>CAWCCX010000024.1:0-130073 GCA_963794155.1 uncultured Alphaproteobacteria bacterium | reverse complement strand
ACGTGATCAGTTTCACGTCCTGCGGCTTGGGGAGTATCTTGATCCCTTCAACGCAGCCGCCAGCAGCTTTCTCGCGCGGGCTCAGGCGTTCTTCGTTCAACAGACCGGCGATCCGGTCGCCTCCCAGCAACTGGCCGTGCAACAACTCGAAAACCTGCGTCAGCAGCAGGCGTCTTCGCTGGCTTTTTTCGACACCTTTTGGATGGCGGCTGTGTTGACGTTTGTGGTCACATTCGCGGTATTGTTCATGAAACGATCGGTGGCTGAGAAGGGCGGTCCCGTCGGTTCCGAATGAGGTTTGCGTGCGTCCTGGAGAGATCCGTCAACCCGCCTATTTTTGCGGACGGGATTGCAGTACGGTTGTGGGCAAGATCATTTTCCTGGGCGCAGTCTCCGGCAAGGTAATCAATATTGGAAGGACGCAGACACCGACCACGGCAATCATGGCGCCGGGGACCAGTGTCCAGCCCGTTCGCTCTGTCAGGATCTGCGCGACATAGGGGGTAAGGCCGCCGAAGATGGCGGTGGCGGTGGTTGCCCCCAAGGCTAAGCCGCTGATGCGACCCTCCCCCGGGAATTGTTCAGCCGCCGTTATAGCGCCGACCGCGCTGACCGCGCCGGCGATGCAAGCGAGAACGACGATCCCAAGCAGGGCGTCTGACGGCGAGCCCCTTGCCATCAGATAAAACAGCGCGATGGGCAGGATCGCGCTGCATGCGCTGAGAAAGATCAGGACGGATTTCCGCCCAAGCCTGTCAGACAATGCTCCGGTAAACGGCGTGACCAGGATGACGGCGAAGGCGGCGACGGTGGATAGCCGGAGCGAGTCGCCTTCGCCCAGCTTTCCGGCGGAAGTCAGGAATGTGGGCGCATAAGTGATCCCGACATAATATGTGATCGAGCCTAAGGCGGAAATAGCGAACGCTCGCATGATCCCGGCCCGGTAGTTCATGAGCGCGTGAAGCAGCGGGTTCTTAGGCACCGTCCCCCTTGCCCGCTGAGCGTTGAACTCCGGCGATTCTTCCATTGTGGTGCGGGCGATCCACACACTTCCCGCCAGGACAGCGCCGACGAGAAAGGGGATGCGCCATCCCCACGAGTTTAAATTTGCGGGACTCATCGAATTGACGGTCAGCAAAGATACGCCGACGGCGAGGAGTTCCGCCGACCTCACTGGACGCGGAAGCCATGGACGCGATCAAGCCGCGCCTGTTGCTCGGCGCGCCTTCCAGCAAGTACGCAACAATCGCGTTGTACTCGCCTCCAACCGAAAATCCCATGATGCAGCGGAGGAGAAAAAGCAGCCCGCCGGCGACTGCGCCTGCTTGCGCGCGGGTTGGCAGCAACGCGGTCCCCAACATGGTCACTGTCATGATTGCCATGGACAGCAGGATCGTTCGGCGCCGCCCGAACCTGTCGCCGATATGGCCAAAGACCATGCCGCCGAGCGGGCGCAACAAATAGGCGATTGCAAATGTAGCCAGAGTTGTGATCAGCGCGGCTTCGCCGCCGCCAAAAAATACCCGCGAAAGCACTGTTGCGAGATAGAGGTACAATGTGAAGTCATACCATTCCACGATCGTCGAGAACGCCGCGACTGCAATTGATGCGCCGGACACGCTTCCCTGCGGTCGGCGAGCTTTCGGCGCCTCGGCCATCGTGACCTCCGCTTACGCCTCGGCCAGCCGCAGCCATTCCGTGGAGAGCGTTTCGATGACGAGGACGGCGGAGGCCGCGCCTGGATCGATATGGCCGAGGCTCCGCTCGCCGAGCCGCGCCGAGCGGCCCTTGGCCGCGACCATGGCCTTTGTCCCCTCCGCGCCAGCTTCGGCGGCCGTGCTGATCGCCGCGATGACGTCGCCTGGCGAGCGATTCTCCGCCAACGCCTCCTCGCCTGCGCGCGCGGCCGGTCCCCAGGCGTCGAGCATGGTCTTCTCGCCTTCGCTCGCCTGTCCGCGCGCCTTGATCCCATCGGTCATTGCGGCAATCAGTTTCGGGGTCTCCACGATAGGCGTCGCCGGGCGGGAGCCCGCCGCCTTCGCGGCGCGCATGAGCGCCGTCGCATAGAGCGGACCCGACGATGCGCCGACCGCGTTGAGCAAGGCCTTGGCGGCGGCGTTGTAAACATCGGCGACCGTCGCGGCCTCGAGGTCGAGCCCTTGAGCGGCTTTGGCCGCCGCCGTGAAGCCTGACGCCATCGCGACGCCATGATCCCCATCGCCGATGGCGCCGTCGAGGCGACAGAGTTCGTCGCGCCTCTCAGCAAGAACCGCCGCGAGCGTCGCAAGCACGGCGGCATGGTCGGCCGCGGTCAGCTCTCGGGTCATTTCGAAGCGACCGAGAACATGGCGCAGTCGCATGGGTGCTCGATCAGACTTTGCAACTCCTCATCGAGATGCATCACCGTGATCGACGCGCCGGCCATTTCGAGCGATGTGCAATAGGGCCCGACCAGGGAAGAGTGGAGCGCGAGTCCGGCGTCCGCGATCCGCTGGGCGACGCGACGATGCAGGATGTAGAGCTCCATGAGCGGCGTCGCGCCGAGCGAATTGACAAGCACGGCGACGCGGTCGCCGCGCCTCGGCTGCATTTCGCCGAGGATGGCGTCCATGATTTCGTCGACCACGGCGTCTGCAGGCCTTAGGTTTTCGCGCCGCATGCCCGGCTCGCCATGGATCCCCATTCCGATCTCCATTTCGCCGTGCGCGATCTTGAAATTGGGTCGTCGCGTCTCGGGCAGGGAGCAGGGCCCGAGCGCCACGCCGAGCGTATACGTCCGTGCGTTGGCGTGGCGCGCGATCCGCTCGACTTCCGCGAGCGGCAGCATTCTGTCCGCCGCCGCTCCGGCGGCTTTGAAAATGAAGACATTGCCGGCGACGCCACGCCTTTTCTCCCGCTGCTCGCGCGGGGCGGAGGCGATGTCGTCGGTCGTCAGGACGGTGCGCGCCTCGACGCCTTCGAGCTCCAGGAGCTCGGAGGCCATATCGAAATTCATGACGTCGCCGGCGTAATTGCCATACATGAAAAGGACGCCGACGCCCCCGTGAACGGCGAGCGCCGCATCGACTGCGGGCTGGGGCGGGGGAGAGGCGAAGACGTTGCCGATCGCGGCGGCGTCGGCGAGACCCTTGCCGACATAACCCAGGAAGGTCGGCTCATGGCCGGACCCTCCGCCGATGATCAACGCGACCTTTCCCGCGCGTGGACCACTGCGGGCGATTATCGCGCGCGGCGCGTTTTCCGCCCTCATGAGCTTGTCGCCGTGCGCGGCGAGAACGCCCTCGAGCATCTCGTCGACGGCGTCGGCGCCGTTGTTGATGAGCTTCTGCGTGAGACCTTCGGTCATCCGGCTTTCTTCCTCCCCGCTGCGCGATGCAGGTCCGCTTCCCCGGTGTCAATATAGGGCCGCCGAAAGGCGACCGACTCGGCGATCTGATCGATGACCTGCCGGTCACTTGGCTCGCGCTCCTTGAATGCGAGTTCGAGGCAGATCTCATTGTCGGCGCCGCCGCCTTCGCGGAAAGCGGCAAGCAGCGGCTCAGCCTGGATCCGGCCGTCGGCGTTGAATTCCGCGGTGAAAGGCCGATGGTCCCGCCCAATCCCGGCTCCGTTCACTCCGGCGCCGATGACGAAGAGGTCGACCGAATCTCCCATACTTCGAACTCCTCAGCGCCGCGCGCCGCGCGGGCGGTCCGGCGCGGACGCGCGCCTTCAGCAGGGATTGCGCGGGCCCTCGCCAGCGAGATAGCGTCGCACTTCCTCCGCCGCCTGCTCCGCGGCGAAAGTCACGGTCCGCGCCGACGCGCCAGCGATATGCGGGGTGAGAGTTACATTGGGCAGTTGCAGGAGCGGCCAGTCCGCCGGGACCGGCTCGACCGCGAAAGTATCAAGCATGGCTGCGCCGACGGGGCCTTCAACCAGCGCCTCGTGCAGGGCGGCGTAGTCGCAGAGCGGCCCGCGCGCTGTGTTGACGAAGAGCGAGCACGGCTTCATCCGCGCGAAGGCTTGGGCGTTCATCATGCCGGTTGTCTCGCTCGTCACCCGCGCATGCATGGTTACGACGTCGGATTCGACGAGGATTGTGTCGAAATCGACCAATTTCACGCCTGCCCCGATGTCTTCGGCGCTGAGCTGAACATAGGGGTCGTTGACCAGGATGCGCGCTCCGAAGGCGCGCAGAAGCTTCACGACCTTGGTTCCGATATTGCCGTATCCGATGACGCCGACAGTGAGTTCCTTCAGTTCGCGGCCCGCAACGTCGGCGCGATACAGATCCCCGCGCCATGTCCCGGCGCGGAGCGCCTCATGGCCAGGCCGGATCTTGCGCGTCTCAGCGAGGATCGCGCCGATCGTAAATTCGGCGACCGCCGTCGAATTGCGGCCGGGCGCGTTGACCACGAGGACGTTGAAATCGCGCGCCGCCTCCATGTCAATGTTCACCGGGCCGCCGCGCGAGACGGCGACCATCCTCAGGCCCGGCAGCCGCTCCAGCACAGTGCGGGACACCGGCGCGAGATGGGTCACGAGAATTTCCGCGTCGCCGACGAAATCGATCACGCCATCAGCGCTCCCGAAATATTCCTTAAGGCCCTCCATGCCGCGAAGAGCATAACCGTGCGCCATCGGCTCGCCGGGCCAGTTATCTTTGCGGACGCGGATCGACACCGCGTCGCCGCAGGCCTCGCGCACCTTCTCCTCGAACACTTCCGGCAACATGAAATAGTCGCCGATAATCGCAACCTCTTTTGCCATCTATCTCAATCTCGCGCGGCCGCCATTCTGTCACACACGGGCTCCAGCGCGCCTCTTGTGTGCAGATAAGCGGCGTAGAACTTCTCATAAGTCGCCACGAGCTTCGGATCGGGCTGCTCGACAGGGCCGAGCGTCAGCGCCAGCGCAATCCCTTTTAGCGCGCGCTCGAGTTCGGATGTGTGCTCCATTGCCGTGGCTCCGTTGTCAGGCCGTCCCGCGCGCGCTTGCGGAGATTTAGCCACTGCTTGATGAAGACATTAGACAGAGCGTAGGTGCTCGCCTAGAGGATAATCAGGAGCGGCTCGCGACGGCTCATTTTCCCAGCCGAGAAGGCTTGGAAGAGGTCCTTTGCCTCGTCACTCATTCGTGAGGGTCGGGTCTTTTGCCCAACTTCATCGGCGACCTCCAAGGCTCGCGACTTTCATTCTTGCCGCTGGAGGTTTGCCTCCGGACGCGGCGCACACGCCCAAAAGATCGAGGATAGGAGGAACGATGAAGATTGCGCTAGGCGCGGACAGCGCGGGCAAGCCGCTGCTCGACGTGATCGCCGCCCATCTCGCCAGGCGGACGGATGTCGAAGTTGTGGATTTGAGCGGTGAGGGGTTTTACGCCGAGACCGCCGCGACGGTTGGCCAGGCCATCCTGGACGGCAGCCAGGAGCGCGGCGTGCTCTTCTGCGGCACTGGGATCGGCGTCTGCATTTCCGCGAACAAGGTGCCTGGCATCCGGGCGGCTTTGACGCACGACACCTACTCGGCGGAACGCGCCGCGAAATCGAACAACGCGCAGATTATCACCATGGGCGCACGCGTGATCGGGCCGGAACTCGCGAAGGCGATTGTCGATGCCTGGCTTGCCTCCGAGTTCGATCCGCGGGGGCCCTCGGCGGGAAATGTCGCCGCCATCGACAAGTTGGACGCGGCGCATCGCGTGACTTAGCCCGCGATAGCGACGACGTTCGTCATCCGGCCGCGCGCCCAAGTTAGATTGAGCGAGGGAGAGGCTCCCGGCCGGCGCCGCCGAGCGCTTTGCGACGTTCCGATCCTCCTCCGGTTCGTGCGCCGTTTCCTCGTCGTCGCGGCGCTTCTCTGGGATTTTCCTCAGTCTGCGCTCTGCTTAAGGGCGGGCGGCCGGCCGCTCGCGACTGAAATTTAGCGCCAGTCCCGGGCGCGGCCAGCGAGTCTTGTACAGTCGGCCGGTTCCAGACGCCGTGATCCATGCATCGCGCATGTCGGCGCCGCCGAAGCAGATATTGCTGACGAACGGATCAGGAATGTCGAAATGTTCGACGGTTCCGTCAGGAGTAAAGGTGGTGATTCCGCCGTTCAAAAGCGTGGCCACGCAGACCACGCCGCCCGCTTCCACCTTGAGGCTGTCGAGAAGCTGAAGTCCCGGCAAAGTCGCGATGACCCGCCCCGGAACCAAAGGATTCGACGGCGGCTTCAATTGGCCGGGACTTGCGATGTCGAAAGCCCAGAGGCGGCCGGTCAGGGTGTCAGCGGCATAGACGACCTTCTCGTCCGGCGAGAGGCCGACGCCGTTCGGCGACAGCAATTGAGCGCGGGCGCAGGTGATGCTCTTGCCATCGGGCGTGGCATAGAACAGGCCGCCGAACACCTTGTGGTCGACGAAGCCGACCCCGTAAACGGTGAACCAAAAGCCGCCCTGGCTGTCGAACACGAGGTCGTCAGGGCTGGACAAAATCCTGTCGCCGCAGTGCGTGTAAAGCGTCGTCACCTGGCCGGTCAGCAGGTCGATCCGCTGGATCGATCCGCCCTTGTAATCGGCGCGAGCCGGGCCGGGCACATTGACGCCGGACACAACCTGAAATTGAAACGACCCACCGTCATTGGTGACATAGAGGGCACCGTCGGGGCCGATCGCAAGCCCGTTCGGACCGCCGCCGGTATCGGCGACCACGCTGATCTTTCCATCCGGGGTGACGCGACTGACGCGTCCGGCCTCGATCTCCGTCAACAGGATCGAGCCGTCGGCCATCGCCACCGGCCCCTCGGGGAACTCCAGTCCCTCGGCGATCAGATCAAGTTCGAGTTGCGCCATGTATTCCCCAGCCTAAGTTTCCGCCCGTCGATCAGCTTGAACTCAAGCCCTGCCGCATGCAAGGGGCTGATCGTTGGCTGAGACTTCATTGCAGTCCAAAGAGGGGTTTGTACGCGACCACCCTCGAAGCGAAACCGGCGCCGAGGTCATGACGTCGCGGAATACCATTTGACCCTGACCTTACGCCTGCCTAAGCTCGCAAGATATTCAACGAAACAGCCGAGGCTCTAACCTCGGCCCGTGGCGCCGGTCGGCTCGGAGGGGATAAAGGGATGGACGATTCCGGCATGGCCGCGAAACTGGTCCGCGCGCTCCGCTCCAGTTTTCCCGACGGCAGCCCGGACCTCCGCCCCGTGCACGCGTTCGGCATCAGCGCGACCGGCTATTTCGAGGCGTCGGACATCGCCCGCGACTACACCATCGCCGAGCATTTTCAGGGCCAGCGAGTCCCGGCCATCGTGCGGTTCTCCAACGGCTCGGGCAGCGCGATTCAGCACGACGGCTGGTCCGACGTGCGCGGAATGGCGACCCGCTTCTATCTCGCGAACCGCGCGTCGACCGATCTCATCGCGATGACGCTGAACGAGTTCTTCACCCAGACGCCCGAACAGTTCTTGGAGTTCTCCGCTTCCACCGAGCCGATCGCCGCCGAGCGCGAGTTGCCGTGGATGAAAATCTTCGACATGTTGCGCCTGATGCTGCCGATGGACGATCCTAAGCCCGGGCAGACCTACGATTCCGTCCCCGGCGCGCTGAATTTCGCCGGTGCGCATGGCTACGCAAAGCTCCCCGTGTTCCAGGCCGCATCGCTCGGCGCGCCTGCGAGCTATGCGCGCGCGACCTATCACGCGGTGCATACGTTCGTGGCCGTCGCGCCCGACGGCGTCCGTCGCTGGGTTCGCTTCACCTGGCAGCCGGTCGCCGGGGTTCTCCTCGATCCCAGCGCGACGTCCGCGGACAAATATTTGCAACAACAGCTCCGTGACCGCCTCGCCGAAGGGCCCGCGCGCTTCATTCTGATGATGACGATCGGCGAGGCTGGCGACGATTTTGACGATCCGTCGCGTCCGTGGCCGCCTCACCGGACTCGGCTGGCGATGGGAACGCTAACCCTCGACGCCATTCCCGTCGACCAAGTCGCCAATTGCGAGCTTCTGAGCTTCAATCCCTGGCGTCTGGTCCCGGGGATCGAGGCCTCGAACGATCCGGTCCTTGGCGCGCGCCGCGACGCCTACGAGCTGTCGCGCGAGCAGCGCCGCGCTCCGGCGTGCCCATTTTCAGGGAGTTGAGTCGATGGACGGCCGAGGCGGTTGGTTCGATCGGTTCGTCGACAAGCTGCCCGCTACGTCGTTGTTCCAATTCCTGTCGGCCAAGGTTCTCGTCCCCTACTGGGCCTGGCGAACGCCGACGCCCCCGTTGCCGGGCGGCCCGCGGCCCTCGGTCCAGCCCAGCGAGAACGTTCAGCGCATGATGAACCTCATCATGCCGCTGAAGGACAAGTCCGCAATCGGGCGCGCCAAGGCGACGCTGGCGATCGCGCAGAACGTCGACGAGATCTTCGCCGGCCTCGACAATGTCGGCACCGTCCATTTCGCCCGCTTCGTGCTGATTGGCGACAATTTGTGCATGATCTCGGTCTACGACGGCGACTTCACGAACTACATCCGGGATTTCATCGCCACGATTGGCAGCGTGTTCGACCAAGTCGTGGGCCTGGTGGAGGGAGGCGAGGCGATCACCCCGTCGGCGACCCATGTCGAGGCTTTCATCGATTGGGTTCACGCCCACGACCTGTTCCAAGTGCCCGACATTCCAACCGATTTGTTCACCTTGCAGGACGCCGCCCGCGGGACTCCGCGCGGTAGCGCGCTTGACGGCGTGCGTTTGCTGCCGCGCGACCTCATCCTGCAATTGCACGCCAATCCCAATGTTTCGCTCGGCGGCGGCTACCGCAACTATCCGGGTTTTTCCGCGGCGCAGGTGCGCCGCAAGTTCGGAGTCGGCTGGTGAGCGCCGAATTCAATCGCGAGCACGTTCAGGGCAACATCCTGCGCGGCTATCGCCGCGCCTTCGTGCGCCATCTCATCCTCGAGGTTGCGGACCGCGCGGCGGCGCGGCAATTCCTCGGCGTATCGGTCGCCGGTGGAAACGCCAACGTTCCCGGGATCACCAGTGAGGCGCCTTGGCGCCAGAAGCCGACCGCCTGTTTCAACATCGGCCTGACCTACGAGGGTCTGCGCGCGCTCGGAACACCGGCCGAGTCGCTCGCGACGTTCCCGACCGAATTCGTCGAGGGGATGACGAGCCGGGCGTTGAAGCTCGGCGATTTCGGATCGAGCGCGCCGTCGAGTTGGCCGGCCCCGTTCGACAAGCCGGCGCGTGTGCATGTCGTCGCCTCGATCTACGCCGACGACGCCGCGCATCTCGATCGCGTCGAGGCTCAGGTCGCCAGCGCCTTCAACGTGCTCGGCGCTCACGACGGGCGCAATCTCGCCGACAACAAAGTGTTTTTCGGCTTCGTCGACAATATCTCGCAGCCTCGCTTCGCCGAGATTCGCGACCCTGATACCGAAAAGACGGACGAGCCGATCGATCCGCTCGGCACGGCTCTACTCGGCTATCCAACGCGTCTCGAAGGGCTCTTCTTTCGCGTGCCGACGCCCGCGGCCCTCGGGTTCAATGGGACGTTCAACGCCTTCCGCATCCTCAAGCAGGACGCCGCCGGGTTCGAGGCCTATCTGGACAAGGCGGCCAAGGAACTTGAGGCCCATCCCGACGTCGACCAGTTACTGGCGCCAGGCGGCGAGGGGCGGATCGGCAAAGATCTCGACCGTTTGTGGGCGTTGCGCGAAATCGTCGCGGCGCAGATGTGCGGACGCTGGCGCACCGGCGTTCCCTATGGCGTCTCGCCCGACGCGCAATGTCCTGTGCCGCGGGTTTCCTTCACCAATTTCGACTACGGTCGCGCTTCGCGCTGCCCCCCCGGCTCGCACATGCGGCGCGTCAACCCGCGCGGCGGGACGATCGTCCAGCGGATCGCCAACTACACGCGGCGGCTGGTGCGGCGCGGCATGTCCTACGGCCCAGATTTCGACCCCGCC
Source organism: uncultured Alphaproteobacteria bacterium (assembly GCA_963794155.1). Classification (GTDB taxonomy): domain Bacteria; phylum Pseudomonadota; class Alphaproteobacteria; order Rhizobiales; family Beijerinckiaceae; genus Roseiarcus. The sequence continues at coordinate 120,159 of CAWCCX010000024.1, read as the reverse complement.
CATCCCGACGATCGGGAGCGCGGGCTGCTCGGCAATTTCATCGGCGCGAGCCTCGGCGCGCAGTTCGAGGCGATCATGTGCGACTGGCTCAACCTTGGCCTGCAGGATCCCGACGTCACCGGCGCCAACGATCCATTGATCGGCGCCAACACGCCGGAGACGAGCTGGTTCGACTTATCGCTGGAGAACGGAGGCAGGATTCGCCTTCGCGGCTTCCCGCGCTTCGTGACGACCCGCGGCGGGGCCTACACGTTCCTGCCGAGCCTGCCGGCGATCGACTACTTGTCGAAGCTGACGAGTTGAGCGGCCTCATCCGGAGCGAGTGCGCGGCCGCGGGGCGCCTCATCTCGGAGATCTGGTCAGCTCCGCCAGCGCCGCCTCAATCCGCGTCAGCATCGGGGACGGGCCGAAAGCGCTGACGATGCGGCGCGCTTCCGACAAATGGCCCGCGGCGAGCGCCTTTTTCTTCTTCGCCTTGTACAAGAGGCCCAGGATCATTTCCGCGCGACCGATATAGTGCCCGTTCCGATCGAATTGCGGGTTCGATCGCACGTGCTCGATCAACGCGACAATTCGCTTCTCGCCGAACATCAGCACCCATGTCAGCGACCGAAAATTCCGTAAGAACAGCCCGAGCGACGCCTTCCCGTTGCCCGAAAGGATGTCGAGATAGACTTCGCACAAGAACATGCGGCACCAATCGGCCGAGGCGCGATAGCCCTCCTTCTCGCGCCGGGCGATCGTCTGCTCGATGTACTCAAGTCCTTCCTGGATCCGTCCGTTCATGGCGAGCGCGACGCCCCAAAGATTGTCTGGGCCCGAAAGAAACAAGGTCCAGCCGTTCTCCGTGCATTTGGCGATGTAACCACCGACTTCGTCGAGCGCGCCCGGTTTATTGAGCAACACCAGGGCGATTTTTCGCGCCGACGTTGCGATGGCCCGTTCGAACGGGGCGCGGGACATGCCTATCCCGACCTCGGCGATCTCGAGGCCCGCCTCATAATTGTCGCTGAGGATGGCGATGAGAGCCTTCATCGCGGTCCCATAGCCGAGGGATCTTGGATCGTTCATCGAGACGCCGATGACCATCAGCCGCTCCGCGGCCTCACGGGCTTCCGCGATCCGGCCGCGGTTCACTTCGTCCCATGCCAGAATGGCGGAAAAGAAATTCTTGAGGTAGGCGTCGTCGACACTCGCCAGGGCGGCCTCGGCCTCGCGACGTCGGGCCTGGAAGACCTCGATCGAGACCGGCGCGCAATAGGTCGACACCGACAATTCGCTGACCAGGGCGTAAGCCATCGATTTCGGATCGCCCAGTCGGCGCGCCATCGCGGACAATTCTTGTTGGACGCTCAATGCGTCCCGAAATCTCGCGGTCCAGACGAGGCTCGAGATATAGTGATGCAATATAAGGACGTGATGGCGGCTGTCTCCCGATCTGTTCAAGTTCGGCCTGAACCTCGTCGTCACCTCGATGATCGTCTTCAACCGCAAGGAGATATTCGAACACAGGGCGTAGTTGGCGAGCATCTCGGCGAGCCGCTCGTCGCTGGCGCAACCGGGGTCGCGCTCGAAGAGCGCGAGCGCCGACGTGAAATATCGATCGGCCTCGTCGAGCGAATAGACGCCCAGACTCTTCGCGCCAGCCATGGCGAGATAGGTGAAGGCGATGTCGTTTCGATCGGTGTGGGCGTAGTGGTGAGCGAGCGTTTCCGCGACCTCGGCGAGCCGGCCATCGCCACGCTTTTCCAGTCCCTGGGCGATCTTGAGATGCAGCTCAGCCCTGCGCTCCGTGAGCAGGCTCTGATACAGGGTGTCTCTCAGGAGCACATGCTTGAAAGCGTAGTCCGCGGAATGGCCTTCGCGATGGACAATATCCAGCGCGTGCAGTTTCTCCAGTCTCGCGCCAACATCCTCCCCGGTCTCGACGACGAGCGCCAGCAGGTTTTTGTCGAACCGCCGGCCGATCGCCGCCGCAGCCTGCAACAGCGCCCGATCCTCGCGCGGCAGCCGGTCCGCCCTTGCCGCCAGCAGGCTCTGCAAGCTCGCGGGCAAGCCGATGTCGCCCGCGTCTGGATCAAAATCCGCCTTGCCCGACGTGACGCGCAATGCGCCGCGTTGAATCAGGAAACTCAGGATCTCCTCGCCGAACAGAGGATTGCCCTCGGCGCGCTCCGTGACTTGGGTGATCAACGAATCGGGCGCCGAGGCTACGCCGAGTCGCGTCTCCAAGAGATGCCTGATGTCGCTCGCGGTCAGCGGCTCCAACGCGAGGGTCGTCACGCCTGGCCCGTCGCGCCACCTGGGAATGTACTCCGGGCGCCGCGTGGTGATGACGAGCAGGTTGGGCTGCGCGGCGCCTTCGATCAGTTTGCCGAGGATCTCTTGGGACGCGCCGTCGATCCAGTGAATGTCGTCGAGCGATAGAACGACCGGCGACGCGCGGCATCGCGCCTTCAGCAGGGCCGGCAACAAGTCGCGCGTGCGCAAACCGATCAGGACGCCGTCGAGTCCCGCCAGCGAACCTTCTGGCGGTTCGAGTCCCAGCAGATTGAGCAGGAGGCCTAAGTTCTCGGTTGTGCCCAGCTCCAACCCGCGAAGGCCGGTTTCAAGCTTCCGCGTGATCTCGGCTCGATCGTCCTCGGGTCGGATGCGGAACGCGCCGCGCACCACCTCGATGAAAGGCAGGAAGGGAATCTGTCGCCCGTCGGCGGCGCAGTTTCCGGTGAGAACGCGGACCTCGTCGGCGTTTAGGCGTTGTCGAAATTCAAAAGCCAGGCGCGTCTTGCCCAGACCGGGCTCGGCGACGATGTCGATCACCTGAAGCTGATCCCGCGCTCGTCGGAGCGCCTCCCGCAACATCGCCAGTTCGTTCTCGCGACCGATATAGGCGCTCAAGCCCCGGCCCACCGAGGCGTCGAAGCGCGTGAGGCCCTTGTGAACGGACTCGAGCCGCCAGACCTTCTGCGGCTTGGCCTTGCCCTTGATCGCGTACTCGCCAGCGAAGCTCATGTCGGCGAGCCATTCGACGAGGCGTCGCGTCGCGTCGCAGGTCAACGATGTTCCCGCCGCCGCCAGGCCCTGAAGGCGCGAGGCAAGATTCACCGTGTCGCCGAGCGCCGTCGTCATGGCGCTTTCGTCCTCCACCCGCGCCACCACCGCAAGGCCCGAACTCACGCCGATGCGCATCGTCGGACGCGCCCCCAATCGAGCCTCGATCTCGTCGCCCGCCGCGGCCAAGGCGGCGTGGATCGACAAAGCCGCGCGGCAGGCCCGAAGCGGAGCATCCTCGAGCGCGTCGGGAACGCCGAACAGGGCCATGATGCTATCGCCCGCGAAGCCGCGCACCGTGCCGCCCTGTTCGCGGATCACCCCAGCCAGCTTGTCGTAAACCAGCCGAACGAGTTCGAAGGTTCCTTCCTCGCCGAGGCGCTCGGCGATCGCGGTGAATCCCACCATGTCCGCGAACAGCACGGAAACCTGACGCCGCTCGCCGAGAGGCGTAAGCGGGTTCGGCGCGGCAATTTCACCTTCGCCCATGGCCGGAACGCTCTTACTAGGTTCCGGAGACGGCCGCTAGCGTCGGCGAACCTGCGCCATCGCCAGCGTTCGTCGCCGGTCTCCTGATTGGCCGAAACATTCCAGATCCGACCGCGCTCGCGCCAGTATCGCCAACGAACCAACCGCCCGCCACACGCGCCAGCGCCGTCGATGGCCCGACCCATCGTCGCCGGTTGATCTTCGCGCACAGCGAAGAAAGCGTCAACAAGGTCAAACTGGGCAATGAAGAACGAGCTGTCGCGAGCAGGCCATGATTTTGCCGATGACCGGGCCATTGGCGGCATGGGCGATAGAGGCGCTCAAGGACCGGGTATCCGTGACTCGCTCTCAAACCAGGAACGCGTGATCGCCGGCGCAGCCGCACCTGGCGTGTCTAACGCTCGCCTGCTCCACCTTCCATGGCGGTCGGCCAACCCGCTGATCCGCGCCTTTGCCAGCGCGCGGAGCCGCTCGCGTCAATCCCCCGGGGGTCGACATCAGGCTGCAATGTCGGACAATTGCCGAAGGCTGGCCGTCTCGAGCCGCAAGCTTTTGGACGGGAACCCGCGTCCGTCGCTCCAGCGATTCCAGCAGTGCTCTGCGTCCGCCTCGAACGTCATGCCGCTCCGGCATTCGCGCGCGCGATGATCGAAGTCGTGCTGTGCCCCCTTTCGAGCGGAACCAAAATGACCTCCCCGCCATATGAGCGGACCACATCCGCGCCGACGACGGTCGCCAGCGTGTAGTCTGCGCCTTTGATCAGGCAGTCGGGCTTGAGCAAGTCGATGAGCCGCAACGGCGTGTCCTCCTCAAACAAAGTCACGAGGTCAACGCTGTCGATCGCCGCCATTACGATCGATCGCGCACGCTCGTTTTGCACCGGCCTTGTTTCGCCCTTGAGCCGACGAACCGAGGCGTCAGAGTTGAGCGCGACCACGAGACGGTCGCATGCGGCGCGCGACCGCTTCAGAAGTTCGACATGCCCCGGGTGGAGGAGATCGAAGCACCCGTTCGTCAGTCCCACTTTCAGGCCTTTGGCCTTCCAATCGGCGACAATTGCGGCAGCGGCTTCATTGCCGACGATTTTCGGATCGTCTCCGGTCTTGACGCCCCCCAGGACTGCCGAGAGTTCATCCGCGTGCACCGCCGCGGTGCCGCGCTTGCTGACGGCGATTCCGGCCGCGGCGTTGCCAATGCGGGCGGCGGTCGTGACCGAGGCCCCGCAGGCCAGAGCCAATGCAAGCGCGGCGACGACCGTGTCCCCGGCGCCGGAAACATCAAAGACCTGCGACGCGACGGTCGGCACATGGGTCACCGCGCCCTCAACCTCGGACGGATCAAAGATCGTCATCCCATCCACGCCGCGGGTCAAAACGACCGCTTCGACCTTGGCCCGCTCGCGAAACATCTTCACCACGGTTTCTGCGCCGTCGTCGTCCGCGCATTCGACCCCGACCGTCGTCGCCGCTTCGGAGGCGTTGGGTGTCAGAACCGTGGCCCCCTCGTAACGTGAAACGTCGGGCGATTTCGGATCGACAACGACGGGAATTCGCCGCGCTTTCGCGATTGCGACCACCCGTTGGATGAGCGCCGGAACAAGGACGCCCTTGGCGTAGTCGGACAGCACAATGGCGGAGACGCTGTCCGCGGCGCCGGCAAGCCAGTCGCAAATGGTCTGGATCTCTTGCGCCTCGAGGTTGAAGCGCCGCTCGATGTCGAGGCGCATGATCTGCTGGCCGCCACTGACGTAACGCACCTTCGTCGTCGTCGGGTGATGAGCCTTCCGCACAAAGCGGCCTTGGATCCGGTCCTCCGCGACCAGCGGACCGGCGACAAGATCGCCGGCTTCGTCGTCCCCCAGCGCCCCGACCAACAGGACCTCGCCGCCAAGGGCGATAATGTTGCGGGCCACATTGGCCGCGCCGCCGAGCATAGTCTTCTCGGATTGATGATGAAGGACAGGAATTGGCGCTTCAGGCGAAATCCGCTCGACCCGCCCATAGACGTATTTATCGAGCATCACGTCGCCGAGAACGAAGACCCTCACTCCCCGCCACTTGGCGACCCACGATGAATTCATTCAAGGATCTCGAAGGAAGGCGGGGTCACTCACCCTTCAGCGCCGCGGCGGGAGATAATCACATCGAACTGATCGAAACAAGGTTCTGAGGCCGCCGGGGCGGGCGAGGGGCGAACCGCGACTTATGAAAGCGCGCCGATTCGCCAAGCGCCGCCAGTCCCGCGCGCGTGTCCGCGCAATAATCAACGGTTGTTGAATTTCACTTTTCTCGCGCCGGACGCCCGCGCCAGAAATCGTCCCACCCAATTCGCCCCTTTGCGGGCGGCCGGCTTTGAAGATTTCGGACGACCGGCCGACAATCTCGCCGCCAAACGTCTCCCAAGCAAACCGTCCGTGTTGTTCATAATGATCGAGGACCCGCTTGAACTCGCCGTCAAAATCCCAGGGACTGCCAGCCGCGGCGCACATTTCATATCCTAGCCTGGTCCTGTCGATAGCTCGGTCGTTCCATTTGTAGTGGGAAATCTCGAGCATCTGAGAATAGGGCCGCTCGTCGTAAAACTCGTGGTGAGCATGCCGGCTCCTCAGGTGACCTTTGACAAGGACTCCTTTGAACTCATTGCCGCGCATCACCAAGCTTCTAAAACGGGCTCTGACCGGGAAAACTGCGGAAAGCTCCGAGTTGTCGTCAAAGGTCTTGAGGTGACCGTCGATAGCAAATCGATCGTACATAACGCCGCGAGCGATATTCCCACCCTCGGCTTCGACTTTCTCGACGAGGTCTGTCACCCGTTGGGGGAATTCAACGAACTCATCAAGGTCGACGATCACGACCCACTCTTCGGGCCCCTGCGCCAGCTCCCGCATTTTCGTGACGGCTTCCGCGCCGCCGGTGAAGCTGCCCGCGACGTTGAGATCATTGCACTGAATCACGCGATAACTGCGCGAGGCATTTGCGACGTCATTCGCCAAATCCGGTGGCGCGGCGATATGGAACTCCGTGACGCCAAATCGGGCATAATGCTTGAGAAAATGGGGCAAGAGCCGCGGGTCGTCAAAAACGCAAACGAAAAGCTTCAAGTCTGGTCTCCGAACTTCAGCGGCACGGCGCAGTCTCTACGGCGCTGGCCGAGTGGCCCGACATCGGGGGGCGGTGGCGCATGTTCCGCCATTTGCGTCGCGAGGATATGCGCGCCAAACGGCTCGTCACCTGGGCCCGGGCAATGAAGAAACGTCGCAGGACACCCGAGCTGACCACCTTCTTGGCGCGTTCGGATGCGACCTCCGTTTTCGCGAATTCCGCATAGAGATCGATATTTCCGTAAAGCTGAAGCTCGACGGCTGTCGTGACCTTCGCGTCATGATGAAACTTCTCGCGAAAACGCGCCAGTCCCTGAGGAGGGAACACCCGAGCGATCTTGGCGAAGCTTGCGACGAATTCTCCCTTATGCGCATCCGCTATCTGCGAGGTAAGCCATAGGATAAGCCAGCCTTGAAAGTAAATGAAATTTGCCCACAACTCGGCGCTCGCGGGATAATTCCACAGCTCGTCGAGAATCAAATTGAAAGCAGGCACCGCGTCGAGGAGAGAACTGTCTCGACGGCTGGTGATCTGTCCCGAATGGCCCACCCGATAGAAATATAGCGCCTCGTCGATCAGCACGACAGAACTTGCCTTACATAAGAGTTGGAAGCTCGATATGAGATCCTCGAAGACGAGCCCTTCCGCAAAGGCAAACCCCGCTCGCTTCAGGAATTCCCGATCGTAAAGCCGCTTACAAGGAGAGTGATCGAGTGAGAAGAGATCCGGGCAATCGCGCGGATTCACGCGGCGGCCGCGTGAGGCAATGAACTCGTTCCATCTCTCAATGTCGAGGGACGGCTGTTGCCAGCCCGTCGTCGGATCAATACGAACATTGCGCGCGATCGCCAGATCGGCGCCTGCGCTTTCCGCCTCCGAGAGGAGTAGGGAGTACATTGAGGCGGCCACCCAATCATCCGCATCCACGAACCCAATCCAACGTCCCTGCGCCACCTTCATTCCTGCATTCCTGGCGGAGGAGAGACCACCGTTCGGCTTTGAAATCAGCCTGAGCAACTTCCCGTCGGGTGGAGTTAGCGATTCGACGACCTTTCGTGTTCGATCCGTTGAACCGTCGTCGACAACAATCACTTCCATCCGGTCGACGGTCTGCTCGAAGAGCGAGCGCAGGCACTCCTCGATGAAGAGTTCCATGTTGAAGGCGGGAACGATCACGGAGACCGAGATCTGGTCGGGCCGGAGCTGATGCATGGTATCCTGAGTTCTTCCGCCTCACGGCGCCGTCAGCATTCCTGGACGCGCCATCGAGTTTGCCCAAGACCGGACCGGACAAGCTGGACTTATCTCATGTTACGAACATGATCAACGACTACGGCGTCGGCTTGAGCCGCAGGCGGCCGCCCCAACAGCGCAAAGCCATGGTGCAGTCTTGTCGCCCAAAATCCCAGTTGAAGCCGCGGGCGCGCGGTTGTCACATCGCGGTTTCTCGCTTATCAGCGCGGCCCGGTGGCACGCTCGGCAATCGTCGGCAGGGTGAGGCCCCGGTTCTCGCGGGCGGAGGACTGAAGTTCGGGATGGCCATCATCAGGGACTCGCGTGTCTGATCCAACCAGCGTCGGGGCGGCGATATTGCGCCACGCCGAATCTCGCCCTGATTCGACAGCTGTGGTCGCGACCGGCTTCGCGCCGCTCTCCTATCGCGGCCTCAGCGACTATCTCGCTCGCTGCGCGGCGCGGCTGCGTGAATCCGGCCTCGGCCGCGACGCGCGGGTCGCCATCGCGCTTCCGAGCGGCGCCGATGGGGCTCTCGCGATCGTCGCGACCGCATGCGCCGCCGTTGCCGTGCCAATCGACACCCAACTGACCGCGCCGGAGATCGACGCGAGGTTGGCGTCGCTTCGGCCGCGCGCCGTCATCGTGCCCGCAAACGGGCCTTCGGCCGCCCGTGAGGCGGCCATGGGGCGAGGCGTCTCAGTGATTGAGGCCGTCCGGGAAGACCGTGGGAAGCTCGGCTTGAATTTCAGCTCGTCTGAGGTCGGCGCCGCGGCGGCGGCTGAAGAACCCAACGCTGCCGCCACCGCCTTTATTCTGCAGACTTCGGGCACCACCGCCAGCCCGAAGCTGATCCCTTTCAGTCACAGGAACATGCTCGCAGCGGCAGCCAGAGTTCAATCGTGGTTCGGTCTAACTCCTTCGGACCGCTGTCTCAGTGTGAGCCCGATCTGCTACTCGCATGGCCTCAAGGTGACCGCTTTCACGCCATTGATCACGGGAGGCAGCGTCGCATTTCCGCTCAGCCCGTCGTCGCTTGATGTCGACGAATGGCTCGGCGTGCTCAAGCCTACCTGGTATTCCGCCGGTCCGACGCTTCACCGTTTCATGTTCGACAAGACGAAGGCGCTGCCGAACGTGAGATCGATCCACAATCTTCGATTTGTCGTTTCCGGCGGGGCGCCCCTGACGAGGGAAGTGCGGGAGGGACTTTCCGCTGCGTTGGGCGCGCCGGTTCTCGAGCACTACGGCTCAAGCGAAGCGGCGCAGATTTCAGCGAACCTGCCCCCGCCGGGGCCGTCGAAACCCGGGACGTGCGGCATTCCTGCGAAAGGTACAGTCAAAGTCGTCGCGGAGAGCGGACGGGAGGTTGCCCCCGGCGAGCACGGCGAGATCCTGCTCGGCGGGCCGACCCTGACGTCGGGCTATCTCGACGCCCCCGAGCTCAACCGTGCTTCCTTCGTGGATGGCTGGTTTCGAACCGGCGATATCGGAAGCCTCGACGCGGACGGCTTCCTGACTCTTCACGGCCGCAAGACCGAGATGATCAATCGGGGCGGCGAGAAAATCTCGCCGTCGGAGGTCGATGACGCGTTGCAGCGTCATCCCGAAGTCGCGGAGGCCGCCGCATTTGCGGTGCCCCACCCGCGCCTCGGCGAGGACATTGCCGCTGCGGTGGTTCTAAGGGAGGGGGCCACGGTGACGCCGCTCAAGCTGCGCGAGTTCCTGTTGCCAAGCCTGGCGCAATTCAAAATTCCACGCCGGATTGTCTTTGTCGATCGCCTGCCAAAAGGCGCCACCGGGAAGGTCCAGCGTCAGCGCCTTGTAGAGGGATTGAAATGACCAGGGAATCGATTGCCGCCGGGCTGGACCAGCTGACCTCGGACATACTCCGGATTTGCAGCAGACTCTTGGAGTCAACCGATCTCTCTATCGATGATGATTTTTTCGACAAGGGTGGCGATTCACTTCTGGCGACGGAGCTCATGCTGGAACTCCGACAGCTCACCGGAAAGGCGTTGCCCGACAGCCTGCTGTTCGAGAGCTCCACGGTCAGGGCGCTCGCTCAAAGGCTCAGCGAGAAAGAGACTCCGCGATTTAAGCCGGCAGTCCGGGTCGGCGCGTCGTCCGATGGCGCCATGCCGCTGCTCTTTTTCCACGGCGACTGGTCGTGGGGCGGATTCTACGTCGAGCATCTTGCCCGAGGGCTGGGACGGGAAATTTCACTCATCGCCGTTTCTCCCCATGGGCCTGGGGGCGAGCCGATTCCGCCCTCGATCGAAGAGATGGCGGCTGATCGATTGGCGTCAATCTTGGAGGTCCAGCCGACCGGACCCTACCGGCTGGCCGGCCACTGTATCGGCGGAATTGTTGCGTTCGAAACTGCGCGGCTGCTGACGAACCTGAATCATCGGGTGGATACCGTCGTCATGATCGATTCCCCTGTGATGAGAGGTGGGGAGGCCTTGAAGAGCCCGCGATGGGCGCCCGGAGTTGGTCACGCGGGAGCGGGCGACCAGGCGCCGGACGACATACCAATTCGACCGGCGACCCCGTTCGGCGAGGCTTTTGAACGCTACACCGAGCGCTTGCTTGCTTATTCTCCGGCTCCGTTTCCGGTGCGCCTCCTCGTACTTGCCTCCGAATACGACGGCCGAGACTGGATTCGCCTAAGCGAGGATGCCAAACTGCTGGAGATCCCGGGAGACCATTTCGATTTGGTGACGCACCGAATCAACGAGCTCGCTAGCAGACTGCGGTCTTGGCTATCTGGCGACATTTCGGCTGGCTTGGGCGAGAGCCATCCTCCCGCTGGCGCCGAAGGACATGAGTCTTCTCGCGCCCGCGTGAGAAATCGGGAATCAGAAGAATTCCAGACGCCGCAGATTGGCCCGTCCAATTCTCTGTCGCGCCGCTTGCGGTCGTTCCTTGATTATGCCCGCCGATGACAAAGGGCCCGCGATTCGTCGCTACTTTGTGCTGATCGGCCGGCCGTGGCCGACCCGCTGCGCTGGAGGCGCCTCGCCAGGGAGGACCAGATCGACAAGTTCCGCCCACCGCCGATCCCAGGTGTATGATCCGCGTGGCCATTGGTCCTCAGTGCGAGACGTCCGCAGGTCGCTCAAAACAGGCGCCCAATCCCCGCTTGTTGTAGCCAGATGCAGGTAGCGCTTGAGGCGGCGCGCCGCTGGGATAGGGGACGCGATGACCTTGAGGCCGGCGTTCAAATAATGGTGCAGTTTATCCGGATTCACGTGCTCGGTCATCGGGTCATCGACGTGATAGGGTAAAAGTCCGACGCGAAATTTGCTGAGGATGGCCGGAAGATCATCGTTGTCGTACGGCCCGTGAAACGAAACATTAGGGCGGCGCTCGATCAACGCATTGAGTTGCTGCTCGGTCTGGGCGGCGCCGATGACGTGGGCCGATCCGAATATGTCAATGGTCACGTCGTTAGCCGCGAGCGCGTCCAGCCACTCGTAATCGACCCGACGGTCGAGCGACCCAATATAAACCATTCTTCTAACGTCGATCGTCGCAAGGGACGGAAGATGTTCGACGTGCGAGGCGTTGTCGAGGTGATAGGCGGCCGGGTACCGGTTTCGCAGGTCGGGATCCAATATGATCGAATGTTCGCACCGGCAACGCCACACTGCGTCCGCCAAAAGGCGCCGAACGCGCTCTGAGCCGCTGGCGGCAAAAAGGAGATCGTCATAAACATCATAAATCCAATGGACGTTGGATAATTCTTGATGCAAATCCGTTGCAATGACGACTTCTGGGCTGTCCAGTCTCGTTCCTCCGAGTCCGGTGAGTCCCAAGACGGGGCCAGGCTGCAGGTAGTCCTCGATGATCCGTCGCAATTCTTGAGGATCGCAGTTTGTGGAATATTCGGTGCGTTCGGCGCCCGCCCAGGAAAGAATGAGCTTGTCCCGGGCGGAAAAGTGCAACGCCTTTGCGCCGGATCGCTCCACAACGCGCATCAGGTATTTGCGGAAGTCGTGACGATATTGTTTGTTGGTGAAGATGATGAGGTTAACGGGCAATCCACGGGGCCCCATTGGTGCGTGGCGGAATCGTGTCCAGAGTGATCGTTTAGATGCTGCAAGTTCAAACAGGTCAATAGAGCTTCTCTCCGAATGCGCTTGCATCGCGCGCATCCAGCAAGTCGGAGGTCCGAGTGGCGGGGCCAAGTTTTAGGTCGGAAATAGAGCGTCAGCTCCTCGAAATTCAGGACGCTTTTGGCGTATTCGTCGATGACGCGGAGCGCCAAACTCATCGCGCTCTACAAGATGCCGAGGACCGACTCCGCGAGATGGAGCGGCAGAAAAGGGACATCGAAGATCGACTGAACATGGTCGAGAGACAGAAACAGGACGCGGAAGATCAACTGCGGAAGTTGAAGAAGACACCTGCGGTGCGGATCATCCGGTTTATCATAAGGTTGAATCTATTCCGATCGGCACGACAACGAATCCGTTGACCTCGGAAGCCCGGGGCGCCCCGCGAAGACGAGATAGGCTGTTTATTTGGCGGGCTCTCTCGCCGCCCGCGATCCGGCAGTCCGCTCGACATGCAAACGGAAGCATAGCCCTCGATTTCGCGCCCGAACGCCGGCCTGGTGAGCATCCAATCCTCGGCGCCAGGGAGATCGTTCTCCTCCAGGACCGGATTTGCAGCTGAAGATCGAGCGCGGCCGCCGCGGCCCGAAGAGAGGACTCGCAGGAACTTCGAGAAAAATGGAGCGCGCATCAAGATCACTATGCCCAAAACCAGAACGGTTGAGTAGGCTTGTACGTACGCCTGCCCGAAGGGATCGACGACATCAGATGGACAGCTGGGATAACCCCGCCTACGAGGCCGCGCTGGCCTACCAGAAGACTGCGGCGCTCACCGCGGCCATCAAGCTCGATCTCATCGCCCTGATCGGCGCCGGCGCGGCGACCAGCGACGCCTTGGCCGCGAAGACTGCTGCTTCAAGCCGCGGGATACGGATCCTGTGTGACTTTCTGACCGTAATGGGTCTTTTGAAGAAGCAGGATGGAGCCTATAGCGTCACGGAGCCGGCGAAGGCCTATCTCGACCGGTCCTCCCCAGCGTGGATGGGCAGCTCGATCGATTTCTATGCGGCGCCCGAAATTCTGCGCCTCGTCCTCGACGATCCGGTTTCCTACGTAAGACACGGCGGCTCCCGCGGACTTGCGCACCTCGCGCCCGACCATCCGGTCTGGCTCCGATTCGCCAAGGCCATGAGTCCGATGGCGCGCCTCGCCGCCAAGCGCGCAGCCGTATATCTCGCTGCTCGTCCCGGATCGCCCGCCAAAGTGCTCGACGTTGCCGCCGGACACGGGTTCTACGGTATCGAATTGGCGAAGGCGTTTCCGGAAGCGGTCGTGACGGCTGTGGATTGGCCCAGCGTGTTGAAGCTTGCGATCGCCAACGCCAGTGACGCAGGCGTCAGCGAGCGCTTCCGGGTGGTTGCCGGAGATGCATTTGAGGTCGATTGGGGAGGCGAATTTGATCTCATCATACTGGCGAATTTCCTACACCATTTCAGCCCGGACGTGTGCGCGACGATCCTGCGGAAGGTAAAATCGAGCCTGTCCGCGCAGGGACGAGCCTGCACGGTCGACTTCCTTCCGGACGAAGATCGCGCGAGGGCGCCAACACACGCCATGTTCGCTTACTTGATGCTGGCGACGACCCCCGGCGGCGACGCATGGACGCTGGGCGATCTTGACGAAATGGCAAAGGCGGCAGGATTCCGGGGCGCGACCGCTCGCCCCCTTCGGCCCACGCCGCAGTCGCTGGTCATGTTCGAGACGTAGGCGCCCGGTTGGCAGGGCGGGCGCCTTCGATCGTCGGCTGACCGAATACTTGGCGGACCCCCTGGTCACGCTCCGGCCGACAGCCGCAGGTTCCGTGACAGGGCCTGGGTTTTACGAAGGACTATTGAGCCGGTGGAGGTTCATGCAGGATTTCAACCGTGAATCCTCCTGGCGCCTGCTCGATGCGCGCTGGAGAACCATATGTCGCCGCCACGGTCTCGGCATTCACATGATACCAGTCGAAAGGATCATCGCCGGTACGCCAGATGGCAAACATCGGGGCCGCGGTCCCGTGGTAAAAATGGGCATCGGTGTCAAACACAAAGGGCTCCAGCCGGCCATCCTCTGAAACGATTAGGGCATTTACATTGACTTTTCCGCGTGTAAGCGCGCGGATGATCGTAGAGTCAAAATACCCGCCGACACCTTGAGTGAGGCCCCTCGCCTCAAGCCAGCGGCCGACTTCCAGGTACGGATTGGCAGCCACCCAAGCCGGGGAGGACGCCAGCCTCAGCATCGTCGCGGACTGCGCGATGAGCAAGCCTGCCGCGATGGCCACCAGCGCGCCTTGGGCGGCGATGCGGAGCCTTCTTAAGGGCGGCCACGCACCTGTATGAGGGATTGCTCGCGCGACCAGAACCGCGCCTAGGATAATGGCGGGGGAGATGTATATCCTGCCTCTGCCGCCCTGAAAAACATCCCTTGTCAGGTCAAGAGAAAACTGTTGGCTCAACAAGCATGCGAGGATCAGAGCCAAGATAGAGGCGAGGAGAAGTCGATCGAGTAGAAATCTCTTCCAATGGCGTTGGAGCTGCGGGAAATTCCAAACCACGCAGACCGCGCCGAGCAGCCAGCCGGAGAGCCTAGCCAAGTGGGCAATTGTCTCAGCGTTAAGTGGATCTTTCCCGAATATATCTGCGTCAGCGCTGTAGAAAAGGCCAAAAAAGAGAGCCTCAATATTGGTTCCTAGATTTTCGGGCGCCACAAAGCCAAGACTGATGATGTGCTCGGTCTCGAACCCACCGAGTTGGGGAACAAGCTCGGGGATGATGATTCCAAGGACCGACGGGACGGCAACAATTGCGGCGAGGCCAATTTCTTTGCGGTTGCCTCCGGAAAGCGCGACGTCGCCCAGCAGAACGAGAACTGCCGGCCCGAACGCGAACGCCACGGTAAACGGATCGCTCGCGACAGCGATGAAGCAAATGAGGCCGAGGAGCGACGCAATCAAAGGACGATCGCGGATGTTGGCCGCCCGGGCCAGGACAGCGAGCAGGATGAACGCAACCAACGAGAAAAGGATACTGGCGGCGTGGAAGTCCGCCAGTAAGAGGGGGGCGGCCGGCGCCAGCGGATCGGTCGAGGGCGTACGCAAGGATGGAAGGCCAACGAGGAGCACGACGGTCGCCAACGCGACGACGTTGTGGCGGGACGGCTTCACAGAGCTGAGCGAGGCGGCAAGGCAGGCGACGACAATGAGGACGTAGATGACGGATGGGACCACCGCCAATGCCTCTGGTCGCGCTCCGAAGAGCGTCTCGTAGGCGATGAAGAACGGCGCATCGGTGAATACGTAGTTATCTCTGGTAAGGTGCCATCCGTTCAACAGTATATTTCCATGAAGGATCGACTGTGCCTCCATGAATCCCTGAACTGAGTTCTGAATTCTGCCAATTCTGTCTCGCCACCGCATAGATATCGAAGGCGCAGCCAACAAGGCAAAGCACGAGAGCCAGAGAAAACACCGCTGAGCCCAACCCGATAAGGTCCGACGCGCGCTTCTGGCGCGGCATCGCGACTAGGCGGGACGCCGCGCGCGCCGTGTAGGCCATTTGCCAGGCAGCACGCTTGACTGCCGCGGCAACGTCCAGCTTGTCCCACGCTTCCACGGTCTGGACAATTTCGTCTCTGGTGGAAGATTTTTTCAAATTGGGGACCTAACAACCGACATTTGTATATGAACCTCAAGCCGAGCTCGCCCTTACGCTGGACCAGACGGGCCGAGAACAACGGCTTCAACCGCCTCCCGCTGGTCGAGGTCGCCAGGGACCGGACTCCCTCGGCGTTTCTCTGCGGCAATGTCTCGCATTTTTGCCAAGCTTCGTCGAGGGTTCCGTAGCGTTGAGATGGCTTCGTTGCCGTTACGGAGGCGAATGCAGTCTCGATAGCCTCGCTGGCGTTTGGAGAAGTCTGGGAGCCAAACCTCGCGTCGTTGCTCGACGACGACTCGGTTGCCCCAGCGGGTCGGCGGCCCATCGAATTGCTAACCCCGAGTTATCTTATTAGAAGGCGGATTTGACCCTCGAAGCCATCGTTGGCGCGGATCGGGATCCGATCGTAGGGAGGCAATGTCATCCTGGTTCCGATGACGCGGGCCGACGGCGCAACGACGCGCGCAAAATGCCGGTGGAGGCCGATGAGCGAAAGGGCCGCGCCCAAGCGTTCCTTAGGGTTTCCCGTCAAGCTGATCATGGCCGCGCGTACGGGGCTGATTGACGGAGGCGGAGCGTGTACGTGATCACGGGCGGAGCAGGCTTCATCGGCTCCAACATCGCCGCCGCCCTGGATCAACAAGGCGCTGACATCGTCGTCAGCGACTGGCTGGGCGCAAGCGACTTCAAATGGCGCAACATCGCCAAGCGGCGCCTCATCGACATCATTCCACCCGAAGCGACTGGAACGTTCTTGGACGCCAATCGCGAAAAGATTGCCGGCGTCTTCCATATGGGAGCAATCTCTACGACAACCGAGGTGGACATCGACGCGATCGTACACAACAACATTCGACTCTCAATCGATCTCTGGATCTGGTGCTCACAGGCGAAAGTCCCGCTGGTCTACGCATCATCCGCGGCGACCTACGGTGACGGTCGGGAGGGCTTTCTCGACCGTTTCGACGCCGACTACCTCAGCCGGCTGCGGCCGCTCAATGCTTATGGGTGGAGCAAGGCCTTGTTCGACCGCTGGGTCCAGCATGCGGTTGCGACCGGCGCTCCCTGTCCTCCACGCTGGGCCGGTCTCAAATTCTTTAACGTTTATGGGCCAAACGAATACCACAAGGGCGGTCAGCGCTCGGTCGCCGCTCAGTTGCATGCGCAGATTCGCGAAACCGGTCGGGCTCGTCTGTTCCGTTCCGAGAACCCCGAGTTTCCTGACGGCGGCCAGTTGCGTGATTTTGTCTGGGTCGGCGACTGTGTCCGAGCGGCGCTGTGGGCGCTTCAGGAACCGGGCGCGCACTCCGGCCTCTACAATGTCGGTTCGGGAACAGCGAGATCGTTCCTGGAAATGGCGAAGATCATGTTTGCGGAAATGGGCGTCGCCCCTAACGTTGAGTTCATCGATCTCCCGCCCGCGTTACGGGGAAAATATCAGTATTATACATGTGGAAGCATCGAAAAGCTGCGATTGGTCGGCTACGCCTCGCCATCCACCCGTCTTGAAGATGGCCTCAGGCTCTATCTGAGGAACCACCTCGAGACTGCGGACGCCTATCGATGAGACTTCCAGTGTCGCTCCCGATCCGCGCAAACGATCGCCCAAACCGCAGCCGGTCCGAGATTGGACTTGAGAGCGACCTGTCGCCATGAACGAGGAACTCAAACCGGACGCGGTTTCCTCCGGTGCCGTCCAAAGAAACGAGAGACAAGGGGATCATCCCGGGTTCGCGACCGATGCGGAGTTGAAGGATTTTCTCATCCGCCGGCAATTGCTGCAGATGGAAAGTAAAAGAATAAAGGAAGTTCTCGATGAAGCGGAAGCTGAACTAAAGAACAGGCAGGACCGGCTCATTGGCGTTCGCCACGGCACGTTCACGGCACTTCGCAATCACCTGGAACGACTCCAAGAACAGGTGCGCGAACAACAGGCTCGGGTTGGGGGCTTGCAGAACTGGCCGAAAGCAGCCGAACGTTACATTCGCCGCCGGGTCAAGCAACTCTTCAGGTCCCGGAAAAAACCCGCCGCGGGAGAAGCCGCGTACGGGGCCGGCTGGCACCTGCCAAAAGTCCGGGAACTCTACGCTTGGACCCGCTGGTTTGCCGAGAACGATCCTGCTCTGCGCAAGCCGTTGCGGTATCGAAAGGATCGGATTCAGGTGGCTCTGGTGGTTAGCGGGGGGACCGGCGACCTTTTGGAGTCCACTCACCTTGTTGGACCCGTCTCGGAACGTTTTGCCTGTGATGTGTTCATAATCGCCGCCCAAAGTAACGTCGGCGAAGTCGTAGCTCACAATCCTTACGTATTCGATGCTCTCGTCCCAGTGACAGAGCATGTATTCGGCTTGGTCGATCGTCTTCGTAATATACCCGTCTTCGATCTGATCATAACGTGGAAATATAACGTCCAGTATGTCATCCCCAGAGGGTCGAGAATCTCACCTAAAGATATTCAGTCTATCGAGTTTGGATCCAGCCTAAGAGCGATGTTGGACAGATATTGCACAACTGCGGGGTGGCCTTATTTTAATTCCGCATTTTCTCGGGAAACAGCCCGCCTTGGCCTGTCAGCCATGAACGTAAGTCTTGAAACCTCCGACTTGCCTCGCCGGAATCTGAACGAGATACCCTTTTTTCCGAGCAAGCAATCGCTTCGAGTTCTCGCGAGGCTCCTGGCGAAGCCTTACGTCACCGTCCATCACGGCTTCGATTCGAAACTCCTGCCAACCAGGACAAGGAAGACCGACTATAGCTCGACCAAGAATCTTTCGCTGCCGCAGTGGGGACGGATTGTCTCGCTCCTTCGAAGCGAAGGCGTCGAGGTCATTCAACTCGGCATCGTTGAAGAAGAGAAGATAGAAGGCGTCACGCATTGCCTCAATGGACAGACGACTCTCGAGGAGACGGCCCTTCTGATAAAGCATGGCTTATGCCACATTGATACTGAAGGAGGCCTTGTTCATCTGGCCCACTCCGTTCATGGCCGGTGCGTGGTTCTCTTCGGCCCGACGCCGGCCGAGTTTTTTGGCTATCCACAAAACATCAACTTGGAGACGTCGGGCTGCAAAGCCTGCTGGTTCGTCACCAAGACCTGGCTCGTCGAGTGTCCGCGGCATACGAGCGGGCCAGAATGCATGAGCGGACACTCCCCGAGCGCCGTGGCGGACGCCGCGAAAAAGATCATCGCGGAATCGGAAAGCCTCTCCGCGGAGCTGATCGCGGCGGAAACCCGATCCTCGCCGATGCGGTTGGGCGAAACGGTCGCGATGGCGCGGACCCTCCTCGGCGGCGACGCGGCAAATCGGGCTCTGCTCATCTTCGACGATCCGCCCTCCGATATCGGCTCGGAACTGCCCGATGGGGTCCTCGATGGAAGCGACGTGATCATATCCGCCGAGAAGCCGCTTCTCTCGGAGACCCATGACCGCGCCCGCGGCCGGTTTGAATATGGTTCCTCGATCAACCTTCCGAGAGCGTCAGCGTCGATCGACGCCGCGATCTGGGTCTCGCACGAATTGGAAGCCGATATCGCCCCGTTCGCGCTCCGCGAAATCTTTCGCGTTCTCAAACCTGGCGGCCAACTTGTGTTTGCGGCGGCCGGCGAGTCGGCAGGTTTGGACCTGCGCCAGTCGCTCTCGGCGGCTCGAATCGGCTTCAATGACGATAAGACACAGCCCGTTCCGGTCTACGCGTGCTCACTGCGCAAGACCGGACCGCAGTCTGCCGGCGTTCCGTCCCGTTTGCGCTCGGCGGCTTCCGTAGAGGGTCTCGAGACGACGCAACGGCGGAACCATGCCGTCGACCCCAGGCTTGCGCTCATCGAGGAGGAGAACGGGCGACAAATCGACCTCATCCGCGACAAGGCTGCGGAGCGGCAAAAAGTCATCGACGAAGAGCATATCGTTATCGAGGGCGCAGTTCAGCGCGGGTTCGGCGGAGACGGATGGATATGGGTCTCGGAGAGCTTCGCGGATGGTTATCCGAGCAAATTCTTCTTGACCGGATGGGGCAGCCCCTTGGAATGGGTGATCTGGAGCCGCGAAAGCAAGTGCGTTCTGATGTTGCCCTATCCCGAGGAGCCCTCGCGGTGTCTTCGCATAGAACTGCAGCTTCACCTCGCCGTTCCTAGGGCCAGCGCAACAAGCCCGATGACGATCGGAATATGCGTCGATGACGGACCGATCCAGAATTTCCGCCTATCGACCGACGATACGATTTTGACCGTTCAAATACCGACCGAATCCGCAAGGTTTCGCGGCGTATCTCTGGTCGAGTTCCACCTGGACGATGCGATCTCCTACCGAGAGAGCGATCGATTTCTCGAAAGCAGGGTCATGGGCGTGAAGAGGTTCCGCTATCGCTCCTTGAACAGCTAGAGCCATCATGTCCGCGCTGCGCTCACACGTCGAGTTCGGCGACCCACACCTGCATCGAGCCGACCGCGCGGTTGGCCCAGAGATGATAGGGCAGCGCGATGAGCGCCACATCCTCGGCCGCGGGAGGCTCGGTCGAATAAAGTGCGTCCGCGCCCTTGCCAGGAACGAGCCGTTTCGCCTTTGCCTTGAGCGTCATGACGCCGCCGAAGAGGTCGTTCCGCCATTCGGCGTCGAGCGCGCCCGAGCGCGGCAGCGCGAGCGCCTGGACCGGTCCGCCGGGATTGTCGGCCTCCTCGACGCAATAGATCAACGGGCCTCGTCTGAGCGCGGCGCACCCGACGTCCATGCGCACGTTCGGATGGGCGTAGAGCCGTTCGGCCGGCATCTTGAGGTCGAGCGTCACGGCGTCGCCCTTGCGCCATAGTCGGCGGATGCTCGCGTAGCCGTTCACCGGCTTGAGCGCGATCGCCTCGCCGTTGACGGCTGCGGTCGCGCCCTTCGCCCAGCCGGGAATGCGCAGCTTGAGATCGAAAATCGCCGGCGCCTCGGGATCGATCTCGACCCTTGCCTCGCCCGACCAGGGATAGGCGCTCGCCTCCCTGAGCGCGACCTTCACGCCAGCCAAAACGACAGTCGTTTCGAAGCCGCCATAGAGGTGGAAGGCGACGCCGTCCTCGCTCGCCGAGAGCGCATAGCCGGCGACCGACGCAACCAGTCGCGAGACGTTCATCGTGCAGCACGGGCAGCGGTGCCAGGCCCAGCGCCGATGCTGGCCGCGGCTCTCGAGCGGATTCGTGTAGAAGTAGTGGGCGCCCTCGCGCGACAGTCCGCTCAAGGCGCCGTTGTAGAGCGCAAGCTCCATTATGTCGGCGTAACCCCCGTCCAACTCCAGATGCAGCATGCGATGCGCCCAGAAGGCGAGGGCGACGGATGCGCAGGTCTCGGCATAGGCGGTCTCGTTCGGCAGGTCGTAGGGCTCGGTGAACCCTTCGTTCGCCTCTTTCGGCCCGAGGCCGGCCGTCACATACATCTGGGCCGTCGTCACATCGCGCCACAGCGCCTCGCAGGCGCGTTTCAGCGCCTCGTCGCCGAGTTCGAACGCGAGGTCGGCCATGGCGCAGGCCATGTACATGCCACGCACGGCGTGCCCCACCATCCGCTTCTGCTCGCGCACCGGGATATGGGACTGATTGTACTCGTAGGTGCCAGCCCAGAAGTCCTTCGGGTCCTCGCCGCGCGCCAGCGCCTCCTCGGTGAAGTAATGCGGCTCGCGGCCGCGCTCATCGATGAAATAGGCGGCGAGGTCGAGCCGGCGCCGATCGCCGGTCAGGCGGTAGAGTTTGACCAGCGCCAGCTCGATCTCCTGATGCCCACAATAGCCGCGCTTCTGCCCTGCCCCGCGGCCGAAGACCGCGGCGATGTGATCGACGTAACGCTCCATGACATTGAGCAACTTGCGCCGTCCCGTGGCCCGAAAGTAAGCGATCGCCCCCTCGAGCAGGTGCCCGGCGTTGTAAAGCTCGTGGTTGTCGCGCAGGTTGGTCCAGCGCTTCTCGGGCTCGCGCCCGTTGTACCAGCAGTTGAGATAGCCGTCGGGCGCTTGCGCGCGCGCGAGGTCGTCTACGATGGCGTCGATTTTCGCTTCGATGTCGGCATCGCGCCGATGGGCGAGGGCGTAGCTTGCCGCCTCGATCCACTTGCCGACGTCCGAGTCCCAGAAGATCTGCGTGCTGAGGCCGTGGCCGTTGCGTGGGATTCTGAGCGGGGGCGGCGGCTGTGGCAGCTTCAGCGATTCAAGCATGCCGGCTTCCGCCAGCTTGTCGTGCTGACTTGGGATGGTGCGCGTCAGCACCGTTTCGAGGCGCTCGCGCCAGAAAGGGCCAGTCAGCTTGACCTCCGCGAACGGAACCGGGGAATAGCCGCGACGAGTCATGCGTTCAATTCTCCCGCCAAACTTCGTTTCGTGAGCGCGCCGCACGAACTCTCTCACCACCAGGGAACAGGGCATCCGACGCACGCCCGCGAGCCTGCGGCCCGCCATCATCTCGAGGAGCAGAGCGCTGGCCTCGCGCCCGAGCGCGTCGAGATTCATGTCGACGCTGGTGAGCGGCGGCCGGGCGCCCTTGGCCATGACCTCCCAATTGTCGAAGCCCACGACCGCGACCTCGGCGGGCACGGAGCGGCCCAGGTCGCGCAGTCCCTCGATCGCGCCGCGGGCGATCTGGTCGTTGCCGCAAAAGAGCGCGTCCGGCGGCGGCCGCCGGCGCTCGAACAGGCGCTGGGTCGCCTCGCGCCCCCAGGCTTCCGACCAATCGCCGGCCAGACACTCTTCCGCCTGCGCGGCCAGCCCGGCTTGGGCGAGCGCCTCGCGATACCCTGCCTCGCGCAGGCGCACCGCCTCGAAGCGCTCAGGCCCGGTGATATGAAAGATGCGCTTGCGGCCGAGCGCGGCGAGGTGTTTGACCGCCAGCGCCGCTCCGCCCTTGTCGTCCGGAAGCAGGCACACGGCGTCGAGGCTTTCGACCTGCGAGTAGACGTAGACGACCGGCAATCCGCGCGCCACAGGCTCGATTGGCTCACGCTTGTCGGCCCGTCGCGCGGTGACCACGAGGCCATCGACGCGCTTGCCAAGCAATTGCTCGATATGCCGCCGCTCGCGTAACGGGTCGTCGGTGGCGTTGCACATGAAGACGGCGATGCCGTGATCGGACAGGCGCCGCTCAAGCGCCTCGACGATGGGAAAGGCGAAGCGCCCGAAGCTGTCGTTGGAGAGAATGCCGACGGTCATCGAGCGTGCGCGGTGCAGGCTCTGCGCCAGATCGTTCGGCCGATAGCCGATCTCACTTGCGACGCGAAGAACTCTGCCGCGCGTCTCTGCGCTCAAGCGTCCGTTGGCGTTCAGAGCCTTCGAGGCGGTGCCGATGGAGACGCCCGCGAGACGCGCGACGTCGCGGATGGTGAGCGCAGGGCGCCCCGGACGCTCGCCGCCGCGGGCAATCGCGTCGTCCGCGGCGCTGCTCATTTGACCGCGCCCGAGAGCAGGCCCGAGACGTAGTAGCGCTGCAAGGCAAGATAGACCACAAGGCAGGGAATGATCGATATGACGACGCTCGCCTGCAGAGCGCCCCAGTCGACCGCGCCGTGATTGCCGATGCGCACGCTGACCAGGAGGATCGGGACCGTGAAGGAGGTCTCCCGGTTCATCAAGATGAGCGCGGCGAGGAATTCGTTCCACGAGTTGATGAACGCAAACAGCGCCACGGTCACGATCGCAGGCACGGCCAGGGGCAGAAAGACGCGGGTGAACCGCTTCCAGGCCGAGCAGCCGTCAACCATCGCCGCCTCCTCGATCTCGCGCGGGATCGCCTCGAAGCTGTTGCGCATGAGGAAGACCGAGAAAGGCAGCTGCAGGATGGTATGCACGATCGCGAGCCCGAGATGGGTATTGACGAGGCCGACCCTCGCGAAGTCGAGGTAGAGCGGCGTGAGCAGCGCCTGATAAGGGATCATGATGGGCGCGAGCAGACCGAGGAACGCGACCTCCTTGCCGCGCATCGCAAAGCGCGCCAGACCGTAGCCGGCCGGCGCTGCGAGCACGATGCAGGCTGCGATCGTCATCAGCGCGACCAGTCCGGAATTGCTCACATAGGCGGCGAGGCCTGCCTGGAAATTGACGACCTTGGCGTAGTTCTCGAAGCTCAGCGCCTGCGGCAAATAATGCGGGGGGACCGCCGAAGCATCGGCCGCGGTCTTGATCGAGGCGAGGAAGGAGAGCGCCATCGGCGCGGCCATGATCGCGATCACCGCGACGCAAGCGGCGGTTGCGAGATAGACGCCGGGAGCCGCGCGCCCGCCGCGCGGCGCGGAAATCGCCCGCTCGGACTCGCTCGTCAGCGCGGCCGCGGTCATGTCTCAGCGCTCCTGGCGGTGAGCGCGATCTGCATGGTCGAGAAAACGAGGATGATGAGCGTCAGAACGATCGACAGCGCGCCGCCATAGCCGAGTTTGAACGAGATGAACGAGTTCTGGTAGATCCAATAGACGGCAGTGAACGTCTGGCCCCGCGGTCCCCCGGAGGTCATGATGTAGAACTGATCGAAGGCCAGCATCGAGCCGATCGCGCTCACGAGCGTCGTCAGAAGCAACACCCGGCGGGTCAGCGGCAGAATGATGAGCCGGACGCGCCCCCAGTAGCTCGCGCCGTCCATCAGCGCGGCCTCGAGGATGTCGGGATTGATCGACTGGATTCCGGCGATGAACAGCACCATGCCGAAACCGACGACTTTCCAGGTGATCGAGATCACGACCGCCCAGAAGGCGAGGTCCGCGGTGGCGAACCAGACGATCGGCTCGTGAATCAGGCGCAGGTCGACCAGGAGTTTGTTCAAGAGCCCAACCTGTTCGTCGAGGAGCCAGAACCACAAGAGACTCGAACTCGACAGGCCGATCACAACGGGGAGGAAAGCGATGGTGCGGGTGAGCCGCTTCAGCGGCGTGTTCTCGACCGTGAGCAGCGCGAGCGCAAATCCGAGGCCCATCAGGATCGGCGTCAGCACAAGCGTGTATTTGGCGGTGAACTCGAGCGCGCGCCAGAAGCTCGAGTTGTTCCAGATCCGCCAATAGTTGGCCAAGCCGATGAATTTGCCGCCGCCGAGCAGCGACCTGTCGGTCAGCGATACGGCGACCAGTTGGCCGAGCGGGATCGCCACGAACACCCCGACGAACAGCAGGGCTGGCGCCATGAACAGCCAGCCCGGCCATTGCGGAAGGGTTCGACTTCGTCGCATCGATGAGGAGGAAGGCTGCTATTGGCCAGCGATCTCCTTCATCTTCTCACGCGCCTCCTTGATCGCCCCGTCGACATCGCCGTCGAAGATCGCGCGCTGGAACATGTTGATCCACGGGCTCGAGTCCGAGTTCACCATGTCGGCGAAATGAAAGACCCACGGCACATACCCGACGCCGATCGCCTTGGCGGTCACGACGACGCGCGGATCGGCGGCGAAATATTTGTTGTCGGCGAGCGCGGGCCGCGACGGCACGATGTTGTTCTTGGCGAGCCCCTCGAGCTGGGCTTCGTCGGTCAGCTCCCAGGCGATGAACTGCTTGGCGAGCGGAACATGCTTGGACCCGACCGGGATCGCGACGACGTCGCCGCCGACGAAGGAAGAGACTTGCCCGGCCTTGACTCCCGGTAGGAAGGTGACGCCGAAGTTGAGGTTCGGCACGTCCTTCTTGAGCTCGGAGAGCAGGAAGCCGCCCGTGCCCTGGATGCCGATCTTGCCGGTCTTGAACTCGCCGGTGAAATTCGCGCCGTTGTCGGTCTGCGCGCTCTTTGGCACAAGACCCTCGCTCCACATCTCCTTGAACGTTTCGAGCACGTCCTTGACGCCGTCGCCGGTGAGCGCGTCGTCGTTTCCGTTGGCGGGCAGCATCTTCGAGCCCGCAGCCACCATCATCGGAGACGTGGCAAAGATGTTGCAGCCGGGGCACGCGCCCGAGAAATAGAAGCCGTAGGCGTCGGGCCCGAGCGCCCGGATCTTCTTCGCGTCCTCGTGAATCTCGCCGACCGTCTGCGGCGGCTTGTCGGGATCGAGCCCTGCCTTCTTGAACAGATCCTTGTTCCACACCAGGATCGACACGTCCGGCGTGAAGCCCGCGCCGTAAAGCTTGCCCTCGTAGGTCGCGATGTCCTTGTAGGCCTGGGCGACGGAAGCGTAGTTCGGGTTTGCCTTAAGGTCGGCCGTGAGGTCGACAAGGAAGCCGGCCTTCATGAAATCGGGCATATAGATGAGATCGAACGACACCAGGTCGGGCACGTCCCCGGCCTGCACGCCGGTCGCGAGCTTGGTGACCATCTGATTGTCGGGGATGGTGGTGAGTTCGATCTTGTCGGCATGGGTCGAGTTCCAGAGATCGACGAGATGCGCTGCGGCGTTGGTTCCGCTGGCCCGCACCCACATCGTCATCGCATCGGCGAAAGCGGACGTCGCAAAGGCTGACGAGGCGATCAGCGTGGCGGCGAGCGCGCCGCAAGTCCTCCGTGTGGTCATGAGGTCCTCCCGGGAATGATGACGAATGCATTGTTATCGTTGAAAGAGCCTGCTCGCCCTGGCGGGGTGAGAAAAGCTTTTCCCAATCTTTGTAGCGCGGCGGTGGCGGGACAGCAAGACAGGTTCGCCGCCCCATCAGCTCTCCGCCAGCGCCTTTAGGAGATGCGGCGCGAGCGGGTTCTGGACAGCCTCGGTCGAGGTCAGGTTGAAGGTCGAAACGGTGAGCCAGGCCTTGCCGAGGAAGCTGCGCTTCGAAAACGCCGCGGCATGGTGCAGCCAGCCCACGGCGACGCCGGAATCGACCAGGCCGCCGAAGGCGGTTGAGGGAAAGCCGGTCAGGACATGGTCGGGCAGAAGTCCGCTCCAGTGCTCGTCGAGCATCGGGCCGCCGGGCAGCCCAGACCAGGGCCCATTGGTGCGCCGCCAGGCGAATGCGCCCATCCACTGCCCGTCCCACGGCGTCCCCGCGCGCTCCCTGATCAGCATCGAGGGGAAGTTGTGCCGGTCGTTGAGGGGCAGCTTCCGCCGCGGGTCGATGAGTGCGTCGGCGGAATTGGCGATCAGCAACGCCTTGCGGCCGGCGAGGAGCGACGCCCGAAGGGCGGTCGTGAGCCGCGTCGCCAGCACGATCGCCGCCTCCTCGGGCGTCGCGGCGCGGTTCGGCCAGCCGATCGCGGCGAGCGTCTCCCAGGCGGCGCCGTCGATCGGGAACAGCGACGGCGCGGCGCCGCCAAGCGCCGGGACAATGCAGAGTTCAAGCACGTTGCGCGACAGCACGCGTCCGCCGCCGTCGCGCGCCTCGAGCTCGAGCGGGACGATGGTGATCGCATCGACGATCCCTGCGACGAGCGCAATTGTCGTCGGCTCGGGTCCAAGCGCGGCCGCGCCGCTCTTGCCGGCGAAGCGCCAATTGAGCCGCGCGCCCTCCGGCAATTTGTCGGCGCCTGCGAGCCGCACCGAAACATCGAAACGCTCGCCGGCGCGAACCGCCGTGCGGGGCGTCCGCGCGATGATGAGCCACGGCCGTTGAAGGTCGGCCAGCCGGTCGGCGAAAGCGCGCGGGCGGTTCTGAACGTCCAGAAGGCCGTTCGATTCCCACTGAGTATCGTTGAGCTCGGTAATGACATAGCCGGAGATCGTCCGCTCCCAGCGCAGCGTCTCGATCTGGCGCTTGAGCGCCCGATACTGGAGGTCCTGCGCCGCGCTGACGAAGCCGTCGAGGTCGCCGAAGATCGGCTCGAGCCTGGCGTCCCGAAAGCGGGTCTCGATCCCATGCGGGTAGGCGCTGCCCAGGTTCCAGTCGTGTCCGCTTTCGAACCACCACGGTTCGCCGCCGTCCGTCGCCAGGAGCTCACTCGGATGAGGCAGTCCCCAGACGCCGAACTCCGAGCAGATCAGCGGCTCATCGCCGCGCCGCTCGGCGTCGCCATGCGCCGAGAAGGTCCAGGCCGCCCGGGCCGCGAAGGCGCGCGTCGTCGCCGCGAACGCCTCGTTCTGGTGGGGGAAGCCGTTATACCAGTGGAAATCCTCGATGTCGGTCTTGAGGTGATAATTGCGCGGGAAGCAGGGCGAATTGTCGACGAGCAGGCTCTCGGGGATGAGCGCCTTCATGGCGTCGAAGGTCTCGATCAGCCACCGCCGGTCGTCCGGATTGTCGTCGAGATCGATCCCCCACCCCTCGTTGAAGAGCGTCCATATAGAGATCGAGGGATGATGGCCGTGGGTCGCGACGGTGGTCCGGAACACCCTTCGCAGCGCCTCGCGCGTCGCCGGCGCCAGGAACTGCATGTAGGGCATGTCGAGCCAGACGATGAGTCCAAGCCGGTCGGCGAGATCGAAATAGAGCCGGTCCGGAATCTTGACGTGGCAGCGCAGCGTGTTCAATCCCATCGCTTTGGCGCGGGCGAAGCGCTGCTCGAGGAACTCGGCGCTCGGCGGGCGGCATTCCTCCTCGGGATGCCAGTCCTGATCGAGGGCGCCGAACATGGTGAAGGGCTCTCCATTCAGGACGAGGCGTCCGTCCTTGGCCTCGAGCCGCCGGAACCCGATCGGCCGTTCCGCTCGATCGACGACCCGACCCTCATGGACGACTTCGACCGCGAGATCATAGAGGTTGGGCGCATCCGGCGACCACGGGTGAGGATTGGCGACTTCGACCTCGGATTCGAACTCCGGCGAACGAAGTGCGAAGTCGTGCTGCGCCACCGCCTCTCCTAGCCGGAAGATCGTCAGACGAATGATTGTCGGGGCGGCGCTCGAGAGCGTTCCTTTCGCAATGACGATCCCCCGCGCGAGGTCGTAGGAGGATCGGACTGCAAGCTCGCGAACATGGACGGGATCGCGCGCTTCGAGACGCGCCGGCTTCCAGATTCCGCCCTGGTCCCCGTACCAGTCCTGCTTGCCGGCAAGCGACTGGCTGAATTGGCCGCCGTTCCGATCGTCGGGAACGCGCGCGTCGACGCCGAGCACGAACGAGGTCTCGCCGTCGAGCGCCGCTGTGAGGTCGACCTCGATCGGGGTCCAGCCGTCGCCATGAACTGCGACCGCGACCTCGTCGACCAGGATCACCGATTCGTGGAACACGCCCTCCAAGACGAGAACGACGCGTTTCCCCGCCCAGCCCGGCGGAACTTGGACGCCGCGCCGGTATCGTCCCGTGCCTTGCGCGTTGCGCAGCGCCGGAAACTGGGCCTGCCAAATCCCGGGCGAGCGAATCGTATGGCCCTCGCCGCCGCGCCGCGCCGTTGGCCCCTCGAATTCGAAGTCCCAGAGCCCGTCGAGCGTCAGCGTGGCGCGACGACCGGGGGCGTCAGCGCGCATGGTTGGCTCCGGATAGAGCTGAACGGCGCGAATTATCCAAATATCCGAAAAGCTGATACAAAATCCGCGAGGGCGGGCAGGACGGAGAATGTCGCGCAATTTCCTGGTGATCGATCCCGTGGAGCGGCCGGACGTGGTGCATGGCCTGGCTTCGCTCTCGCGGGCGCGAATATTGCGTCTGTTGCATCGGCGGCCCGGGGTCAACGTCAACGACATCGCCGAGGCCCTGAACCTGCCTCAATCGACCGTGTCGTCCAATCTTCAGATCCTCGCCAATGCCGGCCTCATCCGAACGGAGACCCAGAAAGGGCGGAAAGGCAACCAGAAGCTCTGCTTCTCCGCCTTCGACGAGGTGCTGGTGATGTTTCGCGACGACGTCCGCGGCGTCAATGCCAACGCCATCGAGGTCGCGATGCCGATCGGGCTCTATACGAGCTGCGAAGTGAGCGCTCCTTGCGGCCTGTGCTCGCCGCAGGGGATCATCGGGCTGCTCGACGTGCCGGGGACTTTCCTCGATCCGGACCGGATGAATGCCGGCCTTATGTGGTTCACCCAAGGCTTTGTCGAGTATCAGTTTCCCAATAACGCCCGGCTGGTCGGCAGGGCGGTCACTGCGCTCGAGTTCTCGCTCGAGCTTTCCTCCGAGGCGCCTGGCGCGCCGCCGAACTGGCCGTCCGACATCACCGTCGCGGTCAATGGCCGCGAACTCGGCGTCTGGACCAGCCCGGGCGATTTCGGCGATCACCGCGGTCTTTACACACCCGACTGGTGGAAGCTTAAGGGCAGCCAATACGGCATGCTGAAGAGCTGGAGAGTGACGCCCGACGGCGCATTCGTCGACGGCGTCAAAATCTCCTCGCTGACGCCCAAGGATCTCGACATCTCCGCCCACCACTCGATCCGGCTCCGGATCGAGGTGAAACCTGACGCCCGCCATCCAGGGGGAGTCAATATTTTCGGGCGCGGGTTCGGCAACTACGACCAGGACATCGTGCTCAGGCTCACGACCGAGACGTGACTGCTCCGGGAACGTCGTCGCCATCGCGGAGGTCAGAGCGTCACGCCGTCCGCGCGGAAGAGATGCGCGTGGGCTTCGCTGAGCGTGAGGCCGACCGGTTCTCCGGATTTCATTTTCAGGTCGCCTTCGCCCTCGACGATGAGTTCTCCGGCCGGCGTTGCGACATACACGAGCGTGGAATTGCCAAGATGCTCGACGATCCTGACCGTGCCGGTGAAAGCAGCGGCGTCGCCCGGCTCGACGAGGGTGAGATGCTCGGGGCGAACGCCGAGTTCGGCCGTGGGCAAGCCGGCCACGCTCGCGCTCACCGCCACCTCGGCCTTTCGTCCGCCCGGCAGAACGACGCTCGCCGCGCGGCCGTTGACGCCGGTAAGGTCGACGCCGAAAAAATTCATGCCCGGCGAACCGATGAAGGCGGCGACGAATTTGTTCGCGGGCGCGTTGTAAAGCTCGAGCGGCGAGCCGACCTGTGAGATCACGCCCTTGTCGAGAACGACGATCTTGTCGGCGAGAGTCATCGCCTCCGTCTGGTCGTGAGTCACGTAGATCATCGTCGTGCCGAGATCGGCGTGCAGCTTCGCGAGCTCAAGGCGCATCTGCACGCGCAGCTTGGCGTCGAGATTGGACAAAGGCTCGTCGAACAGGAAGACCTCGGGCTTGCGCACCAGCGCGCGACCGATCGCGACCCGCTGGCGCTGGCCGCCGGAAAGCTCCGCCGGACGGCGGTCGAGATAGGACTCGAGCTGCAGGATGCGCGCGACTTCGAGCGCGCGTTCGTTCTGGACCTTTTTCGGCTGGCCGGCGACCGAGAGCGAGAAGGCGATGTTTTGCCTCACCGTCATATGCGGGTAGAGCGCGTAGGACTGGAACACCATGGCGATGCGCCGCTGCGCCGGCGGCATATCGGTCACGTCGACCTCGTCGATGAAGCACTGCCCGGCGGTGATCTCTTCCAATCCGGCGATCATCCTCAAGAGCGTCGACTTGCCGCAGCCGGATGGGCCGAGCAGCGCGGTGAACGACCCCTTCTCCACAGTGAGGCTGAGATCGGTGATCGCGGTGACCGCGCCGTAGCGCTTCGTCACCCGCCTCAATTCGACATGAGGCGCGGCGCTGCCCCCATTCTTCGCGCCCACGGCGCTCATCCCTTGATCCCTGCCGACAGCATGATCGCCTGCGTCACCCGCCGTTGGAATATGAGGTAGACGAGCGCGACCGGCAGCGCGGCGAGCATGGCGACGGCGAGATCCCGCGCGTAGCTGACGCCGAATGCGTCGTGAACCTGGGTGATGCCGACGGTGATGTTCATTTTGTCTTCGGTGTTCACGGCGACGAACGGCCAGAGAAAGACGTTCCATGCGCCGATGAACGTGATGATGGCGAGCGCGGTCGTGATGCCCCAGTTCATCGGCAGATAGATTCGAAACAGGAGCTGGAATTCAGTGGCGCCGTCGACGACCGCCGCCTCGCGAAAGTCCTTCGGCACCGAATCGAAAAATTGCTTGTAAATCATCACCGTGACCGGGGCTACTAGCTGAGGAAGGACAACGCCCGGCAGCGTGTTGATCAAGTGGAACTGGTTCATCAGGATGAAGTGGTTGACGACCAATCCGTGCTGGATCGGAACCATGAAGCTCGCCAGAATCATCCACCAGAAGAATCGTCGGCCAGGAAAGCTCAGCTGCGAGATTGCGTAGCCCGCGCCGGCGGCCATGGCGACGACGATCACCGTTACGGCGAGCGAGGTGATGAGTGAGTTTATGTACCAGAGTCCGATCTCGGTTCGTGTCAGCACATGGACGTAGGCCTCCAGGGTGAAATGTTCCGGCCACAGTCCAACGCCGGGACGCACGACCTCGTACTCCGGCTTGAATGTCGTCACGAGCCCCCAATAGAGGGGAAAGGCCCACAGAATTGCGAGGAATAGCGTGACCAAGGTGAAAACGAGGCCGCCAATATCCCAATGGCGGAGGCGGGCCATGCGTCGCGCGGCGACCGTCGCCGGAGGATCGAAGCTCCCGGCAGTCACGCTCATCGTCCGCCTCGCGCGCGCAGGAGTTGAAACTGCAGCACCGACAGCACGACAATGACGAGGAAGAGGACGAGCGACGCGGCCGCAGCCAGCCCGCCTTTGTTCAACTGGAATCCCTGTTTCAAAATATATTGCACCATGACCATCGTCGCGTCGGTGCGAACGTTCGCAGCGAACAAATAGACCTGATCGAAAATCTTGAGCTGAAGGATGAGCTGAATTGTCAGGACGAGCGCGGTCACCGGCCAGATCAACGGCCAAGTGATGCGGCGAAATTGGGTCCAGCGGCCGGCCCCGTCCAGCTCGGCGGCTTCATAGATCTCGCTCGAAATGTTGCGCAAACCGGCGATGAACAGCAGCACGTTGAAGCCCAAGAGCCACCAAATCGTGACGAATGCGACCGCGGGCATGAACAGGGGAAGCGTACGGAACACCGAAACATGCTGACCTCCGGTGAACGGCGTGATCGCGTATTGCGCAATGCCGAAGTCCTTGTCGAACATCCAACTCCAGATGCGGAACACCACTGAGACCGGCAGGATGTAGGGGAGAAAAAAAGCCGCGAGAACGACGCTTTGCACCCAACCTTTCAGCCGGTTGACCGCGAGCGCAACGACAAGGCCAATGAGGGTGCTCGGGATGACCGAGAGCAGCACAAAGTAGATGGTGTTCCAGACCGCCGTCCAGAACAGCCGATCCGATTGCAGGCGCCAGAAGTTCTTGAATCCAACCCACGCGCCCTCGCCGATCAGCGGCGCGTCCGTGAAGCTCAGCTCGACCATCTTGATCGTCGGCCAAATGAAAATCACGCCGTAAATGATGATAAACGGCGCCATAAGAGCGTAAGCGACCGCAATCTCGTTGCGCCTGCTCTTGACGATCAATTTGAGGCCTCGGCTCGGGCTCAGCTGGGCGCCGGCCGCCGCCAGGAGGAGGCGGCCGGGGTCAGCGGAAGCTAATCCCTATTTGGCATGATTCTGAAGATCGTCGCGCATCTGCTTGGCGGCGTCGGCGGGCGACATTTCGCCGCTCATCGCCGGCACGACGTAGTTGCCCGCCGCGTCATAGACCGGGGAGGCCACGCCGGCCAAGGTCGACACCGGATCGAAGACGGCGGTCTTCGCCAGCGACGAATAGTCCGAATTGGGTTTGAGCGCCTTGTATTCGGCACTCTCCTGCACCGGCAGGAACGCCGGCACGTGGCCGCCGCCCGCCCATTCCAGCGAGTGCTGGTTGAACCAGTGGACGGCGTCGAGCACCTCCTTTCGCTTGGCGGCATCGACTGGATTGCCCTTGCGGTCGGGAATGGCGAACGAGTGCGAGTCCGCCCACGTCGCGGGGTGATCGTAGAAGACCGGAATCTGGATCGCGCCCCAGTCGAACAGCTGGCCCTTCTTGGCGAGGTCGACCATGGTCGGCACTTCCCAGACGCCATTGATGTGCATCGCCGCCTTGCCTGCGGTGAAGAGGGCGATCGAGGCCGGATACTCGGTCTTGGCGGGCGTCCAGCCGTTCTTGACCCACTTGTTCATTTCGGCGAGCGCCGTCGTCGCTTTGTCCAGATTGTCGCCGTCGAGGAACTTGCCGTCCTTGAGGAACTCGCCGCCCTGCTGGTTCAAGAGCGTGTAGAAGATGCGCCAGCCGGACGCGTTGTCGTCCGGGACGGAAAGCCCTGCGACATCCTTGGTGGTTAGTTTGGCCAAGGCCGCATCGAAATTGGCGGCGCCGTCGAGCCCCTTCGGCTTGCCGTCGTCGCCGAGCAGGCCGGCTTTTTTGAGAAGGTCCTTGTTGTAATAGAGAATGATCGAATGAATATCGAGCGGCACGCCATATTGCTTGCCGTCCGTCCCTTGAGCCGCCTTCCAGTTCGCGGGACCAAAGTCGCTCGCCTTGATGCCGGACGCAGCGAGCTCCTCCGGCGTGATCGGGCTCAGCGAGCCGGTCGAGATGCCAAGCGGCATACGCGACTCATGGTAGGTCATCACGTCCGGCCCCTGGCCGACGGCCGCTGAGGTTTGCACCTTGCTGTAGAACGGAACGCCCCATTCGAACGTCGTCGCGTCGATCTTGACCTTGCCAGCGTGCTCCTTATTGAACTCGTCGAGCATCGCCTTCATGCGGACCCCGTCGCCGCCGCTCAGGAAATCCCACCAGACGATGGTGTCTTCGGCTCGCGCCGCGCCGACGGTCAACGCCGCGCTGGCCAGGGTCGCGTACAAGATTTTGCGGATCATCTCGACTTCCTCCCAAAAATGACCTGGCGGCTTCCCGGCTCCGGAATTGCGCCTTCGGGAAGCCTCGCCGCGGAATGGTAGCGATGAAAACGCAGGGCGCCAAGCGCTTTCAATCAACGAACTTGATACTGAACCGTGGAGGGGGCCGCTTGCGCCGCCGCCCCAAACGACGCTCCGGCCGGCCGGTCTTCCAGCATTTCCGTGGCAAAAGGACCCTTCCGTCAATTATCTGGCGCGGCTTGACGCGGCGCGCGGAAGCGGGTCCTATATATCGAACTTCTTGATATTATGCGGAGGGGACATGCGCGCGTCGGTTACCGCCAATCGGGACTACCGGATCGCGAAAATCGACGACCGCCTGTACGGCGCGTTTCTCGAACACCTCGGCCGCGCGATCTACACCGGCATCTACGAACCCGATCATAAAAGCGCGAACGCCGACGGAATGCGCAAGGACGTCATCGAACTGGTTCGGGAACTGAAGGTCCCGATCGTGCGCTATCCTGGAGGCAATTTCGTTTCGGCCTACAATTGGGAGGACGGGGTCGGTCCGCGCCAGGATCGGCCGACACGGCTCGACCTCGCCTGGCATACCTCCGAGTCCAACGCGGTCGGCGTGCATGAGTTCGCCAAGTGGTGCGACGCCGCCGGCGCGGAATTGATGCTGGCGATCAATCTCGGTTCGCGCGGGCTCGACCAGGCGCGCAATTTCGTCGAATACGTCAACGGTCCGACCGGCAGCGCCTGGGGCGACTTGCGCAAGAAACACGGCCGCGCCGAGCCGTTCGGGGTCAAGCACTGGTGCCTCGGCAACGAGATGGATGGTCCATGGCAGGTCGGCCACAAGACCGCCGACGAGTACGGCCGCCTCGCCAACGAAGTGGCGAAGACGCTCCGGGCCTTCGACAAGTCGCTCGAGCTCATCGTCTGCGGTTCGTCGAACTCGGACATGCAGACCTATCCCGAGTGGGAGCGCGTCGTCCTCGAGCACACCTATGATGCGGTCGACCACATTTCGTTGCACATGTATTTCGCCAATCGCGGCAAGAACACCGCCGAATACCTCGCGCTCAACGCCAAGCTCGACGCCTATATCAACGCCATCGCCTCGACGATCGAATTCGTCCGGGCGCGAAAACGCAGCCGCAAGCGGGTGACGATTTCTTTCGACGAATGGAACGTCTGGTATCATTCCAACGCTCAGGACCGCGAGATCCTAGGCGGGGCCAAGGGCTGGCCGCATGCGCCGCGGCTGCTCGAGGACATCTATAATTTCGAGGACGCTCTCCAGGTCGGTTGCATTCTCAACACCTTCATTCGCCGCTCCGACGTGGTGAGAATAGCCTGCATCGCCCAACTTGTGAACGTGATCGCCCCGATCATGACCGAGCCCGGCGGCGCGGCGTGGCGACAGACAATCTTTTATCCCTATTATTTCGCCTCCGTTTACGGGCGCGGCGATGCGCTTCAGCTCAGCGTCCGATCCCCGGGCTATGATTCTCAGGTCGCCGACAACGTGCCCTATCTCGACATCGCCGGCGTCCACGACGAGGCCGGCAGGACGCTGACCCTCTTCGCCGTCAACCGGCGCGGGAGCGAAGCGCTCGACCTCGAGGTCGACCTCCAGGGTTTCGCCGCCGCGAGGGTCATGGATCACCAAGTGATGACGAACGCCGACCTCGAAGCGGTCAACACGCTGAAGAAGCCCATGACCGTCGCGCCGAAGGCCGGCTCGGGCGCGAAGGTCAAGGACGGGCGCATCACCGCGAGGCTCCCGCCTTATTCCTACCAGATGATCCGCCTCGCCCTCGCTTAGATGTTTCGTCCCAGACTTTGATGGGGCATTATCGAGTGATTCGAAGGATGCGCTATGGGACAGATTCTACACGGGAGCGCCACAACGACAGAGGCGGTCCGTCGAGCGATACAGCATAGTCATGTCTGGACGGCGCTCGCAGATCAAGGGTTGTTTGCCGTAATGCGAGGTTCGCGGGTGCGGTCATGTCTTCGGCCTTTTGGCGCGGGACATCGCCCGCTGGCCCTGATGGTTTCCGCTGGTTCGTTTGCCTGATCAAGAGAACGAGCTTCGCGCTCCGACTATGCTGCAGGCTTCACGAACCGATCCTCGTGCGTTCGCATCACAACGTAGTCACCCCCGATTCGGTGATCGCCTAATGATCGAGCCGCCGGGCTATCCCGCCATGGCGCTCCCGTAGATGGAGCCATCGCGCATGACGGCGAAGGCGATCCTTGCGAGCTTGTTTGCCAGCGCTACCGCGACAAGCTTGAATGGTTTGGTTTCCATAAGCTTCGCCGCCCACATTCTGAGCCCATCCTGATGAGCCTTTCGATGGAAGAGGACAGCATGGGCGCCGACGACCAACAGTTTTCGGAGATATCGGTTTCCCATTTTTGACACGCGTCCGAGGCGCTCCTTACCGCCAGAGGAGTTCTGTCTTGGCGCCAATCCGAGGAACGCTGCGAACTCCCGAGGGCCGGAGAAGGCGGCGACATCCTGGACACTCGCGGCGATCGCAGAGGCCGTTATCGGGCCGATCCCAGGAACGCTCATCAGACGTCTGGCGTTGGCGTCAGTCTTCACCAGTCCGATAATGACGCGGTCGCTCGCGGCGATCTCATCGTTGAGTGCCTGCAGCTTACGGATGATCGGCGCGAGCGCATCCCGCACGCAGAGCGGGATGGAGCTATCCCCCTCCAAAATCGCTGCTGCCAACGCGTAGGCTCCATTCGGTCCTTGGGCGGCAATAATGCCGACCTCCGCCAGATGGCCGCGCAATGCGTTGACGAGTTGTGTGCGTTGAGACACCAGAAGTTCACGCACTTTGTGACACATGAGTATGGCTTGGTTGCTGACTGATCGTATCGGCACGAACCGCATTGAAGGTCGAGTGACCGCTTCGCAAATCGCTGCCGCGTCAGCGGCATCATTCTTTTGACGACGGACATAAGCCTTGACGTAATTGGGCGGCATCAGCCGGGCGTCGTGACCGAGTTTGACCAATTCGCGAGCCCAATGATGGGCTGAACCGCAGGCTTCCAAACCTATGACGCAGGGCGGTAGAGAGCTGAAGAAAGACAACACGTCCTTGCGGCGCAAGGCGGAGGCGATGACGATCCTGCCGTCAACATCCACCGCGTGAATCTGGAAGACCTGTTTCGCCAGATCGAGGCCCACCGTCGTCACCGAGTTCAAGTCAACCTTAGCCTTGCCCATTGCGGCTCTCCTTTGAGGCATCTTCGACAGCGCCAATCTGCCACGCCTCTTTCATCGCGGGAGGATCGGTGCGAGCGCCGTCCACACCATCAAGAGAGCCTGAGGGGGCTTGCGAAGCGCTACGGCGTCAACCCGAAGACGATCGCCAAGTGGAAAGCGCGGTCCTCCGTTTCCGATCTGCCGACAGGACCGAAGGAGCCCAGATCGACAGTCCTGTCAGCAGAGGAAGAGGCCGTCGTCGTTGCATTCCGAAGGCATAGTTTGCTGCCCCTCGACGACTGCCTGTACGCTCTGCAACCCACCATCCCGCATCTGACGCGCTCATCCCTTCACCGGTGTCTGCAACGCAATGGGATCTCCCGGCTGCCGCAGGTCGAAGGCGAAGCCTCGGCCAAACGCAAATTCAAGCCCTATCCGATCGGCTATTTTCATCTCGACATCGCCGAGGTTCGAACTGCGCAAGGCAAGCTCTACCTGCTCGTCGCCATCGACCGAACGTCGAAGTTCGCCTTCGTCGAGATGCACCAGAAGGTGGCGCGTCGCACCGCGGGGGACTTCCTGCGCCGCTTGATCGCCGCCGTCCCTTATAAGGTCCATACCGTCCTCACCGACAACGGAACCCACTTCACCACGCCAGGCAATACGAGCTCGGCGGCCACGGACATCAAGGCCGCCCTGGAAGCTGGAGAGCTCGTTTGGGCGCACGCCTTCGAATACGCCTGCGCCCAGAACGACATCGATCATCGGCTGACAAAGCCCAAGCATCCATGGACCAATGGGCAAGTCGAAAGAATGAACCGCACCATCAAGGACGCGACCGTCAAACGCTACTTCTACGAGACCCACGACCAGCTGCGAACCCACCTGCGCGATTTCGTCGACGCCTATAACTTCGCCAGACGCCTCAAAACTCTCCGAGGCCTCACCCCATACGAGTTCATCTGCAATGCCTGGACTTCGCAGCCGCAGCGATTCAAAATCAGCCCGCTCCAGCAAATGCCAGGACTAAACACTTAGAGCGCTTTTCGTTCGAATCGAACCAACGCCGTCATTGCGAGCGAAGCGAAGCAATCCAGGGCCGCCGCCGCTGCCCTACGATCGCTGGATTGCTTCGTCGCTTCGCTCATCGCAATGACGGTCGGCGCTTTGATCTTGGCGGATCGCCCGTCAGAACGGATAGTGCTGCGGCCCCTCGATCGTGATCCAGCGCAGGTCCGTGAACTCGGCGATCACCGCCTTGCTGCCGAAGCGGCCATAGCCGGACGACTTCATGCCGCCGAACGGCATCTGCGCCTCGTCATGCACCGTCGGGCCGTTGATGTGGCAGATGCCCGAACTCGATGCGTTTTGCGACGTTGAGCGCGCGCTGGATGTCGCGGCTGAAGACCGCGGCCGAGAGGCCATATTCGGTGTCGTTGGCGACCCGGATCGCCTCCTCTTCGCCCTGAACCCGCACCACCGGCTTCACTGGCCCAAACGACTCCTCGTGATAGATGCGCATTGAAGGCGTCACGCGGTCGATGACCGTCGCTTCAACGATCGCGCCGTTGCGTTTTCCCCCGGCGACGACTTTGGCTCCTTTGCCGACCGCGTCGGCGATGAGCTCGTCCATCCGCTCAGCGGCGCCGATGTTGACCAGCGAGCCGAGAACGACATGGCCGCGCGGATCGCCGCTCGGCAGCGCCGCGGCACGCTTGGCGAGCTTGTCGACGAAAGCGTCGGCGACCTTGGCGTCGACGACGAGCCGCTCGGTCGACATGCAGATCTGGCCCGCGTTCGCGAACGCGCCGAACACCGCTGCGTTGACCGCCTCGTCGATATCGGCGTCGTCGAGGACGATGAGCGGCGCCTTGCCGCCAAGCTCGAGCAGCACCGGCTTCAGATGCTCGGCCGCGAGCTTGGCGATCATCTTGCCGACCTTGGACGAGCCGGTGAAGTTCACCCGCTTGACCGCGGGATTGGCTATCAGCGCCGCCACCACCTTGGGAGCGTCGGCGGGGGCGTTCGAGATCACATTGACGACCCCCTTCGGGAACCCGGCGTCATTCATGATCTGGCCGATCAGGCGATGGGTCCCCGGGCAGACTTCCGACGACTTCAGGATCACCGTATTGCCGCAGGCGAGCGGGGCGGCGATCGCGCGCACGCCCAGGATCACCGGAGCGTTCCACGGCGCCATGCCGAGAACGACGCCGGCCGGCTGCCGGACCGCAAGCGAAATCACGCCTGGCTTGTCGGCGGGAATGATCTCGCCCAGGATCTGAGTCGTGAGGCCCGCGGCCTCACGCAGCATGCTGGCGGCGAAATGGACGTTGAAGCCCGCCCACGGAGCCGTTGCGCCAATTTCCTCGATCATTGGCTGGGTGAATTCGCCCGCCCGGGCCTCGAGAAGATCGGCGGCCTTGAGCAGAAGCGCGCGCCGCTCGCTCGGACCGGTTTGCGACCAGGCGGGAAACGCCCGCGCCGCCGCCTCGACGACCTTGGCGGCGTCGGCCTCGCTCGCCGCCGCTGCTTCGCTCGCCACCGCCCCGGTTACCGGATCGCGACGGGCGTATGTCGCCCCTGAGGCGGCGGGAGCCGCAGCGCCGTCGATGATGAAATCAACTTTCATTTTGACCTCCCTAGGCTTCAATCGCCGGGCGCCATGCCCGACGACACTCTAAAATCCGAGCACGGTTGCGTTGATCGAGGCTTCGAGGCCTCCGTCGACCGGCAGATTGACGCCGTTGATCCAGCGCGCGCCGTCCGAGCACAGAAAGAGGATAGCGGGCGCAATATCCGGCGCCGAGCCGGCGCGGCCGACGCGCGCGATGTCGTCGTCGACCCGCGGATCGCCGAAGATCTGCCGAAATTCCTTCAAGATCGGCGTCGCAACCGGTCCCGGGCTGACCGCGTTGACGCGCAACCCGCGGTCCTTGAACAGCGGCTGATGCGCGGCCCGCATCGTCCAGAGCAGGAGGAGCTCTTTCGACAAGGGATAGGCCTCGCCATCAGGAATGTGATGCCCGCCTAGGAGCGGGCCGAGATCAGGAAATCCGGGCGCGGCCAAAAACGTCTTGGCGCGCTCGAGATTGGCGCGCCAACCGTAACCGGCAATCGAGGCGACATTGACAACGGCCCCCCCCTCGCGAAGCCTCGGCGCAAGCGCCTCGGTCAATTCCCTGAGGCCGTAGAAGTTGATCGTCAGCGTCTTTGCCGCGCCGATCAGGCCGGAGACGCCGGCGACGTTGCACAGCGCGTCGAAACGGCGCGGCAGGGTCTGGACGATCTCTGCCACGCCCTGGGCAGAGCTGATGTCCGCCCTGATGAAGGCATCAAGCGCCCGTGCAGGAGGATTGAGGTCGACCCCGATGACGTCGGCGCCGAGAGCCTGGGCGAGTTCGCCGACCCGCGCCCCGATGCCGGACGAAATTCCGGTGATGACGATCGTCTTGCCCAACAGCATCATGAGCCTACCTCCCCGCCCGCGCCGGCGTCCCGCTTCACCGCTGGACCTTGGATTAGCGGGGCGCTCATGTCCTTGGCGAGGCGCAGGCGGTATCCGATCGGGAGCAGCCTGAGCGACGTTGAGTCCTCGACCCAGCCCCAGAAGCCGCGCGGAAAGGCAAGCGCGAAGATGAGCGCCGTCGCGCCGAGTCCGACCAGATACCAGACGCCCATGTCGCCGAACCAAGTCTCGATCGCGAAGAACACGACCGCGCCGAGAATCGCGCCCTCGAAGGTCCCGAGGCCTCCGACCAGCGCCATGAAGATCATGTAGGCGGTCCACAGCGGACTGAAATAGGCCTTGGGCTGGAAGGTGAGCGCCGTCGCCACCCAAAGCGCGCCGGCAAGCGCCGCGCCGAAGGCGGCGAGCGTGAATACGAGCCGCTTGGCGCGCATGACCCTGACGCCGATCGATTCCGCCGCCTCCTCGTTGTCGCGGATCGCCTGGATCGCCGCGCCGAGCGGGCTCCGCAACAGCCGGAAGACGATCGCGAGCAGCCCTGTCATCGCCCCGAGAGCGCACCAATAGGTAAGCGCGCGACGGCTTCCGCTCGCATAGGCGTCGAGCTCGATCAACGACGTGCCGGTTTCGCCGCGAACCAGCGTGTCGAGATTTCACAAGAAGATGCGCCAGTTCGGACACGACCCACATGCCGATCGCGAATTCGCCGCCCTTGAGCCTGAGCATAAGGACCGATAGCGGCCAGGAGACCGCCCCGACGATGAGGGCGGCCAAAAACAGCGACGGGTAGACGCTGACCCCGAAATCGGCGAGCCGAATCGCGGCGTAGGCGCCGAGCCCGAAGAACGCCTGCTGGCCGATCGACACCAGACCGCAGAATCCGACCAGCGCGTTCCACATCAGCGCCAGGATGACGTAGATGAACAAGGTCGTGAGCTTGTCGACTGCGTTGGCGCTGAAAATCGTCGGGCCGATCGCGAGGACGGCGACGATGACCGCCGCGGCGGCGATTGCGATCCGCGACTCCGGGGTCCAGCGCTCGACGACGGCGGCATTCATCGCACTCATCTCCGCCCTCCCCCGGCGAGCGCGCTCCGCACGCGCTGGCCGAGATCGCCGGAGAACAGCCGCGCGAACAGAACGGCAAGAAAAGCGAGATGGCCGGCGATGAAGAAGCCCTGTGGGCTGATGAGCGCGCCTAGGCTCTGGGCGACGCCGAGCACGATTCCGCCGGCAAGCGTACCCCAGAGCGACCCGGCCCCGCCGATGACCGTGGCCTCGAAGGCGAAGATCAGTTGCGCCGCTCCGGCATAAGGGTCGAACGTCGCCCGCATGCCAAGGAAGGCGCCGGCGACCGCGACCGTCGCCATCGCGATCGCGGCGGCGATCGCGTTGACGCGCCTCGCGTTGACGCCGATGAGGCCGACCGTATCGGGATCCTCGGCCGTCGCCCGGATGGCGCGCCCGATCTGGGTCCGATTGAGAAACGCCTGGATGCCCCCGAGGAGCGCGATCGCGACCGCCATGGTGAGCGCCGCGAGCTTGCCGATCGCGATGTCGTCACTCAGCGACCAGCTATCGTAGGAGAGATCGCCGATATAGGGGGCGAGCGAGCGCGTGTCGGCGCCGAATCCCTGGAACATGAGGTTGTCGAGGATGATCGAGAGCCCGAAAGTCGAGAGCACCGGCACCAGCAGCCCGCCGCGGGCGCTGCGTTCGAGCACGAGGCGCTGCAACGCCCAGCCGATGAGCGCCATTGCCGGCGCAACGATCAGGAGACCGAGAAACGGCTCGACGGCGAAGCGGTCGGCCAGGACATAGAGCGCATAGGCCGACAGCACCGCAAGGCTGCCGTGCGCCAGGTTGATTATGCCCATGACCCCGAACATGAACGACAGTCCGCACGCGATCAGGGCGTAGTAGCCGCCAAGCAGGACGCCCTGAAGGATTTGATTGACGAAAATCATGAGCTTGGCGCCTGGTCGCGCGACGGCTTCCTGAGGCCGAAATAGGCTTCGGTGACTTGCTCCCGGGTCAGCGCGTGGGTCGGACCTTCGATGGCGATCAAACCTTCGAGCATGCAGATGGTGCGGCTCGCGGTCGCCATGGCGCGTTTCAAGTCCTGCTCGACCAGGAGCATGGCGACCCCCGACGATTTCAACGCCTCGAGCCGGACATAGACGCGATCGACAACGAGCGGCGAAAGGCCGAGCGACACCTCGTCGAGCAAAAGCAGCTCCGGGTTCATCATCAGCGCCCGCCCGATTGCGGTCGCCTGCTGCTCGCCGCCCGACAGCGTGCCGGCGAGGTTCTTGCGGCGCTCCTTGAGGTTGGGAAAAGCCTCCATGACCGCGTCCAGCGTCCACCCGCCCGCGCGGCCGGCCGAGCGCGCGAGCAGGAGATTCTCCTCGACCGTCAGGCGGGCGAACAATCGCCGTCCCTCCGGAACGAGCGCGAGCCCGAGCGCCGCGCGCGCATGCGCGCTTTTCCCGCCGATATCCTCGCCCTTGAACGCGATGCGGCCGGCGGTGTGGCGATGCGCGCCGGCGATGGCGCGGAGCAACGTGGTCTTGCCAGCCCCGTTGGCGCCGACGAGGGCGACTGTCTCGCCCGGCTCGATCGCGAGCGTGACGCCGCGCACCGCCTGGAGCTGGCCGTGACGCGCTTCGAGTCCATCAACCGCAAGCAGAGTCACACCACGCCTCCGCCGAGATAGGCCTCGATCACTCTCGGGTCGGCCATGACGCTTTGCGGCGGCCCGTCGGCGATGATGCGCCCCGCGTCCATGCACACCAGGCGGTCGGCGACCCGCAACAGGATATGGACGATATGCTCGATCCAGACGATCGCGACGCCCTGGACCTTGAGTTCGAGGATGATGTCGACCAGCTCGTTCGCCTCGGCGTCGGTCAATCCGCCGCCGATCTCGTCCAGGAGCAGGACGGCGGGGCCGGTAGCGAGGGCGCGCGCGAGTTCGAGGCGCTTTCGATCGATGAGGCCCAGCGTTTCGGCGCGCCGGTTGGCGACCGCCGTCATCCCGGTCAGCGCCAGCGAGTTGATCGTCTTCCCGTAGGCCGCTGAGTGCTCGAGGCCGCCGCCATGCGCGGCGGCGGTGAAGACGTTCTCGAACACCGTCATGCCGCTGAAGGGCCTCGGGATCTGATGCGTGCGCGCCAGCCCCCGCCGGCACCGTTCCGCGGTCGGGACTTCGGTCACGTCCTCGCCGAGAAAGCGCACTCTGCCGCTGGTCGGCGCGTGCGC
Organism: uncultured Alphaproteobacteria bacterium; assembly: GCA_963794155.1. GTDB lineage: Bacteria > Pseudomonadota > Alphaproteobacteria > Rhizobiales > Beijerinckiaceae > Roseiarcus. The sequence goes on along the minus strand of CAWCCX010000024.1, from coordinate 76,046 downwards.
GCCGACCAGGACGCTGAGCAAGGTCGTCTTGCCGGCGCCGTTCGGGCCGACGACGCCGACCGCCTCGCGGGCGCGGACCGAAAAGTCGACGCGATCGAGCACCACGAGGGCGCCGAAGCTTTTCGTCAGGCCTTCCGCGTGGAGCAGAAGGCCATCCGCCGGCGCGCCGGACATCCCGCGCTCCGCGCCGTCGTCAAGCGTTGTAGGGCTTGAGCTTCGCTTGGATCGGAACGTTCGGATCGGTGGCGTTCTCGGTCGTCGGGTATTCGAGAGGGAATCTCGAGCCGGCCGGCGCCTTCACCCATTGCGTGCCGATGATCGGGCCGGGCGAGACGTTGGGCACCGGCCCCTTGTTGAAGTCGATCGGACCATCGATCGTGACCGTCTTCAAAGTCGACATCGCCTTGGCGACGGCCGCCTTGTCCGCCGGGTTGCTGCTCGCGCTGAGCGCCGCCGCGCCGGCGTCGAACAGGGCGAGCGTCGCGCCGAGCTGCTGCGTCCACTGCTTGCCCGACGCCTTCTCGTAGCCGTCGGCGAGTTCGTCGCCGCTGACGCCGGTGAGCGAGGACTTATAGGGGAAGGCCTTATGCCAGTAGGCGGCGCTGGCGAGGTTAAAGCCAAGATTGCCGAGCGCGGTCACCTGGCTCGGGAACAGCCCGGTCTTGGCGATCTGGGCGATCTTGACCATTTTCGTGTAGCCCTGCTGGGCGGCCTGGCGCCAGAAGGCGGCGAAGTCGGGCGGGATCGGAAAGGTGTTGAAGATCTCGCATTTCTCCGCCTTGAACTTCGCGATCTGGGCCGAATAGTCGGTCGTGCCGTCCTCGTAGGGGCCCGGGTCGACGATGGTGAAACCGGCCTTGGCAAGGGCGGGCGCGAGATTCTCGCGGATCGCGTTGCCGTCGGCGTCGTTGGGATAGAGCACGCCGACCTTCTTGTTGGTCTCGATGAGGTTCCATTGCGAGACGTAGGCCTTGTAGAACTCGCCGCCGCCGAAGCCGAAATGATAGGTCCATTTGAACGGCGAGGGCTGGCCGGGCTTGGCGCCGCGGCCGAAGTACCAGGCCTCCCACGGCATCACGGTCGACATGCACGGCACGCCGGCCGCCTCGCACGCGTCCGCGACCGGATTGATCGTCTCGGGGGTCGACACGACCAGCATCACGTCGATCTTGTCGGAGTTGATCAGCGTCTTCGCCAATTGCCCGGCGCGCGAAGGATCGGACTGGGTGTCGCGATCGAGAATTTCGACCCCATAGGTCTTGTCGCCGACCTTCAGACCCGACGCCAGCGCCTTGCGGGCGAGCTCGAGAATATAGCCGTCGGTCTCGCCGAACCCGCCAAGCGCGCCGGTGCGTGGGCTGATGAAGCCCACCTTGAGCGTCGCGTCGGGGCCGGCGGCGAAGGCCCCGTATGGGCGGGACGCTGCCGCGAGGCCTGCAGCTCCGGCCGATAGAATGAGCCCTCGCCGCGATAGCGAGGCGCGGCCAAGGCTTGCGATACTGGAACTGGTCTTCATGCCTTCCTCCCAAGTGACGCCGCCCCATGAGCGAGACCGGCGCTTTGCCGTTTTTGAAGTCGCCTAGATCGGGTATCGGCCCGGCCCGGCGTTGATTGTCACCCAGCGCAGCTCGGTGAACTCGTGGATCGCCGCCGCGCCGCCGAAGCGACCATAGCCTGACGCCTTGACGCCGCCGAACGGCATTTGCGCTTCGTCGTGCACGGTCGGGCCGTTGATGTGGCAGATCCCGGACTCGATGCGCTTGGCGACGCTGAGCGCGCGCGAAAGATCGCGGCCGAAGACCGCCGCGGCGAGGCCGTATTCGGTGTCGTTGGCGACCCGCACCGCTTCCTCCACGCCCTCGACGCGGATGATCGCGGCGACCGGTCCGAAGGATTCCTCGCTGTATATGCGCATCGCCGGGGTGACATGGTCGAGCACCGTCGCGTCCATCAGCACCCCGTTGGCGCGGCCGCCGGCGATGAGGCGAGCGCCTTTCGCCACCGCGTCCCTGACCAGGCGAACGACGCGCTCGGCGGCTTCGAGGCCGATGATTGAGCCGAGCGGAGTCCTCTCCTGGCGCGGATCGCCGGCGACGAGGGACGCCGCCTTGGCCGCGAGGCGCCGGGCGAAAGGATCGGCGACCGCCTGGTCGACGATCAGCCGTTCGGTCGACATGCAGATCTGGCCCTGGTTCATGAACGCGCCGAAGGCCGCGGCCGCGACCGCTTCGTCGAGGTCGGCGTCATCGAGCACCAGGAGCGGCGCCTTGCCGCCAAGCTCGAGCAGCGCCGGCTTCAGGTAGCGCGCAGCAAGCTCCGCGACATGGCGCCCGACCCGGGTCGAGCCGGTGAAATTGACCCGGCGGACCGCCGGGTGGGCGATCAGCGCCTCGACGATCGGCGAGGCGTCGGACGGCGCATTGTTGACCACGTTGACGACCCCGTCGCCGCAGCCTGCGGCCTGAAAGACTTCGCCGACCAGCCGATGGGTCCTGGGACAGATTTCCGAACCCTTGAGCACCGTCGTGTTGCCGCATGCGAGCGGCATCGCGAGCGCCCTCACCCCGAGTACGATCGGCGCGTTCCACGGCGCAAGGCCCAGCACCACGCCGACTGGCTGGCGGAGCGCGAACGCGGTCTGGCCGGGTTTTTCGGACGGTATGATGTCGCCGGTCACTGCGGTGGTCATCGCCGCGGCCTCGCGAAGCATGGCGGCGGCGAGCGCGACGTTGAAGCGCGCCCATGCCTCGGTCGCGCCGGTCTCGTCGGCCATCGCCGCCTGAAACTCCGGACCCAGGCGCTCGACCTCGTCCGCCGCCGCGGCGAGGCGCCGCCGGCGCTCGCTGGGGCTCAAGCCGGACCAGCGCGGGAACGCAGCCGCGGCCGAAGCGGCTGCGGCTCGGGCGTCCTCGATCGTCGCCGCCGAGGCCCGGGTCGCGATCGCGCCGGTGATCGGATTGAGACGCTCGAACACCCGCCCGTCGGCGGCCGGCGCATCGTCGCCATGGGTCAGCAGCGCGACCTCGTACACTGACCCTCCCTCGTTGGCGCCCACGAAAAAAGCGCGCGGCAAGACATTGACCGACCGGGCGCGTGGGCGTTCGCGCCGCATTTGGCCGCATGAGAACGGAAGGAGCAATGGACGATTCTCGGGTTTGATTGTACTTTTCTCGCTTTTCCAGCTGCCGGGAGACCCGATGCGCCAGCCCGCGCCGCCACTATTGCGACTCGAGGGGGCCCATCTTCAGGGCCAGATCGTCGCCGCGAGCATGGAGACCTCGCTCGCCGATCAAACCTGGTCGGTGTCCGGGCGCGCCGGCCCGGTCTATCGCGCCTTCTTTCTGCGCCGGGGACGCGCCGCTTTCGCGGCTAAGGAGGCCGCGCCGATCGAACTGGCGGGGCCACAGATTCTTTGGCTCCCGCCAGCGGCGAGCGGCGCCTTCCGGCTGAACGCGGGCGGCGACGGCGCAACATTGACGGCGCGCGAGGACATCATTCGCCGGGCGGTGAATGAGAGCTCGCTTGCGGCGCGGCTCAGACCGCTGATCAACCGCGAGCTGATCGCGCCTGCCGCCCGCATCGCGCCTGACATCAGGGAGATCGAAGCGATTTTCGCCGCGCTGGGGCGCGAATCGCGCGATCCAGGACCCGGCGCGGCGGCGATGAACGCGCTTTATCTCGGTTTGATCCTCGCCCATCTCTGGCGGGCCTGCGGCCTCTCCGGCAGCGCCGACTCCCTCGTCTCTGGCGCGCCGGTCGCCGAGCGCTTCCGGCAATTGGTCGAATTGCACTATCGCGACAATCTGGGCGTCGACGATTACGCGCATGATCTCGGCGTCACCCGCGCCCAGCTTCACGCCGCTTGCGTGCGCGCGCTGGGCCTTGCGCCCCTCAAGCTCGTGCACGCGCGGCTGATGGCCGAGGCGAGGCTCAGATTGCAGGACACCGCCCAGCCGGTCGAGCAGATCGGCTACGGTCTCGGGTTTCGCGATCCGTCGTATTTCAATCGCTTTTTTCGCCGATTGTCCGGCCTATCGCCAGGCGCCTACCGAAAGGCGTCGCGCATCGCCCCGCGGCGCGAGGCGGCGTCGTTTGCGGCGTGGCCGTGACGATCGCCGCTTTGCCGCTCCGCCCGATCTTTGACGGCCGTCACGGCCGTTGCGCTAATATTCGCGTAAAGGAGGCGGGGACGGCGTAGAATGCTTCAAATTCGATCGAACCGGAGGAAACGACCATGGCTGCGAAAGAAGTGAAATTTTCCCGCGACGCCCGCGACAGTTTGATTCGGGGCGTGGACATCCTCGCCAACGCGGTCAAGGTGACGCTGGGCCCCAAGGGGCGCAATGTCGTCATTGAGAAGTCCTACGGCGCCCCGCGGGTCAGCAAGGACGGCGTCACCGTCGCCAAAGAAATCGAACTTAAGGACAAGTTCGAAAACATGGGCGCGCAGATGGTGCGCGAAGTGGCCTCGAAGCAAAGCAGCACCGCCGGCGACGGGACGACGACCGCGACGGTGATCGCCCAGGCGATTGTGAAAGAAGGAGCGAAGGCGGTCGCCGCCGGCGCCAACCCGCTCGACCTCAAGCGCGGCGTCGACGCGGCGGTCAAAGCCGTAAGCGCCCATCTCGAGAAGATGAGCCGCAAAGTCACCAAGTCCGACGAGATCGCCCAGGTCGGCACGATCTCGGCCAACGGCGACAAAACGATCGGCGCCATGATCGCTCAGGCGATGCAGAAGGTCGGCAACGAAGGCGTCATCACCGTCGAGGAGGCGAAGACGGCCGAGACCGAGCTCGATGTGGTCGAGGGCATGCAGTTCGATCGCGGCTATCTCTCGCCCTATTTCATCACCAACGCCGAGAAGATGCTGGCCGAGCTCGAGGACCCGTATATCCTCATCCACGAGAAGAAGCTCTCCTCGCTCCAGCCGATGCTCCCCGTGCTCGAGGCGGTGGTCCAGACCGGCAAGCCCCTCCTCATCATCGCCGAGGACATCGAGGGCGAGGCGCTGGCGACGCTGGTCGTCAACAAGCTGCGCGGCGGCCTCAAGGTCGCGGCGGTCAAGGCCCCGGGCTTCGGCGACCGCCGCAAGGCGATGCTCGAGGACATCGCGATCCTGACCGGCGGCACGATGATCGCCGAGGACCTCGGAATCAAGCTCGAGAACGTCACCCTTCAGATGCTCGGCAAGGCGAAGCGGGTCAGGATCGAGAAGGAGAACACCACGATCATCAACGGCGTGGGCGCGAAGAAGGACATCGAGGGCCGGATCGGCCAGATCAAGGCGCAGATCGAGGAGACGACCTCCGACTATGACAAGGAGAAGCTGCAGGAGCGTCTGGCCAAGCTCGCCGGCGGGGTCGCGGTGATCCGGGTCGGCGGGGCGACCGAGGTCGAGGTCAAGGAGAAGAAGGATCGGGTCGACGACGCGCTCAACGCCACCCGCGCCGCGGTCGAGGAAGGCATCCTGCCCGGCGGCGGGGTTCCCCTCCTGCGCGCCGCCAAGGCGCTCGAGGGCATGAAGGGCGACAACGACGATCAGCGCACCGGGGTCGACATCGTGCGCAGGGCGATCCAATGGCCGGCGCGGCTCATCGTCGAGAACGCCGGGCTCGACGGCTCGGTCGTGGTCGGCAAGCTGATCGAGCACAAGGACTACGCGTTCGGCTACGACGCCCAAAGGGAGGAATACGGCGATCTCTACAAGCTCGGCATCATCGACCCGACCAAGGTCGTGCGCACGGCGTTGCAGGACGCCGCCTCCATCGCCGGGCTTCTGATCACCACCGAGGCGATGGTCGCCGAAAAGCCGAAGAAGGAAACCCCCGCCCCCGCCATGCCGGGCGGCGGCATGGGCGGCATGGACTACTAAGGTCGTTCCTGATCGAAACGGAAAAGCGCGGCTTCGGCCGCCCCCTAAACTGCTGAGAAGCTTTTCCGAAACGCGACGAAGTTGCCTAGAAACCCTGTTGCGCCACCCGCCAGGGGAGTGCGGGTTCAGAAGAGCCGCCAAAACCGAAAGGCGCCGGCCAACGGATCACTCGAAGATCCGCGAGTGTGAGCGACATCACTGTGTCGCGAGCGCGGGCGTGACTAGGTGGCCCGGCGCGCATTGGCCGCCGGGCCTGAAGGAGGCCGCCATGACCTGGAGCACGAAACAGCAGCTCCCGTCCGCCGACGGTCCGTCAGCCGCAGTAACATCCGACGCTCCCGCGCCTGGATATGGATATCGGATCTATACAATTGGCAGCGAAATGACGCCGACGGCTGGACAAGTCTTGGCGTATGACCCCAGCGCGCCGAGCCCCGCGTGGTCGCCCGTCGCGTCGCTCACAGGGGCGGTTTATAACGGCGTTGGCGCGACGGTCGGCCCAGGGGGACTTCACGTCACGGGCGGATATATAGTCACCGGCGGCCCCAACCCCATCGTGGCGGTGACGACCCACCAAATCTACGACGCGGCGGCGAACGCCTGGGTTCTGTCGACTCCGCTCTTGGCGCCCAGGTCGGGTCACATCGCAGTCACCGGCCACGACGGCACGATCTACGCGATCGGCGGACACGACAACAATAACAATATCCTCTCAAGCGTGGAGGCGCTGCACCCATCGGCCAACCAGTGGACTAACGTTGCGTCGATGAATAAAGCGCGAGACGGTCTGGCCGCAGTGACCGGTCCCGACGGGAAGATTTACGCCATCGGCGGGGGCACGGCGCCCGATACGCTTACCAACACGGTTGAAGTCTACGATCCGGCGGCAAATTCGTGGACCTTCGGGCCGTCTGGACCGCCGTCGCTCCCGGTCGCCATGGAGGGTATGGCTGCTGCCGTCGGCCCCGACGGTCTGATCTACGTCATGGGCGGCGCCGATTACGCCCCCACCATATACCGGACTTTGTACAGCTACGACCCGGCGACTGCTGGCGCCATGTGGGTCAAGAAAGAGAATATGCCGACGCCGCGAGCCAATCTGGTCGCCGTTACCGGGCCGGATGGGCTGATCTACGCCATTGGCGGCGGCAATACCATGGGATTTGTCGACAATGTCGAAGCCTACGCAGTTGATGCGGCCGCGGCGACGCCCGACCCGTACATCGGCAACGGCTCCTATCAGAGCCCGGACATCATCCTGACGAATCAGTCCACGAACACGGTTGTGCCGATCGGCGGCGCGCCCGGCGGCGCTTGGGACACGCTGTTGATCCCGAACATGAACTACACACTCCAATGCGTCGTCTACAACGACGCAAACGTCGCGGCGCCGAACACCAAAGTGCGGTTCTGGCATTTCCCGGGCGGCGTCGGCGCCGCCGGGGCGCTGATCAGCGAGCAGACAGTCACCGTTCCCGCGAATGGCTCGATTGTCGTGACTTCGTCCAATCCGTTCCAGAGCGGCGCCGCGGGCGCGCACGAATGCGCCGCGGTGAGCATCGCCAACGCACAGTCGCCCTACTTCAACGTCGATCCCACGACCGCTACAGCCGTGATTGACCCTACCGTTCCCCACCCGGCCGGCTCGGGCCACTTCGGCTCGGCATGGCGGAACACCAACTCGGTCACGATCGGCGGCGAGATCAAGATTTGGAATTTTCCGTTCGTCGCAAACCTGGGCGGGATTGAACCGGCCCGCGTCAAGCTAACCGCGACTGCGACCAAAGTCGCCGCCGACTGGGACCGCACTGACGAAATCGTCAAGCTGCGCAAAGTGGTGGAGGGCGCCTGTTCCGACTGCCGCCTGCCGCTGTTCCTGATCCCCGAAATTCGCGGGCGCCTGCCGCTTGCGGATTGCGATCTGCGCATTCGGGTCCCTGGCGATAAGGACGAAGGCGCACGCTCGCGCGCCGGCGCAGAACATCATGCGATGGTCAAATCGGGTAAGGACACGCCGTTCGAAGTGTCCGGCAAGCTTCCCGATGACGCCCGGCCCGGCGACATCTTCCTCATCAATGTCGCGGCGCACTATCCCGCTGTGGGCCGGCGCAAGGAAGCCGCAGTCGAATATCTGGAAGTCATCTACGTGAAGACGTAGCGGCTGGCGCGAGTTGGTACGAATGCCAGCGAGGCGATGGTCGCCGAGAAGCCGAAGCAGGAAACCCCCGCCCCCGCCATGCCGGGCGGCGGCATGGATTACTGAGCGCGGCCGCCGGGCCTAAAGCCCGGCGCCCCAATCTGGCCTTCGTTAGCTCGGGCTTCTCAAATCGGCCTCGTCGAACGATCACAATGCAGAGGGAAAGGTCATTCACGAAATAAGCTCGAAACGCGTCCCTTCGGCCCAAAGCGGAAGTTCTCAGTTTCATGGTGTTAGGTCCGCTTGGCGTAGAGTAGGAGTGTGGCGCGGTGGCGTTAGGTTGAGCATGTCTGTTTGCCGCCCCTTTCGTCTGGCGGTGCCTTAGTGGCTCACCCGTGGCTCCGTTTCCACACCCCCCTCATCGAACCGGACGTGCAGATTTCCCGCATCCGGCTCTCGGACAAGAGCTCACGCCTTCGTCCACGGCACGTCGTGCCCAAGCCGGGTCAGACGTACGAGCCCGAAGTGCCCGTAGAGGTGCGAGAGTGGATAGCTCCCGCCCCTTCGTCGCCTGACTTTGTGCTTGAAGCGCAACCACCGGCGCAACCGCATCGCCGCGTAAGCATCGAGCGCCCGATACGCCTTGCTGACGGTTCCTACCCGAAAGTAGTTCGCCCATCCGCGCAGCGTGCGGTTCACTTTGCTCACCAGCGTTGTGGTCTCTTGCCATGTACCCGATCGGCCGGTCAGCGCGTGGACCTTCTCAACCATCCGCTGAATGCTTTTCTTTGACGGCCGGTAGCCGATACGCGCCTGGCCGGTCCTCGCCGAAAACATTCGCCCGAACGTGTATCCCAGAAAGTCGAACGCTCCTTCCGGCACTTTGCAGATGCGTGTCTTCTCCTCGCTCACCGTCAGCTTCAGCTTGCCCATGATCTCGCGCAGGCTTTGCAAGGCCGCTTCGGCTTTGCCTCGTCTGCACAAGATCACGAGGTCGTCAGCGTAGGTTATGAGGCGAGTGCCGAGGGTTCGCTCGAGCCCCAACATCTTCCATCCCAGCACGAACCGGCGCATGTAGAGATTCGCCAGCAGCGGTGAGAGGGGTGAGCCCTGCGGAATGCCGCGCCGCTTGTCTCGCGCCTCGGTCGTGCGCGTCTTCCGTCCCCGATCGTCGGTTTCTTCCACGGGACAATCCAGCCACATCCGGATTAGATGCAGCACGCGCCGATCAACGATCCGGCGCGCTACCGACTTCAAAAGCTCGGCATGGGGAATGCTCCCGAAGTAGTCCGCGAGGTCGGCGTCCACCACTTCCGGATGGCCGCGAAACAGCAGTTCTTCCACCTCGACCACCGCCTGCTGGGCGTTGCGCCCGGGACGGTAGGCGTAGAGTTCAGGTGGAAGGTCGGCCTCAAAGATCGGCTCCAGCACCAGCATCGCTGCCGTCATGCAGACCCGATCCCGCACGGTTGAGATGCCCAGCGGCCTGAGCTTGCCGTTGGCCTTCGGTATGTACACGCGTCTGATCGGGTCCGGTCGGTAAGTCTCCTGCCTGAGCGCAAGCACCAGTTCGCCCAGCCATCGCTCGACCCCGTACGCCTCGATCGCCTCGAAGTCCTGACGGTCCACGCCCGGCGCGCCCTTGTTGGAGCGGCACTGGGCATAGGCGTGCGCCAGAATGTCCTCGCGGCTGATCTTGTCGTAGAGAGCGTAGAAGCGGTAGCCGGCTTCAGCCTTCGCTTTCGCGTGCAACGCCGTCTGCAGTTTCTGAACGCTGTCCGGAGTTGATAGGTTGCCCAATCTCCAGGTCCTTCACCACGTCTTGCGTCTGTCTTGAACTGAGGCCCCTTCCCTCCCCCGGCGTTACCCGGCTTCTTCGGTACTACGAACCTCTCCGCCACCCATGAGCGCCCGGCCTGTCCCTCGCGGGCGTCCGGTTGGTCATCCCCGACCACGCCCATGGGCTTCCCGTGTTGCGCGCGCTTTCCTTGTGTGCGTGCTGCCGCCAGTACCCCGGTGCAGCGACTGGGTGTCGTCTTCGCTCATCTCACCCAGCCGTATCAGCCTTCCCCGAAATTGCAGTCGGGTCGGCCTGCACATCGTCCTTTTCGAGATCCCATGAGGCGATGGTAGCGACCTGCGATTTGGGAGCATGAGGTCGCTTACCACCCACTCTGGAGGCGACCATGCAAAACGTAGCTGATCAATTAGCACCGACCACGATCCGGGCCGATCTTTGCGCAATATTCATCTCATTGGAACTGAGCCGATCGACCTGGCTGGTTACGTCATTGTCGCCAGGCCGCGGAGAGAAGATGTCAAAGCACAGCGTGTCCGCCGGGGATATCGCTGCGCTGTTGGCCCGCATTTTGGAGCTCAGGAGGAAAGCGTACGCGCGGACCGGAAAATCCTTCCCGATCATCGTCATTCAAGAAGCGGGGTTGGACGGTTTCTGGATTCACCGTGTCTTGCTGAGTGAGGGAATTGAGAGCCACGTTGTCGATGCAGCCTCAATTGCGACTTCGCGCCGGCGGCGTCGGGCCAAGACCGACAGGATCGATGGCGAGGCTTTGCTTCGCGCGCTGCTCGCCCACAAGCGCGGCGAACCGCGGGTCTGTTCAATGGTTCGGGCGCCGACGCCTGAAGATGAAGACCGCCGCCGGATTTGCCGTGAGCGCAAGGTGCTGATCATGGAACGGGTTCAGCACGTCAACCGGATCAAAGGATTGCTCTTCTCTCAGGGCGCATCCGAGTATGAGCCGTTGCGTCGCGATCGACGGGCGCGGCTGGATGCGCTCCAGACTGGCGACGGCCGTCGCTTGCCCGAACATCTCAAAGCCCAGGTTTGTCGAGAACTCGATCGGCTCGAATTGCTTCTCGAGCAGATCAAAGCTGTGGAGTCCGAGCGGGACGCGCTGCTCAACGCACAACAAACCAAAGGGTTGGCCCCGCCGCCGATGTTGCTGGGTGTCCATGGGATTGGGCCGGAATTCGCTTCGGTCCTCTGGTCTGAGGGACTCTCCAGGCACTTCGATAACCGCCGACAGGTCGCCGCTTATGCCGGCCTTGCCCCGACGCCTTGGCAAAGCGGGTCGGTCAATCGCGAGCAGGGCATCTCGCAATCGGGCAACCCGCGACTACGGACAACGATGATTTCAGCTCGCCTGGCTTTGGATACGCTATCAGCCGCGCTCCGCACTCACCCTCTGGTTCCAGGACCGAAACGAACGTAACGGCGGTCGTCGGCGCAAGACGACGATCGTGGCGCTGGCGCGAAAGCTGCTGGTCGCACTCTGGAAATATCTGAGCGCTGGGGTCGTGATCGAAGGCGCCATGATTAGGCCCGCCTGACGATAGCCCCCGTCTTCCACGCATCCAATCCCGTAATCCTCAGGACGTGATCAGTCCTGACGGATCCAGGTGGACGAACCGAAGCAAGCCGTGGCCTGAAACGCCGTTTTCGAGAAAGGTTCTCGTCTTCCTGAGCCCTACCCGCCGCAAGCGGGATGTTGGTGCAGCCGTCGCGAACGGCGACCGTATGTGAGGTTGATCGTGCTCGGAAACGAGCCGCGTCACGCTTAGAGGGCTCAGAACCTCGGATACCGGACAAACCGCTGGAGACTTATCACCCGGAAACAAACCGCTTGACTGCCACCTGCTCATGTGAGGTTGATCGTGCTCGGAAACGAGCCGCGTCACGCTTAGAGGGCTCAGAACCTCGGATACCGGACAAACCGCTGGAGACTTATCACCCGGAAACAAACCGCTTGACTGCCACCTGCTCATGTGAGGCTTGCTCGGCGTTCACTCGCGTTGCGGCCCGCACACTCGCGCGGTCACCTATACGTGACCCGCTATACCGAAGGCTTCAGCCATTTCGTCACCTCCATGACTACTCCGGTTGCTTCCGGCTGGAGCGTTCGCCGGGTGGGACTTGCACCCACTGGAAAGCGCCGCCTTCTCACGGCGCACGCAAAAAGCGGACATTCGATGTTGGCAGGCGCAGGCGCCCAGCGTCTCGATCTCAATCCCGGCGACCGGGTGCGGCTCAATCCCAGCGACCGGGTGCGGCTCGAACTCGAGCCCTTCATCGCCGGCGCGTTCTGGGCCGAAGGCGGCGCGGCGGTCGCGGGCGAAGTGTCGCTCGCCACCGACGACACCACGGACAATTATTTCGTGCCGCCGCTTGCGCCTTTCGCACCGATCGAGGAGGACGCGCCGGCCCGCTACATGACGGTCAGCGACCACGGACGCCGTTAGTATCGCTCGCAATCCTGTTGGCCGATGAAGATCACCGTGAGGAGAATCAACGCGGTAATGCGAAAGGCCGCCTGCTGCCCGTTCCAGACTTGGGACTGCCACATCGCGTACCATTCGCCGCCGATCGCGGTAAAGCCGACGAACCAGATCAGGAGTCCGCTCGCGGCGCCGATATAAACAAAGCGCTTGGCCTCATGAAAGATCCGGGCCTTCGATCTCCGCGCGCGCCAGAGCTCTACGGTTCCCACGGCGAACAGGAAGGCGGTCAGCCCCTCCGTCGCAACGATCGACCAAAAGGCTATCCGCCAGGCCAAAGGGATCGAGAGCGCGTGATCCACCATCCCGCTATCGGTCGCAACGGTGTCCATGCTGAGAATGTGCTCCACGAATTTGACGTTTGCGCCGGGATCATGAATGTTCGCGTAAGCGATCAAGGCGGTGAGAATTGCAAGCCCTCCGCTCAGGATGATTTTGAGGGTCCGTTCGATCATCATTTATTTGGAAATCCATCGGGACGAAGAAACAGAAGACAGCCGACTGCGAGCCGTCGAGATTGTCGCGGTAGAAAATCCAGTATTCGCCCTCCTGGCTCGGCAGCGCGAACCTGGCGGCGAGGGGCTCGCGGTAGCCTTCGACGATATAGTCGCCGCGCGCGTTGAACGAGACCTGTTCGGGCCGGCGATGATGTGCGTCCGCCACTCCGCAGCACGCCGACTTGTTCCAGCCTGGAACAGGTTTACCGTTGGCCCACTGATCGTGAGCGACGGCCGGAGTGACGCCCAATACGAAAGCTGCGGCAGTGCAGAGACGCCCGGGGTAACCTCTGTTTTGAAGCCCTGCTGACAATCTCTCGCGCGAATTTTGGCCTGCGACAAGCGCTTTACTCCCGATTTGAATAGCTACTTAGCGTAGCCGACAAAGTAGATGCCGATTACGTTATTCTGAGCGTCACGGATCGGCTCGTAGCCAGTCACGTAGGGCTTGCCGAGGATGTTCGCGTCTCCGTAGTAGGCTTCGCCCCTGCGGATCACGCCGATCACCGGTCCCTTAGGATCGAGGACGGTTCCGACGGCGCGCGAACCGTCGTCCCTCTTCACGTTCGTTGCGACGCGAATGAAGTCGTCGCCCGACTTGACAAACACCGTGGCGACGCCACCCTGCTCTTTCGCGACCGAGTCCACCACGTCGGACGAGTTGTTGATCTTGCTGGACCCGAAATAGAGGGCCGGCGCGTCTTTTCCGCCAACAGGGTCGACACCCTCGACCTTCGGCGCTCCCAAAGCTCCTGTCTTGGCTTTGAGTGCCGCCATCGAGGCTTTGGCGTTGTTCGCTTGGGCCAGGCCAACGCTTGGCGCAAAAATCGCCGTTGAAATGCTGCACCCGGCCAACAGTCCCAAGAGAAAACTTCTTCTTTTCATGGACGCCTCCCGATTAAAGATCGACTAGTTTCCGATTAGGTGTGCGTATTGAATTGATGTTTTCGTGGGCGCACAGGCCGGTCTATTTCGCCACAATTGGCGGCGCCGGCTGAGTTGTCCAGCTCATGTCGTTCTCCATCACGTATCCGTATCGCCCTGGCTCTAGCGAAGGCTCCGGCGTGACCGAACAGGACCCTGATCCCGAAATCCCCTTGTACTTTCCGGTGCCGCCGATGAGCTTGAATGCGGCGCCGTCGAAGGACGTGAAGGCACGGTCGCCGTCGTGGTCGGTTTGCGTGCAGGCTCCGTAGCGTCTGGGCTTACCGCCGATGATGGCCGAGAGCATGAGGCAATGGGCGTTCATCGCGTCGAAAGCCGGTTGCCCCTGCCCCACGGCGTTTCGGCTGACGCCGGTCAATTCTACGAGCGATTCCGAGGCGCCGTCGCCAAGATATTCGGTCCCGACCGCTCGGCCCGCATAATGAGTTGCGTAAGCGGTCTCCCCGTTAGACGGGAGGACAGCGGTTCCAGCCAAGACCGGCGTTGCGGCATACAGGGTGACAGCGGATAGCGCCGTCACGACGATGGTCCCCGAATTTGTCTTGATTAGGCGTCCCGCGCGCGCTGCTTTGTTTCCCGTCTCCTTGCGGATCCGGTGGATTTCGGCATCCGGTTGCCCGGATTGTTTGGATAGAATCGGACGGTCGCGTGGGAGCAGCGGGGGACCGGGGGAGGAGACCGTCGGGAACCAAGGACCACCGCACCATCTGGATAGAATTCGGCGGAAGCCGCGCGCTGCCCGAGGCGTGTCTGGTCGGCCCTTTGAGCGACAATGTTCGCCCCGGCACGATCAGACTCCGTCACGCTCGGACGGGAGCCGAGTTGCAGGATTGCCGTTGGCGCCATCGGTTTTGCCCCCGCTCTTCCGACTCCGAACTCGGGCGTCGCGAAGGATCACAATTTGAGGCTGCCGCGACAAAATGTCCTAAAGCCGATCCGAAAAAGTTCCGAAAAAAACGCCGAAACAGTGTTAACAACTATCCATGCCGACCTATCTGCTGGGACCATTTCGCCTGAATACTGAGGATGGTCTGCTGCTGCGTGGCGGAGAGCCCGTAAACCTCGGCCGGCGGGCGATCGCTTTGTTGCGGGCGTTGGTTGAAAAGCCCGGCGCATTGCTTTCGAAGGACGCGCTGATCGAGGCGGCATGGTCCGGCCAATTCGTCGAGGAAAGCAACCTCACGGTTCAGATCGCGGCGTTGCGCCGAGTGCTGAGCACGACCCCTGGCGGGGCTGGTTGGATCGAGACCATGCCCGGTCGCGGCTATCGATTCGTCGGGCCGGTGGTCGTAGAGGTGCGGAAAGCCGGGCCCGAAAAATCCCCCCCACCGCGCCTCTCGATGGTCGTCTTACCGTTCGCCAATATCGGCGGCGATCTGGAGCAGGAGCATTTCGTCGACGGGATTACGGAGAGCCTGACGACCGATCTTTCGCGCATTCGAGGCTCGCTCGTGATCGGGCGCAATACCGCCTTCACCTACAGGGGCAAAGCCGTCGATCTGAAGCAGATCGGGCGTGAGCTGAACGTCCGATACGTCCTCGAGGGCAGCGTTCAGCGCGGCGGAAACCGCATGCGCGTCAATGTCCAGCTCATCGACGCCGAGACGAGCAGTCATCTTTGGGCCGAGCGGTTCGACAAGCCGCTCGCCGATCTCTTCGACATGCAGGACGAAATCGTGGCGCGCCTGGCAGATGCGTTGAATGCCCAGCTTATCGCCGCAGAGGCGCGACGCGCGGAACAGGCGCCGACCCCCGACTCGATGGACCTCTATTTTCAAGGTTTGGCTTGGCTTAACAAGGGCAGGACCCCTTACAATGTCGTGCAAGCGCGCGGCTTTTTCGATCGCGCCCTCTCCGCCGACCCCGACTATGTCGACGCGCTCGTTGGATCGGCGATCTCGGACGCGACCGAGGGCGCACATTTCTTTGTGACTGACCCGATGGCGGCCTGGGTTGCAGCTGAAGCAAAGTTGACCAAAGCCTTGTCCTCGGTCCCAGACCATGCGCGCGCACATTTGTACTTGGGAATTGTCGCCATGTTCACCCGGCGCGCCGCGCAGGGAATCGCGGAATGCGAGCACGCGGTGACGCTTGATCGAAATCTCGCTCATGCCCATTCCTTTGTTGGAAGAGGCAAGATCTTTGTGGGTCGCGCCGAAGAAACGGAGACTCACGTTGAAGAGGCCCTGCGCTTCAGTCCGCGCGATACATTGGCTTACATCTGGATGACCATCGCGGGCGTGGCGAAGCTACACCTCGGCAGTTGGGAGCAAGCAGCGGCCTGGTTTCGGCGGGCGATCGAGGCCAACCGAAATTTCCCGTCAGCATATTTTTGGTCTACCGCCGCCCTCGCGAAGCTTGATCGACTTGACGAGGCGCGTTCCGCAGTCGAAGCGGGTCTCGCGCTCAACCCAACCTATACCCTCTCGCGCGCCCGCGCCGCCTGGACGGCGATATCCGACGACCCGACGTACGTGGCCCAGCTCAAGCCCGTTTTCGAAGGCATGCGTAAGGCTGGAATCCCCGAACAATGACCGCGATCCGCCGGCTCGCCGCGATCCTCGCGCCGAGATCGCCGCTTACAGCCGCTGATGGGCAGGGAGGGCGCGAGCGCCCAAGCGACCCAAGGCGGCCAGTCCCAACGTTTGGCTTCCCCAACTGCGACGCCCATCCTCGCGATCTGAAACGACCACCCCAACGTATGCAGTCGTCATCTGCAATGTCCGCTTCACGTCGATAGTGTTCTCTAATGGGTCAAGGAGAAAGGCTCTTCCGGTTTTCGACGCCTAGGGATGCCTGTGTTCTCTGCGCGCTCGCTCGGCACTTGATGGGGTAAGCTGGGCGCAGTGCGGCGAGGTTGAAACCGCAGTCGGCTGGTAGTTGCCGCTGCAACACAATCGGCGCCGTCGTCTGCTCCCTCCCTCGGGCGTCGCTCCTTGCGGGAGCTGGATGCGGTCTCCTGTCTCGGTGATTGGTTAGGCCTACGCCGCGAGGAACTCGGTCTCGTCCCGCAGCATCGCGTGCATGATGATCGCGAGGCGACGCGCCAAAGCAACGCGCGCCTTACGCATGCTCGACCGCTTCGCGATCGCGAAGGCCCAGTCCTTGAGCTTGAGCTGGCCCTTGTAGCGGGTCAGCATGACATTGGCGGCCTCGTACAGCAGGGTCCGCACCCGCCGGTCGCCGCATTTCGAGATTCCGCCGACATAGTCGACCTCGCCCGACTGATAGCGTCTTGGAACCAGGCCCAGATAGGCGCCGACGTCTCGTGATCGGCGGATGCGCGAGGGATCGTCGATCGCGGCGACAAAGGCGAGCGCGGTCAGTTGACCGACACCTGGGATTGTCATCAGCCGGCGGCAGGCGTCCGAAGCTCTCGTCATCCGCCTCATATCGGCGTCGATCGCCGCGACCGCGCTCATAACCGCGGTGCGCGCGGCGATCAGACCCCGCATGGCGGCGGAGAGGCCCGCCACACCCTCGCTGGCTTTGAGAGCCTGGTTGACGAACGCGGTGGTGAGCGCCCGAGGAAGCCGGATCCCAAAGACGACCGCCAGGCCTCGGATCTGATTTTCCAGGGTCACACGCTGGCCGACCAGCTTCTTGCGCGCGATGATCAACGAACGGACGGCGTGGGCCGACAAAGACTTCACGTGCACGGGCTTGAAGAACCCGGTGCGGGCCAAGTGCGCTAGCCCTCGCGCGTCATTGCGATCGGTCTTGTGGGTCGCGAGCGACTTGAGCGCCTGGTAGGCCTGCCGACTTTCGACGCAGACCACAGGCAGACCGAGTTGGCTCAACCCATGGAACAGGATCGGCGCCATGCGTCCGGTCTCAAAGACGATCCGATGGCAGATTGGCGCTTTCGACAACTCGTGGGCGATCGCTTGCGCGGTCGATGCTGTCTTGCTCTCGCGAACGACCTCGCCTTCCCGGTCGAGAACGCAAACGTGGGTCTCGTCCATCGAGATATCTAGCCCAGCAAAGTAATCCATCGAAAAGTCTCCTCTTCCAAACCAGGGCCGATCCTATCGGCCCCCGAAGGAAGAGCCCCGCCCATTACCCGATGTTGAAAAACTCGGAAATTGAGTGACCGCGAGAATCTCGTTTTCGCGCCCATAGCGGGATCTAAGCCGGTAGTCGCCACGGCAAGCCATATGGGAGGGTCGCACGCGGCAAAGGCGGCCCGTCCGCCGAACCCCCAAGGAATTTTCCATCGAGGCTGCCAGCGGTCTTCTGAATTGTGATCGAAGCGAAAATCCGAGTTTTTCAACATCGGGTAATGGGCGGGAGCTCTTCCGCGGAGGCCGATAGGATCGGCCAGGATGTGGAAGAGGAGACCCGACATGGACTATTTTGCTGGCCTCGACATCTCGATGGACGAGACTCATATCTGCGTTCTCGATCGCGAGGGCGCTGTTGTCTATGAAGGCAAGTCTGCCTCGATAGCAGACGCGATCGCGGACGAGCTGTCGAAGGCGCCGAGTTGTCGTCGCATCGTATTTGAGACGGGGCGGATGGCGCCGATCCTGTTTCACGGATTGAGCCAACTCGGTTTTCCCGTGATCTGCGTCGAAAGCCGGCAGGCCTACCAGGCGCTCAAGTCGCTTGCGACCCACAAAACCGATCGCAACGACGCGCGAGGGCTGGCGCATTTGGCTCGCACTGGCTTCTTCAAGCCCGTGCACGTGAAGTCATTGCGCGCCCACGCCCTCCGCGCGTTGATCAGCGCGCGCAAGAAACTGGTCGGCCAGCGAGTGACCTTGGAAAATCAGATCCGAGGCCTTGCGGTCGTGTTCGGGATCCGCCTGCCACGCGCGCTCACCGTCGCCTTCATCAACGAGGCTCTTAAAGCAAGCGAGGGGATCGCTGGTCTATCTGCCGCAATGCGGGGATTGATTGTGGCCCGGACTGCCGTGATGACGGCGGTCACCGCGATCGACGCCGACATGAGACGTATGGCAAGGGCCTCGTCGGCCTGCCGCCGGTTAATGACCATCCCAGGCGTAGGCCAGCTGACCGCGCTGGCTTTTGTCGCCGCAATCGACGATCCTTCCCGCATTCGCCGATCCAGAGAGATCGGCGCCTATCTGGGCCTGGTTCCGAGGCGCTATCAGTCGGGCGAAGTCGACTACGTCGGCGGCATCTCGAAATGCGGCGACCGACGGGTGCGGACCCTGCTGCATGAAGCCGCCAACGTCATGCTGACCCGCTACAAGGGCCAGCTCAAACTGAAGGACTGGGCCTTCGCCATCGCCAGGCGATCGACGATGCGCAAGGCGCGGATTGCTCTGGCGCGTCGTCTCGCGATCATCATGCATGCCATGTTGCGCGACGGAACCGAGTTCGCACCGGCCTAGGCGGTTTAAGGCCGCAAGCCTAGACAGGAGGCCGCATCCAGCTCCCGCAAGGAGCGACGCCCGAGGGAGGGAGCAGACGACGGCGCGGATTGTGTTGCAGCGGCTAAATTCTAGCCGACTGCGTTTTCAACCTAGCCGCCCTGCACCCAGCTTACCCCATCAAGTGCCGAACGAGCACGCAGAGAACGCAGGCACCCGAAAGCGTCGATACCCGGAAGAGCTCCCGTCCTTGACCCATTAGAGAACACTATTCGTCGACTCCGGACTTCGCCGAGTGATTGAGCCTTGTCCGCTTTCCTCCGTCTGCGACCTTCGCGACCGCGACCGGCGACGGCCGTCTGGCTTCGAATCAAATCAACCTGCCGAGTTTTGACTCCTAGCCCACGCGAAAGGCTGCCCCGTCAGGCGCGCCGCAATCAGCAGGTCCCTGCTCGCCGTCCAGAATTCCCTGCTCACACAAAAAAATTCCCTGCTCCGCGCAAAAAATTCCCTGCTCCGGGCAAAAAATTCCCTGCTCTGTCCCCTGCTATGTCTCCGTCCGGAGGCGCGTCATTGACGGCTATTTCGCCAACCAAGGCTCCAGCTCCCGGCCTCTTTTTCCTTTCGGAAGCGGCCGACCGGGCGCTGCAATCCTTGTCTTTTCAAAGGTCTATCATATTAACTCAGCGGCGGGATCGACGGCCACGAAAAAACTCTCGCCCTCTTTTTTGCAGTTCCGTTTGGCATATATAACACAGTGCGTATGTTAATTAGCGGCAGGCGACAACCCGAGCCAATCCAACTGCAACCTGCGCTAGTGAAGCTTGACTCTCGGCTCGGCCCGCCGGGAGAGGCCGCGGGCGAGCGTGCCGAGCGCGGTCTTCGTCACCCCGTGCAGCGCCCGCTCATGCATCTTGTAGAGCGATCGATACGCCCATCGCGCCAGCACCCCTTCGATGAAGAGATCGCCGCCGAGCGCGAGGTTCATGAGATTGCCGATCGCGCCCATGCGGCCGAACGACACCAGCGAGCCGAAGTCGTGGTAGGCGAACGGCTCGAGCGGCAAACCCGCGAGCCGCCGCTTGAGTTGCCGGGCGAGATGCGAGGCTTCCTGATGGGCCGCCTGCGCGCGAGGGGGGACCGGCGTGTCGGAGCCCGGGCGGGGGACGGCGGCGCAATCGCCGATGGCGAAAATGTCGGGGTCGCGCGTGGTTCTCAGCGTCGCGTCGGTCACGAGCTGATTGGCGCGGTTGACCTCGAGCCCGTTGAGATTGGCTAGGACCTCCGGGCCCTTGACGCCCGCCGCCCAGACGGTGAGTTCGGCGGGGATGAATTCGCCGCTCTTGAGTTCGACGCCGTCCGCGCGCACCGCGGAGACGGGCGCATTGGCGCGCACATCGACGCCCATTTTGGTCAAAATCTTGAGGGTGGCGGTCGAGATTCGCTCGGGCAACGCGGGCAGAATTCGGCTCGCTCCCTCGATCAGGATAATGCGGATATCCCGATCCGGATCGACCTGGTCGAGGCCGTAGGCCACCATCTCGCGCGCGCTCTGATAGAGTTCGGCCGCGAGCTCGGTGCCGGTTGCGCCGGCGCCGATGATGGCGACGTGCAATTGGCCGGCGTGGATCGGCTCGCTCTGCGCCTGGGCTCTCAGGCCGGCGTTGACCAGACGATTGTGAAACCTGACCGCCTGTTCCGCGGTTTCGAGCGGAACTGCGAATTCCGCCGCACCGGGGGTGCCAAAATCGTTGGTCACGCTGCCGACGGCGATAACCAGCGTGCCATAGGCAATGCTGCGGGGCGCCGCGATCTCCCGTCCCTCTTCGTCAAAAGTCGCCCCGAGCCGGATGATTTTGGCCGCGCGGTCGAGCCCGATCATCTCGCCGAAGTGGTAGCGGAAATGGTGCCAATGGCCTTGGGCGAGATAATTGAGCTGGTGCTCTGAGGGGTCCATGCTGCCGGCGGCGACCGAATGCAGGAGCGGCTTCCACAAATGCGTGCGGCTGCGCTCGATCAGCGCGATGTCAGCCAAGCCGCGCTTACCGAGCCGGTCGCCGAGACGGGTGGCAAGCTCGAGCCCCGCCGCGCCGCCGCCGACGACGACGATGCGATGCGGATGATGGTCGCTGGCCGCTGGCGCCATGAAATCCGAAGCCCCCTCCCCTTGCGCTCCCGGCGCATTCGGAGGCTCAATGCGTAGCACGCGCCATCGGCGAACCCCAATCGGGAGAAAACGCCGGAGCCAATGCCCCGAGGGCGAGTTATAGTCCGACGCGGGTCAATTGCGCGCTGTTCGACAGGAGTTCGATCATGAGCGACATCGAAGACGCTATCCGCAGGCGAGCCTATGAACTTTGGGAGCACGCCGGCAGGCCGGAAGGCCAGAGCGACGAATTTTGGCATGCGGCCAGACTGGAGCTCGGGGCCAAAGAGACAATGGAGGAGAAGATCGACGCCCTTGGTCCGCCGATCGTGGAGCCGCCGGTCATCGCCGTGCAGCACGGCGCTCCGGTCGGGCGGCCGGGGGAGCGGATCGTCGAACAAGGGGTCATCGACGATGGAATTGAGGATCTTCTGATCCCGTCTCGTCCGAAAAGGGTCGACGACTGAGAGGACCGGGAGCGCCGGGACAAGGCCGCATCATGCCGGGCGCAGGCCCTCTTGGCTTTTGCCGCCGAATGGGCCAAGTTGCCGCTTGGACAATGTGGAACGGGAAATGAGATTCGCGCTCGCGATTGAAATGTGACAGAAAGCCCCTGGTCCGTTCATAATTAGAAACATTTTGTGCCCTATTGGATCGTCTGGTTTGCGCCGCTGGCGCCGTGAGAGCCCAATGCCCATGCCTATTCGGGTGGGAGACATCGCTTTGACGGGCCCCAACGGGCCAACGAGACGCGTGAAGGCGTGCGTGTCGACGTGCGCGGTTTTCGGGTTCTCTTTGGGCGCGGCGTGCGCAGCGGACGTGGCGAGCCCGGCGCCTGCTCCAGCGCCTGCGCCCGTCCTGCCGAGCCTGAGCGGCTGGTACGTGAAGGCGGGCGCGCTGGGGGTCTGGTCCCGCAGCTCCTCCAACCTCTATTCGCAGGCGCTCGGAGAGGTGGCGGTTCCAGGAGGATTCCTCCCGGTCGGCGTGGGGCCGCAATTGCAGATCCCCGGCCGCAACGCCTCCTATTCGAACATCTACACCGTCGCCTTCGTCGGCGGCTATTACTTCACTCCGAACTGGTCGGTGGAAGTGGAAGGCGGATTCCCCGTCTGGTCGGACGTTCGCGTCGACGGTCCAGTGCCTCCTGGCGGCGGCCCGCCCGCGGGAACGCTTCTGGCGAAAGTGATGCCGGCCGGGATTCCAATAACGGGCGTCTATCACTTCACCCAGTTCGGCAGCTTCCAGCCCTATCTCGGCGCGGGTCTTTTGCCGACCTTCGCGCTCGCAGTGCGCGACGGTTATGCGACCGGAGGCTCGTATCAGCCCGCGCTCGGCGTGGTCGTGCAGGGCGGATTCGACTTCATGTTCAACCAGCATTGGGGCGTCTTTTTCGACGCCAAGCAGAGCGTCGCCAGCGCGACCGGAAACGCGTCCGGAATCAACGTCGGCCCTCCGCTGGGCATTGTTTCGGCTTCGAGCTGGATCAAGACCACAGCCAAGCCGGTTTCCTTCATGACCGGCCTCACCTATCGCTTTTGACGCGAGAGCCGTCGAGGATTGGCGATGAACCGCCGGCCTCAGCGTGGGCACGGGCCTCGCTTCCAGAAGATGGCCTTAGCATCGGACGCTCATGTGAATCCATACCCTGCGGCTTTGAAGTAGTTTGCGCATTCTTGTGGGGCGAAGAGATCACAGATTTGCCCGATGGCCTTCCAGAGTTGGTCGATCGAGCGCATGGCCATGGCGCGCAGGTGCGCCTTGAGTTTGGCGAAGGCCATTTCGATCGGATTGAGGTCGGGGCTGTAGGGCGGCAGAAACATGAGCCAAGCGCCTTGCTGGCGAATGGCCTGTTCGGCGGCCGGGCTTTTGTGGGCGGGCAGATTGTCCAGGATGACGATGTCGCCTGCTTGCAGCGTTGGGACGAGCTGGGTGCGCACGTAGGTCTCGAAGATCGCCCGGTCCATCGGCGCGTCGATGACCCATGGCGCGGTCAGGGCGCCGCAGCGCAGCCCGGCGACGAAAGTCTGGGTCTTCCAATGGCCAAAGGGGGCCTTGGAGCGAAGACGCTCGCCCCTCTCGCAGCGTCCGCGCGCCCGGGTCATCTTGGTGTTGGTTCCCGTTTCGTCGATGAAGATGAGGCGATGGGGCTCGAGACGCATCTTGGGTTGTCGTTCAGCCTTCCACGCCTCGCGCGCCTGGCGCACGTCGGGCCGATCGCATTCGCTGGCCTGAAGGCTTTTTTTTAAAGCTCAGGCCGTTGCGGATCAGCCAGCGCGACAGCGAGGCGGGGGCGGCCTTCACGCCGCTGGCGGCATGGAGTTCGCCGGCCAAATCCGGCATGCTGATGTCGTCCTTCTCCGCCACGCGGCGCAAGATGAACAGGCGGTGCGGGTCGAGCTTGCTGTGCCGCCAGCCGCCGAGCGCCTTGGGCGCAACCGCCCCGCGCTGGCGAAAAGCCGTCATCAAATTGATCACAAACGAGGGCGACACCCTGAAATGGGCCGCCGCCGCCCGCCGCGAATGCCCGGCCTCGACGTAACTCACCACACGCTCGCGAAGATCAAGCGAATAGGGCTTCGGCATCGCAAATCACCTCCAAACCGGAAGTGAATCACATTCTCATCCCCGCCGGAATCTAGAGGCTTCTGTGAGGTCCGCGGCGCAACATTGCGAGCATAGGGTAGCGGACCTCATTGAAGCCGGATTGAACGAAGTCGCGGGGAGGTTGGCTGGCGGCGCTATGGGCTTTGTGTAAGGCGCGAGCGCGCTTTCGTCGCTTCGGCTTGCGACGCGCGGCGAACATGATGGGTTTGGCGAGCGGCCGACAGCGAAACGGGGCTTGCATGGGCTGGAAGTGCGCGCCAGTAGCGTCTGATGAGCGCTGCGACTTCGGGAGGGCTCAAGTTGTTTCGACCGCCTCCGATTGTTGGCGTGACGGAAAGGGCGCGAACCGTGATTGTGGGCGGGATCGTCACAGCGGCGCTCATGAAGTATCGCACCAAAACGACGACGTCTTGGACCGAGGCCGTTCGCCGCTACGAGGAAGGTCGGCGACGAACCTCATCGGCCCGCCGCAATCCGGACAGGGCGGAGGATCGACGCCGTTACTGTTGTCCGGTTCGGGCGAGGCCGGTTCTTCCTTTCCGTGCGCTGTCGGCTCGACCTGGCTTGCCAGGAGCGAGCGACAGAGGGCCAGCCTTTCGGTTCGATGGCCATTGGCGAGGAATCCAAAGTGACGAATGCGATGGAAGCCGTCGGGCAAGGCGTGGAGCAGGAAGCGCCGGATGAACTCGTCGGGCTTCAAATTCATGGTCTTTACGGCGCCGTCCTCGCGATAGTCCTTCCAGGTGAATCTGACATGTTCGTCGTCGCAGGCTTGGATGCGGCTGTTGGCGATGGCGACGCGATGGGTGTAGCGGCCGAGATAGGCGAGAACTCGCGCGGGTCCGCCAAGGGGCTTCTTGGCGTAGACGATCCAATCGAGGCGACGCACCGCAGCCAGCTGTGCGGCGAAGGCGGCGCGATCGGCGAGATAGGCGAGATCACCGAAGAATCCGAGGCCCTTCGCGTCGAAGGCGGCTTGCAGGCGTTCGAGGAACAGGCGACGGAACAGCCGGGCGAGCGGCTTGACGGCCAGAAAGAAGCTCGAGCGCGCCTCGATCCATCGGGAGCCGTCGATGGAAAGTCCGCCGCCGGGGACGACGCAATGGATGTGAGGGTGGTGCGTCAGCGCCTGCCCCCAAGTGTGCAGGATGGCCAGGCCGCCGATCCGCGCTCCGAGCCTGCGGTGATTGGCGGCCAGCGTGGTCACGGCCTCAATGGCGGTCTTGAACAGCATCGCATAGACGGCGCTCTTATTCTGGAAGGCGACAGCCGCGATCGGCGCGGGCAGCGTGAACACGAGGTGGAAATAGGGAACCGGCAACAGTTCGGCCTGCCGGTGGGCTAGCCATTGCGCCCGCGCCGCTCCTTGGCACTTCGGGCAGTGCCGATTGCGGCACGAGTTGTAAGCGATGCGCGTCGCGCCACAATCGTCGCAGGCTTCGACATGGCCGCCGAGCGCCGCCGTTCGGCACGCCGCGATCGCGCTCATCACGCGCTGCTCGGTCCGCCCTACATGTCCGACGTGATCGCGAAGATAGGCCTCGCCATGGCGACGCAGAATATCCGCGACTTCGATTGTCGGTCGGTCGAAGGAAGCTCCGGCGCGTGCCATTGCCAGCGCCGGAGCGCCCGTCTATCCCGGCGGCATGACCTCCAACGACAATCGATCGAGCGGACTCTGCGTCGCCCGGATCGTGTGGGTCGCGACTTGCGTGTAGCGCGCCGTCGACGACAGATTGTTATGACCGAGCAGAACCTGAATGATCCGGATGTCCGTTCCGCTTTCCAAGAGATGCGTCGCGAAGCTATGGCGCAACGTGTGCAACGTGACCCGCTTGGTCAACCCGGCGGCATTGACCGCCGATCGGCACGCAGCGTGCAACACCGTCGGATCAATCGGATGCTCTTCATCCCGTCCGGGAAAGAGATAGATCGTTGGCCGGGCGAGCCTCCAATAGGCGCGCAAAATGCCGAGCAATTGCGTAGACAGCATCACGTTGCGATCTTTCGCGCCTTTGCCATGACGGACCAGGATCACGCCCCGCGTGCTGTCGATGTCCGCCACTCTCAGCCCCGCGACCTCCGAGGCCCTGAGCCCGGCCGCATAGGCCGTGGTCAACGCCGCCCGGCTCTTCAGGCTCGAGACGGACTCCAGAAACAGCACCACCTCGTCGGCGCTCAACACAACCGGCAGTTTGCGCGGCTCGCGCGCATAGGGGATACGCTCGGGAACGTTCGCCTCGCCGAGCGTGATGCCGTAGAAGAAGCGTAAGGCGCAGACGATCTGGTTGAGACCAGGCCATGAGATGCCCGTCGAGACGAGATGGACCTGAAAAGCGCGAACGTCTTCCAGATCCAGCTGCTCGGGCGACTTGCCAAAATACCGGCTGAACTTCGAAACCGCGCTGACGTAGGATCGCTGCGTCGCCGGCGACATGTTACGGACGGTCATGTCCTCGATCATGCGGCGGCGAAGAGGGCTCAACTGGGCCATCGGCTACTCCTGTCTGAGGGATGGGCTTCAACATCCACATCCTCTCAGGCAGGAGACCCTCACAAAATCTCGATGTGCGCGCCGCGGTAGCGGCTTCGTTCAATCCCCGACGATTCAATCTGACCGTCCGATGCTCTAGCCCGACCGCACTTGCGACTCGCTGCGATAGGGATGGGCTGGGTAGACGCCGAGAATGCGTGTTTCGCGGGAAAAGAACTTCAGTTCCTCGAGCGCGCGGTCGAGCGAAGGGTCGGAGGGGTGTCCGTCGACATCGGAAAGGAACTGGGTAGCCGTGAACTCGCCGCCCTCCATGTAGCTCTCGAGCTTGGTCATGTTGACGCTGTTGGTGGCGAAGCCGCCAAGCGCCTTATAAAGCGCAGCAGGCACGTTGCGGACGCGAAAGACGAAGGTCGTCACGACCGGTCCCTCCCCCGCCGCCGCCCAGCGCGCATCCCTCGACAGCACGATGAAGCGGGTCGTGTTGTGCGTTTCATCCTCAACGTCGGAGACGAGCGTCTGCAGGCCGTAGATCTGGCCGGCGAGCCGCGTCGCCAGTGCGGCGCGGGATTTGTCGGCCCATTCCGCGACCTCCCGCGCCGAGCCGGCCGTGTCGGCGCTAACGACCGGCTTGAGCTTGTGGCGGCGGATGATGTTGCGGCACTGGCCCAGAGCATGGGTGTGGCTGTGGACGGTTCTCAACTCCTCGATTTTGGCGCCCGGAACCGCCAGCAGTTGAAAGTGGATCGGCAGAAACGTCTCGCCGACGATATGCAGCCCCGACGCAGGCAAGAGCGAATGGATGTCGGCGACCCGTCCGGCGATGGAGTTTTCGATCGGAATCATGCCAAGCTCGGCCGTCCCGTCTTGCACGGCCGCAAAGGCGTCCTCGAACGTCGCGCAAGGCAGCGGAATGAGGTCGGGGTAATTGTCGGCGCAGGCGATATGCGAGTTGGCCCCTGGTTCGCCCTGATAAGCGATCGAATGCGTACTGATCATGCCTGTTTCCCTGGCGCGAGCATGCTGCGCGCGCGTTCCAAATCATCGAGCGCGTCGACGCCGAGCGGCGCCGTATCGACGAGGGCGATGTCGACCCGCATCCCCGCCTCGAGCGCCCGCAATTGCTCGAGTTTCTCGCGCCGCTCCAGCGGCGAAGGAGGGGCGGCGACAAATTGCCTGAGAGCCTCGCGGCGATAGGCGTAGAGGCCGATGTGGTGCAGGAGGCGGCCCTCGCCCCACGGCGCCCGCGCGCGGGTGAAATAGAGCGCTCGCAAGCGCGTCGGACTGAGTTCGGTCGCGACCGCCTTGACGACGTTGGGATCGTCTTTCTCCTGCTCGCGCCTGATCAGCGTCGCGAGCGTCGCGATGTCCACGGCGTCATCGGCGAGCGGCGCGAGACAGGCCCGCACGACTGAACCCTCGATCGTCGGCAGATCGCCCTGGACGTTGACCACGACATCGTGGGCGCCTTCGGCGTCGACGGCGCCCAACGCCTCGAAGATGCGGTCTGACCCCGAGGGGTGATCGAGGCGGGTCATT
This sequence comes from uncultured Alphaproteobacteria bacterium, assembly GCA_963794155.1. Lineage (GTDB taxonomy): Bacteria > Pseudomonadota > Alphaproteobacteria > Rhizobiales > Beijerinckiaceae > Roseiarcus. The sequence goes on along the minus strand of CAWCCX010000024.1, from coordinate 48,180 downwards.
ACAGCCTTGCCGCCGGCCGCCACCACAGCCTCGATGACTCGCTCATCGTCCGCCGCCACCCAGACCGGTCCGACGTCCGCCTCCATCGCCCGGCGCCAGACATGGACGATCATCGGCGCGCCGTGAATGTCGGCGAGCGGCTTTCCCGGCAGGCGAGTCGAGTTCATGCGGGCGGGGATGAGGACAATCGGATTGGCCATCGGTTTCGGCTAAGCCAAATTGGGGGCGCGGGGGCTTATACGTGTTGCCAAAGCGAGCGCAAAGCGGCTAATCAACTGCAAGACGCGAGCGCGTGCGCGTTCCAATCTCTTCAATCCGACTCCAGCCGAAAGTCCCACCGCCCATGGACAGTGAGAATGTGAACCGGGTCTCGCTCGCGGCGTTGGGTTCGATCCTGTTCGCAATGCTGCTCGTCGCCTTCAGCAACCTCGTCATTTCGCCAAAGACCCCCGCCGTTCCGGGCTTCGCGCTGCCGACGTCCGGCGGCGAATCCGCTCCTGCCGCCGCTCCCGCTGCTCCACCCTCGGAGCCCTTGCCGGCGCTGCTCGCCAAGGCCGACGCGAAGAAGGGCGAACAATACGCCAAGGTCTGCCAGACCTGTCACAATTTCGAGAAGGGCGCGGGTCCGAAAATCGGGCCGCCGCTATGGGGCGTCGCCGGGAGGCCCATCGCGTCGGTCCCAGGCTTCTCCTATTCCGATTCGCTGAAAGGGATCGGCGGAAACTGGACTTGGGAAGCGCTCAATACGATGGTCAGCAATCCGAAAATGGAGGCGTCCGGGACCAAAATGGCGTTCCCGGGCGAAAAGGACCCGCAGCGGCGAGCCGACATCCTCGCTTTTCTCCAAACCCTATCGGACTCGCCCGTCCCGTTCCCAAAGTGACAGCCGTAGCGGAAAGTTGGCGGATGGGCGGCTTAAGTGCATTGGATTTTGATCAAATCGCACTGCCCCTCGTCCTGAGGTGCGCCAAAGGCGCGTCTCGAAGGACGTTCCAGGAGGCTGCTGTGTCTCGCACACTGGATCGCCCTTCGACACGCGGCTGCGCTGCCGGCCCTGCGCGACGTCGCGAGTTTGTCGCACGCGGATCCAGCTAAAGGCGATATCGCGGGCGGCTCAGAGGGTTTCGGTGACTTTCCTCAGATGCGGCGGCCGGTCGGGATTGCGGCCGCGCCGGCGCGCGGTCGCTTCGGCGACGCGGTAGAATGCGTGAAGCGCGACGATCGGCGTGACCAGCGGATGCCCGCCATCAAGCGCGACTATGGTCTGCCAGCGCGCGTGCGCCTCATGATCGACGACGAGCGGCGCGGCGCCGAACGAGGCCAGACGGTCAAGGGTGTCAAAAAAACCCTCACGGGCCGCGTCCGCAGGCGCGAAGGCGAGAACGGGAAATCCAGGCCCGATGATCCCCGCCGGCCCATGCAGCACTTCAGCGGAAGAGAACGCTTCGGCGTGAATTGCCGAGGTTTCCTTGAGTTTCAGCGCCGCCTCGGCGGCGACGGCATGGGTCGCGCCGCGACCGACGACAAAAAGGGAAGCGGGTTTGGCCAGCGTCTCGACCGCCGCCGCCGAGGGCGGCGCGGCGGACGACAGATCCAAGATCGAAGGCAGCCTGGCTAGCGCGGCGAGAAGCTCGCTGTCCTCGCTCCAGTGCGCTACAAGCGAGACGCCGGCGACGAGCGACGCGATCATCGACTTGGTCGCGGCGACCGAGCGCTCGGCGCCCGCATGCAAGGGCAAGAGCGCGTTAGCGTCGCGCGCAAGCGGGGAGTCTTCGTCGTTGACCAGTGCGATCGTCACCGCCCGCTGATCTCTCGCCGCGCGCTGCATGGCGACGATATCCGGGCTTCGGCCCGACTGCGAAATGGCGATCGCAACGGCGTCGGCGAGTCGCAGCGGCGCATGATAGAGCGAGGCGAGCGAAGGCCCGAGCGAAGCGCAGGCGAGTGCGGCCTTGAGTTCGATGAGATGCTTGAGATAGAGGGCCGCATGATCGGAGCTGCCGCGGGCGATCGTGACCGCGAACGACGGTTTGCGCGCCCTTAAGGTCGCCGCCAGTTTGGCGGTCGGCTCCGCGTTGGCGGTCAATTGGAGATGCACGACTGCGCCTGCCTCCGCGATCTCTGTGGCCATGAAGGTCGCGCTCAACGCACCGCTCCTTCCGCCCGCTGCCGCGAGGTCGGGGACAGTGTCAGTTCGGCGACGAAATCAAAGGTGTCGGAACGATAGAACGAACGGGTGAACTCGACGCACCGCCCGTCGGCGATATAGGCGATGCGCTGGATGTCGAGCGCGGCCGACCCAGTCGCAATTTCCAGCAAAGCCGCCTCGGCAGGTTCGATAATGACCGCGCGCAGACGCTGCAGCGCGCGCACCGGGCGGAAGCCGGAGCTTTCCAGCGCCGCGTACAGGGACTCTTCGGCCGCGTGGGCGCCATTGAGAAAATGCAGCGGCACCGCGGCATGGTCGATCGCCATCGGCACCCCGTCCGCGAGCCGCAACCGCGAGAGACGGTAGACGCTCTCGCCCGGACCGATGCCGAGCATCATCGCCTCCTCCGGTGTGGGGAGGTACGTGCCACGCTCGATCAAACGGGACGATGCGGCAAGGCCACGCAGCTGCATGTCCTCGGTAAAGCTCGTCAACCGCGACAGCGGCTGTTCAACGTGAGGCGGACTTCGTCGCACGAATGTGCCGGCGCCGTGACGGTGAGCGAGAACGCCCTCGTCGACGAGCCCGGCGATGGCGCGCCTCAACGTCGTGCGTGACACATCGAGCATTTCCGACAGCTCACGCTCGCCGGGCAGAACATCGGTTCCCGAGAAGCGGCCCGAGGCGATCTCTCGCTTCAACGCCGCGCCAACCGCCTCGAACAGGGGCACGCGTTCAGCTCTGCTTCGCCGCGGCTCCCGCATCCCGCCTCCGATTCAGCGCAAAGCGCTAGACAAGAGGTATACACTTGGCCCATAATTGAAGACAAGAGGTTCGCAAGTGGTATGCTTGCGGTTTTCGATCCAACGATGACCGTCGGGTGTGACGATGGTCCGGCGCTGGACTAAGGTTCAAGGCAAACGCGGGCATGAAGCCTCGCGAATGAGGAGGTTATCATGAGAGTAGATGGTGCTTGGAAGCGCGGCGGAATCGCCTTAGCGGCGTTGATTGCGGGGCTTGCGGCGGCGCATGCCGGATCGCTCAAGATCGAGAGCTGGCGCAACGACGACGCCGACATTTGGAACAGCAAGATCATTCCGGCCTTCAACAAGCATTATCCCGACATCAAGGTCGAGTTCGCGCCGTCGGCGCCGAAGGAATACAACGCCGCGCTCAACGCCCGCCTCGCCGGCGGAGCCGCGGGCGATATCATCGCCTGCAGGCCGTTCGACGCCTCGCTCGATCTCTACACCAAGCACCAGCTCGACGGTCTCAACGACCTCAAGGGCATGGCCAATTTCTCCGATGTCGCGAAATCGGCCTGGACGACGGACGACGGCAAGACGACGTTCTGCGTACCGATGGCTTCGGTCATCCACGGCTTCATCTATAACAAGGACGCCTTCGCCAAAGTCGGCGCGACGGAGCCGAAGACGCTCGAGGAATTCCACGCGGTCCTCGACAAGCTCAAGAAGGACGGAACCTATACGCCGATCGTGCTTGGCACCGCCGACCAATGGGAAGCCGCGACGATGGGCTTCCAGAACATCGGACCCAACTACTGGGACGGCGAGAAGGGCCGTCTGGCGCTGATCGCGGGCAAGCAGAAGTTCACCGATCCGGAATATGTCGCCGTGTTCAAGGAGCTCGCAACCTGGGCGCCCTATATGGGCAATGGCTTCCAGGCGCAGACCTATCCCGACAGCCAAAACCTGTTCTCGCTCGGCAAGGGGGCGATCTATCCGGCCGGCTCGTGGGATATCTCGACCTTCCGGTCGCAGGCCAAGTTTCCGATGGGCGCGTTCCGGCCGCCGCTCCCAGCCGGGGATACGGATTGCTACATCTCCGATCATACCGACATCGCGATGGGCGTGAACTCGGCGTCCAAGAACAAGGAGGATGCAAAGAAATTCCTCGAATGGCTGGCGACTCCCGAATTCGCGACCCTCTACGCGAACGCCCTGCCGGGCTTCTTCCCCCTGAGCAACGACGCGGTGAAGATCGACGACGACCTCGCCGCGACGATGGTCGGGTGGCGCAAGGACTGCAAGTCGACGATCCGCAACTCCTACCAGATCCTGTCGCGCGGAACGCCGAATCTGGAGAACGAACTGTGGAACGTCTCGTCGCAGGTGATCAACGGAGCGGAGACTCCCGAGGCCGCCGGCAAGCAGCTGCAGGACGGGCTGAACAAGTGGTATAAGCCCGACATGAAATAGCCGAGGGCGATCGCTCAACCGGCGGCATAGGCTGTCGTCAGACGAGCGTTCTTGCGAACGTCCTTTGGCGCCTTCTCGCGTAATCCCCCAGCGTCCAAGCCCGGGGATTGCGCAGAGGGTTGGGGTAAGGGGCAGGCGCGCGCGGGGGTCCGATGGCCGAACCGATCTCGCAAGTCGTTGCCTCAATGCCCCGCGGGCGATTTGTGGCCCTGATGGCGCTATTCCTCGGGCCGGCGGTCGCGGTCTACGCGCTCTTCTCGATCTACCCGCTGATCGCGACCATGGGGCTCTCTACCTACACAAGCGACAGCGAGGGCGGCTATCGTTTCATCGGCTTGACCAACTTTGTCACGCTGCTAACCGACTCGCTCTGGTCGAAGCCGTTCTGGAACGCGGCCAAGAACAATCTGATCTTCTTTTTCGTTCACATGCTGGTGCAGAACCCCATCGGGATCGCGCTTGCCGGAACTCTTGAGCCTGCCCGGCCTCAAGCTGAAGGGCCTCTATCGCACGATCATCTTCCTGCCGACGATGCTGTCGGTGGTCATCGTCGGCTTCGCCTGGAGCCTGATCCTTTCGCCGCTGTGGGGCGTCGCCGAGGGCGCGCTGAAAGCGGTCGGGCTCGGGAGCCTGTTCGCCCCTTGGCTCGGCCTTCCCTCGACTGCGCTGGTGACGCTGGCGCTCATTTCGGTCTGGCAATTCGTCGGCATACCGCTGATGCTGATCTATGCGGCGCTGCTCAACATTCCCGATGAGCTGGTCGACGCCGCGCAAGTCGACGGCCTCGGGCATTTGCGCATCTTCCTGCATATCAAGCTGCCGCTCGTGCTGCCGACCATCGGGCTCGTGTCGATTCTGACCTTCGTCGGCAACTTCAATGCCTTCGACCTCATCTACTCGGTCAAGGGCGCGCTCGCTGGGCCCAATTTCGCCTCGGACATTCTTGGCACCTTCTTCTATCGCACCTTCTTCGGCAATCAGCTTCAGCTCGGCAATCCGACGATGGGCGCGGCGGTGGCGACCGTCATGTTCTTCATCATCCTCGCCGGCGTCTGCCTTTACCTTGTCTTCGTTCAGCGCCGCTTGCGGCGCTACGCGTTCTAGGGATAAGCGCGCGATGGTCAAACAGCGCGTTCAGATGTTCGGCGTCCACGCAATTCTCATCGCCTATAGCGCGCTCGCCATCGGCCCGATCCTGCTTGTGGTGATGAACTCGTTCAAGACCCGCAACGCGATCTTCGGCGCGCCGCTCGTCCCGCCAAACGCGGTGACCTTCTCGCTCGTCGGCTACGCCAAAGTGTTCAACGCCTCGCATATGGGAACCTATTTCGCCAATTCCCTGATCGTAACGATCGTCAGCATGGCGCTCGTGCTCCTGTTCGGCGCGATGGCCGCCTGGGCCCTCACCGAATACAAGTTTCGCGGCTCGACCGCGGTGATGTTGTTCCTCTCCATCGGCATCATGGTGCCGATCCGTCTCGGCTCAGTCGCGATCGTCACGATGATGCGCAAGGCCGGCCTCAACGACACGCTGACTGCGCTGATCTTGGTCTATGTCGCGCAAGGCCTGCCGTTGTCGATCTTCATCCTCGCCGAGTTCGTGCAGCAGATCCCGAGAGACCTGCGCGATGCAGCGCGCTGCGACGGCGTGCCGGAGACGCGCATTTTCTTCGAGGTGATCGCGCCGCTATTGCGCCCCGCGATCGCGACGGTCGCGGTCTTCACCATCGTCCCGATCTGGAACGACCTCTGGTTTCCGCTGATCCTCACCTCATCGGATTCGACCCATACGATCACGCTCGGGGTACAGCAGTTTCTCGGCCAATACATCACCGACTGGAACGCCGTGCTTGCGGCTTTGTCGATGGCGATCCTGCCGGTCGTGGCGATCTACGTGATTTTCTCGCGGCAGCTGATCAGCGGCCTCACCGCCGGCGCGGTCAAATAGGACAAGGTTCCGCATGGCGAATCTGCGCATCGACCATCTCAATAAGAGCTATGGGACGGCGCACGTGCTGAGCGACATCGGCCTCGCGATCGAGGACGGCGAGTTCGTCGTCCTCGTCGGCCCCTCGGGCTGCGGCAAGTCCACGCTTTTGAGGATGATCGCCGGCCTCGACGCGCCGACCTCGGGCGACATTTTCATCGGCGGCAGGATCGTTAATGCGCTGGCGCCCGCCGAGCGGAAAATCGCGATGGTGTTCCAGTCCTATGCGCTCTACCCGCATATGGACGTCCGCAAGAACATGACCTTCGGCCTCAAGTTCACCGGCGTCGCGCCAGCCGAGCGCGACCGGCGGGTCGCCGAGGCGGCGCGGATGCTGCGCCTCGAGGAGCTGCTGGGCCGGTATCCGCGCGACCTCTCCGGCGGCCAGCGGCAGCGGGTGGCGATCGGTCGCGCGATCGTCCGCGAGCCTGACGTGTTCCTCTTTGACGAGCCGCTGTCGAATCTCGATGCGGCGCTGCGCGTCTCGACCCGCGTCGAGATTGCCCGTCTGCACCGCCTTTTGGGTGCGACGATCGTCTATGTCACCCACGATCAAATCGAGGCGATGACCCTCGCCGACCGCATCGTGGTCATGAACCACGGGCGAATCGAGCAGGTCGGAAAGCCGCTCGAACTCTATTATTCGCCTGCGGACCTGTTTGTCGCCGGCTTCATCGGCTCGCCGGCGATGAATTTCTTTTCGACCGAGGTCGAGAGCGTGGAAGGCGGCAAGGCGCGGATCGCCGGCGTCTCCATCAGCGCGTTTCGCTTGCCTGCTGGACCATTCCGCCCTGGCGCACGTCTCACCATCGGCGTGCGGCCTGAGCACTTGGCGCCGGTTCCGGGCGGCGACTTCGCCACATCTGGCGTCGTCGAACTCGTCGAGCGGCTGGGCGAAGCGTCATACGCCCATATACGCCGCGCTGACGACAGAATGACGGTTGCCGAAATACGCGGCCGGCGGACGCCGGCCCCCGGCCAGCTGGTAACATTGTCCGCACCGGCGGAGGATATCCATGTGTTCGATGCGGATAGTCGCCGGGTGGCGATGGGAGCGTGAGCTCTCCAGACTTGGTCCGAGGCTGCGGCCCGGCCTAAGCAAGAGATTCGAGACGCGGCCTTAGAGCGGGTTGCGCCTGGATGGGATCGGTTCCGGCGCAAGGGGCGGCCGGAACACATGCCGCGACAATCGCAATGAGATTCTTCGCCGCATGCGTCCTTGGCATGGGTTGGAGGGCCGGGTGGCGGCGCGCTGTCGCCTGCTAACAGGGGAAAACAGGGACGAATGGGCTGGGCGGGGCCGCTTCGGGCGCGAAAGGACCTTTGTTTCCAATCATTTCCTCATCGACCCCGGCGCGCGGTCGCGGCGAACAGAACAGGAAGACAACAGGGCGATAATCGCGCTTATCAGGGCGCTAACAGGACCGGAACAGGCGGCGCGGACGGCGACGAAAATCTCCCATGCGGCGCCTGGATTATGCGATCCATGGGATGCGTCTCATGGCGACGCCAACCACTTTGTCGATTCCGCGCCGAAGCCGAAAGCTCTAGCCTCCCTTTGAGAGAGAGACGGAGCCGGACCCGCGTACTTGGGAACGCCCGCCCCGCCGCCGGACTGGCGAGAAACGACGACTTCACCCGGCGCAGTCGTGCGATGGACCGCGCTCCAAATCTCTTGGATGGCGCCGCCGCGCGTTGTCAGCGACGGCGGCGAAGCAGTCTCTAAGCGAAAGCGAGTTCTTTCGCCTCCGGGGCCTCGATTCCGAGCGCCTCCCGGAACGCCTGCAAAGACTGCAGAAGGCCTTCGCCCGTGTCGAACAGGCCAGCATAGCTCATCGTGCCGCCGATCCGGCGCGGCCTGCCGATGAGCTGAGGATTGCAGCCGACAGCTTTCAACACCCGATAGATGCGCGCGTCGAACACCGAGACGATCTGGGTCAGGCCCGCCACGATGGCGACCTCTCCAATGCCTGCGATCAACTCGCTGAGCACGAAATTCACGCCGTTGCGGCTACGCTGGGGCTGGCCTTCCACGGCGACGGCGCAAATGCGCGAACTCTCCCAGATGGTCGCGCTTTCGATATATTCGCCTTCATCGAGAAGATACGGAAACACATCCCGCAGCATGTTGGGTCCCGTAGTCGGCAGCAGCCTCAGAGATCCCCAGTATTCATTGGTATGAGGATCAACCGACACAAGATATAGGGGATTTGCGTCGTCGAACATGTCCCGCTCATACCCATCCGTCACTGTCACATCCCAACCAAGCCGCTCCGAGAACGTCACCGCCCGATTGCGAAACATTGCGTCCATTTCCGACGGAAACAACGACGCACGCGAACCTTCAATCAACTTCAACATCGTGGCATCTCCCTTGCTACGAGACAACAGGATGTTAACCACGAATTACCATGCGGCAATTCCACTAAGTAGCTGAGTTGACATTCACAGGAATCACTTAAAAGACGAGCCTTGGAGAGCCTTGGCCGGAATCACTCCAGTGGCGATGGCGACGCCAACTGCATGGGTTAAATTTGCACAATTTAATTTATGCCGCGCGGTATCCAAATAACTTTTTACACTGCCGAAAGATATATTCAAAATGTCAGAAATATCTTGATATGTTTTCCCTCTGGCGGCCCAGATCAGACATTGCTCTTCTCTCTTCGACAGTTTGACGGGTGGACTACTTAGTTTTAGATTAACACTGGCCGCAGAATCAATGAGAACCGAGATTAATTGAAGCTTTACCATATTGTTCTTTTTGAATTCCTGCCATTCCGGCTTCGAATGATTGCTTGAGAAGGAAATCAAGGAATAAACGCCCCGCCGGTTCCGTACTGGGACCGATATCCCGTTGCGACCAACATCGTGACTTAGCGCATCGGCGAAAAATGCCTGGATAGCGGGATCGTCGCGCGGCAACTCGTCCCAGTCGAACGGAAGGACCGCCTTGCTCCCATTCGATATAACCGGATCAAGTAGTACGTACTGCTTGAGGAAATAACGGGTCTGCCACTGAAACGAGTATGTGACGGTGCCGGTCAGCAAGCTGGCGTCAGAGCTTTTATCCGGAGCAAATCGCATATAAGCAATGTGGCTCACCCCGATATCGACCGCAATTGCTTTTAGCGTCTCCTCCAGATCCTGTTCATTGTATCCAAGGATCGTATCCGTGAGTTTTATCGCGGCCGATTCGATCGTGATACTTGTCATAGGCGTTCGCCAAAGACATCATGAATCAATTTCGAGGATCTCAGTCAAGGCATCGTCTCAGGCGCATTAAACCATTGGCCTGACCGCCTGATCGACGCCCCAGGTCAATTTGCCCCACAGATCAATCGGTTCGACACAGATTTCAATCAACTGGAAGGTTTCAGCAGCCGTGATCGTGACGTCCCAGACCTCTTCCGTTATTGTTCTTGATCGCGCGTCTAGCGTCTTCGGCGCTGCCGACATACACGCCTCCCACCCAAACCGCAATTCCGGTCCGTTAGGGATCTACCATAACAAAGCGAGCACAATCAACAGATATGTGGAGGCGGAACGGAGAACAATACCGACCGGACCGTAAAAGACGGCGGTCTCCGTCAGCTCGCGGCTTAATGCTATAGTTTCGAGACGACACGACGGGCGAAGAGGTCGGGCCGTGCGTCGGCGCCGAGTAGCGCTGCGCGGCGACGATTGGACGCAAGTTCTCCCGACTGCGCCAACCAAGGAGCGGAGGCAATGAACGCGAACGACCTCATCGCCATCGACGTCCACACGCACGCCGAAGTGTCCTGCCGGCAACCGGCCGACGCGTTCTGGCAACCGTATGAAGAGGCCGCAAACAAATACTTCAAGGCGGGCAGGCGTCCGACCATCGCTGAAACCATCGCCTATTACCGCGAGCGCAAGATCGGCCTGGTGATGTTCACGGTCGACAGTGAATTCGAAATCGGCGCCAAGCGCATTTCGAATGACGAAGTTGCGGAGGCTGCCGCCGCGAATGCGGACATCATGATGGCTTTCGCGTCCATCGATCCGCACAAGGGCAAGATGGGCGTGCGCGAAGCGCGCGATCTGATCGCGGCGGGGGTCGTCAAGGGGTTCAAGTTTCATCCGACCGTGCAGGGCTTCTTCCCCAACGACCGCATGGCCTATGGCCTCTACGAGGTCATCGCCGAGCACAAGCTGCCGGCGATCTTTCACAGCGGCCATTCCGGCATCGGCACGGGCATGCCAGGCGGCGGCGGCTTGCGCCTCAAATATTCGAACCCCATCCACCTCGACGACGTCGCGGTCGACTTTCCCGACATGACGATCATCATCGCCCATCCATCCTGGCCTTGGCAGGACGAGGCGCTTTCGGTCTGCCTGCACAAGCCCAACGTCTTCATCGACCTCTCGGGCTGGAGCCCGAAGTATTTTCCGCCGCAACTCGTCCAGTACGCCAACGGCCAGCTCAAGACCAAGATGCTGTTCGGCTCTGACTTCCCGCTCATCAAGCCCGACCGATGGATCAAGGACTTCCGCGAGGCTGGCTTCAAGCCGGAGGTCCATGACCTCATCCTGAAGCAGAACGCCATCCGCGCGCTCAAGATCGCCGCCGCGTAGGCTCCTCGCGCGATGACAGGCTTTCGCTGGATCGACGGCGTCGGCGGCGGCCTCATCGCCGACGGCAAGCAGCTCGAGGCGGTCGCCTATGGCCCCCCACCAAGCGAGGCGCCGACGATCGTCATGCTGCACGAAGGGCTCGGATGCGTCGCGCTCTGGCGCGACTTTCCGGCCGCATTGGCGGCCGCGACCGGCTGGGGCGCATTCGCCTATTCGCGTGCCGGCTACGGCCGATCGGAGCCGGTCGATCTGCCGCGCCCGCTCGACTATATGACGCGTGAGGCGCGGATGAGCCTGCCTGCGGTTCTCGACGCGATCGGCTTTGAGCGCGGCATCCTGCTCGGACACAGCGACGGCGCCTCGATTGCGGCGATCTACGCCGGCGAACGGTTCGCGGACCGCGTCAGCGGCCTCGTTCTCATCGCGCCCCACCTCTTCACCGAAGAGCCCGGCCTGGCCTCGATCGCGGAATCCCGCCGCGCCTATGAGGCGGGGGCGCTGCGCGCCAAGCTCGGCAAATACCATACCCATGTCGACAGCGCCTTTTACGGCTGGAACGGCGCCTGGCTCGATCCCGGGTTCAAGGCCTGGAACATCGAGGACGCGGTTGACCGCTGGCGCATCCCGGCGCTTTTGATCCAGGGCGCGGACGACCCCTATGGAACGCTGGCGCAAATCCGGGCGATCGAGACCCGATCACCCGCCCCGGTCGAGAGCCTCATTCTCGAACGCTGCCGCCATTCGCCGCATGCCGAACAGCCGCAGGCGACGCTCGCCGCAATCGTCGGGTTCTGCGCCGGGCTCGGCAAGGCGCAAAGCCCCCTGAGCAGCCGCGAGGCCGCGGGCGGCGCGGCGAGCCAAGTCGTCCAGACGAGACCAAGTTCCAGCCATGCCAAGTGAAATTTCTCGGCTTTATTTGGTTTTACTTGGAATTGCTTGGAATTATTTGGTCTTGCTTGGTTTTATTCGTCCGAATCAGGACTTATCAGAGGGTTACGCCGGAACAAAATAAAAATTTCCTGTCTCCTTTCCCCTTGCCGCCAGGCGGCCGGCGAAGCCGGGGATTCAATCCGGCGATTGGGAAATCTTATAATACGGATTCTGATTTTTGCAAGGAAAAGCTCGGTTTTCTGCAGGCGGCCTACGACCTGTCCGGTGGCAACGGCCATTCTCGTGGGGCGCGCGCCCTACTCGCCCGCCTGGATGGCCGGCAGCGAGTTGGTGGTCAGGTCCACCGTCACGTCGCCGGCGAGGACCCGCCGCGCGAGCGAGAGGTCCAGGTCCTTCTCCCAGGCGGCGACGACCACCGTGGCGACGCAGTTGCCGATCAGATTGCCGAGGGCCCGGGCCATGCCGATGAACAAGTCGATCGACAGCACCAAAACCAACCCGATGGCCGGGATCGCCGGCACGGCGTTCAGCGTCGCCGCCAGGATGACGATCGCCGAACCTGGCATGCCATGCGCGCCCTTGGAGGTGATGAGCGATATCCCGAGCACCAACAGCAAATCGCCAAAGGACAGCGGCGTGTTGGTCGCCTGAGCGATGAACACGGTCGCCAGGGTCAAATAGATCGAGAACGCGTCGAGATTGAAGGAATAGCCGGTCGGCACCACCAGCCCGACCACCTCCGGCCTGACCCCCATCGCCTCGAGCTTGCGCATGATCTGCGGCAGCACCGCGTCGGATGAGGCAGTCGCGAGCACGATCGTCAATTCCTCGCGGAAATAGGCGAGGAAGCGAAAGATGCTGAGGCCTGCGGCAAGCCTCATCATGGTCCCGAGGACCACGATCACAAACAGGGCGACCGCGACCCAGAACACCACGACCAGCGAGGCCAGCTGCTCGAGCGAGCGCACCCCGTATTGTCCAACCGTATAGGCGACCGCCCCCAATACCCCGAGCGGCGCCAGGCGCACGATCAGTCCCATGGCGCGGAACATGACCTTGGATGTCGCGTCGATGAGTTCGGTGACCAGCTTCGCCGGCTCGCCGACCAGGGCCAGGCTGACGCCGAAGACAATGGCGAAGAATAGAACCTCAAGGATGTCGTTGCGGGCGAAGGCGTCAAACGAGGTGCTGGGAATGATGTTGAGGATAAAGCTGCCGACGCCCCCGCCCTTGAGCTTGTGGGCGTTGTCGGCAAAGGCGCCCAGCGCCTTGGGGTCGAGACTGGCGGTGTCGATGTTCATGCCGACCCCGGGGCGGATGACATAGGCCAGGATCAGTCCGACCGCGAGCGCGACCGTGGTCATGACCTCGAAATAGATCAGCGCCTTGCCGCCGACCCGCCCGACTTTCCTGAGGTCGCCGGCCCCGGCGATTCCGTGGACCACGACGCAGAAGACGATCGGCGCCACGATCATCGAGATCAGCTTGAGAAAGGCGTCGCTGAAGAATTTCAGGCCGACGGCGAATTCGGGCGCGAGCACCCCGAGCGCGATGCCGAGCAGGAGGCCTGCGACCACTTGGGCGAACAGGGATTTGAAGAGCGGGGCCCTGGGCGCGCGACTGGCGGCGGCAGGCGTCATGGGCTTCGGCCTCATGCCAGAGGGCTCGCGGAAGCCGCGCGAGCGCTCCCGGTCGTCGCCTCTTAGGCATGCAAGACCGTTGCCAAGATGCTCGCGATGATTTGGGCCGCCCGAGCGCCAACGGCCTGCTCGGCTTGCGCCGCTGTCAACGCGGGCGAAGCGGGGGTAGTAGGCCGGTTTGAATAAGGCGGCCGCCTTTTCCGCTAGCGCTCTCGCCCGGCGCGCCCCATATTGGCGTCATGCTCGAAATTCACCCGTTTACCTTCAGTATTCAGGAGGACCCGTTACGAGAGTCGCGATATCGCTGGACGGTCTGCGAAGGAATCCAAATTCACGTGCGATCGCCACACTCATACGCGACCCGACTGGAAGCTGAGAAAGAGGCCGGCAAGGCCGTGTCAAGGCGCGTAGAACATTGGCGGAATGGAGAATGACAAATCCACCCAGGCGTCCCGCATTACCTGCGTTAGAGGAACGATGGTTTTTTTCGACTGAGACTACCGACGAGTCCGATAGCGGCGTCGCAACGCTTGGCGCCTCAGCGAATGCGGTTGGGAATGCTGACTGTCGGGGCTGACTCGCGCGGGGCTCTGTCCGCAGTGGGCGAGCTAGCCGCCTTAGGATTTACTCGATCGTTCCCGGTAATTGTATCCTTCGAAAAGTCGATAGCGTATATTTCGCGTCGCCGCCTCGGACAGGCGGATTTCGCTTATCGATCGCAGCCAGGCGAACCAATGGGGCCTCAGGACGATCGTCTCTGATGAGACGCCCCGCCATCGCGCCGAACTCGCGAGATATGGGGCGAACAAACTACGCAGCCACGCGCGCCATGCAGGTTTTTCATTGTCTGATCGAGGCGCTTGAGGTCGAAGGAGCTGGCGCCCTCGTCACCCTCGTCAAATCCGAAGGGTCGAGCCCGCGCGCGAGCGGCGCAAGAATGGTGGTCCGCCCGTCCGGCGCCTTCAACGGTACGATCGGCGGCGGCGCCCTCGAATGGGAAGCTTTGGAGGGCGCCCGGCTTGCGCTTATTGCGGGCCGTGGAGCTGCGTTGCGCCGCACAGTGTCGCTCGGTCCTGATCTCGCGCAATGTTGCGGCGGCCGAGTGCAATGGCTGATCGAAACATTCGACGCGCGCGACGCAAGCGATTTGGCGGCGCTCGCTGCCGCCGAGCGCGCCGGTTCTTTTGTCTCCGAAGCGCATTTGACAGGCGATGGCAGGCTGGCGAGGTCAATCCGGACTTGGCCGGGCGGCGAGGGAGCAGAAATCGAACTCCTGGCCGACGGTGGTCTGCGCGAGCGCTTCTGCGATGCGCGGACGCCTGTCTATCTGTTTGGCGCCGGGCATGTTGGGCGTGCGTTGATCCTTGCGTTGGCCCCTTTGCCATTCAAGACGCGCTGGATCGACCCACGGCGCGAAGCATTCCCAGGCCGCGCGCCCGCCAACGTCGTGATGGTCCACGCCCAAGATCCTGCGCAAGAGCTGACTGCCGCGCAAGACCGTTCGCAAGTCCTCGTTATGACCCATTCGCATCCGCTCGACCTTGATATCGTCAGCCACGCGCTGGCCCAACAGCGCTTTGCCTTCGTTGGCCTTATCGGATCGGCGACCAAACGCGCGCGCTTCTTAAGCCAAATGCGCGCCGCCGGTCTTTCAGAGGATGCTCTCATGCGTCTCGTCTGCCCGATCGGCCTGCCCGGCGTCGAGGGCAAAGAACCCGCCGTGATCGCCGCCGCGGTCGCCGCGCAATTGCTGATCGAGCGAGCACGGATGACATCGCAATCCGACGGGTCCGGCCTGGCTTCCGATCGAGAGATCCTATCGATGGGTCCGGTCTATTGATTGGATTTGCGCTCGATCTCGCGCGACCCTTGCTTCCCAAGGACTCGAGACATGGCTTGCGATCGATAGAGAGACGCGAAAGCGCGCCATGCTCTGAGTTGTTTTCATTCCTCGCAACGGTTCATCGCGGCGGCGACTGTCACCGGCGCGCAACACCTTTGCGAGAATTCGCTTTGCACAACCACTTTTGAGCTGATTTCGACTGTCAACTCGTGTATTTGCGCATCTCTCGCGAGGATTTCAGGCCCGCGAGATTGTGTCGGCGCGAACATGAGGGAGCCGGAATGAATTCGATTCAACGACATCTGGACTCCGTCGGCTCCCGAACCCGTTGTCCGCTCCGAGGCGTGATGCATTCGCGGCGAACCCGGTTCTCCTGGTGAGTGCCGCGTAACCCTACGCCGATGCGTCCGCGGCTAAGGCCGCACCCCTAGTCGTATCCTTTTTCTCGTTTCGCCAGCCGCTCGGCCGCTTTCGGCGGCGCGTCCGGCGTCGCTTCCGAATCTGGCTTTGGCCGCGATTCCCGGTGGAAACCAGCCCATGTTCCGGTTCTTCGAGACCCGCATCGATCCGTTTCGCGATCACGATGACAGCACGCCGCCGGCGAGCCTGATCGGCTACTACGGGCGTTATTGCCTGCAGATCTGGCCCTATCTTGCTGCGTTGATGACGATCAGCCTGATCGTGTCGCTGATCGAAGTCATGATCCTGCGCTTCATCGGCGCGCTGGTCGATCTCCTGCGTTCGACCAGCCCAGATAAGGTGCTCCAGGACCACGGCGGCGAGTTCCTGGCGATGGCGCTCTTGATCCTCATCGGCCGTCCGATGGCGAGCTTTACCCACGACCTTATCGTCCAGCAGGCGATCGCGCCGGGGATGACGAATCTCATCCGCTGGCAGACGCATCGCTACGTCTTACGGCAGTCGGTCAGCTATTTCGCCAACGACTTCGCCGGCCGAATCGCCTCCAACATCGTGCAGGCGGCGGCGTCGCTGCGCGACTCGGTGGTGCAGATCATCGACGCGCTGTGGTTCGTGACGGTATTCGCTTTCAGCGCGCTCGTTATCTTCGTGCGGACCGATTGGCGTCTCGCTTGCCCTTTGACGCTATGGATGGTCGTCTACGTGCTGGCGCTGTCGTATTTCGTGCCGCGAATACGGCGTCGATCGGAAGCGCTCGCCCACATGCGCGCGACGGTGACGGGGCGCGTCGTTGACAGCTACACCAACATTCAAACGGTTAAGCTGTTTGCTCACCTCGAGCGCGAGGACGAACACGCTCGCGAGGCGCTCGCCGATCACACCGAGGCGTTTCATCGCCAGACCCGGCTGATCACACTTCTGAACCTGACGGTTTCGGTCAGCAACAGCGTGCTTCTGGTCAGCGTCGGCGCTATCGCTGTCTGGCTCTGGGCGCAAAGCGCCGTCTCCCTCGGAGACATCGCCGTCGCGACCGGGCTCGCGCTGCGAGTGGCCCTCATGTCGGGCTGGGTGATGTGGACCTCAATCGGCATCTTTGACAACATCGGCCAGGTCCAGGAGGGCATGCGGACGATCGCGCGTCCGCGAGCGCTGGTCGACCGCGCGGACGCGCGGACGCTCACCGTGCCGAGGGGCGCCATTCGGTTCGAGAACGTGCGATTCCACTATGGCAAGGCCGGCGGGGTGATCGACGACCTTTCGTTCACGATCGCGCCGGGCGAAAAGGTGGGACTGGTCGGGCGGTCAGGCGCCGGCAAGTCGACGCTGGTCAATCTGCTGCTGCGTTTCTACGACGTCGAGGGCGGGCGCATCCTGATCGACGGGCAGGACATCGCCGCGACGACCCAGGACAGCTTGCGCCGGCAAATCGGCATGGTCACGCAGGACACGTCCTTGCTGCATCGTTCGATCGGCGAGAACATCCTCTACGGCCGGCCCGACGCAACCGTTGAAGCGATGGTCACGGCGGCGCAACAGGCGCGCGCGCACGACTTCGTGATGGGCCTGACCGATCCGGACGGGCGAAAAGGATACGACACGCTCGTCGGCGAGCGCGGAGTCAAACTGTCCGGAGGCCAGCGCCAACGCATCGCTATCGCGCGCGTCCTGCTCAAGAACGCGCCAATTCTCGTGCTCGACGAGGCGACCTCGGCATTGGATTCCGAGGTCGAGGCGGCGATCCAGGAGAATTTCCAGACGCTCATGCACGGCAAGACGGTGATCGCCATCGCCCATCGCCTCTCGACCATAGCGGCGATGGACCGGCTGATCGTACTCGAGGACGGCGATATCCCGGAGACCGGAACGCATCAGGAGTTGCTGGCGCGCGGCGGGATCTACGCGGCGCTCTGGCGTCGTCAGTCCGGCGGGTTTTTGGACGCACGCGCGGCGTGACGGCGGGACGGCGTTACGGGATGCTGGCGAGCCTGAGGCGTGGCCCCCTTGGTCGGCGACAGCCGTCTGTTGGGCAGGCTCCGCCCCCGGCCGGCGCAGGGCTCCTCTGCGCCGGCCGCGGCGCGAGCCGCGCCGCCTGGAGCAGCCTAAT
The DNA here is from genome assembly GCA_963794155.1 of uncultured Alphaproteobacteria bacterium. Taxonomy (GTDB): domain Bacteria; phylum Pseudomonadota; class Alphaproteobacteria; order Rhizobiales; family Beijerinckiaceae; genus Roseiarcus. The sequence goes on along the minus strand of CAWCCX010000024.1, from coordinate 30,328 downwards.
TGCGAACCGGCGGTCGATTCTACCAAAGTGCAGACTGCTGTGGGCGATGAGACCGGCCTGATGCCCTTTCTTTTTTCATACGGCACGCTTCAGCAAGAGGATGTGCAATTGTCGACTTTCGGCAGGACGCTGACCGGCCGATCGGACCAGCTGGAGAACTTCGAGCAGTCGCTGGTGCTGATCGAAGACGAGGATGTCATCGCCAAAAGCGGCAAGACTCATCATCCGATCGTCAAATTTACCGGCCGGAGCAGCGACCGGATCGACGGAACCGTGTTCGAAATTACCGATGTCGAGCTTGCCGCCGCGGATGAGTATGAGGTCGCCGCGTACAAGCGGATCGCCGTGGTCCTCGCCTCGGGCCTTCATGCCTGGGTTTACGTGGACGCGCGATACGCGCCGGGCGGTTGAAATGCCGAGCCCATGTCAGGATCGCCCCGGAGGGGCGTCTTGATAGCGCCAGTGCATTCGGCCGGTGAGTAACGCCGCTGGCCCTCAGGCGCCGCCGGCCATTGGATCGCGCGGGCGTTTGGGATGCGTGCTCAATCGATTTTCTGCCAGGTCGCGCGGAGCTTTACGACAAACTTGTCGGCATCGGTCTGGGCTTCGCGTCTTGTTGCAAAGCTGAACATCGACGTGTCGCGGAGCCGCTCGGTTTCAAAAACTTCCCATCGATACCGACCAGGGCGATTTGCGTCCTCTCTGACTCGAACACTATAGGGCTCGATTTCCCGCATGATCGCACTATGCGCCATTCGCCGTCCCGTTTCCACAACAAATGGACCGGGCACTTCAGACTGGCCCACGACCAGAACGCGCATAGCCTTGTCACAAACGCAGGAATGAGCGAAATTCGCGGGCGGGCGCTCTTCGACGGAATGTCTGCTTCTCTTGGCAAAACGGCGATCGGGCGGCTTTAGTCGCCGCGACGTCCTGGAGCGTTATCATGCGTGGCGATCAGCAAGTCATCGAATATCTCAACAAGGCGCTCCGTCACGAACTTGCAGCGGTCAATCAATATTGGCTGCACTATCGGATTCTCGATAATTGGGGCTACAGGGGCTTCGCAAAGAAGTGGCGCTTAGAATCAATTGAGGAAATGCAGCACGCGGACAAACTGGTTGCGCGCATTCTGTTCCTGGACGGAGCGCCGAACATGCAGTCTCTCGATCAGTTGCGGATCGGAAGAGACGTGAAGGAAATCATTGAATGCGATCTGGCGGCGGAAATTAGCGCCCGGACGCTCTACCTCGAGGCGGCGCAATATTGCGACACAGCCAACGATCGGGTCAGCATGAACCTGTTTGAGCAGCTGACCACCGACGAAGAAGAGCACATCGATTTCCTCGAAGCGCAGCTCACCCTGATCGAGCAGCTCGGCGTGCCGCTATACTCGCAAAAGCATATCGGAGAACTTGAGGGCTGAGGAAGCGAACGGCAGACGGCGTATCCGGCGATTTGACGGTCTCCCGCGAGAATACGCCCTTGGTCCCCCAGCGCCTCCGGCGCGCTCGGTCGCGCCGCCTGCCGCCTAGCCTTCAAGAGCGGCCGACGCCGACCAGCACCGGGTCGGGACGGTAGACGGTGGGAAAGAGCCGCTTGAGATTGGCGAGTTTCGGCAGATCGTTGAAGACGATGTAGGGATAGCCGGGATTTCGCGCCAGGAAGTCCTGATGATAGTCCTCGGCGGGGTAGAAGGTCCGCCCCGGCTCGATCGTGGTGACGATCGGCGCGCCGAACGCGTGGGCTGAATCGAGCTGGGTGATATAGGCCTTCGCCACCCGCGCCTGTTCGTCGCTTATCGGGAAGATCGCCGAGCGGTATTGCGTGCCTTCGTCCGGGCCCTGCCGGTTGAGTTCGGTCGGATCATGCGCGACCGAAAAGTAAATCTGCAGGATGCGGCCAAAGGTGATCTTGCGCGGATCGAAGGTGATCTGAACCGACTCGGCGTGGCCGGTCTGGCCGCTCGAGGTCATTTCGTAGTGGGCGGTCGCCTTCTCCCCGCCGTCATAGCCGGAAACCGCGCTCGTCACACCGTCGACATGCTGAAAAACGCCTTGGACGCCCCAGAAACATCCGCCCGCGACCACCGCGATCTCCGACGCCTTTCCGCCGGCCTGCTCGTCGACCGCCGGAGGGGGAACGACGCGCGCCTCCTCGGCCGTCGATCGGGTCGCGACGAAGCCGGCGGCCGCGAGCAACCCGGCGAGCAGCAGGCCTGGGAAAGCGAAGCCAGTTCTGAAGGATGAGATCATCGGCGGAGCTCCATTCCTAATCTGAAGCGAATTATGAGCCCGCCTGGTAGGCGGGGACTATGGCGCCGCGACGACAATGGGTCATGGCCTCGGACCCCGCGTCATCACAGTTTTGCCACCCTGGGCGCCTCGCCGCTCATGTTCGCGTTCGGACGCGATCTTGTTACAAAATAAAGGGATGAATCTCCGACCGAGCGGCTGCCGCGCGCCCTGGCGCCATGCGCTCCTCATCCGAATGTGAAGGCGTATGCCTGCACATCGGGTCGAGAAACTGGATGGTGAAGGTGCGATCCATGACCGGCCCGCTCTGCCGGACGAGCTGGTAGAGGCGATGGTCGGTCACCACGCCCTCGCCATCGGCATTGACGTCGGCGCCGCGACTCCCGGCCGGCGCGGCGCCGTCGATGGTCACCCGGAACCGCACCGGCTTGCCGTCGGCGCCGGGACCCAGCACCAGATGAAGGTCGCGGGCATGGAAGCGAAAGGAGATCGCGCCATCCGTCTTGTTGAGCGTCGCGTACTGGCCGCCGACCGTCCAGTCGCCGGCGAGGCTCCAGTCGTTGAGCTTGAGATCGCCCGGCGAATAGACGTGGGAGACATCGCCGACCGAGCCGCCCGGCGACGCGAAATTCTCGGATCGGACATAGCCGATATAAGTCTCGGGCGACTTGACGTCGGCATCGTCCGAAGCCGCCTCGGCGCCCGTCGCGCTGACGGAAACGACACCGGCGGGCAGGCTCGCCTTGCCGGCTTCGGCCAGGAGCTGCTGAATGATCTTCTCGGACTCGGCGTAGTCGCCTTCGCCGAAATAATGGTGGCGGATGCGGCCCTCGGCGTCGATGAAATAGTCCGCCGGCCAATATTCGTTGCTGAACGCGCGCCAGATTGCATAGTCGTTGTCGATCGCGACCGGATAATCGATCTTCAGCCTGGCGACCGCCTGCTTGACGTTGTCGACCGACTTCTCGAACGGAAATTCCGGGGCGTGCACGCCGATCACCACCAGCCCTTGATCCTTGTACTTTTCCGCCCAGGCGCGGACATAGGGGATCGAGCGCAGGCAGTTGATGCAGGAATAGGTCCAGAAGTCGACCAGCACCACCTTGCCTTTCAATGACTTCGGCAGCGAGCGGCGGAGAGTTCAGCCACTCGACGGCGCCGGAAAGCGACGGCAACGCGCCCTCGACCGGCAGATTTGCCGCCGCCGCGGGGGCCGGCGCCGCCTTCATCATCGCCGCCGGATTGGCGTTCATCGCCATCGTCGGAGCATTGGCGCTCATCGCCATCGAAGGATTGGCGCTCATCATCGCCCCGCCGCCGGCCGTCACGACCGAGGACGACGGCTCCGCGTCCGCCTTGCCGGCCGGAGTCCCGTTCATCGCCATCGTCGGAGCATTGCCGCTCATCGCCATCGACGGATTGGCGCCCATCATCGCGCCGCCGCCGGCCATAACGACCGAAGACGACGGCTTGGCGTCGATTCTTCCGCCCGCCGGATGGAAGCGGTCGACGAGGCTCTGCTCGAGCGAGGCGGTGTTGGCGAGCGAGACCTGGGTCAAAAAGCCGGTATCGACGCCGACGGCGATCGCCACGACCGCGACCAGCACCGCGGCGCCGAGACCGCGCCGCACCCATTCGCCCGCGCCGAGCGACCGCTTCATCGCGGCGAACACCCGGCCGCCGACGAGTAGCGCCAGCGCCAGCGATGTCGCTGCGCCGGCGGCATAGGCGAGCAACAGAAGCGTAGTCTGTACGTTCGCGCCCTGCAGCGCCGCGCCCGTGAGGATGAGGCCAAGCACCGGCCCGGCGCATGGCGCCCAGAGCAGGCCGGTCGCGACCCCGAGCAGCAGCGACGGCCAGACGCCGCCCGCATGTTCGTTCCGGTCGGCGGATTCGGACAAGCGTCCGCCGAGCGCGACCAGCGGCCGGGTCAACCGATCGGACAATTCGGGAAAGAGGAGCGTGACGCCGAAGGCCGCCAGAAGGGCGATCGCCACATAGCGGCCATACTCATTCGCTTGCACCGCCCAGCCGCCGCCGACGGCCGCGAGCGTCGCAATCACCGCAAAGGTTGCAGCCATTCCGAGCAGCATCGGCAGCCCACGCCGAAGGAACGGCTGGTCCGCGCGAGCGAAAACGAACGGCAGGACCGGCAGGATGCAAGGGCTGGCGATCGTCAGAACCCCGCCGCTATAGGCGAGAGCGAACAGGAGCATCTTTGTCGCCCTCGGCGCCTCAGGCGGTCGCCGGCTTGAAGGTCAGCGCCAGGCCGTTCATGCAATAGCGAAGTCCGGTCGGCTTCGGCCCGTCGTCGAACACGTGGCCAAGATGGCCGTCGCACCGATGGCAGGTCACCGCGTTGCGAACCATTCCATAGGAATGATCCTCGTGCGTGTTGACCGCGTTGTCGAGCGGGGCCCAGAAACTCGGCCATCCGGTGCCGCTGTCGAACTTGGTCGAGGACGAGAACAGATCTAGATTACAGCCCGCGCAGGCGAAAATCCCCTTGCGCTCCTCGTGGAGAAGCGGACTGGTGAAAGGCCGCTCGGTCCCCTCCTGGCGCAGAATGGCGTATTGGTCGGCCGTCAGCTTGGAGCGCCATTCGGCGTCGCTATGGACGACATGGTCCTCCTCGGCGGCCCGCACGCCCGGGCCTCGCAGGAGATTGACGCTCGCGATCGCGGCCAAGCCGCCGCTCAGAGCCATTCGACGTGTCAGCATCCTGCGCCTCGCCGGTCTGTCGATTTCGGGGACCCGTTTCCCCTTCCGCAACGCCTATTACGTGCCAAAAGAGGCCGGGTTACAGAGACAAGCAAACTTTTTTCGATTCCCCCGCCAGCCCGACGCGGGCCGATCGCGGCTCGCCGCCGCCCCGGAGTTGACCCGGAGACGCCGCATGTTTCAAACATAGGCTGGTTTTAGACATAGCCCCGGCGTCGGACCCTGCAAGCCGTCGCGCGCTCCGCGCACGTCCTCGATGCCCGTCAAGTCAATGCCAGAGGAAACACCCAATGGCCGCCATCAATTCGGTTGCCGACCTTGCGATCGACGGCGAGGTCGCCGTGGTCACGATCGATTCCCCGCCGGTCAACGCGCTGTCGCAAGCCGTTCGCGACGGCCTCAAGCGCGGGGTCGAAGCGGCGGAGGCGACCGGCGCGGTCAAGGCGGTCGTTATCATCTGCGCCGGGCGGACCTTCATCGCCGGCGCCGACATCTCCGAATTCGGCAAGCCGCCCGCCCCGCCCCACCTGCCGACCGTGCTCGACGCGATCGAGAACGCGTCGAAGCCGGTGGTCGCCGCGCTCCACGGGACGGCGCTTGGGGGCGGATTCGAGGTCGCGCTGACCGCGCATTACCGCATCGCGGTCCCGTCGGCGAAATGCGGCCTGCCGGAAATCAAGCTCGGCCTCATCCCCGGCGCCGGCGGCACCCAGCGCCTGCCCCGGCTCATCGGGGTCGAAAAGGCGCTCGACGTCATTCTTTCCGGGACCCCGTTCGGGGCGCGCGAAGCGAAGGAATGGGGCGTGGTCGACGAGCTCGCCGAGGAGGGAAGCTTACGCGAGTCGGCGCTTGGCTACGCCCGCCGGCTGATCGCCGAGAAGGCGCCATTGCGCAAGGTGCGCGACCGCTCCGACAAGCTCGCGCCGGCGCGCGGCCATCCCGAGATCTTCGAGGCGATCCGCAAGGCCAATGCGAGGAAATTCCGCGGCTTCGAAGCTTGGGAGAAGGCGATCGAATTGGTCAGGAACGCGGTCGAGCTGCCATTCGACGAGGGAATGCTGAAAGAGCGTCAGATGTTCATGGCGCTGCTTTCGACCACGCAGTCGAAGGCGCAGCGTCACGTGTTCTTCGCCGAACGGCAGGCGGCGAAGATCGCCGACATCGGCCCCGACGTTCCGACGCGGCCGGTCAAGAGCGTGGGCGTGATCGGCGCCGGCACGATGGGCGGCGGCATCGCCATGAATTTCCTCTCAGCCGGCATTCCCGTGACGATCGTCGAGACTTCGAAAGAGGCGCTGGACCGCGGCGTCTCGGTGATGCGGCGCAACTACGAAGCGACTGCCAAGAAGGGCCGCCTGACGATGGCCGAAGTCCAGGGGCGGATGGGCAGGCTTGCGCCGTCGCTCGACTTCGGCGCGCTCGCTCACGCCGACCTCGTGATCGAAGCGGTGTTCGAGGACATGGGGCTCAAGAAGACGATCTTCGAACGGCTCGATGCGATCGCCAAGCCCGGCGCGATCCTGGCCTCGAACACTTCCTATCTCGACATCGACCAAATCGCGGCCAAGACCAAAAGGCCGGAGGACGTGCTCGGCATGCACTTCTTCTCGCCCGCCAACGTGATGCGGCTCCTGGAAATCGTGCGCGGCGCCAAGACCTCGAAGCCGGTCGTGGCGACGGTCGCGGTGCTTGCGCCCAAGATCGGCAAGGTTGGAGTCGTCGTCGGGGTCTGCCACGGTTTCGTCGGCAACCGGATGCTCGCCCAGCGCCAGCGCGAGGCGATGAAGCTCATCCTCGAAGGGGCGACGCCCTGGGACGTCGACCGAGTGCTGACCGATTTCGGCATGCCGATGGGCCCGTTCGCGATGAGCGATCTCGCCGGGCTCGACATCGGCTGGTCGGCCGAGACCTCGAAGCGTTCGACAATCCGCGAAATCCTGTGCGAGGAGGGCCGGCGCGGCCAGAAGACCGGCGCCGGCTTCTACGACTATGGCGAAGCGCGCAACGCCAAGCCCTCGACGCATGTCGAAACGATCATCCGCCAATTCGCCGCCTCGAAGGGCGTCGAGCAGCGCAAGATCGGCGACGCCGAGATCCTCGAGCGCTGCATTTATCCGATGATCAACGAAGGGGCGAAAATCCTCGAAGAGGGCAAAGCGCAGCGCGCCTCCGACATCGACATCGTCTGGATCTACGGCTACGGCTGGCCGGTCTATCGCGGCGGACCGATGTTCTACGCCGATGACGTTGGACTGAAAACGGTTCTCCGCAAGCTCAAGGAGTTCCAGGCGAGGTTCGACGACGACTTCAAGCCGGCGGCGCTATTGGAGAAGCTGGCGGCGGAGGGCGGGGCGTTTTCGAAAACGTGACACGATTGCCCTCATCCGGCCCTTCGGGCCACCTTCTTCCGGAGGGAAGGGACCCGTCGGCGGCGCTTGAATCCCTTCCCCCTCCGGGGGAAGGTGGACGCGCGAAGCGCGGCCGGATGAGGGTGATGGACCTCAGGGAATTGAGGCAACGAAATGAAGACCGACAACGGCGTATCGGTGAACCAGCGAGGCCGCGCCCGCGCGATGTGGCGCGCGCCCACCGACGCTGAGCGTCGAGTGCGGCGCCTGCTGCGCGATCGACGTCTGAATGGCTTCAAGTTTCGCCGGCAGGTTCCAGTCGGACCCTACATTGTCGACTTCCTTTGCGTTGCGTCGAGACTGATTGTCGAGGCTGACGGATCGCAGCACGATCAAAATGGTCGCGATAAAGTCCGCGACGCCTATCTGGCGAGCCAAGGCTGGAAGGTGCTTCGCTTCTGGAACCCCGACGTGTTGCAAAACCGCGAGAGTGTGCTCGATACGATTTTCGCTCACGCGGGATCACCGAGCCGAGGCGAACCCTCATCCGGCCCTTCGGGCCACCTTCTCCCTCAGGGAGAAGGGTCGGACCAACCAATGAAAAAGCGATCGGAGACCCATCATGCGTGAAGCCGTCATCGTCTCAACCGCGCGCACGCCGATCGGCAAGGCCTATCGCGGCGCGTTCAACGACACCCAGGCCCAGACGCTGGGCGGGCACGCGATCGCCAGCGCACTGAAGCGCGCCTCGGTCGAGGGCGGCGAGGTCGACGACGTCGTCATGGGCGCGGCGCTCCAGCAGGGATCTGAGGGCGGCAACGTCGCCCGCCAGGCGGCCTTGCGGGCCGGGCTTCCGACCAGCGTCGCCGGCATGTCGGTCGACCGGCAATGCGCCTCCGGCCTCATGGCGATCGCCATCGCCGCCAAAGAGATCATCGACGACGGCATGAGCGTCACCGTCGGCGGCGGTCTCGAATCGATTTCGCTGGTCCAGAACGACAAGATGAACCGCTATCGCGCCCAAGACCCGTGGCTGGTCGAGCATCGCGACGACGTCTACATGACGATGATCGAAACCGCGGAGATCGTGGCCGAGCGATATCAGGTCACCCGCCAGCGGCAGGACCAATACGCGCTGCAGTCCCATCAAAGAACCGCCGCGGCCCAGGCCGCCGGCCGCTTCGACGCGGAGATCGCCCCCCTGCCCAGCGTGATGAAAGTTGTCGACAAGACGACCGGCGCGGTCTCCGACAAATCGGTCAGTCTGAAGCAGGACGAAGGCGTGCGCGCCGACACGACCCTGGAAGGCCTCGCGGCGCTGAAACCGGTGTTCGCCGACGGGCAACGGGTCAAGGCGGGCTCGTTCATCACCGCCGGCAACGCCTCGCAATTGTCGGACGGCGCCAGCGCCTGCGTACTGATGGAAGCCAGGCTCGCGAGCCAGCGCAATCTCACGCCGCTCGGCATCTATCGCGGCATCGCGGTCGCCGGCTGCGATCCGGACGAGATGGGCATCGGCCCGGTGTTCGCGGTGCCGAAGCTGCTCAAGGCGCACGGGCTCAAGATCGACGACATCGACCTTTGGGAGCTGAACGAAGCGTTCGCGGTCCAGGTTCTCTACTGCCGCGACCGGCTCGGGATCGACAACGACAAGCTCAATGTCGACGGTGGCGCGATCGCCGTCGGCCATCCTTACGGCATGAGCGGGGCGCGGCTTACCGGCCATGCGCTGATCGAGGGCAAGCGGCGCGGCGCACGCCATGTCGTGGTGACGATGTGCGTCGGCGGCGGCATGGGCGCGGCCGGACTGTTCGAAGTCGCCTAGACCCCGTTCGTCATCGCGAGCGAAGCGAAGCGACCCACAAGATGAAGGAAAGATCCGGTCGCCCTGGATCGCCACGCGCCCCCGGGCCGAGACCCTGGGGTTCTCGCGATGACGTGGAGAGGGCGCCGTAGTGAACGAATCCAACCCCATGGCGCCGCTCGCGGCCTTTCGCGGGCAGACGCCGCCGGCGCCGGCGTGGTTCGAGCGCGTGGTCGCGATCGAGCCGGAGCGATTGTTCGTCGAGGTCGAGGGCGCGCGGGTTGAGACCCTTGCCTGGGGCGACCGGGGGAAGCCCGGCCTCTTGTTCTTGCACGGCGGGGCGGCGCACGCCGACTGGTGGAGCTTCATCGCCCCGTTCTTCGCCCGCGAGCGGCGGGTCGTCGCGCCGTCGTTCACCGGCATGGGACGTTCGGATTGGCGCTCGTCTTACGATTTCCGCCAGTTCGTTCGCGAGGCGCGGACCGCGGCGCGCGGCGCAGGGGCCTTCGACGGCGGCGCGCCTACGGTCGTCGGACACTCGTTCGGCGGGCGGATCGCGGTCGGACTCGCGCATGATTTCGGCGATGAGCTCGCCGCGGCGGTGATGGTCGATCCGCCGTTCTTCGCGCCGCAGAACCAGCGCAGCCCCTCCCCTCCCCGCGCGACGACGAGGGAGCACAGCGTGCGGCCTTCGCTCGAGGCGATCATCGCCCGGTTCCGCCTCGCCCCGCCGCAGGCCTGCGACAACCTGTTCATTCTCGACTTCATCGCCCGCCGCTCGGCGCGAAAGAGCGCCGGCGAAGGCGGCGCCGCGGGCTGGTCGCTAAGCTTCGACCCGCACTTCTGGGAGAAGTTCGTGCGGCTCGACCCGATCCCGCTCGTCGAGGGCGCCCGCGCGCCGCTCGCCTTGATCCGCGGCGCGAAGTCGCAACTCTTCCACCCCGAGGACGCCGCATACCTCTTGAGCCTCATCCCTCCGGGCGCGCCTTACGTCGAGATCCCGGAAGCCGAGCATCACGTGATGATCGACCAGCCGATCGCCTTCGTCGCCGCGCTGCGCGCGCTGCTCGCGGCTTGGCCATAAGGACTTGATCGCGCGTCGCGAAGGATGAGCCGTGCAGTCAGCGCAGCGAAACGGCGTCACGCTTTATTTCGAGGAGGCGCCCGGCGCGGACGCCCCGGTCGTGCTCATCCACGGCTGGTGCTGCGATCATACCTATCTTGTGCCGCAGTTCGAATATTTCGCGAGAAAGGGGCGCCGGGTCGTCGCCCTCGATCTGCGCGGACATGGGCTGAGCGACAAGCCGCGCGAGCGCTATACGATGCAAGGCTTTGCCGACGACGTCGCCTTCATCTGCGATCATCTGGGCCTCATGCAGGCCGTCGTCATCGGGCACAGCATGGGCGGCATCATCGCGTTCGATCTCGCATTGCGCTATCCCGCGCTTGTTTCCGCCCTCGTCATGCTCGACGCGGCGATTGTCCTGCCTGAGCGGGCGCGCGCCGCCGTGCCCAAGCTCGCATCCGAACTCAGCGGCTCGGACTATAAAAGGATCATGCGCGATTTCGTGGCGAAAGCGTTCTTCGTGCCAACCGACGACCCCGAGCGGAAGGAAAGGATCCTCGCCGCGATGGCTGCCGCCCCGCAGCATGCGGATTCCGACGAAAGCGCCATGTTGTAACGACGTGATGCCGCCACCTGTAACGGAATGATGCCGCCATGGTGGTGCGGGCTCGCTGGCGCTTCGATTATTGGCGCTTGGGCTGTTGTCTGGTCAAGCTTTCATCTGCAATTTTTTCACGACTTGGCCGGACGCGTCGCAAGCTTTCGCCAGCCAGTTCGATCCGATGGGCGTTGTGAACGAGACGGTCGAGGATCGCATCGGCGTAGGTTGGGTCGTTGACGACTTGATGCCAGCGGTCCACGGGGAGTTGGGATGTGACGATGGTCGAGCGGCGGCCGTATCGCTCTTCGAGGATTTCCAGAAGATCATGCCGGGCGCCGGCGTCGAGTGGCTCCAATCCCCAATCGTCGAGAATGAGAAGGTCGGCGCGGCCGAGCGCACGCAGGAGGCGCGGATGACGGCCATCGCCGCGCGCCAGGGCGAGATCTTCGAAGAGCTTTGGGATGCGGTGATAGAGCACCGAGCGATTATCGCGGCAGGCCTTGTGGCCAAGCGCTGAAGCGAGCCATGACTTGCCGACGCCGGTCGGGCCAACGAGGGTCAAGTTTTCGTGGGCCTCGACCCAATGCCCCTCGACGAGCTTTTGGAACAGGGGCCGATCGAGGCCGCGCGGGCTTCGATAATCGACATCTTCGGCGCAGGCTTGCTGGCGCAATTTGGCGTAGCGCAGTCGCGCCGCGAATCTCTTATCCTGACGCCATGACGCCTCGCGATCGAGCAGAAGCCCCAGCCATTCGCGTTTGTCGAGATTGTCGGCCTCGGCGCCGATTTCCGTAAAGCCCTTGGCCATGCCCTGGAGGCCGAGGGCGTAAAGTTGATCGAGGGTCGGATGTTTGAGCAAGATCGCTTCTCCTAATTGTAATAGCGCGGGCCACGGATATTGGGATGCAGGATCGGCGTTCCGTCCGCGGCGCGCTTTTGCGCGGGGCGCCGATCAAGATTGTTGTCGAGGATGGACTTGACGGAGCCATAGGTGTGCGCGCCGATATCAATGGCGCGTTCGGCCGCCGCTTCGACGCGTCCGACGCCATAGGGACCGGAAAGGCGGACGATCCCCAGACACGCCCGGTAGCCCTGTTCCGGATGCGGTCTATGCTCGAGAATCTGCTCGCAGAGCGCCGCAGTCGCCGGTCCGATCGCGCGCGCATCCTGGCGGATGCGGTCGATCGTCCAGCCCGCATAGCGGCGGTGGGAGGACGGCATGTGTTCGGGGATCGTCGTATGTTTGCGATTGCCGCTGATGCGCAAATGCGCGGCGATCCGCTCGCCTTTGAGGAAAATCTCGACCGTCCTGGCGGTCATCCGGACGTCCACCTCGGCGCGGGCGAAGCGATAGGGAACGCTGTAATAGTGAGAGCCGGCGTCGACGTGATAATCGATGCCGACCCGACAGACGCGCCATTCGCTAAAGACATAGGGCTCGGCCGGCAGAGACTTGAGCGCCGGACGGTCGATCGCCTCCAGCAATTGCCGGCGAGTCACGCCGAGCCTCCGGATGGGTCGTTCTTCGTTCAGATGCTTGAGCAACTCGCCGATGGCTTCGTTGACCTCAGCCAGGCTGATGAAGATGCGGTGACGCAACCGCCCGAGCAGCCAGCGCTCGACAATCAGCACCGCTTGTTCGACTTTCGCCTTGTCGCGAGGTTTTCTCGGCCGCGCCGGCAGGATGGCGGTGTCGTAATGGGCCGCCATTTCGGCATAGGTGCGATTGACCAGAGGGTCATAGAAGCAGGCCTTTATGACGGCGGTCCTGGTATTGTCCGGCACGAGCAAATGGGGAACGCCGCCGATCGCCGCGAAAGCATGCACGTGGGCGTCGATCCAATCGGGAAGCGTCTGCGTCCAGCTCGCCCAGGCAAAGGTGAAGCTCGATGCGCCGAGCACCGCGACGAATATCTGCGCCTTGCGCATCTCGCCCGTCAGCCGATCAATCAGGACTGGAACGCCATCGCCGGCGTAATCGACAAACAATCGTTCGCCCGCCGCATGCGTCTGGCGCATCGTCGGCGACAATTTTGTCTCGAAGGCTCGGTAAAGTTCGCAGAACCGCGAATAGCTGTAGCCGCCTGGGTTCTGCGCAATATACTCGTCCCAGACGATCAGCAGGGTGACGTGCTTGCGTTTCATCTCCCGATGAACCGCCGGCCAGTCCGGTTCGGCATGGCGCCGATGACCCCGTTTACTGCGCCGGTTGGCGTAAAGCGCAGCTTCCAACCCTTCGTCGCTCAGGCCCTCGGGTAGCGGCCAGATCAAGTCCGAACTCTCGAAACGGCTCAAGGTCTCCCGCACCGTCGAACGCGCCAACCCAAGACGCCGGGCAATCTCGCTCGTCGTGAGCGAAGACAAATATTTAAGGCGAATGATCACGCGTACATCGCGCATGGCGACTCTCTCGGCTGGCATCGGTGCTCCCTTGGTGGCCCAAAGAAGCGACCTTAAATCTGGCCAGCGAGACGCCCACCCTGGCGGGATCATCCCGTTGCAGGTGGCGCAATCATCTCGTTATGAGTGGCGACATCATCTCGTTAAAGGTGGCGGCTTCCGTCGGAATCAGCACGCAGCATGTCATGGTTTCGGCTTATCAAGCCTTGGGCGGCTATGACGCGGCGAGAGCGGCGCGGGTGACGACGCCGAGCCTCTATATTGCGGCCAATGAGCCGAGTCCGCGCGCGGATATGAGTCGCGTCCGCCAAATCCTGCCGACGCTCGCCTTCGGTCAGACGGTAGGCTCGGGCCATTTCTGTCAGCTTGAAGTCCCCGATCAAGTCAACGCGATGATCGATCGTTTTCTCGCGATCGGAACACGGCCCGGGGCGCCGTAGGCTCCGACGCGTTCGAGGCTGCAGCGCTGAGGACGCTGCTCGCGGCGTCGCCGGCTGCGTGACCGCCCGCGCGTTGATTGGGCAGTTTTGAACGGGGATGCTATCATCGTCTCAAAGGCTGAGGCGTCGCGGCATGAACATCGCATCTCCCAAAGTCGACGAGCTCGCTCGACGTCTTGCAAGGCTGACCGGCGAGGACGTGGAGACGGCCCTCGAGCGCGCCATCGAGGAACGGTTGTCTCGGGTCGCCGTGACTGCGGAGGGCGACCGTCGCGCGGCGATGCAAAGGTTCTTCGATCGCGTCTCTCAGATGCCCGTCTTGGACCCCCGATCCGCGGATCAAATCCTGGGCTATGGTCCCGACGGACTGCCTTCCTGATGGTGTTGGACACATCGGCGATCGTTGCGGCAATCGCCATGGAGCCAGACGCAGTCCGCTTCCGCGCTGCAATGCTCGGCGCGACTTCTCTCGCGATGTCCGCAGCAGCCGTTCTGGAGAGCAGAATCGTCTTGCGGTCCCGTCATGGCGATGCAGCGGTCGACGCATTCGATCAAATGCTGGACGGCGCGGGGATCGCGATTGTGCCTTTCGACGCCCCAATGGCCCAGCTGGCTTTCAATGCGTTCCGTCGCTACGGCAAAGGACAAGGGCGTTATCCGGCTTCAGCGGTACTACGAACCTCTCCGCGACCCCATGAGCGAAGCCTCGGCGCGCGGCTCGTGACCTACGCCGACGACCTCCACCCCGCGCAACTCAATATTATCGACTGCGCCGTTTATGCATTGGCGAAAATGCGCGGCGAGTCCCTGCTTTTTAAAGGCAGCGACTTTGGAGACTGACATTGAGGTGGCAGTCTGAGTTCGCCGAGTCACTCCAACCGCACCACCACCGCATCTGACTCGCCCTTCGCGTCAACTACCGACACCCGGGCGAAGCCGGCGCCGTCCGGCTTCCAGGCGGACTGGCGGCGGAGGTCGGCTTCGCCGACCGGCTCGCCGTTGACGAACCACGCGAAGGGCGGCGCTCCGCCCAGCGCCTTCAGTGCGAGGCGCGCGTCGCGCGCGCCGTCCTTGAGGCCGAGGTCGATCAGGGCGCCGTCCGGAGGGAAGGCGATCTTGAGCGCCGCGGTCTCGGCCGCCGCCATGGTCTTGGGGGCGTCCTTGCGCAAATGCCGCAAAGGCGGGGGCAGGTCGGCGGTCACGCTGGCCTTGAGCACCCCGTTCGGCGGCCGGATGGGCTCGACGTCGCGCCCGAGCCGCTCGAAGGCGTCGAACAGGATCGGCGCCGCCGCCTCGCGGCCGATGAGGCCAGGCGTCGGGCCGTTGTCCGGCCGCCCGACCCAGACCGCGATCGTGGTCCCACGGTCGAAGCCGATCGCCAGCGCGTCGCGAAAGCCGTAGGACGTTCCCGTCTTGAAGGCGATCCGCCCTTTGAGCGCGTTGGCCGGCGGCGGCGCGCCGCGCAGGATATCGTCGACGTAGTAGGCCGCGACCGGATCGGTCACCCGGCGAGGCTCGATCATCGGCGCTCCGCCGAGCCGCTCGATCAGCGCCGGCGCCTCGCCGCCCCGGGCGAAGCCGGCGTAGAGCCGGGCGAGGTCGGTGAGCGTTATCCCGAGCCCGCCGAGGCCGATGGCGAGGCCGACCGGGGTATCCTTCGGTAGCGCGACCTCGGCCCCGGCGCCATGGAGGCGAGCGAGGAAGGTCGCCGGTCCCACGTCGGCCAGAAGCTCGATCGCGGGCAGATTGAGGGATTGCTGCAGCGCCTTGCGCGCCGTCACCGTGCCCTCGTAGCCGAGATTGAAATTCTGCGGCGCATAGGCGCCATAGCGCATCGGCCGGTCGAACAGCACCGTCTCCGGGTGGGCAAGACCCTGCTCGAACGCCAGCGCATAAATGAAGGGTTTCAGCGCCGAGCCCGGCGAGCGGGGCGAGCGCGACATGTCGATTGCGCCGTCGCGCGACGCGTCGTCATAATCCGAGGCGCCAATGCGGGCGCGGATCTCGCCGCTCGCATTGTCGATCACGACCATCGCCGCCGACAATTTCGGTCCGAGCCGGTCGACGCTCTCCTTGAGCAGCGCCTCGAGCCTCGCTTGCAGCCGCGCGTCGATCGAGAGCCTGATGATTTTCGCCTGCCGGTCGGCGGCGACCGCCTCTTCGGCGGCATGCGCGGCGAGCGCAGGGAACGCCTGACGCGCTTCGGGGACCGGCTCGCGTTTTCCCGCCGCGGCGTCGTCGGCGCTGATGAGGCCGCGCGCCGCGACGCGGTCGAGCACCTGGTCGCGCGCGGCGCGCGCGGCCATCGGGAAACGATCCGGCCGCCGCGTTTCGGGCGATTGCGGCAGCGCGACCAGGAGGGCCGCCTCGGCGATGGTCAGCCTCAAGGGCTCCTTGCCGAAATAGGCGAGCGAGGCCGCCCGCACCCCCTCGAGATTGCCGCCGAAGGGCGCAAGCGTCAGGTAGCGATTGAGCGCGCCTTCCTTACCGACCGCGCGCTCGATCTCGAGCGCGCGCGCAATCTGCCTCATCTTGGCGGCGAGCGTCCGCTCCGGCCTCGGCTCGATGAGCCGGGCGACCTGCATGGTCAGGGTCGAGCCGCCCGACACCACATGGCCGCGCGCGAGCCACTGCGCGCCGGCGCGGATCAGCGCCCGCGGATCGACGCCATGATGGCCGTAGAATCGCCCGTCCTCATAGCCGATGAGCATTGCGAGATAGCGCGGATCGACCTCGTGCGTGGTCGCCGGCAGCCGCCAGCGCCCATCGGGCAAGGTGAACGGCCTGAGCAGGCGCCCGTTGCGATCGACGACGATCGTCGAGCCCTCGCGCGAAGCGGTGAGATCGAGCGGCCCAAGGCTCGCCGCGTAGCGCGTCCACGCGACGCTCGCGGCGAGAAGGAGCGCTGTGGCGGCGAGGACGAAGGCGAGGGGGCGACCCAGGCGCATCACAGCGCGCCCTCATCCGGCGCTTCCCGCCGCCTTCTCCCGGAGGGAGAAGGGAGACGCGCCCCTTCTCCCTCCAGGAGAAGGTGGTCGGCGCAGCCGACCGGATGAGGGCGCGGCCTCACTTCGCCGTCACCTCAAGCTCGCCAAAGGCGGTGCGCCCGTAGCGTTCCGGGTCGTACATATCTTCGGCGGTCGCCGGCGGATAGACATAGTGGCCGGGCGCGACCGCGCGCGCGACATAGGCCATGGTGATGAACGCCGACTGGCCCTCGGCGCGATCGAAGGCCGCCACGAAGCGATCGTCGCGATACTCGGTATGCGTCGGCTCGACGTCCTTGGTGAGCCAGGCGAAGGCTTCGACCGAGCCGCCGTCGACCAGCGCCGGATTGTCGATCTCGAGCCCCGCAGGCAATCGGTCAACGACCAGGAGGCGGGCGGTCCGCGCCTGCGACTCGGTCACCTTGAGCGCCACCACCACCCGCTCGTTCTGCGCGATGCTGTGCAGGTCGATCTTGGTTCCGTCGAGCTTATAGAACGTGCGCTCGATCGCGTAGCCGTTGGCGACCGCGGGGTCGGGTTCGATCGGCGCGCCGGAGACCGAGACGACGAGTTTCGCCGCATTCGGCCCGGCGTTGGCGACCGCGATCGATCGGCCGTCGAGTCCAGCGCCGCTGAAGCGGCGATAGAGGGCGCCTTTGACCGGCTCGCCGTCCACGCTGAACTGATTTGCGGCCGCGTGTTCGGCCAGCGCCTCGGCGGCGAGCGCCATCCAGTTATTTTCCTGAGTGCTCAAGAACGAGCGCCCCGCCCTCGCCTGATCGAGAACGGCGCCGGCGCGCGCGACCGCGTCGCTTGCAATCTCGCCGCCGAGATTGGCCTCGGCGATAAGCGCGAGCACGGCCGCGGCGTCGCGCAGCCGCGAGCCATAGTCGCTCCGCGAGACGCCGTCGTCGCGCTCGGCCTCAAGGGCCGCGAGCGCGGCGGCGAACGCCTTGCCGGCGCGCGCCCGGTCGCCGAGCATGGCCAGCGCGGCGGCGAGTTGCGCCTTGCCGAGCGGAGTTGCGAAGGCGTCGAGCTTGGCGTCGGAGAGATAGCGCAGGTCGCCGATCACGGGGCGGCCGTTGCGGGCGAGAACATAGAGCGCGTAAGCCAGCGCCTCGGCGTTGTCCTTGCTTGGTTCGGGCGCGTTGACCACCTCGTTGCGCAGACGGTCGAGCGCCTGGTCGAACGCCTGCTGCGGCACGTCGAAGTTGCGCTCCCGCGCCCGGGTCAGGAAGTCGGTCACGAAAGCGTCGAGCCAGGGATCATCGTCGTTGCTGTCGGCGCTCCACATGCCGAAGGCGCCGCTCGCGCTCTGGCGGCTGAGCTCGCGCTCGATCGCCTGCTTGATCCGCCCGTCGAGATTGGGATCGATATCGAGATTCGCGATCGAGGCCAGCCGGTTAGCATAGAGGAGCGGCATGGCGACGCTCACCGTCTGCTCCGAGCAGCCGTAAGGGTAACGTTGCAGCGCCAGGAGCACCGCCGGCGCGTCGAGCGCGCCGAACGGCGAAGCCGAAATCGCAATCGAGCCGGTCCCCGGAACGAAGTCGGCGACGAGATCGCCGGAAACAGTCACGGTCGCGCCGCCCGGCAGCGGCGTCACGGTGCGCCGATAGGCGTCGGGCGCGCCGGAGGCGAGGGCGAGCCTGAACTGCTGCGCAAGATCGGTTGTCGGCCCAGTCAGCCGCAATGCGAGTGCGGCCGAGCCGACGCCGGCGGCGGTGATCGGCATTGCGAGCGACTGGCGCTGGCGCTTGTCGAGGCGCAAAGTCTTCCTCATCGCGTCCGCGTCGGCGGTGAGCGGCCCATGAATGTCGAGGTCGAGCGTGTAATCGCCCGCCTCGCCCTCGACGTTGTCGATGTCGATATGCATTTCAGAGCGGTCGCCGACGTTGAGGAAGCGCGGCAGCGTCGCGGCGACGACCACCGGATCGCGGACCGTCACGTCGGCCTCGGCCGACCCGACCTTGTCCTTCGACCACGCGACCGCGGTCAGCCGTACCGATCCGTTGAAGGCAGGGAGATCGAATGACACCGACGCTGCGCCCTGATCGTCGAGCCTGACAACCCCGGAGAAAAGCGCGAGCGGCTCTTGCGTCGGCAGATTGCCTTCGAGGCCGCCGCCGGTGTCGCCGCCGGCATGGATCACGCCCGCCGCGCCCTGCATCCCGTCGATCAGCATGCCCCAGAGATCGCGAATCTCGACCGGCAGCTTGCGCTGGCCGAAGAAATAGCCGGCCGGGTTGGGCGTCTTGAACCCGGTCAGATTGAGAATGCCGACATCGACCGCCGAGACGGTCACGAACGCTTCCCCGCCCGGCGCGACGCCCTCGACATGAATCGGCACGGTCATCGATTGGCGCGGACGGGTGAGCCGCGGCGCGTCGAGCGCGACCGCGAGCCGGTGCGCGTCCCGGTCGATGGCGAACCAGGCGACGCCGATGGCGCGACCCGGCATGCGCTTGGCGCTGACGTCGAGCGGGCGATGGGTGAGCGCCACCGCATAGGCGCCGGGGCCCCAGTCCTCGCCAACGGCGAACGGAACGACATTGTCGCCGGCGACGAGATCGACGTCGATGAAGCGCTCGATCCGGTCGCCGACCAGCGCAACCGTCGCCTTGCCGGCGAAGGCGGAGGCGATGCGCAGCTTCGCCTCCTCGCCCGGGGCGTAGTTCGTCTTGTCGAGGGTCACGACGACATTGTCGGGCGTATCGGCGCTCGCCGCGCCCGACCAGCCGACGTCGAAAGCGACGCTGGTCTCTTCGCCGTCGAGGGTCTTGATGTCGAGCCGATGCGCGCCCCAGCCGACAGCGCTCGAGAATTTAGTCGGGGCGTCGGCGCCGATATCGATGGTCCCGCTGGCGATGCGCTTCGACGACTTCACCGGTTCATAGCTCCAGCGGCCGTCGGCGTTGAACCACTGATAGTCGTTCATTACCTGGTAGACCGACCATTCCGCCCCTTTTCGCGCGACCCGCGCGCCGTCCGGCGCGACGGCGATCGCTTCGAACGTCGCGACGTCGCCGGCGCTCAACGACGCGTCGAAGTCTTGCTTGACGCCAATTGTCACGCTCTTCGCTCTGACTGGCAGGGTGACGGTGCGCTCGACCGTGCGCCCGCCCGGCTCGGCGACGTCGACGATCAGTTTCGCCTCCAGCGGGCGGGTGCTCGCGCCTTCGGGCACGTCGACCGAGAGGTCGGCGTGGCCCTTGTCGTCGGTCTGAACCTTGTCGGTGAACTGGCTTTCGACGGTGGTGAAATCGTCGTCGGCGAGGCCGGCGACATAGCCCGGATAGCCGGCCAGCGCCGCGCCGTCGACCGCCTGCAGCCGAATGGCCCCGGTGACGTCGAGCCCGCTCGCCGGCGCGCCGTAGAGGAACCTCGCGTCGAGCGAGAGCTCGACCGGTTCGCCGGGGTCGATGACCGGCTTGGCCGGCTGAAGAGTGAAATCGAGCCGCTCGGGAATATAGTCCTCGAGCAGGAACTCGACTCGGCCAATGTTGTCACCCTTCGGATCGGCATAGGCCTCGATCGACCATTTCCCCGCCGCGGAGTCCGAGAGCAGCGGGATGGCGTAGGCGCGCCCGCCGAGCCCCTGGTCGGGCAGGGTCGCGCGCTTGTACTCGACCCCGTCCGGCCGCTTGACAATGAGCGTCAGCGGCAGGCCGGGCTTGGCCGCGCCCTTGGAGTCGCGCAAGAGCGCGGTCGCGAACACGGTTTCACCGGAGCGGTAGACGCCCCGCTCGGTATAGAGGAATGCGTCGAGCCCGTCCGGCGGGTCGCGGCCGGCGACGCCGCGATCGGTGAGGTCGAAGGCGTTCTGAGCAAGGCTCAGAAAGCCGTAGTCGTCGCCGAGCGTGGCGACCAGAAGGCCGGGCGCCAATCCACCCTTGCCGCGGGAGAGGCCCGGATCGAAATCGACCCGCCCGTCGGCGCCGGTCGTCTTCGTCGCCAGCACTTCGTTGTTGCGCGCGACCAGCTTGAGCGCCACGCCGGAGAGCGGCCCGGCGGAGCCCAGCGATTGCGCGAGCGCGTGGACCCCGTCGTCGCCGGAGATCGCGGTCAGGCCGAGATCGGAGACGACCATCCATTGCGCGGCGAGCTGCACCGTTTCGCCCGAGTCCGAGTCGGCGGGGTTGGCCGAACCCTTCCACGGGCGCGCGGTGATGACATAGACGCCAGGCTCGAGCTTGCCGACCGCGTCGAGCACCGGGAAGTCGGTGACGACGTCCTGGTTGAGCGCGGAGGCGACGTCCATGGATCCGCTCCAGATCTTCGCGCCGTCCTCGGAAGCGATCTCTTCGGCTCGCGACGAATCGATGGGTTTCAGAAAATCGTCGCTATTGACGGTCGCCAAAAGATTGCGGTCGCCGACGCGATAGACGTCGATCGACACCTTGGCGGTGTTGACGGTGACGAGCGGCGCGCCCTGCTGACCCTGGCGCGGCAGGACATAGGCCTGGCCGGCGAAACGGGCCTGCGGGGAGCGGTCGCGGACGTAGATCTCGTAATCGGCGGACTTCAGGAGCTGCTCGCCGACCGCCGAGGGCAGGCCCTGGCGCAGCACGATCGCATAGCGCTCGCCGTGCTTCAGTCCCTCGACGCAAATCTGCTGGTCCTCGTTCGAGATCGCGGTATTCGACGACCCGGAGACGGCGACATAGGGGGAGAAATCCGTCTTGCGCGCCAGTTGCTCGGAAAAGTTGAAACAGACGCGCGGCGAGGTCGATTCATTGTCGACCTTGTAGTCGAGAATGCGGAAACCGTGCTCGGCGCGCATCGCCTCGTAGGTCTTGCGCACATCGATCGCGTCGCGCCGGTCGAGCGAGGCTTTCAGAGCGTCGAGCGCCGGGCGCCACTCTTCGTGGCGCGCCAGGAGATCGGCAAGCACCGCGAGCGCCGCGGCCTGCGCATCGGGGGTCGTCGAGCGCAGATAGCCGGCATAGGCCGCGGTTGCGCCACGGGTGACGAGCTCATAGCGGTCATCCGCCTTGGCGTCGTCGGCTTTGATCGCGACACCGGCGTAGGCGAGCCAGTTGGCCGCGTCCTTGGGAGCCGCGGTGACCGCCGCGCCGGCGAGCTTTTCCGCGACGCCGAAGTCGGACTCGGCGGCGGCCTCCTTGCGCAATTGCTCGGGCGTCTTGCCTTTGATCTCGGCGCCGATCGCCGCCGTCGCGATGCGCAAGGTCTCCGTCAGCCGCACCGCGTCGCTCGCCATGTCCTCGCGCGCGAACGGCTTGACCTCGGCGGCCGTGGTCGCAGTCGCGGTCAGGAGCAGAACGAGGGCGAGCAAGCGCAGTGCCTGAAGCATGGTTCCGCCTCCCTATCCGGCAGCGCAAAATGCTAGCATGGCTAAGGCTCGCCCGACCACAGCCGGCGCCTGGAGGGGATGAATGAAGCGAACGACAGCTGGCTTTGTCATCGCCGCGGCTCTTCTACTCCTTGCCGCGCCCTCCGCCCACGCCCAGACGCCGCCCGCAGCGCCTTCGGGCGCCGACGTCGCGCTCGCGGCGCAGAAGGCGGCGTTCCTGGCTCTGCCGGAAGCGACGCGGAAGAGCGCGCAGGACGCGCTCGTCTGGCTCGGGTTCTACAATGGCGTGGTCGACGGCGACTTCGGCAAGCGGACGCGCGACGCGATTCTCGCCTTCCAGGCGAGCGCCAAGGCGCCTCCCGACGGCGCGCTCACCGCGTCCGAGCTCCAGGCGTTGCTTGCCGCCGCCCAGAAGGCGCGCGACGCAGTCGGTTTCAAGGTTGTCATCGACCACAAGACGGGCGCGAAGGCCGGCTCGCCGACCAAACTCATCGGCGGGCGCAACGGCGCGAAGCTCGAGTTCTCGGCGAGCGGGGACGCCGATCTCAGCGCTCTCTACGCCCGCCTGTCCGCCGCGACGCCCGCTCGCAAAATCGCCTATAAGGCGATCAAGCCCGACGCGCTCTTCGTCGTCTCCGGGCAGGACGGCGCGGCGAACTTCTATACAAGATTCGAGAAGAACGCGGCCGCGAGCCCGCCAATCCGCGGCTTCACCTTCGCCTATCCTGCTGCACAAGCCGCACAGCTCGATCGCATCGCGCTCGCGGTCGCCAATTCGTTCGAAGCGTTTCCCGAGGCCGTCAAGCCGCCGGCCGTAGCCGCCAGCGTTGGCGTCGCGGCCGGATCAGGCTCGGCTCCGCCCGCGCCCAATCCCGCGCCAGCCGCAACCGCGCTCGTCGTCGCGCCCGGCAAGGCGCTGACGGCGCTCAAGGCGGAAGACTGCCCGAACCCGACGATCGGCGGCCAGCCGGTCCGGCTCGAGCGCGCGGTCGCCGCGACCAATCTGGCGCTGGTCGCCGGAGATTTCGGCGCGAACGGGGAAGCTCCGCGCTTTGGCCCGCCGGCGCCGGATGTCGTCGTCCTCGGCTTCTCCGGACCGCGGCTCGCGGCGAGCTCGGCCTCGCTCGCAGGAGACGAGGCGCGGCCGGTCGTCGTCGCCGCGGTGGAGACGAGCGCCGGCGGCGGGCCGGTGTTCGACCGCCAGGGCGCGCTGGTCGGTCTGATGGCGCCGATCGAGGGCGCGCCGAAACGCGTCGCAGGCGTCGCGCTCGCCGCTCCGCACGCCGTCATCGCGGCCGACGCCGTCCGCGCCTTCCTCGGCGCCGGCGAATCGGCCCCCGCGGTCCCAGCCGCCCTCAGCGCCGGCGACATCGCCGCGCGAGAGAACGAGGCGCTGCTCGCGGTCTATTGCGGGAAGTAGCGGCGGGGGAAAAACAAACGCTCGCTTGCGCGAAATTTGGCGACATAGGCGCGCCGCTCGTCACACAGCGGCCGCGCCCTACCCGTCCATGTCCCATTTCTCGGCGCTGGCGCCCGCGAGCTCGCGCACTCGCTTCTCGTCGGCGCCGAACGTCCGCGCGTCGCCCTCGTAGACGATGCGGCCGTCGTCGAGCACATAGGCGCGGTCGGCGATCTCGACCGCGGCGCGCACGTTCTGCTCGACGAGGAGGACCGAAAGGCCTTCGCGCCGCGCCGCGGCGACAATTCTGAACACATCCTCGACGATCAAGGGCGCAAGTCCCTGCGAGGGTTCGTCGAGCATGAGCAGCTTTGGGTTCAGGACGAGCGCGCGCGCGATCGACAGCATCTCCTGCTCGCCGCCCGAGAGCTGGGCGCCCTTGTTGTCTCTGCGCTCGGCGAGGCGGGGAAAGGCCTCGTAGACGCGCTTGACCGTCCACGGGCCGGGCCGCTCGACCGGGACCAGGAGGTTCTCCTCCACCGTCAGATTGGCGAAGATGCGCCGCCCCTCCGGAACATAACCGACGCCCGCTTCCGCGATCCGGTAGGGCGGAAATCCGGTCACGTCCTGACCAAAGAGCACGACTCTCCCGGGGCGCGGGCGGTTGAGGCCGATAAGGCTGCGCAGGGTCGTCGTCTTCCCGGCCCCGTTGCGGCCCAGGAGAGCGACGATCTCGCCCTCCCGCACTTCGAGGCTCACCCCGTGCAGGACATGGCTCTTGCCGTAGAAGGCGTGAATTCCTTCGACTTGAAGCGCGATCATGCGGCCGCCTTGCCGAGATAGGCGGCCTGGACCTTCTCGCTGTCGGCAATCTCCTGCGGCGCGCCTTCCGCCAGAACCCTCCCCTCCGCCAGCACCATGATGCGGTCGGCGAGGTTGAAGACGACGCGCATGTCATGCTCGATCAGCATGATGGTCAGCCCCTCCCGCCGGTGCAGGCGGCGGATCAGCCGCGCGACGTCATAGGTCTCCTGATCGCCCATGCCCGCCGTCGGCTCGTCGAGCATGAGAAGGCGGGGGCGCAGCGCAAGCGACATGATGATTTCCGCCGCCCGCTGGTCGCCGTGCGACAGCGCTCCCGCGCGCACGTCGCTCTTGCCGGCCAGGCCGCCCAAGTCGAGGAGCTCGGCGACCCGCGCCGCGACGGTCGCCCGCGCGTGCGCCCCGAGCCAGGGCTTCAAGCGGTAGCCAGCGGCGATCTCGACGGCGACGCGGATGTTGTCGGCAACCGAGAGCTCGGGAAAAATCTCGGTGATCTGGAAGGTGCGCGCCATGCCGCGCTGGACCCGTACCTGAGGCGCGAGCGCGGTGATGTCGCGCCCTTCAAAATGGATCGACCCCGCAGTCGGCGCGAACAGACCGCTGATGAGGTTGAAGAACGTCGTCTTGCCCGCGCCGTTCGGGCCGATGATCGCGCGCAGTTCTCCGGGCTCGATGGTCAGCGAAACGTCGTCGATAGCCACCAGACTGCCGAAGCGCTTCGATGCGCCGTTCACCTGAAGCAGGGTCACGCCTTTGCTCCGCCACGGAGCATGCCCAGAACTCCGCGCGGAAAGAAGCGCACCACCAGCACGAAGACAAGGCCGATCACCGACATCCAGTTTTGGGTGTGGCTCGAAACGTAATCCTGCAACGCGACAAAAATCGCGGCGCCGATCAGCGGCCCCCAGAACGAGCGCATGCCGCCCAGCACCGCCATAATGACGAGGTTGCCCGAAAGGTCGACGCGCAAAGCGCGCGGATCGGTGAAGTTGTTGAGCAGGGCGTAAAGCGCCCCCGCCACGCTGACGAAGAGGCACGAAATCACAAACGACAGCCAGACGTGAAACTCAATCGGCACGCCAAGAAATCGCGCGCGCCGCTCATTCTCGCGAACGGCGACCAGCGAGCGTCCGAAGGGCGAGTCGAGGAGCTTCGCCATCGCGCCCACGCAGACCGCGAAAACAGCCAGGGCGAAGTAATAGAACGCCTTGTCGTCTTGAAAGATGTCGAGCTTAGCGAAGCCGAAGTCGATCGGCAGGCGATGCCAGCCAGTGAGCCCGTCATCGCCGCCGGTCACCGCGTTCCAGCGGAAGGCGATGAAATAGAAGACTTGGCCAAAGGCGATCGTCACCATGGCGAAATAGACGCCGCGCAGCTTGATGATGAGGGCGCCGATGATCATCGCCGCGATCGTTGCGACGACGACCCCGAGCCCGATTGCCGGGATCGTTCCCGCACCCAGATACTTGATCGCCATCGCCGCCCCGTAGGCGCCGAGGCCGAAATAGGCGGCGTGCCCAAAGGAGAGAACCCCGGTGAAGCCCAGCAGGAAGTTGAGCGACATCGCCGCCAGCCCCATCACCACGATGCGGGTGGCGAGCTCGGTATAGCCGCCAATCGCGCCCATCCAGAGGGGCATGAACAAGAGCGCGAGGCAGATCGCTGCGTCAAAGACGCGGGTGCGAGCGCCGCTCAATGCAGCCTCCCCTCTTCGCCGAGCAGGCCGCGGGGGCGGACGAGCAGGACAAGCCCCATCATGACGTAGATCACCGCCTCGGTGGCGGAGGGGAAATAGACCGCCGCCAGCCCGGAGGCGACGCCGATCATCAAGCCGCCGAGCAGCGTTCCAACCAGACTGCCGAGGCCGCCGACGATGATCGCCACGAAGCTCGGCATGATGAGGTTGGCGCCGATGGTCGGCGAGAGGCCGAGCAGGCCCGCCGCCAGCACTCCGGCGAGGCCGGCCATGTAGATGCCGATGCCAAAGTTGAGACTGCGCAACACCCTGACGTTGACGCCCAGCGTCGAGACTGTGTCGAGGTCGCGCGTGCCGGCGCGGATGCGCATGCCAAGCCGCGTGTATTTGAGCACCGCGAACAGGCCTCCGACCGCCGCCGTGACGATGAGGATCATGAACACGCGATAGCCGGTGACGAAGAAGAACTGGCTCGACAGCGACGTCATGAGCCAGCCTGGGACCTGAAACGGAACGCTCTGCGCGCCCCAGATGACGCGCATCATGTCTTCGAAGATGTAGGCGAGGCCGAAGGTCAAGAGCAGGCTGTAGAGGGGGTCTTGGCCATAGAGCGGGCGGATCAAGAGCCGCTCGACGACAAGGCCGAGCGCCGCAGTCAGCGGCGGCGCAAGGATCAGCGCGCCCCAAAATCCGATATAGGGGATCAGGGTATAGGCTAGATAGGCGCCGAGCGCCAGAAATCCCCCGTGGGCGAAATTGATGACCCCGCTGAGGTTCAGGATCAGCGACAGGCCAAGCGCCATGAGGGCGTAGAACGCCCCGACGATCAGGCCGTTGAAGACATTGAAGAGGACGACCTGGGTCATGCGTCGGGATTCGCCGGTCGCCGCAAGGAGGGCGGCGGCGAACAGCCCTCTGCTGCTCGCGGGGAGTTCACGTTGGCCAGGTCATCTTGCAGCCGCTCTCCTCAAGAGGGCCGGCCGCGTCGGCGCCGTCGACAACCGAGGTGACTTTGAACAAGTCGTCCGGCGCCGAGCCTTGCGCCTGCGCCTCGCCGACGAACAGCGAAGACAGGAGCTGATTCTGGCCGGCGCGATAGAAGGCCGGGTTCGGCCCGAGCGCAATTTCCGCCGGCAGGTGAAAGTCCTGGAGGGCCTTCGCCATGTCGAGCGCCGTGAGCGAATTGGCCTTGGCCGCGGCGAGCGCGCAGGTCCACACCGACACATAACCGAACCAGGTGCGCGCGCTCGGCACGCGGCCGGTGCGTTTCTTGGTCGCCTCGACGAACTCGGCGACGTGGGGCACGCCGGGCTGGTTCCAGTACCATTCCATCACCCACGCGCCGATGCGCGCTTCGGGCGGCAGGCCCTGCAGAGGCTCCATTTCCTGCTGGGCGCCTGCCAGGTGAACTTTCTTGTCGAGGCCGAACTGAACCGCCTGTTTCAAAGCGTTCGTCATGTCGTCCCCGCCCAGGAGGAATATGATGACGTCGGGGTTCGCCGACTGCGCCTTGATGAGATAGGAGGAGTAATCCGAGGTGCCGAGCGGAACGAGATCGCCGCCGACTCTCGATCCGCCGAGCACGGTCGTGGCCTTGATCAGTCCGGCTTCCAGCGTGTGGCCGAACGCATAGTCGAGCGTGAGGTAATAGAACTTCTTTCCGTACGCTTTGATGAGCGCGTCGGCGACCGCGTTCGCCTCCATCTGAGTTGTGCTGCAGACGCGAAACACGTTCCAGTGGCAACTCGCCCCGGTGACCGCGTCAGTGTGGCCGCCGGGCACGATGTGGAGGATTCTCTGTTCGTTCGAAACCTCGGCCATGGCGAGCGAAAGCGCTGAGTTCGTGTTGCCTAAAAGAAAATCGATCTTCGCGCCTCCGATCAGCTTGCGCGCCTTCATAACCGCAGTCCCGGCGTCTCCGCTGGTTGAGTCTTCCACGATCAGCTCGACCGGACGGCCGAGGATGCCGCCCTTCGCGTTGAGATCGTCGACCGCCATTTCGCAACCGACCAGCTCGTTTTTCCCGAGCGACCCGAGGGGGCCCGTCAGCGGATTGTCGAGGCCGATCTTGACGGCGTCCGCGGCGCGCGCGGGAATGACGAACGGCCCGGCGAACCGGGCGCCGGCGAGCGCCAGCCCCGACCTGACAAGGCTGCGACGGCTGATCCGCCGCGGGTTGGCCTTGGCCATTTCTCCCTCTCCGACTTGAGGCGCCGAGTCGGCCGATTTTATCGGTCGACACGCTTCAGCCGATGCTATGATCTTGCCACAGTCCTGGGGCCGCTCAGGTCGGCCAAGTCATCTTGCAGCCGCTTTCCTCGACCGTGCCGGCGATATCGGCCCCGTTGACGACCTTGGTGACCTTGAATAGGTCGTCCGGCGCCGAACCGCTGGCCTGCGCCTCGCCGACGAACAGCGACGCGAGCAGCTGATTCTGGCCGGCGCGATAGAAGGCGGGGTTCGGCCCAAGCGCGATTTCAGGCGGAAGGTGAAAGTCCTGCAGCGCCTTCGCCATCTCCACCGCCTTAAGCGAATTGGCCTTGGCGGCGGCAAGCGCGCAGGTCCAGCCCGAGACGTAGCCGAACCAGGTGCGCGCGGTCGGCACGCGGCCGGTGCGCTTCTTCGTCGCCTCGACGAATTCGGCGACATGGGGAACGCCGGGCTGGTTCCAATACCATTCCATGACCCACACGCCGATCCGCGCCTCCGGCGGCAGACCCTCGAGCGGCTCCAGTTCCTGCTGCGCGCCCGCCAGATGGACTTTGTTCTGTAGCCCGAACTGAACCGCCTGCTTCATGGCGTTCAGCATATCGTCGCCCTGAACCAGGAAGACGATGACGTCTGGGTTGGCCGCCTGCGCCTTGATGAGATAAGAGGAGAAGTCCACCGTGCCGAGCGGCGTCAGGTCGCCGCCAACCCGCGCGCCCCCGAGTCCGCTGATCGCCTTGACCATCGCCGATTCGAGCGTGTGGCCGAAGGCGTAGTCGGGCGTGATGTAATAGAACTTCTTGCCGAAATCCTTGACCAGCGCGCCGGCGACGGCGTTCGCCTCCATCTGCGTGGTGTTGCAGACGCGGAACACGTTCCAGTGGCAGCTCGAGCCGGTGATCGCGTCGGTATGGCCGCCGGGCACGATATGCAGGATGCCCTTTTCGTTCGAGACCTGCGCCATGGCGAGTGCGAGCGCCGAGTTGACGTTGCCGAGCAGAAAATCGACCTTGTCGCCCTCGATCAGCTTGCGGGCTTTTTGCACCGCGGCGCCGGCGTCGCCGCTGGTCGAAGTCTTCGACGACAAGCTCGACCGGACGACCGAGGATGCCGCCCTTGGCGTTGATCTCGTCGAGCGCCATCTGGCAGCCGATCAACTCGTTCTTGCCGGGGGCGGCGTAAGTGCCGGTCAGCGGATTGTCGAGGCCGATGCGGACGGGATCGGCGGCGCGGGCTCTGATGACGAATGGACTGGCGAATTGGGCGGCGGCAAGAGCCGCGCCAGATTTGACAAGTCTGCGGCGGTCTATTCCGGCGCGCCAATAGGGTACGGGCACTGTTTGCTCCCTTGTCTGGATGATCTTTGACTTGACCCGGCCGCAGGCGCGCCGAGCCCAGCAGTGTTGAGGGTTGTTGATCGAGCGGCACCTTCGTCCATAGGCGCAACGTCCGTCAAGCCGCAGAAACCGCAAGATCGCGAGTTTTCCGCGGCCTCAGCCGCCAAAGATCACCTTGCGGAAGCGGACGCTGGCGACGGTGAAATAGACAACGCCGATGACGAACATCGCGACCAGCGGACGCCAGACAAGCGTGAGGTCGGCGCCGCGGAACAGCACCGCCTGGGCGAATTGCACGAAATGGGGCGTCGGGCTGATTGTCTGAATGAAATACTGCAGCCAGACCGGCATGCTCTCCATCGGCGTGCTGCTGCCCGAGAGCAGTTGCGTCACCATCAAGACCGGCATGGCGAGCAGGCCGAACTGGCCCATGGTCGTGGCGAGGGTGCCGAGCAGGATGCCGAGCGCAGCGACGACGAGCGCATAGATCGCCGCCCCGAGCAAGAACACCAGCAAAGATCCGTTAATCGGCGAACCGATCCACCAGTGCACGACGAATTGCAGCGACAGCATCGCTGCGACCAGGATCACGAGGCCGTTGGCGATCATCTTGGCGAGCATGATCTCCGACGGCACGACCGGCATGACCAGCAGGTGCTCGACCGTGCCCTGCTCGCGCTCGCGGATCAGCGCCGCGCCAGTGAGGATGACCGTCAGCAGCGTGATCTGGTTGATGACCTGGGTCATCGCCGAGAACCACGCCGTCTTGAGGTTCGGGTTGAAGGCCGCGCGCAGGACGAGATTGATCGGCGCGCCGGTCGAGCCTTCGCGGCCGGAGATGAAGCGTTGGATCTCGGTGGCGATGGCGTTGCGGAGCGAGCTTGCGCCGTTGCCGGCCTGCGCGACCGCTGTGGCGTCGACATTAATTTG
>CAWCCX010000023.1:0-12681 GCA_963794155.1 uncultured Alphaproteobacteria bacterium | reverse complement strand
GAGACCATCCGCGACGTCTGGGAGTTGTACAACGAGACAGTCTACAACCGACTGCAGCCCGGCGGCGCGATCATCCCCATCTCGCACCGCATGCACGAGGACGATCTCGCCGGTACCTGCCGTGCGAGTTCACGCCAGCGACGGTCGCAAAGCTCCTGAAGCGTGATATCGGCCTTCTTCGCCCGCGCCCCCTCCAGAAAATCCCGGTGCGGCATGAGCTTGGAAGGCCGATGGCCGCCATGTCCGACCGGTGCTCGCGAGCCATCCTGCTATTAGCGCTCGAGCCATTTGACATAAAGACTCGTGGTCATAGAGGCGTGCTACCACCCGGGTTGAAGCAGTCTGCTACGCGAAAGCGAGTTCCTTCGCTTCCGGGGCCTCAATGCCGAGCTCCTCGCGGAACTCCCGCAAAGCTTGCAGCAGGCCTTCGCCGGTATCGAACAGCCCGGCGTAGCTCATCGTGCCGCCAATCCGGCGCGGCTTGCCAATGAGTTGCGGATTGCAGCCGACAGCTTTGAGGACGCGGTAGATCCGAGCGTCGAAGACGGAGACAATCTGGGTCAGGCCAGCGATGATGGCGACCTCTCCAATGCCCGCGATCAGCTCACTGAGCACGAAGTTAACGCCATTGCGGCTGCGCTGGGGCTGACCATCAACGGCGACGGCGCAAATGCGTGAGCTCTCCCAGATTGTAGCACTTTCGATGTATTCGCCTTCGTCGAGCAGATACGGGAAAACGTCGCGCAACATGTTCGGTCCTGTGGTGGGCAACAGCCGCAAAGATCCCCAGTATTCATGAGTCCTGGGATCGACCGACACAAGGTACAAGGGATTCGCGTCATCGAACGCGTCCCGCTCGTACCCATTTTTTACCGTCACATCCCAACCGAGCCGCTCCGAGAACGTGAGCGCCCTGCTGCGGAACATCGCATCCATTTCACTTGGAAACAACGACGCCCGAGAACCCTCAATAAACTTCAACATCGCGGCCTCTCCCTTGCTACGAGACCACATAATGCTATTCGTAAATTACTAAGGCGACAATACCACATAGCAGCTGAGTTGACAGTCACAAGAATCACTTAATCACTTAAATGCCGATCCGGGCAGAGCCTTCGCGAGAATTCACAACGTCGCAAGGCCGACCGCGGTTAAGTTCGCGCGCGATATATATCCTAAATAGCTCTTCACGGCACGAAAAGATATATTAAAACGTCAGAAATATCGTGATCCGTCTTCCCTCTGGCCGCGCAAATTAGACATTGTTCTTCCCTCTTCGACAGGTTGACTTGCGGTCGTAACGCCTCTATATCCTCTGGGTATCGACGTATCTTGCGATAGCTGTCGCGGTGCAATCGATCCCGCCGTTCCTGTTGATCGGAGTTCCCTCTCTTGCCGCCGGTGCGGTCCTGTTCGGATTCGCAGAGGTTCGAAATCCCGGCATTCCGTCGGCCCGCGCTTCGGCGGCGGCAAGCGCCGTCCTCTGCTTGGTGCTCCAACGTCCTGGAATCACATGCACTTTCTAGCGGGTTTTCTTCTATCGAGCTAAAAAATCGAGAAATGCCCTGTTTTTTTCCTGTTTGCAAGGAATTCGACCAAGCGAACGAAGAGGCGGTGGCGTTGCCAGGCGCGCTCCTAGAAGAGCGCGGACTCAGGCTGTCTCGACAATCCGAGCTCGCCAGCTAAATCACCGGGTTTCGCCTGGCGCGGTGAACCCCGGCATCAACTCTTCGTACACGTCTGACGTATCGCCAATAAATATATTCTCGTCGAACGACCGTAATACTTTTTCGCGCGCGGCCAAACCCAGCCTCGAGGCGAGGTCGGCATCGGCGACCAATCGCGAGATGGCGCCGGCAAGCGCTGTCGCGTCTCGCGCGCGCACGAGCAATCCGTCCCGGCCATCGGTGATGACGTCCCTGCATCCGGGAACGTCGGTGGCGATCAGCGGCAATCCGCAAGCGCCCGCCTCGGTCAAGCTTCTCGGCAGGCCTTCGCGGTAGCTTGGCAGAACAAAGACATCAGCCTCGCCGAGCAGTCCCGGCATATCTTCAACGTGACCGGGAAATTGAACCAGCCCCTCGCTTTCCCACTCCCTGATCGTCTCGATTGGAACCGCGGCAGGATTGCCAGGGTCAGGCGCGCCCGCTGCGATGAACTGAAGTCCGCGCCCGCGGAGGATCGTCGCCGCCTCCACTAGTTCCGCGATCCCGTTATCCCACAACAATCGGCCGCAGAAGACGATCCGCTTCCGATCGCGCGGCGCGGCCTGTTCTCGTCGGGGAGCGAACCTTCGGCAATCGACCCCGGAACTCGGGATCAGGCGCAAATGCGAGTTGGGCGCGCCCGTGCGGATGAGGGCCTCGCCACCATCACTGTTCTGCACGATGACGCGGGTTCTTGAACCGGCCCACGCGAACCGCATGAGGGTCTTGACGATCGGCGCCAAAACGCGCGCTTTCGGCTCGCTGCTCGTGAAGACATAGCCGAGCCCGGTTACGGCGTTGATGCGATTTGGAACTCCGACCAGGATTGCCGCAAGCGAACCGTAGACCGCGCATTTGATCGTGAAATTGTGGATCAGACGGGCTTTTTCGCGGCGCAATATTTGAGCCAGCCGCCAGACGAGTCGTCCCTCGACGTCAGGTCGAAGGCTGCCCCGGTGCATCTCGAGCGGCTCCCATCGCAAGCCCAAATTTCGCAGCCGGGGACCGAATTCTCCCTCAGGCGAAATCATTAAGACCGTGTGCCCGAGCGACTGAATCTTTAAGGCCAGCGATCTTCGGAAATTGTAGAGATACCAGTCGGTGTTCGCGAACATGACCACGGCTGCCGGCATGGTCGCAGAAGGGTTGAAAAAGCTCTTGTCAGCCAAGGCGCCCTTCGCTTTCACGCGCTGTTCGAAGACTAGATGCCGGCGTCTCGCAGCGATCGCGACGCTCAGAAGGACAGCAGCTCGGGAACCTTAGCCCGGCGTCCGCCATCGCGACAATCTACCCCTGCTTGCTCGCGTTGAAAACGCACGCTCCCTCTAGGCGTCGACCACAATCCCGCCGCGCCAAAAGCGCATGGCCCGGCCAACGCAGTGAAGGACAGGTCCGGCCCCCGCGTACCAGCCCGGCGCAACCGCCTCAAACACGCCCTTCCGGAGATAGTCGCGAGCCGCTTGCGTCGAGACGCCGGCGCCAGTTCGCCCAAGTCCAGGGTCACGTCGTCGATGTTTGCACGGGTCAAACGAAACGCCCCCTCGAATGTTCGCCCACTCGATTTCAGTGAACGCCCCGCACGAGGGACAGTGGACCTCGAAGACCCGCTGGTCGCTGTTGCCGTAGGCGCGCAGCACATGGCTCGTGTCGAGATGGACAGGCGTCGAGCCGATGATGATCTTGCGGTTCTTGAAGGTCTGTGTCCGCCGCTCGCCCAAGAGGATGGGATCGCCTTCAGCGCCGACCTCCATCGCGTCGGCTTCGTCGATCATGAGGACGCGCGCCGTGTGAGCGCGAAGGTTGCGCGGAGCCTTGGCGGCGACGATCTTGAGCGTGCCACCGGGGAACCGGCGCGAGAGAAGCGTGTTGCGCTCGCCGACCTCGTTGGACGATGCCAGCATACCTTTCAGCGCGGGCGTCACTTCGAAGATCGGCTCGACATCCATCACCATGTAGCGGCGACAGTCGTCTTCGGTCGGCAACAGCGCGAGCACGGGCGACGGCTCGTTGATGATGTAGGACCCGAGCGCCCCGGTGAGCAACGTCGTGAAGCCGACGCGGGCCGCCTTAACCAGCGTCACCCGTTCAATGTCGTGATCGGAGATCGCATCGGCGATCGAGCGTTGATAGGGCCACAGCCTAACGCGACCGGGAAGCGCGCTTACGGCCGACGGGAGCCTTATGTTTTCTTCGATCCACTCGCTTAGTGGCTGTTGCTTTGGCGGAAGGAGGGCCAGCCTCCATTCTTTCCTCAGCGGGTGCGGGTGCAGGTAGCCCGATAGGGGACTCAAAATCGGCATACGCCATCTCTGTTAGGACATCGCGAACTTCTTGTTCGATGAGGTTCATCGTCGTGCGCGGCAGCGCGACCGCCTGATTTCCAATTCGTGTCGGCAGCGCCAGCATGAGGCCGCGAAGTTTTCGAAACTCGGCGTCCGCGTCGGCCTTCATCTCATCGACATCGACCAGCTTGCCGGCCATCACTCCGGCCTTCGAGCGCGCGAGCGCGGCCTGCGCCTGAGAAAGTTGCGTCCGGGCGCTGTCATCGGACCGGCCGAACGCCGCCTTCTTTTGCTGAGCCGCCCAAGCGTTGACGCTATCGACCAGCGAGTAGCGGCCCGGCGTCACGTCTTCGAACATTCCCTTCCGCAAATAGTCGCGAGCGGCTTGCATCGAGACGCCGACGATCAGGGCGAACTCCCCCAGCGTGATCGTTTGTTCCTTCACACTCAAGCGGGGCATACAATCAGGCCCTCAGATTTTTCCAACGAGATTTATATCAAGGGCTGGCGCGGCACCCTCGGGAAGCCCCATCGCGAGTTAGGACCCGCTCGTTCTGAGGGAGGGTGTGAAGCGTTCGCTCAATGGTCGATGTCATGGTCGCCAGCCCTCAGCGTCCCGGCTGTTGGTCATCGCCCCTGCGGTCTTCCATTCGCCGGTCGAACGGCGCATAGATCGATGTCGTCATGCTGCCCTTCCCTCAGTCGCCCCTGCTGTGCCAGCCGTCCTGCCAGTTGCGATGCTCTTTGCTCCCGGCCGGGTAGGGGTTGTCGGATAGCTGTTTGCCATTGCGACCGTCTTCCTGTCCTTCAAACCACTCGTCTTCCGCTTCGCGAATGTGCTCGTCAGTGATTCGCGTGGCTCTAGGACGCCCGGCTTGTACGAGCGCTTCAGCGAACGGCGCATAGATCGATGCCATGGTCGCCTCCGCTTTGGACGCGTCACGCGTTTGTGCTATAGCACTCTCTCCCAAGGGTACCTGATCGCTGTAATGGCTTCGGGGCGAGACGAGGTCGAGATGGCCCTACTTTAAGCACCCTCACCGCTTGGGCTTAGGCGCATGGCTTCACAAGGCTATGCGCCTTCGTCGTTTTTGAAGCGCTCGCTCAATGGCCGGATGCCATAGAGCATGTGTTTCACGTCAGCCCATGAGAGCACGATCACGTCCCACATGTCTCCGGCTTCCTTCAGCCTATGGGCTTCGGCAAGCGTTTCAACGCAAACGACTGGCGCGTGTAGCCCTTCAGACACGCGCTGAATCTCTTGCTCGGTTGGTTTCAAATCAGCGATCACGATCGAAGATCATTCCGCGTCAAAATCTGAATCGCTCGTTGCGACTCCACCATGATAGTACGCTTCGCGAACGCGCTCATGCGATTCGGGCTTCCAGTTGAAACTAGCCCGCATCGCATCCTGAACGCGGTCCAGCGTATGAAGTTGTTCAACGACCTCGATCTTGTCAGCGCTCAGTGAGAAGGCCTTTCGATCCACGCCCCTCTGCCCATCCTCGATCCCGTGATTACAGGCGGCTTGCTGATCGGGATCAGGCGGCCCAATTGCAAGCGGTCGGACGAAGTCGCCGAAAAGCGCCGCGCTCGATGGACGATGCGGCGTCGGAGTTTGAGATTTTGTCGTGCCTATGAGGGGACGTTGTATTCTGGTTTGTGGCCTCGGCCTGGACGTCGCAACCGTCCGGGTTTTTCTTCGCCGTCACGCGGTCGTCTCAGCGTCTGCTTCGCCCGGATCGCTTCGTTCACCAGATTGAGCTTGAATTTTTCGAGTCCGCGCCGCAACCGGTAGTTACGGTTTTGAATCTTCACCGGCGGCGGGAACCCGAGGCGGGGGTCATGCGTCCAGCGCCATAGAGTCATCAAGGTAACGTTAAATTCCTTAGCGACCTGCGGATCGGGCACAAGCGTATCGACAATTTGATCGACGTCAGCCGCTTCCTCTAGAACAGGCATTACGGATACTCCGAGTTATAACTCGGCGTTACACCGCAGATTCGGGAGGGAAAAAACCCCAGCAATGGCCCTATTTGCGGGCGGAAATCTCTTTCGGTAAACCTCCACTTCCTTGAGAGAGACCTTCTTGCGCATCCTTCGGTCCCCACCGTCGGTCTCACCCCAAAACTGAGCTTCGCCCCCCTTCGGCGCTGTCCTCAATGTCGCCAAATGCGCGACAAGCCGTTTGTAGCGGTCGCAGCTGGCGGTCCGCATGATGTCGATAATCCGCGCGATCTCCTCCTCAAGCCCCCGCTGGTGCGTCTCAAACCTGCGGCGATTTATTCGCTCAACGGCGAGCTCCGCCGCCGACGGCCCGTCAGTTGGATGGCGGTTCCTCTTCCCGAACCCGCTAGGGGGCGGCATTTGCCAAATCTCCCGGATACGTTTCACGTCTTCTGCCGCGGCCGCGACATAGGCTCCGTGTTCGGCTATGCCGATCGGCCGCTTGTCAGTTATCGAGACGCCGCCGGTACGGAGGTACTTCTTGCCGCGCCCCAACGGCGGCAATTGTACGATGTCGTCAACGGGGAATGTCGGGAAGCGGCTGCGTATCAAATCGCGCATCGGCCCGATGACGCCATGCTCCATCGCCAGCAGTTCGAGCCCGCCTTCACCGCGCCACTTGTCATATTTCTCCGCATGCTCGGGCGCGATGACAGGCGGGAAGGGGTCGGCCTGCCTCCGTCGCTCTTCCGCGTCAAATTCGTCGAGCCGCGCATTGACCCAGTCGTGCATCATCTGCCGATCACGTTGATCCTGGGCGATCCATCGCGGCAGAGTCGGATCCGGCTTCATGCTGCGCCCTTCCGACGCAATGCGACGACTTCAGCCGCCTGACCCGAGACGAGCCCCTGCACGTTGAGAGCCCAGCGCTCCAATGCCTCGCGCCGTTCCTCGATGTATTGATGACGCTGGTAGACCCCGATGATGCCTCGAAAGGAGCCGGACACATGATTGAGAATCTTTTCTGTTACCGGCAACGGAACGCCGATCCGTTGGAGCCCGGCGGCGCACGACCTTCGCAGATCGTGAATTGTAAATGGTGGGATAACGGCGTCGGCTTTCTCGGCCCGCGCTAACTCTAACATCCTCGCATCGAGGCGCCGCTTGGTCTTGCTCCAGCCGGAGACATGGGACTCGCCTGTAGTCGTGAAAATGTAGCCCGGCTTACCGGCGATGACTTGGACGCCCGCGATCAGGTCTTGAGCCGCCTGTGACAGAGGAACGATGTGTGGGCGTTTGTTCTTCGCGCGCGAGGCTGGCAGGGCCCAAGTCGCGCCGTCCTCAGACAACTCAGCACGCGTCATCCCGGCAACCTCGTTTCGCCTCTGTCCTGTCAGCAGGAGCAATTTCAGCAGTGGGCCGAGCGGCTCGCCGAGATCGCCGCAGGCCAGCCAAAACCAGCACAACTCGTGGTCGTCGAGTACACGGTCGCGCGCTATCGATGTATCGGGGCGATGCACGCCGGTGCATGGGTTTTTCTCAATCACCCGCTGCTCGACCAGCCACGAGAAGAGCTTGCTGAGGCGCGCCAGTGTCACCCAAGCCATGGACTCGCTCTTGCCCTTTCGCCGCCGCTCTAGGCCCGGTACGCCGCGCGTGCGCACCTCGTCGATAAGAGAGTGAATGTCGTGGGGCGTGATCTCGGACACGGGCCTGTCGGCCCACCTGTCGGCGACCCCTCCGGGAATCGGTTCGAGGTCGTGCGGGCGAAGGCCGAGGAGCCGCGCGGAGAGCACCCAGGTCCGCGTCTTCGCCTTTGCGTGCTGCTCGATGAAGCGGCGTGCAGCGGTTGCGAAGGTGTTGGCGTCGCGCGCCTCGCGCTCCGCCTGCTGGCGTCGTCTGGCTGCAGCGTGATCGGCGACGACATCCCGGCCCATGGCTCGCTGCCTGTGCAGATCCGCGGCCAGCCTCCGGGCGGCGGCCAGCGTCAGCGGCGCGCCGATGGTCGGCTCATGAGGCGACTCAGCGCCGGAGAGATCGACCGAGCCAAGCGTCAGTTTCGTGGGCTTGCCATCTGGGCGCCGGAAGCGCAGCGCCCACGACTTGCGCCCGCTGGGTTGGATCACGAGGTGGAGGCCTGGGCATCCTCCGTCCGTGACTTCGCGCCTCGCCACACCCGGCAGGAGGTTCTTGACGGCCGCAGCCGTGAGCGTCTTCTTTGACAATGGGGTAATCCTGGGGTAAACAGAGAGGGGCGTTATGCCCTGTTACCCAAGGTTGTATAATGACCCTAACAGCGGAAATAAACCGTTGTGATAAAATGTTTTTCCTACCGATCGGCCCGATTAATTGTTAGGCCCGGTTAGGACCCAACTCTTCAATGGCATTGAAGAGGTCGTCGGTTCGATTCCGTCTGGCTCCACCATCACCACGCCGAAATCATCCAAGTTGTCAGCCTTGAGCGCAGATACGCCGCCGAAGCTCACCGACTTCGAAGCCCTGACCTTCGATTGCTACGGCACGCTCATCGACTGGGAATCGGGGATGATCGAGGCCCTGAGGCCTCTGACGAGCCGAGTGGCGCGGCGGCTCACGCGCAACGACATCCTCGAGGCGCATGCGCGGCATGAATCATCGCAGCAGATCCAGACGCCGGCCAAGCCCTATCGCGAGCTGCTGGCGACGGTCTATCGGCGCCTGGCGGAAGAATGGGGCGTCGCGGCAAGCTGGGGCGACTGCGTCGCCTATGGCCGGTCGATCCGGAACTGGCCGCCGTTCGCCGATACGGTCGACGCGCTTCGATACCTGAAGCGGCACTACAAAATCGCGATCCTGTCGAACGTCGACAACGAGAGCTTTGCCGCAAGCAACGACAAGCTCAAGGTCGCCTTCGATGCGGTCTACACTGCCGAGGATTGCGGCTCCTATAAGCCGTCCTCCCGCAATTTCGATTACATGCTGGCCAAGCTCGAGACGCTCGGGATCAAAAAGCGCCAGATCCTGCATACCGCCGAGAGCCTGTTCCATGACCACGCCCCGGCCAAAGCGCACGGCCTCGCTTCGTGCTGGATCTATCGCCGCCGCGGCCAGGAGGGGTTCGGCGCGACCATGACTCCGGCGCAGGCGCCTCACTATGACTTTCGCTTCGACAGCCTGACCGAAATGGTCAAGGCGCATCAGGAAGCGGTCGGAGGCTGAGTTCTCGGGGCGTCCCTCTCGCCTTATCCCTCGCCGATGCGACGCATTCGGCTTCGCAGCCAACGGGCAAGGACAATGGAAAAGCCGCCGATCGTCTATGACGACTTCGCCAAGGTCGACATCCGGATCGGCCGCATCGTCGCGGTCCGACCGTTCGAGCGGGCGCGAAACCCGTCGTATAAAGTCGAGGTCGACTTCGGGCCGCTTGGCAGGAAATGGTCG
Source organism: uncultured Alphaproteobacteria bacterium (assembly GCA_963794155.1). GTDB lineage: Bacteria > Pseudomonadota > Alphaproteobacteria > Rhizobiales > Beijerinckiaceae > Roseiarcus. Next base: position 3,326 of record CAWCCX010000023.1, on the reverse strand, counting down.
AGCGCCCAGATCACGAGCTATTCCGAAGCCGAGCTGATGGGCCGGCTGGCTGCTTGCGTGGTCAACATGCCGCCGCGCAACATCGCCGGCTTTCAATCCGAAGTCCTCATCCTCGGGGCCAAGAACGCCCGCGCCGACGTTATCCTGTTGTCGCCGCTGGCCGAGATCGCGCTGGGCGAGCCGGTGTTCTGACATTGGCTCACGCACGCGACCCGGTTGCGTCGTCGACCGATGAGCTATTGGATGTCAGCAGAGAGGGCTGGACAGGATGAAACGCACCACAATTCTCCTTGCGGTCGCTGCCTTGATGGCTTGCTTCGCCTCGTGGGTTCCGGCGGCCGCGCAGACGGCGTCGCACCCGCCCGTCAAGACAAAAAGCGCGCAGGGCCACATCGTGCCGATGAGGCATGACCAGCTCACTCTCTATCCGCACGGTCGGCCGGCCCGCCGCCAACCCGCGTACAGCTACACGCGCCATCGGTTTGATCAGCCGACCCCGATCCACAATACCTTCATGGGCGCGCAGTACCGGGGGTGGTAGCGACCTCGCCGTTCACCAGCCCAGCTCCGGTACGAACTTGTAGGGATAGTCGGGCTCGACGTAGCCGTGGGCCTTCCCCCGCTTCGGCAGGACAGGCTTGTCGCGCGGCAACTCTTTGTACGGAATTTTCGACAGGAGATGCGAGATGACATTGAGCCGCGCACGCCTCTTATCGTCGGAGCGCACCACGTTCCACGAGGCCCAGGGCGTGTCGGTCGCCTTGAACATATCGTCGCGAGCACGGGAGTAGTCGTACCAGCGACCATAGGATTTCAAATCCATCGGCGACAGCTTCCAGATCTTGCGCGGATCGTCGATGCGCGCTTCGAGCCGGCGGGTCTGTTCCTCGGGGCTCACCTCGAGCCAGTATTTGATCAGCAGAATGCCCGATTCGACGATCGCCTTCTCGAACTCGGGCGCAACTTGGAGAAAGCGCCTGACTTGTTCCATCGGGCAGAATTCCATGACCCGCTCGACCCCGGCCCGATTGTACCAGCTGCGGTCAAGAATCACGATCTCGCCGCCAGCCGGAAAATGCCGCATGTAACGCTGAATATACATTTGTGACTTTTCGCGTTCGGTCGGCGCAGGTAGCGCGACGACGCGAAAGACGCGCGGGCTGACCCGCTCGGTGATTGCCTTGATCACGCCGCCCTTGCCGGCGCCGTCACGGCCTTCGAAGACGATGCAGACCTTCAGTCCCTTGGCGACGACCCACAGCTGCAGCTTGACCAGCTCGCCATGCAGCCGGGCGAGTTCGCGCTCGTATTCCTTGCCGCCAAGCGCGTTCTGACCTCCCGAGGGTTTCTCGTTCTCGGCCTTTTTGGCCTTGTTCTGACGTTTTGTCGCAGCCATGCTATCCTCCCGGTTCGTTCTTTACATCATGGACGCGCTTGCCTAGTAAAGCAGCAGAGGGCTTGGACTAAGAACGGCGGCTCGAAAGCGGCACGTTCGCCGTCGTATCGCGTTTCGAGTGGAGCGGTTGCCCCGCTCTGAGCATTCCGGTCCCGCTGTTGATGGGCCAGATACGGATGACGTCCGGAGGAGACCCACAATGACCCTAAGTCGGCGCGTCGCCATATCGGCCTTTGTGTTGGGAATCGGGGCGTGGTCGCTCTTCATGAGCCGGGAGCCGAGGAGCGGCGATTCATGGGTTCCTTCGGCGCATGCTCAGGGCCTCGTCCGGAATTTGATCGCCCGCCTGCGCGGCGAGACGCTGGCCGAAGGCATCGTCAAGTCGAACGGCCGCATCGAAGCGACGCAGGTGGACGTCTCATCGAAATATCCTGGGCGCCTCGCCGAAGTGACGGTGGAGGAAGGCTCGAGCGTAACCCAAGGGCAGGTTATCGCCAAGATCTCCTCGCCGGAATACGAGGCTCGGTTGCGCGCCGCGCAAGCCGACGTGCAGAAGGCCAACGACGCGCTTGCGGCGTCGGAAGCCGAAATCACCTCCCGAGAGAGCGCGCTCGAGTTTGCCAAATCCGACTTCCAGCGCGGCCAGGAGCTGATGAAGACCGGATTCATCACCAAGCAGGTCTTTGAGCAGCGCAAGCGCAACTACGACTCCGCGGTGGCCGCGGTGCAGAGTTTCACGTCGCAGCGCGATCAGGCCCTGTCTCAGATCGCCAATTCGGAGGCGGAGGTCGATCGGATCCAGTCGATCATTGATGATCTGACTCTCGTGTCGCCGCGGTTGGGACGCGTCCAGTATCAGCTTGCCCGGGCCGGCGAGGTCGTCGCCGCCGGTGCGCCGATCGTCACCATTCTCGACCTCACCGACGTCTATATGACCATCTTCCTGCCCGCCGCAGACGCGGGCAGATTGACGGTCGGCGACGAGGCTCGGATCATCCTCGATCCCGTCCCTGATTACGTCATTCCGGCGAAAGTCAGCTTCGTCGCCGCCGACGCGCAATTCACTCCTAAGACCGTGGAAACGACGGACGAGCGCGCCAAGCTGATGTTCCGCACCAAGCTGAAGATCGATCCGCAGATCCTTCAGCAGTTTTACACTCGGGTGAAGACCGGCGTACGCGGAATGGGCTTCGTCCGCACCAAACCGGACGTGGATTGGCCGGCCGACCTTCAGGTCAAGCTGCCGAAGCCTCCCGCGGCGGCACAGGACGCCGCGCCCGCGGCGCAGCCAGACGCGAAACCGGCGGACGCGAAAACCCCCGACGCAAAATGACCGGCGAGCCGATCGCGCGGGTCAAGAACGTCTCGCACAGTTACGGCGCGACAGTGTCGCTGGCGGATGTCAGCATCGACATTCCGTCGCGCATCATGGTCGGCGTGATCGGGCCGGACGGCGTCGGAAAGTCGACTCTCCTCGGGCTCATCGCAGGCGTGAAGAAGATTCAGGACGGCGAGGTCGTCGTCTTCGACAAGAGCATCGCCGACCAGGAGACCTTGCGCGAGATGCGTGGCCGCATCGCCTATATGCCGCAGGGCCTCGGCCGCAACCTCTACCCGACGCTCTCCGTCTTCGAGAACATCGATTTCTTCGGCCGATTGTTCGGATTGTCGGCGACGGAGCGTCGCGCCAAGATCGACGAGCTTCTTACGGCGACGAGCCTGGAGAAGTTCGAAGCGCGTCCGGCAGGCAAGCTTTCCGGCGGCATGAAGCAGAAGCTGAGCCTCTGCTGCGCCCTTATCAACGACCCGGACCTTCTCATCCTCGACGAACCGACCACCGGCGTCGACCCCCTGTCGCGCGGCCAGTTCTGGGACCTCATCAACACGATCCGCGCCCGCCGGCCGCAAATGAGCGTCATTGTCGCCACCG
>CAWCCX010000022.1:0-120821 GCA_963794155.1 uncultured Alphaproteobacteria bacterium | reverse complement strand
CCAGCAGGGCCTTTGGTATAAGGCCCGGGAATCGGACGGTAGCGCGGAATAGTCGCCTCGAACTGTGCCTTGCAACGATCATAGATGCTCGCCGAATTCGTCCCCTTCGAACAGTTGGCAAGCGCGGAGAGAAGATCGGTCAGCTTTGCGTCGCCGCGTTCGGAGATGAGCCGAGCCACGGCGTAGCGCCCACGCCGGCCGCACCGGCTCGCAGACCAGGTGCAGGAACGGCGCTTGGAGGTCGGTCAGGATGGTGGCGCCGTCGCGAGGCATGGCGCGACCCTACCGCGCCAACGAGAACGGAGCAAGAACAACGGCCTCGCGATCTGAGAAATAGAGCTGTCATTGGCCTGTTTACAGCCATGATCGCGATGAGGTTTCCAACCTATATTTTCCACTTGACGGAAGATCTTGAGTGTGACCGCAATGACGTTGCTGTCCGGCAACTGATCCGTCCGGCTACTTTCTAAGAATCTTTGTTTGAATTTTTTTTGGGAGGCTTAGATGAATCGTTTACAGCTATTGTCCGTCGTACTTCTGTCGGCTCTTGGCCTAACGGTAGCCGATCCGGCTAACGCACTGATTGCGATCACTTTGTCGGAGTTTACCTTCACCGGCGCGTGCGCCGTTGACGACTGTACGGGCGACGGGATCGGCGTGCTCACGTTAGAAAACTACAGTCTCGGCAGTCCGATCGACACAAGCAACTTTGTGAGCTTTTCATACAAGTCAAACCTGACCAGCTTCTCGCTCGACGCGGGCGACGTGTCAGAGGTCAGCGGATCACTGCCCGCAATCCTTCCCGCCACGGCGACTGTTGAATTCCTTGTGGGCGAAGGCGTCCCTTTCTTTTCCTCGGTTGACGGTCGCTGGTGCGCTGACTGTGCCGATGATCAGGGCCAAACCTCAATCTGGAGCGCCGGTGTTGCCGCCGGGGAAGCGCCGGAGCCAGCGACCTGGGCGATGATGCTGCTGGGCTTCGCCGGCCTCGGCTTTGCTGGCTATCGGAGGACACGCAGGGCCGTCTCGATCGCGGATTGATCGCCGGATTTTACACTCGCGCTGCCCCGCGACTGGCGCAGAAGAGGCTCGGGCACCGGACGAGCTTTGCTGCTGCGATGAGAGTCGCTAGTCGACCTTAGCCAGTAACTTTTCCATCTCGGCGGCGGTGAAGCCGCGCAGGGTCTCGCTGCGAACATTGCCTAGTTCATCCGCGCTCAAGATGAAAGCCGAAGCGGTCTCGGCGTCGGGGGCCTCGAGAATTGTCACGATGTCGTGCGCGCCTTGGGTCCAGATAGTCTCCTTGACGGTTGCGCCGTGCTTCTTGGCTCGTTTCCTGTAGGCCTCCGACCGTTTGACCGTATCCTTGACGTGGTGAATCCCTTTCTCGGTGAACTGGTAAAGAGTGACGTAGATCGGCATGCGTTTTCCTTCCCGGATGGTTTCTCGTCTTGGAGGACTTCCTACTAACACACCGATCCAGACCTGCTACAGCACGGTACGGCGAGCCGTCCCATGCGCCCTGGCGAAAGCGACGACGACCTGATCCTGCGGCTGGCGGGCAGCGGCGAGCCGCGCGAGGGTCAAAACCGCCGGCGGGGCGGGTTCGCTGAGCGGCAATGGCTCGATGCCGCGGCACTATGGCGCGCCCTGCCGGAGGCCGTTAACGTTGCAGATGACGCGATGCGGCAGTTAGGCAGTTAGGAGGACTAAGCGATGAGAAAATCCGTGCGGATGGCGACTCTTGCGCTGGTCGGAGGGCTCGGCCACGTGAGTCCCGCTGTGGCAGCTACGGTATTCAGCAACTACAACAACTCTGACTGCAAATGTGGCTTTGGAGGTCCAGAATTCGTTGCGGAAGGCTTCACGCCAAATGCCGAATTCGACTTCTTAGGCGCGGGCGCGTTCGTCCAGAACGGAAATAACTCGGGCGATACTGAGACGGTGTCGATCGCGCTGTACTCGTCGACTGCGGGCGGAGCGCCCGCCGCGAACCTGTGGACGAGCGGAACGGTCAACGTGCCGGGTCCGCAAAACCAAGCGGACTTCGTTCAGGAGGCATACAACGGCCCGCCGATCCCACTCCACATTGCAACGGAATACTTTCTCGTGGTCGAGTTACCCGACCTGAACGTCGCTTGGCTAAATGACGGGAGCAGTTCACAGCCGTTTTTCTCTTCTACTGACAGCGGAGTCTCGTGGGGCACGGGGCCCGCCGAACCTCTCCAATTCTCAGTCTTTGGAACATCCCTCGGCGAGGCTGTGCCCGAGCCGTCAACCTGGGTGCTCATGCTGACCGGCTTCGCTGGCCTCGGGTTTGCGGGCTATCGGACCTCACGCTGGGCGTTCCGTAGCCGCTAGCGCTCAAAACCCCGCGCAAGCGCCGAACGTCCGCCAACGGGCGGCTTCTTCATGACCACAAACCCGGCCCGCTCCAGGTGGCGCACGATTCGCCGGGCGGCGATGCCGTAGGCCAGTCGGACGGCCACTCGGCGCAGAGCCGGATGGTGAATGAGGTCGCGGACTTCCGAGAACCGCGCCCAGGCGATCTGCGCGTCGTTCAGCCGGCGTATTGCTTCCTCGCGATCTATGGCCGGCCGAAGCGTGGAGTCTTGGCGGGGACCGCGCCGGTCGCGGGGTTGGCGATCGGGCGAGACCCCTCCCCAACCCGTTTTCCATCGAGGAGACATCTGTCTTTGAGGAGCGAAGGATCAGCGAGTTTCATGGGGAGCCTCCAAGGTTGGAGGGGTTATAGCAAAGAGAGCGGGCGGTGGTGAGGCCGAGTTCGCGCCTCAGGCTGGGCGCTTGCGGATCATCGAAATCGCGCCGACGATTACGGCGAAGACCGCAAGCATGATCAGTCCTCCCTCCACGGCCTGGACAAAATGATGGGGTGAAAAAGTCGCCAGCCTGCGCTCGGTCGAGCCGCGCGCGACCTGTAACTGCCAGGACAGCACCGCGGACGCGCTGGCCACGCCAGCGACAGTTCCGAGGATCCGCGTCAGATTGAGTAGGCTACCCGCCACGCCGGAGAGATTGGCCGGCGCCGAATTGATCGTCGCGTGGTTGTTTGGCGCAATGAACAACCCGAGTCCCGCCCCGAAAGCCATGAGGCCGAGGGAGCCGATCCAGAGATTGGCGACAGGCTGCATCACGATCGCTGTAAGCGCGAGCAGGGCGAGAAAGCATATCGCCATCCCAGCGACGCTGAGGAGTTGCGTCCCCATCCAGTCCGCGAGCGCGCCGGCGAATGGCGCGACGACGCCGAGGCTGATTGGAATGATCGCGAGCTTGAGCCCCGCGGCGATGGCGCTTTCCTCGTAGCCACGCACAAGCGCGAATGAAGCGAGGAAGAACATACCGTAGAGCATGGCGTACGACATAGCGCAGGCAAGCGCTCCGGCCAGAAATGCCGGCTCATCAAGTAGGGCAAGATCGATCATCGGGGAATGCGACGCGTGTTCCTGCCTCAGGAACAGAAAAATGAGCACGATCGCGGCGCCGACCGAACCGAGAAGCGCTGGCGAGGTTGGCCCCCAGGCTGAAACCTGATTGAGCGCGAGCACGGCAAACGCCAATGCGGGCGCGAGTAGGAAACCGCCGCGCCAGTCGAATGTTTGGTTTCGATTCTGCTGTGCTGTTATTGGCAGCACTAACCAGCCGAAGACGACCGCCAGCAGCCCAAAGGGAACATTGATCCAGAACACCGAAGGCCATCCCAATGTCCCCAAGAGCAGGCCTCCGATAACCGGGCCGGCGCTGATCCCGACCGCTTGCGCTCCAGCGTACACGCCGAGCGCCCGCGCGCGCAGGCTTTTGTCCGTGGACGTCACGACAAGCGCCATGCTGTTGGCTCCAAGCATCGCCCCGCCGAAGCCTTGCAAGAACCGAAACGCGATCAGGGTGGCGAGATCCGGCGCAAAGCCGCAGAGTGCGCTCGCTCCTGTGAACACCACAAAGCCGATGATGTAGAGCAGTTTCCTGCCAAACATCTGGCAGAGCTGGGCGAATATCGGCAGGAACGCTGCGACGCCGAGAAGATAGCCGAGGGCGACCCAGCTCACGCTGTCGAGAGTGGCGTCGAATACGCGTCCCAAGGTCGGCAGCGCGAGCTGGACAATGCTCGCGTCGACCTGGCCCATGAAGGCGCCGATACAGGTCACGCCCACGATCAGCCACGGATAAGAGCGCCAGCGCGTGAAGAGCGCGACCGGAGGCGGCTCCGCGCCATGGCGGATGAGGTCGCTCACACGAAAAGCAGGCGCAGAGCCCAAATCTTCGGCGCTCATCCGACACCGCCCTATGCCCGAACCGGCAGCGGCCATATGGATGGCGGACCCGCGCAAAAATCAAGCACTCAGCGCAGGAACCACACGCTGGATCGCGGACCTGGGGCTTTGATGTCGAAATCGCCCAGCCTCGACCGTCTATTTGCTGATGGCGTTCTCGAGAAGTCGATCCAACACGCCGTCGACGGGGAGGCAAACCTCATAACGACGCTCAGGGTCGATTTTAGCCATTCGCTAAGCCGCTGGCGGATGTCCGCTATTTGCGCGAAGCGGACGGCCTGAGTTCGACGAATAGTGTTGAAAAACTCGGAAATTGAGCCACCGCTAAAATCTCGTTTTCGCGGGCGTCGCGTCAACTCAGCCGATACTCCTCACGGCAGGGCATATAGGAGCGTCGCACGCGGCAAACCCGGTCGGTCCGCCGACCCCCTAAGGAATTTTTCACCGAGGCCGCCAGCGGTCTCCTGAATTGTGATCGATGCGGAAATTCGAGTTTTTCAACACTATCGACGTATTGTGTTCTCTAATCGGTCAAGGGCGGGAGCTCTTCCGGGTATCGACGCTTTCGGGTGCCTGCGTTCTCTGCGTGCTCGTTCGGCACTTGATGGGGTAAGCTGGGTGCAGGGCGGCTAGGTTGAAAGCGCAGTCGGCTAGAAGTTAGCCGCTGCAACACAATCCGCGCCGTCGTCTGCTTCCTCCCTCGGGCGTCGCTCCTTGCGGGAGCTGGATGCGGCCTCCTGTCTAGGCTTGCGGCCTTAAACCGCCTAGGCCGGTGCGAACTCGGTTCCGTCGCGCAACATGGCATGCATGATGATCGCGAGACGACGCGCCAGAGCAATCCGCGCCTTGCGCATCGTCGATCGCCTGGCGATGGCGAAGGCCCAGTCCTTCAGTTTGAGCTGGCCCTTGTAGCGGGTCAGCATGACGTTGGCGGCTTCATACAGCAGGGTCCGCACCCGTCGGTCGCCGCATTTCGAGATGCCGCCGACGTAGTCGACTTCGCCCGACTGATAGCGCCTCGGAACCAGGCCCAGATAGGCGCCGATCTCTCTGGATCGGCGGATGCGCGATGGATCGTCGATTGCGGCTACAAAGGCCAGAGCGGTCAGTTGGCCGACGCCGGGGATGGTCATTAGCCGACGGCAAGGCGCCGAGGCCCTCGTCATGCGTCTTATGTCGGCGTCGATCGCGGCGACCGCCGTCATCACGGCAGTCCGAGCCGCAATCAAACCTCGCATGGCGGCGGAAAGACCCGCGATCCCTTCGCTTGCTTTGAGAGCCTCGTCGATGAAGGCGGCGGTGAGAGCCCGTGGGAGGCGGACTCCGAACACGATCGCCAAACCTCGGATCTGATTTTCCAAGGTTACTCGTTGGCCCACCAGCTTCTTGCGCGCGCTGATCAGCGAGCGGACGGCGTGGGCCGGCAGCGACTTCACATGCACCGGCTTGAAGAAGCCAGCGCGGGCCAAATGCGCCAGTCCCCGAGCGTCGTTGCGATCGGTCTTGTGGGTAGAAAGCGACTTGAGCGCCTGATAGGCCTGTCGGCTCTCGACGCAGACCACGGGAAATCCGAGCTCGCGCAACCCATGAAATAGGATCGGCGTCATTCGACCTGTCTCGAATACGATACGACTACAGCTCGGCGCTTTCACCAACTCGTCGGCGATCGCTTCCGCGGTCGATACTGTCTTGCTCTCGCGAACCACCACCCCTTCGCGGTCGAGAACGCAAACGTGACTCTCATCCATTGAGATATCGAGGCCAGCAAAATAGTCCATATTGGGTCTCCTCTTCCGAATCGTTGCCGATCCTATCGGCCTCAGCGGAAGAGCTCCCGCCCATTACCCGATGTTGAAAAACTCGGATTTTCGCTTCGATCACAATTCAGAAGACCGCTGGCAGCCTCGATGGAAAATTCCTTGGGGGTTCGGCGGACGGGCCGCCTTTGCCGCGTGCGACCCTCCCATATGGCTTGACGTGGCGACTACCGGCTTAGATCCCGCTATGGGCGCGAAAACGAGATTCTCGCGGTCACTCAATTTCCGAGTTTTTCAACACTATCGGTAAAGTCGAGACGTGGCGCGGTGGCGTTAGGTCGAGCATGTCTGTTTGCCGCCCCTTTCGTCTGGCGGTGCCTTAGTGGCTCAACCGTAGCTCCGTTTCCACGCCCCGCTCATCGAACCGGACGTGCAGATTTCCCGCATCCGGCTCTCGGACAAGACCTCACGCCGTCTTTCGCGTGCGACGCCATCGGCAGCTTCTGAACATCATGTGGAGTTGATAGGTTGCCCAATCTCCATGTCCTTCGCCACGTTCTGCGTCTGTCTTGAACTGAGGTCCCTTCCCTCCGCCGGAGTTACCCGGTTTCCGCGGTACTACGAACCTCTCCGCCACCCCAGAGCGCCCAGCCTGTCCCTCACGGGCGTCCGGTTGGTCCTGTCATCCCTGACCTGACCACGCTTTGGGGCTTCCCGTGTTGCGCGCGCTTTCCTTGTGTGCGTGCTGCCGCCACTACCCCGGTGCAGCGACTGGGCGTCGTTCTCGCTCATCTCACCCTGCCGTAACAGCCTTCCCCGATAACGTTGTCGGGTCGGCCTGCACATCGTCCTTTTCGAGATCCCATGAGGCGATGGTAGCGACCTGCGATTCGGGAGCATGAGGTCGCTTACCACCCACTCTGGAGGCGACCATGCAAAACGTAGCTGATCAATTAGCACCGACCACGATCCGGGCCGATCTTTGCGCAATATTCATCTCATTGGAACTGAGCCGATCGACCTGGCTGGTTACGTCATTGTCGCCAGGCCGCGGAGAGAAGATGTCAAAGCACAGCGTGTCCGCCGGGGATATCGCTGCGCTGTTGGCCCGCATTTTGGAGCTCAGGAGGAAAGCGTACGCGCGGACCGGAAAATCCTTCCCGATCATCGTCATTCAAGAAGCGGGGTTGGACGGTTTCTGGATTCACCGTGTCTTGCTGAGTGAGGGAATTGAGAGCCACGTTGTCGATGCAGCCTCAATTGCGACTTCGCGCCGGCGGCGTCGGGCCAAGACCGACAGGATCGATGGCGAGGCTTTGCTTCGCGCGCTGCTCGCCCACAAGCGCGGCGAACCGCGGGTCTGTTCAATGGTTCGGGCGCCGACGCCTGAAGATGAAGACCGCCGCCGGATTTGCCGTGAGCGCAAGGTGCTGATCATGGAACGGGTTCAGCACGTCAACCGGATCAAAGGATTGCTCTTCTCTCAGGGCGCATCCGAGTATGAGCCGTTGCGTCGCGATCGACGGGCGCGGCTGGATGCGCTCCAGACTGGCGACGGCCGTCGCTTGCCCGAACATCTCAAAGCCCAGGTTTGTCGAGAACTCGATCGGCTCGAATTGCTTCTCGAGCAGATCAAAGCTGTGGAGTCCGAGCGGGACGCGCTGCTCAACGCACAACAAACCAAAGGGTTGGCCCCGCCGCCGATGTTGCTGGGTGTCCATGGGATTGGGCCGGAATTCGCTTCGGTCCTCTGGTCTGAGGGACTCTCCAGGCACTTCGATAACCGCCGACAGGTCGCCGCTTATGCCGGCCTTGCCCCGACGCCTTGGCAAAGCGGGTCGGTCAATCGCGAGCAGGGCATCTCGCAATCGGGCAACCCGCGACTACGGACAACGATAATTCAGCTCGCCTGGCTTTGGATACGCTATCAGCCGCGCTCCGCACTCACCCTCTGGTTCCAGGACCGAAACGAACGTAACGGCGGTCGTCGGCGCAAGACGACGATCGTGGCGCTGGCGCGAAAGCTGCTGGTCGCACTCTGGAAATATCTGAGCGCTGGGGTCGTGATCGAAGGCGCCATGATTAGGCCCGCCTGACGATAGCCCCCGTCTTCCACGCATCCAATCCCGTAATCCTCAGGACGTGATCAGTCCTGACGGATCCAGGTGGACGAACCGAAGCAAGCCGTGGCCTGAAACGCCGTTTTCGAGAAAGGTTCTCGTCTTCCTGAGCCCTACCCGCCGCAAGCGGGATGTTGGTGCAGCCGTCGCGAACGGCGACCGTATGTGAGGTTGATCGTGCTCGGAAACGAGCCGCGTCACGCTTAGAGGGCTCAGAACCTCGGATACCGGACAAACCGCTGGAGACTTATCACCCGGAAACAAACCGCTTGACTGCCACCTGCTCATGTGAGGATTGCTCAGCGTTCACTCGCGTTGCGGCCCGCACACTCGCGCGGTCACCTATATGTGACCAGCTACACCGAAGGCTTCAGCCATTTCGTTACCTCCATGACTGCTCCGGTTGCTTCCGGCTGGAGCGTTTGGCCGGGCGGGGCTTGCACCCACTGGAAAGCGCCGCCTTGTCACGGCGCACACGTTCAGCAGCCGTTCGGGCGAAAATCCTTCCGAGGCGAGAAAAGCGACCTCGGGCGGAAGCGCTTGTGCGGCAAGATCGGTCCGCTCGTGGTCGCGCAGCAAGGCCCGGCCAAAGAAGCGGCGCCCGCCATCGCGCGGCGCGAGCCGGGAAACCTTGCTATGCTCTTGAGAGATCCCCGCCATCGCGATAGCTTATTCGATGGACCGACGCGCCGCCGTCCCTGCGTTCAGCGGCTTAAATTTGCGCGTTTCGGTCAGCCAGCCCGCGGCATAAGACACCAATTCAGAGTTGTTGTCTCCCGAAATTTTGCGGGCTTACACGCCCAGCGGCCCCCTCTGCTAGAGAGCCCAGCTCTTCGACGGGCGCTCAGTCCTTGGCCCGTTCGACGTAGCTCCCATCCTCGGTCTGGAGGACGATCCGCGTTCCCGGCGATATGTGCGGCGGAACCATCACCCGCGCGCCATTCGAAAGCTTGGCCGGCTTATAGGAGGACGACGCCGTCTGGCCCTTCATCGCCGGTTCGGTCTCCGTCACCTCCAAGGTGACGCGGGGCGGCAATTGAATCGCGACCGGGATCTCGTTGAATATCGACAGGATGACCTTCATGCCTTCCTGAAGCCATTGGGCCTGGTCGCCGATCACGTCGGCGGGAACCTGGATCTGATCGTAGGTGTCGGCGTTCATGAAATGATGGCCGTCGGCGTCGGAATAGAGGAAGTCGAAATTCTTGTCCTCGACGAACGCGCGCTCGACCTGTTCAGTGGTTTTGTACCGGTCGGTCATCTTGACCCCGTCGGAGAGGCGGCGCATGTCGATCTGGGTGGTGGGGGTGCCCTTGCCCGGATGAAAGCTCTCGGCGGACAGAACGACGGCCAACTGACCGTCCTCTCGTTCGATGATATTGCCCTTGCGGATCGAGCTTGCGATAACTCTCACGTTCTGGTCCTCGGAATTGGGCGCGGGGCTTTGCGCTCGAAAAAAGCGCGCCGGTCGTGCGGGGGTTGGCGATTTCGGCGCGAACATACCGATTTTGCCGCCAAAGGCCAGTCGCCCCGGTCGTCGATCTTCGCTGCCCTCTTGGCCCAGGTGTCTCTTTGAGCTTGTCCTCGCCGCGACCGTTCTGGAACAAGGACCTATATGCCGAACGGCGCGGCCGGCTCGCCGCCCGGGCGCAGATTACGAGCCTCCTGCGCCGCTGGTTCGAAGCCAAGGGTTTCATCGAGGTCGAGCCTGCCGCCCTGCAGGCTTCGCCGGGAAACGAGACCCATTTGCACGGGTTCAGGACCGCGCTCATTCCGCCGAACGGGTCGCCCCGCGACGCCTATCTGCATACCTCGCCCGAATTCGCGATGAAGAAGCTGCTGGCGGCGGGAGAGACCCGGATCTACGCGCTGACCAATGTTTTCCGCAACCGCGAGCGAACGGCGCTGCACGCGCCGGAATTCGCGATGCTGGAGTGGTATCGGGCGGAGGTCCCGCTCGAGCGTCTCATTCAGGATTGCGTTGCGCTCGTTGCGCTCGCCGCCCACGTCGCAGGCGCGACGACGTTCGTCTTTCGCGGCCGGAAAGCCAGCCCGTTCGAGCCGCCGGAGCTGCTCACGGTGCAGGACGCATTTCGGCGCCACGCCGGGGTCGATCTTTACGACAGCCTTCCGATCGGTCGCCGGCCCGACACCGAAAGGCTGGCCTCCCAGGCGCGGGATTCGGGTCTCAGGGTCGCGCCGGACGATGACTGGTCGGACATCTTCAGCCGGCTTCTCAGCGAGCGGGTCGAGCCAAATCTCGGGATCGGGCGACCCACCGTCCTTCACGCCTATCCCGCAAGCGAGGCGGCGCTCGCGCGCGTGAATCCGGATGATCCGCGGATCGCCGAACGGTTCGAATTTTATTGCTGCGGCGTCGAACTCGCGAATGCGTTCCACGAACTCCGCGATCCGGCCGAGCAGCGGCGACGATTCGCGGCCGCGATGGAGGACCAGCGGCGCATTTATGGAGCCTCCGCCCCGATTGACGAGGATTTCCTCTTAGCCCTCGCCGACATGCCCGACGCGAGCGGCGCGGCGCTCGGCTTCGACCGTTTGATGATGCTGGCGACCGGTGCGGACAGCGTCGAGGCCGTCCAGTGGACGCCGGTCTTCGACCCGAGCGGGACCGCCCCGTGACGCAGGAATCGCCGCTCATGGCGAAGGCGCGCTCCGCGCTCTCGGCCGTCTTTGGCTTCTCCGAGTTCCGGCCCGGGCAGGAAGAGGTCCTGGCGGCGACGCTCGCAGGCAAGGATGTGCTGGCGGTCATGCCGACGGGCAGCGGCAAGTCGCTCTGCTTCCAGCTGCCGGCGATCGTCCGCAGCGGCATGACCCTGGTTGTTTCGCCGCTGATCGCGCTCATGCGCGACCAGGTCGCGCAGCTGCGGGAGCTTGGGGTCGAGGCGGCGAGCCTCAATTCCTCCTCCGACGCCGACGAGCGGCTGAGGATCAAGCGCGGGCTTGAAGACCGCTCGCTCAGGCTTCTCTATATCGCGCCCGAGCGGCTCTTGCGCGACGATGTCATCGCAACTCTGCGCAAAGTCGCGATCGATCTTCTCGCCATCGACGAGGCCCATTGCGTTTCGCAATGGGGCCACGACTTCCGGCCGGAATATCTTCGCTTGCGCGAGGTCGCCGAAGCCCTCGACGGGGTGCAGACGATCGGCGTGACGGCGACCGCCGACGCCCCGACCCGAGCTGAAATCGCAGCCAAGCTGTTCGTCCGCCGGCCTCAGGTTTTCGTGCGCTCGTTCGATCGCCCGAACCTCTTTCTCGCGATGCGGCCAAAATCGGACGCGACGCGGCAGCTCATTGACAGGCTCGACGCCCATCGCGGAGAAAGCGGCATCGTCTACTGCGCCTCGCGACGCCGCACGGAAGAGCTTGCGGCCGAATTCGCCCGGGCCGGCCGGCGCGCGTTGCCTTACCACGCCGGGCTCGATCACGCCGTGCGCAGCGCCAATCAGGACGCCTTTCTGCGGGAGGACGATTGCATCGTTTGCGCGACCATCGCCTTCGGCATGGGCATCGACAAGCCGGACGTCCGGTTCGTCTTTCACGCCGACATGCCGTCGTCGATCGAAGCCTATTATCAGGAGATCGGCCGCGCCGGCCGGGACGGCCTGCCGGCGGACACGTTCACGCTTTACGGCGCGGGCGACATCGAACTCAGGCGGCGCCAGATTCTCGACAGCGGCGCGCCCGATGAGCGCAAGCGGGTCGAGACGGCGAAACTCGACGATCTCATCGCGCTATGCGAAACGGCCCGCTGCCGGCGCCGAACTCTTCTGAGCATGTTCGGCGAAGAGGCGGAGCCATGCGGCCATTGCGACGTCTGCCAGGGCGCGGTCCGGCTGATCGACGGGCGGGTCGAGGCGCAAAAGGCGCTGTCGGCGGTTTTGCGCACCTCGGGCCGGTTCTTCTTCGGCCATCTCGCGAACATTCTGTCCGGCAAGGCGACCGAGGCCGTCGAGCGGCATGGGCACGACCAGCTCAAGACCTTCGGCGTCGGCAAGGATCGGGCGCCGGCCGAATGGCGCGGCGTCCTCAGACAGCTGCAATCGGGCGGGCTGATCGAGCGCGACTGGAACGACCGCGACCGGCTGACCGTGACCGATGAGGGACGGCGGGTGCTGCGCGGCGAAGCCCCGTTCGCGCTCCGCGAGGATGTCGTCAATCGCAAAGCGCGCCGCCGGTCGCGCGCGGAGGCCACGGCCAACGACGCGGACCGGGACCTGCTTGCGGCGCTCAAGGCGCTGCGGGGCGCGATCGCGACGGCGCAGAAGCAGCCGGCCTACGTCATTTTCCCCGACCGGACGCTGATCGAGATGGCGCAGGAACGGCCGCGCGGACTCGATGAACTGGCCGGCATCCATGGCGTCGGCGCGGTCAAGCTGCAAAAGTACGGCTCGGCCTTCCTCGCCGTGATCCGGGACCGCGCCAATGCCTGAGCTGCCCGAGGTCGAGACAGTCCGGCGCGGTCTCATGCCGGCGATGCTCGGCGCCCGCGTCGACAAGGTCGTATTGCGGCGCGCCGACATCCGTTTCCCGTTTCCCGCCGGTTTCGCGACCCGGCTTAGCGGCCGGCGAATTGTCGACATGACCAGGCGGGCCAAATACCTTCTGTTCCAGCTGGACAGCGACGAGACGCTGATTGCGCACCTCGGCATGTCGGGCTCATTCCGGATCGAACAGACCGCGATTTTGATTCCGGGCGCGTTCGTTCGCGACCGCTCGAAGGATCCCAAGCACGATCACGTCGTCATGTTCCTCGATAACGGCTGCGTCGTCACCTATAACGACCCCCGCCGGTTCGGATTCATGGATCTGGCGCCGAGCGGGGCGCTCGAGCAGCATCCGCGGCTGCGGGGGCTCGGCGCCGAGCCCCTGGCGCCGGAGTTTGACGCGAATTGCCTGGCGAAGCTGTTCGCCGGCGTTCGTACGTCGCTCAAGGCGGCCTTGCTCGATCAAAAGCGTATTGCCGGACTGGGCAACATTTACGCCTGCGAGGCCCTTTTTCGCGCCCGACTGGCGCCGTCGAGGCCGGCGCGCATCCTGGCGGACGCGCATGGCGCGCCAACGCGCGCCGCGGCCGCGATCGCGGAGGCGATCCGCAACGTCCTCGAGGAAGCGATCGAGGCGGGCGGCTCTACTTTGCGCGACCACCGGCAGACAAACGGCGAATTCGGATATTTCCAGCACGTCTTCAAGGTCTATGATCGCGAGGGAGCGCCGTGCGTGCGAGAGCGGTGTCGCGGGTTCATCTCACGGATCGTGCAGTCCGGCCGCGCGACATTCTACTGCTCTCGCTGTCAGAAGTGACGGCGGGCCGGACGGAAAGCCGCCGGCGGCGATCATTGACAAGGCAAAGCGCGCCTCCTATCTCACGGGCGACCCTGATCAGCGGCGCGAAAATGGGCGGTTTACGGCCTTTTTCGCGCTTTTTATTGTTGTCATCATCGTCCGCGGCGCCCGTCGCTCGCTGTTGGCCGGCAAGAGCGGCGCCGGCGTCTTCCGGCGGGACGGAATTGGAAAGGTCGAAAATGCTCGGCTCGTCTCTGAAATTCGACTCAGTGATGAAGAGGGTCTTCGGTTCGTCCAACGACCGCCGGCTGAAGGGCTATCGACCGAAAGTGGCGGCGATCAATGCGCTGGAGCCTGAGTTCGAGGCCCTGAGCGATGACCAGCTGCGGGCGAAGACGGAGGAGCTCCGGGCCGAGCTCGCGGCGGGCAAGACCCTGGAGGACCTGGTCGCGCCCGCCTTCGCCGCGGTGCGGGAGGCGGCGAAACGAACGCTCAAGCAGCGCCATTTCGACGTTCAGCTCATCGGTGGCCTGGTTCTGCACGAAGGCGCGATCGCCGAAATGCGGACCGGCGAGGGAAAGACCCTGGTCGCCACCACCGCGGTCTATCTGAACGCGCTCGCCGGCGAAGGCGTGCACGTCGTCACCGTCAACGACTATCTGGCGCGCCGCGACTCCGAGTGGATGGGCGAGATCTACAAGTTTCTCGGCATTAGCGTCGGCGTCATCGTGCACGGCCTCGACGACGATCAGCGCCGGCAGGCCTACGCCGCGGATGTCACCTACGGCACCAATAACGAATTCGGCTTCGACTATCTGCGCGACAACATGAAATACGACATGGCGCAGATGGTGCAGCGCGGCCATGCCTTCGCCATTGTCGACGAGGTGGACTCGATCCTCGTCGATGAAGCCCGGACGCCGCTTATCATTTCCGGCCCCTCCGAGGACCGTTCCAACCTCTACGTTGCGGTCAATGCGATCATCCCGCAGATCCCCCGCGAGGAATACGAGCTCGACGAGAAACAGCGCACCGTCAATCTCACCGAAGTGGGAAACGAGCACGCCGAAGCTTTGCTGCGCTCGGCCGGGGTGCTGAAGGAAGGGTCGCTCTACGAGGCGGCCAACGCGACGCTCGTCCACCACATCAATCAGGCGCTGCGCGCTCACAAGCTCTTCCAGCGCGACAAGGATTATATTGTCCGCAACGACGAAGTCGTGATCGTCGACGAGTTCACCGGGCGCATGATGCCCGGCCGACGCTACTCCGAGGGGCTGCACCAGGCGCTCGAGGCGAAGGAAGGCGTGACGGTTCAGCCTGAAAACGTGACGTTGGCCTCGATCACCTTCCAGAATTATTTCCGCCTCTACAAGAAGCTTGCCGGGATGACCGGCACCGCCGCGACCGAGGCCGACGAATTCGCCGAAATCTACAAACTCATCGTCGTCGAGATTCCCACCCACCGTCCGATCGCCCGTCTTGACGAGGACGACGAGGTCTATCGCACCGCCGATGAAAAGATGCGCGCGGTCGTGCGCGAGATCGAAGGCGCAAACGCCAACATGCAGCCGATGCTGGTGGGCACGACGTCAATCGAGAAATCCGAAGTGCTCGCCGAAGTGCTCGAACGGCAGGGGTACAGGAAGATCGATTTCACCAAGCCCGACGCGCTGAGGGCGCTTTACGCCGCCGCCCGCGCCGGCAAGCCGTCGAAGGACTTCGCGGTTCTCAACGCCCGCTTCCACGAGCAAGAGGCATTCATCATCGCCGAAGCGGGCGTTCCGGGGGCAATCACGATCGCAACCAACATGGCCGGACGCGGCACCGACATTCAGCTCGGCGGCAATGTCGAGATGCGGGTCAAGCAGGAGATCGACCTGGCCGCGCCGCAGGAAGCGCGCGAAACGCAAGAGGCGTCGATTCGCGCCGAAGTCGCGGCTTTCAAGCAGAAGGCGATCGACGCCGGGGGACTCTACATCATCGGCACCGAGCGGCACGAAAGCCGTCGCATCGACAACCAGCTGCGCGGGCGATCCGGCCGGCAAGGCGACCCGGGCCGGTCGAAGTTCTTCCTGTCCCTGCAGGACGATCTCATGCGTATTTTCGGCGCGGAGCGGATGGATGCGATGCTCAAGCGCCTCGGGCTCAAGGAAGACGAGGCGATCGTCCATCCGTGGATCAACAAGGCGCTCGAGAAGGCGCAGCAGAAGGTCGAGGCGCGCAATTTCGACATGCGCAAGAACATTCTCAAATTCGACAACGTGATGAACGACCAGCGCAAGGTCATCTTCGAGGACCGGCGCAGGATGATGGCCTCCGAATCGCTCGAATTCGACGATCGAGGACATGCGCACCGGCGTGATTGACGACGTCGTCGCCAAGCACATTCCCCACGACGCCTATCCCGAAGCCTGGGACATTGCGGGCCTGAAGAACGAGGTCCTCAACAAGCTGAACCTGGACCTACCGGTCGACGAATGGGCCAAGGAGGAGGGCATCGCCGACGAAGAGGTGGCGACCCGGCTCCATGCCGCGGCAACCGACGCCTATGCGGAGCGCGTTCAGCGCAACACGCCCGAGGCGATGCGGTACGTCGAAAAGCAGGTGATATTGCAATCGCTCGATCATCTGTGGCGCGAGCACTTGGTTACGCTCGACCACCTGCGTCAGGTTATCGGCTGGCGCGGCATGGCCCAGCGCGATCCCCTGAACGAGTACAAGTCCGAAGCCTTCGAGCTTTTCCGCGAATTGATCACCCAGTGGCACGAAGCCGTGATCGCGCAAATGTCGCGGATCGAGGTTCGGTTCCAGCAGCCCGAGCCGCCACCGCCGCCGATGCAGTATCAGCATCTCGACCCCGTCACCGGCGAAAACGAGCTGCCGTTCGCTCCCGTGTCGGAGCCGGTCGGCGCCGTTCTGCAGGCGGCGACGTCCGGAGTCGCCGTCGCCGACCGGGACCCGAAAAATCCGACCACATGGGGCCGCGTCGGACGAAACGAGCCCTGTCCCTGCGGCTCGGGCAAGAAGTTCAAGCACTGCCACGGCCAGGTCGTTTGACGACTTCGGTCGGTCTCGGCGTTTCGACCGCGCGCGCCGAGGCGTTGGCATGGCTCGTCAAGACGTTCGAGCGCAGCGGAATCGAACACCCGAAACGAGAGGCGAGGATGGCGCTCTGCGCCGCCTCCGGCGTTTCGCCGGCGGCGCTGATCGCCGCCCCAGAGGCGCCTCTGGGCCCAGCGGCGCGACGGGTCGAGGAATTCTCGGCGCGCCGGGCGGCGGGCGAACCCCTCTCGAGGATCGTTGGCAAGCGTGAATTCTGGGGTCTCACGCTCACGATCTCGCCGCAGGTGCTGGATCCGCGGCCCGAAACCGAGACGATCGTCGAAGCGTCGCTCAGAATTTTGCAGAACCGGCGCAACGACGCATTGCGCATCCTCGATCTTGGCGTCGGCTCGGGCGCATTGTTGTGCGCGCTTCTCAGCGAATTCGCCAATGCGCGGGGCGTCGGCGTCGACATTTCCACCGGCGCGACGAATGTCGCGAGCGCCAACATCGAGGCTTGCGGTCTCGGTCAGCGGGCCGAGATTCGGGTTGGCGACTGGACGCGAGGCGTCGCGGGATCATTTGATCTGATCGTCTCGAACCCGCCCTATATTCCGAGTGCTGATCTCGCAGGGCTGCCGCGCGAGGTCGTCAACTTCGATCCGCGGCTCGCGCTCGATGGCGGCGTTGACGGGCTTGACGCCTATCGGCGAATTATGCCGAAGTCGCGGCGCCTGCTTGCCGAAGGCGCCTGGCTCATGGTCGAAATCGGCGCCGGCCAGGGAGCCGCGGCGCTCTCAATCGCGGAGCGATGCGGCTTTGTCGACAGGACGATCATCAAGGATCTCGCCGGCCTTGATCGCGTCGTGGCGGCGCGATCTCCGTAGGCGCGCATCGACCCGGACCCGAAGAGGCGCACTGCGGTGACCATGGCAAGTTCGTCCGATGAACACGCGCCGCGCGGCGAGCTCACGGTTCGTTTGATCGCGATGCCGCGCGACACCAACGCCAACGGCGACATTTTCGGCGGCTGGGTGATCAGCCAGATGGATCAGGCCGGCGGCATTCGCGCGGCGGAAAAGGCTCAGGGGCGGGTCGTAACCGTCGCCATCGAGGCCATGACTTTCATCCGCCCGGTCAAGGTGGGAGATGTGCTCTCAGTCTATACCGCGCTCGACCACATTGGCCGGACCTCGCTCAAAATACACATCGAGGCCTGGGCGCAGCGGTTTCGGACCCATCATCGGGAAAAGGTGACCGACGCGACGTTCACCTTCGTCGCTGTCGGCAGCGACGGACGCCCTCGGCCGGTCATCGCGGAGGCGCAGGCTTAAAGGCTGCTGCGTTTCGAGCATGATGCGATCGGGTTTGAAAACATCCTGCTGTAGCGCACCCGCCCCCTCTTGTGGGGGCGGGCCGGGGTGGGGTCGCCGGACCGGGGAGATTATCGAATGCGCGCCGTTCGCTTGTCGCGTAGGACGGCGCGACCCCCCCCTTCCTTGATCCTCCCCCACGAGGGGGGAGGAGACGCTGCGGGGTGACCCGCGCGTAGTCTCGACAACCAAAGCTCTCTAATCGTCGAGCTTGCGCGCCTCCTCCGGGAGCATGATCGGCACGCCGTCCCTGATTGGATAGGCAAGCCGCGCGGCGCGCGAAACGAGCTCCTGTCGAACAGGGTCGTAAGTGAGCTCCGCCCGCGTTACCGGACACACCAGAATGTCCAGGAGACGAGCATCGATTCTCGACCGCGGGTCTGGATCGGCGCCTGGCGCGCGTTTTCCCTGATCGTCGCTCATGAACGGGTCCTTCGATTCGCGGCGGCGGGTCAGGGCCGACAGACGCCCCGGCCGCGCCGCCGGCCATCTTGGCGCGGCCGATCAAAAGTGCAAGGCGGCCGCCTGACGCACTCCCTTGATCTTGCTCACTTTCGCGATGACCTCGGGCGGCGCGGCGCCGTCGATCGAGACGAGCGCGATCGCTGAACCGCCCGGTTCGTCGCGCCCAAGCGCAAATGTCGCAATATTGACCCCCGCATCGCCGAGGCAACTCGCGAAGCGGCCGATGAAGCCCGGCTTGTCTTCGTTCGTCACATAGATCATCGACGGGGTGAACTCCGCATCCACCTTGATCCCCTTGATCGAAAGGATGCGCGGCTTGCCGTCGTGAAAGACGGTTCCGCCGATGGCGCGCGACTGCTCCGCCGTCGCGACGGTGAGCGTGATGAAGCTTTCGTAGTCGCCTTCCGCTGCACGGGTCATTTCCTCGACCACGATCCCGCGATGGGCGGCGACCGTCGGCGCGGACACGACATTGACGTCGCCCAAAGATGGCCGGAGCAGGCCGGCGATCGCAGCCGACGTCAACGCCTTGACCTTCAGTTCGGCGACCGCGCCCTCATAGGTGATCGTGACCTTCTGGATCGGCGCCTGGGTGAGCTGGCCGGCGAACGAGCCGAGGCCCTCCGCCAGGGCGATGAACGGTTTGAGCTTTGGGGCCTCCTCGGCGGTGATCGACGGAAAGTTGAGGGCGTTCGAGATCGCGCCGCGGGTCAAATAGTCCGACATCTGTTCGGCGACCTGAAGCGCGACATTCTCCTGCGCTTCGTTGGTGGAGGCTCCCAGATGCGGGGTGGCGATGAAGTTTGGATGACCGAACAGCGGGTTCGTCGTCGCCGGCTCCTCGGTGAAAACGTCGAACGCCGCGCCGGCGACATGGCCGCTGTCGAGGGCGGCGCGCAGGGCGACTTCGTCGACGAGGCCGCCGCGGGCGCAATTGATGATGCGCACCCCCGTCTTGGTCTTCGCCAGATTTTCGCCTGAGAGAATGTTGCGCGTCTGCGTCGTCAACGGCGTGTGCAGGGTGATGAAGTCGGCGCGCGCCAGAAGCTCGTTCAATTCGAGCTTTTCGACCCCGATCTCGGCGGCGCGCTCGGGGCTCAGGAACGGATCGAAGGCGACGACCCGCATCTTCAATCCCAGGCCGCGCGAGGCGACGATCGAGCCGATATTTCCGCACCCGATGACGCCGAGCGTCTTGCCGGTTAGCTCAACCCCCATGAAGCGGTTCTTTTCCCACTTTCCCGCCTGGGTCGAGACGTCAGCGGTCGGGATCTGCCGAGCGAGCGCGAACATCAGCGCGATCGCATGCTCGGCGGTGGTGATCGAATTGCCGAACGGCGTGTTCATCACGATGACGCCTCTGGCGGTCGCCGCGGGAATGTCGACGTTATCGACGCCGATGCCCGCGCGGCCAACCACCTTCATTTTCGAGGCGCGCTCCAACAATTTGGCGGTGACCTTGGTGGCGGAACGAATGGCCAGTCCGTCATAGTCGCCGATGATCTTGGCAAGCTCGTCCTTGTCGAGCCCAGGCTTGACGTCGACCTCGACCCCGCGCTCCTTGAAGATGGCGACGGCCGCAGGCGAAAGCTTGTCGGAGATGAGAACGCGGGAAGTCATGGGTTGATGTCTCGGGTTGGCGGGCGGCCGTTCGGCCGCTGCGGATTGAGGCGTGGGAGCCATTCGGAATCACGGAGCGGGAGGGAGCCGCCTTCGGCGGGCTCCCGAAGTCAACATTCAAGCTGCTTTAGCGAGCTTGCTCTTCTCCACGGCGAAGGCGTAATCGAGCCAAAGGGTCAGCGCCCTGACGTCGGCGGCCTCGATCGTCGTCCCGCACCAGATGCGCAATCCGGCCGGCGCGTCCCGATACGACCCGATGTCGAACGCGACCTTTTCCTTCTCGAGAAAGCCCGCCAGCGCCTTCGCGAACGCGGCCTGGCCGTCGGCGGAAAGAGCGGCGACCGCCGGATCGACCACTTTCAGGCACACGCTGGTGTTCGACCGGGTCTCCGGAACCCGGGCGAGAAAATCGACCCATGGCGTGCGGTCGACCCAATCCGCGATCGTCTTCGCATTGGCGTCGGCGCGCGCGATGAGAGCCTTGAGGCCAGCGAACGACTTCGCCCATTGAAGAGCGTCGATGTAATCCTCGACGCACAGCATGGACGGCGTGTTGATGGTCTCGCCCTCGAACATGCCCTCGATCAGCTTGCCGCCCTTGGTGAGGCGAAAGACCTTTGGCACCGGCCATGGTGGCGTATGGGTCTCAAGCCGTTCGGCCGCACGCGGGCTCAGGATGATGACGCCGTGCCCCGCTTCTCCCCCCAGCGCCTTCTGCCAGGAGAAGGTCGTGACGTCGAGCTTGGGCCAGTCGAGGGCTTGCGCGAACGCAGCGGACGTTGCGTCGCAAAGCGTCAGGCCCTTGCGGTCGGCCGCGATCCAGTCGGCGTTGGGGACCCGCACCCCCGAGGTCGTGCCGTTCCAGGCGAACACGACATCGTGGTCGAAATTGACCTGGGCCAGGTCCGGCAATTCGCCATAGGGCGCCTTCAGCGTCCTCGCCTGCTTGAGCTTGAGCTCTTTTACGATGTCTGAAACCCAGCCCTCGCCGAAGCTTTCCCAGGCGAGGACGTCGACGCCGCGCGCGCCGAGCAACGACCACATGGCCATTTCAAACGCGCCGGTGTCGGAACCAGGCGTTATGCCGATCCGATAGTCGTTGGGGACGCCCAGCACTTCGCGGGTGAGGTCGATCGCGAGCTTGAGCTTGGCTTTGGCGAGCTTCGCGCGATGCGAACGCCCGAGCGTTGCGTCACGAAGAACTGTCGGGGTCCAGCCGGGGCGCTTTGCGCATGGGCCGGAAGAGAAACACGCGTTCGCAGGGCGAACGGCGGGCGCCGTGGTCGTCATCTTGTGCCATCCTTTCAGATGGGCGCCTCTCGTTGGGGAGAGGTGTCCCGCCGCGGCTCATAGCGCAATCGTCGAATGGCGGCAAGTCGGGCGTTGCGCCCGCCGCGCGGTTAGCGCCGGCGCGTGCGACCGCTTCCGCCGCCTCGGCCGCCGTCTTTGCCCTGTCGCTGGGCGGCGCAGGACGCTTGCGGCGCGGGCGCGCATCCCTCCTCGCTCATCCGCTGATAGCGCACGCCAGTGAAGAACAGGATCTGTGCGCCGCCGGGATCGGCGCCCGAACGATGGGGCCGTTTCGCCGGTTGGAAGCGGATGAGGTCATTCACGGCAGCGCCCAAAATTGAGAATCGATTGTTCAAATCGTTTCTAATTTCGAGTAGCGAGCGTTAATATTCGGTCAATGCGGAGCAGCATCTCCGCTCCCGCCTCGGGATTATGAATCGTCAGAACGGATTCCAGGTCGCACGCTGGGTGAATTTCAGGTAGTTCACATTGACGCCGAGGCGGGCGCCGACGCCGGTGCGAATCGGGACCACCACGATGTCGTCGGAGTTCAGGGCCGTAAAGCCAAAGCCGCCGATAAAATATGCCGATCCGTCAACGCCGCCAAACCGGCGGAACACCGAATCGGTCGACGGCAGGTTATAGACCAGCATCATCGTCCGGTCGCCGTCCGCGCCGGCGTCGAAACCAACCGACGGGCCCTGCCAAAAGATCGGCTGGTCTCCGGCGTTCCTCGTGTACATCTTGCCTTCGCCATAGCGCAGTCCGCCGACAAAGGCGGCGGACGCTTCCTGGCCCAGAACATACGCGTTTGGCAGGCCCCAACGGCGGCCGGCTTCCTGAACCACTTCCGCCAGCCCGCGCGACAGACTGCCAAAGAAGCGATGGCCATCATCGACGATTTCGTCGGGGGAGAACGTCGGCGGGACGTCCGCGCGCGCCGGCCAAGGCAAAGAAGCCGCGCTAACGATCGCAAGGCCAACGAATCCGCGCCGGGTCAGTTCTGACTGCATGAGTCTCCTCGCGGCGGTCGCGACGCCAAGGGAAGCCGGGGCTCCGCTGTTGTCGCAACCATAACGAGGCCGCGTTGACGGCGCGTTAACAATGTCCAAATCGTTTGGCCGCCGCCGCGTCGCCCCAGGCGACGAAGGATCCGTTGCGCAGACCGCGATCGACCTTGCCATAGGCAAGCGGCATTCCGGCGGAATCGAGTACGACGCCGCCGGCGGCGCGCAGCACGGCGTCGCCGGCAGCGGTATCCCATTCCATTGTCGGCGCGAAACGGGGATAGACGTCGCCCATGCCTTCGGCGATGAGACAGAATTTCAGCGACGAGCCTGCGCGGCGGGTCTCGGCCGCCGGCAATCTGTTCAGGAAGGATTCCGACTCCGGGTCGGCATGCGAGCGGCTGACCAACGCGATCAGGCTCGAGGGCGCGCGACGGGTCCGGATTCGCTGCCATCGTCCTTCTTCCGGCAATGGCGCGCCGAGACGGGTTTCGCAGACGAAGGCTGCATCGCCCCCAATCCATAGCCGGTCGATCGCCGGCGCATAGACCGCGCCGGCGATCGGGGCGCCGCCCTCGATCAGCGCCACATTGATCGTGAATTCACCGTTGTGCGCCAGGAATTCGCGCGTTCCATCGAGCGGATCCACGAGCAGGAAGCGCCCGGCGGCGCAGATCGGCGCTCCGGCCGCCGTCGACTCTTCGGCGCATATCGGCGGCGAGGGCGCGATGCGCGTCAGATGATCGCAGATGATCGCTTCGGCGCGATGATCGGCCGCAGTGACCGGGCTGCCGTCTTTCTTCGCGACGACGTCGCAGCCGCGCTCGTATTCCTCCATCACCGCCGGACCGGCGGCAAGCGCGGCCTCGGCGAGAAACAAAGCAATGTCGTCGCGGCGGCAGCGATCGAGCGCGAATGGATTCGGATGCCGAGGAGCCGGGTTCACGACGCCTCTCTGGTCTGAAAGCATGGCTCGAAAGCCCTTCGGCCAATGCCGGACAACGGGTCCGCAGTTCGCGATGACCTGCGCTTCCCAGCCCCTGGCAGCGCCAATGTGGGTTCATCTTCGCGGATTTGCGAGTCCGCGTCGCGACGAGTGAGCGAATCGGATAGACAGGCAATCGAACGGCCTACGCGTGGCGGCACGGCCCGTCTCTCCGCCAAAAGGCCGATCTCGAACATAAGGATCAGCCGCTTGACATTGGCCTCGCTCAGCCCGCTCGACCTCGCCGCGCTCTTATGCTCGCGGGTATGCCACGACGTGATCAGTCCGGTCGGGGCGATCGTCAACGGCCTTGAAGTGCTCGATGGCGAAGAGGACGAGGAAATGCGCGCCGTGGCCATGGAGCTCATCAAGAAGAGCGCGGCTTCGGCCTCGGCGCGCCTCCAATTCTGCCGTCTCGCCTTCGGCGCCGCGGGCTCGTTCGGCGCGACGATCGACACGGGCGATGCAGAAAAGGTGGCGAGGGACGTTTTCGCCAATGACCGGACCATTCTCCAGTGGACCGGGGTGCGGCGGTTGGCGTCGCGAAATTCGGTGAAGCTGTTGCTCAATCTGTGCCTCATCGCCGCCGGCTCGGCGCCCCGCGGCGGCGTCATCGCCGTCGACATTCCGGACGGCGAGGAACCGATCACGATGCGCGTCGAGGCCAAGGGTCCGAACGCCCGATTGTCGCACAGCGCAGCCGACATTCTGACCAACGCCTTTCCCTCGGAAGCAATCGACGGCCATTCCATTCAACTCTATTTCACCACGCTTTTGGCTCGCGAGTGTCAAGCGACGCTCAATGTGTCGGTCTCGCAAGACACCGTGACCCTGACCGCCGTTCCGGCGCCGGCCCCCGCCGCCGACGTCAACGAACCTAATTTTAACGCCATCTGAAGCATCGGCGGTTAATCGTCAGGCGCCGATAACGGCTAACCGAGAGAGCATGAACATGAGGGCGCCGCACGTCCTGGTGGTGGACAACTCCACAATGATCAGAAAAATCGTCCGTCGCGTTCTCGAGGGCATGAACCTGCAGATCTCCGAAGCCTCGGATGTCCGTCAGGGGCTTTCGATTTGCTCGATGTCGATGCCCGACGCCGTATTTGTTGACGGCAGCATGCCGACGCTCGATGGGTGCGAATTCCTGAGGAAGCTGCGACGTATGCACGGCGGAGAAGCTCCGAAGGCAATCGTCTGCCTCAATGAAAACGATGTCGCCCAGATTGCCCGCGCAATGCATGCGGGAGCCAGCGAATACATGATGAAGCCGTTTGACGCGGATCACGTGCGGGCGAAATTCGCCTCACTCGACGCTCGCCACCAGTCCGCAACTGCGCCTATTCCGACACTGGCGAGTCGTCGGTGATTTCCGGGGTCGTGTCCGGGCCGCCTGATTCGCCCGAGCCGCCTCCGCCAAACCCATAGGGCGACCGCAGCCGCCGGCGCCGGCCGCGCGGATGAAAGGCGGTCTCGCCCGATGGCGATTCGAACTCGACGGGCGCGGCTTCGGGGGCGACGGCGGGCGCGGGCGGGGCGAGCGCATCCGGAAATGGCGCGCCAGCGGCCGGGTCCGCGGCGTTGGGCCTCGGGCTCGCGGTTATGAAGGACGGAAGCCCTGGCTGCGCTGCGCCCTCGGCGCCAACGTCCCTCGCCGAATGGGGCTGGGAATCGCGGTATGGCCGAAAATCCCGCGGACGACCGTCGCGTCCCTGCCGATTGTCGCGATAGCCTTCGGTCCGGTCAGCGAACGGCCGATCCTGGCGCGGACCTCGTTCCTGAAACCGATTGCCCTGCCGATCCTGTCGATTCGGAAAACCCGCCCGATCGTTCTGACCCTGGCGCTCGCCCTCGTAAGGAGGCCGCTCGGCATAAGGCTGGGGGGCGTTCGGCGCCACGCTCGGCTGGGCCTGAAACCCTTGTTGCGGCTGCGGATAAGCGCCCTGCCGCTCCGCAGGCGACGCGAAACGATCCGACAACGCGCCGAAATCGCCATCGTCCTCGAGTTCGTCACCCTCTCCTTCTCCGGGCGGCCGCGGTTGTCCGCTCTGTGCGAGCGCTTGCGCAGTCTGCGCAGCCGCAATCAGCCGAAAGTAATGCTCGGCATGCTGCAAATAATTCTCTGCCGCAACCGGATCTCCGCCCGTATGGGCATCTCTTGCGAGCTGGAGATATTTCTCCGCGACATGATGCGCGTTACCGCGTATTTTGACGTCCGGTCCATTCGATTCGTAAGATCGCGTCAAAGGATTGGGGCCTCTCCGATTGTTCGTCGGCCGACCGCGCATCCTTTTATTCTGACCTGGTCTCATTTCGATTTCCCAACATCCATCAGGTTAAGCCACAGCTTCCCGATCGTTTTTCGGCGCAAGCTTTCTCGAATTTGGCGCGGGAAGACGCCGTTCACGCCTTCGCGTCACTCGAATGGGTTGATCTCATCGCATCCGAAGTACGGACACGAACGATCGCTTTCGTCCCGATCCCGTGCGAATTCCCTTTGCGAGCGTTGCCCTCATGGCCGCGCCCGGACCATGTTCCTTGCAGGCAAGCCCCTCCGCAGGTCGCCTCGCCTGGCCGTACCTCAGCGGCTAATCCGCTTTCCGTGACTTCAGCGCCTCGGCCCCCAACGCCCCTTTATTCAGCATTCGCTTCGGTTCGGGCGGAACACTGATATATCAGAATTCGCGCCAGCAGCGAATCCTTTATCCTTAGAATAGCGTCCTTTCCTCGGAACGCCAAGCTGCAATTCGACCCTCAAGCGAATTCCCGGGCCGCAATCGCCATGAACGCACGGGGGGGCGCAAACCCGATCTCAGTTCGAGGCCGACCCCTGTTGGCTCGGCTCGACCGGGGCGCGAAAGCCCTTCGGCGGATCCGTGAGCCATTCGCGGTCGGGCTCAGGACCGAGCGGCGCCGACCCCTTTCCCCCCATTCCAACCCAATTCAGTGGATTGAGGTTGCTAAGCATGCTCGACGTCGATCCGCAAGAGCCGGTGCACTTCACCTCGTTTCCCTCCGGATCGACTGCGCGAACCGTCACGGGGGCGTTCGCGGGGAACGGGTGTGTATAGCGCAGACGCGCGTCGCCAACCCCGGCGATCGTTTTCTTCCCTTCATCCTTTTGCGCCTTCCGGCGCAGGACCTCCTGGTTCACGGGCCAAGAAGGATCGACGGACGCAGTGGAGCCGGGAGGCGGCAACTCCATCTTCGGCGGCACGACGATCTTCCCGTGCTCATGGTAATCGATCGGCGGGGGCTTATCCCCGCCAAATCCTCCAATTCCAATAACCGGACCGAAAATCGAACCTATTCCTTGCCAGAGAGGCGCCTGACCGTCGTCGCCAGCCCAGGCCGGCCAAGCGGCGAGGCTGGCCGAAGCCATCGCGAACGCGACCACGGCAGATCGCAAACCACAACCCATCGCCCTAACCTGCCCTCCGCGACGCAACCCGAAGCCCCGTTCGGGCGTATCTCGCGACAAATTCCGGCTATTCGATGACGCTCGGTTGCGCCTTTGGCAAGCTGTATCTGAGGATGGGCGACATTTCACAGCCTCAGCTTGCGCCATGACGCGGGCTCTCGTTGTTCCGGCTGTCCGGCGCGCCAGGGATGGGCAACAGGTCAAAAATCAGCAGCGCCACCCCGATGTTGATGGCCGCATCGGCGACATTGAAGACGAAGAAGTGACGGCCAAAGGCGTGCAGGTCGAGGTAGTCGACGACGGCGCCATGAGCGATACGGTCGATCGCATTCCCGAGTGCGCCGCCGATGATGAGCCCAAGTCCGGCGGCGGGCAAGGCGGATCGGGATCGAAGCAACCACCACCCGAGCAAGACGATCGCCGCAAAGGTCACAGAGAGAAGAATCGTTTGTGCCGAGGCAGATTCGCGGTCGAAGAAGCTGAATGAAATGCCGCGGTTCCACCGCAGGGTCAGATCGAGGAACGGCGTCAACGGCGTGGAATCGACCGCCAGTTGGTCCGAGCGCGACAGGATTCCAATTTTGGCGATTTGGTCAATAAGGACGACGACCGACGCCACAATGCCTCCCAGCAGGGGCGGCTTCACGGCAAGCGGCCCAGCAATTTCAGTTCCCGCAGCGCCTCGGCGTCGCGCGGGCTTACATCGGGAAAATCGGCCGAGGTGGTCGCAGGATCGAAGTAGCGCCACGAGCGCGCGCATTTGACGCCCTTCGCCCGCTCCACGACGACCCCGAGGTCTGTCGCTTCGGGCAGGCGAAAGGCCGCGTCGGGGATCGCGATCCCGAATTCGATCGCAATGTCCGAGGTGATGCAGACTTCGGCGAAATCGATTCCTTCGAGCGCCTTCAAATGCTCGGGATTGGTCAGATAGACCCGGGGCGCGGCTTCGAGGGAGGAGCCGATGAGCTTGTTGGCCCGGGCAATTTCGATTGCGCCGGTGACCGCGAGACGCAACATCCGGACCGTCTCCCAAGTCTTGGCCAATTGGTCATCCAGCCACGCGGCGGGAATGGCCGGAAACTGTTCGAGGTGGATCGAGCGACGATCGGGGTCGCGCGCCGCCCAGGCTTCCTCCGCAGTGAAGACCAGAATTGGCGCGAGCCAAATCGTAACCGCGCCGAAGATCTGCTCGATCGTCTCCAGGGCCCCGCGCCGCCGGACGCTCGAGGGCGCGTCACAGTAGAGCGCATCCTTGCGGATGTCGAAGTAGAAAGCGGAGAGATCGGCATTCATGAACGCCGTGAGCATTGCGACGATGCGGGCGAAATCGAAATCGTCGTAAGCCTCGCGAACCTTGAGGTCGAGCTCGGTGAGCTTATGCAGCATCAACCGCTCGAGCCCGCTCATCGCCTCATAGACGACGGAATCACCCGGTTCGCGATGGGTCAGACTTCCCAACATCCAGCGAATCGTATTGCGCAACTTGCGATAGTTGTCGCTGACCGCTTTCAGGATTTCGGGACCAATGCGCTGGTCGTCGGTATAGTCGACGCTGGCCACCCACAAGCGGAGGATATCGGCGCCGGACGCGCGGATCACGTCTTGCGGGAAAGTCTGGTTTCCCAACGACTTGGACATCTTTCGGCCGCTCTCGTCGAGCGTGAAGCCGTGGGTCAGCACGATGTCGAACGGCGCCCGTCCCCGGGTGCCGCAGCTTTCGAGGAGAGAGGACTGAAACCAGCCGCGATGCTGGTCGGAGCCTTCGAGATACATCACCTCGTCGTGGCCGCCGTCGATTGCGCGCCTGATGCCGGCTAGTCCAGGAAAGTGCTTCGCGTCTTCGAGGACGTAGGCGTGGGTCGAGCCGGAATCGAACCAGACTTCGACCAGGTCGTCGACCTTGTCGTAGGCCTCGCTGTCGTGCTTTGCGCCCAGAAACCGCTCCTTGGCGTCCTTGGCGAACCACGCGTCGGCGCCTTCCCATTGGTAGGCGTCGGCGATTTGGGCGTTCACCTCGTCGTCGAACAGGATTTCGTGTCCACCCTTGCGGACGAAAATCGACAGCGGCACGCCCCAGGCGCGCTGGCGCGACAGCACCCAATCGGGCTTGTTGGCGACCATGCCCTTGATCCGGTTCTCACCCGACGGCGGCGCCCACCGCGTGCGTTCGATCGCCTCGACCGCAATCGTCCGAAGAGTCTTGCCGCCCGGCGCATTGGCGAACGGCCGATCCATCGCCAGGAACCATTGCGGTGTATTGCGAAAGATCACCGGGGTCTTCGAACGCCAGCTGTGCGGATACTGATGCTTGAGCCGGCCGCGTGCGACGAGCGCGCCCGCCTTGACCAGCGCATCGATGACCGCTCGATTGGCGTCGCCGACTTTCCCACGGTCGGTGATGACGCGTTTGCCTTCGAAGCCAGGCGCTTCTTCGGTGAAGGCCCCGTTTTCGTCGACCGTGTAGGGAATGCGGGTGTCGATCCCGCGCTCAATGAGGAGCCGCTGGTTCGCCGTCCAGAGCTCGAAGTCCTCGCGGCCGTGGCCAGGCGCAGTGTGAACAAAGCCGGTTCCTGCCTCTTCGGTGACGTAGTCGCCATCGAGCAAAGGAACGACAAATCCGTAGCCGAGCCCGCGCAGCGGATGAGCGCAGACCATCGACGCGAGCGCATCGCTATCGACGGCGCCAAGGAACTCGTATGCGCCCACCCTGGCGGCGCGAAAAACGCTCTCGGCCAGCGATTGGGCGAGGATATAGGTGGCGCCGGTCCTCGCCCAATTATCGCGCGCCGAATCCGTCACCCGGTATCGCCCATAGGCGATGCGGCGGGAAAAGGCGATCGCGCGGTTGCCCGGAATCGTCCACGGCGTCGTGGTCCAGATGAGCACCGATGCGTCGTCCGATTCGATCGGGAACGCGGCGGTAATCGTGTCGCTGGTCAATTCCTCGTATTCGACTTCCGCCTCGGCGAGCGCGGTCTTCTCGACGACGCTCCACATTACCGGCTTCGAGCCGCGGTAGAGGAGGCCGTTGGCGACGAATTTGAAAATCTCCCTCGCGATCTGCGCTTCGGCCGGATAGCTCATTGTCGTATAGGGATGGTCCCAATCGCCGACGACGCCGAGCCGCTTGAATTCTTGCCGCTGCACCGAAAGCCAATGTTCGGCATAGGCGCGGCATTCCCCGCGGAACGCAATGATGGCTTCCGAGTCCGAGAAATCGGGCTTGGCTTTGCCCTTGCTTGTGTAGAATTCTTCCTCGACCTTCCATTCGATCGGCAGCCCGTGACAGTCCCAGCCGGGAACATAGTTGGATTCCCTGCCGGTCATCTGATGCGAGCGCACAACAATATCCTTGAGAGTCTTGTTGAGCGCAGTGCCGATGTGGACGTTGCCATTGGCGTAGGGCGGTCCATCGTGGAGCACGAATTTGGCCCGTCCCTTGCCGCTCTCGCGAAGCTTCCCGTATAAATCTTCGCGGGCCCAGCGAGCCAGGATCTCCGGCTCTTTCTGCGGCAGACCCGCCCGCATGGGAAAATCCGTCTTGGGCAGATAGAGAGTGCGCGAATAATCACGGCCTGAGACGGGCGCGTCGGTCATGAGGTCAAGGAGCCAAATTCAAAGTTTCGTGGCAAGAGCCGGGTGGGATTAGAGGATTTGCCGCAATTCGCCAAATCCGTTCTCATCTAGTGACAGCGAGAATGGCGCGGGCCCGCTCCTTGTCGCGCTCCATCTCCGCCACGAGCAATGGGATCGAATTGAACTTGCGCTCGTCACGGATGCGTTTGATGAACTCGACTTCCATCTCGCGCCCGTAGAGATCGCCCTCGAAGTCCAAGAGATGAACCTCGAGCAGGGGCGGCCCGTCGTCGACCGTGGGCCGGGTGCCAAAGCTGGCGACGGCCGGAAAAGCCCGCCCGTCGACCTTCGCAACGACGGCGTAAATTCCGTGCGCCAGCCGGTTGGTCGGCTCCAAGGCGATATTCGCCGTCGGGACGCCGAGGGCGCGTCCCAGCCGCTGGCCGGAAATGACCCGGCCGCTGACCGAGTAATTGCGCCCGAGACCTCGCGCCGCCGCGGCGAGGTCGCCCTGCTCGAGCGTCTTGCGAATCGCGCTCGAGGAGACGACGCGGGCCGCTTCGCCGGCGCCGTCCTCGACCTTCGCAACGATCTCGACCGCGAAGCCGTGCCGCGAGCCGGCCTCGGCAAGAGTGGCCGGCGAACCGGATCGGCCCTTGCCGAACTGAAAGTCCCATCCGACAACGACGGCGGCGGCGCCCAGCCGCGCGACGAGAATTTTCTCGACGAACTCCTCGGCGCTCATCGCAGCAAGCGAGGCGCCGAACGGAAGGACCACGACGCCCTTGAGCCCGAGCCGGGCGCAAATGGCCGCTTTGTCGTGGCGAGGCGTTAGTCGAAACACGACCGGCCGCCCGGCGAAAAAGTCCGCCGGATGCGGCTCGAAGGTCAGTATGGCGCTGGGCGCGGCTCTCGCTTTGGCCAAGGCGACGGCGCGCTCAATCACCGCCTGATGCCCGAGATGCAGGCCGTCAAAATTTCCGATTGCGTAAACCGCGCCTTCCAACCCATGCGGCGGCAGCATCGGGTCCGAAGCGAGCACGAAGCCGTTGATCATAGCGTCCTGGCGATCCTCGGGCTTCGGCCGACTTATCCCAGCGCTTCGCAGCCCGCGCAAACTGCCTTGGCGTCCCGATGCGGTCAAGCGGAGGGAAGCCTGGGCTTGGGCGTCGGGGGAACGCTGAGAACCCCTTCGCCGTCAAGGACGAGCTGGTCGCCGACCCGGCACTCGCAATGCAGTCGGACGCGGCGGTTCTTCGCGGTCAGCTCGGCCACCTCGACGCTGACGTCGATGACGTCGCCGATTTTGACCGGACCGAGAAAGCGCAAGGTCTGAGAGATATAGACTGCGCCTGGTCCCGGCAGCCGCATGCCGATGACCCCGGAAATAAGGCTCGCGGTGTAGAGCCCATGAACGATTCGGCCGCCAAAACGGGTCTTGCGGGCGAAGTGCTCGGACAAGTGGATCGGATTGTGGTCGCCTGAAAGCTCGGCAAATCCGATCACGTCTTCATTCCCGACCGTCTTGCGAATTGTAGCTCGCATGCCGATCGCTAGGTCTTCGAAGTGCAGCGTCCGAAACAGCGGGGTCTGCATGCGACGAATGAAGCCTTTAGCCGGCGAAAACTGAGCGAGGCCCTCGACCCGGCGGCTGGTCGACGAGCGGTCAATCGAATTCAGCGCCGCAACCGTCTACGACCGAAGCGCCGGAATCGCGGCAATCGGCCACAACGCATATTCGTCGTACAACCGTTGTAGCTCAATCGGATCGGCCGGCGACGCCGGCGTCTCTCCGTGCAAGGAGCGATGGATACCTCCGGTGACGAACAGCGCCTCCAGGCCGGCTCGCGCCGCGCCAGCGATGTCCGTCTTCATGCCGTCGCCGATCGCCAGAACCCGACCTTTGCCGATCGTCGCGCCGCGAGCCCGTTCCGCAAGCGCCAATGCTCGAGCGTAAATCGGCGCGTGAGGCTTGCCGGCGTAGATGACCGGGCCTCCGAGCTCTTCATAGCAGCGCGCGAGCGCTCCTGCGCAGTGTATGAGAGTCTCGCCGCGGTGGATCACGATGTCCGGATTGGCGCAGATCATGGTCATTCCGCGGGTCGCCATCGCCCGCAGCTCCGGTTCGTAAACATCGGGCGTCTCGACCTCGTCATTTCTGAGGCCGGTGCAGAGCGCATAGTCGGCGTCGTCAAGGGCGACGAGTCTCGGCCTGCCGCCCGTCATCGCGGCGGCGGCATCGAAGAGACTGAGGTCGCGCTCCGGTCCGATGTGGAGGACCCGGTCGCCGGTCTGTTCCCCCATCAATCCGATCGTCACGTCGCCGGAGGTGACGATGGCGTCGAACGCCTCAGGCGCCACCCCGAGCCTCAGGACCTGCCGGTGGATCGGCGGCGATGGCCGTGGAGCATTGGTGATCAGCACCACCGCGCCGCCCCGGCGCCGGAACGACGCCAGCGCTTCCGACGCAGGCGCGAAGGAGGCGATCCCGTCGTGCAGGACGCCCCAGATATCGCAAAGAATTGCGTCATAGCGGTCGGAGATTTCGCCGAGACCGCGAATTTGTCGAACGATCTGCGCCTGTTCCTGCCGCATTGCCGGGCGCTCGGCTAGGCGAGGGCTGCGCTCCTGTCAAGGCGCGGATAGACCGCGCGACGCGACGTTCGGGATTCCCCGCGGGCCTGCTTGACGCCGCTCGCGTTGGTTCCTAGCTATGGGAACGCGGCAAGCACGCCGTCTTCGAGGGCGCCATGTCATTAACGGCCAAAGTCACGGACTCGAGTTTCGAGAGCGACGTCATCAAATCCGACGAACCGGTCGTGGTTGATTTCTGGGCGGAATGGTGCGGGCCCTGCCGCATGATCGCGCCGGCGCTCGAGGAAATCGCGACCGAGATGAACGGCAAAATCAAAATCGCCAAGCTCAATGTCGACGAGAATCCAGGCGTTGCCGGCAAATATGGCATCCGGTCGATCCCGACGCTGATGGTGTTCAAAGGCGGCAAGCACGTCGCGACCAAGACCGGCGCCGGCCCGAAGAGCGAATTGTCTCGCTGGATCAACGCGTCGGTCTGACGCGCCAAAGATCTGAAATCCTCGGCCTAAACGGGTATTCGCACGGCCGCCCTCAGTCCCCCCAGGGGGCTGTCGGAGAGTGTGATGTCGCCCCCGTGCGAGCGGGCAATGTCTCTTGCGATCGCCAGGCCCAGGCCTGCCCCGCCCTCATCCTGGTTGCGGGCTTCGTCGAGGCGGTAGAACGGCCGGAAGACTTCCTCCCGATGGGCCGGAGCGATGCCGGCGCCATTGTCGTCGACGACGATCGACACATACTGGGCCTCGCGGGTCGCCGAAACGCGAACCCGGTCAGCGTGACGCTGGGCATTGGCGACCAGATTGCCGACGCAGCGCTTCATCGCCATCGGCCGGACGCGAATGTCGAGATCGCCGCGGGTTTCCACACCGAGTTCGGCGCCGTGCCGCTCCGAATCCGTCCGCAGGTCCTCAAGCATCGAGCCGATGTTGATTCGCGCAGTCGATTCGCCGGCGTCTCCTCGGGCGAAGGCGAGGTATCCTTCGAGCATCTGCCCCATTTCATCGACGTCCTTCTGCAACAACTCGCTATCGGCGGAATTATCGAGCAGGGCCAACGACAACTTGAATCGGGTCAAAATCGTGCGTAGATCGTGACTGACGCCGTTCAACATCGCGGTTCGCTGTTCGGTCGCCCGCTCGATTCGCCGTTTCATTTCGATGAAGGCGCGGCCGGCCTGCCGGACTTCACGGGCGCCATGCGGACTGAAGTCGAGATCCCTGCCCTTGCCGAAGTCCTCGGCCGCTCTCGCCAGGCGCAAAATGGGCCGAATCTGATTGCGAAGGAAAATGATGGCGACGGTCAACAGGACGATCATCGCGCCCAGCATCCAAAGCACGAAAATATGGGCGTTCGCCTCGTAAGCGAGAGCGCGGCGGGTCACCAGGCGAAGCACTCGGCCGCCGAGATCGACGCGTATTTCCATCAGCCCCGATCGGCCGACGGTATCGAGCCAGAAGGGCTCAGCGACCTGCTTTCTGATCTCGTTGGGAAGGATTCGCGTCAGCGGATCCAATGCCCCATAAAAGGATCGGGGCATGACTGGCGGCAAGGGTCCCGCCGGGAGCAAGGTCGCGTCCATCCGGAACCGTTCCGACGCCAGATTGGTCAGAAAGGTATCGTCGTCGCCGGGCGGGAGCTTCTTGTAAAGGTCCGTCAGTGCGCCCACGTCACGCGCCACCGCCTCGGAAAGTCTGCGGGTCACCAGATCCCAGTGATGCTGCATGAACGCGAACGTGACTGCGGTCTGCAACAGAACCATCGGCACGATCACGATGAGGAGCGAGCGCTTGTAGAGCCCCTTCGGCAGCATCTCAGCGACGCCGCGCGCCGCGCGCCGCCAGAGCATACGAATCTGCGCCAGCAAACGCAGATTGCGGAATGCGGCTCGTTCCCTCATCGGTCCGCTATGAGTTGATATCCCGCCCCTCGCGCCGTCTGGAGATATGTCGGATTGGCCGGGTCTTGCTCAATCTTGCGCCGCAATCGATTGACCAGGACATCGACCGTTCGCTCCTGTGCGGCGCCTCCTGACCCCGACAACGCTTCGCGAGAAACGGTCGCGCCGGGATTGGCGCTGAGCAGGCGAAGCATCTCGCGCTCACGTTCGGTGATCCGGATCGTCTCGTCGCCGGCGCGCAACTCTCCGCGCTCGAGCGAGAACGCGAAACGGCCAAAGCGAACGACGGCCGGCTCGGGCAAGCCAACCGCCGCAGCGCGCGTGCGTCGCAACACCGAGCCTATCCGCAACAGGAGCTCGCGCGGTTCAAACGGTTTGACAAGATAGTCGTCGACGCCAATCTCGAGGCCGCGCACGCGATCCTGCGGCTCGCCGCGCGCCGTCAGCATGAGAATTGGCACTTGCGACCGCCCGCGGAGGTCGGTTGCAAAATCGAACCCGTTCTCGCCGGGCATCATGACGTCAAGCACAATGATGTCGAAGGCCAATCCATCAAGAAACCCGCGAGCCTCGGCCGCGGTGGCCGCGACCGTGACCCGATGGCCGTTCTTGACCAGGTAGCTCGACAGCAAGGCGCGCAGCCGCCGGTCGTCGTCGACCACAAGGACATGGGCGGCGTCGTCCTGGACCGAAGTCGCGATCGCGCTCACCGCGCCTGACCCGCCCGCTTCGGCGGCTCCTGCCGATCGACCGCGTCGCTCGAACGCTTCTGGGGATCGACCATTGCGTTGAGAAAGGCCTGCGCCGATTCGGCGCCCCAGTCGCCCAATTGGTCCAGCGCCAACGCGAACCGACGCGTCTGAACCTGGGCCAGTTTCAGCGCCAGACGCTCCCCGTCAGGAGTTCGCATAGAGCTGCCGTCGGCGCCGGTCCAGGGCCCCGGCCCGGATCTCGACGAAGTTCTTGTCAACGAGCTCCCGCAGTACCCGGTTGAGGCTTTGTTTGGTTATCCGGAGAATTTCCAGGAGCTCGGCAATCGTCAGGCCCGGCCGCCGGGTGACAAAATAAAGAACGCGATGGTGGGCGCGCCCAAACCCGTAGGCCTCCAGCAAACGATCGGCGTCGCCGACAAAGTCGCGATAGGCGAAGAAAAACAATTCGATCAATTCGTACATGGGCTCATCGCCGCGGCTCGGATGGGCGGCTCGGGCGGCCTTGGACGGGTCGGATGACATCGATGAGCTCATTAGGTCAGCAGTATTGACATAATTCAGCCCATTTGCTAGCTTAGAAGCGACAATCGACCCGATCCATGTAACTCCAATCGTTCAAAAACCAAACCGACTCGCTTCGAAGGAGAGGAACGCGCCAATGGCTGCCCAGACATTTGACGATCGCGACGGATGGATCTGGTTCGATGGTCAAATGATCGAGTGGCGCGAAGCCAAAGTGCACATCCTGACCCATGCGCTGCATTATGCAAGCGCGGTCTTCGAGGGGGAGCGCGCTTATGGCGGGCATATCTTCAAATCATCGGATCATTCCCGGAGATTAAGGGAATTGGCTCGAATTCTCGATTTTGAGCTGCCCTTGAGCGTGGCCGAGATTGACGCCGCCAAGGCCGAGGTCCTGAAGCGAAACCACCTCCTCGACGCCTATGTGCGGCCAATCGCCTGGCGCGGCTCGGAGATGATGGGCGTGTCGGCGCAGCATAACAAAATCCACCTTGCGATAGCGGTTTGGGACTGGCCGAGCTATTTCGATCCCGCCCAGCGGATGAAAGGCATTCGGCTCGATATCGCCGACTATCGGCGCCCCGATCCTGCGACAGCCCCCGCGCTCGCCAAAGCGGCCGGACTCTACATGATCTGCACCATCTCGAAGCACCGCGCGGAGCGCCGCGGATATGCCGACGCGTTGATGTTCGACTGGCAGGGGCGCATCGCTGAATGTACAGGCGCCAACGTCTTTTTCGTCAAGAACGGGGTGATCCATACGCCGATCGCCGACTGCTTCCTCGCCGGAATCACCCGAGCGACCGTAATCGATCTCGCGCGGAAGCGCGGTTTTGAAGTGATCGAGCGCAGAATCCTGCCCGCAGAGCTCGGCGAATTCGACGAATGCTTCATCACCGGGACCGCCGCCGAGGTGACTCCGGTCGGCGAGATCGGCCCGCACGCCTTCAGGCCTGGGGCGGTGACCGCCGCGCTCGTCGACGCCTATAGCGAAGAGGTCAACCCGAGAACTAAGGCCGCCTGACCCGAGGAAGCGCGAGCCATAGGTTCGCGACTGAGCCGGCGCCCTCGCCCAATCGCAGGGTTATACCCGAAGCCTCAGTTGCACGCGGCCGGCCCAGCGGATTCGGCTATGTCGCGGCGGCGACAAAACTGTCCATCACGAGTTTTCGGCCCGCCTTGTCGAAGTCGACGGTCAACTTGGGGCCGTCGACAGCGACAACCTCGCCAGGACCGAATTTGCTGTGAAGCACCCGGGACCCCGGGTGAAAGACCGAGGAGGACGGACCAGTCCCAAGGACCGATCCGTCAAAAATCGAACCCGGAGGTCTCATCGTTCTTCCGCCCCCTTCGCGCGACCGCGCCTCGGCGCGACGCCAGCCGGGGGTATCATAGCGAGAGGCAGACCCGGCTTCCGGCCCGGCGGATGGCCAGCCATAGGCGCGGTCGGCCCCCGCCCCGGCGAATTCTTCGAACTCGACGTGATCGGCCGGCAGTTCCTGGATGAACCGCGACGGCGCGGACGTCTGCCAGAGCCCGCGCACGCGCCGGTTGAAGGCGTAGGAAACCCTCGCCTGCCGACGGGCGCGGGTCAGGCCGACGTAAGCAAGCCTGCGCTCCTCCTCGAGGCCGGCGAGGCCATTGTCGTCCAATGACCGCTGATGAGGAAAGAGACCCTCCTCCCAGCCGGGCAGAAAGACAACGTCAAACTCCAATCCTTTGGCCGCATGAAGCGTCATGATCGAGACGCGCTCGCCCTCTTCGCCGCCCTCGACGTCCATGACCAGCGACACGTGTTCGAGAAACGCTGCGAGATTGGGGAATTCGCTCATCGATCGCACGAGCTCTTTCAGATTGTCGAGGCGACCAGCCGCATCGGGCGTGCGCTCCGCCTTCCACATGTCGACATAGCCGCTCTCCTCGAGAACAAGCTGCGCGAGTTCCTCATGCGCGATCTGGTCCGCTTCTTTCCTCCAGCGATCGAAGTCGTCGAGGAGGCGTCGCAGGATTTGTCGGGGACGCGATTTCAATTCCTCCGTTTCGACGAGCGCGCGCGCGGCGCGGGTCAGCGAAAGTCCGGCTCGCCGGCCATATTGATGCAGGGTCGCGAGGGTCGCTTCCCCCAAGCCGCGCCTGGGCTGGTTATAGATTCGCTCGAACGCGAGATCGTCGTCGGGTTGGGCGACGCAACGAAGATAGGCCAACGCGTCGCGAATTTCCGCCCGCTCGTAGAAGCGCGGGCCGCCGATGACTTTGTACGGCAGACCCAGGGCGATGAACCGCTCCTCGAACTCGCGCATCTGGAACGAGGCGCGCACCAGGATCGCAATCTCGTCGAGGGAAACGCCCTTGTGCTGGAGGGCCTCGATCTCTTCGCCGATCAGCCTCGCCTCTTCCTGGCCGTCCGAGGCCTCGGTCACCGTCGGCCGCTCACCCGGCGGTTTGTCGGTGAAAAGGGTCTTTCCCAAACGACCGCGGTTATGCGCGATCAGTCCCGATGCGACCGCGAGAACGTGGCCGCCGGAGCGATAGTTTCGCTCGAGCCTGATCACCCTTGCGCCGGGAAAGTCCCGCTCGAACCTCAGGATGTTTTCGACGTCGGCGCCGCGCCAGGCGTAGATCGACTGATCGTCGTCGCCCACGCAGCACAGATTGCCGTTCGTCTGGGCGAGGAGGCGGAGCCAAAGATACTGAACGACGTTGGTGTCCTGGTACTCGTCAACCAGGATGTAGCGGAAGCGCCGCCGGAACGTTGCGAGAATATCGTCATGTTCGCGCATGAGCCGCAGCGGCTCGAGCAAGAGATCGCCGAAATCGACCGCATTGAGGGCTTTCAAGCGAGCCTGGTAGCTCTCGTAGAGGGCTGCGCCCCGGCCGCCAGCGAATAGAGCCGCCTCGCTCGCCGGCGCGTGCTCGGGGTCGAGGCCTCGATTCTTCCATCCATCGATGAGATTCGCCAGGGCTCGCGCCGGC
The DNA here is from genome assembly GCA_963794155.1 of uncultured Alphaproteobacteria bacterium. Classification (GTDB taxonomy): domain Bacteria; phylum Pseudomonadota; class Alphaproteobacteria; order Rhizobiales; family Beijerinckiaceae; genus Roseiarcus. The sequence continues at coordinate 81,875 of CAWCCX010000022.1, read as the reverse complement.
CAGCGTTTGTCATCCAGATTTTCCGCCTCAAGGACTTGCTTGAGCAGCCTGAGCTGGTCATCGGAGTCGAGGATGGTGAAATTTGGTCTCAAGCCCACAAGTTCGGCATGCATTCGCAAGATCTTGGCGCCGACCGAGTGGAAAGTGCCAAGCCACGGCATGGCCTGCTCGGATCCGGTGAACGCGGCGACGCGCACCCGCATCTCCCGCGCCGCCTTGTTGGTGAACGTCACCGCCAAAATTTCATGGGCGCGAGCGCGGCCCGAGGTGATAAGGTGCGCAATTCGCGCGGTGAGGACGCGGGTTTTGCCGACGCCTGCGCCAGCGAGAATGAGGACCGGCCCGTCGAGCGCTTCGACCGCGCGCTGCTGCTCTTCATTCAATCCGTCGAGATAGGACGAATAGGCCGCCTGCGGGCGATGCATGACCGCGCCTGAGCGAGCAGCATCATGCGGCGGCGAGACAATCGCCGGAGCGGATGTTTCTGAACGTTGCGCCACGAATTCGAATCATGCGCCGGCCAGCCAGGCGGCGCAACCTGAAACCACGGCGCCTCGGCCGGCGCCGCTTCGGTCGAGTGGGGGCCTTGCTGGCGAACCCGGCCAGGTCCGTTCATGCGAAGCATTGGATCCGAAACCCAACTGGGTTGAGCGAGGTTTCGGCTGTTTCGGGAGACGCCGCTAATTCCACCCGTTGATCTGGATCATGGCCGGGGTCAGGATGGCGGCGAAGAGGCCGGGGAGGAAGAACAGGATCATCGGCACCGTGAGGGTCGGGGGCAGCGCCGCAGCCTTTTTCTCCGCCCTGGTCATGCGTTGATCGCGGCTCTCCTGACTGAGAACCCGAAGCGCCGCGCCGAGCGGCGTGCCATAGCGCTCCGACTGCGAGAGGACGGTCGTCAGCGAGCGGATGGACTCGAGTCCGGTCCTCGCGCCCAGATTGTTGAAGGCGATCCGCCGCTCGGCCAGATAGGACATTTCGGCCGCCAGGAGCCCCATTTCCTCGGCCATCGAGACGCTTTCAATCCCGATTTCCTGACTGACCTTCCGCACCGCATGCTCAATCGACATGCCGGACTCGGCGCAGATCAGAAGCAGGTCAAGGGTGTTGGGGAACGCCCGCTCGAGCTCCTTCTTCCGCTTGACGGTCTTGTTGCGCAAGAAGAGCTCCGGGGCCTTGATGCCGAGGTAGCTGGCTGCGATCGCGACCCCGATCTTGATCATAAGCGGCTGATGCCATTTGATGATCACGAATTCGTAGACGGTGACGACCAGAAAAAAGGCGATCGGAGCCGCCAGACGAAACACCAGGAAGGCGTATTCCGCTCCCGCGCCCCGAAAGCCGGCCATCGCCAACTGCATTTTGGCCTTTTCGGTGCTGAGCCAGCTCGAGAGATTGAGAGTTTCGACCAATTGTTTGACAAGACCGCTCGGCTTCACCCGAAGCGAGCTTTTGCTCTGCGCCGCCTGAAGCCGCTCGCGCTCGCGCGCCCGGATGCGTTCGCGTTCAGAGCTCACCGCCTTGATCCGGCGCGACAATGTGTCGGGCTGAAGCCAAGGCATTGCGGCAGTGAGGACCGTCGCGGCCGAGCCGATCGCCGCAAACAGAATCGCGAGAAAATGCGTGTCCGAGAATTTGGCGAGAATTTCATCAAGCATCGGCGCTGGCTCGATTAAAAGTCGAAGGCAATCATCTTTTTCATCATCGCCACTCCTATTCCCATCCAACAAATGGCGATCGCGGAAATCATTCGCCCATGAATTGTCGTCCACAACAATGACACGTAATTCGGTGACGAAACGTATAGCGCCCCGACGACAAAGAAGGGCACCGCGCCGATGATAGCCGCCGAAGCCTTCGCTTCCATCGACATGGCGCTGATTTTTCCTTTCATCTTCTTGCGCTCGCGCAACACGCGGGAAAGATTGCCCATGGCCTCCGAGAGGTTTCCGCCTGACTTGCCTTGAATGGCGATCACAATTGAAAAGAAATTCGTTTCGGCGATCGGGACCCGCTGCGCCATCCGCTCGACAGCTTCGGGCAAGGTCATTCCGACCGACAACGCTTCAATGACCCTGCGAAACTCAGATTTCACCGGCTCGGCGCTTTCAGACGCGGCTATCCGGAATGTATCGCCGAGCGGGAGGCCGGACTTGATGCCGCGGACAATGATGTCGATCGTGGTCGGAAAGTTGGCGATGAACTTGTTGATGCGTCGAATGCGCAGACGCGCGAGCGTGAGTTGCGGCAGCCCGAGGGCGCCCGTCAGGCCGACGAGAAGCGTGAGCAACGCGCTTTTCGATTCGACGTAAGCAAGGGCGCTGACCAGCAAGCCAAAAAAAAGGCTTCCGATCAGGAATTGCCGGGTCGTGATCGAGAGTCCGGCCTGATCGATTCGGGCCGCCAGGCTGACCCGTCGCTTTCCCTTCTTTTCGATGTCGCGGAGACCATCGGCGATCTGCTTCTTGCGCGCAGCCTTATCGACGTTCGCGGACGCGCTCAGCGCCTTCGCGTCACTTCTTGCGACGGCGGCGAGACGCTTGTCGGCGCGTGAGTCTCCGCCGACGAAGGCGAACGCCAGACCGCCAAATCCAATCGCCAGACATCCCGCGACCGCTATCGGACTGACCATGCGAGTTCCCTCTTCTTGCTCGAATGCTAAGGCGCGTCAGCGACTTCCGAGATATCCAGCGCTGCGGCAAGACGGGCCTCTTCCCCGTACATGCGCGCGCGGTCCCAGAATCGCGGGCGTCCGATCCCGGTCGACCGATGCCGACCGTTCAGTCTGCCTTGTGCGTCTTCACCCAGAATCTCGAACACGAACAGATCCTGGGTGATCGCGACGTCGCCCTCCATGCCGATGACTTCGGTCACGTGGGTGATCCGTCGCGACCCGTCGCGAAGACGCGCGGCCTGAATGATCACGTCGACGGAAGACGTGACCATTTCGCGGATCGTCTTCATCGGCAGCGCGTATCCTCCCATTGTGATCATCGATTCGATGCGGCTCAGGGCTTCGCGCGGAGAGTTCGCGTGCAAAGTGCCCATCGACCCGTCATGGCCGGTGTTCATCGCCTGCAGGAGATCGAAAGCCTCCGGTCCTCGAACTTCGCCGACAATGATGCGTTCCGGCCGCATGCGCAGGCAGTTCCTGACCAGGTCGCGCATCGTGATCTGTCCCACGCCTTCGAGATTCGGCGGTCGCGTCTCTAGCCGGACGACATGGGGCTGCTGAAGCTGGAGCTCGGCAGCATCCTCGCAGGTGATGACTCGCTCATCGACGTCGATGTAGTTGGTCAGGCAGTTCAGCAAAGTCGTCTTGCCGGAGCCCGTGCCGCCGGAAATGATGACGTTGCAACGGACGCGGCCGATGATCTTCAGGATTTCGGCGCCAGCCGGCGAGATCGCGCCAAATCGAACCAATTGATCGAGCGTAAGCTTGTCCCGCCTGAACTTGCGTATCGTCAGCGCCGCGCCGTCGATCGCCAAAGGCGGCGCGATGACGTTGACGCGCGAGCCGTCGAGCAGGCGGGCGTCGCAAATCGGCGAGGCCTCGTCGACCCGACGTCCGACCTGGCTGACGATTCGCTGGCAGATGTTCATCAGTTGCGCGTTGTCGCGGAAACGGACGTTGGTGAGTTGGATCTTGCCGCCGACCTCGATGAAGCATCGCGTCGGTCCATTGACCATGATGTCGGCGATATCGTCGCGCGCGAGCAGCGGCTCGAGCGGACCAAACCCCAGGACGTCGTTGCAGATGTCGTCGAGCAGATCTTCCTGCTCGGCAATCGACAGCACCAGGTTCTTGATTGTTACGATCTCGTGGACGATGTCCCGAATCTCTTCCCGCGCGCTTTCGGGATCGAGCTTGGACAGCGCTGCAAGGTCGATCGCTTCGATCAGGGCGCCAAAGATCAGGGATTTGGTTTGAAAATAGGTCTCCGAGCGTCGTTCGGTCTGAACGGGCGGGCTCGCTGCCGGCTGAGCCTTGGGCGGTTCGGCGATGGTGGTCGCCGCGGCGGCGCGTGATCCGACGAGCTGGCCGCCAAGGCCCGGACTCGCGCGCTTGCCGAACATCGCTCAAATTCCTTTGCGCTTTTGCGATCGCTCGGCGAAGACAACCCGAGCCGCCCGAAGGCATGTCATTTTCTTTTCCGCCCGAATCTGGCGATGAGCGGCTCGAGAACGCCTCGCTTGGGCTTCCTTACGTCTGTCCGGCCGGCAAGGGCCGAGGCGAGATCGGCGAAGACCTGAGCGGTTTTGCCGTTCGGTTCGATTTCGGCGATCATTTGCCCATTGTTGGCCGCGGCGCCGAACAGCTTCGCGTCGTGCGGAATGACTGCGGACGAACTGGTCTCAACCGTCTTGGCGAATTCCGCGGCCCCGATTTCCGGCCGCTTGAGCAAGCCCACGCCGTTCAGGACCAGCCGCGGCGCGGAATCGTGCAGGCGGGCGCCTTTCACGGTGTCGATCAGATTTTTCGCGTTGCGAAGATTGGCCAAGTCGGGGTTCGCGACGACGATGACCTCGTCGGCCGAGACCAGAATCCGTCGGGCCCAGCTCGACCACAGATGGGGCACATCGAGCACGATCCAGGGCGTCGACGCCCGCATGGCGTCGATGAGCGAGTCGAACGAGGCCTCGGCAAAGTCGGGGACGCGATCGAGAGCGGCCGGGGCGGCAAGCAGACTGAGATTGTCGCCGCACTTGGACAACAGCCGGTCGACCAGCACGGCGTCAACGCGTTCCGGGGCGAACACCGCCTCAGCCACGCCCTGGGGCGGATCCTGGTTGTAATCGAGCCCGGCGGTTCCGAACGCCAGATCCAGATCCGCGACGATCGTGGCCATCTCGGTAACCGACGCTAAACTCCACGCCAGATTGTGAGCGACGGTCGACGCTCCGACCCCGCCCTTGGCCCCGACGACCGCGATCACCCGCCCAAGCGGCTTGGCGCCCGGCACGCTGAACAGCTGCGACATCGCCTGAACGAAGTCGACGACGCCAAACGGGGCCACCAGATATTCGCTGACCCCGCGGGCCATGAGCTGCCGGTAGAGAACGATGTCGTTGAGCTTGCCGAGGACGACCACCTTGGTCCCGGCGTCGCAATATTGCGCGAGCTCTTCGAGTTGCTCGAGCAGCGCCTCCCGGCCGCCAGGAGCCTGGAGGACGACCACGTTCGGCGTCGGCGCGCTCTTGTAGGCTTCAACGGCAGCCGCCGCGCCGCCCGTGTTCATTTTGATATGCGCTTTGGCCATTCTGCGATCGGACGTCGCGGCGCTGACGATAGCGGCGATGTCGGGCGATTCGCAGAACACCTGGATCGATACGCGCGGCACCGGATCGATCTGCGCAACAGGGCGATCCATTGGCGCCTCGACGTCGGTTCCACTGGCGGCGTAGAGCGCCTTCATCGCATCATTGTCCCGCGCCGACTTGCGCCCCGATCGGGCTCACGTCCATGTCTGTTTGACTTGTCGTCCACTGCGTGCGCGGATCGTGGCCATCGCGGACGGCCTCGATCGCTCTGGTGCGCATGGCGACGTCCGACGGCTCAAGGGCCCGCGGCTGGACGAAATCGCGTGGGTCGTCGACCTGGGCGGCGATCACCGACTGGCTGGCGCAGCCGAAGTTCGAATATGGCTCATTCTTCCACCCTTCGACCGATGATCCCGAAGCGAGGTCCTCGGGCCACTGGCCGCACGCCGTCGGCACGATCGCTTTCACGCCCACGAACGAGAGACGAATCGGCGCCGCGGCGTCCCCGTCCGGAGGCGCATAGGTTCCGAACATGAGGCGGCCATTGACGCCGGCGCTGGCGAGCGCCACCCGGATCGCATGAACGGCTCTCGAATTGGCCGCCGTCCCGGCGGGCGCCGAGAATCGCGATCTCGCCTGAGCCATAGTGGCGGTACCGCTGGGCGAAGGCGCGAACGTTCTCGACCGACCGCGCATCGAGCGCGCCGCCAACCGCAAAGACGTCAAGGCTTGTGGGACCCGAAGCGACCACGATCGGATGACGCTGCTCAAAGTCGCCGGGGAACGCAGGATCCGAGGACGCATAGTTGGTCCCGCAGCCGCACAGCGTGGAAGCGGCGGCGGCGACGACACTCAAGCTCCACAGTCGAGCGGCGAAAGCGCGTCGCGCACGCGACTTATAAGCCGGTCGATTCCGGCGCATCAGACCGCGACCCTCATCCTGAGACGGCAGACTGCGAGTTCGTCGTTCATTGCGAAGAGGGGCCATGAGAGCTGTCTTTCTCAAGTTCTGTCGAAATGCTGGCCGGGCCCGGCAAGACCTACTGAGTGATGAATCCGATCTTGCCCGCGTAGCCCGGCATTGGCTGAAGGGATTGCGAGGCGGAGTAGATGCGGTTGACGCGGCCGAGGAACCAGGACTGCGGATCGCTGGCGTCCTGATAGTTCTGGTCAGGCCGAACGATTTGGTTCGGATCGATCGGATGGACGATGTAGGGCGTCACGGTGATCAAAAGCTCCGTCTCATTGCGCTGATAGTCTCGCGAGCGAAAGAGCGCGCCGAGCACCGGAAGATTCATCAGCGCCGGAAAGCCATTGATTGCTTGCTCTGTCTGGGTGCTGATGAGGCCCGCCGAGGCGACGGAGCCGCCAGAGGGCAATTCCACCGTCGTCGTGTTGCTGCGAGTGCGGAAACCAGGAACCGAGATGCCCGCGTAAGAGATCTGGGTCGAGTAGTCGATGTCAGTAACCTCAGTTGCGATCCTGAGCTGGATCCGGCCTGGCGAAAGGACAACTGGCGTGAAGTTGAGGGTCACGCCATAGGGCTGTTGCACGAGAGTCGGCGAGCAGGCCCCGCCTGAGCAGGATTGGCCCGAAACGATCGGCACCGTACCGCCGGCGACGAATTTCGCGCTTTCGCCAGACACAGCCGTCACCGTCGGCTCGGCGAGCGTATGGGCGACGCCCTGTCGCTCGAACGCCTGCAAGGTCGCGCTGAAGCTCTGACCGCCCTTGACCCAGTTCAGGATCCCCTCGGAGGTCGCAATGGTCCCGTTGATCGCGAATGGATTCTCAAGCGTGAAGCTTCCGTTCGGCCCGCTCCCGCTCAAGTTGACGCCGAGCTGCTTGACGATCTCGCGGCGAATCTCGGCCACCGTGACCCGCAGGCTCACCTGATCGAGCCCGCGGATGATGAGAGAATTGATCACCTTTCCACGCGACCCGCTGGCGGCGTTTCCGGGTGAGCCGTTCGACCCGCTTCCACCAGTGGACCCGCCGACAGAGATCGAGACGCCGCCGGCTGTGGATGGCGATGGCCCCGGCGAATCGTCGACGAAGCCGGAAGCGATATCGAGCGCCTTCTGAGCTTCTTCGGCTGATGCGACGGATCCGGTGAGGATGATCTTGTCCGCCACGGTGCGGACGTGGACGTCGTTGCCCGGGATCGCGGCGTTGAGCAGGGCGGACAATTCGCCGACGTCACGGCCCACGGAGACTTCAATGGTCGCTATCTTCCGGCCGTCTCTCGCGAGCGCGAAAATGCTGGTCTGGCCGTTGGCGACGCCGGAAATATAAACTCTCCGCGCGGAGCGCACGATCGCATTGGCGATCTTGGGGTCGCCGACATAGATCTCGCCAGCTTCCTCGGGCAGGTCGACGATCACGGACTTGCCGACGCCCAATTGCAGGGTCTTCGCCGCCGGGTCGAACACGCTGCCCAATCTTATCGGATCCGTAGAGTCCGCAGCGCCGGCGTTTGAAACGGACGCGATCGCGAGAAGCGCGGCCGCAATCCAGACGCCGATCGTCGGCCGGCCATGGGCGCGATCGGAGGTCATGGGGCGAGCTCCGTTTCTGGACAGCAAAGGAGGAACGGGGCGCGGCTCACCGAGCGGCCTGCTGCGCGGCGCCATAACGAACGACCGTCAGGCCGCTTTTCCCTGCGCCATCGGTGTCGACAACTGTCCGGGCTGGCCCGCCGCTATCCACGAGACTGCGGAGCGCGAGATGAAGATTCGAATTACCGGCTTGCTGAGCAAGTATGATGAGGTTGACTTGATCCGGATCGAGTTCGAGCGTCGCGTTAGCCCCGGTGATGACCTTTTTGCCGTTCTGCTCTTCTACATTCTGACCGATCGCCAGGACCCGGACATTGGCGAGGATCGTCTGCGCCGTCATGACTTCGACCCCGCGGGCCTTTGTGGCATCCTCGTCGCGGGCGAGACGGACGACGTCGACCCGATCGTTGGGGAGAATGAACCCCCCGGCCGAGGAGTCGCCGCCATTGTCGATCTTGATCGCCACGGCGCGCTTGCCGGTCGGCAGAATGGCCGACATGAATCCGCCAGTCCCGGCCTTGACGAGCTTGTCATGCCGGATCGGCTCGCCGCGGATGAACGCCACCCGTGTCATCGCGCCTGTCACGTCCTCGAGCGCGTCCGGTCTCGCCGACTTGGTGATCATGAATTCCGAGACTGCGGCTTTTGGCCAGGTCTGCCATGCTGTCGCGCCATCGCTGACCACCGATCCCATCGGCAAATCCTGGCTGGCGACGAGGACCTGCTCGACCTCGACTTTGGGCGGAGCCTCGGCAGCGGGGCTGGGCGCCGAGCTCGGGGCGCTTTCCAGGAAGATATACGTCGCTCCGAACGCCAGAACGGCGATGGTCCCGACAATGATCAGCTTCCGATTCATGAAACGACGGCCCTCCAGACGCCGACCCGCACCCGGCGCGATTTAGCCATCGCAATCGTCAAAGTACGGTTAATTGAAAGTATCGAAATGCTTATTAACGTGTAAAAAATCTTCGGTATCGAATACGATACGGCAAAATATTTACGTATCTGAGACGACGTTCCGCAGTGGAACAACTACAACTTACGAAACGTTACTTTAGACTGACAGAATTCTGGCAAACTGGTTTCGACCAAACGAAGATTTTATCGTTCCTGCTCGCGCTATTCGGAAACGACTTGTCAATCATGGACCAAACGACCGAAGCGAAACGGCCGGCGCGTCGTCTGCCTAAGCGGCCGCGGTCCAGATGCCGGAGCCAGGATATTGCATCAATCCGGCCGCCGCCAATGCGATCCCGTAGGGCACGCCCGATTTGCAGTCATGCAATCGCGCGACCCAGGCCAATCGTCCGAGGGCAGGGGGCAGCGGCGCCATCCGGACGCCAAGGATGATCAAGGTCAGGACTCCGCCGCAGATCGCCGCGGCGACGCCGTAGTCGAGGATCGAACTCCAGCCCAACCATACCGCCGTGGCCGCCGCCAGCTTGGCGTCGCCGCCGCCCAGCCAGCCGAGATTGAACATGACGAATACGAGCGCCAGAATCGCCAAGCCGCAAGACAGGTTGAGAAGCACCTCCACGGCCGAAACGCCGAGGGGGGCGGCCAGAACAAAATATCCCAACGCAAGACCGGCGCAAATACGATTGGGTATCGTATAAGTCAGCAGATCCATCGACGCCGATAGCGCCATAAGGGCGGGGAAGAACGCGAGCGCGGAAAAATGGAGAAGCGTCGAAGCCATTGCGCGCTATTCGCTGCCAAGAGACGAAGGAGCTTCACGCCGGCGACGCGGGCGCGCCGGCGCGAAGGACGCGATCTTCGGGGAACCCGTCTTACTTGAGGGTGTTGCCGATCTCGGTGAACACCGTGCTGACCTTGGTGCCGACGGTCTGCACCGCCGTGATGATGAAGACGGCGATGAGAGAGGCGATCAGCGCATATTCGATCGCGGTCGCGCCCGAATCGTCGGCGGCGAAATTCTTCATGGACTTGAACATTCTTTGCTCCTGCTCCGAGAACCCTATCCAGCGGCAAAGCTCATTTTTGGATGCCGCCCGACACAAGCCGAAAGTATCCCTCCCCGCTTTCAACCTAGTTAATTCGAATGTCGCCAAGTGAAGCATAGGATTGAAGTTGAGCTGTTGGTTAAGCTGCATGTAAGGACGAAGGAAACATTGTGAGGTCTAATTTAAAGTCAAATTGGTGCCCCCTGTCGGCGCCGACCCCTCGACCAATATGCTGGTCTCGCTTCCGATTACGCTGACGACGAGCCTCCGGTCCTGTTCCTGCAGCGACGCCGACGGACGCGGTTGGGATGCGTCGGTCAGGGTGCGAGATCGAGCCAGGCGCCCTCTGCGCCGTTCTCGACCTCGACGATCCAAAGGTCAGGATCGAACGCGATCTCCCGTTTGAGGCGTTCTTCCGCCGCGCCCGAATCGATGCTGTCCCCGTTATGCGCCCGGGCGAAAATCCGCTCGACCCCCGGCCGCAGCTCGGCAGCCACGGACTGGGGCGCCGGTCCGTACAGCGTCGCGCGGCCGTTCAAGTGATCGACTTTCACGAAAATGGCGCCAGCTTCTGCCGCGCCACGGCGGCGGAGGACCGCGCTTGCCCCCTCAACTGCGCATCGACGCAAAAAGGCGGCGACCCATATGTCGGAGCGCAGTCGCAATGGATCTAGCGCGCTGTGGCGCGCGCGGCCATGCTCAATTGCTTGACTATGCGGGGGGTTATCTCGGTCGAAAGCGGCAAGCCATGAGTGCGCTCGAAATCTCGCAGCGCCTGCTGAGTTGCGAGGCCATCGTTGCCGTCCGCCTTAACCTGATAGCCCAGTTTGACCAATGCGGTTTGCGCGGCGAGGACTAGGCGCCCCCCATCGGCGCGAGCGTCCCCGCGTAAGAGATCGGTGATCGGATCGGACGAGGCTGGAGAGGAGCCGTCGGGCGCGTCGGCCGGCCGGGCAGGCGGAAGGGCGGCCGGAGGCAGCGCGGCCGACGCCTCATGGTCTGGGCTCGGGAGCTTTGGCGCCGGGGGCGCGGCTGTCGCCGGCGCCGGCAGGGTCGACCCGAAGAGCGGGGCGGGGTGACGCTCGCGCTGAAACACGAGCGCGTTAAGACCGATGCCGACCAGAACAAGCGCCATGGCCGCCCCGAGATAAAAGCGCAAAGGCACAACTTTCACCCACCCGGACAACGTTCGCCACAGCGATTCGCGAGCGGAACGCCGGACGGGCCCCCGAAGCGGGGGCAAACTGGTGCGGATGCGCGAAAGAGCTATACTCAACGTCTTACTCCTCAGGCCGCAATGCTTTCCGCCCCGTTTCGAGACCTTCGGCGCACGGGCGCGGGCCACGACGGCAATTGACGACCGAGCATCCTTTGCTGCTCCGCGGACGATTGGGACGCAAAAAACCCGGGCCTCCAAGTCGTTTCGTCAACATCGCAGCTGCGACTTAAATCAATCCTAAATCCTTAACCGCGTTCCACGCCGTTTGGCGGCGGATGGAACCTGCGCTCCAGTATGGTTTAGTTTTCCTTACCGTCTACCCTGCAAGTCCTAAGGAACCGTGGATCACGAACGTCCAATTCGACGACAAGTTTCGACCGGACGGTAGCGTTCTCCCCTTATCCTCGGGAGCGCGATGATCCGGATCGCTGGAGGCGGCATGGGATTCGTGGTCAAAAGCGCGTTCTGGCTCGGGCTGGTCTACAGCGCCATGCCGTTCGATTCGGGGAGCCCGATCGTCGTTGCGCCAAGTGCGACAGCCCCGTTTCGCGCGGCTGGTTCGCCGTTGGGAACCCTTGCCGGCGCTGTGATCCCGCCTCCGCTCCAGAACAAAAATGCCTGGAAGTCCGCCGTGGAGGGCGCGGCTGGGCTCTGTGCGACCAATTGCCTTCGCGAAATACCCGCCGGATTGGCCGACCGGTGCTCGAGCGCAAAGAAAACAAGCGGAGCCGCCGCACTGGCCCGTCTCCGCGAAATCCGACCGACATTGCGCTGTTTCACTGCCGACGGCTAACCATATAAGGTGTCGGACCGACAGACACGGCGGATTCTCGTTGTCGACGATCGATGCCATACGCGACGATTTTGCCTCCCTCGATGACTGGGAGGATCGATATCGTTACGTCATCGAACTGGGCAATGCGCTCGAGCCGCTGAGCCCGGGCGCCCACAATGACGCCAACAAGGTTCGGGGCTGCGTTAGTCAGGTGTGGTTGGAATATGAGCCCAAGACAACCGCCGACGGTCGAAACACCATGCACTATCGCGGCGACAGCGACTCCCATCTGGTGCGGGGGCTGATCGCGATCGCGCTTGCGCTTTTTTCCGACCGAACGCCGAAGGAGATTCTTGCCGTCGACGCGCTCAGCGCCTTTCGCGCGCTCGGCCTCGAGCAGCATCTGACGCCGCAGCGCTCGAACGGAGTGCGCGCGATGATCGAGCGGATTCGCGCCGACGCCGCGGAGCTTAGGCTTGGCGCTCTCTCCTGAGCTAAGGCCTGTGGGTCTTGATGCTGCGGCTGATCCCCGCCGGCGGCGCCTGTTCGGCATGACCCCGTCATCCCGTTGGGCATTGGCTTAAAGCATTCGAGCGCCGCGGATTTCCGTCTGGCCGCTGCGCGATGGTCAACAGTTCATTAATCCCGTTGGCGCAGAATGGAAGAAACACCTCGTCGCGCGGATATCGGTTGATGAGCCATAGCAAGGATTTGAGCATCGGCCCCGGGTCGGGGGATCGTTGGCCGCCGAGTCCCTCCCACGACCTCCTCCTCATTGCCCCGGATCCAGAAGCTAAATCGGCCCCAAGACCCGAACCGCATCGATCGGAGGGGCTTTTTTCGTCCAGATTCGCCTTGGCCGCCGTGGCGGCGCTTGGGGTCGTCGTTGCGGTAGCCGGCGCACTGGCCTGGGAGGACCGTCAGCAAGCGGGCATCCTGGCTGAGCGCACAAACGAAACCGAGTCGTTGGCCCAGACCGTCCGCTCGCTGAAAGTTCGTCTCGACGCCATCGACGCCGCCAAATCGCATGAAGACGTCGCCGATCTGCGCCGGTCGGTTGGCGACATGAAGTCAACCGTCGTTTCGGCGCGCGAGTTCAACTCCGCCCTGTCGCAGCTCTCCCAGCGCGTCGATAAGCTGGACAATGAAGCGAGCGCAAAAGTCGATAAGCTGAATGAGCGCGTGGACCACGAAGCAAGCACGTTGACGGCTGAGCTTTCCACCCGCGTCGACAAGCTCGAGAAAAGGATCGTCCCGCCGCTCCCGATTCCGACCCAGCCCGGGCAAGGGGCGCAGCCCCCGGCCTCGCTCAAGTCTGGCGCCAATGTTTCCATGGATACGACGGGATCGATTGAACGGCCAAGACCTCTGCTACACGGATATATCGTCCTCGACGCCCGGAGCGACGTCGCCCTGATCGGCGGGCGCTTTGGACAGCAGGAAGTCCGCCGGGGAGACTTTCTCCCAGGGGCCGGGCGGGTGGAGCGGATCGAACTCAGAGGAGGGAGATGGACCGTGCTGACCAGCGAAGGTCTGATCGCCTCAGCCGATTTTCCGCCATATTGACCTTTCCCCCACGCTCGCGGCCATAGTCATCCGGCTTGGAAAAGGGCGCTTCGCTACGACGGGCGCGGCGGATGATCTCCCCAAGCCAGGCCCCGCCAGCGGAGGAACGCTTTTGATGAGCAGGCGCCTGTGATACCAAGCCGGGTTGAGGCTACCGCGCGTGGCGCGATCCGGGGGCAGGCCGCGCAGATGAATTGACGGCCCACGAGTTTCACATATGAGGACCTTATCGCCTGCGGTCGCGGCGAATTGTTCGGAGCAGGGAATGCTCAGCTGCCTTTGCCGCCGATGTTGATGTTCGATCGGATCAGCGAGATTTCCGAAACCGGAGGGGCTAACGGCAAGGGCGAGGTGCGCGCCGAATTCGACATCAATCCGGACCTTTGGTTTTTCAATTGCCATTTCAAGGGCGATCCGGTGATGCCGGGATGTCTCGGCTTGGACGCGCTATGGCAATTGACCGGATTCTTCCTCGCCTGGCTCGGACTGCCGGGGCGCGGCCGCGCGCTCGGGGTCGGCGAAGTGAAATTCGCCGACCAGGTGCTCCCAACGATAAAAAGAGTCGTGTACGGCGTGGACATCAAGCGTGTCTTCAGAGGCAAGTTGATCCTTGGTGTGGCCGACGGGTGGTTGGAAGGCGACGGCCGACGGATATACGAGGTGAAGGACATCCGCGTCGGTCTATTCAGTCCCTCTAACGCGGGCTTACCCTAATCGACCGGAGCGCGGGCGGGGCAACGGTGGAGACGAGAGGATGAGGCGCGTCGTCGTCACCGGCATGGGCATCGTGTCGTCGATCGGCAACAACGCCCAGGAAGTCACCGCCAGTCTTCACGCAGGCAAATCGGGAATTACACGCGCCGAGCGGTTCGCCGAGCTCGGCTTTCGCTCGCAGGTCCAGGGAGCCCCGACATTGCGCGCCGAAGAAGTTGTCGACCGTCGGGCGATGCGCTTTCACGGCGGCGGCACTGCCTGGAACCATGTCGCCATGGATCAGGCGATCGTAGACAGCGGTCTCGGCCCTGACGAAGTCTCGCACGAGCGGACCGGCATCATCATGGGTTCGGGCGGTCCGTCGACACGGGCGATCGTCGAGGCTGCCGACGTTGCCCGCACCAAGGGTCCCAAACGGGTCGGGCCGTTCGCGGTGCCGAAATCCATGTCCTCGACCGCGTCAGCGACTTTGTCCACCTGGTTCAAGGTCAAGGGCGTCAGTTATTCAATTTCCTCCGCCTGCGCCACCTCGAACCACTGTATCGGCGCGGCCTACGAGCACATCCTCAATGACAAGCAGGACATTATGTTTGCCGGGGGTTGTGAAGAACTCGATTGGACGCTGGCGGTGCTGTTTGACGCGATGGGCGCGATGTCCTCGGCTTACAATGCAACTCCTTCGCGGGCGTCGCGCGCCTATGACAAGAACCGAGACGGTTTCGTCATTTCGGGCGGCGCAGGCGTGCTGGTGCTTGAAGATTATGAACGGGCAAAGGCGCGACGCGCCCGGATTTACGGCGAGATCGTGGGCTACGGCGCCACTTCAGACGGGCACGACATGGTGGCGCCCTCCGGCGAGGGCGCTGCGCGGTGCATGCGTCAGGCGCTTACCCGGGTCACGGTGCCGATTGACTACATCAACCCGCATGCGACTTCGACCCCCGTCGGCGATCTCAAGGAAATCGAGGCGATACGCCAAGTCTTTGGCTCGGAAGAAACGTGCCCGCCTATATCGGCGACCAAATCGCTGACTGGCCATTCCCAAGGCGCCACCGGCGTCCACGAGGCCATTTATTCGTTACTGATGATTTAAAACGGCTTCATCTGCGAAAGCGCCCATATCGACGAGCTTGACCCCGCTTTCTCGGATATGCCGATCGTGCGGTCGCGTCGCGACAACGTCAAATTAAGGTCGGCGCTCTCCAACTCGTTCGGCTTTGGCGGAACCAACGCGACCCTCATATTCAAGCACGTAGACGCTTGAGTTCCGGATCTTGGCCGCTCTGCTTCGCGAGGCCGAAGGAGCCCGTCTCTGCTCCACTGCAACCCACCCCGCAAATTCGAATGATGAGTACGCCATGAGGTCGGGCTTGATGAGCGGCAAACGCGGCCTCGTGATGGGGGTCGCCAACGAC
Organism: uncultured Alphaproteobacteria bacterium; assembly: GCA_963794155.1. Classification (GTDB taxonomy): domain Bacteria; phylum Pseudomonadota; class Alphaproteobacteria; order Rhizobiales; family Beijerinckiaceae; genus Roseiarcus. Next base: position 66,402 of record CAWCCX010000022.1, on the reverse strand, counting down.
CATTCGATCGCCTGGGGGATCGCCAAGGCGTTGGCGGAAGAGGGGGCCGAACTGGCCTTCACTTACCAGAGCGACGCGCTGGGCAAACGGGTCCTCCCGCTCGCCAGGGGGATTGGCTCTGCGCATATCCTTCCGTGCGACGTCGAGGATCTGGCCTCGGTCGATTCGGTATTTTCGGCCCTCGGGACGGCGTGGGGCGGCCTTGATTTTCTGGTCCATTGCATCGGATTCTCCGATCGCAACGAGCTAAAGGGTCGCTATGCGGATACGACTCGGGAGAATTTCATTCGGACCATGGTCATATCGGCGTTCTCGTTCACCGAGATCGCCAAACGGGCCGCCAACATGATGCCCTCCGGCGGCGCGATGCTGACGCTCACCTTCGGCGGCGCGACGCGCGTCGTGCCCAATTATAATGTGATGGGGGTTGCAAAGGCGGCGTTGGAAGCAAGCGTACGCTACCTGGCCGCGGACTTCGGTCCGGAAAACATTCGTGTCAATGCGATCTCCGCTGGACCAATCCGCACGTTGGCCGGCGCGGGAATCGCGGATGCGCGTTTCATGTTCAATTTCCAGCGCGCCCATTCGCCGCTTCGGCGCACAGTGACGATCGAGAATATCGGCGGGGCCGCACTCTACCTGCTTTCCTCGCTCTCGGACGGCGTGACAGGCGAGGTCCATTTCGTCGACGCCGGCTACAATATCGTGTCCATGCCCCGTCCCGACGAGATCAAGAGTTGACGTCTGCGACTCCGACTCCGCCGGTCAAGGGGCGCGCGCAGGCCTTGCCCGTTCTGGCGCTCCTGCGAATCTGCGTCGCCGCGGTTGGCCTGACTGGCCTCGCTTTCTCCGCGAGCGCCGCCCCCGGCGGGCGACCAGTCCATTCCCATCGCGATCCCTTCCGGGAATTCATCGCGGCGCTCTGGCCGCTTGCCGAGGAGCGCGGGGTTTCCCGCCGCATTTTCGATGTCGCCTTTCTCGGCGTCACCTTCGATCCAAAGGTGGTCGCCATGACCGAAGCGCAACCGGAGTTCGTACGTCCGATTTGGGGCTACGTCGCCAGCGCCGTGTCGGCCGACCGCATCGAGCGCGGCCGCGCCAAGGCGGACGGCGTAAGCATCTGGCTTGCCAGAGCCAAAGAGACCTACGGCGTGGACGAAGACGTCATCCTCGGGATCTGGGGTCTGGAGACTGATTTTGGCGACTATGTCGGATCATACAATGTGATTCGGGCGCTGGCGACCCTCGCCTATGTTCGCTTTCGCGGCGACTACTTCCGCGACGAATTGCTGTCGGCCCTCGCCATCCTCGAGCAAGGCGGCGTCGCTACAACCGCGATGCTCGGCTCATGGGCGGGCGCAATGGGACAGACGCAGTTCATGCCGTCGAGCTATCTTGCCTACGCCGTCGATTTCGACGGACAGGGCCGACGCGACATTTGGACCAGCGAAGCCGACGCCATCGGCTCGACCGCGAATTATCTGGCCAAGCATGGTTGGACCGGGGGCTTGCCCTGGGGCTTCGAGGTGCGTCTGCCCGCCGACTTCGCGCTCAAAGACGCGGATTCGTCGTCCCCGGCGCCCTTTTCCTCGTTCGCCGCTCGCGGGGTCGAGAGAGCCGGCGGCGCGCCGTGGCCTGAAAAGGGCGAAGGGAGGCTGATGATCCTCGCCGGACTCAAGGGACCGGCGTTCGTCGTCACCAGCAACTTCGACGTCATCAAAGCCTACAACAATTCAACAGCTTACGCTCTCTCTGTGACGTTGCTTGGAGACGCGGTCGAGGCCGGCGGGGGCCTTGTCGCGCAATGGCCGACCGAGGACCATCCGTTGACCGCAGCCCAAACCCAAAGACTTCAGGCCAAACTCAAGAAGATGGGCTACGACGTCGGCGAGATTGATGGAAAGGTCGGCGACGCGCTGCGCTCGGCGGTGCGCGCTTATCAGGAGCATAATGGTCTTGCGCCCGACGGTTACGCCGACCTTGCATTGTTCAAGCGGGTCAGCGCGATGCGATGACCGCCTTCTCCGGCCCGCGCTTGTTTGCCTTCGGGGGCCATGCTAGGCGACGCCGAAGTCCGTTTGGATCGCCCCAACGATCGCCAGGATGCGTTCGGGCTCGCGGCGCAGGGAGCAGTTGACGATGCCTGATCAGAACGGCAACGGCGCCGAAGCGCCGCAGACCGGCCCGAAATTTTCGATTCTCGCCCAGTATACGAAAGATTTGTCGTTCGAGAATCCCAACGCGCCGCGCACCCTGGGCCCGCAGCAAACGGCTCCCAACATCTCGATCCAGATCAACGTGAACGCTCGTCAGCTCGCTCCCTCGGATTTCGAGGTGAGCCTCATGCTTGAGGGTGGCGCGGGCCAGGGCGCCGATACGATGTTCAAGTTCGAGCTCAACTATGCCGGCGTGTTCCGGGTCGAGAACTTTCCGCCGGAGCAGGTTCAACCTATAGTCATGATCGAAGGGCCGCGAATGTTGTTCCCCTTCGCCCGCCAAATCATCGCCGATGCGGTGCGGGGCGGCTCCTATCCGCCGCTCTATATCGATCCGATCGATTTTCAAACGCTCTATTTGCAACGTTTGGCCGCGGCCGGCGGTCAGCAGCAACAGCGAACCGCCTGACCCTTTCGCCGCGGCTGAGTTCAGATCGGCCGGGGAAGGTAAAGAAACCAGATCGCATTGTCGCCAAGTGTCTGAATATAGCGCGCGTGAGCGCTCGCTTCCTCGCCTTCGACCGGCGATCGCCTGCGTAGCCTCGCGCCCAAGCCGGAGGGGAGCAGAACGGCGAAAGGGGCGGCAGGTTCTTCAGCGTCGCTGAAGGCGAGGGAGCGCTGCCGGCCGCCGGCCAGCTCGCAATAGATCTCGACCAGAATCTCCGCGTCGAGCAATGCGCCATGCTTCACCCGCCGCGAGCGATCGATTCGGTAGCGATCGCACAGAGCGTCGAGGCTGTTCGGCTGTCCGGGGTGCTTCCTGCGCGCCAACGTCAGCGTGTCGACAACGCGATCCACGCCGATCGCTTCGCGTCCGAGCCTCGTCAATTCCGCGTTGATAAAGCGCACATCAAAATCGGCGTTGTGGATGACGAGCTTGGCGTCGCCAATAAAGGCAAGAAATTCATCAACGATGCTGGCGAAGACCGGCTTGTCCTTGAGAACGGCGGCCGTATGGCCGTGAACGCGCGCCGCGTCCAGGGGAACGTCGCGCTCCGGATTGATGAGGGCGTGATAGACCTTTCCGGTCTGAACCTGGTGAACGATCTCGACCGCGCCAATTTCCACCACCCGGTGCCCATCGGCTGGACTGAGCCCGGTCGTTTCCGTGTCGAGTACGATTTCACGCATCGCGGCGTCGATCTCCGGCAAGCGCTGCGGCAGCGCGCATGAATTGAGCCACGCCGGCGCGCGTCAACGCGTGGCTGCCGCGGGTGTCGATGATGAAATGTGCCCTGCGCCTCTTTTCCGCATCCGACATCTGGCGCGTTAGGACGGCCTCGAGTTTGGCCGCGGTCATGCCCTTGCGCGCCAAAGCGCGCGCCCGCTGAATGGATTCCGGCGCGCTGACGACGACCACGAGATCGACATCCGAATCTCCGCCGGTTTCAAAAAGCAGCGGTACATCGACGATCACCATCCGGCGGCCCTCGGCCGCGGCGCGCTCCAGGAACTGAACGCGCGCCTTGGCGACTGCGGGATGCACCAGATCTTCAAGCCGTCGCAGCGCATTAGCGTCACCCAAAACACGCGCAGCGAGGCGTTCGCGGTCGATCTTTCCCTCGACCATGACGCCCGAAAAGGCCGCCTCGACCGATTGCGCGCCATCGCCGGCGTAGAAGTCTCGCACTGCGTCGTCGGCGTTGAACGTCGGGACGCCGAATTCGGCGAACATTGCCGCTACGGTTGATTTCCCCATCGCGATCGAGCCCGTCAGTCCGACGACGATCACGGCGCCTCCTTCGCGGACGCAAGGACCTCCGCCTCGAGGATGGCGCGCAACGCTGGCGTTACCGTCGGGCGCTGGCCGAACCAACGAGCGAAAGCCGGCGCCGCCTGATGGAGGAGCATGCCCAACCCCTCCACGGCGCGCAAGCCGCGCGCGGTCGCAGCATCGATGAGCGGGGTGCGCAACGGAACATAGACAATGTCGGCGACGACCGCCCGTTCGGAGAGCGGGCCCAGGTCGACGACGAGCGGCGGTTGTCCGGCCATGCCGAGGGTGCTCGTGTTGACGAGCAGATCCGCGCCCGTCAGCTCCGTGGTCAATCGAGTCCAAGACCTCGCCTGCGCCGCGCCGCCAAAATGCGCGGCGAGCGCCTCGGCTCGACCTTGTGTTCTGTTGACGACCGCGATGCGTTGAAATCCGCGCGAGATAAGGGCGTAGACGATAGCCCGCGCGGCGCCGCCAGCGCCGACGACGACCGCCGATCCCGCTCGCCCCGCCCATCCGGGCGCGCTATCATCCATATTGGCCAGAAAGCCGACAACGTCGGTGTTGTCGCCCCACAGAAGCCCGTCCTCTCGCCACAACGTGTTCACGGCCCCGAGAGCGGCGGCGACCGGGGTTCGCCGGTCGCAGAGACCGTAGGCTGCTTCCTTGTGCGGCGCCGTCACGTTGGCGCCAACAAGCTCGTCGTGGCCAATCTGGCGCGCGAACTGATGAAATTCTCCCGGACGGACGGCAAACCTTTCGTAGCTTGCCGGCAGCCCCATCTCCTTCAGCCAGTGACGATGTATCGTCGGCGACCGGGAGTGGTCCACTGGCCAGCCGGCAACGCCCGCGCGAGGCGCACGATTCGCGATCATAGCGAGATCAGGTTTTCGCGCCGCAGCCAAGCAAGCAGCTTGAGCACGGGTAGTCCGAGAACAACGGAATGTTCACCTTCGATGCGATCGAACAGATGCGCGCCGAGACCCTCGACCTGATAGGCGCCTACGGAATCGAACGCCGACGGCCCGACTCGATCTAGATAGCGGGAAATCGTAACCGGATCGAGCGGCCGCATTTGAAGGTCCGCATGATCGCTGTCGACGACCAGCGACTGCCCGGAGCGGGCGACGCAGAAAGCGGAGGTCAAGCGATGCGTCTTGCCTGAGAGCGCGGCCAGCGATCGCGCAGCCTCGTCAAAATCCCAGGACTTGTGGATGATTCCCCCCTCGAGCGTCAGTGTCTGATCGGCGCCGAGGCAAAAGGCGTCGGGCCGGGTCGCGCTGACGGCGGTCGCCTTGGCCCGCGCCAATTCGCCGGCCAGACTTTCAAGCGAATCGCCATACGCGAGATGCCGATCTTCGAGGGCGCGCTCGTCGACCTCGGCGGCCACGACCTCAGGCAGAAGTCCGACGGCTGACAGAAGTGCCCGGCGGCTACGGCTCTTCGAAGCCAAAATCAATGGCTGAGCCCCGCGCCAGACAGAAGTCGCGACCGTCGGACTTCGAGGCAAAATCCCGATTTCCTCAATCGCCATCAGCCCTCCGCGATGAACTTGAGTCGATGCGCGCGATAGAGATCGAGCACCGCCGCCGCTGTTTCTTCAATCGACCGACGGGTCACATCAATTGTCGGCCAGCCGCGTTCCGCGAACAGGCGGCGCGACGCCGCGACCTCCTCAGCGACCGCGGTCCGGTCGACATATTCGGTCTGCGAATCCGCATTGAGCGAGAGAAGGCGGTTCTGGCGAATTTGCACGATTCGATCCGCGGAGGCAACGAGACCGACGACGAGCGGACGGCGAAGGTGATCGAGCCCTCCCGGCAGCGGGACGTGCGGCACAATCGGGACATTTGCAGTCTTGTAGCCGCGATTTGCAAGATAGATGCTGGTGGGGGTCTTCGAAGTGCGACTCACTCCGAGGAGAACGATATCCGCGTGATCCAGGTTTTCTGCCGCCTGTCCATCATCACTCAACATGCTGAAATTGAGCGCATCGATCCGTTTGAAATATTCGGCGTTAAGCATGTGCTGCGCCCCGGCGCGCGGCGTGGAGTTTTGACCGAGATAAGATTTGAACAAGATCAAGATCGGGCTCAGGACCGACAGACACGGGGAACCCGATGCTTCGCACCCTTCTTCAAGCCGCTTGGAGAGATCGGAGTCGACAAGAGTAAAGAGGACGATTCCCGGCGCGTTCTCGATTTCAGCAATCACCCGATCGAGCTGCGCCGGTGTGCGCACCAACGGATAGACGTGTTCGATCGAGGCGACGCCTTGATATTGCGCCGAGGCGGCGCGCGAGGCGGCGATCAGCGTTTCGCCGGTGGAGTCCGAGACCAGGTGGAGATGAAAATAACTGCGGCCCAATGCGGTCCCCGGGGATGGAACTCGCGGCTGGTTATAACTGGCCTCGGCTCCTGTGGACAGGCGTGGAAAGTCGGGGCGCCGGCCATGCCTTGCCGCCGGACCCGCGACAGAGCGCGATCGATAACTCACAGGCGTCCGGTTCGGGACAAATTCCTCGCAGTCGCGTAGCCCGGTACCAATTGTGGGGATAAATACAACAATGCGCCCTCGATATTTGCTATGGCCAACAAATTCCTTACAGAACGTCAGTTGCCGTGAGTCGCCGGCTCTGGTCCCTGGGCCTTCGAGTCGGTTCACCAGATTTCGGTTCTTTGGATAGCGCCGATTGTGTGCAAACCATGCCTTAATAAATAGGAATCGATTCCTATCTTAGAATTCTCTCTTTGCCAGCGACTTAAGACTGCGACTTGCGCCGGACCGGGCTTGGCGGTTAGTCCCACTAGCCGTTCGAAGGGCGGACGGGTGGTTTGTCGCTGCGAAGCTCTCTATGATTCTCTGGGTTAAGGCGCTGCACGTTATCGCGGTCATCGCCTGGATGGCCGGGATGCTGTACCTTCCTCGGCTGTTTGTTTACCACGCCGATGCGCCCAAAGGGTCAGATCTTTCGGAAACCCTGAAGCTCATGGAGCGGAGGCTTCTCAAGGCGATCGTCAATCCGTCGATGATTCTGGTACTCGCAACCGGGATCATCCTCGCGATTCTGACCGGATATTGGCAGGCGCCTTGGCTCCAGGCCAAGTTCGCGCTGGTCCTCGGTCTCGGCGGCCTGCACGGCTACCTTGCGCGTTGCGTGCGTACTTTCGCCGCAGACGCCAATGAGCGCTCGGCCAAGTTCTATCGAGTCTTGAATGAGGTTCCGACAGCGCTCATGATTCTGATCGTAATCCTGGCGGTCGTAAAGCCATTTTAGGCCTTTTTGAGCGTTGGCCGCGGAGGGCGGCAAAAGGCCGTTGAAACTTTTCTCGAATACGACTATGAACCTGCGCCACCCGTCAGCACGGGAATCTTACGGCGCCGGATCGCCCGATCCAACTTTCGTCGCGGCAACCTGACACGACTGAACGCCGCGTCGAAACGTCAGCGCCATCTTCCATCACGTCTGTGACTTTGCGGGCCCAAGGGCCGCAAGTCCGAGCTAAAGGTCCGCCAATGCGGGAAATGAAACTCAAGGAATTAAAGCAGAAGTCTCCGACTGAGCTGTTGGCGTTCGCCGAGGAGAACGACGTCGAAAATGCATCGACGATGCGCAAGCAGGAGTTGATGTTCGCGATTCTCAAGCAGCTGGCCAGCGTCGATGTGCAAATCATCGGCGAGGGCGTGGTCGAGATCTTGCAAGATGGATTCGCCTTCCTGCGCTCGGCCGACGCTAACTATCTTCCCGGTCCCGACGATATCTATGTATCGCCCTCGCAGATCAGGCGGCTGGGGTTGCGGACCGGCGATACGGTCGAAGGCGTGATCCGGAGTCCCAAGGAAGGAGAACGCTATTTCGCGCTGCTGAAATGCAACGCGATCAATTTCGAGGACCCGGAAAAGACGCGGCACAAAGTCCACTTCGACAATTTGACGCCGCTCTATCCCGACGAACGCCTGCGGCTCGAAGTCGAAGACCCCACCCGCAAAGATATGTCGGCGAGGGTCATCGATATCGTCGCGCCCATCGGCAAGGGGCAGCGGGCGCTCATCGTCGCGCCGCCGCGCACCGGCAAGACGGTGCTGTTGCAGAACATCGCCCAGTCGGTCACCGCCAATCACCCGGAATGCTATTTGATCGTCCTTCTCATCGACGAGCGCCCGGAAGAAGTGACGGACATGCAGCGATCGGTCAAAGGCGAGGTGGTGTCGTCGACCTTTGATGAACCCGCGGTCCGCCACGTTCAGGTCGCCGAGATGGTCATCGAGAAGGCCAAGAGGCTAGTCGAGCACGGGCGGGATGTGGTCATTCTGCTCAACTCGATCACGCGGCTGGGACGGGCCTACAACACGGTTGTGCCGTCATCCGGGAAAGTTCTGACCGGCGGCGTCGACGCCAACGCTCTGCAACGGCCGAAGCGCTTCTTCGGCGCGGCGAGAAACATCGAAGAAGGCGGCTCCCTCACGATCATCGCCACCGCGCTCATCGATACCGGCTCGCGTATGGATGAAGTCATTTTTGAAGAGTTCAAAGGCACCGGCAACTCGGAAATCATTCTCGATCGCAAGGTCGCCGACAAGCGCACTTTCCCGTCGATGGACATCACGCGGTCCGGAACCCGGAAGGAGGAACTGCTCGTGCCGCCCGATATCCTCAAGAAAATGTACGTCCTCCGGCGCATTCTCAATCCGATGGGCACGGTCGACGCGATCGAGTTCCTGCTCGGCAAGCTGCGCGAGACGAAAACGAACGCAAATTTCTTTGAGTCCATGAACACGTAAGCCGGTCTGCTGCAGCCCTCGGGCATGAGCGGAATGTCAGCCAAGACAGCGCCCCGAAAGGAGAGGGTCGCCCGTGTCGCAAAAGCCGAAGCCGACCCTCGCCGACCTGCGGGTCGAGATCGACCGCATTGATGCGGAAATGCATGAGCTTCTGATCGAGCGGGGACACGTCATTGATCGTTTGATCGAGATCAAGACGCGTCAGGGAGGGGGTTCGGCGTTCCGGCCGGCGCGCGAAGCCGCCATGATGCGCGCCATTGTTGAGCGGCATCGAGGCCGTCTGCCGCTCGATACGGTCGAAAGCATATGGCGGGTGATCATCTCAACATTCACCTATGTCCAGGCGCCCTACAATGTGCACATCGACGTGTCCGGAGGCGACGCCGGGATGCGCAACTCGGCGAGGTTTCATTTTGGTTTCACGGTTCCGTGCGTACAGCACATGGGCGCCGCGGATGTGATCCGTGCGGTCGGCGAATTGGGCGGCGATCTTGGCATGTTTGCGCTCGATGGCGGTCCCGGCGCCGGCGCGTGGTGGACAGAGCTTGTGCCGCCGGAAGCGCCCAAAATCATCGCTCGGCTGCCATTCGTGGAGCGCGCGAATCACCCCGCAGGGCTGCCGGTGTTCGTGATCTCGAGACCGTTGGTGGACGGAGCCGCGCGCGAGGTCGTGCTCGAGTCGGTGACGCTCGACCGCTGGCGGGCTGACATTCCGGGCGCACTGCACAGCGTAGGCGCGGAAGTCATCGGCTCCGCCGCCAACCGGATGGGGCTTGCCTTATTGGTGGCGCGACCGGGGAACCTCGCAGCGGATGCGGTGAGTGAGGCGCTGCGGGCGGCGGGCGGCGCCGATGTGCGTGGGTCGGAGGTCGGCGCGCACGCGGATCGGTTCGACGCCTCGGCGTTGCACAAACGGGCGAATTGAGGCTAATCGGACCCGCCATGGCCTCCCATTCTGTCCTCAAGCCTCAGCCGCGCCCAGAAATCCTGGCGATCGACCCCTACGTGCCGGGCAAGAGCCGAGTCGCCGGTGTGGAAAGGGTCCACAAGCTCTCGTCCAACGAATCACCCCTCGGGCCGTCGCCCAAGGCCATCGAGGCCGTGCGTGCGCTGGCCGGTATGCTGGAGGTCTATCCGGACGGAGCCTCGACGGCGCTTCGAGAGGCGATCGCCCATCGATACGGCCTCGATCCGGCCCGAATCATCTGCGGCAACGGCTCCGATGAGCTGCTCGCGCTGCTGGCCCACGTCTTTCTGCATCCCGGCGATGAAGGCCTTTACAGCCAATACGGCTTTCTGACCTATCCGATTTGCATCCGTGCGGCCGGCGGCGTGCCTGTGGTGGCGAAAGAGACGGACAAGACGGCGAGCGTGGACGCGATCCTGGCGAAGGCCAACGCTCGCACGAAGATCGTCTATCTCGCCAACCCGAACAACCCGACCGGGACTTATATCCCCTTCTCTGAGGTCAAGCGGCTGCACGCCAGCCTGCCGGCGCACACGCTGCTGGTGATCGATGCGGCCTATGCCGAGTACGTGACCCGCAACGATTATGCGGCCGGCCTCGAGCTTGCTTCGACCTTCGACAACGTCGTGATGACCCGGACATTCTCGAAGATCCATGGCCTTGCCAGCTTGCGCATCGGCTGGGCCTACGGCTCGGCCCATATTCTCGACGCGTTGAACCGAGTCCGCGGGCCATTCAATCTGAATGGGGCGGCGCAGGCCGCAGGGGTCGCCAGCCTTGAGGACGTCGCCCATATCGAACGTGCGCTCGCACACAATTCACGGTGGCTCCCTTGGCTCGCTGAAGCGATCGCGGAGCTCGGGATCGGGGTCACGCCAAGCGTCGGGAATTTCCTTCTGCTGACATTCCCCAAGGAATCTGGGCGCACCGCCTCAGATGCGGATGCGTTCCTCAGCGCGCGCGGCTTCATCCTCCGGGCAGTCGCGGCCTACGGGCTCCCGGATTCGCTTCGGCTGACAGTCGGCGGCGAGGAGGCCAACAGGGGCGTCGCCGCCGCGCTCGCCGCGTTTATGCGGGGTGAAGGTGATTGAGCGGCTTGGAGCCCCTCTCGCCGAGCCGATTTTCGACGAGCTGGCGATTATCGGCGTTGGCCTGATCGGTTCCTCGATCGCGCGCGCCGCGCAACGCTGCAACGCGGCCCGCCGCATTGTCCTCGCGGACCATTCGGTCCCAGTCTTGGAGCGAGCGAAGGCGTTGGGGCTCGGTGACGTCGTCACCGACGATCCCGCTCGGGCCGTGGGTGGGGCCGATTGCGTCATTCTCTGCGTGCCGATCGGGACCTACGTCGCGGTCGGGAGCGCCATTGCGCCGGCGCTGAGGCCTGGGACGATCGTTTCGGACGTCGGCTCGGTCAAAGGCGCGGTGATTTCCGCCCTCGGGCCCTTGCTGCCAGACCATGCGCGCCTGGCGCCGGCGCATCCGGTCGCAGGGACCGAGCAGTCAGGGCCGGACGCTGGATTCGCCAGCCTGTTCGTGAACCGGTGGTGCATTCTCACGCCCCCCGAGGGGGCCGACGAGCAGGCGGTGGCGAAGATCAAGGCGTTCTGGGAAGCGCTGGGATCGCATGTCGAAATCATGAGCGCGGGCCACCACGACCTCGTGCTGGCGATCACCAGTCATGTCCCGCATCTTATCGCCTATAACATCGTTGGCACGGCCGCCGATCTCGAAGAAGTGACGCGCTCGGAGGTGATCAAGTTCTCGGCCGGCGGATTTCGCGATTTCACCCGGATCGCCGCCTCCGACCCGACGATGTGGCGCGACGTGTTCCTGCACAACAGGGACGCGGTGCTGGAAATGCTCGGCCAATTCAGCGAAGACCTGACGGCATTGCAGCGGATGATCCGCCGCGGCGACGGCGACGGGCTGTTTGCCTTGTTCACCCGCACGCGAGCAATCCGGCGAGGCATTGTCGCTGAAGGCCAGGAGACGACGGCGCCGGATTTCGGCCGGCGCAGCGCCGAGACGGACGAGCCGGTGTCGTGACGGCGCCAGCCGCGCCCGCTCCAATTTCGGACGGCAGCCTCTGGGTATTCGGATACGGGTCGCTAATGTGGCGGCCAGGATTCGCCTACATGCGTCGGTGCAAGGCGACGCTGCGCGGCTGGCGGAGAAGCCTGTGCGTCTTTTCGCATGTCTATCGCGGTTCGCCGGACCGGCCGGGGCTAGTGCTTGGCCTCGACCGAGGAGGTGCGTGTCCCGGAGTGGCGTTCGAGGTCGACCCGGCGCTGCGGGAGACGACGATCCGCTACCTCAGGGACCGGGAGCAGGTAACGGCCGTCTATCTCGAACGCACCGCGCCGATCACGCTTGAAAACGGCGAGCGCGTCCTCGCGTTAACCTATGTCGCCGATCGCCTCCACTGCCAGTACGCCGGGCGTCTCGACCGCGAAGCGATGCTGGCCTACGTGCGCGCAGGCAAAGGTCACTCGGGTGATAATGCGGAATATGTCCTTGAGACCTACGATCATTTGCACGCGATGGGCGTCCAGGATCGCGACCTAGAATGGCTCAGCGCGAGACTGAGAGGCGGTCAATGACGGCGCGGCCGGCTCCCTATCTCGGAGCTATCGCAAGATCGGCCATTGTCGCCGCTCGATCCGCCGCAGACGAGGGGAGCAAATGGAGATGGAACTCGAGGCCAGGGCCGAAGGCGCGAAATTCGTGTCGCGTCCGGGTGACGACCGGCTCCGGAAAGGCGCCGGTGTCGCGCACGCAAACAACGCGCTGCTGGCCGGGGCCCTCGCGCACGATCGCCAGCAGGACCGCATGGCAAAACGCCGGCGACGTTGAGGCCGGATAGACGGAAAACACATATCGACGCCCGGATAACCCTCTCCATGCACAAAATCGCGACGAGAACGGCATGCCGGCCAACGAGGCCAGAGAAGCGCCGCCAGCACGAACTCCCCCCTCGCCTGACGGAGCCCACCATGGCGGCGGGGGTGGCTCAGACAGGCCGAGCGCCCGATCGATTGTCGGAGCCATAGTCTCACAAGACAGCCACATCGCGTTCATCCCAGGCCAATGAGAGAACAAAAATAGAACATAATGAGATTCTCGTCAAGTAGACTTGGGCGCTTCCGAGTCGCTATTTGCGCCCTCCGCCATCACTTCTCCGAGCGATGGATCCTTGGCGAGCGCTTCCGCGTTGAGGCGGGCGCAGGCGGTTTCGATAGTCGATTCGAGCCGCTCGCTGAAGTCGTCTCGGTCAAGCCCGGGCGGAATGACGGGCAGATACTCGATCACCGCAACGCCTGGGCGCCGAAGGAAGCCGTGCCGCCGCCAGAACAGGCCTGTATTGACGGCCACCGGCAGGCAAGGGACGCCCGTCTCGGCATAGAGCGCAGTCACGCCTTGTTTGTATTTCGGCGGCGCGCCGGGGACGCGGCGGGTCCCTTCCGGATAAATGAACACCTGTCGTTCGGCGGCGAACACCGTCCTGGCGGCGGCGGCGATTTGTTGCAGCGCCTGCCTGCCTCGCCCGCGATCGATCGCGATCTGCTCCGAGACGATGAGGTAAAGGCCGAACAACGGGACATAAGTCAATTGTCGCTTCAGGATAATGGCGAAGTCGGGCGCATATTTGAGCAGGGCGAACGTCTCGAGAAACGATTGATGCTTCGACGCGACCAGAACCGCGCCGGGGAGAATGTTCTCGACTCCGCGGTATTCAAGCTTGAGACCGCAGATCGCCTCCAGGAGCCAGACGGAAATCGCGCCCCAGAGACGGGCGAGCGCGAACACGGCGCGCCGGCCGAACAGCATGGTCGGCAGGCCGACGATCATGAGAACGACCAGGTTCAGGTAGAACAGGGCGTTGAAAACCAGCGATCGCGTTGCCAGCATTTTGCAAGTCGAGGGTCAGAGAAGGAAAGAAGCCGCGTGTTCAGGGCAGCGCTTTCAAATGGCGCAAGACGATCTCTCGCGAAAGCAGACCGGTTAGCAGCGTGACAGCGGCGCAGACGAGCGCCAGCGCAATATAGCCGTAGATACCCAGCGCGAACGATCCGAACATCGCCGCGATCTCGCCGCCGCCGGGACTATGCGCCCACCAGAAGGACAGGAGCGACGCGGCAGCAAAGAAAGCGATCGCTGCCAGCCCGCCGATTACTGAGCCCCGAAGGCCCAGGCGGCGAAAATGGGTCTGGAACTCGCGAGCGATAAACTTATCCGACGCGCCGACGAGATGAAGGACCTCGACAATCTCCCGGTTGCCCGCCATCGCGCCGCGGGTGGCGAATGCGATCGCCGTGCCCATCGCCAGAATCATGAGAGCGAAGAGGGCGGCGGCGAGGACGACGACGGCGTCGGCCATCGTCCCGATGCGCGCCGCCCAGATGCGATGATCATCTAGATTGGCCTGTGGGACCCCCGACGCGAGCGCCGACCGCAGCGAAGCGAGATCCTCGGGGCGCTGGTCGCCGAGTTGGACGATGATCAGCCGGGGGATAGGCAATTGGCTGAGGTCGAGCCCATCGCCGAGCCACGGTTCGAGCAGCCGTTCCGACTCGGCTTTCGAATAGGCGTGAGCGGACTCGACGCCCTTAGCGTGCGAGGCGATCGAAACGGCCTTGTCGACCAGGCTTTCGATGTCGTCGCCCGATCGAGGCTTCACCTGGATGGTGGCGTCGCGCAGCACGTCGGAGCGCCAGCCGCGCGAGGCGTCGGCGACCAGCAGCGCCGCGCCCGCGGTCAGGCAGGCGAGAAAAGTCATGATCGCAATGACCACGACCAGGGCGCGGCCGGCGACCGAGTCGCGCGGGATGAGCTGCGCCTCGCTCTCGAGCGCCGCCTCCGGCTCGGCAGCAAGGAGAGGGTCGACGATCGGTTCATTCACGACGAAGAACCATCGAAGATCGTGAGCCTGCCGTCGCCGACGACCAGCCTGCGGGCGAAGCCGAATTGGTCCATGAGCTGGAGATCATGGGTGGCGATGACGACCGCCGTTCCGAGCCGGTGGAGCTCGACGAACAGCCTCAGGAGCCGGCGAGCGAGTCCGGGATCGACATTGCCGGTCGGCTCGTCCGCGAGCAAAAGTTCCGGCCGCACGATCAGCGCCCGCGCAATCGCCGCTCGCTGTTTCTCGCCGCCCGAGAGCACGGGCGGGGGCGCATTCATGTGATCGCCAAGACCGACCCAACGCAGAAGTTCCACCACTTCCGCCCGGTACCCGGATTCCTCGCGTCCCATCGCGCGCAACGGCAAGGCTACATTCTCATAGGTCGTCAGATGATCCAGCAGACGAAAATCCTGGAACACGACGCCGATGCGCCGCCTGAGCGCCGTCAGATCGTCCTTGGTTAGCGCCGCTGCGTCCCGGCCGAAGACGCGGACCGTGCCGCGAGTCGGGCGCAGCGCCAGCAGCATCAACCGCATGAGGGTGGTCTTGCCGGCGCCGGACGGCCCGGTGAGGAACTGAAAGCTTTGCGGGGCGATGGAAAAATTGAGGTCGCCGACGACCTCCGGGCCCATGCCGTAGCGCAAACCGACATTTTCGAACCGTAGCAACGCGATCCCCGGGGACGGCGAGGGCTGGCCGCTTAACGCGGCTTTAACCATGTTTCCAACCAAATGCCAGCCGTCGTCCAGCCCATCAAAACGGCGAGGTCAGGCGCTATGATTGTCGAAGCCGAATCGGGCTCAAATCGCGATCAAGGCTCGCGCGAAAAGATCGGCGGCGGCGCGCCGGCGGTGGTCCTTCTGACTCTCTTGATCGCGGCGACGACCGTGATCGCCGCGCGGGCGGCGATCGTCTCTATCGCGCCTGCCACCGCGGCCGCCTATGCCGAATTGGGCATGCCGGTCAATCTGAACGGCCTGTCGATTGACGGAGTGCGTGCGACGATCGCCGAGCCTGCCGAAGACCGCCGCGAGCTCCTGGTCACCGGCGAGATTGTCAATCTGCGCGATGCCGAGACGGCGGCGCCGAATCTACACCTTACGGTTCGGGCCGAAGATGAGCGCACGCTCTATGTCTGGACGGCGCGGGGACCGAAGACTCGTCTCGGTCCTCACGAGCGGGCCGCTTTCCGAGCCCGATTGGCGGCGCCTCCGGCCGGTGTTCGCGACGTGCTGGTAAAATTTGCTGCGCCGGGAGATAAAGCGTCGTTCACTGAGTGAAGTTCATGAGCGGCGACAGGCAAGTCAAGGTTCTCTTCGACGAAAGGTTGATCGCCGAGCGAACGGAAGCGCTCGCTCGGGAGATTGCGGCGGCAAAGCCGAAGGACTTGCTGGTCGTCGCCATCCTCAAGGGGTCCTTCATGTTCGCCGCCGACCTGCTGCGCGCCTTGCATCGCGTCGGCCTCGAACCCCAGGTCGAATTTTTTCACTTGTCCAGTTATCTGGACGGCACGATGTCAAGCGGGACGGTGAAGATTCTTCGTGACATCGAATCGTCGGTGCGCGACCGGGACGTTCTGCTGGTCGACGATATTCTCGAATTGGGCCGAACCCTGGCGTTCGCCAAGGATCTCTTGACGGCGCGCGGCGCGCGACGGGTGCTGGTCTGCACGATGCTGGAGAAGCCCGGGAAGCGGGCGGTCGAAATCGGCGCCGATTTCGTCGGCTTCGTCTGCCCAGACGTTTTTGTCGTCGGCTACGGCATGGACGTCGCCCATTGCTATCGCGAATTGCCGTTCATCGGCCTCGTCGTCACGGCGCAGCACGCCGCTTGACCCGGCCCGGTTCGGAGGCTGCCCGCCCCGTGTTTGAGAGTCGCTTTCAATCCTTCGTTGAACTGGGCGATCCTTCGCATGGATCAACTCGGGTGAGCGAATTGCGCGCTGAACTGGCGAAGGCAGGCTTGGCAGGCTTCATCGTTCCGCGGGCCGACGAGCACCAGAACGAATATGTGCCCCCAAACGCTGAACGGCTCAGATGGCTGACCGGATTCGCAGGCTCGGCCGGCGTGGCGGTGGTGCTCAAGGATGCGGCGGCGCTGTTCGTCGACGGCCGCTACACGGCGCAGGTGAAGACCCAGGCGGACGCGTCGGTGTTCGAATTCCGCCACGTCGTCGACGAGCCGCCAACCGAATGGATCGCGCGCAAGCTCAAACCGGGCGACAAGCTTGGCTATGATCCGCATCTCCACACGCCTGACGCCGTCGCCCGCTTTGCCGTCGCGTGCGGGAAGACTGGCGCGGCGCTGGTCGCGGTCGACTCGAACCCGATCGACGCCATTTGGCGCGATCGGCCGCCCGCGCCGCTCGGCGCCATCACGCCGCACCCGAGGCGCTTCGCCGGCGAAAGCGCGGGCGAGAAAATCGCGCGGGCGAGGAAAGCCTTGACGTCGTCCGATGGCCTCCTGATCAGCGATCCCCACAATCTCGCGTGGCTGTTCAATATCCGCGGCTCGGACGTTTCGTACACGCCGCTGCCGCTCGGCTACGGCTATCTGCCGCATGAGGGACGTCCGGTCGTTTTCGTCGATGGCGGAAAACTGACGGTGAAGAGCCGCCAAAGTCTCAGCCGGCAGGCGGAGATCCGCGCGCCGGATGCTCTCGAGGGGTTCATCGAAAACCTGGGCAGGCAAGGCCGGCGCGTCGCATTCGACAACGCAACGGCGCAGGCCTATTTGACCCAAGTCATCGAACGAGCGGGCGGCAAGGCTGACGTCACCGCCGATCCGGTCACGCTCATGAAGGCGGCAAAGAATCCGGTCGAGCTAGCGGGCGCGCGCGCCGCCCACGAGCGCGACGGCGCGGCGATGGCGCGGTTCCTCGCCTGGTTTGCCGGCGAGGCGCCGCGTGGGCGGCTGACCGAAATCGACGCCGTCAAGGCTTTGGAGACGTTTCGGTCCGCGAGCCCCGCCCTCAGGGACATCTCCTTCCCGACCATCGCTGGCGCAGGCTCCAATTCGGCGATCCCCCACTATCGGGTCAGCGAGGCGTCCAACCGGAAGATCGGGCGAGGCATTTTTCTCATCGACAGCGGGGCGCAATATGAAGACGGCACGACCGACATCACCCGCACGATCGCCGTCGGACGGCCGACGAGCCGGATGCGCGACCGCTTCACGCGGGTGCTCAAGGGCCACATCGCGGTCGCCCGCGCTGTCTTTCCCCCGGGAACGACCGGCACCCAGATCGATGCGCTGGCGCGCACCGCCCTCTGGCGGTCCGGGCTTGATTTCGACCACGGCGCGGGACACGGCGTCGGGTCTTACCTCTCGGTTCACGAAGGACCGCAGCGTCTCGCCAAGACGGGCCTGACCGCGCTCGCGCCGGGCATGATTGTGTCCAACGAGCCCGGCTATTATGCCGCCGGCGCCTTTGGCATAAGGATCGAGAACCTCGTCGCGGTCGAGACCCGGACGATTGCGGGCGGCGAGCGGCCGATGCTGGGCTTCGAAACGCTGACGCTGGCCCCGATCGATCTTGCGCTGGTCGAACTGAAATTATTGGACGCAGACGAAATTGCGTGGCTCGACGCCTACCATGCCCGCGTGCGCAAGACTCTCGCGCCGCTCGTGGACGCTCCGACCCGCCGCTGGCTTGTGCAGGCGACGCGGCGGCTCGCGGCCGGCGACCGCAGAGCCCGCCGCTAACGGCCGGCGGTTCGGCGCGCCCTACCGCGAGCCGAACCGGCGCTTCGCCGCGCCCTACCGCGAGCCGAACCGGCGCTTCGCCGCATCGGTGACTGGCGAATATAGGCTGACGAGCGTGCCTTCCGGATCGCGGAATTGAGCCGCGCGATTTCCCCATGGCATCGTCTTCGGCGCCTGCACGACCGTCGCCGCGTCTTTCAGCCGCGCGAACTCGGCATCGACGTCATCGACCTGAAACTCGATGATCGCGGTGCGATTGGCGGCGGGCTCCGCGCTTCCTGCGCTGAATAGCCCCGCCGTCTCCGCGCTTCCGATCGCAAGCGTGGCGGCGGGCGTCATGATCTCGGCGAATACGGGCGCAAGCCATTCGGCGGATTGACGCGTCACCTTCTCGTAGAAGCCGACCATGGACTTGATGTCGGCGGCGATGAGACGCGTAGATGCGAATTTCATGAGCTTGGTCCTTTCGGTCGGGGGCCGCTGGCGCGGCCGAAAGGTCTTGTCTCATGGGCCTGCTGACAGCATCCTGTCAGCAGGAGTTAGCATGCGTCGAGCCGACCGGTTGTTTCAAATCATCCAGATCCTCCGCCGGTCGAGCCGGCCGGCGACGGCCGCTGCGCTGGCGGAGGAGCTCGAAGTCTCGAAGCGTACGGTATATCGCGGCGGCGCCGACCTGATCGGCCAGCGGGTTCCAATCGAGGGGGAGGCGGGCGTGGGCTACCTGCTCGCCCCGGATTACGACATGCCGCCCCTCATGCTGACGCCGGACGAAATCGAGGCCGTCGTGCTGGGGGCGCAGTGGGTGGCGGGCCGCTCCGACAAGGCGCTTGCGACCGCGGCCCGCGACGTGGTGGCGAAGATCGCCGCCGTCGTGCCCGAACGTCTGCGGCCCTTTGTCGCCGAGCCCAGCGTCGGCGCGAAGCCGACCATCGCAGAGCCGGACGAAAACATCGATCCTGCATGCCTGCGGTCGGCGATCCGCAAGGGCCGAAAGTTGCGGCTGCGCTATCGCTCTGAGGCCGGCGAGGAAACCGAGCGCACGGTGTGGCCGGTGATCCTCGGATATGCCGAGACGAGCCGCTTGCTCGTGGCGTGGTGCGAGCTGCGTCAGGGCTTCCGCCATTTCCGGACCGACCGGATCATCGAGGCGAGCCTGCTCGATGAGACTGTCGGCTTGCGCCAGGGCGAGCTACGCCGCCGCTGGCAGCGTTGGCGCGAGGCGAACGTCCATCCTGCTTAGCCCACCCCCCGCAGTTCGCGCAGATGCGCGACCAGGCCCGCTGTCGATGAGTTCGAGCGCGGCGGCGCTCGAGGCGGGATCGGCGACGATCGGCGCCAGGCTCAGGGCGAGTTCCTTGCCCAGTTCAACGCCCCACTGGTCGAAGGAATTGATGTCCCAGACGGCGCCTTCCGTGAGCACCTTGTGCTCGTAGAGGGCGATTAGACGCCCGAGCGTGCGCGGGTCGAGGCGCCGGTAGAGGAACGTGCTCGTCGGCCGGCTGCCAGAAAAGCTCTTGTGCGGCGCCAGCCGACGAGCTTCGGCCTCGCTCGCCCCCTGTTTGTGGGTTATCGCCTCGGCCTCCTCGGGCGTGCGGCCATGCATGAGGGCTTGGCCCTGCGCGAAGCAATTGGCGACGAGAAGATCGTGGTGATGCGCGTCGGCGTCGGTCGGCGTCGCCGCGACGAGCAGGTCCAGGGGAATGATCTCCGTTCCCTGATGGATGAGCTGGAAGAAGGCATGCTGGCCGTTGGTGCCTGGCTCGCCCCACACCACTGGGCCGGTCGCCGTATTGGCGGGCGAGCCGTCGAGCTGGACGTGCTTGCCATTGCTCTCCATCTGCAATTGCTGAAGATAGGCGGGAAAGCGCCCGAGCCGCTGGTCGTAGGGGATCACCCCGTGGGTGGCGCGGCCGAGGATGTTGCGGTTCCAGACGCTGAGCAACCCCATCAGAATCGGAATGTTCTTGTCGATCGGCGCTTCGCGGAAGTGCTGGTCGATCTCATAGCCGCCGCGCAGGAACTCATTGAAGCGGTCGGGCCCAATTGCGATCGCGAGCGGCAGCCCGATGCTGGACCAGATCGAATAGCGGCCGCCGACCCAATCCCAGAAGCCGAACACCCGCGTCGGCTCAATGCCGAATTGCGCCACCTTATCGAGTTGGGTCGAGACAGCGGCGAAATGGTCGTGCACCGCCGCTTCGCCGAGCCCCTGGGCGATCCAGGCGCGCGCGGTCGCCGCGTTGGTCATCGTCTCCAGGGTCGTGAAGGTCTTCGATGAGACAATGAAGAGGGTCCGCGCCGGATCGAGGCCGCGCAAGGTATCGCCGATGTCCGCCCCATCGACGTTGGAGACGAAGTGGCTGCGCAGCAGCGGCGGGGCGAACGGCGACAGGGCGCGGGTGGCCATGGCGGGGCCGAGATCGGACCCGCCAATGCCGATATTGATGACGTCGGTCATCGGCTGGCCGAGCGCTCCGCGCACCCTTCCCTCGCGAACGTCAGCGGCGAAATGGAGCATCTTCTCCCGCGTGTCGATGACGTCCGGCATCACGTCGTGGCCGTCGACCAGGACCGGCTTGCCGGAGAAATTGCGCAAGGCGGTGTGCAGGACGGCGCGCTTCTCGGTGACATTGATCTTCTCGCCGGCGAACATCGCGTCGCGCTTGGCCTCGACCCCGCACGCCTTGGCGAGGTCGATGAGCGCGCCCAGAATGGCGGCGTCAATGCGCTGCTTGGAAAAATCAAACAGAAGATCGTCGAGGGTGACGCTGAACTCCTTAAATCGCGCCGGATCGTCGGCGAAATCCGCTCTCGCCGCCCGCGCGAGCACGGCCCCGCGCATGCCGGTCAATTTCGCCAACGCCGCTAAAGTCGCCTTGGTCGCCATGGGCCTTTTCCTTTTCCCCGCTTGCCGTTAAGCGTGACGCCGCCGCGTCCGGACGTATTCATATGCCGCCCCTCCTACAATTGCGAGACATCGTCTTGACGCTTGGCGGCGCGCCGCTTCTGGACGGGGCGGAACTGTCGATTTCCGCCGACGACCGCATCGCCGTCGTCGGGCGCAACGGATCGGGCAAATCGACCCTGTTTCGGATCGCAGCGGGGCAGACGGCGGCCGACCGCGGGACCCGCTTTGTCCAGCCTTCGGCGCGCCTCGCCTACCTCCCCCAGGAGCCTGACGTTTCGGGCTTCGCGTCCACGCTCGACTATGTGCTCGCCGGGCTAGGCGAGCTGGACGACCCGTATTCGGCGCGAGCGATGATGGCGGAGCTCGGGCTCGATCCCGTTGCTGATCCCGGCCGCCTTTCCGGCGGCGAAGCGCGGCGGGCGGCGCTGGTCAGGGCGTTGAGCGCCGGGCCCGACATCCTGCTGCTCGACGAGCCAACCAATCACCTCGATCTCGTCGCGATCGAATGGCTGGAGGCGCGCCTCGCCGGCAGCCGATCGGCTTTGGCGCTGATCAGCCACGACAAGAGATTGCTCGCCGACCTGACCCGGGCGACGGTCTGGCTCGATCGCGGCCGCACGCGCAGGCTCGACCGGGGTTTCGGCGCGTTCGAGGCCTGGCGCGACATGAAGCTCGAGGAGGAGGAGCTCGAGCGCCACAAGCTCGACCGGCGGATCGCAAGCGAAGAGCATTGGATGCGCTACGGCGTCACCGCGCGGCGCAAGCGCAACATGCGGCGGGTGGCGGAGCTCGCCGATCTTCGGCGCGAACGGCGCGAGGCTCGCGGGTCGGTGGGCGCTGTCGCTATGATCGCGCAGGAGGTGAAGACGTCGGGCGCGCTGGTGATCGACGCCGAACGGATCAGCAACGCCTATGACGGCCGCTCGATCGTGCGCGATTTCTCGCTTCGCGCCATGCGGGGCGACAGGGTCGGCGTCGTCGGCGCCAACGGCGCCGGCAAGACGACGCTGGTCAATCTTATGACCGGCGTTCTTGCCCCCGACACGGGATCGGTGCGTCTCGGCGCAAACGTCACGATGGCGAGTTCTCGATCAGCGACGCGCGTCGCTTCAGCCGACAACGACCCTCGTCGACGCGCTGACCGGGGGCGGCAGCGACCATGTGACCATCAACAATGAGCGCCGGCATGTTCTCGGCTACATGCGCGATTTTCTGTTCGCGCCTGAGCAGGCGCGAACCCCAATCGGAAAACTGTCGGGCGGCGAGCGCGGGAGGCTGATGCTCGCGCTGGCCCTGGCCCGGCCGTCCAACCTTTTGGTTCTCGACGAGCCGACCAATGATCTCGACATCGAGACCCTCGACCTTTTGCAAGAATTGCTCGGCGACTATGCCGGAACGATCCTCGTCGTCAGTCACGATCGCGATTTTCTCGATCGGGTGGCGACTTCGGTCGTTGTCGGCGAGGGGGATGGGCGCTGGGTCGAATATTCCGGCGGCTATTCCGATATGGTCGCCCAGAGAGGGCGCGGATTGGCCGGGCCGCTTGCCGCGCCGGCCGAAACGGTCGAAAGGCCGGATAAGCCGCCAGTCGATCGGGCCGCGCCCCGGCGCAAGCTCGGCTTCAACGAGAGGCGGGCGCTCGAGACGCTGCCGCGGCGAATCGAGGAGCTTCGCGCCGACCTCGAGGCGCTCGAGCTGAGGCTCGGCGGAGCCGATTTCGCCGTCCGCGAGCCGGCGGCGTTTCTCGAGGCGACGAAGACCTATGCGCAATTGCGCGACGCGCTGACCGGCGCCGAGGACGAATGGCTCGGGCTTGAAATCCTGCGCGAGGAACTCGAGCGACAATAGGCCCGTAGCGCCGGAGCCCAACACCTACCGAGTTCCGGCAATTCCACCTGAAACCCGTTGCGTCGGACCGCTCGGGGATAAATTATTGGACACTGTCTGGATGGCGTCAAAGAGTTGCTTGACGAGAAGCGACTGGCGCAGGTCGAGGAGGAGCAGCGCCATGAGGATACCGGGATTCGGGATCGCCCTTATAGCCTTCACGATAGCCGGCGGCGCGAAGACGGACGCGCAGAGCGTGACGAATATGGCCGCGTTCAACGGCCTGGCTCCCGTTTCCGCCCTTTCGAACACTCCGACCGGCAGGGCGGCGCTGGCCGCCAACTTCACCGTCACCGGCGGAATCCAGACGGGAGTCATCCGCCAGCCGACTTTATTGCCATTCAGCGAACAGCAGCAGCAGGCGCTGCGCGACGCCTTCATCACCGACGGCAATCTCGCTCAGCTGGCGGACGGCCTCGGCGCAGCTTTGTCCGCTGCCTATCAGGCGCGCGCGCATTATCTCGATCGCGAACAGTTCACCAGCGTCTCGGACGCGGTGAAGGACGTGATCGCCTACGCCAATTCGACCTCCGGGGCCGATTCGAACGCTGCCAAATATTTCTTCGCCAACGGTACGACCAATGGCAAAGTCCCTGTCTCGGACGAGGCGCTCACGATCTTCAAGACGGTCGGCGGCGCCCCCGATCCGTTTGGACTCGCCTATGACCGTCCGGCCGGCTCGCCCGGCGCCGACATCTACGGAAATTCGCGCCCGTTTCAGACCGAAGCCGCGACCCTGGCGATCGTGGGGCCAGACTACTTCAATGTCCCGGCCAGCAACGATGTTTATAACCGCGGCCCGACTATGAATCTCGTCAACAGCCCCTCCTTCCCGAGCGGGCACACGACCTATGGCTACATGGGTTCGCTTCTCCTCGCAGTGCTCGTGCCCGACCGTTATCAGGAAATGGTCGTGCGGGGAGCGGAATACGGCAACGACCGCATCATCATGGGGGCGCACTACGCGATGGACGTGCTGGGCGGCCGAACGCTCGCGACCTACGATCTCGCCCACCTGCTCGCCAACGATCCCGCTTACATGAACCGGCCGCTCAGGAACGTCGCGACCATGACGGCGACGTCCGATGCTCAGGTTCCGGCGACGATCGACGACTTCCGCGCCGCCGTCGAACGCGCCCGGGCCGACCTCGACAAGGCGCTCGAGGCGGCCTGCGGCGATACGGTCGCGGCTTGCGCGCGCCAGGACACTGGCCGCTTCAACGCGCCGGCGATGAACGAGGCTTTTTACGCTTCGACCCAGACCTACGGCCTTCCGGTTACGCATCAGGAGACGGCGGATAAGGTTGAGGATGTGGCTGCGCTCGCGCCCGAAGCCGGATACCTGCTGACGGTCGCATTCCCCAAGCTCAGCCTCGAGGAGGCGGACCGCATCCTGACCGAGACGGAGGGACAAGGCGGCGGCTTCCTCGATGACGGATCGACGTTCGGCGTCTATTCCAGGCTTAATCTCTACGCCGCGGTGGGCCGCGCAGGCGCACTCTCGCGCGCCAAGCCCTGACGATGCTATGGCGCAAGCGCGGTCTCGACCAGTTCTACCCAATAGCTCATGCCGTAGGGGAGGGCCGCGTCGTTGAAGTCATAAGCGGGATGATGCAGCTTTGCGCTGTCGCCGTTGCCGAGGAAGATGAACGCGCCCGGACGCGCCTCGAGCATGAAGGAGAAGTCCTCCGCCCCCATGACCGGAGCGGCGTTGGAATCAACCTGCGCTTCACCGGCGACCTTTCGCGCGACCGCGGCGGCGAACTCCGTCTGCGTGGGATGATTAACGGTCGCCGGGTAGCCGCGACGGTATTCGACCCGCGCCGTCGCGCCGGCCGCCGCGGCGAGGCCACCGGCGATCTCGCGGATCCGCCTTTCGGCCGTATCGCGGGTGGCGGCCCGAAGCGTGCGCGCCGTCCCATTGAGCCAGGCCGACTGCGGAATGATGTTGCTGGCGGCGCCAGCCTCGAAGCGGGTGATCGACACCACGCAAGCGTCGAGGGGATCGACGTTGCGCGAAGCGATGGTCTGCAAGGCGAGCACGATCTGCGCGCCGACGACCACTGGATCGACGCATTGATGCGGCATCGCCGCGTGGCCGCCCTGGCCTTCGACGGTGATCGTGATCTCGTCGGCCGCGGCCATGAGCGGCCCCTTGCGTAGCATGAAGGAGCCCACCGGGAGCGTGGGCCAGTTGTGCATGCCGTAGATCTCGTCGATGCCAAATTGGTCCATCAGTCCGTCGTCGATCATCGCCATCGCCCCGGCGCCGCCCTCTTCGGCAGGCTGAAAGACGACGACGGCGACGCCGGCGAAGTTGCGGGTTTGCGCCAGACGCCGCGCCGCGCCGAGCAGCATCGCCGTATGTCCGTCGTGGCCGCAGGCATGCATTTTACCGGGGACCCTCGAACGGTAAGGGAGGTTGGTCGCCTCCTCGATCGGCAGCGCGTCCATATCCGCACGGAGGCCGATCGTACGCGGACCTGGTCCCCGGGCGCCGCGAATGACGCCGACGACGCCTGTCCGCCCGATCGACGTCTGGACCTCGTCGCAGCCGAAGGCGGTGAGCCGGTCGGCGACATATTTGGCGGTGAGCTCGACGTCGTACAGGAGCTCGGGGTTTTGATGGATCTCGCGGCGCCAGGTCTGAGCGTCGGCGACGAGATCCTGAACGGCTGAGGGGATGGGCATCGGAAGCGGCTCCTTCCTTACTCAATGAGGTTGACGGCGCGGCTGCGCGCCTGTCAACCGCCGGCGACGCTCATCGTCCGCGGTGCAGAAGGAAAATCGCCTGCTCGCCGAGCAGGTTCCACGCCCATTTCGGCCAGATGGGATTGAGCGGCCGCCCGCCGGGATGGAGCGCCGCGCTCTTGTCGATCGTTGCGCCGACCTCGCCGGCGAGCGCGACGAAATCGGCGATGGTGCAGAAATGGATGTTCGGCGTATCGTACCAGGAATGGGCAAGGCTCTCGGTCACCGGCATTCGGCCGAGAAGCGCGAGCTGCGCGCGAATCCTCCAGTGACCGAAATTCGGCACCGAGACGATCGCGCGGCGGCCAATCCGCAGCATGTGTTCGAGCACGACCCGCGGCTGGCGGGTGGCCTGCAATGTCTGGGACAGGATCACATAGTCGAAAGCGTCGGTGGGGTAATCGACCAGGTCGGCGTCCGCGTCGCCCTGAATGACCGAGAGCCCTTTCGCGACGCAATCGTTGACTCCGTGCTGCGAGAGCTCGATTCCGCGCCCATCGACATTGCGCTCTTCGATCAGGAGCCGCAGCAATTCCCCATCGCCGCAGCCGACGTCGAGAACGCGCGAATCGGGCGCGACCAGTTCGGCCACGCGCAAAAGGTCGACGCGCGGCGGGGCAAGGGTCCGGGCAAGGCTCAAGCGATGCCTCTCGCCCGGGCCGCTGCGTCGATGAAGCCCTTTGTGGTGTCGACGAAGTCGGGGACGTCGAGCAGGAAGGCGTCATGCCCGCGATCGGTTTCGATCTCGACGAACGAAACCGAAGCGCCCCCGGCATTGAGCGCGCGAACAATCGCCCGCGAGTTGGGGGTGGGAAAAAGCCAGTCGGAAGTGAACGAGACCGCGCAGAAACGCGTCCGGGAGCCTTTGAACGCCTTTGCGAGCGATCCGCCGTAGTCCGCCGCGAGGTCGAAATAGTCCATCGCCCGCGTCATATACAAATAGGAGTTGGGATCGAAGCGCTCGACGAAGATCGAACCCTGGTGACGGAGGTAGGATTCAATCTGGAACTCTGCGTCGAAGGAAAACGTGCGCGCCGAACGATCCTGCAGATTGCGGCCGAAGCGCCGATGAAGCGCGGTCTCCGACAGATAGGTGATATGGGCCGCCATCCGCGCGACGGCGAGGCCCTTCGCTGGCCGCGTGCCCTCGACAAGATAGCGGCCGCCGCGCCAATCCGGATCGGCCATGACGGCCTGTCGGCCGACCTCGTGGAAGGCGATATTCTGCGACGAGTGGCGCGCTGCGGTGGCGATCGGCAGCGCGGCGAAGACGCGATCCGGGTAGCTCGCGGCCCACTGAAGGACTTGCATGCCGCCCATCGAGCCGCCAACGACGCAAAACAGCATGTCGATGCCGAGGTGATCGATGAGCAGCGCTTGCGCTCGCACCATGTCGGCGATCGTGACGATCGGAAAATCGAGCCCGTAGGGCTCGCCGGTCTCCGGATTGATCGAGGCGGGGCCGGTCGAGCCCATGCAGCCGCCAAGGACGTTCGGACAAATGACGAAGAATCGGTCGGTGTCGAACGGACGGCCGGGACCGACCATCGACTCCCACCAGCCCGGACGGCCAGTGACCGGATGCTGGTTGGCGACATGCTGATCGCCGGTCAGAGCGTGGCAAATGAGGAGCGCGTTGGATTTCGCGGCATTCAGCGCGCCATAGGTCTGGTAGGCGATGGTGAGCGGCGCCAATGCCGCGCCCGAATCCATCCGCAGCGGCGAATCGGGACCCAACCGCAGCGTGAGACTATCCGGCGAGACGGATTGCCCGATCGCTCCGTTCAAAAGCGCCCCTGCTTCGCCCACGATTTGCCTTCCCACATTCGATAATAGCGACTTCGTTCTCTTTGTCGAACGAATCGTTTGATATAGAGGAAGGCCCGAAAATGCAAGCTCCGCATCATGCCGGAATCATCTGGGTGCAGCCGAAGTTCGCGACGCGGCGGAACTGGCTCGGCTCAGCGGCCCAATAGGCCCAGGCAAAAATGGGTCGGGCCCTAGCGTTCTGCTTTTGGGTAAGCTCTGGCGCCAAAAAATTCCCTGCTCCGGCGAAACAATTCCCTGCTCGGCACAGAAAATTCCCTGCTCGCGTCCCTGCGCAACCCCTTGTTTGGACGCGCTTTTCTCCACCCGCATCGCGGCCTTCAGGACGAGGTTGGCGGACAGTGCCCAATTCCACCAATTCCCAATGCGCTCTAGCCGGATTTTCGGGCAAGCTCGGCGACGATCGCATCCCCCATCTCGCCGGTCGACGCCAGTCGGTCCGCGTCGCCGCGGATGTCGGCGGTGCGCAACCCGTCGGCCAGCACCCGGGCGATCGCGGCGTCGAGCCGGTCGGCGGCCGCATGGAGGCCGAACGAATAGCGCAGCGCCATCCCGAACGACCCGATCATCGCGAGCGGGTTGGCGAGCCCCTTGCCGGCAATGTCGGGCGCCGATCCGTGGACCGGCTCGTAGAGCGCCTTGCGCCGGCTGGTCCTCGGATCGATGTCGCCGAGCGAGGCCGACGGCAGCATGCCGAGCGAGCCGGTCAGCATCGCGGCGACATCGGACAGCATGTCGCCGAACAGGTTGTCGGTGACGATGACGTCGAACTGCTTGGGCCAGCGGACAAGCTGCATGCCGAGGGCGTCGGCGAGCTGATGGTCGAGCTTTACGTCCGGATATTCCCGCTTGTGGAGGGCGGTCATCACCTCATGCCACAGCACCCCGGACTTCATCACATTGCGCTTCTCGGCCGAGGTGACCTTGTTGCCCCGGTTGCGGGCCAGGTCGAAGGCGGTCCGGCCGATCCGCTCGATCTCGAACGTGTCGTAGACCTGGGTGTCGATCGCGCGCTTCTGGCCGTTGCCGAGATCAACAATCTGCTTCGGCTCGCCGAAATAGACCCCGCCGGTGAGCTCGCGCACGATCATGATGTCGAGCCCCTCGACGACCTCGGGCTTGAGCGACGAAGCGGATGCGAGCGCCGGATAGCAGATCGCCGGCCGCAGATTGGCGTAGAGGGCGAGGTCCTTGCGCAATCTCAGCAGTCCCGCCTCGGGGCGAACGTCATAAGGAACCCCGTCCCATTTCGGACCGCCGACGGCGGCGAGCAGGACCGCGTCGGCCGCGCCGGCAAGCGCCATATCGGCATCGCTGATCGCCTTGCCATGCGCGTCGTAGGCGCAGCCGCCGACCAGCCCCTTCTCGGTCTCGAATTTGGCGCCGCCCTCCTTGTTGAAGCGATCGATAATCTTCTCGACTTCGGCCATAACCTCCGGGCCGATGCCGTCGCCGGGAAGCAGAAGGAGCTTGAACGTCGTCATGGCCGCTCGCGGTTTCCGTCTCTGAAAAAGCGGGTCGTGTGCTAGACGATTTCGCCATGATGCGAAAGCCCGGGGATTTCCGCCCGCGGCGATTGAGGTCGAACGAATGAGCATCGTCAGCAGCGCCGGCGCCGACGGCTTCATCCAGCAATCGCCGAACGAGATCCGCTTCTTTCTGGTTCACGGGCCCGACGAGGGTCTGGCCCACGAACGGGTGAAAGCGATCATTCGCAATCTGATCGGGAGCGACCCGGACCCGCTGCGGCTTGTCCGCCTCGATGGCGACGCGGTCGCGCGCGAACTCGGGCGCGCTTGCCGACGAGGCCTATGCGGTGTCGATGTTCGGCGGCTCTCGCGCGATCTGGATCGACGCCCAGGGGCGCGATCTCCTGCCCGCGCTCGAGCCCTTGTTCGCCCGGCCGCCGGCGGACTGCGCCATTGTCGTCAAGGCGGGGCAGCTTAGGAAAGACAACGCCTTGCGCGCGGCGTTCGAAAAGCCAGGCGCCTGCGCGGCGATCGAATGCTATTCCGACGACGCCAATGCGCTCGAGGCCCTGATCGACGCCGAGGCCCGCGCCGCTGGGCTCTCGATTGCGCCGGAGGCGCGGGCGGCGCTCGTCAGCCTCGTCGGCGCCGACCGCCAGACGACGCGCGGCGAGATCGCCAAACTGATGCTCTACTCGCGGGGACAGTCGCGCATCGACGCCGAGGACGTCGAAGCGATCGTGTCGGACGCCGCCCCGTCCAATCTCGACCAGGTGGTCGATCAGGCGCTGCTTGGCGACTTGCCCGCGGTGGAAACGGCGCTCGCCCGATTCTTCCATGAGGGGGGCGAAGCGGACCATCTGATGATGCGGCTCATTGCTCGCCTGACGCTCCTGCACCGGCTCAGGCTCGAAATGGATCAGGGGCGACCGTTCGAGGCCGCCTGCCAGGCGCTGTTCGTCAAATTGCCGATGCCGGCCCGCCGGGCGCTGGCCAGGCAGGCCGAGCGCTGGACCTCGGAGTTGATCGCCCAGCGCCTCCCCGCGGTCCGGCTGGCGAGCGCGCGGGTGCGGGGCGACTCGCGGCTCGCCGAGGTTCTGGCGACGCGGGCGCTGTGGACGCTCGCGTCGCGGGGACGCGGCGGGAGGCGTTGAGTGAGAGAGCGCCGATATTAACGACTCGAGCAATCGGAAGCGGGATCGGGCTTCAGCGGCGAGACAAAACTCGAGAGGCCGGCGTGAGGCCTTTGGCGTTGCCGCTTCTCTTCGAACAGACTCGGCGCGACCCCTCCTTAATCCTCCCCACAACGGGCGAAAAGACGCGCCCATACATTGGCGCGTCTCTGCCTAAGAACGGACCGCTTGAACGATTAAAAGGCGTAGGGCTCCAATAGATTTTATCGTCCTCGCGTTTCTCAGTAACAAACCGAGAAGCATTAAGTATCGGTAAGAACAGACGTCCAGTGTCACATAGTAACGCCTAGTTGCAGCAATTGTACTTTGAGAGAAGCCTGCTAGACAATCTACATTTGTAGCTGTTGTTTGTTTTTGTGTGTATCTTGATATCGTTGATTTTCGCGATGCGCTACGGCGCCGGCTGGCATAGCCTCCGGCAGAAGTCGTCGAGCTGGTCGAAGTCGCGGAAGGCAATGCGGATCTCGCCACTCTCACCGCCGTGCCGGATGGTGACTTTCGTTCCGAGCGCGAGACCGAGCTTGTCTTGCAGCGCCAGCGTATCGGCGTCGACGATTGCGGCCGACTTTCGCGGCCGGGCCGTCTTGCCGGAATTTTCGCCGAAACGCTCGGTGTCCCGGACCGTCAGGCCGTGGGCGACGATCCGGTCGGCGAGAGCGTCCGGGTCGGCGACGGCGAGGAGGGCCCGCGCGTGCCCGGCCGAAATCTGACCGCCCGCCAGCAGGGCGCGGGTGTGTTCCGGCAGGTTGGTCAGCCGCAAGGTGTTGGCGACATGGCTCCGGCTCTTGCCCACGACGCGGGCGATGTCGCCGTGCGAATAGCGGTAGTCGGCGCCGAGCTGGGCGTAGCCCGCGGCTTCCTCGAGCGCATTGAGATCGGCGCGCTGGACATTCTCGACGATCGCGATTTCGAGCGCTTCCCGGTCGCCGGCCTCGACGACGACGACCGGAATGTCGTGGCGCCCGGCCCGCTGGGCTGCCCGCCAGCGGCGCTCGCCGGCGATGATCTCGTAGGCGTCGGCGACGCGCGGAATTGGGCGGACCACGACCGGCTGGATGATGCCTCGCTCCTTGATCGACGCGGCGAGCTCGTCGAGCTCGGCGTCGTCGAACCGTTTGCGCGGATTGCGCGGATTTGGGCGGAGGAACTCAATCGGCATCTTGCGCGCGCCGCCGGCGAACTCCGCCGCCTCCTCGTTCGCCGCTCCGAGCAGGGCGGCGAGGCCGCGCCCGAGGCGAGGGCGAGGTTCGGTTCGGCTCATGTCTTCGGCCATCGGCGTCCTGCTCCTTCTGAGTTCGGCCTTGTCGCCATTATTGGAAGCGGCGCGAAGCAATCCGGGGATAGCGCGCCGGACGGCTCCTGGATTGTTTCGTCGCCATAGCTCGTCGAGAGACGGGCGTCTTTCGACACCCTATGGCTCCTCGCAAATGGCGTTTTCCACCCTGAGCGCGACATCCTCCAGGCTCTTAGGCTGCGCGCCACCGCCCCTCGCGCTGAATGATTTCGGACGCGAGCTTGAGATAGGCTTGGCTGCCGGCGCATTTGAGGTCGTAGAGCAGCGCCGGTTTTCCGTGCGAGGGCGCCTCGGACAGGCGGACATTACGGGGGATGACCGTCTCGTAGACCTTTTCGCCCATATAGGCGCGCACGTCAGCGACCACCTGACCGGCGAGGCTGTTACGGGGATCGTACATGGTGAGCACGATCCCATGAATCGTCAGCGCCGGATTGAGGGTGCGGCGAACCTGCTCGACAGTCGTCAATAGCTGCGACAGCCCTTCGAGAGCGAAGAATTCGCATTGGAGCGGCACTACGACCGCGTCGGCGGCGGCAAGCGCGTTGACGGTGAGAAGATTGAGCGAGGGCGGGCAATCGACCACGACATAGGTGACGGATTGAGGGTCGTCGGCGCTCGTCTCGCAATAGGCGTTGAGCGCGTTGCGCAGCTTATAGGAACGGTCGTCGTGGCCGGCGATCTCCAGTTCGACCCCGAGAAGATCCATGGTCGAGGGGACGATGAACAGGCGCGGCACCGCGGTCGGCATGATGACGTCGCGCAAGGCGCGCTCGCCGACGAGCATGTCGTAGCTCGAAGTCACGCGGGACTTGCGGTCGATGCCGAGGCCGGTTGAGGCGTTGCCCTGGGGATCGAGATCGATGATGAGAACGCGCTCGCCGATGGCGGCGAGCGCCGTACCGAGATTGATCGCGGTGGTCGTCTTGCCGACCCCGCCCTTTTGGTTCGCCGTCGCCAGAACGCGGGGGCGGACCCCGGGACCGGGCTCCCGAATGAGGGGCGGTTGCGCGTTCATCGGCTGTCAGTCCCGGCTTTGGCGTATGCGCAGGATCGCCGCCTTGGGGTCGATGAGGCTCGGAAGCACTTCGATGGCATATGCACTCGCCTCAGGCAGCGCCGCCAGTTGGTCTCTACCTGATTCGCCGCGCGGAAACACGCCGACTGCGCCGCGCTTGATCCAAGGTCTGGCCAATTTGAGAGTCAGCGGCAAGGGGGCGAAGGCGCGGGCGGCGACGGCGTCCACAGGTCCGAGACTGGATGGGTCGATCGCCTCGACGCGTAGAGGGTGGATTGTCGCGGCGGCCCCGGTGGCGCGGACCGCCTCACGCAGGAAGGCGCACTTGCGCTGGTCGCTTTCGATGCAGTGGACGACGGCGCCGGAAGCGCCGGCAAGCTGGATTGCGATCACGAGGCCGGGAAAACCGGCCCCGGAACCCATGTCGACCCAGCGTCGGGCCGCTGGCGCAAGGGCGAGGAGCTGGGCAGAATCGGCGATGTGGCGGGTCCAGACCGAAGGATAGGTGGATTCAGCGATGAGGTTGGTTGTCTTCCGCCAGCGGGCGAGTAGATCGACGTAGGCGGCAAGGCGCTCCCCTGTTTCACGTGAAACAGGGACCAGGCGCAGCGCAGCCCGCCGATTTTCCGCAAATTGTTCCGCTGACGGTTCGCTTGAGGCCGGCGTTGGCTTTCCGCTGGCCCTCACCCCGGCCCTCTCCCGCATCGCGGGCGAGGGGCCCGCAGGGCCGGATGAGGGCGCGCGACGTAAGGTGCGCGTCGGCCATCAGATCGTAATCCCAAGTATATCCGCCCTCTCGATAAGCATAATCAAGTAAAAACGATGCGTCTGGCCGCTCTACCCTCATCCAGCGGGCTGCCGCCCGCCACCTTCTCCCAAAGGGAGAAGGGCCTTATGGCCCTGGCCGCGCCTGATTGCGGGCGGCGCGCCGCGCGTGGGCGGCGAGAAGGGCGAGCGCCGCCGGGGTCACGCCCTCGATCCGCCCGGCCTGGCTCAAGCTTGTGGGCCGGACGGCGGCGAACTTGTGCCGGATTTCGTTCGACAGCCCGGAGAGGCGTTCATAATCGAGATCGACCGGCAGCAGCGCGGATTCGTCGCGACGGTAGCGGGCGACGTCCTCGGCCTGACGATTGAGATAGACCGAATATTTGGCGTCAGCCTCGAGGCGGCGCACAAGAGCGGCGGGAATGGAGGCAAGCTCAGGCCACACGCGCTCAAGCGCGGCGATTGGAAACTGCGATTGCGCCGCCAGTTCGAACGCTGAGCGGCGCGCCCCGTCGCGATTGACGGGGAGGCCATGCGCCGCCAACACCTGTGGAGTTGCGGTCGCGGCGCAGAGCAGGGCGCGCGCGCGGGCCAGTTGGTCCTGAACCTCGCGGAAGGCCCGCGCCCGGACGGCTCCGACGCAGCCAAGCGCGATCCCCTTCGCGGTCAGCCGCTCATCGGCGTTATCGGCGCGCAGCGACAGCCGAAACTCGGCGCGCGAGGTGAACATCCGATAGGGCTCGCTGACCCCGTGGGTCGTGAGGTCGTCGATCATCACCCCGAGATAGGATTCGGCGCGGTCGAAGGTCGCGAGCGTCCGGCCGCCAGCCTTGCGCGCGGCGTTGATCCCCGCGACCACGCCCTGGGCGGCCGCCTCTTCATAGCCGGTCGTGCCATTGATCTGTCCGGCCAGGAACAGGCCGGCGAGCCGGCGCGCTTCCAGCGTCGGATCGAGCCCGCGGGGGTCGATATAATCATATTCGATCGCGTAGCCGGGACGGAGGATTCGCGCGCGCTCGAGCCCTGGAATTGTCGCCACCAGGGCGCTCTGGGTCTCCGCCGGCAGCGAGGTCGAAATGCCGTTCGGATAGATGGTCGGATCGTCGACGCCCTCGGGCTCGAGAAAGATCTGATGGCTGTCACGGTCAGCGAAGCGCAGGACCTTGTCCTCGATCGATGGACAATAGCGCGGGCCGCGGCCTGAGATCGCACCGGAATAGACGGCGGAGCGGTGCGAATCCGCGCGCACGATGCGATGGGTCTCCGGGGTCGTGCGGGTGATGTGGCAAGGGAGCTGCGGCGCGGTGACGGCGGTCGTCATCGACGAGAAGAACTCGGGCTTTGGATCGCCGTTCTGGACCTCGAGCCGTCGCCAGTCGACTGTCGCGCCGTCGAGCCGCGGCGGAGTGCCGGTCTTGAGCCGGGCGAGGGAAAATCCAGCCGCGTCGAGACTCTGCGCGAGCGCGACTGAGGGCTGATCGCCGAACCGTCCGGCCGGCATGCGCTGGTCGCCCAGATGGATCACTCCGCGAAGAAAGGTGCCCGTGGTCAGGACCACGGCCCGGCAGCCGATCGTCCGCCCATCCGCGAACTCGATGCCTGTGACCGCGCCGGCCTCGGACAGGATGCGCGCCGCTTCCGCTTCGACGACGGCGAGGTTGGGGGTCTCGGCGATGAGGCGCTGCATGGCGCGCCGATAGAGCTTCCGGTCGGCCTGCGCCCGCGGCCCCTGGACGGCCGGGCCCTTACGGCGGTTTAAGACCCGGAACTGGATGCCGGCCGCGTCGGCCGCGCGCGCCATCACCCCGTCGAGGGCGTCGATCTCGCGCACCAAATGACCTTTGCCAAGGCCGCCGATGGCGGGGTTGCAGGACATCTCGCCGATGGTCGCGGAGCGATGG
Organism: uncultured Alphaproteobacteria bacterium; assembly: GCA_963794155.1. Lineage (GTDB taxonomy): Bacteria > Pseudomonadota > Alphaproteobacteria > Rhizobiales > Beijerinckiaceae > Roseiarcus. The sequence continues at coordinate 31,102 of CAWCCX010000022.1, read as the reverse complement.
GTCACCAGCGCGGTCGAGGCGCCCGAGCGCGCAGCCGCGGTCGCTGCTTCGCACCCGGCGTGTCCGCCGCCGATGACGACGACGTCAAATCTCATCGCGCTGCCTGTTTCACGTGAAACACCGGCCTCATTTCATTTTCCAATACACAGTCGGGCAAATATTTCCCCGAGCACGTCCTCCGCTCCGATGCGTCCGACGATGCGATCCATCGCCGTAGCGGCGCGCCGGAGGTCCTCGGCGATCAATTCCCATTCCGCCGCTTCCGGCGAGACGGTCTCGGCCAGGGCCTCGCGGGCGTCCTCGAACGCCCGCCGATGCCGCTCGAGAGTGAGCAGGGTCGGCTCGCGGGAGGACATGCGCTCTTCGGCCAGATCGGCCAGGGCGTCAAGCAGCCGGTCGACGCCCGCGCCGGTTTTCGCCGAGATCGCGAATTTGGCCGTCGGGTGAGCCGGGGCCCCGGCTGGTTCGAGGTCGATTTTGGTGCGGACGCTGAGAATGGGCCCCGCGACGCTCGGGGACTTGCCGCCTGCGCGATCGTCCAGCCAAAGCGTCAGATCGGCGCTCTTAGCCCTCCGGCGCGCTCGCGCGACGCCCTCCTGTTCGAGCGGATCGGCGCTGTCGTCGCGGATGCCCGCGGTGTCGACGAGGGTGACCGGGAAACCGCGCAAATCGAGAAACACCTCGATCAGGTCGCGGGTCGTTCCGGCGATCGGGGAGGTGATGGCGACCTCGCGACCCGCCAATGTGTTCATCAGCGTCGACTTGCCGACATTGGGAGGGCCGGCGATGACGACCGCGAAGCCTTCCCGCAATCGCCCCGCGGCTTCGGCGGTTGCGAGCGCGCGATCGATCCGCTCGATCGCCGCCCGCGCCGCGCGCTTGACCGAGTTGAGAGTGAGACCCTCCGCATCCTCGACGTCGGAGAAGTCGATCTGCGCCTCGACCGCCGCCATCGCGTCGAGGAGGGAGGCGCGAATCGCCTCGCACTCGCGGCTGAGCGCGCCGCCGGCGATCCGTTGCGCCTGCCGCCGTTGCGCTTCCGTTTCCGCCTCGATGAGATCGGCAAGCCCTTCCACCGCCGAAAGATCGATCTTGCCGTTGACGAACGCCCGCCAGGCGAATTCTCCCGGTTCGGCAAGCCTCAGCCCCGGAATGAGGGCGAGCGCCTTCACAACCGCGGCGGTCACGGCGCGTCCGCCGGTGACGCTGATTTCCGCCATCTCCTCGCCGGTGAAGCTGCGCGGCGAATGGAACCTGGTGACCAAAGCCCGGTCGAGCGGTTCGCGGGAGCCGGGACGCCTCAGGGTGACGAGGACCGCGCGACGGTCGGGAAACTTGGCCCCCGGCGCAATCGCCTCAAGCGCGGCCGAACAGAGCGGGCCGGATATCCGCAAGACCGCGATCGCCGCACGCCCGGCTCCGGACGCCGGAGCGAAGACCGTGTCGTGGTCGCGCTGAAACACCGGGCCGCCCCTCGCCGTCAAGGCCAAGGGGCGGAAGGGCGCGTGTCAATCTCGCGCTGGCACGCCGGCTGCTTCCGGGGCCTCGCCGACGGCGCCGCTTGTGCGTGCAGGCGTCGGCTGTTTCCACTGCGGCGTGCAGACCACATATTGGTCGGCGATCGCTTCGTGGTCTCCCATCTTCTCGCGCTGGAAATAGAGGTAGCAGATGCTGAGGCCGCCGGTGCGGTAGTCGACCCGGAACACGCCGCCTTCCTGCTCGTGCCGGGTGGCGATGAGTTCATAATCGCTCGGCTCCTGCTTCGTCGCGCCGTCGCCGCCGCGGTAGCAGGACGTGACGCCGAACGCGCCCGGCCCGACATCGGCGCGGCCCGGATTGTGAGCGAATTGGCACGCGATGACGTCGCCGGTCAATTTATCCAGGCGATAGACGAGCGACAGATTGATCTGCGGCGCGGCGAGAAACTCGTATTGGTCGGCCTCGGCGGGGGCCGCAACGGCGCAGGCCGCCATCGCGGCGATCCCAATAACCAAAGTCTTCGCCAACATTGCTCAGCTCCGCTGATAGCGAATTATCCGAGGACAAGTGTAGCCGAGCCGACTCCTCACAAATGGTTAACGCCCACGCAAATCGCGATCACGCGGTCAGGATCTCCTTGGACGCGACGGTCGAATTGGGTTTGAGCCGATAAACGAGCGGGACGCCGGTGGCGAGCTCCATCGCCGGAATGGTCTCGGGCGTGAGGCGGTCGAGCACCATGACCAGCGCCCGAAGGCTGTTGCCGTGCGCCGCGACCAGCACCCGTTTGCCGCCAAGAACCGCAGGCAGAATGTTCTGGCAGTAATAGGGAAGCGCGCGCGCAACGGTGTCCTTGAGACTTTCCCCGCCGGGGGGCTGAACGTCATAACTGCGGCGCCATCGATGAACCTGCTCCTCGCCCCATTTCTTGCGCGCGTCGTCCTTGTTGAGCCCGACGAGATCGCCGTAATCGCGCTCGTTGAGGGCCTGATCCCGGCTTTCGGGCAGGCCGGTCAACCCCATTTCGGCCAGCGCGAGGGCAAGCGTGTGCTGGGCGCGGATGAGCGCCGAGGTGAAGGTTTGATCGAAAGTGATCCCTTGCGCCTTGAGCCGGCGGCCGGCGGCTTTGGCTTCTTCGACCCCGGCGGGACTCAAATCCACATCGCGCCATCCGGTGAACAGGTTCTTCAAATTCCACTCGCTTTGGCCGTGGCGCAAAAGGACGAGGAGCCGATCGTTGGAGGGCATTTTGAGTTCACCATGTTCGAGGGTCCGTTGCGGCCACTTTAGAAGCATGCGCAATCGGCGGTGCCAACCCGAAACCCGCCTGCGATCATTCCAGGCGGTATTGTCGTTGGGCGCTCGGCGCGAGGACGGGCTTCAGGGGAGGCAGTCGCGCGCGGGCGACCGTCCGGACGCCGACCGGACGATAGACCTGTTTGATCGCCTCGACGATATGAACACCGGCGAAGGGCAGCCCAAGCGCCGCGCCCATCCGTTCGATCGTCGGCGCGGCGCGGATCATGAATGGCCTGGCGACGGGGGGCGCGTAAAGCGCCTCGCCCCAGAAGATCGGCGAGAACTCGGCGCGATGAAGCAGATCGCGCAATTGCGACTTTGAATAGGGCTGGCCCTGCCCGTAAGGGGTGCTGTCGGCGCGCGCCCAGACGCCCCGCCGGGACGGGGCGATCACCAGGATTTGTCCTTCGGGCGCAGTGACGCGCCACAATTCCTCGAGCAGCGCGTCGGGCCGATCGGCCGCTTCCAGAGCGTGGGCGAGCAGCAGCCGGTCGATCGAGCCGTCGGGAAGCGGCAGCATTTGCGTATCCACAAGGGCTGCCGAGCAGCGCCCGCCGCCCGGCCAGATCACGACCCCCTGCTCCGCCGGCATCAGGGCCAGGCATCGCCGAGCGCCGTCGCGGAATTGTTCGAGATAAGGCGTTCCATAACCAACGGCGGCGACGGAGAGGCCGACATTGTTGTCCCAACGTTCGCGGATGACGCGCCCAATCAGCCTTCGAGCGACGGCGCCGAGAGGCGAACCGTAAAAGCCCTGCAAATTATGGACGTCGAGTGGCATCGAAATCCGCCGGATCAGGGCAGCGACATTGAACGAGCGTTCGACCTTTCGCAATGCGCCGGAAGCGTCGCGCCGTGAGACGAGCGACGAAAGACAACGGTCCTCCGCAGGGCTATATTGCGGCGCCCGCGCCCCGAATGCTGAGCCATCCCAAATGACGATGAGCGTCCATCAATATCTCTGCCTCACCGACAACTACGGCGCCCTGGTCCACGATTCGACCACCGGAGCAACGGCCTGCATCGATGTTCCGGAGGCAGGCGCCACTTTTCGCGCGCTTTCGGAGCGCGGCTGGAATCTAACCGACGTCCTCATCACCCATCATCACGCCGACCACATTCAGGGCGTTCCGGAACTGAAGGCAAAATTCTCAAACCTTAAGGTGTGGGGACCGGCCAAGGACGCGGCGCGCATCCCCTTTCTCGACCGGCAGGTTCGCGAAGGCGACGTCGCGCGGGTGGGATCGCTGGCGGCCAGAGTGATCGAGACGCCGGGGCATACGCTCGGGCATATCGCCTATCATTTCGACGAGAACCAAGTCGCCTTCTGCGGCGACACGCTGTTCTCGCTGGGCTGCGGGCGCGTGTTCGAGACGCCCTATGCGGTCATGTGGAGCTCGCTCGCGAAGCTCGCCGCTCTTCCCGGCGGGACCAAAGTCTATTGCGGGCATGAATATACCCAGGCCAATGGACGGTTCGCCGTGACTGTCGAGTCCGACAATCCGGCCTTGCAGGCGCGGGTCGAAGAGGTCGCCAAGCTGCGTGCGGACGGGCGCCCGACCTTGCCGACGACGATCGCGGCGGAGCTCGCCGCCAATCCGTTCCTGCGAGCCGAGGAACCGTCGGTTCAGGCCGCGGTCGGCATGGTCGGCGCCGATCCCGCGGCAGTGTTCGCCGAAATTCGCGCCCGCAAGGACCGTTTCTGAAACCTCTCAGCTCTTCTTGGCCAACGATTCGAGCCGCTTTTGCATGTCCGAGAGCTGAGTGCGCAATTCGTCGATGTCGTCCTCGGAATTCGCCTTCTTCGCCGGTGCTTCCAGGGCGGGCTTTGCGCCCGTGAACGGCGAGAACATCGCCAGCGCCTGATTGAAAGCAGCGAAATTCTTCTTGGTCAGTTCCTGCAAGGCGCCGAAGGAGCCAGCGGCAAAGGCATCCGGACCGAACATGCGGCTCGCCGCTTCGCGCATCGCCTGTTGCTCGCCCGAAAACCGGTCGATCGAGAACTCGAGGTAGCTCGGCAGGATCGCTTGCATGCTGTCGCCGTAGAAACGAATGAGCTGGCGCAGGAATGTCGTCGGCAACAGCGACTGGCCCTCGATGCCTTCCTGCTCGAAGATGATCTGGGTGAGCACCGAGCGGGTGATGTCTTCATTCGTCTTGGCGTCATAGACGATGAAATCCTCTCCGCCTTTCACCATTTTCGCCAGGTCGGCCAAGGTAACGTAGGCGCTCGACGCGGTATTATAGAGCCGGCGGTTGGCGTATTTTTTAATGGTGGTCGGAGTGGAATTGGGCATGAGGTTGCGGGTCCCAGGTGACGCGGGCCCTTGCGGGTCAACACAAGATAAGCGTTTTTTGCTGCGCGACAAACTTTTTTTTGCGGCGCAACGCCCGCAAATGGGCCCAATTCCAGCCGACTCGCGCCGGCGCGCGGCGACGCCTATATGAGTGCTGGCGCCGCTCGTGAAAGATCGTGTACAAGCCACGCGATCGAGGCGTAGCCGCCGACATCGTTCGATAGGGAGAATGACATGCCTGCCTCTGAGATCGTGATCGCCAGCGCAAAGAGGACTGCTGTAGGCTCGTTCAACGGCGCGTTCGGCACGACGCCCGCGCACGACCTCGGCGCGGTCGCCATCAAGGGCGCTCTCGAGGCGGCGAATGTCGACGCGGGGGAGGTGGACGAAGTCATACTCGGCCAGATCCTCACTGCGGCGCAGGGCCAGAATCCGGCCCGCCAGGCGGCGATGAAGGCCGGCATCCCTCAGGAAAAGACGGCTTTCGGCGTCAATCAGCTCTGCGGCAGCGGCCTGCGCGCGGTTGCGCTCGGAATGCAGCAGATCGTCAGCGGCGACGCCAACATCATCGTCGCCGGCGGCCAGGAATTGATGTCGTTCGCCCCCCACGCTGCCTATCTGCGCAGCGGGGTCAAGATGGGCGAACTGAAGCTCGTCGACACGATGTTGCAAGACGGTCTCATCGACGCCTTCCACGGCTACCACATGGGCAACACGGCTGAGAACATCTCCAAAAAGTGGCAGATCAGCCGCGAGGACCAGGATCGATTCGCCGTCGGCTCCCAGAACAAGGCGGAGGCGGCGCAAAAGGCCGGCCGGTTCAAGGATGAAATTGTGCCGGTGACGATATCGACCCGCAAGGGCGATATTGTCGTCGACTCCGACGAATATCCGCGCGCCGGCGCCACTTACGAGGCGATGGCAAAACTCAAGCCGGCCTTTTCCAAAGATGGGACGGTGACCGCAGCCAACGCTTCGGGCCTCAACGACGGGGCAGCCGCCCTGGTCATCATGAGCGCCGCCGAGGCCAAGCGGCGCGGGCTCACGCCGATGGCGCGCATCGTCTCCTGGGCGACGGCGGGCGTCGACCCGGCGATCATGGGAACCGGGCCGATCCCGGCCAGCCGCAAGGCGCTGGAAAAGGCTGGGTGGTCGGTCAAGGACCTCGACTTGGTCGAAGCCAACGAAGCCTTCGCTGCTCAGGCGCTCGCGGTCAACAAGGACCTGGCCTGGGATCCGGCAATCGTCAACGTCAATGGCGGGGCGATTGCGATCGGCCATCCGATCGGCGCCTCGGGCGCCCGGGTGCTGACGACCCTGCTGCACGAAATGGCCCGCCGCAACGCGAAAAAGGGCCTGGCGACGCTTTGCATCGGCGGCGGGATGGGCATCGCAATGGCGGTCGAACGCTAAGTCCTATGGTTTGCGGGTAAAACTTAGCGCGCGCCGACGCAAAGCGCGGCGTCATAACCGTCCCTGGGGAGGGAACATGGCGAGAGTTGCGGTAGTCACTGGCGGCACGCGCGGCATTGGCGCGGCCGTTTCGAAGGCGCTAAAGGCCGCGGGCTGCGAAGTTGGTGCGACCTATCATTCCAACGAGGAGGCCGCCGCCAAATTCAAGGCCGAAACCGGCGTTCACGTCTACAAGTGGAACGTGGCCAAGTATGACGAGTGCGTGGCCGGGCTTGCCCAAGTCGCCAAAGATCTCGGGCCGGTCGATATTCTCGTCAACAACGCCGGGATCACCAAGGACGGAATGTTCCACAAGATGACGCCGGAGCAATGGTACGACGTCATCAACACAAACCTCAATTCCCTGTTCAACATGTGCCGCCCCGTCATCGAAGGGATGCGCGAGCGCGGTTTCGGCCGCATCATCAACATCTCTTCGATCAACGGCCAGAAGGGGCAGATGGGGCAGAGCAACTATTCGGCCTCGAAGGCCGGCGACATCGGCTTCACCAAGGCGCTGGCGCAGGAAAGCGCCAACAAGGGCGTCACCGTCAACGCGATCTGCCCGGGCTATATCGCTACCGAGATGGCGATGGCCATACCCAAGGAAGTGCTCGAAAAGTCGATCTTGCCGCAGATTCCAGTGCGCCGCCTTGGCCAACCGGAAGAGGTCGCCCGGTGCGTCGTTTTCCTCGCTTCCGACGACTCGGGCTTCATCACCGGTGCGACTTTGTCCGCCAACGGCGGGCAATACATGGCCTGAGGCGCTGACGCCTTCAGGATTGCGCCAGGCGCATCTCCTCGCCGTGTCGGGCTTCGACCTCCGCCACTATCGCCGCTAGGATCCCGTTGATCTCGAAATCCTTGGGCGTATAGACCGCCGCGACGCCCGCGGCCTTGAGCCGCTCCGCGTCGGCGGGCGGGATGATGCCGCCGACGATCACCGGCACCCGGCCGAGGCCGGCGGCGCGAAGAGCGGTCATGACCTCCTCGGTCAGCGCGACATGCGACCCTGAGAGGATCGATAAGCCCACGCAATGGACGCCCGCTTTGGCGCTTTCGGCGATCTCGGCCGGCGTGAACCGGATGCCGTCGTAAACTACGTCCAGCCCGGCGTCGAGCGCCCTCGCGGCGATCTGCTCGGCCCCATTGGAATGGCCGTCGAGCCCGGGCTTGCCGATGAGGAACTTAATCCGCCGGCCCAGCTTGAGCGACACCCGCTCGACCTCGGCTCGGAGCGCGTCGAGATCGGCCGACTCCTGCCGGGCCTTCGGAGAAACCCCGGTCGGAGCGCGGAACTCGCCGAATTCAGCCCTGAGCGCGTTTCCCCATTCGCCGGTCGTGACGCCGGCCTTCGCCGCTTCGATCGAGGCGGGCATGATGTTCGCCCCGCTCGCCGCCGCCATGCGCAGCGCCCGCAGCGCCTTCCGCACTCGCGCAGGATCACGGGCCGCGCGCCAGGCCTTGAGGCTTGCGATCTGTTCCGCCTCCGCCTCGGCCGAGGGAACCATAATCGTGTTCTCGCCGGCGGTCAGCGGGCTCGGCTCGGAGTTCATGAAGGCGTTGACGCCGACCACGATCTGGTCGCCGCGTTCGATCGCCTCGAGCCGGCGGGTGTTCGATTCCACGAGGCGCGTCTTGAGGACGCCGGTCTCGATCGCCCGGACTGCGCCGCCCATCGCATCGATCGAGGCGATCTCGGCCCGAGCCTCGTCCTTGAGTTGCTCGACCAGGGCCCCGATTTCCTTGCTGCCGTCGAAAATGTCGCCGAATTCCAGAAGATCCGTCTCGTAGGCCATGATCTGCTGCAGTCGGAGGGACCATTGCTGGTCGAATGGCCGCGGCAGGCCGAGCGCCTCGTTCCACGCCGGCAATTGCACCGCGCGCGCCCGCGCCCCGCGCGAAAGCACGACCGACAGCATTTCGATCAGGATACGGTAGGCGTTGTTTTCGGGCTGCTGCTCGGTCAGGCCGAGCGAGTTGACCTGCACACCATAGCGGAATCGACGCTTGAGCGGATCGGCGACGCGGAAGCGGTCGCGGGTGATCTCGTCCCAAAGTTCGACGAAGGCCCGCATCTTCGCGAGCTCGGTTATGAAGCGCATCCCCGCGTTGACGAAGAACGACATCCCGCCGACGACATTGGCAAAGCTCGCTTCGTCAACCTCGCCGGATTGGCGCACCCGCTCGAGCACGGCGATCGCTGTCGCCAGCGCATAGCTCAACTCCTGAACCGGCGTCGCGCCGGCTTCCTGCAAATGGTAGGAACACACGTTCATCGGATTCCACTTCGGCGTCTCTCGGGCGCAAAAGAGGATCAGGTCCTTCGTCAGGCGGAGAGAGGCGTCGGGAGGGAACACATAGGCTCCCCGGGCCAGGTATTCCTTGATGATGTCATTCTGGGTCGTTCCCTGGAGCTCAGCTCGCAGCGCCCCCTGTTCGTCCGCGGTCGCGATATAGAGCGCCATCAGCCATGGCGCGGTCGCGTTGATGGTCATCGACGTATTCATCGAGGCGAGCGGGATCGCCTCGAACAGCGCCCGCATGTCACCGATATGCGAGATCGCTACCCCGACCTTGCCGACTTCGCCGCGGGCGAGCGGATGGTCGCTGTCGAAACCGGTCTGGGTCGGCAGGTCAAAAGCGATCGAAAGGCCGGTCTGTCCCTTGGCCAGGTTCTGGCGGTAGAGGCGATTGGATTCGCGCGCGGTTGAGTGGCCGGCATAGGTGCGGAAGATCCAGGGCTTGTCACGCCGCGCGCCGCGCGCCGCAGTCATGGGTTCGCTCGCCTCAGCCATGATTCACTCGCTAAAGCGCGTCGGGCCACCGTCGCGACCGCCCGCGCCAAGGGTTTTGTGCATGGCACAATTACAGAAAACATGCGGCCGCGCCACAGCCGCCGTCGTCCCCCGAACCGCTCCGCCGCGCGGGTCTCCCCGAGCCTCGGATCAGCGCAGGGCGATCGCGCTCGTGGCGATGATTGTCGCCAGCAGTCCCCCGACAATCATGACCACCGTGAGATAGGGTTCATAGGCCCTAAGGGGCCTCACCCACCAATCGTGGGCGCAGAGCCCGGCATAGGCGCCAAGCGTGGCGAAGAAGGAGTTCCAGTACGGACCCATTCCTTGCCGACCGACGATGTAGTCGACGGCAAAGCCGACAGAAAAAAATGCGACGACAGCGCTCAGGAGGAACGCCGCGAAGTCGAAACCTTCGAGATTCGAGACCAATTGCAACAACGGCCAGTTCGACATTAGCGCAGGTCCTTGGCGCGCATCGACCACCAAGATTCCGTGGCGGCGATCAACCTTGCCTACGCCTGATTTCCTGCCATGGCGTAAACTTCGTCGCCGAAGGGCGAAGCGCCGCGAAATGCCGAAAGTCGGATTGATTTTCGCCCGCTCAAGCGCGATGGTTGATTGTGCGGCGCAATAACAGCACCAATTCGTCTTCAGCCGCTTAACCTGGACGCTGTCCGTTGAGGGAGCCATGAACACCCGCCCCGTCGGCGCCGAGCCGCTTCAAGCGGCGCAGAACAAGGATCTCTACGAAATCGGCGAGATCCCGCCATTGGGTCACGTGCCGGCGTCGATGTACGCCTGGGTCGTGCGCAAGGACCGGCATGGACCGCCGGAGAAGTCGATGCAGATCGAGGTCGTCCCGACCTGGGCGCTCGACAGTCACGACGTGCTGGTCTTCGTGATGGCGGCGGGCGTCAACTATAACGGCATCTGGGCGGCGCTGGGCGAGCCCGTCTCCCCGCTCGACGTGCACAAGAATCCCTATCACATCGCCGGCTCCGACGCGTCGGGCATCGTCTGGGCGGTGGGCTCCAAAGTGAAACGGTGGAAGGTCGGCGACGAGGTGGTCGTTCATTGCAATCAGGACGATGGCGACGACGAAGAATGCAACGGCGGCGACCCGATGTTCTCAGCCTCCCAGCGCATCTGGGGCTATGAGACGCCCGACGGCTCGTTCGCCCAGTTTTGCCGGGTGCAAGACCGCCAGCTGATGGCGCGTCCGCTTCATCTGACGTGGGAGGAGAGCGCATCTTATACGCTCACCCTCGCGACCGCCTATCGCATGCTGTTCGGCCACGAACCCCATCGCCTGAAGCCCGGCGACAATGTTCTCGTGTGGGGCGCTTCAGGCGGCCTGGGCGTGTTCGGCGTCCAGCTTTGCGCGGCGGCCGGCGCCAACGCGATCGGGGTGATCTCGGACGAGACGAAGCGCGAATATGTGATGTCGCTTGGCGCAAAGGGGGTCGTCAATCGCAAGGACTTCGATTGTTGGGGCCAATTGCCGAAGGTGAATTCGCCGGAATATGCAAGATATATGGCCGGCGCGCGAAAGTTCGGGAAGGCGATCTGGGACATCACCGGCAAGAAGGATGTCGACACGGTGTTCGAGCACCCCGGCGAACAGACGTTCCCGGTCTCCTGCTTCGTAGTGAAGCGCGGCGGCATGGTGGTGTTCTGCGCCGGCACGACCGGCTTCAACCTCACCTTCGACGCGCGCTTCGTCTGGATGCGGCAAAAGCGCATCCAGGGCTCCCACTTCGCCAACCTCAAGCAGGCCTCGGCGGCGAACAAATTCGTGATCGACCGCCGCATCGACCCGTGCATGTCCGAAGTCTTCCCGTGGCCGCAGATCCCGGTCGCCCACACCAAGATGTGGAAGAACCAGCATGCGCCGGGCAACATGGCGGTGCTCGTCAATGCGCCGAGAACCGGATTGCGCACGTTCGAGGATGTGCTCGACGCCGGACGGAAGTAAGCCCTCTGACGGGCGGGCGACGCGAGGAGTTTGCCTTCGTTGGCGTCACCCGGTAAAGCGACGGTTCACCCCGACCCCCGCCGCGCCGCGGCGAACGGCGGCTGTTGCTCCGGATAAGCTTGTCGACGGTCTCGCGTCGCCTTCGTTTCGGATGGAAGGGGGCGGCCGCAAGCCTGGGCGAACGGGAACCAATGAGGCCATGACCGCAGCCGCGGACAGAGACCGGCAAAAACGGGAGGCGGCCCGGCGGGCGCTCGAACTCGTAAGGCCCGGGATGAAGCTCGGCCTCGGCACCGGCACGACCGCCCGCTGCTTCGTCGATCTGGTCGGGGAACAGGTCAAAGGCGGTCTTGAGATTCTCTGCGTCGGCACATCCGAAGCGACCGAGACCCAGGCCAGGTCTCTCGGCATTCCGCTTTCCACCCTGGACGACCTTTTGGAGCTCGATCTGACGGTCGACGGGGCCGACGAAATCGACCTCGAGCTCAGGCTGATCAAGGGCGGCGGCGGGGCGCTATTGCGCGAGAAGATTGTAGCCGCCGCCTCGAAGCGGATGGCGGTCATCGCCGATTCGACCAAGCTGGTTCAGCGCCTTGGCGCGTTTCCGCTGCCGGTCGAGGTCGTTCCGTTCGGTCTCGGGTCGACGAAAAGGCATATCGAACGCGCTTTCGCTGACCTTGATCTCGCCGGCCGGATCAGCCTCCGCGGCGGGCCCACGCCGTTCGTCACCGACGGAGGGCACTATATTCTTGACTGTTCGCTCGGCGCGATCGATCAGCCCGAACGGTTGGGCGAGACGCTGTCGCTCATACCCGGCGTCGTCGAGCACGGTCTCTTCGTCGGCTTCGCGCGGACCGCGATCATCGCCGGCGCCGAGGGCGTTCAGGTTCTTGGCGACCCGGCCTGAAAATCGAAATTCCATCCCAGGAGACGTTCATGCCCGCCCCCGCCCGAAGCGCCAGAAGCTATCTCGTCTTCGTCATGCTCGCGGCGCTGAGCCTAACCGCAAAGGCGGCGGACACGACCCCGCCCGCGGCCCCTGCCGCAGCGGCTCCTGCGGCGCCGTCGCCTGACGCGCCGGCTGCGCCTGCTCCGGTCCCGGGCGCGCCGACCGCTGCGGCCGTCGCCGCCGCCGACAAGATTCTCGGAGTCATTGGCGTCAAGCAATCGATGGCGCTCGTTGTTCCAGGCATGCTCACCGAGCTCGAAACGAACATCCTCAGGAGCCGGCCTGAACTGAGGGATTCGCTGCGCGCGACCCTCAGGGCGATTCAGCCCGAATTCGACAAGACCGCGCAGCAGACGTACGACGAGGCGGCGACAATTCTGGCCGCGCAAATGTCCGAGAAAGAGATCACCGACGTCGCAGCCTTCTTCGAGAGTCCGCCGGGCAAGAAATATGTCGAGGTCATGCCCGTGTTTCTGCAAAAGCTCTCCGACGTGACAACGCCCTGGCGCGACAAGTTATCGACCGAGATTGTCGAGCGCGCCCGTCAGGAGATGAAGAAGAAGGGCCTCGACTTCTAGAATCGCCCGCGGTCGAGCGACGGAGAGCGTCAATCATGGCCTTCGACGTCGATTTTTTCGTCATCGGCGCAGGATCGGGCGGCGTGCGGGCGGCCCGCATCGCCGCCGGCCATGGGGCCAAAACGCTCGTGGCCGAGGAAAGCCGGGTCGGCGGCACCTGCGTCATCCGCGGCTGCGTGCCGAAGAAGCTTTACGTCTACGCCAGCCGCTTCGCCGACGACTTCCGCGATTCGGCGGGGTTCGGCTGGAGCATCGGCGAGCCCAAGTTCGACTGGCCGACCCTCGTTGCGGCCAAGGACAAGGAAATCGGCCGGCTGTCCGACGCCTACCGCGCCAATCTCGCCCGGTCCGGCGCGAAGCTCATCGAGGAGCGGGCGATCGTCGGCGACCCGCACCGCGTGCGCCTCGCCGACGGGGCGGAGATCACCGCCCGCCATATTCTCATCGCCTGCGGCTCGCATCCGACGTTGCTTCGCGGCGTCGAGGGAATTGAGCACGCAATCACCTCGAACGAGCTCTTCGATTTGCCGGTCTTTCCGCCCCGGCTTCTGGTGGTCGGCGGCGGCTATATCGCGGTCGAATTCGCGTCGCTGTTCCAGCGCCTGGGGTCGAAGGTCACCCAGGTCATGCGTGCGCCCAACGTCCTGCGCGGCTTCGACGACGACATGCGCAACGGCATGCGCGACGCGATGGCGCGGGCGGGCGTGACCTTCCGTTTCGGCTCATTGCCGACGCGCATCGAAAGAGCGCGCGACGGCTCGCTCAGCGTCCTCATGTCCGACGGCGTCGTCGTCGAAGCGGATCAGGTGCTGATCGCGACCGGCCGCCTGCCGAACACTGCGGGGCTCGGCCTCGAGGCCGCCGGGGTCGAGCTCAGCGCCGCCCATGGCGCGGTCAAGGTCGACGACAATCTGACCAGCAACGTACCGTCGATCCACGCCATCGGCGACGCCACCCACCGGGTCGACCTCACTCCGGTCGCCATTCGCGAGGGGCACACGCTCGCCGACCGGCTGTTCGGTCCGGGCGCGCCGCCGATCCGCTACGACACGATCGCGAGCACTGTGTTCGGCACGCCGGAACTCGGCGCGGTCGGATTGACCGAGCGCGAAGCCTTGCAGCGGTTCCCGAGCGTTCACGTGTACAAGACCGATTTCCGGCCGCTGAAGGCGACGGTGTCGGGCGGCGCCGACCGCGCGATCATGAAGCTGATCGTCGACGGCGCCACTGACCGCATTGTCGGCGCGCATATCCTCGCCCACGAGGCGGCCGAAATGATCCAGCTCGTCGCGGTCGCGATGACAATGGGCGCGACCAAGGCCGACATCGACGCGACCGTGGCCGTGCACCCGACCGCCGCCGAGGAATTGGTGACGATGCGCTCGGCTCATGCGCGCTATGAGGACGGCATGCAGATCGCCTGATCGCCGGGCGGCGACCTCATACGTTCCTCCAGGCTGCTCAGGCCTCACGCACCCAAGGCCACTCCCTGCCGCGATGCACGAAAGCCCGCGAAGCCAAGGCTGAGAAGGCCGATCAGCATCATCGCCCAGGTCGAGGGTTGGGGCGCGCTAACGGGGCCGTCATATTGCGGAGCGGCGATGAAGGGCGAGTTGCTCGTACCCGGCGGCGGATAATCCTGGATGTTGAGCTGATCCAGCGGGATCAGGGTATCGCTGAGAAAATACCCGACATTCGAAAGCGTGCCGGCGCCGCCCGTCGTAAGCCTGGGCGAGAAGGTCGGCGGCGCGCCGGTATAGGGAACTTCGATCCACTCCCCGACCGTCATCCCGCCCTGGGTCACGTTTGCGAAGAAGATATCGTACTTGTAGATGCTGCCGATGAGGGTCGGCTCGCTCGTGGAAACGCCGGGCAATTTGGTTTGGGTCGATCCGAAGCGTCGCGTCCTTGCATTGGACCCATGCGCTTAGCTCCGCTATGGGCTCTCAGCCGAGGACTCGCGGACAAGCAGAAACCCGTCGCCAGAATGCAGGGATGAAGAGTTTGGTTTGGGTTGGCGTCGTCGAGACCGTGGGTCGGCTAATTCTCGCGATATCGTTGGTGGTTTTCGTCGCCGGTTGCAACCAGACTTAATTGACCCCGACGCCTGTCCCGAATCCGGCGACTGGACAGAATCCCGGCGACGTCAAGTATTACCCGTCGGATCAGCCGGTCAGGATAGGCATCCAGCGGTTCTACGAAGGTAACTTTGGCCTCGCGCAGCAGTATTTTCAGGACGCGGTTGAAAAGTCGCCAAACGACGTGACCGCCTGGATCGGATTGGCGGCGAGTTACGATCGATTGGGGCGCTTCGACCTCGCGGATCAAGCCTACTCCGCCGCCGCCAAACTCGAAGGCAACACGGTCAGACTCATGAATAACGAAGGATATTCGTATATGTTGCGCGGCGATCTCAAGGCGGCGCGAGCCAAGTTCCAAGCGGCGTTGCGACTAGAACCGAACAACCCGACAACGCTCAACAATATAAAGTTGCTGAATGAGAGCGAGAAATTCATTGAGCGCTCCCCAAATGGTGAGCCTTGCGGAAGCGTTGACTGCAGCCAATAATTTGCATGGGGCTGCCGCCAAGGCACTGAGTCCGCCGATCTGGGCAGTCGGGGTTCATTGAGGCGGAGGATTGCCCATCATCAGACCCTGGTCCCCAGGCATGTTATTGGGCGCCAAGGCTTGCTCCTTGGTCGGTATTTCCTCGAAATGCTCACATCCAGTTGGTCGGCAATGATACGAAGAGCAAGCGCCCAAGGAGGGGTGATCATAAACCACGACTCTATCCGGGGCAGTCTGCCGAGTGACGACAATATCGATGCTGCCGATCACGCTTCCGTGGTCGTCGAGAAAGTCGACATTTGTCTGTCCAACACGCCCGGGGATAAGGACCGCGCTTTTGTCGGTCCGCAAGACCAGGTCGACAATGTCAGGATTGGTTATCGAGATTTTTCCAAACGGGCGCTCGCTGTGAATCGTTGTCGAGAACCCCTGGGTGAGGATGATCGTTTGCTTCGGCGGGCGCTCGATCGTGAGCGGCAACAGCTGTTCGGCTAAGCATTCAGACGTCGCGAAAAGAAAAAGCACAAAAAATAGCGTCGAATAGATTGATCGTGCAAGGTCTTTTTGGGAATCGGCCTGCGCGCGTTGCTGGAACATAACCTTCGTCCCCTACCGGTTGACCGCACCCGCCGGGCCCAAGCAGTTCGAACCATCGTGACAGGATCGCGGTCGATTGCAAGCTGCTCGTCGGGCAGGGCGCATTGGGAATTGGTGGTGTCGGACGCCGTCCGCCAACCTCGTCTGAAGGCCGCGATGCGGGTGGAGAAAGCGCGTCCGAACAAGGGGCTGCGCAGGACGCGAGCAGGGAATTGTTTCGCGCGAGCAGGGAATTTTTTTCTGCCCGAGCAGGGAATTGTTTCGCCGGAGCAGGGAATTTTTTTGGCGCCCGAGCTTACCCGAAAGCAGAACGCTCGCCGATCAGTTCATCCCGAGCGCGGCCAGATAGAGATCGAGAACCGTCTCCTCCTCGATCCGACTGTCGCGGTCCTGCTTTCGAATCGATACAATTTTTCGCATGATTTTGACGTCGAAGCCGTTCGCCTTGGCCTCGCCGTAGACGTCCTTGATATCGCTCGAGAGCGCCTTCTTCTCCTCTTCGAGCCGCTCGATCCGCTCGACGAAGGCGCGCAGATGACCGGCGTTGACCTCGCCGGTCCCGGTCTTCGTCTTCATTGCCTCGTCTGCTTTCGCCATTCCCATTCCATGATCTCATGCATTTCGTGATCGGGTGACCGATCGCCCCGAACGTCGTGTCGCGTCAAGTTGCGACAGCGGGTTTTCCCCGGCCATGCGCGCTCCGCCTCGTCCGGCTGCCGAAGTCGGCGCGCGCCCGTCTTTTGCCGTCGGCGAGAATGGGCCGCAACAGACGGGCGACGCGGGCGGCCCAGGCCAGCGCGTCCTTCTTCTCGCCGATCAAATCCTGCCTCAGCTCGATCAGGGCGTTGGCCAATCCGCGCGCAGTCGCGATGGCATCGATCGTGTCGCCGGGAAGCGCCCCGTCGTAGGGCTCGTTGTCGCCAACGTCGTGGGCGGAAAGATCGGGCTCCGCCCGCAGCGCCTCGATCAGCGGCTGCGGAATCCGCCCGTCCAGATCCCACAAGACTCCGATCTTCCACGGACGCGCCCGCCCGCCCATGACCTCGGTGAAGGAATGGATCGAGACGATCGCCGGAGGCTCGTCGGTCGCCAGCATCCCGTCGACCGTCGCGGCGATCTGGTCCCGGTACGGAGCCCAAAAGCGCGCGCTCCGGCGCGCGATCTCCGGCGCATCGGCGCCTGCGTTGCCCGGCACGATCGCCCGGTCGGAGACGCGCATGACCAGGGTCGGATCGGCCAAGCCCCGATTTGGGTCGATGACAAGACGCGAATAGGTCGAGAGCACCGCCGGCGCGCCGAGTTCGGCCGCAAGCGCGCGGGTCACGTCGGCGGCGCCGATGTCATAGGCGATATGCCGCTCGAGCGCCTCGCGCGGCAATCCGAGCGACCCGTAGCCCGGCGGGATGGCGTTGGCGGCGTGATCGCAGATGATGAGCGCGCCCGCGTCGAGCGCGCCCGGAACCGCCTCGAAGGCGGGAAACCCGCTTTTCGCGGTTTCGGGATCGAAATGCGCTGGCCGGTTCATCGCTTGGCTTCTGCTCCCAGGTTGCGGCGCGACTATGGAGATCTCGCTCGCTTCAGCCGGCGATCGTCGCGCCGCCATCGACGACAATGACCTGTCCGGTCGTGAACGTCCCGGCTCTCGACGCAAGATAGACCGCCGCGCCGGCGATTTCGTCCGGTTCGCCGATCCGTCCTAGAGGCGTCATCGCGCTGACCGATTTGAGCGTCTGCGGATTCTCCCACAATGCGCGCGCGAAGTCGGTCCTGATCAGGCCCGGGGCGATGCAATTGACCCGCACGTTGTGCCTTCCAAACTCGACCGCGAGATTGCGCGCCAACTGAAGATCGGCGGCTTTGGAAATGTTGTAGGCGCCAAGGA
Source organism: uncultured Alphaproteobacteria bacterium (assembly GCA_963794155.1). Lineage (GTDB taxonomy): Bacteria > Pseudomonadota > Alphaproteobacteria > Rhizobiales > Beijerinckiaceae > Roseiarcus. The sequence continues at coordinate 13,225 of CAWCCX010000022.1, read as the reverse complement.
CTTTCGAGCCCTTGAGCCCGCCGATCGATGAGACGATGATGACCGAGCCGTCCTTGCGCTCGATCATGCCTGGCGCGGCCATGTGGATCAGCCAGTGATTGGCGAGCACGTTGTTCTCGAGAATCTTGCGGAACTGCGCGTCCGAGATGCCGTCCATCGCTCCGTAGTAGGGATTGGAGGCGGCATTGCAGACCAGAATGTCGATCCGGCCGAAAGCGTTCACTGTCTCGTCGACCAGGCGCTGAAGCTCTTCCTTGGACGAAATGTTTGCCGGAATCGGCTTCGCCGCGTCGCGCTGAACCGCGCGATTGATGGCGGCCGCGGTCTCGGCGCAGGCTTCGGCCTTGCGCGACGAGATGACGACGCTGGCGCCGTGCTCGGCGAACCGCTCGGCGATGGCCCGGCCAATGCCCCGTGATGAGCCGGTGACGATCGCGACGCGCCCCGTCAGGTCGAACAGACTGGTCAAGGTTTCCTCCCGATAAGGGGCGGCCTGATTCCCTTTTTTCCAAGCCAGCCCAAATTTTTGCTAAGCTGAGCCAAACACGGTCAAAGCGGATCAAAGGAAAAGGCGATTATGCACCCTTTGCAAGGGATCGCTCCAAATGGCCAAGTTTACCAAACAGATGACTATCCCTCAGTTCGAGGCGTTGTTCCCGACTGACGATGCTTGTAAGGCGTATCTCGTCGCGCGCCGTTGGCCCAAGGGCGTCACCTGCCCGCGCTGCGGCAATGACAAGGTTTACCCCGTCGCTAACCGCCCCTTCCATTGGCAGTGCACCCGCTGTGCTGAGGCTGGCGGTTATCGGTTTTCGGTTCTGGTCCGGACGATCTTCGAGAACACGAATATCAGTCTTAAGACTTGGTTCCGCGTCATCCACATGATGCTGAGCGCCAAAAAAGGCGTTAGTTCCTTGCAGGTCCAGCGTGTCATGGGCATCGGTTCGTACCGGACAGCCCTCTACATGACGCATCGTGTCCGCGCTGGCCTCCAAGACCCGGAGTTCCGCAAACTGGTCGGCATCGTCGAGGTTGACGAAACCTACATCGGTGGCAGTGATAAGAACCGGCATTGGGACAAAGAGAAGCGGCACACGGGGGCGCGGCGATACCGGCAAGACTGCGGTTATCGGGGCGGTCAAGCGGAAGGGCAATGTCGTTGCTCGTGTCGTCGAGAATACCGGTCGCCTCAAGCTCGAAGCTTTCGTGCGGGAAGCGGTATCGAACCGCGTTAGCTTGCTGTGCACAGACGCTTACCCCGGATACAAGAGGCTCAAGCACCGCTTCCCGCATGAGACGGTTGACCACACCATCGGACAGCATGTTGTCGGCGCGGTTCACACCAACACGATTGAGGGCTTCTGGTCGCTCATCAAGCGCGGCGTGATCGGGACTTATCACCAAGTCAGCCGCAAATATTTGCCTCTTTATGTTGCGGAATTTGAATTTCGGTACAACAACAGGGGCAACCCCGATATCTTCGGAGCGGCCATAGGTCGCTGCTAAGACGCAGGCAGAGCCGAAGGAGGCGGAAGCGTTCTCAGAAAAGTATCTCAACGGGGAATTGGGATGGGTGAGAAGAAAGATGGCGACGGCAAGCCCCAAGATCGCGAGCGGCAGCAAGAACCATCGCCCATGGGTCAAACAATAACACCACGGCAGCCCACACAACCCAATCAAAATCAGATATCCAATCTTGAAAAGGAAATGTCGCGCGCTGAGACTGGAATGCTGAGATGGAATTGCATTGTCGCATGGCTCACATTCGTCTTGGCCTGCGTTGGTGCGTTCCAAGCTTATTCTTTTGTCGAGAGCGAAAGAGCCTTTCTCGTTCTCAAAAACATCGCCTTTATAAATGGCGAGCCGACTGAGGGAGACACTGGCCGCGATGACGTTGTAACCATCACGAATGTTGGGAAACACGTTGCATCTATATCGGAACTGAGCGGAGGATCGTTGGCAGGAGTTGTTCACAAGACGCTGCCCGACGTGCCCCCTACATTGCCACAGCGGCGGCTACTGCGCCAATTCCTCCGAATGCTGATCATTTTATCTTTCAACACCACGATAGAACAATTGCTCTCTCCGGAAGCAAAGTCGAAGAAACTGACCTCGTCAAGGGGATTAACGACGGAAGCGTTCCGTACTGGATATTTGGACGTATTCGGTACGACATTGGTTTTCCATGGTGGCATCCCGGTGAATTGGGCTTCTGTATGCAGTTCACTCCGAAAACGAAACGCACGGGGGGTCGTGATGCTTTCGTGACTTGCGAAAACCCCAAATATACATACGTTCGCTAGGACGATTGCACAGGCAGGCGGCCAACACGCTAATCAGCAGGCAGGCGTTCAAGTAGTCAAATTGTGCACACTCGCCCCCTCAATTCCGTCCGGGCACCCCAACTCCCGCGCCCTAAGATCATGGCAGCGGCGTGCAATAGGCGTGCGGCGGGGTGAGCCCGGCAGCGGGCGCCATTGCTTTCTCTTGGTCGATCGGCGGGGTCATTCCGAGGCTCAGGATAGCATGAGCTTCGATTTTCCGGAAGCAGTTGTTCGAAAAAATCCGACGCGCGGCAGAAGTCCGCCCCCCGGCTTGGATCGCAGCTCGAGCGCGGGCCGCCTGCCTTGCAGAGCGCCTGCATTCGGCGCAGATTTCTGTCATGGCCCGGCGAAAGCCCGCCCATGAGGCCCGATCGGGAGGAAAGCGATGGCGAGCGGCAAGCCCTTCCCCTTGAATGCGTGGTACCCCGCCGCGTGGAGCCATGAAATCGAGCGCGCCTTGGCGCCGCGGACCATCTGCGAGCGCGACATCGTGCTCTACCGGCGCGCCGACGGCGCTGTCGCCGCGCTCGAGGACGCCTGCTGGCATCGGCTCTTGCCGCTCTCGATGGGCCGGCTCGTCGGCGACCAGGTCGTGTGCGGCTATCATGGCCTCGTGTTCAATTCGGCCGGGCGTTGCACCCATATGCCGGCGCAGAAGACGATCAATCCCTCGGCCGCGGTGCGGAGCTATCCGGTCGTCGAGCGGCATCGGCTGATCTGGGTCTGGCCCGGCGATCCGGCCCTCGCCGATCCCGCAGCCATGCCGGATTTCCATTGGAACGACGGGCAGGAATGGAAGGGCGAGGGTGGGACTTTCTACTCTCTCAAGTGCGACTACCGGCTGGTGGTCGACAACCTGATGGACCTCACCCACGAGACTTACGTCCATGCCGGCAGCATCGGCGATGACGCCATCCTCGATACGCCGTTCGAAGTGACCCATACCGATCGCACCGCGAGGATGACGCGCTGGATGATCGACATCGATCCGCCGCCATTCTGGGCGAGGCAATTGGGCAAGCCGGGACGCGCCGATCGCTGGCAGATCGTGACCTTTGAGGCCCCGGCGGTGGTGGTCGGCGACGTCGGTGTCGCGCCGACCGGCTCGGGAGCGCGTGAGGGCGGCCGTTCGCAGGGGGTCAACGGCGCCTTCCTCGCCGCGCTCGCGCCAGAGACGGAAACGAGCTGCCATTACTTCTGGAATTTCGTGCGCACGTTCCGGACCGACGACGATGTGCTGACCCGCGACCTTCAGCGCGCCCACGTCAACGACGGCAAGGGCGTCTACGATCAGGACCATGTCGTGCTCGAAGCGCAGCAGCGCGCCATCGACCGGAACCCGCGCGCCCCGTTCTACAATCTCAACATCGACGCGGGCGCCTTATGGGCCCGCAGGCTCATCGAGGCGATGCTGGCGCGCGAACAGGGGCCGGTCGGCGCCCCTCAGGCGGCGGAATAGGCGCTCCCGATGGCGGACGTGATCGAGTGGCGCGACGGAATGGTCCGCGCGACCCGAGATCTGACGCCGGCCATTCGCCTGATCGAGATCGAGCCTTCTGGGGGCTTCGTCGCCGCTTCGCCTGGCAGCCACATCAATGTGTCGGTCATGATCCGCGGCCGGCCCGACGTCCGGTCCTATTCGATCGTCGGGCCCTGCGCCGACGGAGTCTATCGAATTGCGGTCAAGCTGTTGGAGACCACGAAGGGCGGCTCGGCCTATATGTGGTCTCTGCGGCCGGGCGCCCGGATCACGCTCTCCGCTCCCGCAAATCATTTCAATCTGGCGCTCGGCAGGCCCGAATACCTGCTGCTCGCCGGCGGCATCGGCGTCACGCCGATCTTCACCCATGCGCTGGCGCTCGCCGAAGCGAAAGCCCGCTTTCGCGTGCTCTATGCATGCCGGCGCCGCGGCGACCTCGCGCTTGCCGACGCGCTCGCCGAGCGGCTCGGCGAGCGGCTCGAATTGTTCCTGAGCGAGGAGGGAAGGCGGGTCGATATCGCGGCCGAGATTGCGCGGCTCGACGGCCATGGCGAATTCTATGTCTGCGGCCCAATCGGGATGCTCGAAGCGGCGAAACGGTTGTGGGCGGAGAGCGGCCGGCCGGCGGATCGGTTGCGCTTCGAGACTTTTGGCAACAGCGGCGCCTTTCCCTCGGTTGCGTTCGTCCTCAAGATTCCGCGGCTCGGGAAGGAAATCACCGTCGGCGCAAACCAGACCATGCTCGATGCGCTCGAGGAAGCTGAGGTCAGCATGATCTTCGACTGCAGACGCGGGGAATGCGGCCTTTGCGCCCTGCCGATTCTGGCCGTGGACGGAGTCGTCGACCATCGCGATGTTTTTTTCAGCGATACGGAGAAGGCTCAGAACTTGAAGCTCTGCACCTGCGTGTCGCGAGTTTATGGCCCGTCGATCACCGTCGACACGGCGGATCGGTGACGGACGAGCCCCGGTCAGCGGTCCCGATTCAGGCGACGCCGCAGGCAGACGGTTCCCGCGCCGACGCGGAAGAACCAGTACGGCTCGTGCGCCAGCGGCGGATTCCCAGGATCCACGCCAAGCCGATCGTCCCCAGCACGAGAGTCCGCGGCTCCGGTACGCTCTGCACAGGCGTGTAATCGTAGGTCAATTGCACCATTGCGCTGGCGTTTGCAGTTTCGGTCGCCGACTCCGTTTCCAGACCCTGAACAATGGGAAATGTGCTTGCGCCGAGCGACAAAAAGATCTGCCCGGTCCCGATGAACAGCTGGAGAGCGGATGTCGGCGGCGGCGCGGTGACGCTGGCGGAAGCATCCTGGCCGGACACGGAATCCGTCGCTCCCGACGTCCCTGAATAGTCAGTCTCGCCATCGTAGGGAGCGAGGTCGTGCTGGAGTCCCGCGGCCGACGGAAAGACTTCGACAGACAGCAAATTGCCCGTTGTCGAGACGGTGACGGAGCCGGCAATAAATCCGGTTGCGACATCCGGCGAGCCGCTCACATTCTCGATGCCGACGGTTCCCGAGAAGCTGGCTTTAAGACTTAAGGTGATCTCCGTGAGAACGCCAAGCGCCGGATCGAATTGATTGAATTCAACCGGCACGATGAACGAGTTCCCGACGTCGGTCAGGCCTACGCTTTCCGACTGATCGATGGTTTTCGCCAGTACCGGGGTCGCTCCCAGAAGGAGCGCCGAGACGAAGACAAAATTCATTCTCATTTTGACTTACCCCCTGACGGACCCAGGACGCATGCAGGCAAGCGAGGGACAAGCCGCGGCCGTCAAAAGTGTTTACGCCCCGCGGGATAAAGCGGCTTCAGTTCGTGCGCGCGGAGTAGCGTATGCCTCCGCGCCGGCTTCAACCTCCCGCAAACTTATCCGATTCTGCTCGCAGGTAAAGGATGCCCGGCTCATCTGCGCGCGGCTTCGTGCGATGGTTGCGGGGCGAATATATTGGGGGGCAGGGGCGAAAGCGGCTTCTGTCAATTCTGGCGCCAGGGCAGACCGCCGCCTAGCGGTCGAGGCGCCGTGCTGTTGCCGAGCGCCGGGAAGCCCCTAACCCTGCGCTGTCGGAATGCCGTACCAGCGGCTGCCCGCGGGCATGACCTCACCTTTCATGACGAGCGACAGCGGCCCCAGCGTCGCCCCTTCGCCCATTCGTGAATTGTACAGGACCACGCTCATATTGCCGATCGAGCAGCCATTCTCGATCGTCAAGTAGGACGATTTCATGATGCGGTCTTCGAACAAGTGGTTCTGAATCACCACGCCAGGATTGAGGGAGACATAGTCGCCGATCTGGACGAGGTCGAACTCGGAGAAAAGGGCGCTGCCGATGTAGCAGTGACGACCGATTTTGCAGCCGAGCAGGCGCAGGATCGGCGCAGCGAAGGGCGTCCCGAAGAAGCTCGCGACAACCGGCGCCATGATCGATTCATAGGCGCCGTTCACCATCTCGTTGAACCAGACATAGGGCGACCAGAGCGGCGCGATCACCGGGTTGAAACGGCCCATCACCGCCCATTTGAGGCCGACCACGATCCCGACCGCGACCGCTGCGGCCAGGATGCCGAGCGCCGGCAGGAGCGCGAAAGCGACGCCCATGCCATAGACCTCGTAGAGGTATAGAACCGCCGCCAATCCCGACAGGCCAAGGAGGAAGCCGGTGTAGGTCGGGATGAGGACACGCAGGGCGTCGACCACGGCGCGTTGGGCATAGAGCTTGCGGCTCGGCAGGTAGGTGGTCGCGTCGCCGAATCCCAGGACCTTCTGGCGGTTGGGCAATTGGAACGCCGGCGAGCCGAGCCAGTCGGTGCCGTCGGGCGTCGCCCGCACCGAAGACGGCGGCGCCGAGAGCACGCCGAGCAGGCAGTGTTCGCCTAGGCTCGCGCCGGTGGGCAGGATTGCGCCATTGCCGACAAAGCTGCGGTTTCCCACGCGATTGACGCCGATCTGAAAACGACCTCCGAATGCGCGGCGTCCTCCGAGCATGCAGCCGTCGGCGAAGAACGCCGATTTGCCGGCGTCGAGCAGCTCCGGCATGAAGCTCCACACGGTCGAGATCTCGGCGTGCTTGCCGATCCTGGCGCCGAGGAGACGCATCCAGGGAGGCAGATAGATGGTCGTGAAGATCGGCAGCAACAGCGCCCGACTCGACCGCATGAGCCCATAGGCGAGCCAGTTCCGCAGATAGTAGAAGGAATAGAGCCGATAGACGCCGGGCTTTGCGCGCCGCAGCAGGATTGCTTTCAGCCCGACGATCCACAGGCACGTGACGACCACGAAAACCGGCGCCAGCGCGACCGTCGCCGAGACGGCGACCAAGATCAAGCCATGGCGGAACGCCAGCAGCCACAGCCACAGGAAGGCGAGCGCGGGCGCGAGCGACGCCAGACCGACCAGGCCGCCGATAAGCCACGAAAGCGCGAAGAAGCCGATCTGGGGCCGCAAGGAGGCTCGGTAAAACGGACCTTCCGGAACCGGCACGTCCGAAGCCTTGGCCGGCGAGCCGCGTCGCTGTTCGCCGGCCGCCAGCGTCGCGCCGTCCGGCAGCAAGGACTGATCGTCGAGGCGGGAATCGTCGCTCATGCGCACGTCGAGGCCAAACGCCGAATGCGCGCCGACGAAGCATCGACTGCCAATGTCGACGCGCCCAATGATGAGATAGCCGTTCTCGACTCGGGCGCCATGCATTTGCGTGTCCGGGCCGATGCTTGTGTCGTCTCCGATTGAGACGAGGTCCCAGGCGGAAACGAGCGCCGAATCGAGCGCGCATCCGCGTCCGACCTTGGCCCCCATGAGGCGGTAATAGACTGGCATCAGCGGCGTACCAATGAAGCCGCCCGCGTCGAAGAGCCGTTGGAGCCCGCTCGCCAGCCACCAACGCAGATAGTAGCTGCCCCACAGGGGATAGACGCCTGGCTTGTACCGACCGATGATCAGCCATTTGGCGCCGATTCCGAGCGCGATCCAGATCGGCCAAAGCGCGAGATAGAACAGGATAAGCGTGACCGCCGCGGCGACGATCGACATGCGACTCCGCAGAACAGCGTCGGCGATCGGCAGAACGACGAACGCCGGCGTTGACAGCGCGTACCAAGAGACGACCAAGAGCGACGCCTGGACCGCGCCGACGCCAAAGCCTGGCGCCCGCCGAAGAGGCGGTTGCGCCGCCTCCTTGGGGCTGGCCGACGGGACGGGCGCTCGTGCGGCCGCCAGATGCGCGGCCAACTTACGAACTGTGGGAAAGGCGTAGACTTCGCGAACCGCGATGCGGACATCGGCGCGGCTGCGCAGGAGCGCCACCATCTGAGCCGCGAACAAGGAATGTCCCCCCAGATCGAGAAAGAAATCCTGTTCGACGCCGACGGCGGGGAGGCCAAAAATCGTCGCCCATGTATCGGCGATTTTGGCTTCAAGGGTGTTTGCCGGCGGCGCGCCGGCATTCGCTTCGTCAACCAGCGGCAGCACCGGAGCTGGCAGGCGCTTGCGGTCCACCTTGCCGGTCGCGAGCATCGGCAGTTCCTCGAGCACGTCGAGATAGCTCGGGATCATGTACGCCGGCAGTTTCTTCTTCAGAGCGGCGAGAAGCGCGACGCGATCGATCTCTTTTTTCCGATCGTCAGCGACAACATAGGCGGCCAGGGCCGGGACGCCCGCGCGATCGTGGGCTATGACGGCCGCGGACGCAACATTCTCTTGCTCGAGCAGCACCGAGGCTATTTCCGACGGCTCAATCCGGTAGCCTCGGATTTTGACCTGATCATCGATGCGGCCGAAGAACTCGACCTCGCCGCGCTCATTGATCGTCGCCAGATCGCCTGTCCGGTAAATCCGGCCCCCGTCGCGAGCGCATGGGACGAAATGGCGGGATGTCAATTCCATCTGTTTGAGATAGCCGCGGCAGACGCCAGGCCCGCCAATGCAGAGTTCGCCCCTCATCCCCCGCGGCAGCGGCCGCATGTCGCAATCGAGGACCAGCGTCGAATATCCTGCAAGCGGGTGGCCGATGGTGATCGCCTCTCCAGGCCGGCACACTTTCGCGGTGGTGTTGACCGTCGCCTCGGTCGGTCCGTAAACATTGAGGATCGAACGGCCGGGCCGCGACCACCGCGCCACAAGCTCCGGCGGGCAAACCTCGCCGCTGACGACGAGCTGCCTCAACGTCGGGATATCGTCGGTCATCGTCGACAGCATGGTCGGGACGGTGGAAAAATAGGTCACCCCGGCGCGCGCGAGATATAGCGACAGGTCATTGCCGAAGCGCGGGGCGTCCCTGGAGCCGACGACGAGAGCGGCCCCATTGGAGAAGGCCATCCAAATTTCCTCGACCGAGCCGTCAAAGCCCAGCGAAAAGCCCTGATAGATCCGATCCGACGGCGTCGTCGCGCAAACCGCATTGAAGGCCTGAACAAAGTGAAAGGCGTTGCGGTGCTCGGTCATGACGCCCTTCGGGCGCCCGGTCGTCCCGGACGTATAAATGACGTAACAAAGATCGGCGGGAGTGACGCCGGTTTCGTTTCGCGTCAATCGCTCCGCCGGCTGGGCCGCGATCTCGGCCGCGTCGCCGTCGAGCGAAACGACTACGCCATCGAACACCGGCCGGATGCGGTCGAGGAGAGCGTCCTCACAGATGACTACCGAGACTTCAGCCTCGCTGATGATATAGCGCACACGCTCGTCCGGGTGCGTCGGGTCGATCGGCACATAGGCCGCGCCGGCTTTGAGGCAGGCGAGAATTGCGATGATTGGCCTTTCGGACCGGTTGAGACAAAGGCCGATCAGGCTGCCCGGGCACGCTCCCGCGGACTGCAATTGCCGCGCGAGCCGGTTCGACGCCGCTTCGACCTCCGAATAGGACAGGACAAGTTCGCCGCAGACGACCGCAGGGGCGTCGCCGCACGTGCTGGACTGCGCCTCGAAGAGTTCATGCAGGCAGCCCGTGGGCCGTATTTCGCGGCTCGACTCCCAGATGTCGCCCGAGGGCCGCTCGGCTGGTTGATTCTGGAAGCCGGCCGCCATTCGAGCGTCGGCCTCTTGCCAGGCGAACTGCTCGGCCCGTTCAGGCAAGGGCAGCGCGATCGGTCGCTTGAGCATTGGTCGTTACGGCCGTCAATTCGCCATCGAGTGAATTTTCGGCCGGTCCGTGCGCCGGCGTAGCGGGTAGACATGACCGTCCGCCTCGGAGTGAACGTCGGCCATTATTTCGTCGAGCGACTTCGTACGCCATGCCTGCTTGCCGCTTGGGCCCAAGGTGCGAAGCGGGTCGAAGTATTTGAATTCCCTGCCAGGCGCTACGATCGGCGCGATGAAGCTTGAAACACCATATTCGCGATTATGAAACTCCGCGCTGTGCACGTCGCGTTTGCCCGCCGGCGTATCGACAATGACGAGCGGCGTATTGAATCCCGCGGTAGCGCCCCGGACCTCTTTCTCGAGCCGCTGCGCCGTTGCGAGCGAGACCCGGAAATGCTCCGTTCCCTTCACCATGTCGCAAAGGTAGACGTAATAAGGATGGATATTGACCGCTCCCAACGACTTGTACAGAGACCGCAATGTGTCGGCGTGGTCGTTGACGCCGTGAAGAAGCACTGACTGGTTGCGGACGAGAACGCCGTGGGAATGCAGGCGACGCATTGCTTTTTCGACCAGCGGAGTGACTTCCCGCGGGTGATTGAAATGGGTGTGGATGCACACATCCTTGAACAGTTCGCGACCTCTGGCGACGAGATGCAAAACAGCGCCTGTCCAATCCTCGTCGCTCAGGAATTTCATCGGCTGGACGGATAGTGCTTTGGTCGCCAAGCGAATTCGTCTGACATTCGGAATGTCGAGAAGCGCGTCGCCCAGCTCCCTGAGATTCGCCGCCTTGAGGCGCGATACGTCTCCGCCGGAAACGACGATGTCTTCGATCTGCGTGTGAGAGCGGATGTAGTCGAGGGCTGCCGCCCAATTCTTGGCGCCGGCTACATATTCCTTCTGGATGAGCTGCGTGTCTAATCCCACTGCATAGCTGCGCGTGCAGTACTGGCAGTAGACGGGGCACACCGAGGTCACCAGGAAGAGGGCCTTATCCGGGTAGCGATGCACGAGGCCCTGCACGGGGGACTGGCTCACCTCCTCGAGCGAGTCGATGACGAGGCAGGGATGATCGTCTTCGAGCTCGGACGCCATGGGCAGGAACTGACGTCGGATAGGGTCGGCTTCCACACTCGACCAGTCGATGAGAGAGATGATGTACGGATTGAGCCGGATGGACATCCCGGCCTTCAGAAGACCGGTTTCGATGTCGTGAAGCGAATTGCGAGAAATCAGCTGCCCAAGCACCGCCTCGAGTTGCGCAACGCGAATAACCGCATGCTTGTCTTGCCAAGCCGAATCTTCGAACTCTGCGCGAGATACGTCCTTCCAAACATTAAAACGCTGCCACTCGATTGACATCACCAGAGTCCTCACCTCCTCTGGCAACAATCTAGTCCGACTGTTGCTATCGCCGCGAGTCGAATTAATTCGTCTTTAACTCGTGAGTAACTCTCAATCCTTTTTTAACCCTAAGAGTTAACTGATTGTGAAGACTTTCGTTGCGTCGCCATTGCAAGGAATGCTTAATCTTCCAGTCGAAGCTTCATTAGCAGAGAAGGCAGACGCACGTGGGAACAAGAATTGACGCTGCTGGCTTGATCGCCTCGATTATGCTGCTCCTTGGCGGATTGACCGTTCCTCAAAGTCCACTGCTTTCGTGGATCAGCGTCTTCTCGATCGAGGCTCGCGCCTCCGAAGGGATCGCTGCGCGGGCAGACATCTGCAGGTGGAACGACGTTGGTTGGGCAGACATGTCCGACGTGCAGAGAACGGCTTGGCAGATTCTCGGGTGGACGAGCACAACGTGGGAATCCGAGCCAGCCGTACAGCCGCCTTCCAGCTCGAAGGCATGGGTCAATCTCAGCGGCGATGAACGATCCGCCGCCCGGCGGCTCGGCTACCGGCCCAGCACCTGGGATGCCGACAATTGTAAGAGCCGTTGATTTCCGCCGGACGGCGTTGGCCGGTTTGCGAGGATCTCGCGCAACGCGCTAGCGGGCGAGACAGCACGTCAAGCCGGTATTTGAGATAGCGGTCCTGCCGGCGACGGTCGTCCTCATCCGGCGGTTGTCGCGTTCGTCGGCACAAGCAATCCAATCTCGCGAGCCAACTCCGCTAGCGTGTAAGGCTTATTGAGTCTCGGCAAGCTTCCTCCCGCCTTTTCCTGCTCCGAGTAGCCAGTCGCCAAAAGCAGCGGCAAGCCCGGATGGATCTTGTGGACCAAGCCCGCCAATACCAAGCCAGACATTTCGGGCATCGCATAGTCAAGGATTGCGAGGTCAGGCCGTTCTCCCGCCCGTAGAACCTCGAGCGCCTTCTTTGCAGAAGTCGTTTCGATGGTTTCATGCCCAAGCTCGCGCAACATGTCCGCGGTCGCCGCGAGCACAAGCGGATCATCGTCCACTAGCAGGACGCGACGTGTCGCGCTCACACCCGAAAGCGTCGATCACTCGAAGAACCTCCCGTCCTTGACCCATTAGAGAACACTATTCGTCACACCGGCCCCTTCGCGCAAACAGCGGCCATTCCCCGGCAGCGGCGTGAACGCCTCAAATCGTCCCATCCCCGTCGTCACGAGTGGCGAACGCCGATTCAACCGCCGACCGCCTCAAAGCTCACTAACGGGCTTATGAGCCGGTTGCCACCTCAATCCTGAAAAGTGGAGAATCTGACGATCGTCAAGGCGTCTCGGCCTGTCGGCGTCTAGGTCCCGTTCCTGTTTGCTCGCACTGTCGGTCGAATCCGTCTGCGCGAGCGTCGTAATGATCACGGGAGAAAAAGATGAAATCCGACAGCGCCATCCAGCGCGACGCTGAGGCCGAGCTGAAATGGGATCCGCATATTGACGCGTCCGACATCGCCGTCGCGGTCAAGGATGGCGTCGTAACCTTGATCGGCTTTGTCCTCATCCGCACCACACATAGCGCTCGCAACGATTTTCCTCGACGCTCGCGAGGCCGATGACAAGATTGCAGTCCCACCCTCAAAGCCGAACCAAGAAATTGGGCGGTTTCTAGTTCCACGATCGGACCTGGCCATGTCGTTAATCGAAACCCGCCGCGAGCAGATGTTCCCCAAACTGACGTCGGCTGAAATCGACCTACTGCGTAGCTTTGGCGCGGTCCGTCGCTTCACGGTGAGGTCGCAACTCATGTCGGCGGGTCGGCCGAGCCCCGGGATGATTGTTCTGATTTCGGGGGCGGCCACAGTCGCACGGCGCGACAAGCCCGGGCACACGTCGCCGATTGTCGACATGGGCGCCGGCGATTTCATTGCCGAGGTCGGAGATCTCTCCCTCAGTCCGTCTCTCGTCGATGTGCAGGCCGCCTCCGACGTGGAAGC
>CAWCCX010000021.1:0-88424 GCA_963794155.1 uncultured Alphaproteobacteria bacterium | reverse complement strand
GGTGGGGGAGGTAGGACTCGAACCTACGAAGGCTTAGCCAGCGGATTTACAGTCCGCCCCCTTTGCCGCTCGGGACACTCCCCCGCGCCCGCAGAATTGAACCCGTGAGAACGAAAACGCCTCGGCCGGGCCGAGGCGGGATGCGGGCAGGCTTATGTTGCCGGAAGCGGCGGCATGTCAACTGGAAATATGCCCCTGATCGGGCGAGGCGGCGGCGCTGACTCTATCGTTGGCCGCCGAGGGGGCTTAACCATGGACGCCATCGACCTCAAGCCCCGGGAGCGTTCCAGCCAATGACCCGCAATCGCGACCGCCGTTCAAAGTCGCCATCCGGCGGTTCGCGCCTGCCGCCGCCCGCCGTCAGAGCTCAGACCAGGCGGGCCGCCGCTGAGCCGCCGCCGCCCGCGGGTCCGCCGCGCCGCGATCGTGCGGAGGAGCGGCGGGAGGCGAAGGTGTCGCGGATCTACGGTTTTCACAGCGTCGCGGCGGCGCTCAAGGCGCCGCGGCGCGAACTGATCCGCCTCTACGCCACGCCGGCGGCGGCGGAGCGCCTGAGCGCCGACATCGCCGCGCGCGGACTCGAGACCCGGATCATGACGCTTGAGGAAATCTCCGCCCGGGCGCCGCGCGAGGCGGTCCACCAAGGGCTGCTGCTCGAGGCGCGGCCGCTCGCGCCTATCGACGTCGCCGAGCTGCCGGCGAACGGCCTGGCGCTCGTCCTCGACCAGATCACTGATCCGCACAACGTTGGCGCGATCCTGCGCACCGCGGCGGCCTTCGCCGTGGACGCGCTCGTCACCACCGAGCGCCACTCGCCCGAATTCGCCGGGGCGCTGGCGAAATCCGCCTCCGGCGGTCTCGAACACGTGCCGATTTGCAGCGTCGCTAATCTCGCCCGCGCGCTCGCCGAAATGGGGGACATGGGATACTGGCGGATTGGGCTGGATTCGGACGCGCCCGCCTGCCTCACCGACGAGACCCTCTCGCGCCCGCTGGCTCTGGTTCTCGGGGCGGAGGGAAAGGGCTTGAGACGTCTCACGCGCGAGCGATGCGACCGCGTCGCCAGCCTCGATCTGCCCGGCCCGATCAAGAGCCTCAACGTCTCGAACGCCTGCGCCATCGCGCTTGCGCTCGTGTGCGAACGATTGTCCGCCGATGCGTGACCCAGGCTGGGTCCAGCGGTCCTCTTCCTATGGCAACGACGGCACGACCTTGGCGTAGCTCAGGTCGTAGGTCTTGTTGAGCAGCGGATCGAGCCGCGTGCCTTCGGAGGCGTCGAATATGCGCGGCCGGCCGGAAGCAGTCGGCGGCTGCGGGGAAGCAGGCGCAGCGGTCGTCGCGCCGCCGGCTGCGCCGCTGCTCGGCGCCAACGGCGCCGTTCCATATTTGACCTCGCGCGCCCTCTCATCCGCGAGCATAGCCGCTGGAACGGGAGCGGAGGCTACCGGTCCCGTCCCCGCACCCGCCGGGTCCGCGTCGGCGAACGCCAGCCCTTCCGCCGGCCCATCGTTGACCCCGGTGACGATCGCGCCAAGCTCTTCGATCGACTTGACGCCTGGAGCGACAAGCGACGCCAGCGCCGCATCCTTCGCGTTCCGGTCGGCGCCGATTCGGCTGAGACGGGCGAGAATCGCGCCCGGCGCCGGTTGCCCCTGCGCCGGCGCGGCGAGCGCGCCGAACTGTGACGGATCGACGGGCGCAATCGAGCCGCGGATCGCCGGCGCGGGCTGGGTCACGTCCGGCGCGAGCTTGTCTTTGACATCCTTCTCGATCTGCCGCCAATGGGCGACGTTCTTTTGGTGTTGGTCGAACGTTTCGGCGAACACATGGCCGCCGGTTCCGTCGGCGACAAAGTAGAGGTCCTTGCTGCGCGCGGGGTTGGCCACCGCCTCGAGCGCCGCCTTGCCGGGGTTGCAGATCGGTCCTGGCGGCAGGCCGTCGATGATGTAGGTGTTATAGGGCGTCGACTGATTGAGGTCGGCCCTTGTGATGCTGCGGCCGAGCGTGCCCTTGCCGAGGGCCAGGCCGTAGACAATTGTCGGATCGGACTCGAGCCGCATGTGCTTTTCGAGGCGGTTGACGAACACGCCGGCGACCCGCGGCCGCTCGTCGGCTTTGCCGGTCTCCTTCTCGACGATCGAAGCGAGGGCGACCATTTCGCCCGGCGACCTGATAGGCAAATCCGGCGCCCTCTTTTTCCACACTTCCTCCACGACCTTCGCCTGAGCCTTGGTCATGGCCGCCAGCAGCGCTGGGCGCGTGTAGCCGCGCTCAAAGGAGTAAGTGTCGGGCATCAACGACCCCTCGCGCGGGGTCTCCTTAACGTCGCCAACCAGGACGTCGTCCTCGCGCAGCCGCTCGACGATCTGCTCGCTAGTCAGGCCCTCAGGGATCGTTAGCTTGTACATGACCACGCGATGGGCGACGAGCTCATTCTCAATGTCGTTCATGCTCATGCCCGCCTTGAACTCGTATTCGCCGCGCTTCATCGCGCCGCGATTTCCGTCAAGCAGGGTGAGAACGTTGAACCACAGGGCGCTGTCGACAACGCCGGCCCGTTCGAGCTGGTCGGCGATGCTGCCGCCGTCGTCCTCGCGGACGATCATGACGACTTTGTCGGCGGCGAGCGGCCCGGGGCTGCGCGATTCCTTTAGGAGCCAAGCGAGCCCTCCGACGGTCGCCAGCGCCCCGAGCAACACGAAAGTGAGCAGCCCGCTAACGCTGGAGACGCCCATTCGCCGCGGCCTGCGCGGCGGTGTCGGCGGCGCGGGCGGGGCTGCGCCGCCGGCCGCCGGCTTGCTCACGCGGCCGAACAGGCTCATCCGGGGCCGGGGGGCCTCTTCATCGCCGGAATTGAGATCTCCGCTCATGCCGCCTGCCGCTTCCGCGCTGCCGTGGTCGACCGTCTAACCGCAATCCCGCGCGGGGCTGGACGCGCCGGTCCGCGGGCTCGGCCAAGTTTAGCCGACCGCGCAACGCGGGGAAACAACGAATTGCCCGAGGGCTGCGGTCAATTCGGCGCGCGAAAGACGAGCGACGCGTTGGTGCCCCCGAACCCGAACGAGTTGGAAAGCGCCGCCTGGATCGGTCGCTTGCGCGCCACGTGCGGCGCAAGGTCGATCGCCGTCTCCACCGCGGGATTGTCGAGATTGAGCGTCGGCGGCGCGACCTGGTCCCGGATCGCGAGGACGGAGAAGATCGCCTCCACCGCTCCCGCTGCGCCGAGCAGATGACCGATCGAGGATTTGGTCGAGGACATGGTCGTTTTGGCGGCCGAATTGCCGAGCAGGCGCTCGACTGCATGCAGTTCAATTTCGTCGCCGACCGGAGTTGACGTGCCATGCGCGTTGACGTAGTGGATTTCGGAGGCGGATATCCCGGCGCGCTTCAGCGCCGCGCTCATAGCGCGATAGGCGCCGTCGCCGTCGGGGGCGGGCGCGGTGACGTGATAAGCGTCGCCCGAAAGGCCGTAGCCGATCAACTCCGCGTAGATCCGCGCGCCGCGGGCCTTGGCGTGTTCGTATTCCTCGAGCACGACGCATCCCGCGCCGTCGCCCATGAGGAAGCCGTCTCGATCGCGGTCGTAGGGGCGCGAGGCCTGCTTCGGCCGGTCGTTGAAGCCGGTCGACAGCGCGCGGCAGGCGCAAAAGCCGGCCAGCGAGAGGCGGTTCACCGCCGATTCGGCGCCGCCGGCGACCATCACGTTGGCGTCGCCGAGGGCGATCAGCCGCCCCGCGTCGCCGATCGCGTGGGCGCCGGTCGAGCATGCGGTGACGACCGCGTGGTTGGGGCCCTTGAGATTGTGAGCGATCGAAACCTGCCCGCCGACCAGATTGATGAGCCGGCCGGGAATGAAAAACGGCGAGATGCGGCGCGGCCCTTTCTCATGCAAGGTCACGGAAGCGTCGTAGATCCCTCCGAGTCCGCCAATTCCCGAGCCGATCAACACCCCGGTCTCGGTTTCCTCTTCATAGGTCTTCGGCTCCCAATTGGCGTCGCGCAGCGCCTGCGTCGCGGCGCTCATGCCGTAAATGATGAAATCGTCGACCCGGCGCTGCTCCTTCGGCTCCATCCAGTCGTCCGGGTTGAAGGCGTCGGGAGCGCTCCCGCGCGGCACTTGTGCGGCGATCTGGCAAGGGAGGTCCGAGACATCGAAGTTCTCGACCCGGGCGGCTCCGGACTCGCTGGCCAGAAGCCGGCGCCACGTCGGCTCCACGCCGCAAGCCATCGGAGTCACCATGCCGAGACCCGTGACGACGACCCGCCTCATGCGCTCCATGTCCATTCCCTGACCGTTTCCTGCTCGCGTCCGGATTCACTCGTCGCACCGCCGCGCCGACGCCCGAACGCAATAAGGGCCGGAGGATGCCGGCCCTTGCATTAAAGGCAAAAACGGCTTGGCGAAAGGCGGCCCAACGATTGGCTGCGCCGGTCGGCCGTTACTTTTTGGCCGACGCCTTTTCAAGGTATTTGATCGCGTCGCCGACGGTGACGATCGTTTCGGCCTGGTCGTCGGGGATTTCGACCCCGAACTCCTCCTCGAAAGCCATCACCAACTCAACGGTGTCGAGCGAGTCGGCGCCCAGATCGTCGATGAAATTGGCGCTGTCGACGACTTTGTCGGCCTCCACGCCGAGGTGCTCGACGACAATCTTCTTCACCCGCTCCGCGACATCGCTCATGTCATCTTTTCCCATATGCGTCGGGCCTTGCCGCCCGACTTGTGATCAAATCCCCGACCGACCCCGCCAAGGGACGCCCGCCATCCGGCCGTTGGCTCCATTTCGAGGCGGAAAGAATTCGTTCGGGTTCGCTGACGCCGACGCTCGAAAAGTGCGCCCCTCCCGCGCCCTGCGACGAACGGCGTCGATAGCATATCTTTCCGGTCAACGCGAGAGGGCGAGAGCCCCCTCGGGATGCAGCCCGTAAGCAGGCGCAAAGCCATCAAATCATTGCCATTCCGCCGTTCACGTGCAGCGTCTGTCCGGTCACGTAGGCCGCCTCGGAACTCGCCAGATACACCGCCGCGGCGCCGATGTCCTCGCCCGAGCCCAACCGTCCGATGGGGACGGAGGCGAGGATCGCATCACGCTGCTTCTGGTCGAGCGCCTCAGTCATCGGGCTTAGAATGAAGCCGGGGGCGATGCAATTGACAGTGATGCCCCGGGTCGCGACCTCAGCGGCGAGCGACTTCGACATGCCAATGAGGCCCGCCTTGGCGGCGGCGTAATTGCCTTGGCCGACGTTGCCGGAGACGCCGACAACCGAGGCGATATTGATGATTCGGCCGTGGCGGCGCCGCAGCATGCCTTTCAAGACGGCGCGCGACAGGCGGAAGGCCGCAGTCAGGTTGATCGCCAGGACCGAGTCCCAGTCGGCGTCCTTCATTCGCATGAGCAGACTGTCGCGGGTGACGCCGGCGTTATTGACAAGAATGTCGAGCGGTCCGAACGCGGCCTCGACGGCTGGAACAAGCGCGTCGGCCGCGGCGGGGTCGGCGAGGTCGCAGGGCGCCGGATGCGCGCGGTCCTTGAGTTCGGCGGCGAGCGCTTCGAGCGCAGCCCGCCGCGTGCCCGAGAGCGCGACGGCCGCCCCCTGCGCGTGCAGGGCGCGCGCGATCGAGCCGCCAAGTCCGCCCGAAGCGCCGGTGACGAGCGCAGTCCTCCCAGTCAGATCGAACAAAGCGCCGTCCTTCTCGCGAGTGGTATCAGGGCTCCGCCGAGGCGCTGAAGGCGGCGACGTCGGCGGGCGCGCCGATGCTGATCGCGGTCGCCCCCTCCACGATCCGCTTGATGAGGCCAGTCAGCACTTTGCCCGCGCCGAGTTCGATAAATCGAGTGACGCCGTGCGCGCTCATATAGACAACGCTCTCGCGCCACCGCACGGTTCCGGTCACCTGGGCGACGAGGCCGGTTCGGATCGCTTCCGGATCGGCGACCGCCGAGGCCTCGACATTGGCGACCAGAGGCGGCTTAGGCGGACGAATCTTGACCCGCTTAAGCGCCGACTCCATCGCCACCGCGGCCGGCTGCATCAGCGCCGAGTGAAAAGGCGCGGACACGGGCAGAGGAAGCGCGCGTTTGGCGCCAGCAAGCTTGGCGAGCTCCATTGCGCGCTCGACCGCTGCGGTCGTGCCGGAGATGACCACTTGACCGGCGCCATTGTCGTTGGCCGCCTGGCAGATCGCGCCGGTGAGGTAGAGGTCGCTTGCCGCCTGGGTGGCGATCTTCACCACCTGCCCGAATTCAAGACCGAGGATAGCCGCCATCGCCCCTTCGCCGACCGGGACCGCCTTCTGCATCGCCTCGCCGCGCAGGCGCAGGAGACGCACAGCGTCCTCGAGAGTCAGCGATCCCGCGGCGCAAAGAGCCGAATACTCACCGAGCGAATGCCCGGCTACGTAGGCGGCTTGGCGCGCAGCCTTGAAGCCCGTTTCGGTCTCGAGAGCCCTGAGCGCGGCGATGCTCGCGGCCATCAGCGCCGGTTGCGCGTTGGCGGTCAGCGTGAGTTCAGCTTCGGGTCCCTCGAACATCAGGCGGGAGAGGTTCTGGGACAAAGCGGCGTCGACGCGCTCGAATACCTCGCGCGCGGCCGAATACTCGTGCGCCAGCGCCTTCCCCATGCCGACCGTCTGGGACCCCTGACCCGGAAAAACCAACGCCGTCTTCATCACCGGTCTCTCCGCCTGAACGCGAAAATGGCGACTTGTCGCTCGCGCCCGGCGCGGCGGCGGTGCACAGACACGGCCCCGGCCAGCCTGTCAAGCGCCTGATTTGTTGGGGCGGGCTGGGCTCAGACGGCGTGAACGCCGAAACCGTGCCGGAAAGGATCCCCCGGGCTCTCGATCAGCATGCTTTCGGCGCAGACGAACGCGCGTCCGCCGATCCGCGGCAAAACGCCGCCGTTCGGGCCAGGTTCGAAAGTCGCCCGAAAGCGGCTGCCGATGATGCTTTCCTGAACCCAGACTTGGCCGGGACGCAATTTCCCGTCGGCGTAAAGGCAAGCAAGCTTGGCGCTGGTCCCGGTCCCGCACGGCGACCGGTCGTAGGCGCCGCCGGGGCAGAGAACAAAATTGCGGCTGCTCGCCTCGCTCGACGCCGGCGGCCCGAACATCTCGATGTGATCGATCGGCGCGCCGTCCTTGCCGCGGACTCCGCCAGTTTTGAGCGCGTCGCGAATCGCCCCCGCCGCGAGCGTGAGCTTTCCCACGTTCGCAAGGGTCAGATCGCAAGGGGCGGGTGAGGTGAGAAAGAACCAATTGCCGCCCCAAGCCACATCTCCCCGGACGGTTCCGAGACCGGCGACTTCGACTTCCACCGCCTCGGCGAGACGGTAACTCTCGACATTCTCAACCGTCGCCGTGTTCTCGTCGGCAAGCTCGACGCCAACGACCCCAACCGGCGTTTCGAAGCGATGGCGGCCCGGTTTGAGCCGGCCCATATGCGCAAGCGTCACGGCGAGGCCGATCGTGCCGTGCCCGCACATGCCGAGATAGCCCGCATTGTCGAAGAAAACCACCCCGACGGCGCATGTCGGGTCATGAGGCTCGCAGATGAGCGCGCCGACCATTGCCTCGTGGCCATGGGGCTCGGTCACCGCGAAGCGGCGGAATTGGTCGAATTCGCGGGCGAAGCGCTCACGCCTTCGGGCGATCGGCCCGTCGCCGAGCGGCGGTCCGCCCTCGACGATTACCCGGGTGGGCTCGCCCTCGGTATGCGAGTCGATGACCCGCATCGCGCTCAGTCCCTCGCTCCGGGCCATGACGCATACCAGGCGTGGAACGTCTTGAACCGTCGCGTCGCCAGAGTCTCCTGAGACGGACTGAGGACGTCGAAAGCATTGAGCTGGAGGGCATATTCCTCATGCCCCTGGAGCGTCATCAAGCGCTTGAAATAGAGCACGAGATCGACGCCCTCGTCGAAGACCGAGAGCGGCGCGAGCGCGCCCTCGAGCTCGAGCGCGAGCCGTCGCGCCTTGGGCTCGCCCCTGGCGGCGCGCTGGCAAAGCTCGACCAAGCGCAGCACCTCGCGCGGCAGCACGTTGCCGATGCCGGTGATGACGCCCGAAGCGCCGCAATTGACGATCCCATGGAACACCTGGGTGTCGACGCCGACCATCAGCGCGACCCCGGCCTCGCGTCCGGCGATATGCTCCGCGGCGTAGCTGAGAGAATCGGCGCCGCCAAACTCCTTGAACCCGACCAGATGCGGATGGTCCCGGCGCAGGTCGAAGAACAGCTCCGCCCGGGTCTGGAAGCCGTAATAAGGGCTATTGTAGATGACCGACGGGAGGTCGACCGCCGCCTCGAGGACGCTGGCGAAATGGCTGCGCTGGGCCGCCGCCGAGGAGCCTCGCGAGAGGACCCGCGGGATGATCATCAGCCCCCGGGCGCCTTTCGTCCTGGCATGACGAGCGAGCGCGGCGGCCTGCGCCGTGTTCTGCGCTCCGGTGCCGACGATGACCGACAGGCCGGCGTTCGCCAAGCGCTCGACGCCCTCCATCCGCTGCTCCAGCGTCAGTAGCGGCCAGTCACCCATCGAGCCGCAATAGACGAGGCCCGACATTCCCGCAGCGACGAGTTCGCGGCCGGTGCGCACGAGGGCGTCGAAATCCGGGCGCCGATCGGCGTCGCAGGGCGTCATGAGGGCTGGAACGGTCCCGGAAAAGACTTGCGAGGACATGCTGGCGCTTCCTAGAGTCGGGTCGTCACGTCCAGCACTTTCGCATGTCTTCACCCTCGGTTCTTGATGAAAAGGCGGGCCGCCGCTTGAAAATGCGCAAAATCGCGCTGGCCAGCGCCGAGAGCGATCCGGCGGCTGTGCTCGCCGCCGACCTCGGGCGTCCGCTTGTAGGCTTGGAGATTTTCGACCACATCGCCGACATGGTCTTCTTCATCAAGGATCGCCAGGCGCGCTACGTCGCGGTCAACCAGACGCTCGCCGGTCGTTGCAGCTTCGCCGACAAGCGGGCGCTGATCGGCCGCAAGGCCACCGAAGTTTTTGCGCCGCCGCTCGGCGAGCGCTTTGAGGCCCAGGATCTCCAGGTCATCGCCGAAGGGCTCTCGATCCGCGGCCGGATGGAGCTCCATCTCTATCCCGACGGCAGCGAGGGTTGGTGCCTGACCTGGAAAGAGCCGCTGGTCGACGCCTCTGGCGTCATTCGAGGCCTCGCCGGCATTTCGCGCGATGCGCCGTCGCTATCGCGGCCCGGCCTGGTCCCGGCCGCCCTTTCGACCGCGCTCGCCTATATCGACGGCCATCTCGACCAGCCGTTGCGCGTTCCCGAACTCGCCGCGCGCGCCGGCCTTTCTCCGTTCCAGTTCGATCAGAGAATCAGGGCTCTCTTCGGCCTCACGGCCGGTCAATATCTATCCCGGCTGCGGATCGGCCGGGCCTGCGACCGGCTTCGCCACACCGACGCGCCGCTCAGCGAATTGGCGCTGGAATGCGGCTACGCCGATCAGGCGGCGTTCACCCGCCAATTCCATAAATCGGTCGGCCTGACGCCCGGCGCCTACCGGCTCGCGACGGCGCGGGGGCGCGGGAGGGCCTCAGTCCGTGGTCAGCCGTGACGCGGGCTGCGGCTGAACGCGCCCGAGCTCCAATTCTCCGAAAGACGACTCCCCGAGAGGTCGACTCATCCGTGCGATCGACGGCTTATGCGTGCATTAACCCGGTGGGCGTTAGCTGGAGCCGTTCACGGGGAAGCGGCGAGACAACGGGACATGGCATCCTCCATCGGCCGGGTCGCGACAGCGCTCAGCGACGGCGCATGGCTCGATGGCGGGCGCGCGCGCGCCTATACGCGAATCCTCCTCGCCCTCACGCTGCTCGGCGCCGTCGGCTGGACAGCGCTGAGCTCAGGCGGCCTCGACCGCGAAGGCAAGCCGATCGGAACCGACTTCGTCGGCTTCTACGCGGCGTCCGGCTTGGCGCTCGACGGGCGTCCGGAACTCGCATACGACGTCTCAGCGCATTGGGCGGCGCAGAGGGCCTTGTTCGGCCCGAAGCTCGGCTATACCGCGTTCTTCTACCCGCCGCCGGCGCTTCTCATCTCGCTGCCGCTGGCGCTTGCGCCCTATTTCTGGTCGCTCGCGGCGTGGCTGACGACGACCGGCTACGCGTTCTATCGCGTCCTGCGGATGTATCTGCCGTCGCTCGAGCCGGCGGCATTCCTCGCCTTTCCCGCCGTGTTCGTGAACGCCGCCCACGGACAGAACGGGTTTCTCAGCGCAGCCCTCATCGGCGGGGGTCTCCTGGCGATGGACCGGCGGCCCGTGCTGGCCGGCGTTCTTTTGGGCGCGATGGCGTTCAAGCCGCACTTGGCCTTGGTCATCCCGCTCGCGCTCGTCTTCGCCCGCCGCTGGACGACGCTGATCGTCTCTGCGGTAACCGCGGCGGCATTCTCAGCGGCGTCGCTTGCGGCGTTTGGCGCGCCGGCATGGAGCGGCTTTTTCGCCAATGCCCGGCTCGCCCGCTCGGCGTTGGAGAATAATCTCGTCGGCGACGAGAAGATGCAGAGCGTGTTCGCAGCGGTCCGACTGCTGCATGGACCGCTCGCGCTCTCCTGGGGAGCTCAGATTGCGGCGGCGTTCTGCGTCGTCGCTGCGCTCTGGCGGCTTGAGCGGCGCGCCTTTCGGACGAGCGCGGAAGCTTCCGCCATCGTCTGCGCCGGCTTGCTCGCAAGCCCATTCGTGCTCGACTACGATCTGACGCTGATCGCCCTGCCGCTGGCTTGGCTCGTCGGCGAAGGTCGTCGCACGGGCTTTCTGCCATATGAGTTCGCACGGGCTTTCTGCCATATGAAAAGACGGTGATGGCGCTGGCGTTTGCGCTGCCGCTTGTCTCGCGCGCCGCAGCCGGGGCGATCGGCCTGCCGCTTGCGCCGTTGACGGTCGCCGCGGTCCTTGCGCTAACCGTGCGTCGTGCGCTGATCCCCGCGACCGAGAGCGCGGCGCGCGCCGTTCCTGGCGCCAACTCGAACATGCATCTCTCTCTGGCGCCCGAACACTGATCGGGGCATGCTGCGCGCGTGCTCCGATTCTCCAGGCGGAGCCTTAGCGCGAGAGGGGATGATGGCGGCGGCGCCGGGAAAATCATGCGGGGCCTGCACGATGTGCTGTTCGGCGCTGGAGATCGCGCATTTCAACAAGCCGGCCGGGCCGCTGTGCGCCAACTGCCGCCTTGACGGCGGCTGCGCGATTTACGCTCAGCGCCCACAGGTCTGCCGCGACTTCGAGTGCGAATGGCTGACCCGCCGCGATCTGTCGCGGCAATTGCGTCCAGACCTCGTCGGGACGATCCTGATGGAGGATGGGGACAGCGACGAATACCGCGCTGTTTGCGCGCCCGAGCGGCCGATGGCCTGGCGCCATCCGCGCGTCTTCGCCCATCTGGTCGCGGTCGCCAAGTCCGGGCGAACGGTGGTGGCCAAAGCCGGACTCGCCTCGTGGCGGATTTTCGGCTCGGGGGAGTGGGGACCGACGGTCTGACTGGCCGCCCGATTATTCGTCAAATTGCCTATTGGGAGGGCGCCCCAGCGGCCCGCCCCGCATTTATGACGTCTTAACGGGCGCCCGGTAGCGCGCCCGCCGATCCGATGCTATTGAGCGCCGCCCATGCCGGCTCCGTACGATGGCCGAGATCGGCGAGGCGATGCGTGGGGGACAGGAGTTTCGCCCAAATGAAAAAGATCGAGGCGATCATCAAGCCGTTCAAGCTCGACGAAGTGAAAGAGGCGCTTCAGGAGGCGGGAATCCAAGGCATTACCGTCCTCGAAGCGAAGGGCTTCGGTCGCCAGAAAGGCCACACCGAGCTTTATCGGGGGGCCGAATATGTCGTCGACTTTCTGCCCAAGGTGAAGATCGAGGTCGTGGTCTCCGACGAAAATCTCGGCCCGGCGATCGAGGCGATCCGAGGCGCGGCCCAGACCGGCCGCATCGGCGATGGCAAGATATTTGTATCGCAGATCGACGAGGCCATCCGGATCCGCACCGGCGAAACCGGTGCGGACGCGGTCTAGCGCCATTTCGGGGGCTCATCAAAGGGCGACCCGCCGCTCCCGGCGGCGGGCGGGAACAAACGAACCTTAATTTTGAGGAAAGGCTAACCATGAAGACCGCCAAGGATGTCCTGAAGGCGATCAAGGACAATGACGTCAAATATGTCGACCTGCGGTTTACCGATCCGCGCGGCAAATGGCAGCACGTGACCTTTGATCAGACGCTGGTCGACGAAGACGCCTTCGCTGAGGGCCTGATGTTCGACGGCTCGTCGATCGCCGGCTGGCGCGCGATCAACGAATCCGACATGACTTTGATGCCCGACCCGACCTCGGCCTGCATGGATCCGTTCTTCGCCGCGTCGACCATGGTCATCAACTGCGACATTCTCGATCCCGCGAGCGGCCAGCCCTATAATCGCGATCCGCGCGGCATCGCCAAGAAGGCCGAGGCCTATCTGAAGTCGACCGGGATCGGCGACACCGCATTCTTCGGGCCTGAGGCCGAATTCTTCGTCTTCGACGACGTCCGCTTCAAGGCCGACCCCTACAACACCGGATTCCAGATCGATTCGATCGAACTGCCAATCAATCAGGATACCGCCTATGAGGGCGGCAATCTCGGCCACCGCGTGCGCACCAAGGCCGGCTATTTCCCGGTGCCGCCGCAGGATTCGGCCCAGGACATGCGCGGCGAGATGCTGGCGGCGATGGCGCAAATGGGCGCGGTGGTCGAGAAGCACCACCACGAGGTCGCCTCGGCGCAGCATGAGCTCGGCCTCAAGTTCGGCCCGCTCGTGACCATGGCCGACCACATGCAGGTCTACAAATACTGCATCCACATGGTCGCGCAGAGCTACGGCAAGACGGCGACCTTCATGCCCAAGCCGGTCTACGGCGACAACGGCTCGGGCATGCACGTCCACCAGTCGATCTGGAAGGGCGGCAAGCCGGTGATGGCCGGCAACAAATACGCCGACCTCAGCCAGGAATGCCTCTATTACATCGGCGGCATCATCAAGCACGCCAAGGCGCTCAACGGCTTCACCAACCCCTCGACCAACAGCTATAAGCGCCTGGTGCCAGGCTTCGAGGCCCCGGTGCTGCTCGCCTATTCGGCCCGCAATCGTTCGGCCTCGTGCCGGATCCCATGGACCGCCAACCCCAAGGCCAAGCGGGTCGAGGTGCGGTTCCCCGATCCGACCGCCAATCCTTACCTCGCCTTCGCGGCGATGCTGATGGCCGGGCTCGACGGGATCACCAACAAGGTCGACCCGGGTTCGGCGATCGACAAGGATCTCTACGACCTGCCGCCGAAGGAGCTCAAGAAGATCCCGACCGTCTGCGGCTCGCTGCGCGAGGCGCTCGGCAACCTCGACAAGGACCGTACGTTCCTCAAGGCCGGGGACGTGTTCTCCGACGACTTCATCGACAGCTATATCGAGCTCAAGATGGGCGAGATTCAGCGCTTCGAGATGACGCCGCACCCGGTCGAATTCGAGATGTACTATTCCTACTGACGCGTTCCGGGATGACGCGAAAAAACAAGGGGCGGCCCCGGGGGCCGCCCTTCTTCTGCCGGGCGCGACATTTCGCCCCTATGTCGCAAGAAGGCCGAGGCCTATCCTGCGTTGGTAGCGATCCCGACAAACTGGGCCCCCTCCCAAGGAGCAGTAGGGTTGATGACGAATCCGCCTCGCCGTCGGACGGGTGTCGCCGCCCTCCACCTTAAGCGCGCTTTGGCTTTTGCGTTCGCACTCTCGGCTGCTTTGTCGACCGCCGCCGCCGCGCCCGCCGACCCAGGCCAAGGCGAAAAGCTGGCCAAGCGATGGTGCGCGGCGTGTCACGTTGTCGGCGCCGATCAGACGCAGGGCGCCGATAACGTCCCGGCCTTTGCCTCGATCGCCAAGATGCCCGGCTTCAGCGCCCAGAACATCGCGCAATTCCTCTTGGATCCGCATCCGAAGATGCCCGACATGCAACTGACCCGGGACGAAGCCAAGGACCTCGGCGCCTATATAGAAAGTCTCGCCCATTAGGGCGTTGAATCGAAGTCGCCGCCCCGCCGCGTCGCCAAGATCAATGAGCGCTAATTCAGGACTCGCTTTCCCCCGGGCGAGTCGAGCGAGAAGGCGGGGATGGAGACCTTGAAGCGCCGTCCCTCCGGGTCGACCATCGCATATTCGCCTACCATGAGGCCGCTCGACGTCGTCAGCGGGCAGCCGGATGCGTAGCGGAATGTATCCCCGGGCGCGATCGTCGGCTGCTCGCCGATGACGCCCGGTCCACGCACCTCCTGCAGCCGGCCCTCGGCGTCGGTGATCCGCCAGTGGCGCTCGATCAGCGTCACAGGCCTGTCGCCGAGATTGGCGATTTCGATAGTATAACGCCAGAAATAATGCCGCTGGTCCGGGTCGGAGCGCGCCGGATCGAAGGTCGGCTCGACGGTGACTTTGACCTGATGCGTGACGGCCTCGTACATGAAATCGGCATTGTAGCGGCGCCCGTCGCGCCGTCCACTGTTTCCCTTGCGCTCGAGCCCTGGGGGATTCGGTCGAATCGCCAAGAGTTCTATATTGTCTTGATTTCGCGCGCTGTTAGCGAACAACCGGGCTCCACTTTTTCGCAGCGCGCTCTTGGGCGCGGCGCGCTGTCGCGGGCGGTCGGATGACGGCCCGTCTCGCTGAGGCCAAGGCGTTGCTGGCGGGGCTCGTCGCCATCGACAGCGTCAGCGATGGGTCCAACTTGCCGGTCGTCGACTTCGTCGAGGCCTATCTGCGCTCGCATGGGCTCGAGACGCGCCGCGCGCCGAATATCGCCGGCGACAAGGCGGCGATCCTCGCGACGATCGGCCCCCGGATCGACGGCGGCATCGTGCTGTCCGGCCATACCGATGTCGTCCCGGTCGAGGGGCAGCCGTGGTCCAGCCCTCCATTCCAATTGCGCCAGGCGTCGGGTCGGCTCTATGGCCGCGGCGCCTGCGACATGAAGGGCTTCGACGCTTGCGTGCTGGCGATGGCCCCCGCGTTCAGGGACGCCGGCCTCAAACGGCCGGTCCACATCGTCCTCAGCTACGACGAGGAGACCACGTGCCTCGGCTCGCGTGACGTCATCGCCTGGTTCGGCAAGAACGAGCCGGTTCCCGGCGCGGTCATCGTCGGCGAGCCGACGATGATGGCGGTCGCCGACGCGCATAAGAGCGTGGCGACCTTCCGGACGCTGGTCAGCGGACGCGAGGCCCATTCGGCGCTGCCGGCGCTCGGCGCCAACGCGGTTGCAATCGCATCGGACATCGTGAGCGAGATCGGCCGCCTGGCGCGCGCCTATGAGGAAGGCCCGCTCGACCCTCGCTTCACGCCGCCCTATTCGACCCTTCACGTCGGCATGATCCGCGGCGGGACGGCGCGCAACATCCTGGCCCGGGAATGCGTGTTCCATTGGGAATTTCGCGGCCTGCCTGGCGTCACGACCGCTTCGGCGATGGCGAAGGTGCAGGCGTTCGTCGACGCGGTCGCGACGCCGCGGCTGACCCGCTTCGTATCGGGCCCGGCGATCGCGACCACGATCGAAGTCGACGTGCCGCCGCTCGCCGCCGCGCCGGGCTCCGCCGCCGAGCGGCTCGCGCTGAGGCTCACCCGCTCCAACCGGACGGTCGCGGTTTCCTTCGCCTCCGAAGCCGGGCATTTCCAGGCGGCCGGCCTGCCGACCATCGTCTGCGGGCCTGGCTCGATCGACCAGGCGCACAAGCCGGATGAGTTTGTCGACGAGGCGCAGCTCAAGGCCTGCCTCGAATTCCTTGAGCGCCTCGCCGACGACTTGTCGCGTTAGCGCCGCCATATTCCCGCGTCGGGCGCGCTTTTTTGGGCAACTCGGCGTTTTCAAAATTTAGGCCGCCGTTTTCTGCAACGGCCGCCAGCCGTATGCTGGCTGAAAAGTGTATAAAGCGTGCTTGTCCGCGCGCGCCGCGAGGGGCAGACTTGGGCGCGATATAGCGCGAATCGAAAGAGCGCCTGTACGGCGCCGGAGGGGTGGGGAGAGTGAGAATTCTGGAGCGCTTCGTTCAGCGCCTGACTGTCCTGGGGCTCGGGATCGTCGCGGTCTGGCTGATCGTGTTCGTCTTCCGGATCACCGACAGCAGGCTGCCGACGATTCTATCGCTCTGGGTCGCCTACATGCTCGCCGCCTATCTCATCCTGCCGCGGATCGTCCGGATGAGCGTCAAGATCCTGCAGCGCAAGAGGGTGCCGAGCTTCACCTTGACCGGCGACGGGCTGCCGGGAGACCCAGTCAACCTCGTGCTCATTGGCGAACTCCCTAAGCTGCGCGCCGCCTTCATCGCGGCGGGGTGGACAGAGGCTGACGCGCTTAATCTGAGAAGCTCTTGGCGGATGGTCGTCGCCTTCGTGCTGAACCGGCCCTATCCTGGCGCGCCGTTCTCTACTCTCTTCCTGTTCGGGCGCGGCCAGGACGTCGGCTTCCAGAAGGCGATCAACGACAGCCCGCGCAAGCGCCATCACGTCCGCTTCTGGTCGCTGAGCCTCGAGCAGACGGAGGAGACCCTCGGCACCGCCGAGTTCTGGCTCAATACCGATCGCCCCGCCGACGAAGAGCCGGCGCTATGGGTCGGCGCGGCGACCAAGGACACCGGCATGTCCTTCACCCGCTTCACCTTCAAGGTGACGCACAAGACCGCTTCCGACACCGACGCCGAACGCGACCTGATCGTGAGCGAGCTGAAGCGGGTCGGCGCGGTCGCCAGCGTCGCGTCATATCAGGCCGGCCAGAGCCTCGAGGCCGGACGGGTCAACCATTACGTCACTGACGGCGAAGTCGCGGCGGCGAGCCTGGCGTGAGGCTCGGACACGAACCCCCATGCGTGACGAGGTTCTCGTTGTCCGCAGGGGAATGCCTCACCATCGCTCGCCCGGCTGCCGCACTGTCATGACCTCGATCCGGCCGCGCGGGCCGATCCAGCCGGACATGACCCAGCTCGTCAGGCTGACGATGATGGAGGCGAAGACCGCCGACCAGAAGCCGGCGACGAGGAACCCCGGGAGAAACCAGGCCACGAGCATGATCATCAGCGCGTTGATGACGAGCAGGAACAGGCCGAGGGTCAGCAGCGTGATCGGCAGGGTGAGGAGGATGATGATCGGGCGCACGAAGGCGTTGACGATGCCGAGCAGCAGCGCCGCGGCGATCAGCGTCTCGGTCGAATTGAACGCGATGCCCGACACGACCTTCGAGGCCAGCCAGAGGCCGATGGCGACCACGACCGCGCGAATGAGGAACCCTTCCATGGCGCTGCTCCTGTTCCGCCCCCACATTTAAGGGTGAGGCGGGCGCTGCGCCAGTGCGGGCGGAGCTCCATCCCTTCCGGCCTCCATCGCGCCGCCGAGAAAGAGCTCGCCCACCCTGGGGTTGGCGAGGATCGCCGGCGCCCGGTCGTGGAGACGGGCGCGGCCGAGTTCGAGCACGATGCCGTCGTCGGAGGTCAGAAGCGCGGCGCGCGCGTTCTGCTCAATCATCAGGACCGTCGTTCCACGGTCGCGCAGGCCACGCAGCAGGGCGAAGGTCTCCTCGGCCATCCGCGGCGAGAGGCCGATCGACGGCTCGTCGATCAGGATCAGTCTTGGGTCGAGCAGCAATCCGCGCGCGATCTCGAGCTGCTTCTGCTCGCCGCCGGACAAGGTCGAGGCCTGCCGGTCGGCCTTCTGGCGCAGGACCGGGAAACGGTCGAGCGCCGCCTCGAGCCGGGCCGGGAGGTCGGCGTGCTGCGAAGCGCTCGCCGCCGCCGCGCCGAGCTCGATGTTGTGGCGCACCGAGAGCTCGGAAAAAATGTTGCGCCCTTGCGGGATGTAGCAGACGCCGGCCGAGATCAGCTCGCGCTGGGACCAGCGCGCGGCCTCGCGTCCTTCGATCCGGATTGCGCCCGAGCGCGGGCGCAAAAGGCCGAAGATCGCTTTGAACGCGGTCGACTTGCCCGCCCCGTTGGGACCGATCACGGTCGTGATCGCGCCGCGCCGCACGGCGAATGAAAGGCCGTTCAGGATGGTCATCGCGCCGTAGCCGGCGACGACGCCGTCGAGTTCGAGGATCGGGTCAGCGGCCAAGATAGGCCTCGATCACTTTCGGATCGGCGCGAACCTCGGCCGGCGCGCCGACCGCGAGCGTGCGCCCCTCCGCCAGCACGAGCACGCGCCCGCACATCGACATAACGAAATCCATGTTGTGCTCGATGATCACAAGGGTCGCGCCGCGCTCGGCATGATAGGCCTGAAGGCGATCCTTGAGGGTGACGAGCATGGAAGGATTGACCCCGCCGGCCGGCTCGTCGAGCAGCACGAGCCTTGGCCCGGACATGAACGCCATCGCCGCGTCGAGCAGCTTCTGCTGTCCGTAGCTGAGGTCGCCGGCGCGCGTCGCGGCCAAGCGCCCAAGCCCGAAGAACTCGAGCAATTCGTCGGCCGCCTCGCCAAGGCCCGCATCGCGGGGGCCGACGAGGCGCGACACCATGCCGCCGCGGTGCTCCTGGCCGGCGAGGATCAGGTTCTCGCGCGCGGAGAGGCGCGGGAAGACCTGCAGGAGCTGAAACGTCCGGCTGACGCCGAGCCGGTTGAGCGCGCTCGGATTCATGCCGGTGGTGACCCGGCCGTCGAACCTCACCTCGCCGGCGCTTGGGCGCAACTGGCCGAGAATGCAGTTGAAGAGCGTAGTCTTGCCGGAGCCGTTCGGTCCGATGACGCCGAGGATTTCACGCTCCTCGACCGCGAAGGAAACGTCGCTCACCGCCACGACGCCGCCGAAACGCTTGCTGAGGCCCGAGACCTCCAGCACCGCCATCTCAAGACTTCCCGATCGAGGGCTTAAGGGCCGCCCGCGCCGCCGAGGCCTCGGCCGCCGCCCGATGCTGGGCATAGCGATCGATTAGGCCGAGGATCCCGGTTGGCGACACAACGAGTAGGCCCATGACCAAGGCGGCGTAGAGAATGAGATAGTAATTCTCCCAGGCGCGCAGCCATTCGGGCGCCATGACGGCGATCAGCGCGCCGAGAAATGGCCCGAGAAAATAGCCCGATCCCCCGACGATCACCATCATCAGGAGGTTGAGCGAGAGGGCGAGCGTGAATGCGGGCGGCTCGACCAGCCCGACCAGCGGCGCGTAGAGAGCTCCCGCCGCGCCGCCGAGGGCCGATCCGATGGCGAAGGCGAGCAGGGTGTAGCGGCGGGTGTCGACACCGAGCGATTGGGCGCGCAGCGGATTCTCGCGTAGCGCCAGGAACGCGCGCCCCCAGGGCGAGCGGACGAGCCAAGCCGTTGCCGCGGCGACGAAGGCGAGCGCGGCAAGGCAGAAATAGGCGTAGGCGAGCGGCGACCGCATCG
This sequence comes from uncultured Alphaproteobacteria bacterium, assembly GCA_963794155.1. Lineage (GTDB taxonomy): Bacteria > Pseudomonadota > Alphaproteobacteria > Rhizobiales > Beijerinckiaceae > Roseiarcus. The sequence goes on along the minus strand of CAWCCX010000021.1, from coordinate 69,041 downwards.
ACCAGCCCAAGAGCGAGGGGCGCGGCACGCCGTCAATGCCCTCGACCCCCCCGGTCAGCCAAGCTTCGTTGCGGAAGACGAGAAACGCAAGCGTCGAGAACGCGAGGGTGACGAAGGCGAGATAATGATGGCGCACGCGTAGCGCCGGATAGCCCAGCGCCCAGCCCACCGTGAAGCTGACCGCGAGCGCAAGCGTCATCGCCGCCGCGAACGGCCAACCGTGGGTCGTCAGGATCGCCGCTGAATAGGCGCCGACGCCGACGAACGCGCCCTGCGCGAGCGAGACCTGGCCGGCATAGCCGAGCGTGAGGTTGAGCCCCATCGCCGCGATCGTCATCACCGCCCAGTCGCTGACGAGATATAGTCCGTACCGGCGCAGGAAGAGCGGGGCGACGATGAGCGCGGCGACGGCGGCCAGGCCAGCGGCGGCGGCGATCCGGCCTTGCGCCCCGCCGGTCATACCGTCCGCTCTTCCGCGCGGCCGACCAGTCCGTTCGGCCGAAACAGGATGACGACGACCAGCACGAACAGCGGGATCGCGTCCCGGTAGGCGTCGGAGATGTAGGCCGCGCCGAGGTTTTCGACCACTCCCAGCAAAAGTCCGCCGACGACGGCGCCGCGGACCTGGTTGAAGCCGCCGACGATCGCGGCGATGAAGGCCGCCTGTCCGAGCGTCTCGCCGTTGCTGAACTTGGCGAGGTAGATCGGCGAGACGAGCGCCGAAGCGAGCGCGACGAGCGCGGCGTTCAAAAGGAACGCGTAGAGGATTAGCCGTTCGACGGGCAGGCCGAGGATCTGCGCCACCGTCGGATTCTGCGCCGCCGCCTGCATCTGGCGGCCGATGCGGGTCCGGCTCAGCCCCAGCTGCAGAAGGGTCACGGCCAAGAGCGCCACGACGAGGACCGCGAGGCTCTGCCAGGAGACGGCGACGCCGAGCACTCTCAGGTCAGCCGACGGCGCCGGCGAGGGAAAGGGCGAGGCCTCGGCGGAATAAAAGGTCTTGACCGATTCCTTTAGGAACGATGACAGGGCCATGGTCGCGATGGCCAGCGGCAGCACGCCGTGACGCAGCATCGGGTCGACCAGCAGGCGCTTGAAGGCGAGGCCGAGAATGGCGAGCGAAAGCGCGACCGCGATGGCGAGGGCGAGCCAGTAGGGCGCGCCGCGATTCATCGCCGCCAGCATGAAGAAGGCCGGCAGCATGACAAACTCGCCCTGGGCGAAATTGATCGTCTGCGAGGTCTGCCACATCAGCGTGAAGCCGACGGCGACCAAGGCGTAGAGCGCGCCGGTCGCGAGGCCCGCGATCAGGAGCGCGGCAAAATCGGCCATGCCCGCCGCCGCGGCGGCTCCGAAGGCCGCCTCATGGGTTGAGCTTCGGAAGCACCTCGGTGATGACCTGCTTCCCGTCGACGACTTTGCCGATGAAGCTCTCGCGGTCGAGATCGCCGTTGCCGTCGATGGTCACGTCGAGCAGGATTCCTGGCTCCTTGACGGCGCTGATCGAGAGGCCGTGCAGCGCGTCGGGCAATCCTTTCGGGTCGATCTTGCCCATCTTCTCGGTCGCCGCCTTGATCATGTAGACCGCGAGGTAGCCTTTGACGCCGTTGTGGTCGGGCACATAATTGTACTTGGCGAAGAACCGGTCGCGGTAGGCCTTCAGCGCCGGCACGGGCGCGTCGGTGGTGAGGCCGACGTGGCCGATGGCGCCGTTGGCGGCGTCACCGGCCAGTTCGATCACCTTTTGGCCGATCAGGGTCGTCTCCCCGACCAGGGGCTTCGTCACGTCCGCCTTGCGCAACTCCTTCAGCATCCGGGCGCTCTCTTCCTCATTGAGGTAGACGAACACCACGTCGGGATTGGCCGCCTTGACCTTGACCGCGTCGGCGGAGAAATCGGCCTGACCGGCTTCGGTCGAATCGTCGAGCAGCACCTTGACCCCGCGCTTGTCGAACTCCTTGACGATCGAGTCGTTGCCGCCCTTGCCGAAGTCGTTGTTGACGTACACGATCGCGGCGCTCTTCGCCTTCAGGTTGTCGGCAATGTAACGGGCGATCTTCGGCATGCTCGACTGCTGGCCGAACGAGGTGCGGAACAGGAACTTGTTGCCGGCCCGGGTGAGGTCGGCGGCCTCGCCGCCCATGATCTCCGCGACGCCGGCGTCGGCGGCCAGCGGGGCGACGACCTTGACCGACCCTGAATATCCCGGTCCAAGCAGCGCATAAGGCTGAGCGTCGAGCGCCTTCTCCGCCAGCGCCTTGGCGACGCCGGCGTTGGACTGGGTGTCCCAATGGGTGATGGCGATCTTGGCCCCGAGAATGCCGCCCTTGGCGTTGATCTCGTCGACGGCGAGGTCGGCGCCGTTCCTGAAATTGGTGCCGACCGTCGCGCCGGATCCCGAGAGTTCAGCAAGATCAATCAGGTTGATCGTGTCGGCTGAGCGCGCCGCCTGGGATTGAGCGGCCAATGTGCCGACAAGGCAGAGCCAAATCCATCCGCGTCCCATCCTCATCGCTTCCTCGCAAGCGTATCTCAATGCGGCCGCCAGCGCCGGCTTGACCGATTTATGCCGCGCGGCTGCATGATATGGCAAGGGCGCGGGTTCGCCTCTCGCCCGATATGGAGAGCTGACGATGCCGAATTTCACATTCCCAGTCGCGCTTGTCGCCGCCGACGTCCCGCCGCGGGCGAAGCTGTCGAACTATCCGGAGCCGTTCTTCTCCCGGATGGCGGGACGCGACAAGCGGCCGCTCGGCGACCTCTTCGGGCTTATGAATTTCGGCGTCAACATTACCCGCCTCAGGCCCGGCGGGTCGTCCTCGATCCGCCATGCGCATACGAAGCAGGACGAGTTCGTCTACATCCTCGAGGGAGAGCCGACGCTGGTCACGGACGCCGGCCGGACGGGGCTGAAGCCAGGCATGTGCGCCGGCTTCAAGGCGGGGACCGGCGACGCGCATCATCTCATCAACGAAACCTATGAGGACGTCGTCTATCTCGAGATCGGCGACCGAACCACCGGGGATTCGGTCGCCTATCCGGACGACGACATCGCCGCGGCGCGCTTCGAAGGCGGATGGCGGTTCGTCCACAAGAACGGGACCCCGTACTGAGTCCGAACCTTCCCCCAACGAGGGAACATGCAAATGCAGGTCCCTGCTCGTGGTCCAAAATTCCCTGCTCGCGGAAAAAAATTCCCTGCTCCGGGAGAGAAAATTCCCTGCTCATTGTCCGTCCTGACACGCGGGATCGAGGGCGTTTTTCGTCAACTTCGCGGCCCGGGTTCGCCGGCGATGGAAAAAGTGTAGATTACAACTCTTTTTATGTGTGAATAAGACCCATATAAACACAATTAATGGGTTCTTTAGTTCATCGCCTTCCGGATCTGCGGCTTGACTTCGCTCTCGAGCGTCGCGGCTGTCATTGGTCCGACGAGCTTGAACGCCAGCGAGCCGTCGCCCCTGACGATGAAGGTCTCGGGCACGCCGTAGACGCCCCAGTCGATCCCCGCGCGGCCGTTCTCGTCGAGGGCGACCTTGGCGTAGGGGTCGCCCTTGGCGCCAAGGAAGCGGCGAATGTTCTCAGCCGAGTCCTTTTGCGCGACGCCATAGATCGCGACGCCCTTGGCCTTCAGGTCAGGATCGGCGGCGAGCGCCATCAGAAACTGATGCTCGTAATGACAGGGCTCGCACCACGAGCCGAAGACGTTGACCACGCTGATATGGCCGGCGCGCAGGTCGGCGTCAGTCAGTCCCGGCGCGCCGTCGAGGCCAGGAAGATTGAGCGGCGGCGCGGACTGGCCGATCAGGACCGAGGGAATGCTCGCCGGATCGCCGGCGTTCAGCCGCTCAAACAACAGCCACGCAAGCGCCATGAAGACGATGAGCGGGGCGTAGGCCAGCCAGCGGCGCGGACGGGGGGCGGATTGGGCGTCCACGCTCATCGGCGTCCGCCGTCCCTAGCCTCGCTCCGCGCAGCGTCAAGCGCCCGCGCGGCGGCATCCAACTGAGCGCTGAGACGCCGGCCATCCAGAACCACCGCCCCGATCATGGCGCCGATCGTCGCCGCCGCGACCGCGTAAGCGGCGATGACAAAACCGATATGCGGGTCGGCCATCACGCCCTCGACGCGCCCCCGGCCGCGAATTCGGGCTCGAGGCGGTCGCCTTCGGCGGCCGCGAGCATGGTGACCCGGGCGATGCGCCGGCGCAGGATTTCGTTGCGGATCGCCATCGTCTCCAGGGTGAGAAAAAGGCAGGTGAAGGCGAGCGCCATCACGATCAGCGGGATCAGGAGCGAGGGTGCGATCGTCGGTCCGCCGAGACGGAAGACCGAGGCTGGCTGATGCAGGGTGTTCCACCAGTCGACCGAGAATTTGATGATCGGCAGATTGACGCAGCCGACCAGGGTCAGGATCGCGGTCGCCCGCGCGCCGCGGGACGGATCGTCGATCGCGCGGGAGAGCGCGATCAGGCCGAGATAGAGAATGAACAGCACCAGAACCGAGGTCAGGCGCGCGTCCCAGACCCAATAGGTCCCCCACATCGGCTTACCCCAGAGCGAGCCGGTGGCGAGGCAGATGAAGGTGAATCCCGCCCCGAGCGGCGCGGCCACCTTCTGCGCCGCATCGGCGAGGGGATGGCGCCAGACCAGCGTGCCGAGGGCGGCGGCCGCCATGACGGCATAGACGAAAGTCGCCATCCAGGCCGCCGGCACATGCAGATACATGATCTTGACCGTCTCGCCCTGCTGATAGTCGGGCGGCGCGGCGAAGGCGAGCCAAAGCCCGGCGACGAACAGCGTCGCCGTCGCCGCCGCGAGCCACGGCAGCACGCGGCGCGCAAACTCGACGAACACCGTCGGATTGGCGAGATTGGGCATGAGAAGCGCCTTTTAGCGCCGCGCAGGTTAAGGGGCAATTGCGGCGCAAACGGAATTGTCCGCTGAAACTGGGGTCAGCCGGAGATTTCCTCCAGCGCCAGATTGGTCGTGCGCGGGCCGAAAATCCCGATCGTCGCCATCACCACGCCCATCGCCGCGGCGATGAAGACGAAGACGCCGAGCGCGCCCGACTCCTCCAGAATGAAGGCGATGACGAACGAGCTGAAGATCACCGAGAGCCGGCTCCAGGAATAGACGAAGCCCGCGGCGCGGGCGCGGATTCCGGTCGGGAACAGCTCCTGCTGGTAGGCGTGGAAGCTGAACGACATGGTGTTGGCGGCAAGCGTCAGCGCGACGCCCATGGCGATGATGAGCGCCGAATCGCGCGCCTGGCCGAAGACGAGGCCGCAGACCAGAATGGCTCCCGCCGCGGCGACGATGATCCATTTGCGCTCGAACCGGTCGCCGAGAAAGTAGCCGACGAGGGGGCCGATCGGCGCGGCGAGGGCGATCACGGTCGTATAGCCGAGGCTGGTTGAGACCGTGATCCCCTGCTTGACCAGGAGCGAGGGGACCCAATTGTTGAAGCCGTAAAATCCGACGGTCTGAAAGATGTTGAAGACGCTCATCAGGATGACCCGGCCGCGCACCCCGGGAAGCCACAGATCGAGAAAGCTGCTGGCCTGCGCGACCCTCTCCTCCGGGCCGGGCGGCGGCAACGGGCGGCCGTACTCGGCCTCGACCTTCGCTTCGATCTGGCTCAGGACCCGATCCGCCTCGTCGAGCCTTCCATGCTTGGCGAGCCAGCGCGGGCTTTCCGGCAGGCCAAGCCGCAAATAGACGACGACCGGCGCCGCAAGCGCCCCGATCAGGATGACCCAGCGCCAGCCCTCGAGCCCGAGCGGCGCCGTCGGCACGAGCATGTAGGCAAGGAACGAGATCACCGGCACGCAGACGAAGCCGATCGCCTGGTTGACCGCGAAGGCGCGCCCACGAAGGCCCTTGGGCGCGAGCTCGCTGAGGTAAGCGCCAATGGTGACCATCTCGACGCCGAGGCCGATTCCGGAGACGAGGCGCCATAGGTTGAGGCCGGCGGCGTCATGCTGGAGCGCCACCATGACGTTCGCCGCCGAGTACCAGAGAAGCGACCAGGTGAAGATCGCCCGGCGGCCGAAGCGGTCGGCGAGAAAACCGCACAGGAGCGTGCCGATAAAGAGGCCGGTGAACAGGGCGGCGATGAAGCTTGCGACTCCGGTGGTGCCGAAGAGGCCGGCGGTCGATGCGGTGAGTACGCCGGACTTGACCAGGCTCGGGGCGACATAAGCCGAAAACAGGAGGTCGTAGAGCTCGAAGAACATGCCGAAGCCGAGCAGGACGACGATCGTCCAGATCGTGCGCGTCGCCGGCAACCGGTCGATGCGGGCCGAAATCGTTCCGGCACTGAGGCGCGCTGCTCCGCCTTCGTTCATGTTTCCTCGCCTGTCGCCCGCGCGGTGTCTGGCGCGTTCAAACCCGGCATAGAAACGCGCGGCAGCGAGCCCGTGTCAAATGCGATTGTGGCGCTTCGATTTTGCTGCGGGCTACTTCTGCTTCAAGAGGATGCGATCAACGCTTAACGGGCCGCCGCCCGCGAACGCCGGAAGCCAGGAATGGCGCCAGATCGAAGACGGCTGCTTCGGCAGGCAGCAATAGTCACTCCCGCACCTGCCTGAGCGCCGCCGCCGCGGCGAAGGGCGCCAAAGCGATGGCTGCAAGCGACAGCGCGCAGAGCATCAGGAACGGGGTCAAGAACGGCGCCGGGCCGCCGCTCGCGGCGGACGCCGCCACGACGCCGAAGATCAGCACCGGAATGGTCAGCGGCAGCGCCAGGACCGCCATCAGCAAGCCGCCGCGTCTCAGCGAGACGGTGAGCGCGGCCCCGATCGCGCCGATCATCGTCAAGGCGGGCGTTCCGGCGACAAGCGTCGCGGCGACCAGGCCGAGCGCCGGCGGCGACATCCCGAGCATGAGCCCAAACAGGGGGCTCAGGCCGATCAGCGGGAGCGCGCTCGCGGTCCAGTGGGCGGCACATTTGATGAGCACCGCGAGTTCGAGCGGCAGCGACCCGTTGACGAGAATATCGAGCGAGCCGTCTTCGTGATCGGCCTGGAAGAGGCGGTCGAGCCCGAGAAGGGTCGACAGCAGCGCCCCGATCCATAAGATCGCCGGCCCGATCCGCGCCAGCAGGTTGAGGTCGGGCCCGAGCGCGAACGGCATGACCGCGACCAGGATGAGGAAGAACAGGGCGCCGACCGGCGCGCCGCCGCCGATCCGCCGCGCGATCCGCCACTCGCGGACGAAGAGAGCGAGGGCGGGGGTCATGGCCGGGCCCTCATCCAGCGCTTCGCGCCACCTTCTCCCGCAAGCGGGAGAAGGGCTTCACCCCCTCTCCCTTTCACGGGAGAGGGTCGGGGTGAGGGTCTGGAGCTCACGCCGCCGCCCCCAGCCTCAGCTCCTGAGCTCCCTCCAGTCCGAGCGGCGCGTGGGCGGCGGCGACGAGGATCCCGCCGCCCTGCAGGTGCGCGCGCATGATTTCCGCAAGTGCGCCCTGGGCGGCTGCGTCGAGCGCGGTCGCCGGCTCGTCGAGCAGCCACAAGCCGCGCTCGGCGATGAGGAGGCGGGCTAACGCCACCCGCCGCCTTTGCCCGGCCGAGAGCAGCCGCGCCGGAAAGTCGATCGCATGCGCGAGGCCGACGCGCGCGAGCGCCGCCTGCTGAGCGGCGCGCGAAGACTGGCCGCCGAGCATGGCGGCGGCGAAGGCGAGGTTCTCGCCAGCGGTCAGCGCGCCTTTGACGCCGTCGGCGTGGCCGACATAATGGGCCTGCTCGCCAAGCGAACGCTCAGGATCACCGCCTTCGAGCGCAAATCCGCCGCCTTCAATCGGCAGGAAGCCGGCAAGCGCCCGCAATAAACTCGTTTTCCCCGCCCCGTTCGGCCCGGTCACGATCAGGCCCTCGCCCGCGGACGCTTCGAACGAGAGTCCGGCGATAATTCGCCGCCCCCCGCGCTCGATCGTCAAATCCCACCCTCTGAGCCGCATTGCATCTCCGTCTCGGCGCGGAGGGCTTGCCCGTCCCGTCCCCGAACGCTTCTTCCTGGCCCGAATAAGCTTAAAGAAACGCCAGCCCGCCATTCACCGCGATGGTCTGGCCGGTGATGAACCCGTTGCCTATGACCATGACCGTCGCCTGCGCCACTTCTTCCGCCTGCCCGATGCGTCCCAAGGGAATGCGAGCCTCGATGCCCCCGGCCTTCAGGGGCGCGCCCATCTCCGTGTCGGTTGGGCCAGGCGCGATTGCGTTCACGGTGACCCCATCCTTCGCCACCCGCGACGCATAGCCGCGTGTCAGGCCCTCAAGCCCAGCCTTTGACGCGTTGTAGACGACGCCAAGCAGGCCCGGCCCTCGCGCGGCGCCGGAGGAGATGTTGACGATCCGCCCCCAGTGACGCGCGCACATGCCGGGCAGGACCGCTTCGGAGCACAGGAACGCCGATTTCAGGTTTACCGCAATCCCAAGATCGAAATCCTCCTCGCGGACCCCACTGATCGCGATGCCGGCGTTGTTGATCAACACGTCGATTGGACCGAGTTCGCCAGCCGCGCGCGCCGCCATCTCCGCGACTTGCGCGCTGATGGAAACGTCCGCGCGCGCCCCAATCGCCCGGCCGCCGGCGGAGCGAATTTGCGCAACGACGGAATTCGCCTCCTCGGCGCGCGTCTGGAAATTTACCGCAACCCCGGCCCCCCGTTCCGCCAGCGCCAATGCGATCGCCCGGCCGATGCCTCGCGAGGCGCCTGTGACCAGGGCCACGCGCCCTTGGAGATCAACCAAATTTCACCCCGCTCATGACGACCGTCGGCCACAAAACTTGCGCGGACCGAGAGTTTATGTAGCCCGCGCTCGTCATAATATCTATAAAGCTTCCATCCCCTCAGCCGCCTCGCCACGGGAGCGCTCGCATGGCCAGCCTCGACAGTTTCAATTGCCGAAAAACGCTGACCGTCGGGGCGAAGGCGTATGAGATCTATTCCCTGAAAGCGGCGGAAAAGAATGGGCTTGCCGGCATCTCCCGGCTTCCGTTCTCGCTCAAGATTGTGCTCGAAAATCTGTTGCGCAACGAAGACGGACGCAGCGTCAAGAAGGAAGACATCGAGGCGGTCGCGGCGTGGACCGACAATCGCGGCAGACATGAGCATGAAATCGCATTCCGTCCGGCGCGCGTGCTGATGCAGGATTTCACGGGCGTGCCGGCGGTCGTCGATCTCGCGGCGATGCGTGACGCGATGGTCGCGCTTCACGGCGATCCCGACAAGATAAACCCGCTGGTCCAGGTCGACCTCGTCATCGACCATTCGGTGGTGGTCGACTATTTCGGCACCGGCAAGTCGCTGTCGCAGAACGTGACCCGGGAATACGAACAGAACCAGGAGCGCTACCGGTTCCTCAAATGGGGCCAGCAGGCTTTCTCTAACTTCCGCGTCGTGCCGCCCGGCACCGGCATTTGCCATCAGGTCAATCTCGAATATCTCGCCCAGACGGTGTGGACGGCCAAGGAGAAGCGCGACGGCAAGACGGTCGAGGTCGCCTTTCCCGACACCCTGGTCGGCACCGACAGCCACACGACCATGGTCAACGGCCTGGCGGTGCTCGGCTGGGGCGTAGGCGGCATCGAGGCGGAGGCCGCCATGCTCGGCCAGCCCCTGTCGATGCTCTTGCCTGAAGTGATCGGCTTCAAGCTCGACGGCGAATTGCGCGAGGGCATGACCGCGACCGATCTGGTGCTGACCGTCACCCAGATGCTGCGCAAGAAGGGCGTGGTCGGCAAATTCGTCGAGTTTTACGGTCCGGGCCTCAACGCGATGACGGTCGCCGATCGCGCCACCCTCGCCAATATGGCCCCGGAATACGGCGCGACCTGCGGACTGTTCCCGATCGACGCCCAGACGCTGACCTATCTCAAGACCACCGGCCGCAAGCCGTCGCGGCTCGCCCTAGTCGAGGCCTACGCCAGGGCGCAAGGCGCCTACCGCACCCGCCTGACCCCCGACCCGGTGTTCACGGATACGCTCGAGCTCAACCTCGGCGAGGTGACGGCATCGCTCGCCGGCCCGAAGCGGCCACAGGACCGCGTAGTCCTAAGCGACGCCAAGGCCGGTTTCCACGCCGCGATGGCCAACGAATTCAAGCAGGCCGATGCGATCGCCGAACGGCACAAGGTCGAGGGAACCAACTACGACCTCGGCCATGGTGACGTCGTCATCGCCGCCATCACCTCGTGCACCAACACCTCCAACCCGAGCGTCATGATGGCCGCCGGCCTCCTCGCGCGCAACGCCGTCGCCAGGGGTCTTTCCGTCAAGCCGTGGGTCAAGACCTCGCTCGCGCCGGGCAGCCAAGTGGTCCAGGACTATCTGAAGGAGGCCGACCTGCAGAAGTCGCTCGACAAGCTCGGCTTCAATATCGTCGGCTTCGGCTGCACCACCTGCATCGGCAATTCCGGCCCGCTCGCGCCAGAGATTTCGGCGGCGGTCGCCAAGCACAACCTGGTCGCGGCCGCCGTCCTGTCCGGCAACCGCAACTTCGAGGGCCGCGTCAATCCGGACGTGCGGGCCAACTACCTTGCTTCTCCGCCGCTGGTCGTCGCCTACGCGCTGGCCGGCTCGATGCGGGTCGATCTCACCCGCGACCCGATCGGCGCCGACAAACAGGGCAAAGCGGTCTATCTCGCCGACATCTGGCCGAAGTCGGACGAGATAGAGCAATTCGTCGATACGACGATCAACGCCAAGATGTTCAAGACCAAATACGGTAGCGTGTTCGACGGCGACGCCAACTGGCGCAAGGTCAAGGTTCCCGCCGGCCTCACCTACGCCTGGGACATCGGCTCGACCTATGTGCAGGAGCCGCCCTATTTCGCGGGGCTGACAAAGACGCCGATCCCGGTCGCCGATATCGAGAACGCGCGCATCCTCGCCCTCTTTCTCGATTCGATCACCACCGATCACATCTCGCCCGCCGGCTCGATCAAGGTCCCGAGCCCGGCCGGGCAGTATCTCATCGAACATCAGGTCAGGCCGGTCGACTTCAACCAGTACGGCACCCGCCGCGGCAACCACGAAGTGATGATGCGCGGAACCTTCGCCAATATTCGGATCAAGAACCAGATGGTGAAGGACGAGGCGGGCAATGTCGTCGAGGGCGGTTACACGATCATGCAGCCGTCGGGCGAGCGTCTCGCAATCTATGACGCGGCGATGCGCTATGAGGCGGAGAAGGTTCCGCTCGTCGTATTCGCGGGCCGCGAATACGGCACCGGCTCGTCGCGGGACTGGGCGGCAAAGGGCACGAAGCTCCTCGGCGTGCGCGCAGTCGTCGCCCAGAGCTTCGAGCGCATCCACCGCTCGAACCTGGTCGGCATGGGCGTGCTGCCGCTCGTGTTCGAGGAAGGAACGAGCTGGCAGACGCTGGGCTTGAAGGGCGACGAGACGGTTACGATTATCGGCCTCGGCGAAAACCTAAAGCCGCGTCAGAAACTCGAGGCGGAAATCAGACGCGCCGACGACAGGGTGACCCTTCTCCCCCTGACCTGCCGAATCGACACGCTCGACGAGCTTGAATATTTCAAGAACGGCGGAATCTTGCCCTACGTCCTGCGGCAGCTCGCGGCGTGAGGGCGGCCTGGCGTTCCTAAATCCGGAAGAGGAGCGCGATCGCGCACGCTTCTCCCTTGGCGCTGCGGTCGAAGTCTTTCACAAATGGATCCCGTCGAGTTCGGGCAGCATGACGACGCTTTCCTGCTCGTTGGGATCGGTGCGCGCAACGATGGCCGTCACCGGATCGGTTTGGCTGCGGTTATAGGGCAGATGTGGCACGTTGGCCGGTATGTAAACGAAGTCGCCGGCGGTGGTAACCATGTGATGTTGGAGCTGGTCGCCGTACCACATCCCGGCTTCGCCGCTCAGCACATAGATCGCGGTCTCGTGCGCCTCGTGCTTGTGAGCCTTGGCGCGGGCGCTGGGCGGCATGGTGAGGAGCTGCATGTGGACGGCCGAGGCGCCTGCTGTCTCGGCCGAAATCGCCGCGGCGTAAGTGAAGCCCTGCTTGCCGACGAACGGCGCGCCGGCGCGCAAATGAAGGCAGCTCGCTGGACGCTCGGCAGTCGCGACATCCGACATGGGCGCCTCCATGGAGCGGTTGCTCGTGGGTTGCGGCTCACGAGCGGCGGCCGATCGGCGCGTCCGCCGGCCCGCCGCTCCGGCCGACGAGTCGGCTTCGAAGCCGCCTATTTCACCAGCCGGGGCCCTTCCGCGCGCGTGTACTCGTTCTCCTGGACGACGCCGAGCCTGCGCGCGACCTCCGTATAGGCCTCGATCATCCCGCCGAGGTCCTTGCGGAACCGGTCCTTGTCCATCTTGTCGTTGGTCTTGACGTCCCACAGGCGGCAGGAGTTGGGGCTGATCTCGTCGGCGAGCACGATGCGCATGTTCTCGCCTTCCCATAAGCGGCCGGTTTCGATCTTGAAGTCGACGAGCCGGATGCCGACGCCGAGGAACAGGCCCGACAGGAAGTCGTTGACCCGAATCGCCAGCGCCATGATGTCGTCGATCTCCTGCGGCGCGGCCCAGCCAAAGGCGGTGATGTGCTCTTCTGAGACCATCGGATCATTGAGCTTATCATTCTTGTAGTAAAACTCGATGATCGACCGAGGCAATTGCGTGCCTTCCTCGAGCCCGAGCCGGGTCGACAGGGACCCGGCTGCGACGTTGCGCACAACGACCTCGAGCGGAATGATCTCGACCTCGCGAATCAGTTGCTCACGCATGTTGAGCCGGCGAATGAAATGGGTCGGCACGCCAATGTCGTTGAGGCGCTGAAAGACGTATTCGGAGATTCGATTGTTGAGAACGCCCTTGCCCTCGATCACCTCATGCTTCTTGGCGTTGAACGCGGTCGCATCATCCTTGAAATACTGAACGAGTGTGCCCGGCTCCGGGCCTTCGTACAGGACTTTGGCTTTGCCTTCATAAATGCGTCGGCGGCGGTTCATGCGATGCGACCGTGGCTTGAGGAAATCCATTCGCGTGGCCTTTTCTGGTGGCTATCCCGGTGAAGCCGCGACGGCAGGCCCGGAATATGGGGATTCGGACCGCGAAACCCAAGCATTGGACTCGTCCGGACCGGGGGCCAGCCCCCTTCCGGCAATCTAGCTGATTGGCCGCGCTGGCACAAACTTTCCCGGACCGAGCGGCGCCTCCCTAGACCAAGGTCGTAGGGCGGGAGAGTCGACGCAGCGTTGAAATGGAAGCAAAATAGCGGCCAGATTCGGTCGTAAGCATGAGATTCGATTCGGCGGACCGGCGCCGGACGGGGAGCCCGGAAGCATCGAACTGCTTCCAGGAAGTTCCTATAGGTGTTCGGAAGTCATACGGAGAATGCTTCAGGGACTGTAATAGTCGTAATGGAGCTTAGGGAGGGAGAGCAGTGGACCAGGCGAGTCTAAGTCGGATCGAAACCGATCCTAATTACTTGAAACTTGTGGCGGAACGAAAGTCTCTTGGGTGGACTCTGACCATTATTACGCTGGTGATGTATTATGGGTACATCGCGATCGTCGCATTCGCGCCGTCCATAATCGCGACTCCGCTCTTTGGAACGATAACTGTCGGCATCGTCCTCGGGCTTGCGATTATCCTTGCTTCAATCCTGCTTACGGGCATTTACGTTATGCGGGCCAATGCTGAGTACGACGATCTGACAAGCGCGGTTGTCAGCGCCAACAAGGGGCGAGGAAAGTGATGAAAGACATTCTTCGCTCAGGCGCGCTCGCTGCCACTTTCGGTCTCCTTGCGGGGTCGGCGCACGCCGCCGACGCCGCAACAGTCCAACCGACGAACTGGAACGCCATCCTCATTTTCCTTGCATTCGTCGTTGTGACGCTCGGCATCACCTATTGGGCGGCTCAGCACACCCACACCACGAAGGACTTCTATGCCGCCGGCGGCGGGGTCACCGGCCTCCAGAATGGCTTGGCGATCGCCGGCGATTATATGTCGGCGGCCTCGTTCCTCGGCATCGTCGCGCTGGTCTACAGCTTCGGCTATTACGGCCTGATCTATTCGATCGGCTTCCTCGTCGGCTGGCCGTTCATCATGTTCCTGATGGCCGAGCCGCTGCGCAATCTCGGCCGGTTCACCTTCGCCGACGTCGTTTCCTACCGGCTCCAGGCCACCCCGGTTCGGGCGATGGCGGCGACCGGGACGCTGGTCGTCGTCGCCCTCTATCTGATCGCGCAGATGGTTGGCGCGGGCCAATTGATCGAACTGCTGTTCGGCCTGCCCTATCTCTGGGCCGTCATCGTGGTCGGCGTCCTGATGGTCATCTATGTCACCTTCGGCGGCATGATCGCGACGACCTGGGTGCAGATCATCAAGGCCGGCTTGCTGCTCGGCGGCTCGACGCTGATGGCGCTGCTCGTGCTCGGGCAATTCGGCTTCGACTTCAACGCGCTGATCGCCAAGGCGGTCGAGGTCCACCCGAGCCACGCCAAGATCCTGTCGCCGGGGCCGCAGGTGGCCAACCCGATCAACGCGATCTCGCTTGGCATGGCGCTGATGTTCGGCACTGCCGGTTTGCCACACATTCTCATGCGCTTCTTCACTGTCGGCAACGCCAAGGAGGCGCGCAAGTCGGTATTCTGGGCGACCACCTTCATCGGCTATTTCTATATCCTCACCTTCATCATCGGCTTCGGCGCGATCGTGTTGGTGTCGACCAATCCAGCCTATCACGTCGGCAATGACATCAAGGGCGCGCTGCTCGGCGGCGGCAATATGCCCGCGATCCATCTTGCGCAGGCGGTCGGCGGCGACCTGATGAAGGGCTTCATCGCCGCGGTCGCCTTCGCGACCATCCTGGCGGTCGTTTCCGGCCTGACGCTGTCAGGCGCGAGCGCGGTCAGCCACGATCTCTACGCCAGCGTTTTCCGCCATGGCAACGTCGATGAGGCGACGGAAGTACGCGTCTCGCGCATCACCACCGTCGTGCTCGGCATCGTCGCGATCATTCTCGGGGTCATATTCGAGAAGATCAATGTCGCGTTCATGGTCGGCCTGGCGTTCGCGGTCGCGGCGAGCGCCAACTTCCCGGTGTTGCTGCTCTCGATCATGTGGAAGGGGCTGACGACCCGCGGCGCTGTCCTGGGCGGCTTCATCGGCCTCATCAGCGCGCTGGTGCTGACGATCGTCAGTCCCGGCGTCTGGGAGACGGTGCTCGGCTACCCGAAGGGCTCGGCCTTGTTCCCCTACGTGTCGCCGGCTCTCTTCACCATCCCGCTGTCGTTTTTTTGCTGCTGGCTGTTCTCGGTCACCGACAGCTCGAAGGCCGCGACGACCGAGCAGGCGGCGTTCGAAGCCCAGTACGTGCGCTCGCAGACCGGCATCGGCGCGGACGTCGCCGCCGCCCACTGAGGCCGCGCCCTGGGGCCGTCATCGGCGGCGCGCCCCCCTCCGCCCCCATGGCCCGTCTCTCGACGGGCTATGGGGGGTGGGGAGGCCACCGTCGCGTGCAAAACGCTCGACGCGAATCCTTCCTGCGGCGATCGGGGCGAAATCTTGGCGCCATGCGCCCATTGCATGGATCAGGCGGCGACGCCCTCGCCACAATTGCTGCGACGGAACAGGGAGATTTTGGCCTGGAACAGGGAGAATAATCGGCCGGAACAGGGAGCGTAAGTCTCGGTTTCAGGGCTTTGCCTCAATTCGCGACTCGGCGGCGGCGCCCATGTCCGCGCCGCATGGCCCCACTCCCATCTTTGCCTACGCAATCCTCAACCATCTACTTTACGTCGTTAGTCATGCGCGCGGTCCCTCTTCGACCTCCAATGGGCATATTACGAATTGATTCTTGCTTCTCAATTTGCCGCAATCCGAACGTGGCGCGGATCACGGCAGGCGCAGCGGAGGATGTCGGCGCCTCATCGCAGCGAGGGCGACAAAATGGACCCCATCGAAGAGGTTTTCGAGCTGAAGCTCCCGCCGCTCCCCGATCTGCAAATGACGCGGGAGGGCGTCGCCGCATTTGCCGGCGCCGCTGAAGCCCTGCACGGCTATGGGGTCGAACTCGCCATGAAGATCAAGACCCTCACGCCGGACCAACTGCGCCAGGCAGGTGAGCGGGCGGTGGCGCGGTTGAAGGATCAGGGCGGTCTCAGCCAACAGGAAGCCGAAGCCCTGCGTGGTCTGATGATGGCTATCGACGATCCTAACCTCGATCATAACGAAGCGGTCCTGGGCACCACCTCGGCCAAGCTCGCAAAGTGCGGCCCGGCGGCCGCCATGCTGCTCGCAATCGCGCGCGACTCCATGGCGCGCGACCCCAAGCGCGCCGATTCGCACCGACACGAGCGCAGTCTGGTGCGGTCGATATTTGCCTGGGGCGCAGACACCGTCGCCGGCGGGGTTGCTGGTGGGGCAGCGGGCGCGGCGTTCAGTTGGACAGGCCCCGGTGGAATCGCCGCGGGGGTCGTCGTCGGCATTGCCGCCGCCACAGCGGCGTCGGGCGCGGTTCTTGCCGAATAGGCTTGTAAGCTGAGGCTTTCCCGTCAGTCTTGTCAGCCGCTCGGCTGAAAATGAGAAGGGCCGCTCCTTTCGGAACGACCCTTCCATTGTCGTGGCCCGCGCGAGTTCGCTGGGCTCCCGGTTACGTGCCTTTAGCGAACGCTACGCGAGCAAATCCTTCGCGGGGGCAAGAACCCAGGCCCTGTCGATCATACGGGGCTGATGACAATGAGACACTGGATCACCTCCTTTCGGCTGGTTGACGACGCCGGTCATGTTACGGTGATTCGCGAATTTTGAAAGCGGCATTTTTTTCGCGAGGTTTAGGATTTGTTAGTGCGCGGCGATCAGCGCGCGGCGATCCGCCGGCGCCGGCGGGGTCGGTCGAGCCTGATCCAAAATCGCCCTAAATGCGTAGTAGGTTGAGAGTTGGAGAATCGGGCGCGCCGAACGGCGCGCGCTTTCGGAGGTTGCATCATGTGGGCATCTGGAGCGAGCCGCCGCGCCGCAACTTTAGCGTTCGGCGCCTTGATTGTGGCGGCGGCCGTCGTCGGTCGCGACGCGACCGCCCGGCCGGCGCAACCCTTCCCCAATATCAAGGTTGACGTATCGCCTTTGCGGGCGAACTCCGGCGATCCGACCGCCACGTGGGTGGCCGAGGGTCTTCCCGGCGCGATCGCCGACGCTCTGGCGCGCCGCGGCGCGCCCCCGACCCCGATATCGGTTAGGATCGACTATGTCACCCTGGGGCCGAACAGCGGCGGAACCGGCCCGGCCGGATCTTCTCCGGACCATATCCGGGGCGTCGCAACGATCCGCGGGTTGGGGGAGCCGGTGAGCGCGATGTCGTGGTACTATCCCAGCGCGCAGGACGCCGCGGTGATCGAAGAATCCAACCGCTGGCGGGTGTCGGATCTCGTGCAGGCGCTTGCCTACTGGATCGCCCAGGACGCCGCTCAGGGCGGCGGCTAAGCCGCGCCGGCGACCGCCTCGCAGACGTCGCTGACCAGGGTGTCGACCAGCGCTCTGTCGTCCGCTTCACCCATGACCCGGATGACCGGCTCGGTGCCGGAGGGGCGGATCACCAGCCGCCCGCGATCGCCTAGCCGGGCGGTCGCCTCCGCGATCGCCTTGGCGACGGCCGGATGCTCGAGCGGCTTGCCGCCGTTGAAACGGACGTTGCGCAGCACTTGCGGCACTGGCTCGAACCGGTGGCAGACTTCGCTTACCGGCTTGCCGACTTTGTGCACCACCGCGAGCACCTGGAGCGCCGCCACCAGACCGTCGCCGGTGGTCGCATAGTCGGACAGAATGATGTGGCCCGACTGCTCGCCGCCGACGTTGAAGCCCTTCTCGCGCATCCGCTCGATGACGTAACGGTCGCCGACCGCGGTGCGTTCGAGCGCCAGTCCGAGGCTCATGAGATGCCGCTCGAGGCCGAGGTTGGACATCACGGTCGCGACAATGCCGGGCTTGGCGAGGCGACCCTCATCTCGCCAGCTCTCGGCGACCACCGCCATCACCTGGTCGCCGTCGATCAGGTGCCCCTTTTCGTCGACGATGATCATCCGGTCGGCGTCGCCGTCGAGGGCGATCCCGACGTCGGCCCGCATTTCGCGCACTTTTCGAGCCAGCGCCTCCGGCGCGGTCGAGCCGACCTCGAAGTTGATGTTGAGTCCGTTCGGATCGACCCCGATCTTGATCACCTCGGCGCCGAGCTCCCACAGCGCCTCAGGCGCGACCTTGTAGGCCGCGCCGTTGGCGCAGTCGACGACCACCCGCATGCCCTCGAGCGAGACCTCGCGAGAGAGCGTCCGCTTGGCGTATTCGATGTAGCGGGCCTGGACGTCGTCGATTCGCTTGGCCCGGCCGAGATCCGGCGAGCGGGCGAGCATCGGCGCGACGTCGCCGTCCATGAGCGCCTCGATCCGCGCTTCGACCTCGTCCGAAAGTTTGTAGCCGTCTGGCCCGAACAGCTTGATGCCGTTATCCTCGTAAGGGTTGTGGGAAGCGGAGATCATCACCCCGAGATCACAGCGCATCGAGCGCGTCAGCATCGCGACCGCCGGCGTCGGAACCGGCCCAAGCAGGAGCACGTCGACGCCGACGGACGTGAAGCCTGCGACGAGGGCGTATTCAATCATGTAGCCCGAGAGCCGGGTGTCCTTGCCGATCACCACCCGATGGCGATGTTCGCCGCGGCGAAACGCGACGCCGGCGGCCTGGCCGACCTTCAACGCCACGTCGGCGGTGATCTTGCTGTTGGCTCGACCCCGGATGCCATCGGTGCCGAAATGCTTGCGCGCCATGCGTGCGGATTCCCTCGGACGGAACGAACGGGGACTCAGAGAGATCGGCTTCATACCGCATATTTGACGGACAAAGTTTCACAAATCGTTGCTACCCGTTAACGATCCAAGCAGTCGTTGCTCGGGGCAGGGCGGGCGCCTAGAGTGCCTGAGCGTCGCCCAGAAGCGAGCGCAGGAGGACGCCGCCCATGATCCGAACCGTCGCCACCAAGCCTTTCCCGGACCAGAGGCCCGGCACCTCGGGATTGCGCAAGCAGGTTCCGGTGTTTCAGCAGCCAGGCTATCTCGAAAACTTCATCCAGTCGATTTTCGACTCCCTCGACGGCTTCCAAGGCCAGACGCTGGTGCTCGGCGGCGACGGGCGGTTCTTTAACCGCGAGGCGATCCAGATCGTAGTCAAGATCGCCGCCGCCAACGGCTTCGGCCGCATCGTCGTCGGCCAGGGCGGCATTCTCTCGACCCCGGCCGTCTCGGCGCTGATCCGGGCGATCCACGCCTACGGCGGCATCATCCTGTCGGCGAGCCATAATCCCGGTGGCCCGCATGGGGATTTCGGCGTCAAATACAACATCAGCGCGGGCGGCCCCGCGCCCGAGAACGTCACCGAGGCGATCTTCGCCAAGAGCAAGACGATCTCGGCCTACAAGATCTCCGACGCGCCGGACATCGACATCGATCGCCTCGGGACGCTCAAGGTCGAGGGCATGGAGATCGAGGTGGTCAACCCGGTGACCCAATATCTTTCGCTGATGAAGACCCTGTTCGATTTCGACGCCATCCGCGCCCTGTTTGCTTCCGGCTTCCGGATGCGCTTCGACGCCCTGCACGCCGTCACCGGCCCCTACGCCCACGCGATCTTTGAAGGCGACCTCAAGTCGGGTGCCGGCACGGTCGTCAACGGCACGCCATTGCCCGATTTCGGCGGCCATCACCCCGACCCCAATCCGGTTTATGCAAAAGACCTGTACGACTTCATGTTGTCGAAGGAAGCGCCCGATTTCGGCGGCGCGTCCGACGGCGACGGCGACCGCAACATGATCCTCGGGCGAGGGATATATGTGACGCCGTCCGATTCGCTCGCCATCCTCGCCGCCAACGCCACGCTCGCGCCGGGCTACGCCAAGGGCCTCGCCGGCGTCGCCCGCTCGATGCCGACCAGCGCCGCCTCCGACCGGGTTGCGGCGAAGCTCGGCATCCGCCACTACGAGACCCCGACGGGATGGAAGTTTTTCGGCAACCTGCTCGACGCCGGCCTGGCGACGCTCTGCGGCGAGGAAAGCTTCGGCACCGGCTCGAACCATATCCGCGAGAAGGACGGCGTCTGGGCGGTGCTGTTCTGGCTCAACATCCTCGCCAGGCGCCGGATGCCGGTCGCCGACCTCGTGCGCGAGCACTGGCGGACCTACGGCCGCAATTATTACACCCGCCATGATTACGAGCAGATCGACCTCAATGCGGCGAACGGCCTTATGGCCGCGCTGCGCGACGCGACCAGGACGCTTTCCGGCAAGACATTCGGCGCCCACAAGGTCGAGGCCGCTGACGACTTCGCTTATCACGACCCGGTCGACGGCTCGGACGCGGCCGATCAGGGCATCCGGGTGATGTTCGAAGGCGGGTCGCGCATCGTCTACCGCCTCAGCGGCACCGGCACGGTCGGGGCGACGCTTCGGGTCTATGTCGAGCATTACGAGTCGCCGTCGGGCAAGCTCGACCAGGAGACCCAGGCCGCGCTCGCCGACCTCATCGCGCTCTCGCGCAGCCTCGCCGAGATCGAGAAGCGAACCGGGCGCAAGGCGCCGAGCGTGATCACCTGAGATGGATCGGCGACGCCCCGAACCGAGGACCGTCCTGTCCGCCTAAAACATCGCGAACGGGCGCAGCTCCTCTCGCGCCGCCTCCGCGAAGTCCCTCAGGGGATCAATGCGGCCGCCGTCCTTTACGAGCTCGCGCAGATCGGCCACCGTCCGATTCGGAGCCGAATAGGTTTCGAGGATCGAGCTCATGACGATGTCCGCGCAGGCGACCGAACGTGGCATCGCCAGCACCCGCATCCGGTTGACCATGGCGTAGAGGTCGATGAGTTCCGGCATTTTCGGCTCGCTGCTGACGATCGCATCGCCGTAGGTCTTGGACGCCGCGATAATGAAATCCCTGATCAGGTCCTCCCGGCGCGCGAGGTCGTGCGCGACCATGCCTGCCCGTGCCTGGGAGCGTTGGCTGGCCCAGGTGGTGAAGCCGGTGGTGAGGCCCCGCCGATCACCGAGCCGGCGAGCGCTGAAATCGCCGATATGTAAGCCGTATCCATGATCCGCCCGCCCCTCGAGAAGCCGCGACGCGTCGACCCGCCGTTGTTCCCCTCAATCCGCGACGGATGACGACTCTCGCCCTATTTCTTCAGCGCCGCGAGCACCTTGACCGAGGCGCGGCCGTTAACCTCGAGGCCGTTCTTCTGCTGAAAATCGGCGATCGCCGCCTTGCTCTTGGTTCCGATGTCGCCGTCCGGCGGGCCGCCGACGTCATAGCCGCGCTTCGCCAGCAGCGCCTGCAATTCCTTTCGCCCGTCGCGCGAGAGCAGCGGATCGTCGGTCGGCCAGGGCGTGACGATGCCGGAGCCGCCGGCGAGGCGGTCGGCCATCACGCAGGCGGCGAGGGTATAGGCCTCCGAGGGATTGTAGGAATAGACGACGTCGAAGTTGCGCGTCACCAGGAAGGCCGGCCCCCCCGATCCGGCGGGAAGCAGAAGGGCGGCGTCGCCTCCGCCGAGCGGGCGGCCATCGACGCGGGTCAGACCCTTGGCGGTCCAGAAGGACATCGACTGTTTGGCTTTGCGGCCCGACGGGCCTGAATAGCCCGGCGGCAGCTTCGCTTCGAAGCCCCAGCGCACGCCCGAGCGCCAGCCCGACTTGTGAAGATAGTTGGCGGTCGAGGCAAGCGCGTCGGGGGCCGAGTCGACGATGTCGCGCCGTCCGTCGCCCTCAAAGTCGACCGCGAGCCTGAGGAAGGTCGAGGGCATGAACTGGGTCTGCCCGAACGCGCCCGCCCACGACCCGTTGAGCTTGTCGGCCGGGACGTCGCCATGGTCGATGATCTTGAGCGTCGCCATCAGTTCGGAGCGGAAATAGTTGGCCCGGTCCCCGAAGCAGACGAGGGTCGCGAGCGACTGGACGAGCGGGCGCTTGCCCATCTCCTGGCCGAAGTTCGATTCCACCCCCCAGATCGCCGCCAGCATCGTGCGGCTCACGCCATAGGTCTCCTCCGCGCGGGCGAGCGCGCGCGCCTCCCGCGCCATCGCCGCCTTGCCATCGGCCACCCTCTGGTCGTCGACCAACCCATCGACATAGTCCCAGATCGGGGTCTTGAACTCGGGCTGCTGCTTCTGGAAATCGAGCACCTTCATGTCCGGCTCGAGCCCGTTGAAGGCGGCGTCAAGCGTCTTCGCGGAAATCCCGGAGCGTCCGGCTTCCGCCTTCACGGACGCGACGCATTCGGCGAAGTCCGCCCGCGCGGGGCCCGACGCGGCAAGGGCGGCCGAGGCCGCGAGGCACCAAAGGACGAGACGTTTCATGGTCCGATCATCCGCGATTCGGGTTTTGCCGTCGAGACGGCGTGATTGGCGTTAGAATGGCGCGACGAGGGCGGAGGCGGAACGATGCGTTGGTCGATCACTATTGGCCGCTTCGGCGGAACAGCGGTCAAGATTCATATCACCTTCATCCTGTTCCTCGCCTGGATCGCCTTCAGCGCCTGGTCGAGGGGAGGTCCCGCCGCGGCGGTCGACAGCACTCTGTTCATCGTCCTCCTGTTCGCTTGCGTGGTGCTGCACGAATTCGGCCATATCGCGGCGGCGCGCCGCTACGGCATCGCGACGCCGGAAGTGACGCTCTTGCCAATCGGCGGCGTCGCCAGCCTGCAGCGGCTGCCGAGCGACCCCGTCCAGGAGCTCGTCGTGGCGCTCGCTGGGCCGGCCGTCAATCTTGTGATCGGCCTCGCGCTGATCGCCATCCTAGGCTCCGCCCATCCCGCCGACTTGGCGCAGATCGATAATCCGAACCTGTCGCTGATGGGCGCCTGGCGGTCGCCAACATCTTTCTCTTTCTCTTCAATCTGATTCCCGCCTTTCCGATGGACGGCGGGCGCGTTTTGCATGCGCTGGTGGCGATGCGAGTTCGGCGGCCCGAGGGCGACCGAGATTGCGGCGAGGATCGGCCAGGCGCTCGCCTTTGGCCTCGGATTTCTCGGCCTGTTCGGCAATCCGCTGCTCGTGTTCATCGCCATCTTCGTTTACATCGCCGCGGCCGCCGAAGCGCAGATGAGCGCCGCGCATGAGGCGCTGAAGAGGGTAAGCGTCGGCGAAGCGATGGAGACGCGCTTCACCCCGGTCTCGATCGACGCCAATCTCGGGCAGGCCGTCGATGCGCTTTTGGCGACGGCGCAGCATGAATTTCCGGTCGTCGACGCGTTCGGCAAGCCGGTCGGCCTTTTGTCCCGGGAGGACATCCTGAGCGCGGCGCGCAAACACGGCGGAGACGAGCCTGCGAGCGCGTTCATGCGCTCGGGCGTCGACAGCGTTCGCCAGTCGGCGCTTGTCGAAAGCGTATTCGAGCGCCTGCAGGGTCCGGGCGCGGCCGCGCTCTACGTCACCGACCCCGACGGCAGGATCATCGGCCTCCTTACCCGTCAAACGGTTGGCGAGGTGATGATGATCCGCGCAGCGCGGCCCGACTGGCGGTTCGACCGAAAGGCTTGAGGCCGCGAGTTGACAGCCCGGCGTTCGCATCGAATATGGCGCGCGGCGGGGCCTCGACCGCATGGACCATGGACAAAATCGCATCCCATCTGTTGGCGGTCTCCGCCTTGGCGGCGGCGCTAACCGCGGCTGAGCCCGCCCGCGCCGACTTGCGCATGTGCAACAATAGCAATGGCCGGGTCAGCGTCGCGCTCGCCTATACTGACGGCCAGGGCTGGGTCAGCGAAGGCTGGTGGAATCTCAAGTCGCTCGATTGCGTGACGCTCCTGCGCGGCGCGCTCGCGGCCCAATTTTACTACCTCTACGCGATGGACGAGCGCGGCGGCGAATGGAAAGGCAAGGCCTTCATGTGCACGTCGGATCGCGAGTTCAAGATCAAAGGCCGGCAGGATTGCTTCGTCCGCGGCTATGACCGCACCGGCTTCTTCGAAGTCGACACCGGCAAGGACGCCAAGAGCTGGACGGTGCAATTGACCGATCAGGCGAACCCTTAGGCCTTTTCGCCCGATCGATCGTAGACCAGTGACTTGCGTCCGGGGTGCGGCCATGCTGAGGAACAGCGCGAAGCGCCGCGTGTTCGGTCCCGATCGCGGTCGAAGGGGCGGCGGCGAACGCCGCAAGTCCGTGGGGAAGGAACGCCATGCAGGCCCGCCGCCGTCGCCGCGTCAAGATCATCGCCACTCTCGGCCCCGCCTCGAGCGATCGTGCGACTATCGCCGACCTGTTCGCCGCCGGCGCCGACGTCTTCCGCATCAACATGAGCCACGCCTCGCACGACGCCATGCGCGAACGGGTGGCGATGATCCGTTCGCTCGAGGAAGAGATGAACCGGCCGATAGGCATCCTCGTCGATTTGCAGGGCCCGAAGCTGAGGCTCGGCGCGTTCGCCGAGCGCGGCGCGGACTTGCACAAGGGCGACGTCTTCGCCCTCGACGGCGACCCGGCCCTCGGCGGACCGACGCGGGTCTATCTGCCGCACCCGGAGATCCTGAGCTCGCTTGCGCCGGGCCACCGGATTCTGATTGACGACGGCAAGGTGCTGCTGCGCGTCGTCGACGCGACGCCCGGCCGCGCCTCGACCGTGGTCGAAGTCGCGGGGCGGGTCTCGGACAAGAAGGGCGTGAGCCTGCCCGACACCACGATCCCGACCTCGGCCATGACCGACAAGGATCGCGCCGACCTCGCGGCGGCGCTCGAGGAAAACATCGACTGGATCGCGCTCTCGTTCGTTCAGCGTCCGGAGGACATCGTCGAGGTCAAGGCGATCGTCGACGGCCGGGCGCTGGTGATGGCCAAAATCGAGAAGCCGCAGGCGGTCAAACGCATCGACGAGATCATGGCGGTCGCCGACGCGGTGATGGTGGCGCGCGGCGATCTCGGGGTCGAGATGCCGCTCGAGCGGGTGCCGGGCATCCAGAAGACGCTGACCCGCCTCGCCCGCCGGCTCGGCAAGCCGGTGGTGGTGGCGACGCAGATGCTGGAGTCGATGATCACCGCGCCGGTGCCGACCCGCGCAGAGGTGTCGGATGTCGCGACCGCGGTGTTCGAGGGCGCGGACGCGGTCATGCTCTCGGCCGAGAGCGCCTCGGGCCAATATCCGCGCGAGGCGGTCGCGACCATGAACCGGATCGCGGAAGCGGTCGAATCGGAGGGGATCTATCCTTCGATCATCGAGGCCCAGCGCGCGGCGCCCGAGGCGACCGGCGCCGACGCGATCGCCGAGGCGACCCGCGACGTCGCCGAAACGCTCGATTTGAAAGTGATCTGCGCCTGGACCAGCTCCGGCTCGACCGGCCTTCGCATCGCCCGCCAACGACCGCGCTCGGCGATCCTGGCGCTCACTCCGATCGAGGGGGTGGCGCGGCGCCTGTCGGTCGTCTGGGGATTGCATCCGGTGGTCACCGACGATGCGCGCGACGAGCGCGACATGGCCGAGCGGGCCTGCCGCCACGCCTATATCGAGGGCTTCGCCGGCGAGGGCGAGCGCATCATCGTCGTCGCCGGCGTTCCGTTCGGGACCCCGGGCGCGACCAACAACCTGCGGATCGCTACAGTGGGAGCGTAGCGCCGGGTCGTTTTGCTCTCGCTCGCTCGCCGCGCACAGTTCCTCACGGGCCTTCTTGACAACGTCAATTACTTCAGCTATACTAGAAAATCACGGGTATTGCTCGGATTAATTTTTTTAATACTAAGCAGGGAGGCTTATATGCGTCTCTCTCTCGCGTCTGCCGCGACCCTTGTGGTCCTATTCGCAAGCTTCCAGAATGCAAGCGCGGAGAACCCGCAACTCGTGCCAGCCTATCCGCTTTATTGCGCCGGCCCCCTAACGACCAGCGCTCCAACCTCTACCCCTGCCTATACCGAAACCACCACGCCTTTTCAGTGGGCTTCTGTTGGCGCCGGTGCCGCCAATCCGGCGCCGGGGCAGTGCGTTTGGGCCGACCGGGGGCCGAGGGGAATCGAGATCCAGTCTGGCGGCGGCAATGTGATCTGCGACTACTCAAGCGCGATGCAAAGCGTTCCGGCCGGTGCGTTCGTCGAAGTCGGCGTTGCTCGCGATCCGGGCGTAAACGACTGCATGCACCTATTCCGCTATCTCGGAACAGTGTCGCCGCCCTTCTCCGCGGTCCCGGCGCTTCCCCCCTTTACCCGGCCGAGCATCGCAAGCTTGACGCCGGCGCAGATCGCGGCGCTGCGAGCCGGCATTCAGGTCATGATGAACAGGCCGACGACCGTTACTACGAGTTACAATTTCCAGGCCAGCATGCACGGCAGCGAACTTCCTCAGACCACGCCAGCTGAGATGACCAGCTGGGACCAGTGCCAGCACAATAGTTTTTACTTCTTTTCTTGGCATCGGATGTATCTCTATTTCTTCGACCGCATCCTGCGCGCTGCTGCCGCGTCTGCGGGACATCAGAACGTGGTCTTGCCCTATTGGAACTGGCAAGATCCTGCACAGTACGCGTTGCCCGCTCCATTCTGGCAACCGGCCGAACTCCAGTAATCCGCTGTACATCGCCCCTCCCAACCGGCCAGCCGCGCTGGACGCCGGAACCGCTTTCCTCGATGCGGCGACGGTGGACAGTTCGGCGGCCTTCGCCGATGTCAGCTTCGAAACCGGAGGTTTCTCAGGCAATGGTTTCGGCGGGCAGGAGGACAGTGCGCCGGCACAGTTCGGCACCGCTTACGGCGACTTCGAAATGCAGCCCCACGACATGGTGCATTCGGCCTTGGGCGGGCTCATGGGCGTCGTCGACACGTCGGCGTTCGACCCAATCTTCTATCTGCACCACGCGCAGATCGACCGGCTTTGGAACCGCTGGATTCAGAAAGGTGGAGGCCGCGCAGATCCTACCGACGCCGCATGGCTGAACACCACCTTCACTTTCTACGACGAGGCCGGAAACGCAGTTTACCTGACGGGCGCCGAAATCGTTGATACTGTCGGCCAGTTGAACTATCGCTACGACGACGACCCCGTGGCGCAACTTGGTCAGATCATCATCATCGCAGAGGGCGCGGCGCGCGAGCCGACCAAACTCGAAGCCGAGCCGGCGACGGTGCGGATACGTTTGACCGAAGCCGCACGCCTAGCGTTGCGCGGGCGAGAGCGCCGAGTGTTTCTTCGCATCAATGATATCCGAACGGAGAAGCCGCCGAGCTACTACTACGCAATCTACCTCGATCCGCCGGCCGACCAAAAACTCGGGCCGCAGACGCCGGGGTTCGTCGGAAATTTCAGCCTGTTCTCGATGGTCCCACACAGGATGCCTGGCGGAAAGCCAATGGCAATGGGGAATATCGTCGCCGACTACGATATCTCACGTTTGGTAGGCCAGATCCTCGATCGCAATGCCGACGAGGTCCAGGTTGTTCTCGTCCCACGCGGGTTGGTCGACCGCAACGGCGAGCAGCTACCGCTGCCGCCGGAGACGGCCGGGACTATGGGTAACATGCAACTGATCGAGCGTTAGGCCCGGAACCTTCTACGGAGCTCGGGCCAGCAGCTCTTGAGGATGGGCTTAGGAAATCCAGACGCCTGTCAGGACCCATTCCGCCGTTCCCGAACCAGACGCCGGACCAGATCGCGATCCCGACGATCGCGCCATAGGTCGCGAGCGCCGCGCCGAGCATGGCGAACACCAGGGTCAAGGACCCGGTCGCCTTGAGCGCGAGCCAGCCGCCGCCGACCGCGATGACGAGCCGCGCGAATCCGGCAAAAAGCGGCCACATCAGCTTTCCCGCGCCCTGCGAGGCAAAGTAGAGCGCGAGCCCCAAGCCGAAGAATCCATACATCGGGCCGACGAAGCGCAGATAGTCCTTGCCCGTCGCCACCATCGTTGGATCGTCGCCGAAGAGGTTAAGCCACGCCTCGGGCCAGATCGCGGCCGCAAGCCCGATCAACTCGGTCGCTGCGAAGGCGAGCGCGCCCCCGATCATGGCGATGCGCAACGCACGCCGGTTCTGCCCTGCGCCGATGTTGGCGCCGACCATAGCGACCAGGGGGGCGCCGACGCCGAACACCAGCGGGATGAGCAGATATTCGAGCCGCGATCCGGTCCCGTAGCCGGCGACCGCCTGGGGGCCGGCCGCGGCGCCGACGAGCCCGGTGGTCAGCGCCACGGTCAAGCTCGTCTGCAGCGTGCTGAGCGAGCCGACGGCGCCGACGCGAAGGATGTCGGCGAAGAACCCCCATTTGAGGCGGGCGATGCGGAAACGCACAATCGCGGCGCCGCTCAGGATGTACCAAGCCAGGATTGCGCCCATCAACGCCGTCGTCGCCACGACAGCGACGCCGCCGCCGGCGATGCCTAGCGCAGGCATGGGGCCGAAGCCGAAAATGAACAGCGGCGACAGCGGGATCAGCAATGAGACGCCGACGCAGATCACCAACGACGGAAACAGCATGTTGCCGGTCCCGCGGACGACGCTGGCGAGCCCGTTCATGAGCCACACCAGAATGTTGCCGGCGAAAACGACGTTCGAATATTGCATCGCCGCCTCGAGCGAGCCGCCGCGGCCGCCCATGGCGGCGTAGAGCTGCCGCCCGAAGGCGAGGAACAGCGCCGAAGTCGCGAGGCCGAGGGCGAGGTTGATCAGAAGCGCGTGGGCGACGAGCGCATCCGCATCGGCCCGCCGGCCGGCCCCGAGCGCACGGGCGACCGCCGACGAAATGCCGCCGCCGACCGCGCCCGCCGACAGCATGGCCATCATCATGAACCCCGGAAAGACCAGCGCCATTCCGGTCAGCGCGTCGGTTCCCAGATGCGACACCCACCAGGTCTCGATCAGGCCGGTCGACGCCTGCGCCAGCATAACCAGGACGTTCGGCCAGGCGAGCCGGAGCAGGGTCGGCGCGATCGGAGCGGTCAACAGCATCAGCGTGCGCGCGTTCATCGGCGCGGGCGCCGCGGGCGTTTCGGCGCCGAGGCGCGCGGCATTCAGGACTGTCGCGTTCATGGCTCGGCCTCCGCCCGGGACATCAATTCAGACGCTGCTCTTCAAGAGCCGTGCGGCCCGCTTCGCCATTCTGGCTTTCATCGCTTCGCTCGCCGCTGGGCCGGCGATGAGCTCGAACTCGGAGGAGACGATCGGTCGGCCGGTCGGGCGATCGACGAGGATCGGCTCGGCCGGCGCGCCGGAGACGGCGTCGACGATGGTCACGCTCGCCCCTTCGGGAGCAAAGTGGCGATTGCCGAAGGCGATGAGCGCGATCAGGACCGGGCGGAAGTCCCGTCCTCGCTCGGTCACGATGTATTCGTGCCGGGGCGGATGCTCGCTATAGCGTCGCCGTTCCAAAAATCCTGCGTCCACGAGCGCGTTCAGTCGCCGGGTCAGAATGTTGGGGGCGATCTTGAGGCTCTTCTGGAATTCCTCGAACCGGGTCATTCCGCCGAGCGCATCGCGCAGGATGAGGATGCTCCACCATTCGCCGACCCGATCGAGGCTGCGGGCGATCGGGCAGTCCATGGCGTCGAGGCGGGTTCGTTGCATGGGCGACATATACACGAGTCACTTTCATTATGCAAGTGACTAGGCCGCGGCGGCATGCGGGGCGCCCATCGGCGCTCGCCTCCGGCCCCGGCCTCCGGTATGCTTTGGCCGGCGGCAAGGGAGCGTCGAAAGCGATGGCGAACGCGACAGGCAAGGTGGTCGAGAGCCCGACCCAGGACATGCCATTCAAGGCGGTGATTTACACCGAGGGGAAGATCCTTCAGGAGCGCTTCTTCGCCTCCCGCCCGGAAGCGGAGGCGTTTCTCGTCGCGACCCTGGACGGACTGGCGAAAACCGACGCCCACGGAAAATCGAGGCCGCGGCCCAAGAAGGGGAACGCGAAAGGCGAGGTCGTCGACACCCCGACCCAGGACATGCCGTTCAAGGCGGTCATTTTCACTGAAGGGAAGATCGTCCAGGAGCGGTTTTTCGCCTCCCGCCCCGCGGCGGAGGCGTTCATCGTCGACACGCTGAAGGGATTGAAGAAAACCGCCAAGCGCGCCTGACGCCCGCAACTCGCGCTATTCGTCTGGAACCCACATAGCGATCTTGGCGCTTGCGGGAGCTTCCCTCACGTACGCGACGCTTCGGGTGTAGCCATCGAGAAGCATGTAGTCCCCGCGCTTTCCGACGACCATCGCAGCTTCCCATTTGTCGGGGTGGTAACCGAGCCCCCTCGCTGCTTCCCGAGGGTCGTTCGCCTCCTCGCCCGGCTTCGGCTGGCCTGAGAGAAACTTGTCGAAGGGAATCGAGCCGTAGTGCTGGGTCGTATGCGTCGCGCGGAGCTGGGTCTTGGTCCAACGCTCGAGGCGATAGGAAGAATGATTGCTCAGTCGCCCCATCAGCCCGCGCCGGGAGCTGTTCGGCGCGTATTCCAGCAATTGCTTGTGCTCGTCGGCGGTCAGCGACGAGAAGGGGACATGGCGCTTGGCCTTCTCGAGCAGCGGCGTGTGGCCCCTGAGCTGGGCGTAGGCCTCGCCCCAGCGCGGAGAGCCGAGTTCGCTATAGACCCATCGGCTCTTCATCTCGTCGACTGTCGCCACGTCTCCTCCCCGTCCGGGTTGCGTCTATCGCCTCAAGCGCAAGTCTGCGCCGCCCCGGCCGGTCCGGCAAGCCGAAACCGACTTGGACGCTTTCCGAAATCATTCGCGCCTTGCTGCGCATTGCGGCGGTCGGGCGGCGCGGGCTACACTCGGCGAGAAGCGGCCAAACAGCCGCTTGGGGGGTTACGCCACATGCTGCTCGATCGGTCGCGAAATGTCTGAGGTCGCCGGCGAGCCTCGCGTCCTGATCGTCGGCGCCGGCCCGGCCGGATTGTTCGCCGCTTGCGAGCTTCATCGCCACGGCGTCAGGCCGCGCATCGTCGAGCAAAGGCTCGCGCCGCATCACGAGACCCGGGGCACCGCCCTGCAGCCGGCAGTGCTCGACATCGTCGACCGGGCCGGTCTGGTCGAGCCGTTCCTCAGCGCTGGCGTGCACATCAAGCACAGTGAGCTCATGGGTCCGGGCATGCGGCCGATCATGACCGCAAACTTCGGCGGGGTTGGCTGCCGCTACGAGTTCCAATGCAGCCAGCCGCAATGGCAAACCGAGCAAATCCTGCGCGATCATCTGGCGGCGCGCGGCGTCAAGGTCGAATACGGCGCCGCGGTCGCCGCGATCGAGCCCGGACACGAGACGCTCCGGGTCACGCTCGACGTCGGCGGCCGAACGGAGGTCGTCAAGCCGCATTACCTGTTGGGCGCCGGCGGCGCCCACAGCATCACCCGCCATTCCATGAGCGAGCACCTGGTCGGGGAGACGTACGGGGGACGATACGTGGTCGCCGACGTCAAGATTGGCCTCGCCATTCCCGCGGAGACAGCCCGCATTGTCGTCGGCGCCAAAGGCTTCGTCTTGTTCGCGCCGCTACCTGAGGATCGCTGGCTCATTTTCATCAGCCGCGACCCAGCCGATGCGCGCGACGATCCGCCGACCGCCGCCGAGCTCGGCGCGATGGTCAACGCGCGGGTCGGCGCCGACGTCGGTTTGAGCGATTTGCGCTGGGTCTCCTATTTCAAGATGCATCGGCGCGAAGCCGAGAAGTCTTGGCGACGGGCAGCGGTTTCTGCTCGGCGATGCCGGCCACATGTCGAGTCCGCTTGGCGGGGAGGGCATCAACGCGGCGTTCATGGACGCGGCTGACATCGCCTGGAAGCTCGCCCTCGTGGTGCGCGGCGCGGCAAAGCCGTCGCTGCTCGCGAGCTACGCGATCGAGCGCGGCATGGCGGACGCTCATGCGCTCGAAGTGTCGGACGACATTCACGCTCACATCGCTGATCTCGTCGCAATCTACGCTGCGGGCGGCGAGGCGCCGAAACTCGCGCCGTCGAAGACGGACGACATCGTTTCGGCGGCGCGCCGACGGTCGATGCTCGACGTTTCCTATGCTGGAAGCCCGCTCGTCGGGCAGGCGGGAGCGACTGTCGCCTTGCCCGAACCGGGCGTTCGCTTTCCCGACTGCTCGCGCCTGAGTCGCGACCACCACAGCCTCGTTGTGTTCGGCAAGGCGCCGGGTTTGGACCGGATGCCTGCGCGCTGGAACGGGCTCGTCACAATCGTGGATGGGTCAGCCGAGGGGTTCGATGCGGCGTGGGCCGGCGCGCCGGGCGGCGGCGCCGTCCTTGTCCGGCCGGACGGCTTCATCGGCTTCCGCGCCGCCCCCGCCGACGCAGCGACCATGGCCGCGCTCGACGCCCACCTGGCGAGCTATCTCATTCCCGCTGGTGCATGAAGACGCGAATCGGCCTCGCGCTCGCCGCGGTCCTGTTCACCGCCCATGCGGCGCTGGCGCTCGAGCGGCCCGCCCCGCCGCAGATCCTATTCGGCGATCTCTACGCCGACGTCGAGCTTCAGCGCATATTTCCAGACAGCAAGGAATTCGCCGACGCGACGGCGACATCCCCGCCCGCCGACATCCTCGCGCTCTACGATTCCCAGAAGAACTCAGACCCCAGAAGCGCTCAGGCGTTTTGTCCTCGAGCATTTCGATTTGCCCGCCACGATCGCAGTCCCGAGCGTCGCGTCGAAGCGCGTGCCGATCCGCGAGCACATCGACGACCTCTGGCCCATCCTGACCCGGAACACGCCGATGGCCCCGCCCTATTCGTCGCTGCTGCCGCTGCCGCGGCCTTACGTCGTTCCGGGCGGGCGTTTCCGCGAGCTCTATTACTGGGATTCCTATTTCGCCATGCTGGGCTTGGCCGAAAGCGGCCGGTCGGACCTGCTCGCGGACATGGTCCAGAATTTTGCGTTTCTTATCGACGCCTACGGCCACATCCCGAACGGGACCCGGTCCTATTACCTCACCCGCTCGCAGCCGCCGTTCTTCTTCGCCATGGTTGGGCTCCTCGCTCCTGGCGACCCGGCGGAGGCTTACGCCCGCTATCTGCCCCAACTGCGGAGCGAATATGCGTTCTGGATGGACGGCGCAGACGGCCTGACCGTGGGAGGCGCGCATCGCCGCGTGGTCAGGCTCGACGACGGCTCGATCCTCAACCGCTATTGGGACGACAGCGACGCGCCGCGCGACGAATCCTACGCCGAGGACGTCGCTCTGGCCCGTTCGACCCCGCGCCCGGCGCAAGAAACCTATCGCGAGCTTCGCGCCGCCGCCGAGAGCGGGTGGGATTTCAGCTCGCGCTGGTTCGCCGACGGGCGAACGCTCGGCTCGATCGACACGACCGAGATCCTTCCGGTCGACCTCAATGCGCTTCTGTTCGGCCTTGAGAACGCGATCCGCGCCGGTTGCGATCGGACGGGCGATCGCGACTGCGCCGCCGATTTTGCCCACCGCGCCTCCGCCCGCCGCGCCGCGATCGACCGCACGCTCTGGGACCCGTTGCGCGGCGTCTATTTCGACTATCGCTGGACGATGAAAGAGCGCATCGGCCGCATCAGCGCCGCGACCCTCTATCCGCTGTTCACCGGGGCCGCGAGCCAGGCCCAGGCGGCGTCCGTCGCTGAGGCGGCGGCGAGGGACTTGCTCAAGCCCGGCGGGATCCTCGCGACGCCCGTCGCGACCGGCCAGCAATGGGACGCGCCCAATGGATGGGCTCCGCTCCAATGGATCGCGGTTGCGGGGTTGAAGAGCTTCGGCCGCGACCGGCTCGCCGAGGCGATCGCCTGCCGGTGGGTGGTGAATGTCGCGCGCGTCTATCGCGAGACCGGCAAGCTCGTTGAAAAATACGACGTGATCGCGACCGACAGGCCTGGCGGGGGCGGCGAATATCCGACCCAGGACGGCTTCGGCTGGACCAACGGCGTGATGCTCAAACTGATGGCGCTCTATCCCGCCGACGCCGCGCTCGAGAGCGCCGACCGCTGCCCAGCCGCGGCCGGCTGAAGGTCGTGGAGCGCCCTTGCCCGCCCGTGGCCGGCGCCCTAGTCATGCGGCGCTGACCAGAACGGGGGAGAATGCGAATGGCCAAGGATGTGATGAGCAAGGTCCGGGTGGGCCGCTCCGACCTCATGGTCACGCCCCTCGGCTTCGGCACCTCGGGGCTCGGGGACATGCCCGACACCTATGGGTATGGCGTCGACGCGGAGCGGGCCAAGGCGACGGTGCTGGCGATCTTCGGTGGCCCGGCCAATCTGATCGACACCTCGCGCCTTTATGGGATGGGCCGGAGCGAGGAGCGGATCGGCGCCGTCATCCGTGAGCGCGGCGGCCTGCCGACGGGCTTCGTCCTCTCGACCAAGCTCGACCGCGACCTCAAGGACAATCGCTTCGACGCCGCCCAGGCCCGCCGGTCGCTCGAGCAAAGCCTCAAGGCGCTGGGGCTCGAGCGCGTCGACCTCTTGCATCTGCACGATCCCGAGCACGCCCGCTCGTTCAAGGAGGCGACCGCGCGGGATGGGGCGCTGGGCGAGCTCTTCCGCATGAAGGAGGAGGGGCTGGCCAAGGCGGTCGGCCTCGCCGCCGGCACTGTGACCCAGATGATGCCGCTCCTCACCGACTGGGATTTCGACGCGCTGATCACCCACAACCGCTTTACCCTCGCCAACCGCAACGCCGACGCGATGCTCAATCTGGCGCGGGCGAGGGGGATCGCGGTCATCAACGCCGCCCCTTATGCGAGCGGTGTCCTGGCCAAGGGATCGAGCGCCTATCCGCGCTATGTCTATCAGGAGGCGTCCGACGCCGTGCTTGATCCGATCCGGCGGATCGAAGCGATCTGCGCTCGCCACGGCATCCCGCCGGGAGCGGCGGCGCTGCAGTTCTCGATCCGCGATCCGAGAATCGCCTCGACCGTGTGCGGCGTGACCAAGCCCGAGCGGGTCCAGCAGACGCTCGACTGGGCGAACTTTACAATCCCTGAGGCCGCCTGGGCCGAACTCATGGCGCTCCCTTACGCGAGCGACGACCCCGAGGCGACGCGCGACTACAAGCCGGGGTAGGGCGCCGCGCGCCGTTGGCCGGTCAGAGCGAGCCGCACGATCCGGTGCAGGCGACCGTGATCGTGGCCTGAAGCGTCTTGCCGGCGCTTTGGAACCGTGGCCCATCGTAAGAGCAGGTGATCACTCCCGCCGGAAGCGTGCTGTCGCTGCCCGGGCCGCCGACCAGCGTAAACGTCGCGGAATTGAAGGCGGCCGTCCCCATCTTGCTCTTCACCTGATTGACCGTGGCCGGGCCTACGACGGGTTGTCCATTGGCGACGTTGATGATTGCGGAATCGTTGGTGTAGCCCGGCCCGGGCGGGCTGAACGGCGAGGTCGGGAAGTTGCTTCCCGTCAACGTCTGCAGACAGGCCGGCAGCACGCAATCGAATTGGCTGCGGTTGAAGGCGTTCACCGTGCAGGTCGTGTTCTTGGGAGCGGCCTGCCAGACCGCGACGGCAGGC
Source organism: uncultured Alphaproteobacteria bacterium (assembly GCA_963794155.1). GTDB lineage: Bacteria > Pseudomonadota > Alphaproteobacteria > Rhizobiales > Beijerinckiaceae > Roseiarcus. The sequence continues at coordinate 33,627 of CAWCCX010000021.1, read as the reverse complement.
GGCGTGGCCTCGTCATAGGCGCAACCCCGGTCGGGAAAGAAGATCCCATGCAGGGACCGGCCCCAGATCAGGGCGCCGTGTCCATCGAAATTCACGACCTTCGAGCTGCCGGGGGAGCCGAATTTCCACGCCCCGCTGCCCCCGCTTGCCGCGGCGTTGGCCGATCTGGGCGGGCAACCGAACGGATGGAACGAGAGAAAGGAATCAAAGCTGATCGGCGCGAACTGGCAAACGAGATCGTTGCCCACCATCCCGGTCGCGTAAGACGAGCCTATGGCCCCGCTTTGCGCCAAGTTCGGGTTCAGCGTCAGCGTGTTCGGACAGGTAACGACACCAGCCTCGGCGCGTTCGGCCGACAACATGAACAGCATGACGAGGCATGCAATTGCCCTGAGCATCGTCGGACATTCCCGGATAAGCGCCAGCCCCGCAGCTAACCTGCGCGATTATCGCGGGTCGGACAAGCAGAATCCGGAAGGCGGCGCGAGGACGGCTTCGCGAGTCCTATGCTAGGATCGCTGATGCTCGAAACCACCATCGCCGGCAGCCTGCCGAAGCCCTCGTGGCTCGCTGAATCCGAAAAGCTCTGGCCCGCCTGGAAGCTCGAAGGCTCAGCGCTCGCGGCGGGCAAGATCGACGCCACGATCCTCGTAGTGAAGAAGCAGGAGGACGCGGGAATCGACATCGTCAGCGACGGCGAGCAGGCGCGCATCCATTTCGTCCACGGCTTTCTCGCCAATCTCGACGGCATCGACTTCAACCGCCGGCAGACGATCGGCATCCGCGCTGACCGCTACAAGGCCGAGGTTCCGACCGTGACCGGCCCGATCCGCCGCAAGGGGCCCGTCCATCGCGCCGAGGCGAGCGCGGCGCGCGCCCACACCAGGCGCAAGCTCAAGTTCACCCTGCCGGGGCCGATGACCATCGTCGACACCATCGCCGACGAGCATTACCGCGACCGTCCGGCGCTCGCCCACGCCTTCGCCGCGGCGCTGAACGAGGAGGCGCACGAGCTCGCAGCGCTTGGCGTCGACGTGGTGCAATTCGACGAGCCGGCCTTCAACGTCTACATGCGCGAGGTCAAGGACTGGGGCGTCGCGGCCCTCGAGCGCGCGGCGCAAGGCCTCAAGTGCACGACCGCCGTCCACATCTGTTACGGCTACGGCATCAAGGCCAACACCGACTGGAAAGCGACCCTCGGCGAGCGCTGGCGCCAATATGAGGAGACCTTCCCGGCGCTGGCCAAGAGCCGGATCGATCAGGTCTCGCTCGAATGCCGCAATTCGAAGGTCCCGATCGAGCTGATCGGGCTGCTCAAAGGCAAGGATGTGCTGGTCGGCTGCATCGACGTGGCGTCGAATATCGTCGAGACGCCGGAGGAGGTCGCGGCGACCATCCGCGCCGCGCTCGCCCATGTTCCCGCCGAGCGGCTCTACCCGTGCACCAATTGCGGCATGGCCCCGATGGCGGCGGAGGTCGCCTACGCGAAGCTCGCGGCGCTCGCCGCGGGGGCGGAACTCGTCCGCAAGGGGATGTGAGGCGGAGGAGCGACCGGGTGAGCCTGCCCTTATTTACAGACCGTTAGTGTTGTAATTTCGACGCCCAATCGAAGTTTGCAAAAAAACGAAAGGAGAAATTTTTTCGTCGCCGGCGATTCACGACGCAGGTTCGAAACCCTCCCGCCTATTTTAGCATGACCCGTGTTTCTGGAAAAGGAAAAACTGGCAAAAGCTGGCAAGTGTTTGAAAATAATGAGGATTGAAAGGCGTGCCCCGGGCCCGTTCGAAAGAAACGGGCGGCCGGGAGCCGGCCCCTTCAGCGGCCCTTGATGGGCAAAAACGCCCTCAAAAGCGGCCGAATGAGCAGGGAACGGAGCAGGGAATTTTTTCGCCCGAGCAGGGAATTTTTTTTGCGCGAGCAGGGAATTTTTTTTGCGCGAGCAGGGAATTTTTTTGCGCGAGCAGGGAATTTCGGACGGCGAGCAGGGATCTGCGTTGGCCCTTATCCTCGCGGCGCGGCGATTTAAGACCATAAAGCCGTCGACCCCGCCTACATCGCAAATCCGCCATCGACGATGAAGGCCTGACCGGTGGCGAAGGCGCTTTCGTCAGACGCCAGGTAGACGGCGATCGCGGCGATTTCCTCCGGCTTGCCGAGCCGGCCCATCGGCTGGCGGTCGACGAATTCCTGGCGGACCTTCGCGATCGGCTCGCCGCGCGAGCGGCTTTGCGCTTCGATCCGCCGGTCGAGCGACGGGCTCTCGATCGTGCCGGGGCAGATGGCGTTGCAGCGCACGCCGCGGCGGATGTAGTCGGCGGCAACCGCCTTGGTGAGGCCGATCACCGCGGCCTTGGACGCGCCATAGACATAGCGGTTGGGGATGCCGCGCACCGAGGAGGCGCCGGAGGCGATGTTGACGATCGAGCCTTTGCCCTTCTCCAGCATCCCCGGCAGGAAAGCCCGGATCGTGCGGTGCATCGATTTGACGTTGAGGTCGAACGAGAAGTCCCAGTCGGCGTCGGAGCAGTCGAGGGCCGTTCCGTGATGGACGAACCCGGCGCAGTTGAAGAGGACGTCGATCGCGCCGATCTCGCGCGCCAGCGCCTCGACCGCCTCGCTCGAGCGCACGTCGAGCTTGCGCTTGTCGGCATCGAGCCCGGCGAGGCCGTCAAGGTCGATGTCGGTTGCGATCACCCGCGCGCCTTCGCGGGCGAAAGCCTCGGCCGTCGCCCGCCCGATGCCCGCCGCCGCCGCCGTCAGAAACGCCGTCTTCCCCGCCAGCCGTCCCGCCATCCGCGCTGCTCCTTCTCGCTGCCCCCGGCTTTTGCCTCGCCGCATCGATATTGCCAAGAGGGCGAGAACTGGCCTATTGAGCAGCGCCGTTCGAGGCGCGCTGAAAGGCGCGATCCTCATCGACGGAGCCGCAATAGCTCAGCTGGTAGAGCACGTCATTCGTAATGATGGGGTCGGGAGTTCGAATCTCTCTTGCGGCACCAATTAAATCAAAGGCTTGCGGCCACTTATCCCAACGGAATCAGGAGCCAAAATCTGCCGGGGTATGCAATAGGGTAACGAGCCCGATGCGAGACAAGATTGACGAACTGGTTGAGCGGGAAGCTGGGTATCCGAGCGCAACGCAAGAGCGTCTGGCGAGCGCTTGAAAGATTTGCCGACGGGCTCAGGCCCGTTGGCGGTCAACCGGGATCTCGTGGATAAGGCCGGGCGAATCCTGCAATGGTTTCACACCGGCCTAATTGGATGGTCCCCAGGAAAGGCCCATTCTCAGACGACTGACGACGCGGACCGCCGACTGGTTGACCTGATCAAAACGCTGCCGCGCAAATAAAGGGGCCGCGCCTTCGCCGCCCCTGCCCGCCAAATGAACCTCGCGCCCGTCCGCGTCGAGTGGCCGTGTGGCGATGTGCCACATTTAGGCCGGCTTGTCCAAGTCTTGGATCAGCACGTCTAGGCGTGTCTTGGTGAGTCGCCATGTTTCCGGCAATCGCTCAACAGTTCCTGCGCCCGCGGCCTTCGGGCCGCGCGTATAATCCTCATATAAGATGGTGTCACCGCGCCCACCGGAAGCGTCGCGCAAGCGAGCTGCAATTTCGCGCGGCCAGGCAACGTAAAGCCGTGGCATTTCGTCAAATCGAACGCCCTTAAATTGAACTAAACAAAGTATTGTTCCGATCTTGTGGCGCACCTGCCACGCGTCTGCGGCACCGTGGTAGTTGGCCTTACCGGCCTTGGCCAATAGTGATTGGGTTAGACCCCAGCTTCCATCTTGACTCCCTTTTACCGAAATCTTAAGCGTTTTTGACCCATTGTCGACCATCAGATCGTATTCAGGTTGATTTGCACCGTACTGAACTGAAACATTAAAGCCGAGCCGCGCGAACTGTCCGGCCGCAATTGCCTCGGCCGCGGTCGCGACCTGCCAACTTGTAATCATCGCACCGCCTCCTCCCGCCCGGGCAATCGCCTGCGCCTCTACTGGCCGGGGTGTTTGTCTATACCCGATGGATTGACCGCTGCGCCGCCGCTGCCATTGGGGAGATCCTTTTTGGCGGGGCCACTTTGGTCTGTTTGTTTATGGCCGGAGAGATAGTCTTTATAGTAAAAATCTCCGGCCTCCTTGGCGAGCAGTAGAAAAGTCAGCAAAAGAAGCGCCCATGTTAGAAAAAGGAGTCTACGCTTTCAGCGTCTATTCCGCCGTTTGCGCAGAATCTCGGCTCAACTTAACGAGGAGAGCAGCAAACGGCGCCAGCATGTGACCCAGCGATGGCCCTCCGGCTGTACTCCACACTGCACCTTTTACTATGTTGTCTAGGATTTCATTGGTCGAAAGGTCAGCGTTCGTGTTCCACATCGGGTTATTTGGATCGGCTGATCGTTTTGGTTCGCTCATGCTCAGCATCCCTTGATCGCTGCGCCTGACATTGGGCGTCCTCGCGTCTGGCACAAAAGGAGGCCCGGCGCGCGGTGGCGTGCCCTCACCCCTTCGCCAGCCGCAGGATCACGTCGCTGTAGCTCACGCGTCGCCGTTGCCCGCCTAGTCAACCTCGCGCCCGTCCGGCGGAAACACTTGGCGCGGCTTGGCGCGCCGGCCTCGCTCGCGATACGCTGGCGTCAAGCTGGAGGCGGACATGGCGGAGGAAAGCGAACCGAAGGAGCCGGCCCGAGCATACTACGTCGCGATAAGCTTTCAGGGCGCTGACGAAGCGCTTGCGACGGAAATCACGGATCTTCTTCAAGATCGATTCCGAGTTTTCATATATTCGAAGAAGCAGGAGGTACTGGCAGGAAGGGACGGCGAGGAGCGGTTTGGAGAAGTCTTTCAACGCCAGGCGCTGATCGTGGTCGTCCTTTGTCGACCCGAATGGGGGCAGACGCCCTTCACAAGAATTGAAGAGACGGCAATACGAAACCGCGCCTTCGACGAGGGCTATGATTTCTCACTCTTCGTGCCGACGACGCAACCTCCTTTCTCCCCCAAATGGCTTCCCCGCACCCGGCTCCACTATGGTCTCAAGCGCTTTGGCGCGAAGGGGCTCGCGGCAGTTGTCGAACGCCTAATCGAAGAAAGGGGCGGCACCGCGCGAATTGAAAGTCTCGCGGATCGAGCCGCGAGATTTCAGCGCGCGGAGGCTTTCAGGATCGAGCGAGAGTCTTTTCTAATCTACCAGGACGATATGGAACCGGAGACTCGCGCGTAATTCAGCAACGAGAGTATTCGCTGGATCTCATACGACCATCGACTCCCGCGTTCTTTTTGCACCCCGACCGTCAAATCGGATTCGCCATAGAACAACTCGCCGAGGAAATCATTCGCGCTTACCTCGACCTCGCCGAAAAGCCGCCGCGCTGATTTTGAAGCACTTCAGCTCGCCCAGGGGCCGCGAGCGAGCCTCGAGGCATGCGGGCGCTTCCGACGCCGGGACAAGCGGAAAGCGGGCCGCCGCGGCCATTCGTAGGCCGCCGGATCCGGCTCCTCACTGGCGATTGCCGCATACGCCTCGGCGGTGACGAAGATCGTGACCGTCGCTTGGCGAGTTCATCGGTCGGGACGATCGCTGGGGCGGCGCTTGGCCGCTAATTTCTCATTTATGATGTACTGCAACTCCCATTCCTTCAGGATGCCGTCGCTTGTGATGCTGCGGGGGTCGAAAGCGTCGGCGTTCTTCTGCCATTCGAATCGGTAGGCGATCCACGGGACCACAATGAGCGCGATTCCAAATGCGTAGTCCAAAAGCGAGTCGCGGGGGGTGAATCCATAGTGGTTCAGATAGAGGAGAGCGGCCCCGGCAAGTGAAAATATGATGGCACGGGTCACGGGGGGCGCTTGCTTGGCGTCGTAGGCTTCGATTTCAAGGCCCGAGATGTACGATTCAACGTGTTCGGGGAGGGGCCAGAATTCGAATGCCGGGTGACGCGGCTGCGCGCGAAATCCGTCAAGCTCACGCTTCTCGGCCTCGGTGAGGTTGCCGTCGTAGTCGCCGGCTCGATACCAAGGCGGCCGCTCCGAGGATTCGCTTCGCTTGCGTCGCAACCACATGAGAGGCGTTTGTAGCAGCGTTTTACGGCTTGCCGCAGCGATTTCTGAAGCGCTGTCGACCATCGGAATTGACGCTGTAGGTCTCGCGCCGCCCCGAATGAACCTCGCGATCGTCTGGGTCTTGGGGCGCGGCGATAGCCGTGATATTTTCGTTCCACGGGCGCGGCTGTAATCGCGCTCATGGCCGTCATTTATCGAGGGTCAGACAATGGCAAAATTGAAATTCATGGCCATCATCCTTACCGCCCTGATAGCGAGCGTCGCGGCCTATGGCCAAGACAACGGCGGCGGTCTCGTCGCCCCAGAGCTCAGCAAGCCCACGCCGGGGCATCTTCTGGATCAAGACTATCTGACGTCGACCGGCGAAACCGTCCCTCGGCCCGGCGCTTCGCAGTCGGCGGGCCCGACGCCGCTTGACCGGGCGATCCAGCAGCAGGACAACAAAATCGACAACAGCATCTGCACGAGTTGTTGAGGCGATCGGGCAACAGGCCGCGTCTGTCGACCCATCCCACAAAAAGCCCCGCAGCCGCCGAGTTGCCCCTGCGCCCCGAATGAATCTCGCGCCCGTCCGCCCTTCGCCGGCCGCAGGGTCGCATCGCTGTAGCGGGCGATGAGAGTCGCTAGTCGACCTTAGCCAGTAACTTTTCCATCTCGGCGGCGGTGAAGCCGCGCAGGGTCTCGCTGCGAACATTGCCTAGTTCATCCGCGCTCAAGATGAAAGCCGAAGCCGTTTCGTCGTCGGGGGCCTCGACAATCGTTACGATGTCGTGCCCGCCTTGGGTCCAGATGATCTCCTTGACCGTTGCGCCGTGCTTCTTGGCTCGCTTCCTGTAGGCCTCCGACCGTTTGACCGTGTCCTTGACGTGGAGAATCCCTTTCTCGGTGAACTGGAGAAGAGTGACATAGATCGGCATGGCGTTTTCCTTCCCGTTGGCGCGGCTCATCTTGAGGCTTCGGATACTAACACGGATCCAGAACTGCTACCCATGACGCCGGCGGGTGCCGGCCGGTCACCCCTTCGCCAGCCTCAGGATCACGTCGCTGTAGCTCTCGCACCCCCGGGCGAAGCGCCGCTTTCGGCGCGAAAGCCTCGACTAACAGATTGTCGCCGATCGCCGCTGAGGCCATGCGTGGCCAACGTTTTTGCACCAAATAACAATATTGACTCTGCAATTTTACCCTCGTAGTTTCTTTACTGCGGCTACGTGGGATTAGGGGTGGGACATGAAAAAGCTTCTTATCGCGGCGGCGCTTGTCGCCCTGACCTCGCAAGCCAATGCGACCACCGTAACTTTTGCTTCCTTCGGCGGGTCTTATCCGCTGTATCTGATTCCGCTTGGCGAGACGCTTTACACCGATTTCAGTTCGGGCCTGCCTCCGGGCGCGGTGGGCGACGGCGCCCTTTACGGGCCGAATTACGGAACCCAATGCTTTGGCAGCAATTGCGTCGCGTCGCCTGGGACCGGCGTCTCAAGTCAAACCGCGGGGCAGTTTTTTGCCGTCCTTCCTGGCCAGTCCGAAACCTTCACTTTCGGCTCTCCCGTCAAGGACGTTGACATCTACATCGGCTCTCTGGACGACGAAAATTCGCTCACGATCAACTTCGCGGGCGGAGGCTCCACTACCTACACGGGCGATGACCTTGCCTCAGTCAGCGGCCAGTCCACGCCGATCCCAGGTGGCGACGCTACAATCTTTGGCACGATGACGAACGGCCTCTGGAAGTTCACCGACCCTTCGCTCGACATTGTCGGCATCACCCTATCCGAAGGTACTGCGATCTCGAGCAACTCGTTCGAGGTTGCGGAGATCCTGACGTCGGTTCCAGAACCCTCGACCTGGGCGATGATGCTGCTCGGGTTCGCTGGGCTTGGCTATGCGGGTTATCGCCGGCGACACAAATTCACGGGCGTAGCGAGCGTCTGAGCCTCCACAAAAAAGGCCCGCGACTCGGGCGCGTCCAGCCGTCCGCCTTCTGTTCCTTCAACGCGTCGTGATTGGACCGCTCGTCCAATTCATGATCGAAAAATAACGGGCCGCACCCAGTTCCCCCGGCTTGCCGCACAGCAAGGCGGCCCCGAAGGCCCAGACACGCGCCGGGGCTCGTCTGGGCCGGATTGGGGGATGAGCGACGCGCTGAGCTCTCTCGCCGATTGATCCGCTGGCCTTCGTCGCTGCATGATCACGATCTCAATCACCACGGAAGCGTACCAGGCGATCAAGGGGACGCTTCCCAAGATGCCGGATGATGCGGCGCCCCAGCCTGACGAGCGCGGCCTGATCCGGATCTGGCTCGATCGCAAGTTTGTCGACCGGCTCGGGCAGATGCGCGGCCGGGGCGAAAGCTTACAGCGACGTCATCCTTCGCCTCGCGGAACAGGACGGTAGCGAGGAATAGTCGCCTCGAACTGCGCCTTGCAACGATCGTAGATGCTCGCGGAATTCGTCCCCTTCGAACAGTTGGCGAGCGCGGAGAGGTGATCGGTCAGCTTTGCGTCGCCGCGCTCCGCGATGAGCCGCGCCACGGCGTAGCGTCCGCGCCTGCCGCAAGGCTCGCAGACCAGGTGCAGAAACGGCGCTTGGAGGTCGGTCAGGATGATCACGCCATCGCGAGGCATTGGCGTGATCCTCGGCCGACGATCCACTTAACGACGCGGAGGGGAGGGTCGCAATGTCGAAGGCGATGAGCATCCTGGGCCCCGTTCTATTCTTTGTGGCCGCGCCCGTGGTCGTGGCAGGATTGGTCCCGTGGTGGATCATGCGTTGGGAGTTTCAGCCGGCTTTTTGGGATTCGAAGTCACTCGCGTGATCGGAGTTATGCTGATCGTTGCCGGCATCCCTGGGCTTGTTGATTTGTTTGCGCGTTTTGCACTCCAGGGACTGGGCACGCCGGCGCCGATTGCGCCTACGCAAAACCTCGTGGTGACGGGTCTCTATTGCTACGTGCGAAATCCGATCTATATCGCGCTCGTTAGTGTCACGGTGGGTCAGGCGCTTTTGTTCGGCGACGGACGCCTGCTTTGGTACGGCGCAGGGGTGTGGCTCGCATTCCATCTCTTCGTTGTGCTGTACGAAGAACCAACACTCCAGCTAAAGTTCGGAATGGAGTACGAAACCTTTCGCGCCAACGTCCCACGCTGGATACCGCGGCTGACGCCATGGCGAGCCGCATGAGTGGTCTCGACTGTTTGGCTCACGCCCGTTTCGCGGCTTGCCTACCGGCCGAGCGAGCGCTTATCGGGTGTTGCAGCATGGACGGCAAGGGCGCATGGCGAGACAACGTTTTTGTTGAGCGCACTTACGACCCTCGACGGCACGGAGCGACACCGTCGCTTTTATCCTGCCGTCCTAATCCGCCGGTCTGCACAAAAAAAATTTGCCCACATGCAGTTGCTTGACCCGCACATCTGGAGTGTAGGAAGCGATCTGTCGGTATCGCGAGCGGTCAAACGGGAGCATCGGGCTGAGGGCTTACGACGCTGGCTCCGTTCGCAGCGCGCGCACCGCAGCTCTGATCATCGCGACGATTTCGAGGTCGGCATCGCTGTCCCGAGGTTGACGCCACGCGCTCTGGATTGCAATGACCACCTGCTCGGTCGGATTGACGAAGATGAACTGGCCAAAGATGCCGATCGCCGAGAAGGCGCCGTTGTTGACGCCGCCGGGCAAGGGCGGCGCCGCCCACCAGTGATAGCCGTATCCCGCCGGTGAACCGGGCATGAGCCGACCGAAGCCAGTGGGCGCGCTGTCGGGCTGGCCGGCGAGATCGCGCCAGCCGCGCGGCAGCACCCGTCGGCCACTGAACATTTCGCCGTCCTCCAGCACCAGCTGGCCGAAGCGGCCGAAGTCGCGCAGACGCGCACTGACGCCAAACCCGGCCAGCTCCAGGCCGTCATCGGATTCGAGTTGCCAATACCCGTCGGCCTCCATGCCGCCAGGTCTCCAAATCTTCTCGGCGCAGTAGTCGGCCAAGGGCCGGCCCGTCGCGGCCGCGACCACGGCGCCCAGCACGCAACTATCGCCGGTCGAATAGTTGAAGAGGGCGCCCTGCGGGTGGGCGCGCGGCAGCTCGCAGATCAGGTCCAGGACGGCCCCTGGGCATCGGCGGGCCATGGCCCGGCCCAGGAGATAGACCTCTGAGCGTGCGTCGGCCTCATAGTCCTCGCGCCAGACCACGCCCGAGCACATCCGCAGGAGATTACGAATCGTGACGCCCTCGTAAGCCGAGCCGCGCAGCCGCGGCAGGTATTGCTCGCAGCGATCGTCAAGGCTGCCGATCGCGCCATCGTGGAGCGCAGCCCCGACGAGCGTCGCGGTGATCGACTTCGCGGTCGAGCAGCTCGTCCACCGGCTCTCCGGGCCGTTGCCCATGCCGTAGCATTCCAGCGCGATCTCGCCGTGCTTCAGGATCAGAAGCCCGGCCGTGCGGCGGCGGGCCATGTAGTCCTTGAGGCCGAGGCGCACCCCGCCCACCTCAAAGGTCAGGTCCGCGAGCGAGCGGGCGTGCGATGGGAGTGGCCGCACCGCGTCGCCGCGCCGGATGACGCGCACCGGCCCGACCTGGTCCTGGTTGCGGAAGGTCGGCGCCTGGTTTTCGGGTGTCGTGTCCAAGATGTCCGGAGCCGCCCGCTCCGGATCGGCGTCATCAGCGGCATTCGTCGGTGTAGGACAGGCCATGAATACCCCCTCCGTTCGTTGAGACGACGCCAGATCGCCCGGAAACGGCGCTTTCGGGCTGGCGATGGCGCGCAATTGGCTTGGAGCCAGGAGGGAAGGTGCGGCTAAGCGCCGAGCCTCGCGTGGCCCGCTCTCGCCCGGCGATACCCGGCAAAGCCGAGGCCCGCAAATCCGAGCAGCATCATTGCCCAGGTCGAGGGCTCGGGTACATCCTGCTGCACGGTGACATCGTCCTCGAAGAAGGTAAAATTGACAAGTGACGTATAGCTGTTGCCGCCATAGCTATAGGGACCGAGTTGGTACGTGAATTCGAAATAATCAAACGTCGTTGGCGGAGTTTGGGCTTGGCAGGCGGCGCCAGGAATCATCGATTGCAAATAAACGCAATAGGCTGCTGGCGTGGGCGGAACAAAAAAGCCCGTATTCGCCACGGTTACGAACGGTCCTCCGGCATTGGCGGCGAGTTGCGATTCGAATGCCGTAACGCCAGGCTGCGTGTAGAAGTCCGCGATGGTCGGGTCTACCGCAACGCCGTTGCTGGCATAGCCAAAGCCGTTGGAGTCTCCGAGAGCGCCGAGGGTCGTGAGCACCCAGGACGGAAGGTTCGCATAGGTGGATTGCGGATCGCTCTCAATCTGCGACACAAGGCTTGGGAACTCGGCGATATATCCGGCAGGGGTAGAAACTCCCACGCCAAAGGAGCCCAATCCCGTCTCGGCCGTTTCCACATCGCTGACCGAGACAACGGCGCCCTTCGGAGACAGGACCGTATCGACACCGTAAAAGACGCCAACGACGCTGGTCGTCAAATATGTCGTTGCGGTATGAGGCGTCGCGGGGGATGGTTTGAGGCGGGGGATCGTCGAATACACGCCCTCAGCGACGAAATGCCATCACCAAGCCGAGCCAAGCCTTGAGACGTTGGCCTGGACGCGAGGGCGCAACATGCCGCTCGCCGGACTGCGCGAACGGCTGATGCGCCCAAGATGCGGGAACCGTCGCGTCAATCTAATTTTTGAGCCGCCGCCGGTCGCGACCCGCGCTCCGGTAGCGTAGGGCTTCCAGGGCATGTGCAATCTCTACGGCGTGACAAAAGGCCAATCGGCAATCCGCGCCGGCGGCGCATTTCACATTATCTTTTGTTGACTGATCTCAGGATAACGCTAATCTCCGGCGTACGGTGTTCCTGCCGCAGAGGAAAGGGCGCCCGCCTTTCGACAATCGAGGGGGAATGGCGTGAAAGCGAAGCTTCTTGCCGCGGCCGTGGCGGTTGCGTTTGTGACCGGAGCGACTTCCGCCTCGGCCGCGTTGGTCGACGTCGTGTACTCCGGAACGGTTTATGACAGCAACGACTTGACCGGCGTGTTCGGGCCGCCAAACACATCGCTTGACGGCGATCCGATTACCGTGACCTACGAGTTCGATACGACCCAAGGGATCACGTCGGCGAGCCCAACCCAAAATTACGCTTATGGCGGTGGGTTCTACGGGGCTAGCAGCCCGGCTCTGAGCGTCGTAATCACGGTCGACGGCGTTAGCGTGTCAGCCGGCGCCCCCAACTATATTGGGGAGATCTACGGCTACAACGACGGGTCTATCAGCGAGCAACTTCACGAGGCCTCTAACTATAGTGATAACGGCGTTATATTCGAGGATAGTGGCGCGGAAACCTACATCTACAATTACAACGGAATGTTGCCAGCAAGCATAACGACCCCATTCACCTATGCGGTCCAGCCAGGTGACTCTACCTCAGGCTATTTCCAGATCCAAACCTACACCTATGCCACTGGCGCAGCTCAGTATGCCTCTGGCTCCATCAATATCGCCACGCTCACCGTCAGCGTCGTCCCCGAGCCCTCGACCTGGGCGATGATGCTCATCGGCTTCGCCGGGCTTGGCTTCGCGGGCTATCGCACGTCGCGCAGGACGCCGGCAATCCCGGTCTAAGGGCGATCACTCCCGGTAGGCTCAAGCGCTTCAACGCTGCCGGCCATATCGAACCCTCCGAAGCGCCCCAGGTGAACCCGCGAGTCCTTCAGCGGCGGGTTTCGGGCGTTGGCCGTTGCCCCGCGCCTTCCCATCGATGGCTCGCGCCGGGTTCGCAGTTCCACGAAGCCCTTTCCCTTTGCCAATCCCGCCACGCAGTGAACGCGGCGGCTATTCCCACCGCCGCCCCCAAGGCCACCAATAATGCGACCATCACTGCGACGATCGCGACAAAAGCTTCGGTCATCGAGGTTTGCCATTGTCCCTTAGATTACCATAGGGAAACCTTCAAAAAGTTGGCGTTCCGTTAACGCCTCAGACGACGCGGCGGTCACGCCTCCTAGAGCCCTCGGCGATTCGGTCGAATCGCCGAGGCTCTAGATTTCCTTGATTTCGCGCGCTTTTCGCGGAAAACCGGTTCCCACTTTTTCGCAGCGCGCTCTAGCCAGAGAGGCGTGGCCAACGTTGTCCTCGATCGACTTGCCTCTTGGCGATAGATTGAAGATCGCGCCCGACTTGAGCGGGACGGTCAGTCTGAGGTCAACGGGTGCAAGTCGCGGCTCTTATCTTGCCCGTCTTCGCCGTGATCGTGACCGGGTGGGCGGCCGGCTATGTGGGCTACGTCTCGCGCGACCTCAGCGAGGGATTGATTCACTTCGCCTATAATGTCGCGATGCCGGCCCTACTTGTGGTGACCATCGCTCAGGAGCCGGCGCGTTCCCTTTTCGCCTGGCGCTTCCTGGTCGCCTTCGGCGGCGGGGCGCTCATTTGCTTTGCTCTCGTCTTCGCAATGGCCCGCATTCTGGGGGCGCGCAGCCTCGCCGGCCCGGCAATGCAAGGCTGGGCTGCATCCATGACGAACACCGGCTTCGTCGCTTTGCCGATCCTCCAGGCGACTTATGGGCCGCGAGCGGTGCTCCCGGCGGCGATCGCTACGGTCTTTGTCGCCGTCGTCATGTTTCCGGCCGCGGTCATCCTGCAGGAGCTCGACGCCGGAGAGTTCTGGCGGATCGGGCGTCGCGCCGGCGAAACTGGCGCGGCACGTGATCCTCAATCCGATGGTCCTCTCGACATTGGTCGGCGTCGCCTGGTCCGCCCTTGGAATCCCAATGCCTGGGCCAGTCGGCGCCTATCTGCGCATTCTCGCCGACGCCCTGACCTCTTGCGCCCTGTTCGCCATCGGCCTCGGCCTGTCAATCCAGGGTCTTCGCGCCAACTTCGGGTGCGCCGCCATGCTGACCATCGTCAAGCTCGTCGTGATGCCGCTGATCGTTTTCGGCCTTGCGGCCGCGCTTCGGCTCGAACCGCTTTATCTGATCGCCGCCGTCATCTGCGCCGCGGTTCCAACCGCCAAGACGGTCTACATTTTGGCCGGAGAGTATCATTGCGAGGAACCGCTTGTTGCGGCGACTGTTTCGATGACGACATTGTGCTCCATCGGGACCTTGATCGTCTGGATGTACGCCTTGGCGGAATTCGCTCCTCCGGGCGCTCTCGGTTAGCGCCGTTTTCGATCCGGTCCCAGACTCGTTTCAGGCGGCGATACGATCGGCAAACCGAGATCCCGTCCTCCCGACTTCCATGAGAATCCGCGCCTCCAGCCTTGGCCAGCTGCCAAGGCCCGCGACAGAATAGCCGAGCTGACAGTCTTGAGGGCCGCTTACGAGCGCCTCCCCGCCCCCAGGGACCCTTCGGGGAAACGGCGGCCAGCCATTGCCGCCGAATAGCAACGGCATATAGTGCGGATTCGCGGCAGCGACTGACGCCGAGGAATTGAGCTGAAGGAGCCCCCGCATGCCGGTAAAGTTGCAGTGTGGCTAGCGATATGGCGTTCGCTCCGCCGGTGGATTGAGCGGTCGAGTTTCAGTTTCAGCAAACACAGCGGTACGTTGAGATTGTCGGATAAGTAATCGCACCATGGCAAGTTTGCTGGACCGTTATCGACAATGGAGGCGGAAAACTTCTTTCGCGTCGAAGGAAAATGTGGGGTCGCGGCGCGATGATCTGAATGCCGGCAAAGATGGAAAGGACGCTGCTTCAGTTATTGATGGCCCGGCGCCGCCTGCGCTCTTGCCTGATCGAGTTGGCGGAACGACCAGCGACTCCGTCATGGAGGCGCCGGTCCGCAAGCTCACCAGACCGAGTTTTGACTTCAACTTGACCGAGCACTGCAACCTGAGTTGCTGCGAGTGCGATCATGCCTCGCCGCTGCTGGCAAAAAAGTTCGCATCGGTAGAGGCCTTCTCCAGAGATCTCCAGGCTTTGGCTCAGGTCTTCCACTCAAAGCATCTGAGAATATTGGGAGGAGAACCGCTGCTCCATCCGCGGTTGGTCGATTTCCTGACTGAAGCGCGGCGCATCGGCATCGCCAACTCCATTGTGCTCATCACCAACGGTGTGCTGTTGCACAAAGCGCCTCCCGAACTCTGGGGGCTAATCGATCAGCTCTGGATATCGGCATATCCCGGGATAAAGCGAAAGCTCGATGACGAGGAGTGCGCCCGAATCTGCGAAGCGCAGGGCGTCCGGTTGAAGATCACGGATTATCAAACGTTCCAGAAGACTGTCATCAACAACCGCATCAATGACCCGGAATTGGTCAATGTCATCTTTCGAGATTGCAAGAACGCAGGCGAGTGGTCGTGTCACACCGTTTACGACGGTCGTTTCTATAAGTGCTCGATTGCGCCTTTCATGAGCGCCCGGCTCGCTTTGAGAGGAATAACCTTCGACAATATCCCTGTTGACGGCGTAGCCCTCCATGACAATGCGAATCTGTATGAAGAGGTCGACCGCTGCCTCAACGGCCCGACGCCGTTAGCCGCTTGCTCGTATTGCCTCGGATCCTCGGGACCATCTGTGGCTCACCATCAGCTCAACCGTATCGGTCGTTCGCGCTGGCTGGAAGAGGATCATAGCTCAGACATTGAAGCGGTTCGTCTCCTCTCCATGCGAGCAAAGGAAGGCGACCAACCCTAAGCGTAGCCAGCTACGCGATATATCCGGTGACCATCACCGTGCGCCGTCAAGGGCGGGAGCGCCCCACTCCGCGAGGGGCGTTCTTATGGTCACTGACCAGCGATGTGGGCGACGCGGTCCCAGGCCGTGGCGTTCTCCGAGGCCACTTGGTCGCGACTTTGGGGCGTGACGCAAACAAGGTCGGAGGGCCGCGCCGCGCGCCAGACCAAGCCGCTCTTGCACGTGTTGGGACCGAACGCTCCGCTGCCGGCGCTGGTGAATGCGGCGTTCGCGTTCTCGTGCAGGACCTGGGTCTGCCGGGCGTGCGTCACGCACACTTGGTCGCCATCGTAAGCGTTCCGCCAGAGGAAGCCCTCCCGGCAGGAAGCCGGCCCATAAGGAGGCGCGGGGAGCCCAAAGCTGCAGTCGCAGGTTCCAACCGTTTCGGGAAATGCGCCGATCCTCGCGCGGAAGGACATCGGCAGCTCATTGGTGCATAAATTGTGATACTGCAGCTTGAAGAGATTCACCGTCGCCTTGCCATCGACCGGAATACTCAGCGCCGCGCCGGCGCCAGCGCACCCCTTGGCGTAGACCACGCGGGTGTAAACCCATTCCTTCGGCGGGTTGGTGTAATGCGTGCCGGAACTGTTGACGATTCCGACCGTCGCGACCCCATTGGCGTAGCTGCATTGCAGGTAGAGCCCGCAGGCTCCCGGTGAGACAATCGGGGCGTGGGTGCTCCCGCCGCCGCCGCCTCCACCCCCGCCGCCGCCCCCGCCCCCGCCGCAGACCGCGCCGCCCGGGCAGGTTATGTTGGTGCCCGCCTTCACGCAGGTCGCGGTTCCATTGTTCAGCGGAACGCACCCATTGGGACAGCAGACGTCCGCTCTTGCGCTCTGGATCAGCCCAAGCACAAACGCCATTACGAGAAGGCGCATGGATTTCATCTTCCCCTCCCGCCTTCGACGCCGACTATGGGACGGAAAATTCAAGTATCGGATCTTGAAGGCAGGGGATGAGAAAGCCGCCGGGCTGATTCGGCAATAGGTAGGAACACCTACGACCCGGCAGGTTTGGGCGTGGCCAGCGGTCCGTCCCAGCCTTTCAGCCGGGTATGAAAAAGGGTAACCGTTGGCCGCCGAATGAACCTCGCGCCCATCCGCGTCGAGCGCGCGCACGGTGACTGCGCGAGCGCCACCTTCGACGCGCGATCCCCCCATATTTACCGGTTTACAATGTGTGAATTGGAGGTACAACCACCCAGCGCCAGTTGGGCTGTGCCTGATTTGGGGGTGTTCAATGCGCAACTTTTTGATTGGCGCAGCGTGCGCCGCGGCGGCGTTTGGGGCAACGCTGTCTCAGACCTCCGCGGCGGTCATTGACTATTACATTTCAGGCGACGGAACGGGCGTCCTCAACGGAGTTGACTGGTCGGGCGACTTCCTGGTCACGATCGCTGGCGACAACTCGACCGTGCAGAACTCTGGGTCCTCTGCCATTCGATGGCGACTTGGCATGCGGTTCGTATTGGGGAAAGTCGTATCATAGGGGGTTGGAATGATGAAAAAACTTGTCATCGGGTCCCTCGCGCTGGCCATGTCGGTCGCTCTTTCTGCGCCCGTTCAGGCCTCGGTCATTGACTGGACATTGGAAGGCGTCACGTTCGATGACGGCGGGACGGCGAGCGGAATGTTCTCGATCGATTCTTCGACCGGGCAACTCGTCTCGTACGACATCACGACGACTCTCGGCTCGACTTTGGGCGGCACGGTTTATGACCCGAGCACTGCCCCCTTTGTCGGGTACGGCGTTTATGGACCGAATTCGTTCCTTTTGATCACGGGGACGGGCGCGACATACATCACCCTGGAGTTCCTCAACCCTTTGACCCGCGGCGGAATTGACCCGATCGTCACCGGTTATGATTCCATCACTAATACTGGGTCTTATGAATGCAACAATTGTGTCCCCTTCCGTTTGGTCACCGCCGGCGAGGCCACCAGCGCGTCGGTGCCGGAAGCGCCCACCTGGACGATGATGCTCGTCGGGTTCGCGGGACTTGGGTGGGTCGGATACCGTTTCTCTCGCAGAGAGGCCGTCGCGGCCTGAACGGATGCAATCTTGCGACAGGGGCCGCCTGCGAGGCGGCCTTTCTGTTTGAGGCGGCTACGCTCGTGCAACCCAGGAAGCGATCCAAGCGCGCTCCCGCGAGCCCGCCGCCTCGCAAGGGGGAAAAACGCCGTCGCGCCCATGATCAGCAAGATCCACGTCCCTGGCTCCGGAACGAACACCGGAGCGACAAGGTGCGTCTTCAGGGTCGTCTCGGGAGCTTACGAAGCCCGCCAAGCGGTCATGGCTCAACTCGCCTTCCGCGACCGGGTGAGCGGCAGGTCGAGCTCCACCCGGTCATAAGTCACCTTCGGCGCGATCCGGCCCCGCTCGCCGCGGTCGAGGCGGACCAAGCCGTAGCCTTCCATAGTCCGCAACGTGCGCGAGAGGTTCGACTTGGCCTTGCCGGTGATCCGCGCCAGTTCATCGAGCGAGCCGGGCGCCTGCTCCACAATCACCCGCAGCAGCTCCCGGTTGCCCGCTGAGAGAACCCTGGCGAAGGACTCTGTCGAAGTGAACCAGACCTTCGGCTCATCCGGCGCGATGCGCTGCTCGCCGCGCGCCACCGCCATGGTCCGGGCCTTCATGTCGTTGTAATTGGCGATGCCCACTTTTAGCGTCGTCATGGGATCACTCCTCTCTCGCGCAACACCGCGTCCACCGTCTTCCAGAAATCGCCGACCAGTGTCGCAGCGTCCCTGTACTCGTAGGCTTTGATCGTCCGCAGCCGATGATGGTGGTCCTGCGGCTCGCCGCGTTTCTGCCGCGCCACCGGATGGGCGTTGTCGAACCCAACCAGTCGCTCGCCATCCGGCCCGTGCAGCGTCAGCGAGTAGTCCAGCCCATGCGGCTTCGCCGGCGATACTGGCGCCCGCGTCACCACGAACCGAACCCAGTGGCCGCCCTCGGGATCGACGACGAGCACCTGACCATCGAGGTCGAGCAGCACATCGAGGGTCGGGTCACTCGGCTCAGTCACCCGTTTGAGTTATCAGATCGAAGCAACTCGATCAAGCGAAATGGCTTGTCGGAGGGCAACCCGGCGTAGACATAATGCTCATCATTGTCAGCGCGCCGCCGTCCGTGGTGGAAATTTACAGGCTCCCAAAAGCGTTGGACTCCGCGCCCGGGATGCCCCTATCATCGAGCGGGTGAATGTTTCGACGCGGCCGGCGCCGATCCGAGCGCAGGCCCCAAGGGAGGATGCGCGAAGTGGCCTTTCTGATTCAGAACGCGGAGGTCTGGGATGGCGAGAACGATGAGCGCTATCCGGCCGAGGTGCTGATCGAAAAAAACCGGATCACCGCGGTCGCGCGGGGCAAGGGACAGATTCGCCGCGACGGCGCCGAGGTCATCGACGGCGGCGGCATGACGCTCATGCCCGGCATGGTCGAGGGGCATTGCCATCTGTCGTTCGTCGGCCCGGCGCGCAATCAGGATCTCGGCGAGA
The DNA here is from genome assembly GCA_963794155.1 of uncultured Alphaproteobacteria bacterium. GTDB lineage: Bacteria > Pseudomonadota > Alphaproteobacteria > Rhizobiales > Beijerinckiaceae > Roseiarcus. The sequence goes on along the minus strand of CAWCCX010000021.1, from coordinate 14,383 downwards.
TTCCGCCCGAGGAGCACCTGCTTAGGACCTGCCGCAACGCCACCTTGATCCTCAATCACGGTTTCACCTCATGCTATTCGGCGGCGTCCGCCAAGCTCAGGCTCGACGTGGTCGTCCGCCAGGAAATCGAGGACGGCTATCTCGCCGGACCGCGCTATCGCGCCGCCGGGCCGGAGATCACGGTGACCGGCGGTCTCGGCGACGAGCGCAAGCAGCACATGCACGCCGAAAGCTTCGGCATGATCGCCGACGGGCCGGACGAAGTCAGGCGCGCGGTGCGGCTCTGCTGCCGCGAAGGCGTCGACAACGTCAAGATCAATATCTCGGGCGACGAGTTCGTCTCCTACGCCCGGGCCGAGGTCACCTCGATGAGCGAGCTCGAGGTGGCGACCGCGGTCGAGGTGGCGCACGAGTGGAACAAGCGCGTCGCCTGCCATTCGCGCGCGGCGGCCTCGGTCAAGCGCGCGGTGCGCAATCACGTCGATTGCATCTATCACTGCGACTTCGCCGACGAGGAGGCGCTCGACATGCTCGAGGCGGCGAAGGACCGGGTGATCGTCGGCCCGGCGTTCGGGCTCGTGCACAATGCGGTGTTCGAGGGGGACGCCCACGGCATGACCCGCGACGTTGTCGAGAGCATGCACCTGCCGCGCAAGCTCGAGGCGACCTGCCGCACCTACGAGCAGATGCGCAAGCGCGGCATCAAGGTGGTGATCGGCGGCGATTACGGATTCAAGATCACGCCCATGGGCCAGAACGCGCGCGACATCGGCCACTTCGTCAAATTCTTCGGCTACACCCCGGCCGAGGCGCTGCGCTGCGCGACCGCGATCGGCGGCGAATTGATGGGTCATAAGGGCGAGCTTGGCGTGATCAAGGCGGGAGCGCTCGCGGACATGCTGCTGGTCGACGGCAACCCGCTGGTCGACCAGTCGGTGCTGGTCGGGCCCGACCGGCTGGCGATGATCATGAAGGATGGCAAGCTGCACTGCGATCCGCGAAGCCGGCGCGCGGAACGGGAGCGCATCGCGGCAGAGTAGCCTGTAATCATGCAAGCCGACCTCAACAAGTATGTCGATGACAAGATGCCCCCGCTGCACTACGCTTTGTGCGGCTGCAAGGACCTCCCGGGCTATCGGCAAGCCTGGGGTGGAAAGTAGGTCATCTCCCGACCGCGACGGAGGGGCTCGCGCCCCTCCGCTTGCAGCCGCCGGGGGCTGGCGCCGACGCGCTTATCCCGCGCTGATTCCGTGCCGTCGCAGGGCCGATTCCAAGTATGATCCGGGCGGCGCCACGCTGGTTTTGCGGCGCAAGACGGATTGCCAGAGATGGACGGTTCTGGTCTCGGCGGTCAGAAGGCTTTCAACCAATTCCGGCGGACGAAGGAACAGATCAACCTGGTAGTGCATCACCGGGTAGAAGACCGAGGGCGCTTTGGCCCGGCCGGCGACCGCATATTTCCTGGCGAGATGGGTAAGGATCGAGGGCCCGAAAGTGCCCCACCGGTAATCTTTCGGGCGAATGTCGCCCTTCGTGAGCCTCTCCCAGTAGAACAACGCGGTCTTCCTGGGGCCGTAGAAAGGCGGTCGCCAGTTCAGCTGCGGGATGTTGCACAGGTCGCGAAGCATGTCGCTGCCTCGAGGAAGCCCCAAAACCGCGCCGTTGATCGATTTTTTGTTTTCCCAGCCAAAGACATATTCATCCACAAAATCGATCGGCTTGAGAAAGACGAGGTCGAGATCGACCCAAAGCCCAAGTCCCTTGGCGAGCAGGGCGTAGCGGAAGAAATCGGATGCGACCGTTCCTTGAAGGAGGCTCGCGAGAGATTCGTAAGGCGCGACTTCTCTGGCGTCGCGAACTTCCGCGCCGCTGGGCACGGCGCCGAGCTTCTCCGGCGCATACGAATAAATTGTGAAGGGATGACCGACCGATAGAGCAGAAACGACGCTCAGTCGCTCAATGGCGCCAAGCGCGCCGCCGACCCACAGTGAATTTAGCCGCTCGAGCATTCTCCCCCACGGACCAACCTCGCCGGCGAACCGGTCCGCCAGCCGCCTGAGAGACCCCTCGCCAGCAAATCGCCTGGCGCCGCGCCGCACTATTGCTACGCCCGATCCGCTTGGGCAAGTCTTGCAGACGCAGGCGTTTCGGTGGCGCCTTGGCGTCGGCCGAGACCGGCTCGTGTCCCGGCGGGCAGGGCGTGAGTTGACCAATCCCATTGCTTTCGGCGATGTCCGTTGGGGGCGAGCGAATCAGAGGTTGCGGACATGGTCGAGAGGCTGCGGATCGCCTTGCTGTTCGGCGGCCGCTCGGCCGAGCATGACGTCTCCGTATTGTCCGCCGGCAACGTATTCCGGGCGCTCGATCCGACGCGTTACGAGACCACGCTGATCGGCATTACCCGATCCGGGATCTGGCTCCTCTGCTCGGTTCAAGACGGCGCGTTCCCGAAAGCCGTTCCCGAAAGCGGACCGCGCGTCGCGCTCATTCCGGGCGGCGCCGGGCAGCTCGCGATCCTGCCCGAGACGAACGGCATGGCGCCCGATCTCACGCGCGCGGTCGATGTCCTGTTCCCGGTCCTGCATGGTCCGTTCGGCGAGGACGGGACGGTCCAGGGCTTAGCGGAAATCGCGGGCGTGCCCTACGTGGGCTCCGGCGTTCTCGGCTCGGCTGCGGCGATGGACAAGGATGTCGCCAAGCGTCTGATGCGCGACCGCGGCCTGCCGATCGCGCGCTTCCTGAGTTTCGCTCAAGGCGACGCGCCGTCCTTCGAGGCGGCGGTCGCCGAGCTCGGCCGTCCGGTATTCGTCAAACCGGCCCGTCTCGGCTCGTCGGTCGGCATCAGCAAGGCGGGGACGCGCGAGGAGTTCGCTAAAGCCGTCGCCGAGGCGTTCCGGCACGACCGCAAGATCCTGGTCGAGGAATTTGTCCGCGGGCGCGAGATCGAGTGCGGCGTGCTCGAGGGCGAGGACGGCTCGCTCACCGCCTCTTTGCCTGGCGAAATCGCGCCAAGCAATCGCCACGGCTTCTACACCTACGAAGCCAAATACCTCGACGAGGAGGGGGCCGCGGTCAAGGTCCCGGCCGACCTCGAGCGCGACGTGAGCGACAAGGTGCGCAAGCTCTCGATCGAGGCCTTCCGGGCGCTCGGCTGCGAAGGCCTGGCGCGCGTCGACTTCTTCCTCCGCGAGGATCGCAAGCTCGTCGTCAACGAGGTCAACACGCTGCCGGGCTTCACCAACATCAGCATGTACCCGAAAGTGTTCGAGGCGATGGGCGTCAGCTATTCCGAGCTGGTCGATCGCCTGATCCGCCACGCGCTGGCGCGGGCCGGCGAAGGACCGACGACGCCCAGAGCAGCGGCGCCGTGAACCGATCGTGCGACTCCGGAACTCACCCTTGCGACCGCGCCGGGCGCCCCCGATCAGCAGTCGCCGAGATGCGCCAACGCCGCCTCGTTCTCCGACGCGGGGAGCCCAGCCCGGACCAAGCGTCCTACGAGCGTCCGCATGACCATGGGGTCGCGGTAAAACTCCTGCGATCTGACGTAGCCGCTCGTCAGAATGGGGGAATTGGCGACGGCTTCGGCGACGGTCTCCCGCGCGCGGCCGTCTTCTCCGAGCGCCGCATGCGCGGCGGCGCGGTAGAAGCGTGACCGGCGGGTCTGAAATGTCAGGCGAGCCGCCGCCTCGATCGCTTCGCGAAATCGCCCGAGCGAATAGAGCGCGGCGACACGCTCCTCGACGCACCACACGTGCAGGAACGGGTCCAATTCTTCGGCTTGGTCGAGCAACTGCAGTGCGCGCTCGGGCTCGCCGGCGAAATTGTAAAACGCCGCCGAGCGGCCCTTGATGTAAGCGTCCGACGGGCTGAGCGCCATCGCCTTCTCATGAAATCTCCGGGAGGCGTCGAACTTGCCGCTGTGCATGAGGATCGAGCCCATGACCCGGTTGGCTTCCGGGTCGTTGGGGTCCAGTTCCAACGCATGCTGGACGCGCCGCTCGCCGTCGTCCCAGTCGAAATCCGGGAGCCCGGAGCGGGCGCAAACCCACATCGCACGTGGGCGTTCGAACTCGCCGTCCGCATCAATCGCACGCCCAAACCAATAGATCGCTTGGCGCAGGTTCTCGTCTACGACCCCGCCAAGTCGATGGTGCGCGAGTCCACGCAAGTGAAAATCGAACGCGGTCATCGATTCCGGTTTGGCCCGTCGCGCGGCCGCAATGTCGCTTTCCTCAATGCGCCCTAGCACCGTCGAAGCGACGCGTGAGACGACGCCGTCGAGACGATCGACCAGCCCTTGAAGGCTGTCCTTCAGCCGATCACTCCACACCACGCCGCCGGTCTCGGTCTCGGAGAGCGACAGGCTCAAACGGATTTCGGACCCGAGCTGACGCAGCGCGCCGGCGAGCACATAGCGCACGCCAAATCGAACGCCCGCGACTTGAGGATCACGATCGCTTGCGCCGATGGCGCTCGTCGCCGAGCGAGAAATGACGAATAGTTTCTTGAATCGGCTAAGCTCGAGGATCAGCTCCTCGGTAATGCCGTCGGCCAGATATCGGCGATCTTCGTCGTCCGATCCAGTCTCGATCGGCATAATGGCCAGCGAATAGGGTCGCTTCGCACGGATCGGTGCGGGCTGAGTTGGGGCGACCTGGTAGACGTGACGGCCCATTTCGCCGCGCAGCCGATAGATGCGAACCGACTCGGCGATGTTTCGAAATGTTTGCTCCCCGCGATCGTCGAACGAGAAGGGAGAGTTGCGGCGGATCTGCTCGAAGAGCGAGGCGCTGATGTCGATCGCATCGGGATCGGCGGCTTGCTGAATGCGCGCGGCGAGGTTGACGCCATCGCCGATCAGGTCTTCGTTTTCGATCATTACGTCGGCGAGGTGCAGGCCAAAACGCATGCGCAGCGGATGCTCGCCGGCCTGTTTCGCCAGAGCCAGCCCCGACCGGATGTTGACCGCGCACCGGACGGCGTTGATCGGGCTCGGGAACTCGACCAGGACCGCGTCGCCCATCGCCTTGAACACACGGCCGTCGCATCTGGCGACCTCGGCGTCGATCAGCTCGCGCCAGCCAGCCAGCCTCCGAGCCGTGCCCTCCTCGTCGGCCTCCATCAGGGCTGAATAGCCGACGATGTCGGCGACCGAGATTGCCGCGATCCGTCGTTTCATCGCGGCGGTCTACCATGAAATGGCATTCGACGGATAGCTGGCGACGCGTCCAGCCATGGCGCGGGCGCAAGCGGAGCGTCAGGCCGCCCGGACAGCGCGGCGCGCGGCGCCGGAGCTGGCCATCACCACGACCATCAGAAAGACGCCGCGCACCACCGACTGCCAATAGGCGCTGAGGCTGATCCAGCCGAGGCCGTTCTCGAAGTTCAGCACGTTGAAGATGAGGCCAAGCAGGAGGACGCCGGCGAGCGTGGTCGCGACCGACCCGACGCCGCCGGTCAGAAGCGTTCCGCCGACCACGACCGCGGCGATCGAGAACAATTCCCACCCCACCCCTTCGGCCGGCTGGCCGGCGCCGAACTGCGCCGCCAGGATCACCCCGGCGAGGCCGGCGAACACGCCCGACTGGACGTAGGTCAGGAACTTCACCCGGTCGACCGGCAGGCCCATCAGGCGCGCGGCCTCCTCGTTGCCGCCGACCGCGAGCACATGGCGCCCGAAGCTCATGAAGTTGAGCACGACCGAGCCGTAGACGTAAGCAATTGCGGCGAGCCAGGCCGGCGTCGGAAAGCCAAGAAAATCGCCCTGGCCGAGCCAGGTGAAGTCGGTGTCGTAGGATACCGAGACCGACTGGTTGTGCGCCAGGAGGAGGCCGGTTCCGCTCGCCGCCAGCATGCCGGACAGCGTGGCGATGAATGGCTGGATGTTCATCCGCGTGACCATGAAGCCGTTGATGATTCCGACGGCGAGGCCAGCGCCCAGGCCTCCAAGGAGTCCGGGCAGGAGCCCCATCGGCGACAACAGCGCCGAGACCACGCTGGCGAAAGCCGCGGTCGTCCCGACCGAGAGATCGATTCCGGCGGTCATGATCACGAAGCACATGCCAAGACTGGTCAGCGCGAACATCGAATTGTAGCGGAGCACGCTCAGCACGTTATAGGCGCCGAGAAAGTGATCGTAGCGCAGGGCGCCGAACAGGATGAGAAGGATGAGCGCGATCGTCACCCGCTGCCGGCCTGCCCAGGCGAGGCTGGTCCACCGCCCCGAAGGCGCGACGTTTGCCGTTGCGGCGCTCATGCCGACTTGCCCTGCTGTTGCGACCACACCGCGCCGGCGATGATCGCGCCTTTGACCACCAGCGCGGCGGCGTCCGGCACCCCGTTCGCGAGCAGCGTATAGCGCACGAGCTGGATCAAGAGCGCGCCGATCAGCGTCCCGACCACCGTCGCCTGGCCGCCGGTGAACGGCGTCCCGCCGACCGCGACCGCCGCAATCGCGTCAAGCTCCATGCCGAGGCCGACAAGGTTGGCGTCGCTCGACGAGTTGATGGAAACGACGACGAGGCCGGCGATGCCGGCGCACAGGCCGCTGATCGCATAGACCCATCGCTTGACCGAGGCGACCGGAACGCCGGACAGCCGCGCCGCCCGTTCGTTGCCGCCGACCGACAGGATCTGGCGCCCGAAAAGGGTCGAGCGCAGCGCCCAGGCGGCGGCGGCGACCAGCGCCAGCATGATGATGACCTGGCACGGCACGCCGAACACCCGCCCGAGGCCGATGAACTGAAACGTCGGGTTCTTGAACACCTGCAAATTGCCGTTGGTCAGGACTTGGCCGATGCCGCGCCCGGCGATGAACATGACCAGAGTGCCGACGATCGGCTGGACTCGGAACCGGGTGATGAACCAGCCGTTGAACGCGCCGAACAGGCCGGCGACCGCGACCGGGACGACAAAGGCGAGCGCATTGCCCAGCGGCGGATACGAACGCCCGATCGGGCCCAGGAAGATCAGCGGCGCGAGCGCACCCGAGATCGCCATCAGCGAACCGACCGAAAGATCGATGCCGCCGGTCGCGATGACCAGGGTCATGCCGACCGAGACGATGACGATCGTTGCCACCTGGGTCAGGTTCACGTTGAGCGTCTGCCAGCTGGCGAAATTCGGCGTCACCGCGAAATTGAACGCGAGCAGCACGATGAGCGCGGCCAGCGCGGCGTAGCGCCTGAAAAAGGCGGCGAAGTCGAGCGAAGAGCCCTTGCGCCCGATCGTCGGCGCGTCAGCCATGGGCGACTTCCTCGCCAGCGGCCGTCCCTTCGTGCGCCATCGCCGAAATGATCGCTTTGGCGCTCGCTTCGGCGTGCGGCAGGTCGGCGACCGTGCGCCCGTCGCTCAAGACGAACACGCGGTCCGCGCCTTCAATGATTTCCTCGAGCTCGGAGGAGATCATCAATACACCCAGACCCTGATCGGCAAGCTCGCGGATGAGCGACTGAATCTCGGCCTTGGCGCCGACATCGATGCCACGCGTAGGTTCGTCGAGGATCAGGAGCTTTGGATCGGTGCACAGCCACCGCGCGAGCAGCACTTTCTGCTGATTGCCGCCGGACAGCTCGCGAATCTTCTGCTCGGCGCTCGACGCCTTGATCGCAAGACGCTTCATGAAGCGGTCCACGATTTCGCGCTGCCGCGCCTCGTCGACGATCCCCATGCTTGTCAGGCGAGGCAGGATGCCGAGCGTCATGTTTTCGCGCACCGACATGTCGGGAACGATCCCGTCCGCCTTGCGGTCCTCGCTGCAATAGCCGACGCCGAGGGCGATCGCCTCGGCGGGCTCTTGGGGCGAAACGGCGCGGCCGCCGATCTCAATCGTTCCCGCATCGGGAGGGTCCGCGCCGAAGATCGCGCGCGCCACCTCGGTCCGGCCCGACCCGAGCAGCCCGGCGAGGCCGACGATCTGGCGCTCGCGCACCTCGACGCGGGCGTCCCGCACCTTGCGTCCGATCTGAAGACCTTCGGCCGAGAGCACGACCCCGCCGGCCGCGGCATGGGCGGCGGAAAATCCGGTCGAATGGACGCGCACCGTCTCGAGATCGCGCCCCAGCATCGCCGCGATCAGGTGCAGCTTGTCGACGTCGCCCATTCGGCCCGCCATCACCGTGCGCCCGTCGCGCATCACCGTGACCCGGTCGCAGACCTGGTAGAGCTCGTCGAGCCGATGGCTGATGAAGATCACCGCCACGCCCTCGGCGCGGAGTTCGACGCATCACATCGAAGAGAACCGCCACCTCTTGCTCGTCAAGCGAGGAGGTCGGCTCGTCCATAATCACGAGCCGCGCCTTGAACGAAACCGCCCGCGCGATCGCGACCATCTGCTGGATCGCGGTCGAGAACTCCAGCAGCGGCCTCCGGACGTCGATTTCGACCGCAAAGCGGTGCAAAAGTTCGGCGGCTTCCGCGTTCATTCGGCCCCAGTCCAGCAGCCCGTAGCGGCGGTATTCGCGGCCGAGGAAGACGTTCTCGGCCACCGATCGGAAGGGAACGAGGTTGATTTCTTGGTAGATGGGGCTGATGCCCCCATGCTGAGCGTGCTGAGGAGAGGCGAAGTCAACCGGCTCGCCGCCAAAGACGATCGAGCCGCTGTCCCGGCGATAGGCGCCGGTCAGCACCTTTATCATCGTCGACTTGCCGGCGCCGTTCTCCCCGACGAGGGCCATGATCTCGCCCGGCTCGACCTCGAGCGAGGCGGCGGATAGCGCTTGCACGCCCTGGAAGCGCTTGTTGACGTCGCGCATGATGAGAAGCGGATCGTTCATCTTGCGCCTTCGGTTGCGGGGACGCGCGGGCCTCGCCCGAAATGCGCCCTCCCGCCGGCGGCTAGCCAAGCGGGAGGGGCAGCCTTACGTCAAGACGATTTTTTCACCAACTCCGGAGCTTCAGTACGCGTTCGGCAGCGCTTCCTTGGCGTTGCTGGCGTCGTAGAAGTTGTCAGGGTTGATGATGATCGGCGGGATCGCGTCGCCGTTGGCGTACTTGTAAAGAATGTCGAAGGCGGCCGGCCCGAAGCGCGGGTTGCACTCGCAGGAGCAGCCGAGCTTGCCGTCGACGATCGCCTGGATGGCGTCCTTCTCGCCGTCGATCGAGACCACGAGGATGTCCTTGCCGGGAACCTTGCCGGCGGCCTCGATGGCGGCGATCGCGCCAAGCGCCATTTCGTCGTTGTGCGCGTAAACGATCGTCGCGTCGGGATGCGCCTGCAAGAGCGTCTCGGCGACCTGCCGGCCCTTGTCGCGGGCGAAGTCGCCGGACTGGCTGGCGAGAATGACCAGGCCGGGCGCCTTGGCTTTGATCGTGTCGTCGAAGCCTTTCTTGCGATCGTTGGCGGGAGACGCGCCGACCGAGCCTTCGAGCTCGATGATCTTGCCCTTGCCGCCGGTCTGCTTGATCGTCCAGTCCGCGACCCGCTGGCCTTCCTGGATAAAGTTCGACCCGATGAAGGCGAGGTAATCGACGCCCGGCTTGGCGAGCGCGGGATCGACGTTGCGGTCGACCAGCAGCACCGGAATGCCGGCCTTCTTGGCGTTGAGGACCGCCGGGATCAGCGGCTTTTCCTCGCGCGGCGGCAGGAAGATGAAGTCGACGCCCTGGGCGATCATGCTGTTGACGTCGGCGACCTGCTTGGCGGCCGAGCCGGCGGCGTCGGTATAGACCAGCTGGGCGCCGCGCTTGGCGGCTTCAGCCTTCATGCTGGCGGTTTGGGCCAGGCGCCAGGGATTGTTGCTCTCGGTCTGGGCGAAACCGACCTTGTAGGCGTCCTTTTTCTTCAGCGGCGGCACCTGGCCGAAGGCGGGAATGATGGTCAGCCCGGCGACGCCGCCGGCGGTTCCGATCAACAATGTTCGGCGATCAATCAGCATATGAGTTTCCTCCTCTTGAAGACCAGCGCTCTTGCTCAGCGCGTCTCGACGGCTTCCAGACCGTTTGTGTGTCGGGGCGACGACCGTTTCGAGGCAGCTTTGCGGCGCGCCGCTCGTGCAGGCTTGAACCCCGGCTTGAGGCGAGGATAATAAAGCGCTAAAGAATGTCAATGGGGCGCGGTTTTTGCGCCCGGATATCTGCAATATTCTAATGACTCTCAATGGCTTCATCAGATAATAATATTCGCAAACGAAAACTGAGGACGACGATGCGGGAGGACGAGCGCGCGCATGGCGGCCCGGGGTCGCGCGAGACCGCGCATGGTCGCGCGCGCCGCGCCGCGCCGGCCCGCCGCCCGACCATGATCGACGTCGCCAATGAAGCGCGCGTCTCCCAAACCACGGTGTCGCTGGTCCTCAATCACGCCGACGGCGCGCGACTGTCGGCCGAGACGCGCGAGCGGGTGATGAAGGCTGCCGCCCGGCTCGACTATCAGCCGGTGCGGCGCGGCTTTGCGCCGAACTCCGCGGCGGCGGCTTCGATCGGCTTCATCTGCGACGAGATCTCGACCGACCCCTGGACCGCGATCGGCCTTGACGGCGTGCGCGAGAAGGCGTGGGAGCGCGGACTCACAGTGACGGTCATGACGACGCGAGGCGACGCCGACATGGAAAGCGCGGCGCTCGCGCAAATGTCCGCCCACCCGCTGGTCGGCCTCATCTATGCGACCATCAATACGCGTCTTGTCGATGCGCCGGCGGCGCTGTCGATGTCGCCGACGGTGCTTTTGAATTGCCACGTCGCCAACGGCGCTCTCTCTTCGGTCGTGCCGGGCGAAGTGGCCGGCGGCCACGCCGCGACCGACGTTCTCATCCGCGCCGGCCATCGCCGCATCGGCTACGTCAACGGCGAAGCGAGCATGGAGGCGTCGCGGCATCGCCTGCGCGGCTATCGCCAGGCGCTCGCGACCGCCGATCTGCCTTTCGATCCGGACCTCGTGCGCGAGGGCAACTGGCAGCCGATCTCCGGCTACGAAGCCGCGCGCGAGCTCATGAACCTCAAGAGCCCGCCGACCGCGATCTTCTGCGCCAACGACCTGATGGCGGTCGGCTGTTACGAGGCGCTGCACGAACTCGGCCTGAGAATTCCGGAGGATGTCGCGGTCATGGGCTACGACGATCGCGAGATCGCCCAGCACCTGCATCCGCCGCTGACGACGGTGCTCTTGCCTCATTTCGAGATGGGCTCGATCGCGGCCGAAATTCTGCTCGACGCCGCCTCCGGCTCGGCAAGCCGGCCGCGGCAGATCAAGGTCGAGTGCCCGATCGTCAGGCGCGGGTCGGTGTAACCGTCTCCCCATAGGGTGGCCTGGAAGGACGCCCGTCGTTAGACGGGCTATGTGGAGAGGGGCAGGGATGAGGGGACCCGCAGTCGGACATAACGAGGGAGGAAGCGCATGACCGAAAGCCTGGCCCAATTGTCGAAGGGCGCGTTGAACGATCTTGTGGGCGTGTTCGCCGCCATGCCCGAAAACGCGCTCGACGAGCTCATCGAGGCGATCGTCGCCGCCAGGCGGATCGTCGTCTTCGGGCTCGGGCGTGAGGGATTGCAGATGCGCGGCTTCGCCATGCGGCTCTTTCACATGGGCCGCGAGGTCGCGGTCTGGGGCGACATGACGACGCCGGCGCTGGCCGAAGGCGATCTCTTCATCGCCTCCGCCGGGCCGGGCGATCTGCCGACCGCGCAGACGCTGGTCGAGGTCGCGCGGAAAGCCGGCGCGCGCACGGCGCTCGTCACCGCTCAGCCCGCGGGCGGGCTCGCCAAGCATGTCGACGTCGTGACCCTGATCCCGGCCCAGACGATGGCCGACGATCGCGGCGGCAAGCTTTCGGTCCTGCCGATGGGCTCGCTATTCGAGACCGCGCAGATGATCGCCTTCGAACTCGCAATCCTGAAGCTGCGCTCGCGCTTCCACGAAACCTCGGAGACGATGCGGGCGCGACATACGAATCTGGAGTGAGCCGACTGGCGGTCATGATCGCGTGAGCGATGTTCACGTCGCCGTGATCGCTGCGCGCCGATTGCGGCCATACTCTCCAGCGATTGCGGCCACATTTCCTTTCTAAGCCATGAGCGTCGATCACGACCAGGATAGGCGCCATGGCGATTCGCGCTCTCGACTTGATGTCTAAAATTTCCTCGAGATTCGCCCACGAGATCCTGCCGGTGGCCACGGCGAGCGTGATCGGCGCGATGCTGGTCAATCATTACGGTCGTCAGCCGGTCTCGCCCTCCATCGTCGTTCAGGCGCAGCCGTCTGCGTCCGAAGACGCGATCGCGCAATCGCTGCGCGATGAGCACGAACTGATCGCCAGCTTTGTGAAGGGCAGAGAGGAGTTTGCGAAGCGCAGACAGGAGCAGGAAATGGTCGCCGAGCGCCTGGAGAGTGGCGCGATGCAGGCCGCATCGGTCGCGCCGACGCCTGATCCCGTCAGCGACCCGCCGCTGCCCGAGCGCCGGCCAGCGGCGCTGCAGCAGTCAGTCGCGCGGTCCGCGCCAAGAGCCGCAGCCAGGAAGAAGCTTGCGCCGCTGGAGGCGCGGTTGCCTCAGCCGGACCCTCCAGCGATCGCGTCAGAGACGCCGGCGCTTCTGGACCCCTTGCCGTCCCCGGCTGAGATTGAGCCCGAACAGAGCAAGCGGCCAATCGTCCGCGTCGCCGGCGCCGTGCGCGAGTGGGTGACAGACATTGCTCAGGCGCCCGTGCGAGCGGTGTTCTTGCCCCACCTGCCTGATTGGCCGTCGCTGCCGTCGGTCGACTGGACGCTGGGCTTCTTCCGCCGGGATTGACCCTCAAAGTCCGTTTGCCGCCGCCTCGTTCCACGCCTTCACGAACGCCAGCGCGGCATGCGCGACCGCTTCGACGCTCGCGCCGGGCTTGTAGAGCGCCGAACCGATGCCGAAGCCGTCGGCGCCGGCGCGCCGGTAAGGGCCGATCCGCTCAGGCGTGACGCCCCCGACCGGATAGAGCTGCGTTTCTCGGGGCAGCACCGAGCGCCACGCCCGCACCACCTCGGGGGGAATTGCCTCGCCGGGGAAGAGCTTCAACCCTGACGCGCCCGCCTTCAGGGCCGCAAACGCCTCGGTCATGGTGGCGACGCCGGGCAGCGTGATGAGCTGAAGCTTGGCCGCGCGCTCGATCACCGCGCGATCGGCGTTGGGCGCGACCACCAGCCTCGCGCCGGCCTCGGCGACGTCGTCGACTTCAAAAGGGTCGATCACGGTGCCGGCGCCGATAAGAACGCGGTCGCCGAAGCGCCGGGCGAGGATCGCGATGCTGGCGAGCGGCTCCGGCGAATTGAGCGGAACCTCGATCGCGCCGAAGCCGGCCTCGACGATCGGCGCCGCGATCGCTTCGGCTTCGTCCGGCCGGACGCCGCGCAGGATCGCGATGAGCGGCGTCGGCTCGAGTTTGAGCGTCACAGCAAGCCCCCCTCGCGGGCGATGCGAAAAAGCCCGCGCGCGGCGGCGTGCGGCGGCGCGGCGCGGGCCTCAAGCCCCAAGGCTTCGAACGCCTTAAGGTAGCGCTTCACCAGCGCCGCGGCCCCGGCGATATGCGGCGCCTGGCCTAAATAAAGCCGCCTCGCCTCGCCGATTTCAGCCCCGATCAGGAGGCCGGAGAGATATTCGCCGGAATCGTCGGCTTCAAGCTTGCTGAGGAGCGGCAGCGCCCGCGCGCCGAACAGGAGGCCGAGCACGCCGGTTTTCGACTTACCGCCCGCCGCCTCGGCGCCCCGCTCAACTCCGAGCGCGAAGGCCGGTCCGGGCGCCTTCGCTGGGGCGGTCCTCGCGAAGGCGCCGGCGATCGTGTGGTCGCGCAGCGCCGCGAACAGTTCGCCGGTGACGAAAGTCTTGAACGCAACGACCCGTTCGCCGTCGATCATGGCCCATTTCGAATGGGACCCGGGCAATACGATGAGGCGAGCGCCGGCGTCGGCGACGCCGAAGATTTCCGTCTCCTCGCCCCGCATCACGTCGCCGGCCGCCTCGTCTGCGTATGACAGGCCGGGCGCGAGGACGACCCGACGGTGGTCGGCTTCGACTTCGGTCAGGCGCTTCGCGACGTCGCGCGGGCCGGCGGGGCAGGGGACATAGGCTGCCTCGCGCCAGCCATGACGGCTGCCGACCATGCCTGACGCGATCACCGGCAGAGAGGGGTTCCCTTCGAGCCAGCGCCCCACGAGGCGTCTCAGCGTCGCCGGATAAGCTCCCGCCGCCACGCTCGCGATCCCGTCGCCCGACGCGATCTCCTCGAGAACTTGGCCCTCTGGCGAGAGCAGGTAGGCGCGAAAGCTCGAGGATCCCCAGTCGATGGCGATGAGCGCAGGCGACATGCGGCGATTGACGCACGCGCCAGCGGCACGGTCAATGCGGCCGCGTCACGCCTCCGTCGGCGATCTCGCCGGCCGGCGCCCATTCGGCTCCGCCAGGCGGAGGCCGAGCAGGC
>CAWCCX010000020.1:0-17335 GCA_963794155.1 uncultured Alphaproteobacteria bacterium | reverse complement strand
CCCCCTCAATTCAATCGGACAGGAAAATGCTCTAGTTCCTTGGAGCTTTGGCCACCGTCGCGGTGTTCGCCATGCAGCCCGAGACGGCTTTCGCCTACGCATGCAACAACAACCACTTCGCCGGGCCCCCTTGTGTGCTCGTCGACGTGCGAGAGCGAGCCTGAGCGCCCGCCCCTTGGTCGTCTACTACCGGGTCTCTACCGAACAGCAAAAGCGATCCGGCCTCGGCTTTCTCGCACAACGGGATTCGGTCCGGCGCTATGTCAAGGAAATCCGGGGCGCGTTCTCGCCCAAATTGACCGAAATCGAAAGTGGAAGGTCGAAACATCGGCCGCAACTCAGAGAGGCGCCTAGGCTATGCCGCGTCTACACCGCTAAGCTGATCATTGCTCGTCTCGACCGGCTCGGGCGAAGCGTCGCGATGATCGCGGGCCTTTTGGAGAGCGATGTCGATTTCATCGCGGCCGACATGCCACGAAGGCCGCATTACTTCTCGGAAGTGCACCCGCCAGCAGCGCAATTCTAGCTCACGGCCATCCGGCCGCAAGTAGATAGGGGCGGGCTTCGGGCCGCCCTTTCTTATGGCAACGATCCGGGCGCCGGTCGCGTTGAAGGGCTGGACGCGCCTTATCTGCCCCCCAGCCAATTCTGCCCCGCGCCGAGTCCCCACTCGCGCGGGGCTTTTTTGCGGGGCTCGGTGGCGGCGCAGGTCCACACGAGCGGCCCGGATCCAGCCGATGAGCGTCCACCCAGCGAAAAGGTTGAGGACGAAGATAGCGAGCTTATTCCGGCGCCCGCGTACGACTGCGACGGATCCAAGGGAGAAAGTAGACGGTGACCGCGGCGACCCCAACCAAGACCCAAGCCCACCACCAGCCGCCGGTGTCAAAGGTGAAGCTCATTTTGAAACCTACAGCGCCGCGGCGCGGTGTTTGTCGATACAGGACCGGATTTCGGGCCCAGCTGCCTGAAAGAACGCCTCCGACCAACGGTCCGCGCTTTGCTGGTCGAAATGGGCCCCGTCATGGGTCTGGAGGCCGTCGATGTTGCTCGGCGTAACGAGTTTTGCGCCGAGACCGGCTGCAATCGCGTTCGCGTCGGCGATATCTGTCCCAGTGAAAGGAACGAGCGTTAGGATCACACACTTTCCCTGTGCGAACTCCTTCATGAAATCTATTGCCCGGGCCACGTTGCGGTCTACCACTTCTGGGTGGATTGTCTGATCGTAGGTAATGGGAGTAGTCGCGTTCCGGATCGTCCCTTCCGTATAGTACGTCCCGGTTTTTCGTGAGCGATAGATAACATATTTCGACCCGCAAAGCACAGGCAGTCGGCTGCAGATCGGCTCGTGAAGCCGCTGCCAGAACCGCTTGTCTTCGTAACTGGTGCGCGACATAGGGTCATGCCGGATCGCTTTCATTGGAATTGAGTCGAATGGAGCGAAGAAGTCGTCGAGATCGATGACATAGACGCTGGCCTGCGGATGAATCCTGCGCAGCAGCTCACCCTCAAACACCGCATTTTCAAAGTAGCTGAACCCCATCAGGTAATAGCTGGCCGAGGCGGCCGAGAACCAGTCGACCGTCGCCGGCGTGGAGAAGGCCACTTGAAGGCGGCTGTTGCCTAGGAATAGCACGTCCGTCTTCGCGGCCGCAGCGAGCGCCGAAGGCTCCAAATCGTACCAGAAGGCGCCGTGCTCATAGTCGGCATAGTTGGCCCCATTGCAAGAGGCGAGATAGCGATCCGAAGTATATCCGCGCCCTTGGCACGCAAATATGCTGCGCGTGTGCAGCCAAATTCCGTAAGAGCCTAGGGTAGCCGCCAAAACGATCCAAATATACATCATCGGCCAGTTCGCGAAGAGACCTTCCCGAGGCTTGGCCGACATTTGGGGCGTCACAGGCAGGTCCAAAGCTGTCCCTTCCATATCCGATCTCACAGCAGTAAGCGGTGAGGATTTTTTGACGTGGACAAACTACTCCAGCAACCGCTGGCTTCCGTTGCAAATAGCATACCTGCCGATCATGACAGGTCGAGAAAATCACAGCGATTCACGGCGCTGCGCATCCACCCGAAGACAGAAGGCGCTGGCATCGACCCGCGAAACAGGCGAGGCGCGGACGCCACCAACGCCAGTGACCACTGATGAAAGAGCAGTGCAGGGCTGACCAGATAGCGAAGGGGACGCGCGACAATCTGCGGGGGAAAAGGGTGAGCGCGGCAAGGATAGAAGCTGTATACAGAGCCGGACCGCGAGCGCGACCTCAGCTTTGGTGACGCCGGTCGTGGCCGACCCGAGAAGCTTAGCGCGAGGGCGAGCCATAGCGGCGTAGGCGAGGCCCTGCCGTTATAGGTGAGGCTCACGTGGGTGCCTTCCTTGCCGCACTTGAGCATGACTTCCGAATTAAGCACGTCGTCTAATTCCATGCTGTCGAACGCTGGCAACTTGGTGACCCGTTTGAGCACCAGTCCCTCGGCGGCGATGCAGTGCGCCACTTGATAGCAGTTAGGCGCCGCCGCGTCGGCAGGGCCGGGGGACCAAAGATCATTGCTACGGCCGCTGCGATGATCAGCGTTCTCATCCCTGACCTATATTACGGGCATGATCTCGATCTCGAATAACCGCAGACGCCTTCGCCGCCATCGCGTCGACACTGCCTAAGGGCTGCAAGGCTGTGAGCTGGCCAGACGGGAAAGGCGGCCACCTCGTCACGCTTGATTGTCATGTCGTGGAGCGCCTCGCGGCACTGCGCGGCCCTGGCGGGAGCTACAGCGTGATCATGCGGCTGGCGAAGTGGGGCGACAAGACCTCGCGTTTAGTCATTCTGGAGGGCTAGGGCCATCCAGCCCAGCAAAACGGATATGCAACCGGACAGCGCGGCGATGAACGCCATGGCGGCTAACAGCCAAAAGCGGCATCCCTCGCGGTGAACGCGCCAGCGAATTTCGGATTCAACCTCCTCTCGCGTTACGTCTGAATTTTGTAAGCGGATCGGCGTCCGAACCTCGCCTTGGGCGTCGTGGCAAAAAGTCCGCAGTTGATCGAGGCTGTACAGGTCGATATCGGACCTCGCCGCCGCCTCAAGCCTTGGCTTGCGTGGGATCTTCACAACATCTTCTCCTCGGTCGCCCCGAAGCGCGACGCATCAGCCAAGAGCGAAAAGATTGCGCCCGCCGAACAATAGGCGGCGATGAATATTGAACAATGGACGCACACTCAAGACGAATGGGAGCCGCCCAGCAACGAGGAATGGGTATCCCTCGGGACCTACCTGCTGCCCTTTTGCGCGTATGGCATGGATCACGACGTTCAAGACACAAGCCGAGCTTACGACCATCGCTGAGAAATTGGAGGCCGAACCCTTCAAGGAATTGGTCGAGGGAATCCGTTGCTCGCGCGAGTTCTTCGAGAATTTCGTCACAATTCTCACGTCGGCGGAGTGTCGGGTCCTTTGCGCCGCGTCTGTAGTCGAGCTTCGCGAGGGCGGTTCGCTGGACGAGACGCCGTAAGCTCCCCTCTGCTGCGGTTGGTGGTGGCCGCAGCGACGCCCTCGCCGGTTAATCTCCATGGCCGGCGAGGGCGAGTTTCACACAGCATAGACCAGCCGTCGGGCGACTCGGTGGCCGTTCACAAGGCGCTCCGCGCGCGCTGGTCGCCATCATTTCGCCGATCGAGTCAACAAGTGTCCAGCCTGTTCGACCGTTGGGCTTCAAATTTCGGTCGAGCCCGGCCGTCCGGTTGTGACCATGCCGGACGGCCTCTTACCTACCCTGCTTTCGCGTCGTGCCGACGCGATAGCCTGCAAAGCCGAGTTCAAAAGCGAAGAGGCCCAGACAACACCGGCCAACGGTCTGGGCCTCTGAGCCGCGCAGCGCGATGTACCGAAGGGGAGATCCCCGGGGCGGCCATTCGTATTGCGACCACGATCCGCGCGAGCCGTCAATCAACTGATCGGTTGCAGCGACCGGCGCCGGCGGGCGAGCGAAGGGCGGCCGCAGGGCCGCCCTTTTGTCGCGGAGCGAGAACTTCGCCCCGCCACCCTGGCGGACCCCCTGCCGGGCAATGGCCGTTCGCGGCGGGGAATGGGCAATCCCCGCGGATCCGCGAACGTTACCTCCCTTTCGCGCGCCGGCCGCTCTTTATGCTGCGGCCGCCGCCCTCCTTCGCGACGCCCGATAGCCCGCGAAGCCCAAGCCAGCGAAGCCGACCAGCATCATCGCCCAGGTTGATGGCTCCGGCGTGCCCAGAGCCAAAGTGACCGGTTGCATCGACAAGATCGAGGATGACCGTGCTGCCTCGTCAAAAAAGAATTTTCTGCGGCGGCGTGCGGCAGGGAGAAGAGTGCAATTGGGCTTCATTGGCATTCCTCCCTATTTGCCCCCGCTATAGCGATAGGCGCCTGCATCGATCGGATTGCCGCGCGCCGCCCCGGTGATGTCGGTCGCGGGCGCACCGTCGGGGCTGCCCGCTCCGATCGCGCGCGCCCCGGCTTTCAGCCTGAGGTCGAACACGAGCCTGGCCGGATCGTAGTTGACGAACTCGCTCGCGTTGTCGCGCTCATCAACGATATTGTGATCTCCTGGCTTGTTGTCGCCCGATACGCCGCATCTTCCGCCGATCCCGGCGCACACGTTGTGATCAATCGTCATGTTGGGATCGCGGTTATAAATGCCGAGGCCATTGGCGAGGTTGTTTCGGACGACCACGTCATTGGACGACGACCCTTCATGGGTCATGTCCCCGATCCAGATCACCGGCTTGCAATGGCCGGGCATTGGAAGCAACTCGTCGGATATAACCGTATTGTTGATGATCTGGCCGCCGTGCACGCTTCCAAAGACGATACCCCAGCAGGCGCTGGTCACAACCACGTTGTTGACGACGGTGAGATTGGTCCAATCGCTGTCGAAGGCGTCGATCCCCTGGAGATAGACGGGAAACTTGAGATTCGGATCCGTTTGTCGGATGCAGCGATTGCCCTTGATGGTGACATTTGAGTAGGCGGCGTAGGGAACGCCTTTGGGGTTTTTCGGCGCGCTTGCTTTGTCGAGCGGCCCATTGAACCCCTGCATGCAATCCTCGTGGTTGCCGTCGCCGACGTTCTCAATGTCGTGAACGTAGTTGCCGCTGATGATTATGTCATTGGCGCCATAATCGAGGGCGTCATCGCCGAAGTGATCGATCGTATTGTTTGAGAAGATAGATTTGTGCGCGAACAAGGCCGCCCCGAAGCGGACCCCGTAGATTTTGCCGCCAGTGAAAGAGATGCACTTGGTGTTGAGCCC
Organism: uncultured Alphaproteobacteria bacterium; assembly: GCA_963794155.1. Taxonomy (GTDB): domain Bacteria; phylum Pseudomonadota; class Alphaproteobacteria; order Rhizobiales; family Beijerinckiaceae; genus Roseiarcus. The sequence goes on along the minus strand of CAWCCX010000020.1, from coordinate 12,049 downwards.
GCCCGCGCTGCTCATTTCAAAGAGGCCAATCTGGTGGGCGTTGGCGATCCATTGAGCCTGTGTCCAGCCGTCCACACTCTCCGGCGAACCGAGGACGATCAACTCGAAAATGATGTCGGAAGTTGTCAACGGGCCTTGATCAGAGACACCGATCGCGGCGTTCTTTCCTATGCTCTGGACCGACAGATCCTGAAAGCGCCACATGTTGGTGGCTGACAGTTCCAAGTTTGCGAGCACCGGGTTCTGGCCTGGGGCAGCGGCGATCGTGACGAAGGCTGAGTTGGTCGTCCGAACGGAGTGAACCCCAATTGAAATATCGCCATATTGGCCGTCCATCAGCAGGATTTCATCGCCCGGCTCCACGAGAGCGCCGGTCTGATCCGCATAGACGGGTGGGGTGGTCCCCGGCAAAGGCTGCCGATGGCCGTAGGGAATGCTGCTGAGCAAAGGTCGAGCGTAGCCGGGTTGAGTGGTCGAGGAAACAATCGCGTTCAGCGAGTTCCAGGGCGCAGTCCCGGAGCCGTCGCCGCCATCGGCCTGCGTCTTGCCATTGACCGGGTCGACGTACCAGATGTGACCGAAAGTTGTGGGTGGAACGTCGCAGCCAGGGTAGACCTCCGCCGCTTGTACTGCGGGGCCCCAGAGGTCGACTCCGCTTAAGACAGCTGCCGAGACGGCAAAGAGTAGCATCTTCGGAATCATCTCGGACACTCCATGAGGTCGCGGGAAGGCCTCCGTGTGAGGTTTTGTTAACGAATAGTGGGGGCCGAGTAAGGCCGAAAGGCGCCGAAGACGGCGGCAAGGCAGAAAACGCCGGCGCAGATCGCTAGGCGCGCATGGGTCGCGAAAAGAGTCGCGAAAGGAGTGAGCTTGTCCGACGCGCTCCAACCCCAATTCGACCGAGTGTGCAGCATGCAGGAGCGCGGAATCCAGCGTCAGTGCTACGATCTTTGGACCATACGCGGGACCTATTGGCCCCGGGGCGACTTGGCTAAGTGGCGCGCGGTTGCGGCATAGAGCTTTGCTCGCGAGAGGTCTTGTCGCCGCCCGCATAAATATTGACGCCGAGCGCTTCGTCTTAATGAGTTATGCCGATCCAAGGGCGCGACGGCGTGATGCGCTGATGCGCTGATGCGAGCGTCGAACGGCGTCGAGACTGCCCAAGAACGGGGCCTGCGCCGCATATTCGAGATCGATCGGGAAGCGGACCCGTCGATCGGTCGCCTCGGCCAGAAGCGCGAGCAACAGGCCGAGCGCGAGGCCGGCGCCGATTCCGACCGGAATCACGACCATGGGTTTGGGAAACGCCGGCTCGAGCGGCGGCGACGCCTTGTCGAGAACCGTCATATCCGAAAACGTCAGCTTGCTTTTCAGCTTCTGTTCTTCCGCCGCCCTTTCCCGGGCGTTGAGCTGGTCGGCGCGGAAGGCGACGTCGTGCTGCAATTGACCCATGCGGTCGCGCTGCACTTGAACATTGATCAAATTCTTCTGCGCTTTGTCTTGCTCGGCCTGGAGCGAAGCGATCTGGGATTTCGCCGTGACGATGTGCTCTTTCAGATGCTGCAACATTCTCGCCGTCGCCTCGGCGAGCTGCTTGCGAACCGCAGCTTGATTCGCCAGCTCGGCGGCCATCTTCGGATTTCCGGGGCCCAGGATGCCCTTGAGGGTCTCAATCGTCGATTCCGAGTTCAAAATTTTCTCTTTCAAGCCAGCCAGAAACTGAAGATCGGGATCCGCAGGATCGTTCGACAGGTCGGTCGAGCCGCTCGCGAGACGGTTCTGCAGCGTCATGAGGTTCGCTGTGGCGCTCGACACTTGCCCGCTGATCGCCATGTATTGGCTGGTCTCGCTGTCTCCGCCCTGGCCCGTCGCCACCATGTTCGACTGGGCTTGGAAGGCCGCAAGCGCCGCGCGCGCGACGTCCAGGTCTTTGCGCAAATCCTCGATTTGCGGCGCAAACCAACGCGCAGTCTGGTCCGCGGCGGCCGCCTTCATTGCGACCGTGCCGTCGATCGTGGCGGCGAGAAATGCGTTTGCGAGCAGCGCCGCCTGGTTCGGATCGCCGGATTTGTATTTGATCGCCAGGACGTTCGTCCCCAGGATGAACCTCGGATCGACGCCCCTCAACACGCTGGCGGCCATCCACTCTTCGATGCTCTCCCGGCCGAACGAAGGCGAATTTCGGAAACCTTCCTGAACCTGCGGGCTGCCGGTCAAGTTCAATCGCTTGACGACGTCGACCGCGACCCGTTGGCTGCTGACGAGCGAAATGATGTTGCCCTGCATCAACCCGATCGACCCCGCGGCCGACGCGTCGGTGATCGGATCGATGTTGCCGGGGTCGATGCTTGCAGTCGCGGTCGCGTCGTAGCGGCCCGGCACGAGCGCCAGAACGCTGCCCGCGACGATCAAAGTGGTGAGAAGCGCCAGCGCGACGATCCACCCGCGACGCAAGAGAATGACCAGAACTTGGCTTATCGACACAACCAAACTCCCACTGCTGCCGCGCGGTCATTTCAAAGGAGACATCCGCAGAGTTCAGTTACTAGAATATCCGCTCGTTGACCACAATCGTGTCGCCGGCCTGAACCTCATCGTCGAGCGAAGCCGGGACCGGGACTTCTGTCGTCTGGCCCTTGTTGGCGGCCTTTCGAGCGGCACGAACTCGAGAGTCTGGCGTCGCGACGGAAAACTGCGCAGGGGTTGGCTATTGGTCTCATCGCGGCAGCCTTGTCGCAGCGTCCCCGCTTCGGCAGGTCGAGAACCTCCCGCCTCATCGTCAACCGAGCGCCGAGCCAGAACTGCCTGCCGGTAATCACCACGGGCAAATCTCATCGAGATGCCTTTGGGTCGTTGGTCGCGGGCGGTTTACGCGTAGCCTGCTCGCGCGCCTTGCCGGACAGCCGATAGTTGATATCGGTGAAAATAGAGCCGATGGAAACGGCCACCTTCAGCTCGTAATTGCCGAAGGCGCACGAACGTGCTCTGAATGAGCATCGCCTGGCTGTGGGCGCTGAACGCGCCCCAGAGGCTTTTCAACCTGCCGACCGTCTCGCCGCCGAACATCCTCCGGTCGATCGAGGCGTAGAGACGCGCCTTGAGTTTCTCGCTAGACAGCAGGATGACCGCATATTGCTGCGCGCACGCGCGTAATGCCGAATTCGGATCGAGGATTTCCAAGTCGATCGCCGTCATTGCCTTCGCATATCTCGGGCTCGACGCTATTTCTGACGGTGATGGCGCGCATGATCGCCGTCAGGTGCTGGGTGGCGCAGTTGGCCGGGAGCAATGCGTAAGGCCGACTTCGTTAATAGCGATCGCGGATCTCGCGTTTGTTGGAGAAAGCCGCCACATTCTCTGCCTGACCGAATAGTTCCGCAGGACCAACGAAATAAGCAATCGCGGTCGAACTTGACTCAGTTCACCTAATGTCGCTCGGGGGCTCTGACTTGCTCACTTCGAAGGAGTTCGGGGATCGCGACCGGGTCCAGAGCGCAAGGGCGATCGGCAGGGGATCGATGCTGACGCCGGCCCACCATGAAGCTTCATTGCCGAAGCTGTGCAGATCGCGGTGATGAAGTCGGCAGACCGGGACGGTGTATTCGTCGCTGACCTTGCGGCCGAGCGCGCGCGGCTGGGCGAAGCGAATGTGATGGGCCTCGCTGGGCGTCCGGCCGCAGACAATGCAGGGCTGAGATCCCACGAACTTGCAGTGCTCCTTATCGCGCAGGCGAATCGTCTTCCCCGCCATGGGTCGGCGTCGCGCGTCAGGGCCTGAGGGCAAGATGATCGCAGCCGCAGCTGTGTCGTCTGTCGGAGCAAGGAAAGGCTTCTCGCCTGGAGAAGCGATTCCCGCCGCCGGCGCTGCCTGCGGGTCTGCCTCGCGAAAGGAAGCCGCGTCAACCGCTGCGAGCCGGTCGCGGAAACCCGATTCGACCCTGTCCGCGTCGGCGGCGATCAGTGTGTTCTTTGCCGCAAGGTTAGCATGGACCCAGTCCGCGGCCTCGTCGGCGGATCGGAGATGGCCGAGACTGGCGAGCAACCGCTCCCGCAACGCCGCCGATTGCTCTGTCCCGAGAAGTATCCGAGCCGGATAGATGAGCTTCTCCTTGCCGCGAGGAGCCGCCGTCGCAGACGCTCCTGCCTCCGCCGTCGGCGCAGATCGCAGCCGGGCGGGTATGCCAGCATCATCGGCTTTGGCGGCAGCATCCGCTTTCACGCCTTCGGCGAAATCCGGGGCGTCGAGATCGTCCTCGCCGGCGATTCCAACCAGGGTGAAGAGCGCGTACCGTCGCGCGTAAGCGAGCGCCGCTCCCATCCTCCGCGGCGCCGCCGTCTCGCCGATCGCGCAGACCGGCCATTCCGACGACAACCACTCCCCCGATGCATGGGCGAGCGTGGTGGTGAGGCGGATCGTGAGCGCCTACCATACAACAGAATTAGAATGTATTGTGCTCGTTTTGGCAAAACGAACCCAATTTTACCGCCAGCGATCCCGCGGATGCGTCGGACGCACCTCAGTAAGTGTGAACGGGCTACCCGACTCCGGAAACCGGAGAATCAAAAGCTTCCGCCTAACCGTTCAAATGCGAATTCAGCCGGGCGAGGAATTCCGAGAGATCGTCGGTGACGAAGTCTACGAATTCGGTTGCGTCCGAAATCGAGCGGTCGTGCGCCTCGCGGTGATCGGGGCGCCCGGCTTTGCTCGTCACCAGGGTCGTCGTCATGCCCTTGGCCTTCGGGACCGCGAGATTCCTCGCCAGGTCTTCGAACATTGCCGCCGAACCGGGGTCGACCTGGCATTGCTCGAAAAAGGCGTCATAGGCGGCCTCGGTCGGCTTTGGCGTCAGGCCCGCGGCGACGATGTCGAACGCATCCTCAAACAGCCCATCGAGGCCGAGCTGGGTCGCGGTGAGAATTGCATGGTTTCGCGAGCCGTTGGTGAAGATCAGCTTGCGCCCCGGCAGTCGCCCGACTTCGCGCGCCAAAATCGGATCGGGTTTGAGGCCGGAGCGGTCGATGTCGTGGACAAATTCGAGAAAGCGCTCGGTCTGGTCGAAATGCTCCTCGACCAGTCCGCGCAAAGTCGTGCCGTGACGGGAATAATAGTGCTTGTGCAAAGCTCGCGCCGACAGGCCATCGATGCCGAAGAGCTCGATCAGAAAGAGGGTGATCCGCTCGTCGATCCGCGGCCAAATTCCGCTGTCCGGAGGGTACAGGGTGTTGTCGAGATCGAAGACCCAGGTCGTCACATGCCCGAACCGCGCCCGCAGCGCCTCGTCAGATGGCAGGCGGAACGCCGCCGGCGCAATCAAGGGCGCCATGGCCGTGGTCCGGGTTCATACGCCAACTCATTCCTCCGTCGCGGCGAAGCGGAACTGGCGAGACTAACCGCGATGGTCTGACCTTTCCATGAAATTCGGACGTGAAGAGGCGATCACGCCTGCTCCACTCGAAAGAGCGCCAGGCGGATGCTCAATGCGGCGCCAAATCGGGCCGGAAAGTTCGCCCTCGCTCCCGCCTGGAGCCGGCGCCTCATCCCTCCCGGAACGCGTGATCGACCGCTTTGCGCATCACGTTCGAGAGACCCGCTTCGCCGACCGCCTCTCGCGCGACCCAGAAATGCCGGTCCGGAGCGCCGCCTTCGAACGCGGCCGCGTAGACTGCGAGCCTCAAGGCGAAATGGGTAAAGGCTTGTTCCACCCTCCCGGGCAGCCGGCGCCAACCGGCAACGATCGGCGCCGCGCCGGCAACGCCGTCGCCCGGGCCTTCGGCGGTCCACGGCGTGCCGGGCAGCTCAACCGTCGAAGCGAGAAGTCCATGCGCCGGGCGCCGGCGCGCGAGAAAGGCGCCATCCGCGCGGCGGGCGAAAAACACCGCGCCCTCCCGGCGCGGCTTGGCCTTCGCCGCGGACCGGCGCGGGTAGGCCTCGGGATTCCCGGTCCGGAAGGCTGCGCAGTCCCTGGCGAGCGGGCATGAGGGACAATCGGGATTGCGGGGCCGGCAGATCGTTGCGCCAATGTCCATCAGCGCCTGGGCGAAATCGCCCGCTCTGCGGCTTGGCGCCAGCATGCGTGCAGCCTCATTGATTTCGCCCCGCGCCTGCGCGATCGGCTCATCGAGCGCCAGCAGCCGGGCGAGGACGCGCGCGATATTGCCGTCGACCGGCGCCGTCTGGCGGCCAAAGGCGATCGCCGCAATCGCCGCAGCGGTATAGGCGCCGATGCCGGGCAAGGCGCGCAAGTCCGCCTCCTCCCTCGGAAATCGGCCGCCGCGACGAGTGATCTCCCTGGCGCAGGCGTGCAGGTTTTGCGCCCGCGAATAATAGCCGAGACCGGCAAACGCGCTGACGACGGCTTCGGCCGGCGCCGCCGCCAGATCCTCGACCCGCGGCCACTTGGCGATGAAGGTCTGGTAATAGGGCGTGGCCGCCTGGGCGGTCGTCTGCTGCAGCAGCACTTCGGAGAGCCAGACCCGGTAGGGATCGGGCGCTTCGCCGGGCCCCGCGCGCCAGGCGAGCGCGCGGCGATGGCGGTCCCACCACCCAAGGGTTCGGGCGACAATCGCCTTTCGCTTTGCCTCCGAGGCCAGCGCGCTTACATTGGCGCTCATGCCATCGACCTCATGCCCCAGGTTCTCGCGCCTCAAGCCCTCATGCCCAATCGCGAGAGGATGATGAAGCCCGCGCGTCGCGGCGCCAAGCCGCTCGCCGAATTCACCTCCAGGTTGATCTCGGAGGCGTTGGCCGCGCGCGGCCTCGGCGAATCGAGCCTGATCGCCGATTGGCCGGCGATCGTCGGCGAGACTTTCGCTCGTCATGCCCGGCCGATCGAGCTCCAATGGCCGCCGCGGCCGGCCAAACGCGACCCCGAGACCCCGGCCAGACCGGCGACCCTGGTGCTTCGGATCGAGGGGGCGTTCGCGCTCGAGGCGCAACATAGCGCCCCGGTGATCATTGAACGTGTGAACGCCCATCTGGGCTGGCGCTGCGTCGGCAAGATCGCCTTCCGGCAGGGTCCGCTGCCGCCCCTCAAGGAGAGGCGCCACGCTGCTCCCGCCCCGTCCGACTCGGCTCAGGCCGCCGCCCGCGCCGCCGCCGTCTCGATCGAGAACGAGGACTTGCGCGAGGCCGTCGCTCGAACTCGGCGCGCGGGCGATTGATCGATCGGCGCGCCTCGCCGGCGCGGCGCGCGCCCGAACCGCGAAGGGAGATTGAGCTTGGTCTCCCACCATCCGCTGGCCGGGCGCGCGATCGTGCGCATGAACGGCGCGGGCAACAAAATCCTGGTGCTGGACCTGCGGGGTTCGCCGATCCGCCCGGCTCCGGCGGACGCGCGCGGGATTCATCGCGCGCCCGGCCTCGACTATGATCAAATGATGGTCATCGGCGACCCGCGGGCCGCGGGAACCGCCGCCGACGTGCTGATCTACAACAATGACGGCTCGCTCGCCGGCGCGTGCGGCAACGGCGCACGCTGCGTCGCCGACCGGCTATGCCGCGAGCTCGGCGTCGGCGCCGTCAACATCGAGACCGAGGCCGGCGTCGTCGCTTGCGAGCGTCTTGGGCCTTGGTCCTACCGGGTCGACATGGGCCGGCCGCGGCTGGATTGGAACGCCATTCCGCTCAGCCATGCGGTGACCGACACGCGGCGGGTGAATCTCTGGCCCGACGGCGGCGGGCCTAAGGAGCTGGGACCCGCTTCGGTCGTCAACATGGGCAATCCGCACGCGGTCTTCTTCGTTCCCGACCTCGCCCGCATCGGTGCGGCGGACCTCGGCGCAAGAATCGAAGTCCATCCGATGTTCCCGGAAAAGGCCAATGTCACTTTCGCTCAAGTCATCGCGCCTGACGAAGTCAAGGCGCGGGTGTGGGAACGGGGGGTCGGACTCACCCTCGCCTGCGGTTCCGCCGCCTGTGCGACCCTGGTCGCGGCGTCGCGCCTGGGGCTGACGGAGCGCAAGGGAACCGTGCGGCTGCCGGGCGGCGAGCTCGTCATCGAATGGCGCGCCGCGGACGATCACGTGCTGATGACCGGCCCGGTTGAATACGAGGGCGCCTTCGTTCTCGACGACGCGTTGTTTGAAGCCGCCGCGCCGTGAACGACGGCGAAGCCGCGGACGAAAGCGCGAGCCAGCGCTCAGGCCGCGTCGACGCCGTCGATTGCGCGCGCGGCCTGGCCCTGATCGGCATGGCGGGCTACCACCTGACCTGGGACCTCGCCGACTTTCGAGTCATTTCGCCGCTCCTGCCGTTCACGCCGGGCATGCGGCTCCTGTCGCACGTCGTCGCGAGCGCATTTCTGGCCCTGGTCGGCGTATCGCTGGCGCTCGCCCATCGCCACCGGATCAACTGGCCCGCCTTCTGGCGACGGCTCGGGATCGTCGCCGGCGCGGCGGCGCTGGTGACCGCAGGCAGCATGGTCTTCGCTCCGGGCGAGGGCATCTTCTTCGGCATTCTGCATTGCATCGCGGTCGCGAGCCTGATCGCTCTGCCGTTGGTGACCGCGCCGGCGTCTGCGAGCCTTGCGGCCGGTCTCGCCGCGATCGCCGCGCCCTTCCTGATCCACTCGACACTGTTCGATCCGCCGTGGCTCCTGTGGCTCGGGCTCGGTGAGGCGCTCCCGAACACCCTCGACTGGCGTCCGCTGCTGCCCTGGGCGGGCGTTGTCTTTCTCGGCCTTGGCCTCGCCCGAGCGCCTGGCGCGATGGCGAAGCTGGCGTTGCCCGAGCGCTGGCGCGCCGCCTCAAGCGTGTCGCGCGCGGTATGCTTCGCCGGGCGACACAGCTTGCCGATCTACCTCGTACACCAGCCGATTCTGATCGGGCTCATCGCCGCGCTGACTGCCTGGGCCCCGCTCGCGCCGAAACCGGACATGGGCGCCTTCCTTTCGTCGTGCCAGCGCGCCTGCGTCGCGGAAGGGCGCGCGGCTCCCGAGTGCGCGACGGGCTGCCGATGCGTCGCCGACGCCGTCGAGCGCTCCGGCGACGCCGACCGGCTGGCGACGCTCAGTCCCGAACGCCGGGCCGACCTCAAGCGGCTCGCCGACGTCTGCATGGGCCGATGAGGAGCGCCGCCGCCGGTTGGATCACGCCCGCGCCGAGGTTGTCTCGGCGATGATCGCGAGCGGCAGGACCTCGACCGTTCCTCCGGAAACCCGCTTGGTCTCTTCGGTGTAAGCCTTGAAGAATTCGCGGCCCTGGAGCGCTTTGCCGGCTTCGTCGTCCGCGGTGGCGGCGAGGTGGTAATATTCATTGGAGCCGTTGTCCGCCTTCATGCAGCGATAGGCGATCCGGCCGTTCAGGGTTGCGTCGCCCTCGACCGCGGCGATGAACCGCCCGATCTGCTCCCGCCACGCCGCCTCCGAACCGTCCTTGAAGCGATACTTGATGAGAAAGTGTTTCATTGGGCTCTCCCCTTTCGCGTTCCGATCCTCGCCTGTCATCGAGCTGCGCGCTCAGACTTGCGCCCGTACGGGCGCCCCTGCAAGTATGGACAAAAATGATAGTAAGGAAGAATCGTGCGAAGCGCGGGAGTCTTCGATGAATATTCAGCGGAAGACGTCGCCGACAACGGAATCGCTCCAGCCCCACGGCTGTCCGGTGATGGCGTTTCAGGCCATGATCAGCGGCAAATATAAGATCCGGATCTTGTGGGACCTCAAGGACGGACCCCGACGCTACAGCGAAATCAGGACCGGCCTGCTCACCGGCGCGGCCGGAGCGCGGGAAATCGCGCCCCGCGTGCTGAGCCGGGAGCTGAAGGCGTTGGCCGCAGCCGGAATGATTGCGCGCAAGGATTACGGCCTCGTCCCCCCCAAGGTCGAATACCGATTGACGGAAAGAGGAGAGCGCTTCGTGCCCATCATCGCTGCGATTCGAGAGTGGGGCGAACTTCATCTCGCCGGGTCCCCCGGCGTGGAGCAGGCCCGCAACTGAGCCCCTGTCTGCCTAGAGACCCGTTTCGCACGTCACGCGCACGTCATTCGGTCTTGATCGTATCGCCGCGATTTCCGCTCGCCTGGCGGCGAGTCACTCGATATACTCTGTCAAATATATTGAACCGCGAGTTCGATCCGGCGCCTAGAGACGCCGAAATTTGATCCGTCGGCGAGGGGTCATCAGTCGGTTCGGGGGCGGCGATGAAGAGGCTCGAAATTGCCTTGCTGGCGGCGGTCGCGTTCGCCAGCTTCGCCCACGCGGCCGATCTTCCGACGGCGAAGCCCGCCGAGGTTGAAAAGTCCAAGCCGGCCTGTTTCAGCAGTCTGTGGAACTATCTCAAGTCCTCGGTTCGGGATTGCCCGCTGAGCGCCGGCCCGCTTACGCTTTACGGCACGCTCGACGGCGGCTTCGGCTACGAGCAATGGGGCACGCGCCTCGGCGCTTACTCGGACAAGGCGAATTACGCCATCCAGAGAAACAGCGGCGATACGCACTGGCTATGGTCGCCAAACGCGCTCAGCACCTCGACCGTCGGCGTGCGCTTGTCACAAAAAATCGGCGACAACTGGGAGATCGTCGGCGCGGTCGAAGCCGGGTTCAATCCCTATACGCTTCGCTTGGTCAATGGTCCTCAATCGCAAGCCGATAACAATCCCTTTACGACGCCCCTCCAGAGGACAGCTTTCGACTCAGCGCGGGGCGGAACGTGGGACAACGGGCAAGCGTTCGTCGGGATCAGCAATCCCAATTACGGGACCCTGACCTTCGGCCGCACGGTTCTTTTGTCCATGCAGGCGCTCAGCGCCTACGATCCCGTGGCCTCGGTTGGGTTCTCGCAATTGGGCTTCACCGCGCTTTACGGCGCCTTCGGCGCCAGTCCGACCGCGCGCATCAACACCGCTTTCACCTATCGTCTCACCTACCAAGGCTTTCGCGTAGCCGCTCAGGCCCAGGTCGGCGGTTACGATCAGTTCAATGCCGCGACTCAGCAATATCAGGCGCAGATCGGAACGGATTTCAACCGCTTCTCGTTCGACGCCATAGCCGGATACGCGAAGAACGCGCTGACCTTCCAGAGTTTTGGCGGAGCGCCGACGCCGATCGGCTTCAATCCGTATGACATCGTTCGCGCGACTGCCGCAAACACCGGCGGCGTCGAGCTGGTCGGCCGCTACGAGTGGGATAAATTCAAGTTCTATGCCGGCTATATCTACTCGCTTTCCGTCAATCCAAGCGATCCGAACTATCCCTACGGGGTGGGTACGGTTGCGCCGGGCGTCTCAGTTCCTCCGGGTTTCGTGACCGTCAACGCCTACATGGTTCCGCGCAACCTCAACACGGTTTGGACGGGTCTGCGCTACGCGGTTTGGTCCAACCTCGACGTCGCCGGTGGCGTCTACTGGGAATCCCAGAACGACTTCCTGGCTGCGCCCGCCGTCTGCACCGGGTCGGGTTCGGCGACCAGCAGTTCCCGGTGCGCCGGAGGGCGCTATTCATTCTCGTTTTTGGTGGACTATAGGCCCATCCCCCGCGTGAGCCTCTACGCTGGCCTCCTGCAGTCGAACGTCTACGGCGGCGTCGCGAGCGGCTTTCTGCACACCGAGAACTTCGCGCCGACCGTCGGCGTGCGCATTCGCTTTTGAGCCCGCTTACTGGGGATTGCCGCCGATGCAGCCCTTCATGCAATCGTCGGGATCGCGGCTTAGACCGTCGGCGTCGCCCTCTCCTGGTTGAGCGTATGGCTTGAACATTTGGTTTGTCGTAGGGGGAGGCGCGTTCTCGCCCGTCACACCGGGCCGCTGAGCGATCGGCGCGGGCGCCGGGGCCCGGTTGTGCGCCACATAGTGATGGTGGTGATGGACGTGATAGGGGTGGTGGGCAGTCGGCTGCTCCGTCTGCGCGTATGCTGCGAGCGAACCCGACAACAATGCGGCGAGTGGCAGCGCAACAGTTGTCGACGCCTTCACTTCACCCTCCGATGCTAGACCGCACGCGGACAATACCGTCAGCCTTGGCCGACGTCACTCCACAATCATTTTCGCGCCAATCAGCGGCCCTTGCGCCGAGCGCCAAATGTCACACTGACCTAGGTTCAATCTACATTCAGGAT
>CAWCCX010000019.1:0-29282 GCA_963794155.1 uncultured Alphaproteobacteria bacterium | reverse complement strand
CTTCCCAAGCTTCATACGAGGGTTCGATTCCCTTCGCCCGCTCCAGCCGCCAGCTTGTCCGGGGCCGGAAACGCCGCCGCTTAGCGTATTTTCGCCGGCCCGGCGCGGGCCGCCCGGCCTTGCCGTTTGAACTCGAGCGCGCCGTCATCGATGGGGCCGAAGCGCAGGGCCATCACATCGAGGACATAACTCTGATTCATCCGCCAAGGCTTCCTCCTCCCTTGCCTCGGCAACAGATCCTTCGCCCTCTGGATGTAGCCTGACGTGAGGGGAAGCGTCGGCTCCTCCGCCAGCGGCGCGTCGCCCAGGCGCGGGGTGCAGATCGCGTAGCCGCGGCGATCCAAGTGGTTCAAGAGCCGGCAGACATAATCGGAGATGAGATCGGCTTTAAGGGTCCAGGACGCGTTTGTATAGCCGAAGACGGACGCGAGATTCGGGACGCCGCTGAACATCACGCTCTTATAGATCGTTGTCCTCCCCACATCGACCGGCTTGCCGTCGACTTCGACTGCGATCCCGCCCATCATCCGCAGCTTGAGCCCGGTCGCGGTCACGATGATGTCGGCTTCGAGCTCCTCGCCCGAAGCGAGACGCACCCCGGTCTCGGTGAAGGTTTCGATCTCGCCGGTGACGACCGACGCCTTGTCGTTGCGCAGCGCCGCGAACAGGTCTCCATCCGGGACGAGACACATGCGCTGGTCCCACGGTTCATAGCGAGGATTGAAGTGCTTGGCGGCGTCGATTCCCGGTCCGACCGCGGCTTGCGCGAGCTTGAGGATTTGCGCCCGCACCGCCGCCGGTTTGCGCCGCGACTGGCGGAAGAGACGGAGTTGCAAAAGGATGTTCCTCCACCGCACGACCGGGTGAGCGAGTTCGAGCCGGAAGCCATCCGAGCCGCTTGGCCAAACCCTCTTCGGACGGACGGGCGACGATATAGGTTGGCGATCGTTGCAGCATCACGACATGCGCCGCGGTTTTCGCCATCGCCGGAACGAGCGTCACCGCCGTCGCTCCGCTGCCGATCACGACGACCCGCTTGCCGTCGTAACTCAAGTCTTGGGGCCACTTCTGCGGATGAACGATGCGGCCGGCGAATCTGTCCATGCCCGGCCAGCCCGGCATGTAGCCTTCCGCATATTCGTAATAGCCTGCGCACAGAAAGAGAAAATTGCACGAGAACCGCAGCGTCTCGCCGCCTGGACCTCTGACGTCCAGGGTCCAGCGGGCGTCCTCCGATCGCCACGACGCGCGAACGACTTGGCAGCCGAATCGAATCTTTCGATCGACCCCATATTCGTCAGCGGTTTCGGTCAGGTAGCGCAGAATCGACGGTCCGTCGGCGATCGCCCGCGCATCGTCCCAGGGGCGAAAGGCGTAGCCGAATGTCGACATGTCCGAGTCCGAGCGGACGCCTGGGTAGCGGAAGAGGTCCCACGTGCCTCCGATCGCCTCCCGCGCCTCGAGGATGGCGAAGGTCGTCTTCGGACGGTTGCGAACGAGATGGCAGGCGGCGCCGACGCCGGAGAGGCCGCCGCCGACGATGACAACGTCGAAGTCGCCGCCGCCAGCTCCGGCTTTGCCATCGTTGCCGGCGGGTGTCGCCGGGGTTGCTTCGTTCATCGGTCGCGCCCGTTGGCGCCGGCGACGTCCTGGCCCGGCGAAGCCTGGTCCCCGGGGCGCAAGTCGACTTGAATTGACGCTCGCTTCGCCATCGCCTCCTCCGGCGCGGACTCCAGAACGCCCGATTTGAGGCGGGCGACGCCGGAGAAATGTTGGGGCGACGGCCCGGGGCGCGGCAGATCGTCATGGGCCCTCGACCGCCGGCCATTCGTTGATCCGCTTCGCCGCCTCGACTATGGTCCGGCGACAAGCGGAGGACGGCCGTCGCGAGCCGTACGCGCGGTTTTTGAGGAAGCGACCATGGTTCTCGCGAACATCCTCGTTCATCTCGACTCGAGGCCCCGCACCGCGGCGCGCCTGGCCCTCGGCTTGCGAATTGCCGAACGGAGCGGCGCGCGCCTGACGGGGATGTTCGCCGAAAAGGCCGAAGCGCATCAGGTCGGGATGGTCGCCTCCTGGCCAAGCGCGCACTATGTCGCCGCCTGGGAAAAGGCGCAGGCGGCGTTCGCGGCCGCGACCGCACCGCTCAAGGACCGCGCGGCCTTCATTGACGTCAACCGCGGCAGCGATCACGAGATCATTCCTCGCGCCGTCGCGATCGCCCGATGCTTCGATCTCATTGTTCTCGGCCAGGCCCAGGATGAGGTTCCCGTGCCGGCCAAATTGCCGGATGAGGTCATCGCCGAAAGCGGCCGGCCGGTCCTGGTCGTACCCTACGTCGGAACCTACGCCGACGTCGGCGCCCGCCCGCTCTTCGCCTGGCACGGTGAACGCGGCGCCGCGCGCGCCGCGTTCGACGCCCTGCCGCTGATCGCAAACGGTTGCGAAGCGCTCATCATCGAAGTCGGCCATAAGGGCGATCAACGCTACGAATTCTCCGATCTCTTGGTAGCCAACCTCGCCCGCCACAAAGTGAAGGCTCGCTACCAGCACGTCGTCGTCGATGATATTTCGGTCAGCGATGCGCTGCTCAGCGCCATTTCCGACCATTCGGCGGATCTGATGGCGATCGGCGCTTTCGACGCCGGCTGGCGCTTTCTATTCGGCCACGGCTCCGGAACGCCGCAGATCCTCGCCCAAATGACCGCGCCGGTGCTGTTCTCGCACTAAGACGCGGCACAGGAGCCGCGTTCATGCGGTCTTAGCTGGCTTGGGATTCCGCCATGGCCCGTCGGCGCCGATGAGAGCCTCGGCCGCCTCGGGGCCCCAGGTTCCGGGCGCATATTCAAGGGCCGGCGGCGGGTTCGCCAGGATCGGCTGCACGATTTGCCACTGCGCGTCGATCGCGTCCTCGCGGCCAAACAGCTCATCGTTGCCGCGCATCGCGTCGCCGAGCAGGCGCTGATAGGGCGGGATCAGCGACCCAGCGCGTTCGGCCAGCATCAATTCGACACTCTCGCCGGTCATGCCTTCCCCCGGGTGTTTCACCCGCAAGCCAATTGCGACACCGACGTCCGGGCTTATCCGCAGGCGCATGTAGCTGGGCGGCGCGTTGGCCTCATCGCCGAACGTCGCCCGCGGCGGCGGCTTGTATTCGACTGTGACCTCGGCGGCCGTCAAAGGCAGGCATTTGCCGGCGCGGATGTAGATGGGGACGCCCGCCCATCGCCAGGAGTCGACGAATAATTTCACCGCCACGTAGGTCTCGACCGTCGAATCCGGCTTGACCCCCTTGACCTGCCGATAGCCACGATACTGGCCACGGACAATGCTCGCGGCGTCCAAGGGCCTGACGGCCTTGAGGAGCGCGGCCTTCTGGTCGCGCATCGATTTATGGTCTTCGCCGGTTGGCGGGTCCATCATCACGTTGGCGAGCACCTGAAGCATGTGGTTCTGAACCACGTCGCGGAGCGCCCCGGTTGCATCGTAGAAGCTGCCGCGGTCGTCGACGCCGAACGCTTCCGCCATGGTGATCTGGATGCTTCCCACAAAGGTTCGATTCCACAGCGGTTCGAACGGGGCGTTCGCGAACCGGGTGTAGACGATGCTTTGAACCGGCTCCTTGCCCAGATAATGGTCGATGCGAAAGATCGCCTCTTCGGGAAAATGCTGGTGCAAGGTCCGATTGAGCGCCTGGGCCGATTCGCGATCGTGGCCGAACGGTTTCTCGATGACCAGGCGTGCGTCGATGTTCAGGCCGCTTGCGGCAAGCGCGTCGACCACGACGCCGAACAGGCTCGGGGGAATTGCGAGGTAGTGCAGGGGCCGCTTCGCGGGGCCGAGCGCCTGCCTGAGAGCAGCGAATGTCCCGGGATCGCCGTAGTCGCCGTCGACATAGCGCAGGAGACCGAGAAGACGCGCCAGTTTCGCGGGGTCAGCGCCGCCATGGCTCTCGATGCTCGCCTTGGCGCGCGCCCTTAAGTCCTCGACCTTCCAGCCGCTCTTGGCGACGCCGACGATCGGGACATTACACCCTTCATCGCCGACGAGACCCAGCAGGGCCGGGAAGATCTGCTTGAACGCCAGATCGCCGGAAGCGCCGAAGAACACCAGGGCGTCGGATGGGGTAGCCGCCATCTCGGTTTAACTCCCTTTGAATTGCGAAATATAGCTTGATCCGCGTCTATCTCAGCGTCGAGAACGCGCCCTGCGTCAACCCCCTTGAAATGCGCCTCACCTCTCTTGCCCCGCCCCGAGCCCATCCCGTAATCCTCCCCTCCGCGATCCCGACGAATGGGTCGGATTGCCAAGCAGGGAGGGGCGTCGATGCCCGACTTCGGGGCCTACCAGAACGAGATCTACCTTGCCGGCCTCACAGGCCGCTTGCCCCGGTTCCCGATCCGCTTCGACGAACTCGAGGCCAAGGCGCACGCGGCGATGCCAGAGGGCCTCGTCTCCTACGTTGCCGGCGGGTGCGGCGACGAGCGCACCCAAGACGCAAATGTCGCGGCGTTCGACAAATGGGGTCTCGTGCCGCGGATGTTCGTCGGGGCGAAACAGCGCGACCTGTCGATCGAGCTCTTCGGCATGAAATTGCCGTCGCCATTGTTCATGAGCCCGATTGGCGTGATCGCGCTCTGCGCCCAGGACGGTCACGGCGATCTCGCGACCGCGCGCGCCGCCGCCCTAACCGGCGTGCCCATGGTCGCCTCGACCCTCTCGGCCGATCCGCTCGAGGCGGTCGCCGCCGAATTCAAGGCCACGCCCGGCTTTTTCCAGCTCTATACCCCGACCGATCCCGAGCTCGCGGCGAGCCTGGTCAGACGAGCCGAGCGGGCCGGGTTCAAGGCGATCGTGGTGACCCTCGACACCTGGGTCACCGGCTGGCGGCCCCGCGATCTCAGAAGCGCCAACTTCCCGCAGCTGCGCGGCCATTGCCTGGCCAACTACTTTTCCGACCCGCGCTTCGCCCAACTCCTCGGCGGACCGCCCGAGCGGGACCCGCGCGCCGCGGTCATGACCTGGGCGACGATCTTCGGCAATCCGCTGACCTGGGACGACCTGCCGTGGCTGCGCTCGCTGACCGAGCTGCCGCTGATCGTCAAAGGCATATGCCATCCCGACGACGCGCGGCGGGCGATCGACGGCGGCGTCGATGGAATCTACTGCTCCAACCACGGGGGGCGGCAGGCGAACGGCGGCATCCCGGCGCTCGACATGCTGCCCGCGGTGGTGAAGGCGGCCGGGACGACCCCGGTCCTGTTCGATTCCGGCGTTCGCAGCGGAACTCATGTGGTCAAGTCCCTGGCGATGGGGGCGGCGGCGGTCGGAATCGGCCGACCCTACGCCTACGGACTGGCCCTCGGGGGAACCGAAGGCATTGTCCATGTGCTGCGTTCGCTCCTGGCCGAAGCCGACCTCCTGATGGCGGTCGACGGCTATCCAACCCCCGCCGATCTCACGCCAGAGGCGTTGCAACGCGTGGAGCGATGAATGCGACGCCGTCGATAGTCGTTCAGGGCAGTCGCAGCCGCGGCGCTTGAAATTAGATGTCATATCATTTAATGATATGACATGAATTCAATCTCCCTCCCGGACGGGTCCCGCCGCGGGACCCGCGCCGGGTTCGGAGCGCAGATCGCCCAGGCCGCGCGACTTTGGCGCCGGGTCGTCGATCATCGCATGCGCCCGTTCGGACTGACGGAAGCGACCTGGCTGCCGCTTGTGCATGTCGCCCGCGGCCCGGCGGCGATGCGGCAGAAGGAGCTTGCGGCCTCCTTGTCGCTCGACAGCTCCTCCGTCGTTCGCCTGCTCGACGCGCTGGAAACGGCCGGGCTCATCGAACGTCGCGAGGACGGCGCCGACCGGCGGGCGAAGGCGATCTTCTTGACGCCGCTCGGGCGCACGACGGTCGCCAAGGTGGAACGCGTCGCGCAGCAGGTGCGAGGCGACGCCCTCATGGGACTTACCGAGAACGAGCTCGAGACCGCGTCACATGTCCTCGAGCATGTCTGCCGGATGCTTACGCCACTGGCCGACGAGCTCGGCCAATGAATCGCCACGTTACGGAACTCCCGGCGGTGAGCGAGACCGAAGGCCCGCGCCGCCACGTCCCGTTGTGGATGCTCGCCTTGTTCACTTTGAGCGGGACGCTCGGCATGCACATCTTCGTGCCGGCGCTCCCGAGCGCCGCGGCTGATTTGCATTCGAGCCCAGGCGCGCTGCAGCTGACGATCAGCGTCTACATTGCTGGTCTCGCCGTCGGTCAGCTCGTTTATGGCCCGGTTTCGGATCGTTTCGGCCGCCGGCCGACGCTGATCGGCGGTCTCGTCCTGTTCACGATCTCCGGACTTGCCGCGCTGCTTACGCGGAGCGTCGACGCGCTGATCGTCTCTCGTCTTTTTCAGGCGCTCAGCGGTTGCGCTGGCCTCATTCTCGCACGCGCGATCGTGCGCGACACTGCCGAGCCGCATGAGGCGACGCAGCGGCTCGCGCTGATGAATCTCATGGCCACCGCCGGTCCTGGAGTGGCCCCATTGGTTGGCGGCGGGCTCGCGGGGATCTTCGGCTGGCGCTCGATACTTGCTGCGCTGTGCGCCCTTGGGGCCCTGAACGCATTCTGCGCTTGGCGGCTTCTGCCCGAGACCGGCAAGAGGCTCAGCATCAGCCCTGCCTTGCTGGCGCGCAACACCCGCCAGCTCCTCGCTTCGCCCGCTTTCCTCGGCTATGCGATCGGCGGCGGCTGCGCGACGACCTCGCTCTACGCCTTCATCGCCTGCGCGCCGTTCATTGTCGTCAATCAACTGCACCGGCCGGAGGGCGAGATCGGCCTCTATCTCGCCCTCCTTGTCTCGGGCATTTGGCTCGGCAGCATGTTGACGAGCCGGCTTGTCGATCATTCGCCTGAAGACATTCCTGGTGACTGCCAATGGCGTAAGCGTGGCGGCGGCCTTCGGATTTCTTGCCGCCGTCCTCTCGGGGCATTTGACCGTCGCGCTCATGGTCGGCCTGATGCTGATCTACAACATCGGCGTCGGCTGCGCCGGGCCTGCCGCTCTGGTTCAGGCGATGAGCGTCAATCGGCACGTCCTCGGGTCGGCCTCCGGCCTTTATGGATTCACGCAAATGGCGGTCGGCGCGGCGCTGACCGCGCTCGCCGGGCTTGGCCGCGATCCGGCGTTGGCGCCGGGCGCGGTGCTTGTGCTGGCCGGAATTGTCGCACAGGCCTCGTTTTGGGTCGCCATTCGTCATGAGGCGGGCGCGCCGGCTGCGGAATGACGCCGAAGCTTCGGCGACAGGTTGCTCAACCCCAAATAGCGACATCGGCCAAAGAGCCTCGCCCTCATTGCCGCAGGAAAAAGCGCGCCATGACGCGGGAAGCGTCGAGGCCGACGGTTTGGGTGTAGCTGCCGCGCGGGTCGCCGCCGAACCAGGCGTGGCCGCCGCCTTCGACCAGCCAATGCTCGACGACAGCCCGGCCCTGGGGGTCGCGCAGCACGGTGCGGCTGACCCGCCCGCCGGCGATGTCCCAGTCGAGCTCGCTCCGTACGAGCGGGTCCGGTCCGCGTTCGCACTCAGCGAGGATCCTCTGGCCGTTGACGGAATTGACCGTTGCATCGGCGCCGCCGTGAATGACGATCTTGCGGCAACGGCGATCGACCGCAGCGGCCGGCGGCGCTTGGGCGGCCGCGGTCCCCCTCATCGCGGCGAAGGCGGAAGGGACGTCGACGGCGGATTTATAGGGCAGGCCGGAATGAATTCCGACCGCTTCGAACACGTCGGGGTAGGTCGCGGACAGAATCTCGGCCATAGCGCCGCCCGCCGACAGGCCTGCGGCGAAAGTGCGCTCCCTGCCCACGCCGAATTCCTTCGCCAGCGCGCGCGCGAGGCCGGCCAGCTTGGCCGGTTCGCCGGCCCCTCGGTCCTGGTGGCGCCGGTCGAACCAGTTCCAGCACCCGGAAGCGTTGGCGCGCCGCGGCTGGTGCGGATAGGCGACGATGAGGCCGAATTCGTCGGCGAGATCGTTCATCTGCGTTCCAACCGCGAAATCCTCGGGATTTTGCGTGCACCCGTGCAGCATGAGCACGAGCGCAAGGTCGCGCGGCTCGTGGTTGGGCGGGACATAGAGCCGGTAGGCCAGCGAGCCCGCGGGACCGCGATAGATGCGCGGCGCGAATTGTTCGCCGAGCGCGCGCTCCGGCTCGGCCTCGGGCGCCGGCGGGGCGCCGGGCGGCATGGCAGGCCGTGAGCGCAAGGCGCGCAGGACGTCCCCTAGCGGCCGTCTGACGGGGAGCGCGGCGCCGGAAGAAGGCGGTGAGGGGGACCCGGCGTCGAGATCGCTCGCACGCGCCTTCTCCCCCTCGCCGCTCAGCGCCCGGCGCAGAAGGACGGTCGCCTCGGCCAGATTCGACTGTCGGACGAGGCTCAGCGCCTCGCCCATGGCGTCGAGCAGGCGTGGTTTCATTGGCTTTCCCATCGGCGATTCTTCAGCGCAGGCGATCGGCGAGCGCGACCTTGACGTCCGCGGGCGCGTGCAGCGCTCCGAGGACGGTGATCGATTCGATCGCCGCCCGGGCGAGGTCGGGGGTCACGTCGTCGGCGATGACTGCGAGGCCCAGGACGCGAATGTTGAGCCGCTCTCCCGACGCCTGGACGGCTTCGAGGTCCCGTCGGGCGAAGGTCCGGAGGCCCAGTTCGAGGGTCAGGCGCGAGGCGGCCTGCCGCGCGATATCCGCGTGCTTGGCCAGTTGGTTGCGGATCGCGGTGCGAATGAAGTCGGACCGGTTCGAGTAGAAGCCGTCCCGCACCAGGAGATCGATCGAGCCCAGGTCGACGAACCCGAGATTCAAGGTCAGCTTCTCGCTGTCGGGCGGCTTGGTCAATTGTGATGTCCGAGGATTTAGCCATCCATATGGATGGTAGGAGGATATCATATGGATGCCCAGATGAGCCCTGTCAAGGCGCTCGGCTCGAGTCGGGGCATCACGAGCCTGGCGAGGGGCGGATTTCCAGGCGGCGGGCAACGAAAACCAAGCTCAAGGCTACGAAAACCAAACCCGGAACAACAAAATCCAAATCCCCGCGCAACGAAATCCAAGTCCGCCACAACGAAATCAAAACGCCCAATCCTTCCACGAATACAGGTTTCTCAATGGGTTACCCTTCGGTTTCGGAGGCTGGAGCCCTCGGCGATTCGGGCGAGCAGCCGGCGTCTCCTTTCCGATCCATTCACCCACGCCGTTTCTGAAAAACTTAATCACGGGTTCGGCCATTTGGCAAGAAAATGTCGACTTCTCCCAGGCGAGAGGTTCGCCCCGGATGATGCGTCGGACCAAAACGCTCGATGCGCCACTGGAGCGTTGCACCAGTGACGGCGCCCCAGTACCATTAGAAATTGCGCAAGGTCGTCATCGGGTGACTTCGTCGCCGGTGCGGTCACAAAGCTTCGTCGTGCGCGGGCTTTCATGCGCCGCTATCACTTGAGCATTCTCTAAAGCGCCGCCCGTTGTCGAGATAGGCGGTGATCGCGGCGACTGGCTCATCTACGGCAGGTGACGCCACATCTATTGGGCATCGGGCATTTTTCGATTAGTCGCGCCCGGCGTCGCAAAGGCAGCGTCTGACCACGTGAAGCTTTTCGATGCTCGCGCTGGGCAGAAACTCGCTGTCCGTGCCCGGAACGTAACTGGCCGCCACGCGATGCGCACCGACCTTGAGCTGCGACGTCTGCCACATCGCCCGGCCCTTGGCGTCGACCTTGATCGGCTCTCCCACGTTCGAGCCGTCGACGCTGAACTGCACGGTCCCACTGGGGAAGCCCGTAAACGATGCAGAGTTTGCCGCGACGTAGGCGGTAAAGGCCACCCATTCGCCAACCTGCGACGGATTTGCGTCATCCGTGAAGCTCACGGTCGTTGAGCCGGCGAGGGTGCGTTGCGTATTGAGGTAGATCGAGGCGAACCCGGTATTGCCGGTCGCCCTCACGTCGAAAACGCAGTCGGCGTGCTTATACTCGCCCCAGACTCGCCGGCAAGCTTGCTCGGCGACCGCTTCACTGGCGGGCTCTACGGGTTTGATGTTGCGAACACCGCAAGGCGGATTCTGCTTCGGCCAATCCTTCAACGTGAACGTGTCCGTCGACGTGCCTGGCGCATAGTCGAACAGGCTGTCTTTGTCAGTGACACGCCAGGCATCGGCGAATTTGCCGTACAGCGTGTCGTAACGGTCCTGCAGCGGCCCGGGCATCGGCCCCAAAGATGCGCCATTTGGAAGCGCCGGCAACCAGCTGCCACTCGCAATCGGCCCGCCAATTCCACCCAGAGACCCCCCGCCTTCGCCGCTCACGAGATCAAGGTGCGTGACATCGACATTCAGGTACCAATAGCCCTGCGAAGCCCACCACTCCGGCGTCACGTACAAGATTTTTCCGTCGGGGAAATCAATTTCCAGACCGCCGCCAAATAGAGACTTGAAAACTCGGCCGCCGCCATTTCCTAGGTCCCTGCCGAAAAGGCCGAGCGTGGTAAGAACACCGTCGATGCGCAGTTCGAGGCCGCTCGGATCGGGCGTTCCGCTAAGGTCGGGCTCATAGGTGACCCGATGTTCGCCCACGCGCGCGGCCACCGCCGTATTGAGGCTTACGCAGGTGGTCAGCCCATCGTAGGGATCCGCGCCGATGAACGTCGTTGAAACGGCGGCTTGCCGTGTCTGGATCTCGCTTCCATCCGAATCTCGCAGAGATACAAACTCTCCCGCGCTCTGGAAATTATAGTGCACGCCGTCGGCGGTGCTAATATGGGTGTCGCCCACAATCGCTGTCGCGCCGCACGCGGCTGTCTGGCCGGCGCTGGTTTCCATAAACTCGATCGCCGGGGATTGCCCGCCAGAGGCGCCATAGGGACAGCACGGGGTGACCAGGGAGAGGCTGTTTGTCTCCCCGGTAAAGCTTTCCTTCTCGCAAAGCGGGGGATTCGAGGTCCCGTCGTCCACCTCCGTTTTGACGACGATCGTTGCCGGGCTGTTGAAGCGGGCCTGGGAACTATTACCGTTGCCGAACACGTTGAACTCGGCGTCGGTCCAGAGACCTTGCAGATTGAGCACGCTTTCCTGACCCTGCGCGACCATGTCTGAGCCGAGCAGGGAAGTGCAGACCGCCGAAGAGACAGACGAGGCGCAGGACAGAATGACCTCATCCATGCCGCCTGTGGCCAAGCCTTCCAAGACCAGGGATTGCAGGTTCGCAATCGATACGGTCTGGACTGTCATGGAATCGAATTGTGTGTAACAATCGTTCCCGGACTGTGTCCAGCCTATTGTTGCGCACGTGTTTCCCCAATTGGTGAGCCAGTACTGAATGTATACGCAGGAGTTTCCGCCAAAGACGCAGTCTCCGCTTTCCCCGAGCGGGAGGTTGTTGGCGAAAATGAACTGCTGAAACCCCGTGCACTTCGACGGGTCCGTAGCGCCACTGCAGACCGTCGGGGTCGAAAACGGGTTCGTGTTGAGCTGGAGCGAAAATGAGCTGCTCGTGCCGGAGGCGGTATCGGTTTCGCTGGTGAAGCCGGTCGCGCCGGTGACGCTCATAAACGACCCTGTCGCGGTGGCTATTGACCCCGCACGGGCCGAGAAGTCGTTGCCGTCGCCATCGCCCACATTGTCGGGCCCCCCTCCTTTCCGCACCGGCTGAAACGGAATCGACGGCGCCTTCACGCAGGGAACTTCCCGCCACTCGGTGTCCGGATATGAGGCCTTGAAGCATCCCTTCTTCGGCAAACGAACGCGCGCCATGGACTTTCGCCAAGCCTCCCGGCTCTGCTCTGTCGGCGGCTGCGTCGTCGCGCTGGCGGCTGCCGGAGCCGGCTCCCTCGAAGCCGGCGCCCCGGTCTGGGCGGTTGCGAGTGAGGGCGGTAGGATTGCGGCGACTGTGATCCCAAGGATTATCGCGACAACTTCACGGGTTAGTCGGGAGGTTTTCATCGGGTTCCTCCAACGAAAAGATGACCAATTCCGTCAATTCAGGCCGATCGCGCAGGCGTTCGCCAAAATGAAACCTTGCTGCGCAAGGCCGACGCTCGAACCGTAGAAGACACGTGGCGGCGCATTGGCGCCCTCCTCGACTGCTTCACTTGCCACTGAATGCGCAAACTACTCCAGAAGCCCAGGATACGGTTCAGCCTGAGCAAATCATGCTCTAATCAATCGCGACCAGCTCTATCTCGCGGCCATCCATGTCGACGAAATCGCCGACGCGTTTGCCGATCAGGCGACGCGCAAGCGGCGAAACATAGGAGATCATGCCGAGGCGCGGGTCAGCCTCGTCCTCGCCGACAATTCGGTAGGTCTGACGGCGGTCGTCGTCGCGAACAATGGCGACGCGATGGCCAAACGCGACGACTTCGACGCTCGTCGGCGCCGGCCGCAGTTCCGCGCTCGCAACACGTTCGGAGAAATATCGCAAGTCGCGCGCGGCGAGTTCGAGCGCGCGACGACGCTCGTTCACATCCTCTATTCGCTGCGCGGCTTTCACCGCAGCTCGGCTCTTGGCGACGGCTTGCTCCAGCGCCTGAAGCCCCGACTGCGTCACGAGATTTGGGTGCGTCGATATCGGCCGCGCTGGCAGAGTCACTTCCTGCGCGGCTTCCGCGCTTTCTTCACGGATGAACGCTACACTCATACGGGACTCTCCTTCAATAAAGGATATAGGGAGCCGCAGGCGCGGCCGCGATCGTTTTTCGCTCAGCAAATCCGCGGACGTCCGCCAGTCCGCCCTGGTCCGGCTGCTTTCCCCGAAGCGGTCACCACCGCGAGCACGCGATTGGCATTTGGCCCTAAGGCTTCACCCACTTGCCGTTGGCCTTCGACGACTTGACCGCCGCCTCGATGAAGGCGAGGCCCTTGACGCCGTCTTCGATGGTCGGGAAATGCACCGCCCGCGGCGGCTTCTTGCCGAGCCGCGCCGCCCGGATGGCGAGCGCAACCTCGGAATAGATGTTGGCGAAGCCTTCGAGATAGCCTTCAGGATGTCCTGGCGGGATGCGGGTCACCCGCGCCGCCGCTTCGCCCGCGTCCGGCCCGCCGCGGGTTATGATGCGGGTCGATTTGTCGAGCGGCGACCAGTAGAGATAGTTCGGGTTGTCCTGCCTCCAGTGGAAGCCGCCTTTGGTCCCGTAGACGCGCAGCATGAGCCCGTTCTCGTTGCCCGGCGCGACCTGGCTCACCCAGATCGCGCCGCGCGCGCCGTTGGCGTAGCGCAACATGATCTGAGCATTGTCGTCGAGCTTGCGCCCGGCGCCGAACGAGGTCAGGTCGGCGGCGAGCTCGGCAAGCTCGAGCCCGGTCACATAGTCGGCGAGGTTATAGGCGTGGGTGCCGATGTCGCCGAGCGAGCCGCCCGCGCCCGAGCGCTTCGGGTCGACGCGCCATTCGGCCTGCTTGTTGCCGGTGGCCTCGGTCGCGCCGGTCAGCCAGTCCTGCGGATATTCGGCCTGAACCAGGCGGATCTCGCCGAGTTCGCCGGCGCGGACCATCTCGCGCATCCGGCGCACCAGCGGATAGCCGGTGTAGTTGTGGGTCAGCGCGAACACGAGACCTGATTTCTCGACTGCGGCGCGCATCTTCTTCGCTTCCGTGAGGCTCACCGTCAGCGGCTTGTCACAGATGACATGGATGCCGGCCTTGAGGAACGCATAGGTCGGCCCGGCGTGGACGTTGTTAGGGGTGACGATCGCGACCGCTTCGATCCCGTCGGCCCGCTTGGCCTCGGCCTTCGCCATGCTCTCGTAGTCGTTGTAGACGCGGTCCGGCGCGAGGCCGAGCGCCGCGCCAGAGCGGCGCGCCTTCTCGGGCGTCGACGACAGGGCCCCGGCGACGAGCTCGTACTGGTCGTCGATGCGGGAGGCGATCCGGTGAACCGCGCCGATGAAGGCGCCTTCGCCGCCGCCGACCATCCCGAGCCTGATCTTGCCGTCCTTCCTCGCTTCGTCGCGTCCCTCGATCGCCATGCCGCCGTCTCCTCCTCAGCGCAGTCCGAGCGCGCGCTTGATCTGTTTCTTGTCGACCGTTCCGCCGGCGAAGTCGTCGAACGCCTTCTCGGTGACGCGGATGACGTGATGCTTGATAAAGTCTGCGCCCTCGCGCGCGCCGTCCTCGGGATGCTTGAGGCAGCATTCCCATTCGAGCACCGCCCATGACGAATAGCCGTATTGCGCCATCTTGGAGAACACGCCGCCAAAATCGACCTGGCCGTCGCCGAGGGAGCGGAACCGGCCAGCGCGCTCGATCCACGACGCATAGCCTGAATAGACACCCTGTCGGCCGGTCGGGTTGAACTCGGCGTCCTTGACGTGAAACGCCTTGATGCGATCGTGATAGATGTCGATGAATTCGAGATAGTCGAGCTGCTGCAGCACGAAGTGCGACGGATCGTAATTGATCGCACAGCGCTTGTGGCCCTTCAGCGCCTCAAGAAAGCGCTCGAAGGTTGCGCCATCGAAAATATCCTCGCCGGGATGAAGCTCGTAGCCGACGTCGACGCCAGCCTCGTCGAACGCATCGAGGATCGGCTTCCAGCGCCTGGCCAATTCCTCGAACGCGGTCTCGATGAGTCCGGGCGCGCGCTGGGGCCACGGATATACATAAGGCCAGGCGAGCGCGCCGGAAAATGTGACATGGCCCGTGAGGCCTAAGTTGCGCGAGGCCCTGGCCCCCTTCATCATCTGATCGACCGCCCATTTCTGCCGCTCGGCGGGCTTGCCGTGCACCTCCTTGGGCGCGAAGGCGTCGAACGCTTCGTCGTAAGCCGGGTTGACCGCCACCAGCTGGCCTTGGAGATGGGTCGAGAGCTCGGTGATCGCCAGACCGTGGCTCGACGCTATTCCCTTGAGTTCGTCGCAATAGGTCTTCGACGACGCGGCCTTGGCGAGATCGAACAGCCGATCGTCCCAGGTCGGAATCTGGACGCCTTTGTACCCCAGCGAGGCCGCCCATTTGCAGATCGACGGGAATGTATTGAACGGCGCGGCGTCGCCGGCGAACTGCGCCAGGAATATCGCCGGACCCTTAACCGTGGCCGCCATGCTCTCGTCTCCTCCCAAGCGCTCTGATTGGCTAGGTTCGCACGCATGAGCGAAACGCGAGCGCTTCCTCGCCATGCGCCGCCGCTTCCAACGGCGAATCCTTGAAGTCCTGGTCTTTCGTATTGCCCGCGGCGTTCGGCCTGGGATGGAGAATGCGGCCCGCTGCGTCGCCAGCGTTGCCGCGACCATCAACAGCGGATCGCCTTCCCTCCCCGTTCGGCAAATTTCCGAAGTTGCCTCGTTGCCGGAAGCTAGCATCGCCAAGCTTGGAGAGTAAAGCGTCCGCAGCCCGGTCGATCGGCCGCGCCCGCGGCGCGCTGCGGACTTCGACGAAAACCGCCGTCAGTCGAGAAAAGCCTGGGCGGAGGCGCGAGCCGACGGCCGCCTGGCCCGGATCGGGCGCCCGAGCGGGAAACGGCGCAGAATCCTGAATTCGCCGCCAGGTTCGCTCTCGCCGAACAGGGTCAGCGCGTCGACGCGCAGAGCAGGCGAGGGAACCCGAAGCCGGAACTCCCATTCAAGCAGGCGGACGACGCGATCCGGATGGGCGATCGCGTTGGTCAAGGTGAAATGGGGACGAAACTCGTCGAGTACGTATGGGTACCCCCAGGCGTCGAGATAATAGGACTGGCGAGGAGTTGGTCGCGCCGCGCCGCGCCGCTGGCGTTCGGCGGAAGAGAGCGGGGCGCGGAAACGGTCAAGACCGCGGACGACGCTCTCCTCGAACGACCGCAATTCCTTATGAACGGCGTCAGGCATAAGGGCGACGAACGCGCGTCCGCCCCCCGTGGCCACGGCGCCTACGCTGAGGTCGCCGGCGTCGAACGGCGCAAACCTGCGCGCGAATTCAACCAGACCGGCGGTCAGATCGGCGATGTCGAGATCGAGGCGCAATCGAAAGGGCGCCTTGAGCGTCGCGTGAAAGCCATAACGGCGCGGGTCGCCGGTCATGCTCCGCCACGCGCCCGGCGGATAGCCTTCGAGCCCGAATTCGCCCCAGGACGCGCCGGTCAGCGCGTCGCGGCCGATGACTTCGCAACCGAAGCGCCAGAGTTCGCTTTCGGGCGGCGGCGCCAGATAAAGCGCGTATCGCAATTGATTTGCCCGCAGGGTCTTCCCGGACGGCATGCTGACACAGAGTCGATTAAGCGAGCAATAGCTCTTTGGCTTGAGCGCTGCCGGCGGCGGTCCGGGCATTCCGTTTCGGAAGTCGTGGACCGCCGATCGTCGGGGACGCCCGAGCGCTTACACAACAGTAACCCCCAGGCCTTAAGACAAGGGACATGTCCGAATGATTTGGACCTGCCCCTCGCGCCATTGCCGGCCGCAGCGCGGACCGGCGGCCGCCATGATGGCCGTCCACGCGCGTTGATCGGAGGATCGGCTCGCTCATGAACGTTCTCGGCTTCGCCCGGCCGGGCGTCCGCGCCGCCTGCGCTTTGGGCGCGATCTCTGTCGTTGCGGTGGCGCTGACCGTGGCGCAGTCCTTCGTCCCAGGCGACGCCTTAACCGCGTTGCGGTCCTTATTTCCGGGCGCAACTCAGACCATTCAGCTTCTCGCATTCGGCTGGATCGGCGTTGGGTTGGGCCGCCTTTCGATCGGCGACCAGCCGAGAGCGGTTCAGTCCGGCGGTCGGGCGACGTCCGGTCGGGAAGCGGCGATCAAGGAAGAGAAGCTCGACCGGCTCTTGCGCCAGATCGGCAAGGTGCTCCAAACCCACCTGACCGATCAGGATAGCTTTTCCGAACGACTCGACGGCGCCAACGAGCGGCTGTCGCAGCAAGAGAGCGTTGGTCCTGTCAAGGACATTGTGCTCGCTCTCATCGACGACAATCGCGACATGCGCGAGAAGCTTTGCAACGTCAGGAATAAGCTGGAAGAGTTGCGCCTCCAGGTCGTGCATTTGCAGACGAATCTCGAACGGGCCGAAGAAGCCGGTCTGCGCGACGTTGTAACCGCGATCGGCAATCGCCGCTTCTTTGACGCCTGCCTCGCCGAGGAAGTGGAGAAAGCACGAAGGGTGGGCGACAGCCTATGCCTCGCCCTCGCCGACCTCGACAGATTCAAGCATGTCAACGACCGCTTTGGCCATCTTGTCGGCGATCGCCTGTTGCGCCTGTTCGCCAACATCCTGGCGCAGAACGTGCGCGCGCATGACAAGGTCGCGCGATTTGGCGGCGAGGAATTCGCGCTCATCTTTCCCGGCGCGCGGCTCGCCGATGCGGTCAGCGCCGTCGAGCGGATCCGGGGGGTTCTGGAGGCCAAACAGTGGACAGTCGAGCCGAGCGGCGAGCGGGTGGGCAAGGTGACGGCCTCGTTCGGCGTTGCGAGGCTCAGCGCGGGCGAGTCGGGCGCCGATCTCCTGCAGCGGGTCGACCAACTCCTGTATGAGGCCAAGGTCCAGGGAAGGAATTGCGTCGTCGCCGGCGGCGAAAACGAGGAAGCCCCGTCGTCCCGGCGCCCCTCCCGCGGCCGCCAGGCTGCCGCGGCGGGTTGAGCCGTTCGTCCTTGCAGCCATGTCCGACCGCCGAAGCGACGCCTTTCAGCGCGCCCTCGACAAAGCGCGGCGGCAAGATCGGGCGCTGAGCGACGACCAGCCGGAGGCCGCCCGGAGACCGCGCCTGCGCGCGAGCCTCGCGTTTGGTCCGGCGCTGGGTTCAGGCGAAGAAGCGCTTCGGCTTGGCTTTGGACTGGACGGATGAGGGGGCGGATCCGCTGCGGCCGCGGACCCCAGTTTCGGCGGCCGACGCGGCGCCAAGTCCCGCGGATACGCCGGCCGAAATCGCCGCGGAGCTCGGGCTTTCCGCGTCGCTGGCGCCCGATCAGCTTGCGTCCCGCTGGCGCGATTTCGTCTGGCGCAATCATCCCGACCGCCAGCCCCGTGACCAGAGAGAGCGCGCCAACGCCCGGGTTGCGATCGCCAACACCCTCTATGATCAAGCGCGCCGCGGCCTCACCGAGCGAAAATGATGGGACCGGATCATTCGAAGATACGGTTGCGGGCGAAGAGGGACGCGCCGTTCGCGTCTTTGGCGACGGCGAGGAGAGCTGCGCCCTTGTCGTCGAGCAACACCCAGCCGCCGTCGCGCGCGACGATCGCCCCGATGTGGCCAACGCCCGGAACGCTGTCGCCCGGAGCAGCCGAGCGAAGCGCGCCGTCGATCCTGAGCCAGACGCGGTCCGCCCGGGCGGCGACGATCTCGGCCTGCCGCGGGCCCCGCGGTGGATTGCTCGCGGAAGCGGCGAACGAACTCGTCGTCGCCATGTCGACGGCGGCGGCGCCGGGCGTGGACAGGTGCGTGGAATCCTCCGGCGGATGCGTTCCGCCCGCGGCGCCGCGCGGCTGGGCGAAGATCGCCAAATGCTCAAGGCCGTTGATGCGGGTCTTTCCGCCGCCATAGGCGAGCATGTAGACGGCGAATGCGATCGAAACGCCCGCCAAGGCGGTTCCAACCGCGCGTATCGCAATTTCCTGACCGGGCGGCATCGGCGGCCCTCACAATTCGACGGACTTGGCGTCGCTACGGAGCGCAGCGGCCAGATCGATGAACGGATCGTCGCACCGCGGCGCATCAACCGGTTGGTTCATCGCCTCATAAATGCGCGGGACCGATTTGATCGCCTTGTCGAGGGTCGGGTCGGCGCCGGCCGTATAGCCGCCCATGAGACGCAGCTCGCGCGTCTCCTCGTAGCGGGCAATCAGCGATCGCAGGTTCGCCGCCACTTTGCGCTGCTCTGGCCGCCACGCCGGGTGGGCCATCCTCGATATCGACGAGAGAACGTTGACCGCCGGGTATCGGCCCTCGTCGGCGATTGCGCGGTCGAGCACGATGTGCCCGTCGAGGGCGCCGCGAATCGCATCTGCGACCGGATCGTTGTGATCGTCGCCATCGACCAGAACGGAGAAGATTCCGGTAATCGAACCCGATCCCTCGACGCCCGGTCCGGCGCGCTCAAGCAGGCGCGGCAGATCGCTGAAGACGCTCGGGGCATAGCCGCGGGCGACGGCGGGCTCGCCCGCCGCCAACGCCACATCGCGCGCGGCGTGAGCAAAACGGGTGACCGAATCGACGATCAGCAACACCGATTCGCCCATGTCGCGAAAGTATTCGGCGATCGCCATCGCGGTCTTCGGGGCGAGGCGGCGCATCATCGGGCTCTCATCGCCGGTTGAAACGACGGCGACCGCCGACGCCCGGTCCTCGCCAAGCGTGTCGTGGAGAAATTCTCGCACTTCGCGCCCGCGCTCGCCGACGAGGGCGATCACGACCGTATCGATTGGCGTCGCTCGCGCCAGCATCGCCAGAAGCGATGACTTGCCAACCCCCGAGCCCGCGAACACGCCCACCCTCTGCCCCAGACACAATGGGGTGAAGAGGTCGACGACCCGGACCCCGGTGCGAAGCGGCGCGTGAACCCGCCCGCGCTTGAGAGGAGGAGGAGGAGGGGCGTCAATGGACGCTGACTTGTCGCCGCAGGCGAGCTCGCCCGCTCCGTCGATAGGCCGACCGAGCGCGTCCATGACCCGTCCCTTCCAGGACCGATGCGGCGCGAGCGAGAGATCGTCGGCGCGATAGGCGCGTGCGCCGATCGCCGCGTCGCTGCGCGCGTCGAACGGCTTGAGGGTGGCCGAGCCGCCGTCGATCCTGACGACCTCGCCGATCTGAATGCGATCGCCAACGTCGACGCCGACGCACTCGCCGAGCTTGAGAAAGCGTGACAGGCCAGCGACGCGATAGTGCGACATCGAGACCTCGACGACGGCGCCGCTCACCCGCGCCGATTTGAGGTTCCGCACTGCCCACGCAACCCGCCGCTCGAGGCGCTCGAGCGGCGGCAACCCGGCGTCGGAGGGAGCCTCGATCAAGCGGACGACCCCAGGGCCTTGATCGCGTCCTGCAACGACGCCTCGGATTGCGTGGCTTCGGCCGCAACGCCGTCGAAAGCGCGGGTCACGTCGATCAGTCTGGTCATCTCGCGCACCGGATCGACGTTGGAGCTTTCGACTGCGCCCTGAACGACGCCGTCGCGGGTGAATTCGAGGATCGGCTTTGCCGGCTTGTCCGGCGCGACGCCCGAATTTTCCGCCCGCGTCAGGGATGCGTCCGGATCGATCGCAAACAGGCCGATCGCGCCGACTTGGCGTCCGTTCTGGCTGATCATGCCATCGGCCGAGACCGTCAACGGCCCGCCCGCGCCATCGATCAGGATTGGCGTGCCCCCGGCATCGAGGATTGCATCGCCGTTCAGCGTGCGCAGGGCGCCCGAATCGTCGATCCGGGCGCGGCCGTCTCGGGTATAGGCGGGTCCCCGCGGCGTCTGAATCCCGAACCAGCCGTCGCCCTGCACAGCGAAATCGAGCGGGTTGTCGGTCTTCACCAATCCTCCGGCGCGCCGGGATATAAAGTCCGAACCGGACGAGACGTAGTCGAGCCTCGCGTCGCCGGACCTCGCCATTTCGGTTTCGAACGACACCCCGGTCGCCCGGTATCCCACGGTGTTCAAGTTGGCGATGTTGTCGGCGATGGTTTCCAGCCGTCGCTCGAGCGCAACCTGGGCCGAAATCGCGACATAAAGCCCGTTTTGCATGACGCTGTTCCGCCAAGCCTGAAAGCGCGCATCGGCCGTTCGCCCGAACGATGGCCGCGCCGGCTTGTCCGGGGCTGACTTCGCTTTGACAGCTTGGCGTAAGTCTTGAACGGCAATTCTTGCCGCCGTCCGCACCCGGAGCGAATCTTGAATTTCGCCATTGGTCTCGTCATCACCGTCGGATGCATCCTCGGCGGCTACGCGGCGCTTGGCGGGCATCTCGACGTGCTGCTGCAGCCCTACGAATTTGTCATCATCGCCGGATCGTCGCTCGGCATTTTTATCGTCGCCAACGCTACCTCCACGATCAAAGATTGCGGCAAGGCGTGTCTCGAGGCGGTCTTCGACAAGGCGCCCAAGCCGCGCGACTTCCTCGACGTGCTTTCCGCCCTGCACGCGCTCATGAGGGAGCTCAGAGCCAAGTCCCGCAGCGAAGTCGAGGCCCATTTCGACAATCCCGGGGAATTCGGAGATTTTCAGGAATTTTCCCAAGCTGCTCGCCGACACAGACCTGGTGACGTTCATCTGCGACTACGGCCGCCTCATCATCATCGGCAACGCGCGAACGCACGAGATCGAGGCGTTGATGGATGAGGAAATCGAAACCCTGGCGCACGACCGCTACAAGCCGGTGCAGGCGTTTCAGGCGGTCGCCGACGGACTGCCCGCGCTCGGCATCGTGGCCGCGGTCCTGGGCATCATCCACGCCATGGGCGCACTCGACCAATCGCCGGAGATTTTCGGCGGACTCATCGGCGCGGCGCTGGTCGGCACCTTCGCCGGGATCTTCCTCTCCTATGCGGTCATGACGCCCATCGCCCAGAAGGTCAGGACGGTCCGGCAAAAGCAACTGCGGCTGTTCACGCTGGTGAAGCAAAGCCTGCTCGCCTTCATGAACGGGGCGATGCCGCAGGTGGCGGTGGAGTTCGGCCGCAAGACCATTCCCTCCAAAGAGCGGCCGACGATCGACGTGGTCGAGAATGAGGCCGCCCCCACAGGCGGCGAGGCCGCGCTCAAGGAGGCCGCGTGAACATCGGCGGCGGCGCGAGCGAGTTCGATCATGGCGCCCGCAAGCTTGAAGGCGCGATGCTCGAACACCCGAACCTCGCCATCGAGCGAATGCCGGGGCTCGGCTACGCCCTCGACCGGTTCATCGCCGATGCGCCGCAGCGGCTGTCGTCGCTCATCGGCCGTCCTTCCGGCGGCTCGATCGAGGAGGTCCGGGCAACGACCCTGTTTCAAGCGATTGGCGACTGTTCCGGCCTGACCGCGGCCGTGTATGCGAGCGCGGAGCCGGAGGCGCGGCTGCTCATTGCGCTCGACGAGCGCATCGACCGCCTGATCGTTGGCTCAATTTTCGGCGATGTCGTCCCCGCCGATATTTCCGACAATCCGGGAAGCGAAGTCCGCAAGCCGCGCACCGCGATCGAGGCGGCGCTCATCGAGGGGTTCGCGCGCGCGCTCGGCGAGGCGTTGGGCGCGGCCTTCGCTTCCCTGGCCCCGATTGTCCTGAACTTCGAGCGGCTTCAGACGCTTGCCGATCCGTTCGCGCTCGGCCGGCGGGATGGCGAGGCGGCGGCGGCGCGATTCTCGCTGAACATGAGCGGCGACGTCTGCGAGTGCCTGCTCCTGCTCCCACAAGCCTTTCTTCTACTCTTTCGCAACGAGCTGGCGCGCGATCCCGAAGCCGAGGCGCCGGCCGTGGACCGGCGCTGGTCCCGACTGTTGGAGTTCGGCGTCCAACAAACGCGCCTGCCGGTCACCGCCATTCTGGAGGAGGTTCCGATGAGTCTCGGCGACATCGCTAATTTTCGCGCCGGCGGGCTCTTGTCCCTGCAATGCAACGATCTCACCGCCGTTCGCCTCGAATGCTCCGGCCGCGGCATGTTCACGTGCAGACTCGGGCAGGCGGACGGCCGCTACCGTCTCGAAATCGAGAGCCCGATCGCACAAGGATCCGAAGCGGCCAAGCGGTAGGTCGGAGCCGCCAACGACCTCACCACCAGCGAGCGAGACCTCAGTCCAATGGACGAAGCCGCCATATCTTCCGGGCCGCCGGGCGCAGCAGACCAGCCGAAGCCGGAGCCGGTCGCGGGCCCTCTCAACCTCGACGCGATCCTGTCGATCCCGGTCACGGTGCAGGTCGTGCTGGGCTCGACCTCGCTGCCGGTCGCCGGCCTCATGAAGCTCGCCCGCGGCGCGGTCGTCTCGCTTGACCAGCGCGTCGGCGATCCTGTCGACATCGTCGTCAACGGCACGGTGATCGCGCGCGGCGAGATCGTGGTCGTCGACGAGGCCAGTCAGCGTTTCGGCGTGTCGCTCCTGGAAGTGGTCGCTGGCGTCGGCCTTGAACGGGCCGCCTAGGCCTGATCCGAAAGCAGGGCGATGTCCGAGGCGGCGACCAGCGGCGAACGGGAACTCAGCGGCGCCGAAAAAGCCGCAGCCCTGCTGCTTGTGATGGGAAAGCCGCCGGCCGCGCGGCTGCTCAAACAGCTCGACCAGCCCGACTTGCGCGCGGTGGCGCTCGCCGCGGCCGGGCTCGGCGCGATCCCAGCGACCACGCTCGACCGGCTGGTCGACGAATTCGTGACCGACTTCTCGGCCGGCGCCGACCTGCTTGGCGACGCGGGCCAGGCCAAGAGCCTGCTCGCCGACGCTCTGCCGCCCGACCAGATCGCCGACATCCTTGGCCCTGGACCTGGGGAAGGCGGCGAACCCGACGTGTGGCGGTCGTTGGCGCTATCTCCGGAAAGCGTGATCATCGACTTGCTGATGGCCGAACGTCAGGCGACGGCGACCTACATCCTTTCCAAACTCGATCCCGCGATTGCGTCAAGAATTGTCGCCGCGCTGCCGCGCGATCGGCGCAATGCCGCCCTCTGCGGGCTGGTTGCGCCGCTCGACGTAGCGCCGCTTGCCGCGCAGCTGATCGAACAGGCGGTGGAAGCCGCCTTGAAACAGGCGCCGAGCTCTGCCGCCGACGCGGACGGACGGTCCCGTCTCGCCGGCATCATCAACAGCCTTGATCCGGAGGAGGCCGAGGACGCCATGCGAGCGCTTGAACAAGTTCGCCCGAAGGACGCGGCGATTGTCAAAACAATGCTCTTCTCCTTCAACGACCTGCCGAGGCTGTCCGAACGGGCGCGGGCGCTCTTGTTCGACCGGGCCTCGATCGACGTCGTCGTCATGGCCCTGCGCGGAACCGACCAGGATTTCCGCGACACGATTCTCTCGTCAATGCCCTCGCGAGGGCGCCGCCTGGTCGAAGGCGAGCTCAATTCCGGCGCCTTCGCGGGCCCGCAAGAAATCGCCAAGGCGCGCAAGGCGATTGCCGAAATCGTACTCGGCATGGCGAGCCGTAGTGAGATCGAGCTTGGCGGTCCTCTGGCCGCCGACTCGCAGTGAGCATGCGCGCGATGCCCGGCGGTCGCCGTTGCCTGGCCGGTTGAGCCATGAGCGCCGAAGTCGATCCCGAAGACCAGACTGAGGAACCGACCGAAAAGCGGCTCAATGACGCAACTGAGCGCGGCGAGGTCGCCTTCTCCCGGGAAGCGCAGTTGTTCGCCTCTCTGTCCGCGGCCCTGGTCGCGCTGATCTTTCTCATCCCCG
Source organism: uncultured Alphaproteobacteria bacterium (assembly GCA_963794155.1). GTDB lineage: Bacteria > Pseudomonadota > Alphaproteobacteria > Rhizobiales > Beijerinckiaceae > Roseiarcus. Next base: position 5,009 of record CAWCCX010000019.1, on the reverse strand, counting down.
GGCGCGCCGATACGCTCCTTACGGCGCTCGTCGGCGTCATCGGCGACCCTGCCGGCTGGCGGATCGAGCGCGGCGAAGACATCCTTGCTCTCGCCGGCCCCGTCCTCATCGCCAGCGCGCGTTTCCTTCTGCCGACGGTGATCCTCCTGATCGCCGCCGGCGTCCTCGCGTCTGCCGCTCAGAGCCCGCCCCGCATCGTGCCTGAGAGAATCATTCCCGACGCCTCTCGCATCTCGCTACGCAAGGGCTTGCGTCGGTTGCTGGGCGCCCGCGGATGGACCGAATTCGTGAAGAGCCTGATCAAACTCGCGGCGGTGATCGCCGTCGCGACCACGTTGCTTGTCGGCCAGAAGGTCGTCCTGCTCTCGGCGATGGACGTCGATCCGGGCGTGCTGCCGCAGCGCGTGCTCGACCTCTGCGTCAAAGCGATCGCCGCCGTGCTCGTTGCGACGCTCGCGGTGGCCGCCGCCGACCTCGCCTGGTCGCGGATTCTCTGGCGGCGCGATCACCGCATGAGCAGGCAGGAACTCAAGGAGGAGCTCCGGCAGGCCGAGGGCGACCGGATGATCAAGGCGAGGCTGCGTTCGCTTCGTCTCGACCGGTCGCGCAGGCGCATGCTCTCCGCAGTGCCGCGCGCGACGATGGTCGTGGTCAATCCCACCCATTACGCGGTCGCCATGCGATACGTTCGCGCCGAGGGCGGCGCGCCGACCGTGGTCGCCAAGGGCGCCGATTTCATCGCCCTGAAAATCCGGTCGATCGCCGAGGACCATGACATCCCGGTCGTCGAAGACCAGCCGCTCGCGCGCTCGCTCTACGCCGCGGTCGATGTCGACCGCCAAATTCCGGCGGAGTTTTACCGGGCGGTCGCCGAGATTGTACACCTGATCCAGCAGAGGAAGGCTCAATGGGCCCAGCGACGGCAATGAACCCGGCCGGGCGGGGTCCGCGACTGCGTCGTCCATTCGCGCGCGAGCAGATCATCGCCGATGCGCTGGTCGATGTCGCCAGCGAACTCCGCTTGACTGACGCAACGGAACTCATGTCGATGATCTTGAACGACCATGCGGCCAATATCGCCGACCTTGTCAATTCTTCGACCGAACTCTTCTTCAAGAGCGGAACTCTGCGCTACGCGCTGTCGGCGAGCTTCGCGGCGCCGTGGGACGCAACGCCGATCGTCGAGATCGACCTGGAGTTCCGCCATGCCGCCGTGTGCGCGTTCTTTCGCCTGAAGATCGGCCAGCGCCGAGCGGGAGTCGAAATCATCGACATCCTGTTCGACGAGCAGGGGCTGGACGAATCGGCCAAGGCCGAACGCCTCTGCGCCGCCCTCGACAGCGCGCGGCTAGGGTCTCGCTAGCCCAGTCTCGGCGCAAGCCCCATGCAAGGCGCGACGCGCAGGGTCGATCCGATCCGCGCCCAGGAAGCTCGTCCGCTTGTCCCCGATCTATCTCTTTGAAGTCGCGGCGCAGAAGGCGCAATGGCTGTCGGCGCGCCAGACGGCGATCGCAGGCAACGTCGCCAACGCGAGCACGCCGGGCTATCGCGCTCTCGACATCCAGCCGTTTTCCGCTGTCCTCGACTCCTCGCCGATCGAGATGACCGCAACCAACCCCGCTCATCTGTCGTCGCCTCAATCGCAGGCGGGCGAGTTGCGTGAAATCGAGGTCGCCCCGTCGGAACAGACGCTATCGGGCAACACCGTCAACCTCGAACAGCAGATGATGAACCTCGGCGACGTCAATCGGGACTACACGATGAGCGCCAACATTCGCCGCGCCTTTCACCAGCTTCTTCTCTCGGCTCTCAAGTGAACGCTCATGCCCGACCCGCTCCAGACCGCGCTCCGGATCGCCGCATCCGGACTTCAGGCGCAATCGATGCGGCTGCGCATCGTCTCGGAGAATATCGCCAACGCCCAATCGACGGGCCCGACTCCCGGGGCGGACCCTTACGCGCGGCAGACCGTCTCGTTCGAGAGCGAGATGGATCGTGCGCTCGGCGCCAACCTGGTCGAAGTCAAGTCGATCGGCGTCGATTCGGCGCCGTTCAAGCTCGAGCGCGACCCGGGCAATCCGGCGGCGGACCAAAACGGCATGGTGAAGATGCCGAATGTCGACGTGCTGGTCGAGTTGGCCGACATGCGCGAGGCCAACCGCAGCTACGAGGCCAATCTTCAGGTCGCCAAGCAGTCGGCCGAGATGCTCAATACCGCCGTCAGCCTCATGAAGGACGCGTGAATGGCGAGCGCCAGCGGAACGAGGATTGAACGATGATCGAAGGCATTTCCGCGCTTGGCTCCGCGAGTCCGCTCGCCGGCGCACGGAGCCCGCAAGCCGTCGCTGCGACAACCGCCGGGCCGGGCTTCGATCAGGCGCTGACGCAAGCGATCGGTTCGGCGATCGATACGCTGCAAACCGGCGAGGCGGTCGCGATTCAGGGCGTCGAAGGCGCCGCGGCGCCGATGAAGGTCGTCGAGTCTGTGATGGCCGCGCAGCGCTCGCTGCAGACCGTTCTGGCGATCCGGGACAAGGCGGTCGCCGCCTATCAAGAGATTGCGCGCATGACGATCTGACCGGGAGCCTGGATGTTGAGTGATTGGGCGTTGCGCCCTGGGGTTCAGAGTGGAAGCGGAGGATATCGAAATGAGAGCGCTGGCGATCGCGGCGACGGGCATGAGCGTCCAGGAGCAGAACCTGGAAGTGATCGCGAACAATGTCGCCAATATCAACACCACCGGGTTCAAACGCTCCCGGGCTGAATTCACCGACCTCATCTATCAAACCGAGCGTCTGATGGGGGTTTCGAACCGCGGCCGCGACGCGACCATTCCCGAGGGCGCGCAGATCGGCCTCGGCGTTCGCACCGCGGCGATTCGCAGCGTTAACACCCAGGGCGCCCTGACCAATACCGGCAACACCCTCGATCTCGCGATCAATGGGCGCGGCTGGTTCGAGGTGACGACGCCGAACGGCGACACCGTCTACACTCGTGACGGGGCCTTCAACACCAGCGCCACCGGCCAGCTTGTCACCATGGACGGCTATACGGTGACGCCGCCAATTCTGATCCCCGCGACGGCTACGGCGGTCGCGGTCAGCCAGACCGGCATGGTGACGGCGACGATTCCCGGCCAGACGACGCCGCAGCAGCTCGGGCAATTGACAATCGCAAACTTCGTCAATGACGCCGGCCTGGAAGCGCTCGGCGGCAACTACTTCCAGCAGACCGCGGCATCCGGCCAGCCGACCGTCGGCGTTCCCGGCGACACCGCCTTCGGCATCATCCAACAGGGCTACGTCGAGGCGTCCAACGTCGATCCGGTCACCGAGATCACCAATCTCATTTCGGCCCAGCGCGCCTATGAGATGAACTCGAAGGTGATTCAGGCGGCAGACCAGATGTCTGGCACGATCTCCAACTTGCGCAGTTAGGCCGAAGCCCGGAGACGCATGCAATGAGCTCGACGCGAACCCGACCCGTCCTCAACGCCGCGTTCGCCACGCTCGCCGCCGTCTGCGCAACTCCGGCGGCGGCTGAGGAAGTCCTCGCCCCGACCCCAAGGGTTGTCATCTATCCGGGCGATGTGATCCACGACGATATGCTCGCCGACATTTCGGGGTCGCAGCGACGGATCGGGACTTCGTCGAGCAGCGGTCGCTGATCGTCGGCATGCGCGCGGCTCACCCTGCTTCCGGGCCACGCGATCCCCTTTCCGGCGTTTCCAATCGCAAGGTTGTCGCCAACGGGGCGGAGGTCAAGCTCGTCTATTCCGAAGGCGGACTCGTCATCACAACGACCGGCGCGGCGCTGCAGGACGGCTCGATCGGGGACGTCGTCAAGGTCCGCAACAGCGACAGCGGCGTCACCGTGTCCGGCGGGTCCAGCCGGACGGCTCGGTCAGTGTGAGCGGGGGATGACGCGCCGACTGTTTCTTGCGCTCATGCTTTGCCTCGTCGCCGCGCCCGCCGCCGCGGTTCGCATCAAGGATATCTCGGTCTTGCGCGGCGCGCGCGACAGCCAATTGGTCGGCTATGGCCTGTGGTCGGTCTTCAAGGCTCTGGCGACACCTTGCGCAACGCGCCGTTCACCGAGCAATCCATCCAGGCGATGCTCGAGCACTTGGGGCTTGACGTCCATGGCGCGTCGCTGCGCAACCGCAACGTCGCCTCGGCCATCGTCACCACGGATCTCGCCGCCGGAACGGAGCCGGGCTCGCGGCTCGACGTCACCGTCTCGGCGCTCGGCGACGCGCCGTCGCTGATGGGCGGAACCCTGCTCTTGACCCAGCTCCAGTCGTCGGACGGCGGTGGTGTATGCGACGTGCGCAAGGCGCGGTGTCCGTGACCGGGTTCGAGACCGCCGGACAGGGGGAGACACTGTCGCAGGGCGTGCCGACCGCGGCCGCATCTCGACGGCGCGCTGGTCGAGCACGAAGTTCCGCCGATCCCCGACCACTGCGCTGCACGCTCGAACTGAAGAACCCCGATTTCGAGACGGCGGTCAGGATCGTCGACGCGATCAACGCCTACGGGCGCGGGCAATTCCGCGCACATGCGGCCTTCGAACTGAGATTACCGGCCTCACGCGTTCCGCCCACGGAAGTCGGGTTCGCGCGGTTCATGGCGGATGTCGGCGAACTCCAGGTCGAGCCGGATACGGTCGCGCGCGTGGTTCTCGACGCGCGCACCGGCACCATCGTCATCGGACAGGACGTACAAATTTCGACGGTCGCCGTCACCTACGGGACGCTGTCGGTTCGGTCACTGAACAGCCTCAGGTTTCCCCAGCCCAGGCAGAAATCTCGAACGGCAAGACGGTGGTGACGCCGCAGACGCAAATCGACGCCAATCAAAGCGGCGGCCAGATGGCGATCATCGGCGGCGCCGAGAGCTGCCGCGCGCTCGTCGCCGGGCTCGAACCGAATCGGGCTGAAGCCGCCGGGCATTATCGCGATCCTGCAGGCGATCAAGACAGCCGGCGCGCTGCAGGCCGATCTGGTGATT
>CAWCCX010000018.1:0-429676 GCA_963794155.1 uncultured Alphaproteobacteria bacterium | reverse complement strand
TCGAAGTCCGCAGTTCTACCGTTGAACTATCCCCCAACGGGCGCGTCATCGCGCCGGGCGATGGCGCGGTCAATAGCGAAGCCAAGAACGGTGCGCAAGCGTTTCGCCTTCGCAGCGAAGCTCAGACCTGCTCGACCGCCACCACCCCGGGCGCAGCCTTCAGCGCTCCGGCGAGCGCGGCGCTGACCGCGTAGCGGCCGGGCAGGCGGATTTCGACCTCCCCGTCCTTCGGCCCGAGGATCACCACCAGCGACACCTCGCCCTCGCCGGGCGCGCTCAGGCGCCGCTCGATCGAATCGAGTGGGGTCTCATCGCGCACGAACACCCTCAAGCCCTTCTGCACCTTGGCCGCGGCGTCGGTCAGCCGCTCGACATGGACGATGCGCGCCCGGATGTCCTCGCCCTCGACCGCCGCCTGAAGCGTCACCAGGACGTCGGCCCCCTTTTCCAATAGATCGCGGAACTGGCTCAGGCCCTCCTGGAACAGGATCGCTTCGTAGCGTCCGGAAGGGTCGGAGAGCTGGACGACCCCGATCTTGCCCCCGCTGCGCGCCCGCCGCTCGTAGCGGTCGAGCACGCTCGCGCCGAGCCGCGCGGTCGAGGCGCCGGCGCGCACCGCCCGCGCGAACTCGGCCCAGCGCGTCGCTCTCAGGCGCTTCAAGGCCGAGTCGTAGACTTCGAGCGGATGGCCGGAGAGAAAGAAGCCGACGGCGTCGAACTCGCGCCTCAGCCGCTCCGATTCCGGCCAGGGCGCGGCCCGCGCCCGCACCGGCGCCACGTCCGTCTCGCCGAACAGCGCGTTCTGGCCGGCGGCCTTCTCCGTCGCCCCGCGGCTCGCGATCGCCAGCATCGGCTCAATGGCGGCGAAGGCGGTCGCCCGGTCGGGCTCGAGGCAATCGAACGCCCCGGCCGCCGCCAGGCTCTCGAGCGCCTTCTTGTTGACGGCGCGGGGATCGAGCCTCGCCGCCATTTCGCCGAGCGAGGCGAAGGCGCGCTTCCCCCGCGCGCGAACCAGCGCCTCGGCCTGCGCCTCGCCGACGCCCTTGATCGCGCTTAGCGCGTAGTGGATCGCCGAGGAGCCGTCGTCGCTCGCGCGCACGTCGAAATCGATCAGCGAATCATTGACCGACGGCGCTACGACTTTGATCCCGAGCCGCAGCGCCTCAGCGCGGAACTCGGCCAGCTTGTCGGTGTTTCCCTTGTCGAGAGTCATTGAGGCGGCGAGGAATTCCGCCGGATGGTTGGCCTTGAACCAGGCGGTTTGGTAGGTGATGAAGGCGTAAGGCGCCGAATGCGACTTGTTGAAGCCGTATTCCGCGAATTTGGCGCAGGCGTCGAAAATGGCGTCGGCGGTCGTCCTGTCGATGCCGCGATCCACCGCGCCCGTGACGAAGCGCTCGCGCTGCGCGTCCATCTCCTTCTTGATCTTCTTGCCCATCGCTCGGCGCAGGATGTCGGCCTGCGCCAGAGAATAGCCAGCGAGGTCTTTGGCGATCTGCTGCACCTGTTCCTGATAGGTGATGACGCCGAAGGTATCCTTGAGGATCGGCTCCAGCAGCGGATGGGCGTATTCGACCTTTTCTCGGCCAAGCTTGCGCGCGCAGTAGAGGGGAATGTTGGCCATCGGGCCCGGCCGGTAGAGCGCAACGAGCGCGATCAAGTCCTCGAACCGGTCGGCGCGCATATCCATGAGCGCCCTTCGCATGCCGCCGCTTTCGACCTGGAACACCCCGACGGCCTCGCCGCGACCGAGCGCTTCGAAAGTCTTCGCGTCGTCGAGCGGGATCTTGCCGAGATCGACCGCGATTCCGCGCCGCGCCACGAGATCAACCGCCCGCTTGAGGACGGTCAGCGTCTTCAGGCCGAGAAAGTCGAACTTCATCAGCCCGGCCGGTTCGACCCATTTCATATTGAACTGGGTCGCCGGCATCGAAGACTTCGGATCGCGATAGAGCGGCACGAGCTCGATCAGCGGCCGGTCACCGATCACGACCCCGGCGGCATGGGTCGAGGCGTTGGAATAAAGGCCCTCGAGCCGCTCGGCGATCGCCAGCATCTTCGCGACCTTCTCGTCGGCCTTGGCTGCCTCCTGCAGCCGCGCCTCGTCCGCCACCGCCTGCTTCAGCGTCACCGGATTGGCTGGGTTCTGCGGCACGAGCTTGGCGAGCTTGTCGACCTGGCCGAGCGGCATTTCGAGCACCCGGCCGACATTGCGCAAAACGCCGCGGGCTAGGAACGAGCCGAAAGTGATGATCTGCGCCACCCGGTCTTCCCCGTAGCGCTCGCGCACATAGGCGATCACCTCGTCGCGCCGCTCCTGGCAGAAGTCGATGTCGAAATCCGGCATCGACACCCGCTCGGGATTGAGGAACCGCTCGAACAGGAGGCCGAAGCGCAAGGGATCGAGATCGGTGATGGTGAGCGCCCAGGCGACCAGCGAGCCCGCGCCCGAGCCGCGCCCCGGCCCGACCGGAATCGCTTGGGCCTTCGCCCATTGGATGAAATCGGCGACGATGAGGAAATAGCCGGCGAAGGCCATGTTGACGATCACGTCGAGCTCGAAGGCGAGGCGGCTCTCGTAGTCTTCCGGCGTCCGTCCCGGCGCGAGGCCATGCGCCTTGAGGCGCGCGGTCAAGCCCTCGCTCGCCTGGCGTCTAAGCTCCGGCGCCTCGTCGACCGCGGCGCCCTTGGCGACGGAAAAGCGCGGCAGGATCGGCTTTCGGGTCAGCGGCCGGAAGGCCGAGCGCATCGCGATTTCGACGCTCGCCTCGGTCGCCTCGGGTAGATCGGCGAAGAGTTCGCTCATTTCGGCTCGGGTCTTGAACCGGTGTTCGGGCGACAGGCGCCGGCGCGCGGACGTCGACACCAGCGCGCCTTCTGCGACGCAAAGCAGGGCGTCATGCGCCTCATAGTCGGACGAAGCGGCGAAATAGGGCTCGTTAGTCGCGACCAGCGGCAGGCCGAGGCGGTCGGCGAGCGCGATGAGCTCGGCCTCGACCGCCCGCTCCGCATCGAGGCCGTGGCGCTGGATCTCGACATAGAGCCGCGAGCCGAACGTTTCCATGAGCCGCTTGAGCCGGCTCTCGCCGACGTCGCCAAGCCCGGCTCTCAACGCCCGGTCGATCGGCCCGGCCGGGCCGCCGGAGAGGGCGATCAGGCCGTCGCTGTCCTTGAGCGCGGCGAACGGGATATGCGGCTCATCCCCGTCGGTCGGATCGAGCCACAAGCCCGAGACGAGGCGCATCAGATTGCGGTAGCCGGCCTCGTTCTGCGCCAGGAGCACGATCGGGGCCCGCGCATTGTCCCGCTCGACCGCGCGCAAGAAAGCAGGCGCCGCGTCGGCGAAATCGACCGTCGTCTGCGCCCCGATGATCGGCTGCACGCCCGACTTGGCGAGCTTCTCCGAGAACTCGAGCGCGCCGAACAGATTGTTGGTGTCAGTGATCGCCATCGCCGGCATTGCGTCGGCCTTGGCGAGCTTGGCCAGGGTCTCGATCGTCAGCGCCCCCTCGCGCAGCGAATAGGCGCTGTGCACGTGCAGATGCACGAAGCCGACGGCTTTGAGGATCGACGAATCCATGCGCTCCGAATCCATGCCGCTATTGTCGCAAGCGGACGCCCGTGCGTCGAGCCGGCCTGTGGACAGCGCGCTCCCGTTCTCTTCGGGAGAAAGCCTGCCCTCAGGCTTGACCCGAGGGGCCGGGGAGGTCACCCGCAGAAGACGGATTCGACGTTACCCTTACGGTCAAGCCACAGGTCCACGCGGTCGGTGCGATAGTCCGCCGTCCCGGCCATCCCCTGGCCCAAGTGCGCCGCCATGGACGCCCCGGAGAGCGCCAGCGCCTTTTCTTCGAGCCCGGGCGAATAGGACTTGCCGACGAGCGATTGCGCCCTCTTCGCGTCGCACGCGCCCGCCTTGGCGGCCGGGCTCAACAACAGCCCGGCGAGCGTTAGGGCGACGGCCGCCATGGCGCGCCTCGGCCTAAACCCAATCATGACGTCTCCTGTTCGCTTGCCCGTTCGGGCAACGATTCAGCGACAAAGATTGCCAAGTTGTTTAGCAACAGCGGCAAGCGCGCCTCTCCACAAAGCCATAGGAGCGGCCGGGGTTCGGCCTTGGCGGAGGCTCGGCGGCGTGACTGCGCCGCGTCACGTGCCAAACGCGCGGGCGATAAGCGCGATCATGATAAGAAATGCGCCGAGGGCGGCGAGTTCGGCGATGTCGCGCAGGGCATGGGCGGCGGGGTGCATTTTGACCTCCTCGATCATGAGGAGTTCATTTTATGTTCTTGTTATGTTCGAGTCAACGCCGATGGCTCCCATCTCGTGCCTCAATAGTTAACGCGGTGGCGAAAGCGACGGCGACGGCGCGTAACCCGATCTCATCGGCCCAGCGCCCATTCGGGAAGCGTTGCGCCAAGCGCATTGGGAATCGGTGGAATCGGACGCCGTCCGCCAACCTCGCCTGAAGGCCGCGATGCGGGTGGAGAAAAGCGCGTCCGAACAAGGGGCTGCGCAGGGGCGCGAGCAGGGAATTGTTTCGCGCGAGCAGGGAATTTTTTCGCGCGAGCAGGGAATTGTTTCTGCCCGAGCAGGGAATTGTTTCGCCGGAGCAGGGAATTTTTTGGCGCCAGAGCTTACCCGAAAGCAGAACGCTTGCCCTTCCGCCGCCCCGCCTTCGCCCGCGCCTGGTCGAGTTCCGGGTAATGCCGGAAAATACCCGAGTCGTTGAAGGGAATTCGGCGGTCTGAGGCGAGATAGGCGGCGACGGTGGGGTGGGCCGCGACCTTGGCCGCAACCGCGGCCAGGGCGGGATAACGGTCGTCCGCGCCGGCAAACGCGCGCGGGAAGGCGTAGGCGAGGCCGACCCAGACCTGGAACAGCGACAGGTCGACGGTCGTGAGGCGGTCGCCGACGGCGTGGGCTTTTCCCGCCGGATTGTCGGTGAGCACGCGTTCGAAATAGCCCAGGTATTTCGGCGCCCGTTCGTTCAGGAACGCGGCGGCGCGCGCCTTGGCCTCGGCCTTCTGGTCCTCGTAATAGAGTTCGGTCGAGATTGGATGGTGGGTGTCGTGAACCTCGGCGACGAGGTCGGTGATGGTGAGGTGCAGCCCATGGGCGAACAGACGCTGCGCCTCCTGCCTCGGGGCGAGGCCGAGCTTGGGACCGAGATACTCGAGGATGTTCGCGACATGCGAGACGATGATCTCGCCGTCGCGCAGGAACGGCGGCGCGAACGGGGTGAACGGCGCGGCCCGCCCTTCGAGCATCGCGGTCAGCGCGGCGATGCCGCGACCCGGTCCGCGTCCGCGCGCAACATCGACATAAGGAGCGCCCGCCGCTTCGAGCGCGAGCCGCACGAACTCGCCGCGCCCCTGGATGCCTGGCCAATAGAAGAGCTCATAGGCCATCGCGCGCCTCCCGATCTCCCGCGCGCCTCACGCCTGCGGCCGCATCCGGTCGGCGGCTTTGACGAAGCGGCGCGCGTGGTCAAGAAGCTCGCCGTCGGTTGGATGGTCTGCCTTCTCCACGCCCTCGACATGAGCCCGGATCGCGGGATGCTTCTCGGAGAGAAACTTGGCGAAGAAATCCTTCTCCTGCGCCGGGCCGACGATCAGGATCGCGCCGGCGTCCGCAATCGCCTTGGCGACATCTTCGAAGAACGGCTTGTTCTCCTCGGTCCTATGGCCCGTGCGCTTCTCCCGGGAGTGAAGGTCGCGAACGATGTGATCCCGGATCACGGTCCTGTCCGCCTCGTCGACGTTGAAGTGGAAAACGCGCGCCTGCTTGTGGTCGATCCAGACGACGGCGTGAAAATGGGCCATGTGGGGCTTCTCGCTCTAGAGTAAAGAGAGGGCGTCAGGAAAGCTGGCCGGCGTGGGCGGACTCCGTCGCCTCATTGGGGCGAGGAACTGTCGCGGCTCCCTCCCGACGGAGCACGAAGTAGAAATAGCCCGGAGCCTCGTCGCCCCGCCGGTCCATGAGTCCGAGCGCCGTGCCCGCGTCGACGCTGCGGAACACGTCATTGATTGGCAACGAATTGTAGATCATGGTTGCAGTCGTAACGCCGCGGAACTCCGTCATGCGCAAGCGCGCCTTTGGCTTGTCCGTGCGCAAGAATCCGAGCGTGGCCCTGGCGATAGGCGCCACGGCCGTGGATCGGATGAATCGCCCATAACGTAGAACGAGCCCGAGCGGCGCCAGCGACGGATTGACACTAAACAGCGCCCCGGGCTTGCCGAAGATAAGCGGATGCACTGCTTCCGGTCCGTCGAATCTTTTGCCGCGCCAGCCGAACATTTCCAGCATGCCGTCAAGCGGATGGCCGGTGCGAAGCCCGCCGCCTCTCCAGAACCCGGTCATCCCAATTGCGGCCATCGGCGGCAGGCTGTCGAAGAAAGATAGGGCCTCCTCCGCCGTAGCCCCCCTCTCCAACTTTGCGATTGTGGAGACGGGCGTGTTGGTGACTTCAGTGAAAGGGGCGGCCATGAAAACAACAGTCCCCTCGCAAGGCTCGTCGCAGCCACGGCGATCACCCGCGAAAGAGCAGACGAAGTTTGAACTCTATCATGCGAGCCGCGCCCGCACCATGAGGGGCTATCCACGGGATTGGCGATTACGCTCCGCCGCCGCTCCATCCGAGAGGTCGGGGGAGCCCTGATAGCGTGAGATCGGCGGCCTATTGCCGGCGATAGTTCTGAGCTATTGGGACCCATGCACGAAACGCAAAAGACGAGCGGAGGAGTAGGCGCGTCGCCCGAGCAGGCCGCGCGCTACAATGTCGCCGAGGACGAGAGCGGGATGCGGCTCGACCGCTGGCTCCATCGGCGATTTCCGGACATCTCGAATTCGCACCTGATGAAGATCGTGCGCAAGGGCGAGGTGCGCGTCTCCGGCCGGCGGGCGGACGTTTCTACCCGGCTCGCGGCCGGCGAGAGCGTTCGCGTGCCGCCGCTCCGGCAAGCGGCGGGGCAGCGGCCGGCGGCCAGGCGCGCCAGTCCCGGCGACCGCGAAGCGATCCGGGCGATGACGCTCTACGAGGACCACGACGTCATCGTGCTCAATAAGCCCTACGGCCTCGCGGTCCAGGGCGGCTCGGGGACGAAGCGCCACATCGACGGCATGCTCGAGGCGCTCGCCGGCAGGAATGGCGAGCGTCCGGTTCTCGTCCATCGGCTTGATCGCGACACCTCGGGCGTGCTTCTGATCGCCAAGTCGCGAAAGACGGCGGCCGAGCTCGGCGAAATCTTCCGCTCGCGCGGCGCGCGCAAGATCTACTGGGCGCTGGTCGAGGGCGTGCCGAAGCCGGCTGAGGGGCGCATCTCGATGTTTCTCGCCAAGGGTGAGGGCATGGGCGAAACGCGCGACGCGGGGAAGGGCAGGGCGGATCTTGAGCGGATGCGGGTCGTGAAGCACGGCGACAAAGACGCGCAGCATTCGCTGACCCTCTATGCGGTCGTCGACAAAGTCGCGCCCAGGCTCGCATGGCTGTCGATGCGCCCGGTCACCGGACGGACGCATCAATTGCGCGCCCATTGCGAGGCGATCGGCCATCCGATCATCGGCGACCCGAAATACAATCGCCGGCCCGCCAACGATCCCGCCCGCAACGATCCGTTGCGCGCCGTTCCGCCCGGGCTCGAACCTAAGCTGCATCTCCTGGCGCGCCGCCTGATCCTGCCCCATCCGCGCGGCGGCGCGATCGATGTGACGGCTCCGCTTCCAGAGCACATGAAAAAAAGCTTCGCCATGTTCGGCTTCGACGAGAGCGAGCGCGATCCGATCGAGGACGCGCCTGATGAGTGAGGCGCCGCGCGATCCGATCCGCGCCGCCCAGGCGCACATGCGCCCGGCGCCGATCAGCCGGTTCTACGAGTCCGCGGAGGCGCGCGAGGCGGAAGGCGGAGCCTATGCGCTGGTCCTCGACGGGCGGGTCGCCCGCACGCCTGGCCGCAATCGGCTCGTCGCCGCGAGCCTCCCTCTCATGGAGCGCGTGGCCGAGGAATGGGGGCGGCAGGGCAGGGCGATCGATCCCGCCGACATGCCGCTGACCCGGCTTCTTAATGCGGCGATCGACGGCGTGTCGCGCACGATGCAGGAGACGCGCGCGGAAATCCTGAAATACGCGGGGTCCGATCTCCTTTGCTACCGCGCCGAGGAGCCGGAAGCGCTGGTCGAGCGCCAAGCCGAGGCGTTCGATCCCGTACTGCGCTGGGCGGCGGAAGCGCTCGGCGCGCGCTTTGTCCTCGCTGCTGGCGTCACGCATGTCGAGCAGCCGGGGAAGTCGATCGAGGCGATCCGCGCGGCGATCGAGGATTTCGGCGATCCGGTCGCGCTCGCCGCGCTCAGCGCCATGACAACGCTGACCGGCTCGGCGCTCCTGGCGCTTGCGGTCGCGCGTGGGCGGCTTTCGCCCGAGGAGGCGTGGGGGGCCGCGCACGTCGATGAGGACTTTCAGGCCGAGCGCTGGGGCGTGGACGCGGAGGCGGCGGCGCGCCGCGAGGCGCGCCGGAGGGAGTTCGAGGCGGCGGCCCTCGCCGCCAGAGCGTCGGCCTGAAAACTGCTCATGGCGGAGGGCCGCCCACCTTCAGCGCCGCGTTCGGCCGGGTCGAGAAGGCGATGTAGCGAGCGATCGACCAGACGCCATCCGGCGCGCGACGGAAGACGTCCATTCCTTCGTCCGTCGTCACGTCGCGCACGCCGTTCTTTTCCGCGGTCAGGGTCCAGGTCAGCCGCACGACCGCCAGATCGCCGGATAGGAGAACCTCGTGGATGGTTGGTTCGTCATAGCGCAACGCGAGGCCCGGCTTCGCCAGCGTCTCGCGGATGTTCGTGCACAGCTGGTCCCGGGAGCCGTCCACGATATCATCGACCGTGTCGGTGAGGTCGGGAGCAAACAGGCTCCAGACGGCTTCCGTATCTTTGGCGTTGAACGCGGCGGTCCAGCGAACGAGGCGTTCGGTAATAGCGGCTTTGGCGGCAGATGAATCGTCACGGCCCGCGGCTTCCGCTGCGGCGCCGACGGCCGCCCACCCCATCAGGACGCAGGCGCACAGGCGCGGCGAATTCTTTCCCACAACGCTCAGGATGACGAACATCCTCCTCGTCTGCGGTGCCGGTCCGATCAAACGTTGCGCAGCGTTTAGGGCGCCGCGCGCCTCCTGCTACGCGTCTTCGGAAGCTCTTCTGCTGGAAGCTCGAAGCGGATTAGACTCATCCTCGCTTCCCTCGACGCCCGCCGCGTCAGTCGTTGTCGGCAGCGCTGCGTGGAAGTCGTACCATGAGCCCCACGAGTCTCTGAGCCTGTTCAAGCCGGGTATTCGTCTCCACAGACCTAAGCCCTTGCTTTGCGTCTGGATTGCAGCGTTGCAGGCGATCGCCTCGCTATAGCTGAGCCAAGGCCCCGGCGATTCCTCGCCGAAAAGCCCGGTCGCGTCGAATTCGAATTCATGGTCTACGTACATGCCCTCCCGCGCTGGCCGTGGCGGCTGTTGGTGCATAACTGTCTTCTGATCGACGATTTTGAATCGCGTGTATCCCAATGCCTTGAGTAGCGCCAATTCCTTGAGTTGGTCCGATAGAAACGGCTGTCGCTCGATGGAAATGAAGTTTGGCCGCTCCTCCTCCCTCATCAAGTCCTCGAGGCAGAGAACGTCGGCGCCTTCGATGTCGATCTTCAGGTAATATGGGACGCCGAATTGATCGGTGAGCCATGAAAACGGGATCGACGGCACGACGGTTTTGGTCCAATTCGGAGAGACTTTGGCGCTCGAGCGTTCCTTGTATCTGGGATTGTATTCCGTAGTTCCCCAGATGCTGCGTTCAGTGTTTACGAAAAATTTCACCTTGCCGAAGCGCTCTCCAACCGCTTTCTCGACGAGAACGAAACGCCCCACGGCAATCTCGCGGCTGAATCGCTGCTTCAGGCTATCGCATAGCGCCGGATTGGCTTCGACCGCGACGACGGTGAACCCTTTCTTCAAATAAAATTCGGAGTCCTGGCCATTGTGAGCGCCGAGATCGTAGATAAGGTTGGCGACGTTGCTCATGCAGCGCCAACCTGCCGAACGCAATTAAGTTCCAGCCCAATTTTTTGACCTTGTCGAAGTCGGCGATCGACAGCATGCGCACAATCCGATTTCGCGAGGAACCTGCGGCGAGCGTCGAGCGGCCAGAGCCGTTCCAGCGAACCGCCCGCCATGCTATGCCGGCTTCGCTCGCCGATCTGGCGCCAAACAGGGCTCGCCATGAAGGACATTCTCGCCCGCCTTGACGCCCGCCGCGACCGCGCTCGCCTGGGCGGCGGCCAGCAGCGCATTTCGGCCCAGCACGCCAAGGGCAAGCTCACCGCGCGTGAGCGCATCGAGCTTCTGCTCGATCACGACTTGTTCGAGGAGTTCGACATGTTCGTCCAGCACCGCTGCGACGATTTCGGCATGGAGGCGACAAAGATTCCAGGCGACGGCGTGGTCACCGGCTGGGGCACGGTCAACGGCCGGACGGTCTATGTGTTCGCCAAGGACTTCACCGTGTTCGGCGGCTCGCTCAGCGAGACGCACGCGCAAAAGATGACCAAGATCCAGGATATGGCGGTCAAGAACCGGGCCCCGATCGTGGGCCTGTTCGACGCCGGCGGCGCCCGCATCCAGGAAGGGGTCGCGGCGCTCGGCGGCTATGGCGAAGTGTTTCAGCGCAACGTGCTCGCCTCCGGCCTCATCCCGCAGATATCGGTGATCATGGGTCCTTGCGCCGGCGGCGACGTCTATTCCCCGGCGATGACCGATTTCATATTCATGGTGCGCGACACAAGCTACATGTTCGTCACCGGGCCGGACGTCGTGAAGACTGTGACCAACGAGACCGTCACCGCCGAGGAACTGGGCGGGGCGCTGGTCCACACCACGCGGTCCTCGATCGCCGATCGCGCCTACGACAACGACGTCGAGGCTTTGTTGCAGATGCGGCGCCTGATCGACTTCCTGCCGGCCTCCAATCTCGAACAGCCGCCAAAGCTGCCGAGCTTCGACGATCCCGACCGTATCGACGCGTCGCTCGATACGCTGATCCCGGAGAATCCCAACAAGCCCTACGACATCAAGGAATTGATCATCAAGGTCGCCGACGAGGGCGATTTCTTCGAGATCCAGGAGGCGCACGCGAAGAACATCGTCACCGGCTTTGCCCGCATCGACGGATCGACGGTCGGCGTGGTCGCCAACCAGCCGCTGGCGCTCGCCGGCGTCCTCGACAGCGACGCGTCGCGCAAGGCGGCGCGATTCGTGCGCTTCTGCGACTGCTTCAACATTCCGATCGTCACCTTCGTCGACGTGCCCGGCTTCCTGCCCGGCACCGCGCAGGAATATGGCGGCCTTATCAAGCACGGCGCCAAGCTCCTGTTCGCCTATGCCGAAGCGACGGTCCCCAAGGTCACCGTCATCACCCGCAAGGCCTTCGGCGGCGCCTACGACGTCATGGCGTCCAAGCACTTGCGCGGCGACATCAATCTCGCTTGGCCGACGGCCCAGATCGCGGTGATGGGCGCCAAGGGCGCAGTCGAGATCATCTTCCGCTCCGACATCAACAATCCGGCCAAGATCGCCGAACGCACCAAGGAATACGAGGACGCCTTCCTGTCGCCGTTCGTCGCCGCCGAGCGCGGCTATATCGACGAGGTCATCATGCCGCACGCGACCCGCAAGCGCCTGTCGCGCGTGCTGGCGATGCTACGCAACAAGAAGCTCGAGAACCCCTGGAAAAAGCACGACAACATTCCACTGTGACGACACGTCGCCGGACGCTGCGCCGCGGCGCACGGGTCGGGGACAGGGACGCGCGCGGCCTTCGTCTCGAGCCTTCGCGAACGCTCGCCAAATCGACAGACCGAAAGGGCTTCAGCGATTGGGCGCCGCCTGCCCGTTGACCGCCAAAGCGCGATTTTGCTGGTTCAGGATTTCTTTCCCGGCGGGTTTAGCGCCTGACCCGTCGCCCCCTGCGACTTCTTGTACTCGGACACCGAACTCTTCGGCTTATCCGACTTTGGCTTCTTGGCCTCTTTGTTGGTGCGCATCTGGCCCTTGGCCATTGATTCCTCCTTTTCCCAACCCCGTCCGGGGCCTTGCCGTCAATTGTGACACAGTCGGTCCCGGCCCGCCACAGATGAGATGCGGCGCTGGTCGCCTTCTGCGGGCGCGACGCGGACGACGCCTGCAGCAGGCGCGTTAGGCAGTTTGCACGAAGTCGGTCGGGCGATGGCGGCGCTACGGGCCAAGGCTGGTCGAGTTGCGGAGCTTTGCCCTCGGCAGACTGGTAAGCTTCGCGAGCGAGCGGCCTATGCGCGGGCCGCCCGTTTGCGCATGCGGGCGGTCAAAGCGGCGGGTTGAGCCGCGCCCTCAGCCGTCGCGGCGCCAGTTGCGCCCATGCCCGCGGGCCATCGAGCCGTGGAAAAGGACAGCGAACCGGCGCTTCTGGCTGTCGTCGAGACTGTCGTAGAGCGGCTTGGCGGCGGCTGCGAGTTTCTGCAAATCGGCGGCCCGGGCGCTCAACCGCTCCGAGGCGCGGGTGAGCCGATCGATCGGGCTGACGTCGCCGGCCTCGTCGCGATCCTCACTGCGGCTCTGCCGCCAGGCGGCGAAGCGGGCCGCCCGCTCCTTGGCGAGATCGCGCATGGCTGAC
Organism: uncultured Alphaproteobacteria bacterium; assembly: GCA_963794155.1. GTDB lineage: Bacteria > Pseudomonadota > Alphaproteobacteria > Rhizobiales > Beijerinckiaceae > Roseiarcus. The sequence goes on along the minus strand of CAWCCX010000018.1, from coordinate 417,004 downwards.
TCGAGCGGCGGCCAGTTCTTCTCTTGGTCGGCGCTCAGCTCGAGGCCGGCCTTGAGCGCGGCGATCCGCGCGTCGAGGAAGGCGGCGCGGTCTTCGGGGCTAAAGCGACTGTGCTGTTGCGCTGAATTGTCGGCGACGGCGTAGGTCCCGCCGGTGAGCGGCGCAAGAGCGAGAACGGCCGCCACGGCGACCGCGGAAAGCGCGGTTTTCATGAACGAATCTCCTCATCGTGATTCCCATGTGGCGCCAGGTTAAATCGCGGCGCGGCGCCGGTCCAATGACAAGGGCGTGAACTGGCGGAGCGTTGATTACCCATTCGTTAACAGCGCCTTCATCTTCGCGTTACCATGGCGCTTTGCTGAAGTTTAACTGTGCCGCGACGCTTTTCATTACGTTATGGCCGGATTCACTTGCCGGAAAATATTGCAGCGCAGGTTCGCTCCGACATCAAGGCCGGCCGATAGAGCCGACAGGTCGGGGGTAGAGCAGGTGCGTATGATGGGTTTCGCAATCGACAGGAGCCGCACGATCATCAGCGCGATGATCCTTGGGCGCCGGGTGACCGCGCAGGATGTCGCCTGGCTGAGGCGGGAAGTGTTCGCGGGCAACGAAGTGACCCGCGAAGCGGCGGACGAACTGTTCGCCGTCGCCCGAGCCGACATGGACAACGCGCCTGAATGGAAAGAGTTCTTCGTCGAAATGATAGCCAAGCATGTGCGGCAGGACTTGCCCGTGGGCGTGGTCAGCGAAGAGCGAGCGGCCTGGCTTTTGACCCGGGTCGACGAATGCAAGTCGGTCGAAGCTTTGGCCGCGCTGGTCAACGTGCTGGCGGAAGCGCGTAGCGTGCCGCAGTGGTTCCTCGACGCGGTCAGGGCGCGCGCCTCGGGCGGCTGGCCGAGCGTCAGCGACCCGCTGCCCGCGGCTACGACCGGCTAGCCCGGCCATAGCCGGCGATCGGCGAGACGCCTTGCCGCCGCGGGTCGGGCGGGTTATCGGATAGCGTCGCCGGGCCCGGAGGGCCGTTAGGCTGAAACCGCTGAACGCGATCGAGGAGACTCTCCGCATGACAAGAGCGCAAGCCTCGCTGATCGCTGCAATCCTCGCGCTTGCCGTCCTTTCTCCGCCGGGCAAGGCCCTCGCGCAGCCGGTCGGCTACCCGCCGGAACACGTCGCCTGGAGGGTTGGACCAGGCTACTTTGGCTTCAGCGGAATTCCGTGGCCGGGACCGCCGTTCGCTTGGCCCGACCCCAAACTGACCAGCGGCTGCTACGATACCCGGGCGCGTGTTAAGGGCGCCTGGCGGCGGGTCGAAGTTTGCTATTGAACCCGTCCCGGCGGCGGCGCCGTCGATCCGTTTTTCCGTGAGCCGGCAAGGCAAGCCGACATTTACGCGCCCGCGCCCTTCCAATAGAACCCTCGATCGGAAAGCCCGGGCTTTCCTTCGATTGGGACGCCGATGTTCAAGAAGATCCTCATCGCCAACCGCGGCGAGATCGCCTGCCGGATCATCAAGACGGCGCGTCGGATGGGCATCAAGACCGTCGCCGTCTATTCGGAAGCCGACAAAGACGCGTTGCATGTCGAAATGGCCGACGAGGCGGTCGCGATCGGCCCGTCGGCCGCTTCTCAGTCCTATCTCGTTATCGACAAGATCGTTGACGCCTGCAAGGAGACCGGCGCCGAGGCGGTCCATCCGGGTTACGGCTTTCTCTCCGAACGGGCCGCGTTCGCTCACGCGCTCGCCGACGCCAGGATCGTCTTCATCGGACCCAACCCGAGAGCCATCGAGGCGATGGGCGACAAGATCGAATTCGAAGAAATTCGCCAACGCGGCCAAGGTCTCGACGGTGCCGGGTTATCTTGGCGTCATCGAAACGCCTGAGCGGGCGGCCGTGATCGCCGACGAAATCGGTTACCCGGTCATGATCAAGGCTTCCGCCGGCGGCGGCGGCAAGGGGATGCGGATCGCCAATTCCCGCCAGGAAGTGTCGGAAGGCTTCGCCCGGGCGCGCTCGGAGGCGAAATCGTCGTTCGGCGACGATCGGGTGTTCGTCGAGAAATTCATCGTCAATCCGCGCCATGTCGAGATCCAGGTGCTTGGCGACAAGCATGGCGACGTCATCTATCTCGGCGAGCGCGAATGCTCGATCCAGCGCCGCAATCAGAAGGTGATCGAGGAAGCGCCCTCGCCGCTGCTTGATGTGGGGACCCGCAAAAAAATGGGCGAACAGGCGGTCGCGCTCGCCAAGGCGGTGCAATACGATTCGGCCGGGACGGTCGAGTTTGTCGCCGGGCAGGACCGAAGCTTTTATTTCCTCGAGATGAACACTCGCCTGCAAGTCGAGCATCCGGTGACCGAGCTCGTCACCGGGGTCGATCTGGTCGAGGAAATGATCCGAAGCGCCGCCGGCGAGCCGTTGCGCCTGAACCAGGCTGACGTGAAACTCACCGGCTGGGCGGTCGAGAGCCGTGTCTACGCGGAGGATCCGACGCGCGGCTTCCTGCCTTCGATCGGGCGCCTGACGAAATACCGCCCGCCGCCCGAAGGCACGAAGCGCGGAGTGACCGTTCGCAACGACACCGGGGTTTATGAGGGCGGTGAAATCTCGATCCATTATGATCCGATGATCGCCAAGCTTGTCACTCACGCGCCCGATCGGCTTGGCGCCATCGATGCGCAGGCGACCGCGCTCGACGCCTTCGTGATCGACGGCATCCGCCACAACATTCCCTTTCTCGCGGCGTTGATGCAGCATCCCCGCTGGCGCGAAGGCCGGCTCTCGACCGGCTTCATCGCCGAGGAATTCCCCGACGGTTTCCATCCGCTCATCGCCAAGGGCGACACTGAGCTGCGCCTGGCCGTGGCCGCCGCCCACATCGACCACACCCTCAACGACCGAAAGCGGCGTATTTCGGGGCAGTTGCGCGAACCGGAGCAGATGCGCTTCGAGCTCAAGCGGGTCGTCGCGATGGACAAGAGCCGGATCGAGCTCGAGATCGACCCCAAGAAGGACGGTCTCTCGATCGTGTTCGCCGACGGCCGCAGGGTCGCGGTTCATTCGGATTGGACGCCTGGCGATCCGTTGTGGCGCGGGACCGTCGACGGGGTCGAGATCGCCGTGCAGGCGCGCCCCATCCTCAACGGCTACGCGCTCTCCCATGCCGGCGTCGCGGTCGATGCGCGCGTCTTCACCCGTCGCGAGGCGGCGCTCGCGGCGCTGATGATCGAGCGCAAGGGGGTCGACGGCTCGCGTTTCCTGCTCTGCCCGATGCCGGGCCTCGTCAAGGCGATCGCGGTCAAGGTCGGGCAGGAGGTGAAGGCTGGAGAACAGCTCTGCATCGTCGAAGCGATGAAGATGGAGAATGTGCTGAGCGCCGAACGCGACGCCACGGTCAAGGCGATCCTCGCCAAGGAGGGCGATTCCCTGGCCGTTGACGCGGTGATCATGGAGTTCGCATGACGGCGAGGGGGCCGATCGCCGCCTCGTTTCGTCGGGCTCGCCGTTCGAGAGGCTTTACGGTTACTCGCGCGCGGTTCGTTGCGGCGATGAAGTGCTGATCGCCGGCACGACCGGCTATGACTATGCGAAGATGGCGATGCCCGACGACGTCGCCGAGCAGACCCGCAACATTTACGCGACTTTCGCCCCGTCGATGAAGGAGGCGGGCGGCGAGCTCGCCGATATCGTGCGGCTGCGCACGTTCGTCACCCGGGCGGCCGATTGCGAGGCGGTTTTGAGGGTGCAGGGCGAAGTCTTCGCCGCGATCCGCCCCGCAGCGACGATTGTGGTCGTCAAAGCGCTGCTCAAGCCGGAAATGAAGGTCGAAATCGAAGCGGAGGCGCGTCTCCAACGCCGCGGTTGAGTGGTCGTCACTCGCGCGGGGCCCGCGCGTCCGCCGACCCCGAACGGCGGCTACTCGCTGCTCAGCAGAGCCTGGACAACCGGCAACTGATCGATCAACAGGAAATCTGTGAGCTGCCCCAATGTCAGAGAAGTCTGGATTGTTTCCCGTGAGAATCCAGACGCCCTGATCTCCTGGCCTCAGACCGAGAACGCCGCCGCTGCCGCCTGGATCACCGACCGGCAATGAAACGGTCAGTTCGCCTTGGCTCTGGGTCCCTTTGAGAACCGAGGCGACCTCAATCGTCGCCTTATATTAGTCGATTGAACTCCACCGCTTGACGCCCCCGGGGTTAGCGCCTGAAGGCGCCCGCTCACCACGAGCGCCGCCTCATCGAGACTTCGCTTAAGGCTGGCATCCTTGACGATCAGATTGATGAGGTCGGCGCTCTTGGCTATGCCTCCGGCCTGGCTTGCGTCGAGCACGGTGACAAGGGCGAGCCGCGAGGCTTCCCCCAGCATCCCCCCTCGAGCAAACACGACCCGGCTGTCCCCCACATTGAAGCCCTCCGGCCACTGCCCGGCCTTGAACGAGACCGAGAGCCGGCCTACGGACGCACTCCCAAGCAAAGCGGGAGCGTAGATTTGGGTCGCGTCGAAGACGGCCCAACCTGCCGCAGGATCGACGCCGCGCAGGACGCCGCTAAACACGATGGTGGGGTCGCCCCATTGCAAGGCGCCGATGCCGATCGGAAAGTTCGTGAAGCATGTCGCAGGGCCGCAGGAGCAGACGCCGGGATGTTCGGTACAAAAATTGGAGAAGACTTTAATTGGACCAAAGCAGAATGCGGCCTTGAGCTGGCAGTTTGGCGGGGTGGTTATCGTCGAAAAGGCGATGATTGGACCCGAGGCTGCCTGGGAGACAATCGACGGGCCTGGAACTGGCGTAAGCGCGCCGCTGTAACTGATCGAATAGGCTAACAACTCCATTCCACTGGACAATCTTACGGGCGTGTAGAGGAACTGCTCCGAAGGATCGGCGGCGATTGTCGCCGGGGGTCCAGGAAGGGAAATAGTACTGAGCGATGAGAGCCCCCCATAATTGCCTATGGCGAATGGCTGAATGAACCCGCTGTTTGAGTTTCGTCCTGCCGCGAAAAGGTATGGGCCCGATCGTGCGAAACCGGCGAAGATCGCGGTTCCCCAACCCGCCAGCGGCGCGGTTGGCGGACTCAGCGGCGAAAGCGCGCCTCCAGGGCCGATGCTGTATTGATAGATGGCGGCAGGCCCGGCGCAGTTCTGGCCCATGTCAAAGATATAGGCATAGGATCCGGTCGCATCGAACGCCATTTCATCCGGGCAAGTGACGCCTGGGACGGAGTTGAAACCGGGCGCCAGCAAGCCGCCAGGACCAATGTTGAATTGGCCGACGTAATATCCGCCACTGTTCCCGACGGCAATTTCATACAAATAACGGCCCGTCGGATCGATGAACAAATCGCTGAAGCCGGAAATCGGGACCAATAAACTCGGGGTGCTGGCGGGGTTAAGCGGGTTGAGCGCACCGCCAGTCCCTACCGCGAACTGCAGGAAACTGGGTTGCGGCGCGTCGATATCTCCCCCGACGGCGTCATCCAGAATGTAGAGGTATGCCTTCGTCGGATCGGCGCCGACCCACCAAGAATTAACCAGGTTCGGCGTGAAGGCAGGATTGAGCGGAGAGAGCGCGCCGTTTGAACCGACGCTGAATTGCGCGACCTGTTCGTTTGGTCCAACTCCTGACGCGTATAGGTAGCGACTGCTTGAGTCGACTGTGAGAAAAGTGGGATTGACCGCAGCCACGGTGGGCGGATTCAGTGGCGTGAGGGCGCCATTGGCGCCGATGCTGAATTGCGCGATTGCTCCGGGGGTAGGTCCGCCGGGCCCGCTGGCCCAGTTCGCAATGTAGAGATATTCGGTCTGAGCGTTCGCAGGACCAGTGAGCAGCGCCGCTAGAAGCAGAAAAAGGAGAGCGAATGGGGATCGAAATGAGGATCGGGAGTCGGCATGCAAACGAGTCATGTTCCTGCCTCCGATAATTAAGTTTATTCGGACAAGTCAGCTTTCCTTCCAAACGATAGCGATGAGAGCCGCGTCGAACGGCCAACAGAACAGTTTGAGGCAGGCCTCCTTACGCTGGCTTCTTGACCCACAGGGTGCACCAGCCGGTCGGCGCAATGTCGCCGTCGACCATCTTGCACGAGTTCGGAGCGACGAAAAAATTGCAACCGTCGCACTGCTTGCCGTCCTTCGGATCCGCCTGGTACTTGACCGCGGTTTGCGCCAGCTTCGCTTGCGCTTCCCCGCCGGTCAGGGCGACGAGCGGCGCGGCGCCCGCGGCGGCCAAAAGGACAGAGCGGCGGCTGACGCCGGAATTGTTGTTGAAAAACTCACCCATGAGCGCCTCCCGACTGAATCGCCACTCGAAGCGCCAGTCCTCGCGCTCCGTCGAATTTAGAATGATTCTAAATTGGCGCGCAGTCAATCGCCGTCGGCGGCCGAGCGGGTCGAATCGACCTTAGCGGAGCTGGCGGCTTGTCCCGGGCGTGTCGCGGGGCCATAGTTCGCGCGGTGAAGCATGGCGAGGGAGGCGAAAATGCAATTCGCCAAGCTCAGGCTTGCGCTTCCCCTGATCGTCTGCGCGTTGGCGGCGAGCGACGCCGCCGAGGTGCAGGAGACGGGGGCTGAAGGCATTTTCTATGGCCGCGGCCTCGTCAAGGCGGTCGAGCCCGGAACCGGCTGGGTAACGCTCGCCCATAACGACATCATGGGGTGCATGCCGGCGATGGAGATGATGTTCCGCGTTCGCGCCCCTGAGGTGAGCCGCGACCTCCGGCCCGGCGACACGGTCGACTTCGCGCTCGACGGCGGCGACTACGTCATCCTTGACGCGAAGCTCGTCTCCCACGCTGAGTGAATGCCCGCAAACCTGGCTTCAGCGGAAACTGGCGAGAACGCCGACGAAGTCGCGCCCGAGCGCGTTGGAGACGCTCTGGTGGCAGGACATGCAGCTCGACGGCGGATCCTGCATGTAAGTCTCGATCGTCGTGTTGACCAGGTTTTCCTTCGGCGACCCGTCCGCCTCCGAAGACTGGTAATTCTCCCGCGCTGTGTCCGGCGGCAGTGTTAGTCCCGGGAAATAGACGCCGTCGTTTTGCGAATCGACCGGACGGGTGACGGTCGGCCATTGGCTGGCGACCAGCATGTAGTGCTCCCACACCGTTCCCTGAATTCCCGGCAGCGCCCAATAGGCTCGGTTCATCGCCATGGTCGACGGATGGATCGAATGCCGGCGCACCACTTGCATCGGCGCAGGGTCGAGCTTGGGTGGATTGTCAAGGCTGACGGGGAGCGTGCCGGGCGAGCCGAATACCGGCCAAAGGGCTAGGTCGGGTTTCGACGAGTCGAAAAAGGAATAGGGTGCGCCCGCGTCCCTGGCGTCCGGCTCGCGCGCTTTGGCCGCACCGACCGGCGGCACGTTGTCGACGTGCTCGAAGGTGCTCCATATCCCCTGCGGCCGATATTTCGTCTTGATCACGATATGCAAGCCCACCAGCGCCACGTCGCTTTTCGCGCACACGACGCGCCCGGCGGCGAGCGTCCCGGCGACGTCGACGACCTCCGCATTCTCGACCACGTAATATCGCGCGCGGATCGCCGGCGTATCCGCCGCGGTGAGCAGGCGCCACGCCGCCTTGACGGCGATCGAACCGGCGGGAAGATGCGCCGGATGGGCCGCATCAGGCAGGTTCTCGCCCTGGCTCCAGCCGCTGAGCGCGAGCGCCGAATATTCGGGCTCGTTGATGCGCACCTCGTAGCGAACATAGGTGCGATTCTGCGCCACCAGCGGATTGGCGGCGACGCCGGGAAGAAATGCGGATTGATTGAAATCCAGGAACGGCTCGAACGACGCGAGCGTCTTGGCCCGGCTGTCGACCCCAGCGCCGCAGGGGTTGCGCGCGTCATATGTCGCCCAGGGCTGAGGAGCGGAAGGGCGCCCGTCCGGCGCGACCTGAAACAGTTCATACCGGGATTTGAAGGTCTCCCAGACCCGCGGGCCGGGATCGCCAGGCGCCTTTGCACGATCGGGGATTCCGCGATGCGCGGGGTCGGTGAGGGAAGGCCAGTTGAGCGCGATGAAGGCGCGCCAGGCGAAATTGTCGAGCACCGGGAACGGGTCGAGCGGGGTCGAGGGCACATCGTCGATGCGGTCGGGCAAGATGACAGGCGTGAGGTCCTCGGCGGGGGCCGGGCCAATAGCCAGAAGCGTAACTGGCGTCGCCAGAAGCATGATGGCGATCAGCGGTCGGCCCGCGCACATAAAAGCGCCAGGCGACGAAACTCCGCTCCGGCGTTGCCGATCGTTCGGCATGACATCCTAGTCCCTACACTCGACCTCGCGACTCGCGAAGCCGGCGAACATCGTCATTAAAACTTCAGGTCTCCTGGTTATTCGCCGTTAGCACTCGCGCGCGCCTTCATTGGCCTCCGGTGATCTGCTGCTATTTGTCGTGCTTCCCTCTTGGCAAATCCATCCCTCCCGTCAGCCGGCGCGCCCGCGCCAGCCGTCGATCGACCAGGGCCCCGGGCCGAGGGTCGCCAGCGCAAGAAAACCTCCGGCGATAGCGATGTTCTTGCCGAAGTCGTTCGCCTGATCGGCGCTCATATGGAAAAAGAGCGCCGCGAGCAGGCAGAAGCCAATGAGCGCAATCGCCGCCCAGCGGGTCTTGAGGCCGACGAGCACGAGAATTCCCCCGCCCAGATGGGTGAGGATGACGAGCGGCAGGAGGGCCGGCGCGACGCCATTCTGGCTCATGTAGTCGCCGATTTCGGCGTAGTGGCCGATCTGATACCAGCCGTCGGTGAGGAAAATGTAGGAGAGCATCGCCCGCGCAACGAGGAGGAGCGGCCCGGCGAAGCGGCGCAAGAATGTGAGATCGCCGTCGATGGCCGCCGCAGCCGGCCGCGACGGGTCTCCGGGAGACGAGAACTCCGGCCGCGGCATCCTCGCCCTCTTCATTTTTCGCAGCGCGGGTTGGCGCACCCGCTCCGCGCCGCCGGTCGCCCTTCGCTCAGAGCGCGCTTGCGTCCTTGAGCGCCTTTTCGAGCTCGCCGTAAAACACGCAGTCCTTGCCGCAAATCTTCTCGATCGTGGCCAGCTGCTCCCTGGCGAGATCGAACTTGCCCTCGATCACATAGGCTTCGCCAAGATATTCGCGCACCTGCGGGTACGCGGGATCGAGCGCGACCGACCGCAGGTAATAGCCGATCCCCTGGTCGGTGCGCCCAAGCTTGCGGGTCGCGTAGCCGCGATAGTTGAGGGCGGTCGCGGTGTTCGGGTTGTCGAGCAAATCGAGTACGTCGATCGCCTCCTCGAACCGGTCGGCTTTGAGGAGCGCATTGGCGTATCCGGTGAGCTCCGAGTCGGGCAAGACGCCGCTGTGGCGCTGCAGGCACTTGTGCTTTTTGGGGTCCCAGACCTGCCCGGGCATGCAGGTCGTGAGATCGGTCCGATTGACGGCTTTGCCTGCTCCGCCGTTCGCTCCTGGACCGCCTGCGGCTCCGCTGCCTGCCGCGCCGGGAGACGCCTCGTGCTGTTGATCGTCGGTGGCCGCGATCGCCGCGGGCGCAGTAAGCGCGAATCCAAGGACGAGAGCGCCGCACGAGAGCGCAAGCCTGAGCCAAAGCCCCGGTTCGCGATTGGGCTTCGAGGAAGTTTGCATCAGTCAATCCTTTCCGCTGCGGGCGACACCCTGAGGAAATATCTCAAGGACTGAAATCGTCCGACCCGACGTCCGGCGGACAAGCAGCCGACGCTCTCGCCAATCTGCGCCGCCGTCTGGGCTTCGGCAAGCGGCGCTCGCTCCGCATCGCTTTCAAATCCGTAGACCCGCATCATCAATCTGGCCGGCCCGCGGGCAGGCGAACATCGCCGGTAAAAACTTCAGGTCTCCGCTCTATTCGTCATTCGTCGGCGATCTGCGGCGCTGCCTGGCTCACTGGCTCCCGGTGATATAGGCAATGACGTCGTCGATATCCCTCGCGCTGCCGAGGCCGGGAAGGGCCATCACGTCCGACCGTTCACAGCGGCGCGCATCGGCAAGAAATATCTTGGATCGTTCATTACGCCACCGTGTAGATCTTGCACCAACCCTGCCTGCTCACGGGGCCTACAACCGTCCTGCACTGGTCAGGCGGGAGGAACGGCACGCAAGTTTCGCATCTCTCTGCACCATGCGGGGAATCCTGATAGGCGACATCGGCCTGCGATTTCTTGGGCTTGGCCGCGCAGGCTTCGTCGGCTGCGGACGCCAAGGCGACGCCGACGGCGGCGCGCGCGAAGTCCTGAAGCAAATTGCGCCGCGACATTTCCGTAGAATAAAGCCGCACTTTTGCCATTTCCAAATTGTCCTCTCCGCTAGCCGACAACCGGAATATCGCCGCCCATGCGACGGAGGATAGCCTCCGGCGGTTTCGAGAACCACATCTGATACATCGTTGTCAGCCACATCACGGCAAAGCAAGCGGCCATCAGCATTCCAGCGCCGATCTCGACCCACGCGAACGGGTGGAAAAGCTTGATCAGATACCAGGAACTGACGTCGATGACGATCGCCGCAAACGGGGCGGCGATGACGGCGCACTTGAACCAGACCGGGCGCACATAGGCATGGGTGAACGCAAGCCCGACGATGAAGAAGATGAACGTCACCCCGAACAAGTGGATGTGGGAAACTCGCACCAGAGTCGCGATGGAGGCGCCGGTGTCGAGCGCGGTCACCTTCTTGAGGTTATCGAAATCTGACATATTGGCCAGGTGCGGGTTGCGGCCGTCGTGGCAAGTCAGGCATCGCCTGTCGACGATGGGCTTGATCGCAACGTCATAGGCCGGTTGCGCCGCGCCCTCGCGCACCCAGGACAAGAGAATCGCTCGCTCGTCCGAAGGCAGCATGGACGACATGGGTCCGCTCAGAGCGCCTTCCAGAATCGACCCCTTTCCAGTACCGGAATACGCGACCACGATGTCTTCGTAGGAAAGCATAAACGGACTGCCTCCGGCCCGTCCCGCATAGGTGAAATAAATGTTCAACAGGGCGAACAGATACCCCAACCCAAGAATCAGCAGCACGCAGGTAAAAAGCACACGGATGCTGTATGGGAGCTCGGAATAGTGGCGATAGAGTCTATGGGGAGGGCCTTCATCTCTCATGATCTTATCCATCGATTGCGCAGAGCGATCAGGGAGGCAAGCTTTGCGCGCTTAGCGCCCGCCCAAGGGGTTCACTTGCTCGGGATCGGCACGAAGACCACGGGACGGGCTTTCTCACGGGCATAGTGCGCGGCGAGTCCCTTGATATCGTCCCGCGTCAGGATGCTCGACATCGCCGTCATCGCCGAACTCTTGCGGGCGCCGGACTGATAGGCGCTCAAGGCGCCTTCGAGATAGTCCTGGCGTTGCGCGGCCAGGGCGGGCACCTCCGGGCGCGTGCTGTTGCCGTTCCAGCCGTGACAGCGATCGCATTTCTCGGCCCACTCATCAGGACTTAACGGCCTCGGGATATTGACCGGCTTGGGATCCAGTCCCGCGTAATAGGCCGATAGGCTCATCATCGCTACATCGTCGAGCTTCTTGGCTCGTGGGGTCATGGTGTCATCGTCGCGAGTTCCATCCTTGTAGGCGCGAAGCGCGTTGACCATGTACGTCAGGTCCTGGCCGGCGAGACTTGGCGTTATCGGGCTGTCGCCGATTCCATCTTCCCCATGACATTTGACGCAGGGCGCGAGGGCTTCCTTGGCGACCGGCGCGCCGCCCCCGTTCGGAGTCTGCGCTCGCGTCACATTCTCGCTCTGCAGCGCGTAATACAGAGCGATGTGCTGCAGATCCTGATCGGAGAGGGCGTCGAGCGCCTTCTTCATGTCCTGGTTTTTCTCGCCGATCGGGCGGTCGCCGCTCTTAAAGGACTGCATCGTCTCCACGAGATATTTCGGATGAAGACCGATCAAACTTGGCGCGCCCGCCTTGTGACTGACGCCGATCTCGCCGTGGCATTTCGCGCAAGGCTCTGCCGCCGCCTTGCCGGCCGCAACCGGATCGACATATTTCGGCGCCGGCGCATCGGCGGGCGAGGCGGGATCGAGACTCGCGTAATAGGCAGCCAAATTGGCGAGCGCCTCGTCGCTCAAGAACTTCATCAGCTTCACGTCGTGAGCTTCGCCGCCGCTCGTGGGATCGCCGCGCTGATAGGCTTTCAATTTACGGTAGACATAGGAGGGCCGCTGACCCGCCAGATTCGGGACGCCACCGGACGTGCTGACGGCGTCAGCGCCGTGGCATTTCGCGCATGTCGAATCCGCGAGTTCCTTGCCGTCCCGAATGTCGTCGCTATTGGCGTACAGGGGACGCAGTTCGTCGACAATTGCCGATTGCGCCATGGCGTCCGCACGCCACAAAGCGACCCCGGCGTTTAAGGCTATGACCGCAAGCAAGCGTCGGGTTTTGTGGTGGATCGCCATTCGCAAAAACCGCGACTGTCTAGAGTCTGTCGGAGAATAAGGAATCCCATTTTGATTTGGGCGTGACTCAAGCTTGGGACGGAACAACTCGTCACGACTGACGCCCAGTGTGCCCGTCGCGCAAAAATCACCCACCGGGCGTCAGCCGTTGAGTTAAGCGTTGGGGTCAGCCATTCCGCTCAGTGACTTTGTCCGGTCACTTCAAGGATATGCCAGCCTCATCTGCGGACGATGGGACCGCGAATTTCGCCGGCGGTGAAATCTTTCGTGTGGACGTTGAAATACCATCGGCCGTCCTTCAGGTCCTTGGCCTGAGCATCGTCGATCTTGGCCACGCCGTGGAACGGGCTGGCGAGATCGCCGGGCGTTCCAACCTGAATCGGCGCGTTCTCTTCCGGTGTCAGCCCAAGATAGGAGACCGGCCCATGGAAGTGAGCGGCGATCACGGGGCTGGACAAGCCCGAATAGGTGACCGTCCATGTCAGCGTATTGGTGTCGGTGTCGAACGTTCCTACCATCAGCCCCTTTCCGGGACTGTTGTTCGAAGGCACCTCGCCGGGGCCCGTCAGAGTGGCCTGGATCGGGATTATGAGGGCGAAGGCCTGCGAACTGGACGCGATCAACGCGAGGAGGGCGAAAGCGGCGATAATCCCTCGCCCTCCCGTAGCGGTCCGCCCCTCGCGGGAAGCGCTTTGGAAATCGGCCCTCGCTGACATGTTCTCTCCCATTTCGGCGCGCCAACTTCAACTCCGGCCGCCGCCCCTCAAGCGCCTGCGATTCGCTCCATGCCCGCGCACGCTTGCCTTGCATTCAGGCCGGGCGCCATTGCGTCAGAATGCGATCCACGCATAGGCGAACACGGAGTTGTTGCCCTGCGCGTTATGCGTGCCGCCCAGATACGAACCGTCGAAGTTGGTCGTGCCGCCATAGAGGTGCAGGTACTCCGTGAACTGGAGGCCGAGGCGCACGTTCCAGGTCGAATAGGGAAACGGCGCGCCGTGGCTGAAGGGGAGGTAGGCGAGGTCCAGGATCAGCCCGTTGCCATTCGGACTGCTGATGTAGCTGTTATTGAGTTCGCCGATGCTGGTGGGAGTGCAATTGACGTTGTTGCCCGACCCATAGAGGTTGCAGTCCCCGGAGCCGGCGATGTTGAAATAGCCGAAGCCGACGCTATAGGTGTGATCCCAGACGAACGAGGCGTTGGCCTTGAAGCTGTTGAGCGTGTTGCTGAGGTTCGACGAGCCGCCCATGCCATAGGTGGCGTTCAGCTTCTGCCATTCCATGATGTCCGTCAGCTTCACGGTCACGCTGTATTGATCGCCGGCATATTGGATTTGCGAGTTGAACGCGACGTCGAGATAGTTGTCGGTACCGTAGCCATATTGGCGACCGGGAGTGATCTGTCCATACATACCGAACGTGCCGACCTCCCAATAGAGATCGCCCCAATGCGGCTCTATGGCGAGGCGCCAATAGGGCGCGACGTTCGACAGCGCATCGGTCGTCGAATTGCCGGTGTTGAAAGCCTGCAGCGCGGGAACCGGAAGTCCCTTGTAGAACGTCATGTCTGCGTACAGCATGTCGTTCCAGAACACGTAGGCGCCTGCGCCGCCGACGATCTGGCCGTATCCGTCTTCAATATGGGTCAGCGGCGGGCCGAAAGCGGGGGCGATGGTGGAGGAAATCTGCGGCCAGCCGAATGAGGGCGTGGTGTTCCACGGGTCTTCCACCGTCGGCGTATTGTTGGCGTCGATGCCCCAGATCGTGTCCTTGCCGAACAGCTTCAGCGTGTCGGCGTAGCGAACGTCGGAAGCGTCCAGGAACGCGGTTCCCGATACGGTCGGGTCGCCCGTTATCTGGATGAACGAGCCGAGATTGCCGTAAAGCTGGCCGGCGATGAAACCCGAGATCTGCTGCGACACGAGGTTGTCGTTGGTGTGCAGTCCCGGGGCTGGAGGCGAGTCCTGGTTCGACTGCGTGTGGGTGAAGCTGGGCATGTACATCGCGGCGACCGGCGGCCCCTTCCAGTCGCCGCCGCCCATCGTATAGCCGCCGATCTTGAAGCGCCGGCCGAAGGGGGTCAGCTCGGGAAAGGCGGTGTGGCACGCCGCGCAGGGCTGGCCGGTCTGGCGGGCGTAGCTCGGCAGAGCTTCAGCGGGTCCGACGCCGGCGGCGATAAATCCCGCCGCAGCGACGATGAGCGCCCCGAAGCCGAGAGCGAATGCGGACATCGCCGGCCTGATCCTGCCCAGCGAGATCCCGCTTGACCCATTCGCCTCTGCGTTCATGGAGCGCCCCTCAATATTCGCGCCCTGAACCGCAACGTCCGCTTTGCCTGCAGGCGTTGCGGTCGAATCATTCGATCATCATTTGTCGCATAGTTTCACGCTCTCACACAAAAAAATTCGAGCGCAACACGGACCGGGAGCTTCACGCCGCCTTCTTCACCCAAAGCGCGCACCACCCTTTCGGCGAGATGTCGCCGGCGACAGACTTGCAGGCGTTCGGAGCGACGAAGAGATTGCACCCGTCGCATTGTTTGCCGTCCTTAGGCGTAGGCTGATATTTCACAGAGCTCTGCGCCATTTTCGCTTCCGCGCTGCCGCTCATCAGCGTCAGCAATGGCGCCGCGCCGGCGGCGGCAATGAGGATCGTGCGACGGCTGACGTGGTCTGGTCTGGTTTGATCGCTCATCTTCGCTTCTCCGAGAATTTTTTCTCTCCCATGCGGACCGCGTTATCATGCTATTGCGGCGTCGCTGGGCGCCGGCGCGCGAACCGCGGCGCAGCCCGCAAGCTGACAACAACGAGTGCGCCGGTCATTGACTTAAATCAAGAGGGGATGGCGCGGCCAAAGAGCGCACCACTTTCGTCGATGTCCGGGCGCCTCTGAGCCTCGCGCTCGCTTTCGCCGTCCCCTTATGATAGTCCGCCCCAAATTCGCCAAACGCCTGCGCGGCCCGAAGGGCGCGCGTGCGTACTTTCGAGCGACAGGCATGAGCGACATCTTTCAGGAAGTTGACGAGGAAGTCCGGCGCGACAAGGCGGCGGAATTCTGGAAGAAATACCAAAACCTGATCCTCGCCGGCGCGGCCCTCGTCGTGCTCGCCTCGGCGGGCTTTCGCTATTGGCAGTATGAGGCCGAAAAGGCCCGGCAGTCGGCCGGCGACCAGTTCCAGCAGGCGCTCGCCGCGCTCGAGGGCGGCAAGCTCGACGAGGCGAAAGCGGGCTTCGACAAGATCGCGGGCGAAGGCCCGAGCGGCTATCGGGCGCTGGCGCAAATGGCCGCGGCCGGCGCCAAGGCGCAGCCCGACCCGCAGGGGGCGGCCGCCGCTTTCGATGCGGTTGCCGGCGACGCCGCGATCGATCCGCTTCTGCGCGACGGCGCCCGCCTGCGCGCGGCGCTCATCAGGCTCGACATTCCGGGCGAGGAGCAGAAAGCCGAGGCGGCGCTCACCGGCCTTTCGGCCGGCGACGGAGCTTTTCGGCGTATTGCGCGGCTCGAACTCGCGGCGGCGGCGCTCGCCCGCAATGACTATGACGACGCCGCCAAAGAGCTCGATCTCGTGCTCGGCGATCCTGAGGTTTCGCCCGACGAACGGCAACTGGCGAACCGCTGGCTCGGACTCGTGGCCGCGAACCGGACCGCCGCGAAGTAGTTCCCGCCGCCGGTCCCCGCCGGCCGAACCGGTTTGAGGCGAGATTGAGCGCCAGGGTCGCGATCATCGGCCGACCGAACGTCGGCAAATCGACGCTGTTCAATCGGCTGGTCGGCCGCAAGCTGGCGCTGGTCGACGACGAGCCCGGCGTCACCCGCGACCGCCGCGAGGGCGACGCGCGGCTCGCCGATCTCGCCTTCACCATCGTCGACACCGCGGGCCTCGAAGAGGGCGATTCCGCAACGCTCGCCGGGCGCATGCGGGCGCAGACCGAAGCTGCGCTCGCCGATTGCGATGCAATTCTGTTTGTCTTTGACGCGCGAGCCGGCCTCACCGCCGCGGACCGGCATTTCGCAGCGGCGGTGCGCCGGGCCAATAAGCCGATCATCGTCATCGCCAATAAGGCCGAGGGCCTCGCGGGACGCGACGGCGCCTATGAAGCCTTCAGCCTCGGCCTCGGCGATCCGGTTCCCCTGTCCGCGGAGCATGGCGAAGGCTTGGGCGAACTCTACGACGCGCTGATCGAAGTCCTGCCCGCCTCCGCGCGCCTTGACCCGGACGAGGAGGAGGTCGCAGAGCCGCTCGTCCTCGGCGAAGAGGAGGACGGGAGCGAGCTCGACCTCGCCAAGCCGTTGCGCATCGCCGTGCTCGGCCGGCCGAACGCGGGCAAGTCGACGCTCATCAACCACATCCTCGGCCAGGATCGCCTGCTGACCGGCCCCGAGCCAGGCATCACCCGCGACAGCATCGGCCTCGATGCCGAGTGGCGCGGGCGGAAGCTCAAGATCTTCGACACCGCGGGCCTGCGCCGGCGCTCGCGCGTCGTCGGCAAGGTCGAGAAGCTCGCCGTCGCCGATGCGCTGAGGGCGGTCAGGTTCGCCGAAGTCGTGGTGCTGCTCCTCGACGCCACGATCCCGTTCGAAAGGCAGGATCTGACGCTAGCCGATCTGGTCGAGCAGGAGGGCAGGGCCCTGGTCATCGGTCTCAACAAATGGGACCTCGTCGACAACAAAAGCGATAAGGCGCGGGAATTGCGCGCCGAGGCTGATGAGCTGCTGCCCCAGTTGCGCGGAACACGCGTCATTCCCGTCTCGGGCTTGACCGGCGCCCATCTCGACAAGCTGATGGAGGCGATCATCGCCACCGACGCGATCTGGAATACGCGCATCTCCACCGGACGGCTGAACCGCTGGCTCGCGCCGGTCGTCGAACTCGACGCCGCCGCCGGCCGTGTCCGGGCGACGGGTCAAGATTCGCTACATCACCCAGCCCAAGGCGCGTCCGCCGTTCTTCATCCTCTTCGGCAACCCCGTCGCCAGCATTCCCGAGAGTTACAAGCGCTATCTCGTCAATGGTCTGCGCGAAACTTTCGGCCTGTTCGGGGTGCCGATCCGGCTCTCGATGCGCGCGAGCGGCGACAACCCCTACGCGCCGAAGAGGCGGCGCAAGCCGACAGCGTGACCCTCTCCTCGCGCCTGGGCGCGTCTGGGTCGCCGCGACAGATGGTTGCGAAGAAGGCTCAGCCGGAAACGGCGTCGGGATTGGCGCCGGCGCGCAGGCTCGAAGCGAGGAACGCGAGCAGGCGCTCGCGATAGGCCGCGCCGCCGGCGTAGGCGAGATCGATATGCCCAGCGCCCGGCGCCTCCCAGTAGAATTTGGGCGGATTGGCGCGCGCGAACATCGCCCGGCTGTCTTCGCTGGCGGCCTTCCGGTCATCAGCGCCAGCAAGCACAAGGACCGGCGCCCGCAGGCGGCTGATCCCATCGATCGGCCGCAACGATTGAGGTCGGATGCCGCCCGCGGCGCGGAGCGCCAAGAGGACGACCGGGGTCAAAGCCCGGGCGCCGGCGCCGATCGTGAGAGCAAGGCGGTTCGACACCGCCGCGGCGAGGTCGGCGCCGACCAATTCCACGATCACCGCGTCGGCGCCGATAGGCTCGTCCCCGACCAGCGCCGCCGCGCCGCCCATCGATACGCCAAGCACCGCCAGACGCTCGCCCGGCATCCGCGCGCGCATCCAGGCGAGCGCCGAGCGCGCGTCGAGCGCTTCCCGCTGGCCCAGGGTGATGCAATCGCCGGTGCTTTCGCCATGCGCCTGAAAGTCGATCGCCAGCGTCGCGTAGCCGACGTCCGCGAGCATCCGCATTCGCTCGACATGGGCTAGCCGGTTCGACTTCGCGCCGTGGAGGAGAAGCACCCCGCCCGCGCCTTCGCCTGCCGCGAACCATCCGGCGAGCGTCGCCCCGGAGCGGGAGCGAATGGTCACCTCTTCAACCGGCAGTTTGGCCAGCGCCCGGTCGAGGCGCGCGCGCCGCGGCCGCAAGAGGTAGCGCACGAAGCCGACCAGCCCCGCAAAGGCGAGCACCAACGCCAGAGCGGCGACTTCGAGGAAATGAAGGACCATCGGTCGATAATTTCACTCGTACTTGAAATCGCCGGCTCGCGAAACACGGTTTGAGCCGCCTCTCGCCGAGGCCGTGCTCCGCTACGGCGAGAGCGTCAGTTCCTCGGCGCCGGAGGTCTTGAGTTCGTCTTCGGAGCCGGAGAGCGTGATCGACTTGACGTCGTTCCAGAGCGGGACCAGGTCGCCATAGTGGCGCGAAAAAATGTGGCCGGATTCGCCCGTCGCGATCACGAAGCGGGAATTTTTTGGCTCCTTGAGATCATAAAGGCCGCGAAACCCGCCGCCCTGGGTGCGGGCGAACGGCATGGCGGCGGAATCGGAGCCGCCG
This sequence comes from uncultured Alphaproteobacteria bacterium, assembly GCA_963794155.1. Lineage (GTDB taxonomy): Bacteria > Pseudomonadota > Alphaproteobacteria > Rhizobiales > Beijerinckiaceae > Roseiarcus. Next base: position 398,219 of record CAWCCX010000018.1, on the reverse strand, counting down.
CCGCGATCGAGGGTGTAGAAGCCGCCGCTCGAGGCGACGCTGAGGTCGCTCAGCCGGTCGAACAGCGGGACATGCGCGTAGACCTGGTGCTGCAACATCGCTCTGTGCTCCGCGCCCCAGCGCCAGTCCTTCATGTCGGGGCCGTCGCGCTGGACGAGGAGCGCCAGTCCGTCGTCGAGAGCCCGGCCGAGCGCCTTGCGGCAGTCCGGATCGGGGGCGTCGGCGGAGTCGCACCAACCGGCATGGTCGCGCATGAGAGATACGAGGGTGGTTGCGGCGAACGGGCCTTTCTCTCGCATCGAAAGCCCGCTCTTGTCCTCGATCAGGACCTTGTGCAGAGATCTTAAGAAAGCGGTGTAGATCAAAGGCTCGGCGCGGTCCTTGTCCATGACCTCGTTCCAGCCCAGGATCATCGCCTTCGCCTGCCGGGCGCGATCGTCGCTGGGCGCGATCGTGGCGATGAACGGCTGCATATCCTTGACGTCCAGAGAGAGGTGGTCGGCCTGCATTGCAGCCGAAGTCTCAAGGCTGTGCCTGTCGATCGTATCGAAGAACTGCTGGATCCGGCGAGCGCGGAAATTCTCTTCCCAATCCTGCCCGAAACTGGGCTCGTGATCGTCGGGGAAATTGGCGTTGTTGGCGTTGAAGGCGAAGCCGATCTCCGGGTTGTGCAGTCGCGGCCATTGATCGAACGGGATCGTTCCGATCCAGTCGAAGGCGCCCGACGCGCCATCGACCGGGACCAGCCCGTCGCCGGACTTTCGCACCGGCACGAGGCCGGGGTTCAGGAAGCCGATGTCCCCTTCGACGTCGGCATAGACGAAATTCTGCGTCGGCGTCTGGTAGAGCCGCAGCGCATCCGTAAATTCGGCCCAGTTTCGCGCCGCGTTCACCCGCAAAAAGGCTTCCGCAGTCGTGTCGTGGTCGCCGAGGCCGGTGAACGCGAGGGCGACCGCCTTTCCCGGCCCGGCGAAGTCAGAAAGATCGGCGTTGACGTCGGACAGGACCGGACCGTGCCGGGTGGTCCGGATCGTGAGCCTGACGTCAGCGCCGTCCTTGACGCGAATCGTCTCTTCGTGGGTCTCGAACGGCTTCGGTCCGTCGGGGGTGAGATATTTCGACGGATCATTCGGATCGACGGTCTCCAGGAAAAGGTCCTGAACATTCGAATCCGCGGTCGTCAGTCCCCAGGCGATCGAATCGTTCTGGCCGAGGACGAACACCGGGGCGCCCGGCAACATCGCGCCCTTGACCGATCCTTCCGGCGTCACGACGCGGGCGAGATACCAGAGGATCGGCGCGCCGAGTTCGAGATGCGGGTCGTTGGCGAGGATCGGCTTTCCGGTTTCGGTCCGCGATCCGGCGATGACCCATTCGTTTGAGGCGCCCTTGCCGATGCCAGTCAGCGCCGCGATCTCGTCATCGAGGCTTTCGTCGAGCGCGTGCTTCTCGTTGATCGAAGGCAGAGTGGTGATTGGCTCCCCCGGCCGGGCGCCGGGAAAGAGCCAGTTCGCCCGCTCGGGTCCGAGCTTGTCGACGAGACGGGCGCGCAGGAGCTTGAGTTTGTAGTTCTGCGACAGCTGATAGGCCTCGATCTTGGCGATGACCAGCGTGTCGGCCGGCGTCCAAGGCTCCGGACGGTCGCCGACGAGGAGGAACTCGGGTGGGAGCGGGCGGCTCGCAAGGAAGGCGTTGACGCCGTCGGCATAGGCCTGAAGCCGCTTTTGCGCCCAGGGCGAAAGCGCGGAAAAGCTCGTCCCCGCCTCGCGGTAGAAGCCAACCGTGCGAATAAACTTGTCGACCGGCAGAAGATCCGCGCCCCGGATTTCGGCCATCCGTCCCTGACCGACCCGGCGCATGATCTCCATCTCAAACAGCCGCTCGCTCGCATGGACATAGCCGAGCGCGCGCGCCGCATCGTCCATCGACGCGGCGAAAATGTGCGGAACGCCGTGGGCGTCGCGCCAGATGCGAACGTCAGCCGAAAGGCCGGGAAGCCTGTCGGCGCCGGAATAGGCGGGCATGGCGCGATAGAGGAGATACGCGCCGGCGAGCGTCGCGACGACGATGAGAGCCAGCACGAGACTCGCCGCCCAATTGACCAGTCGCCACGCCATTGTTCCTCCCGGCCGCTATGGCGGTCGCGCAACCTAAAGCGCCAGTTGCGCCATCACCGGCGCGTGATCGGAGGGGCGGGTCCAGCCGCGGGCGTCGCGCAGGACTCGCATCGAGCGCACGGCGTCGGCGAGCGCCGGGCTCACCCAGATGTGGTCGAGGCGGCGACCTTTATTGACCTTCGACCAATCGGGCGAGCGATAGCTCCACCACGTGTAGAGTTTCTGGTCGTCAGGCACGAATTTGCGCAAGGCGTCGACCCAGGGGCCGGCGGCCTGGGCGCGCCGCAATTTGTCGACCTCGATCGGTGTGTGGCTGACCACGCTGAGGAGCGCCTTATGGCTCCAGACGTCGTGTTCGAGCGGCGCGATGTTGAGATCGCCGACCAGGATCGACCGGCCTGAGGCTGGCTGGTCCTCCCTCGCCCAATCCGCCATCTCGTCGACGAACGCGAGCTTGTGAGCGAATTTGGCGTTGATCTCGGGATCCGGTTCGTCGCCGCCGGCGGGCACGTAGAAATTGTGCAGTTCGAGCCCGTGGGCCTCATCGCCGAGAACGACATGCAGATGGCGAGCATCGCCCTTGGCGCAAAAGTCGCGCTTCCGCGACGTCGCAAACGGGACCCGCGAAATGATAGCCACGCCGTGATAGCCCTTCTGCCCGTGGATCGCGATATGCGGATAGCCGGCGTCCCGGAACGCGGCATAGGGGAAATTGGCGTCCGGGCATTTCGTCTCCTGCAGGCACAATACGTCTGGCCGGTGCTCGGCGAGGTACCGGATGACAAGATCGATGCGCAGACGCACCGAATTGATGTTCCAGGTGGCGATGGAAAACGTCATGTGCAGCTCCGGACCGCAGATGAAGCCCCTTGCCCGGCTGATGCAGGGAGCGCAAGGCGCGCCTGGCGATTGCCCACAGCCGGCGCCGTCACTTCCGGCGATTGCCGGGCTGGTTGGCCGGCAATTCGTCAATGTGGAACAGCCCTGCGTCGGGTCTGGCGGTCAGGTCGAGATTGAAAAGCGTGACGACGGTCTGGAAGCCTTGCGCGTCGATCACCGTCCATTGCTTGAGCGCGAAGGTCGAGGCGTCGAAAACGAGGCTGAGATGCGCGGTCCCGCCCAGCGTCGCCTTATCCTCGATCTCGATCGTGACCGCGTTGCCTTCCTGGGCGACGCTCAGGACCCTGGTGTCGCGGGCGAGGTCGATGTGGTCGGCGAGAAGGAACTTGAGCGGCGTCTGAGCGATGAAATATTCATCCTGGGTGTCGAGCTTGCGGTCGATGACCGCGACGCTGCGGCCGTCGGCGACGATTTCGAACCGCGCGGGGGCGGTAAATTCGAACCGCATGCGCCCAGGGCGCACGACGCTGAGCGTCCCCTCGGAGCGCCGCCCGTCGGGCCCGATCTGGACGAAGTCGGCGGTTATGACCCGAGCCGCGTCGAGCCAGGCATTGGCGCGCGCCACTGCTTCGGCGGCGGGCAAGGGCGCGGCGGTGGTCTTCGCCGATTTGGCCGCAGCCGGGGAACGCAGGTCGACCGGCGCCTGCTGGGCGAAGGCTGCGCCGCGCGCGGCCAGGAGCAGAAGGCCGAGCGCGGGCCACGGTGAGCGTTTCGCCACCAAAGTCCAATCCTTTCGACTTATCGATTGCGGCGCCGAATTGGCGCTCGCCGCCCGGGATAATGGGAAAGATCCCGCGCCGACGGAAGCGCGGGCTTTCCACAAGCACTGCGATCTTTCTATGGCGGGCGCACGGCCTTTAGGCGGCTGTCACAAGCCGGCGAATGCAGCCTCGAGCGCCTGGCCGAGACGTTCGACGATCGTGTCGACCTGCGTCGGCTCGACGATGTAGGGCGGGGCGAGGAGAACGTGATCGCCGGCGACGCCGTCGGCTGCGCCGCCCATCGGATAGACCATGAGGCCGCGCGCCATCGCCTCGCGCTTGAGACGCGCGTGGACCTTAAGCCCGGCGTCGAACGGGCGCTTGCTCGCCCGGTCGGCAACGAGCTCGACCGCCCAGAAGAGCCCACGGCCGCGAATATCGCCGACGAACGGATGCTGACCGAAGCGCTCGCCCAGGCGCCGTTCGAGCCTCGCGCCCATGGCGACCACGTTGGCGAGCAGCCGGTCTCGCCGGATGACGTCCTGCACCGCCAGCGCCGCAGCGGCGGCCACTGGATGACCCATGTACGTGTGCCCGTGCTGGAACGCGCCCGAGCCGTCGGCGAAGGCGCGGGTGATCCGGTCCGACAACAGAACCGCGCCGACCGGCGCATAGCCGCCGCCGAGGCCCTTGGCGAGGGCCATGAGATCGGGGGCCACGCCCTCCCGCTCGCAGGCGTGCAGCGTCCCGGTCCGCCCCATGCCGCACATCACCTCGTCGAGAATGAGCAATACCCCGTGGCGATCGCAGATCGCGCGGATGCGCTTGAAATAGTCGCCGACCGCGGGGACCGCGCCCAGGGTGGCCCCGACCACGGTCTCGGCCACGAAAGCGATGACCCGGCCGGGTCCTACCTCGACGATCTTGTCCTCGAGCGCCTGGGCGGCGCGGGCGGCGTAATTCGCATCGCTCTCGCCCTCGCGCTGCTCGCGATAGGCGTAGCAGGGGTCGATGTGGTGGGTCTTGATCAGGAGGGGCTCGAATTGCGCCCGCCTCAGCGCATTGCCGCCGACCGCGAGCGCGCCGAGGGTATTGCCGTGATAGCTCTGCCGCCGGGCGATGAGATGGCGGCGCTCGGGCTCGCCGATCTCGACGAAATACTGGCGCGCCATCTTCAGCGCCGCCTCGATCGCCTCCGACCCGCCGCTCACGAGATAGACGCTGTCGAGCCCGGCCGGCGCGTCCTCGATCAGCCGGTCGGCGAGGCGCTCGGCAGCCTCGGTCGTGAAAAAAGCGGTATGCGCATAAGCGAGCGCGTCGAGCTGTTTATGCATGGCGGCGAGCACGTCCGGATGGCCGTGCCCGAGACACGAGACGGCCGCGCCGCCCGACGCGTCGAGATAGCGACGCCCCTGTGCATCGACGATCTCGACGCCAAAGCCGGAGACCGCGACCGGCATATCAACATTTGCGGCGCGATGTAGTATATGCGTCATGGGGGTGTACGATGATGGATCTTGGAGGCGCGGCTGCGGCCCAGTTTACGCGCGCGGGGCCGGCGGCGGAAAGGCGAAAAGCCTTTGCCGGCGCAGATGCGCGAGCACGGGTCGTGGTGGCGGTCGCGCCCAATGGCGGGCGCAAGACGAAGACCGACCATCCGGCGCTGCCGGTTACCGCGGACGAGCTCGCCCGCGTCGCCGCCGAATGCCTCGATCGCGGCGCCTCGATGATCCACTTGCACGTGCGCGACGCGCACGGCCTGCACTGCCTCGATCCTGAGGCCTATCGCGCGGCGATCGCCCGCATTTGCGACGAAGTCGGCGACCGCCTCGTGATTCAGATCACGAGCGAGTCGCTCGGCCTCTTTGCGCCGCGCGCGCAGATGGCGGCGGTGCTCGACGCCAATCCCGAGGCGGTGTCGCTGGCGCTACGCGAGCTCGCGCCCGAGAAGGAAGACGAGAAGAGCTTCGGCGAGTTCCTCGGCAAGCTCAAGCAGAGGCGGATCTGGCCGCAGATCATCCTTTATACCCCCGACGAGGCCGAGCGGCTCGGGGCGATGCGGAAGCGGGGGCTGATCCCGTACGAACAGCTCTCCGTCCTCTATGTTCTCGGACGCTTCACGCTGACCCGCACCGCCGCGCCCGCAGACCTCCTGCCGTTTCTCGCCCCGGACATGCCGCGTTTCGAATCATGGGGCGTCTGCGCCTTCGGCCGCCGCGAGGCCGCCTGCGTGACCGCCGCGGCGCTGCTCGGCGGCCATGCGCGGGTCGGGTTCGAGAACAACCTCGCGCTGCCCAACGGCGCTCGCGCCGCCTCCAACGCCGAGCTGGTCGGCGCGGCCGTCAGCGCGTTCGAGAGGGTCGGCCTCGCGACCCAGACGGCGGACGGCTTGAGGCAGGAGATCGCGACGGCGATGGGGCGGTGAGGGGTGGACCTCACTCCCGCAACAGCTCGTTGATGCCCGTTTTCGCGCGGGTCTGCGCGTCGACGGTTTTGACGATCACGGCGCAATAGAGCGAGGGGCCGGGGGAGCCGTCGGGAAGGGGCTTGCCGGGGAGGGCGCCGGGCACCACGACCGAATAGGGCGGGACCCAGCCGATGTGGACCTTGCCGGTTGAGCGGTCGATGATCTTGGTCGAGGCGGAGATGAAAACGCCCATCGACAGGACCGACCCTTGGCCGACGATGACGCCTTCGACCACCTCCGAGCGGGCGCCGATGAAACAGTCATCCTCGATCACGGTCGGGCTGGCCTGAAGCGGCTCGAGCACGCCGCCGATGCCGACGCCGCCGGAGAGATGGACGTTCTTGCCGATCTGCGCGCACGAGCCGACCGTGACCCAGGTGTCGACCATCGTCTTCTCGTCGACATAGGCGCCGAGATTGACGAAGCTCGGCATCAAGACGACGTCGCGGGCGACAAAGGCGGAGCGGCGTACGATCGCGCCAGGAACGGCGCGAAAGCCCGCCTCCTTGAAGCGGTTCTCGCCCCAGCCCTCGAATTTCGAGGGAACCTTGTCCCACCATGTCGCCTGGCCCGGGCCGCCGTCGATGAGCGCACTATCGCTGAGCCGGAACGAGAGCAGCACCGCCTTCTTGAGCCACTGATTGACCTTCCACGAATTGGGCCCCTCGGCGCCGGGGAGCTTCTCCGCCACCCGCGCCTTGCCGGCGTCGAGCAGGTCGAGCGCGGCCTCGACCGCGCTGCGCACGTCGCCTTTGGTCTCGGGCGTGATTTTGCCCCGATCGTCGAAGGCCTTTTCGATCAATGTCTGAAGGCGGGCGTCGGTCATGAAGGGTCCTGGGTTTGGAAGCGCGGGACGTTTCTCCGCCCGGGCGCAGGTTGTCAACGGCGGAACGAGCTGGGGATTATACTGGGGGGGCGGGGACGCGTCGGCGTATTGAACCGCAAGCGTTTTCTATGGCATGGTCGATCGCGTGGCGACGAAATGGCGCGGAAACGCCGGGTCGCAGGGAGGAATTTATGACAGACACAAAATCAATCGTTTCACCGGACCGCCGCAAGCTGATCCAGGCCTCCGCCGCCGGGGCGGCGGCGCTGTTTGGCGGCTTTGGCTTCAATCCGCTTATCGCCCAGGCGATAGCCAAGGAGGCGGGCCGATCGGAGAAGCCGCTCAAGGCCGCGTTCTCCAACGCCGGACTGCAGGCGACCTGGTGCGCTCAGGGCAAGCAGGCGGCCGAATATTGGGGCAAGCTGTTCAATGTCGACGTCACCTGGTTCGACGGCCAGCTCGACGCAGTCAAGCAGCGCGCCGCGATCGACGACATGGCCTCGCAGAAATGGGATTTCGTCGCCATCCAGGCGTTCGGCATCGGCACGCTCACGGCGCCGGTCAACAAGATGATCGACGCCGGCATTCCGGTCATCGACATGGATACGCTGATCGCGCCGCTCGACACCATCAACGTGCACACGTTCCTCGCCCCGGACAATGAGTTCATGGGCGCGTCGGTGACCCAGGCTTTGGTCAATGCGATCAACGGCGAAGGCACGATCACCATGACCCAGGGCGCGCTCGGCCACACCGGAGCGCAGGGAAGGGCCAAGGGCTTCAAATCGGTCGTCGCCAAATTCCCGAAGATCCAGGTTCTCGACGAGGAGCCGGCTGACTGGGACGTCACCAAGGTCGCCCGCATCTGGGAGACCCTGCTGACCAAATATCCGAAGATCGACGCCGCCTTCTTCCACAATGACGACATGGCGCTCGCCGCCTACAAGGTCATGCAGGCGAAGGGCCGCACCGAGACCAAGATCGGCGGGGTCGACGCCATGCCGCCGGCGATCAAGGCGGTGCAGGGCGGCGAAATGTACGCCACCGTCCGCAACCCGTCCTGCCGCATCCACGGCGGGGCGATCATCGCCGGCGTGCAGGCGGTCGTGCAGGGCGCGAAGACCGGCACGGACATCCCGAAGAACATCGTCACCGACGGGCCCGTCGTCACCAAGGCCAACGCCGACGGGATGCTGTGGATGCAGGAGCAGTTCCTGATCTGATCCGCCGCCGACGTCTCGCCATGGCGCTGCTCGAACTCACGGGGATCTCGAAGTCGTTCGGCGGCGTCCAGGCGCTTCGAGGCGTCGACTTCACGCTGCTCGCCGGCCAGATCCATGGTCTGGCCGGCGAGAACGGCGCCGGCAAAAGCACGCTGATGAAGATCATTGCTGGCGTCCATCCCGCCGATTCCGGGACCATGCGCGTCGACGGGAGGGAGGTCCATTTCCGCTCATCGCGCGACGCGCTGGCGGCGGGGATTGGTATGGTGCATCAGGAGCTCAGCGTCGCGCCGGAATTGAGCGTCGCCGAGAATGTCTTTCTCGGCGCCCAACCGGTCAGCCGCTTCGGCGTCGTCGCCTGGCGGCGGATGGCCGAAGCCGCCGCGGTTCAATTGAAGAACCTCGGGCTCGACATCGATCCGCGCGCCCGACTTGGCGATTTTCCGATCGGCGTCCAGCAGCTGGTCGAACTCTCCCGGGTCCTGTTTTCGGGGGCGCGCATCATCATCCTCGACGAGCCGACTTCGGCCTTGTCCCCGCCCGAGATCGAGCGCCTGTTCGCGGTTCTGACGAAATTGCGCGAGAGCGGCCGAAGCATCATCTTCATCTCGCATTTCCTCGACGATATCCTGAAGGTCTCAGACGCGATCACCGTCTTTCGCAATGGCCGCAACGTCGCGGATACCGACGTCACGCCGGCGATCGACAAGGGCTGGATCATCGAGCGCATGATCGGCGCCGGCCGCGAGGACCTCGAGGAAAGCTACCTCGGCGAGATCAAGCTCGAGAGCCGCCCCGAGGCGCCGGTCGCGCTTCGGGCCAGAGCGCTCACGCTTTCGCCCTCCTATCGCGACGTGACGTTCGAAGCGCGGGCCGGGGAAGTGCTGGGCGTCTACGGGTTCATGGGCTGCGGGCAGCTCGAGCTCGCGCGCACCCTTTTCGGCCGGCTTCGCGCCGACAGCGGCTCACTCGAAATCGACGGCGAAGCAAAGACGCTGCCGAACACCGCCGCCGCCAAACGGGCGGGCGTCGCCTATGTCGCCGAAAGCCGCCGCTCGATGCTGTTTGGCGACGAGCCGGTCTACAAGAACGTGTCAATCGCCGTCCTCGAGCGCCTCTCACGCTGGCTGCTCAAGCCCGACCGCGAGCGCGAAATCGCAGCCGAGCAGGTGAAGGCGCTCGACATCCGCCCCCCTCGGATCGAATTGCGCCTTGGGGGGCTCTCCGGCGGCAACCAGCAGAAGGTGGCGCTGGCGAAGTGGCTGACTCATGCTCCGCGCATCCTCCTCCTCGCCGAGCCGACGAGGGGCATGGACGTCGGGGCGAAGGAAGACGTGGTCCGGATCGTGCGCAACTTGCGCGACCAGGGGATGGCGATCGTCGTCTTCTCGACTGAGCCCGAGACCGTTCTTTCGCTCGCCGACCGGGTGCTGGTGATGCGCAAGGGCGAGATCGCGCATGAGTTCGCGGGCGAGGCGATCAGCAAGGATCGCCTGTTGGCGGCCGCTTGACGATGGGATCGTGATGGACACGCAAAGCGCTGAAGCGCGTTCCGCCCGCGTCTTTCGCCTCGGGGATTTCCTGCGCGATCAATTGCGCAATATTGCGCCGTTCATCACCCTTCTGTGCCTGGTCCTCTTTTTCAGCATCGCCAGTCCGACCTTCGCTTCGCTCGGCAATCTCGAGAACATTCTCCAGCAGGTTTCGGTCACCGCGATCATTGCGGTCGGCCTCACCTTCGTGATCCTCACCGCCGAGATCGATCTCAGCGTCGGCGCGGTCGCTGGCGCGACGGCGATCGTGCTGACGTTCTTCACCGCCCAGCCCGATTACGTCAACATCGCGAATCTCCCGATGCCGGGCGCAATCGCGATCGTGCTGGCGCTCGCGGCCTGCTTCGGGCTCGGCCTCATCACCGCTTTCGGCGTCACCCGCATCGGCATCCCCTCCTTCATCATGACGCTGGCGATGATGCAGATCGGGGCCGGCGTGTCGGCGGTGCTGGTGCGCGGGCAGATCGCCTATACAGTGCCTGGCCTCATTCTGACGTTGGGCTCGAAATCGATTTTTGGCGTGCCCTGGATCATCATCGTCGCAGCGATATTCCTGCTCGTCGCCCATCTCGTGCTGACCTACACCCGCTTCGGCCGCTACGTTTACATGGTCGGGGGAAACCGGGAGGCGGCGGAATATTCCGGCGTCAACGTCCGCTTCATCGTCGGCGCGGTGATGGTGATCTCGGCGATGTGCTCCGGCGTCGCCGGCATGATCGGCGTCGCCTATTTCGGCAGCGCGCAGCAGAATGAATTCGACACTTTCCTGCTTGACGCCATCGCCGCGGTCGTGGTCGGGGGCACGAGCCTATTCGGCGGACGCGGCGGCATCGGCAATACGATTGTCGGCCTGTTCGTGCTCGGCGTGCTCAACAACGGCCTCGACTACGTCAAGATCGACAGCTTCCTCAAGAATTCTCATCCGCGGCCTCATCCTGCTCATCGCGCTCATCATCAATGTTTACGCCGAGCGGCTGCGCACCGCGCGAAGCGGCGAACGGGCCGGCTGAGCCGCATGGCGACCTACGCGCCCGTCGATGGCTCGCGGCTTGCGGGCGCGCTCGGCGCAATTCCGGCGGTTCGCGAGCGGTTCGACGGCGAGCCGGCGAGTTGGCGGATCCGAGAGGTTGGCGACGGCAATCTCAATCTTGTGTTCATCGTCGAGGGGAACCGCGAAGGCGTCGTCGTCAAGCAGGCGCTGCCCTATGTGCGTCTGGTCGGCAAATCCTGGCCGCTGCCGCTCGAGCGGAGCTGGTTCGAATATCGCGCCCTGACCGAGCAGGCCCGCCACGCGCCGCGCCTCACGCCCGAGGTGTTCCACTTCGACCGGGCCCAGTCGATGATCGTCATGGAGTACCTCCGTCCGCATGTCATAATGCGCAAGGGGCTCATTCGCGGGATCGAGTATCCCCGCTTCGCTGACGACATCGCCGAGTTTCTTGCCGCGACCCTGTTCAACACCTCGGCGCTGGCGGGAACGGCGGCGGAGCACAAGGCCCGCATGGAGCTGTTCGCGCCCAATACGGCCTTGTGCAAGATCACCGAGGATCTGGTTTTCACCGACCCTTATCGCGAGGCGCCGCTTAACCGCTGGACGAGGCCTTACCTCGACGGACAGAAGAAGGCGTTCGAGCGCGACGGCGCGCTGAAGGTCGCGGCGCAGAGGCTGAAGTACAAATTCATGACCAGCGCCGAGGCGCTGATCCACGGCGACCTGCACACCGGATCGATCATGGTCACGCCTGACGACACCCGCGTGATCGACCCCGAATTCGCCTTCATCGGACCAATGGGGTTCGATGTCGGCGCGGTCATCGGCAATCTCCTGCTCGCCTATTTTTCCCAAGGCGGACACGAGGCTGCGCCCGGCGCGCGCGACGGTTACCGCGACTGGATTCTCGCTCAGGCCGAGGCGGTCTGGTCGAGGCTCCACGATCGCTTTCTTGGGCTTTGGCGCGCGGCGCCTTCCGGCGACGCCTATCCGGCCGACCTTTTTCCATCCGACGATGATCGAGCGGCGATGGAAAAGGAGCGGGGGCGATTCATGCGCGCCCTGTTCGAGGATACGCTGGGATTCGCCGGCGCCAAGATGATCCGGCGCATTCTCGGCCTCGCCCATGTCGAGGACCTCGAGTTCGATCGCCGACCCGGAGCTGCGGGCGCGGTGCGAAGCGAAGGCGCTGAGGCTCGCGCGCGAGCTCGTGCTCGGCGCCAGGGGCTTCGGAAGCCTCGCGGATGTTGTCGGCGCGGCGCGGGCGATTGCCGGCGGCTGAGCCGGGACTGATCGGGCGCGCGCTGAACAAAAGCCGCCACGGGGGGCTCAATCCGAGCCTTCGAAATCCCTGATAATGCTACCGTCGGTGAGGTCAAAGTCGTGAGCGATGTGGGTGACTTTCATCAGCCCGGACGGCTGGCGCCTTTGCGGCCGCTTCGAGACCGACGCAGCCCGAGGCCCTGCCGACGCCACTCCCGGCGATGGCGGCCTCTTCGCCGTGTTCATCCGTTTCGACCAGCGCCGCGCGATCCGGCGGCGCGTCCCTATGGTCTGGCTCCCTCAGCCAGCACGCGATGTCCCGCCAGGCGCTGGCGAGCGTGCGCCGACCCATGAAGAGCGAAAGATGCCGGCCCGGCTCGATGCGGATTTCGACCCTCGTCCGCGGGCACAGCGCCTTGACCGCGATCGCTTGCGGAAGGGGGACGATCTCGTCGTCAGCCGCCGCGAGGACGAAGATCGGCGCCTCGATGTCGGAGAGGCGGGTCACGCGCCCGAGACAGGGAAACGTGCCGCGCGCCAAGCGGTTCTCGCGAAATATCCACTCCGCCGTCTGCAGGAAATAGGCGCCGGGCAAATCGACGGTCCGGGCGTTCCAGGCATTGAACTTCTCGGTCAGCGCCGGATCGTCCGCACATTGCAGCGCCGCTTCGGCGGTGAACCCCTGCCAGAGATCATCCGACCACAGCGCATGGGAGAGGGATCCGAGAACCCGGCCGCCGCTGAGCGCCAGCGCCTGGGCGATCGACGCCGTCGAGACCGAGAGCAGGGTTTGGGTGATCCGCGATTCCGCCGCGCCGGCATCGATCGGTGCGCCGGCGAGGACGAGCCTCGCGACCTTGCGCGGAAAGCGCGCCGCATAGGCCGCAGCCAGCCAGCCGCCCTGACACAGCCCAACCAGGGACGCGCGGCCGCCAAGATCGTCGACAGCGACGTTAAGGTCGCTGAGATAGACGTCGATGCCGTAATCGCGCATCTCCGCGGTCGCCGACTTCCAGTAGGTCAATGCGACGCTTTCCGACCCGCCCTCGACAAGGACCTGCGCCAGACTGTGGCGGTCGGCGAAGTCGGCGATCGAGGCCTCGTGGATCGCGTAAGGCGCGACGACGACAACCGGGATCGCTCTCGCCGGGACCTGCGCGTTGCGTTCGAGCACGAGCATGGTAGGCAGCTCGATGCGGACGCGTTCAAGCGTGGTCAAGGACGACAAGTCGATCGAGCCGGCGCGACGGGCTCGATCGAACGCGGCGTTGCTCGGGACAGGCTCGGAGAGACTCTCCAGTCCGCGGGAAATTGCGGACGACCACATAAGGCGCCACAATTCAAACGGGTCGGCCATCGCTTTCGACCCCTGGCTGATCGGCGAGAGCATTTTATCGTCGCCGCGGCGGCGCGTCGATCTTCGCCGGGGGGCGGATTGTCGCATGGCGCCGAACGCTTGGATCGGGAGATACGGCGGCGTGTCCGGCAGGCTCGGAATTGAGAGCGCGCAACGATGCGAATGGCGCTGATCCAGGGGATTTGGCTGGGCGCTTTACTTTTCGCGGCGACAGGAACTCAGGCGGCGCAAGGCGGGGGCCGCGTGCTGACGCCGTCAGACGTCGTCGCCATCAGGATCGTCGATCATCCGGATCTGGATTGGACCACCCGGATCGAGCCCGACGGCACGATCAACTTTCCGTACGTCGGCCGGATCAAGGCCGCGGGGCTCACCGAAGACGACCTGGCGCGGACCGTCGAGAGGCGTCTCATCGAGCTGAAAATCATTGCCGGGCCTTGACTTAAGAGAGCTGCCGCGGCTCCCCGAAAGCTGACGAACGCCTCGCATCGCGGTCGCAACGCGCTATATTTACAAAAACCAAGAGCATTGAAATCCGAGCTCTCCATCCCATTTGTAGATGGATGCAAAAACACACTGATTTGAAGACTGATATGCCCTGCTTACGCAATTCCGATCGCCGCGAAGAGCGGTCGGTTCCGCCCCTTCTCGTGTGCGATCTCCGCGCACAGCTCGCTCCCTTGAACCGCTACGGGCCTTCCGGCCTCGGCGTTGCCGTGGCCGAGAGCCTGCGCGCGCTCATCGGCGCGTCGCGGACGGCGGTTACCGCGGTCCTCCCCTCGGAGCGGAACGAACTGACGACCTAAGCGCTCGCGCCTACCTCACCAGGACATTGCGGAACTGCCACGGGTCGCTCTCGTCGACGTCCTCGGGGAAGAGGCCCGGGCGACCCATGAGCGGCGTCCAGTCGGTATAGGCGCCGACGACCGGGCCGAGATAGGGCGTTTGAATCTCGAGGCAGCGGCGGAAGTCGAGTTCGTCCGCTTCGACAATGCCGGCCTTCGGGTTCTCGAGCGCCCAGACCATGCCGGCCAGCACCGCCGACGTCACCTGCAAGCCGGTCGCATTCTGATAGGGCGCGAGCGCGCGCGTCTCGTCGACCGAGAGCTGCGAGCCGTACCAATAGGCGTTGCGGGCGTGGCCGTAGAGCAGCACGCCCAGTTCGTCGACGCCGTCGAGGATCTCCGCTTCGCCGAGAATGTGGTGGGCGCTCTGGACCTCGCCGGCGCGGCCGAAGAGCTCGTGCAGGGATAGCACCGCGTCGTCGCAGGGGTGGTAGGCGTAGTGGCAGGTCGGCCGGTAGACCGCCTCGCCCTTCTCGTTGCGCACGGTGTAATAGTCGGCGATCGAGATCGACTCATTGTGGGTGACGAGGAAGCCGAACTGCGCCCGCGCGGTCGGGGTCCATGAGCGCACCCGCGTATTGGCGCCGGGCTGGTTGATGTAAATCGCCGCGCCGCAGCCGGTCTTGTGAAAGCCGGCGTTCGGCGGCGTCCATGTCTCGTGCGTTCCCCAGCCGAGTTCGGCCGGCTGCATGCCTTCCGATAAGAAGCCTTCGATCGACCAGGTGTTGACGAACACGTTGCGCGGCTTGGGGCTTTTGGCGCGCTGGGTGTCGCGCTCGGCGATATGCACGCCCTTGACCCCCAGGCGCTGAGAAAGGCTCGCCCACTCGTCCTTCGTCTTCGGCGCGGGCGCCTTGTCGCTGAGATCGTGGGCGAGATTGACCAGCCCCTGCTTGACGAACCAGGAGACCATCCCCGGATTGGCGCCGCAGCACGAGACGGCGGTCGGCCCGCCCGGAGCCTTGCGCCGTTCGGCGAGCACCGTCTCGCGCAGCGCGTAGTTGGTGCGGGCCTCGTTGCCGAGCGACTTGTCGAAGTAGAAACCCGGCCACGGCTCGACCACGGTGTCGATATAGAGGGCGCCGAGCTCGCGGCAATGGCGCATGATGTCGAGCGATGAGGTGTCGACCGAGAGGTTCACGCAGAAGCCTTGGCCTTCGCCCGCCGTCAGGTATTTTCGCAGGACGTCGCGATAATTGTCGCGCGTGAGCGCGAGATGGACGAAGCGGACGCCGCGCTCGTCGAGAAGCTTGCGATCGGAATCGTCTGGATCGATGACGACGAACCGCTCCTGGTCGAATTCGAAGTGGCGCTCGATTAAGGGCAGCGTGCCCTTGCCGATCGATCCGAAGCCGATCATCACGATCGGGCCGGCGATCCGCCCGTGGCGGGGCCAATGCGGCATGGCGTCAGGTCTCCTTCAAGGATGCGCGACGCCGAGCGTCTAGGAAGCCGCTTAAAGCCACGGCGTTTCAGGCCCGTCAATAGCGCCGGAGGCTGCGTTTCTGTCGCGAAATCGTCACGAATGGCTGGCTTGACGCATGTTCTCTTTCTTTGGGAAGCTCGCTCGATTTCAAGAGCGCCTCCCCGGCAATGACCGCGCGAGCCGCGCCTTCTGGGCGAAGCGCAAATTGCTTCGATAAGCGAATGGACGGAGGAGCGCGCCATGTTGAGCATAAGGACAGCAATCGCCATCGTCGTCTTGCCATCGGTCTTGGCCGGCATCGCGCTGGCGGCGCAGGACCGGTACACGTTGCAAGTGCCGGGCGGTCTCGCCTTCTCCGAGTTCAGGGGATACGAGGATTGGCAAACTGTCGCCGCCAGTCACAACGGCGATAAGATCGCAACGATCCTCGGCAATCCGGTGATGATCGAGGCCTACAAGGCGGGCATTCCCTTCAACGGCAAGCCTGTCCCCGACGGCGCCCGGATGGCGAAAATCCATTGGACAGCGAAAAAGGACGAGAGCCAACCCGGCGATCCGATCGTGCCGGGCCCCCTGCATGACATCGACTTCATGGTGAAGGACAGTAAGAGGTTCGCCGACAGCGGCGGATGGGGATGGGCCCAGTTCGAGTACGACCCCGCGTCCGATGCGTTCAGGCCCGGCGACACATCGGACTCGCCGCCGCAGGAGCACGACGCCAAGTGCGGGTTCGCCTGCCACACGATCGTGGCGGACAAGGACTACGTGTTCACCGCATACCCGAAGCGCTGAACGGACGAGCGCGCGCTAAGAAGCCTTGCGCCCCGATAACTGCCGAATTGCTGCGTTGTGGTGAAATGACGCGATGCGCCAGCGCGCCGCTTTCACGAAATTAAACGCCGATGGAGCAAGAAAATGAGCAAGTACAGCGAATACGAGTACAGAAAACAACCCGGTTTCGATATGAACGCCTTCGAAGGAGTAGGAGCGTACCGGGCCATCCCGATGAAGACCCTGGTGATTCACTGCTTTGACCCCCGCGCGGCCGAAATCCCGCAGGCGGTCGCTGCGTATTTTGGCGATGAAGTCTACCCGGGTGAAAACATTCTCGACAAAAATGGCAATCGAGTTGGTTCCACGCGAACACTGTTTGTCGAGACCAATGCGGGCGGACGCGCCGCCTTTGCTCTAGAGTCCGTGGCGGCCATGGACTATATATTCAGTGTTCAGAATGTCGTTGTGGTTCACCACTCGTTCTGCGGCACGACGACCCTCACGCCCGAGCTGCTCATCGAGAAGTTCCACGATCATCATCACGCTGATATCTCGACGATGTTTGATCACGACAGCCTTGCCATCATGGATTTCGAGAAGTCGATCAAGTATGATGTCGCGTTGCTTCGCTCGAGCCCTGCAGTCCCCAAACATGTCAGGCTGTACGGCTTCTTCTTTGAGATCAGTTCCGGTCAGTTGACTGAGGTAGTGCGGGACATTCCTGCATAGATCGCGCTGTACCGGACTCACCCGGATTGTTCGGCAGCGATCTATTGATGAGAAATTGGCGGCGTGTCGCGACCGGTACGACAAGCCCGCGGCCAACTATCTCGCGTTTGTGAATCTCGCCTCCATTCGCATTTGGCTGCGCGCCAAAAAGTCCGCGCGCTAAAAGTCCCAGCGCGCAGTCGGCCCGCCGTCGAAGCCGACGAGCCGGTCGATCGAGATCGCGCCCGGCCCGAACGTCATGATCGCAAGCGCCATCGCCGCCCAGGGCAGATGATAGTCCGGCCAGGCGTCCGGGTAGGTGAGCTGGATGACCGCGGTCATGCACAGAAGCCCGAGGGCCGCCCAGCGGGTGAGGAATCCGAACGCAAGCAGGATCGGCAGCACGATCTCGGCCATGCTCGCCATTGTCGCGACCAGTTCGGGCATCGGAAACGAGATCTCGGACCCGAAGATGTGGAGCTTGTAGTCCTCCGCAAACAGGATCTTCGTGCCGAAGGACAGCGTGAACCAGCCGTCCCAGCGGGTGAGCCCGGAAGCGAAAAACGGCCGCGCCAGTGTCAGCCGCAAGACGAGGAGCGGGAGCCATGCGGGGATCAGACCGAAAAGGGCGCCGGTCAGCCGGGCGATCGGATTGGATGGGGGGAGCACAATCGTGCGCCCGGCGCCGGCGTTCATGACGGGCTTCCTGGTATGATCGAGGCGACGGCGCCGGATTCGACCAATCCGACCAGGTGGGTTCCGAAGTCGAAGGCGGGGTCGTTCAGCGCCAGCGCCGCCTCGATGAGGGTCGCGCCTTCCCTGAGCTTGAGCGCGAAATCGTAACCGAGCGGCGGTAGGACGCGCACCCTGACGTCAGCGTCGGGGCGGGCGATGAGCGCGTCTTCGGCTTTCGTCCCAACCGGCGGATGAGGACCGCCAGAGCCTTGGGCCGAAGCCCAGAGCGACGCGGCCGGGGTCGAAAAGCGCAGCAGGCGCGCGGCTGGATGAAACGCGATCCGGGCCGCCGGCACAAGATCGGGACGCAATCGGGCGAGGTCGCCAACCGTCGCCGCGGCCTCGTCTTCGGCGTGATAGGCCTCAACCCATGCGTTCTCGAGCCGCGCCACCTCGGCGAGGCCGGGCGTCGCCCCGGTCCAGGCGGCGACGAAATCCGGGAAATCCTCGCCATAGGCGATCATGACCGGCGAGCGGGGCTTCCTGGCGCGAACGAAGCCCCGCGCCATCGCCCGGAAGAGGTCGTCGCCGCCTATCCGGCGCGACACGGGATAGCGCGCCTCGAGCGCGCCGATCAATCCGACCGCGACATTGTTGCGGTAGACCGCGAAACGGCTTGCGTCGGGCGCGCCGAGCCGCCCGCGGGTCATCGCTGGCGGGGGGGCGGAAGGTTCGGCAAGCGCCGCCGCGAAGGCGCCGATCGTCGCCTCAAACGGCATCGGCGCGCTCCGCGGTTGCGACCGCCATGACCCGCTCGGCCCGGAGCGCCTCGGCGAGAAGCGTCGGCCAGCCCGGAACGTCGTTGTCCCATTCGATCAGGGTCGGCGTGGTCCCGAGCCGCCAGATGGCCTCGGCGTAAAGCGCCCACACCGGGTCGCGGACCGGCGAATTGTGCGCGTCGATGATGAGCGGCAGGCCGGCGTCGTCGCTGTCCTCGGCGAAGCCCGCGAGGTGGATTTCGCCAACCGCTTCGAGCGGGAAATCGGCCAGATAGCGATAAGGGTCGTAGCCGTGGTTGGCGGCGCTGACAAAGACATTGTTGACATCGAGCAAGAGGCCGCAGCCGGTGCGCCGCGCTATCTCGCGCAGGAAATCGGTCTCCGCGATCGTGCTTTCGGCGAACACGACATAGGTCGAGGGATTTTCGAGCAGCATCGGCCTCTTCAGCGCCGTCTGCACCTCGTCGACATGTTCGGCGACCCGGGCGAGGGTGTCGCGGGTATAGGGCAGGGGGAGGAGATCGTTGAAGAACGCGCCCTCATGGGTCGACCAGGCCAGGTGCTCGGAAACCAGCGCCGGCTCGAACCGCCTCGCGACCGCCGCGAGCCGCTCCAGATGCGCCTTGTCGAGCGGTCCGGGCGAGCCGATCGACAGGCCGACGCCGTGCAGCGACAGCGGGTAAAGCTCGCGGATGGCGTCGAGGCGGCGATGCGGCGGCCCGCCCGCGCCCATGTAGTTTTCCGCGTGGACCTCGAAAAACCCAAGCCCCGGCCGGGTCTCGAGAATGGGCTCAAAATGCTCAGGCTTGAATCCCGACGCCGACGCTCGGCGCCCCGAAGCGGTCGGCAAGGGACCTGGCAAGGGACCTGGCAAGGGGCCCGGAAAGACGACGATCGGCGATGGTCATGCGCGCCTCTCCCGGCCTCGTTCAAGCGATGGAATGGCGTTGGCGTCTTCGCTGGCGCGCCGGGGCGTGTTACATCGGCCTGGCCGCGTCATTCGCGCTTCGAGCCGAAATATTTTCCCGAAACTGTAACGGCAGACGAGACGAAACGAAGCCCGTATGAAAGCCCAATCCAGCCAGGGTCCCCCGGACGATCCGTGGTCCCAAATGATGAGGGCCGCGATCGCTGGCGACGAGGGGGCATATCGGCAGCTCCTGGAGGATATCACTCGCTCGGTGAGGGCGATGGCGCGGGCGGCGTTTGCGCGCGCGCGGGTCGGGGATGCGGATATCGAGGATGCGGTGCAGGAGACCTTGTTGGCGATCCACCTCAAGCGGCATACCTGGGACCCGGGGCAGCCGCTTGCGCCTTGGGTCTACGCGATCGCGCGGCACAAGGTCGTCGACGCGATGCGCCGACGCGGCAGGCATCGGGCCGAGCCGCTTGAGGACTTTCAGGAGTTTCTGGCCGCGCCCGAGGGCGAGGATCCGCACGCGTTGAGCGACGCGCGCAGGCTGCTGGAGATGCTTGCGCCGCGCCAGCGCGACATCGTGACCTCGATCTCGCTCGACGGCCAGTCGATCGCGGCGACCGCGGCGCGACTGGCGATGTCCGAGGTCGCGGTGAGGGTCGCGCTCCACCGGGCGCTGAAGTCGCTCGGCGCAGCTTGGCGGAGGACGGTCGCGTGAGGACCTCCGAGCTCATTGCGGCGCTGGCGGCCGATCCGGTTCCCGAGCCGATTCGGCTTGAACGGCGGGTCGCGGCGGCGGTCGCGCTCGGGCTGATCGCGAGCGTGGCGATTTATGCGCTGTTGATGGGCCCGAGGCCGGATATCGCCGAGGCCGCCCGGACGGTCCGGTTCAATCTCAAGTTCGTCGACGCCTTGGCGTTCGCGCTTCCGTCGCTGTTGCTCGTGGTGCGTCTCGCCCGTCCCGACGCCAGGCCGCGGGCGATGGCGCTCTGGCTCGTCGCGCCGTTCATCCTGCTGGCGGCGGGCGTGGTGGTCGAACTCGTCGTGGTGCCGTCAAACGAATGGCTGCCTCGGCTCGTCGGCCACAATTCGATGTTTTGCATGCGGATGATTCCGGTGCTGGCCGCGCCGATCCTTGCGGCCCTGATCGTCGCGCTGCGCGCCGGCGCGCCGCTCCATCCGGCGCTGACGGGAGCGCTCGCCGGCGCCGCCTCCGCCGGCGTCGCGGCGCTGCTCTACGCCTCGCATTGTCCCGACGATTCGCCGCTCTTCGTCGCGACCTGGTATCCGCTGGCCACGCTCATCTGCGCCGCCGTGGGCGCGCTTGCCGGCCGGCGGTTTCTGGCCTGGTGAAGCGGAAACGCTACTTCTTGACCAGCGGGTCGAGGATCGCCCTCAGTTGGTCGATGGAGAGTTCGCCGCCGTAGACCTTCCCGTCGATGACGAAGGTCGGGGTGCCGTTCATCTTGATCTGTTCAGTGGCGCGCTTGCCAACCGCCACGACCGCATCGGCCTTCGGCTGATCCTTGAGGCACGCCATCGCCTGATCATGGCTGAGGCCGGTTGCCCGCATGGCGGCGATCAACGGCTCGAGCGGCTTGTCGACGAACGCCCACTTGTCCTGCTGGGAAAAGAGGAGCTCAATCGCGGCGAACGCCTTGTCGTCGCCCACGCAGCGCGCCAGCACGAAAGCCGCGACGTCGAGCGGATTGCGCGAGAATTCGCGGAAGATGTACCTGACCTTGCCGGTGTCGATGTAGTCCTTCTTCAGCTCCGGAAGGACCTCGCGGCTGAAGGCGGCGCAATGGGGGCAGGTGAGCGAGCCGTATTCGATCACCGGCACGCCCGAGGGGTCGCCGATCATGAGCTCCGGCAGCGTTCCCGGCTTGAGAACTCGCAGCCATGTCGACCGTTCGATCGGGCTCGGGCGCCGTGGTCGCCGCAAGGGCGACGCTCGCGGTGAGCGCCGCGGTTGAAAAGACGACGGCGAAGGCGAGCCGACGAAGAGAGGCGAAAGCCAAAATCAAACTCCTGAGGAGGGGGAAACTCGGGGCGGACATTGCACTCAAAGCCGTCCGGGCGGCAAGTCCGCCGCGCTGCGACTGGTTATCGCGGCTCATCGGACAAATCACCCGGCCCCTGGCGCGACCGGCTCACAAGCGCGTTACCGACCTCAGCCGCCAGCTTGGCACGTCTGAGCTAGCATGTTAGTGCCTCGCGCCGACACTTCGGGCATCGAGCGAGGAACGGGCGATGGAATATCGGCAGCTGGGCAATTCGGGCCTCAAGGTTTCAGTGCTGGCGATGGGCGCCATGACCTTCGGCGGCAAGGGAAACTTCGCCAAGGTCGGCAACCTGCAACTTAAGGACGTGCGCAAGCTGATCGACATCGTCGCCGACGCCGGCGTCAATCTCATCGACACCGCCAATGTCTATTCCGGCGGCGGCTCCGAGGAGCTGATCGGCGAAGCGATGGGCGGCAAGCGCAAGCCCGGCATGCTGATCGCAACCAAGGCTCGGTTCGGGATGGGCGATGGGCCCAACGATCGCGGCCTCTCCCGCTGGCACCTCATCCGGGAGTGCGAGGCGAGCCTCAAGCGTCTCAACACCGACGTCATCGACCTCTACCAGGTGCATCAGTGGGACGGCCTGACCCCGCTCGAAGAGACGATGGAGGCGCTCGATAGCCTCGTGCGTTCCGGCAAGGTGCGGTACATAGGCTGCTCGAATTATTCCGGCTGGCACATCATGAAGGCGATGGAGGTCGCGCGCCGCGATGGCCGCGTTCCCTTCGTCTCGGAGCAGATTCACTACACCCTGCAGGCGCGGGAGGCCGAATACGAGCTCATTCCAGTCGCCATCGACCAGAAGCTTGGCGTCCTTGTTTGGAGTCCGATCGCCGGCGGCCTGCTCAGCGGCAAGCACCGCCGCAACAAACAGGCCGAAGGCACACGTCAGATGGCGGGCTGGAAGGAGCCGCCGGTCCGCGACGAGAACGCGCTCTGGGGAATCGTCGACGAACTCGTTGCGATCGCCGAAGCGCGCAAAGTGTCGGGCGCGCAGATCGCGCTCGCCTGGCTCATCGGCCGCCCGGCGGTGACGTCGCTCATCATTGGCGGACGCACCGAGGCGCAATTCCGCGACAACCTCGCCTGCGTCAATGTGAAGCTGACCGACGACGAGCGCGCCCGCCTCGACAAGGCAAGCCTGCCGCCGCTGATCTATCCCTATTGGCATCAGTCGTGGACGGCGAACGACCGCTTCGGACCGGCCGACCTCGCCCTGCACGCGGCGTATCTGAAGGGCTAGACTAGTGACCTTCAGCCATTGCGCCGGCCCAATTCGCTGCTGAAGGGCTGACTGGCGCGGGCCGATCCCAGGATTGCGGGATCACCCTGTCCGCCGCTCCTTCGCCTTCGCCTCGAGCCATAGCGACTCCATCTCATCGAGGCTCGACTTTTCGGGAGTTCGTCCCTCCTCAGCGAGCCGATTCTCGATATGGCCGAAGCGTCGTTCGAACTTGGCGTTGGCGCCGCGCAAGGCAGCCTCGGGATCGACTTTCACATGGCGCGCAAGGTTGACAGCAGCGAACAGGAGGTCGCCGACTTCGCCGGCTAGCGATTGCGCCGACCCCTTGGCGATCTCCGCCTCGACTTCGGCGAGCTCCTCTCTGACTTTCGCCATGACCGCGCGAACATCGTTCCAGTCGAACCCGACCTTGCTAGCCCTTTCCTGCAGTTTCATCGCCCGAGTCAGCGCCGGCATCGACAGCGGGACGCCGTCGAGCGCGCCTGCCGCAGCCTCTCCGGACAGCCCACGGTTCGCGCGCGCTTCGGATTTCGCCCGTTTCTCATCCGCCTTGATGCGTCCCCAGAGCGCCTTCACCGCCATGGAATTTCGCGCCTCGGCGTCGCCGAAGACGTGAGGATGACGGCGCACGAGCTTGGCGGTGATCGCCTCGACCACGCCGCCGAAATCGAACATGCCCGCCTCTTCCGCCATCTGGGCGTGAAAGACGACCTGGAGCAGCAAGTCGCCGAGCTCCTCACGGAGATCTTCGATTGCGCCGCGCTCGATTACGTCGGCCACTTCGTAGGCTTCTTCAATCGTGAACGGCGCAATCGAGGCGAAGGTCTGCTCGATGTCCCAGGGACAGCCGGCGATGGGATCGCGCAGCGCCGCCATGATTTCGATCAGGCGGCGAATATCGCGCGAGGGCTGCATGGGCATGACCGGCAGTCGATCAATCAGGATTGCGACCGGGACACGGCGCCTCGGGGCGCGGCGCGCGGGCCGCCAGCCTCGCGCGCCTTAGAGCGATAACGAAATCGCTTCGCGCCCCTTCGGTGTGTCGACCACTCTCATCGTGACCTGCTGACCCTCGGCAAGATGCGAAATGCCGGCGGGGCCTAGTATCGAGATATGGACGAACACATCTTTTCCGCCGTCCTCGCTGGCGACGAAGCCGAACCCCTTGGCGTCGTCGAACCACTTCACCTTCCCGGTGACCGAAACTGCGGTCGAGGGATCCGGCGCAACCCGTCGCGGCCGAAGTCCGTCGCTAGAAGACCGTTGCGGCCGTTCGGCGACGCCGGTCGCGTCGACTTCGAGCACTCGGGTGACCTGTGCGCCTTTGGCGCCCGCGCCCACCTGGACGCGCAGCTTGGCGCCCGCGGGAACCGTTTCGTGACCTGCCGCATGCAAGGCGTTGGCATGCAGGAACGCATCGCCCTGGCCGCCCGCCAGCTCGACGAATCCGTAGCCCTTATCCGCCTTGAACCATTTGACCACCGCATCGACCGCCGGCGCGCCGGAATTCACTGGCGCCGAGGAAGGCGCACCGGCCGGAGCGCCGCCAAAGCCGCCGTCCGGGGCGCCGTAGCCGCGGGACGGACGAGGCCGCGACTCGTAGGACATTGGTCCATCGTCATCGAATCCGCGCTTGCGGGGCGCCCGGAAGTCCTTACCCTTGCTCATCTTAGTCCCAAGTCTCCAGCCAAAAGCTCATGAGAGGACATCCCGGCCCCCGCGGTCGCCGCCGAACCCCAGCGAAACTCCCCTGCGCCATTTCCGCGCGAAAAAACCTGGTCGGTTGGAGGCGCAATCTCAATGTCGGTCGACCCTTCAAAAACCGGGCCCCTGAGTCAGCGCAGAGAGTTCGGGATGTCGTCTAGCGCGATTCCGCGCTACGGTCGGCGAACGGTTCGTCGCCCCCGGCGTATTAGAAAAAAATGGCGCCCGCATCATCGAAAACCCGCTCGGCCGGCCGTAAAACGCACGCGGGCCTTGCAGCCGCAGTTTAGCCCATTTTCAACGCCGTTGCCAGATGGTCCCATCACGCAGGATAAACTATTTGATGATTTAAACCCCCGCGCAAGGTGATTTGTTCTGGGGTTCATTTGTCGATTTTGCAGCCGAGGCGCGGTCGAGCGACCCAATGGCGAAGAAGAACCTGGGGCCTTTATTCTTCCGGGAGGGGCTTTCTTTGGGGCGTTCGGCGAGAGGGATTTTTCACCGCTCCCGCGGTCATGTCCGAAACAAACAAGCCGCGTCCCGTTCAGCGCTGGCCCAAAATGTCGCCGCATGATCGGAGCGTGACAATATCGCGCCGACCCGCCGGCTCGAGCGATCCCGTCGCCGCATAGTCCAGGTTCGGCCTCGGCATTTCGGTCAGTGGCGACGGGGAGCGATGGACCTGCGAATAGCGCTCCGCTTCGTCGCCGGACACGATCGCTCCCAGGCTCGCGAATGCTGCGACAGCGGCGAATGCGCGCATCGTTCTGCCATCGCCGAAGCTTCCAAACAGGATCATCACCGCCGGATCCAATGATGCAGGTCCGGCACCTTTGCGCGATCCTGGTAAAATAAGCGTTGTCGAGCAGGCTCTAGACGTCCACGAGCTGAAGCGATTTTGGCGCGCGCTCCTGAATGAAGGCGAATCGAGCCTCGGGTTTCGAGCCCATCAGACGCTCGACCGCCTCGGCCGTCGCGTCGCTGTCTTGGGCGACCAGCGCAACGCGCAGCAGCGCGCGCTTGGCGGGGTCCATCGTCGTGTCGCGCAGATCGCGCGCCGGCATTTCGCCGAGGCCCTTGAACCGGCTGACCTCGATCGCTCCGCGGCCGGTAAATCCTGACTTCAGCAATTCGTCCTTGTCAGCGTCGTCGCGCGCATAAAGCGAACGCGCGCCCTGCGTCAGCCGGTAGAGCGGCGGGACAGCGAGATAAAGATGGCCCTCCTCGATAAGCTTCAGCGTCTGGCGATAGAAGAAAGTGATGAGGAGCGAAGCGATATGAGCCCCGTCGACGTCCGCGTCGGTCATGATGATGATTTTGTCGTAGCGCAGCTCGGATGAGCGGTATTGCGCTCCGGTCCCGACGCCGAGCGCCTGCAGCAAGTCGGAAAGCTGTTGATTTTGCGCCAGCTTCTCGCGCGCGGCCGAGGCCACGTTGAGAATCTTCCCCCGCAGCGGCAGCACGGCTTGCGAGGCGCGATCGCGCGCCTGTTTGGCCGATCCGCCGGCCGAATCGCCTTCGACGATGAACAATTCGGAGCCCTGCGCCGAGGAGTTCGTGCAGTCGGCCAACTTGCCGGGGAGCCGCAGTTTGCGAACCGCGGTCTTGCGGGCGACCTCTTTCTCCATGCGGCGGCGAATGCGCTCCTCGGCGCGCTCGATTCCCCAGTCGAGGAGCTTGGCCGCCTGGCTCGGCGCCGCGGCGAGCCAGTGATCGAAGGCGTCGCGCACCACGCCTTCGACCAATCGCCCGGCTTCGGCGGTCTGCAAACGGCCCTTGTTCTGGCCCTGGAATTCGGGTTCGCGAATGAAGATCGAGATCAGCGCGGCGCAACTGGCCATCACGTCGTCGGACGTCAACGAGGCCGCGCGCTTGCTCTGGCCGATTCGGTCCGCATGATCCTTGAGGCCGCGCAGCAGGGCCGCCCGGAGACCCAATTCATGCGCCCCGCCGTCGGGCGTCGGGATCGTATTGCAGTAAGAATGCACGAACCCGTCGGCGTTCGCGAGCCAAGCGATCGCCCACTCGACCGAGCCGTGCTTGCCCGCCTTTTCGACCCGGCCGGTAAAGGCCTGGTCGGCGACGAGCGCCTCGCCCTCGATGTCGGCTGCGAGGTAGTCTCGAAGCCCGCCGGGAAAATGGAACGTCGCCTCCGACGGGACTTTCGCGCCTTCGCCCGGGACTTTCGCGCCTTCGCCAATGAGCGCAGGCGCGCACCGCCAGCGGATCTCGACCCCGCCGAACAGATAGGCTTTGGAGCGCGCCATCTTGAACACGCGCGCGGGATCAAATCGCGCCTGGGCGCCGAAAATCTGAGGGTCGGGCAGAAAGCGCACTCTTGTGCCGCGGCGGTTCGGCGTCTTGCCGACGATCGTGAGAGGCGTGGTGGGTTTGCCGCGTTCGAACGTCTGGCGGTAAAGCGTCTGACCGCGGGCGACCTCGACTTCGAGCTTCTCGGACAGCGCGTTCACCACCGACACGCCGACGCCGTGGAGTCCGCCCGAGGTTTCGTAGGCGCCGCTGTCGAACTTGCCGCCCGCATGCAGCATCGTCATGATGACTTCCAGGGCGGATTTTTTGGGAAATTTCGGATGCGGGTCGACCGGCATGCCGCGGCCGTTGTCGACGACGCTCAGATAGCCGCCCTCCTCGAGCGAGACTTCGATGAAGGTGGCGTGGCCGGCGACGGCTTCATCCATCGAGTTGTCGATCACCTCGGCGAAGAGGTGATGGAGCGCGTTTGAATCGGTCCCGCCGACGTACATTCCGGGACGGCGCCGAACCGGCTCCAGCCCCTCGAGCACTTCGATCGAGGCGGCGTTGTAATCCCCCTCTTGAGGCGCGCCGTTGCGCCCGCCGGGCTTGCCCTTGACCGGCGCCGGCTTGCCGCGCTGAGGCGCCGCCGCGCCGAAAAGATCGTTCATGTCGCCTTTCGCATTTTGACGAATCGCATCCCGCGCAAACTAACACGTGCGCCGAGTGAACGAAAATAGAACAAAGGCTCGCGCTTCAGCCGAAGATTTCCCCCCGGAAGGCCGCAGGTTCGACTTTCGCCAATCCAATTCGTCCGATCCGCGTCAAGCCGTCCGAGCCAGTATTGCTTGGATTGGTTTGGAATTGCTTGGTTTTGTTTGGTTTTATTTGGTCTTGCTGGGTCTTATTCGTCCGAATCGGGGCTTTTCAATGGGTTACGACGAAAAAAATAAAAAATCATCTCCGCCCGAAAATCCCTCGCAAGACGCCCGATCGATCCGGCGAATACGAAACGTATAGCACGGATTTCAGATTTCGCAAACAATTGCTATCGACAGAGGCGCACGGGAAAAATCGCCGCGAGCAGGAGCCGACGAACGGCAGCTCCAAATCGCCCCTACATTCCGGTCAGCAGCGCCCGGGTCGCGGCGGCGACGTCCTTGTGGCGCATGAGCGCTTCGCCGACGAGAAAGGCTTCCACGCCGCACCTGGCGAGCCGCTTGCAGTCCGCATGATCGGAAATACCGCTTTCGCCGACCACGATCTTCCCCTTTGGGATCGAAGGCAGGAGCCGTTCGCAGACTTCGAGCGAGGTTTCGAACGTGTGGAGGTTGCGATTGTTGACCCCGATCAAACGGCCTTCGAGGGTCAGCGCGCGCTTGAGCTCGTCCTCGTCATGGGTCTCGATCAGGACGTCGAGGCCGAGATCATGCGCGGCCTTGTTGAGCGTCTTAGCGATCTCGTCGTCGACGGCGGCCATGATGATGAGGATGCAGTCGGCGCCCCAGGCGCGCGCCTCCAGCACCTGATAGGGGTCGAACATGAAATCCTTGCGCAGAATGGGAAGCGTCGTCGCCTTGCGCGCCTTCATCAGGTGCTCGGGCGCGCCCTGGAACGAAGGCCCGTCCGTCAGCACCGAGAGGCAGGCGGCGCCGCCGGCCTGATAGGCCTTGGCGAGCGCGGCGGGGTCGAAATCCTCCCGGATCATGCCCTTGGACGGGCTCGCCTTCTTGATTTCGGCGATCAGGCCGAACCGCCCCTCCTGGATCGCCCTTTCCAGCGCCTTGATGAAGCCTCGCGGCGGGGATTGGCCGTCGATCTCACGCTCCAGAGTCGCGCGCGGCACCCTCACCTTGGCGTCGGCGATCTCGCGGCGCTTATAGCTTTCGATCTTTTTGAGGATGTCAGCCATCGGCGTTCTTGACTTTCAAGCGTTCGACACGGCGATCAAGCGATCGAGCGTGCGCCGGGCGGCCCCGGAGCGGATCGCCGCCTCGCCCATCGCCACGCCCTCCTTGACCGATCCGGCTTTGCCGGCGACCACGAGCGCGGCGCCTGTTGTCATGAGCCCGATGTCGCGAAACGCGCCCGGCGCGCCGTCGAGGACATCGATAAGCGCCTTGGCGTTATGGGCCGGATCCCCGCCCTTGAGCGCGGCAGGCGCCGAGCGGACGAGCCCTGCTGCTTCCGGCGTCAATTCAAACGCATGAAGCGCGCCCCCTTTCAACTCCACGACCTTGGTCGGCGCGGTGACGGTGATCTCGTCGAGGCCGTCGAGGCCATGGGTCACCCAAACGCGCTCTGAGCCGAAATTGCGAAGGACTTCGGCCATCGGCTCGAGCCAGGCGGCGGAGAAGACGCCGACGACCTGGCGTTTGACCCCGGCCGGATTGGAGAGCGGCCCAAGCAGATTGAAGATCGTGCGGGTGCCGAGCTCGACCCGCGTCGGGCCGACATGGCGCATCGACGCATGATGCGTCGGCGCCATCATGAAGCCGATTCCGGCCTCATGGATGCATCGCTCGACCCCTTCGGGCGCAAGCCCGATCTTGACCCCGAGCGCCGCGAGCGTGTCGGCGGCCCCCGAGCGCGAGGAGGCGGCGCGATTGCCGTGCTTGGCGACGGTCACGCCGCAGGCGGCGGTGATGATCGCGGCCAGGGTGGAGACATTGTATGAGCCCGAACCATCTCCGCCGGTGCCGACAATGTCGATCGCGTCGGGCGGCGCCTTCACGCTTGCCATCTTCGCCCGCATCGCCGCGACCGCCCCGGTGATCTCGTCGACCGTCTCGCCGCGCACCCTCAGCGCCATCAGGAATCCGCCCATTTGCGAGGGCGTGACCTCGCCCGAAAGCATCGAATCGAAGGCGCTTTCCGCCTCGGCCCGGGTCAGCGTCGCCCCCGCGGCGACCTTGGCGATGAGCGGCTTGAACGATTCCATGACCCCCCGTTTCGCGATCCCGTCAGGAAGCCTGCCGGCGCTGATGAAAGGCGTCGGCCAAGTCCAAGAAATTGCGTAAGATCCGCCGCCCGTGCTCGCTGGCGATGCTCTCGGGATGGAACTGCACCCCGAACGCCGGACGTTCGCGATGCTCGACCGCCATGACAAGCCCGTCGTCGCTTTCCGCGCTGATCTCGAGTTCCGCCGGCGCGCTTGATCGGTCGATGATGAGCGAGTGATAGCGGGTCGCGTGAAAGGGTCCGTTCAGGCCGCGAAAGAGGCCGCGCGCATGATGCGAAATGCGCGATGTCTTGCCGTGCATCGGCGCCGGCGCGCGCACGATGTCGCCGCCGAACGCCTGGCCGATCGCCTGATGGCCGAGGCAGACGCCGAGCATCGGCGTCGTTTCGCTGGCCGCGAGCACCAGGTCGACGCACACGCCCGCTTCGTTCGGCGTACACGGCCCGGGCGACAGCACGATCGCGTCCGGCCGCGCGGCGAGCGCGTCGGCGACCGTGATCTCATCGTTGCGCCACACGGACACCTCCGCGCCCAATTCCCCAAAGTAATGGACGAGGTTGAACGTGAAGCTGTCATAGTTGTCGATCAGCGTGACGCGTTGCATCCGGTCTCCCGCATGAAGGGGAGCCGTCTTTTCCGATGCTGCGCTGCGCTCGTCAAGCTGAGCACCCGCAGCGCTGCAACGAAGGCCGCTTCGTCGATTGACTCGCCCATGCGCCCACAGCGCTCAGCGCGCGAGCGATCAAGCCTGTTCGGCGCGTCGACGGCGCAAGCGCGGATCCGCGCCGCCGCGGGGCGCATTCGCTCACGCTTGCCGTAAGGATGAGCGATGAATTCAGAGACGCTGAGTCACCGCCAAGGCCCAAGGGTCGCGCGCCGGCTCTTCGTATCCGAGGATCGCGGCCCGTTCGCCGACCGTCATTCCGACGTCGTCGAGGTAGCGGGACGGCAGCGCGGCGAGCCGGCTGCGATCGACGGCCGCTTCGGCGCGCTCGCCCAATTGGTTAAGAATTCGTTTCACGAACCCGACCGCCCACGAAACGCCGAAATCGGCATGAGAGTGAGCCAGATTCGTAGTAGAGGCGGTCATGTTACCAATCCTTAAGCATAAATCTGGTCGCTTGCGGCCAGTCCGCCAGGGTATATATGGGCATTGACAGCGACAGCAAGTCATTCCTGCTGCGCGGATGGGATAGAAAAACTAAACGATGAACCTCCTCAACCGGCTGCCGCCGCTCAACGCGCTCCGCGCCTTCGAGGTGGTCGCGCGCCATCTGTCGTTCGCCCGCGCGGCGGAGGAGCTGCACGTGACCAAGGCCGCGGTCGCCCAGCAAGTGCGCGCGCTCGAGCAGGATATTGGCGCAAGACTGGTCGAGCGAAATGGCCGCGGACTTCAGCTGACTGAATCCGGCGCGGCGGGAGCAACGACGCTCACCGAAGGATTCGCATTCCTTGCTAAAGCCGCGCGCGCCATGCGCGAGGGCAAGGGGCGCCGCTTCCTGGTCATCAATTCGACGCCGTCGTTCGCCGCGACCTGGCTCGTCGGCCGGATCGGCAAGTTCAAGGCGCGCCATCCCGAGACCGACGTTCTGATCGACGCCAACCCGATCGACGAAGCGCTCGAGTCCGGGGCCGCGGACGCGCTCATCCGCTGGGGCGCGGGCGAATTCGCTGGCCTCGCCGCGACCCTTCTGTTCAAGGAGGACGTCTATCCGGTCTGCGCGCCGGAGCTTGTCGCCGGCGCCGATCCGCTTCGCTCGCCCGAGGATCTGAGCCGCCACACGCTCCTGCATCTCGACTGGAATCCCGCCCACGCATCCTGGCCGACCTGGTCCGACTGGCTCAAGGCGGCCGGCGCACGCCATGTCGAGGCGACCCACGGCGTCTTCTTCAACAACATGGCGATGACGCTGCGCGCCGCCGCGCAAGGGCAGGGCGTGGCGCTGACCTCGTTTGCGATCGCCGCCGACGAACTCGCCGCCGGGCGCCTGGTCGCGCCGTTCAAAACCAGCGTCGCAACTCCGTTCGGCTATTACTTCGTCTGCCGTCCGGACGAGGCCAATTCTCCGCGGATCAGGGCCTTGCGCGAGTTCCTGACCCAGGAGGCGGCGCTGTCGGCGGCGGAGCCGGGCTGACACGTCGCGCTTTGTACGCGGTCGCTGACCGCGTCAGCCGCCTCTGTGGACGCGGTCGCTGACCGCGTCCTCCGCGCTTTAAAGAGCGCGGCTACAAATGGCGCGATCCCCTTGCGCAACCGGGCCATCCCAGCCATGACCGAGGAGGGGCTGGAGGGAAAGGACATGACGAGCATCGGCGGGGACGCGGCTGTCGCTGCGGGCGTCGAGACGGACGAGGACGAGGCGAGCCGGATCGGGGAATATCTCGCTTCGCACGGCGGGCCGTTCTTCGAATTGCAGCGGCGGCTCGGGGTGCTGCGGGAAGACGCTCTGCTCGCGGGCCGGAGAGCGGCGATGTTCGTCGCGCTCGCCTGGGGCGTTCCGTTCGTCTTGAGCCTCATCGCCGGACGCGCGTTCGGGCCCGCGGATACGCATCCCTTTCTGCTCGACTTCGGCGCCTGGGCGCGCTTCTTCATCGCCATCGGCCTCTTCGTCTTGGCCGAGCAGCAGGTCGAATATGGCTTGCAGGGCAAGCTCGGCCAGCTGGTCCGGGCGCCGATCCTTGCGCCGGCGTCGTTCGAAGCGGCGGCGAAGGCGGTGGTGAGGGCGCTCAGATTGCGCGACTCGGGCGCTGCCGAGATCGTGTGCCTCGGCCTCGCGATAGCCGGGACGCTGACGCGGCTCGACATTCTCATGACGGCCGACAGCTCGACCTGGGCGGTTCAGGTCGCCGACGACAGCGCGCGTGTGACGCTGGCCGGATGGTGGAGCGTCGTCTGCAGCGCGCCGCTGTTCTATTTCCTGCTGTTCCGCGGGCTCTGGCGCTATATCGTCTGGGCGATGCTGTTGTGGCGGATCGCCTCGCTCGAGCTCAGGCTGGTCGCGACCCATCCGGACGGCAAGGGCGGCCTCGCCTTTCTCGCCGAATATCCGAACGCCTATTCGATGTTCGTGTTCGGCATGAGCGCGGGCATGGCGATCACCGTCGTCCGGCACGTGTTCGAAGCCAACATTTCCTCGGTCACCTTCGGCTACATCATCACCGGCTGGCTTGCGATCGTGTTCGCCTTTTTCGCCTTTCCGCTGCTGGCGTTCTCGAAGCCGCTGTCCGAGCTCAAGGAGAAATCGGCCCAGGTCCTCGGCGCCCAGGCGACGCGCTATCACCGCGCCGCCGAGCGCGCCCTGATCGGCCGCAACCTCGCCGCCGACGACGCTGCGGAAACAGCGGTTCCCGCGGTCCCGGATCCGTCGGCGCAATTCGCCGCCTCGCGCAAGCTGTCGATCTTTCTCATGAGCCGGTCGGCGATCGCACCGCTCGCCGGGGCCGCCCTGGTGCCGTTCGCCATCGCCGGGGCAACCAGGCTGCCCTACAAGGAAGTGTTCGCGCTGGTGAAGAAGCTGCTGGTGCTTTGATTGGAGCGCGCTCGGCTCGAGCCGCGACTGCGCCTATAGAGCGGGCATCGCGGCGAAGGCGGCGAGCGCCCGGGCGCGGGCGAAGGCGTGGTCGACGATCGGCTGCGGATAGGTCTTGCCGAGGACGATTCCGGCGCGGGCCAGCGCCGCGCTCGACGCCTCCCACGGCGCATGGATCTCCGGCGCCTCAAGCTGCGCCAGCTCGGGGACCCAGCGACGCACATAGGCGCCGTTGGGATCGAAGCGCCGGGCCTGCAGCACCGGATTGAAGATGCGGAAGTAGGGGGCGGAATCGACGCCGGAGCCCGCGACCCATTGCCAGTTGAGCGGATTGCTGGCCGGATCGGCGTCGATGAGCGTATCCCAAAACCATTGCTCGCCGCGCCGCCAGTCGATGAGCAAGTGCTTGACCAGAAACGAGGCCGCGATCATGCGGGCGCGATTGGGCAAAAATCCAGTCCGCCAGAGCTCGCGCATGCCGGCGTCGACGATCGGATAGCCGGTCAGCCCGCGCGTCCAGGCGCGAAAGTCCTTCTCATCGTCGCGCCAGGGAAAGCGCTCGAACTCGGGCCGCAGCGGACGCGTCGCAAGGTCGGGATGGGCGAAGAGGAGCGCGGCGGCGAAGTCGCGCCAGCCGAGCTCGGCGAGGAACTTCTCCGCCGCGCCGGCCGCTCCCGGATCGGCGGCGGCGGCGGTCTCGACCGCATGGGCGACACGGCGGGGCGAAATCTCGCCGAAGCGCAACTGGGCCGAGAGGCGCGACCCGGCGTCGGCCGCAAGCAGGTCGCGCTCGTGCGCATAACGGGGCAACAGCGCGTTGACGAAGCTCTTCAGCGCGTCGAGCGCGCCCTGCTCGCCCGGTGTCTCGCCAAGGCCGAGATCGCCTGCCCAATCCGGGGCCTTGGGGGTGAGACGGAGCGCCGCGATCGATGTGCGCGCGGGGGCTCCGGCTGGCCAGGGCATGGGCGTCAGACGCTGGGGCGCGGGCGCCGGCGCGGGCAGGGGGCCAAGGGCGCGATGGCGGCGCCAGAAGGCGGAAAAGACGCCAACCGGCGCGCCGTCCGCCTTCGCAAGCTCCCACGGCTCGCGCAGGAGGCGGCCGTTGAAGCTCAGCGCCTCGACCCCGCGCGCTTTCAGCGCCGCCTTGACCCGCGCGTCGAGCGCCGTCGCGCCGCCTTCGTAGCGTCGAGTCCAAAGGACCCGGCTTGCGTTCGCGGCCGTCGCGAGCGCCAGGATGGCCGGCTCGGCGTCGCCGCTCACGATGTCGAGCCGCGCGCCGCGGGCGGAAAGCTCGCCGGCAAACGCCGCGAGCGACCTGGCGAGCCGCCATTTGGCCGCGCCGCCGAGCGGGCGCCCGCCTCCGCCCTTCGCGTCGTGGACATGGACGAACAAGGCCGGGCGGTTCGCGGCGGCGCCAATCGCCGGCTGGTCGTCGAGGCGGAAGTCGTCGCGCAGCCAGACGATATCCGCGCCTCGGCTCAAGGCCGCCTCCCTCGCCGTCGGGATCGGCCCGGCCTCAAGCGGCCGGGTTCGGCGCTCCCGCCGCCTCGGCGTCTTTCCATTCGAGGGTGACGACCTTGCCGTTCTCGACCGTCAGCGCCAGGCGCCCGTGCTTGAGCTCAAGCGCCCGGTCGCCGAACAACTTGCGCCGCCAACCCATGAGCGCGGGCACTTCCGCCCGGTCGCTCGAGGCGATCGAACTCGAGGTCGTCGACGGTGGCGATCAGCTTGCCGGCGACCCCGCTCTCCTCGCTCACCTGCCTGAGCAGCACTTTGAGCAGTTCGACCGTCGCCCCGATATTGGCGCCATTGCGCCGGTCGCGCTCGATCTTCGGCAAGGTCTTGGGATCGCGCGCGAGACCGCGCTCGACCGCGGCCAGAATCTCGGCCCCGGCCCGCGAGCGCTCCATCCCGCGCGGGAAGGCGCGCAAATTTCCGAGCGCCTCGGCGCTGCGCGGGGCGGCGAGCGCGAGCTCGATCAGGACATCGTCCTTGAGCACCCGCGCCCGGGGCACGTCGCGCGCCTGGGCTTCGCTCTCGCGCCAGGCCGCGAGCTCCATCAGCACCGCGAGATCGCGGGGCTTGCGCGCCTTGGTCCGGTAGCGCTCCCAGGCGCGCTCAGGATGCTGCTCGTAGGTCGAGGGCGAACTCAGCGTCTTCATTTCGTCGTCGAGCCAGGATTGGCGCCCGGTTTCCGCGACGCGCTTCGACAGCGTCTTGTAGATCTCGCGCAGGTGGGTCACGTCGCCGATCGCATAGTCGATTTGCGCCTCCGCCAGCGGACGGCGCGCCCAATCGGTGAACCGCGACGACTTGTCGATTCCGACATGGCAGATCGAGCGGACGAGCTCGCTATAGGACGCCTGCTCGCCATAGCCGCAGACCATCGCCGCGACCTGGGTGTCGAACAGCGGCGTCGGCAGGACGCCGGAGAGCTTCCAGAAGATCTCGAGGTCTTGCCTCGCGGCGTGGAACACCTTGACCACGTCCTCGTCGGCCATCAGCTGCAATAGCGGCTCGAGGTCGAGTCCCGGCGCCATCGCGTCGATCGCCATCGCTTCGTCGTCGGAGGCGAGCTGGACGACGCAGAGAATCGGCCAGAACGTCGTTTCGCGCAGGAATTCCGTGTCCACTGTCACGAACGGCGAGCGGGCCAGGCGTTGGCAGGCTCGAGCGAGTTCGTCCGTCGTCGTGATCAGGGACACTTTTTTCGCCGGGCTCTCTATCGGTTGTCGCGTTGCGGGGCGGTCGGCTTCGACCGCTCCTTGCGCACCGGCGGGGGCGCATGCCGCGGCATGCCGAGGCGCTTGTCGAGATAGGCGCCGACCACCGTCTGAAGTTCGTCGATGCAATCCTCGAAGAAGTGATTGGCCTCCGGGATGACCGCATGCTCGATGACGATGCCCTTCTGGGTCTTCAGTTTCTCGATCAGCGCCAGAACCTCTTTCAGCGGCGCGACCCGATCCTTGTCGCCGTGGACGAACAGCCCCGACGAGGGACAGGGGGCGAGAAAGCTGTAATCGAACCGGTTGGCCGGCGGGGCGATCGAAATGAAGCCCTCGATCTCCGGCCGCCGCATCAAAAGCTGCATCCCGATCCAGGAACCGAACGACACCCCGGCGATCCAGCAGGCGCGCGCCTCCGGGCTGATCGACTGCGCCCAGTCGAGGGCGGAGGCGGCATCCGACAATTCGCCCTGGCCGTGGTCGAAGGCCCCCTGGGACCGTCCGACGCCGCGGAAATTGAAGCGCAGCACCGAAAATCCGCGTTCGGCGAAATTATAGTATGTGTTGTAGACGATCTGATTGTTCATCGTGCCGCCAAATTGGGGATGAGAATGCAGCACCACCGCAATCGGCGCCCCGCGCTGCTTGGCCGGATGAAAGCGACCTTCCAGCCGACCGGCGGGACCATTGAAAAAGACCTCGGGCATGAAAACTCCAGGATGCCTTGAAGCGCGCCCGGCCGGAGGTCGAATGCGCGCGCCTCAGCCTTGCGGCGGGGGATCAGGCGCGCATATCAATCGGTCAATCGGCGGGGGCTCGCCTCGGAGGCCGCCTCATACCACGCGAGGCGCCGGCGATTGCAAGGAAAAACCGCAAGCGCGTTTCTGGTCTCGACCGACGCAATGGGAGCCGCGATGGCCGCCGTACGGCCTCTGAGCCGAACCTACCTCGACTATAACGCGACCGCGCCATTGCGCCGGGAGGCGCGCGAGGCCGCGCTTGCGGCGATGGAGACGACCGGCAACCCGTCCTCGGTCCACGCGGAAGGGCGCGCGGCGCGCCGGATCGTCGAAGACGCGAGAAGCGAAGTCGCCGGGCTTGCGGGCGTTGCGTCCCGTTGCGTCACGTTCGTGTCCGGCGGCACTGAGGGCGCGAACGCGGCGCTCAATCCGCTATTCGGCGCCGGCCCCGGCGCGCCCCCGCTCGACCGGCTCATCGTCTCCGCCGGCGAGCACGCCTGCGTCCTTGCCGGGCATCGGTTTCCGGCGGCGGAAGTCGCGCCCTTGGGCCAAGACGGTCGGATCGACCTCGACTGGATCGAGGCCGCCTGCCGCCGTCCGGGACGCGCGCTGCTCGCGTTGCAGGGCGCCAACAACGAGACCGGCGTCATCCAGCCGGTCGCCGAGGCGGCGGCGCTGATTCACGCGGCGGGCGGATTCGTGTTCTGCGATGCGGTGCAAATGGCCGGGCGGATGGATTGCCGCCTCGCCGCGCTCGGCGCCGACGCGCTGATGCTGTCGGCGCACAAGATCGGTGGGATGAAAGGCGCAGGCGCGCTGGTGACGGCGGGCGCCGCAATCAGCGTGGGCGCGCCCCTGGTGCGGGGCGGCGGCCAGGAGCGCGGCCATCGAGGGGGCACGGAGACGGTCGCGGCGATCGCAGGCTTCGGCGCCGCCTCGCGCGCCTGCCTCGCCGAAACCGCGAGCGAGGCGGCGCGGCTGGCCCTGCTGCGCGATCGTCTCGCCGACGCCGTCCGCTCGGTCGCCCCCGATGCGGTGATCTTCTCGGAAGCCGCGCCGCGCCTGCCGAACACGGTCTGCTTTTCCGCGCCCGGCGTCGAGGCGGCGACGCTGATGATTGGGCTCGATCTCGCTGGCGTCGCGGTGAGCTCGGGCTCGGCCTGCTCCTCGGGCAAGGTGGCGCCGTCGCATGTTCTGGCGGCGATGGGCGTGAAGCCGGACCTGGCGCGCGGCGCGATCCGGCTGAGTCTCGGCTGGGCGTCGGGGGAAGCCGACGTCGAACGGTTTGCCGAGGCGTTTGCGGCCGTCATGACGCGGATGCGGGCGGCGCGCCGGGGCGCGGCGTGAGGGCCCAGCGAGCGCCTCGAACCGCCGGCCGGTTGCGGAGCCCGTCTTGACGTTTGGCCTGGGCGGCATCGCCGAGGCCTTCGGCGAGCGCAATTTTCGCTGGTATTCCTTGGGCTCGGTCGTTTCGTGGCTGAGCTTCTTCGTGCAGGCGGTCGCCGTGTCATGGACAGCGTGGGACCTCACCCATTCGACGGCCTGGCTTGCGATCGTCGCCCTCGCCGATGCGACCGCGAACATCGTCCTGATGCCGATTGGCGGCGTGCTCGCCGACCGGGGGGACAGGCTGCGCATTCTCATGATCGCTTATTCCTGCGCGACCGCCCAGGCCGCGATCCTGACCGGTCTGGCCTTTTCCGGCGCGCTGACGATCCATGCGCTGACCGCGCTCGCGGCCGTTCACGGCGCCGCGCATGCGTTCAGCATCCCCGCCAGCTACGGGCTGTTGCCGCGCTTCATCGCGCCCCGCCGATTGTCTTCGGCGATCGCAGTCGGCGCAGCTTATAGCCAGCTTGGGCTCTTTGTCGGCCCCGCGCTCGCCGGCTGGATCATCCTGCGCTTCGGAACGGCCGCCGCCTTCGCCAGCAACGTTGTCGGATACGGGCTGTTCTTCCTCAGCGTCGCGGCGATGCGCACGCCGGCCGGATATCGGCAGGAGCGCGCGGTCGCCAAGCATTTCGCCCGCGACGTGCTCGACGGCGTCGCCGCCATTTGGGCTCATGGCGGAATTACCGCCATCCTGATGCTGCTCTTGTTCGGCGACGGCCTCTATGGCGCGGTCCGGCAGATGGCGCCGGCTTTCGCCGACCGGGCGCTCGGCGCAGGCGTCGGCGGCTTGTCCACCCTGCTCGCCAGCGCCGGCGTCGGGGCCACGATTGCGGCGCTGTGGCTTGCCCATGGCGGCGTCGCGCGGGCCTCGCCGACGACCATCCTCTGGGGGTTCCTCGGCTTTGTCGCCGCTGTTTTCGGCCTGATGCTCTCGCGCAGCCTCGGCCAGGCGGCGCTCGCCATGGCGGCGCTCGGGGCCTCGTTGGAAGTCTGCAGAACCGGCGCGCTGGCGCTCTTGCAGCTTTCCGTGCCCGACGCCATGCGGAGCCGCATCATGAGCACCTTGTTTCTGCTGACGCGTCTCGCCGGCGCGATCGGCGTCGCCTCGGTCGGCGCCGCAGCCGCAGACTGGGGCCTCAGAGCTCCTTTGCTGTGCGGCGCGGCGCTGGCGTTTCTGGCCTGGGTCGCCGCCTTTTGCCTTCGCGGCCGGACAGCGGCCGCATTCGGTTTGCTTCGCGGCCTGGCGGTTGAAGGCGAGTCGAGGCCATGAAGGAGGCGCAGCGGCTGAAAAGCTTGCATCCCGTCGGCGCGCAGTGTAGGAGGCGCGCTTCTTCCTACTCATCAGCTTGACAAGGCAAGGAGTTCTGAATGGCTCGCGTCACCGTCGAAGATTGCATCGACAAGGTCGACAACCGGTTTGATCTCGTTCTGATGGCCAGCCACCGCGCCCGGGCCATTTCGTCCGGCGCGCCGATCTCCGTCCAGCGCGACAACGACAAGAATCCGGTCGTCGCGCTGCGCGAGATCGGCGACGGCAAGCTGTCGCCCGGCGACTTGCGCGAGGACGTGATTCATGCGCTGCAGAAGCAGGTCGAGATCGACGAGCCGGAGGCCGAGGCGGCGCCGCCGATGGTCAATCCGAATTTGCAGACCCAGATCGAGCTTGGCGTCGACGTTCAATTCGATCGCATGACCGAAGAGGATTTGCTGCGCGGGCTCGAAGGCCTGACCCCGCCGCCGGAGCCGGAGGACGATGGCGAGTAGCGCCCTCAATTCTTCGACCATGCCGTCGCGGCGCCCAAGCGTCGCGCTTCCCCATCCCGTCGGCCCGCCTGGGCGCGGCGGGATTTTTTTGCCCTCTGTCCACAGCCTCGATCAAGTTTCGCGTGTTTCCTGTATTCAGCGGCGGACGATTTGGTATCTTGGCGACAGAATCACTTGCGTTGCGGATCTCCGCGTGCATGGCGGAGCCGAGCGGATGGTCCCAATCGCGACGCGCAAGAGGTTCGATGGCGGCGAGGATGTACAGCCGACGCGTTGAGTGGGGGCCGTATTTGAGCGAGGAATTCGTTAAGCCGGACGCGCCGGCGCAGGCGGCGCAAGCGGACGAGCGCCCGGTCGGGCTGGTCGAAATTGCCGGGCGGATCAAATGGTTCGACGCCGCCAAGGGCTATGGCTTCATCGTGCCGGACAGCGGTGAGGCCGACGTGCTCATCCATGTCACGGTCCTCAGGCGCGACGGGTTCACGACCATTCGCGAAGGCGCGCGGGTCGTCGCCGAGGCGCAACGGCGCGAGCGCGGCCTCCAGGTGTTCAGGGTGCTCTCGATCGTCGAGCCCGACGCGTCGGTTGTCGCGCCGCCGGCGCCGGCGCGCACCCGCGCCCAAGCGAGTTCAGTCGGGGCGTTCGAGATTGTCATCGTCAAATGGTTCAACCGGGCGCGCGGCTTCGGCTTCCTCACCCGCGGCGAGGGCACCGAGGACATTTTCGTCCACATGGAGACGCTGCGCCGGTTCGGATTCGTCGACCCGAAGCCTGGCGACAGCATGCTGGCGCGGTTCGGCCCCGGGCCGAAGGGGCTGATGGCGGCCGAGGTGCGTCCGCTCGACGGCTCGAAGATCATCGGGCCGCACTAAGGGGACTGCTCGCCACAGCGCTTCAAACCGATCGGCCGGGAGCGGTCTTTGGCGCCGCAGCGGCTTGACGGCTCTCACGCCTTGCTCTTCAAGCCCGCGTGCGCAGCGTCGCGCATTTTGACGCGCAACGAGCGGGAGCGGCGGAGATGAGGGCGATCGGAGTTCGGCTGCGGACGGCGCTCACGTTTGTCATCCTTCTCGCCGCCTTCGCCGCCGCTCCCGCGCGTGGCGATGGATTTGAATCGCTCAGCATCGAGACCTCGTCCGGGTCGCACCCGTTTCAGGTCGAGATCGCCCGGGACGACGCAACCCGCGAACGCGGCCTCATGGACAGGCGTTACATGGCGCCCGACCACGGCATGCTGTTCGAGTTCGACCGCGAGGCCCCGGTCTCGTTCTGGATGAAGAACACCTATATCCCGCTCGACATGATATTCATTTCGCGATCGGGCGTCGTAACGCGCATCGTCGCCAACGCCGAGCCTTTGTCCGAGCGTGTCATTCCCTCCGGCCCTCCTTGCGTGGCGGTGCTTGAGCTGAATGGCGGGACGGCGGCTTCGATCGGGCTCAAGGTCGGCGACAGGATTCGCCATCCGTTCTTCAAGCCGTGACCCCGCTCGGGCCGCGTTGCATCCGTCGCCAGGATTGATACACTCCTTTGACAAATGTCGCCGCGGACAAAATTTTGTCCGGGCCTCGCCGGGGATTGGGTTGAGTCAAGTCTCGACGTGGAGTTCAGAGCCGGGGATTCGTGCGCCGTTATCGAGTTCGGGGAGCCGGCTGGGCGGCGCGAGCAATGGCCGCGGCGGAACCTACGCGGCGCTGGATCTCGGGACCAACAATTGCCGGCTGCTGGTCGCACGGCCGACGGCCGAAGGGTTCCGGGTGATCGACGCGTTCTCGCGCATCGTTCGCCTGGGCGAGGGTCTGTCGCTCACTGGCCGCTTGAGCGAGGCGGCGATCGCGCGCACGCTTGAGGCGTTGAAGGTCTGCCGCGACAAGATGGCGGCGCGCGGGGTGACCCGCGCCCGGACCATCGCCACCGAGGCTTGCCGCTCCGCCGCCAACGGGCCGGCCTTCGTCGCCACGGTTCGCGAGCGGCTCGGGATTGACCTCGAAATCGTCGATCGCGAGACCGAGGCCCATCTCGCCGCGGCCGGCGTCGGCGACCTGGCCGACAAGGAGGCCCGCTCGACGGTGATGTTCGACATCGGCGGCGGATCGTCGGAAATCATCTGGCTGGACTTCGATCATCGGGCGCCGCGCGGAAACCGGGTAAAGGCCTGGGAATCCTTGCGGTTGGGAGTGGTGTCGCTGGCCGAGACCTTCGGCGGCGTCGACGTGAGCGACGAATCCTTTGCCGCTATGACTGCTTACGTGTCGGACGCGCTCGCGCCCTTCGTCGCCAGGGTGGCGAGCGAGGCGCGCTGCGCGCGCTTCCATCTCCTCGGCACCTCAGGGACAGTGACGACCATCGCCGGCGTGCATCTGAACCTGCCGCGCTACGATCGCCGCGCGGTCGACGGCCTGTGGCTTGGTCGAACCGAGGTCGATCAGGCGATCGCGCGGCTGCGCGCCATGAGCTACGCCGAGCGGGCCGCCAACGCCTGCATCGGCCACGAACGCGCCGATCTGGTGCTCGCCGGCTGCGCGATCCTGGAGGCGATCCGGGCGCATTTTCCGGCTGAGCGCCTGCGCATCGCCGACCGGGGCCTGCGTGAGGGGATCCTCAGCCACATGATGCGCGATGACGGGGTCGGCCCGCACCGGCGCGTCCGCTGGTGACGAAGAGCTTGGGCTCGGGGCGCGAAGGCGGCCGGGCGCTTAAAGTCCGCGTCAAGACCGCCCGCAAACGCTCGCTCGCCTCGACGCTCTGGCTCGAACGCCAGCTCAACGACCCCTATGTCGCCCAGGCGCGCCGCGAAGGCTATCGTTCGCGCGCGGCCTACAAGCTGATCGAGCTCGACGACAAATATGAGCTCCTCAAGCCCGGCCAGCGGATCGTCGATCTCGGCGCGGCCCCGGGCGGCTGGAGCCAGGTCGCGGCGGCGCGGGTCCAAGCGCGGGAGGGCGGGGGCCGGGTGATCGCCATTGACCTTCTGGAGACGGACGCGATCGAAGGGGTTGAGTTCCGGCAAATGGACTTCCACGATCCTGACGCCCCGGCGCGCCTGCGCGACTGGCTCGGCGGCCCGGCCGACGGCGTCCTCTCCGACATGGCGGCCAA
This sequence comes from uncultured Alphaproteobacteria bacterium, assembly GCA_963794155.1. Classification (GTDB taxonomy): domain Bacteria; phylum Pseudomonadota; class Alphaproteobacteria; order Rhizobiales; family Beijerinckiaceae; genus Roseiarcus. Next base: position 355,219 of record CAWCCX010000018.1, on the reverse strand, counting down.
CGCGACCGGCCACCGCAAGACCGATCAGCTGCGCATCATGGGGCTGGTCGAGCTCGCCGCCGACTTCGCGGGCCAAGTGCTGGCGCCGGGCGGCTTCTTCCTCGCTAAGGTTCTGCAAGGCGGCGCCGAAGGCGAGCTGCTCGCCCGCCTCAAGCGCGAGTTCGCAACCGTGCGCCATGTGAAGCCCAAGGCGAGCCGCGCCGACAGCGCCGAGCTTTATCTGCTGGCGACGGGGTTTCGAGGGGCGCGGGCAGAAAGCGCTTAGGTCCGCCTGTCGTAAGGGGGCGCGCCCCGGGCCTATCGCCAATCTTGGTGCTGACGCGCTGGACGATCGGCACTACACTGTCGGGCACGACGAGCCCACCCCGGGAGGAACAATCATGAACGTCCAGACCAAGGAGACCAACAAGCCGGCCGATCCGGCGCCGGCGATGGGGAAATTGCCGATGCCGCCGAAATTCGCGAACCTCGCGGACGAGCGGCTGCACCGCAAGCAGCGGCTGGCGGCGGGGTTCCGGCTGTTCTCGAAATTCGGCTTCGACGAGGGGGTCGCAGGCCACATCACCGCGCGCGACCCCGAGTTCCCGGACACGTTCTGGGTCAACCCGTTCGGCGTCCATTTCAGCCTGATCAAGGCCTCGAACCTGATCCGCTGCGACCACAAGGGCAACGTCGTCGAGGGCGACTATCCGGTCAATACGGCGGCCTTCGTCATTCATTCGCGCGTCCACGCGGCGCGGCCGGACGCGGTCGCCGCGGCCCATTCCCACTCGACCTACGGGCGGGCGTTCTCGACCCTTGGCCGTCCGCTCGCGCCGATCACCCAGGACGTGTGCGCCTTCTACAATGATCATGCGCTCTACGACGATTTCGGCGGCGTCGTGGTCGAGCTCGACGAAGGCCAGCGGATCGCCGAGGCGATCGGCAAGCACAAGGCGGCGATCCTGCAGAACCATGGCCTCATCACCGTCGGGGGAACGGTCGACGAGGCGGTGTGGTGGTTCATCACCATGGAGCGCTCGTGCCAGGTGCAGCTCATCGCCGAGGCGGCGCTGAAGGACGGGGAGACCTTGAAGCTGATCTCGCCCGAAGCCGCGACGCAGGCCTTCAAGATCACCGGCAATCCCTTTGCCGGCTGGTTCCAGTTCCAGCCGCTCTACGCCCGCATCGTCAAGGAGCAGCCGGATTTGCTGGAGTGAGGCGCAAGTTTTGCGACATTCTGTGGACGCGGGCGCCGACTGGGCTCAGCGAGCGCGGCTACAAAGTCCGCGCCTCGTCCTCGTCCTTTGGATCTGTATGGCGACCGTTCAGCCGGTTCTCGCGATGGGAGGAGGGGGCCCGCCGGTGTCATCGATGACCAAGCAATATTGCACCGAGATGGTGGTCAACAAGGGGATCACCGACGTCACGCGGTTTCAGCAGGAAGTCGCAAAATGCGTCGCCAATCCTGTGACCTATCCGCCAGCTTATAAGTAGACTTGTGTTCTGAACTCGGGTCTTGCGGCTTGCATGGCTTGCCGGGTCGCGGGTTTTGCGATTCATTTGACCCTGGCGCCGCCTTGTTGCGGGTGGCGCATGAGCGAAGGAGTGAGCGATGCGGTCTCTTGTTCTCGCCGGCCTGGCTTTCGCAAGCCTCGCCATGGCTGCGCCTCAGGCCCAAGCGCAAAGCGCGTGGCTTGCATCCAGGATGATCGAGGGAATGTGCAACAGCAAGGCCGCGCCCGGCGACGATTCCGACCGGCTGGCCAAGCGTCTCAATCTGACCGATGCGCAGAAGGCCGCGCTCAAGGACTTCGTCGACGCCTCGGCGGCAAGCTTTACGTCAACCAAGACCGCCGTCTGCGACACGAAGCCCGACCTCGCGACGTCGCCGGGCCGGCTGGCGTTCAACGAGAAGGTGATGCAGGCTCAGCTCGACGGCCTGAAGGCGATCGAGCCCAAGCTTCAGGCGTTCTACGACACCCTCGACGACAAGCAGAAGCACGCCTTCGACACCGGCGGCCGGGTGGGCGGCCTGTTCGGCTGGCTCGGGCGCTAACGGGCTTGGTTGCGCGCGGGTTGGACGGCGCGCGCATCTTATGTTTTCGCCGCGGCCATGGACGCCACCCCCTCATCGCTGTGAAGGCTAGTAAGGGCCCGGACCGGCTCGCGCCCATTTGAAGACCACAAGCCCAAGCGAAAGCACGACCGCGAGCTCGGCCCACAGGAACACCCACATGTCCGCCGCGACGCCGAGCGGCGGCGAGCCCGGAAGCGCGTCGCGCAACGCCGGCAGGGCAAAGGCCATTGCGGCGAGCGAGCCGATCAGCCCCGTTTCCGCTGGGCGCACGCCGGCAAACGTCAGAAGGCAGATCACCAGCGCCGAACAGCCAAGCAGGACCATCGCGCCATAGGCGCATATCGCAAAAAGCGCGAAGGCGCCGCTGCGCGCAATCGCGATCTTAAGCTGAACATCGTCCGGATCGCCCGCGGGCTCGCTTGTCGCATGCAGGCTGTAGCCGAGCAGCCCCTCCCACATCGTCACTCGAACCGGGAGCCTCGCCGGCGACTTTCCCTCCATGAGCTGGGCGGTCACCCGGGCGACGTAGGAGTTGAGCGGGTAGTGGGTGACGCTGCCCTCGTTGAGGTCGACCTCGAACGTGGCGGTTGCGATGTGGTCGCCCGCCGCGAGCCTCAGCTCCTCCACCGTCTTGTCATGGGTCACAAGCAGCGTCAGGTCGCGGTCCGAGGCGGCGTGAGCGTTCTTGCCGGCCGCGACGCTGGGCATGAGATAGGCGCGCAGCTGCAGGGCGTCGTTGAAGGCGTCGATGCCGACCGGCTCGAAATAAACCTCGCCCGCAGGCTCAACTGCGTCTGCCGCGCCGAAATACCGCTCGCCCGGCAGGTCAGAGACCCCGAATCGGCTCAGCGTCGCCACGTAGGCGCCCGTCAGCAAGAGCACGGCGATCGCGACCGCCAGCAACCGCATGATTCGGCCGCGCGGCTGATCCATCCGTCCCCCATTTAGGACTGCGACCGTCGGTGACGGCGCGACCGCACGGCAAGCCCGACAGAGCACGACTGCGACCGTCGGTGACCCGCCTATATTAAGGCGGCGCGACCGCCCGGCAAGCCCGACAGAGCACGACTGCGACCTGCCTATTCCTTGGTTAAAATCCAATTGGCTTGACTGGTTTCGACGTATTGCGTTGAAAAACTCCGCTTGATCTGGGCGCCGGTGGCTGATTCTCTTCTCTTGGGAGCAGGAGATTCGGCCGATGATGGGCGAGCGGCGGGTGATGCAGGAGGCGCTGTTTTACGGCTTCAGCCTCGAGCGGCACGTCCCCGACAATCACATGCTTCGCAGGATCGATCGTTTCGTTGACCTGTCGGAGCTGAGGGCGCACTTGGGCCCCTACTACAGCGAGGTCGGACGGCCCTCGATCGATCCCGAGCTGATGATGCGCATGCTGATTGTCGGCTACTGCCTCGGCATTCGTTCAGAGCGGCGGCTGTGCGACGAGGTCCACCTCAATCTGGCTTATCGCTGGTTCTGTCGCTTGGGTCTCGACGGCGACGTCCCCGATCATTCGACGTTTTCCAAGAACCGCCACGGCCGTTTTCGCGAGAGCGATCTTCTGCGCAAGCTGTTCGAGACCGTAGTCGCGCGCTGCATGAAGGAAGGGATCGTGGGCGGTGAGGGATTCGCGGTCGACGCCAGCATCATCGTGGCCGACGCCCATCGCAGGCGCGGCGTCGCCAAGATCGAGGACCTCGATCCGACGTCCAATCGGGCGGTCGCGGAATATCTCTCAGTTCTGGATGACGCGGCCTTCGGCGGCGCAACGCCGGTCGAGCCGAAGACGATCTCGCCGACCGATCCGGCCGCCCGCTACACCGCTTCGGCCAACTCTCGTCGCCGGTTATGCCTATTCCGACAACTACCTCATCGATCTGAAGCATGCGGTGATCATGGATGTCGAGGCGACGACGACCATTCGCCAGGCCGAAGTCGGCGCGGCCAAGACGATGCTCGATCGCACGGCTGAACAGTTCGGCGTCACGCCGTCGCGCCTGGTCGCCGATGCGGGCTACGGCTCGGCCGAGATGGTCGGGTGGCTGGTGGACGAGCGCGGGATCGAGCCGCACGTGAAGCTCATGGACAAGGCCGAGCGCACGGACGGAACGCTTTCGCGCAGCGACTTCACCTTCGATCCAGAGCGCAATCTTTATGTCTGCCCCGGCGGCAAAGAGCTCAAGAAGTACCACCGCGCTTTCGCCAAGCCGCGCGACGGGCTGACGAAGGACGGGACGATGATCTACTTTGCGCGCAAGCAGGACTGCGAGGCCTGCGCGCTCAAGCCCAAGTGCTGCCTGAACGTTCCTGCGCGCAAAATCGCGCGCTCTGTACATGAAGCCGCGCGCGACAAAGCCCGTGCGATCGCCAAGACCGAGGCCTACGCCGTCTCACGTCGCGAACGAAAGAAGGTCGAGATGCTCTTCGCTCATCTGAAGCGCATCCTCAGGCTCGGTCGATTGCGCCTGCGTGGCCCGAGCGGGGCCAAAGACGAGTTCCTCTTGGCCGCCACAGCCCAAAACCTGCGGAAACTGGCGAAGCTCATCCCCCTTCCGGCGCCGATCTTCGCCACATGAGGCGCAAAGGCGCGGCTTTGCCTCGCTGACAGCCGCAGCTCACGCTTCTCGCGCTCGCCTGAAGACAGGGTTCTTCAACGAAATCGGACGTTGAGCGGTCGTTGAAAACCGCGACGCCGTCGCGGCTCGGGAAGCGGACCACTTTTGCACCTGATTTCTGCGCCGCGTGACGGACTGGTGCAGATCGAGTTACGCACACAACAGGTCGCCGTCGTTCTTTCACTGTGAGCGTGCTCACAGCGAGCGTTAGACGGTTAAGTCCATCAATGGATGTCGGCAAATGCCGCTTCGATGTCCATCGGGGAAACCAATGACCCTGCCCAGTTCGCCGTCCCAACGCATCGCGCAGATGATGACAAGAGCCCTTCCAGGTGCGTTGGCGATCGTGTGCGCGTACCCCACCGCCGCCCTTGCCTACTCGCCGACGCCGGCGAACACGGAATGGTTCATCGCGCTATGCTACCCGCACGATGAGGCGACAATCACGCCCGGTCGAGACCAAACGTTCTACCAGAACCTGTTCTTCTCCAGCGGCACTGGGAGTGCGCAGGACTATTGGATCTCGCAATCGTACGGGCATGTCGCTTTTGTCGACAGCATCATGACCGGATGGACGGATACTGGCCTCAGCCTTACGCAGCACAAGCACCAAACCCGCGCAGAGAACACAACCGCGTGTGTTAGCGCAGCGCTTGGAAAGAGCAACTGGAAGAATTTCAATTTCTACAACTACATCGCCGTTTACAATGGCCAATTGGACGAAGGCATGGTTCCAGTAACCATTCAAGGAAAGCAAGTCAACGCTGATATTATCGACGCTTACTCGCCACAGACAGGCATATTGCACGAGATGGGTCACGGTTTCGGACTGGGGCACTCGTACAACGACCAGAACGTAGAATATGGCGATCCATACGATATCATGAGCGCTCTGAATGTTTACCCGTATGCGGGAAACCACTGCGTTCCACCTGGAGGATGGTACGCGTGCGACAGCGGCCCCGGGCTCAACGCGTGGACGCGTTGGCAGCTCGGCTGGTTGCGGCCTGCGCAGAGGCAGATGTGGTGGCCAGCATCTTCGGGCGCTCCCCTCATGACGGAGACAGTAACGCTTGCCGCTCGCAACGAACCGCCTGGCGCGCTCCCTCAGATCCTCTACGTACCGACCTCATCGACCGCGATGTACACCGTCGAATGGATAGACACAGACAACTACGACCTGGACAACCTCTTCGCTTCGAATCAGTCGTCCCAACCATCGCGGCCTGCGACGAACACCCTGACGATTCACAACATCAAATATGGAAACCAGACGACCTATCTGGTCACTGCGCCAGGCGGTGTTCAAACGGCGCCCGGAACTCCGTTCTATGACAGCGTCGGGGGAGTCCACATCGAACTGACCAGCACCGGAGGATCGCCAGCGACAGCCACTGTGCAGGTGACCGTCGACCCAACGAGTTCAGTTTGGGCAAACGGCGCGACCTCGGGGACGCCGCCGGCCGATTCCAACAAGATGCTCTGGGTGGGTGTCGACGCGGCGGCCGGCGATAGCCTCGTCCCTCCGAACGCCGTCAACGGGGGATATGATCCGAACGGAGGAAACCTTTATTCCTGCAGGACATGGTATTTCGGCGTGCAACTCGGAAAAGTGGTCTCGGGACAGTGCTCTTTTCCGTGGGGTGGCAAGGAACATTTTCAGTCGGAGCTATTCGAGACTCTCACCTCCCTTACGGGGGCCAACACCGCCTGGGTGTCCGGCTCTAATGGTTCCCTACCGGCCGACGCGCTGGCGGCCGGTTTCGACGGAACGAACACTCTTTACGTGTGCCGCGCCCAAATCAACGGAAACTGGACGCCGGGGAAGTTCATCTTCGGGCAGTGCGACGTTTCATCGGGCGGCAACGAAACGTGGCACACCAGCTATGAGATACTCACAGCTAGCGACATCCGAGCGGCCTAACCCAACTGAATACGTCTTTGCGTAGCGGCAATCCTCCCAAGCGGCCGGCGGCTTGCTCACTCCGCCGCCGCGGTCGCGGGTTCTTCGCTGGTCGAGACAATCCGGCCCGAAACGGCGGCGCCCGCGTCGGGCTTGAGCCTTGCGAAAATGAAGACCGAGAGGCTCGAGATGATCGCCACCATGACGAAAGAAAGCGAGAGGTCGCGCGTCTGAAGCTCGGGATCGCCGAAGCCGAACTGGATCGTCTGCACGCAGATCGCCGCCACCGCGACCCCGACGGCGCCCGACATCTGTTGCGAAACGCTGGCGAAGCTGGTGGCGCGGCTCATACGCGGGGGGTCGATGTCGGCGTAGCTGATGGCGTTGAGGGCGGTGAATTCGAGCGAGCGGAAAAAGCCTCCCGTAAGCAGCGTCAGAAGCAGCATCCAATGCGGCGTCGTCGGCGTGAACAGGGCGCAGGCGGCCAGAAACGCGCAGGAAATCACGCCGTTGACGATCAGCGTGCGCCGGAAGCCGAACCACCGGAGCGCGGTCGAAGCGGTGAATTTCATCAGGAGCGCGCCTGCGGCGGTGGCGAAAGTGAGCGAGCCCGATTCAAACGGCGTCAAGCCAAAGCCGATCTGCAACAGGAGCGGGAGCAGGAAGGGCATCGCGCCGATGCCGATGCGGAAAATGAGCCCGCCGATCACTCCGGCGAAGAAGGTCGGGATCTTGAGCAGCTTGAGATCGAGAATCGCATCCTCGTTGCCATCGGCGTGACGGGCGTAGGCGGCGAGCGCAAGGGCGCCGATCGCGACCATCGCCACGACCAGCCACGCCGGCGCGATGCCGCGCCCGATCATGCTCAAGCCCGCGATGAGGCTCAGGAGGCCGACGCCCGAGAGCACGAAGCCCTTGAAGTCGAAGCGCGGCACCACCTCCTCGCGCAGATTTTGAATGAATCTCAGCGACAGCAGGATGCCGAGAACCCCGATCGGGACATTGATCCAGAAAATCCAGCGCCAATGGAAATAGGTGGTGATGAAACCGCCGAGCGGCGGCCCGGCGACCGGGCCGAGGAGGGCGGGCACGGTGAGGTAGGCCATTGCGCTCACGAGCTCGCTCTTGCGTACGCTGCGCAACAGCACGAGCCTGCCGACCGGCACCATCATCGCCCCGCCGAGCCCCTGGAACACCCGCGCGGCGATGAGGGTCGGAAGCGAGGTCGAGGCGCCGCAGAGGATCGAGCCGAGAGTGAAGACGACGATCGCGCTGCAGAACACGGTGCGGGCGCCAAACCGGTCGGCGACCCAGCCGGAGGCGGGAATGAACACCGCGAGCGTCAGCATGTAGGAGGTCAGCGCCAGCTTGAGGACGATCGGGTCCTCATGCAAATCGCGCGCGATTGCCGGGAGCGAGGTCGAAATGACGGTCCCGTCCATGTTCTCCATGAACAGGGCGGTCGCGATGATGAGGGCGGTGAGCAGGGTGGAACGCATGAACGGCTTTCGGGTCGGCGCCTTCATGGCGCCGGGGCGCCGCCACCGCAAGGCGGAGCGCCTGGGCTTCGGTCACAATGGCCTGAAGGCGCTCCCTGCGCCCCTCTCCCCTTGCGGGAGAGGGGTCGGGGGTGAGGGGTCGCATCGCCGCATGCCTCGGCGACGAGCCCCTGGCGGCGCGGACCCCTCATCCGGCCGGGCCAAAGCTCGTTCGAAGAACGGGCGTCCTTCGAACGCCCTTTGGCCCGCCACCTTCTCCCGCAAGGGGAGAAGGGAGTTCGGCGTCAGCCGCCGAACACCACCTTGTTCATGATCCGGCCGGGCGCGAGCGTGAAGAGACCGGTGACAACCAGGGCCAGGGTGAAAATCCAGATCATCGCCTGGCGATGGCTGCGGATGTCGTGCCGCCGGGCGCGCCAGACGGCGACCGGAACGACCGCGAGCGTGAACAGCGACAGAAGGTGAATCGGGCTCCAGGGGCCCCACATCCGGATCGTATGGATGAAAAGCGAGGTTCCGGCGACCAGCATCATCAAGATCGCCCACGACCACCCGACCGTTCGATGCGGCAATGTTCCCTTCGGCGCCAGGAACTGAACGGCGCCGAGGCCGATCGCGGCGAAGGCGAAGGCGGCGTGAAACTGGATGACCGCCGGGGCGTCAAGCAGAGGAGCGAGCGTCATGACCGAACCCTCTGGGCGATCGTTCGCCGTCTCGTCCGCCGGACGGGCGCCTGACCGCGACCGACCCTAATGACGGAGCATGCGCTCGGCCTCGTTCAGCGTCTTTTCGCAGGCCGCGCGGTCGCCGCGATCGTCGGCGTCACGCGCCGCGTCCAGATCCTCGGTAATCGCCTCCACCTGGGCTGACGACAAGTCGCCAGCCTTCCCTTCCGCGCTGGCGACGGTGCCCGGGGTCGGCTGCCGATGCATGGTCGCAAACGACGATTCGGCGGCCGGCTTCCCGTTGGCGGCGGCCGCGTCGAGAAGCTTTTCGACCTCGAGGTCAGCCTGATAGATCCGATCGGTGCAGGGTCCTGCATGCGCCGGCGCCGCAAACAGAACGAGCGCCGTCGCCGCCGTCATTGCGTTTCGAACGATCACTTCATCCTCCTCGGCTCTATCAGCGCAAGTCGGGCGCGAGATCGCGTCGGAACGCGCCGATCCTATTCAATAACGCCGGAGCCGGCCAGACGGACCGAGGCCTAGGGACAAATTTTCGTGCGCCGACGTTCAAGCCCCTCAGCGCGGAACCTCGCGCTCGCCATGCGCCTCGAGCAGCGCGTTGAGGCGCTTGCGCATCAGCATGCCGGGCCGGTCGGAGGGCATGTGCATCTCGAGCTTGCGGCCCATGTCGACGATCGCGTCGGGGTCGGTCGATTCCAGAATGTCCCGGTCCTCTTCAATGATCGCCTTATCCCAGGCGATGAGCTCTTCGGTCGAGCAATCCTCCTCGCGATCATTGCGATAGAGGATCTGGATCAATTGGATCGAGCCGTCGTCGACCGGGGTCGCCGAATTGAAGATGACGTGCCTCAAGCCCGACGGATATTCCATGTCCATGGTCCGGCAGAACGGCATGAACCAGGCGTTGCGCATCTTGCGCTTGGTCCACGGCTCGCTCGTGCCGGTGATCCGCGCGGCTAAAGGCGGATTTCTCACCGGCACGATCGTCTCGGCGACGAAGCCGTAGTGGGTTTCGGTCAATTCGTATTTCTCAGGCTTCGGCTGGTCGATGTCGCCGAACGTGCCCTTGTGCACGAACGCGAAATGGGCGTTGTCGAACGAGTTCTCCATCATCCTGAGCGCCGAGCAGCGCCACGATTCGTCGAACTGGTGGATGCGGCGAAATGTGAGGTCGTCCTCGTAGGGCAGGTCGGGGATATCGTCGATCGGCTCGCCGAGACAGATCCAGACATAGCCGTAGCGGGTCGCAGCGTGGAAGCTTTTGGCCCGGGCGTCCGGAACCGCCTGCTCGAACGGGAATTGCGGGATGTTCACAAGCCTGCCCGAGCGGTCGTATTCCCAGCCGTGGTAGCCGCAGACGATATGGCCGGCCCGGGTCCATCCCTTGGACAGTCTGGCGGTCCGATGGCAGCAGCGGTCCTCGAGCGCCGCCGGCTCGCCGGCCGCATCGAGAAAGAGCACGATATCTTGGCCGAGAATGCGAAACGGCTTCGGCCCGTCCTCGAGCTTGGCGGTCGGCAGGGCCGCGTACCAGAAGTTGCGCAGAACCGGTTGGCGGGTGTTCAGCATCGGCGGGCTCCTCGGCGAAAAGCGACGGCGGGCGCTCGATTGCCGACGCAAGAAGCGCGCCGCGCCAGGGCCGGGCGCCGGAGCGGCGCGCCATACGATCGACGCCGCTTGAACCGGCTTGAAACCGGCGGGCCGCGCGTGTCAGAATAATTGCGGCCCCCACGACAAGCCGCCTTCAAGAGAAAATGATGAGCAAGATCGCCACCAAACGGCAGGTCAAGACCGAACCTCGCGTCGAGCGCCCGCGACTGCATAAGGTCATATTGTTCAACGATGACTATACCCCGCGCGAGTTCGTGGTCGGGGTGCTGAAGGCGGTGTTCCGTCTCAACGAAACGCAGGCGCTCAATGTGATGATGACCGCGCATCGCAAAGGCGTGTGCGTCGTCGCCGTGTTTGCGCAGGACATCGCCGAGACCAAGGCCGCGCGCGGGACCGAAGCCGGCGCGGCGAAGGGTTATCCGCTGCGATTCGGCACCGAGCCCGAGGAATAGCCGGCCCGGGACCGGCTGCGCCCGGCACGCCGATGAACACCGCAGCGCGCAATCGCCTGGACATCGTCGCGGCCGTCGGTCTCGCGGTCGGCGGCGTGTTCGGCCTCGCCGGAACCTTTGTTGGCGCCCCGGCTCTGCGCCGGGTTTTTTGGGCGATCGATGGCGTCGGCATCGTGATCGCTGCGGCCCTGTTGACTCTGAAGTACTTCAGGGCTGGCGAGGACAGCGTCGCCGCGGGTTTTTTGGTCTTGCTCGCCGGCGAGAGCCTGGTGTTGTCGGGCGCGGCGGCGGGCCTTGAGGCCAGCGCGCCGTCGTTCGCCGGCGGCGTCGCGCTGTGGTCCGCGGCGCTTGTCCTGACCAGCGCGCCGAACACATTCGCACTCTGGATTCGCGCCGCTGCGATCGCGGCCGCCGTTTTGTTCGCGGTCACGGCGATCGAAATATCGATCGGGGTCCAACTGCTGCCGACTTCGGCGCCGCTTCCTGCGCTTGGCTATCCCCTGTTTGTCCTAACGTTCGCCGGCTGGATCTGGACATTGCTTCGCTCGGCCGATTGACTCGCAACAGGAAAATCGAGGGTCTTATCGATGAGCAGCGCTGTTCTCCCGCCCCTGAAGACGCGCAAGCTCGGCCGGACGAACGTCAGCGTGACCGAGCTTGGCCTCGGAACTGCGCCGCTCGGCGAGCTCTTCGACCGCATTGACGACAATGAAGCCGCGGCGCTCATCGCCGCCGCGTGGGACGGGGGCGTGCGCACTTTCGATACCTCGCCCTGGTACGGACGCGGACTTGCCGAGCATACGCTCGGGCGGGCGCTTTATCGCCAGCCGCGCGGCGACTACGTCATATCGACCAAGATCGGCCGCGTCCTGCGCCGGCCGCTGGGGCCCCACGCGATCAAGGACCAGTGGCTCGGCGGGCTCGAGTTCCAGACCGTGTTCAACTATGGCTACGACGGCGTGATGCGCTCGTTCGAGGACAGCCTGCAGCGGCTCGGAATCAATCGGGTCGACGTCCTCCTGATTCACGACCTCGACCCCTGGGATCACAACCCGGCGGCGCTCAACGCCTATTTCGCCGAGCTCAAGACGAGCGGGTGGAGGGCGCTCGCCGAATTGCGCGAGGCCGGGGTCATCGGCGGCGTCGGCGCGGGCTTCAACTCGATGGGCAGCATCCCCCGCTTCCTCGACCTCTTCGACATGGATTTCTTCCTCTTGGCGATGCGCTACACCCTGCTCGAGCAGGAGGTGCTCGAGAGCGAGTTTCCGCGCTGCGCCGAACGCGGCGTCGGCATCATCGTCGGCGGCGGCTTTAATTCCGGGATTCTCGCCACCGGCGCAGTCAAGGGCGCGATGTACAACTACGCGCCGGCGGGGCCGGAGATTCTCGAGCGGGTGCGGCGGATCGAGCAGGTCTGCGCCCGCCACGGGGTCCCATTGCCGGCCGCGGCGCTCCAGTTTCCGCTCGGGCACCCGATTGTCGCCTCGATCATCCCGGGCGCGATTTCCCGCGCCCAGGTTGAACGGAACCTCGCCGCCTTCCGCCACCCCATTCCAGCCGGTCTGTGGGCGGAGCTCAAGCACGAGAAGCTCATTCGCGCCGACGCCCCGGTTCCAGCCTGAGCGAACGCATCTGCCCGGCGGCGTCCCGGCTTCGCCCTCAATGCGGATTATCCGTCGCATGCCTCGGCAGCCTCGCGCCAAAACGGAAGTTCGGGATGATCCATCCAGCGGCTGCGTTCGTATTTTTGCTGCGGCCAACAGTTGACGACTCGGGAGTTCGCGATGTTCGCCTGCGCGCCGGATGACGAGAAAGCGCCTCAGGCGGCTCTCTGTCTTTGCCACACCCCTGGCTTCGCCCGGCTGAATTGGCGCCTCAGCGAAAAATTCTCTTGTCCCGCGGCGCCGGCCGGCGCATTCGCCGCCGGACCGGGCGCCGTCTCTGCCGGTTCGCCCGCGCACGCCGGGCGAACCGCGTTTGCCAACGCCCGGGTGTTCGACGGCAAGTCGGATGGCTTGCGAACCGGCCTTACGGTCGTGGTCGAAGGCGGAACCATCAAGTCCGTAGCCCCTGCGGGCGACGGCGCCGCGGGCGCGGAGACCATCGACTGCGGCGGCCGGGTGCTGATGCCGGGCCTCATCGATGCGCACTGGCACACGATGATGGCGGCAGCGCCGCTCAACCTGCTTCTGACCGCCGACGTCGGCTACATCAATCTCATTGCGGCCGAGGAAGCGAAGCGGACGCTGATGCGCGGCTTCACCAGCGTTCGCGACATGGGCGGGCCGGCCTTTGGCCTCAAGCGGGCGATCGACGACGGCGTGATCGCCGGTCCGCGCATCTGGCCATCGGGAGCGATGATCAGCCAGACCGGCGGCCACGGCGATTTTCGCCTGCCGTACGAAATTCCCGCCGCGCCCAACGCGCCCCTGAGCCGCGCCGACGCGCTGGGCGCGGGCGCGATCGCCGACGGCGTCGACCGCGTGCTCATGCGCGCCCGCGAGCAGTTGATGCTCGGCGCGAGCCAACTCAAGCTTGCCGCCGGCGGCGGCGTCGCCTCGAACTACGATCCAATCGACGTCAGCCAGTACACCGAGGCCGAGTTCCGCGCCGCCGTCGACGCCGCGGAGAACTGGGGAACCTATGTCGCGGTGCACGCCTATACGCCGCGCGCGATCAGGACCGCGATCCAGGGCGGCGTCCGATGCATCGAGCACGGCCACCTGATGGACGAGCGAACCGCGCAACTGATCGCCGACAACGACATCTGGCTCTCGACCCAGCCGTTCCTCGACAATGAATTCTCGATCCGTATGCCGACGCCGGAAGGAGAGGCGAAGGCGAGGCTGGTCTACGCCGGAACGGACGCGGCCTACCGCTTCGCCAGGCAATATAAGCTAAAGACCGCCTGGGGCACCGACATCCTGTTCGATCCCGCAATGACCGCCAACCAGGGTGCTATGCTGACGACGCTGACCCAATGGTACAGCCCGGCGGAGATCCTGAGGATGGCGACCTCGGTGAACGGCGAACTCTTAGGCATGTCCGGGCCGCGCAATCCCTATCCCGGCAAGCTTGGGGTGGTCGAGGAGGGCGCGCTCGCCGACCTCATTCTGGTCGATGGCGATCCAATCGCCGATCTCAAGCTCGTCGCCGATCCGGAGACCAATTTCCTTGTCATCATGAAGGACGGGCGGATCGTGAAGAACACGCTTTAGGCTCAAAACTCAATTCGTCTGGACTCGTTTCGACGCGAAAGGGATCTTCGCGGGTTGAAACCGTGTGACCCTTCTCGACTTGAAGCTTGCATTGCTGATAGCGACGGCACAGGTCGCAGTTGGGGGGATAACGGGCCGTTCAACAGGTCGGTGTTGAACCGGTATGTGAGCATCCATGATTGATGACATCGAAATTGCCCGCGCCCTCCATGTCGTGTTTGTCGCCCATTGGATTGGCGGCGTCGCTTTCGTGACGCTCGTTGCGCTGCCGCTTTCGCGGTCGTACGCCGATGCGAGGGAAGGCTGGGCGCTGTTCGAGGCGATCGAAAGACGCTTTGCAGCGCAGGTTCGATTTTCGATTCCCCTGGCCGGCGCGACTGGGCTCTGGATGGCGTGGCGGCTGGATCTATGGGGCCTGTTCACCGACCCCACGGCTTGGTGGATGGACGCCATGGTGCTGCTCTGGGCGTTGTTCATATTGATCGTCTTCGTGATCGAGCCTTTAGCGCATAGACGCGTCGCCGAGATGGCGACGCATGATCCCGAGGGCCTCCTCATCCGCCTGTCGCGCGTCCATCGCGTTCTGCTTGTGGCAGGAATCGTTACGATCTTCGGCGCAGTGGCCGGCGCACATGGAGGAATATTCGGATGAAGGCGAGATTACAGCAGAAAGTCGGGCGAACTAAAGCCATCGGCTCGAGATGATTGCGATCCGACGTGGCTGGGCTTGCCATCTTTGACAAAGATCAAGGCGCCCGCCGGGAAAACTCGGTGTAGCAATGCACCAAGGATCGAGGCGTAGGGACGGGAACTTGGAGGGCGAGGATGAGGGCGAAATCATTTTGGGAAGGCGCGGCGCTGGCGGCGATCTTGCTCGCGGGGCCAGCCTTCGCGGCCTCCCGGGAAGACAATCTCAACGATCCCGTTGTCGGCGAGGAGAATGCGGTTCTCGCCGACGCGCCGAACCTGCCGCCGCCGATCCATCGCGATCATGCGACCAAAGTCGTCGTGCATCTGGAGGTCCGCGAGCTGGAGGGGCGGCTCGCCGACGGGGTGCGCTATACCTTCTGGACCTTCGGCGGCCATGTGCCCGGCAAATTTATCCGCATCCGGGAGGGCGACGAGGTTGAGATGCATCTCGACAATCATCCCGACAACAAAAATCCGCACAACATCGACCTGCATGCGGTCAATGGACCGGGCGGCGGAGCGGCGGCGTCGCTGACAGCGCCCGGGCACAGCTCGGTCTTCTCGTTCAAGGCGCTGAACCCGGGGCTATTCGTCTATCATTGCGCGACCGCGCCGGTCGCCATGCACATCGGCAACGGCATGTACGGCATGATCCTGGTCGAGCCCAAGGAGGGCCTGCCGAAGGTCGACCACGAATATTATCTCATGCAGGGCGATTTTTACACCGAAGGCAAGAATGGCGAACAGGGCCTGCAGCCGTTCAGCATGAGGAAGGTCATCGACGAGAGACCGGAATACGTCGTGTTCAACGGCTCCGTCGGGTCTACGGTCGGGGACAAGGCCATCACCGCCAATGTTGGCGAGACCGTGAGGCTGTTCGTCGGCGACGGTGGGCCGAACCTCGTTTCCTCCTTTCACGTCATCGGCCAGATTTTCGACTCGGTATGGCCAGAGGGCAACTTGAGCGCGCCTTCGCACAATGTTCAGACAACTGCGATCCCCGCCGGCGGCGCGGCGATCGTTCAGTTCCAGATGAGCGTGCCGGGCACCTTCATCATCGTCGATCATTCGATCGAGAGGGCCTTCAACCGTGGCGCGCTGGCGCAGCTCAAAGTCACGGGGCAAGAGGACAAGCTCGTCTATTCCGGCAAGCAGTTCGATCTTGTCTACCAGCCCGAGGGGACCGGAATCCGCGTCGCCGGCCAAGGCGCCTCGGCGCCTGCGGCAAGCACCAAGGCCGAGCGCATTGAGGTCGGGGCGGGGATCTTTGCGGACAACTGCCAAGCCTGCCATCAGTCGAACGGGGAGGGCGTGCCGGACGCGTTCCCGCCGCTGGCGAAATCCGACTACCTCAACGGCGACAAGATTCGCGCCATCAAGACGGTCACCGGCGGTCTCGAGACGAAGCTCATGGTGAACGGTCACGATTTCAATGGCGTGATGCCGGCCTGGAGCCTGTCGGACGAAGAAATCGCCGACGTGCTGACCTACGTTTACAATACCTGGGGCAACTCGGGCCTCGAGGTCTCGCCGGAGGAGGTGAACGCCTATCGGGTCCAGGCGAAGCCGTGATCCGCGCCGCGGCGGCGATGGCGGCGCTCGCGGTCCCGCTCGCTGTCGGCGTCGCGACCAAGGCGGAGCCGGATCGCATGGTCGCAGCGCCGCCGGGGCTCTACAGGCCCTTCCTAAAGGAGAAGGCGCTCAACGATAGCGAGCCGTCGGCGCAGGCTGGCCGCTGGATCGATGCGTTTCGAATCGACGTCGAGCCGGTGACGAACGCGCAATTCCTTGACTTCGTCACAGCCCATCCGCAGTGGCGGAAATCGCAGATCAAGACTCTCTTCGCCGACGAGCGCTACCTCCGGCTTTGGCCGTCCGATCTGAAGCTCGCCGATTCCCTGGCCCGCAACGAGCCGGTCACCGACGTCTCGTGGTTCGCCGCGGAGGCCTACTGCAGGGCGCGCGGCCTGAGGTTGCCGACGACAGACCAATGGGAGTACGCGTTGGCCGACGCCGGGCGCGGACAGGACGCGGTTCGCGAGCGTTCCTTCGAATGGTTCGCGCGTCCCAACGGCGCCCGCCTGCCCGCCATCGGGGAAGGATCGGCGAACGGCTTCGGCGTCAAGGACATGGTCGGCGTCGTCTGGGAATGGACGCTCGATTTCGACGCCTATGCGACAACGTCGGACTCGCGCGATCGTAACGGTAAGGAGGGCGCGAGCTTCTGCGGCGGCGCCGGGGCTGGCGTCGCTGACCCGACCGACTATCCAGCCTTCATGCGCTACGCGATGCGGGCGAGTCTGATGGCGAACTACACATCCGACAATCTCGGCTTTCGCTGCGCGGGAGGGGCGCCATGAATCGGAGTTCGTTGTTCGTCGCGCTTGCGCTTGGCGTTGCGGTTGCGGTCGCGGTTCCGACTTCGATACCCGCCGGCGAGAGAGAGCAGCGCGATACGCAAATGAACGACACGCTGCCCTCCAGCGCCTCTATCTACAACCTCGATTCAAAATGGACGACCCAGCAAGGCGCCAGCGTCGCCCTCGCCTCGTTCGCCGGCAAGCCGGTCGTCGCGGCGATGGGCTACACGACGTGCAGGGATATTTGCCCCGCAGTCGTGGCCGACATGATGTGGATCGAGAAGCACCTGCCGCCAGACGCGGCCGACCGGGTGCGATTCGCGTTCTTCAGCTTCGATTCGGAGGCTGACACGCCGGAACGTCTGAGGCTCTACGCCGAAGGCCATGGCCTCGACCTCACTCACTGGACGCTCCTGCGAGCAGACGACGATGCGGCGCGCGAACTCGCCGCGGCGCTCGGCGTCGGCTACCGCCCCAATGGCCCGGGCGGCTTCGACCACGCCGCCGTCATTTCGCTTCTCGACGATATGGGGGACATCGTCTTCCAGCAGCGCGGGGCGCAAGCGAATTCCGGTGAACTGCTGGCGGCGCTGAACACCCTGCTGGAAAAGCGCAACTAGACAGCCCGACAACCCATGAACTTCATAACGTAGGCTGATGTCCGCTTTTGCGCATGTCGCCGACCACTGTGTCGTCTTCGCACCGGAGCAGTCGCAACAGGCGATTGGGTTTTGATCCTAGCGCGGTTTTCGGTCAGCGAACGCGCGCATTCGCACCGTGCGACCGCCGCCTTCACAGCAGATCGACTGTGACGGTCTCGATTCGACCGGTGAATGCAAATGGTCGGCGGTCGAAATAGTCGAATGACACCGGCGAGCCGAGGTCGCTGCCAACGTCGAGGGTTTCGCTGGCGGAGAATGCGCCGGCGACAGTCCGTTTGACCGCGACGCGGATTGCTTCCTGGTCATCAATGGTGATCGCGACGTCGGCTGGGCCGCCGGGCTTGCCGATCGACGTGTCGACCACAATCCGATGCCTGCCGGCGCCGATCGGCTCGAGTGGTCCGGCCAACGTAGCGCTCGATCATCATCATGTTGTATTCGTAAACGAGCTGACCCTTGTCCATATAGAGGGTCAGGCCACCGCCGATCCCGCCCAGCGCGTAGATCACGCCTGAAGCGCCGTCTTCCGCTTCCAGTTCCACCACGACGCGATTGCTTTCGCGCCCGAGCCCGGGACCGGCGAATTCAGGCAGCCGGGTCGTCGCCGAGTCGAAGTCCCAATGGGTGTAGGGAACCTTCACCCGGTCCTCCGGATGCAGACGCGTCCACAAGCCGGCGCCGACCGGAAAGACCTGGTTCTCCTTCGCTTCGATCAGAAACAGCTTCTTCATCTCCTCTAGCCGTTCCGGCTCCTGCGCGGCGAGATCGTCGGCTTCCGAGAAGTCTTTCCGGATGTCGTAGAGCTCCCAGCGGTCTTTGTTGGCGTCCCACGTGTCGAGCCCCGGCGTCACGGGAAGCCAAGGGATCAGCGGGCCAAAAGCGGCGGCGATCCAGCCGTCGTGGTAGATGGCGCGGCTGCCGTTGTTCTCGAAATACTGGGTTAGCTTTCGACCCGGCGCTTTGGGGTCACCGAAGGCATAGGTCATGCTGACGCCGTCGATCGGCAACTGCTTCCATCCGTCGACGACGTCGGGCGGTTTGATGCCGAGAATGTCATAGATCGTCGGCGCGATATCGTTGACGTGGTGGAACTGCGGGCGCGGAGTCTTGTCGGGCTTGATGCCCTTCGGCCACGAGACGATGAGCGGGTTGCGCGTGCCGCCGAAATGCGAGGCGATGAGCTTGGTGTAGCGGAATGGCGTATCGCCGGCCCAGGCCCAGCCGGCGTGATACATGTTGTCCGTCTTGGCGGTGCCGAGCGCGTCGAGGCCGCCGATCTTGTCAAGCGCGGCAAGCTGCTGCTCGATTGTGTTGGGGATCATGTTCTGCGCGAGAAGTTCGCTGATCGTCCCGTTCTGGCCTTCCGCGCTCGAACCGTTGTCGCCGAATACATAGAAGATGATGGTGTTGTCGCGGATTTTCATCTCGTCGAGCCCGTCGACGAGCCGGCCGACTTGCGCATCGACATGCTCGAGGAAGCCGGCAAAGACTTCCATCAATCGGCGCTGAAACGGTCGCTGCGATTCCGGAATGCTGTCCCACGACGCCATCGTGTCGGCGCGCGGCGTGAGCTTCGTGTCCGGGGGAATCCAGCCGATGTCCTTTTGCCGCTTGAACACGCGCTCGCGATAGGCGTCCCAGCCCGTGTCGAACTTGTCTTTGTATTTGTCGGCCCAGTCTTTGAAGACATGATGGGGCCCATGCGCTGCGCCGGGCGCCCAGTACATCAGGAAGGGCTTGTCGGGCGCGAAGGAGCGATGCTTGCGAAGCCACGCCAGCGCCTTGTCCGCCATGTCGGAGCTTAAGTGGTAGGTCTCTTCGTGCGGCGGCTCGATCGGAATGGTGTTCTCGAACAGGCGCGGCTCATATTGCGAAGTCTCGCCCGCCATGAAATCCGTAGAAGTAGTCGAAGCCGTAGCCCGTGGGCCAACGGTCGAACGGACCCATTGCGGTCGTTTCCGTCGCCGGCGTGTTGTGCCATTTGCCGAAAGCCGAGGTTTTGTAACCGTAATCGCGCAGCACTGTTGCAACTGTCGCCGCGCTTTTCGGGATGACGCCGGTGTAGCCGTCGAAATCGAGCGCCCGCTCCGCGATGGTGCCCGAGCCGACGCGCTGGTGATTGCGCCCGGTCAAGAGGGCCGCCCGCGTCGGCGAGCAGATCGAGGTCGTATGGAATTGGTTGAAGGCGACGCCGTCCTTGGCGAGGCGCGTCAGTGTCGGCGTGTGGACCTCGCCGCCGAGCGTGTCGGGAAGGCCAAAGCCGACGTCGTCGAGGAGGACGATGAGGATGTTCGGCGCGTCGGGCGGAAGATGGCTCGCTTCCGCGCGCCGGACACGCTTCGACTCCTGCAACGTCGGCCCGGCGGTGCTTGCTGTCGGAACTGGCGGAAACGGCAGGACTGAGGCTGCCGCGTCCTTGACCTGCTGGGCGAACGCGACGGTCGTAGCTCTGCCGGCGATGACCGCCGCGCCGATCCCGGCGCCGACGCCGTTGATGATTTTCACGAGCCGGCGTCTCGTGATTCCGCCTTCGCCAGGCTCGCTCGCAGACTTCTTGGCGTTCTTCATATCGTTCTCGGCTGAATCGGGGTCGCCGTATTGCGTCCTTGGAGTGGTGTCTAAGATTGGACTGTTCGCCAGGCATCATTCTTTCGCGGGACAGGCCGCGGCACATCGTCGCGGTACGGGAGGGGAAGGTCCGATTGGGATCGGTTTGACCCTCTGGTCAAGTCGCTCGGAACGGACGCGGCCTACCGCTTCGCCAGGCAATCAAGACCGCCTGGGGCGCCGACATTCTGTTCGATCCCGCAATGAAAACGGGGGCTTCGCGGTCGTTCACGAAAATGTGAACCCGGCGGCGGCGTCAAATAATTGCCGTTTGTCTTCCTCGTTCGTTGAGTCGCGTAGCGGTGGAATTTGCCCGCCATAGGAGGTCTTTTCATGCCATTCAGCACGCTTGGTCTATCGGTGGCGACGGCCGGAATGGCGACGCTGGCATTCGCCATCGCCGCTCCAGCTTGGGCGCAAGAGCAATACGCGCAAAAACACTATCCGCACACGCATTATGCGCACAGCCACTATCGCCACTATGCCCATTATGGCGAGAGTGGTCAGATCGTCGTTCATCCGCAGCCGGCGCCGGCGCAGCCCGTGGGCTACGCCTGGGCGCCCGTGGGGGCGGTGGGCAGCGTCGTCGGCGGAACCGGCCAGGCGGTGGAGGCCGTCTTTACCGGCGCCGGCGGCATCGTCGGCGGGGTGCTCGGCGGAGTCGTTGGCGGCGTGTCGGCGCTCTTCGGCGGCCCCGGCTACACGTACGCCCCCGTGAACGGCTACGGCGGCCCGTTCGCGGCGCCGTTCAATGCGGCCGGCTCAGTCGCCGGGGCGCCCTTCCAGGTGGTCAGCGGCGCTTTCGGAGGGCCGCCGCCCGCCGTCGCCAGTTACTAGCCGCTTTCTTCTATACTATGCAGCGGCCACGGGGCGCGCGCCCGGTACAGCTGCTCGAGTCGCTGTGCCGCCTCAGCCGGAACGGCGCGCCCGACGACTGCCAGGAGAAGGAGCATTGCGATGAATACCATACCTGGATTTACCGCAGATAACGTGCTGTATCAGCCGGATAGGAGGTATGGAGGGATGAGCGTCGATGGCCGATTGACAATAAATACTGTCGTGCCGCAGCTGCCATCCTCCAGGGTATGCAATGAATGCAGCGGTATCCTCTATGGTCTTCAAACATGCTGTGATGTCGAAATCGTATCATGTGGCAGTGATCGTCAAAATTGTGTCGTAAATTTCAATAACTGTCAAACCACAAGTTGTGGTGTGCTCTCAACTCTCGGATCTATTCTTGGTATATTATCATATAGTTCATTCGCGCGAGTTTAAATGAGCCAAACCACAATGTTGCGAATGTGATCTCGGCGGAGACTCGGAGGGGTCTTGTCGCTAGAACGGAACCGAAAGACGTAGCGCGACTACTGATCGCTGGATTGCTTCGTCGCTTTCGCTCCTCGCAAAGACGGTCCGCCCTCTCGAATCGCGACTGCGGACACTCGCCTCGCCGCCGCGATTTCGCCGGCATCGTGGCGCCCGAGGCCATCCGCCGGCCGGCGGGCGCTTAGCCGATCAGTCTGCGATATTCGGCCTCGGGAGTGCCATAGGCTTCGCCTGCCGTGCGCTCCAATCCCTTGCGGTCCTTAACGACGATTTTCCCACGCCCATACGAAATCAATCCTTGTTCCCGGAGGGCGTGCAGAGCGTCCGTCACGCCGGGCCCGGACGCCAAGCATGAGCGCCAAAAACTCGTGAGTGAGCGTTAGCGTGTCATCTCCTATCCGGTCGTGCGCCATCAGCAGCCAACGCGCCAATCGCACGTCCAATCTGGACTGCGCGTTGCAGATTGCGGTGTGTGTTGTTTGCACGCCGAACGCCTGCACGAACTTCAACAACGAGTTGCGAAGCGATATGCTGGCCTGGGTCGCCTTACGCAATACCGTGGCTGATATGCACTTGCCCATTCCGGGCGCTTGAACATAGGTCGCATGGGGCGAGCGGTGATTGCCGAGTACGATGGGCAAGCCCGTCATACCCTCGCGGCCAATCAGTCCTACTTCGGCCTCCTTGCCGTTGGATTGAACTGCAACAACGGATGCGAATCCGGCCTCGGGAAAATAAACGGCTTCGATTCGCCTGTTGGGTCTTTCCAGATTCTTTCGCAAGCCGAGGGTCACGGTTTCGAGGTGTGGCCCCAGCAAATCGAAGTCATCGGTCGAAAGGGACGCGAGCAATCTGTTGTTGGTGCTGGGCATTGCGCTCCTCGCCTTCCAGGCGGGAGCGCAACGTCTCTCTCAGCCATCGACGCCTGCGGGCGGAAGCCTCTCTATCGATGATAACCCCTACATAAGCTCTCGATGGCTCAATTGATAGCTCTGTACGGATTCGGACCGAGTTCAGGCTCGCCAAGCGACTCAAAAGGCGTAAGAATATGCCATCGCCGGCGATGAGAGGCTGCGGGCGTTTCGATACGCGAAAGAGGCCCTTGGTTGTTCCCATCTGCATAGCGGGGAGGACCATGACCATCGTTCCATTTCTGAAGGACAATGTGTTCGGGCCGGAGGACATTCGGGCGATGTCAGCGGCCCTCGGAGAGGTCTGCAACATCCTCAACATGGCCGACCAAGCGAAGAGTGAAAGAGAGGTCCTCGCGAAGAAGATTATCGCCCTTGCGCGCCGGGATGAGTGCAATGCCGCGCTTCTGCGCGACGACATGCTGAGGGAGATAGCTCATGGTCAAGACGGGTGGGCGCCGGAGCTCGTTCGCGCCGCTCGTCACGGAGCGCTTTGAGGCCGGAACGATGAAGCCGGTCGAGTTTAGCGCCGACCCACGCTGAGACGACACGCCGGCCTGGGTCGCTGACGAGGTTTCCGATGCGGCGCGTCTGCTGCGCGGTCAAAAAATTGCGGGAAGAATAGAAACCGCACAAGGGCTGGGCAAGAGTGTGGGGGCTATCGAAGGTCCCGATGAGCTGGCCTATCACAATGAGCGGCGTGGTCTGCGTGGCGATGCTGGCGCTGGGATTCGACCTGCTCCTTCCGTTGGGCAGCGGTTTAGAGACCGCGTGTCTCTTAACAGGCGCTGCGTCCGGTATGGTCTTTTTCTGCCTTCTGGAAGGCGCGTAGCGGGATCGTCAAAACGCCAGCGCGCGGTTTCGGTCACGCCAAACCGCAATCGCGAGGAGCCGCAAGGCGCCGAAAAACGCCAGTCCTGTGACGCGCTATGCGATGAAGCAATCCACGGGAACGCTGGCGCCAAGCGGCGCGCCTCTCACTCCGCCGCCTTTTGCGCCGCGCCGGCGGCTTGCGTGTGGGCGATCGCGCTCGCGACCGTCGCCATCGCCGGCATGGCGCCAAGCTGCATGCTCTCGACCGCGGTCGAGGGCACGATGACGATCGTCGCGTTGCTGCGTTTCAAGCCCTCGTAAAGCATGTTCATCGCCCGCAAATGGAAGGCGGTCGGGTTGTCGGCGTAGGTCTTGGCCGCCTCGCCGAATTTCTCCGCCACCTGGCGCTCGGAATCGCCGAGAATCACCCGCGCCTGGCGCTCGCGCTCGGCCTGGGCCTGCATCGACATCGCGTCCTGCAGCGCAGCGGGGATCTGCACGTCCTTGACCTCGACCGAGATGACGTTGACCCCCCAGGGCTCGGTGCGCGCATCGATGATGTGCTGCAATTCGACGCTGAGTTTCTCGCGCCCCTCGAGCATGTCGGCGAGCATCGTCTTGCCGATCACGTCGCGCAGCGCCGTCTGCGCCGCCCAGTTGATCGCCGAGACATAATCGGCGACGTCGAGCGCCGCCATCTTCGGATCGACCACCTTCCAGAAAAGCACCGCGTCGACATCGACCGGCACGGTGTCGCGGGTCATCGTCTTTTCCGCCTTGAACGTGGCGGTGATGACCCGAATGTCGATTCGGTAGGCGACCGCGTCGAGGATCGGCACGATGAAGAACAGTCCCGGGCCTTCGAGCGAGCGGAACTTGCCGAGCCGCAGCACCACGATCCGTTCCCACTGATTGGCGACCTTGACCGCATTGGCGATGATCGAGGCGACGAAGAAGCTTAAGACCGCGATCGCGGCGCCTCCGCCGGGCGTTGCCGGACTGAAGACCGAATAGGCCGCAAGCAGGCCGGCGGCAAAAATTACGATAAAGATAAGCCCCGGAAGGGCATTTCGCTGTGGCATGCGAGGCCTCCTTGAGTGAACTCCGCCCCGCAACGAAGCCGCGCCCCGATCGGCGGCGCGTCACCCCCTCCACTATATGTGGGAGGTTTTCCGTCCGACGCCAGAGCTTTTGAGGGGATGGGCGGAGTGGGTCAGCTTGAACTTCAGGTTAGGAGCGGGGAACAGGCCTTCACTGGCAACCCCTGTAGGGCTGGATGCCGCCCAAAGCGGGAGCTCTTCGCGACCGATTCAACGTCGGGGATCGAAGTGAAACGCGATCGGACGCGCTATCCTGTGTTCGCGGAGGTAAGCTGGAGTGTGATCCGGCGTGGAGCGAGCCGATTGACAAGCCGGAGTTACGCTGCGTCGTCATGACGCGCTTCGTCCGACCGCGGGCGGCGGTAATTCCGAAGGAACATCCGGACTGTCTCTTCAACGACCTCTTGGGCGGGGACCGCCAGGCGCTCGCGACCCATCATCCACGGCCACAGAGAGAACTCGTTGAGGATCCCCATGAACTGGTGAGCCGCCAATGTTGGATTGCGGCAGTTCAGGACGCCCATGGCAGTCAGGTGGGCGAAATAGCGCGCAAGGCGCTCGGCTTGAGGGTCCATGACGGCGGCCAACTCCTCGGCGATCCACGGAAACTGGCGGGAGTCGGCAACCACCATGCGAAGGAACCCGAGGTATTCCGGGCGCCCGTGCAGCTCCAGAATCATGCGCGCGACCAGGCGCAGCACCTCCTCGACATCGCCTTGGGTTTCGACGCCGGGCGGAAATGCCTCTTCGAACTGTCCCGAGACCATGAGGAGCATTTCCCGGAAGATTTCCTCCTTACTGGTGAACTGGTTGTAGAGCGTCCGCCTGGCCAAGCCGGCGGCCTCGGCGAGTTCGTCCATGCTCACCGATCCGAAGCCGCGTTCCAGGAACAGGCGCGAGGCGGCCTCGACGATCGCTTCGCGCGATCCGCCGCGCGGAATCTTCGGGACTACCCCATTCGTATTTTTTCGAAGCTCCATCACAAAGGCCCTTCTGCACTAATAAGTGCAATTTAGTTCACGTACCTATGTAATGCAAGCCCCGTGCTCGCGGCCCTGGCGGGAATCCATACCCAAGCCCACTCGAATTTTTCATAGCCCTATCTCAAAATTCGCATTGCATTCATAAGTGCATATCACTATACTGCACGATGTAATGTAGGTTCGCGGCAGAGTGTGGACGCTAGCGCGGCCACAGCCCGGACGGCTCCTGCGGGTGGAATCTCACTTTAGCGTTCCTGCGAAAGGCGGCGCCAATGTTTAAGTCTCGAATTGCAGCAGCAGCTCTGATTGCGGCAACCGTCGCAGGCTGCGACAAAGCGCCCCCGCCCGTTTCAGAGGCGCGGCCGGTTCGGACGGTCACCGTCGAACAGGGCGCGGAAGGCGAGATCGTCTCGCTCAGCGGCCAGGTTCGCGCGAAGGATGAGGCCAGTCTCGCCTTTCGCCTCGACGGACGGATGATCGAGCGGCCGGTCCATGTCGGGGATGTCCTCAAGCCTGGCCAAGTCGTCGCACGGCTCGACCCCCAAATTCAGGACAATGCGCTGCGCTCGGCCGAGGCCAACCTCGCATCGATGCAGGCGGTGCTGACACAGGCGCGCCTCACCTTCGGGCGGCAGCAGCAACTCATCAAGGACGGCTGGACCACACGCGCTAATTTCGACGAGGTCGAGCAAAAGCTCCTCAGCGCCGAGGCCCAGGTCGATTCTGCGGAGGCGCAGGTGCGGACCGCGCGCGAGCAGCAGAGCTACACGGTATTGTCAGCCGACTCGCCGGGCGCAGTCACCGCGTCCGGCGCCGAACCGGGCGAAGTGGTCCGCGCCGGGCAGACGATCGTGCAGCTCGCGCGTCAGGGCGGACGCGACGCCGTCTTCGACGTTCCGGAGCAACTCATCCGGAATAACCCCCCGGACACGCAGGTCGACATCGCCCTCACCAACGACCCACAGGTGAAGGCGACCGGCAGGGTGCGGGAGATTGCGCCCCAGGCGGATTCCACCACCCGGACGTTTCAGGTCAAGGTCGGGATCACCGATCCGCCGCCGGGCATGAAGCTCGGAGACACTGTGCTCGGCCGCATCCGGCTGAACGCGCCGCAAGGCGTCGAGGTGCCGGCGAGCGCGCTCACCGAGACCGACGGGCGTCCGGCGGTGTGGGTGGTCGATCCAAAGAGCCAGACGGTGTCGCTGCGCGGCATCGACGTGGCTCGATACGACCAGGCTGTGGTGGTGATCAGCAAGGGGCTGAATACAGGAGAGTTCGTCGTCACCGCCGGAGTGCAGACGCTGCACCCCGGCCAGAAGGTCCGCCTCCCGGGAGCCGCCTCATGAACCGCTTCAACCTCACCGATTGGGCGATCCGGCATCGGTCGCTGGTGACCTATTTCATGCTCGTCATCGTGGTCGCGGGCGTCTGGTCCTACCTCCGGCTCGGGCGCAGCGAGGATCCGGACTTCACCGTCAAGACCATGGTGGTGCAGGTCGGGTGGCCCGGCGCCACGGTCGGCGACACGCTCGAGCAGATCACTGACCGCCTTGAGCGCAAGCTCGAGGAGACGCCGAACCTAGATTACCTGAAGAGCTACACGACCGCCGGCCAGGCGACGGTGTTCGTCAACCTGAAGGACTCGACGGCTGCGGCTCAGGTCCCGGACATCTGGTATCAGGTGCGTAAGAAGGTCGGCGACATCCGCGGCTCCCTGCCGCAGGGCGTCGTAGGCCCCGGCTTCAACGACGAGTTCGGCGACACCTACGGCATCGTCTACGGCTTCACCGCCGACGGGTTCACCCACCGGGAGCTGAAGGACACTGTGGACGACGTCCGCAAGCAGCTCCTCGAGCTGCCGGACATCTCGAAGATCGACGTCCTCGGCGCCCAGGACGAGCGCGTCAACGTGGAGTTCTCGACCGAGCAGCTGGCGGGTCTCGGGATCGACCGCGCCCAGCTGATCGCCGCCCTCAACGCCCAGAACGCCGTCACGCCTCAAGGGGTGGTGCAGACCGGGGACGAGAAAATCCTCGTCCGCGTCTCGGGCGCGTTTCGGTCCGAGCAGGACATCCTCGCCGTAAACTTCGTCGCGAACGGCCGAATCATTCGTCTGGGCGATATCGCGCACGTCACTCGCGGCCCTGCCGACCCCGTGCAGCCGATGTTCCGCGTCAACGGCAAAGAGGGCATCGGGCTCGCGATCGCCATGCGCAAGGGCGGCGACATCCTCGCCCTGGGGCGCAACGTCGAGCGCGCCGTGACCGAGATCAAGGCGAATCTGCCCGTTGGCATCGAGCCGACGCTCATCGCCGACCAGCCGGTCACCGTCGAACACGCGGTGGCCGATTTCATGGAGGCGCTGTGGGAGGCGATCGCCATCGTCCTTGGCGTCAGCCTGGTTGCCCTCGGCCTGCGCGCCGGGGCGGTGGTTGCTCTCTCGATCCCGCTGGTCCTGGCGGCGGTGTTCATGACGATGATGTCGGTCGGAATCGACCTTCAGAGGATTTCTCTCGGCGCCCTCATCATCTCGCTCGGTCTCCTGGTCGACGACGCCATGATCACCGTCGAATCGATGGTCACGCGGCTCGAACGGGGCGACGAGAAGGAGCAGGCGGCCACTTTCGCCTATGGCTCGACCGCCTTTCCAAGGCTGGCCGGCACGCTGGTGACGATCGCAGCGTTCGTCCCCATCGGTTTCGCACACAGCGCCGCGGGCGAATACACCTTCTCGATCTTCGCTGTCGTCGCCATCGCGCTGATTGGATCGTGGTGCGTCGCGGCCCTGTTTACGCCCCTGCTGGGCGTCTGGGTGCTCAAGAAACCCAAGACGGCGCACCCGGAGGAGGCCGGCCCGATCATGCGCGTCTTCCGCAGGTTCCTCGCGATGGCGATGCAAGCCCGCTGGGTCACGGTCGTGGCGACGCTCGCCCTGTTCGGGTTGGGCCTATACGGAATGGGCTTCGTTCCGCAGCAATTCTTTCCCTCGTCCGACCGCCCCGAACTCCTGGTGGACCTGCAGCTGCCCGAAAACGCGTCCATCTACGCGACAAAGGACGTCTCGGCCCAACTCGACAAGCTTTTGAAGGACGATCAGGACGTCGATCACTGGAGCACTTATGTCGGGCAGGGCGCCGTCCGGTTCTACCTGCCGTTGAACGTGCAGCTCCCCAACGACTTCTTCGCGCAGACCGTGGTCGTCACCAAAGGACTCGAGCAGCGCGAACGCGTGAAGGCGAAACTCGAGAAAGCGCTGGCGGCCGATTTCCCGAATGTTGTCGGTCGGGTATACCCGCTGGAGCTTGGCCCGCCTGTCGGATGGCCGCTCCAATACCGGGTGAGCGGGCGCGATGCAGAGCAGGTGCGCGCCATCGCATCGCGGGTGGCCGAGCTCGTCGGATCGGCCCCCGGCGCCGCGAACGTCAACTACAACTGGATGGGGCCCGCGCGCACTGTCAGGATTCAGGTCGACCAGGATCAGGCCCGTCTGCTCGGCCTGAGCTCGCAGGAACTCGCTTTGGCTGTGAACGCGGTTGTGTCCGGCGTTACGGCGACACAGGTGCGCAGCGGGATCTGGCTCGTCGATGTCCTGGTCAGGGCCTCCGCCGATGAGCGCATGTCGCTGTCGACAATCCGGACGCTTCAGGTTCCGCTCCCGAACGGGAAAACCGTTCCGTTGAGTCAGATCGCCTCCGTCGAGTACGGCCAGGAATATCCTATTGTCTGGCGACGGGACCGACTGCCGACCGTGACTGTGCAGGCCGACCTCGCTCCGGGCACTCAGGCCGCGACGGTCGTGCAGACGCTCAAGCCGCAGATCGCGGCGCTAAACGCCGGTCTGCCGAGCGGGTACCACGTGAATGTCGGCGGAAGCGTGGAGGAGAGCGACAAGGCGCAGGCCTCGGTCCTCGCCGTCGTGCCGTTGATGCTCGTCATCATGCTCACGGTGCTGATGTTCCAGCTTCAGCGGTTCAGCAGCATGTTCCTCGTGCTGAGCGTCGCCCCCATGGGCGTGATCGGCGTCGTCGCCGCGCTTCTCCTCGCCGAGAAGCCGCTTGGTTTCGTGGCGATCCTTGGCGTGCTCGCGCTCACCGGTATGATCGCCCGCAACTCGGTGATCCTCATCAACCAGATCGAGACGGACAAGGCGAAGGGACTCCATCCTTGGGACGCGGTTGTCGACGCTACCAGTCACCGAGTCCGCCCGATCCTGCTCACGGCTTCTGCGGCGATCCTTGGGATGGTTCCGATCGCGCCGACCGTGTTCTGGGGCCCAATGGCCTACGCGATCATGGGGGGCCTCGCGGTCGCGACGCTTCTGACCCTGGTCTTCCTTCCGGCGCTCTATGTCGCCTGGTTCCGGATCAAAAGGCCGGGCCCTGAGGCCAGCCAGACAATGGATCCCGGACAGTTTGAGCCGCCCGGCCGCAGCGAATTGGTGAAACATGAAGACGTTCTGGAGCATGCATGAACATCGATCGAGCTATCTTGAGCTCCGTTTCGGCGCTCTTGCGGGCCCTCATAGTCGCGGGTGAGATCGCGAAGCCGGAGGCGGTCTATGCCGACTTCGTCATGGACGCATCCAGTGTGCTGCTCAACGCTTACGTCCACGACGAGATTGCCTTGGGCGGCGAGGAGCAGCGGCTGGTCGGGCTTACCAATCGAATGAGGCTGTTTGCTCCGCCCGATGCCGTCAAAGGCGCGGAGGCGGTGCTCAGAGCCATTGTGGAGATCTCTCTGAAACCTGGCGTCGAAGCCCGGCAACTGGCGAAGGAGGCGCTGTCCGCAAGCCTCGATCCCGACGCGCTTCTGTCATTCAGCTTGATTTGCCGTGCCGACCTCGACAACGTATTCCGAACCGCAGTGTAAAGTTAATACAACGACGCTTGGCCCGCCGGCCTCAGTCGCGCGGCGATGTCCGCTACTGGCGCATTCCTTCCGTACTGGGATTATCAGAAACGCGAGCTTCGGGTCGGAAGCCGAAATTCAGACTGACCACTACCAGGCAATTGAGAACCCGGGCGCGCGGCCCCGCGGCGAAAAATGTGATCGGAGGGCGGGCGAATCGGGATTGCGCGCGCGATCACGCAGCGTTAACAATTGGTAAAGGGGCTTGATGCGGGCGCGGATTAAGGGCGCTGCGGATGAAACGCCTTTGCGTGACGATTCTGTGCCTTGTGAGCGCTGCCGCCTGGACGCGGGCGTCAGCCGAAGAGCTGTCGACCGGTCCGCTGAAGCCCGCTCGAACGCATATCGCCCGCGCGAAGCCAAGCGAGCGCCCGTCGGCGAAGACGGCAAGCCTCGGCGACATCCATTTCTCGGACCCCTACGCTCCGCCGGTCGGCGCGCATAAAACCGCCGCCGCGCCGTTCATGGCGACTGAGACCGAGGCGCCGGCCCCCGCGGGTTCCCAGGGCGGTTTCTCCTTGACCGCCGGGCGCGAAGCCCCGGACGCGCCGTTCACCGGCGGCCTCAAGCTCCGCTTCTGAGCTAGAGTGCGCTGCGAAAAAGTGGGAACCGGTTTTTCGCGAAAAGCGCGCGAAATCAAGGAAATCTAGAGCCTTCGGCGATTCGACCGAATCGCCGAAGGCTCTAGGCTCCCGGCGCGATCAGCCAAAGGTGATTTTGCCGCGGGCGGGAGGAAGCCAAAAAATGTGTCTGTTCTGCTCCATGACCCGGCGCCAGGCGTTTCGCGGACTGGCGGCAGTCGCCGTCGGCGGCGCGGCGCAGCGCCTCGCTGCCCCGGCGGTTCGCTCGCGGCTGGCCGGCGCCGCGGGCTTCGCCGCGGTGGCGGCGGGCGCCTTGCCTGGCGCCGCCCAGGCTGCCGAGCCGGTCATTCTGGGCGAAGGCCGCTACCGCTATCGGGTGGTCGAGGGCTGGGGCGCGCTGCCGCCCGGGTTCGCCTATCGGGACGGCGCCGCGGTCTGCGTGGACAGCAAGGACAACGTCTACGTCTTCAACCGCGGCGCCCATCCGGTGATCGTGTTCGACCGGGACGGCGGGTTCTTGCGCTCCTGGGGCGAGGACATTGGTTTCGTCAACGCCCACGGCGCCGCGACCGGCCCCGACGACATGCTCTACCTGACCGACGATTTCGGCGCCGCGGTGCGCAAGTGCACGACCGAGGGCAAGGTCGTCATGACCATCGGCACGCCCGGCAAACCGGCGCCCCGTTTCTCCGGCGACCCGTTCAACCGCTGCACCCACACCGCGCTCTCGCCTCAGGGCGACATCTACGTCTCCGACGGCTACCAGAACGCCCGCGTCCACAAATACGCGCCCGACGGAAAGCTCATGTTCTCGTGGGGCGAGCCCGGTACCGGCCCGGGCCAGTTCAACCTCGTCCACAACATCGCCTGCGACGACGACGGCCTGGTCTATGTCGCCGACCGCGAGAACCACCGCGTGCAGGTGTTCGATGGGGCCGGCAAATACCAGGCCGAGTGGCACAACATGTTGCGGCCCTGCGGCCTCTATGTGATGCGCGGCAAGTCCCCGCTCGCCATCGTCGGCGAACTCGGGCCGGAGACGGCGGCGACGCTGACCGAGGGGGTGCCAAATCTCGGCCCGCGGGTCTCGATCCTGTCGGCCAAGGGCGAGGTGCTGGCGCGGCTCGGGACCCAGCCCATGGGCGAGGCGCCCGGGCAGTTCATCGCCCCGCACGGCGTCGCCGTCGATTCCCGTGGCGATATCTATGTGGCCGAGGTCGCCAACACCTATTGGCCGCAGGTGTTCGGCAAGAAGCCCGACCACGAGCTGCGTTCGCTGCAGAAGCTCGCGCGAGTGAGCTGACGCCCGCTCAGGGTCAAGACCCGATCAGCCTGACCGGTTTCGGCGAATAGCGTTGAAAAACTCGGAAATTGAGTGACCGCGAGAATCTCGTTTTCGAGCCTATAGCGTGATCTAAGCCGGTAGTCGCCACGGCAAGGCCTATGGAAGGGTCGCACGCGGCAAAGGCGGCCCGTCCGCCGAACCCCCAAGGAATTTTCCATCGAGGCCGCCAGCGGTCTTCTGAATTGTGATCGAAGCGAAAATCCGAGTTTTTCAACACTATCGACGTTAAGAGGACATAGCTGATCGCGGGCTTTGAGGTCGCAATTGGGCGGACACCTGTCCTTCCCGCGGCGGCGTCTATAGGTCCGGATTGCGTCGATAGTGTTCTCTAATGGGTCATATGTGGACGGCCCCTTGGCAAGCGTTTTTATTTCAGCGGTGAACGGCTGGCGGCCTTCGGTCATATGTCCGGCCTGTTGGCGCGGACTGGGTCCGCTGGCCCTGATGAAGTCCGACGACCCCGGGCTCCCAATCAAGGGGGCGAGCTTTGGGCTCCTGACCCATTGCGGAGTGTCCGATGGTCTTCGATCGTCTCGCCGTGTCGTTCATCACGTCGTCTTCGCGCTCGCCAAACTCTTGAGCCTGCGTTCTTCTTTTCGAATGCGTCGCCCCGGCTTTGGATCAGGCCTTAGCGTAGATGGAGCTGCGGAACGCCTCGCCGGTGGTGATGATCGCCCAGACGATCCGGGCAAGCTTGTTGGCCAACGCCACGGCCACGACCTTGGCCGGTTTGCGCGCTCTGAGCGCAGCCAACCAGTCGCACAACGCGCCCTTGCGCTTTGGCGCCGCCCGCAAGATCGAGATGGCGCCCAACACCAGTAGCCGTCGGATATAGCGATTGCCCTGTTTGGTTATCGACCCGAATTTCTCCTTGCCGCCGGTCGAGTTCTGCTTGGGCGTCGCGCCAAGCCAGGCGGCGAAATCGCGGCCGGATTTGAAGGCGTGCGGATCTGGCGCGCTGGCCAGAATCGCCGAAGCGGCGAGCGCGCCGACGCCGGGGACGCTCGCCGCCAGCCGGCTGACCGGATCGCGTCGATGGTCGGCGACGATCGCGCGCTCGAGCTCGTCGATCGCCGCGTCGAGAGACCGCAATTGCGCAAGCAGAACCCCCAGCGTCGCCTGGACCATCGCCGGAAGGTCGGCGGTGGCGGCTCTCTCGACGAGTTCCTCGACGTGGCCGATCCCTTTGGCGGCGATGACACCGAACTCCGCCAGATGACCGCGCAAGGCGTTCACGCTCATCGTGCGCTGCTTGATCAGCAGTTCGCGGGTCTTGTGCGCCATCAGCGTGGCCTGTTGGTCCTCGCTCTTGACGGCGACGAAACGCATGTTTGGCCGAGACATCGCCTCGCAGATCGCCGCCGCATCCGCCGCGTCGTTCTTTCCGCGCTTGACATAGGGTTTCACGTAAATCGGCGGCGTGAGTTTCACCTCGTGGCCCATCGCGCGAAACCGCCGCGCCCAATAATGCGCCGAGCCGCAAGCCTCTATGCCGATCGCGCACGGCTCGACCTCGGCGAGGAATTTGACGATCCCCGAACGGCTCAGTTTATGTTTCGTGGCGGAACAATCTTCGCTCTCCAGCGCGTGGACCTGAAAGGAATTCTTGGCGATGTCGACGCCAATTCGGATATATTTCCGCATGGACGGCCTCCCTCTTGGTGGCGCACCAGCGACCACCTTTCGGCACTTAGATGCCCCCTAGGCGGGGCCGTCCACATCATCAAGGGGGGGAGCTCTTCTCGGTTTTCGACGCCTTGGGATGCCTGTGTTCTCTGCGCGCTCGCAGGCGCTTGATGGGGTAAGCTGGGTACAGGGCGGCGAGGTTGAAAACGCAGTCGGCTGGTTGGCCGCGTGCGACAGAATCGGCGCCGTCGTCTGCTCCCTCCCTGGGTCGTCGCTCCTTGCGGGAGCTGGATGCGGTCTCCTGTCTCTGCGATTGCTTTGCCTACGCCGCGAGGAACTCTGTTCCGTCCCGCAGCATGGCGTGCATGATGATTGCGAGACGACGCGCCAAAGCGATACGGGCCTTGCGCATGGTTGATCGCCTGGCGATTGCGAAGGCCCAGTCCTTCAGCTTGAGCTGGCCCTTGTAGCGGGTCAGCATGACGTTGGCGGCTTCGTACAGCAGGGTCCGCACCCGCCGGTCTCCGCATTTCGAGATGCCGCCGACATAGTCGACTTCTCCGGACTGATAGCGTTTTGGGACCAGGCCCAGATAGGCGCCGACGTCTCGCGATCGGTGGATGCGTGACGGATCGTCGATTGCGGCGACAAAGGCGAGCGCGGTCAGTTGACCGACGCCTGGGATTGTCATGAGCCGACGACAGGCGCCCGAGGCTCTCGTCATGCGCCTCATGTCGGCGTCGATCGACGCGACCGCCGTCATAACCGCGGTTCGCGCCGCAATCAGACCCCGCATGGCGGCAGAGAGGCCAGCGATCCCCTCGCTGACCTTCAGAGCCTGATCGATGAAGGCGGCGGTGAGCGCGCGAGGAAGCCGAGCCCCGAACACAACGGCCAGGCCCCGGATCTGATTTTCCAAGGTCACGCGTTGCCCGACCAGCTTCTTGCGCGCGATGATCAGCGAGCGGACGGCGTGGGCCGACAAAGACTTCACGTGCACGGGCTTGAAGAAGCCGGTGCGAGCCAGATGCGCCAGCCCTCGCGCATCGTTGCGGTCGGTCTTATGGGTCGCAAGCGACTTGAGCGCCTGGTAGGCCTGCCGGCTCTCGACGCAGACCACGGGGAGGCCAAGTTGGCTCAACCCGTGGAACAGGATCGGCGCCATGCGCCCGGTCTCAAAGACGATCCGACGGCAGCTCGGCGCTTTCGCCAACTCGTCCGCGATCGCCTCAGCCATCGATGCCGACTTGCCCTCGTAGACAACAGCTCCATCGCGGTCGACGACGCAGACGTGGGTCTCATCCATTGAGATATCGAGGCCAGCAAAATAGTCCATCGAACGGTCTCCTCTTCCAAATCACGGCCGATCCTATCGACCTCCGTGGAAGAGCTCCGCCCATTACCCGATGTTGAAAAACTCGAATTTCCGCATCGATCACAATTCAGGAGACCGCTGGCGGCCTCGGTGAAAAATTCCTTAGGGGGTCGGCGGACCGACCGGGTTTGCCGCGTGCGACGCTCCTATATGCCCTGCCGTGAGGAGTATCGGCTGAGTTGACGCGACGCCCGCGAAAACGAGATTTTAGCGGTGGCTCAATTTCCGAGTTTTTCAACACTATTCGTCAGGAGCGGCCATTCCGGAAACAAGCCGCGAACGCGTCCATTCGACCTTCTGAGACATTCCTCGCAGGACCACCGACGACCGCCCCTGATCAGGATCGGTGCAAAAGTCGTCAGCCATGGACGCTATGTCGCCTTCCAGATGGCCGAGGTTGCCATTCCAAAGGAACTGCTCGCGGACATCCTGCTGATGACCCCCGAGTTGTGGCCAAAACCTGATCCATCGCCGGCGTGAAGCGGTCGCGTGTCATGCGTTCGGGCCAAACCGACGGGAGAAACGTGTCTCGATGACGGAAAATTACGCGATAATCGGTCATCGAAGGTCACTCGGCCCGCCGCGACCGCGCGGAAAGACGGCGGCGACCCACTGGACAAAGCCGGGACTTGTCAAAGGCGCAATTATCGGACATGTTCCTGGGGAATACGGCTGTCATCTGGGAAATGCTGGTTTGAGCAGGGGGCTGCGCGCGGTCCCCCCGCGTCGTCTCCCACACGCGGCGAGGCATGCCCCACGAGGCGGCCGGTGATCGAATTTCAGTCAGGCAGGGATTCATCCGGCACATGTTGGGCTAACGCGACGGGGATAAGCCATGATTGATTGGGAAATTCATGGGCAGATGTTATCCAACTGCACGTGTGCTTACGGCTGCCCCTGCCAGTTCAACGCACTGCCAACACACGGCCACTGCCATGCGGTGTGTTTCTTGCAACTCGACGACGGGCATTTTGGCGGCGAAAAACTCGGCGGCTTGAATCTCGCTTTCGCGATTGCGTGGCCCGGCGCTGTTCACCAGGGACGCGGCAAGATGCAGCCGCTAATCGACGAAAGGGGAACCGCGGCGCAGCGGGCGGCCTTGCTCAGCATTCTGACCGGCAAAGAAACCGACCCGATGATGACCGTGTTTTCGATCTACACCGCAATGTGCGAGACGATCCATCCGCCAATTCACACCAAGATCAGCATCGATCTCGACCTCGGCGCGCGGCGGGGAACCTGCGAAGCCGAGGGAGCCGCCTTCACGCGCGGCGAACCAGTGTTGAACCCGGTGACCCAGAAGCCATTGAGCGCCCAGATCGTGCTGCCGAACGGCTCCGAATATGGCCACGCCGAAGTCGGGCGAGCTTGGTCCGAGTCCTCGGGCGCGGTGGCCATGAAGCTTGAGAATACGCACGCGCACTGGTGCGAAATTCACATGAACCAGCACGGGCGCATCAAGTGACGCAGCAGACGTTGGGGGTGTGTTAGGGCTTCGGCGCTCGCAGAGACATCGGCGCTTGGCGTGCGAAGCGGTGGGAACTGCCTTTGAGCGGCTGAAAGAGCAATGCGCGCGGGGCCATACCTCCAAGCCGCGCTGAAGCGCGACCGCGCAATAGTGTCGGCAAGCCTTTCCCTGGTCGTTGTCTTGGCGGCGGCTTACACCATCGCCGGCGTAGGCATGCATGTGTCCGCGCTGACCATGACCCGTATGGCGATCCAAATGCCGGGCATGGCGATGCCGCCGGTTGTCTGGTCCGCTGCGTACGCCGCGCTGGTCTTCCTGATGTGGTGGGTGATGATGGTCGCGATGATGGCGCCGAGCGCCGCGCCGATGGTCCTGGTCCACGCCGCCATCCTGCGCAAGCGCGAAGCCTCGGAGCGCCCGTTTGCCGCGTCGGCCCTTTTCCTATCCGGATACCTGACTGTTTGGGCACTCTTCAGTATGGCCGCGACCACCTCGCAATGGGCACTCGAGTCGATCGGCGTCGTCACCGGCATGATGGAGATCGCCAGTCCGCTGCTCGGTGGAACGGTCCTGATCGCAGCCGGTCTCTATCAACTCACTCCGTTGAAGGCGGCCTGCCTCAAACACTGCCAAAATCCCGTCCTGTTCATCGTCCACCATTGGCGGCCCGGCGGTGGCGGTGCCTTCCGGATGGGCCTTGCGCACGGCGCCTTTTGCCTGGGCTGCTGCTGGTTTTTGATGGGCCTCCTGTTCGTCGGCGGCATCATGAATCTGGTCTGGATCGCCGGCGTGGCGATCTTCGTCGGCTTCGAAAAGTTCGCCGCAGGACGCCGATGGATTCCGCTGGCTTCGGGCGCGGCATTGACAGCGGCCGGACTCTATTGGATCGCGCGAAGCGCGCTGGCTGCATAGGCTAGCCAAAGTCCGCTTTCTCGTGCTTCCCGCTCGTTCATTAGGCCGATCTTAAGGGCAGCTCACGGTCGATTTGGTCCGTTCATCAAACGGCCCGGCAACGGCCGCTTTTTTGCGCGAAACTGCCGCTCACGACGTACATTGCAGATCGCGATGGTTCAACGGAAACCGAGTCTCACCCTCGCCGCTGGGACCGGACGCTCCGCGACGCCTTGGATGGATGATCGGGGCCGCCCGCGATTGTTCGCGTGCTCGCAAGCGGGTCGCTCGCAGGAAACGATCCCTCGATCGCCTCGTCGAGCGCGCGTTCAGCCTCCGCGCGCCTCTCACGCCGCGGCCTCTTCGCTGCCTCCCTCATGCGAAATCCCTCCCTTGCGTCCAACCGGCCGCGCAGTTGGCAAAGCGGCGATATGTACGCGTACGCGAGGAGGCTAGCGGAAGTGAGGCGGTGAAGGCACACGGCCGCCTTCGTCCCAATCTCGACGAAGGCAGGGGGATGACCGCTTTTGCGCGCAGCAGGTGGCTGGTATCGACGTATTGTGTTCTCTAATGGGTCAAGGCGGAAGCTCTTCGGGTGTCGACGCTTTCGGGTGCCTGCGTTCTCTGCGTGCTCGTTCGGCACTTGATGGGGTAAGCTGGGTGCAGCGCGGCTCGGTTGAAATCGCAGTCGGCCAACGGCTGGCCCCTGCTACACAATCCACGCCGTCGTCTGCTCCCTCCCTTGGGCGTCGCTCCGCTTGGGAGCTGGATTCGGCCTCCTGTCTCGTGGCTTGCAGGCTTAGGCGAACTCGAACTCCGTCCCGTCTCGAAGCATCGCATGCATGATGATCGCGAGGCGGCGAGCCAGAGCAACCCTCGCCTTGCGCATCGTTGACCGCCTAGCGATGGCGAAGGCCCAGTCCTTCAGCTTGAGCTGGCCCTTGTAGCGGGTCAGCATGACGTTGGCGGCCTCGTACAGGAGGGTTCGCACCCGCCCATCCCCGCATTTCGAGATGCCGCCGGTGTAGTCGAGCTCTCCCGACTGATGGCGCTTTGGAACCAGCCCCAGATAAGCGCCAATATCTCTGGATCGGCGGATGCGCAAAGGATCGTCGATCGCAGCCACAAACGCGAGCGCTGTCAGTTGGCCGACGCCTGGGATGGTCATGAGCCGGCGGCAGGCCGCCGAGGCTCTTGTCATATGTCTCATGTCCGCGTCGATTGCAGCGACCGCCGTCATCACTGCGGTTCGTGCCGCAAACAATCCCCGCATGGCGGCAGAAAGACCGGCGATCTCCTCGCTTGCCTTGAGAGCCTGATCGATGAACGCTGCGGTGAGCGCGCGTGGCAACCGAACCCCGAACACAACCGCCAAGCCTCGGATCTGATTTTCCAAGGTTACTCGCTGGCCGACAAGCTTCTTACGCGCGCTAATCAGCGACCGGAGCGCATGAGCTTGCAGCGACTTCACATGCACGGGCTTGAAGAAGCCAGTACGGGCCAAATGCGCTAGACCTCGCGCGTCGTTGCGATCGGTCTTGTGGGTCGCCAGTGACCTGAGCGCTTGGTAGGCCTGCCGACTCTCGACGCATACCACGGGAAGGCCCAGTTGGCTCAACCCGTGAAACAGGATCGGCGCCATTCGCCCCGTCTCAAACACGATGCGACGACAATCTGGCGCTTTCGCCAATTCGATAGCGATCGCCGCCGCCGTCGAGTCGGTTTTGCTTTCGCGAACCACCACACCTTCGCGGTCGAGGACGCAGATATGGGTCTCGTCCATCGAGATATCGAGGCCGGCAAAATAGTCCATTGAACGGTCTCCTCTTCCAATGACGGGCCGATCGTAGCGGCCTTCGTGGAAGAGCTCCCGCCCATTACCCCATGTTGAAAAACTCGGATTTTCGCTTCGATCACAATTCAGAAGACCGCTGGCAGCCTCGATGGAAAATTCCTTGGGGGTTCGGCGGACGGGCCGCCTTTGCCGCGTGCGACCCTCCCATATGGCTTGCCGTGGCGACTACCGGCTTAGATCCCGCTATGGGCGCGAAAACGAGATTCTCGCGGTCACTCAATTTCCGAGTTTTTCAACACTATCGACGTGAAGCGGACGCTTCAGATCGTGACGGCGCACGTTGGGGGGGAAGCCGACAGACCATCCGTCTCAAACTGCAGGCTAAATTGAACACAATTAAGTTCTAGCTTTATTCAAGTCGGGAGCGACTTTTAATTTGACCTATGTCGTCGACGATAACTGCATTCGTTGCAAGATCATGGATTGTGTCGAGGTTTGCCCCGTCGACTGCTTCTATGAAGGGGAGAACATGCTCGTCATCCATCCGGACGAGTGCATCGATTGCGGGGTTTGCGTGCCGGAATGCCCGGTCGACGCAATAAAGCCTGACACCGACTCGGGCCTAGAGAAATGGCTACGGCTGAATGCCGAATACGCGAAAATCTGGCCAAACATTACCGCTAAAAAGGCGCCCCCGCCCAACTCTAAGGACTGGGAGGGAAAGCCGGACAAGCTCCAATACTTCTCAGCAAATCCCGGCACGGGTGATTGAGGCGGATACCGCCTGCAAATTGCAGCGGTGGTCTGCCGGTTTTCGGCGGGAAGGACCGCTCATGTGCGAATAGCGTTGAAAAACTCGGAAATTGAGTGACCGCGAGAATCTCGTTTTCGAGCCTATAGCGTGATCTAAGCCGGTAGTCGCCACGGCAAGGCCTATGGAAGGGTCGCACGCGGCAAAGGCGGCCCGTCCGCCGAACCCCCAAGGAATTTTCCATCGAGGCCGCCAGCGGTCTTCTGAATTGTGATCGAAGCGAAAATCCGAGTTTTTCAACATCGGGTAATGGGCGGGGCTCTTCCTTCGGGGGCCGATAGGATCGGCCCTGGTTTGGAAGAGGAGACTTTTCGATGGATTACTTTGCTGGGCTAGATATCTCGATGGACGAGACCCACGTTTGCGTTCTCGACCGGGAAGGCGAGGTCGTTCGCGAGAGCAAGACAGCATCGACCGCGCAAGCGATCGCCCACGAGTTGTCGAAAGCGCCAATCTGCCATCGGATCGTCTTTGAGACCGGACGCATGGCGCCGATCCTGTTCCATGGGTTGAGCCAACTCGGTCTGCCTGTGGTCTGCGTCGAAAGTCGGCAGGCCTACCAGGCGCTCAAGTCGCTCGCGACCCACAAGACCGATCGCAATGACGCGCGAGGGCTAGCGCACTTGGCCCGCACCGGGTTCTTCAAGCCCGTGCACGTGAAGTCTTTGTCGGCCCACGCCGTCCGTTCGTTGATCATCGCGCGCAAGAAGCTGGTCGGCCAGCGTGTGACCCTGGAAAATCAGATCCGAGGCCTGGCGGTCGTCTTTGGGATCCGGCTTCCTCGGGCGCTCACCACCGCGTTCGTCAACCAGGCTCTCAAAGCCAGCGAGGGTGTGGCGGGCCTCTCCGCCGCCATGCGGGGTCTGATCGCCGCGCGCACCGCGGTTATGAGCGCGGTCGCGGCGATCGACGCCGATATGAGGCGGATGACGAGAGCTTCGGACGCCTGCCGCCGGCTGATGACAATCCCAGGTGTCGGTCAACTGACCGCGCTCGCCTTTGTCGCCGCGATCGACGATCCCTCGCGCATCCGCCGATCACGAGACGTCGGCGCCTATCTGGGCCTGGTTCCAAGACGCTATCAGTCGGGCGAGGTCGACTATGTCGGCGGAATCTCGAAATGCGGCGACCGGCGGGTGCGGACCCTGCTGTACGAGGCCGCCAATGTCATGCTGACCCGCTACAAGGGCCAGCTCAAGCTCAAGGACTGGGCCTTCGCGATCGCGAAGCGGTCGAGCATGCGTAAGGCGCGCGTTGCTTTGGCGCGTCGCCTCGCGATCATCATGCACGCGATGCTGCGGGACGAGACCGAGTTCCTCGCGGCGTAGGCCTAACCAATCACCGAGACAGGAGACCGCATCCAGCTCCCGCAAGGAGCGACGCCCGAGGGAGGGAGCAGACGACGGCGCCGATTGTGTTGCAGCGGCAACTACCAGCCGACTGCGGTTTCAACCTCGCCGCACTGCGCCCAGCTTACCCCATCAAGTGCCGAGCGAGCGCGCAGAGAACACAGGCATCCCTAGGCGTCGAAAACCGGAAGAGCCTTTCTCCTTGACCCATTAGAGAACACTATCGTGCGCACACCAGTCATTGCGCAAGCGCGGCGTGGTCAGGTCGCAAACGCAAGCGTCGTCTAAATCTGTTGCACCGTCGCCGGCGAAGTGCCGCAGTATCTGAGTGCCCCCATGTCGGCAGGGGTTCCCTCTTGGGGAGCCAGTGACCTACTTCATCGTAGCATATTCCGAGGATTGGCCAGAGACGGCGGGCCACAATCCCGGCCGCCATGCGCCCACCAGCCGCCTCGCCCCAGGCGTCACGATGCCTCCAACTTCCTCAGCCATGTTGCCTGCGGCAGAAGGACGAGTGAAGCTTCCAGCGCCCACCTGTTTTGGAGGCAAACAAGCAGAGGAGA
Source organism: uncultured Alphaproteobacteria bacterium (assembly GCA_963794155.1). Classification (GTDB taxonomy): domain Bacteria; phylum Pseudomonadota; class Alphaproteobacteria; order Rhizobiales; family Beijerinckiaceae; genus Roseiarcus. The sequence continues at coordinate 313,015 of CAWCCX010000018.1, read as the reverse complement.
GACTCCATGCAGCGCCGCGACCTTAACGCCCCCGACACGCCCCCTCCTGTCGCCGCCTACACAAATGCGATCGAAGTCTCTGGCGTCACCCGCACGCTGTATATCAGCGGGCAGGTCGGCCAGAGGATGGACGGCACAATTCCCGACGATATCGTCGAGCAGAGCCGCCTTGCCTGGCAAAATCTGGAGGCGCAGGTCAAGGCCGCCGGCATGACCTTGGACAATCTCGTCAAGGTCACCACCATCCTGCCGAACCATGGAGACGTCGCCGCGGCCCGCGAGGCGCGCAGCAAGGTGCTTGGCGATCGCAAGCCGGCGAGCACGCTCATCGTCGGCGGCCTCGCCAACCCGGCTTGGAAGATCGAGGTCGAGGGCGTCGCCGTTGCTTGAGCAAGACCGACTATCGGTCGGCGCGTATCCAACATGCCCCCGCCCCCAACCGCCGGCGAGATTCGGCTCACTCCTCCGCCAGTTGGACCCTTAACCGAAAATCCTGGGGAATCTCTGCTATTGGCGCTAAGCGGCCGCCCGCGGAAGCAGACCGATTGGGTTTTGACCCTGTAGGCGGAACCGAAGTCGATCGATCCCTGCTCGCCATCCGAAATTCCCTGCTCGCGCAAAAAAATTCCCTGCTCCGAGCAAAAAATTCCCTGCTCCGAGCAAAAAAATTCCCTGCTTTTCTCCGCTCTTAAGACCCGGCATTGACGGCGTTTTCGCCACCCAAGGCCGGCCGCGACGCTGGCTGAACCGGCCGATCTGGCGCCTTAGTCCGCGTCTTTTCAAAGGCTTATCGGATTTGTCTTTTCCAGAAAAACGATCCATGTTAAAATGACAAGAAAGCCGTCGGAGACCTTCGAGCTTGAGCGGCATGACAGCGAAAAAATCTCTCTCTTTGCGAACTGCACGCGTGCGACATGTCAAATGAGCGGAGAAGGCCCCAACCGGGCGCCGCACGGGAGGCCGGATCATGCCGGGCAGGGTCACGCTCCGACGCGTTCGGGAGGAGCGGATTGAACGCGATTATCTGCGCCGTTTCAGCGGTCCCCGGCTCGGGCTTTAGCGCATGAGCGAGACGGGGCCGAAACGCGGCGTCTGCCTGGTGATCGGGGCCGGCGACGGGCTCGGGGCTTCGATCGCCCGCGCCTTCGCACGCGAGGGCCTTGGGGTCTGCGTGACCCGAAGGCCGCGCCACACCGACGCGATCGACAAGCTGGCGGAGACGATCCGCGCCGACGGCGGCGAGGCCTATTCGTTCGGGCTCGACGCGCGCGTCGAAGCCGATGTCGGAGCGCTCATCGAGCGGATCGAGCGCGAGATCGGCCCAATCGAGGTCCTGGTGTTCAACATCGGCGCGAATGTCCGCTTTCCGGTGGTCGAGACGACGACGCAGGTCTATTCCAAGGTCTGGGAGATGGCGGCGCTCGCCGGATTCCTGGCCAGCCGCGCAGCAGCGGGGGCGATGGCCGAACGCGGTCGAGGCACGATCCTGTTCACCGGCGCGACCGCGAGCCTCCGCGGCGGCGCGGGCTTTTCCGCCTTCGCCGGGGCGAAGCACGCGCTCCGGGCGCTGGCGCAAAGTCTGGCCCGCGAACTCGGGCCGAGGGGCGTGCATGTCGCCCATATCGTCATCGACGGCGCGATCGACGGCGCGTTCATCCGCGGCCTCATGCCGGACGCCGCCGAGCGATTGGCGCGCGAGGAGATTCTGGCGCCCGATGAGATCGCCCGGAACTACGTCTGGCTGCATAACCAGAAACGCGGCGCCTGGACCTTCGAGATGGACCTGCGGCCTTGGACGGAGACCTGGTGATGAGCGCGACAATCGAGTTCATCTTCGATTTCGGCAGCCCCAACGCCTATCTCGCCTATCGCGCGCTGCCGCCGATCCTCCAACGGACCGGCGCCAGGCTGGTCATAAACCCCTGCCTGCTCGGCGGCATTTTCAAGGCGACCGGCAATCAGGCGCCGGTGATCGCCTTTGCGCCGATCAAGGGCAAATTCGAGTATGAAATGCTGGAATTGCGCCGCTTCGTCGCCAGGCATCGGTTCGAGAAATTCCGCCTCAACCCACATTTTCCGGTCAACACGCTGATGCTGATGCGCGGGCTGGTCGCCGCGCGCGAGGCGGGCCTAGGAGACGCCTATCTTGAGATGGGTCTCAAGGGCATGTGGGAGGACGGCCTCAAGCTCGACGACAAGCAGGTTCTGGCCGGCGCCATTGACGCCGCCGGCCTCGATTCGGCGAGCCTGCTCGCGGCGGCCGAGAGCGGCCCGATCAAGCAGAAGCTTGCCGACAACACCGCCGCCGCGGTCGGGCGCGGCGTCTTCGGGATTCCGACGTTCTTCGTCGGCAACGAGATGTTCTTCGGCAAGGAACGGCTGCGGCAGGTCGAAGAAGCCGTCGAGGCGAGGGCGGCGTAGCGAAATACCACAAATATTAAGCATAATAGGTTAATCACGGCCTCGTGACGTGGTTTGCTAAAGGTTTAGCGATCCAATCGAGGGCCCGGTAATCCCTGGGTGGGATTTTCGATCGTGGTTGGGATCTTGCGCCCGCTTTGAAGGCCTCGCTCGGAACAAGCATGGCGTGCGTACGCGGACCCCTCGGATATTCGGAGAATCTCGATCGACTCGAGTCCAGAACTTCCTTCGCAATGAATCCGGCGTGACGGCGATCGAGTATGCGCTGATCGCGAGCTTGATCGCGGTCTTCATTATCGTCGCGGTCCAGTTTGTCGGCACCCAGGTCAGCACGGTGTTCACCGAAGTCGGCAACTCCCTCAAGTAAGCAGGGACCACGCGCCTCTTGCGGGCGCGCCAGCCGGTCTCGACGATCGGGACCGGCCGATCGATTTACACGCGCAATCGAGCGAGGCTCCCGGTATCGGGAGCCTCGCAGCGCCGCGTCTTGCGTAGCGCCAACCACGCGCCCGGCGCGCCGAGCATGGAAACGCCAAACTTGGCGCCATAAACTAGGGCGCCGCCGACCGTTGCGCGGACGAGATCCGGGGGCTGGTCGGAGCGGCGCATGGACAACGTTCTTCAACTGGCCGCCGATCCCGGCGCCTGGGCGGCGCTTGCGGCTCTGTTCGCGATGGAGGTCGTTCTCGGCCTCGACAACCTCGTATTCATTGCGCTGTTGTCGAACCGTATCGAGCAACCCCGTCGCCGCCTGGCGCGCAGCCTCGGCCTGTCGCTGGCGCTTCTGTTCCGCCTGGCGTTTCTCGCCTCGGCGTCCTGGGTCGTGCGCCTCAGGGAGCCGATCGGGTCGGTGTTCGGGCACGCGTTCTCGGTGCGCGATTTGCTCTTGCTGGCCGGCGGGCTGTTCCTGGTCTGGAAGGCCACGACCGAGATCCACCACAAGGTCGACCCGGACGACGACAGCGACGATGCGAAGACCCGTTCGCCCCTCAGCCTGACCGCCGGCCTGATCCAGATCATTGTGATCGACATCGTCTTTTCGGTCGACAATATCATCACCGCGGTCGGGATGACCGACCAGTTTCCGATCATGGTCGCTGCGGTCGTCGCCGCAATCGGGGTGATGATCGCGGCCTCCGGGCCGCTCGCGGCGTTCATCCATCGCAATCCGACGGTGTTGATGCTGGCGCTGAGCTTCCTGCTCATGATCGGGATGACGCTGATCGCCGATGGGTTCGGCTTTCACATCGAAAGGGGCTATATTTACGCGGCGATGTTTTTTTCGTCCCTCGTCGAGGCGCTCAACGCGCTCGCTAGGCGCAAAGTCAGGCGGACCGGATGACGCTGTCCTCGCTCTTCATTTTCGCCGCGGTCTATTTCGCCGCAGTGGCGACGCCGGGACCGGGCGTGGCGGCGCTGGTCGCGCGCGTCCCGGGGCAGGGCTTGAAAGGCGTCGCGCCGTTCATCGCCGGCTATTTTGTCGCCGACATGATCTGGCTCATTCTGGCGACGACTGGGCTTGCGGTCGTCGCCAAGACCTTCGCCGGCGTATTTCTCGCGATCAAGTTCGCGGGCGCCGCCTATCTGCTCTATCTGGCGTGGAGGATGGCGACCTCGCCCGAGGCCTTCGGCGGGGCGCCGCCGCAGGCCTCGCGCGGGTGGCGCGCGTTTTTCGGTTCGCTGTCGCTGACGCTCGGCAACCCGAAGGTGATGGTGTTCTTCCTGTCGATCATGCCGCTCGTCGTCGACGTCAGGACACTGACGCCGCTTGCGCTGGCCGAGCTTGCCGCCGTTTCGGCGGTGGTCATTTTCTCGACCCTCGCCGGTTATGCGCTGGCGGCCAACCGCGCCCGCGCGCTTCTTTCGTCGACCCGGGCGATGCGGTTCGTCCAGCGCGCCGCCGGCGGATTGATGGCCGGCGCCGCGGTCGCTGTCGCAACGAGGTAGACATGTCGGATCTCCTGGCGATCGGCGAGCCGCTGGTCGAACTCAATCAGCCCCAGGAGGGCGCGCCGTTCGTGCAAGGGTTCGGCGGCGACACATCGAACGCGATGATCGCCGCGGCGCGGCTCGGCGCCGACGCCGCCTATTTCACCGCCGTCGGCGCCGACCGGTTCGGCCAGGCGCTGACCGAACTCTGGCTCAGCGAAGGCGTCGACGCGAGCCGGATCGTGGTCAACAGCGGCGCGCATACCGGGCTCTATTTCGTCACCCACGGCGCGCGAGGGCATGAATTCTCCTATATGCGCGCGGGTTCGGCGGCGAGCCGGATCAGCGAGACCGACCTGCCCGAGGACCGCATCCGGGCCGCCAAGATCCTGCACGTCTCCGGCATCAGCCAGGCGATTTCGTCCTCGGCCGCCGACACCGTGTTCGCCGCCATCGACATCGCCCACGACGCCAAGCGGCTTGTCGCTTACGATCCGAACTTCCGGCCTAAACTCTGGCCGCTGCCGCGGGCTCGGGCGATCATTCACGAGGCGATGCGCTCATGCGACATCGCGCTGCCGGGCCTCGACGACGCGGAGGCGTTGACTGGCCTGAGAGATCCCGACGCCATTGCAGGTTTCTACCTCGAACTCGGCGCGAGCGTGGTGGTGGTGAAAATGGGACGTGGCGGCGCGCTGGCGGCGACGACCAATGGGCGCAAGCGCATCTATCCGCATGCGGTCAAAGCGGTCGACGCGACGGGAGCGGGCGATTGCTTCGACGGAGCTTTCCTGGCCGAATACGTCGAGCGCGGCGACGCGTTCGCGGCGGCGCGGTTCGCGAACGTAGCGGCCGCGCTGTCGACCCGCGGCTACGGCGCCGTCGCGCCGCTGCCGCGCCGCGCCGACGTCGAGGCGGCGATCGCGGCCGCGGAAGTCGGGCAATAGCGGCGCCTCGGCTTCTCCAGAGCCAACAATCGCCATGCCGTGAACGAAGGCGGGGATGAATCGGGAACTTGGGCTTGAGGACCGATCGTCAATCCGGATCGCGCCGCGATGACGCCGCCCGGCGCCGGGACCAAGCCGCCTGCGCTCTAAATCCTGTTGAGATGGGGCGCTATTTTTCTCGCCAATAGCCGTGCGAGCGTCAACATGGCGGGCGGGGCGCCCAATTCATTCGAGACGCTGCCCGTCTTTTCCAGATCGCTGGCCACAGGCTTAAGGGTCTCTGCGAATGCTTCGCCGGTGCGCCGATCCACGACAATTTCAAAATTGACCGTTTGCCCCTCCTTCAGGTCGATCAATCCGGCGCGTTCGACGGCGTCGATTTGAACGTAAACGTCGAATCCGCCGTCGATTGGCGTGATGTAGCCGTAGCCTTTCCGCGTGTTGAACCACTTTACGGTTCCGGTTCGCATCGCGATTCCTCCCGCGAGTACCCGATCGGCCGGTGACAAGGCCGAGGAAGTTACGCATCGGCGTCGCTCAAATATAATACGCTCACGACGCGGAAACCCAGAGTTCGAATCGCGCCTCGGGGTAGTTGCAATTCTATCACTGTTTCGGCGACGATGCGAGAGGACTGAAGATCGAGTTGTATTAACCCCGTCGATCTTGTCCTTTTCTTTGACGACCTCGCCGATCAACACCTGAATATCTCACTTGTGGCGCGCGTAGTCTCGGCCAAGACATGAAGGCGTTCTCGCACTATGCCGGACGCTTTACGGCGTGCGCGTTCGGCGCCAACCTTCAACGTCATGCACCTGGCCGCCTTCCGCGCTTCGCTTTCCCTGGCTTCGCCGCCCTCCGATTTGAGCTCTTCGCTGCGGGCGCTATGGCTCGACGCGCACGGCGACTGGGACGGGGCGCATGATTCCGCGCAGGCCGACGGGGGCGGGGCAGGGGACTGGGTGCACGCCTATTTGCATCGCAAGGAAGGCGACGCCGGCAACGCCGCCTATTGGTACCGCCGCGCACGAAAGCCGGTCTGTAAAACTTCGCTCGATGAGGAATGGGCGGCGATTGCGAGCGCGCTGCTGCAGGCCGAGGGCGGCACGGCAGCGTAGGACGGTTTAGCCCCTGACGTGCGCTTGCTCGGTCGAGGGTGGCGTCTCGCCTGGGTTTCCCATAGATCCCTTCCCGATCGGCGCGCCGGCGAGCAGGCCGCCGCGGCGGGAGCGGCGATGCTTCCGCGCGAACAACCAGGGGACCTCGAGCCGATGCCCATCATTGTCGCCTTTGGCGATTCCAATACCTGGGGCTCCGATGCGGCGACGGGAGCGCGGTTGCCGCGCCCGCAGCGCTGGCCGAGCGTGCTGCAGAATGAGCTCGGGCCCGATTTCGAAGTGATCGCGGAAGGACTGCGCGGCCGCACGACCGTTCACGACGATCCGATCGAGCCCTACCGCTCAGGTGCGGACTCGCTGCCTCCATGCCTCATGAGCCACGCGCCGGTTGACCTCGTCATTCTGGCGCTCGGCTGCAACGATCTGAAGAAGCGCTTCTCCGTCTCGGCCTTCGACATCGCCGAAGGCGCGGCGCGGCTCATCTTTCTCGCTCGCGCCTATGGCGAAGGCCCTGACGGCGGGGCGCCGAAAATTCTGCTGGTCGCGCCGCCGCCGCTCAGGAAGCTCACCGCCTATGCGGAAATGTTCGAAGGAGGAGTGGAGAAGTCGCGCCTGCTCGGTGAGCGCTTTCGCGAGATCGCGCGGCAAAAGGGCGTTGCCTTCCTCGACGCCGGGGCGGTCATTCGCTGTTCGGACCTCGACGGCATCCACTACGAGGCCGATCAGCATGCCTTGCTGGGACGTGCAGTGGCCGGGGCCGTGCGCAAGGCGCTTGTCGCCCCGGCCGCCTAGCCGCGCCAACGTCGGCGCGGGGGGTCAGCCGCCGCTATCGATGCAGCCATAAGTGGCGCAATCGTTGGGGTTGCGGCTGAGCCCGTCGGTTTCCTGGTCGCCGAACGCCGGCGACCGGGCGGGGTCGAAAATCGTCACCGACGCCGGCGCTTGCGCGCGCATAGCGAGGCTGCGATGATGAATCGCCCGATAATGGTGGACCGGCCCGGCATAGGCCGGTATGGGAGCCGCGAGCCCGATCCCGAGCGCAAGCGGCCACGCGATCAATGCTTTCATGGTTTCCTCCTCAGCGCTTTACAAGCCTTTGGCTAAGCGCCGCTGCTCCCTTTTCTTGGGGCTCAGAAACCATATGACATTTTTTTGACTAAACCTTGTTAGAAACGTAAATTACATTTCAGTCTCTCGCCGGGGAGCGGGGCTCGACCAAGAAGATCATTCTTGAGGCTTCCGACAGCGCTCATTGGGCGGTCAGAACCCGCCGCCGCCGACATCGACGCAGCCCCACTTGGAGCAATCGTCGGGGTTTCGGCTCAGTCCATCGGTTTCGTGAATGTTGTAGGGGTAGCCGTACGGATTGGTTGGGTCCCTGAAGATCCTCGGCAGCTTATCCGGCGGCAGTTTGCTCGCGGCCTCCGCGGTCAGATCGGGAATGTTTCGCCTCTCAGTGTTACATCCCGCAATGAATCCCGCCAGCGCGGCGCCGAGCGCGACCCGGAGAAAAATCGATGGCCTCATTGGCGCCTCTCCTTACGCTTCGGGCAAACGCCTGATGGCGCTGCGGCCCCGCCGGTTCGCGCGTCTCCACCTATCTCGGTATTGGGCCATCGGGCGCCTAGGTCAAAAACTTTAATTTATTGGGGCAGGCGCCGCGGTGCTGGCGCACGCCGCCAGCCGCCCTGATCGAGGATCGCCTGGAGAACCTCTCGCCCGGTCAGATCCTAGTCTCCTTGGTCGTGGGGATGCCGAACTCCCGGTCGGGACTCCAGTCCATGTGAAGCGCTCCTGAGGCGACACGTCGAACTATGCTCCGATCGAAGGCGAAAACGAGGGAGCGCCGATGCGTTTCTCGATTGCGCGCGCCCGCGCCCGCGGCTAAAGCCAAGCCGCAGACTTTTCTCTCCTCTGCGGATATCCCGCCATTGAGCGTTGACGCGGACATTGACGCGCTTGCCGCGCGCAATCTCCTGGCCTCCGCCGCGCGTGAGGCGGGGGCGCTGGCGCTCGAATACTTTAGGCCGGGAGCGCGCACCTCGGCGCAAGTGGAGACGAAAGCCGGCGGCTCGCCGGTCACCACCGCCGATCTCGCCGCCGATTCGTTGCTCAAGCGCCGCTTGCGCGACGCCCTGCCCGAGGCGGGTTGGCTCTCGGAGGAGACCGTCGACGATTTCGAACGCCTCGCCCGTCGCAGCCTCATCATCGTCGACCCGATCGACGGCACTCGCGCGTTTGTGATCGGCGATCCGCACTGGGCGGTCTCGGCCGCGCTCATCGTCGATGGGCGCCCGATCGCGGGCGTCGTCCACGCGCCGGCGCTGAACGAGACTTACGCAGCCGCGCGCGGCGGCGGGGCGGCGTTCAACGACGTCAAGCTCGCCGCCGGCGCCGGCTGGCCCCCGCGCGCCGCCGCTGGCCCCAAGCCGATCATTCACGCGATTGCCGCCAAGCTAGGGACTTCGGTCGAGATCACGCCGCGCGTGCCTTCGCTCGCCTATCGCCTGTGCATGGCGGCGGGCGGCGGCGTCGATTTCGCCGTCGCGGCCGAGAATTCGCACGATTGGGACATCGCCGCCGCCGATCTTCTGCTGGAAGAAGCAGGCGCGCGCCTGATCGACGCTTCGGGCGAAAGGCTCCTCTACAATGGGCGCCGCGTTCGACGCGGCGCGCTTCTGGCCGCCTCCGACCCGGCCGCGCCACGCCTCATTGAGGCCTTTCGCGCTGCGATCGGCTGGCGGGCGAACTGACCGGCGGTGGCGGTCGTGGACGGCTTGCGTTTTTGCCGCGACGAAGGCAAAGGCCAGCCCGCCAACCGGCGCGTGCGCGCCCGCCGGCGCGCATTTCAAGGAAAGACGATCATGACGTCCCGCGATCCGAAAGCCAAAGACGAGGCGAAGCCGCAGCTCCTGCATCTGGTGTTCGGCGGCGAACTGAAATCGCTCGACAGCCACGAGTTCCGCGATCTGGACAAGATCGACATCGTCGGTCTCTTTCCCGACTACGCCAGCGCCGAACGGGCGTGGCGCGCCAAGGCCCAGGCGACCGTCGACAAGGCGCAAACCCGTTATTACATCGTTCACCTGCATCGCCTGCTCGAGCCGGATCTCGCGCCCCCGACCCGAACCGCCTGAGCGCCGCATGGCGAGGCGGGTGGGCAGGTCGCCCTTGGCGCAGGAGGCGATCGGTTTCGGGCTTGCGACCTATCTGCGCTTCGTCAAGCGCACGAACCGGCTCGCGACCGATCCCGAGGATATCGACGCCTTCGTCAAGGACGAGCTGCCAGTGATCGCTGCGATGTGGCACGGGCAGCATCTGATGACGCCGTTCGCCCGCCCGGTGACGATGGATCGGCTGGCAGTCCTCATTTCACGCCACGAAGACGCTGGAGCCCAGGCGATGGCCGCCGAGCGGCTTGGGATCACCGCGGTTCGCGGTTCGGGCGGCCCCGCTGATCGCGCGTACTACAAGGGCGGCGCCGCGGCGATGCGCGAACTCATACGCCAGCTTGAAGCGGGCGTCTCGGTCGCCATGACTGCGGACGTACCCAAGCGCGCGCGGGTCGCCGGCGTCGGGATCGTCGCTTTGGCGAAGCTCACCGGCCGACCGATCGTTCCGACTGCGGTGGCGATGAGCCGGCGTGTTCAATTCAACACTTGGGACCGCGCTTCGCTCGGACTGCCGTTTGGGCGCGGGGCTGTCGTCGCCGGGGAATTCATCCGCGTCGCGGCCGACGCGGACGAGGAGGCGATGGAGGCTGTTCGGCTCGCCCTCGAGCGGGGGCTCGATGAAGTGCACCAGCGCGCCTACGCCATGGTCGGCGCGGTCGACCCCGGCGCCCATCTGAGACCGGAATGACGGCGCCGTTGTCGCTTACTGTTTATCGGTTGGCCTCGTTGCTGGCCACGCCGCTTGCCGGGCCGATCCTGAGGATGCGGCTCAGGCGCGGCAAGGAGGATCCGCGGCGCGTCGGCGAGCGCCGGGGGCTTGCCCACGTCCGGCGTCCGCCGGGACCGCTCGTCTGGCTGCACGGCGCAAGCGTCGGCGAGGCCGCTGTGCTCCTGCCCTTTGTCGAGCGCGTCATGCGAATGGGCGCGACCGCGCTAGTGACCACGGGTACGGTGACCTCGGCCGCCATGCTCGCGCAGCGCCTGCCGGCAGCCGCGCTGCACCAATACGCGCCGTTTGACAGCCCGATATTCGTGCGCCGGTTTCTCAAGCATTGGCGCCCTGATGCGGCGCTGGTCGCGGAAAGCGAACTCTGGCCGAATATGATTGTCGAGCTGAAGCGGTCCGGGTCGCCGTTGGCGATGGTCAACGGGCGGATCAGCGAGAGGTCGTTCCGCCGGTGGGCGAAGGCGCCGCGGTTCATCGCCGCGCTGCTGAAGGGCTTCGACTTGTGCCTCGCGCGCAGCGAGGGCGACGGCGAGCGGCTCGCTGCGCTCGGCGCCCCGAGAGTGCTTGTCGCCGGCGACGTCAAGTTCGACGCGCCGACGCTGCCGGTCGACCGGCGGGAGCTTGCCGAGCTCGCGGGCCTCACTTCGGGACGCCAGATCTGGATCGCCGCCTCAACCCATGACGGCGAGGAGATCATCGCGGCGAAAGCGCACACGCGCCTGCGCCAGGTGTTTCCCGACGCGTTGACTCTGATCGCGCCGCGCCATCCGGAGCGGGGCGAGGCGATCTTGCGCCGATTGGAGGCCCAGGGGCTGGTGTGCGCCTTGCGCTCGCGGGGCGACGCTATCGGGCCGGGGACCGCGGTCTACGTCTGCGACACGATCGGCGAATTAGGGCTCTTCTATCGCCTGGCTGGTGTAGTGTTCGTGGGCAAGTCGTTCGCCGGCGGTGGCGGACAGAATCCGGTCGAGCCCGCCCGGCTCGCCTGCGCCATCCTGCACGGGCCGATGGTCGCAAATTTCGCCGACGCCTACGCGGCCCTCGACGACGCGGGCGGAGCGCTCCCCATCGCGCGCCCGGAGGATTTGGGCGACACGCTGATTGCGCTCTTCGCCAATGCGGGGCGCTTGCGCACGATGGCGCGCGCCGCCGGCGATACGGTCGAAAGCCTTGCGGGCGCGGTCGATCGCTCGATGCGCGTGCTCCAAGCCCTGTTGCCCGCCGGGGCGGCGCGGTGAGGGCGCCCAGCTTCTGGGCGAGACCGCGACCGACCGTGCTTGCGCGCCTGTTGCAGCCAGTCGGCTCAATCTATGGCCGAGCGACAACGCGGCGCATGCGCGAGCCCGGCGTGCGCGCCGGAGCGCCGACAATCTGCGTCGGCAATTTCGTCGCCGGCGGCGCGGGCAAGACGCCGGTCGCGCTGGCGCTGGCGAGGATGCTGATCGCCAACGGCCGGCGCGTCGCCTTCCTGTCGCGCGGCTATGGCGGGGCCGAACGTGTTGAGCCGCTGCTTGTCGATCCCAACGCCCATACTTCGGCCATCGTCGGCGACGAAGCGCTGCTGCTGGCGAAGATCGCGCCGTGCTGGGTCGGGACGGATCGCGTGAGAAGCGCGCGGAGCGCGGTCGAAGCCGGCGGGAACGCGCTCATTCTCGACGACGGCTTGCAGAATGCTCGTCTCATCAAGGACCTCGCCTTCGCCGTCATCGACGGCGAGAGCGGATTCGGCAACGGGCTCTGCGTTCCCGCCGGTCCGCTTCGCGCGCCGGTCGCGGCGCAGTTGCCGTTCGTGCGGGCGCTGATCGTGCTGGGCGGAGACGAGGCGGGGCTTGCGGCGATCGCCGCCTCCGCGCCAGATAAACCGGTGATCCGCGCCAGCCTCGAGCCCGACGCGCTGGCCGCCGCGCCGCTGATCGGCCGCGAGGTCGTCGCTTTCGCCGGCATTGCGAGGCCCGCGAAGTTCTACGCCACCTTGCGCCGGGTCGGGGCGCAGATCGTCATGACCCGCGATTTCGCTGACCATCATGTCTATACGCCGCGCGAAATCGAGGCGTTGATCGAGGAGGCCGGGCGCCGGGGCGCGCTGCTGGCGACAACGGAGAAGGATGCCGTCCGCCTTGGCCAGCGCCATGCCCGCGCAGTCGTGACTTTGCCCGTGACCCTGCGGTTCGAGGAGCCAGCCGCGGTGCAGCGCATCCTGCGCCAGGCCTTGCGGGGCTAAAGCGCATTTGCGAATGGGCCTGCGCGAGCGCCGCCGGCTACCGTCGATTCCACGCTGGTCAGAACGCTCCAACGGGCCCGAGGGAATGGCGCCGTCTTCCATCGTCGAGGACCGCGATTGGTTGCGGCCAACCCCTCGGCTTGCAACCGAGGATAAACTCGCGCAGTTTTCCTCCGAGGCGTTAGGCCGCCCGGCGGACGCCGGGTGTAGTCAAGGGGAGGATACGATGCTCGACACGGCGCCCAATGCGCGTATCGCAGCCTTTCTCGGCAAGTTCGACGCCGCGTTGGCCGCCGGCGACGTGGACGCGGCCGTCGGAATGTTCGGCGAGGACAGCTATTGGCGCGACCTAGTCGCGTTCACCTGGAACATCAAAACGATGGAGGGGCGCGATCAGGTCCGCGACATGCTCGTCCGTCGCCTCAAGCAGGTGAAACCGCGCCACTGGCGCGTCGCCGACGGCGAGACCGCGACCGAAGCGGACGGGGTGCTCGAATCCTGGATTTCGTTCGAAACCGAAATCGCCCGCGGCTACGGCCTCATCCGCGTGAAGGACGGCCGCATTTGGACGTTGCTGACGACGATGGCTGAGCTGAAGGGCCATGAAGAGAGGGCCGGCTTCACCCGCCCGCTCGGCGCCAGGCACGGCGTCAATCCCGGCGCCAAGACCTGGAAGGAATTGCGCGACGAGGAGACTGAGAAGCTCGGCGCTGAGATGCAGCCCTATGTGCTGATCGTCGGCGGCGGCCAGGGGGCGATCGGGCTCGGCGCCCGCTTGAGACAACTCGGCGTACCCACGATCATCGTGGAGAAGAACGAGCGGGCCGGCGATTCGTGGCGCAAGCGCTACAAGTCGCTCTGCCTGCACGATCCGGTCTGGTACGACCATCTGCCCTATATCGACTTCCCCAAGAACTGGCCGGTGTTCTCGCCCAAGGACAAGATCGGCGACTGGCTCGAAATGTACGCCAAGGTCATGGAGCTGAACTACTGGACCAAGACGACCGCCAAAAGCGCGAGCTACGACCCGAAGAAAAAGGAGTGGACCGTCGTCGTCGATCGCGACGGCAAGAAAGTCACCCTCCGGCCCAAGCAGTTGGTGTTCGCAACCGGCATGTCTTCGAAGCCGGTTCTGCCGCGCTTCAAGGGGATGAAGACTTTCAAGGGCGAGCAGCATCATTCGTCGGCCCATCCCGGCCCGGACGGCTACAAGGGCAAGAAGGTCGTCGTGGTCGGCTCGAACAATTCGGCGCACGACATTTGCGCCGCGCTTTACGAGGCCGGCGTTGATGTAACGATGGTGCAGCGGTCGACCACGCACATCGTTCGCTCCAACTCGTTGATGGAAATCGGCCTCGGCGATCTCTATTCAGAGCGCGCGGTGCGAGGCGGCATGACGACGGCCAAGGCCGACCTCATCTTCGCCTCGTTGCCCTATCGCATCCTCCCTGAGTTCCAGAAGCCGGTCTATGACAAGATCCGCGAAGTCGACGCGCGCTTCTACGCGGCTCTAGAGAAAGCGGGCTTCAGGCTCGACTATGGGGAGGACAACTCCGGCCTGTTCATGAAATATCTGCGCCGGGGCTCGGGCTATTATATCGACATCGGGGCCTCGCAACTCGTCATCGACGGGAAGATCAAGCTCGCGTCGGGCCAGGTTGAGGAGATCACCCCGCGCGGCGTCAAGCTCGACAACGGCAAGGAATTGCCGGCCGACGTAATCGTCTATGCGACCGGCTACGGCTCGATGAACGGCTGGGTCGCCGATCTCTGCGGCCGGGAAATGGCCGACAAGGTCGGCAAGGTCTGGGGCCTCGGCTCCAACACCACCAAGGATCCCGGCCCCTGGGAAGGCGAGCAGCGCAATATGTGGAAGCCGACGCAGCAGGAAGCCTTATGGTTCCACGGCGGCAACCTGCACCAGTCGCGCCACTATTCGCAATTCCTGGCGCTGCAGTTGAAAGCGCGCCTCGAAGGCATCCCGACCCCGGTCTATGGGCTGCAGGAGGTTCATCACAAGGGTTGAGGCTTGGCGCCCGCGCCGCGGGTCAGATCGGCGGCGTGCTCCGCCGCCGTGAGACCCATCCGTGGATCGCATAATCCAGGCACCTCATGGGCGATTTTCGTCGCCTTCCGCGCCCCCTGTTCCGCTCCTGTTAGAGCATCGGACGCTCATGTGAATCCATACCCTGCGGCTTTGAAGTAGTTTGCGCATTCTTGTGGGGCGAAGAGATCACAGATTTGCCCGATGGCCTTCCAGAGTTGGTCGATCGAGCGCATGGCCATGGCGCGCAGGTGCGCCTTGAGTTTGGCGAAGGCCATTTCGATCGGATTGAGGTCGGGGCTGTAGGGCGGCAGAAACATGAGCCAAGCGCCTTGCTGGCGAATGGCCTGTTCGGCGGCCGGGCTTTTGTGGGCGGGCAGATTGTCCAGGATGACGATGTCGCCTGCTTGCAGCGTTGGGACGAGCTGGGTGCGCACGTAGGTCTCGAAGATCGCCCGGTCCATCGGCGCGTCGATGACCCATGGCGCGGTCAGGGCGCCGCAGCGCAGCCCGGCGACGAAAGTCTGGGTCTTCCAATGGCCAAAGGGGGCCTTGGAGCGAAGACGCTCGCCCCTCTCGCAGCGTCCGCGCGCCCGGGTCATCTTGGTGTTGGTTCCCGTTTCGTCGATGAAGATGAGGCGATGGGGCTCGAGACGCATCTTGGGTTGTCGTTCAGCCTTCCACGCCTCGCGCGCCTGGCGCACGTCGGGCCGATCGCATTCGCTGGCCTGAAGGCTTTTTTTTAAAGCTCAGGCCGTTGCGGATCAGCCAGCGCGACAGCGAGGCGGGGGCGGCCTTCACGCCGCTGGCGGCATGGAGTTCGCCGGCCAAATCCGGCATGCTGATGTCGTCCTTCTCCGCCACGCGGCGCAAGATGAACAGGCGGTGCGGGTCGAGCTTGCTGTGCCGCCAGCCGCCGAGCGCCTTGGGCGCAACCGCCCCGCGCTGGCGAAAAGCCGTCATCAAATTGATCACAAACGAGGGCGACACCCTGAAATGGGCCGCCGCCGCCCGCCGCGAATGCCCGGCCTCGACGTAACTCACCACACGCTCGCGAAGATCAAGCGAATAGGGCTTCGGCATCGCAAATCACCTCCAAACCGGAAGTGAATCACATTCTCATCCCCGCCGGAATCTAGAGGCTTCTGTGAGGTCCGCGGCGCAACATTGCGAGCATAGGGTAGCGGACCTCATTGAAGCCGGATTGAACGAAGTCGCGGGGAGGTTGGCTGGCGGCGCTATGGGCTTTGTGTAAGGCGCGAGCGCGCTTTCGTCGCTTCGGCTTGCGACGCGCGGCGAACATGATGGGTTTGGCGAGCGGCCGACAGCGAAACGGGGCTTGCATGGGCTGGAAGTGCGCGCCAGTAGCGTCTGATGAGCGCTGCGACTTCGGGAGGGCTCAAGTTGTTTCGACCGCCTCCGATTGTTGGCGTGACGGAAAGGGCGCGAACCGTGATTGTGGGCGGGATCGTCACAGCGGCGCTCATGAAGTATCGCACCAAAACGACGACGTCTTGGACCGAGGCCGTTCGCCGCTACGAGGAAGGTCGGCGACGAACCTCATCGGCCCGCCGCAATCCGGACAGGGCGGAGGATCGACGCCGTTACTGTTGTCCGGTTCGGGCGAGGCCGGTTCTTCCTTTCCGTGCGCTGTCGGCTCGACCTGGCTTGCCAGGAGCGAGCGACAGAGGGCCAGCCTTTCGGTTCGATGGCCATTGGCGAGGAATCCAAAGTGACGAATGCGATGGAAGCCGTCGGGCAAGGCGTGGAGCAGGAAGCGCCGGATGAACTCGTCGGGCTTCAAATTCATGGTCTTTACGGCGCCGTCCTCGCGATAGTCCTTCCAGGTGAATCTGACATGTTCGTCGTCGCAGGCTTGGATGCGGCTGTTGGCGATGGCGACGCGATGGGTGTAGCGGCCGAGATAGGCGAGAACTCGCGCGGGTCCGCCAAGGGGCTTCTTGGCGTAGACGATCCAATCGAGGCGACGCACCGCAGCCAGCTGTGCGGCGAAGGCGGCGCGATCGGCGAGATAGGCGAGATCACCGAAGAATCCGAGGCCCTTCGCGTCGAAGGCGGCTTGCAGGCGTTCGAGGAACAGGCGACGGAACAGCCGGGCGAGCGGCTTGACGGCCAGAAAGAAGC
Organism: uncultured Alphaproteobacteria bacterium; assembly: GCA_963794155.1. Lineage (GTDB taxonomy): Bacteria > Pseudomonadota > Alphaproteobacteria > Rhizobiales > Beijerinckiaceae > Roseiarcus. Next base: position 296,290 of record CAWCCX010000018.1, on the reverse strand, counting down.
TCGAGCGCGCCTCGATCCATCGGGAGCCGTCGATGGAAAGTCCGCCGCCGGGGACGACGCAATGGATGTGAGGGTGGTGCGTCAGCGCCTGCCCCCAAGTGTGCAGGATGGCCAGGCCGCCGATCCGCGCTCCGAGCCTGCGGTGATTGGCGGCCAGCGTGGTCACGGCCTCAATGGCGGTCTTGAACAGCATCGCATAGACGGCGCTCTTATTCTGGAAGGCGACAGCCGCGATCGGCGCGGGCAGCGTGAACACGAGGTGGAAATAGGGAACCGGCAACAGTTCGGCCTGCCGGTGGGCTAGCCATTGCGCCCGCGCCGCTCCTTGGCACTTCGGGCAGTGCCGATTGCGGCACGAGTTGTAAGCGATGCGCGTCGCGCCACAATCGTCGCAGGCTTCGACATGGCCGCCGAGCGCCGCCGTTCGGCACGCCGCGATCGCGCTCATCACGCGCTGCTCGGTCCGCCCTACATGTCCGACGTGATCGCGAAGATAGGCCTCGCCATGGCGACGCAGAATATCCGCGACTTCGATTGTCGGTCGGTCGAAGGAAGCTCCGGCGCGTGCCATTGCCAGCGCCGGAGCGCCCGTCTATCCCGGCGGCATGACCTCCAACGACAATCGATCGAGCGGACTCTGCGTCGCCCGGATCGTGTGGGTCGCGACTTGCGTGTAGCGCGCCGTCGACGACAGATTGTTATGACCGAGCAGAACCTGAATGATCCGGATGTCCGTTCCGCTTTCCAAGAGATGCGTCGCGAAGCTATGGCGCAACGTGTGCAACGTGACCCGCTTGGTCAACCCGGCGGCATTGACCGCCGATCGGCACGCAGCGTGCAACACCGTCGGATCAATCGGATGCTCTTCATCCCGTCCGGGAAAGAGATAGATCGTTGGCCGGGCGAGCCTCCAATAGGCGCGCAAAATGCCGAGCAATTGCGTAGACAGCATCACGTTGCGATCTTTCGCGCCTTTGCCATGACGGACCAGGATCACGCCCCGCGTGCTGTCGATGTCCGCCACTCTCAGCCCCGCGACCTCCGAGGCCCTGAGCCCGGCCGCATAGGCCGTGGTCAACGCCGCCCGGCTCTTCAGGCTCGAGACGAACTCCAGAAACAGCACCACCTCGTCGGCGCTCAACACAACCGGCAGTTTGCGCGGCTCGCGCGCATAGGGGATACGCTCGGGAACGTTCGCCTCGCCGAGCGTGATGCCGTAGAAGAAGCGTAAGGCGCAGACGATCTGGTTGAGACCAGGCCATGAGATGCCCGTCGAGACGAGATGGACCTGAAAAGCGCGAACGTCTTCCAGATCCAGCTGCTCGGGCGACTTGCCAAAATACCGGCTGAACTTCGAAACCGCGCTGACGTAGGATCGCTGCGTCGCCGGCGACATGTTACGGACGGTCATGTCCTCGATCATGCGGCGGCGAAGAGGGCTCAACTGGGCCATCGGCTACTCCTGTCTGAGGGATGGGCTTCAACATCCACATCCTCTCAGGCAGGAGACCCTCACAAAATCTCGATGTGCGCGCCGCGGTAGCGGCTTCGTTCAATCCCCGACAATTCAATCTGACCGTCCGATGCTCTAGCGCCCTGATAAGCGCGATTATCGCCCTGTTGTCTTCCTGTTCTGTTCGCCGCCACCGCGTGCCGGGGTCTGGGAGGAAATGATTGGAAACAATGGTCCTTTCGCGCCCGAGGCGGCCCCGCCCGGCCCATTCATCCCTGTTTTCTGCTGTTAGCAGGCGACAGCGCGCCGCCATCCGGCCCTCCAACCCATGCCGAGGACGCACGCGGGAAGAATCTCACTGCGATTGTCGCGGCATGAGTTCCGGTCGTCCCTATGTTTTGACGCTGAGTTGTAGGCATCATGATGTGGATGAATGCGAGGAATGCGCTAACGGCAATCGGACCGTTGCGGTCGCGAGGCAGGCTATGCCCTCACCGCGGCCGGTGAAGCCGAGCCGCTCGGTTGTGGTCGCTTTGATCGCCACTCGGGCCACATCGAGGCCGGCGATCTCAGCGACGCGGATCCGCATCGCGTCCCGGTGAGGCCCGATCTTGGGCGCTTCGCAAATGAGCGTCACGTCGAGATGGACGATCGAGCCGCCGCGGGCGCGGACGCGAACTCGCCGCATGGGCGAGGAAGACCTTCGACGCGGCGCCTTTCCATTGCGGGTCGGAGGGCGGGAAATGGGTCCCGATGTCGCCCTCGGCCAGGGCGCCGTAGATCGCGTCGGCGAGCGCGTGCAGCGCCACGTCGGCGTCCGAGTGGCCGCTGAGGGCCGCGGAGTGCGGAACGCGAACGCCGCACAGCCACACGTGGTCGCCGGGCGCGAAGGCATGGACGTCAAAGCCCTGGCCGACGCGCGTCTCGCCTGCGTTGCCTGCGAGCCGCGCCTCTGCGGCGCTGAAATCCTGCATCGTGGTCACCTTGACGTTGGCGGGGTCGCCTTCGAACACATAGGCCGGCGCGCCCGCCCATTCAGCCACCGCGACATCGTCGGTGAGGCCGGCAATTCCCGCGGCCGCGGCGCGCCGGTGCGCCGCCAGGATGAGCGGAAAGGCGAACGCCTGCGGCGTCTGCACCGCCCTGAGGGCCGAGCGCGGCGGAGTCGCCAGCACCCGGCCGTCGGCGTCCACTTGCTTGACCGTATCGCTCATTGGGGTTCCGGGCGCCGACGCGCCGTGGCGCTCGGCGGCCTGAACCGCGCGCGCGACGAGCTCGGGCGTGGGGAAGGGCCGGGCGGCGTCGTGGATAAGCACGATGTCGGGCGCGGCCGGGACGAGCGCTTCGAGCCCGGCGAGAACGCTTTGCTGGCGCGTCTCCCCGCCGATCGCGGGCGGCATGAGCGCCGCCGCTGCGGCCGGCGTCAGATGCGCCAGCGCCTCATCGTAGAGAGCGCGGTCGTCGGGGTGGATGGCGATCGTCATGGCCGAAAACGGCGAGCCGGCGGCCAGCAACTCGAGCGTATGGACGATAAGCGGGCGACCGGCGCAGATCAGATATTGCTTCGGCCGCTCCGCCCCGAGTTTGAGGCCCCTCCCCGCGGCGACGACGAGAAGCGCGACCTTAATCGACGACAATTGAGGGCTCCGGCAAACGCTCGACACGCTTTTTGAGTCCGTTGGCGGCGGCGTCAATGCGTAGGCGCCGAAGCGCCGTCTTGACTCGGCCCCGGCGGGCGCCGATCAATCGCGGCGAAACCCGACCGGAAATTCGCCGTGCCGCTGAAGCTGATCGTCGCCAACAAAGCCTATTCCTCATGGTCGCTGAGGCCCTGGATCCTGCTCGCGCATTTCAAGATCCCGTTCGAGGAGACGGTGATCCCCATGGATCAGCCCGAGACGCGGACCACCATGCTCAAATTTGCGCCAACGGCAAAGTGCCCGTCGCTGCACGACGGCAAGATCGCGGTCTGGGAGTCGTTGGCGATCATCGACTATATCGCCGAGGCCTATCCCGAAAAGGCGATCTGGCCCAGAGGCAAGGCGGCGCGGGCGCATGCGCGTTCGCTCGCGAGCGAGATGCACGCCGGCTTCAGCGCCCTCAGGCAGGCGTGCCCAACCAATTTCCGTCGGCCGGTCAGGGCAATCCCGCTCAGCGATGAAGTCCGCGCCGACGTTGCGCGCATCGAGGCGGCCTGGGCGCACGCGCGCGAAACCTTCGGCAAAGGCGGGCCCTTTTTGTTCGCGCGCTTCTCAGCCGCCGACGCGATGTTCGCGCCGGTGGTCAATCGCTTCGATGTCTACGACATCCAGGTTTCGAAGCCGACGCGCGCCTATATGGGGGCGATCATGGCCCTGCCGGCGTGGAAGGCTTGGATCGCCGACGCCCGAGCCGAGCCATGGCGGATCGAACGCTATGACGCCATTTGAAGAGGCCGGAGCCCATTGAGCGCGCCGGACGACAACGCCCCCTTGGAGAGCGCCGGTCGCCGCAGGTCGAGACGCCCTCGCGCGCAACTTCGGGACATCGCCGGGCGGCGCATCATCGCCGAGGGCCTCGAGCGCAACGTTTGGAGCGACCTCTATTTCAACGCCATGACCATCTCGTGGCCGAGGTTCGTCGCCACGCTCGCGGCGGCCTTCGTCGCCCTCAACTTCATCTTCGCGGTGATCTACGATCTCGGCGAGGCCCCAATCGCCAACGCCCGCGAAGGTAGCCTGGCGGATCTGTTCTTTTTCAGCGTCGAGACGACGTCGACCGTCGGCTACGGCGACATGCATCCACAGACGATATATGGGCATATTGTCGCGACCGCCGAGAATTTCACCGGGCTCCTGCTCTTGGCGGTGATGACCGGCCTCGTGTTCGCCCGTTTCTCGCGCCCACGCGCTCGGATCATCTTCGCCAAATATCCGGTCGTCACCAAGCATAACGGTGTGACGACGCTCATTTTCCGGATGGCCAACGCGCGCAGCAATTTCATCACCGAAGCGACCGCAAAGCTGTGGGTCCTGAGGCCAACAGTCACCGTGGAGGGCAAGCGGCTGATCGGCTTCGAGCAGATGCGGCTCCTTAGGTCGGAGAACCCGACCTTCGCTTTGAGCTGGACGCTGTTCCATCCGATCGACGAACAGAGTCCCCTTTTCGGGCACGACGAAGACACGCTCGCCGCGAGCCAGATGAACTTTGTCGTCAGCGTCGTCGGCTTCGATGAGGCGTCCGGGCAGATCGTGCGCGCGCGCGATGTCTTCGCCGCTCAGGACGTGCAGTTTGGCCACGAGTACGTGGACTTCGTCTGGATCGACGACCAGGGCCTGCGCCATATCGACTATGCCAAGATCGACGCCACCCGACCGGCGTCGGCCGATGCCGGCGGCTCAGACGAGAGGCTTTCGGCCGAGCCGGAAATGGAGCCGGCGGCAGGGTCTGGCCGGCTGACCGAGGATGACCCGCGGTGATCCCGCCCCTCCGTAAAGTCCGGAAAGAGCCCCTGTCGACGGCTATATGTTGCAAATTAACAACAGCGTGGGTGCTCTAGCGGAAGCTAAGCATTCGCTGAATGATATTATGAGATCGGCAATAGCTTTGCCCGCAATGTCATGGGTGAACAACGGCAACAACGTTGAGGCCCGACGCAAAGTCGGGAGCTGGGATCGGGGAATTCGGACGCGATGACGCGTATCAAGAGCGCCTTGACTGCGAAGGACGGCGATCGCCAAGCGAACGCGGCCGAATGGCGCCGACTGATCGATGAACTCAACCTGCGGCGGCGCACCGCCGCCGAGGGCGGCTCCAGCAAGGCGCGCGAACGTCATGTCGGCCGGGGCAAGCTGTTGGCGCGCGAACGCGTGGCCGGCCTCCTCGATCCGGCTTCGCCGTTTCTGGAAATCGGCGCGCTCGCCGCCTTCGGCATGTATGAGGGGGACGTTCACGGCGCCGGGCTGATCGCAGGCGTCGGCCTCGTCCACGGCCGGGAGGTCATGGTCGTCGCCAACGATCCGACGATCAAGGGTGGCGCGTACTACCCGATGACGGTGAAGAAGCACCTGCGCGCCCAGGACATCGCGGCCGAGAACCGTCTGCCGTGCGTCTATCTGGTCGATTCGGGCGGGGCGAATTTGCCCTACCAAGCAGAGGTTTTCCCCGACCGTGATCATTTCGGGCGGATTTTCTTCAACCAGGCGCGCATGTCCGCGGCCGGAATCGCTCAAATCGCCGTGGTGATGGGATCCTGCACCGCGGGCGGCGCCTATGTCCCCGCGATGTCGGACGAAACGATCATCGTCGAGAAGCAGGGCACGATCTTTCTCGCCGGCCCGCCGTTGGTCAAGGCGGCGACCGGCGAAACGGTGAGCGCGGAGGAACTCGGCGGCGCCGACTTGCACACCCGCGTCTCGGGCGTGGCCGATACGCTGGCTCGCGACGACGCGCATGCGCTCGCGCTCGCCCGGCGAGCGATCGCCAACCTGAACCGCGAGCCGAAGCGGGCTATTGAGTGGACGAAGCCGGCCGAGCCGCTTTATCCCGCCGAAGAGCTGGAGCTCATCATGCCGGTCGACCTTCGCCAGCAGGTCGACGCGCTCGAAATCATCGCCCGGATCGTCGACGGTTCGGAGTTCGACCCCTTCAAGCCGCGCTACGGAACGACGCTCGTCACCGGATTCGCTCGCCTTTCGGGGATGCTTATCGGGGTCATCGCCAGCAATGGCGTCCTGTTTTCCGACAGCGCGCTCAAGGGCGCGCATTTCGTCGAACTTTGCGTTCAGCGCAGCGTGCCGATGCTCTTCCTGCAGAACATCTCCGGCTTCATGGTCGGGCAGCGCTACGAGGCGGGGGGCATCGCCAAGGACGGCGCAAAGCTGGTCACCGCCGTCGCGAGCGCGAACGTGCCCAAGATCACGCTCATTTTCGGCGGCTCGTTTGGGGCGGGCAATTACGGCATGTGCGGCCGCGCCTATTCTCCGCGCTTCCTGTTCATGTGGCCCAACGCGCGAATCAGCGTGATGGGCGGCGAACAGGCGGCGAGTGTTCTCGCGACGCTGAGGCGCGAGGCGCTTGAGGCGGAAGGGCGCGAATGGCCGAAGGACGACGAGGAAACGTTCAAGGCTCCGATCCGGGCCAAATACGACGCCGAAGGATCGCCGTACTACGCCACGGCCCGCCTTTGGGATGATGGCATCGTTGCGCCGCGGGAAACCCGACGGGTTCTCTCGCTGGCGTTTTCGGCCACGCTCAACGCCAGAGTCGAGCCGACGCGTTTCGGCGTCTTTCGCATGTAGATTCGGACCAGGAGCATCAGAAACCAATGAGCGTGCCCAGTTTTCAGCAACTCATGTTGCCGGCGTTACAGACGATTGGGCAGCGTTACGACGAGATCAGCATCGCGTGGCTCGAGGACGAGGTCGGCAAGACCCTGAGGATCTCGCCTGAGGAACGGCAGGTCATGCTGCCGAGCGGCAATCAGACCCTGTTCGGCAACCGGCTCAATTGGGCCAGGTCCTACCTTTCGAAGGCGGGCCTCATCGAACTGCCTCGACGCGGCTACTGCCGCGCCACCGACCGCGGCCGGCAGCTGCTCGCCGAGGGAGTGAGCGAGATCCACCTTGGGTTGCTCGAGCGCTATCCGGAATTCGTCGCCTGGCGAAGCCAGAGCAAGCTCCCGGAGGCAGTCGAAGAACCCGGGATGCGGGAGAACGCAGAGGCGTTGATCGCCTCCAGTTTCGAGCTCCTCACTGCCGAACTCGGGCGCGAGATCGTCCAGCGGGTGCATTCCTTCAGTCCGGCGTTCTTCGAGCGCCTGATCATCGATCTTCTGGTGCGCATGGGGTACGGCGGTGGGCGCGCAGAGATGGGCCGCGCGCTCGGCCGGGTCGGCGACGGCGGCGTCGACGGCGTCATCAAGGAGGACGAGCTCGGCCTCGACGTCGTCTATGTGCAGGCCAAGCGGCTCGATCCCGAGACCGGCGTCCCGTTGCGCGAGGTGCGCGATTTCGTTGGCGGGCTCGAGGGCCATCGGGCGACCAAGGGCGTTTTGGTCACGACCTCGTACTTTCCTAGCACCGCCTACGACTTCATCACCCGCGTCTCCAAGCGCGTGGTGCTGATCGATGGACAGGAACTCGCCAATCTGATGATCCGCCATCGGGTCGGCATCCGGGTGAAGGACGTCTACGAAGTGCGAAAGATCGACGAGAACTATTTCGCCGAGTAGGCCGTCGCGCCGCCGATCACGGCGTCAGTCGTTGCCGGGATAATGTTGGAGAATCTCTCTCCACCGCAGTCCGCACATTTCTTCCAGAGTCGAAATCAGTCGCGGTCGGCGGGCAGGTCACTTCTTGCCGCCGGAGGAACCTCGCGCCATCAACCCGAGGGCGACCGCGAGCATCAAAGCGGTCAGTGCCGACTGCTTCGGGCCGAGCGAGGACGCGCTCTGCGCGAGCAGCGACACGACCTGAGGCAGAGTCGCGCCGGAGGCCGGGGCAGGGGCCGGCTCGGGTCGCCGCCCGACCATCAGAGGCAGCGTTGCGAGCAACCCGAGAACGACAGCGACCGCCGCGACAATCACCGCCGCGACAGGGGGCCCGTACAGCGGCTCGAGCCAGAAGAAAAGCGCCAAGAAGACCGCCCCCACCGCGATCAGAAAGAAGACCCCGGCGACAAGGCCGAACGCCGCCGGACGGGCGGCGCGGCCAATCGCGGTCTTCGCCTGCCGTTGAGCGAAGGCGAAAATGTCGTTCCCCATCGCCCTCAACCGCGGGTGAGAAGCGCGAGCAGAAGGCCGGCTGAGAAAGCGATCCCGACCGCGGCGAGCGGGTTCTTGCGGATGGCGGCGCTCAATTGTTCCGTCGCTTGCGACAAATCCTCGTTGCCGGCAAGACGATCGCGACCCTCCCGATAGAGGTACGACGCCGCCGCGGCGGCCTTCGCGCCGACTTCGTCGAGATGGGCCTGGGCGACCATTTCCTTGGCGTTTTCAATCGCCTGCTGGGCTCGCTTGGCGGCGGCGGCGAGGGCCGCGGCGCTCTGGCTCTCATGGCCTTGCGCGTCTTCGCCCTCTTGCGCCTGGTCTCTCTTCGTCATGTGCTCCCTCCCTGAAAGCAGGGCCGCCTCCGCCGCCGGGGCCGGCCGCGCGCGGGTCAAGTCGGGCGCGGACCCGCCGCCGCTGCAATCCCTATGCGAGGCGCGATCACAGCGTTAGTGCACCGACGTCAGCGTGACGGTGGTGATCCCGCCCGCGATATTGACGCCGGTCTGACCCTGGACCGAAAGCGGCTGCAACCCGAACGCCCGGCCAGTCCCTCCGACCAGCGCATTGGCGCCGAGGCCAGCCCCCGCGGTCGCTTGGGCGCCGACGCCCACATAACTGCCGGCGAGCGCCCCACGCGGCACGCCGCTGGTGGGCGCGACAACGCCCCAGACCAAAGTGCCTTGCTGGACCGCCCCAATCGCCACGCCGAACTCGTCGATGCGGCCGGTATAGAGATCGGGCGGTCCACCGCCGACAGGGACGAAACTGCAAGTCATCGTTTGTTTTTGCGTCAGGATCAGTCCAATCCCCGCGGACACATCGCAGGTGAGGCTGCCGGCTTGCACGGTTGTTTGCGCGAGAGCGGGAGGCGTCGCGAACGCGGTCAAGGCGGCTGCAGCGGTCAAGCATGCAACTTGGCGAATTGTCATTTTGGAAATCCCTCCCGAGCGGGCTTGCGGCGCGCCTGATCGACGCCGCGCGAACTAGCCATTGAACGTAGCTTCGAACGTTGATCGATGTCAAAAAGCGCGCCCTACGCCTCACAGGCGGATTTTGATCCGGGCTACAAATCGGCTTTGTCTGGTCGGCAGATGGACGGCGTATGCGCATTGTCCCGCATCAGCCACAAGTCGCCAGCGGCGCGACCGCTCGCGCGCGGGCGGTCAAGGAAATCCCAATCGAGGTTGCCCGCTGTTTCGTCCGCCAGGCCCACGGGGAAGAAGCCGAACCCATGCCGATATTCGCCGCAATCGGGCGCTCGCCATCCGACCCTCCGTTCGGTAGACAAGGCTCTCCCGGAGCCTCGAATGTTCGCCAACGTCCTTATCGCCAATCGCGGCGAGATCGCCTGCCGGATCATTCGCACGGCGCGAGGGATGGGAATCCGTTCGATCGTCCTCCATACGCCGGCCGACCACGGCGCACTCTGCGCGCGGCTCGCTGACGAAGCGCACGAGATCGGCGAGGGCGCGAGCGGCTATCTCGACCAGGAGGCTATTATCGCCCTTGCGCGGAGGGTTGGCGCTCAGTGCCTGCATCCGGGTTATGGATTCCTGTCGGAGAACGCTGATTTTGCCGAGCGCTGCGCCAAGGCCGGGATCGTCTTCATTGGTCCGCCGGCCGCGGCGATGCGGACCATGGGTTTGAAAAGCTCGGCCAAAACGCTGATGCAGAAGGCTGGCGTGCCGGTCGTGCCCGGCTATCATGGCGACAATCAGAACCCGAAGTTCCTGCGCGAGAAGGCCTACGAGATCGGCTATCCGGTTCTGATCAAGGCGATCGCCGGCGGGGGCGGGCGCGGCATGCGGCGGGTCGACGCGCATGTCGAGTTCGACGCGGCGCTGGAAAGCGCGATCCGGGAAGCCGAAGCTGGGTTCGGTGACGGACGGGTGCTGATCGAGAAATTGATCGCTTCGCCTCGCCACATCGAATTGCAGGTGTTCGCCGACGCGCATGGCGCGTGCGTCCACCTCTACGAGCGCGATTGCTCGGCGCAGCGCCGGCATCAGAAGGTGGTCGAGGAATGTCCGGCGCCAGGATTACCGGACGAAACGCGCGCCGCCATGGCCAAGGCGGCGATCGAGGCGGCGCTCGCTGCGGGCTATGTCGGGGCCGGCACGGTCGAATTCATCGCCGATCCTGGGCGCGCCCTCAAACCGCAAGACTTCTATTTCCTCGAGATGAACACCAGACTTCAGGTCGAGCATCCGGTGACCGAAGCGGTGACCGGCCTCGACTTGGTCGAATGGCAGTTCCGGGTCGCGGCCGGCGAGCCGCTGCCGCGCGCGCAAGACGAGATCGCCTGCGCCGGCGCGGCGATCGAGGCGCGGGTCTACGCCGAAGACCCGGAGCACAATTTCCTTCCCTCGACGGGGCGGATCCATCTCATGAACCTCAAGGGCGAGGAGGGGCTGAAGGGCGTGCGGGTCGACACTGGCGTCGCCGCCGGCGACAGCGTCTCGCCCTATTACGACCCGATGATCGCCAAGCTCATCGCCCACGCGCCGACTCGCGCCGAGGCGCTGGCGACGATCAGGAAGGAGCTCAACGACGCTGTCGTCATCGGGCCGAAGACCAATCTCGCCTTCCTCAACGCGCTTCTCACGAGCCGGGAATTCGCAGCCGGGTCGGTCGACACCGGATTCATCGACGCAAATCTTGGCCGCCTCGGCGCCCAGCCGCATCCACCGGACAGGCGCGCCGTCCACGCCGCCGCGCTGATGCTGTTCGACAAGGGCGACAGGGGCGGGGCCTCGCCGCTCGAGCCTTTCGATCCGTGGGGGAATGCCGATTCGTTCGAGCTTGTCGGCGCGCGCCGAATTGGTCTCGACGTCGCCATCGACCGGATCCCGGCGCGCCTCCATCTCGTCGAGGGCGTCAATGCGGACTTTAGCGACAGCGGCGAGGTGGGCCATCGGCACGAGATCACGCTCTACGAGGCGGACGGCGGGGCTTACGCCTTCGCAGGCGGGCGGCAGGCGTTTGTCGAGCTTGTCGATCCGTTCGCCAAGACCGAGGGGACTGCCGAAGAGGGCGACGCCGCGATTCGCGCGCCGATGAACGGGCGTCTGGTCGCGCTCGCGGTCGGGGTGGGCGAAGAGGTCGAAGCCGGCCAACGCCTCGCGGTGGTCGAAGCAATGAAGATGGAGCACGTCCTCGTCGCTCCGTACGCGGGCGTTGTCCGCGATCTTACTGTCGACGTCGGCGACCAGGTTGAGATGGGCGAGCGGATCATGCGGCTGGAGGCAGAGGCGAGGCAGAGCGAGGCTCCCCTGGCCCGCGACGAAACTTGACTTCCCGGGATAACGGGAGGAGCGTCGCTATGGTGAGAACCGGAGCTTGACTTTTTGAGACGGCTGAGCCGCCTGATTGCGAGTGTGAGCGAAGCAGTTCAGGCGAATGTGGAGCGCTCTACAACTCCTCGATCGCCTTGTCGCTCCTGATGAGGGATTCGGTCTGAACGAGGCATGCTCTAGGTTGCGAATTTTTGGCGACGCTTTTGCGCTGTTGACGGTGACATTCTGTGGCGGGCCGCCTCGATGGCCGATTTTGAAACGAAGCGCAGGGTAGTGCGCTCGCGATTGCAAGAGGAGACATTACGATGGCGAAAGCCGCCAAGGGGCGCAAAGCCCCTCCCGACAAGTCGTATCTCGATACGACAGCTTACGGACCCGGCAAGGACGATTGCGTCACCGAGGCGACCGAGAATGCGGCGATCACCCATCACACGGTGACGATCAACGGCAAGAAGATCGCCTATACGGCCCGGGCCGGGCATTTGGTGACGATCGACATGTCGAACGCCAAGCCGGCCGCCAAAATCTTTTATGTCGCCTTCACCGTGGACGACGCAGATCCCACGAACCGCCCGGTGACGTTTTTCTATAACGGCGGTCCGGGGTCCTCGTCCGTATTCCTTCTCCTCGGATCATTCGGGCCGCGTCGCATCCACACGAACATGCCGCAGTTCACGCCGCCCGCGCCCTACATCCTCGAGGACAACCCCGACAGCCTCCTCGATTGCACCGACCTCGTGTTCCTCGATCCGGTGGGCACTGGCTATTCGGCGGCGATCTGCCCCAGGCGGAATGTCGACTTTTGGGGGGTCGATCAAGACGCGGGCTCGATCAAGCAATTCGTCAAACGCTACCTCACCGCCTTCAACCGTTGGAACTCGCCGAAATTCCTGTTCGGCGAATCCTACGGCACGCCCAGGACCTGCGTGCTCACTTGGCTCCTGCACGAGGACGGGGTGGACCTCAACGGCATCGTGCTGCAGTCCTCGATCCTGGATTACGGCGCGGCGGGCAATCCGGTCGGCCTGTTGCCGACATTCGCGGCCGACGCATGGTTCCACGGGAAGGTCGGGGTGTCGCCGCCGCCCGCGAGCCTGCCTGACTTCATGAAGCAGGTTGAGGCCTTCGCCCGCATCGAATATCCCGTGGCGCTCGCCGGCTTCCCAAGGGTCGACCAAAAGGTCGTCAAGAAGCTCAGCGACTTCCTCGGCATCCCGCCCAACGTGCTCGAAAGCTGGCAGCTCAATCCCGCGTCCAACAACTCGATCTTCCTGACGAGCCTCTTGCAGGACAAGGGGTTGGCGGTCGGCGCCTACGACGGCCGCGTGACGGGCCAGGACTCAGGCATCGCCGGATCCGTCAGTCCAGACTCTGGCGGCAACGACCCCACAATGACAGCGGTCGGCGGCGTGTACACCGCAATGTGGAACGTCTATCTCAACGATGAGCTCAAGTTTGTCGCGACCTCGCCGTTCCTCGACATCAACGATGAGGCGTTCAACAACTGGGATTTCTCCCACACCGATCCCACCGGAGCGCAAGTGGGTGGCGCGACACTCTATACCGCCGGCGATCTTGCCGCAGCGATGGCGCTCAATCCCTATCTCAGGGTGTTCTCGGCCAACGGCTATTACGACTCGGTCACGCCTTTCCTTCAGACGCGCCTGACATTCGAATCGATGCCGGTCAGCACGGGCGACCTCGATCGCCTGACGACGCGGAACTACCCCTCTGGCCACATGGTGTATCTCGACAACGCCTCGCGGACCGCGATGAAAGCGGATCTTGCCCCATTCTACACGGGTGCGGCCGCCCCCGAGGCGGCCGTTGCGAAAAAGCGACTGTCGAAGGACACTGAGGTCACGAGCCAGTCGCGCTATCGCCGCCGGTTGAGCCGCACGCCTTACTGATTGCTGCGGCGGCCCTGAAGACGGTGGACAGCAACCGGGCGGGGCTCGGCGCTATGGACGCTTCGCGGTAGTCTCACTTTTGTGACCCTGCACCTGATCAAACTCTGCGTCGGCGCCGATTCGCTAGCGGACCTTCGCGAATGGATGGCGGCGCGGATGGCCCAGGCGCGCCGCCGCGGCGCGTCGCTGCGCCATGCCCACGTCACCCGCATGACGCCGAAGCGGGCGCAGGACATTCTGGCCGGCGGTTCGCTCTATTGGGTGATCAAGGGCCAGATCGGGGCGCGCCAGCGCGTCGTCGGCATCGAGCCGTTCGTGGACCAGGACGGGATCGGCCGCTGCAAGCTGTGGCTCGACGGCGCGGTGGTCGCGGTCGCGCCGCGGCCGATGCGCGCCTTTCAGGGCTGGCGCTATTTTGAGGCGAAGTCCGCGCCCCCGGACATTGACGAGACCCAGCCTGGTTTCGCCGCCATGCCTGAGGCCTTGCGGCGGGAGCTCGCCGGACTCGGGCTCCTGTAAATTTCCGCTTCCCCGCTTGTGGGGCGGTTCCCGGCGCCCAATCTATGATCGCGATCGCATAAACTTGGACGTTGATGGACAAGGACAAGGACGGCGCGCTCGCCAGACGGACCGGCGCCGACGACATCGCCGCCTTCGTCGAGGCGGCCCGGAAGGTTCCGGCCCCAGCTTCGTCGGGGCGCGGGCGGCTGATCTTCGCCCTCGACGCGACCATGAGCCGGCAGCCGACCTGGGACCTCGCCCAGACCCTGCAGGCGAAAATGTTCCAGGTCGCGGCCGGCCTCGGCGGCCTAGACGTGCAGCTCGTCTATTTCCGCGGCATGGACGAATGCCGGGCGTCGAATTTCGTTTCCGGCGGTCAGGGGCTGGCGGAACTCATGAGCCGGATCGAGGTGCGCGGCGGATCGACCCAGATCCGGAAGGTGCTCGCCCATGCGCTGAGCGAGGCGAAGCGCGCCAGGGTCGCGGCGCTCGTCTTCATTGGCGACGCGATGGAAGAGAACCCGGATCGAACTCGCCACGCTCGCCGGCCAACTCGCGCTGCTCGGGGTCAAGGCGTTCATGTTCCAGGAAGGCCTCGATCCGGCGGCGTGGCGCGCGTTCGGCGAGATCGCGCGCTTGACCGGCGGGGCCTATAGCGCCTTCGACGCCGGCGCGTCGGCGCGCCTGGCGGCGCTCATGCGGGCGGCGGCCGCCTATGCCGCCGGCGGCCACGCGGCGCTCGCGCGGGAGGCGGGCGCCGATCCGGAGGCGCGGCTTCTTTTGTCGCAGATGCGAGGCAAGTGAAGTTGGCGTAGTCTCGCCCACAAGCGGGCAAGTTTCGGCTCGGGGCCGGATCCCGGCGAGGCGTCCGCTCAATCGAAAGCGCTGCGGCGATGAACTTCATCATCGGCTTGATCCTGCTGTTCCTTCTCCTCACGGCGATTAAGCAGTTCGCGCGCATGGACACCGCCGCCGCGGCACGCCTGGTGCGTCACGGCGGGGGCGTCGTCGGGATGATCGGGGCGCTTCTTCTGCTCCTGCGCGGGCGGGTGGGCCTCGCGGCTGCGGTGGCCGGCATGGTGGCGAGCTTCGCCGGCTGGCGCGCGACCGGCGCGGGCTGGTCCTCGCTTCGCAACGCCGCGTCGGGCGCGCGCTCGGGCCGCGCTTCGACCGCCCGCTCCGCGATGATCGAGATGCGGCTTGATCACGAGAGCGGCGCGATGACTGGCTCGGTCCTCGCCGGCGCCTATGCTGGGCGGGCGCTGGAAACCCTGTCCCGGCCGGAGCTGCTCATTCTTCGGCAGGAGCTCGCGCGCGACGATCCGGACGGCGTGAGCCTCTTAGAGACGTATCTCGACCGCCGGTTCGCCGGTTGGCGTGAGGCAGACCAAGGTCAGCGTGAGCGGCGGGGGAAGGGCGGCGCGGGCGGGGCGATGTCGCGCCACGAAGCGCTCGAAATTCTGGGTCTCGCCGAGGGCGCGAGCGCGGCGGAGATCATTCGCGCTCATCGAACCTTGATGAAAAAGTTTCATCCAGATCATGGCGGCTCGACCGCGCTTGCCGCGCGGGTCAATCAGGCCAAGGATGTTCTGATGGAACGACAAGGCTAGACGGGGCTCCGGGGTGGCGCTTCAGTCGCGCGCGGGGAAGCAGGAAAATCCATTCTGTTTGAGGGACCGGCAGGCGGATTCGGCCGCCGTCGAATCAAGCATCGCGAAGCGCGCGCGATAGACAGTGTCCTCGCCCCTGCGCACCTTCTCGGTGACCGGCTTGGCGGAGGCGAGGGTCGAGCGATTGCGCTCGCGAGCGCGGTTTAGGAGAGCGTTGGCTTTGGCGGGATCGTCGGTCGCGCCGATCTGAATTCGTCCAGCCACCGCGCGCTGCTGCGCTGTCGGGTTGCTCGGCCTGACGCGCAGGCTGGGATTTGGCGCCGGCTACGATCGTCACTCGCCCCGCCGTCCGTTGATGCTTGAGACCGCGGTCGGCCCCGGGGTCCCTCGGCTTTTCGGGCGGCGTCGCGGCCGGGCTCGACTTGGCCGCGCGGGCGGACCGCGGGGCCTTCGGCGCCCCGGCCCCGTCCGCGCCTTTGGCCCAGCCGAGGTCGGCGGGCGCGCGCTCGATTACGGGCGCGGTCGCATAGGCCATGGACACGGGGCGCGCCGCGGCGGCCTGCGGCGCCGGAGCTTCGTCGTCTCCGGCTGCGGTGTCGCCTTCGGCGATCTCGGACCCGGCATTCTGATCGGCGACGCGCTGAGGCGCGGCCACCGGACCCGGGCGGGCGGGCGGCTCCGCGCCTTGGTCGGTCCCTTCGGCTGGCGCAGCTTCGGCGATCATGGTCGCGGTGCGCTCGGTTGAAGCTTCGGCGAGGTGGTCGGCGATCAGATTCTCCATGATCCGGTCGCGCCCCGCCGCAGAGCGGCCACCCATGACGACGGCGATGAGGGACCGTCCGTCGCGATGAACCGAGGTCAGGAGATTGAAGCCGGAGGCCCGGGTGTATCCGGTCTTGATTCCGTCGACGCCCTCGACGCGGCCGAGCAGATGGTTGTGATTGCCGATGACCTCGCCCTCGTACTCGAACTGGGCAGTCGAGAAATAACGGAAGTAGCGGGGGAACCGCTCCTCGAGCGAGCGCCCAAGGGTGGTCAGGTCGCGCGCCGTCGTCACCTGTTCGTCATTGGGGAGTCCGGAAGCGTTGCGATAGACGGTGCTCGACATTCCGAGCGCGTGCGCCTTTCGCGTCATCATGTCGGCAAAATTGACTTCCGTTTGCCCAATCGACTCGGCGATCGCCACCGCCACGTCGTTGGCCGAGCGGGTTACGACCGCCTTGATCGCGTCCTCGACGCTGATGGTCTCGCCTGGCCTCAGGCCCAACTTTGACGGCTCCTGCGCGGCGGCGTGCTCCGAGATCGGGATCGGCGTATGCAGCGTGATTGCGCCGCGGTCGAGCGCCTCGAACAACAGGTAGAGGGTCATCACCTTGGTGATCGAAGCCGGGTGGCGCAGTCCGTCTTCGTCCGCCGAATAGAGGGTCCGGCCGCTGTTGGCGTCGACGACGATCGCCGAGAAGGCGGGCGAAGCGGGAACCGCGGCGCTCGCCTGGCGGACGGTATGGGCGTGCGCGCGATGGGCGTAGCGTGGGTAATGAGCCGCATGCGCGGCGCGCGGGTAAGCGCGATAGTGCCGATAGTGATGGGCCTCGGCGGGAGCGCCGGCGAAGAGGAGGACCGAGGCGGAGATCAGCGCCGCCGCCGCCAGATGAACAAGCCGCCCGGCTTGAGAGCAACCGTTACGCAACGCCATGAACGCGCCCTATTCGACATCACGCAACGTCTGAGGCCGACCCGACCGCACAGTTGCGAAACTCACACGGTCCTAGACGATATGTCGGCGCGGTTACGGGGCGGTTAACGAGACGGCGCAGGGCGGACTGCGCCGGCGCCAAGTTCTTGGAATCGCGGCTTCAGGCCAAAAGGAGCGATCCCACATGAAGCGTTAGTTTAGGATACAGAGAGAGTCGACTGATAAATTGTTATTTTATCGATTTTTATGGTCGACGGCTGCGAAAAAATGCTGCAACGCAATAAAAATGGCTTGACTTTCATTGTGCACTGCACATATTGGCCTCATCGAAAGCTCGCGTCCTGATTCACGCTTGACGAGCGAAATCGACGCTAACGAAGAGGTTCAACCATGACTGCCACTGCACCAACATTCGACGAATTCCAGAAGTTCTCCAAAGAGCAGCTGGACGCTTTCACCGCCGCCTCGACCACCCTGTCGAAGGGCCTGCAGGATATTGCCGCTGAGTTCGACCGACTATTCGAAGAAGGCCTTCGCCGCCAGCACCGCGATGTTCGAGAAGCTTCTCGGCGCGCGCAGCGTCGAATCGGCGGTCCAGATTCAGAGCGAGTTCGCCAAACAGGCTTACGAGGGCCTCGTCGCCCAGGCGACCAAGGTCTCCGAGCTCTACACCCGGGTCGCTTCCGACGCGCTGAAGCCCGTCACCACGGCCTACGCCAGCATCCAGAAGTAATCGGACGATCGTCTTGCCGCGGAGCGCGGCGCGAACTCGATCGCTTCGAGCCAACGCCGGCGCCTTTCAAGCGCCGGCTTTTTTTGTTTCCATTCCTTCCTCAACAATTTGCGTCATCGCCGCCGCCAGCGCGCAGCGCCGTCAATGCGTGCGAATCACCGTGTGCGTGGGAGGGAGAAGGGCGGGCGTAAACAGCTCTCGGTCGTTCCGCGCGTCGAGGGTCTTGCGCGTGACGGACAAATTGGCAATGCTGCCATTCGGCGACGACATCTGGTGCTGGCGGCGCCTCGTGCTTAGATTGAGTTGCTTCCGTTTCGCGTGCGCGTAATGATGTGCGTTCAGGCCCAATCGGCATCAATCGGGGTCTTTCCGTGGCTGCCGTTTCAAATCCGTTGGTCGTTCGCCTGCGAGCGGGGATGGCTCGTCTGGCGCGCTGGCTCTATCCGGGCTTCGGCGCGACCTCGGCGATGACGCCGCCGCGGTCGATGGCCTCGCGAGAAATCAAGAAAGGAGGGGAAACGCCGGGCGCAGGCGCGGCTGTCATCACGCGCACCCGGACGCAGACAAAGCGCCCGAACATGTATCGCGTTCTGTTGCTTAACGACGACTACACGCCCATGGAATTCGTGATTTCAATTCTGCAGGCGTTCTTCAACAAGGACGCGCAGGAGGCGACTCAGATCATGCTCCAGGTGCACCACAACGGCGTCGGCGAATGCGGGGTCTACACCTATGAGGTCGCGGAAACCAAGGTGTCGCAGGTGATGGACCACGCGCGCAAGAATCAACACCCCCTTCAATGCATCATGGAAAAGAAGTGAAAGGCGCCCGATGCCGATTTTCTCCCGCGCGCTAGAAAAGACCCTTCGTCGGGCGCTGTCGCTCGCCAACGAGCGCCGCCACGAATATGCGACGCTCGAGCACCTGCTGCTGGCCCTGATCGACGACGTCGACGCCGCCGCGGTGCTGCGGGCCTGCGGCGTCGACCTCGATGGGCTGCGCAAGACCGTCGTTCACTATCTCGATACGGAGCTCGAGAACCTCGTTGTCGACAGCCAGGAGGAAGCCAAGGCGACCAACGGCTTCCAGCGCGTGGTGCAGCGGGCGGCGTTCCACGTGCAGTCGTCGGGTCGCGAGGAGGTGACGGGCGCCAACGTGCTGGTCGCCATATTCGCCGAGCGCGAGACGCACGCGGCATACTTCCTGCAAGAACAGGATATGACCCGCTACGACGCGGTCAACTACATCAGTCACGGAATCGCCAAGCGTCCCGGCCATGCCGACCCGTCGCGCCTGCCGCGCGGGACCGACGAAGAGCATGAATCGCGCGACGCCAAGGACTCGAAGGACAATTCGGATTCAAAGAAGAAGGAAGGCGCCTTGGAAGCTTATTGCGTCAACCTCAATCGGAAGGCGCGAGAGGGGCGCATCGATCCGCTCATCGGCCGGGAGGCCGAAGTCCAGCGCACCATCCAGGTGCTGTGCCGCCGGCAGAAGAACAATCCGTTGCTGGTCGGCGACCCGGGCGTCGGCAAGACGGCGATCGCCGAGGGGCTCGCCCGCAAGATCGTCAATTCCGATGTGCCCGAGGTGCTCGCCAATTCGACCGTGTTCGCGCTCGACATGGGCGCGCTGCTCGCGGGCACTCGCTATCGCGGCGACTTCGAAGAACGCCTCAAGCAGGTGATGAAGGAGATCGAGCAGCACAAGGATGCGATTCTCTTCATCGACGAAATCCACACCGTCATCGGCGCCGGCGCCACTTCGGGGGGCGCGATGGACGCCTCGAATCTGCTCAAGCCGGCGCTTGCCCAAGGGACGCTCCGCTGCATCGGATCAACGACTTACAAGGAATACCGGCAGTACTTTGAGAAGGATCGGGCGCTCGTTCGCCGGTTCCAGAAGATCGACGTCAAGGAGCCGAGCGTCGCCGACGCGATCGAGATCCTCAAGGGCCTCAAGCCCTATTTCGAGGAGTTTCACAAGCTGCGCTATACCGGCGAAGCGGTAAAGGCGGCGGTCGAACTGTCGTCGCGCTACATCCACGACCGCAAGCTGCCCGACAAGGCGATCGACGTGATCGACGAAACCGGCGCCTCGCAGATGCTGGTGCCGGAGCCCAAGCGCAAGAAGACGATCGGGGTCAAGGAGATCGAGGCGACCGTCGCCTCGATGGCGCGGATCCCGCCGAAATCGGTGTCGAAGGACGACACCGAAGTGCTCCAGCATCTCGCGGAGACCTTGAAGCGCGCTGTCTATGGCCAGGACGAGGCGGTGGGAGCGCTGGCTTCAGCGATCAAGCTCGCTCGCGCCGGCTTGCGCGATCAGGAGAAGCCGATCGGCTGCTATCTGTTCTCCGGCCCGACCGGTGTCGGCAAGACTGAGGCCGCGCGCCAACTCGCGCTGAGCCTCGGTCTTGAGCTCATCCGATTCGACATGTCGGAATACATGGAGCGGCATACGGTTTCGCGGCTGATCGGCGCCCCGCCCGGCTACGTTGGCTTCGACCAGGGCGGCCTCTTGACCGACGCCATCGATCAGCATCCGCACTCGGTTCTCTTGCTGGACGAGATCGAGAAGGCTCATCCGGATCTCTTCAACATCCTTCTGCAGATCATGGACCACGGCAAATTGACCGACCACTCGGGCAAGGCCATCGACTTCCGCAACGTAATCCTGATCATGACCACCAATGCGGGCGCCCGGGATCTCGCCAGCGCCGCCTTCGGCTTCCACAAATCGAAGCGCGAGGGAGATGACCGCGAAGCGATCGACCGGTTGTTTGCGCCTGAGTTCCGCAATCGGCTCGACGCGATTGTGCCGTTCGCGCGGCTGCCTGAGTCCGTCATCGCCCGGGTCGTCGATAAGTTCATCCTCCAGCTTGAGGCTCAGCTGAGCGACCGCAACGTGACGATCGAGCTCACCGACGAAGCGCGCGAGTGGCTGGTCAAGAACGGCTATGACGAAGCAATGGGCGCCCGCCCGATGGCGCGGGTGATCCAGACCCAGATCAAGACGCCGCTCGCCGACGAGGTCCTGTTCGGACGGTTGAAGGGCGGCGGCGTCGTCAAGGTCGTGGTCACGGCCGACGAGACCGGCGCGAAGAAGCTCAGCTTCGTCTATCCGGAAGGCCCGGCCCAGCCGCGGCTCGAACGCGATCTCATCGTCGCCGCCGGCGCGCGCCGTTCGCGCAAGCGCGTGGAGCCGGCCGAATCAGGCCCCGCCGACAAGGCGCCCGCCCCGGAGGAGCCGTAGACGGTTTCCGAGTTGCCAGCCCGAAAGACCGGATCTTCAGGTCGCAAAGCGGTTGCGGTTAGTGCGGCGTCCTGTGACTACGTGTCGGCCGCGAGGCTGATCGCGTCTAAGGGTCGTAGACCCGGTCGCCGACATCTGTTTGCGGAACGCGTCTACCCAAGTTTACTGACTGACAGCGCGAAAGCGTTGCGGCGACCATAAGCGGCGACTCGTAACTTGAGCGCCGCCTCGCAAAAAAACCGGAGGAAAGTCGCCTTTCCTCCGGCCAAAAATCAGATCAGATCGGAGCGCCAGGCGCTCAGAACTTGTAGTTCACAAAAGCGCGGAAGATCGACGCGTCGTAGTTGATCTTCGCCGTCGCGTAAACGTTCGGGAAGTAGGTGGAGGCGGCGTAGTTTCCAACCGTCGTAATGTGGGTGCTCCCGAGGTCGGCGTAGAGATATTCGGCGCCGATCAACCAGTTGTTGGTGAGCGCGTATTCCACGCCCCCGCCGATCGTCCAGCCGACGCGCGTGGAACTCGGGTTGCCGCTCCAATACGCGTTGTAGGTCTGATCATAGACGTTGAAGTGCGAGCTCCCGCCGCCGTAGGCGACGCCCCCCGTCCCGTAGATCATCAGACGATTGTCGGGAGTGACGACGAAGCCGACTTTACCGCGAGTTGTTCCCAGCCAGTCGAGGCTCGCCTTGGCGTTCACGTTCAACGTGTCGCCGTTATAGATCCCGGCCGCTGTAAACGGTACGCTGCTGAAGTTGAAGTTCTTGCCCAGAGACGACCCGTCGAAGTCGGTTACGACGCCCAGCACGAAGGCGCCGGTCTGCCAGTCGTAGCCGGCCTGGCCACCGCCGAGGAATCCACTTTGGCCATTTCCGATCCCGCCCGGAAAGTAGCTGTCGAGCCAAACGGACGATGAGGGCACAACGAGCGTCGCGTTGCGGTTGCCGCTGCTGATGATGCCGCCGGCGTTAAGACCGATGTAGAACCCAGTCCAGGTGAAGGGTGGCGGCACGAAGATCGGCGCCGGCGCCTCTTTCTTGGTCGGAAGGTCGGCCGCCTGCGCCGCGGCTGCTCCTGCCGCCGTCAGCGCCACGATCGCAACCCCCTTTAGCCAGTTTTTGGTCATCTGCTGTCTCCGTGTTGATACGCGACGCCATACGCCCGCGCCCCGCCGCTAATAACAGTGGCGAGACTATATGGTTCGATTCGAGCCCTGTCCACCCACGCTTATTGAACCGGCTGAATTTGCGGGGAGATGTGGCAGAATCGCCACAGATTTGGCAACGACCTGTTAACCATCATCATCTTCGATTCGTTAGGAGACTCGCCAGCAGCACCGCGATGACGCCGGTCAAGAATATTCCGTCGAAAGTCCCGGCGCCGCCGATCGAAGCGACGGGAGCCCCGAGGCTGCGCAACTGCCCGAGATTGAGCAGATCGGCGCCGATCAGGACGCCGAGACTGCCGCCGATATAGGCGAGCGGCGCGGCGAATCGCCGCGACAGCAGCAGCGCCGCCCCGGCCGCCAGCAGTGGCGGCGCGATCGTCGGCACCGATATCCCAACCCCGGGAATTGGAGTTGCCAGGCGATGAACGAAATAAGCGACGATTGCGGTCGCCAGCGCGCCGGACCCCCAGAGGTCGTAGCGCATCAGCAGGTAGAACGAGAGCAGGATCGGGATCACCGCGCCGCCGACGTTGATCGCGAGAATCGTGCCCTTCCAGTCGACCGTCACCGGCGCCAGGAACGGGACGCCGAAGATCTCCACCACCTCCTGGGAGACGACGCGCTCTTCCGGCAGGCGGACCAGGGGCAGATTGACGGATGAGCCGAGGAGCGAGCCAAACAGAACCAGCGTCGCCATCCGGGGATCGAGGCCGAGCGCCCAGTAGGCGCGCCTCAAAAAGCTGATCTGCAGCAGCAGGAGACCAACGAGCAGCGCGGCAAACAGGATTGCTTGGCCGATGCCGAGCGGAAAGTAGTGCATGTGGGTCAAGGCGTCGGCGTCCGAAGCGCATGCTGGGCGTCGTGCGGGCGGCGGCGAAAGGTCACGCGGCGGCCAGCGCGGCGATGATCCTGTCGGCATAGGGCTTGAGCGCCTCGGCGTTCTGGAACGGTCCGCCCGGGGGCCTGAGCGCGACCCCGCTCCAGCGCGGCAGGAGGTGAAAATGCAGATGGAAGACCTGCTGCCCGCCCGCCGTTTCGTTGAACTGTTGCACCGAAAGTCCTTCCGCCTTCATCCCCGCCATCACCGCCCATCCGACCTTCTGCAGCGCCGGCATCAGCTGTCCGAGGCTTTGAGGGTCGATGTCGAAGAGCGTGCGGGCCGCGACTTTCGGAATGAGCAGCGTATGCCCGTCGGCGCGCGGCATCACGTCCATGAAGGCGAGCGCCGCGCTGTCCTCGTAGACCTTCACGCATGGCGCTTCGCTGCGAAGGATCTTGGCGAAGATGTTGCTTGGATCATACGTCGGCGTCAAAGGATTCTCCCAATCGCTCATCGCCGCGCTCGTCGCCCTCGTCGCGGCGGAAAGGCGCGTGGCCCTCGTAATAGGCGATCGTGCGTTCGACGGCGGCGCGCTCGTGGCCGAGATAGTCGGCGATCGCCCTGGCCAGTCGCGCGTCGGCGAACTCATGCGCCGAATAGGTGAGGGCCGGCCGATAGCCGCGCGCGAGCTTGTGCTCGCCCTGGGCGCCGGCCTCGATCCGCCGCAATCCGCGGGAGAGCGCGAAGTCGATCGCCTGATAGTAGCAGACCTCGAAATGCAGAAACGGCCGATGCTCGATCGCCCCCCAGTTGCGGCCATAGAGCGCGTCGTCGCCGATGAAATTGATCGCCCCGGCGATATAGCGCCCGGCGCGGCGCGCCATGACCAGAAGGACGCGGTCGGCGAACCTCGCCCCGATCAGGTCAAAGAACGCGCGGGTCAGATAGGGGCGGCCCCATTTGCGCGAGCCTGTGTGCATGTAGAACTTGAAAAAGGCGTCCCAATGCTCTGATCGAATGGATGGCCCAGTGAACCATTCAACCATCACGCCGCCATCCAGAGCGTCCCGCCGCTCGCGCTTGATCGCCTTGCGCTTGCGCGAGGCGAGGGCGGCGAGAAAATCGTCGAAGCTGCGATAGTCCTCGCATTGAAAATGGAACTGCTCGCCGGTGCGGACGAGAAATCCGGCGTTCGAGAGCCGATCAGCGTCCTCGGCGGTCGGGAATGTCACATGAATCGACGACGCCCTGGTCTCCTTGCGCAATTCGCGCAACGCCCCAATCAGCGTCTCACGCGCGCCTTCCGGCGCATCGGCCGCGACGAGGAGCCGGCGCCCGGTCACCGGCGTGAACGGGGCGGCGACTTGGAGCTTGGGATAGTAGCGGCCGCCGGCGCGCTCGTAGGCGTCGGCCCAGGCGTGGTCAAACACATATTCGCCCTGGCTGTGGCTCTTGAGATAGCAGGGCGCGGCGGCGACGAGACGACCTCGCCCGTCTTCCACCGTCACATGCGCGGGCGTCCAGCCCGAGCGGCCGCCGACCGACCCCGACGCTTCGAGCGCATCGAGGAAGGCGTGGGCGATGAACGGATTGAACCGTTCGCCCTCGGCCTGGTCCGCCGGGCGGCCGGGCGGATTGGCGCAGGCGTCCCACGCCTTGGCGTCAACGGCCGAGATCGAGGCGACGACGCGGGCGGTGAAAGTCGTTGAAGTCATCGACGGCGGGCGATCCGATCAGGGTGCGACGCCATCCTAGAGCATTGTGCGTTTTGGTCGAGCCACGTCATCGCGAGTGGGCGGGACGCCACTAGTGAATCGCACCTTGCCATGACGATTCTACCC
Source organism: uncultured Alphaproteobacteria bacterium (assembly GCA_963794155.1). GTDB lineage: Bacteria > Pseudomonadota > Alphaproteobacteria > Rhizobiales > Beijerinckiaceae > Roseiarcus. The sequence goes on along the minus strand of CAWCCX010000018.1, from coordinate 271,262 downwards.
AAGCGCAAGCTTCTCCAACGTCCGCGCCTTGCCGCGCGCGTCGGAAGCGTTTCCAAACCCAAACGCAGAAAATCCAAATCAGGAGGAAGGAAATCCTCCCGGCCAAACACCGTCGGCTTGGCAGGGTCGGCGGCGCGCGACGGCGATCGGGGTTTATCGCCCGGTTCACCCCTTTTTCTTGAGGTCGACAATGACCCCAAAGTCGGCGGATTTTGTCTTTCCGTCCGAGACGTCAAAACCTTCCGCCGCCAATCCCCGACGCAGCAACTCGCGGACCGCCGCGGCCCGGCTCGGCATGTGACGGCTGAAGCGCCATTGATCGAGCGCCTCAAGTTCGTCGGATGTCAGCATGATTTGAAGACGCTCGCCACGAGGGTCCACCGACATCGATACCTCCATTTTCTCCAGCGGCCAGGTTGCTCACACTATGCCACTTACTCATAATTAGACTTATTTGTCAAGCGCTCAAGATGAGTGGGTAGGGGCAGAGTAGTAAAATGTATATCCGACCGATAGTGAGGTGATTCCGTGCTTTTGGTAGGTTGATGACGAAATATTACTTGACGCTAACAAAGTTACTCTCTAGGAAAAATCTTGAGGCGTTTATAATGCAAGCACGGATCGAGCCGGTTGTTTCCCTTCAGATAATTCCTCACGGCTATCGGGAAGAAGCCGAGCATCGGATTGCAAACAGTTTGCAAATGATCAGCGCCCTTGTTCGCCAGAGAGCAAGGAGCGGAAGTGTATCGGATCCGCAGGCATTTCTTCTCGAGATCGCCGATCGCATAGAAACTGTCGGTAAACTTCATCGCGTTCTAACAGAATCTACGACAGGAACAGTTCAACTGGCCGCATATCTGGGAGAGATTTGCGATCGCCTGACGGGCGCTCTTGCGCCGGCGGCGACATCAATTTCCTTTGACTGTCCGGCCGATTGTGTTCTGCCGGCGAGAATCGCTCTATCGCTAGGGCTCATCACCGCGGAGCTTGTTTCCAATTCGCTGAAATACGCTCATCCGGCCAAGTTGCCGACCAAGATGGCCGTTGCCTGCGCCCTCGACGAAAACGATGGTCTGAGGATCGTCTACGAGGACGACGGAGTCGGATTTCCTGAGGGTTTCGACATCACCGAACCCGGTCACATGGGCATGCGCTTCATTCAGATGCTCAGCAAAGGCCTGAGCGGCGATCACAAATGGCATAGTGATCCGCTTGGGGTCCAGTTCGAAATCACGGTCCCGATTGGCTCGTAACTCCCCCTTTTCTCCTTACGGTAGAAGTCAACGGCTCCCGCCTTTCTCCTTGATCGCGGCGCGGAACGCCAGCGCGGTCTTGCGGACGCCGGTCTCGAACGGCGTCGCGTCCGACCAGAACGCGCTCGCGAATTTGGCGGCGTCGACGTGGTACGGCCGGTCCCACTGGAAACGCATCTCGATCAGTTCACGAAGGAACGGCGAGAACATCGCGCTCGCGCCCAGCATCCACGCCGGCATGGCGCTGATGCGCAGCCTGACCCCCAGCGCCTCGGCGGCGATCTTGAGAATGTCGCGCGTCGTGCGGATGGGCGCGCAGGGAACATGCCAGGCCTGGCCGAAGGCGCTGTCCGGGGCGGCCAAGAGCGTCACCGCTGCGCGGGCGATATCGGGCACGTAGGCGTAGTCGTGAAGGACGTCTGGCGAGCCGATGAACACCGCGGGCTTGCCCTGGGCGAGCTTGCCGATCGACGTATCGCCGAGATACGAATTGCCGACGCCGGGCCCGTAGAAGTCGGGCGCGCGGAGCGCGGCGATGCGCGCTTCGCCCGCGGCGGCGGCCGCCATCCAGATGCGGGTCGCCGCCGTGCGCGCCGCCGGCTTCCAGCCAACATCAGCCAGCGGCATCGTCTCGACAAGGGGCGCGGTCTGCGGCCCGTACATGTAAAGATTGTCGATGAACACCATTCGCGCGCCGGTCGTCTTGCAGGCTCCGACGAAATTGGCGATCGCCTTCGGCCAGGCCTCGCGCCAGACGATGCCGGAATAGTCAAAGCCGGTCGCGACCACGATCTGCTCGGCGCCGCGCGCGGCCTTGAGCACCGCTTCGCCGTCGAGCGCGTCGCAGGACGCGAACGATGTCTCTTTCGGCAAGTCTGACGGCGCACGCCGCTGCGCCACGACGAGCTCCCGGCCTTCCGGCCCGAGCCGCTCCACGATCGCGCGTCCGACCTGACCATAGCCGAAAATCGCAATCCTGCCGGTCATGGACCGCCCTTCGTTCGGAGTGCGCGTCGGCCCCGCGCCATAAAATCCCCAAAAACGAGAATTACCATAGAAATCAAAGGTGTTGTTCAACACCGCGTGTCATGAGGAGGTTCCAAATGCCAAGTGAAGCTTCAATGCGCGGGGGCGACAAAAATGTCCAGGACTGGATAAGCCTGGTGTGCGGCGTCCTGCTGTTCATCTCGCCGTGGGCGATCGGCTTCTCAGGCGAGCTGACGGCGGCCAGAACCGCATGGGTCGGCGGAATCGTGATCGCCGCCATGGCGATCGCGGCGCTCGTCCAGTTCGCCGAGTGGGAGGAGTGGGTGACGTTGGTCGTCGGCCTCGCGGTCGCGGCTGCGCCATGGGTGCTTGGCTTCGCCGCCTTGCACCATGCGCTCGCGGTCTGCGTCGTGCTGGGACTGATCGTTGCGCTCGCCTCGGTCACGGAAATCTGGTCCGCCCATCATCCCGCGGCCATTGCCCGGCGCTGAGTTTGGCATGACCGGGCGGATCGCTTGCCGAGGCGAGCGATCCGCCCTTTTCTTTTTGCGGCACCAGCGGATCGCGCGAAGGCGAAGAGCGCGCGCGCCCCGAGCGAGGGAACTTGACGCGCGGCCGGCGCTTTGGCGAGTCTATTCGCGAACGCGTCGAATTGCCCGCCCATGAGCCTCAAGCCGATGAAGACTCTCGCGCCACTCGCTCTCGCCGCATTCGCGCTCGCCGCCTGCAACGCGCCGGCGCCGCAGGCCTCGGCCCCGCCGCCGCCCGGCTCGGTCGCCGTGACGCCGCCCGGCTTCCAGCTGCCGCAAGGCGACGACGGCTCGGCGAAGATCGCCCGCTACCGCGCGGTCCAGGATAACGATCTGTCCATGGGTCACGTCGTGCCGTCGGTCTACAATCAGGTCAAGCGCGAGATCGCCGCGGCCGAGAGCGTGTGCGGGGCGGGCCGCGACGCGGAGGCGAAGGCGATGATCGCCGCCTCCGAGAAGCGTCACGGTTATCCGACCGATCTTTGAGCGAACGCATTGCGCAAGTATGCGGCGACGAAGACCGGCACCCGCCGTTCGTCGATGTCGCGCGGACTGCGGATGACATGCATGCGCGAAAACTCGGCGTGTGGGTCGCGCGCGAGATAGGCGTCGATCCGCGCTTTGGCTCGCGCCGCTGGGACCGCGAGCGTCATTAGCTTCATGCAGGCGATGCGCTGGGGCGTAAACACCAGAGTCCAGCCGGGCGCGATCGCGGTCTCGCCGGCATTCACCCCGGTCTCTTCGAACAATTCCCGCCTGGCGCTCGCCTCGAGATCGACCCTGCCGTCGAAAACGTCGGTCGGGTCCGGCGCTCCGGCGGGGAAATAGATCTGCCCGGCGTTGAAAGTATGAGCGGCCATCTCGCCGAGCAGGAAAGCCCCGTCGGCCCCGCGCAGCGCCGCCATCGGGAAGCAATTGTCGACCGGTTCGCCGGGATAGCCGAATTCTTCCCAAGCGAGGTAATCGGCATAGTCGGTCTCGAAATAGACGCCCTTGAGCGCGAGCGCCCCGCCTGGGCCGGGCTCAACCGCGCGGCGACCCAACAGCAGCACGCGTCCGTTGAACAGCGACGGCTTTGACTTTGTCAGCCGCGCCCAATGCGCTGCGATGCTCGCCGCCTGGCGATCGGCGAAAGACCAGTGCGCCGGCTCAAACACCAGGTCGAGCTCCCCGACCTCAAGGAGGCGCCCCGGCTCGCTCAAAGGTCCAACGCGCCGCTGGAGACGATCACGACCGAGCCGCCGATTGTCGCGGCGCTTAGCGCGCCGGCCTCAATCGTGAGACCGAGCGCGATCAAGCTTGGCCGGCCCATCTCGAAGCCCTGCTCGATGGTCAGCGTGTGCTCACCGTCGGCGAGGCGGTCGAAAACCTGAACGACGCCAGCGAATGCGGCGACGGCGCTGCCGGTCGCCGGGTCTTCGGCCACTCCCCACGCGGGAGCGAACATGCGCGCATGATAGGCGGATCCATCGCGCGCGACCTCCCGGGTGTAGAGATAGGCGGCGGGTCCGTCCTTAGTCGCCCAGGACATCGCCCCGGGCGCGGCGCGGCCGATCGCTTCCAGCGAACGGATCGGAACGAACAGATACGGCGCCCCGGCGCTATAGAGGCTCGGCTCATGCGCGTCGAAGCCGATGTCCCGCGCCTCGAGTTCAAGACCGGCGGCGATTTCGGTCTTGGGCGGCGGCTTGTCGTCGAACCGCTGAGGCAGCTTCGGCAGCTCGAAATAGGCGGCGAGCCCCTGACCCTGGCGATGCCGCGCGCTGCAGACGACGTCGCCAATCGGCTCCTCGAGCACGATCCGGAGATCCTGGGCGGCGAGCAGATCGCCCGCCCGCCGGTGCGCGATCAGGGCCGCGGCTCCAACCGTGGGATGACCGGCGAACGGCAATTCGCGCTTCGGCGTAAAGATCCTCGCCCGCGCGGTGTTGATCGCATTCCTGGGCTCGAAGACGAACACCGTCTCGGACAGGTTGAATTCGGCGGCGACCATCTGCATCTGGCGATCATCGAGTCCGTCGGCGTCGAGCACGACCGCGAGAGGATTGCCAGCGAGCGCCGTCTCGGTGAACACATCGAGCGTTTGAAACCGGCGCGCCATCAGATGAAGTCCCGCGCCCGTGGCGCTCCTCGAAGGCGCCGGCGCCTGGTCAATACCAGGAAAACAGAGGCTCGTCGGTCCCGGGCCAGGAGACAATAATCAGAGGCCGATTCGATTGAGGGAGCGAAACCGGATTCGGCAGGCGATCTGTTCCGCGCACACCGACGAATGTCCCCTGGACCGTGTCGCGCTGCGGCGGCCTCAAGGTGTCGGTGACATAGCCGTTGCGTGAGCCAACGGGCGCCCATGTGCCCAAGGTCAGCCAGGGTTCAACGCCGCGCTCATGAACGATGACGTCATGGCCGGCGGGGGCCGGATGCCGCTCGCGGTGATGAACCGTCTGCGCTTGGGCGCAGGATGACGCGAGCGCAATTCCGAGCGTGACGCCTGCGACTAGACTGAACGGATGTGTCATGAACGTTCCCCTTCTCACCGCCCATATAGCACCGAAATTCCTTCACTCATGCGCCGATGTGCGGAAAAAGTAAATGAGCGCCCGGACGGGTCAAACCGACTCGGCGGCGAAGAGCCGAGACGGCCGGACGAGTTCGTCCTGCGCGGCGATGAGGGCCAGTTCGCGCGAGCCTGCCGCCTCGGTGGCGGTCACGATCGCGTGAACGGATGACGCCGCGCGCGACAGCGCCTCGCGCGTCCAGCGACGCTCGAGCCAATGATGAAAAAAAAGCGCGGCGAACAGGTCGCCCGCGCCGTTGACCGCAATCGGCAGCTTTGGCGTCCGCAATCGCCAGAAGCCCGCGTCGTCCCCGGCCAGCATGTCGAGCGCGTCCCCCGGTGTGTCGTCCAGCGCAAGCGATTTCGCCACGACGATTCGCGGCCCGCGCCGGCGGAGCGCCGAAATCGCCCGGCGCGCCGCGGCCAGGTCGCCCATCGGCTCGCCGGTCAGCCATTCGAGCTCGAAGGCGTTGGGCGTTGCGATGGTCGCGAACGGCAGCGCGCGATCGCGGAAGAATTCGCCGACGCCCTCGGCGACATAAGGGCCGCGTCCGATATCGCCGATGACCGGATCGCAAGCGTAAGCCCCTTCGCTGTTGGCGGCACGGATGCTGCTGAGTGCGCGCAACGCCGCTTCGCCGATCTCCGGCTTGCCAAGATAGCCGGTGAGCAGGCCGGCGCAGCGAGGGAGCACGCCGATCGCGTGCAACCCGGCGACGCACTCGTCGATCATGCCAGCGTCAAAGGTGCGGCCGCGCCAGCCTGCATAGCCGGTATGACTGGAGAACTGCACGGTCATCAAGGACCAGACTTCGCGTCCGAGCCGTTGCAACGGAAACGCCGCCGCCGAATTGCCGACATGGCCGTAGACGACATGCGACTGGATGGAAAGGATCGGCGCGAGCATGGCCAACGAGACGCCGATTCGGCGGCCGCCGTCAAAGCGAAGTCGCCTTGCGCGCTGGGACCCCCGATCTTCTGCTGCTTTCAAGCGGGGAGACGGGTCACTTGAGCGTGCTGCGCAAGCCTGAAACAATGCGGGGACCCTTCATCTCAGGCTAGCGAGGCCCATTCATGAGCGACGCCATCGCTTTTCTTCGACGCGCCATTGAGCAGGGGCAGGGACTCGCCGAGGCGGACATCGTGCTCAAGGGCGGGCGGATCTTCGACCTTGTCGGCGGCGAGCTCGTTCGGAGCGATGTGGCGATCTGCAACGACCGGATCGTGGGAACGCTCGGGGAATACCGGGGCGAACGCGAGATCGACGTCAGCGGCAAGGTCGTGGTTCCGGGGTTCATCGACACCCACTGCCACGTCGAATCCTCGCTCATCACCCCGCTCGAATTCGACCGCTGCGTACTGCGTCACGGCGTGACGACGTCGATCTGCGATCCGCACGAGATCGCTAACGTGCTCGGGCTGACGGGTTTACGCTACTTCCTGAACGCCGCGATGCTGACGGCGATGGACCTGAGGGTGCAGCTCTCGAGCTGCGTTCCGGCGACGGCGCTCGAGACCTCGGGCGCCAGGCTCGAGGCCGACGATCTCTCGGCCCTCGCCGATCATCCCAAGGTGCTGGGTTTGGCCGAATTCATGAACTTTCCCGGCGTTCTGGCGCGCGACCCGTCGTGCCTCGCCAAGCTCGCGGCGTTCCAGACCCGGCCGATCGACGGGCACAGTCCGCTCTTGAGCGGCTTGGCCCTCAACGGCTACCTGAGCGCTGGTGTGCGCACCGACCACGAGGTCACCAACCTGCCCGAAGCGAGGGAGAAGCTCGCCAAGGGCATGCAGCTCCTGATTCGCGAGGGCTCGGTGTGCAAGGACCTGCACGCGCTGAGCCCCGTCATCACCGAGCGCAATTCGCCGTTCATCGCCTTCTGCACCGACGACCGCAATCCGCTCGACATCGCGGAGGAAGGCCATCTCGATTTTCTCATCCGTACCGCGATCAAGCTCGGCGCGTCGCCGCTTGCGGCCTACCGCGCGGCCTCGATCTCGGCCGCCCGCATCTTCGGCCTGCGTGATCGTGGTCTGGTTGCGCCCGGCTGGCGGGCCGATCTTGTGGTCATCGACGATCTTGAGCATTGCGCGGTCTCGACGGTGATGGCGGGCGGGCGGGTCGTTGACGACGCGCTGTTCGCTGCGCGCTCATCGCTTGCTCCGGTCGGGCTTGAGAGCGTCAAGGCGAAGCGGGTCGAGCCGGCCGATTTCGTCGCCCGCGGGCAGGGGCCGTCGACGCAGGCTATCGGGGTCATTCCGGGCCAGATCATCACCAATCGCGTGCCGGTGACGTTGCCGTTCAAGAACGGCGAGCGCGGCGTCGATCTTGGCCAGGACGTCGTCAAGGTCGCGGTCGTCGCCCGCCATGGCGTTAACGACAACCGGGCGATCGCCTTCGTCAAGGGCTTCGGCATGAAGCGCGGCGCGATCGCCTCATCGGTCGGCCATGACAGTCACAACCTGTGCGTCGTCGGCGTCGACGAGACCGACATGGCGGCGGCCGTCAACCGCCTGCGCGAGATCGAGGGCGGATTTGCGGTCGCTCGAGAAGGGAAGGTCGTCGCCGAGCTCCCGCTTCCGGTGGCGGGCTTGATGAGCCTCAAGAGCTTCGAGGAGGTGCGCGAGGCGCTGACCCTGTTGCGCGCCGCCGCCAAGGGCCTGGGAGTGACGCTCGCCGAGCCGTTCCTGCAAGTGGCGTTCCTGCCGCTGCCGGTGATCCCGCACCTCAAGATCACGGACATGGGCCTGGTCGACGTCGACAAATTCGCGTTCGTGCGCGACTAGCGGGTTGCACGTGGGTGGGATCGGTTCCGGCGCAAGGGGCGGCCGGAACACATGCCGCGACAATCGGATTGAGATTCTTCGCCGCATGCGTCCTCGGCATGGGTTGGAGGGCCGGATGGCGGCGCGCTGTCGCCTGCTAACAGGAGAAAACAGGGGTGAATGGGCCGGGCGGGGCCGCCTCGGGAGCGAAAGGACCTTTGTTTCCAATCATTTCCTCGCAAACCCCGGCGCCCGGTCGCGGCGAACAGAACAGGAAGACAACAGGGCGATAATCGCGCTTATCAGGGCGCTAACAGGAGCGGAACAGGCGGCGCAGACAGCGACCAAAATCTCCCATGCGGCGCCTGGGTTATGCGAGCCACGGATGGGTCTCATGGCGGGGCCAAGCACAATTGTCGGTTCCGCGCCAGAGCCGAAGGCTCTAGCGCCGGCGGGCCATTTGGGAGGTAGCGCCGCCGTTCCCATCCCGATGATTGCGCGCCCGGCCGTCCAGCGAGGGCCTTGGTCGCCGCTTTCGGCCGGTTTCGCAGGCCCCTTACGGGTGCTTCCCGGCGTGGAAGAAGTGGGCGCGCCCGGCGCCACCGCTTGCGGTGCGCGCGATGCCCGCGCCGCCTCCGGTGTTTGCGGTGCGTGTGGCGGTTACGGTGCGTGTGGCGGTTACGGTGCTGGCGGTGCGGCTCAGAGTGCTCGTGGTCCGCCTTCCATTGCCCGCGATGGCGCCCGTGTGAACGCCGGCCAGCGCCGGCGTCGAAGCTCCGCCGCCCGAGAAGTGCGCCGTCGCATTCACACCGCACGAGCTTGCGCCGCCCGTGGAGCCGGCGGAGGGGCTCGCGCCGGCGTGGATTCCTCCGCCGCCGGAGGCTGCGGGATGCGCCCCCGTCGAGGCGCCGCCGCCCCCGCAGGCGGCGAACGCCTCGCCTGGCGCGGCGACCGCGAGCGCCGCGACAAAGGCCGCTCCGGCCAACCATGCGCCGCTCGAAGACGCGTGACTTTGCTTGCGGTCGATGGTCTGCATCTGATCCTCCTGCAGTTTCCATGTCGCCGCTTGAGGCTACCAGAAACCGTCCGAGCCGAAAACGACATTCGATTTTGGCGTTATCCGCAGCCAGGCTCGGCGATGGAAATGTGCGCGGCGAGAGGTGTCGTCGCTCGCGAAGGGCCGGCGCGTCCCGAGCCGCCGGGCGCGCCTTGCCTTAGCGCCCGCGGCGCGCCGCGACCGCAAACACGATCGCGAGCGCCACCCACGAGAGGATCATCGTCGAGCCGCCGATCGGCGCGGCGAAAGGAAAGATGCGCTCGCCGGTGAACGCGCGCACCGCGAGTTCGCCCGAGAACAGCGACGCGCCAGCTTCCATGGCGAAGCCGACCCAGACGAGCGCGCGCGCCGACATCGCCGCGATCCGGGCGTGCGCGGCGATCGCGAGCGCCGCGCAAGCGTGCAGAATGAGGAACTCGGTGCCCCTCAACGCCAGTTCGCCGCCGCTCGCATGGACGCCCGCGGCCGCCAGCGCGACGCCGGCCGCGCCCATGAGCGCGGCGACGCCGGCGAGTAGGAGGGGCGAGCGGATCATTGTCGGCTCCGTCATGGCGCCACGGGGCTTGGCGGCCAGGAAAGCAGTCTTTTCGGCGGGCGCTTGTCAAGACGCGCCGAACCCTTGATCGTTATTCTTCGCGCGAGCCAGCCGGTGCTCGCACCGAGCGGGGGAGGGCGAAGTTTGCCGGACTTCAAGGTGCGCGCAATCGAGCGCGCCGATCGGGAACAATGGGCGCCGCTCTGGCGCGCCTATCTCGCCTTCTATCGCGCCGAGGAGACGGGCGATGTCACGAGCGCGACGTGGGGGCGGATATTCGACCCGCTGGAGCCTGTGCATGCGGTGGTCGCCGAGCGCGATGGCGGCGATCTGATCGGCTTCTCCCACTACCTGTTTCAGCGCAGCACCTGGCTCCTGAACCCGCAGTGCTACCTCCAGGACCTCTATGTCGGACCAGACAAAAGGGGCCGCGGGGTTGGCGGCGCGCTCATCGCCGCCGTCGTCGGCGCGGCGAAGGAGGCAGGAGCGGCGCGGGTGTTCTGGAATACCCACGAAACGAATACGGTCGCGCGCAGGCTCTACAATAAGGTGGCTGATCGCACAGGCTTCATTCAGTATCGGATCGAGCCGCTCGACTGACGGGAGCGCCTCCAGAAGTCGAATGCGCCCGGACCCGGACTTGCCGCAGCGGCGATCTTCCCCCATGTTGTGCGCCCCGGCTCATCGCGCGGGGGTTGAACCACGCGGGGGCCCTCATCGTGTCGCGACGTCTCTCAACGCGCTCTCTCGTCATCGCCAAGGCCAACGCCCAGGCGGGGGTCGACGCGGCGCTCACCATCGCCGCTCGCACCCAGAGCCTGCTCGCGCCCGGCAGCGGCGGCTCAGAGAAGGCGCGCGAGGCGCTGCTCATGGTGCAAGAGAAAGTCGACGCCGTCGTCGAGGGCTCGTTCGCCGCGCAGGCGGCCTGGGGCGCGTTTGTCATCAGGGCCGCGTTCGGCGGCGTGCGCACGCCTAACGACCTCTCTGCCGGATTGACCGCTATCGCCGAGGCCGCGGCGGGGCCGGCGCGGCGGAAAGTGCGCGCCAACGCCCGCCGCCTCACCGGAGCCAAGGCGTTCCCTTGAGATGGATCTCGCGCATCATTTAGAAGGCGCGATCGCGACCTACGGCTATGTCGCGATCTTTCTCATCGTCGCCATGGAAAGCGCCGGCATCCCGATGCCCGGCGAAACGGTCCTTGTCACTGCCGCGATCCTGGCGGGCCATGGAACGCTCCGCATTTACGGGGTGATCGGCGCGGCCGCCGCGGGCGCGATCATCGGCGACAATTGCGGCTATTGGATCGGGCGGGAGTTCGGATTTCCACTCCTCTACCGATATGGCGGTTACATACACCTTGACGAGCGGCGACTGAAGCTCGGCCAGTATCTCTTTCTCAAACACGGCGGCAAGGTCGTCTTTTTCGGCCGCTTCGTCGCGCTTCTGCGCGCATTCGCCGCGTTTCTCGCCGGCGTGAACCGGTATCGATGGGAAGAGTTTTTTCTCTATAATGCGGCGGGCGGAATTGTGTGGGCGACGGTCTTCGGCCTCGGCGGCTTCTGGCTGGGCCGTGCGTTCGAACACTACGCGCGCCCGGTCGCAATCGCGGCCCTGATCGCGGCGGTGATCGGCTCAATCTTCGCCGCGCGGTTCATCCGCTATCACGAACAGGCGCTTGAGGAAGAGGCTGAGAAGGCGTTTCCCGGACCGCTTGTGCAACCGAAACAGGCCGCGGCGGCCGATTGAGCAGCGAAAATCGCGCTTCCCGGAGCCGCCTACGCGGCCTTCCGCTCGACCGGTCCGATCCACACCCTCTGCTGCTCCGAGCGGCGCAGAAAATCGACGCTGACCGTGCGGTCGATCTTCTCCGCATCGAGCGCGCGCAGGAGGTCGCCGACGCCAGTCACCGGTTTGCCGTCGAGCGCGATGATCAGGTCGCCCGACAACAGCCCCGCGTGGGCCGCCGGCCCCGCCTGGTCGACGCTGAGAAGGCGCGCGCCGGTCGCCTGATCGAGGCCGAGCCTCAGCGCAATGCGGCGCGGAATCGCCGTCGTCGCCGCGCCGACCCCGACATAGGCGCGCCTCACGCGCCCATGCCGGGCGATCTCGCCAGCGACGAAGCTTGCGGTGTTGGAGGCGACCGCGAAGCAGATCCCTTGTGCCCCCATAATGACGGCGGTGTTGATGCCGATCACCTCTCCGGCCGACGACACCAGCGGGCCGCCCGAGTTGCCTGGGTTCAAGGGCGCGTCGGTCTGGACCACGTCCTCGATCATTCTGCCGGTGCGCGATTGCAGCGACCGTCCGAGCGCCGAGACGACGCCCGTAGTCACGGTCGCGTCGAAACCGAGCGGATTGCCGATGGCGATGGCGATCTGGCCACGCTTGAGTTTCGCGCTGTCGCCGAGCCTTGCCGCCGGCAGCGATACGTCGGCCTCGACCCTGAGCAGCGCGAGATCGGTGTCGGGATCGTCGCCAAGCACCCGCGCCTGCAACTCGCGGCCTTCGAGCGTCGTCAGGCCGACCAGCCGGCCGCCTTGGACGACGTGGCTGTTGGTCAGCGCGAGACCGTCGGACGAGATGATGACGCCGGACCCCGAGCCGGCGCTTCGGCCCTGCTTGCGTACGTCGATGCGCACCACGCTCGGGCCGACCCGGTCGACGACGCCGGTAACGACGCGCGAATAGTCGTCGAGGATCGCTGCGTCACTAGGGGCCGGAGCCGCACCCGGACCGTGGTCGGCGGCATCAGTCCCTAGAGTAAAAACAAAAGTCGGTGATGGGGAGGGATCGCTCATGCGGAAAATATGGGAAGCAGCGCGCGGGGGCGCAAGCTAAGACTGTCCCGGGCCGACCGTGCTTGGCCGGAGGGCCCGCGCACGCTGGCTTCGATCGGACTGTTCAGGCGGGCAAGGCGCGCCATCGGACATCCACTTGCTGAAAGCCATAACGAAGTCGTCATGGCTAATCGGCGGAATCACTCTAAACTCCTTTGCAATCATGTATACTTGGTGACGATGACTGGTCTGAGGCGGCGCGGGCCCTTGCTTTAAGACGACCGCCGGAGCTCGGCGCGAAGCCGGGCGCGCTTGCCAGAATGAGGCAAATGGCTCAGATAGCCTCGGCGGCCGGCAGGCGCCGTCATCATTGCTCGGAGCGCGCGGGGTCTGTTCGCGAACGCGAAAAATCCATGGATCTGACGCACCCCGCGACGCTCGCTCCCGCTTCGCTTCGCGACCCGCAAGCGCCAGGGGCGCTTGCCTTGAGCGCGGCGATCATCTGCCTCAACGAGGCGGCCTGCATCGGCAAGTGTCTCGAGAGCCTGAGCGGCTTTGCCGAGATTGTCGTCGTCGACTTCGGGCTCTTCCGACGGCACGCTTGCGATTGTCGACGCATTCGCGCGCCGCGGCTTTCCCGTTCGGCTGATCAACCAGCCCTGGCTCGGCTACGCCCGGCAGAAGCAGTTCGCTCTCGATCAGACGACCGAGCCGTGGATTTTCAGCGTCGACGCCGACGAGTGGCTCGACGATGATCTCAGGGCCTCGCTGCCGCGCCTCATGGCGGCCGATGACGGCGTCTCGGGTTGGAAGGTGCGCCGGTCGCTGACCCTCTACGGGCAGGCAAAGCCGGTCAGCCGCTGGACGCGGCCGGAGCACATCCTGCGCCTGGTCCGGCGCGGCCGCGCCCGGTTCGACCCGGCGCTCATCGTCCACGAAGGCCTCGTCGCCGACGCGGGCGAGACCCCCATCGCCCGCCACGGGCTCTTGCGCCACGAACGCTCGCTCCCGCTCAGCGAGCAGATGAAGAAGGAAATCGTCTACGCGCGGCTCAAGGCCGAGCAGCGGATCAAGAACGGGCGGCAGCCGTCGAGGCTCAAATTGCTGTTCAATCCGCCGATCTATTTCCTCCGCATCTTCTTTTGGAACCGGTTTTTCGTCTGCGGCTGGGCGGGCTTCATCCACGCGGCGACCGGCGCCGTCTATTCGTTGATGACCGAATTGATACATCGCCAATTGTACTACGATCGGCGCGGGGAATCAGGCGAGACCGAATGAGCGGGGAACTCGATGACGAGGCCCTCGGCGAGCTTGAGGTCATCATTCCCAATCTGAACTGGCGCTATTCGGGCGGCACGGCGGTGAACCGGACAATCGCCCCGCTGATCGCCAAGCGCTGGCGAGCGGCGTGGCTGGGGCCTGATCGTCCCGACGGAATTGCCGGCTTGACTGTTCGCGGCCTTCTGCGCCTGCGCTTCCGTCCGCCGAGTCACGGAAAGGTCCGCATCTGGCACGCGCGCCGCAATGTCGAGATGATCGTCGGGCTTTTTCTGAACCTGCTCGGCTACGGCTTTGCGCTGATCTTCAATTCGGCCTCCCAGCGCCCGAAAACCTGGCTCACCAACTTTCTGATCGCCCGGATGGACGCCCTGATCGCGACCAGCGAGGCGGCGGCGCAATATCTGTCGCGCCCAGCGACGGTCATTCATCACGGCATCGACGTCGATCTCTATTCCCCGCCCGCCGACCGGCGAGCCGCGTTTGCCGAGACGGGCCTGCCGGGACGATATGCGATCGGAACTTTCGGGCGGGTGCGGCGGCAGAAGGGCAGCGACCTGTTCGTCGAGGCGATGTGCCGGCTCTTGCCTCGATACCCCGATTTCTCCGCGGTCGTAATCGGGCTTACGACCGTCGACAACCGGCCATTTGTGGAGGGCTTGAAGCAGCAGGTCGCGGCCGCGGGCTTGACCGAGCGCGTCCGGTTCCTGGGCGAATTGCCGGTCGAGGAGGTGCCGCTCTGGTACCAGCGGATTTCGATCTATGTCTTCGCCTCGCGGGTCGAAGGCTTTGGTCTGACAATGCTCGAGGCGATGGCTGCGGGCGATGCGATCGTGGCGGCGCGCGCCGGGGCGGCGGAAATGGTCATCACCGACGGCCACGACGGCGTGCTCGCGCCGGTCGGCGACGCCGACGCGCTGACCGCAGCGCTCGAACCGCTGATGCGCGATCCCGAACGGATCGACGCCATGGGAAGGCGCGCGCGGGAGAAAGTCGTCGAAAAGTTCAGCCGCGACCGGGAGGCCGACGAGATTAGCGCCGTCTATCAGCGGATCTGGGCGCGGAGTGAGGCGCGTTAGGATCAAAGGTCAGCGCGCGCGGAGGCGCGCTCACCGACGCGTGTCGACCATCCCGCCGCGCTAAGTCGACTCTGGATGATGATGCACAAGAAGCGCCGCGGCCGCGATCAGAAGCTTCTTCATGTTCCCGTCCCCATCTTTGTGGCTTGCGGCGCGGGATGCTCGTGGACATGAAGGTGCTCGTGGACATGAACATGGACAAGTGGTTCGACCACGACGGTAACGTGATGCATCAGGTAGTCCGAGTGCACGTACCCCTCGTGTCCGGCCCAGCCCATGTAGCACCAGGTGTGACCGCAGCTATGGATGTCTATTGCAGCGCCGGCGGGAATGACCGCCTTCACCTTATGGGTGGTCGAGGGGCCCGACCTCAAATTTAGATTCGCAGTCGTGTGGGTGACGGCAGCGTCCGATGCGCTGGAATAAAGCCACAGACCTAGTGCCGAGCTGATAAAAGCAACCGCGTGGCGCAATGCCATTGGACCCTCCCATTTTCTTAAGTCGACGAAGTAACGGCGTAAGCTATCTGTCGATTGCAGTATTAGTCAAGCCGCCCTCAACCATGTACCGTCCGTCGCCGGAAGTACGTTACGCCGCACCCTTTCATTGCCACGGAAGACGTAAGGCCGGCGCGGCTTGACTCGCCCGGGGACCTCGAACGCCATCGGTCTTTGAGGGAGGTTTCGGCGTATTCGCCAGCCGGTGGAGCGCGTCCAATGGAAGACAGAAAGACAGAGCCGCCCGGCCCGGACCTCACGCAGGGGATCGCGGCGTCCGACTTGCTGGATGGAGGCAAGCTGCTCGGCCATGTCGGAGAGGAGCAGGTGCTGCTCGCGCGGCGGGGAGCGGAAATCTTCGCCATTGGGGCCGTCTGCACCCATTACAGCGGTCCGCTCGCCGAGGGCCTGATCGTCGACGACACCATACGATGTCCATGGCATCACGCCCGTTTCAGCCTTCGGACCGGAGAGGCGCTCCATGCGCCCGCCCTCAGCCCGGTCGATTCCTGGCTGGTCGATCAGAAGGACGGCAAGATCATTGTCCGCGAGAAGTGCGCACAGACCTCCGCGCCCGTACGCCGCCGATCCAGCGGGCCCGGGCGAATCGTGATCGTCGGCGGAGGCGCAGCGGGCTTCGCCGCCGCGGAAATGCTGCGCAGGAGGAAGTACGAGGGCCGGATCGTCATGCTGTCCGCCGACGATTCTCCCCCCGTCGACCGGCCCAACCTGTCCAAGGATTATCTCGCAGGCAGCGCGCCCGAGGATTGGCTGCCTCTTCGCCCGGCCGAATTCTATCGCGACAACGCCATCGAGCTCAGGCTTCAGGCGACCGTCGAGCGGGTGGACGTCGCATCGCGGGAGGTCACGCTTGCGCGCGGCGAAAGCGTCCCGTTTGACCGGCTCCTCCTCGCCACCGGCGCCGAGCCCGTACGGGCGTCGATTCCGGGGACGTCTCCGTCGGAGATATTCGTCCTGCGCTCGCTCGCCGACTGCCGGGCGATCATCGAGCGGGCCAAGACCGCGAAGACGGTCCTGGTGCTCGGCGCGAGCTTCATCGGGCTCGAGGTCGCAGCCGCGCTGAGAGCGCGCGCGATCGAGGTCCATGTCGCCTCGCCGGAGGCAATTCCGATGGAGCGCATCCTCGGCCGTGACATGGGCGAGTTCGTTCGCGCGCTGCACGAGCAGCATGGCGTCCACTTCCATCTCGGCGCCACTGCGATCGGGGTCGAGGGGCGGGAAGTCCGTCTGTCGAACGGAACCGCGGTCAAGGTCGATTTCATGGTCGCGGGTCTTGGCGTGCGCCCGCGTGTGGGGCTTGCCGAAGCGGCGGGCCTGAGAGTGGATCGGGGCGTCGTTGTCGACGCCTATCTCGAGACGAGCGCGCCGGGAATCTTCGCCGCGGGCGATATCGCGCGCTGGCCCGATCCGATCAGCGGCGAGGCGATTCGAGTCGAGCATTGGGTGGTCGCGGAACGTCAGGGCCAGGTCGCCGCGCTCAACCTGATGGGCGAGCGAACGCCCTTCGCGGCGGCGCCCTTTTTCTGGAGCCAGCACTACGACATCCCGATCAATTACGTCGGTCATGCCGAGCGATGGGACGAGATCGCTGTCGAGGGCGACATCGCCGCCAAGGATTGTCTTGTTCGCTACAAGAAAGGCGGACGAACGCTCGCCGTCGCCTCGATCTTCCGCGACGCGCAGAGCCTCGAAGCCGAGGCCAATTTCGAAAGACGGCGCCCGGCCTAGCGCGGGCCGGGCCTGCGCGGCCGCGGCTTCCCCGACGATCCGCTCAGGCCGCGCTCGGGCGCATGGCGGCGATCAGCCGCTTGAACGGCGCCGACACGTGGTGGCGCAGCATCGCGAGCTTGCGGTCGCCCTCCGACGTGACCCAATTGAACTGGATGACGCGGCGCTCGCCGGCGAAGGGCTTGTGGCCGTGCCAGGAATTGTCGGCCCGCTTGAACGCCAGCAGCGTGCCTTCGGTCGGGGGCACTTCCATGAGCATGTCATCGAGGTTGTCGGCCGACTTCAAAAGCCGCAGGCGGCCGCCGGGGTTCTCCCAGCCGGCGTTCATATAGATGAGGATCGTGATGATCTTGCTCTTGGTGTCGGTATGGATGCGGCCGTCCTTCGGGCTGCACTGGCCGCGAACGGTGATCGTGGTCGGGCGCCCGGCGAGATCGAGGCCGAACTTTTCCTCGAACGCGTCGCGGAATTCGTCGCTCTCCAGGTCATTGATGAATTCGCGGAACGCCGGTCCATAGGCAAGCTGGGCGACCGGAAAGCTCCCGCCCTCGGTAATCTTCGGATAGTCGGCATTGATCTGCGCCCGCGCCTCTGTGCGGACAAAGCCGGGAACGACGAAATATTCGAACGGCTCGCGCGTCAGCGAAACCGCCTTCAGGGCTTGGAGGTCGAGCGAACGCAGGGTCATCCGGGGCGCCTCTAGGGCTGCGACTTTGGCGCGAGCAGATACTCGATCGCCGGCTGCGCGTCAAAAAATGGCGGTGAGGAGTCCCGCGCTCATGTCCGCCCCTTGGCGAGCGCCGCGAGGATCGCGTGCGCTCGATGGCCGGCGAAGGCGGCGGCGATGTCTTGCCCGACTTTGAGGCGCCAGTTCGGGCGCTCGCGGTCGGTTCCGGGCAAGTTGGTCTGGATCGTCTCGCCGACGAGATCGTCGAATTGGGCATGGGCGAGGTTCGAGCCGGCCCGGCCGATCAGTGCATGGACGGCGGCGGCGATCGCGTCGGAGAGCGGCGCCTCTTCGTTTGCGCCCGAGTCGATGAGGCCCGCGGCGACAAGGGCGGCGATGAGGCCGCGCTTCTCCTCGCGCCGCGCCCTGATCGCGTCGCCGGCCTGGCCAAGCGTCAGGAGACCGAGCGAGAGCCGCTCGGCGATGTCGGCGCCCCGCCACCAGCCGGCGAGCGTCGCGAGATCGTGGGTGGCGACGCAGG
This sequence comes from uncultured Alphaproteobacteria bacterium, assembly GCA_963794155.1. Lineage (GTDB taxonomy): Bacteria > Pseudomonadota > Alphaproteobacteria > Rhizobiales > Beijerinckiaceae > Roseiarcus. The sequence continues at coordinate 252,995 of CAWCCX010000018.1, read as the reverse complement.
CGACCGATAGAGGCGGATAGGACTCCGGCGGCCGCACCTTTGCGCCATCGCGCTCGAACCATAAGACCCGCATGCCCTCGATGTTGGCGCGCGTCATCCGTTCGCGGAAGCCCTCCGGCACGGTGCCGAGGTCCTCGCCGACCACCATGCAGTGGGCGCGTTGGCTTTCGAGCGCGATGTGGCCGATAAGGTCGTCGAACTGATAGGAAAGGTAGGCGCCCTCCGCCGGCTTGGCGCCCTCGGGAATGAGGAACAGGCGCTCGAGGCCCATCGCGTGATCGATGCGCAGCATCCCGGCGTGGCGCATGTTGGCGCGGTAGACCGCGCTCAACGAGGTCCACCCTTCGCGCGCGCCGGCGAGCGGATTCGGCGCCGGCAGGTTCCAGTTCTGCCCTCGGGCCGAAAAGGGATCGGGCGGCGCGCCGATCGTGACACCGTGCGCGAGCGCGCCAGCGTGCGCCCACGATTCGACGCCGTCCGGCGCGGCGCCGACTGCGAGATCGCGATAGAATCCGATCTCGAGGCCCCGTGCGCGCGCCCGCTCGGCGGCCCGGCGAAGCTGGCGGTCGGCGAGCCATTGGCAGAAAAGGGCGAACTCGAAGCCTTGGCGATTGCGCTCAATCGTCTTGTCGATCGCCTTGGCTTCGCCGTCACGCATGTCCTGCGGCCATAGCCGCCAATTCTCGCCGGCTTCCCCGTCGGCGGTCGCCTGGAAGGCGGCGAAGCGCCGCAAGGCTTCGCCGCCCGATCTGGCGAACGCATGGTAGTCGGCGACCAGCGGATCGCCAGGCCTTGCGGCGCGGGCGCGGGCGAAGGCCGCGCTCCAGGCTTCGAGCGCCGCCCGCTTCGCGCGCCAGACGGCTTCGTACTCGACATGCTTGGTCCCGGAGGCGACTGCGAACGCCGGCGCGATCTCGTCAAGCGCCGCCTCGAGCGCCTCGTCGCGCGGCAGGCCGGCGTCGTCGAGCGCGTCGATGAAAATCGGATCAATGAAGCGGCGGTCGGAGGGATAGTAGGGACTCGCCCGGTCCCGGTCGCGCGGGAACAGCATGTGCAGCGGGCTCACGCCGAAATAGACGGCGCCGGCGCCCGCGGCCTTTTCCCCCGCGAGGGCGAGCGTCGAGAAGTCGCCGATCCCCTGGTCGCGACGGTCTCCGTCGGCGCGCCGCATCGCATAGATCTGGGCCGCGACGCCGAACCGCTTTCCGCGCGCCGCCTTCGGGCTCTCCGCTTCCGGCGGGGCGACGGTGAGCGCGCATTCGACGCCGTCGACGATGAGCCGATAGCGGCCGGTCGGCAGCGCCGGCAAGGCAATTCCGCGTTCGATGACCGAGCGTCCGTCGGGCAGATCGCGCCGGACGCCGTCGCCGGGCTCCACGCGCCACTCAACCGGCGCGCCGTCCTCGAGGACGATGCGCGCGTCGGCGCCGGCCGGCAAGTCGCGCAGTGGCGCGACCGGCGGTTCGCCGAGTCGCAGCACGAGCGAGAACGGCAGTCGGCGCCGTCTCGTTTCGTCAACGAGGCGGGCCAAGCTCGCGCGCGCCTCGCCCTCGCTCCCAACGTCGAGCCCGAGCCCGGAAAGAAGCGCGATCTTGGTCTCCGGCGAGACGATCGTGCGTTTGCCGCCGACGTCCCACCATTCGCCGGCGATTCCGGCCGCGCCGGCGAGTGCGTCGATCGTCTCGGCGGTCGGCGCCCCGGATCCGGGGCGCCCGCTCGCCGTCCGCGTCTCGGCGAGAATGAGCGAGGAGCGGGCGCAAAGGCGCATGCGGTCGGCGAGCGCGACCCTGCGCTCGGGCGCCTCCGGATCCCGCGTATCGATAAGCGCGCGCCACGTCATGCCGGAGCGCGGTTCCGGCAGTCGGATTTCCGTGTCTGCGCCCGATCGGTTGATCGCCACCGCGACGCGATCGGCCCCGTCGCCTTGCGGCGCAGCGAAGACCGCGATCAGAACCGCGCCGGCGGGATCGTTCCATTCGGCTTGGGTCATCGGCCCGTTGGCGTCGCGCCACTCGACATCGGCAAGGCCGCTCGCGTCGAACGGCGCCCCGGTGAGGAAGGCGTCGCGCGACAGCGCTGAATTGGCGCGCCGAGCTTTGATGAGCCGGGCGGTGAAGGCGATGAGCGAAGCGTCGGCGGCGCGCCAGTCGATCGCGCTTGTCGCGTTGTCCTGGGCGTAGGCGTTGTTGTTGCCGCCCTGGCTGAAGCCAAGCTCCATGCCCATAGACAGCATCGGCGTCCCGCGCGAGGCGAGCAGAAGCGTGAGCAGATTGCGCTCGTCGCGCGAACGCGCCTCGACGATCGCCGGATCCTCGCTCGGGCCCTCGACCCCGTGGTTCCAGCTGAGGTTGTTGTCGGTCCCGTCGCGATTGTGCTCGCCGTTGGCCTCGTTGTGCTTGTGCGCGTAGGATACAAGATCGCGCAGGGTAAAGCCGTCGTGGGCGACGATGAAGTTGACGCCCTTGGAGGGGGCCGCGGCATGCTCGAAGATATCGCGCGAGCCTGCGATCCCGGTCGCGATTTCGCTGCGCATCCCGCCGTCGCCGCGCCAGAAGCGGCGCGCGCCGTCGCGGAAGCGGTCGTTCCATTCGGCGAAGGCCTGGCCGAACCGGCCGAGCTGATAGCCGCCCGGGCCCACGTCCCAGGGCTCGGCGATGAGGCGCGCGCGGGCGAGGACAGGATCGGCCGCGAGAGCCTGGAAGAACGGCGCATTCGGGTCGAAGCCGCCGTCGCGGCGGCCGAGCGCGGTCGTGAGATCGAAACGAAAGCCGTCGAAACCGCCGTAGATCATCCAACGTCTGAGCGCGCCGATCGCCATGTTGATGACCAGCGGACGCTCGAGCGCCAGGCAGTTGCCGGTGCCCGCGTCGTTGACATAGGCCGCCGGATCGCGCGGATCGAGTCGGAACCAGGCGGCATTGTCGAGGCCCCGGAACGACAGCGTCGGCCCGAACTGGTCGCTCTCGCCGTCATGGTTGAAGACAACGTCGAGGATCGCCTCCATGCCTGCCGCGTGCAGCGCGTCGGTCGCTGCGCGCACATCCGCCCAGCCGCCCGGGGCAAGCCGCGGATCGGGCGCCCCGAACACGACCGCGTTGTAGCCCCATGCGTTCGAGAGGCCGAGCGGCGGAAGATGCCTCTCGTCGACGAAATCGTCCGCCGGCATGAGCTCGACGGCGGTGACGCCGAGCCCGGCGAGATGCGCGATCGACGCCGGATGGGCGAGTCCGGCGAAGGTCCCGCGCGCGCCCTCGGGGATCGCCGGGTTGAGCCGGGAAAAGCCTCGCAGGTTGAGTTCGTAGATGATGAGCGCCTCCGGAGCGACGCGCTTGTATCCGGGCTCCCCCGCAGGCGGCGCTCCGGCGATGGCTTTCGGCGCGAACGGCCCGCTGTCTTCGCCGAACGCGAACATCGACGGATGGAGGCGGATCGGCCGGTCGAATCGCCAGGCGTAGGGGTCGGCCAGCAGTTTGGAGGCGTCGAAGCGGGCGCCGCGCGCCGGATCGTAAGGTCCTTCGACCCGGAACCCGTAGCGCGCGCCCGCTCCAAAGCCGGGCGCAAGCCCGCGCAGGACGCCACCCGCGTCGCGGGTCATCGGAGCCCGTTGGATTTCGCGGTCGCCGTCGTAGACGCACAAGAAGGCGCGCTCGGCGTTGGGCAGCATGAGCGCCGCCTCGAGGCCTTTGGGCCCAACGACGACGCCGAGGCCCGCGGGAAGCTCGCTCATGCGGCGGGCCGGGCGAGTGCGCGATAAAGGGCTGCATATCGCTGCGCCGGCCCGCGCCAGGAAACGTCCGAGCGCATGCCGTTGAGCTTAAGGCGCCGCGATTTCGCCGGGTCGTGGGCGATCTCGAGCGCCCGGTCGAGCGCGTAGCCCAGGGCTTCAACCGAGGGTGGATAGAACTGGACCCCCGTTGCGACGCCCGCCGCCGCCGCCGCCTCGTTGGCGTCGATGACGGTATCTGCCAGGCCGCCGACTCGGGTGACGATCGGCACCGCGCCATAGCGCAGAGCGCAGAGCTGCGTCAGGCCGCAAGGCTCAAACCGCGACGGCACGACGATGAAATCCGCCCCGGCCTGGAAGAGGTGGGCAAGCCTCTCGTCGTAGCCGATGACGCAGCCGACCGAATCCGGCCGCGCCGCCGCCGCGGCGGCGAAGCCCGCCTCGAGCGCATGGTCGCCCGAGCCGAGCAGCGCGAGCTGGCCGCCCTTTGCGATGAGGACCGGCGCCGCCTCCAGCAGCAGGTCGAGTCCCTTCTGATCGGAAAGGCGTGAAATAACGCCGAACAGGGGCCGGTTCAGCCCCGCCGCCAGTCCCATCTGGGTCTGGAGCGCGGTCTTGTTGCGCACCCGCATGTCGATCCGCAGCGCGCTATAGTTCTGCGCCAGCGCCGCGTCGGTCGCCGGATTCCAGACCGTGTCGTCGATGCCATTGACGATGCCCTGGACGACGGCGGCGCGCGTGCGCAGGAGCCCGTCGAGCGCCATGCCGAATTCCGGCGTCATGATCTCCCGCGCGTAGGTCGGCGAAACGGTGGTGATGCGGTCGGACAGCAGGAGGCCGGCCTTCAGAAAGCCGACGCCGCCAAAATATTCAACCCCGTCGATCGTCAGCGCAGTCGCGGGCAAGCCCAGCTCGGCGAAGATCGAGGCTGGAAAGTGACCCTGGAAGGCGATGTTGTGGATTGTGATCGCGGTTCCTGGGCGCGGTCCGTCAGCGTAATGCAGATAGGCGGGAGCGAGCGCCGCCTGCCAGTCGTGCGCGTGAACGACTTGCGGCTTGAACGGGTCGATCGCGCCGAGGCCGATGTCGGCTGCGACCCGTCCGAGCGCGGCGAAGCGGCGCGCATTGTCGGGCCAGTCGCGTCCGTCGGGGCCGAGGTAGGGGTTGCCCGGCCGGTCGTAGAGATGCGGCGCATCGAGCGCGAAGAGGTCGAGCCCAGCCGCCTCGCCGGCCAGGACCCGCGCCGGGCCGCCGAAGAGATCTTTGTATTCGTGCGCCGTCGAAGCGTCGGCGAGCTTCCCTATAACCGCAGGGTACGCGGGAACGAGCGTCCTCATCTCGACGCCTTCGCGGGCGAGCGCCGCGGGCAGGGCGCCCGCGACGTCGGCGAGCCCGCCGGTCTTGACGAGCGGGAAGACCTCCGAGGCGACGGAGAGGACTTTCAGCTCGCTCATTGCGCGAGCTTGTCGATCATCGGCTGGGTGATGAGAGTGACGCCGCTTTCGGTGCGGCGGAAACGCTTGGCGTCGAGTTCGGGATCCTCGCCGACGACGAGGCCGTCGGGAATGCGCACTTCGCTGTCGATGACCGTTTTGATGAGCCGCACGTTGCGTCCGATGTTGACATAAGGCAGCACGACGGTCTCGTGGACAGTGGTGTACGAGTGGACGTGGACGCCGGTGAAGACGAGCGAGCGGCTAAGCGAGGCGCCCGAGACGATGCAGCCCCCTGAGAGCAGGGTCGAGACCGCCAGGCCCCGGCGCCCGTCTACGTCATGGACGAATTTCGCCGGCGGGGTGATCTCGCCGTAGGTCCAGATCGGCCAGCTGCGGTCATAGAGGTCGAGGTCGGGGACGACGTCGGTCAGATCGATGTTGGCCCCCCAATAGGCGTCGACGGTTCCGACGTCGCGCCAATAGGGCTTGGCCTCCTCGGACGAGGTCACGCAGGATTGGGAGAAGTGATGCGCGACCGCTTTGCCGTTCTTGACGAGGTAGGGGATGATGTCCTTGCCGAAATCGTGGCTCGAATTCGAGTCCGCAGCGTCGCGCTTGAGAAGGTCGATCAGGAACGAGGTCTCGAACACATAGATGCCCATGCTGCACAAGGCGACGTCGGGCTTGCCGGGCATCGGCGGCGGGTTCTTCGGCTTCTCGAGGAACTTGATGATCGTATTCTTTTCGTCGACGTGCATGACGCCGAAGCCTTTGGCTTCCTCGAGCGAGGCTTCGAGGCAGCCGACGGTCACGTCGGCGCCGGAGTCGACATGCTGCTGCAGCATCTTCTCGTAATCCATCTTGTAGATGTGGTCGCCGGCGAGCAGCACCATGAACAAGGGACGATAGCTCTCGATAATGTCGATGTTCTGATAGACCGCGTCGGCTGTGCCCAGATACCACATCGTCTCGTTGACGCGCTGCGAGGCGGGCAGGACGTCGAAGCTCTCGTTGCGCTCCGGGCGGAAGAAGTTCCAGCCGCGCTGAAGGTGGCGGATCAGGCTGTGGGCTTTGTATTGGGTGGCGACGGCGATGCGGCGAATGCCGGAGTTGAGCGCGTTCGACAGCGCGAAGTCGATGATGCGCGACTTGCCGCCGAAATAGACCGCAGGTTTGGCGCGTCGGTCGGTGAGCTCGAGCAGACGGCTGCCGCGTCCTCCCGCCAGGACATAGGCCATGGCGTGGCGCGCATACGGCGCGGAAACGCCGAGCTCCTTTGCGGTCTTCGTTTTACGCATCCGTGAACTCCGTCGTCAGGACGCCGCCCCTTCGGCGGCGGGCGGGCTGAAAACGAGGAACAATGTCGCAAGCGGCGGCAAGATCAATGTCGCCGAGGCGGGGAAGCCGTGCGATGGGCGCGGCTCAGTCGCGACCCCGCCGAGATTGCCCACGTTGGAGCCGCCGTAGGGGGCGGCGTCGCTGTTGAGCGCCTCGCGCCAGAAACCCTCGTAAGGAAGACCCAGGCGATAACCAACGCGCGGCTCCGGGGTAAAGTTGCACACGACCGCAACCGGGGGATCGCTCTGCGCGCCGCGGCGCAGAAAGGCGAGCACCGACTGGCTGTCGTCGTTGGCGACGATCCAGCGGAAGCCTTCAGGCTCGCAATCGCGCGCATAGAGCGCGGGCGTCTCGCGATATAGCCGGTTGAGGTCGCGGATCAGCGCCTGCATGCCCTGATGCGGCCAATGGTCGAGCAGCCACCAGGGAAGCGACTCCGAGGCGTTCCACTCGCTCGTCTGCCCGAACTCCTGCCCCATGAACAGGAGCTTCTTGCCCGGGTGGCCCCACATGAATCCGTAAAAGGCGCGGACATTGGCGAAGCGCCGCCATTCGTCGCCCGGCATCTTGCCGATGACCGAGCCTTTGCCGTGCACGACCTCGTCGTGCGAGATCGGCAGCACGAAGTTCTCGCTGAAGGCGTAGAGAAGACCGAAGGTCATCTTGTCGTGGCTCCAGCGGCGATAGATGGGGTCGCGCGACATGTATTCGAGCGTGTCGTGCATCCAACCCATGTTCCATTTGAAGCCGAAGCCGAGGCCGCCGTGGTCGGTCGGCCGCGAAACGCCGGGGAAGGCGGTCGATTCCTCGGCGATCGTCACCGCGCCCGGAAAGCCGCCGTAGACGAGCTCATTGGCGCGGCGCAGAAAGGCGATAGCTTCTCGGTTTTCTTTGCTTCCGTCGGCGTTGGGCAGCCATTCGCCCTCCCGGCGGGAATAGTCGAGGTAAAGCATCGAGGCGACGGCGTCGACGCGCAGCCCGTCGATGTGGAACCGGTCGACCCAATAGAGCGCGTTGCAATAGAGGAAGTTGGCGACCTCGTGCCGGCCGAAATTATAGATGGCGGTGTTCCAATCAGGTTGAAAGCCTTTGCGCGGGTCGGCGTGCTCGTAGAGCGCCGTGCCGTCAAACCGGGCCAAGCCCTGTTCGTCGGTCGGGAAATGCGCTGGAACCCAGTCGAGGATGACGCCGAGGCCGGCGGCGTGGGCGCGGTCGACGAAGCGCGCGAACCCCGCCGGCTCGCCGAAGCGCCGGGTCGGCGCGAACAGGCCGACCGGCTGATAGCCCCAGGATTCGTCGAGCGGATGCTCGCTGATCGGGAGAAGCTCGACATGGGTGTAGCCCATTTGCACAACGTACGGGATGAGTTGATCAGCGAGTTCGTCGTAGGTGAGAAACCGTCCGCCTTCGCCACGCCGCCAGGACCCGAGATGGACCTCGTAGATGGACATCGGCTTGCGCCGCGGTTCGCCTTCGCGGCGCCGGGCCATGTATTCGGCGTCGGTCCAGGAGAAATCGTCGCTGTGCGCAACGACGGAGGCCGTCATCGGCCGAAGCTCGGCCTCGAAGCCGAACGGATCGGCCTTGAGCGGCAAAAGCGCGCCATTCGGGCCGACGAGCTCGAACTTGTAGATCGCGCCGACGGTCAATTCGGGGACGAAGATCTCCCACAGGCCGCTGTCGAACCGCCGGCGCATCTGGCAGCGCCGTCCGTCCCACTGATTGAAGGAGCCGACGACGGACACGCGCGAGGCATTGGGCGCCCAGACCGCAAATAGCACACCGTCGACGCCTTCGTGCTTGATGAGCTGGGCGCCGAGCCGGCGGTAGAGTTGGCGATGCGTGCCTTCGTGCAGAAGATAGTCGTCGAGCGGGCCCAGCGCCGGCCCGAACGCGTAAGGGTCGACGGTGGAATAGGTTCCGTGCGCGGCCTCGACTTCGACGCGATAGGCCGGCCGGTCCTTGGCCGACGGAATCAACCCTTCGAAGAAGTCGTCCTTGCGGCGCGGCAATTGGGCCAGGAGCTTGCCGTCGCGGGTGAGCGCGCGGACTGAGATCGCCTCCGGCGCGAACACCCGGATGACCCACCCTGCCGCGGTCTGGTGCGGCCCGAGCACGGCGAAAGGATCAGATTTACGGGCGGCTGCGATGGCGTCGAGCGCCTCGTCGGGCGCTCTCCATTCCTCCCCCATTTGATCCTCCCTGGCCACGGTTCGGATGATCGGTCAGCTTATCGGTCGGAACGGGGCATCCCAGATTTCTTTGGCGTATTCGGAGATCGTTCGATCGGACGAAAACCAGCCGACATTGGCGGTATTTAGGATGCTCGAGCGCATCCACCGCTTGCGGTCGCGCCAAACCTCGTCGATCTTGATTTGCGTTGTCCAATAGGCGTCGAAATCGGCGCAGACCATGAAATAATCGTGATGGGTGAGCGTATCGACGAGGCCGCGATACCGCGCCGTGTCGTCGGTCGAGAACACCCCGGAGGCGATTTCGTCGAGCGCTTCGCGCAGGATCGGCGTAGCGGCGATGTGCTCGGTCGAATTCGATGCCCCGGGAGCGCGACGCCTCGACCTCGGCTGCGGTAAGGCCGAAGATGAAGATGTTGTCGTCGCCGACCAGATCGCGCATCTCGACATTGGCCCCGTCGAGGGTGCCGACCGTAAGCGCTCCGTTCAGCGCCATCTTCATGTTGCCGGTGCCGGAGGCTTCCATGCCGGCGGTCGAAATCTGCTCCGAGAGGTCGGCCGCGGGCATGATGATCTCGGCCAGCGAGACGTTGTAGTTGGGCAGAAACACGACCTTCAGCAGTCCGCGCACGGTCGGATCGGAATTGACGACTTTCGCGACGTCGATGGCGAGCTTGATGATGAGCTTGGCCTGGGTGTAGCTCGCGGCCGCCTTGCCGGCGAAAATCTTGACGCGCGGTGCGAACTCGATGGTCGGGTTGGCGCGGATGGCGTTATAGCGCGCAACGGTCTCGATGATGTTGAGCAACTGGCGCTTGTACTCGTGGATCCGCTTGACCTGCACGTCGAACATCGCGTCGGGGTCGACGCGCTGGCTGAGCTGATCAGCGATCACGCGCGCGAGCGCGGCTTTCGTGGTCTTGCGCGCCGCGGCGACCTGCTCCTGGACGGCCGGATCGTCGGCATGCGCGGCAAGGCCCTTCAGCGCCTCATAATCATCGAGCGCGCGCTCGCCGAGCGTCGAGCGGATGATGCCGGCGAGCCGCGGATTGCACTCGATCAGCCAGCGGCGGAAGGTGATGCCGTTCGTCTTGTTGACGATGCGGCCGGGATAGACCGCATTGAGGGCATGGAACACGGTCTTGCGCATGAGTTCCGTGTGGAGCGCCGAGACGCCGTTGATCTTGTGCGAGCCGATGAAGGCGAGGTTGCCCATCCTGACCCGCCGGCCGGCGTGCTCGTCGATCATCGAGATCGCGGCGAGCAGGCCCTGATCGACGAATCCGCGCCGCCGGGCGCTGTCCAGATGCGCCGCATTGATGAGGTAGATGATTTGCATGTGGCGGGGCAGCACCCGCTCCATCAGCGGCACCGGCCAGGTTTCGAGCGCTTCCGGCAGCAGGGTGTGGTTGGTGTAGGAGAATGTCGCCTGGGCGATCGCCCACGCCTCATCCCATTCGACCTTGTTCAAATCGACGAGGATGCGCATCAATTCAGCGATCGCGATCGCCGGATGGGTGTCATTGAGCTGTACGGCGGCGTGCTGACCGAGCGTGCGTACGTCGCCCCATTGCTTGATGTGGCGGCGGATGAGATCGAGCAGCGACGCGGATGCGAAGAAATATTCCTGCCTCAGGCGCAATTCCTGCCCAGCCGGAGTGGCGTCGCTGGGATAGAGAACCTTGGAGATCGCCTCGGCGCGAACGGTCTCGGAAAACGCGCCGATATAGTCGCCGGCGTTGAAGGCGTCGAGCCTCAAGGGGTCGGTCGCTCGCGCCGACCACAGACGAAGCGTGTTGACGTGCCGGCCTCGCCAGCCGACGATCGGCGTGTCATAGGCGACCGCCTCGACCGTTTCGGCTGGATGCCATACGTGGTGGGCGCGCTCGTCGTCGTCCTGAAGCATTTCGACCCAGCCGCCGAAGCCGATGGCGTAGTTGTATTCGGGGCGAACGAATTCCCACGGATTGCCGTTGACGAGCCAGTCTTCGGGCGTTTCTTGCTGCCAGCCGCCGCGGATGAGTTGGCGGAACAGGCCATTATCGTAACGAATGCCATAGCCGTGCGCCGCGATCGACAGCGTCGCCATGCTGTCCATGAAGCAGGCGGCGAGGCGGCCGAGGCCGCCGTTGCCGAGCGCTGCGTCTGGCTCGATCCGGCGGAGGTCGGCGAGGTTGACCTTGAGCTGATCGAGCGCTTCGGCCATCGGCTCGGCGACGCCGAGGTTGGTCAGCGCGTCGAACAGCAGACGCCCGATCAGGAATTCAAGTGAGAGATAGTAGACCCGCTTGCGGCCGTCGGCGTAGACGCCGTTCAAAGATTCGAGCCAACGACCGACGGCGATGTCGCGGGTGGCGAACGTGACGGCGAGAAACCAATCGCGCGGGCTTGCGACTTCCGGCGCTTTGCCGACGGCGTAGGTCAGTTTCGCCAGCACCGCCGCCTTGAGTTCGGCTGCGGTATGTGGACGCATCTCGGCCGCCTGCGGCGAAGGTTTGTCCGACGTGACGAGCTCATCCATGAAGCCTCCGGCGTTGCGGCCGCGCCCGGCGCGGCCCCCGAGACTTGCCGGCCATTCGATGTTTAAACACGGGGCGCCGGGCGGCACAATCTCCATGGACCAACGACGCGCCGACGTCAGGCGAACCGGTCACGGGTTCGGGCTGGGTTGGGTCGAATTCGGTTCCGGCTTTGCGGCGCGAATTTGCGCCTCGATGGCGTTGAGCTCGGCGTTCGCCGCGTTGATCTGGCCCTGAAGCGCCTGGTAGTCCTTCTGCGCGGCGGCGGTCGCGGTCTGAACCTCCGCGAGAGCCTTGCGCGCCGTCTCGACGTCGCCCTGGAGGCGAGACTGCTCGGTTGAAAGGGCCTGATCCTGGCTCCCAAGCGTCGCAACGCGGTCGGTTTCGTCCTTCAGCCTCGAGTTCGACGGCTTGCAGGTCGCGCGTCTTGGCGCTCGCCTCTTCCTGGGCGCCGGATATGGCGAGCTTGGCGTCGTTGATCTGCTTGGTGAGATCGGCAAGTTCGTTTTGCGCCGACGCCCGTGCGGCCGAGGCGTCCGAGAGCGCTTTCTCGGCGTCGGCGGCCTGCTTTTTCAGGTCGGCTGCGGTTCCGGCCGTCTTTTGCAGATTCTGGAGGTCCGACGCCAGCGACTCGCGCGCCCGCTCAGCCGCGGTGAGCGACTGGTTCAACTGAGATTGGGTTTCGGACGACTGCCACCATACAGTAGCGGCGATCAACCAGCCGACGGCCGCGACGCAAGCCAGCGCGAGCGAAATCGGTCGGCGCGACGATTCGCCGCTCTTATCGTCCATAACGCGTCCCCTACAGGCATCGCGATAGGCGCGACGGCCTAAGCCCAGGAGGCCTCCTGCCATATTGCGGACGAAGATGCGGTCCGCCAAGCACAAAATTGTCGGCGCCGGCAAAAGCTGCGCATCGACCGGCGTCAGGAATGGCGACAAATGCGCCGCGCTTGGCGCGCTTCCGCGCGCCTCAGGCTTGTGGCCGACGGGCGAAAGAGAATTTTTCATTTGTCAACGTCTCGCCGCGCCGTCTATTGTCCCGGCACGCCGGATTCGAGGGCGTGCGGCGGTGCTGCGTCGCTCGTGGCGTCTGGGACAGAGTGACGGAGACAAGGTCGGTATGCGCGTACGCTCAAACGCGATCAGGGCGGTCCTCGCGGCGCTCTCGGCAGCGCTCGTCGCGCCGAAGGCTGGAGCGCAGGTTTTCGGCGGCCCTCGATCGGGTGGGATCGGGTTTCTGCCAGCCAACGGCCAAAACGCCGAGGACATGTTCTGGTTCCACAACTGGATTCTGCTGCCGGTGACGATCGGCATTTCGCTACTGGTGCTCGGGCTCATCGTCTATATCGTGTGGCGCTTCAACGAGACCGCCAATCCCGTGCCCTCGCGGCGGACGCACAACGGCCTGCTCGAATTCGCCTGGACGGTTGCGCCGGCGCTGGTGCTGGTGGTGATCGCTGTGCCTTCCTTCCGGCTGCTCGCGGAGCAGCTCATCATTCCCGCGCCCGACCTGACGGTGAAGGTGACGGCCTCGCAGTGGCACTGGAACTACGGCTACTCGAAATCGGCGGGCGGCTTTGCCTTCGATTCGCTCCATGTCGAGGACAAAGACCTCAAGCCCGGCCAGCCGCGCGTCATCACCGCCGATCACGAGATGGTCGTTCCAGTTGGCAAGGTGATCGAAATCGACGTGACCTCGCAGGATGTCATTCACTCGTTTTCGGTGCCGTCGTTCGGCGTGAAGATCGACGCCATTCCGGGCCGGCTCAACAAGGCCTGGTTCAAGGCCGAACACGAGGGCATGTTCTACGGCCAATGCTCGAACATCTGCGGCATCGACCACGCTTTCATGCCGATCAACGTCCGAGTGGTGAGCGAGTCGGACTACGAGGCTTGGCTCGTTGAGGCCAAGAAGCAGTTCGCGTCCTCCGACCGAGTCGATCTCGCGGCGGCGCCGCTCGTCAATCCCTGATCGGCTGGGTCATGCGCCCGCCGATCATGCATAATCGGAGTCGTTAATCATGGCGTCGGTCACCGATCTCAGCCATCACGATGTCGATGCTCATCACGAGCACGACCTCCCGACCGGATGGCGGCGGTTTTTGTATTCCACCAACCATAAGGACATCGGGACCCTCTATCTCGTTTTCGCCATTTGCGCCGGCCTCATCGGCACGGTGCTATCGATCGCGATCCGCGCCGAGCTGATCGAGCCGGGAATGCACGTTTTCCCGCTGATTTCAGCGATCATGTCCGGCGACGGGTCGATCGACGCCGCCAAAAACATGTACAACGTGTTCTTCAGCAGCCACGCCATCATCATGATCTTTTTCATGGTGATGCCGGCGATGATGGGCGGGTTCGGCAATTGGATGGTGCCGCTCCTGATCGGCGCGCCGGACATGGCGTTCCCCAGGCTCAACAACCTGTCGTTCTGGCTTCTGGTGGCGTCGTTCATCCTTCTCATGTGTTCCCTGTTCGCCGAAGGCTCGCCGGGCATGAGGGGTTTCGGCGGCGGCTGGGTGCTTTATCCCCCGATGTCCGGTCAGGTCGGGACGCCGGGTCCGGCGGCCGATTTCGTCATCTTGTCGATGCATCTGGCCGGCGCGTCGTCGATCATCGGTTCGATCAATTTCATCGCCACGATCTTCAACATGCGCGCACCGGGCATGACGATGTTTCGCATGCCGCTGTTCCCGTGGTCGGTGCTGGTGACCGCGTTCCTACTCCTTCTGGCGCTGCCGGTGCTGGCAGGGGCGCTGACCATGCTGCTGACCGACCGCAACTTCCACACCACCTTTTTTGAGCCGGCTGGCGGCGGCGACCCGATCCTGTTCCAGCACTTGTTCTGGTTCTTCGCCCATCCCGAGGTCTACATCCTCATTATTCCGGGCTTCGGCATGGTCAGCCAGGTGGTGGCGACTTTCTCGAAAAAGCCGATCTTCGGTTATGTCGGCATGGTCTACGCGATGCTGGCGATCGCGCTTCTCGGCTTCGCCGTCTGGGCGCACCACATGTTCACGACCGGCATGTCGCTCAACGCCCAGCGCTACTTCGTCTTCGCCACAATGGTGATCGCGGTGCCGACGGGGGTGAAGGTGTTCTCCTGGCTGGCGACGATGTGGGGCGGCTCGATTTCGCTCAGGCCGCCGATGCTGTGGGCGATTGGCTTCGTCTTCGTCTTCACCGTCGGCGGCGTCACCGGCGTCGTGCTCGCCAACGCGGCGATCGACCGCTATCTGCACGACACCTACTACGTCGTTGCGCATTTTCATTACGTGATGTCGCTCGGGGCGGTGTTTTCGATCTTCGCCGGCTTCTACTATTGGTTCCCGAAGATGACCGGCTATCTCTATGACGAGAGGCTAGCGAAATGGCACTTCTGGGTGTCCTTCGTCGGTATCAACCTCGCCTTTTTCCCCCAGCATTTCCTTGGTTTCCAGGGAATGCCGCGCCGCGTCGTCGACTATACGGACGCTTACGCATTCTGGAACATGGTGTCATCGATTGGCGCATTTATTGGTGGCGCGGGCACCCTCATATTTATCTACCTCCTTTATGAGGCGTTCAAGGCCAAGCGGCTTGCCGGCGACAATCCGTGGGGGCCCGGCGCGACGACGCTCGAATGGCAACTGCCGTCCCCGCCGCCATTCCACACGTGGGAGACGCCGCCGCATATTTTCGGCGACGAAGACCACCACGCGCCGGCGATCGCGGGGCACGGGAGCATGGCGTGATGGCTTCCGGCGATCATGACGGCGCGACGGTGTCGGTCGGGGGCCGTGCGGCGCGCAACAATCGTCTGTTGGGGGTCGGCGGCGCGACGCTTGCGGTGACCATGATCGGCCTCACCTATGCCGCGGCGCCGTTCTATTCCGCCTTCTGCCGCGCCACCGGCTACGAGGGCACTCCGCAAGTCGTGAAAGCCAACACCGACGCGGAAGGGCGCAGGATCCTGAGGGTCGGATTCGACGCCAATGTCGCTCCCGGCCTCGGCTGGAGCTTCGAGCCGGAGGTCGAACTCGGTCCGGCTGCGCACCGGCCAGACCGCGACCGTTTATTTCCGCGTCCACAACCTTAGCGATCAGCCGGCCGTGGCCCGCGCGACCTTCAATGTGTCGCCCGAGGTTTCCGGTGGATACTTCGACAAGATCTCGTGCTTCTGCTTCACCGAGCAGCATCTTGGGCCCCACGAGAGCGCGGAATGGCCGGTCGTCTTCTTCCTCGATCCGCAGCTTGAGACCGACGCGTCGATGGCGAGGGTCGATTCGATCACGCTTTCCTACACCTTGTTCGCCCCGCCGTCCGAGCGGCCTGAGCCCGCGCGCTCCGCCGAACGGGCCGGGACGGCGGGATAACTATCAAAGGGACAATGCAATGACCGATGCGGCGATTCCGGACCGGCCGGGTTTTCATCTCGTCGAGCCGAGCGCCTGGCCGATCATCGGCGCGGGATTCGCGTTTCTGTCGGCCTTCGGCCTCATCTTTTATATGCACGAACTCACGATCGCAGGAACGAGGGTGGGTCCGGGACTCCTGACCATCGGGATCGCGGGCATCCTGTTCACCATGGCCGGTTGGTGGCGGGACGTCGTCTTCGAGGCGCAGGACGGCTACCACAACGTGATCGTGCGTCATGGCCTGACTTTCGGCATGATCCTGTTCATCGCCTCCGAAGTGATGTTCTTCGTCGCCTGGTTCTGGGCGTTCTTCTGGGGCGCGCTTTATCCGGCCGATCCCCAGGTTTACGGCCGGCTCGACTTCACCGGCGGGATCTGGCCGCCGAAGGGCACGGAGGTAATCAATCCGCTGGCGTTGCCGCTGATGAACACGTTCGTGCTCTTGACCTCGAGTTTTGCAGTCAACGTCGCCCACGACGAATTGCGCGATGGCGACCGGCAGAAATTCAAGAATTTCCTCGCGCTCGGGATCGCGCTTGGCGTTTTATTCGTCATCACCCAAGCCTACGAGTACATCCACGCGCCGTTCAGCTTTAAGAACTCGATCTATGGCGCGACGTTCTTCATGGCGACCGGGTTTCACGGCGCCCACGTCATCATCGGCGTCATTTTCCTCTTCGTCTGTCTTGTCCGCGCCTGGATCGGCCAATTCACGCCGCGCCACCACATCGGGTTCCAGTTCGCCGCCTGGTATTGGCATTTCGTCGACGTCGTCTGGCTGTTCCTGTTCAGCTGCATCTACATCTGGGGCTCGTGGGGCGCGGCGATCGAAGGCGGGGCGGGATAGGGCCGCGCGCCTGCCACCGGCCGGCCGCGACCGCCTTCGTCAACGGAGAGGAGGATGACGGAGCCGCTCGAGAACGTTCGGGTCGGCATGACCGGTCGCAAGGAGGTCGTCGTCACGCGCGAACTGACCGTCGGCGGCCACATCGAGGGCATGCCGTTCGTCTATGGCACTCCGATGATGATCATGGCGATGGAGCTGGCTCAGGCGACGCCGTGGCCGGGCATTTGCCGCCCGGCTGGGCGACCGTTGGCAGCGAGGTCAATGTCCGCCATCTCGCGCCGACCCCTGTGGGGCGCACGGTCGTCGCCACGGCGCGGGTGGTCGATATTTCCGGCCGCAGCCTTTTGTTCGCGGTCGAAGCGCATGACGGCGCGCGCGTGGTCGGCGAGGGGACACATCGCCGCGGCGCGATCAATTTGGAGAGTTTCATGAAGCGCCTCGCCGCCAGCTGAGCCGAGGCTCCGTCCGCAGGCGCACCCCCGACGAAGTCCGCTCATCCTCGCGGCTCGCAACGATGCGCGGCAATCTGCTATGACGGCCGGAGAGCGAAACGCTTGCCGGCGAGCCATCGCCGGCGCGGAGAGGGAACAGCCGATGCTGGAGAGAGTGCAGGACGCGCCGCCGCACGCCCTTGCATTGCGCGCCAGCGGGACGGTCATGGCGCGGGACGTCGAGGCGGCGATCGAGGCGGCGCTGGGCCGAAGCGAGGCCGCGACCGGCCTCGTCATCGTGATCGATGCCGATTTCGACGGCTATTTCGCCGAACTGGCGCGGGGCTTGGCCAACGCCTCGCTGGCTCATAAGTCGCTGGTCAAGCTCGCCATCGTCGCCGACGCCGACCAGATGGGCGAGGCGAGGCTCAGCGGCTTCGACGCGTCGCCGGTTCCCGTCCGGCTGTTCGCCGAGGCCGACGAGAAAGCCGCGCTCGAGTGGGCCGCGGCGGCTCGCCGCGGAGAGTAGCGGACGGGCTCTACCGTCCGCCGGAGACCGTCAGCACGCTGCCGGTGACGAACCGCGCCGCGGGCGAGACGAGCCACGCGACCGCCTCGGCGATCTCGTCCGGAGCGCCGACGCGGCGCAACGGGGTCATCGAAGTGATCCGGTCGCGGAACGGGGCCTGCGCGAGCTGCGCCTCGGTCATGTCGGTCTCGGTCATCCCCGGCGCCACCGCATTGACCCGGATTCCTTCCGGCCCGACTTCGGTCGCCAGGCCTTTGGTGAAGCTTTCGACCGCGCCCTTAGTCGCGGCGTAGGGTCCAAGTCCCGGCAACCCGCCAAGCCTCGCCGCGATCGAGGATATGTTGACGATCGCGCCGCCCTTTCCTCCATGCTTCGTCGAAAGGCGCAGCACCGCCTCCTTGCACGCGAGGATAGTGGCAATGACGTTGACGGCGAACAGCTTTGTCAGCTCGGCCGCCTCCTGCTCGTCGACCCGGGCGAAGCGCCCGGAGCTGCCGGCGTTGTTGACGACGCCGGCAAGCGGTCCGAGCGCCTCCGTCGCCTTATCGAACAGATGCCGAAGCGCGGAGGGGTCGGCGACGTCGCCCTTGAACGCCCGCGCCCGCCCGCCTGCCTTCTCGATCGCGGCGACGGTGGCCTCGGCGGCCTTGGCGTCCGCGGCATAGTTGACCGCGATCGCGTAGCCATCGGCGGCGAGACGGCGGCAGATCGCCGCTCCGATGCCGCGCGAGCCTCCGGTGACGACGATGAGGCCTGAGGGCACGGCGAGGCTCCAATCTTGCACGGCTGATCGCGAAGGACTACCGGCCGCCCCTCGGGCGGTCAATCCGGCGGAGCGTCAGTTCGTATCTGACAACCTCAAGCGTGCGAGCCATGTTGCGGCGTTCCGTAGACACGCGTCGCGATGGACATCGAGAGCATGCCGAGCAGAATGCCGCCGAAGACCTGCAAAGACGGATGGCCATGCGCGCCGGCGTATCGGAGATACCCGATCGTGAAGAGCAAGATAGACGCGACAAGGCCGCCGATCACGTATCCGCTGTTTTGCGGCCCTCCGTAGAGACGCGTCGCGATGTACATGGACAGCATGCCGATCAGAAAGCCGCCGAAGACATGCAAAGCCGGATGGCCGGCGGTGCTGCCGTAGCGGAAATACCCGACAACGAAGAACAATATCCACGCAGCAAGCACAGCGATGACATAATGGCCCAGCCGCGACGCGAAAAAGTGCGAAACGAGACTCATCGTCAGGTCCTTTCCTATCAGCAGCCAGAGCGCCGCTTTCGACCCCGCCGCGTCTTCGAGGTCGGCGAAGTTTTGCAACATCTCGGCGCGATGCCGTTCCAGGAATGCCGACGGGTAGAGTTCCAGCAGCCGCGCGTAGAGCCGTAACGAGCGAGACTCCTTCTGCCGCGCGGGGCGCCTCATGGCGTCACGCGCTTGCTGAGCTGGCGGCGCGCGACGAGCGCCACGCGCGACAGCCGCTCCGTTTCCGCCCGCAACGTGGTTTGGCCGAGCGCCGTGAGCCTGTAGTAGATGCGGCGAGGGTCTTGGGTGTCGCCCTTGGCGACCAGGCCCGCCTCGATCATGCGGTCGAGCGAGCCGTACAGCGTTCCCGGCCCCATCTTCACTGCGTCTCCCGAATCCGCCTTGACCTGCTGCATGATGTCGTAGCCGTGGCGCTCTTTGCCGAACAGGGCGAGCAGGATGTGGAATACGGCGGGTGTTAACGGTGGCGGCCCCGGCTTGCTCATGCGGGCATGATATATCTGTAACGGATATAGTCAACAGCGACTTCCCCGCCATTGGCGCCCGAGGATCACGGCTTCAGCCGCCACCCGCTGCGGAATATCCAGACCAGCATCGCCAGGCACGCGGCGATGAACAGCAAGGTGAAGCCCAGGCTCGCCGCCACGCTGACATCGCCCTTGCCGTAGAAGCTCCAGCGGAAGCCGCTGACGAGATAGACCACCGGATTGAACAGGCTCACACCGCGCCAGAACGGCGGCAGCATGTCGATCGAATAGAAGGCGCCGCCAAGGAAGGTGAGCGGGGTGACAATGAGGGCCGGGATGACCGCCAGCTGCTCGAAGGTCTTGGCCCAAATCCCGATGATGAAGCCGAACAGGCTGAACGCGACCGAGGTCAGAAGCAGGAACGCCACCATCCAGAACGGGTGTTCGATGCGCACCGGCACGAACAGGGTCGCGGTCGCCAGGATCACGAGCCCGATGCCGACCGACTTGGTCGCCGCCGCGCCGACATAGGCGCAAACCGCCTCGATCGACGACAGGGGCGCCGAGAGGAGTTCGAAGATCGTCCCGGTGAATTTGGGAAAGTAGATGCCGATCGAGGCGTTGGTGATGCTTTGAGTTAGAAGCGTCAACATGATGAGCCCCGGCACAATGAATGCGCCATAGCTCACCCCGCCGACCTCGCTGATGCGCGAGCCGATCGCCGCCCCGAACACAACGAAATAGAGCGCGGTCGTGATCACCGGCGTGGCCACGCTCTGCCAGATCGTGCGCGCGGTGCGCCGAAGCTCGTAGCGATAAATCGCCAAGACGCCGTCGAGGTTGATCGCTGCGGGACCTCTCACGCCGCCCGTCCCACGAGATCGACGAAAATGTCCTCGAGCGTAGTGGTCGTGGTGTCGAGATCCTTGAAATCGACGCCGATCTCGCCGAGCCGGCGCAGAAGCGTCGGCACGCCGGTGTCTTCGGCCGAGGCATCGAAGCGGTAGGAAAGCCGGCGGCCATCGTCCTCGAGTT
Organism: uncultured Alphaproteobacteria bacterium; assembly: GCA_963794155.1. GTDB lineage: Bacteria > Pseudomonadota > Alphaproteobacteria > Rhizobiales > Beijerinckiaceae > Roseiarcus. The sequence continues at coordinate 232,805 of CAWCCX010000018.1, read as the reverse complement.
CGAGCGGCCAGCCGGCGAGCTCCTTCGGCAGCGCCCGGAGCGGCGCCGCCAGCGCCAGCGTCAGGCGGCGCTTGCCGAGCTTGCGCATCAGCGCCGACTTTTCGTCGACCAGAACGATCCGGCCGTTGTTGATGACCCCGACCCGGTCCGCCATCTCTTCGGCCTCCTCGATGTAGTGGGTGGTCAGGATGACGGTGACCCCCTCAGCGCGCAGCCGCCGTACCAAGGCCCACATGTCGCGGCGCAGATTGACGTCGACGCCGGCCGTGGGCTCGTCGAGGAAGAGAACGTCCGGCTCGTGGCTCAAAGCCTTGGCGATCATTGTCCGCCGCTTCATCCCGCCCGACAATTCCACGATTCGCGTGTCGCGCTTGTCCCACAGGGAAAGGTCGCGCAACAGCCTTTCGATAAACGCTGGATCGGCGGGGCGGCCGAACAGCCTGCGGCTGAACGACACCGAGTTCTTGACGGTGGAGAAGATGTCGAGCGCAATCTCCTGCGGCACGAGGCCGACCATCGCTCGGGCGGCGCGATATTCGCGCACGACGTCATGGCCGTCGATGAGGACGCGGCCCGAAGTCATCGAAACCGTGCCGCAGATGACGCCGATCAGCGTCGTCTTGCCGGCCCCATTCGGCCCCAGGAGGGCGAAAATCTCGCCCTTGACGATCTCCAGATCGACCTTGTCGAGCGCGACCAGGCCGGACTTGTAGCGTTTGGTCACGGCGGCGATGGATATCATCGGCGGCATCGCCGCTCCTCCCCTCAGAAAAGGCGCGCTCTAACGGCGAGCCTTGACGCCGTACGACGGCGGGCGAGGCGCGCGGGCCTCGCCCGCGAACGCACTCCGCTGGGCCGCAAGGCCATCGTTTAGGCGAAGAGGCGCGGCGCGTCACCCTCCCGGCCTAAACCGGCCTCAGAGGGGATCCTGGCCCTTCCGATCGCGGCGAAATCGCCCACTGACGATCAGAACGTCGGCGGTCCCGGCGCCGAACCTTGTCCGGCGCGGGATCAACGTCGGAGGAAACGGCCAACGGAAATCAGAAGTCCATCGGTACGAAGAAGCAGTAGACCCCGGATTGGCTGCCGCCGCCGTCATCCCGATAGAAGATCCAATAATCTCCGTCCTGGCTGGGAAGCGCCTGCCCGACGGGTATCCGGCGGACATAGCCGTCGACCGAGTAAAACTCGTCGGAGATCCGGTGAACCTGGTCGGGGCGAAGATGATGAGCGTCCGCCGGGCCGCAGCACGAGGCTTTCACCCAGTCCGGGATGGGTTTCCCGTCCGACCAATAGTCATGAGCTTCCGCGCCGCCGGCGGAAAGCGCGAATAGGAGCGCCACGGTTCGAGCAATCATCTCAGTCCCCTTTACGGGTTGCTAAGTTGGATTCATGCCGAACCTTGGGAGTTTTCCTCCTTTCAACTCAAGTCCACACTGTACCACTCTGTCGGAGCAAGATGCATGCCGTTGGCCCCGACTCACTCGATTGGCTATCCTGCCGCCGCTCCAATCAAATTGGCAAGCGCGACAGTCAGCATCACGACAGGTGTGATCGGTTACGCCCAAGGTTCGCAAGATAACTTGCGCGAAACTGAACCGGTTCCAAGCGTCCGAAACAGTTGCGCGGCGAATTCAGCCAACCTTGTTCAAGTCTAGGGCTGCACGGCGGCGACAAGATGGCGCGAATTTGAGCAGCATCAAGATGCCGTGATCTTGTGCAGTCCTCGCGGGGCGCCGCCGCGCGGGAACAAGATGGCGTCGCCCGGTCCCTCGCCTGGTCCGCCGCCGTCCACCCTTGCTGCGACTCGCCTCGCCCGCTAACCCAAGCCCATGGCCAAACACGCTCCGCCGCCCCCGCCTCCTCCGCCCGCGCCCGTCGAGGTCAACCTGCGCGAGGCGCTCGAAGAGCGCTATCTCGCCTATGCGCTCTCGACCATCATGGGCCGCGCGCTTCCTGACGCCCGCGACGGGCTCAAGCCGGTGCACCGCCGCATTCTCTACGGCATGCACATCCTCAAGCTCGATCCGGGCTCGGCTTTCAAGAAATGCGCCAAGATCGTCGGCGACGTGATGGGGTCGTTTCACCCGCATGGCGATCAGGCGATCTACGAGGCCCTGGTGCGCCTGGCGCAGGATTTCGCCTCGCGCTATCCGCTGGTCGAGGGGCAGGGCAATTTCGGCAACATCGACGGCGACAACGCCGCCGCCTACCGATACACCGAGGCGCGGATGACGGATGTCGCCCGCCTTCTCATGGAGGGGGTCGAGGACGATTTGGTTGACTGGCGCGACAATTATTCGGGCGATACGCAAGAGCCAATCGTCATGCCATCGGCGGTGCCAAACCTGCTCGCGAACGGCGCGCAGGGGATCGCGGTTGGCATGGCGACCTCGATCCCGCCACACAACATCGCCGAGCTCTGCGACGCCGCGCTCTACCTCATCGCCCATCCGGACGCCGACGCCGAAGCGCTCGCTGAGTTCGTGCCGGGCCCGGATTTCCCGACCGGCGGGGTCGTCATCGACTCCAGGGCCGCGATCATCGACACCTATCGCGCCGGCCGCGGCGCCTTTCGCTTGCGCGCACGGTGGACGAAAGAGGATTTGGGCCGCGGCGGCTGGGCAGCGGTCGTCACCGAGATCCCTTACGGGGTGCAGAAGTCGCGGCTGATCGAACAGATCGCCAATCTTCTCAATGAGCGCAAATTGCCGCTGCTCGCCGACGTGCGCGACGAATCGGCCGAGGACGTGCGGATCGTGCTCGAGCCGCGCACCCGCGCGGTCGAGCCCGAAACGCTGATGGAGTCCCTGTTCCGGCTGACCGAGCTCGAAGCGCGGGTTTCGGTCAACATGAACGTGCTGGTTGACGGGGTCACGCCCAGGGTCGTCTCGCTTGGCGAAGCGCTCAGGCAATGGCTCGACCATCGCCGCGAGGTGCTGGTGCGCCGCTCGCGCCACCGGCTGGCGGCGATCGACAAGCGGCTCGAGCTTCTGGCCGGCATGATCGTCGTGTTTCTCAATCTCGACGAGGTGATCCGCATCGTTCGCGAGGACGAGGAGCCGAAGGAGGCGCTGAAGGTCCGCTTCAGCCTGACCGAGCCGCAGGTCGTCTACATCCTCGACACCCGCTTGAGGAGCTTGCGCCGGCTTGAGGAAATGGCGCTGCGCAAAGAGCAAGACGACCTGACGAAGGAGAAGGCCTCGATCGAGTCGCTCTTGGCCAGCGAACGAAAGCAATGGCAGATGATCGCGGTCGAGATCCGCGACGTCAAAAAGAAGTTCGGGCTCGAAACGAAACTGGGTCGGCGGCGCACAAGTTTCGAAGCCGCGCCCGAAGTCGTGGTCGCCGATCTCGCCGAGGCGATGATCGAGCGCGAGCCGGTCACCGTGGTTGTGTCGCACAAGGGCTGGATTCGGGCGCTGAAAGGGCAGGTCGCGGACCTGTCCTCGGCGACCTTCAAGGCTGACGATGGGCTCAAGATCTCGTTCTTCGCCGAAACGACCTCGAAGATCCTGGTGCTGGCGAGCGACGGGAAGGTGTTCACCGTCGAAGCCGCCAAGCTGCCGGGCGGGCGAGGGCAGGGCGAGCCGATCCGTCTCATGGCCGACATCGACGAGAGCGCGGCGATCGTCGATGTCTGGCCTCATTCGCCGGGCGCAAAGCGCCTGATCGCATCGAGCGACGGCAATGGCTTCATCGTCGGCGACGACGAGCTTCTGTCGTCAACCCGCAAGGGCCGCGCCGTCCTCAACGTCGCGGCGCCGGCGACTGCGGCGCTCATCGTCCCCGCCGCCGGCGACCATGTCGCCGTCATCGGCCAGAACCGCAAGCTCCTGGTGTTTCCGCTCCCGCAGCTCAACGAAATGGGGCGGGGCAAGGGGACACGGCTTCAGCGCTATAGGGACGGCGGCATATCCGACGCGAAGGTTTTCGCCCTCGCCGACGGCCTGACCTGGCGCGATTCGGCCGGACGCACTTTCACCGTCGACCGGCGAGAGCTCAAGGAGTGGATCGGCAATCGCGCCGAGGCTGGGCGCCTGCCGCCCAAAGGCTTTCCGAAGAGCAATCGATTCGAGGGGTAGGGGGGCGAGTGTAAGCTCTCCACTATAGGTAGGACACGTTTTTTGCGGACGATAGTGGCAGGTGCTGGGGGATGGCTGTGACAAACTTAGGGGCGGTGGCAACCATCACGAAGTCCAGCTACTGGCTCTGCGTCGGCCTGCTGGTAACATCTTTACTAAGCGAGTTAGCCTTTTTCGCTCAACTCCCAGCGCCACTGCAACTCCAATCAGTGGACCGGGTCCTGTTGGGGGTCGCTGTCCTCGTTGGCGTCCTGCTATTCAGCAATTTCGCCCGTTACGTCGGAGCCATCCTTCTGGGCGCTTCTAGCCTCTACACTATCTACGCGTTTGTTGGGACTGAGAGAGGATCCTTCGCGGTAAGCTTCCAGGTTGAGGCAACAATAGTCGCGGCCACAGGGCTCGAACTGATCTCGGCATACCTTCTGGGTTTGTCGGGTTCGTTCTCGAAAGAGTTCAAGGAAAGAAGGGCCAATGCTCCAGCCGCAGTCGCCCGCGCGCGGCTTTTAATCCTGATTCTGCTCGCCGTCTGCGTTATCGCGCTAACGGCGCACGACATATTCAAACTCGTGACGGGCTCGTAGGTGCGGGGTCAAGGCCGACCAGAAGGTCCGCCCCGACCGATTCGGCACGCTATCCGCCATCGTGTCCTACCTAGAGCGGAGAGCTTACACCCCATTCGAGGGGTAGGCATTGAGGTGCCGCGAAACGGACGATGAAACACGCGTCCGAACAAGGATTTGCGCGGAGACACGAAGGGAGTCGGTTAACACGAACAGGGACATTTTCGCGCTAACAGGGAACGCGCTTGCCGCGCGGGAACGCAAGCAAAGCGCAGCGTTACTCGACACGATTTGAGAACCAATACAAAGCAACTCTGCTGTTTATTCGCCCGGCCTAGGCGTTCGTTAACGCGTGCGGCGCGATGCTCGCCAGCATGCAAAGGCGCTAAGCGCAGTCTTGGACGCCGGGCGAAGCTGAAGGGAACTGCATGATGGCGATCCTTGCCCGATTTCTGAACAACGAGGATGGCGTGACGGCGATTGAATATGCGTTGATCGCGAGCATGATCGCGCTTGTCATCATCACTTCGGTCCAGACCGTCGGCACGCGCGTGAGCGCGGTGTTTACCGAGGTCGGCAACGGAACTCAAATGAGCGCCGGTTTGCGCCCCGAAGTCGCGGTGAAGGTGATGACGCTGGTCCAGTAATGCGGATCGCCATGGGCGGCGTAGAATCCGTCGATCATTTCTTGCGTCATGGCGCCCGACTTCATGAGCGACGGCGCCAGCTCCCGGATAGTGCTCGCCCAGTACGTCGCCCACTCCGACCCGCCGTTGAAGTCCGGTCAGCCGAAGATCGCCTTGCGGCGCGCAAGGCTCTCCTTCGGCCAGAGCGTCCTTGAATCGTAGTAGACCTCGAAGGCCGGGACGTAGGCGGGCAGTGCGATCCACGGCAGCTTGGAACGTGTATAGATGTGGACGTCGGGCGGAAGCTCTGAGGGTTCGTCAAGCGCGCCGACCCGCACGAACGAGAGCGCGTGGCGGCCTCCGTAGTAGCTCCAGGCCGCCGTTGCGCAGGAGGCGCAGCGGTGGATTTCATGCGGCAGCCCGCTGTCGGTCGGAACCACAACGGCCCTCGTCTCGCCGGACAGCTTTTCGACCCGATCCGTTTCGATCAGCGCGTTGAGCACGAAGGCGCTGCCGGTCTGCCGCTGACAGTCCCGGCAGTGGCAGCAGTGCACGAACATCGGCTTTGAGGCGAGCCGGTATCGCAGCGCGCCGCAAGCGCAGCCTCCTTCGAGCGTCCAGAGCATGAACGATTTCCTCCCGGCGCATTTTCAGTCCGAGACTGACAAAGATCAACGCCGACCCGGCTCAGGCCGGTGAAACAGAGGATCGGGAGGCTGAACCCGGGCATGCGCGTCTCATGAGGACAGCCTATTATGGAAGCCTGACCTTGGGACGTCGGAATGGATGAAATCGCCAAGCGCCGGCAAGCCTATGCCGCCGAAATCACGCGCCGCGCCGGCGTCCGCGATCCCAGGATCGAAGCCGCCTTCGCCGCCGTCCCGCGCGAGGATTTCGCCGGTCCGCCGCCATGGCGCATCGGCTCCGGCGGTCTCTTTGGCCTAGCCTCCTCGGATGACCCCGCCCGCCTCTATGAAGACGTCCTCGTCGGCATTGACGCGCGGCGCGGCATCAACAACGGCCAGCCGTCGCTTCACGCGCAGTCGATCGACGCGCTCGGCGTGAGGGAGGGCGAGACGGTCGTCCAGATCGGCGCCGGCGCCGGCTATTACACCGCGATCCTCGCCTATCTCGTGGGACCGGGCGGCAGGGTGATCGGCTACGAGATCGAGCCAGACATCGCCGAGCGGGCGAGAGCCAACCTCGCCCGGTTTCCTGAGGTCGAAGTCCGCGCGTGCTCCGGCGTCGACGATCTCCCCAAGGCCGACTGCATCTACGTCAACTGCGCCGCATCGCATCCGCTTCGCGCCTGGCTCGACGCGCTCAATGTCGGCGGCAGGCTCCTCTTTCCGCTCCAGGCCGAGCGTTCGACTGGGGCGATGCTGCTGGTCGCGCGGCCGGCCCAGGGCGCCGCATGGCCAGCCCGCTTGCTCTCAGGCGTCGTGTTCATAGCCTGCGAAGGGGCGCAGGATCCTTCGATGGGCCGCAAGCTCGACGAGGCGTTCCGCCGGGGCGGCGCGGAGCGGGTGCGCTCGCTGCGCTTCGGCGGCGAACCGAGCCGCTCGGACTGGCTCCGCGGCGACGGCTGGGCGCTGTCGGCCGAGGCGGCCAGGTAGGCCTTCACCCCGCCGGGCCGCGGGACGGGCCCTTGATCCAAGGCGGTGGCGTTTTTACAAATTCATGATTGATGAGGATTTTCGAAACCCTTATTGGCCCCAGACTGCGATTGAGCTAACATTTGCTGCGCTGCCCGGTGGGGCCAGGTCCAAAAGATAGCAACGGAAGGTACGTGTACGTCGACCACTTGTTCGCGGCGCTGGCCGCGAAGCGGCTGCGATGCACCCAACCGGATACCGTCATCCCTCAGCAGGCCGCGAAAAACTGCGACCACATGTGCACAAGCAAGCTTGCGTGGCCGGTAGGAGCTACGTGCGGAAGTCAATGCACGAAGGAACAGGGCCATGTCGACGCTCACGTATGTTCACAAGGACATTCCAACGGGAATTGGGGCGCGTAAACTCCCATAGACTTTCACGTGGGCCCCTGGGGGCGGCGGGGGCGGCAGTTTTGTCTTCCTCGGGACGACTCTCCTTGCCGCTGCCGGCGGCGGCCTTGAGGGGAACGGAGGTCCCGGACTGGCCGGGCTCAGCGGCGGCGCGGGATACGGATTCGAATTCGGCGGGGCAGGCGGCCAGAATGGGTTGGGCGGCGCCGCGGGGACCAGTTTAGTCGCCAATGGCGGCGGCGGCGCGGGCGTGAAGGGGCCCGGGGGAAACGGCGCTCCAGGCACCATGAGCGGCTTCGGTGGCGCATCGTTTCCAAATCCGATTGGCGGCGACGGCTCCGCCGGCGGCGGCCTCGGCGGTGGAGGCCGAGGCGGCGGGGCGGCGGCGGCGGGTACAACGGGGGCGGCGGCGGCGGCACGGGGTTCGGTTCGAACTTTGGTCAGGCCTATGGCGGCGGCGGCGGCGGCTCCTTTCTGTCGAGCATACTCACGAATCAGGAATTGTTTGCGGGCCTGAAAACCGGCGACGGCGAGGTCTTGGTCTTTCCGGCGCCCGTTGCTGTCCCCGAACCCTCGACCTGGGCGATGATGCTCGCCGGTTTCACCGGCCTCGGCGCACTGGCGCTGTCCCGCAAGCGGAAGAGCACGCCGGCCTGACGGCGCGGTTCGACGGGAGAGACTGCTTGGTCGTGCGCCAGTATTCGCGCGATTTTTCATCCGGCCATTTACTGTTGACTGTGGCGATATTCCGTATTCGAATGGTTTTGCGAGCTTGTCGGGCGCTTCCTGGAAGCGCCCATTGTCGAATTTGACCGCCGGGATTTTGCAAAGATTTCGCTGGCTCGGTCGCATTTTGGGGGGCGGGCGCATGGAGCACAATTTCCGGAAACGCGTGCTCTTGGCCGGGGTGTCGGCGCTGGCCATCATGCTCGGCGCCGGCGGGGCGCATCCTGAGACTATCGCCTTCACCGGGGCCGAGGTCACGTGGACGGTCCCGGTTACCGGCATTTATGACCTGACGGCCTACGGCGCGCGCGGAGGAGGCCGCGGCGGCAACGGGGCCGAGGTCGGCGGGGATATCGAGCTCTCCGCGGGAACCGTTCTCTCCATCGTCGTCGGCGGTAGGGGAGCGACAGCGGGGGCGAGCTTTGGCGGCGGCGGCGGCGGCGGCAGCTTCGTCTTCGAAGGAAGCACGCTGCTTGTGGCGTCTGGCGGCGGCGGCGGCCATGGAGCTTACGGAACCTTCGGCGGGCCAGGGCTCACGACCACTTCCGGCGGCCAGGGTTATGAGACCCCGAGCACCCCGGGCTATTTTTTGCTGGCTCGGGGCGGGCCAGGCGGGACGGATGGCCAGGGAGGTGGCGTGGGCTCGTCGTTGGGGCGTCCCGCAACAACGGCGGCGGTGGCGGCGCCGGCGTTCATGGCGGCGGGGCCTCGGGAATTGTCGGTAACGCAGGACAAGGCGCGCCAAGCATTCTGTCGTATGGCGCAGGCAGCGGGGTGTTGAACGGAGGGTTCGGCGGCGGCGGGGGTGGCGGCTTCAACGGCGGCGGCGGCGGCGGCGGCTACTCGGGCGACGGCGGAGGTGAGGGATACACCGAAGCCAATTATTCGGGCGGCGGCGGGGGAGGGTCCTTTCTCGCGCAGACGTTTACGGACCCCGTGATGGTCGCCGGCGAGCACATTGGCGACGGCAGCGTCACGATCGACCTGGTCTCGACCCCGAGTTCCGTCCGTGCCCGAGCCTTCGACCTGGGCGACAACGCTCGTGGGCTTTGCCGGACTTGGCTGGCTAGCGCGGCTGCGCGCGCGAAAGCCGAATCCGGCCTGACGGCGCTCTTCTTCGGCGCTATAGCGGGGCCGGCGCGTCCTGCGCCGCCTTCTTGTGACAGGCTGCCCCTGTGCAAAACCGCCTCCACTTCATTTCCGGCCTGCCGCGGTCGGGCTCTACCCTGCTCGCCGCGCTGCTCAGGCAAAATCCGGGCTTTGTCGCCGGCATGAGCAGCCCGGTCTATGCGCTCTTCCGCTCGATGCTCGCCGAGACCAGCGCCCGCAACGAAGGCTCGGTGTTCATCGACAACGACGTGCGTAAGCGGCTGCTCACCGCCGTTTTCGACGCCTTCTACGCCGAGGTCGCCCCGGAGACCGTGATCTTCGACACCAATCGCGGCTGGACGACCAAGCTGCCGGCGCTGGCCGAGCTTTTCCCCGCCGCCAAAGTGATCTGCTGTGTCCGCAACCCGGCGATGATCCTCGACAGCGTCGAGAGCCTCATCCGCCGCAACGCCTTCGAGCTTTCTGGCATCTTCAATTACGATTTGGGCGGCACCGTCTATTCGCGGGTCGAGGGGCTGGCCTCGCCCGCCGGCATGTTCGGCTTCGCCTATAACGCGCTCCGCGAGGTGGTTTACGGAGAGGGGTCGGACCGGCTCTTGATCGTGCGTTACGAGAGCCTGACAGCCAATCCACTCGGAACCCTGGCCGCGATCTACGGCTTCATCGGCGAGGAGCTCCACCCGCATGACCCGAAGCATATCGAACCCTGCTACGACATGATCGAGTTCGACCAGCGGCTCGGCACGCCCGGCCTGCACGACGTCGGCCGCTCGGTCGAGGCGCGGGAGCGCAAGCCGATCCTCCCGCCGGACCTTCTGGCGCGCTACCAGAAGGACGCGTTCTGGGAGGACTTGAAGCAACTGCCGCCGACAGTGAAGCTCATCTGAGCGGTTCGACGCCGCCGGCGGCTAGACCGTGAAGCTGACCCCGCAGCCGCAGGAGGCGACCGCGTTCGGGTTCTTGACCCGAAACGACTGCCCCATCAGGTCATCGACGAAATCGAGCTCGGCCCCCTTGATGAGTTCGAGTGACACCGGATCGACAAGCACCGTCGCGCCGTCGCGAGTGACCGCGACGTCATCGTCCGCCCGGCTCCGTTCGACGTCAAAGGCGTATTGGAACCCCGAGCAGCCGCCGCCCTTGACCGAGATCCTGAGCGCCGCCCCTGCCTCGCCCTTGAGGATGGCGTTGAGCCGCCGCGCCGCGCTGGCGCTGATCGAGACGCCCTCGAGGGCGGGAGAAACGGCTTCGTTCATGACCATCGCCTTTAATCGCTTGCGCCGCCGAGCCGGCGCCGCCAAAACTCTCGCCCGCTCAAGATATGGACGCCGGGTGAAGAGCGCAATGTCAAGGGATCGAGCAGCGGCCGAAGCCGGAGCGGCGGTTCGCGCGCCTTACGCCGCCGACCCGGCCCGCGCGCCGGGACGTCTGGTCGCCGAGCCGCCGTCGACGACCCGCAGCGAATTCCAGCGCGACCGCGACCGCATCGTTCACTCGACCGCCTTTCGCCGCCTCGCCCACAAGACCCAGGTGTTCGTCAATTACGAGGGCGATCATTTCCGCACCCGCCTCACCCACACGATCGAGGTCGCGCAGATCGCGCGCGCGCTCGCCCGCGCCTTGAGGCTCGACGACGATCTCGCCGAGGCGATCGCGCTCGGCCACGATCTCGGCCACACCCCGTTCGGACATACCGGCGAAGACGCGCTTGACGCCTGCATGGCCGAGCATGGCGGCTTCGACCACAACAGCCACGCGCTGCGCATCGTGACCGAGCTCGAGCGTCGTTACGCCGCCTTCGACGGGCTGAATCTGACTCAGCCCACCTTGGCCGGGCTGGTGAAGCACAACGGCCCGCTGCTCGACCCCTCCGGCGCGCCCGCCAGGCGCTATCGCACGCACGGCGTTCCGGCCTCGATCCTTCGCTACGATGAACTCCAGTCGCTCGATCTCAGCCGCCACGCCAGCCTCGAGGCGCAGGCGGCCGCGATCGCCGACGACATCGCCTATGACGCCCACGACATCGACGACGGCCTGCGCGCTGGCCTGTTTTCGATCGTCGAGATCCGCGCCGCCGCGCCCTTCGTTGACCAACTGCTTCGGGAGATCGAGGATCTTCATCCGGGGCTCGAAGAGCCGCGGATGGTTCACGAGCTCACCCGGCGCGTAATTACCCGGTTCATCGAGGACGCAATCCGCGAGAGCGAGCGGCGGATCGCCCACGCCAAAGTCGACAGTCCCGAGGCGGTCGTCTCGGCCGGCGAGACCCTCGTCGGCCATTCTTCCGCAATCGATGCCGCCGACCGCGACGTCAAGGCGTTCCTGTTCGCCCGAATGTATCGCCACCCCGACGTCCGGAAGGTTCGCGACCGCGCCGACGCCGCCGTCCGGCGGCTGTTCAAGGCCTTCCTGTCCGATCCGTCCGTCATGCCGCCCGACTGGGCCTTGAGGGCCGGGCACGGGGAGCCGGCGCGGGCAGTGGCCGACTATATCGCCGGCATGACCGACCGGTTTGCGATCGCCGAGCATGCGCGCCTTTTTGACGGCGCCGTCGACTTGCGATAGAGGCGCCCGCTCTTGCGCCGATGAAGCGCCGACGGCGTGGAACAGATGAACATTTTTGCCGAATTCCAGACGCGCTTCGCCGGGCTGATCGAGAAACGGATCGCGGCGGGAGAATTGCCCCGCGGCCTCGATCTCGGCCGTTTCGTGGTCGAGCCGCCGCGCGAGTCGGCGCATGGGGATCTCTCGACCAATGCGGCGATGGTCTATGCGCGCGAAGCCAAAGAGATGGGCCTAAACCCGCGCTCGCTCGCCGCGAGCCTCGCCGCCGATCTCGCCCGCGAACCAGACGTGCTCAGCGCCGAGGCCTCCGGACCCGGGTTCATCAACATCATGCTGAAGCCCGAGGTCTACCACCGGGTGCTGCGGGCGGTCCTCACTCAGGGCGCGCGCTTCGGCGTCGGCGCGCCGAGCGCCGGAGGGCCGGTCAACGTCGAATATGTGAGCGCCAACCCGACCGGGCCGATGCATGTCGGCCACGCGCGCGGCGCAGTGTTCGGCGACGCCCTCGCCAGCCTCCTGATCTTTTCCGGCCGAGAAGCCACGCGCGAATATTACGTCAACGACGCCGGCGGCCAGGTCGACGTTTTGGCTCGCTCGGCCTTCCTGCGCTATCGCGAGGCTTTGGGCGAAGACATCGGCCCGATCCCCGAAGGGCTCTATCCCGGGGACTATCTGAAACCGGTCGGCGAGGCGCTGGCGCGCGAGTTCGGCCCGGCGCTCAAAAACGAGCCGGAAGCGGACTGGCTGCCGAAAGCTCGCCAGCGCGCGACCGACGCGATGATGGCGATAATCCGCGCCGATCTCGCCGCCCTCAACATCACCCATGAGGTTTTCGCCTCGGAGCGCGCGCTCAGCGGGGCCGACGGCGGCGCGGACCGGGTGCGCGAGGCGATCGATTGGCTGCGCACGCGAGGCGTGATCTATGAGGGACGGCTGCCGCCGCCCAAAGGCGGCGGCGGCGAGGACTGGGAGGATCGCGAGCAGACGCTCTTTCGCTCGACCGAGTTCGGCGACGACGTCGACCGGCCGCTCATCAAGTCCGACGGCTCCTATACCTATTTCGCCGGCGATATCGCCTATCATAAGACCAAGATCGATCGGGGTTATCACACCCTGGTCGACGTGTGGGGCGCCGACCATGGCGGCTACGTCAAACGCATGCAGGCCGCGGTCGCCGCGCTCTCGGGCGGAAAGACGAGGCTCGAGGTGCGCCTGTGCCAGCTCGTGCGTCTCATGCGGGCGGGCGAGCCGGTCAAGATGTCGAAGCGCTCCGGCGACTTCGTGACGCTTCGCGAGGTCGTGGAGGAGGTCGGCGCGGACGCCGTCCGGTTCATGATGCTGATGCGCAAGAATGACGCGCCGCTCGATTTCGATCTGGCGAAGGTGATCGAGCGGAGCCAGGACAATCCGGTCTTTTATGTGCAATACGCTCACGCCCGCGCCCGCAGCGTCCTAAGACAGGGCAAGGCGGTCTTCCCTGACATTGACCTCGATCCTCAGGCGTTGAGCAAAGCCGAGTTCTCGCTCCTGACCGACGATGGCGAGCGGGAACTGATGCGGGTCATGGCCCAGTACCCCCGGGTGGTGCTGCAGGCCGCCGACGCGCACGAGCCGCATCGGATCGCGTTCTTCGCTCACGAGCTCGCGACGAGACTCCACGCCCACTGGAACCGGGGGAAGGACGCCCGCGATTTGCGCTTCGTTAATGAAAATGAGCGAAAATTATCGTATTCGCGACTGTCCTTGGTGGCGGGCGTCGGCCTTGTTTTGGCCTCCGCGCTGTCAATTTTGGGGGTTAGCGCCCCGGAGGAGATGCGTTAGCGGATTGTCACAATGGCCAGCGCCTTGGGCGCCTGTGGCCATTATCCGCAGTGAAAGAGGACCAAATGGGCGTTTCCGGGTCACGGGCGGGCGACGACATCAACCTCGAAGAATTCGAGCGGCGTTTGCGCGCCGCAGGCGCCCAGCAAGCCAACATCGAAGACCCGCTCCTCGAGCTTGCGCGCCTTGTCGAGTCGGCCGAGGCCAACGGCGATGCGGCTGCGCGGCGCGGCGCCAAAGCCGAGCGCGCGAGCCCGGACGCCCAGCGGCCGATCGAAGCGGCGGCGCTGCGGCCCACATTCGACGAAACGGAAGCCATGGTTCCTGCGGCGTCGGAGGCCGATCGCGCGGCTCGGCAAGATTACGAGTTCGACGCCCCCCGGTCTCACGACCCCGAGGCAGGCGGGTCGGCCCCTGACCGGCGACCGTTGCGCTGGAAGCTAGCAGTTTCCGCGCTCGCGGTCGCGGGCTTGGCGATGATCGGCGCGGTGTTCGCACTCAGGGGCGGCGTGCCTGGATTGCCGAAGCAGCCGCCATTCATCGCTGCGGCTCAGGGACCGACCAAAGTGCAGCCGCAGAGCGACGAGACGGTTAGCGCCTCGAATGATACGGGCGCGTCGATCCTCAAGGACAGCGCCAAGCCAGGATCTGTCAAAGTCGTCAATTCTGAAGAGCAGCCTGTCGATCTGAAGGCGGAGGCGTCGGTTGGCAATCCGCCTCCGGCTCCGGCGAATCCCTCTCCGCCGCCGGCCAATCCCCCGGCAGCCGCGGACCAGCCCAAGCCTCCGAGCGGCGCATTGAACACGACGCCGGTCGCCGCCACGACCAATACGCCGCTCGTCCCTCCGCCCGCTGCGCCTCCGCCCGCCGTGACGGCGGAGTTCCCCGATCCGAAGCCGGTGCGAACGGTTTCCTTGCGCCCGGACGGAACGCCGATCGCCGTCTTGAATCCGCCAGCCCAGAACCTGGGCGGTCCGGCGCCCGCAGAGGCCCCAATGAAGCCGTTCGCCCCTGCGCCAAATACGGCGAGCGATGCGGCCCCGGCTTCAAACACAGCCCCAGCCACGCCGCCCGCCTCGACGCCCGCCCCGATCCCGGCCGCGGCCGCGGAGCCCTCGACGCCCAAACTCGAATTGCCGACCAAGCTTTCGCCGAAGTCCTCCGCCCGAGTGGCGGTCGCAAAGACCGACACGACCGCGCCCGATGCAAATGCGCGAACGCCTAGCGGCCCGGCGCAACCGGCCACGCCAGCCAAACCAGCGGAAAAAGCGGCGAAGAAGCCTAAGCCCGACCAAGCCGCAACGGAGGCGACGGCAACGCCGCCGGCCTCTTCGGCGCTTCCCGTCGACGCAACGGCTGCGACCGCCTCGGGCGGTTGGGCCGTTCAACTCGCGGCGCCCAGATCGGAAGCGGAAGCCAAGAGTGAAATGGCGCGGCTGAGCGGCAAGTACGGCGCCGAGCTCAGCGGCTCCCCCATCGGCGTGCACAAGGCGGTGGTCAACGGGGAGACGATCTATCGCTTGCGGGTGGTTGGGCTCACCAAGGCCGACGCCGCGGCGCTCTGCGCTCGCCTGAAAGGCGAGGGCGGCGAGTGCTTCATCGCCAAGTGAGCGAGGCTGCCCGCCGG
Organism: uncultured Alphaproteobacteria bacterium; assembly: GCA_963794155.1. Classification (GTDB taxonomy): domain Bacteria; phylum Pseudomonadota; class Alphaproteobacteria; order Rhizobiales; family Beijerinckiaceae; genus Roseiarcus. Next base: position 217,680 of record CAWCCX010000018.1, on the reverse strand, counting down.
TTTTGGCGGACTTGAGCGCGGAGCCCCGGATGCCGAAGGCGTTCATCTGCGGCTGCGCGAGCCTTACGCTCAGCGCGGAGGAACGCGTGTTCCTTCGTCGCGAAGACCCATGGGGCCTGATCCTCTTTAAGCGCAATGTCGCCGATCGCGGTCAGCTGCGCGCGCTGACGCGATCGTTCCGGGACTGCGTCGGCCGCGCCGATGCGCCTGTTCTGATCGATCAGGAGGGCGGCCGGGTTCAGCGCATGGCGCCGCCCCACTGGCGCGCCTACCCCGCAGCAGCCGCGATTGAGGCGGGGTTCGAGGCCTCGCGAGCGGAGGCGGCCGCGCATCTTGTCGCTCGCCTCATTGCCTTTGATCTCTCCGAGGCCGGGATCACCGTCGACTGCGCGCCGGTGCTCGACGTCGCCGAGCCTGGGACGCACGCGGCCATCGGGTCCCGGGCCTTCTCCAGCCGGCCCGAGCGCGTCACAGCGATGGGCCGGGCGGTCGCCGAGGGATTGCTGGCCGGCGGCGTCGCGCCGGTCATCAAGCATATGCCGGGGCATGGCCGCGCGCGCGCTGACAGCCACCACGAGCTGCCCGTCGTCGAAGCCGCGCGCCACGACCTCAAACGCGATTTCGCACCGTTCTTCGCGCTCAACGACCTGCCGATGGCGATGAGCGCACACGTCCTCTATACGGCCATCGACCCCCGGCAACCGGCGACGGCGTCCCCAATCGTGATTGCGGAGGTGATGCGCGGTGAAATCGGGTTTGACGGCTTGATCCTAAGCGACGACGTGTCGATGAAGGCCTTGGACGGTCCTTACGAAAATCGGACCGCAGCGATCATCGACGCCGGCCTTGACATCGTCCTCCATTGCAATGGCGAACTCGATCAGGCTCGCGCCGTGGCCTCCGCCTCGCCTCCGCTTTCAGGCCCTTCGTTGCGCCGCGCCCGATCGGCCCTGGCCGCCATATCGGCGCCCCAGCCATTCGACGTCGAGCGGGGGGAGCGGGAGTTTGCTCAGATCACGGCGGAGCTTGGCCTCGCCTGAAGGGGAGCGTGCGGCCCTTGGCCTTTTTGCGTCCAGCGGGTCTTGCCGATCAAGCGGCGTCCAGGGTCACCCGATTGCGGCCCGCCGACTTCGATGCATAGAGCGCGCGGTCGGCGCGACGATAGAGTTCCGTAGAATCCCGCTCGCCGCGAAAATCGGCGAGACCGATTGACACGGTGATCGATACCGCACCGGCGCCTGCGATCAAGAACTCCTTGTGTTCTATGGTCCGGCGCGTGCGTTCCGCCATCCGCGCCGCGCGGCCTGCATCGACGCCCGGCATGGCGACGACGAATTCTTCTCCGCCAAACCGACAGACAAGGTCGCCGCCGCGAACCATCTGCTGCAGTTCGGCGGCGAAGCCCTTGAGCACGAGATCGCCCGCGTCGTGGCCGTGGGTGTCGTTGACGAGCTTAAAATGGTCGATATCGAGAATCATCATCGTGAGGGGCGCTCCGCGCTGACGCGACGTTTCGATCAGTGCGGGAAGGCGGCGCTCAAGGAAGCGGCGATTGTTGAGACCGGTCAGGGGGTCGAATAGAGCCATCTCCACGGATTGCCGCACGGATTGGCGCAATCGATCCGCATATCGTTTCTGCCGCACATTCGTACGCGCCCGAGCCAGCAGTTCGTTTCGGTCAATCGGACGGGACAGGTAATCATTCACGCCAAGTTCGAGGCCGCGCAGAACCTTCTGGCGATCTTCGCGGTCAGCGATAAGGAGGATCGGCAGGTTTCGTGTGGGCTCGTTCAAGCGCGCCTGGCTGCACAGCCTCAACCCGTCGAAAGCCCCGGTAGCAAGGCTGACGATCATCAGATCGAAATTCTCGTCGCACGCCCTGGCGAGCGCCTCACTCGGCTCGGCGGCCGGGATAACATCATGGTGCGGCGACAGCGCTTTCACGATCCGGTCGACGGAACTTCGGGGGCAGTCGACAAGCAGAATACGTCCCCGGCCTGAGGCATCCGGTTTCAAGGCTTCAAGTGATTCGCCCGCGCCGGTCGCCGCGCTATGCGCAGCGCGGCTGCGCAGCTCGTCGATCGAGAACTTGAGTTCGAGCCAATGACCGAACGCGTGCGATCAAGGCGATTTCATCTACCGGCTTGGTCAGGAAATCGTCGGCGCCGGCTTCGAGACCGCGCACCCGATCGGCAGGCCGGTCGAGCGCGGTCACGAGAACGATCGGCAGATGGGCCGTCTCAGGCGTGGCGCGCAACCGTCGGCAAACCTCGAAGCCGTCCATGCCGGGCATCATCACGTCGAGAAGAAGGATATCGCAGCCGCCCTTCTTGCAGATCGCGATCGCGTCCGGACCGTTCGTTGCCGTCAGCACCTCGAAATATTCGAGGCTCAGTCTGGTTTCGAGGAGCTTGAGGTTAGAAAGGACATCATCGACGACCAGGACGCGAGCCGTCATTGCTTGACACCCGGCCCAAGAAAATGGTCGATGGTGTCGAAGAATCTGGCGACCGAGATCGGCTTTGACAGGTAAGCTTCGCAGCCGCCCTGCCGAATTTTTTCCTCGTCGCCTTTCATGGCGAAAGCGGTCACTGCAACGACGGGTATTGTTCGCAGCTCTTCGTCATCCTTGAGCCATTGCGTGACCTCGAGACCGGAGACCTCTGGCAGCTGAATGTCCATGAGGATGAGATCGGGCCGGTGCTTACGCGCCAGATCGACCGCTTCGATGCCGGAACGCGTCTGCACGATTCGATGGCCGCGCGTCTCGACGAGGTCATTGAACAGCTTCATGTTGAGTTCATTGTCCTCAACGATGAGCACGGTCTTGGGCATTGAGGGTTCCATTGAGCGCAAATTCCGCCGGCTCGCTCCCGAAAGCTAATGGCGAGACATTTACGAAAGGAGAATCGGATTATGCGCCATTCGTCGAAACCCCGGCAATCCGTTAGCCATGATTTTAGCCGGTCGTTGGCGGCGTCGGCGCTGACCTTCCTCGCGGTCGACCCGGAGCGGCTGCGGCGATTCCTCGATCTTACCGGACTTGGCCCTCACAACCTGCGACAGGCGGCCGGGATTCCAGGATTCGACGGTTCGGTGCTCGAGTATGTGCTTGCCGACGAAGAGCTTCTCCTCCGCTTCGCCGCCGACGCCGAACTTGAGCCGGAGACGATCGTGCGGGCGCACGAGGCGCTATGCGGGCCGGCGCGCTTCGACGACCGGTGACGGACGCCTCAATGATCGGATTCTGCCGCGATTGCATGAGGCGCTGTCCCCGCGAATCGATCCGTTGCGCCTATTGCGGATCGCCGCGGACGATTGATCTTGCGGCCGCCGCCGGGCTCACGATCGCCCATGTCGATTGCGACGCGTTCTACGCCTCGGTCGAGAAGCGCGACAACGCCGTTCTCAGAGACAAGCCGGTGATTGTCGGCGGTGCGGGTCCGCGCGCGGTTGTTGCGACCTGCTGTTACGTCGCCCGCACCTTTGGCGTACGATCGGCGATGCCGATGTCGCGCGCCCGGGCGCTGTGTCCCGATGCTATTGTATTGCCGCCCGACATGGCCAGATATGCGCGGGTCGGCCGCGAAATTCGCGCCCAAATGCTGAAGCTCACGCCCCTGGTCGAGCCGCTGTCGATCGACGAGGCCTTTCTGGATCTGACGGGCTGCGAGGGATCCAACGGAGCGAGCGCCGCCGAAACGCTCGCGCGCTTCGCCCGCCAGGTCGAAGCCGGGATCGGGGTCACGGTTTCAGTCGGGCTCAGCTATTGCAAGTTTCTGGCGAAGCTCGCTTCCGATCTCGATAAGCCGCGCGGCTTCGCCTTGATTGCCCGGGTCGAAGCAAAGACCTGGCTGGCGCCGCAGAGCATCGGGCTCTTATGGGGCGTAGGCAGGATCGGGCGGGAGCGGCTCGAACGATTGGGTTTTCGCGTGATCGGCGATTTGCAGAGGATCGACCAACGGGCGGCGGTGTCGCGCCTGGGCGACGACGGTTTCCGGTTATGGCGTCTGGCGCAGGGCCGCGATGATCGCCCGGTCAACCCGGAGCGCGAAACCAAAAGCATTTCGAGCGAGACGACCTTCGACCGCGACATCAGCGATAAATCTGAACTCACCCGCATCTTGCTCGCCCAGTGCGACCGCGTGGCCGCGCGGTTGCGAAAGGAGGGCCTATCGGCCTCGGGCGTGACGCTGAAACTGCGCTTGCCCGACTTCAGCCTGCGCACGCGCAGCCGCGTCGGGATCAAGGCGACGCAACTTGCGCCGCGGCTGTTCGAGGCGGCGCGCCCGCTGCTCAACGCCCAACCCGACGGGATGGCTTACCGCCTGCTGGGCATCGCCGCGACCTACATCGCGCCTGGCCAAGGGGCAGACGCGGGCGACTTGATCGCCGGCGACGGCGATCGCGAGAAATTTCGCGAGGCGGCGATCGCGAGCCTACGCGACCGATTTGGCGCCGCAGCCGTTCAGCGAGGTCTCACCTTTCAAGCCACGTCGAGAACAAAGTGAGCTTCGACCCTATTTGGCGCAGCCCGAAGTCGGCAGAATCTCGAGTTTGCGCAGGCGGGCGTGGAGGGCGAACGCGCCGTAGTCGAGCTTGAGGCTGCCGGAGACGCCGTTTTCGTAAAGGTCGAAAGAAAGCGTGTATTCGGGGGCGGAATCGGTCGCCGCTTCGTCGAAATAGGAGATCACTACCGGCCATCGCCTTACGCCTCCGAGTTCGGTGGCGGTTTGTGCGTCTTCCCCTGGCTTTGTTTCCTCCTTTCCAATCACCGACATGGTGGCGAAGATTTTCGCGCCGGTGTCGGACCCATCGTAAACGCGTGCCTGGATCGCGCCGCCGCCATTCTTGGCCGCGTCGATCAGACGTTCGATGTGCTGGGTGGGAAAGAGGACGTCATGACCGAAATCAAGCGATTTGGTCACCGGCTTGGTCAATTCGACGCGCATGTCGTCGTCCGCTCCGCGCGTGGCGGTCCCGGCGACGGGCTGGGTCTCCTGCAGGCCTTGGGAGTCGATCTGGAAACGCATCGACTTCCCGTTCGCCTCCTCGAACGACATGGCGTTCACTTGCATCGATAGCGGATCGCCTTCGTTGCGTTCCATTTCGGTCATTTGACGGAAATTGGACGTGTAGCCCTCGCAAGCCGAGCCGCGAAATTCGTAAGCAATCAGACCTGTCGCCGATATTGGGGCCTGCGCGGGCGTGGTCGGCGGGTTTGACGGGTCAACCAGGGAAATGTCATAGGCTGCGCGATGAGAAACAAGCGGCAGAACCGGCGAAGTTTCGGCAAGCGCGGCCGCGGAAGCCCAGAGGACGGCGGCTGCGCCAACAGTTAATCGGAAAACCATGGTCTCTCCACGGGCTGACCACGCTCGGCAGAATCCGCCGCGTTTTCGGCGCTTTCGTGACGGCGCCAAACTCCGCGCCGGTCTACCGATGCGAGCCGCCCCGTTCACTCTCCACGGGTCTCGTCTGTCATGACGGGCGACCAGGCCCGTTCAAGCGCAGAGGGGTCGTCAAGCGGGTCCTCGTCCGAGCGGAGCGCCGGCGCGTCGTCCGGCTGCGGAAGGTTATAGCCGACCGGCAGTTTTCCGTCGAACAATCCTGCGCCCTTAAGCTCGTCAAGCCCGGGCAGGTCCGCAATCGCATCAAGGCCGAATTCAACCAGAAACTCGGTCGTCGTCCCGTAAGTGATGGGCCGCCCCGGGGCCTTTCGCCGCCCTCGCATGCGCACCCAGCCGACTTCCATCAGAACGTCGAGGGCGCCTTTCGACACTGCGACCCCCCGAATTTCTTCAATATCGGCGCGGGTGACCGGCTGATGATAGGCGACGATGGCCAGCGTCTCGAGCGCGGCGCGCGAGAGCTTCCGCTTCTCGTCGCGGTTGCGAGCCATAAGCCAGGCAAGATCGCCTGCGGTGCGGAACATCCATCGCCGCGCAACCCGAACGAGATTGACGCCGCGCCCCTCGTAGAGCCGGCGCAATTCCTCCATCACCGCCGCGACGTCTGCGCCTTCCGAAAGGCGCGCGGCGATCGTCGATTCCTCGAGCGGTTCGGCCGAAGCGAACACCATCGCTTCGGCGATCCGCACGTCCTCTGGCGACACTCCGGGCGCAATCGGACGAAACAGTTGAGCGACGTTATCCGCGGCGATCGTGCGTCCCATGGAGCGCCTTTCTTGAAGGAGAGCGACGGGTCCCGGCGGGAAGCGTCGCGAATGCCGGGCGATCGCGCCGGTCGCGGTTGGCGAACGCGGCGCAGCCGCGATCGACGGACGGATGGGCGGCGGTCAAGCGGTGAGCTCCTCAGCGGGACTCGGACTTATCGAGCGGAGCCAGAGCGGCGCGAAGGGCTTCTCCTGACGCATCTCAAGCCGGCCCTCTCGCGCAAGCTCGAGCGAGGCCGAAAAGGCGGATGCGCGCGCGCTTCGGCGCAGTTCGGAATTGGCGCAAGCTTCAAGCAGAAAATCGTCGAAAGCCTGCCAGTCGGATTGGCCGCCGATGAGTTGGGTCAACGCTTGGCGCGCCTCGGCGAGAGACCAGACGTCCCGCGTCTTGAAACGTACGCGCGCGAGCGCATGTCGCTGGGCCTGCCGGGCATAAGCCGCCAAAAGGTCGTAGAGGTTCGCCTGGTAGCTGATCCGGCGCGACGTCTCGACGGGTTCAGGCTCGCCCCTGCCGAAGAAGTCGCGGCCGAGGCGAGGCCGGTTGACCAGGAATTCGCCCGCCTTGCGAATCGCAGCGAGCGCGCGAAGGCGCCGGGCGAGAGCCTCCGCAAGCGCCGAGGGGTCCGGATCCGTGGGCTGTGGGGGTGCGGGAAGAAGCAGGCGAGACTTCAGAAAGGCGAGCCACGCAGCCATGACCAGATAGTCGGCGGCGAGCTCAAGGCGCAGTTTGCGGGCGGCCTCGACGAACTCAAGATACTGCTCGGCGAGAGCCAGGATGGAGATGCGCGCGAGGTCGACCCGCTGGCGCCGGGCAAGCTCCAGCAACAGGTCAAGCGGGCCTTCGAAACCGTCGAGATCGACGGTGAAAGCCGGTTCGCCAACCGCCTGAACGCAATCAAAATCGGCACCAAACGCATCGGCTTGCGCCACGAATCACCTCCGCACCGCATGCTGACGCACCGGCGCGGGGCAAGCAAGCGGCCGCAAAGAAGGCGCCAACAAGGCGCCGACGGCGACGGAATCGCGCTCGCCTCGCAGTCAGTTAAAATGTATGGTTCACTGCGCGGAAAGTGTCGTCACGTATAAATCCGAACCTTACAGAGAATGAAGCTTACGTAACGTAAGGATTAACTGACTTCATTGAGGTAAATACCATGACAATGATTCTAATTCTGTGATTATTGTTGCGCTGCAGGCGCTGAGAGGTATCGTTTCATCCGTTCGCCAGGCGCGCTCCGAAAGAGACGCCCCGCGGGCGCCGGTTCCCGCCGCATCCGGCGCTCGCAGGGCTGGCCGGCCAGAACGCGATAATCGAGCAGTCCTCGCATGACGCGTTCTGCCGGCCTCCCTCTTCCTCCGCCGGCCGCAAGCTCAGTAGCGGCGGATGAGGCTGACCATCTTCCCTTGCACCCGGACCCGATCCGGGCCGAAAATCCGGGTCTCGTAGGCCGGATTGGCGGCCTCGAGCGCAATCGAGGCGCCGCGCTTGCGCAATCGCTTGAGGGTCGCTTCCTCCTCATCGATCAGCGCGACGACGATATCGCCGGTCTCGGCCGTATCCTGCTTGCGGATGACAACCGTGTCGTTCTCCAGAATTCCGGCCTCGATCATCGAGTCGCCGCGCACCTCAAGCGCGAAGTGCTCGCCGCCGCCGAGAAATTCCGGCGGCATGGCGAAGGTCTCGAGCCGCGTCTGGATGGCCGAGATCGGGGTGCCGGCGGCGATCCGGCCCATGAGCGGCACCATGACCGCATGGCGCTCGTCCGCGTCGCGCGAGGGCGGCTGGGGCCGGAGGCGTCCGAGATTGCCCGGGATGACGCTGGGCGAAAACCTCTGCGTCCGCGGGGCCGATACGGTCGCCGACTCGGGCAGCCTGAGGACCTCGATCGCCCGGGCGCGATTGGCGAGCCGCCGGATGAAGCCGCGCTCCTCGAGCGCCATGATGAGGCGATGAATTCCGGATTTGGAGCGCAAGTCCAGCGCCTCCTTCATTTCATCGAAGGACGGCGGCACGCCCGACTCCTGGAGGCGCTCATGGATGAAGCGCAACAGCTCGCTCTGCTTCCTGGTCAGCATCAATTGCCCTCCACAACGGCCGTTTTGCGATTCGCTTTTCGGCCCCGGTTGGGGCGAAGAATCACGTCCGGCAGTAAACAAATCACGAACAAACCCTAGTTGTTCACGGCTTGTTCGGCAAGCGGATTCTATTCGCGCAGGGGGGCGAGGCATGAAGGATCGCCAAGGGCCGCCGCAGGAAAGCAAAATCCCGCCGCAGGAAATCAAAGCCGGAGCGCAGGAAAAGAAAATCCAGTGGAAGGGATTCCAAGTCCCTGATGGAAGACGTCGCGGCCATGTCACTATTGTTGTTCAATGACTTATGCCTGAATCCGGAGACTCTGCGCGAAAGAAAGGCCCGCTTCCTCGGCCGGCTTCACGACGAAGCAGCCTCGCCGGGCGGGGCAGCCGGGTCAGCCGGGTCAGCCGCGGCGGTAGCTTTGGCTTTCAGGCTGGCGGCGACGCGGCTGAGTTTCGCGAACAGTCTTTCCCACGCGGCGGCGGCGTATACGGCTGCCCTCGCTCCGGCTTTCCGGTCGCGGTCGATCGCCTCGAGCACCTTGAGATAGGGCACGATCGCCTTGAAGTCGCCGGCGTGGACCGCCTCTGCGGCCCGGACGTGGCGGCCTCGAGCCGGATGAGTTGAAGCAGCGCATGATCGGTCGGCTCGTCGAGTTCTCGACGCTCCGCCTTGGTAACGGGATTGAGCCGGGGCCGCGCCGGCTGGGAAGTCGTTTCCGTATCCATGTCCGCGCTTGCTTTCCGCCGCGGTACGCGGCGACAGTTTCGAAAAACCAGAGCATAGTACGGATTTTCGAAAATGTAAAAGAAAAAACCGAAATCCGTTGAGGTGAAGGCCGCGTTTGGCGCGCGGTCTCACGACTCTGGGCGCTGCGCCTAAGCCGTTGTTGGGTCTCGTGGGCCTAGCTTTGCAGAATATCGGACGTCGCGGAAGGCCGTCTCCGCCTGACTAGAGCGCATTGGGAATCGGTGGAATCGGACGCGGTCCGCCAACCTCTCCTGAAGGCCGCGAAACGGGCGGAGAAAAGCGCGTCCGAACAGGAGGTTGCGCAGGGACCCCGGGCAGGGAATTGTTTCGCGCGAGCAGGGAATTTTTTCTGCCCGAGCAGGGAATTTTTTCGCCGGAGCAGGGAATTTTTTTTGCGCTGCCCCGTCTGGGGGCTTTTTGCACGCTCCGGACCATCGTTCGCAGCGGAGAAACAAGCTTTGGAGCCGAGCGTGGCCAGCGGCGCCTTTTCGCACAGGCTCGGCCTCAAGGCCCTCATCCCTGGCCCTTCTCCCGGAGGGGAGAAGGGGACGCGAGCGTTCTGCCGGGCGAACATTGCGGCAACGCCGTCAGTTCAGCGACATCTCCGGCGGCTCGGCGTCGATGATGAGTTCGGCGCCAGTCGCCTTGAGGATGTCTTCAACCGAGGCGCCCGGCCCGCGCTCGCGCAGGACGAGGCCGGCCTCGGTCGGCTCGATGACCGCCATTTCCGTGACGATGAGGCTGACCCGCCGGGTCGCGGTCAGGGGCAGGGTGCAGCGCGGGACGATCTTGTGGCCGCCCTTGGCGGTGTGGACCATCGCCACCACGACCTTCCTCGCGCCGGTGACGAGATCCATCGCCCCGCCCATGCCGGGAACCATCTTTCCCGGCACCATCCAGTTGGCGAGATAGCCGCGCTCGTCGACTTCGAGGCCGCCGAGGACGGTCATGTGGAGATGCCCGCCGCGGATGAGGCCGAAGCTCATCGCGCTGTCGATCGAGGCCGCGCCGGGCATTGCGGTGACGAAGCCGCCGCCGGCGTCGGTGAGATCCGGGTCCTCCATGCCCTCGGGCGGACGGGGGCCGAGACCGATCACGCCGTTCTCGGCCTGGAAGAAGACATGGACGTCCCTGGGCAGGTAGTGGGCGACCAGGCTCGGCAGCCCGATGCCCAGGTTGACCAGCATGTCCGGCTTCACCTCCTGGGCGACCCGGCGGGCGATGACTTCCTTGGCGTCCATCAGAAAGCTCTCTCCAACAGGTGGGTCACCAGAATGCCCGGGGTCTTGACCGAATTGGGCGAGATCACGCCGACCGGGACGATCATATGCGGCTCGGCGATCACCACTTCGGCGGCCAGCGCGAGGATGGGATCGATCGGGCGGATTTATTCATTGGCCATAAGAACCCAGCCTCTCAGAGCCAAATCTGTCACAAAAAAATGGCATGACAAACCAGAACTTAAGGCGATCTACGAGCTTGTTCTTGTTTCGTTGCCTCTGTTCCGCTATCGTCTCGCGCATGCCCGATCCCGACGACCTGACGCCTGCCCGCGCCGAAGATCTGCGCGCGTGCATCGCCTACGCGCTGACCAGCGACGGCCGCTTAGCCAAGGCGCAATCGGCCGAGTTGATGGCGTCCATCGTCGCGGAGCGCCTGATCGCGCGCCTCGAGTGCGACGGCTTTGTGGTCATGCGCCGTCCGCCGGCGCCGGGCGCAGGCGCGCTCGGGCGGGGATTTGGGGGCTGACGAAGGATTGCGCTAGCCGACGGCTGCCATCCTGTTGCGGGCCCGATATCCGGCATAGCCAAGTCCCGCGAAGCCGACCAGCATCATCGCCCAGGTAGAGGATTTGGGGACTACAGGCGCGGAGACGATCCAGACGAAGCTAGCTCCCCCGCCCCCGGCGCCGTGGTCGACCGCAGTTCCTCCCGCCCCGCCAACCACGATCCCCAAGACCGTGCCGGCCAAGAGAGGGATGTCGCCGCCAATCTCGGCGCCATAGCCGCCAAGCTGCCCCGTGAAAGATCCCCCGCCCTGGGCGCCGTATGCGACAATTTCGTACGACGTTGTCGTGGTGATTGTGTAGGTGACGTATGCGCCCGTGTAATCGAACGTCGCGCTGCCGATCGTCACCTCGCCGTTGTTCCCAATGCGGGTGGTATAGTCATCGTTCCCATTCTCGCCCTGGACGCTGATGACCCCGCTCATGGATGCGGCCGCGTACGATCCGCCGCCTCCGCCGCCAAACGAGTCGGCGCCACCGCCGCCTGAATAGCCGCCGCCGCCTCCACCGCCGCCGCCGCCTCCGCCGCCGCCGCCGCCTCCGAAACCGCCCGCGCCAGCACCACCTCCGCCGGCGCCTCCGGCGAAAGTCGGCTGACTGGCGCCGCCGACGCCCGAAAAGTTGCCAGGGCCACCGGCGCCATTGCTGCCCGGTCCGGTCCAGCCGGCTCCCCCGCCGCCGCCGTCCTCGACGCCGAAGAGTCCGCCTCCGCCTCCGCCGCTCCCGGCGGATCCTCCCGCTCCGGAATAATAACCAGACATCCCGTAACCGGCGCCCCCTACGCCCGAAGTGCCCGTAACGCCAGGGCCGCCGGCCAAACCGCCCGACCCTCCACCCCCGCCGGCCGCAAGCAGGAGCGTGACGGCCGCCGACGCCGAAAGCGTCGGCGCTGCGTATGCGGCCAAGGCAAAACTCAAGGCGAGAGCGGTTCTTGCTGTCACGGCCTGCCTCCCTGTCTATCGCGGTTCGCGAGGAAACTACCCGATCCCTCGTCATGCGGCGTCAGCACGCTAACACGCGCACCCTGAATGTCTAGGGAGAACCACCCATATCTAGATGCGGTTTGCCGTGAGAGGTTCGACCCCTCGCCTCAGGATCAGTGCTCTACTCTCGCCTCGCCGCCATGCGCCGGCGGGCGAGAGCTACAGCGACGTGATCCCGCGGCTGGAAGCGGGCGCGCTGCGCTCGGGCGAGGACCGAGGCAATCGAGCACTTAGCCCTTGGTGCGAGGGACGACCCTGACAGCGGCGGCTCAGCCCTCCGCATTTGTGTGAGTTGGCGTGGCCTCGCCCTTACCGCATGGTGCGCGAAGTCGCGCGCATCGACTGGTCGGCGGTGGATCGGGCGCGCTTCTCGCCCCGCGCCCGCCCTCCCTGGCGCGGGGCTTGCCCTCCCGATCGTCTGGACGTCGGGGCTTCGCCATGAAGCGCCCGCCGATCCGCGACGGCGCGGCGCTGGGGCGAGGGTTCGTCTCGCGTCGCCATTCCGAATCCCGTGCTATGTTGGGCGCAAAACCGAAGCGATTTCCCCGGCTCCGCCTTCGCCCTTTGAGGACTAGGCCAATGACGAACGCGTTGGACAAAGGCTACAACGAGGGACGGCTAGCCTTCCGCCGGTATTTCGCAAAATATGGTCCGAACGTGAAACAGAACGATCCGAGGATGCCGCCCAACCCCTACGTTGGATTCTCTGGGTTCGCGTGGCTCAACGGGTTCGAGTCCGAACTGCGGCGCCACGTCGTGTTTACCCCTAGCGCGGGCGGCTTCCGCGACATCGGCGAACGGCTTCCCTTTCGTTGAATCACCGCTCGCCGTCACCCCATCGCCAGCCTCAAGATCACGCGCCGTAGCTCTCGCCGGGGCCGCGGAGCGCCGTCAGGCGATCGAGCGTCTTGCGGTCGGACGATGAACCGGTAGCCACCCCTGTCGTCGCGAAGCGAAGGCGGTGGCGGCCGTCCCGTGATCGCCTGGTAGGCTTCGGCCGTGATCGAGATCGTGACCATGCTGCGACGAAGGCCCAGCGTATCGGCGAGAGAGCTCAGCGCGTCGCTCTCCGCTCGGCGGTCACTCTGCGCTTGGGCGCGGCTTTCAAGGGCTGATCGACCGGCTGGCGTCGGACGCCTCGGGCGTCGATGCGATGGTTTCCTCGGTAATCGTGACCGTCCCCGAATCGTGAAAGAGAACTTCTTCGGTAAGGCTCACCGGCACGCCGGTCGAAGCAGGTCCCGGTCCGAATGGATCGATGGCGAAGCTCGCAGTTGAGCCCGAAAAATATTGGCTCGTGACCGTCCACCCCGGTCCGTTCTTGGGTCCGGTAAGAGTGTAGGTAGCCGTTCCGCCAAATCCAGCCTCGACCACGGTGACGTTGGACGTATTGTCGGCGGCGGTTGTCCCCTCCGTCCAATAGCCGGTTACGCTTTCGATATTGGTCGAGATGCCGCTCGCCTGCGTCGATTGGAAATCGGTAATGGTGAAAATCGCGGTCATTTTCGCTTCCGCCGCGGACAACCACAGCATGGGGAGCGCGAGCCATGCGCCCGCGAGGCTTTTGCTTCTGACCATTGGTTTGGCCCCCTGCTTTATTCGCGCCGAAAGCTGGCCGGCGCTGCCCGGGTCCGCTGTGGGTCCGCCCAAAGGTGCAATCCTTGGGCAACGCCGTAAAACATAATGATTACAAGGTGTAAAGCGATCCACAACTCTGAGGTCCATCAGAAAGCCCTCTCCAGCAAGTGGGTCACCAGCACCCGGGGGTCTTGACCGAATTGGGCGGGATGACGCCGACCGGCACGATCGTATGCGGCTCGGCGATGACGACGTCGGCGGCAAGGGCGATGATCGGATTGAAATTGTGTGCGGTCAGCGAATATTCGAGATTGCCGTAGTAATCGGCCTGTTTCGCGCCGATCAGGGCGAAATCGGCGCGGATCGGCGTCTCGAGCAAGAATCGCTTGCCGTCGACTTCGATGATCCTCTTGCCCTTCTCGACCAGCGTGCCGAGGCCGGTGGGGGTGAGGAAGCCTCCCAATCCGACCCCGCCGGCCCGGATCCGCTCGATGAGCGTGCCTTGCGGCACGAGATCGACCTCGATCTCGTGGGCGATCATCTTAGTTTGCGTCTCCGGATTGAGGCCGATGTGGGAGGCGACGAGCTTCATGATCGCGCCGGCGCTGATGAGCTTGCCGATCCCCCGGCCGGGCCAGGCGGTGTCGTTGGCGATCACGGTCAGGTTCTTCGCCCCGCGACGGACGAGCGCGTCGATGAGGCGGTGCGGCGAACCGGTGCCCATGAACCCGCCGATCAACAAGCTCGCGCCGTCGGGAATCAACGCCGCGGCGGCGTCGGCGGTTATCGCGGCCTTCATGTCTCCCCCTTCTTCGCGTCGGTCAGAGGCGCAACGCAAAGACCGTGCCGCCGCTCCGGGGAAGCCGGCCCTATTGTTGCCCGTGAACCCGCCACCGGGAATGGGCGCGGCGGCGGATCGAGTCGGGGGATCGGCGTCTCGGCTCGGGCGTGACGATCTGGCCGCCCTCGAGGTCGAAGGTCTGCCCGAGATATTCGCTCCGCGGCATGAGATCCGCGCTCGTGTCGCCTCCGCGATTGGCCCCAGTCGGCGGCGCCGGCCCGGCGGGCGGATTGGCGGCGATCTGTTCTTCGAGCGTCTTGAGATCGGCGGAAGCCGCGGCCGCGGCGTTTGACGCCTGGGCGGAGGGCGCGGCGGAGACGTCGAGTTGGCCCAGGCCTGCATCGCGCGCCGCGGGCGGCGCCGCGTTCTCATGTTGCGGCGGCTTGGGCGGCGCCTGCGCTGTGGCGTGGGGCTCCGGGGCTTGCGGAGGCGGTCGGCTGCCGGCTTGCGGCGGGGCGGCCGGGACAGGCGCCTGGGCCGGGGCTTGAGCAGGAGCGGGTTGCAGCGTCGCTTCGTCGGCGACGAGCGTCGCGCTCGCACCGGGTTTGGCTTGGCTCAGCTTCCCGGAGGCGGGGGCCTGCCCCGGAGGGGAGGGCGCCTGGTAGGGTTCGATCTGCACCGTCGCGGTCAGGCCGGCGACGAGCTTCACCCCCTCCGGAACCTCGTCGATGTGAATCCGCACCGGCACCCGCTGGGCGAGGCGGACGAAGGTGAAGATCGGATTGACCGAAGCAAGCCCCGAGGCGTCGGGAGCCGCGTTCGGGACGTTGATGCCGCGCGCGAGCCCTTGAACACGGCCCTTGAGCAGCGGGCTATATCCCATGAGCTTGATCGTCGCGGCGTCGCCGTCGCGGATCCGGCCAAGAGCGGTCTCCTCGAAATAGGCGTCGACCCAGTACGAGTCGGAGTTGACGAGCGAAAGCTGGAGGGCCCCGACATCGGCGTAGTCGCCAAGCTGAGCGGTAAGATTGGTGACATAGCCGTTGACGGGCGAGAGCACGCGCGTTCGCTTGAAATTGATGCGCGCCTGCTCGAGATTGGCGAGCGCCGACTGGTATGACGCCTCGGCGGAGGCCGCCTGGCTGATATAGGTCTGCCGCTCCTCCATCGTGACCGCGATGTCGTTGAGCTTCTCGCGCCGAATCATTTCGGCGTTGGCGTTCTCGGCGGTCGCTCGCGTTTGCTCGACCGCCGCCTGCGCCTGACGGACGGCGACCGCATAGTTCCTTGGGTCGATCAGCATCAGGAGATCGCCCTTGTGGACGAACTGGTTGTCGGCGATCGGCAGTTGCACGATTTCGCCGGCGACCTGAGGGGCGATTTTCGCAACATAGGCGCGGACCGTGCCGTCGCGCGTCCAGGGCGCGCCCATGTAATATTGCCAGGCCTGCCAGCCGAGCGCGGCCGCAACGGCGACAGCCGCCACCGTAACCAGCACGGGCAGAAAGCGCAGGGACGCGAACACAGACCGCGGCTTGACCGCAGGCGCAGTCGCGACGTTGCTTCCCTTCAGGACGTCGTTGGCTTTCAACTCTACGCCGGACATCAGCGGCTCCAGCGCGCAATCACAAGGACGATCGACGAGACAATCATAACATAGAGCGCAAGCTCGAATAGTGCCGGGTGCCAGACGCGCTGGGTCAGGCCAAAGCGGTCACCCACTCGCC
The DNA here is from genome assembly GCA_963794155.1 of uncultured Alphaproteobacteria bacterium. Taxonomy (GTDB): domain Bacteria; phylum Pseudomonadota; class Alphaproteobacteria; order Rhizobiales; family Beijerinckiaceae; genus Roseiarcus. Next base: position 201,826 of record CAWCCX010000018.1, on the reverse strand, counting down.
TGACGACGACATAGGCCACCCAGGCTACGGCCATGATCACCGTGATCGGGGCGACATAAAGTCCGAACAGGTTGATCTCGTTGAACCTCATCGGATCCGTTCGTCGTAGTAGGAGGCGTACGAGGCGAGTTGACCGCAAACCACGAGGAGGCCGGCCCGGAGGCCAAGCACGGCACGGCTGCCGGACCTTGTCCGGGGCAGGGCAGCCAGTTGACGGTCGATGTCCTTGAGGCGCTCGCTCGCCTCGGCGCTTCGTCCTTCGGCCAGCGCTTGCAGCGCCGAGTCCACGGCCGCGCCGGTGACGAACCGAGGGGCGACACGGCGCAGCCGCACGATGTGGTTCCCGACAGCCATCGCCGCGACGAGCATGGCGCGATCGACCGGCTCGGCTTGGTCGGGCATCGCCAGGAAGCGGGCGACGATGCGGCTTTCCCAGTCATCCTCCCGCCTTCTGGACGAGGCTCCCTTCGCAAGCCGCCTGAGGTCGGCGAGGGTCAGCGCGAGCAGCCGGCTGGTCCGGATCGCCGGCGACAACGGAGGCAGGATGAGCATCGCGACCGCCCCGACAGCGATGCCGATAAGGATGGCGCTGGAAGTGTTCCAGAATTGCGATGCGTCGAAGCTAATCGTGTTGTTGATCGAGAGCATCGGCAGGAAGTTGACGCTGGCGGCAAAGAAAAAAAGCGGGTTCTTCGCCCGGGCGAGCAGAAATCCGAGCGGCAGGAGGGCGAGTCCCAAGGCGAGGCACAGACTGGGGAATGTTGTCGCTCTCGGAAGGATCGCGAACACGAGGACCGCTGCGACGACCAAGCCGAGCACGCATCCTTTCAGAAACGCCATCGACGCGGAATAGGCCACATCGCCCTGCAACGGCAAGAGAACGACGATGATCGCGCAAAACGTGATCGCGAGCGCCCCGCTCGGCCATGCGCTCGCGATCCAGAACAGCGATATCGCTACGATCGATAGAAAAGCGCGTAGGGCGTTGATGGAGGGGGGCAGCCAGTCGGGGACGTGCAATCGCGCCGTTCCCTGGACGGGAATCATGTCGGGCGGATCGACCACGCCGGTGAGCCCGTTCAGAGCGCGCGCGATGCCGAGCATGCCCTGGGCTGCGCTATCCGCCAAGAGCCGCTGGGAGGGCGTTTCGGCGTTGAATCGGCTGAGGGACCGCACTGCCGAGCAGCACGCCGCGCGCAACTCCGCCGGCGTTTTCGCCGAGCCCGATGCGTCGGGCGACAGCCGGTCGCGCGGCAGTTCGTTGTAGACAGCGCGAGCCTCTCGCTCGGTCTCCGGATTGCGGTTCAGCGCCATCTGATAGGCAGCCTTGCGCCACGCCGAAATCGTTTCCACGAGGCCGGACACCGCTCGTTGCAATACTGGCGAACGATAGCGGAGGTCGGAGGCCTCGCCGATCGCCGCGTCGAGCGTCGGATCGAGCGCGATGACGCGGCGCAAGAGGTCGCGTCGAAGCCCTTGAAACTGGGCAAGGTCCGAGCTGGCGGTCAGAAAACAATCGGCGAACCCTTCCATGATCGCCGTCGACAGCGAAGCAAGCTCCGCCGCGAGCTTTCGCCGCGAGTGGCCGAGATCGGTCAGGGCCAGCACGACGCCCGCGCACAGGATGCCGACGCAAATCTCGATGGCGCGATTGATCGCAAGGAAGGTGACGTCGCCGCCATTGGTTCCGACCGGTCCCAGAACGTCGCTTGCAAGTATCGCCGCGGTGTAGCCGGCAAGGGCCGCGGCGTAAGCGGCGAAATTGCGCAGGAGCGTTGCAACGAAAGCGCTGACCGCGCACCAGAGCGCAAGTCCGACGAGAAAGCCGATCCTGTCCTGACGAACGAGAGCGGCCAGAATCACGATGCCAATCGCTCCGAGAACCGTTCCGATCATTCGGAAAAACGCCTTGCGCAGCGAGGCCCCTAGCACCGGCGTGCAGACGATCGCGGCCGTGGTCACCGCCCACGTGGGATCGTTGAGCTGAAGGGCGAAGGTGACGTAGTACGTGAGACAGACGGAAGCCCACAGCCTCAGGCTGAACAGGAGCGCCGGCGTCGCGTCGCGCAACCATTCCGCAAGCGACGCGCGGCCGGGCTTGATGATCGTGGGGCTGGCCGCGGTCATGGGCCACGCTCATAACACGGCCAGCAGGCCGCCATCGACATAGATGATCTGCCCGTTGACATAGGCGGAAGCGGACGATGCGAGGAACACCGTCACGCCAATGAGATCGTCCGGTTTGCCCCAGCGGCCTGACGGCGTGCGGCCCTTCACCCAGGCGTCGAACTTGGGGTCGTCGAGCAGCGCCCGATTCATTTCGGTGGCGATATAGCCGGGCCCGATCGCGTTGGCCTGGATGTCGTATCGGGCCCATTCGGCGGCCATGGAGCGCGTCAGCATCCTGACCCCGCCCTTCGCGGCGACATAGGGCGCAATCGTCGCTCGCGCCACCTCGCTTGCGAGCGAGGCGATGTTGATGATCTTGCCGCCGCGTCCGCGCGCGATCATCCGCCGCGCCGCTTCGCGCCCGACCTGGAACGAGCCGGTAAGATGGGTGTCGACCACGCGGCGCCATTCTTCGGTCTTGAGGTCGAGCATCGGCTTGCGAAGCTGAATCCCTGCATTGTTGACGAGGATGTCGATTTCCACCCCCGCGGCGTCGAAATGCGCGAAGGCGCCGTGAACCTGGGCCTCGTCGGCGACATCGAACGCGCGCGCCAGGGCGGGGCGTCCGCCCGCTTCGAACGATTTGGCGGTCGCCGCCAGCTTGCCCTCGTCGCGGCCGTTGAGGATAATTCCCGCGCCAGCCGCCGCCAGGCCCCTCGCCATGGCGAGCCCGAGGCCGTCCGAAGATCCGGTGACGAGCGCCGTCTTGCCGGCAAGATCGAAAAGAGGGGAAAGGCTCATCTGAGGCCTCAGAGGGCGAGGTCGACGCGGATCGGCGTATGGTCGGACGCCTTGTCGCGGCCGCGCTCGTCCTTGTCGATGGCGACCGATCGCAGCCGGTCGGCGGCCTCGGGCGACAGCAGCAGGTGATCGATCCGGATGCCGTTGTTCTTCTGCCATGCGCCGGCCTGATAGTCCCAGAACGTGTAAAGGCCGCCCGCGTCGGTCGTCGCGCGCAGGGCGTCGATCAGACCGAGCGCCAAGAGCTCCTGAAACTTGAGCCGCGTTTGCGGCAGGAACAGCGCGTCGTTGACCCAGAGCTCCGGGCGGGCCGCATCGCGGGCGTCCGGAATGACGTTGAAATCGCCGGCCAGCACCAGCGGCTCCTCGTATTCGCGAAGCTTGCGCGCATGGGCGATGAGCCGGTCCATGAACGCGAGCTTGTAGGGGTACTTGTCCGAATTCGCCGGATTGCCGTTCGGCAGATAGATGCTGGCCACCCGCACCACGCCGCCATTGGCCGGGATGACCGCTTCGATGTAACGGGACTGGGCGTCGTTCTCATCTCCGGGCAGGCCGCGAGCGACCTCGAACGGACGCTTGGAGAGAATGGCGACGCCGTTGAACGTCTTCTGGCCGTGGGTCTCGACGTTGTAGCCGAGATCCTCGACCTCCATGCGCGGGAACTGCTCATCGAGACACTTGATCTCCTGCAGGCAGAGCGCGTCGGGGCCGACCTCCTTCAGGTAGGCGAGGAGATGGGGAAGCCGTTGGCGGACGGAGTTGACATTCCAGGTGGCGATGCGCAAGCGCGGGGCTCCTCGGCTCAAGGACCAGCGCAGCGTGCCATGCTGCGGCGGAAAAGAGGAGAGCGGCTGGGGATGACTGAACGTGAGGCTCTGAAGGGTTTGAAATGTTAGGGCGATACAAGTGGCCTCGGAGAGGGAAGGCGAGTGCGGCGCCGGGCGCCAACGACCGGCTGGCGATTCCAGCGCCAGAGTTCAATGAGCAGGCCTATCTCGAGTCCAACCCCGACGTTGCGGCGCGAGTTGACGCGACGCCCGGCTTGAGCGGCTGGCGCTATTTTGTCGAGCAAGGATATCTGGAGAACCGCACCGGAGCGCCGCGATCCCTCTACGAGGAGGTGCGGCGGCAGAAGAATTATGAAGTGGATCAAATCCTTCCGCCGGCATTCCTCAGAAAAAGGATACATGGGGCGGACGATGTGGCAAGCTTTGAGCAGGCCGGGCGCGCCATTGCCTCGAATGTCTTCGAGCGCCTCGCGCGCGTCGAGGCTTCTGGACCCGATTTTCGGGTGCTCGATCTCGGCGTCGGATGCGCGCGGGTCTTAAGGCCGCTGCAGGATCTGTGCCTCGAGTCGTCGCCAGCGCGCGACACGATCCAATGGTTCGGATCGGATATCGACGGCCAGGCGATTGAATGGTGCAGAACCTATCTCAGCTCGCGCGGCGAGTTCGTCGTCAACGAGACTTTGCCGCCCTTGCCGTTCGGCGATCAATTCTTCGACTTCATCTATTCGATTTCGATTTTCACCCACCTTCCGGAGGATATGCAATTCGCCTGGCTTAAGGAAATCAATCGGGTCCTAAAGGTCGGTGGCGAGGCGGTGATTTCCACCCGTTCCTTCGGGCCGCCGCGCAAGCTGAAAGAGGAAAAGCAGATCGCGCGCGGCTTTCACTATAGCGTTGGCGAGGGCGCTGAAGGCTTGCCGGACTTCTATCAGACTTCGTATCACACGCGCGAGTATATCGAGCGGGAATGGTCGAAATATATTTCGGTTCAATCGTTTGTCGAACGGGGCGTCAACACCGAGCAAAACCTGGTCTTGTGTCGGCGGTCGAATTGAACAGGTCCGGAACGCCCCGCGCGTTGACTCTCGGGCCGGATCGGGCCACGACGCTTGCTCAGCTGTTGTAAGGGCGACGATGGCCGGGCGCAGATTCACGATCGTTCTGATCAAGCCGTCGCATTATGACGATGACGGCTACGTCATCCAATGGCGGCGCTCGACGATCCCCTCGAACAGCCTGGCCAGCGTCTATGGCCTGCTGCATGAATGCGCGGAGGCGCGCGTTCTCGGTCCCGACACGGAGATCGAGATCGAGGTCTTCGACGAGTGCAACACCATCGTCGATTTTCCCGCAATTTCGCGACGTATCCGGGCCGGCAGCGGAATGGTTGCGCTGGTCGGCGTTCAGTCCAACCAGTTTCCGCGCGCGCTCGACATCGCCCGCCAGTTTCGAAAAGAAGGCGTGACAGTCGCCGTCGGCGGCTTCCATGTGTCCGGCTGCATCGCCATGCTGCCAGAGTTGCCGCCGGACCTGAAAGAAGCTCAGGCGCTGGGTATCATCCTTTATGCGGGGGAGGGCGAAGGCCGCCTGGCTCAGTTCCTGAAGGATGTCGATTCGGGCCAGTCGAAGCCGGTCTATAATTTCCTGAACGACATGCCGGATATGGCGGCGGCGGCGATTCCGGTGCTGCCGCGCCCGGTCGTGACGAAGGTCGCGGGGCACTACACCAGCTTCGACGCCGGACGCGGCTGCCCGTTCCAGTGCAGCTTCTGCACCATCATCAACGTCCAGGGGCGAAAGTCGCGTTATCGCACCGCCGACGATGTCGAGGCGATCGTTCGCGCCAACGCCGCGCAGGACGTCACGCGCTTCTTCGTCACCGACGACAATTTCGCCCGCAACCGCAACTGGGAGCCGATCCTCGATCGCCTGATCGAACTGCGCGAACAGCACGGGTTTAGGATCAGGCTTCTGCTGCAGGTCGACACGCTCTGCCACAGGATCCCCGGCTTCATCGACAAGGCGGCGCGGGCAGGCTGCAACGCCGTCTTCATCGGGCTCGAGAACATCAATCCCCAGTCGCTGATGGGGGCGAAGAAGCGCCAGAACAAGATCTGGGAATATCGCGACATGCTGCAGATGTGGCGACGCGCGAAGGTGATGACCTGGGCCGGCTACATCCTCGGCTTTCCCACCGATACGCCGGAATCGATCGCCCGCGACATCGAGACGATCAAGCGCGAACTGCCGATCGACATCCTCGAATTCTTCTTCCTCACGCCGCTCCCCGGCTCGGAGGACCACAAAGTCCTTCATCTCAAAGGGGCGCGGATGGAAGAAGACATGAACAATTACGATCTCGAGCACGTCTGCGCCGACCATGCGATCATGTCGGCGGATGCATGGCGCGGGGTCTATCGCGACGCCTGGGCGCGCTATTATTCGAACGCCCATGTCGAGACGGTGCTGCGCCGGGCGGTGGCGAGCGGCATCAATCCGCGCAAGATCGTCGATGCGATGACGGTGTTCTCGGGCTCGTCACGGATCGAGGGGGTGCACCCGCTCCAGTTCGGTTATGTCCGGCGCAAGATCAGGACCCAGCGCCGGCACGGGCTCAAGGTCGTCAATCCGCTCATGTTCTATCCCTGGCGGGCGTGGGACTTCTTGTCAGTCGCGGGAAAATGGGCCGCGCTCGCACTGCGCTATCGTTCGATCTTGCGCCGCGTGCTCGCCGATCCGAACGGCGCGGCCTATATGGACGAGGCGCTGAAGCCCTCGGGCGAGGTCGACCACGACCACGATTTCGTCGCCGGCTACGCCGACAAGATTCCCGACACCTACGGCGCGCCGAAGCGCGAGGCGGCAGCCGCGGAGTGAGGCGGCCGAGGGTCAGGCCCGACGGCGGAGATGCCCGATATTTTCGGCCCAAGCCGGGGGACCCGGAAGCTTCATCAGCCAGGGTCGGAGCGCGGCGCCGACTGCGGGCGCCAGCCACACGGTCAACAGCGTTGCAACTGTAACGACAGCCAACACATTTGGTCCAAGCAGGTAGCGGGGAGGGAGTTCCCAAAGTATCCAGTCCACAATTGAATAAAACGAGATCCTGCAGAGCAAGTCGATAACCAATAGACAGAGAGCGAAAGCGACGAGCCTCGTATTGGTCGTGGTTATCTTAGAGCGGATGACAACGGCGGCCACGATGAAAAGAAGTATGGGGACTGAAGGCCAGAAAAGCGCCGCGAGGACCCTGTAGAGAGGCCTGACGAACGATTTGTAGCCGAAAATTTCCGGATTCTCGCCCGTCGCGACCAAAGCGGTGCGGCGGAGAAGCGCCCGATCAAAAAGTTCCGCTTGCCAAGAACTTTGGGCGACACGGGTTGAATCGGGTATTTGAACAACGTCTGAAGCGACCTCTAGGATGGATGAGGGGAGGGTGGAAAGCCATTGCCCAATTGGATAGGGTACCACTCCCAGAACAGGAGTCAATAACTCAAGATGGCTTTCACGGGCTCCAACGATAATATCATTAGATATCTTGTTAAGTATTGAATATTGTTTCTCGGAATTCCCGCGAGGAAGGCAGCCAGTGATAACCCATGCTATATCTTCATTCAGTATTCCCTCGGGTCGATTATCGCCCTCAACTTCTTGAAGGCAGGCGGTCATGTGGCGAAGATTCTCGCTGAAGGACTGCGCGTGCTCAATTGTCGCCTTATTAACCAATATCCGCCGGTCAATGCGCTCAACCGGAATCGAAAGCAGGGTACTGTAAAGCCGCCACCATTCACGGCTTTCGACTGGCGAAGCCCCCCAATAGCCTCTATTGATGTAGTGCGCTGCCGATAGCCCTTGAGTGGCGGCCAGGCTTGCAACCACCGCGCAGAAGCAGGCGACCACGGCGCGTCGCCGCCGCCAGCGGTCCGGTCCCCGAAAAAGAAGAATAGACAACAGCGCCACAGCCACCATTTCGACGATGACAATGGGCCCCTCACCCGAGCGCGTGATTCCGGCGAATGCAAAGCTGCCGACGGCCAGTCCGAGACTCTTCCATGGAAGGTTCTCCCGGGGCGCCAGAACAAAACCAATGATTCCTCCGGCGCCGATCAACCAGCAGAAGAAGCTGACCGAATCGGACATCGACCGGTCCATCTCGAGAATCAAAGTGGGATGGAAGAGCAGGAGCGCATAGAGGGTGGCGACTGCGGTTAGGCCGAGACGCATCGAAACGACCAGCGGCCTAAAGAAAAGGAATGCCGCTACCGCTGAGAAAACCTCGATGAAGATGCGATACGGGATTCCGAGTGATCGGGCCAACGCCATGACCAAAGACGCCCCCGGCGGGTGACCCGCGTAGCCGCCAAAAACTAGGGTCCGGACTTATAACCAGTAGCTGACGGTTGCGGCGATGCAGACTGCGGCGAGGAAATTGGCGGCGTTTCGGTCATAGCGCGTCGCCACTCGCCTGAAGTCTTTCAAGCGGCAGAACATGCGCTCGATGGCGTTGCGCGCTCGATAGAGGAACGGCGAGAAGCAGTTCTTCCACTTGCGATTGGCTTTGGGCGGAATGTTGGGGATCGCGCCGCGCCCCTCGACTTGCCTGCGGATCGCGTTCGAGTCGTAACCCTTGTCGGCGTGCAGGATTTGGCAAGGCGGAAGCCGCGCCAAAAGTTCCGCGCCCGCTCGGCAATCGGCGACTTGGCCGCCTGTGAGTGTGAACGAGAGCGGACGGCATTCTGCGTCCGTCAACGCATGGATTTTGGTCGTCCGTCCGCCGCGCGAGCGACCGATCGCCTGGTTTTTCTCCCCCCTTTTCCGCCCGAAGCCGAGCGATGGGCCTTCACGGCGGAGCTGTCGATCAAGACTTGCTCGGGCGGCCCTCCGGCCTGCGCAAGCGCGTGGAACAAGCCGACCCAGACGCCTTTTGCCGCCCAGCGGACATAGCGGTTGTAGAGGGTTTTCCTCGGCCCGTATTCTGGCGGAGCGTCAATCCAGCGACCGCCGGACCTCAACACATTGATGATCCCGCTGATCACCCGACGATCGTCCACCCGCGCCTTGCCTCGCGTGTCCGTCGGCAAATGCGGCTCAATCTTCGAAAACTGATCGTCCGTCAGCCAAAAATGGTCCCGATTCATCAGCGCTTCCTTTCGGAAGCCGTGAATCACAAGCCGGGCATCATGCCAACCACTTTATGGGTCCGGACCCTAAGGCCAAGTCATTCAAAGAGTGCCTTACATAGCTCTCTGCGTCGTACGTCTCAGGCACCATCTCGCGCTGCGAGACCAGCAGCAGCTTCAACAGCAGTAGAGCAATGGCGAGGATCAGGAAATTGCGAGTCCGACGTGCGTTTGCGAGTTCGGGACGCTCCTCATCCGGTAGGGCATTGTCGTTCATTCGTCACGGCTCTGTTCAGAATGAAGAGTCCTTCAAGCGAGGCATGGAAACTAGGCTCTACGGCTGCGATACCCGAGATTTTCCGCCCAGGCAGGAAGGCCGGGAAGCTTCACAAGCTTTGGTCTGAGCGTACGTCCTGCTGCGGGTCCTAGCCAGACCATCAAAAGCATCGAGACGATAACGACGGTTAGTACACTGACGCCAAGCAAGTAGCGGGGCGGGACGTCCCAAACAATCCAGTCCACAATCGAATAAAACGAAATTCTGCAAAGCACGTCGATAAGTGCAACAGCGAGAGCAAAGGCGATGAGGCTGGACTTGGTCGCGGCTCTCGGGAAGCGTATTACAACAACCACAGCCAGAAGGATCAAAGGCCAGAATAGGGCCGCCAGCACAACGTACAGAATTCTGATGAATGGGTTGTAGCCGAAAATTTCTGGGTTCTCACCTGTCACGACCAACGCGGTGCGACGAAGAAGCGCCTGATTAAAAAGCTGTTCTTGCCAAGAACTCTGGGCGACTCGGGTCGAATCGGGTATTTCAACGACAGCGAGTGCGGTCCCAAGGATGGACGAAGGAAGATCAGGAAGCCATTGCCCAATCGGCCGAGGGATAACCCCCAGAACCGGGGCCGACAACTCAAGATGATTTTCATGGGCCCCCTTGATAATATCGGCGGATATTGTACGCATTCTGCCATATCTTTCTGGCAACTCCTCGCCGGGGAGGCAACCGGTGATGATCCAAGCAACGCTTTCGTTTGGCAATTGAACGGTTGAGCTCTGCTTAACGCAAGGATCCATGTTTCGAAGGTCCTGGCTGAAGGAGTCCGCTTTCTCCATCGTGGCGGTATTAATGAGCACACGACGATCGGTGCGCTGAACTGGAAGCGAAAGCAGAGCACTATAGAGCTGCCACCACTCGCGGCTTTCAACAGGCGATGCGCCCCAATAGCCGTTGTTGACGTAATGTGCTGCCGAGAGCGCCTGAGTGGCAGCCAAATTTGCAATCACCGCGCAGAAACAGGCGACCACGGCGCGCTGCCGCCGCCAGCTGTCCAGTCCGCGAAACAGAAGAAGAGACGACAATGCGACCGCCACCATTTCGACGATGACAATGGGTCCCTCACCCGAACGCGTGATTCCGGCGAATGCGAAGCTGGCGATGGCTAGCCCGAGACTCCAGTAGTGAACCTTCTCGCGGGGTGCGGCGACGAATCCAATAATTCCCCCGGCGCCTGCCAGCCACAATGAGAAGCCGACTGAATCGGACATTGATCGGTCCATCTCAAGAATTAAAGTGGGATGGAAGAGCAGGACTGCGTAGAGGATGGCGACTGCAGCAAGGGCGAGACGCATGGAAACGACCAGCGGCCTAAAAAACAAGAATGCCGTTGCCGCTAAAAAAACCTCGGTGAAGACTCGGTAGGGAATTCCCAGCGACCGGGCCAAGGCCATGACCAAAGGCGCGCCCGGGGGATGACCCGCAGAGTCAATGAAAAGCAAGCGTAAGTCATAAAGAGAGGCGCTTGCATACGCTTCCGCGTCGTGCTGCTCGGGCACCATCTCGCGTTGCGAGACCAGCAGCAGTTTCAATAGAAATAGAACGATGGCGACGACCAGGAAAACGCGCGCAGGCGTTGCGGGGTTGGAGCCCCGTTCCTCCGGGGCAGCTTCGATGCTCATTCGCAAATTCTCGTCAGCCACAGGATAGGGCGGGAATTATAAGGGATAACTCGACAAACCATGCCAGCAGGTTGATACAAGCCGCTGGCGACGCCGGATTCCTGGCGAAGTACTCGCAGACATCGTTGAATAGCCTCAAAGGGGGCTGATGGAAAGCTCGACGCCTACCGTTCGAAACAAAGCTGGGGTCACGGAGCCGGTGCGGATGCCCGTTGGGCGCGTGCCCACCTTGCAGCATTTCAACTACATCAAACCGCCGCGGTGATCCGTTTTCTCGCCGAACAGGATACGACGGTTTCATAGCATGGGTGTCGCAAAGGCGGCGATCCTCCGGTTTGGGATCCCATCTAGACCCTGATCAAATGAGGGAGTATGCCGGTAAGACTCCCGAGGGCCGGGAGCAGTCTCGCTTTTGCAGTTTTGGGTTCGCGCGTTGGGCGCCCGACGGGTCGGCGCCGCTTCGTGCGCTGAAATTAAGGCGCGCCATGGACAAACGGACCTTTAGGATCATTCTCGTCAAGCCGTCGCACTATGACGACGACGGCTATGTGATCCAATGGTGGCTCTCCACCATTCCTTCGAACAGTCTCGCCAGCGTCTACGGGCTCCTCGCCCAATGCGCAAAGGATGAGGTTCTCGGCCCCAACGTCGCGATCGAGATCGAAGCCTATGACGAATGCAACAAGATCATCGACGTCAAGGCGATGGCCAAGCGGATCAAGGCCGGGGGCGGCGGGTTCGTCGGCCTCGTCGGCGTCCAGTCGAATCAGTTTCCGCGCGCGGTCGACCTCGCTCGCGCCTTTCGCAAGCTCGATGTTCCGATCGTGATCGGCGGCTTCCACGTCTCAGGCTGCATCTCGATGCTGCCGGAACTGCCGCCGGATTTGAAGGAGGCGCAGGCGCTCGGCGTGACCCTTTACGCGGGCGAGGGCGAGGGGCGGATGGCCGATCTTCTCCGCGACATCGACGCCGGCCAGGCGAAGCCCCTCTACAACTACCTCCATGACATGCCGGGCATGGAGGCGGCCGCGATTCCCGTGCTGCCGAAAGAAGTGGTGGGGCGGATCGTCGGCCATCATGCGTGCTTCGACGCCGGGCGCGGCTGCCCGTTCCAGTGCAGCTTCTGCACCATCATCAACGTCCAGGGCCGCAAATCGCGCTACCGCACCGCCGACGACGTCGAGGCGATCGTGCGCGCCAATTACGCCCAGGGCATCAACCATTATTTCGTCACCGACGACAATTTCGCCCGCAACCGCAATTGGGAGGCGATCCTCGACCGGCTGATCGATCTCCGGGAGAACAAGGGCATCCCGATCAAGCTCATCCTTCAGGTCGACACTCTCTGCCATAGGATTCCAGGCTTCATCGAGAAGGCGGCGCGGGCCGGCTGCAACCAGGTGTTCGTCGGGCTCGAGAGCGTCAATCCCGAATCGCTCCAAGGCGCGAAGAAGCGGCAGAACAAGATCTGGGAATACCGGGTCATGCTGCAGGCCTGGCGAAAGCAGAAGGTCATGACCTGGGCGGGGATGATTACAGGTTTTCCGACCGACACGCCCGAATCGATCGCCCGCGACATCGAGATCATCAAGAAGGAGCTGCCGCTCGACATCCTCGAGTTCTTCTTCCTGACGCCGCTGCCCGGTTCAGAAGATCACCAAGTCCTTTACCGCAAAGGGGTCCCGATGGACCCCGACATGAACAAGTACGATCTTGAGCATGTCACCACCGGACACGCCAGGATGTCGCAAGAGCAGTGGAAAAAGGCCTATCTCGACGCGTACACCCGCTATTACTCGGACGAGCATGTCGAGACGATTCTCAAGCGCGCGGCCGCCACCGGGCTCAGGATGAACAAGGTTGCCGACGTGATGACGGCCTTCTCGTCAGCCGCGCGGATCGAGGGCGTTCACCCGCTCCAGTGCGGCATCGTCCGGCGCAAGGTTAGGACGAGCCGCCGGCACGGGATGCCGATCGTCAACCCGCTGATCTTCTACCCCGTGCGGGCGGTCGAGTTCGTGTCCGTCATCGCGCAGTGGCTGACCGTCGGGTGGCGTTATCACAGCATCAAGAAGCGCGTCCTCGCCGATCCGGCGCACAAGGACTATGTCGACGACGCAACGCGGCCGGTCACGCTCGAGGACGTCGATCACGACGAACTCGTGGCGGCCTTCGCCGACAAGATCCCGGACACCTACGGCGCCCCGAAGAGGCAGCACGCTGTCGCTTAGTGAGCACCGCTTGCACGCCATCGGGCAGTCAGGCGCGACGTAACGAAAGTTCGGTCCTGTCTGTTGACTAAGGTGTCTTGCCCGTCGAGTCCGCCGCCGACGTACAAATGGGCGCGCCGCTGCTGCGAACCTGCCTCAATCGTCCCCGGGTATGATCCCGAAGAGCTCCGAATACCGACCGCCTCGGCCCTGGTCCCACTTCCGGTGCGCCCACATCCATTGATCGGGCGCCTCGCGGATGAAGGCTTCGAACTGCTTCTGAAGCGCCGCGGTGGCGACGATGGCGTCGGCCTCGCGATCGTTGGTTTCGGGGACGGGTATGCGCGCGCCGCGGATGACGAAATGGACATTGGGGCGGCGGAACGCGGCGCCGGCGTAGAGCGGAAGACCGGTGGTTCGAGCGAGCAGGGCGGGGAAGACGGTCGAGCGCGCCGGAACCCCAAAGAAGGGCACGAGCGCGCCGCGATCGTCGCGCAGATCGGCGAGGAACGCGGGATAGCCGCCTTCCTTCGCTTTCTTCAGAAGCGCCCGGGCGGCAGAGGAGGTCCTGGGCAAGAGCCCGCCCTCGTACACCGCCTCGCGCAATTTGAGCGTCGCGGCATCGACGTAAGGGTTGCTCAGCCGCTGATAGACGCCGGTGAACGGCGCGCCCATGAGCTTGCCGGCATAGGCGACGAGTTCCCAGTTGCCGAGATGGAGACCGCAGACGATGCAGGGGCCGCCGCGGGCTATTTCGCGCAATTGCTCCATCGGCTCGAAAGTGACCCGCCCTTCGGCCATGATCTCTTTGAGGAAAAAGCCTTCGGCGAAGGTGCGGCCGAGGTTTTCCCACATGTCGGTCGCGATTCGCTTGCGTTCGTCGAGCGGCATCTCGGGAAAGGCGAGGGCCAGATTGTCCAGCGCGCGCTTCTGGCGGTGGAGACGGGGGGCGATGAGGCGCCACGCCGCGCCCGATTCGCGCGAGGCGGCCTCGAGCGGACGCGTGCAAATCGCGGCCTGGATCAGCCGGAATCCGGCATATTCCAGCCGGTATCGCAGTTCTGTAGGGAAGTTCATCACTCGGCCGGCAATCGGCGCATCGGCCGAAGGCGCCTGATTGCGCTGAGGGTCGGCGCCCTGTCAAGCCGAGCGGCCAAACGTCGCGGCGGGGGGAAGCGGACTTCCTTCGACCGCGCCAATTCTCCATAATGGCGCCCTTCGGGCGAAAGCCTTTCGGGAGAGATGAGCGCAATGGACGGGGCCGGTATCGACGAAAGGGCGGGAACGCTGGCGACGGCGCCGGCGGACGAGGCTTTTGGCGCGGTCCTCAAATCTGCGACCAACGCGATTCTCAATGCGCAATTGTTCGAGGCGCCTTACCCGCTCATTCTCTTCCGCGACTTTTTTCCGGACGACTTCTATTGGCTTCTGCTCAGGCGCTTTCCCGACAATGATCGGTTCGTCCAGCTGAACGGCGAGGGGACGCGGCGGCAGTACAGCCTCTATGACGACCGGACCGAGCCCGGGTCGGAGGAAGGGCACGCGGCGTGGAGCATCGTGCGGCGCGTCCTGTCGTCGCCGGAGATCGCCTCGGCGCTGCGGACGAAACTGGACGCAGGATTCCGGATTCGGGCCAAGGGCAGCCGCGAGGGCTGGCCGATCCCGATGTATCCGCGGCCGGTCGTCTACGCCGACCTCGACGGCTACGCGATCAAGCCGCATCCCGACACCCGCCGGAAAGTCCTCACGATGCAGATCTATCTGCCGGCGGACGACAGCCAGCGGGCGCTCGGCACGACGATCTACAAGATTTCGCCGATGGGCATGTTCGCCTGGAAGTCCTATGGCCTCACCAAGGACAAGACCTTGCCCTTCCTGCCCAACACCGGCTACGCGTTTGTCGTCATCCATCCGGCCTATTCGCTGCTGAAATCGAGCTGGCACGGCCGGGAGGCGATATCGGTTCCGGTCGACAAGCCTCGCCTGTCGATCCTCAACACCTACTACCGCGAGCTGCCCCAAGCGGGCGCGTGAGCGGCCGCGGCGTCCGCGCCTGGCCGTTCAAAGACCGGATTGTGCTACAGCGTGACGCGGATTTCATCGACGCCAAGCCGTCGTCGAGACCGGCAGGGAGGAACAATGAGCGAGCAGAGCAAATATCTCATGGGCGAGGACCGGATTCCCCACGCCTGGTACAACATCATCGCCGACCTGCCGTCGCCGCCGCCGCCAGTCTTGCATCCGGGAACCGGCCAGCCGGTCGGGCCCGGCGATCTCGCGCCGCTCTTTCCGATGGCGCTCATCGGCCAGGAGGTGAGCGGCGAGCGGCATATCGAGATCCCAAAGCCGGTCCGCGATATCTACCGCATGTGGCGCCCGACCCCGCTCTATCGCGCCCGCCGGCTCGAGAAAACGCTCGGGACCAGCGCCCGCATCTTTTACAAATACGAGGGCGTGAGTCCCGCGGGCAGCCATAAGCCCAACACCGCGGTCGCCCAGGCTTTCTACAACAAGGAGGAGGGCGTCGGTAAGCTTTCGACCGAAACCGGGGCAGGGCAGTGGGGCTCATCGCTTGCCTTCGCCGGCGCGCTGTTCGGCCTCGAGGTCAAGGTCTACATGGTCAAGGTCTCCTACAACCAGAAGCCATATCGGCGGGCGCTCATGGAGACTTATGGCGCGAAATGCGTCGCGAGCCCGAGCGACGAGACTGACTCCGGCAGGGCGATCCTCAAGCAACATCCCGATTCGCCGGGCAGCCTCGGAATCGCGATTTCCGAGGCCGTGGAAGTCGCGGCGAAGAACCCTGACACCAAATACGCGCTCGGCAGCGTGCTCAACCACGTCCTCATGCATCAGACGGTCATCGGCCTCGAAGCGATCGAGCAGATGGAGCACGCCGACGCCTATCCCGACATCGTGATCGGCTGCGCCGGCGGCGGCTCGAACTTCGCCGGCATCGCGTTCCCGTTTATCGGCAAGGCGCTACGCGACAAGAGAAAAGTGCGCGCGATCGCGGTCGAGCCGGCTGCGTGCCCGTCGCTGACGCGCGGCAAATACGCGTTCGATTTCGGCGACACCGGGCATCTGACCCCATTGGTCAAGATGCATACGCTCGGATCCGAGTTCATTCCGCCCGGCTTCCATGCCGGCGGCCTGCGCTATCACGGCATGGCGCCGTTGGTCAGCCACTGCAAGGAACTCGGGCTGATCGAGGCGAGGGCCTATCACCAGAACCCCTGCTTCGAGGCGGGCGTGATGTTCGCCCGCAACGAGGGAATCGTGCCCGCTCCGGAAACAACCCACGCGATCCGCGCGGCGATCGACGAGGCGCTGAAGGCGCGGGAAGAAGGCAAGTCGCCGACCATCCTGTTCAACCTCAGCGGCCACGGGCATTTCGACATGCAGGCCTATAGCGACTACTTCTCCGGCAAGCTCAAGGATGAGGACTACGATCCCAAGGCGCTGGAATCCTCACTGGCGCATTTGCCCAAGGTCGCGGCGGAGTAGTCGAGTTTGCGAGCCGGCTGTCGGCCGTTTGGTCCTAAGGGTCGAGCTGCGTCTTTCCGCTACCCACGGCGTCGATGACGGCGCGGGTCGCGTCGATCACGGGTCGCGGCTGTTCCTTCTGGATTTTGTGGCCGCTGTTGGTGTGGCTACGCACCTCGCACCGCTCACTCGTACTTGAAATCGACCGCTTGCACTCGGAAACGGGTTTCGAGCGCTCGCGTCATGCTTGAGCGACGCATAATGGCGCTCCGCCAAGCGATTGAAATAACGCGCATCACCCCATGGCGAAGTTCCACAGCGACCGCCACAGGCACCGCTTCGACGGGTTCTTGAACGCCGCAGCGTCGAAATAGGCCAAATGCCCGGTCGATCCGTCGTCCGGCCAGCGGAAGCCCACCTCAACCCGGCCGGCGCGAACGTTGACGAACTGCTCGACTGGGCCGGGATCGTCGGCGGCCGCTATCGCCGGGCCGAGGCGGCCGGTCGCCCCATCCTGATACCGCCAGATCCGGCCGTCGGACGTGGTCACGCGCACCAGGCGGGCGGATTCGTCATAGTCGACGACCAGCAGTCCGAGCTTGCCCTCGCCCTTATATTCGCATTGTCGCGTGACCGGTCCCCCCGCGACGGCGACGGCGGAAGAGGCGAAAAGCGCGGCGAAAGCCACAAGGATCAGATGCGTGCGGGCCATAGCGCTCGACAAGGTTCGGACTCTGAATGTATCGCGACGGTCTTTAACATTATCATGCGCGCGGGCGCCTGTGCATCCGGCTATTACGCCCAAGCGGTGAAAAAATTTGCCTCAGCAAGGGGCCTCGCCCGAATGCGTCCAGGTTGCAATGGCTCTTCAACCTGCTATCAAGCCGCCCGCGGCGAACCTGCGGCCGCTCTTCAAAAGGCGACTTCATGCTTTCGTTCAGCCGACGCGCCGCGCTCGGGCTTCCTTTACTGGCCATATCCGCCGCCTTCGCGGCCGAAGATCCGGACAATACGGTCGTGATGACGACCAAGCATGGCAAGGTCGTCATTCGTCTGCGCCCGGACTGGGCCCCGAAACATGTCGCGCAGATCAAGTCGCTGGTGAAAAGCAAGTTCTACGACGGCATCGTGTTCCATCGCGTCATTCCCGGATTCATGGCCCAGACGGGCGATCCGACCGGCACCGGCACGGGCGGCTCCAGCCTGCCCAACCTGCCGGCCGAGTTCAACCCGACCCATTTCACCCGAGGCATCCTCGGCATGGCCCGTTCGGAGGAGCCGGATTCAGCGAATTCGCAGTTCTTCATCACCACCGCCGACGCAGGATTCCTCGACGGCAAATATACGGCGTTCGGCGAGGTCGTCTCGGGAATGGACGTCGTCGACAAGATCAAAGCCGGAACCCAGGACAACAACGGCATGGTCGCGAACCCCGATAAGATCGTGACCATGCGCATGGCGCCCGAAGCGAAGTGAGAGGAGCGGCGAAATGGCGAACGCAGGCGACACGCTGACCCTCGATACGAGCAAAGGCCCAGTGGTGATCGAAATGAACCCGGCGCTCGCGCCGGGCCATGTCGCGCATATCAAGCGCCTCGTCTCCGAGGGCTTCTATGACGGCATCGTCTTTCACCGGGTGATCGATGGGTTCATGGCCCAGACCGGCTGCCCGCGCGGAAACGGAACCGGCGGGTCGAAATACCCGGACCTCAAGGCCGAGTTCAACCCCGAGCCGCACAAGCGCGGCACGGTGTCGATGGCCCGCGCCGCAAGTCCGGATTCGGCCAATTCGCAGTTCTTCATCTGCTTCGCCGACGCCCCTTTTCTTGACCGCAAGTATACGGTCTGGGGCAAAGTCGTGTCGGGGATGGAGAACGTCGACAAGATCAAACGCGGCGAACCCGTCCGCGAACCCGACAAGATTGTGAAGGCGACGCTAAGCTGATGCCGTCCTCTCCTCCCCGGGCTTGACCCGGGGATCGCGGGAGAGGGTTGGGGCGACCTTCTCCTGCGAAGCGGGAGAAGGGACCAGGATTTCCATGCGCGTCGACGCCTTCGATTTCGTTCTTCCGTCCGAAAGCATCGCCCTTGCCCCGGCCAACCCGCGGGACAGCGCGCGAATGCTCGTCGTCGGCGCCGACGGCGGCCTGACGGACTCTCACGTGCGCAATTTGCCGGATTTTCTGGCCCGAGGCGACGCGCTGGTCGTCAATGACACGAGGGTCATCGCGGCGCGGCTCGAGGGGGTACGGGTCAGGGGCGATGCGGCTGCTTCCATCGAGGCGACGCTGATCGAGCGCGTCGACGACTGCCGGTGGCGGGCGCTCGCGCGTCCGGCCAAGAGGCTCAGGCTCGGCGAGCGCATCCGCTTCGGCGAGTTGGCCGAAAGCACGGCCTGTCTGCTCGCCGCGCTCGACGCCGAAGTCGAGGAGAAGGGCGAGGGCGGCGAAATGCTGCTGCGCTTCGAGTTTACCGGCGCGGCGCTGGATGAGGCGATCGAGCGGCTCGGCGCGCCGCCCCTGCCGCCCTACATCGCCTCGCGCCGCGCTCCGTCGCCGAGCGACCGCGCGGACTATCAGACGATGTTCGCGGCCAAGCCTGGAGCGGTCGCGGCGCCGACGGCGGGGCTGCATTTCACTCCGGCGCTGGTTCAGCGACTGGTCCACCTTGGCGTCGAGCTGCATCGGGTGACGCTGCACGTCGGCTATGGGACTTTCGCGCCCGTTCGGGTCGAAGACACGCGCGACCACCAGATGCATTCCGAGTGGGGTGTGATCAACGGCGCGACCGCCGAAGCTTTAAACGCCGTCCGGGCGAGCGGAGGCCGGGTCGTTTGCGTGGGCACGACCTCCGCACGCATTCTTGAGACCGCCGCCGGCCGGGATGGGCGAATTCAACCGTTTACGGGGCAAACGGATATCTTCATCACCCCCGGATACCGGTTTCGCTGTGTCGACGCGTTGATGACCAACTTTCATTTGCCGAAATCGACGCTGTTCATGCTCGTCTCGGCGTTCGGCGGGCTTGAAGCCATGCGCTCGGCTTACGCGCACGCGGTTCAGGCCGGCTATCGCTTTTATTCGTACGGCGACGCCTGCCTGTTGCTTGGCGGGGCGTTCGCAACCGCGCCCGGCAGGGGCCGGTGAGCGCCGAATTTTCTTTCGCCCTGCTTGCGACCGACGGGCAAGCGCGTCTCGGCGCCATCTCAACGTTGCGCGGCGTCATTCGCACGCCCGCCTTCATGCCGGTCGGCACCGCCGCCGCCGTCAAGGCGATGTCTCCGACTGCGGTCAGGGCGCTCGGCTACGACGTCGTTCTCTGCAACACCTATCATTTGATGCTCGCGCCCGGCGCGGAACGGATCGCTGCGCTCGGCGGCCTGCATACATTCATGAACTGGCCGCATCCGATCCTTACCGACTCGGGCGGCTTCCAGGTGATGAGCCTCGCCAAGCTGCGCAAGCTCGACGAGCGCGGCGTGATCTTCCAGTCTCATATCGACGGCTCGCGGCACGAACTGACGCCGGAGCGGTCGATGGGCGTCCAGCGCCTCCTCGGCTCGGACATTCAGATGCAGCTCGACGAGTGCGTGAGGCTGCCGTGCTCGCACGACGAGGCGGAGCGCGCGATGCGGCTCTCGCTCAGATGGGCGGAGCGATCCAAGGACGCCTTCGCCGAGCAGCCGGGCCGGGCGATCTTCGGCATCGTCCACGGCGGAACGGAGAAGGATCTTCGTCTCTTCAGCGCCCATGGGCTGGTCGAGACCGGCTTCCACGGCTACGCGATCGGCGGATTGGCGGTCGGCGAGCCGCAGGCGGCGATGCTCGAGACGATCGATGTCGTGATCCCGCATCTGCCTTTCGACCGGCCGCGCTACCTGATGGGCGTTGGCACGCCTGACGATCTCCTTCAATCGCTGAGGCGGGGCGTCGACATGTTCGATTGCGTGCTGCCGACCCGCGCGGGAAGGCATGGGCTGGTCTTCACCCGACGGGGCCGGCTCAACCTGCGCAACGCGCGCTTCGCCGACGATGCGCGGCCGGTCGACCCGCTGTCGTCGTCTCCCATGGCGCGCGACTATTCCCGCGCCTATTGGCGACACTTGGTGAAGTCGGGCGAGATCCTGGCGATGATGGGGCTGACCGAAATCAATCTCGCTTATTATCAAGACCTCATGTCCGGCGCCAGGCAAGCGATCGGCGAAGGGCGGCTTGACGCTTATATCGCCGAAGCGCAACGAAATTGGGCGGAAGGCGAGGCGGAACTGTAACCGCGCTCGGTGGCGCGGCGACGCGGTCAACGACCGCGCCTACAAGGAGCGTCGCGCCGACCGTATCCGGCAAGATGAGTTCGGCCAAAACTTAAGGGGCGAGCCGCCCTTGCGGCGGCTCGCCCCTTTTTTCCGTCCTTGCTTTGCGTTTCGAAATCCCGATTATTTTGTTTTGTTTTCCGTCCGTGACCTGCGGCGGTTCAAGACTTCTCGAACGCTTTGTCCTCCCACAGACCCTACGGCGTCCGGCGCCAAACATTTTGGCAGCGGCCTCCTTTTGGCGCGCTATTGCTAGTCCAAATTTCTGGCTGTGTCACGAGCCTAAGCGGCCCTGCCATGCATATTTTTTCTAGCTTGGTCCAATTTGGTCAATTGTGCATCGGCGAATGCAAAAGTGCTGGGCAGTCGGCGGTCAGGGTGCGCTTGCGACCGTCTTTCATCCATCTCCGGGATGCCGTAAGAACCCGATCCGATGCTCCGGGAATGGAGGCAACATGACCGCGATCGTGAACGTTATCGCCCGCGAAATCCTCGATAGCCGCGGCAATCCGACCGTCGAGGTGGATGTCGTCCTCGAAGACGGCTCGATGGGTCGCGCCGCGGTCCCGTCCGGCGCTTCGACCGGGACCCGCGAGGCGGTCGAGCTCCGCGACGGAGAGAAGGGGCGGTTCGGCGGCAAGGGCGTCCTGAAAGCGGTCGAGGCGGTCAATCGCGACATTTGCGACGCCGTCTCAGGCCTCGAGGCCGAAGATCAGCTCAAGATCGACGAGACGATGATCACGCTGGACGGCACGAAGAACAAGTCGAAGCTCGGCGCCAACGCGATCCTAGGGGTCTCGCTCGCCGTCGCCAAGGCGGGAGCGGAGGCTTCGGGCCTGCCGCTTTATCGCTACGTCGGCGGAACGATGGCCAGGGTCTTGCCGACGCCGCAGATGAATGTCGTCAACGGCGGCGTGCACGCCGACAATCCGATCGACTTTCAGGAGTTCATGATCCTGCCGGTCGGCGCGCCGTCGTTTGCCGAGGCGGTGCGCTGGGGGGCCGAGACGTTCCACGCGCTCAAGGCGGCGCTGAAAAAGGCCGGACACAACACCAACGTCGGCGACGAGGGGGGCTTCGCTCCCAACCTGCCGTCGGCGGAAGCGGCGCTCGACTTCTGCGTCAAGGCGATCGAGGCGGCCGGATTCAAGCCTGGCGTCGACATTGCGCTCGGGCTCGATCCCGCGGCCTCCGAGTTCTTCAAGGACGGGGCCTACGTCTATTCTGGCGAGGGCGTGACGCGCTCGGTCGAGGAGCAGGTCGAGTATCTCGCCAAGCTCGCCAACGCCTATCCGATCCTGTCGATCGAAGACGGCATGGCCGAGGACGACTGGGCCGGATGGAAACTCCTGACCCAGAAGCTCGGCTCGAGCCGACAATTGGTCGGCGACGACATCTTCGTCACCAACACGGAGATCCTGAGCCGGGGCATCAAGGAAGGCATCGCCAATTCGATCCTGATCAAGGTCAACCAGATCGGCTCGCTCAGCGAAACGCTGGCCGCGGTCGATATGGCCCAGCGCGCGGGCTACACCGCAGTGATGTCGCACCGGTCGGGCGAGACCGAGGATTCGACGATCGCCGATCTCGCGGTCGCGACCAATTGCGGACAGATCAAGACCGGCTCGCTCTCCCGCTCGGATCGGCTGGCCAAGTACAACCAGCTGATCCGGATCGAAGAGGCGCTGGGCGACCAGGCGCGCTTCGCCGGCCGGCTGGCGGTGAAGGCGAGTTAGCCCCGAAGCGGTAACTTCGCTTTAACGCTGTCCCCGCAGGATCGGGGGCATGGTCGTAAGGACGCGCCTGCGCTCGATCGTATTGCCGATCGTCTTCTACCTCGTGCTCGGGGTCACCAGCGGCTATCTCGTCTGGGGCGCCTCGAACGGCGAGCATGGGCTCAAGGCCAAGGTAAAATTCGACATCGAGGCTGACGAGCTCAAGACGCAGCTCGCCGCGCTCAAGAACCAACGCGCGCGCTGGGAATTGCGCGTCGCCAGCATCAGTCCCGAGAGCGTCGACAAGGACCTCCTGGACGAGGAGGCGCACGCGCTGCTCGACCGCGTCGCCAAGGATGAGCTGGTCATCTTCACCGACCCCGCCAAGGGCCGCTGACGCCTTCTAGCCGCCTCGCCACGCCGATCGCATAATATACTTGTACAATGTGTATATTCAGGCGGATCGTTCGTGCGCGCATTCAGCATGCGAACGAGCATGATTTTCAAGTCCCCGACATCCGGCTTTAAACTCCGTCGCAACCTCATAGAAAACAGAATGGCACTGGACCGATAGTCCTGACAAGCAGAAAATAGCAACCCATTGAAAACTCAGCCGGATTTCTGCGCGCGTTTGTGCCTGGGCCAGGGACAGGCCTCCACGCGAGGCGCCGCGGGGTTCGAGCGAACCGGAAAACGCCTTGTTTCCTCGTTGCGGTAGCAGGGAATTTTATTGCCGATAGCAGGGAATTTAATTCGCGGGAGCAGGGAATTCTTTCGGCGGAGCAGGGACAGAAATCGCCGGATCGCTCCGAGGCCAGAATGGGCGACGTTGAACACGGGAAAGCAAGGCGCCGCCGTGACGCGGCGCTCAACTAGCGGCATCGCCAGTCGAGGGTTCGCCGTTCGCACCGGGCTCGGGCTCTGCCGCGAGAGGGTCAGGATGCCTGATGACTATGCGGGCGCCATCCCAGACCTCAAAGCCGTCAAACTTGGTCCTGCGCTCTGAAAACAGTAAGTGGGCCGTCGCTATCGCGTCCTGGTCCGAGAGTTCAGTGAGCATCTCGACGCCAACGATATGGCCCGCGCGTAGGAAAAAGCACCGCATGAACGTGCTACCAGTTCGCCCTCGCCCGTCGCAAACGCGCGGCGGCATTTAGGCGCGTTGGTGACGGCCTATGAGCTTTCAGTGAGTCAGACCTCGCCAAGCGCTCACAGCAAGCTCTCGCAGTACGCCGTCCCGGAGGACCGCAGGATTGCGTTCGCCGTGGCGCGCAAGGGCGATGATACGCTTCGCGAGGTCTTCTCTTTCTTTTTCCGCATCGTTTGGCAGATGGATGCTATTGCAGACTTCATCGAGCACAATTGACATCGTCTTGATGTCGTCTGGCCCGAAGACCTCATCCGGGCGTGACGGACGCAATGAAGGCCCTGCGGCAACGAGGACTGATTACGTATCGGCGAGGGGAAATCACGATTAACAACCGCAAGGGACTTCTGCGCGTCGCTGGCGAAGCTTACGGCACCCCCGAGTTCGAATATCGGCGACTGATCGGCTGAACTTGCCTGGGCTGCAGGACGGCGCTCGCCTTCCTCCCGCTCACCCCTGTCGACGGTCGGCCGCAAGCCAAAGGTCGACTTCCGCCGCTGTTGTCAGAATGACAGGCATAGCCTTCGAATGAATTGGCGCGACCACGGCGTTAGCCTCCGTCGCGAAAACGTGGTTCGCCCTTTCTTGACGACGATTCGCGACGTTCCTGCTCGCGGCGAATGTTCGCTTCGGGTCGAAACTCGGACGTCGCGCCGATTCGTCAAGATCCAGCGCTTGGCGTCCCACTGCCGGCATGTCGCAAAAGGGCGGGTTCCGGACATTTCCTGCACCGGCCAGAACGGTAGCGTTCGCGCAAATAGCAGCCATTCGCTCGCGAAGTGGCCATGGGTCGGAACGAATTGCGTCGCGATGGGCTCATTGGCTCATCCGAATCGCCGCCGTTTCGATCACCTTCCGCCCGACAAGCGCCGCCAAAGCGTGGTGCGATGGCGGGGAACGTCTAGCAAGGCTAATACGTCTTGATAAACGGTGATGGCGATTTCGCGTTCGCTCGCGCGTGGGGATCAGCTATGAATGTTCTCAATAAAGCTCGCAAGAGAACGCCGATGACGCGCGAAAACGCCGCCGAGCAGAAGGCCGACGATAATGACGCCTTAGTCTTTTCACCCTCGTCGTCGCTTTCGGAACTGAGGCCGCTCGTACTCAAGCACGGCGACGTCTTTGGCGTGTTCGACAGCAAGGGCGACGCGCTTGCCTCGCTGGGCGGGACGCTGGGAGTCTACTATCGCGACACCCGCCATTTGTCGCATTTCTCGATTACACTGAACGACCGTCGCCCAATGGTGCTGAGTTCGACGTTGCGCGACGATAACGCCACGCTGACTTGCGACCTCGCCAACCCCGGCATGTTCGACGACGATGACCGGGTTGTCGTGGAGCACAACCTCATCCACATTCGCCGCACGCGCTTCTTGTGGAAGGCTGGCTGCTTCGAGCGGCTCTGGATCCGCAGCTTTGACGATCAGGCGCACAGCCTGCGTCTCGGAATCGAGTTCGCGGCCGATTTTGCTGATCTGTTCGAGGTGCGTGGGATGGCCCGGCAGAAACGCGGCCAAATTCATGAGCCCGAGATTCGGGATGGGCAGGCGACACTGAGCTATACAGGCCTCGACGATCGCCTGAGATTGACGACCCTGCGCTTCGATCCTGCGCCGGAGTCGCTTACCGGCAATCAGGCGGTCTTTAGCCTTAGACTGGAGCCGAAGCAGGCCCGCTCGATCTTCGTCGAAATCGACTGCCGGCAGGGGGATTCGCCGCTGAGGCCGGTGCGCGCCTATTTTACTTCACTTCGCGACGCCCGGCGGGAATTGCTCGCCAAGGTGTCCCGGGCCGTTTCCATCGCCAGCTCTAACGACGTCTTCAACGAATCCGCGCGGCGCTCTACAACCGACCTCTATATGCTGATGACCGAGTTGCCGGAGGGGCTTTACCCCTATGCGGGCATCCCTTGGTACAGCACGGTGTTCGGTCGGGACGGGCTCATCACCGCCATGATGATGCTGTGGGTCGATCCGACGATGGCGCGGGGAGTGCTTGGCCATCTCGCTGCGACCCAGGCGACCGAAGTCGATCCGGCCGCGGACGCCGAGCCGGGCAAGATCTTGCATGAGGCTCGCCACGGCGAGATGGCGGTCTTAGGCGAGGTGCCGTTTCGCCGGTACTACGGCAGCGTCGATTCCACGCCGCTCTTCGTGATGTTGGCAGGGGAATATCTGGACCGCACCGACGACGTCGAGACTTGCCGAAGCCTCTGGCCGAACATCGAGGCTGCGCTTGGCTGGATCGAGACGTATGGCGATCGGGACGGCGATGGACTGGTTGAATACGGACGACGCACTGGTCGGGGCCTGTCCAACCAGGGCTGGAAGGACAGTCACGACGCGATTTTCCACTCGGATGGGTCGCTGGCCAGAGGGCCGATCGCCCTTACTGAAGTCCAGGCCTATGTCTTCGCCGCCTGGCGGTCTGCCGAGCGCATCATGCGCCGACTTCGGGCAGCCTGACCGGGCGAACGGATACGGGGCGAAGGCGGAGGCGCTACGTAAGCGGTTCGATGCGCTGTTCTTCGACCCGGAGCTCGGTTCCTATGTTCTCGCGCTCGATGGCGACAAGAAGCCCTGCCGCGTCCGCGCGTCCAATGCGGGCCACGCGCTCTTCGCTGGCATCGCGCTGCCCGAACGGGCGGGTCCCGTGGCGCAGGCCCTGATGGGCAGTTCGAGTTTCTGCGGCTGGGGCATCCGTACGGTCGCATCGGGCGAGGCGCGGTACAATCCGATGAGCTATCACAACGGCTCGGTCTGGCCACATGACAATGCCCTGATCGCTGCCGGCTTCGCACGCTACGGAAGGCGCGAGGAGACGGCGCGGGTATTCGAGAGCCTGTTCAGCGCTTCGACCTATGTGGACTTACGCAGGCTTCCTGAACTCTTCTGCGGCTTCCCGCGCCAGCGGAGCCGAGGACCGACCTTCTATCCGGTCGCCTGCAGCCCTCAGGCCTGGGCGGCGGCTACGCCGCTGTATCTGCTCCAATCGTGCCTCGGCTTAAGCTTCGAAGCGGAGGCGAGCCGCATCGTGTTTCGTAAGCCGGTGCTGCCGGGCTTCATCAACGAAATCACGCTCACCGGGTTAAGGCTGCCCGCGGGCAAGGTCGACGTTGCGGTGTCGCGCGCCGACCGCGGCGTCGTCGTAGATGTGCTCGACCGTCCGTCCACAATCGAGGTGCTGACGATAAACTGAGCCTTACTCGGCTGGCGCGGCCTGCGGCGGCCCAAGCCCCTGCAGCCCCGGAGGGGAAGTTGGCGTGCGGCTCCACCCCGCTGAGAGTGGGAAGTGCGCCCGGTGAGGCGCCGCAATGCGCCGGGTCATGCGCCGGACCCCGGGAAGTGCGCAATAAATGTTGAGATAATCCTCTGCGACGCGCTCGATTGTGAAGCGGTCATCGAAACGCGCGCGGACTTTGGCGCGGCTGAGATTGGTCACCCGCATCACCGCCGCCGCGGCCGCCTCCACGTCATCGACCAGAAAGCCGGTAACGCCGTCGTCGACGACTTCAGGCGTCGAGCCGGAGCGGAAAGCAATGACCGGCGTGCCGCATGCCATCGCCTCGATCAAGACGAGGCCAAAGGGCTCGGGCCAGTCGATAGGGAAGATGAGCGCCGAAGCCTCGCCGAGGAATTTCGCCTTCTGTCTCTCGTTGATCTCGCCGATGAACTCGACATTGGGATGGGAATCGACGAGTGGCTTAATGACCTCGTCCCAATAAGCCTGGTCGACGCGGTCAACCTTCGCCGCCATCTTGAGCTTTACGCCCGCGCGAGTGGCAATTTCTATTGCGCGATCGGGTCGCTTTTCGGGCGAAATGCGGCCAAGGAAGGCGAGATAGCCTTCACGCGGTTCGGCCTTGAAGGGTAGCAGGTCGCGCGGCAGCCCGTGATACACATTGCCCGCCCAGTTGACTGGCGGCATCGGCCCTCGCTGGTTGTTCGAAATCGAAACAAGCGGCGCATGGCGGTAGGTCGAATAGACCGGCTTCAACTCCGCCAGATCGAGGCGCCCGTGTAGCGTCGTGACCGTCCTGTCGACGAAGCTATGCAGGAAGGGATAGTGCAGCACGTCGACATGGAAATGCAGCATGTCGAATTCGGGCGCGAGCGCGCGCACCTTCTCGAGCATCACAATGTGATGCGGGATCGGATCCTTGATGCGCGGGTCAAGCCGCAGCGCGACTTCGCAAGAAGGCTCGAGCCGGGCGGCGGTGCAAGAATCGCCGCTCGCGAAAAGGGTCACATCATGCCCCCGCCGCACGAGTTCTTCAGTGAGATAGGAAACGATCCGCTCCGTTCCGCCGTAGAGGCGGGGTGGGCAGCTTTCGGCAAGGGGGGCGATTTGGGCGATCTTCATCGGCGCTACTCCATTCGGGGGCTCGCCGAGGGCCGGCAGAGGCGTTGCGCTCAAAACCCGAAACGCCGCTGCCTGGTTCCGTCGAACAGGGCCCGAAAGGGAATTGCCGCCCGTCCCTGAATGTCCTTGCCGGGCAAGACGGTGGACGTCCCAGGTGAGGGATTCCGGTCGTTCATTGCGGCGACAGCGAAGGCTCGCTGGCGATTCTCCAGTGACCGCTTCGTCTGGTTCTCGCGCGCCCAGCATGCTAAGGGCGCGCCGCTCGCCCGCGTGGCCGAGCTTCGATTCAATGGAAGGTTGGGCCCATGAACGTTTCCGCCCCTGTGCCCGTTCGTTCGAACTCGTTCTTTTCCGCTTCCCTCGCCGAGGCCGATCCGGAGATCGCCCGCGCCGTTCAACTCGAGCTCGGTCGCCAGCGCGACGGAATCGAGCTCATCGCATCGGAAAATATCGTCTCGCGCGCGGTGCTCGAGGCGCAGGGCTCGGTGCTGACGAACAAATACGCGGAAGGCTATCCGGGCAGGCGCTACTATGGCGGCTGCCAGTTCATCGACATCGCCGAAAATCTGGCGATCGAGCGCGCCTGCCGGTTGTTCGATTGCCGGTTCGCCAATGTCCAGCCCAATTCCGGCAGCCAGGCCAACCAGGGCGCGTTCATGGCCCTCATGCAGCCCGGCGACACGTTCATGGGTCTCGATCTCGCCGCGGGCGGGCATCTCACCCACGGGTCGCCGGTCAACCTGTCCGGCCGCTGGTTCAAGCCGGTCCCCTATGGGGTCGACCGGACGACGCACCGGATCGACATGGACGCGGTCGAGGCGCTGGCGCGCGAGCACAAGCCCAAGCTCATCATCGCCGGCGGCTCGGCCTATGCGCGGCATTGGGACTTCGCCCGCTTCCGCACGATATGCGACGCGGTCGGCGCCTTTTTCGTCGTCGACATCGCCCATTTCGCCGGGCTGGTCGCCGGCGGGGCCCATCCGTCGCCGTTCCCGCACGCCCATGTCGTCACCACGACGACCCACAAGACCCTGCGCGGCCCGCGCGGCGGCATGATCCTCACCAACGACCCGGACCTGGCCAAGAAGATCAATTCGGCGATCTTCCCGGGCCTGCAGGGCGGGCCGCTCGAGCATGTCATCGCCGCCAAGGCGGTGTCGTTTCACGAAGCGCTGACCCCCGAATTCAAGGCCTACGCGCACGCCGTCGTCGCCAACGCCAAGGCGCTGGCTGAGCCGATCCTCGCCGGCGGCTTTAAGCTCGTGACCGGGGGCACCGACAACCACCTGATGCTGGTCGATCTGACGCCGAAGGGCCTCACCGGCAAGGCGGCCGAGGCGGCGCTGGACCGCGCCGACATCACCTGCAACAAGAACGGCATTCCCTTCGATCCGCAAAAGCCGATGGTGACGTCCGGCATCCGGCTCGGATCGCCCGCCGCCACCTCGCGCGGATTCGGAACCGCGGAATTTGCCGAGGTCGGCCGGCTCGTGGTCGAGATCCTCGACGGCTTGGCGGCGAACGGCGAATTGGGGAATGGTGCGGTCGAGGCGAAAGTGAAGGCGGACGTCGCCGGCCTCACCCGGCGCTTCCCGATCTACTAGAGCCTTCGGCGATTCGGTCGAATCGCCGAAGGCTCTAGGTTTCCTTGGTTTCGCGCTCTTTTCGCGAAAAACCGGTTCCCACTTTTTCGCAGAGCGCTCTAGGGCGGCGGTCGCGACGGTTATGAAGGGCGGCCTTGGATGCGATGCCCCTATTGCGGCGGCCTCGATACGCAGGTGAAGGACTCGCGGCCGACGGACGACGCCTCGTCGATCCGCCGGCGGCGCATCTGTCCCGATTGCGGCGGCCGGTTCACCACCTTCGAACGGGTGCAGTTGCGCGAACTCATGGTGGTGAAGAAGAACGGCCGCCGCGCTCCGTTCGATCGGGACAAGCTCGTGCGCTCGGTCCAGGTGGCGCTGCGCAAGCGGTCGGTCGAGCCCGAGCGGGTCGAGCGGATGATCAACGGCGTCGTGCGCCAGCTCGAGAGCCAGACCGACGGCGACATCCCGACCGAGCGGATCGGCGAACTGGTGATGGAGGGGCTGAAAGCGCTCGACGACGTCGCCTATGTGCGCTTCGCCTCGGTCTACCGCAATTTCCGCGAGGCGCGCGACTTCAACGCCATCGTCGGCGAGCTCGAGGCCGAGCCTGACCCGGCCCCGGCCCGGGAGACGCCGCGCCAACGCCGGGACGCGCCCGCTTCATGAGCGAGCCCGCAGCCGCGGGGACCGACGACGACCTGCGCTGGATGACGGCGGCGCTCAATCTCGGATCGCGGTCGCTCGGACTGACCGCGCCCAACCCGGCCGTCGGCGCGATCCTGGTCAAGGACGGCGCGGTCGTGGGGCGCGGCGCGACGGCGCCGGGCGGGAGGCCGCATGCCGAGCGGATCGCAATCGAGCGCGCGGGTGAGGCGGCGCGCGGGGCGACGCTCTACGTGACCCTTGAGCCCTGCTCGCACTTCGGCAAATCGCCGCCCTGCGCCGACGCCGTCATCGAGGCCGGCGTCGCCCGGGTCGTCTCGGCGATCGCGGACCCGAACCCCGAGGTGGCGGGGCAGGGCCACGCCCGGCTGCGCGCGGCCGGGATCGCGGTCGCCGTCGGCCCAGGGGCCGCCGAGGCGCGGCGCGATCACCGCGGCCATATCCTCAGGGTGACGGAGGGACGGCCGTGCGTGACGCTGAAGCTCGCCGAGACCGCGGACGGTTTCGCCTCCGGGGGAGCGCACGATGCGCGCCTACGCATCACCGGGCCGATCGCCGACCTTCGCGTCCAGGTCATGCGCTCGACCCATGAGGCGATCATGGTCGGCGTCGGGACGGCGCTGGCCGACGACCCGGCGCTGACGGTGCGGCTGCCCGGCCTCGACCGGAAGCCGCTCAGGGTTGTGCTCGATACCCGCCTGCGCCTCGCCTTGCGCTCGCGGCTCGCGGCGACGGCGCGGGATGCTCCGACCCTGGTCATCGCCGGGCGGGACGCGCCCAACGAGGCGGCGGGGCGGCTCGCGGACCTCGGCGTGCAGGTTGAGCGCGTCGGCGCTGACGCGGACGGCCATGTCGATCTCGCCCAGGGGTTGCGGGCGCTTGCCGCGCGCGGGATCACCCGCGTGTTCAGCGAAGGCGGCCCGCGCGTCGCCGCCCGGCTGATCGCGCTCGGGCTTGCCGACGAGATCGCGGTGATCACGGCGGAAAAGCCGCTCGGCCGGCCCGGCGTTCCGGCGCTGGGCGAGGAAGCGCGAGCGGCGCTCTCCAACCCGTCGCGCTACCGGCTTCATGAGACGCTGGCCTACGGGCCTGACACGATGCGGGTCTGGGAGCGGGCCGAATGATCGGGCTATGGCGCTTTCGCGGCTACCTCCAGGCGCCGTCACGGACCAGGTAAGCTTGCACCGACAAGAGTTCGCATTGAGTCCGCCGGAAATAAAGACGCCCGTCTTTGTCAAGGACGGGTAAGAGTTCAGAGTCCGCGCCAGTGTCGGCGATTATCTGTCGTACAATCGCAATTTTCATCGACATGATGATCGTATTAATCCGTTTCGTCACGTACAGCTCGACCAAATGTCGCAGCATTTTGGTCTGAACGTAGATCTGCAGTCGCGGCGAGCGAACATCCACTTCATTCCAAATCATCCTGGCTGACCGGTGAAGATCAGAAGGCGAGACATTCTCGTCAATTTGGGTAAACGCCGCGACATCGACGGCGAAGCGGTCGAAAGTCTTCGCCCTGTCGCCGACGGAAAGGGCGTTCGCAACCGTCCCGACGCCGTTGAGAATGGAATATTGCGAGGATGACGGCGGGAGACGAACGATGGGCTGGCTGGACGTCAGTCGTTGCTGACGAAATATGTCATTGAATGTTACGTCAATGTCCAGCCAATACAGTTTTGAGCGCGGATCGAGCCGTTCGCGAAAGGAAGTGTGAGCAGCTCGATCGACCATGACCTGAATGTAGCTTTTCTGTGGCCTGACATAATTCTATCATATCATCGGCCCCGCCGGAATAACATGCGGCGCGACGACGGGCGCAGTGCTGAGGGCTCACGAAAAGGTGGGCCGACGAGGGCTTCGGATGTTCACGGGAATTATCAGCGACGTCGGAGAAATCATTGAAATGACGCCAAATGGCGAGCGCAGTCGGCTCCGGATCGCGAGCGCCTATGCGGCCAAGTCGATTCCCGTCGGCGCGTCGATCGCCAATTCCGGGGCGTGCCTGACCGTCGTCGAGGTCGAGCCGCGCGGGCTCGGCTCGGCGATCGCCTACGACGTCGGCGCCGAGACGCTTGCGGTCACGACGCTCGGGCGATGGCGGGCAGGGGGACGCGTCAACCTCGAGCGGCCGCTGCGAGTGGGCGACGAGCTCGGCGGGCATATGGTCAGCGGCCATGTCGACGGGATCGCCGAGATCCTCGCGCGGCGCGATTTCGACGGGATGGCGCATTTCCGCTTCCGCGCGCCGAAGGATCTGGCGAAGTTCATCGCCGTCAAGGGCTCGGTTGCGCTCGACGGGACGTCGCTCACGATGAACGCGGTCGAGGGCGATGCGTTCGAAGTGCTGCTGATCCCGCACACGCTGAAAGTGACGACCTGGGGCGAGCGCAAGGCGGGCGACAAGGTCAACATCGAAGTCGACCAGATGGCTCGCTACGCCGCGCGGCTCATGGAGGCGGGGCGGGGAGAGGAATGAGCGCTCCGTAGGTCGAAACTCGATCAGACTGCTCCGGTTTCGACCTTGAGGAGACGTTCGTCGCCGACAATCGAGCCGCGGGAGTTGACGCTGGGGCGCCGGGAGCGGCGAGAGTTGGCGAACGAAAGTCGCATTGACGACACCGTCGTCTATCGACCTAACTGGCATGTCGATCGTCCGGCCGCCTCGGGCTGAAAACGCCCCGAGGAGCCGGCGTCGGGCAGAGGAAGGGGGGAGCGGGCGCGGTCAGGATCGAGATCCTGCCCAGAGCCTAAACCCATGGAGGAAAACTTGGCGCATTTGAAATTCGGAAGTAACGCGGCGGGCGGCTTTTCGCGCCGCCTGATGCTGCAGCTCGGCGGAGGCGTCGCCGGCGCAAGCCTGATTCCCGGTCTCGTGGGCCAAATTGGCAGGGCGTACGCGGATGACAAGCCGCCGCTCGGCACTTGGCCGGCCGGCTCGCAGGGCGACACGGTCACGATCGGAGCTACGGTGCCGCGTACGGGCGCCTATGCCGTGCAGGGCGAAGATGAGCTCAAAGGCATGCAGCTTGCCGTCGAGCATCTCAACGAGGGCAATGACCTGATCAAGCAGATCGCGCCGAAGTTGACCAAGGGCGTGCTCGGCAAGCAGGTGGCGCTCGTCGTCGCCGACTCGGCGGCCAAGCCGAACGAAGCGGTGCAGGAACAACAGGTCTTCATCAACGACAACAAGATCATCGCCTTGACCGGGTCGACCTCGTCGGCGGTCGCCGTGGCGCTGAACAAATTCGCGGAGCGCGAGAAGATCCTTTATCTCGTCGCCATCTCAGGCTCCAACGACACGACCGGCAAGGACTGCACGCGCTACTCCTTCCGCCAGTGTTTCTATGGCGAGACCGCAGCCAACGCGATCGGCCCGGTGCTGGTGAAGAATTTCGGCAAGGGCAAGAAGGCGGCGTTCATGACGCCGGACTACACCTACGGCCACACGGTGACGAAGTCGGTGAACGACTATCTGGGCTCCGAGGGCGGCTGGACCATGGTGACGAACCAGGTGTCGCCGCTCGGCACGCAGGATTTCAGCCAGTACCTCACCAACATCGCCAATTCCGGCGCCGAATTCATCATCAACGTGAACTGGGGACGGGACGCCGTGCTGTCGGTGCAGCAGGCCAAACAGTTCGGCCTGACTCCAAAGATGAATATGGTGATCCCCTATCAGATCCCCTTCCTCGCCAAGGAAGTCGGTCCGGAGCTCACCGAGGGCGTTTTCGCAGCCACCGATTTCTGGTGGACGCTCGAGGACAAATACCCGCTGGCCAAGATGTTCGTCGACGCCTTCCAGAAGAAATACGGCTACCGGCCGGAATGGGGCGCCGAGAACGCCTACATGCAGTTCGCAATCTGGGCGCGCATGGCCTCCGAGGCGGGTTCCTTCTACCCGCCGGACGTCATCAAGCAGTACGAGAAGGGCGAGACGTTCCCGTCATTTGTCGGCGATGTGCGCTTCCGCCCCGAGGACCATCAGTTGATCCGCCCGGTCATCATCGTCCGCGGCAAGGCGCCGAAGGACATGAAGAACCCCGAGGACTTCTGGGAGGTGCTCGAAGTGGTGCCGGGCGAACCGCTGATGCAAAAGCCGGACGCCTTCGGCTGCAAGCTTGGCGATTACACCTGACAAGCGCCAATCCCTCTCCGCGCCCGAAGCGCGGAGAGGATGTTTCATTCCAACGCCGGTCGGGTCCGGATAAGCGGCGGCTTGTTGCATCATTGGGCCCGATCGCTAGACACTCCCAATCCGGTGGATTGCCTGTCATGATCTCGGACATGGCGGCTACGGCACGGGCGGTTCATCGGCCTGGGGGCGGACGAAGGCGTGGTCAACTGGGATAATTTCATATCGCAATGTTTCAACGGGCTGGTGCTCGGCGCGCTTCTGGCGCTGATCGCCTCCGGCCTGACGATCATCTATGGCATGCTCGGCGTCCTCAACCTCGCGCATGGCGCGATGTTCATGCTCGGCGGCTACGCCGGCTGGGTCGCCTATACCTATTCGGGGTCCTTCATCGTCGCCGTCATCGCCGGCTCGCTGTTCGTGATGGTGGTCGGGGTGCTGACCGAACGGCTGATCATCCGCTCGTTCTACTCGCGCCCGAACGAGGACCAGCTTCTCGTCACCTTCGGACTTGGCATCGTGTTCGTGGAGGCGGTGCGCTTCTTCTTCGGCAGCCTGTCGAAGACGGTTCCGCCGCCGACGCTGCTGACCGGGATCACGCCGCTCGGTTTCATGGTCTATCCGACTTATCGTCTGGCGCTGCTTGCAATCGTGTCGGCGGCGCTGCTCGCGCTCTATTTCGTCCTCTATCGCTCGCGCATCGGCATGATCGTGCGGGCGGGAATTGAGGATTCGGTGATGGTCGATTCGCTTGGGATCGACGTCTACAAGGTGTTCATGCTGGTGTTCGGCATCGGCGCCATGGCGGCCGGCTTCGCCGGCATCATCAATGCTCCGGTCGTCTCGATTTCGCCCGATGTCGGCGAATCCATTCTTGTGCAGACTTTTGTCGTTGTCGTCATCGGTGGAGTCGGGTCGTTTCCGGGCGCGGTGCTTGGCGGCCTGCTGGCCGGGGAGATCATCAGCCTGACCTCGATGTTCAATCCTGGCTACGCCTACGTCATGCTCTTCGTCGCGATGACGCTGGTGCTTGTGCTCCGCCCCTACGGGCTTCTCGGCGCGGCGGGCCGCGAGTGAACGCGAAACATCCCCTGCGCGTCGAGGCGTTCGCGGCGCTCGCCCTGCTCGTCGCGCCATTCGTCCTGCCGCATCTGGGCTTCTCGCCAACCACAATCAACCGCATTCTTATTTGGGGTCTTTTTGGACTGGGCTTCGACCTCCTGTTCGGCTACGCCGGTCTCTTGTCGTTCGGTCAGTCGGCCTTCTTCGGCACGGGCGGCATGTTCGCCGCCTATCTGCTCACCCAGCTCAACTTCCCCTACGTGCTTCTATCGATCGTCATCGGCGCTCTGGTCGCGGGCGTCGTCGGCTATCTCGTCGGTTTGATCGCGTTGAGGCGCACGGGCATCTATTTCGCGATGATCACGGTCGCGATCGCGGAAGTGTTCTTCTTCGTCGAGTTCAATCCTTTGTCGGACTACACCGGCGGCGAGAACGGCCTCCCCGGCGTGCCGACGCCGAGCGTCTATCTCGGTTTCACCACGCTGCATTTCGACAGCGACTGGTCGATGTATATCTTTCTGGCGTTCTGGTACTTCGTCGGGCTCGTCATCGCGCTGCGCATCGTGCGCTCGCCGGTCGGGGCGATCCTCAGCGCGTTGCGCGACAACCCGCTGCGCGCGGCGGCGCTCGGCCACAATATTCACGGCTACAAGCTGACCGCCTTCGTCGTCGCGGCGGCCTACGCCGGTTTCGCCGGCGGCCTCCTCGGCGTCATGCAGGGGTTCATGCCGCCGGACGCCTTTATGTTCGACACCTCCGGCCAGCTCGTTATGCAAACCGCGATCGGCGGCGCGGGCACGTTGTTCGGGCCGCTGGTCGGCGCAACAGTCTGGCTCTACCTCAGCGATTTCTTTCAGAATACGCTGCATCTTGGGGCGACCTGGAAACTCGTGCTCGGCATTGTATTCGTCCTTCTCGTCTGCTTCCTGAGACGCGGCATCGTTGGCGCCATCGTCGACCTTTATGGGCTTGCGGCGGGGCGCAAGGCCGCCGAAAAATCGGCGGCGACGACAGGAGCCGGACCGGCGGCGGCCGCCCCAGCCGCCATACCGCCGCGGCGCCGACCGACCGACCTCGCGTCCGGACCCATCCTGCAGACGATGAGCCTGACCAGGCGCTACGGCGGCCTCACCGCCAACAGCGACATCGACTTTGTCGTCAATCACGGGGAATTGCGCGGCATCATCGGGCCGAACGGAGCGGGCAAGAGCACCTTCTTCAAGATGCTGACCTGCGAAATCCAGCCGACGTCAGGGAAGATCGTGTTCGAGGGCCGCGACATCACCGGCAAGAGCGTCACCGACGTCTGCCAGCTTGGGCTCACCAAAAGCTACCAGATCAATCAGCTTTTCGAGCGGCTGACGGTCAGGCAGAATCTGACGATCGCCGCGCTCGGCGAGATTCGTGGCAAGTTCAGGCTCGACCTGTTCAAGAGCCTGCGAAGCATTCGCGGCCTCGAGGAACAGGTCGAACACGCGCTGGCGCTCGTCAATCTGACTGAGCGGCCCGACACGTTGGTGTCGGAGCTCGCCTATGGCGAGAAGCGGCGGCTGGAGATCGGGCTTGCGCTCGCGACCTCGCCGAGCCTGCTTCTGCTCGACGAGCCGCTTGCCGGCATGAGCCCGCGAGAGCGGCTCGAGACCGTCGCTCTGCTCAAGTCGATCGCCCGCGGCCGGACGATGATCATCATCGACCATGACATGGACTCGCTCTTCGAACTCGTCGAGAAAGTCACGGTGTTGCAGGAAGGCCGCGTGCTGGTCGAGGGCGCCCCTGACGAAATCAGGACCAATCCCAAGGTGCAGGAAGCCTATCTCGGCGGCGTCCAGGGAGTGGCGGCGTGAGCCTGCTCGAGGTTACGGGACTGAACAGCTACTACCGCGAGAGCCACATTCTGTTCGACGTCTCGTTACGCGTCGAGATGCACGAGACGGTCGCGCTTCTTGGCCGAAACGGGGCAGGCAAGAGCACGACGCTGAAGAGTCTGATGGGCGTCGTCACGCCCCGCGCCGGCAGCGTCAAGCTCGAGGGCGTCGAGCTCGTCGGCCGCAAGGCCCACAGCATCGCCCGCCTCGGCATGCAGCTCGTGCACGAGGAGCGGCGCATCTTCGGCAGCCTGAGCGTCGAGGAGAACATCGTCCTGGCGGGGCTCACCGCCGAGAGCAAATGGCCGCTCGGCCGCCTCTACGAGATGTTTCCCGCGCTCAAGGAGCGGCGAGCCAGCCGCGGCACTGACCTTTCCGGCGGCGAGCAACAGATGCTCGCGATTGCGCGCGCGCTGGTCCGCGCTCCGAAGATCATCCTGCTTGACGAGCCCTTCGAGGGGCTTGCTCCGGTGATCGTCCAGGATCTCATGCACGTCTGCCGCGAGCTGACCGAGGCCGGACAGACCATCGTGCTGGTCGAGCAGAATCTAGCCGCGACGCTGGCGCTGGCGAAGCGCGTCTACATCATCAACAACGGTCACATCGCCCATGAGGGACCGGCCGCCGAACTCAAGGCCCAGCCCGACCTCATGCAGCGCTATCTGGGCGTTTAGATGGGCGAGCAGGGCGGAGATAGAGGAGTTTCACGCACCTGGCTTCTTATACCTGCGCCCGGCGTGGGATCGTGCCCTGAGGGATTTATATTCCATGGATCATTATTTTCCGCGAGGAGAGGCGGGCGACAAGGTCAACATCGAAGTCGACCGGATGGCCCGCTCCGTCGCTTAGCGGCTCATGGAGGCAGGGCGGGGCCGCTGAGCATGAGCTCCGCTTCGCCGCGGGTCGACAAGACGCGGTCGATCAGGCCCCATTCGCGGGCGCTTTCCGCATTCATGAAGTGGTCGCGGTCCAACGTCCGCTCGACCTCTTCGTAAGTTCGGCCGCAATGTTTGGCGTAGAGGCGGGTGATGCGGCGCTTGGTCTGGAGGGTCTCCTCGGCGTGAATGAGGATGTCGGAGGCCTGGCCCTGGAATCCGCCGAGCGGCTGATGGACGTGGAGGCTGGCGTTGGGCAGCGCCGCCCGCTCGCCCGCCTCACCCGCCATCAGGAGAAACGACCCCATCGACCGGGCGGTCCCGACACAGAGCGTGCGAACGGGCGCCTTGATGAATTGCATCGTGTCGTACATCGCGAGGCCGCTCGTCACGACGCCGCCGTAAGAGTTGATATAAAGGTCGATCGGCTTCTTCGGGTTCTCGGCCTCGAGAAAGAGCAATTGCGCGCATACTAGCGACGCCATCTCGTCGTTGACCTCGCCGCTGAGAAAGACAATGCGCTCCCGAAGCAGGCGGGAGTAGATGTCGAAGGATCGCTCGCCGCGGTTTGATTGTTCGAGAACCATCGGGACGAGCTGCATCGTGTCGGGCATGACGCGAATTCCCTTCCAGGGTTGGCGACTGAGGGGTTTGGAGCCGCTACAAATCCGTCATTGCGAGCGATAGGGCGTCGAAGGACGCCCGTCCTTCCGGACAGGCTATGGCGAAGCAATCCAGAGAATGTGCGACGCCATACGTTCCCCTGGATTGCTTCGTCGCGTTGCTCCTCGCAATGACGATTCCACTTTTTGCAGCGCGCCTCTCAGGCGGCGAGGCTCATGGGGCGAAGGTTGTCGTTGGCGCCGCGCCGGCCGGCGTCGCTCGCGATGCGATGGATGATCCGGAACAGCGTACCGCCCTGAGGTCCGGGCTCGATCCGGAACGTGACTATGCTCTCGGGGAACGGGGCGTCTTCCTCCCGCATCCGGTACCGGACCTCGACCCCGGGAACGGACGCGATGGGCTCCGGCTCCGCAAGGTCGGCCCGCGGCAGCCATCGCTCGCGAAAGGCGGCAATGGCGATTGCCCGCCACACCTTTTCCGGCTCGGCGTCGAGTTCGACCTCAAGCCCGATTTCAGCTTCGTCTTCGGCTTCCTGGGGCGAGTCGCTCGCAATGTCGGTCATTGATCCATGTCCTTCAGCAACGCCTTGAGATCGTCGATGCGGCGCGGCCAGTACGCCCGATAGCGGGCCAGCCACTGGCCGATCATGACGAGCCCCTGCGGGTTCACTTCGTAGTTGACGAAACGCCCGTCCCGCCGCTCGCGGACGAGCCCCGCCGAGCGCAGGACCGCGAGATGCTGCGACATCGCCGGCTGGCTGATCGTCATCCCGCGCCTGAGATCGCTCGCGTTCATGCCGCCAACCGCCAGCTTTTCGAACACGCTGCGGCGGGTGGGATCGGCCAACGCCTTGAAGATCTCGCTCTCCATGGCGACAGATAAGCACAGACTTATGTGACGCGCAAGCCGCCTTGCGGTCTCATCCGGACGGGCTGCGAGGTGGAACCCCGCTCACCCCCCGATGCCGCACATAGGCGCTTTCGCCGGTGCGCGGGCAGTACCAGACTTCCAGCATCTCGCCTGATTGGGGATCACGGAAGCGCTCGGCGGTCAAAGTCCAGTCTCGCCCGGGCGGGGCGTCGAGAGGCTGGCGCTTGTAGCCGCCGCTGCGGAAGAAGAACCAGACGAGAACGACCGCGACAAAGAACCCGAGCGGAAACAGAAACGGGATCATGGGTTGGGTTCGATCACCGCCGCCGTGCCGTAAGCGACGATCTCGCTCATCGTATTGCCGATCTCGGCGCTGTCGTAGCGCATCATCAGGACCGCGTTGGTCCCCATCGCGGTCGCGTTCTGGACCAGCCGGTCGAGCGCGTGGCGGCGCGCCTCCTCGAGCAATTGCGTATATTCGTGAATCTCGCCGCCGATGATCGTTCGCAACCCCGCCATGATGTTGCCGCCGAGCCCCCGGCTTCGCACCACCACGCCGAAACATTGGCCGAGCGTCTGGACAGTGCGATGTCCGGCGATGTTTTCGGTGGTGGCGACGATCATGCGCGGTTCCTCCGTGCGCCTCTCAAGCGAATGCTCAGATTACCGGAGCGCCAGTGCAAGAATTGTTACACGGCGACGCAACCATTCTCGCGAGCGAAGCAGGCCTGGAGGCGAGGGGCTCTGGCGCCTGCTCTGGATCGCCGCGTCCCCCCGGGCCAAGACCCGGGGGTCCTCGCGATGACGAACCGGCCTCGTCGCCGCCTGCGGCCGCTATTTGTTGATTGTCGCGGCGCCGACCATGCAGGCGGCCTCGTCCTGCGATCCTGCGCCGCCGGAACAGCCGATGGCGCCGATGAGCTTGCCGTCCTCGATCAAGGGAATGCCGCCGCGCGAGGCGATGACGTCGTCGAGCGAGAGCTGATACTTATAATCGTTTTTCTGAATTCCGTCCTCAAAGGCCTTGGTCGGACGGCGGAATTTGACCGCCGCGCGCGCCTTGTGTTCGGAGATGGCGATCGAGCCAAGCTGCGCTCCGTCCATGCGCGCGAACGCGACGAGATTGGCCCCGGAATCGACGACCGCGACATCGAGCGCCCATTCATGCTTCTCGGCCTCCGCCGTCGCCGCGGCGATCGCCGCCTGAGCGTGAGCGAGCGAAATCGGCGCGCCATAGGGGGTGGTGAACGGCATCTTGTCGGGGATGACGTCGAGCGGATTGGCCTGCTGGGCGGCTGCCGCGCCGCAAGCGCCAAGAAATGCGGTCAAAAGCGCCGCACGGAGCCGAAGCGTCATGGTTGTTCCTCCCTGTGTTTCCCCGACGCCATTATCGCGCCGCTCATCGCCGCGGCGCAATAGCGGCCGGGGGCGGCGATCGCACGGCCTAGCGCCCCGATCGCACCCGCCCGAAATGGCGGGCGAGAAAGACAGCCATGACGAGCGCCCCCAGACCGACAAGCGACCATTCCGCGATCCCGTCGCTTCCCTTGGGCGCGAAGGCGAAGAGAAGCGCGAACCCCACGGCGAGATTCAAGAACCCCCAAAGGACGTTGATCACGGGGGAGGATTCTCCGACGCCCGGGGGCGAAGCGAACGGGGTCTGAAACCAGTGGCCGCTGACGCCCTGGACGAAATGTGGCACGCCGTTGGCGAGAAACAATCCGCTCACGAATTGCAGGAGAGAGATGTACCAGGGAAGGCTCAGCATGGCGGATCGCTTTCATGGTCGCAGGAGAAGCCGTCCCTGGAGCAGTCAGGCCTCCACGGCCCAGCGGATGAGGAAGCGGGCGAGAGCAGGGCCGATCAGGATCGCCAGGATCGCGCGCCCGATCTGCATCGTCATGACGAACGGCAAGTCGACCTTGGACGACGCGGCGATGATCGCCACCGAATTGGCGCCGCCCGGACTGGTCGCGAGATAGGCGGTAAGCGGGTCGGTTCCGACCACGACATGCAGCGCGTAGGCGAGACCGGAGCACAGCACGATCAGCGTGACGATTGAGGCGGCGATGCGCGGCAATTGCCGCGCCGCGTAGCCGAGGATCGGCCGCGTGAAGCGCAAGCCGATCGACCAGCCGACCACGGCGTAGCAGGCAGCGAGGAGCCAGGGCGGCAGCGTGATCGTGACGACGTGGGCTGCCGAAAGCGCGGCGGCGAGCACGAGCGTGACGAGCAAAGGACCGGCGGGGATCTTCGATTTCATGCCAATGACCGCGCCGACGACCGCGAGCGCGAGCGTCGCCAGCAACGGACCGGGCGTCAGCGGGGGAAACCATTCCGTCGGCGGCGGGGCGGCGGCGCCCGAGGCGCCCCATTCCCGGGCGACGATCGAGGCAATGAGCCCGACGGCGGCGACGCGCAGATATTGCATGACGGCGACCAGCCGCATGTCGGCGCCGAACGCTTCCGCCATCAGAACCATGGCGGTCGCCGCGCCGGGAGAGGAGCCCCAGATCGCAGTAGTTCCTGGGAGCGCTTTCCAGCGGGCGAGGAGAACGCCGAGCACGGCTGCGATCGCCATTACGGCGCCGATCCCGATCAGGAAGATCGGCCATTGCTTGAGCATCGTCGCCATCGAGGCGGCGCCAATGGCCTTGGCGATGAGGCAGCCGATCACGCCTTGTGCGAGGATGAACGACCGGGGCGGGATATGTACGCGGCCCTCGAATGACGCGAGCAGGATCGCGCCCGCGATCGCGCCCAACAGCAGCGCCGCGGGCAGCCCGGCGAGCCGGAAAAGAGC
This sequence comes from uncultured Alphaproteobacteria bacterium, assembly GCA_963794155.1. Classification (GTDB taxonomy): domain Bacteria; phylum Pseudomonadota; class Alphaproteobacteria; order Rhizobiales; family Beijerinckiaceae; genus Roseiarcus. The sequence continues at coordinate 159,334 of CAWCCX010000018.1, read as the reverse complement.
GACGCAGGCGAGCGTCGCGCCGATGAGCGCGGCCCAGTGCAGAACGGCCGGCCGGGCGCTGAGCTTCAGCGGCCGGATCTTCATGCGGGCGAGAACGCGATGGCGTCGCTCGCGGCTATGCGCGCGATCCGGGGAAAGACGCGCCGCATCGCGTGATCGTGGGATTCAAGGGCGATGCTGGTCGTCGCATCCCTGACGATGACCAGCTCATAGCCAAGCTCCCACGCCTGCCGGGCGGTCGATTCGACGCCAAACTGGGTGGCGACGCCGCCAAGGACGATTGTCCGCACACTGCGCTCGCGCAGCTTGAGATCGAGCTCGGGCACGGAAAACGCGCCCCAGGTCTTCTTGGTGATCCTGAGATCGCCGGGCTCGGCAAGGCCGGGCGCGAGATCGGCGAAGCCCGGCGGCAGGATCTTCGGCAGCGGCGAGGGTTCGTCGACCTGCCGCGGCTGATCTTCCGCGACGGGCGCGACGTTGACCAGCGCCACCAGCGCTCCGGCGGCGCGAAACTTTCGCGCTAGCGCCTTGCCCCGATTGACCAGGTCATCGGCCGAGACCGGCTCGAGCTGGCGGCCGAGGATGCCATTCTGCAGGTCGATCAGCACCAGGGCAGTCGTCCTGGGATCAAGCGTAATCACTGGCGATGGCTCCATGGTCGGGCAGGGCGCGGCTTGCCGCCTCACTCACTCCTCGTAATTGTCGATCACCGCGTCGGCGATCGCGCGCTTGGTGATGACGCCGACGACGTCGGCGGCGCGCGGCCGGCGCGCGCCATGAAAGACGATCGCCGCGCCCGCCTTGTGGCGTTTGAGGCGAGCCAGCGCGAGGCTCAACAAGTCGACGTCGCGACAGACGACCAATTGTTTCTCGACGAAGTCGTCGACCAGCCGGTCTGGGTTGTGCACGCTCTCGCGCCAGAGGCCGGAGCGCGGCGGGATGAGGCCGACGATCCTGCCGTCGCGCGCGACGATGATGGCGCGCAGGTCGTCGACGTCCTCCCAGCCCATGCATTCCCTGAGCGTCGAGCCCGCTTCGGCGAGAATGAAGCGCCGCTCCATGACATCCTGCGCCTGCTGAACGAGGTAGAGATTGACGTGCCGCTCCTTCGGGATCCGGTGTCCGCGGTGGCGCAGCTTGATGGTGTAGATCGTCTCGGGGATGAGGGCGCGCCTGACCCCGGCGGCGACCGCAACCGCGACAATCACCGGGACGATAATCGCGTAATCGCGCGTCATTTCGAACACCATGATGATGGCGGTCATGACGCCCCCGGTCGCCGCGCCGACCATCGCCGCCATCCCGACGATCGCCGCCGACGGCAGAGTGAGGCCGGCGGTGGGGAGCAGGTGCGTGGCGACCGCCGCAAACGCCGCCCCGAGCGTCGCGCCGAGAAAGAGCGAGGGCGAAAAAATGCCGCCGGAGGCGCCGCAGCCGAGGCTGATCGTGGTCGCGAGCAGCTTGAGCGCGAACAGCAGCGCAAGCAGCCCAGCGGCGGTCATGCTCTGGTCGAGGACCGACTGGATGACGCCATAGCCGACGCCGTCGATGAACGAATGGCCGAAGGCGTGGGTGAGGCCGACCATCATCAGCCCGACCAGCGTCATGCCGATCATGTTCTGGGTGTAGATATTTCCCGGCAGCTTGGGAAAGCCGTCCTCCATGAACACCAGAAGCCGGATGAACGCCCAGGCGGCGACGCCGCATAAGGCGCCGAGCGCGGTGAACGCGATCGCCTCCTCGACCCCGAAGGCGCGCGCGGACGGAAACAAGATCTCCGGGACGATGAAGGCCGGATTGGGGCCGATGAGAATGCGGCCGAGAAGGGTGGCGGCGCCGGTCGCGACGACGACCGGCAAAAAGGTCCGGTTGGAGACCTCGGGCAGCAGGATCTCGGTCGCGAACAAGACCCCGCCCAACGGCGTATTGAAGGTGGCCGCGATCCCTGCGCCAGCTCCCGCCGAGAGGAGGGTGATCTTCTGCCCGGCCGAGAGGCCGATCGCATTCGAGAACGCCGATCCCAGCGCCGAGCCGATCTGGATGATCGGCCCCTCCCGGCCGACCGACGCGCCAGACCCGATCGACAGCGCCGAGGCGAGCGACTTGATGACCGCGACCACGCCGCGAATGTCGCCGTGCTTGTAGTAGACGGCATCCATCACCTCGGGGACGCCGTGGCCCTTGGCTTCGGGCGCATAGCGCTGCACCAGATAGACGACCGCGAGGCCGCCGAGGACCTGCGACAGGATCACCCAATTTCCGAACCGGCTCGGTCCCTCTAGGATGTTGGCGTCATAGGCGATCCGGAAAACGCCGTTGAACATGGCGTTGTGGATGAGGCCGATCAGCGCCCGGAGCGCTACTGCGCCGACCCCAGTCATGATCCCGACGCCAAGCGCGAGCAGGCAGAGGGTGAAGAGGCTCACCCGCCTCTCTTCCTTCTCGCCGACGGCCTCGGACGGAACGGCGGCATCTGCAGTCGCTGACGACATCTGGGCTGCTCTCGCGAATCAAAGACCGGGCGGGGCGCCCCGTTCCGCATGAATTGACGTATAGGCTCAACTTCCCGGCGCCGTGAAGACAACGCACGAGGATGTGACGCGATCCCGGCGGCGAACGCGCGAAGGAGAGCGACCGCCTTTCCGAGCGGCCGAAAGTGTCCGCGCCGGCGCGGGAGTCATCCCCGCCCTTTACGAAACCATCTCGCCGACCTAGGTTTTGCGGAGTTGCTTCTTGTTTTCGGGTTCGGGAAGCGACGGTAGCCTAACGGGACGGGTCAATGATGCGTGGGGCGCGAACTCTTCTCCTGATCGGCCTAGCAGGCCTTGCGATTCCGGCCGGCGAAGGGCGAGCCCAGGCCCTATTTCCGTTGCCGAACTTCTCTGCGCCGGCGCCGCAAACCGAGACCTATCTGCCGCCTGACGCCGATCCGAATTATTCGACTCCGGGCGGATTCGACAAGGACGTCAATATGACCCTGACCACCCGCAAGGAGGTCAGCGATCCGACCGGCGAGCCCGCGGGTACGGTCACCATCAATACCCATGAGCGCAAGCTCTATCTCTCGCTCGGCGACGGGCACGCGCTCCAATACGGGATCGGCGTCGGGCGCCAGGGTTTCTCCTGGAAGGGAACGGCCGAGATCGGTCGCAAGGCGTTCTGGCCGGGATGGACCCCGCCGCCGGAAATGCTGGCGCGTCAGCCCGGGCTGCCGGTGCATCTCGACGGGGGCATGGAGAACCCGCTCGGAGCGCGCGCCCTCTACCTGTTTCAGGACAAGAAGGACACGCTGTTTCGGATCCACGGGACCAACGAGCCCAACTCGATCGGCAAGGCCGTGTCGTCTGGCTGCATCCGGATGATGGACGCCGATGTGATCGATCTTTACGGGCGGGTCGCGAAGGGAACGCCCGTCGTCGTGCTTTGAGCGCGGACCGCTCCAGATCCGAATTGCGGGATTGGCGCCGAACTCGCTCGACCTGCAAGATCCTTGACGCGCGCGATCAATTGTCCGATACAACTGTTTGGATGCGGGAATGGGGCTCCACAATGAACAAGGTCAATTCGATCGCCTTGCTTGCGCTGGCTTTGGCGATGAGCGCGGGCGGGACTTCCGCCGCCGGCGCGACTGAATTGATCGCGATCACCAATCCGAGTTTTGAAGATCCGGTCACCGGCTCGCCGGGCTACGATGAGGCCGTGGTGCCGACCGGGTGGTACAATTACAACAACGCAGGGACGTATAGCGTGCTGCCCGGGTCGCCTCCGACCGGCGGACCGCAGCCGCCCGACGGCGACCAGGCCGCCTTCGTGGCTACGCCATACGCGGAACCGGGAGCTGCGGCTTCGATCTTCCAGAGGCTCGACGCTGCGCCGATCGCCGGCGAAGAATACTCGCTCACCGTCGATGTGGGCCGGTACGGCCAGCCCGATAATTATACCAATCTGCAAAACCTGCGGGGATTCGGCATCGAGATCGGTTACACGACCGACACCGGCAGTACGATTGACGCCTTTGAGAACGCCACCTGGTTCGCGACCTACATCGGCAACGGCGGCGCCTCCGACGGCTCGGACGGCGGGGTCGCAAACGGCACGTTCGAGTTGTTCTCGGTCACGGGCTTTGCGCCGTCGAGCATTCCGGCGGGCGACGTGTTGATCATCGATTTCTTCGCCCTGGAAGGAACCAGCGGCAACCCGGACGCCGACGGGAGTCTCTGCTCTGTTCGACGACGCCAGGCTGAACGCCCTTCCGGAGCCTTCGACCTGGGCGATGATGCTTCTGGGCTTCGGCGGCCTCGGCTACGCCGCCTGCCGCCGGGCCCGCGCATCGAAGGCCGCCTCCGCCTGAGGATTGCGCCGGAACGGATGTACGGGCGCCGGCGGGGTCCCAACGACATTTCAGTCTTGGCAAAGTCTTGCGATGGGCGCAGCCTCAGCCGCGGCAAGGCTGTCATCTGGCGAATGTCGGATGAACCAAACGGACAGCGGACCGAAGCGCGCCCGCTTCATGTACGTGTGTTCCTGATGCAGAACTGAACGAATTACGTAAACGCATTCTGCCAACGAGTGGCCCTAAAGAGAGACGGTCGCGGACGCGTCGCAAGGGCGTGCAACTCGCAAGGATGGTGGGACTCGCGGGCTATTGGACGGACCCGTGCCTCAGCTACGCTGCGTGAGCCTTAAGGAAACCTCGCCTTCCGGCCCGATTGTTCCATTCCGCCGCGGTCGATAGAATTGGCGAATCAGGAAGGGAACGCGCGCCGTCGTACTTTTGAGACGGCGGGGCTTGAGGGGATTTCGGTTGCGACTGGCTCGGCTGGCGATTCTCATGGCGGCGGCGTTGGCGCTGTCCGGCGGAGCAGTTGCAGGGCCTCTGGAAGACGCCGGCGCGGTCGATCAGAATCGATACTGGCGAATTATCTCGCCCCACATCGAGGGCGACACGCTCATCATCGAGGGCAAGATCGACTCGCATATCTATGACTATCTTGCTTACGAAGCCGTGAGCATCGCCGCGATCAAAACGATTGAAGTGAACTCCCTGGGCGGGAATGCCGAATGGGCGATGGCGATCGCGCGCAAGGTGAAGGATCTGGGCAAGACGACGCTTCTGCGATCCGGCCACTATTGCGCGAGCGCTTGCGCTTATATTTTCGCCGCCGGCCGCGAGCGGATTGCCTCGGAGGAGACCTGGATCGGCATTCATGGCCCATCCTTGGGGGCAGGCTACCTCACCAATTTTCAAGGGCTTTGTTTTGTCGATCATGAGGACAAGAGCGCGTTCGAGCCGCACAAGACGGGCTGCCAACAATTCCTGGATCATTGGTACAAGGTGACCATGGCGAGCGCCAACGAGGGCTTTGACGGTATGGAATCCAATGGCGTCTCGCCCGATCTGCGCAAAGCCTATTTCGAAATGCCCGACGATCCTGACTGGCCGGCGCAAATGAACGTCGTCCGCAAGCCTGACTGGCCGCTCAGTGCTCGAGAGGCGTTGAAGTACAACCTCGTGACCAAGGTTCTCCCAAAGACGGCTTTCTAGAGGCGCGTCGCGTTTAGGTGAATCGTCATTGCGAGGAGCCATGGGGCGTCGAAAGACGCCCGTCTTTCGACGGGCTATGGCGACGAAGCAATCCAAGGATCATAGGGCGCTCTACGTTCCCCTGGATTGCTTCGCTGCGCTCGCAATGACGGCTCCATCGTCATCCAAACGCGACATGCCCTGGCGGCTCGAGACGGAAATTGCGCTTGTGCGGCGACCTGCCTCAGCGCTCTTGAGCCGGCGGCGCACGATCGGCTCAATCCGCCGCCAGAGTGAAGACGGCGCATGGCGAGGCGATGCCGCGGAGCGCATGCGTTCCGAGCGGCGTCAGGGCCCGTCCGGCCTCGGCAGCGAAGGCGCCCGAGATGAGCACCGCCCTGTCGAGCGGCCGGCATAGGCCTTCGAGCCGGCTGACCAGATTGACGGCCGGGCCGATCGCGGTGAAATCCAGCCGGTCGGCGGCGCCGATGTTGCCCCACAGGATCTCGCCGAGGTGCAGCGCGACGCCGAAGGGCAGAGGCTCGAGGCCGTCTCGTCGTCGCGCCTCGTCGAGATGCGCCATGCCGATCCGGGCGGCGGCGACCGCGCTCAGGGCCGCCTCGCAGGCGCCGCGCGGCGTCGCGCCGGCGACCGGAAAGATCGCCAGCACCCCATCGCCCATGAACTTCAGCACCTCGCCGCCAAAAGCGTGGACCGAGCCGGCGATGCGGTCGAACCAGGCGTCGAGGGCCGAGATGACCGCTGAGGGAGGATGGCTCTCGGACAAAGCCGTGAAGCCGCGGAGATCGGCGAACAGGAGCGCCGCCTGGATGGTTTCGCCGATCCCGCGCCTGAGCGGACCCGCCAGCACCCGCGCGGCGCTGCGCCGGCCGAGATAGGCCTCGAGCGCCGCGGTTAGCGTGGCGCGGGCGGTCAGCGCCGCGAGCGGCGCGGCGGCGAACCGCGCGGCCTCACGCAGGCGGTCGGCCTCATGAGGGGTGAACGGACGCGTTCCGACCCAGCCGAGCCTTGGCCCGTTCGGCTTCGCCGCGACGGCGTCCTCATGGACGGGTCCGGGGCCAAGCCCTTCGAGCCAGCGGCGGCCGGCTTCGCCCGGCGGGCTTGCCGCCGTGGACGCCGCGAGCCCGCCGGGCAAGAACCCCAGCGCCTCGATCACCTCGCCGCTATCCGCTCGCCAGAGCCAGGTGCGCCGGGCGATGAGCGGATGCGGCGCGGCCAGCGTCAGGGCGCCTCCGGCGAGCGGCGCGCCATCTTCGATCAGGCGCCTGCCGAGGTCGGCCAGAAATTGTTCGGGAGCCGGCGTTTCGGCCGCCGCGTCAACCAGCCAGGCGAGGGTTGAAGAGAGCTCCATGGGCCGATCATCGGCTGGACTCCGCTTCGATGTCATCGGGGTTTCAGCTTCGCTGTCTGCCGGGCGACGTTTGGAACGTCTAGTAGGTAGCGCCGCCAGCCAGCCAAACATTCAACCAAACGGTTGACCTTCTGCGAATGCACGCCCATATTCACCCCAGTTGAACCTTACGCCCTTCAGCTCACCTGTCACTTGAGGAGAACCCGATGGATGAATTGCTCGTCGTCCGCCGCGAGACCCAGATCGCGGCGCCGCCCGCCACCGTATTCGCGTTCCTGACCGATCCGCAAAAGATCATGAGCTGGATGGGCGCCGAGGCCTCGACCGAGGTCCATCCGGGCGGACTCTATCTCGTCAAGGACGTCGGCGGGCGGCCCGGCCGCACCGCCCGCGGGCAATTCCGGGAGGTCGTTCCGGTCCATCGCCTCGCCTACAGCTTCGGCTGGGAGGGGGACGACGCGGTGCCGCCGGGATCGGGCCTGGTCGAGATCGACCTCCTCGACCGGGACGGCGGCACGCTCGTGCGCATGACCCATACCGGCCTCCCGGACGCCGCCCAGTGCGCCAACCACGCCAAGGGTTGGGCCCACTACCTCGGCCGGCTGGGGGTGGCGGCGGCAGGTGGAATTCCCGGCGTCGACGATTTCGGGGTCCGCCGGGTCACGTGAGGCCCCAGGCCTTGGCGCATCGCGAAACGCCTGAGCGGCCCGATCGCTGAGAGGGTCGCCAAGGCTGCGCCCCGGGCGAAATCGAGCGGCGCGAAGCGGGTGAGAAGCGCGCGGTTGAGGCCATCGACCACCCCTGTTCTCAACACAATGTCAGGCCGCCTGGCGCGTTCGTAGGCGTCAAGAGCCTCCCGCCCGCCGATGTCGCGGCCCTCGGCGCGCGCTTCGGCGGCGCAGGCGATGATCGCCTCGACGTCGCGCAGGCCGAGATTGAGCCCCTGCGCGCCGATCGGCGGGAGCACATGCGCCGCGTCGCCGACGAGCGCCAGCCGCTTGGCGACGATCGTTGGCGCGATCTGACGGGTCATCGGGAAGAGGCCGCGCTCGGCCTCGATGCGCATGGCGCCAAGGAGCGACTGCGCCTGATGCTCGATCTCCCCCGCCAGCGCTTGGTCGTCGAGCGCCGCCCGCCGGCGCGCTTCGTTCTCCGCCATCACCCAGACCAGGCTCGATCGGTTTGCTGCGGTCGCGCTGGCCGGCAGCGGAACCAGGGTGAACGGGCCGCCGCGGGTGTGGAATTCCGTCGAAAAGTCGCGGTGCGGCAGCCGATGGGCGAGAAGGACCGTCAGCGCGCTCTGCCCGTAGGAATGGATGCGCGCTTCGAGCCCGGCGGCGCGACGGGCTTTCGAGCCTCTGCCGTCAGCGCCGATGGCGAGCCGGGCCGACACGGCGCGCCCGTCTTCGAGCCGCGCCCGAACCGCGTCGGCGGCGAACTCGTAGGCCGCGACGCCGCTGGCGACGCGCTCGACGCCGGGAGCCTGTGCGGCCTCGGCCGCGAGCGCCTCAGCCATCTGGTCGTTCTCGATATTCCAGCCGAAGGCGTCGAGGCCGATTTCCGCCGCGAGGAATTCGACTGGGCGGGGCGGAAAGAGCGCCCCGGTGTGGTCGATGAGCCGCAGGCCTCTGAGCGGCGCGGCTTGAGCCTGCAACTTCGGCCAAAGGCCGAGCGAATCGAGAAAGGCGACCGACGGATCGAGCAGGGCGACGGTGCGCCCCCGTCCGGTCCGCTCGCCGGCGCCGCTTAAGACCACGTCGAAGCCGGCCTGGGCAAAGCCGAGGGCCGCGGCGAGCCCGGCGAGCCCGGCTCCGGCGATGAGGACGTCTGGGCCGCGGGCGGCCGGCGTCTCGCCAATGGTCACGGTCAATCTCCCGAGCGGTTTCCCCGAGTTCATGCCCGCGCGCATGCGACCCGCGAGACGGCTCGGCGCAACTTTGATAAGGCGGAAGCTGCAAGGTCAAGCCGACGCCGGCTGAGCCGCGCATTCGCCGGCGGCGAGGCGGACAGGGCAGGGCATGTCGATCGAAAAGCGGCCCGTTGACGTCGCGAGCGCGGCGGGGTTCTCCGTCCATCTTTTCACCGCCTCGGGCGGGGCGGTGGCGGTGCTTGCGCTTTACGCGGCGATCGAGCGCAATTTCGCCGCCTGCTTCGCCTGGCTTGGCCTGGCCTTCTTCATCGACGGGATCGACGGCACGCTGGCCCGCGCCGCGCGGGTGAAGGTGACCGCGGCGGCGATCGACGGGGTCGTTCTCGACCTGGTGATCGATTTCCTCACCTATGTGCTGGTGCCGGTGGTCGCGCTGTGGCGCTCCGACCTGATGCCGACGGAGGCTTCGTTCTGGATCGGGCTCATCGTCACCATCGCCTCGGCGCTCTATTTCGCCGACACAAGGATGAAGACCGAGGACCTCTGGTTCCGCGGCTTTCCGGCGACCTGGAACATCATCGTCCTCTATCTATTCGTTCTCCGGCCGCCGTGGGTCGTCAGCGCGTTGCTTCTTATCGGCGCGGCCGCGCTCATGTTCACGCCGATCGTGTTCGTGCATCCGCTGCGCGTCGTCAGATTGCGCGGCCTCACGATCGCCATGACCGTCGCCTGGTTCGCGCTGGCGGCGATTGCGATCGCCGAGCAGCTCGCGCCGCCAGCCTGGGTCGGCTGGGGCCTGATCGGGGCCGCGGGGTATTTTCTTTGTCTGCCGCTGTTGCGCCATTCGCCCTTGGCGCACGACTGAGCCAAGCCCGGAGAGACGACCGACAAGTCTTGCGACCAGCGTCGAATCCTTGCTATAGCCGCCCCTAGCGATGCTGCTTGGCTTCATCGTCGGCCTCGTGGCGGAGTGGCTACGCAGAGGACTGCAAATCCTTGCACCCCGGTTCGATTCCGGGCGAGGCCTCCAACAAGATCAATGTTCTAGTCGAGACAAATTCCGTCCTCGTCTTTCACGTCAGTGATTCGTCAGCAAAGCGAGGCGCTCGAACAAGCTCGCCCAAGACCGATCTGCGCATTCCGTGACCGAGCCGTTCGTTCCGGCGAACCTAAGCGGCGCGGCGGCAGTCAGGCCAATGCTGGGTGTTCCCACCAGATTGCCGACGGCAGCGCGGCGGGTTTTCTCTTTCGTCCTAGCGAGTCGTCCTGCAAAGCCCGCGATATCTCGCGCCAGGCCTCGGAGACCCGACTCTCGATAGCGGCAATCTGGCACCCGCATACCCCTGCCGCCTGCTGGTATGATAGGCCGACGGCGACCGTTAGGATCAGCGCTTCCCGCCGCTCGTCGCAGAGGCGACCGAAAATATCGAGCAGCTCGTCCGGCTCAAGATCATCCTGCTTGCTCGACGGCGATTCCCGCTGTTGCGCCGACCTTTCGGCTAACGGGCGCAGCGCGGCGTAGTGCAGCCGATGCAGAGTGGAGAACATTTGAAGCTTCAAATCGATCCCGCCGTCGGGCCGGTTCACCGCGGTGAAGGTCTGCTCGATCGTATCGCGGCGGCGGCGGTAACTATGGCGGTGGAGGGTATTACGGCGGTGGAGGATATTACGGCGGTGGAGGATACTATGGTGGCTGCAATCAGGGCTACTACAATCAGGGCTACTACAATCAAGGCTGCGGACCGGGGATAGCGGGCGGCATTCTCGGCAGTTTCTTAGGCCTGTGAGCTTCTGTGACTTTGGAAGCGGGCCGCCGAGCGGATGCGGCGTCTATGCCTGCGGCGTAGGACAAAGGCGCGGGTCACCACGTTTTTTGCCTACACAATCAGGCGCCATCTTTGAGGCGATGAACCAGTGCTCGCGCTGTTCCTAAACCATTCCCCGATGTTCGTCGCAGGCGAGATCGCGCTCGGCTTCTCGCTGGTCTTGTTCGTCGGCGCCCTAATCGCCGCAATAGGCGGTAGAGGGTCCGAGGTTTCTTGAGCCGCACCTGCAAATTCACGGCGTTGGGCGCCTTCTTCCGAACTCGAGGCGCGGGCGAGTCCGGAGCGCTGGATGGTCAAGGTCTTCCGCAATGGAAGCTTCATTTCCGAAATGGGGGGCAACCGCAGGCGCTCGATGATGACGCCCTGGCGCAGGCTTTTGACGTTGTCAAAATTGCCGCCGAACAAGGCATATGGGACCCGGGCAGGGCGCTCTTCCCGTGGCGCGATAAATGACCCCGTCCGCCTTCCTGGGGACGCCGGCCGAGGTCGATCTTTATGTTGCGGGGCGGTGGCGGGCGTGAGGCGTTCCGGCCCATCGGTCATCTCTGACCCTGCTGCGCCGAAGAGAGCGGAACAAGAAAAAGCTCCGGATCAGCAGCCGATATGCTGCGAAAACTCGTGGCGCTTCTCGCGAAAATCCGGGTGATAGGGCGTCGATCGCTCGTTGGTCCCCTGATCGCTCATCGAGTCCTCCGCGTTAATACGCCTGTCCCGATATTCGTCGGACCTAACTCTGTGGAAGCCGAGTTGTTCTGTGAGCCGCTTCAAAATCAACTTTAGTCTGGTCCAGTTCATGACCGCCTCCAGTCACATACCCGAACGATCGCCTTCTACCGGTGTTGAACGCCAGAGAGCGTCCTATGTTCCGCCCCCGACCTCACTAACGCTTCGCCGGCGCGGCCGCGGCGGGCGTCAGAGCAGCCAGCGCCTAGCAGCGGGAACGGCGAAAGCAGCTGTGACGATCGCCAATAGCGCCAGCAGCGCCCATGATCCTGGCTGCCCGACCTCTGTCGATTCCGGGCCTGCTAGACTCGCGATGCCGCCGGACATCATCCGAATAGAGCTGGATTGTTGGCCTATTTTCACGCGGCGCCTCCAATGAGCAGCCTCGAGAAGGGATGCCGCGGTCAATCATGATTTGGCTGCGGCGATAAGCTTTTCACCACCCGCGGCGCAGGGTCGTTTCGGGGACATCCCCCGTTACCGCAGGCCCTCGCCGGCGAACCGCTTTTTTTGAAGGGGGCGGCCTCGCCAGCCGAAGTCTAGACAGTTCGGCATAGGGGGAGTGGGCGCCCTGCGGCAACCCTCGGAAAATAGTCACGCGATGCCCGTAGGCAAAAGCCTTCGTCACGCTCGCGCTGGCGAGCCACGCTCGAGGCCCTCGCCGTCGTCGGGATCAAGTCGACTTGCGCCAGCCGCCACGCGGCGTCGGAATTGGGCGTTGCGATCGAACAGCGCCTTGACGCTCTTGCCCCTCACATCGCAATATGCGATACTTTCGGTATCGATACTCGAGCGACCGTTTGTCAATACCGAAGGTATCAGTTCGCCAGGTGAAGGCGGCGCGAGCGCTGCTCGAATGGTCGCAGGAACGGCTCGCGAATGCGTCGGGGGTCTCGATACCAACGATCAAGCGCCTCGAGGCGCAGAGCGACGAGCTCGGCGGCCGTGAGGACACCGCGGCTAAGATCGTGACGGCGCTGCGGGCGGCCGGCGTCGAGTTTACGAACGGCGATCAGCCGGGCGTACGAATGAAAAAAGCCTAGGTTTGCGAAGGTTACGGGCATGAAGGCAGCTGTCATTTTCATTACAATTGTTATTGGGCTGGCTTTTGTCGGTCTGGCTGGTCTTTACTGGCTAACTCCGGCCGACCACCTCCCGGCCTTTGTGCCGGGCTATGACCCGGAGTCCACCAAGCCCCACTTCACCCACGGGCTCGGCGCGCTGATGATTGCGCTGGTTGCGTTTGCGGCTGCTTGGCTCCGCAACTGGGGCGATTAGGCCTGGCGCACGGCCCTGGCGTGAGGCTGACGAAGGCCGCGGTCGCGGCGCTTGAGCCGAGGCCCAGCGGGCGCCCGGGATCGCCTGGCGCTTGCGGTTCATCGTTCTCGCGGGCGATGGCGGAAAGTTAACTCTTAACATGGAACGTGATTTGTTCGGGGGCTCCTCCCTGGGAGTGAAGCGTGAGTTATATCGTACTGGCCATCCTGTCGGTGGCCCTCGTTCGCTTCGCGGTCGTGTGCTTCTACCCAAGACGGACCATCGCGGCCGACGATCTCAACCCGAATAGGATCGAGTAGCGCGCGCCGTCGCGCAAGGATCGCCTCGGGATCTCAAGCGCGGGAGGGAAGGCAGGGTGGCGCCGACTCGACTCCGCCGGCTCGCGGTGCTTCGATGGCGATGCTGAGCCGATCTCCGGCGCCAAGGCAACCCCAATGCTGCGAGTCCCAGCGCTACTATGGGTCGCGATCGCAATGCCGAGCACCGCGATTGCGCAAGACGCCAAGCAAGACGCCAAGCAAGATACTGTCCAGGTCCACGGCAAGTCGCTTCAGCTCAGTTGCGCGGAGTGGAAGCGCAATCAGGACGGTTCGTGGACCAGCATTGGACCGCTTCTGGTCGGGACCGACACAGTGAATATCGTGACCTTGCGTGGCGCGGAAACCAAAGCCTTGGAGGCGAAGTGTCAAAACCCGTCGAGGCCGGCCGCTACCCCAACGCAAAATGAGAGTCCGGCGCGCCATGGGATGCATAAGTATCACCAAGCGGCGCCAGGCGCGGGAACGTAGAAGCTCGCGCGAGCCGCATCGACATCGCCTCCGCGAGAATGCGACCGTCGAGATGGATCGCTATTTCAAAACATCGCCGAATATCCCCGAGGCGAAGCCGATGTCCGCAGCGAGCAAGAGGCCTATGGACGCCCGGCACAAAAGTTTTGTAAACTTGTCGGTGAAGATCGGTCGTCGAAAACAGAGGACGCCGGGCGAGACTTCCAATCGGTTTCCACACGGGGGCGCGCACGGCGGCGAGCGGCCTCGTAATAGCGGGCGATGAGCCAAGGGGGCGCACATTTCCGCTGAAACGATGTTCGACCGGCGTCTGCACATGGTCAACGGCCAGCTGCTCACCGGCGGAATTGTCGATAAGGCCCTTCTGGCGGCGTTCCTCGAGACCCCGCGCCAGGATTTTGTCGCGCCAGCGTTCAAGTCACTCGCCTATCTCGATCGCGACTTGCCGGCGCGCGGCGCAAAGGTCCGCAAACTGCTCGCGCCGGTCACTTTGGCGCGGATGCTGCAGGCGGCGGCGGTCGTTGCCGGCGATCGCGCCCTCGACGTCGCAGGCGGGTCCGGCTACGGCGCAGCCCTTCTGAGCGCGATGGGGGCGAACGTCGTCCTCCTGGAATCGGATTTGGGCGCCGCGGCGGCGGCGCGAGCCGCACTCGCGCACCGGACGAACATCGCGGTGATCGAGGGCCCCCTCGATCGGGGGGCGGACGATCGCGGGCCTTTCGACCTCATCGTCGTCGAGGGCGCGTTCGGGGTCTCCCCGGACCATCTGATCGCGCTACTGGCCAACCCGGGACGCCTGGTCGGAATTGACGCGTCAACTGCCCTGCCTGAGGCGGTTCTCTATGAGAAAAGCGGCGTCGCGCTCGGCCGGAGGGCGCTGTTCGAGACCGGCGCGGACCTCCTGGACGGCTTCCAGCCCGGGGTGAGCTTCGCCTTCTAAAGCTCGGACTTAACGCGCGGAAGCAGCTTCTCGCCATATCAGGTGTCTCATGTTTGCGACGCTCGGCGGAAAAATCGGCGCTTATGCCCCTGCTTGGCGAAGCGCGCGTGGCGCGGCAGGGGGAATATCGCCTATGATGTCTGGTCCCGACCCTTTGCCGCACGCGGGCGAGACGCGATTGTGATCGATCTCCTTCGTAGCGGCTGGGTTGGCGTCTTTGAATTTTGCATCCGACATGCGAGTTAGGCGGTTGCGATGGCGTCGACCGGCCTTTTTCCTTGCGAGGGCGCATGAGGCGGCGATGATTTGGGGCTCAGGGGTAATTCATGAGCGGCGCGGCGCGGCCTGCCAGGCGCGGTCATGGCGGGTCTTGCGCGCGGCTCTCCTTGCGACGGCGGGTCTCGCGGCGTTCGGCGCGGGAGCGGGTCGCGCTGAGACGGTCAACGGGGCGCTCGTCAAGGCCTATCTGACCAATCCCGACATCAATACCCAGCGCGCCGCCGTCCGGGTGGCGGACGAAAACGTTCCGAAGGCGAACGCTGGCTACCTGCCGACCGTCGAGGCGACCGGCAATATTGGCCTCGAACGCGCCCAAACGAGTTTGATCGGGCCTAATAACACTGCCGTCGGCAGCGCAGACGTCACGCTCAAACCCCGCGGGTACGGCGTTCAGGCCAACGAGACCGTCTTTAACGGCAATCGGACGGTGAATTCCATCAGTCAGGCTGAATTGCAGGTGCTGGGCGCGCGCGAGCAGTTGCGCAACACCGAGCAGAACACCCTGCTTTCAGGCGTCACCGCTTACATGGACGTGCTGCAGGACACTGCAATTCTGGACCTCGACCGCAACAATGTCGACGTCTTGAAGGAGCAGCTGCGCGAGACCCGGGACCGCTTCACCGTCGGCGAAGTGACGCGCACCGACGTGGCGCAGGCGGAAGCGAGCCTCGCCACCGGGCAGGCGACCGCGATTAGCGCGGAGGCGACGCTGCAAGCCGCGGTCGCGCGTTATCGTCAGGTGATCGGCGACCAGCCGACGAGCCTCGCGCCGGTCAAGCCGGTCGTGAGACCGCTGCCGAGAACCCTGCCGGAGGCGATAACGATCTCGCAGATCGAACATCCGTCGATCGGCGCTTCGCTGCATGGCGTCGACGCGGCCGAATTGCAGATCAAGATCGCCGAGGGCGCCCTCTATCCGACTATCGGCGTCAGCGCCTCGGTCACCAACCAGTACGACGCGAGCGGAATTCCCGGTTTTCACGTGCTCTCGGGCCAGTTCATGGGGCAAATCAATATCCCAATCTACCAGGGCGGCGCTGAATACGCGGCGACCCGCCAAGCCAAAGAAAGCCTGTCGCAACAGGAAATCCAAACCGATTCCCTGCGCAACCAGGTCCGCCAGGCCGTGGTCGCCGCCTGGGGACTAAATGAAGCCTCGGTCGGGGTGGTGCGCGCCGCGCACGCGGCCGTCTTGGCCAACGAAGTCGCGCTGACCGGCGTGCGCGAAGAGGCCAAGGTCGGCCAGCGGACGACGCTCGATGTCCTCAACGCGCAACAGGCGCTGTTGCAGGCGCGAACCACGCTTGTCCAGGCCGAGCACGACCAGGTCGTCAATTCCTACTCGCTCTTGTCGGCGGTCGGCCGTCTCAACATCCCGACCCTTGGCCTCGCGGTCGCGGAATATGATCCGCGGGTGCATTTCGATCAGGTCAAGAACAAGTGGATCGGGCTGAGGACGCCGAGCGGACAGTGAAGTCTTGCAGCCTTCGCCCGCCGCTTGCCGGCGGCGGCTCCGAGTGACTATCGTGCGCGGCGTCGGCGCCCGATTCGGCCATCGGCGACGGTTGACTCCGGCCTCGCGCAAGGCGCGTCGCACAAGGCTCCTTGAATGGGGCAGGGCGGTCCCATGAGCGCAATCAATTCGAACTCCGACGATCGCGACCTCGATGCGATCCGCCGGGCGCAGCGCGCCTACGAGCCGTCGATGGAGGAAATTCTCGCGTCGATCCGCAACATCATCGCCGAGGAGTGCGAGCCCGCGCCGAACGTCACCGCCAGGCCGGCGCCCCAGCCGCTTCCGCCCGCAGCGCCGCAAGTCGTCTATTCCAAGGACGCTCGGGGGCCGCAACGCTTCGGTTCCGAACCGCCGCCGCGCGCGGATGCGAACGCGCCGACGGTCGTCTGGCGCCGGCCGCAGCCCCCGGATTCCGACGCCGCCGTCAACGCGAACCCGCGCGACGACGAGCCGCTTCTGTCGTCGGAGGCGAACGAGGCGGTGACGGCCTCGTTTGGCGCCTTGTCGGCAAATCTCGCGCTCCGCAGCGCCGAGCTCGCCGACGGAATGGTGCGCGAGATGCTGCGGCCGATGCTCAAGCAATGGCTGGACGACAACCTCCCGGCCCTCGTCGAGCGGTTGGTGCGGGCGGAGATCCAGCGAGTCGCGCGCGGGCGGAAGTAGGCGAGCCGCGGTCCTCGATCGCGCGTTGACTCCGGCCGTAGCGATGCGCTTATAGCGCCGCGGCGCTCCAATTTCGGCGCGTCCCGAGCCTTTGAGCGCCGCTCGGAAGGCCGCCATCCGATCTCAGAGAGCCGCGCCGGGGCATCGCAGACCAGAATTCCATGATGGACAAATCGTTCGACTTCGCTGCGGTCGAAGGCCGCGTCTCCGCGCTTTGGGAGGAGACGGGCGCGTTCCGGGCGGGACGGCCCGAGCGGGCGGCGGCGCGGCCGTTCTGCGTCGTCATTCCGCCCCCGAACGTCACCGGCAATCTGCATATGGGCCATGCGCTCAACAATACCCTGCAGGACATCCTCTGCCGCTATTGGCGGATGAACGGCCGCGACGTGCTGTGGCAGCCGGGCGTCGATCACGCCGGCATCGCCACCCAGATGGTCGTCGAGCGCATGCTGATGGAGCGTCAGGAGCCGGACCGGCGCGCCCTGGGCCGCAAGGCGTTCGTCGAGCGCGTCTGGGCCTGGAAGGCGGAATTGGGCGGCGCGATCGTCGCCCAACTCAAGCGCCTCGGCGCCTCCTGCGACTGGAGTCGCGAGAGGTTCACCCTTGATGAGGGCCTTTCGCGCGCGGTCGCCAAGGTTTTCGTTCAGCTCTACCGCGAACGGCTGGTCTACAAGGACAAGCGGCTTGTCAATTGGGATCCCAAGTTTCAGACCGCGATCTCGGACCTCGAAGTCGTTCAGATCGAGACCAAGGGTTCGGTCAAATGGTCGCGTCGGGACGGCGCGCCGCTCGATGCGGCGATGCTCGCCAAGGCGCTGGCGAGAAATCCCAATGGCCATCTCTATTACTTCGACTATCCGGTCGTGGACGCCGAGGGCCAGGAGACCGGCGAAGCCGTGACCGTCGCCACAACGCGGCCGGAAACGATGCTGGGCGACACCGCGGTCGCGGTGCACCCCGACGACGCGCGGTTCCAACATCTTCACGGCAAGCGGGTTCGCCTGCCGCTGGTCGGCCGGCTGATCGCAATCGTCGCCGACGAATACTCCGATCCGGAGAAGGGCGCAGGCGCGGTCAAGATCACGCCTGCGCACGACTTCAACGATTTCGAGGTGGGGAAGCGGCACGAGGCTGAGGGCGCGCGCCCGATCAACATCCTCGACGCCCAAGCGCGCGTGACGCTGACGGGTAATCTCGACTTCTTCGATGGCCTGGAGAGCGATCACGACCACGCGCGGCTCATCGCCGCCGTCGACGGCCAGGACCGCTTCGTCGCCAGGCAAAGGATTGTCGAGATGATGGCGCTCGCCGGCCTTCTGGCCAGGATCGAGCCGCACGCCCACGCCGTGCCGCACGGCGACCGCTCGAACGCGGTCATCGAGCCTTGGCTTACCGATCAGTGGTATGTCGACGCCAAGGCGCTCGCCGGACCGGCGATCGCCGCGGTCCGGGAAGGCCAGACCCAGTTCGTCCCCAAGACCTGGGAGAAGACCTACTTCGACTGGCTCGAGAACATCCAGCCCTGGTGCGTGTCCCGCCAGCTCTGGTGGGGGCATCAGATTCCGGCCTGGTACGCGCCCTGGGGCGCGGTCTATGTCGAGGAGACGGAGGACGCGGCCTACGCGGAGGCGCTTGCCGACGGCGTCGAACGCGGAGCTCTGACCGAAGCGGAGGCTGAGGCCCTCGCGAGCGATCCGGCCCGGCTCGCGGAGACGTTCGTGCGCGACGACGACGTGCTCGACACCTGGTTTTCCTCGGCGCTGTGGCCGTTCTCGACCCTCGGCTGGCCGGACGAGACGCCGGAGCTCAAGCGGTTCTACCCGACCGACACGCTCGTCACCGGCTTCGATATCATCTTCTTCTGGGTCGCCCGGATGATGATGATGGGGCTCCACTTTCAAAACGAGATCCCGTTTCGCGACGTCTACATTCACGCCCTCGTGCGCGACGAGAAAGGGGCGAAGATGTCGAAGTCGAAGGGCAACGTCATCGACCCGATCGATCTCATCAACCGCTTCGGCGCCGATGCGCTACGCTTCACCCTGGCGGCGATGGCGGCGCAGGGGCGCGACATCAAGCTCAGCGAGGCCAGGATCGAAGGCTACCGCAACTTCGCCACCAAGTTATGGAACGCCTCGCGCTTCGCCGAAATGAACGGCTGCGTTCGCGTCGCGGGATTCGATCCGTCGGCGGCGCGCGAGCCTTTGAATCGCTGGATTCTCGGCGAGGCCGCCAAGGCGGCGGCGGAAACGGCGTTCGCGATCGAAGCCTATCGATTCAATGACGCCGCCAACGCGGCTTACCGGTTCGTGTGGAGCGTGTTCTGCGACTGGCATCTCGAACTCGCCAAGCCCGTGTTGCAGGGGACCGCGGATCCAGCGGGCAGGGCCGAGACCCAGGCGACGATCGCCCATGTGCTCGATTTGATCTACGCCCTCATGCATCCGTTCATGCCGTTCCTCACCGAGGAGCTTTGGGCGATCAAGGGCGAGTCCGGGCCGAAGCGCGAGCGTCCGCTCGCGCTCGGACCGTGGCCGAAGCAAGGCTTTGAAGTCGACGAGGCGGTCGAGGCCGAAATAGGCTGGGTCGTCGATCTGATCGCCGAGATTCGCTCGGTGAGGTCGGAAATGGGGGTGCCGCCCGCAACGCTGACGCCGCTCATCCTTGTCTCCCCGAGCGCGCGAGCAGCGGAAAGCGCGCGCGCCTGGAGCGAGAGCATCAGGCGTCTCGCCCGCGTCGGCTCGGTCGAAGCGGCCGATGCCGCGCCGCCTGGCGCGCTTCAACTTGTGGTGCGTGGCGAAGCCGTCGCGCTACCGCTCGCCGGCATCGTTGACCTCGATGCGGAGAAGGCGCGCCTCGCCAGGGAGGTCGACAAGGTCAAGGTCGAGATCGCCAAGGTCGAGTCAAAGCTCGGCAATGACGATTTCCTCGCCCGCGCGCCGGAAGAGATCGTCGCCGAGCACGAGGATCGGCTCGAGACGTTTCAGTTGCGGCTCGTTAAGCTTAACGCCGCGAGGGAGCGTCTGGAGCGCGTTTGAGGGCATGGCCGGGGCGCCATATTGTTGCTTTTGCGCAACAGCTCGGCTGCAACTCTTGCGAGTCGAGATTCCGGCTGGAATGCGCCGCGATTGCGCCATAAACGGCTCGCAGTTTCACGGCCGTTGATGACGGAAGTCGTTCGTGTCGCGCGCCCCCAACAATGGACCGCGACGCGGCCGGATGGCAGCTCGGGATCGATATGCGCGTATTCGCGTGTGCGGAAGTTCTGGTCGATGGGGCGCTGTTGCGCCGCCGCTTCGCATTCGCGGTCGTGGGAACTCTCACTCTCGGGCTTGCGCCCGCCTTCGGCTTCGACGGCTCGACCTCGAACCCGCCGGAGAAGATCCCAGGCAACTTCAGCGATCCCCAGCAGGCGCTGCGCGTCGGCGTCGACGATTTGAAGGCCGGGGACGCGGTCGCCTCGGTCGCCGCTCTCACCTATGCGGCGGAAGGCGGACAGGCGATCGCCCGGTGGAAACTGGGCGAAATGTACGCGGACGGCGACGGCGTTCCTCGCGACGACGTGAAGGCCTATCATTACTTCAACCAGATGGTCGAAGACTACGACGAGGACCAGCCGGATCGGCGGAACCTGAGCGCAATCTCCAATGCGTTTGTCGCCGTCGGCGTTTATTGCCTGAATGGCATACCCAATAGCGACGTCAGGGCCGATCCGCGGCGCGCGCACGAATTGTTCCAATACGCCGCGACGATCTTCGGCGATCCGAACGCCCAGTACAATCTCGCCCACATGTATCTGGTCGGCGCCGGCGGGCTCGCCAAGGACGACGTCGCCGCTGTTCGCTGGCTGGCGGTGGCGGCCGAAAAAGGCCATGCGCCATCGCAGGCCCTGCTCGGCCATATGCTGTTCACCGGCGACGGCGTTCCGCATCAGCGCGCGCGAGGGCTGATGTGGCTCGGGGTCGCCAAGGACGCGGCGCCGGATCCCAAGGACCCGTGGATACGCGAGCTGTACCAGCGCGACTTCGAGCTGGCGAGCGACGACGATCGGCAAGCGGCCGCAGCCTTGCGCGACGCTCGCCTCAAGGGAGCGCCTTCGGCTCCTTCCGGCCGAAACTTCTTCAAGGCCTTCCTCAGGCCGCTCAGCCTACCGCTCCTCGGGTTGGCCCCGAGTTCCGCCGGCGCAGCAGTGAGCCGCGGCTAGGCCCGTTCCGGGCTGAGAGCCTTGGGCCGGCTTCCCCCACTTCCCGGCGAAGCGCTGCCCGTGGGCGCGCCGCCGCGGCTTGTCCGATCTTGAGGAAGCGATCACCCCGCATGACAGACGCGACGGGATAGGGTAGGCGGCAGCACGATCGTCGAGCCGGCCGGCGGCGCGGTCTCCGGCCGCGAACATCGGCGGCCGCCTCTTTCGCAACGGAGATCCGATCGGAATGATCGAATTTGGCCTCGGATTGCTGAAGGGGCCCTGGGCGACGGCGGCGCTCATTTGCCTCGCGGCGTTCGTCGTTCTGTTCGCGCTCGCCGGCCAAACCGTCAACGCCCCGTTCGTCTATACCGCGCCCCAATGAAGCGCAGCGCCTCGCTCGATTTGCTGCGCGGAGGGGCGGCGTTCGCGGTCGCGATTCCTCACTACCTCACCCTGAACGCGCCGTTTCAGCCGTTCGCGGAAGCATCTGCGATCGCCGGCGTCGAGGTCTTTTTCGTCCTCAGCGGCTTTGTTCTCGCGCCGCAGATCGTCAATTGGGTGGTCGGCCAGCCGTGGCGCAATCTCGGCGTCTTCCTCGCCCGGCGCTGGATGCGCACCATACCGCCCTATGTGGTCGCCCTCATCGTGATCGCGCTCATGACCGGCAACCTGATGACTGCCGACTTTGTGCGCTACCTCTTCTATGTCGAGAATCTTTTCGTCTCCGCCAATCATATCGATTTCTATCCCGTAGCCTGGAGCCTCGCGGTCGAGGAGTGGTTCTATGCGCTATTTGCTCCGGCCCTGTTCGTGATCGCGTTGCTGCTCAAGCGACGCGACCGGCGGCTCGAGGCGACATTCGCGTTTCTGATCATCCTCGTCGTTGCGGCGCTCAGGTTCACGTTTGCGCCGCACGATTGGGACTTGAACGTCCGGCGGGTTACCCTCTTCCGGATCGACTCGATTGTCTGGGGCTTCCTGCTCTATCTGGCCCTCGAGCGCTTTTCCCCGCTCGCGCTCGACGCCGCCGCCGGGCGAAGACGCCTTGGCGCGCTCATCGCGCTCTTTGCGCTCTCGATTCCGGTTGAGCTTGCGGTCGCGATCTTCGCCGTCGACGGCGACCCGTCGGCTCAGCAGGCGTTTCCTTTCGCGTCGGCCGCGTTCGGCATGATCTGCGTCGGCGTCTTCCGGCAGGCGGAGGGGGCTTTCCGCGGCCGGTTCGTCAGGGGCTTAAGCTTCTATCTCGGCCGCATCTCGTACTCGGTCTATCTCTTTCATCTGATCATCGTCATGACGCTGAAGCCGAGGATCGGGGCGGCGCCGCTTGCCCTGCAACTGGCGATCTATGTCGCCCTGATCCTGGCGCTGTCGACGGTCTTCTTCGCCGGATTCGAGCGGCCGATCCTGGTCGCGCGACCCTATTACGGCGCCGCGCCGCGCGCGGCCGCCGCGACCGTTCCTCCGCCGCCCGGCGCGGCTCGCCGCTTTCGTCCCTCGCTTCTCTCGGTCGCGCTCGCTCTCGCGGCCCTTGCTGCCGGCGTCCTCGCCCGCAACGCCTTCATGGCGAACAGGCCTTACGCGTTCTACGCCCTCCTTATCGCAACCGCGGGCCTCGCGCTGGCGCTGAGCGAAAGAGCGCGTCCCGTTTCGACCGGGACGCTCGCCGCCGCGGCGAGGGCCTTCCTGCTGTTTGCGCTGGCGCTGCCGTTCGCCGACGCTCTCTACCGCCATTCGACTGGATTGCCGCTCGCCGCAACCGTCGCTCAGCCGACCTATTCCTATCGCGCGGCGCAAGCCAATCCGGGCGCGTTTGCAGTCTGGTGGTACTATTATCTCAACGAGTGGATCAGGGACGACGGCATAAGGTCGAAGATCGATGCGCCCGACCCGCTTAAGAAGCTGCCGTTCGTCCTTGTTCCGGGCTCCTCCGGACGCATGTTCGACACCACGATCCGGATCAACAATCTCGGCTTTCGCGGGCCGGACCTCAAGCGCGACAAGGGCGACGCATTCCGCATTTTCGTCCTCGGCGAGTCGCAAACCTTCGGCCCCACTTTGCGCGAAGGCGAGCGCCCATGGCCGGAACTGCTGCAGGATCTGTTCGATCAGCATGCCGATTGCGGCCGCAAAGTCGAAATCGTCAACGCCGGGACCGAGGCCTATACGCTCGAAGACAACCTGGAGCGCCTGCGCCGCGACATCCTGCCGCTCAAGCCCGACCTGATCCTGAGCGCGCACGGCATGAACGGGCTGCTCGCGCTCGGCCTCAGGCGCGTGCCGGAGCCCACCGAGCCGGGCTTGAGGCCGCGCGCCTCGGCGCTCCTGGGCAGCGCCGTGCTGACGATCGAGCGCGCGGCCCACGATTGGCGGAGCCGGAATTCGGCCGAGGCGCGCTCAGCGGCGCTCGCGCCAATGTCCGACGCCGAACTCGAGGAGAGCCGCTACGCCGAGGCCTATCGCAAGCTGATCGCGCTCGCGCGCGACAACGGCGTCGACATCGCGCTCGCAACTTCGAGCATGGCGGTGAACGAGGACAGTCCGCGCGAGGTCAAAGAGTTCTACGGCGCGGTGTTCAAGCCAATCGACGACATCATCGCCGCCAACGCCGCCCATAATCGCCTAGTCAAACTCATCGCTGGCGACGAGGGCGCGCCGTTGATCGACATGACCTCGGGCGTCGACGGCCTATGGGACGACGATCTCTATCTCGACATCGTCCACTTCACCGAAGCGGGCAATGAACGGGTGGCGGGCGTCATCTTCCGTCAGCTCGCGCCGATCCTGGCCGAGCGCGAGGGGCTGCGATGCGTCCTGCGGTGAGCGGGGCCATGCGCGCCCACGCTTAACCTCATTGCGAGGAGCGAAGCGACGAAGCAATCCAGCGGCCATAGGCCGCCCTGCGCTCCCAAGTGGATTGCTTCGCTTCGCTTGCAATGACGTCATGATTGAGCGGCGCGCCATGCGGGAATAGTCGTGTTCGCTTTCGGCCAGCGACAGATCGTAGGCCGCCTGCAGGCTGAGCCGGAATCGCCGATCGGCGCCGAGGTTTGAAGGTCCCCGGCGCCCGCCTTAGAGTGCGCTCGTTCTGGGAGTTCGATCGTTCGTGGCCCAAAGCGAAATTGACGCGATCCGCGCGCTTCTCGGCGCCAAGCCCCGGCCTCAAGGCTGGGAGGAGCGGCGACATCGCGTCGAAGAGGTCGGCTCGGTCTGGCCGGTCGCCGGCGACGTCAAGCTCGAGGCTGCCGATCTCGATGGCTTGCCCGGCGAATGGTCGATCGCTCCCGGCAGCGATCCGTCGCGCGTTTTGATGTTCTTTCACGGCGGCGGATATTGCTCGGGCTCGATCGTGAGCCACCGCCGGATGGTGACCGAAGCCGGCCGGGCGGCGGCGGCGCGTACGCTGGCCGTCGGGTATCGCCTCGCGCCGGAACATCCTTTCCCGGCGGCCTATGACGACGCATTCGCCGCCTGGCGGGGCCTGCTCAGGCTCGGATATGCGCCCAGCCGCATAGCGGTCGGCGGCGACAGCGCGGGCGGCGGACTGACCCTCGCATTGGCCGGCGAGCTCAAGCGCGCCGGCGAGGAGCTTCCCGGCTGCCTCTGGCTCGTCTCGCCGTGGACCGATCTGACGATGTCGGGAGCGAGCCTCGCCAGCAAGAGCGCTGTCGATCCGCTCATTCACAAGGAATATCTCGACGAACTCGCCGGCGCCTATCTGCCCGCACGCATGGACCGGAAGGACTCGCGCGTCTCGCCCCTTTACGCCGATCTCGCCCGCCTGCCGCCGACCCTCATCCAGGTCGGTTCGGCCGAGACCTTGCTCGACGACTCGACCCGCTTCGCCGCCGCGGCCGGGGCCGCCGACGTTTCCGTGACCCTCGAAATCTGGCCGCACATGATCCATGCCTGGCCGATGTGGAACGCGCGCCTCGAGCCCGGCCGCCGCGCGCTCGCGAGCGCGGGCGCGTTCATCCGGCGCTGGCTGTAAGCGGGCGCTCGGTCGGAGGCGGCAAATCCAACATCCGGCCGAGCTTGCCAAAGCCGGCGATTAGGGGCAGGCGAAAGTCAGGCCGGACCGCGCGTCCCGGACATCGGGCGGATGACTTGACCACCGAATTGAACATCGATCCGGAGACGCCGTCGAGCGCGCAATCGCGTTTCGGCATGTTCGGCAATTCCGCCTTCATGGTCATCCTCGTCGCGACCTCGCTTTCGAGTGTCGGGCTCACGATGTACGACACTGCTTCGGCATGGCTGATGACCAGCCTCAATCCGAGTCCGAGAATGGTCTCCGCCGTGCAGGTCGCCACGACCCTGCCGTTCTTTCTCTTGACCCTGCCTGCGGGCGCGCTGACCGATGTCGTCGACCCGCGCCGGCTCCTGATCGTCGCCCAGTCGGTCATCGTGGCGATTTCGATCGCGTTCGCTGCGGTGGTCTCGGCTAAGCTGGCGAGCCCGCCTTCTCTGCTTGGGACATCGTTCCTGCTCGGGGTGGGCGGTGCGCTCACGGCGCCGGCATGGCTCCTCATTACCCCGTTTCTCGTGCCGAGGTCGGAACTCGACTTCGCAATCGCGATCGACAGTGCGAGCTATAATGTGGCGCGCGCGATCGGTCCGGCGATCGCCGGGTTTGCGATCGCAAAACTCAGCATCGCCGTTCCGTTCTGGTGCTGCTGCGTCGGCAATTTGGTGCTTCTTGCGGCCCTGATCTGGTGGCGGGCGCCGCGAAGGGCACAAGAAACTCTGCCGGCCGAGCGCCTGATCAGCGCGATGACGGCCGGCGTTCGTTACGTTCGATACAGCCGCGAGATGGACGCGACGCTCATTCGCGCTGCAGCTTTTTTTCCCTTTGCCAGCGCTTACCTGGCATTGCTGCCGCTGGTGGCGCGCAGCGAGATGGGCAACAGCGCGGAGGTTTACGGCGAGCTGATGGCCGCAATCGGCCTCGGCTCGATCGCTTCGTCATTGGCGCTCAAGTGGCTGACGACGCGATTGAGCGCGGACGGGCAGGCCGCTTTCGGCACGCTCGGCACAATCGTCGCTCTCTTCCTGCTCGCCGCGGCGCGCGAGCCCGTGGCGGCGCTTGCCGCCAGTTTCATCGCCGGCGCCTCATCGATCATTGCGCTGACGGCTTTTTTTGTCTCGGCGCAGGTGGCTTTGCCGGAATGGGTGCGCGGCCGCGGCTTGGCGATTTTCCTCACCGTCTATTTCGGCGCTCTAACCCTCGGAAGCGCGGTGTGGGGCGAAGTCGCCAGCGTCAAGGGCGTGCCCTTCGCTCTCTCCGCTGCGGCCGCGGGCGCCTTGATCGGGATGGCTCTCACATGGCGATGGAAGCTGCAAACCGGGACCCCGCTCAATCTGAGCCCGTCGATGCGCTGGCGCGCGCCGTCGTTCCTCAATCGGGTTCCCGACGATCAGGGCCCGATCCTGGCGATCGCCGAGTATCGCATCGATCCGAAGGACAGCGCCGCCTTTCTCGCCGCGATGCGCGATATCGGCCTCGAGCGCAGGCGGGACGGCGCCTATGCCTGGCATATCTTCGAGGATCCGGACGAAGCCGGGATAATGACCGAGACCTACCTCGTCCATTCCGCGCTCGAACTCAGATATCGTCAGACGCGGGTGACCATGGCCGACCAGATG
The DNA here is from genome assembly GCA_963794155.1 of uncultured Alphaproteobacteria bacterium. Lineage (GTDB taxonomy): Bacteria > Pseudomonadota > Alphaproteobacteria > Rhizobiales > Beijerinckiaceae > Roseiarcus. The sequence continues at coordinate 132,726 of CAWCCX010000018.1, read as the reverse complement.
ATGGAAGATCAGGCGGCCCAGTTCCTGAAGGCGCCGCCGCAGACCCGCTATCTCGTCGCGCCCCAACGCGAGCACCGGCCGTGGCGGAAGCGTATCGCCGCCCGCGCGGCGCTGCGCCCGGTCTCCGGTCAGTAGTACCTGGGAATTGGCCCGTTGTGGGGCGTCTTGCGATCAGACAGATCGAACATCACTTCATCGACGTAGCACCACCCCCAGCCCTCTGGCGGATCGTAACCTTCGATGATCGGATGGCGGGTGGCGTGAAAATGCTTGGTCGCATGCCGGTTCGGCGACTGGTCGCAACAGCCGACATGTCCGCAGGCGCGGCAGAGCCGCAGATGGAGCCAGATGTCGCCGGTCTTGAGGCATTCCTCGCAGCCGAGCGCGCTCGGCGTCACGTCGCGGATGGTCTCGAGATGGATGCAGGTCTTCGACATCGTGAGTTCGCCCGATTGCGTTAGAGGTGCGGACCTTGAGAATGCGCGAGGAAATTGTGGATCGCCGCCACGACCTGGGCGCCCTCTCCGATCGCTCCGCCGACCCGCTTGACCGACCCTGACCGCACGTCGCCGACCGCGAACACGCCGGGCACCGAGGATTCAAGCGCCGACGGCGCGGGACCGCCGTTCGTCCGCGGCGCGCCGGTGATGACGAAGCCTGCCTTGTCCAGCGCCACGCCGCAACCTTGCAGCCATTCAGTCGCCGGATCCGCGCCGACGAACAGAAAGACGTTGCGGATCGGCGCCTCGAACTCCTGGCCCGCGCGCCGGTCGCGCCAGCGCACCTTCTCAAGCCCCCCACCGGCTGGGCCGTCGAGGGCGACGATCTCCGTCTGGGTCATGAGCTCGATATTCGGCGTGGCGGCGATGCGATCGATCAGGTAGCGCGACATGCTTTCGGCCAGGCCCGACCCTCGAACCATCATGCGCACCCTCGCCGCGTGAGCGGAGACGAACACCGCCCCCTGGCCGGCCGAATTGCCGCCGCCGACCAGAACAACCTCTTCGCCGGCGCAGAGGCGCGCCTCGATCTGCGACGCCCAGTACCAGACCCCGCGGCCCTCGAAGCGGGCGATGTCGGCGATGAGCGGATGGCGATATCTGGCGCCGCTGGCGACCACGACCGTTCGGGCCTGAATGCGATCGCCGTCATCCAGTTCCACGACGAACGCCCCATTCGCGCGCGCGCAATCGAGCGTCTTGACGGCGACCGGTATCATGACGTCAGCGCCGAATTTCTGCGCCTGAATGAAAGCGCGCGCGGTCAGCGCCTGGCCAGTGATCCCGGTCGGAAAGCCGAAGTAGTTTTCGATACGGGCGCTGGCCCCGGCTTGGCCGCCGAAGGCGCGGGCGTCGAGAACCGCGACCGAGAGACCCTCGGAGGACCCGTAAACCGCCGTCGACAGGCCCGCCGGGCCGGCGCCGACCACCGCCACGTCATAGACAAAATTCGCCCGCGAGGCGGCCGTCATGCCGATCTGGCGGGCGAGCGCCCGCTCCGACGGATTGCCGAGCACGGAGCCGTCGGGGCAAACGACCAGCGGCAAACCGCCCGCAATATCTGCGTAGCGGCTGATCACCTCTCGCGCTTCAGGGTCTGTTGCGGGATCGAGCATATGCTGGGGATAGCCGTTCCGGGCCAGGAAGCCCTCAAGCCGGATCACGTCCGCCGATGCCGGCGGCCCGATCAGAATAACGCCCACAGTCCCCTGGAGGAGAGCCATCCGCCGAAGGATGAGCGCGCGCATGATGCGTTCGCCGAGATCGGCTTCGGCGACCAGGAGCGACCGCAGTCCGTCAGTGGAGATCAACAAGGTCTCGACGTCGCCCTCGGCTGTGGCGTCCACCAGCGCCGCGCGGCTGGAGAGCTGCCCAACCTCGGCCAGGAAGTGGCCCACGCCCTCTTCGACGACCGGAGCGACATGGCCCAGCCCATCGCGCTGGGTGACCGAGACAAGGCCCTTGAGCACGACAAACATGCCGGGCGCGACTTTCCCGGCTTCGTACAGCTTCTCCCCGTCCGAAAACTTGCGTAAGGCGCCGAAGCGACGCATCCGGTCGATTTCCGGCGGCTTGAGCTCGGGAAACGTCTCGTCGTGGCGAGGTCCGTGGACGGGATAGACCAAAGCGGCCATGCATTCGCTCTTGAGGTCATAAAGGCCGGCCCATTCTAACGCATACTGTGCGTCCGGTCCCCCCGTCGAAACCTTTGGGCAGCATGGGACCAACGAGACGGTCTGTCTCAGCCCCTACGCGTCGTGGGGACGACACTCGACGGGTTCAACGCGCCGGTTCCCGAGCGGGAATAGCCTCTGGGCCGCCGCTTTAGCGCCCTCAAGAGGGCTGCTGATAGGGGGCCGGCCGCAGCTGTACCTGGCGGCCGTCGGTCAGATCGACCGTGGGGTTGAGAACCACCGGGTCTCCCTCCTTGACCCGGGCGCTCACATCGACGGTCGTGCCGAAGTCGCGCGTCTCAGCTCAGTGATCCAAAGCCGGCCTACGTGAACGCTTGATCGCGCACCCGCGCCAATTCATGGCGCAGCCAGCCGTACCAGGCCTCGAGGCCCTCGCCGGTCCGGGCCGAAAGGCGGATCGACGCGATTGACGGATTGACTTGAAGCGCGTTGCCGAGCGCCCGCTCGGGGTCGAAATCGACGTGAGGCAGGAGGTCGATCTTGTTAAGGATCATCACCTCAGCCGCCTTGAACATGTGCGGATATTTGAGCGGCTTGTCGTCGCCCTCGGTCACCGAGAGGATGACGACCTTGGCCCGCTCGCCGAGATCGAACAGCGCCGGGCAGACGAGGTTGCCGACGTTCTCGATCATCACCACCGAGCCCGCGGCGGGCCTGAGTTCCTGCAATCCGCGGGCGACCATGTCGGCCTCAAGATGGCAGCCGGCGCCGGTGTTCACCTGAACGGCCGGCGCGCCGGCGGCGCGGATGCGTTGGCTGTCATTGGCCGTCGCCTGGTCGCCCTCGACGACGTAGAGCCTGAGCTCGTCGTTGAGATCGCGGATCGTGCGTTCGAGCAGGGTCGTCTTGCCGGCGCCGGGGGAGCTCACGAGATTGAGCGCCAGAATCTCCCGGCCCTTGAACCAGGCCCGGTTCTTCTCCGCCATCGCATCGTTCTTGGCCAGGATGCGGGCCTCGAGGGCAACGACTTCGCCCGCGGGCGCCCGGGCGCCGTGAACTTGGTCGTGGCCGTGCCGATGATGCGAGCCGTTGGCATGGACATGGTCGTGGCTGTGCTCATGAACATGATCGTGGTCGCGGACATGATCGTGGTCGCGATCGTGAGCATGCCCATGATCGCGAGCGGACTCGCTGCGCCGCATTGCCGTTTCTTTTCCGGTTTCAAGATTGAGGACGGTCGTCGCGACCTCGTCGCTGCATCCGCAATGGCCGCACATCAGGCCGCCTCCATCATTTCCATTGACTTGACGATCAATTCTTCGCCGGCGATTCGCTTCAGAAGGCGCGATCCGCAAGGGCAGGGGGTGAATAACGTCTCGGCTTCGAATTCGAGGCCGCAGGTCTCGCAGCGGGCGCGCCCGTCGATCTCGTGGATTTCGAGGCGCGCGCCTTCAAGCGCGGTGCCTTGGGCGACGACCTCGAAGCAAAAGGCGATCGCGTCGCTCATCACCCCCGAGAGCTTCCCCACTTCCAGCGTCACCCGGGTCACACGGCGCCCCTTGGCCGCCTCGCCGACGATGGCGACGATATTCTGGGTGATGCCGAGTTCATGCATGGGCGAGCCTCAACAGATGCGCGGCAATTGCTCGCCGACCAGCATGTCGACGATCCGCCGCCCGCCGAACACGGTTCGCATCGTCACCCGCCCCGGTTCGCCCGACTGCACGCGGCCGACGATCGCGGCGCGCTCGCCGAGCGGATGGGCGCGCATCGCCCCGAGCGCCGCCTCGGCTTCCTCCGGCGGCGCGATGACGACGATCTTGCCCTCGTTGGCGAGATAGAGCGGATCGAGACCCAGGATCTCGCAGAAGGCCTTGACCTCCTCGCGAATCGGGGTCGCTCGCTCGTCAATCTCGATCGCGATTTGGGAGGCCTCGGCGATCTCGTTCAGCACCGTCGCCACGCCTCCCCGCGTCGGATCGCGGAGGAAGCGCACGCCGGGCGCCGCGGCGATGAGCGCGGCGATCAATCCATGCAGCGGCGCGCAATCGCTCTCAATTGGCGTCTCGAGCGCCATATCGCCGCGCGCGCAGAGGATAGCGGCGCCGTGGTCGCCGAGCAGGCCGTTGACCAGCACCACATCGCCCGCGCGGGCGCGATCCGCGCCCAGGCTCACGCCATCGCGGATGACGCCAATCCCGGTCGTGGTCAGAAAGAGCTTGTCGCAGGCCCCTTTGGTCACGACCTTGGTGTCGCCGGCGACGATGGCGACCCCCGCCTCGCGCGCCGTCGCCGCCATCGAGGCTGCAACCTGCCGCAATAGGTCGATCGTCACCCCTTCCTCGACGATCGCGGCGCAGGAGAGATAGAGCGGTTGAGCGCCGCCGACCGCAAGATCGTTGACCGTGCCGCAAACCGCGAGCCTGCCGATATCGCCAGCGGGAAAGACGAGCGGATCGACGACGAACGAGTCGGTGGTGAAGGCGAGCCGGTCGCCGCGGCGCGCGAGGTCGGCGAGATCGAACCGCGCCTGGTCGTCCAGCGGCGCGAGCCATGGGTTGTCGAACGCCCTGACGAACACGTCGTCGATCAGGTCCTTCATCGCCTTGCCGCCGCCGCCATGGGCGAGCGTCACCGTCGGCACATGAACCTGGCCGAGCGTTCGGGCGCGGACCGGCGCGGCGATGTTCATTCGGCGGCCTCGTGCTGCTTGATCCCGCCATACTGATAGGTGGCGGCGCAGGCGCCTTCGGACGACACCATCAACGCGCCCAAGGGCGTTTCCGGCGTGCAGGCGGAGCCGAACACCCTGCATTGGCGAGGCTTGATGACGCCTTTCAGCACTTCGCCGCACTGGCAGGCCTTGGGATCGGCGATCTTGACGTTCGGAATCGAGAACTTGCGCTCGGCGTCGAAGCGGGCATAAGCGTCTCGAAGCCTGACGCCCGAATGATCGATCGAGCCCAGGCCGCGCCATTCGAAAAATTCGCGCAATTCGTAGACCCGCGAGACCGCGCTGAGCGCGGGCGCGTTGCCTGCCTCGGGAACCACCCGCGCATACTGATTTTCGATCTCGATCCGCCCCTCCTTGATCTGCCTCAACAGCATCCAGATCGACTGCAGGATGTCCAAGGGCTCGAACCCCGCGATGACCATCGGCTTGCGATAGGTGCGGGCGATGAACTCGTAAGGCGCGGTTCCGATCACCATCGACACATGGCCCGGGCCAAGAAAGCCATCGAGCCTGAGATCCGGGCTGTCGAGAATCGCCTTGATCGTCGGGACGATGGTGATGTGATTGCAGAACACGGAGAAGTTCTCGATCCCCTCGGCCTCGGCCGCAAGAATCGTGAGCGCCGTCGACGGCATCGTCGTTTCGAAGCCGAGGCCGAAGAAAACGACCTCGCGGCCGGGATTGGCGCGCGCGAGCTTGAGCGCGTCCATCGGCGAATAGACCATCCTCACGTCGGCGCCGTCGGCCTTGGCCTGCAGGAGGCTCTTGCGCGAGCCTGGCACCCGCATCGCATCGCCGAAGGTGGCGAGGATGACCCTCGGCTCTTCGGCGATGGCGACGCAATCGTCGACCCGGCCCATCGGCAGCACGCAGACCGGGCATCCGGGCCCGTGCACGAGCTCGATCTGGCGCGGGAGCATGCCCTCGACCCCGTAGCGGAAGATCGAGTGAGTGTGGCCGCCGCAAACCTCCATCAATTGCAGCGGCCGGTCGTCGGGAATGGAGAGCGAAGCGGTCAAGCCCTCGATCTCCTTCAGAAGGAAACCCGCCTTGGCGCTGTCGCGGAATTCGTCGAGATATTTCATGCCGCCTCTCCCTCGGTCGTGGCGGAGCCAGCTTCGTCGGCCATGGCGTGAGCCTCCCTATTCGGCGGCGGAGCGGCGCATGGCGTCGAGTTCCTGTTGCGCTTCGCCGAGCTCGGTCAGGATTTTGAGCGTCTCGGCCGCTTCGGCCTCGTCGATGCGGCTCATCGCGAAGCCGACGTGGATCAGCACCCAATCGCCGATGCAGGAGTCGACCGGATGGTCCGCATCGACGATGCAGGCGATGTTGATCTGCCGTCTGACGCCGCTGACGTCTGCGGTCGCGAGCTTCTTGGCGATATCGTCAATTCTGACGATGCGGCCTGGGATACCGAGACACATGGTTGTTGTCCTTGACCATTATCCCACGGTTGGACGCGTCTTGTCGCGCACTTTCGCTGCGTCAATGAGACGCGCCGCGCCGATCGCCGCCTGTCCGAACGCCAGTCCGCCGTCGTTGGCGGGAACCTCAGCGTGCGTGAGGACGCGGAAGTTCTCGCCCTCGAGGCCTCGGACGACGGCCTCGAACAGGACCCGATTTTGGAAGCATCCGCCGGAAAGGGCGACGGTCTCGAACCGCACTCCACCCACGTCGTCCCGCCGGGCGAGCTTTTTCGCCATCGCGACGATGACGTTGGCCAGGCCCTTATGGAAGCGTGCCGCCATCAGCGGCGCCGGCGTCGCGAGGATGAGATCGCCGAGGAGCGCCCGCCACATCGCCATGGGCTCGATATAGGGCAGGCCAGTATCGCGCATATTCGGAATGGGGAAGGGATAGGCAAGCTCTTCGTCATCGCCGAGCACGGCGTCGGGATCGACGATTGCTTCGAGCCGCGCCGCCGCTTCGCCCTCGTAGGCCTGCCGCTCGCGGCAGATGTTGAGGGCGGCGGCGACCGCGTCGAAGAGGCGGCCGCAGGATGAGGCCTTGGGCGCGTTGAGGCCGTTGCGGCTCATCGCGTCCAGGGTCGCGCGCGGCCGGCGGGCGAGATCGGCGATGAGTTCGAGTTCGGCGAAATTCATCTTGAGTTCCGCCCATCCCATCTCCGCCATCAGATGGGCGTAGAGATTGCGCCAGGGCTCGCGAACCGCCTGCGCGCCTCCCAGCATCGCCACCGGCTTGAACAGGCCGAGCCGCTCATAGGAGCGATAGTCCGCAAGCAGGAATTCGCCGCCCCAAAGCGTTCCATCGTCGCCCCATCCGAGGCCGTCGAGGACGATGCCGAGCGCGAGCGGAGCGTCGAGAGGATAGAGGTTCTCGGCAAGGCAGGCGGCGACGTGGGCGTGATGATGCTGGACCTCGATGAGCGCGAAGGCCTGCAAGCGCGCCCGCTCGCGCGCGAGCTTCGCCGAGAGATATTCCGGATGCTTGTCGGCGATGAGCGCGACCGGCCGGTGGTCGAACAGTTTTCCGTAAAGCGCAAGCGCCCGTCGATAGTCGTCGAAGGTTTCGGCGTTCTCGAGGTCGCCCTGATGCTGCGACAGGATCGCCTCGCCGTCCTTGACGAGACAGAACGTGGCCTTGAGTTCGCCGCCCATCGCCAGGAGTTGCGGCGCGGCCTCGAAGCCCGGCGGCAGCGTGAGCGGGGCAGGGGCGAAGCCGCGCGCCCGCCGCAGCACTCGAGCCTGTCCCGCCATAACCCGGACGAGCGAATCGTCGACCCGATTGGCGATCTCGCGGTCGTGGATGAGCGCGTAAGCGGCGATCCCGGCCAGCCGCTCGCGCGCTTCCTCATTGTCGGTCGCCTGCGGTTCGTCGGCGACATTGCCGCTGGTCATCACGACCGGGCGATCGATCCGCCTGAGCAGGAGCGCGTGCAGCGGCGTGGTCGGCAGCATGAAGCCCAGCGTCGCGAGGCCCGGCGCAATCTCCGGCGGCAGCGGGCGCGGCCCGTCGGCGCGGAGGAGAACGATTGGCGCCGCGGCGCCGGCGAGGAGCCGCTCCTCGTCGCTATCCACCGTGCAATAGCGGCGGATGATCTCCGCGTCGGCGGCCATCAGCGCGAACGGCTTCCGCTCACGCTCCTTCAACCGGCGTAGCCGGGCGACGGCCTCGGCGTTGGTCGCGTCGCAGGCGAGGTGAAATCCGCCCAGTCCCTTGACGGCGACGATTTCGCCGTTCGTCAACAGCGCGCGCGCCGCATCGACGTCGTCGAGCGTCGAGTGTTGGTCGAAGCTGACCCCGCGGCCGTCGAACCGGATCAGACGCGTCCGAGGGCCGCAGGCATGGCAGGCGATCGCCTCGGCGTGAAAGCGGCGATCGGCCGGGTTCCGGTATTCCTGCTCGCAGGCCGCGCACATGACGAATGGCGCCATTGTGGTATTGGCGCGGTCGTAAGGGATGCCGGCGACGATGGTGAGCCGCGGCCCGCAATGGGTGCAATTGGCGAACGGATAGCGGAAGCGCCGCTCGAACGGATTGGCGATCTCGGCCGCGCAGGCCCCGCAGAGGGCGGCGTCCGGCGCGACCTGCGTATGCGCCGCCCCCGTCTGACTCTGCGCGATGCGGAATTCGGAGGACAACCGGCCGCGATAGGCGTGGGTCTCGATTGCGTCGATCCGCGCCAGCGGTGGCGGCTCGCGCGCGATCCGGGCGAGGAAGTCGTTGACCGCCTGAGCCTCGCCGCCGACCCGCACCAGCACCCCCTCGGCGTCGTTCAGCACTTCGCCGGCAAGGTCGAGCTCGCGCGCCATTCGCCAGACCGTTGGCCGAAAGCCCACCCCCTGGACGCGGCCGCGGACCCGAATCTCCATCGTGAGATAGGCCGGCTCGCGCGCGAGTTCGCCGCGCGGTTTCACGGCGCGACGTCCCACAACAACACGCGATTGTTGCCGGTATCGGCGATTGCGAGCCCGCCGGCGCAGGCAGCGACGGCATAGGGCCAGCACAGACTGTCGCGCACGGCGCCGTGCGGCAACCCCAGCGGCGTCGACCCAGGGCCTTGATGACGAAGGGCGAGCGAAACGCGCATGTCAGGTCTCAAGCTTCACTTCGACCCGGCCGCCGATCACTCTCACCGCGTGCGATCGCAATTTCACCTCGAACGCTGTCAGGCGCTCGCCGCCCGTGAGATCATATTGAAACTCGTGATGGGGGCAAGTGAGGATTCCGCCTTCGACCCGGCCTGCCTTCAATCGCCTGAACCGTGAGACGAAGCAACGTCCGGAAATAATACGTAACTTCATTTTGGTCGCTGTTAATTTCCTGTCAACGGAAGTGGCCGAATACTGATCAATCCGTTGGGTAAGCGATGCGCTGTCGCTGGGACAAGTTTCGGCCGGAACGCCGACGAGCCGCATTCGCGGCGACAAGCGCCTTTGCCGCCCGGACGCCGGCGCGAGCGGATCCTCCGGCGTCGAAATGAGGGAGGCGGACATGCTCGCATGGTTGCTTTGGCAATTGGAACGGATTGAGCGGATAGACGCCGTTGCGCGGATGTTCGTGCGTGAGTTTGGCGACGGGGCGTTGGCGGAAGCGCGCCGACGGGAGCGAGAGGCCCGCGCCGACGGAACCGCGCAGGAATGGGCACGCGTCGCATCGGTCATCGCCCGGTGGACATCCGAGCGCGTCGGCCTCGACGCGCCGAGCGGCCCGCCTTTACTGGAATTCGCTACCGACGACGCGCCGCCATTGACCGTCTCGGAACGGCCCCAGCCATTCCGGATCCAATTTGTCTGCGGGACGCGCGATCGCGGCCCGATGAATTTGACGGAGAAGCATATTGAAGCGGCGGACAAATCTGCCGCAATCGTCGCCGCCGCAAACACCAGGTGGCCGCCTCACACGATCGGACTGCGGATCCTCGATCGCGAAGGCCGCGAAGTCTTCGCCCGACAGAAAGCCAAACGGAGATAAATCACTCCGGTGGCCGCCTGATCGCCGCCGTCCTCAAACGCTCGCAGCGCCCGTGAGTTTCTGTCGCTGGCGATAGCCCGCAAAGCCGAGGCCGACGAATCCGACGAGCATCATGGCCCAAGTCGAAGGCTCGGGAACGCTCGTCTGGATGAAGCCCGATAGCGCGTACATGCCAGTTCCCGGCGTCGTAGTCGTCTTATAGACATTGTTCCAAGGGCCACCGGGCCAGATCGGTATTCCCCAGAGATCAGATTTGTCATCTGGATACAGGCGATAATATGACCACTTGAACACACCGGTATATGACGACGACCCCGAGCCGCTATACATGACAGGACTTGAGATTACTTCCAACGGCGGTCCAAAATTGTAAGAACCATCCAAATTGAACGTACCAGGGATGGACCCGCTCACGCTGTAGGTGTTGCCTCCGGCCGACAACATGTCGGAGAACGAGACGTCGAAAGTCGTTGCAGTCGGATAGGTCACGCTCGCGGCGCCGCTCCCGAGGACCGATCCAACCCCGCTGAGCGATCCCGACGAGGTCCAACTGTTCGTCGTGGCCGTATCTCCGCTCGATGAGTAGGAGAGCACAAAGGTATTGACCAAAGTTCCGGACAGCGTGCCGGACCAACTCGTGTCGTCGCCAGTCGCGCTGTAATTCAAGATGGCTTTCGGCACCAGCGACGCCGACGGATCATTCCCGCCGAGAATGTAAAGCAAGGCAGCGTCGGTATCCGAAACTGTCGACTGCACCAAAACTGACAGATCTTGTGCGGTCAGAGTATCGGCGTGAGCTCCTGAAATTGCGCCAATAACAGCTGCCGCGCTGATGAGGCTCTTTCGTAGCGTGCTCATGGTTCCTCCCCCTTGGATGCGTTAATGGCGACTCCTCGCTTGACCGGTATTCTCCGGAATAACGTCGCAAACCTCCGCCAATGGCGGAACTTTGACAAGAATAAAATGTCGATGAGACCCAACCCGCATTCGTAAATAGTTGCCGCGCAATGTCGGCCTCGCGCCGTCCTGCGCCGCATCAATTCGGGGATGATCGACCGCCCGGCCGATCAGCGTCCATGGGGCGGCGTTCGGGCCGCCCTTTCCTATGGGAACGATCCGTGCGCCAGGCGCGTTGGATAGCAGGACGCGCCTTTTCTTTGCCCCCCAGCCCGGGCGCGCCAATTCTGCCCCGCGCCGAGTCCCCGCTCGCGCGGGGCTTTTTGCGGCGCGGATCGAGTGGGCAGGCTTTTCAGCTGGTCAGACGCACTGGCGGAATCGAAAGCCGGATGACAGGGCGGACAGATCGGCCGGGCTTCTAGTTAACTGTTTGATTTCATTGGCGCGCCCAGCGGGGATCGAACCCGCGTTTCCGCCGTGAAAGGGCTTGCAATAGCGCCTCGCAATCACTTTGGAGCCCCGTCCTTAGACGCTTGCCGTGCCCGCAAGTTGCCGCCAATACCCAGCGTACCCAAGCCCTGCGAAGCCGATGAGGACCATCGCCCAAGTCGAGGGCTCGGGCACGGCGGGGAAGAGCCCCGGGCTGAAATCGAGGGCGAAGTCCTGGGCAAACGCGAAATTGGGATCAATTTCCAGGAAGGGATCGATCGTGAGATTCGCCGTTCCGTTTCCCGCGACCAGAACCTGGCCTTAAGTCGTGACGGTGTAAACCTGACCTACCGTTAAATCGAGAAGTCTCGTCGATTGAGTTGCCGGCCTAGAGCAGACCCGTGTCGTCCACAGTATTCCCTTTAGAATCCGTGACCGTGACTTCAAAGCTATTGGCGCCGTTGCCGCTCGTCTTGCCAACCAAATCTACAGGAACGGTCGGAAAAATGAAAGGTTTCAACTCATATACTTCGAACTGAAACGTAAAACTCTCGGAAGCGTTGGCGCCGCCCAGCGTCAAGCCATATGGATTGTCGTTGAAGGCCGTCGCGCTGAGCGAGAAATCATATTCTTCGTGCACGAGGTCGCCGAACCCGAACACCGTTGTGTCGAAGATATCTGCGAAGGCCCGGGCGTTCTCATAGCCCGTAATGACAACTCCACCCGCGTTAAAGCCTTCCTGCTCATCCAGGTAGACATAGTCCGTAAGTGGCAAATCAGAGTCCTCTTTTGTAAAAAGGGCGACGAGCTCGCCATCGGTGGTGTACACCGAGACCGTCGCGCTGATCGTGGACAGAACCGGTTGTCCTGGTACGGTCAACGCTCGCACGGAAACTCCAGAGGCAACCAGCCCCGCAAGCCCAAGAAGGTGGCTCGCCAATCACCGCCCATGTCCAACCTCCCTCGCGTTTCTCCGTTGCTGACCTCGCTGCGGCTTCATCATACGACGTTCGGGCGTGCGCGCGCCAGCGGCTCGGGCCGACGCGTCCAAGGCCCTCGAATTGCAGCGGCCGTCGCCTGACGACGTGCTGCGGATCGCGCTCGCCAAGATCCGGCCGACTGCCGCGTGTCCCTTCCGAAGAGCTTGAGCGACGTGTTCCTGCGGCTGGCGAAGGAGTGGACCGCATTCGTTCTAGCTGCCGCGCCTATTGCCCCGCGCCCGAGTGAACCCGCGCTCGCGCGGAGCTTTATGTCGGGCGGGTGAGACGGCTCCCTGCAACCGTGTTATGCTCGCGCGCATCATCGGAAAATCGATGGCTGAGAGCCAACGCGCCTTTCACCTCAAGGAATCGCGAACTCCCTCGTCAACGCGGGAGCGCGGTTCATGTGGTGCTATTTTTTACACGATGGGCATTTAGCTGGCGTCGAGGTACTGCCTCCAGGACTCTCGGACGAAGACGCGATCGCGAGGGCCCACATTCTATCCTCAAAGCGTAAGGGCCGGTTTGATGGCTACGAGCTGTGGGACGGCGCCCGCATGGTTTTCAAAGATGGTCCCGAGGCGACGGCGCCGCAGCCCAGTGACGGCGCTGGTTGAACCCGGATAGGATGATACCGCGAAGGCGGGCTACGGGGTTGTCTTCGCCAGCCGCAGGATCACGTCGCTGTAGCTCTCGCCCTGGCCGCGCATCTGGCCGAGCCGGTCGACAAACTTGCGGTCGAGCCAGATCCTAATCAGGCCGTCGGGACCCTGGCGCGGCGTCGCGTCGGCCGTCCCTAGGAGCGATGCCTTGATGGCCTGGTGCGCGGCCGGGGTGATTGCGATCGCGATCATCATCGTAACCGGGCCGATGGCCGCGCTGTTCCTGCGATCGGTTCGCCATCTTTCCTGCTTGATTCCGACAGCAGGGCCTTGGCTTTAAACCAATGCCGCAGCGCCTCGCCCTCGGGGCAACCTTCCTCCTGCCAAAGACGGTAGGCGATTTCCCTAACCTGCTGCGAGGCATTCTTTTCGTCCTCCCTGAGCCTGGCATGCTCGGTCTGCGCGAAGCTCTCCGCATCATCTTTCGACACAAAAGTTAGGACGGTCTCGTGGCCGTCGATGGTCACAATGACCGCATGAACGGCTGCCCCGTTCGTATCCTTACGAGGTTTTATTTCGACGCTGAAGGACATTCGTCCTCCTATGCCTTCCGCGCTTGACCTCTAAGGCGCCTTTGGCGCGACCGGCGGTTTCTCTTGAGTTTTGGGTTCAGTCGCAGCGGGCGTCATGCCCGCAACCCTGTCGGGGGTCGCGCCAGGGTCAGGAGGAGGCTGCAACTCGGAGGAGGGGTTTTGCGGGATGTCGGGGAAATCGGGAGGCAGAGTTGGCGGCCGAACAGGGGGCGGTTCAGGCTCGCGCCAATGGTCGTGCTTTCGCATGGCGTTGGTCCTCAAGATGCGAGGCAAACCGCGGTCGACGTCTTTTGTTCCCCGATTGCCGCCAGCGTCCAAATCCGTCTTCGCGAGTTCAATCCGGTGTGTTGGACATATGTTGGACAAATCGGCCCGAATTGCAGCTAAGTCGTTGTTTTCTTTGGTGCGCCCAGCGGGGATCGAACCCGCGTTTCCGCCGTGAAAGGGCGGCGTCCTGGACCGCTAGACGATGGGCGCGGGCTTGTCTCAAAATCCGGTTCTGCCGGACCGGCGCGATGCTATAAGGTCGGCTCATGGCGCTGGCAAGCCGTAGCGGGCGAAGCATCGGCTCGGTTGGCGCATCACGGCAGGACGGCCGTCGTCAATCACGATCAGCAACGAACGATCAGAGGAAGTCGCATGCGCGCGATACGCATTCATCAGCCCGGCGGTCCGGAGGTCATGCGCCTGGAGGAGGTCGAGCTGCCGCCGCCGGGCAAGGGCGAGGTCAGACTGCGCCAGCACGCGATCGGGATCAACTTCATGGATGTCTATCTGCGCACCGGCTTCAATCCGGCGCCGAGCCTCCCGTTCGCGCTGGGCGGGGAGGGCGCAGGCGAGATCGTCGAGATCGGGCCATCGGTCCAGGGGTTCAAGCGTGGCGACCGCGTCGCCTATGCCGGCTCGACCGGGGGCTACGCCGACGAGCGCAACATCGAGGCGCGATTGCTGTTCAAGCTGCCGCGGACAATCTCCTACGAAACGGGGGCGGCGATCATGCTCAAGGGGCTCACGGCGCAATATCTCTTGCGCCAGACCTATCGGGTGAAGGAGGGCGACACCATCCTGGTCCATGCCGCGGCCGGCGGCGTCGGGCTCATCCTGTGCCAATGGGCGAAGGCGCTGGGCGCAACGGTGATCGGCGCCGTCGGCTCGGCCGAGAAAGCCAAGCTCGCCAAGAAAGCGGGCGCGCGGCACACGATCCTCTACCGCGAGGAGGATTTCGCCAAGCGCGTGGACGAGATCACCAAGGGGGCGAAATGCCACGTGGTCTACGACGGGGTCGGCAAGGCGACCTTCCCGGCGTCGCTCGATTGCCTGCGGCCGTTCGGCATGTTCGCGAGCTTCGGCTCGGCCTCGGGGCCGGTCGAACCGTTCGACATTCGCCTGTTAATGCGGAAGGGCTCGCTGTTCGCCACCCGCCCGACGCTCGCCACGTTCATGTTGGATCGCGCGCGGTCCGAGAAAATGGCGCGCGAACTGTTCCGCGTCGTCGAGCGCGGCGACGTCAAGATCCAGATCGGCGGAAAGTGGCCCCTCGCCCAGGCCGCTGACGCTCACATCGCGCTCGAGAAGCGCGAAACCACCGGCTCCTTGATTCTCGTGCCCTGAACGCGAGCCGCGGCCTTTCTTCAGCCAAGTTTACCCGTCACCAGCCGGTGCTTGGCGCAAGCTAACCGCCCTTGTATAGGAGGCGCGGCCGGCCGGCGCCGGCCGATTTCCGGGTGAAACGAGGAAGGGCGTATTGAGCCGAATGATCGAACCGAGCCTGAAGCCCGTCGAGGCCGCCGTCACGCCCGCCAAGAAGGAGGAGGGCTGGTGGGAAACCATCAAGGTCATCATCGAAGCGCTCCTGATCGCGCTCGTGGTGCGCACGGTCTTGTTCCAGCCGTTCAACATTCCCTCGGGGTCGCTGGTGCCGACGCTGCTGGTCGGCGATTATCTGTTCGTCTCCAAATACGCCTACGGCTATTCGCATTTCTCGCTGCCGAGCTTCCTCGACCTGGATCCCCAGGCGATCCCCGGCCGCATCTTCGCCTCCGAGCCGAAACGCGGCGACATCATCGTGTTCAAGCTGCCGAGCGACGGCCAAACCGACTACATCAAACGGCTGATCGGCCTGCCCGGCGACAAGATCCAGGTCACGCACGGACGGCTCATCATCAATGGCGAGGTTGTCCCGCGCGAGCCGATCGCGCCTTTCCTGACCGTCAGCCATTTCAACAAGCCGATGGAGGCCCCTCAGTATCTTGAGACGCTTCCCGGCGGGGTCCAGCACCGGATCATTCAGATCGACGGCGATGAGGGAACCTTCGACAACACCAGGGTCTACGAGGTGCCGCCCGGACATTATTTCATGATGGGCGACAACCGCGACAATTCCAGCGATTCGAGGCTGGCGGGGGATCAGGGCGGCGTCGGCTACGTGCCGTTCGAGAATCTGATCGGCAGGGCCGAGGTCATCTTCTTCTCGATCGACGAGGGAACGCCGGCCTGGCAGGTCTGGCGCTGGCCGTGGACGGTGCGCTGGAGCCGCATCTTCCAACGCGTGCATTAGAGGCCGGGCGCAAGGCTCCCGGGAAGAGCCTGAAGGCGCTATAGTCCAATCGGGCCGTCTCTCCCGTTTCCTGCCTGTCATCAGGCGCGGGGCGGCTGCTCCCGATCGGCTGGTGAATGAACAAACAGGCGCGAGCGGAACTGTCCGCCTTGGAGTTGAGGCTCGGGTATCGCTTCCGCGATCCCACGCTCGCGCAGCTCGCCTTGACCCATCTTTCGGCGCAAAGCGCGGGCGGGCAGGGGCGGGCGCAATCCTACCAGCGGCTCGAATTCCTGGGCGACCGGGTGCTCGGCGTCGTGATCGCAAGCCGGCTCTATCAGGCCTTTCCCCAGGCGAGCGAGGGCGAGCTCTCGATGCGGTTCGCCAAGCTCGTGCGCCGCGAGACCTGCGCCGAGATCGCCGCCCAGTGGGACGTCGGGCCGCATGTCGCGCTCGGCCTCGGCGAAGCGCGGGGCGGTGGCCGCAAGAAGGCGGCGATCCTCGCCGACGTCTGCGAAGCGCTGATCGGCGCGGTGTTCGTTGACGGTGGCTTTGCCGCCGCCGAAGCGCTCATCCTCAGCGCCTGGGGCGACCGGGTCACCGCCGACGACGAGCCCGCGCGCGACGCCAAGACCGCAGTGCAGGAATGGGCCCAGTCGCGGGCTCTCGCCCCGCCGCGTTACGAAGAGGTCGAGCGCAGCGGCCCGGCGCATGCGCCCCATTTCGTGATGCGGGTGGTGCTCGACGGGTTTGAGCCCGAGACCGGCGCGGCGAGTTCGAAGCGGGCCGCGGAACAGGCAGCGGCGCGGACCTTTCTCGATCGCTGGAGCGCGAGGTGAGCGCCACGCGCTGCGGGTTCGTCGCCCTGATCGGCGCCCCCAACGTCGGCAAGTCGACGCTGATCAACGCCCTGGTCGGCGAAAAGGTGTCGATCGTCACCCGCAAGGCCCAGACCACCCGCTCGACGGTGCGCGGGGTCGTAACCAGGGGCGAGGCGCAGATCGTGTTCGTCGACACTCCCGGCCTCTTCGCTCCAAAACGCCGCCTCGACCGGGCGATGGTCGCCTCCGCCTGGGGCGCGGCGGCCGACGCCGACGTGCTGGCGCTGATGGTCGACGCCAGGAAGGAGGCCGGGCAGACCAGCCTGACTGAGGAAACCAGGGCGATCCTGAGCGGGCTCGCCGGCGCCCGCCAGCCGAAGCTCGCCGTCCTCAACAAGATCGACCTGGTCGAGCGGCCGAAGCTGCTCGAGATCGCCGCCCAGCTCAACGCCGCGCTCCCCTTCGACGGCACGTTCATGATCAGCGCCTTAACCGGCGACGGCCTCGGCGGCCTCACCGAGCGAATGATCGCGCTCATTCCCGCCGGACCCTGGCTCTATCCGGAGGACCAGATCGCGGAGGCGCCGATCCGCGCGCTCGCCGCCGAGATCACCCGCGAGAAGCTGATCGAGCGGCTGCACGACGAATTGCCCTATCAGGCGACCGTCGAGACCGACAGCTGGAAGGACCTGCCGGATGGTACGGCGCGGATCGAGCAGACGATCTTCGTCGCTCGCGAGGGCCACCGCAAGATCGTGCTCGGCGAGGGCGGGCGCACAATCAAGGCGATCGGCACGGCGGCGCGGAAGGATATCGCGCAGGCGCACGGCGCCAACGTCCACCTCTTCCTGTTCGTCAAGGTGCGCGAGAACTGGCTCGACGACCCGGAGCGCTACCGCGCGATGGGGCTCGAGTTCCCCAAGGGGTAGGGGCGCGCCCTCGTCAGCGGCGCGAGGGTCTACGCCTCGTTCAAACCCGCGCCGCGCTCGCCAAGAAACTCCATGCCCTTGGCGGTGACCATGAAATCTTGAGCCGGGATGGGTCACGGTCGGCGTCACATAGCCGGCCAAGAGAAGCTGCTCCAGGTCGCGCTTCTGATCGCCGGTCAGCTGCAACGGGTCACACTCCCCGATTTCGCAAAGGAGCTCGACCTGCGAGTTCGTCAGATCGTCAGACATTTCATCGCCTCCGGCTCTACTTCCGGCGCCATTGCCCTGAGGACGACAGTCTGCCGCGCGATCAAGCCGCGATGATGACCGCGCCCACGTCGTGGGAAAGCGGGTCGGAGGGAATTGCGGGCGATCTCTCTCGGCGGCCTCAGCCCTCAAGTTTCATCCGCAGCGCGATCATGACGCGGCGGACAGTCCCGATGTCCCGGACCAGAAAACCATCCGCGAGGTCGTTCACCCAGGGCGCCTGCAAGTCCATGGCGGCCTCGAACGCCCGCTTTCCCTTATCGGTCAGGACCACGAGCTGCGCCCGCCGGTGATGCGGGTTCGCTTCCAACGCGACGAGCCCATCCTTGTTGAGGTCGTTGACGATCCGCTGGACGTTCTGCCGGTTGGCGCCGAGGTCGCGCGCGAGCCACGAAACCGGCTGCGGCCGTTCGCAGGCTCTCAAGCGTTGAAGGCGGCTCGCTGGACCCCCGCTTTCGCGGGGGTGACATAGTCAGGCCCCTCGCTCTCTCCCGCTCACGGGACGAGCACCCCCGGGTTCATGATCCCCGCCGGGTCGAGGGCGCGCTTCGCCGCGACGAACGCGCGTCCGAACAGGTCCGGGCGCTGGGCGCGGTACCAGGGCATGTGGTCGCGCCCGACCGCGTGATGGTGGGTGATCGTGCCGCCGGCGGCGATCAGCGCGTCGGAGGCGCGGGTCTTGATCTCGCGCCATTGCTCAATGAGGCGCGCCGGATCGCCGCGCACGTTGAAGGTGTAATAGAGGGCCGGTCCGTCCGGATAGACGTGGGTGAAGCGGGTCGAGACGGTTCCGTTGTGGCCGGTCGCCTCCTTGAGCGCCGCCTCGGTCGCCTTGCGGACGGCGGCGTGGAACGCCTCGAACCTGTCCCAGGTGATCGCGGTCTCGAACGTGTCGTTGATGAGCCCCATCGGCACGGTGAGTTCGCGCCCGTAGGGCATGCGGATGAACGCAGTGCGCCAGCGTGAAGCCGCGCCCTCGTCTTCATGCCGTCGACCGCCATGATCCTTGAGAAGCTCGACGGCGCGGGCCATCCAGGCGTCGACCGGATGGTCGGCGGATTCGAAGGCGAGGACCAGCAGGCTCTCCTCATAGGCGTTGACGCCGTAAGTTCCAGCCTCGTCGTTGTCGATGACGCGCAGGTTCGATGGGTAGAGCCCGGCTTGCGCCACGGCGCGAACCGCGCGCGCGGCGGCGAAAAAATCGGGGAAGCCGAACACGGCGTCGGCTCGGAACTGCGGCCGGCCTTGCAGCCGCATCCACGCCTCGGTGATGATTCCGAGGGAGCCTTCGGAGCCGATCATCATCCGGTCGGGACTTGGGCCGGCGCCGGAGCCCGGCAGGCGCCGCGACTCCATCGCGCCCGCGGGCGTGATCGTGCGGATGCTTTCGACGAAGTCGTCGATATGGGTGTAAAGCGTGGCGAAGTGGCCGCCGGAGCGGGTCGCGATCCAGCCGCCGAGGGTCGAGAACTCGAAGCTCTGCGGATAGTGGCGCAAAGCGAAACCGTGGGGTTTAAGCGCCGCCTCGATCGCTGGCCCGAGAATCCCGCCCTCGATTCGCGCGGCGCGGCTCGTCGCGTCGACTTCGAGCACCCGGTTGAAATGGCGCATGTCGAGGCTGACCGCGCCGGAATAGCCGTCGCCGACGATGGGCTCGACGCCGCCGACGACCGACGAGCCGCAACCGAACGGAATGACCGCGAGTTTCGCGCCGCCCGCCCAATCGAGCACCGCCGCGATGTCGGCTTCGGTCTTCGGGAGGGCGACGAGGTCGGGCGCGTTGGCGAAGTCGCGGCCGAAGGCCCGCACCGTTTCCGGATAGGACTTGCCGTAAGTGTGCAGGAGCCGCTCGTAAGGCTCCTGCGTCAGGACGCCCGTGAGCGCGGCCGGCGGAGCGACGCGGGGCGCGCGCAGCGCGATGTCGCAAGCTTGCGGCGGCGCCTCGAGGCGAGGCTCGACGCCGAGCTTCTCGGCGACGAAGCGGAACAGATGCTCGCGCTCGTCGCCGGTGAGCCCGGTGTCCTCAGAGCCCCAGCCGTAGAATTTGAGCTTTTGTCCCATCGCTGTAGTCCTTCACCGGGGAATCTCTCGGCGAATTATAACGGGCATGCCACCTCAACGTTGATCCCGGTCAGCCCGGATAGTGGCCGCCGAGTCAGTCGCCGTGCGGAGGTCGAGCCGACGTGTCTCCGCCAGCAATTCGGAAGGGCTGAGCTTCCGCATAGCTGACTCCTCCGCCGCCGCCTGCATCGCCGCCCAGACCGCTTCGACGTCCGCCGCTTCGGTCGCCAGCGCGCCGATCGACACGCGAGCCATCCAGCGCCCATCGAGGATCGCGGGCGTCAGGTAGGCGGCGCCCGAGCGGTTGACCGCCTCGACCCACTGGGTCGTGTGCTTATCGAGCGCTTCGCCATCCAGCGCCGAGCCGTCGGGCCCGACAGGTTCGTGGCGGACGCAGACCGTTTGCAGATTGACCGGCGCCACGACCCGCCAGCTTGGCGCCGCTGCGACAAGCTCCGCGAGACGGCGGGCGTTGGCGATGTCCCGGCGCAAGCGCTTCTGCAGTCCGCTCACCCCCTGTTCGCGGATCACGAACCAGAGCTTCAGCGCCCGGAACCGGCGCCCGAGCGGGATGCCCCAGTCGCGCAGGTTCTTCACCTCGCCATCGACGGATGACTGCAGGAAGCTTGGGTTGGTCGACATCACCCGCATCAGATGCTCAGGATCGCGCACATAGTAGAGCGAACAGTCGAACGGCGCGCCGAGCCACTTATGCGCATTGATCACGAGCGAGTCGGCGCCGTCGACGCCGTCCCACATCCAGCGGCATTCGGGTAGGATCATCGCGCTCCCGGCCATCGCGGCGTCGACATGCAGCCAGACTTTGTGCCGCCGCGCCACTTCGGCGATGTCCGCGATCGGATCGACGGCCGTCGTCGCGGTCGTGCCGACTGTGGCGACAACGGCGCACGGGAGATCGCCGCGCGCCGCGTCCTCGGCGACCATCTCCGCCAGCACGTCGGCGCGCATCGCGTATTTGCCGTCGAAGGGGACGAGCCGCAGGTTGTCGCGGCCGAAGCCGGCGAGCAGCGCCCCCTTGTCGACGGAACTGTGGGCGTGCGCCGACACGTAAATGCGCGGCGTTCGCGCTTCGCCCTGCAACCCGCCGCGCGCCAGCGCGTAATCGGTCGTCCGTTCGCGGGCGCAAATGAGCGCAACCAAAGTGCTGGTCGAGGCGGTGTCCTGGATGACCCCGCTAAAGGCCGGGGAGAGTCCGAGCATCTGCCGCAGCCAGTCGGTCACGACCTCCTCGACTTCGGTCACCGCCGGGCTCGACTGCCACGAGAGCCCGATCACGCCCAATCCGGTGCTGACAAGATCGGCGAGAATACCCGCAGGCAACGCGTTGGCGGGGAAATAGCCGAAAAAGCGCGGATGCTGCCAGAGCGTCAAACCTGGCAGGACAACCCGGTCGAGATCCGCGATCACCGCCGCGAAATCCTCCGGCTGGTCCGGGGGCGCGGCCGGCAAGCCATCGCGGATCTCGCCGGGCCGGGTTCTGGCCATCACGGGGCGATCAGCCAGGCTCTCATGATAGTCGGCCAGCCAGTCGATGAGCCGGTGGCCATGGCGGCGGAACTCTTCAGGCGACACGGGTTTGCGTCCTTGCAGATTGGGGCAGGGGACACGGATAGGATCGGGGCCTGCATCAAGGCTCGTCGAGATCGAGTCAACCCGGGTCTCCTTGGGCGCGGCCTGGACGCTGGACATTGGAACGCCTTGTCCGTTAGCGAAACCCAGCAGGCGCCCGTTCGCCCGAACGGTTCGATTGCGTCAAAGAGACTGGATGCGCCCATGGCGGTAACCAAAGCGCCCATCGCGGATATGAGGCCGACCCAACTGACGCTGGGTCTGTCCGAGGTCGCGGAGCGCGCGGCGAAGATCGCGGCGATGACGCCTTCCGAGCGCGAAGCCCATCTCGAGCGCAAGGCCATTCCCCATGTCCTGGGGCCGGGAAAGAAAATCTATATCGTCGACCACCATCATCTGGCGCGCGCGCTCTGGTCGCTGAAAATCCCCGAGGCGGTGCTCGGCGACCGGGTCGCCGACTGGTCCAGCCTCGAGCCGAAGGCGTTCTGGCGAATGATGGAGCAGAAAGGTTACTGCTGGCCGATCGACGCCGACGGCAATCGCAGGCCTTACGCCGCCATTCCCGCTTCGATCGGCGACCTCACCGACAATGTCTGGCGCACGCTGGCGCGACGGGTGCGCGGCCAAGCGTTCCAGGATCTGGACACGCCGTTTCAGGAATTCATGTGGGGCGACTATTTTCGCACCTTCATGACCCGGCGGCTGATCGAGCAGCAGTTCGAACTCGCCGTCGAGCTTGCGACGAAGCTCGCGCGCCTGTCCGAGGCGGAGGACCTGCCGGGTTATAAGGGCTGACCGGGATTCGATTCTCGGTTCCGCGAAGCCGTCGCCGACGGAAAAAAGGGAGGACTCGCCGAGGCGGCGCGGAGGCTCAGGCGAGGCGGCTGAGAGGACGCGGCTCAGGTATAAAAGTTCGCGCCAGTTTTCGCGCTGGAGACCGCAATGGGCGACAAAGCGACCGGGTTGATGGGCGTGTGGATCCTGCGTTCGGCCTACCTTCAGCGCGTCGACACCGGCGAGAGGATCCTGCCGTACGGCGAAAACCCGCGCGGAGTTTTGATCCTGCACGAGGGCGGCCGGATGGCGGCGATCATCACGCCGTCGCATCAATCCGGCGACGCGCCGCCGCCAAGGCGAAAACTCGTCGCCTATTCCGGCCGCTACCGGATCGAGCCCCCCAACCGCTTCGTCACCGACGTCGACATCGCCTGGCTTCCAGGCTGGGTCGGAACGCCTCGCGGCCGCAACTTTGCGCTGCGCGACGGCGCACTCGACATCGTGGCCGACCCGGCTCCGGTCGAATTCCTTGACGGCGCGATGGCGATCGGCATGCTCGCGTGGGTGCGCGAGGACAGCGCCGCGGCCCATGCCTGACGTCAGCCCGGCGGGGCTTCGCGCCGCGCCTCCATGAGCGCCATAAGCGCCTCCGGCGCGCTGACCGGCAGGCTGCAGGTCTGGCCCTGACAGAGCATCGCCGCGGGGGCGGAGGCGCGCGGCAGGTCGGCGCGCGGCGAGCCGTCCGGCCACAAGCGCCGATCAAGGCGGAACACGGTCAGCGACGGATCGGGTGCGCGGAGCGCGACTGAGACGAGGGAAAGCGCGCGCGGATCATCGAGCGGCCCGTCGACGACGATCGCGCCGCCGCGCTCAAGCACGTCGGCGCTCATCAGAGTGAGCGGGCTGCCGCCGAGCCCCTCGGGCGCGCCGGAGACCGCGCGGATGAGGGCCTCCGCCGCCTCGCGCCAGCGCGCTTCGTCGGTCAGATGCCACAAGCCGACGAACGTCTCGGCGAGCAGGCCGACGCCAGAGGGCGTCGCCCCGTCGTGGGACTGGCGCGGCCGCGCTCCGGGCACGTCGGCGGCGTCGTTGGCGGTGAGGTAGATCCCGCCCGCGCCGTCGCCAAACAGGTCCAACGCCTCGCCTGCGAGCTTTCGGGCGGCGTCGAGGTCTCGAGGCTCGCCGCTCATCTCGAACAGCGCGAGCGCGGCGCGGGCCATCGAGGCATAATCGTCAAGCAGGGCGCGGGCGCCCGGACGTCCCTCCCGCCAGGCATGCAGAAGCCGCCCGTCGGGGCCGCGAAGCCTGGTCGAGACAAAATC
Organism: uncultured Alphaproteobacteria bacterium; assembly: GCA_963794155.1. Lineage (GTDB taxonomy): Bacteria > Pseudomonadota > Alphaproteobacteria > Rhizobiales > Beijerinckiaceae > Roseiarcus. Next base: position 109,119 of record CAWCCX010000018.1, on the reverse strand, counting down.
GAACGCGGCGCGCGCTTCTCGAAACCAGGCCGGCTCGCCGAAGACGGCGCTGGCGCGCGCAAGCGCAGCGATGATGAAGCCGTTCCAGTCGGCCAGCACCTTGTCGTCGCGGCCGGGCTTCGGGCGCGCCTCGCGGATGGCGAACAGTTTGGCGCGCGAGGCGGCGAGCCCGGCTTCTTCGTCCGGCGAGCCGCGTTGGCCGATGCGCCGAAGCACCGTCCGGCCTTCCCAGTTTCCCCCGCGTATGACGTCGTAGGCGGCGTTGAAGCGCGGCGCCGCGTCGCCCAGCGCAGCGTCGATCTCTTCCTTCCGCCAGACATAGAACAGCCCCTCTTCGCCGTCCTGGTCGGCGTCGAGGGACGCGGCGAAGGCGGCGCCAACCCGCATCTCGCGCATGAGCCAGCCAACTGTCTCATGCGCCCGCTCGGCGAAGGTCGGATCCGGCCAGAGCGCATGAACCCAAGCCATCAGCTCGAGGATTTGCGCATTGTCGTACAGCATCTTCTCGAAATGCGGCACGAGCCATTCGGCGTCGGTCGAATAGCGGGCGTAACCGCCGCCAAGATGGTCATAGATACCGCCTGCGTTCATCGCCTCGAGCATCGCGCGCACGGCTTCGCCGAAGGCGGGCTTGTGGCGGCGGAACATCTCGTTCCAGAAGAAGCGGAAGACCGGCGCGTTGGGGAACTTCGGCGCGCCTTGCAAGCCGCCGTGAACGGGATCGACCGCGCTCAAGAGCGCATCGCCGATCCGGGTGAGGTCGGCCGGCGTCACGCCCGGCCCGGGGCTCAATTCCGCGAGCTTCGCCAGGTGGTCGGCGAGAACCCCGCCGCGGCTCTCCATCTGGTCGCGGCGCGTCCGCCACGACGCATCGACCGATTCGAGCACCTGCCGGAACGAGGGGCGGCCCCAGCGCGGCTCGGGCGGCCAGTAGGTGCCCCCTAACATCGGCTTTCCGTCCGGCGAAAGGAACATGGTCAGCGGCCATCCGCCCTGCTGGCCGAGCGCATGGAGCGCGGTCATATAGATGTGGTCGATGTCCGGCCGCTCTTCGCGATCGACTTTAATATTGACGAACAACTCATTCATCAGTCGAGCAGTTTCCGCGTTCTCGAACGACTCGTGCGCCATCACGTGGCACCAATGGCAGGCGGCGTAGCCGATCGAGAGCAGGATCGGACAATCCCGCCGCTTGGCCTCGGCCAGCGCGGCCGCGCCCCAGGGACGCCAATGCACCGGATTGTGAGCGTGCTGCAGCAGATAGGGCGACGTCTCGCCGGCGAGGAGATTGCGGCCGGCCTCCATCTGAAACCCTCCGCCTCGCACCTCAAGCCGCCAGCGCGGCCCTGAGCATAGCCTTGAACCGGCGCGAGTTGAGGGTCCAGAGGATGTCGGCGCCGTCGCTCTCGCCGGCGGCCGCGCTCCAGACCTCGGCGTTATTGGCGTCGCCGCTGACGTTTAGCCGGTCGACGACGGTCATGCCGCGGGTGAGCTTGCTTTCGCTTTCGATCGCCACCCGGTGACGCGACCACGAGAGCCCGACCGAGCGGTCGAGCGCGACCGCCATCGCGGTCGGGTCGGCGAGCGAGAGGCCGACCTCGCCGGTCTGGACGCGATAGGCCTCGCGGGCGGCGCTGTTCGTTTGAATTGCGAATTTGGCCCTCGCCGTGCCGATGGCCTCGATCGCGGCGATTTCGTCGTCCCGCAATACCGAGGGACCGCGCGAGACGTGCCAGCCGATCATCTCGATCGGAAGCTTCGAGCGGAAGACGGCGCGCGCAGCTTCGGGATCGACCCAGATGTTGTATTCCGCCGCCGGCGTCACATTGCCCTCGCAGTTGGGCGCGCCGCCCATCACCACGCAGCGGCCGATCCTCTCAACGAGGCTGGGGTCGCGCTCGAGCGCGAGCGCGATGTTGGTGAGCGGCCCAAGCGTTACGAGCGTGAGGCCGGGCTCGGCCCGCGCGAGGCGCAGGATCGCGTCGACCGCGCCCTCGCGCTCGGGCGCACGCTTGGGCGCGGGGTAGCCGCGATCGCCGAGGCCGTCCTTGCCGTGGAACCAATGCGCGTGCTCGTGCGCCCGGGTCAGCGGCTTCTCGGCGCCGCCGAAGACGGGAACCTCGGAATTGCAGATCTCGGCAGTCAGAAGCGCGTTTCGGGTCGCCTGTTCGAGGCCGACGTTGCCGGCGACCGTGGTCAGGCCGAGAACGCGCACGCTCGGCTCCGCGAGCGCCATCATGATCGCGACCGCGTCGTCGGAGGCAGTGTCGGTGTCGATGAGGAAATTGCGCATGGGTGTCAGACCGTCGCTTTGAGACGCTGAAAGCCGCGGTCGAGGTCCGCCTTGAGGTCCTCGATGTCTTCGAGGCCGACGCTGAACCGCACCGGCGGCCCGCCGGGCGCGAAGCGGGTCGCGGTGCGGCGGGGCGTGCAGTCGAACGGGACGACGAGGCTCTCAAAACCGGCCCACGAATAGCCGAGGCCGAACAGTTCGAGGCCGTCGAGCATGGCGGCGACCGCTGCGTCCGAGACGGGCTTGAGCACAATCGAGAACAGTCCTGAAGAGCCGGAGAAGTCGCGCTTCCAGATCGCGTGATCCGGGTGATCGGGCAGGGCGGGGTGGATGACGCGCAGAACCTCCGGGCGGCCGGAGAGCCACCGGGCAAGCGCGAGGCCCTGTCGTTCCGCCTCGCGCAGGCGAAGCTCCATTGTGCGCAGGCCGCGAAGCGCGAGGAACACGTCCTCCGGGCCCGCCGGAATCCCCAGCATTTCGGTGCTTCGACGCAGCCGCTCGAACCATTCGCGATTGGCGGAGACGAGGCCGAGCAGGAGGTCGGCGTGGCCGGAGAGATATTTGGTGCCCGCCTCGATCGCAATGTCGACTCCATGCGCGTGCGGGGGGAAGAAGAGCGGGGTCGCCCAAGTGTTGTCCAGAATGAGGCAGGCGCCGCGGGCGTGGGCCGCTGCGGCGATCGCCGGGACGTCCTGGACCTCGAACGTCTCCGAGCCCGGCGACTCGGCGAAGACCGTTGTGGTGTTCCGGCGCATCAGCGCTGCGATCCCCGCGCCGATGCGAGGATCGTAGTACTCGGTCTCAATTCCCAGGCGCTTCAGCGTCGCATTGGCGAGGGCGCGAGAGGGCCCGTAGACGGAATTGCTCATCAGCAGGTGATCGCCGGCATTTAGCGTCGCCATTAGCGCGGCCGTGATCGCGGCGATTCCGGACGGAACGAGCATGGTTCCCGCGGCGCCGCAAAGATCGGTCCAGGCCGAGGAGAGAGCCTGCGTGGTCGGCGTGCCGCGCCTGCCGTAAGTGTAGCGTTGCGCGCCTTTTTTCAGAGTTTCGACGTCCGGGTAGAGCACGGTGGAGCCCCGAAACGGCGGCAGGTTGACAAACCCGTGCGACTGCTCGACGTCGCGGCCGAGATTCACCAGGCGCGAGCTGCGCCTCAAGCTGGCGCGCGTTTCATCGGTAAGCTTGGCCATCGGCGTGGTTCGGGGTCTGAATTGAGGTTGTCTTGCCGGTTGCCTAGCATGGTTCGTCCGCCCATGGCAGCCGATTGACTTCCAGGTTCGGCTATCCCGACTATGGGGCCAGCTTGCATCGACGCGGGCGGGCGCCGGAACGCCATGCCCAAAAAACTCGGGAGATTTGTCCATGCGATCGCATATTGCCTGGCTCATCGGCGCGGCGTTCGGCGTCGGGGCCGCCCTTTCCGCCAGCGCCGGCACGCTCGATCAGGTCAAGGCGCGGGGCCAATTGATCTGCGGCGCCAATCCGGGCCTCGCCGGCTTCGGCCTGCCTGACGATCAGGGGGTTTACAAGGGCCTCGACGTCGACGAGTGCCGGGCCATCGCCGCCGCGATCTTCAACGATCCGAGCAAGGTCAAATTCCTGCCGATCAACGCCAAGGACCGGCCGACGATCCTGGCCTCGGGCGAGATCGACGTCCTCATCCGCAACACCACCTGGACGCTATCGCGCGAGACGGGCGGCATGTTCTTCACCGGCGTCAATTATTACGACGGCCAGGGATTCATGGTGCGCAAGAAGCTCGGCGTCGATTCGGCTCTGAAGCTCGACGGCGCCTCGGTCTGCGTCCAGCAGGGGACGACGACCGAGCTCAACCTCGCCGACTATTTCCGCGCCAACAACATGAAGCTCGAGGCAGTCGTGTTCGCGACCGACGACGAGGCGACCAAGGCCTACGACTCCGGCCGCTGCGACGCGTACACGACCGACGCGTCGGGCCTCTATTCCGAACGGCTCAAGATGTCGGTCCCGGACGACCATGTCGTGCTGCCCGAGATCATCTCCAAGGAGCCGCTGGGCCCCTCGGTGCGCAAGGACGACATCCAGTGGTTTGAGATCGTGCAATGGACCCATTACGCGCTCCTCACCGCCGAAGAGCTCGGCGTGACGCAGGCCAACGTCGACGAGAAGCTCAAATCCGACAACCCGGCGATCCGCAGGCTGCTCGGCGTCGAGGGCGATTTCGGCAAGGGGCTCGGCCTCACCAACGATTGGGCCTATCGGATCATCAAGGCGGTCGGCAATTACGGCGAATTGTTCGAGCGCAACGTGGGCGAAGGCTCGCCGATCAAGATCCGCCGCGGCCTGAACGCGCTCTGGGACAAGGGCGGCCTCCAATACGCCCCGCCGATAAGGTGAGGCACAATTTTCACGCAGCCGGCGCAGTGATAAAGAAGCGAAGCAGTTGCCCCCACGCGGGTTGACGTTGAAAGATGACAGCCTCCCGCAAGCTCGCTGCGATTCTCGCCGCCGACGTCGTCGGCTATTCGCGCATGATGGGCGAGGACGAGGCCGGCACGGCAAGTCTCGTGCGTGAGCGGCGCGAGGCGGCTCAGCCAATCATCGCCACGCATGGCGGGCGGCTGTTCAAGACGATGGGCGACGGGATGTTCGTGGAATTCCCCTCCGTCGTTGCCGCGGTCGAGTGCGCCTTGGCGATGCAGAGGCAAATGGCGACCAGCAACGAAGGCGCTCTCGAGGCGAAGCGCGTTCTCTACCGGATCGGCGTCCACCTTGGCGACGTGTTGGTCGAAGGCGAGGATATCCTTGGCGACGGGGTCAACATCGCCTCGCGGCTGGAGGGCGTCGCTGACCCCGGCGGGGTGTCCATTTCGGGCGCAGCGTACGAGCATGTGCGCGGGCGGATCGAGGCGGAATTCACTGACCTCGGAGAGAAGGCGCTCAAAAATATCGCGCGCCCAGTGCGTGTCTATGCAGTCGGTGTCGATTCCGACCGCTCTCCGCGCGCGCCTCACCCTCCCTCGGATGTTGGCCCGCCTCGCCTGTCAATCATCGTGCTTCCCTTCGCCAATATCGGTGGCGATTCCGAACAGGACTATTTCGTCGATGGCGTGACCGAAAGCCTCACCACCGATCTGTCGCGGATTCAAGGCTCATTTGTAATCGCGCGCAACACCGCCTTTACCTATCGAGGCAAGGCCATCGATGTCATCAAAGTCGGGCGGGACCTGAACGTCCGCTATGCGCTTGAGGGAAGCGTCCAACGGAGCGGCAATCGGATGCGCGTGAACGCGCAGCTCATTGACGCGCAGAGCGGCAGTCATCTTTGGGCAGAGCGGTTCGAACGGCCGGTCACAGATCTCTTCGAGATGCAGGACGAAATCGTGGCGCGCATCGCCAACACGCTCAACGCGCAACTGATCGCAGCCGAGGCGCGACGGGCGGAGCGTGCTCCTATGCCGGACTCCCTCGACCTCTATTTTCAAGGCGCGGCTTGGGTCAACAAGGGAGTCACGTTTGAAAATCTAACGAAGGCGCGCGACCTTTTTGAACGCGCCTTGGCCCTTGATCCCGCCAATGTCGAAGCACTCGCCGGCATGGCGGGAGTTGAGGCAAATTTCGCGATCAGTCTGTCCACGGACGATAAGGCCGCACGGTTCGCCGCGGCAGAGGCCGCGGCGACTAGGGCTTTGTCGTTGGCTCCCGACCACGCTATAGCCCATTTGAACATGGGCGTGGTCCTCGGCTTCACCAACCGCGCCGCTCGGGGCATCGCCGAATACGAACGGGCGCTGGCCTTGGACCGCAACATGGCTGGAGCTCACTCGCTAATCGGACAGAACAAGCTGTTCATCGGTCGGGCGGAGGAGACCGAGGCGCATGTTTTGGAAGCGCTTCGATTGAGCCCGCGTGATCCCTGGGCCTACGTTTGGCTACTGACGGCCGGCTTCGCGGCGTGTCTTCTCGGGCGCAACGAAGAGGCGGCGTCATGGTTTCGTCGGTCCATCGAGGCCAATCGAAACTTCGCCCTGTGTCATTTCATTTATGGGACGGCATTGGCGAACATTGGCCGAATGGATGAAGCACAGTCAGAGGTTGCGGCGGGGCTGTCCCTCGACCCGGAGTTTAGCATCACGAATTTTCAATCCGCAGTACACAGCGACAATCGCATCTTCCTTGCCCAACGGGCCCGGATCATCGACGACATGCGCCGCGCCGGAATTCCGGAGGCGTAAGCGCCGCGGGGGCAGGTAAGCTCGCCGCAGAACCGCTGGGCTAGGCTGGCGTAGCGCTCAAATCCAGTGCAAAAATCTCCTTCGGCTCCCTCACGCCGCGCAATGCGTGGCGGCCGAGCGATTCGAGACGGCTGTCCACGCCCATGATTCCAGCGACGAATTCAGCCGAGACGAGAACCGACCGGCCGAGCGGCTCGCATAGGGCCTCCATGCGCGCAACCTCGTTGACGGCCGGGCCGATGACGGTGAAGTCGAGCCGGTCGGTCGCGCCGACGTTGCCATAGAGCACCTCGCCGAGATGGAGGGCGAGATCGACCGACGCGGCCGGGAGCCCCGCCTCAGCGCGCGCCTCATTCAGCCTGTCGACGTTGCGCATCGCCACGATCGCGGCGTCGAGCGCGTGCCGGCAGGTCTCCGCCGGGTCGTGCTCCTCGAACGAGAAGACGGCGAGCATCCCGTCGCCGATGAATTTGAGCACCTGGCCGCCGTGCACGCGAAGCGAGGCGGTCAGAATCTCGAATACCTCATTGAGAAATTCTACGACCACGGGACCTGGCGCCGAGTTGCTGATCGTGGTGAAGCCGCGGATGTCGGCGTACCAGATCACGGCGCGCAGCTTGTCGACCGAACCGCGCATGATCGAACCGGCGTGAACGCGCCGCCCGGCGTCCTCGCCGAGGTAGGTCGCCAGCAGCCCCGAGGCGATGACGTAGCCGGCATGCGACTTCATCGCCAGCGAAAGCGCGGGCAACGTCGCCTGAAGCAGTCTCGTATCATCGTCGCTGAAGCCGCCCCTGCGGTCGGTCGCGAACGAATAGACGATGCCGGTTCCCTGCGAGCGGTCGCCGTCCTTTCCGAAGGCGTAGATATAGGCGAGGTAGTCGGTCGCGCCGGCGGCGAAAAATTCGACCAGAATCGGGAAATCGCGCTGGTCGGGGCCCTGTTCCAGCCGCCGGCGCATTGTTGGGTTTTCCTCGCCCTCGCGGGCCCGCTCGATCAGATGATTGAGGGGGCTGCTGAGCCAGTCGTCCTCTTCGAGGCTGCCGTGGGCGTAATGCTCGGGTTCGATCGCATTGAGGTCGCGCCGCCAGACGTAGCCATAGCCGTTCCATTGCGGATGCAGCGTCTCCATCGCGAGGTGCGCCCGCCATAACTGCGTTCCGTCGATGACCAGACGCTGGCAAAAGCCGTCGAACAATTCGTAGGCGTCGGCGCCGCGCAGTCCGGCGCGCACCGCCCACATGTGGGTCCCGATGATGCGATGGCCGAGCTCATCGTCGAACGTGCTGAGCTGGAGCCGGGAGATTGCTTCCGCACTGTCGTCGGGGGGCATGGGAGACTTTCACTCCTGACGCTTTGGCAAGCCAGCCGATACGGCCGCGAGAGTCCGTCCAACATTCGATTGGATGAGATGCCGCCAGCAAGCCCGGCGGCTTCGCGCCACTCAGGGCTTCGGCTCGAACTTCGGCACGACGAAGACCTGGCCCGGATAGATAAGATTCGGATTGTGGATTTGCGACTTGTTGGCCTCATAGATCACGGGATATCGCGTCGGGTCGCCGTAATAGTTCCGGCTGAGCGCCCACAGCGTGTGGCCGTGCGCGACGAGCGCGGTTTGGACCGAGTCGACGACCAGGTCGGCGGACGGCGGCGCCAGCGATTGCCCCGCGCTCGCCACGGCCATCGCCGGAGGGGAAGAAGCCAGCGGTGCGGGTGCGCCCGAAGCCCCGGGCGCTGCCGGATAGTCGAACGGGGTATCGGCGCTCGCAACCACCGAGGCGTCGCCCGGTTTGATCTCGTCGGCGCGCATCACGTAACCGCCCGGGGTCATCCCGTGCTTGATCGTTAGCGACCAGCGGCCGTCCGATTGCGTCCTGGCGTCGCCGACATCGGCGCCGTTGAGATAGAGGCGGACGGTCGCGTTAGGCTGGGCGGAGCCTTTGGCAATGAGCCCGCCGGCGGCGTCGGCGGCGACCGATTGGATGGCGACGCCGGATGCGCCGGCCGATGGCGCCGTCGCCAGGGTCCGGATCGCGAGCGGGGGCGCCGACGGCGCGGATTCTGGCGCCTTAGCAGGCGCGGCGGCGGCGACGGCGACCTTGGGCGCCGGCTCAGGGACCGAGACGGCGACCGCATTGGAGGTTTGCGGCCCCGTTTTGCCCGCGTCCTCAGCCAGCGACAGAGAGTGATGGCCGGGAGCGAAGGCCGGCGGGATGATGACGAACTGGCCCGAGGCGTCGGCCGTCGCCTGGGCGACGGTCCTGCCGGCGTCTCGCAGTTCGACCTTCGCGTTCGGCGCGGCCCGGCCGGCGATGACCGCGTCGCCGGTCGGCTCGACGCTGACGACATCGAAAGCGGGCTTGGGGGGCGGGGTCGTCGCCTCGTTCTTGGCCTCTTCGCCGGGGGCCGGGGCGCTCGCGGCCGGCGCAGCGGACTGAACGACCGGCGCGGCCTCAGGAACGCTCGACGGCTTCGGCCCGGCGGCGCTGGTTTCGACCTGCGTCCCCGCCGAGCCCGGCCGCAGGAATTCCGGGTGGGTCCAGATGAGCGCGCCCGCCACCGCGCCCGCGACCACGACCGCCGACGCCCCAGCTCCGACCCAAACCACCATACTCTGCGACAGCATGCTCGCTCGCCTTCGCGCCGGCTTATACCGCGAAAGCAATGATGGCGACAAATGCCTGTCATCCTTCCGTCATTCCGAACTTCCGGGCCAACGCGGAGAATCCAGCTCAGGGCAGGCCGATGCGCGACGCCTCAAGGGCGGGTTCGAGGCTTGCCGAGACCTCGGCGCGCAGGGCGCGCCGAGGCGCCTTGGTCAACGCGTAGAGCGCGAGATCGGCGCCCTTGCCGCGCAGCCTGAGGTCGCCGAGCGACCGCTTGGCGACCCCCGGCGGCAACTCGAGGCGATCGATCAGGTCCGCTGAAGCGAGCACCCGATCGCCAGTCTGGCGGCAGAGATCCTGGATGCGGGCTGCGGTGTTGACGGTGTCGCCGAGGAAAACGATCTCCTTTTTGACCGATCCCATCTCTCCGGTCACCACCGGACCGCAATGCAATCCGGCGCGAACGTTGATCGCGGCCCCGAAGTCACGGCGATAATCGGCCGCGCGGTCCGCGAGCCGGTCGATGGCGGCGAAACAGGCTTCGACGCAGCGCGCCGACGCTTTTCCCTGATCGAGCTTCCAGGTCGCGATCACCTCGTCGCCGATGTAGGTATAGATTTCGCCCCGCGCCGCGACGATCGGCTCGGTGAGGTCATCGACGAAACGGTTGAGCAGGCGGTGAAAGTCGAGTGGGCCGAGGCGCTCGGCGAATCCCGTCGAGCCCTCCATGTCGAGGAAGAGGAACGCGCGCGATTCGAGCCGCGGCTTGTGGTAGCGGCCGATGATGAAATTGGTCAGCGCGTTCTGACCGAGCAGGCTGTTGATTTCGTACATGAACGCGAAAACGAATGAGATCGCGAGCGAGAACAGCACATCCTGGCGGGTAATTCCGGACTCGTTCGGGGCCGGGAACACCCATGCGCCGAGCGCAAGCCCGAACAGGATGAAGACGAGATAGACGCCGGTCTTGACCGCCACATGGACGAGGAAGGGCGTACGGCGAAGCGGCGCCCCGATGGGCTGCGTCAGGACGAAGACCTGAAGCGAGGTCAGAATGACCGCAATAACCGCGCCGGTCAGCGCGCCACGCGCCAAGCCGTCGAGGGCGAACCACCGGCCCCCATTTTCGGCGACGTGGCTCTCGGAATAGGCCGCGCCGACTACCGCCGCGATCACGGTGAACCTGAGAATGAGCCGGAAGGGAGCCTGCAATTGGGGAAACGGCATTGTTGCGCGGTCGATTTGCTGCGTGGCGCCGCAGTCTAGCAGACAATTGCGGTGGGCGTGGACGCGCTCGGCGACCGTCGTCTTTCGGAGGCGACGCCGTTGATAATCGCCGCGAGGACCGCTGCTTTCGCGCGGCTGCTCACCCTCGGCAGGACGGCCTTGTCGATCGCGTCATATGCGGGCCGAGATGGATAGCGGTTGCCGGATCGCCGGGTCCGGGCAGGCTATCGGCGGCGAGCCCGTATTCTCGGGACGGATACCCGCGCCGCCCGTCGGCGTCAGGCGTCCCTGATCCGGAGGCGCGCGATGCATGGCCGACGTCGCCCGTAAGGCGCCCGCCGCCCGTCCGCGCTGTCCTCGTCGCCGGATCGACCCGCACCCCCTTCGTCATGGAGAGGTCGATCGCCAGGCCCTTGTCCCCGGTGGGAGGCCTGGCCCGTTCTGCCCACCGCCGCGCATCGCGATCGGCGGCTTGTTGTCACGCCCGAAATGCAGGACGCCGTGAAAGCGATCGCCCCGCCCCTCACTGGTCCGCCCCGAGGCTCTGGTTGACCAAAGTCTGGACGTGTATCGAGTTGCGGCGCTGGCGAAAATGGCGGAAAGTACCTAAACTTCGCCGCCGCCGCCGACCGGACCGAAGCTCAGCGCCATCCGGACGAGATGGGAAATTGCGGCGGCCTGCATTTTGTGCATGACCGCCGCCCTGTGGTGCTCCGCCGTCCGGGGGGTGATTCCCAGCCGATGAGCGATGAGCTTCGTCGGCAGGCCGTCGACGAGCAGTGCGAAGACTTCGCGCTCACGCTGGGTGAGCAACGCGCAGCGACTCCGAAACTCCTGGACCTGGGTCTGGCGATCGCGGGACTCTTCGGTCCTTGCCAACGCCTCCTCGACCGTAAGCAGCAGCGCTTCGGGATCGAGCGGCTTCTGCACGAAATCGAAAGCGCCGCCTTTCATGGCCGAAACCGCGGTCGGCACGTCGCCGTATCCGGTGATCAGGATGACCGGCGGATCGCCGCTCGCAGCCGCAATCCGCCTGAGCAAGCCGATGCCGCTTAAGCCTGGAAGCTGATTGTCGAGAATGACGCAGGCGGACTCATCGAGGGGCGCACAGGCGAGAAAGTCTTCCGCCGAGGCGTACGTCCGCGACTCGATCTGAGCGGTCGACAGAAGCAAGGCCAGCGACTCGCGGACATGCGCCTCGTCATCGACGATCGCGACGTGACGTCTATGCGGCATCGCCGTCAGGTCCATTGATATTGAGTTCGATCACGAATCTCGTCCCCTCCGGCGCAATCGATTGCCACGAAACCCGGCCGCCGTGCTGTAGCACGATCTGACGGCTGAGCGTGAGCCCAAGCCCCATCCCGCGCGGTTTTGACGTTTGGTAAGCCTCGAACAGGCTCTCGGTCATCTCCGGGGCGACTCCGGGCCCGTTGTCGTCGATTTGAACGATCGCCCAACCATCGCGGCCGATCACGCTTATGGCGACGCGTCCGCGTCCGTCTCCGCGTTCAGCGGCGGCGTCGACCGCGTTGCCGACAATGTTGTTGAGGACCTGCTCGATCCCGATCCTGTCGGCCTTGATCAGGGGGATCGGACGAACGATCTCGACGGCGATGTCGACGTTGCGCGCGTTTGCCCCTCCCGCGCACAGCGCCCGGATCTTCAGGGTTACGTCAGCGAGATCCAGGAGACGCGGCTCCATTTTGCCGATGGAGACGAGGTCGCGGATGCGCTCCAGCACTTGGCGGGTTCGCTGCGCCTCCGCTTCTGCTTTGCTCAAGGCGTCGATCACCGGCCCAGGCCCCGCGCCCGACTGCAGCATCCGGCGCGCCGCAACCGCGTAAGTCGAGACCGTCGACAAGGGTTGGCTGAGTTCGTGAGCAAGCAACATGCCCAACGCGCCGGCGGTCGCGTGGGCGGAAATGCGCACGAGTTCGCCCTGCTGCTCGCGGAGCCGCTGGTTAGCACGCTCGCGCTCGGTGACTGCGGCGCCAAGAATGAGGCCGGTGATCGAAAGGACCAGCATCAGAATCTGGAACCCGTCAAAATCGTTGTCGTTCAATCCGATGTGCGAAGCCATCATGAAAAACGCCGTCTGGGTTCCCAGAAGCGCGATCGCCACGCCGACATAACCGGTTCGCATGCCCATCCAGATGATCGGCAAGAACAACAGATAGAACAAACGATAGGCGTAGGCGCTGCTCTCGTGGCGGAGGAGCGCGAACACCAGGCAAGAACTGACGATGAAGACTGACCAATTGAGAGTTCTGGTCTCGACGCCAAGCCCACCGGGCCTTGGACCAGAGCGTGAACGCCGCCGTGACCGCCGCAAGGACCGCGATGATGCCCACGGTGTCGCCAATCCAGAAATGGCGCACCGCGGCGACGAACTGATCCGCGGGCAGGGAATCAGCGAGATAGAGGACGCCGCAGTAGATGACCGAGGTCAGGATGGCGCCGGCCGGCACGGACGCGAGCATGACGAGGACATTGGCGAGATCGGTCCGCTTCGGGCTGAACTTGAGGCCGCGCCGCAACGCCACGGCGATTCCGCCATAACCGACAGTCAGAGCAAATTCAGCAATAACAATCACGTAAAGACTGTGCTGAACATGGGAGATCAAAACGTCGGCCAGCACCGCGCCGGCAAAGACGAAGGGAAGGAATTCCAGGCTTTCCAGCAAAAGCACGACCGAGAGCCCGTCATCTGGGCTCCACAGCGTGATCCCGAGCGCCTGAAACTGATATCGCGCGGTCATCACGTTCAACGCGAGATAGCCGGCGAGAAACGCGATCCCGATCAGCCAGAACCGCGGTCTGACAAGGTTCACCGCGCCCTCTGTCCACGCGGATTGCAGCGCTTGCTCTCGGTGGTTCAATTTTTATCTCGACGCTCTGCGCCAGCGAGGCGTCGCGGGCGCTTTCCCCCTTGACCGAGTCGTTCGGTCGCGGCGGGCGACCAGCGGCCCGATTATTGCTCAGAGCGACAAGGATTTCCAGCCTCCAGGCGCCGGGGCGCGTCGCTATCCGGCGCCCGCCGGGGCAGGCGCCGAGGGCGCTGAACTCGATTCAGCTCCGCCATTCGAACCGGAACACCGGGATCTTGTCGGCAAAACCCTTCAGCCGCCGTTCGCCGAGCGCTACGAATTGCGCCGCGCCCTCCTTGCACAAGTCGCGCACTTGGCTGGAAACGACGATGCCATTGGCCTCCGCCTCGCTGCACAGCCGATGCGCGAGCTGCACCGTGGCCCCGAACAGGTCGTTATGCTCCTCAACCGGCTCCCCGGCGTCGATGCCGATCCGGATGCTGAGGCTCTCGGACGCCTCGGCATTGTAGGCGGCGAAGCCCCGCTGGATGTCGGCGGCGGCGCGGACGGCGTTCGCAACATTGTCGAACGAGGCCATGATGCCGTCGCCGGTATGCTTGACCTCGCGCCCGCCCTGCGCTTCGAGCCCGCGCCGGACGAGCGCGTCATGCGCCCTGACCAGTTCGAGCGCCGCGCTGTCTCCAAGCCGGGCGGTCATCTCAGTCGAGCCCACAATGTCGGTGAACATGACGGCGCGCAGCCCGGAGTCCACTCCGGGCGCGGGCGCCCCCGGCGCCGCGCGCGGATCGCCAATCCGGCCGAGGAACGCCTCGACGGCGACAAGGTCGACCGGAATGATCGCATGGGCGATTTCGCCGTGCGCCTCGCGGTGGACGCGCTCGGCGGTAGCCGGGTCCGGCGCATGGACGAGGCAGAACGCGGCGCCGCTGCTCTCGTCGAACCAATAGGCCATATATTTGACCCCATGGCGGTCCTGGATGTCGACATCCCGGCGGTGCGCCTCGGCGACATCCTCCGACTTCGCTCCCCGCATGTCGTGGCGGTCCATGAAGATCGGCATGTCGCCTCGAGGGTCTGGTCGCGCGGGCCGGCGCGCACCGGATTCTTAAACACTTCGACTGATCGCGAATATGGCCGAAACCGCAATGCGCCCGAACGCGGATCGGCCGGTATGTTGGACTGCGAGCGTCCGATCGGCCGACTGGCGACCCTACTGCCCGCGTTTTCCCCTGACCGCGAAGCGCACCGCTTCCTCCGCCGCCCGGAACAGCGCGCGCGCCTTGTCGACGCATTCCTTCTGTTCGGCGGCAGGGGAGGAATCGTAGACGATCCCGGCACCGGCCTGGACGTGCATAAGGCCGTCCTTCACCACCGAGGCGCGCAGCACGATGCAGGTGTCCATTTCGCCGCCGGCGCCGAAATAGCCGATGCAGCCGGCATAGATGCCGCGCTTGTCCTTTTCGAGTTCGTCGATGATCTGCATTGCCCGCACTTTCGGCGCGCCGGAGACGGTGCCGGCGGGAAAGCCGGCGGCGAGCGCGGTCACCGCGTCGACGCGGTCGCGCAATTCGCCCTCGACATTGGAGACAATGTGCATAACATGGCTATAGCGTTCGATGAAGAAGCTGTCGGTCACTTTGACCGTGCCGATCCTGGCGACGCGGCCGGCGTCGTTGCGGCCGAGGTCGAGCAGCATCAGGTGCTCGGCGCGCTCTTTCGGGTCGGCCAGGAGTTCGGCGGCCAGCGCCTCGTCCGCGGTCGGGCTCTTGCCGCGCGGCCGCGTGCCGGCGATCGGGCGGATCACGACCTTGCCCTCGCGCACCCTGACCAGGATTTCCGGGCTCGAGCAGACGATCTGGAAACCGCCGAAGTCGAGGAAGCAGAGGTAGGGCGAGGGATTGACCCGCCGCAGCGCCCGGTAGAGCGCGAACGCGGGCAGGTCGAACCGGCTGGTGAACCGCTGCGACAGCACGATCTGGAAGGCATCGCCTGCGGCGATGTACTCTTTCGCCCGAGCGACCATCGCCTTGTATTCGGCCTCAGTGGTGTTCGAACGCGCCTCGCCGGCCCTGACGAGCGGGTCGACGGCCATGCCCGCCGCATGATCGAGCGGCTGCTCGAGCGCGTCGACCACCGCGTCCAGCCTCGCCATCGCGCTCTCGTAGGCCGCGCGGGCCGAGACGCCGGGCGCCGGGCGCACCGGGGTCACGATCGCCATCTCGTCGCGGGCGCCGTCGAACACGACCATCACCGTCGGGCGGATCATGAGCGCATCGGGCACGCCGATCGGATCGGGCTTGGCCGGGGCGAGGCGCTCCATGCGCCTCACCATGTCGTAGCCGAGATAGCCGAAAACGCCAGCCGACATCGGCGGCAGCCCGGGGGGCATCGCAATGCGAGATTCGGCGAGCAGCGATCTCAAGACATCGAGCGGATCGCCCGGGCAGGGGATGAAAGCGTCCGGGTCGGAGAGGGCCCTGCGATTGATCTCGGCGCAGTCGCCCGTCGATCGGAAGATGAGGTCGGGATCAAGGCCGATCATCGAATAGCGGCCGCGCTGCGAGCCGCCTTCGACCGATTCGAGCAGGAACATGTTGCCCGCCCGCCCGCGCGCGAGCTTGAGATAGGCCGAGACCGGGGTCTCGAGATCGGCGACGAGCGTCGCGACCGCGACCTCCGCCTCGCCGGCGCCATACGCGCGCGCAAAGGCTTCGTAGTCGGGCAGGGTGGTCATCGCCGGTCAGCCGCCCTCGGCCGACTGCAGGACGTCCGGGTGAACGACGACGCCGAGCGTCCGGCGCAACCCATCGACATATTGATCGAGCACGCTTTCGCGAGCCGCGGCGTCGAGGCGCGAGGCGATCGCCTTGACGCGGGCGTCGACGAAGTCGACCGGCGGCGTCTTGTCGGCGGTGATCTTGAACACCACCCGCCCGTCGGGGGTCGCCGCCGATCCGGCGCCGCCGGCGGGCTCGCGAAAGATTGCGGCGACGGCTGATTCGGGCAGGTTCGTCTGTTCGCCCCGATTGACGTCCTGCGCCGATTTCGCCTCGGCGCCCGCGCCTTTCGCCGCGTCGGCGACGCTCGCGCCGGCGTTGAGCTGCTTGACCAGATCGTCCGCCTTCCCGGCAAGCGCCTTATCGACCTCATCGGCCCGCCACTGCTTTTCGACCTCGGGCTTCGCCTCCTCGAACGAGAGATCGTGCGCCGGGTCGACCTTGGTGATGTCGAACCACACGAAACCGCCGTCCTTGGTGTTCAGCGGCGCCTCGTCCAGTCCGACGTCGGAGGCGTAGGCGGCGCGGAGGAGCTCGGCCTTGTCCGGCAAGTCGACGGGCGCGCCCTTCGCGTCGGAGCCCTGAGCGTCGACTGCGGCGATCGATTGGGCGGTCAAGCCCACCGCTTTCGCGGCTTCGACGAGGGATTTGCCCGACACGCGGAGGTCCTCGATCTTGTCGCGCAGCGCCTGGATCTTGTCGCCGGCGCGCGAAGCCGAGACCTGACGTTTGACCTCGTCGGCGACCTCCGCGAACGGCTTGACGGTCGACGGCGTAATGCTCTTGACCCGCACGATGACCGGGCCGAACTGGCTCTTGAGCGCCCCGCTCACGCCCCCTTCCGGCAGGGCGAAAACGGCGTCGGCCTCGGCCTTGTCGAGCATGGCCTCCTTGGTCGTGTCGCCGAGCTCGGCGTCTTCCGGCTTGAGGCCTCGCTCCTTGATCAGATCGTCGAAGCTCGCGCCGGCCTTGAGCTTGGCGTCGGCCGCGGCGGCGTCGGCCTCGCTCGGGAACAGGATCTGCTGCAGGTCGCGCTTTTCTGGCGCCCCGAACCGCGGGTCCTTGCCGGCAAGCTTCTCATAGGCGGCTTGAGCATCGGCGTCGCTCACCTCGGCCGGATTGGCGATCGTCTCCGGCTCCAGCGACAGTACATCCATCGACCGCAATTCGGGCGCCCGGTAGTTCGACTTGCGGTCGTCATAGAAGGTCTTCAGCGCCTCCTCGGAGGGCGCGGGAATGTCGCCCGCCGCCGAAGCGGGGAGGAGGAAATAATCGACCGAGCGGGTCTGGCCCTCATAATCGGCCTCCGCCTTGGTTTCGGCCTTGGGCGCGGCGACGCCTGCGGTCAGCGCGGCGACGATGAATTGCCTCAACGCCTGCTTGCGCAATTCCGAGACGAACCCGCGCTCGGTCATGTCCATGTCGCGCAGCGCGCCGGCAAACCGCGCGGGGTCGAACGCGCCGGACTTGTCGCGGAAATCCGGATTCGTGGTGATGATCTCGCGCAAGGCGTCGTTTGAAATGTCGAGGCCGAGTCTGCGCGTCTCCTCGTCGACCGCCGCCTCGCTGAGGAGCCGCTGCAGGACGCTGCGGTCGAGTCCGATCTGGCGCGCCTCTTCGTTGGTGAAGGGGCGGCGCAGCCGGCGCTGATATTGCTGAATCGTCCGGTCGTAGGCCATGCGGTATTCCTGAGCGGAAATCTTGGCCCCGCCGACCGACGCGACGGTCGAAGTCGTGAAGCCGCGCAGCATGTCGCCCACGCCCCAAATGACGAAACTGACGATGATGAGCCCCATGACTAGGGTCATGATCGCCTTGCCGACGACCCCCTGGGCCGCATTGCGGATTGCTCCGAGCATTCGCCTGGTTCGCCTTTCCTCGTCCGCCGCCCCCTTGAACCTCGTGGTCTTGGCCGCGGGCGGGCCCTATCTAGCGACGCTGGGGCGCTTTGCATAGGCGCGAAGCCGATGATAACAACCGCGCCTGCCCAGATGCGGTGAGGCCCTCGATGACCCCTGGCGTGCGTCCGTTCGTCGCCGGCAACTGGAAGATGAACGGCCTCTCGGCCTCCTTGAGCGAGATCGAGGCGATGCGCCGGGTGGCCGACGCGGGCGAAGCGGGCAAGGCCGAGCTCGCCGTCTGCCCTCCGGCGACGCTGCTTGCGCAGGCGGCGGCGAAGCTCAAAGGCGGCAAGCTCTCGCTCGGCGCCCAGGACTGCAGCCCCGAGCCGGGCGGCGCCTTCACCGGCGACATTTCCGCCGCCATGCTCAAGGACGCCGGCGCGTCTTACGTCATCGTCGGCCACTCCGAGCGGCGCACGATCCATCACGAGACCGACGAACTGGTTCGCGCCAAGGCGGAAGCGGCGCTGAAAGCCAGCCTCGTTCCGATCGTCTGCATTGGCGAGACGCTGGCGGAGCGCGAAAGGGGAGAGCAGGCCGCCGTCGTCGTTCGGCAGCTCAGAAGGTCGCTTCCCCCCGGGGGAACGAGCGAAACCGTCGTGATCGCCTACGAGCCAGTATGGGCGATCGGCACCGGCCGCACGCCTACGCCCGCCGACGTCGCGGTCATCCACAACGGCATTCGGGCGCTGCTCGTGGAGATCGGCGGTCCGCGAGCCGCCAAAACGCGCATTCTGTACGGCGGGTCGGTCAAGGCGAGCAATTGCGGCGACCTGCTCCCGCTCGACAATGTCGACGGCGCGCTCGTCGGCGGTGCGAGCCTGAAGGCGGCCGATTTCCTCGCCATCGCCGCGGCTTATCGCTGACGGCGGCCTTGTCCATGCGGGCTCCTACGCCCAAGCGATCAAATGGGCAAAGAAGCGCACGGAGCCGCCTCCGCCGGGCAGCCACGCCCCGGGGTGATTGCGGAAACCTCGCGCCAGCGGGGTCGATAGCGCGTTATGGCCTCCGGCCTGGGTCACGAACGGGCCCTGGTCCTGCAAGGTCGCCGCGTCGATGTCGGACGGGCGGACTATGGCGATGTGTCCCGGCCTATCCGGGTCAGGGTTTTCAAACGCGGCCAGGACGAGGTCGCCCGCGTTCGCGCGCGTCTGCGCGGCGGCCGAGTCGGGCAGGGGCCGCCAGCCCGCTCCTGCAGCCGCCATGCTCCGCAGCCAGCCCATCTGCGCATTCGCCAGAAGCACGGCGCTATGGTCGGGCGGCCGCAGGACGTAGGCGCCAAGCCGCTTGGCGACGCTCGCTACGAAGGCCGAGCAGTGGGTGTGCGGTTTTCCGTCGTTCCAGGCGCCGCGCGACTCCCCAGTCTCCCAGTCCACCTTGTCTCCGGCGAGCCAGAGGTGGTCAACGCCCGTTCCATCGAGAAGGGCGGTGAGCCGCGCGCCTTGTGGAGTAATCAGACCGCAGCAAGGCGCGGCTGCCGCGAGCGCAGGCGCGCTCGCCAGGAAACTGATCAGTCCGCGCCGAGAGATCCGCATGGCCGACCTCCATTGCCGGCGGCGAAAGTCAATTCAGAGGCAGCGATTCGGTCGTGAGGCGCCATACGATCGGGATCTTGCTTGCCAATTTTATGGCCCAGGAGGCTTACGGATCCGCATTCTTTACGGCGGTTCGGTCAAGCCGGGCAATTGCGGCGAGCTTCCGACCTCGACAACGTCGGCGGCGCGCTGGTCGGCGGCGCGAGCCGCAAGACGCGGAAATCCCAGCCACGCGCCGACGTTGACCGCATGAAAATCGCCCGGCGCTCAGAGCCGCGACGAGAAATCTCTTCTCGCGCCGCATATTGCCGGATAAATATGGTCAGTCCAGAACCGCTCGCGTCTGGACAGTTGAGTTAGAAAATCCGACGATCCTTGCGGCGCGCCAAAATAGCGGGCGCAATCGCGGGAGGTCGCGCCAAACCGGGAGGAAGGTAAATGAGGAATGCTTTGTGTCTGGGCGTGTTGGTTGGGTTGGGCTGCCTTTGGGGCTCGGGAGCCATGGCCCAATCGGGAGCGATCAATAAGGCCGTCGGCGGCTATTCGTTCGAAGATGCAGCCAAGGAAGCTCCGACGACGAAAAAGGACGGCAAGCCGCTCACCTTCGCGATCATCACCCATACCGCCGGCAATGGGTTTTTCGATCCGGTCTACGTCGGCGCGCAAGTCGCGGCCAACGCGTTCGGAATCAATCTTATTCGCCTTGGCTCGGAATCGGCGGTCGACGACATCCCGCGCGAAATCCAGATCCTCAACCAGATCGTCAATGACCCGACGATCAACGGCGTCATCATGACGACGCCGCAGGTGGGCGCCTACAACGATATTGTGAAGAAGCTCGAAGAAAAGGGCGTTGTCGTCGCCACGACCAATTCATTCGACGGGACACTGCTTGACCGCAACAACATCAGCCATACCGGCCAGGACGCGAGCGCTGCTGCGATCGGCGGCGAGGCGATCGTTAAGTGCCTCATCAAGAACAACATCAAGAGCGGCTCGATCCTGTTCCCGAACACCGTGCCGGTGGGAAACATCGAGGTGAACAACCGTGTCACGGCGGCCTTTCAGGCCACGCTGAAGGCTCTGAAGGCGGCGAACATGCTGCAGGGCTTCAAGGTCGACGCGGGCCCGAACAATATCGGCGTTGACGTCGGAACCGACATCACCGCCGGGCCGATCGTCCAGCTGATCGAGAGTCGCAAGGACGTTGTAGGTTTGTTTGGCCCCAACGGCGGAGTGACGCCCGCGATCGGCGACGCCATTTCGCAGCTGAAACTGAACAATAAGGTCTGCGCCTATGGGTTCGATCTCGGACCCAAGCAGCTTGAGCAGATCAAGAGCGGCGCATTGATGGGCTCGCTCGGCCAGCAGCCCTTCCTGCAGGGCTTCTACCCCGTCATGCAGCTTTATCTGCAGATCGACCGCAACATCGCCGCCGCCAATCTCGATACAAGGGCGCAACTCGTCACCAAGGACAATGTCGAGAAGGTCGGCAAGCGGTTCGAAAACTGAGAGCGCGTCGCGCGCGGGATGCGCAAGCTGACGCTGTGCGCATCCCGACCCTGATCCGGACAAGACGGCCCGCCCCATGAGCGCCACCAACGCGGCGACGCGCCCGAATGAGAATGGACGCGGTTCGCTGCTCCTCGGCGGATGGGAAGTCGGCTTGCTCAGCATCATGGCCGCCCTCTATCTGGGCGGCCTCTATCTCAATCCCGCATTCTTTGGCTCGACCTCGGCGCTATTCTCGGTGCTGCGCGACGCGTCGCGCTATGGCGTCATGGCGGTCGGGATGACGTTCGTCCTCGTCAACAAGGAGCTTGACCTATCCGTAGGCTCAACGTTCGGCCTGACGGCGACGATCTTCGGCATGGTGTTCGCGCCAAGCTATTTTGACCTCGACGTCACAACGGCCGTGTTCGCCTGTCTCGCTCTCGGCCTTACGATCGGATTGATCAACGGCTTTCTTGTCACGGTTCTGGAAGTGCCGGCGTTCATCGCCACTCTCACCATGCTGTTCATCGGTCGCGGCGTCATCTTGGGGCTCACCGGCGGCAAGAACATCGCGTTCGAACTCAAGGCGGACCAATATCCGGCGTTCTTCCGCATTGGCGAGATAAACGCATTCGGCTTCAACAACCAGATTCTCCTGTTTGTGGTGATCGCGGCGATTGGCGCCGTTGCTCTCGCCTACACGTCATATGGCTGGACGACCTACGCAACCGGCGGGAACGAACAGGCCGCCCGCTACGCCGGGATCAATACGCGCTTCGTGCGCATGCGCTCCTATGTCGTGTCCTCGCTTTGCGCGGTTATCGCGGGGTTGATGAATGTCGCGCAAAGCAAGGACGCCGACCCGGCGTTTGGCCTCGGCGCGGAACTGATCGTCATCGCCTCGGTGATCGTTGGCGGCGCCGCGATATTTGGCGGTCGGGGTCGCGTGATTGGGTCGTGTCTTGGCGCGATCCTCATCGGCTTGATCGACAAGGTGCTGCGTGAAGGCGTGCCAGTCACTCGCATAATCCAGGTCGGCGACGAGAAGATGGAGGTCGCCGCGGTCTCGCAATTGCCGCCCGGCGCCGTTCCGGCTTTTCTCGGGGTCATATTGATCATCGCGGTGCTGGTCGAACCTTGGCTGGTCCGACGGCGCATACTCGCCCGGCTGTGGGCGCGGCTGCGCAGCCTGCCTCCGCCGGTCGTGCCGGATATTGGCGGCGTCGCGATCTCCGGCGCTCAGACGCGCGGCACGACGGCGCAGTCGCGCGGCCTTGGCAAACGGGGGATCGCGGCATTCTTTCATCGACGCGACGCAGCGGCGGTCATTCTCCTAGTCGCGCTCTGGCTTTTCGGTTTCTGGGCGAGGCCGGATTTTTGGCAGGGGCTCGACAATTCGTTCTCGATCCTGCTGGCTTTTTCCGAGATCGCGTTGCTTGCGGTCGGACTTACTTTCGTGATGGCCAACGGCGATATCGATCTCTCCGTCGGATCGGTGCTGGCGCTTTCGGGCGCCACCGCCGCAGTCATCATGAAGGACACCAGCCTCGGTCCCCTCGCGGCTGTCGTCATCGCGATCGGGGTCGGCGTCTTGGCCGGCGCGATCAATGGTTGGCTGACCGCCTATGTCGGCCTTCCCGCATTCATTGCAACTCTGGGCACGTTCTACTGGGCGCGCGGCATTGGATCGTCGATCGTGGCCGGCACTCAGCTCAATGGTTTCCCCGAATCGTTCAACCTCATCGGACGCAGCCTGTTCGAATTGCTGGACACGCTTGGGATCGCGCCGAACCACGGATGGGAGCTGGCGCTCGCCAAGGCGGTCAGCGTGCAAACGATCTTCGTCATCGCGGTCGCGACGATCGCGGGCGTCGCGCTCGCTTATACGACCTTCGGGCAGAAGGTGTTTGCCGTCGGCGGCAATGAGCGCGCGGCCGCCTTCGCTGGCGTTGATACGCGCCGGGTTCGATTCACCGCATTGTTGATTTCGGGGACCTGCGCTGGATTCGGCGGCGTGATCTACGATGCGTTCTACCGCAGTTTCATCCCGACGGCCGGGCAGTTGCGCGAACTCGACGCGATCTCATCCGTCATCATCGGCGGCGGCTCGATCTTTGGCGGCTACGGCACGATGATCGGATCGCTGGCGGGCGCCGGCGTCATCACGCTCATTCGCCAGCTGCTTTCGCTGCAGATCATTCTTCGAGACGGGAGTTCGTTCGTATTGCCCCAGCAATGGCAGAACGTGTTCATCGGCTTGATCCTGATCATCGCGGTGGTCGGCGACATCTGGCTGCGTCAAAACAATATCCTCGGTAAGTGGTTCGGCAGAGCGAGGGCGGCTGAAGAGCCGCCCGGAGCCATTGTGGAGCGCAAGGCATGACGACACCGATCGTGACGATGCGTGGAATATGCAAGAGCTTCGGTCCGGTTCAGGCGCTGATCGACGTCAATCTGCGCTTGATGCCAGGCGAAGTGCTCGGCCTAGTCGGCGATAATTCGGCCGGCAAGTCGACCCTGATGAAAATACTCACCGGCGCCTACCAGCGCGACTCCGGTGATATTTCCATCGACGGACAGCCCGTGCACTTCAAGAGCCCGCACGAGAGCCGCGATCGCGGCATCGAGATGATCTATCAAGACTTCGCGCTTTGCGGAAATCTCGATGTTGGCCAGAATATCTTCCTCGGGCGATGGCCGATGCGGTTCGGAATCTTTGTCGACCGCTCGCGCATGCATGTCGATGCCCGCGAAATCCTCAACCGGCTCAAGGTCGACGTGAACTCAGTCTACCAGAAGGTCGAAAGTCTGTCTGGCGGGCGCCAGCAATCGGTGGCGATCGCGCGCGCGATTTCGTTTGCGCCAAAGGTGGTGGTTTTCGACGAGCCGACCGCCAATCTGTCGGTGACGGCGACCGAGCGGCTGCTCGAGACGGTGGAGGAACTGAAGGTCCATCAGGTCGCGCAAGTGATCATCTCTCACCGGATGAACGATATTTTCGAAGTGGGCGATCGCGTGATGGTGCTCAAACGCGGCCGCAATGTGGGCGATCGCGCTATCTCGCAGACGACCGAAAAAGAGGTGCTCGAATTGATCGTCTCCGGCGTGCCAGAAACGCTCGCCGAATCCGAGCCAGCGCGATAGCAGCGACGGCGCGCCTGGTTAGCGGCGCGAGCCTCAAGGCCGCGTCCGACGCTTTGCCATTTGCGGTGACAGTCGAGTAGCCAAGTCCATCTTGGGCCTTCTGATGGGCCATCGTGGCGTCCGATTACCCGCGATCCCGCGATCCGAACCGATGGACGCCCCTCTTGCGCCGTGATAGGAGCGCGCCATCTTTTGAGGACGCCTGCCTCCGGGCCGGCCGCTCCCCCGGTTCGAGACCTCCATGCAATCGGTTCTGATCGTCATTCATATCCTGATCGTCGTTGCGCTGATCGCCGTCGTCCTGCTGCAGCGTTCGGAGGGCGGCGCGCTCGGGACGGGCGGGGGAACCGGCAGTTTCATGACCGGGCGGGGGCAGGCGAACGCGCTGTCTCGCGCGACCGCCATCCTGGGGGCGATGTTCTTCGCTACTGCGCTTTTGATGTCGATCCTCTCGAGCTGGAGCCGCGCGCCGCACTCGATCCTCGAGAAGGGCGGCGCGCCTGCGCCCGCGGGCCAAACCGCGCCGGTTCCGGTCTCGCCCGGCAATATTCTCGATCAGCTGAAGCAGATGGAAGGCCAGACGGGCGCGCCATCGGCCCCCGCGCCTGCTCCGGCCGCGCCCGCCCCCGCCGCGCCTCAACCCAAACCCTGAAGCCTGGCCCAAGGCGGGTGCTGGAGGTCCGCGACCTTGCCCTCCTTCCGCGACGAGCGCCGGGTCCGCCACCGGGCCGAGCAGATGTTCGATCTCGTCGCCGACGTCGAGCGTTATCCGGAATTCGTTCCCCTCTGCAAGGGCTTAAGGGTGCGCAGCCGCAGGTTGGAGGCGGACGGCCGCGAAACGCTGGTTGCCGGCATGACGGTCGGATACAAACTCATTCGCGAGACCTTCACCAGCCGCGTCATGCTCGATAAGCCGCGTCTCAAGGTCGCCGTCGAATATATCGACGGGCCGTTCAGCCATCTCGAAAACATCTGGACCTTCAGGGACGACGACGAGGGCGAGGGCTCCCGCATCGGGTTCTTCATTGACTACGAGTTCAAGAGCCGCACCCTCGGGGCGCTGATGGGCTCGATGTTCGACGTCGCCTTTCGCAAGTTCGCTCGCGCGTTCGAAGCGCGCGCCGACAAGGTCTACGGGTCCTGATAGGGGACTTTCGCCGGACGAGGCGCGTCGGGGGCCGACGCGCCTCGGCGCCGGCTCAGGGCTTCGCCGGAGGGGTCGCGGGCTTCGGCGGCGGGGTGGGGATCGGACTGTTCGGTTCGCCCTTGATCGCGCCCGAGACCGGCGGTTCAGATTGTTGAGTGACTTCCGTGAAGGAATCCGGATTGATAACCATCATCACCGGATTGCCCTGTGAATCCTTGGCCCGGACCAGGAACGACGAGGGCATGATGGTGATGTCGGTGAATCCGGCCTTGGTCAGGTCGTTGCGGAGCCTCTCGCTGATATGAGTGGGGGCTTGCGGGGTAGGCGCGGTGTTCTCGCCGCCGGCTGATCCGGCCGGAGCCGTGTTCGTCGCCGCCGCTGCAGAACCGGCTACACCGCAAGTTAGCAGAATCGCGCAGAGGGTTGGGCCGAGAGCATTCATGGCTGTTCGTCTCCAAGATTGACCGCCCAGCGCCAATGCAACGGCCGGCGCACGCGCTCGTTCCGATCCCACGAGATCAACTTTTCTCCACCGGCCGGCGCGCCGCCTCCCGTTCGATTGGGGCCGGAGACGCCTCACGCCGAGGCCGCAGGATGTCGCTCAGCCGCCGCCTCGAGCAGATCGAGCCCGACCGCGACCGAGGCGAGCCGCACCGCGTCGCGGCCGATGTCGCCGAACCGCTCTTCGCGCACGACCATGGGAGCGCCGCGCCGGGCGCAAGCGAAATGGACGAGGCCGACCGGCTTTGCCGCCGTCCCTCCGTCCGGGCCGGCGATGCCGGTGACGCTCACCGCGACATCGGCCCGCGATTTCGCCAGCGCCCCTTCCGCCATTGCCATCGCGGTCTGCTCACTGACCGCGCCGCGCCTCGCCAGCGTTGCGGCCGAAACCCCAAGAAGTTCCTGCTTGGCGGCGTTGGAATAGACGACGAAGCCGCGCTCGAGCACGTTCGACGAGCCGGGAATCTCGGTGAGAAGCCCGGCGATGAGCCCGCCGGTGCACGATTCAGCCGTCGCGACCATCAGCCCGGCGGCGCGATAGCGGACGATGAGCTCGGCGGCGCGGACGAGTAGGTCGGGCGGGAACATGGGGCGGGAAGATGGGGATTGTGATCGAGGGATTGCAGGCCGAGGCTACAGTGTTTTCTCCGCTACGCGAAGGCTCCCCGGCAGCGCCCATTCGATCGAGGCGCTCCCTCGATTCTTCGCCGGCGCGAGAGATATCTGCGCCCGATCAAAGACGGCCTGGCTCCGCATATTTGTGAAATTGCCGCGCGGCGATGACAGCGGCAACGTAACGGAAGTCGCGAGCCTCCAGTCATATTGCTGCAAGGCTAACCGCACGCGACCGGCCCCGCGCTTGGCCCCCCTTGCGCGGGGCTAATTCTGTCGACCGTCGTTGCCGGGCTTCGCGGACTCGCATCGCCGAGATCCCTGCAGGAAAAACAACATTATTTCAACAGATTTGTCAGGAATGCTCATGTGTGCGCTTAGCGGATGCGGATCGTGTCGCGGCGTCGCCGCTTTGAATTGGCCTTGGCTTGGATGAGCCTGAACGCTCGACCCGGAGCGGCGAACAAACCCGGTTGCTTCGCCGGACCGACGGCCCGCGCGGACGAGCGCGAGTGGAGGCGGAGGCATGAATTTGCTAGTTGCATCCTTGATGACCCACGCAAAGCCGCGTCCGTTCACGATCGAAGAATTGCGCGCCTATCTCATCGAGATCTTCCCGGAGGTCTGGAAGAGCGAGGACCTTCGGATCGAGGAGCTCGCGCCGATGGCGGCGACGCTGCGCCTCGTCCATCATCCCAGACACCTCAGATACGGCGGGACGATCGCCGGCCCGGCCATGTTCGCGCTCTGCGACGTCGCGCTCTATGTCGCGATCCTGGGCGAGCTCGGGCGGGTCGGGCATGCGGTGACCACCAACGTTTCGATCAATTTCCTCCGCAGGCCCGCGCCGGCCGACCTCATCGGCAAGGCCAAGCTGATCAAGCTCGGCAGCCGGCTCGCGGTCGGCGAGGTGGCGCTCTATTCGGTCGGCAAGAGCGACATGGTCGCCCATGCGACCGGAACCTATTCGATCCCGGCGCGCGGCGAGGGTGTGGTATCATAATACCGCTCACCTGAAATCGGCAGTTTTCGTGACGATTCCAGCGCCCAGGCGTTGACATTTCGCAATTGGCGCCGCTAGAAGCCCGCCACCTCATTGAGAGCGGACTTAGATCATGTTCGGCAAGACTCATTCGACCAAGACCGCCGAGGTCGAGAAGAAATGGCTTCTCATCGACGCCAAGGGCCTCGTCGTCGGGCGGCTGGCTTCGATCGTCGCCGTGCGGCTGCGCGGCAAGCACAAGGCGAGCTTCACCCCCCATGTCGACGACGGCGACAACGTGATCGTCGTCAACGCCGAGAAGGTGGTGTTCACCGGCCGGAAGCGCGACCACAAGGTCTATTACCATTATTCGGGCTATATCGGCGGCATCAAGGAGCGCTCGGCCAAGTCGATCCTCGAGGGCAAGTTTCCCGAGCGCATCGTCGAAAAGGCCGTCGAGCGCATGCTGCCGCGCGGGCCGCTCGGCCGAAAGCAGCTCGGCAACCTGCGCGTCTACAAAGGTCCCGACCACCCGCATGCGGCGCAGTCGCCGACCGTGCTCGACGTCGCCAAGCTCAACCCCAAGAACAGCCGGAGCGCTGAAATTCATGGCTGAGATCCTTTCTTCGCTCGCCGACCTCAAAGGCTCGCCCGCCGACCCGGCGCCTGCGGAAGCGCCCGTGCACGTTCAGAAGCTCGACAAGCAGGGACGCGCCTACGCGACCGGCAAGCGCAAGAACGCGGTGGCGCGGGTCTGGATCAAGCCGGGCAGGGGTCTGGCGACGGTCAACGGCAAGCCGCTCCACCAATATTTCGCCCGTCCCGTGCTGCGCATGATCCTGAGTCAGCCGCTGGTTGTCGTGAACCGCATCACCCAGTACGACCTGACCGTGACCGTCAGCGGCGGCGGCCTTTCGGGCCAGGCCGGGGCGGTCCGTCACGGCCTCGCCAAGGCGCTGACGTTTTTCGAGCCGGAGCTGCGGCCGGCCTTGAAGAAGGAAGGGTTCCTCACCCGCGATTCGCGCGTCGTCGAGCGCAAGAAGTACGGCCACCGCAAGGCGCGCGCGAGCTTCCAGTTCTCGAAGCGCTGATCGCCGATCGGTATCCGGCTATTGGCCGCGTCTCGTCGGCGGGCCTCGAAGGAACGCCGCGAGGAGGGGACGCTGGTAAAGCTCGCATTCTCGCTGGCCATTTGCGTCGCGCTGGCCGCCGGCGGCGCTCAGGCCTCGACGTGGAAGTGGAGCTATCAGGGGGAGGGGGTCGCCGCGTCGGGAACTTTTACCGCCAAGGACGCACCCAACGCTGACGGCTACTACGAGATCACGGGCATGACCGGCGAGGCCAATGGCGTCGCGATCACCGGCCTTGAGCCGCCAGGGACCTCGATCCCGGGCAACGACGGCTACCCGGTCGACAACCTCGTCAGGACCGAGGCTCCGCGGCTCACCATGCACGGCTTCGGCTACGCGCTCGCCGACGGGACCTTCGCCAATCCCTTCTACGGCGCCCATTTCGCCAAGCCGGGCTACTACGCCTTCTTCTCCGACCCGGCGAACGGCAAGACGAGCGAACCCGCAGTGACGTTCAACGCCACCATCGCGCCTTAAGCGCGTGCGCACGCCGCGCCCCTCCGTCTTGACCGCGACGGCGTTTTGTACGATGACGCGCGCCATGATCGCCGTTTCGCCCATCCGACCCCGACGACGCTGACGCGAGCGCGCGTTGCGTTCGCGCGCTCGCGCGACGGGACTTCGGGGTTTCGGACTTAGGCAGAGGCGATCATGGCGGCGAAAATCTTCATCGACGGCGAAGCGGGCACCACGGGCCTGCAGATCAGGGACAAGCTCGCGGGGGTTCCCGGGATCGAGCTCGTCAGCCTGCCGCCCGAGGCGCGCAAGGAACCGGCCGCCAAGCAGAAGCTCTACGGCGAGGTCGATCTCGTCATCCTTTGCCTGCCGGATGAGGCGGCGAAAGAGGCGGCGCGTCTCATCGACGCGATGGGGGCCCAAGCCCCGCGAGTGATCGACGCCTCGTCCGCCCACCGGGTCGCGCCGGGGTGGACTTATGGCTTTCCCGAGCTCGCCGTCGGCCAAGCGGACGCGATCGCTTCCGCCAAAAAAGTCAGCAATCCCGGCTGCCACGCGACCGGCGCAATTGCGCTGATCCGCCCGCTTGCCGACGCTGGCCTCATCGCCCGGGACGCGCCCGTGTCGATCGGCTCGGTCAGCGGCTATTCGGGCGGCGGCAAGTCGATGATCGAGGCCTACGAGAGCGGCCGCGCGCCGGCGTTCGAGCTCTACGGGCTTACGCTCGAGCACAAGCACATGCCCGAGATCCAGCTCTATTCGGGCTTGTCCGCGCGACCGCTTTTTGCCCCTTCGGTCGGCAATTTCCGCCAGGGGATGCTGGTCGCCGTGCCGTTGCATCTCGACGCGCTGCCGGGCAAGCCGAAGGCCGCCGACCTCGGCCATGTGTTCAAGAAGCACTATCGCGGTCACAAGCATTTCCAGGTCATGGAGAGCGATGAGGCTCATCGCATCGAGCCCGAATCCCTCAACGGCACTAACGACATCGAGATCCACGTCTTCGCCAACGAGAGCCGGCGCCAGGCGCTGCTCATCGCCAAATTCGATAACCTGGGCAAAGGCGCCTCGGGCGCGGCGCTTCAGAATCTGATGCTGATGCTTGGGCGCTGAGCGCGCTGCGAAAAGGTGGGAGCCGGTTTTTCGCAGGGCGCGAATTCGCGAACTCTATCGCGCCCGCGTTCAAGGCCTCAGCGCGCGCGTCCCAAAAACCAATCGTCCAAGCGTGCGAAGGATCGTTTCCACGACGAGGCCCGCGAAATAGGCGAGCGCCGAGCAAAAGACGCCCGCGGCGACGACTCGGCCGGTCATATCGCCGCCGAAGTCGTAAGAGCCTCCATTCAGCGCCCGCACGACAAGCGTGAACGGCAGCGCGGCGAGCGAGAGGGGAAGATCGGCGAACCAATTTCCCGCGCG
Organism: uncultured Alphaproteobacteria bacterium; assembly: GCA_963794155.1. Classification (GTDB taxonomy): domain Bacteria; phylum Pseudomonadota; class Alphaproteobacteria; order Rhizobiales; family Beijerinckiaceae; genus Roseiarcus. Next base: position 78,853 of record CAWCCX010000018.1, on the reverse strand, counting down.
TCTAAGATAATCGATATAGAGCGCGATGAACGCCAGCGCGTAGACGGCGGCGAAGACGACCCCCGTCCCCGACCAGAGGCGTTTCATCCGTAACGGCTCAATCGGCCTTCCACGCGACGATGCGCTGGGCCTGCCGTCCGAGCCCGTCGATCCCAAGCGACACGGTGTCGCCCGCCTGCAGGAACCGGGGCGGCTTCTTTCCCGCGCCGACCCCGGGCGGCGTGCCGCTGGTGATGACGTCGCCCGGCTCGAGAATCATGAACTGGGAAATGTAGGACACCAGTGTCTTGACCCCGAACACCATCGTCTTCGTCGATCCGGTCTGCATGCGCTCGCCGTTGACGTCGAGCCACATGCCGAGCGCCTGAACGTCCTCGATCTCGTCTGGTGTGACCAGCCATGGCCCAAGCGGGCCGAAGGTCGGCGCGCTCTTGCCTTTCACCCACTGGCCCGCCCGTTCATGCTGGAATTCGCGCTCCGACACGTCGTTGCAGATGCAATAGCCGGCGACATGAGCAAGCGCTTTGTCTTCGCTGACATAACTGGCGCGCGTCCCGATCACGATCGCGAGTTCGACTTCCCAGTCGGTTTTTTTCGACCCCTTGGGGATCATGACGTCGTCGTTCGGGCCGACGATGCAGGAGGGCGCCTTGCTGAACAGCAGCGGCTCCTTCGGCACCGGCATGCCGGATTCCGCCGCGTGATCGGCATAATTGAGCCCAATGGCGAGAAAATTGCCGACTTGCGTCAAACACGGCCCAATTCTCGGCGCCCCCCGCACCGGGGGCAGGGATTCCGGCTTAATCTTGACCAGCCGCGCGAGGGTGCGCGGAGCGAGCGCACCGGCGTCGATGTCCTCGACGACCTCGCTCAAGTCCCTGAGTTTCCCGGCCCGGTCGACGAGGGCCGGCTTCTCCTTGCCCGCCCTGCCATATCGCGCGAGTTTCATCACCCCTCCCGTTGAAGCCGCCCGGAGCCGGGCCGGAATATGTCGCGCCTCGCCCTTTTGGCCGGCCGATGGGGCGATACCAAACGCTCGCCGCGCGGCCTCGTCAATCCTCACGGCTCCCCGCGCCCGGCTAAATGTTCGTGATCGCGCCTTGCGCGCGATGAGGCGAAAATTCCAACCCGAACCCTTGGATTTCGCCTCAGCTCCGTACTATATTGCTTGGCTCGCGTCGTCGGTTGTGTTGATTGGGCTCCCGATGGCGCGGCGCAAACCGGCGAAAAAGACTGAAATCGACCGCCCACGCACGAAAAATTGTCCGGGGAGTGGTCCAGTTTCAGACTTGATCCTGGATTCATAAAAATGTCATGTGCTGCGGCCGGGCGATCCCTATAAACAGCCGCTGCATGGTAATCACCGAAACGCGAAAAGAACCTCACTATGTCATCCTTAGAAAGAATCGCCCTGTTTATTGATGGGGCAAATCTCTACGCGAGTGCGAAAGCTCTCGGGTTCGATATCGACTATAAGCGCCTCCTGAAGGAATTTCAGGCAAAGGGACGTCTGGTTCGAGCCTTCTATTACACGGCTCTGGTCGACGATCAGGAGTATTCGTCTGTCCGGCCGCTTGTCGACTGGCTCGACTACAATGGCTATTCAGTCGTGACGAAGCCGACGAAGGAGTTTGTCGAACTCGACGGGACGCCGCAAGGTCAAAGGCAACATGGATATCGAGCTTGCGGTCAACGCCCTGGACATGGCGCCCCATCTCGATCTCATGGTCCTGTTCTCCGGCGACGGCGACTTTCGGTCGCTGGTCGAATCGATCCAGCGCAAAGGCGTCCGGGTGGCGGTCGTGTCGACGATTTCCACCCAGCCGCCGATGGTGGCGGACGAATTGCGCCGTCAGGCGGACGAGTTCATTGATCTCGCCCATCTGATCCAGCGCATCGGGCGAGATCCCGGGGATCGGCCGCCGCGTCCGGTCGATCATCGCCGGGGCCAGTCCTTTGGGCCCATCCAGCAACCGGCCGAAGAACTGCGCGAATAAGGCCGGAACGCCGGGGCCGTGGCCTTCGATGTCGGCCCGGCGTCCGATTGCGCGGATTGTCCCCGGCTCGCGGCGTTCCGTGCGTCAAACCGAGCCGACTACCCGGAGTGGTCGAACGCGCCGGTGGCCTCGTTCGGCGAATCTGACGCTCGCCTGCTGATCGTCGGACTTGCGCCGGGATTGCGCGGCGCCAACCGGACTGGCCGTCCCTTCACCGGGGACTTTGCGGGCGAGCTTCTTTACCGCACGCTGCTTGCCTACGGCTTCGCCTCAGGGACCTACGATCGCCGGCCGGACGATGGGCTCAGGCTGGCCGACTGCGCAATCGTCAACGCGGTGCGCTGCGTCCCGCCACAAAACAAGCCGACGCCTGAGGAGATCGCGACCTGCCGGCGGTATTTGACGCAGGCGATCTTTTCTCTGCCGCGATTGCGGATCGTGGTCGCGCTTGGCCGAATCGCGCATGACAGCACGGTGCGCGCCGTCAATTTGAGCCCAGCGAAGTTTCCCTTCGGCCACGGGACGCGCCATGCGTTGGCGCCCCCCGACCTCGGCCTCTTCGACAGCTATCATTGCTCGCGCTACAACACCAACACCCGCGTGCTGACGGAAGCGATGTTTCGCCAGGTCTTCGCGCAGGTCCGCGCCGAGCTCGACCGCACGGATGTGCAGGCGCCGGCGGTGGGTGAAAGTTGAAGGGCGGATTGCGAAACGCAGGAATTTGGGGGGACGAAGTGAGCGCAAATGGTTTCGGCCAGATTGATCAAACGCCCGTGTTCGAGGTCACGATCGCGTCCAGGGCAGGGGCTAGCGCGAAGATTCTCACTTGGGGTGCGGTGGTGCGCGACCTCGTCGTGCCGGCCTCCAACGGGTTGCAGCGCGTCGTGCTCGGCCTCAACACGCTGGACGACTACCTCGCTTACTCGCCGTCTTTCGGCGCGGTGCCGGGCCGGTTCGCCAACCGGATCGCGAACGGCCGGTTTGTCCTCGACGGAGTGGCCTATCAACTCGAGCGCAAGCCCGGCCAGAAGCACACGCTGCACGGTGGCCCGAATGGATTTGGCCACCGGATCTGGAAGCTCGGCGCGTATGACGAATCGTCAGTCGAGCTGACGCTCGAATCGCCGGACGGCGACGCCGGTTTCCCGGGCGCTCTCACCGCGACTTGCGTCTACCGCCTCCTCGAACCCGCGACGCTCAGGGTCGAACTTTCGGCGGTCTCAGACCGGCCAACGATCGTCAATCTCACCCAGCACAGCTATTTCAACCTCGACGGCTCTCCCGACATTCTCGACCATGAGCTGACGCTGTTCGCCGAGTTCTACACGCCTGCGGACGACGAGTTGATTCCGACCGGGGAGATTCGCGCCGTCGCCGGCACGCCATATGACTTTCGACAGCCCCGCACGGTTCGCAATCCGACCGGAACGGCCTACGACACCAATTTTGTCGCCGCGCTTCAGCCCGACGAGGAAGGTTTGGCGCAAATCGCGGCGGTGCGCTCGCCGCGGAACGGCCTGACGATGAGCTTGTTCTCAACCGAACCCGGCGTCCAGTTCTATAACGCGGCCCCCCTCAACTGTCCGGCGCCCGGATTGGACGGCCAGCATTACGGCGCGCATGCGGGCTTGGCCCTCGAGCCGCAGGCCTTCCCGGATTCGCCCAACCGGCGCCATTTCACCGATTGCGTGCTGCGGCCGGACGACGAGTACCAGCACGTCAGCGAATTCCGGTTCGTGTGAGGGCGCGGAACCGCCGATGCGGGGCGCCGAGCTTCCACTCGCCGATTACTCCCGGCCAAGGCCCTCGCCAGGACCGGCCTCGGCAAGCGCCTTTCCGACTTCGAGCCCCAGATCGTCCATCGAGGTTTGCTCGCGCACCGTGAGGTCCTCGCCCTTGGCCTGTCGTTCGGCCTGCTCGGTCGAGCGCGCGACGTTGACGGTGACCTTGGTCTCGATTTCGGGATGGAGATGGATCGGCACCGGGTGCAGGCCGAGGGTCTTGATCGGGTGCTGGATCGCCACGTGGCCGCGCTGGACCGGGTGGCCGGCGGCGGCCAGCGCTTCGGCGATGTCCCGCGCCGACACCGAGCCGTAGAGCTGCCCGGTCTCGCCGGCCTGGCGAATGATGACGACCGTCGCGCCCTCGAGCTTCGAGGAAACCTCGCCCGCGCCGCGCTTGAGCTCGTGGTTGCGCGCCTCGAGATCGGCGCGCCGGGCCTCGAATTTCTTCTTGTTGGCCTCTGTCGCCCGCAAGGCTTTGCCGCGCGGCAAGAGAAAATTGCGCGCGTAGCCGTCTTTCACGCGCACCGTATCGCCCATGTGTCCGAGCTTGCCGACGCGCTCCAAGAGAATAACGTCCATTTTCGCCTCCTATTTGTGTCCTGTCGGAGTGGGGGTGGGAACGAGGGCGGCGCGCGAGCGCAGCCTGAGGAATAAATCGAGAAGGCCCAGGCCAGCGAGAACCGGGAGCGTGTATTTGGCTCGCAGAACCGAGCAGGCGTAGAGGGCGACGAGCATCAGCGGCCGCATCTTCAGACCGCCCGAGAGCGCGTGCGCGACCGCCAATCCCTGTAGCGCCAGCGCGCCGCCGAGGCCTCCGGCGCCGATCGAGAAATATTGGGCGGTCGGGCTCGGCAGCGCGTATGCCCCGGCGAGACAGGCGAGGAAAGCGACGCCCACTGGCCAAGGCAGCGAAAGGGACGTCGGTACGTCGGGCCACGTCCGGGGAAGATTATGCGACAGCAGGGTTGAACGCGCCGCGGCGTAGAGGTTGACGCACAGCATCATGAGTGTCGAGGCGGCGATCGCCGGAGGTCCAAATCGCACCAGCGCATCGGCGAAATCGCGGGCAGTGAGATTATCCGGCGCGCCGTCGAAGGCGTCGGCCGCAAGGGCGGCGACGGCCGTGGCGACCTGGCGCGCGCCTTCCCGATAGCCGCCGTAGACGACGATAACGGTCGTCAGCACCGCGGCGCTGCCGATCATCCCGAACAGCGCCGCCAGCGAGACGATGGCGCCGACCGAGGCGTGGGGCGGCGCACCCGGTCTAGGGGCAGCGAAATATCGTCCGACCGGGACGATCGCGAACGCGGCCAGCGCCCAGGCCGGTCCGGCGACGGAAGCGGCGAACAACAGGGCCGACAGCGGCTCGGACAAGAGCGCGAGCGCGGCGACCGAAATCACCCCCGCGATCGCCCCGGCGTCGAGCCCGAAGCCCAGGGTCGCGATCATGATCGGCAACGGCGCGAGATAGGCAAGCGCCATCGCCAAGACGCTCGACTGCGCGCTCACGACGAACAAGAGCGCGGCGGCGCATCCCGCTCCGATCGCGACGACAAATCGATGCAACATGACGAGCGCTGTCCCGCGTCGGTTTGCGGTTAGAAGACGGGCCGGCCGCCCGCCTCCAGCTGCCGCCGCGGCCAATCCAGCCGAACGCGGCGGTTCGAAAGTTCAGGCGCGGCGGCGCCCGGACGCCATCAACGGATCACGTAGGGCAAGAGGCCCAGGAATTGGGCGCGCTTGATCGCCTGCGCAAGCTCGCGTTGCTTGCCGGCGCTGACCGCGGTGATGCGCGAGGGCACGATCTTGCCGCGTTCGGAGATATAGCGCGACAGGAGACGAGTGTCCTTATAGTCGATCTTCGGCGCGTTGGCGCCCGAAAACGGGCACGACTTGCGGCGGCGGAAAAACGGGCGGCGGGGAGCGACGGCCATCAGCTGACTCCGAGATTTGCGTCATCGCGCGGGCGGCGCGGCGGACGATCGGGACGGTCCCCCCGATCCGGCCGGTCGCCGCGTTCGCCCCGGTCCGACCGGTCCCCACGCGGCCCTCGCGGGCCGCGCTCGTCGCGGTCGCCGTCGTCGCGCTTGCGCAACATCGCCGATGGGCCGGCTTCATGCTCGTCGACGCGGATGGTGAGGTAGCGGATGACGTCTTCGTTGATGCTCAACAGGCGCTCGATCTCGACCACCGCCTCGGAGGGCCCGGCGATGTTAAGCAGCGTGAAGTGCGCCTTGCGGTTCTTCTTGATCCGGAACGCGAGCGACTTCAGCCCCCAAGGCTCGACCTTGGTCACTGCTCCGCCCAGCGCGGCGATTTTCGTCTTGATCTGCTCCGTCAGCGCCTCGACTTGCTGCGGCGTGACGTCCTGGCGCGCCAGGAATATGTGCTCGTAGAGAGCCATTTCGTGCCTTTCAACTCTATTGCCTGCGTCCCACGCGGAGCCCTTCGAGCCCGGGAAAGGCTCGAACCGGATCGTTCGAAGGCGGGAACACGGGAGGACGGACCGTCACGGTCCTGCCGAATGCTCAAAGCGAAATGAGCCTCGGCCCTCCGTTCAGCCCCCAGCGGGACGCAACGAAGCCGCCTTCATATCGAGGCGGCCTCAGATCCGCAAGGCCAATCTTGCCGCCGTCGGCCGATCAGGCGGGAGCTTGGAACCGCAGCACCCGATCGGAACGAAAATCATACAATTTGCCGGTCTCGGTCCACCCGGGCGAGCAGATTTCGACAATCTTGGGCGCGAGCGCCTCGGGCGCGCGCAGCGTCAAGGGGTCCTCGCCGGGCATGGCGGTCGCCCGCATCCGGGTTCGGAGCGGCCCCGGATCGATGAGCATGACCCGGATCGTCGACGTGTTGAGGGTCTCGGCGGCATAAGTGCGGGCGAGGGCGTCGAGCGCCCCCTTTGACGCCGCGTAGGGGCCCCAATAGGCGCGCAGCTCCGCCCGGCTCGCTGCGCCGGAGGTTATGAACGCGACCCGGCCGGCGGCGGAGCGGCGCAGCAAAGGATCGAGCGAGCGGATGAGGCGCCAGTTGGCGGTAACGTTGACCGCCATGACGTCGTCCCAGGTCTTCGGGTCGAGGTGGTGGAGGGGGGTCAGGAGGCCCAGGACGCCGGCGTTGCCGACCAAGGCGTCAAGCCGGCCCCAGCGGCGATGCAGCGCTTCTCCCAGCCGATCGATCGCGGCGAAGTCGCGTAGATCCATCGGAACCAGAGTCGTTCCGCCCGGAGCTGCGGTCGGAAGGGCGCGGATTTCGTCGTCGAGCTCCTCGAGGCCACCCTGCGTGCGGGCCAGCGCGACCACATGGGCGCCCGACGCCGCCAAGGCGAGGGCCGCGGCGCGGCCGATGCCGCGCGAGGCCCCGGTGACGAGCGCGATTCGGGGCGACCCGTCCTCACTCGACGCGCTCAATCGACACTCCCTCAGTCATTTGCTAGGTTCGCCTCCGGGGCATGATCGCGGGCCGGCGCAAGACGACGGGAAGCCGGATGGAGCGCGACCTTGCAAAAGTAGATTTTCATCGGCGCCGATAGAGGCTCCGCGCTTATGGACTCGCCGTGATCGAAAAGAAAGTCCGGTCCGGATACGACATGGTCGCTGGCGCTTCTTTGGGGACTGCGCGGGGTCGGGGGCCGACGTCGCGCGCGAAGCGGGAATTGTTTGGGGCTCGAAATGGCGAACGCTAGGCTCGGCAGCGAATCACGACTTGGGCGCGAATCCGGAAAGACGGTGACCCGCGCCGACCTGGCCGAGATCGTCTATCAGAAGGTCGGATTGTCGCGCACCGAGTCGGCGGAACTGGTCCAGTCGGTTCTCGACGAAATTTCCGATGCGGCCGCGCGTGGCGAGACCATCAAGCTCTCCGGTTTCGGCTCGTTCGTCGTCCGGTCGAAGGGCGAGCGGGTGGGGCGCAATCCGAAGACCGGCGTCGAAGTGCCGATCCTTCCTCGCCGGGTGATGGTGTTCAAGCCGTCCAATGTGCTCAAGGCCAAGATCAACGGACGCGATCCAGGCTCGGAAAGGGAGTAGGGGTTTAAGCGGACGCCCCATCGCCGACGCGGAAGGGCGGCCTGCGACTCGACGATCTGGCGTTTCCGGTCCAATCGGCCGATAGTGCAGCGATGCGAATGGAGGCGCCATGATTCTCCCGCCGCCGGCGGGCGCGGATGCGCCGATTGAGAAGGGTCCCGAGGCCTATCGAACGATTCGCGAAGTGGCGGATGCGATGGATCTGCCGCAACATGTGTTGCGGTTCTGGGAGACGCGCTTTCCCCAGGTCCGGCCGCTGAAGCGGGCCGGCGGGCGACGCTATTACCGCCCCGACGACGTTGAGCGGCTCAAGCTCATCCGGCGCCTGTTGTACGATGAAGGCTACACGATCAAGGGCGTCCAGAAGCTGTTCAAGGAGCAGGGCGTTCAGGCCCTCTCGAGCGCCGCTCAAGCCCCCGCCGAGCAGGCGAGGACGGACGAGTTGCTTGCAGGAGCGCCCGCCTCGAGGCTTGCGGACGACGATCTCGCCACGCTGCGCCAGGCATTGGCCGAAATCGTCGATGCCGAGCGAATTCTGACCCAGGCGCGCTCGCTCGGATCGTGACTTGCGTTGGCCTTGCGCTGCATTGCGCCACCCCGCGACGCCCCCTATAAGGGCGACGTCGGAGTGTAGCGCAGCCCGGTTAGCGCACTAGTCTGGGGGACTAGGGGTCGTGGGTTCGAATCCCGCCACTCCGACCATTATCCACAAATTTGTATCTTCCTTTACGCGCGTCGGGCCGACAGAGTAATCCCCGATATCCATGAGCCGTCACCCAGTCACAGCGATCGACATCGCCCTCAAGCCTGGCGCAGCGATGGTCCGGCGGGCGCGGGCCGACAACGCCCGCCTCCTTAAGGCGTTTCCGGAGTTCTTTGCTCTCGACGCGACCCATCATCCGCATATGACGATGCTTCAGCAGTTCGTCCGCACCGCCGAGCTCGCGAAGATCGCCTCAGCCGCCAACGCGGTTCTCGGCAAGGAGAGAGCGACAGGCTGGAGGCTCAAGGCGATCGGGTACTACTACATTCCCTCTCCGCCGCTCGGCATCGCCGGGATCGTGGTCGAGCCGACCGAAGACTTGCTCCGGCTGCAGCGGGAACTGCTCGACGCAGTCGCGCCTTTCACCGAGAAGACGGGAACGCCCGCCGCCTTTCTCAGCACCGACGATGGACGCGACATCCAGCCAGGACTTATCGACTACGTCGCCGATTTCGTCACCGTGGCGGCCGGCAAGAATTTCAATCCGCACGTGACGATTGGCGTCGCGCCGCAAACCTATCTCGATAAGATGTTCGCCGAACCGTTCAAGGCGTTCACGTTTTCGCCGGTGGGCGCGGCGGTTTACCAGCTCGGCAGTTTCGGCGCCGTCCGCAAGGAGCTTCGAACATTGGCGCTGAGGCCCTGAGCGCGCTCGTCGGGCGCGCGGTTCAAAGACGCGCGCCGGGTTTGGCGTCCGCAGCGGCGATCGCGCTCGGCATCGTTCTCTGCGCTTCGGCCACGGCCGACGCCCAAAGCGTCATGACGCCATGCGGCGAGCAGTGGAGGGCCGCCACGGCCGCGGGAGCGGCCAACGGAGAGACCCGGCCGAAGTTCCTGGCTCGATGCCGGGCGCGACTGTCCGGCGGGCCGGCGGCGCCTGCGCGTGCCCCTCCATATGCGGCCGCGCCGCTCGAGCCTGCGCTCGCCTCCGGTCGCGCTCGCTCCTGCGCCAAACCTTGCGACCGCTGCGCGCGAATCTGCGAGTGAGGAGTAGCCGGGCGCACGATGGCGTTTCTTTTCGCAGCTCCAGACCGTCGGGCTCATCGATAAGGCGCTGGAGCAGGAAGCACGCTGGCGATCAGCCGGTATCAGGTCGAGAATATCCTGATTTCGTTCGTCCGGCCCGATGGCTATATCGGCTTTCAGAACGATCATCCCGACATCCCGCGGTCCGGGGACGGGGAGACCTGGAGGCGTGATTCGCATAAGATATATTATGGAACCAGTGGACTGGCGAGCCTCAGCCGAGCGGGAGCAGCAGGATGGACGAGAATGAGATTCGAATGGCGCTGAATCGTCACTGGGCCGCCTCGGACGCAAATGACTTCGATGTTGAGCATGAGATTTACCGCGAGGAGGCGCTGCTCGAGTACCCGCAATCGGGCGAGCGCATCAGAGGCCGGCGCAACATTCAGGCCTCTCGCGTCGCGCAGCCGAACGCCAAGCGCTTCACGGTGCGCCGCATTGTGGGTTCGGGCGACCTCTGGGTCACGGAATTCATCCTGTCCTATGACGGCCGTCCGTCCTATTCGGTGAGCGTGATGGAGTTCCAGGATGGCAAGGTCGCCCGCGAAACCCAGTACTTCGGCGACCCGTTCGAGCCGGGACCGTCGCGCGCCCACTTGGTCGAGCCGATGCGGTGACATTGCCCCTACGGTCGCCGCGGCTTTTTAGAGCTGGATTCGCCGCCGCATCCATCGCGCCCTTAGCCGTAAGCGACGCCCGGGTTGCTTTGCTCAACTTCTATAATATAACCATCAGGATCACGAATGTAGCAACACGTCTCTCCGTACTTGTCCCTCGGCTTTGTAATAAACTCCGCCCCTCGATTTCGCCATAGTTCATAGCACGCTTGAATATCTGCAACGCAGATCATCATGAAGCTGCTTACTGAATCGGGATCGGCGGGGACACTGAGCGTTACCGATGGTTTGTCGGGCGTCGGACCGCCCCCGACGTTGATAATGAGCCACATGTTGGCGATCTGGATGACCCCTGGCGCGCCCCTGCTGTCGCCTGTGCTCAGGACCCGGCCTCCGAAGACCGTTTCGTAAAATCGAGCCGATCGTTCGATGTCGGCGACGGTGAGAAAGTGCGCGACGGTAAACCCATCCTGCGGCGGCATCTGATAGCTTTTCTGCTCGGCTTGTCCTTGATTCATAGGCGCCTCCATTTCGGATATAGTGTTTCTCCGGTGATCAGGGTGCGTCGGGCGGCGAAGTTCCGGCGTGTAAAAAACCAAAGTCGTGCCCATTAGCCGTAAGTTACGCCCGGCTTGCTTTGCCCAACTTCTATAATATAACCATCAGGATCACGAATATAGCAGCGGGTCTCACCGTACTTTTCCTTTGGTTCGGTGATAAATTCGGCTCCTCGACTTCGCCATAGTTCATAGCACGCTTGAATATCTGCAACGCGGATATTCATGAAGCTGCTGACGGAATTGGGATCGGCGGGGACGCTGAGCGTTACTGATGGTTTGTCGGGCGTAGGACCACCCCCGACGTTGACGATGAGCCACGTGTTGGCGATCTGGATGTACCCCGGCGCGCCGCTGCTGTCGCCCCCGCTCAGGATGCGGCCGCCGAAGACCGTTTCGTAAAATCGAGCCGATCGTTCGATGTCGGAGACGGTGAGAAAGTGTGCGACTGTAAACCCATCCCGCGGCGGCATCTCATAGATTTTCTGCTCGACTTGTACTTGGTTCATGGACGCCTCCATTTCGGATATAGTATTTCTCCGCTTGATCGGCTCATCCAATGCGATCGTAGGGGGTTCTTCAGGGGCCGGCAAGAGTCGCTTTCGGGCCCGAGTCAGCGCGGTATCCGGACGACGCTGCAAGGTCACGTGACGGCGACGCCCAGCAATACGTCGATGGAATATTCTCCGAGCCAAGCGGTTCACTTTGCGCCGCATCGTGGGTCCGGGCGACCTCTGGGTCACGGAATTCATCCTGTCCTATGACGGCCGTCCGTCCTATTCAGTGAGGATGATGGAGTTCCAGGATGGCAAGGCCGCCTGCGAGGCCCAGGACTTCGGCGACCCGTTCGACCCTGGACCGTCGCGCGCGCATTTCGTCGAGCGGACGCAGTGACATCGCTGCGGCGGTGCGCCCGCGGGTGCTCGACCGAGCTGAGCTTCCCGTCGATACCGCCGAGCTCGCTCGTTTTCTCATCGGCAAAATGCTCGTGCGGTCCCTGGCTGAAGGCGCGGCGGGCGGCCGCATCGTCGAGACTGAGGCCTATGAGATCGGCGACCCCGCCGGTCACGCCTATCGCGGCATGACCCCACGCAATCGCGCGCTCTTCCTCGAGCGCGGGCACGCCTATGTCTATCTCGCCTATGGCGTCTCGTTCATGCTGAACCTCTCGAGCGAGACGCCGGGCGTCGGCGCGGGCGTCCTGATCAGGGCGATCGAGCCAACCATTGGCATTGCAATCATGGAGCGGAATCGCGGCGCCGAGCGGCTGCGAGACTTGGCGCGGGGCCCGGGACGGCTGTGCGAGGCCTTGTCGATTGATCGGCGGCTTGACGGGATCGACCTCTGTCGGGCCGGCCCGCTGTGGCTCGGAACTGGCGGTCCATGGTCCGGCGAAATCGGGCGGAGCAAACGGATCGGCATTACCCGGGCGCCGGACAATCTGCTGCGGTTCTACGTTCGTGGTAATCGGTTTGTCAGCGGTTCGCAGGCGCTCAACGCATGAAGGAGTATCAGCATGGCGACCCCCGATACGCTTCGCTATGCGAAGATGCCTCTTAACAATGGATCTGGCGCGATCCCCGCCGTCGGGTTTGGCACGCTGATACACGACCCTCTTGCGACCAAAGAGGCTACCAAGACCGCACTGGAAGTGGGATTTCGACATTTCGATTGTGCGGAACGCTACCGCAATGAAGAAGCGGTTGGCGATGCGATGCAGGCGGCATTCAAGACGGGGATGGTACGGCGGGAGGACCTCTTCGTCAGCACGAAGCTATGGAACACCAATCATCGTCCTGAACGGGTCAAGCCCGCCTTTGACGCCAGCCGCCGGCGGCTGCAGATCGACGAGGTCGATTGCTATCTCATCCATACCCCTTTTGCCTTTCGACCCGGCGACGAGCTCGACCCGAGGGACGAGCTCGGTCAGGTCATCTATGATTCCGGGGTGACGCGGGCCGATACGTGGCGGGCGCTCGAGCGCCTCGTGGACGATGGTCAGTGCAAATCAATCGGCGTAACAGACGTTACTTTGGAGACGCTGAAAGAGATCGTGGCGGCGGCGCGGATCAAGCCTGCAGTCGTGCAGGTCGAATTGCATCCGTATCTCCCTCAATGGGATCTGCTCGACTTTTGTGGGGAGCATGGGATCGTAGTCCAGGCGGGGGCGCCGTTGGGACATGACATGGCGCCTAGAATCGTCGACGACCCGGTGATTGCGAACATCGCGCAGCGAGTCCACAAGACCCCTGCTCAAGTTGCGCTGGCCTGGGCCGTACAGCGGGGCACCGCGGTCTTGACCACCTCGACCTCGCCTCGGCACATCCAAGAGAACTTTGAGATCTCGACCCTGCCGGAACAGGCCATGCGAGAGATTCGGGAGGGCATTACGACGAGCATCCGGTTCAACCCTGTGGTCGGGACCGGCGTGCCTGGCTTTATTCCCCGGGTCAGTTGAGGACGGGGCGTCGGTTGTCGGTAACATAGCGCAAAATCGCCGACTTTCCTTCCCGTGCAATGCGCGAAGGGACGCGCCGCCATCGCCGCGGGAGCGGGCAGGGACAAGGCCCCTGCCCTTGCGGCGCCTCAAAGGTCAGGCCGACTTCGCTTTGCCGGCTTCGGTCGCGGCTTTCACCTCGTTGATGCGCCCGGTTCGCACATCGTAGATATAGCCAAGATCGGCACATTCGCGGGAACGAGCGGATGCTCCCGGATACGTTTCACGTCCTGGATCACGCTCGACTCCTGGTTCTTGATCGTGTGCCATTTGATGAAATGGCCGGCCGCGTGCCCACCTTTGTGGTGCGGATTTGACCACGTCTTCCCATCGAAGGAAGCCGTGCCCAGATCGTCGTCCAGGAGATCGGCGATGACTTCGTCGGCAAAGAGCTCCATTCCGCAGTTCGAGTGGTGAATGACGAACCATTCGCGGGTGCCGAGCAGCTTGTGCGAAATCACCAACGACCGGACCGCGTCATCGGTGGCGCGGCCGCCGGCATTGCGAATGACATGGGCGTCGCCTTCAGCGAGCCCGGCGTATTTCGCCGGATCGAGCCGGGCGTCCATAGGTGAGGATCGCGAATTGCCGGGCGGGCGGGAGCGGAAGCTCGCTCTTGGCGCCGAACGCTTGAGAATATGCTTGATTGGCGGCGGCCACTTCGTTGACGACTTTGGACATATTGCGACTCCCTTCCGCGACCCCGAGCTGCTCTGGCTCGCTTCGAGATCGGCCAAGGATCATGCTCCGAGCAATAAATCAATTAAGTCGATAGACAATATCATATATGCGGCTTGACTCCGGGCGACGCCTCCGTTTCAACGCTTTCGGCGCCAAGCATCGGCCATCCCGAAGGAGACAATCATGAAAGTCGCGCTCATCGGCGCTTCGGGCCAAGGGGGCTCGCGCCTTCTGGCCGAACTCACTCGGCGCGGCCATCGGGTGACCGCGATCGCGCGCCACCCCGAAAAGATCGTCGCGGGTCCGGGCGTGACGGCGAAGAAAGCCGACGTCTTCGACAGGGCGGCCCTCATCCCGCTCCTCAGGGGCCATGACGCGGTCGTGAGCGCGGTTCATTTCACCGCCAGCGATCCGAAGCTCTTGATCGAGGCGGTCAAGGAGGCGGGCGTCAAGCGCTATTTCGTCGTCGGCGGGGCCGGCAGCCTCGAAGTCGCGCCCGGCGTCAAGCTGGTCGACACGCCGCAGTTCCCCGCCGCCTACAAGGGCGAAGCGACGAAGGGCGGCGAATTTCTTGAGCTCCTGCGGAAGGAGAAGACCCTCGAATGGACGTTCCTGTCGCCGTCGGCGATGATCGGTCCGGGCGAACGCACCGGCAAGTTCCGGCTCGGCAAGGATCAGCTTTTGACCACCGACAAGGGAAGCCATATTTCGTGGGAAGACTACGCCATCGCCGCAGTCGACGAACTCGAGAAGCCGTGCCACGTCCGCGAACGGTTCACCGTCGGCTATTGAGGCGCGCGGCGGGGCGGCATCGTCATTGAGGCTGTCACGGCGTTAGTAGCCGTGGCTCTTGCTGACCGGACTCCGGGTGGGCCCTTCGGCCATGACGAAAGACGCATGGCGCAATTGGCTAGGAGCGTCAGGTCCCCATGAGCTCCGCCAGCGTCAACGCGACCACCTCGGTCGCCTTGTACAGGTCCGAGAGCGGCAGGCGCTCGTCGGCGCGGTGGGCGTTGGCTTCCTCGATCGTGTGCGGCCCCGCGCCGTAGAGCACGATCGGAACGCCGGCCTTGGCGTAGTGGCGGGCGTCGGTATAGAGCGGCACGCCCGAGGCCCTGATCGGCTCGCCCATGACCCGGCTCGCATGCCGGCAAAGCGTCTCGGTCAGCTTCGCCCCGGCGGGCGTCGGCGTCAGCGGCTCGGCGAGCAGGATGCGCTCGACGCCGACCTTCGCCGCAGGATGCAAGCCCGCCGCCCGGGCGATCACCGCGTTGAGCTCAGCCTCGACCTCGGCCGGATTTTCCTCGGGGATAATGCGCCGGTCGAGGCGGAAGACGAACTCGATCCGGCACCACATTGGTGTTGATCCCGCCAGAGATGAGCCCGACCGTCATCTGCGGCGAGCCAATACCGGGAACCGCCGACGTTCGCGCCTGAAGCCCGCCCCGCCAGCCATAGAGGGCGGCGAGGATCGCATTCGCCGCTTCAAGCGCGTCGACCCCGGTCGACGGCCGGGCGGCATGGGCCGAGCGGCCGCGAACCTCGACCTCGAGATGCAGGCAGCCGTTGTGGGCGTTGACGACCGCGTAAGAGAAGCCCGCGCCGATCGCTAGGTCCGGCCGCGTGAGTCCTTGCTCGAGCAGATAGCGCGGCCCGATCTCGCCGCCGGCCTCCTCGTCATAGGTGACGTGCAGTTCGACCACGCCGTTGAGTCTCGCGCCGCTCTTCTCCAGCGCCAGGATCGCAAACGCATAGGTCGCGATGTCCGACTTCGACACCGCGGCCCCGCGGCCGACCATCCAGCCGTCGACGATCTCGGCCCCGTAGGGGTCGTGAGTCCAGCCCTCGCCCGGGGGCACCACGTCGCCGTGGGCATTAAGCGCAATCGTCGGCCCGCCCTGTCCGAACCGGCGCCGGGCGACCAGGTTGGTCGCCGAAATCATGCCGTTGGCCTTGGCCACGTTCGCCGGAACCTCGTGCCGCTCGACCGTGAGCCCCAGGCCTTCCAGGAGGTGGGCGACGACGGCGGCGGGAGGGTAGCAATCGCCGGGGGGATTGTCGGACGGAGCCTGGACGATCTCGGCGAGAAGGCGCGTTTGCGCTTCGGCGTTCTCGCGCACGAACGCGTGGATCGCGCTCTCGACCGGCGTCATCGCAGTTCCCCCTTCGTCGCGCCGTCAGCCGTCGAATCCCTGGACCCGCATCCCGTCATAGGCCGGCATCACATGCGCGGGCAGGCGCGCCCGCAAGGTCTCGTAATCGAGGTCGGTATGCAAGTTGGTGAGGATCGCCCGGCGCGGTCGCACCGCTTCAATCCATCCCAAGGCGTCGTCGAGGCTGAAATGGGAGGGGTGGGGACGATACCGCAACGCGTCGATGATCCAGATCTCCAACCCTTCGAGGAGCGGGCGGCTCGCCTCGGGAATCCGTTTGACGTCGGGGGTGTAGGCCAGCGTCCCGAAGCGGAAGCCGAGGGCCCCGATGTCGCCATGGTCGAGGTCGAACGGCATCGCTTCGATCGCGCCGCCCGCGCCTTCGATACGGCACGGCCTGCCGGAGGCGAGCCTGAGCTCGGTTGCGATCGGAGGATAAGAACTGCCGTCGGGGGTCGCGAAAATATAGGAAAACTTTTGACGCACAACAAGCGCGGTCGCTTCGTCCATGTGGATGTCGATACGGCGGCGCATCATCAGACAAAGAGGCCTCAAGTCGTCGATGCCGTGGGTGTGGTCGGCGTGGGAGTGGGTCATAAGAATGCCGTCGAGGCGCTTGACGCCCGCCTCGATCAGTTGCTCCCGCAGGTCCGGCGAGGTGTCGACCAGCACCGTGGTCGCGCCGCCGGGCCCGAAACGCTCGACGAGCGCGGAGCAGCGACGGCGGCGGTTCAGCGGGTTCGCCGGGTCGCAGGCGCCCCACCCTTCCCCGACCCGCGGCACGCCCGCCGACGAGCCGCAGCCGAGGATTGTCAACCGAAGCGTCAATGCGACTGTCCGCCGGGCGGCTTGAGCTTGGGGAAAACGCTGAGCGTGTTGGCGCGGGTCGCCGCCGCCAGCGCCTCGGGGTCAAGCCCGCGCGCTTCGGCGACCACGCTGGCCGTGGCGACGACGAAGGCCGGTTCGTTCCGGCGGCCCCGATGGGGGGTCGGCGCCAGATAGGGGGCGTCGGTCTCGACCAGAATGCGATCCAGCGGAACATCGCGGGCGATGGCGCGCAAGCCGTCGGATCTCTTGAACGTGACGACGCCGGAAAACGAGATCGAAAGCCCAAGGCTAAGCGCCGTCTCAGCAAGTTCGCGCGAGGAGGTGAAGCAATGCATCAGGGCGCTGAACCGCCCCTGCCCCATCTCGTCGGTCAGAATTTCGGCAATGTCGTCGTCGGCGTCGCGCGCGTGAATGACGAGCGGCAGGCCGAGTTCGCGAGCGAGCACGATCTGGCCGCGAAACACCTGCTTGGCGACGTCGCGCGGGGCATAATCATAGTGATAATCGAGGCCCGCTTCGCCGATGCCGACGCATTTGGGGTGCTCGGCGAATTTGCGCATGGCGGCGAAGTCCGCCGCCCCTTCGCCCGCCGCCTCATGCGGATGGGTGCCGACGGTAAAAAAAACATCGTCGTACCGCTCGGCGATTTCGGCGACCCGCGCGGCCTTCGCGACCTGCGTGCCGATGGTGATCATTCGCTCGACGCCGACCGCGCGCGCCCGCTCAACGACCGCGTCGAGATCGCCGGCGAAGTCGGGGAAATCCAGGTGGCAATGGCTGTCGATGAGGGTCATGGCCTTCCCCAGCTCCGCTGGGGAAGGAACGGCGCGGCCCGCCTCACTTCCCCGGCTCCTCATCGACGTAGCGGGGAAAGATCGGGGCCGGGGCGGGGAGCGCCCTGCCCGGCTCGAGTCGATGCGGGGCGTCGAGACGACCGGCCGCGGGGCCGGCGTCGACCGCCGCGAAGGTGCGCGCCTCCGGCTCGACGCCGAGAAGGTCGACGAGCGCGGCCATGCTCGCCGGCATGGCCGGCTGCAGCAGGATCGCGGCGATGCGCAAGGTCTCGATCGTCACGTAGAGTACGAGCCCCATGCGCGCCGGATCGGACTTGGCGAGCCGCCACGGTTCCGCGTTGGAGAAATAGCGATTGGCCTCTGACACGACTTCGAAGACAGCGCCGATATAGAGATGAAGCGCAAAGTTCTCCATGTAACGGCGCCCTTCGCCGATGAGCGCATCCGCTCGCGCCAGCATCGCGAGATCCTCAGGTCCCGGCTCCGCCCCGCGCCAGTCGGGAACGCGGCCGGCGCAGTTCTTGGCGATCATCGTCAGCGAGCGCTGCGCCAGATTGCCGATATCGTTGGCGAGATCGGCGTTCATGCGGGCGACGATCGCCTCGTGCGAATAGCTGCCGTCCTGGCCGAACGGGACCTCCCGCAGGAAGAAATAGCGCACGGGATCGAGCCCGTAAGCGGCGACCAGGCTCGCCGGACTCACCACGTTGCCTACCGACTTCGACATCTTCTCGCCGCGGTTGAACAGGAAGCCGTGCACGACCACCTGCCGCGGAACGGACAGGCCCGCGGACATCAGAAACGCCGGCCAGTAAATGGCGTGAAAACGGGTGATGTCCTTGCCGATCACATGGGCGTCAGCCGGCCAGAACTTGGCTCTTGGCCCGTCGTCGGGGAAACCGGTGGCGGTGATGTAGTTGGTCAGCGCGTCGACCCAGACATACATCACATGCTTCGGATCGCCGGGGACAGGCACGCCCCAGTCGAAGGTGGCGCGGCTGATCGAGAGATCGGAGAGCCCGCGCTTCACGAACGCGACGATCTCATTGAGATAGGACTGCGGCGTGACGAATTCGGGATGGGCCTCGTAATGAGCCAGCAGCTTTTCGGCGTAAGCCGACAGCTTGAAGAAATAGCTCTCCTCCTCGACCCATTCGGCGGGCGCGCCGCTCGGCGCGAGCTTTGTTCCGTCCGGGCTGTCGGTCAGCTCGCTTTCGTCGAAATAGGCTTCATCGCGCACTGAATACCAGCCCGAATATTTCGACAGGTAGATGTCGCCGTTCGCGGCCATGCGCTCCCAGATCGCCTCGGACGCCCGGTCGTTGCGCGGCTCGGTCGTGCGCACGATGTCGTCGGCGCGCGCGTTGAGAAGCTCGCCCATCGCCGCGAACAACTTGGCGACGCCGTCGACGAACGCCTGCGGCGTCACGCCTTCGCGCGCGGCCGCCTGTTGGACCTTGAGGCCGTGCTCATCGAGGCCGGTGACGAACAGCGTCTCGCGCCCATCGAGCCGCATGAATCGCTGGATCGCGTCGGTGGCGATGCGCTCGTATGCGTGGCCAATATGCGGCGCGCCGTTGGCGTAAGGGATCGCCGTGGTGATGTAGAACCGGCTCATGCGCGCCGTCCTAGAGCATTTTTTCGGCGATGAACATCCAGGCTTTCAGTGTCGGGGAGCGCTCGCGGCGATCTCGGCGACGAGCGCCAGAAGATGGAGCTTCCGGTCGAGATTGAGCGCTTCGGTCTCACGCTCGGCGGCGCGGATGCGGTCCCAAAGCTCAGCGATCTCCTCGATCCGGGCGGACGGCGGCGCGAGCTCGCGGGCGTAAGAGGCGAGCCAGTCGTAGAGCTCGCGATGGAAGGCCCGGTAGGCCTCGTCGCCAGCGTGTCCGCCGATCGCATCGGCGAGTTTGGCGACCGTGCGGGGATCCGGGCGCGGCAAGCCGGCGACGATGGAATCGATCAGCGCGCCCACGCCATCCGATTCCGAAGCCAGCCGCGCCAGCGCCTCGCGAACCGATCCGCCGGCGCGCTTGGCGGCGGCGTCGATCTTGGCGGAGCCAGCGTCGCTCCGCGGCGCCCCAAGGCCGGTCACCGCCTCGACGACCTCGGCGTCGGTGAGCGGATCGAGCCGCAAGCGGCGGCAGCGCGACCGGATGGTGGCCAAGACCTGGCCCGGCCGGTGGGAGACGATGAGGATCAGCGACCGTTGCGGCGGCTCCTCAACCATTTTCAGCAACGCATTGGCGCTATTGCGATTGAGGTCCTCGGCAGAATCGACGATCACGATCCGCCAGCCGTCGAAGGCGGCCGAAAGCTGAAAGACCTGCAATCCGAGCCGCACGGCTTCGACCGATATTTCGCTCGCGAGCCGTTTCGTCGCCCCCCGCCATTCGCGCCGGATGAGGGCGAAATCGGGATGGGCGAGCCCGGCCAGCAGCCGCGCCGCCGAATGGTTTGGATCGACGCTGAGATCGCGGGCCTGGCGCACCGCCGTTGCGGCCGGATCGGGGTTGGCGAGCACGAATTGGGCGAACCGCCAGGCGAGCGTCGCCTTGCCGATCCCCTCCGGGCCGCCCATCAGCCAGGCGTGGGCAAGGCGGCCGTCGCGATAGGCCGAGAGCAGCTCCGCTTCGGCGGTTGCATGGCCGATCAGCGACGTCGCACGACGCGGATGGGGCGCGCCGGGGAAGGCGTCGGCTTCCGGGAGGTCGTCGCTTTCGGTTTTCCTCATGCGCCGCTGACCCTGAGCGCGCCCGCCGGATCGAGTCTCCCCTCGACCATGTCCCAGATGGCGGCGGCGACCTCATCTTTGCTTCCGCCGGCGTCGATGACGGCGCAGCGCCCAGGCTCGGCGGCGGCGACGTCGAGGAACGCGCGCCGCAGGGTTTTATGAAAGGCGAGGCCCTGCGATTCGAACCGGTCGGGATGTCCCCTGCCCTGCCTTCGCCTGGCCGCCCGCTCGAGGCCGATTTCCGGCGGAAGGTCGAGGATCAGGGTGAGATCGGGTCTGTTCGCGCCCACGGTCAGACGCTCGAGCGAGGCGATGAAGTCCGGCGGCAAATTCCCCGCCGCGCCC
Organism: uncultured Alphaproteobacteria bacterium; assembly: GCA_963794155.1. Taxonomy (GTDB): domain Bacteria; phylum Pseudomonadota; class Alphaproteobacteria; order Rhizobiales; family Beijerinckiaceae; genus Roseiarcus. The sequence goes on along the minus strand of CAWCCX010000018.1, from coordinate 58,046 downwards.
TGATAAGCCCGGGTCGAATTGGCGAACCGATCAGAGATGACCCAGGCGCCGGTCTTGAGCGCCGGCAGGATCGTCTTGTCGAGATGGTCGACGCGGGCGGCGGCGAACATGAGCGCCTGCGCGGCGGGACCGAACTCGGCGGCGAAGCCGGAGAGGATCGCTTCGCGCAGCGCCTCGGCGCCCGGCGAGCCGCCGGGCTCGCGCGTGCGGACGACGCCAAGTCCGAGCGCCGCCAGGCGCGCCTCAAGCCGCTTGGCCTGGACCGACTTCCCGGCGCCCTCGCCGCCCTCGAGGGTGATGAAGCGACCCTTTCCCGGCTCGGTCATTTGCGCGCCTGCGCGCGCCGTTCCTCTCGCCGCAACCCCGGTCAAACCGCGCCGAGAGGAGACCACCGCATATCCTTGTCAAAGCGCCGGAGCGCCCATGCCGCTCGCGCGCCTATCTGCGCGGATCGAAAAGTCTTGGCAAGCGCGCGCCCGATGGTAGCCGCTCAGTCGCCGGTCAGGGTCGATTTTGCCGGCTTCACGCGGTCGAAGGCGCGCGGCGGGGCTGGCTTTTTCCGCTTGTCGGCGAGGGCGGCGAAGTAGAGCGCTTTTTCGGCGCTCGCCTGGAGATCGGGCCGGCGCGGCGGCATGACGGCGCGCGAAGGGACGGCGGCCGCAACGATGAGAGCGCTGCGATTGGAGCCGAGATCGTACGGGCGCGAGGGAGGCAAAGGAACGGGGCCTTGCGGCTGCCGAATCGCAACCGGACGCGGCTCTGGGGGCAGCGGGGGTTCGGGCGCGGGCGCCTCCGCGGCCGCCACAACCTGCATCGGTTGGGGCTCGGGCGCCGGCACGGGTTCGTTCGCCGGCTGGGCGGGCTCAGGCGGCGACGGGGCGGGCTCTGGTGGCGGCGCGGGCGTCTGTTGCGCGCCGCGGCCGGAAAAGAACGAGAAGATCGTCTGGGTCTCCGCGGCGGCCACCATCACGGGAGCCGGATAGCCGATCATGTCGGCAGGCGATCCGTCGGTGCGCAGGCTCGCCAGCAAATACGAGTCGTCCGACCCCTCCATCGGCGCGCGCCCGACATACTCGACCTTGACCTTGGCCGTGCCGGCGCCCTTGAAATCGAGAACCTCGGCGACCCGCGAGGACACGTCCATCACCCGTCCGCCATGATAGGGACCGCGGTCGTTGACGCGCACGATGATCGAATAGCCGTTGCCAAGGTTGGTCACCCGCGCGTAGCTCGGCAGCGGCATCGTCGGATGGGCGGCGGAAAGCGAGGCCATGTCGTAGACCTCGCCGTTGGCGGTACGCCGGCCATGGAACGCCGCGCCGTACCAGGAAGCCATCCCGACGGCGTTATATGAGGGATCTTCCGAAGGGTAATACCGGTGGCCGGCGACGGTGTAGGGACGGCCGACCAGATATTGCCCGCCGCCGCGCGGCACCGGCTGGCCATCGGCCACGACCTTCGGGCTGGCGTGGCCATATTTGCCTTGAGCGAAATGCTCGTGGCCGTGAGAATAGGAGATCTGCGGGCTCTGGCTGGCGCAACCCGCGAGCGCAAAAGCGCTCATGGCGAGGCTCGCTGCGCCTCGCCATCTCCGTTTGCCCGCATAGACGCGCGGTTCAAAGCCCGGAACGCTCATCACGCTTACTCGGCTGCGGACAAGAGCAAGTTTCGAGTTTCGAACGCCGACACCCACCGCGGCGGCAAAATATTTCCGAACCATCGCCCCTGCCGCGCACTATTGACCTGCTTCGTTTCGAATTCGCTAATGAATTCCGGTCTCCGCGCGCTCAATACGAGCGCCACACGCCAACGCTGCCGAGTGGCGCAGGGGATGATTCGCTGTCGAAGACGTCCGCCGTCCGCCGCATTCCAGTCGCGAGCAGTGACGCCCAATCGCGGCGAGAACGTGGCCAGCCCCCGGCCTGGAAACCCGCCAGAGGCGGCGCATTCGCAGTGGCGTCACACGAAGGGCGTATTGCTACCCGCCTGAGACAAAGCGCGCGGACGCGGCCGGCCCGACTGCAATCGTTGGTTGCGAGAAGGCTGGGCGGCCCGAACGCGGCAGCACTCGGACCGCCCAGTTTTCTGGAAGCGACAGGTTTGCCAGATGAACTTGCTGCAAGCCCTCCCGGCCGGTGCTATTCGCGTCGCCTCCATAGTGCCGCGTCACTCAACGGGTTGAAGGGGGTTCTCAACCCGAAGGCCCAGGTTCACGCCCGTCGCGGCGTGTTGGGTTAACCATAGTCTTCGGCAAACGTCCACAAAAATATAGCGTTCCCGGTGTCACCAAAGTTTCATCCACAAGAAACCCTTCGGCCGCCCAAGCCCCGTTAAATTGTGCGTCGCACGACTAAAGGCCGGCCAATTTAAACTCGTCGACCGTCAGTTGTTTACGTTGTTCGCGCAAGTCGTTCGAATTGCAGCCTGTTCGGAAAAAACACAAACTCGCTGCGCATTTGTGCGTTGCCGTAAACAGAACGGATTGCACATGTTGCTCTTGGATGCGCCGGGCTGCGCGCATTGAATCTCTACGACGAAAGTTCAATAACGCGCGCATGGCCTCGAGCGGGTCCAGCGACCTCACGAACCAATCAAATGCACGGCGATCTCCCGGTTGTGTGGGGCGCGCCGATGTTCGAAGAGATAGAATTCCCTGCCAGGTTCCCAATGCGAGCCGGCCGTCCCTGATCGGAATGGCGAGCTGCACGCCGGTCAGCGCCGTGCGGATATGCGCGGGCATGTCGTCGGCGCCTTCGTCTGCGTGCCAATATCGCCCCGCCGGCTCCGGCGCCAGGCAGTCGAAGAAGGCCTCGAGATCGGCGCGGACGTCGAGCGCGGCGTTCTCCTGAATGAGCAATCCGGCCGAGGTGTGTCTCGAGAACAGGGTCAGGAGGCCTGCTTCAACCTCCTGGGTTTTCAGCCAATCGAGGACAGCGCCGGTAATCTCCACGAGGCCGCGGCCGGGCGTCGGAACGCGAAGGATGTCGACGAATTGACGCATGTCGGGTTTCGTTGCTGAAAGCGGCGATCGTCGTCGGAGACGGCTCGATGACTCTCGCGATCGCGGATCGCAAGCCGCCTGTGGCCTAAGTCAGCGTTCCTCGTCAACGTACAAACGCTGTTTGAGGATCAGCGCCACCATCAGGATCGGCGATGAAAGGAATGCTCCCATCGGTCCCCAAAGCCAGGTCCAGAAGGCGAGCGACAGCAAGACTGCGAGGGCGTTGAGCTCCAAATGACGCCCGATGATGCTGGGAGTTACGAACTGCCCTTCGACGACGATCAGAAGAGCGAATCCAGCCGCCGGAATGAGGCCCACGGCGAGGGTCGGGGCGGTGACGGCGCCGACCAGGACCAGAACCACGAAGGTCGCGATCGGTCCGATGATCGGGATGAAATTCAGCGCTGCCGCCAAAGCGCCGAAACCAATCGCATTCGGCGTTGCGGTCAGCGCGCAAATCACGCCGGTCAGCGCCCCGACGCACACATTGATCAGCGTTACGATCAGCAGATAACTGGCCAATCCGGATTCGATTTCGTTCAGGATCTTGAGCACCGTCAGCCTTGAATCGCGGCTCGCGAACGTCATGACCAGGGCGCGGCGCAAGTCCGGCCATGCGCCGATAAAAAGAAGGAGCACCACGAGAAAGAACAAAAATCCGGTGATCGGCGGCAATAGAATGGAGATCGTCGACGGCACCCAGGAAATTCCCGGCAGAGGCAGCGTGACGGCGTCGCCGCTCGGACTCTCGGCCACATCAGAAGTGACACGGCGCCATTCTTGGACCAGACCATCGAATACGTGCAGCTTTTCTTTCAGTGACTGGACGATGCCGGGCAGTCCGCTCGTGAGCTCGGACACGCGTGGCACGATCGACAGGATTACAAATCCAATGATCAGGGTCACCCCGGCGACCAGCAGCAAGGCTGCAATGGGCCGCGGAACGCGCAGTGATTCCAGTCTTCGCGCCGCCGGCCCCAGCATGATTCCGACAACGAAAGCCGCTACCACCGGGAGCATGATCTCGCGTGCGACGTAGAGGACGAAGCCGACCGCGACCGTCGCTAAAATCGCGAGCGACCACGTCGAAATCTGCCGAAGAGGATCAATGGGGCGAAGATCGGGAATCTCATCTACCCGCGCGATTGGTTCCGGTCGCCGGCCTTCGCGCACTGATGCCCCCCACCCCGCTGCATCAGTCGCGAGGCCAAACCCGAGACGAGAACGCGTCTCCGGCGCAAAACGTTCCGACCGATCCGGGGCTTTTTTTGCGCGCAATTGTATCGACGCATTGCAATCCAGTCTCGTTTGGCGACTGGGGGGCCTCGATCGTGCCTGGGGCGGCACGCGTCCAACTGCGGACGTGGGCTCAAGGGCGCGCCTCGCACACGCCGTCGCGCTCCCTAACCGCATCGACGGATTGGAGCAAAGTTTGACCGCCCGGCGTTGAAAGAGTTTAAATCCTCGACGGCTCAAGCCGCTCTTGAAGCCTCGCGAGGTCGAAGTTGCCGCCGAGGGCAAGCTGGAAAGGCTTCCTGAAGATCGCGGAGGTGACCTGTCCGGTCGCCCTCTACGCCGCCGCCTCGACGACTGAGCGCATCGCCCTGCACATGATCAATCGAACGACCGGTCATCGGATTCGCCGCCAGTTCGTCGACGCCGAGACCGGCAAGACGGTCGAACGCGACGATCAGGTCAAGGGATACGAAGTTGGCAAGGACGAATATGTCTCGGTCGAGCCCGACGAGATCGCCGCGGTCGTTCCGCACGGCGACAAGACGCTTGCCGTCTCAGCGTTCATCGATCTTGCCGCGGTCGACGAGCTCTATTTCGACAAGCCCTATTATCTCGGGCCGTCCGACCCCAGCGCCGACGAAACGTTCACGCTCATGCGCGAGGGGATGCGCGCGGCCAAGACGGCGGCAGTCGCTCGGGCAGTGCTGTTCCGGCGCATCCGCACGCTCCTCATCCGCCCCGTTGACAAGGGCCTCGCCGCCACGACGCTGAATTTCGACTATGAAGTGCGTTCGGCTCACGAGGTCTTCTCGACGGTCCCAGCGAAAAAGATCGCCGGCGAGATGCTCGATCTCGCCATTCACATCATCAGGACCAAGGAGGGCGCGTTCGATCCGCGCGGGTTCCACGATCGCTACGAGGGTACGCTGACGGAACTCGTCAGGCTGAAGCTCCAGGGCAAAGCGATCCCGAAGCGGGCCCCGCCGCAAAGCGAAACGGTCGTCAACCTCATGCAGGCCTTGCGCGACAGCGCCCGCGCCGCGAACCCCCGGGGCGCAAAAGCGCCCGCGAGAAAGCGGACAGGCGCGCGCGGCGCGGCGAAAGCAAAGGCCGCTTCTCCGCGCCGCAAGGCGGGCTGACCGATGGCGCTCGAAGCCTATCGACGCAAGCGCAATTTCAAAGCGACAGCCGAGCCCAAGGGGCGCGAGCCGCTCGAGAACAGTGATCTCTTCGTCGTACAGAAGCACGACGCGACCCGGCTGCACTACGATTTTCGCCTCGCCTTGGACGGCGTGCTGAAGAGCTGGGCGGTGACCCGCGGCCCGAGCCTGGCCCCCGGCGAGAAGCGCCTTGCGGTCGCGGTCGAGGATCACCCGCTCGAATATTCCGATTTCGAAGGAACGATCGCCGAAGGCGAATATGGCGGCGGCTCCGTCATCGTTTGGGATCGAGGCGCGTGGACCCCGATTGGCGACCCGCACCGGGGCTTGAAGAAGGGCCATCTCGAATTCGAGCTTCACGGCATGAAGCTCAAGGGCCGCTGGCATCTGGTCAGGATGCGCGCCAAGCCGCGCGAGAAACGCGAGAATTGGCTTCTGATCAAGGGCGAGGACGAATACGCGCGCGCCGCCGAAGATCCCGATATCCTCGAAGAACGGCCAGAATTGGTCAAGACCGGACGTCTGATCGACGACGTGGCGGGCGAGCCTCCGGGCTGGTCGTCGAAAACGGGAAAGATCGAGCGGGCCGACCATCGCGACGGAGCCGGCGAGCCGAATGCCGGCGCGCCTCGGCGGACGGCGGCGGACCCGGCCGCGGTCGAGGGCGCGACCAGGGCCGCTATGCCCGGCTTCGTCGAGCCGATGCTCGCGACGCTGGCGAAATCGCCTCCGGGGGGCGATAGGTGGCTGCACGAGATCAAGTTCGACGGCTATCGGCTCCAGGCGCGGATTAAGGACGGCCGGGTGACCTTGTGGACCCGGGGCGGGCTCGATTGGACAGAGAAATTCGCTGGCGCCGTTCCGGAGGCGCTTCGTGACCTGCCCGTGCGCAACGCCTTACTCGACGGCGAACTGGTGGTCGAGAACACAAGCGGCGTGTCCGAGTTCTCGCTCTTGCAAGCCGACCTCAGCGAGGGACGTCGGGACCGGTTCGTCTACTATGCGTTCGATTGCCTCTATCTCGACGGATATGACCTGTGCGAAGCGGCGCTGGTCCGCCGCAAGGAGCTGCTTAGCCGGCTGGTTGGACCCAGGGGCGGCGCCGTCCGCTTCAGCACCCACTTCGAGGAGGACGGCCGGCTGGTGCTGCAGCGCGCCTGCGCGCTCGCTCTTGAAGGCATCGTCTCGAAGCTCACTCAGTCCGCCTATGCCTCCGGCCGCGGCAAGAGTTGGGTCAAATGCAAGTGCTCTTCCCGGCAGGAGTTCGTCATCGCCGGCTATGTTCCCTCGACGACCGGGCGCAAGGCGATCGGCTCGCTGGTCCTCGGCGTCTACGACGGGGAGGCGCTGCGCTATGTCGGTCGCGTCGGGACCGGTTTTTCCTCAGACGTCGCCGAGGCGCTCTACGCCCGGCTCGAGGCGATGCGCACTCCCTCGAGTCCGTTCGCCGCCCGCCTCAGCGCCAACGAGGCCCGCGGCGTTCGCTTCGTTCGGCCGGAGCTCGCGGCCGAGGTCGATTTCCGCGGCTGGACCGCGGACGGCCTTCTGCGCCAGGCATCCTTTCAAGGCTTGCGCGACGATAAGCCGGCGCGCGAGATCATCCGCGAGTCGCCCATGGCCACCCACGCCGCGCCTGAACGTCCGACGAGCAACGTCACGCTGACCCATCCCGATCGCGTCTATTGGCCCGATGTCGGCGTCACCAAGGAAGGCCTCGCCGACTATTATGCCGAGGCCTGGCCGTTGATGAAGCCCTTCATCGTCGGCCGGGCGCTTGCTCTGGTGCGCTGTCCGGACGGAATTGGCGGCCAGTCGTTCTTCCAGAAACATGCCTGGAAGGGTCTCAATCGCAACATCGCTCTCGTCAAGGATCCGGCGGAGCCGGAAGCGCTGATCAGCATTCGCGACTTCGACGGCCTGATGGCGCTTGTGCAGTCGGCGGCGCTCGAAATCCATCCCTGGGGGTCGACCGCCGTCGACTGGGAGCGGCCGGACATGATCGTGATGGATCTCGATCCAGGCGAGGACGTGGATTGGACGTCGGTCATTGCGGCCGCGGAAGAGGTTCGTGCTCGACTGAAGGACGCGGGCCTTGCGGCATTCGTCAAGACCTCGGGCGGCAAGGGGCTGCATGTCGTTTCGCCCGTGAAGCCGAAGGCCGAATGGCCGGCCGTCAAGGCGTTCACGAAGTCGATCGCCGACGCGATGGCGGCCGACAGCCCCGACCGGTTCGTGTCGACGATCCCGAAGGCGCGGCGTCACGGCAAAATTCTTATCGACTATTTGCGCAACCAGCGGGGCATGACCGCGGTCGCCGCCTACTCCACCCGCGCCCGGCCCGGAGCCCCGGTGTCCATGCCGCTCGGCTGGGACGAGCTCGCGCCCGAAATCGGATCGGCCTATTTCACCGTCCGCAACACGCCGACCCGCCTCGCCTCGCTCGCCGCCGATCCATGGGCGGATTTTCGCGCCGCCGCAGCGCCGATCGAGGCGCGGAAGGGGAAGACGGCCCGGAAGCGGTGATCAAACCCGCCCTTTCGGCTTTTTGGCCGCGGCGACGCTTCGGCGCAGCGCGTCCATAATGTTGATGACGTTGCTCGGGGGTTCGGGGTCAGCCTTCGGTTTTGCCTTAGCCTTTTTCGCGCCCTTCTTCTTCGCCTCGATGATGTCGATGAGCTTCGCCTGCACCGGATCGGCGACCATCTCCGGGCTCCAGCCTTTCTTGCGCGACTTGACGAGGCCGCCAACGAGCCGCGTCAGCTCCGGGTCGGGCTTGACCTCGCGGATCGCGGCGAAATATTCGCCCGGATCGCGCACTTCGTCGCCGAACCTGAGCGTCCACAGCACAATGCCATTGTCCCGCGGCTTCAGGATCACCGCCCGTTCGCGGCGATTGAGGACGAGCCGGGATACGCCGACCATCGCAGTCGAGCGCATCGCGTCGCGAATGACGCAATAGGCTTCCTCTCCGACCGGATCGTCGGGGGTAAGATAATAGGGCGTGTCGTACCAGATCCAGTCGATGCTGTCGGCGGCGACGAAGGTCTCGATGTCGATGGTGCGGACGCTTTCGAGCGCGATCGATTCCAGTTCGTCATCCTCGAGCAGCACGTAATCGCGCTCGCCTCTCGCGTAGCCCTTGACCTCGTCGTCTTCGCCGACCGGCCGCCCAGTCTCGGCGTCGACCGACTGGCTGAGGATTCGGTTGCCGGTGCGGCGGTTCAACACGTGGAAGCGAACCTTATCCTCCTCGCTGGTCGCCGGCGTCATGGCCACCGGACAGGTGACCAGGGAGAGCTTCATGTAGCCTTTCCAGAATGGACGCGACGGCATTGGCAGGTCCTCTCTTCGGCCGCGGGCCCGAATCGATCAAGACTGACGAGTTTTGCCAGCCTCCGCCAGCCCCGCCGTCCGCGCGCCAGTTCGCTCGTCAGGCGGCGGCGCCGTCCTCCTTCTCGCCCTTGGCGACGATGCCGAGCGCGTCGTCGGGCAGCGGCCGTTGCAGCGCGAGCGCGGCGGGCGCCTCCGCTTCGAGCCAAAGATCGACTTCCGCCGGCGTCGTCAGAATGACCGGCATGGCCTGCGGATGGACGGGCGCAATGACGGCGTTGGCGGCGGTGGTCAGAAATCCATAGAGCTCGTGCTCGCCCTCGACCGGCGCGCTCTTCGGGCCGCGCACGCCCCGCCAGCGTGTCCAAAGACCCGCAAACGCGAACAGCGGCCGATCCTCTCCAAGGGCGAACCAGGTCGGCGTCTTGCGCGGCTTCGTGTCGGCATATTCGCAAAACGACGTCGCCGGGACGATGCAGCGGTTTCGCGCGCCGAGCCATCCCCGCCAATGCGGGCTGGTCACGTTACGGATGTTGGTCACCGGCTGGCCGCCGAACTGCGGCGGCCCGGGCATGCCCCACCGCGCCGTGACGAGCTCGCGCTCGCCGTCCGGCCGGCGGCGAACGATCGGCGCGAGCTGGTCGGGAAAGATCCCCGGAAACAGCGGCAGGTTGCCGGTGCGGTCGTGCTTCACGCTGAAGAGATCGCGGATCGCCGACTGGCCCTTGGTCAGGCTGTAAAGGTTGCACATGGGGCGTCCATTATCGCGCCCAGCGCTGCGAGCGCAATCGAACCGCGCCGGGACCGGTCGAAGACGGCGCCTTTAGCCGACCGGCAGTCGGCTCTCGATGAGTTCAGCCCAATAGGACGCGCCGGACGGAATCACCTCGTCGTTGAAATCGTAAGCGGGGTGATGAAGACCCGCGCCGCCGCCGGCGCCAACCTGGATATAGGCGCCGGGACAAGCCTCCAGCATGTACGCAAAGTCCTCGCCGCCCATGACAGCCGCCGCGTGAGGATCGACGGTCGCCGAGACTCGGCGCGCCGCCTCCACGGCAAAGCCAGTCTCCGTCTCGTGATTGACCATCGCGGGATAGCCCCTCTCCCAGACGACCTCGGCGCGGCCGCCATAGACTTCGGCCGTATGAGCCGCGATCGCCTTGACCCGCGTCTCCGCATGCGCGCGGAGCTCGGGATCGAAAGTGCGCACGGTCCCGCGCAGTTCGACTGTTTCGGGGATCACGTTGTAGGCGTCGGTCGCGGTGCGGAAGCTGGTGACTGAGACGACGATCGAATGCATCGGATCGGCGTTGCGCGACACGATGGATTGCAGCGCCAGCACGAGATGGCTGGCGATGAGCGTCGGGTCGACCGTCGCGTGGGGTCGCGCCGCATGGCCGCCGCGTCCGATGACGGCGATGGTGAACGAGTTGGTCGCCGCGTAGAACGGGCCGGGCCGGATGGCGAATGCGCCCAGAGGCAAGCTCGGCGAATTGTGCATTCCGTAGATCTCACGAATGCGGAAGCGGTCGATCAGGCCGTCGTCAACCATCGCCTTGCCGCCCGCGCCGCCCTCCTCCGCCGGTTGGAAGATTACCGCCGCCGCGCCGTCGAAGTTGCGGGTCTCGGCCAGATATTTGGCGGCGCCGAGCAGCATCGCGGTGTGTCCGTCGTGACCGCAGGCGTGCATCAGGCCGGGTGTCCTCGAGGCGTAAGGCAGACCGGTCGCCTCCATGATCGGGAGCGCGTCCATGTCGGCGCGGATGCCGATCACCCGCCCGTTGGCGTCGCTGCGACCCCTGATCAACCCGACCACCCCGGTGCGTCCGATCCCCTCGACCACCTCGTCGCAGCCGAATTCGCGCAATTTCGCCGCGACAATCGCGGCCGTGCGCCTGGTTTCGTACAGGAGCTCGGGATTCTCATGGAAATCGCGACGCCAAGCGGCAATCTCGTCGTGCATTTCGGCGATCCGATTTTTGATCGGCATTGCTTTGCGCGCCTCCTCGCTCGACCCCTCGACGTGCGAGCGGCAATGCTCCCCGGTCAAAAAGCCTAACCCTGCCGATTTGGCAGTCAATCGTCATTTGTCAGCCCGAGCCGAAACCTTGGCAGGGCCCGGACAAATCTGCTTGATCCTGGTTCATCGGCGGACGCCGGAGAACCGAGCCTCTGACTCGGCCATCGCCTGTACAGGGCGGCCGCGTTCGGGCACAAGAGCCAAGTCCTGACCCTTGCGGGACGTCAGCGTTCCGGGAACTTTTTGCATGGCTCGCGACTCGGGGCTCGGGGTCTCGGTCGGGATCATCGCGGCGGTGGTGGTCTCGGCCGCCGCCTATCAGGCGAGCGCGGTCTTCGCCCCGCTGGCGCTGGCCCTGTTCATCATCGCCATCGTCTGGCCGCTGCACAGCTGGCTCAAGGCGCGGATGCCGGCGCTCATCGCGCTTGCGATCACCATGACCGTGACCGTCGCCGCCTGCCTCGCCTTTGCGTCGCTGGTCATATGGGGCTTTGGCCGGGTGGGACGATCGCTGATCGCCGACGCGGCGCGCTACCAGGCGCTCTACGATGGCGCAATCGCCTGGCTCGAGGGCCACGGCATTTCAGTCGCGGGCTTGTGGAGCGAGCATTTCAACGTCGGCTGGGTCCTTCGCTGGGTGAGCCAGGTGACCGGCCGGGTCAACACCACGCTCAGCTTCTGGCTGATTGCGCTCGTCTACGTCATCCTCGGATTGATGGAGGTCGAGGACCTTCGGCGCCGGGTCGAGACCTACGTCAGCAAGGAGAACGCCGAGATCCTTCTGGCGGCGACCGCGGCGACCGCCCGGAAGATCCGCAAGTACATGGAGGTGAGGACCCAGATGAGCCTGGCGACCGGCGTGCTCGTCGGCGCGTTCGCCTGGATCGCCGGACTGCAATTCGCGCTCGAATGGGGCGTGATCGCGTTCGCGCTCAACTACATTCCATTCATCGGCCCGTTCGTCGCCACCCTGTTTCCGACCCTGCTGGCGATGGCGCAATTCGCCTCCTGGCAGGCGGTCATCGGCGTTTTCGTCTGCCTCAACATCATCCAGTTCGTGGTCGGCAGCTATATCGAGCCGCGCGTATCGGGGGCCGTGCTCGCGATGTCGCCTTCGGTCGTGTTGTTTGCGGTCTTCTTCTGGACCTTCCTATGGGGGGTCTTCGGCGCCTTCATCGGCGTCCCGATCGTGCTCGCGATCCTCACTTTCTGCAGCTATCACCCGTCGAGCCGCTGGGTCGCCGATCTCCTAGGCGGCCCGCCGGACACGAAACCGTCGGAGATCGGCTAGGGAGGCCGCGAGCCGCGCCCCGGCGAAAACGGATGCCCGACAATATTCCGGATGCGGGTCGAAATGCGCCTGACTTTGACCCGCGCGCCGGTGGGCGCGGCGCCGAGTCCGATCAACGAATGCCCCCGCTCCTCGAACAGATCGAGAGCGAGTTCGAATTTGCCGTCCTTGTCAGGCGCAGGAACAAAGATGTCCTTGACCGAGACGGCTCCCGGCGCGATTTCCGGCAATAGCGTCGCCTCGATGAAGCGGGGACCATGAACCGCGCGGTCGCTGGTCCAGAAACCGCCCACGCGAAGGTTCGTATGCTCGCCGCCGATCGCGGTCTTGCCGATGTTTTTAACCGATATTTCGAAGCGCAGCCGCGCGCCGGGCCGAGCGCGCCCGGGCGCCTTCGCGACAGCGAATTCGACGGCGCAGTCCTCCAACGGCGCGAATGGGCGCGATCGATTGAGAGCCTGTGCGCAGCGTTGCGCGACTTCGCCAGCCAGCGACACCGGGTTCGGGCGAAAAAGGGTGTCATCGTCGTGGTCTCCGTCCACCACGGCGCAGGAGAAGTCCCCGAACATCCGTCGCCAGGCGGGTTCCGGATTGAAGGAAGCAAATTTGGGATTGTAGGGGCTGTCCCGCCCGTAGAGAAGCAGCGCCTCGCCAGGGTAGGACAAAGGCTCCGTGGTCCAGTCGACCAGAATAAGCAGAGGCAGATGACGGCGGCGGCGCAGGAGATGCTGCGCCATCGGGATGGCGATCCTGCAGGCCTGGCAATAGGCCAGGAGAAACAGCGGTCCGTCCGGATGGGCCTGCAGAATGTTGCTGACATAGCGCAGCGCCAGCGCCTGGATCAGATCCTCGTCGTAATTGTCGACGTGAGCGAGCGAACGAAATGCATAAACCGGCTGCTGCGGACCCAGCGCCGTGGCGAGGTATTGGAACTCGTAATCCTCCTGAAGGACGCAAAATAGCGGAGGCGACGAACCATGCCGGTTCGCGCCGAGCATTAGACGATCTTCGGAGACCCGCTCGCCGTTCCAGGCTTCGACATAGGACAATATCCCGCGAGTGGTTGCATAAGGCAGCCTCCAAAGGGTCCCGTCCTGGTCGTTTGCCGGCGGCGCCGAAGCGCTTTGCACCAAGCGGACAAGATTGTTGAACGTCGGAAGCTCGAAAAACTCACGAAGCGCGATTTGGCGCTTGAACCGCTTCTCGACGCCCATCAACAGGGTTGACGCGCGCAGGGAATCGCCGCCGCAATCGAAAAAGTTGTCGTCGCGGCCGAAATCGTCACCGCCGTCGGAAAACCTGTGATCGTTGACGCCGAAGCCGCGCGCGAGGTTCAAAGCGTCGCGCCAAAGCGAAGCCAGGATTTCATTGTCGACGCTGTCAGGCGCGCGGCTCGCCGTTTCCCCGTTCAGACTTGCGCCGGCCTTCGCCGCCCGCTCGGCAAGCGCCTTGCGGTCGACTTTGCCGGTGGCGGTGAGCGGCCATTCTCCGGATCGAACCGGCGTCACGACAGCGGGCGCAAGGCCATAGCGGCGGACAAGCGCACGGCGAATCCCGTCGGTCGAAACGCCATCGAGCGCCTCGCCTTCACAGAGAGCGATCGCGACTCCAAGTCCGTCGGTCGCGTCGGCGCTATCCCGAAACACAAAGGATACGGTCTGCCGGTCAATATCCGCGTCGCTTTGAAGGCAGGCGTCGATGTCGTCGAGTGAGAATTTCCGCCCGCCGATGACCAGGGTTTGTTTTGCGCGGCCGCGAAACGAAAAGCCCCCGTCGTTGATCGCGCCCAGGTCTCCGGTTTTGTACCAGCCGTCGGCAGTCATGCAGTCGCGGCTCAGTTTCGGCTCCTTCCAATAGCCGGCAAACAAGGTTTGCGGCGCGAAAGCCTCGACATGCCCCACCTCGCCTTCGCCAAGCGCCAAGCCATCGTCGCCGACGATCCGGAGCGAAATGCCTGCGGCCGGGCCGCCGAGGATCGGCGCGCCCGCTTCGTCCAGAGGACAGGTGGATGGGTCCGCTCCGGCAAGCAGGGAACCCGTCTCAGTCGAGCCATAGCCGGCGAGCAGCACGTCCCCGGCGCCGCTCTGCCGCAGCAAGGCGGCGAAGCGCGTCGCGACTAGGCGCGTGACCGTTTCGCCGCCAAGTCCGACGATTTTGACCAGACTGAGATCGAAATTGCTCACCTCGCTCGCGGCCTCCTCGACCAGACGCGCGGCCATCGAATTGGTCATGTAAACACGGCTGATCGCGAAACGTTCGATCGCCTCGAAGATCGCCAATGCGCGTGCCGTAAGGATGCGCGGATGCAACTGTGTCAAACTTGCATAACGCAGGAACACGGCGCTCAGCCCGCTGATGCCCTCGAAGGGGAAAACGTTCATGACGTTGGCGTTCAACGAGGCCGTCGAATAGTTCTGCGAAAAATTGCGACGCAGAATCGCCCGACGGTCAAGCATCACCAGCTTCACAGTCCCGGTCGAGCCCGAGGTCGGGAGCAAACAGACAATGTCAGGCTCGTCGCCGTCCAGCTCTTCATATTCCCCTTCATCGCCCTTGCCGGAGAGCGAGGAAAGGCGGAGCATCGGGGCGTCGGGCAGCAAGGCCGCCAGCCGGTCGAGGTCGGGCGTGGGCGCGTCGGCGACAACCGCCGGGCGTTCCAGGCGCGCGACCAAGTTCTTGAGTTCTTCAGCCGTGGCGGCGTGGGCGACGCCGGTGAACGGAATCGGGGTCGCGCCCACGCGCAGCGACGCCCAGAAACAAGGAACGAAGTCGAGGAGGTCGCGCAGCAACAACACCGTCTGGCTCCGGGGACCGACGTCGAGGCTGCGCAATCGGGCGGCGATGTCGCCGGACCGCCGCCAGGCGTCGGCGAAAGTCTCCTCCCTCAGCGTTCCGTCGGATTGGAAGCTGCGAATCAGCCCACCCGGCGCCTCCGCGACGCGATGGGCGATATTCTCGATGACTGTCGGCGCCGCGCCGTCCATGAGCTTGCGCGGCGGGCCATGAATCACGGCCTCGCGGGCCCTCTGGTCAAGCTGCAGCGTCATGGGACATAAAATCGACGGACGAGCGCAATACCTTCTCCCCCAGCGGAGTCAAACTAGCCTTATCGGCGATGAGCCGGGCGCCGTCGTCGAAACGGCTCGCCAACTCAGCCATTTTCCTTTCGAGCGCACGCGGGTCGAAGCCGCGCAGGCCCTCAGGTCGGCGCTCGAGCAAACGGCGATAAAGCAGATACAACCGCGCGCAGACGAAAGTTGCATGAAAGACGCCATCCATCGGGCGGGGGTCGGAACGCAAGGGTGAGGCGAAGCGCTGCGAATTGGGGTTGCGGACCAGCCGCTCGTCGACCGCATAGCCGAACAACAGCGTGTGCGCCCCTTCGTGAACGAGTTCGTCGAGGATCTCCAACGGCGTTCGGTGAAGTTCGGTATTCAGGGTGACGGCGCCCCAAAGGGTGAGCGAGGTGACGCCGCCGAATGACATTCTCGGGTTTAGCGGCGCCGAACCGATCACCAGCACAACCAGCGCGCGAATCTCGGCGGCGAGCGCGGCGTCCGTTTGTTCAAGGAGGGAAAAGGCCTCCGCGACCCCCGTGGCGAAGGCGGGCCAGCGCGAAAGGTCGGGCGGCCCATAAATCGGCCCCTTCTCGGCCGCATTCAAAAGCCTGACGAAGCGGGCGGCGTCCTCGCCCAACCGTTCTTCAGTCAGCGGCATGACCTCGAGGACCGGCGCGCGGCCGACCGATGCAGCGATCCGTCGCCAAAGACGGGCCGCCTCGTCGTGGCGCTTCGCCTTCAGGGCGAATACGAGCTCGAAATAGCTGGCGAAAACCGATGGCGCCTGCCGATGCGCCGTGATCTCGGAGAGCAATGGACCGAGGTCTATGTCTTCGATACCCAGCGTCGAGGCCGTGCGATCGAAGATATGGGTGAGGCTTGACGCCAGCTTGGCCCGCATCCTTCTGTCAAGATCGACGACAACGCCTTCACTTTGCGGAAGGAAAGGCTCCGCGGATCGCGACGAATGTAAAAACATTTCCGAAAAGTACCCCGCCGCCCCAAGAGCGCCATCAAGGAGCCCCATCCCGTCTCAATTTCGTCACATCTCTTTACATTTCTCCCCAGTCGACGTAAACGGCTTTTTAAGGATTCACAACTCAAGGCGTGCAGACGCATCGAACGTTACGGAAAAGCAAATAGAGCAGCTCGGGGAGACTAAATGGGCTGCCTGCCAGAAAAGATCTGGTAACCCGACGGAATCGGGACCGGGCAATTCGAGCTTCTCGATTTCGATTGGCTTTTGCCGGGGCGGGGTGACGAATATCGGGCCAATCCGGGCGGGGCGCAACCTTGATGACACGGGAGGGCGCCTCCCCTTTTGAGGTCCGCGCGTGCCGGCGGCGTGCGTAAGGCGTAACCGCGTACATTTCCTCAGTCGAGCGGAGAATCAAAATGGCTGAATTTCGGGGTCGAAAAAGGGTGATTGGGGATGGGGAAGGCCCCCCCGGGTATGGAGATGGGGAGGGTCCCCCAATGCTATACAAATCATATGGAGACGGCGAGGGTCCCCCAACTCTCGGTAACTCAGATGGAGACGGGGAAGGTCCCCCGGTTTAAACTTCGGCCAAAATTAACGGACGTCGCGACGCGGACCTACTCGGGTTCAGATGGCTTGAGCCGAAGCGCGCGACGAAAAGAAGGGGGGCCATCCACGTCTAAAGTGGGAAAGGCCCCCCGCCGCGCGATCAGCACCTGCCGGCGACGTACCGTTAATGCGAAATTGCTTACCTTTCCTATAACAGCGAGGAGACCAAATGGCTGAGCTTCGGGATCAAAAGGCGGCGACCTCCAGGGTGGCGGACCTCGACGATGCGGAACTGCTCGGGTTCGAATGGCTCGAGCCGGAGCGTGACGAAGAGGCCCAGACCGAACGGGCGATAGCCCTGGCGTTCAACAAGAGAGGGTTAAGCGGGGAAGGCCCCATCATCAAGTGACGCCCGCCCGCTGAAGGCTCTTGTTGGGGCGGCCGCGCCGCCGCCCTCATGTTTCCAATTTTGCATAGGAAGGGAACCCAAGTGACTCAACTTGAGGATCAAAACACGGCGACGCCGCAAACGGCGGACCTCGACGACGCGGAACTGCTCGGGTTCGACCAAATCGAGAGGAAACGTGATTCTTCGCCCTCGACCGAGGACGCCCTAGCGCTAGCCTTGAATAAGCGTGGCGCAAGTGGCGAGGGTCCCGCTGTCGAATCTGATCGTCGCCTGAAGACGCATGTGCAACATGCTGGCAAGACCGCCGATGGGCTGAACTTGCACAGCTTCCGCTATATTGGCGAGGATCGCGAATTCCGCGGCGTCATGGCGCAGGAGCTGCTCGCCGACGAGCGCAATCGCTGCGCGGTCGAATCAGGCGCGGACGGAATTTTTCGCGTCGATTACGCCCGTCTGGGCCTCGCAAGCCTTGTGACGGACGAGATGCGCGCGGCGGGCGAGCGCGCCGCGCGGCGGGCCGGGGTCTTGGCGCACTGATTGGGTAGGCGCGCGTCCCCCCGTTCCGCCAAGATCGGCCGGGCGCAGCGCAGTTATTTTTTCAGCGAAAATGGAGAATCCGAATGGCTGAACTTCGGGATCAAAAAGCGGCGACGCCCAAAACGTCCGAACTGGACGACACGGAACTGCTCGGGTTCGAGCATACTGAGGCTGCCCCCGCCTCTTCGACTTCGGTCGAAGACGCCATCGCGCTCGCCCTCAACAAGCGAGGCGAGAGTGGCGAGGGGCCGCCAATAGTCTCCGATTGTCGTTTGAAGACGCATGTGAAACACGCTGGCGAGACAGCCGGAGGGCTGAAATTGTACAGCTTCCGCTACGTTGGCGAGGATCGCGAATTCCGCGGCGTCATGGCGCAGGAGCTGCTTGCCGACGAGCGCAATCGCCAATCGGTCGAAGCAGGCGCGGACGGCTACTATCGCGTCGACTACGCCCGCCTGGGCTTGGCGCACCTCGCGACCGACGAAATGCTGGCCGCGGGCGAACGCGCCGCATGCCGCGCGGCCGTTCTTGCGATGACCATCCAAGCCTGAGACGAAAAATCTAGGCTCCGGACTGATCGATTCGCAGCGCTAGGCGCCGGGGCTGTCGGCCCCAGGCGCGGTGAGATCTATACGCTCAGGCTCGAGCAGCGCGAGGCGCCCGTCCGCTCCCTCGCCAAGCGTATGAACATAGAAATGCGTCGGCTCGGCCTGCGGCGCCATCACCGGCGACGGAGCCGAGACGATCTTGAGTTCGCCGCAGGCGCCGATCCAGTCGACATGCCGGTGGCCGTGCATGACGACGACCCGGGCGGCATAGGGCTTGAGCACGCGCTGAAACCAGCTACCGTTGACGAGCGCGGTGCCGATGCGTTCGGAGAACGCCGCGACCGGCATCGGATACTCGATCAGATGATGGTGCAGCGCCACGATCCAGCGGGCATTGGGATAATGGTCGAGCGCCGCAACCAGCCGGCGCGCCTGCCCGGCTGGAATCATGCCGAGCGCGTTTGTGAATGAGAAATTGGTGTCGGCGTTCGAATTGAGAATCGCGATCCCGAGGCCGCCGCCCTCGCCTGGCGGCGCGATCAGCGGGAAAGCATCGTCCCAAAGCCGGCCGAGATGGTTCGAGAGCCGAAGGCCCCCTAGGTCGGCGAAGGTTTCGATCGCCTGGCGGTGCGGCTCGAGCGCCGCCGCAAGAGTCGGGCCGGGCTCGGCTTCTCCCGCTCCCATCAGACGCAGGCGGTCGCCGCCGATCGCCGCAATGGCCGAGAGAGCGCGCATCTTGCGCAGGCTCTTCGCCGGGCTGAACGGCAGGTCGAGACGAGCCGGGTTGGCGCGATCGACGATATTGACGTCGTGATTCCCCGGCAGGATGAGCATCCGCTCGGCGAGATCGGCATGCTTGGCGAGAATATCGAAGAATTCCGCCCATTCGGCCGAACGCCCGGCATCGGTCATGTCGCCGGTGATGAGCACTAGGTCGAGCGGCCGGGCGGCGTGGCGCTCCTCGAGACGGGCCATGACCCGTTTCAGCCGGTCGTTGCCGCGCGGCCCGCCCCGCCCGCTCTCGATCCGAAAGCCGTAGCGCTCGCCGACGATATGGATGTCGGAAAGGTGCGCCACCCGCCAGACGCGCCCGCCGGGGGGCGCGGGGTCGAAGGCTTCGAGATCGAGCGGCTGGTCCATGCTGGCGTCGGCGAAGCCCCAGACGAGCGAAGCCGCGGCGAGATAGGCCGACATGATGACGATCGCGTTGGCGAGGGTCGGAACGATCAGCTGATGCGGGACGGCGAGATCAAACCCCGATCCGATCCATCGGGTGGCCGGCCATACGGCGAACGCGACCAGGGCCGCGACGGCTGCGAGGAGGATTCCGGCGCCGGCGCAGCTCATCGCCCGCATCCGCGCGAGCTCGGCGCTGTTCTTTGCCTTCAGCGCCCGTTCGGCCAGGTGGCGGATCGCCTCGCGGCACAACGCATATCCCGGCTGAACGCCCAAGGCGTTGAGCGCCCAGAAATTTGCTTCCGCCGCCCGAAACAGCGGCCGCCAGCCGATCCAGCCCGCGCCGACGATCGCGACGAGGACGATCGCGGCGCCGAAGCCGGTCAATTCCAGCATCCTGTTGAAGACGCCGCCGACCCATGCGGTCGCGACCAGAGGCGCAAGACCCAGCATCACCGCCGGCAGCACAATTGACGCCGTCCACGCGATGAGGAGCTTGGTCAGACTGATTTCCGCCAGGAGGCTGCCGGCGATCGCGAGCAGCGACTTCTGTTTGGGGCTCGAGGCGTCGTCCTCGGCGTCTCCGTCGCGCGGATCGATGAGCGGCTTCGCACGCCCGCGTCCGGGACGCTCTTGCCCGGATTCGGCGCTCGAGGGGATTGTGGCGGGCGCTCGCATGGCGGCTTTGAGGGAACTCATCCGGGTGACGCCATAGCATGCGCCGCTCCGCCATTCATCCGGCGTTCAACCGGCCATCACAATCGGCCCGTCGACCGCCCAGGCCACAACCGGCCCGTCCTTGCGGCGCCGGCGGCGAGAGCCGGTCCTCTGTGCGTTGCGCCTCGTGCGGTTGCGCGATAAGCACTCGCCAACTTCCCGCCAGAGGACTGCGCCTTGGCCTTATGCACGTCTCATCCGGCAGCGCGCGGCCCCGCGCGCGTGCTCATCGTCGTCTCCGCGCTGGCGCTCATGCTGGCCGGCTGCAATCAGGAGGCCAAGACCGAGCCGCCGCAGCCGCGCCCGGTCCGCACCGTCACCGTCGAAAAGGGCGAGGTCGGCGATTCGGTCGTGCTCACCGGCGATATCCGGGCCGAAAACGAGGTGAATCTCGCCTTCCGCGTCGGCGGACGGATCATCGAGCGCAAGGGCGAGGTCGGCGACAAGGTCGAGCCAGACCAGGTGTTGGCCAAGCTCGATCCGCAGGACGAACTCAACGCGCTCCGCTCGGCGCAGGCAGCGCTCACCGCAGCGCGGGCCCAGGAGGTCGAGGCGCAGGGCAATTTCGACCGCCAGAACCACCTGATGGAGAGGGGCTTCACCACGCGGGCGATTTTCGATGCAGCGACCCAGGGGCTGCAGACGGCGCAGGCGCGGGTCGACGACGCGAACGCGCAACTCGACATCGCCCAGGACCGGGTGAGCTTCGCCGAGCTCAAAGCCAACGTTGAGGGGACGATCACCGCCCGATCCGCCGAATCCGGCCAGGTGGTGCAGGCGGGCCAGCCGATCTTCACCGTCGCCCGGCAGGACGGGCGCGACGCCGTGTTCGATGTCCCGGCCCAGGTTCTCCGCGCCGCGCCCACGGATGCGACGATCACGATTGCGCTCGCCGACGACTCGTCGGTGACCGCGAAGGCGCGAGTGAGGACCGTCGATCCGCAGGCCGATCCGGTCACCCGCACTTTCCGGGTCAGGCTCAGCCTCATCGATCATCCCGAGGCGATGCGCCTCGGCGCAACCGTGACCGGGCGCCTGCAGCTCGAGGGCGGCAAGGGGATCTCGGTTCCGGCCAGCGCTTTGACCTCGATCGATCGTCAGCCGGCGGTGTGGATCGTCGATCCGGCGAGTCTCACGGTCGCGCTGCGCAACGTCGAGGTGCAGCGGTTCGATCCGGGAACGGTGGTGATTTCGAGCGGACTCGAGCCCGGCGACGTGGTGGTGACGGCGGGCGTTCAGGCGCTGCATCCGGGCCAGAAGGTCCGGCTGCTCGGAGCGGCTTCGTGAGCGGACTCAATCTCTCCGACTGGGCGCTCAAGCATCGCTCGTTCATCGTCTTCCTGATGGTCGCGGCGACGCTCGCCGGCGTCGTCTCGTTTTTCGGCCTCGGCCGGGCCGAGGATCCGCCATTCACCTTCCGCACCATGATCGTCCAGGCCGCCTGGCCCGGCGCGACGATGGACGACACGCTTCAGCAGGTCACCGAGCGGCTCGAGCGCAAGCTGCAGGAGACGAGAGGGCTCGACTTCCTGCGCAGCTACACCACCCCCGGCCTGACCACGATCTTCGTCAATCTCAAAGGCTCGACGAGGCCCTCGGAAGTGCCGGACCTCTGGTATCAGGTGCGCAAGAACATTGGCGACATCCGCGGCTCGCTGCCCGCAGGCGTGGTCGGACCCGGCTTCAACGACGACTTCGGCGACACTTTCGGCCTCATCTACGGCTTCACCGCCGACGGCTTCACCCATCGCGAGCTGCGCGACACGGTCGAGGACATTCGCTCGCGCCTGCTCCAGGTTCCCGACGTGTCGAAGATCGAGCTCATCGGCGCCCAGGACGAGCAGATCTACGTCGAGTTTTCGGTTGCTGAGCTGGCCGGTCTCGGCATCGACCGGGCGGCGCTGATTGCGGCTTTGCGAGCCCAGAACGCGGTCAGTCCCGCCGGCGAACTCCAGACCGGCGACGAGACGATTTCGCTCCGAGTGACCGGCGCCTTCCGTTCCGAGGCGGACCTGCTCGACGTCAACTTCCTCTCCAACGGCCGGCTGATCCGGCTCCGCGACATCGCGACCGTCCGGCGCGCCTATTCCGATCCGCCCCAGCCGATGTTCCGCGTCAACGGCAAGCCGGCGATCGGGCTCGCCATCGCCATGCGCGACGGCGGCGACATCCTGACGCTCGGCCGCAACGTCAGACACGCGGTCGACCAGAGCGTCGCCAACCTGCCGCTCGGCATCGACGCGAGCCTGGTCAGCGATCAGCCGGTCGTCGTCCAGACCGCGATCGGCGAGTTCATGGAATCGCTCTGGCAGGCGATCGCCATCATCATGGCGGTCAGCATCATCAGCCTCGGCTTGCGGCCGGGCTCGGTGGTCGCGCTGACCATCCCGCTCACGATCGCGATCGTGTTTCCGGTCATGCAAGCGATGCATATCGACCTCCAGCGCATCTCGCTCGGCGCGCTCATCATATCGCTCAGCCTGCTCGTCGACAGCGCCATGACCACGATCGACGTCATGACGACCCGCCTCGCCCAGGGCGACAGCAAGGAGGAAGCGGCGTCCTTCGCCTATAAGACGCTGGCGCTGCCGATGCTGACCGGCACCTTCGTCACCATCGCCGGCTTCGTGCCGATCGGCTTCGCCCGCAGCGCCGCCGGCGAATATACGTTCTCGATCTTCGCCGTGGTGACGATCGCGCTCATCGTCTCCTGGTTCGTCGCGGTGCTGTTTGCGCCGCTGCTCGGCGTCTGGCTGCTCAAGAAGCCCGACGCCGCCGTCGCGAAGGAGCCCAACTTCGTCATGCGGACCTTCCGCTCGATCCTGGTCGGGGCGATGCGGGTGCGCTGGCTCACCATCGCGGTGACGCTCGCCTGTTTCGCCGCCTCACTTTTGGCCCTGCCCTATGTACCGCGGCAGTTCTTCCCGGCCTCCGACCGCCCCGAGCTCACCGTCGATCTGACCCTGCCCCAGAACGCCTCGATCTACGCCAGCCAGGACGCCTCGGCCAAGCTCGACGCGATGCTCAAGGACGATCCTGATGTTAAGAGCTGGAGCACCTACGTCGGACGCGGCGCGATCCGCTTCTATCTGCCGCTCGACGTCAAGCTCGCCAACGACTTTTTCTCGCAAAGCGTCGTGATCGCCAAGGATGTGCCGGCGCGCGAGCGCCTCCAGGCCAAGCTCGAGAAGGGGCTGGCCGAGGAACTGCCGAGCGCCGTCGTTCGCGTGTCTCCGCTCGAGCTCGGGCCGCCGGTCGGCTGGCCGGTCCAGTACCGGGTCAGCGGACCGGACCCGGCCGAAGTGCGGGCGATCGCGCTCAAGCTCGGTCAGGCGATGGGCGAGAACGCCAACGTGAGGCGGGTCAATTTCGACTGGATGGAGCCGGCGCGCGAGGTCAGGATCAGGATCGATCAGGATCAGGCGCGGCTGCTCGGCTTGAGCTCGCAAACGCTGGCCGAGGTCATGAACACCGTCATGAGCGGCACGCCGATCACCCAGGTCCGCGACGGCATCTATCTCGTCAATGTCGTCGCCCGCGCCAACGACGAGCAGCGGGTCTCGCTCTCGACCTTGCGGTCGCTGCAATTGCCGCTCCCGGGCGGCCGCACCGTCCCCTTAAGCCAGATCGCGACCTTCGACTTCGATCAGGAATTTCCGCTGATCTGGCGGCGCGACCGGGTTCCGACGCTGACTGTCCAGGCGGACGTGCGCGACGGCGCGACGCCTGAGGGCGCGGTCGCCTCGCTCAGACCGGCGATCGATAAGCTCGAGGCGAGCCTGCCCTGCGGCTATCACATCGCCGTTGGGGGCACGGTCGAGGAGAGCGCGCAGTCGCAGGCCTCGGTGTTCGCGCTCCTGCCGGCGGCGGGTTTCCTCATGCTGCTCTTCCTCATGGCGCAGTTGCACAGCTTCGGTCGGGTCGCGCTGGTCGTGGCCACGGTACCGCTCGGATTGATCGGGATCGTGCTCGCGCTCATCCTCGCCAATAGGCCGCTCGGATTCGTCGCCATCCTCGGCATTCTGGCGCTGGTCGGCATGATCGCCCGCAACGCGGTCATCCTCATCGACCAGATCGAGACCGAGCGGGCGGAAGGGCGCGACATTTGGGACGCCGTGGTCGAGGCGACCCTCTCCCGCTTCCGCCCGATCATGCTGACCGCGATTTCGACCGTGCTCGGCCTCATCCCGATCGCCCCGACCGTCTTCTGGGGCCCGATGGCCTTCGCCATCATGGGCGGCCTGTTCGTCGCGACGATGCTGACGCTTCTGGTGCTGCCGGTCTTCTACATCACGCTCTATCGCGCAAAGGCGCCTGCGGCGGCGGTGGCGGCCTGACCTTCCCTTCTCCCTTGGGGAGAAGGTGGCGCGAAGCGCCGGATGAGGGGACCCTCACAGGAAGACGCCTCGCGGGAGTCCCGGCAACGCCGCCAGCATGGCCGTTGTGTGACGGGCCTCACACTTGTCGGCGGGAATTTGTGCTTCGTTGGGTGTTGCCTCTGCCCCAAAGGGAGGTGTTTGAAATATTTCATTTGAGGAGAGTCACATGACGATGTCTGGAAATTGGCTCGGCCACTTCAGCTGGGGTTCGACCGGCACCTATGGGCAATTCAACATCTCGTTCAACCCGAACGGGACATTTGGCGGTTCCTTCAACGGACATTGGTTTGAACAAGATGGAACCCTCCTGCTGGGCTTCGATAGTGGCCCGGCGAAATACGGCATCAACGTCGCCAGCAATGTCGGCGCGGGCGCCATGTCGACGTTTGCCGGATTGAACGGCGCCGCGTATCTGACGAAGGCAGGTACGGTGGGCATCCAGGACCTTGCGGGCTCTGCGGCGCATAAGCAATCGCACAACGCCGCCGGAATGCCGAACTGATCGGAACAATCGGCTTGAGGCCAGTGGCCGCCGCGGGCGCAAATGAGGTACGAGACTTGATCGGGCCTGCTGCGGCCACCCCGTCAGCCATTCTTGGCGTTCGCGGCCAACTTTGACGACGGAATGTTTTAGCCCGAAAAATTCGGTGAGGGTGTCGTCCACGTCGATTGGATGGCCCGCTGGCTGAGAATGGTGCTGGAGCCTGGCGGGATTGGACGAAGCGCGGGCTTCAAAACGACCCGACCGCGCTTCCGAGGATGATCACCACCGCGAGCGCCAAGAGGGGCTACCGTCGGCACCCTGACTATGCCCATTTGGTTTGAGGCTCACCCTCAATTCTTTGCGCCCCAATAATGCATAATTGCGAACGCTGCGAGGCGGCCAGGCGCGACTGTGGTGAAACGCGAAACACGACGCCGCAGGGAGACCGTCATGAAAACGCTCAAGGTCGGCGAAATCGCCATCACGAGCCTCATCGAGCGCGACGGTCCCTGGCGCACGCCACAGGTTATGTTCCCGGCCTACGATCCGGAGATCGGGCGCCGGCATCTCGCTGACCTCGACCCCATCGTGTTCGATTCCGCGAGCGGGCGCATGGTAATCACGTACCAGACGTTCCTCGTGCGCACGCCCAGGCACACCATCTTGATCGATACCTGCACCGGCGAGGACAAAGGCTATCCCGCCCCTTACGACTTCCCCAAGCAGCCGTGGCTCGACAATTTGCGCGCCGCGGGCTTGCGCCTGGAGGACGTGACGCACGTCTTTTGCACGCATCTGCATTTCGACCATTGCGGCTGGAATACGATGCTGCGCAATGGCCGGTGGACGCCGACGTTTCCCAACGCGAAGTACATCTTTCACAAAGGCGAGTACGCGCATTGGGAAGCGGTGAGCGCGCGTGGGGAGTCGCCGCCGGGAATCCTGCAGGGGAACCTGCCGGGGAACTCATGGAGCTACAATTGCCGGCCGATCGTCGAGGCGGGACAGGCGCTGTTGGTCGACGATGCGTTTCAGCTCGACGACAATTTTACGCTTGTCCCGACGCCGGGCCATTCGCCAGGCCATTGCTGCATCATGATCCGCTCGCAAGGCCGGCAGGCGATCGTGACTGGCGATATGATGCATCACGCGCTTCAATGTCGGGAGCCGGATTGGTCGACCATCTTTGACACCGATCCCGTCCAAGCCGCGCAGTCGCGCCGGCGCCTTTTGGGGCAGGTCGCCGACAGGGGCACATTCGTCCTGCCGATCCATTTTCCCAGCCCGACCACCGGCTTGGTCGCGGCGGACAGCGACCGCTTCCGCTATACGTTCGTGCGGTAGATCTCTCTGCAATTGGGTCTAACCAGGGTCGTCATTGCGAGCCATAGGGCGTCGAGAGACGCCCGTCCTTCCGGACGGGCTATGGCGAAGCAATCCAGGGGAACGCAGGGCGTCAGACGACTCCTGGATCGCCAAGTCGCGCTGGCGCGCTCCTCGCGATGACGATTCCGGCTCAAAACGACCCGACCGCGCTCCCCAGCACAATCACCACCGCGAGCGCCAGCAGGCCGCCGACGATCGACACCATGACGATGTCCATGTAGCTCTCGCGGTGGGTCGAGTTGCAGACCGCGAGCAGCGTCACCACCGCGCCGTTGTGCGGCAGGCTGTCGAGCGTGCCGGCGCCAATGACCGCGACCCGGTGCAGGAGCCCCGGGTCGATGCCCTGCTCGTGGGCGATCTTGAGATAAGTGCTGCCTAGCGCGTCGAGCGCGATCGTCAAGCCGCCCGAGGCCGAGCCGGTCAATGACGCCAGCACATTGGTCGCGACCGCCAGCGACACCAGCACCCCGCCCTCGATGCCGAGCACCCAGTCGCGCACCAGCGCGAACGCCGGCAGCGCCGCGACGACCGAGCCGAAGCCGACCAGGCTAGCGACGCTTATGACCGGCAGGACCGAGGCGTTCGCCCCCGCGTCCATGCTGTCGCGCAGCGCCGGCAAGCGGCGATAATTGATCGCGACGAGGACGACGATCGCGGCGAAAAGCGCGGTCACCACCGCCCAGACGCCCCCGACCGCCGCGAGCGAGGTCGAACCCCATTCCGGGTGAGCGAGAAACGACGCGTCCATCCGCGGCAGAACGAAGAATGACATTAAGAGATTGACCGCGACGACAATGATCAGCGGCAGCGCCGCAAGCGCGATCGGCGGGCCGTCGGCGCTCGGGCGGCCGTGCGCCGCTTCCGGCGGATCGAATGTGCTCGCCGTCGTCGCGCGCTCGCGCACGACAAGATCGTCCGCCGCATGCTCCGCGTCGCCCGCGCCCCCCGCCCCATCGCCATAGCCTTCGCCCTTGGCGCGGGCGCTGGCTTCGGCCCGCGAAAGCCACCACATCCCGAAGCCGAACATCACGATCGCGGCGATGATCCCAAGCCCCGGCGCGGCGAACGGCGTGGTGCCGAAGAATGGCATCGGGATTGCGTTCTGGATCGCTGGCGTTCCCGGCAGCGCCGACATGGTGAAGGTGGTGGTGCCGAGCGCGATCGCCGCCGGCATCAGCCGGCGCGGAATTGCCGCCGAGCGAAAGAGCTGATGCGCCATCGGAGCAATGACGAAGAAGGCGACGAACAGGCTCACCCCGCCATAGGTGACGATCGCGCCGGCGAGCACGACCGCGAGCACCGCCCTTTGCGGTCCGAGCCGCTCGGTCATGAATTTGGCGATCGAGGTCACCGAGCCCGAGTCCTCCATCAGCTTGCCGAACAGGGCGCCGAGCAGGAAGATCGGGAAGAACTGCATCACGAACTGGGCCGCGCTCGCCATGAAGGTCTGGGTCCAGTGGGCGAGCAGCGGCTCGCCGGCCAATGCGGCGGCGAGGATCGCAGCGGCGGGCGCAAGCAGAAGGATGCTCCAGCCCCGGTAGGCGAAAAAGATCAGGAGCCCGAGCGCGACCAGAATGCCGAGAAGTCCCATGCGCTCAGATCCCCTCGAGCAGCACGTCGATGTCGAGCGTCGAGCGTTTGCCGAGATCCATCGCGTGAGCGTCGAGAAACGTCTGCGCGGCTTTTCTCCCTTCGTCGTGCAGAAACGTGAAGAACGGCCATTCCGCATTGAGCTTCGAGGATGCGCCAAGTTTTGTCAGGACCGTGTTCTCGACGTGGTGCATGCGCATTTGCGCCCACAGCGCCCCCTCGCCCTTGCCCGGATCGGCGACCTTGCGCAGCAAAGCCATCATGCGCAGCTCCTTCAGGACGACGGCGTTGAAGGACACCTCATTGAGACGGTTCAAGATCTCGCTAGCGGTGCGCGGCGCGCCCGGACGCTCGATCGGGTTGATCGGGACCAGGATGGTGTCATGCGATTTGCACTCGCGAACGAGGGTGGAGAGGGTCGGATTGCCGGAATAGCCGCCGTCCCAATAGGCCTCGCCGTCGATCTCGACCGCCTGAAACATCGTCGGCAGGCAGGCCGAGGCGAGCAGGACGTCCGGCGTCACCTCGGCGTTCTTGAACACCTTGCCGCGGCCGGTGCGAACGTTGGTAGCGGTGATGAACAGGTGAATGGGCGATTGCGCCAAGAGCTCGAAATCGATCAGCTCGGCGAGAATCTCGCGCAACGGATTCTTGCCCATCGGGTTGATGGCGTAGGGCGACACCACGCGCGACATGAGATCCAAGGCGACATACATGGGCGAGGAATTGAGCGACCAACGGCCGAGCAGCACGTCGAGCGGGCCGCGCTGAAACGGGCTGAAGCGGGCGGCGTCCGAGACCCGGCGCCAAAACGCCTCGAGCGCCTCGCGCGCGCCCTCCCTCCCTCCCTTCTGATGGCCGTGGACCATGACCGCCGCATTCATCGCCCCTGCGGAGGTGCCGGAGATGCCGTCGATCTCGAGCCACGGCTCTTCCAGCAGGCGGTCGAGCACTCCCCAGGTGAACGCGCCATGCGAGCCGCCGCCTTGCAGCGCGAGATCGACGAGGACGGGAGGGCGCGCGGTCGGCTTCTGTGCTTTGGTCGGCATGTCACTCCTTTGGCGGCCCGTCCGGATGCGTTTCGCGCCCGGCGCATTATGCCCTCGCGGCTCCGTGAGCACGTGTCTGAAGCACTGCGGTCCGGTGGAATGCCAACGAGAACACGCTGGAACCAAGGGCCAGGTTGACGATTGATTTTTGTCCGCGCGCCGAGCTCGTTCGAGGCGCCAGGTCAGACGCGATTGCGGCCTTGACCATAGACTTGGAGCGCCCAAGGGGTAAAGAGTTTTGAGCCCGGCCGCAATTTTGGATCGACGATGACTGAACCGACAGAGTTTCCGGAACCTGATCCTGTTCCGGACCATCCCTTTTGGTCGAACGCACTCCTGCGAAACTTGCCGTACATCGCGGCGCTGGCGCTCGCCATTTTTGGGGTCGCCTACAGCAAT
The DNA here is from genome assembly GCA_963794155.1 of uncultured Alphaproteobacteria bacterium. GTDB lineage: Bacteria > Pseudomonadota > Alphaproteobacteria > Rhizobiales > Beijerinckiaceae > Roseiarcus. Next base: position 28,747 of record CAWCCX010000018.1, on the reverse strand, counting down.
TTCTCCGGCCCCCCGATCAATGGCTACTGGGAACTCCTGGCCATCGCCATGGGGCTGGTCTGCGTCGCCGCGGGGTGGCCGAACGCGCCCGATCGCCAGACGCGCCTGAGGCTGCTCTGGACCCAGGCTGGGCACTGGGCGACGATTCTGGTGGCGATGAATCTCGTGCTCCTGCCAGGGTTTCAACAGGTGTTGCCCGTGCAAGCTGCCGGTCTGGTGCTGCTGCTGTTGCTGGCGGTCGGGACCTTTCTCGCCGGAATCAATCTCACCTCCTTGAAGATCTGCTTTCTCGGGCTCGCCATGGCGCTGTCCATCCCGGCCATGACATGGCTCAAACAGGCGTCGCTCCTGCTGCTGCTCGCCGGCGTCGCGATCGCCGGACTCGCGGTCTTCTTCTGGCCGCGCGGGAGCAAGCGGGACGTGGCCGGAGCTAAGGCCAAAACCGCCTCCGGTTGATGCGGCGGGATCTACGGACCTTGCGGCTGCAGCTCGCATTACTGTTGCTTGCGGCGGACGGGCGGATGGCCGGCGCCTCTCTCTAGGCAAGATCCCGCGTCTGGCGCGCGGAACTCTCGATTTTCGCCCGTTCGCCCCGCGCTGTCGGGGAATGGCCGCTAAGCTATTGGTAATTAAGCCGCCGCAACATGCGCCTCAACGATCGAGAAGACGCGCGAGTTGCCATTTCCGGCGGAAGGTTCAGTTGAACAGAAATCCGACACTTTTGGACGAGATGCGAAGAGAGGACGGCTTCACGGCCGGGTTTGACTATCTTCGCATCGGACTCGCGCTTGCCATACTCGTTTGGCACAGCGACATTCTCAGCAGCGGGTCGGTCGCGCTGTACGAAGCCCGGTGGAGCGGTCCGTTTCGGTTCCTCCTCGCAGGTATCCTGCCCATATTCTTCGCGTTGTCGGGGTTTCTCGTCGCCGGGAGCCTTGCGCGAACCCGCCTGCACCAGTTTGTCGCCCTTCGTGCGCTGCGGCTGGTTCCAGCCCTCGCCGTCGAGGTCACGCTATCCGCCCTAATCCTGGGCGCGTTCTTCACGACCCTGCCGCTCCGCGACTACCTGACGAACCCGGAACTCGGCAGTTATTTTGGCAATATCGTCGGCCTCGTGCACTTCACCCTGCCTGGCGTGTTTGAGCACAACCGTACTCCGCGCGTGATCAACTCTCAGCTCTGGACCATTCCATTTGAGCTGGAGTGCTACCTGTCCCTCGTCTTGATCTCCCTATCGACAGTGCTGCGAGATCGACGCGCCTTTGTCGCGCTAGTCGTCCTGTTCTCGCTCGTAGCGACCGCCCGGGCGCTCTTCATTGATCCTACCAGTCCGGTCGGGCCCATTCCGGGACGGGCGCTTGTCGTCTCGTTCCTTGCCGGGGTGAGCCTCCATCTGTATCGCGACAAAATCCCGTGCTCGCCCGCACTTGGCCTGATTGCAGGCATCGTGTCCGCGGTGCTGCTGGAGTTCCCCAATACCTGTTATCTCGCTGCTTTCCCTGTCGCCTATTTGACTGTCTGGCTCGGGCTCATGCGCCCGCCAAAAATTCCGTTCGGCGACCTGTCCTATGGCGTCTATCTCTTCCACTTTCCAATCGAGCAATCGATCATGCACGTCTTCCCCAGCGTCGGGTGCTGGTGGCAGCTTACGCTGATCGCCCTGCCGCCGAGCGCGCTCTGCGCTTGGCTATCTTGGAACTTGGTCGAGCACCCCGTCCTGAGCCGCAAGAAACATGTTTTGACGGCGGTCGATCGGGCGTATGGCGCGCTCGCTCATCTGGCCCGTCCCGTTCTCGCAGCCAGCGAGAGAGGGGGATGAGGGAACCGGACATGGGCGTCGCCGGATCTGGCGGCGAACAGAGGCCCGCGCATTTTTTCTTGCCAAAATCAGAACTCCATGCTATATGTTTGTTTACTGGATCGCGCCCGCGCCGCCCCGGCGGCCGGCGCGGGAGAGGGTTTTATTTGGAATCGCCGTAACTCCTTGAAAAGCCCCGATTCGGGCGAATAAGACCAAGCAAGACCAAACAAAACCAAGTAAAACCAAGCTATTTCCAAGCAAATCCAAGTTTCTCCAAGGATGTGACCGCGGCGCTCAGGTCAGCGGCCGGCAAAACCCGCCGCGGCCAAGGCGAGCGCGATCGTGAGCAGCGACAGGCCCGCCGCCGGCCATTGCCGCAAGCCCCAGTCGAGGCGCTCGACGAGCGCCCCGAGCGGCGCTAAGCCGCGGAAGGCGGCTTCCTGGGCGACGACGATGTCGCCGGCGGGAACCCGCGGGAGCGAGTCGCCCAAGGCCCACAGAGCCGCCGCGATGGCCGCGCCGACAAGCATCGGCCAGATCGCGTCCCACAACGTTCCCGCGGCGAGCGCGTCGGCGAGGTCGCCGCCGAGGGCCGGATACATGAGCCAGGGGACCACGAACGAGGCGACGACGAGCGCGAGACACGATGAGAGGCGCGCAGGCGACGCGGCAATGGGCTCTTTCGCCATTCGTGCGAGACGGATGAGGAAGTGCAGCATCAGGGCCGTGGTCCCGGCCGCGGACGCCGCCGCGGCGGCGCTCGCGAGGCCCTCGCCCAGTTGCCGCTTGACCGCGAGCTTGGCGAGCGCGCCGCCGGTCAGCGGCAACCCGCCAAGGCTCAGGGCCAGCGCCGCCGCAGCGATCAGCGCCAGCGACCGTCCGCGCGCGCCAAGCGCGGCGACGGCGCCGACGGTCAGGAACAGCGCCGCCTTCACCAGCACGTGGTTGGCCGCGTAGAACGCCGCACCCGGGGCCGCGCTCTGATCGCCGCCGACGAGGCCTAGCCCCAAGACCGCGGCGATCACACCCATCTGACTGATGCTCGAATAGGCGAGCACCGTCTTGGGATCCCGCTGGGCAAGGCCGATCGCAACCCCGTAGAAGGCGGATATGAACCCGATCCAGGCGAGCGCCTCGCCCCAGCCCGGAACGGCCGCGCTGAGCGGCAGAAAGCGAATCAGTCCGATGACGCCCGCCTTGACGGCGGCGCCGCTCAAGACGGCCGCGGCCGGAATCGGCGCCGCCGTATAGGCGAGCGGCATCCAGCCGTTGAGCGGCGCGAGCGCCATCTTCATCCCGAAGCCGATGATGAGAAGCGCGAGCGCCGCATCGCGCCAGGGCGAGGCCGGCAGCGCGGCGATTACGTCGCGGATGGCGAGGCTACCGCTCGGCTCGCCCGCGGCGAGCATGACGAAGGCGAGCAGCAAGACCGCTTCGCCCAGCAGCGTAAACGCCATGTAAACGCCGCCGGCGCGGTTCGACCCGGCGTCGCCGTCATGCGCGATGAGGTAATAGGCGGGAACGCTGACCAGCGCATAGACCAGGTAGAAGGTCAAAAGGTCGGCAGCGACGAACACTCCAAGACTGCCGGCCATCGTCAAGAGCCACGATACAGCAAAACGATCGGCGCCCGGCTTGCCAATCATCTCCCGCCTTGCGAAGACGCCCGCCGCCATCCAGACCACCGTGGACGCGGCCAGCAGCATGGCCCCGGGCCGATCGAGCTCGAAGCTCATCGACAGCGCCTGAAGCTCGAGCCCGAACGGCGCGCCGCCGAGCGCCAGAACGGCGGCGGCGAGCGCGGGCAGCGGAGCGAGGGGCGCCAGCGCCAGGGCGGCCAAGCGCAGCCTCGGCGACGGGAAAACGGCCAGGACGACCAGCGGCGCCGCCAGCGAGGCGGCGATGAGGCCTGGACCGAACGCCTGCGCGGCTTCGGCGAACGCTCTCATCGCTGCGCGACGCTTGCGGCGGGACGGCCGATCTGCAGAAAGGCGAACAACGACGGCGGCGCAAGGGCGAGCAGCACCGCGGCGAGCGCCAGCGCCAGAGCGATGCTTTCTCGACTGGGGCGAGGCGTAGCTTTCAGTTGCGGGCTCTCGCCGGAGAGCGCCGGCTTAAGCACTCGGTAGAGATATCCGCCGGCGAGCAGTCCGCCCGCCAACATCACGACGGCCCACACCCATTGCCCGGCCTCGATCGAGGCCTTCATCAGCAACCATTTGGCGGCGAATCCGCCGCTTGGCGGCAGCCCCATGAGCGACAGTCCGCCGAAGCCAAGCGCGAGGAAAGTGACCGGCATCGCCCGGCCGGCGCCGCAAAGGTCGGCGATCCGGTCGTGGCCGAGCGATTCGGCGACGAGGCCGGCGGAGAGGAACATCGCCGCCTTGGCGAAGGCATGCGACAGCGCCTGCATGACGCCGCCGCTGAAGGCGTCCGCCGCCCATGGACCCGAGGCGAGCGGAAACATCAGGAAGAGATAGCCGATCTGCGCCACCGTCGAATAGGCGATCAACAGCTTCAGCCGCTCCTGACGCAGAGCGAGCACGCTGCCGGCGACGATCGCCGCCGATCCGAGGGCGGCGAGAATGGCCCCCGGAACTGCATTGGGCAACGTCGGCAGGACATCGAACCAGAGCCGTACGATGAGAAAGAAAGAGCCCTTGACCACCAGCCCCGACAGGACAGCGCTCGCGGCGGCGGGCGCGTTGGCGTGCGCCGGCGGCAGCCACAAATGCAGCGGAAACAGAGCCGTCTTCGCCAGAAGTCCGGCGGTCATCAGTCCGGCCGCGAGCCATACCGCAGGCTCCGCCCGAATGCGCTGAGAGAGGAGCACGATATCGAGCGTGCCATAAGCCCCATAAAGCAGAGCCGCCCCGAGCAGGTAAAAGAGGGCGCCGAACAGCGCGAACATGAGATAGCGCAGCGCCGCCGCCAGCGTCTCCGGACGGCCGTCAAGGCAAACCAGGGGCACCGCGGCGAAGGTGAGAAGCTCGAGCGCGACGTAGAGGTTGAAGAGATCGCCGCCGAGAAAGATGAGGCTCAAGGCCGCCTGGATCGCCTGCAGCAGCGTCCAGAAAACCAGGGGCGCCCGCTTTTCCCTCACGTCCCGCGGCGTCGCGAAATTGGTCCGGGCGAACAGCCCCGCGGCGGGCAAGATCAGCGCCGCCGTCACCAGCATGACTGCCGAAAACCCATCGGCCCGGAGGGCGATTCCGAGCGGCGGGACGTAGTCGCCGAGTGTGTAGACGAGGGGCTTGCCGGAGCGCCAGATCAGCATGGCGATCGCAAGGGCGACGCCGAATTGCACCGGCATGAGGCCGAGCGCGAGCCGTTCGGCCTGCCGGCCGCCGAGCAAAAACGACATGAGCACGCCCGCAACCGGAACGAGGATCGGCAGCGCCAGCAGGCTTCCGCCCGCCGTCGCCGCGATGGCGGAGGCGGCCTCGGTCATTCGGCCTCGGCTCCATCGCTGGAAGGTCTGGTCCCGGCGTCCAGATGCAGGGTCGCGCGGCCAGTCTCCTCGAACAGCCGCAGCGTGACCGCCACCGCCAGCGCGCTCGCCGCGAAGGCGACCACGATGCCGGTGATCACCATCGCCTGCGGCACGGGATCAGCCGAAAGTCCCGCCGCCGCGCCTTTCCGGGCGACGATGCCGAACACCAGGAATACGCCGCTGCCGATCAGGTTGAACGCCAGAATCTTGCGCAAGGGCCGCGGATCGGCGATCACGCCATAAAGACCAAGACCGACAAGCGCCGCACCCACCAGCCCGGCCAGCGTCGCCGAGCTCATCGCCGGGGCTCGCGGCGTGGCGGACCCGCGACCAGCATCGGGAGGGTGACGGCGATAGTGAAAGTCATGAACGTTTCGATGAACAGGATCAGCGGCTTGGCGAGCCCGGGCGGATAGGCGAAGAATCCGCTTGCGATCGCGACCCCGGCGACGCCGGCAGCGAGAAACACGACCGGACCTGCAACGAGCGCGAGCCGCAGCCAGAAGGCGTTCGCCTGGGGCGCTTCGGTCAGCCGCGCCATCAGGACGATCATCCACATCGCGGCGAGAATGGCGCCGCCCTGAAAGGCGCCGCCGGGCTCATCCGCCCCGACCCAGAAGACATGGATTCCGACGAGGATCCCGAGCGGCGCCAGCACCTGGGCGAAGAAAGCGAGCGTCGGTTCAGGCCCCTCCGCGCGAGCCTCTCCCGGGGCCCCGCCCCAATATCGGTCGGCGGCGAGCGACCATGTGCCGACCACGGCCAGAACCAGCACGACCTTTTCGAGCATGGTGTCGAACGAGCGGTAGGCAATCAGGACGGCGGTGACCGGGTTGCCAAGTCCGATGGCAGGCAGCTTCTGCATCGATTGCGGGGCGAGCGTCGGACCCCGGTCGGGCAACATGAGCACGACGCCGGCCAGCGCCGCTGCGACAAGCAGGCAAAGACAAGCCGCGAACAGGCGCGTTAATCCCGTCAGGGATTCCTGGACAGCGGTTGTCTCCGCTCCGCGCAGGCGCGCGGCGGCGCCAATGAGCAGGACCCCGGTCACGCCGCTGCCGATCGCCGCCTCCGTCAGCGCCACATCGACCGCAAACAGTCGAATCCAGACCAGCGACAGGAGCAGTCCATAGACAACGTAGCCGACTGTCGCGGCGAAGGCTCCGGGGGCGAAAACAGTCCACGCCGCGAGCGCGAAGACCAGGAAGGCGAGGCCAATGTCGAGCGCTTGCAGAACGCTCATGCCGCTGGTCCCTTGCGACGCACCGCGCGTCCAATCAGCTGGGCTGCGGTCGCCCCGGCCAATTGAACAAGCGCCCAGATGGCGACGAGCTTAAACGCAGCGAGCGGGCTTTCCGATCGCGGCAAAAGACCGAGGACGATGAGGCCAAGGCCGAGATTGTCAGCCTTGGTCAACGCGTGCAGACGGCTCAACGCGTCGGGGAAACGCAACAATCCCGCCGTGCCGGCAAGAAAGAAAAAGACGCCGACGCTGATCGCCGCGATGCTGAAGAGGTTGACGACAGGGCTCATCAGTCGTCCGCGCGCCCGGGAAGCGGTTCGTCCTCCGGCGCTGCGCTGTTGACGAAGGCGGCGGAAGCGAAGGCGGCGAGGATCGCGAGCCCGAGCGCGACATCTTCGACTCCTCGGGCGCCTGTCGCCGCGGCGATCAGGAGGAGCGAAGCAATTCCCCCGGTGCCAATGAGCTGCGCCGCCATCATGCGATCGGCGTCGCTAGGCCCGCTCAGGATACGCACGAGACCGACCGCGACGGTGAAGAGGATTCCGCCCGCCGTCGCAAGGAGGAAATCAGTCACGTCCGACCGCCCGAATGAACAGGCGCTCCTCGGTCGCCAAGTTGGCGGCGACCGGCTGGCCGATGTCAAGGCAATGAACCAAAAGCGCCCCGTTCTCATCCGCTCCGGTTGGCAGCGTGCCCGGCATTAGGCTTGACAGCGCGCAGAATGCGCTTCGCTCCCCTCCGGGCGGCAAACGCAACGGGCAAGCGACGAATCCGGGCTGCAGAGGCAACCTTGGATTGAGCGCCCGCCATGCCACGTCCGTGCCCGAAACAATCGACTGGCGTAGGAAACTCAATCCAAGCCGCGCCAAGGAAGCGGCCCTCAGCCGCGAACCTTTTGGCGGCAAGAACCGCAGACTGGTCCAGGTCGCGGCCGCCACGGCCGCGAACCCGACCGGAAAATCAGCCGGCGCCCACCCCGATATCATGAGCCAAAAGGCGAGAAACAGCCCCGCCCGGGCGGCGGCGGCACGCGCAAGGCTCAATGAAGCATCTCCGGTCGGGTCGCTCAAGAGGGAGACCCCACACCCGACGACGATGCGAGGCCCGATCGGCGCCCGTCAAGGAGTCGCAGGCGCGCAATCCGGCCCCGCAGATCGCTGGCGCTGCTCGGCATCCGAGACCTCAATCCGTGTGCTGCGACGTCTCGCGAAGCTATCATGTTCCCCGAAACGGGGGAAGCAAGCGAGCTGATCGAGCGCCCCGATCGAATTCGAACTCCGATGCGTTTGTGAGCTCACGCGGCCCGATCTGGCCAAGCTTTTCCTCCCGTGCGGCGAAGAAACAGCGGGACGAAGCAAGGAAGGAGGCTTCGAAGGACGAGCCTTCCGCCAATCCCGCGTCACAACCACCTCCACTCATGGCGACGATATGCCAGAGCTCGAACGTTTGGAATCAGTTCCGGCTGCGAGAGCGGAAGGACAAAAAGTAAGGGGGCCGCGGAGATCGGCCCCCTGCGATTGACATTCGCGCCCGCTCCGAGGCGCGCGCTGATCGATCAGCTCTTGGGAGTGGCCGGCGCAGCCGGAGCCGTACGCATTTTGTGCATATGGTGGGCTGATTCCCTTGCGCGATGATGCGCGGCGCGGCGCTCGCGCCGAAGATGGCGTCGATGCGATCCCCTCGTGCCGTGCGTGGCCTCGGGCTTCGCCATGCTCGCGTCCGGAGCGGCGGCGGGAGCTGCCTGGGCCAGCTGCTCGGTTTGAGCGACGGCGGCCAAAGGCGCGAAAGCGATCAGGGCGCCAAGGCCGATCGCGACATATTTGTTGAGCATTGCAGTTCCTCTTGAAGCGAGTCTTCCAACTCTTGTTTCTCGAACAGTGTCCATCTGTGCTTGGCATGATGAATTGGAGATGAATGTGCAATTGTCCCGGCGCGCGGCGACAGTTTGATCCCAATATTGTCCGCTCCGCGCCTGATCCGCGCAGGCAGCAGGCACTTCAACCGATTTGTTCTCCACCTCGCGACGACGACCTGCCGCTACTCTGAAAAAGCCCTCCGCTTCGCCGGCCTGAGGAGCGGCGATATTTGCCATGATTGGACACAAGGGCGCGGGCGGAGCGAAGGGCAAAGCGCGTTCTGAGGAGACCGTAGAGTATTCGCTAAGGCCGGACCTCAGCCCTTTCGCCAAGGCCGCCCGACTTCGAGTAGACACCGCGGACAATAGCGAGCCAATTGCCATTTCCCTAGTCAAACTGACCGCAACCAAAAATACTCGCCAGTGTTCTGCTTTCAGAAATCGCGGCGGCTTTGGGGTGAATTGTGTACGGTGTTAGCCGTATGCCTCCACATTTGTGCTAGTTGCCGGTGCTCTCCCGCGAAGGTTACGCCACGCAACAGGCATGTCCTTCGGCATTCGCCATGTCAGGGCTGCCCCTTGAACTAATGATAGTGGTTGCTTGCTCGGCCGACGGCAGGGTGCGTCTCGGCGCTGACGCGAGCAGAGGGCGGACGGAGGAATTGCCCAGGGACGACACAATCACGATTGTCCCCGGAGGCGGCCTCTGATGAACCGGACGAGCAAGGACATCGCTCATCTCGCCGCCCAATCCGCGCCGCGCATTCTGATCGTCGAGGATGAGGCCGACCTGGCGTTGCTCATCGGCTACAATCTGGAGGCCGAAGGCTATGTCGTCGAGAGTGTGGCTCGCGGCGACGAGGCTGAGTTGCGCCTCGCGGAGAGCACGCCGGACCTCGTCATCCTCGACTGGATGCTGCCGGGCCTGTCGGGCATCGAGATTTGCCGGCGCCTGCGGGCGCGCGATGCGACCCGGACCTTGCCGATCATCATGGTGACCGCCCGCCGCGAAGAAGCGGAGCGGGTGCGAGGGCTCGCGATGGGCGCAGACGATTACGTCGTTAAGCCATTCTCGGTGCCCGAGCTGATGGCCCGGGTGCGGGCGCTGCTGAGGCGCAGCCGGCCGGAGCGCATCGCCGAGCGTCTCTGCGCCGGCGACCTCGACCTCGATCGGATCACCCGGCGCGTGCGGCGGGGCGAGCGCAACATCCACCTCGGGCCGACCGACTTTCGGCTGCTCGAATATCTGCTCGAAAAGCCCGGCCGCGTGTTCTCGCGCGCCCAATTGCTCGACCTCGTATGGGGACGGTCGGCGGAGGTCGACGAACGCACGGTCGACGTGCACATCGGGCGCTTGCGCAAAAGGCTGTCGAAGGGCAGAGAGCCCGACCCGATCCGCACCGTTCGCGGAGCGGGCTACGCCTTCGACGACAGCTTCGGCGCGGGGTAGCAGGCCTGAATTTCGACCTGCGCCGGCATTGGAGGACCCGTCAATCGAGCGACGACGGCCTTACCCTTGAGCCATTTGGGCGAACATATCGTAGCCCTTGGTCGAGAGCCGTTTCCCCGCTTCGGCCGCATAGCCGTCCGGCAACGCGAGGCCAACTCCGTCCACCAGGCGGTTGTAAAAATTGAACAGCGCCGTCACCAGCACGGCCGAATAGAGCGCGTCGTCGCCCAAGCCGGCGTCGTAGACCGCAGCCGCGTCGGCCTCGATCATGCGTGCGGGACTCAGCGTGAGCTTCCTGGCGTAGCGCAGAATGGGCTTCATGCTAGCCTCGATCGGCGCAGTCTCAATGTCGCTCAGCAACGCCTTGATCAGGTCCGGCTTAACGCCGCAGGCCTCGGCGACGCCAACGTGGGTTCCGTGACAATAGACGCACGCGTTGAGCCCTGAAACATAGGCGGCGATCAGCTCGCGCTGACCATGGGTGAAAGGCGAAGGACCGCGCATCGCCGCCTCGGTGAATTCGCCAAGGGGCCGAGAAGTCGCTGGATAGGCCCAGTAGAGATCGCGCATGACCGGCTGCTCGGGCAGCGATCTGAGGCGTGGCATCGCTCCTCCATTTCCCCATGATCGCGGCTGAGGTTACCCGTAAACCCGAAAGCCGGAAAATGGCCGGTCTGCGAGACCTCGAGGTTGGCGTGCATTTGCCGCTGAAGATGTTACTTTCCCTCGATGTCGCTCGCCTTTCGCGGGGAGCGCTCAACCTATTGTCAGTGAGAAAAAGGGATGGCCCGCAGAGCAGGAAGCGCCGATCTGCCGCTCCATGGCGGGCGCGTGCCGCAGTGGCTCGCGGATCGCATGACACGCCTTGGCGTGGTCATCGCTGAGGCAATCGTCCATCACTATGGTCGCGACGAATTTCTCCGTCGTCTTGCTCATCCGTTCTGGTTTCAGTCGTTTGGCTCGGTCATGGGCATGGACTGGCACTCCTCGGGCGTCACCACGAGCGTGATTGGCGCGCTGAAGCGCGGCCTCGAGCCGCTCGCGGGCGAACTCGGCATCCATGTTTGCGGCGGTCGGGGCAAACATTCGCGCAAGACGCCGGACGAGCTGGTTGCGATCGGGCAGCGGGTCGGATTCGACGGATCGGCGCTCGCCAGATTGAGCCGGCTGGTGGCCAAGGTCGACAGCGCCGCGGTCCAGGATGGTTTCGACCTTTATCTGCACGGATTCATCGTCGCCGACGACGGCCGCTGGGTGGTGGTTCAGCAGGGCATGAACGACGAAAGCGGAACGGCGCGCCGCTATCATTGGCTGTCCGAGGGATTGAAGAGTTTCGTCGACGAGCCGCACGCGGGGATCGACGGGATCCATCAAGGCGAAATCGTCAACCTCACCGATCGCCGGGCGGACGCCTCCCGCCGAGGCCAGCTCGAGCTCCTGCAGTCGTTGGGTCCGGATGGCGTGGCGTGCGAACTGGCGGCGATTGGGACGGATGTTCGCAAGTCCGCGCGAACGCCCCTTCCGCTCCAACTCTCTCTACCGCATCTCGTCATGCCCGCTCATCACGACGTCCGCGCGAGCGACGTGCTGGCGCCCCGCCTTCACGCGAGCCTCAAGGCGGCGGCCAATCGGGGCCCGACCGACTTTGCCGAATTGCTGCTGGTTCCAGGCGTCGGCGCCCGGACGGTGCGGGCGCTCGCGATGGTGTCCGAGGTCGTTCACGGCGCGCCCTATCGTTTCGCCGATCCGGCTCGCTTTTCGTTTGCTCATGGCGGCAAGGACGGGCATCCGTTCCCGGTGCCGCTCAGGGTCTATGATGAGACGATCAGGGTCGTGAAGGCCGCGGTGCATAGGGCCAAACTCGGGCGGGACGAAATGCTCGCCGCGATCAAGCGGCTCGACCACGAGGCCCGACGGGTCGAAGGAAGCGCAGGCGGGCCTCCCATGGCGGACGTGATCGTCGAAGAGCGCCGGCTCTCGCGTTCCTACGCCGGCCGCAGCGTCTTCGGATGGGAGTCAGCGCCCGAGGCGCTCGCTGACGTTGGGACCCCGCGCAAGCTCCCCGCCTGGCGGCGCGGGGCACGGCCCTAGTTGGGTTTCGCTGCCGCTTTGCCGGCTCCGCTCGAACTCATTCGAAGAGGCAAGGATGCCGCGACCTCATTCTCGCCGCGCTGGCGCTCATAATCATGAGAAATTGCGCCAGGCGTCGCCTGTGATCTTTGTTATCCCCTGACCGGCGCTGGAGCGTCAAGGTGAGACCCAAATGAATGCCGACGATCAAAAGACGACGATGCCGGGTCCCCCAGGCGGCGCGGCAGCCCGGCTAGGGACGGATGAAGCGGCTGCGCCTTCCCGCTCATCGATGGCGAAGGACGAAAGGAGCCTTCCGCGAACGCCGAAGGTCGCGCGCGGGCCTGCCCTCGTCGTTGCGCTCATCGTCGCAGCGACCGTTGGCCTGTCGCTCTGGTATCTCGTGCAGCCGCAGCCGTTGATCATTCAGGGAGAAGCGGACGCGACCCGCATCGATATCGCCGCGCGCGTCGACGGCAGGGTCGGCGAGCGTCCGGTTGAGCGCGGCGACAATGTCGCCGCCGGGCAGCTGCTGTACAAGATCGACAACCCGGAACTCGTGACCAAGCTCAAGGAAGCGGAAGCCGGGCTTGCGGTCGCGTCGGCGCAATTGGCCAATACCTTGGTCGGCACGCGGGTCGAGGTGCTTGCGCAACGGAAAGCGGCGGTCGAGAGCGCATCCGCGAATCTGACGCTCGCCCAGCAGACTTACGACCGCGTCAAGGAGCTGGCGCGGACCGGCAATGCGCCGCTCCAGAAACTCGACGAGGCCACGGACAATCTCAAGGTTGCGCAGCGCACCATGGACCAGGCGAACTTCGCCAATGAGGAGGCCATCAACGGCGCAACCAAGGAAGAGCGGGGCATTGCGCGCGCCAACGTCGACAAGGCGCAGGCCTCCATCGACACCATCAAGGCGCAGGTCGACGAGCTCGTTGTGAAGGCGCCCGTCACCTCACAGGTCTACCAGATCGGCGCCGAGCTCGGCGAATATGTCTCCCCGGGCGTGCCGCTCCTCTCCCTCATCGATTTGAGCGACGTATGGCTGCGTTTCGACCTGCGCGAAGACCTCGTCAAAGGATTGAAGCCGGGGGACCAGTTCCAGATGCGTGTCCCTGCCCTTCGCAATCAGCTGATCACGGCGGCAATCAGGGTCGTTGAGACCAAAGGCGAATATGCAGGGTGGCGCTCGACGCGAGCGACCGGCGACTTCGACCTGCGCACCTTCCAGGTCCGCGCCTATCCGATCACGCCGATCCCCGAGCTTCGTCCCGGGATGAGCGTCTATGCGGAATGGCCGCGCGATCGGCGATGAGGCCGCCGCCCCGGCCAGGATTCCTTCTCGTCGCCACCCGCGAATTGCGGTGGATGCGGCGCGACGGCTTGGCGCTCTTCCTCGCGCTCGGCGTGCCGATCATCGCCTTTTCAATTCTGGCCTTGACCTTCAGCAACGTCGTCATCCGCAACCTCAAGGTGAGCGTTGTGGACGCCGATCGCTCCCCGACGTCGCTAATCTATGTTCAGTCCATCGCCTCGGCCCCGGGCGTCAGCGTCGCGGAGCGTTCGGGGGACATGACGAGCGCCATGCACGCCGTCCGATCGGGCGACGCGATCGCCGCCATCTACATTCCTGAGAATTTCGAGCACGATCTGACCGCGCGGGAACGCCCCAAGATCGTCGTCCTCTACAACCGACAATATTTCACACCGGGCAACACAGCCGCCGCCGCGATATCCGGCGCCATTGCCGCGGCCACCGCGACGCTGCCTCCCTCATCGCCAGCCAATAGCGGATCCTTCGCGCCTGGATCGCTGGTGGTGGAGCAATATGTCTTGACCAATCCGGCGCTGAACTACGCCCAGTTTCTGTTGCGCGCCATCTTGCCGACGGTGCTCCACGTCGTCACGGCGATCGCGGCTGGATATGCGGTCGGTTCCGAGTTCTCGCGTCGCAGCCTGCGCGCCTGGCTTAGAGCCGCCGGGGGCAGTCCGCTCACGGCGCTGGTCGGAAAACTGGCGCCGCTGTTCGCCATCTTCATCCTCATGATGGTCGTGAACGCCGGCATAATCCATAGCCTCTTCAACATTCCCTTTCGCGGCGATTCGGTGCTGATGGGGGCGGCGGCCTGTCTTCTGCTCATCGCCTATCTTACGCTCGGGAGCCTGTTCCAACTCTTGACGCGCAATCTCGCGCTCGGGATGAGCCTTACCGCCCTCGTCTGCAATCCGGCCTTCGGCTTTGCCGGCGTCGGATTCCCGGTGCTGGCGATGAACAGCTTCGCGCAATTCTGGGGGGCGCTGCTACCGTTGCGCTGGTACATCCAGATTCTGTTCGACCAGGCGGTCCGCGGATTGCCGGCATCGGACTCGATCGAGCCGTTCATGATCCTGGGCGCGCTTGCGGTCGCGTTCTTCGGGCTCGGCTGGCAGCGGCTGAGCGCCCTCGCCGCGACTTCGACGAGCAGCGTCGCCAAGCCGGAGGCGGCCGAGGAGGACTTTGTGGGTTACGGAGTCGGGGACGCAATGTTCGCCGAATTTCGTCGGATCCTCAACGATCGCGGCGTCTTGGGCCTGATCGTGCTCGCGCCGTTCATCTATGGTCTGCTTTATCCGCAGCCCTATCTGGGTCAGTTGCTGCGCGGGATCCCGATCGCGGTCGTCGATCAGGATCACACTGAGCTCAGCCGCGATTTCATTCAGACCCTGGACGCCGACGAGGCCATCAAGGTGACCCTTCGCGCGGATACGCTGGCCGATGCGCACGCGGCGCTTGGGCGGCGAGAGGTGTTCGCGATCGTCGGCATTCCGGAAGACACCGAGCGAGAGGTGCTGAAAGGAAACAAGGCGCGAATCGCGGCATTTGTCGATTCGGCATATTTCCTTTTGTTCAATCGCACGCTGCAGGGAATCTCCGAGGCGAGCGGCGCGGTCACGACGGAAGTCGCCACACGCGGAGCCAAAATCGACGGCAGCCTTGCGCACGCCGCTCTGACCCGCGGCTCGCCGGTCGAGGTGTTGTCGCAGCCCCTGTTCAATCCGACCGGCGGCTATGCGAGCTATGTCGTTCCCGCAGCCTTCATCCTGATCCTGCAGCAGACGCTGTTCCTCGGCGCCGCGACCGTGGGAGGCGTGGCGTTCGAGCAGGGCGGAAGCGCCGGCAGGCGGCGGCGCGCGGGGGCGCGCGCCATCGTCGGGCAAGCGCTGGCGCATTTTTGCCTAGCGATGCCCGGAATTGCCCTCTACTTGATTATTCTGCCGCGCGTATATGGGTTTTCCACGCTTGGAAATCTCCTCGACCTCTTCCTGATGGCGGCGCCTTTCGTCCTTTCGGTCAGCTTTCTCGCTCAGTTCGTCAGCCTTTGGTTCAAGAGGCGCGAGACGGCGGTGGTGCTGTTCATCGCCGTCAGCCTTCCGCTCTTCTTCCAGGTCGGCGTCTCATGGCCGGTTGAGGCGATTCCCGACGCGATCCGCTCCGCGAGCCGCGTCTTTCCGAGCACATCGGCGATCGACGGGCTCGTGCGCATCAACCAAATGGGCGCCACGCTCCATGATGTCTGGCGCGATTGGATGAACCTTTGGATCCTGACCGCGATCTACGGTCTGCTCGCGATCGTGGCCGCCCGGTTGTTCGAGAGGGACGATATCGCTCATGCGCCGTAGTTCCATTCGCATCGTGCTCGCAGTTCTGGCGATCGCCGTCGGCGTCGGATTGGCGACGGCGTCTGTTTTTCGCCCGTGGGAGGCGAGCCGGCCGCCGGCCCCGATCATCGGGGTTGCGCACCAGACCGAGATCCTCATCGCGCCTGACGTAAACGGCCGCGTGACCCCCTTTCGCGTCGCCGCCGGACAAGCGGTCCACAAGGGCGACATTCTTGCGATCTTGAGCAATCCCGACCTTGCGGCGGCCGTCGAGGAAGCCAAGGCCGACCTCGCAACCGCGAGAGCGAATGAAGCCAATGTCCTGGCGGGAGTACGCCAGGAGGAAATCGACGCCGGGGCGCAGAATATTCAGATCGCCGACGCCAATCTCGCCTTTGCGCAGCAACAATACGCGCGCGCGGCGACGCTCGCGTCCAAGGGCTTCGCCAGCAGGCAGCAACTCGACGAGAGCACCGCGACGTTCGCTGAGGATCAAGCCGCGCTCGAGCAGGCCAAAGCCGTCGATACGGAAGACAGGGCCGGTCCGACCGCCGAGGAGCGCACCATCGCCAGAGAGAATGTTGTCTATGCCGAGGCGGCGCTGGCGGATGCCGAAGCCAGCCTCGCCAAGACCACCCTTGTCGCTCCCGTCGACGGGGTCGTGAGCCTCTTGGTCGCCAACCCCGGCGAGATCATCTCGCCGGGACAGCCGATCATGACCCTGGAAGCCGCGAACGACCTGTGGTTCACCTTCACCATCCGGGAAGACTTTCTCCGAGGACTCACTATCGGGTCCCCCGTGCGCCTTCTGACCGTGAACGGCGACCACATTGAAGCCAAGGTCACCGAGCTGCGGCCGCTCGGCGAATTCGCGGTTTGGCGCGCCGCCCGCGCGGTCGGTGATCATGACCTCAACAGTTTTCTCCTCCGCGCCGACCCCGCCGGTGAGGTTCGATCCGCGGAGCCAGGGATGACGGTCTGGATCGACCGCGGCTCCGTGAACTGAGGCCGGCCGCCGCCGCCAATCGGCTCTCGTCAGCTGCCATCCGGCGGGCGGTTGCTCTCGGAACTTGGCATGCGTTGCGATGGGGATCGAGACCCGCCATGCCTCATGCCAGCGCGCGCTGGTCTAGGTATTTATATCCATTGCCAGAACATTGGCCCGGCCGCATCGTCGCCAAGATCGCGCCTCGGCCCCCGGCGGCACGCACACGAGCGCGTATCGCGCCCCGCGCCGATTCGCCTCGGCGCGGGGAATGCTGCCTTATTTGCGCCGAAGGGGTTGCGCCATAAGCATCCCGCCCGCGTTCCGCGATTGGCGAACCCGCCGCATAAGATTCCTTCCTGAAGCGCCTGACAACAATGGCGACTCCGGCAGGATTCGAACCTGCGGCCTGCCGCTTAGAAGGCGGCTGCCGAACCATAACGACACATATCGACTACGTAACATCATCACCTTGATTCATCAGCACTTTGCGCCAGATTGTTCGGCCACGTTATCTTGTGTTGACAACATGGAATAACCCAGGGTAACGTTACCCAAGCGTCACCCGCATTTAGGGCGCTGAGCAAGATTGCCAGAGGCGGTTGCTCACGGCGGTTGCTCAGACACTGGTGGCGCAAGCGAGCGTCTCTACCATGGCAAGAAAAAAGCTGACCGACCTGTTCGTCGCCAAGGTCGCAGCGCCCGCTAAGGGCCGCCGGCTGGAATACTTCGACACGACCTTCCCCGCGCTCGCGCTCCGCGTGACGGATAGCGGCCATAAGTCGTGGTGTCTGTTCTATCGCCACGGCGGTCGATTGCGCCGCTGGACGATCGGCTCCTACCCGGCCTTTGATCCGGCCTCGGCGCGCAAGGCCGCAAGCTCGGCCCTCCACCGTCTTGCTGAAGGAATCGATCCGGGCGAAGAAAAGCGCGTCCGCCGGAACGCGCCAAAGCCGCTCGCCTGCGATTTCGCCGCCGTGGCGCGGGAATATCTCGAGCGTCAAGTCAGGCGCAACACGGCGGCGTCGACCTATCGGGAGACGGCCCGCATAATCGAGCAAGATGTCATTCCGGAATGGAGCACGCGGCCAATCGGATCGATCGCAAAGCGAGACGTCATCGCCCTTATCGACATGAAAATTGCCTCTGGAGCAGAGGTCCAAGCGAACCGCGTCCTTGCCCGGCTGAAAACCTTGTTCGGCTGGGCAGTCGAGAAAGATCGGATCACTGCCAATCCGTGCGATGGGCTAAAGCCGCCGACGAAAGAAAGGGCGCGCGATCGCGTCCTCAGCGACTCGGAAATCGGGGCGTTCTGGACGGCGACTGGTGAGCTGGACTGGCCATTCGGGCCGCTCTTCCGCCTGTTGCTGTTGACCGCGCAGCGACGAGACGAAGTCGCGACAATAGAATGGGCCGAACTCGACCTCGAGAAGCGCCTATGGTCGCTCCCGCGGGAGAAGGCAAAGAACGACCAAGGTCATGACGTCCATCTCTCGGCGCAGGCGCTCGACATCCTCGGGCCCCTGCCCCGGGTCGCCGGCGGCCTGGTTTTCTCGACCAACGGCCGGACAGCCGTAAGCGGGTTCAGCCGAGCCAAGGAGCGGCTTGACGCGCTAATTGCGAAAGCGCTCGGGAGAGAGATCGAGCCTTGGATACTCCATGACTTGCGGAGGACGGCGACGACCGGTATGGCGCGGTTGAAGTTTCCGCCGCACGTCGTCGACCGCGTTCTGAATCACACGTCAGGCACGATCCGCGGCGTCGCGCGCGTCTACAACCGTTTCGACTACCTCGACGAACGCAAAGCCGCGCTTGAGGCGTGGGGGCGCGCCCTTGAGGCGATCGTGATCAGCGCCGAAGCGCCGAAGAACGTCATCCCGCTGAGGGCGTGACCATGACCGGCGATCCTCCGCGGCCTCCGGCCGAGATCGAAGCGGCACCCGCCAACATGGACGCGGTCACGCAGCCTAAGGGCGTCGGCGCATTCGATAACCCGATCGTCGAGCGCGCGAAGGCAGCGATTGAGGCACGCAAGCTCGCCCGTCGATACATCTCTCCGGAAGAGCAGAAGCGAGATTTCCTTCTCGCCAAAAGGGCCGAAGTCGACGGGCTGGAAGCGCTTGCGCGCCAGACCCTTGAGGCGAATCCCTGCTCCGAAAGCGCGGACGAAGAAGAGGAAGCTCAATGGCGGGAATTAGCGCATGCGTCTCGCCAGATGCGCCCGCTGCTTGAAGCAATCGAGCGAGCCGGCGCGAAGCAGTCTGACTACGAAAAGTACAAGGATGGCTTCGATTTCCGGCTGACGGAGGCTATGGCGACTGTCGCGAGGCTATGCTCGCACGGGCGGTTGCAGTCCATCAATGGCAGTAAGGGGGGCCAGGCCGGAGAGAGTCGGCGCTGACGCACTCGACAAGGCGATGGACGAATGCGCGCACCAGAAAAAGAGGGCGAAAGAGGCGTGGATCTCGATACGCGCCGCCGCGGAAGCCAATATCGACGGGCTTTATCTCGACGGATCGGCGATCGAGGTCTGGCGCGAAGGCGCTGTCGTGAGGCATGTCGAAGAGACATCCTTCCGCACGACTTTCTCGGACTTCAAAAAGCTTCACGGCTATCGCTGATTTTTTTCAAATCTTTTTTCAACGAAAGCCGGTTTGCGTTGAATCGAGCGTTTTAGAGAGATCCTCGTGTTCGTTCACGACCTATCGCGAGGTTTCAAAATGCAGATGCCAAACAGGGGCGCTCCGGCCGCTCCCGACGGATATCTCCCCGCAAGGCTCGTTTGGGAGAGGTACTCGATCACACCGATGACGCTTTGGCGTTGGTGCGCCGGCGACAGTCTCGGATTTCCGAGGCCGACATATTTTGGCCGGTTCAAATATTTCCGGCTGTCTGAGCTCGTCGCCTGGGAGGAAAGGCAGCCGCGCTCGGCTTCGCCGCATGAAGCGCTAGCAGAAGGACGCCGACACAGGACGGCGGACACGCATTTCCCGGAGGCCCTGTGATCAATGGCCTCAACACAGCGAAAGCCGGCCGCGTGGGGCGCGGACCGGCCTTCGAATACGTTCGTCCTGGCGGTTGAACGCTTCGAAGTTATTCCCCCTCTGACCACAACAATTCAAGCCCCGCATGTTGCGCGTCGGTTCCGAGTTCAAGCCGCACCTGGCTGCGACGATCGCCCCTCTCATCTACGGGGAGGCGCGCCCATGAGCGAAAAGTGCATCCTCGCCGTCGACCCGGGCTTGACCGGCGCGCTCGCGTTCATCTTCCCGGTGCAGGACGCAGTCTCCGTCGACGCGGTCCTGGCGGCGCGCCAGATGCCCCGCGAGCGCAAGCCGAAGGCCGACAAGCCGCCGGGCCGGTTCGCGGCGGAGAAGGCCGCGGCGCCCCTGGACGAACGGGGAGGTCGCGAGTTTGACGATCAAATCCCCTTCTGATGACGCCTATCGCGAGCGCTGGCGCACCGAATGGCGCGATGGCGCGCGCTGCGCTTTCCTCGGCCAGTTCGAAGGGGAGCGCGAGATTGGCGGGTATCCGCGCGGCTTTCATGCGTGGCCGCTCGCTCGGCGCAACGCGTGGTTCGCGGGCTTCAATCGCGGCTTCCATGATCGCCTTCACCTCGTCTCTGAGGGGGCAGGTTGATGGACCGCCCCGAATATCTCTCAGACGAAGAGTTCGACGCCGGCGTTACGAAAGCGCGCGCAGCGGCTGAGAACTCGCCAATCATCAAGGCGACGCGCTTTTCATGGATCGACCCCCCCGACATCCCGCGCCGGCAATGGCTCTATGGACGCCACTTCGTCCGCCGGTTCATCAGTGAAACCGTCGCGCCTGGCGCATACGGCAAGTCAACCCTGGAGACAGCGGAAGTGCTGGCGATCCTCACCGGCCGCCCGCTCCTCGGCGTCACGCCAGACGAGCGCGTCAACGTTTGGATTTGGAACGGCGAAGATCCAGCGGAAGAACTGCAGCGGCGGATCATCGCCGCCGCGCTCCACTACGAGATTCCGCCGGATGAAATCGAAGGCCGGCTCTTCGTCGACACCGGGCGCGAGACGAAGATTATCATCGCCGAGCAGACGAGGACAGGCGCCATCGTCGCGCGGCCAATCGTCGACGCCGTAATTGCCACGATCAGGGTCAACGAAATCGGGTTGATGATCGTCGATCCGTTCGTCGCCTCGCATCGCGTCATCGAGAACGACAATCCTGCGATCGAGCTGGTTGCAGCGACTTGGGCGGAGATCGCCGACGTCACCGGCTGCGCCGTTGAGCTCGTGCATCATGCTCGCAAGACAAACGGCGTGGCCGAGATCACGGTCGACGACGGCCGCGGCGGCTCAGCCTTGCTCGCTAAGGTGCGATCCGCGCGTACCCTTAACGGCATGACCGAAAATGAAGCCGCCCGGGCTGGCGTTGAAAACCGCCGCGCCTATTTCCGCGTCCAGAACGGCAAAGCAAACCTCGCGCCGCCGGCCGAGGGATCGGACTGGTACCGGATCGAGCCTGTCGCTCTCGGCAATGGCGACAGCGTCGGCGTCGTTACCCGTTGGACATGGCCTGACGCCTTCGACGGCGTCACCGTCTCTGACCTTCGCAAGGCTCAAGCGGCCATCGCCGTCGGCCGATGGCGCGCAAGTATACAATCGAAGGACTGGGCCGGGATCGCGATCGCCAAGGCCTTGAACCTCGACCCGACGAGTAAGCCGCATCGGGCGAAGATCAGCAGCTTGCTCAAGACCTGGATTGCGAACGACATGTTCATTGTCGTCGACGGCTTGGACGCTAACCGCGAGAAGCGCTCCTTCATCGAAGTCGGAGAGCCGGCCGACGACTGAGAATTTGCCGCACCTCACTTTTCGCTTCTCGCCGTGCCGTGCCGCACCCCGCACCCCGCACCCCTATACGGAGGTGCGGTGCGGCAACCGGAGCGCAGCACCTGCCGCACTTTGCAGCGCCGCACCTTTGCAAGTGCGGCAACACGGCCGCGAACGGGAATTGGCTGCGGGCGCAGAGCGTGAGGCGCATCTTCAACGTTGCTTTGAGCGTGGTTCCGTCAAATCTGGCGGTCCTCTCGCCCGGCGTAAGTCGATTCGGGCCTCGTTGCTTCGTTGCGAGTAAAGCGCCGCATGGCGCGCGCGCCATTACATTACGCACACGATTGGGCCGTTAATTCCAGCGATGTGTCAAAGCTGGTAGCGCCCGCCCCAATGGCGGCTGCTCGCGAAATATTTTCAGCGTGTTACGTAGCGTTATATTGCCGGGGTAGCGCCAGGGGAGCAAAATGAGCCCATGGACACACCCGAATCATCGTCGCCCGCCCGCCGGATCAAACCTTACTGCAAAGCGCTCAGGCGCGGGTCGCTCGGGGCAGAGATCGACGGCCGCTCCTCCGAGGGGAAGTTCCTCCGCCGGATCGAGGGTGAGCTCATCGAGCAAATAGGCGAACCCACGTTTTCGCAGATGCTCGCCATTCGTCGGATCGCGCGTCTCTCGCTTCAGGCGGAACTCCTTGATGCGAAAATGTCATCGGGCGACTGGACCCCTCACGACAGCCGCACCGCAGCTGGCATCAATAATGCGGTTCTACGCGCGCTGAAGGATCTCGGGCTGAAGAACAAGGTCGCCGAGAAGTCGGCGCCTTCGATCGCCGAGATTGCCGCTCGCCACGCGAAGGCGGCGGAGGCGGCGCGGGCATGAGGCCTCTCGTCACCATGCGCCAGGCGCTCGCTGATCCGGACCTGTTCGGCGGCGCGATCCTCGCGGGCGACAGCTGGGCGGTTTGGCGCGTGCTCTTGATCGCGATTGTCGGCGAGGAGCTAACGCCCGCTGAGCGCATCATCTTCGAGAGGCTGACCGGGCGGCCTCGGGAGGCTCAGGGAGCCGCCGAGGAAGCGTGGTTCATAAAGGGGCGCAGAGCGGGCGGGACACGCGCCGTCGACGTCCTGGCGGCCTACTACGCCGGCCTCTGCGATCATGCGGCGATCCTGGCACCCGGCGAGTGCGCAACGCTCCCGATCATGAGCGCCTCGACCTGGCAGGCGGCAAAGATGCTCCAGTATCTCGATGGCATCTTTTCGACCGTCCCGGCGCTACGGGGACTTGTCACCGGCCAAACGAACGACTCAATTTCCCTCTCAACGCGCGTCGACATCGAATGCGCCGCCGCGAGCTTTCGGACGATCCGCGGCGGGACGGCAGTGGCGGTCATCGCCGATGAAGCAGCCTTCTGGCGTAACGAATCGACGGCCAATCCCGATTCCGAGATCCTCGCGGCCGCCCGGCCGATGCTGGCGACGACGAACGGGCCGCTAATTGTCGTGAGTTCACCCTACGCGAGGCGGGGCGAAGTCTGGAATGCATTCAAGCGCGACTTCGGGCCCAGAGGCGATCCGTTGATCCTGGTCGCGAAAGGGGCCTCGCGGACGTTCAATCCGACGCTTTCCGAGCATGTCGTCGCCCGCGCCTATGAGCGCGACCCGGGGTCGGCCGCGGCCGAGTACGGCGCTGAGTTCCGAACGGACATTGAGAGCTTCGTCTCACGAGAGGCGGTCGACGCCGCTATTGTCCCTGGACGGCTCGAGCTACCGCCGATCGAAGGTGTGCGCTTCTACGCGTTCGTCGATCCGAGCGGCGGCGCTCAGGATTCGATGACGCTGGCCGTCGCGCACGTGGAAGACGAGACGGCGATCCTTGACGCCGTGCGCGAGATCCGCCCGCCGTTCTCGCCGGACAGCGTCGTTGGCGACTTCGTCGACTTGCTGCGCCGTTACCAGCTGAGCGAGGTGACGGGCGATCGTTACGGCGGCGAGTTCGTCCGAGAGCAATTCGAGCGTCGCGGCGTCACCTATCGTGTCTCGGAACGATCGAAGTCTGAAATCTATCGCGAGCTCCTGCCGCTGCTTAACAGTCGCCGGATCGAGCTGCTAGACCTCCCGCGGCTTCACGCGCAGTTGCTTGGGCTCGAGCGCCGCGTTGCGCGCGGTGGCCGCGACTCGATCGACCACGCGCCTGGCGCCCATGACGACATCGCCAATGCGGCGGCCGGCGCCCTGGTCCTCGCCGCAGGCGTGGGAAAAACTGGCTTCTCACTCGACACTTGGATCAGGGCAACGAGCTGAAAGGTAAACCATCCCATGGCTAAAATTTTTCCGAGCTTCTATGACCGACACGTCAAGACGAATGCGCGACTCTGATCTCGCGCAGCGCACACTTATTTGTGCCTTCAAGGGCAAAGGTTTCGTAGCGGAACGAAACGGGGAAGACCTGGAGATCTTTCTGGTCAGCTCTGGCTCCATCTCCACTCAGGTGATCGGGGATTGCGCTGTAGGGATGACAGCGGGCAAACTCCAAAGTCATCGAACGCGCCGGGCCGCGGACGCCGACGCTGAGGCGCGAGCGACTATCATCAACGCGGCGCGGCGATGAGCGCGGCGCTGACGCGTCTTGCGGACGCTCACCTTCGCGTAGCCGCGGCCGAGCGCGCTCATGTTGAGGCCGTCCGGGCTGCGGACGCCGCTCGGGAATTCGCATCGAAGGTCTCGGTCGAGGTTGTCGAATACGCGGGCCGCGACACAGCGGTCGCCGCCGCCCGGGCCGCGGACGTCAAGGCGGCGATCAAGCGCGGCAAGTCGCCGACGTTCTCGGCGCGTCCGGCAGCCTGAAGGGAACATTTGGCGCGGGTCGCGGCAGAGGAGCGCCAGGTCGCTGCGCGGAGCGCGATGGAGGAGCTGACCGCCGAAGCGGGCATGGCGAAGGCGGCACTCGACGATGCGCGGGACAAGCTCGCGGCCGCGGCGCGAGGCGTTTTGAGCGAAGAGGCCAACTCATACGCCGCGAAGGCGGCCTCGCTCGAGCTCGCGGCCCTGTCAAGCTGCTCCCAACTTGAAACGGAGCTCCGCGATCGCGCCTCGGGATGGGGCGGCAGTTCGGCGGCCAAATTAATGATCGAGTCCGAAAGAGGAGCGGCCTCGGCGCGTAGGGCGGCTGACGGGGCCTCGGCCGATAAATCGAAAGCAAGCGACGCTTTGGACTCGGCACGGTCAATCGCCACGAAGATCGTCGCGCTCGAATGCGAAGCTCTATCGAACCGGGTCCAGGTCGAAGGCGCAGTCCGCAGCCGCGTCCTCGGCTGGGGGAGTGGAATCGCCTTGAACCCGCTGGCTAAGCGGGTCGTGCACGAAAATCTCAGCACGGCGATCGCGGTGAGAAACTCGCCCGAGTGGGCCGGGGCGAATAAGGCCGCTGACCACTGGCGGGCGCGACACGCCGAACTGATGAAACATTCCGATGCGGCGCCTGTCCAAGGCGCGACGCATCATGAAGGGATCGCCGTTGGTAACGCGCCCGCACCCTAAAACGTGCGCCAAGGTCACGAGAGGGGTCGCGCATGTCCTCTTTGTCGTGATCACCCCGCCTCGGAGCGCTGCATTTCCGAGGCGGGAACTTTTTATGGGAGCTGACTGATGGCCGACACCCTGCGCGAATTCAGAGTCCTGGCCATTGTGAGAGCCGCGATCTAGATAAGGTTGGCGACGTTGCTCATGAACCGCAAACTCGGGAACCCGCACACGTTTTCACACAGCCTCGGTCGATTTGACCCGTTCGCCAAGCCGACGATCAATGACCGGTATTTGCGCTTTTGAGACATTCGGACGATGTCCCGTGTCGGTAGAGTAGGAGTGTGGCGCGGTGGCGTTAGGTTGAGCATATCGGTTTGCCGCCCCTTTCGTCTGGCGGTGCCTTAGTGGCTCGACCATGGCTCCGTTTCCACACCCCCCTCATCGAACCGGACGTGCAGATTTCCCGCATCCGGCTCTCGGACAAGACCTCACGCCTTCGTCCACGGCACGTCGTGCCCAAGGCGGCTCAGGCGTACGAGCCCGAAGTGCCCGTAGAGGTGCGAGAGTGGATAGCTCCCGCCCCCTCGTCGCCTGACCTTGTGCTTGGAGCGCAACCACCGGCGCAACCGCACCGCTGTGTAAGCGTCGAGCGCCCGATACGCCTTGTTGATGGTTCCTACTTGGAAGTAGTTCGCCCATCCGCGCAACGTGCGGTTCACTTTGCCCACCAGCGTTGTGGTCTCTTGCCATGTTCCCGCTCGGTCGGTCAGCGCGTGGACTTTCTCGACCACGCGCTCAATGCTTTTCTTTGACGGCCGGTAGCCGATACGGGCCTCGCCGGTCCTTGCCGAAAACATTCGCCCGAACGTGTATCCCAGGAAATCGAACTCTCCTCCCGGCACTGTGCAGATCCGTGTCTTCTCCTCGTTCACCGTGAGCTTCAGCTTGCCCATGATCTCGCGCAGGCTGTGCAAGGCCGCTTCGGCCTTGCCCCTTCTGCACAGGATCACGAGGTCGTCGGCGTAGGTCACGAGCCGCGCGCCGAGGCTTCGCTCGAGCCCGAACATCTTCCATCCCAGCACAAACCGGCGCATGTAAATATTGGCCAGCAGGGGTGAGATGGGCGAGCCCTGCGGAATGCCGCGCCGCGTGTCCCGCGCCTCGGTCGTGCGTGTCTTCCGACCCCGATCATCGGTTTCTTCCACGGGACAATCCAGCCACATCCTGATCAGATGCAGCATGCGCCGATCAACGATCCGGCGCGCTACCGACTTCAAAAGCTCGGTATGGGGAATGCTCCCGAAGTAGTCCGCGAGGTCGGCGTCCACCACTTCCGGATGGCCGCGAAACAGCAGCTCTCCCGCCGCGACCACCGCCTGTTGGGCGTTTCGCCCGGGGCGGTAGGCGTAGAGTTCCGATGGGAGGTCGGCTTCGAAGATCGGCTCCAGCACCAGCATCGCTGCTGTCATGCAGACCCGATCCCGCAAGGTTGAGATGCCCAGCGGCCTGAGCTTGCCGTTGGCCTTCGGTATGTAAACGCGTCTGATAGGGTCCGGTCGGTAAGTCTCCTGCCTGAGCGCAAGCGCCAGTTCGCCCAGCCATCGCTCCACCCCATACGTCTCGACGGCCTCGAAGTCCTGACGGTCCACGCCCGGCGCGCCCTTGTTGGAGCGGCACTGGGCATAGGCGTGCGCCAGAGTGTCGTCGCGGCGGATCTTGTCGTAGAGGACGTAGAAGCGGTAGCCGGGTTCTGCCTTCGCTTTCGCGTGCAACGCCGTCTGCAGTTTCTGAACGCCGTCCGGAGTTGATAGGTTGCCCAATCTCCAGGTCCCTCGCTGCGTCTTGCGTCTGTCTTGAACTGAGGTCCCTTCCCTCCCCGGCGTTATCCGGCTTCAGCGGTACTACGAACCTCTCCGCGACCCCATGAGGCCCGGCCCATCCCTCGCGGGCGTCCGGTTGGTCATCCCTGACCACGCCATGGGGCTTCCCGTGTTGCGCGCGCTTTCCTTGTGTACGTGCTGCCGCCACTACCCCGGTGCAGCGACTGGGCGTCGTCTTCGCTCATCTCGCCCAGCCGTATCAGCCTTCCCCGAAAACGTCGTCGGGTCGGCCTGCACATCGTCCTTTTCGAGATCCCATGAGGCGATGGTAGCGACCTGCGATTCGGGAGCATGAGGTCGCTTACCACCCACTCTGGAGGCGACCATGCAAAACGTAGCTGATCAATTAGCACCGACCACGATCCGGGCCGATCTTTGCGCAATATTCATCTCATTGGAACTGAGCCGATCGACCTGGCTGGTTACGTCATTGTCGCCAGGCCGCGGAGAGAAGATGTCAAAGCACAGCGTGTCCGCCGGGGATATCGCTGCGCTGTTGGCCCGCATTTTGGAGCTCAGGAGGAAAGCGTACGCGCGGACCGGAAAATCCTTCCCGATCATCGTCATTCAAGAAGCGGGGTTGGACGGTTTCTGGATTCACCGTGTCTTGCTGAGTGAGGGAATTGAGAGCCACGTTGTCGATGCAGCCTCAATTGCGACTTCGCGCCGGCGGCGTCGGGCCAAGACCGACAGGATCGATGGCGAGGCTTTGCTTCGCGCGCTGCTCGCCCACAAGCGCGGCGAACCGCGGGTCTGTTCAATGGTTCGGGCGCCGACGCCTGAAGATGAAGACCGCCGCCGGATTTGCCGTGAGCGCAAGGTGCTGATCATGGAACGGGTTCAGCACGTCAACCGGATCAAAGGATTGCTCTTCTCTCAGGGCGCATCCGAGTATGAGCCGTTGCGTCGCGATCGACGGGCGCGGCTGGATGCGCTCCAGACTGGCGACGGCCGTCGCTTGCCCGAACATCTCAAAGCCCAGGTTTGTCGAGAACTCGATCGGCTCGAATTGCTTCTCGAGCAGATCAAAGCTGTGGAGTCCGAGCGGGACGCGCTGCTCAACGCACAACAAACCAAAGGGTTGGCCCCGCCGCCGATGTTGCTGGGTGTCCATGGGATTGGGCCGGAATTCGCTTCGGTCCTCTGGTCTGAGGGACTCTCCAGGCACTTCGATAACCGCCGACAGGTCGCCGCTTATGCCGGCCTTGCCCCGACGCCTTGGCAAAGCGGGTCGGTCAATCGCGAGCAGGGCATCTCGCAATCGGGCAACCCGCGACTACGGACAACGATGATTCAGCTCGCCTGGCTTTGGATACGCTATCAGCCGCGCTCCGCACTCACCCTCTGGTTCCAGGACCGAAACGAACGTAACGGCGGTCGTCGGCGCAAGACGACGATCGTGGCGCTGGCGCGAAAGCTGCTGGTCGCACTCTGGAAATATCTGAGCGCTGGGGTCGTGATCGAAGGCGCCATGATTAGGCCCGCCTGACGATAGCCCCCGTCTTCCACGCATCCAATCCCGTAATCCTCAGGACGTGATCAGTCCTGACGGATCCAGGTGGACGAACCGAAGCAAGCCGTGGCCTGAAACGCCGTTTTCGAGAAAGGTTCTCGTCTTCCTGAGCCCTACCCGCCGCAAGCGGGATGTTGGTGCAGCCGTCGCGAACGGCGACCGTATGTGAGGTTGATCGTGCTCGGAAACGAGCCGCGTCACGCTTAGAGGGCTCAGAACCTCGGATACCGGACAAACCGCTGGAGACTTATCACCCGGAAACAAACCGCTTGACTGCCACCTGCTCATGTGAGGCTTGCTCGGCGTTCACTCGCGTTGCGGCCCGCACACTCGCGCGGTCACCTATATGTGACCAGCTACACCGAAGGCTTCAGCCATTTCGTCACCTCCATGACTGCTCCGGTTGCTTCCGGCTGGAGCGTTCGCCGGGTGGGACTTGCACCCACTGGAAAAGCGCCGCCTTCTCACGGCGCACA
>CAWCCX010000017.1:0-428609 GCA_963794155.1 uncultured Alphaproteobacteria bacterium | reverse complement strand
ATTGTCAATCGGCGTCGAACTTTGGCTCTGACGCACTTTTGATGACGCTCGTCACGTTGCGCCCATGAGGCGCGCTTGGAGTAGATCGAGTTTTCCTCGCCCATACATCTGGCGCTTGACCAGCTTGAGTTTGCAGATCTGGCCTTCGGCTTGGCCGTTGGACCAACCCGACGATATCGCGGCGCTCACCGCGGCTTTGTCTTTTGTGACGCCGTTCGCCAACGCCGCAACAAGGCTGGTCTTGGCGCGCTCGATCCAGGGGTCGAGTTCCGCCGGCACCTTTCTTCGGATCATCGCCTGGAAGTCCGCGACGACTTCGCGTGCTTCGACGAGAGGTTCGACTCCGCTCTCGATCGCGGCCACGGTTACGGTCTCGGCCTTGGAGAGTTGGTCGCGCCCGATCGTCATCAGCCGAGCGATGGTTCGTGCGGAGGGAGCGCGGCTTATCGCACTTGCATCCATCCTTTCCGATCGCCGTCGTCGCGCGCTCCACTCGCTGACGACGCGAAGGCATCCGCGAAACCCTCGCTGCTTCAGGGAGCGCCATAGCTCGGAGCCGTTGCACCGGCCCGCCGCCCATTGTTCGTCGAGCCAGGGAAGATAGGCTTCGAGCGAACTGCTGCGAACGCGGAAGACGTCCGACCTCTGACCGCGAAGCACCTTTCGCACGAGGCCGCGGCTGTAGCCGGCGCTTCGCACGATTTCCTTGATCGTCGTGCCCTCTTTTGCCATCGCGAGGATAGTGGCGTTGGACTCTTCGCGGCGGAGGTAGCCCTCATATTGCAGCTTCTCGGCGGCGGTGAGCAGGCTGGGGTTGATCGTGGCGGCGCCAATCGCGGCCCGAATCTGGCGCATCGACTTGCGCACGGCGTCGAGATAGGCGCGGCTTGCGTTCTCCATCAGATGCCAGCGGTCGGCGACTTGCACCGCGTAGGGCAGCGCCTTTTGCGTCGCCAATGCATAGCTGCCGCCTCGATCCCGAGCCACGACGGCGATCTGCGGTTGGCCGCTCAACCACGCCTCGGCGGTTGCGGGTTCTCGATCTGGCAACAACGCGATCGTCTTTCGACGTTCGAGATCGCAGATCAGCGTTCCATAGCGATGGTTGCGACGCCAAGCCCAATCGTCGATCCCGACGATCACGGGGGCCGCGAAGCTCGGGCTGCCCCGTCTGCGCACGGCGCGCAACAGGGTGTCGTTACTGACCGGGATGCTCAGGCGAAGTGCGAAACTCGCCGCCGGCCGACCTCCAAGGGCCAGCGCTAAACAATGGACAATCTGATCGAGTTCGAGCCGTGCGACGCGCCCAAGGCTTGAGGATGCTGTCGTCGAAGCGTTCGGTAAAGATGCGCCGCTCGCACAGAACCGCCACGCAGCGGAAGCGTCGCGCCTGGAGCATCAGCACGGCGCGCCGCCCTGCGATCGGTAAGTCCGCCAAGCGGCGAGGATATCGACTGTGGACCCGGTCCGAAACCGCACCACATGATGGGCACGCACTGTTCGCGCTCATCGCTCGGATTGTAAGGACGGCGCTGCCGCCTTGGCTCAACGCACCGACCGCGCAAAACCCCGTGGGGAGCAACTCTGAGGCACGAAAAGACGGCATGGCCCTGATTCCCTCTCGAAACCAGGCCACACCGGCGCCTCAAGTTCATCAAAAGTAAGTCAGAGCCAATTTTGGACGCCGATCCCCCGCCTCAGGGGGTCACTTTTCCACGCCGGATCACATTCTCGCTGTCTTAGCCAACTCCAGCGTACCACGTACGGTCTCGCTGCGCGGCAGGTGACGTCCGACGACCGCCACTTCATCCCGCCGCCGACCCCTGACGGCCGCTGCGCGTCGTGACTCCTCGTCGCGCTGATCCGTAGTGACTCTCGACCGCTGCTATCGCTAGTAAAAGAGGGTCGAAATCTTCGGCCGACCGACCGCGCTTGAAAAGCGATCGACATTGAGGTCTTCTTCTTGGCGCGCCCAATGCCGTGGAGGACCGCTTTACCGTGCTTTTCGACCGTTTATAGTAGCAATCTCGAAGACCCGCTCAGGAGTAATCTCGACGACCCGCTCAGGATCGGTTTGACCCGTTCGCCGAGCCGTCCATGGATGACTGCTCTTGGCAGATAGTGTTGAAAACGTATGGCCCGCCCCGTCTGCAAGGGGTTTTGTCGAGCTCGGCGGCTGATCAGTCTGCTACAACGTATCCGGCCTCGGAGGTCTCCTCCCGGCCAAGATGGAGATACGCGCGCCCCGGTCCTCATAAACTCTTCGGCGTCGTGCGCCGTTTTCAACATCAGGCTTCCGGAGCGCCGTTTGACTGTCAGGCCATCTCGTCGTCACCCTCTCGCAAACCTCGCTTGCACGACCGGCGCTTTCGCTCCGACCGAACGAATTCTACGCGGTCACGGATACCGCCCTGGCGTCAAACGGTTTCCCGCGCTGCAGCACCGCCCAGGCGATCCTCGCCAGCTTGTTGGCCAAGGCGACGACCACGACATTGCGATGGGTCCTGCTCATCAGCCCTTTCACCCACCGGCCAAGCGGCGTGTCGCGCTCGGCCACATAGGGCAGAGCCGCACGCGCTCCATGGATCAGCTGCCTGCGCAGGTATTTGTTGCCGCGCTTGCTGATCCCGAGCAGCTTCGGCTTGCCGCCAGTTGTGAACTGACGGGGAACCAGGCCGAGCCACGCGGCGAGATCGCGCCCGCGGTCGAAGCTTTCCGCCCGACCGATGGCGGCGACAAGGGCGGATGCGACGATCGGGCCGACGCCTGGGATTGTCGTCAGCCGCCGAGCCTCTTCGTTCTCCTTCACCCAGCGGACGAACTCGGCGTCGAACGCAGAGATCCGTCGATCGAGTTCCGCCCATTGCGCGCGAGCGTCGGCGACAAGCACAATCATCCGCGGGCTCAAGCCGGCCCCACCTTGTTCGTCCATCAGCACGGCTAGGAACTGCTCGAGCTTCCGCTTGCCCTGCGGCGCGACCATTCCTCGCTCCAGCAGAATGGCTCGCAACTGATTGATCAGAGCTGTCCGCTCCCCGACCAACCGGTCTCGCGATCGATGAAGCGTCTGCATGTCAAGCTGGTCCTGGCTCTTCAGTTCGACAAAGCGCATCGTCGGCCGGGTCACCGCCTCCGCGATCCCCTCGGCGTCGCGATCGTCGTTCTTCTGCGCTTTGATGTAGGGCCGGACATATTCGGGGGACATTAGCCGGACATCGTGTCCGCGGGCGGCGAACACGCGGCCGAGATGATGAGCCCCGCAACAGGCCTCCATCCCGACAATGCACGGAGGGAGCTTCTCCGCCAGAGCAATTAGGGTCTCGCGCCTTACCTTGCGGCGCATCACAACCGCGCCGGACGCATCCAGCCCAACCACGCTGCAGACGTTCTTGCCGAGGTCGACGCCAAGCACAGAGATATCCATCCCGTCCTCCTCCTGATTCGCCGGCGAGCCTACGACGCCGGAAGGAGGGGCGGGCCATTCCATAAACTCGAAAATGAGCGCTACGGAAATCGCGTTTTCGCGCGCGGCGCGTCACCTCGACCGATAATCCTTAAGCAGGCATATGGGAGGGCCGCTGGTGGCAGAGCGGGTCGGTCCGTCGAACTGCTAAGGAATTTTTCGTCGGGGCTGCGGCGATCTCCTAAAATTATGATCGACGCGAAAAAACGAGTTTTTGAACACTATCGGCGCGAAGCGGACCGCTGGTTTCGACGTAGAGCGGACACTCCAAGTCGCGGGGGCGGAACCGCCGGAGCCGGGATTGCGGTCCTGAATTTGCCAAGGGAGTTTGGACGACGCCGCGAGGATCGTGGCGGTCCGGCAGCATTAGCGTATACAACGCCCCACTCGTCAGCGAGCAATTGGCCGCAAGCGCGACCAATCCATCTCGCTAGCGCGTATTTTTGACACGTTCGGTCCAATACAAGTGGGAAACGAGATGGCCGATGAGAAGGTTCGGACGAAAAAAGCCAAAACCGGCGTCCCGGGGCTAGACGATGTTCTTTCGGGCGGCCTTGCCTCAGGACACGTCTTCCTGCTGGAGGGAGAACCCGGCACCGGAAAGACTACGATAGCGCTCCGCTTTCTGCTGGAGGGGGCGGAAGCAGGGGAAAAATGTCTGTACATAACGCTGTCGGAAACCGAGCAGGAGCTGCGCGAGGGAGCAGCTTCGCACGGTTGGACAATCGGAGAAGATATAAACGTGTTTGAACTCGTGCCGGCTGAAAGCCTGCTCAACTCTGATGAACAACAGAGCCTGCTTTATTCCTCCGAACTCGAACTTGATGAAGCGATAAAAAAGATATTCGAAGCGTTCGAGCGTACGAAGCCGAGCCGGGTTGTTCTTGATAGCTTATCGGAGATCCGCCTTCTTGCGCAGAGTTCACTGCGTTACAGAAGACAAATCCTGGCCCTGAAGCACTATTTCGCCCGCCATGGCGCAACGGTGATGCTGCTCGACGACCGAACGTCAGAGGCCAACGACAAAACGCCGCATAGCATCGTCCATGGCGTCATTCAGCTGCAGGAGTTAGCGCCGGACTATGGCGCCGAGCGCCGCAGGCTTCGAGTTTCCAAGTATCGCGGCCAAGCCTTTCGCGGCGGATATCACGATTTCGCAATTAAGACGGGCGGCGTCTCCGTGTTCCCGCGACTGGTCGCGGCGGAACACCGGGCCGTCTTTGCGCGTAGTCTGCTTGTCAGCGCCTTAGCCGAACTGGATGCTCTATTGGGAGGCGGCATCGAACGAGGGTCCAGCACGCTTATCCTTGGCCCCGCCGGGACCGGAAAAAGCACTTTCGCGCTTCAGTTCGTTTATGCGGCGTGTAAGCGAGGAGAAAAGGCGGCCCTTTTCGTGTTCGACGAGGAGCTGGGTCTGCTGTTCGATCGAGCCAAAGTGCTCGGCTTTGACCTCGAGTGCCTACGGGACTCCGGGGCGCTTCATATCGAACAAGTTGATGCCGCTGAGTTGTCGCCAGGCGAATTCGCCCACCGTGTTAGGCGCAGAGTTGACACAGGTGCGGCGGGCACCGTCGTGATTGACAGCCTCAACGGTTATCAGGCCGCCATGCCAGAGGAGAATTCGCTCATTCTACACATGCACGAGTTGATCCAGTACATGAATCGGAAGGGCGTGAATACCTTTCTGACAGTGGCGCAGCACGGCCTGGTCGGAGACATGAAGGCTCCGATCGATGTCACATATCTGGCCGACACGGTCATTCTGCTGCGCTATTTCGAGGCCTTGGGTAAGGTTAGGCGCGCTGTTTCCGTGATCAAGAAGCGAACCGGGAAACACGAAGACACCATCCGGGAATACCGCATCAGCGATCAGGGACTTAGCTTCGGTGGACCTCTCGACGAGTTTCAGGGTGTGCTTCGCGGCGTTCCAACCTTTGTCGGAAAGGCGGCTCCCCTCTTAAATCAGTGAGCGACCAAGTGGCGGTTATCCCCAATCTCAGGGCGGCCAAGGCTCTCGTTGTTGCACCAATGGGTCGCGACGCGGCGGTCGCGAGCGCGTTGCTGCGACAGGCCGGTATTCCTTCGGCGCTTTGCGCCGACATAGACGCATTGCAGGATGCGCTAGACGAAGAGGCTTTTTTTGCCGTCGTCACCGAAGAGGCTCTTCATTCTGCGGACTTACGCGTGATTTCCTCTCGGCTTCAGGCTCAACCCGCATGGTCGGACTTCCCGTTCGTCGTGTTGACGCGGCGCGGTGGGGATGTCGAAGGCAATAGGGACGCAGTGAGGTTGTCCGACCTGCTCGGCAACGTCACGTTCTTAGAGCGGCCATTTCATTCAATCACCTTCATCAGTGTGGCCAAGGCGGCCCTCAAAACGCGTCAGCGCCAGTTCGAGGCTCGCGCCCGAATCGAGGAACTCGACGAGGGGGAAAAGCGGCTTCGGACCGCGCTTCTTGCCGGGCGTCTCGGGACGTGGGAGTTGGATTCGAAGACATGGACGCTAGCGGCGTCTGATGCCTTCAAGGCGCTCTTCGGCCAACCAACTGATCGACCTTTCGCCTACGAAGATCTGCTGCAAAACACTCATCCGGATGACAGAGCGCGGCTGCGGGAAGGGATAATCGCAACCATCGAAACGGGTAAGGATTATGAGGCCGAATACCGAATTGTTAGGCCGGATGGAAGCATGCATTGGGCCGAGATTCGAGCGCGCCTCGTTCGCGATAGGGCTAATCAAAAACCGCGACTGGTCGGCCTCTCCTCCGATATCACAGAGCGCAAGGTTAACGAGGAAGCGCTTAGGCATCTCAACGAGACGCTGGAGCAGCGTGTGACAGAGCGCACAGCCGAGCTGCGCGCCGCGCACGCCGCCTTTCTCTCCGAGATTGAACATAGAGAGCGAGCAGAAGAGCGGCTTCGCCAAGCCCAAAAAATGGAGGCGATCGGCCAGCTCACTGGCGGGGTCGCGCACGACTTCAACAACCTGCTCATGGCGGTGCTCAGCAATCTCGAACTGTTGCGCAAAAATATACCTGACGATCCGAAAACTGCTCGTCTAATCAGCGGGGCTTTGCAGGGAGCAAAACGCGGAGCCGCAGTTACGCAGCGCCTACTGGCGTTCGCCCGCCAACAGGATCTCAACATCGAACCCACAAATCTAATACACTTGGTCGGGGGAATGACCGATCTCATCGAGCGCTCGGTTGGTACTCAGATTGAACTGCGCATCGATCTGCCGCATGCGCTGCCATTCGCGCTTGTGGATGCAAATCAAATTGAGCTGGCCGTGCTCAACCTCGTCCTCAACGCGCGCGACGCCATGCCCAATGGCGGAACATTGAGGATCAAGGCCGAACAGGTGGAAAATAGCTCACAAAGCGAAATTCCAGAGGGGCAGTACGTGCGTTTGGTCGTTGCCGACACGGGTCAGGGCATGGATGCCGAGACCCTACGTAAGGCCACGGACCCATTTTTCACAACTAAGGAAGTCGGTAAAGGAACCGGCCTTGGTCTTTCGATGGTCCAGGGTTTGGCGGTACAGCTCAGCGGGACGCTGCGGCTGGAAAGCGCACCGGGACAGGGAACGAGCGCCGAACTCTGGCTGCCCGCAACCAATCTCGCTCCCGAGGAAAACACTCCGAAGCCGGATGAGGCGGCTCGCGCACCAGCGAAGGGAATCACGGTGCTCGTTGTAGACGATGATGCTTTGATTGCGATGAGCACCGTCGACATGCTGGAAGATCTTGGCTTCCAGGCGATCGAAGCAAATTCTGGACCCCGTGCTTTGGAGGTCATTAAAGACAATAGAGCAATCGACCTGTTGATAACGGATTATGCAATGCCGCGGATGAATGGGGCCCAACTCGCCATTGCAGCCAGAGAGGTCAGGCCGGAGCTTCCGATTTTGCTAGCCACCGGCTATGCGGAATTGCCAGCCCACTCGGGAGTTGGCCTGCCGCGAATTGGAAAGCCGTATCGGCAGGAGGAGTTGGCAGAGGAAATCAAGAATTTATTGGGGTAATCTCTCCGCAGATTTCCGAACCGACGAGCGCCACGTCCCCGCCCACGTGCAGTCGAGCGAATGTCCGCTATTTGCGCCGAGCGGACGGCTGGAGTCGACGTTTAGAGGACATCGCGTTTCCCGTGCCAAATTTTCGCGTCGTCGACCGGGATCAAGGGCATGCATGTCGACCGAACGGCGGGTCGTCGTAGGTCTTCAAATAGGATTTCAGCGCCTGCGGATCGCGCGCGTCTAGGCGACCTCGGCAAGCCTCTCGTCGAGCCAGTCGAGGACGCGCTGGTTGAACCATGCGCGCGCGCCGGATTCGCAATGTTCACCGGCCCCCTCGGACGCCTTGAAGGCCAAAAAGGTCTTGCTGCAGACGAGCCGGTCGTACAGATCGCGCGCGGTCGCGCCGAGCTCGTCGTTCTCGGCCGAACAGATGAGGGTCGGACAACCAATCGCCTCCGGCCGCTCCGTCGCATAGTCAGCGGTCAATCTCAGGTAATCGATCGGCGTCTTGAGCCCATGCACGAGCAGGCCACGCCTCAGCGCCCAGCCCTGCGAGACGTGGCGAAGGCGGCGAGAGAGTGCGAATTCGAGAATGCGCGGAACAAGCCCCTCGCGATCCATCAGCCGGCGAACGGCGAAGGGTGGCAAGCGCCGCTTCATCTCCTCGAATAGCGAGAGCTCGCCCGGATCGGCGATCAGCGCAGCGATGCGCGTCTCGAAGCTCGCCGCGCGCGGCGCCAGATAACCACCGAAGCTGACTCCCATCAGCGCGATGCGCGCCCGATCGACCTCGGGTCGCAGGAACAGATAGTCAACGACAGGGCCGATCACCTTCTCCCAGTCGGGCCGGAACACGAGCCCGTCCTCGAAGATCGCCGCCCCCTGTCCGGGCCCATCGAACACGAGCGCGTTGTAGCCGCGCTCCAGCGCCGCCGCGCCGCTGAACAGGAACGCCTCTTCGGCCGTGCTGTCATAGCCGCCGTTAACGATCAGGGTTTTGCGCGGGGCGTCATCGGCGGCCGCCTTGAAAAAATAGCCGTGCAAAAACTTGCCTTCATAAGGAATGCGGATCGCCTCGCCGACGGGCGTCATCAGCTTTACGGCTCGGGTGAAGGCCTCGCGGTGGCGACGGTAGGCGTCGAGCGCCCGCG
This sequence comes from uncultured Alphaproteobacteria bacterium, assembly GCA_963794155.1. Lineage (GTDB taxonomy): Bacteria > Pseudomonadota > Alphaproteobacteria > Rhizobiales > Beijerinckiaceae > Roseiarcus. The sequence continues at coordinate 419,981 of CAWCCX010000017.1, read as the reverse complement.
CCTCGATCGGCGCCTGGAACAGGAAGGTCCAGGCCGCACGTCAGTAGTTGGAGGCGCGCAAATAGGCGCCGCGGGCGCTAGCCGCGTGCCCGGCGTGCTCGCTCCGTTCGGCCGCCTCGAACAGCCGCGAGGCGAAGCCCGACCAGGCTGTAAACCAGCGCTCCGGGTCGACCCCGCCAATCTGGCGGGCGACCTCCAGGCACTCGGCGATCTCGGCGGCGCCGTAGCTCGCATGCCCCGCCGCCCTCAGCCATTGCGCGTTGAACAGTTCGTCCTTGAAAACCGCCATGGCGTTGCCTTTAGCTTTTGGGCAGCAATCCAACAACCATCGCCGTGCTGGGTTGGGAGCAGTTTCGGCGGCCGGCCCGATTTTCCCGATCCTGGACCTGAGTCAGCTTTATACGGGGCTGTTCCGCGTTTCGCCGGCGGCGCTCGAGCCGACAATCGAGGCCGTCGACAAATAGCCGGCGCTGGTCGCTTTGTCCGGTTTGATCCGTTCGTCACGCCGTCGGCGACTGACCGCTCCTTGCGCCAAACGGGACGGCCGGAACCGACGTATTGTGTTCTCTAATGGGTCAAGGCGGAAGCTCTTCGGGTGTCGACGCTTTCGGGTGCCTGCGTTCTCTGCGTGCTCGTTCGGCACTTGATGGGGTAAGCTGGGTGCAGCGCGGCTCGGTTGAAATCGCAGTCGGCCAACGGCTGGCCCCTGCTACACAATCCACGCCGTCGTCTGCTCCCTCCCTTGGGCGTCGCTCCGCTTGGGAGCTGGATTCGGCCTCCTGTCTCGTGGCTTGCAGGCTTAGGCGAACTCGAACTCCGTCCCGTCTCGAAGCATCGCATGCATGATGATCGCGAGGCGGCGAGCCAGAGCAACCCTCGCCTTGCGCATCGTTGACCGCCTAGCGATGGCGAAGGCCCAGTCCTTCAGCTTGAGCTGGCCCTTGTAGCGGGTCAGCATGACGTTGGCGGCCTCGTACAGGAGGGTTCGCACCCGCCCATCCCCGCATTTCGAGATGCCGCCGGTGTAGTCGAGCTCTCCCGACTGATGGCGCTTTGGAACCAGCCCCAGATAAGCGCCAATATCTCTGGATCGGCGGATGCGCAAAGGATCGTCGATCGCAGCCACAAACGCGAGCGCTGTCAGTTGGCCGACGCCTGGGATGGTCATGAGCCGGCGGCAGGCCGCCGAGGCTCTTGTCATATGTCTCATGTCCGCGTCGATTGCAGCGACCGCCGTCATCACTGCGGTTCGTGCCGCAAACAATCCCCGCATGGCGGCAGAAAGACCGGCGATCTCCTCGCTTGCCTTGAGAGCCTGATCGATGAACGCTGCGGTGAGCGCGCGTGGCAACCGAACCCCGAACACAACCGCCAAGCCTCGGATCTGATTTTCCAAGGTTACTCGCTGGCCGACAAGCTTCTTACGCGCGCTAATCAGCGACCGGAGCGCATGAGCTTGCAGCGACTTCACATGCACGGGCTTGAAGAAGCCAGTACGGGCCAAATGCGCTAGACCTCGCGCGTCGTTGCGATCGGTCTTGTGGGTCGCCAGTGACCTGAGCGCTTGGTAGGCCTGCCAACTCTCGACGCATACCACGGGAAGGCCCAGTTGGCTCAACCCGTGAAACAGGATCGGCGCCATTCGCCCCGTCTCAAACACGATGCGACGACAATCTGGCGCTTTCGCCAATTCGATAGCGATCGCCGCCGCCGTCGAGTCGGTTTTGCTTTCGCGAACCACCACACCTTCGCGGTCGAGGACGCAGATATGGGTCTCGTCCATCGAGATATCGAGGCCGGCAAAATAGTCCATTGAACGGTCTCCTCTTCCAATGACGGGCCGATCGTAGCGGCCTTCGTGGAAGAGCTCCGCCCATTACCCCATGTTGAAAAACTCGGATTTTCGCTTCGATCACAATTCAGAAGACCGCTGGCAGCCTCGATGGAAAATTCCTTGGGGGTTCGGCGGACGGGCCGCCTTTGCCGCGTGCGACCCTCCCATATGGCTTGCCGTGGCGACTACCGGCTTAGATCCCGCTATGGGCGCGAAAACGAGAATTCTCGCGGTCACTCAATTTCCGAGTTTTTCAACACTATCGACGTAAAGCACCCGTTGCGGATCGTGGCCTTGAACGCCTCAATTGGGCGGACTCCTTCCGTTCGGCCTTTGCTCGCCGGACGGCAACTTTGGCGCCGAAAGCGATCATTCAAACGTCAGGACGACGTCGCTCATGCGATCAGGATCCGTAAGTCAAGCGCGAAGGGCCCTATTCCGGGACACCAACCCGTCGATAGCTTCCCCGTTGCAAAAGCGCCTTTTTGCTGTCTATAGTCATCTTTGCTACGGCTATTGGGGCTGCCGGGCGGATTGCGGGTTCGAAATTTTTTTGCTCTTCGGGGAGGCGGGATATGGCTGACAAACAGGTGTGGCGAGGGTTAGCTGTCGCATCGATCTCGGTCGGGTTGTCGGCGGCGTTAGCGCCGGCGGCGCAAGCGACAGAGTTTAAACTGACCCTCTCGGGGGTTTTCAACGGTACCGGGGCCGACCCCACGACCAACCCCACAGAGACGCTCACCCCCACGGGCGGCGGCGCCAACGTGCTGACGACGGCCAACGAACCTTTCACGCTAACCGGGATTTTCAACACTTCGACAGGCACGCTGTTGCCGCCGCCTTCAACAGGATTTCCATCGACTGGATTCGTCGACTACGCTCCGACGTCGGTGACATTATATGTCGGCGGATCGACATATAGCGTCGCCACCTACGATGCCTCCGATGCCTCGCCGCCCGACTGGGGCGGGCCTGGGCTAACCGTCGCGATTTTCGACACCACTCAGGTGTTCGGTCCTGGCCATTATGCCGCCGGTTTCATCGCACAACCGTTGCCGGACGGGGCCGGCATCGTCGGTGACTTTCAGACGGCAAACCCGCCCTACTCGGTGTCGGACCTCGTGCCGACCACCTACGGGAGTTACTTTGGCGTGGGCTTTGGAAGCGGCATTTGTACGGGTGGCGGCGGTTCCGGCGTCGGCTGCGCGACGACCCCGATCCCTCTCGACGACGGCCTCTTTCAGCTGACGTTAGGCACTTATGACCTGGAAAATCCCTCCAACGGCGTCCCAACCTTCCCCGTCCCAACTCCGCCGAACTTCCAAAACGATAATTTCTTTTCCGCCTCGCTAACGGCGGTTCCGGAGTCCTCGACTTGGGCGTTGTTGCTCACCGGGTTCGTCGGACTTGGCTGCCTGGGACTTTATCGCGGCAGAAAGACGTCCCTCTCAGTCTGAGCGGCGGCAGCATTTCCCATATCGACAGTGATGAGCGGCGCCCTTTGGGCGCCGCTTTTGGGTTCGGCTGTGTGTCGTTGATCTAGACCTTGCAATTCGTCTCGTTGGCACAGGACGAGCCGATCGGGTGATGCGCTCGCAAGCCTCACGATGGCCGGGATGCGGTCGGCAAGGCGCGTAGGTACAACCATATCGACCGCAGTTCGTCGTCGGTCATGTTTCGATAGCCGAGCCAGGGCATGTATTTCGGCTCGATCAGGTGGCCATCGGGGTTGATGCCGCCACGCATCGTGGACACGAAATCGGCAAATGACCAGCGCGACAATGGCCCGCCGGATGTCAAATCGGGGCCGCCGGGCGCGCCCGGCTCGGGTCCCTGGCCGCCGGTCAGATGCGGTCCATGGCAGAAGGCGCAGCCGCCCAGCGTCACCAGATAGGCCCCGGGGCCGGGAGGTGGCGGCGGACGAGGCGCACGAAAATCGATGCGCGCGGCGCGCACCACGTCGCCAAAAGCGCCCAGATCGATCAGGAGGCGGGCGGGCAAGTTGATCTCGACCGCCGTGCGCTCGTTGTCGACCGGCGGCAGGCTGCGAAGGTAGGCGATGATGGCGCCGAGGTCCGCGTCCGAGATGCGATTGAAGTAGTCGGACGGCATGAAGATGATGCCGCGTCCGTCGGGACGCACGCCGTAGCGGATGCTGCGAACCCAGTCGGCGTTGGAGTAGGTGCGGCCGACTCCGCCGCGGCCCGAGGTCAGGTTGGCGGTGTAGCCGCGCCCCAGGAAGGCGTCCTCGAAGGCGAGCTTGCCGCCGAGATCCTCGCCATGACAGATCGTGCAGACGGCTGCCGCCTCGACCAGGTGCTTGCCGCGCGCGATCGACACGGCATCGGTGGGGACGGCGATGGCGTCGTCCGGCGGAGTGTAAGTCCGATTGCGTGGCGAACGCGTCTCGAGCACGAAGATCCCCGCAAGCGGAAGCAGCACAACGGCAAAGGCAAGGAACGCGGCGCGAGAGCGGAGCATCCCGACAAGGCCGCGCGCCGCCACGAGCACCGGTCCGGCTAACCCGGCAGGACGCTACTCTCGCGCAACGTCGCCATGAAGCGCATGCGTGAGCCATCCGGCGTCCCAGCGTTCGTGGAGAAACGCGCGGGCGCCCCGAGTTCGGGCGTCCACCAGTCCACGCCCTCGATCCGGCCCATGGCCGCGCTTTCGCTGACGATCTCCGATTTCCAGGCGAGATACGATCCGCCCGCGGTTTCGACCCATTCCTGCCCCACGACCTTGAGCGTGTTCCTGACAAAGTCGCCGTTGTCGAAATCGAGCTGATTGTCGTAGCCGGTCTCGCTGGTCCATCGCCCGGGATAAAAGACCTGCGGCGCATTCGCGATGCGGCGTGCGCCGTCCGGCGCCATATTGTCGGCGGCGATGGCGACATCGGCCGTGTCCGCATCCTGGACGAAAGAAAACATCCACGTGGGGGCGGGCAAGACCTTCTTTGAACCGTCAGGCTGAGTGACCTCGAGATTCTGCGAAAAGCGAATCGTCTTTTGCCCGGCGCGACCCGTGAGGCTTTCCGGAACGATCGACACCTCGATCTCCCCCACAACAGGGAGCGACTGGCCGTCAGGGGATGTTAAGGCGCCGGCGACGGAATAGACCCAGCGGTCGCCCAGCCGCAACTTCCGCAATTCGGGCGCCGGAGAATGGGTTTCCTCCTTGGGCATGTCAGAGGCCCCCATTCTGGCGAGCCTGTACGCTCTCGGCATAAGACTTCAACTTGCCGATTTGATTTTGAACGAAGAAGCCGAGGGGAAATCGCAAGGCTGTCCCAATCACGCGCGCCGCAAGCGTGTGCAACGTGACGTCGATCGAATAGTCGACGGTCGAGCGCGCTGGCCCTTCCGGCGAAATACGGAAGTGTGCTTCGCTGGAATAAGCCGGCGTTGGAATGGACAGTCCGAAATGTGTCGGCTTCTCCCAGGCGATGATCGTTCCCTCGAAATCACGTACCGAATTGCCCATCTTGAGCTTCTGAAGAAATCGCTGGCCGACCGGGTTGGTTGGGTCTCGCTCGGTGAGATAGACGTGGTCGACCGCGCCACCGACCCATTTGACGATGTGCTCAGGCGCGTCGATGCAGGCGAAAACGGTCTCGACCGAGGCGTTAACCTTCATTCTGCAGCGAAGGAGCATGAAGCCCTCCTCAGTGCGTGGTCGGCGTGAACGCCAAGGGCAGTTTACGCGGTCCCCGCAGGAAAAGCCCCTCATCCGCAGGCGACTCCCCGACGAAGCGCAGCCCGACGGTTGAATGCAGCAAACGATTTACGGCGATTTCGACCTCCGTCTTCGCCATTGTCGCGCCAAGGCAGAAATGCCGGCCGCCGCCAAAGGCCGCGTGGTTGGCGGAGCTAGCGAAGGCGCGTTCCACGTCTAGGTCGGCGCGCCGCATATCGAACTTGTCCGGATTGGCGAATTTGCGGTCGTCGCGGTTGGCGGACCCAAGGAAGCAAATCACCTCGGCCTCAGCCGGAATGGTTCCGCCGCTGACGTTCAAATCTGAGCGCGTCTTGCGCGGGATCATGTGGGTCGGCGCGGTATAGCGGAACGATTCCGCCAGCGCCCGATCCATGAGCGCGCGGTCGGCCTGCAAGGCCGATAGTTGCGCCGGATGCGCGACAAGGTTGCGCACGAACGTGGCCAGCGTCTTTTCCACAGTCTCTCCGCCGGCAAAGATCATCAGCATGCCAAAGCGCACGATCTCATCGTCGGTCAATTGTTGGCCTTCGACCTCGACATGGGCCAGCATGGACAAGAGTCCGGGGCCGGCGGATCGGCGCCCCTCGGCGACTAGCGGGCGCAAATATGCATCCAGCTCGTCACGCGCGGCGAAGCCCGCGGCCGTGACTTCCGGGTCGCCGATTAGGTTGACCCCGAACCGCAACAAGGCCGTGTACCAGTTCCGGAACCGATCGATATCGGACTGCGGAAGCCCCACGACGGTGGCCAGCACGCCGACCGAAAATGGGCTGATGAATTCGCTTATGAACTCGACCTCGCCACGGTCCTTGAAACCGGCGATCAGACGGTCCGCGAGCGCGGTGATAGCCGGCTCGAACTCCGCCTGAAACCGGTCGGCGCGGAATGGCGCAGCCAACAATCGCCGCTGTCTCGCGTGGTCGCGGCCATCGAGTTGAACGACGGTGACGCCAAGAATTGGCTCAATCTGCGCCGAGTAGCTGCGCGTCGTGAACTCCGGGTTGGTCAGCGCTTCACGAACATCGTCATAGCGGCTGAGGATGTAAGCGTTCGCGCCCGGATGGAGATAAAGCGGGTGTTCATCGCGCATGACCCGATAAAACGGATAAGGATCGCGAGCAAACTCGGGCGAGAAAATATCTGGAGGCGTCATATCGGTCTCACTTCGCCGCGACGTGCAGATCGCGATCTGCGGGGATGTAGCTTTGACCGAGGGCGAACGTCGAGAGGTTGCCTGCCTTGGCTTCCAGCAGGCGCTTGATGTTCATGTTCTCCGCGCCGAAGTCTTCGATGCCCAGCTTGCCGTGGCGCGGCCGCTCGCCGTCCTTCCAGAACGTGATCCGATGTAACAGAAATCCGGGCGCCGCTTGATCGCCGAACGCGTGGGACAGCGGGATCAAAAAAGTCGGGGACCGCTGCATCGCATTGTGCTCGGGATGGAAGTAATCCTGCTCGACCAGATAGTATTCCTCGAATTGATTGGTTCTCAGCGTCACCTCCACCTTCTGACGGTACTCGTCGAGGTAGGCGCCATGCTCAGGCGCAATCGTTCCCGCTGGCTTGAGCAGGTGCGACCAAAGCTCCATGGTGCGAAGATCGCCGAGGAATTCAGCGCCCATTTCGATCGGCGCGTTGACATAGATCGTGTCGGCTTCAATCCGGTGCGCGCCTTGTGCGGCCTCGGTCAGGCCGGCGTCGCGTTCGAGCGCCGCCTTGAGCGAACGCGCTTCCGAATTGTGGACCGTCTGAATCCCTTGCATGATCATCGGCGTCCGCTGCACGGGATCGATGACGCTGATCCAATGCAGGTAAACGCCGCTTTCGGCGCTGCCGGGCTCGACATAATCGGGCGGAAAGAGAAGCACTGGATAGCTTTTGAAATAGTTGCGGTACTCATAGCCGCACTGCCATTCTATGGCGTAGAAGCGATTATTTTCCAGACGGCGCACATGATAGTAAAGGGTTCTCTGATAGCCGGACGCGGTGCCGATCCACGTGCTGTCGTCCACCTCTTCTTTCATCCTGCTGCCCAACGTCCATTGGTCGAGATTTTTTAGTCGACCGATATAATCGTATACGGTCTTGGGGGGTGCCGCGATAAAGACAGAGGTCGAAAAAGTATTGGATTCCATGTAGCAATCCTCGGCGGGCAAGCGACTCAGTGTCGGGGTGGAAACGAGACATCCGGGCTCAAGGGGGCAGCGCCGACGCCCAGTGCGCGCAAACCGCGATTTCGGGCCATCGATGGCGCGGGGCAGGTCGGATCGATTCGGATGTCGAGCACGTAAGGGCCCTTTGCCAAGATCGCAGCCTTCAGCGCCCGATCGAGATCGAACTCGGATTCGACGATTTCGCCGGCCGCGCCCATCGCCTTCGCCAGCATTGCAAAATCAACTTCCGGAATCCTGGCGTCGGCCTCCAATCCGAGCGCACCCATCCCCTGCTCGCACATATTGTACCGAGAATTGTTCAACACGATCCAAATGGCGGGCGCTCCGAATTTGACGGCTGTGTTGACCTCATTGTTCATAAGCATCGCACCGTCGCCGACAATGGCGACGGCCGGCCGGTTGCTCGCAAGCGCGGCGCCAACGACACCCGCAGCGCAATGGCCCATCGATCCCACGCCGGTGCTGACCCGATATCGCCCGGCTTCGCTGAATCGTAGACAATGAGTGGCCCAGGCGAACGAGTTCCCCGATTCGGCCAGCACCAAGCAGTCGTGACCGTCAACCACGACCCTCTGAATTGCCGCCATCAACGCCTCAGGGCGGATGAGACGAGCGCGAGCCGGTTCAATGCAAGCCGAAACGGGGCTCGGCAGAGCCCGTGGAAGCCCCGCAGCTTGGGCTTTGGTCGGAAGCCGCTCGAGAAGAGCGCCGACAAATTGGCCTATGTCGGCGCAGACGGGCAGAGTCTCAGCAGTCGGGTATGCGACTCCCGGGACATCAGGATCGATATCGACATGAATGAAGCCCTCGGCCGGGACTAGCGCCGGGTTCCAGAACGAAGTGGGTTCGCCGAGCCGCGTTCCTAGCACCAAAGTCCGGCGCGGCCGACATGTCCTCATGTACTGTTCGACGGCGTCGTGGCCGCCCATGCCGGTGACGCCGACGAATAGCGGATGGTTCTCGGGGAAGACGCCCTTGGCGCGCGGCGAGCACATGACAGCGGCGCCGAGTCGTTCCGCCAAACTTTGTATGCCGTCAGCAGCGGCCCTGGCGCCGTAGCCCAGCCACAGCGCAACCGGCCCTTCCGTCAGCAACGCCGCGCATCTTTCGGTCACGGAGTCGTCTGGACGATTAGGCGACCCAGTTGCTGCGAAGGTCGGCATTGGGCTTGTCAGAGCGACTGTCTGCAGACCCGTCGGGACCGACAAGTGGCAAACGAACCCGCCGGGCCGCGCCAGGCCATTGGCCACGCGGCGAAAGACCTGAGGCAACGACTCAACCGATTCAATGACGGTCGCCGAGTGAAACAGGGCGCCCGGCGCCGTTAGACCCAGCGGCATCGTGTCGCTATCGGTTTCCTGGATCGCTCCCCTGCCGCGATGCGCGGCTGTGGTGCAGGCCGACACCAGGATGATTTTGGCACCCTCGCCGCGCGCTGCGAGCATTCCCGTCAGCACGTTGGTCAAGCCAGGACCCGTAGTGGTGAACACAACGACGGGGGCGTTGGTGGCGAAATGAGCCTCGATCGCAGCAAAGGCCGCGCCCGTCTCATGCCGGAAATGAACGACTTTGATCTCGCTGGCGGAAAGCGCTCCCCAAAGCGGCGCGATAGCCCCGCCGGAAACGCCGAAAGCATGGCTCACGCCAAGAGCCTTCAGAGCGTCAACGACGGCCTCGCTGACCGTTTGCGAGGGTCGACCCGATCGCCTGGCCATCTCGTGCAGCGGAGTAGCCGTCATCCTCAGTCCATCCCCTCCCGGTGGGCCTACCCTCAGGCAATCACTGAAATATAGACGAGAAGCTGCTGATTCTGTTCGCAATCCGGCGGTCGGCCGCCCTGCAAGTTGTTCGCCCGCCCCGGTACCCCTGGGCGAGACCGAGCCGAAAGCTTCGAACTCCGTCGTCTCGCCATGACGCTCCATTCGGTACGTTAGCTAAGGTAGTACGGCGGCGGCTGGAAAAAATCCAGCGATCTGACTCGAGGTAGGTCCGCTTAGCGCCCGTGAGCCGTCGGTCGGCCGGGGCGCCAGGAACTTCCGCTTGGGGTCGACTTTACCCGTTCGCTAAGCCGTCCATGAATGACCGGTGTTTGCGCGTTCGAGACGTTCGAAGCTGTGTCGCAAATCGGTAGAGTAGGAGTGTGGCGCGGTGGCGTTAGGTTGAGCATATCGGTTTGCCGCCCCTTTCGTCTGGCGGTGCCTTAGTGGCTCGACCATGGCTCCGTTTCCACACCCCCCTCATCGAACCGGACGTGCAGATTTCCCGCATCCGGCTCTCGGACAAGACCTCACGCCTTCGTCCACGGCACGTCGTGCCCAAGGCGGCTCAGGCGTACGAGCCCGAAGTGCCCGTAGAGGTGCGAGAGTGGATAGCTCCCGCCCCCTCGTCGCCTGACCTTGTGCTTGGAGCGCAACCACCGGCGCAACCGCACCGCTGTGTAAGCGTCGAGCGCCCGATACGCCTTGTTGATGGTTCCTACTTGGAAGTAGTTCGCCCATCCGCGCAACGTGCGGTTCACTTTGCCCACCAGCGTTGTGGTCTCTTGCCATGTTCCCGCTCGGTCGGTCAGCGCGTGGACTTTCTCGACCACGCGCTCAATGCTTTTCTTTGACGGCCGGTAGCCGATACGGGCCTCGCCGGTCCTTGCCGAAAACATTCGCCCGAACGTGTATCCCAGGAAATCGAACTCTCCTCCCGGCACTGTGCAGATCCGTGTCTTCTCCTCGTTCACCGTGAGCTTCAGCTTGCCCATGATCTCGCGCAGGCTGTGCAAGGCCGCTTCGGCCTTGCCCCTTCTGCACAGGATCACGAGGTCGTCGGCGTAGGTCACGAGCCGCGCGCCGAGGCTTCGCTCGAGCCCGAACATCTTCCATCCCAGCACAAACCGGCGCATGTAAATATTGGCCAGCAGGGGTGAGATGGGCGAGCCCTGCGGAATGCCGCGCCGCGTGTCCCGCGCCTCGGTCGTGCGTGTCTTCCGACCCCGATCATCGGTTTCTTCCACGGGACAATCCAGCCACATCCTGATCAGATGCAGCATGCGCCGATCAACGATCCGGCGCGCTACCGACTTCAAAAGCTCGGTATGGGGAATGCTCCCGAAGTAGTCCGCGAGGTCGGCGTCCACCACTTCCGGATGGCCGCGAAACAGCAGCTCTCCCGCCGCGACCACCGCCTGTTGGGCGTTTCGCCCGGGGCGGTAGGCGTAGAGTTCCGATGGGAGGTCGGCTTCGAAGATCGGCTCCAGCACCAGCATCGCTGCTGTCATGCAGACCCGATCCCGCAAGGTTGAGATGCCCAGCGGCCTGAGCTTGCCGTTGGCCTTCGGTATGTAAACGCGTCTGATAGGGTCCGGTCGGTAAGTCTCCTGCCTGAGCGCAAGCGCCAGTTCGCCCAGCCATCGCTCCACCCCATACGTCTCGACGGCCTCGAAGTCCTGACGGTCCACGCCCGGCGCGCCCTTGTTGGAGCGGCACTGGGCATAGGCGTGCGCCAGAGTGTCGTCGCGGCGGATCTTGTCGTAGAGGACGTAGAAGCGGTAGCCGGGTTCTGCCTTCGCTTTCGCGTGCAACGCCGTCTGCAGTTTCTGAACGCCGTCCGGAGTTGATAGGTTGCCCAATCTCCAGGTCCCTCGCTGCGTCTTGCGTCTGTCTTGAACTGAGGTCCCTTCCCTCCCCGGCGTTATCCGGCTTCAGCGGTACTACGAACCTCTCCGCGACCCCATGAGGCCCGGCCCATCCCTCGCGGGCGTCCGGTTGGTCATCCCTGACCACGCCATGGGGCTTCCCGTGTTGCGCGCGCTTTCCTTGTGTACGTGCTGCCGCCACTACCCCGGTGCAGCGACTGGGCGTCGTCTTCGCTCATCTCGCCCAGCCGTATCAGCCTTCCCCGAAAACGTCGTCGGGTCGGCCTGCACATCGTCCTTTTCGAGATCCCATGAGGCGATGGTAGCGACCTGCGATTCGGGAGCATGAGGTCGCTTACCACCCACTCTGGAGGCGACCATGCAAAACGTAGCTGATCAATTAGCACCGACCACGATCCGGGCCGATCTTTGCGCAATATTCATCTCATTGGAACTGAGCCGATCGACCTGGCTGGTTACGTCATTGTCGCCAGGCCGCGGAGAGAAGATGTCAAAGCACAGCGTGTCCGCCGGGGATATCGCTGCGCTGTTGGCCCGCATTTTGGAGCTCAGGAGGAAAGCGTACGCGCGGACCGGAAAATCCTTCCCGATCATCGTCATTCAAGAAGCGGGGTTGGACGGTTTCTGGATTCACCGTGTCTTGCTGAGTGAGGGAATTGAGAGCCACGTTGTCGATGCAGCCTCAATTGCGACTTCGCGCCGGCGGCGTCGGGCCAAGACCGACAGGATCGATGGCGAGGCTTTGCTTCGCGCGCTGCTCGCCCACAAGCGCGGCGAACCGCGGGTCTGTTCAATGGTTCGGGCGCCGACGCCTGAAGATGAAGACCGCCGCCGGATTTGCCGTGAGCGCAAGGTGCTGATCATGGAACGGGTTCAGCACGTCAACCGGATCAAAGGATTGCTCTTCTCTCAGGGCGCATCCGAGTATGAGCCGTTGCGTCGCGATCGACGGGCGCGGCTGGATGCGCTCCAGACTGGCGACGGCCGTCGCTTGCCCGAACATCTCAAAGCCCAGGTTTGTCGAGAACTCGATCGGCTCGAATTGCTTCTCGAGCAGATCAAAGCTGTGGAGTCCGAGCGGGACGCGCTGCTCAACGCACAACAAACCAAAGGGTTGGCCCCGCCGCCGATGTTGCTGGGTGTCCATGGGATTGGGCCGGAATTCGCTTCGGTCCTCTGGTCTGAGGGACTCTCCAGGCACTTCGATAACCGCCGACAGGTCGCCGCTTATGCCGGCCTTGCCCCGACGCCTTGGCAAAGCGGGTCGGTCAATCGCGAGCAGGGCATCTCGCAATCGGGCAACCCGCGACTACGGACAACGATGATTCAGCTCGCCTGGCTTTGGATACGCTATCAGCCGCGCTCCGCACTCACCCTCTGGTTCCAGGACCGAAACGAACGTAACGGCGGTCGTCGGCGCAAGACGACGATCGTGGCGCTGGCGCGAAAGCTGCTGGTCGCACTCTGGAAATATCTGAGCGCTGGGGTCGTGATCGAAGGCGCCATGATTAGGCCCGCCTGACGATAGCCCCCGTCTTCCACGCATCCAATCCCGTAATCCTCAGGACGTGATCAGTCCTGACGGATCCAGGTGGACGAACCGAAGCAAGCCGTGGCCTGAAACGCCGTTTTCGAGAAAGGTTCTCGTCTTCCTGAGCCCTACCCGCCGCAAGCGGGATGTTGGTGCAGCCGTCGCGAACGGCGACCGTATGTGAGGTTGATCGTGCTCGGAAACGAGCCGCGTCACGCTTAGAGGGCTCAGAACCTCGGATACCGGACAAACCGCTGGAGACTTATCACCCGGAAACAAACCGCTTGACTGCCACCTGCTCATGTGAGGCTTGCTCGGCGTTCACTCGCGTTGCGGCCCGCACACTCGCGCGGTCACCTATATGTGACCAGCTACACCGAAGGCTTCAGCCATTTCGTCACCTCCATGACTGCTCCGGTTGCTTCCGGCTGGAGCGTTCGCCGGGTGGGACTTGCACCCACTGGAAAAGCGCCGCCTTCTCACGGCGCACACGTTAAGCGGACGGATCTGATCGTCGGTCTGGACGCCTCAAAAGGGCGGAAAGCACGCCTACAGCGGTCACCCCGGGAAGGACCGGAGTTCGCACCAGCCACGAGCACGGCGTCCGCTTCGGCAAGCCGGTCGGTCGATTGGTAGAGCTTGCCAAGGCCGGGCGAAGCTTTTAAGGCCGAAGCTGCGCGCGCGAGAACGGGATCAGGGGCGAGCTGGCGGCCACGTCCGGAGCTACATGATGCGGTCTCGTTTTATCGGGCGCATCGACACGCCTTGGACCTCTTGCATCAACACGCCGCGCCAGCCGCGGCAAGATCGCTCGATCTTGATCAATGTGCGGCCAAAGGAACGCGTCCATGCTCCTCTATAATTCCAATCTTTCGCCCAATGCATTGCGGGTTCGCGCGGTTGCCCACGAGCTAGGTATAGCGCTCGAAATAGTGGAGGTTGATCTGAGAAAAGGCGAAAATAGGTCCGAAGCCTTTCTGGCATTGAACGCCAACGGCAAGGTACCGGTTTTGGTCGATGGCGATTTTGTGCTTTGGGAGAGCCGGGCGATCAACGCCTATCTTGCTGGCCTGAAATCGGAACAGGGGCTCTATCCGGAGGACAAAAGGAAACGTGCCATTGTAGACCAATGGTCCTACTGGCAGGCTATCCATCTCGGTCCGGCGATGCAGCGCGTTGCGTTCGAGCGACTTCTCAAGTCCAAATTCGGTATGGGCGAACCGGACGAAAAGGTGCTGGAGGGTCCGCTGAAGGACATCGCGCAATTCCTGGCGGTTCTCGATGAAAATCTGTCCGACAAGGAATGGGTGGCGGGTGAGCTGAGCCTTGCCGACTTCGCCATTGCGACCACCTTCGTCTTTCGGAAAGGTTCGAACATATCCCTTGAACATGTGCCGCACGTTTCAACCTGGATCGACCGCCTTGAAGCACGATCGTCCTGGAAGGCTGCGGTGAGGCCTGTGTTGGAATTGCACAACACCTGACGGGATCCAGCAGGCGCTCGACTACGCCACCACGCTCGTCATCCTCTTCGTGTTTTCCTCGAACGGGGACGGCTTGTGTTCCCACGACCGCACAGGCGCCAGCAATCTTCCGCCCTCTTGAGACGCGCCCGAAGCGAGCATTCGTCGTGGCGCCGGCGGAGCATCTCGAAGGGCAAAGGCAAAGGCTCGGCGGTAGCGCCCTCGTCTCCCGGAACTAAATCTGAGCGGACCCGCCATCGACAAAGAGTTCGCTGCCGGTGATGAAACTGCTTTCGTCCGAAGCGAGAAACAGGGCTGCATTCGCGATCTCGTCGGGATCGCCCAGCCGCCCCAACGGCGTCGTCGCCTGCGTGAGCCTGATCATCTCGAGCCGCGCACCTTCGGTTGGCGCGAGGGCGTGCCATCCGGGAGTTGAAGTCGAGCCCGGCGCGAGCACGTTGACCCGAATCTTGCGGGGCGCGAGGTCGAGGATCCAGCTACGGGCGAAGCTGCGGATTGCCGCCTTGGTGGCGCTGTAAACGCTGAAGGCCGGGGTGCCGGTCGATGCGGCAGTCGAGCCAGTCAGGATAATCGAGCCGCCATCTTTGAGAAGCGGCAGCGCCTTTTGGACTGTAAAGAGAGTGCCCTTCACGTTGACGTCAAAAGTTCTGTCAAAATGCTCTTCGGTAATCTCCCCAAGCGCGGCGAACTCGCCGCCGCCCGCATTGGCGAACAGAATGTCGATCGCGCCTGCTTCGTCCTTCACCACCGCAAAGAGCCTGTCGAGATCGGCGAGGTTCGCGACATCGCCCTCGATGCCGCGGGAATTGTGCCCGACCTCGGCGACGGCCGCTTCCAGCTCTTTCTGGCGCCGGCCGGTCATGAACATCCGCGCGCCCTCCGCGGCAAAGCGCTTCGCCGAAGCCAGGCCGATGCCGCTGTTGGCGCCGGTGATCACGGCCACCTTTCCTTCGAGCCTTCCCACTGCGAGTCTCCCCTCTTGTCGGGCCCCGTCGACGGTCGCGGCTACACGCCTTCGTAGACCAGCCTTGTGAAAAAGGCAGGATCGATCACCCAATTGCCGAACTTGCCGTCGAAGGCCGCAGTCGGTTTTGCCGCGACTGTCTCATCTCGCGATCGCCCTTCTCTTTTGAGCGCCGCGACGTTTTCCCGAACGCCGACTAGCATGTCGCGGAATTCCTTGAGTTCGGCTTTGTTGCTGACGGGCTGTCCATGTCCTGGAATGATGATCGTCCTATCGGTCGTCGCCGCAAGATTGGCGTCCGACGCGGCGATCATGCCGTCGATGCTGCCGCCCGTCGAATAATCGATAAACGGATAGACACCGTTCCAGAACGTGTCGGCGACGTGCACGACATCGGCTTCCGCAAATGTGACGGAAATGTCGCTGTCGGTGTGGGCGGGGCTGTAGTGCTTCAGGTTGATCGACTGGCCATTCAGGCTGAGAGCGCGCTCGCTTGCAAACACTTCGCTCGGGAGTCCGTTCGCCGGCGGGGAAACAAAATTGTAGTCCCAGTCCTCGACGCACTGGACGTGCGAGAGAAACCCGAGAGTGTTTTCATGCGCAATGATCTTGGCGCCGACCGAATTCAGCCATGCATTGCCGTCGGTATGGTCGAAGTGCCAGTGCGTGTTGATCAAGTGCGTGACCGGATCGGCGCCGAGATCGGCGAGCGCCTTGGTCATTTGAGGGCGCGAGACGCCGATGCCGGCGTCCACGAGCACCTTGCCGTCGCGGCCGGTCAGGACGGCGACATTTCCACCGGACCCTTCGAGCACGCTGATGTTGTTGCGCAGCTTGTGGGTGACGATTGGCGACACTGCGGCGCTATCCTTGATGAGACTGACGAGGCCGCGGGCCTCCGCGAACGCTGCGCGAGGCGTCAGCCATGCTCCTGTGGCTGTGAAAGCCGCCCCGCCGACGCAGCACAGACAGAAGCCCCGTCGCGACATGATGGATGAATGCTTTGCTGTCATCGTGCTCTCCATGCCGCTCCCAAGAGGAGCCCTTGAGCGTCGCAGCCATCGACCGCCGGTCAAACCTTCGTACCGGCTCGAGCGTCTATTTCTTGTCTGGGATGACGAGGTTGACAATCGCCTGGTCGATCACCCGGTGCGTGGGATCGGCAAGTTCGATCAGGGCGCGATGCGGTCCCGGCGTCAGGCTTTGGATGATCAATGGCTCGCCGCTCGCGTCCACCCAATGCCAAGGCCCGTCATCCACGGTGAGGTGGAGATGTCCGATCCGCGGCGACACATCGAGCGCCCCGGGTCCGAACACCGGCACGATCCGCAGATTTTCGGTCCGGTATTGAATGACGACCAGCCCGCGGGCGAGCGCATCCGGCAAAGGGGGATCAACGACGATCTTCGCAGGGGGCTCGCTTCCGAGCGGGATGACGGCCGCTGGCCCTCGAACTTCCCTGGCGGTCTGCGCCAAGGGGCCGGATGCGGAGGCTGTCATGGCGCGCGCTCCGGAATTGCTGTCGCCCGGCTCATTTCGACACCAGCTTACGGCACAGGAAGTCGCGGAGCAGAGGGGCCATCTCGTCGAGCTTGTCTTCGAGCGCGAAGTGGCCGGTATCGAGGAGGTGCAGTTCGGCATCCGGCAGGTCCCGCAAGTATGGCGTGGCGCCATCGGCCGGAAAGATCTTGTCGTTCTTTCCCCACACGATCAGGGTCGGCGGCTTCCGCTCGCGAAAGAACGCCTGAAATTTCGGGTAGAGAGGAACATTCGTTCCGTAGTCGAGGAAGAGGTCGAGCTGGATGTCCTTGTTGCCCGGGCGTGTCGATTTCCGCTGAGATTTGACCCGGGATTTCCATTGAGAACTGACCCGGCTTGATGATGGTTTCGGGGTCAGGCGTTCGTCAAGTTCCGAGATTTCTCCTTTGCGGGTTTGGCGGCTTTTGCCGAGCTGTTCTTGAAGCGGAAGCTGTCGTTTCCGGTTTCGAGGATATGACAGCGGTGGGTGAGACGATCGAGTAGAGCGGTCGTCATCTTCGGGTCTCCGAACACGGTTGCCCACTCGCCGAAGCTGAGATTGGTTGTGATGATGACGCTGGTTCGCTCGTAGAGCTTGCTCAGCAGATGGAAGAGCAACGCGCCGCCTGAGGCGCTGAACGGCAGGTAACCAAGCTCGTCGAGGATGACGAGATCAGAGTGGGTGAGCCGCGCCGCGAGCTGGCCGGGTTTGCCCTGAAGCTTCTCTTGTTCGAGAGCGTTGACGAGTTCGACGGTGGGGAAGAAGCGGACGCGCTTGTGGTGATGCTCGATGGCCTGGACGCCGATCGCCGTGGCGAGATGCGTTTTCCCCGTGCCGGGGCCGCCGACCAGGACGACATTGTGGGCGTCTTCCAGGAACTCGCATCGGTGGAGTTGACGTGCGAGCGCCTCGTTGACCTCACTGCTGGCGAAGTCGAAGCCGGCGAAATCGCGATAGTTCGGAAAGCGGGCGGCCTTGAGCTGATAGGCCGTCGATCTCACCTCCCTGTCGGCCGTCTCCGCCTTCAGGAGCTGCGATAGGATGGGCAGCGCCGCCTCAAAGGCCGGAGAGCCTTGTTCGGTCAACTCGCCGACCGCCTGAGCCATGCCGTGCATTTTGAGACTGCGCAGCATGATGATGATCGCGCCGGCGGCGGGATTATGACGCATGGCGCGCCTCCCGGACTTTGCGCAGGGCGTCGTAGCGCTCGACGTTGGACTGCGGCTCGGTGGTCAGCGTCAGAGCCTGGGGCGCCTTTATCGTAGGCGTGTCCGTTGGCTTCCCGTCGACCAAGCGGTGCAGCAAGTTCAGGATATGGGTCTTCGTCGGGGCGCCGGCCTCCAGCGCCAGTTCGACGGCGGCGAGCACAGCTTGTTCGTCATGCTGGAGAACCAGGGCCAAAATCTCGACCATCTCGCGGTCGCCGCCTGGCGTCTTAAGCATGCGCTCCTGTAGAGCCCGGAAGGCCGGCGGCAGTTCGGCGAACGGCGCGCCATTGCGCAGGGCTCCGGGCTTGCGTTGAACGACCGCCAGATAGTGCCGCCAGTCGTAAACCGTTGTGGTGCTCTTCCGTTCGTGAGAGCGGGCAAAGACACGACGATGCTCGCACACGATCTGCCCCTCGCCGACGACGACGATGCGCTCCGGATACACCCGCACGCTGACCGGACGATTGGCGAAGGAGGCGGGCACGCTGTAGCGATTACGGTCCAAATGGATTAGGCACGTCGGCGACACGCGCTTGGCGTATTCGACGAAGCCGTCGAACGTCCTGGAAAGCGGCATCAAGCGCCCGGCTTCCTCTATCCAGATGTCGGCGATCGCGCCTGGTTGCGAGCCATGCAGCGTCTGGGCCCACAACTCCCGGCATCGCGCCTCCAGCCAATCATTCAGCGCCGCCAGGGAGGGGAAGTTCGGCGCTGGTTGCCAGAACCGATGGCGGGCGTCCTGGACGTTCTTCTCGATCTGCCCCTTCTCCCACCCGGAAGCCGGATTGCAGAACTCGGCCTCGAATAGGAAGTGGCTGACCATGGCTGAGAAGCGCGCGTTGACTTGGCGCTCCTTTCCCCGGCCGACCTTGTCAACGGCCGTTCGCATGTTGTCGTAGATGCCCCGCCGCGGCACGCCCCCCAGCACGCGGAAGGCGTGGTTATGGGCGTCGAACAGCATCTCGTGGGTCTGCTGAGGATAGGCGCGGAGTATGAAGGCGCGGCTGTAGGAGAGCTTGAAGTGGGCGACCTGCAACTTGGTCCGCTCGCCGCCGATGACCGCCCAGTCTTCCGACCAGTCGAACTGGAACGCTTCGCCAGGCAAAAACGCCAGCGGCACGAACACGCCGCGGCCGCACGTCTTCTGTTCCTGTTGCCGAGCGGCCTTCCAGTCGCGAGCGAAGGCCGCCACCCGATTGTAGGAGCCGTCATAGCCGAGGGCGGCCAGATCAGCGTGCAGTTGCTTGGTCGTCCGCTTCTGCTTGCGGGACTTCCCGGACTCCTGCCGCAGCATCTGCGACAGCTTGTCGGCGTAAGGGTCCAGCTTGCTCGGGCGGTCAGGGATGTTGAACTTCGGTTCAACGGTGTCCGAGCGCAGGTATTTGCGGACTGTGTTCCTCGACAGACCTGTGCGTCGGGATATCTCTCGGATCGAGAAATGATCTCGATAGTGCCAGCGTCGGATGACGCTCAATAACTCCATGTCGATCACTCCGATGCCCCCCCAAGTGGCCAAGGGGGGAAGGTTCGAACATGGGTCAGTTCTCGGTGGAAAAACCCGTAGCGCCCGGGTCAGCTCTCAGTGGAAATCAACACTCTCAGCGATAAAACGGTGGGGATTGACGCAATCCGCGGGAAGGACTTCGCAGGCGTCGAGGAACAGTTTTTCACGCACCGCCGCGCTCATGCTTGCAACTTCCGCGTCCGCGATTGCCGTCCGCAGTTCGACGGGCACGTGCTCATATTCCGGCGGAACCGCGGCCCTTTTCTCCTCGTTCCATTCAATGGGTTGTTCGAGCAAGGTGAGAGTGAGGCCGCCGTAGTTTCCACCCCGGCTTAACCCAGCCCTTTCAGAGAGCGCGCCGAGATCAAACGGCGGGTTATGGCCGATGATCAAAGTCGGCCATGTTTCGTTCGAACTCGGTTTGACGAAGTGTCGCCGATAGAAAACGCGACGGAGAAATTCGGCCCGCGTCATCAACACGAGGCTGTGTTGCTTCGCATAGCGCGTCATGATTTCGATTTCGCCGCTCGTGCAGGTGTCGGGGTTGTAAAACACCCCTTGACGCCATAGCCGATCAAGCTTTTGCCGGGTCAAGGTTCCACGTTGGGCGTGTTCGATCATGTATGCGTATGCTAGGCCGCGTTCGTGAAAGAAGCCGAAGCGTAAGGCCTGCCCCGAATGCGGCCCGGTCATCGTCTCGGTGTCGAACACGACCATTGGGCCAAACCACGGCGCGCCAACATCGCGCACAAGCCGTTCGATCCTCGAAATTTTTGCCCCCTTCGACACGCGCTCTCTGTTCGTCTTGTTCGGTTTCTTATCGTCGGGGAGCGTGAAGCACCGCAACAGTTGTGTCGTCGGTTTCATTTGCGTTGTCTCGGCCTGACATTGTGGTGTTTGCGATGACAATTGATGCACGCGATCATCGTGACCTGGGAATTGGCCTTCCCGTCCACATGATGGTCCTCGAACGCCGCAAGCTCGCCGCAGAAGCCGCACATCGCCTCTGGCCTGCCGCGCCGACGCGCCTCGCAATTGCCGCAGATGATCTCGCCATCGATTTCGACTAACGCCGCGGGCTGCGCCTCGCCGCACGCGCATTCGGCGAACAGGAACGATACCTTCATGCCGCCTCCACAGCGTAATGCACGTCCCGGTCGAAACGGCGGCGGCTTCGCGACGGCATCCCTTTGAGCGTTCGATTGAGTTTCGCAATGTTGGTTTCGGGAAAGACGCGCTCACCGCCGTCGGTTATCACACCGTTTGGATATTTCTTCGCCCACGCATCGAGGGCCGACGCGCTCCTGAGATCGGCGGCGGAGCGGTAGTCCTGCATCGCGGCCAGGCTGACGCCCGAGAAGTCGGCGCTTTGCACATCGCCGTCCGCATTGATGAACGTGTGCGTAAAGCTCTTTGGGCCGCGAAAGCGCCATCGCCGCTCGCCCTCGCGCTTTTCCCACGCGAGCGTTGAAGCCCGGCCTTCGCGCCGATAGCGCTCAAATTGCGCTTCGCTCAGGCCTGCGCGCCGGCGCGCGGCATCAATCTCGGCCGCCGTCGGGTTCTGTGGCAACAGAACGATTTCGCGATCATAGGCCGCTATCTTGAATAGGCGCTGCTCGGCAAGCTCGACGTGTTTCGACACGCGCGAGCCCGCTGCAATTTCCTTTGCGCGGCGTTCCAGCGACACGCCGGATTGGAGCTTCTGAAATTGACGTTTGGAGATTGAAGGCGTGTTGCGCCGAAGAATCTTCAACGCCTTCCGCACATAATGCTCAGCCGTCGGCGAAAAACCGAGCTTCACGTTCTGCTCGGGCGTAAGCTTGACAAAATCGGTGAAGGCGGCGCCGCTCAGCAACCTCGCAATGCGCGATTTCGACTTGGCGGCCACTATCCGCCTCCTGTGAAAGAAGGCGTGGGTGCAGGCAATATCGCTTGTGATAGTGGGGCTAGAATGCTATTGGATAAGCAGGCCATCAATCCATTCCTTTTGGTATTGTTGGCTTCGACTGTTTTGATCGGCAGTTCGAATTTAAGCCCCGGCGCGACGCCATCGCGGCCGGGGCTTTTCTATTAGGATTTATCTCGTCATCGCGAATTTGTCGTCGCTCGCCGGCGGGGCGAGCCGGGCTATCGCCGCCCTCATCGCGTTTTCGACGTAGATGGCGCGTGTCTCGCCGCGCCGGCGCGCGATCGCGTCCAGCCGATCACAAAACTCTCGATCGACGCGAATAGAAAGCACTCGATCGAGATTTAGGCCCCGAGCGCGTTGCGGTCCGCGTTTGCCGCGTATCGGTGGATTGGCCGTCGCGCCGTCGTCTTGATCGACCGCCCCGACAAGGACCCGCTGCGCGAAGGAGCCGCGGGCAATGCGTTCCTGTCGCGCCGCCGCGTCCACGGCGGCGAGGAGATCGGTGCCCACCCGCACCAAAACTTGCACATCTAGCGGCGCTCTCTCGCCGGGACCTTCGATGGCGGTCGCTGGTGCGGGATCGACATCGCAGGAGCGTAATTCCATAGCCACCGTTCTCCGTTCTGCCGTTTACAATAGTATCATAGGCATTCTCTTGCATTTTTCAAGTGTCTATACTGACGGAAAAGCGAAAAAAGTCATCAAATAGGCAATCTGCCCACGCTTAACGATCAATGAGCGAGTAATCGACGGAAACGTGCACGCTTAATTCAACGCTATCGTAATCGTATCGTCTCATGCTGCTTTGGGTCGTTTGCGATCGGCATCGCAATTTGTTTTCATTCAGACATCGTTCGTATCGTGTCGCATCATCGTGATCTATTTCGTTCCTATTTGTCGCGTCGCGGTCGCACAGGATCGCAATCTAGTTCGTTGGACATGGTTCGCGCCAGTTCCGCGCATCATCGCGATCTATTTCGCTCGAGTTTTGTCGAATCGCGCTTGGGCAGGATCGCGATCTATTTCGCTGCGTGTGGTTCGCGTCGTTTTGCGCGCCGTATCGGGATCAATTTCGTCGGACATGGTTCGCGTCGTTTCACGCGTCATCGTGATCTATTTCGCTGCAACTCGCCGCATCGTGCTTGCGCAGGATCGTCGTTGTATTTTAGTGACTGGCGGGATGACGAATGATTGACGATCCATTTCGTTCAGCCCTCAAAAGTCACGCCCCGACGTGCGAGCGCTGCTGATCGGCGGCCTCTTCATCAACGACGAAGCCCGAGCGCAGACAGCGGACATTGGCCGATGGTGAAGGGGCCGGCGAGCACCCGGTTCGGCACAGCACCGCCCTCCCGGGGCCGCGGGCTCCATCAATGCGACTTCGGGCGCGCTTAGAGTTCACAATGGCATCAACGGAGCATACGCCTTGCGCCTCGTACCACTTTGTCTCAAAATAGGTGCCGAGCTTAGCAAGTCCAATCTAGAGACGAGGCCACTTCGTCGGCTGGCGACGTTCGTTGCTGTATGGACATTTCGGGCCAAACCATTTCAATATCCTTGATCTGGGATAGTTCACATGGACGTGGAAGCTCTTCTTACTGGCTTGCGAGACGCAGCAAGCTCTCCATTAGCGTTGGCCGCGTACGTTATCGTAGTGGCAGCATGGTCCGCAGGGCTGTGGTTTGCCTCTCAGCCTCAGAGGCAAATAGACGCGATTCAAGAAGCCTACTTAGACGACGCCAACCGTTTGGAGGCACTTAGAACAGTACTTGGGAGTGAGGTTCCGGTCGGGACGCCAAAGGCGCATATAATCAAGATTATTCAAGAGCGAGGAAAGCAAAAAGCAAGATCACTCTTACTTGTTGCTTATCTCGCCACTATTTTGGCTATTATTGTTATTACTGCGATGGCGGTATACAGAGCAAGTGAAGGTAAAATACCGCCAAAATTGGTTGGATCGTCCGTTGAAAGGCACCGTCCATGAAAGGCGCTCGCACTTGTGTCATCGTGTCAAGTTGTGCGGCTGTCATCGCGAATTCTCACGTCATGGGAAAAGGCGCAAAATTGGATGACTACTATTCACAGTCAACTCTAACGTTTAAATTGACAGTCTCAAATCCCGCAAGTGTGAGCCGAGTTCTCAAATCGATAGGTGTCAAAAGTCTCGCTCGAGGTTCGTTCAATTGCTTTTCCGGCGCATACGCGGCAACCCCAATAGCAGATTATAGGGTCGGCTTTCATGTGCGCAAGCCGGTCACAGAAATACCGGCTGATCCCATTTTGGTTATTGAGCCGCGCAGCGTAGGCCAATTTACAATTTCAATTGTTCCCGATGCGACTGGTTCTTGTGGTTTTTGGGAGGCAGAAGTTTCCGTCTTCGCCAAGTTCGACGATGGAACCGTATTAGAGTCGGAAACGGAGGCTATCTCCATGTCTGATGTCAAGGCATTCGAACACCGATCGCCGGAGGTAGCAGAAATTATGAAAGGCCTAAGCAGTTCACAGGTCGATAACCAAATCATTGCCATAGGACTTATTCCCGGCTCACAAATGAATTCTGCACAAGAAGAAGGGATTCTAGAAGACAAAATCGACGATGTTGATCCGAGTATTCGTGCGGCCGCTGCAGACGCAGCCACAGAACTCAAAATGCGGGACCTTCTTCCGCGCATTATCGCTGTAAGGCAGGAAGAAAAGAGTGATTATGAACGGGCCGCAGGTATAGCTGGAATATGTGAGGCTTTTGCTGACGAGAGATGCATCGCTCCGGCCCTCCGAGAGATCGTCGAATTTGATGGTTCATTCGTGCCTGAGGCTCTAATCAATATCCATAAATTTGCTGCGTCAGATCAAGCGCTTGCCGAAGCCAAAGTACTTTTTGACAAGCACGTGAGTGAGCATTGGGAACGGGCCGTGCTCGACCTTATGTATATTGTAATTGCCTATGGAGATCAAAATAGTCTACCCTTTGTTGAACGTATATTAACTGATGATAAATCTCGGTATGACGATAATTATTTGCTTAGGAACATCCTAGTGCGGCTGAACGGGTTGGTAAGTGGAGAAGTTAGCCGCGATGGTGAGTATGGAGTCTCTAAGGATAGAGACGCGGACGTAGAAAGGATTAAGCAAGATCCATTTTTTTTGGCGCTTGTTCACGTAGTCGCGCTCTACCAGAACGATTCAGACAAATATGTGAAAGAGAACGCGATAGGGTTTTTACATGGTTTTGCAAAATAAGCTGGATATCAAAGACCTCCGACGACACCGGGCTGGCCTCGCGCGCATTGAAATATGTGATAACTTCCTTCATGTATCGGTCGCGCGGTGCCGGACATCGCGGTTCGCGTCCCGCGAAGGCTTGGCGGCTTTGATGGCCTGGAATAGCTGCGCGTCCGCGTCGCACTATCCCGCATAAATAAGCCCCCCTCGATGTGCGCAGAAGCGCGTTGACGTAGGCGTTCCTGAACCGTTGGTCGGCGCGTGACGGGTCAGTCGAAGGCGACGGCCCCGCTAGCATGGAACGTGCACGATATGCGGAAAACGCGTGGGTCGGCTTGCTTTGCGCGGGCAGGAGCGAGTGTGCGCAAAAACGCGGTGACGTAGGTCTTGTTAGCTTCGAGCCCCGAACAGTCCAACGCGAAAAGTTCTCATCTTTATCTTCCCCGGCGCGCCAAAAGATCAATGACTTAGCGGATGAGGCCGATCGGCTGACGCATTGCCAATAAGTTCGTGGTCTCGTCGCGACGAGGCCTCACGAACGTCGTCGACGGAATCAGGATAGTCGCCGAGGAATTGCTCACTTAAGCGCAGTGCAGAATTCAAGAAATATGCACGAGGGAATTTGATTTAGGCTCCGCCATGTAAAATGTCGCGGGGAGGCGCGGGAATGCCCAACAGTTCACAGCTGCCCGTATTGGTATCTTATTTACAGGCTCTAGCCGTCCCGGTCATTGCGGTAGTTATTGCTGCGTTCGGCGCGTTGATCACCGCGCGGCAGGCGGCGATCGCTGACGAGAAACTGAGACTTGACGAGTTTGATAGGCAATACGATAGGCGAGTTGCGGTCTACGAGGCTACCCGCCAGTTTTTAGCGGATGTGTACGACGTAAATATGTCCGAGGAGAAAATACGAGCCTATGGGCTACGTGTACTGGATGCGAAGTTCTTATTTAACGAGGACGTATATAAATACCTAACTCCATTCTCACGCGCACCTATCGCCCGCAACAGCAGCACGTCGGCAGCTCTGGGCCCGGCTTGCCCGCCGTCCCGGAGGAGCCCGCCTTCACGCCACCGCCAGGAATGCCGGCGGGCCAGACGCCCCCGCCGACCGTGCGGTCGGCGATCTCCTTGTCGAGGTCGCCCTCAGCCGCCCCGATGCTGCAGACCGGACCCTGCGGCCGCATCTGGCCATAGACGTCGCGTGCTGAGACCGGGGGCTGGAGACACACGGCATTGTCGGCGGCGCCTAGCGCGGGGCTGCCGATCACCGGCAGATAAAGCTTGTCGAGATTGGGTCTCGCGACCGGGATCGTGCCGCCGCAGCTCGTGCCGGGGAACTGCAGATTGTTGTGGCCGTCGGCGAACCCGGCCGTGGTCCCTGCCGCGCCCGCGGGCGCGCCGCTCGCCGTTTGGCAGTTCACGGTATTTCCCGAGACGATGGTGTTGTGCAGGATGATTGCGGCGGCCGGCGTGCCAGCCGCAGCGGTTGCGTGCAGGCCGGCTCCGACATTGTCCGCGATCGTGCTGTTCACGAACTGGGTGGCCTGCCCCACGAAGGCTCCGCCGGAGGAGGTCTTGTTCCGAATCATCAAGGTGTTGGCGAAAACCGAGAACTTGCCGCCGGTGATGGTGACGGCGCTGCCCTCGGGCGCGACGTTCTCGACGAACACTCCCTGACTCATCAAAATCGCCGTCGCGTCAGCCTCCAAGCCACCGCCCACCCCGGTCGCCTCGTTCTTGGAGAACGTGACCCCCATTCCAGAAAGGCGAGCGCCCGAGATCTTGATCGCGCCACCATTGATCGCGCGATTGCTCTTGAAGACCGTGCTCTCGATGTCGAGCACCGGATCCGGCGCCGCCAGGGGGATGAACAGGATCGCGCCGGCCTCGCCGTCGGAGCTGTTGCCCTCGAACCGTGCACCGATTAGCGTCACGACCGCCGCGCCCCGGACGTTAAGTGCGCCGCCGCCCAGGCCCTTCGTCGCCCGGTTATTGGAGAAAACGGTGCCGGTCATGCTCACCGTGCACTTCGGTGCCGATGTGTTGCACAGCACGCTGACGGCGCCGCTCCCCTGCGCGGTCTTCGCGCCCGCTGCATCCGCCCCGTTGTCCATGAAGGTGCTGCGATCAATCTGCACCGTCTGATTGAGATTGTTGCCGCTGCCGACCCCCACCGACACAGCGCCGTTGGAATTGCCGGTGAACACGCTGTCGGTGATCTGCGTCGTCGTGTCGGCACCGACGCTGAATACCGCGGTCCCGTTCGTCCCCTCGAAGCGCGAGCGCGCGATGGTCAGGCTGTCGACCGCAGACACAACCGTGCCGGTGCAGTTGACGAACGCGCTGTCGGCGATGGTCAGCGGGGCGGTCTGACCTTGTAGAGGCGCTTGACAGTTCGTGAAGCTCGAGCCCGAGACCGTGAGCGGCAGGGTAGCCGTCGCGCTCCCCTGCACGAGCTGAAGCTTGGTGCCGTTGAATTTCAGCCCCTTGAGCTCCAGCGTCGCTCCGGGCGTCTGCGCCACGAACATCGACGCGCTGCCCTCCACCAGCGTGACCTTCAGCCCGCCGTCGATCACCACACTGCGCGTGATCGGGATGCTGGCCGACATCTGGATGGAGGCGGCGGCGCCGCAATTGAACGTGAGGAGCCCTCCGGCCGCGATGGCGGTCGCGAGATTGGTTCCCGCGCCGCCGTCGCGGTCGCCCTTGCACAACGTAACGACCGAATTGGCGCGGGCCGAAGAGGCCGCCAGCATGACGGCGGCAAGGGCGAGGATGGCTAATCTGCATCGCATGGCGATCACTGGCGATCTACTGGGGCGGAGGAGGAATGCGAAACGGGAAGTCCTGATTCTCGATGTTGAGGCTCAGCGTCTTCGCGCTCCGGGGATTGGCCCAGCCGATCTCGACGGACCCCTTCGAGTTGCCGCGGATGAAGTCGCCCTCGGCTAAGTTCCAGGACGTGTAATTCGGACGGTCGGTGCCGTCGATCGACACGACCTGTGACGACGCCGAGACCTCGTTGAATTGCGCTTCGAACTCGATCCTGTGGGGGACACCGAGGTGCTGCTCTTTGACGGTCGTGTAAGTGCCCGTGAACACGACTGTTGGAAGGGATGCGGGTGGTGATGGCTGCACGTCGATTCTGGCCGTGAAGCCCCCCTTGTTGTTGTTGCGCACCCGCGTCTTGAACTCATTGAAACGGGAGTCCTCCGGAACAGAGACGAAAGCAGGGTCCGAGAAGGAGACCACCTCGAAGAGACCGAAGTTTCTGCATCCGCTCGACGCTCCATCCGGGCATTTCTGGCTGAACACGGCGACGAACGCACGCGACCCGAGCGCGGTGTCGTTCGGATAACAAACCTGCGTATCGAAGAAGGTCCAGCCGTCCCCCTCGTTATCGGCGCAACCCGGCCAGCCGTTCGGGTCATCAATCTGCTCCACGATGCCGACGTTTGGGGCGCCTTTCCCAGGCCGGCCGCGTTGGTTGGAAACGCGATGTTGAACCCGCATGCAAAGCCAAGTCCGACGCAGAGGTTGCCGTCGAAGCTGTCGCCATCACCCGGAGGAAGCGGATCCGTGAAGTGCCAGGCGATGCCATCGATGCGCAGGAAGTCCTTGAGCGGCGTGGCGTCGAATCCGGACGCCGAGAGGATCAGGGTCGTCGGCCAGGCGGCGCCGCGGTCGTCAGGATGCGCAAGTTGGGGAATGGCCACTTGGTATGCGGGCCCGGTGAGGATCCCGCCAGCGGTGACGAGCCAGCCATCGCCGGACGAATAGATCTCGGCGCCGGCATGGTGGATCCGCTGCTCGTAGGCCTGCGTCCGGCCGATGGCGGCCTCCATAATCACGTCGGGCATGAGCAGCGGGTCGGAATCGACCGGATGATTCGGATCCAGCATCGCGGAGGCGTAATAGACCATATGTGAATCCGCTTCCGGAGGCACAAAATTATTTTGCAAATGCTGCGTCTGGCCGGTGAAAAGAAGCATCAAAGGCATGAGCGTATCACTGTCGCCGAGGGTGTAGTACAGCAGCGTGTTGCCCCTTTTCACCAGACTGGTCAGGTGTCGGCGATAAGGCACGATCCGTCGGGCAGCGTCCATGCCGATCGCCGCCTTGGCGGTGGTGTAGTCGAGCACCATGCGCGCCCCCTCCTGCAGGTCCTTGTCGTTGGCAAACTGAGCGATGTTCAGGATCGAGAACAGGCTGTAGCGCCCATAGGGTAATGAGTTAAACTCGATAAAGTCGTTGGACATGATATCCTTGAAACGGCCCAACAGAAATTCCTTGACGTTGGCGAGATCGTCCGTGAACGGCCCGGGATCCGTGCCCTGCGACCTCAGGTCGGCGATGATGATCTGATCGTTGAGGTAACGCGAGGTTTCGATCATGAGACGATGGTTTTCGGTTTCTGTGAACCGGATGTCGTTGACCTCGACAGCGCTCACGGTCAGCAGCGCGCTCACCACCGTCGTGAGACCTCCGCTCGATAATGCGATGTATTCCGCAATGAGCCGGATCAACCACTCCGGGAGCGGAATGTGGCTCAAGAGCCAAGCCTGCAGGCCCTCGCCGTCCTTGAGCACGTCGCCCAGCGTATCGGTGAGCCAGTTCCGGCGGGCGAGACGTTCCTTAGCAGTGCCGGTGTCCCTCTCGGTGTCGCCGCACTGATAGAGGGCGTAGCTCGCGAGGCCCGGGCCGCCGTCCGCCGTGAGCAGATCATCCTGGATGTGCTTGACCGTCGCGTCGTCTAGGATGTGCCGGTCTTTGTTGAGCTGGTCGAGAAAAAAGATTCGCGTCAGATCACGCACGTCAGGGTCCCAGTCGCCGTTTGTCGTTCCTCCAACGACATGACACGGTAGGCCGGTGGTACCGAGCTGCATATCCCCTTCCTGGAAATTCATCAGGATTGAGTTGATCTGTCGCCGCATGCAGTCGGGCGTAACCGTGAATAATCCGCCGCCGGTTTGTGCGCCTGGCGGAACCTGGATGACCTCGGCACAAGCCTGCCCGAAATGATCAACCATGCCCTGAATGGCTTCCGGGAGCGACACGGTTGTCCCAAGCGGGTCAAGAAACGATCCTCTTGCAGGTATAGGGGGGACGGCATAGCCGCAGGTTGCCTCCAGAGCCCCCGTGCCGCCGCCTGTCGCAACGCGCAGGAAGCCGGCCGGGTCGTCGTCTCGAAACTCCGGCAGGAAACGCGCCGGCGGGACGAATCCGTCGTCGCCACCCGGAGCTGGAGCCGGCGCTGGCGGTGTCGGGAATCCCATTGCCGGATGATCGGTCAGTAGCCACATCATCTTGGCCATGACGTGATACATGCTGGCAAACGGACCGCCTTGATTCCCGTCCAACTTCGCCAAAAGGTCCACTTCGTCGCCGCAAGCGAGTTGTTTGATCGCCAGGTCGCGGCGCGCCAGCAGCGTGTCTTTGGCCTCCTGCAAGGTCGTGGGCGGAGTTCCGAACTGGAGCTGTCCGGCCGCGAAGCCCGGCTCGATGGGCGGCAGGACGATCGCCGCAATCAAGAGCGCTACAAGGCTCCATCGAAGGGCAATATGAACCAAACGTGCCACGGGCTTCCTCCTTTCCGGCTCTGCAGGTCATCTTCGGCAGGTCGATCACCTCCCGCCGGAGAGCTGATCACTTTCATCGCACTCCCCATGGGTAGGGCCTGATCCGCGGCTCGCAGCCCAGTTCGGCGCGGCCCGGCGGACAGGCGCAATACGGCGGGATGCCGATCTCCCCGATCGGGCATCGTGCGGGTCCGGGTTCTGGATACGTTCCCAGGCTCGGGCTGGGCGGTTGCACCCGGATCGGCACGCACCGCTGGAAGCGCAGGTCGAGGCGGGTGCCTGGCGGGCACGTGCAACTGGGCGGGCTGCCGGCCATGCCGGGCGGGCACCGCGACGACGGGCAGGCGGCCGTCTCTTCGACCCTCGAGCCGTCCGGGCAGGTCTTCAGGCAGGCAGCGTTGATCGGCACACGGTAACCGTCCGCACAAACCTTCGCGGGCGCCTGTCGCGGACATGCCGCCGTCTCCGGCACGGTGGTGCCCCCGGGGCAGACCTTCATACACACCGCATCGAGCGGCACTACGCGACCGTCGAGGCAGCGTTTGGTCTGCGGCGGGCACGCCGCGTTTTCCGCCACGGTAGTGCCGCCCAGACACACCTTTGTGCACGCCGCATCGAGCGGCACGACGCGACCATCGAGGCAGCGCTTGGTCGGCGGCGGACACGCCGCGTTTTCCGCCACGGCGGCGCCGCCCGGACACACCTTCGTGCACACCGCATCGAGCGGCACGACGCGACCATCGAGGCAGCGCTTGGTCGGCGGCGGACACGCCGCGTTTTCCGCCACGGCGGCGCCGCCCGGACACACTTTCGTGCACACCGCATCGAACGGCACGACGCGACCATCGAGACAGCGCTTGGTGGGCGGCGCACACGACGCGTTCTCTGCCACGACGGCGCCGCCCGGACACACTTTCGTGCACACCGCATCGAGCGGCACGACGCGACCATCAAGGCAGCGCTTGGTCGGCGGCGGACACGCCGCGTTTTCCGCCACGGCGGCGCCGCCCGGACACACCTTCGTGCACACCGCATCGAGCGGCACGACGCGACCGTCGAGACAGCGTTTGGTCTGCGGCGGGCACGCCGCGTTCTCTGCCACCATAGCACCGCCCGGACACACTTTCGTGCACACCGCATCGAGCGGCACGACGCGACCATCGAGACAGCGCTTGGTCGGCGGCGGGCGGGTGTCAACCGGGCAGAACTGCGGACCTGGAGTCATGGCCGGCGCTCCGCAATCGCCTGCGCAGTCGCCACAAGGCGGCCCGACGCTCGTGTCCGGCTGCTTGTCGGCTCCATAGCCCGGAACGTCCTCGATCCGGCCGATCGCGGCGGCGCCGGACGTCATGTCTGCTGTGATCAAGCTGAAACGCTGGCAGGCGTAGTTCCGCCCGCTCATCGGCTGCTGGGGGCTCTGCGGCAGCAGGCCGACGGCGTCGAAATCCTTTCCCGACAGCGTCGCGCAACTCAGTGCGTCCAGCCGGACGGTCACCGGAATCGGAACCGCGAACGTGGCCGCGATCGTGAATTTGCGTATCGCCCGCGGCGCAAGCTCGATGTCGAGCACGCACTCGAACGGCAGATTGGGCGACGGAGAGCTCTTGCATCCGGGCGGCGGCAGGATGCGCGTCGCCGCAGTGAGCGTCTCCTTGGGGAGCACAGACGTGAAGCCGCTGATCTTGATCTCGCCGCTGAACGCGCTCGGTGCAGCGTTCAGGATCACGAGCTCGAAGGGGCATGCCCTGCCGATGACGCAGACGGACAGGCTCCGCAGGCGCACGTCGAGGTCGGCGCCGAGGCCACCGCAGGCCTCGAACCCGGGCGCGGACAAATTCGCCGCGGGGCCGATGCAGGTCTGCGGTCCCCCCGGCGCGGAAGGCTCGGCGGCCATGAGCCCGCCCGAGCACGCCACCACGAGCGCGCCCAAAAAAAGCAAGATGGGTGCGATTAATACGCGCCAAACTGTCATGTCGCCCCCACGACCCTAGCCCGCACGATAATCTCGCCAATCTCGGTTTGCCAAAGAATTCTGCACAGACGCATCCGCCTCGCTCGGTGAAATGCGCGGCGAGGCTGCTAATTTCCCGATCGCGCCGCAAATGTGCTTAGCAGCGCGACCCGAATCATCGCGAGCCGACGGATCCGACCCCAAGCGCCAGCGTCCTATGTGTTCGGCGACGGCGTCGACGCGCTCGAGAATCCGCGCCACGGGTCGGCGCTGAGCGTGGGTTGGTCCTGTCGAGCAGATTGTGCGAGGGCAAGCGCACGCCTAGCGCATGGTCGCGAGGCTGGAATGCTGAAAGCCTTCATATGTTGGTAAGTGGCACCACCATCGCCCGTCTTGGCCTGCACACCGTTTTGAAGTGCTCGTTTCCGACCGGTCGCGGGCTGAAACCCCTTGCTGTGACACAGTTGTGACCAGCTGAGATTTCGAGTTTCTGGAGGAACCGGCTCCTTGCCGATTAAAAGTGTTGTTTCAAATAGTTAGCGGGTGGATGCTCTAGGGGACGGAACTTACGATCTCTCCGTGTGAAGGTGATTTCAATATGCGCGACGGATCGCGGTACATTCTTATGCTTTTTCTCCAGTGGTATTTTTTTCGGAGATCACTTTACCCCCCAAGGGATTCCAGAATTAAGGTGGGCCTTCACCTGGTATGCCCGGTGCAGCCGATCGCGGACGATCTCTTTATACCGGCCTTTTTGCGTACACGGCGGCATCGGTCCTGATGGGAGTTGCGAACCTGTGACGGGCGTCACAGAAGCCGTTACGAAAACTGATATGACCAGCAATCAGGCGAGTCAAACAAACCAGGGAGGAGAATCGTCATGGCTAATGTCCGCGTCAAGTCAGGTGGTTATACAATTCCTGCTATGAAGACCCAAGAGTTCACTTTCTGGTGGGGAGCCGACTATTTGCCGGCTGGTTATTTTGACGTGTCGATAGAACCAAACGCAGAGGGTCTTGATCTGATTCCTTTGATAGAAGAACGGAGACAAGTTACCACCATCGCCCCTACCGGAGACGTTCGTCAACCTATGCTGATATTGACGCTAAGAAACAACAACAGGTATGACGTGCCTTTTTTTGCTAATCACATCCTCGTCAATATCTAGGCTCAGGACCTATTAAATTTCTTGCATTGGCTTGAATTGGCTGATTTATAGGCGGGGCGAGGAGGCTTCGCCATGACTGATTTGTTTCTGCTTTCTGAGGCACAAATGCGCCGGATCGAGCGCTATTTTCCGCTTTCGCATGGGATCGCGCGGGTGGACGACCGGCGGATCGTGAGCGCGATCGTGTTTGTGATCAAGAACGGACTGCGTTGGCGCGACGCGCCGCGCGAGTATGGCCCGCACAAGACGATCTACAATCGGTTCATTCGCTGGAGCCGTTTGGGCGTGTTCAACAAGATTTTCGCCACGTTGGCGCGCAAGGGCGGCAAGCCGGAGCGGATCATGATCGACGCCACACATCTGAAGGCGCATCGCACTGCCGCAAGCCTTTTAAAAAAGGGCCTGTTCCCCGACGTATCGGGCGCACCAAAGGCGGTCTGAACTCCAAGCTGCACGCGGTCTGCGACGGTCACGGACGCCCGCTCGTCATGCTCTTGAGCGAGGGGCAGATGAGCGACTACAAGGGCGCGGCGCTGATGCTGCCGGCCATGCCGAAAGCCAAGCAGCTCCTCGCTGACAAGGGTTACGACGCCGATTGGTTCCGCGCCGCCCTCGCCAAGCGCCGCATCGCCGCCTGCATTCCTTCGAAATCCAACCGCAAAACCGCGATCCCCTATGACGTCCTCCTCTACAAGCAGCGCCACAAAATCGAAAACATGTTCGGGCGCCTCAAAGACTGGCGGCGCATCCACACCCGATACGACCGTTGCGCCCACACCTTACTTCTCGGCAATCTGCATCGCCGCAGCCGTCGTCTTCTGGCTGTAATCAATGAGTCCTGAGCCTAGCCGTGCGAACACCCGGCGCGTGTTCGGCATCGACAGCGGCGTTGGCGCGGCAACGAGACCCACCCGTGGGTCGCATAATCCAGGCGCGTTCCCGAGCTTTCGACCTGGGCGATGCTGCTGCTCGGCTTCGCGGGCTTGGGCTTTGCCGGCTACCGGGCGTCGCGAAGGACCGCCGCAATCGCGACCTCGTGATTGGACCACCCTTCGCCGGACCCGCCGGCGCTCTCGTCTGGGCCTTTTTGCTCGCCGTTGGCCAGGTGGGTCAGCGCATGCGACGCCGCCAGCGGGCGGCGGCGCCGACAAGCGATCAAGGCCGGGCCGGAGAATCTGCGTAAAATCGAATAAATCGTTCTTTCTTCTGTTTACTCAAATAGATACGAAATTCTGCTGATGCGGCCGGCATCCATTCGGCGGCCCGATGATCGAGTTGGTTTTTCGCGCGTTTCCGCCACCTGTTATCTTCCTGTTAGGCTCCTGATAGGCGCGAATTATCGCCTGTTATGGCCCCTGTTATTTTGCCCTCGCCTCGGATGAACCTCTTCCGGCAAGCTGTTGTGTGCTAACGCTTCTTCTCCAGGCATCGAGGGCGTAAGGATGGCGAGTGCGCCTGTTTTCTCCCTGCTAGCAGGAGCGGCGCGCCCGTTCACGGCCGCCTAGCACCGCCCCTCTCCCGTCACTCGCCAGATGACGTCGCCGACATCGTCCGCGACCAAGAGCGAGCCGTCGGGGCCGAGCGCTACCCCGACCGGCCGGCCGTAGGATGATCGCTCGTCCGCCGAGAGGAAGCCGGTCAGGATATCGCGCGGCGGTCCGGCCGGACGGCCATCGGCGAACGGCACGAAGACGACCTTGTAGCCGGCGAGGGTGCTGCGGTTCCACGAGCCGTGCTGGCCGACCGCCATCCCCTCTGGAAACCCCGGAAGCGCGTCGGCCGGCAGCCAGCAGAGGCCGAGCGAAGCGGTGTGGCCGCCGAGCGCATAGTCGGGCGTGATCGCCTTCGCGACCGCATCCGCATCCTGGGGGACGCGGTCGTCGACCGTCCGCCCCCAGTAGCAGTAGGGCCAGCCATAGAAGCCTCCCTCACGAACCGAGGTCAGATAATCGGGAGGCGTCTCGTCGCCGAGGCCGTCACGCTCGTTGACCGAGGTCCAGAGCGCGCCGGTCCCAGGCTCCCAGGCGAGGCCGACGGGATTGCGCAGCCCGCTGGCGAAGATGCGATTGCCGCCGCCTTTGAGATCGAGCTCATAGATGGCCGCCCGGCCCTCCTCGGCCGCCATCCCGTCGTCGGCGATATTGGTCAGCGATCCGACGCCTGCGTAGAGCTTCGCGGCGTCGGGGCTCGCGAGCAGGCTCCGCGTCCAATGGCCATCGGTCTTGAACGTGATGAGCCTGCGGCCCGGCGCCGCGATACGGCTTGCCCCCGCCACATAGGGGAAGGCGACCACGCCATCAGTGTTGCCGACGTAGAATGTGTCGCCCACGAGCGCCATGCCGAACGGCTGGTTGAGCCTGTCGAGGAACACGCTGCGGATCTCGGCGACGCCGTCGCCGTCCTTGTCGCGGAGAAGCGTAATCCGATTCGGACTCGGACCGACCGCGGCGGCGCGCTTCAGGGTGCTGAACATGGCGTAGTCGAAAAAACTCTTGACCGGCACCGACTCCATCAGCGCCTCGGCGACCAGCACCTCGCCACTCGGCAGGACATGGATCCAACGCGGGTGCTTGAGGCCGCTCGCGAAGGCGTTGACCTTGAGTTCCGGGGCGGCGGTCGGCGTCCGTCCTTGTGGCCACCCCGCGGCGGTCGGCATTTTGAGGGTCGGAATGGCGCCCTGGGGCCGAGCCCGCGGGATCGCCGGATTGGCGCCGAACGCCGGTCCGGGCGAGCCCTGCGACCGTCTGAGCCAGATGGCCGTCTCGCCGACCACTGCGGCCAGTCGCGAAACCACGTCGGACAAACCCATTGCAACTCTCCCCCACGTGCTTCGCCCACGCTAGCGCATAGCTCATTCGGACGACACCACAGCCGGCGTTGGAGACGTCCGACGCGTGGCGACCGTTTCACGCAGCCGCGGCCAGCGTCCGAAAGGTGATGGAGTAGCGATGGCGGTCGAGGGGCGGAATGCTGTGCTCCCATGCCATCCGTGACGGTCCGGAGAGCAGATAGGCCGAGCGCGGCTCGACAGTCAGCGAAACGCGATCCCAACCCTCTCCCGTTTTCTGGCGGAAGCGGAAGGTGCAGGGGGCGAGGAGCGACACCCCCACGACCTCGTCGAACTGGGGCTTGTCCCGGTGCCAGCCGATACCCGCGCCGGGGCGATATTCGTTGATGAGCACTTGCTCAAAGGCTTCCGGCGGGCGGTCAAAGGCCTCGGCAATCTTTTGCCGCAAGGGTTCGAGGAAGGACGGCAGCGGCGGCGCGTCAACCACCTGTCGGCTCCCGTAATCATAGCGAAAGCCGAACCCGACCACCTGACGATTGGCCTGATAGCCATGAAAATCAAACGGCTTGAAGGGAAGAGCGGCGAGTTCGCGCGCGAGGCTCTCCTCTTGCTCCGGCGTCAACAAGTCCGCCTCATAGCGAAAGCCCTCCGGCAACCGGCTCGAAGAGGCAAACAAATTGTCCGGTCCGCCCGTCGACCGAGTTTGAACCTTGCGGCGCGTCACAATATTCATCACCGAGCTTAGATAGGCGCGCGGCAACGCCCGACAACCCCATTGGCGCGGCATCGATCGGGACCGATTGTTGAACAAGAGGGGCAAGCGTGAGCATGAGCGATCACCCCGTCGAGACAATGCTGTCCGCCCGCGCCAGCCCCGCCCGAGGCCCAACAATCTGCGCTATTGAGCGGAGGTCCTTGACGAAAGCGTCATAAGCCTCGCGCTTGTCCTTTTCGTCGCGCAGCCGCAGGAGCGCGGATGGGTGAATCGTGATCAACACCTGCAATCCGTTCGCGAGGTCGAGCACCGCGCCGCGATTGCTCTGGATAGGGACGGCGCGTCCGGCGAGGCTTTGCGCCGCGGTTGCTCCGAGGGCGACGACGAGCTGCGGGGCGACGACCTCGATTTCGCCGAACAGCCACCTGCGGCACATCTTGATTTCGCCAGAGTTCGGACGCTTGTGCAACCGTCGCTTGCCGCGCGGCACAAATTTGAAATGCTTGACCGCATTGGTCACGTAAACGCGCGCGCGATCGACCCCTGCGTCAGCGAGGGCCCTGTCCAGGAGCTGGCCCGCCGGTCCCACGAACGGACGGCCCGCCAGGTCCTCCCGGTCTCCGGGTTGCTCGCCGACAAGCATGATCTCCGCGTCGGACGGCCCTTCTCCGAACACGGTTTGGGTCGCATCTTTCCAGAGCGGACACGCGCGGCAAGACGCTGCTTCGCGACGCAAATGATCGAGGCCTTCGGTCTCTGTGGCTGTCATCGAGTTCGTCCGTGATCCGCCCGCCGCGACGAATTGAAGTCAAGCATGCGAGCCACAAAGTCGGTCGGCGGATTTTGCGTTCCGTCGGCATGGGAACAATTTTGTTCCGGCGCGCGTTCGCCGCTCGTACCTCCCAGATTCAGGAGTTTCCGATGCCGGAAATTCGTCATTCGCGCATTCTCATCCTCGCCACTGACGGCTTCGAACAGCTCGAGCTGACCGTGCCGCGGGACGAACTGCGCAAGGCGGGCGCGCACGTGGATGTCGCAACGCCGACAGGAAACCCGATTCGAGGATGGAACAAGATTGATTGGGGCGAAACCGCGCCGGCCGATCTGAGAATCGGTGGGGCCAATCCGGACAATTACGACGCTCTCGTGTTGCCCGGCGGGGTCATGAATCCCGACAAGCTCCGTGTCGACCCCGGCGCGATGGCCATCGTGAAATCGTTTCTCACCAGCGGCAAGATTGTCGCCGCGATTTGCCACGCTCCCTGGCTGCTCATCCAGGCCGACGCCGTCCAGAACCGGAAAATGACCTCGTTCAAGTCGGTGCGCAAAGACGTCGAAAACGCCGGCGGCCGGTGGGTCGACGAGGAAGTGGTGACCGACAACGGCGTCATCACCAGCCGCAACCCCGGCGATCTGACCGCCTTTGTCGCGAAGATCATCGAGGAGGTCCAAGAAGGCCGCCATGACCGACGACGCGGGGGATAAAAGCCGCCAGCTATCGCTTCTTGGATCCTGGCTTTTTTGTATTGGGAGGGCTTTGGCCGCCCTGCCCTTCTCGCGGCGGCTTTGCCACGCCATCCGTATAGTCATCGTGTTCCGCGGCGTAGGGCTGTTGCTTCTCTCTCGCGTCGCCGTGCGGCAAGCTTGTGTCGGCGTCGGACTGAGGTCGCGAACGATCGCCCATGATGAAGGCCTCCGCGTTGGGCGTCGGGCCAAAGGGCTCAAGCCTCGCGGCCAAACAGTCCGCGCAATTTCGTCTTTGCCCTTTCGAGCGTCCGCTTTCGGCTTGGAGATAGGTTTCGC
Organism: uncultured Alphaproteobacteria bacterium; assembly: GCA_963794155.1. Lineage (GTDB taxonomy): Bacteria > Pseudomonadota > Alphaproteobacteria > Rhizobiales > Beijerinckiaceae > Roseiarcus. The sequence goes on along the minus strand of CAWCCX010000017.1, from coordinate 381,265 downwards.
CCCGCCCGATTGACGTATAGGTTCAGCATCGACATCGCCGACCGGAATGCGCTCGACTTGCGACGATCGCTCGAACTCGGCGGACCGTTTGAGCGATTCGGCGATTTCCGCAGGATCTTCCTTGTTGAAGACGTGCGGCTCGAGATCGAGCGCATCGGAACGGGCTGTCACTTCAGCCGACCACTTCTTCGTCCGACGGCTCTGGGACATTGGCCGCTCCCGGAACGAAGAGGCTCGGGAACGGAGCCTCTTCGTCAGCGTCTTCCTAGGCGATTGATGACCCGAAACGCGCACGCAAGCCCGAAGGTTCCGGACGATCCCGCCTTCTCGCGCCGGGGTCTCGCCTCGATGGGTCCGGGCTCGAAGTTTGGGTCATCGGCGGTCCGGCGCGCGCGGGCGGCCGAGCGAGGCCGTCCGTCGATCAGAACCCGACCCGGTCGCCGCCCTTGAGCGTCAGGGTCTCGCGCGCTTCGTCCGGCGTCGCGGGCTCGAGGCCGAGGCCCTCGATGATCTTGCGCACTTGCGTCACCTGGCTCGCGTTCGAGGGCGCGAGCTCGCCGGCGCCGATCCATAAGCTGTCCTCGAGGCCAACCCGAACGTTGCCGCCCATCGCCGCCGCCATCGCCGCGACCGGCATCTGGTTGCGGCCGGCGCCGAGCACCGACCAGCGATAAGCGTCGCCGAACAGCCGGTCGGCGGTCCGTTTCATGTGCATCACGTCCTCGGGATGGGCGCCGATGCCGCCGAGCAAGCCGAAGACCGTCTGGATGAAGAGCGGCGGCTTCACCAGGCCTTCGCTCAGAAAATGGTGCAGATTATAGAGGTGGCTCGTGTCGTAGCACTCGAATTCGTAGCGCGCCCCGGTCGCATCCAGAATCTCAAGCGCGTAGCGGATATCCCTGAAGCTGTTACGGAACACGAGGTCACGCGAGGCCTCGAGCGCTTTCGGCTCCCACTCGTGCTTGAAGTTCTTGTACCGCTTGAGCATCGGATAAAGGCCGAAATTCATCGAGCCCATGTTGAGCGAAGCGACCTCGGGCCGAAACCGCTGGGCCGGTTTGACCCGCTCCTCGATGGTCATGCCCGGCGCGCCGCCGGTCGTCAGGTTGACGACGACGTTCGAGGATTGCCTGATCACCTTGAGGAATGGCTCGAACGCCTCCGGGCTCTGATCGGGCCGCCCGTCGTTCGGATTGCGCGCGTGGAGATGCACGATCGCCGCGCCCGCCTCCGCCGCCCCCAGGGCCGAGGCGGCGATCTCCTGCGCCGTCACGGGCAGATAGGGCGACATCGAGGGGGTGTGGATCGAGCCGGTGATGGCGCAACTGATGATCACTTTTCGCTTGGCCATTAGGTTTTCCCGTGGTTCAATGTTTCGCCGCCGCGCCTCTTAGCGCCGCCACGGCCACGAGCTTGGAACCTGACATGAGACTGCGCTCGCTTCTCTTCGTTCCGGGCGACTCCGAGCGCAAGTTCGCCCGCGCCAGGGACTGCGGCGCCGACGCGCTCATCCTCGACCTCGAAGATTCCGTCGCGCCGCCGCGCAAAAGCGCCGCTCGCGCCCTGGTCGCGAGCCTGATCGACGACAAGCCGGACCGCGCCTGGTCCTGCTTCGTGCGCGTCAACGCGCTCGACACGGGCTTGACGCTCGACGACCTCGCGGCGGTCGTCAAGCCCGGCCTCGACGCGATCCTGATCCCCAAGGCCAACGGGGCGGCCGATCTCGAGTCCATCGGCGCGCGCCTCGACGCGCTCGAAAAGAGCGCCGGCTTGCGCCAGGGCTCGGCCAAACTCGCCTGCCGTCGCCACGGAAACGCCCAAGGCCGATGTTCGCGCTCACTCCTACGCGCCTCCCCATCGCGCGGCTGATCGCGCTCACCTGGGGCGCCGAGGACCTCGCGGCGGCGCTCGGCGCGACCGACAACAAGGAGCCCGACGGCTCGTGGACGTTTCCCTATCAGCTCGCTCGCGCGCAGTGCCTGTTCGCGGCGGCGGCGGCCGAGGTTGCGGCGATCGACACCGTGTACACGGACTTTCGCGATTCGCGCGGGCTCGAAGAGGATTGCCGGCGCTCCCGGCGCGACGGCTTCGTCGGCCGCCTCGCCATTCACCCCGATCAGGTCGCGGTCATCAACCGCGCCTACGCGCCCTCCCAAGCCGAGATCGAGCACGCGCGCAAGATCGTCGCCGCGTTCGAGGCCGATCCCGGCGCAGGCACGCTTGGCGTCGACGGCAAGATGGTCGACATCCCGCACCTGAAGGCGGCGCGAAAAACCCTGGCCTCGATCTGAGGCCGCGCGCGATCGCGTGTTGCCTCATCCCGGCGGCGCACCGTGGCGGCGTCCGTCTCCCGTCTGATCGTAAGATATTTGTTCTTGCTTCGTTCCGCTACCGGGATATGCGGGGTTGAAGCGACACATCCCGAGCTAGTGACCGTGACGCGCTCGCCCTGCGAAACAGGGAGCGCATCGCTAACGGCTTGTATCGGAGGACGATGATCGCCCTGTCAGTATGGCGGATCGACCCTATATAAATGGCGCATGTGGGGGCGACCCTTTGCGGGCCGCGCCGAATGCCGATTGGCCGTCAAAAAGCTCCGTCAAAAATCTATCGAGGGACACTATGGCAGACGCGAAGCGCACTCTGGGGTCTTCTTAAGCAAGCCGCCGACCCATCGGTGGCCGCGGCTCTGGAAATGTCGGTTGAATCGGATGAGGATCGGGCCCTGAACCGCATCAATCCGCTCACCTACGCCGCCGAGCGCGGCCTCGACGAGGAGCAGACGATCGGCGGCATCGTCCATGCGGCTCGGCTAGGCTTGTTCGACATGTCGTGGAACATGCTGTGCCCGGGATGCGGCGGCGTGCTCGAGAGCGGCGCGGCGCTGAAAACCCTCAATCACGCCCATTATTATTGCTCGCTCTGCGCGTCGGATTACGAACCGACGCTCGACCAGCTCGTCGAGGTGACTTTCACGGTCAACCCGCGGATCCGGCGCATCGCCGCGCATGATCCTGATTCGCTTCCCTTTGCCGAATACATGCGCCAGATCTTCTGGAGCTCCAGCACCAATGTGCCTGACGATGTCGAAAGCGTCGTTCAGAACACGACGCTCGACGTCATGGAGCTGGCGCCGGGCGAGAAGGCGGCGATGTCGCTGATCCTCCCGAAGGGGTTTGCGATCGTATTCGACCCTGTGACCCATTCGTCGCTGTTTCTCGAGGTCGACGGCGAGGAGACCCATGAGCGGCGCAACCTTTCGCTCGTCTTCACCGACTCGCATGCGCACAGCGGCACGCTCAAGGTCCAGCCCGGGCCGGCGCGCATTTCTTACGAGAACAAGGCCGCGCGCCGGACGCTGCCGGGAGTCTGGCTTCACACCGCCGAGATGGAGAAGATCACCAGCGGGCGCCGGCCGTTTCTGAATGCGACCCGGCTGCTCAGCAACCAGGAGTTCCGGGACCTCTATCGCAGCGGCACGTTCGATCCCGAGCAGCGCTTCAAGATCACCAGCCTCACGATCCTGTTCACTGACCTCAGGGGCTCGACAGCGCTCTATGACCGGATCGGCGATCTGGCCGCTTTCGATCTCGTGCGCAGCCACTTCGGCGCGCTTCTCGATGCGGTCGCCGCCGAGGGCGGCGCGGTGGTCAAGACCATCGGCGATGCGGTGATGGCGACCTTCCCGACCCCGGATCGGGCGCTGCGCGCCGCCATGCGCATGCGCGAGGAAATGCGCAAAATCAACCAGGGGCGCGGCAGCGAGGACTTGGCGCTCAACATCGGGCTTCATTCGGGCCCGTGCCTCGCGGTGATGCTGGACGACCGGCAGGATTATTTCGGCCAGACGGTCAACATCGCCTCCCGCGTCCAGGGCCTGGCGGAGCCGGACGCGATTCTGGCGACGAAGCCGATCATCGAAAGCTCGGAGGTTGCGCGCCTGCTTTCCGAATCGAGCTATCGCACGACGCCGCGGCCATCATCGCTGCCGCTGCGCGGGGTCAGCGAAGCGTTCGAAATCTACGAGGTTCGCGAACGCGAAACCGCCGAGGCGGCATAGTCCCGCGCCATTTCGTTTCGCTCGAAAAGCAAGTCCTCCTCCCTGTTGTGGGGAGGTTGGGAGGGGGTCGCGCGCCGCGCCCCTCACATTTGGGCCGTCATTGCGAGCGGAGCGAAGCAATCCAGGGGAACGCAGGGAGGCTGGATCGCCGCGTCGCTTCGCTCCTCGCGATGACGATTGCGTCCGAACGCGGCATGCTCCAGCGTCGCCCTCAACCGGCGCTCGGCAATCGGCGACTAGCTTTCTCGCGCCAGAAAACCTTGTGGCCCCCGCGGTCGAGAATCCGCAATGCGATCGTCTTCGGCGGCCACGCCGCGGCCGCCGCGGCGATGATCGCGGCCGAAACATCGGACGCACGAATCTCGACTTCCCGCAATATCGATTGTTCAGAATCGGTCCCGGCGCCGAGGAATTGGATCCGATACGGCTGCGGGCTTGGGATGTCGTTTCGGTCCGGCTGACGTTCCGGTCCGGACTCCGCGAAGGACCGCGGCTCGCCAGCCTCGCCCGGATCGCGATCAAGCACGAAGAAGGTATTCATCTCCAATTGAGTCGAGAAATTGAGGCCGATGCGGCTGCCCGTCTGGCGCGCGACCGCTCGCGCGACCAAAGCCCAGTCCTCGGCGATCGCGTCGGAACTCGCCTCGTGTTCCCTTCGCCGCGCCTCGTGATAGGCCCCGTCGCCGAGCTCGCGGATGAGCGTCTCGGCCTCGGCTTCGATGCGTTCCAATCTCGCGCGCCGGTTCGGCGCCCAGGAGACCATTTCCGCCCCCTTCTGACCTAAGGTCAATTGCTGCACAATTCGGCCTGACATGCAACCTCTGCAACCTCGCTGGGGAACGACGGTTCCATCTTTGCCTTCGGGGCCGCTCCAATTCCGGAGCAAGATTCCGTCGGCGGCCGCCTTAGCCAACCCCTGGGCGTATAAGCGGCTTCGTCAACCGAGCGGACGCGCCTTACTTGATTGGGGCCATAGGGAGCTTCGTTTCGCCCGGCTCCATGACGTAAGTGTAATCGAGAGAATACCAGGGCGGCCGGAGCCTGGGATCCGTTGGATGACGCTCCTCGTGAAGCGTATAGTCGCCCAAAAGCGCCTTCGTGACGCCAAATTGCGGGTCAGTATCGATGTGTAGGTCCTTGGGATCGTAGACCTGAGAGATCAGAACCTTGAAGCCCTCTTTGACGATCAGCGCGTGAAGATGAGCCGGTCGATAGGGATGTCGGTTCTGAGCCTGCAACATCCGTCCCACAACTCCGCCGGTTGGAATTGGATAGCCGATCATCTTGACGGTGGCGAACCAGAATCGGCCATCCTCGTCTGTCGTGAATTTGCCACGGAGATTCATGTCGGCCTGTTCGGGGTCCTGGCTCTCGTAGAGGCCGACTGGCGATGCGTGCCAGATATCGACTTCGGCGCCCGCGATCGGCTTACCGGCCGTATTAACGACCCGCGCGGTCACGAGCAGCGGGTCGCCCGGCGTGTCTGATCGAACGATCGTGCCGCCATTGGCGACGCGCGGGGAATTCGACCGCCAGAACGGGCCGAGCAGCGATTGCGACGTCTCCGTATTGCCGTTGCCGCCATTGTTGAGGAGGCAGACAAGCGAGGAGACCCCGAGCGAGCCGGCCATCAGCACGGATTCGTTGTGCGTATCCGTGCTGAGCTTGCCCATCTCGTTGAGGACAGCCGTGGCCTGGCGAAACTCGTCCTCAGTCAGCCGGACCTCGCGGATGAAGCCGTGCAAATGTTTTACCAGAGAGATCAGAATTTCCCGCACGCGGGGGTCGGCGGTGCGCTCCATCGCCGCGAGCGCGTCCGACGTGACATCGTCCTGGCTCCCGATGATCATTGCGACTCTCCCTCGCCTCTTTCCAAACTGTTTACTATTCGCGAGCGTTGCGGCAAGACGTCCTGGGGCTGGGGGTGCAGGTCTTTTGCGCGATTCTCCTCCTCGCTCGGCGGAGGTCCGCGCAAGGACGTCGGACGTTGACTTCGGCAGGGGCGTTGGACGGGAGGCATAGAACACCGCGGACGAGGCGGATACCGCGCGTCGCGAAGCGGTCTCCGCGTCGCGGTAATCGGCTCTCGGCTCATCGGCTGGACGCTCGCGGCGGCTCTGCCCGCCGCGGCGGTCGCGCAGCAGGCGCCGGCTCCCGCCAGCGGCGCGTCTCAGACCGCTGATCAGGATCTCGGCGGCGGCCCGACCGGCGACATCCTCAACCCGGAGAACCTTTTCCAGCTCTACTACAGCGCCAAGACGGCGCCGGGCAGCGGTCCCAACGGGACGATAAGGACGGTGACCACCGACACCTTCAAGCTGCGCGGCGACTACGCCTTCGACTTGAGCCCGGATTGGCAGTTCGTGGTTCGCGGCGATCTTCCGTACCTCGCCAAGGACCCGGTCAATTCCGTCAATCCCGACGGCGAATTCCTCTATGGGCTCGGCGACGCCGACGTCCAGGGGACGGTCATCCGCACTTTCGACAGCCGCTGGAAAGCGGGGGCCGCCGTCCGGCTCATCACGCCATCCGGGGATTGGGACAACGGCCTCGGCTCCGGCTTGTGGCGGGTGCAGCCGGCGGCGGGCTTTCGCTACTCGCTGCCGGAAATCAGCTCCGGGAGTTATTTCGAGCCGTTCGCCCGCTACGACCAGAGCTTCGCGGGCGATCCGGCGAAGAAAGAGATCAGCAATCTGCAGTTTGCGCCGCTGATCAATTTCTCGCTGCCCGACCGCTTTTTCTTCAGCCTCTATCCGAGCCCGGATATCCGCTGGAATTTCGGCCCCGCCGTGACCGGCCAAACCGGACGCCTGTTTCTGCCGTTCGACGCCCGCATCGGGCGCAATTTCAGCAAGAACCTTAGCGTCTCGCTCGAAGTCGGCGTTCCGATCATCAAGCAATATCCGGTCTACGACTTCAGCAGCATATTGAGAGTCAACATCATCTTTTGACGCCAAGCATTGATGTATCATGATTTGCCCTATAGAGATGGATCATCGACGGAAACTATTGAGTTCTGATGATCGAAACTGTTGAACGAAAATGGACTGGACGATCGAGCGTGTTGACGGACTTGCCTCGAGCGCGAAGGCCTCGGCGACCCAGGAGACAAGAAGATTTTTTGCCCCAGGGGGTCGGTGCAACCATTGAAAAGGCTCAAAACGGCAAGGAAATCAAGGAAATCCAAGCCTTTTCCTTTGATTTTCTTTGCTAGGGCTTGGCGGAATTCGGCTGGATTTGTCTAAATTTGGGCTCATTGGAATCACGCCGACCGTCTTCAGAACTTCACAGGAAGAGACAATACATTGATATTGCTACTATTACACGTGCTTCACTCGCGGATCAGCCTCTCGACCAGCTGCTCGACGCCGGCCTCGACCCGCCTCGTGCGCAGCCGCTCGGCGGCGACAATCGCCACCACGTCGCCAATAGGCGCGCTGAAGGTCGTCATTGACGATCACGTACTGGTAATTGCGCCAGCGCCCGATCTCCTGCCTGGCGGCCTCGAGCCGGGTTCCGATCGAAGCGGCGGAGTCCTCGGCCCGCCGCTCGAGGCGGGCGCGCAGTTCGCTGCAGCGATGGCGGCAGGACGAAGACGCTGACGACGTCGTCGCCCAGCCGCTCGCGCATCTGCTTTGCGCCCTGCCAGTCGATGTCGAACAGCATGTCGCGTCCCTGCGCCAGCACCTTCTCCACCAGCTCGCGCGGCGTTCCGTACGCGTTGCCGTGCACCTCGGCCCATTCGAGGAGATCGCCCGCGGTCTTCATCCGCTCGAATTCGCGCCGGTCGATGAACCGGTAGTGGATGCCGTCGACTTCGGACGAGCGTCGCGGCCGGGTGGTCACCGAGACCGAGAGCGTGAGATCGAGCGCCTTGTCCTGCATCAGCATCCGGGTCAGCGTCGTCTTGCCGGCCCCCGATGGCGAGGACAGAATCAGGATCATGCCGCGCCGGCTCGCCGCCATCGTTTCAAATCTCACTCGACGTTCTGCGCCTGCTCGCGGAATTGCTCGATTTGCGCTCTCAATTCAAGCCCCTGCGCGGTGAGGCTCACGTCATTGGCCTTGGCGCTGAGGGTGCTTGCCTCGCGCGCCAGCTCCTGGGCGAGGAAATCGAGCCGCCGTCCAATCGGCCCGCCCTCGTCGACCAGCGCCCGAGCGGCGGCGACATGGGTCTTGAGCCGGTCGAGCTCCTCGCGGATGTCGGCCTTGGCCGCAAGCAGGATCGCCTCCTGGTGGAGGCGGTTCTCGTCGAGACCTCGCGACGACGCCATCAGCGCCTGAACGCTCTGGGCGAGTCGCTCGCGCACCGCCTCGGGCCGGCGCGCCGGATTGGCGTCGGCGGCCTCGACGATCCCGGCGATGGCCCAGAGCATGTCCTTGAGCACCGCGGAAAGCGCCCCTCCTTCCCACCGGCGCGCGGCGGTAAGGGCGGCGATTGCCTCATCTAGGCTCAATAGCGCACCCGCGCAGGCCGCGTTCACGGCCGCCTCGTCGTCCTCGATGTCAGCCGCCTCAAGCACTCCGCGCAAAGCGAGCAGTCCGTCCATCGTCGGCGGCGCGAGCCCGGCCTTGATCGCCGCTGCGCGGGCGGCGACGGCGATCGTTTCGAGCGCCGCCAGATCGATTCGCGCCGCGGCCGTCGCCCCCTCGCGTTGCGTGGACAGGGTGGCGAAGCAGGTTCCGCGCGCCAGCGCCTTGGCGAGCCGCGCGCGCGCCTCCCCTTCCGCTCGGTCGAAGGGCGCGGGCATGCGCAACCGGATGTCGAGGCCCTTGGCGTTCACGGTCTTGAGCTCAAACGTCCAGCGCCACGTGCCGCCGCTGCCGGCGGCGCGGGCGAATCCCGTCATGCTGCTCACCGCCATCGCTGGACCGCCCTGTCCTTCATCCGATTCGTCTCCGACCGTACATGAACCTCCCGTCCGGGCCGAACCGCCCCGATGCGACGCTCCGGAGCGCAGACGAAATCGCCGCCTTACGCGCGTTGGTTCATATTGAGTTCAGGCAGCGCGCCGTATGGACCGCGATGACCCGCTGGGGTTCCTCCAACCATAGGAAAATCGTTCCATGATCAAGTCCCTTGCCGCCGCCGCCGTGCTCTCGCTCGGCCTCGCCGGCTACGCCGTCGCGCAAGAAGCCGCTCCGGCGCCCGCCGCTCCGATGGCGACTGAAATGCATCATCATCATCATCATCACCATCACCATCACCACCATCACCACCACATGCACCACACGATGGCTCCGGCTCCGGCGGAAGCGCCCAAGTCGTAAGCCGGCCGCGGCGCGCTGGCGCCGTTCGGCTCAGCAATCTCGAGCTCTCCGGGCGACGACCCTGTCCGGAGAGCCTCTCTTTGTCCGCTCCGCCGCGGTAGCCGCCCGCGCTCATTCGTCCGCCTGTTTCGCCCGAGCCCGCTTGCGCGTCTTGACCTCGACTCGCGGTCCTTCGACCAGGCGGACCACCGCGCCCCACAGGGTGCGCACGTCCTGCTGGGTCAGCTCCATGCGATGGAAGATATTGCGCAGGTTTCGCCGCATGCCCGGCTTCTTGGTCGCGGGGCGGAAAAAGCCATTCTCGTCGAGTCTTGCCTCGAGATAGTCGAAAAAGGCGAGAAGCATCTCGCGCTCGGCGGGCGGGGAGATTGGCCGCGGAATCGTCGACGGCGGCGGCTTATCGCCGTGCGCAGCCTTGAACCACTCATAGCCGCAGATGAGAACCGCCTGGGAGAGATTGAGCGAGGCGTAACTGGGGCTCGAAGGAAAGGTGATGATCGAATCGGCGATCGCCACCTCGTCGTTGTTGAGCCCGGTACGCTCGGGCCCGAACAGGATGCCGCGCTTCTCGCTCGCCGCCTCAGCGGTCGCCCGCATCGCGACGCTCGGGCTCAAGACCGCCTTCATCTGGCCGCGCTCGCGCGCCGTCGTGGCGTAAACGGCGTTGAGATCGCCGACCGCCGCCTCGACGCTCGGAAAGACGCGCGCCGCGTCGAGCAGATCGGTCGCGCCCGCCGCGGCGGAATAGGCGACTACGCGATAGTCTTCGCTGCGTGGCCAGCCTTCGCGCGGATTGACCAGACGCAGGTCGTCGAGACCGAAGTTGGCCATCGCGCGCGCGCACATGCCGATGTTCGCCGCCAGTTGCGGCCGAACCAGAATGACCGCCGGACCGCCGCCAAGCCGCGGCTTCGTCCGGTCCGTGCCCGCTCCAATCATCGCGAGCCGCCTATAGCACGGCCGCGCCGAAGACGATGGCGTCTCAAGCGGCGATGACGCGTGAGAAAGCCGTAGGGTCAGAGACCGAGCTCGCCCGCAGCGCGGCCGGCGAAAGCGCGGGCCAGCGCGATTACGCGCCCGTGAAAGGCTTCTTCGACCAGCGCTTGATCGGCGGCGTCAGGAGAGTAGGCGGCGATCGCCCGCAGGGGCGTTTGGGCCGCGATTCCGGCGCGCGGTCCGCCGACAATCAGGACGCCCTGGATCGAGTCCTGGGACGCGGCGCTCGCGCCGCCTCGGCCGCCGCTCGATCCAAAATTGATGTCCTAAATCCGCGCCACCAAGGTTGCGCCGTTGCGCTGAGCCGGCGCCAAGTAGGCCGACAACGCTCGCGTCAGGTCTCCGGGAAGCTCCTGCTCCACCCAGTCCGCGGTCGGGTCTCCAGCGCTGGCCCGCAGCAGCGAAACGTCGACTCTGATGTCGCGGAAGCGGACCGCGGGCTCAGCCCGCACGCTCCGAGCGACGCCGACGATAAGTGCGAACGCGCCGAAGTTTGCGATCACGGACCGGCGCGGCGCGATGCGGACCGACATTCGCTGTCAGAGTCCGAGCTCCCTCGGGGCCCAACCCGCGAACGCCTGCGCCAAAGCCACAATCCGCCAGTGATTGGACTCGACGCGCATAGGCTGGTCGACGGCCATTGGGTGGTAGTACGTCATCGCACGGATAGGCGCGCCGGCGGCGATCCCCCCGTGCGGGCCCTTGACCAGAAGCGTCCCATTGATGGTGTCCTGCGAAGCGCCCCACGGGCCGACCCCGCCGCTGTTCGGCCCGAGATAGAGATTGTCGATTCGCGCCACTAACGTCGCGCCACCGCGGTCGCCGGGCGCCATGTAGCCTGCCAGGGCCTGCGCCAGTGCGCCGGGAAGCTCCTGCTGCACCCAAGCGGCCGTTGGATCGCCCATTAAGGCGCGCAACGGCGCAACGTCGACGACAATGTTGCGAAACCGAATGTTGGGTTGCGCCAACGCGCTCCGAATCGCGACGGCAGGGGAAAGGGCGAGAACGCCGAGAGCGGCAAGCCCGACGCGACGGGTCAGGAGAGACGCTGACATGACGAATCCTCCTCCTTCGCGCGAAGCCGCGCCGGCGATTCAGCCGATCCCCTTATATATAGGCCACCTTGACAATTTTATAGCTCTTGCCGCCGCCGGGCGTGTTCACTTCGACGCTATCGCCGGCCTTCTTGCCGATCAGCGCCCGCCCGGTCGGCGAGGTGATCGACACCTTGCCCGACTTCACGTCCGCCTCGCTTTCGCCGACGATCTGAAACACCCGCCGCTTCTCGGTGTCCTCGTCGATCAGCGTGACGGTCGCGCCGAACTTGACGGTCGCTCCATTCAATTTCGTCACGTCGATCACTTCGGCCCGCTGCAGCAGGTCTTCGAGCTCGACGATCCGGCCCTCATTGTGCGACTGCGCCTCCTTGGCGGAGTGATATTCGGCGTTTTCCGACAGGTCGCCATGCGACCGCGCTTCCGCGATCGCCGCGATGATACGCGGCCGCTCGACCTGCTGGCGGCGAAGAAACTCCGCCTCCAGGGCTGCATGGCCCGCGGCGGTCATCGGTAGCTTGTCCATAGTCCATCCGTACAAATAATCGCCGTCGCGACGACGCTTTTTCGCGCCGTCACGCCAGATAGTCCTGCAACGCCCTGACTTCGAGTTCGCCCGCCGCGACGGCCCGTATGCCTTCGGCCGCCGCGATGGCCCCTGAAATTGTGGTGTAGTAGGGCGTCTTTTGCAAGAGGGCGGCGCGGCGCAACGGCTTGGAATCGGCGAGCGAGGTCGCGCCCTCGGTGGTGTTGAACATGAGCTGCACGGCGCCGTTGCGCACGGCGTCGGCGGCGTGCGGGCGGCCCTCCGACACCTTGTTGACCTTCTCGGCCTTGAGGCCGTGGGCGGTGAGAAAGCGCTGGGTCCCGGCGGTGGCCAGGATCTTGAACCCGAGCGCCTGAAGCGTGCGCAACGGCTCGACGATCTTCTCCTTGTCGACATCGCGAACGGAAACGAAGACCGCGCCCGAGGTTGGGGGCCGCGATCCGGCCCCGAGCTGGCTCTTGGCGAAGGCGACCGCGAATGTGCGGTCGATGCCCATGACCTCCCCGGTCGAACGCATTTCCGGTCCCAGCACCGTGTCGACGCCCGGGAAGCGGGCGAATGGAAAGACCGCCTCCTTGACCCCGACGTGGTCGAGCTTCTCGACCGTGAGATCGAACGAGGCCAGCTTTTCGCCCGCCATGACCCGGGCGGCGATCGCCGCGATCGGCTTGCCGATTACCTTGGCGACGAACGGCACGGTGCGCGAGGCGCGCGGATTGACCTCGAGGACATAGATCTCGTCGCCTTTGAGCGCATATTGCACGTTCATCAGCCCGCCGACCTCGAGCGCGCGCGCCAGCCTCTTCGTCTGCTCCTCGAGACTCGCGATCGTCTCGGGCTTGAGCGACCGCGGCGGTAGCGAGCAGGCGCTGTCGCCGGAATGAATGCCAGCCTCTTCGATATGCTCCATGATGCCGGCCACGACCACCGTCTGGCCGTCGCTGATCGCATCGACGTCGATCTCGATCGCGTCGGCGAGGTATCGATCGAACAAGAGCGGGTTCTTCCCCAGCACCGTGTTGATCTGCCCGGTCTTGTCGTTCGGGTAACGCGCCTTGACGTCGGACGGCACCAGGCTCGGCAGCACGCCGAGCAGATAGTCGTCGAGCGCGCCGGGATCGTGGATGATCGCCATCGCCCGTCCGCCCAGCACATAAGAAGGCCGAACCACCAGCGGCAGCCCAAGATCGGCGGCGATGAGGCGCGCCTGCTCGACCGAATAGGCGATGCCGTTCTTGGGCTGCTTCAAGGCCAGCTTGTCGAGCAGGCGCTTGAAGCGGTCGCGATCCTCGGCCAGATCGATCGAGTCGACCGAGGTCCCGAGGATCGGCGCGCCCGACTGTTCGATGGCGTGGGCGAGCTTCAGCGGCGTCTGCCCGCCGAACTGGACGATCACCCCCTTGAGGGTCCCCCGCTCGCGCTCCTTGTCCAGAATAGCGAGCACGTCCTCGGCGGTCAGCGGCTCGAAGTAGAGCCGGTCCGACGTGTCATAGTCGGTCGAGACCGTCTCCGGATTGCAGTTGATCATGATCGTCTCGTAGCCCGCCTGGCTCAGCGCGAATGAGGCGTGACAGCAGCAATAATCGAACTCGATCCCCTGCCCGATCCGGTTCGGCCCGCCGCCGAGAATGACGATCTTCTCGCGGTCGGTGGGGTCCGCCTCGCAAGTCGGCTGACCGGCGAACGGGGCCTCGTAGGTCGAATACATGTAGGCGGTGGGCGCGGCGAACTCCGCTGCGCAGGTGTCGATGCGCTTGAACACCGGCTGGACGCCGAGCTTGCGCCGGGCGACAGCGACGTCGGCCTCCGCGACGCCAGCGAGAGCCGCCAGACGCGCGTCCGAGAAGCCGGCGCTTTTCAGCGCCCGTAAGTTTCCGGGGTCCGGCGGCAGCCCGTGGGCGCGCACCATTCCTTCGAGGCGGACGATCTCGGCAATGCGGTCGAGGAACCAGGGGTCGATCCGGGACGCTTCGTGGATCTCCTCGACGCCCATACCTAAGCGCATCGCTTGCGCCACCTTGAGCAGGCGATCGGGGGTCGGCTGCCCGATCGCGGCCCTGAGCGCATTGTGGTCGTCGCCGACCCCAAGTCCGTCGACTTCGATCTCGTCCAGTCCGTCGAGACCGGTCTCGAGCGAACGGAGCGCCTTCTGCAGCGATTCGGGGAAGGTGCGGCCGATCGCCATCGCCTCGCCGACCGATTTCATCGCCGTCGTCAGCACCGGCTCGGCCCCGGGGAACTTCTCGAACGCGAACCGCGGGATCTTGGTGACGATGTAATCGATGGTCGGCTCGAACGACGCCGGCGTCGCGCCGCCGGTGATGTCGTTGGCGATCTCGTCGAGGGTATAGCCGACGGCGAGCTTGGCGGCGACCTTGGCGATCGGAAACCCGGTCGCCTTCGAGGCGAGGGCGGACGAGCGCGAGACGCGCGGGTTCATTTCGATTACGACCATGCGCCCGTCGGCCGGATTGACCGCGAATTGCACGTTCGAGCCGCCGGTCTCGACCCCGATTTCGCGCAAGACCGCGATCGAGGCGTCCCGCATGATCTGGAATTCCTTGTCGGTGAGGGTCAAGGCCGGAGCGACAGTGATCGAATCGCCGGTATGGACGCCCATCGGGTCGATGTTCTCGATCGAGCAGACGATGATGCAATTGTCCCTTTTGTCCCGGACGACCTCCATCTCGAATTCTTTCCAGCCGAGCACGCTCTCCTCGATCAGCACCTCATCGGTCGGCGAAGCGTCGATGCCGCGCTCGACGATCTCGATGAACTCGCTCCTGGTGTAGGCGACGCCGCCGCCGGTGCCGCCGAGGGTGAAGCTCGGGCGGATGATCGCCGGCAAGCCGATGTCGTTGAGCGCGATCAAAGCCTGGCTCAGGGTCTTGATCTGGTGCGAGCGCGGCGTCTTGAGGCCGATCCGGGTCATCGCCTCGCGGAACAGCTTGCGATCCTCGGCCTTGTCGATCGCCTCGGCGCTCGCGCCGATCATCTCAACCTCGTATTGCTTGAGGACCCCCATTTTTCTCAGGCTGAGAGCGCAATTGAGCGCGGTTTGGCCGCCCATGGTGGGCAGGAGCGCGAAGCCGCCCGGAACCGCGTAGCGCTCCTTGGCGATGATCTTGGCGACGATCTCGGGCGTGATCGGCTCGATATAGGTCCGATCCGCCATGTCGGGATCGGTCATGATGGTGGCCGGATTGGAATTGATGAGGACGATTCGATAGCCTTCCGCCCTGAGCGCCTTGCAGGCCTGGGTCCCCGAATAGTCGAACTCGCACGCCTGGCCGATGATGATCGGTCCGGCGCCGATGATGAGAATGGTCGAAATATCGTTGCGCTTGGGCATTGGGTCTCAAAACTTGATCGCCTGGGCTAGGTCGTCGCAACCGCGTTTGCACGAAGATATCGCCCTTCACGACCGGAATCGGCCGGAAAGCGCAAAGTCTCCTAACAGTCTTAAGCGGCGGACGCGCGACGCCCTTTCCGAGCGGCCTTGGACGCGCTCCCTAGCCGAAAACGAGCCCGCGCGGAAGGGCGGTGCTTGCGATGAAGGGCTTCTCCCGTCATGGCCCGGCTTGACCCGGCCATCTGCGAGAACGCCTCTCCTGTCATGGCCGGGCTTGACCCGGCCATCCACGCGGCGCCGATGCAGCCTCGACTTTCGCTGATCGGGAGACGGCGGTGTTCTCGTGGATGGCCGGGTCAAGCCCGGCCATGACGGCAGGGAAAGGAGAACTGATGGCGCGCAAGTTTTCATCGAAGCGTCTCCTGACCGATGCCGAAGAAGCCGAAATTCAGCGGATGATCGCAAGCGATCCCGACAACCCCGAGTTGACGGACGAGCAGATCGCGGGGCTTCGACCGACTGCCGAAGTGCTCCCGGCTCTCGCCGAAAGCACAAAGTGGCGTCCTGGCCGCCCAAAGCTCGACGCGGCGATTGAGCCGGCAACGTTGCGCCTCGATCCAACCGTTGTCGATCATTTCCGGGCTCAGAGCGCTGACTGGCGGAAACGGATGGCTTAGGTTCTGGAGAGAGCGGCGTCCTAACAAACCGGACAAACCGGCGTCTCTTGACGCCCCATCGGCAGCGAGACGCAATAAACGTTGTGGACATTTGTCGTGCCGTGGATGGCCCGACCCTGAACGCTCAGCACGGGAGAATATTGCAGTGGCATACCGACTGGATCCTCGCGATTTAATTGAAGGGAGAAAATACAGCGTGACGCTGAAAGGTTGGCGGGAGGTTGCGTGGATGACGAAGAACTCGGAAACGAGCGTCAAGGTAGCCATCCGCGACGAAAAAGTAGCGGCACTCGAAGGGTGCGTGTACGCGTGGAGGACGCCTGACGGGCAGGATATGCGGTTCGGAACGGCAGAAAAGAAGCTGGCTACCCGAATCCAACTTTACGGCAAACATATAACCAACTCGCTGGAAGGCCGCCCTAGCCCGAGCCCCCAGTGGGAATCTCAGTGCTGGCTCGCCCAGCTGGGCAGGCACGGTCGCTTGGAAGCATTCGCGCACCAGCCCGACATCATTGACACGACTGCCGGACCGCTCAGGCCATTCCTGTCCGTTGAGAAGCGAATGCTCCAGCTGCATAAGCCGCCGCTAAACCGCAGCCGCAAATAAGGGGATAGGAGGCAAACGCCGGTGAAATGCGGTTTTGCCCGATGTCTCGGACAAACGCGTCCCCGGCCCGCCTAGCGCCGACGTGAGGAAAATTTGAGGAGGAGCCCATGGCGATTAAACCAGGAGACGAAGACCACGGACCCGCGATGAAAGCACTGCTTAAGTTTATTTACGAACAGCGGGACAGCTCCGGCTTCGCTGCGAACTGCACAAAGAAGGACTCCGCTGACTACACAGAAAGGGTCGCAGAGAAGAAAGCTTCTGATGACACAGCGCTCCAGAAGATTGTGGAAGACCACATCGCTAAGAGGATCGCTTCTGGAAAACCCCCTGTCACGCGCCTTCCGCCTGCCACAAAGCATTCGGTGAGCGACAGGGATTGGGACGAGATCGTTACGGGTCAGACAAGCCTGCGGGCGAGGATGGCCAAGAAGGCGGAGGCCAGAGCGGATACGCTGGTACGTGTCGAGCCCCGCAACGTCACAAAGAGCAATCGGTACTTCGCACGCCGACTTCCGAAGAAGGTGTAGCGCAGGAAGTCGAATGTCATATGTCGCCCGAGATTTTCAGGACGCCGTGCCAAGACCCGGCGGCGGTCCGGCTCGCGCTCCTCAGAACTTGTACCCCACCCTCGCGCCGACCTGGGTCAGGCCGGGGTTGATGTGGGTGCAGAAGCTCGCGTGCGAGATGTGCTCAATGTTGGCGATGAGATCCCAATGCTCGTTGAACTGGTAGCCGAAGCCTCCCAATTCGCGGAAGTCCCAGCGGCAGCCGGTGTTGACGCGGTCGCCCTCATCCCGCAGCGGCGAAGTGTTGACGGCGCCGCCGAACTCGCCCTCGAAGAAAAACCCCTTGTAGATCGGGATGCGCCAGGTGAGGCCGGTGAAGCCGTAGCTGGTCTTGCCGCCGGTGTTGATCATCGCGCCGAGGTTGATGCGCGGATCGAAGAACCACGAGAACCAGTAGCCGCCGATATTGTTGGGATAGCCGATCGGCGAGGTGAGAATCTCGCCCGATACGTCGACAGGCGAACCCTCGTCGTGAATCCAGTTGTGGGCGTAGGCGCCGACCCGCACCTCATCGAGGAAGTTGATATAGGTGCTCGGCCCCGGCTCTATGACGGGCGCAGGCGGCGGCGCGGTCTCGATCCCAAGGCTGGACATGTCAGCCGCCCGGGCCGGCCCGGCAATGAGCGCGGCCCAGACAAGTCCCGAAAGAACGACCGCTCGCCGCCCCGCCCCCAACGCCAACCTCGATTCCGAGTCCCGGTCATGAAAGCTGTACCGGCGCAGGCGGGGCGATGCAAGCGCTCCCTGGTTGGAGGTCGCGCTCAACGAGTCGCGCGGCGCCGAAGCCGGTCCCGTCGCACGCCGCCCGAGGAGCAGAAACGCCGACACGCCGGCAGCGAATTTGCTTGCTAAATACAGAAACATGTGCTATTGGTTTCTGATGGGCAGGATCGACACCGCTGGTTTGGCCGGCCCGGGCGAAGGAGAAAGTGATTTTATTTTTTTCGGCCGTAACCCATTGAAAAGCCCCGATTCCGACGAATAAGACCAAGCAAATCCAAGCAAGGGGGGGACAGGGAGGGACATACCGCGAACTTTGTCAACAATGCGGCAAATCGCGCGGCGCGCGGGCGCGGGCACGTTGCTGAGCTATACCGGCATTGTGCTATCAATACTGTCACTAATTCATGAACAATATTAATTACAACCGACAGCGATACTTATAAGTGCAGCAATTCCTGGGCTTTGCGAGGACGGTACAAACGCAAGCGACGGCGCTCATTCCATGTCTCGCCCGCCCTTGTGCTTTCCTCCACTGACATGAAAACTCATGCCACGCTGCAACAGGGCTGTATGGAATGTGAGCCCGATCGCCCGCTGAGCCCTCTCGTCGGCATGGCCATTGCTGGCGGCCTGCGCAGGCGAGGGGCGGGCATTTGGAGGGCGAGGGGCAAGGCGGACGTGGCGGGCTTCCCTGCGAACCTGCGACGGCGATAGCGGGCGGGAAGTGAAAGCCTGCTCTGCCCGGTCCGCGTGGCCTCGCGGCGGCTCAAGGAAGGCTCAAGGGCGGGCGTTGATCGCGGGCGTGTGGGTCGGAGAGTCGATCATAACCTGGGCGGGCGGGCCATCGGCCTGGGCCAGCGCCTGGAACAGGGCCAAGCGCCGTGAAAACTCACCGCTCTAGGCGGGAGGAAAAGGGGGAGAAAAATCAAGCGATCGGTCGTTCGCGCGGCGGCGCACGACGAAAATCCACGCGCTGACCGACATTCAATGCCGCCCCCTGGCCTTCATGCTCACTGGCGGGCTTGTCGCCGATTGCACTGGCGGCGCGGCGCTCCTCGAATATCTTCCCGATGTCAATACTGACCGAGGCCGAGGCCGCCCGCGGCCTGTTTGCTCGCCTAGCATCTCACCGCGCTGGAATTGAAAACCGGCCGGTTACGCCAGGAAAAGCTGCGTCTTCCTTTTCGCGCCAAACAAAGGTCACCACCAGCTCGCAGCCGAGCCGCTGCGCTATGTGGCAGGCGGCCCTCCACGCTGAGTTTGCATCCTGCCCTTGCACTGAAATTCCAATGTCAGAGAGGAATTTATAGCCCTCGTCTTCCTTCTGCCGTTCTACATAATTGACAGTGATAAGCCGCTGGAAGTCGCTAGCTGACTTCGCTTTGCGTTTTGCCTCCCGAATGGCGGCGACGAGCAAGCCACCCCAATTGACCTTGCCGTGCTCAAGCGGCCTGCCGTCGAATTCGATTGTCAGCACTTTGGTGTGCGTAAGATCGGGCGGGGCTACGGGGTTAAACTGACGGGTGTTTTGAAGGTCGCCGCCGCCATTCGCCGCCGCCGGTCTCGGGGCACCGCTTTTCGTTTCATAAAAGTCAGCCAGGCGATTGATGACGCTCTCAATGTCGTCGACGAGCGGGATCGCGTGCGCCTGCAAGCGCGCGAACGTTTGGGGGGAAAGTTCAACTGACGGGGACATATACGGCCTCTCATATGGTTCGCCGTAATTGGCGTATAATGAATATACGACGTTCAGGAAAAATACGCAAGATACAAATTATGGACGATTGCGCACGTAGTGCCCCTAAAGGGTTTCAGGCAGAGAAATTCTGAATTATTGAGAGAGCGGCGCACCCCTAGTCAGGACGCGCACGACTGCACGGCATGCCGAGCCGTGATGAGGTCACCGCTTATGTCTCCGCCGCTCAACCTGGATGTCACCAAATTCACTGTCGCCGAGCTGCTTGAGAGCTATGGCGCGATCCTTGACGAGCTACGTCGACGCGAGATTGTGCGCAGTTCCAACAATCCGTTGAGCGACTATGCCGAGCTGCTTTTTTGCAAGGCGTTCGGATGGAAACAGGAGAGGAATGCCGCCGCTGGCCACGACGCGACCGATGCCGCCGGCTTTCGATACCAGATTAAGGGACGGCGGCTGACACCATACAGCGTTTCGCGCCAAATGAGCGCCATCCGTGGCCTTAACGCGAAACCTTTCGATCACCTCGCCGGCTTGCTTGTCGACAAGCGGTTTCAAATTCTCCGCGCTGCGATCGTTCCCTTTGACGTTATCCGCACAAAGGCAACCTATGTCCCTCACACCAACGCCTATCGGTTCCTCTTGCGCGATGAAGTTTGGGCCGCGCCCGGCGTCCATGACGTGACCAAAGACCTTCGCGCTGTTGCCGCAGCGTTTTAGGCGAGCCGGTCAAAACGATCGCAGAGGCTAACCCCATCATGGCCGCGTTCGACCACTTCAACGCCAGCATCGTGGCGTCTACAAAGCTTATTTCCATGTATAGAGACCTACGTGCGCTTCGTGGTCTTGGCGAACGCGGTCGTTTAGATGCCAAGAATCTTGACCTTCTGTGGCTTCCTCGCTCCGCGGTTGTCGCCTCCATGTCGGCGCTTGATGCCTATGTTCACGCGGTGATTTACGAGCAAATTCCTCTGGCGTTTCTCAAAGCCCCCGTACCCGACGCCCTGTGCGACGCGGCGGCAGGAGTAATTCCCGTCAAGAACGCGGCCACTTTTAAAGAAGCGCTGCCAATCCTCACTGCACCCGACTCGATAGCTCAATTGAGCAGAAAGCTCGGTGACTCACTGTCGTTTCTATCTTATCAGGCGCCGGACAAAATTATGGGCGGTTACAAACTGATCGGTTACGATACTATATTCGAGGATGTCTCAGACTTGTGGCCCGGACCGCGCACTACAGCTAACGACATCAAGAGAACCCTTTCAAAATACTATAAGCGTCGCAATAACATTGCCCATGAAGGTGATCGCGACGCGAACGGCGCTGATCGCGCTATGCAGCCCCAATATGCTAAAGACTGCCAGGACTTTGTGGAGAACTTGGTCGCGCGGTTAAACCGCGTTGTGTACGGCGTCTAAAGGAGAACGCGCCGTAGTGCAAACGTGCAAAAATCAAGCAGACCGGTGCGCCGATAGAAGCCGCAAAGTGCGTCTACCGGACCAGATCGCTTCTCCAATGGCTCTTTTTTTCCATCCCATCCTTCCTTCCTTTGTTCTTCATCTTCTCCATTTCGTAGTCGCCCTTTGCATGGTCGGCACCGCTCGTTTGCACCTCTGGAGCATCACGTCTTTTGCAGCCTGGCGACTACTTCCGACTCGATAGCAACGTGAATCTCATTTATTTTGTCCTGGAGCTTCCGCTTCGCGTCTGCCTGTTTCTTCAGGTCAGCCATGATCGACTTCACCAAATCATCCTGGCGGCTCCTATCGCAGGCAACGACCAACAACCGTTCCACCTGGCTGGGGAAGATGTTTGGGAGGCTCGCTCCCTTAAGCTCGCGAAAGAGCTGGGCCTGGAACATGACTGAACGGAAGTACAGCCACGCAAATAGAGGGTTCATCCGCGCGTTGAACCGAAGGCGCATGGTGAAGTCGCTAAACAGGGCGGGCTCGTCACTGTCGTAGTACGCGACTTTGCCCACAGCTTCGCCCGACCGGTTAATAGTCTTTAATAGTCACATCAAAGGGCCGGAGCCCGAAGCGGCGGCTTCGGTCCTTATAAAACTCCTCGCTGACCTGGTGACAGTCCTCGAGCGAGATAGCCTCCTGCCGCTTGGTGGCGCCGGGGTGGACGTAGTAGGCGGCCCCAGCTTCCAGGAAATCACCCTTCTCCGCGGTCGATCCTAATCGGATCGGGACGGCGACGAACGCCTTCACGGCTTCGTGCTTGAACTGGGCGAAGAACGCCTCGGTCAGGTCGAAGTCTGGGTGATGGTATCCGCTTGAGTTGCGAAGCGTGAACCCGCCTGCCATCTTCGACAAGGTCGCCGAAAACTGATGCAATCGCGAACGATCCAGGTGCTCCTTAAGCGGGTAGCAGAACTCTGCGCACAACGCCTCGTTGATGATGTCTCCGGGCGGACGCAGGATCGCGCGGGTGTCTGTCAGCTCGTCGGCGGCCTCGGCAAGCTTCTTGGCAAGCCGAGCGTAAGCGTCCTTAGAGAAGTGGGGCAGCCGCAGCCGCGCAAGCTGTTCGCCGTAGATGTGGATCTGGTTCGTGGCCCCGGCCAGCTCCCGTTCGACCTGCCACTGCACGAGCCGGTGACGCAGCAGATGGACTAGAAACGCGTGTAGCGAATCGCGCCCTGGCGGCGCGCTTCGGTCGCCTGCTTGGGTGTCAGTTTGTAAAGCTCGCGCGCGCGTTTGGTTTCGAACTGGCGCGCGCTGATTGTCGGTGTCGCATTCCTCACACGCTTTGTTGTCTTCAAGACGTAATGGCGCGCTTTCGGCGAACGGCCCTGTTTGACGTTCTGTTCAGGCGTGAGCCGTCTGAACTCGGAGTAGGACGCACTTGCCAGTAGCCGCGCCTTGCGGGTCGCAGTCCGTTCAGAGCGGCCGAGGGCGAGCGCGGCGGCGCGGATTTTGGCGAACAGGGATCGCGCGCTCATTGCTCGCGTCCATCTGTAGGGGTGAAGGGGCCGGCGAGGACGCGCGCCTTCTCAGTATCGACGGCAACGGTGGCGGCCGCCCCCTGCGCCTTAGCCGCTCGTTTAGCCTCTCGTTCGTGCTTCCGCACGAAACCCTGGCGGGCCTTGAGCGGGGCCATAGGAAAGATCGCGCCCATCAGCAGACCTCCGAGGCTTCGAAAGTCGCTTGCGCGAGTTGACAAATAAGGGTATAAGCAAAGGCAGGCATCCAACGCCATCCTTCCTGTTTTAGCGAGCAGTTTGGATTACAAAGCCCCGGACGCGAGCCACGCGTGCCGGGGCTTTTTCTTGCTACTTGCTGAGTGGGGCTGCGGATTTCCTGAACCCGCGTGGCGGCTTCGCCGTATTGGGCTCCATCCGCCCCTGGCGCTCACTTGCGCAATAGTCGCGAAACATCGGAAGCTCCTTTCCTCACACGTTGCGAGCGAAAGGATTCGCGAGGTCGCCGTCAGAAGTCTAACAAAACGGGTGGGAGTTGGAGCGGGACAGAAGACGCGGTGCAGAAGGACACGATCCTCGCGGTCCTGAACGCAGAAGCGCGCTCGTTAGGGGCGGAGCCAGTTACCGAACGCGCGCTTGAGGACTGGATCTTCGAGAACCTGCTCAGAGGTCCAACCGAAAAGGGCCTGAGAGGCGGGGGCTCCGAGCGGCGTTACAGCGCAGCCGCTCTGAAGGCCGCGCTGGAAGTCGTTAGACTAAAGGCGCAAAGTCCTACGCGACGAAATACGGTGCTTCGGATTCGCCTGTGGCTGCTCGACTTCGAGGTGCCGATGGTCCGGATCAAGAAAGACCTCAGATCAGAGTACCGTCGGTTGCTCCGCCGACATTTCTTTCGCAACCCTTTCCATTATCATGCGAGCTCGGGCGAAGGTCTTTCCGAGGGTGAGAAAAAGAGAGAGCGTCGCAGGGCGGGACCGTATGATCCATCATTCGTCGACGCGGGATGGGAGCTGCCGAGGGACGACATCTTGCGGCTCGCATGGGAATTGGTCTCGGATCCCGTTAAACGGTCACATTTCTTGAACGTGCTTGGCCAGATTATGTCGCCATACCTTTCGGACAAGGGCCGGGAATCCGTCGCAGATTATTTGAAAGGAGTGGAGGCGTACGTCGACGTTGCCGGAATGTTTGGTGCCCCCGATGAAATCGGAAGAAGTGGATTGAAGACCCTCGCTGGCAGCAACGAAGGAGACCTCATGAAAGGCCGTAGGCTCTATCAGTTCGCGCTTGCCATGTTCGATTGCGCGGCGCGAGGCGGCGAGTTTCTTCCGCCGGACATCCCGCCAGCATTCGGCGAGGCGATTACCAAGGCCGCTCGCACGCTCTGCGATTCCGATGAATGGTGCGTGGCGGGGTTGGCGTCACTTGCAATTGCCGCGAGTCGCGCGAAGAGCATCGGTTCTCCAAGCAAGGAATAAACTCACGGAAGGGCTAAGGGAGCGCCTATAATGGTGAGCCTCTACATTGGGATCACCGACTATGATTGGTTCCGCTTCCTGTCGGCTTTGCCGAGCGTCGAAGAGGTAAATTTTTGGCAGCCAGGCGGTCGAACTAATTTCAGAGCGCTGCGACCAGGAGAGCTGTTTCTGTTCAAGTTGCACGCGCCGCGAAATTTCGTTGTTGGCGGCGGTGTCTTTGCTCGTGCCGACATCCTACCAACTTCGCTGGCATGGGACGCGTTCGGTGTGACTAACGGAGCGGCTTCGCTCCCGGAGATGCGCGCGCGGATTGCGCGCTACCGCAATCAGTCTGAGGACCGTCGTCAAGATTACCTGATCGGCTGCCGAATCATCACGCAACCATTCTTCCTGCGAGAGACCGAATGGATTCCCGTTCCGCAATCGTGGTCCCGAAGCATTCAGCAGGGGCGCACTTACGATACGGCGGAGGGCGATGGTCGCCAGCTGTGGGAATTAATTGTGGACCGAATCACAGCTCGTCCGGCCGCCCCGATTGACGTTCCGCGATACGGAGAGCCAGTTCTAATTCGTCCCCGCCTCGGCCAGGGTGCGTTTCGGATAGGTGTGACCGACGTCTATCGGCGACGATGCGCAGTGACGGGAGAGCGAACGCTCCCTATCCTCGACGCAGCTCACATCCGACCTTACGGCGCGGGAGGGCAACATGAATTCACAAATGGGCTATTGTTGCGGACTGATATTCACCGGCTTTTTGACCTCGGCTACGTCACAGTCAGTGGCGAGGGGCGATTTGAAGTAGGAAGACGGCTGAAAGAAGATTTTGAGAACGGACGCCTCTACTATGAGATGCACGGGAGAGCCATCTCCTCGCCTAGCGATCTTAGCCACGCACCAGCGCCGGGTGCGCTGGAATGGCACCGGGCAAATAAGTTTCTTGGCTGATCGCGAGGGCTATCCAAATCTTCTGCGACGAAGACGATGCAGTCGTTAAACACCGTGATTCACGTTGCGCGACGCGTCCGGAGGGCCGGTCGGTCGTGATGACATCACCAAGGTTCGAAAACCGTCCATTCCCCTCAGTCCTTACTTTTCTGGCATTTATCGCGCTTGAATATCTTGATATCATCGGGCGGTCGAAAACCGAGTGCGCCTATGCTGGCCGCCGGCGTATGTTGATCGCCATCGTTTTTATGATACAAGTTCAAGCAGAAGCTAAGAAAACTGAAGAATTAAAAGTACGAGCTGAACAGCAATCCGCGAGAATGCGCCAGATCGCGGTCCTTTACACGGACCTTAGGCAGAAACTTTACGAGGATCTTGAAGCAGAATTTAAGAGTGACTTGCCAAAATGGGGAGCGGAACTTGATCATGATCTTTCAATTCGATTCAAAGAGCCGGACGTCCTGTTTGCCAGTGGCAAGTCTGAACTTAGCGGGCGCTTCAAGGATATATTATCTGACTTTTTCCCACGCTACCTCCGTATCTTAACTCGCCCAACATATCGTGATTCCATCGAGGATGGTACGCATAGAGGGCCATACATCAAGGAATTGGATCGTCGCTACGTCCGCTGAGAACGCTTATATGCTCAATATGGCGCTGTCGCAGGAGCGAACTCGCTCCGTTTTACAGTTCGTTCTATTCATGCCCCGAACTCCTGACATACAGGACTGGTTAATTGCGCATTTGACGGCAAATGGCCTGTCGTCTTCCAAACTCCGGTTCAACCCGGACGGAGCGGAAAATCCTGACACCTCTAGACGTGTCGAATTCCTCGTCCGAACGAATGCAGACACGCGCCTAACAGATGTTCTGAGGGCTGCACAATAATGAAGTTGCCCAACTTCCTCGTACTAGACGATCTCGTTCGTCTGAAAAAAGCGATGGGCATCCCGTCGAATAAGCTCGGCAACCTACGAGCTGTCGATGTCAGACGTGTCGGAGCGACTGTACATGAAATTCGACAACTAGCTGAGGAAGGACTTGAGGTCGACAAACAAGACGTTATTCCGCTTCCGGACGGCACGCTCTCATACAAAGATCGCCGGGTCATTCTGTATATCCGTGATATTTCCCAATATGGGGGCAATTATTCTGACCCAAGGTTTCATTTCTCTGATTGCACAACACTACGACAGATGCGCGAAAATCTTCGCTTTGGTCGGTTTGTGATCGCCACCCGGGACGACGGGCAATTCCAACTGCACTACGTCGACAGTGGCCGTCGGACTGATAAGCGCCTCGACGTATGTCAAAATTGTCTGGACCGCCTGAACTACAAGGGGTTTCAACTCAGCATGCGCGCAGACGTTCGGCGAGCGGCCGTGCAAATTTTCTCGATAGGGGATTTTTTTTACCGCGTATCCAAAGACGCTTCACCGTTCCGTGCCGAATCATACAGATCAGACAGCGCCGACAAACGATTACAGCTCCGATTTTTCCCTTGTCAGTAACGCGTATCGACGGAAGCGGAATTGGGTCTGTGAAACATGCGGAATTCAATTGTCAGGAGATCTGTCACGGCGCTACCTACACGTGCATCACATCAATGGGCTCAAGAACGACAATGTAGAGGCAAATTTGAGAGCCGTTTGCGTCCATTGTCACGCGTTAGAGCCGTCGCATGGTCATGTTACGGCTATGCGCCAATACCGAGAGTTTGAGATGACCTGGCAGGGGTGGCGACAAACTGGCATTGCCCCTCAATGAAGGGTCCCTTGGTCTCGGACTACTTCCTGCCTCGCGAGCCGCACGAGGTTCGTCCCGTACGCCCCCCTTTCCCCCCCCAAATCCAAGCAAGACCAAACATAACCAAGGATAACCAAATAAAACCAAGCAAATCCAAGTGATTTCATATTCTTCGCCAGTGAAAAAACTGCCGCGGCGGCTCGGCGACCTACTTTGGCAGCCCGTATCGCCCTGTGATACAGCGGCGCGCCGGGTCGACAGCCGAACGCCTCCATTCCAAGTCAGGAAAGACCCTAGCCGCCCATGACGCAAATGGTGACCCGTTTCGCGCCTTCGCCAACTGGCTTCCTGCACATCGGCGGCGCGCGGACGGCGCTGTTCAATTGGCTCTACGCCAAGCGCTTTGGCGGCAAGTTCCTGCTCCGCATCGAGGACACCGACCGCGAGCGTTCGACACAAGCGGCCGTCGAGGCGATTCTCGACGGGCTCAAATGGCTCGGGCTCGATTGGGATGGCGAGGCGATCAGCCAGTTCGAGCGCGCCGAGCGCCATCGCGAGGTCGCCTATGGGCTGCTTGCCTCCGGCGCCGCCTACCGCTGCTACGCCAGTACGCAGGAGCTCGAGCAGATGCGCGAGAAGGCGCGTCTCGAGGGCAAGCCGATGCGGTATGACGGCCGCTGGCGCGACCGCGACCCGGCTGACGCGCCGCCCGGCGTCGCCCCTGTCATCCGGCTGCGCGCGCGCCAGGAGGGCGAGACGGTGATCGACGACCTGGTCCAAGGCAAGGTCACCTTCGCCAACAAGGAGCTCGACGACCTGGTGCTCCTACGCTCGGACGGCAATCCGACCTATATGCTCGCGGTCGTCGTCGACGATCACGATATGGGGGTGACGCACATCATCCGCGGCGATGATCATCTGACCAACGCCGCGCGGCAGACCCAGATCTATCAGGCCCTCGGCTGGGACGTTCCCGCGATGGCGCACATCCCGCTCATCCATGGGCCCGACGGCGCCAAGCTCTCCAAGCGCCACGGGGCGCTCGGCGTCGACGCGTACCGCGCGCTGGGCTATCTGCCGGCGGCGCTGCGCAACTATCTGGCGAGGCTCGGCTGGAGTCACGGCGACAAGGAGCTCTTCACCTCCGAGGAGCTGATCGCCGCCTTCGATCTTTCGGCGGTCGGCCGCTCGCCGTCGCGCTTCGACACCGCCAAGCTCGAAAACGTCAACGGCCATTATATGCGCGCCTCGAGCGACGAGGCGTTGTTCAAGGCGCTCATCGGCGCACTGCCCTATCTGCCCGCCGGCCCCGAGATCGCGGCCAAGCTCGACGATCGTAAGCGCGCGCAATTGCGCGCCGCGATTCCGGGTTTGAAGGAGCGGGCCAAGACGCTGGTCGAGCTTCTCGACGGCGCCACGTTCCTATTCGCCGAGCGGCCGCTTGCGATGGACGCGAAGGCCGAGGAGATTCTCGCCCGCGCCGGACGAATCCATCTCAGGAATCTCTTGCCGCGCCTTGCGGCGCTCGACGCATGGTCGGCCTCGAGCGCCGAGGGCGCGGTCCGCGCCTATGCCGAGGAAGAGGGCGCCAAGCTCGGCGTCGTCGCCCAGCCATTGCGCGCGGCGCTGACCGGACGCTCGACCTCGCCGGGAATTTTCGACGTGCTTGAGGTGCTGGGGCGCGCGGAAAGCCTCGGGCGGATCGAGGATCAGGCTCGGCGCGAAATATAAGCAACCTCGCGGAGTCGTGGGTCCAGTGCGCCCCGCGGCAAAGCCTATTCCTGCGGCAGCGCCATCGGCTGGGCTGGGACGGCGGAGGCGAGCGGGCCGGGGCCGGCGCCATCGCGCTGATAGACGTCCGGGCGGAACTGGACGATGCCGTCCGGAGTCGCCCACGCGGTGACGTAGACCCAATAGACGTTGACCGGCTGCGCGAGCTTGACGTCGAGGCGATCCCCGGAGCGGATGACCGCGTCGATCTGGTCGCGGCCCCAGCCAGGGGTGTCCTTCAGCAGCCAGGCGACATAGTCGCGCACGTCCTGCACCCGGATGCAGCCCGAGGACACGAAGCGGAAGTCGTCGCCGAAAATGCCCTTCGACGGCGTGTCATGCATGTAGACGCCGTAGGGGTTGGGAATGTTGATGCGCACGAAGCCGAGCGAGTTGAGGTCGGCGCCCGTGTCCTGCCGATATTTGTAGTTGGTCGCGTCGTTGCTGTTCCAGTTGATCGACGCGGGGGATATTTCCTGACCGTCCTTATTGAAGACGCGGATCTTTTCGTCCGTCAGATAGTTGGGATCCGCCTTCATCTTCGGGATCAGATCCTTCTTGATGAGCGACGGCGGCACGGTCCAGAACGGATTGAAATTGATCTCGGTCGCCTTGGTCTGCATGATCGGCGATTGGCGATCGATCTTGCCGACGCCGGCGGCGTGATGGGAATAGACGACGCCGCCTTCGACCGTCTCGACCGACGCGGCGGGAATGTTCGCCACCACGTAGCGCGCGCCAAGATCGCCGCTATAGGCCTTCAGCCGAACGATATTGGTCTCAAGCTGTTGCAGGCGCGCCGCAGCGGACACATTGAGTTCGGTGAACGTGGCCTCGTTGACGACGCCCGTCTGGCTGAGGCCGTTGCGGGCCTGGAACCGCTTGACGGCCGCTTCGACAAACGAATCGAACACCGGCCCCGCACCCGCGACCGGATCGAGATCACCCGAACCGACGAGACGGTCGCGCAGCGCCTCCACAGCCTTCGATTTCGAACCCACCCTCAGTTCGGCGCCGGTCGGCACCGGAGTCCAGCCGCCGCGGGTGACGATGTCCTGATACTTCTGGATCGCCGCCTCAGTCGCGTCGACTGTCGCCTGCGACAGAATCGGGGTCGCCTCGCGTCCGACCGCCATATGCGGCGACGCCTCATAGCTTTGCGGCCATTCGGCCTGATCGCTGTCCTGCTCCTGAGCCCTGGCGATCAACGATCCGCCGGCAAGGGAGAGGACGACGCACGCCGTCGCGGCAAAAAATGCGCGGCGCGAAAGCCGCGAGACGATCCTGCCACGCATCAATTGCAAGTCTCCAACAACGGACGGCCCGCTTCCCAGCCCGAACTCGACCCCGTCCGAATCGCTCGAACGTGTCCTGCGCCATTCGCCGGAGGCCCCACACTTGAGCCACGAAAGTTATGGGTTAGTCGGGCGTTTTTATGGCCCGCGCGAGTCAAACGCAAGACGGGCGCCCGCGCCGCGGACGCCCGTCTCACAGAAGCTCTCTTTCAGTTAACAGAGCGTGATCAAAGCCGATATTTGATCTGGTCGGTCCAGTAGCGCTCGAGGCGTAGCAGGGAGGCGTTCATGCGGGCGAAGTCGTCGCCGGGAATGCCGCCGATCTGCTCGATCGTGCGGGCGTGCTTCTCGTACACGCCGGAGACGATTCGGTGCACCTCCTTGCCGCGATCGGTCAGGCTGATCCGAACCGACCGACGGTCGATACGCGAGCGGGAATGGTGGAGGAAGCCCATCTCGACCAGCTTCTTGACGTTGTAGGAAACATTCGAACCGAGATAATAGCCGCGGGTGCGCAACTCGCCGGCGGTCAATTCCTTGTCGCCGATATTGTACAAAAGCAACGCCTGCACCGCGTTGACGTCGGAGCGCCCTCGACGATCGAATTCGTCCTTGATCACGTCAAGCAACCGGCGATGAAGCCGCTCGACCATCGTCAAGGTCTCAAGGTACAAGCCTGACACCCGAAGTTCAGGATCCGAGCGAACTGCAATATCTTGCGTTTTGACTGCGTTAATCATAGCACACCCGTCTGTTCGCTTGCCCACGGCCGACGTTTCTTCGGTCCTCTTATGCGTAGAACTGTAACGTAAGCCCGTGAATACGAGTTTAAGAGTCAAGATGAATCTAAGGTTTTCCAGCGCTGGTAAATTTCAATTGAATCAAAGGCTTTGTTTACGTTGACAGGACGCAAACGCCGGCGAGCGCGACGCTCTTCGGCGAGCGAAGAACGTTGAGGAAGGCGGCTTGACGATCCGCTTGCTCAGGCGCGTTCGCGCACCGCGTGAAAACTCAAAAAGAAATAGCCCGCCACGAGCGCGACGTTGAGCGACGCGCCGCCGAGGCCGATCGCGGCCGCGCGCGGACTGAGGATAGGCGAGGCGGCCTCGACCACCGCGCACAATAACCAAATCGCGCCGCCCCAGGGCGCCGCCAGCCATAAGCCGATCGCCGCCAGCAAATCGAGACAGGCGAAGGCGACAATGGTCGCCTGCAGCGGCAAAGCCATGGTCGTGAACTGACCTAGGCTCGGAAACGCCCCAAGAATGATCGCCCAGTCGAACAGACCCTTGGCGACCCAGACCCAGGCGAGCGTGCGCATGTACCAAATGAGCGCTGTCCCCCAACCCAGACGCGAAACGGCCGACAAAAGATCGCCGTGTTCTGGCTCAGCGGGCGAGCGATCGATCAACTCGACCGCGCCGTCGCGGCTCTGGCGCATGATGTATTTCATCCGCCGCGCGCCGGAAATGTCAGGTCGTCGTCGCCGAGCGGAGCGAAATAGGGGTTTATCTCCGCCGGCGACGGCGGCGGGCTCCATTGCGGGCGATTGTCCTTGTCGACGATCACGGCGCGAACGCCCTCGTAAAAGTCGTGGCCGCGGCAAATTCGCGAGACAATGCGGTAGTCCATGCGCAGGGCCTGGTCAAAATCAATGGTCGCGCCAAGCGCCATCTGTCGGAGCGCGATCGCCTGACTGGTCGGTGACTTCTCCAGCATCGCCGCCCGCGCCGGCGCGGCGAAGGCGCGGCCGCGCCTCTCCGCCTGGCGCAGAGCCTCGAGGATCGACTCGCGATTGAGTGGGGAGAAACAAGCCTTGATGTCCTCGGCCTCGCCGATCAGCGCCGACGGAGGTGGAGACGCCGCGAAACGGGAGAGCGCGGCTTTGACCGGCTCGTCGCTCTGCAGCGCCTGCTTCAGCGCCGGAAACGCGGCGCTGGAGACGAAGGTCTCGGCAAGACCCAGCGCGAGCGCGTCGCCGGCGTCGGCGCGCAGGCCGGTGAGGGCGAAATAGAGCCCCACGCGATGCTCAAGCCGCGGTAGGAACCAGGCCGCCCCGACATCAGGGAAAAAGCCGATGCCGACTTCCGGCATGGCGAAGAGGAAACGCTCTCCGGCGACCCGATGCGCGGCGTGCATCGCCAGACCGACGCCGCCGCCCATCGCGATCCCGTCGACCAATGCGATGATCGGTTTGGGATAGGTCTTGATCCGTCGGTCGAGCCAGTATTCTTCGCGCCAGAACGTCAGTTGCGCGTCATGGTCGCCGGCGCGGCCGAGATCGTAGAGGCGGCGGATATCGCCGCCGGCGCAGAAGGCGCGCTCCCCCGCCCCGAGGATGAGAACCCGATCGACGGAGCTGTCAGGCTCCCATGCGTCGAGCGCGGCGGCGACCAGGCGGACCATGGCCAAGGTCAGCGCGTTCAGCGCCCTCGGCCGGTTCAGAACGATGACGCCGGCGCGGCCGCGTCGCTCGACGAGCGCCTCCGCGTCTCCCTTCGGCGCCGTCACGCCGCGGCGACCTCCGACAGGACCGCATCGATCGCCTTGGCGACGGCCCCGATCGGGGCCATGCCGTCGACTTCGTGCAAAAGCCCGCGCTCGCGATAGAACGGCGTCACCGCGGCGGTGTCGCGTTCGTAAGCGGCGAGACGCGACTTGAACACTTCCGGGTCATCGTCCTTGCGCACGGGCTGTCCGGCAGCCTTCGCTTCCTCCGCTCGCCTGACGATTCGCTCGACCAGCTTGGGCGCATCGGCCGTCAATTCGATCGCCGCGTCGAGCTTCAGCCCCTTCCCGGCGAGCATGGTCTCCAACGCCCACGCCTGGGCCAGCGTGCGCGGAAATCCGTCGAGGATGAAGCCCCGCTTCGCGTCCGGTTCCTCGATCCGGTCGTTGATGATGCCGACGACAATGTCGTCCGACACCAGCGCACCGGATTCCATCACCGCCTTGGCCTTAAGCCCGATCGGGGTTCCCGTCGCAACCGCGGCGCGCAACATATCGCCGGTCGACAATTGCGGGAGGTTGAGAATCTTGACGAGCCTCTGCGCCTGCGTGCCCTTGCCGGCCCCCGGAGGCCCGAGCAGTATCAACCTCATCGTTTCCGCCCTTTCAACCTGGCCTTTCTGATCAGGCCTTCATATTGATGCGCCTGCAAATGCCCGTGAATCTGGGCCACCGTGTCCATAGTCACATTGACCACGATCAGGAGCGACGTGCCGCCAAAATAAAATGGCAGCGCCGCATAGGAAATGAGCCACTCGGGCAGGAGGCAGATCACGGCGAGATAAAGCGCGCCGAGCACTGTAATCCGGGTCAGAACGTAATCGATATATTGCGCCGTGCGCTCGCCCGGCCTCACGCCGGGGATGAAGCCGCCGTGCTTCTTCAAATTCTCGGCGGTGTCGGCAGGATTGAAGACCGTCGCGGTGTAAAAGAAGGCGAAGAAGACGATAAGCGCCGCGTAGAGGATGAGATAGAGCGCGCTGCCTCGCCCCAGCAGCGCCGAGATCGTCGACAACACCCCAGAACTCGTCGACCCTTGGGCGAAATTGGCCACAGTCGTCGGCAACAGCAAGAGCGACGAGGCGAAGATCGGCGGAATGACGCCGGACGTATTGAGCTTCAGCGGCAGGAACGAACTTTGCCCCTCGTACATCTTGTTGCCGACTTGCCGGCGCGGATAGGTGATCGGGACCCGGCGCTGCGCCCGCTCCATGAAAACGATGAAGGCGACTACGACGAACACCATGATGACGACCGCCAGCACCAGGCCGGTGGAGATCGACCCTTGCCGGCCGAGTTCGAACAATTGCACCACCGCCTGCGGCAACCGCGCGACGATGCCGGCGAAAATGATGAGCGAGGATCCATTGCCGACCCCGCGCGAGGTGATCTGCTCGCCGAGCCAAACCAGAAACATCGTTCCGCCGGTCAGCGTCACGATCGTCGAGATGCGAAACAGGAGCCCCGGATCGCTGACGATTCCGGCGCGTCCCTCGAGCCCAATCGAGATCCCGTAAGCCTGGAAGATCGCCAGCACGACGGTCAGATAGCGCGTGTACTGATTGAGAACTTTGCGCCCCTGCTCGCCCTCTTTCTTGATCGCCTCGAGCGACGGAACGACCGAGCTCAAGAGCTGGATGATGATCGACGCCGAAATATAGGGCATGATGTTGAGCGCGAATACCGCCATGCGCTGAACTGCGCCGCCCGAAAACATGTTGAACATGTCGAGGACGCCCTGCTTCTGGCCGAGGAATGAGGCCTCGAACGCGGCGGGGTCTATTCCTGGCAGCGGGATGTAGGTCCCCAGCCGGTAGATGACCAACGCGCCAAGCGTGAACCAGATGCGTTTCTTGAGTTCGTCCGCCTTGGCGAAGGCGGACCAATTGATATTGGCTGCAAGCTGTTCGGCGGCCGACGCCATGGCGGATTCGCTCCGGATGGCGCTTGGGGACGCGCCTTGTATTACGACATGTCGCTTCCACCGACCTGGGCCGGCGGCGGAAACGCCCCTAGCATATGGTCGTCGCGCGCGCCAATGTCACCCTAGGGGCGATCGGCGCTCAAGAGGCGGCGGGAGCGGCCTCTTGCCGCAGCGTCTTGACGCTGCCGCCCGCTTTCTCGATCGCGGCTGCGGCGGTTTTGGACGCCGCGTGGACTTCGAAATTCGCCTTCGCCTTCCATTCGCCGACGCCAAGAACCTTAACCCCGTCGCGGCGTCGCGTGACGACTCCGGCTTTCATGAGACTGTCGACCGTGACCGGCTCGGCGGCGTCGAGCTTGCCGGCGTCGATCGCGCGCTGAATCCGCCCGAGGTTGACCTCGTTCAAGATCAGCCGCGAGGGCGGATTGAATCCGCGCTTGGGCTGGCGGCGATGCAAAGGCATTTGGCCGCCCTCAAAACCCTTGATGCGGACACCGGAGCGGGCCGTCTGGCCCTTGCCGCCGCGGCCGGCCTGCTTGCCCTTGCCTGATCCGATGCCGCGGCCAACGCGGATGCGCGGCTTCGACGATCCGGGATTGTCTCTGACTTCGTTGAGTTTCATGGGCGTGGATCCTTACCGGCCGTCGACGACGCGCACGAGATGGGCGACTTTGGCGATCATGCCTCGATTGGCGGACGTGTCGGCGACCCGCGACCGACGGCCAATCCTGTCGAGGCCCAGGCCCTTCAGCGTCGCGCGCTGCGAGCCGGGCCGACCGATAGCGCTGGCGGTCTGCTCCAGCGTGATGATCTTGTCGGCGCTCATTTGCCCTCTCACTCTCACGAATCGGAGGCGTCGGCCTCGACGCCCTGGCGGCGCGACTGGAGAGTCGACACCTTGAGATTGCGCCGCTGCGCGACCGAGCGCGGGCTGTCCTCGCGCGCGAGCGCGTCGAAGGTCGCGCGGACCATGTTGTAGGGGTTCGACGAGCCCTGACTCTTGGCGACCACATCGTGGACGCCAAGCGATTCAAACACAGCTCGCATCGGCCCCCCGGCGATGATCCCCGTGCCGGCGGGCGCGGCCCGCAGGACGACCCGGCCCGCGCCGTGCCGGCCATTGACGTCGTGATGCAGCGTCCGGCCTTCCCGTAAAGGCACACGCACGACGCCGCGCTTGGCGGCTTCAGTCGCCTTGCGGATCGCCTCCGGCACTTCGCGGGCCTTGCCGTGGCCAAAGCCGACGCGCCCCTTCTGGTCGCCGACGACGACGAGCGCGGCGAAGCCGAACCGTCGGCCGCCCTTCACCACCTTCGCCACGCGATTGATGTGCACGAGGCGATCAACGAATTCGCTGTCGCGCTCCTCGCGGTTGCGATCGCGGCCACGGCCGCCTTCTCCTTCACGCGCCATTGGATTCATCCATCAGAGTATAAAATGCGGCGCGCTCCAGACGGCGCCGCCTCGCTTCCGTTGCCGCCGTCAAAATTCCAGCCCGCCCTCGCGGGCCCCCTCCGCCAGCGCCTTGACGCGCCCGTGATACATGTAGCCGCCGCGATCGAACACGACCTTCTCGACCCCGGCCTTCTTCGCCCGTTCGGCGAGCTCCTTGCCGACGCGCCGCGCAGCCTCGACGTCGGCGCCGGTCTTCAGCGATTCGCGCAATGCCTTTTCGAGCGACGAAGCGGCGACAATGGTGCGGCCTCTCTCGTCGTCGATCACCTGGGCGTAAATCTGCTTCGAAGACCGGAAAACGCTGAGCCGCGGACGGCCGCCGGAATGGGCGAGGACCGCACGGCGGACCCGGGCCTTGCGGCGATCAGCGGACGTATTCGACTTGACCATCGTCGCCTCTTATTTCTTCTTGCCTTCCTTGCGGAAGACGAACTCGCCGGCATATTTCACGCCCTTGCCCTTATAGGGCTCGGGACCGCGGAACGCGCGGATCTCGGCGGCGATCTGGCCGACCTGGCGCTTGTCGATGCCCGCGACGTTAATTTCGGTCGGCTTCGGCGTGGTGATCGTCACCCCGGTCGGAATTGGGAACATGATGTCGTGGCTGTAGCCGAGCGACAGCTGCAGGTTCTTGCCCGCGACCGCCGCCTTGTAGCCGACGCCATTGATCTCGAGCTTCTTCTCGAACCCCTTGGTCACGCCGCCGATCAGGTTTTGCACCTGCGCGCGCGCCGTGCCCCACATCGCGCGGGCGCGCTTGTCCTCGCCATGCGGCGCGACATGGACTGCGCCGCCGTCGATCGAAATCGCGACTTCGTCTGGGGCGGTGAATTTCAACTCGCCCTTCGCGCCTTTGACGGCGATCGTCTGGCCGT
Source organism: uncultured Alphaproteobacteria bacterium (assembly GCA_963794155.1). GTDB lineage: Bacteria > Pseudomonadota > Alphaproteobacteria > Rhizobiales > Beijerinckiaceae > Roseiarcus. Next base: position 344,790 of record CAWCCX010000017.1, on the reverse strand, counting down.
CAAGCTTGGCGGTGACGCCTGACGGAATGACGACGGGCTTCTTGCCGATACGGGACATGGGATAAATCCGTTTGCTCAAACTCCGCGCCGTCTAGAAGACAGTGCACAGGACCTCGCCGCCGACGTTGTTCTCGCGAGCGGAATGGTCGGCCATGACGCCTTTCGGCGTCGACACGATCGACAGGCCGAGGCCGTTGGCGACGCGCGGCATCGCGCCGACCGTCGCATAGACCCGGCGGCCCGGCTTGGAAACGCGCTCGATCTTGCGGATGACCGGCTGGTCGTCGAAGTACTTCAACTCGATCTCGAACTCCGTGCGGCCGTTGCCGTAGTCCGTGGTCGAATAGCCGCGGATATACCCTTCCGAACTCCAGCACGTCGAGAACCTTCTTGCGCAGGGACGAGCCGGGCGTCGAGACCTTGCCGCGCTTGCGCATCTGCGCGTTGCGGATGCGGGTGAGCATGTCGCCGAGGGGATCGTTCATCGCCATGATCCTTGCCTCCTCACCAGCTCGACTTGACCAGGCCCGGGATCAGGCCCTGGTTGCCCAGTTCGCGCAATGCAATGCGCGACATTTTTACCTTGCGGTAGAATCCGCGCGGCCTGCCGGTAACCTGACAACGATTGCGCACCCGAATGATTGCGCCGTTGCGCGGCAGCGCCGCGAGACGGATGCGCGCCTCAAAGCGCTCTTCCATCGGACGCGCCTGGTCGTTGGCGACATCGAGCAGACGCTTGCGGCGAGCGGCGTATTTCTTCGCCAGGCGCTGCTTGCGCAGGTTATTCTCTATCGCACTCTTTTTTGCCATTCATCGGCTCCATTTTCCGCGTCTGAGCGCTATGATCAGGCTCACTGCCGGAAGGGGAAGTTGAACTCGCGCAGCAAGGCCTTGGCTTCCGCGTCGGTCCTGGCGGTCGTGCAGACCACGATGTCGAGCCCCAGCATCGCCTCGGCCTTGTCGTAGTCGATTTCAGGAAAAATGATGTGCTCCTTGACGCCGAGCGCATAGTTGCCGCGTCCGTCGAACGATTTCGGATCGAGGCCGCGGAAGTCGCGCACTCGTGGCAGCGCGACCGTCACCAGACGGTCGAGGAACTCGTACATGCGGGTCTTGCGCAAGGTGACCTTGGCCCCGATCGGCATGTTCTCGCGCACCTTGAAGGTCGAGATCGCCTTGCGTGCGCGCGTGACCACGGGCTTCTGCCCGGCGATCAACGACAGGTCGGCGGCGGCGGAGGTGACCTTCTTGGTGTCGTTGACGGCCTCTCCGACCCCCATGTTGAGCACGATCTTGTCAAGCTTCGGCACTTCGAGCGAATTTTTGTACCCGAACTCCTTGGTAAGCTTGGGCACGATTTCGTCCTGGTAGAGCTTCTTGAGACGCGCCACGTAGTCCTTCGGCGCGGCTTTCACCGCGCCGGCAGCGGCGATCTCCGCCCCAGCTTCCTTGCGAGCCTTGCTCTTGGCGCTCTTGGCGTCGGCGACCGCTTCCGGCTTTCCGCCCTTGGCGGCCGGCTTCTCGGCCTTGGCGGGCTTGCCGCCCTTTTCGGCCTTGTCGCCCTTCTCGTTTTTCGTCTCAGCCATCGATCAGGTCTCCGGAACGCCTGGCGACACGCACCTTGCGGCTGTCGTCGAGAATCTTGAAGCCGACGCGCGTGGGCTTGCCGGTCTTGGGATCGGCGATCGCCAGATTCGACAGATGGATCGTCGCTTCCTTGGTGATGATCCCGCCTTCGGTTTGCGCCGTCTGGCGGGTATGGCGGCGGACGAGGTTGACGCCGGCGACGATCGCCCGGCTTTCGGTCGGCATCACCTCGCGAACTTCGCCGCGCTTGCCCTTGTCGCGCCCGGTCATGACGATGACCGTGTCGCCCTTCTTGATTTTGGCGGCCATCACAGCACCTCCGGCGCGAGCGAGATGATCTTCACGTGATTCTTGGCGCGCAATTCGCGCGGCACCGGGCCAAAGATGCGGGTCCCGACCGGCTCGGACTGGTTGTTGATGAGCACCGCGGCGTTGGAGTCGAACCGGATCACCGATCCGTCGGCGCGGCGAATGTCCTTGGCGGTGCGCACGACCACCGCCTTCATCACGTCGCCCTTCTTGACCCGGCCGCGCGGGATCGCCTCCTTGATCGAGACGACGATGACGTCGCCGATCGAGGCGTAACGGCGCTTCGAGCCGCCCAGCACCTTGATGCACATCACGCGCCGCGCCCCGGAATTGTCGGCGACGTCGAGATTGGTCTGCATCTGTATCATGGCCTTATCGCCTCTTTAGGTCACGCCTTCGGCGCCGTTTCGCGGACGACGATCCAGCGCTTGAGCTTCGAGATCGGCCGCGTCTCTTCGATCGAGACGGTGTCGCCGACCTTCTGGGTCTTGTTTTCGACATGCGCGTGGTAGTTCTTGGACCGGCGCACGGTCTTTTTGAGAAGCGGGTGGGTGAAGCGGCGCTCGACCTTCACCACCAGCGTCTTCTCCTGCTTGTCGCTGACGACGACGCCCTGCAAGATTTTCTTCGGCATAGTATCCCTACTTCTTGGTCTTGGCGGGGGCGCGCTTTTGCGCGGCGAGGGTCATGACGCGGGCGATGTCGCGCCGCACGACGCGCACCCGCGCCGTATCCTGCAACTGGCCGCTCGCCTTCTGGAATTGCAGGTTGAACTGCTCCTTCTTGAGCTTGAGCGTCTCGTCGTTGAGTTGATCCTCGGTCATGACCCGGAGATCGGAAAGACGGCTCGCGGTTTTCATGGCTCGCTCCTACTCGGCGATGCGCTGAACGAAGCGCGTCTTGATCGGCAGCTTGGCCGCGGCGAGGTCGAACGCTTCGCGCGCCAGGCTCTCCGGCACGCCGTCGATCTCGAACATGATGCGGCCGGGCGCAACCCGCGCGATCCACCATTCCGGGGCGCCCTTGCCCTTGCCCATGCGCACTTCGATCGGCTTCTTCGACACCGGCACGTCGGGAAACACCCGAATCCACACTCGGCCAGCGCGCTTCATGTGCCTGGTCAGCGCTCGGCGGGCGGCCTCGATCTGGCGCGCGGTCACCCGCTCGGGCTCCATCGCCTTGAGCCCGAATTCGCCGAAATTCAGCGCATACCCGCCCTTCGCATTGCCGTGAATGCGGCCCTTGAAGGCTTTGCGGAACTTGGATCTCTTTGGCTGCATCATGATCGTGAACTTTCGCCAGCGCGCCCGTCAGACCGCTTCGCGCGCGTGCTCGCGCGGCTCGCGGCGCGGACGATGGGTCGAGGAATGGTCGGCCTCGGCCAGCCGCTTGTCCTGGGCCATCGGATCGTGCTCAAGGATTTCGCCCTTGAAGATCCAGACCTTGATGCCGCAGGTGCCGTAAGCGGTGTGCGCGGTGGCGACGCCGTAGTCGACGTCGGCGCGCAATGTGTGGAGCGGCACGCGGCCCTCGCGATACCATTCCAGGCGGGCGATTTCGGCGCCGCCCAGCCGGCCCGAGCAATTGATGCGGATGCCCTCCGCCCCGAGACGCATCGCGGATTGGACCGCGCGCTTCATCGCCCGCCGGAACGCCACCCGGCGCTCAAGCTGCTGGGCGATCGATTCGGCGACGAGGGTCGCGTCGATCTCCGGCTTGCGGACTTCGACGATGTTGATCGCCACTTCCGAGGTCGTCAGCTTGGCGACCTGCTTGCGCAGCTTCTCGATATCGGCGCCCTTTTTGCCGATGACGACCCCCGGGCGGGCGGAGTGAATGTTGATGCGCGCCTTCTTGTGCGGACGCTCGATGACGATCTTCGAGATCGCCGCCTGCTTGAGGCTCTTGGTCAGCGATTCGCGGATCTTCATGTCCTCGTGCAAGAGCTTCCCGTATTCGCCCTTGCTGGAGTACCACCGCGAATCCCAGGTCCGATTGATGCCGAGGCGCAGCCCGATCGGATTGATCTTCTGTCCCATTCCGAAACTCTCTCTTCTCAAGCGGCTTTGGCGTTGGCGTCGGCGGCGACTTCGCGGACGACGATGGTGATGTTTGCAAACGGCTTCTCGATCCGCCCGGCCCGCCCGCGCGCGCGGGGGCTGAAGCGTTTCAGCACCATGTCCTTGCCGACCCAGGCCTGGACGACGACGAGATCGTCGACGTCGAGATCGTGGTTGTTCTCGGCATTGGCGATCGCCGACTCGAGCGTTTTCTTCACTTCGACCGAAATCCTCTTTCTCGAGAATTCGAGGTCGGCGAGCGCGGTTGCGACTTTCTTGCCGCGGATGAGCTGAGCGAGAAGGTTGAGCTTCTGCGGACTGACCCGCAGCATGCGGGTCGTCGCCTTGGCTTCGTTCTCGGCCTGTCGGCGCGGATTTGCTTGCTTGGACATCGGCGTCTAAGCCCTCTTGGCCTTCTTGTCGGCGGAATGGCCGTGAAAGGTGCGGGTCGGGGCGAATTCCCCGAACTTGTGGCCGATCATCTCCTCCGACACGAGCACCGGAATGTGCTTGTGGCCGTTGTAGACGCCGAACGTGAGGCCGACGAACTGCGGCAGAATGGTCGAGCGCCGACTCCAGATCTTGATGATGTCGGAGCGGCCCGACCCGCGCGCGACGTCGGCCTTCTTCAAAAGATAGCCGTCGACGAACGGCCCCTTCCAGATCGAGCGCGTCATGGCTCAGCCTCTCTTCTTGCGTACGTGCCGCGACGCGACGATGAATTTGTCGGTCGCCTTGTTCGAACGGGTCTTCTTGCCCTTGGTCGGCTTGCCCCACGGGCTGACGGGATGCCGGCCGCCCGAGGTGCGCCCTTCGCCGCCGCCGTGCGGATGGTCGACAGGGTTCATACTGACGCCGCGGTTGTGCGGGCGCTGTCCGAGCCACCGGTTTCGGCCCGCCTTGCCGAGCGAGGCATTCATGTGGTCGGGATTGGAGACCGCGCCGATCGAGGCGAAGCACTGGCCATGAATGAGCCGCTGCTCGCCGGAACTCAATCGCAGCGACACGTAGCCCTGGTCACGGCTGACAATCTGGGCGTAGGTTCCGGCGGAGCGGGCGATCGCGCCGCCCTTGCCGATCTTCATCTCGACGTTGTGGACAATCGTGCCAACGGGGATATTGGCGAGTGGCATCGCATTGCCGGGCTTCACGTCGACCTGGATGCCGGCGAGGACCTCGTCCCCGACCGAAAGCCGTTGCGGGGCGATGATGTAGGCCTGCTCGCCGTCGGAATATTTGATCAGCGCGATGAAGCTCGTTCGGTTGGGATCGTACTCCAGCCGCTCAACCTTGCCGGCAATGTCGAGCTTGCGGCGCTTGAAGTCGACGATGCGATAGGCCTGCTTGTGGCCGCCGCCCCGGAACCGCACGGTTATCCGGCCGGCGTTGTTGCGTCCGCCCTTCTCGGGCTTGCCGACTGTCAGCGCCTTGACCGGCTTGCCCTTGAAGAGGTCGCTGCGATCGACAAGCGCGAGCTGGCGAAGGCCCGGCGTGATCGGTTTGTATGTCTTGAGCGCCATGGTTCTCGTCCCTCAGAGGCCGGTGGTCATGTCGATGCGATAGCCGTCGGCAAGCGTGACGATCGCCTTCTTCACGTCTTGCTGGCGCCCGCGCACGCCCCGGAACGCCTTGGTCTTGCCCTTGCGCAGAAGCGTGTTGACCGCCGTCACCTTGACGTCGAACAACTGCTCGATCGCCGCCTTGATTTGCGGCTTGGTCGCGTTGCGTGCGACCTTGAAAACGAACTGGTTGTTTTCGGAAGCGATTGTCGCCTTCTCCGTAATCACGGGGGAGACGATCGCGTCGTAGTGGCGCACGTCCTTGATCATTTGAACCGTGCCTCCAGCGCTTCGACGGCAGCCTTGGTCAAGACCAGCTTCTCGCGCCGCATGATGTCGTAGACATTGACCCCCTGGACCGGCAGCACGTCGATCTCGGGCAGGTTGCGCGCGGCCACGGCGAACTTCGCGTGCGGCGCAGCGCCGTCGATGATGAGCGCATTCTTGAGCGCCGCCTTCTCGAATGTCGCGCGCAAGGTCTTCGTCTTGGCCTCTGGGACGTCGGCGCTTTCCCAGATCACCAGCCCGCCGGCCCGGACCTTGGCCGAAAGCGCGTGCCGCAAGGCGAGCGCGCGCACTTTCTTTGGCAAGTCATGCGCGTGGCTGCGCGCAACCGGACCCATGGCGCGTCCGCCGCCGCGAAATTGCGGCACCCGGGCCGACCCGTGGCGAGCGCCGCCGGTGCCCTTCTGCTTGTACATCTTCTTGCCGGTGCGGTTGATGTCGGCGCGCCCCAGAGTTCTGATGGGCGCCGGCCTGACGCTTGGCGAGCTGCCAGCGAACCATGCGGGCGATCAGATCGGCGCGCGGCTCGAGGCCGAACACGGCGTCGCTCAGTTCGAGCGAGCCGGCGGCCGAGCCGTCGATCGAGGTCATGTCGAATTTCATCGGCGTTACTCTTCCTTCGCGGCTTCGGCCGGCGGAGCGGCCGCCGCGTCGGGGTGAACGCGGAACTTGCCTGGCACCGGCGCGTCCTTCGGCAACGGCTTCTTCACCGCGTCGCGGACCGCGATCCACCCTCCGGAGTGACCGGGCACCGCGCCCTCAACCAGGATAAGGCCGCGCTCCACATCGGTGCGCACGACACGGAGGTTCTGCGTCGTCACCTTGTCGACGCCCATGTGGCCGGCCATCTTCTTGTTCTTCCACGTCTTGCCGGGATCCTGGCGACCGCCGGTCGAGCCGATCGATCGATGCGAGATCGACACGCCGTGGGTCGCCCGCAAGCCGCCGAAATTCCAGCGCTTCATGCCGCCGGCGAACCCCTTGCCGAGGGTGACGCCGGTGACGTCGACATATTGCCCGACAGTGAAGTGATCGGCGGTGATCTCGGCCCCGACCGGGATCATCTTGTCCTCGGCGACTCGGAACTCGGCGAGCCGCATCTTCGGCTCGACATGGGCGACGGCGAAACGGCCGCGCTCGGCCTTCGATACGTTCTTGACCTTGGCCTTGCCGACGCCGAGCTGGAGCGCGGTATAGCCGTTCTTTTCCTGCGTGCGATGCGCGACCACTTGGCAGCCCTCGACGTGAAGGACCGTGACCGGCACGTGGTCGCCTGCGTCGGTGAAGACGCGGGACATGCCCAGCTTCTTTGCAATGATGCCTGAACGCATTGGCCTTTATCCTTCGAGAGCGCCTTTGAGGAGAACCCTTCGCCGACGCTCGTCAGATCCCTTCTAAAGCTTGATTTCGACGTCGACGCCGGCGGCGAGATCGAGCTTCATCAGCGCGTCGACGGTCTGTGGCGTCGGGTCGACGATGTCGAGCACCCGCTTGTGGGTGCGAATTTCGAACTGCTCGCGCGACTTCTTGTCGACATGCGGCGACCGGTTGACGGTGAACTTCTCGATCCTAGTCGGCAGGGGAATTGGGCCGCGAACCCTGGCGCCGGTGCGCTTGGCCGTGGACACGATCTCCTTCGTCGAAGCGTCGAGCACGCGGTGATCGAACGCTTTCAGACGGATGCGGATGTTTTGCGTATTCATGTGTCAAATCCCTGCCGGCCCGGACGGGAGGCTTCGCCCCGCCCGCATTCGCTGGTCGCAACGCCTCATTCGGTGATCGAAACGACGACGCCCGAGCCGACCGTGCGGCCGCCTTCGCGTATGGCGAAGCGCAATTTCTCCTCCATCGCGATCGGAACGATGAGCGCGACGTCGATTGTGACGTTGTCGCCCGGCATCACCATTTCCGTGCCCTGGGGCAATTGGACGATTCCCGTGACGTCGGTGGTGCGGAAGTAGAACTGCGGACGGTAGTTGGTGAAGAACGGTGTGTGCCGGCCGCCTTCCTCCTTGGTGAGGATGTAGGCCTCCGCCTTGAACTTGGTGTGCGGCTTGACCGAGCCCGGCTTGCACAGCACCTGGCCGCGCTCGACCTCCTCGCGCTTGGTGCCGCGCAGAAGGCATCCGACGTTGTCGCCCGCCTCGCCCTGATCGAGCAGCTTGCGGAACATTTCGACCCCGGTGACGGTGGTCTTGGCGGTCGGACGAAGGCCGACGATCTCGACTTCCTCGCCGACCTTGATGACGCCGCGCTCGATGCGGCCGGTGACGACGGTGCCGCGGCCCGAGATCGAGAACACGTCCTCGACCGGCATCAGGAACGGCTGGTCCTTCGGCCGCTCCGGCTGGGGAATGTAGGCGTCGACGGCCTCCATGAGCTTGAGGATCGAGTCGTGGCCCATCTCCGGCGACTTGTTCTCGAGCGCCATCAGCGCCGAGCCTTTGATGATCGGAATGTCGTCGCCCGGGAACTCGTAGCGGGAGAGAAGCTCGCGCACCTCGAGCTCGACCAGCTCGAGCAGCTCCGGATCGTCGACCATGTCGACCTTGTTGAGGTAGACGACGAGCGCCGGAACGCCGACCTGGCGGGCGAGCAAGATGTGCTCGCGGGTCTGGGGCATCGGGCCGTCGGCGGCGGAGACGACGAGGATCGCGCCGTCCATCTGGGCGGCGCCGGTGATCATGTTCTTCACATAATCGGCGTGGCCGGGGCAGTCGACGTGCGCGTAATGGCGCTTCTTGGTCTCGTATTCGACGTGCGCGGTCGAGATCGTGATGCCGCGAGCCTTCTCTTCCGGCGCTTTGTCGATCTGATCGTAGGCGGTATAGGTCGCGCCGCCCGTCTCGGCCAGAACCTTGGTGATCGCAGCCGTCAACGACGTCTTGCCATGGTCGACATGGCCGATCGTGCCAATGTTGCAATGGGGCTTGTTACGCGCAAACTTTTCCTTGGCCATAGCCGGACTCCTTTTCGTGGCCCTTGGTTCTCGGCGCTTTAGGCGCCCCTCACTTGAATTTCTCGACGATCTCGGACGCGATATTCCCCGGGACCTGCTCGTAGTGGTCGAACTGCATGGTGAAGTTGGCGCGCCCTTGAGTGCCCGAGCGCAACTGGTTGACGTAGCCGAACATGTTGGACAGCGGCACCATCGCGTTGATGACGACGGCGTTCGCGCGCATGTCCTGACCCTGTACGTGTCCGCGCCGCGAGAGCAGGTCGCCCATCACGAAGCCAGTGTGCTCTTCCGGAGTCACCACCTCCACTTTCATGATCGGCTCGAGCAGGACCGAGCCGCCCTTCTGCAGGCCTTCGCGGAAAGCGGCGCGGGCGGCGATCTCGAACGCCAGCGCCGACGAGTTCACATCGTGGTAGGCGCCGTCGATGAGCGTCGCCTTCACATCGACCACCGGAAAGCCTGCCAGCACGCCGGAGGTCAGCACGCTGTTGACGCCTTTTTCGACCCCCGGAATGTATTCCTTCGGCACCGCACCGCCGACGATCTTCGATTCGAACGACGAGCCAGCGCCAGGCCCCGCCGGCTCGAACGCCATGACAACCCGAGCGAATTGGCCGGAGCCGCCCGACTGTTTCTTGTGGGTGTAGTTGATCTCGCTCTTCTTGCTCAGGGTCTCGCGATAGGCGACCTGCGGCGCGCCGATGTTGGCGTCGACCTTGTAGGTGCGCTTGAGGATGTCGACCTTGATGTCGAGGTGCAGTTCGCCCATCCCCTTGAGGATGGTCTGGCCGGACTCGGGATCGGTCGACACCCGGAACGACGGGTCCTCGGCCGCAAGCTTGGACAGCGCGACGCCGAGCTTCTCCTGGTCGGCCTTCGATTTTGGCTCGATCGCGATCTCGATCACCGGATCCGGGAACTCCATCTTTTCCAGGATCACTGGCTTGTGCAGGTCGCACAAAGTGTCGCCGGTGCGGGTGTCCTTGAGGCCGGCAAGCGCGACGATGTCGCCGGCGAACGCCTCCTTGATGTCCTCGCGGTTGTTGGCGTGCATGAGCAGCATCCGGCCGATGCGCTCTCGCTTGTCCTTGGTCGAGTTCAGGACGGTCGAACCGGATTCGATCTTGCCCGAATAGACGCGGCAGAAGGTGATGGTCCCGACGAACGGGTCGTCCATGATCTTGAAGCCGAGCATCGAGAACGGTTCGGAGTCGCTCGGCATGCGAACGACTTCCTTGCCGGAATTCATGTCGACGCCCTTGATGCCGCCGCGATCGACCGGCGAGGGCAGATAGTCGACGACCGCGTCCAGGAGCGGCTGCACGCCCTTGTTCTTGAACGCCGAACCGCACAGCACCGGAACGAACGAAATCTGCCTCACCGCCTTGCGAATGAGGCGCTTCAGCGTGTCGACGTCCGGCTCCTGCCCGTCGAGATAGGCGGTCATCACGTCGTCGTCGAGCTCGACCGCCGTCTCGATCAGCGTATGGCGAAATTCTTCCGCCTTCGCCTTGAGATCGGCGGGAATCTCCTCGTCGTGGTACTTCGCGCCAAGCCCCTCGTCCTCCCAGACGACCGCCTTCATGCGCAAAAGATCGACCACGCCCTTGAAGCTCGATTCCGAGCCGATCGGCAGTTGGAGGCAGACCGGGCGGCCGCCGACCTTGGTCTCGATCTCTTCGACGCAGCGAGAAAAATCCGCTCCGATCTTGTCCATCTTGTTGACAAACACGATTCGCGGAACGCCGTATTTGTCGGCCTGGCGCCAGACGGTCTCCGTCTGCGGTTCGACCCCCTGGTTGCCGTCGAGCACGCAGACCGCGCCGTCGAGCACCCTCAGCGATCGCTCGACTTCGATCGTAAAGTCGACGTGGCCGGGGGTGTCGATGATGTTGAGGCGCTTGTCCTGCCAGAAGGTGGTGGTCGCGGCCGAGGTGATGGTAATGCCGCGCTCTTGCTCCTGCTCCATCCAGTCCATGGTCGCAGCGCCATCGTGCACCTCGCCGATCTTATGCGACTTGCCGGAATAATAGAGAATGCGTTCCGTCGTGGTCGTCTTTCCGGCATCGATGTGGGCCATGATGCCGAAATTCCGATAGTCCTCGATAGCGTGGCTGCGCGCCATGATCTCTAATCCCAATTGCCTCGCTCGCCGCCGCTCACCAGCGGTAGTGGGCGAAGGCGCGGTTGGCTTCCGCCATCCGATGGGTGTCCTCGCGTTTCTTGACCGCCGCGCCGCGATTGTTCGAGGCGTCGAGCAGTTCGGCCGAGAGCCGGTCGATCATGGTCTTGTCGTTGCGGTCGCGCGCGGCGGAGATGATCCAGCGGATCGCCAGCGCCTGCCTGCGATCGGTGCGCACCTCGCTCGGAACCTGATAGGTCGCGCCGCCGACCCGGCGCGAGCGAACCTCAACCGAAGGCGCGACATTCTCGAGCGCCTGCTTGAAGACGGCGAGCGGGTCGGTCTTCGCCTTGGCCTCGACGCTGTCCAGCGCGCCGTAGACGATCGCCTCGGCGACGGACTTCTTGCCTTCGTACATCATCGTGTTCATGAACTTCGCCACCACCACGTCGCCGTATTTGGCGTCCGGGATGATGTCGCGTTTCTCAGCGCTATGGCGGCGTGACATGGCCTGGTTCTTTCGCTCCGTCATCGCCGGGCTTGACCCGGCCATCCATTGAAACCGTCTGACGATCCCCGGGTTTCGCTTCGCTCGCCCGGGGACGGCCTTAGCTTCGCTCAGGTCATTTCGGCCGCTTAGCGCCGTACTTCGACCGGCGCTGCTTGCGGTCCTTGACTCCCTGCGTGTCGAGCACGCCACGCAGGATGTGGTAGCGCACGCCGGGCAGGTCCTTGACCCGACCGCCGCGGATCATGACCACCGAGTGCTCCTGCAAGTTGTGGCCTTCGCCCGGTATGTAGCCGATGACCTCAAAGCCGTTGGTCAGCCGCACCTTGGCGACCTTACGCAGCGCCGAATTCGGCTTCTTCGGGGTCGTGGTGTAGACGCGCGTGCACACCCCGCGCTTCTGCGGGCTCGCCTGGAGATGGCGGGCCTTCTCGCGGTAGGTCTTCGGTTGCCGCGGCTTGCGGATCAACTGGCTAATCGTCGGCATGTCGGCCCTTGACTTCAGTTACCTCTGCGTCCGGCGCGTGACGCCGAACAAGAAAATCCAAATCCATTCCCCATCGCGCGCGCAGCCGTCGAGGCAACGCGCGAAACCAACAGCGCCCTTAAAACCCGCTCGGGTTTGGGCGCCGCCGAAAGCAGAGGATCACCGGCGCGAAGCCCGCGATCATGCGAAACAGAACCGGCCCCCTGAAGGGCCGGCATGGCTCGTCTTCGATAGGATCGTCAGCGTTTAGAGCCGGTGGGTATCCGACGCGTCGTCCGATACAGCGAAGCTCTACGGCCTGCCGAAAGCGCGCGGAACATATTCAAGCGGTCCCCGCGCGTCAACCCCTTTGCGCCGTCATAATCGCCGCCGCGGCGAATATTTGCGCCTCTGGCGCCCGCACGGGCACGCTCCTTCTGAGCGCCCACGCCGAACTTCGCTTGCGGAAGATTGCCGCAAGGCAGTCACATATGGGCCTCGATTCGAGCCTAGCGAGCGGCAAAACGCAATCGCGCCGCGGCCGACGCCCGCGGCGGCGCCCGGCGGGCTCGTTCGACCGTCGTCGGCGCGATCCGGAGCCCAGAAATCGATGAAAGCGACGCGCAGGGAGATACTGGCTCTTGCAGCGGGAGCGGCGGCCTTCGGCGCCTGGCCGGCAGGCGCCGAGACGGGGAGCCAGTCCGAGGAGGTTCAGGGGGAGCCGAACGAGGCTGACTTCGACCAGGTCTGGGAGCTGGTTCGCGACCGTTTCTACGACCAGCGCCTGCATGGTCTCGACTGGCAGGCGGTGCGCGGGCGCTATCGTCCCCAGGTGATCTCGGCGCGCTCGCGTGAAGACGCGTCGGTCGCGATCAACGCGATGCTGGCCGAGCTCGGCGCCTCCCACACGCATTATTATACGCCGGACGACCCCGCCTACTACCAGCTCGCCGACATTTTCTCCGGCGCGCTCGAGCATCGGGGCCTCGAGCGCGTGTTCCCGAAGGGCGAAGTGGCTTATCCCGGAATTGGGACATTCACTGAAGCCGACGGCCAGGGGAGCGCCTTTGTCACCGGGGTGATCGAGGGCGCGCCGGCGCATCAGGCAGGCGTCCTGCTCGGCGATGAAATCCTGTCGGCCGACGATCGTCCGTTCCGCCCGGTCGACTCCTTCCGCGGCAAGGTGGGGGTCCCCGTCTCGCTTCAGATCCGCCGCGCCGCCGACACGGCTCCGCTCTCGATCACCGTGACGCCGGCGGATCTTCGCCCCGGCGAAATGTTCCTGCGCGGCCTTCGAAATAGCGCCCGCGTCATCGTCGCCGGCAACAAGGCGCGCATCGGCTACGTGCACGTCTGGTCATACGCGAGCCGCCGATATCAGTCAGCGATCGAGGAGCTCATTAGCGACGGCTCGCTCAGCGACGCCGACGCGCTCGTCTGGGATTTGCGCGGCGGATGGGGCGGCGCCCAGCCGCAATATCTCGATCTCTTCAATCCGCGCGCGCCGACGATGCAGGTCAAGGACCGCAACGGCGACACCGGCCTCGTCGGAGTCAAATGGCGCAAGCCCGTGGCGATGCTGATCAATCAGGGCACCCGCAGCGGCAAGGAGGTGCTTGCCTACGGGTTCAAGGAATATCGGCTTGGCGAATTGATCGGCCAGCGCACGGAAGGCGCTGTGCTTGCCGCTACCGCGTTCCTCATCGGCGACGACGGCCTGCTTTTGCTCGCGGTCGAGGACGTGCTGGTGGACGGCCAGCGCCTCGAGGGGGTCGGCGTCGAGCCGACCATCGAGGTCGCGTTCGATCCGCGCTACGCCGCCGGCGGCGACCCACAGCTCGACCGAGCCGTCCAGGTGCTGGCGGGCGCCTAGGGCGGCGCCCCCTCTCCCAACGGGAGAGGGGTTTCCGCGCGTTCCGCCTCAGCCCGCGCTCGCGCGCGCCTTGCTGCGCGGAGCCGGGGGGGCCCCGGCGCGGGAGCGGCGAGCGGCAGGGCGGGAGCCGCCGCGGCCGCTTCGGCCTTCTGCGCCAGGATCAGGGTGTCGCGCATCGCCGCGATCTGGCGCAGCTTCGCCACTGCCGCGCCGGTCCCGGCCGGGATGAGCCGGCCGACGATCACGTTCTCCTTGAGGCCTTCGAGCGTATCGACCTTGCCGTTGACTGCGGCTTCGGTCAACACCCGCGTCGTCTCCTGGAACGACGCCGCCGAGATGAAGGAGCGCGTCTGCAGGCTCGCCTTGGTTATGCCGAGCAGCACCGGCGTTCCGACCGCGGGCTTCTTGCCTTCGGCGGTCACCGCCTCATTCGCAGCCTCGAGATCTGACTCGTCGACCTGCTCGCCGGCGAGGAAGTCGGTGTCGCCGGGATCGACAATGTCGACCTTCTGCAGCATCTGGCGTACGATCACCTCGATGTGCTTGTCGTTGATGCTGACGCCCTGCAGGCGATAGACCTCCTGAATCTCGTTGACGAGATATGCGGCCAGCTCCTCGACCCCCTTGATCGCGAGAATGTCGTGCGGCGCGGGATTGCCGTCGACGATATACTCGCCCTTCTCGATGACGTCGCCGTCCTGAAGGTGAATGTGCTTCGACTTCGGGATCAGGTACTCGACCGGCTCCACGCCCTCCTCGCTCGGCTCGATCGTCAGACGCTGCTTGTTCTTGAAGTCGCGCCCGAACCGCACCGTGCCCGAGATTTCGGCGATGATCGCATGGTCCTTCGGCCTGCGCGCCTCGAACAGCTCCGCCACGCGCGGCAGACCGCCCGTAATGTCGCGCGTCTTGGCGCTATTGATCGAGATGCGGGCGATGACATCGCCTGCGCGCACCGCCGCCCCCGGCTCGAACGAGATGATCGATTCGACCGAAAGCGCATAGCGCGCGTCGCCGCCGCGCGGCAGCTTGGCGATCTTGCCGTCCTTGCCCTTGATCACCAGCGCCGGCTTGAGGCTCGCGGTGCGTGGGGTGGAGCGCCAGTCGGTGACGATACGCTTGGCGATGCCGGTCGCCTCGTCCACCTGCTCGGACATCGACACGCCCTCGACCAGATCCTCAAACCCGATCACGCCGTCGATCTCGGTGAGGACAGGCCGGGTGAACGGATCCCACTCGGCGATCCTCTGCCCACGCTTGATCTTGTCGCCCTCGTCGACCTTGAGGCGGGCGCCGTATTGCAGCCGGTGGACCGCGCGCTCGGCCCCGCTGCGATCGGTGATGACGACGGCGACATTGCGCGCCATCGCCATCAGGTCGCCGTTGGAGTTGCGCGCGAGGTTGCGGTTGCGGATCTTGACCTCGCCGTCGAAGTTCGACTCGATGAACGACTGGTCCGCTAGCTGGGCGGCGCCGCCGATGTGGAAGGTGCGCATCGTGAGCTGGGTGCCCGGCTCGCCGATCGACTGGGCGGCGATGACGCCGACCGCCTCGCCCATGTTGACCGGCGTGCCGCGCGCGAGATCCCGGCCGTAGCAGGCGCCGCAGACGCCGTTCTTGGCCTCGCAGGTGAGGACCGAACGGATCTTCACCTCCTGGATGCCCGCGGCGGTTATCGCCGGCATGTCCTCTTCGACGATCATGCGGCCGGCCTGGACGATCGCCTTGCCGTCGGGGTCGCGCAACGTGTCGGCCGAGGTGCGGCCGAGAATGCGCGAAGCGAGCGAGGCGACCACCGTGCCTGCGTCGATGATCGCGCGCATGCTTATGCCGCGCTTCGACCCGCAATCGGGCATGGTGATGATCGAATCCTGCGCCACGTCGACCAGACGGCGGGTCAGATAGCCGGAGTTTGCGGTCTTCAACGCAGTGTCCGCGAGGCCCTTGCGGGCGCCGTGGGTCGAATTGAAGTACTCAAGAACCGACAGGCCCTCCTTGAAGTTGGAGATGATCGGGCTCTCGATGATTTCGCCCGAGGGCTTGGCCATCAGGCCGCGCATCGCGGCGAGCTGTCGCATCTGGGTCGGCGAACCGCGCGCGCCCGAATGCGACATCATGTAGATCGAGTTGATCGGCTTGTCGCGCCCGTGCTCGTCCTTGCGCACGGCCGAGATGCCGGCCATCATTTCCTCGGCCAGCCGGTCGGAGCATTTCGCCCAGGCGTCCACGACCTTGTTGTACTTCTCGCCCTGGGTGATGAGCCCATCGTTGTACTGCTGCTCGTATTCCTTCGCCAGGGCCGACGTTTCGGCGATGAACTTCTTCTTCGACTCCGGCACAACCATGTCGTCCTTGCCGAACGAGATGCCGGCCTTGAACGCCTCGCGGAAGCCAAGCGACATGATCCGGTCGCAGAAGATGACCGTCTCCTTCTGACCGCAGTTGCGGTAGACGATGTCGATCATGTTGGAGATTTCCTTCTTCGTCATCAGCCGGTTGACGACGTCGAACGGAATCTTCACGTGCTCGGGCAGGAGCTGGCCGAGGAACAGCCGCCCGGGCGTGGTGTCGAAGATCTTCGCAGCGCGCTCGCCCTTGTCGCTAAAGGTCCAGGCGCGGCCCTTGATCTTGGTGTGCAGCGTGATCGTACCCGCGGCGAGCGCGTGCTCGATCTCGCCGATGTCGCTGTAGAATCCTCGGATCGGGCGCTTGGTCTTCGGATCCTCCGCGTACTGGCCCGGCTCGCCGTCGCGCATCAGCGACACGTAGTAGAGGCCCAGAACGATGTCCTGGCTCGGCACGATGATCGGCTGGCCGTTGGCGGGATGCAGGATGTTGTTGGTCGACATCATCAGGACGCGCGCCTCGAGCTGCGCTTCGAGCGACAGCGGGACGTGCACGGCCATCTGGTCGCCGTCGAAATCAGCATTGAAGGCCGAGCAGACGAGCGGATGCAGCTGAATCGCCTTGCCTTCGATCAAGACCGGCTCGAACGCCTGGATCCCGAGGCGATGCAGGGTCGGCGCGCGATTGAGCATCACCGGATGCTCCCGGATCACCTCGTCGAGGATGTCCCAGACTTCCGGCTTCTCCTTCTCGACCAGTTTCTTGGCCTGCTTGACCGTCGCCGAAAGGCCCTTGGCGTCGAGGCGCGAATAGATGAACGGCTTGAACAGTTCGAGCGCCATCTTCTTTGGCAGCCCGCACTGATGGAGCTTGAGCTCGGGGCCGACCACGATCACCGACCGGCCGGAATAGTCGACGCGCTTGCCGAGCAGGTTCTGACGGAACCGCCCCTGCTTGCCCTTGAGCATGTCGGCGAGCGACTTCAGAGGCCGCTTGTTGGCGCCGGTGATGACGCGCCCGCGCCGGCCGTTGTCGAACAAAGCGTCGACCGACTCCTGCAGCATCCTCTTCTCGTTGCGGATGATGATGTCGGGGGCGCGCAGCTCCATCAGCCGCTTCAAGCGATTGTTGCGGTTGATGACCCGGCGGTAGAGGTCATTCAAGTCGGAGGTGGCGAAGCGCCCGCCGTCGAGCGGCACGAGCGGCCGCAGGTCCGGGGGAATGACCGGCACCTCGGTCAGGATCATCCATTCCGGCTTGTTGCCGGAGTGGATGAAGGCCTCAATGATCTTGAGCCGCTTGGCGAGCCGCTTGGGCTTGAGCTCGCTCTTCGACTCGGCGATCTCGACCTTGAGATCGTCAGCGATCTTCTGCAGGTTCATGCCCTTCAGGATCTCGCGGATCGCCTCGGCTCCGATCATCGCGGTGAAGCTGTCCTGGCCGTATTCGTCGAGCGCGCGCAGATAGTCGTCCTCGCTCAGGAGCTGGCGGTCCTTGAGCGGGGTCAGACCGGGATCGAGTACGATATAGGATTCGAAATAGAGGATGCGCTCCAGGTCCTTCAGCGTCATGTCGAGCAGAAGCCCGATGCGCGAGGGCAGCGACTTCAAGAACCAGATGTGCGCGACCGGCGCCGCAAGCGAGATATGGCCCATGCGCTCGCGCCGGACCCGCGACAGGGTCACCTCGACGCCGCACTTCTCGCAGATGACGCCCTTGTACTTCATGCGCTTGTACTTGCCGCACAGGCACTCGTAGTCCTTGATCGGCCCGAAGATGCGGGCGCAGAATAGGCCGTCGCGCTCCGGCTTGAACGTCCGGTAGTTGATCGTCTCCGGCTTCTTGATCTCGCCGAACGACCACGACAGAATCTTCTCCGGGCTCGCGATCGCAATCTGGATCTGGTCGAACGCCTGCGGCGGAGCCACCGGAGCGAAGGGATTGGTGATTTCTTGATTCATCGAAGTCTCCCGCGACGTCCGGAGAAAAACCGCCTCCGGACTCGCCTTTGTTGGAACCGTCGCCTACCGCCAAACGGTCGTTCGCGACGAACGCCAAAAACTCGTCGCGCCCGTCAAGCGACCGGGCGCGTCCCGCCGATCACTCGGCCGCCTCTGCGGGCGGCAGCTGTTCCTCAGGCGCACGCTTGAGCGACGCCAGTTCGACGTTGAGTCCGAGCGAACGCATCTCTTTGACCAGCACGTTGAAGCTCTCCGGAATGCCCGATTCGAAAGTGTCGTCGCCGCGCACGATCGCCTCGTAGACCTTGGTGCGGCCGGCGACGTCGTCCGATTTGACGGTCAGCATCTCCTGCAGCGTGTAAGCCGCGCCGTAGGCTTCGAGCGCCCACACTTCCATCTCGCCGAAGCGCTGGCCGCCGAACTGGGCCTTGCCGCCCAACGGCTGCTGGGTCACGAGGCTATAGGGGCCGATCGAGCGGGCGTGGATCTTGTCGTCGACCAGGTGGTGAAGCTTCAGCATGTAGATGTAGCCGACCGTCACCTTGCGGTCGAAGGCGTCGCCGGTCCGCCCGTCATAGAGCGTCACCTGCCCCGACGGATCGTAATTGGCGAGCTTGAGCATCTCGACGATGTCTTTCTCGCGCGCGCCGTCGAACACCGGCGTTGAGATCGGCACCCCGCGCCGCAAGTTCTCGCCGAGCTCGGCGAGGCTCTTGTCGTCGAGCGCCTTGATCGTCTCGTCGTCGCCATAGACCTGTTTGAGTTTGCCGCGCAGCGGACGAGCGTCGTTCGAGCGCAGATAGGCGTCGACCGCTTCGCCGACCTGCTTGCCGAGTCCGGCGCAGGCCCAGCCGAGATGGGTCTCGAGAATCTGCCCGACGTTCATCCGGCTCGGCACGCCGAGCGGATTGAGCACGATGTCGACCGGAGTCCCGTCGGCGAGGAAGGGCATGTCCTCCTGCGGCACGATGCGCGACACCACGCCCTTGTTGCCGTGGCGCCCCGCCATCTTGTCGCCGGGCTGGATCTTGCGCTTCACCGCAATGAACACCTTGGCCATCTTCATGACCCCGGGCGGCAATTCGTCGCCGCGCTGCAGCTTCTCGACCTTGTCGAGGAATTGGCTTTCCAGCGACTTCTTCGATTCGTCGTACTGCTTGCGCATCGCCTCGATCTCCGACATCGTCTGGTCGGACTCGAGCGCGAAGCTCCACCATTGCGACCGCGGCTGCTCGTCGAGCAACGCCCTTGTCAGCACCTGATCCTTCTTGAAGCCCTTGGGCCCTGAGAGCGCCCGCTTGCCTTCGAGCGTCTCGGCCAGACGCGCGTAGACGTTGCGGTCCAGGATCGCCTGCTCGTCGTCGCGGTCCTTGGCCAGGCGCTCGATCTCCTCGCGCTCGATCGCCTGAGCGCGTTCGTCCTTGTCGACGCCGTGGCGGTTGAATACGCGCACTTCGACTATCGTGCCCTGCACGCCCGGGGGAACGCGCAACGAGGTGTCGCGCACGTCGGAGGCCTTCTCGCCGAAGATCGCGCGCAGGAGCTTCTCTTCCGGCGTCATCGGGCTTTCGCCCTTCGGCGTGATCTTGCCGACCAGAATGTCGCCGGCCACCACTTCGGCCCCGATATAAACGATGCCGGCTTCGTCGAGGTTCTTCAGCGCCTCTTCCGAGACGTTTGGAATGTCGCGGGTAATCTCTTCGGGCCCGAGCTTGGTGTCGCGGGCCATCGCCTCGAATTCCTCGATGTGGATCGAGGTGAAGACGTCGTCCTTGACGATGCGCTCGGAGAGCAGGATCGAATCCTCGAAGTTGTAGCCGTTCCACGGCATGAATGCGACGAGGACATTGCGGCCGAGCGCCAAATCGCCGAGATCGGTCGAGGGCCCATCGGCGATGATGTCACCCTTCTCGACCCGGTCGCCCACCTTCACCAGCGGCTTCTGGTTGATGCAGGTCGACTGGTTCGAACGCTGGAACTTCATCAGCCGGTAGATGTCGACCCCGGGCTTGGCGGCGTCGGTCTCTTCGGTCGCGCGGACGACGATGCGGGTGGCGTCAATCTGATCGACGATCCCGGCCCGCCGCGCCGCGATCGCCGCGCCCGAGTCGCGAGCCACGATCGCCTCCATGCCGGTGCCGACGAGGGGCGCGTCCGAGCGCACCAGCGGCACCGCCTGACGCTGCATGTTCGAGCCCATCAGGGCCCGATTGGCGTCGTCGTTCTCGAGGAACGGAATGAGCGCCGCCGCCACCGACACGAGCTGCTTCGGCGACACGTCCATGTAGTCGACGCGGTCGCCCGGCAGAAACACCACGTCGCCCGCGTGACGGCAGACGATGAGATCGCCCACCAGCTTGCCGCCGGCGTCGATCGGGGTGTCCGCCTGAGCGACGGAATATTTCTGCTCCTCCATCGCCGACAGATAAGCGACCTCCTCGGTCACTTTGCCGTCGCGCACCTTCCGGTAGGGCGATTCGATGAACCCGTACTTGTTGACGCGGGCGAAGGTCGCGAGCGAATTGATGAGCCCGATGTTCGGCCCCTCGGGGGTTTCGATAGGGCAGATGCGGCCATAATGCGTCGGATGCACGTCGCGCACCTCGAAGCCTGCCCGCTCACGGGTGAGGCCACCCGGACCCAGCGCCGAAAGCCGGCGCTTGTGGGTGATCTCGGAGAGCGGGTTGGTCTGGTCCATGAACTGCGACAGCTGCGACGAGCCGAAGAACTCGCGCACTGCGGCGGCCGCGGGCTTCGCGTTGATCAAGTCCTGCGGCATGATGGTGTCGATCTCGACCGACGACATGCGCTCCTTGATCGCCCGCTCCATGCGTAGGAGGCCGATGCGATACTGGTTCTCCATCAATTCGCCGACCGAGCGCACCCGCCGGTTGCCGAGATGGTCGATGTCGTCGATCTCGCCGCGGCCGTCGCGCAGATTCACCAGCGCCTTGACCACCGCAAGGATGTCGTCCTTGCGCAGGGTGCGCTGGGTGTCGGGCGCGTCGAGGTCGAGGCGCATGTTCATCTTCACCCGGCCGACCGCCGAGAGGTCGTAGCGCTCGGAGTTGAAGAACAGCGACTGGAACATCGCTTCGGCGCTTTCGATCGTCGGCGGCTCGCCCGGGCGCATGACCCGATAGATGTCGAACAGGGCATCCTCGCGCGACGAATTCTTGTCGACCTTGAGGGTGTTGCGGATATAGGCGCCGATATTGACATGATCGATGTCGAGCACCGGCAGCTCCTTGAAGCCGGCCTCGAGCAGCTGCGCCAACGACTTCTCAGTGATCTCGTCGCCAGCCTCGGCGTAGATTTCGCCGCTCTCGGGGTTATAGAGGTCCTCGGCGATATATTGGCCGTAGAGGTCGGCGTCGGAGGCGCGAAGCGCCTTCAGTCCCTTCTCGGCAAGCTGGCGCGCCGCGCGCACGGTCAGTTTCCTGCCGGCCTCGATCGCCACCGCGCCGGTGTCGGCGTCGACAATGTCGACGGAAGCCTTGACCCCCTTCATCCGCTCGGGATCGTAAGGCACGCGCCAGCCGCCATCCTTGAGACGGGTATAGACGATCTGGCGAAAGAAGGTCGCCAGGATCTCCTCGCCGTCGAGGCCCAGCGCGTAGAGCAGCGAGGTGACCGGAATCTTGCGTCGCCGGTCGATGCGCGCATAGACGATGTCCTTGGCGTCGAACTCGATGTCGAGCCACGAACCGCGATAGGGGATGATGCGGGCCGCGAACAGGAGCTTGCCCGACGAATGGCTTTTGCCCTTGTCGTGATCGAAGAACACGCCCGGGCTGCGGTGCATCTGCGAGACGATGACCCGCTCGGTGCCGTTGACGATGAAGGTGCCGTTCACGGTCATGAGCGGCATGTCGCCCATGTAGACGTCCTGCTCCTTGATGTCCTTGACCGATTTGGCCTGGGTCTCCGGATCGACGTCGAACACGATGAGACGGAGCGTCACCTTGAGCGGCGCGGCATAGGTCATCCCGCGCTGGCGGCACTCGTCGACGTCGTATTTCGGCGCTTCGTATTCATACTTGACGAATTCGAGATGGGCGGTGTCGGCGAAGTCCTTGATCGGGAACACCGACTTGAACACCGCCTGCAGCCCCTCGGTCGGACGCCCGCCTTTGGGCGGGTCCATGAGCAGAAACTGATCATAGGAAGCCTTCTGGACCTCGATCAGGTTCGGCATTTCGCCGACTTCCTTGACGTGCCCGAAAACCTTGCGAACGCGCTTGCGGCCAGTGAATGTCTGCGCCATGTCGCTCCTCTAAAGCTCGCCTGCCCGCCCCGTTACGCGCCAGCGCGCGCCACGGATCTCCGGCAGGTCGTCTGGGAGCGTCGCCGACGCCCCTTCTCACTCACACACGTCGCCCCCGGGCAGCCTCAAAGGCTCCTGGCCGCCGGTTGACGACGCTCACTCCCACAACCTTTTTGAAAACGCTTGAACGGCCCCTGGCCGATGGCCGGGACCGTCCTTTTTTGTCAGCCGAGCCCCCGAAGGGCCGGTCGGCCATTACTTCAGCTCGACCTTCGCCCCCACTTTTTCCAGAGCGGCCTTGATCTTCTCGGCCTCTTCCTTGCCCACGCCTTCCTTGACCGGCTTCGGCGCGGCTTCGACCAGGTCCTTGGCTTCCTTAAGGCCGAGCGCGGTGATCGCGCGCACTTCCTTGATGACTTCGATCTTCTTGTCGCCGATAGCCGAGAGGACGACAGTGAACTCGGTCTGCTCCTCGACCGGCGCTGCGGCCGCGCCGGCGCCTGCCGGAGCAGCGGCGACCGCCACCGCGGCGGCGGCGGAGACGCCCCATTTGGATTCAAGCAGCTTGGCGAGCTCCGCGGCCTCCAGGACCGTGAGGCTCGAGAGTTCGTCGACGATTTTTTCGAGATGGGCCATTGATGGACTTCCTATATGTAGTTCGAACCGAGGGTTTGTGAAGAGCCTGCCTCAGGCTGCGTCTTTTGCGGCATAGGCCCCGACCACGCGCGCGAGCTTGGCGGCCGGCGCGTTGGCGAGCTGGGCGAGCTTGGTCGCCGGCGCTGTGATGAGCCCCAGCAGTTTGGCGCGCAGCTCGTCGAGGGACGGTAAGGTCGCAAGCGCCTTGACCCCATCGACGTCGAGGGCCGTCTTGCCCATGGCGCCGCCCAGGAGCACGAATTTCTCGTGATCCTTGGCGAAAGCCACGGCGGCCTTGGCCGCCGCCACCGGGTCGCTCGAATGAGCGATCAGGGTCGGGCCCCTGAGCAGGGGCCCAATCGAGGCGACGTCCGTGCCTTTGAGAGCAATCTGGGCGAGGCGGTTCTTGGCCACTTTGACTTGCGCGCCCGCCTGCCGCATCTGCTTGCGCAGCCGCTGCATTTGGGCGACGGTCAGGCCGGAATAGTGCGCGACGACCACCACCGACGTTTTCGAAAAAAGGTCATGGAGGGCCGCGACGGCTTCCTTCTTTTCCGTTCTATCCACGGTGCTCAACTCCGGTCGGCGGGCTTCAAATCCACGAAACCCACCTGTTGCACATGCCGCGCCGCGCGATTCGGCAAACCGAATCGAGCGCCGCAGCGACTTGCGCCTGTCCCCGGAGGCGGGCGGAACGCGCCCGGCGCCGGACAGAAGGTTCAAACCGCGTCGGCCGCCCGGGCGCGCCGGACGGATTTCAAAACTCGGTCTTCCCCGTCTATGCCGGCTCCCGCGTCCCTTGCGGGACTTCAGGAAATTAAGCGTGTCCCCCGAAGGGGTTACGCGCCGGCAGTCTCGGACAGGACATGGCCGGAATAGACGCAAAGGTAAACCCTTCCGTCCTCCGGCCTATCCGCCGCTCCCGCTCCGATCATCCGTCACCGGCGTGTTCTTAGCAGGGCGGTAGCCATGTTTGATCATTCGGGGTCGCATCGCGCCGTCAACCCCGACCGCGCTCCATAGCGCTTTCGGCCGGCACGAGCAAGGGGGTGGGGGAAAGTTTTTGTGCAGCGCGGACGAGCGCGCTCGACGCCAAATTCAACGATCTCGACTTTGATGGCCCATGGCGCAGCGCAACTCGGCGCCGGACGAAAGGTTCGAACGAAGGGGTTACCCTCCGGCGGTCTCGGAGAGGACACGGCTGGAGGGCTGCTCGCAGTTCGTGGGTGTTGAAAGGATCGGCCTCACGCCCGCGCGATGTCGAGCCTGGGCTTGGCGCTCCGCCGATATCCCGCATAGCCGAGGCCGGCGAAACCCATCAGCATCATCGCCCAGGTCGAGGGCTCCGGAACCGCCGTAGTGAAGTAGGCGATCGTCCGCGAGTTCCATGCCAACTCGGTCAGGCCTAGACCCGCACACTGACTGGGATCCGAGCCCAAGCAGTTGATCATCGACGGATCGGTCGTCTGGGTCCGAGTTGAAAAGTCCAGTTCCTCCGAATAGGCCGTACCGGGCAAAAGCGTGTCCGCCGGAACAACGATGCTCGTCACGCCAGTCCCAAGGAACGTGTCGCTGAATACGACCGTATCTGTGGCCAAGTCGGTGATGGTGAAGAAAATGCGCGCGTAATTTCCCCCCGTCGGCGTGAACGGCGAAAACACGAAGTCATAGGGCTGATAGGCGCTCATTCCCGCCAGACCGTCGTACGAGGCGGCGGTCAATTGCGGCGCCGCGGAAAAATAATTCGTGCCGTCGTAACTGAGGGTGACTTGCGCGCTCGCTCCCGTGCCGGTGTTGACGGCGTTCAACACATAGTCGCCGCTGGGAAAATTCGAACTGAGTTGCAACGCCGTCATATAGCCGCTTTGATACATGTACTCGATGAACGGGGACGATCCGCTAGGGCCGGTCATCGTATATTGGGTCGTTGTGGGGGAGGTCGGCACGGTGACCGACAGACCGTTGACGTCATAGTCCGACGCGCTCGCTACGTCGGCGAAGCTGGTGAAGAAATAGTTGGTTCCGGAATTGAACGGTACGACCGTCGTTGCCCCGGTCTGCTGGTATTCAGCGCTCCAGTACAGCGAAAAGTCGGTCAACCCGGCCGATACGCTGCCGGCTGTGGCCACGAGGCCAAGCACGGACAACCCGATCATAGCAATGAGTCGACGAGCATTCGGCATCGGCATATCCCCGCCTTCCGAAAACTTCCGCTCGGGAATGGTTCTCACGGGACGAGACAGTGGTCAAGGGGCCGCCGTCTGATCACGGGAAGTTGATAGCGAGGAGCTTGCGGCCGAGCCGTTGCGCCCCCAACGCGGCAATAGCGCTTCGATTACAATTGCTGCGCTCGCATTCCGTCTCTCGACCGGACTTGGACAGCGCCTCGCTTATATCTTCGAGGGCGGGGGTCGCGCTTGACCGGTTGACCGATGTCGCCATCAAATCGGTCTGTGCCTGAGCGCCACGCGCGCCCAGGCGAGAACGTTTCGTTGCGAGCACAAGGGGGAAGCCCATGAGGACGATTGATCGCCGCCGATTGGCGCGTGGAATCCTGTGGGTCGCTGCCGCGGGGCTGACGCTCGCGCCGGCCGTGGCGGCGCCGATGCCGCTCGACGACCGGCTGCCTGGCGCCCTGGACGATTGGATTGCGAAGGCTCAGGTTGTCGTCGTCAATCCCGGACCCCGGCGCCGCCGGCGCGTCCGGCGTTGCTGGTGGCACAGGGGCCGTCGCGTTTGCGGCTGGCGCTGGGTCTAACGCCGGCGCCATTAGGAGTTGCGCCGGCCCGCACTCCCCACAAAAATTATTCCCGCCCGCCGCAAGACTGCGCTTGAAGTCCAGCCGTTCGCGCGGGATTGAACCGCGATCGTCCGATTTGCGCCCTGCCTACCGGGATCCCCGATGAAAACGAGAGCCGCCGTCTGCCGCGCGTTCGGCAACCCCTTGACCGTCGAGACGGTCGAACTCGCCGGGCCGGGCCCGGGCGAAGTCCTGATCAAGACGGCAGCCTGCGCGATCTGCCACAGCGACATTTTCTATATTGACGGGGCTTGGGGCGGCGAACTTCCGGCGGTCTACGGCCACGAGGCGGCGGGAGTGGTCGAAGCGGTCGGCGCGGGCGTCACCCGCCTCAAGCCGGGCGACCACGTCGTGGCGACGCTCATTCGCAACTGCGGCTTCTGCCCTGCCTGCTCCGAGGGCGCGCCGGTGTTCTGCGAAGAAGTTTTCCCGCTCGACCGCGCAACCCCGATCCATGACGCCGACGGCAAGCCGATCGTCCATGGGCTGCGCACCGGCGCGTTCGCCGAGCGGATGGTCGTCGACCAGTCCCAGGCGGTGGCGATCCCCAAGGACATGCCGCTCGACAGCGCGGCGCTCATCGCCTGCGGCGTGCTGACCGGAATGGGCGCGGTCGTCAACACCGCCGGCGTGAAAGCCGGATCGAGCGTGGTCGTCATTGGCTGCGGCGGCGTGGGCCTCAATTCCATCCAGGGCGCGCGGCTCGCAGGCGCTTCCCCGATCATCGCCGTCGACATCGAGCCCGGCAAGCTCGCCGCCGCGCGCGAATTCGGCGCGACCGAGACGATCAACGCGAGAACCGAAGACGTCGCCGAGCGAGCCAAGGCGCTAAACGGGGGACGCAGGGCGGATTGGGTGTTCGTCACCGTCGGCGTCAAGGGCGCGGCGGAACAGGGCGCTTCGCTAATGAAGCGAAACGGCGCGACCGTGCTGGTCGGCATGCCGCCCTCGGGGGTCCTGGCGACGATCGATCCCGGCTATCTCGCCGCCGACGGGCAGAGGATTCTTGGCTCGAAGATGGGCTCTGCCCGCCCGGTCATCGACGTGCCGATGATCGTCAAGCTCTATCGTGAGGGCCGCCTCAAGCTCGATCAGTTGATCAGCGGGCGCTATCGGCTCGAGTTGATCAACGAGGCCGTCGCCTCCTCGCGCTCCGGCGCGGCGCTGCGCAACGTCATTGTGTTCTGAGGGGGAGCCGCCGCCCATGAAAATCGCCGAGCTGAAAACCTTCGTCGTCGGCAATCCGCCGCCCGCGTTCGGCGGCCGCTACTTTCTGTTCCTCAAGCTCAAGACCGCCTGCGGGATCGAGGGCGTCGGCGAAGTCTACGCCGCCAGTTTCGCGCCGAAGGCGATCATCGCCATGATCGAGGACGTGTTCGAGCGTCATGTCGAGGGCGCCGATCCGTTCCGCATCGAAACTCTATGGCGCAACGTCTACGGCCGCGGCTACTCCGGCCGGCCCGACATTTCGCTCATGGGCGTGCTCTCTGGAATCGAGATGGCGCTCTGGGACATCGTCGGCAAGGCGGTCGGCAAACCGGTCTACGCGCTTCTGGGCGGCAAGGTCCACGACCGGCTGCGCAGCTATACCTACCTCTATCCCGACGAGCCCGGCTCGCACGCCTATTCCGACAGCCCGGTCTATTCGAATCCGCACGCCGCGGCCGAGCGTGCGCTCAAATACATGGCCCAAGGCTTCACCGCGGTGAAGTTCGATCCCGCAGGCCCCTATTCGACCTTCGATCCGCGCCAGCCGAGCCTCGAGCGGCTCGAGCTCTGCGAAGCCTTCTGCAGGACTTTGCGCGAGGCGGTCGGGACGAAATGCGATCTTTTGTTCGGGACCCACGGCCAGTTCACCGTCTCCGGGGCGCTCAGGATGGCGCGGCGGATCGAGCCCTATGAACCGCTATGGTTCGAGGAGCCGACGCCGCCGGAGGCGCCCGAGGAAATGGCCAGGGTCGCCGCGCAGTGCCGGATGCCGATCGCGACCGGCGAGCGGCTGACGACTAAATATGAGTTCGCCCGGGTGCTCGAAACCGGCGCCGCCTCGATCCTGCAGATGAACCTCGGCCGGGTCGGGGGCATCCTTGAAGCCAAGAAGATCGCCGCGATGGCCGAGGCCCATTACGCACAGATCGCGCCCCACCTCTATTGCGGGCCGGTCGTCGGCGCGGCCAATATTCAAGTCGCGGCGTGCAGCCCGAATTTCCTCATTCTTGAGAGTATCGAGCGCTGGGACGGCTTCCACGCCAAAATCCTGAAAAAGCCGATCCGCTGGGAGGAGGGCTGGGTCATCCCACCGGAAGAGCCGGGGCTGGGCGTCGAGCTCAGCGAAGAGGTCGCCCTCGCCCATCCGTGGGAGGGCAAGGACCTCCACCTCGTGCCGCGATTCGCCCCGGTCTGGCCGCCCGGCTGAGCGCACTCGCGCTCCGCGCATTGCTCAGTTGAGAAGTGGCGCCCGTTAAGCAATCGGTCGCAGAGGCGTTGCAGACGCTTCAGGTGCGGCGCAATGTCGCCCGTGTTCACTCTCGATGAGTTGGGTCTCATGCTGACCGGATTTTGCGTTCTTCCGAGGCGGCGCAGCGCCCCCTCCGGCGCGCGACTGCCGAAATTCTCCACGCGGTCGCCGCGCGCGAATGCATGTCCGATCGTTTTCGCGCTGGCTTTCGGCGCGTCGCTCGCGGCGCCTGACGCGATCGCCGCTCAGAACAAGCCGGTCACAGCCGACGTCGGGCGCACGGTCTCCGCGCCAGCCGCAGCGGATCCTGATGTCCGAGAACGACCTGCGCACCCAGCCTTCGCCTGGCCGGCGGCGGGCAGGATGGTCATGGGATTCTGCGAGGATCCGATGGTGGTCCGCTTGGTTGTGCCGCCGGGCAGCGTTGTGCGGGCAGCGGCAGGCGGGCGGGTCGCTTATGCCGGCAGCGACCTGAAAGGCTTCCGCAATCTGATCCTGATCCTTCACCAGGACGGCTGGGTATCGGCCTACGCGGATAGCGACGTGACGATGGTCAAGCGCGGCGACATTGTCGAGCGCGGCCAAGTGATTGCCCGGTTCGACGGCGGCGGGCCGCTGCATTTCGAACTGCGCCACGGCAGCGTTTCCGTCGATCCAAGGCTCTATATGGAAGGCATCAAGACTGAGGTCGCCCAGGCGACGAAACGCGCATCTTGCGGTTGAAAATGCGGCGTCGCGCCGTCGCCGTATGAGAGGATGAGCGGATTGAACTGAGGTTCCAGCCGCAGCCGACGACCGTCTCACCCAAACCTGAACGCCGAGATCATTTTGCCGCCGATCTCGTCGTTGAAGTCGCGCGTCCCTTTGCTGTCGCCGGCGGCGCCCGCGACCACCATCAGCGGCAGCAGGTGCTCCTCGCGCGGATGGCAGGCGCGCGCTGACGGTGCCTTGTCCCAGGCGGTGAGCCGGGCGTCGCGTTCCGGCCCCGGCGCCTTCGCCGTCTCGTCAAGCCAGGCGTCGAACGCGGCCGAGGCGGAGGTGTCGCCGTCGCGGAAGTGCCTCAAGTCGTGAAAGCTCATGCCGCTGCCGACGATCGCGACCCCCTGATCGCGCAATGGAGCCAGCGCCTTGCCGAGAGCGATGTGGAACGCCGGATCGAGGTCCTTGCGCAGCGACAGCATGACGACCGGGATCTCGGCCTTCGGATCGACGATCAGGAACGGCACGAACACGCCGTGGTCGAAGCCGCGCTCGCCATCGGTCGCGACCGGCAGGCCCGCCTTCTCGATCAGCCGTTTGACCTCGGCCGCCACCTCGGGCGCGCCCGGCGCGGGGTAGCTGAGTTTATAGGTGTGCTCGGGAAAGCCGTAATAGTCGTAGAGCATCCCGGGCTTGGGATTGACGCTGACGGTAGGCTTGTCGGCCTCCCAATGGGCGGTGATGACCAGGAACGCCTTCGGCCGCTCCGGCAGCGACTTGACGAGCCCCGCGAGATAGTCGCGCAAGCTGTCCCAGGCGTGCGGCCCGAACGGCGGCGGGAACTCGATCCAGAAGCACGGGCCGCCGCCATGCGGCACGAAGATCGCGGGTTGGCGGGCAGCGGACATGGAAACCTCGGGGTCGTTGGCGGACGTCGCCTAGTTAAGGCACGACCCACCCGACTGCAATGTCCGGACCCAAGTCTGACTGTACCGACCCAAGTCTGACCCTACCGATCCAAGTCTGACCGTACCGACCAAAGTCTCACGCCCGATCGATCCGGGCGGCGTAGCAGCCGCGCTTCGCGTAATGGGCATGGATGTAGGCCGCCGCCGGGTCGGCGAGCAGGCGCTCGACAGCGGCCTCGACGTCAGCCCCGCCGGTGAGTTCAGCGCCGATCATGTCGCCCGCTGCGTCGAAGGCGCGGAGCGAGAGCGGCCGGATCTCAAGCGCCTGCGGAATTTCGTCCACCGCCTCGTAGGGCGTTTCAGCGCCCTCGCGCACGAAGATCGCGTGGCTCGCCTTGTAGGGGGTGTCGGCCGGCTGGTGGACATAGTTGAGGAGCAGAACCGGCTCTCCCGGCTCGGCGTCGGTAAGCTCGACGCGATCGGGAAAGCCCGGCTTTACGTCGGCGATGTAGCGCCGCACTTTGAGGAACCGGAGCTCCTCGTCAGACAGTCCGTAAAAGCGGCCGAAAGGCGCGGGATCAAGTCCCGTGATGCGGAACGACATGGCGACCTCCTCAAGTGCGGTTGGATGTCGCCTGCTTACCGCGGCCTTGAGCCTCGATCTTCCCGATCGTTGCGCCGCAATTCAAAAAGCCGTCACGCGGCGTCGTGGAAGATGATTCCGAGGGTGAAGCGCTCGCCGCTCTTGAGCCTGCTCACGCCGTGGCGCATGGTGACGCGATAGGGGCCGCGCGCGCCCTGCACGGGCCGTTCGCGGACCGCGAAGACGACCCCGTCACCCTGGCGCAAGCTCACGACTTCTGGCCGCGATTGCATCCGCGGCCGC
Source organism: uncultured Alphaproteobacteria bacterium (assembly GCA_963794155.1). Taxonomy (GTDB): domain Bacteria; phylum Pseudomonadota; class Alphaproteobacteria; order Rhizobiales; family Beijerinckiaceae; genus Roseiarcus. Next base: position 314,101 of record CAWCCX010000017.1, on the reverse strand, counting down.
TGCTCGGTCAGGACGAACTCGCCGCCGGCGAAGTCGCGTCCGGGCTCGGAGAGCAGGATCGCGGCCTGGAGCGCAAAGAGATGCTCGCCGTAGACGTCCTGGTGGAGGCAATTAAAGTCGCCGGGTCCATAGCGCAGGAGGAGCGGCGTCGGCCGCGTCTGGCCCGCGGAGTGGCAGCGGGCGCGGAACGCCTCGTGCTCGGCGGGGTAACGGACGTCGACCCCCATCATCGCATTCCAGCGGTCGGCGAGCGGCGCGAGCCGACGGTAGAGGCCGCGACGAAGGGCGACAATGATCTCCGGCAGCGGGTCGGCGAAATATTTGTACTCGCCCCGGCCAAAGCCGTGGCGAGCCATCACGATGCGCGAGCGGAAGCGGGCGTCGTCCGCGTATAGCGCCGCGAGCCTGCGGCACGCCTCGGGCGAAAGCAGATTCGGCGCGACCGCCGAGCCGAAGGTGTCGAGTTCGCGCTCGATCGCCGGCCAGTCGAGGGCGTCGATCGCGGCTGCGCCCTCATCCGGCCCTTCGCGCCCCCTCTCCCGCTCGCGGGAGAGGGCTGGGGTGAGGGCAATTGGCGTGAGGGCCTTCATCACGCCGCCTCACGCGCGATCAGCGCGCGCTTGCGTTCGACGCCCCACCGATAGCCCGAAACGTCGCCATCCGCCCGCACCACCCGATGGCAGGGGATCGCGACCGCGAGCGGATTGGCGGCGCAAGCCTGCGCGACCGCGCGCGCGGCCTTCGGCTGGCCGACTGCGCGGGCGATCTGGGCGTAGGTCGCGGTTCTGCCCGCCGGGATGGCGCGGAGCGCCTGCCAGACCCGCTCCTGGAACGCAGTCCCGCGGATGTCGAGCGGAAGGTCCAGGCGCTGGCCCGGCGCCTCGATGAGGCCGACCACCCGCCCCACGGTGCGTTCGAAGACGGGGTCGCCGCCAACGAGCTCGGCACGGGGGAAACGGTCCTGAAGCTCGCGCGCCAGGACCTCGGGATCGTCGCCAAGCATGATCGCGCACACGCCCTTATCCGTCGCGGCGACCAGCACCGCTCCGAGCGAGGCCTCGCCGATCGCGAACCGGATCGCCGCGCCTTTCCCGCCGCGCCGGACCGCGGTTGGGGTCATCCCGAGCCGCGCCGACGCGGTCTCGTAGAAACGGCTCGAAGAGTTGAAGCCGGCGTCGTAGATCGCTGCGGTGATCGTCTCCGCCGTGCGCAAGCCATCGGCCGCGCGGCGCGCCTGCGTCTGCGCGGCATAGGCCTTCGGCGTCACCCCGGTGACCTTCTTGAACAGACGATGGAAATGATACGGGCTCATGCCCGCCCTCGCCGCGAGGTCGGCAAGCTTTGGCGCTTCCTCCGCCGAGGCGATCATTTCGCACGCCCGCTTGACTGCCTCGACCTTCGGATCAGGCGCGCCGAGCTTGTCGGGCCGGCAACGCTTGCAGGCGCGGTATCCCGCCCGCTCCGCCGCCTCTACGCTCGCATAGAACGAGACGTTCTCGCGCCTGGCCGGCCGCGAGCCGCAGCTCGGCCGGCAATAGACGCCGGTGGTGCGGACGGCGAAGAACAATTTTCCGTCGAACGCCGGGTCGCGGCGCCGAACGGCGTCCCAGCGCGCGTCATCGGCGCGAGCGGCTGCGATCGGAATGCTGGAAGGGCTCGTTTCGGCCATTGGGTTAAACATAGGAACTGCTCCGGGCTTCTGCCTGTCTTCCCGCTTTTAGGCAGAACGGCCGGCTGCCGAACTCCGCTCCTTGCTCTTCAATTCGAAGTCCGACACCGCCCGCCGCGTCGACGATCGAGCGCGGCGCTAACTAGCTCCGATGCGAACATGCGCCGACGCGGCGTCGTGACGCAATCCCGTGGTTGAGAAGGAACCGCGACGCTGGCGCGGCGCACCGCCGGCGAAGATCAGCGTCGCGCCCTCAAAAATACGCGCCGTGAGCGATCCAGCACGACAGCGCCAGCGTGAGCTGCGCCACGCGGTCGCGATTTGACTGTTCGATCATCGTCTGGTCGATGGGGTTGGTGCAATAGCTGGTCGTCGCCCGGATCGGCGTCTCGCGCCCGCCGACGATCGCAACGCCGATGATGTTGTCCAGAGAGGCGGCCGCGTGCAGCATTTCTCCCGAGCTCGGCCCGAGAGTGAGATAGTCGATCCGAACGGTGAGCGGAGCGCCGCCGCGGGCGATGCGGCCGCTCAAGGCTTGAGCGAGTTGACCGGGAGATCCTGTTGAACCCGGGCGGCGGTCGGGTCGCCGGCGTTGGCGCGCAGCGGCCGAACGTCGACGTGAATGTCGCGGAACGTCGCGGCCGACTGGGCGAGCGCGCCTTCACTCAAAGCCACGACAGAAAAAGCAAGCGCCAACCACCAGCGCGGCGCGGTTAAAAATTTGGAAAATGGACATGACCCAACCTCCAAGCAAGCGTGGCGGCCGGTTGAGTATACGCCGCGACGCCCGGTTTGGTTTGCGTGGGTCTAGCCATTCTGAAAATTCTTGAGCGACATTTTCTTTACGAAAACCGGAATCCGTGCTAGCGTCAACCAGACGTCCCTCGACAGGCTGCCGGCGGCGATCAAGGAGAAAAAATCTTATTTTGAATCCCTGTAACCCATTGAAAAGCGCCGATTCGAGCGAATAAGACCAAGCAAACCCAACTAAAACCAAACAATTCCAAGGAATTCCGAAGAAAACCAAGGAAAACCAAACGGAACTGCCTGGGCCGGCGTGGGCGAGGCGATGAGAATTCTGGAGTCGCTCACTTGGCCTCCACGAGGCGCTTCAGCGCATAGACCGCCTCGAGCGCCTCGCGCGGGCTCATCGCGTCCGGATCGAGCGCCGCGAGCTTTTCGCGCAATTCGTCGTGCGTGGGCGCAGGCGGCTCGTGCGGCTCATAGGAGAACAGCGGCAGCGAGTCGAGCGCGCCGCTCGCCCGCGAGGCTTCGAGGCCGGCCAGCACCTGGCGCGCCCGCTTGACGACCGGCCCCGGAAGGCCCGCGAGCTTGGCGACCTGGATGCCGTAGGAGCGGTCGGCCGCGCCGGGGATCACCTCATGCAGAAACGCCAGCATCCTCTTGAACTCACTGACCCGCATCGTGAGGTTGACGAGCCGGGGCAGCGTCTCGGCGAGCCCGGTCAATTCGTGGAAATGGGTCGCGAACAGCGCCCGCGAGCGATTGACTGCGCTCAGATGCTCGACGCAGGCCATGGCGATCGAGAGGCCGTCGAAGGTCGCCGTGCCGCGGCCGATCTCATCCAGGATCACCAGCGACCGCTCGCTCGCCTGATTGAGAATCGCCGCCGTCTCGACCATCTCGACCATGAAGGTCGAGCGGCCGCGCGCCAGATCGTCGGCCGCGCCTACACGCGAGAACAGCCGGTCGACGATTCCGATATTTGCGCGGGTGGCGGGAACATAAGATCCCATCTGGGCGATCAGCGCGATCAGCGCGTTCTGGCGGAGATAGGTCGATTTTCCGGCCATGTTGGGGCCGGTGACGATCGCGATCCGCCCACCCTCCCCTGCTTCGCCCGAGAGATCGCAGTCATTGGCGACGAACGGCTCCCCGGCCGCTTTCAAAGCCGCCTCGACCACTGGATGGCGCCCGCTTTCGATTGTGAAGCTGAGCGAGGCATCGACCAACGGACGGGTCCAGTTGCGCTTGACTGCGAGTTCGGCGAGCGCGGCTGAGACGTCGATCTCGGCGAGCGCCGCGCCGAATCCGCGCAGGCGTTCGCCCTCGGCCAGGCACATCTCGCGGAGGCGATCGAACGCCTCGAGTTCGAGCTTGAGCGCCCCGTCGGCCGCGGAAGCGATGCGGGCCGCAAGGTCGGCGAGCGCGTTGGTGGTGAACCGCATCGCCCCGGCCATCGTCTGGCGATGGATGAAGGCCGAATTGAGCGGGGCCTTGAGCAGCGTCTCGCCCGCGGCCTGCGGGACTTCGATGTAATAGCCGAGAAAGTTGTTGTGCTTGATCTTGAGCTGCCTCACCCCGGCTTGCTCGGCGTAAGAGGCCTGCAGCTCGGCGATGACGCGGCGGCTTTGGTCGCGCAGGCTCCGCGCCTCGTCGAGCGGCTGCGACGCGCCGGAGCGCACGAATTCGCCGTCGCGCTTGAGAAGCGGCAAATCGTCAGCCAGCGTCGATTGGAGATCGCGCTCGAGCGCGCCGCAATCGGCGCGGAGCCGCGCGTAAGCTGCGAGGACCTCGGGAGGCAGATCGCCGGCCTGCTCCAGAATGGTCGCGAGCGCCGCGGCAGCGACGAGACCGTCGCGGACGGCGGCGAGGTCGCGCGGTCCCCCCCGGTCGAGACTGAGGCGGGCAAGGGCTCGCAGAAAATCGGGCGCGTGCGCAAGCGCCCGCCGCAAGGCCTCGCGCATTGGCGCCGCCTCGACCAGGAAATCGAGCGAATCGAGCCGCCGGTTGATGGCTTCGGGGTTGGTCAGCGGACCTGCGAGCCGCTCGGCGAGCAGGCGAGCGCCGGCGGGAGTAACGGTGAGATCGATCGTCGCCAGGAGCGAGCCCTCGCGCGCGCCGCTCAGGGTGCGCGTGAGCTCGAGATTGGCGCGGGTGGCGGCGTCGATCTCGAGGCTGGTCCCGCGCGCGCGCCGCGTCGGGGGCGAGAGCGCCGGCCGGGCCTCGAACTGGGTGCGCTTGACATACGCGAGCGCGAGCGCGGCGGCGGCGACTTCGGCTCGGGTGAAGCCGCCGAAACCGTCGAGAGTCTCGACGCCGTAGAACTCGCACACCCGGCGCTCCGCCGCCGCGCCGTCGCCGGCGTCGCGCGCGAGCGGCGTCGCGGGCAAGCGCATGGCGCCGATGATCTGGGAAAAGAGCCGCTCGTCGTAGACCGCCTGAGAGGCGACAATTTCGCTCGGCTCCAGACGGGCGATTTCCGCCGCGAGGCCAACCTCGTCTGCCTCCGACAATATGAATGCGCCGGTCGAAAGATCGAGCGCCGCGAGGCCGTAGGCTTGCCGCCCTTGGCTCGCGGGCGCCTTCTGCACCGCAACCATCAGCCGCGCGCGGCCCGGCTCGAGGAGCCGCTCCTCGGTGATCGTTCCGGGCGTGACCAGCCGCACGACGTCTCGCCTGACGACCGACTTCGCGCCTCGCTTCCTCGCCTCCGCCGGGTCTTCGAGCTGCTCACAGACGGCGACGCGATGCCCAAGCGCGATCAGGCGGTTGAGGTAGTCGTCGGCGCGCTCGACGGGCACGCCGCACATCCGGATGTCCTCGCCTTCATGCTTGCCGCGCCTGGTGAGGACGATGCCGAGCGCACGGCTCGCGACCTCCGCGTCGTCGAAGAACAGCTCGTAGAAATCGCCCATCCGATAGAACAGCAGGCAATCGGGATTGGCGGCCTTGATCTCGAAATATTGCGCCATCATTGGCGTCAGGCGCGCGCTGGCGCTCTCGGCGTTGGGGCTGTCGCTGGCGGCATCCATCGACCTAAGCCTAGCAAATCCGCGCGCTGAGCGCAGGGCCGGGTCCGGCATATCCACGGGCGCGACGGGATCAGGCCGCCGTCGCCGGCGCGGCCGTCGCCCCGCCGCCGAACCGCGCTTTCATCGCCTTGGCGGCCATGGTGTAGCCGCCGCCTGCGCCGTCGACAAAATGGACGTGGCCGCGCTCGGTGATCGAGGGAACGAAGCACGTCAGCTGCGCCGCCTCCTGCCGGAACGCGCCCCAGCTGGCGAAGTCCTCCGCCGCAGCGAGCCGCGCCTCGAGCGCATCGGCGAACGCAGGCGAGCAGTCGAGTGTCATGCGCAGCCCGTCGTCAAACTTACGAAAATCGGCATTGGCGGCGACGTCGCTGGCGTAGAGCGTAGCGTCGAAGCCGCCGGCCTTGAGCTTGAGCTTGTGGAACGTGACGCCCAGGAGATAGTTGGCCGCGGCCGAGAAGCGCGCTCGCGCGCGAGACACGCTGGAGGCGGCGTTCACGGAAGCTTCGAGCGCAATCGCCTTCATTGGATCGGCGATGCCGAGGCTCGCGAGCGTAATCGGCCGGCCGTCGAGCGGCGCTTCGTGCGCCATGCGCACGACCTCGTCAACGAGGGCCCCGAAACGCGGATCGTCTCCGCGCGGCGCAACGATTAACGACAAAATGACACCCTGCTTCGCCGGCGCGACGCCCCAGCGGCAGGACAGACCGGAGAGATCGGGCTTTGCTCCCGGCGCCGAAGGCGAGAGCGCGTATCCTCCGCGCTTGGCCTCAGCCTCGAACCAGGCGAGGCCGCCCCCGGTGAACATAGCGTAGACGCATTGCGGCGTTGCGCCGTACCGGGCGACCCTCACGTCGCGTCCAGCCGTTCGGATCCCCCGCACCGGAATCGTAGCGACGCGCAAATCGAGCTGGAATTCGTCATGCGAGAAATTAGCCATCGCGGCGAGCGCGGCAGCTGCCGCCGGCGCGTCGGACGCGGATACCGCGAAGCTTGCCCCGTCGCCGCCGAACACGAACGGAAACGGCCGCCGCGCGAGCGCATTGGCCACCGCGGCGATCGCGCCGGCCCCCACCATGTTGACCGCCTTGTAGCGGCCTTGAGCGACCGCCTGAGTCGAGCCAATGACATCGGAGAAACCGACCACCCAGTCGTCCGGTAGCGGACGATAGCTCTCGGGCCTCACGGCTTCGGCGAATTCATCGAAAATCGGGATCGAACTCGTAAAAGTTGCTGCTCATGGCGGCCCGGCCCCTCCGCGCCAGAATTGGCTCATCTTAGTGCAAGGACGGAGCCTCTGCCTGAAAATCAGCGCTCGCAGCGCAGCTCCGCCTGGATGAGCGGGCCGTTTCCTGCACCGAGCTTGACCCGGCGACCTCTCTCGATCGCTTCACCGACGAACCTCTTGGCCTCCGCCACCGCCTCCGGCAACGCCATCCCGAGCACGACATTGGCGGCAATGGCGCTCGACAGCGTGCAGCCGGTCCCATGCAGATTGCGCGAAGCTACGCGAGGCGCGGCGTAGCGGCGAACATCTCGCGGCGTCACGAGGAGATCGACCGCCTCGTCGCCGTCGAGATGACCCCCCTTCATCAGCGCCGCGCACGGTCCGAGCGTCAGCAACGCCGCGCCCTGGCGCTCCATGTCGGCTTCGTCTCTGGCGAGCTTTTCGCCGAGCAGCGCGGCGGCCTCGGCGACATTGGGGGTCAGGCAATCGACGAGCGGCAACAGCTCTTCGCGGATCGCCTGAATGAAACCCGTCCCGCTCAGGGGATCGCCTGACGACGCGATCATCACGGGGTCGAGGATGATGAAGGCTCTCCCCCTTCTCCCGCTTGCAGGAGAGGGTCGGGGTGAGAGCGGGCGCAACCTCGCCGCCACTGCGCGGACAATCTCCGCGGTTCCTAGCATGCCGATCTTGACCGCCGCGACGGTGAAGTCTTCCGCCACAGCTTCGATCTGCGCCGCGATGATCGCAGGCGGCGGATAATGGATCGCCCGCACGCCAAGGGTGTTTTGGGCGGTGAGCGCGGCGACCACGCTCGCGCCGTAGACGCCGAGCGCCGCGAAGGTCTTGAGGTCGGCCTGAACCCCAGCGCCGCCGCCCGAATCCGAGCCGGCGATGGTCAAGACGATTGGCGCCTTGCAATTCACGCTCGACGCGTCGCCGCGATCCATTCGCGGGCGCGCGCCTCCGGGTCGGCGTTGAGCGTGATGTCGGTGACGACCGAGACGACGTCGGCGCCAGCCGCCAGGCACAATTTTGCCCGCTCGACATTGAGTCCGCCGATCGCGACCAGCGGGATTGCGCCGATGCGGCGCTTCCACTCGCCGATGCGCGGCAGGCCCTGCGGCGCAAAGGCCATCGACTTGAGAATCGTCGGATAGATCGGCCCCAGCGCCACATAATCCGGATTGAACTCGAGCGCGCGCTTGAGCTCCCCCTCATCATGCGTGCTGACGCCAAGCTTCGCGCCGGCCTTGCGGATCGCGCCGACGTCGGCATGATCGAGATCGCCCTGCCCGAGATGGACCCAAGGCGCGCCCTCTTCGATCGCGACCCGCCAATGGTCGTTGACGACCAGCGTCGCGCCTCCGGTTTTGGCGCAGATTGCCAGCGCCTCGCGCGCTTCACGCGCGACCCAAGCCTCGTCCTTATCCTTGACGCGCAATTGCACGAGCCTCGCGCCCGCGCCGACCAGCCTCGCGACCCACGCCGCGCTGTCGACGATCGGGTAGAAGGGATCAAGGATTGTCCCTCCTCTCCCTCGGGGAGAGGGATCGGGGGTGAGGGCGGCAAAGGCGCTCATCACAGAACGGCTCGGCCAACCACCGGCGTCGAGGGCGCGGCCATGTCGCGCGGCTGCATCGGGCCGGCGAGAAAGGCCGCGCGCCCCGCCTCGATCGCCTGGCCGAAGGCGCGGGCCATCGCGACCGGATCGCGTGCCTGGGCAACCGCGGTATTGAGCAGCACCCCGTCGTAGCCGAGCTCCATCGCCGCCGCTGCGTGCGAGGGCAAGCCCGACGCCGGCATCCACGATGAGCGGGACGCCGGGGAAATGGGCGCGCAGCGCCCTCAAGCCGAACACGTTGTTGAGCCCCTTGCCCGAGCCGATCGGCGCGCCCCACGGCATCAGCACCTTGCACCCGGCTTCGACCAGCTGCTCGGCGACGACCAGGTCCTCGGTCGTATACGGGAACACCTCGAATCCGTCGGCGGACAGGATTCTCGCCGCCTCCACCAAGCCGAACACGTCCGGCTGCAGCGTGTCCGCTTCGCCGATCACTTCGAGCTTCACCCAAGTCGTCGCGAAGACTTCACGCGCCATCTGAGCCGTCGTCACCGCCTCTTTGACGCTGTAGCAGCCCGCCGTATTAGGCAGAACGCGGACGCCGATGTCGCGGACTAGCCGCCAGAAATCCTGCCCCTCCCTGAGCCGCGCGGACTCGCGGCGCAGCGAAACGGTAAGCACGTCCGCGCCCGACGCGCCCGCGGCTTCAGCGAGAACCGCGGGCGAAGGATATTGCGACGTGCCCAGCATGAGCCGCGAGCGTAAGCGCACGCCGTAAAGGGTGAGGTCCTCTTCGCAATGGCCGCCCTTGGCCTCGCGCGTCACGACCTACCCTCCCTGCCTAGGCGCGAGTATTTCGATCCGGTCGCCATCCTTCAGCATCGTCGCGGCGCGCGCGCGCGCCGGCACGAACTCGCCATTCAGCGCGGTCGCGACCTTGGCCTCGCCGAAGTCGAGCGCCTGCAAGGCCTCCGCGAGCGTCGTAGCGGCGACCTCGCGCCCTTCGCCATTGACGATCACAGTCATACCAGCGCCCCCGCCCGCTCGAACGCTAGCGTCGCCGTCCGGCCGGCGAATGCGGGGGCGAGCAAAAACCCGTGGCGATAGAAACCGTTGACGAAAATGCGCCCTTCCCGCTCCTCGATGCGCGGCTCGTTATCGGGGAAGGCTGGCCGCACGTCGGCGCTCATCTCGAGAATCTCGGCTTCCCCGAATGCCGGATGCAACGCATAGGCGGCGCCTAGCATCTCGATCGCCGAGCGAACGCTGACCGCACCCCTTTCCGCGCTTTCGATCATCGTCGCGCCGATCATGAATTCGCAACTCGCTCTCGGGACGACATAGAGGGGAATGCGCGGGTGGAGAAGCCTGACCGTCCGAGTAAGGGAGACCTCGCGCGTGCGCACGCGGATCATCTCGCCGCGCACGCCGCGCAATTGCCTGAGCTCGGCCCGCGCCGCAAAGCCCCGGCAATCGACGACCAATCCCGCCTCCGGCGCCAGCCCCTCGCCATCTTGGCCAAATCGCAGCTCCGCGCCATGGCGGCGGAGCGCGTCGACGAGCGCGCGCATCGCGGCGCGTGGATCGAGATGACCCTCGCCGGCGAAGAAAAGACCCGTGCGAAAGCGCCCGGCAAGATCGGGTTCGAGCGCGGCGATCCGGGCCTCGTCCGCCCGCTCATGCCCACGCGTACGGTGGGCGAAACGGTCGATCTCGCCGACGTCGCGCGGCGGGGCGACGACCAGCGTGCCGGCGCGCGCAACGCCGGGAACATGCGCCCCCCACCAGTCGATCGCGCCCTGTCCAAGCGCGACCACGCCCGGCCGCGCGCTCTCCCCCTCGCAGAACGGCGCCAGCATTCCGCCCGCAAGCCACGACGCGTTGCCGCCGAGCTCGGACGACCGCTCGATGAGCGCCACCGTCGCGCCGCGCTCGGCGAGGGTCAGCGCGGTCGTCAAGCCGACAACGCCGGCGCCGACTACGGTCGCGCGAATTTTCTCACTCCGCCGCATCGACGTAGAGCGCCCCGCCCTTCTCGATAAACTCGCGCGACTTTTCCGCCATGCCGGCCATTGCTTCGGCCTCCCTACGCAAGTCCTGGGTGATCTGCATCGAGCAGAATTTCGGCCCGCACATCGAGCAGAAATGCGCGACCTTGTGGCCGTCCTTCGGCAGCGTCTCATCGTGGAACTTGCGCGCGGTGTCGGGATCGAGCGACAGGTTGAACTGGTCCTCCCAGCGGAAGTCGAACCGGGCCCGCGAAAGCGCATCGTCGTGAAGGCGTGCGGCCGGGTGGCCCTTGGCGAGATCGGCGGCATGGGCCGCGATTCGATAGGCGATGACGCCTGCCTTTACGTCCTCGCGGTCGGGCAGACCCAGATGCTCTTTCGGGGTCACGTAGCAGAGCATCGCCGTGCCGTACCAGCCGATCATCGCCGCCCCAATCGCGGAAGTAATGTGGTCGTAGCCGGGGGCGATGTCGGTAGTCAGCGGCCCCAGGGTATAGAACGGCGCTTCGCCGCACTCCTTTAGCTGCTTCTCCATGTTGACCTTGATCTTGTGCATCGGCACGTGGCCAGGGCCTTCGATCATGAGCTGGCAGCCCTTGTCCCAGGCGACCGTGGTCAGTTCGCCCAGCGTCTCAAGCTCGGCGAACTGCGCGGCGTCGTTGGCGTCGGCGATCGAGCCGGGACGCAGGCCGTCGCCGAGCGAAAACGAAACGTCAAAGGCGCGCATGATGTCGCAGATGTCGCCGAAGCGCTCGTAGAGGAAGCTCTCGCGGTGGCCGGCCAGACACCACCGAGCCATGACCGACCCGCCGCGTGAGACAATGCCGGTCACGCGCTTGGCGGTCAGCGGCACATGCGCAAGCCGCACGCCGGCGTGGATGGTGAAATAGTCGACTCCCTGCTCGGCCTGCTCGATCAGCGTGTCCTTAAACACCTCCCAGTCGAGCTTGAGCGGATCGCCGCCGACCTTCTCCAGCGCCTGGTAGATCGGCACGGTGCCGATCGGCACCGGCGCGTTACGCACAATCCAGGAGCGGATGTTGTGGATGTTGCGGCCGGTCGAGAGGTCCATGACCGTGTCGGCGCCCCAGCGAATCGCCCACACCATCTTCTCGACTTCCTCGGCAACGCCGGAACTCACCGCCGAATTGCCGATGTTGGCGTTGACCTTGACGAGAAAATTACGGCCGATCGCCATCGGCTCGAGTTCGAGGTGGTTGATGTTGGCCGGGATGATCGCCCGCCCGCGGGCCACCTCCTCGCGCACGAATTCCGGCGTCACGAACTCGGGAATGGCGGCGCCGAAGCTCTCGCCGTCGGCGAGGCGGGCCGATGCCTCCGCGACCGCCGCCTCGCGCGCGAGATTCTCACGATGGGCGACATAGATCATCTCTTCCGTGACGATTCCGGCGCGAGCAAATTCGAGCTGGGTGACGAGCTGACCGCGCTTGCCCGCGCGCAATGTGCGCGCCGCGGGGCAGAGTGGGGCAAGATGGTCAGCCGACACATTGCCGTTGTCCTCGGGTTTGATCGCGCGCGGCTGCGCCGGGGCCAAGCCGCGCGCCGCGATCCACGCCTCGCGCACGGACGGCAGACCTTCGGCAAGATCGATCGGCGCTCCGGTTTCCGTATAGGGTCCCGACGGATCGTAGACCCTCACCGGCGGCTCGCTCGGATCGCTGAGCGCAATTTCGCGGAGCGGGACGCGGATGTCCGCGCGCCCCTCGGGCGTCGAGTAAACCTTGCGCGAGCCGATGATTGGCCCCGTGGTGACGCTCTGCGGCGCGGCAAACTTGAGAATCTCGTTCATGGCCGTCTCCTCGAGCATGAGTCCGACGGCGGGAACTGGCGGACCCAACGGAGGGGCGCGGCCGCTACGTCCCTTCGCCGGCATGACCCGGATCAGGTTCAAAGGGTTCGGCGGATCGCCGTCTCAGCCCCGATTTGGGACGCCCCTCGAGCGCGGCAAATCTGGGCCTGCCGGAGCGGTCTGTCAACCAGGCCCCTATGCGCTCGCCACGGCGAGGCCAGCTGACACGCCGGCTTGTCAACCCTTGCGCGCGCGCAGGCCCTGGTAGTGCGCCGCGACCCCGCGCGCGCCTGGCAGGCGCCGCAGCGCCACGCTCGCGCGCCGCCGCCATTGCCGCGTCAGCGCAGCTACGGCTTGCTTATAGGGCGCGACGATCTGGTCGGCGTAGTGATGGTAGGCCATCACCTTGTCGTAGCACCGCGCAAACCACGGCATGGTCATCAGCCGGTGCTGGGTCAAATCGAAAATGGCCGGAATGAGCCCGACCGCCAGAAGCTTGAGCGCGATCCAGGCGATTGCTCCGGAGACGACGTAGCCCATCGCGACGGCGATCGTGGCCACCACAAGGAGCGGCTCGACGATCAGAAACGGCACCAGGAATATGAGGAGCACAAGCGGCGCAGGCAGCCGGTCGACGAGCGCGGCAAACGCACGCTTGAACCGCGTCCAAGGTATGAAGCTGACCAGCAGCCGCCACACCGCAATGAAGAGGTCCCAGACCCAGGCGGCCGCCAGAAAGACCATCGCCAGCGCCAGGAGCGCCGTTCGCCTAACCTTCACGCGCTTCATCTCAAGACGATCCGCAATAACCAGTGTTCACAAGCGCGTGAGAATGCCGATCAACCTGGGCGAGCACAAGGCCTTTTGCGCCGCAATATGGCCATTAATTCGATGTTAACGCTGCCCGAGGGTTGCGTGGCGTTCGTATTCACGTGTCAAGGCGCCGGTAAGCTTATCGGAACCTTGCATTAACTCTTAGGGCGGCACGCTCACGGACGAGCGAGACGTCGTCAGGAGTGGCAGCATGGACGTGAACACGGCCCGGAGCTCGATCGCATTGGCGGCGGTGCTCGCGCTCGGCTTGGGCCTTGGCGCGTGCTCCCACAACAACACCGACAACAACTTCGCAGCGGGCTATGGCGCGGCAGGCCCCGGCAGCATCCAGGAGTTCAGTCAGACGGTCGGCGACCGCGTGTTCTTCGACACCGATCAGACCGATCTCTCCTCGACCGCCCAGGCGACGCTCGACAAGCAAGCAGCGTGGCTCAATCAGTACAACCGTTACAGCTTCACCATCGAAGGCCATGCGGACGAGCGCGGCACGCGCGAATATAATTTCGCCCTCGGCGCGCGGCGCGCCCAGGCGGTCCACGACTATCTCGCCGCCAAGGGCGTCGCGGCGTCGCGGATGAAGACGATCAGCTATGGGAAGGAGCGGCCGGTCGCGACCTGCGACGACATTTCCTGCTGGTCGCAGAACCGCCGCGCCGTCACGGTGCTCGGCGGCGCGCCCGGAAGCAGTTGAGCCGGTTTGGACAAGTATGAGTGGAAGCCTGCGGCCTGACTTGAAATCGACAGACGCGGGGCTTATGGGCCCGCGAAACAGGCCCGACCGAGGAAGCCGCCAGTGACGTCATTGCTTCGCCCGCACCTCATGGCGGCGCTCGTCGCCTGCGTTGCGCTCGCGGCGCCGGCGCAAGCGCAGTTCGATCCCTTCCACCGCCAGTCAGCGCCGCCGACCGACATTCCGAGCGGAGGCGATCCTAACCAAGCCGCGGATCTGGTCTTGCGCGTCAACCGGCTCGAGGAGGAGCTCCGGCAGGCGAACGGCCGGATCGAGGAATTGGAAAACGCAGAACATCGTCTTGAGTTGGAGCTGCAGAAATTCCGCCAGGACGTCGAGTTCCGGCTTGGCGACCGCTCCGAGGGCGCTCCCCCGGCGCCCGACGTCGCCGAGTCGCCCGCAGCGCCGAGCGAGCCGCCGGCGCCGCTGAGGCCGAGGAAGTCGGACGCGTTCAATCCCGAGGCCGACCCGGACGCGCCCGGCGCTCCGCGGCCGCTCGGGACCACGCCGCCGAGCGCGCCGCTGGCGCGCGGGACGCCCGCGCCTCTGGCCGGCGCCCCGCTCGAACTCGGCAAGGCCACGGCGCCTGAGTCCGGCAAGGGACCACCGCCCGCGACCGGCCCCACCATCGTCGGCTCCGGGGTGGCGATGCTCGATCAGCCGCGCGACCAGTTCAACGCCGCGCTGCAGGCCTTGCAGGCCGGGCAATATCCGGAGGCGGAAGCCGGGTTCAAGGCGTTTCTCGCCGCCAATCCGTCTCACCGGCTGACCCCAGACGCCATATTCTATGTCGGCGAGACCTATCTTCAGCGCTCGCGCCCGCGCGAAGCGGCCGAGCAATATCTCAAGGTCACCACCGACTATTCCAAGTCGTCGCGGGCGCCGGAGAGCATGGTGCGGCTCGGCCAGACGCTCGCCGCCCTCGGCAACGCCGAACAGGCCTGCGCGACCTTGACGGAATTCGGCAAACGCTATCCGGCCGCATCGGCCTCGGTGAAGAAGCTCGCCGAGCGCGAGAGCGCCAAGGATCATTGTTGAGCGCCCAGCGCTCGCTCGCTCCTTCGGCGGCTCATATCGACGCGCTGTTTGCGCCGCTCGCGCCGGCGAAGTCGCTGCTGATCGCCGTCTCGGGCGGTCCCGATTCGACCGCGCTCGTGTTGATGGCGGCCGAATGGGCGAGGCGCCGCGGCAGGACGCGCATCGAGGCGGCGACGGTCGATCACGGGCTGCGGCCTGAAAGCGCGGAGGAGGCGAAGGCGGTCGCGGCGCTCTGCGCGCGGCTTAAGGTCAATCATCGCATTCTTCAATGGAAGGGCGTGAAGCCCGCGAGCCGCTTGCAGGAGCGCGCACGCGAGGCGCGCTACCGCCTGCTCATCGATCACGCGAAGGCGATCGGCGCCGACGCGCTCTTGACCGCCCACCACGCCGACGATCAGGCGGAGACGGTTCTGTTCCGTCTGCTGCGGGGGTCCGGCGTCGCCGGACTGCGCGGCATTGAGCTCATGACGGCGCGCGACGGCATGACGATCGCCCGGCCGCTCATCGGCTTGAAGAAAAGCGAGCTCATCGCCTTTGCGCGCGCGCGCGGCGCGCCGTTCATCGACGACCCGTCCAATGCCGACCCGCGCTTCGCCCGCACCCGCCTGCGCGCGCTTCTTGCCCGCCTCGGCGAGGAGGGCCTCGACGCCGACGCCCTCGACCGGCTGGCGCGCCGCGCCGGCGAAACCGAGCAGGCGCTGGCGCATCTGACGGCCGAGGTCGAAGCGCGGCTTGGCGCGGAAGGCCCGATCGACGCCCGCGCGCTTTACGCGGCGCCGATCGCGATCGTGCAGCGGATCCTCAGCTTGCGCATCGCCGCTGCCGGCGGGCGCGATCCGAGCCGGATCGGGCTCGAGAAGATCGAGGCGCTGGCGCTCGGCCTTGGCGAGGCTCTGCGGGAACGCCGCGCCTTTGGCGCCAATGTCGGCGGCGCCCTCGTGCGGCTGACCACGAAGGGTCGCCTGAGTTTCGTCCCCGAGCCGGCGAGGAAGAGCGTCAAGCGATAGTAATTAACATATTGATTGTGTGATATGTCCGACGGCAAATCGAAAGTCTGCGAAACAACAAAATGCGAAATTTTTTTCGTCGCCGTCGATCCCGAGCAAGTTTGGAAATCTGTTATCCACCCTAGCATCAATCTCGTTTCTGGAAAAGAAAAAACTGGCAAAGCTGATAAGCCTTTGAAACAATGAGGATTAGAGGACCCGCTCAGACGCTACCAAAGGGAAGGAGAGCGAGAGCCGGCGCGGCGGCCGGCCTTTTTGGGGCGAAAAACACCCAGATTCCGCGCCTCATAGGAGGCAACCGAGCAGGGAATTTTCTCGCCCGGAGCAGGGAATTCTTTTGCGCGAGCAGGGAATTCTTTTGCGCGAGCAGGGAATTTTTTTGCGCGAGCAGGGAATTTTAGCCGACGAGCAGCGACCTAGGCGGCATCATAGCCGGCGCGTGCTTTGGCGTCCGTCGGCCCGCTCGGGCGACGCTGGCGTTCAGAGCCCAAGCAAGAATACGACCGACCACGCAGCGGCAATCGCGATAAGAGCGACCAGAAGCGGGCGCTCGTTGCGATCATCGATCAGAAGTCCGCTCGACAAATTGTCGTACATCTGAATGCTCGTCATGACGATTTCTCCCTTGACAAGCAGTACAGCATAACCGGCCGCCGACCGCTGTGACGGCCGTCACAGTCTCGCATAGTTAGCCATAAACATAACGTGGAATAAGAGCCCTCGACGGCCGCGGCCGGCGTCGAAGCCCGACGGCCGGTTTCCCGGCTGAAAAACGCCCGAATGTCCTGGCAAAGTCCGCGGCGTGAAAATTGAGACGTCCATTGATTGAGAGGAGGCGCAAGTGATTGGAGCTCCCGCAAGGGTGTTTGCGGCCCGTCTGGTCATTGTTGCTTCGATGGCGCTGGCGTTCGGGCTCGTCGGCATGGGGCCGTCTTTTGCCGGGTGCGGCGGATATTGCGAGGCGCGGCAGGCGCTCGTCCTTTGCCATCATGCGGTCAAGGCGCAAGGCCTGAAGATTCCTGAACGCGATGCTGAATTTGAAAAATGCGCGGCCGATCCAGGGCGATATTTGCAACTTGAAGAGCTCGCCGACGAGGCCGAGCTGAGCCGCGAATAAAGCGGGGCCGCCGCGCGAGCCGGTCACGCGGCGACGTCGGCGACCACCATGTCGAGCAGCGGCGCGCCGGTCGCGGTGACGCGGATGCGGCCGCGCTCGTCGCGCTCCAGAAACCCGTCCTCGATCAGGCTCGCGACCCGGGCCGGATCGATGTCTCGGCCGGTCAGCCTTTCAAACGCCCGCGGATCGACGCCTTCGCTGAGTTCAAGCCCATCAGCAGGAACTCGTCACCCTGCTCCTCGCGGCTCAGGGCCATGCTCTCGACCAAGCCGTGGCCCTCGCTCTCGACCTGGGTCAGCCACATTTCCGGGTGGCGCTCGGTCTCCTGCGCGAGCCGGCCTTTCGCCGTGATGAGACGCCCGTGCGCGCCGGGGCCGACGCCCGCATATTCGCCGTAGCGCCAATAGATGAGGTTGTGGCGGCTTTCGCCGCCGGGGCGGGCATGGTTCGAGACCTCGTAGGCCGGCAGCCCGCGCGCTTCGGTCACCTCCCGCGTCGTCTCGAACAGGGCGAGGCTCAAATCCTCGTCCGGAAGCTCGAGCTTGCCCGCGTCGCGCAGGCGCTCGAAGATGGTGTCGGGCTCGATGGTCAGTTGATAGAGCGAGATATGGTCGCCGACATGGGCGAGGGCTTCGGCGAGTTCGCGGCGCCAGTCGGCCGCGCCCTGACCGGGGCGGCCGTAGATGAGATCGAAGCTGAACCGCGGAAACAGCGAAGCGGCCAGCGCGACCGCGTCCAGCGCCTCGGCGGCCGTATGTTTGCGCCCGAGCGCCTTGAGATCGGCGTCGTTCAGCGCCTGGACGCCGATCGACAGACGGTTGACGCCGGCTGAGCGATAGCCGCGAAACCGCCCCGCTTCGACGCTGGTCGGATTGGCTTCGAGCGTGATCTCCGCTTCCGGATCGAGCCGCCAGGCGGCCCCGATGGCGTCGATGACCCCCTGCACGATCTCCGGGCGCATGAGCGAGGGCGTGCCGCCGCCGAAGAAGATCGAGCGGACGTTCCGGCCCGGCGCCAGCCCCGCGCGGTGGACGATCTCGGCCTTAAACGCCGCGAGATAGCGCTCTTCGTCGATCGCTGCGCCGCGCACATGGCTGTTGAAGTCGCAATAGGGACATTTCGACAGGCAGAACGGCCAATGGACATAGACCCCGAATCCGGGGTCGGCCGGCGCGCCCGCGTCGGTGCTCGCGGCGAGCGCGGTCACGCTGCGAATCATTGGCGACTTATGCCAGCGAACGGAGGTTCGCGCCAGCGCGGGCAGAGCTCGGTAATGTCCGAGTTTAAACTTCGGCTTCCACTCGACAAGTTGACTACCATCTTTGCCGTTTCGACGATCGAGTCCACAAAGGGCGGCTAACCCACCCACTGCTAGGTCCAGCGTCGCGATTTGGAATGGCCGCTTAACGTCGATAGTGTTGAAAAACTCGGAAATTGAGTGACCGCGAGAATCTCGTTTTCGCGCCCATAACGTCATCTAAGCTGGTGGTCGTCACAGCAAGGCATACGGGAGGGTCGCACGCGGCAAAAGCGGCCCTTCCGCCGACCCCCCAAAGAATTTTCCATCGAGGCTGCCAGCGATCTTCTGAATTGTGATCGACGCGAAAAATCGAGTTTTTCAACAGTATTCGTCGACACCAGCCGTCCGCTTCGCGCAAATAGCGTTGAAAAACTCGGAAATTGAGTGACCGCGAGAATCTCGTTTTCGAGCCTATAGCGGGATCTAAGCCGGTAGTCGCCACGGCAAGGCCTATGGAAGGGTCGCACGCGGCAAAGGCGGCCCGTCCGCCGAACCCCCAAGGAATTTTCCATCGAGGCCGCCAGCGGTCTTCTGAATTGTGATCGAAGCGAAAATCCGAGTTTTTCAACATGGGGTAATGGGCGGAGCTCTTCCACGAAGGCCGCTACGATCGGCCCGTCATTGGAAGAGGAGACCGTTCAATGGACTATTTTGCCGGCCTCGATATCTCGATGGACGAGACCCATATCTGCGTCCTCGACCGCGAAGGTGTGGTGGTTCGCGAAAGCAAAACCGACTCGACGGCGGCGGCGATCGCTATCGAATTGGCGAAAGCGCCAGATTGTCGTCGCATCGTGTTTGAGACGGGGCGAATGGCGCCGATCCTGTTTCACGGGTTGAGCCAACTGGGCCTTCCCGTGGTATGCGTCGAGAGTTGGCAGGCCTACCAAGCGCTCAGGTCACTGGCGACCCACAAGACCGATCGCAACGACGCGCGAGGTCTAGCGCATTTGGCCCGTACTGGCTTCTTCAAGCCCGTGCATGTGAAGTCGCTGCAAGCTCATGCGCTCCGGTCGCTGATTAGCGCGCGTAAGAAGCTTGTCGGCCAGCGAGTAACCTTGGAAAATCAGATCCGAGGCTTGGCGGTTGTGTTCGGGGTTCGGTTGCCACGCGCGCTCACCGCAGCGTTCATCGATCAGGCTCTCAAGGCAAGCGAGGAGATCGCCGGTCTTTCTGCCGCCATGCGGGGATTGTTTGCGGCACGAACCGCAGTGATGACGGCGGTCGCTGCAATCGACGCGGACATGAGACATATGACAAGAGCCTCGGCGGCCTGCCGCCGGCTCATGACCATCCCAGGCGTCGGCCAACTGACAGCGCTCGCGTTTGTGGCTGCGATCGACGATCCTTTGCGCATCCGCCGATCCAGAGATATTGGCGCTTATCTGGGGCTGGTTCCAAAGCGCCATCAGTCGGGAGAGCTCGACTACACCGGCGGCATCTCGAAATGCGGGGATGGGCGGGTGCGAACCCTCCTGTACGAGGCCGCCAACGTCATGCTGACCCGCTACAAGGGCCAGCTCAAGCTGAAGGACTGGGCCTTCGCCATCGCTAGGCGGTCAACGATGCGCAAGGCGAGGGTTGCTCTGGCTCGCCGCCTCGCGATCATCATGCATGCGATGCTTCGAGACGGGACGGAGTTCGAGTTCGCCTAAGCCTGCAAGCCACGAGACAGGAGGCCGAATCCAGCTCCCAAGCGGAGCGACGCCCAAGGGAGGGAGCAGACGACGGCGTGGATTGTGTAGCAGGGGCCAGCCGTTGGCCGACTGCGATTTCAACCGAGCCGCGCTGCACCCAGCTTACCCCATCAAGTGCCGAACGAGCACGCAGAGAACGCAGGCACCCGAAAGCGTCGACACCCGAAGAGCTTCCGCCTTGACCCATTAGAGAACACTATCCGCAAACAGCGGACATTCCGGGACTGCAAAATCGACCCGAAGCGGGCGTAGCGGGTGCAAAAATCAAGGTTTTGAGATAGGCCCGTTCTGGTCCGCGACGCGCGCGGAACGAGGCGACTCACCGGTGCCGTCAATGTTCCAGCCCAGCGGCGCTACCGTTGTGAGTATCGACGGGCCCCGTATCGCGGCTTTGGCGCAGTTCCTCCTTTAGTTGTCCCACCTCCCGTTCCAAGCGTTCGATGCGATCGAGAGTGTAGTCAAAGCTGGTGTATTCCATCGCTTGCAACCAGGCGAAGACGACCGCGAGCGCGCGATGAAGTTTCCCCTGCTCTGGGACCAGATGGTTCGCTGTGTCTGTCATTGGCTCCTCAGATTAAATTTCGATGCATTTCGCGTGCTGCCTTCAGAGTTGCGACATACCCCCGTCCACCGGTAGTTCGGCGCCGGTTGTGAAGGTCGCGTCGAACGCGAGGAAGAGGACGGCCTTGGCGACTTCCTCCGACGTCCCGAAGCGCTTCATCGGGGTCATACCGATCATCTTTTCCCTAAGCTGGGCGACCGCGTCTTTATCGGGAAACATTTTGCCGATGATCGGCGTGTCGGTGGGGCCGGGCGTCACCGCGTTGACGCGAATCTCCCGAGGAAGCAGCTCGGCGGCGAGCGTCCGAGCGAAGGATCGCAGCGCAGCCTTGGCGGCTCCGTATGCGGCGTTGCCGGGCATTCCCTTGACGTTGGCGATCGAAGTCGTGAGGACGACAGCGCCTCCCCGGTTTATTAACGGCGTGAGCTTCTGCACCGCGAAAAGCGGCCCTTTGGCGATCAAGTTGAACATCTCGTCGTAGACAGCCTCGGTCATGCTCTCAAGAGGCGCTGGGGTGCTGAACCCGGCGTTGACGAAGAGCAGGTCGAAGGTGTCGAACTCGGCCTTCGCCCGAGAGGCGAGCGCGTCGATGTCCGTCAACGAGCGCGCGTCGCTCGAAACCACGATGGCGTCATTCCCAAGCTCTTTCTGCGCCGATTCCAGGCCGGCCTGCGAGCGACCCGTCACCAGAACGCGCGCGCCCCCACCGAGAAGCATCTTCGCCGTCGCGAGGCCCATGCCGCTGGTGCCGCCGATGATCACCGCCCGCTTCGCTTCGTGCCGTTCCATGCGTACTCTCCTTGCGACGCCAGGGCGCCTAGCTAATTTTGAACTGTTTTGTATGATAATCAGGCGCGGAGGCTGCGGTCAAGGAATTTTTGAACTATTTATTTCAAAATACCGTAGGACCCCGCGGACGAGCACGCAGCTCCGCATCGCTGGCTGATGCTAGTCACCGCGACCCTTTCGCCGCGACCGGCGCTCCTTCAGGACACGGCACTCACGGATGCTGGGGAAGACAAGTCGACGCCGGAGACCTTGACGACGGCCTGCCACGCGGCTTCTTGGCTGGCGCGATCGTGGAGGTGTGGGTGGCGCTGCGCCTCAATTGGGCCTGAGAACTTCCCTTGAGCCGAGGCGAAGAATTGCCCTGAGACGTCGGTTGCGAACTCCGACGCCTGGAGGTACCGACGGGCCGCGGTCTCCGGCGTCTGATTCATGCCGGGAATGAGGTTCACGATTGGGATAAACAGATACTTCAACGCCGGGCCAGCGTTTCGCACCACCTTGGTGTCGGTCGCCGCACCGGGCGAGACAGCGTACACGGCCATGCCGGAGGGTAGTCGGCGCGCCAGCGCCGCGACCCACCAAGCGATGATGAGCTTCGCGTCGGCATACGCATTGTTGGGCACGTACCTCACGTTCGGCCCGTTGCGCAGCAGGGCTTCCACAGCGGCGGTTCGGTCACCCTGGTGGTATTTGGCCGCGAAGGCTGGCACGTCGGTGTAGCTGAACAGGGGTACGCCCCCTCGGGCAGGTTCCGCGCCGGCGATAACAATCCGCGCGTTGGGGCTCAGCAGGTTGGCGCGGAGCAACCCGACAGTCAGTTGATGATGGCCGATGAGCGGGGCCTGAGAAGCCTCGACGCCCGCTGCAGTGAGCACGCGCGCCTTGCCAGGGACCATCCCGGCATTGAGCAGTAGGAAATCGACCGGCCGACCTCGCCTGACAAGCTCGGCGAGCGCGGAGTGGACGCTGGACGGCGTGTCCAGATCCAGCTCCAACGGCGTGAAGACCTGTGTTTTGGTCTCAGCCGCGAGCTCAGCGGCCGTTTCCTGGGCCCGACCCAGGCTGCGGCCAGTGACGATGATCTCGCGCCAGCCCTCTCCGGCAAGCGTGCGGGCTGCCGCATAACCGAGCCCGGAGGTGGCGCCGGTGACGAGAGCGATCGAATGTTCCATAGGCGGCTCCGTGATGAAGGGGGA
Source organism: uncultured Alphaproteobacteria bacterium (assembly GCA_963794155.1). GTDB lineage: Bacteria > Pseudomonadota > Alphaproteobacteria > Rhizobiales > Beijerinckiaceae > Roseiarcus. The sequence goes on along the minus strand of CAWCCX010000017.1, from coordinate 291,778 downwards.
AGGTCGAGTCGTGAGGCCCCGCGAGGCCAGGGCAAGCTTGCTAATTTCGAACTACTTAGTTATATATTGGCGCAATCAAAGATGCATTGCAAGGAGTTTTTAACTGAATGGTTCAGAATGCCCCTAAGCCGCGTGGACGGCCGCGCAGCTTCGACGAGACGGAGGCGCTGGAAAGGGCGACCCAGGTGTACTGGTTGAAAGGCTACGACGGCGTCACGATCGACGATCTTGTCGCCGGAATGGGTGTGGGACGGCCGAGCCTGTATGCAGTCTTCGGCGACAAGCGGACGTTATTCTTGCGCGTCCTCAAGGATTATGCGGAGAAGAAAGGCGCTCTCGCCGCGAAGGCGCTGCTGTCGCCGCAGACGCTTCGCGACTCGCTCGCCCGCTTCCTGAAGCACGCCGTCGAGACTGCGAGCAGGAAAGGATGCGCTCGGGGATGTCTTCTCGTGTGCGTCGCCCCGCTTGTCGACGACGCTGAGGTCCGGCAGTTCCTGCAGAACGCGGCCGCCGGCGCTGCAGCGCTGGTGGAAGGTCGTTTCCGGGACGCGATCAGCGCGGGAGAAATCCCGTCCGACTTTCCTGTGGCCGTCCGCGCAAGCCAGCTCATTGATTTTGCTCGTGCCCTTACCATGCGCGCGCAGATAGGCACGCCGCGCAAGACGCTTCTCAGGGATGCCGAGGAAGCGGCCGACTTGGTGGTCTTGCAAGGCCATCCCCGGCAACCCGACGCCACTCCGTAATCGAAATGTCCGCTTTGCGTCGATAGTGTTGAAAAACTCGGAAATTGAGTGACCGCGAGAATCTCGTTTTCGCGCCCATAGCGGGATCTAAGCCGGTAGTCGCCACGGCAAGCCATATGGGAGGGTCGCACGCGGCAAAGGCGGCCCGTCCGCCGAACCCCCAAGGAATTTTCCATCGAGGCTGCCAGCGGTCTTCTGAATTGTGATCGAAGCGAAAATCCGAGTTTTTCAACACAATACGTCGACTCCAGCCGTCCGCAGCGCAAGAGCGCCTAAAGGGCCCGACGAAATTGGCGCGCTTGCCACCGCTGGACACCCAACCCAGCCGACATCGGGCCGGCGGGCTGGGCATTTGCTTTGCGCGACGCGTAAGTTTGCTTACTCATTCAGACCAACGGGTAGCCCTATGGTTGCCCCCCACCGCCAGAGGAGCCGTAAACTTGGCCGGTCGCAAAGCTTGCGTCCGCGGCCGCGAGTTGCACATAGATTGAGGCGAGTTCCGCCGGTTGTCCGGGACGGCCAAATGGCGTCATCGCTCCGAACTCGGCGATCTTCTCCTGGGTCGCGCCGCCGCTTACCTGGAGCGGCGTCCAGACCGGGCCTGGAGCAACAGCGTTGACACGGATGCCGCGGGACGCAAGTTGCTTGGCCAGTGACTTGACATAGTTCATGGTCGCGGCCTTCGTTTGCGCATAGTCATAGAGATCTTTCGAGGGATCATAGGCCTGCTCAGTGGCGGTCCCAATGATCGCCGTCATCGGGTGCAGTGGCCTGGCGCTCTACAATCTCGGCCTGCGCAATGCTCATCCGATCATCATCGCCGCAATCCTGAATTTGTCTCCGTTTTGGGCGGCATTGGTGGCGAGAGTTATCTCCCGAAAAGCGATTCCCATATCGCCGTTCCTGTTTTGCGCGTGTTTCTTTGTGGCGTTCGTCGGCGCAATGCTGATCGCATGGAGCCAGATCGAAGACTTCGAGCGCGGTCTCACCCGACGAACTGCTCAATAGCCTTCTCCGTGGTAGCTGGAAGTACGCAATACCGATTCCGATTTTCCTCGCGCTGAGCGGGACCCTGGTGGGACACTGGTTCCGAGCACTAGACGAATCAGCGACGATGGCGGCGAACTTCATTGTCTCGGCGACCGTTCTCATTCCGGGCACTCTTCTGGCTGCATATCTCTGGTCTGTCCCGGCCATCGCTAGCGATGGGAAAGAGGCGGTCCTGCTTCTTTTGATTGGGACGCTAGCCGCGGCTGCGGCCGGGCGCGTCTTCTATCAAGTGGCCTTGACTGTGACCGACAATGACAATGGTTTTGTCACGATGTTCTTTTTGCTCGTTCCGGCTTTGTCGTCGCTCATATCGTTGCCCATGTCGTGGTGGATTCCTGATCTCCGTTTCGCCGCCGGACCGATGTTCTTTGGCGGTTTGACGCTCGTCGCAGCGTCCCTTTTCATTTTCTCTTCGAGATCCTGGTAAGTCCTCGAGGTGCTGCTCTCCGCGCAAAGGGCCGACGGAGCCGCGGCGGAGGTCGCACGCTTCATCGCGGAGTTGCGGAACGAGGGCCTTCCGGCGGAGGCGGTCCATCCCGCGAACCCGTCTGGACTTCGCTTTTTCAAAGTGGTTCACTCGCCAGACTGATTCAAAGTGGTTCGGTTGCGAAACTGACTGCCGGAGGGGAGCTTGAAGATGCAAAGATCCCTGTTTCGCTTTGTCCTCGCGTCATTCTTTTCGATGGCGGTCTCAGTCGCTTTGAGCGCCGATCTCAGCAAGGGGAGCTATAACGCGACCTTCCCCGCGGGAGACCAGATCGGCTGCTCGTGTGACGCGCCGGGGATCTTCGGCAGATTTTGCGCCACCGCTGGCCGCTGCGAAGAAATGAGCGGCGTGTGCCTCGGCCGTTGCGTCGACGTCGCAAGCGACCGGACTGGCTGCGCCTGCGCCGCCCCGGGGATCTTCCGTCAATTTTGCGCCACCCCTGGCCGCTGCGTAGAAATGAGCGGCCTGTGCCTGGGCCGCTGCTGACCGGCTGATCAGGCAAGTTCAGCCCAAGCCAAATTTGGACTGCCGTGAACTCGCGCGCAAATTCCCAGCGGCGCTGGCCAGGCGCCCTCGCCGATCTGGCCGGCGCGCGCGGAAGACCGCCACATCGACTTCTTCAGCCGTTGTGCTTGAGCTCGATGCTGACGTCGGAGATGTCTCCGCCCCGGGGCTGGATGCTCACCGCCTGGGTCCGGCCGTTCGACGTGATCGAGATCACGGCGGTAAAGGTGGCGGCGGAGAATTCGCCTTCGAAGCGGCCTGCCGAGATATGTCCGGTCACGTGACCGGATACATCCCGCGAAGCCTCCTTCCAAACTCCCTGGACCGACTCGCCGGAAGCTTCGACGTAGCTGGTGATGTTGAGCTTGAAGCTTTCGCTCGCGCACACAATCGACTGGTTCAGGGCCGAACCTTCTTTCGTCTCGGTGTATTGGGCGCGGCAGCGGATCGACTCGCGGTGGCCATTCGTTGCAACGATCTGGCCGGCGCCGCTCCAGGCGCCGACGAACTTCTCAAACGAGCTCGCCGCCCAAGCGGCGGACTGCGAAGCGATGAGACTCGCCACGACAACCATAGCCGGCGCCGGCCTGAAACGCAGGCGGCGAAGCGAAAGCAGGGTCATGGGCACTGTCGTTCTCCTGGCGGACCTTGCGATCATGAAACGATCGTCGGCTTGAGCGCCGGCGCGCGGCGAAAGTTCAAGCGGAGCAGGAAAGTGATGACGGGCCTCAGGATCAAGAGATCGGCGACAAGGGCTGCGAGCATGGCGAGCGCGCCCAGCCAGCCGAAGAGGCGAAGCGGCGGAAGGTCGGAGAAGACAAGCGCCGCGAGCCCGCAGGCGAGCACAAGAGCGGTCAGGATAAGCGCGGGCGCCATGAGAACCGTCGCCTCCTCGACGGCGATCGCCGGGTCCTCGCCGCTACGCTGACTTTGAGTCATGCGGTTGAGGAAGTGGATGGTCGCGCTCAAGCTGAGGCCGAACGAGACCGTCAGGGCGACGACGCCGGAAAACTGCAGCCCGTAGCCAAGAAGCCGGAGCACCGAGCCGGCGGCCACGATCGGGAAGATTCCCGACGGCAGACAGGCGAGTCCGATGCGGGCCGAGCGGAACGCAAGCCCGACAAAGCCAGCGATGAAAGCGAACTCGATGGTCAGCGCCCGGTTGAGCTTGTTGATCATGCCGGCGCTGTTGCGCGCGGCGATCACCGGGAGTCCGGTCACGGCGATCCCGTAGCCTGGGTCAGCCTTGCGCACGGCGTTGAGCCGCTTATCGAGCTCTGCGACGATCGGCACGAGCTGCGTCAGGTTCCTGTCGGGCACGAGGCCGAAGACGACGACCGAGTTCTCGTCCGCTGCGATGAAGCGCCGCACGAGAAAGAGCGGAAGCTCGCCAACGTATTGGCGGAGCGCGCTGACGCTGGTCACCCCCATCTGCTCGGCCAGCCACCGCCGCAGGGAGTCCAGCGACCACACGTTGCCGACCCCAGGCTGGGTCTCCAGAACTCTTTGGACGTCGGCGATCGTCGCCAGCGTCTGGGGCGCGTAAAGGCCCAACCCAGGAGGGAATGTGATGAGCACCTGGACCGGGTTCGAACCGCTGATCTGCGAGTTCGAGCCGCCCGCTCGCCGACAGCGCCCGCTCCTTGTCGGGCACCTGGTCGGCGAGGCGATAGCTCGGCTGGAGGCCGGAGTAGAAGACGGCAAGGCCGGCGACGACCGCGAGGGCCACGGCGCTAAAAAGCGCCGGCCGGCTGACCATGTGGCCGGCGATCCACCCGCAAAAACGGCGGAGCGTCGCCACGCCGGGATCCGCAGCCCTCAAAGTCGCGACCAGGCGCGCCTCGTTGCGGATCAGCAGCACGCCGAACGCGGGAACGAGCGAAAGCGTTGTGACGAGCGCGATGGCGGTCGACAGAAATCCCGCTTCGCCAAACCCCCGAATGAGGTCGCTCGAGGACGTGAGAAGGCCGAGCAAGAACAGGCCCGCCGCGGCGTGGGTGAGGACGCACGCCGGTCCGACGATCAGGATCGCATTGCGGAAGGCGGTCCGCTTGTCCTTGCCCGCCATCAACTAATCGCGCGCCGCGAAGGTGAGCTGCATGCTGTCCGAAAAGCTGATCACCATGATAAGCGGGGTCATCACGTTCAGGAACATGTTGAGGCGAAATCCAAGCCATCCGAGCGCGCCGAGCGCGAACACGATCGCAAGCAGCGGCGGGCCGGCGGCGACCAACATCAGCGACAGGCGGCGGAAGAAGAGCCCGGCGACCACGCATCCGAGCGCGAACCAGACGGCGTTGTAGAGGATGCGGTCACGCTCGAGCGCGTGTCGGATTTCGAGCTGCATGACCGGCACGCCGGTCAGCTCCGCGGTGAGTCCGGTCCCTTCCAGGTCCTCGTCCGCGGTCCGGCGGATGTCGTTCACCACGCTATCGAGTTTGCCGCCGTCCACGGCGGAGCTTTCGAGCGAAAGGATGGCGACGGCGAGCCGCCCGTCGTCCGAGAGGAGCTTGCCTCGGATGATCTCGTTGCCCTTCACCCGGTCGACCAGCGCATGGTAGGCGCTCCCCTCCGGTAGGGGGTCGGGAAAAAGGGGCGAGGGCAGGCCGCCCTCGGGGGCTGGCTCACGCGCGGAAAACATGGACAGAACGCCGCGCGTTCCGTCGATCAGCTGCACATCAGTGACCAGCGTGCGCAGCTTGTCGACCGATTCGCGGTCGAGCAAGGTTTGACCGCTCAAGACGATGAGAACGTCGTACTCGCTCGACGGGAACTGGCGAGAGATTTCTTCGAATTGTTTGAACGCCGGATCTTCGGACCGGAACAACTGGCTCAGCGAGTTGTCGGTCTTGATACGTTGGATTCCCAGGATGGCCAGGACGGCGATCGCGAGCGCGACGATAACCGTCGCCACCGGAGCCCTGAACGGAATGAGCCCCAGCCGCTCAAGGCCGAAGGCGATGCCGAGCCGACCGGCGCCCGGAACCGCGTCCGGAACAATGAGGTCCGACCGGTTCAACGCCTGCTCCCCCGGCAAGAGCTGTGTCTTGCTCTCTCGCCGTTCCGCCAACTGATCGGCGAATACCGCATAGGCGTCCGTAGGCCTCTCTCGCGGGCCGTCGACCTTCTCTTGATTCATCTCGACCCTCAAGAATCTGGCCCATGAGCGAGAGTAGCGCGGCCGGCCCGGACGTCGTGGGGGTCACAGAAATAAGATCGGACGCGGTAAGAATTCTCTATTGCACAATGGTACCGCCGAAACCTTGGTATCGTCGTAGTTAATCAGAGCGCGCAGGTATTGTCAGTGACCGGCGTCACATCACGCAGCCAGATGGGCCGATGCCCGACTGGACCGACTCGCCGGAAACCTCGGCGCACACAATCGATGGGTTCGGAGCCGAACCTTCTTTCGTCTCCGTCTTGGGGGCCGGCCATAGGTAAGAGTCCCGGTTGACACGAGGGGTCATCTGCCTCTTTCTGCGGCAGAGAGTCGCTGACAGGAAGGAATTCTTAGAGCGCATGCGGGACACGCTCGATTTGGTTTTCTCGGTTTCCGGTCCGGAAGTCATTTTTGAGAATTTCGGCGACGAAATGGTCGTCGCCAATCTGGAATTCGGCTTCTTCTACAGCCTTGACGGATCGGGGCCCGAGATCTGGAACGCCTTGGTCGGCGGACATACCGGCCGGCAATTCGCCGCAGCGTCGCAAGCCGACCTCGACGAGGTCGCGCGGTTCATCGCCGAGTTGCGCAACGAGGGCCTCCTGGCGCAGACGGCCGGTCCCGCCAACCCAGACCCGATCTCGGTCGCTGCGTTCGCTCCGCCGTCGATTCAGAAGTTCGACGATCTGCAGGGCTTACTCCTGGTCGACCCGATCCATGAAGCGTCGCCTGCCGGTTGGCCCTTCGTCCAAGCTGCGGACGAGTTCGCGCGGCTGAGATGATCGAGGCGAAGCGGGGCGGCGCCATTGCGGAAGCGGCGGCTTCGGATTTCGTCGGCGCGACGGCCGACCGGACCTTCGCGGCGAGCCGCATGGTCGAAGCCGGCCCGCTCACGATCGCGATTCACTTCGCCGACCAAGACCTCGAAGCCCTGTTCGCCGACGCCTTCTACCCGGCCCCTGCGGCCAGCCGCGCGTCCTGGTCGCTTTTCGTCCTTGCGGGCGCCGAGAGGGAGCCGCTTCCCTTGCCCGGTTTCAGCGCCAAAGAGCCGGAGATGCGTTTGGTCGAGAGCGCCGACCGCTATTGTCTGTGGATGGGTCGGCATTCGCCATCTCTTTACGTTGTCGATCGGCCCAGCCGGCGCGCGGTCTGCTGGGTCGCCGAGAAAAGCGCGGTCAAGGCCTGGGAGCGCTCGCGCCCGTTCCTTCCGGCGCTGCAGGCGATGTTCGACGATTCGCCCTGGCTCGCCGTTCACGCGGCGGCGCTCGCGCTCAAGGATCAGGCGATCCTGTTCGCCGGCCCCGGCCGCGCCGGCAAGACCACGCTCAGCCTTGCGGGCCTCAGCGCCGGCTGGCGGTTCATCGGCGACGATTACGTGCTGGTCGACTCCCGAGAGCAGGCGCCTGCGGTCGCGCCGCTGTTCGCGACCGCGCGGCTGCGCGACGACATGGTCGCGCGCTTTCCAAACCTCGCGGGAGCGCTGACCGCCGTTTCGCATGACTTCGACGAACGGCGCCACGAGCTGACCTTGCGGGGCATTCCCGAGTTGCGCGCGGGCGCGGCCCGGCTCGCGCGGCTCCTCTTTCTCGAGCGGAGCGGACATCCCGCGCCAGACTTCGCCCCGATCCGGCTGTCGAAGGTTCTGGCGGCGATGGCGGCCAACACCTTCATCGCAACCCCCGGCGCCAAGGAACCGCGGCTGCGCAAGCTCACGCGCCTCCTGACGGCGGCGCCGGCCGCCCGGTTCGATCCGGGGCCACGCATCGAGGACGCTCTCGCCGCACTGATGGCGAACTTAAGGTGAGCGCCGCCCCGACCAGCATCAGCGTGATCATCCCGGTCCACAACGGGGCGCGTTTCGTTTCCGAGGCGCTCAGCAGCGTGAAGATCCAGACGCTCCCCGCCGACGAGATCATCGTCGTCGACGACGGGTCGGTGGACGGGAGCGCGGACATCGTTCGACGCGAGCATCCCGATGTCGTCCTGATCGCGCAGCCGCGCGGCGGCCCGGCCGCGGCGCGCAATGCCGGGGCGCGGCGGGCGCGCTCAGACGCTCTGGCGTTCCTCGACCATGACGATCTCTGGCCGCCGGAACGCAACGCCGCCTTGCTCGAGGCCTGGAGGGCGCATCCCGAGGCCGACGTCGTCTGCGGCTCGTTCCGCCTGCTTCTCGAGCCCGGCGCAGCTGACGATGAACGGCTCAGGCGCGCGGACGGAAGCCATGCGCCGTTCCTGATCGGCGCGCTTATGATCCGCCGATCCTGCTGGCTCGCCCAAGGCGGCATGGATAGCGGGCGCGACTACGCGGAAGATCTCGACCTGCATCTTCGTCTGAGGGAGGCCGGCGCGAGACTCCTCTTCATTGACGCCGTCACCCTGATCTATCGCGTCCATGGCGCCAATCAGTCGCGGAACGCCGCTCGCAACTCTCAAGCCCTGCTCTCGGCCCTGCGCGCGGCGGTTGAGCGCCGTCGAGCATGATGCGGGAAGAATGATGCGCGTGTCCGTCCTTCTCGCCTGCTGGAATGCAGCGCCCTATGTCAGCGAGGCGGCGCAGTCGGTTTTGGACCAGCGGCCGGCCCCGTTCGAGGTCATCGCCGTCGATGATGGGTCGACGGATCGGTCGGCCGCGATTCTGGCCGGCTTCGGGACCCGACTGATCCTGATTCGGCAGGCGAATTCGGGAGTGGGCGCCGCGCTCAACCGCGCCGCCGCCGAGGCGACGGGCGACGCCCTCGCCTTCATCGACGCCGACGATTTGTGGACGCCGGGGAAGCTTGCCCGGCAGATCGAATCGCTGGCGGCGGATCCGGAACTCGACGCCGTGTTCGGCTTCATGGAAACCTTTGCGAGCCCGGACCTGCCCGAGGACGAACGGTCGCGGCTGCGCATTCCGCAAAAGGCCGAGCCGGCCTTCACCAAGAACGGCATGCTGATCCGCCGGGCCGCATTCAGCCGCCTGGGCGGATTTGATCCCGAACGGCGCAGCGCCGATTTTCTCGCCTGGTACGCCCGCGCCCTCGGCGAGGGGTTCCGATGGCGCCTGCATCCGGACGTCGTCTGCCGGCGTCGCATTCACGCGCAAAACATGGGGCGGTCGGATCGGATTCAGCAGCGCCGCGACTATCTCATGACGATGAAGGCGTTTCTGGACGCGCGACGAAAGCCGCGCGCGACCGCCTCATGAACGGCCTTGCGCTGCCGGATCGCGCCCGCTGGCTGCTCGAAGCCTGCCTCAGGGACGACGGTCGCGCCGTCGAGGCTTTCGGCCAGTGGCGGCGATTCGCCAATCCCGACCGGATGGAGGGGCGGGAATTGCGCCTCACGCCGCTCCTGCACGAGAACATGCGGCGACTCGGCCTTTCCGACCAGAGACTGGCGTGGATCGGAGGACAGGCAAAGCATATCTGGCTGACCGGCGCGCTCCGCCGCAGGAAGCTCTTGCCGGTCCTCGATATGCTTGAAGGCGCGGACATCAATTTCGTCCTGATCAAGGGCGCCGCGATGAGCGCTCGCTTTCCCAAGGCGGTCGGAACCCGCCCGATGGCCGATTTCGACCTGCTCATTCACCGGTCTTCGGCGCGTGCGGCTATGGCGATCCTGAACGCGTCCGGCTGGAGCGGAGCGGATGAGGCGGCGTTCTCGGAAGCCGACATGAATCGCTATCACGCCATTGGCTTGTGGGATTCGAGCGGAACCTGCGTCGATCTGCATTGGCGGCCGACCGCGTCGATTGCAGCGCGTCAGCATGCGGAAGGGGTACGGGAGCGCTCGGTGGCCGCCAGCTTCGAAGGCAGGCCGGTTTCGATCGCCTCCGCGACCGACCACCTGTTCATTCTTCTGTGTCACGCGTTCGAGGACGATATCGAGCGGCGCAGCGACTGGATCGCCGACGTCGATCTCCTGTTTCGCCTCGTCCCCGGCGAGGAGTGGGATTGGCGGCTCTTTCATCGGCTCGCGGCCGAGCACCAGCTCGACCGTTGGATTCGAAAAACGCTCGCGACGGCGCGGGCGGTCACCGGGCGCCCCCGCCGCCGGGCGCCTTCAGGCTTCTGGGGCCCATGCCGACGTGGCGAGGGATGTTCCAGAATCGCGAGATTGGCCGGCGCGGACTCTCCGTGTCCTCGTCCTTCGACCGCAAGGCGCGTTCGAACGGCCGCAAGGCGCGCGGTTTTGCCAGCGATGCAATCGCTCCCTCTCTCGGGCCCGAGCGCGCCGTCGCGCTCGCGCTCAAGGGCCAGCCTCTGACTGCGGCCAGAACCGAGCACCCCCGGAGGTTCGCGTTTCCCGATACGATCGTCTTTCTCGAAGGCTGGTGGTTGCCGGAGGACGGATGTCGATGGACCGACGCGGACGTCTCAGTGTTCTGCGTTCCGGTTGCGCTCGGAAAAGCTGGCGAGCCCTTCCAGATGCGGATGCGGCTCGCGGTTCTTCCCGAGCTTCGCGACCGGCTGAGGGCGCGGGCGTGGGCCGGCGGCCGCGTCGAAACCCTGGGTTTCCGAAGCGCTCCGGAGGCGGACGTCTTCGTCGTAAACGGTCGGCTGTTGCCGCGGACGGACGGCGAGGAAGGCGCTCTCGGCGTGCTGTGGCTGGGTCTCGACGGCCTGCCGACCCCGGATGAACGCCTCGCCGTCAACGATATCAGCCGGCGCGCAGTGCGCGCCGACTCTATCGAAGCGCTCCTGACGTCAGAGGTCGCGGCGCGCTTGCCCGTGCTCGACCGTCTCTTGCCGCTCGGCGGCCCGGAAAGCGACGTCATCGCCTGGACCGGGTGGGGCGCGCCGGAAGGCTTCGGACGATGGACCGTCGGCACGGAGTCCCGTCTCCGGTTCCGCCGGCCGGCCGAGAGCGGCGAGACGGTTGACGCCGTCGCGATCGACATCGCCCAGGTTTTCAGCGCCGGCCGGCCGGTCGTCTTTGAGGTCCAGGCCGGGGGCGAGGCGCCTTGCCGTTTTCAGTTTCCCGAGGCGGCGGGCATCGCCCGGGGCGCCGCTCCCGGCGCCGTCGTGACGGCGCCCCTACCGCCTCGCGGCGGCGCGGATGACCCGCTGGTCGAAATCAGCATCAGAATTCACGACCCGGCCTCGCCGCATGAACTCGGCCTCGGGGAAGACCGCCGCCGCCTCGGCCTCGCCGTCACGTCGATCGCGCCGGCGCAAAGACGCGCGGCTCCGAAACCCTCGATCGTGAACTGGCGGCCGTTCCAAGGCTTTGGCGCCGCGAAAGCGACGTTTTCCTCGATTGTTTCCAGAGCCTCGTGGGGAGGCTAGACGCCAGGCCTCGCCCGCCGGTCACAACGCCTCGTCGCCGGTCTCGGCGGTGCGGACGCGCATCGCCCGCTCGATCGGGAGAACGAAAATCTTGCCGTCGCCGATCTGGCCGGTGCGCGCGGAGCCCCGGATCGCCTCGATCGTCGGGTCGACTTCGTGGTCGCTGACCGCGATCTCGAGCCGCACCTTCGGCATGAAGGCGACGTTATATTCCGAGCCGCGGTAGATTTCGGTGTGGCCCTTCTGCCGGCCGTAGCCGTTCGCTTCGCTGACCGTCATTCCCTTGACGCCCAGCCGGTCGAGCGCCGTTCGCACCTCGTCAAGCTTGAACGGCTTGATGACCGCCAGGATGAGTTTCATGTTCGCCCGCCCTCAAGACGCAATAGTCTTGGTCCTTCGCTATTCTGGCGAAGTCGCCCGCGCAAGCGCACATTTGGCCGCAGGCCGGTGTTTCGCAAGGATCGCGGTCGTCGCGTCGTCTCGAGGCCGGCGGCGAGAGGCGAGCGCCGCCTCTCGCATCCTTGATCTGACGGGTCGCTCACGCCGTCTGGACCGCTGGCTTCGATTTTGCTTAAGGTCCAGGCCAGCTTTTTGCCGCAGGCGCGTCGATAACGCCCGAACTCGCGGAGAGAATTCATGAAATTGAGAAGCGTGAAATTCCCGTTTCTCGCCGCAATCGCCCTCGCCGCATTTCTGGGCCCGAGCCTCGCCCCCTCGGCCGAGCCGAAGATCCTGCGCTTTGCCTTCCAGGGCGAGCTCAAATCGGTCGATCCCTACCAGATCAACGAGAGCTTCAGCCTGACCGTCAATGGGGCGGTCTACGAGGGCCTCGTCCGTCGCGGCCCTGATCTGAGGATCGAGCCCTCCCTGGCGACGAGCTGGGAAGTCCTCGACCCGCTGCACTGGCGCTTTCACCTGCGCAAGGGCGTCAAGTTCCATGAGGGGCAGGACTTCACCGCCGATGACGTCATTTTCTCGGTCAATCGCGTGAAGGGCCCGGGCTCGGACCTGAAGGGCGTCGTTCCCGCCGACGCCGAAGTCGTCAAGGTCGACGACTACACCGTCGACTTCCTCCTCAAGACCCCCAATCCCCTGCTGATCAACCAATGGGACACCTGGGGCATCTTTTCGAAGAGCTGGTCGGAGGCGCATGGCGCGACCGAAGCCACGGCGATGAATGCGACCACCCCGCCCTATGCCGGGCTGCACGCCAACGGCACCGGCCCTTTCATCCTGGTCAGCCACGAGCCCGGCGTCAAAACAATCTGGAAAAGGAACCCGGACTGGTGGGACAAGCCCGTTCATAATCTTGACCAAGTGGTCTTCACGCCGATCCCGAACGCGGCGACGCGGGTCGCTGCCCTGCTCTCCGGGGAAATCGACTGGATGGATCCGGTGCCGCTGAACGATCAGGCGCGGGTCAACGCCAATCCGGGAACGCAGGTGCTCGCGGGACCCGAGGTCCGCACCATCTTCCTCGGCATGGACCAGACGCGCGACGAGCTCGGCCATTCGAGCGTCAAGGGCAAAAACCCGTTCAAGGACGTGCGGGTGCGCAAGGCGTTCTATCAGGCGATCGACGAGGATGCGATCAACAAGAAGGTCATGCGCGGACAGGCGACGCCGACCGCGGTGATGATCGCGCCCTCGCTGTTCTCGCTGTCGAAGGATTTCCATCGCTTCCCGTTCGATCCCGAGGCGTCGAAGAAGCTGCTCGCCGAGGCCGGCTATCCCGACGGGTTCGAGGTCCAGCTCGATTGCCCGAACGATCGCTACGTCAACGACGAACAGATCTGTCAGGCGGTGGTCGGTATGCTGGCGCGGGTCGGGGTCAAGGTTGATCTGAACGCCGAGCCGAAATCGAAGTTCTTCGCCGCGATCTCCGCCGCGGGGGGCTATGACAGCTCGTTCTATCTCCTGGGGTGGACGCCTTCGACGCTCGAGAGCTTCAACGTCTTCCAATACATCATGGGTTGCCGCGATCCGAAGACCAACTGGGGCGGCAACAACGTCGGCGGCTATTGCAACCCGAAAGTCGACGCGCTCGCCCGCAAGGCGCTCGATGAACCGGACGAGGAAAAGCGCGACGAAATCTTCGCCGAGGCCTGGCGAATCTCGCTTGTCGACGACGTGAGCTACATTCCGTTGCATCAGCAGGCGCTCGCCTGGGGCGTCTCCAAGACCACCCATGTGATTCAGCCGCCGAACAATTCCTATCGCTTCGCCTGGGTGACGAAGGATTGACCGGGAACGGCCGCCCGTGAGCTTGCCGCCATCAGGGCGAGGCTTCGACCGGCGACCTCGCCGATGATCGCCTTCATCCTGCGCCGCATCATGGCGTCGATCGGCGTGCTGATCGCGGTCGGGCTCATCGCCTTCGCGATGTTCCGCTATGTCGGCGATCCGGTGAACCAGATGGTGGGGGTCGAGACATCGGTCGAGGAGCGCGCTGAGCTGCGCCATCAGCTCGGCCTCGACCAACCCGTGATCGTCCAGGCCGCGCAGTTTCTCATCCACGCGGCGCGGCTCGATTTCGGCGTCAGCTACCAGTTCAAACAGCCGGTCGCCGATCTGATCGGCGCGCGCATGCCCGCGACCCTCGAGCTCGCTCTCGTCGCGTCGATCCTGTCGCTCGCGGCAGGCATCCCGCTGGGCGTCTACACGGCCTTGCGCCGCGACAGCGCGCTCGCCAGACTGCTCCAGGCGCTGTCGCTCATCGGCATATCGCTGCCGACATTCCTGATCGGCATTCTGCTGATCTATCTCTTCGCCGTCGTGCTGGGCTGGCTGCCGTCGTTCGGCCGCGGCGACGTCGTGCGCATCGGCCCCTGGTGGACGACCGGTCTGCTCACGGCCTCCGGCTTGAAGTCGCTCATCATGCCCTCGATCACGCTGGCGCTTTTCCAGATGACCTTGATCATGCGGCTGGTCAGGGCCGAGATGCTCGAGGTCCTGCGCTCGGACTACATCAGGTTCGCTCGCGCCCGCGGACTTTCCGAGCAAGCCGTCCATTTCCACCACGCGCTTAAGAACACCCTCATTCCGGTGATGACCGTCGTCGGCCTGCAGCTCGGCTCGATCGTTGCTTTCTCGATCATCACCGAAACGGTGTTCGCCTGGCCCGGCATGGGGCAATTGTTCCTGCAATCGATTCAGAACGCCGACATTCCGATCATGGCCGCCTATCTCCTGCTCATCGCGCTCCTGTTCGTCATCATCAATCTCATTGTCGATCTGCTCTACGCGGTCGTGGACCCCCGGCTGCGCGTCCAACTGCATCGCGCACCGGCTTGAGATGAGCGAGATCGCGGCGGCGCAGAAAAGCGCGTCCGGGTCGGAGCGGACCTTCATCGGCCGCCTCAAGGACAGCGATCTTCTCGCGAGCTTCCTCACATCCAAAATCACCGTCGCCGCCGGGATCGTGACGGCGATCCTGTTCCTGGCGGCGCTGCTCGCGCCGTGGATCGCGCCGACCGATCCGTTCAATCCGGCAAGCAATTTCCTCTCCGACTCGCTCGATCCGCCGAGCTTCGTCGCCGGCGGGGACCCGCGATTCCTGCTCGGAACGGACGACCAGGGGCGCGATCTCCTGTCGGCGATCCTCTATGGCTTGCGCGTTTCGCTGGCGATCGGTTTTTGCAGCGTCGCCCTCGGCGCCGCGATCGGCGTCGGACTCGGGTTGATTTCGGGATATTCCGGAGGCTGGTTGGACTCGATCATCATGCGGATCGCCGACGTGCAGCTGACCTTTCCGGCGATTCTCATCGCGCTTCTCTTGGACGGCGTCGCCCACGCGGTGATGAAAGCCGAGAGTCGCGACGCGTCCGCATTCGGCGTGCTGGTCGTCTCGATCGGCCTGTCATTCTGGGTGCAATACGCCCGCACCGTGCGCGCCTCGACGATGGTCGAAAAAAACCGCGACTATGTGCTGGCGGCCCGGCTGATCGGGCTCTCGCACGCGCGTATCCTCGCTTCACACATCCTCCCCAACGTGATGGGGCCGGTCATGGTGATCGCGACCATCAATCTGGCGCTCGCGATTATCACCGAGGCGACGCTTTCCTTCCTCGGCGTCGGCCTGCCGCCGACAGAGCCCTCGCTCGGGACCCTGATCCGCATCGGGCAGAACTTCCTGTTCTCCGGCGAATGGTGGATCGTGGCCTTTCCGAGCCTCACGCTGGCGGTTCTGGTGCTGGCGGTGAATTTGCTCGGCGACTGGTTGCGCGATGCGCTCAACCCAAGGCTCAAATGACCGGCCCGCTGCTCTCGGTTCGCGATCTTAGAGTTGAATTCGCTGCCCGCAAAGGGCCGCTCACCGCGCTCGACGGGGTCTCGTTCGACATCGCGCCAGGCGAGGTTCTTGGGCTGGTCGGCGAATTGGGGGCCGGCAAATCGCTGACCGGGCTCGCCATCATCGGCCTTCTCGATCCGCCGGGTCGAGTAGCCGGCGGTGAAATCAGGCTTTCAGGCGAGCGGATCGACAACCTGCCGCCGGCGGGAATGCGCGACATCCGCGGGCGGCGCATCGGCATCATCTTCCAGGATCCGATGACCAGCCTCAATCCGCTGTTGCGCATCGGCGACCAGCTCGCCGAGACGATCCTGGCGCATCAATCCCTCTCCCGGAGAGAGGCGAGGGAGCGGGCGATGGCGTGGCTCGGCGAGGTCGGCATTCCTTCGCCCGAGAAGCGCATCGACGGCTATCCGCACGAATTCTCCGGCGGCATGCGCCAACGCGTCGTGATCGCGCTTGCGCTCTGCGCCGAGCCCAAGCTGGTGATCGCCGACGAGCCGACGACCGCGCTCGACGTTTCGGTCCAGGCGCAGATCATAGCGGTCTTGAAAAATCTGACCCGCCGGCACGGCGCCGCCGTGATGCTGATCACCCACGACATGGGCGTGATCGCCGAGACCGCCGATCGCGTCGCGGTCATGTACGCTGGCCGCATCGCTGAGATTGGCGAGGTCCACGACGTGGTGCGCGATCCCAAGCATCCCTACACTCAAGGGCTGATGGCCGCGATCCCGACGCTCGAGGTCTCCGCCCGAAGGCTGGCGCAGATCCCCGGCGCCATGCCGCGGCTATCGGCGATTCCGCCCGGCTGCGCCTTCGCCCCGCGCTGCCCAAAGGTCTTCGAGCGCTGCGCCGAACGGCCGCCGCTGATCGCGATCGGCGATCGGGAGGCAGCCTGCTGGCTCTACGACCGGGCGGCCGTCGTCGCGGATGCGAGGAATTGAACGGGGCCGACTCCATTGTCGCGGTCAGCGGCCTCTGCCGGGTCTTCAACGTCTCCGCGCCCTTTCTCTCGCGGCTCATCGCTGGCGAGCCGCGCCGCCTGCTCACGGCTGTCGACGGCGTGGAGTTCACGATTCTCCGCGGCGAGACATTCGGCCTCGTCGGCGAGTCCGGCTCAGGGAAATCGACCCTGGCGCGGATGGTGGTCGGGCTCATCGAGCCGACCGCCGGGCGGGTGCTGATCGAGGGCGTCGACCTGGCTCGGACCGGCGATCCGGCGGTCCGGCGCGCGATCCGGCGGCGCATCCAGATGATCTTCCAGGACCCTTTCGGGTCGCTCAATCCGCGCTGGCGGGTCGGCGACATCATCGCCGAGCCGATCCGCGTCTTTGGCGCCCGCGAGCCCGGCGCCGGCGTCGGCAAACGCGCGACCGCGGCCCGGGTCGGCGAGCTGCTCGAGCTCGTTGGCCTTCATCCCGCCGATGCGCGCAAGTTTCCGCACGAATTCTCCGGCGGCCAGCGCCAGCGGATCGCGATCGCGCGCGCGATCGCCGCGCATCCCGATTTCATCGTCTGCGACGAGCCGACTTCGGCCCTCGACGTGTCGATCCAGGCGCAGATCCTGAACCTGATGCGCGACCTGCAGGACCGGCTCGGCCTCACTTATCTGCTCATTACCCACAATCTGGCGGTCGTGCGCTTCATGGCCAACCGGGTGGGGGTGATGTATCTCGGCCGGCTCATCGAAATCGGCGAAACGGAGGCTTTGTTCGCGCGGCCCCGCCATCCCTATACAAGGATGCTGCTCGACGCCGTGCCCGATCTTGCGATGAGCGGGCGCCCGCGCAACCCGATCGGCGGCGAGCCGCCGAACCCGATCGATCCCCCGCCCGGCTGCCCGTTCCATCCCCGCTGCCCGCAGGCGATCGCGATCTGCAGGACCGAGCGTCCCGCCTTTTACGACAATGTCGCCTGCCATCTCGCGCATGACGGATGAGCGGCGGCCGGCGCTTGCAAAGCGCTTCAGGCGCCATAGACGGCGATGATCGCCTGGTTGTTGCTGTCGCTCGGAATGATTTGGATCAGGAGCGATATCCCCGCGGCGTCATAGACGCGGGTGAGGTTGTCTGGGGTCCCAGCGTGAATTGATCCAGCAAAAGTCCGTTCTGGGTCTGCCCGTCCGTGGCGGACAGGAGATAGAATTGGATGTTGCCCGATCCGTTGGTGGTCACCGAAAATCGAATCTTGGCGAAAGGGCTGATGTCGATGGGAGCGAGGATTTTTCCGCCGGTCGGGGTTCCGATGATATTTCCGCTGAACGCCAGTTTCGTCCCGCCGCTGCCCGCCGGCCCCATGAGATACATGCGTCTGACGCTCGAATAGGGAACGTCGGGCGTATCGATGGCCGCTTCGACGGGTCTGTTCGTGGACATCGCGGCGAGGCCGACAGACAGCATCTGGGTCTTGCTTCGCTCCGCGGCGTAGAACCACCGATTGGCGAAACTTCCCCCCGTATCTGTGAGGTTCATGTAGATCACCGGCTCAGCCGTTTCCGCGCCGTCGGCCGCTGGTCCGATTTCATTGACCGTGCAAGAAAAAAAGGCCATTTCCGCCTCCTCCGCCCATGTTTCAATACCGATTAATGCTTATGCCGGCAAACTCGCCGAGCAGTCAGCGCGCCTGCTCAAGCAATCATGGCGGATGGGAAGGCCGGCCGCGCGCGAACGCGCGCTATGCGGTCTCCGGCGACGAAGTCTCGCGCAAGTGGGTCATCGCCGCGAGCACTCCGCTTGCCTCGCAATCGACGCCGGCGAGGCGCAGACTCATTTCCACGCCGGCGAGCGCGCCGATGAGCGTCAGATCGTTGGTGTCGCCGAGGTGTCCGATCCGGAACGCCTTGCCGGCGAGCCGGCCGAGCCCCGCGCCGAGCGATATGTCGAACCGGTCGAGCGCGATTGCGCGGAAACGGTCGGCGTCGCGCCCGTCCGGCAGCATCACGCCGGTCAATACGGGCGAATGCAGTCGCGCGTCGAGGCAGATCGTCTTGAGGCCCCACGCCGCGACCGCGCGCCTGGTCGCCTCGCCATGACGCTGGTGACGGGCGAAGACCCGCTCGAGGCCCTCCTCGTTGAGCATGTCGATGGCGACGTCGAGGCCGTAGAGCAGGTTCGTCGCCGGCGTCGAGGGGAAGAAGCCGCGCGCGTTGGGGGCGATCATCTCCTCCCACGACCAGAACTGCTTGGCCGTCTCCGCCTTGCGCGCAAACTTGAGCGCCTTTTCGCCGACCGCGTTGAAGCCGAGACCCGACGGAAGCATCAGCCCCTTCTGCGAGCCGGAAACGCTGACATCCACGCCCCATTCGTCGTGACGGTAGTCGGCGCAGCCGAGCCCGGAAACGGTGTCGACCAGCAGCAAGGCGGGATGGCCCGCCGCGTCGATCGCCTTGCGGACTTCGTCTATCCTCGACGTCACCCCCGTCGAAGTCTCGTTGTGCACGACGCACACCGCCTTGATCGAATGGCCCGCATCCTCGCTGAGCCGGCTTTCGATGCGCTGCGGATCGACGCCGCCGCGCCAATCGGAGCCGATGAATTCGGGCCGCAAGCGCAGTCTCGCCGCCATATTCTTCCAGAGGGTCGCGAAATGTCCGGTCTCGTACATGAGAACGGAGTCGCCCGGTGAAAACAGATTGGCGAGCGCGGCCTCCCAGGCGCCCGTCCCCGAGGTCGGGTAGATGAAGACATGGGCGTTGGTCTTGAAGACGCCCTTGATCTTGGCGAGGACGCGCTGGCCCAATTTCTGAAACTGCGGTCCGCGATGATCGATCACGGGCATGTCCATCGCCCGCAGAATCCGCTCGGGGATCGGGCTCGGCCCCGGAATCTGCAGGAAATGCCGGCCCGCTCGGCGCCCTTCGTTGCCGCTCATCTCACGCTTCCTCCGAAGCCCGTCCTCCCGCCCTCGAAGAGCGGCGGAAGGGCGACCCTCCCTTTTTGACTTACTCAGCCCATTAGGGACATTCAATACCGAGCGGAGGAATAGCCGGATGGGCGGCTCGGTTACGGGGTTGGAGCGCGCGCTGCGCGCGGAGGGCGCCGGCGAGGTCCAGTTCGACCCATTCGCGCGCGGCCGCTATGCGACCGATGCCTCCTCCTATCAGATCATGCCGCTTGGCGTGGTCATTCCTGGCTCGATCGAAGAGGCGACGCGGGCGCTAAGCGTCGCCCGGTCGCGCAACGTTCCCGTTTTGCCGCGCGGAGCGGGAACCTCACAGAGCGGGCAGACGGTGAACGCGGCTCTGGTCGTCGATTGTTCGAAGCGGCTGACCAAAATCCTGTCGCTCGACACGCCGGGGCGGCGCTGTCGGGCCGAGCCCGGCGTCGTGCTCGACGAGCTCAATCGCCGTCTGAAGCCGGAGGGCTTGTGGTTCCCGGTCGATATCTCAACCGCATCGCGCGCGACCATCGGCGGCATGGCGGGCAACAATTCCTGCGGCGGCCGGTCGCTTCGCTATGGCACGATGCGCGACAACGTGCTCTCGATCGACGCTGTTCTCGCCGACGGCTCGCCAGCGCATTTCGGCGCGGTTCAGGCCGACCTTTCGGACCTCGCCGCCGACGACCCGCGCCGGGCGCTGTTTAACGACATATTGCGGATCGGCGCGCGCGAAGCCGATGAAGTCGCGGCCCGGTTTCCCGCCGTGCATAGGCGGGTCGGCGGCTACAATCTCGACGCGCTGACGCCGCCGGGCAGCCAGTCGGACGGCAAAGTCAATCTCGCTCATCTTCTCGTCGGCTCCGAAGGCACCCTCGCCTTCTCGACGGCGATCGAGCTCAAGCTTTCACCGCTCTTGGGGCGGCGCGCGGTCGGGGTCTGCCATTTCGGATCGTTCTACGAAGCGATGGACGCCGCGCAGCACATCGTCGCGCTGAAGCCGATCGCGGTCGAACTCGTCGATCGGACGATGATCGGGCTTGCGGCCGAAAATGCGATCTTCAAGCCGACGCTAGCCGCGTTTCTGCGCGGCGATCCCGAAGCGCTCCTCGTGGTCGAATTCGCCGAGAGCGACGACGAGAACGTGAAGCGGCTGTCCAGCCTGACCCAGCTCCTCGGCGATCTCGGCTTCGGCTGGGACCGTCAGGGCAAGAAATGGGGCGGCGTGGTCGACGTGCTCGACCCGGCGCTACAGACGTCGATCGCCGAAATGCGCGCGGCGGGGCTGAACATCATGATGTCGATGAAGGACGCGCGCAAACCCGTCTCGTTCGTCGAGGATTGCGCGGTTCCGCTGCCGCATTTGGCCGAATATACGGCCCGGCTGACCGAAGTCTTCGAAAAGCACGGCACGCGCGGCACATGGTACGCGCACGCCTCGGAAGGGTGCCTGCACGTCCGGCCGGTGCTCAATCTGAAACTGGACAAGGACGTCAAGGCGATGCGCGCGATCGCCGAAGAGGCCTTCGCGCTGGTGCGCGCCTACAAGGGCTCACATTCCGGCGAACACGGCGATGGCATCGTGCGCTCCGAATTTCACGAAAGCATGTTCGGCTCGCGGCTCACGCGCGCGTTCGAGGAGGTGAAAGACCGCTTCGACCCGAAAGGGCTTTACAATCCTGGCAAGATCGTCCGCGCGCCGCGTTTCGACGACCGGACAAATTTTCGCTTCCATCCGGATTATCGCGTCCTCGAATTTGAGCCCGCGCTCGACTGGTCCGCATTTCCCGGCCCCGCCGGCGGAATCTCAGGCGCGGTCGAGATGTGCAACAACAATGGCGAATGCCGGAAGCTCGCCGGCGGCGCGATATGTCCCTCCTATCGCGTGACCCGCGATGAGCGCGACGTGACGCGAGGCCGCGCGAATAATTTGCGCCTCGCGATATCAGGTCAGCTCGGCCCCGGCGCGCTGGCGTCCGACGCAATGTTCGAAACGCTGAAGCTCTGCGTTTCCTGCAAGGCGTGCCGGCGCGAATGCCCGACCGGCGTCGACATGGCGCGGATGAAGATCGAGGTTCTCGCGGCGCGCGCCCGCGACGGCCGCGTGAGCGCGCGCGAGCGCCTCATCGCCTATCTGCCGCGCTATGCGAAGCCGGCGTCTCGCCTGCATGCGCTCATGAATTTGCGCGATTCTGTTCCCCTCCTCGCGAAACTGTCGGAGCGGCTGCTGGGGCTCGCCGCCGGGCGAAGCTTGCCCTCCTGGCGCCCGGATTGTTTCCGTTCCGATGGCGAAGCCCATGGCCCCGAGGCGGGGCCGGAAGTCGCGCTCTTCGCCGATACGTTCAACGCGACATTCGAGCGCGAGACAATCGACGCCGCGATGCGGGTTCTGGTCGCGGCGGGCTATCGCGTCCATGTGCCGAAAGCCGCCGGTCGGCGGATCTGTTGCGGCCGCACCTTCCTTGCTGCGGGATTGGTCGAGCAGGCGCGCTTCGAGGCCTCGCGATCCCTTGCCGTTCTCGCGCCGTTCGCGGCGCGAAACATTCCGATCGTCGGTCTCGAGCCGAGCTGCCTCCTGACGTTCCGCGACGAGGCGACCGCGATGCGGCTGGGCGAGAGCGCCGACAAAGTCGCAGGCTGCGCGTTTCTGTTTGAGGAGTTCGTCGCCCGCGAACGCGATGCAGGGCGCTTCAGAATTGAACTCGCGCCGATCGCGGCGAAGGCGCTATTGCACGGCCATTGCCATCAGAAGAGCTGGGGCGCCATGGCGGCGACGGAAAAAGCGCTTCGCCTGATTCCCGGGCTTAACGTGCAGACGATCGAGTCGAGCTGCTGCGGCATGGCCGGGGCGTTCGGCTATCAGGCGGAAACCTACGAAATGTCGCTTGCGATGGGTGAACTGTCGCTGCTTCCCCGCGTGCGCGAGGCGGAGGAGGCGACCCTCATCGTCGCCGACGGTTTTTCCTGCCGCCATCAAATTCGCGATGCGACCAAACGCCAGGCGATCCACGTCGCGGAGGCGCTGGACCGCGCGCTTGCGGCCGGGCGCTGAGAAGCGGACGGCCCCACTCAACGTGGCCCGTAGCAGCGTACAGTACGCGGCTCACGTCAGAGAGGCCGGGACGCCGGCGCTCGTCGCGGCGGTCGCCGCGACGCTTCGGGAGGACGCGCTCTCTACCTGCTGGGACGAGCCGATTCCCGCTCGGGATTGGAAGGACGAGAGTCACGCCGTTCATCGACGTGCTCATCGAGATCGGGCAGTCACGCGCCGCCTGACCTCCCGTCCGCTGCGGGGCCGCCGCAGCGGCGCCCTCGCCGGTTCATCTCCATTGGCCGGCGGGGCGAGTTTCACAGACCAAGCACAGATTGGCCGTCGGGGCGACTCGGCGGCCATTTTGCGCGCGGGGGCTTCTTGTGTGGCGCCTCGGTCACAGTCGTCGCCGATTTAGACCTATCAAAAGACTTATTTCCGCCACTCCCTTTACCGGTACCGTTTGGTTAACGCAGAGTAAATGTGGGGCGATCGCTTGAGCGCCTCTTGCTTCGGCGCCTTGATGGCGCTGTGTATTTTCAAGGAAACGGAGAATTCAGATGAACAAGGGTGGAGGAGAAGGCGTCGAGTGATAGACTCGGCCGCCCGCCCCGGATGGGGCGCAGCAGGGGGGCGGCCTTCGGGCCGCCCTTTTTCGTGCCCGGTGCGTTCCGAAGCTGCAACCTTCTAGGTATTAATACCTATGATTTCACGCCACGCGCAATCGTTCTTGCTCCGTTCTCGCCGCCCAGCTACGCTGCGCTTATGTCCGACGCGCCCGAATGCCTTGCATGTTGCACGTTGGAAGGTCGGCGCAACATGGAATAGGCCGCTTGAGGTGGCCTATTCCGATCTAAGTCTCTGATTTTGTTTGGTAGCGGGACCCAGACTTGAACTGGGGACCTACGGATTATGATTCCGCCGCTCTAACCAGCTGAGCTATCCCGCCGCGCGCCCTCGAGAGCCTCATCGAGGCGAGGCGGCGATATAGTGAAGGGGCCGTCGGGCTGTCAAGGCGCGGCCGCGGCGCTTTGTAGACGCTGCCGCTGACCGCGTCTGGGCGCGCTCACCGAGCGCGCCTACAATGCCGGCGGCTCGGGGAAGACGCGGGTGACGTGGCCCATCTTGCGGTCGGGGCGGATTTCGAGCTTGCCGTAGAGATGCAGGCTGAGGTCGGGCTGGGCGAGGATGTCGCGCCATTCCTCCGCGTCCTCGCCGATCAGGTTGTGCATTTCGGCCAGGCCGCGCCGGGTCGGGGCGCCGAGCGGCCAGCCGGCGATCGCGCGGATATGCTGTTCGAACTGCGACGTCTCAGCGCCCTCGATCGTCCAGTGGCCGGAATTGTGCACCCTTGGCGCGATCTCGTTGACGATCAGCCCCTCGCCGCGCCGGTCGCGGACGACAAACATCTCGACCGCCAGCACGCCGACGTAATCGAGCGCTTCGAGCACCACGCCGGCGATGCGCTTGGCCTCCGCCGCGGTTTCCGGACCGACCCGCGCCGGGGCCCGGGTGCGAGCGAGGATGTGGCGCTCGTGCTCGTTCTCGCTCAAATCGAAAGCGACGACCTGGCCTTCGAGGCTGCGCGCGGCGACGACCGAGACCTCGCGCTCGAAGGCGACGAAGCCCTCGAGGATCATCGGCGCCGGGCCGAGCGTGCGATGAACCGCGGCGACGTTTGAGCCCTCGCGGATCAGCGACTGGCCCTTGCCGTCATAGCCGAACCGCCGGGTCTTGAGGATCGCCGGACGGCCGAGCTCGGCGACCGCGCGCACCAGCGCCCCCGCATCCTCGACCCCGATGAAAGGCGCGACCTTCAAACCCAGATCGCGCAGGAAGGTCTTCTCGGTCAGCCGGTCCTGGGTCAGCGCCAGCGCTCGCGCGCCCGGCCGGACGGCCACGCGCTGCGCGAGAAACTCGACCGTCGCGGTCGGCACATTCTCGAATTCGAACGTGACGACGTCGACGGCCTCGGCGAACCGGGCGAGCGCCGCCTCATCGTCGAACGCGGCGACGGTCCGCGCCGCCGCGGCGTCATGGGCCGGCGCCGCCGCTTCCGGGGCGAAGATGTGGGTGCGCAGACCGACCTTGAGCGCCGCCATGGCGAGCATGCGCCCGAGCTGGCCCGCCCCGAGAATGCCGATCGTCGCGCCCGGGCTCAGGATCATTGTTCAGCCGGCCTCGTTCGAGGGCCGCTCCGCGACCTCGGCCGTCCGCGCGGCCCGCCAGGCCTCGAGCCGCACGGCGAGAGCCTCGTCGGCCAGGGCCAGCACCGCTGACGCGAGCAGCGCCGCGTTGACCGCGCCAGGTTCGCCGATCGCGAGCGTCCCGACCGGAACGCCGGCCGGCATCTGGACGATCGAGAGGAGACTGTCCTGGCCTGAGAGCGCCTTCGAGGGGACGGGCACGCCGAACACCGGCAGCGCAGTGAACGCCGCCGTCATGCCGGGCAGATGCGCCGCTCCGCCAGCGCCGGCGATGATGACCTTGAAGCCTTCGGCTTTGGCCCCCTTGGCGAAAGCGGCCATGCGGTCGGGGGTGCGGTGGGCAGAGACGATCCGCGCCTCGTAGCCGACGCCGAGCGCGTCGAGCGTCTCGGCGGCGCGCCGCATGACCGCCCAATCCGACTGGCTGCCCATGATGATGGCGACCGGTTTCGGCGCCCCGCTCACAGGCGCCCGCCGAGGCCCGAATCGACGCGATTCATGGGGTTTGCGCTTAAAGGAAGGGCGCGGGGGGCGCAAGGCGGCGGCGCGAGCGCCTTTGCGCGGCGCCTCATGCCGCGGTAGGCCTTCCCGCGGGGGCGCGCCGGGCGGCCTCGCCCTCGTGCGGAGGCCGGAATTGGAGCCAGGGTCGGAGCCCCCCGCCGCGACGGACGCCGCCCTGCCCCCGCCCGCGGGCGCGAAAGTCCCGGCGACGCTGCGCGATCCCGGCGCCCTGCGCTTCTGGTTCGCCGTCGTCCTCACCGGGCTCGCCGCCGGGGCCGGCGCGGCGCTTCTCACGCTGCTGTTCAAAACTGCGCAGGAGCTCGCCTGGGGCGCCGCCGAACCGTCGGAGCTGTTCGAGGCGGCGCGGCAGGCCAGTCCAGCGCGCCATGTCGTCCTGCTCCTCGCTGCCGGGCTCGCGACCGGCCTCGGCCAATGGCTGCTGAGGCGGCTCACCAGCGGCAACGGCATCGAGATCACCGCCGCGATCTGGTTTGAGGCCGGACGGTTGCCGACCTTGAGGACGCTCGGCAGCGCCGTGCTGTCGATCGTCATCGTCGGCATGGGCGCCCCGCTCGGCCGCGAAGGCGCGCCGAAGCAGTTCGGCGCCGTTTTCGGCAACCTGGCGTCGAGCCTGCAGAGGCTCTCGGACGATGAGCGCCGCCTCATGGTCGCGATCGGCGCCGGCGCGGGAATGGCCGCCGTCTACAGCGTGCCGCTCGGCGGCGCGCTGTTTGCGCTCGAAGTGCTGCGTGGGGCGCTGGCGCTAAGACTGGTCGTGCCGGCGCTTGCCGCCTCGCTCATCGCCGTCAAGGCGGCGAGCTTCGTCGTCCCCAATGCGCCGCTCTACGCAATTCCTGTCTACGCCGTTCCGGCCAATGTCTATCTGTGGGCGGTCATCGCCTCGCCGTTCATCGGACTGTGGTCGGTCGCGTTTGTCCGGGCGATCGCATGGGCGGATCGGGCCCGCCCTTCCGGCTGGCGACGCCTGGTCGCTCCGCCCGCCGTGTTCGTCGTCGTCGGACTGTTGTCGATCGACTTTCCCGAACTGCTCGGCAACGGCCAGGATCTCGCGCAAGCCCTGTTCCTGCATCCGCTCGCGCCGCTGGCGCTTTTGGCCCTCCTCCTGCTGCGGCCGCTGGCGACGGTCGCTTCCGCCGCCAGCGGCGCGCCGGGCGGCCTGTTCACGCCCTCGCTCGCCGCCGGCGCGCTCATGGGTTCAGCCCTGGGCGCGCTCTGGCTCCAGGTTCATCCGGGAGGCGAAATCGGCCTCTTCGCCCTTCTGGGCGCCGGCGCGATGCTGTCGGCGACCACCCAGGGACCGGTCTCCTCGCTGGTGCTGATGATGGAATTGACCGGCCAGGCTCGCGCCTTTGCCCTGCCGATGCTGACCGCGATCATCGTCGCCACCGCGACCTCGCGGCTGATCGAGCGGCGTTCGATCTACGAGGCGAGGCTCACCGACGATGAAGTGGCGCGGCGCCTCCGGGCTCGGGAGCCGAGCGGCGCCTGACCTTTAGCCGCGCTCGGTTCGAGCACGGCGGACGCGGCGGTCGCGTCTAGACCGGTCGCGCCGACGCCGGCTCCCTGGCGGCGTCGCGCTGCCTCAGATATTGCCGGACGTCGTTCATCGAGTCGCTGAGAAGCTCGGTCATGCGGATCTTGGCGAGTTCCGGCGCGCCGTCGCGGATCGCCTCGAAGATTCCGCGGTGCTGATGCAAGCGGTCGTCCTGGATTCGCGAGGCGCCCTCCCAGCTCAGTTCGAACGTGCATTCGAGCGAGGTGCGAATGAGGCCGCCGAGCGCGGTGAGAAAGTGATTTCCGGTCGCCTCGAGGATTCCCATATGGAAGTCGAGATCAGCGCCGATGAGGTCGCCTGCGCCTTCCTTGAACTTGTCCATGCGCTGATAGGCGTCGGCGATCTGGTCGATCGTCGCGCGCGAGCGCGCCCTCGCGGCGAGCGCCGCCGCCTCGGGCTCGACCATCTGGCGCAGCACGAACAGCTCGGCGACGAAGCTCTCCGTCGGCGTGGTCTGCAAGTGCCAGGAGAGCACCTCCGGATCGAGCATGTTCCAGTCGGCCTTGGGCCGCACGCGGGTACCGATCTTCGGCCGCGCCACAATCATCGCCTTGGCGGTAAGCACGCTATAGGCTTCTCTCAGCGCGGTGCGGGAGACCGAAAAACGGGCGCACATATCGGCGGCGTTGGGCAACAGCGAACCGGGCGGATAAATCTCGCTGACGATCTCGCGACCGAGCCGCCCGGCAAGCGACGTATGGATATTGCGCTCAAACCGCTGCGCCGCTCGGTCGCGCCGTTCGGCGCGGTCGGCCGCCGGGCGTTGCGAACCGGCGCGGGCGCGCTGGGCCGCCGCGGTCAAATGTTTTGGAACTCGCCCCATGGACCTCCGGCAAATCTCAAGCGACGCCGCCTCTCAGCCGGAACGACGAGAGCAGCGAACGCTGCATCACGATGAACAGAAAGAGGAGAACTCCGCCGCTGATCATGATCCAGGCGCCGTTCAACGAACCGTTGAAATTGATCAGAGTGGCGATCAAGCCGAGGATCATGCCGCCAAACAGCGTCCCCGCGACCATGCCGACCCCGCCGGTCAGCACCGTGCCGCCGAGCACCACCGAAGCGATGGCTGAGAGCTCGTTTCCGGTCCCGGCCAACGGATAGCCGGAAGCCGTATAGAGGGCGTAGATCACGCCGCCGAGGGCGCTGTAAAATCCGCCGAGCGCATAGATCGCAATCGTGGTGCGCCGCATCGGCACCCCCATCAGCGCCGCCGAAACCCGATCGCCGCCGATCGCGTAGATGTTGGCGCCGAACCGGGTGAAGTGGGCGATGACAATCGCCGCCGCAAGGGCGATCAGCATGACGATCGCCGAGCTTGCGAGGAATCCGCCGCCGGGCAACGGGATGCTGGTCGCCGCGAAGGCGGCGACGAACGGATGCTGGAGCGGCACCGAATCCAGATTGATCATGAAACAGGCGCCGCGCAGCAGGAACAATCCCGCGAGGGTAACGATGAACGGCTGAATCTCGCAAAAGTCGATGATGAGCCCCTGCAGGGCGCCGAAGCCCAAGCCGAAACCCAGCATCAGCGCGGCCGAGGCGAGCGGATGCCAGCCGAGGGGATCCAGGTTCGCCATGACGACGCCGACAAAGCCGATCATCGATCCGATCGACAGATCGATTCCGCCGCTGAGAATGACGAAAGTCGTGCCGATGGCGGCGATGATGACGAAGGCGTTGTCGGCCAGGATGTCGCCCAGGACCAGCGTCGACAGAAAGTTATTGTAGAGGAGGCCTCCGGTGATGAACAGCGCCGAGAACACGACGATCGTGGCGAGAAGCGGCAGGTACTTCTCGTTCATCGCTTCCTCCCGCCGAAGCCCCTGGACAACGCCGCGCGAAGATTATCCGACTGCAACAGCAAGACGACGATGACGACGAACGCCTTGACGACCAGGTTGTACTCGGGCGGCAGGCCGCTGGTCAGAATCGAGGTCGTCAGCGCCTGAATGATCAGCGCGCCGAGAACCGTCATGCCGAGATAGATGCGCCCACCGGACAGCGAACCGCCGCCGATGACGACGGCGAGAATGGCGTCGAGCTCGATGTAAAGGCCGATGCTGACCGGATCCGACGTGTGGGTGTCGGCCGCCAGCACCACCCCGGCCCAGGCGGCGCACAATCCGGAGATGATATAGGCGGCGTACTTGATCAGGCGGGCGTTGATTCCAGCCAGATCCGCCGCCGCCGAGTTGCCGCCGACCGATTCGAGAAACAGTCCGAGCGCGGTGCGGCGGATCAGAAGCCATAGCGCGCCGAAGATCGCAGCGCCGAGAATGAGCCGGGTCGGGATGAGCCCGAGATGCCCGACGCTGAGGCCCTGCAGCAGCGGACTGGTGAAGCTCGGGTTGGTCCCGCCGTAAAGCAGGTTGATCATGAGGCCAATGCCGCGCCCGCTGACCATCAGGATCAGGGTGGCGATGATTGGCTGGATGTCCAAAACGGCGACCAGGAATCCGTTCCACAACCCGCACAGGACGCCCACCCCAAGCGCGAACATGAGAACGACGAAATGCGGATCGCCCGCATGAATTCGCCAGGTGATGACCGCGCCGACGATCGCGATGACCGAGCCGACCGATAGATCGATGCCCTTCGTCCCGATCACCACCGCCATCCCCAGGGCGACGACCGCGGTCGGCATGGCCCGGTACAGGATGTCAATCAGGTTGCCGAACAGGCGGCCCTCGACGACGCGGATGGAGAAGAATCCGGGCGATATGACGCCGTCGACCGCGAGGATGAAGGCGAGCGCCAGAAGCGGCCAGATCGCGCGATGCCCGGCAAGAGCTCGCAGCCGCACCAGCGCGCGCGGCCAAAGATTGAGCGCGGTCTCCGTTTCCAGGTTCGAGCGCGGGGTCACGATCGTGCGCCCGCGATGGTGCGGATGACGGTCTCGCGGGTGATATCGCCGGAGCCGATCTCGCCGATCATCCGCCGGTCGCGCAGGACCGCAATGCGGTCGCTGACCACAACCAGCTCGTCCAGCTCCGACGACGCCACCAGCAAGGCGAGACCCTCAGAACAAAGCTTGCGGATCAGCGTCACGATCTCAGCGTGGGCGCCAACGTCGATCCCGCGGGTCGGCTCGTCGAGAATGAGAATGCTCGGGCCCGACACCAGCGACCGCGCCAGCACGACCTTCTGCTGATTGCCGCCCGATAGCTGGCCGACCGGTTTGTCCGCGTCGGGGGTGGCGATGCCCAGGGCGTCGATCATTTCCCGCGCCAGCCGCTCTTGCTCGCCGTAAGAGAGGCGGCTCAGCCAGCCGCGCTTGGTTTGCAGCCCAAGGATAATGTTCTCACGCACGGTGAGTTCGCCGAATATGCCCTCGGCCTTGCGGTCTTCGGGACAGAAAGCCATCCCGTGGCGCAGCGACTGCGCCGGCGAATGCGTCTTCATCCGGGCGTCCCCGACTTCCAGCCGTCCGGAATCGCGCCGGATTGCGCCGAAGATGAGCTTGGCGACCTCCGTTCGTCCCGACCCGAGGAGCCCGGCCAGGCCCACGACCTCGCCAGGCCTGAGCGCAAGGTCGAACGGGGCCATGACGCGGCGCCGTCCAAGTCCCTCGGCCAGGAGAATCGGCTCGCCCTTTGCGGCGCGATGATCGGATTCGACGCGCCCTTCGGTCTCCTCGAGCTCGCGTCCGAGCATCAGCGCGATCAGCTTCAGTCGCGGAAGCTTCGCGGTCGCACCTTCGCCGACGAGGCGGCCGTTGCGCAGCACTGATATGCGATCGGCGATCTTATAGGCCTGGTCGAGAAAGTGGGTGATGAAGACGATCGCAATCCCGCGGGCTTTCAGGCCGCGCAGGATCTGGAACAGAAGCTCGGCCTCGTCGGCGTCGAGGCTGGCGGTGGGCTCGTCGAGCACGAGGACCCGCGTATCGTCCTCGAGCGCGCGGGCGATCGCGACCAGTTGCTGGACCGCCAACGAATAGGAGCCGAGCGGCCGCTCGACATCGATGTCGATCTTGAGCCGCTTGAGCCGCTCCTGGGCGAGGCCGCGCGCCGTGCGCCAGGATATCAGCCCGAACCGGCGCGGCTGGCGGCCAAGCGTCAAGTTCTTGGTCACCGACATGGTCGGGATCAGATTGACCTCTTGATAGACCGTGCCGACCCCCAGCGCCCGCGCTTCGCCCGGCGACTTGATTTCGACCGGATTGCCGTCGAGGTGGATTTCGCCCTCGTCGCAGCGCACCGCGCCAGTCATGATTTTGATCAGGGTGGACTTGCCGGCCCCATTCTCGCCCATGAGCGCGTGGACTTCGCCCGCCTGGACGCGGAAATCGACGTGATCGAGCGCCCGGACCCCGGGATACGACTTCGACACGCCCAGCATTTCAATCCGCGCCGTCAATGTGTCCGCCACGCGCGCCGCCGTATGAAGGTCATTCAGGAATAGCCCCGAGCGCGGCGTTCGCACAAGCGGGCGGCGTTCGATGATTCAAAGCGGCGTCCCGTTTTATGCGGGACGCCGCGCCTGAAGTTTTAGTTTTGGCCGCTTCGGCGTCAGCCGCCCGGCGTCGCCGCCGTATGCAGATCGGATGGGATCACGATCCACTTCGGCAGTTCTTTCTTGTCCTTGAGGTAATCGGTCACGACCGGATAGATGTATTTGCCGATCGCCGAGCGCAGCTCGACCGAGGCGTTTGCGTCGCCCGCCGCGAGCGCTTCCTTCATTGCCGGAACGTAGTCGACCGACACCATCAGGAAGTCCTTGCCGGGCTTGAGGCCGGCTTCCTTCATCGCCTGGATGGCGCCGAGCTGCATGTTGTCGTTGTGGGCGAACACGCCGCAGATGCCCTTGAGGTTGTCAGTCGCCTTGATGAAGGCTTCCATCACCTGCTTGCCGCCGTCGGTGGTGAAGTTGCCGCTCTGGGTCTTCAC
The DNA here is from genome assembly GCA_963794155.1 of uncultured Alphaproteobacteria bacterium. GTDB lineage: Bacteria > Pseudomonadota > Alphaproteobacteria > Rhizobiales > Beijerinckiaceae > Roseiarcus. The sequence continues at coordinate 260,187 of CAWCCX010000017.1, read as the reverse complement.
GATCTTCATGTTCGGGAAGTTGGAGATGATGGCCTCAAAACCCTTCTTGCGCTCGATCGCCGGCGCCGCCCCGGTAGTGCCTTGAAGCTCGACGATGTTGCAGTTCCCCTTGCTTGCCTGGGCGAGCCAGGCGCCGGCAAGCCGGCCCTCGAGATTGAAGTCGGCCGAAATGCGGGTGACGAAGAGGGATTTATCTGCCGTGTCGACGTCGCGATCGGCCAGGAAAACCGGAATGCCGGCCTTCTTCGCCTCGCCGAGCACCTGATCCCAACCGGTGACGACAACCGGCGCAATGATGATCGCGTCGACCTTCTGGGCGATGAACGAACGAACCGCCTTGAGCTGCTCCTCTTCCTTGCCCTGCGCGTCGGCGAACTTGAGATCGATTCCTTCCTTCTTCGCCTCTTCCTGCATGTCCTTGGAAAAGGCCGGGCGCCAATCGCCCTCGTCCCCCACCTGCGAAAAGCCGATCGTGACCGCGAAGGCCGACGATCCAGCGACCGTAAGGCCGAGGCCGACGGCAGCGCCGCCCAGCCACTTGATTAAGCGCATGAACTCCTCCCTTTTGGCGTTCCAACGTGATTTATCCAATTCGGTGTCGGGATATGAGCGGCGAACCACTCGTTGGCCCGGAAACGACGGACATCCAATTAGTAATACAATAAGAACAATTGTCAAACGGCGCGACGCCTTTCAGGTGCGACCGTGCGAGTACTAAACGCTTCGGAAACCGGCCATCTCCGCAATGCGCCCGCCCCGCGTGCGCCTCCCGATGGGACCGCTGTTGCAGAAATCCATCGAACACGATGACGTGATGCACGTTTCGCTCTGCAAGATTGACAGCAATGAAGCATTGACGGAAATTTATGCGGAGTTGTTACGTCCAGAGGGCGTCCGGCCGGAGGGAAACGGCGAAGGAAACCCAAGACAGAACCGGGTCGATCGCCTCGTTCGCCGCGCGCGCGAGCGGGGACGCCGATTAGGGTTCAGCGCGTCAGATGCTTGGAGCGCCTTATGAAAGGAATGCTCTTGCGGTTGGGGGCGGTCGCGCTCGGCTTTATTTCGATCTTGCTTGCTTCCGCGCCCGCTTACGCGGGAATAATCTACTTCGGCGGCGCGCCAAATCAGGAAGTGATCAGCGCTCAATATCCGCCGTATGCGGTCCTGATGAGTTTCACCCTTGCGGCAGGTACGAACGTCGTGAGCGGCGCCGACTGGTACGGCAGTTGCGGTTCGACCGCCTGCGGCCCTTCGCCAAAATTCACGATCGCCATTTATGCCGACGTCGACGGGCTGCCGAGCGGGGCCGCTCTCCTCCTCAGAAACGTCGGCTCCGCCGACCAAACGGCGATCGGGAATGATGAACACGCGTATAGCGTCACCTTCCCGTCCAAGACACTGACGCCGGGGGCATCGCACTTATTCGGGGTCTATGTGACCGCCGCCAGCGAACCCACGTGGGGCATCGAGGAGACGTCCGCGGCGCCGCCCGGTTCGACCGCGGCTCGTTTTGACACGGTCTGGTCGGTGATTCCAGAGAATTTGGCGTTCAAACTCACCGGCCCTGGCGGCGTCATTCCTGAGCCTTCGACTGGGTGATGATGATCTTGGGCTTCGCCGGGCTGGGATTCCTGGGCTATCGCCAAGGCCGTCAGGGCCCGCCCCGCAGCGTAAAGGCGCAAGCGCGGGACGCGACAAAGGCCGCCGTCGGGCGATCTTTTCCGCCAGGGCGCCGGGAGGACCAGCCCGGTTGAACAGACCAGCGCCGCGCCGCCTCGCCTGTGGCTACCTCTTCCTCACCCATTCGCCGCCCACCTTCTCGTATTCACGCTTCACCGCCGCCCAGGCGATGCGAAAGGCGGCTTCCTCCTGGCGCGGGTCGTGCGCGTGGGCGGCGTGGGCGTGATTGAACGCCTCGCGAAAGATGTCCTGAGCGTGCTCGGGCAGATGCGAGCGGACGGACGGAGGCAGGTCGGCGTTGATCGCATAGGGCATGGCGGCTCCGTGGCGTGACCAAGCGTCAGGCGATGATGTCCGGCGTCAGCTGGTCATCGAGCCGGGCGAGCTTGTCGCGCAACAGAAGCTTGCGTTTCTTGAGCCTCTGCAGCTGCAATTGATCGGACTGCCCGGCCCGGCGTAAGGCCTCGATCGCCGCGTCGAGGTCGCGGTGCTCTTCCCGCAGCCGCTCGATCTGCGCGACCAGCGCGGCGCGCTCCTCCGGGGTTAGCCCCTTCTCATTCATCGTTGAGCCGCTTCGTGGTTGGCTTTCTCCTCCCCGGCGCTTCGCGCCTCGCGCCGCGGCGCCTCCGACTATGGCGACCCTGCTCCGCCGGCGCAAGGCGGTCGCTCGGCCTCCGGGCTGCTCCTCACAGAATGAGCGCGGCTTTCCGCAGGGGATGGCTCGAAGGGCATGAATCTCCCCCCGAAATGTGGACGCGGGGGCAAGGATTTGAACAGCGCGGCGTCATTTTGTCGCTTGCGCGGCCCGCCAGTTATGTCACAATTTCGTCGCCCAAAGACCAAAAGGGAGCCGTCCCATGTCGATTGATTCGCATCTCAGCGAACTGGTGCGCCGTCACCAGGCCATTGAGGAAGCGATCCTCGCCGAAATCAGTCATCCGGCGTCAGACGACATCAAGGTCCACGAACTCAAGCGCAAGAAACTTCAACTCAAGGACGAGATCGAGAGGCTCAAACATCAAGCCGAGACCGCGCCTTCGCACTGAGGCGGCGGAATCGATTACTGTCCGGGCGGCGCGGCGAGAGCGTCGCGCCACTCCTCGATAACGGTCGCCTCGCGCTCGATTGGCAGGCGGGTCGCCGCAAGAGACGCGAATTCGGCTCGCGGAATGAGCCGCGCCAGCGCCCAAATCGCGGCTCCGCGGACGAGCGGAGCCTGATCGTCGAGCCGTTCGGTTGCGGCGGCGGCGAGACCCGAATCGTTTGAGTTTCCGATCGCGATCAACACATTGCGCACGAACCGGTCCCTCCCGACGCGCTTGATCGGGCCGCCGGCGAACAGCGCCCTGAACGACGCGTCGTCGAGGCGGGCAAGCGCAGCAAGGGGCGGAGCGTCGAGGTCGCTCCGCGCCGTCAGTTTCGCCTCCCGCCCGGCGCGGGCGAATTTGTTCCAGGGGCATACGGCGAGACAGTCGTCGCAACCGTAGATGCGATTGCCGAGCGCGGATCGAAGCTCGCGCGGGATCGGCCCTTTGTGCTCGATCGTGAGATAGGAGATGCAGCGCCGCGCGTCGAGCTGGTAGGGGGCGGGAAACGCCTTCGTCGGACAGGCGTCGAGGCAGGCGCGGCATTGTCCGCAATGGTCCGCCTCCGGCGGGTCGGGCGGCAACTCCAGATCGGTGAGGATCGCGCCCAGGAACAGCCACGAGCCGAAATCGCGCGACACCAGATTCGTATGTTTGCCCTGCCAGCCGAGCCCGGCTTGCGCGGCGAGCGGCTTCTCGAGCAGCGGCGCCGTGTCGACGAAGACCTTGGCGTCCACCTGTTCCGGCCGGGCGGCTGCGGCCAGAAACGCAGCGAGCTCCTTGAGCTTGCCCTTGAGAACGTCATGATAGTCGCGATGGCGGGCGTAGACCGAAATCGCGCCGGCGTCGGGGCGCTTGAGCGCCGCCAGCGGATCGCCGTCCGGCCCGTAGTTGAGGCCGAGCATGACAATGCTTTTGGCTTCCCGCATCAGCGCCGTGGGATCGACCCGACGCTCGAAGGCATCGGCCATCCACTCCATGTCGCCGTGCGCGCCTTCGGCGAGCCAGGCGGCAAGGCGCTCGCGGGCTTGAGCGGGCGCGGCGGCCGCGGCGACGCGGCAGGCCTCGAAGCCAAGGGCGCGCGCCTTGGCGCGCAACGCCGCTAGAAGTCGAGATCGGCGTAGGCGACGCTCGCCGTCATCCCCGGCAGCCGCTCGGCGAGGAGGGGGCGGAACGACGGCCGCGACTTCATGCGCGCGTACCAGGCCTTGGCGGTTTCGTTCTCGTCCCACTGCGCGTCGCCCAGGTAGTCGATGCAGGATAGGTGCGCCGCCGCCGCGAGGTCGGCGTAAGTCAGCCGGTCACCGGCCAACCAGTTGCGGGCGGAAATGAGGTAGCCGATGTATCGCACATGATAGCGCAGATTGACGCGCGCGGCTCGCACCGCGTGCATGTCGGGGGCCCCGCCGCCCTGCGCCGGGCTCATGAAGCGCTTGGTGATCTTCTCGTGCACCAGCCATTGGCTCGCCTCATTGAAAAACTTGACGTTGAACCAATGCGTCAACCGGCGCGTCTCGGCGCGCGCCAGCGGATCGTCGGGCATCAGCCGGCGCTCGCCGAGCCCCAGGCCCCGGGTCTCATCGAGATATTCGGCGATCACCTCCGCGCCTGACAGGCTCGCTGCGCTGTCTTCGATCATGACCGGGGTCGCGCCCTCGGGGGCGATCAGGAGGAACTCGCGGCGCCGGTCCCACGGCCGCTCCTCGACGAGTTTCGGCTCAATTCCCATTTCGCCGAGGATAAGGCGGACGAAACGCGAATGGGGGCAAAAGGGATGGTGATAGAGCGTGATCATTGAGTCCTGGGCGAGAACTGGCGGGAGCCGAAAGCGGGCGATGGAGCCGGTCGTCGGAGGTCTCCAGATGCTTCGCCCCGGGTTAACTCACGGTTAATAAAAAGTCCCTTTCATAGCTGTTCATTGGTTATAAATGAACGTTGAAAAACATAAGCAGAGCTATTCTTTAGCGTCAAAATCGATTAAGTTTGATTAAGCACAATTTAGGGCGAATCATTAATTGAGCGTTAATTCCGCCATGCCCCGACCTCGCGGCGACCGGCATCAGGCCAAGCGCCCGCGCCGCCAACCTTGCGGCAGGCCGACATCGATCGGGAAACAGACAAGGACCCGGCAACTCGAAGACGCCGCGCGCAACGCAACCGGATGACTTCTTGACTCACAAAGGCAGCGGCCTCGCTATGAACACGAGGCGCGAGGGCGCTGTCGTCCACGTCACTCTGCGCTGTCCTTGACCGGCAGAGGGGTTCGGGTCGGCTCTCCAAGCCGGTCGCGCGACGCAATCACAGCGAGGAACATCATCCATGAAAACTATCGCTCATTTCGTACAGACAACGGTTGTCGGTGGCGTCTTTTTCTTGGCGCCGATCGTTGTGTTGATCATTATCCTGGCCAAGGCGCTCGCCTATGCAAAGAAGGGCTTAGGCGCCGTTCTCGTTTATGTTCCAGCGGCTTCGGACTTGAGCGCGGGCGCGGCGACGGCGCTTTCGGTGGCGTTCATCGCGGTCGTCTGCTTTCTCGCTGGGCTCGTCGCCCACAGCGTGACCGCGCAGCGCGTCATCGACGCATTGGAGTCCTCAGTGCTCTCGAAAATTCCCGCCTACGAATATCTGAAGCAGGAGAGCGCAAGCGCGCTGGGCGTCGCCCAGATTGGGGAACTCCCCGTGGTCTTCGTGCCCATGGAAGGGGGATGGCAACTCGGCGTTCAGACCGAAGCGCTAAGCGACGGCCTCGTCTCAATCTTCGTCCCTGGCGCGCCAGATCCGCATTCCGGGTCGGTCTTTTTCTTTTCGACGGACACCGTTCGGCCTGCCGGCATCAAGCTGGTCGCTGCGCTCAATTGCCTCAGGCGATGTGGCGCGGGCGCTTCCGCGATCGGCGCCAATTGGCCGGCCGAGGCATAGCGCCGCCTGTCGCCACGATTGGACTTCGATTTACGCGGCGCGCGTCCTCACGCTGTGGCGCCCGTAACGCGCGGACGATCCAGATCAACAAGCACACGAACCCAGAAATCAGGTAGCCGACCCAGCCGTCGGCGGCCCCGCTTCCCGCGAGCCAGGGCTGCGGCATCTCGTCCGGCGCGCATTTGCAAGGCGGACGTGTATGGGTGGGGCGACCAACCTGTCTGCGGTTGGGTAGGAATGCCTGCAGACCTGTTCGTTCAGCATTCGTTCAGACTGGAGGGTCTTCTTTGATCAAACTGATCCGGGGGGAACAGCGCCTGCTCAAGGGTAGTCCGGGAGCGCGCTCGGAAGCCAACAGAAGGGGAGGGAAGCATGACAAAGAGGCCACTCATGTTCGCGCTGGGCGCGATGCTGCTGCTGTCAGGTTCCGCGGCGGCGGTCAGCGCGACGCCGCACACCCTGTCGCGGTATTGCGCTGTCGATCTTAAGTCCCTATGCGCCGGCATAAAGCCGGGCGAGGGGCGCATTCAAGCGTGCCTACAGTCGCACATCAGCGAACTCTCTGTGGGCTGCTCGGCAAGGCTTTCGAGGGCCGCCTGGGTGGCAAAAGAGTGCCATGCGGATATCCAGCAATTCTGCCCCCACGCCGTCTATGGGAACATTGCAAGCTGCATGGAGCCGCATCTTGGCGAGGTCAGCGATCCCTGCAAAGGAGCGCTGGCGTTCGTCGCCTCCCCCGCCAGCGATCGGTAACGCTTGGCGATCCGACGCCACAAGATGCTACGGGATCGGACATTGCCCTCGGGCGAAGGGACACTCAAGTCAAGCAAAGTGCTCCAAAGAAATAGAACACGTTATTCCACCCAGGATAAGGTTACGCCGTGATCGTCGAGTCGCCGCTAGAGTTAATTTTTCGCAACCTGTTTTATCGCCTTCGCACCTTTGCTGGAGGTAACGACGTCTTTCTAAAGTTGGAAGGGTTCAGTGTAACCGGTTCCATTAAGATAAAAACTGCAATTCGACTTATTGAGGAGTTTGAGCAACTCGGCTTTGTCAAGCCGCACGAAAGCGTAATCGTCGAATCGTCCTCGGGGAATCTTGGTTTAGCGCTTAGCTTGGTTTGCGCCATCAAAGGCTACAAATTCATTTGCGTGACAGATCCGACCGCTAACCGCGCGACAATAAGGGGTATGGAACTCTATGGCGCAAAGGTTGTCATAGTTGAAGATCGCGACCGCTCTGGGGGATACTTAGCGACCAGGATCAAGAAAATCGATCAAATACTACGTTCGGACCCGAACGCGGTCTGGCTTAATCAATATGCTAACATAGCCAACAAAAATGTTCATGCCGAGCAAACGGCGAACGAGATCGCGCGCGAATTCAGCAAAGTAGATTGGGTCTTTGTTGGGACGGGCACGACTGGCACCCTCGCGGGGATCTCGGAGAGACTTCGCCAAGTATTTCCCAGGATTAAGATTGTTGCTGTCGAGCCGGCAGGGTCTGTCACTTTCGGAGGCGCGCCCGGGAAAAGAAATATCCCGGGCATTGGCACAAGCATGAGACCAAAGCTTGCCGACCTCGCCAATCCGGACAGAATTGTCGTCGTGAACGAAGAAAAAACTGTTGAAGCTTGTCGCTCCTTCGTTCGAGATTACCATCTACTTGTTGGGGGAAGCACCGGAACGGTTCTGGCCGCTGTAAGAGAACTGGCTTCAGAATTCAGTCGCGGCGACACTATAGTGGCGATATCGGCAGATCTCGGGGAAAAATACTTAGACACTATTTATGATCCGACCTGGGTAGAGAACGTCATTCTGCCTCACGATAGGGGGCTAACGCGAACCCCTGCGCTCGTCGCGGCCAAGTGAGGCGCAACGTGCGGCTAAATGACGCGCAATGTGCGATCCTCGCCCGGCAGTTGTCGCTTTAGCGCAAGGATGTCTCTACCTACCGATCTTTCAACGCCGGCGCTCGTCGGCGCGCTGAACGAGATAGTCAGCGGCAAAGATTTCAGAGACGAGCGCAATAAGGGATCCCAAGTGCCATCCGCCCCGACATTCTACGTTGTTCCCGGCTCGTCAGTTAAGCGTGTCATTGACGACAACAGGAAGCAAGTTTTTGATGCGGTTGAAGCGGCATACCGTCTTCACGCCTCCGGAAATACTTTAAATCCGGACAGCTACTTCCTCCGATATCCAGATAGACCCGGCGCTCGCATCATCGCGTTGCCGGCCCATCTCGGCGGCGCGATTCAAAAAAGCGGCATCAAATGGATATCGAGTTTCCCTGAAAACAGGGCCAGCAACTTAGCCCGAGCGTCGGCGGTCTTGATTCTGAACGATGCCGCGACTGGCTATCCCCTGGCCTGTATCGAGGCGTCGCTGATCAGCGCCACGCGCACTGCGGCCTCTGCCGCTTTGGCGGCAGAGCATATTTCCCCCAACCCATTTGAAGGAACTCTCGGCGTGGTCGGAGCCGGGGTCATCGCCCGTACAACCGTCGAGTGGCTTCTATTTCGAAAATGGAAGTTTCATACGGTCCGTCTGTATGACGTGGACCGCAAGGAGGCGGAGCGGTTCAGCAAGTGGCTTCGCGATCAGCATAACCTGAAGGCTGATATTCAAGATTGTTTGGAGGGCGCTATATCCGACTGTTCTCTAATACTATTCACCACGACTACGCTGGCCCCCTATCTTTCCGATGAAAAACTGCTGGAGCACTGCCCCACCGTCCTACATTTGTCGCTGCGCGACATTTGCGTGAATGTGATTCTTGCATCGCAAAACATTGTCGATGATGTGGATCATTGCCTGAAGGCAGAAACTTCGCTCCATCTAACCGAAAAGATGGTGGGAAATAGGGACTTTGTCTCCGGGAGTTTGGTGGATGTTCTAGAGAAAAAGGTCAAACTGGATCATGGCAAGCCCCGCATATTTTCGCCGTTCGGGCTTGGTGTTCTTGATCTGGCGGTAGGAAATTTTGTACTCGAGGCAGCAAAGTCGTGCGGCTCGGCAATTGCGCTGCCTGACTTCTTCAGCAATTCTGCCCGATGGTGAAGAAGATGTCAGGCTTTCCGAGTTCGAAACCTGTCAACTTCGAGCGCGGAGCACTCACGCTGTTCCAAATCATACGGGGCAGTCATTTCCACTGAGAACAAACGAGCGGGCAGGTTAGACATGTCGAGTGTATGGAGCTGCAATGAGTGGGACCAACTGGAAGAGGTTATTGTCGGCAATCCAGTGAATGCGCGTTATCCCACGCCGGACCGAAGTACCCAGATCGCTGAATTTCCTGACCGTTCATTGGCCGAAATTCCCCGCGGCCCGTTTCCTCAACAGATTGTCGAAGAGACGGAAGAGGATTTGAATGGATTTGCCCAAATCCTGGAAGGTTTGGGCGTCACCGTCAAACGTCCGGACACCTGGCCGCACGAGAGGAAATTTTCGACGATCCATTGGGAAGCTCAGGGGTATTACAATTATTGTCCCCGCGATATTTTGTTGGTCATCGGCGACCACGTAATCGAAACGCCTAATGTCATCCGCAGCCGCGCCCAGGAAACGTTTAGCTATCGCGCGTTGCTGATGGAGTATATGAGGTCGGGCGCAAAGTGGTACAGCGCTCCCAAACCCATGCTGTTGGACTCACTCTTCGAGGGGGTTGATCTCAACAAGCCGACGCCACGCAGCGATGAGCCGGCCTTCGATGCAGCCAACGTCCTGCGTTTTGGCAAAGACTTAATCTATTTGGTCAGCGGCACGGGCAACGAGTTGGGGGGACGCTGGCTACAGTCGATTCTAGGCGACAAATATCGGATCCATTTCTTGAAGGATGTTTACTATGGCAGCCATATTGACTCGACCCTTGTGGCCTTACGTCCTGGCTTGGTCCTCGCCAATCCTGCCCGTCTCGATGAAGACACCCTGCCCAAAATCTTGAAGCAATGGAAAATCATTTACAGCCCTCCTATGGAGAATACAAATAGGTATCATGGCGACTATCTATCCAAATCCATTGGCAGTGACTGGATTGACATGAATGCATTCAGTATCAATCCCAATCTGGTCGTAGTCGATCGCAATCAGCCCTCTCTTATAAAACTCTTGGAGAAGGAAGGTCTTGATGTAATCCCGCTAAAATTGCGTCACTCCAAACTATTAGGCGGTGGACCCCATTGCGTTACCTTAGATGTTCGCCGAAAAGGCGCACTAGAGCGATACTTTGACTAACGTATTGCCTTCGCCATGTTCAGGCAGCGAGTAACTATGATCGTTCCGGTCAAGGACCCAATGGTCTATAAGAACTTCGTAGCTTCTAAGAATTTGAGAGTCTAAAGTTACGAGTATGTGAGGAAGGGCTTTGGCAGCGATTTTGACAGCAACTGCCGTCGCGGTTTTCCTCGCCCTGACGTTTGTAGCTTGGCGGCGCTACTGCTGGGCGGCTGAGAAAGTCCCTCAGGCGGACACCTGCCCATATAGCTTGACGGATGTCTTTGGCGACCGCCACCTCGTGAACGTCCCGCATCAGAAAGGGATCCGCTGGCTCACGGAAGTCTTCAGCCGCTCGGCGGAGAAGTTTCCGCATCTTACCGCCTTGCAGATTCCCCATGCTGGCGAATCTCTGACTTTCGCTGAGCTCGACGGGCGAGCGGAAAGCGTGGCCGCGGCCCTCTCGGCCTTCCTCACCGGCCCCGACCAGGTCGTTGCCGTGGCGATGACGCAGGACAACTGGCAAATCGTGGCGGCTCACCTCGGCATCCTCAAGGCCGGCGGTACAATGGTGTTCCTCGACACCACATTGCCCGACGCGCTGCTCACCCACATGCTCAACGACGCACAGCCCGTTGTCGTTCTCACGCGGGGGCAAGAGAAATTCCGCGACCTGCCGACACTCGACGTGCTGACGTTGCCAGAGAGGCCCCTCCGAAGAGAACCGCCGCCTTGGTGGCTGGATGACCCCACGCAACGCCTTGCCGCCATTTTTTACACAAGCGGAACCACTGGGATGCCAAAGGGCGTGGAGTGCCCGCATGCCGGTTACGTGAACCTGGCCCTGAGCTATGCTGAGTATTTTGATCTCCTTCCGGGCATGGACGCGACCTCGCTCACTTCGTCGCTGGGCTACGACGGCAGTATCTCTGAGATGTACAGCGCCTGGGTGTCGGGCTGCGCTGTGGTCATCCTGACCAAGGAGCAGGTCCGGTCCGGACCGGACCTCGTCTCCGTCCTTCGCGAAGCTGAAGTCACGGTCCTCTTCTGTCCTCCGGTGCTGCTCACAGCTCTTACGTCAACACCCGAGGTGGATCTCCCCTATCCCCTGTGCCGTTATATCGTGCCGGCCGGCGAAGCCTTCCCCAGCGCGCTCGTTGAGCCCTGGACCCGGGGCAGACGGCAAATCATCAACACTTACGGACCCACAGAGGCGAGCACCGATACGAGCCGCCAGAGTTTGCGGCCGGGGGAGCCCATCACAATCGGATCCCCATTCGCCAATGTCACCTACGTCATCCTCGAGGCCAACCAACTCCAACCACTGCCCCACGGGGAGGTTGGAGAGCTCTGCATCGGGGGAGTGCACGTTGCGCGCGGGTACCGCAATTTGCCGGACCAAACTGCTCAGAAGTTCATATCGCACCCTCAGTTCGGCCGCCTTTACCGCACTGGGGACAAATGCAAAATCGACATTCATACGCAGCGCGTGCACTTCCTCGGCCGAATCGACGCGCAACTTAAAGTGCGCGGGCATCGCGTTGAGGCGCAGGCAGTTGAGGATATCCTCCAGACGCAATTCAATGAGATCGAGGCCGCCGTTCTGGATTACCAGAACGAGACCCTCGTCGCCTTTGTAGCCGCGCCATCAATCTGCAAAGGCGAGATCTCGGTGGTCGCACCAGCGCCGGCGGAGTGGGCTGCCCGGGTGACGGCGATGCTGGCCAAACAAGTTCCAGCGCCGTCGATCCCGACGAGGATCTTCCTTATAGAGAAATTCGTCATGCAGCCGGTCTCAGGGAAGATCGACCGGAAGCGCTTGCCAGACCTATCTCATCTGCCGAGAAGCGGCGAGCCGGAAGCAGAGGACGCTCGCTCGGACACACTGGCCAGCGCGCGCGACCAAGGCGAAGTCAAGGTGCTTGATGCCGATGCGGGGATGGACCGCGAATGTGAGGAAGTGCTGGCGATCTGCCGGGCCATATTTGAGACGCCCTTGGGATTGGACGATGGATTCGCTGAGGCTGGTGGGCACTCGATCCTCATTGCCCGCTTGGCGCAGCAACTGCGAGCCGCAGGATGGGTGGTTCCGGTCCGGGCGCTGCTCAGTGACTGCAACACTTCTCGAAAAGTGGCCATGCGGCCACGGGTGCTCGAGCAGGCCTCCAAGGCCTTTACGGCCCCTGTGAAATCCGACGAGAACAGCGCTGAACGCGATGAGGCCGCGGCAGAGGTGCTCTCCATCGGATATTTCACCACCCTCCAGATCCTGTTCGCGATGATCTTGTACTCGCCGCTGCTGGTGGCCTTGCTAAGCATCGTCGACTTCATCGAATTCGGGACGATCTTCACCACCGCCAACCTCTGGGCGTTCATCATCGATGGCTTCTTCGTTTATTTGATATCGCTCGTCGCGCCCTTCGCCAGCCTGCTCTGGGTCATGACAATAAAGTTCTTTCTGGGAGGCGACATCCACAAGAACAATGTGACCCCCGGGGTGTACCCCAAGTGGAGCAAAATGCATCTGCGAATCTGGTGCATCAACCGCCTGGAGAACATGGTGCTCGTCCCGCTGCGTGCGATGTATCGCAGCGCTCCACTTATGGCATTCGTGTTGCGGCAGCTCGGCGCGACTGTCGGCGAGAACCTTCAGTGCGCACACGACGCTGACCTATCCGGGCCCCTCGACCTGATCTCCATTGAGGGCGATGTCGCCATCTCGACCGGGGCTTACATCCAAACGACCAAGTGGTCCGGGGGGCGCCTGCACGTTGGGCCGGTTCATCTCGAGAGTGGTTGCAAGATCGGGATGCGAGCCGCCATCGCCAACAATGTGACGGTGGGCCGCGGCACTTGGGTCACTCCGTTCACCCCGATCCTCGCCGACGTGGGTACGCAAGAGATCTGGGAGGGAGCTCCCGCGCGCTTCAGCGGCCGCTGCACGCAGCTGAAGCGCACGGCGATCGCCTGCCAGTACGCCTATCCGATCTGGCTACTGGAGACCCTCAACGTCCTTATGCAGATATTCCTATTCTTTTGCCTCATCGTGGTTCCGACCGCCGCGATTTTCTGGCTCGCGCGCGCCTTGGTGCCCAACGGAGAAGCTGAACTTTCCAGCGAATATTTCAGGGTGACGCCGCTGTTCGAGATCGTCTGGCGCCTGACTCTTTACGCGTTTGTCGTCGGCTGGGTCACCATGGTCGTGACCTCGTTGCTAGGCTGCCTCTTCATACGTTGGACGGCCGTTTCGCCGGGCCTGTTTCCCTCTCGTGGGCTCAGAGGCGCGCTCCTAATGTACAGAATGAAGACGTTTAACAACATTCAGACACTGTGGACCTGGACCATCACTGGGCAGTACCTGAGGGCTCTCGCAGGCATGCACTTCCCACGGTTTGGCGGCTCCGAGTGCGACATCATGTTCAACATGATCCCGGAGGCCGTTAGCGCCGACTCCCAAGTTTTCTTCTCCAATGGATGTTTCACGAACATGCTCGATTGTGGCGCCGAGCACTTCAAGCTGCGCCAGCTGGATATGCCCCGGAATTTTTTCGGCGGGAACAATTGCGTGGCGGAGTACGGGAATTTCCCGTCGAACTTCATGCTAGGGGTTTCCACGCCGGGCAACGATATTCAGTTCCGACGACAAATGCGGTCCCGGCTTGGCGAGCCAATGACGGTGGCGGGAAATCCGCCGCTGAGGTTCGCGAGCGCGTCATTTGAGGCGGAGAAAGAAACCCACAGACTGCCCGACTTCCGCCTCTTCCTGACCCGGGTCTTCCTGTTCGACTTCTTGGGCATCGGCGTACTGCCAATCACCGAGGTCGCCGTCTTCCCGATTCTGTACATTTGTTTGCTGAGATTGGGCGGACGCCCGATCGCAAGCGCGGTGATCGCTCTGATCCTCGTAGAAATCACCCTGGTCTTGTTCAGCGTCGCGATCAAGAAGTCCCTTGTCGGCAGCAAATGGGGATCTGATCACTCGACCCCCTTCTGGTCCTGGCGCCACTTTGCCTACTTCTTTGCGCAGGACTGCTTCTTCGTCTGGTGCAGGAGTCCGCTTGCGTTCTGCGCCGGGACTGTGCTCGCGAATTACGTCCTACGGTGGATGGGATGTCATATTGGCCAGGGGACAATCGTGACCCGGCCAATGCAGTGCTCCGACTGGAACGCGGTGAACTTCGGCAATGATTGTGTTGTCGACGGCTTCCTGCAGTTTCACACCTTCGAGAACATGATGCTGAAGGTGAAGCGAACTCACATCAAGGACGGCTGCAGCGTCGCCTGCGGCGCCACGGTGATGAGTGGCGCGGTCATCGAGCGGGACACAACGCTCTTGCCGTTGTCCCTGGTCCTCAAGGAGATGAACCTGATCACAGGCGCCTACGAGGGGAGCCCCGCGGAGCCTGTGAGCCGCTTGGACGCCGAAGTGCGCGACACTTTGCATTCGACGAGCATATCTCCGCACGCGCCTCACCCGGTTGACAACACCGACTGGCTGAAAACCGCGGCAATCATCGCAGTCTTGGTCGACCATTTCGGCTATTTTTTCACGGAAGACGACCTTTGGTGGAGCGTTTTCGGACGCCTGGCGGCTCCGACGTTCTTCTTCCTAATCGGCTACGCGCAGAGCAGGACTATCCCGCTACGCTGGATCTGGCTCGGCGTCATCTTGACCTTGCTCGAAAGCTGGAACGCAAATTGGACCTGGGTGGCGCCGAACATTCTCTTGAGCTTGGCGCTCATCCGCAGTGCACGGCCCTACGGGCAAATCCTTTTGCAACGTCACGGGTGGGCCGCCTTCGCCTTCCTCGTTTCCGCACTTCTGGCGGTATCATCGATAGCGGGCAACATTGTCGATTACGGCTCCGAGGGATGGCTGTGGGCCCTGTTCGGCTTATGCCAGCGCCGGTATGTCGACAGCAGATCAGCTACCGACGCGGCTGCCCCAGCCCAAAGCTCGGGGCTGCCCGCGCCTGCGATGAAGGAGAACGCGGGCCGAATGCGACTGCTGGCCTGCGTTGCTGCAGTGGTCGTCTACGTTTGGCAGGAACAAAGGGAATATTCGTATCCTCATATCCAGTTGGCCGTCTTCATTGTCTGCATCGGCGTTTGGTCCGCAAGCCTGTGTCTGTTCCTGCGCGGCCCGAGCCGCGTCCAACCGCCAGAAGCCATAGCCGGCGCCCTGCGCTTCATCGGCCGGCACACCCTGGAAATCTACGCGATCCAGCTTGCCGTCTCCGAACTCCTTGTGAAGTTGTTGCCCGATCTCGCCCCATGACCCGAGACCGGCAAATGAGACTCGACGGCGCTCCTGAGCTAAGACCATTGGCGTGAGCATTCGCGACCCTGAAAAGAATTTTAAATTGCTGTGGGAGACCTTTAACAAAAGATACCCATTTTTCCAATTGAGGAATGTCGATTGGAAAAGGCAGCGTGACATTTATGGAGCAAGGGTCACGAGCAAGACCAGCGATGACGAGCTCTTCGAGATCTTCTGCCAGATGCTCGCTCCATTGAATGACGGGCACGTAGAGTTGAGGGCCAGGGCGAGTGGGCATCGAAAGAAACGATTCTTCACTCCGGAAAAACAGCCAAGATTCAGACAAGAATTCACGCACCGAGAAATTAAGAAACTTTTCAAAACGACAGAAAAGACTCTTGTCGATAATCGTTTTGGCCGGCCTGCAGCAACCAAGGCCTGGATGCTTCGCTACTGCAGGTCTGACAAATTCGGTTACCTTCGGATCATCGAGTTGGAAGGCGTCAGCAAGCGGAGATTGACTGCCGCTCTTGACAAGATCGCCCGTGACTTCAAAGACCTGAAAGGGATCATCATTGATATTCGCGACAACCCGGGCGGTGATGATAGTATTGTGATCGCGATCGTCAATCGCTTTTGTGACCGCAAGCGGGTCGCCTTCCACAGGAAGACGAAAATTGGCCCAGGCGAAGATGACTTTACGCCTCTCAAGACTTGGTACCTCGAGCCGCAAGGAGACGCACAATTCACTAAGCCAATTGCGCTCTTGACTTGCGACTCTGTTTTTAGCGGTGGAGAAGTCTTTGCGCTCGCGATGAAGGAGCTGCCTCATGTCACGATTATAGGTGATCATACGAACGGTATATTATCGTATCAACTTGAGAAGAGACTCCCAAACGGTTGGGAGTACCGTTTATCGTACCAAGTGTATTTGTCGGCTGACATGGTGTGCTACGAAGGCAAAGGCGTCCCGGTTGATATCGAGCTATTCAACCAAAAGGCCGACATTGAAAACGGTATCGATCCGTTGATTGTCCGCGCACTTAACGTGATTGCACTTTAAGTGGCTAAGTCCGCGGGCGGATGATGACCGCACAACGATCGGCGCGGGCTCTGTCAGACCAAATGCTCGCGGCGCCTCTGGCCGGGGTAGCCTGGAGCCATGAGCAATCGTCGTCCGAGCGAAAAGAGCGATGGCTTTCATGGAAGACCTTGCTCTCCGTTTGGCGCAGCGCGTTACCCGGCCGGAGCGCAGGCCCGAGCGCCGCAGGCGATCAGGGATAGTGCAAAGTGACGTGGACGACAGGGCCCTCCCGCCTTGTGCTCATCGGGAGGCCGCTGCGCTCGAACACCTTGAGCATCGGGACATTTTCCGCGAGGACCTCGGCGATGAGCTCACGAACCCCGGCTTCACGGCCGAGGGTTACGAGATGGCGCATCAATGCTGAGCCGATGCCCAGGCCCTGATATGCGTCGATGATCGCGAACGCGACTTCGGCTTGACCGGGCTGGACGACAATATACCGCCCGCCGCCGACTATCGTCGGCTGGCCGCCGTCGGTGGCGACCGTCACCAAAGCGACGTGGTTGACGAAATCGATGTCGAGGAAATAGTCCGTCTCCTTCTTCTCCGAAAACGCGCGCCTGACCGCGAAGAAGCGACGGTAAAGCGACCCCGAACTGGATCGCGCGATCGCCGCGAGCATGCCTTCGCGGTCCTGGGAACGCTGCGCGCGGATCTCGACCGTCCGCCCGTCGCGCAACGTCTCGGTCGCCGAATAGTTGGCGGCATCGATCATGACCGAAAAACCTCCCTCTGCTGACCTGGGCTTGACTGCCGGAACCGATCGGCGAGTGAGCAGTTTTTAGCACGCCATGCGGCAGGGCGAAGGTGAACGAAATTCCTCGATCACAAATGTCGCTTGGTCTCGATTGCGCTTTGTCATGCAGCCGCGCCGGGGCTCCGGACCTCGAACACATTGATTTGCCAGGGGGCTTGGTCGATGTAGAGGCCGCGTTGGACCAGATCGCCGCCATCACGATGGTAGACTTCGCTGCCCATCAGATCCGTAAGAAGCAGCTGCCTCTCCTGCAGCTCGGGGAATGGCAGGCGAAGATAACATTGCCCGCGATCTCCTCCGTAATTTATGACCGCGACGTAGCGGTCTTCGTCCTTTCCGGCCCAGGCGTACGAAACGAAGCCCTCTGAGCTGAAGTTGCCGGGCCACGCCGGCAGCGGGTCGATCTGAGACCAATCGCCATTCCGAAAGGCATCGGTGTCCTTCAGTATCTGCAGCAGCTTGCCATAGAACGCGGTCACATTCTGGTCGGTCGGCTCGTTCGGGCCCCGACAGAGGTGGACCGGCACTCGCACCCGGGCGCCCTCGAACTGGCCCTGATGGAAAAAGCGCAGGCCCGGCGACAGGAAAGTGATCGCCGCCGCCGCGCGATGCTTCGGCCATTGGAATGTTAACGCGGCGCGGGGCTCGTCGTGGTTCTCGAGGAATTGGGCAAGCTTGTCCTGGTAGTCGAGACCGGCGTGAAGGTGTTCGCGAATTGATCGGACGTCGTCGGACTGCAGCCGGTCATAGAGCCTCTTGTCGTAGCAATAGTCGAAGCCCTGCTGTTGCAGCGTCCATTCGAGATCCCAATAGACCTCCGCCAGGAAGGTGAAGGCTGGATGCGCGCCGCGCACCGCCGCCGTCGCCTTCGGCCAGAAGGGCCCTGGGTCGACGCCCCACGTGCGCTGGAAGACTTCAGGCAGAACCAGCATCGCCATGTCGCAGCGAACGCCGTCGCATTTGCCGGCGATGGCGATCAATTCGTCGATTTGTGACTTCTGCAGCTGAGGATTGGCGTAGTCGAGCTGCAGCGTGTCGGGCCAGCCGGGATAATTGGGGTCGCGTCCATGCGCCAAAATTCGCGACCCAGAATCGGTCTCGACCCGCAAATAGTTTTTTGGCGCGCTGCCAATCTGTTCCTCGCTCCCCTGGACATAATAGTCGGGGTTAGACTTGACCCATGGGTGATCCGGCGCGGTATGGTTCGGCACGAAATCCAGCATCAGCTTGATGTCGCGCTGGGCGAGCCGCTCGCGAAACTGCGCCAGCGCCGCGTCACCCCCGATTTCGTCGCTGACCGTGTAGGCGGTGATTGCGAAGCCCGAGCCGCATATGTCGCTCTCGTCGAGATCGGGCAGGACGGCCGCGAACTCGGCTCGCCATTCGGGCTTGGTCTGCGAGATGGCCCGGCCTGCGGGACCGGTCCGCCAGACGCTCAATAGCCAAATCCAGTCGAAGCCATGCCGAGCGAAGCCGTCGATCATGGCGTCGTCAATTTCGGCCAAAGTGATTTGTTCGCCACGGTCATGCGACAGGCGTCGCAACCAGACGCGGGTATTCAGCTGATAGAGGGAGGGATAGCGTGGCGCGATCGTCATGGACGCACTCCCGTCTATTACGGCGCGTTTTGAGGCGACGCGGTCCTTCGAGACCTTGGAACCTGCGGCGAGCTAGAGTTCGCCCGCCGGTTTCGTTTCCGTCGCGTGACCAAAGGACTTGGCGATGCCGCCCTCCAGGAGCGCCTGCGGATCGACCCGCCCGAAGATCTCGATCAATTTCGCCACGACCCCGGTCCACCCCGTCTGGTGGCTGGCGCCGATGCCCGCTCCGTTGTCGCCATGGAAATACTCGTAGAACAGGAGGTAGTCGCGCCAATGCGGATCGGTTTGGAATTTCTCGGCCCCGCCGTACACCGGCCGCCGTCCCGATTGGTCGCGGAGGAAAATGCCGGTCAGTCGACGAGCGATCTCGCGGCTGACCTCGAAAAGGTTCATCAGGTGGCCGGAGCCGCTTGGACATTCGACTTTGAACGTGTCCCCGTAATACAAATAGTACTGCAGCAGGGCGCGCACTACCAACGCGTTCACCGGCATCCAGATCGGGCCTCGCCAATTGGAGTTGCCGCCGAACATGCCAGTGTCCGACTCGGCGGGAAGATAGTTCACTCGGTATTCCTGGCCTTGCGCGAAGAACACGAAGGGATGCTCCGCGTGATGCCGCGACAGTGCGCGGATTCCATACGGGCTGAGGAACTCGTCCTCGTCGAGCATCCTTGACAGGATCCTGCGCAGCCGGTCCTGGTTCACAAGACCCATGATGCCGCGCTCGCCTGCTCCGAAATGACCAGGGCCGGTCGCGTGAATGGAGTCGAGCAGATCCGGCATTCGCCGCAGACGTTCCGCAAAAGTCCGCACGAGGTTCGGGAGCCGTTCCCGATCGGACGGTTCGATGACGGTCACCGCGCAGACCGGGAGCAGCCCCACAATGGAACGCACCTTCAGCCGCATCGAGCGACCGTCGGGAAGTCGAAGGACGTCGTAGTAGAAACCATCCTCCTCGTCCCACATGCCTTCCTGGCCGACGCCGTTCATCGCGTGGCCGATCCAGAGGAAATGCTCCATGAACTTCGTCGCCAGGTCCTCATAGGCTGGATCCCGCTTCACCAGCTCCACGCCGATCTCGAGCATGTTCTGGCAGAAGAGCGCCATCCACGCGGTCGCGTCGGCCTGTTCGAGGTAGCCGCCAGTCGGCAGCGGCGCGCTACGATCGAAGACGCCAATGTTGTCGAGGCCCAGGAAACCGCCCTCGAAAAGGTTCTTGCCGAACCGGTCCTTGCGGTTTGTCCACCATGTGAAATTCAGCGAGAGCTTGGTGAAGACGCTTGTCAGGAACTCCAGGTCAGGTTCGCGGCCGAGCGCCTGCTGCGTCCGGTGCAAGAAGATCGCGGCCCAGGCGTGCACCGGCGGGTTGACGTCGCCGAAGTTCCACTCGTAGGCGGGCATCTGTCCGGTCGGATGCAGGTAGAAGGACTTCAACATCAGTTCGAGCTGGCGCTGCGCGAAATCGACGTCGACCGTCGAGAGCGCGATCGTATGAAACGCCAGGTCCCAGGCCGCGAACCACGGATATTCCCATTTGTCAGGCATCGAGATGACGGCGTCATTGACCATGTGCGCCCATTCGCGGTTCCGCGTCGCCAGGCCTCTCGCCTGGGAAGGATCGCGCCCGTGTTCCTGGTGCCACTTGGCCACATCGAAGAAATAGTACTGCTTGGTCCACAGCATTCCCGCTAACGCCTGCCGCATGACCCTCGCCGCGTCCTCGTCGACGCTGGCTGGCGTTACTGCGCGGTAGAACTCGTGAGCCTCCTGCTGACGCCGCTCCAACATCTGCGAGAAACGGTCGCCGAACGGATCGCCAATCGAGTCGGGGACCGTCGTGGTCAGCCGAAGGCGAATTGCCGCGGTCTGTCCCGGCCGGACATCGTGTCGGTAGTTCGCGGCGGCCTTGGTCCCCTCCAGCCCGGGATTGACGGCCTCCTTCCTCCCCGAGACAACGAAATCGTTAATCCCGTCCTTCACATAAGGCCCTGCGTTGGGCGTGCCGAAGATCCGCTGATTGTTGG
Source organism: uncultured Alphaproteobacteria bacterium (assembly GCA_963794155.1). Lineage (GTDB taxonomy): Bacteria > Pseudomonadota > Alphaproteobacteria > Rhizobiales > Beijerinckiaceae > Roseiarcus. The sequence goes on along the minus strand of CAWCCX010000017.1, from coordinate 239,566 downwards.
TCTCGTTCTCAGTGAAGAGCAGCGACGGCTTTCCTTCGCAATACAGGAAATAGTCGCCGAGTTCGGCATTGGACGCGGCGATGGCCGCGGCGCCGTTTTTCGTGCTCACCGCTCGCAAGGAAGGCTTTAGCGTTTGCGGCCACCAGGTCCAGACATTGCGGAACCACAGCGTGGGCATCACGTGAACCGGCGCCGTGTCAGGGCCGCGATTGGACACGCTGACCTGGATCAGGATGTCGGTTGGCGTCTCCTTGGCGTATTCCACGAAGACATCGAAGTAGCGATCTTCGTTGAAAACGCCGGTATCAATCAGCTCGTACTCGGCGTCAGCGCGACCCCGGCGCCGGTTCGTCTCGACCAGATCACGATACGGGAATTCACTTTGCGGATATTTGTAGAGCATCTTCATGTACGAGTGGGTCGGCGTATTGTCGGTGTAGAAGTAGTACTCCTTGACGTCTTCGCCGTGGTTCCCCTCGCTGTTGGTCAGACCGAACATGCGCTCCTTGAGTATAGGGTCCTTGCCGTTCCACAGCGCGAGGGCAAAGCACAACCGCTGCTTATCGTCGCTGTAGCCGGCGATGCCGTCTTCGCCCCAGTGATAGGCGCGCGAGCGCGCCTGATCGTGGGAAAAGTAGTCCCAGGCGTCGCCGTTCTCGCTGTAGTCTTCCCGTACCGTTCCCCACTGGCGCTCGCTGAGGTAAGGCCCCCACAGCTTCCACGGGGTCCCGGCGTCCCGGCTTTGTTGAAGGCGCGACTGTTCCGCCGTCCCGGCTCGATCCATGATTGACGTCTCGGACATCGCCGTCTCCTCCCGCCTCCGTTCCTGTGCGACCGAACCGCGCCCACCGATGTCACGCCCCTAGGGAAGGCGCCCGCGCGCATCGGGTTCCAAACCGTGACATACCTCACGCCAACGATGTCGATGAGTTCACCGCGCAAAATCAACGGTCAAGCGATTTCTGCTGGCTCGCCGTGGTATCCAAGCTCGTCCGCTTCGCAGTCATGACGACGTAACTTTCCTCTTAGGAAAGCCGGCGCCGTGCAACAGGGACAGGACGCCGGCGTTATAGACTCTGGGTCATCGTTTCTCGATCCTCGCTTTGGCGGCGGACGAACCCCAGCCCGCATTTGCTCATCGAGACGAGCCGAGAATCTCGGCCGACTGAATGCGCCAGACCTCGGCCGCGTTCATCCGCGCCCACGCCGCGGTCAGCGAATCGTTGGCGTCGATCGCCCGGCAGGCGTCCTCGATCACGAAGGCCTCGAAGCCCTCGCCACGCGCGTCCAGCGCCGTATGGGCGACGCAAAAGTCGGTCGCCAGGCCGCAGGCGAATACCCGCTTCACTCCACGCGCCTTGAGCATCGCTCCGAGGCCGGTTGTCGTCTTGCCGTCCGCCTCGAGAAAAGCGGAATAGGAATCGATGTCCCGATGCAGGCCCTTGCGCAGAATAAGGAACGCGTGGTCGATCATAAGCTCCGCGTGCAGGGCCGCGCCCGGCGTCCCCTGCACGCAGTGCTCGGGCCAGAGGGTCTGGTCGCCGTAATGGAGGCGTTTCGTATCGAACGGCTTCGCGTCTTCGTGGCTCGCCGCGAAAGAGGCGTGGGTCGGCGGATGCCAGTCTTGGGTGATGACGACGTTTTCGAACCGGCTCGCCAGTCGATTGATTAGCCGGACAATCTCGTCACCGCCGTCGACCGCCAGCGCCCCACCAGGCATGAAATCGGCCTGAAGGTCGATTACCAGAAGGACGTCCTGGCTATTGATCGAGATCGTGGAGGCCATGGACATCGGCTCCTCCTGTCGCCGCAGGCGACCGCCAGCGTCGGCGCTCGTAATTCAGGACGACGACGAGCGCGAACATCAGCGGCACGATCAGATAGAGCAGCCGGAACACCAGGAGAGCGGCGACGACATTGGCCTGCGGCGCGTCCGGCATCGCCTTGACGAAAGTCAACTCGAGCACGCCGAGGCCGCCCGGAGCGTGGCTGACGAGCGCGATCGAAAACGAGGCGACAAAAACGCCGAGCACCACCGCAAAGCCGGGATTGGCGGCCGCCGGAAGCGCGAAATAGATGATGCCCGAGGCGCCGACCAGCTCCAAAGGGCCGGCGAGCAATTGCCGCGCGGCGACCGGCGGGCGCGGGTAGACGAGCTCGTAGGCCCCAACCTTGAGCGGGGGAAAGTGCAGCAGCGCGCCAACCACATAGAGGCTCGGCGCCGCGACGAGTGCGACCGCGCCGGCCTGGCCGAGCCAGAGCGGCGCCCCGGCGAAGCGCTCGATCAATTCGGGATGAAAGAGCAACGAAAACCCGGCGACCGTCGCCGCGCCGAGCCCGAAAGTGAACGAACAGAACGCCACCAGCACCCCGATCTCGCCGACGCTGAGCCCCTTATCCGAATAGGCGCGATAGCGCACGACTGCGCCGGAGAGGACGGAAGCGCCGATATTGTGGGCTAGCGCATAGGCGGTGAACGACGCCACGGCGACGAATCGCCAACTGATGCGTCGGCGTAAATGCAAAAGCGCGATCTGGTCGTACCAGGCGAGCGCGGCATAGGCCAGAGAGGTCGAGCCGACCGCCAACAGCCACCGGACAGGCGAAATCGAAGAGAGAGCGCTCTTCAGGCTAGCGAACGACAGGCCGCGCAAGTCCTTGAACAACAGCCAAGACGATACCGCGACGGCGCCAAGGCCGATAATCGGCCATGCGACGTCGTGAACGCGCTTCATGCCCGTGTTCGCTCTCAACCGCTCACCGTGCCCCGCCTCGTTCTCCCTGCCCGAGCAAGGCGGCAAAGGCAAGGCTCGCGCGTTCGGAGCCCCAGGCGCCGGCGCCCATGCTTCAGCTTTACAGCGACAACCGAATCATGCCTGACTTTGCCAGTCCCGCTTCAGTCGGCGCGTATTGAGAATACCCGCGATCTCCAGTCGTTCTCGCGGCATGACGCGCCGCCCTCAGCTATCGGACTGGGAGTCAGCGACTGCGTGATTTGGCGCGCCGACTTGACGCCGTCCCGGCCTCAGCGCATCTGCATGCGTCCGATGCCGACCCTCGTTCTGCCTTATCCAGCGATCAATCCCGTTCTCGTGCAATGGGGACCGCTGGCCATTCGCTGGTACGCCCTCGCCTATATCGCCGGCCTCATCCTGGGTTGGCGACTTATTCGCCGCATTGTCTCCGACGACCGTTACTGGAACGGGGTCAAGCGACCGAGCGCCGACAGTATCGACGACCTCTTGGTCTATTGCGCCTTCGGCGTCATCATCGGCGGCCGGCTGGGCAATGTGCTCTTCTACGATCCGCAGTATTATTTCTCGCATCCGATCGAGATTTTCAAAATCTGGGAAGGGGGCATGGCTTTTCACGGCGGTCTGATCGGCGCGCTCATCGGCATCCTCATGTTCTCGCGCCGCTACGGCGCGCCGGCTCTGACCGTGCTCGACCTCTGCTCGCTCGTCGCGCCCCTCGGCATCTTCCTCGGCCGAATCGCCAATTTTATCCGCCCCGAGCTGTGGGGTCGCCGGACCGACGTGCCCTGGGCGGTCATCTTTCCGGGAACAGACGGCGAGCCGCGCCACCCGAGCCAGATTTACGAAGCGCTGCTCGAAGGACTGTTGGCGTTCGTCATTCTCTACGCGTTGGCGCAAATGGGCGCGCTGCGTCGTCCAGGGGTCATTGCAGGGACGTTCGCCGTCGTTTACGGCGTGGCGCGCATTTTCAGCGAATTCTTTCGCGAGCCCGATCCACGGCTTGAGGAACTTGGGCGGGGGCTGACAATGGGCATGGTCCTTTCGCTTCCACTGATCGTCGCCGGCCTCGGAGTGCTGGCGTGGAGCCTCGGCCGCCGGGGATTGTCGGCATGACCCAGCTCCTCGGCGAAATCAGGGCGATGATTGAAGAGCGCGGCCCGATTACCGTCGAGCAATACATGCAGCTCGCGCTCGCCCATCCCGAACTCGGCTACTACATGAACCGCGATCCCTTCGGCGCGACGGGCGATTTCACCACCGCGCCTGAGATTTCGCAGATGTTCGGCGAACTCATCGGGCTTTGGGCGGCCGAAGTGTGGTCGAGCATGGGCTCGCCCGATCCGGTGCGTCTCATCGAGCTCGGACCGGGGCGCGGGACGCTGATCAGCGACGCGCTGCGCGCCGCCCGCATCGTCCCGGCGTTTCGCAATGCGCTGGACGTGCGGCTCGTCGAGACGAGTCCAACGATGGCGGCGATGCAGCACGAGCTACTCGTCGACTGCGGCGTTGCGGTCTCCTGGGCGCAGACTCTCAGGGAGATTCCGGATGGCCCCGCAATCGTGATCGCCAACGAATTTCTCGACGCCCTGCCAGTGCGCCAGTTCGTGCGCGTGAGCGGTCAGTGGCGTGAGCGCACTGTGCGCCTCAACGGCGAAGGCGCGCTCGTCTTCGACGTCGCCAGCAAGTCCGAGCCCTATATCAGGGCTGCCGCAGCGAACGGCGAAGTGCTGGAGGTGAGCCCATCCGGCCACAGACTGATGTTCGAACTCGGCGCTCGGCTCGCCAAACAGGGCGGAGCGGCGCTCCTGATCGATTACGGCCACGGCGTCACCCGATTTGGCGACACGCTGCAAGCGTTGCGCGCCCACCGCTATGTCGACCCTCTGGCCGCGCCGGGCGATTGCGACCTTACCGCGCATGTCGATTTCGCCGCCATGGCGCGCAGCGCCGCCGCGGCGGGCGCCTCCGTCTATGGACCGGTCGACCAGGGCGATTTTCTGCGCGCAATCGGCATCGACTTGAGGACCAAGGCGCTGGCCGAGCGCGCCAGTCCCGACCGCGCCGAAGAATTCGAACGGGCGCGGGCGCGTCTCGTGGGCAAAGGTCAGGGCGAGATGGGGGCGCTGTTCAAAGCGATGGCCGTCGCCGACCGCAAGCTCCGCCCGCCCCCTGGCTTCCAACCCGCAAGCGCGAAGTCCGCGTGAACAGGCCTCACGCGTTGACCGCAGGGTCGCTTCGGCTTCCCGGAGTCGGGCACGGCTTCTTCACCCGCATCGGCGGGGTGTCGGACGGCGTCTATTCCTCGCTGAACGGGGGCGTTGGGTCGCGCGACGCGCCGGGGGCGGTGGCCGAGAATCGCGCTCGGGCCGCAGCTGCGCTCGGGGTCGCGCCGGAGCGTCTCGCAGTGCCCTACCAGATCCACTCGCCCGACGCGATTGCGATCTCGAAACCCTGGGCTCGTGGCGAGAGGCCGCGCTGCGACGCGCTCGTGACGGGGACGGCTGGGCTTGCGCTCGGCGTGACCGGCGCCGATTGTGGCATGATCCTGTTCGCCGACCGGCGGGCGCGCGTCATTGGCGCGGCGCATGCGGGCTGGAGGGGCGCCCTTGGCGGCGTGATCGAAGCGACTGTGGCGGCGATGGAGCAAATCGGCGCCCATCGCGGCGATGTCGTCGCGGCGCTTGGGCCCTGCATCGGCCGCGCCTCCTACGAGGTTGGTCCGGAGTTCGTCGCCGCCTTCGCCGCGGCGGGCGAGGACATCGCGCGTTACTTCGCCTTAAGCCGCGAGGCGGGCCATTCGATGTTCGACCTCAACGCTTACATTGCCGAGCGCGCGGCGCGCGCTGGAATCGGCGCTTTCGAGGACTTGGCGCTCGACACTTACGCCGACGAGCAGCGGTTCTTCAGCTACCGCCGCACGACCCATCGCGGGGAGCCGGACTACGGTCGCCTTATGTCGGCCATCGTCTTGAATTGAGCGCCCCACGCCGCAAATTCCGCGTTCCTTGACAGTCCCTCCGCACATGACCAATTAGGGCCTGAACCCGTCTTTTTGACGATCGGCGCCGGCCGGTTGCGCCGTGAAGGGATCCGAATGCTTGCTCAGGCCTTGGCGAGGCGGCTTAAGCGCGCCGGCGTCCATTACGGCTGGGCGATCGTCGCGATCGTCTTTTTCCTCGCGCTCACCACCGCCGGCTGCATGGGCATCTCCGGCGCCTTGATCGTGCCGCTGACCAAGGAATTCGGCTGGAGCACCGAAGAGATATCGGTCGCGCTGGCGCTCAGGATCGTGCTCTTCGGCCTGATGGCGCCGTTCACGGCGGCGCTGATCGACAAATACGGCTTCAAACCCGTGGTGCTGGTCGCGGTGGCGCTGATCGAGATCGGGCTTATCGGCGCGCTCGTGATGACCAAGCTCTGGCATCTGATGCTGTTCTGGGGCGTCATCGTCGGCCTCGGCACCGGCTTGACCGCAATGGTGCTGGGCGCGCTGGTGGCGACGCGCTGGTTCACGGCGCGGCGCGGACTTGCCGTCGGGATTCTGAGCGCCTCGAGCGCTTCCGGCCAGCTTCTGCTCTTGCCCGTCGCGGCGTGGCTCGCCGAGCGCTACGGCTGGCGGGTCGCGCTCGCGCCGCCGATCATCGCCCTCCTTCTCGCCGCGCTCCTCGTCGTCCTCTTTCTCGTCGACAAGCCCGAGGACGTCGGCCTCAAGCCCTATGGCGACCGCGGCGACACGCCGGCCCACGTCGCTCCGCCGGCAGCGTTCGGCCGGGCGTTCGAGATCCTGTTCGAGTCGACCAGGAGCCTGGCGTTCTGGGTGCTGGCGGGCACGTTCTTCGTCTGCGGCCTCAGCACCAACGGCCTGGTGCAGACCCATTTCATTGCGTTCTGCGGCGACTACGGCTTGCCGTCGGTGGCGGCGGCGTCGACGCTGGCGATGATGGGGGTGTTCGATTTCATCGGCACCATCGGCTCGGGATGGCTCTCCGACCGGTTCGACAATCGGGGGCTGCTGTCGATGTATTACGGCCTGCGCGGCCTGTCGCTTCTCTACCTGCCGAGTTCGACCTTCAGCCTCTATGGCCTCACGCTGTTCGCGGCGTTCTACGGCCTCGACTGGATCGCGACCGTGCCGCCGACGGTCAAGCTGTCGGCGGCCCATTTCGGCCGCGAGCGGGCCGGCGTCACCTACGGGTGGATCTTCGCCTCGCACATGATCGGCGCGGCGGTCGCGGCCTGGGGCGGCGGCTTCTTCCGTTCGACCTTCAACACCTACCTCCCGGCCTTCTACATCGCCGGCTTCGCCTGCCTGATCGCCGCTGCGGCGATCTGGCTCATTGGCGGCGCGCAGACCGCGCGCGAGCGGCTCATCGAGGCGCGGGCGTGAGCGACCGGCGCCTGCATCACGCCGACAGCGCCGCCTTTCGCCACGCGATGCGCGCGGCAGCCTCAGGCGTTGCGATCGTCGCCTCTGGCGAAGGTGAAGCGCGCGTCGGCTGCACGATCACTTCGCTCGCCTCCCTTTCGCTCGCGCCGCCGACGCTCATCGTCTGCCTTGCCCGCTCGTCCTCGACGCTGGCCGGATTGCGTGAGGCGCGCGCGTTCTCGATCAGCCTGCTCGCGGCGCGGCATGCGGCGCTCGCCCATCGGTTCAGCGGCCACGGCGGCGCCCGTGGGCCGCGCCGCTTCGACGGCGCGCGATGGACGACGCTCTCGACCGGCGCGCCCGTTCTCGCCGACGCGATCGCGGCCTTCGATTGCCTGGTCGAAGAGGTCATCGAGCGCCATTCGCACGCGGTGATCCTCGGCGCGGTCGTCAGCCTCCGGGAAGGCGTCGACGAACCGGCGCTCGCGCACCGCCGCGGGGGCTATTCGCCGCTGGCGTGAGCCGGCTCGCGACTGGACGGTATCGGGTCGAGGGGCGCGCGCGAATCCATCCTCCAACGATCGTGTCGAAATCTTGGCGCCATGCGCTTTTTGCATGCATTCGCCGGGACGCCGCGCCACAATTGGAGCCGCGAGAGCAGGGATGAATTTGCGCTGGAGCAGGGATTATAATCGTCCGGAGCAGGGAACGTTCGCCCCTGTTACACAGTTTTGCCCCAATCGGCCCTCGGCTATCTGGGCCATGTCCGCAGCGCATGGGCGGGAGCCGTCAGCGCGCTTCATGCGCGCTTGGCGACGCGAGGCGCGACGAGCCCGTTGTCTGGCGTGACGCGCTTGTGCCGGCGCGACGATAGGCGTAGTGTTTTTGGGCATTTCGTCATCCGCATGGGCGGCGGGGACAAGAGTGATTGGATTGCGTTCCTTTTGGCGGCGTTGGTTCGCGGCGATCACGTCGATCGGCTGCGCGGCAATCGTCAACGTTGCCCCCGCCCGTGCGGCGGACGTCGATCCGACGTCCATGAGCGCTGATGAGATCAAGGCGCTCGAACAGCGGCTGACCGACGCCGGCTGCTACACTGGCGCGATCGATGGGACGGCGAGCGCCGCGCTCGACGACGCGATCAAGGCTTGCCCCGATCAACGGCCGTTCTTGCGCATCGAGATCGGCATGCACACAGCGGTAATTAAGGGTATCGGCGTCGACGCCGCTTGCCAATTGCTTGCCACCGCATCCGACGACAAGACCGTGCGGCTCTGGTCGCTGCCCGAGGGCAAGCTTCAGCGGGTCGTGCGCCTGCCGATCGGCGAGGGCGAAGCCGGCAAGGTCTGGGCGACGGCCCTGTCGCCGGACGGGCGCTGGCTTGCCGCCGGCGGACGGGACGCGGGGTGGGACAAGACCGGTACAATGAGCCTCGCTATCGTCGACCTGTCGAACGGCGCGATCCGGCGTTACGGCGCCTTCGAAAGTATCATCCAACGCATCGAGTTTTCCGCCGACGGGCGGCGCGTCGCGGTCGGACTTGGCAGGAACAATGGCGTCCGCGTGCTCGATACCGCGACCGGGGAGGAAGTGCTGGCGGACCACGATTACGGCGCCGACGTCAACGGCCTCGCCTTCGCGTCCGACGGCGCGCTGATCACCTCGAGCTACGATGGCGATTTGCGTCGCTATGGGCCCGACCTCAAATTGCCGCCGCTTAAGCGCGTCGCGCCTGACGGCAAGTATCCGTATCCGCGCCCCTCCATGAAGGACAAGGCTGTGTTGAGGTTCATGGCTCCGTCGAAACTCGGAGGCGACAATCGCGCGTAACGAAAATAGCCAATGAAAATCCAAGAAATAATAATCACAAGGGCAAGATTAAGGGCAATCGCCAGTGCCGATTTCCGCGCCATGCTACTCAATGTTGTTTGAGCCGATTCTTCCAGACTGGCTTCCGCACGTCCACCTCTCAAGAGGAAGCGTCATTCAGCAGATTCTGTGAGCAGCGCGCACAGCAATTACATATCCGACAATCCTAATGCCCGGCAAGGCGCAGATGGCGATCTGGACCACGGCCTGAGGCGCAGTCGCCCGCTGAAGCTTGCAAATCCTGATTGACCCGCTGGTTGAGTTCCATATTCGTGAATCATCGGCGCACACTCGCCCTCGCCAGCGAGTTGAAGGACGCTGTCCGTCAGGTCCAACCTCACGCTCAGGGTTAAGCTACAAGCCACGACGGGGTCTCAACGACATTTCAGTCTTGTCAAAGTCTTGCTATCGGCGGCAGTTTCAACCTCGGTAAGGCTCTCATCGGGCGAATGTCGGTTCGAGATTTCCGCGCTGCGCGCCAACCAAGAGCGCCAACCGAGGAGGAAAGTCATGCTTCGCGCTCTGATGATCGCTGCGGCGTCGGCCGCGGTCCTCGCGCTCTCGCCAACCGCTTTCGCACAGGAAACAGGCGGCACTGCCGATGAAGCCAAAGCGATGCTGATGAAGGCGGTCGCCGCCGTCAAAGCGGACAAGGCCAAAGCGCTCGAGACGTTCAACAAGGGAGAAGGCGGGTTCCTGGATAGGGACCTCTATGTTTTTTGCGCTCGTGTTGGCGACGGGAAGTTCGTTGCGATTGGCAACAACAACGCCAAGCAATTGATCGGTACGGACGTGAGGAGCCTCAAGGACTTTACCGGCAAATCTTTTGGCGCCGAGCAATACGCCGGGTTCCGGAAGCCGGAAGGTGAGATAACCGAGACCAGCTACATGTTTCCACGGCCGGGCGCCGACAAGACGCCGGTTCCGAAGGTGAGCTTGGTGACCAGGGTGGGCGATTTGGGCTGCGGCGTCGGATATTACAAGTAGAGTGCTGCCGCTGAAGTTTATCGCCGGCGCCGCGAGAGGATGCTAGTTGCGGCGACGCCCTTGCAGCAGGCCCTCAAGAGCGGCTGCGAGAACAACCTGAAGCGAGGATACGATGAGCGGTCGAACGCTCATTCCGCCGGGGACGCGATCGACAAGGTCCTCCAGTTTTCTATCAATCTCGTCAGACAGCGTTGCCGCTGCGGTCGCCACTTGAGACCGGGCAACATCAACAAACTCTCGTCGTTTCGCTTCGGCTCGCTCGCGAAACACTGTCGTCGCCGAGTTGACGATCGATACAGACGATTCTTTCAACGGTGAGGTCAGCGCAACGATTTGTCCGCCCCTTGCCCGATTTCGGAACGCCGCGATTGTCCACAACGCAATACCCAATCCAACAATAGCGGTGGGAACCGGATGACGTCTGCTCGCATAGTCAAAGGCGCCCGCCCACGACAAATCGGCTAGGCCGGCGCGCGACGCCGCTTCTGAGGCAACGTTCGAGGGCGTCAGACTGGACCGCAAGGCGCCAATCGTCACGCCGATCTGTGCTCGCAATTGATTGGCTTCCGCTTCGTACTCACGGGATGTCGATGCGTTCACTGCCACCCCCCTGGAGCGCTCCGAGTAGCGATGAGATTTGCGCGATGCTCCTGGCGGGAACCAGCCGCGAGGGTCTCAGGCCGCCAACGCCCCAGCGCAATAGGATTAGGCTTATCGCGACCGCAACCACGGCGACTATGAGAAACGCCAGGTCCAAGGGAGTTCCGAACCGCACAAGGAACAGGCTGGCGGCAACAAGAACAAGACCGAGCGCCACGGGGAGAAGAGCGATCCCGACAGCAACGGCGGTGAGGCTCGAGGGAATCCCACTCGCGCGCTCGCTGATCTCCGCACCGGCCAGCGAGAGCTCGATGCGCACCAACTCCCGAATTTGCCGGGTGAGCTCCAGGAGCAGTTCGAGCGCGGACCGCACAGGCTAGGTCATCTTGCCGATGAGCAGCCCTATCAGCGCGGCCACGGCGACGGCGCCCCAGGGATTTTTCTTTATTCGGGACTCGACATCGCCCTCGATCGCGGCGAATTGGTCCTGCGCTTGTGCGGCAGACCGGGACATAGTTTCGCCGGCCGCTCCCATCGCGCCAACAATCTGATCCCGGCCAGCCGAAACCTGATTTTGCGCGAGATCCGAGACCTTCTGTGTCAGCGTGCTCATTTGGTCGCGCAACCCAGCGAAATCGAGGTTGGAAACGGCATCGAAAGTGTCATTGGCCGCGTCCTTGGCGCTGCCCAGGGCGGACCGCGCCTTGCCGGCCGCATCATCGTAATAACCCTGAGCGGTGGTCCCCCTGTCATTCAGCGCCTGACCGACGAGCTTTTCGCCCTGACCCGCGACTGAGCGAAGCGTGCCTTCCACATTGTCTTTGTTCATTTCGTTTCTCCCAGAATTGGTTTGGATCCCGTCGACTAAACAAATGAGCGTGAAGATGGTTCCCCTTTTTCACTGCGCATAGGCTTCCCTTCATGCCCGGGCGGGCGCCGGTTGACGCGGCGGGGCCGGTTTTCTTAAGGTTGCCGCTGGCGCGGCCATTTCAAACGCAAACGGACATCGGCTTCTCGACCGAATGGGACGGCCGTCGAAGACGCCGACCCGGTCAACGAGAGAGCGGTCTTGTGGCGTCGGTCGCACGAGACGCGGTCTTGGCCGGCGACGCCCGGTCCCAAGGAGATTTCGGCCTTGTCAGCGCCTTCGCCATAGGCGCAGTCTCAGTCGTGAGTCCGACCCGCGGGAATCACAGTAGAAACGTGCGAAGGACACCTTAGTCAAATCTTCCGCAATTTCAACAGTCAGCCTCGTTTACACTGCGAGCAGATCGCATGGCAGTTGTCGTTAGGTGCTATGTAGTCCCGCAACAACATGGGATGATACCGTTATTTAGAATTTTAATTGTCTTGATTTTTGTGACAGTATTTTCAATCCTGACTTTCAATAACGTAACCAAAGTCGCCATTAATCCTGACTACATGGCTGTCCGTATATTGCGTCATTCCCGCCATTCGCTTGCCTTGGTCCTTCCTGGGAACTTGATTTGGGATCGTTTGCCCATTCTTTCTGACGGTCCATACTATGGCAGCCTTCACGCTTACCTTGCAATCCCATTTATTATTTTTGGTACGAGCGTCGCCACCTTCGTTTTTTCGCATATTGTTTTGGGACTACATTCACGTGTTCATGAGCTGGGGCATCTCGTTTCCATTTGCTTATCTCACCGACGGGAACGTGCCTGCCGTCGAGGACCTGTCTCCAGCCTTCGATTCAGGGCTGAAGGCCGCAGTGTGCAGCGGGAAGCCGTACAAGCTCGTGTTCGCCGGCGCTCACGCCATTGAGGACGCCCAAAACGCTCTCGATCGGCTAAAGCTGAGAGCCGACATTCAAAATTATTCGCCCCCGGAGGTCAGTTTCCAATATGTTGTTGCAACATTAGCGGCTCCCGACCGAAACTCTTGTCCTCAGCCGAATCCCTGTTTATCGCAACGCTGATCAGCAAACAGTCGAAATAGTGGTCACGTGAATGAGCGCGCCGAAGATACTTTCGCTTGTGATGCCGTGCTACAATGAAGAGACGACGTTGAAGGCATGCGTGACGCGGGTTCTGGATATTGCTACCGACGATTTGAAACTCGAACTCGTTATTGTCGACGATTGCTCACGAGACAAGAGTTACGCGGTCGCCCAAGAACTTGCCCGGCATCACCCAGAAATAAGGGTTGTGCGGCACCAAAAAAATCGCGGTAAAGGCGCTGCTCTTCGCACCGGAATTGCTCTGGCGACCGGGGATTTCGTCGGCATTCAGGATGCGGATCTGGAATACGATCCCCAAGACTTCCACATTCTGCTTGAGCCAATCTTGAGTGGGACAGCAGATGTCGTATACGGCTCGCGTTATTTGAAACCGGACACGCGCCGTGTGTTATACTTTTGGCACACGTGGATGAACAAGACTCTGACTTTCGCGTCGAACATGTTCACCAATCTCAACATTACCGACATGGAGACGTGCTACAAGTTATTTCGCCGGGAACTCATTCAGGCGATTGAACTGAAGGAGGACCGTTTCGGCTTCGAGCCCGAAGTTACTGCGAAAGTCGCGCAGACCCGTTGTCGTGTTTACGAGTGCGCAATAAGTTATACCCCGCGCACGGCGGAGGAGGGCAAGAAGATAAAATGGACAGATGGCGTTCACGCGCTCTATTGCATTTTGCATTATGGCGGCCCAACCGCGCCTCTGCCCATGCAGCTCCTGATATATTTCTTTATCGGCTTGATTTGCGCCGTCGTTAATATCTTAACCTTCTTGCTCTTGACGCTCTCTGGTTTAAGTTTAGGGATTATCATTCCTGCGGCATTTCTGGTCGCGGCCGCGTTGAATTATATCTTGTGCATTGTCCTTCTTTTCCGTCACAAGGTCAGATGGAATACCGCGGGGGAACTCATCGCCTATTTCGTGACGATTGCCTTGATGGGCGTCGTCGACTACGGGTTCACGATCGGCCTCGTCACCTTGGGCCTCGCCCCAACGCTCAGCAAGACGATCGCGACCTTTGTAGGCTTCGCTGGTAATTTCCTGCTGCGGCGGTTCCTTGTCTTCCCGGAGCCCGGAGTTGTCAGGATTTGAGGCTCGCCAACCCTCTGGACCGTTCCAGTCCGGACGGACAAGATCGTCGATCCTGAGCCTTGGAGGCGAGAGCGCGAGCCAATGACCAACGGCGAGGGTCATGACGAGGGAAGTCTATTGGCGCTCGCGCTGCTCGCGCTCGTCGCCGGGGCGGCTGCGGGGCTTGTCGGAGCGATCTTCCGGCTCTCCCTCGAGCAGGCGGAGCAGTTTCGCAACGCGCTGATCGGATGGGCCCATGGCCGGGAGGCCGTCGGCTTCTTCCTGGTTGTTGCCGTTTGCGCCGGCGCGACCGCGCTTGCCGCGTGGTTGGTTCGTCGGTACTCCCCCCACGCGGCGGGAAGCGGCATCCCTCATGTCGAAGCCGTCTTGCGCGGGGAGCTTCCGCCGATCCCGTTTCGCTTGATACCGGTCAAGTTTATCGGCGGCCTACTCGCGATCGGCGCTGGCCTGGCGCTCGGGCGCGAGGGCCCTACCGTCCAAATGGGCGCGAGCCTCGCTCATCTTGTCGGAAAGATATTCGGCCGAGGCTGGCCGGACTGCCGGGTGTTGATTGCGGCCGGAGCCGGCGCGGGCCTCGGGACTGCCTTCAACGCGCCGATCGCCGGCGCCGTCTTCGTCCTCGAGGAATTGGTGCAACGATTCGAGCGCCGCATCGCCATCGCCGCCCTCGCCGCATCCGCCACCGCTATCGGGATAGCGCGCCTGCTGCTCGGCGACACGCCGGACTTCACCGTGAGTGGGCTCGGCTATGGTGACGCTGAAACGAGGCCGCTCTATTTCGCGTTCGGGGCCTTCGCTGGTCTTTTGGCTGTCGCCTATAACCGATTGCTGCTCGCAACGCGCGCGGTCGCACGCCGGTTGATCTTCGCGCATGTCGATCTGCGCGCCGGTTTGATCGGCGCGGCTGTCGGGAGCCTGGGCTGGTTCGCGCCGAGCCTGATCAGAGGCGGAGACGCGATCACCCAGAGCGTCCTGACAGGCAGCGCGCCGCTGGCCGCCATTCCCGCCGCTTTCCTGATCCGATTTGCGCTCGGCGCGGTGTCGTACGCCGCGGGAACTCCGGGCGGTCTGTTTGCCCCGATGCTGGTCTTAGGGGCCCAATTTGGCTTTCTGAGCGGAGCGGCATGCCGCACGCTCGGCCCTTACGGAGATGTTCAGCCCGAGGCGTTTGCGGTCGTTGGCATAGCCGCCTTCTTCACCGGCGTCGTGCGAGCCCCCATCACCGGCATCGTCCTCGCCACGGAAATGACCGGGAGCGTGACGATGCTGCTGCCGATGTTATGCGCATGCGCGATGGCCATGCTGGCGGCTACCCTGCTCAAGGACCCGCCCATCTACGAGTTGCTTCGCGAGCGCGCGTTGCCGGTCGACAAACCCACCGCGACCGCCCCGTAAAGATTTCGACCGGTTGGAATCGGCGCGAGTCTCTGACAGGAAATATTGTCCCTGAGAGCCAAGGGTGCAGGCGGCCATATCAAACGAAGTCCTGGAATTCTGGTTTGATCCAGCAAACCGCCGCTATTGGTTCGAAGCATCGCCGGACTTTGACGAATTGGTCCGCCAACGGCTAACCGACCTCTATGCCGAAGCGGCCGAAGGCTGCTTGGATGACTGGAGGGACCATCCCAACGCCGCGTTGGCGCTTTGCATCCTGTTGGACCAGGCGCCCCGCAACATCTTTCGTGGATCTGCGCACGCTTTCGCCACCGATCCACAAGCCCTGTCGGTCGCGCGGCGCATTCTGACTTTGGGCTTCGACCGATCATACCCGACAGACGACCACCGCGTGCTCGCCTACCTGCCTTTCGAGCATTCGGAGGACATCGAACACCAAAGGCTGGCCGTTGAGCTTTTAACCGAAAGGACGGCCGACGACCTTTCTACCGAGTATGCCCGGCGTCATTTGGAAATCATCGCCAGGTTCGGGCGCTTTCCGCATCGAAATGCAGTCCCCGGACGAACCTCGACTGCCGCGGAATTAGAGTTCTTGAAGACGCCAGGCTCTTCGTTTTAGGCGAACGCGATGAGTCTTCATCGGCCGTTCGACGGGGTCGAATACCGGGCGCGGCCAAGGTTCACACAAATACGCCGCCCATTGCGGCAGGATCATCACTCCGTGCAAATTTTGCGGCAGTTCATGACGCGGCGCCGATAGGCCGCAAGGATCGTGAAGTCGCGCTCATTGCTCCGGCACCCCGGCTTTACGCATTCCCAGGGCAATGCGCTCGCGGCGGGCCAGGAAAACCGGATTGTTGCTCGGGGTTCCAGCGCGAAACCGCTCGATCGTGAAGGTCGGATCGAGCGCGAGTCCCGCGTTGACCGCGGACCGTGCGTCGTCTGCTTGGTCGAGATGCGCGAGAGCGGCAGCAAGCGAGAAGTGCACGACTGGGAAATTCCGGTTGTTTTCGATCGAGCGATTGAGCCAGGCAATCGCCCCCTCATCTTCTCCCAAAGAAAGCTTGGCGAGTCCCGCAATTAGCGACCAACGATAGGCGAGCGTATCGCGGGGGCTGAGCCTCAACGCCTCCTGGACGTGAACTTCGGTTTCTTCAGCGCGGCCGACGGCGCTCTTGCCGAGGCCGATGAACGCGTGAGCGCCCGCCAAATTTCGATCAAGCGTCAAGGCGCGCTCACATTGCGCGATGCCCTGGGAAGGACGGTTGGTGCCAATCAGGAGGCGTCCCAGCCAGCAATGCGCCGCGGCATGCTCGGGAGCCGCCGACAGCACTCTTTTCAATGCGGCCTCGGCGGCCAGAGCGCGCGCGCCGTGATCGTCCATGGAAAAATTCGACGCGAAATACACGTCCGCGATCGCTGTGCCGACCAACGCATCGATATCGCCGGGATCAAGCGCCAAAGCCCGCTCAAAGAGGCCCCGCGCTTCGGTCAAATGGACGGCGGCCATATCCCGATTCAAGCATGCCATGCCTTGAAAGTAGAGATCCATGGCGTCGGGGTCGGTCGCCCGGTCAGCGCGCCGCGCCTCCGCCGCCACAAGATGGGTGTTCAAAGTATTGGCGAGCCGTGCGACGATTTCATCCTGCATGTCGAAGAGGTCGGCGACAGGCTTGTCGAAGCGCTCCGCCCACACATGAATGCCGCTTTCGGAGTCGATGAGCTGCACATTCACGCGCATGCGATTGCCGCCGCGCTGGACGCTGCCCTCGAGCACATAGCGCACGTTCAACTCGCGCCCGATCTGCTTCAGATCGACCGCCTTGCCTTTATAGGTGAAGGCGGTGTTTCGGCCGATGACGAGCATGCCGCTCATTCGAGAGAAGTCTGTAGTCAGGCTCTCGGTGACGCCGTCGACAAAATACTCCTGTTCGGCGTCGCCGCCGAAATTAGCAAAAGGCAGCACCACGATCGATAGGCGCGGCGGGCTCGATTTTTGGGTCGTGGAAGATTGCGGGGCCGGCTTCGCCTGGACGGGCAGCCCGACCTGCAGCGAATAGACCCGCACCGGCTCGGCGATGTTCTTGAGGTTCGTTGCGCCACGATCGCTGACCGCCACATCGAGCCGCGCTCTGACCTGCCGATAGGCGTCTTCGGAGAGGCAGATCGCCCCAGGTTGGGCGATGCCTTCCAATCGCGCGGCAATATTGACGCCGTCGCCCATCAGGTCGCCGTCGCTCTCCTCGACCACGTCGCCCAGATGAACGCCGATGCGGAAATCGATGCGCCGGTCCTCCGGCACGCCGGCGTTGCGCTCGACCATCGCGTTCTGAATCTCGATCGCGCAGCGCACCGCGTCGACGACGCTACGGAATTCGACCAGCGCCCCGTCCCCAGTGCGCTTGATGACACGGCCGTGATGGACGGATATGGTCGGGTCGATAAGATCGCTGCGCAGCGCCCTGAGCCGCGCCAGCGTACGATCCTCGTCCGCGCCGGCGAGACGGCTGAAGCCGACGACATCGGCGGCCAGGATCGCCGCAAGTCTCCGGTTTTCGCTCATGCTGTCCTCTGCCGTCGTGGAGATTAGCACAAAGATCCTGCAAAACCGCATCATCTGATGCTTTTAGGGTCGCTCCGAGGGGTCGCCTCGGGACCGATCGGGGTCTGTGCGAAAGCGGTCACTCCATTGTGGGTATATCGGGGTGATGGGGCATTCAGGTTAATCGCCAGCGCGCGGCGGGTAGAGCGTCAGCACTGAGCGACGGGCGGCTCGTCGCGTCCGGCCGTCCGCTCGAACAGAGGCCACGCTGGTTTTGGCGTTCTGTTCCCGGCGACCTTCTAAATTCTCCCGGGTTGACTTCCAAAAATTCCCGTCTCTTCTGTCCATGGGAGCGCTCGACTTGATGGGGGAAGGATGGCGGGGTCTCGCGGCCGAAATCTGCGTCGCGGGCTTCACTGTCTTGGCGTCGCGCTGGCGGTCGCTTGCGCCCCCTCATTGGCCGCTGCGGATGACGATGAGTCGCTCAAGGCGGGACTGCCTGGTAATCCCTTCTACGCGCTCGACACCAAGAATCTGTTCGGCTTCCTTGAGGGCGCCGACGTCGGAGAGGCCGGCGACAAGTCGCTGGAGTTCGAGACCACCGGCGCCTTCGGCAAGGCCGAGGACCGCTTTCAGTCGGTCGAGCAGGAGTTCGTCTTCGAGCCTACGCTGACCGATTCCCTTGGTCTCGAATTCGGCGCCCATGTTCTCGGCCAGGACGTGAAAGGCGTTCCGGATCTGCCCGATTTTACCGGGGTCGATTTCATGGGTTTTTCGGTCGAGGCGCGCTACGTGGTCAAGCATCGCAGCGCGGCATCGCCGATCCAGGTGACTTTGACCGTCGAGCCCGAGTGGGACGCAATCGGCGACGCCGGGCAGCGCATCGTCGATTTCAACGGCGCCTTCCGCGCGATCGGCGACTGGGAGAGCGCCGACCGGCGCGCCTACGGCGCCGTCAATCTGATTTACACGCCCGACGGCTCCCGTCTGCCGGGGCAGGTGTGGGAGAAAACCTCCACCTTCGGCGCGTCGGCAGCCCTCTCATACCGCGTGACGCCCCAGTTGATGTTCGGCGCCGAGGCCGATTACGACCGCGCATATGACGGGGTCGCGCCTCAGGGCTATCGCGGTCAGGCGCTCTATTTTGGCCCGACCTTCCACTATCAGATCAGCGAGAAGATCGATTTCTCGGCGGCGTTTATCGCCCAGGCCGCGACCGGCCCGCTCGATCTCGCCGACTTCCCCCGGCGACTCGCGAGGCTAAGGCTCGAAGTGGAGTTTTGAACCTGCGGGCGCGGCGCCGCGCGCCTGAGGTGAAAGCGGGCGACAAATTCACGAAGACTATGCCGGGAGGCGGCATGTCTGACGATCGCCAGCGGACGGGCACATCATCGCGCTGTCAAAAGACCCTGCTTCAGGCGGTCACCAGCCGGCGGCGTCGATCCATCCGCCCAGTTCGCTCCAACTGTGTCTGTGGGGCTTTCGTTGCAGGGGTTACACCTTGGCACGCCTGCTGCTGTCCGCGCGGCGATAGAAGTCGGTCGATTTGACCCGTCCACCGGCCGGTCGGCGAATGGCTGCTATTTGCGGTCGTCAACTGCGGCGCCGACCTGCAGCCGCTTTCCGCCGAAAGCGGCCCCGCCGCGACAGCCGCCATCGTGAGGGGATTGAGTTTTGGCCCTTGGGCTTCGCCTCGCCGCCCCGTCACCCCCTGCGATCAGGTGGAAGAACGAGCCGGTCACGTTGCCTCGCCGTGAGCCGGACCGCGCTTCCGGCGTCCCGTAGACGTCGCGAACGAAAGCGAACGGCTCGTCGATGTCACAATCCGAGCTTAATCTGTCAAAACGCCGGATGGACGGCGCTCTCGTTCGAATGTGGCCGCAGCGCCGCGATCACCGCGGATTCGGGGCCGATTTCGCCGACCTCGACAATCGAATCGACGGGAATGCCTAGGCGCTGGGCCGCGGCGCGAATTGCCTCGGGACTCACCGCCTCATAAAGGCAAAATGTCTTTCGCCTATCGGCGCTGAGGAACGAAAATAGCCACTGCACCCCGATCTCGTCGTTGACCAGCTTGATCGCGGCCATCGATTCGTCGTCGGTGGGCACGAGGTCGGCGAAGGTTCGCTCGATCAAAAACAGGGGCAAAGCAGCCTCCTCGGTTCCGGCTCGCGCCCGGAGTGTTGAGCGGAATCGTCAATTTCGTCAATCCGGCTCGCCCTCCGGCCGCCTGGGCATTACTACTGGCGCCCTCGACCTTGCGCGATTGCCCCAATCGAGGCAGCTTCAGTCCTGACTTCGTCGTCGGGAGGCCGTCATAAAGGCGCCTGTCAAAACCTTCGCCGGAGGTCGAGAAGAAACCTTCGTAGGGCGACTGACTGAGCTCGGGGTGCTGCGCGCCGCGCTGGAGCAGGCGCTCTCTCGCCGCGGGCGCGGCGTCATGATTGCCGGTGAGCCCGGAATCGGCAAGACGCGGACGGCCCAGGAATTTTCCGAATACGCCGCCCAGAAGGGGGCGACCGTGCTCTGGGGCCGCTGCCACGAAGAGGCAGGCGCTCCGCCCTATTGGCCGTGGGTGCAGATCATCCGTTCGTTGTTGCAGTCGCGCGCTCCCGAGGCGCCGCTCGGCGATCTCGGCCCGGGCGCCGGCGATATCGCCGACCTGGCGCCCGAGATGCGCGACCGTCTGCGGGGATCGGGCTCGGGCGCCCGGCTGAAGGATACCGCCGAAGCGCGCTTCCGGATGTTCGAAGCGATTCGTCGGCTGCTCGCCGGGGCGTGCGAGCATCAGGCTCTCGTCGTGGTGCTCGATGACCTGCATTGGGCCGATGCGCCCTCCCTGCGCCTGCTCGAGTTCCTGGCCCCCGAAATCGCCGATATTCCTTTGCTGCTGGTCGGGACGTATCGGGCCACTGAGCTCTCGCGCCAGCACCCGCTGTCGAACACGCTCGGCGGTCTGGCCCGGGCGCCCCACATTGCCCGGGTCGATTTGCCCGGCCTGAGCGTGGACGAGGCGCACGCCTTTATCACCGCTGCCACTGGAACCAAGCCGCCGGCGTGGTTCACCCGGTCGCTGCATCAGCAGACGGAAGGCAACCCCTTGTTTCTGCGGGAAATCGTGCGATTTCTTGAGCAGCAGGGCATCCTGAACGCCGAGATCGAAGCGCCGGACGCGGCGCTGCCGCGGGTCATCCGGGTTCCTGAAGGGCTAAAGGAGGTGATCGGCCGCCGCCTCAACCTTCTGTCCCCGGCCTGCAACGAGGTTCTCGCGCTCGCCTCGGTAATCGGCCGCAATTTCTCGCTCGAGCTGCTAATGCGCGCGGCGGCTCCGCTTGGAGCCGATGAAGTGGTCGAGGCGTTGGACGAAGCGCTAGCCGCTCACATCATCAACGACTCGGGCAACGGGCGCTATCAGTTCATCCATAACCTCGTTCGAGTGACGCTGTACGATGAACTGGGCGCCAGCGTGCGGCGCCGGATGCATCGGACAGTGGGGACCGCTCTCGAGGCGCTCAGCGGCGGCGATCGACGCGCCCTCCTGCCGGAATTGGCGCACCACTTCAGCGCCAGCGGCGACCTCGATCGAGGAATAGACTATGCGATCCGCGCCGGGCAGAGCGCCGAGGCGTTGCTTGCCGTCGAGGACGCCGCGCAGTTCTTCCAGATGGCGCTCGACGCCTTGGCTCTGCGCCCCGCCGCGGACGAGGCCATGCGTTGCAGGTTGCTGTTTCAGCTTGGCGAAGCGCAACGTATGTCCGGTGATTTCTCCCGCGCTCAAACGACTCTCCGCGAGGCGGCGGAAGCGGCGCTGCATTTCGACCTGTACGAGCTGCTCGCCAAGTCCGCATTGGCGTACGAATGGGTCTCGTGGCGTGTCGGGCGGGCGGCAGATGCTCCGCCGGAGCGCCTGCTGGCGGACGCGCTCCGGATTGTCCCTGAATCCGAAATCAAATCGCGGGTCGAGTTGACCGGCGCCCTCGCGAGGTCATTGCTCTACGCCGGGTCGGAGAAGGAGGCGAGAGAGCGGTTGGATCACGCCATTGGCGTCGCCAGACGCCTAGGGGACCCGGCGCTCCTGGCGAGCACCCTTGAATATCTCTTCGATTTCCCTTGGGGACCCGACGGCACGCGGAATTTGCTCGCGCTTGCGAGCGAGGCGTTGGATGCGGCTATGCGCTCCGGCAACGCCGAGGTCGCCTACATGGCGCGCGTTCGAAGAGTGGCGTGTCGTCTCGAACTCGGAGACTTTGCGGCCGTCGAGGATGAAATTGTTCATCTCGGGCGAGCTGATGCGCCAGTGGGCCGGCGAGATACCGCCCTCGGCGTGATCGGTTTGCGCGCGGCGTTGGCGCTCATGCGCGGGGAACTCGACGCAGCAGCGCGGCTTTCGGCTGAAGCAAATTCGCGGATGTCAGGCGTGGACACACAGGAACGCGAAAGCCAAATGGCGTTTCTCAGCGTGCAGGTCTTCACCCTGCGCCGTGAGCAGGGCCGGCTCAAAGACTTAGGGCCGCTTTTGACTCACTATATGCGCACCACGACCGCGGCGTCGGTTTGGGGACCGGGGCTGGCGGTCCTTTACGTCGAACTCGATCGGCTTGACGAGGCGCGAGGCGAATTCGAGCGCCTGGCGGCGCGGGATTTCAACGATTTGCCCCGCGACGGAAGATGGGCGACGTGCCTCGCCTACCTCGCCGAGGTATGCGCGGCCCTCAATGACGCCCGCCGGGCGGCTATCCTGTATCGGCTGCTCCTGCCCTACGCTGACCGCGCGCTTGTGCTCGGCGGCGGCTTCGTATGCAGCGGCGCCAGCGGACGCCACCTCGGGATGCTCGCCGCGACCATGTCCAACTGGCCGGCGTCAGAGCGCCATTTCGAGGAGGCTCTGGCGATGAACACGCGAATTGGCGCGCTCCTTCCGCTCGCCCACGCCCGCCATGATTATGCGGCGATGCTGTTGGCCCGCAGCGCGCCCCGCGACCGCGAGCGGGCCAAGGCCCTCTTGCGATCGAGCCTTTCGAGCGCCCGGAAAATGGGCGCACACGCGCTTGAGGAACGCGCCGGCGCCCGATTGCAGGAGCTGGAGCCGACTCCGGCGCCAAGCGGAGGCGAGGGCGACCTGACGCCGCGGGAAGTCGAGGTGCTGCGTCTGATTGCCATTGGCCGCACCAACGCCGACATAGCCACGGCGCTGGCGATCAGCCTCAATACCGTCGCGACCCACGTGCGCAGCATCCTCGCCAAAACCGGCTGCTCCAACCGCACGGAGGCGGCGGCGCACGCGATGCGGCGCGGGGTGACGACTGGCGTGAATCACTAAGGGTGGCGCCGCGCGCATTCCCGATCTGGACAGGCGTCGGTTCTCATCATTTTTGATGACCCTCGGCAAAGACTTCGCCAGCCGCGGCCGCAATCGGACTCATTCAATTCAACGATTTACTGACCTCGGCCGTTCCCGCAATTCTTGGCCCGACGCAGCGAGCGCCGGACGGCCGAGCGGCGTATTGCTCTGACCGGCGCGATCCCGCCGGGGGTGTCATTGGGCGGGCCGCGGCGCAGGCGTACAAAGGAGATTTTGATGAACAACGAAGCCATTGCGAAATTCGCCCAAAGTCTCCGTGGCCCCACCATCGGGCGCGACCACCCGGATTATGACGAAGCGCGAAAACTCTATAACGCCTCAATCGATAAGCGGCCCTTGGTCATCGCCCGCTGCGCCGACGTTGCCGACGTAATCGCGGCGGTGAATTTCGGCCGGGACAGCAAGCTCCCGATCGCCATTCGCGGCGGAGGTCATAATGGCCCAGGCCTTGGCAGCGTCGACGACGGCCTGGTCATCGATCTGTCAATGATGAAGGGCGTGAGGGTCGACCCGGCGAAACGGACGGTTCGGGTCGGCGCCGGCTGCGTGACCGGCGATGTGGATCACGCCACCCATGCCTTCGGTCAGGCCGTGCCGTTCGGCGTGATCTCGTCAACCGGCGTCGCCGGCCTCACTTTGAGCGGCGGTCACGGGTATCTCAGCCGCCAATACGGCCTCGCCATCGACAGCCTGATCGAAGCGGATGTCGTGCTCGCCGATGGCAGGTTCGTGACGGCTTCCGAGGCGGAGAACGCGGACCTGTTCTGGGCGCTGCGCGGCGGCGGCGGAAACTTCGGCGTCGTGACCAGCTTCCTGTTCAAGACCCATCCGGCGGGCATGATCTACGGCGGCCCGATCATCTTCGATCTCGCCGACGGCGCCGCGGTGATGAAGTGGTTTCGGGACCAGCAACCGAAAGCCGCGGACGAATTCTATATGTTCGTCGGTCTGCAGGTGGTCCCGCCCGGCGATCCTTTTCCGAAGGAGCATTGGGCGAAGAAGATGTGCGCGCTCGTCGTCTCGCACAACGGTCCCCTTGCCGAGGGAGAAAAGGCAGTCAACGCGGTTCGCGCCGCCTTGCCGAAACCGATCATCGACTGGGCTCAGCCGATGCCGTACACGGCGATCCAGGCGCTG
Source organism: uncultured Alphaproteobacteria bacterium (assembly GCA_963794155.1). Classification (GTDB taxonomy): domain Bacteria; phylum Pseudomonadota; class Alphaproteobacteria; order Rhizobiales; family Beijerinckiaceae; genus Roseiarcus. The sequence continues at coordinate 215,478 of CAWCCX010000017.1, read as the reverse complement.
TTCGACCCGCTCTTGCCAAAGGGACTTCAGTGGTACTGGAAGGGGGATTTCATCAAGAGCTTGCCGGACGCGGCGGTGGACGCGTATATCGCGCACGCCGCAAAGCTTCCGACCGTGCTCTCCGGAATGCACATCTATCCGATTGACGGCGCTGTCCAACGGCAGAAGCGCGACGCAACCGCATGGGGTTACCGCGACGCCGCCTGGTCGATGGTGATCTTCGGGGTCGATCCCGATCCGGCGAAGGCGCCCGCGCTGAAGAAATGGGCGCGGGACTACTGGGAAGCGGTCCATCCTTTCAATCTTCCCGGCGCCTATGCGAACTTCATGATGGACGACGAGGGCGAGTCGCGCGTCAAGGCCGCCTACGGCGAGAACTACGATCGCCTCGCAACGCTCAAGAAGAAGTATGACCCGATGAACCTGTTCCGGGTGAATCAGAACATTCGTCCGGCGGCCTGAGCGAGGAACGATTCACGCCTCGGCGATCAGGTGAAAGAACGAGCCGGTCACGTTGCCTCGCCGTGAGCCGGACGGCGCATCCGGCGTCCCGTAGACGTCGCGAACGAACGCGAACGGATCGTCGCTTCCCGTTGCGACGACCGTCGCATAGTGGAACTCGTGCCCGCGCAGGAGGGCGCCCGCCGGGCCAAGCGCGCAATTCGCGGCGAGGCGGGCCTCGCGATAGCCGAGCGTCATGCGGCGCTTGGCGAAGCTCGTCTCGACCCCGAGCAGGCCGGCCATCGGATGGGCCAAGCCCGAGGCGTCGATGAGGCTTTCGCCGAGCGCCATATAGCCACCGCATTCACCGTGCACCGGGCGGGTCTCGGCGAAACGCCTAAGACCATCGCGAAAGCGCGAAGCCGCGGCAAGCGGGCCGGCATGCAGCTCCGGATAACCGCCGGGCAGCCAGCAGAGATCGCACTTCTGGGGCGGCGGCTCGTCGGCCAGAGGCGAGAAGGGAACGATCTCGGCCCCCGCCGTCCGCCAGCCATGCAGGAGATGCGGGTAGATGAACGAGAACGCGGGGTCACGGGCGAGCGCGATCCGCTGACCCGGCGGGCGCAGCGCGGCGGGCCCTTGAGCCACCGAAGCGAGATCAAGCGCGCCGGCGAGCTTGAGGACGCGGGCGCAATCGACATGCGTCTCGACAAAGTCGGCGATCGCCTCGAGCCGCGCCTCGAGCGCCTCGGTTTCGCCGGCCTGCACGAGGCCGAGATGGCGCTCGGGCAGCGCGACCTTGTCGTTGCGCGGCAGGCTGCCTACGACCGGAATCCCGATGGCTTCGATCGCATCGGCGACGAGCCGGCGGTGACGCTCGCTGCCGACGCGATTGACGATGACGCCGGCGACGCTCAGGCGTTTGTCATAAGCTGCGCAGCCCTTGACGATCGCCGCCGCCGACTGCGCCTGCCCCGTGACGTCGAGGATGAGCAGCACCGGCATGCCGAGCGCCGCGGCGACGTCGGCCGAGGCGCCGCTGCGCCCGTTCTCCGCGGGGACGCCATCGAAGAGCCCCATCGAGGCTTCGCACAGCGCGAGCGCGCTTTTGCCCGCCGCCTGGGCGGCGAGCGCGGAGAGAAGCTTCGGCGCCATGGCCCAGCTATCGAGATTGACGCCCTCGCGCCCTGACGCCGCGGCGTGGAAGGCCGGATCGATGTAGTCCGGGCCGGACTTGAGGCCGACGACATCGACGCCGCGGCGCTTGAATGCCCGCAGGAGGCCGAGCATTACCGTCGTCTTGCCGCTGCCGGAACGCGGCGCGGCGATCATAAGGGCGCGGGTCATTTAAGCGCTATCCTAGCGGTCGGAACCCGGCGCCTGCTACCCTGCCGGACCGGCAGGCGGATGCGGGCGGCCGAGCGATGACGGGAGGATCGCGACGGCGACCCGAAGTCGAGCTCAGCGAGAGCGCGTCATCCGAGGAGCCCGCCGTGAGCGCCGGCGACAGCGCCGACGATCGTGACGCTCGCCGCCGCGAGCAGCACGAGATGCGCGCGCCAGAGCCTTCGCAAGAGGGTCGAGGGGTCGCGCTCCGCCATTTCCGCGATGCGCGCGTGCGCGAGCGGCTCGACAATGAAGACGATCAGCATGAACAGCACCCACAAGGCCGCCATTGCATCGAGCCACCACGACGATCCATCGGCGAGGACGCCCCAGAGGCCGAGCCGCCTGACCATCCAGAATCCGGCCGCGCCGGCGAGCGGAATCGACCAGCGCGCCTGGGCTGCGAAGCGGTTCTCGACCGCCTCGAACAGAGCCCAGCCTTCGTTCGCGTTGCGCGAGGCCCTTGCGAGCGGCAGCCCGACGAGCGTGACAAAAGCGACCCCTCCGATCCAGTGGACGACGAAGAGGACGTGCAGCGCGCGGGCGAGCTCGATATCGTCTATCATGTTCCAACCCGGACTCGGCTTTGGCCCGCCGCGTGGGCGGCGAGGGCGGCGATAAGCTTCGGCGGCATCGCCCAGGAATTCGAAGTTGACGCCCTCGCACCCCGACGCGGCCGCGCGGAAGGCCGGATCGATGTAGTCGGGCCAGGACTTGAGGCCGACGACGTCGACCCCGCGTCGCCTGAACGCGCGCAGAAGGCCAAGCGTCACCGTCGTCTTGCCGCTACCGGAGCGCGGCGCGGCTATCATCAGTCCGCGGGTCATTGCGCGGCTCCCCAGCGCGCAGAGGTCATTTCCTCCCAGCTCGCAAAAAGCCCGAGCGACCAGGATGCTGTGCTTTGGCGTGCTGTCGCCACTGGAATTCCACCTCTACAGGGATCCCCCACTTCGCAGCGATTCGCTCAATTTCCTTCCACGCGTCTTGAGCGGCTTGACCTTGCACAGAGATGCCCAGTTCAGGATAGTATTTATACCCCTCATCGGAATACTGAGTCGTTTTTGCAGGCACTTGCAGCTCGGAAACGAGTTTGGAACCCGCCAAACCCTTCGCCTTCACGGCGGCGATCATCGCCAACAGCAAATACGCCCAGTTCATTTTCTTCAGAGGAGTCCCGTCGATTTTCGCCGCCGTTAAGCGGGTAAAGGATAGCCCCGGCGCTTTGTCGAATTTCATCACTTCGTCACTCGGAGTGAGCTCGTGTATATCGCCGGAATCGCGTTCGAAGTCCGAGCTGATCCAGCTTCTCGCGCACTAACCTATCAACCGCCTCGGGTGGGGTTTTCGCGCCTATCCATGTTGCGACTGTCCTCAGCTCGGAGAACGTCGCGTCGCTCAATCTGATAACCGGCATCATTAGCCACTCCTGTCGCTGAACTAATTGACAGGAAATATGTAACATGCCGTCTAGGACGCCGTCAAGCGGATATGTAACATATTTTCTGGCTGACGCCGGAACGCGCGCAGGAGGCAGAGCGTCACCGTCGACTTGCCGCTGCCCGAACGGGGCGCGGCGATCATCGGCGCGCGTGTCATTGCGCGCTATCCTAGCGGTCAGAACCCGGCGCCCGCTACCCTGGCGAATCGCGGTGAACTACCTCGAACCAAAAGCCGTCGTCGCCCGCTACCCCTTGATCGCCCAGGCGCTGGCGAATGGGCCGGTCACGCTCTGGGCGCGCCTGGCGCTCGCTTCGGCCATGATACGCTCGCCGAGCGTCTCGGGATCGCCGACACGGGGGTCCGCCGTTCCGAACTTCTGCATCAGCGGCAGGAAGGTTTTGTAAGTGAGCACGAAGGAGCGCAGCCAGACGTCGTCTTTCGAGCCCGGCACGACCGACTCCCACAGCACCTTCGGTTCGGGTAGCCCGGCCTCCATAAAGCACGGGATCATCCGTCCGGCGACGTCGGGGCTCGGCAGGGCCGCGAGCAGGAAGCGCTTGAAACTTCCGGCCGCCGCGCGAACGAGCTCGACCTCCGGAAGGGAATGACCATCGAGGTGAAGAGCCGGCTCAAGAAAGGCGACCACGCCTCCCGGCCGGACGACGGCTGCCGCCCGGCGGATCATCGTAACCGGGTCGCGCTGATGGATCAGGACGAACCGCCCGATCGCCGCATCGAAGGGCGCGTCGGCGGGCAGGGAATCGTCGCCGGCGACCGAGAAGGCAACGTTGCCGTATCCCGCCTCCGCCGCACGCCGCCGCGCGAGATCGACGGAGCGCTCCTCCCGGTCGACGCCAACGACAGACCCCGACGGGCCGACCGCCTCGGCGAGCAGGAAGGCGACGTCTCCTGGACCCGAGCCGAGGTCGAGCACGCGCATGCCCGCACGAATGCCGGATTCCCTAATCAATCGGCGCGTGAGGCCTTCCAGACAGCGGGCCTGCAGCTGCAATCGCTCAAGCTCGAGCTCGGAGCCAGGCGTATAGTGAGGCGAATCCGACATGAAGGAACTCCCTCCCAATGACGCCTCCGCGCATGACGTCGGACCCTCGCCCTAGGCGCGGCAAGCGGATGCGCGTGTCGGCGCGGCGATCATCAGCCGCAGGTCATTGCGCGCCGTCCGAGCGATTAGAATCCAACACCCGCCCCTCTGCCGGATTGATCGCCTGATGTTCGGGTTCGTCGCAGACCCGCGAGCGTCAAGCAAGCTCTCTCAAGACGCCCTGCCTTTCGCTTCCTTCATCGCCGCCAGCGCGGCGAGCATCGCCTGCGACTCGGCGATCTCCGGCATTTCCGGAGTCGGCAGGAAGCCTTCGAGCGCGGGCGCCAGAATATCGTGCGCCTCGACCGGGCGGCCGGTCGATTGGTAGAGCTTCGCCAGCTTGAGCGCCGCTTGCAGGCCGAAGCTGCGCGCGCCCTGCTCGCGCGCGATTGCGATCGAGGCGAGGTAGGCCACCTCGGCGGGGACGGGATTTCCGGGATCGGCCTTGAAGTGAATGTCGCCGCGAATTCGATGCAGCGCGGCGTCGGTCCAGGCCTGTCCGGTCTGCCCAGAAAGCGTCAGCGCCTCGTCGATTCGCGTCGAGGACACGGCAACCCCTTGCGCTTCGGCTTCGACCTCGGTCAAGAGAGTTCGAAAGAACGGCATCCCTAACAGCGTTTTCATTTCGTCGTGGCTCGCCAAGCCCTGGCGAAGTTCCTCCGCGCCGGATTCCCAATCTCCGAGTTGAGCGCGCGCCCAGCCCCGATAGATTTTCGCGATGCCGGAATAAAGCGGAAGCCCGAGCTTCGCCGCAACTTCGAGAAGCGTCTCCGCGTCGCGCCGAGTAGCCTCGAGGTCGCCGCGGAACGCTTCCAATATGGCCGACCAAGAGTAGGTCATGCCGAGCGCCAAGCCATGACCTGATTGGTCGGCGCGGGTCTTCGCCTGGGTGATCAATTCTCGCGCGCGGTCAACCTCGCCCGACACCCAACAGGCTGATGCAAGAATGACCCTTCCGTAGACCCCTGAATCCAGGGTGCGGCCGCTCGCAAGCCCTGTATCTATTGCGGAGTCGCAAATTTCCAGCCCGTCCTCAAGGTGCGCACGGGCGTCGCCCAGGACGCCCTGGGTCAGGCGCACGTGCCCCAACATGCAATTGGCCGAGGCGATGTCCGGCGGCGCGCCGACGATTCTCGCCTCGGTCAGGCAGGCCTCGGCGATCATTCGCGCCGAACTCGAGCTGCCCGGCCAGGAGAGCGCCGAGAAACTGGACCCGATAGACGTCGACTTTCGCGGTCGGGTCGTTGACCTCAGCGGCAAGCTGTCTCGCGCGCGCCGCCGCGGCTCGCGTTTCCTCGGCAGCGACGCCCCGCGAATAGGTGAGCGCCATGCCGTAGTTGGTCTGCAATTTGAGTCTCTGGCCGGTGATGTCCTTTTCTCCGGCTTTGTCCGCCATCTCGATCGCCTTGCCGAGATGGGCGATCGCCTCCTGGAACGCCGAGCGCCGCAACGCCTGGTCGCCCGCCCTGCCCCACCACTCGATCGCCTGTCCGGGGAGACCCGCCTGGGTGAAATGATGCGCCAGCGCTTCCGGCTGGGCGGCCGCGCGGTCCGGGAAATGACTGAGCGACGCCTCGGCGGCGCGACGGTGGAGCGCCTGGCGCCGACTCTTCAAAAGAATTCTGGTAGGCGGCGTCCTGCGTCAGCGCGTGTTTGAACCGGTATTCGGCGTCCGGCGGCACGCCTTCGGCCTGCAGAAAGTCGGCCTCGGCGAGGCGATCCAGCGCCTGTCGCAGCGACGATTCGTCCTGCCCCGCGACTTTCTGCAGCAGCGAATAGGAAAAGTCGCGCCCCAGCACTGCGCCGATCATCGCGACCTCGCGCGCCGGTCCCAGCCGGTCAAGCCGCGCGGTCAGAGACTGCTGAAGGGTCGGCGGGATCGCCGGCGCGCCGCCGTCCTCGCCGCTTTCCAGGAGCAGGCGCGTGACCTCCTCGACGAACAACGGCACGCCGCCGGTGCGGTCGCTGACCCGCTCGATCACCTCGTTCGACAAGGCGTAACGGGAGGCAAGCTGGCCGACCATTTGCCGAACCTGGCCGCGATCGAGCGGCGCGAGCGTGAGCGCGCCGTGATGCGAGCGCACGGTCCACGACGGGCGGAACTCAGGCCGCGTCGTCGCCACGACAAGCAACGGCGCCTGCGCGCCGCGCTCGGCCAAGACGCGCAGGACGTCGAGCGTGGTCGGGTCGGCCCAGTGGAGGTCTTCGACCGCCAGCACCGCCGGTTGCGCGCGTGCGCCGGCGAGAACCCAAGCGATGATGCCCGCCAATTGCCGGCCGCGCAATTCGTCCGGCGCCAGCGCCGAAGCGCGTTCCGGCGGCAAGGAAATGTCCATCAGCGGGGCAAACAGCGGCGCATATTGCGCCGGGTCGAGTTTGACCTGGCGCAGCGCAATTTCGAGGTCGGCGAGTCGCCGCTCCGGCGCAACCTCGGGGCCGCCGAACCGCTTCCGCCCCCATTCGGCGACTGGATGCAGCGGCGTGTTCTGCAACAATTGCGACGAACTCCACTCGGTCCAGGTGTACACCGTCTCCCTGAGCCGGGCGTGGAACTCATCGATCAGGCGCGACTTGCCGAGGCCGGGTTCGCCGACGATCATAACGAACTGGCCCTCGCCCCGGCGCGCGCGCTCCCAGCGCCGGAGGAGCATCGCAGTCTCTTCTTCGCGGCCGACGAAGGGCGTCAGCGCTCTTTGGCCCGACCGGCGGCCGCCGCCGCTCGCGCGCACGATCCGGAATAGAATCGTCGGCTCGCGCAAGCCCTTCAGCTCATGCGCGCCCCGGTCCTCGGCGACGAACAGGCCAGCAACCTGGTGCTGCACGGCGGCAGTGACCAACACCGTTCCCGGCTCGGCCAGCGCCTGCACCCGCGCGGCGACATTCGGCGCGTCGCCAAAAATCTCGCCGGCGGAATCCACCACGACCGCGCCAGCCGCAATGCCGATGCGGGCGACGAGCTCCGGGACGCCAGAGGCCCGACCCTTGAGGTTCAACTCGGTCAGCGAGCGCTGAATGGCCAGCGCGGCGCGAATGGCGCGTTCGGAATCGTTTTCCTGGGCGATCGGCTGTCCAAACACCGCCATGATCCCGTCGCCGAGCTTCTTGGCGACATGCCCGCCCATCTGCGCGACCGCCTCGGACGCCGCGTCCAGGTAGGCGCTGACCAGATCGCGCCAATCCTCGGCGTCGAGGCCCGCCGAAATGGTCGTCGAGCCGACGAGATCGCAGAACATGACAGTGACATGCCGGCGTTCGACGGGGGGGCCTGGCGGCACAAACGGCAGCGTGGGCGCCGCCCTGGGCTGTTCTCCAGCCGAGGTCACCAGCTTTGCGATGGCTTTGAGCAGGCGTCTGCGGTGCCCAAACGGGACGCCGAATTTCTCGAGATCTGCGTCGGTCAGTTCATGCAGGACTTCCGCGTCGATCTCATGCTCGCGGAAAAGAGCCAGATATTGGCCAAGCCCGAGGCCCCGCAGCCAGTCTCCCACGTCCATGATTGCAGTCCAGACGGTTCCGAGCGCCATGATCATCCAGCCGCGACAGGTTGTCCAGGGCATGTCGCGTTTAAGCGGCGGCGCGGCCGTCATTGCGAGCGTGAGCCGAAGCAATCCAGGGACCTGGGGCGCGCTGACTCCTGGATTGCTTCGTCGCCATAGCCCGTCAAAAGACAGGCGTCCTCCGACGCCCTATCGCTCCTGGCAATTGACGATTCCACCTAGACGCGCCTTGCTCTGGCTGCGCGGCCCGAGCGAGCGTCCGCTTCCCGCCCCCTTTTGCGATCTCTGCCTCATTCGCCCTTCTCTTGCGGGCCGGCGCGGAAGCGGCGCACGTAATCGGCGTTGTAGAGTTCACTGTCGCGGAAGTCGTCCGCGCCGAGCGCCGGACCGACGAGGATCAGCGCCGTGCGCTCGATCGGGACCGCGCTCACGGCGGCGGCGATTTCGCTCAGCGGCGCGCGCACGATGCGCTCGTCCGGCCATGAGGCGCGGGCGACGACCGCGGCCGGAGAGTCGGGGCCGTAGAAGGGCGTGAGCTCGGCGACCACGCGCTCGAGCGCATGGACCGAGAGATGGATCGCGAGCGTCGCGCCGGTTGAGGCGAAATGGCTAAGCGTCTCGCGCTCGGGCATCGGCGAGGCGCGGCCGGAAGTGCGGGTCAGCACCAGCGATTGCGCGAGGCCGGGCAGCGTCAACTCGCGCTTGAGCGCAGCGGCGGCGGCGGCGAAAGCGGGCACCCCGGGCGTGACCGTATACGCCACCCCTGCCCGGTCGAGGCGGCGCAACTGCTCGCCCATGGCGCTGAAGACCGAAAGGTCGCCCGAATGGAGCCGGGCGACGTCCTCGCCCCTTACGGTCGCCTCGACGCAGAGCTTGACGATCGCGTCGAGATCGAGCGGCGCGGTGTCGACGATCCGCGCGCCGCGCGGGCAATGATCGAGCAGGGCCTTGGGAACGAGCGAGCCGGCATAGAGGCAGACCGGGCAGCGGGCGATCAGATCGCGCCCGCGCATCGTGATGAGATCGGGCGCGCCCGGCCCGGCGCCGATGAAATGGACCGTCATTGTTGATCCGAGGATAGGGCAATGGCGCAGGTCGCGCCCCCGGCCTTGAGCCGCGGCCCGATGAGCCGCCCGCCGTCGCCGGCGCCGGCGAGCGCGGCGGCCTCGGCAATGTTGGGCGCGCCGAACCGCGATTGTGCGGCCGGCGACGGCGTTACGATGCGCTCCGCCTGCGCTTGAAGCGCTTCGAGCGTGAGCGGCGTCAGCGGCGCGCGGAGAAGCCGCGCGGCCTCGATGAGGCCGGGCTCTTCCGCCTTGGCGGCAAGCGTGAACATCCGCCGCTCGCCCTCTGGCGCGCCGGCTTCGGCGAGCGCCCGGCGCGCCAGCGCCGCGATCGCCTCGCCGGCGACGCCGGCCCGGCAGCCGACGCCGATCGCGACCAGCCTGCTCATGGCTTGACGAGCCGCCACTGCACGACCGGCATCGCCGCGCGCCAGCCGGAAAAGCGCCCTATCCGATCGGCATAGGCAAGAGCGATCTGGATGAGTTCGCCGCCGTGGCGGGCGCGCCAGTCGACGCAGGCGGCCTGGGTCTCGAGCGTCACCGCGCTGACGATGAGCCTGCCGCCGGGCATGAGCGCGTCGATAGCGCGCTCGATCATCTGAGGCGTGCTTGCGCCGCCGCCGATGAAGACCGCGTCCGGCGCGGCCAGATCCGCGAACGCCTGCGGCGCCTCGCCGGCGACGACCGACAAGCCCGGAACCCCGAGACTCAGCGCGTTGCGGGCGACCCGCGCCGCCCGGTCGTGGCGGGCCTCGATCGCCACCGCCCGATTGGCGGGGTCGGCGAGCATCCATTCGATCGCGACCGACCCCGAGCCCGAGCCCACGTCCCACAAGTTTTCGCCGCGCCGCGGCGCGAGCCTGGAGAGGGTCACGGCCCGGATCTCGCGCTTGGTGATCTGCCCGTCGTGCTCGAACCAGTCGTCGGGCAGGCCCGCCGCCCGCGGCAGGACGCGCGCGCCGTGGTCCGCGACCGCCTCGAGCGCGATCGTGTTCAGGTCGGCGATGTTGTCGAGCGTGAACGACCGCGCCTCGCTCGCGCGAACCCGCTCGTGCGGGCCTCCCATCGCCTCAAGTACGGTGAGCTTCGATCGCCCCATGCCGCGCGCCGCGAGCAGCGCCGCCAGTTTGGCGGGGGTCGCGTCGTCCCAGGAGAGAGCGAGAATGCGCGCGCCGCCATGAAGATGCGGGATGATCGCTTCGAGCGGCCGGCCATGCAGCGTGAGCATGGCGCAATCCTGCTCGCTCCAGCCGAGCCTTGCGGCGGCGAGGGCGAAGGCGGAGGGCGCCGGGATTGCAATCATGTCCTCAGCGGCGAAGCGGCGCATCAGCATTGCGCCGACGCCGAAGAAGAACGGATCGCCGCTCGCGAGCACGCAGACCGCCCGCCCGCGACGGGCCTCGATGGCGTCGAGCGCGTTCTCGATCGGCGACGGCCAGGTCATGGTCTCGGCGGTGAGCGGCCCGGCGAGAGCAAGATGGCGCCGGCCGCCGACGACGAAGGCCGCTTGCGCGACAAGCCCCCGCGCGGCAGGAGAGAGGCCGTCGATCCCGTCCTCGCCGATGCCGACGACGGCGAGCCAGCGATCCCTCACCACGGAGCCGCCCCCTGAACCGACTTCGCCTGCTCATTCTCGGCGGCGCGTCGGAGGCGAGCGCGCTCGCCAAGCGGATCGCCGGTGAGCCGGAGGTTGAGGCTGTCCTCTCCCTTGCCGGCGCGACGGCCAATCCCGCGCCGGCGCCGATTTCCGTGCGAATCGGCGGCTTCGGCGGGGCCGCGGGCCTCGCCGCCTATCTCGCAGCGGAGCGCATCGACGCGGTCGTTGACGCGACCCATCCGTTCGCCGCGCGGATGTCGGGCAACGCGCTCGCCGCCTGCCGCGCGGCCGGCGCGCCGCTCATCGTCTTTACCCGCCCGCCCTGGCCGCGACAACCCGGCGACCGGTGGATCGAGGTCGCGACCATGGAGGACGCCGCCGCGGCGCTGGGGGAGAAGCCACGAACCGCGTTCCTCACCCAGGGGCGGCTCTCGCTCGCGGCCTTCGCGCGCATGGCCCAACATCGCTATATCGTGCGCGCCATCGACCGGCCGGCGGAGATCGACGCCCTCCCCGGGTGCAAGCTCATTCTCGCGCGCGGGCCGTTCACGCTGGCCGACGAACTTGAGCTGATGAAACGCGAGCAGATCGACGCGCTGGTGACCAAGAACAGCGGCGGGCGCGCGACCTACGCCAAGATCGAGGCGGCGCGCGCGCTCGCGATTGAGGTCGTCATCCTGCGCCGGCCGCCCGCGCCCGAAGCCGAGGCGCTCACCGACCTCGACGCGGTCATGGCCTGGATCGCCGCTCATCGCCGGACCCCGTAGGCGCGCGGCGTCACCATCCAGGCCCTTGCGCCGTCGCGGGCGATGAAGCGGGTTTCGCTCGAGCCGACGACGATCAGCGTCGCCATGTCAGCGAGCCTGGCGTCGGCTTCGCCGAGGGTCGTCAAGGTCAGCGTCTCGTCGGCGCGTCCGACCGCGCGCGCAAAGGCGACCGGCGTCGCCGGGGCTTTCAGGCGCCGCAGGAGATCGAACGCCTCCACGATCCGGGCCGGCCTCGCGCGCGATGCGGGGTTATAGACCGCGATGACGAAATCGCCGTCGCACGCCGCGCGCAGGCGCCGTTCGACGATCGCCCAGGGCTTGAGATTGTCGGAGAGCGAGATGGCGCAGAAGTCATGGCCGAGCGGCGCGCCGAGCCGCGCGGCGGCCGCCTGCATCGCGGTCACGCCGGGCGCGACCGTGATGTCGAGCGCCAGCCATTCGGGGTCCTCTTCGACCGCCTCGAATACCGCCGCCGCCATGGCGAACACGCCCGGATCGCCGCCCGACACGACCGCAACCGCGCGGCCTTCCGCCGCAAGGGCGAGCGCAAGCCGGGCGCGGGCGAGTTCGGCGCGATTGTCGCTCGAATGCGCCCGCTGGTCCGCCCGCAAGGCCAGGCGATCGAGATATGGCCCATACCCGACGACGTCGCTCGCCGCCGCGATCGCCTGGCCCGCCTCCGGCGTCATCCATTCGGCGGGGCCGGGACCGAGCCCGACGACCGTGACCCGCCCGCTCACGGCCGGCGGCCCCTTCCGGGAGCGAGAATGAGCGAGAAATAGGGCGCGGCGTCGCCCTTTTTCTCGGCGAGCGGCGTCACCACTTCGCCCGCCATCGTCGCGCGTTCGACGTAGATCGCCCGCTCCGCCATGCCCGCGGCGGCGAGCGCGTCGCGCGCGCGGGCGAAATTGCGGCCGATCTTCATGATCACCGCGGCGTCGGCGAGCGCGAGCCGGCGCGTGAGCTCGTCGAGCGGCAGCGTCGCCGGCAGCACCACGAGCGCATCGTCGCCCCAGGCCATCGGCGTCGAGGCTGCGCCCCAGGCGCCGCAGATCGAGGACACGCCCGGCACGATGGTGACCGCGAACCGGTCGCGCAGGCGAATGAAGAGATGCATGAACGACCCGTAAAGCAGCGGATCGCCCTCGCTCAAAAGCGCGACATCGCGCCCGGCCTCGAGATGGGCGGCGATGGCGATCGTCGAATTCCTTGTAGAAGCGCGCCAGCGCGTCGCGATAGGGCGGATCGTCGAAATGCGATTCGTCGGTCATCGGATAGAAGAGCGGCAGCTCGACGTGGGAGGGCTTGAGCCAGCAGTCGACGATGGCGCGGGCGTTGCCGCGCCGTCCCGCCTTGGCAAAGAAGGCGACGACCGGCGCAGCGGCGATGACCTTGGTGGCTTTCACCGTGAGCAGTTCGGGATCGCCGGGGCCGATCCCGACGCCATAAAGACGACCGAGAGCGCTCATTCGGCGTCGCTCGCGAGCGCGTTGACCGCGGCCGCAGCCATCGCGCTTCCGCCCTTTCGCCCGCGCACGACGATGGCAGGCAGGCCGCTTGCGATCAGCGCCTCTTTCGATTCGGCCGCGCCGACGAACCCGACCGGCATGCCGATGATCGCGGCGGGTCGCGGCGCCCCGGCGGCGATCAATTCGAGCAGGCGAAAGAGCGCCGTCGGCGCGTTGCCGATCGCGACCGCCGAGCCGCCGAGGCGAGGCAGCCAGAGCTCGGTCGCCGCCGCGGTGCGGGTCGTGCCGAGCCTCAAGGCGAGTTCGGGGGTTGCAGGGTCGGCAAGCGTGCACACCACGTCGTTGTTTGCCGGCAGTCGGGCGCGGGTGACGCCTTCGGCGACCATCCGGGCGTCGCAGAAGATCGGCGCGCCGGCTCGAAGCGCCTCGCGCGCCGCCGCCGCGGCGCCGGGCGAGAATACGAGGTCCCCCGCCGCCTCGACCATGCCGCAGGCGTGGATGACCCGGACCGCGACCTTTTCCTCGATCGGGGAAAAGCGCTTGAGGTCGGCCTCGCCGCGGATCACGGCGAAAGACCGGCGATAGATGGCCGCGGCGTCCTTTTCGTAATCGTAAGCCGGCTTCACGGGCGAGGCCTCGCGCCAGTGAAAAGCCTCGCGCTCTCGCTCGCGAGCAGCGCCTCGATCGCCGCATTCTCAAGGCCGCGCCGCGCGGGCGGGTCGCCTGCCTTGCCGGCGATGATGAGATCGTAGCCCGATGCGGTCGCGGTCAGGGTCGCCGCCGTCGCCTTGGGTCTCGCGCAGCCTTTGGCGCAGCCGCTGAGATGAAGAACCACGCCCTCGCCCTTGGGCAACAACGCCGCCCAGCGCGCGGCGTCGTCGCGCACCGGCTTGAGGCCGTGCGCACAGGCTGGCGCGCCCGGACAGGCGGCGACCCGCAGGCGCGGCTCGTCGGCGTCGGCGATGAAGCCGAGCTCGGCGACCGCGCCGAGCATTGACTGGGCGGGCCCCGGGTCGAGACCGGCGATCAGAAAGGCCCGCCAGGGCGTGAGCCTCACGCCGCTTGCGCGAAGCGCCCGCGCGCGCGCGCGCTCGATCAATGCCAGAAACCTCAAGGCCGCGATCTCGCCGAACGGCGCCGCGACGCCGACCACAGCTTCACGGCCGTATGAATGGACTCCAAGGACATCGCCGAGCGGCGCGCGGCGCTCGGAACGCAGGCGCGGCTTCGTTTCAAGCCCCGCCGCCGCGAAGACGAGTTTCGCCCCGCCGCGCTCGACGAGGGCGCGCATCCGTCGCGGCGCGCCGTCGCCCGAGCCGGCGAGGCGAACGAAAGCGCGCCCGAGCCGCACCGCAGCTTCGCCTGTCGCGGCGGGAATGCATTCCGCCGCGAGCGCGTCCTCGCCGGCGAGAAACACATCGAAGCCGCCGCCAGGCGCGGCCTCGAAGCGAATGTCGGCCTCGACGTCGGCGAGCGGCAGACGCCCCCGGGCGTCGAGGACGAAGCTGAACTTGGCCGGCAACCGGCGGAGATCCTTGTCCGCGCCGAGCCGCGTCTCGAGCGCGGCGACGGCCGGTCCGAGGTCGAGCAAAGCCTCGGGATCGAGGTCGTCAAGCGGGCTGACCACGAGATTGCGCAGGCGCTCGGTCTCGGGATCGGCGTCGATGAGCGCGGAGGCGCGGAGGCGGGCGTGCATTTCCGGCAATGTCCGCTCGCTCAAGCCCCGCAGGTGGAGATTGCCGCGCGCCGAGAGGCCGATCGCGCCGTTGCCGCAGCGAAGCGCGCTCTCCGCCACGACTGCGGCCTGATCGAGCGTGAGCCGCCCCCGCGGCGCCCGCACCCGGGCGATAAGCCCGTCGCCGGTCTCCATCGGCCTGAGCGCGCCCGGACACCAGCCTTTGCGGCGCGGCGCGATCGCGTTCATGCGGCCTCCTCGAGGACCGACGCCAGAATGCGGGCGCTCGAGTTGCGGCGCGAAAGCCAGAAGCCGCGCCGCGCCGCCTCATCGAAGACGCCCGCCATGTGGCTTGCGGCCCGGCGATTGGCGCCGACGAGGAACGCGCGCACCGCCTCGTCGCCGAGCGTGGCGTCGAACATGAGATCGAATTGCGCGCTGTCCACCGCATCGGTCAGCGCGGCGAAGCAGAAGAGATTGTCGAGCGACTGGGCGATTTCGGCCGCGCCGCGATGGCCGTGGCGCATCTGCCCGGCGAGCCAGCGCGGATTGGCGGCGCGGCCGCGCAGCGCGCGCGCGATCTCCTCCTTCAGAGTGCGGATCTTGGGCGCGCCGGGCGCGGTCGAGTCCAGATGATAGAGCGCCGGATTCGCCCCGGCCGCCGCCGCCGCGGCGGCGAAACCGCCTTCATGCTCGGCAAAGGCGTCGGCGTCGAGCGCGTCTTGGCCCGGCAAGTCCTGCGTATGCACGAAGGCCTCCGCGGCGGCGACGCGCGCGCGGAACGCCGACCCCGCCTCCCGGGCTTCGCCCTCGCCCTCGTAAGCATGGCTGGTCGCGGCGAGATAGGCCTCCGCCAGCTCCGAGCGTTCCGTCCAATCGCCCTCGGCGATGCGCCGTCCGAGCCCGACCCCATAGGCGCCCGGCGCCGCGCCGAACACCCTCGCGAGGCTTGCGCCTTTGAGCCCGGCGAGCGGATTGTCGCTGACGCTCTCCTCAAGCGCGGCGACGGCGCGAACCGCGGCGTTGAACAGCGCGATCTGGCTCGGAAAGACGTCGCGGAAGAGGCCGGAAATGCGCAATGTCGCATCGACCCGCGGCCGGCCCAGCATCGCCAGCGGCAGCACCTCGAAGCCGCTGACGCGGTTCGACGCCGCGTCCCAGGTCGGACGGCAGCCGATGAGTGCGAATCCTTGCGCGAGATCGTCGCCGCCGGTGCGCATGGTCGCCGAGCCCCAGAGGTCGATGACGATCCGCTTCGGCCAGTCGCCGTGGTCCTGCGCATGGCGGGCCAGCACCTCCTCGGCCGCGCGGCGCCCGATCTCCCAGGCGTTGCGGGTCGGGGCCGCGCGCGGATCGATGGCGTAGAGATTGCGCCCGGTCGGCAGCACGTCGAGGCGCCCCCGCGCTGGCGCGCCGGCTGGTCCGGGGGCGACGAAGCGTCCGCCGAGCGCCCTGATGAGCCCGAGCGATTCGGCGGCGCCGCAGGCGGCCACGCGCTCAGTCAGCGTCGCGCGCGCGGCCGGGTCAGCATCGATGCCGGCGAAGCCGTCGGCGCAGTCGGGCGAGCGGCCGAACACATGCAGGCCGTCGCCGATCCGCATGTCTTTGAGGTCGCAGAGCCAGGCGTCGAGAGCGACGAGCGCGTCTTCCGGCGGCTTCCCCTCGGCCGCGCATTCCCTGAGCAGCCCGCTCTCGCGCCCCTTTTCCAGGATCAGCGCCGCGATGGCGCGGGCGCGGCGCGGATCGAGCCCCTGCGCCTCGGCGAATTCGTCGAACAGCCCCTCGAGCTCGAGCGCCGCCCCATGCGATCCGGCGGCGATCAAGGGCGGCGTCAGGTGGCCGATGGTCGCCGCGCCGATGCGGCGCTTGGCCTGCGCCGCTTCGCCGGGATTGTTGACGATGAACGGATAGACGATCGGGGTTGAGCCGAGCAGGACTTCGGGCGCGCAAACTTCGCTGAGCGCGACCGCCTTGCCCGGCAGCCATTCGAGCGTGCCGTGCGCCCCGAGCTGAATGATCGCGTCGACCTTCTCCTTGCGCGCAAGCCAGAAATGGAATGCCGCATAGCCATGGCGCGGCGGCAGGTTGAGATTGTGATAGTCGCCCTTGCGCGACGAAAGGTCGCCGCGGTCCGGCTGCGCCGCGACGATGAGCTTTCCGAGCCGCGCGAAGCGGAACCGGAATGCGCCGCCGATCAGATCGCGGTCCCGGGCCGGCTCGCCCCAAACTTCGGCGAGCGATTGCCTGAAGTCCGGCGGCGTCGAGGCGAGCTCGGCCTCGTATTCGGCGAGCGTCAGCGTAGGCTCGAGCGGCCCCTCAGCGAGAGCGGCGATGAGCGAGGGCGGATCGAGATCGCAGGCGACGTCATATCCGGCGGCGCTCAAGGTCTCCATGATCGCGATCGCGCTTGCCGGCGTATCCAGCCCAACCGCATAGCCGGTCCGCCCGCCGCGCGAAGGATAGTCTGGGAGCACGCAGGCGAGGCGCTTCTCGGCCGGCGGCTTCAGCTTGAGATTCGCCCACCGGAGCGCGAGCTCGGCGGCGAACTCGACGCGGTCGGCGAGCGGCAGATGCTCGACCGCGCCGAACTCGGTCCGCGCGTCGCGCCCGCCGGCCGCCTTGAAGGAAATGGCGCGGCTGAGAATTCGCCCGTCGATCTCCGGCAGCGCGACATGCATCGCCAGATCCGCGGGCCCGAGGCCGCGCGCGGAAGCGCGCCAAGCGTCGAGGCCAATTCCCGCCAGCACGACCTGAATCACCGGCGCGTCGAGGGCGTCGAGCGCAGTTCCCTCAGACCCGTCGAGGCGAGCGGAGAAGGCGGTCGCGTTGATCACGACATCGAAGCGCCTGCGGTCGAGAAAGGCGCGCAAGCCTTCGAGCGCCGCTTCATCCTTGAGGCTGGTCACAAAGACGCTCGCGGTCGAAAATCCCCTGTCGCGCAGCGCCCGGGCGAGCGCTTCGATCGGCGCGAGATCGCCCGCGAGGTATATCGAGCGATAGAAGACGATCAGGGCTTGGGGCGCGTCCGGCTCGGCCGCGAAAGAGCCCCCCTCGAAGCGGCCGAAGGCGTTGACCGGAGCGGGCGGCGACGCCGGCGCCGCAGCGCCGATCGCCGAGGCGAAATAAGCGAGGCAGGCGGCCATGTTCTCGGGGCCGCCCTCGTCAAAATAGCGCCAGATCTCATGAACCGCGCCCCTCCCGAGCGTCGAGGCCTCATCGAGGCGCGCATCGGAGCGCCGGTCTCCGGGCAGGAGCGCCAGTTTGACGCCGTTGCGGCGCGCGAGGACGCTCACTTCGTCTACGCCGTAGCGCCAATAATCCGCGCCCCCGAGCACGCGGGCGACCACGAGTCTCGCGGGCGCGCACACCCGCTCGAGATAGAGGTCGATCGAGTAGGGATGGCGCAGCGCCGCGAGCGAGGCGATCCTGAGCGTCGGCTTCGGCTCCGGGGCGGCCGCATAGGCGCGCGCGAGCGCGTTGAGATCGCTGTCGGAAAACGAGAGAAACACGACCTCCGCCGGGGTCTGGCCGAGATCGACCGCTTCGACCGTTTCGTCGAGCGACCGAGCCTCGATCCGCGGAACGTGCATTTCTTCATCACCCTCAGGCGCCGAGAGCCGCCGCGACCGCCTCGCGGTCGACGCCCTTTTGCGCAATGACCACGAGACGGCTGTGACGGGCTTCGTTCGCGCCCCACGGGCGCTCGAACTCGCGGCGGAACCGGCGTCCCACGCCCTGGACCAGCATCCGCATCGGCTTGCCGGCGACCTCGACGAAGCCCTTGACCCGCAGGATGTCATGCGCCCGCGTCGCCGCGACGAGGCGGCCGATCAGCGCATCCGGATCGCCGACCGCCGGAATCGCGATGACGAAGGTGTCGAAGTCGTCGTGGTCGTGCTCGCCCTCGGCGTCGTGATGCGACGGGCGGGCGCCAAGATCATCCTCGGCCGCCGCGCGCATGCCGAGCACGACGTCGGCGCCGATCGCGCCCTCGCGCGCGGGCGCGATCTTGACCGCGCGCGGCAGGGTTCCGGCGATCTCCGCGCGGAGCGCATCGAGGCGCTCCGCGTCGACGAGATCGGCCTTGTTGAGCACCACGAGGTCGGCGCTCATGAGCTGGTCCTCGTAGACCTCCTCGAGCGGATTGTCGTGGTCGAGCGACGGGTCGCTTCGCCGCTGCTCGGCGACCCGCGCCGGATCGTCGGCGAAGCGGCCCTCGGCGACCGCGGCGGCGTCGACGACGGCGACTACGCCGTCGACCGTGAGCCTGGCGCGCAGCTCCGGCCAGTCGAACGCCTTGATGAGCGGCTTCGGCAGTGCGAGCCCGGAGGTCTCGACGACGATATGATCCGGTTTCGGCTCGCGGGCGATCAGCGCGGTCAGCGCCGGGGCGAAATCGTCGGCGACGGTGCAGCAGATGCAGCCGTTGGCGAGCTCGATGATCGCCTCCTCCGGGCAGGCCGCGTCGGCGCAGCCCTTGACGAGATCGCCGTCGACGCCGACGTCGCCGAATTCGTTGATGATGAGGGCGAGGCGGCGCCCGCCGGCGTTGGCCATGAGATGGCGGATCAGGGTCGTCTTGCCGGCGCCGAGAAAGCCGGTGACGATGGTGACGGGCGTCTTGGCGAGCATGGCCGAACCTTGACCTTAAGCGAGGGAGGTTGCGAGCGCGAGCGGCGGCGTGCGCGAGACGACGCCCCTGCGGAAGGAAAGCGGCCGTTCGCGCCAGGGAACGATTCCCTCGGGCGAAGCGGCGTAGAGGCGCGCGGCGGTCACGATGTCGTCGAGATGCGATTCGCGCGCGAGGTCGCCGACGACGTAAGTCCACTTCCCGGGCGCGGTGAGCGCGACCGTGCATGGCCGCTTGCACACCGACAGGCATTCGATTGGAGCAAGCGCAATATCGGGCTCCGCGGCAAGACGCTCGCCGAGAGCGGCGAACAGAGCTGCGCCAAGCGGCCCGTCATCTGATTTGCAGGTGATGCAGACGAGCAGGGTCGCGGCGGCGGAAGGGCCGCTGTCAGCGCTCATGTCGCGTCAATCCGGGCGCGCGGACAGAACGGTTCGGCGCCAAGTCGGGACGTTGTCGGAGTCATCAGCGCTCCTTGGCCGCCCCTCCGGCGGCGTCACGGAAAACACGGGCGCACGGCAGGTCTCCTGGCTCGCAGCGTATCGCCGACGCCGCCTTCCCGGACTTGGATCAAGCCCAGTGGCGATAAGAAGCGTCGGCACGCCGCTCACAGTCGCGGGGGCGGCCACGGATCGGAGATAAAGCCTACCGTGTTCCCTTTTCACCCTCTGGCAAGATCGAGGGACCGTGCGGGATTTATGTTCCAGCTTCGCGGAGGCTTGTCAAATGAGGACCGCCGCAGGCGTTCGAGCTTGAACGCGCTCGCCCAATTCGATCAAAGTGGACCGATCGAAGGCGGTGGGCGTATTGACGAACTCGCCAAGCCACAAGGGATGATTGGAAACAACGGACCTTGAGAGTCTTGATCTGCGGCGGACGCGACTGGCGTGACGCCGACGCCGTCGACCGCACGCTGGATAGCCTTCATGCCGCCCGCGGCCCATTCGACCGGCTGATCCATGGCGGGGCGCGCGGCGTCGATCGCATCGCCGGAGAATGGGCGCGGAAGAACGGCGTCCTCGAATGGAACTTCCTGCCGGAATGGCACCGGGCGGGAACGCCGGACGGCTCTGCGCGCAATCAACACATGATCGCCACCGGCGCGCCGGATCTCGTCGTCGCCTTTCCGGGCGGGTTCGGCACCGCGGACATGGTCGAGCGGGCAAAAGCGGCCGGCATCGAGGTCATCGAGACCCGCGCGCGCCCCTCTTGACGGGCGCCAATGCGTCGGCTCTCAAGATTGGCGAGGCGGTCGGAATCCTGCTAGCGCTCCGCACTTCGCGGAGACCGACATGACCGACGCCGCCGGCCGGCACAAAGCAAAAATGATCAAGCGCAAGGCGGCCCAGGACGCCGAGGTCGCGGCGAAGCCTATTCTCGAGAAGGGCCTCCTCATCGTCCACACCGGCCCCGGCAAGGGCAAGTCGACGGCGGCGTTCGGGCTTGCCTTGCGCGCGCTCGGGCGCGGCTTTCGGGTCGGCGTGGTGCAGTTCATCAAGGGCGCCTGGTCGACCGGCGAGCGCATGGGCGTCGAACGCTTCGGGACCCAGGTCGAATGGCGCACGATGGGCGAAGGCTTCACCTGGGAGACGCAGGACCGCGCCCGCGACGTCGCGGCGGCTTCCGCCGCCTGGGGCGAGGCCAGGCGGATGATGGCCGATCCCTCGATCCGCCTCGTGGTGCTCGACGAGCTCAGCATCGCGCTTCGCTACGACTATCTGCCGCTGGCCGAGGTCGTTGCGGCGCTCCGCGCGCGGCGCGCCGACCTGCATGTCGTCGTCACCGGCCGCAACGCCAAAGCTGAACTGATCGAAGCGGCCGATTGCGTCACCGAATTCACCCTCGTCAAGCATCACTTCGCCGCCGGGGTGCGGGCGCAGGAGGGCGTCGAGTTTTGACCGCCCGGGCGCTGATGTTCCAGGGCACGGGGTCGGACGTCGGCAAGTCGCTGATCGTCGCCGGCCTTTGCCGAGCGTTCGCGCGGCGCGGGCTTCGCGTTCGTCCGTTCAAGCCGCAAAACATGTCGAACAACGCCGCGGTGACTTCGGACGGCGGCGAGATCGGCCGCGCCCAGGCGCTGCAGGCGCGCGCATGCGGAGTGAAGCCAAGCGTCGACATGAACCCGGTCTTGCTCAAGCCACAGAGCGAGATTGGCGCGCAGGTCGTTGTCCAGGGCAACGTGATCGGCAATGCGCGGGCGCGCGAATATCAGGCGCTGAAACCCAAGCTGATGCCCGCCGTGCTCGAGAGCTACGCCCGCCTCGGCGCCGACGCCGATCTTGTGCTCGTCGAAGGCGCGGGCAGCGCGGCGGAAATCAACCTGCGCGACGGCGACATCGCCAACATGGGGTTCGCGCGGGCGGCGAATTGCCCGGTCGCGCTCGTGAGCGACATCGATCGCGGCGGCATATTCGCCCAGATTCTCGGAACCAAAGCGGCCCTCGCGCCCGAGGACGCCGCCATGATCGCGGGCTTCATCGTCAACAAGTTCCGCGGCGACGCGAGTCTGTTCGAAGGCGCCATGGCGACGATCGCCGAGCGCACCGGATGGCGCGCGCTCGGCCTCCTGCCGTTCTTCGCCGCGGCCGAGCGCCTGCCGGCCGAAGACGCCTTCGGCCTCGGCGGAAAGAAAGCGCGCGCCGAGGCCGTCGTGACCATCGCCGTGCCGATGCTGGCGCGAATCGCCAATTTCGACGACTTCGACCCGCTGGGGATCGAGCCTTCCGTGCGGCTCGTCTTCGTGCGCGCCGGCGAGCCGTTGCCGGTCGCCGATCTTGTCATCCTCCCCGGCAGCAAGGCGACGATCGCCGATCTCGAATTCTTTCGCCAGCAAGGCTGGCATATCGACCTCCTCGCCCATGCGCGGCGCGGCGGACGAATTCTCGGCGTGTGCGGCGGCTATCAGATGCTGGGCAAGCGCGTCGCCGACCCCGCGGGAATCGAAGGGCCGGCCGGCGCGGTCGAGGGTCTAGGCCTGCTCGACGTCGAAACCGTGCTCACCGGCGAGAAAACACTGCGCGAAGTCGAGGGAACCCGCGTCATGAACGGCGCGCCGTTTCTCGGCTACGAAATGCATGTCGGACGGACGGAGGGGCCCGACTGCGCCCGTCCGCTCCTGCGCTTCAACGACGGGCGGCTTGACGGCGCGACCTCTGCGAGCGGCCTCATCGCCGGCGCCTATGTGCATGGCCTCTTCGCCGACGACCGCCAGCGGGCCTCATGGCTCGGTTCGCTCGGCGCGCGATCTGAGATCGCCTACGAGGCGACGATCGAGCAAACCCTCGATAAGCTCGCGGAACATTGCGCCGCCCATCTCGACCTCGATGCTCTGCTCGACGCGGCGCGGTAGCGCATGTAAACCGACCTGGAAATTCGGCTCAAGCCGCGAATCTCATCCGCGACGCCGAACAGTCGCGCGTCACCCAAGGAGCGCCGCGACGTCGATGGTGACCGCCGGAACGCGCGCCGGTGTCAGGGCGCCTTGGGTCATTCGCGAAGACGAGGCATAGCGCCCTTCCGTGGGGTCCCGGTAAACCTCGACGACGCGCCCGAGAAGATCGACGATCCAGACCTCGAGCACGCCGCACCGCGCGTAGACGGGAAGCTTCGTCTTCCGGTCGTGGACCAGGGAGCTGTCCGAGACTTCCACGACGAGCAACGCGTCGCCGGCCCCTGGATGGGAGGCGGCATAGGCGTCGGGACGCGGCGCCAGGACCACGAAATCCGGCTGAGGCTCGTTATGCGAGTCGAGACGCAAGGGGTTCTGGACGCTCACAAGGACAATGCCGTCGGCGACAGCGCGGGCAAACCGCTGCTCGAGCCTTCTCGTGACCGCCGCGTGCGGACTGCCGATCGGATTCATGTCGAAGATGTCTCCGTCGATCAGTTCGAACTCGCTGAGGTTGCGAGAGGATGCCGGCCTCGGCCATCCGGTAATAGGCGCCGACGTCAAGCCGATGCCTGGCCGGAGCCTGCGGTCGTTCCACAACGGCGCCCATGGATGCTCCTTGTCTTGAGCCGAAGTCTACTCTGGTCGATCTCCAAGGCCAACCGCTCGGGACGGACCCATGCTGTTTCTCTGCGCGGCTAGCGAATCGGAAACGCCAAAAGCGTTGCGGTCGCCGCCAGCGCCGCCGCCTCGATGATGCAAGCGAGCCGGTAAAGTCGAAGCGCACGTCTGATGTCGGCGGCGTCGACCTCGCGCTTGCCCTCGCCCATGAACGCGTCCTCGACCAGCGTCTCGCCGTAGACGCGCGGACCGGCGAGCTTCAAGCCCAGCGCGCCCGCCATCGCCGCCTCGGGCCAGCCGGCATTGGGCGAACGGTGGCGCGAAGCATCGCGCCAGACGGCGCGCCAAGCGTCGCGCGCGGAAGCGCCCGGAATCAGCATCGCGGCGAGATTGAGCCAGAGCGCCGCAAGGCGCGACGCCGGCAGGTTGACGAGATCATCGAGCCGCGCCGCCGCCCAGCCGAACGCGCCGTGCCGGTCGTCCTTATGCCCGATCATGCTGTCGGCGGTGTTGATCGCCTTGTAGAGCGCGCCCCCGACCAGGCCCCCAATCGCAGTCCAGAGGATCGGCGCGACGACCCCGTCGGAGAAATTCTCCGCCAGGCTCTCGATCGCGGCGCGGGCGACGCCCGCCTCGTCGAGCGCCGCCGGGTTGCGGCCGACGATCTTCGCGACCGCCCAGCGTCCCTCCTCGAGGCCCGTCTCAAGACCGTCCGCCACGGCGCGCACATGGGCGGCGAGGCCGCGCTGCGCCGGCAGGCTCGCGGCGAGAAGCACAAGCGCGGCGAAGCCCAGCGCGCCGCGGGGAAGAAGCGCGCGCGTCGCCGCCCAGGCGATCAGGGCGACCGG
Source organism: uncultured Alphaproteobacteria bacterium (assembly GCA_963794155.1). Classification (GTDB taxonomy): domain Bacteria; phylum Pseudomonadota; class Alphaproteobacteria; order Rhizobiales; family Beijerinckiaceae; genus Roseiarcus. The sequence continues at coordinate 191,553 of CAWCCX010000017.1, read as the reverse complement.
GGTGAGATAGAGGAAAAGCGCGACGGCGCCCCACGCTCGGCGCGCGGCGAAGCTCGCGCCGGCGCTATTGAGCCTCGCCTCCAGCCAGGCGAGCCAGCGGCCCATCCAAGTGACGGGATGGCCGATAGCGCGATAGAGAGGCGCCGGGTAGCCGATCCGCGCCTCGACGAGGGCGGCGGCGAGCGCGAGCGGCAATGTGAGCGAGAACGGCATGACGGCGCGACGGGGATGGGCGGACCACGGAGCGTTTGCCTATCACGGCGGCGCGCTCGAAGTCGCCCGCCGCCTTAAGCCCGGCGCACCCGAGCCCTGGATCGATCTTTCGACCGGAATCAATCCCCATTCCTATCCCCTGCCCGATCTCAAGCCCGAACTCTGGTCGCGCCTGCCCGAGAGCGGCGCGCTCGCGGACCTCGAAGCCGCCGCGGCCGCCTGTTATGGCGCCGCCGCCGGGACGACGGTCGCGGGCCCGGGTTCGCAGGCGCTCATCCAGGCGCTGGCTCGGATCGTTCAGCGCGGCGCGGTCGGCGTGCTCGGACCGACCTACGGCGGTCTTGCGTCCGCCTTCGCCGCCGCGGGCGGGCGCATCGTCGAAACGGGGCGGCTCGGGGAATTGGGGAGCTTCGAGGTGGCGATCGTCGTCAATCCGAACAACCCGGACGGACGAATCACGCGGCGCGCCGACCTCCTTAGGCTCAATGAGCGGCTTCGCCCGCAGGGCGGGCTCCTGATCGTCGACGAAGCCTTCGCTGATTTCGACGGCGAGGGTGAAAGCCTGGCGCCGGTCCTGCCCACGGGCGCGGTGGCGCTACGCTCGTTCGGCAAGTCGTTCGGCCTCGCCGGCTTGCGTCTCGGCTTCGCCGTCGCTCCGCCCGACATTGTCCTCGCGTTGCGAGCGGCTTTGGGCGAATGGCCGGTCAGCGGTCCAGCGATCGCGATCGGGATGAAAGCGCTTGCCGATCGCGCCTGGACAGAGGCAATGCGCGATCGCCTCGGCAAAGACGCAGCGCGGCTCGACGCGCTGCTCGCCGACGCGGGCTGGCGAATCGTCGGCGGAACGCGCCTCTTCCGCCTCGCGGCGAAGGCCGACGCGGAAGCTGCGTTCGGGCGGCTGCTCGCGGCGGGAATCCTTGCCCGACCCTTCCCCGGCGAGCCGGGCCGGCTCAGGTTCGGGATCCCGGGAGACGAGAACGCGTGGCGGCGGCTCGCCGCGGCGCTCGCCGGGTGAACTGACGTCGCCCACCAGCATGGGCGCGGCTTGCCTTCCCCCGCGCGCCGCATAAAAGGCGCGGATGCTTGGCCAGCCCCGAGTCTTTACGATTCCCTCCGGCGCGCCGTTTCTGCCGACCTTGAGCCGCGCTCTCCTCGACGGCGTCCTGATCGACGGCTTCCCCGGCGCGGGCGGAGCGATGGCGCTGGCCGACGCCACGATCTACGTGCCGACCCAGCGCGCCGCCGGGGCGCTAGCGAGGGCGCTGCTTTCGGCAAGCCGCGGGCGGAGCCTCATCCTGCCGCGCATCGCCCCGCTCGGCGCTTTCGAGCCTGACGAGGCAGCGACGGCCTTCGGCCCCGAGGACGAAGAGGCCTCGCGAGCTGCGCCCCCGCCCGCGGTCGGGGCGCTGACCCGCCGCCATGCGCTCGCGACCCTGACCCGCGCCTGGGGACAGGCGCTCGGCGGCGCAATCCGCACGGTCGGCGCCGACGGGCGGCTGATCGTCGATCCGAGCGAACCGGCGCTGGTCGCCGCAACCCCCGCGGCGGCCTATGCGCTCGCCGGCGATCTTGCGGCGCTGATCGACGACATGATCATCGAGGGCGCGCCGTGGGCCAAGATCGCGACGCTCGCGCCCGACGCCCACGATCCCTACTGGCGCATCACCCTCGACTTCCTCAAGATCGCCTTCGCCAATTGGCCGCTCTGGCTCGCCGAGCACGGCCTCATCGACCGGGCGGCGCGGATCGCGCTCCTGATCGACGGCGAAATTTCGGCGCTCGCCGGCGGCGCGCGGCGCGGTCCGACCATCATCGCCGGTTCGACCGGCGCCATTCGCGCCACCGCCCGCCTCATCGCCGCGATCGCCCGCGCCCCTCAGGGCGCGGTCGTGCTGCCTGGCCTCGACCTCAATCTCGATCCGGCCGCCTGGAATCTCATTGGCGCGAGCGACGAGGCCTCGGTCACGCTCGCCGGCCATCCGCAATGGCTCATGCGCCGCCTCATCGGCGCGATCGGGGTTGAGCGCGACCAAGTCGTGACGCTCGGCGCGCTCGCGCCTGAGCTAGCGGCCCGCTCGGCGTTTCTGACCGAAGCGCTCCGCCCGGCCGTATCGACCGATCGCTGGCGCGAGCGCGAGGGCGCGCTGTCGCCGCCAGCCGTCGCCGCCGCGCTCGCCGGCGTGACGATCGTCGTCGCCGACAACGAAAGCGAAGAGGCCCTGGCGCTGGCGGTCGCGATGCGTGAGGCGCTTGAGACGCCGGACAAGACAGCGGCCCTCATCACCCCCGATCCCTCGATTGCGCGCCGCGTCTCGGCGGAGCTTAAGCGCTGGGGGGTCGAGGTCGAGGATTCGGCGGGTCGGACGCTGGGGCAAACCCCGGCCGGCGCGTTCGCCCGGCTCATCCTCGAGGCTGCGATCGCCTTCACGCCGCGCTCGTTTCTCGCCCTCCTCGCCCACCCGGCGGCGCGCTTCGGCCGCGCCCGCGCCGACGTCGAAAGCGCGACCCGCGCGCTCGAGCTCGCCGTCTTTCGCGCCGCGCCGCTGAGGTCCCTCGATGATCTCGATCGGGCCTTCGCGGCGGCGCGTCTCGCCGCGGAAGACCATCACGCCCATCCCGCCGTCCGTCGCGTTGGCGAGGCCGAGCGTCAGGCCGCCGAGGCGCTGGCGCGGGACGTCGCGCGCGCGCTCGCGCCTTTGCGCGCGCTTGGGCCGGCAGCGTCCTTGCGCGACTGCCTCATCCTGCATCGCGCAGCGCTCTCGGCCGCCATCGCCTCTCCGCGAGAGGCGGCCACAAGCGCGCTCGGCCTCGAACCCTTGACGGAACTCATGGACGAATGGAGCGAGGCTGCGGCTGAGCGCTTCCCGGCCACGCTCGCCGAATATGCCGCTCTGTTCGACGACGCGCTGGCCGCGGCGCGCGCCCCGCCATCCGCGGCCGGCCACCCGCGCCTGCAAATCCTCGGCCTCCTGGAAGCGCGCCTGCTCGATTTCGATTGCGTGCTTCTTGCGGGGCTCGACGAAACGGTCTGGCCGCCGGCGGTCGAGACCGACGCCTTTCTCAATCGGCCGATGCGGACCGCGTTGGGCTTGACTGCGCCTGAGCGGCGCATCGGCCAGACGGCGCATGATTTCGTCGCCGCGCTCGGGGCCGGCGAGGCGATCCTGAGCCGGGCCAAGAAGCGCGGCGGCGCGCCGACCGTCGCCTCGCGCTTTCTCCAGCGCCTCGCCGCCGCGGCCGGCGCAGGCGCGCCGGCGATGGCGGAAGCTGAGGCGCGCGGCGGAGTTTATCTCGACTTGGCGCGCGCGCTCGATCAGCCGGCCGAGTTCAGGGCGGCGCCAAGACCGGCGCCGCGCCCGCCGGTCGAGCTTCGTCCGCGGGCCCTAAGCGTCACCCGGATCGAGACCTTGCGGCGTGACCCTTACGCGATTTACGCCGAATACATTCTCCACCTGAAGCCGCTCGAAGCGGTCGAACGCGACATCGGGCCGCGCGAAACAGGAAATGTGTGGCACGCCACGCTGGAGGAGTTCGTAGAGGCCTACCCGCTCGGCGCCCTGCCCCTCGACGCGCGCGAGCGCCTCTTTGAGATTGCGCGCGCCCGCTTTGCGCCCCTTCGCGACGATCCCGCCTTTGCCGCCCTCCACTGGCCGAATGTCGAGACCGGGCTCGACTTCTTTCTCGCTTTTGAGCGCGAAGCCCGCAGCTCCGCATCGCGCATCTGGGTCGAGCGGCAAGGCGCGATCCCGGTTCCGCTCGCAAGCGGCGCGCCCTTCAAGCTCAGCGCGCGGGCCGACCGGATCGACCTCCTGCGCTCCGGCGGCGCGCGGCTCATCGACTACAAGAGCGGATCGACGCCGGGGGCTCGCGAAGTCGAGGTCGGATTCGCGCCGCAACTCACGCTGGAAGCCGCCATGTTGCAGCGAGGCGGATTTCCCGGGTTGCCGGCGCTCGAACCAGCAGAGGCGCTTTATCTGAAGCTCGGCGGCGCCGGCGGGGGCGCTGTGAGGCGCGCTGGGGGCGAAAAGGCAGATATTCGCAAGCTCGCCGAGAAACATTTCGCCGGGCTGAGGATTCTGCTCGAAGCATTCGCCCACGAAGAGACGCCCTTCCTCTCGCGTCCGTTCCCCAAATTCGCCAGCCGCTTCTCCGATTACGACCATCTCGCGCGCGTCAAAGAATGGGCGATCGCAGGCGATGACGAGGAAGCGGGAGACGCGCCATGAGTCCGCTTTTCGCTGTTCCCCCGGCCCTGCGGCAGCGCCAGGCCCAGGCCTCAAACCCAAGGACCTCGGCCTGGGTGTCCGCCAACGCCGGCAGCGGCAAGACCCATGTCCTGACCCAGCGGGTGGTGAGACTGCTGCTCGACGGAACGCCGCCGGCGCAGATCCTGTGCCTCGCCTACACCAAGGCGGCGGCGGCCAACATGGCCGAGCGCATTTTCAGCCAGCTCGCCCGATGGACGAGCCTTTCCGACGACGCCTTGAAGGAAGCGATCGTCGAAAGCGGCGCGCCCGCGCCGGGGCCGCCGGAACTCGCCTTCGCCCGGCAATTGTTCGCCCGCACGATCGAGACGCCGGGCGGCCTCAAGATACAGACCCTGCACGCCTTCGCCGAACGATTGCTCAAGCTCTTTCCGTTCGAGGCCAACGTTCCGGCGCATTTCAAGGTCGTCGACGAAAGCGAAGCGAGTCTCCTGATGCTCGAGGCGCGCAACCGGGCGCTCGCGGCGCTGAGCGCGGCGCCGGAGAATGCGGGCAAGCTCGAGCTCGTGGCGCGGGAGTCCGGCGCCTTCGCTTTCGATGACCTTCTCAAGGAGGCGCTGAGCCGATCCGACGCTTTCAGAGCCCACGACGACGCGTCCGCCTATGCCGCCGCGCTCGCCGCTCTCTTTAACCTTGCCCCTGGCGAGACGGCGGCGAGCGTCGAAGCCGAGATGCTCGGCGGCGAAATCGGGCGCCTTCGGCGCGAGATGTGGGCGCGAGCGCTCGACGGCGGCAAGTCCAAAGACCAGGAATTCGCGGCCAGGCTTCGCGCGGCGAACGACGAGGATCAGCGCGGAACTCAGGTCGAGGCCCTGCTCGACGCGTTCTTCGCCAAGACGAAAGACGGGAAGACAGGCAGGGGCGAGCCGCGTGGCGGCGAGAAGGGCAATCTGACCACCGAGGACCTGCGCCAACATTTTCCGGCGCTCGAAGTCGACTTGCGCCGCGAGCAGGAACGCCTGACCGATTTGCGGGAACGCCGCCACGCCGCGCTGGCGCTGGAGCGTAGCGCCGCCCTGTTCGTGGTCGCGACGGCGATCCTTTCGACCTACGCGCGGATGAAGGCGGAGCGCGGCGCGCTCGATTTCGACGACCTGATCGCCCGCGCGCTGGCGCTTTTGACCCAGTCGAGCGCCGCCTGGGTGCTGCACAAGCTCGACTATGGGCTCGATCACCTGCTTCTCGACGAAGCCCAGGACGCCTCTCAGCCGCAATGGGGCATTCTGGCGGCGCTCAGCGCCGAATTTTTCGCCGGCGCCGGCGCGCGCAGCTCGAACCGCACTGTCTTTGCGGTCGGCGACGAGAAGCAGTCGATCTTCGGCTTTCGCGGCGCGGCGCCCGAGATGCTGGCCGAAATGAAGCGCGCCTTCGACAAACGCCATAGCGACGCTAAACGCCCGTTCGCCGACGTTCTGCTGACCTTTTCGTTCCGCTCGTCGCAAACGATTCTCGACGCGGTCGACATGACCTTCCGGTCCGAGACGGCCTGGCGCGGCGTCGCCGCGCCCGGGGAGCCGCCGCCTCGGCATCTGGCGGTCCGCCGCGACTTGAAGGGCGTCGTCGAGTTATGGCCGCCGATCGCGCCGATCCCAGCGCCAGAGCCGGAAGACTGGCGCCTGCCGCTCGATCAGGCGTCGCCGGACGACCCGCCGGTCGTGCTGGCTCGACGCATCGCCGACGTCATCAAGCAATGGCGCTCCCCCGCCTCGCGCGAACGCGTGGTCGATCCGAGAACGGGCAACGTCAGGCCCATCCGCGAGAGCGATGTGATGATCCTGGTCCGCAGCCGCAACGCCTTCTTCGAGGCGATGGTGAGGGCGCTCAAGGCCGCCGGGCTCAAAGCCGCCGGCGCCGACCGCCTCATGCTCAAGGACCACATCGCGGCGATGGATCTGATCGCCGCCGGCCGCGCGGCGCTCTCGCCGGACGACGATCTGACCCTCGCCTCGGCGCTCAAGTCGCCGCTGATCGGGCTCGATGACGACGCGCTGCTCAAGCTTGCGGCGCGACGCAGCGGATCGCTGGCCGACGCGCTCGCGGCTTCCGACGACGGCTCGGCGGCCAAAGCCGCCCGCCGGCTCGCCGTGTGGCGGGGGCGGGCCAAGGCGCTTTCTCCTTTCGCATTCTATGCGCTTCTCCTCGGCGAAGACGGCGGCCGGAAGGCGCTGATCGGCCGCCTTGGACCAGAAGCCGCCGACCCGATCGACGAATTCCTCGCCTTTGCGCTCGCCCATGAACGGCGCGAGGCGCCGTCGCTGCATAGTTTTCTTGCCGAAGTCGAGTCTGCCGATGCCGAGATCAAGCGTGACATGGAGGTCGAGACGGAAGGCGTCCGGGTTCTGACCGTGCACGCCAGCAAGGGACTCGAGGCGCCGATTGTCTTCCTGCCCGACACATGCAGCGCCCCCAATGGCCGGCAGGATCCCAGGCTGATGCGGCTGTCGCGAGACAGGCCCAACGATCCGCTGGTCTTTGCCTGGGTGAAATCCGCGAGCCTGGACGCGAACGCGCTCGCCGATGCGCGGGCGGAGGCGCGCAAGGCGGCGGCGGGGGAGCATCGGCGCCTGCTTTACGTGGCCATGACCCGCGCCGCCCAACGTCTTATCGTCGCCGGCTACGAGTCAAAGAACAGCCGCCCGGCGGATTGCTGGTACGATCTCGTTCATGCGGGCCTGGCCAACTCGCTTGTCAGCGCGCCGGCGCCATTCGGCGACGGGAAGGTGATTCTGCGCTTCGGCGAGGGCCTTCAGGCCGAAGACGGCGCCGAAACGCCACAGATTGGCCGGTCTAAGACGTTGCCCGAATGGCTCTCCGTCAAGGCGGCGCCGGAGCCGGTTCCCGCTCCAGTGAGCCCTTCGCGCATCGGCATGGCTGGCGAGGGCGACCGCGGGCGCGTCCATGAGGGGCGCCTTGCCCATGCTCTGCTCGAGATGCTCCCCGCCGTCGCCCCCGAGCGGCGCGCCGGCGCTGCGAGCGCCTATCTCGAGCTTCGGGGCGGCGGGGTCGCTGAGGCGACGCGGGCCGGACTTGCCGCCAAGGTTCTCGCGGCGATCGGCGCGCCTGAGCTCAGGTCCCTGTTCGGCCCCGATTCCCGCGCCGAAGTTCCGCTGATCGGGCTTCTGCCGCGGCGAGGGCGCCCAGACCTGCCTTTCAGCGGCCGTCTCGACCGGTTGGTCGCGACCGGCGAGGGCGTGAAGATCGCCGACTTCAAGCTCGGCGCGAAGCCCGAGCGCCCGGCGGCGGCGCATGTCGCCCAGCTCGCGCTTTATCGCGCCGCGTTGCGGCCGCTCTACCCCGAGCTCACGATTGACGCCGCGCTCGTCTATCTCGATGGGCCGACCCTCGCGCCGATCGGCGAAGAGGAGCTCGAGGCAGCCCTCGAGGCGCTCGCAAGCGCCCCCTGAAGAGCAGGTCAAATGCGTGGAACACCGCGGTTTTGGCCCGGAAATCTGCGGTGGATCGATGGGTTGGCTGCCTTGATGAGGTCGCATTTGCTGGCCAAGGTCCGCGCGCGATGGCGAGTGGAACGCGTCGGGGCGGGCGCCCGGTACTTTTGTCTTTTGGTCTTGGGAAGCTTGGGCGGGGGCCGCGATGCGGGGCTTTCCGCTTGGCGATGGCGCTCGCCGTTGCGCCGCTGATGGCGGCGGACGGCCTCGCGGCCGAAGCCTTGAAGGCGCCCGCCGGCATGGTGCCCTATTCCCAGCCGGTCTTTCGTAATGGCAAGCGTCTTCTGTGGCATGGGGCGTGGCGCGGCAATCCAGGCAGGGTCGCCCATCGCTATGAGCGGCCGCCGGCGGGACCAGCGCGGCTGGGCGCCGCGACCGCTTTGGCCCCGCAAACGCCCGCTCCGGCCCCGCAAACGACCGCTTCGATCCCGCAACAGCCTGCGCCAAAAGAGTTTTCCATCCTAGCTGACCCTGCCGACGCTCGCGCGAGCCGGATGGCAAGGGACTTCGCCGCCGCGATGGGCGAGAGCGGCGCGCCGGGACGGGCGATCGTCGGCTCCACTTCGCCCAACGGGCTCGGCAAGGTCGCCAAGACCGAGATGGCGGACTTCGCGATCGTCTCGCTCGACAGCCTCGTCGCGACCGCCAAGGGCGACCCCGATTGGATCAAGCGCGCCCCGTTCATCGCCCGCCTCGGGCCCGAGACCCTGGAGGTGATCGCGCCGCGAGAAATCAAGTCGATCAATGAGTTACAGGGAAAGATGGTCAGCTTCGGCGACCTGGACAGCGCGACCTCGACCAGCGGCAGAATGTTGTTTGCGCGCCTCGGCGTAACCCCGAATCAGACCAACGGGCCGCTGCCGGAAGCCCTTGACTTGCTCGCTTCGGGCAAAATCGACGCGGTCGTCGTCCTCGGCGGCGAGGGATCGCCGGCTTTGAACGATTTCGGCGGTGACGGGCGCTTTCATGTGGTCGCCATTCCCTGGTCGGCGACCCTGGAGCCGGTCTATGCTCCCGCGCATGTCACCGCTGCCGAACGGCCCAATCTCGTCGGCGCGACCACGCCGGTCGAAACTCTCGGCGAGCCGATGGCGCTGATCGCCCTCGACGCGCCGCCGGGATCGGCGCGCGCGGACGCGCTAGGCCGACTCGCGCGCCTTTTCTTCGACAATTACGATGCCTTTCTCGGCGACGAGCGCGACCCCCACTGGCGCGAGGTCAATCTCGCCGTCGACGCTTCGTTGCCGGGCGAGCCGTGGGCTCGGCTGGCGGCGGCGCAAACTTGGCTGGACGCGAAGAAAGCCTCGGCCGACGCGTCGCTCGACGCCTTCCGGGCCTCGGCGAAGTCCGCTTCTGATTCGCCGAGCTGGCCGAGCGCGGCTGATTCGGAGCGGCTCTATGACGGACTGACCCGCTGGCGCGGGCTGATGCAGTAGGGAGGACGGACGCTGGCCATTTCATGGAAAGCCCTGGCGAGCGTCCTCGCCGCCGCGTTCGCGGCCATCCTCGTGTTCGCATGCTGGCCGCGCCTCGAGCCGTCGGCGCTCAACGTCAAGGCCGCGGTCGAGCAGCCTGTGTTCGTCAAACCGCCGGTCGCCGTAGCGACGCTCAAACCCCCCGCGGTCGCCGCCCAGCCGTTCGCCAAGGAAGCGATCGGCAAGCTCGCGAGCGCATTGCGCGACCAGCCTTCGGCGCTACGCGAGAAGGCCGGCGGCGGCCTCGGCGCGGAGCTGGCGATCCCAATCGACGACGCTCGCCGGCTATGCGCCGAGGGGCTCGTCGCCTTCGCCAAGGGCGACATCGCGACCGCCCGCGCGTTCTTCGTCAGCGCCGCCGAGGCCGGCGACGCCCGGGCGCTGGTGGCGCTTGGCGACACGTTCGATCCGGCGACTCTTGCCCGTCTGGGCGTCGTCGGCCTTAAGGGCGACGGCGCCAAGGCGCGCGACTATTACGCCCGCGCCCTGGCCGCCGGCGCGACCGGGGCCCGGGAGCGGCTCGCCTCGCTGGCGGCGAAGTAGGACGCGGGCGCGGCCGGGCCCAAGCGCCGGGCGGGTCAGAGACCCGCGAATTTAGCCGAACCCTCCCCTTTCGCCGGGAGCAAGCGTCACATTCACGCGAGCGCGATGCGCGGCGTCGGGCCGGCGGCGCGGACGCGCGGATGACGCGACCTTTTATCGCGGAGGAAGTGGGAGCGCTGCGCCGGCGCAAAGCCGCTCCCGCCCCAGCCGATCGGGCGCCCGAGGCTCCACCGATCTGGCTCTGGAGCGCGCCCTTTTCTTATGCAATCTTCGCCGCCAAGACGCCTCGACTCTGGCCGACGGACGCGCCCGTCTGCGTCGCCCATGGGCCGGACAACCGCAAAAAAAGGAAAAACGCACAACCAGGAGGGGACGCATGGGCGCCGGAGTTCCCGAGACCGAACAGGCAATCGAGGTTCCGTCCGCGCGGCCGGAGGTCGAGGTCAGGCCCGTCTCCGCGGGCGAGACCTGGTCCTTTTCCGCGTCCGGCCTGTGGACGAACGGCTTTATCCGTTGCGGCCCCGACGGCTATCGCAATTTCCTCTTCGATGCGCTGCAAATCGAGCCGCGCGCGCCCGGCGAGCCATGGTTCCGCCTGATCGCCGAGATCAAAGGCCGGCCCCGCTCTCGGTTCGCGATCGGCGCGGGAAGCGCGCACACTTTCGAAGAATCGGGCCAGCTGGTCGTTTTCGCCAACGACAGCGCCAATGGGTATGCCAACAACAAAGGCGCAGTCACGCTCAGCCTGCGGCGAGGCGGCCTTGCGCCGTCGCCCGCCCCCGAATTTGGCGGCTTCATCGGATGGTGGCACGGCTTCCGCGACATGGCGAGGCGCACCCGGGGCATACCCCTTATCGCGCTGCTCACCATCGGCGTCTCCGCAATCCTCGTCTTCATGCAGCAGGGGCAGGATCTGGTGCGAGGGATCGGCGAGGACGATTTTTTCCAATACCCGTCTGGCCTGCTGCAGATCGCGTTTGCAGTCGGGCTCTTGTTCCTTGCTCTTGAGGCCTGGAGCTGGTCGCGAATCATCATCGATTCGAACTATGGCGCCGATCGCGCCAGCTGGCGGCCAAGACTATTGCTGATCTGGACTCCGCGCATTTTGGGCATCGTGCCGTTCGCCGCGAGCGCATGGGCGCTCTTCATGAGCCCGGCGAGGAACACCTGGTTCGTTCTGGCGCTGATCGGGATCGGCCTGATCTTTTTCGCTTTCGTCATCCTGCGCAAGGATGTCGCGGCGCCGCCGAAGCGTCGCGCCGACGCGCCGGAGAGCGCACCCGGTTTCGATCTGATCCAGCGCTATTGGGTAATCTTCGGGTTCATCGCCGCAGTCGTCGTGATGGCTGTCGCGACCCTGTGGCCGGCCGGGTTCGGCGCCTTGCTCGGCGCGCCGGCGGTCGTCTTCCTCGGCCTCGGGCTCATCATTCCGGTCGCGGCGACCGCAATTCAGATCGGCTCGAGCTTGAGGATACCCGTGGTCGGCGCGGCGATGCTGTGGGCAGTCATCGTCGGCCTGTGGATGGACAATCACGCCGTCGGACGGCGCGCGTTCGCCGCCGCCGTGACTGGCCCGACCGATCGCCTGACGCTCAAGCAGGCTTACGATTTGTGGAAGTCCGCGCAGCCTCCCGACGCCAGCGGAAAACGGACCATGATCCTCGTCGCCGTGCAGGGGGGCGCGTCGCGGGCCGGCTACTGGACCGCGGTCGCACTGTCGAAACTGCGGGAAGCCGCCAAGGCCAAGGGTGCCGCGCTCGATCCGCATCTCTTCGCCATCTCTACGGTCTCGGGCGGCAGCGTAGGCGCGGTCGGCTACGCCGCCATGCTCAAAGCGGCGCCTGACCCCGACAAATTCACGCTCATGCTCTTGCGCTTCGCCGGAGAGAACGTGCTTGGCGGCGCGATGACCGGCATGATGTTTCCCGATCTCCTGCAGCGCTTCCTGCCGGCGGCTTTGCTGCCGGATCGGGCGGAGACTCTCGAGCGTTCGTGGGAGGAGGCGTGGGATGACACTTTGACCGCCAGCGGCCTGCCGGCGAGCGCTTCGATGATGCGCCAGCCGTTCCTCAATCTCGCGCCCAAGGCCGGGGAACCGTGGCGGCCGATCCTAATCGTCCAGGGCGCGAGCGAGGACAGCGGCCGGCGCTTTCTCACGAGCGGAATTAAATTCGGGTGCGACGAAGTCGACGCCGACGATTTCCTCGACAGCGTCGGGCATGACGTGGCTGCCTCAACCGCGATCCTCAACGGCGCGCGCTTTCCTTACGTCAGTCCGGGCGGGACTTTCGCCGCCAGCCGCTGCGGGACAAAGGCGAGCCGGACCGACCACATCCTCGACGGCGGCTATTTCGACAACGCCGGCGCCGAGACGCTGCGCGAGACCGTGCGGGCGCTGCGCGCGATCCGGGCCGAGGCGCACGATGCGGATCCGCTTGCGATCATCTTCGTGCTGATCGGCTATCACGATCCCGACCCGGCGAAGCCGACCCCGGCCATCGCCGTCAACGACCTGTTCGCTCCCCCGTTCGGCCTCGCTGCGAGCATGTCCGGGCATGAACAGCATCTGGCGCGCGAAATGAAGCTCGTCGGCCAGCCGAAGCTCGATCAGGCCGAACCTTACCGGTCGCGAATGACCGGCGACGACTTCGACTACGCGGCCCTCGTGCTTTGCAAGGGCGAGATCGAAATTGGCGGCGAACTGACTGAATACGATCCGCCGATGGACTGGACGCTCTCGGGCGAGGCGAAGCGGTACATCGAGAATTCGGTCATCGCTACGACCCCCGCCTGCAACGCGAAGGAGAACGTCAAGGCGATCGACGACATCGTCGACGCGCTCAAGCGCTGAGGCGGCATATCGGCCGGCAGCTAGAGCGCATTGGGAATGGGTGGAATCGGACGCCGTCCGCCAACCTCGTCTGAAGGCCGCGATGCTGGTGGAGAAAAGCGCGTCCGAACAAGGGGCTGCGCAGGACGCGAGCAGGGAATTGTTTCGCGCGAGCAGGTAATTTTTTCTGCCCGAGCAGGGAATTGTTTCGCCGGAGCAGGGAATTTTTTTGGCGCCCGAGCTTACCCGAAAGCAGAACGCTCTAAACCCCGAACAGCCGCTCGGCGTTGCCGTGCGCGATCCTCTCCCGGTCGGCGGAGCTCAGCGGCAGGCGGTCGAGGAAGGCGCGGCCATCGGCCATCGACTGATAGGGATGGTCGGTCGAAAACATGATGCGGTCGACGCCGACCTGCAGCAAGAGTTCGAGAAACGCAGGCAGAAAATTGAAACCAGAGAAGGTGTAATGGACGTTCTCGCGCAGATAGGCGCTGATCGGCTTCTTGAGCTTTGTCATCGCCGGCGCCATCACGTCGACCCGCTGCAGCATGGCCGGCAGCGTCTCGCCCATATGCCCGAGGACGATCTGCATCTCGGGATGGGCGTCGAACACGCCGCCGAGAATCATCCTGAGCACGTGCAGCGCGGTCTCGATATGCCAGCCCCATCCCGCGCTGGCCATCATTTCGCTGATTGTCGGCTCAAAGCCACCATACCAAGCGTCAATGACGGCTTTCGGCGATGGGGTCGGATGGAGATAGATCGGCAGCCTGAGCCGCTCTGCCCGCGCCAGCACCGGCCAGAAGAAACGGTCGTCGAGATAGCGGCCACGATGATGGCCGTTGATGACGATCCCTTTGAACCCATGCTCGCCGACCGCGCGCTCGAGCTCCGCGAGAGCGGCCGGCGGATCGCCGATCGGCAGCGCCGCCAAGCCGAAGAACCGCGTCGGGTGGCGGCGGATCGCCTGCGCCTGAAACGCATTCGATTCGCGCGCGAACGACTTCGCCTCCTCGGCCTCGAGCTGTTCGACGCCAGGCGCGGTTAGCGACAGCGCCTGCACGTCGACGCCAGCCGCGTCCATCGCTGCGATGCGTCCGTCGCCGACGTCGAGGAGGTCAGCGACGAGCTTCGCGAACCTCCCGCCGACCTGCTCCGCCCGCTCTTTCAGCCTGCGGTCCGGACCCTCGAGGAAGGCGGGGGTGGCGAAATGTTCCTCAAGCGCGATCGTGCGCATTCCGGGTCTCCCTCAAGACAGGGAAGTGGGCTCGGCAGGTTCAACCCGACGAGCCGTTTTTGTTCTATGCCTCGAGGGCCTGCGCTACGTCTCTACTTCTTCTGCCCCTTCACATAGGCAATATACCCCTCGACGTCCTTCGCTGGCTCCGCATAGGCGTCGCCGAGGGCCTTGGCGACTGCGCCCATGTAGGTCTTCGCCCACGCGGGATAGGGGTAGTCGATCACTTTCAAAAATTCGAGGCTCGCCGCGAGGCGGATGTCGGCGATCGAGGGATGGTCGCCGCCGATGAAGGTCTTGCCGTCGAGAAAGAACCTGTGCAGCGCGGCGAGCGTCTCGTCGACCGCTCCGACCGCCGCCTTCTGCGCCTTCTCCTTCTCCGCCGCTGAGGCCTCGCTCGCCCCGACCTCGCCGGCATATTGCGGGAAGCCCAGCGCCCCGTAGGTCGAGCGCACGATGTAGGGATAGAGCGTGCCAACGATATAGAACATCGCGCTGTCCACCATCGCCCGCTTTTCCGGCTCGGCCGGATAGAACTTGTCCAGATGATGCTTGTTGCAGAGATACTGCATGATCGCGCAGCTCTCCCACATCACGCCCTTGGGCAGGCCGGCCGCTTCCATCATCGGCGTCAGATGGGCCGGGTTCTTGGCGAGGAAGTCGTCGGTGCGGGTCTTGCCGTAGACGTCGTCCTCGGTGAAATCGAGCTTCGCCGCGCGGATGAACACGCGCGCGGTCATATTGTTGACGCTCGGCTTGATGACATGAAGCTTGATGACGGACATGGTGCGCTTCCTCCTGTTGACAGTTTGACTATTTGCTTTCGATAAGCTCGGGGGCATGGCTTCGCCGGTACGGGTCTTTGGGCGAGCGGTCCGCCGACAGGCTCTTCGTCGCCGACTTGACCAGGCTCTCGATCGCGTCGGCGATGTGAACCTCCATGATCGCCCGGTCGCCGCGCTGGACCCGCAGGTTATGCGCGGCGAACAGCACGTCGGACCGGGTGAAGCCATGCGGAGCGTCGAATTTCCAGCACGAAAGCTCGATCAGGAGCCCGAGCGGGTCCTCGAAATAGACGGCGTCGAAGATCATCCGGTCGCGCACCCCAGTGTTGGGGACGGCGCGCGCGGCAAGCCGGTCGACAATCTGCATGAAGACGGCGCGCGACACGTTGAAGGCGATGTGATGGACGCAGCCGGTGTCCGTCGGCGTGCGGCGCTTGACCGGCTTGCGGTCCTCGCGCGTGAAAATTGTGATGAGGCGCCCGTCCCCCGGATCGAAATAGATGTGGCTCTCGCCAGCATTGTCGAGGTTCGGCTGCTCGAAAATGAACGGCATGCCGAGCAGGCCTTCCCAGAAGTCGATCGAGGTCTCCCGGTCGGCCCCGACCAGCGTGATGTGATGCAGACCCTGGGTCTGAAGCTTTTGCATTTCGTCCTCCCTCAGGATTTCTCGACCAGCTTGGACTTGTATTCGCTGCGCGGGAGAGCGCCCGCGGGCGCGAGCTCAATCTCCGTCGTGACCAGAAGCTTATCACGTAAGCGTTCGCGGATGCGCTCGGCGAGGCCCTCAACCTTCGCTCCCGGCGCGAGCTCGACCCTGATTGGCAGCGGCGGCTCCTGCCTTACTCCAGGCGCGCGCGGGCGGATCATGATGACGCCGGCGACCGCGGGCGCAAATTCGTTCACGACCTCACGCACCGCCGACGGAAAGACGTTGACCCCGCGCACGATCAGCATGTCGTCGGTGCGCCCCATGCAGCGCACTCGTGGGCTCGTGCGCCCGCAAGCGCATTTGCCCACCCCGAGCCGCACGTGGTCCCGGGTGCGGAAGCGCAGAAGCGGCGCCGAGCGGTTGACGAGGTGGGTCAGCACGAGCTCGCCCTCGGCGCCGTCGACGATCGGCCTCTCGGCCCCGGTTCCTGGGTCGATGAGCTCGAAATGGACGAAGCCGCGGCCGCTGAAATGCATGCCCCCCTTCTCTTCGCATTCGCCCCATAGCGAAACCGAAATGTCGCCGATCCCCATCGCCTCGGTGACGCTTGCGCCCCACCCCGCTTCGAGTTTGGCGCGCATCGCCGGCTCGCCGCCGCCCGGCTCGCCCGCGACCATCACCCGCTTGATGCTTGAGGCGGCGAGATCCTTGCCGCGTGCGCGCGCCCATTCGACGAGATGGAGGGCGTAGGACGGGGTCATCGCGACCACGGTCGGCTCGAGAAGCTCGACCGCGGCGATGAGGCGTTCGGTGTTGCCGGAGCCGACGGGGATGTGGCAGAGCCCGAGTCGGTCGAACGCGCCCAGCGCCGCCCCGGCGACGAACGGGCCAGCGTTATAGGTCGAGACGATCCGCTCGCCGCGCGTCAACCCCGAGGCCGCATAGGAGCGCGCGGACGTGCGCACCCAGACTTCGAGATCGCCGGCGGTCAGCGGAATATAACTCGGCGTTCCGGTGGTCCCGCTGGTCGAATAGATGCGCACGATCTCTTCGGGCGAGGCGGTCCGGTGCGCGCCGATCGGCTCGTCGGGCGTGCGCGAGCGCCTGAGTTCGTCTTTTTCGGTCAGCGGCAGGGCCGCGATCCGGTCGAGGCCGCCGACGGCGCTGGCCGAGCCGAAGCCCGCGCCTTTGAGCTTGTCGCGATAGAACCGCGAGCGGGCGAACAGATATTCGATCTGCTTGAGGTAAGGCGGCGCGTCGGTTCGCGCCTGATCCGCCCACGGCGCCTGCTCGATCTCGGGCTCGACCATCATCAGGCCGCTCCGCCCCCGCCGGCCGAGTGGACGATCGCCTCTTCGCCCTTCGAGGCCATCAGGAAACCAATCGGCGCCTCGGCCTCCTCGATGCAATGGGCGATGAGCCCGGCGGTGCGGGCGAGGATCGGCGCGGCGCGGATGAGGCCGGGCGGAATGTCGACGTCCCGGAGAGTCGCGGCGATGGTCATCGAGACATTCATCGGCAGCGGCTTCCCCCAGACCTCCGCCGCCGCCCTGGTCAGCGCCAGCGCCGCCTCGACCGAGCGCCCGGCGGTCCCGCGCTCGCGCGCAAGCGCGATCATCCGCTCGGCCCGCGGATCGACCGGCTTGTGCAACGGATGGCCGTAGCCGGGCAGCGCCTTCCGGTCTTTGCGATGCGCGCGCGCGACCTCGAGCGCCGCCGCCTTGAGCGAGCCCGAGGCCTCGACCCGCCCCAGCACGTCCTCGATCACTTTTCGGCAGAGGTCGGCCGTGCCGAGAACCACTGTGCCGCAGCCGAGCACCCCGGCAGCGATCGCGCCCTGAAGCGCGGCCGGATCGGCGTCATAGGTCATGCGCGCCGCCTGGACGGAGGGCGTGAGCCCATGCTCGGCGAGGGCGACCAGGCTCAGATCGAGAAAGAACCGCTGCTCGTCGGTCGGCGCCCGGCCAGTCGCAAGCAGGAACACATAATCCGTGAACGACAGGCGGCCCATGAGGTCCTTGGCGAGGTCGCGCCCGCGCACCGTCACCCGGTCGCTCGATGCGGCGGCGATCGCGGTCCTGGCCGCTCCCGGCTTGCCGATCAGCATCGCGCCCTCCCGACGTCCTTGCCCCCGCTTCCCGCCGGCGGCGAATGGGTGTAGGACGATTGTAGGACAATATCAGAGAGGCTGGCCGTGTCAAACGCCGCCGTCAGGAAGAGCGGGAGAACGGGCCGCGCCCGCCAAGGGGCAGCGCGGGAGTGGGCGCCCCTCCCGCCGGCGCATGGCGCGACCGTCGCTTTCATCGTCGAGCGGCTGCGCGACGACATTCTGGCCGGCCGGCTTCAGCCGGGATTGCGGCTCGTCGAAAGCGACTTGACCACCCGCTTTGCGGTCAGTCGCGGGCCGGTTCGGGAGGCGCTGCGCCGGCTCAGCGCCGACGGGCTGATCGAGCATTGGCCGCACCGCGGCGCGCTCGTCAGGCGCTTGACCGAGCGCGAGATTCGCGAATTGTTCCTGATCCGGATCGAAATGGAAGCCCTCGCCGCCCGGCTCGCCGCCGCGGCCGAATCGTCCGAGCGGCGGGCGCGTTTCATGGCCGCAATCCGGCGGATCCATTCCGACGCGCCGCGCGATCCTTGCAACTATCTCAAGGAGAACGCCGCCTTCCACGACGCGGTGACGGCGCTCGCCGACAATCTTGCGCTCCGCGAGCTCGCGGCGCGACTGCAACTCCCGCTCATCATGGCCCAGGTCGGCGACGTGCTGACCCCATCCGTGCTCAAGACCTCGGTCCGCGAGCATCGCGCGATCGCGAGCGCGATCCTCGAGGGCGACAGCGCCGGAGCGTCAGCGCGGATGCGCGAGCATCTCGAACGGGCGGCGGCGGTTGCGCTGAGGCGCGTGGCGGAGCGCAAAGCATGACGATGTGCTGGCCGCTCCTTGCCTGTCGCGGACAACGAGGGCATGCTCGCGTTTCAAGGGGAGGACCTCGGCGCGGGGGGAAATTCGATGGCGGCCGGTCAGGATGCGGCGGACCCCGGTCTTGCGGCGAGAGCGGGCTCACCGGCGGATTTTCGCGTCTATTCGACCGTCGACCAAATCGCCAACGCGCGATTCTATTTCATTGAAAGCACGGCCCCGGACAGCGTCGAGCAGGGTTTCGATCCCGGCGGGAAGGCGCCGAAGGGGCTGACCTACGTCGATGCGGACCAGGCGGTCGAGGAGATCGCCGAGATCCTCACGCCCGCGCATGATCCGCAGGCCGACGCCAATCTTGTCGTCATGGTGCATGGCTTCAATACGCCGCGCGATCGGGCGCTCGAATTCTACGCCAAGGCGCGCGATGCGCTGGTGAGCGACCAGAGCAGTCTCTTCGGCGATCCCGCCCGCAGGACCGTGTGCGTTGGCTATCGTTGGCCCTCGGAGCGGATTGGATCGGTCTTGGGCAGCAGCTTGTCAGCGCTGCCGGCGCTTCCTCTGATCATCCTTGGGGTGTCGGCGCTCGCAATCGCGCTCGCCGTCTGGATCATTGCGGCGCTTCTCAAGCTCTTCGGGGTCGCGGAGACAGATCTGTTACGTCATCTGCTCACCACGATCATGGTGGTTTCTTTCCTGTTCATCTTCGCCATCGTCGTGCTCGCGCTCCTGCGCGCCATCGTCTATTTCCGCGACGTCTACCGGGCGACCAACTACGGCGTGCCGGATCTCGTCGAGGTGATCCGCCAGATCGACCGGGAGGCGGTGCGCCGGCTCGAGCAGGCGGGCGAGAAGAGCGTGACGGCGCATCGGCGGCGCATCGCGCTGTCGTTCATTGGCCACAGCATGGGCGCGTTGGTCGTCACGAACGCGATCCGGGTCCTCTCGGACGTGTTCGGGAAGGGTAGAGTCGAGACGTGGCGCGGTGGCGTTAGGTCGAGCATGTCTGTTTGCCGCCCCTTTCGTCTGGCGGTGCCTTAGTGGCTCAACCGTAGCTCCGTTTCCACGCCCCGCTCATCGAACCGGACGTGCAGATTTCCCGCATCCGGCTCTCGGACAAGACCTCACGCCGTCTTTCGCGTGCGACGCCATCGGCAGCTTCTGAACATCATGTGGAGTTGATAGGTTGCCCAATCTCCATGTCCTTCGCCACGTTCTGCGTCTGTCTTGAACTGAGGTCCCTTCCCTCCGCCGGAGTTACCCGGTTTCCGCGGTACTACGAACCTCTCCGCCACCCCAGAGCGCCCAGCCTGTCCCTCACGGGCGTCCGGTTGGTCCTGTCATCCCTGACCTGACCACGCTTTGGGGCTTCCCGTGTTGCGCGCGCTTTCCTTGTGTGCGTGCTGCCGCCACTACCCCGGTGCAGCGACTGGGCGTCGTCTTCGCTCATCTCACCCTGCCGTAACAGCCTTCCCCGATAACGTTGTCGGGTCGGCCTGCACATCGTCCTTTTCGGGGCCTGCTCAGCGTTCACTCGCGTTGCGGCCCGCACACTCGCGCGGTCACCTATATGTGACCAGCTACACCGAAGGCTTCAGCCATTTCGTTACCTCCATGACTGCTCCGGTTGCTTCCGGCTGGAGCGGTTGGCCGGGCGGGGCTTGCACCCACTGGAAAGCGCCGCCTTTGTCACGGCGCACACGTCATCCGGACGTTTCTGTCCGGACGGCTACGGCCGGAAATGGCCGTGAGGGAGGGGCAAGAAGAGGACGACGAAGTCCCCGGGCGGATCGGACACGTCTTCACTTTGATGCGGTTCGTCCTTGTTTCCCCCGACATTCCGGCCGAGGCCCTTCTCGCCGTCCGCGCCAATTTCCTCGCCTCTTCGCTGAGGCGGTTCCGCGAAGCCTATCTCTTCAGCAACGAAGGCGATGAGGTGCTGCGGGCCATGTCCACGTCAGTCAACTATTTCACCTTTCCAACCATGAACCGAATCTACGGTTATCGGCTCGGCAACACCGAGATCCTCGCCAGCGCTTTCGGCGCGACGCCGCCGGGCCCGAATCTGCTCGAGATCCTGCGCGCCGGAACCCAGACGCTGGCGTACCTCTCCCGAAGGGTCAGGCGTCAAGAGCCCACAATTGTGGCGCGAGCGTTCACCTTTTTCGACTGCACGGATTACATCGACGGGACGCCGCCACGGGGCATGCTCACCGAAGCGCTGGACGTCAAGCGAAACGATCCCGACGCGAGTATTCCCCTATGGGAGCAGCTCAAGCTCCTGGTCCTCTACGTCATGGGCCGGGTCGATGTGCATGGCGGCTATTTCGACGGCGCGGTCGCGCAACGGCTGATCTACCGCCTGGCCTGTCTGGGGTTCAACCAAAGCCTCGTGGCCTTCGGCGGCCAGGACGCGATGGTGAGCGCGTGCGCCGACCATCAAATTCGGCTGATGCTGTCCGACCGGCTGCCAATGCGGTCCTGGCGACTCCCCGAATCGATGGACCTGTCCGACAACATCGCTTAGCCCTCAGGGCTCCTCGCGATGACGGATTTCGCAAGTGGGCCGGGCGCTTGGATTGCGCGTTCCGATGTCCCATTGTAGGCCGCAACGCGCTCCGATTCTGTGGCCTCGTCGCCAATGGCGGCGTTTCGATTCGGGCGCTTCGGCGAGCGAGGGTCTATGGGGACGGTCTGGCTCTGCGTCGGCGTTGCTGTCGCTGCTTTCGGCTTCGGCGTGGCCGGGCTTTATCTGCAGAAGCTGTTGCCGGAACCGCACACCTCGGATCGCTCGCGCGACATGATCGGGGCGATCGTCGGCCTCATCTCCCTCCTGCTCGCGCTGGTGCTCGGGACTTTGGTTGGCTCGTCTTATAGCTTCTATTCAACCCAGAAATCGGAGATGGAGACCTTCGCCGCCCGCGCCATTCAGCTTAATCTGGCGCTGACCGAATTCGGGCCGGAAACCGCGCCGGCGCGGGCGAGGATGAAAGAAACGCTGGAAGGCGTCCACCTCATGGTGTGGGGCGGGACCGCCGTGCCGACCACCCAAGCCCTATCGGTCGGGGAGCCGCTTCCGCACCTCAGGGAACTGGACGAATATGTCGCCTCGCTCGATCCGAAGTCCCAGGCCCAGCGGCAATTCGCGGCCGCCGCCGCCAGCGACGCCGCCGCAATCGAGCAGACCCGCCTGCTCGTCTCACTGCAGCTGGCGAGTTCGGTGTCCTGGCCTCTGGTGGTGATCGTGGTGTCGTGGGCGCTGATCCTGTTTTGCGGCTACGGATTGCTCTCCCGTCTCAACGCCACGACGCTGACCGCGCTTGGCCTCGGCGCCTTCGCGGTCGGCAGCGCGATCTTCCTCATTCTCGAGCTCAGCCAGCCGTTCAGCGGCGTGTTCCGCATCCCCTCCGGCGCCTACGATCAGATGCTGGCGTCGCTGACGTAGGGCGCGAACGCGCGCCTCACGCCGCGTAGCGCCCGATGTCGACCGGCAGCCGCCGTGAGCCCCAGGCGCCCGGTTTTGCCGCGAACACGCCCGCCATCCTGGTTCCGCAGCTTCTGCACGCGCCCGCTGCGTCGAGCGCGTAACCGGTGATCGTATAGCCATCGCGCTCGATCGCCCGCGCGCCGCAGGTCGGGCACAGCGTCGCCTGGCGCGCCGGATCGTGGACGTTGCCGACATAGACGTGATGAAGCCCGTTGCGGATCGCGATCGCGCGCGCCCTCTGCAGCGTCGCCGGCGGCGTCGGCGCCGTCTCCAGCATGTGATAATCGGGGTGGAAGGCGGTGAAATGGAGCGGAACGTCGGGCCTGAGCTCCTTCGCCGTCCATCGCGTCAGCGCGTCGATCTCCTCCTCGGAATCGTTCTCGCCCGGAATCAAGAGCGTCGTGACCTCGGTCCAGACGTTGGTTTCGTGCACGAGATATTTGAGCGTCTCGAGCACCGGCGCGAGCGCGCCGGCGCAACGCTTGGCGTAGAAGCGCTCGGTGAAGCCCTTAAGATCGACGTTCGCCGCGTCCATGGCCCCGAACAACCGGCGGCGCGGCTCCTCGCAGACGAAGCCCGCTGTGACCGCGACGTTTTTCACCCCCTTCGCCCGGCAGGCCTCCGCCGTGTCGAGCGCATATTCCATGAAGATGACCGGATCGTTGTAGGTATAGGCGACGCTCGCGCAACCGAGCCGCTCGGCCGCGCGCGCGATCATCTCCGGCGTCGCGCGGGCGCTCAAGCGCGCCACCTCGCGGCTCTTGGAAATGTCCCAGTTCTGGCAGAACGCGCAGGCGAGATTGCAGCCGGCGGTCCCGAACGAGAGCACCGACGAACCGGGCAGGAAGTGATTGAGCGGCTTCTTCTCGATCGGATCGACGCAGAAGCCGGTCGAGCGCCCGTAGCCGGTGAGCTCCATGCCCTCGCCGTCCTCGCGGGCGCGGCGCACGAAGCACAAACCTCGCTGCCCTGGGCGCATCTTGCAGAACCGCGGGCATAAGCCGCACGCGATGCGCCCGTCCTCGAGCCTGGTCCAATAGCCGACGTTCACGCTGTCGTCCGCACCCATCGCCCCTCGGCCGCTTTCGCTCTGGCCGCTCCTGACTTTCGCATATGTCGTGGGCGCAGCGCGAAATTGCAATGCGGCGCCCTGGCGCGGCGCCCTCCGCGCGCCTACATTTTGTCGGGAAAGCGATCGGGGCGCCGCATGCCGAGTACCGAGGCCCATCCCGCGCAGGTGGCGGGGATGTTCTATCCGGCCGAGCCGGACGCGTTGAACGCATTGATCGCGGCGTCGCGCCAGCGGGCGCGCCCGGACGGCGGCGTCGCGCCCAAGGCCGTGGTCGCGCCGCACGCAGGCATCGTCTATTCGGGGTCGGTCGCCGCGACCGCGTTCGGCCCATGGGCGCGCCGCGCCGAACCGCCGCGACGCGTCGTCATCGTTGGCCCCGCGCACCGGGTCGCCTTCGATGGGCTCGCGATCCATCCGGCCGGGCAATGGCGGACCCCGCTCGGCGTTGCGCCGGTCGCAGCCGCCGCCCACGGCCTGCTCGCCAAAGCCCGTGGCCTCGTCGTCGACCCGCGACCGTTCGCGGGCGAACATTCGCTCGAAATGCATCTCGTGATGCTGCAGGCGATGCTGCCGGCCCCGTTCGAGATCGTTCCGATCTTGGTCGGCGACGCCGATCCGCATGATGTCGCCGAGGCGCTGCGTCTCGTCTGGGGCGGGCCCGAGACGGTCATCGCGGTCTCGTCGGATCTGTCGCATTTTCTTGACCGGCGAAGCGCCGAATCGATCGACGCCGATACCGCCAGGCGCATCGAGACGCTTGACGCTCAAGCGCTCGAAGGGCGCCGGGCCTGCGGCTTCCTGCCGATCAAAGGCGCGCTCGAAATCGCCGCCGAGCGCGACATGAGGGCAAGTGGCCTGCATCTGGCGACGTCGGCCGACGTCGGCGCGGACGCCTCGCGCGTCGTCGGCTATGGCGCTTTCGCCTTCGAATATTCCGCCTCGGCGCGGCTTGAAGATTCCAATCGCGAGCGTCTGCTTTTGGCCTGCATGGCCGCGCTCGAACTCGCGGCGCAGAAGGGCGGAGCTCCGCCGCCGCTCGCGCTGAACTTTCGGTCGCCTTCGCTTTCCCCATGGCGGGCGACTTTCATCACCCTGACCGAGAACGGACAGCTGCGAGGCTGCATCGGTTCGCCCGCGCCGCGGCGCCCGCTCTTCGACGACGCGGTCGCCAATACGGCGCAGGCGGGTTTCGCCGATCCGCGTTTTCCCCCGGTGAAGGAGGCGGAGCTTGCCGGGCTCCGGCTTGACGTCTCGATCCTTTCCCACCCGCGGCCGATTCCGGCGGCAAGCGAATCGGAACTCGCGAGCGCGCTCGAGCCCGAGCGCGACGGCCTCATTCTCGGCGCGGGCAAGCGCCGCGCCTTGTTCCTGCCGAGCGTCTGGCGCCAGCTTCCCGAGGCGCGCGCCTTCGTGCGCCATCTGATGGCGAAGGCTGAACTCGGGCGAATCACTGGCCGGAAGGGCTCGAGGCGATGCGCTTCCGCGTCGAGTTCGTTCGGCGCCCCTTGGCGGCGCGTCAATTCGAAAGAGATCGCAGCGTCAATCAGCGAGGCCGAGCCATACCTGCACTGAGGGGACACACCGACGTTCTCAGAGCGTGCCGCGCTCGAAGTCCAACGCGCGCAAAGCTAGCGCAAAAAAAGTGTGCGCCGCAACCCGTTGACGCGCAAAAGGCTCTTGCCCTCAATAATGCCCCAATGCCACACTACTGTTCGGAACCTAACAACGATCGCAACGTTGATTCCGCGGACATAACTGGGGGGCTCACAAAGCGCAGGAGCCTGTCATGTGCGACTACTCGTTGGAGATGTATGGATCGCGTCCCGCCCGCGAGGGTGAGTTGTACGTCACGACGCGTTTCCCAAGCGGTTCGATCGGCTTCGCTTCGGCGGGCGATCCGCGTACCGCGGTTTGCATGCAGTGCGACACCAAGGTGATGCTGACCGACATTCCGGCTGCGTTGCAGACGGCGTTGCGCGTCGGGGCGGAGGCGGCGACGACCTTCGCTCAGCGCGAGGCCGGCCTCTATCGCGACGGTCTCAGGTTGGCGGATGGGCGTTTTGTCTCGCTGCAGGATCTGCAGCCTGGCATTCACGCCTATGTGCCGGCGCTGCTCGAGCGTGATGCGCTGAAGGGCCTGGCGAAGACGCCAGAGGCCGTGGACTAAAGACCGGCGGTGTAAAACACGTCGGTTCCCGACCGCAGTCTTGCGCCCGCTCATGAGTTTAAGGGCGCGGCGTAAGGCTGCGGAAGGATTGATGCGCGTTTCTTTTTCGCGCACGCCAACCGATTTTTCTGAGCTTCGCCTGCGCTGAGCGTGCGACGTTGGTCTACGCGTCCACGCTCATTAGGCCCCGAGCGGCATCGAACCCTGCCACGCTGGATTCCGGCCACGCGCGCGATCAAAGCATAATACTCGCGCCCAGAAGGCTTTTTCCTTCCTTTTTCTTTAATTTCG
Organism: uncultured Alphaproteobacteria bacterium; assembly: GCA_963794155.1. GTDB lineage: Bacteria > Pseudomonadota > Alphaproteobacteria > Rhizobiales > Beijerinckiaceae > Roseiarcus. The sequence continues at coordinate 166,179 of CAWCCX010000017.1, read as the reverse complement.
CTTCCCGCTGCTTTGGGATTCCTTCCTCCGATCTGGAAAGGCTTCCACCGGCCCCTACCCCCCGATGCGGGACAGGATGTCGCGCAGCGGCGCGCCGCCCCAGGCCGAGGTGACGAAGTCGTTGTGGTCGACCGCGCCGACGTCGACGAACGCGACCACTCCGGGGTTCAGCGCCGCCGGCAGGCCGCTTGTGGTCTGGATCCCGGCGGCCTCGAGTTCGGCGCGGATCGCCTCGTTGCCCTCGAGCGAAGAGGTCGAGTAGGCGCTGACGAAGAAGGCGTTGCGCCCGGGCCCCTCGACCCAGTTCACGAACTTGTCGCGCTCGCCGTAGAGCGCATCGAGCAGCACCACGCCGCGGATGCGGCTTTGATCGCCGCCGACCGCGAGCGAATAGACCGCCGGCAAATAACCGCCGCTATAGGCGACGATGACTACAGGCATGTGATGGAACGCGCCGCGCGCGTTCGGATAGAGCTCGCCGAGCTTGCTCTGCGCCTCGCCGAGAAAGGCGGCGAATCCGCCTGGCGCCCAGAACCGCCCGGCGCTCGAATCGAGGGCGTCGACTGCGAGCTGCGGGGCGACCAGCACCGCATTGAGCCCCGAATCAGCGAGCTGGCGCACGATCTGCTGCCGGGCGACGACGTCGCGCGACAGCGTGGCCATGTTGCCGTGAAAGTAGACGATGATCACCCCAGGCCGGGCGGGATCGAACGACTGCGGCGCCGCCAACAGAACGCTGCGGTCGCTATAGGTCTCGTCCTCCCAATGGATTCCTCCGCGTGGGCTCGAATGGCCGAGCCGGCCGTTGTCGTCGACGTCGAGGAAGGGCCGGCTCTTGCCGGTCTCCTGATAGTTCGGGATCAGACCATGATAGGGAAAGGCCGAGTTCTCGAACGAGGCGAGCTCGACATTGGCGCCGTCGATCGAGGTCACGCCCTGGTGCTGGCCGGGCGCGCCGGCCGTAGGCGCGGTCGGTCCGGCGCAGTCGGCCGCGAGCAGAGCCGCTCCGAGCGCCAGGCCTACGGATTGCGTCCGCGCGAGAAGACGAGCCTGCATGGCCTGATCCTTAACAATCCATTGGCGGCGCCAAAAGACCTTTTCAAAGCCGGCTTACAAAATCGTGAAGACCGCGGCCGGTTGAAGACCTCCGGCCCAAGGCGCGATAGTGATCCGTCTCTCGATTCGCCGCGCTTCAGGCTCGCACGCTCGAACGCTAGGCTCAGGAATCAAAGTCATGCGATCGAAAGCGCTCGGCGCGGTTCTGGCGGTCTCCGCCTCGGCCCTCGCCTCGCCCGCTTTTGCGCAGGACAAGGGAACGACGGACCCCAAACCGTTGCCGCCGCTGGCCAATCCCGCCGATCCCAAGCTCCCCGCCAAAGAAGTGTTCGGGCGGGCCCTAACCCCCGTCGAGGCTCAGGCCCGCTCGATCGGCTATTACTGGCGCGGCTGCCTCGCTGGGGCGAAGGCGCTGCCGGTCGATGGCGAGTCCTGGCAAGTGGTGCGGCTATCGCGCAACCGCATGTGGGGGAACCCGGCGATGATCGCCTTCCTCGAGCGGTTCTCGCGCAAGGCCAAGGCCGAGGGCGTCTGGAACGGAATTCTGGTCGGCGACATTTCCCAGCCGCGCGGCGGGCCGATGCTGACCGGGCACGCTTCGCATCAGGTCGGCCTCGACGCCGACGTCTGGCTCACCCCAATGCCCGACCATACGCTTTCGCTCGAGGAGCGCGAGAACATGTCGGCGGTCAACATGGTGACCGAGGACGGGCTCTCGGTCGACAGGACGCATTGGACCCCTGGGCAGGCGGCGATCATCAAGGCCGCGGCCGAGGAGCCCGAGGTCGAGCGCATCTTCGTCAACGCCGCGATCAAGAAGGCCCTGTGCGAGACCGCCAAGGGCCAGCCGTGGATGAACAAGGTGCGCGCCTACCGGGGACATAACTATCACTTCCACATCCGCATAAAATGCCCGGCGGGAGACGCCGGGTGTCAGAGGCAGGACCCGCTGCCGGCCGGCGACGGCTGCGACAAGTCGCTCGACTGGTGGTTCACCGACGAGGCGCTGCATCCGCGCGCCGAGCCGGCCAAGCCGCCGCTGCCGATGGCCGCGCTGCCGCCGGAATGCCGGAAGGTCGTTCTCGAGAAATAGGCTTCCGATCACACGCCCCCCGAGTCGCCTCCCTGGGAACGCGCGTTGTGGCTGAACAATGCGGAGAGCGCTAGAATCAGCGTCGAGACGACAAAGGTCAGGTGAATGCCCACCAGCCAATACAACTCGCGGTCGGATTTATGCTCGATGTCCATGAAGCCCTCGAGCAGCTTGATCGCTGAAATAGCGACGATCGAGGCCATCAGCTTGAGTTTCAGCTCGCTAAAGTCGATTGCCGCGATCCAATGCGGCCTTCCGTCGTCTTCACGCTGGACAACGGGCGCAACAAAATTCGAGTAGCCGGAGAGAAATACGATCACCACGAGCGAGGCCGTCAGCGTCAGGTCGACAATCGCCAAATCCGACAAGAGGACTTCTTCGTCGCTCATGGAGGGAAGCTGAGTCAGGAGCTGGTAGAGGTGCAGGCCAACTTTGCCAATCAAAGCCACGAGGCTGATGGCAAGCGCCAGATAAAGCGGCGCCAGAAGAAATCGGCTCGCGAACAGCAAGCGCTCGAACGCATCTTTGATCATCGATCCCTCGAGGTCCCAGCGATCGTCAAGCGGCAATCGCTGCTCTGAGCTCAGGTTGGCGCACTCATTTAGTTTGAACCTCGAAAGTCACGCAAGCCGCAGGTCTCGCGGCGCGAGGGCGGGCCGCCGATCGCAGGGACGTTCAGGCGCCGCGCAGCACGCGTCCGGCCACCGCGTCGAGCTTTTTCACGAGTTCGGGATCGCGGTGGGACGGTTGAGTAATGAGAGCGTATTCCAGCGCGCGGTCGGACCCTATTGGACAGGCCTCGTGCTCGGCCGGAAACTCGCGCAGCGTGCGCCCGACAACCGCGCTCGCCCGATCTGCATTGTCGGCCATGACTTTGATCACCGCCGCGACGTCGACCGCGCCATGCTCCTCATGCCAGCAGTCGTAGTCGGTGACCATGGCAACCGACGCGTATGAGATTTCGGCTTCGCGCGCCAATTTGGCCTCGGTCGCGCCAGTCATGCCGATGACATCGGCGCCGCGCGCCTGGAAGCCGAGCGACTCGGCCAACGAAGAAAACTGCGGCCCCTCGATGCAGACGTAGGTTCCGCCATCGCGGCAGGGGACCTTCTCGGCTTCAGCCGCCGCGAGGAGGCGGCGGCGCAACAATGGAGCGACCGGGTGGGCCATCGAGACATGGGCGACGCAGCCGTCGCCGAAGAAAGTCGACCGGCGGAGGTAGGTGCGGTCCTCGAACTGGTCGATCATCACGAACATGCCGGGGTAGAGGTCGCGGTGGAACGATCCGCAGGCGGAAAGAGCGATGATGTCGGTGACGCCGACGCGTTTCAAGGCATCGATATTGGCGCGATAGTTGATCGTCGAGGGAGAGAAGCGGTGGCCGCGGCCGTGGCGCGCGAGGAACACCGCCTGGGTCGGCCCCACACGACCGAAACGCAGCGAATCGGAGGGTTCGCCCCAGGGGGTGGCGATTTGCTCTTCCCGCAGGTCGGTCAGGCCCGGAAGATGATAGACGCCCGAGCCTCCGATCACGCCGACAATGGCTTTGGCCATCCACACCCTTTCCCGTCGAGTCGCATCATCCCCGAGCGAGGCGCCGCTATCAATCGCGGCGCGGCGTCTTCGAATACGCTGCGCCTCCGGATCGCCTCGAGACCCCGCGCCGCCGAGCGGCGCTCAGGGCCAGAGCGCGCGGGCGCCGCTAGTGCGCCCACTCCCAGATCCGCTTCTTGGTGAAGTAAAGCAGCGCCGCCAACACGAACAGGAAGATCATGACCCGAAGGCCGATTCGCTTGCGCTCGACGAGGTTGGGCTCCGCCGCCCAACTCAGAAAGGCGGCAATATCCTTGGCGTAATTATCCAGGGTCGGCGGGGTGCCGTCCTTGTAGTCGACCGCGCCGTTGGTGATCGGCTGCGGCATCGCGATCTTGTGCCCGGGGTAATAGAGGTTCCATTGCGGGTCGTCGGGCTTTGTATAGCCGGTCAGGATCGCGTGGATGTAGTCGGCCCCCATTTCCTGATATTCGAGACCCGGCAGCGCGTCGAGAATGAACCGCGGGAAGCCGCGCTCAAATTTTCTCGCCTTGGCGAGCAGCGCCATATCCGGCGGCGCTTTGCCAAGGGCCGCGGCGGCGGCCTGGTCGTTCGGGTAGGCCTCGGGGCGAGGGATGATGTCGGCGGGCGTTCCGGGACGCTTGAAGATTTCGCCCTTGTCGTTGGGTTCGGCGTTGGTGACCTGGTACGTGGCCGCGAGCGTCTTGACCTGATCCTCGGTAAAGCCAGGACCGTAAGGGTCTGCGAGCGTGCGGAAGGGGATGCTCAGCGCGTGACAGGTGCTGCAGACCTCCTTGTAGACTTGAAATCCGCGCTGGAGCTGCGCCTTGTCGTATATGCCGAACATGCCGGAGAAGCTCCAGTCCTGAAGAGGAGGCTTGGGCTGTTCGGATTCGTCCTGGGCGAGCGCCGCCGGCCCGCTCGCCAGGGCGATCCCCATGGCGGCGAGGGCGAGGGCGGAGAACTTGAGACGACTCATCGTTGAACTTCCTTGGGAACGGTCGCGCATCAGCCGGCCGCGGCCGCCGCAGTCTTCGTTTTGGCGAGCACGGCGTCGGCGATCGACGCCGGGATCGGCTTCGTCTTCTCGGTAAAGCTCAGCACAGGCATGATGATGAGGAAGAAGGCGAAATAGCCAAAGGTGAGGATTCGGGCGATGAGCGCGAGCCCCTCAGTCGGCTCTTGTGAACCGAGATAACCGAGACCAATGCCGATCGCGACAAAGACCCAGAAGAAAAATCGGTACGCCGGACGGTACTTCGCCGACTTGACCGGCGACCGGTCGAGCCAGGGAATAAAAGCCAGCACTACGATCGCGGCGAACAGGACGATCACGCCCATAAGCTTGTTCGGGATTGCGCGCAGCATTGCGTAGAAGGGAAGCAAATACCATTCCGGCACGACGTGGGCGGGCGTCGCCAGCGGATTGGCGATGACCGAGTTGTCGGCGTCGAGCAGATAATTGGGGATGTAGAAGATCAGCCAGGCGTAGACGATGAGAAACACCGCTAGGCCGAGGGCGTCCTTGATCGTCGCATAAGGCGTGAAAGCGACCGTATCGCGCTCCACGTCTTTCACCTCGACGCCGTCCGGATTGTTCTGCCCGGCGACATGGAGGGCCCAGATGTGAAGTCCGACGAACGCCGCGATGATGAACGGCAGCAGATAATGCAGGGAGAAAAACCGGGTCAGCGTCGGACCGCCGACTGCAAATCCACCCCACAGCCAGTGGGCGATCGAGTTTCCGACCAGCGGAATCGCCGAGGTGAGGTTGGTGATGACGGTCGCGCCCGCGAAGCTCATCGACCCCCACGGAAGGACGTAGCCCATGAAGGCCGTCGCCATCATCAGGAAATAGATGATGACCCCAATGATCCAAAGGACCTCGCGCGGCGGCTTGAATGAGCCGTAATAGAGGCCGCGAAACATGTGAATATAGCCGGCAAGAAAGAACAGCGAGGCGCCGTTCGTATGCATGTAGCGGATCAGCCAGCCGTAGTTCACATCGCGCATGATTCCGTCGGTGACCGATGAGAACGCCTCAGTCGCAGACGGAACGTAGTGCATGGCGAGCACGACGCCGGTCACGATTTGCGCGACCAGCATGAAGGACAGGATCGCGCCGAACGTCCACATGTAGTTGAGATTGCGCGGCACCGGGTAGGCGATGAACGAGGAATGGACCAGACCCATCAAGGGAAGGCGCGATTCGAACCAGCGCCCGAGCGCGCTTTTCGGAACGTAGGTGGAGGGGCCGCTCATGTGATGGATCTCTGATGGACGTTGTACCGAAGAACTTGAAGAGAAGAAGTCAGCGCGGCGCCGCTCAGCCAGAGCCTCCAGAGCGCTTGGCGGCGGCCCCTTGCCTGCGCGCGATCGCATCAGGGTCGCCGGCGCTCGAGGCGGGGGCAAGAGTCGGCAAATCCCCGCGGATCGCGCCGGTCAGCGCCCGAGCGGCCGCCGCAGCTTCGACCGCGCAGGCCGCGTCCGTAACGAGAAACGGGCCTTCCTTGCGAACTGGCCCATCGATCGTCGCAGCGCTGGTCAAATCAACCCCCAACGTTCGCCCCGGCGCGGCGTCCTTGCACGCATCGCTCGCTTTCGGGACCGCGAATCCGGGAACGGCCCCCGCGTTCTAACCCGGACGTTTCCGGCGTTTTCGACGATCGCCACGCCTTGGCGCGGATCAACGTTCGACGCGGTTTTTTCGCATTGATCGAATTGGATGTCCATAGGCCGGAATATCGCGGCTATCCGGCGTAGAGCGCGAAATGGCGATATGTTCCGCCATCGACGCCGGGGGTGTCGTTTTCGGCGTTTTACGCCTAAAGGCGACGCATCATGGCCGAACGTCCCCCGCCCCTCGTGCTCGCGCTGTTTGAGCCGGACATTGCCCAAAACGCCGGCGCGATGATGCGAACCTGCGCCTGCCTCGGCGTTGGCGCAGCGATCATCGAACCGGCGGGATTTCGAATGGGCGACAGCCGCTTCCGGCGCGCCGGGATGGACTATCTCGACGCCCTGACCATCGAGATCCATGATTCTTGGGGCAAGTTCGCGACTTGGCGCGCCTCCACGCAGCGCCGCCTGGCGCTGTTGACGACGAAGGGCGAGACCTCCCTGTGGGATTTCGCATTTCGTGAAGGGGATATCATTCTCGTCGGGCGTGAGTTGGGTGGGGCGCCGGAAGCCGTGAGCGCATCGGCCGACTGCCGGCTGCGCATCCCAATTCGGCCGCCGCTGCGCTCCCTCAATGTGGGAATCGCGGCGACAATCGCCATGACCGAAGCCTTACGCCAACTTCATCGCCTGCCGTCCATGACGGAACGCCAGGAGTGAAGGGCCGAAGCCTGGAGACGGAGGGCGTGACAACGACGGTCAGATCGGCGATTGTCGTCTCGGTGTGTCCGAGGAAACGATGAGCGAAGGCGCCGCTTTTCGCGTGCTCATCGCCGATGACCATCCGTTGGTCGTCGGCGGATTGCGCCAGGCCGTACTCGCGGCGGCTCCGGACGCCAAGATCGCGGTCGCGCATGATTTCGACAGCATGGTGGCTGCGCTCGAAGCGTCGCCGGAGACCGATTTGGTGCTGCTCGACTTGACCATGCCCGGCGTTCGCGGCTTTTCCGGACTCTTGTTCCTCCGTTCGGAGCGTCCCTCGACCCCAGTGGTTGTCGTGTCGGGCAACGAAGATCGCGCGGTCATCCGCCATTGCATGGAATTCGGCGCGGCCGGCTACATTCCGAAGTCGAATTCGCTCGACACGATGCGGGTCGCCATCGCCCAGGTTCTCGAGGGCGGCCGATGGACTCCCCCGACTTCGATCCTCACTCCCAGCCCAATCGTGAATCGAGCGCCATGGCGCGCCGGCTTGCTTCGCTGACCCCGCAGCAAATTCGGGTGCTGATGATGTTGTCCCAGGGCCTTCTCAACAAGCAGATCGCCTACGAGCTCGGCGTGTCCGAGGCGACGGTCAAGGCGCATGTGTCGGCGATCTTGCAAAAGCTCGGCGTCGAGAGCCGGACCCAGGCGGTCATTCTTGCGACCAAAATCGAATCCGCCCAGGAATTGCTTATCGCCTCCTGACGAGGGCCGGAACCCGGGGTCAACCCTTGCCGCGGTTCTGCCTTTTGTCGATGAGATCGGTGACGACGGCTGGATCGGCCAGGGTCGAGGTGTCGCCCAATGAGCCGTACTCGTTCTCCGCGATCTTGCGCAATATTCGGCGCATGATCTTGCCCGAGCGGGTCTTGGGCAAGAGAGGCGCGAATTGGATAAGGTCGGGCGAGGCGATCGGTCCGATCTCCTTGCGCACCCAGGCGACCAATTCCCTGCGCAGGTCCTCGTTCGCTTCGACGCCCGACATCAAGGTCACATAGGCGTAGATGCCCTGCCCCTTGATGTCGTGCGGATACCCCACGACCGCGGCTTCCGACACTTTCGGGTGGGCGACGAGGGCGCTTTCGACTTCCGCCGTTCCCATACGATGGCCTGACACATTGATCACGTCGTCGACTCGCCCGGTGATCCAGTAATAGCCGTCGGCGTCGCGCCGCGCCCCGTCACCGGTAAAGTATTTGCCAGGGTAGGCGGCGAAGTAGGTGTTCATAAACCGAGAATGGTCGCCGAAAACCGTCCGCGATTGACCGGGCCAGGAGTTGGCGATGACCAGATTGCCTTCGCAGGCGCCTTGCTGAACGTTGCCGGCGGCGTCGACGATCTCGGGGACAACGCCAAAGAAAGGCTCTGTCGCCGATCCGGGTTTGAGCCTGATGGCCCCGGGCAGCGGCGTAATCAATATGCCGCCAGTTTCAGTCTGCCACCACGTGTCGACGATCGGACAGCGACTGTCCCCGACCACGCGGTGATACCACTCCCAGGCCTCCGGATTGATTGGCTCGCCGACCGAGCCCAAAAGGCGCAGAGAGGCGCGGCTCGTTTTCTTGACCGGCTCCTCGCCCGCCCCCATCAGCGAGCGGATCGCGGTCGGCGCGGTGTAAAAAATATTGACCTTGTGCTTGTCGATGACTTCCCAGAACCGGCTCATCGACGGATAGTTCGGGATCCCTTCGAACATCAAGGTCGTCGCGCCGTTGGCGAGAGGCCCGTAGACGATATAGCTGTGGCCGGTCACCCAGCCCACGTCCGCCGTGCACCAATAGACGTCGCCCTCGTGGTAATCGAACACATATTGGTGGGTCATGGAAACATAGACGAGATAGCCGCCGGTGGTGTGAACGACCCCCTTGGGCGCGCCGGTCGAGCCCGACGTATAGAGGATGAAGAGCGGATCCTCGGCGTTCATCGGCTCGGGCGGACAATGCGCGGTCACCGCCTTGACGGCTTCATCCAGCCAAACATCTCGCCCGTGCCGCCAGCCGACCTCGCCGCCGGTGTGCCTGACAACGATCACGGCCTTGACGCCGCCGACCTTCTCAATCGCCGCGTCGACGTTGGCCTTGAGCGGCACCTTCCGGCCTCCGCGCAGGCCCTCATCCGCGGTGATGACGACCTCGGATTTGGCGTCCGCGATGCGGCCCGCGAGGGCGTCGGGCGAAAAGCCGCCGAACACGATCGAATGGATCGCGCCGATGCGGGCGCAGGCGAGCATCGCGTAAGCCGCCTCGGGAATCATCGGCATGTAGATCGTGATGCGATCGCCCTTCTTGACGCCGTGGCCTTTCAGCACATTGGCGAAGCGTCCGACCTCCTCGGCAAGTTGCGCGTAGGTGACATGCTTCGACTTTGATGGGTCGTCGCCTTCCCAGATGATTGCAGTCTGGTTTGCGCGCTTGGGCAGATGACGATCGATGCAGTTATGCGCGACGTTGGTCACGCCGTCTTCGAACCACTTGATCGAGACGTTGTGGATGTCGAATGAGGTATTTTTGACCTTGGAGAAGGGCGTGATCCAGTCGATGCGCTTCCCGTGCTCGGCCCAGAACCCGCTCGGATCGGTCACCGAACGCTTGTACATCTCCCCGTATTTTGCCGCGTTCACCCAGGCGCGCTTCGCCCATTCGGCGGGGACGTCGTAAACCTTGTCGGCCATGGGCTCCTCCCGAGCAATCCGCGCGCCGGTTCCGCCTCTCGCGCACAAGCATGAAGGCTTTTATGCCCCAGTGCGGGGAAACCCGACAAGTCGGCGCCAGGCTCTCCTTTGGTCTTAGCCCGTCCGGCGGTCAACGCGCCGCTGGCGGTTTCTCCTCGGTTCGCGTCAGAGGCCGCCGAGCCTGCAGACGTGCGCCCATTCGGCCTCGGTCACCGGCTGCACCGACAGGCGCGAATTGGTGACGAGGGCCATCCCGGCCAGTCGCTTGTCGCCTTTGGCCTCATCGAGCGTCACCGGCCGCGGCAAAGGCCGCACAGCGCGAATATCGACCATGCCGAACTTGCCGCTCGGGTCGGTCGGATCGGGGCGGTAAGCCTTGGAGATCTCGACAATTCCGACGATCGCTTTGCCCTCGTTGGAATGATAGAAAAATCCCTGCTCGCCGACCTTCATCGCCCGCATGTTGAGTTTGGCGGAATGATTGCGCACCCCGCTCCAGTCGGTGCCGGCGGCACCCAAATGGGCCAGCTTGTCGAACGACCACGCCGAGGGCTCACTCTTGAACAGCCAGTGCGCCATCGCCAACTTGCTCCGGACGTTTCGCGCGTGTCCCAAAGTCGCCGCCCTGGACTGTGCGGCGTATCGACGCAGGCGCCGCCGACCCGCGACTTGCCGCGCCCCCGGCAGGGATTGAAACTTTAAGCGAGGGGGGCGCGGAATGCAAAGCGCTCCGGCTCATTCCTCTCCTTTCGGCGGTCGTCCAAGCAGCGCCTCGACCGCGCCGGCGACGTCCAGCGAACCTTCGATCAACCTCTCGACGCAATTGGCGATCGGCATCTCGACGCCGCGCTCGCGCGCCAACTCGATCAGGGCCAGTGCGGTAAAGACACCCTCGGCGAGCCTGCCCTCGCCCGCCTCCGCTACGCTCACGCCTCGCCCGAGCGCCTGGCCGAAGGCGAAGTTGCGCGATTGCGCCGAGGAACAGGTCAGGACGAGGTCGCCGAGCCCCGAAAGCCCCATCAGCGTCGACCCCCGCGCCCCGAAGGCCTCGCCGAAACGGCGCAGCTCGGCGAAGCCGCGGGCGATCAGGGCGGCGCCGGCGCTTGCGCCCAGGCCGTGACCGGCGGCGACGCCGCAGGCGATCGCAAGCACGTTCTTGGCCGCCCCGCCGATCTCGACCCCGCGCACGTCGGTCGAGTGATAGAGCCGCAGGTTCGGGCCGCGCAGGGCGTTACAAAGAGCGCGCGCGAGATCCTCATCTGCCGAGGCCAGCGTCACGGCTGTCGGCAGGCCGGCGGCGACGTCGGCGGCGAAGGAGGGTCCGGAGAGAATGGCCGTCGGCCGCCTCGGCGCGGCCTGCGACAGGACCTCGGTCATGAAAGCATGCGTGCCGCGCTCAATTCCCTTGGCGCAGGACACCAGCGGCGCCGATCCCGGGACCGCTGCCAGCCGCGTCGCCATTTCCCGGCTGGCCTGAGCTGGCGTCGCCACCAGAATCGCGTGGCACGGCGCGAGATCGCCGAGATCGGATGTCGCCTCGACCCTGCCGGCCAGAACGACGCCTGGAAGCCGATTGCTGCGCCGGGTGGCCACGATGTCGCGCATGCGCGCGCCCTCGCGGCCCCAGAGGACGACGCTTCGACCAGCGGCGGCGGCGGCGTTGGCGAGCGCCATCCCCCACGCGCCGACGCCGGCGACGCCGATCGCATTTGCGCTCCTCACGCCGCTTCGCGCCGCATTCGCACGCTCCCCGGACAGGGCGGACGGCGCCGACGGCGTCGGCCGGGCAGGCCTTCGAGCGGCGGCCCCGTTGAACCTGCTCCTAGCCAAAAGGCTCGCGTATGCCTAGTTATGGGACCAGCGCGTCGCCGGCGGCACGCTTCGCCGCAGGCAGCAAGGAGCTTAACCGCGATGCCGGAGATCGATCTGCCGACCGTCATTTTTGCGCTTGTCGCCCTGTTTGTCGCTTTTAAGCTACGCTCCGTCCTTGGCATGCGCCAGGATTCCCCGCGTCAGCCGGGCGGCCTTCTCGCTCCGTTGCGCCGTGTGCCGGCGCCTCCGACTGCGCCTGTCGTCCAGCCGGACGGTCCGGCGGCGGCCGTCGCTCTACCGCCTGCCGCGGATCGATGGAAAGGGATCGCCGAACCTGATCCGGCGGTTTGGAGCGGCCTCGACGCCATCGCCGCAGTGGATCGCGGCTTCTCGCCGCAGGCGTTTCTTTCCGGCGCGCGGGTTGCGTACGATATGGTCGTTCACGGCTTCGCCGCGGGGGATTCGGCGACTCTGCGCAATCTGATGACGCCGGAAGCCTTCGTCAATTTCGACAACGCAATTCGCGCCCGTGCAGCGGCCGGCCAAACGATGACCACGACGGTCGTGTCGATTGACGGCGCGAACATCGTCGGGGCGCGGCTCGACGGCGCGACCGCGCAACTCAGCGTGCGTTTCGTCGCCAAGCTTGCATCCGTCACCCGCGACGCCCAAGGCGGGGTCGTCGATGGTTCGCCAACCGCGGTCGCCGAACATATCGACTTATGGACTTTCGCCCGCGACATCCGCTCGCGCAATCCCAACTGGATGCTCACTGCGACAGAATCCGAAAGTGGAGCCGCGCCGCAGCGCTAAAGCGCCGTGGGAGCCCGCCTCGAGACCCTCGATTTCGAAAGCCTCGCCGGCTGGGCGGAGGACGACCATCTGGCGGCGCTTCGCGCCTTCGAGCGCTCGGCGTCGATGTTGGTTGGGGGTGGCGAGAGCCCTCGGCCGGCTCAGGCGCCGTCGCCCGAATTGATCGCGAGCGCCCGCGCGGCGCTTTGCGCCATCAACTCGGCCGACCGGGGCGCGCGGCGCTTTTTCGAAACGCATTTTCGACCTTTCCGCGTCATTCCAGAAAACGGGCTGGGATTTCTCACCGGCTATTACGAGCCGTGCGTCCCCGCCTCGACCGTCGAAACCGAGGAATTCCGCTGGCCGATCGTGGCGCGGCCGGCCGATCTTGTAACCTTGGCCCCCAACCCGGCGCCCGTTGGATTCCCCGAGGGGGTCAGCAGCGCCCGGCGCCTCGGCGACGGCTCGCTTGTCCCCTATGCCGATCGGACTCAGATTGAGGCAGAACGCCGCGATCCGATCGCATGGCTTCGGGACGCCGCCGAGGCCTTCCTCGTTCACGTGCAGGGCTCGGCCCAACTCGAATTCCGCGACGGACGGCGCGCCCGGCTCGCCTACGATGGGCGCAACGGCCAGCCCTATACGTCGATCGGACGGATCCTGATCGATACCGGAGAGATCGCGGAAAGCGAAATGTCGCTTTCGAGCCTCAAGGCGTGGCTGCGCAGCGACAGCGAGAGGGGACTGGCGCTGATGCGTCGCAACCGCTCGTTCGTTTTCTTCCGGCTTGTCGGTGATTTCGATCCTGAACTGGGTCCGATCGCAGGCGCTGGCGTCGCGCTCACGCCGCTGCGTTCGATTGCGGTCGACCGGACGATTTGGGCCTACGGGCTGCCATTCTGGATCGACGCCGAATTGCCGTGGGCCGACGAGACGCCGCGAGCGTTCCGCCGGCTCATGGTCGCCCAGGACACCGGCTCGGCGATTGTCGGACCGGCGCGCGCCGATCTTTTCTTCGGCAGCGGCGATGCGGCGGGCGCGCGCGCAGGCGTCATTCGGCGCGAGGGCGAGATGGTCGTGCTCTTGCCGCGCGGAGGGGAGCCGTGAAGGAAGCGCCGCCGCGCCCGCATCGTTTGAGGCGCCTGAGCGACGAGGAGATTGCGCTCTGGACCGAGGTTGCCCGCGGGGTCGCGCGGAGGCGCGGGGCGGCATTGCCCACGCCGTCAAACCCTCGGGCCCGCGAATCGTCCCCCGCCCCGCCTCAGGCCGCAGGCGATGCTCGCCCAGGCCGACCGGCGCAACCGTCGGCGCCGCCGCTCGCGCCTATCGAACGGCGGCTTAAGCGCGAGCTCGCCCGAGGCCGGGCCATGATCGACGCCGCCCTCGACCTGCACGGGCTCACCCAGTCCGAGGCGCACGACGCTCTGCGCGGATTCCTCCGCCATTCGCAGGCGCGAGGCGCGAAGCTGGTCATTGTCGTCACCGGCAAGGGCGGCCCGCTCGACGAGCCCGGCCCATGGCCGCAGGAACGCGGCGTCCTCAGACGGCTCACCCCGCACTGGCTGCGCGAGCCCGACCTGCGCTCGGTCGTGCTCGGCTTCGAGGAGGCCGGACGAGCCCACGGCGGGTCGGGCGCGCTTTATGTGCGGCTGAGGCGGCCCCAGGGCGCCCCTGCGCGGGGGTAGTCAAAATAACATCCTGTGCGTGCCCAATAGGCGCCCTCGCACCAAGTTCACCCCAATTTTTTCCAAAGCCGGATGCAGGAAGCCCAAATCCCAGGGAGGAATCGTTGTCTACTTCTTCGCGCCGCAGGTCCGGTCGAGCTTGTGGGCCGCGGCGTCGCCCTTGACGCCAATATTGTCGAGAGTCTCCGAGCCGAGCTTGACCGCGCCGTGCAAGACCCAAGTCCCATCGGCGGCTTTGCTCCATGCGCTGCATGGGATCAGGTCAAGGTCCCCCGGCCAGTTGTTCACCTCCCAAAACTGCTCATCGGCGCGAGCGGAAGCGACGCCGAAGAGGAGCGCGGCGGCCGCGGAGAAGATGACTTTCAACATGTCGGGTTTGCCTCCTTGCGGGTTGGCCTCAAGAGGCTCGGACCATAGCCAGGAATGCTGTCGCGTGCCACCCGGCGGGATCAAGCGGACCGCTTTGCGTCAATGCCGGGGCGACCGCCTTGCCCCTGCTCGGGGCGGCGGCTATAAGCGCGCCGCTTTCCCGACAGACTTTCCGAAGAAATCCGTGAGCCCATGGCCGTTCAACGCACGTTCTCGATCCTCAAACCCGACGTCACCCGGCGCAATCTGACGGGCGCTGTCAATCAGCGGATCGAGGCCGCGGGGCTTCGTATCGTGGCCCAGAAGCGCGTGCACATGACCCGGGCGCAGGCCGAGGCGTTTTATGGCGTGCATCGCGAGCGCCCGTTCTTCGGCGAACTGGTGGAGATGATGACCGCGGCGCCGGTCGTCGTGCAGGTGCTCGAAGGCGAGGACGCAATCCAGCGCTATCGCGACGTGATGGGCGCGACCAACCCGGAGAAGGCGGCCCCCGGCACGATCCGCAAGGATTTTGCGCTCTCGATGGGCGAGAACTCCGTCCACGGCTCCGACGCGCCCGAAACCGCGGCGGCGGAGATCGCGCAGTTTTTCTCCGGCAACGAGATCGTGGGATAGTCAAGAAATCTGAAGCGCCTCGTCGCTGACCAGCGGAAATCATCCCGCCTCTCGCGCGAGGCGAGACTGATTCACTGCGGTCGGCCGGGCAACCCGGGTTGACGGCTCGCGTCGATTTGATCCACCTTGGAAAGCGGAACTGCTCTCGTTAACTGCGCAAGACTGGTGCAGAGCAGCGTTTCATTTTGAGGAGACGCGCCATGGCGGATGCTGAAGTGGGTTGGATCGCGGCCATTATCATCGGCGGGATTGCTGGCTGGCTGGCTGAGCGATTCATGAAGAGCGATATGGGAATGCTGATGAATATCGTGCTCGGCGTCGTTGGCGCTGCGATCGCCAGCGCCATTCTCAGTCTTTTTGGGATCGTCCTGGGCGGATGGATCGGCTACCTCATTCTTGGGTTCATCGGCGCCTGTGTGCTAATCTGGATCGTCCGCGCCGTTCGAGGCCGCACAGCCTGAGCGCTTGCGCCGCCCCGCGGCAGGGGAAACCCCGCTAACGCACGCTCGAGAAGGACGTCGGTTGCAGGATCGAATTCGAGAAGGTTGCGACGATCGGTCCGTCCTTTTCGCTCGCGTCTCGCGCGGCCAGCCACTCGGGATCGCTGACGAAGGCGCTCCACTTTTTCTCGCGCTCGGCGAGCGACTCCCACGCCAGAAGGTAGGTGAGCTCCTGATTGGACTCGCCGATCACCGTGGTCCAGAAGCCGGCCTGCCGGATGCCGTGTTTCTCCCATATCCTCAACGTCGTCGTTTCAAACCGCTTCAATAGCGCCGGCATTCGGTTCGGAAGCGAACGATAGATGCGAAGCTCGTAGATCAAGACGCGACCCTGGCGCCATTGGCCGGAGCGCGGCTGCGCTGGGGCCGGATCTCGCCGACCTTCTCGCCGTGCCGGATTTCGGTGCCCAGCACCTTCAGGCACTCGCGAATGAAAGCGGCAAGCGCCGTCCACCCTTTTGCCGATACCATCGTGCCGTCAACCAGGGCTTCGGTCGGCGACAGGTCGACGTAAGTCCCCCCAGCCAGGGCGACTTCCGGCTCGCAGGCGCCAAGCGCCCCGACCCGCTTCCCACGGACGACCCCATCGACCGCGACCAGAATCTGCACGCCGTGACAGATGGTGAAGATCGGCTTCTTTTCGTCGTGGAAGTGGCGCACGATCGCCTGCACCCGCTTGTCGGTGCGAATGTATTCGGGGCCGCGTCCGCCGGCGCAATAGACGGCGTCGTAATCCTTCGGCCGAACCTCGGCGAAGGTCTTGTTCAGGACGAAATTGTGGCCGGGTTTCTCGGTATAGGTCTGATGGCCCTCGAAATCGTGCAGGGACGTGGCGATGACCTGCCCCGCCTTCTTGTCCGGGCACACGACATGAACAATGTGTCCGACTGCCTCCATCGCCTGCTGGAAGACGAAAATTTCGTATTCCTCAGTGAACTCACCGACCAGCATCAGGATTTTCTTGCCAGGCATCTTCGCTCCCCACATCTCATAGGCTGCGTACGCATCTTCGCATGTCCGACGCTCTGCCGACAAGACTGTCAGGGATCCGGAGCCTGGCCTTGAAGCTCTTATCGCATGGGCGCCCTATTCGGGCGGCGGGCCCGAACGGCCGCGATTGACCCTGCGGGCCGTCTTCGTGCGCCTTGGGGCCTCGCACAAGAGCGGCCCGAGCGTGCGTCGGAGCCCATTGTATTCGATGCGCCAACGATCATAGTCGGCCTGAGGCACCCCGGCCGAGCGGATGGCTTCGCCGAGGGGCAGACCCTCGATCGTCAGCGCCTCAATCATCTGAAGCCTCTGGACGATTTCTCTCGGGCTGAGTTTCAGTCTTGCCATCGCGCGCCTCCGCAAACGGCGATCCATGCCGCAAGCGAGCGACCGCATGAGAGCGGTCAAGGGGCGGAACCATGCGCTTCGACGCCTATCGGGAATTTGGCCGGCGCATTAAGCTTTTTCAATGAAGAGCCTTGCACCGAAAGCTCCGGGAATTGGGCGATTTCCGCAGCTCCGAGCTGCACTCGACCGCGCGGAACGCGCTTAAGAATCAGGCGGCCGCGGCCGCTGGTCGCGATTCGCTTCGATGAACAAAAATTAATTTTTTGGCCAGCGGGGCGTCAGGCGACACGTGCCTAGAATTCGCTAGGGCGTGAGTGCGCCTGGGAGGTTTTGCGTATCGGCGTAGTCGCGCTTCGGCTCAGAAATGGAGAAGCACTATGCGAATGTTTGTCAGTGCCGCGTTGGCGGCTGCCGTACTCGGCGCGGCGTCCGTCGCCTATGCGGCCGACGCCACCGGCACGATCAAGAGCTTGGACATGTCGAAGGATATGGTCACCTTGGACAATGGCGCGTCTTATGTGGCGCCCAAGAGCATGAAGCTCTCCGACTTCAAGGTCGGCGAGAAGGTGACGGTGAGCTACACCAAGGCCGGCGACAGAATGGACGCTACCTCGATCAAGCCCGCGACCTGACGACGATCGCTTTGGTTGAGTGCGAGCCGCCGGCCAAAACCGGCGGCTTTGCGACGCAACTCGCTCGCTTTAATTCTTTCAGCCGGAGCGATTTAACGAGACGCGATCTAACGAAATGCAATGAATGATAGCGCCCCAGAATGATGGCGCCCCGGTTCGAACCGCGCGAAGGCGCATGGCGCCCGAACATCGATCGAGAGCGGCCCACGACCTCATGTGCCGCATACCCGCCAGAGCGCCGCGCCGCGTTGCCGATGTGTACAGCGGCCAGGGGTCTATGAGTTCCGCTGCTGGCCCAGCAGTTTCCCGACGCCGAGATCGAGGCCTTCGACCTTTCGCAATCGGGCGATCGGGTCGGGGATAGGCGCCTCGAACAGGTTCTCGGCCGGGGTTCGGGCGATCGCTTTCTGAGTGGGCAAAAAAAATTTGATCTGATCTCCGCGACCGGATCGCTGGACCTGCTACCGGCGCTGCCGCGCCTGCTGCCCAGATTGGTCGAGATGCTCGCGGCGGGCGGTTGGCTCGCGGTTCACATTCCCAACGACCTGTATGAGCCGAGCCGGGCGCTGGTGCGCATGATCGCAGCCGATGGACCGTGGGCAAGGAAGCTTCTACCGATCGCAAAGACGCGGCCGTTTAACGAGTCGATGGAAGGTCTCTACGCACTCCTCAGCCCGATTTGCGCCGCCGTGGATATCTGGGAAGCCACTTACCTCCGCGCCATGAGCAGCGTCGCGGCGATCGTTGAGTTGATGGAAGCGACAAGCCTCGCGCCGTTCCTGGCGCCACTCGACCCAACCGATCGGCGGAAGTTTCTCGCTCGTTACGCCGCCGAGCTGGATGAAGCCTATCCGACGCAGCCCGACGGCGTCGTGCTGCTAAGACTTCGGCGGCTGTTCGTTCTGGCGCAATCTTAGAGCGCCGCGCCTCTCGGCGCGCTTGGCCTACCCGCGATGACAACGGCTATTGGCTCACCCCCTGGGCTTCGCCTTCGCGGCGCGCGCGTAGAGCGCCTCTTCCATCCGCTCGGCGATTTCGCGCAGGTAGGGGTTGCGCGCCTCGCGGCCGGCGCGACCGGAATCAAGGTCGCTCTGGAAACCGTCGCGCTGCGGCCAATGTTCGCCGAGCAGCTCGAAGCCGGCGTCCTCGATCGTCTCCACCGCCTTGGAGAATTGCATCTCCGAGCGGCCGACTTTCGACAGCACAAGGACGAGCCGCCCCTCCGCGCCGCGCCGCGCGAGCTTGCGCGCCAACGACAGCGTCGGCCTCAGATCGTCGGCGGTGACCCCGGTCGGCAGGAACACGACGTCGCTGTCCTCGGCGATCTCGGTCGTGAGATCGTCGGCGAGGCCCCGGGTGTCGACGACAATGAAATCGGCGACGCCATCCTCGCGCCGAAGTTTCTTAAGGCTCTTGAATGCGCGCGCGTCGACCTCCGGCTTGAGTTCCGCGCGCAGGCGCAGCGCGCCCCATTCGACGCAGGTCAGTTGGTCGAGATCGAAGTCGGCAAGCAGGGTCTTGCGGCCGCGGTGGATCGCGCCGACCGCGAGCAGACGCGCGAGCGCGCTTTTGCCGACGCCCCCCTTCTGGCTGACGAATGCAGCCGTGGTCGGACCCTTTGCCTTTGTCATGCTCGCGCCCTCTTGATCGCGCGTCCTCGAGGCGATCGCCGGTCAAGCGCTTGGCAAGTGGGGCGGGCCTTTCTTGATTTCGCATGCTAGCCGTCCGCGCGCCGATGGCAAGTGACGCGGCTGCCGCGGTTCAGCGGTCGATGGTCTCCATCACCCAATCGGGGTAGCGCGGGCCGGCGATTTTGCCGGGTCCAAGGGCCTCGTCGAGCGCCTCCATGTCGGCAGGGTCGAGGCGAATTGCTTCGGCGGCGACGTTCTCTTCGAGATAGCGGCGCCGCTTGGTCCCCGGGATCGGCGCTATGTCGTCGCCCTTGTGCAGGATCCAGGCGAGCGCGATCTGACTCGGCTTGGCCTGCTTCGTGGCGGCGATTTGGCGCACCATCGCCGCGGCGCGCTGATTGGCGTCGAAGTTCGCGCCCTGGTAGCGGGGATCGACCCGCCGGTAGTCGCCCTCGCGATAGTCCTCCGCGCGCTTTGCGTCGCCGGTCAGAAAGCCGCGGCCGAGCGGCGAAAACGGCACAAGGCCGATTCCGAGCTCGCGCAGCACTGGAATGATTTCGGCCTCGAGATTGCGCTCCCAAAGCGAATATTCGCTCTGCAGCGCCGAGACCGGGTGCTCGGCGTGAGCGCGGCGGATATTGGCGACCCCGGCCTCGGAGAGGCCGAAGAACAGCGCCTTGCCCTCTTGGATCAATTCTCCGACGGTTCCGGCGACATCTTCGATCGGGACGGCCCGATCGACCCGGTGCTGATAGAGGAGATCGATGCGATCGGTCTTGAGCCGGCTGAGCGACCCGTCGACGGCCTTGCGGATCGTCTGCGGCCGGCTGTCTCGTTCGGCGCCAACCTGCTTGCCGCCCTCGAAACGGAAGCCGAATTTGGTCGCGATGGTCACCTGATCGCGACGCCCTTTGAGCGCGCGCCCGATCAGCTCCTCGTTGGTGAAGGGGCCGTAGCCTTCGGCAGTATCGAGAAACGTGCAGCCGAGCTCGATCGCGCGATGAAGGGTCGCGATCGACTCGCCCTCGTCCGCCGGGCCGTAGGACTGGCTCATGCCCATGCAGCCGAGGCCAATCGCGGAAACCTCGAGCCCTTGCCCGCCAAGCTTGCGTTTGCTCAAAGTCATCGGTCGCCCCGTTTCGATCCGACGGGTCTAGCGCCGCGCGCGGCTCGAAGCCAGGGCGGGAAACGTCAACGCGTCAGGCAAAGTCCTCCATCTCGAACATCTCGCGGATCTCGATGACCGAAGGCCCCGGCATCGGGTTGGGACAACGTTTGACCCACCCGATCGCCTCATCGAGGTCCTTGACCCTCCAGATCCAGTAGCCCGCGGCGAGTTCACTTGTGTTCGGGAACGGCCCTTTGGTCAGAGTGCGGTCCTTGCCGGAAAAGGCGACCCGCGCGCCCTTGCGGCTTTCCTTAAGCCCGCCCGCGTCGACGAACAGCCCGGCCTCGATCAGCGCCTGGTTGAACGCCCCCATATCCGCCAACAGCTCGCGCGGCGGGTCGCCGCCGGCCTCGGAGTCTTTGGTCGCCTTGACGATCACCATGACGCGCATCGTATTCCTTCTGGAAGCTCGAGGGCGCCGCTAGACGTAGTCGAGCTTCGGATACCAGTCCATCCCTCGCCCTTCGGGCGTCGCGTCGAGCACCATCCATAGCGGCGCGGGATCGGGCGCGCCGCGTGGGTCCTGGCCGGGGTCGGCGCTCTCGTTCGTCATCTCGCCCGACCAGAAATGGCGGATCGTTCCGTCTCGGCGCGTAAACACGTTGAAGGCCGGGACTTCAGAGCCGTTGGGAAGGAGGCCGAAATAGTCGCGCGAATAGGCGCCGTTGAGATCGCTGAAGAGGCGAAGGTTGCGCCAGCCGCGTTCCTTCTTCCAAGCGACCAGGCGCTCGATCGGCGAGCGCGCGACCACGGCGAGCGAGATCTTCTGCGCGATGTCGGCGGCATTGCCCTCCCATGCGCCCAACGTGTTGGTGCACATCGGGCAGGGGCGCGCGCGCTCTGGCCCGAACATGTAGCTGTAGATTGCGAGCGTTTGCTTGTCGCCGAACAACCCGGCGAAATCGCTCCGGCCGTCTTCGCCTTCAAAGCGATAGTCGCCGATCACCGGGCCGCCCGGCGGCAACGCGCGCCGCTGGGCGGCGACACGCTCGATATGACGGCGCAGCTCGATCTCCTCTGCAAGCAGAGCGGTGCGGGCCGCGCGATACTCGGCGCTTTCGTTGGGGATGCGCACCGGGTCGACGCGGGCGAGCTCGGCGGCGGATTTCAGGATTTGGGTCTCGTTCATGGACTCCCGCTCCGAGACGATGGATCAAGGTTGAACACAAGGGGCGCGCATCGCCTGATGCGCCCCGACATTGTCACTTTTTCGGCGCGACCAGCGCAAACATCGCCCCTTGCGGATCGAGGCCATTGATGACCCAACTTCCGCCGGGAACCTGCATCGGGCCGTTGATGACCTTGCCGCCCGCGGACCTAACGCGCTCGCCTGCCGCGTCAATCGCCTCGACGTTGATGTAATAGAGCCAGTGCGCGGCTGGCTCTTGCGCCATCTTCTTCATCATGCCCCCGCCCTGCCGGCCCTTGGTCGTGAAAATCTGGTAGGTTCCCACGGGCCCCATGTTGATTGCTTCGCCCTTGGTCCAGCCGAACAGGCCGGAATAGAAGGCGAACGAGCTTTCCGGGTCGCCGCCGTGCAGCTCGTGCCAGCCAATGTGACCGGCCTGCATCGGGTCCTGCGCCGGCGCCTGGTCGCTACTTCCCTTGAACAGCAGGAAACCCGCGCCGCTCGGATCGCCGGCGACTGCGAAGGTCCCGACATTGGGAATGTCGCTTGGCGGCCTGAAGATCGCGCCGCCCGCGGCCTTCACCTTGTCGGCGTAGCCCTTGACGTCGTCCACGGCGATATAGCCCATCCATGCCGGGCGCACGCCCATCTTGGCGGCCTCTTCGGGGATCGGCATGAGTTCGCCGACCATCGCATCGCCCGTCTGCAGCAACGAATATTTCTGGGAGTTCATCGTGTTGGGAGCGATCGTCCAGCCCACGACCTTGGAATAGAACTTCTCGGCGCCGGGAAGGTCGTTCGACATCTGATCGTACCAGATGAATTTGCCGAGCACGCCCGATGCGGACGGATTGGTCATCGCTTTCCTCCTCAGTTCGGCCGGATGGCCTGTTGCAATTGATGAATGTCGAGCTTCTTCATCGGGAAGAGAGCCCGCATGAGGCGATCGGCGGCCGCTGGGTCGCCGCTCACAAGGAGCGCGGGCAACATGCGCGGGACGATCTGCCACGAGACGCCGAACTTGTCGGTGAGCCAGCCGCACTGGCCCGGCGCGCCGCCCTCGGAAAGCTTCTCCCACAGCGCGTCGATCTCGGCCTGATCGTCGCAGTTGACGATGAGGGACAAAGCAGGCGTGAATTTGAAATGCGGTCCGCCGTTCAGCGCCAGGAATTGCTGGCCGTCGATTTCGAACAGGATGGTCATCACCGCGCCGGCCGGACCGGGGCCGGCGTCGCCGTAGCGCGTCGTCGACACGATTCGGCTCGTCTTGAAGATCGACAGATAGTGTTCGACCGCCTCCTCGGCGTTGAAATCGAACCACAAGCAGGGCGTGATCTTCTGGTGACGTCTTCGCCAATTCGCCAACGCGCCGATGGTTCCGTCGCCTCGCCCTCGAACAGGCGCTCGAAGTAGCGCTTGAGATGATCGAGGCAGTCGGCGGCGACCTTGGGGCCATCCTTCGCCTTGGCGAGAATGAATGCGCCCTGCAAAACCGCCTGGGAGAACAGGGCCGCGCTCTCCGGCTTCCATGCCGCGCCCGGGGCGTAGCGCGCCTTTGCCTCGCCAATGTCGGAAGCGAGCCGCCCGGCATGCTCGCTGATGTAGCGATCGCAGGCGGCTCGGATGGCCGGATGGGACGCATAGGCCTCCTGCACCATCGTGCCGAGGAGACAGGTGAACTGCGCCAGCTCGCCCTTAAGGATCGCCTTGCGGAAGTCGACGTAGCCGAGCACGCGCCCTCTCGGGTCGGGCAGAAGGCTATAGGGCGCGGCGTCGAACAACGCATCGGCGTTGGCGGCGAAATGCGCCGCCGCGGCGATTGCGCAGGCTTCCTTGCTCGGGAAATGATGGAAGAACGCGCCCTTGGTCAGCCCGGCCTCGGCGCAAATGTCTTCCACCCGCGCGGCCGAATAGCCCTTGGATCGGATAACGTGGACAGCGGCGTCGAGCAGCTTGTCGCGCGCTGGCTCCTTCTCGCTCGGCTCGCCGCGACGAGGCGCGCGCGAAACCGCGGACTGCCGGTTGGCGACGCCCTTTGGACGCCTGCTCGGCCCTGACCCGGACGGGGCGCGGCCCTTGCGCGCGAGAGCCGCGGCTCGTTTGCTCTTCTCGCTCATTCTCGATTCCAAGTTCGCCCGATTCCAAGTTCGTCCTGACTGTCGTCAGCCGGGAGCCGCCGCGCGTCGACGGACGCCGCCGCCTTCAGCCGCTGCCGGCCGACATTTGCATACCGACCAGTTGGTATGCTGTCAAGAGCGCCTGGAAATCATGGCCTTCCAGGCGTCTTCTCTCCAGGTCAGGAGTTGAAGAGGGGACAGAGGCCCGCGGGCCGGCGTCCCTGCTCTCAGCGCTCTCAGCACTCCACTCGCGCCAGATCGACATTGACCTTGCAATGCTCGACGATCGAACGCACGGCGCGGACGAAATCCGGATCGGCCTCGAGCTGACGAGACTTCATCCCCGCGACTGCAGCGCGCGACGGCGAAGAAAAATTGAACGCCAGCACGACGAGATTGAGGGCGAGCAGCAAACCCATCAGGGTCGTGGCGACCTTTAGCGACATCTCGGGCTCCTATCGG
Source organism: uncultured Alphaproteobacteria bacterium (assembly GCA_963794155.1). Lineage (GTDB taxonomy): Bacteria > Pseudomonadota > Alphaproteobacteria > Rhizobiales > Beijerinckiaceae > Roseiarcus. The sequence continues at coordinate 142,174 of CAWCCX010000017.1, read as the reverse complement.
GTCGATGATCCGGCCTTTGGACCGGCAGGGCGAAGCTAGCGCGGCGCAACGCGATGGCCAATTGGCGGCGGCGTCGGGCGACGCGCTAGCCGTTTTTGCTCCCGCAGATCGTTCGCACCGCGTCGTCAATGACCGGCAGGATTTGGGCCCGGGGAATGCGGGCGCGGGCGCGGATGGACAGCGTATGGATGGTCGCAGAGGCGAGGCGCGCAAGAGCGCGCGGATCGGCGCCGCCCGGCAATTCGCCCGCCGCCCGCGCATCCGCGAACAATCGCCCGAACGTCCGATCGGTGTTGTCGATCGCGTCTGCGACCAGAGTGCGGATTTCGGGATCCGCGATCGCGTCCGAGGAGGCGCTCAACACCGTGAAGCAGCCGCGCGGCCCCTCTTCGCCGCTGAGGTAAAGGTCGAGCGCGGCGACCAGGATGCGCCGGAGCTTCACCCTGAGCGGCGCGCGGGCTTGAAACAGCGGCGCGAACGTCTCGTTCACGCGCTTGCGGTACTGGCGATAGGCCTGAAGGTAGAGCGCGCGCTTGTCGCCGAAGGCGCCGTACAGGCTCGGCCGGTTCAAGCCCGTCGCCACGCTGAGCGCGTCGAGCGAAGTCGCAGCGAACCCATCCTGCCAGAAGACGTCCATCGCCTGGGTCAGCGCCGTCTCGGGCTCGAAGGCGCGCGGACGCCCGCGTCGCCGCGCGGGGGGCAAAGGTGTCGTGCGCGCAGCTTTTTGTACCATTTCGAATAAAACTCTTGACGACCCCCATTCTATGCGAAAGAGTACATAAATTGCAATGGAGGACCCTATGGAGCTGTTCTTTTCCCCGCTCGCCTGTTCGATGTCGGCTCGCATCGCCTGCGCCGAGGCTGGAGTCGCCATCAATCTGATCGAGGTCGATACGCAGGCCGGGCGCGTGCTGGCGACCGGCGAGGATTATCGGGCCGTCAACCCGCTCGGCTACGTGCCGGCGCTACGGCTCGACGATGGAACGGTGCTGACCGAGAACGCCGCCATCCTGCAGTTCATCGCCGACGCGCATCCGGCCGCCTCCCTTGCCCCGCCCGAGTCCGATCCCATGGGGCGGGCCAGACTGCGCCAATGGCTGAGCTTCATCGGAACCGAACTGCACAAGGGCTTGATGCTGCCGCTGCTCGGCCGCGAGACGCCGCCGGAGGTCAGGGCGTGGACGGTTCGAAAATATTCCTCGCGCCTCGCCTATCTCGACGACAAGCTCAAGGGGCGGGAATTCCTGCTCGAACTGGACGCGGGCGACGCCGGAAATCGATCTCGCCGCCTACCCGAACGTCAAGGCGTATCTCGACCGCCTGTGCCAGCGACCAAGCGTCGCCGCGGCGCTCGGGATCGAGATTCCGCTCTACCAGGCGGAGGTCGGGCGAAGGAAGGCGGCCTGAGGCACGACGCGGCCGTCGTTGCGAGCGCAACGAGCAATCCGCGCGAACGTAGGGCGTTGGCGACCTCTGGATCGACGCGTCGCTTCGATCCCCGCGATGACGATGCCGTTTGAACGCGTGATGCTGGCGGGCGCGAGTGCGCCGAGTGAGCCGCCACTCGAACTGCTCACCCGATCGGGAACCAACGGCTTCCGGTTGCGTTGACTTGCAGAACGCAGCCAAGGAGCAATTCCCATGGATATCGACCAAGAAACCACAGCGCTCATTGCGGCCAGCAAGGTCCAGGGCACGGAGGTCTATAACGACGCAGGCGAGTCGTTAGGCTCGATTCACGAGCTGATGATCGACAAGATATCGGGGAACGTCGCGTACGCGATCATGTCGTTCGGCGGCTTTCTCGGGATCGGCAATAGCTATCATCCGCTTCCATGGTCCCTGCTCCAATACGATACGACCAAAGGCGGGTATGTCGTCAACCTCGACCAGTCCCGGTTGGAGGGAGCTCCGTCCTATGACGCCGGCGTCGAACCCGCCTGGAACGATCCCGAATACGAAACCGAAATTCATGACTATTATGGCGTCGGCCCTTATTGGGGCGCGCCTCAACCCCGTCACCCAGCCAGTCCCCTACCCTAAGCGCAGAGCGCAAAGCCTGGCTCGGGCGACACGAGGCGGCGAGACATTCGCCGCCTCCTGTCGGTCGGCCCCCGAAGATCGGTTTCTGCCGCCTTAATCAGCAAACATTCTCAGCGCATTCCCTCCCCCGGCTAAATCGCTCAATATGGGTGATCGTCTCGGCCGCCATGCTATTCTGCACGGCGGCGGAGGCTTGGGATGAGCGAAGGAATGGCGGGTTCGGCCGAATTTTCGACCTGGGCGGCGTTGGCCGGCGCGGCGATCCTGGCTGGACTGTGCGCGATCTATTCGTCGTCTCTGTGGGCGCTGATCCCCGCGGCGCTGATCGGCGCTTATCTTGGCTACAAGGGCGAGAGGGTGTCCCGGTACTATATCGAGCGGGCCCTGTCTCGAAACCGCTCTCCCTGAGAACGAGCGGACGGCCGATTTAGTCAGCTGCGCTCGCAAGTTCTCGGCAAAATAAAAGACCGCCCGGAGGAGGCGGTCTTTCATCAGAGTGCTTGCGGGAGTCCGTTAGGCGACCGAGAGAGCCGCGCGCTTCGTTTTGCGGTAGCCCGCATAGGCAAGTCCGGCGAATCCGATGAGCATCATCGCCCAGGTCGAGGGCTCGGGAACGCTGCTAAGCGTCCCAGTACCGGCGACTTCGCCAGTCATATTCGGCCCCAGAACGTCGACCGCAGCCATGAACCCGGCGGAGTTGTTCATGAAGTCGGTGGTGGTGATGCGGTCGCGAAATTCGCCAATGACACCGAATATGGCCTGCAGGCGAGCATCTGGACGCGCAACCTGAAGGTCGCGCACACGCTCGCCCGCAAGATCAAGGCCGGCACGATCTGCGTCAACTCGCACAATTATGGCGATCCCGCCTGGCCGTTCGGCGGCTTCAAGCAGTCCGGGTGGGGCCGCGAGATGGGCAAGGAAGTGATGGAGCACTACACCGAGACCAAGTCGGTGGCGGTGAACCTGGGTTAGCCAACCGGCCCTATCGGCCCGCGGACTCGCGCCAACCGAATCCGATCGTCTGGCCTTGCCGCTCGCGCTGAGTATTCGGCGCGAGCGAGTTTTTGATCATTTCCAATCTTCGCACATCAGGCCGTCAACGCGATCGAATTCGCCGCGATTGCTGGTGACGACGATCAGTCCCCGGCTGCGGGCGTGGCCCGCGATCAGGACATCGTAAGCGCCGATGGATTGGCCGCGCCGTTCGAGCGACGCGCGGATGTCGGCGGCGTGATGCGCCGCGGCCGCGTCATAGGCCAGGACCTCGAGCCGCGCGGCGAAGCGCTCGACTTCGCGGCGGTTAGCTTCAGACCGCGCCGATTTGGCGGCGCCGTGCAGGAGTTCGGTCAGGACGATCGTCGACGTCGCTAGCCCGTCGGCTTCGTGATTGAACTTTTCGCGCAGCGACGGCGGTCGGTCCCTGAGAACCCGGATGCAGAGATTCGTGTCGAGGAGGAATCGCAGCATCAGAAACGGTCTCGCTTCTGACCCGGCGGCTGATCGCGCGACGGCAGATCGATTCCGGGCCCGTCGAAAAAGTCGTCCCACGCTGCATTCGCCGGCGCGATCACGCGCTTGGCGCCATCGCGAACGATGGTGACCTCCTTGACCTCGTCAGGGAAGGACACGTCCTTGGGCAGTCGGACTGCCTGGGAGCGATTGGATCGGAATAGCTTGGTGCGGGTCATCGCCTGGCTCACTGGCCAACGATATTGGCGACGCGAAGGGATATGTCAATAGTATATACCATCGGCCGTCGCGCCCCTTACTCCGCCGCGCGTCGGCCCCCGCCCTTCGCCTTCCGCGCCAGCACCGGCTTGAGGTACTGGCCGGTGTAGCTCTTCGGATTGCGGGCGATCTGGTCAGGCGTCCCTTGCGCGACGACCTCGCCGCCCGCGTCGCCGCCTTCCGGCCTAATTTCGACAGCGTCAGAACAACAGCGCTCTCAAACAAGTCCTATGCCAAGCACGAATTGCGGCACAGAAGGCCGGAATTGCGGCTTTTCCGGCTCGGCGCCCTGGCGCAGCAAGATTCTGCGATCCGGGTCACCTCAATTCACTTGGCCGCACACATATTGACTCGCAACCATTGTTATGCATCGATGGTAGTCACCGTCGATAAGGAAGCGCGGCAAACTACTTTTCAGGCACCACGTTATGTCAGGTTGTATTGCGACCGAGCATCGAAGCGTTTGTCGCAACGGTGATTTTGTCGTTACAAGTGCTTTTCGGGGCAGAAATCTCTTTGCTGACTAACTTCTGAGGACGCCCAGTGCGCGACCCTCCTAAACCTGGAAAGAAGTCGAAGAGCGATAAAGATCAAGAGAAGCTGACCGCGAAGACCAGGGGAGGCGGACCGAAAAAAGCGAATCCTTTCATGCTGGGAAAGACCAGTAAGTCCTACGGTGGTGAAGCCTCCGCAGAAATAGTCGCGTTGGCCGTCGCTCCTCAAGATCATTAGTCAGCGGTGCCGGAGTGTGATCTCCTCTTACGTTTGGGGATTTTTGGTCGAACAAAGGTCACCGTTGTTATAGTTTTCAAATGTTGCGCGAGTAATAAGGATGACGCAATAGTCCTAATCGATCGTTATAGGAGCCTTTAAAATGGTTAAAACACCCAAACAATGGTACCGAATCTCACGCGGCATGGCGATTAAAGGTGCCGTTTCAACTTTTAGTTTGCTACTACTTGCCATTGCTAATGGAAAATTGTTCGCTCAGGATCAGGACCTTTGGGGAAGCCAGAACAAACCGTGCCCTGATCACTGCTTATACTGCCCGGGAGGGAAATGCACGAATGCCGAGTTCATCCCTTCGCCATATCCGATTGCGTTCACGTGACAGCAAATTACTGGTGTCCCGCGACCACGAAATCAGAAGTTTATGTTTTAACTCCGGAAGTATTCCAGGCACTTCAAAACAAGCCTGTGAGCCAGAACGAGATTGACGAAGTAAGAAAAGCTGCCGCCACCAACAATGCAGCTATAAAGTAAAAACGGTTACTGGGGACTAACATGGTATGGCGTCAGATTGGCGCTTTGGGGCTCCTCGCCAGCAGTTTGACCGGTTGCGGCACAGTCGTTCCGAGCATCGTGGAGCCTTGGGATCGGGTGAACGACATCCCAGAGAAAATCGAAGGCGGTGAACTTAAAGCTATACCGATCTCCGCCACCGCCCAAATTGAGTTTGAAATCAAGAAGCAGATCTACTGCGAGCTTAAGGCGGCGGTTCTAACGGTGGACCACTATAGCAATCTCGGTAACGTTCCTTTTGATTCCCCATGACTGGGGCGCAAGTGTGAGCATCACTCTTCAGGTCGACGAGTCGACCGCTATCAATCCTGGCGTCGCCCTCAATGTCCCGATGGCAAACGCCGTGAGCACCTTTGGCGTAGTCCAAAAGGTTGGCAACACCATAGTAAACCCCGCCACAACGTCAACCCCGCAGTCTTTCAGCCTGGGATTTGGCGGGACTGTGTCTTCGACCGCAACTCGTATCGACAAGTTCGATCCGTATTACTCTATATTGTATTTATTGACCCCAGTGCCACGCCGGTTTGATCCAAATAAGGCGGCGTCAGAAGACAATCCCGACCCAATTTGTCAGTTTGAAAAGCCTACAAGCGATCCCGCGGCTCCTGATGGGCATGTTCCGGTTAAGAGTTCCCCTCTTATCGCGCAAACCGCCTTTGGCGTCCGTCCACTACTGAAAAATCGCTTTCTCGTGGATCCCAAAACACCTCCCCCTTATGAACTCAGGTCGGATGTTCCTCACATTGTCAGTCAATTGGGGCTGGTTGATTGGTTAGTGGGAGCAACGTGGACGAACGAAGCAATCCCATCGGTTGGCCAGCCGGAAGTGTTCTACCGTTTTGCAAATTATCTGAGTCACGAACGGGCCGCACTTAAGAAGGACGGATTTGACACACCGCAAATAACAAAGATCATTGCTTCTGGAGCGACCTATGAGGCGGTGAAGAGCTTGGAGAACAATTATAGTCACTCAGACATTGCCACTAATTTGGACAAAGGCGTTGCTCCGAGCACCATGAAACAATATGTGGACGAAGGTTACGAGCGCCCCGAAATCACGGCGATGCTCGCAAAGGTGAAACCACAGGGGGCAAGCGGGGGAGCCTCGATGGGAGGTGGCGGGGGGGGTTCATCCGGAGGCGGAGGCGGAGGACGGCGCCGGACACACTATCGATTGAAATCAAATTTATCATCGTGACCAGCGGCAATGTCACGCCGACGTGGAAATTACTTCGCGTATCGGCCAATACAACGGGTTCTCTCCTCAGTCTCGGCAGAACCCGAACACACGACGTGATCATCACGATAGGCCCCAACAACCAGCAAACGCTCAATACTCACCTCGCGTCTCAAATCGGAAACGCGGTTAGCAACGGGAACCAGGCGGCGGCACTCTCTACGCAGTAGGAAAAGAGAATACCCTCTGGCTTTCTGTTTCACCGCAAGCAACCGAGACTATGAACGACTACTGAACTCGCATGCACTAAATCACTCCGCCGCCCGTCTTCCGCCCTTCGCCTTCCGCGCCAGCACCGGCTTGAGATAGTGGCCGGTATAGCTCTTGGGATTGCGGGCGATCTGCTCCGGTGTGCCCTCGGCCACGACCTGTCCCCCGCCATCCCCGCCTTCAGGTCCCATGTCGATGATCCAGTCGGCGGTCTTCACCACTTCGAGATTGTGCTCGATGACGATCATCGTGTTGCCCTGGTCGACCAGCTCGTGCAGCACGTCGAGCAGTTGGGCGACGTCGTGGAAATGCAGGCCCGTCGTCGGCTCGTCGAGGATGTAGAGGGTGCGGCCAGTCGAGCGGCGCGACAGTTCCTTGGCGAGCTTGACCCGCTGCGCTTCGCCCCCGGAGAGCGTCGTCGCCTGCTGGCCGACTTTCACGTAGCCGAGGCCAACCCGCTTCAAGGTCTCCATCTTGTCGCGGATCGACGGGACCGCCTTGAACAGGTCTGCCGCCTCTTCGACCGTCATGTCGAGCACGTCGGCGATCGACCTGTCCCGATAGCGGACTTCGAGCGTCTCGCGGTCATAGCGTTTGCCCTTGCACACGTCGCAGGTGACATAGACGTCGGGCAGGAAGTGCATCTCGATCTTGATCACGCCGTCGCCCTGGCAGGCTTCGCACCGCCCGCCCTTGACGTTGAACGAGAACCGCCCCGGCAGATAGCCGCGCGCCTTGGCCTCCGGCAGGCCAGCGAACCAGTCGCGGATGGGGGTGAAGGCGCCAGTATAGGTGGCCGGATTCGAGCGCGGCGTGCGGCCGATCGGCGACTGGTCGATGTCGATCACCTTGTCGATTTGATTGAGGCCGTCGATGCTGTCATGCGGCGCCGGCGGCTCGCTCGCGCCATTGAGAGCGCGCGCGGCGGCCTTGTAGAGCGTGTCGATGATGAGGGTCGATTTTCCCCCACCCGAGACCCCGGTGACGCAGGTGAAGAGCCCGAGCGGGATCGTCGCCGTGACGTTCTTCAGGTTGTTGCCGCGCGCGCCGACAATGATGAGCTCGCGGCCAGGCTGAGCGGCGCGGCGCCGCGACGGGATCGCGACCGTCCGCTCGCCGGACAGGAACTGGCCGGTCAGCGACGCCGGATTGGCGGCGATCTCGGCCGGCGTTCCCTTGGCGACGATCTCGCCGCCATGCACGCCCGCGCCGGGACCCACGTCGACGACATAATCGGCGGCCCAGATCGCGTCCTCGTCGTGCTCGACCACGATCACCGTATTGCCGAGCCCGCGCAGGCGCCTGAGCGTGTCGAGAAGCCGGGCGTTGTCGCGCTGGTGGAGACCGATCGACGGCTCGTCGAGCACATAGAGCACGCCGGTCAGGCCGGAGCCGATCTGAGAGGCGAGGCGGATGCGCTGGCTCTCGCCGCCCGACAGCGTGCCGGACGCGCGCGACAGCGTGAGATAGTCGAGTCCGACGTCGCTGAGAAAGGTGAGCCGGTCGACGATCTCTTTCAGGATGCGGTCGGCGATTTCGTTGCGCTTGGGGTCGAGCTTCGCCGGCAGTCCCTTCGCCCAATCGATCGCGGCGCTGACCGAGAGCAGGCTCACCTCGCCGATGTGCTGGCCGTCGATCTTGACCGCCAGCGCCTCGGGCTTGAGGCGGAAGCCGTGGCAGGCCTCGCAGGGGGTCGCGGTCATGTAGCGCTGGATCTCCTCGCGCGACCACTCGCTTTCGGTCTCGCGGTAGCGGCGCTCGAGATTGGCGACCACGCCCTCGAACGGCTTCTTCACTTCGTAGGAGCGCAGGCCGTCGTCGTAGGCCATGCGGATCTCTTCCTCGCCCGAGCCATGCAGGATCGCCCGTCTCGCCGTCTCCGGCAATTCGCTCCAGGGCTTGTCGAGGCGGAACTTGTAATGCCGCCCCAGCGCCTCGAGCGTCTGCAGGTAGTAGGGCGAACTCGACTTGGCCCAGGGCGCAACCGCGCCCTGGCGCAACGTGGCTTTCGGGTTCGGGACGACGAGCGAATTGTCGACCCTGAGTTCCGAGCCCAAGCCGCCGCAGACCGGGCAGGCGCCGAACGGATTGTTGAACGAGAACAGCCTCGGCTCGATCTCGGCGATGGTGAAGCCCGAGACCGGACAGGCGAACTTGGACGAGAACAGGATGCGCTCTGGCTCCCTCTCCCCGCCTAGCCCGTCGAGAGACGGGCGTCCTTCGACGCCCTTTGCGGGGGGAGGGCTGGGGTGAGCGGCGGAGCGAGCGTCGGCGAATTCGGCCACCGCCAGGCCGTCGGCAAGCTCGAGCGCGGTCTCGAAGCTCTCGGCGAGGCGCGCGCCCATGTCCGGGCGGACGACGATGCGGTCGACGACCACTTCGATGTCGTGCTTGAGCTTCTTATCGAGCGCCGGCGCGTCGGCGATCTCATAGAATTGGCCATCGATCTTGAGCCGCTGGAAGCCACGCTTCATGAAGTCGGCGATTTCCTTGCGGTATTCGCCCTTCCGGCCGCGCACCGCCGGCGCGAGCAGGTAGAGCCTTGTGCCCGCGGGCAGCCCCAGCACCCGGTCGACCATCTGGCTCACCGTCTGGCTCTCGATCGGGAGACCCGTGGCGGGCGAATAGGGAATGCCGACCCGCGCCCAGAGCAGGCGCATGTAGTCGTGGATTTCGGTCACCGTCCCGACGGTCGAGCGCGGGTTCTTCGAGGTCGTCTTCTGTTCGATCGCGATCGCTGGCGAAAGCCCGTCGATCTGATCGACGTCCGGCTTCTGCATCATTTCCAGGAACTGCCGGGCGTAGGCCGAGAGCAACTCGACATAGCGTCGCTGCCCCTCGGCGTAGATCGTGTCGAAGGCGAGCGACGACTTGCCCGAGCCCGAAAGCCCGGTCAGCACCACCAGCTTGTCGCGCGGGATGGTGAGATCGACGTTCTTGAGGTTATGCTCGCGCGCGCCGCGGACCACGATCGCCCGGCCGCCGAACAGGGCTTCGACCGGCTCGAAGTCCTTGGGCGCGCGACGCGGGCGTCCGTCTGAATTGGGTCTGGCCATTACGGCTCCTGGAAGCGGCATGTTCCTTAACGGCGAGGGGCTCGCGAGAGCGAATCGCCCTTGCGCCAGCCGCGCGCCGATGCTAGAACAAATATAGAACACGAGGAAGGCGCTTCTTCGAGCGCCGAAACCCGCGGTTCTTGGTTAATGTAGTTGCGATGGCGCCGGTTCCCAAGCGGCCGGCGCGAGGATTGTGGATAAGCGCGTTGGGCAGGTATTCGTGCGCGGCGGCGCGGGCCCATTCGGCTAAGGATGTCGCGTGAGGACCGGGCGCCCTTCGGGGCGGCGGCAAGGAGAGGACCATGGCGGGCAGCGTCAACAAAGTCATTCTGATCGGCAATCTGGGCAAGGATCCGGAGGTCCGGCGGCTCAATTCCGGCGATCAGGTGGTGAACTTCTCGGTCGCCACCTCGGAGACCTGGCGCGACAAGAACTCGGGCGAGCGCAAGGAGCGCACCGAGTGGCACAATGTCGTGATTTTCAACGAGAACCTCGGCAAGATCGCCGAGCAATATTGCAAGAAGGGGACGAAGGTCTATCTCGAAGGCCAGCTCCAGACCCGCAAATGGCAGGACCAGTCGGGCGCCGACCGCTACACGACCGAAGTCGTGCTGCAGCGCTTCCGCGGCGAACTGCAACTGCTCGACTCGCGCGGCGGCGGCGCGGATCGGGAGAGCTTCCCCGCCGAGGAGCGCGCGGAGCGCCAGAGCTTCGGCAAGTCCTCAGCGGCCGACCGCCGCCCGGCGCTCTCGACCGGCGGCGGCGCCGGGCCGATCGACGACGACATTCCGTTCTGAGACGGCGGCGCGATTTCTCCTGGCGCAAGGCCAGGAACCCCTTCAGCCGCTCCTGGACCAGCGTACCAGGAGGCCGCTCTTGTGCTCTGGGGGAACCACCCATTTGAGCGACAGGTCCTGCGGCGGCAGATCCCATGTCGTCGTTCTCAACGCCAGCGCGGCGAAGAGCTGCATCATCATGGTCGCGAAATCATAGCCCGCGCACTTGTGGAACGTGAGGGCGCCCGCGCCCTGAGGCATGAAAGCGTCCGGCGCGCGCTTCTTCTCGTCGCGCTCCGGAGAGAAGCGGTCGGGGTCGAAGGTCTCCGGCGCCATGAAGATCGGATCGAGATTGCTCTCGTGGATCGCCAGCATCACCAGGGCGCCCTGGGGAATGGCGTAGCCGGCGACGTCGATGTCGCGCTTCGCGCGCCCGAAACTCATCGGCACGTTCGGGCAGGTCCGCTTTACCTCGTCGACCACCTGCATGAGGTACGGCATCGCGCGCAATTGGGCCGGACCGATCTCACCCGAGGGCGCGTTGGCGAGCACCTCCGTGCGCAGACGTTCACGCACCTCCGGATGCTCGTGAAGCGCGCGCAGGGTCGCAGCCAGTTCGGCGAAGACGATCTGACCCGCGAGAAGGAAGTGGTGCATCTCGCGCGCGGCGGTCCCGGCGTCTAGCGGCGCGCCCGCGTCCCTTGCCGCGGCGAGGATGCGCGAGAGACCGTCGGGCTCAGCGGGCGGCGAATTGATGTGACGCCTGACGATTTCCTCGAGCAGCGCTAGGGTCCGATCGCGCGCCTTGAGGCCCTTTGCGTAGGCGGTCCCGGGGAGATTGATCGGCAGCGCAACGAACGCCCTGCCGAGGATCTCGTTTTCGGCAAGCAGGCGCGTGAGCTCGTCTCCCGGTCCGAGACCGAAGACGGCCCCGGACAGACATTCGATCGCGAGCCTCTTCAGGTCGGCCGTCACCGGTCCTTCGCCGTTCGCGAGCCACTTTGCGAGCAGCGTTTCGATCCGGCTCTGCAGATCCGGCAGGTAACTCGCGACAGCGTCGCGCGAAAACGCCGCGAGCAGGCTCCGCTTGCGCTGCGCATGCGCGTCGCCGTCGAGCAGCGGGACGATGTCCGGGTTTCTGCCGAACAGCGCCATCAGATTTGCCGGCATTGCGCCTTCGCGCTGGATCTTGGCCGGATCGAGATAGGTCGCGGCGAGCTTGGGGCCGACGAAGAATACGGTCGGACTGCCGAGAATGTTGGTGCGGAAGACGTCGCCATAGCGGGCGTGGCGCTCACGAATGAAGCCGAACGGATTGTTGGCGAAGGCGAGCGTCTCGCCAAGGAGCGGCAGCCCATTGCCGCCGGGCGGGAGGGGGTTCGCAGCGGCCATGATGGCGCTTCCTTTGTCGCGCCGCGGTTTTGCGACGCTCAGGAGTGGAATTGACACTGGCGCAGATGTCAATGGGGCGGAGGCGCCGAGCCGCCCGCGGGCGCCGTCGACGCCCGGATGGCCGTCGGCGCCTTCACCAGTCGCGATAGCGCATCACGCCTCGGGGAAGGCGGCCGTCCAGATGACGATCTGATAGCGTGCATCCGGGAGCAACGGGACGGGCGATCCCATCACGATTTGGGGCGGGCGGAGCACAATGGCGCTCGCCGTTCACTCCGCCCCGACTGGCCCGGCGCGGCGACCCGCCGCGCGCCCTGAACGCTCGTGGATGACGCCGGGCGCGTCAGCGACGCCAACGCTCAGTAGTGCAAGCAGCGCAACGTCCCATCGGGCATACGCGTGGCCGGATGGCCCGTTGTTCTCAGGCACCAGTCCTGATTCTGGCCGCCCCAGACGCACTGGCCCCAGCCATTGCGATGACGGTTCGGACCGCAGCCGCCCAGCGCAAACGCGGGCGAAACCGCCGACGACAGGGTCGCGGAAATAACTACGACTCCCAGCAGTCTGATCGCAATTTTTTTCATCGTCACCTCCACTTCTGACGCAACAGAAGTGAATGAAAATATTCAGCCGCGCAACGCCCCCGCTGACATTCAAACCAAGACGGTAAACGGCCATCGCGAACCTCGCCCCGGGGCGCCAAAGCGACTAAGGTTTGGGCGTAAGTCTGGAGCCCTGGATGCCCCTCCCCGCCGACATCGCCTTGAAGACCATCGACGGCAAGGCGGCGGCGCTCGCCGATTTCGCGGGCCGGGCGCTGCTCATCGTCAATCTCGCGAGCCAGTGCGGCTTCACGCCGCAATATGCGGGACTCGAGGCGCTGCACCGGCGGTTTCGCGACCGCGGCTTCGCCGTGCTCGGGTTCCCATGCGACCAGTTCGGCCATCAGGAGCCGGACGACGAGCGCGCGATCCAGAGCTTCTGCAAGGATCAATACGATGTGACGTTCCCGATGTTCGCCAAGACCGAGGTCAACGGCGAAAACGCGCATCCGCTTTACAAGGCGCTGAAACAGGCGGCGCCGGGCCTGCTCGGCACCCAGGCGATCAAGTGGAATTTCACCAAGTTCCTGGTCGACCAGAAGCGCGATGTCGTCCGCCGCTACGCGCCGACCGACAAGCCGGAGAAGCTCGCCTCCGACATCGAGGCTATGCTGGATTGAGCGCCCGGATGCCGGCGCGCCTCCGTAACCAGCCAAAGCGGCGAGCGAGGCCGCGCATCGGGGCGAACGTGCGCGACGCGCAGATTTTCATTGCAGGTTTTCCGAATGTATGCTAGGGTGCCTTCTTTCAACCAGAAGGGCTCGCGGACCAGCAAGGGATGGCGCGCAAGAGATGTGTAATTTCCTTGTCGATGGGTGCGGGGAAACCTCCGATCGTCGCCCAAATCGAGACCAACCGATTGAAAAATTGAGAAGCGCGGAAGGAAATGCAATTTTGCTTTCGTTGCGCCGGATTTGGATTTTGTTGCGTGGGATTTGGGTTCTGTTGCGCCGGGCTTGGATTCTGTTGCGCACGAATTTGGATTTTGTTGCGGCCGATATTCGGCGCCTGCGGCTCGGCTCCGATCTCCTTTCCGCGCCCGTCGGATGGCGGATCGGCGTTCGCGCCCTTGGGCCGGCCCCTCTCGCCCGCCCTCAGCTGGGTCTATGATGTCCGCCAAAGCCCTTCTCGTCACCGGCGCATCGCGCGGCATCGGCCGCGCCTGCGCGCTGCTTGCTGCGAAGAACGGCTGGTCGGTCGGCGTCAACTATCGGGAGGACGGCAAAGCGGCCGACGCGGTGGTCGAGACGATCACCAAGGGCGGCGGGCGCGCGGTCGCATTGAAGGGCGACGTCGCGGTCGAAGCCGATACGCTGACGATGTTCGACGCGGCGACCAAGGCGCTCGGACCCTTGACCGCGGTGATCGCCAACGCCGGCATCGTCGCGCCGGCCGCCAAACTCGCCGACATGAGCGCCGAGCGCATGGCGCGCATCTTCGAGGTCAATGTGCTGGGCGCCTTTCTCACCGCCCGTGAAGCCGCGCGGCGGATGTCGAAATCGCTCGGCGGCGCCGGCGGATCGATCGTGCTGATGTCGTCGGCCGCCGCGCGCCTGGGCTCGCCGAACCTCTATATCGACTACGCCGCATCCAAAGGCGCGATCGACACCCTGACCCTGGGCCTCTCCAAGGAGCTGGGCCCCGAGGGCGTGAGGGTCAACGCAATCCGTCCCGGTCTCGTCGACACGGAAATCCACGCCAGCGGCGGCGAGCCCGACCGGGCCTTTGTCCTCGGCGCCACCGCCCCGCTCGGGCGTCCGGCCAAGGCCGAGGAAATCGCCGAAGCGGCGATATGGCTGATCAGCGACGCCGCGTCTTACGTGACCGGCGCGCTCCTCGACGTCGCAGGCGGGCGCTGAGAGGCGGCGCATCGTGAGCCCCCGCAGAATCGCTAGCGAAAAACCGGGAGGATGAAAATCGCCGCCGCGACGAGTTGCGCCACACCGAAGGCCGCGCTGCGCAACGGCTGGCGATCTGCGACATAGGCCGCCATGTGTCCGATCCGCAACAAGACATAAACGACCGCCAAGACATTCGCCGTCGTACTCGGACCGCCAATCATGTGGGAAACAATCACCGCCGCGGCGAACCACGGAAACGTCTCCAAGCCGTTGAGATGGGCGCCATAGGCCCGCGCGGACCGCCCGGTCAGATCGCCCACATGGAAGCGCGGCTGGTTCGGGTCGAGGCCCTTGACATAGCTGAACGGGACGTACGGCAACGTCGCGGCGATTAAAATGCACCAGATGGCGATGGTCATGGAAGGAGTCTCCCCGCCGCGTCTCGCGCGCGGCAATGCGGATAGGTCGCGTCAATTGCGCGGCCTTTGTCAAAGACGCGCTCATGCCCCAATCAGGCCGGTAAGTCCCCAAAGCGCCCTCGACGCCGACGGTATCGATAACATCTTGAAATTATTTCAGAATATATTGGCGCGCAAGACCCCCGAGGCTATGGCGCGCGGGCTTGAAATCCGCTAAACCCCGGCAACGCGAGTTGCGCTAAGGACCTCTTCCTCTTGCCCGATACTCTTGACGAACGGCCCGCTCCCGGCGGACCGGCCGACATCAAACCCGTCTCGATCCTCGACGAAATGAAACGCAGCTATCTCGATTACGCGATGAGCGTGATCGTGAGCCGCGCGCTGCCCGACGTTCGCGACGGCTTGAAGCCGGTCCATCGGCGCATCCTCTACGCGATGTACGAGCTCAATTTCACCCCCGACCGCCCCTACAACAAGTCGTCGCGCACCGTCGGCGACACGATGGGCAAGTACCATCCGCACGGCGATCTGGCGATCTACGACGCGCTGGTCCGGATGGCGCAGGACTTCTCGATGCGCGCGCCGCTCATCGACGGCCAGGGCAACTTCGGCTCGGTCGACGGCGATCCTCCCGCGGCCTCCCGCTACACCGAAGCGAGGCTCGACCCCCTAGCGCTCGCCCTGCTCGACGATCTCGACAAGAACACTGTCGACTTCAAGCCGAACTACGACGAGAAGGAGCTGGAGCCGGTCGTCCTGCCGGCGCGCTTCCCCAACCTCCTGGTCAACGGCGCAGGCGGCATCGCCGTCGGCATGGCGACCAACATCCCGCCCCACAACCTCGGCGAAGCGATCGACGCGCTCCTTGCGATGATGGACCGGCCCGACATCACGCTCGACGAGCTGATGGAGCTCATTCCCGGGCCCGATTTCCCGACCGCCGCGACCATCCTCGGACGCGCTGGAATCCGCGCTGCCTACGCGACCGGCCGCGGCTCGATCGTCATGCGCGCCAAGGTCGAAGTCGAAGAGCTGCGCAAGGATCGCGAGGCGCTGATCGTCACCGAGATTCCCTACCAGGTCAACAAGGCGACGCTGATCGAGCGGATTGCGGACCTGGTGCGCGAGAAGCGTATTGAAGGCATCTCGGACTTGCGCGACGAATCCGACCGCGACGGCATGCGTATCGTGATCGAGCTCAGGCGCGACGCGGTCGCCGACGTGGTGCTCAACCAGCTCTGGCGCTTCACCGCCCTGCAATCGAGCTTCGGCGCCAACATGATCGCGCTGAATGGCGGCCGGCCGGAGATGCTGACGCTCACCGACATGCTGCGCGCGTTCCTCGATTTTCGCGAGGACGTGGTCACGCGGCGGACCAAGCATCTGCTCGCCAAGGCGCGCGACAGCGCGCATATCCAGGTCGGCCTCGCGATCGCGGTCGCCAACATCGACGAAGTCATTCGCCTGATCCGCACCTCGCCCGACTCGAGCGCTGCGCGCACGTTGCTGATGGAGCGCCTATGGCCGGCGCGCGATATGGCGCCCTTGATCGCGCTCATCGCCGATCCGCGCCACGCCCTCGACGCCGACGGCGCCATCCGGCTCTCGGAGGCCCAGGCGCGCGCGATCCTCGAATTGCGCCTCGCGCGCCTGACCGCGCTTGGCCGGGACGAAATCGCCGAAGCCCTCAACCGGCTGGCGACGGAAATCGCCGACTATCTCGACATTTTAGGCTCGCGCGCGCGGTTGATGGGCATCATCCGCGACGAACTCGTCAAGGCGAAGACCGAGTTCGCCACCCCGCGCCGCACCATCATCCTCGACAGCGACGCCGACATGGAGGACGAAGACCTTATCCAGCGCGAGGACATGGTCGTTCTGGTGAGCCATGGCGGCTATATCAAGCGCGCGCCCCTTTCGACCTATCGCGCCCAGAGGCGCGGCGGCAAAGGCCGCGGGGCCATGGCGACGCGGGAAGAGGATTTCGTCGCCAGGCTGTTCGTCGCCTCGACTCATCAGCCGGTGCTGTTCTTCTCGTCTGCGGGACAGGTCTACAAGGAGAAGGTCTGGCGCCTGCCGCTGGCGGCGCCGCAATCCCGGGGCAAGGCGCTGGTCAACCTGCTGCCGCTCGAGACGGGCGAGCGCATCACCACCATCATGCCGCTGCCGGAGGACGAAGCGACCTGGGAGTCGTATGACGTGATGTTCGCTACGACCCGCGGGACGGTCAGGCGCAACAAGCTCAGCGACTTCGCTCAGGTCAACCGGGCCGGCAAGATCGCGATGCGGCTCGACGAGGGCGAGCGGATCGTCGATGTCCAGATCTGCTCAGACAAGGACGACGTGCTGCTGACCACCGCGCGCGGCCAGTGCATCCGATTTCCGGTCGATGACGTGCGGGTGTTCAAGGGCCGCGACTCGATGGGAGTGCGCGGGATCGCGCTGGCCGACGGCGACAGCGTCATTTCGCTCGCGATCCTCAATTCGTTCGACGCGACCCCCGCCGAGCGCTCAACGTATCTCAAGCAGCGCCGCGCCGAGGGCGGGGCGGACGAGATTGTCGAGGCCGAAAGTGAGGCCGAGAACGGGGTCGATGGCGCCAACGGAGCGACTGTGCTCGCGCCCGAGCGTTACGATGCGATGCGCGCGGCCGAGCAGGTGATCCTGACTCTGTCGGAGAACGGCTACGGCAAGCGCACTTCGTCATTCGAGTATCGGGTCACCGGGCGCGGCGGCAAAGGCATCGTCGCCATGGCCGTCAACGACCGCAACGGCGCGCTGGTCGCCTCCTTCCCGGTTGAGGAGACGGACGAGATCATGTTGGTGACCGACGGCGGCCAGCTCATCCGCGTGCCGGTCGAAGGCATCCGCATCGCCGGCCGCGCCACCCAGGGGGTGATCGTGTTCGACACCGCCGTTGAGGAACGGGTGGTTTCGGTCGATCGGATCGGCGAGCCGGAAGGGGACGAGGAGGAGGAGTAACCTCGCTCGCCGCGCGGCGGTCAGTTTCGTCCGATGCGTTCAAGTGCCTGACGTTCGCCGGCTATCCCGTGCCCGTGGCGAAATTCTTGACGACGGCGGCCAAAGAACGAAAAGTCCCGCCTCATGACCCGACGCGCCCGCGACGTTCTGCTCGACATCTTGCGCGACGAAGGCATCACCCATGTGTTCGGCAATCCCGGCTCGACCGAGATGCCGCTGATGGACGCGCTGGTCGACGCGCCGGACATAAGCTACGTCCTCGGCCTGCAGGAGGCGACGGCGGTCGGGATGGCCGACGGCTGGGCGCTGGCCTCGGGCCGCGCCGCCTTCGTCAACCTGCATGCGATGGGCGGCTTGGGCAACGCCATGGGCGTGCTCGTCGCCTCCAAGGCGAGCGAGACGCCGCTGGTCGTCACCGCCGGCCAGCAGGACACCCGTCACCTCATGACCGAGCCGTGGCTCTCGGGCGATCTCGTCGCCCTCGCCGAGCCGGTGACCAAATGGGCGAAGGAGCTCAGGCGCGGCGAGGATGTCGGTCAGACCTTGCGTCGCGCGTTCGAGGTCTGCCGCACGCCGCCGAGCGGCCCGGTCTTCCTGTCGCTGCCGATGGACATCCTCGACCAGGAGGTGAGCCACCCAACGCCGCGGGGGTCTTCGCCGCCCCGCCTCGGCCCTTCGCCCGACGCGGCGCGCCTCGCCGACAAGCTCGCCGGCTTCGATCCCGACCGGGTTATCGTTCTGCTTGGCGACGATCTGGCGGCGACCGTGAGCCAGGGGCTGGTCGCTTTCGCCGAGGCCGGCGGCTTCCCGGTCTGGGGAACCCAGCTCACCTCGCGCACCGCCTTTCCGTCCTCACATCCGTGCTGGGCGGGCGTGCTGAAGCCGGATTTCGCCGACATGCGCGCCCACCTGAAGGCGGCGCAGGCGATTGTGCTGGTCGGCGGACGGGCGTTCGTCGCCTACCCTTATCGCGACGCCGAGCCGGTGCCCGAGGGCGTCGCGGTCATGCATATCGCCGACAACCCGGAGGCGTTCGGACGCGAACACGCCGCCGACGTGGCCCTTCTCGGCGACATCGGCCAGACGCTCGCTGCGGCCGCCGCCCGCCTGAAGGGACTGATCGACCAGCAGGCGATCGCGGCGCGGCTCGCTGCGTGGGCGGTGCGCCGCCGCGAGGCCCGGGAGGCGACCCGCTTGGACATTCTGGCCGAAGGCGCGAATCCGCCGCTCACCCCCGACGCCGCGGTGCTGGCGGCGCTCGACGCGCTGCCGAAAGGCGCGCTGATCGCCAACGATTCCGCCGCGACCTTCGGCCGCGTCCAGGATTTGCTCATGACCGAGCCCGGCCGCTACTTCTTCGCCCGCGGCGGCGTGCTCGGCTGCAGCATGCCCGCCGCCGTCGGCGCCGCGCTCGCGACAAAGAGCTGGGTCGCCTCGTTCGTCGGCGACGGCGGCGCCATGTATTCGCCGCAGGCGCTGTGGAGCGCCGCGCGCTATCGGGCGAAGGTCATGTTCTTCGTGTTCAACAACCGCCGCTATGGCGTGCTGCAGAACGTCGCCAGGAGCCTCGGCTACGCCAATGCGGTCGCCGGCCGGTTCGTCGGCATGGATGTCGCCGAGCCGGCGATCGACTTTCAGGCGCTCGCCGCCTCGATGGGCGTACCGGCGGAGAGAGCGGACGATCGTGACGCGATCGGCGCCGCGGTCCACCGGGCGCTCAATCGCGAGGGCCCATCGCTGATCGAAATCCCCATCCGGTGAACTGCGCGTTCCCTTCTCCCCTTGCGGGAGAAGGGAAGCGTCCGCCGTTCGATAAACATGTGAATGCGGTAGCCTCCAGGCGGCGACCTACGCCCGCGCGAGCATCGCTTCCATCTTCGGCGAGTGTCTGAGCGTCTGCAGCACGACGCAGTAACGCTCCGTGAGCTTCAAGAGCGTGTCGAGCTGCTCCTGCGGCGCGTCGGTGTCCAGCGCGAACTTGAGGCGGATGTCCTTGAACCCGACCGGCGCCTGCTTGTCGACGCCGAGCGTCCCGCGAAAATCGAGATCGCCCTCCGCCGTGACCTCGCCCGAGCGCAGCGCGATCCCCATCGAGGTCGCGACCGCCTTCAGCGTCACCCCGGCGCAGGCGACCAGCGCCTCGAGCAGCATGTCGCCGGAGCAAAGCTCGGCGCCGCTTCCCCCGGTCGCGCGGTGAAGCCCGGCGACCGCAAGCGCCCGTCCGGTCTCGACCTTGCAGGCGATCGCGGCGGAATCAAGCGCGCCCCTGGCTCTCAGCGTCACCAGCCCCGCCTTTGGGTCGGCGCGGTAGCGTTCCTTCAGCGGCGCCTGGACCGCGCGCATGTCGTCAGCGTTCACGTTTCTGCGTCTCCTCTTCAGCCGCCCTCAGGCCCGGACCAACCGAATTTCAGCGGCGCTTCGCGGAAAGCGAACCGGTAGAGGTGGCTGGCGACCACGCCTTTCATCCGCTCGACCTCTTCGCTCGCTTCGCCTTCGATCGTGACCAGCAGCGCATCGTCGCCGGCATCGAACCGAACGACCACGGCCGGAAATCGGACCACGCCTTTCCGCTCCGAAAGCTCGACCTCGAGTTTGTGGCTCCAATGCTTGCAAAGCTGCTGGAGATATTTGGCGGCGTTGGCGGTCGGAACGCTGGCCTTGGCGGTCGGCATGGTCAAAGGTCTTTCGGTCTTGAAAGCGTTTGGCCGCGCCTTTAGCCCGAACCGCAGTTGGACTCAACGGCGGCTCCCTCACGGCGCAGGCCGCGCAAGTCGGCTTGTCGCCGCCCCCGGGGCGGGCTAACCCTTGGGCCGATGACCCGCGTCGGCTTCTTTTCCGGCTCCTTCGATCCGATGACCAACGGTCATCTCGACGTGATCGAGCATGCGGCGGCGCTCTGCGACCGGCTGGTCGTCGGCGTCGGCTCCAATCCGAACAAGGCTGGGCTGTTCACGGTCGAGGAGCGCTTAAAGCTCATCCGCGAGGCGGCGGCCCCGATCATGAAGAGGGCGCACTGCAAGCTCGAGGTGGTCGAATTCACCGGACTTGCGGTCGAGGCGGCGCGCAAGGCGGGAGCGACGCTGATCGTGCGCGGCCTGCGGGATTCGACCGATTTCGATTACGAGATGCAGATGGCCGGCATGAACGGCGCGATGGCGCCGGAAATCCGCACCGTCTTCCTGCCCGCCTCCTCGCCGGTCAGGCCGATCACCGCGACGCTGGTGCGCCAGATCGCCTCGATGGGCGGCGACGCCTCGCCCTTCGCGCCGGCCAATGTGGTGAAGGCGCTGAAGGCGAAGTTCAAGAGTGCACACTAGCGCCCTACTTTGCACGTTCGTGGCGGCTGACCTTTTGGTACGGACACGTGCATCGTCGGCGAGGCCATGGAACTCAGCCCGGCACAGCCTTAGGCGGGGGGTTTGATCTTTGCAAATTTGATGACGCCGTTCACGTCCTGGGTGCGGTCAAAGACCGCGTAGTAGTTATTCAGCAACGGCAGGCCGAGGATCGACTGGTTCGCTGCGTCGAGCGGACCGCTGATCTGAAGGACCGCGCGGCCAGCCGCGGGGAAATCGGTTTGCCAGTAAGTCTGCGGCGTGCAGGCGAGCTCGACATCTTGGCCGTTCTCGCCTTCGAGCGTGAAGTAGATGTTAGGCCACTGCGCCAGATTCAGCGAAGAGGCCGGGACGCCGCCCTGGCCCACGTTGGCGCCCGCTTTGATGGCCTGGGCGAAAGCGGGATTCTTTTGCTGCAGGCCCTGCAGGATCGCCTGATAGACGTCCTGCGCCAGCGTCAGGTCGCTGGTGCCGCTGTCCACGATCGAGTTGGAGATCATGTCCTGGTAATATTGCTGCTGCAGCGCGGCAGCCGGGTGAGCGGCGCACCCATCCACTCGCACCGACTTCAGATTGGTGTTGTAGTAGACGTCGTGCAGCACCGTCACGGCGGAGAATGCGCCCGTATAGAGGTCGTTTTGCTCCTCGCCCCCGCCCAGGATGAAGTAGCCCTTGTTGAGCGGATCGTTGGCGATGGCGGCCGCGGTTGTCCCACTGCGCAGGCTGCTCCAGGACCGCAGGGTGTAAAAGGCGAACTTGTTGGCCACCACGCCGGCCTCTTCCAACTGGTCGAAGTAGGGCTTCAAGGAGAGTTGGGGGGCCTGGGTCCGTTGGAGCAACGCACTGAAGCCCTTATAGAAGGCCGTCCAGACCTTGCCGAAGGGCCACGGATAGGTCGCGGTCTTGCTCTCCTGGGCAAGGTAGCTCTTGAAGTCGTAAGCGGTGTTCAAGCCGTTGTAGGCAAGCCCCATGATGCCGGTCACGCCCTGAAAATTTCCCTTCTGCTGCACTGAAGTGATCGCGACTGGGCAGGTGGGCAGGCCGACCTGCCCGGCGCCCGCGCCGAGGGTGACCGTGGTGTTGACAACCGGTCCGCCCCAGCCGCCCGTCCCGTACAGGACCAGCTGAGTCAGCGTGGTGGGCTTGAGGTCCTGGTCGCCCGCGCCGCTGTAAACGGCGGGTTCGACCGCCAGCGTGCTGCTCCCGGTATCAAGAATGACGTTGGCCACCGCGCCTTTCGTGCCGATTGCGAGCGCGGCCGAGTAGTCGTTGTAGCTGAGCGCATTCGTGATGCCGATTCGCAGCACCTTGGTGGGGCCGCCGCCCGTTGCGGCCTTCAGGCGGGCGAGGCCGCGCCGGCGGTGGGGCTCCGCGTCCGGTCGTGAACCGTCCTGGAAACCCGCCCTGGCGATCATGCGCTTTTTGCGGGCTTGGACCCTGTCCACGGCGCTAGCCGCCAGTTCGGAGATTTCATGTCCGGCTTTCGTAGCAGTCGCCATGGTCGCGCGCCTCCCGCTTCATTGTCCTATGAACAATGTTGTCCGGCCGATCGGATCACCAATACAATACGGAGAAACAGTCAGTTAGAGGGCAGCTCGAAACGAGTCTGTGACGAAGGTCACACAACTCGCAAGTTGTTTTCCTTTCCAGTGTTCTCGTCCGCCGGACGGATGAGGGCCTCGCCTTACCCCTCGCCCCGCTCCTTCCGCAGCCGCGCCCAGTATTCGAGCCGCTTCCTGATCTCGCGCTCAAAGCCGCGCTCGACCGGCTCGTAGAGCGTGTGTCGGCCGACTGACTCGGGCCAGTAGTTCTGCCCGCTGAAAGCATCGGGGGCGTCATGGTCGTATTGATATTCAGCGCCGTAGCCCTCGCGCTTCATGAGCCGCGTCGGGGCATTGAGGATCGTCTTCGGCGGCGCTGGCGAGCCGTGCGCCTTGGCCAATTCCTGCGCGGCCCCGAACGCCTTGTAGACGGCGTTCGATTTCGGCGCGGTCGCGACATAGACCACCGCTTCCGCGATCGCCAGTTCCCCCTCCGGAGAGCCGAGAAAGTCGTAAGCATCCTTTGCCGCATTGGCGACGACGAGCGCCTGCGGGTCGGCAAGCCCGATGTCCTCGGAGGCCATGCGCACGACCCGCCGGGCGATGAACAGAGGGTCCTCGCCGGCGTCGAACATCCGCGCGAGATAGTAGAGCGCCGCGTCGGGATCGGAGCCGCGCACGCACTTATGCAGGGCCGAGATCAGGTTGTAATGTCCGTCCTGCGCCTTGTCGTAGATCGGGGCGCGCCGCTGCACGACCTCGGTGAGCCGCGCCTTGTCCAGCATCTCGCCCGGGCGGGCGGCGCGCCACACTTCCTCGGCAAGCGTCAGCGCCGCGCGGCCGTCGCCGTCGGCCATGCCGATGAGCGCCTCGCGCGCTTCAGGGTCGAGCGGCAGCGGCTTTGCCAGGAGGCGCTCTGCGCGTCGAAGCAGCGCCTCGAGCGCTTCCGGCGTGAGCGGGCGAAAAACGAGCACACGCGCGCGTGAGAGCAGCGATGCGTTGAGCTCGAACGACGGATTCTCGGTCGTCGCGCCAATGAGCGTGATCGAGCCGTCCTCCATCACCGGCAGGAAGGAATCCTGCTGCGCGCGATTGAAGCGGTGGATTTCGTCGACGAACAACAGCGTGCCGAGACCCTGAGACCGCCGGGCTCGCGCGGCCTCGAAAATCTTCTTAAGCTCGGCCACTCCCGAATGGATCGCCGAGACCTGGACGAACGCGTCGTTGCGCGAGGCGCCGATCAGCCGCGCGACGGTCGTCTTGCCGCTCCCCGGCGGCCCCCAGAAGATCATCGAGCCAAGCGACGGCGCGGCAAGCAGACGGGTCAGCGCCCCATCCGGCCCAGTCAGATGCTCCTGGCCCGAAATCTCCGCGAGCGTCGTCGGCCGCAGCCGCTCGGCGAGCGGCGCCGGCGGCGGCTCGGCTTTCGGCCCGGCGTCATCGACGAGGCTCATGGCCATTTGTCTCGCGGGGGCGCTCGGCTGTCCAGCACTCGATCCAGACTTGCTCAAGGGGGTCGCGCGCGCCAATGTCGCCCGGCCCGGACGACGAAACACCCAAGGTCCGGCCTCTTCCGCTCGGAGCCGGATGATTGATGATCGAACGCAATTTGCATTGCCTTGGCCCATCAGGCTTTCACCGTGTTGTTTACAGCGAATGGCCGGGCCCGCCTGGCGCGCCAACGCTGATGTGCGTTCACGGCCTCACCCGTAACGGCAAGGATTTTGACGTGATCGCCGAGACGCTGTCGGCGCGCTATCGCGTGATCTGCCCGGACATGCCCGGACGCGGGCGCAGCGAGTGGCTCAAGATTCCGGCCGAATACGCCTACCCGCTCTATGTCCAGGACTGCGCGGCGCTGATTGCGAGACTCGACGTCGATAGCGTCGATTGGCTCGGAACGTCGATGGGCGGCATCATTGGCATGATCGTCGCAGCGCAGCCGGGAAACCCAATCCGTAAGCTCGTTCTCAACGACATCGGCCCCTTTCTGTCGAAGGAAGGCCTGGAGAGGATCGCGGCCTACGTCGGGCTCGACCCGACCTTTCCGTCGTTGGAGGCGTTCGAGGCGGCGATTCGCAAGCTCGCGGCGCCCTTCGGCCCGCTGACGGACCAGCAATGGCGGAAGATGGCGAAAGACACCGCGCGCCAAAAGCCAGAGGGAGGATGGGGATTTGCCTACGATCCGCGGATCGCCGACGCGTTCAAGGCTGGACCGCTCCAGGACGCTGACATGTGGCCGATGTGGGAGGCGATCCAATGTCCGACGCTGGTTTTGCGCGGCGCTGTTTCCGATCTCCTGACTCACGAAGCGGCTGAAGAGATGACCCGGCGCGGTCCGAAGGCCACGCTGATCGAATTTCCTGGAATAGGCCACGCGCCGGCGCTGGTCGCGGAGGATCAGGTCGGCATCGTGCGCGATTTCTTGCTCGCTTGAGGGGCGGCGGATTTCACCACACGCCGGTGTTCGCCATCGACGCCCAGGGCTCGGCCGGCGGCTTCGACTCGCCCTTCTGGATGAGCTCGATCGAGATGTTGTCCGGCGTGCGGATGAACGCCATATGACCGTCGCGCGGCGGCCGGTTGATGGTCACGCCCGCCGCCTTGAGCTTGGCGCAGGTCGCATAGATGTCATCGACCGCATAGGCGAGGTGGCCGAAATTGCGGCCACCGGCATAGGCCTCCGGGTCCCAGTTATGGGTGAGCTCCACGGTCGGCTTCCGGCTCGCCTTCGCAGATTCGACGTCGTCGTCGGCGGCAAGAAAGACCAGGGTGTAGCGGCCCTTCTCGTTTTCGATCCGCCGGGTCTCGACAAATCCCATGAGTTCGAAAAAGGCGATCGTCGCCTTGAGGTCGGTCACGCGGATCATCGTGTGCAGATATTCCATGGGATTCCTCTTCTTGATTGCTTCGTCTTCGGGGTTTGCTTCGTCGCCGGCTTCGGAGCATAACGCCTCCGATCTCAAGGGGAAGCCCTGAAGACATGGGACCTCGCGCTTTGGCGCCGAAGCCGCGCGATCCGGCCAAGGCGCATTCGGCGCTCAAGCAGCGCGCCGCGGCGGCCTCGGTCGGGGCGAGCACGATCCTGGCGGTCGTCAAGCTCGCGGTCGGCTTTGCTTCCGGCTCGCTCGCGCTGATCTCGGAAGGGGCGCATAACACGCTCGACATCGGGGCGAGCGCGCTGACCCTGTTCGCTGTCCGCGAAGCCGACAAGCCCGCCGACGCCGATCACCCTTTCGGCCATGCGAAATTCGAAGCGGTGGCGGCGCTGGCCGAGACCGGCTTTCTTGCCGCCCTCGCGATCGTCGTCGCGATCCAGGCGATCGGCCGCATCCGAGGCGGCGACGCGGCGGTCGACGCCAACGCCTTCGCCATCGGCGCAATCCTGTTTTCGATCGCCGTCGACGCCGCGCGCTGGCGGACGCTGACCCATGTGGCTCGGTTGACCTCGAGCCACGCCCTCTTCGCCGACGCGCTGCATTATTCGAGCGATCTTATTTCGTCGGTTCTGGTGTTGGCCGGTCTCGCCGCAACGCGGGCGGGCTATGCTCATGCCGACGCGCTGGCCGCGATCGGCGTCGCCGGTTTCATCGCCGCGGCGGGTTATCGCCTCGGCCGGTCGACAATCGACGCGCTGGTCGACCGGGCGCCCGAGGGGCTGACGGAAGCGGTCCGCTCCCTCGTCATCAATGCCGACGGGGTCGCGGGAATCGAAGCGATCCGGCTGCGCCCCACCGGCCCGATGATCGTCGGGGAGGTCATCGTTTCGGTCTCCCGCACCCTGCCGCTCGAACGGGTCGCGGCGATCAAGGCCGAGTTGCTGGCGCTGATCGCCCGGCGTTGGCCCGAGGCGGAACTCACCATCACCGCCAACCCGCTCAAGCTCGACGACGAGACGATCCTCGAGCGCGTGCTTGTGATTGCGGCGCGAAGAGGCCTGCCGGTCCACCACGTCACCATCCAGGAGATCGAAGGACGCAAGTCGGTCGCGCTTGATCTCGAAGTCGACCGCGCGATGTCGCTCGGAGACGCCCACACGCTCGCCTCAGCGCTCGAGGACGCCGTCGCTGAGGAAATCGGCGACGGGGTCGAGGTCGAGACCCATATCGAGCCGGCCGAGCCGGAAGCGCGCGGTCAACTCGCCGAGCCGGATCTCGCGCGCCGCATCGAGGCTTCGCTCGCCGCAACGGCGGCGGCGCAGGGGCGCCTGCGCGACATCCACAATGTGCGCGTGCGCGAGACCCCAGACGGAGTGATTGTCCTTTTCCACTGTCGCGTCGATCCGGCGACGCCGGTCGAGAGCGTGCACGACGCCGTCGATTCGCTCGAGCGCTCGGTGCGCCGAGCATTTCCGGAAGCGCGCCGGGTGGTTGGCCACGCCGAGCCGGCGAGCGACGAGGCCCGATAGGACGTTCACCACCGGCGAAATCCGCGGGATGCCGCTCACGCCTCGGGTACGCCGGCTTTGCGCGAGCCTTCAAGAATGGGCTCAAGCTGGGTCCGAGGCGCCGGATCGTCGCTCGTCGCCGTCCATAAGGCGCGAGTGCGGGAGACAGTGAAAGCCGGGTTGAGCGCGAGCCGGGCCTCGACCGTCGAGCGAAAGGAGACAGCGGGTCGGCGCGATCGCCAGGCTCTTGCACTTTCGGCTCGAGTGCGGTCTCCCTAGACTGCGATGACCGATACGAAGCCGACTGATAGCGCGCCGGCCGAAACCAGGGCCTCCGCCGAGCGCTGGACGAGGCGCTGGCTTTTCCCGCTTTTGCGGATCCTCCTTCTCGTTTTCGCCGCTTGGCTCATCTGGTACACCGCCGGTCATTGGGACCGCTGGACCGGCGCCGCTCGCTTCGAATCAACCGACGACGCGTTCGTCGCCGGCGACGTGACGCCGCTATCCGCCCGGGTGTCGGGGAACATCACGGAAATGCCGGTTAATGACTTCCAGATCGTGCGCAAGGGCGACCTTCTCGCGGTGATCGACCCTTCCGACTATCAGGCCCAGCTCGACCTGACTCAGGCCAATCTCGCCGCCGCCGAGGCGACGCTCGCCAATCTCGCCAATCAGCGGATCGTGCAGCAATCGCTTGTCCAGCAGGCCGAGGCGACGATCGACGCCATCGAGGCCGACGTCTTGCGCTACCAGCTCGAGGACAAGCGCCAGCGCGACCTCTTGAGGACCGGAATCGCCGGCACGCAACAGTTGGTCGAGCAGGCCGACGACAACGCCAAGCGGGCCATCGCCCAACGGCGGCTGAACGAGGCTCAGCTTGACCAGCAGAAGGCGGCGCTGGCCGCGATCGACATCCAGGAAAAACAGCTCCAGGCGCAAATCCACGCGGCGGAGGCGCAGCTTGCGCTCGCAGGCGACAATCTGCGTTACACGCGCATCCTGTCGCCGGCGGATGGTCTGGTCGGCCAGCGGCAGGTACGGCTGGGTCAGTTCGTCAATGTCGGCACGCAGGTGATCGCCATTGTGCCCTTGCCCAACATCTGGGTGGTCGCCAATTACAAGGAAACCCAGATGACCAACGTCCGGCTCGGCCAGCCGGCCCGGATCTCGGTCGACGCCTTCCCTGATCTCAAGCTCACCGGCCATGTCGACAGCTGGTCGCCCGGGACCGGAAGCACCTTTGCTCTGCTGCCGCCCGACAACGCCACCGGCAACTTCACCAAGGTGGTGCAGCGGGTTCCGGTGAAGATCGTCCTCGACCAGAATGAGTCGCTTGGATCGCTGGTGCGGCCAGGAATGTCGGTCGAGGCGACGATCGATACCGGCGCCACTCCGCCGCAGGGCGGCAGCGGGGCTGCCGCAAGCGTCGCGCCGCGCCCGTGACCGTGGTTCCTGCCCCGCTCGCCAGGGATGGCCCCGAGCCGCCCGCGCCCACTCCCGCTCCGATCACTTGCGCCGGCATCGCTGCTCACGCGAGCGGAACCCGTTACATCCGCCTCAGGCCCGATACGCTCAGGCCCTATGTCGGCATCCTCGGCGTTCTGATTGGCGCGATCCTGTCATTCACCGGCAGCCGCATCACGACCTTTGGGCTTGCCGACCTGCGCGGCGGGCTGCACTTCGGGTTTGACGAGGGCGCATGGATGACGACCAGCTTCGGCGTCGGGCAGATGCTCGTCGGCGTCGCCTGCCCCTATCTCGGCGCCATTTTCAGCGTCAGGCGCATCCTTTTGCATGGAATGGCGCTTCTGTTCATCGCCGCCCTGCTCGGGCCGTTGTCGCCCAATCTTACCGCCTTCCTCACCGCGCAATTTCTCGCCGGCGTGGGCACGGGGACCTTCATCCCGCTCACCATCGGCTTCATTGTCCGCAATCTGCCGCAGCGCCTCGTCGTCTACGGTCTCGCCGTCTACGCGATGAACTCGGAACTGTCGCAGAACGTCTCGGCCTCGCTCGAGGGCTGGTACACGGAAAACTTCTCATGGCGGTGGATCCAATGGCAATTCTGCATCGCGGTGCCTCTGATGTTCGCGTGCATCTGGTACGGAGCGCCGCGCGAGAAAATCAACCTCGCGCTGTTGCGCGACCTCGACTGGCCCGGACTTGCCTATTCCGGTATCGGCTTTGCTCTGCTCTACGCCGGCCTTGACCAGGGCAACCGCCTCGATTGGGTGAATAACGGTCTCGTCAATGGGCTCTTGCTCTCGGGAACCCTGCTGACGCTCGCCTTCGTCGGGCGCGAGCTTTACATCGAAAAGCCATTTCTCAACCTTCGACTGCTGGCGAGGGAAGGGATCGTGCCGATCCTTTTGATCCTCGCCGGCTTCCGCTTCATCATCCTCTCGACCGCCTATATCATTCCGACCTATCTCCAGGTCGTCCAGGACTACCGCGAGTTGCAGGTCGGCGCGGTTCTGCTGTGGATCGCGCTGCCCCAATTTCTGATCGTGCTGCCTTTGGGCTGGCTTTTGTCGCGTATCGAACCGCGTTGGATCCTCGCGATCGGCGCGATTTTCATCGGCGTCGCCTGTCTCATGGGAACCTTTCTTACCCAGGATTGGGCGACCGATGATTTTCTGCCGTCGCAGATCTTGCAGGCGATCGGCCAGTCGTTCGCGCTGACCGCGGTCGTCGTGCTCGCGGTGAAGTCGATGAATCCGGCCGACGTGCTGACGATCGGCACGCTGTTTCAGACGGTTCGCCTGTTCGGCGGCGAGATCGGCACCGCCTTCATGCAGACCTTTGTCCGCGTTCGCGAGCAGGTCCATTCCAATCTCATCGGCCTGCACGTCGATAGTCTAAGCGTCCAGACGGCCGATCGGCTCGCGGCCTATCGCAGCGCCATGAGCGCTTACTCGGGCGACATCGGCGTCGCGGCGGAGCGCGCGACGAGCCTGCTCGGGTCCGCCGTGGCGAAGCAGGCCGCGGTTCTCTCCTATATCGACGGATTTCTCGCCGCCGCGGTCGGCGCCTTTGTCTGCCTCATGCTCACTGCTCTGTTGCGGCGTCATTGACGACGGCGGGCAGCGCCTAAGTCGACGCGCGTTCAATTTGGAGGTCTCTACATGCGATCCGACATCGTTCCGGGCGCAGTCTTCCCCGACTACGAGCTTTCCGACCACACTGCGAAACACCGCAAGCTGTCAGAGCTGCAAGGACAGCATCCGATGGTTCTCGTTCTCAGCCGTGGAGGTTATTGTCCCAAGGACCGCCGCCAGGCCGAGGGCCTTGTTCAGCTCCATCGCGAGATCGAGGTCGGCTATTGCCGGCTCGTCACGATAAGCACCGACTCTATTGTCGAGACGAATGAATATCGCAGCGGAATCGGCGCCCACTGGCCTTTTCTCTCCGACCCGAGGCGCACCGTCCAAAAGGACCTGGACATCGCTGAATATACCGACCCGGTCCACAACCCGATGATTCCCTATACGATTGTGCTCGAGCCGGGTCTCGTCGTTCATAAAATCTATAATGGCTATTGGTTCTTCGGCCGCCCAACAATGGAGGATCTCCGCCAGGATCTGCGTGCGCTCACCAGGAAGTGCCGGCCGGATTGGGACATCACGACGCCCGAGCTCAAAGCGGCTTGGGAGCAAGGCCATAAGGAGCGCTTCTACCCGTACGGCAAGACCTACGCCCAAACGATCGGCGAGCAGGATTAAGCCGGGGATAGACCAAGGCTGGGATTGTCGACCCTATCGAGAAGAGCCGGATAGCGGTTTAGCGCGAGTTGGGTTGTCGTGGAATCGTCATCGCGAGGAGCGAAGCGACGCGGCGATCCATGGGAACGCAGGGCGTCCGACGTTCCCTGGATTGCTTCGCTCCGCTCGCAATGACGAGTTTGGTTCCGGCAAATCGCATCATGCTCTAAGCGCGCCCGAGATGCTCGAGCGCGTCTGCCGGCATGTCAACGCTCACATGGCCTCCCATGGGGGCCTGGACGATGGGCGCCGGTTTGGCCATGTCTGCGGCGGCGTTTGCGCGCGAGCCCCGCTTGTCGTGAGCGGGTCCTGAGCAGCGCCGACTGGAAGGGCAATCCCAGCAGCCCCCGCGACCTTGAGAGCTGTACGCCGATCGATGCGGTCCATGTTTTTCCTCCGGCTGCCGTGCTTTTATGAGTGCCACACGAAACGGCTGCGGCGCCTGAGTTGCTTCGCGGCCCATTGACCGCTGAGCCGGACCCATGACCCTGGGTCGATTTGGCTCAGCTTAAGGGAACGGCATGCGGACTGCTTATTGTTTCACGCCGGACCGCGCGTTCTTTCCGCCGGCGATCCGGACGATCGCCTCGCTCATTGAGGCCGAGCCGGACGGACGCCAGGAGATTGTCGTCGCTTGCGAGCCCGACGACGTGCCGCCCGGCTTCGACAAGCTCGACCGATCGCTCCGCGACCGCATCGAACTCCTGCCGGTCGACTTCACGCGTTTCGACCGGAACTTGAGGACGAGCGGGCGTTTTTCGCGCGCCGTCTTCCGCCGCCTGTTTCTCGACGAAATCCTGCCCGCGCACTTCGAGCGGATCGTCTCGATCGATTCCGACATGCTCATCGTCCGCCCGGGCCTCAAGCGGCTCGAAAGCTTCGATCTGAACGGAAGGCCGCTCGCCGCGGCCTATGACATGATCTTTCTCATGGACTTCAAGGGCGATGCGCTGGCGCGGCAGTTCCAGCGAGCGCGCCGCTCGCTCGGACTTTCGCTCCACACCCCCTATTTCAACGCCGGCCTGATGGCGATCGACCGCGCCGAATGGCGCAGGCGCACGCTCGCCGAGCAGGTGGCGCGAGCGCTACGCGACACCCCGGAGCGGTTTCCCTTCAACGAGCAGGACGCGCTCAACGCGACGCTTCACGGCGATTTCGCGCCGCTGTCGCCCCGCTTTAATTTCATGGGCGACTTGTTCCTGCTCGACCTCGAGCGCCGGATCGAGCCGATCGTGCTCCATTTCGTCAACGCGCCGAAACCATGGGAGCTCAAGCTCTGGCGCGGCGAGGCGCGGTTCGCCCGCAACTACCGCGAATGGTTCTCACGCTCGCCCTGGCCGGAGCTGGCCGAGGCGCCCTCGGCGCCGCCCTGGCGGCGGAGCCGGCCCCCGCTTACCCGCGTGCGTCGGGACTTCGCCAAGCGCCTGTCGTCGTTCATCGGCCGGACGCACTACATCGACGGGAAACTGAACTCGTGAGGGACGTGAGGGTGCAATTCTGGCTCATAGCGATGGCGTGCGGCTGCTTCCAGGTTCTGCAGGCCATGACCAACGGCGCGGCGGCAAGGGCGGGCATCGGCGCGATCTGGGTCGGCGCCATGTCCGCCACTGTTTCGGCGCTGACGCTCGTTGTTGTGGCTGTCGCGATCTATCGTCTCCCTCTTCCGGAAGCGAACCTCGTCGAGGCTCACGGGTGGAAGGCCGTCGCGGGCGGGATGATGGGGGCGTTTATCCTCGCCGGCCTCACCTTCGTTGCGCCGAGGCTTGGCCCCAGCCAGACGTTCATCCTCTATTTTTTCGTCATCGCCGCGATCTCGATGCTCATCGACGGCTTCGGTCTCCTGGGAACGGAAGCAAAGCCGCTGGCGGCTCGACAGCTTGTCGGCGTGCTGCTCGCCGGTCTCGGGCTGTTGCTTGCCCGCTCCTGAACGGGGACCGCGGGCCTTGCTCGCGTGCAGCCCGCCGGCTCTCCTGGGCGCGACCTCACGCAGCGCCGATCGTTGCTTCGACCGGACGTGATTATATTTGATTAATATGGCAATAATAAGTATTGCATGGATAAAAGTTTGTTACAGTTAAATAATAATTAAGTATTAGCCGCCAGAACTCTGCTGAAGCGCCGCTCTCCTTTCGTCGGCGCGGCGATTCTGGGGTGGCTGATGAAGGTTCTCTTATCTCTTGCTTGCGCCGGACTGACCGCAGCCGCCGCGCCCGCCGCGGCCGCCGATCTGTTCGGGTCCGCGCCGCCGCCGCTGTCGATGCCTGCGAGCCAAGCCCCCGTATTCGAGGTCGGCTCCAACTGGTACCTTCGCGGCGAGCTCGGGATCAGCTTCGACGAGGCGCCGACCATCTCTCTCTCGAGCCTTTCAACGCCGCCGCCCGGCCTCCTCAGCACGCCCTACGCAGGCTTAGCCGGAACGGGGTGGTCGACCACCAACTTCACCGGCGGCGTCGGAGCGGGTTATCGCTTCAACGACTATCTGCGCTTCGACGCCACCTGGGACTATCTCACCGGCCCGGGCGGAACGCGTCAGACAACCGTCATCTGCCCCTATGGCCTGACCGGGAAAACCAGCAAGACGCCGCCCTACCCGCAGCTTGGCTATTTCTACGACACATCCAATACCTGCAGCGGGACGACGGACATCAAGCAGTACAACAACACCTTCCTCGCCAACGCCTATGTCGATCTCGGAACCTACGGCGGCTTCACCCCCTATGTCGGCGGCGGCCTCGGCTTGAACATGAACATCATGTCGGGAAGCCAGAACTATTATGAAACCGCCAACGGTCAGCCATACGCCGCCAACCTCAGCCCGACCGGCGCGTATCCGCAGGTCTGGCTCGATAAGTACGACAATCCCATCGCCCCGCAGCCCAATATTCCGTTCGCCCAGCAGAACTGGAACCGGTCGATCAGAGAGACCACTTACACGTTTGCCTGGGCGCTCGCGGCCGGGTTCGGCTTCCAGCTCAATCCCAGCACGACGCTCGACATCGGCTACCGCTACCTCAACAGCGGCGAAATCTCGAAACTGATTAACCCGCAGACCGGCATGACGATCAAGCAAAGCAACGCTTCGCAGCAATTGCGAGTCGGCATTCGCTACGTGCTGCAATAGGAGCGCGCGCGGACGAAAGAGCGGCGGGCGGGAACGCGTTTCCCCGCTTGACGCGCCGCAACGTTTCGGCGTCCCATCCGGTCCGAGCACCGTCTGAGGACGCCGGCCGTCATGTTTCGGACCTTGATGACGTCGCGACGGTTCGCGCCGCTGTTCTGGTGCCAGTTCTTCTCGGCCTTCAACGACAATTTCATCCGCAATATGCTGGTGATGCTCATTCTCTTCCGCTTTGGCGGCGAGAAGGCCAGCCTCGAGATCCTGCTCGCGACCATGGTCTTCATCCTGCCCTCGATCCCGCTTTCGGCGCTCGGCGGGGAGATCGCAGATTCGCATGACAAGGCGCTGATCGCCCGGCGGCTCAAATTCACGGAGATCTTCATTCAGATGATCGCCGCCGCCGGATTCGCATTCGCTTCGCCGGCGTTGCTCTATCTGGCGCTGTTCGGGCTCGGTGTCATCGCGGCGCTGTTCGGCCCAATCAAATATGGCATCCTGCCCGATCATCTGCGGCGCGAGGAGCTCGTGTCCGGGAACGCGCTGGTCGAGGGCGCGACCTTCGCGGCGATCATCTGCGGCCTTGTGTTCGGCGGCCTGGCGGCGGCCGAAGGCCGCTCGGCGGCGAGCGTGGTCGCACAGCTCATGCTGGTCGCGCTCGCCTGCTACGGCTCGGCGCGCCTGATCCCTCCGACCGGCGTCGGCGCGCCAGGACTCAAGATCAACAAGAACGTGTTCGCCTCCACCTGGACGGTGATCCGCGAAGTGCGCGCTGACGACCGCCAGTGGGTCGGCGCGATCGGGACGAGCTGGTTCTGGATGGTCGGCGCGGTGACGCTGTCGCTCGTTCCGGTCATCATCAAGCAGCGCATCGGCGGCGGCGTCGATGTCGAGATCGCGGTCAATCTCCTGTTCGCCATCGGCATCGCCGCGGGCTCGCTTGGCGCGGCGTTGCTATCGCACGGGCGCATCGAACTCGCGCCCGCTCCGTTCCTGCTCCTGGCGATGGCGGCGCTGGCGATCGACATGGGGATTTCGACCGCCGCGATGCCGCTCGCGAGCGGCGAAGTTCCGCTCGGCCAATTCTTCACGAGCGCCGCTGGCCTGCAGAATCGCGCTCGAGATTCTCGGCCTATTCGGCCGCGGCCGGCCTGTTCGTCGTTCCGATCTTCGCCGCGATTCAGGCCTGGGCCGGCGAGGACCGCCGCGCGCGGGTGGTCGGCGCCGTCAACGCGCTCAATTATATCTGGATGGTCGGCGGATCGCTCGCAACCATGATCCTGCTCCAGGTCTTCCGTTTGAGCGAGCCGACGGCGCTCGCGATCCTCGGCTTCGCCAATATTGCGGCGGCGATCTATTTCTTCCGCCGGTTGCCGGCCAACATCGCCGCCTTCTCGCTCCGGACCCTGTGGCGCGTGCTGTTCCGGCTCGAGGTCGCGGGGCGGGAAAACCTCGAGCCGGCGGGAGCGCCGAACGTCATTGCGATCAACCATGTCTCGTGGCTCGACGCGCCGATCGTGTACTCGCTGATGGAGCGGCCGCCGCTGTTCGCGATCGACCCTGCGCTCGCCAAAAGCTGGCCGGCGCGGCTCTTTCTTCGCTTCGCCGACACACGCCCGCTTGATCCTGCCCGGCCGCTGAGCCTCCGCGCGCTCGTCCGCGAAGCCGAAGGCGGACGCCCGCTCGCCATGTTCCTCGACACCCGCGCCGCGGTCAGCGGCCAGTCGATGAAAAGCTACGACGCCGCCGCCCTTATCGCCGACCAGAGCGGGGCGCTCGTCACCCCGATCCGCCTCGCCGGAGCCGAGCGGACAATGGCCTCGCGCGTCAGCGCCGCCTATGTCGGGCGACGCCTGTTCCCGAAGGTGAAACTGACAATCCTGCCGCCGCGACCGCTCGCGGCGCCCATAGGCGTGCGCGGCCGGGCGAGACGGAGGGCCGTCCGCGCGGCGCTGTACGATCGGATGTCGGAGCTTCAGTTCATCTCTTCGGACGTTCGCCGCACTCTGTTCGCGGCGTTCGAAGAGTCGGCGAGGGAGCGCGGTCTCTCGCGCGCGGCGGTTGAGGATCCGCTGAGCGGCGCGCTGACGTTACGCATGTTCCGCATCGGCGTCAGCGTGCTGGCGCGAAAAATCGCCGCCCTGTCGCGGCCCGGCGAGACGATCGGCGTGTTGCTCCCCAACGCCAACGGCGCCGCACTGACCTTTATGGCCCTGCAAGCCGCCGGCCGCGTGCCGGCGATGCTCAACTTCACTTCCGGCGCGCACAACCTGGTTGGGGCGTGCGAAGAGGCGCGCGTCCGCCTCGTGCTGACCTCCCGCGCTTTCGTCGACAAGGCCAAGCTTGGGCCCGAGATCGGAGCGATCGGCGCGCAAGCGCGCATCGTCTGGCTCGAGGAGATGCGCGCCGGCGCGACGACGATGGATAAGTTGCGCGCTGCGCTCACCGCTGGCTCCCCGCTCGCGACGCCCGAGCCCGACGATCCGGCGGTCGTGCTGTTCACCTCGGGCTCGGAAGGCGCGCCCAAGGGGGTAGCGCTGTCGCACGCCAATCTTCTCGCCAACATCGCCCAGATCGAGACCCGCTTCGATCTGAGGCTCACCGACATCTGTTTCAACCCGCTGCCGATCTTCCATGCCTTTGGCCTGACGGGCGGCCTGCTGCTCGGCCTGATCGGGTCGATGAAGGTCTATCTCTATCCGTCGCCGCTGCACTACCGGCAGATCCCAGACCTCATCGATAAGACTGGGACGACATTTTTGCTGGGGGCGGACACGTTCCTGGCCAACTACGCCCGCAACGCCGGCGCGTTGGGCTTCCGCTCCCTGCGCTACATCATCGCCGGAGCGGAGCCGGTGAAGGCGGAGACCCGGCGGCTCTATGTCGAGAAATTCGGCCTGCGCATTCTCGAGGGCTACGGCGTCACCGAGGCTTCGCCGGTGCTTGCGGTCAACTCGCCGGCGTTCAACAGGATCGGAACGGTCGGTAGGCTCCTGCCGTTCGTCGAGCCGCGCCTCGAGCCCGTGCCCGGCATCGAGGAGGGCGGCCGCCTTGTCGTGCGGGGCCCGAGCATCATGATCGGCTACTACCGCGCCGACAATCCGGGCGTGCTCGAACCCCCGCCGGACGGCTGGCACGATACCGGCGACATCGTGGCGATCGACGAGGAGGGCTTCGTCGCGATCAAGGGCCGGGCCAAGCGCTTCGCCAAAATCGCCGGCGAGACCGTTTCGCTCGCTGCGGTCGAGGATCTCGTCGCCGACCTCTGGCCCGACCATCTCGCGGCGGCGGTCGCAGCGCCTGATCCGAAGCGGGGCGAGCGCGTGATCCTGGCGACCACGAAGCCCGGCGCGACGCGGGCCGAGGTTCAGACCTGGATGAAGATCAAGGGCGCATCCGAAATCAT
Source organism: uncultured Alphaproteobacteria bacterium (assembly GCA_963794155.1). GTDB lineage: Bacteria > Pseudomonadota > Alphaproteobacteria > Rhizobiales > Beijerinckiaceae > Roseiarcus. The sequence goes on along the minus strand of CAWCCX010000017.1, from coordinate 105,041 downwards.
GCACCCGTCATCCGTTGTCGTCCTCGACCCGATGCCGCTCCTCGGCTCCGGCAAGATCAACCATGTCGCGTTGGCGAAAGCGCTGCGCGAGATGGAGGCGTGAATAGAGCGCCGCTGCGTCACCCGTTTCGGGCCGCTATTGCGAATGATGTCCCCGTGGTGCAGAGTTGCGTAAGTTAGCGGTTGAATTTCGGTTCACGCCGCCAAGACATGCGCTCGATGGCCCCGGTCCGGTCAATGAGGTGAGACATGACGATTAGCGTAGCCGTTCCAGACAAGAATAAACCAGTTCCGACCAAGGAGCAGGCTGTTTCGAATCAAAGGAAATCCAACGGGCTGATCATTGGCACTGAAACAATAGATCCAAAAAAGTTGATACGCTTGAATTTCGGTTCTTTGCTGCACCACACGATCATTGTTGGCCAGTCGGGAAGCGGCAAATCATATTTTGTTGCTCGCCTTATTGAGGAAATATTGCTAAGGACAAGTGCAAGAATTGTTATTATTGATCCAAATGGCGATTTTCGTCAAGTCGATTCGATCGATGATGGCGATAAAGGCACCTGGAAAAGAAACGAAGATCCATTTGCTCATATTTCGAGCCTCATGAGAAATAGTGACGACCCCATTTATGACAGCAAAGACGAATTCGCTGGGGTATGGCGAAATCGTCAATTCCTTTACCTGAATCCTGTTTTGAGTGAATCCCAGGCCGGGAAGACCAAACGGAAACTGATTATCCATTGGGAATCTCTTGATGACGATTTGCAAAGTTTTCTACTGACCGCAGACCCAGCGCGTGAGCCTCGTATTGCACTTGGCATAGAGACTATTATTAAAACTGCTAGGAAGCGTCAGAAGGATCGCAGTGGAAAGGCTTGGTTTGACCTTCAAGAACTGCAGAAGATAGCGGACGAATACGCAGTAGGCAAGATCGCATACGGCGAAGAATATGAGAATGAAAAGGCGCACGGGCTAAAGAAAGATGATTGGCACGCGATTCATACACGGATCACGGAGGTACGGAAGTATCAGCTCTGGCATCCCAGGGAAAAAGAGACGGATGAGGCGAACGACCCTTGGAGAGACCATCGGTGGTCGCCTCCCCCCCTCGGGCTTGCGGATTTCGTCGATCAGGGATTTGAGCCCGCCGGTCCGACTGATCAGCGCTATTGGGACGCCTTGGTGCTATCTCTCGATGCGTCGGGCCATAAAGATACCCTCTTGGCGGTCGAAGTCGCGCTCTCCAGACTTTGGGAGCAGGCAAAACGCGAATGGCGAAAGAACGCCGAACGACCTTCGCCCGCCGATGAAGAGGTTGGCCCTGGCGCTCAAAACAGCCAAAGTTATCTCAGAGTTCCAACATTCATAGTGATCGACGAAGCGCACAATTTTGCGCCGGAAACAACAACAAACGCTCTGCAGGAGCGAGTGACAGCAAACCTGATACGGATTGCTTCTGAGGGACGTAAATATGGCTTATATTTGATTCTCGCGACTCAGAGGCCTACCAAACTTCACAAAGGCTTAGTGCCTGAGTGTGAAAATACTTGCTTACTGCGCGTCCAGTCCGACTCGGAATTGGATTATGCTTGCCAAATCCTGGGATACCGGAAGGAAAACGTAAGCTTTGTGAAGAGCTTCACCGGCGGCCGGGGCCTATTCAACGGTCGGTGGGTCGACAATCCGATGGGAATCGATACAAAGATCGCCCCCGCGCGGACGATTGTGGGCGGCGGCGGGTTGGGCGACGTGTGGATGAATCCTCGCCCTGAGCCGATACCCAAGGCGGCTGCGGACGGAGCCGTATCAGCAAACGCAATCTCAGAGGCGACGACCCCGGAAACTGCAGAGGAGGCGACTCCAAAAGAGTTTATTGCGGCCCAGGCCCCTCCCAATGAAGAGGCCGCGCTGGAGCAGATCAGATCGGTTGTTGTGAAATCATTGCCATTGGGGAAGGACCAGCCCCTCGCACAACTCGCGAATTCTCTGCGTAGAGAGCTTACATTTCTAAAAGCAGGCGACTGGATGGGTCGTGAAAGCTTTACGGACCTGCTGACCGATGCACGTGTTGAGGGCGTCACGATTACCAAAGGCACCCCTGGTTACGCCTACAAGGGAGAACTGGAGGATTTACAAAAGATTCCCGATAATATTCGCGCAATCATGAAAACCGCCCACGACAATCTCGGGTTGGTAATATTGAATAAGTATCAATTTGAATTGATATTCAAGAGTATTTCTGATGAATTACAGGGTGCCGAATTTGATCTAAATATTGTCGCGAAGGCAGTGCAGACGGAGTGCGCCCGGCATAAGAGCAAAATTGGCGATGTCGGGCGCCCGGCAATTGATTTTATTGTCAGAACTTTATACTTTTCTGACCACAGTTTTGATTCTGACCGTCCACAGACGGCAGCAATCCTGGCTGGATCTTTTGCCGACAATATCATCCGAAGAGTCAAAGAGATTCATCCCATCGGAAAGGAATCGGAACAGAATTTCCGCGACTACTTTTCCACGGCGCTGTTCGAGAAAGGCGGATAGCGCTCGGCCGGTCTCTCGTCGGGCGCGGAAAAAGCGCTCCAGCGTTTACCCGTCGTTGCGCCTGCGCTACGATCTCGTTCATCATCGCCTGCGCGCGCGGCGCCATTGGAATTGCGAGATCGCCCGCGGTGCTGGCGGCGCTCATCGCGCCCGGATCGACGGCGGGCCCATTTCGCCTCTGGGGCTAGGCCGCGAGTGACTTAGCTCCAGTCCCGTTCCCCGGCCAGCCCAACCCGGCGCGCTCCCGTTTACGCACCAATGTGCTTGCGCTACGGTCTCTCATCGCGGCCTCGGCGAGGGCGCGCCGAAGATAAGGTGAAAGCGATCGCCTGGCGACGAGGGGTGGGTCGATGACATCAAAGAAACATTTCGACATCCTCGAGCGGGTGAAGGCTCCTCCGCCCGAGCGGTTGCGCGCCGAGGGACACGGCGCGATGGTGCGTCTGGCGGAGCAGAAGTTCGCCGCCGAGAAGTTGCGGATCGCGGCTGGCAGAAGGCTCGAACCCGTCTACGGTCAGCTCGGCGATGCGATCCGCGCGGATCCAAAACTTGCGGGGGTCGTGCGGGCGATCGAAACTCACCATGGGCGCCCGCACCGCGGCGATTTCCCGAGGGCGGCGAAAAGCCCGTTCGCTCCGGCCAAGACTCTGGTGCGGGTCGGATCCATCCACGTCGTCGATAGTCTGCCCTTCTATTCCGACACCTGGCTTGGCCAGGATGGCACGAGCAACGACATCTTCGAGGCCCCCTCGGCGGACGGGAACTCCGGCCTCATGCAATTCGGGTTGGAGCCGGGCACAAGTTCGAGCGGATCCGCATCATGCTGGGCGGCCCTCGGAGCCACCGTCGCCATCCCGAACTCGCAGTGCCTGATAAATTTCTCGGCTAATCCTTCTTACACCTGGCAATACTGGGAGAGCAGCTCCTGGTGGCGGCAAGCAGCCGGGAATATGTGGATCGGGCTCTATGTCGGCCTGTTCGACGCCCAAGGGACCTTTCTCGGCACTGCCGTGTCGACCAACAACACGCTTGCGTCTTTCGACGACCGGAACTTTCTCGATTCGGGACAAAACGAGGGGCAGAGTTCAGGCGACAGTCTATCGGCCCAGACTTTCATCGGAAGCATTCTTGGCATCGATATCGACGAAGCAGCCGAAGGCGGCTTCCTCCAATATTGGTGCTGGATCGGAGGCAGTTGCAACTCCGACGGCTCGAACGACCAAAGCTTCTGCATCATTCAGATGAGCGCCAATTGCAGCAGCCTGGTGGTGGACATCTTCCCAAACGAATGAGCGCCGCGGACATTCTCAGCATGCCGGAACGCCGGCAGGCCTTGGCTGCTCTCGACGAGGCCGCTCGATGAGCGCAACCGCGAAGATCGACGCGGCGCCGTTGGCGGCGCACCCGCGGAAGACGGGGCGGGCGCTCGGGCCGGCCGCGCTCGCCTGCATGGGCGTCGTCTTTGGCGATATCGGCACGAGCCCGCTCTATACCCTCAACGTCGCTGCGAAATCCGCCAGTCCCTCGGGCTCAATCACGCCGGAAGCGGTGCTCGGCATTGTGTCGCTGATCTTCTGGTCGCTCATCGTCGTCATCTCGTTCAAATACGCGATCCTCATCATGCGCGCCGACAACCACGGCGAGGGCGGCATCCTGGCGCTGCTCGCGCTGGTCAGCCCACGCCGGGCAAAGCGCAACAAATGGCGCGCCGCCATGGTGGTGATCGGCCTGATCGGCGCCACCCTGCTCTACGGCGACGGCACGATCACGCCGGCAATTTCGGTCTTGAGCGCGATCGAGGGCCTCAAGATCTATGCTCCGCAACTGGATCGCGCCGTCGTCCCGCTGACCGTCGTCATCCTCGCCATCCTGTTTCTCATCCAGCGCAACGGCACGTCCTTTATCGGCGGCATATTCGGGCCGGTAATGCTGGTCTGGTTCATCATCGCCGGTGCGCTCGGCTTGGTTGGAATCGTGCGATCGCCCGCCGTGCTCGCCGCGCTCAGTCCGCTGGCGGCCATCACGTATCTGTGGCACGCCGGGCCGCTGGCCCTGGTCGTGATCGGCGGCGCTTTTCTAGCCGTGACCGGCGGCGAGGCGTTCTACGCCGACATGGGCCATTTCGGCCCCCTGCCGATCCGCGTCGCCTGGTTTGGCGTGGCGCTGCCGGCGCTGACCCTCAATTATTTCGGCCAGGGCGGGCTGCTGCTTGCCGAGCCCAACTCCCCTGACGTCCTCGACAGCCCCTTCTACGCCCTCGCCCCGCACTGGGCGCATTTTCCGCTCATCGCATTGGCGACCGTGGCGACTGTCATCGCCTCGCAGTCGATCATCTCCGGCGCCTATTCGATGACCCAGCAGGCGATCTCTCTCGGCTTTCTGCCTCGGATGAAAGTCGTTCATACGGAGGGCCGGGAAATCGGCCAGATCTATGTCCCCTTCGTCAACTGGGCGCTCGCGATAGGCACCCTGACCGCGGTCATCGGCTTTCGCTCCTCGGATGCTCTTGCCGGCGCCTTCGGCATCGCCGTCTCGCTCTTGATGGTGATCACGACGCTCATGGCCACTTTCGTCGCCCTCCACTGGAAGCACAATCGCTTCGTCGTCTACACGGTCAACGGCAGCCTGCTCGCCGTCGACCTCCTGTTCTTCGCCGCGACCTCGACCAAGCTCTTCGACGGCGGCTGGTTCCCTCTGCTCATCGCCTTCGTCATCGCGTTCCTTATGCTGACATGGCGCAAGGGCGAGGAGGTCATGGACGCAGTCAGGGTCGAGATTCGCGAGCGGACTTCAGATTTCATTGCCCGCCTGCGCCGCGATCCGCCGATGCGCATCCCTGGAACCGCGATCGTTCTCGGGCGCATGACCAAGGGCGTGCCGCTCGCGCTGTCGCACAACGTCAATTGCAACCATATCCTCCACGAACGGGTGTTGCTGGTGGCGGCCAACATGACCGAGGCGCCACGAGCGCCGGAGCACGATCGATTCGTGGTCGCGCCGCTCGCCGAGGGCATAACGCGTCTCGAGTTGCGGTTCGGCTTCATGGAGGAGCCAAACATTCCCGAACGACTTGTCGAGGCGATGGCGACCGGCAAGATCGAGCCGTTCGATCTCAGCCGCGCCATCTACTATACCGGGCATGAGACGATCATTCCGTCGGGGCGTCGCCCCGGCCTGCCGCGATGGCGCGAGGCGCTGTTCGCCTTCATGCATCACAATGCCCAGCGCCCAGGAGCTTTCTTCAAGATTCCCGGCTCCCAGATCATGGAGATCGGGGTCGAATTCGAGATTTGAGTTTTCGCCCGGCACTGATCAGGTCGCCTTGTCTCGTTCGCACGGCCATGCCAAACTCGCGTCAATCGAGAAGGCTGGAGGCAATCCGGCGTTATTTCGACCAGGGGAGGAAAGCCATGCTCCGGTACGTGGCGAGGATCGTTTGCCTTGCGTTCATTGCGCTGTCTGTGCCAGCGGCGGTTCAAGCCAAAACATTCTATTGGATCTCGCACGGATCGCCCGCTGACCCGGTGTGGACGTATTTCCTCGCTGGCGCCAACCTTTGGGCGAAGGATACCGGGCAGACGGTCAAGACGTCTTTCCACAACGGCGACGTCGCCTCGCAGCAGGAGGCGATCCGCGCCGCGATCGCGGCCAAAGCGGACGCCATCGTCACGACCAGCCCCGATCCCGGCAGCCTCGTCGATGTCGTTAAGGAGGCTCGCGCCGCAGGCATTCCGGTCATCAACTTTAACACGCCGGACGCCAAGGTGAATTTCAACGCCTATGTCGGAGTCGACCTCTCGGTCGTCGGCAAGGGGTGGGCGCAATATCTCGTCGACCACGGCCTCGTGAAATCCGGCGATTTCGTTTGGATGCCGGTCGAGGTTCCTGGCGCGAGCTATGGCGTCGAGGAGGAAAAGGCGATCGCCACCGTGTTCAAGCCGCTCAACATAACTTGGGAAGTCACCGAGGCCACCCTTGATCAGGCGAACGTCATCTCGCGGATGAGCGACTACCTCACCGCCAATCGCAAGAAGATCAAGGCGATCATCGGGCTCGGCGACCTTGTCACGGGGTCGATCAAGCGCGTCTTCGATCAGGTCGGCGTGAAGCCGGGTGAGATTCCAGTGGTCGGCTGGGGCAATTCGCGCGACACGACGGGCGAAGTGATGGAAGGCTACGTCAATGCCGGCGAATGGCAGGATCCGCAGGCGACGAGCTACTTGGCGTTGTCGGTCGCCAACATGGCCGCCAGCGGGATTCCGCCCGGATTTAACATTACGGTCGGCGCGCTTTACGGCAAGGACACCGCGCCGATCTACGACAAGATCCTGTCCGGCAAGTAAGTCTCGCCGGCGAGGTTCCCCACTCCCCGCAAGGCGTTCGAAAGAACGCCCTCCCCTCGAGCGGCGTGAGGGATTTGCGTCGTGGCGCGCGCTCGCGGCGACGCCCGACGCTGACAAATCCGACGCCGCGCTGCCTGGTTACTGGTGATAAGCGCTTGCAGAACGAATCCCAACTTCGACGTCTCATTTCGGCGCCGGAGTTCGGCCCGTTGGTGCTGCTCGTGATCGAACTCGCCGTCTTCTATGCGATCAATCCGGCGTTCCTGTCGGTTCTCAACATCAGCAACACTCTGACGTTCACGGTCGAACTCGGGCTCATTGCGCTGGCGATGACGTTGTTGATGACCGCGGGCGAATTCGATCTTTCCGTGGGATCGCTGTTCGGCTTCGCACCGGTCCTGATGTGGACGCTCTTCAATGCCGGCCTGACGTCCTTGAGCGTCGCATTCCTGATAAGCCTCGTCGTTGCCGCGCTTATCGGCCTCTTCAACGGGCTGTTTGTGACCCGCCTGAAGATCCCGTCGTTCCTGGTGACCCTCGGCATGTTGCTCGTCGTGCGCGGGACTGCGCTTTTCGTGACCGACGGTTTCCCGCAGCGCACCTGGAGCGCCGGCGGCCAATGGCTTGCAAGCCTGCTGGTCGGCGATTTCTACGTCGGCTCCTTCCGCATCTACGCTTCGCTATTCTGGTTCATCGCCGCGGCGGTCATCCTCGGCTACGTTCTGACGGAGACCAAATACGGCAACTGGATTTCAGGCGACCGGCGGCAACGCCGGTGCGGCGCGGGCGCGCGGGGTCGACGTTTCAGCGGTTAAGGTCGCGCTGTTCATCCTGACCGCGGTCATGTCGTCCTTCGCCGGCATCATCAGTTCGATCCGCACCTCGGCCGCCAATCCAAACAGTGGGACCGGTTACGAACTTGAGGTGATCGCGATGGTCGTGATCGGCGGCACGGCGCTCACTGGCGGGCGCGGCACGATCATCGGCACTGTGCTCGGCATCCTCATCCTGCGTGTGATGCGCAACGGCATTGTGCTGATCGGCGTGCCGGGCCTCGCCTACAACATCTTCATCGGCGCCATCATCCTTGGCATGATGGCGCTTCATTCGTGGCTCGAGCGCCGGCACCAGGCAGGAACCTGACCGATGGGCGAAGATCTGATTCGTATGGAGCACATCGACAAGTTCTACGGACGGGTGCAGGCGCTCGACGATGCGAACTTTAGCGTCGCCCGCCAGGAGATCGTTGGCCTGCTCGGCGACAATGGCGCGGGCAAGTCGACGCTGATCAAGGTGCTGTCGGGCGCGGTACGCGCAACCAGCGGCGACATCGTCGTGCGCGGCAAACGAGTTGACATCCGCAACACCACCGACGCTATCGCGCTCGGCATCGAGACGATCTACCAGGATTCGGCGCTCGTCACGCAATTGTCGATTGCCCGCAACCTCTTCCTTGGCCGCGAGCCGATCAAGGGACCGCGCTTCTTCAACCGCATAGACGCCAGGCTGATGGATGAGGTCGCCGGCGATCTGCTCAGGAAGGTCGGCATCGGCAAGACTATTCCCGCCTCAACCCCGATCGCCTCGCTCTCCGGCGGCGAGCGCCAGGCGGTGGCGATCGCGCGGGCCATGCACTTCGACAGTGATCTCATCATCCTCGACGAGCCGACGAACAATCTGGGCGTCGCAGAGACCCAGGGCGTCTTGCGCTTCGTGCGCAGCGCTCGCGATTCCGGGCACTCCTGCATCTTCATCGCCCACAATATCCACCACGTGTTTCAGGTGGTTGATCGCATCGTGGTCATGCGCCGCGGAAAGGTCGTCGCCGACAACATCGACCCGAAGCAAACGTCAGTCGCCGAGGTCGAGGACGTGATCACCGGCGAGCTTGCGGGGTTGGCGCATTAGAGCGTTCTGTTTTTGGGTAAGCTCTGGCGCCAAAATTCCCTGCTCCGGCGAAAAAATTCCCTGCTCGGGCAGAAAAAATTCCCTGCTCGCGCGAAACAATTCCCTGCTCGCGTCCCTGCGCAACCCCTTGTTCGGACGCGCTCGGCGGCGATCCACGTCGGGCCAACGAGAGGGCCCCGACCGGGGCCCTCGTCCGCGCGCTGGGAGCGCCTAAGCCGGGCCGGCCGCCAGCTAAAAGGCGATGGTGATCGCTTCGCGGCCCTTCGGCGTCTCGACGACGCGCATCGAAACCGCCTGACCTTCGGGGAGGCTCGAGACCCCCGCCGCGCCGAGTATCGAGCTGTGGACGAACACGTCCTTGCCGAAGTCGTCGCTGGCGACGAAGCCGAAGCCGCGCGCGCCGTCAAACCACTTGACCTTGCCGGTCAAGTCGATCGCCGTCGACGCGTCCAGCGCCGGCCGCCGCGGCGGCCGGTCTGGCCGTTCGATGGCGCTCGTGGTGTCGACCTCGATCACCCGCACCACCTGTGCGCCGCGCGAGCCGAAGCGAACGACCGCGCGAAGCTTGGCGCCCGACGGCAGGGTTTCTCGCCCGATCTGCCGCAGGGTCTTGAGATGCACGAAAGCGTCGCCTCCGCCCCCGCCCAGCTCGACGAAGCCATAGCCCTTCTCGGCGTTGAACCACTTCACGATCGCCTCGGCCGTGAGTCCGCTCGCCAGCGGATCGGCGCCCGCCGCCGAACTGCCGAACGCACCCGCTGCGCCCTCCCGGCCTTGCGCCAGACCGCTCGAGCCCGGCGACTTCACCGATTCCGCAAACGGCTCGTCGTCCTCGAACGTGCGCCTCCCAGGGGTCCGCAACTGATGAACATTACCCATCGCTCCAATCCTCCGTGACAACCCTCGGTCGGATCGCTTCCCGGTCGAGAACCTGCATTACCCACCTCGAGGTTGTTAGATCCGGCGCTGCCGCCCGGTCCCGCCTCACGCCGATGGTCCAGGTATCCTCTGTGATTGCGCTCCCACCAAGCGCCCGGACAGCCCACCGCCGTCCGGAAGGGCCCAGAGTAGGACAGCGCCCCTACGGCGGCAGTGAGCCCCGTCACAGCGCAAACAGGCGGCGAGGTGTATATTCCCTACGGGTGGACGCAGTCCGCGCCGGCATAGAGAAGAACGACCGGGAGGGGGCACGGAAAGGCCGGCGCCGCTTCGGCGATGCCAAGCTCGACGGGCTCTTGCGCGGCCGGGGCCTCGCTCGGCCGCTGAGCCATTCGTCTAGCCTTTTGAAAAGGCAGGCTCTGACCACACCCGCCTTGTCCCCGGGGCGCCTTACGCCACGCGCGCCATCGCGATCGCGCGCAGGCCCGGCTGGACCCTCGGCAGGGTGACCACCGCCACCACCCCCTCGCCCGCCCGCGACTGGATTTGCAGCGTTCCGCCATGAAGCTCGACCAGCGAATTGGCGATGGCGAGCCCGAGCCCGGATCCCTTCATGCCGTTGGCCATGATGACGTCGCCCTGCTCGAACGGCCGGCCGAGGCGCGCCACGTCCTTGGCGGCAATGCCCGGGCCGTTGTCTTCGACGATGAAGTGGACCAGTTCGGCGACCGTGAGGGCGCCGATTGTGACCTCGCCACCCTCGGGCGCGAACTTCACCGCATTGCGTATCAGCGTGGTGAGGATCCGCTCGACCGCCAGAGGGTCCGCTTCGACCATCACTTCGGAATCGACCTCGACCCTGACCTCGATGCGCTTCTCCCGCGCCGTGGGCGCGATGTCGAGCACCGCCCGGCTCACCGCCTGCTCGGCGCGGAAGCGCGCGTAGGACAGCCGTTCGCGGCCTGCCTCCAGCCGCGCCATGTCGAGAACGTCGCTGACGACATGCAACAGATATTCGCCTCCGGCCAGAATGTGAGCGCAATAGTCGCGGTACTTCTGCGATCCCAACGGTCCGAAGGTCTGGCTGCCCATCAATTGCGAGAAACCGATGATCGCGTTCAGCGGCGTGCGCAGCTCATGACTCATGTTGGCGAGGAATTCGGCCTTGGCGCGGTTGGCGGACTCGGCTCGCGATTTCTGCTCATGATAGCGTTCGGCCAGATCGGCAAGCTGCTGGGCCTGCTCCTCAAGCGACCGGCGCGATTGCTTGAGCTGGGCGACGGTGGCCAGAAGCAGCCGCTCGGAACTGATGAGCTGCTGTTCATGTTCCTTGAGCGCGGTGATGTCGGCGCCGACCGAGACATAGCCGCCGTCACGCGTCCGGCGCTCATTGACCTGAAGCCACCGTCCGTCGGCGAGGCGCGCTTCGTAAGTGCGGGATCGGCCGGCAGCCGCGCCGCCGCCCGTGGCGGCCACGGCCTCGCGAGCCAATTCGCGCAGGCTTTGAGATTTCGAATTGCACAGCACCAGCCGGTTGCCCGAATCCCATAGAACGAAGGCCTCCGATATCGCCTCGATCGCGTCGCGCAGGCGCTGGTCGGCGGTCGCCGACAGCTCGGCTTCGCGTTTGCGCTCGGTGACGTCGAACGCGATGCCGATCAGGCTCGCCGCGCCGGTTTCCTCGTCCTGGACGACATCAGCCCGTTTTCGCAGCCACACCCAGCGGCCGTCAGCGGCCCGCATGCGGAACTCGATGTCGACGCATTCGCCGCGTCGCTCGGCCGCCGTGCGCGCCATCGTCTCCAGGCTCTGGTCGTCCGGGTGCACGAACGGTTGGAGGTCGGCGATCGTCCAGTGGCCGGGCCGCCGATCGAGCTCCAGGAGATCGAACATTGACGCCGACCAATGGATGCGGCCGCTCTCCAGGTCCCACGTCCACAAGCCGCAACGTCCTCGATTGAGCGCCAGATCGACGCGGGCGCGGCGCGCGCCCTCCTCGCGAACGCGCCTGCGCTTGCCCCTGGCGTCGATGACGTAAAAGCAGGCCGCCGCGAGCATCAGCGCGACCGTCGAGGCGAGCAGGAAGACCGTCACGCCCGCCGTCCGCCGCCAGGCGGCGAGATGTGGATCGACCGGCGAAGCAAAGGCAACTCGCGCCGAGGTCCTCGATAGCGCCCGCACGGCGGCGAATTGCTCGTCGCCGCCGCCCGTCTTGAAGCGAATCACCCCGCCCCAGTCGTCGCCCGCCGCGCCAGCCTTTGGGCCGCCTACGAGCACCGCGAGAGGCGAATTGGAAGCTGCCTGCGTCCGGTCGAATTCGACCAGACGACCGCTGCGGTCGATGAGGAGCGATTGGGCGAGCCGCTCGTCGGGATGAGCCTCGAGCACTCGCCGGAAAACCTCGGCCTCAGAGGCTTGCGGCTCGGCGGTCAGCGCCGCGTTCAGCCGCTGGGCGAGCAGCGTCGCCCGCATCTCGACCTCGCGCGCGGCGGCGATGAGGGCCAGATCGCGCTCGAATTGCAAATGCTGGAGCGTCAAGGCGATAACGCCGATGGTCGCGAGGGCGACTCCGATCGAAGCCGCCGACGGAACGACCCTCGAACGCGCCGCCGCGCCGGCGCATCGCCGATGGACCCGTCCGAGCGCCGCGGCCAAGCGGCGAGCGCAACCGCGGACGAAGCGAAGCGCCGCTTCTGCGCTCAAAGCGGGCCCTTCCGGACAAGCGTCCCCGTTTGCCGCGTTTGCACGCGTCATCGCCCTTCCCAGACTTCGCCACAAATTACACTCGGGCAGCCGCCTTCACGCCCGAATCACTACGATAAGAATCCTTGTGCGAATTCTTTGTCCAGACCCTTGACAGGCGGCGGGAGGAAAAATTGTGGCCGCAGGGGGGCGGTGGGAGGAGGCAGGCTACATGGAGAGGCGAGCAGCCGTCGAGGGCCTCAGCCGAGACTCCGGGTCACGATATCGCGCACGTCCGGCGACAGCGTGGGTTGGGCGGCGATCCGCCTTAGCATCGCTTCGGCGTGGCCTCGGCGGACCTCCTCGAGCGAGCGCCATGACCGCATCGCGGTCAGGAGCCGGGCGGCGACCTGCGGATTGGTCGGATCGAGGAACACGACCACCTCCTCGAGCAGCGCGAAGCCGGCGCCGTCGGCGCGGTTGAACTGCGTCTGATTGGCGCTGAACCCGCCGATCAGCGCCCGCACGCGGTTGGGATTGGCGAGCGAGAATCCGCGGTGATTCATCAGCGCGCGCACGCGCTCGAGCGTCTCGCGTTCGGGGATCTGCGCTTGCAGCGCGAACCATTTGTCAAGGATGAGCGGCTCCATCGCATAGCGCCGGCCAAACGCCTCGAGCGCATGTTCGCGCGCATCGTCCCGCTTGAAGGCGATCGCCGACAGCGCGCCGAGGCGCTCAGTCATGTTGTCGGCGTCGGCGAGCTGGCGGTGAGCGAGGTCCAGCCCCTTGAACACGTCGCCGTCGACGAAGAGGCTGAGCGCGACATTGCGCAGCGCGCGTCGGCCGGCGGCGGCGGCGTCAGGGCTGAAGGGCGAGGAATTGGCGAGCTCGGCGTGCAGGGCGGCGAGCGCGGGGCCATGCGTCCGGCCGAGCGCGCCGCGCATCGTCTTGCGCGCGACATGGATGGCGTCCGGATCAACGTCCTGGCCGATCTCGCGCGCGATGTCGGCTTCGGTCGGCAGGCTCATCGCCAGGGCGGCGAAGGCGTGATCGATGCGGCTGGCGCGCGCTTCCTCGATCAGCGCGCCGAAGGCGGCCGCGAGAGCGCCGTCGCGCTCGGGCGCGCGGCCGGCCCGAATGGCGGTCACGCCGCGCATGAGGATGCGCGTCGCCAGGCTTTGCAACGATTGCCAGCGGTTGAAGTTATCGTTGTCATGCCGCGAGAGGACGACGAGGTCCTCTTCGGTCAAGTCGTCCTCGACCCGCACCGGCGCAGAGAAGCCGCGCAGGAACGACAGGGTTGGCCGCTGCAGCACGTCGCGAAAGACGATCGAGCGCTCCGCGTCCTTTAGTTCGAACACCCCGCTCGCGAGCTCCTCGGCGCTCGCGTCCGCCGAGGCGAGCGGCAAGTCGCCGCCATTGGGACCGACCAGGCCGAGCGCGAGCGGCATCGTCGCCGGCAGCTTGACGGCCTGTCCTGGCGTCGGCGCGAGCGTTTGCGCAATGTCGAGCCGATAGGTCTTGGCGGCGGCGTCATAGGTGCTGCGAACCGAGACCTTCGGCGTGCCCGCTTGACTGTACCAGCGCATGAACAGGGTCAGATCGCGGCCGGAAACCGTCTCGAAACAGCCGGCGAAATCCTCGACCGTCGCCGCATGGCCGTCGTAGCGGGCGAAATAAAGGTCCATCCCGGCCCGGAACGCCTGGGCGCCGATCAGGCGCTTCAGCATGCGGATGACCTCGGCGCCTTTCTGATAGACCGTCGCAGTGTAGAAGTTGTTGATCTCGTTATAGACCTCGGGCCGCACGCTGTGCGCCAGAGGGCCCGCGTCCTCGGGGAACTGCGCCGCGCGCAGCGTGCGTACGTCGGAGATCCGCTCGACCGGCTCCGAGCGCATGTCGCCCGAGAACTCCTGGTCGCGGAAGACGGTCAACCCCTCCTTAAGGCACAGCTGGAACCAGTCGCGGCAAGTCACGCGATCGCCGGTCCAGTTGTGAAAATACTCGTGCGCGATGACGCCTTCGATGCTCTCGTAATCGTCGTCGGTCGCGGTCTCGGGCGACGCAAGGATGTATTTGTCGTTGAAGACGTTGAGGCCCTTGTTCTCCATCGCCCCCATATTGAAGTCGGATACGGCGACGATATTGAAGACGTCGAGGTCGTATTCGCGCCCGTAGGCCTTCTCGTCCCAGGCCATCGACCGCTTCAGCGCGTCCATCGCATAGTGGGCGCGCTCCTCCCGGTCGTGTTCGACATAGATCGCGAGCGCGACCTTGCGGCCCGACGCGGTGACGAACGAATTGGCGATGTGGCCGAGGTCGCCGGCGACCAGCGCAAACAGGTAGCACGGCTTCTTGTGCGGATCCTGCCAGATGGCGTAGTGACGCCCGGAAACGTCGGCCTCGCCCGCACTTTCGAGATTGCCGTTGGAGAGCAGCACCGGCGCCTCGGTCCGATCCGCCTCGACCCGCACCCGATAAGTCGAGAGCACGTCCGGCCGGTCGAGGAAATAAGCGATGCGCCGGAAGCCCTCGGCCTCGCATTGCGTGCAATAGGCCGAGCCGGTCCGATAGAGGCCCATCAGCTTGGTGTTGGCCGCCGGATCGAGGCGGGTTTCGATCTCGAGCTTGAACGCGCGCCGGGGCGGCCGGAGAAGCAGGAACTGAGACGGACTCGCCTCGAAGTCGGCGGCGTCGAGCGGCGCGCCGTCCAATCGGGCGGAAATGAATACGAGTTCGTCACCGTCGAGCGCGAGCGGAACTTCCTCCCGGCCAGCGGGATTGGGACGCAGCGACAGGGTCGAGACGACGCGCGCCGCATGGATGTCGAGAGAGACATCGAGTTCGACGAGGTCGATGAGATAGTCCGGCGGGCGATAATCGGCGAGGCGAACGGGCTGTCCGACCGATGTGCGCATGGGGCGGCCTTTCCGGGTCTTTGATTTGCTTGGCGATCAGGCCGGAGCCGAGCGGATGGTCGCCGTGGGCGTAAACGTCAACCCGTATCGACGCAAGGTCTTTTGCAGCGCCGGCTGCGGCGCTTCGCCGCTGGTGAAGATCGCCGCTCCGCCATGCGGCGAGGGCGCTTCGGATCGGGCGGCGCCGATCAAGACGTCGAGGCGGCGCGCGATCGCCGGCGCCGGATCGACGAAGCCGACCGGCCACGGGGAAAGCCGCTCGAGCCGATCGGCGATGAGAGGAAAGTGGGTGCAGGCAAGCACGACGTGGTCGGTGCGCCGGCCGTCGCGTTCGACGAAACATGGCGCGATCTCGCGCGCGATCTCCAAATCCGGCGCCGCTTCGCCGCGCATGATCCGTTCGGCGATGACGGCGAGATGCGACGAGCCCACAAGCGTCACTTCGCAATCGTGGGCGTGGTCGCGCACCAGCGCGTGGGTATAGTCGCGCGCAACGGTCCCGCGGGTCGCCAGCACGCTGATCAGGCCCGATCGCGACGCCGCCGCGGCCGGCTTGATCGCCGGCACGGTGCCGACGAACGGCAGGCGCGGATAGGCTGCCCTCAGCGGCGGTAGCGCGAGGGTGGAGGCGGTGCTGCAGGCGATGACGACGACGTCGGGCTCGGCGCCGGCGATAAGGCGCGCCATCACCGTCTCGACCCGGGCGACGAGCGCCGCCTCGCCGAGCCGGCCGTAAGGAAAGGCGGCGTCGTCGGCGGCGTAGACGATCTCGACGTCCGGCCTCAGCCGTCTGATTTCGGCCAGCACCGAAAGGCCGCCAAGTCCTGAATCGAAGATGAGCGCGCGCGGGGCGCGCGCCGCGGCAGCCGCCGCGTCTGCGCCCAATTCGGCGATTAGGCTCAACCTCGCCTCGCCGCGCTCATCGGCCGCCTGAACTCATTCGGCGACGCCATACGCCAATCGAGCGTCCGCGGCAAAGAGGCAGCGGGCCATTGACCCGGCGGGAACGATTCGGCCAAGGAAAGGCATCGCGTTTTCGCGATCGGAGTCCCGCGCTGACATTCATGTCGTCATCCGAGGCCGATTTCACCGCCGAGCCGATCGAGCGCTTGGCTTTGCCCGAGGGGCCGACCCCGGACCAGCGCAGGGGCTTGGCGGTCGCGCTGATCGCCGCGGCGGCGCTCCATCTCCTGATCCCGCTCGCGCTCTTCATATTTTACGCGATCTGGCCGCCCGAGACTCCTACGGCGGTGCAGGAAATCCCGGTCGAGGTGGTCGTCGAGCAGCCGCCGCCCCCGCCCTCCCCGGCAAAACCGGCCGAGGACAAGCCCAAGCCGCCGCCCAAGCCGTTCGCTGAAAAGCCTGCCTTCGATGCGCCGGCGCCCGAAACCAAGGAGAAGGTCAACCGCGAGTCCCCCGACAAGACGACCGAGGCCCCGGCCGCCAAGGCTCCGCCGCCGCCGACCCCCGGCGCTCCGCCGAAGAGCGAGGCGCACGCGGCGGCGCCCGCGCCGACTGAGGATGAAAAGCCTGAAACCGCGCCCAAGGCGCAGGATCTAACGCCGTCGCCGGAGGGCGAACTGCCGGCGAACGTCAATCCGAAGCCTCAAAACGACACCGCCGAGGCCGCCGCCGCCGCACCGGCGCCCCAGGTCAAGGCGCCGGCCGGGGAGACGCTGCCGACAATTGAGGACCTGCCGCAATACAAGTTCGCACGCGAAGTGGAGCACTCGCCGATCGCCAACGGGAGCGCCGAATCGCGGTATCTCACGATTGTCTACGGGATGATCAAGCAGCATTTGCGTGAAACCGCGGAGCTTCACCTCGACAGCGCGAACAGGCGGGGCGTCGTCGATTTCTACGTCGACGAGGGAGGGAATCTTGTCGGCCGCAAGCTGGTCAGTTCGAGCGGTTCGGCGAACCTCGATATGGCGGTGATGACGGCGATCGCCGAGGCTGCCCCCTACCCGTCGCCGCCGAGCTGGCGCCCCTGTATCTGACCTATAATTTCGGCAGGCGCTGAGCGCCGACCCTTCGGTCCGAGGCCAGGCCGCCCAGATCACTGAACACAAGTGTAATTAACTCTGACCCGGCCGAAATCCCAGACACTGTCCCAATAATGCACCGCCCTCATTCCGTAGAGGCCGCATTCCCGATCCGCCACGGCGTAGAACTGGGACGCTGGCGGGAACGGGTCTTTCTCTCTGTGCGGTGCATTGGGATAGTAGATGAAGGTGACGTCGCGCTGGACTGCGCAGCCGCCGAGGGCGGCGAGCATCCCGATCAGGAAGACAATTCGCATTCTCGCCCCACGCCTCGCGAATCGGCGGGCTGTCCCGAAGCAGCCCGACTCTCTGGCGCCAGTCTGCCCGCGCGGCGACCGTTGCGCAAGCCTTTCGCCCTCGGCGGCAGAGCTGGCGGCCTGACCCCAGCCGCCGCGTGGGCCGCGGCCTCAACGCGCCACGACTGACCAATAGGCTCCGAGCGCCTCGACCGAACCCGCCTCATCGGCCAGTCCGACGTAGGTGTCGGGCCGCACCAGGTAGAGCGCGTTTTCGGCCAATCCGGCTTCAGCGTATCGCTTTGACCACGGAAACGTCGTCAGGGGCAGGCTCTTAGCCGAGCACCAGGC
This sequence comes from uncultured Alphaproteobacteria bacterium, assembly GCA_963794155.1. Classification (GTDB taxonomy): domain Bacteria; phylum Pseudomonadota; class Alphaproteobacteria; order Rhizobiales; family Beijerinckiaceae; genus Roseiarcus. The sequence goes on along the minus strand of CAWCCX010000017.1, from coordinate 87,132 downwards.
GGCGAGTTCGGGACGCGCGACGCCGTAGACCTGCGCCTGCCAGACCGTCTTCGCCAGTTCGCGATGATTGTCGACGCCGTCGACAGCGACCCACGGCATGCGGTCGCCGCCATGGACCTCGCCGGCCCTGCCCCGGCTCAGCGGGCTCGCGCGATAGTTAAGGTTGATTTGGGATATTGTGCGGAAGGCGAACCTCCGCACCGCTTCGAACCACAGAGCGGCGCGCAGAATGGCCGGCGCCGCCCACACTCTGACGACATCGGCGAACGCTCCCTCCGATGACACAAACGTGAACGCCCGATCGGTCGTCGCGACCAGCTGGCGGGCGAACGCCGCGCGCTCGATTTCATAAGCGTCGAGCAGCGAATCCGGCCCGCCGTCGAGCGCCGCCTTCAGTTTCCAAGCGAGATTGATGGCGTCGCCGATCCCCGTGTTCATCCCCTGGCCGCCCGCGGGACTGTGAATGTGCGCGGCGTCGCCGAGCAAAAACGCGCGGGTATCGCGAAACCGTCGCGCGACCCGATGATGGACGTGATAGGTCGAGAACCAGTTCACTCGGTCGATGGTCACGCGCAGATTCCTGATCGCGCGATCGCTCACATCCTCGAACCTGAGCTCATCACCGCGCTCGGCGCGCTCGTCGCGCACGGTCCCGATCAGGCGGGCGCGCCCCTTGCCCGCAAGCGGGAAGATGGCGAGAAAATCGGCCTCGTCGAGGTCGGCGTGCAATTCGCCGTCAATGGGAGGTCCAGAGGCCGAAACGTCGGCGACATAAAACAGCTGGCGGTAGGTTCCCCCAGGGAATCCGGCGCCCATCGTGTCGCGCACCTGCGATCGCGCGCCGTCGCAGCCGGCGACATACGCGGCCTCAATCGTCTCGCTCTCGCCGTCGGCCCGGCGAAGCTCCGCGATCACCCGACCGCCATCTTGCCTGAATCCGACGAGCTCCGTTCGCCGCTCGACCGAAACCCCCATCGCCTCCAGCCGCTCGATGAGCAGGCGTTCGTGCTCATCCTGCGGAAAGATGCGCAGATAGGGGTATGGAGTGAGGCCCACGCCTGCCCGCTCGAAGTCGATGCGCGCCTTTTTCACGCCCCGCGCCCAAAGGTTGACCGCAGGAACCTTGTGGGCTCTCTCCACCACCGCGTCGGCGAGATCGAGCTGACGGTAAAGCTCGAGCGTGCGGGCCTGGACAGCGAGCGCGCGCGAAGTGGTCCCCGGCTCGGCGATCTTGTCGACGATGCGCGCCCTGACCCCGAGCTGGGTCAGCCACAGCGCCAGGACGAGGCCGGTCGGGCCGGCGCCGACCACCAGAACGTCGCAGTCGCTCATCCGCGCCTCCGATCTCTGCTAAAACCGGCCATGGCCAGAATCAGCATCGTGCACGCCACGGAATACATTTACCGCAATCCGGTCGGCCTCACCCGACACCGCTTGATGCTGCGGCCCGACGACAGCCACGACCTCAGGCTTCACCACGCCGCTCTCCACGTCGATCCAAAACCGTCGCTCGTTCATTGGACCCACGATGCGTTCGACAACTCGATCTGCTTTCTCGAATGGCCGGAGGAGCTGAAAACGGATCGCCTCAGCATCGTCTCGACTCTCGAACTGACCCATCACCCGGATGGACCTCCATTGCCGGCCTATAGCCTCGACTCGAGCGCCGAAGCCTTCCCGTTCGCCTATGCGGCAGACGAGATCGCCGACCTCGCCAGTCTGACGAAGCGGCAATTGCCAGACCCGGACGGAGCGGTGAACGCATGGGCGCGACGCTTCCTGGGCAAAAAGGGTCAGGCGAAAACGCTCGCCGTGATGGAGGCGATAACGCACGCGATAAGGGCGGAGTTCCGCTATGAGGCCCGGCACGAAGAAGGGACGCAGACCGCGGCCGACACGATTGCGCTTCAGTCGGGGACCTGCCGCGATTTCGCGGTGCTGATGATGGAGGCGCTGCGCAGTTTCGGCGTCGCTGCGCGCTTCGTCACCGGCTATCTCTACGACGACACATCGGGGACGACGCGAGGCGGCGGCGCCACCCATGCATGGTGCAACGTCTATTTGCCGGGGGCCGGATGGATGGAATACGATCCGACCAACGGCTTGATCGCCGGCTCCAACCTGGTCCGCGTCGGCGTCACGAGATCAGCCGCGCAAGCGCTGCCGGTGTCGGGGGGATATGTCGGCCGCCCGGACGATTCGATCGGGCTCAACGTCGATGTCGCAGTCCTGGCCATGCCGATCTGACGCACCCGGCGCGATTTGGCGCCGCCGGGCGGCTCGGAACGTGGGAGCGAGGGGTTGAGTTCCGACCGGCCGGGCGACGCGTCCGCAGACCCGCCCTATGTCTCGACCGGGCGATTGCCGTCGCCGGAAGTGGTTCGGACTCTCGTGTCTGAAGCGCATGCGCGCTTCAAGGCGAACCGGGACGGAAGCAATTCCGACATTTACCCTGCCCTGGCTCAAGTTCCGGCGGATCTCTTCGGCCTCTGCGTGGTCGGCGTCAACGGCGCGGCATACGTCAGCGGCGACTCCGATCATCCATTCTCGATCATGAGCGTGTCGAAGCCGTTCGTGTTCGCCCTCGTCTGTCAGGCTCTGGGCCCGGACGCCGCGCGGCGGCGTGTGGGCGTCAACGCGACCGGCCTGCCGTTCAACTCGCTGGCGGCGATCGAGCGCAGCGGCGACGGGCGGACCAATCCGATGGTCAATCCGGGCGCGATCGCTGCGACCAGCCTCGCCCCGGGATCGACCCTCGAGGAACGATGGCGGTTCCTTCTCGACGGGCTGTCGCGATTCGCCGGCCGCGCGCTCGAGATCAACGATGCGGTATTCGCATCCGCGATCGGCGGCAACCCCCGCAATCAGGCGATCGGCCAGTTGCTTCGGAACTACGGACTGATCGCCATCGACCCTGCCGAGGCGGTCGAGCTCTACACCCGCCAATGCTCGCTCGCCGTGACCGCCAGGGATCTTGCAGTCATGGGGGCGACGCTCGCCGACGGCGGCGTCAATCCGCTGACGAAAATGCGGGTGATCGAGGCCGAAAGCTGCAAGTGCGCATTGGCGGTTATGGCGACGGCGGGCCTCTATGAAACGTCGGGGGACTGGCTTTACGACGTCGGGCTGCCGGGCAAGAGCGGGATCGGCGGCGGAATTGTCACGGTTTCGCCGGGCAAGGGAGGGTTCGGCGCCTTCGGCCCGCGGCTCGACGAGGCCGGCAACAGCGTCAAGGGACAGCTCGCCGCCCGCTACCTCTCGGAGCGTCTCGGCCTCAGCCTGTTTGCCTCGGCAGCGGAAATATGAAATCCGCTGGCGCCATTGGTTTGGCGCGCGCGAGAATAGACCCAAGATGACGGCGATCGAGGCGCCCGGCCTGCTGACGTTCACGATCGCCATTGTCGTGTTCTTCGCCGGCGCCGGACTCAATCGCCTCATCGCGCCGCTCAGACGCTGGAACATTCCCGAGGCGGTGACCGGCGGCCTGCTCGCGGCCGTGTTGACGCTCATCGCCTATGCCGGGCTTGGGGTTGAGATCGGCTTCTCACTCGGCGCACGCGACCTCTTGCTGCTCTATTTTTTCACCGGGATCGGCCTCAACGCCAAGCTTGACGACCTCATCTCGGGCGGCCGCCCGTTTCTCATCCTGCTCGGCCTGACGCTGGCCTATCTCGTCATCCAGAACCTGATCGCCGCCGGCAGCGTCGCCGCGCTCGGCCTGCCCGAAGGGCTCAGGCCCTTTCTCGGCTCGGCCTCGCTGATTGGCGGGCACGGAACGACGATCGCCTGGGCGCCGATCATCACCCAGCGGTTCGGGCTCGCCAACGCGCTCGAAGTCGGCATCGCCGTCGCCACGCTTGGGCTAGTGGTCGCGAGCCTGGTCGGCGGGCCGATCGCCGGCTTCCTCATCGCGCGTCACAAGCTGAGCGGGCCGCGAGCGCCCGACCAGGTCGTCGGCCTGCCCGACGACCCCGGTGACAGGCGGGTCGACGATATCAGTCACGTCACGCTTCTGCGCACGCTTCTCGTGCTCAACGTGGTGATCCTGATCGGCTACGCGTTGGAGGAAACGGTCGAAGAAACCGGCGTCAAATTGCCGTTGTTCGTCGTTTGCCTTTTGGTCGCGATCGTCGTCACCAATAGTGTTCCGCGCCTCTTTCCCAAGCTCGAATGGCCGACGCGGTCGCGCTCGTTGGCGCTGATCTCGGATTTGTCGCTCAACATCTTCCTGGCGATGTCGCTGATGAGCATGCAGCTCTGGACGCTCGGCGGGCTCGGGCCGGCGCTGGTCGCCGCGCTGGCGGTCCAGACGGTCGCGGCGGTCGCCTATATCCTGTTCGTCGTCTTCCCGGCGATGGGCGGAAATTATCAGGCCGCGGTGATCTCGGCCGGATTTACCGGCATCAGCCTCGGCGCGACCCCGACCGCGATCGCAAACATGACCGCGGTGACCAAACTGCACGGCGCCTGCGCCCAGGCCTTCATCATCCTGCCGTTGGTCTCGGCCTTTTTCATCGACATCGCCAACGCTTTCGCGATCGGCTTCATGGCGCGGTGAACCGACGATGGCCGCGGGCGCCCGGGCACTGGCAGGGCGTCGCGCGGACCCCGCGCGCATGTTCGGCGGTCGTCCGCGTCCGCTGTCTCTTCCGCCTGGCTCGATGCTGCGTCCGGGCCGCGTTCTATCCCGCCCCGGCGTTTGTTCTCGGCGTGGCCGAAGCCAAGGCCGCTACGCCCGGCTGGCTGGTCTGGGCGATTGCGTCCAAGGGGGCGAGCGCCATCAGGGACGCGAGGCCGATCGAAGCGATTGTGTTGACCATCGTTACGGACTCTGGGCAATAGGCGACTGTTGCGGGGAACGCGGTTCTCGGCATCAACGGCTTCAAGGCCTAAATACGGAAGGTTTGCGCAGAGCATCGCCGCAATCATGACGCCTGTATCGATCCTCGAACTTGTTCGCGTCACTGAGGGCGCCGACGCCCGCGCCGCGCTCATGAACGCTCGCGACCTCGCCGCCCACGCCGAGCGATGGGGCTATCGGCGCATCTGGGTCGCGGAGCATCACAACATGGCGGGCATCGCCAGCGCGGCGACATCGGTCGTGCTTGCCCATCTCGCCGCCGGAACGACCACCATCCGGATCGGAGCGGGCGGCATCATGCTGCCGAACCACGCCCCCTATGTCATCGCTGAGCAGTTCGGAACGCTGGCGCGGCTGTTCCCCGGTCGCATCGACCTCGGGCTCGGCCGCGCCCCGGGCACGGACCAGCTCACGCTGCATGCCCTGCGCCGCGCGCCGGAGGCGGCCGAAACCTTTCCGCAGGACGTTCTCGAGCTCCAGGCGTTCCTCGCGCCGGCCGCTCCCGGGCAGCGCATCCAGGCAGTGCCGGCGGCGGGAACCGAGGTGCCGCTCTTTATCCTCGGATCGAGCCATTTCGGCGCGATGCTCGCCGCCGAACTTGGGCTCCCTTATGCGTTCGCATCGCATTTCGCCCCCGACCTGCTCATTCCCGCGCTCGAGATCTATCGCAGCCGCTTCAAGCCGTCCGAGCAGCTCGGCCGGCCCCATGCGATGGTCGGCGTCAATGTCATCGCCGCCGACAGCGACGACGAGGCGCGCCGCCTGGCCACGACCCAGCAGATGTCGTTCGCGAATATCTTTCGCGGCGCGCGCGGCCTAAGCCAGCCGCCGATCGACGACATTGAAGCCTATTGGTCGCCGATCGAGAAGGCGCAGGCGAAAAGGATGCTCGCTCGCTCCATTGTCGGCTCTCCCGAGACGGTCCGCCTGGGGATGGAGGCGCTGGTCGCGGAAACAGGGGCCGACGAACTGATCGTCGTATCCGACGTCTACGAGCATCCCGCCCGGCTGCGCTCCTTCGAGCTTATCGCTGAGGCCGCCGGAGCCGCTCCAAGGGCTGCGCCTTAACGGCCGCGGGCCGCAAAGCTGTGAGCGCCCCAGCGGGATGATCCAAAGCGTCCCGCGGCGCGTATTAGAGGAAGGCTGGCTTCTCCCGCCGGCCGGGCCCGCCCGGCGAAGGCCGCGGGGCCCTCTTGTCATCTCCAGACCGCCAAAGGCAATGATGGCGCTGGCGGCCGCCGCGCGGGTCGCGCATACCAAAGAGGAGCGTGAGCCGATGCGGCTTCCGATCATTTGGGCGGCCGTCGCGCTCGTGCTCGCCGGCTGCAACGCCAACCAATCGCCGAACGCCTCAGTGCAGCAGCCGGCCTATGTGTCCAATTATCAAATCCAGGATCCCATCCATCAGGCGCAGACAACCGGCTTCTACGCTGGCCGTTGATTGCGGCGACGACCATCCTAGCCGATTCCGTGCGGGACGCTGGCAGCCCAGATAAGGCCACCCAGTCGTATCCCAGACCGGGAGGTCGCTTCATGTCCACACTTGGATTGATACGTCGGATCGCGATTGCGGCAGGCAGCGCGTTTGCGGTTCTTGCACTGGTCGCGTGTCAAAACGCCCCTGCGCAGACGGGCCTTCCGATCCGAAATATTCGGGTCGATGTTGGGCCTTTGCGCGCCAACATCGGCGACCCGACAACCTCGTGGGTGCAGCAGGCGCTGCCGGATCAACTTGCCCAAGCCCTGGCGGCCCGCATGTCGCCGCAGGGCGGCACGCTGGTCGTGCGCATAGACACTGTCACTCTGGGGGCGAAAAAGGACAGCTGGGCCTGGGACAACATCAGCGGCGTCGCGATGCTCGGGAAGATGCAATGGCCGGTGCGGGCGACGACGAGATATCAGATTTCAGCGATCGACCAGACGTTGGTCGAGCGATCCAATCGCCAACGTGTGACGCAACTCGTGCAGGCGCTCACGTATTGGCTCGCCAGAGACCTCTGAATCCCTTCCCGTCAATTGACCGAGATCTCAATCGACCTTCGATATCTTCAGCAGCGCCTGTCCCGAATGGTTCCATCGTCCAAGATGGATATCGTTCACGCCGAGAGCGTCGAGGACCGACCAATTGGCAGGGATTTTCCCGTCATGCCGGGCCAGATGGTAGTGCAGTCCCTGGTATGTCTCCTGGCCTCCGCGGCCAAGCAGAACATTGTCGCAATCGTAGTTTGACGTTTGAAGCTGGATCCCGGTGTCGTGGATAAATTTCTTGACGTCGTCCTCGTTGACCAACGCCGCCTTCAGGTCGTTCCAGTCCGCGAGATCCGCATTATCGCCATAGATGTCGCGGATGGTCTTAGCCAGCGAGGCGCTGGGCGGGAAGATCTCTCGCGAAAGACGGAAGATCGTGTCGCCGCTGACATATCCATATGAGGCCGAGGATACCGGACACGCGATCGACGCCGCCTTGGCGATTGATTTCTGCTCTTGTTGTTTTCCAGCGTCGCCGCTCGGCGGCTGAGCGGCAGTCAGGTCCCCCGCATTCGTTTGGGCGCCAGGACCTTTTGCCGCCTGATCCATGAGGCCGGCGAGCAGCAAGGACGCCACAAACCAGAGCACGACGCCGCCCGCGAGGAATATCAGAAAACTCGCCGCGGACCTTTTGCCGTAGGCGAGCCACGCCGCAGCAACGACGGCGGCAAGGCCGATGACGAGAAGAATCATGCTCCCAATCCCCCCACTCGCTCAGACAGGGAGCCGGAATCCGGGATCATCGCGCAGACAATGAACACGGCAGCTTCCGGCCAACCCGCGAGCGGGAATTTTTGATGAAAAATACACGAATTCAGCGCCAAAGATAGGCCCGTGGCGCTCCCAATGGGACTCGCATTACGAACGCGTAAGCTATTGTAGATAAACATTAATTCCGCCGCCAATATGCCGGAGCGCACCAGACGTGTGGACTGTTGTCCACTTGACAATGGCGTCCCGCGCCCGGACTCTGAAGATGCTTGCCAACCCCTCTTGACACGCTCAAGGCGCACCTGCGCGTGGCCCTACGCAGCCGGGCTCTTAGCCGTTCGCGGGAACAACTCCGGCGCTGTGGTGTTTTGGCATGTTGGCGCGCTACAGTACTAGCGTGGCTGGATAAACTGGAGGATTGCCATGATCTTGCGTATTTTGTCCGGCGGCATGATTGCCAGTCTTGCCGGCGCCGCAATGCTCGTCGCCGTTTCGTCCAGCCCGTCGCCCGCGTTCACGCTTTCCTCGCCGTCAGGCGAACAGCAGATGCTCCAAGCCGACATCCAAGACGCATACTGGCGCCATTGGGGTTGGCATCACCACTGGCATCACTGGCATCACTGGTACTAACCTATGAGGGGCTCGCTCTCGCCCCGCGCCCCGCGCCTGGCCCCCTCGGCGCGGGGCTTGTCGCACTCCCTCTGTTTGAATTTGTCGACCGTTTCCGGGTGTATGGTGAGCGCGCCACGGCGTCGTCCGTTCGAGCGGCTCAGAGCCGGCAGTCCATGCGGTGTGCGCTTCTTATACGGACCGCGCCGGCGTCTTGCAGAAAGCTGGCGTCAAACGGCGAGAGATCATTCCTCGCCGCCGTCGCTCTTCGCCAGACGGACGATGACGTCGCTGTAGCTCTCCGTTGGGCCGCGCGCGGCCTTCAGCCGATCCATCGTTTGTGGTCGATGAGAAGCGGATAGCCGCCGCGCTTGTCGCGCTCTGAAGGCTCCGGCAGGAGTCCCGTGATTGCCCTATAGGCCTCGGCCGAGATCGAAATCGTGACCATGACGTCTATCTAGCATCGGCGTTCAGCCTGCGCTTCCAGGACCGCAAGCGCCGCGCCGATTCTGTTTTCGCCCACCCTGCGGAAATGCTAGACCTGCCCCGCGGCCAGGCTCGAGGCCGAGGGGCGCAATTTGGGCGGCTCAGTGGGGCTGCGATTTTAAGAAAATGAGGAGCGCGGATTTGAAATAAGGGAGGAAGAGGCGATGGCGATACGATTGGCGTCAGTCCACGGTTCATCCCGTTTGCCGCTTGCAGCGATCGTGATCGCGGCGATGTGCGCCGCCTTCCCCGAGACTGGCCACGCGGACCAGTTCATTAAATTCACGACGCCGAAAGCTGTGGCGAATGGAACGAACGGTCCGACCGATCTCCAGCTCACCGTCACCAACGGCGCCGTGATCTCGAAGGGGACGGCGGTGTTGCCGGGCGGCGTGTGGCCGGCGCCGGGCAAGGCGGGCAACGGCATCGCCGCCGGCAACCTCATCACCTTCAACGTCACTCCCGGCTTCCCTCTCGACGCTGGGGATGTGGCGACCGGGACGATTTCGCTCAAGAAGGCCATCGCCAATCTCGCCATCACTGCGGCCCAGTGGAGCTATCCGATCCCGCTCGCGTCTATACCCTTCAACTTCGGGAAGACCGCTGTCACGATTACGAAGCTCGATGTCGGAGGGGGCGGAACGGGCCTTGAGGGCGAGGTGGTCATCACCAACGATTCCGGCGCAACGGAGTACTTCAACAACGTCCTGCTCAGCTACAACATTCCCGCGGCCGACTTCGTCGACACGGGCGACGGACTCGAAAATCTGACGGTGAACAATCTCTACGTCCTTTCTGGCGTTCCGGTCTCCGCCTCGCTCACTTCCCTGGCCCCGGACGCGAAAGCGATCTTCACCTTCGGCTTGGGCTCGGTCGACGAACTCGATTACATCGCGCTTTCGTTCGACGTCTATTCATCCTCGTCGCTCTCCCCCGGCGACTACCTCGGCAGCATGGGCGTTGCAAACAACGCCGTCCCTGAGCCGTCGACTTGGGCGATGATGCTGATCGGTTTTGCCGGGCTTGGCTATTCGGCTTACCGCGGCCGCGGCAGGTTGGCCATCGCAGTCGCCTGGGCGCCAGATGTGGATTGAGAGCTTCAGGCGCGTCAGTTGGTCAGGTTGACTGTCTTGTCCGTGCAGACATCGACATTGGACGCATCCGACGACTGACCGTCCGCGAATTTGCCGTGCAGATCCACGCGGCAGCTGTTGCCCTGCGGTAGTTTGGCCGACGTCCGCTGGCCGGCTTTCAGCGCGCCTAGCACTTTCTTCCAGTTAGCCGAGCCGCTCTCGGCCGCCCGCAGCTCGATGAGATCGGCGTCGCGCCAGTTCGTCACCGTGACCGTGACCGTGCCGCCCGCCGGCGTCTTGGGCTTGGACTTCATGGGCGCGGCTGCGGCCGGCGCCGACTCCGAGTTCTGTGCGAGCGCCGGCGCCGCGACAACGCCGAACACCGCCGCCGCGATCGTGAAGGCCATCCGCCTCCTCATGAAACTCCTCCCTGCGCTCGCGCGAGCCGATGAGCTGCTTGCGTGAGCATGGGGGCTAACGATGGCGAAAGAAAAGCCACGAGGTTCAGGGACGCAATGCGGCTGTCCTCGATCGGCTGCGCGCCCTGCCCGGCCCGGGCGAAAGCTACAGCGGCGTTATCCTACGGATTGCGAATGAGACAACGTCTCATTGGCGCCAAAGATGGAAGGACGCCTATGCGCAAATCGCGCCGGGATCACAATTTACTCGTCAGAAAATAGTTCTTCACCAAATACGTCAGACCCCGTGTCCACGATTCGTCTGTATTGCCGCGTATATCGACACTATGGACGAACGTCAATTTTTTGGTCGCGACATCGGCCATATATACGTTGATGTTGAGAATTAGATCCGAGACCTTCTGAATGACGATCCATGCGGCGAAATCTGCGCCGAGTTGCTGGCCATAGTCGAACTCGCAGCCGCCGCAGTTGCCGATCTCTGGACCCGCCGCCATTTTCGCCCCGGCTTCAGCGGATATCGGAACAAACCTATATCGCCCCGACGCCTCCAGCTCAGTTTCGAAAAGCTTATCGATGACTGCGACCCGTGCTCGCTCCGCGACTGTTGTCGGTTCCAAATCCTCGTGGTCGTTCAGGAATTGGACGCCGAGCAGCGCCACGGTCTTGACGGGCTCGGGCTCGGCGGGAGTGGCCGCTACCGCTGTCGAGCGGCTGCCCACTGGAACGGATGTAAGCGCCAGGAACGCTCCAACGCCCAATGCAGCAAGCAGCGGGCGCCTGCCCGCGAATCTGTATTCGCGCCTGCACTGGCGCCAACTATAGCGAGCGTCGCTCGCGATCTCGTAACCGCTTCCGATTTCGGGATCCGTCATTGAAAACATTGGCGCTCCCAAGGGGACTCGAACCCCTGTTTTCGCCGTGAGAGGGCGACGTCCTGGACCGCTAGACGATGGGAGCAGCGCTGCTGCGGCAGATGCGGATTTGTATATCGGCGCTGGCAGGGCTAGGCAAGCTCGGCCGCGTCGCCGACATGGGAGCGCGCGCCGGCTCGCGGTTCACCTTTCGTTAAGCTTGTGGCGCCGAATTTGCGTGCGTATCTAGGATTGCGAATCGATCAAGGCGGCCAGCGTCGCTCGAGAGGGAGTTCTGGCAAAATGCCCATGGCGAGCCTCGCCCGGCGGCCCATTGTTCTCATCGTCCTGCATCAGGAGCATTCAACTCCGGGCCGCATCGGCGCGGTTCTCAGGGCCATGGGCGCGCGCCTCGACATCCGCCGGCCGAGCCTCGGCGACCCGCTCCCGCAGACGCTTGCGGACCGCGACGGCGTCATCGTTTTCGGCGGCCCGATGGGGGCTAACGACACGCTCGACTGGGTCAAGCGCGAGATCGACTGGCTGGCGACGCCGCTCGCCGAGGACAAACCCACGCTCGGCGTCTGCCTCGGGGCGCAAATGCTGGCGCGCGCGCTCGGCGCGCGGGTGTTCAACTACGAAGATAAGCGCAGCGAAATCGGCTATTACCCGATCGAGCCGACGCCCGCCGGCGATCGATTGTGCGCGGCCAAATTCCCGCGTTGCGTCTATCAATGGCATTCCGACGGTTTCGATCTGCCGGAGGGCGCCGAGCTCCTCGCCGCCGGCGGCGCGACGTTCCCCAACCAGGCCTATCGCTATGGCCGACATGCGGTCGGTCTGCAGTTCCACCCGGAAGTCACCTATCACATGATGTGCCGCTGGACCCATCGCGGCGCCGAGCGCCTGACCCGCCCCGGCGCGCTGAGCCGCCCCGAGCATCTCGGCGGCTGGTTCCAGCACGACGGCCGGGTGGCCGCCTGGCTCGAAGCGTTCCTGCCAGGCTGGCTCGAGGGGCGGCTGCCCGACGCCCAGCCGATCGCAAGCGCAAAAAGCGCCAACCTCAACCGCGCGCCGGGCCATGAGGAACTGGCAGTCCGCTACGCCGGGGCCTAGTTCAGGCGCGTCCAGTTCATGCTCTTGCACATGAGGCCGCCCGCTACGCACCCATCGGTGGTCATGCTGTTGTTGGCGACGCGAACCTTCATTGTGTAGGTTTGATTGCGTTGGGGATCGAAAGCATTCCCTGACCAACCCGCCGCGCCGGCTGGGGCGATGTCGAGAGTAAGCTTGTCGCCAATTTTTTCGCCGGCGACGCCGCTCCTGACCCAGGTGTTGAAAGCGCAAACCTCCCCGCCGCAGCGTTCGACCCGGATATAAGTCTTGCCATCGCCCCGCGCCCATTCGCCGAGAAACGGCGGATCGCTTGCGTAAGCCGCGCTCCCCGCTCCGACCATCAGCAGCACGCCTGCCAGTTCCGCAGCTCTAAGGATCACGGCGCTACCTCCATGTTGTTCGCGATGGGACACAACGTCAATTTGCAGCCGCCGCCGGACCGCGATCGGCGATCTCCATCGACGAATTCCCCAAATCAAAGCCGCATCGTCGCGAGCGACTTCGGATGGAGGCGCAGGCCAGCGAGATATCCCCGGCGCTATAGCGTGGATGCCCGACGGTCAGCGTCTCGCTGGAGGCGAATGTTCGCGACCGATCCGAAGCGGTAATCAGGGAGGCCTGGGCGACAACGCCTAAGACCACTCCCGCCAACGCGACGGCGACAGCGCGGTGATGCATTTGCCGAGACGCGTGTTCCATGGCTTGTCTCCGTGCCGCGCAGAGACAAACTCGCGTGGAGTCGGGGATGTTCCGGTGAGCGCCGAAAGCCCCTCGACCAGCCTCGCGGAACACCGGCGACGGCTCGCGTTTTCGCCGCCAAAGCGCCTTCCAGCCGAGAGGCTCGAGGAATGCGTACCAAATTGTGACGCCTATCACATCGCTAATTTCCTGCACATTATCAATATTTTATCTATATGTCATAAGCTGTTGGTTACGCGGGAATGTGGGGAGAATGTAGGCGTCGATAAGAAGCGCCGACAGGGAATCATTTTTGCACTTGAGACAATCACCACAGGTGGCTCAGCTGGATCGGAAAAAAGTCCTTGAACCGCTCGTAACCCCTTGAAAGGCCTAGTTTCGAAGAAGCAGAAGAAAGCCGTTTGATGCACTGGGCGCAGGCAATGCGCGCAACGAAGCGTGTCGAAGCAATTTTGCCTTCGCCGGAAGCCCGGGTTGCCTGCCCGGCAGCCATTGGCCTCGCGCCAGTATTACAATTCATCGCGTGATAGTGGTCAAAACAGCGTCCCCTGCCCTTCCGAGCCATCGCGCGGCCGGTCGCGCTTGGGCTTCGCTGGGACCGCATCCGGCGCCGCGCGGACCGACGCTTCGGACGGGGTCGGCGCCCGGCCCTCGGCGACCGCCGCGACGACGCCGTCGGCGAACTCGATCCTCAGGGGCTCGGCGACGCGGATCTCGGCCGCGCGGCGCCTGGGCCGCATCGCTTCATCGCGCACCAGCGCAAATCCGCGCTCGAGCACGCCATGATAGCTGACCGCATCCAGCATCTGCGCCGTCGCCGCGACCCGCGCCCGCCGGCTCTCCAGCGGCTCGCCGAAGGCGCGGCGCAAGCGGGCCTGAAGGCGCAAGAGCCCCTGCGCCCGTTCGCCACGCCGCCTCGCTTCCATCGCCGCCTCGCGCGCGAACGCCCGCATGGCGGCATCCGCCGCCTGGCGTGGTCGTTCGACCAGCATCGGCCGTAGTCTGGCCAAACGCAGGGCGGGCGCCCTCACGCGATCACGCTGGCCGTCCTGCCCCTCGCCGAAGGCGCGGCGCAAGCGGGCCTGAAGGCGCGCAAGCCCCTGCGCCCATTCGCCACGCCGCCTAGCTTCGGCGGCCGCCTCGCGCGCGAACGCCCTTACCGCAGCGTCCGCCGCCTGGCGCGGCCGTTCGACCAGGATCGTCTTAAGCCGCGCCAGCCGTCCGATCAGCCCCCTCAAGCGCTCGCTCTGGCCAGCCAGAAGCGCGCGCGGCGAATGGCGCGCGAGCCGCCGGGCCAGTCCCGCCGCGCGCAGCGTCCGCTGGTCGAGCGTCCCACGCACCCGCGCGATCAGCGTCTCCGCCGCGCGGTCGAGCCGCTGGCGCGGCCCGGCGACGATCGCCTCGCCCCCCGGCAGCGCCCGGGCCATCGCCCGCAAATCGGAGCGGAGGCGGTGGGCGAAGCGCAGGATCGCGCCGCGGCCGCGAGCCTCAAGTTCGGCGATCGCCGCGAGGAGCTCGGCGCGGACCGGAACCGCAAATTCGGCGGCGGCGGTCGGCGTCGGCGCGCGCAGGTCCGCCGCGTGATCGATCAGCGTCCAGTCGGTCTCGTGGCCGACGGCGGCGATCAGCGGGATCGCGCTTCGGGCGACGGCGCGCACCACAGCCTCGTCGTTGAAGCTCATGAGGTCCTCGAGCGACCCCCCGCCGCGGGCGATGATCAGAACGTCCGGCCGCGCCGCGGTTCCGTCCGCAGGCAGCGCATTGAAGCCGTCGATCGCCGCCGCGACCTCGGCCGCCGAGGTCTCTCCCTGCACCCTGACAGGCCAGACCACGACCCGAACCGGGAACCGGTCGGCGAGACGATGCAGAATGTCGCGAATGACGGCACCGGTCGGCGACGTCACCACCCCCACGACCCTGGGCAGGAACGGGACTTTACGCTTGCGCGCGGCGTCGAACAGTCCTTCCTCGGCGAGCTTCTTGCGCCGCGCCTCGAGCAGCGCCATCAGCGCCCCGACGCCGGCAAGCTCGAGCGTCTCGATCACGATCTGGTAGCTCGATTTGCCGGCGAAGGTGGTCAGTTTCCCGGTCGCGACGACCTCGAGCCCCTCTTCCGGCTTGACCTTGAGGCGCTGGAAGGCGCTCCGCCAGATGACCGCGTCGAGGCGGGCGTTGGCGTCCTTGAGGCTGAAATAGGCGTGGCCCGACGAGTGCGGCCCGCGATAGCCGGAAATCTCGCCCCGCACCCGCACGTAGCCGAACCGGTCCTCGATCGCCCGCTTGAGCGCGTTCGACAATTCGCTGACGGTGATTTCGGGCGCATTGGTCGTGCGCGCGTCCGGCTCGGCCATCGCCAAACTATGCCCCATCCAGGCCGCCGAAGCCATAAGCGACGAGGCGCCGCGACCGCGGTTTCAAGGCTATGGCGCCTCCCGGCGAAACGACGTATGAAGCGCGCCGGGGCGACCAAGGCTTCGCGCCTTGTTGGTGCCGCGATGTCGGTCTCTAACGCGCCGGTCCGGCGTCGGGCCGGCGTGGGACTCCGGGAATCGCGAGACGCGGGGGCGGTTGACGAGATGAAGGCGGCGAGGACACGCATGGCAGGCGCGATCGGAGGCGGCGGAGTTCTGGCTTTGGCGGCGCTAGCGGCGTCGGTCGCAGTCTTCGCAAACAGCGACGCGCTGGCGCAGAACGCCGCCGAGTGCGCCCGCCTGCAGCAGGCGATCGCCTCGCGCCACAATTCGAGCGGGGCGCAGGCCGCCGCCGAGCGTCAGCGGGCCGAGCTCGGCCGCACCAGCGCCCTTGCGCGCTCGCTCGGCTGCGAGAACCGCAAATTCCTAATGTTCGGTTCGGATCCGCCGGCCCAATGCGGCCAACTCAACGGACAAATCGCCCGCATGCAGGCCAATCTCGCAGATCTCGAGGCCCGCGGGGGCGGGGGCGGCGGTGATCTTGTCGCCCGCTATAACGCCGAATGCCTCAACGCGCCGCCAAAGCCGACCAATTTCCTCGAGGCGCTGTTCGGCGGCGTCACGAGGCTCGTGCCTCTGCCGCAGGCTCAGCCGCAGCAGCAGACGGATGCGAGGTTTGAATCGCCCGAAGAAGGATCGCCGAACCAGCAAGCCCGACCGCCGGGAGAGAAGGGGCAAGTCGAAGCTCATGCCGGCTCCTACGCGGTTTGCGTGCGCACTTGCGACGGCAGCTTCTTTCCCGTCTCCTATTCGGGCGCCGGCAGCCGATCCGACAGCCTCGAGGAAGTCTGCCGGGCCTTGTGCCCGAACGCCGACATGGCTCTCTACTCGTACCCATTTGGCGGAACGATCGAAGAGGCCGAGTCGCCGTCCGGCGAGCCTTACGCGAACTTGCCGAACGCCGGCAAATTCGAGCAAACCAACGACCCAACCTGCTCCTGCCGGCGCAAGGGAGAGACATGGGCGGAAGCGCTCGCCGACGCCGAGGCGCGGTACGGCCACGAGAAGCACGACATTATCGTGACGCCTGAGAAATCGGCGGAAATGGCGCGCCCGATCATCGATCCGAAGGCCAAGCCTGCGGTCGACCCGAAGGTCAAGCCCGGCGCCCCCGCGGCGCCTGGCGTCGAACCCGGCGCAACGCCCCCGGTTGACGCGGCGAACGCGCCAGTCCTCGACATCAACGGCGCCGACACCAAGCTCAGCGCGGAGACCGCCACGGTCAGCCGCGAAGCGTCCGGCATCGCCGGCGACGACGTTCAGGGCGGGAAGAGCTTTAGCGTGAACCAAGGGCGAACGGTGGAAGTCACCGGACCCAACGGGGTCAAGCGGTCGGTGCGGATAGTCGGGCCAACGCTTTAGCCCGACCGATCAGCGGCAGGAGCGCGGCGAGTTCGGGACCCGCCTCCCGGCCCGTCAATGCCAGGCGGAGGGGATGAAACAGCGCCCTCCCCTTGCGCCCCGTGAGCTCCTTGAGCCGCGTCGTCCATGCGCCCCAGGTCGACTGGTCCCAGGGGTCATCGGGCGCGCACGAGGCGGCCAGCTTCAGAAAGTCGGCGTCCTCGACGATCGGAACGACCTCGCCGTTCACGACTTCCCGCCAGATCGCCGCGTCGTCGAGACGGGAAAGATTGCCGCGAACCGCCAGCCACACGGCCTCCGCGTTCGGTCCGCGGAGGCCGAGCGCAGCGAGCCGATCGGCGACCGCCGAATAAGTCATGCGATGCAGCGTACGCGCCGAAAGCGATTCAAGCTCAGCCTCGTCGAATCTGGCCGCGCCGTGGGACAGATGCGAGAGATCGACCAGGCTCGCCAGCTCGTCGAGCGAATTGACAGGGCGCACCGGCTCGGCGGAGCCGACCAGCACCGCGAGCGCGGCGACGGCGAGCGACTCGATTCCTTTGGCGCGCAGCGAGGCGATCGATAGCGCGCCGGCCCGCTTCGACAGCCCTCCGCCGCCAGCATCGGTCAGCAGGTTGTGGTGGCCGAAGCGGGGCGGCGCGCCGGCGAGGGCCTCGAAGATCTGAATCTGCACTGCGGTATTGGTGACGTGATCTTCGCCGCGGATGACATGCGTCACGCCGAAATCGATGTCGTCGACCACCGAGGGCAGCGTATAGAGGTAGGTTCCGTCCTCGCGACGCAGGACCGGATCGGATAGCGACGCGCAGTCGATATGGCTCTCTCCTCGCACCACGTCGTCCCAGCGGACAGTGCTCGGATCGAGCCGGAATCGCCAATGCGGTCTCCGACCCGAAGCTTCGAGCGCCGCCCGATCGGCCTCCGAAAGGCGCAAGGCGGCGCGATCATAGATCGGCGGGCGGCCCAGCGCCTGCTGCCGCTTGCGGCGCCGGTCGAGTTCCTCCAGGGTCTCAAAGGCGGCGTAGAGTCGTCCCGAGGCTTCGAGGCTCGAGGCGGCTTCGTCGTAGGCCGCTATCCGCTCCGATTGGCGGCGCACCAAGTCTGGTTCGATTCCGAGCCAGCCCAGATCGGCCTCGATCGCGTCGGCGTATTCCGCCTTCGAACGCTCGAGATCCGTGTCATCGAAGCGAAGAATAAACGTTCCGCCGCGGCGCTTCGCAAACAGCCAATTGAGCAGCGCCGTGCGAGCGTTGCCGATGTGGATGCGCCCGGTCGGCGAAGGGGCGAAACGGACGACCGGGGAGGAGGCCATTCGCCTTCATAGAAGCGTCGCGCGGGCCCGGCAATATAGTGTGACAAGGCCTAATGATTCGAGTAGTCTAAGCTCATGACCATAGGCGCCCTGGCGGCGGGGATTTGCGCTACCAGCGCGGGGATTCACGGGTTGAGCGTCGCGCTCGCGGCCCGCCGGTGCAGGCGGCGGCCGGGCCGGACGCCGGCGCCGAAGGATGCGCCAAGCGTCACGATCGTGCAACCCTTGTGCGGGGTCGAGACGTTTTCGCGCGAGACGCTGCGGTCAATCTTTGCGCTCGACTACCCGACCTACGAGATCGTCTTCTGTCTCGCCAGCGCCGACGACCCGATCACCTCCTTGGTGCGCGGCGCGATCGAGGCGAATCCCCATCGTCCGGCGCGCCTGCTCATCGGCGACGACCGAGTCAGCGCAAATCCCAAACTCAACAACGTCGTCAAGGGATGGAAGGCCGCTCGCCACGATTGGATCGTCATCGCCGATTCGAACGTGCTGATGCCGGACGACTACATTCAGCGTTTGCTGGCCCGCTGGGGCCCCGACAGCGGGATCGTCTGCGCCCCGCCAATTGGATCGTCTCCCGAGTCCTTCGCTGCGGAGATCGAGTGCGCCTTTCTGAACACCTACGAAGCGCGCTGGCAGTATGCAGGCGATTCCTCCGGCTACGGGTTTGCCCAGGGGAAGACCATGCTGTGGCGCCGGGAAATCCTCGAAGGGGGCGGCGGGATTGAAGCGCTGGGAGCGGAGATTGCCGAGGACGCGGCCGCGACCAAGCTCATCAACGCCCAGGGGCTTAGCGCCCATCTGGTTGACCAGCCATTCCAGCAGCCGCTTGGCCGGCGGCGCCTCCGGGATGTCTGGTCGCGGCAACTTCGCTGGGCTCGGCTGCGCCGGGCCACGTTCCCGCTGTTTTTCATCCCTGAGCTTTTCACCACGAGCCTGTTCACCCTCGCAGCGGCCGGCATTGCCGCGCCGGAATTCGGGTGGAGCATCGCCTCCGGCGTCGTCGCGACAGCCATGTTTTGGTACGGCGCCGAAGCAATCCTCTCCGTCGTTTCCGGCTGGCCGCTGTCGTGGCGAATGCCGCTCGCCTGGATCGCTCGCGACCTCATGTTGCCGGCTTTGTTCGCCAAAGGCTGGACCGGCCACGCGATCGTCTGGCGGGGCAACGCGATGAATGTCGAAGAAACCATGTTCAGCGAAGCCAAGTCCGAGCCGCGACCGCAAATTTGACCCGCGGGGGACGGCTCTTCGCCGCGTCCCGCCCTCGCCGCGATAGCCAAAATTCTGCTCAACTGATGCGCTATCGCTTTTGACCAGCGTCAAGGAGCGAGGCTTGCTCGCTTGTTAGCGAGCTTATCGAGCGCCTCGCTGTCGACACATGAAAATGTCCGACGGGAGGAAGCAGAAATGCATTCGCAGAGCGAAGATATGCGCGCGGGCGTTTTAAACGCGCTTTATTGGGACTTGAGGGTCCCTCGGCACCACTTGAGCGTCGATGTCGAGAATGGATGGGTCACCGTCTCCGGAACGGTTGATCTTCCCTATCAGAGGACTTGCGCCGAGTTCGACGCACGAAGCGTTCCAGGAGTTGTCGGCGTCACCAACCTGATCCGGCTCTCCGATGCTCAACCGACCGAGCGTCGAACGGACCAAGTCTCCGAAAGCCGGCACTGAACAGTCGCGGGTGAGCGTCGCCGACGGCCGAAGGCCGCGCTCAGACCGACTTCAACATCCCGCCGTCGACATAGTAAGTCGAGCCGACCGAATAGCTCGCCCGATCGGAGCAGAGGAAGACGAAGAAGTTGGCCAATTCCTCCGGCGTGGCGAAGCGCTTGATCGGCGCATGTTCGCGCGCGACGTTGTCGAGGTAGGCCTGCCAGTCGCCGCCTTTGTCGGCGGTCAATTGCTTCGCGGTCTTGATCCAGTCCGGGGTTAGAATGAGGCCGGGGTTGATGCAATCGACCCGGATGTTGTCGCCGATGAGCTCGGTCGAAAGCGTCTTCGAGAACATCATCAACGCCGCCTTTGTCACATTGTAGATCGGCTCGTACCACAGCGGCTGGGCGGCGCAGATCGAGGCATTGTGCAGAATGACGCCGCCGCCGCGCTTCTTCATCATCGGCGCGAGACCCCGCGCGAGCCGGACGGCCGCCATCACGTGCAGATCCCAATAAGCTTGCCACTTCTCGTCCGGCGCCTGCATCACCGTCTCATTGCTGCCGGTGCCGGCGTTGTTGATAAGGATGTCGGCGCCGCCAAAAAGTCGTTGGACGTCGCTGATGAGGTCTTCCGTACCCTCTCGAGTTCGCGACGTCGCAGGCGACCCCTTCGGCGCGGACGCCGAAGGCTTTGGCGATGCGGCCGGCCTCGGCGCGGACCCGCTCGACGCTGCGCGCCGCGATCACGATATCGACGCCTTCGGCGGCGAGCCCCTCGGCGATCGCCAGGCCGATGCCAACGCTGCCGCCGGTGACGACGGCGACTTTGCCCTTAAGCCCAAGGTCCATACTGCCCCCTTCTCCTCATCGACCTCGCCGGATCTTACCAGCAGCTGTAGCCACCGTCCGCCACAACGATCGACCCGGTCATCAAACTCGCAGCGTCGGAGGCGAGAAACATAACGACGGCGGCGATCTCGTCCGGTTCGCCGATGCGCGCCATCGGAGTGCCGTCGATCCAGGCGTCGAACATCGGCTTATTGGTCTTCGCGTAGGCGGTGAGCGGGGTATTGATGTAGGTCGGCGCGACGGCGTTGACGCGCACCCCACGCCCGCCCCATTCGGCCGCAAGCGACTTCGTCAGATGGTGCACGGCTGCCTTGGAGGCGTTGTAATGGGCCTGCGGCTGCGGCTTGTTGATAATGACGCCCGACATTGAGCCGATATTGACGATCGAGCCGCGCCCCGCCGCCAACATGTGCCTGCCGAACGCCCGGCAGCACCAGAAGAGCCCGTTGAGATTGACGTCCATGACGTTGAGCCAGTGCTCGTCGGTCACATCCTCCGCCGCAGTCTCCGATCGCGCGATTCCGGCGTTGCAGACCAGGATATCGATGCGGCCCTTTTCCATCATGACCCGCGCGGCGGCTGCGTCGACCTGTTTCGAATCCGTGACCTCCATCTCCATGACTTCGGCGGCGTATCCCTTGGCTGTCATCGCCGCCTGTCCTTCCGCCGCCGCCTTGGAATTGCGATCGGCGATATAGACATGTGCGCCGGTCTCCAATAGCGCCTCGACGCAAGCGAGGCCGATGCCCTGACCGCCGCCGGTAACGACGGCGACGCGACCCTTGAGATTGAAGCGGTCCAGGTACATGGGCGCGAAGCCTCCGCGACGAATCCGTCAGCTCATCCAGTTGCCGCCGTCGACGTAGAGCGTCTGCGCGACGACGTATTCGCTGTCGGCAGAGACGAGGAACACGGCGGCATGGGCGGAAGAAATGTCGGCGACGGCGACGCGCGCTCCCTCGGCGACGTAACGATTAGCAATTGCAGCTCCAATGTCGCCGCGCCGCCGGTGACGAGCGCCACTTTGTCCTTTTTCTTGCGTTCCCCGAGTCATCATCCCTCGGCCGTCGCTCTCCGGGGGCTGGGTCGACCCCGTCCCGCTCACGGCTTCCCCGACAAATAGTCGGCAAGGACCGGTCTAACGCCGCGCGCCCATAGCCCCGAAAGCGCGTCGGAAAACGCGCGGACATAGGTCGGATTGTCGGCGAGATCACCGAAGATGTGGCGCAACCTGAGGAAGGCCGACGGGTCGACGCGCGCCGGCTTCGCCGCCTCTTGGAGGCGCTCCCAATTCGGATCGTTCGGCGGGATGGGCTTGCCGTTCTCGCTCTCGCCGTAGCAATAGCGGCACCACAACGCCGACACCAACGCCAGACCGTTAACGGAAGCGCCAGTTTTGAGGCGATCGGCGACAGTGGGAAGGATGAACTTCGGCTGCCGATTCGAGCCATCGAGGCAAAGGCGCTGGATCGTATCGCCGATCTTCGGATTCGCGAATCGGCGCGCGACCAGCGCGCGATAGTCGTCGAGACTGGTCTTCGGCGGCGGCGGGACGACCGGCTGAATTTCACGCCTCGTCAATGCCTCGAGGAAGGCGCGGATCTGCGCGTCCGCCATCGCCTCGTGAACGAAATGGATGCCGAGCAGTCCGGCTGGATAGGCGATCGCCGCGTGACCGCCGTTGAGGATGCGAATCTTCATCAGTTCGTACGGCGCGACATTGGAGGTGAAAGTGACTCCGACCGCATCCAGCGCCGGGCGCCCGGCCGGAAACCGATCCTCCACCACCCACTGTCTAAACTCCTCGCAAAACACCGGCCAATTGTCGTCGAGACCGTAATTGTCACTGAGAAAGGCGCGTTCGCGATCGGTCGTGGCCGGCGTGATGCGGTCGACCATCGAATTGGGGAACGCGACATTGGCGCGAATCCAACCGCCGAGCTCAGGGTCGGCGAGCTTTGCAAGGCCGGCGACGGCGTTCTCGGTGACGTGGCCGTTGCCGGGGATGTTGTCGCACGACATGACGGTGAAGGGCGGAACGCCGGCGGCCCGGCGGCGCTTCAGGCCGGCGACGATCAGTCCGAATGCGGTTTTTGGCGAGTCGATGTTGCGTGCGTCGGCGATGATATCCGGATGCCCCGCGTCGAATGTTTGCGTTGCCGGCGAGATGTAATATCCGCCTTCGGTCACCGTCAGCGATACGATGCGAATCTGCGGATGAGCGAGCCTGTCGAGATTCGCGGCGACGTCGTAAGGTCTGACAAAATCGACCATCGCTCCGGTGATGCGTGCATTGGTCGTCTCGGCCTCTTGCTCGACGACGGTCGTCAGCCAGTCCTGCGACTGGAGCTTCTCGCGCACCGTCACGTCCGGATCGCGCACTCCGGCTCCTACGATGGCCCAATCGTGATCGCGGCCGGCGTTGAACAGGTCGTCGAGATAAACCGCCTGATGCGCGCGATGAAAATTACCAACGCCAAAATGCAAGATGCCGGCGCTGAGGTCGGAGCGTCGATATTTCGGAACCGCGATTCCAGAAGGCATCTCGGCGAGTGCGGCGGCGGAAAGTTTTACGCTCATGAATTTTTTTCCACCGATGAATGTCGGAGGGGCGCGAAATGACGCGTTGGCGCGGCTTCCTGTCACTAGGTCGAGCGGCTCCAAGCCACCCTACGTCCGCCCTCAGTCGATTCTCCTGCCATCCTTGTCGAAACGATGCAGGTGCGCCTCGCGCGGGGTGACGAAGATGCTCTGACCCGGCTTCAGCGGAGCCTCGCCCTCCAGCCGCAGGGTGAGGGGCCCGATGCCTTCGCCTTCCGCGTAAACAAAGGTATCGGAGCCGAGGTGCTCGGTGAGGCGTACCTTTGCCGGCCACTCACCAGCACTGGTCGATATATCGGCGTGCTCCGGTCGGATGCCGATGGTCTCCGCGCCGCGCTTCGCCGCCGGCGCGCCCTTGATCAGGTTCATCGTCGGCGAGCCGATGAAGCCGGCGACGAAGAGGCCGTTCGGCTTATTGTAAAGCTCGAGCGGCGTGCCGACCTGCGCTACCGAGCCGCGGTCCAGCACGACGATCTTGTCGGCCATGGTCATCGCTTCGACCTGATCGTGGGTCACATAGATCATCGTCGTCTTCAGAGCTTCGTGAAGCTCACCGATCTCGATTCGCATCTGCACGCGCAGCGCAGCATCGAGATTGGAGAGCGGCTCGTCGAACAGGAAAGCCTTGGGCTCGCGCACGATCGCGCGGCCGATGGCGACGCGCTGCCGCTGCCCGCCAGACAGCTGGCGGGGCTTGCGATCCAGGTAATCGGTCAGGTTCAGCGTCGACGCCGCCTTGCGCACCTTTTGGTCGATGACGTCCGCGCTCTGTCCGGCCATCTTGAGCGCGAAGGCGATGTTGCCGCGTACGCTCATGTGCGGATAGAGCGCATAGGATTGGAACACCATGGCGAGCCCGCGCTGCGCGGGACCGACATTCGTCATGTCCTTGGCGTCGATGAGCACCTGTCCGGAGGTGACGTCCTCGAGACCGGCGATGAGGCGCAGTAGCGTCGACTTGCCGCAGCCGGACGGCCCGACGAACACCGCGAACTCGCCATTTTCGATGTTGAGGTTGACGCCGTTTATGATGCTGACTGCGCCGAACGCTTTCCGCACGTCTTTCAGTTGGATGCTTCCCATCGCGGCAATTCCTTATTGCGGGATCATTTGACGGCGCCGAAGGTCAAGCCTCGGACCAGCTGCTTCTGCGAGAACCAGCCAAGAATGAGAATGGGCGCGATGGCGAGCGTCGACGCCGCCGAGAGTTTGGCCCAGAAGAAGCCCTCGGGCGCAGAGTAAGAAGCGATGAAGGCCGGCAGCGGCGCGGCGTTGGAGGTCGTGAGGTTCAGCGTCCAGAACGCCTCATTCCACGACAGGATGACGGCGAGCAGCATGGTCGAAGCGATGCCCGGCACCGCCATGGGCGTCAACACGTAGACGATCTCGTTCAATAACGAAGCTCCGTCCATGCGCGCCGCCTCGAGGATATCGACCGGGATCTCCTTGAAGTAGGTGTAGAGCATCCAGATCAGCAGCGGCAGATTGATGAGCATCAAAACCACACCGACGCCAAAGAGGCTATCGAGCAGATGCAAATTACGAAATATCAAATAAATCGGCACCAGTGCGCCGACCGCCGGCATCATCTTCGTCGATAGCATCCACATCAACAGGTCCTTGGTGCGCTTGCCTGGCGCAAACGCCATCGACCATGCCGCCGGAACGGCGATGAGGAGGCCGACGACATTGGCGCCGATCGACAGCACGATCGAATTGAAGGCGAACTTCAGATAGTCCGATCGCTCCTGAACTGCGGAATAGTTTTCGAGAGTCCAGTTGAAGAAAAGGAATTTCGGCGGCATCGCGATCGCATCGATCTCGCTCTTGAAGCTGGTGATGAACGTCCACAGAATCGGGAAGAAGATCAGGAACGCGACGACCCAGGCGACGATGGTGACGCCGATGCGCTTGCCGGTTGATTGCTTCAACGCCATCGCTCAGCCCTCCAGATTTCTGCCGATGATGCGCACCAGGAAGAACGCAACGATGTTGGCGAGGATGACGGCGATGATGCCGCCGGCCGACGCGCCGCCGATGTCGAAGTTCAGCAGCGCCTGCTTGTAGACGAGGAAGGGAATGTTGGTCGTCGCATTGCCGGGACCGCCGGAGGTGGTCACGTAGATTTCCGCGAACACGCTCAACAGGAAAATCGTCTCGATCAGAATGACGACGGTGATCGCGCGTGCGATATGCGGCAGCACGATATAGCCGAAGTAGGAAATCGGGCCTGCGCCGTCGAGCGAGGCCGCCTCTTTCTGCTCCTCATCGAGCGACTGCAGCGCGGTCAGCAAGATGAGACTCGCAAACGGCAGCCATTCCCATGATACGATGATGATCACCGACAGCATGGGCCAGTTGGTGAACCAGACGATCGGATCGAACCCTAACGATCGGGCGATCCAGGCAAATAATCCGGAATCCGGATTCATCAACAGGTTTTTCCACACCAGCGCGCTGACCGTTGGTATGACGAAGAACGGGGCGATCACCATCAACCGCAAGATGTTCTGGCCGAAGACCGGCTGATCCATCAGCAGCGCTACGAGAATGCCGCCGATGACGCTGATGACGAGCACCGAGCCGACGAGGACCAGGGTGTTGTAGAGCGCGGTCAGAAAATCCGGATCGGTAAGGAACGCGGTGTAGTTCTGCAGCCCGACGAAGCTCACGTTGTCCGGATCGAGCAGGCTGTACCGCAGCGTCGAGAAATAGAGCGTCATGACCAGCGGCACGATCATCCAAACGAAAAGCAGGATGACCGACGGCCCGACGAGTAGGCGGCCCGCGGTGGTCGTTTGCTGCGTCGCCATCCTTGTCGCCCTTCCCGCGTCTGACGCCGGTCGCCGCTTGGGTCGCCGGACGTTCGATTCCTCTCGCCGCTGGCTCGCAAGCGGGCGCGGCGCCGATAAGCGTGACACAATGCCCGTCTTCACGTTGATTTCTCAACGCCTCCCATTTTTCTCCCTCCTCGCGAACGAGGAGGGAGCGGGGACGGGGAGGAACGCCCCTCCAGGCGCGCAGCAGCCGATCGCCGCGACGCGCCCGAGACGGTTGGGCTACTTGATGTAGCCGGCCTTCTTCATCGTTGCTTCCGTGCTGGCCTGAGCCTTGGCGAGCGCAGCGTCGATAGTGGTGGTGCCGGCGAGCGCGGCCGAGAAGTCCTGTCCGACGTCAGTGCCGATGCCCTGGAACTCAGGAATCGCCACGAACTGCACGCCTGTATACGGAACCGGCTTCACCGTCGGATGTGTCGGATCGGCCGAGTTGATCGATCCGAGCGTCATCTCCGCGAACGGCGCGGCCTTAAGGTAATCCGGGTTCTTGTAGAGCGAGGTCCGCGTACCCGGAGGGACACTCGCCCAGCCCAACTTCGACGCTACGAGGTCGTCGTAATGCTTGTCGGTCGCCCAAGAGATGAACTTCTGCGCCGCGTCCGCATTCTTCGTGCCAGCTGGAACACCCAGCGACCAAGCCCACAGCCAGTTGCCGCGCTTGCCGAGCCCATTGTCCGGTGCGAGCGCATATCCGACCTTGCCCGCAACCTTCGAATCCTTACCGCCAATAAGTCCGGCGGCCACGGTGGCGTCGATCCACATGCCGCACTTGCCGTCGTTGAACAGGGCAAGGTTCTCGTTGAAGCCGTTGGACGAGGCGCCCGGAGGTCCGTCAGCCTTCATCAGCGGCACGTAATAGTCGAGCGTCGCCTTCCATTCGGGCGAGTTGAACTGGGGCTGCCACTTCTCGTCGAACCAGCGCGCGCCGAACGAGTTCGCAGTCGCGGTGAGGAACGCCATGTTCTCGCCCCACCCCGGCTTGCCACGCAGGCAGATGCCATACACCCCGGCGGCCTTGTCGGTCATCTTGTCGGCCGCCTGCTTGATGAACTCCCAGGTCGGCTTCTCCGGCATCGTGAGGCCCGCCTTCTCCATCAGGTCCTTGCGGTACATGACGAAGGAGCTCTCGCCGTAGAATGGCGCGGCGTAAAGCTTGCCGTCGTAAGAGAGACCGGCGCGAATCGCCGGTATGAGGTCGTCGACGTCGTAGTCGGCCCCGAGCTTGTCGAGCGGCACCAGCCAGCCCTTCTTCGCCCAGATCGGAACTTCGTAGGTGCCGATGGTTATCACATCGAACTGCCCGCCCTTGGTGGCGATATCCGTCGTCACCTTCTGGCGCAGAACGTTCTCCTCGAGCGTCACCCAATTGAGCTTGATGTCGGGATTGGCCTTGGTGAAATCGTCCGTCAGCTTTTGCATATCGATCATATTGCCGTTGTTCACGGTGGCGATCGTCAGCGTGGTCTCGGCATAGGCGGGCAGCGAGAAGCTTGCGAGCGCAACCGCCCCTAGCACGCCCTTCACGTGAACCTTCATAGCGTTTCCTCCGATGAGACAATGCCAGTGTTGGGCATTTGCCAATTGAGCGGGCGAATATTCGCCACATTCGCCCGCGCAAGTCAATCCGAAATTCTCGCCGCGCTGCACAATCGGCGCGAACTGCCCTGAAGTATTTGGGCTTTATGGCTTTTTTCGCGTTTTTCTCACCGCTGCAGCAGGTGCTCGGCTGTCGCCTCGTCGGTGACCAGGCCGGAAATCAGCCGCCCCGCGAGCGCTCCGCGCAACGGCGCCCGTCGCGACTGTCCCATCGCGACGCCGATCACCAGCCGATTGTCGGCCCGCCTCAGCGGCGCCGCCGCGACACGCGCGTTGGTGCCTTCGGAGAGGACCTTTCCCGCCGAATCGAACGCCCAGCCGGTGATTTCGCCGACCGCGCCCGCCTGGCGGAGCGCCTCGGCCTCCTGGCGGGTGATGATGCCGTCCTGCACCAGCGGCGCTGAATCGCCGACCGAGCCCACCCCGACGAAGCTCACGTCGGTGCGCTCGACAAGGTCGAAAAGACTCTTCACCGAGGCGAGGCTGGTCAGCAATTCGCGCTCCTCGATCGAGCGCGCGACGACCGGAAGCGGCATCGGATAGTGGGGCGCGCGCACCGTGTCGGAGACGCGAATGATGACGTCGTAGAACGACGCCGAACCGTCGGTATTGGTCGTGCCGACGAGCGCGACCAGCTTATGCTGCGGGCATTCCATCGCCGGCAACTGGTCGGCGACGGCGCGCATCGTGCGCCCCGTCCCAATGCCGATGACTGTAGGCTCCGGCCGGCGGAGCCAGCGTTCGAACTCGGCCGCCGCAACCTGGGCGATCCCGAGCGTCGACGATGTCGAACTCGGGTCGGTCGGCGCGACGTCGCAAAACCTGAGATCGTGGCGCAGCTTGAGCGCTGCGGCGAGCTCCATGCAGCGGGCGATCGGATGGTCGAGCCTGACCTTGATCAGCCGCTCGCTGATGGCCAGCGAAACGAGACGTTGCGCCGCCTGGCGCGAAATGCCGAGCTTGCGGGCGATCTCGTCTTGTGTATTGCCGGCGACATAATAGAGCCATCCGGCGCGCGCGGCCTCGTCGAGCCTCAGACCATCGTGATCCGACTTGCGCGCCATCACTTAATCCGTATTCGCCGCGCTTGTTCGGGCCGCCCGCGCAGCCACAATGTCGGGCAGCCGCGCCATGTCGTCAAAGATGAGTTCCGCGCCGGCCGCGGTCAAATCCGCCCCCTCCTCAAGGCTCGTGAAGTGGCTGGCGCCGACAAAGCCGAATACCCTCATTCCAGCGGCGCGCGCAGCCGCGACGCCGGCGACGCTGTCTTCGATGACCAGACACTGCTTCGGCGCGGCGCCCATCGCCCGCGCCGCGAACAGGAACAGGTCGGGATTTGGCTTCCCCTGCGCGACCTCGGCGGCGGAAAAAATGTTGGGCGCGAACAGGGACTCGTAGCCGGTGACTCGAAGCGCGAGGTTGAGCCTGTCGGGCGCGCTCGAAGAGGCGACGCATACGCGCGCCGCGAGGCCGCCGACGGCCTGCCGCACGCCTTCGACCCCCTTCAGCTCGCGGACGAAGGCGCCGAGGATCTCGCGCGAAAGATCGTCGGGAAACTCCTTGGGCAGCGGCGCGCCGAGCTCGCTTTCGACTCTGCGCACAACCGAATCGAGCCGCAGCCCCAGGAAACGCTCGCGCATCTCCTGGTCGGTCAAGCGAAGGCCAGCCTCGCCGAGCCGTCGACGAGTGACGGCGAGCGCGATCACTTCACTGTCGACCAGCACGCCGTCGCAATCGAAGATGACGATCTCGGGCCAGCTGGCCTTCTGAGTCGTTTGACGAATCTCCCGCTCGGCCTGCTGCAGGATCTCGTAAGCCCGGCGCTTTCGGGCATGGAACGCCGCGACCGCCCCGCCTGCGGGGGCCGCGCGAACTGCGATCTCTGACATCGACACCATCGCCGAGGCCAACGTCTGCGACCCCGCCGCCGCCGCGCCGATCATCGCCGAGCCGAGCAGCACCGGCTCAGGCGTTTGCGGCGCCTCGACCGTCTTGCCGCACGCGTCGGCGACAATCTGGCGGACCAAGGCGCTGCGCGCCGCGCCGCCGCTGACGACGATCGACCCGAATTCGTAGCCGGCCCGCTCGAGCTTGCCGACGATGTCGGCGATGCCATAGGCGAGCCCGCAAAGGCCGGCGACATGAAGCTCTTGCAGACTCGCGGCATCCTCGCGAAGGTCCATGCCGATAACGCCGCCGCGAGCTCCCGGGTCGGCCAACGGCGATCGGCTGCCGATGAAGTCAGGCAGAACATGCAGGTCCTCGGCAATCAGCGCCGCTCGCGACAGGCCGCCGGCGCGCGTAACGATATCCTTCTCGAGCGCCGCGAGCGCATGCGGTCCGGCGCGCGCCGAGAGCGCCCCAAACGCCGGATGCAGCCGCAAGAGATGATCGATCGCCGCGCCGAACGCCGACTGGCCTCCGTCGACGAGCCATTGATTTGGGATCAGCGCGGCGAAATGCGGCCCCCACACCCCACCGACGAATTGGGGCTCGTCCGAAAGCGCCATGCAGCTCGACGAGGTGCCGAGGATCAGCGCCAGGCGCCGCCGCGGGTCGGCGCGCGTCCCTCCCGCGCGCGCCCCCAGGGTGCCTGCAGCGCCCGCATGCGCATCGATCAGCCCGGCGCCGACCGGAGTCCCAGGCCGCAGCCCCAGCGCCGCGGCGGCCTCGACGGTCAGCCCTTGGCCGAGCGGCGCGCCCGGCGGCGCCAAATGAGCGCCGATCAGGGCGTGGTCGTCGTCTTTCAGGAAGCTCAGGCCGACGCGGTCGAAGAACGCGTCCGGCCACCGCTTCTCGTGCGCAAGATACCCGAACTTGCAGGTCGCCGTGCACGCCGAGCGGGTGAGCGACCCGGTGGCGCGAAACGACAGGAAATCGGTGAGATCGAAGAAATGCCCGACCTTGGCGATCGTTTCAGGCTTGCGCCGGGCCAGCCACGCTAGCTTCGGTGTGTGCATCTCAGGCGAAATCCTCCCGCCCACATAGCGCAACGCGTCATGTCCGCCGGCGTTGATCCGGTCGGCGTCGTCGACGGCGCGATGGTCCATCCATGCGATCACGTCGCGTTCGGGCGCCTCGGTCGGACTCACCGACACGGGACGCGCGGCGCGGTCGAGCGCGACCAGGGAGCAGGTGGCGTCGAACCCAACGCCGGCGACAACCTCCGGCGGTAGGCCCGATTCTGCCACTGCTTCGCGCACTGCCGACGTCACCGCTCGCCAGATGTCGTCGGACGATTGCTCAACGATCTCGCCCGGCTCGCGCCAGATGGCGATTGGCCGCCGGGCGTTGGCGATGAGCTTTCCGGAAGAATCGAAGACGCCGGCCCTGGCGCTGAGCGTGCCGACGTCAACCCCAATGGTGGCCTCGCGCATTGCGTTCCCGGCGTCGTTTGCGGCGCGAGCTTTCTCCTGTTCGGGTCCGGCTGGCAAGCCGAAGCGCCGACCGCCGCGTAACCGGCGGTTCAGCCCGGCAAGGTCAGCAGACCCGCCGCGCCGGACTCGAGGCCAAAGAGCAGGCGCGCGCCCGCGGCATCCCAACCGAGCGCGCTCACTGGACCGTCGCCCGCATCGCGCGCCGGAATTTCGGCCCCGTCCGCAAGACGGCATAGGAGAATGGCGCCGTCCGCGTAGCCGATCGCGACGACGAGCGCTTTCGGATGAAACGCCACCCGGGTCACCCGCGCCTCGCGCACCCCGCATTCGCGCGGGGCCTTCCCCATCGGCCCGTCCTTGTCCTTGAACGGCCAGACGACGGCCGCGTCGGCGCCCGAGGTCGCAAGCCACTGCCCGTCGTGCGACCACGACAGCGAGCGGGTCTTGGCTGGGTATCCGGTCATCCGCATATTGCGCGAATTGGCGAGCCGCCAGCCGTGGAGCGCATTCTCCTGCATCGAGGTGACCAGGAAACGCCCGTCGGGAGAGAAAGTGGCGTCGAGATGGGCGCCCTTCCACTCAAGCGTTTGCGGGGCGCCTTCGACCTTCGGAAACCACAGCGTCGCGCCATTGTAGTGCGTCGCCGCGAGACGGTAGCCCTTGGGCTGAAAGGCGAGCCCTCGAGCCGTCGACGGCGCGCTCCAGGTCTTGACGGTCCCCGTTTCGTCTCGCGCGCGAACCTGCTTGCCTGCGCTCCACCCATAGGCATTGCCGCGCAACGCCAGGGCGTCGATCCATCGGCCTTTCTCGTCGGCGATCTCGTCCAGCCCGCCGTCGGCCCGCACCGCGACGACGCGTCCATCGTCGCCGCCGGTGAGCAGCATCTTGCGGTCGCTGATCGCGGTCAGAACCGACGCGTCGGGATGAACGACGACTCGCCTCTGGTCCCCCGGCTCGCCGATCAGCACCGCCCCGTCGGCCAGCGCCAGCGTCGGCGCGCCATCGACGAACGCCGCCGCCACGACATGCGCGCCCGTCTCAAACTGGCGAACATGCTGGGTAAGGGAGGCGGTTGCGCGGGCGTCGCTCATGCGAAAATGGATCGGCGACGGGGCTCAAGCGCGAGCAAGATAAGGCTGGACGCTGGTCACGCCGCGCAGGCCAGGAATCCGTTGCGGATGTCGTCCTCCGCCAGGTCGCGGCCGATGAATACGACCTTCGACTCCCGCTTTTCGTCCGGTTTCCATTCGCGCTGCGAGTTGCCGTCGAGCATCATGTGCACGCCTTGGAACACGAAGCGCTTGGGGTCGCCCTTCATCGCCACGATGCCTTTGCAGCGCAGGATGTTAAGACCCTGCTCCTGGGTGACGCGATTGATCCACGGCATGAACTTGGCCGGATCGACCTCGCCCTCGAGCCTGACCGCGACCGACTGCATGTCCTCGTCGTGATAATGCTTGAGGCCGTGACGATGATGGCCGTGATCAGGGTCATGATCGTGATCGTGATCGTGATCTTCAGCGACAAGGAAGTCGGGCTCGATGTCGAGGATGCGGTCGAGATCGAACGCGCGGCGCTCGAGCACGTCGGCGAGCTTGACGTCGCATTTCTTTGCCCGATGGAGCGAAGCGTAAGGGTTGATCGCGCGGATGCGCGCTTCCACCTCGCGCAGTTCGGCCGGGCTGACGAGGTCGGTCTTGTTGATGATGATGACGTCGGCGAAAGCGATCTGGTTCTTGGCCTCGGGCGCGTCGCGCAGGCGCTGGGCGAGCCATTTGGCGTCGGCGACCGTCACCACCGCGTCGAGCCGCGCCGCCTCGCGTACATCCTCGTCGACGAAGAAGGTCTGCGCCACCGGCGCGGGATCGGCGAGGCCGGTCGTCTCGACGATGATCGCGTCGAACCGGCCCTTGCGCTTCATCAGCCCCTCGATGATGCGGATGAGGTCGCCGCGCACGGTGCAGCAGATGCAGCCGTTGTTCATCTCGAATACTTCCTCGTCGGCGCCGATGATGAGCTCGTTGTCGATGCCGATCTCGCCGAATTCATTGACGACGACCGCGTAGCGCTTGCCGTGCGGTTCGCTCAAGATCCGGTTGAGCAGTGTCGTCTTGCCGGCGCCGAGATAGCCGGTGAGGACGGTGACAGGAATTTTCTCCGGCTCGTGGCTCGCAGTCACGCGGTTCATCTCCTGCTCTAGAGGGGTCGATCCGCCATATAAGACCGGGAGGCGCTCATGGGTAGGGGCGGCCCGTCCGCCGGCGGCCCGGCGCTACCAGCCGCCAGAGCCGAAGCCAAAGTTGCCCCCGACATAGGCACCCTGCCATCGCCATGCCGGGGGCGTGACGTAGGTCGGCAGCGCGTAGACGACCGGCGGAGGCAATTCGTTCCCGGGCAGGGTCGCGGGCGGCGGGCCGAGGACCACCGCTTCGCAAGGGATGTAGCCCGAACCATTCCGCCATGAGGCCTGGCGCCAGCCGCGCGCGCATTTCCCGACCTCGATCTCGGCGCTCGCCGGGATGCGCTGCACGATCCGCGCGCCGCCCGCCGGCCCGGCGCGCATCGCAACCGGAGCGCCGGTCATCGCGAGTTCGGCGAACGCCGGCTCGGAAAAGGCGACGGCGACCCCAAACCCAATTAAAAGACGTCCAATCATCCGGCTGAGGACTTGCTTGTGTTGGCGGGCGAAGATAATGGCCTCGCCGCCTTCGGTCCAGGGTGCGCCGCCGCACGGAGCCCGCGACGGTGCGACAGACAACCTCAGACTTTCGTCGCCCGCCATGTCGGACCCTTTGGCCCGAAGACAGGTTCGATGCGAAAATCGTCCTCGGCCGTCATCTTACCGAGCGGAACGTCCTCGTCGGGCATGACCAGCGTCGCCTGGTCGCCGACGAACATGAGGAGATGTCGCCGCTGCTCGAGGAGCGTTCTCGCCATCGCGCGCAGCCTCTCGTAGTAAGGCGGCCTGCGCCAGGCGCCGGGCGAGCCGAGATCGACCTGCCCATAGACGAAGCCGTTCGTTGGGTAGATCGTCAGGACGAACCGCGCCCGGTCCGGCCGCCAGTCATCCGGCATGGTCCCGTCGGTCATCCACAGGCAGAAGAAGTCCCGGCACGGATCAGGGACATTGTCGTGAATCTTGCAGCCCTTGCCTGGATTGCAGAACTTGCACCAGACGCCCGCCGGTTTGCCGATTTCGGGAAAGGTATAGACCTTGCAGCACATGGTGCAGCTTCCGCATTCGCGGCCGGGCGCGGACCCGTAAGGCGTGATGGACATGGACATCGACATGACTCGGGAGCGCTATCGCGGCGCGGCGGCGCTGGCAAGCGTGCTCTGCCGCGGGCGTCGGGACCGCTCATTGGCTCATGCGCGCGCAGCAGCGGAAAACAGATATTCCACGCTGTCGAACGAATCGACCGGAAAGCCGTAGAAGAGCCGCAAAGTCTCATCTCCCGTCTGCCGGATTCCATGCTCGACCATGCCCGGAATGAACACCGCGCTCCCTGCCCTAACCGCAACCTCACGGCCATCGAGGCTCACGACTCCCGCGCCCGCGAACACGTAGTAGATTTCCGGCGGCGTGTGGCGATGCAGTCCCAACCAGTCGCCCGGCCCGAGCTCGGTGACGCCGCAAGTGAGGCCGGCTGATGGCGTGAGGCCGTGGGAGAACAGGGTTCGCCAATGAACCCGGCCGCGCACCGGATCGTCCCAGCCATCCCGCGGCGCGTCCGCTTCCTCACGGACGAACGGCGCGACGCCTTCAGCATGCGAACTCATCCCGCCTCCCATGCGTTGCAATCTAATCTGGACGCTCGATCGACGGCCGTCACTCGGCCGGTTTCGAAGCAGACCAGGCAGTCCAGCCTGAGGAAACGGGCGGCAACGAGCGCCAGGCGCAAGTCCCTATTCCGCGCCGCGAGCCAAACGCAGCAAATCGGGCGGCGCGCTGACCTCCTCCTCGCGGGCGAAGTCCATCCCTTCGATCCGCTCCCCGCGTTTGGCGATCCGCAGGCTCGCGGCGCCGATTCCGGACAAATCTTCCTGCGCCTGGCGGAAATGCGCTTCGAGCTTCGCCGCGCGTTCGACGATCAGCCGGATGTCGTTCATCAGCTTGCCGACCTCGGCCTGGATTTCATGCGCTTCGTCGCGCATGCGCGCATCGCGGAGTATCGACTGGGCGACGTTGATCGCCATCATCATCAGCGTCGGCGAAACGATGACGACGCGCGCGCGGTGCGCCCTTTGCACCAATTCGTCGAAATGCTCGACGAGATCGGAATAGATCGCCTCCGATGGCACGAACATCAAGGCGATGTCCTGGGTCTCGCCGGGCAAGAGATAGCGCTCGGCGATGTCCTTGACATGCTTGCCGACGTCGGCGCGCACGCGGGTATGCGCCGCTTTTCGCGCCTCGTCGTCGCGCGCGACGCGATAGGCCGAAAAGCCCTCGAGCGGAAACTTGGCGTCGACTGCAAGCAGGCGCGGATCGCCCGGCAGGCGAATGACGCAATCGGGCCGGGCGCGGTTCGAGAGGGTGAACTGGAATTCGTAGGCGCCCGCCGGCAGGCCATCGCGCACGATCGCTTCCATCCGGCCCTGGCCGAACGCGCCCCGCGCCTGCTTGTTGGCGAGAATGTCCTTCAGCGACACCACCTCGCGCGTCATCTCGGTCAGGCGCGATTGCGCGGCGTCGATCACCGCGAGCCGCTCGTTAAGCCGGCCAAGCGATTCGCCGGTCGTCTGGGCCTGACTTTCGAGCCCGGCGCCGAGCCGCGCCCCGACCGAATCGAGCCGGTCGGCGACCACCCGCGCGAGGTCCGTTTGCCGCGACCCCAGCTGCTCGGCCATCGCCCCGACCCTGCCGCCGAGCTCGGCGCTCGATTGAGCGAGCGCGGCGAACCGCTCCTCGATCGCCTGCTGCCGCTCTTCCGCCGCTTCGCGCTCGCGCCGTCGCCCAGCGCCGGCGCGCCAGAGCGCGATCAGCGTCAGAAGCGTCAGCGTCGCGAGCAGGGCCAAAGCCGCGCCGAGCGCGTCCGCGGGAAAAATCGCGACGCCGTCAATGACAGTCATAGGCGAGGCTTGAGACGTCAAAGAGGGCCAGCCGGCGAATCTGTTCGGAACAAAATAAGAACACGTTTGACCCCGCGTGTCCAGGCGATTATCAGTCGCGGCGCTCCCCGCAAAAAAGCTCGGACATGGCCCAGCGACCGATCATCATTTTGCCCGACCCCAAGCTGCGCCTGGTCAGCAAAAAGATCGAGCGGGTCGACGATTCGCTGCGCCGCCTGATCGACGACATGATCGAGACGATGCATGAGGCGCCCGGCGTTGGCCTGGCGGCGATCCAGGTTGCCGAGCCGATCCGCCTCTTGGTGGTGGACGTGGCGAAAAAGGAGGAAGAGCCTCAGCCGCAGGTGTTCATCAATCCCGAGATCGTGTGGTCGTCCGAGGACCGTTCGACCTACGAGGAGGGTTGCCTCAGCATTCCAGAATATTACGCCGAGGTCGAACGGCCCGCGTCCGTGCGCGCCCGCGCCCTCGACCGCGACGGCACGTTGCGAGAGGTCCTCGCGGAGGGTCTGCTCGCGACCGTTTTGCAGCACGAGATCGACCACCTCGACGGCGTGCTCTTCATCGACCACATCTCCAAGCTCAAGCGCGATCGGGTGATCAAGAAATTCCAGAAGGCCGCCAAGCGCGCCGGCGACGGCTCGCACGTGCTGTAAGGCGCGCCTTCACTGGTCCTGGCTGGACTTCGAGCGCGGAGAAGCGCCGCGGCAGGTTCGTGTTCTAAGGGAGCATCATCATGCACGCGTTGCGCTGCTCGGTCTTGGCGTGATGGGGGCCGGCATGGCCGCCAATTGGCTGGCCAAGGGCTTCGCGCTCTCGGTCTTCAACCGCACGCCCGCCAAGGCGCGGGCGCTCCTCGCCAAGGGCGCTCAGGTCGCGGCGACGCCGCGCGAGGCGGCCGCGGGCGCCGATCTCATCTTCGCCATGGTCGCGGACGATGCAGCCTCGCCCAGCGTGTGGCTCGCGCCCGACGGGGCGCTCGCCGGGGCGAAGACAGGGGCGATCGCCGTCGAATTCGAGCACGCTGACGCCCGATTGGGTGCGAGAGCTCGCCGGTCACGCGCGCGCCAAGGGATGCGGCTTCCTGGATGCCCCGGTCGGCGGCAGCCGTCAGGCGGCGGCGTCAGGCGAGCTCAGGTTCTTCGTCGGCGGCGACGAAGCGACCTTCGAGGCGGCGCGCCCGGCGCTGGCCGCCGTCGGGAGCAAGATGGACCGGCTCGGACCGGCCGGCGCGGGAGCGACCTGGAAGCTCATCAACAACCAGCTCATCGCCGCCCAGACCGCCGCGCTCGCTGAGGCGGTCGATGTCGCTAACAAAGCAGGCTTCAGACCCGAGCAGGTTTCCGATCTGATCCTGTCCAGCGCCGCCGTGAGTCCGATCGTGAAGATGAAGCTGCCGCGCATGCTCGCCGGCGACTTCGACCAGACGGATTTCGCCCTCTATCTGATGCTGAAGGACGCCCGCTATGCGGCGGCGCTCGGCCATTCGCTGGGCGCGCCCGGCGATATGATCTCGGGCGCGGTCAAGGTGTTTGCGCGCGCCGAGGCCAAAGGACTTGGCGAGAAGGACATCGCGGCGGCGGCGGGCTAGGCGAGTGCGGTTCGGAGAGCTTGCGGATGCAGGATAAGACCGCGGTCGCGGAACGCCCCTGGCACGCGGAACCGGTCGAGGTCGCCCTCGAGCTCTGCCGCTCGTCGGCCGAAGGATTGACATCCGTCGAGGCGGCGCAACGGCTCGGGGCGAACGGGCCCAATCGCCTGCCGGCCGGGAAGCGGCGTTCGCTCGCGGCGCGGCTGTTCGCCCAGGTCAACAACCTCCTGATCTATGTCCTGCTCGCTTCAGCGCTGATCGCGTTCCTGCTCGGCCACGGCGTCGACACCGTGGTCATCCTCGGCGTTGTCGTCATCAACGCGACGATTGGCTTCATCCAGGAGGGCCGCGCCGAGAAGGCGCTCGACGCCATTCGCGGCATGCTGACGCGCGAGACCTCGGTCCTGCGCGGCGGACGGCGCCTCACGATCCCGGTCGAAAGCCTGGTCGTCGGCGACGTCGTGCTCGCCGAGGCCGGCGACCGCATTCCCGCCGACCTCAGGCTTCTGCGGGCGTCAAACCTCAGGATCGAGGAGGCGGTGCTGACCGGCGAATCGGCGCCGGCCGACAAGGGGACCGACCCCGTCCC
The DNA here is from genome assembly GCA_963794155.1 of uncultured Alphaproteobacteria bacterium. GTDB lineage: Bacteria > Pseudomonadota > Alphaproteobacteria > Rhizobiales > Beijerinckiaceae > Roseiarcus. The sequence goes on along the minus strand of CAWCCX010000017.1, from coordinate 48,957 downwards.
CGCCGACGCTTCGCTCGGCGACCGCACTTCGATCGCCTATTCCGGCACGCTCGTCGCGAGCGGCCAAGGCGCAGGGTTGGTCGTTGCGACCGGGGCGATGACCGAGCTTGGGCGCATCAGCGCCATGGTCGGTGGCGTCGAATCCCTGACCACACCGCTTCTGCGCCAGATGGACGCCTTCGCCAGGCGGCTAACGGTCGTGATCCTCGCGGTCGCCGCCTGCGTCTGCGTTTTCGCGGCGCTTGTTCGCGGCTACGAGATCGAGCACGCGTTTATGGCCGCGGTCGGCGTCGCAGTCGCCGCCATTCCCGAAGGCCTACCCGCGGTAATGACGATCACGCTGGCGATCGGGGTCCGGCGGATGGCGGAGCGCAACGCCATCATCCGCCGTCTTCCCGCCGTCGAAACGCTGGGCGCCGTGTCGACGATCTGCTCCGACAAGACCGGTACGCTGACCTTGAACCAGATGACGGCGAGCGCCGTGGTGACCGCCTTGGACGCATTCGAGGCGACCGGCGCCGGCTACGAGCCCCGCGGCGCGATCACTCTCGACGGCGTTGGGATCGAGCCCGCGGTCCACCCCGCGTTGACCAAGATCGCGCTCGCCGCCGTCCTTTGCAACGACGCCTCCTTGCGCCATACGGGGACGGACTGGATCGTCGACGGAGATCCAATGGAGGGCGCGCTGATCGCTCTGGCGATCAAGGCGGGCGCCGACGCCGAAGCCGCGAGGCGCGACTTTCCGCGGCTCGCGGAAATCCCCTTCGATTCCCGCCATCGCTTCATGGCGACCCTCAATCGCGCCGGCGCGGTGAGGCTCGTCACCGTCAAGGGCGCTCCCGAACGGGTGCTCGAACTCTGCGACCGCCAGTTCCGGAAGGCCGCCGACGAGCCGCTGGACGCGGCGATATGGCGTTCTGCGATCGACTATCTCGCCGACCGCGGCCAGCGCGTCATCGCCTTCGCCTCGAAGCTCGCGCCGCCTGACGCGGAGAAGCTCGACTTCGCCGACCTCGTAAGCGGCGGTTTGACCCTCATCGGCCTCATCGGGCTCATCGATCCGCCGCGCGCGGAGGCGGTGCGGGCGATCGCCGACTGCCGGGCGGCCGGCATCGACGTCAAGATGATCACCGGCGACCACGCCTCGACCGCAGCCGCGATTGCGCGCGAGCTCGGCCTCGGCGAAGGCCCGGTCGAGACTCTGACCGGACGGGCCGTCGACGCGATGGACGACGCAGCTCTGCGCGCCGCGCTGCCGGGGACGGCGGTGTTCGCGCGCACCAGCCCCGAGCACAAGCTGAGGCTGGTCGAGGCGCTGCAGGCCGACGGCGCGGTGGTGTCGATGACCGGCGACGGCGTCAATGACGCGCCGGCGCTCAAGCGCGCCGACGTCGGGGTGGCGATGGGCCGCAAGGGTACCGAAGCGGCGAAGGAGGCGGCCGAAATGGTGCTCGCGGACGACAATTTCGCCACCATCGCCGCAGCGGTGCGCGAGGGCCGGATCGTCTATGACAATCTCGTCAAGGTGCTCGGCTGGACGTTGCCGACCAACGGCGGCCAGGCGATGGCGATCGTCGTTGCGATCCTCGCCGGCGTCACCCTGCCGATGACCCCGGCGCAGATCCTGTGGGTCAACATGGTGACCGGCGTGACCCTCGGGCTCGTGTTCGCCTTCGACCCGGCCGAGCCCGGCGTCATGGGCCGGCCGCCGCGCGATCCGCGGGCCCCGATTCTCTCCGGCCTCCTCATCTGGCGGACCGTGCTGGTGTCGGCCTTGTTTTGCGTCGTGGTGTTCGCGGTTTTCTTCTGGGCGCTGAGGCGCGGCGAGGAGCTCGAGCACGCCCAGACCTTCGCCGTCAACGCGATGGTCGGGCTCGAGGTCGCTTATTTGTTCAGCGTCCGGCTCCGGCGCAGCGCCCCGTTCGACTTCAGCGCCATCCGGTTGACCCGCGCGCTCGCGATCGGCATCGCCGCCGTCGTCGTGCTGCAGATCTTTTTCACCTACCTGCCCCCGCTCGAGTTTTTGTATGATACCCGACCAATCGACTGGCCCGACATGGGCGTCGCCGCGGCGGCGGCGGTCGGGCTGATCTTGGTCCTCGAACTGGAGAAGGCGATCCGTGTCGGGCTGTTCGGGGCGGGGCAAGCGTGAGGCGCGCTGGCCGGAAGCAGCGCCTTCGAATCACGACTTCAACGCGAGAAACGCCGTAGCCGCAGGATAGGCGACGGCATGAATAGAGACGGTCGTGAACCCGGCTTCCATCAGATAGGTCCAGGCGTCGGCGCCAAACTCCGTGCGCACGGCATAGTCGTCGGCGGAGGTCGCTGGATTCCCGTGATAGCTCATCGGCAATCCTGTTCGATCCCGGGTCATGCGCCCGACGATGATCGGGACCGTAAAGCAAAGCCCGCCGCCTGTTTTCAGGACCCGCCGGCACTCCGTCAAAGCATGGATCGGGTTGTTGACATGCTCCAGCGTGTCGGAATGAACGATGAGGTCGACCGATCCGTCAGCATAAGGCAGGCGATGAATGTCGACCTCGGGGTAGGAAGCGAAGACGTGACCCGCGAACCGGCGCAGGATGGGGCCCAAATGGCCGGCCTCGTTGATTTCCAGGATCGAGGCAGGCGTTCCCCGTTCCGCGATCTCTTGCAGCGTGCCCTGGTCGCCGAAGAAGGCTCTGATGGCGTTGGCAAGCGCAATCGAGCGAAGATTGGAGCCGCAGCCGTTGCACGTCGTTCCCTGCTGCCGATCGATGTAGGCGACCTCATGGGGCGAAAGCTGCCACTCGGATATGAGGTTTGGCCATGCAATCCTCCGATGCGTGAAAGCCGCGCCGCCGCATATGCCGCAACTCAGCGCGATCGAAGGCTCAAGCATCGCAAATCATCTTTTCCTGCTCGACGCATGGACGGCGCCGGCTGATCCTTTCTTATTGTCCGGAAACGACTGTATACTCACGCCACGCAATTTCGAATGGCAGTACCCCAAGGAGCGGCGCCATGCGCCCCTGCTTGCGCGAGCGCCGCGCCCGGTGCTATGCGCCTCGCCTTCGCCCTTCTCAATCGAAGCGCGAGCCGGAGGGGTGGCCGAGCGGTCGAAGGCGCACGCCTGGAAAGTGTGTATGCGGGAAACCGTATCGCGGGTTCGAATCCCGCCCCCTCCGCCAGTTCTGAGCGTCAATAGATTGAAATTACTATGATATTATTGAGAGCTTGGTTTTCATCCCCACCGCCATCCCCACCGTGTGGCGTAGATCGTGGCGAACGCCGGGGAACGATTACGAACGTCGCGAGCCAAGATGCGCGCGGAGCGGCGCCGGTCGTAACGCCGCCAGATCCATCAAGACGTCGGCGCAGAACCACGGAGCAGGCCGGCGAGGGCTTAGCGTCTTGACCGCCCGCAGCGCTCGCAATCGACGCGGACGATCGCGGCTGGATGGTCGGCGAGGGTGGATTCCGCTGCGGTGCACGAGCCTGTGCAAAATGACTGACTTCTCAAATCGGCTGTGGGGGCGCCGGCGGGATTTGAACCCGCAGCCTCTTTGGCAGTAAAGGTCAAGGGCTTAAGCAAGACCACGACGAAGCCGAGCGGCTTCGAAGAAACCAGAGCGCTCGATCCATCGAGCTGCGGCGCCGAGACTCTATAGCGAGCGGCGAAACCTGGCGGTAGGTCAGGTTACCTGCCGAAGCGCGCGGCGGGATAGTCGGCGAGGGCGTGGCTTCCGATGCGGCGCATTGCCATGTTTGGTGGAACTTCTAGGCACGGCGCCGGGAAGTTCGAGATCGCCGCGATGGTCACGATTTCAATCACGGCGGAAGCCTACGAGGCGATCAAAGCGACCCTGCCAGAGGCGCGGACGCGTCGAAGCTCCGCGTGCCCAAGCGGACGCGCGGAGCAGAAGCTGGACCATTAAACCGTCGGGTGCCGGCCCCTCCGTCCGCTTCGACGACATTCCAAAATCCGGCGAGGTCAACTCGAAGGCCACGCTCTCGGCGAAGTGCGGCGGCACGGCGTGGCGGCGCTTGTAGGCACCCCAGAACTTGACGATCGGCCGCTACCTTAATCTTCTCGTCACGGCCGATGCCAAGGAGTTCGCAGACCTCGGGAACGTCGCGATGTCGGAGCGCTTCATATCAGGGGACGTTGGCAGCGCTCCCAATCGGTGTCCGCCTTCCAACCAGCAGCGCCCCCGACAGGATCTCCGCAAACCTCCGTCCGGGCGTTCGTTTGCTCAAGTAGCTTGCGCTTCGGCGTCGTCGGCGCCTCGCCGCGCTCACCGGCTTCCACGAGCTTCGCTGGCTTTTGCCGATCTTCTTCGGACCGCGCATTGACCCGCTTGGGACGAGCGCGTCAAGATGGTGCAATGGTGGGTGGATCGGCTTGATGCTTTCAAGCGTGAAGGTCAGTAACGGGGATCTAGGACGGGACCGATCCAGGGCCGAAATCTGCCAGAAACTCCGACACCGGCTCGACGCCGGACACGATCAGATGGTCGCGGGCTCGGGTGCAGGCGACATAGAGCAGATGCCGCTCGGTGTGGTAGACCTCTTCGAGTTCGGAATCGTCCGCGACAGTTTCGATGCGTTCCTGCCGCGGCAGGATTTCATCGTCGCAGGCCATGACCGCGACCACGCGGAATTCGAGACCTTTGGCGAGATGCATCGGACTGACCGCGATCATTCCCGGCACCGCTTCGGTCTCGCCAGATAGCGTTGTTGCGGAAGCTCCGGCCGCCTTCGCCGCCGCCCTCGCGCGGTCGAGTTCCGCATCGGATCGAACGAAAATGCCGATCTCTTCCGGCCGAGTTCCTTCCTTGATCCGCTCGGCAATCCATGCGCCGATTGCGTTCGACTCGTCCTGCACGCTCTTGAACGTGCGGACCGCGGGCGGTGGTCCGTTGAAGACCGATACCGTGCCTTTGCGGCCTTCCTCATTGCCGTCCACGTCGGAAATCGCTGTCGGCAAGAGCCGGTCGGCCCGGGTGCGAATCTGATGCGAGGTGCGGTAGTTGACTCGAAGTGTCGAGGAACGGCCGCGGATGTCGATGCCAAGCGACTTCCAGGAAAACGGCGTTTGAAAGATCCGCTGGCCGAGATCGCCGGCAAAGAACAGTGCGTTCGGTCTTCCCGCGCCGAGCGCCGCGAGAAACCTCGCCTCGGCCACGCCAAGGTCCTGCGCTTCATCCACCACGGCGAAGTCGTAGGGACGTGTCCCCGCTGCAGCCCTGGCGACGCTGATCCGATCGAACATTTCTGAGGTTGTCGTTTCACCCCGCGCGGCGATCTCGTCACGCACGGCCAGCGTCGTCTTCGCTCATCTCGCCCAGCCGTATCAGCCTTCCCCGAAAACGTCGTCGGGTCGGCCTGCACATCGTCCTTTTCGAGATCCCATGAGGCGATGGTAGCGACCTGCGATTCGGGAGCATGAGGTCGCTTACCACCCACTCTGGAGGCGACCATGCAAAACGTAGCTGATCAATTAGCACCGACCACGATCCGGGCCGATCTTTGCGCAATATTCATCTCATTGGAACTGAGCCGATCGACCTGGCTGGTTACGTCATTGTCGCCAGGCCGCGGAGAGAAGATGTCAAAGCACAGCGTGTCCGCCGGGGATATCGCTGCGCTGTTGGCCCGCATTTTGGAGCTCAGGAGGAAAGCGTACGCGCGGACCGGAAAATCCTTCCCGATCATCGTCATTCAAGAAGCGGGGTTGGACGGTTTCTGGATTCACCGTGTCTTGCTGAGTGAGGGAATTGAGAGCCACGTTGTCGATGCAGCCTCAATTGCGACTTCGCGCCGGCGGCGTCGGGCCAAGACCGACAGGATCGATGGCGAGGCTTTGCTTCGCGCGCTGCTCGCCCACAAGCGCGGCGAACCGCGGGTCTGTTCAATGGTTCGGGCGCCGACGCCTGAAGATGAAGACCGCCGCCGGATTTGCCGTGAGCGCAAGGTGCTGATCATGGAACGGGTTCAGCACGTCAACCGGATCAAAGGATTGCTCTTCTCTCAGGGCGCATCCGAGTATGAGCCGTTGCGTCGCGATCGACGGGCGCGGCTGGATGCGCTCCAGACTGGCGACGGCCGTCGCTTGCCCGAACATCTCAAAGCCCAGGTTTGTCGAGAACTCGATCGGCTCGAATTGCTTCTCGAGCAGATCAAAGCTGTGGAGTCCGAGCGGGACGCGCTGCTCAACGCACAACAAACCAAAGGGTTGGCCCCGCCGCCGATGTTGCTGGGTGTCCATGGGATTGGGCCGGAATTCGCTTCGGTCCTCTGGTCTGAGGGACTCTCCAGGCACTTCGATAACCGCCGACAGGTCGCCGCTTATGCCGGCCTTGCCCCGACGCCTTGGCAAAGCGGGTCGGTCAATCGCGAGCAGGGCATCTCGCAATCGGGCAACCCGCGACTACGGACAACGATGATTCAGCTCGCCTGGCTTTGGATACGCTATCAGCCGCGCTCCGCACTCACCCTCTGGTTCCAGGACCGAAACGAACGTAACGGCGGTCGTCGGCGCAAGACGACGATCGTGGCGCTGGCGCGAAAGCTGCTGGTCGCACTCTGGAAATATCTGAGCGCTGGGGTCGTGATCGAAGGCGCCATGATTAGGCCCGCCTGACGATAGCCCCCGTCTTCCACGCATCCAATCCCGTAATCCTCAGGACGTGATCAGTCCTGACGGATCCAGGTGGACGAACCGAAGCAAGCCGTGGCCTGAAACGCCGTTTTCGAGAAAGGTTCTCGTCTTCCTGAGCCCTACCCGCCGCAAGCGGGATGTTGGTGCAGCCGTCGCGAACGGCGACCGTATGTGAGGTTGATCGTGCTCGGAAACGAGCCGCGTCACGCTTAGAGGGCTCAGAACCTCGGATACCGGACAAACCGCTGGAGACTTATCACCCGGAAACAAACCGCTTGACTGCCACCTGCTCATGTGAGGCTTGCTCGGCGTTTACTCGCGTTGCGGCCCGCACACTCGCGCGGTCACCTATATGTGACCAGCTACACCGAAGGCTTCAGCCATTTCGTCACCTCCATGACTGCTCCGGTTGCTTCCGGCTGGAGCGTTCGCCGGGTGGGACTTGCACCCACTGGAAAAGCGCCGCCTTCTCACGGCGCACACGTGAAGCGGACGTTGCGGATTGGGTCAGGGAGATTGCGCCATTAGAGCCGCATCCTCTGATCGGGCTCTTACGCCGGCCCGTTACGGCCGTGGCGCGAAGGCGGCCAGCACGTTGCCCGGCCTGCTGCCGTAGAGACCATATCCGGCGTTGACGAAAATCAAGCCGCCCGCGACCGTCGGCCCGGCGGCGTCGAGCGAGCCGCCGCTGGCCTCGACGTCGTTCACGGTCTTGAAGGGTCTCGCCATGTCGTAATCCCAGAGAACCCGGCCATCGCCGACGGAGTAGGCGCGGATGTGGCCGTCGACGGCTCCCGACAGCACGAAGTCTGGCGTCGCGGTGACAGCGGCCGACTGCGCCGGGCTACAGTTCGGCCGGTCGGCGCAAGCGTTCGCCGGCGGCGCGCGCCAGAGCACAGCGCCGTCGGCCGTCGCGAGCGCGAACAGCCCGCCCCCTGCCGTGGGATCGGGTTCAACCGGTCGCCCAGCGCCGGGATTGGGGCGCCTCACGTCCGAAATCGCGACAAACACCACCCTTCCGTTCGTCGCCGTTCCCCATTGGACGCCGCCGAGCCGGCCTCCGGCCCCGACGCGGCGCTGCCAGACAATACGGCCGCGGTCATCCGGATCGAGCGCCCAGACCATGCCGGACTTCTGGCCGATGGTCAGCGTACGCTTGCCCCCGTCAAGCGCGATCAGGTTGGCGGACGAGCCTAGATCCTGGTCCGGCCCATGCGGTTCGGGGCAGTTCGCGCCGTCGGCTGAGCCGCAAGCGTCGTTCCAGACGTCGCCGGCCAGCAGCTGTTTTGACCACACAATCTTTCCGTCGTCGAGCGACAATGCCAGAACTGCGTCGCTGGTGTCGGTCGCCGGAGCGGAGTGGTTGTCGCCGGTCCCGATATAAAGAACCCGGTTCCTTGCGTCGATCGTTGGCGCCGCCCATACCGACGCGCCGGAAGGGCCATAGAGCTGCGTGCCGATCGCGTTTCGGCCTTGCGGCGCCGCTTGCGCGGTCGTGTACGTCGTCCAGACAACGACGCCGGTCGCCGCGTCAAGCGCAACGACCGCGCCTCTGCCTTTGCAGCATTCATATTCGGGATTGCCGGCGCCACCGCCGTCGTTGTTCGAGATAGGAACATAGAGCCGGTTCTCGAACAGGACCGGCGCGTCGGTGATCACCGCCCCGGCTTCGTCGTCGGGCGTCACCTTCCAGATCGTTGCGCCGGTCGCGGCGTCGACGCAATAGGCGTACCCACGGCGGTCGCCGAACAGGGCGACGATCCGGCCGCCGACGTCCGCGACCGTGATCGCGGTCCTCACCTCCGCTTGCGCGGTAGTCCCAGTAATAGCAGCCGCTCTTCTGATCGAGCGCGTAGACGTGGCCGTTCTGCCCGCCGATGAAGACGCGGCCCGCCCCCACCGTCGGCTGAGCTAACATCATAACCGCGCCCGGTACGCCGAACGCCCATTTGAGCTCGAGCCGGGGAAGATCCGCGGCGATGAGGCCCGGCGCGGGCTGGAACCGCCAGTTTTCGAGATTGCCGCTCAGCCGTTGAACGACGGTCCGTCGAGCGAAAGCGGCGGCGAGGCGGCGGCGCACCTGCCCGCCATTAGCGCCTCGGCGCCGACCTTGCGGCCGGTCAGATATTCGGCGAGCGCAATGCGCTCCTCGGCAGTAAGGTCCGAGCCTTGCGCCTTCATCATGCCGTGGGTCAGCGATTCGACGATGAAGTTCGGCGACATCGCGCGTAAGGACGCGCGATTGGGCGCGCGGGTGGCGGGGATCGCATGGCAGGCCGCGCAGTTCTGCTCGAACAGCGCCCCTTGCGCGGTCGCGTCCGAGGCTTGCGCGTTCGCCCCGCCCGGTCGCAGCGCGAAACCGAGGACCGCCGCTGCGGCGAGCAAAAACGGACGGCGTCGCAGGTCCCGGTGCAATTGCATGAGACTCGAAGCCTGACCGGCCCGAACCGGGCTGTCAATCGCAAGACGGCTCAGCGCATCATGTCGGCGAGCGCGTTGCGCATTGAGGTGCTGCGGGACGCCGAACAGGCCTCCATCGGGTTCATCCAAATCGAGGATCACAGATACGACGACGGCGATCGACGGCGCGTAAAGAGCGATAATCGTTACGACCATCGAGTTCGGCACCGCGGTCCGGCCAGACGTGCCGAAGAGAAGCGTGAGCCCGCTCGCCACGCCGTCGGCGCAGAGCGGCTATTTGCGAGGAGCAGGCGGCCGGAGTCGACGTATTGCGGACCGAGCGGACCGCGGCCTTGGGCGCCTCAATTGGGCGGAGAGCGACCGTTGGCCGAACGGCAGGAACAGGCCGGATTTCGTTGAAGAACTCCGTTTCGGCTCGGCGGCGATTGGGGTCATGGGCGGCTTTCGGCGAGGCCGAGCTGGCCCTCTGCGCCTCAGGTGGCGAAGATCGGCGCCGGGAAGGGGATGAGCTTCGCCAGTTTCCGCAGATTTTGGGCGGTGGCGGCCAACAGGAACTCGTCTTTGGCTCCGCTCGGCCCGCGCAGGCGCAATCGGTCGAGTTCTGAGGATGCGCTTCAGATGAGCGAAAAGCATCTCGACCTTCTTTCGTTCCCGGCATGAGACGGCGTAGGCCTCGGTCTTTGCGATCGCTCGGGCCTTGTCGCGAGCGGCTTCATGAACGGAGCGCGCGATTTTGCGCGCAGGAACGTTCGGGCAGCACTTGGGCTTGAGCGCGCAGGCCTCGCAGTCACGCTTGCGCGCAAAGTAGATCATCGTGCCGTCCTTCGTCAGCCCGTCGCGTGGCTTGGCGAAAGCGCGGTGATGGAGTGGATGCCCCCTCCTGACGGCATCGCAATGTGCCAAGGTGGCGATGTTTGTCGTACCCCACGCAACGGAGAGGGCATCCATGAAAGAAGCTAGCATCATCGGTCTCGACCTTTCAAAGCGGTCCTTTCAGGCGCACGGCGCTCTAGCGGACGGGAGCGTAGCCTTTCGAAAGAAGCTCACGCGCGAGAAAGTCCTCGGCTTTCTTGCCGAGCAGCCACGCTGCGTCGTCGCCATGGAGGCCTGCGGGAGCGCCCATCACTGGGGTCGGGCTATTCGCGACGCCGGGCATGAAGTTCGCTTGATCCCGCCTGCGTACGTCAAGCCTTTTGTCAAACGCCAGAAGAACGACGCGGCGGACGCGGAAGCGATTGTGGAAGCGGCGAGCCGACCGACCATGCGCTTCGTTGCGGTCAAAACGGAGGAACAACAGGCGCGCGCCATGCTGTTTCGGACACGGGATCTCCTGGTCCGTCAACGCACGCAACTGATCAATGCGCTGCGCGGTCAATTATCCGAACATGGCGTCGTGGCGCCGCAAGGGCCCGCGAACGTGGCGATTCTCGCTCAGGCGATCGACGACATGACGCCTTCACTTCCGTTGCTCGTGGTCGAATTGGCGCGCGTATACCTCGATCAGATAGACGGGCTTTCGGAGAAGGTCGCGGGGCTCGAGAAGGCGATAGCGTGCGAAGCCAAGCGTGGCGCCATGACCCGTCGCCTGCAGACAATGCCGGGCGTTGGGCCGATCACGGCCATGGCGATCGAGACGTTCGCGCCGCCAATGGAGGTATTCCGCCGCGGGCGCGATTTCGCAGCCTGGCTTGGGCTCGTCCCTGTGCAACACTCGACCGGAGGCAAGCAGGTTCTCGGGAAAACTTCCAAAATGGGGCAGCGCGATATTCGCCGGCTGTTAATCACCGGCGCAATGGTCATCGTGCGCTGGGCTTGCCGGAAGGGGGCGCAGGAAGGAACCTGGCTGCACCGCATGCTCGGCCGCAAACCGCGCATGCTTGTGGCGATCGCCCTCGCCAACAAAATGGCCCGTTCAATCTGGGTCATGCTGACAAAGGGGGAAGATTATCGAGGTCCTGTGGCTGCCACCCCCTGATCCACGATCAGGTTGAGCGGCCAAGGGAACGTCGGGCGTGTGAGGAGGTCGAGGAACGGTAAGGGCAAATGATCGGTCAGATCCGGGCCAGGAAATGCAATAAATACCATCGAGCTCAAAAGCTCGCCGCGGTGATTTGCGCCCGGTCCGCGCATCTCCATACCGGCCAGCGGTCGTGACAGGCCGCGCCAAAGGCCTGATACATGACCGCACCCGATCACGCGACCAAACCATTCGAAACCATCTTGCGCGAGCGGGGGCATCCATACATGGTATTTCCTCAGCTCTTTGCCGCCGGGGCAGACATAAAGGTTGCTTTCTCGATCGAATGCGAAGTCGCTGCGGGAGAAGGTTCCGTCCGTGCGCTCTGTCTTGTCGACCAGGTTCACGTGCGGTTCGATCCCGCGCTCGTCCACCAGCCACCCGACCATCTCGGCCGAGCCGTAGCCGCCATCGGCGACCAGGCGTGACGGGTTGACGTCGAACTGTTCGGCCGTGCGGTCGAGCATCGTCTTGGCCGCGCCGACTTCGGCCTGGCGAATGGTCGTCGTCGCCTCGACGTCCATGATCACCGCATGCTTCAGATCGATGAGGTAGTTGTCGGAATAGGCATAACCGGCGAGAGAGTTGGCCGAAGCGGTATAGCGGGCGGCCGGATCGGTCGGCGAGATCGTCTTCGGCTCGACCGGGGTCGCGCCGCCGAAGGCCGCGTCATCGAGGACTGACAGATACTCCGCGACTGCACGACTGGAGGTCGGATCGAGGTCCTCGATCTTGGCGACGCCGCGCCGGCGATGGGCGTCGGCCACGATAATGCTGGCGTCGACCGCGAAGGCTTCGCCCCCGACGATGCCTTCCTTCATGCAGCGCGCCACCACCGTCTCGAACAGCTTGCGCAGGAGATCGCTCTCTCGGAAACGGCCGTGGCGGTTCTTGGAAAAAGTCGAATGATCGGGGACATCGCCGTCGAGCCCCAATCGACAGAACCAGCGATAGGCCAGATTGAGGTGGACCTCCTCGCACAGCCGACGCTCTGAGCGAATGCCGAAGCAGTAGCCCACAATCAACATACGCATCATCAGCTCGGGATCGATCGAGGGCCGTCCCACATCGCTGTAATAGGGCCCCAGATGCGCCCTCAGATCCGACAGGTCGACGAAACGGTCGATCTTGCGAAGCATGTGATTGTCGGGGACATGCCGCTCGAGGCTGAACCCGTAGAACAGCGCCTCCTGCATCACCCGCCGCTCGCCCATCATTGCCGAATCTCCTCAACCGAGGACGAGGGAATCAGTGATGAGCGCCCCGATCAAGCGGAGTTTTTCAACGCTATTGGCTGGGAAGCGGGCGTACACGTCGGGGCACGCGGACGCAATCGTCAGGACGCGCCGCGCCTTCGTCCTTGTTTTGCCGTAGGCCGTCTGGCGGCGGTGGAGCGCAGTTTTGACTGACTGCGCAGTTCAGACTGACAAGCTCATATAGCAGCTTTCATCGCGGGTGCGAGCGGCAGAGCGGATCGTCATGTCCCGCACCGCCAATTGAATCGCGTGCTTGACCTCCGCAATATCGCACTTGGCGCGACGGATTGAGGAAGAACCATTTGCCGTCACATTTCCAGTCTCAGATAATCGGTAGCGACGCGCCGGCGCATCGAGGATCGCCCGCGAAGGGTGCGCCGCTGCCCTCGCGATTGGGTCAAGCATGTCTGTGTCCCCGATTTCTGGACTCATGTTTCTGCTACTTGCGGCGGGCGCCGCCCGCGCGGAGGACCCGTCCGGGGACAAAGCGTTGACGACCTACGCCATTGCTATGCATGGCCAGCCTGCGTTGCCCGCCGATTTCTCGCGCCTTCCCTACGCCGATCCGCGGGCGGCGAAAGGAGGCCATCTGGCGCTCGCCTACCAAGGGACGTTCGACAGCCTCAATCCTTATAACCTGAGTGCGGGGTCCACGGCACAGGGGCTCATCGGCAACGTATTCCAGTCGCTGATGCTGCGCTCCCTCGATGAACCGTTCACACTCTATGGCCTGATCGCCAAATCGATCGAGACCGACGATGCCCGTTCCTACGTCATCTTCCGCCTCGACCCGCGGGCGCGGTTTTCGGACGGCGTACCGGTGAGCGCAGCCGACGTGCTATTCACCTTCGATCTCCTCAAGCAGAAGGGTCGGCCGCAGCAGCGTGATGCCTTCGGCCGAGTCAAACGAGCGGAAGCGCTCGATCTTATGACGGTTCGCTTCGATCTTAGCGGGCTCGACAGCGAAATGCCGCTGACGCTCGCCATGATGCCCGTGCTGCCGAAGCATGACATGGACGTCGAGCACTTCGACAATCCGACGCTCAAGCCAATGGTCGGGACGGGTCCGTACGTCATTGCCGATGTGCAGCCGGGGCGGCGCCTGATCCTGCGCCGCAATCCGGACTATTGGGCGCAGGATCTGCCCGTCCAACGTGGCTTGTTCAACTTCGACGAAATCGAGATTGACTATTATCGTGACGCCGATTTGTCGTTCGAGGCGTTCAAGGCGGGACTCTGCGATTTTCGCCAAGAGACCGACGCTGGGCGTTGGATAAGCTCCTACGATTTTCCTGCCGTGCGGGACGGCCGCATCGTCAAGGAAAGCCTTCCCTATCGCTTGCCAAAGGGAATGGAGGGCTTCGCCTTCAACACGCGCCGGTCGATATTTGCTGACGTTCGAGTGCGTGAAGCGCTCGGCATGATGTTCGACTTCGAGTGGATCAACGCGAACTTTTACGGCGGGCTCTATCGCCGATCGAGAAGCTTCTTTGATGATTCTGAGCTCGCCTCCGCCGGCCGCCCAGCGGATGCCGGCGAGCGGGCGCTCTTGGCGGCCTTTCCCGGCGCGGTGCGCGATGATATCCTCGAAGGACGCTGGGAACCGCCCATTACCGACGGTTCGGGGCGCGACCGGACGATGGCGCGGCGCGCGCTGGCGCTCCTTGGCGAAGCCGGCTACGCCATCAAGGACGGCGTTCTCGTCGAGCGGGCGAGCAGCCGGCCGTTCGTCTTCGAGATCCTCGTACAGAGCAGCACACAGGAACGGCTTTCGCGGATCTATGCGGACAGCCTCAGGCGCATCGGCATTTATGCTAACGTCCGCCTCGTCGATGAGGTGCAGTACGAGCGCCGCCGCCAAATATTCGATTTCGACATGCTGATCGCCGCCTGGATCGCCAGCCCATCGCCGGGCTATGAGCAGCGCTTCCTCTGGGGTTCGCAGAGCGCCGATCAAGAGGCGTCTTACAACCTCGCCGGCGCGCGCTCACCCGCGATCGACGCGATGATTGCGGCCCTGGTCGCCGCAAAGACGCACGAGGAATTCGACGACGCCGTGAGAGGTTACGATCGCGTTCTGTTGTCGGGCTTCTATATCGTTCCGCTGTTCTACGCACCCGAGCAATGGATCGCCTATTCCAACAAGCTCGCACATCCGAAGTACATTCCGTTGTTTGGGGTGACAATCGACAACTGGTGGCAGAAGCAGCCATAGGGACTTATTGACGAATTTCATCTAGACGAGGAGTAAGCGTCCGGAACCGGCCGCAGCGCGGCGTCGCTCGTTGTTGATTTCAGCGCTCTCTGGTCGGCGTCGATTCCCTGTGGATTTTGATGAGCTCGACGAGACTCTCGACGCCGAAGTCGGTGAACGCCCGCGCCGGGATGGGCGGCGATGCGCGAGAGGACGTCGGTCGGCCAGGCCTGCGGATCGAGCCGTTTGGGTCGACAGCGACCCAAAGGTTCTTCAAGCCAGCAACTTCGCCTTTGGGCGCAGGCCGTGTGAAAACTCTAAGTGGGTTCGGCGCACCCACAATTTTCGAGGTCTGTGGCCTCCCAGAGCGAGAGAACACGCAATACGTTCTTGCTCTGCGCGGCGATAAGGGGTCCCTCGCCGAGTTTTCGCACAGCCTCGGCGGGGAGCGGGCCCACGGGGGTCGCCTCGGGAAGGACCGGAGTTCGTGCCAAAGCTGCATTTGCATTGCGAGCGCGAAATAGACTTCACCGCTCAGAGCGGGCCCTAGAGGAACCGAGTGGGGCGCAGTACTCATTTAATACTGCAACAAGACAACGGCGGCGCACAGGTCTGACGGCCTAGCGCCGAGCATGCGGGCAGCACAAGGTCGACCCGTAGTCCGGCGACGTGACAAGCCGTCCT
Organism: uncultured Alphaproteobacteria bacterium; assembly: GCA_963794155.1. Classification (GTDB taxonomy): domain Bacteria; phylum Pseudomonadota; class Alphaproteobacteria; order Rhizobiales; family Beijerinckiaceae; genus Roseiarcus. The sequence continues at coordinate 33,742 of CAWCCX010000017.1, read as the reverse complement.
ATCCTAATCGCTATTTTTCGGCCGGTTCCGGGACGACGCTCGCTTCGACGAGGCGCATGTGCCACCCATCTGGGTCGCGCTGATAGATCGCGACGATACGGCCATCCACCTCATGGAGACCGCCGTTCGCGCGCGGCGCCATCACGGAGAAGTGGGCAATACCATAGCCGCCATTGCCCTGGATATGGACTTCGATGACCTTGATGGCGTGGCCTCGAGCGCCGGAGGCGAAGCGCTCAGCATAGTATGTCGCGAGCGCTTCTCGGCCACGCACGACCGAGCCGGAGGGTGAGAGCAACACGCCATCTAAGGTATAGAGCGCCGCCAGGGCACCGGGCTTCTTGTCGTTATAGTTGGCGTCATATTGCCGCCCAAGCTCGGTTGCCGCCTGCATCAATTCTGACTCGGTGACGTCCCCTGCCGATAGGGCAGGGGCGGCGGTAGCGGCGACCAGCAGGGCCAGAAGGGAAAGGGTGAAAAGTCTTCTCATCTCTGCCGGACTCGAACTACTCGGTTCCGGTGACATTGGCTATCAGGCGGAGCGAAACCATGGCCATCTCATCGGTTCCGTGAATGTAACCGACGCGAATAATCCCGTTGATCGGGTGCTTGCCGACCTTGGTGGCGTGCAGGGGAACCTCAAAGACGAGGGCGTCTTCGTCCAACGTCGCGGGCACCATCCTGCGTTCGAAGGCGACGCCGTCGTCGAACGAAGACAATTCGATCACGCGATTGTTGTAATGTTTGAGAATCCGGTAGCCGTCGCGGGCCTTGAGGGTTGCGCGCATGACGGCGGGCTCGCCGACCTTGGCCGTGACATCGCTGACTTCGACGATATAGGCGGACGGCTCCTCGGCGACGGCCTGCACGCCAGCGCTCCCTCCGAGGGATATCAGAATCACGGCAACCAGGGCCGACGCACGGCGCGTCATGATCGCTGTTTGAGCACGGAGCATTCAGGCATTCCGGAGGTTTGGGTGACAGTCTTACGTACGCCAGCGGCCGGCCGCCAACTCTGGCAGCCGGCCCTACGGCCCCCTACGACGGCGTCGGCGTGGCAGCGTTCACTTCTGAACGGCGAACACCCAAACGACCCCGCCCTGCGGCACGTCCGGGTTCCAACCAACCAAGTCGGCCATCAGGGTCTGCTGGAACGCTGCATCGACCCCGTAGCCAGACTCCACCGCGACATACTGCACACCGTTGACCTCGAAGGTTGACGGCGGGGCAATGACGCCCGAGTTGGTGCGGAAGTGCCAAAGTTCCTCGCCCGTCTTCGCGTCGTAGGCGCGGAACATTCTATCGTTGGTGCCGCCGGCGAACAACAAACCGCCGGCGGTGGTCAGCGGCGAACCCCAGTTCATCGAGCTCGAGTACAGATCGCGCCACATTCGCTTGCCGGTCTCGACGTCATAGGCCTGCAACTCGCCGAAGAAACCTGCCTTCGTGTCGACCGAGAAGTGGAAGTCGGGGATCGCAACGCCGGTCCACCACTGGCCGGGGATGCGCTGCTCGACCTTGCCTTCGAGATTGTTGCAGTGATTTTCGTTGCTCGGAATGTAGATCATGCCCGTGCTTGGATCGTAGGAGGCGTACGGCCAGTCCTTGCCGCCCCACAGGCCGGGGCAGAACTTCGCGGCCTTGCCGGTACCAGGCTTGTGATCGAGGTCGACGTCCGCTCGTCCAGTCTTCGGGTCGATGCTCCTGAAGACGTCCTGTGGAACGTAGGCCTCGGAGTCCAAGTAGGAAATGCTGCCGTCGGCGTTTCGGCCGAGCCAGTAGAGGTAGCCATTGCGCTGCGGCGTCAGCAAACCGTTCTTGGCGCCGCCCCTCTGGAAATCCACCAGCATCGGCGCATTCATCGCATCCCAGTCCCATGACTCGTTCTGCTGGTACTGGAAGTGCCCTTTGATCTTGCCGGTGTCGCCGTCCAGCGCGAGCGTCGAGGCCGTATAGAGGTTGTCGCCCGGCCGCTGATCTCCGAACCAGGGCGAACCATTGCCAACGCCCCAATAGACGGTGTTGGCCGCCGGGTCGTAGTTGCCGGTCATCCACATGGCGCCGCCGCCGGTCTTCCAGGTGTCGGGCTTCTCCCAGGTCTCGCTGCCGGGCTCGCCCGGCGCGGGGATCGAGTATGTCTTCCACGCCGGCTTGCCGGTGTCGGCGTCGAACGCTTGGACGAAGCCGCGCACGCCGAACTCGCCGCCCGCCTCGCCGACGAGCACTTTGCCCTTCACGATCAGCGGCGCCATCGTCATGTAGTAACCGTCCTTCCAGTCCGCGACTTTGGCCTCCCAGTCGACCTTGCCGGTCTTCGCGTCCAATGCCACCAGCACCGCGTCCAGGCACGGCATGAAGACCTTGTCACCGTAGAGCGCCACGCCGCGGCTGGTGTTGTGCAGAGCGGCAAACCCTTCAGGCAGCTTGCGCTTATAGCGCCACAGGAGCTCGCCGGTAGCGGCGTCCAAAGCCATCACCTGGCTGTAGGGCGTGCTGACGAACATCACTCCGTTGTTAACGATCGGCGGCGCTTCATGGCCGGAATCGACCCCGGTCGAGACGCTCCACACCGGGACCAGGTTCTTGACGTTTGAGGTGTTGATCTGGGCGAGCGGGCTGTAGCTCCAGCCCTGGTAGTTGCCCCGCGTCATCAGCCAGTTTTGCGGCTCTGGGTTCGCGAGACGTGCGTCGGTCACTGGCGTATAGTCCGCGCCGTAGGCGGCGCCCGCAATCACAAGCATCCCCAGGCTTGTGCCAGTAAGTAGCTTCCTCATGCCTTCCTCCTCCGTTGCATAGCCCTTGTTTGTCACCCACGTTGCCGCCCGGCGAGGGCTGCGTCACCGGAAGCCTACTGCATCAATTCGATTGCCTGCCGACGCGGCCAATAAACCCACCGGCGACGATCAAGAGGCCATTCTCAGACTTGAGCGGCAGCGCGGCCAGCGGCTCCGGCGCCGGTCCGAAAATGACTTCTGCGCTGTTCTTCGGGTTGTAGGTCGAACCATGGCAAGAACAGACCATGGCCATTTTCTCTTTCGACCACTGGTTCACCGGACACCCCTGATGCGTGCATATGGCGGAATAAGCGACTACGCCGTCGACCGACCGCGCCCGCGTTTCCTCGTTGAGGCCGTCGCTGCCCACGCGCACCAAGACCACGAGATTGAGCGGTGAGCCGTCGCGCACGACGCCTTTCGGATCCGCCGGGTAGACCTGCGCCTGGGGCCCGCCGAGCTCCAAATCGTCGCTCCGAGCAGGTTGGTCCTTCTTGGGTCCAGTCAGAAAAACGAAACGATCGCCGATTTGCGGCCGTTCGGACGTGGGGTCTGCCTGATCTTGCGCGTCTTGCGCGCGCGCAGGGTCCAACCAGGGCGATAGGGCTAGCGCTGCCCCTAGCATGGCGTGACGTCGACATAACTGCAGACTGTCGAAGTCATGCGTCATTCGCGTTCCCTCCCAGCAAGCCTCACCGTATACAGAGACGATGAAGATTGTCGAGAAGTTTTCGCCTCCCTGCCGAGAGACAATCCTGAATTCATTGGGGTTTGTCCTTTGGAGGGGGCATCTTCTCCGCGCCACGCTAGCTCGGCCCCGCGTGAATATCCTGGAGCAGATCTCCGGCACGCGACCGCTGACGCTCACGGACCGCGGCGCGAACTCCAATACGAGTCAGGAGCCGTCGAGCCGCTATGCCGCCGAGCATATTCGGGCCGGAGGGGGACTCCGGCCCGGTACGCTTAGGCCTTGGCCAACTGCTGTCCGAGCGGCAACGAGCGGATGCGTTTGCCGCTCGCCGCATAGATCGCATTCATGAGCGCAGGGGCGACCGGCGGCACGCCGGGTTCCCCCACACCGCCTAGCAGCACGTCGTAGCCGTGCGGCACGATATACACGTGCGTCTCTTTGGGCGCGTCGCTGATGCGCAACACCAGGTAGTCGTCGTAGTTCCCCTGCTGGACCTTGCCGTCCTTGAACGAGATTTCGTTCAGCAAGCCCACCCCCAGACCCATGATGACGGCGCCCTCAAATTGAGAGCGGACGCGATCCGGATTGACGGTCGGGCCGCAATCGACGGCGATGTCGACCCGCGGCACTGTGACGTTACCCTTCTCATCGACCGCGGCTTCGATGACGGCCGCGACATAGCTCACGAAACTGCGATGTACGGCCAAGCCGAGGCCATGGCCTTTCGGAACTTGGCGGCCCCAACCCGCCTTGTCGGTCACGAGTTCGAGGACGCCGCGCAGCCGACCGGTGTCGATCGGGTAGACCTCCGGATTCTCGCCGTAGTCCCAGAAGTCCTTCACCTTCTGCGGCACGTCGAGAATGCGGGGAGGTCCAATCAGATCGAGCAAGAACGCCTTCTGATCCTTGCCCGCCGCGGAAGCGAGTTCCGCGACGAAGGATTGAATGGCGAACCCGTGCGGGACGTTCGAGACGGAGCGCCACCAGCCAATCTTGGTGTGCGCCTCGGCCTCGCCGTTCTCGATGCTGATATTGTTGATGGCGAAGGGCATGTCGACGAGGCCCATTCCCTGCTCGAGCGGCATCTCGTGCTTGGGATCGGGCGCGAAGAGCGACAAGATCGTCGGAGCGACGCTGATATGTCGCCATGCGACCACCTTGCCGTCCTTGTCGAGCCCCGCCTCAAGGCGTTCGACCGACACCGTGTGGTAGAAGTCGTTGTGGATGTCGTCCTCGCGAGTCCAGACGACCTTGACCGGCGCACCGCCGACTGCCTTTGAGCACAAAGCCGCCTCGACCGCGAAGTCCGGCTTCGATTTGCGACCAAAACCTCCGCCCAAAAGGGTCACATTGACCGCGACGTTCTCGGGCGGGAGCGCCAGATATGAGGCGACCAAATCATGCGCGGCCTGCGGGCTTTGCACGCTTGTCCAGACTTCGGCTTTGCCGTCGACGATCCGGCAGGTCGCGGACGGAGGCTCCATCGTCGCATGCGCGTTGTGAGGGATGTAATACTCGGCCTCGACTTTCTTGTCCGCGCTCGCAAAAGCGGCGGCGAAGTCGCCGTCGCTGCGCAGGATCTTGCCAGGCTGTTTGGCGGTCGCTTCCATCGCCGCGCGGTAGGCCTGCGAGTTGTAGGTCCCGTGCGGGCCGTCGTCCCACTCAATCTTCAGCGCCTTGCGGCCCTGGATCGCCGCCCAGGTGTTGTCGGCGATAACGGCGATTCCCCCTGAGGGTTGGAATTTCATCGGATAGGACGGCGCAGGGATTTCGACGATCTGGACAACGCCCGGGACCTTCTTCGTCTCTGTGGCGTCATAGGAGGTTACCTTGCCCCCCATGACCGGCGGTCGCGCGATGACCGCGTACTTCTGGCCGGGCAGGCGGACATCCTGACCATAAGTGGCGCGGCCGGTCGTGATGTTGAAGCCGTCGACGATATTGGTCCCTTCCTTCCCGATGTAGCGGAACTGCGAAGGATCCTTCAGAGACAGGCTGCCAGGCGTCGGGGCGCCCATTTTCTCCTGGCTGACGCCCGTCGGGACGCCCATCGTGCTCGCGTCGGCGGCGAGCTCGCCATAGCCGAGCGTCTTCCCGGTCGACTTCTGAATAACCTCGTGATTCTTCGCCTCCACGTCAGAGACTTCGACGCCCCAGCGCTTGGCCGCGGCCGCTTCCAGCATCATGCGGGCGGCAGCGCCAACCTGGCGCATTGGCTGGATGAAATGGCGGGTCGAACGTGAACCGTCGGTGTCCTGATTGCCGTATTTCACCTCGTCCCCGGTCGCCTGTGCGACCTTGACCCTAGACCAATCCGCCTCCATTTCGTCGGCGACGATCAGCGGCATGCCGGTGCGCACACCCTGTCCCATTTCCGAACGATGGCAGACGATGGTGACCGTTCCGTCGGGCGCAATCGAAACGAATGCGAGAGGATTGTTTACCGTGCCGTGCGGCATGCCGGCCGCCCCCCATTTGGGCGCATCGGCGGCCAGCGCCGGACGCCGCGGGAACACGTTGACTACGAGCACGAGACCGGTCGTTGAAAGGATGCCCTTGAGGAGGCCACGCCGACTGACATTCTCAACGCCGGATGGCGCGATTTCGCGAATGTGCTTGGTCATGTCACGCTCCCGCAGCTTGCTTGATGGCGGCGCGAATGCGCTGATAGGTCCCGCAACGGCAAATGTTGCCATACATCGTGCCGTCAATGTCGGCGTCCGTGGGATGGGGCGACTGTTTCAGAAGCGCCGCGGCCTGCATGATCTGGCCGGCTTGGCAATAGCCGCACTGCGGCACGTTGAGCGCCCGCCAAGCTTTCTGAAGCGGGTGATTTCCTTCGGGATCGAGGCCTTCGATAGTGGTGATCGACTTGCCGTCGGCGTCGCTGATCGATGTGACGCAGGCCCTGCGAGCCTCGGCGTCGAGATGGATGGTGCAGGCGCCGCATGCAGCGATTCCGCAACCGAATTTCGTCCCCGTGAGTCCGAGCACGTCGCGCAGATACCAGAGCACAGGCATCGACGGATCGCCGTCAAATGACTGCGTCTGGCCGTTCACGTGCAAAGTGATCATGCTTCCCTCCCTGTCTCAGCTCGCAGCGCACAACAAACAACGCGCCGCAAAGACTGTTTGGCCGTCTGTTCGGAAAACCATTCGCGGAACGACGATTGCAAACGACTAGAACAGAATTGGAGTCAGAGCAATCGAGAACACGTTATATTGCGGTGGATACAACAAAACTCTTAGAAGTGTTCATCTCGCCGAATTCGTTTGAAGGTGGCCAGCTGCGACGCGTCGCCGAATTCAAGGAAAACAATCGCAACGGCAACCCCTCACTCGGGGCGTTCCGCTGCGTTTTGTGAGGCCGCCAGGACGAGCGATATCCGCAAGGCCGCGCAAGTCGCGCCGTAGCCATTGTCGATATTGACGACCGATATCCCAGGCGCACAACTGGCCAGCGCGGCGTGCAGCGCTGTCGCGCCCCCCTTCGCCACGCCGTAGCCGACGGAGGTCGGAAGTGCGATCACCGCGCTGGAAACCAGACCGCCGACGACGCTGACCAATGCCGCGTCCATGCCCGCGGCCACGATGACAACGGGAGACGATCGGATATCTTCGATCCGTTCGAGGAGGCGCCAGAGGCCGGCGACGCCGACGTCCGTATATTCGCGATAGGGTTGGCCGGCGAAGGCTAGCGTCCGCGCAGCCTCGCGACCGACCGGCAGGTCGGAGGTCCCGGCCATGACGATCGCCACCGGCGCCGTGGGGAGCGCGCGATGAGGTTGGCCAAGAATGGCGGTGCGTGAAAGGGGGTCGAATTTGAGTTGGGCGCCGTCAAGGGCGAACAAGGCTCCATACTTCGACTCATCGAGACGTGTGAGCAACAGCCGACCCGTCTTCGCCTTCACGGCGTCCACTATCGCCGAAATCTGATCAACAGTCTTACTCTCGCAAAACAGCGCCTCATCCAGGCCGATTCTCGCTCCACGCTCAAAGTCGACTTTGAATTCCGGCATCATGCGCCCAAATGCACGAAGGCGCTGCCATTGCGATAAGGCTCGAATGACAGATTGACCGTCTGCACAACTCCGGCGAAACTCCGATCCGCCTGAGCGCGCACCTCATCTTCGCGCTCGCCGGCGATCGCTGCGAGGGTTTCGGGATCAAGCTCGATGACGATTTGCTTCGCGCGTACGCGGCAACGGACGATTCCAGCCGGAAAATCCTTTGCGATGCTGCGCTCCACAGCATGGATCGCCTTCAGAACCACCGGGCGGATCGCAATGCCGGTCTCGACCCGACTCGAAAGACAGGGCGCAGCCGGCAGCTCGGATAAAGAGCCCAAGCCGAGATTGCGCGCGAGCGAGCGCACGGCCTTTTTGTCGATACCGGCTTCGAGATAAGGGTGGCGGACCGAATGCCGTTTGGCGGCCTCGAGCCCGGGCCGATATTCGCGAAGGTCATCGAGATTGGCGCCTGAAAGAATTTGCGCGTCGCTGTGGCGCGCGATGCAGCCATAAAGATTGGTCTTGCAGAAGAAGCAGCGATCGACCGGATTGGCCAAATACTTCTCGTCTGTGAACTCCCCCGCGTGCACAATCCGCAGGCGCCAACCTTGAGTCGTCGCGAACCGTTCGACGCGCTCAGTCGCCTCTTGCGGTACAGCGGGTGAGACGGCATGAAAAACTTCAACGCGGGAACCCGCGGCTCGATGGGCGAAGGTCGCGAGCGTAACGCTGTCCACGCCGCCGCTGACAGCAACCGCCAGCGGTCCTGCTATGTTCGACAAAGCATCAGCTAAGCGTGGCTCGACACTCCCGTCCGCTTGGTGCGCCCGCATCTCAGAGGCCTCCCTTCCGTTTGTCCCCCCCGCTTTTGCGGTCCCGATCGTTCGGGTCCAACGCAAGCGCTACCGCTGCGCCCCGCATGCGCGCACGCGTGACGTGGCCGCGCTGGCTCGCCACGTCGGCGGCCTCCGCCTTGCCGCTTTGCGCTCCCCCCGGCCGGTCGACGATTTTGACCCGCAATTTTTCCCCCTCTATCTCGACCGTCTCTAGACGACGGCACAGGACGGCACCTTCCGTCAGCTGGTATCTCAAGCCAATAGTCGTGGTTTCCTTAAAACAGGCGATAATCACATTTTCGAGTTCAAGAGGCGAGACCAGAACCTGCACGTGCGCCGCCATTCGGCCCTTCTTACCGACAACGGCGCTCTGGGTCACGTCGAAAACCCCATGCGTCGAGCGGATATGGTCAAGTCCAGACGTCAAATCCTCCGGACATTGATCGTCGACCTCGAACGTGATGACCGCCAATTGGCGACGACCAATAGGGCTCTCGGCCTTCGCATGCGCCGTCGCTTCGTCGAACGCCAACACCCGCAGACAATTGCTGACGCCGGGCAGAGTTCGCGCGCCAAATCCAATGCCGCTGCGCGACATCCAGGAAATGCGCCCGTCCAATCGCGCGCCTGTGTCGATGAGGTAAGCCGCGAGGGCGGCGCCGGTCGGTGTGACCCGCTCGCCTGGAACGCCATCGTCGATAACGCGCAGACCTTGCAGAAGGAGAGCCGCGGCTGGCGCGGGCGCGGGCAGAACGCCATGTGCGGTATTGATCCGCCCTGATCCGATCGGCAGCGGTGCCGATGTCCAGCGATCGGCGCGGATCAGCGAAATCAATTGTGCGGCAGCGACGATATCGACAATCGAATCGACCGCGCCCACCTCGTGAAAAGTGACCGAGTCAACCTCGACGCCATGCACTGTGGCTTCCGCCTTAGCGAGAAGCTCGAAAATCGCCAGCGCATGCTTCTTCACGTCGGCATCGAGGACTGAGCGGTTAAGCTCGGTATGAATGTCAGCCCACGCTGTGTGGCGGCCGCCACTCTCATGGGCGTGAGTGTGCTCATGACAGCCGCTCTCTTTGTGGGTATGCGCGGGATCGCTCTGGCTATCGGCGCGCCGACCTGCCGGAAGGCCCAGCGCCGTCCAATCCGCGGCGACAAGAAATCGGCTTCCGGCAAAGGAATGATCGTGGTGCGGAACGAGCCTGCATTCGGCTTCGGCCCCAAGGTTTAAGGACGCGATCATCGACTGCACGTGCGGCCAGTGTTCGGGGAAGGCGTCGAGGAGGGCCGCGACAAACATGTCGCCTGACAAGCCGCCGAGGGGATCGAGATGAATGTCCAAAAAACCCTCCCAACTCGAGGCGGTTCGTCGATCTCAAACGCCAAGTATAGCGCATTCAGGCTTCAGCGCGGCCAGGAGACTGCGGTCGTCTCGGTCCGCTGCTACTGACCGTCATTGTCGGGTGAACGCTGCGCCAGCCGTTTTCTGGCAAGCTGCGGCTTGGTGCCTAATTGACAACAGGTGTCGCATGTTCGATCAATGCGTGCTCCTGTAACGAGCGCGGCGCCTTCGAAAGGGAACACTCAAGAGGCGCTTTGCCAGGGCGAGCCTGTTGTCGGAAACTGGAGCAATGCTCAAGCGATCCAGAGCCGATAAAAACGAGAGTGCCACGTGACAGTCGAACCGATCGCCATTTCCTACGGCCACGGACAGCTTAAGCTGCGCATGCCCGCTAAAGCGGAAGTTACCCTGATCGCCAAGGGAAAGCTGCACAAAATCGCCGATCCCGCAGCGGCAGTTCGACACGCTTTGTCGGAGCCGATTGACTCCCCAGCGCTGGCCGAACTAGCCCGTGGACGCAAAAGCGTCTGCATCCTGATTTGCGACATTACGCGACCGGTGCCTAACAATCTCTTCCTGCGGCCGATGATCGAAACCTTGGTCGCTTCAGGCGTTCCGCTCGACCGCATTATTATTCTGGTCGCTACTGGCCTACATCGGCCAAATGTGGGCGAAGAGCTTGCTGAACTGGTAGGTGACCCTTGGGTCATGGAGCGGGTTCGAATTGAGAACCATGATGCGCGCAACGACGCTGATCACGTCGATCTCGGCGTCACCGCGACGCGGGGAACGCCGATCAAGCTCGATCGGCGCTTCATCGAAGCGGATTTGCGTATCGCCACCGGCCTGGTCGAGCCGCATTTCATGGCCGGCTGGTCCGGCGGCCGCAAGGTCATCGCGCCTGGCGTCGCCCACCACGAAACCATTCGCACGTTCCATTCCGCGCGCTTCATGGAAGATCCTCTCGCCGTTCAGTGCAATCTGATCGGCAATCCGCTTCACGAGGAGCAGCTTGAGATTGTCCGGGGGCTCCGCGATGTCTACGGTCTCAACACGGTTATCGACGACGATCGCGATCTGGCTTACATCAACTTCGGCGAAATCTTCGCCAGCCATGCGGCAGCGGTGGAATTCGTGAACGGTGCCATCCGCGTGCCGGCGCGGCGCAGGTTCAAGACTGTGGTCACTTCCTCGGCGGGTTATCCGCTCGACAAGACCTACTATCAAACGATCAAGGGGATGGTGACCCCGATGGATATTTTGGCGCCCGGCGGTGCCTTGATCATTGCTTCGGAGTGTTCGGAGGGATTCGGGTCAAAGGAATTTAGGGCCGCCCAACGTCGCCTGATTGAACTGGGGCCCGACAAGTTCCTGGCGACCCTTACCGCCAAGTCCCTGGCGGACGTCGACGAATGGCAGACCGAGATGCAGCTCAAACCTATGCGCGTCGGTCGAATCTCGCTCTATACCTCGGGCTTGTCGGACGAGGAGCGTGCGTTGACCGGGGTTGAAATGATCGCTGATCTCGATGAGACAATCGCTCGCAGCATTGCCCGGGCTGAGGACCCTTGCGTCGCGGTGATCCCTGAAGGCCCCTATGTCGTTCCCTATTACGACGCGGGGTGAGAGTCCGACCGTCCAGCAGACGGACATTCCGTCGTCCGGCTTTGGCGGTCCAACAGGCCGTCGAGAAGGGCAAGCCCCTCGCCTCACCCGCTTGAGGCTGGGGGAGCTCGAAAGCCAATTCCGGTGCCCTTTCGGTCGCCCAGTCCGCCACGAGTGGGCGCCAGGCTCAAGAGTCTATCCGTTAAATGCGAGCGTCCCATCATGATCAGGATATCGTTCTTGGCAATCGCGCTGGTGCTGTCCTTGATTATTCCCGCATCCGGACAAGAGAGTAAGCCGTCGCAGGCACCATCACAGGATGCTCAAACGAAAGCAGCGTGTCGGTCGAAGTGCGAAGCACAGTACAATGAGAAGAAGGAATGCACGGAGGGAGTCGCCCCGATGCACAGTCCTTGCGAATTATTCAATCAGTGCTTGAGCGATTGCGACTGATCACGCTTTGTCGGACGATAGAAGCCTTGCAGCTCCCGAAGGTGAGACGCCGAGGTCCGTCTCCGAGGCCCCGCCCGAGCAACTGCGCACAGGAAACGAGCTAGCAATCTGGCACGCGCCGGTTCAGCCGTCTTGAATCGCGCTCCATACCGCGCTCGCCGCGCGAGTTCGTTATCGTCGGCCAGAAAAAGGGGCAAGAGCGGCCTAACATAAGGGCCGCGATGGAGCATGCGCCGAAACCATTCGGACTTGCACGGATCCTCCAATTTCCGCAAGTTCCAGTTGAGACAGCAGTCGGTCACCGAATATCCGCCGGAACCAAGCGCAGGGCCAACGGAGGAGCTATAGGTGTCCATTCGGCTCCTCGCGACTCCAGCTCAGGGTCGAACTCGCCCGTTCACCAAACCGTCGGCGGACGTCCGGTAATTGCGCACAGTAGCCGTGCACCTGTCGTCTTTGCACCACCGAGGTAGCCCTGGGGGTCTGCAACCCTGGATCCGCGGCGGCGCCCCAAGTGACCGTTGGGGCGGCCGGAAGATGTGGGCAAGGCTGTGCTTTTTCTTGCCTCGGACGATTCGTCGTAAATCAACGCGGTCGAGCTGACGGTGGACGGCGGACTGACGGGCGCTCCCTTCGGAGCGCCCATTCTTCGCGGCTGACGGTAGAATAGTTACGAAGAACGAACCGTCGGGCTATCGGACAAAGCGTGGGTCACGCTAGGAAATCGCAACTCAAGGAGATTCTGTATGTCACATCATTTCGATACCAAACTGGCCAGGGAAGATCCGAGGCTCAACCTCTGCGACTTTTATTTATTTGACGGCCCCTCGGGCAAGACGGTGATGGCGATGACCGTGAATCCGGATGTGAGATTATCGGCTCCGGATATGCTGCATCCAGAAGGACTCTACGCGTTCCGGTTCGACCTGAACGGAGATGCGAGGGAAGAGGTTACGTTCAAGTTCAGGTTTGGTGAGCCACGACACGGAGATGCCAGGGAGCATACTCACATTCAACCGTTTGTGGTGCGGAAGGCGACGGGCGACGATGCTGTTCGTGGTGACGCCGGCGAGAGTTTGGTTGAAGGCGAAACCGGTTCGGTCGCGAGTAATTCGGGTCTTCGGGCGTATGTTGGGATTGCTCCAGACCTATTTGCGGCAAATGCTGGATTCTGCCCATTTATGACTACTTTCTATACGGAACAGCGCTACGATGGGGACGCCATTCTGCATCAGCAGAATCCCTTTGCGAGGCGGAATGTTACGGCGATTGTGCTGGAGGCGCCGAGCGAGCTGATTGGGAAGGGCAAAATCAACGCGTGGGCGACGATCTCCCTCTTTGGCCATGCGCCGGAGGTACAAGTTTCGCGTTGGGGCCTGCCTATGGTTACGCATCTCTTCCTGAACGACCCGAGCGATCAAGAGGCGAAAGAACAATTCAATGCGTCGGTTCCGTCTGAAGATCTAGAGCGCTTTGCGAAGTCGATCGCGGATTTTGCGGAGAAGATGACGACCTATGCCGGTTCGGCGGCGGACCCGGGTGAATACGGCAAGCTGATTGCTGCACGGCTTTGTCCCAACACGTTGCCTTACGAGCTTGGAACGACCGCCGCATTCGAGGTGGCCAGCTTCAACGGACGCGCTTTGGGTGACGATGTGCTGGATGTGATGTTGACGCTGGCGGCCAACATGCCAATTGTCGATGAACTTGCTCCCGACCAGGGGCGCATTCGCAAGGATTTCCCATATTATGGGTCGCCGTACACGGCGGAGGAGCAGGTCGCCGTGACGCCGATGCCGCGCCCGGCTGAGAAGTAAACGGGAAGGGACGCTTGAGAATGATGTTGGGGATCAGCGCGCTGCCGTGGGCAGCTGGTATTCGAGATCGTAACTGTGCTTGCCTTCGGCGATGCGATACCGGTCTCTCGGCGGCAATCCTGGGCGACGGCCTCGACAAGCGGCGATGAACTCCGGGCGAAGATGCTCATCTGGCGCGTCGTCGGACCGGCCGACATCGCCGCTCTAGCCGTTCACATCATGAGCAACACGGCGCTCACCGGGGCGACGTACGACATCGACGGCGGCCAGCAGCTTGTCTCCTGATGACCGCGTACGAGCCGAGCGGGAGGAAGAGGGAGCAGGCACGCTATGTTCAAAAAGGGGCGCGAGCGCTGCGGCTTCGAGGTGCGTTGCCACTCGCAAGTAGCCCAAACCTGAGGAGCTGGGTATGAGCACTGATTCAACGGGCAGCAAAACTCCGATCGAGACGCCGAGATCGCAGGCAGTCGACATGAGGCTCGAAATCGTTGTCATCCCTGTTTCGGACGTCGATCGCGCCAAGCGCTTTTACGGCGGCCTGGGTTGGAGGCTCGACGCCGACTTCGCCGCCGGCGACGACTTCCGCGTGATCCAGTTCACGCCGCCCGGCTCCGGGTGCTCGGTCATCTTCGGCAAAAACGTCACGGCGGCGGCGGCGGGCTCCGCCAGGGGCCTATACCTGATCGTCTCCGACATCGAGGCCGCCCGCGCCGAGTTGCTCGATCGCGGCGTCGACGTTAGTGAGGCGTTCCACGGCGCTGGCAACGTCTACGCCGGCGTAGACGAGCCCTACTTGTTTGGACGGCTCAGAGTCAGTGGTCCGGATCCCGAGCATCGCAGTTATCGCTCGTTCGCGTCGTTCAGCGATGCAGACGGCAACGGCTCGCTGCTCCAGGAAATCACCGCGCGATTACCCGGACGGGTGGACACGCACGGCACGACATTCACCTCCTCAACCGAGCTCGCGATCGCACTCCGACGTGCCGCGGCCGCACACGGCGAGCACGAGAAGCGGAGCGGCCCGCGCGATGAGAATTGGCCGGACTGGTACGCCGAATACATCGTCCGCGAGCAGGCTGGCGAAGAGCTGCCGACATGAGCAGCGGTTGCGACTTCCATGTCAATCGGCGCGATTCCGGGGCTTGAAGAGGAGCTGGAGCGGCTGGTGTTCAGCGGCAACCAGGCAGTTCGGCGGATGTCCGGTATTTGCGCTTTCCGCCCGTTCACCGGACCGATCTTCAGGGTCGCGTTTGGGTCGAGAGTACGCACACCCGCGAGGCGGCGCCGTCGTTCAGAGCTCGACTTGCTCAGACAGGCTCAGCGCATCATCGACCTCGATCCCAAGATAACGGACGGTGCTCTCGATCTTGGTATGTCCAAGAAGCAACTGGACCGCTCGCAGATTGCCGGTCTTGCGGTAGATCTGCGCCGCCTTGGTGCGGCGCAGCGAATGCGTGCCGTAGGCGGTGCTCTCCATCCCGGCGCCCTCGATCCAGCCGTGCACTATGCGCGCGTATTGGCGAGCCGTCAGATGCGGCTGGTTGTGGACTCGGCTCGGAAAGACGTGGGGACCTCGATCTGTGGGACGCACGCTCAACCAGTCCTGCAGCGAGGTTCGGGTCTGTTCCGTGATCTCAAACTGAACCGGACGGCCGGTCTTGTGCTGGACGATCGTCGCCCTGTCTCTCACGTGGCCGCCTGAAGCTATGTCATCGACTCGAAGGCTGACGAGATCGCAGCCGCGCAGCTTGCTGTCGATGGCGAGGTTGAACATCGCCAAATCGCGTTTGCGGCTTGATCTGAAGTCGGACACGAATGGCCCAGACCTCTTTCGGCCGAAGGGGACGCTTCTGGCCAACGAGACGGCCTTTGTTCCACGCATCGCGCGAAGAAGCGTTGTTGATCTTGATTTCGGTGGACATGGTCGATCTCCACGTCCAACCGCTCCCACCGCAGCGCCGGCGTTCAGCAGGCCGCCCATCGTATCGCAATCGCACTGAGACTTCGGGGACCCTGTTCCCTGAACAGCCGGTGTCGGGCGGAAAGCAGTCGATGCCGCTACGGTAGGGCTGCGCCACAACCGGACCTTCCTGGGAGAAGCTTCGAACCCGTCAGCTCGCCGCGGCACGATATTCGCCTCGAACGATTCTCCGGCGGGTGTCGGTAGAGTAGGAGTGTGGCGCGGTGGCGTTAGGTTGAGCATATCGGTTTGCCGCCCCTTTCGTCTGGCGGTGCCTTAGTGGCTCGACCATGGCTCCGTTTCCACACCCCCCTCATCGAACCGGACGTGCAGATTTCCCGCATCCGGCTCTCGGACAAGACCTCACGCCTTCGTCCACGGCACGTCGTGCCCAAGGCGGCTCAGGCGTACGAGCCCGAAGTGCCCGTAGAGGTGCGAGAGTGGATAGCTCCCGCCCCCTCGTCGCCTGACCTTGTGCTTGGAGCGCAACCACCGGCGCAACCGCACCGCTGTGTAAGCGTCGAGCGCCCGATACGCCTTGTTGATGGTTCCTACTTGGAAGTAGTTCGCCCATCCGCGCAACGTGCGGTTCACTTTGCCCACCAGCGTTGTGGTCTCTTGCCATGTTCCCGCTCGGTCGGTCAGCGCGTGGACTTTCTCGACCACGCGCTCAATGCTTTTCTTTGACGGCCGGTAGCCGATACGGGCCTCGCCGGTCCTTGCCGAAAACATTCGCCCGAACGTGTATCCCAGGAAATCGAACTCTCCTCCCGGCACTGTGCAGATCCGTGTCTTCTCCTCGTTCAGCCATCGCTCCACCCCATACGTCTCGACGGCCTCGAAGTCCTGACGGTCCACGCCCGGCGCGCCCTTGTTGGAGCGGCACTGGGCATAGGCGTGCGCCAGAGTGTCGTCGCGGCGGATCTTGTCGTAGAGGACGTAGAAGCGGTAGCCGGGTTCTGCCTTCGCTTTCGCGTGCAACGCCGTCTGCAGTTTCTGAACGCCGTCCGGAGTTGATAGGTTGCCCAATCTCCAGGTCCCTCGCTGCGTCTTGCGTCTGTCTTGAACTGAGGTCCCTTCCCTCCCCGGCGTTATCCGGCTTCAGCGGTACTACGAACCTCTCCGCGACCCCATGAGGCCCGGCCCATCCCTCGCGGGCGTCCGGTTGGTCATCCCTGACCACGCCATGGGGCTTCCCGTGTTGCGCGCGCTTTCCTTGTGTACGTGCTGCCGCCACTACCCCGGTGCAGCGACTGGGCGTCGTCTTCGCTCATCTCGCCCAGCCGTATCAGCCTTCCCCGAAAACGTCGTCGGGTCGGCCTGCACATCGTCCTTTTCGAGATCCCATGAGGCGATGGTAGCGACCTGCGATTCGGGAGCATGAGGTCGCTTACCACCCACTCTGGAGGCGACCATGCAAAACGTAGCTGATCAATTAGCACCGACCACGATCCGGGCCGATCTTTGCGCAATATTCATCTCATTGGAACTGAGCCGATCGACCTGGCTGGTTACGTCATTGTCGCCAGGCCGCGGAGAGAAGATGTCAAAGCACAGCGTGTCCGCCGGGGATATCGCTGCGCTGTTGGCCCGCATTTTGGAGCTCAGGAGGAAAGCGTACGCGCGGACCGGAAAATCCTTCCCGATCATCGTCATTCAAGAAGCGGGGTTGGACGGTTTCTGGATTCACCGTGTCTTGCTGAGTGAGGGAATTGAGAGCCACGTTGTCGATGCAGCCTCAATTGCGACTTCGCGCCGGCGGCGTCGGGCCAAGACCGACAGGATCGATGGCGAGGCTTTGCTTCGCGCGCTGCTCGCCCACAAGCGCGGCGAACCGCGGGTCTGTTCAATGGTTCGGGCGCCGACGCCTGAAGATGAAGACCGCCGCCGGATTTGCCGTGAGCGCAAGGTGCTGATCATGGAACGGGTTCAGCACGTCAACCGGATCAAAGGATTGCTCTTCTCTCAGGGCGCATCCGAGTATGAGCCGTTGCGTCGCGATCGACGGGCGCGGCTGGATGCGCTCCAGACTGGCGACGGCCGTCGCTTGCCCGAACATCTCAAAGCCCAGGTTTGTCGAGAACTCGATCGGCTCGAATTGCTTCTCGAGCAGATCAAAGCTGTGGAGTCCGAGCGGGACGCGCTGCTCAACGCACAACAAACCAAAGGGTTGGCCCCGCCGCCGATGTTGCTGGGTGTCCATGGGATTGGGCCGGAATTCGCTTCGGTCCTCTGGTCTGAGGGACTCTCCAGGCACTTCGATAACCGCCGACAGGTCGCCGCTTATGCCGGCCTTGCCCCGACGCCTTGGCAAAGCGGGTCGGTCAATCGCGAGCAGGGCATCTCGCAATCGGGCAACCCGCGACTACGGACAACGATGATTCAGCTCGCCTGGCTTTGGATACGCTATCAGCCGCGCTCCGCACTCACCCTCTGGTTCCAGGACCGAAACGAACGTAACGGCGGTCGTCGGCGCAAGACGACGATCGTGGCGCTGGCGCGAAAGCTGCTGGTCGCACTCTGGAAATATCTGAGCGCTGGGGTCGTGATCGAAGGCGCCATGATTAGGCCCGCCTGACGATAGCCCCCGTCTTCCACGCATCCAATCCCGTAATCCTCAGGACGTGATCAGTCCTGACGGATCCAGGTGGACGAACCGAAGCAAGCCGTGGCCTGAAACGCCGTTTTCGAGAAAGGTTCTCGTCTTCCTGAGCCCTACCCGCCGCAAGCGGGATGTTGGTGCAGCCGTCGCGAACGGCGACCGTATGTGAGGTTGATCGTGCTCGGAAACGAGCCGCGTCACGCTTAGAGGGCTCAGAACCTCGGATACCGGACAAACCGCTGGAGACTTATCACCCGGAAACAAACCGCTTGACTGCCACCTGCTCATGTGAGGCTTGCTCGGCGTTTACTCGCGTTGCGGCCCGCACACTCGCGCGGTCACCTATATGTGACCAGCTACACCGAAGGCTTCAGCCATTTCGTCACCTCCATGACTGCTCCGGTTGCTTCCGGCTGGAGCGTTCGCCGGGTGGGACTTGCACCCACTGGAAAAGCGCCGCCTTCTCACGGCGCACACGTGAAGCGGACATTGCGGATCGCGTCGACCCAAGTCACAGCTTGGGGGCTGGCCGCTGTTCGCCTAGCCAATGTCACCGGCTTGAACTGCATTCACTCCTCAGGCAGCCCCGCCTTTCGCAGGCCCTCCAGTAGCGGCGGTACGTTCATCGAATGGGTTTGCTGCCATTCGAGAGTGAGCTCGGGATTGAGGCGGCGGGCCTCCGCCAAGGCGGACGCCGCCTCTTCCATCTTGCCCTCCAGCGCGTAAGCCGCGGCCAAACTCCTGTAAGGTTGGTAAGCCCGCCAGCCGACGTTGATTGCCTTGTGGTATTCCTCGACAGCCGCGTCGACGTGGCCAAGGCCAAGTTCTGCGTCACCCAAAGCCACCAGCCACAAACCAATTCTCGGGTCGCGTGGACTTAACCGCATCGCGTGTTCCACGTCGGATATCGCTTGTTCGTAACGGCCCAGGACAAGTTCGGCGTTGCCTCGCGCCCTGTACAGCGGCGGGTCATCCGGCTTGATGGCCAGTCCGGCTTCGGCGGCGCTGAGCCCCTCATTCGGACGCTGCGAAGTGGTCAAGTATAGGCTTTTCACGTTATGCGCCCACATATTATCGGGGGCGAGCGCGATGGCCCGGTCGGCCTGACCGAGTATTTTTGCCTCGTAATCGGTTCCGGCGGTTGTCCATCCGCGCGTGTATTCCAACAAATAGGCGTAAGCGTCGCCCGCCAGCGCATCGGTTTCATTCGGGTCGATCTTGAGCGCCTGTTCGAACAGCGCTTCAGCCGCATTGTTGTTCTCCTTCGTCCGCTGCTGCTCCTGTTCCTGCCACACCAAGGCCCACGCGCGCATGGCGAGATCGACAGCGTCGGGGCTTTTGGAGCGAGCGTCCTTTTCCGCTTCCGTCCTGACGAGTTCGTAGCCCAGGCTATTGGTCAATCGCGCCACCACCTGATCCTGGAGCTTGAACAGGTCGGCGACGTCCTCCTCGAAACGGTCGGCCCAAAGATGCGCGCCCGAGCCCGAATCGATGAGCTGGGCGTTGACGCGCACGCGGGTTCCGTCGCGCTGCACCGAGCCTTCCAGCACGTAGCGCACGCCGAGCTCCTTGCCGATATCCCTGGCGTCGACGTTCTTGCCTTTGAAGCTGAAGGCGGTATTGCGGGCGATGACGAAGCTGTTGTGGATGCGCGATAGTTCAGTGGTCAGGTTCTCTGTAATGCCGTCGGCGAAATAATCCTGGTTCGGGTCGTTCGAGAGATTGGTGAAGGGGAGGACGACAATAGAAAGCCGCGCGGGCTCAGCGGGCGTGGCGGCCGTCGACCCGACGGTCGCTGTGCGGTTCGCGCTAAGAAAATACGCCCCGACTGACGCGATCACGATCAACGCCACGATGCCCGCGACCGGCATCGCCAGAGGCCGCTTTGATGCGCTGCGCTTGGTCGGCTTCGCCTGCGCCGGCGCACCGACCTCGAGCGAGTAGACCCGGATTGGATCGGCAATGTTCTTGAGTTCGGTTGGGCCGAGTTCGGTGACCGCGAGATCGAGCCTGCCTTTGACCTGCCGATAGGCGTCCTCGGACAGGCAGATCGCGCCCGGCTGGCAGATGCTCTCCAGACGCGCAGCGATATTGACGCCGTCGCCCATCAGGTCGCCGTCGCTCTCCTCGACCACGTCGCCGAGATGAATGCCGACGCGAAATTCGATTCGCTTGTCGGCCGCGACCTCAGCGTTGCGCTCTACCATCGCTCTTTGGATTTCGATGGCGCAGTTCACCGCGTCGACGACACTCCGGAACTCGACAATTGCGCCATCGCCGGTGCGCTTGACGACCCGGCCGTGGTGCACGGCGATGGTCGGGTCGATCAGGTCGCTTCGGAGGGTCCGGAGCCGCGCAAGCGTGCGGTCTTCGTCCGCCCCGACGAGCCGGCTATAGCCGGCGACGTCGGACACCAGAATCGCCGCGAGTTTGCGCGTCTCCGTCATTGGTTCCTTGGCCGCTGTGGAGTTCAGCACAATGACCCAGCCCGCGCCGCTGCTCGCCAGGCGGGGGAATGTCCGGTATTTGCGCAAAGGAGACCCAAGCTTCCGCATGACCGTTTCGAGTTCGATAGCGCCCATTCCAGGCCGCTGCCGGGATGCCTGAAGTGGCCTGCGCGGTCGGATCGGGAGGCTCTGCCTCGTAGCTCGCCGAAATCGCAGATTGGCCGTGGAGGCGACTCGGTGGCCGTTTGTTTTTGAGGGCGCCGCCCTGCGCTCGAAGTGCCCAACGTCCCACTGAATTGAAGATGCGGCCGGGACACCGCTTACGGTCACTCGGGAATGTCACGCGGACAAACGACGTCCCAATCTTGCGCGCTGTAGCCGAGAGATTGAGCGGCGTTCCTCTCCTTGGGGGTCAGCTTGGACCAATCCTTCCCTGAAGCGGAGGCGGCGTCTTCATTGTCACCGTCCCAGGTGGCGCGGGACCAACCTAAGATTTGAAAAGCTTGCCTTTCGGCGTCTGTCAAGTCATCCCAGTCTTGGGTTTCCCAGTTGCAAACGTGACCCAAGTTACGAATTCCGTTAGCGGCTGGCGCCACGAACGCGCCCCATGGGGCTGCGAGGCCCGCGCTCGGCGAGCCCGCTCCCGGTTTGCCTTGGTCTTGCCCGTCGGAGACGGCCGGGGGCCTTGTGGGTGAGGCCTGTGCGGCGGTTGAAATCACCAAGCTTCGCATGTGCAGGTGGCTGATCAGAATGACCAGCCCGACAGAGGCCAGCGTCGCCAAAGCTGCGCGGCGACAGTATCCAGCGCCAATCTTCACAACGCTCCTCCTGTTTCTCAGGGACCTGGCCGGCAAAGCCCGCTTCTAGTGTTTCCACAATGGGCGCCGGGAGATGCTCCGCCGGCCGAAATATTCGCGGCGTCGAGGCGCGCTCTGTCTTGTCCATCCAGGATGCTAACGGCAGCTGGTCTCCCAATTTTGCGCGTCATAACCAAGCCATTGGGCGGCGTTCTTCTCCCTGGGAGTCAGCTCATCCCAATCTTTCGCCGACGACGCCGCATCGTTATTGTCCGAGTCCCACAGAGCGCGGGACCACCCGAGAGCTTCCCAGGCGTGCTTTTCCGCGCCGGACATTTCCTCCCAATCCAGGTTGTCCCAATCGCACACGTTTCCCATCTTGCGAATTTCGTCGGCCTGCGCCGCTGTCGAAAGCATTTCGTTTCGCACGTGCAGGGGGCCAGTCAGAATGAAGAGCCCCGCCAAAGCCAGCGTGGTCGCAGCTGGGCGGTGTGTGTATCCGTGGCCTATCTTCATAAGTCTCTCCCTTCCCTTGCGGCCCCGACAGAAACCCCCAAGGCCGAGCCTTCAAATCCTTCTGCTGACGTTCGTTCTATCGGGCCGCCAACAACGGGTAGAGCAACGCCAAGGCTTCAGCGAACAAAAGCAAGACGATCATCCATTCCGCGATAAGCTCACGTCGATGAAGTTTCAGCTCATACATCCGGTCAGAAATGCGCTGATAGTTGTCCTCCAGGACCTCCAGGCGTTCATCCAACGCCTCGACCCTGTCGGCGTGACAACTCGTAAGCGCGAGCTCGTTCTGAAGGCGCTGCGCTGTCAGAGAAAGCGTCGGCGCCGGCAGATAGATCGCCTGGTCCGCCGCCGTCAGACTCATCCGAGTGCGCGCGAGATCTCCGACTAGACCGTCGATCCTGCTTTGGCGCCCCAGCATGCCCAAGCGGCTCGAACTCGGTAAGCGGAATGTCGCCTCTCATCTGTTCCCAAAGCTTGGCTATCTTCGCTTCGAGGTCAGAAATCTGTTTCTCGTTGTAGGCAAAGACGGCCAGGCCTGGGAGATATTCATCCAGGCGCTTGGCGTCGGCGATGATCAGGGCCCGATCCCCCCGCAGGCGGATCTGGTCACTTTGCATCAGCGCATCCCCAACCGCCGGAGATGCTTTGCCCGAGTTCAACCATTCTTCGGTCTTGCGACGGTCCTCCAGGCGAAACACGCCGGTCGTGGCGATATGCATCACCGAAAGCGCGGCGGGTGTCCCGTCGATCTGATCTACCTCTCGACACGCGAGCACCGTCCCGTCCTCGGCTGCAACTGCGAGAACCCGCTCTTCGGGATTGGATTTCGCACCAATGCTTACGGCGAGAATCTTGGGCTCGACTGTCGTTAAAACGTCCATGGGTCAGGTTCCTGGTCGGTACGGGAAGATCGCCCTCGTCGGCTCGGGGACCTCGATTACGGCTGGCGGCACGAAAGCCACTCCGTCCTGAAGCACGGGCCCCGCGGCCGCCAGTGCGAGAATGGTGTCTTTGCACATGGCAAAGCAGCTTTTCACGAACGGTCCGTTCACATGATCGAGCCAGTCTCCAAGTCGATCAGCGATCGTTGCATCGATCGCCTCCGCGCTCCATTCGTCTGGCCGCGCCCAATCGGACGCCCACATGAAACCCCAACCGGCAAGGAAAGACGGGATGTGGGCTCGATAGCTGTGGACCTCGGTGAATACGGCGCGAAGGGTCCGCGCCACTGCGGAGTGAGCGTCGTCATCGAGAAAAGAAAACTCAAGCCCCTGAACGGCGACAATACCGCCTGGCCTAAGCCGATGCCGCACAAGCTGATAAAATTCGACAGTATAAAGCCGGCTGATTTGCGTATGCTCTATCATATCGATCAGGTCGACGATGATTACGTCGTACAAGTTTTGGTCTTGCTCAAGGAAGGCCCGCCCGTCCCCGATGATCAGGCGGCCTCGAGGGTCGTCGAAGGCGCCCATATGAAAGGTGTCGAGATATTGTCGGCACAAATCAACCAGCTCGCCATCAAGATCGACCATCGTGGCCGAGCGAACGCTTTCATGGACCAAGACCTCGCGAAGGGTCGCGCCCTCGCCGCCTCCAAGAATCAAGACATCCTTCGGCGATGGATGACGCAGCATGGCTGGCTGCACCAGCAGCTCATGGTAGAGCGCCTCGTCATCTTCCGCGCTTTGGATTTGGCCGTCCAGGAAAAGCGCCAGGCCGTAATTGTAGGTCTTGGCGATTACGACGCTTTGGTAGCCCGTCCGCCCGGAAAAGCGAATTGACTCCAGGCGGTACGTGTAGCTGTCAAACGGATCGCTCGTCTCGACGCAAAAAAGCGAAGAGACGATCGGTTCATCACCCGTCGCGACGGCCGGTGGGTCGGGCAAAGTCATGAAGTTGGGCTCCAGCTTAGACATCTCAATCGAAGCTCCGTGCTCGTTGCAGGACATCAGCTCAACCCGGAAATAGCTGTGTCGTCGCCAGCTCAACAGTTCGCATGTTGACGTTTACCAGTCGTCAGCCGCTCGTCTTCCGGTTCTTCACACGCGGACGGATGACTCGACCGGCGCCGCGCACGAAATGCTCTATGAGAGTATGCGTGGGCTTGAGTTGCAGAATGAGTACGTCCAGGGCTCGCCTTGTATCCGCGTGGCCGCACATGAAGATGTCGATCGCCGCATATTCCTTCTCCGGCCAAGTGTGGATGGACATGTGAGATTCCGCGAGCAGCGCGACCCCGGTGATGCCTCCCGATGAAGGGAACTCATGCAGGAATATTTTGAGCAGACAGGCGCCCGCAGCGTTTGAGGCTGTTTCCAACACAGTGGTCAGCACCTTAGCATCCGTAAGATGACTGGCGCCCCAGAGATCGACAAGGCAATGAGCGCCGACCCCTCTTCCCCTGCTTACGTCTAGTTCGTTAACAGCCCCCAACAAGCGCAACATTGCGTACTCCTCCTAATTATCTTTCTCCCCAATGGCGGCGAAGCCTTACCGTAAACACTTTATAAAGCATTTTAGAGCGGTGCTTGCACAAAAAGACATGCGATAGTTAATGTTAATCTTTGTTAATACCCATTCAGGAACTTAGCGCTCGTTGGAATCGCTTGTGATTTCAAGAAAGGCGGCCCGAATGCTCCTCATCCCGATGACGCAAGATGAAATCAACGTTTGGATGACCGCGCTCGGCGAGGCGGGCGGAAATAGACTTCGCTGTGTTGCGGCCTGAGCATTCTGAGCTTGCCGTTGAAATACGCGGAGCGAAAGCGGCGATTTGACTGGTTCGCTGCATCGTTGGCGAATGACCGCTCTTTGCGGATAGTGTTCTCTAATGGGTCAAGGCGGAAGCTCTTCGGGTGTCGACGCTTTCGGGTGCCTGCGTTCTCTGCGTGCTCGTTCGGCACTTGATGGGGTAAGCTGGGTGCAGCGCGGCTCGGTTGAAATCGCAGTCGGCCAACGGCTGGCCCCTGCTACACAATCCACGCCGTCGTCTGCTCCCTCCCTTGGGCGTCGCTCCGCTTGGGAGCTGGATTCGGCCTCCTGTCTCGTGGCTTGCAGGCTTAGGCGAACTCGAACTCCGTCCCGTCTCGAAGCATCGCATGCATGATGATCGCGAGGCGGCGAGCCAGAGCAACCCTCGCCTTGCGCATCGTTGACCGCCTAGCGATGGCGAAGGCCCAGTCCTTCAGCTTGAGCTGGCCCTTGTAGCGGGTCAGCATGACGTTGGCGGCCTCGTACAGGAGGGTTCGCACCCGCCCATCCCCGCATTTCGAGATGCCGCCGGTGTAGTCGAGCTCTCCCGACTGATGGCGCTTTGGAACCAGCCCCAGATAAGCGCCAATATCTCTGGATCGGCGGATGCGCAAAGGATCGTCGATCGCAGCCACAAACGCGAGCGCTGTCAGTTGGCCGACGCCTGGGATGGTCATGAGCCGGCGGCAGGCCGCCGAGGCTCTTGTCATATGTCTCATGTCCGCGTCGATTGCAGCGACCGCCGTCATCACTGCGGTTCGTGCCGCAAACAATCCCCGCATGGCGGCAGAAAGACCGGCGATCTCCTCGCTTGCCTTGAGAGCCTGATCGATGAACGCTGCGGTGAGCGCGCGTGGCAACCGAACCCCGAACACAACCGCCAAGCCTCGGATCTGATTTTCCAAGGTTACTCGCTGGCCGACAAGCTTCTTACGCGCGCTAATCAGCGACCGGAGCGCATGAGCTTGCAGCGACTTCACATGCACGGGCTTGAAGAAGCCAGTACGGGCCAAATGCGCTAGACCTCGCGCGTCGTTGCGATCGGTCTTGTGGGTCGCCAGTGACCTGAGCGCTTGGTAGGCCTGCCGACTCTCGACGCATACCACGGGAAGGCCCAGTTGGCTCAACCCGTGAAACAGGATCGGCGCCATTCGCCCCGTCTCAAACACGATGCGACGACAATCTGGCGCTTTCGCCAATTCGATAGCGATCGCCGCCGCCGTCGAGTCGGTTTTGCTTTCGCGAACCACCACACCTTCGCGGTCGAGGACGCAGATATGGGTCTCGTCCATCGAGATATCGAGGCCGGCAAAATAGTCCATTGAACGGTCTCCTCTTCCAATGACGGGCCGATCGTAGCGGCCTTCGTGGAAGAGCTCCCGCCCATTACCCCATGTTGAAAAACTCGAATTTCCGCATCGATCACAATTCAGGAGACCGCTGGCGGCCTCGGTGAAAAATTCCTTAGGGGGTCGGCGGACCGACCGGGTTTGCCGCGTGCGACGCTCCTATATGCCCTGCCGTGAGGAGTATCGGCTGAGTTGACGCGACGCCCGCGAAAACGAGATTTTAGCGGTGGCTCAATTTCCGAGTTTTTCAACACTATTTGCGCCGAGCGGCCGTTGCGATGAGCCGCTAAGGATGACGCCGTCGACAACCGAGCTTCTCCGCGCGGTCGGTCGGACCACTGCGTCGACGGGTCGCACCTCGCGGGATATCTTTGGTAAAAATTTCGCCCTGAATATCAATCAATATGACATTCAATCAGAAGGGAGGGCGCGCCATGTTGGATATTCGCGCCGAAGTGAGAAATGCGCTTCATTGGGATATCGCGATCCCTCGTCATAGGGTAACCCCGAAAGTGGACGGCGGCTGGGTTACTCTGCAGGGCGTAGTCGAATGGGCGTACCAGAGGTCCCTCGCCGAGGCGGACGTGCGCAGAGTGCGCGGGGTGACTGGCATCAAGAACGAAATTGCGGTTCGTGGGGTGGACTACGATCCTTCAGTAGGGAAGCCCACGACGCCCGACGAAGTCGATGATCTTCTGCGGGGTCGGATGAAAATCTTGGGGCTTGATGTCGACGCAATCGGACGCGAATTCCACGAAGTGTTCGACAAAATCAAGAGAAATTGCCCGAGCTGTAGCGATCGGGAAGCCTGCGCGCTGGATTTGAAGCGCGATCCTAACACCCTGGTGTGGGAAGCGTATTGTCCCAACTCAGGCGTGCTCAATGCCCTCGTTGCGCTCACAGAAGTGATTCGTTGAGGGCGGTTGGGCTGAGAGGGGTCGGAGCGAGGAAAAGGGCTTCGTTAGGCCACGAGGCTATTGCGAGGTGGGTCGCCTAAATGACATCCACTCAGATAGCCCAGGCGCAGCGGCTGGCGCTCGAGTCGACAGTGAAGTGAGGGGATTGATCGGATCAATTGCACCGAGGACCTTGGCATCGACCGATGACGACGCGCATTGCACGCCTGATGCCTCGTTGCTTTGATCGAGTAGCTTCGTAGCAAGAGCCTCAATCCGCTGTCGGCTTGCTTCTTGTACTGAGTCTCCCCCACCCGTTGACCCAGATCAAAACACGCCCGCCGCGATCTGCGATGATGGGCAATGTCAGAGCGGGCCACGGCCAAAAGCCCCGGGAGGAAGGCGGTCGCGATTACCCTCTGAAGGTAGGGCCGGAGGTGGGTTTCGCTCGCTCCGGCCTTACTTCGTTTGGAACGAAATGAAATGGCTGCCCGCGCTGACCCGCGAGCGTCTGAACTGCGGGCGATGAAGGCCGAGATCGGGCCGAGCCGCGACGACTGGAGGCGCCAGGCTGAGGTTCGCCGGCTCTGGCGATCGATCTCATTGTTCGCGGCGGGCGGCCGGCAGCGTTGCGCTCGACCATGGCGTTCTGAATTTCGACCGCGCAGCGCATGGCGTCGACCACGGAACCCATCGGCGAATGGCCGCTATTTGCGCATTTGAGACATTTGGAGACGTCTCGAATCGGGTAGAGTAGGAGTGTGGCGCGGTGGCGTTAGGTTGAGCATATCGGTTTGCCGCCCCTTTCGTCTGGCGGTGCCTTAGTGGCTCGACCATGGCTCCGTTTCCACACCCCCCTCATCGAACCGGACGTGCAGATTTCCCGCATCCGGCTCTCGGACAAGACCTCACGCCTTCGTCCACGGCACGTCGTGCCCAAGGCGGCTCAGGCGTACGAGCCCGAAGTGCCCGTAGAGGTGCGAGAGTGGATAGCTCCCGCCCCCTCGTCGCCTGACCTTGTGCTTGGAGCGCAACCACCGGCGCAACCGCACCGCTGTGTAAGCGTCGAGCGCCCGATACGCCTTGTTGATGGTTCCTACTTGGAAGTAGTTCGCCCATCCGCGCAACGTGCGGTTCACTTTGCCCACCAGCGTTGTGGTCTCTTGCCATGTTCCCGCTCGGTCGGTCAGCGCGTGGACTTTCTCGACCACGCGCTCAATGCTTTTCTTTGACGGCCGGTAGCCGATACGGGCCTCGCCGGTCCTTGCCGAAAACATTCGCCCGAACGTGTATCCCAGGAAATCGAACTCTCCTCCCGGCACTGTGCAGATCCGTGTCTTCTCCTCGTTCACCGTGAGCTTCAGCTTGCCCATGATCTCGCGCAGGCTGTGCAAGGCCGCTTCGGCCTTGCCCCTTCTGCACAGGATCACGAGGTCGTCGGCGTAGGTCACGAGCCGCGCGCCGAGGCTTCGCTCGAGCCCGAACATCTTCCATCCCAGCACAAACCGGCGCATGTAAATATTGGCCAGCAGGGGTGAGATGGGCGAGCCCTGCGGAATGCCGCGCCGCGTGTCCCGCGCCTCGGTCGTGCGTGTCTTCCGACCCCGATCATCGGTTTCTTCCACGGGACAATCCAGCCACATCCTGATCAGATGCAGCATGCGCCGATCAACGATCCGGCGCGCTACCGACTTCAAAAGCTCGGTATGGGGAATGCTCCCGAAGTAGTCCGCGAGGTCGGCGTCCACCACTTCCGGATGGCCGCGAAACAGCAGCTCTCCCGCCGCGACCACCGCCTGTTGGGCGTTTCGCCCGGGGCGGTAGGCGTAGAGTTCCGATGGGAGGTCGGCTTCGAAGATCGGCTCCAGCACCAGCATCGCTGCTGTCATGCAGACCCGATCCCGCAAGGTTGAGATGCCCAGCGGCCTGAGCTTGCCGTTGGCCTTCGGTATGTAAACGCGTCTGATAGGGTCCGGTCGGTAAGTCTCCTGCCTGAGCGCAAGCGCCAGTTCGCCCAGCCATCGCTCCACCCCATACGTCTCGACGGCCTCGAAGTCCTGACGGTCCACGCCCGGCGCGCCCTTGTTGGAGCGGCACTGGGCATAGGCGTGCGCCAGAGTGTCGTCGCGGCGGATCTTGTCGTAGAGGACGTAGAAGCGGTAGCCGGGTTCTGCCTTCGCTTTCGCGTGCAACGCCGTCTGCAGTTTCTGAACGCCGTCCGGAGTTGATAGGTTGCCCAATCTCCAGGTCCCTCGCTGCGTCTTGCGTCTGTCTTGAACTGAGGTCCCTTCCCTCCCCGGCGTTATCCGGCTTCAGCGGTACTACGAACCTCTCCGCGACCCCATGAGGCCCGGCCCATCCCTCGCGGGCGTCCGGTTGGTCATCCCTGACCACGCCATGGGGCTTCCCGTGTTGCGCGCGCTTTCCTTGTGTACGTGCTGCCGCCACTACCCCGGTGCAGCGACTGGGCGTCGTCTTCGCTCATCTCGCCCAGCCGTATCAGCCTTCCCCGAAAACGTCGTCGGGTCGGCCTGCACATCGTCCTTTTCGAGATCCCATGAGGCGATGGTAGCGACCTGCGATTCGGGAGCATGAGGTCGCTTACCACCCACTCTGGAGGCGACCATGCAAAACGTAGCTGATCAATTAGCACCGACCACGATCCGGGCCGATCTTTGCGCAATATTCATCTCATTGGAACTGAGCCGATCGACCTGGCTGGTTACGTCATTGTCGCCAGGCCGCGGAGAGAAGATGTCAAAGCACAGCGTGTCCGCCGGGGATATCGCTGCGCTGTTGGCCCGCATTTTGGAGCTCAGGAGGAAAGCGTGCTGATTCCGACGGAAGCCGCCACCTTTAACGAGATGATGTCGCCACTCATAACGAGATGATTGCGCCACCTGCAACGGGATGATCCCGCCAGGGTGGGCGTCTCGCTGGCCAGATTTAAGGTCGCTTCTTTGGGCCACCAAGGGAGCACCGATGCCAGCCGAGAGAGTCGCCATGCGCGATGTACGCGTGATCATTCGCCTTAAATATTTGTCTTCGCTCACGACGAGCGAGATTGCCCGGCGTCTTGGGTTGGCGCGTTCGACGGTGCGGGAGACCTTGAGCCGTTTCGAGAGTTCGGACTTGATCTGGCCGCTACCCGAGGGCCTGAGCGACGAAGGGTTGGAAGCTGCGCTTTACGCCAACCGGCGCAGTAAACGGGGTCATCGGCGCCATGCCGAACCGGACTGGCCGGCGGTTCATCGGGAGATGAAACGCAAGCACGTCACCCTGCTGATCGTCTGGGACGAGTATATTGCGCAGAACCCAGGCGGCTACAGCTATTCGCGGTTCTGCGAACTTTACCGAGCCTTCGAGACAAAATTGTCGCCGACGATGCGCCAGACGCATGCGGCGGGCGAACGATTGTTTGTCGATTACGCCGGCGATGGCGTTCCAGTCCTGATTGATCGGCTGACGGGCGAGATGCGCAAGGCGCAGATATTCGTCGCGGTGCTCGGCGCATCGAGCTTCACCTTTGCCTGGGCGAGCTGGACGCAGACGCTTCCCGATTGGATCGACGCCCACGTGCATGCTTTCGCGGCGATCGGCGGCGTTCCCCATTTGCTCGTGCCGGACAATACCAGGACCGCCGTCATAAAGGCCTGCTTCTATGACCCTCTGGTCAATCGCACCTATGCCGAAATGGCGGCCCATTACGACACCGCCATCCTGCCGGCGCGGCCGAGAAAACCTCGCGACAAGGCGAAAGTCGAACAAGCGGTGCTGATTGTCGAGCGCTGGCTGCTCGGGCGGTTGCGTCACCGCATCTTCATCAGCCTGGCTGAGGTCAACGAAGCCATCGGCGAGTTGCTCAAGCATCTGAACGAAGAACGACCCATCCGGAGGCTCGGCGTAACTCGCCGGCAATTGCTGGAGGCGATCGACCGTCCGGCGCTCAAGTCTCTGCCGGCCGAGCCCTATGTCTTTAGCGAATGGCGCGTCTGTCGGGTCGGCATCGATTATCACGTCGACGCCGGCTCTCACTATTACAGCGTTCCCTATCGCTTCGCCCGCGCCGAGGTGGACGTCCGGATGACCGCCAGGACGGTCGAGATTTTCCTCAAAGGCGAGCGGATCGCCGCGCATTTGCGCATCAGCGGCAATCGCAAACATACGACGATCCCCGAACACATGCCGTCCTCCCACCGCCGCTATGCGGGCTGGACGATCGACCGCATCCGCCAGGATGCGCGCGCGATCGGACCGGCGACTGCGGCGCTCTGCGAGCAAATTCTCGAGCATAGACCGCATCCGGAACAGGGCTACCGGGCGTGTCTGGGGATCGTCCGCCTTTCCGGTCCCTATGGCGTCGGACGCGTCGAAGCGGCGGCCGAACGCGCCATTGATATCGGCGCGCACACCTATGGCTCCGTCAAGTCCATCCTCGACAACAATCTTGATCGGCGCCCCGCGCAAAAGCGCGCCGCGGACGGAACGCCGATCCTGCATCCCAATATCCGTGGCCCGCGCTATTACAATTAGGAGAAGCGATCTTGCTCAAACATCCGACCCTCGATCAACTTTACGCCCTCGGCCTCCAGGGCATGGCCAAGGGCTTTACGGAAATCGGCGCCGAGGCCGACAATCTCGACAAACGCGAATGGCTGGGGCTTCTGCTCGATCGCGAGGCGTCATGGCGTCAGGATAAGAAATTCGCGGCGCGACTGCGCTACGCCAAATTGCGCCAGCAAGCCTGCGCCGAAGATGTCGATTATCGAAGCCCGCGCGGCCTCGATCGGCCCCTGTTCCAAAAGCTCGTCGAGGGGCATTGGGTCGAGGCCCACGAAAACTTGACCCTCGTTGGCCCGACCGGCGTCGGCAAGTCATGGCTCGCTTCAGCGCTTGGCCACAAGGCCTGCCGCGATAATCGCTCGGTGCTCTATCACCGCATCCCAAAGCTCTTCGAAGATCTCGCCCTGGCGCGCGGCGATGGCCGTCATCCGCGCCTCCTGCGTGCGCTCGGCCGCGCCGACCTTCTCATTCTCGACGATTGGGGATTGGAGCCACTCGACGCCGGCGCCCGGCATGATCTTCTGGAAATCCTCGAAGAGCGATACGGCCGCCGCTCGACCATCGTCACATCCCAACTCCCCGTGGACCGCTGGCATCAAGTCGTCAACGACCCAACCTACGCCGATGCGATCCTCGACCGTCTCGTTCACAACGCCCATCGGATCGAACTCGCTGGCGAAAGCTTGCGACGCGTCCGGCCAAGTCGTGAAAAAATTGCAGATGAAAGCTTGACCAGACAACAGCCCAAGCGCCAATAATCGAAGCGCCAGCGAGCCCGCACCACCATGGCGGCATCATTCCGTTACAGGTGGCGGCATCACGTCGTTACAACATGGCGCTTTCGTCGGAATCCGCAAACGCGCGGACCGGAAAATCCTTCCCGATCATCGTCATTCAAGAAGCGGGGTTGGACGGTTTCTGGATTCACCGTGTCTTGCTGAGTGAGGGAATTGAGAGCCACGTTGTCGATGCAGCCTCAATTGCGACTTCGCGCCGGCGGCGTCGGGCCAAGACCGACAGGATCGATGGCGAGGCTTTGCTTCGCGCGCTGCTCGCCCACAAGCGCGGCGAACCGCGGGTCTGTTCAATGGTTCGGGCGCCGACGCCTGAAGATGAAGACCGCCGCCGGATTTGCCGTGAGCGCAAGGTGCTGATCATGGAACGGGTTCAGCACGTCAACCGGATCAAAGGATTGCTCTTCTCTCAGGGCGCATCCGAGTATGAGCCGTTGCGTCGCGATCGACGGGCGCGGCTGGATGCGCTCCAGACTGGCGACGGCCGTCGCTTGCCCGAACATCTCAAAGCCCAGGTTTGTCGAGAACTCGATCGGCTCGAATTGCTTCTCGAGCAGATCAAAGCTGTGGAGTCCGAGCGGGACGCGCTGCTCAACGCACAACAAACCAAAGGGTTGGCCCCGCCGCCGATGTTGCTGGGTGTCCATGGGATTGGGCCGGAATTCGCTTCGGTCCTCTGGTCTGAGGGACTCTCCAGGCACTTCGATAACCGCCGACAGGTCGCCGCTTATGCCGGCCTTGCCCCGACGCCTTGGCAAAGCGGGTCGGTCAATCGCGAGCAGGGCATCTCGCAATCGGGCAACCCGCGACTACGGACAACGATGATTCAGCTCGCCTGGCTTTGGATACGCTATCAGCCGCGCTCCGCACTCACCCTCTGGTTCCAGGACCGAAACGAACGTAACGGCGGTCGTCGGCGCAAGACGACGATCGTGGCGCTGGCGCGAAAGCTGCTGGTCGCACTCTGGAAATATCTGAGCGCTGGGGTCGTGATCGAAGGCGCCATGATTAGGCCCGCCTGACGATAGCCCCCGTCTTCCACGCATCCAATCCCGTAATCCTCAGGACGTGATCAGTCCTGACGGATCCAGGTGGACGAACCGAAGCAAGCCGTGGCCTGAAACGCCGTTTTCGAGAAAGGTTCTCGTCTTCCTGAGCCCTACCCGCCGCAAGCGGGATGTTGGTGCAGCCGTCGCGAACGGCGACCGTATGTGAGGTTGATCGTGCTCGGAAACGAGCCGCGTCACGCTTAGAGGGCTCAGAACCTCGGATACCGGACAAACCGCTGGAGACTTATCACCCGGAAACAAACCGCTTGACTGCCACCTGCTCATGTGAGGCTTGCTCGGCGTTCACTCGCGTTGCGGCCCGCACACTCGCGCGGTCACCTATATGTGACCAGCTACACCGAAGGCTTCAGCCATTTCGTCACCTCCATGACTGCTCCGGTTGCTTCCGGCTGGAGCGTTCGCCGGGTGGGACTTGCACCCACTGGAAAAGCGCCGCCTTCTCACGGCGCACACGTGAAGCGGA
>CAWCCX010000016.1:0-795296 GCA_963794155.1 uncultured Alphaproteobacteria bacterium | reverse complement strand
TCTTAGTTCTTCCGATTTCATCGATATACTAATACAAACTTGGCGCGGAGCCTCTCTTAAGATCAACCGGCGACGTTGCAGCTTCGACCTCGGCGAGAGTCGGCTCTTCGGCGGGCGGCGCCAGATAGGCCCGCATTTCAGGCGAAACAAATTGCGGCTCCTCCTCGTCAGCCTCCGGTCGCGCACCGCTCGACTCGGAGGAGGGAAGGCTGCTGCGCATCGCAGTCGCGGGATTTAACGCGATATTGACTCGCATGGTCTTGCCGAGGCCTTCCAGTTCACGGTCGACCGAATTAAGACCGGCGTCGGCCACGAGAGTATCAACGGCAGTGCGCACGCTGGCCTGGACGCGTCGCAACTTGGCCAGAGTGCGCGCCAGCGCCCGCAAGACGGCCGGCAGTTCTTTTGGACCGACGACGACGAGCGCGACCACGCCGACCAGAATCATCTTACTGAGATCGAAATCGAACATGGCCGGATCATTCGAGCTTGGGACAGAGAATGGGCGCGCGCCCGCTCACGAAGCGAAGACCGCCTGAAGACCGCCGAACACGCCGATAGCGACGACCACCGTACAGACGACGATCATGCTCCAGAGATAAGCGCCTTTGATGCGCGCCGCCTCAGGCAGCGTGTTGATCGCCAGGGCGATAAGGAGGCCGATGACCAGCGGCAACAGGAAGGCGTTGAGCACCTGGGCCGCGATGTTGAGCCAGACGAGGTCGCGCACCAGGCCGACCGCGGCAGCCGAGCCAACGACGCAGAGAGCATAAACGCCGTAGAACCATTTCGCCGCGAACGGGTGATACTCCAGCGAGTGCTTGTAGCCCGCGATTTCTCCGGCCCCCCAGGCGAGGGCCAGAGAGCAAACGATCGCGGCTACCAACGACGCGCCGAGTACGCCTGCACTGAACACTACCCGGCCAATAGTCTCGCCGAGCACCGGCGACAAAGCGTTGCTGATTTCGCCGACGCTGCTGAGACCGACCGAGGAAGCCCCGTTCTTGCCCAGAGTTGCGGCGGCGGCGATTACCACCGCGCCGGTCAAACATTGCGTCAGCACGGCGCCGAACGCTGTGTCCAGCCGCGCCGGCTTCAGGTCGCCGAGTTGAAGCTTTTTGTCCGCGATCGCGGACTGTTGGTAAAAGATCATCCACGGATTGAATACCGCTCCGATGATTGCCGCGGTCATGTAGAGAAAGGCGCGATCGCGGATCGGCAAATCGATGATGTCCTTCACCAGCGCGGCGAGGCTGGGATGCGAAGCCCAGGCCACGACGAAGAAGGCGAGTTCGAACAATCCGACGAAAATCGCGGTCCGCTCGACGCGTCGATACGACCCCGTGCCGACGATCGCGAGCAGGGTGACGACCGCAAGCGGTAAAGTCAGCCCACGCGAAACACCGTAGAGTTCGCCTATTCCAGCCACTCCGGTAAATTCCGTCACCAGGGAACCGATCACGGCGGCCGCGAGGCCCAGGAGCGAAAGCCGCGCCCATCCCGCCCCGAACCGCGATGCGGATCAACTCGCCGTAGCCGCGCCCGGTGAAGATTCCGAGCCGCACGGTCAATTCCTGAACCATGTAGAGCATCGGTATGAGCAACAGCAGCAACGGCAAGAACCGGTAACCCCAGGTCGCTCCCGCTTGCGCGCCGGTCACGACGTTGCCGGCGTCTGTGTCGGCGAGCATCACCAAGAGCCCCGGCCCCCAGACCGCGATCTTGCCGAGCACCGAGTTCGTCTTGCGAACCGAGGGCGCTGCGCCGTTCATCGCCACTTCCTCGCTCGTGATGTCGCTCTTCAGGTCGGAGCCCGACTCGGTCTTCTGGTTTGGGCGTAAAAAGCCGATAGGAGCCGGGCGTCGGCCCGGCTCCCTTGTCGACGTTCGTCAGGACTTCTTCGGCGCCGGCAGCTGCGCCTTCCACGTCTTCAGCAATTCGTCATAATCGACCGTGACGCCTTGCGGCTTCTCGTTCGCGAGCTTGCGCTGCGGAGCGGTGTTGCCGTCTTTTTCGGCCCGCGCATACCAATATTCGGGATCCTTCGGCTCGTTCATCTTGGGCCCGCGGTCACCCTGAACGCCCGACTTCTCCAGGCGCTCCATGATCGAGTCCTCGTCGCGAGCCAAGCCATCCATGGCTTCCTGCGGAGTCTCCTCCCCGGAAATGGCCTTGGAGACATTCTGCCACCACACCTGCGCCATTCGCGGATAATCGGGGACGTTGACGCCGGTCGGAGTCCAAAGTTTTCGAGCCGGGCTTCGATAGAACTCGACGAGTCCGCCGACCTTGGGCGCCAGCTCGGTCATCGCGTCGGCCCAAATATCGCTCTCGCGGATCAGGTGCAGCGACACCAACGACTTCTTCAGCGTCACCGTCTTGGAGGTGCAGAACTGTGCGTAGATCCACCCCGCCTTGACCTTTTCGCGCGGCGCGAATTTCAGCAGAGTCCAAAGACCGACGTCCTGGTAGCCGAGCTTCATGCCCTCCTTCCAGTAGGCGCCGTGGGGGCTCGGAGCCATACGCCATTTCGGCGTGCCGTCGGGGTTCATGACCGGCAGATTCGGCACTGTGGAGGCATGAGTGAACGCGCTGTACCAGAAGATTTGCTGCGCGATATGCCCCTGGCCAGGCACTGCGCCGGCCTCGAGAAAGTCCATGCCTGACGCTTCCGGCGGGGCATATTTCTTCAGCCATTCGACAAATTTCGTTAGCGCATAGACCGCCGCCGGGCCGTTGGCGTCACCGCCGCGGCTGAGCGAAGCGCCAACCGGACGGCCGTCCTCGAGTCGGATGCCCCATTCGTCTACAGGTTTGCCGTTGGGCAGGCCCTTGTCGCCGTTGCCCGCCATCGACAGCCAGGCGTCGGTGAAGCGCCAGCCCAGCGATGGATCTTTCTTGCCATAGTCCATATGGCCATAGACTTTCTCGCCGTCGATTTCCTTCACGGTATTGGTGAAATAGTCCGCGATATCTTCATAGGCCGACCAATTGACCGGGACGCCAAGGTCGTAGCCGTATTTGGCCTTGAAACCGGACTTGATGTCCGGACGCTGGAACCAGTCGTGCCGGAACCAATAGAGGTTGGCGAACTGCTGGTCCGGCAACCCATAGATCTTGCCGTCGACATAAGTGGCGAAATCGATACCGATGAAGTCCTTGAGATCGAGAGTCGGGCTGGTGATGTCCTTGGCGTCGCCGTTCATGAAGTCGGTCAGCGAGCCGTCGATGATGTCGTTGAAGCGGGGATGGGTTCCGATGTGGTCGGAGTCATTCATCCAGAAATCATAGATCGGCTTGCCCGAGGCGATTTCGACTGCGATCTTAGAGACCAGCAGGCCTTCGTTCATCAACTCATGGTTGACCTTGATGCCTGTGATGTCAGCAAAGGCCTTGGTCAGCACCTTCGATTCGTAATCGTGAACGCTCAGAATTTCCGAGACGGTGCTGACTTCCATGCCGCTGAACGGCTGAGACGCCTTGATGAACCATTCCATTTCCGCCATCTGCTCATCCTTGCTGAGCGTGGAGGGCTGAAATTCGTTGTCGACCCACTTCTTGGCGGCGTCGAGCTGTTGCGCATAGCTCGGCGTCGGCGAAACAATCGCTGCGCTGCTGACCGCAACCGCGGCGGTCGTCGCTGCGGCTCCCTTGAGTACGTCGCGTCGTTTCATATCCATTTGCGCTTCCTCCCAATTACCGGCGCCACTGGATTGCGCGCCGGACGTTCCATGAGCTACGCGAAGGTGAACATCGCGATCCCATAGAGAACTGCTGCGCCAAGCGGATACCAGAGAGAGCCGCCGCCAAAGCGCATCCAAAAGATGAAAATGTAGGCTGAACCGATCATCGTGACGAAGAACCGATCGCCACGGGTCGTCGGAAACCGTAGTATTCCAACGCGCGGCGTCTCGGGCCGATAGATCGCCAGCAGGGTCAGCACGATCAGCATGAACGCGACCAACCCGAAGAACAGTGCGGTCTGCCAGGTCCAAGCCATCCAGTCCAGCATCGTGACCTCCGTCATACGCGGCCAAGGGCGAAGCCCTTGGCGATGTGGTTGCGCACGAACCAGATCACGAAAGCGCCGGGAATCATCGTCAGCACGCCCGCCGCCGCGAGCAACGACCAGTCCATGCCCGAGACCGAGTAGGCTCGAGTCATAACCGCGGCGAAGGGCAACGCGTGCGTAGAAGTCAGCGTTGTCGCGAGCAATTGCTCGACCCACGAGAACATGAAGCAGAAGAAGGCGGTGACGCCGATGCCGTTCGCGATAAGCGGAAGAAAGATACGAATGAAGAAGCTCGGGAAACTATAGCCGTCGATTGCCGCCGTCTCATCGATCTCGCGCGGCACGCCGCCGACGAACCCTTCGAGAATCCACACCGCGAGCGGAACGTTGAATAGGCAGTGCGCGAGCGCGACGGCCCAAATAGAGTCGAACAGCCCGACCGCATAGTAGAGCTGAAAGAACGGCATCGCGAACACCGCCGCCGGCGCCATCAGGTTGGTCAACAGCCAAAAGAACAGGTGCTTGTCGCCGATGAAATGATAGCGATTGAACGCATAGGCCGCCGGCAACGCCACAGCGACAGAGATCACTGTGTTGATCGCGACATACGATAGCGACACGCCGAAGGCGTGCACCCAAGTGGGGTCATTGAAGATCGTGACGTATTTCTCAAACGTCAGATTGCGCGGGAACAGCGTGAGCCCGGACATGATGTCGGTATTGGTCTGCAAGCTCATTTTGATGAGCCAGTAGATCGGCAGCATCAAAACCACGAGATAGAAGACGAAGAGGATTTTCGGCAGGGTTCCGTTGCGCATCAAACGTCCCCCCGCCGCTCGAGTTGAGTCATGATGGTGAAGAATATCCAGCACACGGTGAGGGTGATCAGGTAGTAGACCAGCGACATCGCAGCCGCGTTGCCAAGATCCACCTGGCCAAGCGCAATCTTGTCGAGATCGATCGAGAGAAACGTCGTTGCGCTGCCCGGGCCGCCGCCAGTGACGACGAAGGGCTCGGTGTAGATCATGAACGTTTGCATGAAGCGCAGAAGCACCGCGATGACCAGCACCTTCTGCAACTTAGGCAATTCGATATTGAAGAAGACCGCCCACCGGCTCGCGCCATCGATGCGCGCGGCTTGATAGTAAGCGTCTGGAATGGCGCGCAGACCTGCGTAGCTCAGGAGGATCACGAGCGGCGTCCAGTGCCAGACGTCGATCACCACAATCGTCATCCACGCGGAGATCGGCTCCTGCGTCACATTGTAGTGCAGACCTATTCCGACAAGCGCAGCTCCGAACAGTCCGATGTCTTCGCGCGTGAAAATCTGCCAGATGGTGCCGACGACATTCCACGGAATCAGCATCGGCAGCGCGATTACGACGAGCGAGATCCCGACCGCCCAGCCCTTCCGCGGCGCGCACAGCGCCAGAGCGATGCCGAGCGGAACCTCGATCAAGAGACAAGCGAGCGAGAAGGCGAGCGTGCGAAACAAAGCATCGTTGAAGCGCGCTCCGATCGTCGTCGTCGGGTTCAGGAGATCGCGAAACCACTGGTCGCCATTCCAAAAGAAACTGTTGGCGCCCATGGTGTCCTGGACCGAATAATTGACCACCGTCATCACCGGAATGATCGACGAAAACAGCACGACGCCGAGCACGGGCAGCACGAAGAACCATGCGCGGTTATTGACGGGCTTGTCGATCATGGAGCTCTTCCCTGCACGCGAATGTCTGCGACATAGACGTGGGTATTGGCGGGATCGATCGAGATATTTACGACGTCCCCGACGCCCTCCATCCCGCCCGGGATGCCGACGATCAACGGATGGTTTCCGAGCATGACATGGGCAAGCCGCTTGCGGCCGAGATCGACGACGCGCCGCACTTGCGCCGGCAAGCCCGGGCCGGAGGTCACGGACACGAATTCCGGGCGCACGCCGACCTGGACGGACTGATCCGAAGACAGGTCGCGATAAATCGCCCCAGTCGGACTTCAAAGCCGGCGACATCGGCGCGGTCGCCCTTGACCGCCGCCGGCATGAAATTCATGCCCGGCGAGCCAATGAAATAGCCGACGAATGTATGTTCTGGGCGATAGAAGAGCTCAGCGGGCGCGCCGATCTGCACCGCGCGGCCATCGTTCATCACAACGACCTTGTCTGCGAACGTCAGCGCCTCGGTTTGATCGTG
Organism: uncultured Alphaproteobacteria bacterium; assembly: GCA_963794155.1. Lineage (GTDB taxonomy): Bacteria > Pseudomonadota > Alphaproteobacteria > Rhizobiales > Beijerinckiaceae > Roseiarcus. The sequence continues at coordinate 789,092 of CAWCCX010000016.1, read as the reverse complement.
AGTGACATAGATCATCAACAAGTCAAGAGCGCGATGCACGCTCTTCAGTTTCGACCGCAACTCCCATTTCAGCGCCGGATCAATCACGGTCAGCGGTTCGTCGAACAGCACCGCCGATACGTCGGATCGCACAAGCCCGCGACCCAGAGAGATTTTCTGCTTGGCGTCCGCAGTGAGACCTCGCGCGCGGCGATTGAGGTCCGCGCTCAGATCGAGCATCTTGGCGATTTCCGCGACGCGGCGGTCGATGACGGGCTTCGCGAGCCTGCGGTTCTTCAACGGAAATGCGAGATTTTCGGCGACCGTCATCGTATCGTAGATCACGGGAAACTGGAAGACTTGCGCAATGTTCCGCTGCTCGGTCGGCAGATGCGTGACGTCCTTGTCGCCGAAGAGCAACCGGCCTTCGGACGGGATGACGAGACCGGAGATAATGTTGAGCAAAGTCGTCTTGCCGCAACCAGAGGGTCCGAGCAACGCATAGGCGAAGCCCTGTTCCCAGACGTGTTGAAAGGGCTTAAGCTGATAATCGGACTCCGAGCGCGGCTTGCCGCCGTAGGCGTGCGCGATCCGATCGAGCGTAATGCTGGTCATGCCTCGGCCCCTTGAACAACGTTCGCCTGGACGCGCTGACCGCTCGAGTCGAAAATGAAGACTCGCGTGGGATCGATGTTGACAGTGACGGTTTGACCGGGTGCCCAATCGTGAACGCCCGAGACCAGACAAACCCAGGTTCCGACGCCAACGTCGACATGAATGAAACTCTCGGAACCGCTGATCTCCGTGACCAGGACGACGCCAGAGAAATTCAGCTCGCCGGTCGCAGCCGGCCCAATCGACGCGGCGTCGGCGCGAAACGCCAAACAATAGGCGCCGTCAGGCAGATGGGAGAGTGCGTTGACGCGGCCCAGCGATCGATCTTGTTGGACCGTTATCTTCTCGCTTTGTTTGGCGATCGGGAGCTCGTTAAGCGGCGGATCCGAAAACACCCGCGCTGCGTCGATGTGGGCGGGATCGCGATACACTTTTGAGGTCGGGCCGAATTGAGTGACGCGACCTTGACTCAGGGTGACCGTCGATCCGGCGAGCAGCAGCGCTTCTGACGGCTCGGTGGTCGCATAAATCAAGATCGCGCCGGTGTGCGAAAAGATGCGCGGCAGTTCCTCGCGTAATTCCTCGCGCAATTTATAGTCGAGGTTGGCGAGAGGCTCGTCGAGCAAGACGAGCTCGGCGCGCTTGACGAGCGCCCTGGCGATGGCCGTGCGCTGTTGCTGACCCCCCGAAAGCTGTCCGGGCATCCGCTGCAAGAGATTTTCAAGTCGCAACACGCGCGCCGCTTCGCGAACGCGTGTATCGATCTGCGATTTCGCAACGCCCGCCACGCGCAGGGGCGAAGCGATGTTTTCGTAGACGGTAGAGCGAGGGATAGTTGATGAATTGCTGATAGACCATCGCCACGGAACGCTTGCGCACCGGCGTTCCGGTGACGTCCTGGCCGTCATGCAGCAGACGGCCGGTTGTCGGCTGATCCAGGCCGGCCATCAGGCGCATGATTGTCGTCTTGCCCGCGAGCGTCGGCCCGAGCAGAACGTTCAGGCTGGCTGGTTGGAACGTCAGACACACGTCATCGATCACGCGGATGCCGCCGACATCGAACCCGATGTGATCGAGAACAAATGTCACGCGTTCCAACCTCCGACTGCAGCCGCGCGCGGCGGACGCACGACCTTCAAGAACGCATCGATCTCTTCGATCTCGACCTTGGAAAGCCGCAGTCCCAGTTTTGATCGGCGCCAGACGACATCCTCGGCCGACATCGCCCATTCCCTCTCGGCGAGGTAATTGAGTTCGCTCTCGGTCAGTCCAGCGCCGAAGCTTCGCCCGAGATCCGCAGCCGAGCGCGCGTCCCTCAAAATATCGGGAACAAGAGTTCCGTAGGCGCGCGCGAGCCGGCTGATGACGTTCGGGTCGAGAGCGCGGTAGCGCGCCTGCAATTGATTGACGAGCGTCTCGAAGCCCTGAACCGGAAAGTCGCCGCCGGGCAGCGGCGCCTTCCCAGTCCAACTGTCTGGTTTCGCCGGCTTCGGCAAATGCGGCGCCAACATCGCGATCGCCGCTTCGGCGAGTTTGCGATAAGTCGTGAGCTTGCCCCCGAAGACATTCAGCATCGCCGGCGCATCGTCTTGCGCGTCAATTTTGAGCACATAGTCGCGCGTCGCTGCCTGCGCGGCGGAGGCGCCGTCGTCGAACAGCGGACGGACGCCGGAATAGCTCCAGATCACCTGGTCCGCGGTGACGGGCGCGCGGAAATAATCGCTCGCCGCCTTGCAGAGATATTCAACCTCCTGCTCCGAGGCCGCCACGGCGCCGGGATCGCCGGAATAGTCGAGATCGGTCGTGCCAATTAGCGTAAAGTCCCGCTCATAGGGTATCGCGAAGAGGATGCGGCCGTCGTTGATTTGGAAGATGTAACAGCGGTCGTGAGAAAATAGTCGCTCGGTAACGATATGGCTGCCTTTGACGAGCCGTACCGAGGCGTGAGCGTTGACGCCGACGATCGCGCCAATGACATCGCCAACCCAAGGACCCGCGGCATTGACGAGCGCTCGGGCGCTGATCTCATAGGGCTGCGCCGTCAACTCGTCGCGCAACGTCAAGCGCCAAACGCCGTCTTCCCTTCTAGCCGTAACGCAGGACGTCCGAGGCGCGATCGTCGCGCCGCGATTGGCGGCGTCGCGCGCATTCAGCACGACCAATCGCGAATCTTCGACCCAACAGTCGGAATATTCGAAGCCGACGCTGTATTGGGGCTTAAGCGGCGCTCCCGCCGGATCCTGTCCGAGACGTAGTGTCCGCGTCGGCGGCAGCAATTCGCGCGCGCCCAAATGATCATAGAGAAACAAGCCGAGCCGCAACCACCAAGCCGGCCTCAGGCCTTTGTGGTGTGGCAAAACGAATCGCAGCGGCCAGATGATATGCGGAGCGATGCGCCATAGCGTTTCGCGCTCGAGCAACGCTTCGCGCACAAGCCGGAACTGATAATATTCGAGATAGCGCAATCCGCCGTGAATCAGCTTGCTCGCGGCGCTGGATGTCGCGCCCGCAAGATCGCCCTTCTCGCACAGGAAAACCGACCAGCCACGACCCACGGCGTCGCGAGCAATCCCGCACCCGTTGATCCCGCCGCCGATGATTGCGACGTCATAGGACGAACGCGGCTCGCCTGACGCGACAACGCGCAATGCCCCGCTCCCCCCAATTCCAAGCTTAATGGCTGTTCGCCGTCGCCGCGAAAACGAAACTATAACGAACATTATGAAGGTTGCAACCGAAAACAACGAATTTTCCTTATCAGCTATTCAATCGGCCTGGACGCCTCCGCCGCTTTCGCCCTCGGCGAAGTCTCCGGCTTCGATGACCTCGACGCCGCAACGGCGGCACATTTCCGCGACGTCCTCGGATGGCAGGCGGTCGGTCACGAAGATATCGATTTCCGATAGTTGCGCGATCTTGACCGGCGCCGAGCGCGAGAATTTGCTGCTGTCGGCGACGAGGACGATTTTGCGGGCGTGCTCGATGATGGCCCGGGAAATCTGGACCTCATGGACATCGAAATCCAGCAATGTGCCGTCCGGATCGATCGCCGACGTGCCAATGATAGCCAGGTCGACGCGGAATTGTTCGATCTGCTCGACCGTGACCGCGCCGACGATACCGCCGTCGCCCTTTCGAATCGATCCGCCGGTAATGATCACCTGCACGGACTGATTGCGATATAACTCGTTGGCTACGTGAAGATTGTTGGTGATTACGAGCAGTCCGGAGCGGTTGGAAAGGGCCTTGGCGACCTCTTCCGTCGTCGTGCCGATATTGATCAGGAGCGAGGCATTGTCCGGCACGAGGCGCGCCGCCGCCTCGCCAATCAGGCGCTTGGATTGTTGCGCTACGTGCTGGCGCGCTTCATAGGCGAGATTGGCGACACCCGAGGCGATCATCGCGCCGCCGTGCACGCGCACCAGCGCCTTGGCGTCGCTCAATTCGTTCAAGTCGCGTCTGATCGTTTGCAGGGTGACGCCAAAATGGGTGGCCAACTCTTCGACGCCGACGCGGCCCGATTGGCGCAGCATTGCGACGATTTCCGATTGGCGATAGCCTGAAGCCCTGGGTGTTGGTTCCGCCATGAATTGAAAGTCCCCTCCCGAAAGCCCCGCCCGCGATTCCAAAAGCTGTCGTTCGGCGCGGACGCCATGCGCTATTTGGCATCGTTTTTTTGCTTGCGAATAACTAGCAGCGCGGTTAGCTTTTCACAACGAAAATTTCGAACCAGAAAACCGCGCATGCCAAACGGAGGGGACGTGAGAGGGTTGGCCGCTGCCTTATCACCCTGCGACGCGCCGTCCGCCGCGGCCCAGGAAACGGACAAGGCTAAGTATTTGGCGCAGTCCGCCGGCGTTCGTTCCGCGTCGGAAAGATCGTGATGGACTTCGCGCTCGACCCGTCGGCGATCTTCGCAAGCCTGCTCATTCCCGCGCAGATTCTTTTCGTCAACCTGCTGCTGAGCGCAGACAACGCCCTGGTGATCGCCATGGCCTGTCGCGGCCTGCCCGCCGAGGACGTGCAGCGCGCCACGCTCTTGGGCATCGTCGGCGCCATCGTCTTGCGCCTCGCCATGGGCTCGGTGGCGATCTTTCTTTTGCGCGCTCCCCTGGTGCAAATGGCCGCGGGCGTCATTCTGTTGTGGATCGCGGTGCGCCTCACTTTGGTCGACGGCTCCGATTTGTCCGAGGAAGGAGGAGAGACGCCGTTTTTGGGAACTCGCGCGCTTTTCGGCGCGGTTCAGGCGATCATCATCGCCGACGTCACGATGAGCCTCGATAATGTCGTAGCCATCGCCGCGATCGCTCAGGGCAGTATCGTTTATATCGCGATCGGCCTTGCGCTCAGCATTCCGATGTTGATCTGGGGAAGCAATCTCATCCGCGAATTGCTCGACGAGAGCGGGTTGCTTGTCCTTGCCTCGGGCGCGTTCCTTGGTTGGGTCGCGGGCGGCGGTGGCGGTCGCCGATCCCCATCGTGTTAGCGCCGATCTCAGCCTATGCGCCAGCCCTATCCTACGCCATTCCTGCGGCCTGCGCGATTTTCGTCATCTGGCAGAACCTCATTCTCGATCCGCGCCGCGCGCGCCTGCGAGGAAGTCATGCGGAATGAGCCCGGCGATTTCGGTCCCGAATTGGTGACTCCGGCCACGGTCCAGTCCTGGCTTGATCGCCTGAGCCGCAAGCGCGCGCCCGCGGCGGAACGCGCTGGGCCAGCGTCGCCGATCGAGAGGTCCCCATCCCCAACGCGCCCCGCGCCCGCCCCTCTGGTCTCCACTGAAGCTGCGCTACGCGCGCGGCGCGTCCTGCCGATGGCCAGCATTTTCGCCACCGTCGTGCTCGCGGTCGCCGTTTGGGCGGCGAGCGGCTTCTACCGGGTCCAACCCGATCAAGTCGGCCTCGTGCTGCGGTTTGGCGAACTTGTCGCAACGACCGGACCGGGGCTCAACTATCATTGGCCCTACCCGATCGAGTTCGTTTTGCTGCCCCGCGTCACCGCGATCAACCAGGTTAAGATCGGCAACGGCACCGTAATGCAAATGCTTACCGGCGATGAGAATATCGTCGAAGCCACGGCGTCGATTTCCTGGCGCGTCAAGGATCCATCGAAGTTCCTGTTCAACGTCTACGATCCGGAGGGCGCGGTAAAGCTCGCTGGCGAAAGCGCGGTCAGGCAGATAATCGGCCTGAATCCCATTCAGTCCGGTCTCTCGGATCAAAGACAGAAAATCGCAGACGACGCGCAGAGCCTATTGCAGCGCATCCTGGACTCTTACGACGCCGGAATTCAGATCACGCAAGTGCAGTTGCAGCGCGTCGATCCACCGCTCGCGGTCATTGATGCGTTCAACGACGTGCAGCGTGCGCGCGCCGATCAACAGCGGGCGCGCAACGAGGCCGAAGCCTATCGCAACGACGTTCTGCCGCGCGCCCGCGCCGAGGCCGATCGTATAACGCAGGAGGCGCAGGTCTATCGCGAACAGGCGCTCAACAAGGCGCGCAGCGACGCCGAACGGTTCAGCGCGTTGGAAGCCAGTTTCGCCGGCGATCCCGAACTGACCGCGCGGCGGCTCTATCTCGATGCAATGGAGGAGGTGCTGAAGTCCGCGGGCAAGATCTACATAGACCCCGCCGCGGGGTCCGCGTCAACGATCGTCCCCTATCTGCCCCTTCCTGCGCCCCCGCCGGTCCTCCCGCAATTGGGCGCACAGCCAGCCTCGAAGGCGACGCCATGACCATACGCGCTGTCATCCTCGCGCTCATTGCGCTCGCGGCCCTCGGCTGGATTATCTCGCAGACATTTCATATTGTATCGCAGGACCGCATCGCGCTCGTCGTTCGCTTCGGCAAGCCAATCGCAATCGTGGACAAGCCGGGTCTCTATCTCAAAGCGCCGTTGATCGACGCAGTCGTCTCCTACGACAAGCACCTGTTGTCGCTGCAGCCGCCGCTCGATCAAGTCATCCTGGGCGATCAAAAGCGCATAGAAGTGACCACGATTTCGCGGTTTCGCATTTCCGACGCGTTGCGCTTCTACCAAAGCGTCGGAACGGAAGATCAAGCGCGTGTCAACCTAGCGCAGATCGTCTCCAGCGCAGTTCGCAAGGAACTCGGCAAAGCGTCGCTGCCGTCGCTGCTCACGGCGGAGCGCGATCGCATCAGCGATGAAATCCGAACCGAGGTCGCGCAGGAAGGTCAAGAACTCGGCGTCGAAGTCACCGATGTGCGCATCTTGCGCGCCGAATTGCCGGCCGAGACCAGTCAGGCGATCTACGACCGCATGACCTCGGAGCGCGTTCGAGAGGCCAAGGAGCTCAGGGCGCAAGGCTTCGAAGTGGCGCAGCAGATCCGCTCCAAGGCGGACCGAGAAAAGGAAATCCTGCTATCCGATGCCCTTCGCGAAAGTCAGACAGTCCGCGGCGTCGCCGACGCGGAATCCAATCAGATCTCCGTGTCGGCCTTTAGTCGAGATCCCGACTTCTACGATCTGTATCGCACGCTTGCAGGTCTATCGCGCCGCTCTCACCCAAGGCGGCCCGACGCTCGTGCTTTCGCCGTCCAGCGAATTGCTGAAATATTTCGCTCAGGCGCCGAAGGTGCGCAAGCCAGCCGCCTCCGCGCCCCTCGCCGCGGAGCCGAAGCCATGAACGCCCCAACTCCCCTCCGCCAAGCCTTGAAAGTGGCGGTTGTCGGTGTCGCGCTGCACTTCTCGGCCGTAGCGCTCGCCAAGACGACTGGCGTCGGCGACGATCCCGCGTTGCAGACCGGCCCCTGCTACGAGGCGCTGGTTGACAAGAACGCAGCGACTCCAACAACGGCGCCGAACCGGGAACTCGGCGCCGCTTGCGAAGCCGAACACGGCGACGTCGAGAAGGCCTGGGCGCGCGTCATCCGGTTGTGGGGTTCGGACTCCACGGATATTCCCGATTACGACAGCTATCGTCGCGCCGACGCTCCGGTCAGCGGAGCCGCGCTCAAATGGCTCGCGGTGGTTGGCATATTGCTAAGCTACGCGGTCCTGGGCACGCCGATGCGATCCGCCGCGCGGCTGTTGGGCGCCTATCCCGGCCCCGCCAAGGGCGCGATCGTTGATCTCGTGGTCTCTCTGGTCTTGCGCGGGTTGATCGGAGCCGGGTTCATCGCATTGTTCGGCCTGCCATATCTTGCCGCGCTCGGCGCCGCGGCGCTGATCGCGTGGGTGGTGATCCGGCTCGGCCGCGCCGATCCACCGCAGCGCGAGCCCTCCGCGGGCTCGCTCAGCGCACGTGTAGCCGAGGCGATCAACGATCCCGCGGGGGCCGTGGCCGGGCTCGCCGCCTTAGCGCTTTTTGTGCAACACAGCGTCTTGACGTTCGCCCTCGGCCTGGCGCTGGCGCTTGTCGTTTCGGCGGGCCCTGTCATCGTGGCGCGGCGGACGCTGCGAGCGACGCGGCTTCGCGCCGCGCTCGCCGCCGCCGCGCTCGCCGCCGCCCTTGGCGAGGCTATGGTCATCGCGCCTCCCGTCTCGGGCTGGGTTGGCGGATTGACCGGCGCGAAATCTCATTGCTCCGGTCATATTCGCGGGATTGACGCTAGCCGGCGGGTCTCGCGCTCGCGAAGCCGTCAGAGCCCGCGAAGGCGATTGTCTATTAGAGGGGAAGCTCGAGGTGGCGGCAGTCGAGATTCACGTCCAGGGGCTGTTCGCGACGCCGGTCGCCGCGATCATGCTGCCGGGATCCGAAGAGCGTAACGCAGCGCTCACGGAGATCGTTCTGCGCCGCCGCGAGGCGTACCCTACCTTGGACGCGTCCAACAATGGCGGCTGGCACTCGACGCGCGATTTCGCTGAATGGGGCGGACCGCATGGCCGCGATCTGATCGCCAGGGCGAGTTCCGCCGTGACGCAATTGACCCGTGACCGCGAAGGTAAGCCCGTCAAGCCGAATTGGATCGTCGAGGCCTGGGCCAACGTCAATCAAGCCCACTCCTCAAACGCCTGTCATTACCATCCCGGCGCCTTCTGGTCGGCTTCCTATTACGTGGCTGATGGGGGCTGCCTGGACAACCCGGAATTGGGCGGCGAATTCGAAATGATGGACCCGCGGGGCGCTGCGCCGATGATGCACGCGCCAATGCTCAAGTTCGCCGGAGAGGGCGGCCTTTCCGCGGGCAGCGCCGAGACCATCAGACCGCGTCCCGGTTTGCTGTTCATCTTTCCCTCGTTCGTGCTCCACGCAGTACGCCCCTATCGCGGCAATTCGCTGCGCATTTCGATCGCCATCAATTTCGGCGTCGATGCGGCCCATCCGTTCGAATAGGCCTGAGCGCGACATGGGCGGCCACATCCTCGTCATCGATCAGGGAACCACCTCCACTCGAGCCATCGTATTCGACGAGCGCGCGCGGCCGCTCACGTCCGCACAAATGGAGTTTCCGCAAATCTATCCGCATCCAGGTTGGATCGAACATGATCCGGAGGACCTGTGGAATACGACGCTATCGACGGCGCGCGAGGCCGTGGCGAAGGCCGGCGGACCACAGTCGATCGCCGGGATTGGAATCGCCAACCAGCGCGAGACGACAATCATTTGGGAACGCAAGACCGGCGAGCCGATCTACAACGCCATCGTCTGGCAAGATCGGCGCACGGCCGATCGCTGCGCCGAACTCGCGCGCCGCGGACATTCCGCGCTGGTCCGCGAGCGCGCCGGTCTCGTGCTCGACCCCTATTTCTCGGCGAGCAAGATCGCCTGGATCCTCGACCACGTGCCCGGTGCGCGGCAACGCGCGGCGCGTGGCGAACTCGCGTTCGGCACCGTCGATACGTTTCTGCTCTGGCGCCTGACTGGCGGCGCCGTGCACGCGACCGATGCGACGAACGCCTCGCGCACGTCGCTTCTCGACATCCACACGGGGCGCTGGGACGAGACGCTGATCGAACTCTTCGACGCGCCGCGCTCGGTGCTGCCCGAGGTGCGAGACACCGCAGGCCCTTTCGGCAAGACCCTTGTCGAGCATTTGGGCGCAGCACTGCCGGTTTACGCGATGGCCGGCGATCAGCAATCGGCGCTAGTCGGACAGGTCTGCCTCAGCCCAGGCATGGCCAAGGCGACCTACGGCACTGGCGGCTTCATCTCTGCTCAACACCGGCGCGACGCCGATCCGCTCGCAACACGGCCTGTTGACGACGATCGCTTATCAATTGGACGGCGCGCGCGATTACGCGCTCGAGGGCTCGATTTTCTCGGCGGGCGCGACGGTGCAATGGCTGCGCGACGGCCTGGGGATTATTGCGAATGCTGCGGAGGCCGGCGCGCTCGCTGCCGGTTCCGACCTCGAACAGGAAGTCTATTTGGTGCCCGCGTTCACCGGACTAGGGGCGCCCATTGGCGCGCGGACGCGCGAGGTTCCGTGATGGGATTGACGCGCGGCGCGACCCGCAAGGAAATAGCGCGGGCGGCTTTGGAGAGCGTCGGCTTTCAGACCGACGATCTTCTTGCCGCGATGACCCAGGATTTCGCGGCGAGTGGCGCGACAGGGTCTGAGTCGGTCATACGCGTCGATGGCGGCATGGTCGCGAGCGATTGGACGATGCAATTCATTGCCGACATCGTCGGCGCGCCGGTCGACCGCCCGACACACAAGGAAACGACGGCGCTCGGCGCCGCGTTCCTCGCCGGCTGGCGCGCTGGACTCTATCCCGCGCCGGGAGAACTCACCGAACATTGGGGTCTCGACCGCCGCTTCGCGCCAATGATGAGTTCTCAAACGCGCGAGCGGCGCCGCGCCGGCTGGCGCTCAGCGGTCGAGGCGACGTTGTATCGCCGCGAGCCGCCGGCAGTGAAAATCATCTTCCGGTGCGACCCTGCGTTGCGCGATACGCTGCCGCGTCCGGTGCCCGCGTTGCAAGCGCTGCCGGATTGGCTACGCGAAATGCCTGGCGCGGCGTTTTCCGAATTGCACGGGCGCGAAGTCCGCACCGTCAAACAATGCCCGCCGTTCGTCGACGCCATGCGCCATGGCTTCGTGATGCGGCTTCCGTGCGACGTCACCTACGCCGACGGCAAATTCTCCTGGGACTGGAACTTGCCGTCGCTGGCGGGGGAGACGCAGCCGCGGTCGCCCTTGAGCTTTCACGTACCTGCGCAAGTCACCGGTACACCGCTTGCGGCCGCCAATGGGCGCGCTCTCATCAAGTTCAACAGTTTTTGGACCATCGAGCTCGAACCTGGCTATTCACTGTTCGCCACTCATCCCGTCAACCGCGAGGATCTGCCGTTTCGCACGCTGACCGGCATTGTCGATTCCGACCGCTTCAACGCAGTCGGAATCCTGTTTCCGGCTGCTTGGATTGACGACAAATTCGCGGGCGTCCTGCCAGCGGGAACGCCGGTTGCGCAATGTTTCCCGATCTCCCGCGAGGCAATATCGCTGGTGTTCGAGGAATTAACGCCGGAGGGGATCGAGGCGCATGACGAGGTCGCCAACGCCCTACATGGCGCTCCCGGGGTATATCGCAAGGTCTACCGAGACAAGCGCCCGAGTTCTGACAAGTGAGCGCGTAACGCGGCGAGGTCCAACCACAATTCGCCCTTCGGCGACGTCGCCAGCGCTTGTGCGACACGCCCGAACGCCGATGGCATCAAGGCGATGGCGCGTCCGTAGGCTTGCTTGGCCGCCGCCAAATCGCCCTGTTCCTGCAAGACCACGCCGAGATTGACCTCTGCTTCAGCGAGATTGGGGCGCAACGCCAGAGCACGCCGATAGGCCTCTGCGGCGCGATCGGGATGGCGGCTGTCCTGGTACGCCAGCCCGAGCTTAAACAAGGCCTCGGCCGAAGCAGGATTGAGTTGCAGCGCTTTTTGATATGCCGCCGCCGCCTCCGCGCGGAGCCCAAGGGACTGCAAGGCCGAACCATACCGGATGCAGAGCTTGGCGGTGGGTTGCGCCCTTATCGCCAAGGCGAACGCCTGGGCGGCGAGCTCCCATTGCCTGTTTCGTTCCAGGGCGCCGCCGACCTCCGCCCACGCGGAGGAAGGATCGGGAAACCGCCGCGAGAGATCGTCGACGACGACCGGCGCTTGGCTCGGGTCGATCGCGATCGACGTGATCGCCGAGCCAAACGCAGCTTCGGGCCGCGTCGGCTCGAGTTCGGCGGCGCGCCGAAATTTTTCCAGTGCTCTCTGCCAATTTCCGAGGGCTCGAGCCGCATGCGCAGCCAACATTAATGTCGCGAAATGGTCAGGCCGCGAGGCGAGGCTGGTCAGCGCCCAACGCTCGGCGTCCGCCGGCTTCGATCGGCGCAAAGCGATGGTCGCCATCAACTGGTGAACGCTAGCGTCCTCTGGCCAACGGAGCAACAACGCCTGGGCGATATCGCCAGCCTTTGCGTCTGTGCCGTCGGCGAGCGCCTTCAAAGCCTCCGCGAGGCCACGCACGCGATCATTTATCCCAGGCACCCGGCGCTCCGGAATATCGGACTCGAATACCCATGGAACATGATTAGGCGATCGCCTCGCGACGCGGCGGGCCCTTAGTTCAAGACCTGGAAGACGCGATTGGTGTTGAGGTTGACGATCGCGCGACGGCCGTTGACCACCACAACGCCGTAGCCGGGCCGATCCGCGATCGGCGCGGCCGTCACCTCGTTGGGCAGCAACTGGCCTTGGACCGGGTTTCCGCCGGGGATCGTGAAGCGCGGGGCGCCGCCCGCGGGCGCATTGCTCGAACTCGGGGAGGCCCGACGACTTGCCGGACGCGCCGAGAGCCGACGACCCCGGGGGACCGTAGACGCCCTTCAGCATTTGAGGCTGGTTCTGGGCGTAACCCAATGATCCCAGCCCGGAAATGACGGCTATTGAAAGGACAATGGCGCGCATGATTGTCTCCGCCGCCCCGTTTGAACGCCCCGCAAGCTTCGAGGCCAGACCATAACAAACCGGATCGATTGACGCCAGGACCGGTTCCAGATTCGCCTCACAGGTGGGCGAGCCAGACGTCGAGCACCGCGCAGCGCTTATCTTCGAGCACCGCTCGCAAACCTTCGGCGAGGCCGGCTTCGACGTCTTCCGGGCGCTTGATCACTCGGGCAAACGCGCCGCCCGCGGCTGCGGCGATGCCGGAATAATCTGGCGGCGGATCGAAGCTCAGGTCCAGATCCTCGGCGCGGCTGGCGAAGCCGTCCGGATGAACGGCGAGTGTAGAATACTTGGGCGCTTTCCAGCCGCGATTGTTGAAGATGACTTGCAGGAATGGCGTCCGGTAACGACGCGCCATCCAGTGTACGGCGGACGGCGCGGAGAACATGTAGGAGCCGTCGCCGGTCATGACGACGAAGGTCTTGTCGGGGGCGGCCAGCTTCATGCCGATCGCCGCGCCGCCGGTCCAGCCGAGCGAGCTGCCGCCGCTCGTGAACATCGTGCCGGGTTTTTCGCGGCCCATGTGATCCCAGATCACCGGATGGTTGGTGATGCCTTCGCTGAGCACGATCGCATCGCTCCCAACGAGGCGCCTCACGCATCCCGTCAAATATTCCGGCGTGATGGTCTCTCCGCTTGACGCTTCGAGGCGGGCGAGTTCGACTTTCCGCTCTCGATGCCGTTCGGCGTAATGGCGGCGGCGGCGCTCAGCCGCTTGTTCGTCGATCTGGACGCGATCGAGGCGAGCGTTCAATTGCGCGAACGCGGTCGCCGCGTCGGCGCGATAACATTGCCGCGCCTTGATGTACCAGAGCGGCGTTGATTGCTTGAGCGGATCGACGTCGATGATGGCGATCGCCGCCCCTTCGCTCGGCTTGTTGACCGCAGGAATCCACGGCACATCGCTGTCGACGACCAGAACGAGATCGGCCTCCGCGAGCGTCCGGTTCTGGAACGGGTGGTTCCATTGGCTACCCTGGTGCAGCGGATCGCTGTGCGGATGGTTGACATAGTTCGGCGCCGACTCCAGGACGCCGACGCCGAGCCGGCTGCAGAAGCGGACGAGCTCCGCTACGGCGGCGGAGTTCCGGCCCAGATAAGAGCTCACGACCAGCGGCCTTTGGGCCTTTTGAACCGCGTCGACCAAACTCGCCACCGCAGCTTCGGCGAGCGGCGTCGGCTCCAGCGGCGGCCACTCGGCGACGTCGATCTCAACGCGCTCCGTTCCCTCTTCCATCACTTCTCGCGCGCCGACGAGGTAGACCGGTCCTTTGGGGTCGCTATGGGCGATTTGCAGCGAACGATGCACCACCTGCTTGACGTTGTGCGCGGAGCGAATTTCGTTGTCATACTTCATGTATTGCCGAACGATGCCGCGTTGGTCGTGGACGTCCTGAAGCCAGTGGATGAATTCGTTGCGGCTGCCTCTGGCCTCGCCGTCCTGGGAGAATGGCGACGTGCCCGCAAAGACGAACACCGGGATACGCGCCTTGGCCGCATTGTGGACCGCGCCGCCAAGCGACTGGGTGCCGCAATCGACATGCACGACGACCGCCTGAGCGCGGCCGGTCAGTTGCGCGTAGCCGTGGGCGCAGCTCATCGCCACCATTTCGTTTGGACAGGTGACGACGGTCGGGATCGGCCGGCCGAGAGCGCGCGCTTCCGCGATCGCCTCAATGAGCGCCGGATGGTCGCTGCCGAAATTGGCGAAGATATAGGAGATGCCCGCTTCCTGCAGGGCCTCGAGCATCGCCGTACTTGCGGTATACATTCTTATCCGCTCCGATTTTGCGCGGCGCGCGGTTCCCGTCCAGGGTTCTGGCCTCTGAACTTTCTCGCCAGTTGTTCGGCCCCGTTCGCCAGAAGCCCGATGTCGGAGCCGACGGCGGCGAAGAGGCAGCCAAGCTCGATATAATGCTGGGCGAGTTCGGCGTCGCCGGTGAGGATTCCGGGCACGCTGCCGGCGTCCTTGATCCGCCGAATGGCGTCGTCGATCGTCTTGACGACCTCGGGGTGATTGGGCTTGCCGAGATAGCCGAGCGCGGCCGAAAGGTCGCCCGGGCCGATAAACACCCCGTCGACGCCCTCGACCTTCGCGATCCGCTCGAGGTTTTCGAGTCCGCGCCTCGTCTCAACCTGCAGCAGAAGACAGATCTCGGCGTTGGCCGCCGCGTGGTATCCCTTGATCCTGCCATAGCGCGAGGCGCGCGCCTGCGAGGCGAAGCCACGAAAGCCCTCCGGCGGGTAGCGGGTCGACATCACCGCGCGCTTCGCCTCCTCCTCCGTTTCGACATAGGGAATGAGGAGCGACTGCGCGCCAATATCGAGCAGGCGCTTGATGATCACCTGGTCGTTCCAGGCCGGCCGGACGACGGCATGCGCCGTGCCGCCGCTCATTGCCTGAAGCTCGGCCAGCACCATCGGCACTTCGTTCGGCGCGTGCTCGGTGTCGAGCAGAATCCAGTCGAACCCCGAAATCGGCGAGGATTTCGACGACCAGATGGCTCGACAGGCTATGCCACAGCCCGATCTGAAGCCGGCCGGATCTCAGCGCCTGCTTGAAGGGGTTCAGAAGTCTGTTCATTCGCGAGAGCCCAAAGGGTTTTTAGGGTGTGACCACGGTTGACCGCCGTCGCCTCGAGCGCGATGGGTCAGCCGCAAGTATCGACGGCGTGGATTTTCAACGGAGGGGGCTTGTGACGGCGGAACAGGAAAATCAAGTCTCCTGGCGCGTGGTTGTAGGGGGTGAGGCTTCGACATGGCGTGATACGTTCGACGAAGGATGGCTCGTGGACTCGAGGATAAGCGACACCGATATTGCGTGTTGCGATTCAGGCCAAACCGAATGTCTCAGCGTGGCCGATTCTGTTCAAGAATTCTCGCGCTTCCCCAACCCGGCAATGTCGATATTGATCTTGGTCGCCAGAGAATCTGCGCCTGAGCTGGAGCAAACCTGGGGTGGCGATGTTGGGTCGTTTATTGTATCGGTTGGCTTTCTTCGGGCGTTTAAGAAAACGGAGCCCTCAGGCGATTGTTCATGTTATAATCTGCTTTACTGGGCCCTGAACAATCGGCGCCATGCAGTCGGCTTTGAATGTCTGCAGGTTCCCATTCAGTCGAAAAGGCCCGACCGCAGTCCATCACAGAATATTGCTGCACAATGGATTATTCCGCATAAGGGGCCGTTGTTCATGCTCGAGACCTGTTTGCGGGCGGTGGGTGTGAGCCGCAGCAGCGCGGATATTGTGTCCGTGTGCTTCGACGAGGAACTGACTGAGGATCATTTCGAGCTTGCAGAGAGCTTCCCTTGGGCGGAGTTCTATCGCTCCGAGCCTCATTCAAATGGTCCCTATGTCAGTCGCGAGCGTTTCATTCGTACCGGCGCGACGCCGATTGTGATGTTTCAAGATTCAGACGACGCGCCGACCCTGTCGAGGAGGAGCGTTTTGGTCTCGCAGTTGCTCGAATCCGGCGCCGACCTCATGGGATCTCACGAGCTTCACGTGAATGAAGTGTGGCGGAAAGTCCTGGCTGTGCGGTATCCGCTGGACGCTACATCGGCGCTCGCCGCGGGCGACGGGCATACGCTTTTGCTGCCAACCTCGGCCGGACGAAGGCAGGCTATAGAAGCGGCCGGCGGGTTCTCGACGAATCGAACATTCAATAGCGACCTGGAATTTATGTATCGGGCGTCCTTTTTCTTGAAATTGAGAAACGTCGACGAGTTTCTCTACATCCGCCGTAGCCGCGCCGGTTCGCTCACGCAGGCGCCCGAAACTGGCATTCTTTCACCGGCGCGTCAGGCTCATTCCGCCGCGTTGAGGCATGATTTTGAACGGACCAAGCGGAAGGAGTTGTCATTGGAAGGATCGGTCTTGAAGACGCAGCACCGGAGCGATTTTGACGATATTCGAATTGACAGACTGCGGCGGCGGCGAAGTCTGTTTGCGGCATGCCGCAGTGCATGGCGACGCGTCTCCGGTCGTTGAGATTTTCAACAACGCAATTCGGCCGGACCGCAAAGCGTGCAGCGATTTTGTGGGAACCAGGCCGTCATTGCGAGCGGAGCGAAGCAATCCAGGGAACGTAGGACACCCTGCGTTCCCATGGATCGCCACGTCGCCATAGCCCGTCGAAAGACGGGCGTCTTTCGACGCCCCGTGGCTCCTCGCGATGACGACTCCGCGGCAACGCAACGCGCTCTAATGAATCTCGGGGTCCGGCGTGGGCGCTCCGCGCTCGAGAAAATCGAAGTCGCAGCCCTCGTTCGCCTGGCTCACATGGTCCGAGAACAGGCGGCCATAGCCGCGCGCGTAGCGGGGCGGGGGCATCCGCCAGGCGGCGCGGCGCCGGGCGAGCTCCTCGTCGCTCACGTCCAAGGTCAAGCGCCGCCCGGGAATGTCCAGCTCGATCACGTCGCCGTCGCGCACCAGGGCGAGCGGGCCGCCGACGAATGATTCCGGGGCGACATGCAAGACGCAGGCGCCGTAGCTGGTGCCGCTCATCCGGGCGTCCGAAACACGAACCATATCGCGCACTCCCTTCGCCAAAAGCTTTTTCGGGATCGGCAGCTGGCCCCATTCCGGCATGCCGGGCGCCCCGATCGGCCCGGCGCTCTTCAGCACCAGGACCGAATTCTCGTCGACATCGAGATCGGGATCGTCGATCCTGGCCGCCATGTCGTTGTAATCTTGGAAGACGACCGCCTTTCCCGCATGTTTGTGCAGCCGGGTCTCAGCGGCGGGCGGTTTGATGATCGCTCCGTCCGGGGCGAGGTTGCCGCGCAGGATGGCGAGGCTGTCGGACGCGACCAGCGGGTTGTTGAGCGGCCGGATGACGTCTTCGTCATAGATTTTCGCTGGTTCGACGTTCTCGCCGATCGTTGCGCCGTTCACGGTGCGCGCCCCGGCTTTCAGCCGACCGCCGAGCGCCAATTGCTTGAGCACCGCCGGCAAGCCGCCGGCGTAGAAGAAGTCCTCCATGAGGTATGCCCCCGAAGGCCGGATGTTGGCGATGAGCGGCGTTTCGCGCGCCAACTGATCGAATGTTTGTAGATCGAGCGGAAGGCCGGCGCGGCGCGCGAGCGCGATCAGATGCACGACCGCGTTGGTCGAGCCGCCGATCGCCAGGACCGCGGCGACGGCGTTCCGGATCGAATCGCCGCTGATGAGGTCGGCGGGTTTGAGATCTTCCCATACCATCTCGACGATCCGCTTGCCGGTCATGACCGCCATGACCGCATGGCGGGAATCGACGGCGGGAATCGAGGCGGCGCCGGGCAGGGTCATGCCGAGCGCCTCGGCGGCGCTGGTCATGGTCGAGGCGGTGCCCATGGTCATGCAATGGCCAGGCGAGCGGGCGATGCCCTGTTCGATCTCCTCCCAGTCCTCTTCGGTGATGGCGCCCGCGCGGAGCTCCGCCCAATATTTCCAGACGTCGCTGCCCGAGCCGAGGGCGGCGCCGCGCCAGGAGCCGCGCAGCATTGGCCCGGCGGGCATGAAGATCGCCGGCAGGTTCATCGAGATCGCGCCCATGAGCAACGCCGGGGTGGTCTTGTCGCAACCGCCCATCAAGACCGCGCCGTCGGCGGGATAGGAGCGCAGCGCCTCCTCGGTCTCCATCGCCAGAAAGTTGCGGTACATCATCGTCGATGGCTTCTGAAACGGCTCGCTGAGCGTCATCGCCGGCAATTCGACCGGGAACCCTCCCGCCTCCCATATTCCGCGCTTCACTTCCTCGACCCGCTGCTTGAAATGCGAGTGGCACGGATTGATGTCGCTCCAGGTGTTGATGATCGCGATCACCGGTTTTCCGGCATAGTCGGAGCGGTGATAGCCCATCTGCGCGGTGCGCGAGCGATGGCCGAAGGCGCGCAGATCGTTGACCCCGTACCAGCGATGACTTCGAAGGTCTTCCGGCCGCTTCCGCGCCATCGTCGATCGTCCTTTCCCGGATGGATTGTGAGTCACTCTACATCAAGCTCGGCAGGGTTAGGGCGATCGCCGGAAACGCGATCAGGATCACGAGCCGTAGGATGTCGACCGCGATGAACGGCAGGACGCCCTTGAAGATCGTGGCGAAGCTTATGTCCTTGACCGCGGTCTTGATGACGAAGACGTTCATGCCCACGGGCGGATGGATCAGGCCGAGTTCGACCGTCATGACGATGATGATTCCGAACCAGATCGGATCGAAGCCCAGCGCCGTCACCACCGGAAAGACGATCGGCACCGTCAGGATGATCATCGCCATGGCGTCCATGAGGCAGCCTAGGGCCAGATACATAAGCATGATCAGCGCCAGCACGCCGTAGCGGCCGACGCCGAGTCCGGTGAGGAATTCGGTCACTCTTTGCGGCGTCTGAGTGACGGTGAGGAAATAGCCGAACAGAAGCGCGCCGATGAGAACGGTGAACACCGCGGCAGCGGTGCGGGTCGCCTGCAGCAACGCGGCGCGCGCGCTCGCCGCGTTGAGCCTGCGGCGAGCGATCGAGATCAGGAAGGCGCCGCAGGCGCCGACGCCCCCCGCCTCGGTCGGCGTGAACAGGCCGCCGTAAAGGCCGCCGATCACGAATACGAATAGCGCCAGCGCGGCCCACACGTCGCGCAGCGACTTCAGCCGCTCGCTCCAGCCGGCGCGCGGTCCTGCCGGCAGGAAGCCGGGCCGCGCCAGGCCGATGGCGGCGATCGTCAGCATGTACATCGAGACCGCGAGCATTCCCGGCAGAATCCCGGCGATGAACAGCTTTCCGATGTCCTGCTGGGTGATGAGGCCGTAGACGGCGAGCACCGTCGAGGGCGGAAAGATTGCGCCGAGCGTTCCGCCGGCGGCGATCACACCGGCGGCGAACGATTGCGGATAGGCGTATCGCCGCATCTCGGGGTAGGCGACGGTTGCGAAGGTGGCGGCGGTCGCCACCGACGAGCCGCTGATCGCGGCGAAGCCGGCGCAGGCGGCGATGGTGGCGAGGCCCAGGCCGCCTCGCCAATGGCCGACAAAACTGTTGGCCGCCCGGAACAGTTCGCGGCTCATGCCGGAAGCCGACACGAAGGCGCCCATGAGCAGGAACATCGGGATCACGCCGAACGTGTAATCGGTGACCGTGCGCATGGAGGTCTGGCCGACCATCTTCAATGCCGGGCCGGCGCCGACGATGGCGCCATAGCCGGTCACGCCGATGAGGCCCATCGCCATTCCGACGGGCACCCGCAGCAAGATCAGCCCGAACAGCGCGACAAAGCCAATGACCGCCGCCGCATCGGAGCTCATCGGCTTCGCCTCATTCCAACGCCTTGGCGATCGGATCGGGGGCGAGCTTTTCGGGGTGAAAAATGAGCCGGTAAGTGCGCACGGCGATCAGGATGACGGCGGCTGCGTCGCCCGCCCAGGCGACGGCGAAGAACGGCCAGGTCGGTAGATGAAGATCGTACGTGAGCACGTGGTCGGCGCGCGTCGTGCGCACCTTGTCGAACAGCATCGTGGTCTGAACGACGACCACGAACAACAGCACCAGCGTAGCGAAAACGTCGATTGCGCGTTTGCCGCACGGGCCGGCCGCGGCCCAGACGAGGTCGACGGTGATGTGGCCGCCGCGGTAGCTGGTCGCCGCGATGCCCCAGAAGATCAGGATGCCGAGGAGCAAGCGGCCGAAATCGTAGGAATTGGGGATCGAGGCGCTGAACAGATAGCGGAGCACGACCCCAACAAAAATGTCGACCGCGACAATGCCGATAAACGCCGCCGCGGCAAGCTCGATGCCGTCGATGAACCGATCCATCGCGTTGGCCGTGATCGCCGCGCCTCGCCGCGGCTCGCCGCCGGTCATGGGCCGGCGCCGTATTTCGCTATTGCCGCGTTGAGCTCGGCGAGCGCGGCGTCAGGATCGGCGCCGGCCTGTTTCACCGCCGCCGCCCAGCTCGCCTTGAGCGGCTCGACCGTGGCGCGCCACGCTTGCATCTGATCGGGGTTGAGCTTGTAGAGCTCATGGGTCGGATCGGCTCTCATCCGTTCGCGGCCGGCGGCTTCGAAGTCGCCCCACGGGCCGGCCAGCTTCACCGCCCAGTCGGTCGAGCAATGATCGTCCATCACCGCCTTCTGCGCCGGGCTCAGCGAGTCATATTTGTCTTTGTTCATCGAGAAGGTGAACACGGTCGTGTAGAGCGCCGCGTCGATGTGGTATTTGACGACCTTGTCGATGCCGAAGAGATAGAGCGACCCCCACGGGAAGGTGATCGCGTCGGCGACCCCGCGCTCGAGAACCTCGCGCGCCTCCGGCGCGGAGGCCTGGACGTTCGTGCCGCCGAGCGTCTTCACCAGCTCAGCGATCGTGCTCTGCGCCGGGCGCACCTTAACGCCCTTCAAGTCCTCAGGCAGGATGATTTTCTTGCGGGCGTGCAGCGCGCCGGGATCGTGAATGAAGGCAAGGCAGAAATGGGTGTCCTTCATTTCCGTCGGCGCGTATTTGCGATACCACGAGTTCGAGCGCCGCGGTTCCCTTGCGGGCGTCGCCGAATGTAAACGGCATCTGGCCGATGGCGATGATCGGGAAGCGGCCCGGCTGATAGCCGGGGTTGACGTAGGTGATGTCGGCGATGTCGTCGCGCGCCATGTCGTAGTGATCGAAGGCCTTGCCGAGCTGCTCGGAGGGAAAGATCGTGATCTTGATCGTCCCGCCCGAGGCCTTGGCGATATCGTCCGCCCATGCCTTGGCCGCCCCCGTCAGCGGGTGTGCCGGCGGGACCCAGAGCGAGAGCCTGAGGTCGACCTCCTTGTCCTGGGCGAGCGCGGGACCGCCGCCTTGGGCGAGACCAAGGATCAGCGCGAGGGCCGGGGCTGCGCACGACCGGCAAGTCGTCGCGAGGCGCCCCCGGAGTGCGGTCAATCTCGGCATTTGTCCTCCCGGGCGCGTTGGCCGCTCGTATGGTTAACTGACCATCTCGCAGGCGTGAGCCTCGATCGTCAAGCGCGGCCAACAGTCCCGAGGCCGGCCGACGCTCATGTCCTCAGTCGGGTTGATCGGGCGTTCGTCGGGGCCTCAGACCTTCCTGTTTCGTGCGTCCCAGTTGCGCTCGAGGTTGGCGATGAGGGCGGGGCTGAAGTGGCAATAAGCCTGCTCGCGCGCGTAAGCGGAGGCATAGCGGCGGAAGAGGTCAAGCGGCTCCTGGCCGACCCTGAACGCCCGGCGGTTGCCGATGGCGCTGACCGCGCCGGCGCTCGTGAGCCCCGCGACGACCCGGTCGATCGCCTGATCCAATTCGGCGGCGGGTGCGATCTCGTCGCAGATGAGGCGCCCCTCCGGGCTGTCGCAGGCCAATCTGCGCTCATAAAGGATCGCTTGCCGCGCCATGCGATCGCCGGTGAAACGCTGGAGCCTCAGATTGGCAAAGCCCGGGATGATTCCCTCCTTGCGCGCGGGTAAGGTGAGGAACGCGTCGGATGCGGCGAGAACATAATCCATGCACAGCAGCGCCTGGCAGTGGCCGCCGATGGCGAATGTGTCGACCGCGGCGATCCATAGCTTTTCGGTCCCACGGCCGTTCACGTCGTCAGGGACGCTGTCCGGCGCGGCGACGCCGCGCAGGAGCTTGTGCACATAGCCAAGGTCGCGGATCAGGAACCAGAGGTAGGGAATCCTGCCGAGGTAGAGGTGGGTGAGGTTGATCCCGGCCCCGAAAATGCGTTTGCCCCGATATTTTTCGTTCTCCACTTGAACGCCGCGCATGACCGCGATGTCGGTCGTGCGATCTAGGGTCGCGACGTCCACGGCGATTTCAGTCTGAGTCAGGGTGGTGTCGTCCTCGGCGTTGAGGAAGCGCGGATTGATCATCTCGAGATGGGCCGCCTTGCCTCGCCGGGTCAGGCGGGCGGCGCCGAGGTCGAGCAGGCCATGCGAGGCGAATTCGGCCGCGAGCGCGGCGCTCTCCGGCCGCGGCAGCAGCATGGCGTGGCAAAGATGCGCGCCGATCAGCGGGCGCGAAAGCACGTGGGCGAGGAACAAGCCCTGATCGATCTCGACGCCGTCCTTGTCGCCCTGGCGATGAGCGGCCTCGACGCCGACCTCTTCCCTGGTCGGGACCAATCCCGGGACAAGCTTCGCCGCCGCGTAAGCGAGGTCGTCGAGGCGGCGGAAAATCGAGCCGTTATCGGTCAGGCGCCCGTAGACCTCATCGACGTGGGCGGCGAGAAAGGATTCGCGAGAGGCGCGCACGACCGACAACAACGCCTCTGCGGCGGCCTGCTCGGCCTCGTTGCGCCGCGGCTTTTCCGGCAGCGTCCGGAGGAGAGCCGCCGACCCGATCCAAAAAGCGCTGTGGCGCGGCGCGTCGGATTCATAATCGCCGGTTCGGGCCGGTAATGCCTGCGACCATTCCACGACCGCGTGCTCGGGCAAGCCTGCGGCGCGCATCGCCGTTGAGGCTGGCGCCGTCGCGGACGTCATGTCTTCGGCCTCTTGTCGATGACCCGTTTCGCCTTGCCGGGCGACCGTTCGATTTCGCCTGGCGCCAACACGCTTACCTTCGCGGTGACGCCGATGCGCCCTTTGATTTCATGCGCGAGTTCATTGGCCGTGTGTGCGCCCGCCTCGTCCGATTTAGCCGGCGTTCGCGCCTCGACCCGAACCTCCAGTTCGTCCAGTCTCTCTTCTCGGCTCAGGACAAGCTGGTAATGCCCGGAAAGAGCGGGAACCCGAAGCAGAAGCTCCTCGATCTGGGTTGGAAACACATTGACCCCGCGCACGATCATCATGTCGTCGGTCCGTCCCGACACTTTCTCCATCCGCCGCATCGAGCGCGCGGTGCCGGGCAGCAGTCGGGTGAGATCGCCGGTGCGGTAGCGGACGACCGGCAGCGCCTCCTTGGTCAACGAGGTCAGGACGAGTTCGCCCCGCTCGCCATCCGGCAGGGGCGCGCCGGTCTCCGGATCGACGATCTCTGGATAGAAGTGATCCTCCCAGATGTGAAGACCGTCCTTCGTCTCCACACATTCACCGGCAACGCCGGGGCCGATGACCTCGGAAAGGCCGTAGCTGTCCAAGGCGTCAATGCCGAAGGCGTCTTCGAGTTCGTCGCGCATCGCGTTGGTCCACGGCTCGGCGCCGAAGGAGCCGAGCTTCAACGAGGAGCGGCGCGGGTCGAACCCCTGAGCCCGGAACTCGTCGACCAGGCACAGTGCGTAGGACGGGGTCGCCGTGAGGATGTCGGGCTCAAAATCGCGGATCAACTGGACCTGCCTCTCGGTCATCCCGCCCGAAACCGGGACGACCGCGCAGCCAAGCCGCTCGGCGCCATAATGATAACCGAGGCCGCCGGTGAAGAGGCCGTAGCCGTACGCGATATGCGCCATCATGCCCCGGCGCCCGCCGGCGGCGCGGATCGTCCGCGCGACCACGTCGCTCCACATGTCGAGATCGTTGCGTGTATAGCCGACCACGGTTGGCTTGCCGGTCGTGCCGGAAGACGCGTGCACCCGGACGAGTTGATTCTGCGGAACGGCCAAAAGGCCGAACGGGTAGTTGGCCCTGAGGTCCGCCTTCACAGTGAAGGGAAAGCGGACGAGATCGGCAAGGTTTCGGAAATCGTCGGGGTGAACGCCCCGCGCGTCGAACTTGCTCCGGATCGCCTGAACGTTGGCGTAAGTCCGGCGCAGCATGGCCCCGAGCCGATCGGTCTGCAGCGCCGCAATCTCGTCGCGCGACGCGATCTCGATCGGATCGAGCAGGCTCTTGTCCGGCGCCTCTCCCAGCTTCATCTCTGCGGCCCGGCGTCCTCGAGCCGGCGAGCCTCTGACGATCCGGCCACCTCTCCTCCCTGTCGCGCGTGGATTTGATCGAATTTTTGGTTATCTCGCAGGGGCGGCGGGGATCGTCAAGCGCGCCGACATGGGCCGGCGGCGGTCGGCGAAGCCGACTAATGGGCGAGAAAGTCGAGAAGCGTTTCGTTGAAGCGTTGCGTCGCTTCGAGATGTCCCAAATGGCCGACCCCATCGAAAACAACGACCCTGGCGTTGGCCATGCGCCCGGCCAGCGATTGCGCCAGAGCCGCGTTCTGGCCCATCCTGTCGCGCAGTTCGGGCGGCGCATAGGCGCGGCCGGGCGCATTGTGGTCGTTGGCCCCCATGATGAACAGCGTCGGGCGATCGATGAGCGGAATCTCATGCGCGACCGGTTGGGCGTAGATCATCTGGTACGACGCCACGAACGACTTCAGCCAGCGCGGATACTCGCCGCTCTGCCTGATCTCATCGCGCAGCTGGACGAACGGCTCGATCGCGGTCGACGGCAGGCTGATCGCGTAATTGGTCATCAGTTGCCGGCGATAGCCGTCCGCGGTCAACGCGCGTTCCCGCTCGGCGAGCTCCTCGTCCGTCACCGGCGGAACGTAGAAGCGATAGTCTTCGAGGCCGATCGGCGAATAGAGCACGAGATGGTCGATGCGCGGGCCGTAGGCGCGGGCGAGACGGACCGCGAGCATGCCCCCCATCGAATGCCCGACCAGGTCGAAGCGGGTGACATGAAGGCTGTCGAGGAGGGCGATCGTCGCCCGGGCCATGGCGTCGAAACTGTAAGCGAAGGCGGGCTTGGACGACTTGCCGAAGCCGATCTGATCGGGGGCCACGACCCGATAGCCAGCCTCGACCAGCACCTTGATGGTCGGCTCCCAATAGCTCGAGGGGAAATTTCGCCCGTGCAGCAGGACGACCGTCCGCCCCGTCGGCGCGCCGGCGGGGGCTACATCCATATAAGCGAGGCGCAAATCCTCGCCTTCGAGGGTGACCGGCAGGAAATTGACGGCATAAGGGTATAGGAATCCCTCAAGCGCTATGCCCATCGCCTCACCGGGCGACGCCGGCGACGCGGAAGCAACCGACCACAGAGCCGCCGCGACCGCAAAATAGAAGGCAAAAGCGCGGCGAAGCCTCATCGGCGATCGTCCTCTTGCAGTAGCGCCGCACCGCCATGGCAGGGGGGAAGCTTGCGGCTGGCGGCGCCGTTTCGCAGAACCGGTGACCAGCCACGCCAAGCGGCGTCCGCGCGCGGTCACGCACGAAACAAAAGCTGACCTACATTGGAACTCGTTGCGATATCCGAATGGACACGGTCATCAGACAAAATTATAAGTTAGCGACCGCGGCCAGTCCATTGCAGGCGTCTGACGGATGCCCCTGGCCCGGCGGGCGCAGACGAAGCGGCTTAACGGCGATGGGAAGATGAACGATATGGCGCTTGGACCATGCGCGATGGCCGCATCGAGCAAATCTCGCCCTGATTGAATTGGGCGCGCCGGCGCGCCGTGCCTCCGGGTCCGCTGGTCAAGTTCGCCAAACCCCGCTACGACTGCGGGCTCGCGACGAAGGAACGTCCCATGAAACGACTTGCATTCGCCGCGGCTGCCGCTCTCGCATTGGTCGGGCAGCCGGCGCGGGCAGATGAGGCCGCTGCGAACTTCGCGAAGCTGTTCAGCGATGTCTGCATAGCCAAATTCGGCCATCTCACGACGGTCTGGGACTGGGCGGAGGACCAGAACCTGCTGCCGATCACCAACCCCCAGGCGCTCGAGGTGTTTGCAGGCAGGCCGAACCGAGACGGCAAGATGATCTCAGTCGCCGGCGGCGGGGTGCCTGGTTCCGGCAAGGCTTGGGCGGTGCACGATCCGGCGGGGCGGTTCGTGCTGGCGACGCGGCTCGATCCCGAATCCTGCGTCGTGTGGGCGCAGAAGGCGGATCCGGGCGAGGTCGATGCAGCTTTTGCAAAGATGGTGGAGCAGGCGGTCGCTCCGGGCGTCGAAGTGAAGCAAGCCGATGACAGGACCGTCAATATCCCCGATGGCGCGGTGCACATTCGCGTCTACCGCGTGTGGTCGGGGTCGGCGCTCAATAGTTATGCGCTGGCGGTGGCGACGGTCAGCCGACCGGGCGGCCCGTTCCAGGCGATGCTGGAGACGCAGCGGCTTGTCGAGCCGGACGACGCGATCAATCCGATGGTGCCGTTGGAGCCGCCGGGCTAGGACGACGCTTTTTTTTGCGCTTCGGGCCGATATCGGGTTGTCAGACAAGTTGGGCCGGCGTAACGTTGTATCGATCCGCCACGGCCCTGGCGCTCCTCGCCAAGGCGCAAGGTTGCAGTAGGGCGTGGCGGTGATGCGTAAGCACGCTGCAGAAACGAACGTCTAGGGAGGAAGCTATGCGACTTGGAAGGCTGAGATTCTTGCTGCGCCCGATCGTGGGCGCCGTGTGTGTGACGGGGATCGCGGTCTGGGGAATCGCGTCAACCGGCGCGGCGCGCGCCGACGAACCCCTGATCAAGTACAACGGCAACAGCCGCGATTACTGGGAACACCCGCCCGCAGACTGGTTCATGGGCGACGAGACGGCGCAGCAGCACGGCACGCATCCCTATCCGGGGCAGCCGCTGCCGACGCCGCATGACGAGCTCGTAGGCCTCGTCAAAGACAACATCAAGCTGCTGCCGGGCTTCCATATCGAAGTCCTGGCCAGTGGTCTCGACTGCGCCCGCCAGATGGTGTTCGGCAGCGACAACACACTCTACGTCGGCTGCTGGACCGACCACGTGTTCGCGCTGAAGAAGCAGGGCGACCAGTGGGTCGCGAAGACCATCATCAAGGGGCTGCGGCAACCGACCGGCATCGGCTTCTACAACGGCAACCTCTACGTTACCGACATCGACAAGATCTATCGTTACAAGGATATCGCCAACAATCTCGACAACCCGAAGGGCGAGGTCGTCTATAGCGACTTCCCGCCGTACACCTCGCACGGCTGGAAATACATGGTCGCGGATACGCAGTCGCCAGGCTGGTTCTACATTCCGGTCGGCCCGCCCTGCAACGTCTGCATGATCCCGTCCGGCACGGCGCAGTACCGCCATGTCAACCCGGACGAGGGCCTGTCGGAAGTGGCTGCGCTCGGTCAGCGCAACAGCGTCGGCGGCGACGTCGATCCGCGCTCCGGCCAGCTCTGGTTCTCCGAGAATGCGCGCGACTGGATGGGCGACAACATCCCGTCCGACAAGCTGAACCACTTGGTCAAATACGGTACGCACTTCGGCTACCCGTATTGCCACCAGGGTGACATTCCGGACCCGAAATACGCCATGGGCCACAAGTGCGACGAGTTCACTCCCCCGGCGCTGAACGTCGGGCCGCACATGGCGCCGCTCGGGATGAAGTTCTACACCGGGAACAACTTCCCGGCTGAGTTCAAGAACAACATCTTCCTGTCCGAGCACGGCGGCTGGAACCAGTTCATGCACACCGGCGCCCGAATCGTCCGCGTCCAGACCGACCCGGATGGCAAGAACATCTCGCAGGAGCCGTTCGCCTGGGGTTGGATCAAGGACAACAAGTACTGGGGCCGCCCGGCCGATGTCGCGGTAAACCCCATGGATGGCTCGCTCCTGGTCTCGGACGATCAGGCCGGCGCGATCTATCGGATCTGGTACGACGGCAAGTAACTGGCGCGACGGCAGGCAATCTGCCCGTCGGGAACAATCCTCGCCCTGGCGACTTGAAACGCCAGGGCGAGGTTGCTTTTCCCTCCCCCCGATGTGTCTGAGAACCGTACGACGATGCGAATCCCAACCTGGATCATCGTGGCGTTCAGCGTGGCCGTTCCGGTCGCTGCGATGGCGGCGGAGGGCGATCCAGCCGCCGGCAAGGCCCGGGCGGAGGCCGCAGGGTGCTTCACGTGCCATGGCGTCGATGGCGTCGCCACCGCGGACGGGCTCGCGGCCGACAAGAATGTCCCGAACCTGGCCGGGCAGCCCGATCTCTATCTGCAGTTCCAGCTCGTGTTCTTCCGCAAAGGCGTGCGCAAGAACGAGGTGATGAACGCGATGGCGGAACAGCTCAGCGACGACGACCTGCGCAACGTGTCGGCATATTTTGCCTCACTGCCGGCGCCCAACCTGCCGACGCCGCCCGACAATGCGCCCGAGGACACCGAGCTTGGCGGCAAGGTGGCGCAGGCGATCCACTGCACGAACTGCCACGGCGACCATTTCGAGGGAGTGGACAACATCGCTCGGCTGGCGGGTCAGCGCGAGGACTACGTTTACGAGGCTCTGCGCGACTTCAAATCGGGTGCTCGTACCTCGACCGGCGCCGCGGGCATGGCGGAGGTCGTGTACCCGCTCGGCGACCTGGAGATGAAAGCGCTGGCCCATTACGTGTCGCGTCTGCACTGACGCGCCGGCGCGGAGGCCGCCCCCGCCAAATGGGGCGCCAGGGAAGGACGCTTGGTCCGGATATGATGAACTTCCCGCTGCCGTAGGCCGATCTCCGCGGACCGCCGGCCGGAGCACTGAGAGAGAATTCCGTGGTCGCGCGGACGCCAAAATCAACGAGGTCATCCGATGGGACCCGCCCCGAGGCGCCGGACGGAGGGGCGCGCCGAATCACCCGTCGGGGTCTGATCGAGGCCGGCGCGGGCGCAGCGGCGGCGGCGCTCGCGTCGCGACAAGCGTTCGCGCTAGAGGGCGACAACCTGCCGCCCTCGGTCCCGGAATGGCAGCTCCACCCGGGCGAAGAAGTGATGAGCCCGCCCTATGGGCTGCCTTCGCATTTCGAAGCCAACGTCGTGCGCCGCTATCGTCACGGCCTGCCGGAGCCGCCGACCCGGCTGTCGTCGTTCAGCCTCACTCCGCTTCAAAATCTTTCCGGAATCATCACTCCCAACGGGCTGCACTACGAGCGCCATCATGCAGGGACGCCGACGATCGATCCGCTCGAGCACCGGCTGATCGTCCACGGGATGGTGGAGAGGCCGCTGATCTTCACCATGGAGGAGTTGGCGCGTTTTCCGTCGGTGTCGCGGGTCCACTTTCTCGAATGTTCAGGCAACACCCAGAACTGGGGCGCGCCTGATCCCAAGCTGACTGTCCAGGACACCCACGGACTGCTCAGCTGCTGCGAATGGACCGGCGTCCCGCTCGCCACGGTGCTGGCGGAGGCCGAGGTCAATCCGGAGGCGAAGTGGATGCTCGCCGAAGGCGCCGACGCGGCGGCGATGACGCGCAGCGTCCCGATCGAAAAGGCGCTCGACGACGCCATCCTCGCTTATGCCCAGAACGGCGAGCGGCTGCGGCCCGAACAGGGCTACCCCTTGCGCCTGCTGCTGCCGGGCTACGAGGGCAACGCCAATGTCAAATGGCTCAGGCGCCTCAAGCTCGGAGCCGAGCCGTTCCAGACGCGCGAGGAAACCTCGAAATACACCATGCTGATGCCGGACGGGACGGCGCGGCAGTTCAATTTCGTCATGCATGCCAAATCGGTCATCACCTTTCCGTCCGGCGGACAAAGGCTTGGGACGCCGGGCTTCTACGAAATCTCCGGCCTGGCATGGTCCGGATTGGGCAAGGTCGCGCGGGTCGAAGTGTCGACCGACGGCAGCGCATCGTGGCGCGACGCGGCGCTCCAGGAGCCGGTCATGTCGAAGTGCCTGACCCGGTTTCGCTCGCCGTGGCGTTGGGACGGCGGCCCCGCCTCGCTCGCGAGCCGAATCACCGACGAGACCGGCTATGTCCAGCCGACCCGGGAGGCGCTGCTCAAAGAGCGCGATGTCCGATCCTATTATCATTACAATGCGATCCAGAATTGGAGCGTGGCGGCGGGGGGCGCAGTGACCAATGCCGGATAGATTCCCCCGCTGCTTGGCGTTCGCCATCGCCGCGACCTTGGCCGGGAGCATGGTCCACGCGGGCGAGCGCTACGGGATCGGCCGGTCGGCGACGCCGCAGGAGATCGCCGGCTGGGATATCGACGTGTCGCCGGGCGGCGCCGGCCTGCCAGCCGGGCGCGGCGACGTACGGCAGGGCGAGGCGATCTTCGCCGAGAAATGCGCCAGCTGCCATGGCGCCCACGGCGAAGGCAAGCCGATGGACCGGCTGGTCGGCGGCATGGGAACGATCCACGACATGAAGCCGATTAAGACCGTCGGCAGTTTCTGGCCCTACGCGACGACGCTGTTCGACTATGTCCGCCGCGCCATGCCTTTGAACGCGCCGCAGTCGCTCACGCCCGACGAAGTCTATGCCGTTTCGGCCTATGTCCTGTTCTTGAACGGGATCGTGCCGCAGGACGCTACGCTCGACGCCGACAATCTGGCCAGGATCAATATGCCCAACCGCGACGGCTTTGTCAGCGGTTATGCGCCGCCGGACGCTGGCGCGAAACCCTAGCTGCGAGAAAGAGAATCATGATCGTCGATCTGCGGACCTATACGATGGTTCCCGGGCGCCTCGGCGCCTGGCTCAAACTCTATGAGGCCGAGGGCATGCCGATCCATGTCCGCCATCTCGGGCAGCCGATCGGCGTTTTCACCACCGAAGTCGGGACGGTCAATCAGGTGGTGTTCTTCTGGGGCTTCGAGAATCAGGCCGACCGGGAGCGTCGGCGCGACGCGCTCGAAGCCGATCCCGACTGGGCTTCCTATCGCAAGAAGAGCGCTGAGGCCGGCAACGTGCAGCACCAGGAGTGCAAGATCATCAGGTCGACCAAGTTCTCGCCGATGTAAGACTTCAGCGCCGCATCCTCACCTCATGCCTTGCGCGCCTCATCAACCATGCTGCGGAACTTCTTGACGTTGTCGGCTCCGGCGTAGTCGGCGATCCGTTGATAGGCGGGCTCCATGAGAGCCCGGAATGGGGCGAGATCGGGCTGCGTCGTTTGCAGGCCCGCGTCTTCGAGTTTTTTGATCTGATCGGCTTCGCCTTCCTCCATCAGCTTGCGCATCAAGTCGCCTGCGGCTTTGCTTTCCTCACGGAAAATCGTCTGCTGCTCGGGCGTCAACTTCATCCAAGCGTTCACCCCGACCGTGTGAATCATGTTGTTGTAGATGTGCCTGGTGATCGCGAGATGCTTTTGCACCTCGTAGAACTTGTTGTAGTAGATCACGGCGATCGGATTTTCCTCACCATCCACGACTTTCTGCGCCAGCGCCAGATAGAGCTCGGGAAATGCGATCGCCTGGACGACTGCGCCCAACGCCTCCATCGAGGCCTGGATCTGCAGTTCGGGCGGCGTGCGAAGTTTCAGGCCCTTGACGTCCTCGGGCGCGTTGATTGGCCGCACGCTATTCGTGACGTTGCGAAATCCATAGTCCCAATTGCGCAACAGGATGAAGCCCTGCTTTTCGGCAAGCGGCCCGAGCCACTCCATCGCCTGGCCGTCGAGGACGCGGAACACGAGCGCCCGACTGTCGAAGATGAAGGGCAACATCACCGCCCCGAAAGCCTTGTCGTATTTGTCGAGCTGCCCCTGGGTGGGCAAGCCCATGTCGATCGTGCCGAGCTTGATCTGCTGGGCCTGCTCCGGCGGCCCGCCGAGCTGGTTGTTGGGAAAGATCATCACCCGTATCGCGCCATTGGTGCGTTCGGCGACGCGGCTCGCGAATTGCTTGGCGGCGATATTGGCCGGATGATCCTCCTGCGCGAAATGGGCGAAACGGAGGGTTAGCGGGGCCGCCCCGCGCGCAACATAGGGGGCGGCCAGCGTCGCCGCAGCAGCGCCGGCGGCGGTCCCGAGCAGCTCTCTTCGGTTCATGATCTTCTCCCGTTTTTTGTCTCCAACCGCCGCCGCGATCGCTTAGCCGTGAAATCCGAAATAGTTCGGCAACGCGAGCGTAAACCATGGCGCGAAGGCAATGATCATCAAGCCGGCCAGCACCACGACGAGGTAAGGCAGCATGGCCCGCGAAGCGGGCTCGATCTCGCATCGCATGACGGCGCAGCAAACATAAAAGCCGACGCCGGCGAGCGGCATGAAGCCGCCGACGCCCATAGCGATGATCAGGACGATGGCGAAGTGAAGGCCGCTGAAGCCGAGCTTGACCGCAATCGGCAGCAGCAGCGGCGCAAGCACATTGAGGGACGGCAGACCTTCGAGCAGGACGCCGACGAAGATCAAGAGCCCGATCGAGCCGGTCATGAAAATGGTCCCGCTTGCGTGGCCGGCGGCGAGGAGCTCGACTAGGCGCTGGGGCAGATAGGCGATCGTCAGCACCCATGAAAAGGCCGAAGCGGCGGTAAAGATGAACAGAAGCACCCCCGTCAGCGCGGCCGTGTTTTCAACCGCGCGCAGGAGGCCGGCGACAGTCATCTCGCGGTAGACGAACATCGCCAGGATGACGCCATAGACGACCGCGAGCGCGGCGATTTCCGTCGGCGTGGCGAGGCCGAAGAGAATCCCGGCGAGCAGCATGCCGGGCATCAGCAGAGGCAGTATTGCATTGAGTCCGGCGCGCGCGACCGCATCCAGCGGGGCGCGGGGAGCGGGCGGCGCGCCGGCGCGACGGGCGCGGATCGCGATCAGCGTCATGAGACACAGGGCGATGACGGCCGCGGGCATGAGGCCGCCGATGAACATCCCGGCCACCGAAACATTGGTGATCGAACCGACGATCAGCATCGCGATGCTCGGCGGCACCGTCTCGCCCATGATCGCTGAAACCGCCAGCACCGCCGCGCCCTCCGGAGCGCCGTGACGCGCGGCGACCTCGTCGCGCATGATCGTGCCGACGGCGGCGACATCGGCTGGCTTCGAGCCGGAAAGACCCGAGATCACATACATGCTGACCACGGCGACCTGCAGCAGCCCGCCGCGCAAATGGCCGACCAGCGCGTGGACGAACCGGATCAGCCGTACGCTGATCCCGCCGCGCTCCATGACCAGCCCCGCGAGGATGAAGAAGGGAACGGCGAGAAGAATGTAATTTCCGGCGCCGGCGACCATGGTTTGCGGCAACACCAGCAGGGGCGCCGCGCCGCTCGTCCAGAGATAGGACGCGGCGGCCAGCAGCAGCACGAAGCCGACTGGCACGCCGGCGAATATCGCGGCGAAAAACAGGATGAGCGAGGCGATGATAGACGAATCGTCGCCCAGCGCCGGCAGCCATGAGCCATAGGTCGTCGCCGCCAGCGCTGTCGCGGCGAGGAAAAACGCGGCGACGAGCAGCGCCAGTCTTCCGTGTTCGCGCCAGACCCGGGCTGCCGCATAGACGGCCATCAGCGCCATGCCGGCCGGAAGCGGCAGGGCGATCAACGCGGCGGGCGCCTGCAGGATCGGGGTGCGCTCGCTCCAGCTCGCGGCGACGAACTCGATCGAGGCGGCGCCAATCAATCCGCTGACGAAGAAGACGACGATGTCTGCGAGCGCGAGGCAGACGCGCGCAGCCCGTTTCGGGATCAGGTTGAGGATGAGGCGGACCTGCGCATGGTCGCGCCGCCGGTAGGCGACGGCGCCGCCGACGAACGCCAGGATCGACAGCACGAGCCTGGCGACTTCGTCCGACCAGAGAAAGGACTGGCGGAAGGCGACCCGCGCCACGACGTTGGCCAGGACAAGAACGAGTTCGCCCATGAGCGCGCCGATGACGATGGTCTCGGCCACGCGGTCAAGCGCGCGCAGAGCAAGCGGCTCCCGCGCGACGCCGTCGAGGGCGCCCTCGGCGTTGCTCATCGCCCTCGGCAGGGCGTAGTCGCGGCTCGTCGACACTTGACCCTAGCGCGCCGCATTCATCGCCGCGCGATAGGGGTTTGCTTCAACAGCGGCGCTCCTCGGTTTCCGCATGGCTTTCCTCCCTTTTGGATTTTTTTAAGCGAGGCCGTGTTCTTCGGCCATTGACCGGCGGTTCGCGCTTGGGCGCTTCGTCGGCGAAATAGTCCGGATTGAGGCGGCGAATGTCCGGAATGTCGGCTAGAAGCCCGTCGAGATGAATGCCCATCGCGCCCGCGGCGCGCGCGCCGTCGCCAGATTCGATCGCCGCTGCGATCGCCGCGTGTTCGCGGATCGCCCGCGCCATGCGGCCCTCTTGAGGCAACGTCAGGCGCCGGTAGCGATCGACATGAACCTTGACTTGTTCGACCAGCGTCCAAATTCCAGGATAGCCCGCCGCCTCGGCGATGGCGCCGTGGAAGGCCTCATCCGCCTGATGGAAGGCGCCGCGGTCGCCGGCTCTGCCCGCTTCGCGCTGGCGCTCCAATTGGGCGAAGAGGGCGATGATCTGGCTGCGCTGGGCGCGCTCGGCGGCGAGCCGCGCGGATGTCTCCTCGAGCGCCTTCCGAATGACGATCGTCTCGGGCAGCGCGCCGAGCGGAATACGGGCCGCGAATGTGCCCGACTGAGGGAATATCTCGATGAGCCCCTCGTCGGCGAGCTTGCGCACCGCCTCGCGCACCGGCGTGCGGCTGAAGCCGTAGGCTGTCGCCAGCTCGGCCTCTGAGATCGGCTCGCCCGGCAGGCGTTCGAGCGAGACGAGTTCGGCGCGCAAATCGGCGTAGATCAGGGCCCCGATTCCGGGAACGCGGATGCCGCCCGCCCAGGGTCGCCGGATCGAAGACGCTTGTGTCGACGGGAGCGTAGTCAGCGGACTTGCCTCGGTCTCGTCACGGCCCTTCCCAATGGCGATCAAAACTAATATATTAGTATACGTCAAGCGCCGCGTTCGCGAGCGAGAGCTTGGCGGGCAAATATCGGCGATTTGGCGGGATCGCGTCTCGCCGCATTGGGGAGGAATGGGGCGGTGGCCGACTATCGTCGTCTGTTCGATCTGACCGGCAAGTTCGCGGTTGTGCTGGGCGCAGCGTCCGGGATCGGCAGGTCTTCCGCCGAGGCGCTGGCCGACCTCGGCGCGAGCGTGGTTTGCGCCGATCGCGAGCGCGGCGGCGCCGAGGCCACGGCGGCGGGAATTCGTGAACGAGGCGGCGCGGCCGATGCGATCGTCGCCGACGCCGCCAATGCGTCGGCGGTCAAGGACCTGGCTGATCGGGTCAAGGCCACGCGACCCCGCGTCGACATCGCCGTCACCACGCCTGGACTGAATATCCGCAAGACGATTCTCGACTACACCGAAGAGGACCTCGACCGCGTCGTCACCCTCAACCTCAAGGGAACCGTCTATTTCTTCCAGGCGTTCGGGCGCATCATGATGGAGCAGGGCGGGGGCAGCATCATCGCCTGTTCTTCCGTGCGCGCGGTGACGATCGAGCCGGGCCTTGCAGTCTACGGCAGCACCAAGGCGGCGATCGGCCTCCTGGTCAAAGGCTTTGCATCGGAAGTCGGGCGCTTTGGCGTTCGCGTCAATGCGATCGCGCCGAGCATCGCCGAGACGGCGCTGACGGAACCGTTCAAGCAGCGGCCCGACATCCATAAGCTCTACGCGGCGCATACCGTGTTCAATCGCTGGAGCACGGCCGACGAAGTCGCCTGCGCGGTGGCGTATCTCGCCTCCGATGCGGCGAGCTACGTGAGCGGCAGCACATTGTTCGTCGACGGCGGCTGGACCGCGATCGATGGCCCGCCGACGGGCTTGACGCAACTCGCGCGATGACAGGAGCGCGGCATGATCGTGGCCTTCCACACCACGCAGCTGATACCGCATCGCTTCACCGCCCATCTCGAGCGCTATGGGCGCGAGGGCTGGGCGATCGAACGCGCCGTAGTGGGCGATTGCGCCGGCAGCTATTTCGTCGAGGTCGGGCCGCAGCAGCGCATGATCCAGATGTGGCGCCACGCCAATATTGCCGAATGGAGCGAGCGCCGCGCCAGGCTCACTGCGCATTCCGGCTGGAAGACGTTTCGCGCCGCTCAAGCCGAATCGATCGACTCGGAATTCGAGCGGCCGTTCAAGCCGGCGCCGTTCATGCCGGTCAAGAACCTCACCAGCGCCGACGATTTCGTCGAGATGCGCATATATCGGTCGCACCCCGGCGTCCTTGATCGGTTCTTCGAGATCTACGCGGCGGAAGGGTTGCCGGCGCAGCTCGCCCATCTCGGCAACTGCATTGGCTATTTCCGCAGTGTCGATGGCCGGGTCGACGAAGTCGTGCATCTCTGGGGCTACGCCGACCTCAACGATCGGATCAGGCGGCGCGCCGCTCTGTTCGCCGACCCGGCGTTCAAGGCGTTCCTGGCGAAAGGCGTGCCGCATTTTTCGCGGCAGGAGAACTTCATCCGCCGTCCAAACGCCTTCTGGCGCGCTTGAGCGGTCCGCAGCATCGATGCGCTCTCTCCGCGCGGCGCCGGGAAGTTCGCGGCGGCGCCGCTCGTCACTCGGCCTCGGCCAGCCGCGCCGCTTCGGCGCGGCTGGCGGCCCGGACGCTTATCTCCTGGTATCGGCTCAGAGAATTGGACAGGTGCCGCCGCGCCGCCTTGCGGGCGGCCGCGGTGTTCTGGCTGCGGATGGCCTCATAGATCGCGACATGCTCCGCCTGGATCTTACGCAAATATCGGACGCGATCCGGATCGCCGCCGTTCGCGACATTGAGAATCTGGCGGGGAATGATGAAGTTGCCCAGGAACTCGAGAAACTGCGGGAAGTAGCGATTGTGGACGCTGCGAAAGATCGTCAGATGAAACCGGAAGTCGGCGTCCACCGCGTTGCCGCCGATTTCGATTTCGAACTCGACCGACCGCAAGGCGGCCTCGATCTCGATGAGGTCCTGGCTTGTCCGGCGCTCGGCGGCGAGCCCGGAGGCCTCGATCTCCAGGCCCATGCGCAATTCGAGGATCTGGAGCACGTCCTTGGCGGTTTTCACCTCGTCAGGATCGATGCGGAATGGCCGCCGCTGCACGTCTGCGGGCACGAACGCGCCGAGCCCCTGTCGGGTGATGACCAAACCGTCGGCTCGGAGCGCCGACACGGCCTCGCGCACCACCGTGCGGCTGACGCCGGTGGCCAGCGAGAGCTCCTGCTCGGTCGGCAGACGAGCGCCCGGCTGCAGGCGGCCGCTCAGAATTTCGGCGGCGAGCCGCTGAGTCAGCTCTTGGGTCCGATTGAGCGCCGGCCCGAGCGCGAGCGAAATCGTTTTGCCCTTCTTCACCGATTTTGCCGATCGATTCCCACTGGACAATTATTGCACAAACGATGCGGGGCACAATGCTGGATGCCGGCCCCCGTCACCAAGCGCCGGCGCTCGCTCAACATATCAGATATAAGGTCATCATACGAATCTCCTTGTCGGCCTCCCCCTTCCGTTATATGATGAACGCTGGGCGGCCATTGTCCGCCCGAAGCGACTGAGTCAAGGGAGAGAGAGATGTCCTGGACGACGCCCGTTATCGTGGAAGTGTGCATCGGCATGGAAGTCACCAGCTACGTGTCGGCCGAGATCTGAATTGGTTCGGCGACGCGCAAAGGCGAAGTTGGCGGTGACCCGCGCGCGGGGCGCGAGCGCTCTGGCCGGCGGCGGATTTTTCGCAGTCGGAAGCCCGCCGTCCGGGTCGTTGGCGCGTCGAACGATGGACGGGACCCCGCCAAGACGTCGATCAGATTGACCGCCGAGCGGTCGTTTTTGGCATGCGGTCGCGCCTGATCTGCTTCAGCGACACATCGCGGGTCGGCGCTTGATCGCGTCGAGCGGTTGAGGACGCGTTCAGGCGATCTCGCGATGAGCGGATCGCGTTGCGTCGGGGCTGAGGATTGCCTGTCTTTCGCGGTGGGACGCTGGTTGAAGCCGGATCGCGGCGATCCCCAGCAACCCGTCGCTGGTCAAAGAGATCGCTTCATGGCGCGTTCCCCTGAGGGTTTGAAATCAGCC
Source organism: uncultured Alphaproteobacteria bacterium (assembly GCA_963794155.1). GTDB lineage: Bacteria > Pseudomonadota > Alphaproteobacteria > Rhizobiales > Beijerinckiaceae > Roseiarcus. Next base: position 751,050 of record CAWCCX010000016.1, on the reverse strand, counting down.
ATCGGGTCCGGGTTGCTGTCCTTTCCTGTCACGCATTTCGCCGACGACGGCGTATTTGTCCCAGGCCCGTACCAGCAGCACATCGATTATCTCGTCGGACACCGGCCCGCGGCCTTGTTCGCGGCCGGGGGAACCGGAGAATTCTTTTCCTTAGCCCTTACCGAATACGAGAGCGTGATTGAGGCTGCGGTCGAGTCCGCCCATGGCAGGCTGCCGGTCATCGCGGGCGTCGGCTATGGCACGGCGCTGGCGATCGAATTCGCCAAGCGGGCGGAAAGGGCGGGCGCGGACGGGATTCTGCTGCTGCCGCATTACCTGATCCAGGTCGAGCAGGAAGGCCTTTACCGTCATATCGTCGCGATCTGCCGCGCCGTCGGAATCGGCGCCGTCGTCTACAACCGCGACAATTGCCTGCTCGAGCTCGACACCATGCGAAGGCTGGTCGACGCCTGTCCGAATTTGATCGGCTTCAAAGACGGGCACGGCAATGTCGAGCAACTGACCTGTCTTCGCGACGCCCTCGGGGACCGGCTCGTCTACGTCGGCGGGATGCCGACCGCGGAGGTCTTCGCCGCCGCAAATCACGCGATCGGCGTCTCAACCTATTCCTCTGCGATATTCAATTTCGCGCCCGAATACGCCCAGCGCTTCTTCGCCGCCATCCGATCGGGTGACCGCGCTTTTACCAGCGAAGCGGTACGGAGCTTTTTCATCCCCTATCTTGCGCTCAGAAACCAACGTCGCGGCTATGCGGTGAGCATCGTCAAGGCGGCCCTCCGGGTCGTCGGCCGGCCGGCCGGTTCGGTTCGCGCCCCTCTCTTGGATCTCACTGCGGACCAGGAAGCCACGCTTGCAGGGCTTGTGGCGCGCGTCATGAGTGATCCTGTGCCTTCTGCGCGACCGGCGATCCCCGTCAACGCGGAGCTGCCGAACGACTATTCGATGTGAACGGCTCGCATCGTCCCCAAGCCGAGGACCCGGTACGTCAGAGTATGCGTTGGCGCGTCGTTTCAAACGCGTGTAATGTTCATGAAAAGTCCGCGCCGCGCGGCATGGCCCGCGGCGTCAGCTACGGAGGAAAAAGTGGTCGACGTCTCCAGACGGCAGGTCTTGCAATCCGGCGGTGCGGCGAGTTTGCTGCTCCTGCCCGGCGGCGTCGCGCGCGCCGCGCCAACCTGGAACGGCCCCCCGCCGGAGCCGGGCGCTTCGATCCGGGTTTTACGCTGGAAGCAATTCATCCAGGCCGAGTTCGACAGTTTCGTCGCCAACACCAAGAAGTTTGCCGATCAGACCGGTGTCAAAGTGCGGGTCGACGCGGAAAGTTGGGACGACATCCGGCCGAAATCGGCGGTCGCCGCCAATGTCGGGGCCGGCCCCGACATCATCTTTGGCACCCTCGACGACCCATTCAAATTCCGTGAAAAGCTCCTGGATTTGACCGACCTCGCCGAATATCTCGGGGACAAATATGGCGGCTGGTATCCTGTCGCGCGCAAATATGGGACCCACGACAAGCGCTGGATCGCCCTGCCGCAGGGCGCCACGGGCGGCTGCATGAACTACCGCATCAGCGCGATGCGCGCCGCCGGCTTCGATGAATTCCCGAAGGATACCGCCGGCTATCTCAAGCTCTGCCAGGGCCTCAAGAAGGCGGGCAAGCCTCCGGGGTTTGCCCTCGGTCACGCCACTGGCGACGCCAACGGCTGGTGCCAATGGTGTCTGTGGGCTTTCGGCGGCAAGACCGTCGACGACAACAACAATGTCGCCATCGATTTACCCGAAACCATCGCCGCGCTCGAATACGCCAAGCAGCTCTATGCGACATACATCGACGGCGTGCTGTCGTGGCTCGATCCGAGCAACAACAAGGCGTTCCTCGCCGATCAGATCAGCCTGACCCTGAACGGCATTTCGATCTACACCGTGGCGAAGAACTCGCCCGATCCGGCGCTCAACGCGATCGCCGCCGACATGGACCACGCCAACATGCCGATCGGCCCCAGCGGACGGCCGACCGAGGAGCAGAATATTCTGAACACCTACGCCTATTCCTACAGCAAATATCCGAATGCTGTGCGCGAATATCTGCGCTTCATGTGGGAAAAGCCGCAGGTCGATTACTGGGAGACCCAGTCGAACGGCTATGTCGCGCCGCCCTTGCCGGCCTGGAACGACAATCCGGTCTGGACGGCCGATCCCAAGGTCACCCCGTTCAGGGACGTCCTGAAATACGCGCTCGACGACGGCTACTCGGGCGCGCTGGGCGGCGCCTCGGCCGCGGTGATGGGCGATTTCGTCGTCGTCGATATGTTCGCCGAGGCGTGCACCGGAAACAAGTCGCCGAAGGACGCCGCGCACGATGCGGCCGAGCGGGTCAAGCGCTACTACAGCGTCTAGCGCCAGGCACGCTCGTGCTCTCTGCCCGACGGGCCGCTTTGATGGCGTTGTGCGCCTGTCCTTGCGGAAGAGCCGACCGACCGATGGGAGGCAGTCATTCGCGCAGTGTGCTCGTCCTTTGATGAGGACGCGGGAGGCTTCTGATGGCCGCAAACGCGCCGGCGTACCGCACCGCGCGCACAATCCCGGCGCGGCGCCGGCTTGCCTTTCGCCTGCTCGACGATCGCAATGCTCTCGGCTTCGCCCTGATGCTCCCGGCGGCGTGTTTCCTGCTCGTTTTCCTCGCCTACCCGCTCGGGCTTGGTTTCTGGCTCGGCATGACCAACGCTTCGATTGGTCAGCCGGGACGCTTCATCGGCTTCGGCAATTTCGTTTCCCTCGCCCATGACGCCGTATTCTGGCTCTCGGTGTTCAACACCTTGTTGTACACCGTCGTCGCCAGCACCCTCAAGTTCGCGCTCGGCCTCTATCTGGCGCTGCTGCTCAACCGCCGCCTGCCCCTGAAATCGCTCATTCGCGCCATTGTGCTGCTGCCGTTCGTCACCCCGACCGTGCTCTCGGCGATTGCGTTCTGGTGGATCTACGACCCCCAGTTCTCGATCATCTCGTGGTCGCTGATCAAGCTCGGGCTCATCAACCATTACATCGATTTTCTCGGCAGCCCGTGGAACGCCCGCTGGTCGGTGATCGCCGCCAATGTCTGGCGGGGCATCCCGTTCGTGGCGATAACCTTGCTTGCCGGCTTGCAAACGATCTCGCCCTCGCTCTACGAGGCGGCTACGCTCGACGGCGCGGGACCGTGGCAACGGTTCCGCTTCGTCACGCTGCCGATGCTGTCGCCGATCATCGCGGTCGTGATGACCTTCTCGGTGCTGCTGACGTTCACCGACTTCCAGCTCATCTACGCCATCACCCGCGGCGGCCCGATCAACGCCACGCAATTGATGGCGACGCTTTCTTACGAACGGGCGATCACCGGAGGGCGACTCGGGGAGGGCGCCGCGATTTCCAACGCGATGGTGCCGTTCCTGCTCGGGGCCATCCTGTTCAGCTATTTCGGGTTGCAGCGCCGACGCTGGCAACAAGGCTCGAGGGACTGACGATGGCTCTCGGCAGCGACCCGCGCGAAGGCATGGACTATCTCGAGACGCTGCCGCGGCGGCTGGTCACGCTCTATCTGCCGCTCGGCGTCTTCCTGTTCGTTCTTTTGTTCCCATTCTACTGGATGACGACGACGACATTGAAGCCGGACGACGAGCTTTATGACTACGCGCGCTTCAATCCGTTCTGGGTCCACAGCCCCACGCTCGCGCATATCGAGAAGCTGTTCTTCGAGACCAGCTATCCGAGCTGGCTCATCAACACGATGATCATCGCGTTCGCGTCGACGGCGATTTCGCTCATCTGCAGCGTCTGCGCCGCTTACGCGATCGAGCGCCTGCGGTTCAGGGGCGCGCGCTATGTCGGGCTCGCCATCTTCCTCGCTTATCTCGTGCCGCCGAGCATCCTGTTCATTCCGCTTGCAGCGATCATTTTCAAGCTCGGCCTGTTCGACAGCGACTGGGCGCTGATCCTGACCTACCCGACCTTTCTCATTCCGTTCTGCACCTGGCTCTTGATGGGCTATTTCCGCACCATTCCCTATGAGCTTGAGGAATGCGCGCTGATCGACGGCGCGACGCGGCTGCAGATCCTGTGGAAGATCACTTTGCCGCTGGCGGTTCCCGGTCTGATCTCGGCCGGCATTTTCGCCTTCACCCTGTCGTGGAACGAATTCATCTACGCGCTGACCTTCATCTCGTCGTCGGAAAACAAGACGGTTCCCGTGGGCGCGATCACCGAACTGGTCGAGGGCGACGTCTATCACTGGGGCTCGCTGATGGCGGCGGCGCTGTTCGGCTCGCTGCCGGTGGTGATCATGTATTCGTTCTTCGTCGAGTACTACGTTTCGAGTCTGACTGGAGCGGTCAAGGAATAGGAAATTCGTGGCGATCATGGCGAAGCTCATAGATGGCGCGGCTCATCATCAAGCATCGGGAGGAGAATGACGCGGTCTTCGCGGCGCAGAATTGCCTCCATAGCGGATGAAACTCGGCGCCAGTTTGCGGTGACGTCGGCTTTGGGGGCGGAAGCGGACATCAAGTGCGTGCCGGCCGGGAGTTGAACTGGAAGCGGCGCGTTTCTCGATTGCGATTTTTCTTGAGAAAATTAGAAGTCCGTGCTATATGTTTTCTGTGTGCCGGAACAACCCCCGCTTCGCCGACCGGCAAGCGGAGCGAGCAAAGAGGGGAATGCGTATAAGACGATCGACACACAGCCTGAGACGGGGGTGTTTTTCTATTTGGTTCGCCGTAACCCATTGAAAAGCCCCGATTTCGGACGAATAAGATCAAATAAAACCAAGCAAAACCAAGCAAAACCAAACCAATCCAAGGAAAACGAAGCAAATCCAAGCAATCTTGCCTGGGCTGGCTTGGGGGAAATCTGCGGCGACACCATGTGAAATGCTTCGACCGCGGGCCGGGGCGGTTCCGTCAAATCGCGCCGCGTTCTAATCTGCCGCCTTCCCCTGGCGCAACGAGAAGGCCGCCTTCATGTCCTTTGCCCGCTATCCATCGCTCCTCGACAAGGTCGTCTTCATCACCGGCGGCGGCTCGGGGATCGGCGCCGCGATGGTCGAGGCTTTCGCCGCCCAGAAGGCGAATGTCGCCTTCGTCGATATCGCCATCGAGCCCTCCAAGGACCTGGCGGCGAAAATCGGCGCCTCTCATCCGCCTCCCTTGTTTCTCCATTGCGACCTCACCGACATCGCCGCGCTCGAGGCGGCGATGGAGGAGGTCAAGCAGCGGCTCGGGCCGATCGGCGTGCTCGTCAACAACGCCGCCAATGACCACCGCCAGAATGCCGACGAGGTCAGCGAGGAGGACTGGGACAGGACGATGGCGGTTAACCTCAAGCACCAGTTCTTCGCAGCCCAGATCGCGCGCCGCTCGATGCGCGAACTCGGCGGCGGGGCGATCGTCAATTTCTCTTCGACCGCCTTCATGCTCGGCATTCATAATCTGTCTGTCTATTCCGCCGCCAAGGCCGCTGTCGTCGGCCTGACCACGAGCCTCGCGCGCGAGTTCGGACCTGACAACATCCGTGTCAACGCCATCGCGCCCGGCCTCGTGGTGACGGAGCGGCAGCGGCGTCTGTGGATGAGCGAGGCCGACATCGCCGATTTCCGCACGCGCCAATGTCTTATCCACCGCAGCATCGCGCCGGAAGACATCGCGCGGGCGGCGCTGTTTCTATCCGCTGACGACAGCGCGATGATCACCAAGCAATGTTTCCTCGTAGACGGGGGCTTGCGTTAAATTTGACTTTAAGAAGGACTTGATCGCGCCCAATTCCCGGCGCATCTTCCCGCCCCCGCGGCGGCCCGACAAAAAGACCGCCCGAAAAGGGGAGAGAAGGATGACAGTTGCGCGCATTCTCGCCGACAAGGGGCGCGAGGTTTTCACCACCCAGCCGCATCGCACCCTGAAGGAAGTCGTAGGGCTCCTCGCTTCGAAAGGCGTCGGAGCGGTCGTCGTTTCGGACGCTTCGCTCAGCGTCTTAGGGATTCTTTCCGAGCGCGACGTGGTCCGCGTCCTCGGCCGAAATGGCGCCTCGGCGCTTGAAGATCCCGTGTCTCGCCACATGACGCCGAAGGTCATCACCGTGACCCAGGCCGACACGATCGAGCACGTGATGCAGACGATGACCGAGGGTCGGTTTCGTCACCTTCCGGTCGTCGAGAACGGGCGCCTGATCGGCATCATTTCCATCGGCGACGTCGTCAAGCGGCATGTCAACGCCCTCGACAGCGAGCGCCAGGCGCTGCGCGAATATATCGCAACCGCCTGAGGACCTGAGACGGGACGCCGAGGCGTCAGGCCCCGGCGTCAACCCGCGCCGACTCGGCCTGCTGCATGATTTCCGCGGCCGCCTTGCGGACCGACTCGCGACCGAGGGTGATTAGTTCGTCGGCGCGATGAAACTCGAACATGCCGATCCTGCCGACCTTGAGCTGCACCAGGGCGTCCGGCGGATCGCCGGCCAGTCGCGAGCGCATGATGCGATCCTGGAGGATATCGAACGCGCTCACCATCGAGGTTATCAGGCCCGGCGCCGTGGCGTCGGCGTTGGCGTCTGCGCGAGACCACACTGATCCGACGCGCCACCACCGCGCGATCTTGCCGCTGCCGTCGCTGGCCGGCTCGTCCGGCGCGGTCGACGGCTCCGAGCGGCCGAACGGGTCTTGAATGGCCGTGCCGCGGCCGACGCTGTCGCTTGAAATGTTGAGCGCGATGACCCGCTCGGCGCCGAGCGCGCGCGCGACGCTGACCGGCACCGGATTGACGATCGCGCCGTCGAACAGCCACCGCCCGTCGACCTTGACCGGCTCGAATACGCCCGGCAGGGCGTAGGATGCGCGGATCGCCTCGACCAGTGAGCCGCGCCTGAGCCAGATCTCGTGCCCGTCGCCGATCTCGGTGGCGACGCCGGCGAATCGGATCGGCAAATCCTCGATTTGAATCCCGCCGAGCGCCGCCTCGAGCCTCGAGCGCAGTCGCTCGCCGCCGATGAGGCCGCCGCCTGTGAACGAGAAATCGAGCAGGCCGAGCACCCGTCTTTTGGTGAGCGATCGGGCGAAGCCCTCGAGCATGTCGAGCCGGCCAGCCGCGTAGCAGCCGCCGACCAGCGAGCCGATCGACGAGCCGACCACGACCTCCGGTCTCAATCCGAGCGCATCAAGCTCTTGCATTGCGCCAATATGGGCCCAGCCGCGCGCCGCGCCGGCGCCGAGCACGACGCCTACTTTCGCCCGGCGGAACCGTCCGCCGCCCGACGCCGGGTCAGTATCGTTTCGGCGGTAGCCCGCCTTGAACATCGCCCAACTCGTCCGCAAATGGCCTCACGTCGCGCCTTCCGCTACGAAACTTAAGCTTGCGCCGCAGACATCGCCAGAGAATTAACGTCAAGTCACTCAATTCGACGCGACCCTGGCGGCGGCCTGTCAGGGCGCGCGCCGACCGTCGGCCGTCGTCGTCGACCGCTCGAGGAACGCCAGCCGAGCTGTCTCCCCGTCCATCTCGACCCGTCGGTAAAAGCACGAACGTCGGCCGGTGTGGCAAGCGCCGCCGTCGCCGCCGACCTCAACCAAAGCCAGAAATGCGTCCTGGTCGCAGTCGACACGCAATTCGACCAGCGTCTGGGTTTGGCCGGACGTGTCGCCCTTACGCCATAGCGCGCCGCGCGAGCGCGACCAGTAATGGACGACGCCCGTCGCGAGCGTCGCCTGCAAGGCGGCTTCGTTCATGTGAGCGACCATCAGCACGTCGCCGCGCGACGCGTCGACCGTGACGCAAGTCGCGAGGCCGTCGGCGCCGAACTTCGGCACGAACGCCAAGCCCTCCTCCGGGTCGCTCGCCTCGCCCGGCGCGCGACCGGGTCCGGCTTTGGATCTGGCGCTATCGTCCATCCGCGTCTCTCCTCGGCACACGGCTTTCGCCCCGCCTGCCGAAGGGCCTCGATTTCGGCTTTCTCGCCACCTATATAGGACAAACTGAAGATCGGGCTAGGATGATCGACGAGATCTACAATCGCCGCGTCCTCGAGCTGGCGGCGAATATTCCCCGGCTAGGGCGGCTCGCAAATCCAGACGCGACCGCCAGGGCGCATTCGCGGCTGTGTGGCTCGACGGTGATCGTCGACCTTTGCGTCAAGGACGGACGGGTTGTCGATTTCGCGCATGAGGTCAGGGCTTGCGCGCTGGGCCAGGCTTCCTCGTCGTTGATGGCTCGCCATGTGCTGGGCGCCACGACCGAGGAGCTCAATACGCTGCGCGACCAGGTGACACGGATGTTAAAGGCCGACGGTCAACCGCCTGCGGGCAAATGGGCTGAGTTCGCCATTCTCGAGCCGGTGCGGGGCTTCAAGGCTCGCCATGCGTCGACTCTGCTGACGTTCGACGCGGTCGCCGACGCGCTCGGTCAGATCGCCGCGCGCGAGGCGGCGCATGAGGCCGCGCCGGCGCCGTGAGCGCGCTTGTCCTCGCCCCGCGCCGCGCCGCCCACGCGCTGATCCGCTTCTACCAGCTCACCCTCTCGAGCCTGGTTGGCCGGCAGTGTCGATATTTGCCGAGCTGCTCGGCCTATGCCGACGAAGCGATTGAGCGGCATGGCCTTTGGGCGGGCTCCTGGATCGGTTTGGCGCGGGTGTGCCGTTGTCACCCTTGGGGCGGTTCGGGTTACGATCCGCCGCCCGGGCGGCTTGCCCCGCGCGCTTCGTGGGCGCGCCCGTGGCGCTATGGAGTGTGGCGTTTGCCGAAAGCTTGAGAGGCCGCAAGCCTTGCCTCTCCCGTTCCCGGCCTTTATGGACTGGCGCTGTTCAAAGGCAGCCCTCACGAGATTTAGTCCATGGCCGAGCCGCGCCGGGCCGCCGTATCTGCGCCTCGCATCGAGGGCGGTTGTTTTCTCATTGTCGAGGCGCGCTATTATGAATCGATCGGCGCAGGCCTGCTCGCCGGCGCGACGCGCGCGCTTGAAGCCGCAGGCGCCACCCACGATATCGTCAGCGTATCGGGGGCGCTCGAGATTCCCGTCGGCATGGCGATCGCCCTCGACGCGGCGAAGGCGGCCGGCCGCCCATATGACGGCGCGGTTGCGCTCGGCTGCGTCGTCCGCGGCGAGACCTTTCATTTCGACATTGTCGCCGGTGAGTTGGCGCGGGCGCTGATGGATATGTCGGTTGAGCGCAAGCTCGCGCTCGGAAACGGCATTCTAACCACCGACACGATCGTCCAGGCCGAGGAGCGCGCCGATCCCGAGCGCGGCGACAAGGGCGGCGAAGCGGCGCGGGCGGCGATCGGTCTCGCCGATCTTCAGCGCCGGCTCACCCGGCGATGAAGAGGTCCGAGCGGCGCTCGGCGGCCCGCCTCGCGGCCTCGCAGGCGCTCTATCAGATGGAGATCGCCGGCAAGGGGCTCGCCGACATCCTGGCCGAGTTCGAGGCGCACTGGATCGGCCGCGAGATCGAGGGGGATTCATACACCCCCGCTGAGGTCGCTTTCTTTCGCGATGTGGTCTCGGGCGTGCTGCGCGACCAATTGCCGATCGACCGCGGCCTCGACGACGCGCTGGCCAAAGGCTGGCCGCTGAAGCGGGTCGAAGCGCTCATGCGCGCGATTCTGCGGGCCGCCTTCTACGAATTGCGGAGCCGGCCTGACGTCCCGGCCCGGGTCGCGGTGACCGAATATGTCGACGTCGCCGCCGCCTTCTTCGGCCCCGAGGAGAGCGGCATGATCAACGCCGTGCTCGACGGGCTGGCCCGTCAGACCCGGCCAGCCGAGTTCGCTGCCGGTCGTGACGTCAATAAATAACGTTCAGGCCGCGCTCATCGTTCGCCTGGATGTCGCGCCAATTCGGCTGTTAGATCCAGATCTTCCGAAAGGGCGCCGAATCTTTTCGGGACAGGGCGACAGGGCCGATTCACCGAGCTCGGAACTTCGTCTCTTCCGTAACGTCAAGGAAAATCGGCCCATGACCTAGCGTCTTTCTGTGGAAAACCGTATTCAGGGGATTCATACTATGTTAACAATGATGAATCAGTCTGAGTGCCGTTCCGCGTGGCTAACCTCCTGATTCGCGACGCGAAACGAGCCGCCAAGGAGTCGCCGCCATGCCGTGGGTCGACCTATCCGAAGGCTTTTCCGGTCTCAAACAGTGGTCCGAGCCGGTCATCTACGATCGACTGATCTCCGCCTATCGCAAAATCATCGCCGACCAGGAGCTTGCGCGCAATCTGACCCGCCTGCACGCGCGCGTCTGGCGCGCGCTCGTCCGCGGCGACATGGCGGAATTCGAGGACCTGCGCGAAACCCTAATCGGCGCGCTCGACCCTTGCGGTCTGACACTCGACCATTTGGCCGAGGTCGACGGCGAAATCATGATCGAACTGCTCGACGTGGTGATGGCGCGCTACAAAGGCTCGCATCGCACCGCGAGGGCCTATCATTTGGCGCTCATCGAGCTCGCTGGCCGACTGCGGCCGGCGCGGCTCGCGGCCTGACGCGACCGCCACTGCGCCCATACTTCGGCCGGCGCCCTACGCTTCCTAGATTGTTTCGCTAACGCTCGCGCTGATGGCCTTGTGTGGTCAAACCCGTCGCTTGCTACGTCATCGCCTGCTTGAGATTTGCGTCGATCTTGTCGAGGAAACCCTCAGTCGACAGCCACTTCTGCTCCGGGCCGACCAGGAGGGCGAGGTCCTTGGTCATCGAGCCCGCTTCGACGGTCTCGACGCAGACGCGCTCGAGGGTCGAAGCGAATTTGGCGAGCGCGGAATTGTCGTCGAGCTTGGCGCGATGAGCGAGACCGCGAGTCCAGGCGAAGATCGAAGCGATCGAGTTGGTCGAGGTCTGGCGGCCCTTCTGATGTTCGCGGTAATGGCGGGTGACAGTGCCGTGCGCCGCCTCGGCCTCGACGGTCCGCCCGTCGGGCGTCATGAGCACGCTGGTCATCAGGCCGAGCGAGCCGAACCCCTGGGCGACCGTGTCGGACTGCACGTCGCCGTCGTAGTTCTTGCACGCCCAAACGTAACCGCCCGACCATTTCAGCGCTGCCGCGACCATGTCGTCGATCAGGCGATGTTCGTAGGTGATGCCGAGCGCCTGGAACCGGCTCTTGAACTCGCCGTCATAGACTTCCTGGAAGATATCCTTGAAGCGGCCGTCATAGGCCTTCAGGATCGTGTTCTTGGTCGAGAGATAGACCGGATACTTGCGCATGAGGCCGAAGTTCAGCGACGCATGGGCGAAGTCGCGGATCGAATTGTCGAGATTGTACATCGACATGGCGACGCCGCCGCCGGGGAACTTGAACACTTCCCGCTCGATCACCTTGCCGTCCTCGCCCTCGAAACGGATGGTCAGACGACCCTTGCCCGGGACCCTGAAGTCGGTAGCGCGATACTGGTCGCCATAAGCGTGGCGGCCGATGACGATCGGTTGGGTCCAACTCGGGACCAGACGCGGCACATTCTTGCAGATGATCGGCTCGCGGAAGATGACCCCGCCGAGAATGTTGCGGATGGTGCCGTTCGGGCTCTTCCACATGTCCTTGAGATGGAACTCCTTCACCCGCGCCTCGTCCGGGGTGATGGTCGCGCATTTGACGCCGACCCCGTAGACCTTGATCGCCTCCGCGGCGTCGATGGTCACCTGGTCATTGGTGGCGTCGCGATTCTCGACCGCGAGGTCGAAATATTTGAGGTCGATGTCGAGATAAGGATGGATCAGCTTGTCGCGGATGAGATGCCAGATGATGCGCGTCATCTCGTCGCCGTCGAGTTCGACAACCGGATTGCTCACCTTGATCTTGGGCATCTGGAACGGACTTTCGTTGGCGGGAAAAGCGCGAGGCGGCGCATTCGGGCCGCTATAGCATCGGCGGTTTGGCAGGCAAAGCCGCTTGGCCGGCGTCGCCGAGTTCAGGCGCAAAGCGTTGTGAGCGCTTTGCGCTTAGCGGCCTGAGACGGCGAACGCGACTTCCCCGCGCAGCTTAACTTCAATAATTTCCCGCAGTGCCGGGCGGCCGGACAGGGAGCCGGATTGGAACCGTGGCGCCAATTTGGGGGCGGGATGCGGACTCTGATAACGGCGAAGGAGCGCGCGATCGCTATCGCTATCGCTATCGCCGCGTTTATCCTTTGGCCGAGCGGCGGCGCGGCGTGGGCCGACGCCGGTCCCGAGACCGACAACGCGCTCGCCACGCTATGCGGGATCCTCGAAACCTCGGCCAAGGCCGAGGAGCTGCCGGTTGGATATTTCACCAAGCTCATCTGGCGCGAAAGCGCTTTCAAGGCGGACGCCATCAGTCCAGCGGGCGCGCAAGGAGTGGCCCAGTTCATGCCCGGCACAGCGTCGGCGCGAGGGCTTGCCGATCCATTCGATCCCGCGTCCGCAATTCCCGCCTCCGCGAAGTATCTGGGTGAGCTCGTGCGGAAGTTCGGCAATCTCGGCCTCGCAGCGGCGGCCTATAACGCTGGCGAGACCGCGGTCGACAGGTGGCTCGACGGCAAAGGCCAGCTGCCGTTCGAGACCCAGGACTATGTGCTCGCGATCACCGGGCACGACGCCGAGGAATGGCGCACTCCGACGCCGCCCGAGTTGGCGGCGCCCGCCGGCCCGTCATGCCTGAGCCTCATCGCCAGCTTGCGTACGGCCCCGGGCGTCTCGCCGATCGTCTCGGGCTGGTTTGCGCCCTGGGGCGTGCAGATCGCCGCCAGCTTCTCGCGCGGGTCGGCCATGCGCGCGTTTGAACGCGTGCAGCACGATTTTTATTCCGTCGTCGGCGGAAAAAATCCGTTCGTGCTGGCTTCAGTCGTGAGGAGCCGCGGCTTCCGCCCATTCTATCGGGTGCGACTGCCGGCGCAAAACCGTCCGGAAGCTGAGAAGCTCTGCGCCGCCCTCGAGGCGGCCGGCGGCGCATGTGTCGTGCTCAGGAGCTGAGGCCATCTTATGCCGCGGCCAGCAAAGTTCGGTCACCTGCGCCCGGCGCAGTCGAGCGTCGCGAATTCGTCGTCGGAGAGCTTGATCGCGGCCGCGGCAACGTTCTCCTCGAGATGGGCGACCTTGCCGGTGCCGGGAATCGGCAGCATGACTGGGCTGCGTTTCAGGAGCCAGGCGAGCGCGATCTGCCCCGGGGCAGCCTTGCGCTTGCGGGCGATCGCATCGAGCGCCGAACCGGGACGGGCCGACGCGCCGGCGTCGAGCGGGGCCCAGGGAATGAAGCCGATGCTGTGTTTGGCGCAATAGTCGAGCGCCGCCTCGCTCGCGCGGTCGATGAAATTATACCGGTTCTGCACCGTGGCGACCGGCAAGACCTTCCGCGCCGCCTCGATCTCGGCGACGCTCACTTCTGACAAGCCGGCGCAGCGGATGACCTTGTCCTTGATCAGCGTGGCAATGGCGTCGAACTGCTCTTTGGCCGGCACCTTCGAATCGATGCGGTGTAGTTGCCACAAGTCGATCGTCTCGATGCCGAAGTCGCCAACGGCTCGTGTGAGCCTGCTGGATCAGATATTCCGGCCGGCCGAGTGGAATCCAGATGTTGGGGCCAGTGCGTACGAGCCCGCCCTTTGTCGCGACACGGATCTTGCCGTAAGGCGCGAGCGCTTCGCGAATTAGCTCTTCGGAGAAGTCGGGGCCATAGGAATCGGCGGTGTCGATGAAGTCGACGCCCAGATCGGGCAGGCGGCGCAAAGTCTTCAGCGCCTCGGCGCGGTCCGGGGGCGGGCCCCAGATTCCGCGGCCGACGATACGCATCGCGCCGAAGCCGAGGCGGTTGACGTCGAACGCCCCGCCAATGCGAAAGCGGCCGGATTGAGCGGCGTCGACCATGGACAATCTCCGTGAGTTTTCTTCTGAAGCGCGGTCAGGGCCAGCGGGCGAGCGGCGGCATCGACGAGAGGATCGAAGCGATGTTGCCGCCAGTCTTCAAGCCGAAAATTGTGCCCCGATCATAGAGGAGGTTAAACTCAACATAACGTCCGCGCCGCGCCAATTGCTCCTCGCGCTCGGCCTCGGTCCACGGCCTCCCGGCGTTGCGCCGCACGATCTCGCAGTAGGCGGCAAGGAAGCTCTCCCCGACGTCGCGCACGAACGCGAAATCGGGCTCGAACGCAGAATTTGCGGCGTCGCCGGCGCTGTTGAGATAGTCGAAGAAAATGCCGCCAATGCCGCGCGGCTCGTTGCGATGCTTGAGGTAGAAATACTCGTCGCACCAGGCTTTGAAACGCTTGGCGTCCGCGACTCCCGGATGGCGCTCGCAGGCCGCCCGCATCGCCACGTGAAATGCGATCGCGTCAGGATCGTCCGGCTTGCGGCGCTTATCCAGCATCGGCGTCAGATCCGCTCCGCCGCCGAACCACGTCTTGGTTGTTTGAACGAGCCGCGTGTTCATGTGCACGGTCGGCACGTGCGGGCTCCACGGATGGGCGATGACGGAGACGCCGGCGGCGCGGAAGCGCGGATCGACTTCCGCGCCGGGTATCTGCGCCGCAAAATCCGCCGTGAAGGCGCCGTGGACGACCGACAGGTGCGCGCCCATCTTCTCGAACACGCGGCCATGCAGCATCGCCATCCGCCCGCCCCCGCCGGGCGCGCCGCTCAGGTCGGTGCGCTCCCAGGGCTCGATCGCGAACCGCCCGGGCGCGATTTCGGCGCCGGCGTCTGCGAACTCGCGCTCCAGCGCCTCCATCGCCTCGATGATCCGCCGCTGGATAGTCTCGAACCAGTCGCGCGCAAGCTCGAAGCGCGGGGCATCCGCGTCAGGCGTCGAAACGGTCACGGAGCCCGGTTCCCACGAACTCGAGCGACCAGTCGTTCGACATGTCCGACGGGCGTCTCGGGCAGGACGCCGTGGCCAAGATTGAAAATATGGGCGCGGGGCCCGAATCCCTCGATCACGCGCGCGATCTCCCTATCGAGGCGCGCTGCGCCAGCGACCAGCGCCAGCGGATCGAGATTGCCCTGCAAGGCGAGCCGCTCGGGGAGCGCGGCGATGGCGGCCCTGGGCTCGACGGCCGTGTCGAGGCCGATTGCATTGATCTCGGCGAAGCACGCGAATTTCGCCAGTTGCGTTCCGGCGCCGCGTGGAAAGGCGATGATCGGCGCGTGCGGCGCCTTGGCGCGGACCTTGGCTGCGAGCGCTGCGATTGGCGCGGCGCACCAGCGATCGAATTCACCCGGCGGCAGCACCCCGGCCCAGGAATCGAAGATCTGCACCGCTTCCGCGCCGGCCGCCAATTGACGGCAAAGATATTCCGCCGAGGCGTCGACGAGCCGATCGATTAGAACCGCGAACAGGTCCGGATGGCGATAGGCGAACAGCCGCGCCGGCGCCTGATCCGGTGTGCCGCGCCCGGCGATCATATAGCTCGCCACTGTCCACGGGGCGCCGCAAAAGCCGATCAGCGCTACTTCCTTCGGCAGCGCGGTTTTGAGGCGGTCGAGAGCTTCGAACACTGGCGCGAGCCGGTTCCAGTCGGGCTCGTGGCTGAGCCTCGCCAGGCCCTCGGCGTCGCCAATTGGATCGAGGCGGGGGCCATCGCCGGATTCGAAGGCGACGCTCTGGCCGAGCGCGTCAGGCAGGACGAGGATGTCGGAGAACAGGATCGCCGCGTCGAAGCCGAACCGGCGGATCGGCTGCAAGGTCGCCTCGACGGCGAGAGCTGGATCATAGCAGAAGTCGAGAAAGGTCGACGCCCTGGCGCGCAAATCGCGATATTCTGGCAGGTAACGGCCCGCCTGCCGCATGAGCCAGATTGGCGGCGTCCGCTGCCGCTCGCCGGCAAGCGCGGCGAGGAGGGCCTTGGGAGCCCGCATCCGGCCCTTCGGCCAGGCTTCTCCGGCTAATGAGAGGGGGTCAGCAGCCCCTCTTCCCTTTGTGGAAGAGGACTGTGGCGAGGGTCTGGGCGGTGACATGTCGCGCACATGAAATGCTCGGGCCCGGAACCGCCGGCTATTCCGCCGCCCGCTTCATCTCCGGATAGGCGCAATGCGCGTCTTCACCCGCATCGGCGCGGAAGAGCGGGATCACGCGCGTCGCCTCGAACTCGAGGCCCAACGTCCGCCAGACGTCGACCAGCGCCTCGACCAGCCCTGCGACTTGCGCCTCGCTGTGGGCCGGAGTCGGGGTCACGCGGAGCCGCTCGGTCCCCTTGGCGACGGTCGGATAGTTGATCGGCTGGATGTAGATCGCGTGCCGCTCGAGCAGCATTTCGCTAGCCGCGCGGCATTTCCGCGCGTCGCCGACCATGACCGGCACGATGTGCGAAGGATTTTCCATCACTGGGAGGCCGGCGGCGCGCAGCGCGTGTTTGACGAGCTTGGCCATGTTCTGGTGGCGCTCGCGCTCAACGGTCGAGCGTTTCAGATGCCGGACGGCGGCGGCGGCGCTCGCGGCGACGCTCGGCGGCAGGGTCGAGGTGAAGATGAAGGACGGAGCGAAGCTTCGGACCGCATCGATAATCGCCTCGCTCGCCGCAATATATCCGCCGAGCGAACCGAAGCCTTTGGCGAGCGTGCCTTCGATGACGTCGATCCGGGCGGCGAGCCCTTCGCGCTCGCTCAGGCCCCCGCCGCGCGGCCCGTACAGGCCGACCGCGTGGACTTCGTCGATATAGGTGAGAGCATTGTATTTCTCGGCCAGCGCCACGATCGCGGCGATCGGCGCGATGTCGCCGTCCATCGAGTAGAGGCTCTCGAACACGACGAGCTTGGCGCGGTCGAGGGGCTGGGCGGCGAGCAAGGCTTCGAGGTGGCCGACATCGTTGTGCCGCCACACCCGCTTCTCGCATCCCGAACGCTTCACGCCTTCGATCATCGAATTGTGATTGAGCGCGTCGGACAGGACAAGGCAGTTGGGCAGGAGGCTGGCGATGGTCGAGATCGCCGCGAGATTGGAGATCCAGCCGGAGGTGAAGGCGAGCGCGGCCTTCTTGCCATGGAGATCGGCGAGCTCGGCCTCGAGCTCGATGATCGGATTGTGGGTGCCGGAAATGTTGCGGGTCCCGCCGGCCCCGGCGCCAAAGGCGCGCGCCGCCCTGACGGAGGCCTCGATCACGTCGGGGTGGCCGCCCATGCCGAGGTAATCGTTCGAGCACCAGACCGTCACTTGACGCGGACTATTCTCGGCGCCCGGCGGACGCCATTGCGCCATCGGGAACCGGCTCGCGTCGCGCTCGAGATTGGCGAAGGTGCGATAGCGCCCTTCCGCCTTCAGGCGCGCGGTCGCCTCCTCGAAGCTTCGCTGGTAATCCATTGGCTATCCTTCTCGGCCCGGAGCTGTTTTAGCCTCGCGCCGCTTTCCTCTTCGCTAACCGGACTGCGGAAACTTGTCCAGTGTCGTGGCCGAAAGGGGATGCGCGGCGGATTGTCCCACATGCCAAAACACTCCAGATGACCCCGCTCCGTTGCGGAAGCGGTGACCAGCATCACCCTGCGAATTTCCGGCCTCCTTGCGGCGTCGCACGTCCAGCTTACAGCACGAAATTGTACGGCGATGAAAGCGGAACGCTCAATTGTACAGAGGTATGAGCGCTCTCAACCAATGTTGAACGAGAAGGCCCAATCATGACGGCGAGGATAGGGCCGCAACTCACGGCGTCAGTTTCGACAGATCATGGCTCAGCAGATCGCCGATCCGGTTGATCGCCAGATCGACGGACGCCCCGTCGCGCGGCGGCTCGCGCACAGCATAGTGGCCCTGCTTCGGGAAGATGGTCGTGACCCGGTCGCCCCAGATCGCCTTGACCGCGGCGAGGATGCGGGACTTGTCGTCGATGAGGACATAATGAGGGACGGGATGCCAGCGTTCGACGTCGCCGAGCTCCTTTTCCTTGTGCACGTAGATCAGCACGTTGCCGGCGAACGCGTCCCACAGGCCGGAGCGCGCGATCTTGCGCGGCTGAAAGATCGCGTCGCCGTCGGAGAGAATGACGGGGAGTCCCCATTGCCGCACGTGCTCGACGACCTTGAGCGCGTCCGGATAGAGGCGGTCGGCGAACGGATAGTCGATGAGCCAGTTGGCGGTCCGAAGGAGCGTGGGATCGTGGAGGCGCTCAATTCTCAGGCGCTCGAGCGCGCCGAGATAGTCGGCGTAGCCCGTTTGGACGCGGAGCTCCTCGAAAATCTCCCAATAGCGCGCGCAGGCGCGATCGCCATGCCTGCGCTGCAACTCTCCTCTCAAATCATCCTGGAACCCGTCATTATCGAGGAGCGTGTTGTCGACGTCGAACAGAAACACCCTATCGGCCGCGGCGCTCATGGCGATGTCCCCGGTAGTGGTCGGCGCTGTCCATTCGGTCAGGTTACCCATCATGGGCGAGCGCCGCCAGCCGTCAAGCCGGAGCGGACTGTTTCCAGTGCGGCGGCCAGGTGTGCTGGACGATCGGGAGCGCGTGCATCCGATCCATCCAGGCCGAAAGATGGGGGCCGATGAAATCGTCGTTGACGAAATCCGCCCTCCGGCCGGCGATCCGGGCAAGCAGCGCCATCAGCGGATAGGCCGTGAGATCGACCGCCGAGAGGTCGCCGGTCAGATAGTCGACGGTCGCCGCGCTCTCCCAGATGGCGAGCTCCTGCCGGAGATTTTTCGCCGTCTCTTCCGAGGGCGCCGTCGCGAAACGCGTGCCGGCGGGGGCGAGATAGTCGTCGGCCTCGCGCACCATGCGGCGCTGGATTGCTCGTTTGCGCGGTTCGTGGGCGAACAGCGCTGGGCCGTTGGGCCATCGGTCTTCGAGATATTCGACGATCGCCGCGGACTCCGTGAGCACGAAATCATCATCGACCAGGACGGGCACACGCCGGCGCGGGTTCAGTGCGGCAAACTCCGCCGTCTTGAGATCTCCGGCGTCGAACGACAGGGTTTTCAGATGATAGGGAATGCCCTTGAGCTCGAGCGCGAGCCACACCCGCCACGCGTAAGGGGAGCCCGACGCGTAATAAAACCTGACCGCCATCCCTCAGGCCTTGACGGTCGAGGCATGATAGATCTCGTCGATGGCGTCGGCCAGCGCCTTATCGAACTCGGCATCGGTCATCGATCGCCTGAGGTCCTGGGCCAGCGCGCGCGAGAAGCTGGCGATCATCCCGTGGTTGGCAGTGAGCCGCTTGTCGGCCTCGGCCCGCGTATAGCCGCCAGACAGCGCGACGACCCGGGCGACCCGCTTGTCCTTGATGAGCCGCGTATAGAAGTCGGGAACCTCGGGCAGCGTCAGCTTGAACATTACTTGGCGGCCGGCGGGCAAGGCGTCGAGCCCCTTCAGCAGTTCGTAGAGAAGGATCGCCTCTGCCCCAGCCTTGTCGGGGCTCTTGATCGAGATTTCCGGCTCGAGGATCGGCAAGAGCCCGTGTTTGGCGATCTGCTCGCCAAACTCGAACTGCTGCTTTGCGATTGCGGCGATGCCGGTTTTCGACGCCAAGTTGATGACCGAGCGCATCTTGGTGCCGAACACGCCGAGCTTGACCGCCCGGGCGAGCAGCTTGTCGAGGTCCGGCATCGGCTTCATCAGGCTGACGCCGTCCTTTTCGGCTTCCAGCCCCTTGTCGACCTTGACGATCGGGACGACGCCTCGGTCCTCCCAGAGGTAGGCCGGCACCGTCTTGCCCTTTGCCTCGCTGTCCATAGTGCGCTCGAACAGGATCGCCGCGATGACCTTGTCGCCCGTGAAGGCGGGCGCGGCGATGATGCGCACCCGCATCTCGTGCACCAACTCGAACATCTTGGCGTCGTCGCCCGTGTACTCGCTGTCCGGAATGCCGTAGAGGCGTAGCGCGCCCGGGGTCGACCCGCCGCTCTGGTCGAGCGCGGCGATGAAGCCGGGCTTCGTCGACATCTGCGCCATCATCTGGTCGTTGGCCATGGTCGTCATCCTCGCCTGAGAGATCGTCGCTTGGGCTCGTGAAGGCTCATGAAATGGGGCGGACGGGACGCTGGCGTCAAGAGCGCGAGACGACGCGCTCGCCGACCCCTACACCGTAGTCTATCACCGAATGGGGGATGGTCGCGAGAGCGCCTCGCCTCCGCCGTCCTTCGCCAGGACCCCTGCAGGCAGGCGCGCCTTGATCTCCCGCCCGGCCTCGCGTCCCAGCCGCTCGGCGTCGTCGGCGGCGCCCTCGACAACGACGTCGAAGCGCTCGGAGCCGTCCGGGCGCAACACTTGGCCTATGAGCCTGAGCCTTCCCGCCTCGAGGCGGGCGAGGCCGGCGATTGGGGTGCGGCAGGAGCCTTCGAGTTCGGCCAGGAAGGCGCGCTCGGCCGAGAGCGCCGCCGAGGTCCCGGCGTCCGAGATCGGCTCGAGCGCAGAAAGCGCGCGCGCGTCGGCGCTGCGAACGGTGATTGCGATCGCGCCCTGGCCGGGGGCGGGAAGGAACGCGTCGAGGTCGAGCACGGCGCGGGCGCGATGGTCAAGGCCGAGCCGCTTGAGGCCCGCAAGCGCGAGCAGGGTCGCGCCGACCTCGCCGGCCTCGGCCTTCCTCAGCCGTGTCTCGACATTTCCGCGCAACAATGTTGGCCTGAGATCCGGCCGCAGCCGCAGCGCCTGCGCTTGGCGGCGGAGCGAAGCGGCGCCAAACGTCGACCCATGCGGCAGCCCCTCGATCGTGTCGGCGAACGCCGAGACGAGAGCGTCGCGCGGGTCCTCGCGGGCGAGAGCAGCGGCGATCGCGACGCCATCGGGCGCGAGCGACGGCAGGTCCTTGGCGGAGTGGACCGCAGCGTCGATCGCGCCGGCGATGAGCGCGGCGTCGATTTCCTTGGTGAACAGGCCCTTGCCGCCAGCCTCGGCAAGCGGGCGATCCTGGATCGTGTCGCCGCTGGTGCGGATCACGCTCAGCGCAATCCGCTCGATGTCCCAGCCGTGCGCCTCAGACAGAAGACGGCGCGTCTCGTTCGCCTGCGAGAGCGCCAAAGGCGAGCCGCGCGTGCCCAGGGTGAAGATGGCGGGCGCGGTCATCGCGGGGGGACGAGGATCAACGACGGCGCCTTTCCTGAGGTCTTTCCGAGGCTTGCCGGATCGAGGAGAGCCCCTGGCGCGCTGGCGGAAGGAGTGAGATTCGAACTCACGGCGGACTTGCGCCCACGGCGGTTTTCAAGACCGCTGCCTTAAACCACTCGGCCATCCTTCCTTAAAGCCGGTGCTTTGCCAGATCGTCCGCTCCTCGTCCAGCGCGCGCGGCGCACGCTCTCCGCCCGGGGGTCGGGCACGGGGCTTGCTAGAAACATGGATTGGATTTCATTCGGAGCCCCTGATGCCCACGCCGTCCGCCGCCCCGCCCGCCCGATGGCTTCAGCTCCTGCTCGGCCTCATCGTCATGATGGCCATCTCGAGCCCGCAATATGTCTGGACGCTGTTCGTAAAGCCGTTCCAGGCGGCGACGGGCGCGGGGCTGCCAACGGTGCAGATCACATTCTCGATGCTGATCGTCCTGCAGACGCTGTTCTCGCCGGCCCAAGGGTGGCTTGTCGACCGGTTCGGGCCCAAGGCGCTGGTCGCAGTTGGCGCGGGGCTGACCGGGCTCGGATGGATTCTCTCGGCTCAGGTCGACAACATCTGGATGCTGTTCCTGACTTACGGGCTCTTCTGCGGCATCGGCACCGGCATCGTCTATGTCGGCGTCGTCGGCCTCATGGCGAGGTGGTTTCCGGACCGGCGCGGGTTCGCCATCGGGATCGTCGCGGCTGGCTATGGAATGGGCGCCATGCTGACGACATTTCCCATTTCCTCTATGCTGACCTCAGCCGGCGCCCCGATGACGTTGATCGTGTTCGGGGTCATCCTCGGCGTCGTCGGCGTTCTCGCCGCGCTCGGCCTGCGCGAGCCGCGGGCCGGTGAGACACCGACCCCCGCCCCGTCGCAGGCGCACGGGAAGGACGTCGCCTCAGCCAAAATGTTGAAGACCCCGATCTTCTGGCTGATGTTCGTCATGATGACGATGATGTCGACCGGCGGCCTGATGGTGACGTCGAACTTCGCCAATTTTGCCCGCGACTTTGGCGTCGCCGACATTCTGGTGCTGGGCCTCGCGGCCCTCCCGTTCGCGCTGACCGTGGACCGCCTCCTCAACGGGTTCACGCGGCCTTTCTTCGGCTGGGTGTCGGATCGGATCGGCCGCGAGAACACCATGGGGCTGGCCTTCGGGCTGGAGGCGGCGGCGATTCTGCTGCTGCTGGTCTTCCGGCACAACGCACCCGCCTTCATCGTGCTCTCGGGCCTCGTCTTCTTCGGCTGGGGCGAGATTTTCTCGCTCTTCCCCTCGACGCTCACCGACACGTTCGGCAGCCGCTACGCGACGACAAATTACGGCTTCCTCTACATCGCCCAGGGCGTCGGCTCGATCCTCGGCGGCCCGGTCGCGGCAGCGGTCAGGGTCGCGACTGGAAGCTGGACGCCGGTGTTCGGCATCGCGGTGGGAATGGATATCGTCACCGCGCTGCTCGCGCTGTTCGTCTTGAAGCGGATGCGCGCCATTTATTTAGGCGCACAGACGCCCGGGCTCTCCGCGGAGCTGGAGCCGGCGGCGTCTCGCTGACGCTGACCCCACTACACCAGCCGGCTTTGCGCCTTGGCGGCGGCGATGAAGCTCGCAAACAGCGGATGGGGCTCAAACGGGCGGGATTTGAGCTCCGGATGGAACTGCACGCCGATAAACCAGGGGTGATCGGCGAATTCCACGGTTTCGGGCAGAAGGCCGTCGGGCGACATGCCGGCGAAGACGAGGCCCTTCGCTTCCAGCCGGGCGCGGTAGGCGGTATTGACCTCGTAGCGATGGCGATGGCGCTCGGAGATTTCGGTTTCGCCGTAAATACCGGCGATCCTCGAGCCGGGCTTGAGATCGGCGCGATACGCGCCGAGGCGCATCGTGCCGCCGAGATCTCCGGCTGTCTCGCGCCGTTCGAGTTCGTTGCCACGCAGCCATTCGGTCATGAGGCCGACCACCGGCTCGGGCGTCGGCCCGAATTCGGTTGAATTGGCCTCAGGCAGCCCGGCCAGCGAGCGGGTGGCCTCGATGACCGCCATCTGCATGCCAAAACAGATGCCGAAATAGGGCACCTTGCGCTCGCGCGCGAACCGCGCCGCCAGGATCTTGCCCTCTGCGCCGCGCGCGCCGAACCCGCCGGGCACGAGAATGCCGTTGACGCCCTCGAGCCTCGGCGCCGGGTCGGCGCTCTCGAAAATCTCGCTCTCGATCCAGTCAAGCTTGACGCGCACGCGATTGGCCATGCCGCCGTGGGTCAAGGCCTCGATCAGCGACTTATAGGCGTCCTTGAGCCCGGTGTACTTGCCGACCACCGCGATCGACACTTCGCCTTCAGGATTGTGATAGGCCCTGGAGACGCTGTCCCAGCGCCGCATGTCGGGCTTGGGCGCGGGTTCGATCCCAAACGCGGCCAAAACTTCGCGATCGAGGCCAGCACCGTGATAGAGCGCCGGTACGTCGTAGATCGTCCGCGCGTCGCGCGCCTCGATCACCGCGCTCTCGCGAACGTTGCAGAAGAGGGCGAGCTTGCGCCGCTCCTCGCGGGGGATCTCGCGATCGCAGCGGCAGAGCAGGATGTGCGGCTGGATGCCGATCGAGCGCAGCTCCTTGACCGAGTGCTGGGTCGGCTTGGTCTTGAGCTCGCCGGCGGTCGGGATGAAGGGGAGAAGCGTCAGGTGGATGAACACCACATGTCCGCGCGGCAAGTCGTTCCCGAGCTGCCGGATCGCCTCGAAGAACGGCAGGCCTTCGATGTCGCCGACCGTGCCGCCGATCTCGACCAGGACGAAATCAAAGCCCTCGTTGCCCTCGAGCATGAAGTCCTTGATCGCGTTGGTGACATGCGGGATCACCTGCACCGTCGCGCCGAGGAAGTCGCCGCGGCGCTCCTTGGCGATGATCTCCTGATAGATGCGGCCGGTGGTGACGTTGTCCTGCCGGTTGGCGCTGCGGCCGGTGAAGCGCTCGTAATGGCCGAGGTCGAGGTCGGTCTCGGCGCCGTCGTCGGTGACGAACACCTCGCCATGCTGGGTCGGGCTCATAGTGCCCGGATCGACATTGAGATAGGGGTCTAGCTTGCGCAGGCGGACGGTATAGCCGCGCGCCTGCAACAGCGCGCCGAGAGCCGCCGAAGCCAGACCTTTGCCAAGCGAAGAAACCACGCCGCCGGTGATGAAGATATACCGCGCCATGGGACTTCACTCCTAACCGATCGCGGATGATTCGGCGAGAACCAATTTTTGCGCGCAGGGCAGGGGCCCAGCCGGAGCGCGCCGGCCGCTTGACGCGGCCTTCGAACCGACGCCAGATACCGCTGACGCGCCGGCGCATTCGTAGGCCGGGAGAGCAAGCGGAGCGGGAATGCAGTCGGCCGCGTTCGAGCTTCGGACCAGCGACGGCCAGAGCCTTCAGGCGTGGCGCTGGCTGCCCGAAGGGCGCCCGCGGGCGATCGTGCAGATCGCGCACGGCCTCGCCGAGCATAGCGCCCGCTACGCCCGCCTGGCCGCGGCGCTCAACGCCGCCGGCTACGCGGTTTACGCCAGCGATCATCGCGGACACGGATCCAAGGCGGCTCCGGCGGATCTCGGTCATTTCGCCGACGAGGGCGGATGGGGCAAGGTCGTCGGCGACCTGTGGACCTTGAACCGCCACATCGCCAACGAGCAGCCGGGGACGCCGATCGTCTTTCTCGGCCATTCGCTCGGCTCGTTCCTCGGGCGCCAGTTCGTCGCGGAGCATTCGGAAGCGCTGGCCGGCGCAGTCTTCTCCGGCTCGAACGGCAAGCCGCCGGCGATTGCGACGCTCGGGCGGCTCATCGCCCGCGCCGAGCGACTTCGTTTGGGCAAGCGCGGCAAAAGCCAGGTCATCTTCCAGATGTGGTTCGGCGACTTCAACAAGGCGTTCAGGCCGGCGCGCACCGCGTTCGACTGGCTGTCGCGCGACGAGAAGGAAGTCGACGCCTATGTCGCCGATCCGCTCTGCGGTTTCCCCTTCACCACCCAGCTCGCGATCGACGTGCTCGACGCGCTGCCTCGCGTCACGAGTTCGAGAAAGCTTGGCGCCGATCCGCAAGGAGATGCCGATCTACGTCTTCTCCGGCGAGCGCGATCCGGTCGGCGCGAATATCCAGGGCCTCGTCGCGGACCTGAAGGCGGCGGGCTTCGCCAGGCTCACCACCCGCATCTATCCGGACGCGCGGCACGAGATGCTCAACGAGACCAACCGCGACGAGGTGACGCGCGACCTCATCGCCTGGCTCGACGGGGTCGTGAGCGAGCGATCCCCGGGATCCGGAGGCAACCCCCGAAGCAATGCCAACTCCAGTCAGTCTAAGTAAATTTTCTTGGGTGGGCTTGGTTTTGCTTGGTTTTGTTTGGAATTAGCTTGGTTTTGCTTGGATTTATTTGGTCCTATTCGTCCGAATCCGGACTTTTCAGTGGGTTACGGGCGAAAAAAATAAATTCTCTTTCCTTTCCCATTCGCCCGCCAACGCGCTCCACCCGCGCGGGCTTTTATCCTGAGAATACCAAAACGTATAACACGCAATTCTGATTCAAGCAAGAAAATTCCGCGGGAATTTTACCCGCACGACAGGCGACGCCCTCAATGACTGCGGCCATCAGCCAGACGCGGGATTGTCGTCAACGAGCGTATGGCGTTGACGGCGGAGCATCCTCAACCTGTCGACCGGGTCTCGCCAATGCAGCATGGCTTCAAGGGAGCGCTGCTCTTCCGGCTCGACGTCGGTCGAGCGAGGCTGTCGGATTCGGGCCAAGGTCTTGCGCCATTGCGGCGCAGGCTGCGGTTTGGGGCCGTTGACTATGGACTTTAGCATTGTCGCCTCCTCCGTGAGCGACAGCGCAACGCTACGACTGAATTCCGGCGAAGATATTGCGGCAGGTCAAGTTTTGGCCGCGGCGGCAGACCGGCGTGACCGGAGCGGCGAGTTTCTTCGGGTCATTTCAGCAAAATGGATGTGTGACCCAGGTCACGGCGGCTTCTCTGGCCATGTGCGAGGACCATAGCGGATGCGCCGACCATGCGAGGAGGAGACATGGCTGATCGTCACAATCCCAAACTGCGCTTCGGGATGTCCTTGCGCGGGGCTGAGGAATTGAGCTTCCAGCCAGGCCTCGCCAACGGGCCCCGCTTCCGGCGATTAATTACGGGCTGGTCGGCAAGCAGGCGCCGAAATTGCTCACGACCCCGTCGAGCAAACTGCCGAAAGCCTCGACGGTGGTGATCACGTGGGCAGAGCCGGAATGGGCGGCTCTTCAACACGTTTTCTGCGCCGGCGGCTCCGCGACACCCTATAGCGAGAGGTCGAGAGGGACCTGGACCGGGTGGGAGAAATATTCCGCAAACCTGCCGTCCGGCCGGCCATCGGGTTGGACCTACTGGGGCTACTACCGGGCAGTTGAAATGAATGGGCAACCGGTTCTGCTGTTCAAATCGAACACTCATCTCGATTGGCCCGGCGGCGCCATCCTCACTGACCTGATCAAGCTCCTGGCCGCCGAAGTCCAGCCGAGCCTCATCCTTTCGGTCGGCACGGCCGGCGGAACGAAGCCTGAGGACCATGTCGGGACCGTCCGGGCGGTCAGCGCCGGTACCCTGTTCGAAAGCGGAAAACCGCAGCCGAGCTGGCCGGAATACAAGAACGGATGGAGCGCGAACGGGGCTACGATGGCGAACGCCAAGTTCGCGCAGCTTCTGTTTCCGGCGCCAATGAAGGCGAGCGACCTTCAAACCCTGTGCTCGCAGTTCAATCAGCACTATCGCACGAACTATACCGTGGCCGAGCTCGATCCCAACGGGCTCAGCCTGGGCGATCCCGAACCGCAAATCGACAATGAGACCGGCGGCGGAGCGTCGCTCCTGACGGCGTCGACCTTCGTGGTCGGAACGACCGACGGAACCTATCAGAACTATACGTCGATCGAGATGGACGACGCGGTCATCGGCCAGGCCTGCCTGGAAACGAACACCGCGTTTGGATTCGTGCGCAACATTTCGGATCCGGCGCAGAACTCCGCCCTTCCGTCGACGGTCCAGGGCAACTGGGGCGGCGCGGTCTACGACGTGTGCGGATTCTACACGAGCTACAACGGCGCGATCGCGGCCTGGGCGATGCTGGCCTGACTTCGGTCAGGCAGGCCAATGCTTGGCGACTTCGTCACGCACCGGGGTCTGAACCTCGGGCGGCGCTTTCCGGATGTAGTCGAGCGCCAGGTCGAACGCGTCCGGGCGCTCTTTCTTCAGCTTTTCGAGATACCGGATGGCGGCGGTGACCGAGAAGGGCTCGCCGCCCTTGCCGGCTTCCTCGAAGTTGCCGGCGAGCGCGGCCCAGATTGCGGCGTCATAGCCGCTCGCCTCGGCCCAGGCGGCGATCGTCGCCACAGCCTGCGGATGGCGCTCCATCGCGACGTCGCTTTGCCCGCCGGCGGGGGGTTCGACAAAACCAATCTCCGACGCGATGGTCCCTTCCCGCTTGCGCAGATTCTCAATCGCCGCGTCGAGATCGACAAACGCGCTCGGGGCGGAATAGGTCGTGCAGACATCGCCGAACCTCTCGTCGATCGCGAGCGTGAGGCGTCCGTCCTTCGAAACCCGGCAGAATTCGATCGGCAGCAGCGGGCCGTCCGCCTTAAATTCCGCCGCGGTCTTTAGATCGCGCGGATCCCAGACCAGCGACCCCCATGCCAGAACGACGCACTTCACCATTCGCTTCCTCATCACGTCCCAGCCGAGCCTCGCTTCGAGGCGCGTCAGCGGGAACTTGTTCTCATTCGACGAACGGACTTAAGCAAACCAGCCCACCCTCACCCCAACCCTCTCCCCGGATAGCTGGTCGCGATACCGGTGTCTTTCGACCCCTCATGCGGGGCGAGGGGAAAGTCCTCTCACGCGTAGAACACCTTGCCGGGGTTGAACAGGTTTGCAGGATCGAACGACGCTTTCACCCGGCGCATGAGGTCGAGCGCGATCGCGCCGTGCTCTTCTTCCATGTATTCCCGCTTCTTCTGGCCGACGCCGTGCTCGCCGGTGCAGGTGCCGCCCATGGCGATGGCGCGATGGGCGAGGCGAGAGGCGAACGCGTCCGCAGCCTCGATTTCGGCCTTGTTCTCCAGGTCGATAAGCGGGGTCACGTGAAAATTGCCGTCGCCGACATGGCCGACGATCGGCGCGACGAGGCCGCTGCGCGCGATGTCCTCGAGCGTCTCCTCGACGCAATCGGCGAGGCGCGAAATCGGCACGCAGGCGTCGGTGGCGAACGGCCGGCTGCCTGGCCTCAGGGTCATTTGCGACCAATAGGTGTCGTGGCGCGCCTGCCAGAGCTTCGTGCGCTCCTCGGGCCTGGTTGCGGAGGCGAACGGCCCCCCGCCATGAGCGGCGGCGATGTCGCCGAACCGGCTCGCCTGCTCGGCGACGCTGGCCTCGGTGCCGTGAAATTCGACGAGGAGCATCGGCTGCTCGGGCAGGGAGAGGTGCGAATAGGTGTTGAAGGCGCGAACCGATAGCGCATCGACAAGCTCGACGCGGGCGATCGGCAGTCCCGACTGGATCGTCTCGATCGTCGTCTCGCAGGCCGAGCGCACGTCGGGAAACGAGCATGTGCCGGCGGCGATCGCCTCGGGAATGCCGGAGAGCCTCAACACGATCTCGACGATCACCCCAAGCGTGCCTTCCGAGCCGATGAACATATGCGTGAGATCGTAGCCCGCCGAGGATTTCTTCGCCCGCGTGCCGGTGCGGAGGAAAGATCCATCGGCGACGACCACTCCGAGCGACAGCACGAGGTCCTTCATCGTGCCGTAGCGGACCGCGTTGGTGCCCGAGGCGCGGGTCGCCGCCATGCCGCCGAGGGAAGCGTCGGCGCCCGGATCGATCGGGAAGAAGAGTCCGCTATCGCGCAGGTGCTCGTTGAGTTGTTTGCGGGTGACGCCGGGTTCGACCACGCAGTCGAGATCGTCGGCGTTGACGGCGGTTACGGTGTTCATGCGCGAGAGGTCGAGCGAGACGCCACCGTGCGGCGCGTTGATATGGCCCTCGAGCGACGAGCCGACGCCGAAGGGAACGATGGGCGCGTCGTGCCTCCCGCAGAGCTTGACCAGGTCGATCACGTCGTCCCTGGTTTCGGCGAACACCACCGCGTCCGGCGGCTCGTTCTTGAGCCAGGTCAGCGTGTGCCCGTGCGCCTGGCGGATCGCCTCAGAGGCGGTGAAGCGGTTGCCGAAGCGGGCCGCGAGATCGGAATTGAGGGCGGCCACCGCCTCGCTCGAGAGGCGGCCCTGGCGCTGTCGGACGGAGAGTGCGGTCACGGGTCTTTGACGCCTTTCGCCTGGAGGGGGAAGATTAGGCGGGCGCGGGCGGCGTGGCTAGGCGAAAGCGTGATCGATCCTAGCGCTCCACAATTTCGGCGCAGTTTCGTCGCAATTTGATAGCGGAGCCGCACGACAGCGGTGCGGATCCCAAGGGCGGGAAAGCGCTTATGGCCAGCACGTCTCCAGATCAGACAAAATGGAGCCTCTCCGGCGATTATTTCGAGGCCTGCAACTGTAGCGTGGTTTGCCCCTGTCTGTTCTCGGCGGGCCCGCCCCTCACGTCGCGGCCGACGGAAGGCGATTGTCATGTCGCTCTGCTCTTTCACATCAACCAGGGCGCATACGGCGACGTAAAGCTCGACGATCTCAACTTGGTCGTTTGTGCGTCGTCCGATGGGCCGATGGGCAATGGCAATTGGACCGGCGCAACTTATGTCGACGAGCGCGCCGACGACCGTCAGACGGAGGCGCTCGGCGCCATTTTCAGCGGGGCCGGGGGCGGCCCGATGGCGGCCTTCGCGCCGCTCTTCGGCAAGAGCCTCGGCGTCAAGAAGGCGCCGATAACCTTCAGGATCAACGGCAAGGCTCGATCGGGCGAGATCCCCGGCGTCTTGTCGATGTCGGTCGAGCCCTTGCCGACGCTCGCCGAAGGCGGGGAGATCTGGGCTGAGACAGGGCATCCGGTCAACCCGCAAAAGCTGGCGCTCGCGACCGGCCGTCCGGGCAGCACGTATACTGACTACGGGCTGCGGTGGGACAACTCGGGGCGAAATGGCCATTACGCCGCGATCAACTGGTCGAACTAGCGGAAGCGCCTTCTTCCCGCTCCCGCGCCAAGTCTGACTTCGAGATGGCCAACAGTCTTCGCGACACGATCCGGGCGCAAGCGTCAAGCGGATTGATCGTGTGGCTTCCCGCGCTCGCCGGCTGGGCCCTTCTGTATTGGGGGGCGACCAACATGGGCAGCCCGGCGGCCCAGCTGACCATGCCGATGTCCGACTGGTCGGCGGCGAACTGGGCCGCGGTGTTCATCATGTGGGCGGTGATGATGGCGGCGATGATGCTTCCAACCGCCATGCCGATGGTGTCGGTCTTTGGGACACTGAATCGCAGCCGCGGAGAAGCCGGCAGGACGCTCGCCTTCGTCGGAGGTTATCTCGCTCTATGGACGGCGTTCGGCGCGGCGGCGACGGCCGCGCAATGGGCGTTGCAGACGGGGGGTTTCTTATCGCCCATGATCGTCAGCATGTCGCCCGCGCTGAGCGGCGCGCTGCTGATCATCGCCGGCGTTTTTCAGTTCACGCCTCTCAAACACGCCTGCCTTCGCGCGTGTCGCTCGCCGCTCGGCTTTCTCGTGACCGATTGGCGCGACGGGCTTTGGGGAGCCGCGCGGATGGGAATCCGGCACGGTCTTTATTGCCTCGGCTGCTGCTGGGCGCTGATGGCGCTGCTCTTCGTCGGCGGCGCGATGAATCTGCTCTGGATTGCGGCGCTCACGCTTCTCGTCGCCATGGAGAAGCTCGCTCCGAAGGGAGACATTATCGCAAAGGCGCTGGGCGCCGTCATGATCGGCGGGGGTGTGGCGCGATTGATCTGGCAATCCTCGTAGCGGCGGATTGCGCCCCTTGCATGGTCTTCGAACGTCGGCCCTCGCGGGGCGCGTCACGGCCTCAGGGCTTGCCGACGCTGACGACGCGAAAGGTCAGGAGCTCGCCGTCTTCCTCGCGCACCGACACGTACTCGCCGACGTTGAAGGCGTGGTCGCCGAAGCGGAAGCCTTCCTCCTCCTGTTCGTCCTTGCTTCCCGTCTTCCATTCGAAGGCCCAGGTCGAGCCGCCCGCGCCGCCGGCGTGATGGACCAGGAGGCCGCGCATCGCCGGCTCGCCGCCCCAGAAGCGGTGGGCGAAACATTCGCCGCGATGCTGCTTCCAGGCTTCGAGGTCGATGTGGCCGTCGTCGGTCAGGGGAGCGACAAAATCGTAGCCGTGCCGGATCGAGCCGTCCGGGAATTCCTTCGAGCGCGCGGCGTTCAGCGTGACTTTCCGCAGCGCGGCGTGACTTGGCGCGGCCATCGACCTCACCCTCCCTTTTTTCCGCCTTTTCCTGCCATATCAGACTGGCGCGGCGAAATCGCCGGTTTGGGCCCCTAAGCCCGCCGGCGCGACAATCAGACGCGCTCGATCGCCAGCGCCGCGCCCTGGCCGACGCCGACGCACATCGTGGCGAGGCCGTAGCGGCCGCCCCGCCGCTTGAGCTCGAGCGCAGCGGCGCCGGCGATGCGGGCCCCAGACATGCCGAGCGGATGGCCGAGGGCGATCGCCCCGCCATTCGGATTGACGTGATCGGAGTCGTCCCTAAGACCGAGGCCGCGCAGGCAGGCGAGCGCTTGCGAGGCGAAGGCCTCGTTGAGCTCGATGACGTCGAAGCTCGAGGGGGTGAGCTTCAGCCGCTCGCAGAGCTTGGTGACCGCCGGGATGGGCCCGACGCCCATCACCCGCGGCGCGACCCCGGCCGAAGCGAAGCCCAGGATGCGGACGATGGGGGCAAGCCCGTGCGCTTCGGCCGCTTCGCCGGAGGCGACGATGAGTGCAGCCGCGCCGTCATTGACGCCGGAGGAATTGCCCGCGGTCACGCTGCCGTTGGGGCGGACAATGCCGGCGAGCCGGGCCAAAGCCTCCAGCGTGGTGTCGGGCCGCGGATGCTCGTCGCTGACGACGCGGGTTACGCTCCCCTTGCGGTCCTTGATCTCGACCGCGACGATTTCGGCGTCGAACGTCCCTTTGGCCTGAGCGGCGGCGGCGCGCTGTTGCGAACGCAGCGCGAACGCGTCCTGATCGGGGCGCGAGACCTGAAATTCATCGGCCACGTTTTGGGCCGTCTCGGGCATCGAATCGACGCCATGGAGCTTCTTCATCATCGGATTGACGAAACGCCAACCGATGGTGGTGTCGAAGACCTCGGCCGAACGCTGAAAGGCGGTCGCCGCCTTGCCCATCACGAACGGCGCGCGGGTCATCGATTCGGCCCCGCCCGCAATCGCAAGCTCAATCTCGCCGGCCTTGATCGCCCGCGCCGCCGCCGCGACCGCGTCCATGCCCGAGGCGCACAGGCGGTTGACCGTCGCGCCCGGAATGGAATCCGGCAGGCCGGCGAGCAGCAGCGCCATGCGGGCGAGGTTGCGGTTGTCCTCGCCGGCCTGGTTGGCGCAGCCGAGGACAACCTCGTCGACCTTCTCGGCGAGGCCGGGATGACGGCTCATCAGCTCGCGGATCGGCGCCGCGGCAAGGTCGTCGGCTCGCACGGCTGCGAGCGCGCCGCCGTAGCGGCCGATCGGGGTGCGGACGTAGTCGCAGATGAAGGCTTCGGCGGCCATGGCTCAAGACCCTCTAAGGTTCGAGCGAGCAGGCTTGCGATGGAAGGCGCGCGCCGCCCGATCGAACTCGACTCGTCCCATTGTCGCCTCCCGTGACCGGCGTCTAGTATAGACGCTCGCGCCGCTCGACGGCGACAAACGAATTCAAGGGAAAACGCCCGTGACCGCAAGCCCCGACGCTTCGTCTCAGCCGGTGGTCGTCGAGCGCCTCGAGGCCGGCGTCATGACGTTGACCCTGAACCGCCCCGAGCGCCTGAACGCCCTCAATATCGTCCTCATCGAGTCGCTCAATGCGGCGGTCAAGCGGGCGGCGGCGGATTCCGCCTGTCGCGCGCTTCTCATCACCGGCGCTGGCAGAGGCTTCTGCTCGGGCGCGGATCTGACCGACCGGGCGCTCGGTCCCGGCAGCGCTCGACCTGATCTCGGACAGGCGCTTGAAAAGGGCCTCAATCCGCTTGTACGGGCGCTTCGCGGTCTGCCAAAGCCGGTCGTGTGCGCGGTTAATGGGGCGGCTGCCGGGGCCGGAGCCAATCTCGCGCTCGCCGGCGACATCGTGCTGGCCGCCAAGTCGGCTCAGTTCCTGCAGGCGTTTGCGCGGATCGGCCTCATTCCCGACGCGGGCGGCACTTTCTTGCTGCCGCGGCTCGTTGGTGAAGCGCGCGCCCGGGCGCTGATGATGCTCGCCGATCCGATCGGCGCGGAGGAGGCCGCCGCCTGGGGGATGATCTATCGCGCGGTCGACGATGAGGATCTGATGGGCGAAGCGCGCACACTCGCCGAGCGCCTCGCGGCCGGCCCGACGCACACGTTCGGCCTTATCAAGCGCGCCCTCGCGGCTTCGTCAGGCGCGAACCTCGAGGCGCAACTCGACCTCGAGCGCGACCTGCAGCGCGAGGCCGGCGGACGGGATGAATATGTCGAAGGCGTGCGGGCGTTTCTGGAGAAGCGGCCGGCCAATTTCGCCGGCGCCGAGAAAAAATAAATAGCCGCGCGACCCGTGCGCCGCGCGGCCTAGCAATATCCTTCAGGCGGTATCAGCGATAGCTGCTGGTAGAGCTAGTTCGAGCCGGTGGCCGCCGTCGGTTGGGTTTCGGCAGTCTGCGGCGGATCGGCGGTGGTCGAGGTCTGAGCCGGATCGGGCGCCTGCTGCGACTGGACGACCGTCTGATCGGTCTTCACCGTCTGCTTATAGAATTCGCACGCCAACGTGGGCGCCGCGAACGCCGCCGCCAACCCGCAGCCCAAGACCAGTTTAACCAATGTGGAGCGCATGATGTCCTCCGTTCCGGCCCGCCAGATCGGCAGAGTGTAGCACTGCCGCGGGGGCGCGCAAGACGCCGCGCGACGCGGGCGACGGCCCGGCCTACCCGGATCACACGATGTTGATCGCTGAGGCTCGCCTGCGCCTCACCGCAGCATGGCGGCGACGTTTCCGCCATCGACGGTGAGGACCGCGCCGGTGCTGGTCCGGGCCTTCGCCAGATGGACGAAAGCCGCCGCGACATCGCTCGCCAGCACCTCGCGCCTCAAAAGGTTGCCCCGCATGTAGGCGTCCGGGGTAACGCCGCGCGCCTTGCTGCGTTCGGCCACCATCTCGTCAGTCATCAACCCGGTGCGGATCCGGTCGGCGTTGACCGCGTTCGAGGTGATCCCGGACGCGCCATGCTCGATTGCGTATTGCCGCATGAGCGCCATCAGCGCCGCCTTCGATGTGCCATAGGGCCCGAAGTCCGGCCCCGGATTGACCGCCTGTTTGGACACGTTGAAGACCAGCGCCCCGCCGGTCTTCTGCGACTCCATCACCCGGACCGCGGCCCGCGCCACGTAATGATGGGCCCAGAAATTGACCGCGAAGGCCTTCTCGAACGCCTCGTCGGAAACCGTCACGAGCGAGCCCTGGATCGCCGCTCCGGCATTGGAGATGAGGACATCGACGCCGCCGAAGGTTTTCACGACCTCGGCCACGGCGCGGTCGACCGCAGAAGCGTCAGTGACGTCGCAAGCCAGGCCGAGCGCGCCGATCGACTTCGCCGCCTTGGCGGCTGCCTCGGCTGCAATATCGAGGACGGCGACTTCCGCGCCCTCCTCGCGCAGCGCCTTGGCGACCGCCAACCCAAGACCGCTCGCGCCGCCGGTCACGACAGCGATCTGGCCGGAGAGCGGCTTCTCGATCTGCTTGGCCAGCTTCGCCTGTTCCAGCGACCAATATTCAACGTCGAACATCTCCGCTTCCGGCAGCGGAACCCAGCCGTGCACGCCTTCCGCTTTCGCTTTCACCTCGACGGTCGCCTCGGCGATGTCGGCGGAGATCTTCGCCGCTTTCGCCGAGCCGCCGGCGCCAAAGATCCCGAGGCCGGCGACGTAGAACACCCGCGGCAGCGGATCGAGCATGATCCGGTCGCCGCCGACCCGGGCGTTGTTGCGTTCGAAATATGCGCGGTAGTCGGCCACATAATCGGCGAGCGCCGAGTCGAGCCTGGCGGCGAAAGCGTCAAGCTTGCCGGCCTCGGGCGCAGGCAAGGCGACGGCCTTGCGCTTGATATGGAGCACATGGTCCGGCGTCGCATTGCCGCGCGAGGCAAGATCGGCCGCGTTCTCGGCGTTGCAGAAATCGAGGATCGCGGGACTGGTGCGGAAGGTCAGAATCATCCGCTTCGGGCGGCCTTCAACTCCGGTCGGCTGCGCAAGACGGCCCCGCAGGAGCGGCATGATCTCGGCGGGCGAGGCGAGGCTCTGCGGTTGCGGCGCCTGGGAGAATGGCCGCGGCCGCCCCTTCGCCAGGCGACGCTCGGCCCGATCGACCAGCTCGATCATCGCCTCGTAGCTCTCGCGCGGGTCGTCGGACCAGGTGAAGATCCCATGCTTCATCAGGATCATGCTGGTCGCGCCTGGCGCCGCGGCGAGCGCCTTGGCGCAGGCCTTGGCCAGGTCGAAGCCGGGCATCACATAGGGAACGACGATGCTGTCGGGAAAGACCTCGGCGACCAACGACTCGCCGTCCGGCTGGTTGGTCAGCGCGACGATGGCGTTGGCATGGGTGTGATCGACGTGACGCGCCGGGATCAGCGCATGCAGGATCGCTTCGACCGACGGGTTGGGCGCCGCCGGATCCATCAATAGCCGGCGTTGCTGGCGCACCATCTCGACGTCCGACAGCGTATCGAAGCGGGCGAGCGCGGCGAGTTCCTTCAATCGCACCGCCGGCAAGCCGGGCGGCTCGATCGCGCCCATATCCCAGCCGCTGCCCTTGACGCAGAGGACAGGAATCTCGCTGCCGTCGGCGTCGGTTACGACCGTCTTGACTGAGGTGTTGCCGCCGCCATGCAGGACCAATTGCGGATCGGAACCGAGGAGGCGGGTGGTATAGACGCGGGTCGCCAGATCGAGATTGAGCCCGGATTTGACGTAGCCGTCGACGACGGATCGAAACTCTGAATCCGACCAGCGCGATTTCATCGGCGATAACTCCAATCCCGGTGTCAGCAGAACCTCGCGGGGCGAGCGGACATAGCGGGCGCTCGCCGTCTTGTCACGCGTCCGGCCCCCGGAGACAGCGGCCCACCTCCTCGGCGTTGTTGGCGGTGGCCTTTTTTAAATCAGTTGAGGGAGGGTCAAGGAGTGTAATAAGACTGTCATCTTTGGCCGTCGGCGGTTAAGGCCCACGCCCGCGGTGAGCATCGTCCAATCGCCGCTTCGCCGGCGGCAGGGCGGGCGAGCGACGGAATTCTTATCGGCGCCGGAATTGACGAGAGACAAGTGACGACCATTAAAGCGAACGCCATCGACATCGAATATGAAGCGATCGGGCCTCGCAACGGCGAGCCGATGCTGCTCATCATGGGCCTCGGCATGCAGCTCACCGCATGGCCGGACGAATTCTGCCTGGGCCTGGCGAGCCGAGGCTTCCGCGTCATTCGCTTCGACAATCGCGACACCGGCCTGTCGACGAAAATGCCAGCGATCGGGCCGCTCAAGGCGACCGCGCTGCTCGCCGGCGCCACCTTGCGGCTGCCGGTGCGGCCGCGCTACGGCCTTTCCGACATGGCGCGCGATGCGATCGGGCTCATGGATGCGCTCCAAATCGATCGTGCGCATGTCGTTGGCGCCTCGATGGGGGGCATGATCGCGCAAATCGTCGCCGCCGACTATCCCGAGCGGGTCAAGAGCCTGGTTTCGCTCATGTCGACGAGCGGAAACCCGACGTTGCCGGGACCGAGCCCGCGCGTGCTGCAGGGCCTGCTTCGACGGCGCGCACGCCGCAATTCCGAGCGCGGGATTGCGGAGACGATCGAGTTTCTGCGGCTAATCGGCAGCCCCGGATACCCGACCAGCGATTCGGACCTTCGGGCCAAGGTCGAGCGCGCGCTCCGCCGCCGCCATCATCCGGATGGCTGGACCCGGCATCTTATCGCCGTCCAGGCGGCGCGCAGCCGGGTCCGGGCGCTCCGGCGCATCAACGCCCCGACGCTGGTCATGCACGGGGCGGACGATCCGCTCATTCGCGTTGCGGCGGGCCGCGACACGGCCGCCAACATTCCCGGCGCGCGGCTCAGGGTAATCCGCGGCTGGGGCCACGACCTGCCAGCGACGCTATTGCCGACGCTGGTCGCCGAGATCGCCGACCATTGCGCCGCGGCCACCCCCCTGCGCCGCGCCGGCTGATTGCGGGTGGCGAAGCGGAGCGGGGCGCCCTGCCCTAGAGTCCGGCGCTTGAGCGGTGAATCGCGCTGTAAACCGCGAACGGCGTCGCCGGCATATCGATGTGCTCGACGCGATAGGCCCGCCAGAGAGCGTCGGCGATCGCGTTCATCACCGCCGGCGTCGATCCGATCGATCCGGCTTCGCCGGCACCCTTGAGGCCCATCGGG
This sequence comes from uncultured Alphaproteobacteria bacterium, assembly GCA_963794155.1. Lineage (GTDB taxonomy): Bacteria > Pseudomonadota > Alphaproteobacteria > Rhizobiales > Beijerinckiaceae > Roseiarcus. The sequence continues at coordinate 713,517 of CAWCCX010000016.1, read as the reverse complement.
TTGGTGATCGAGGGCACGTTGCGGGTCTCGAAGTCGAAGGACGGCAGATTGTCGGCCCGCGGGAGGCAATAATCCATCAGGCTCGCTGTCAGCAATTGGCCGTTTTCGTCGAAAACCGCGCGCTCCATCAAGGCTTGGCCCACGCCCTGGGCGATGCCGCCGTGGACCTGTCCCGCGAGCAGCAGGGGGTTCAGGGTGAAGCCGAAATCGTCGACGACCGTGTATCGGACAATCGACGTTTCGCCCGTTTCCGGATCGATCTCGACCTCGCAGGCGTGGGTGCCGTTGGGATAGGTCGCGTTCGGGGGCGCATAGGACTCAGTCGCCGTCAGTTTCGCCGCCGTCGCTGAGGGAAGGGCGGCGATCTCTGCATAGGATATCGCGCGATCCGTGCCCCCGATCCTAACCTTGCCGTCCTCGATTTCGAGATCGGCGACCGCGGCCTCGAGCTTGTCGGCCGCAAGCTCCTTCAGTGACGCGGCCAAGGTCTGCGAGGCGCGGGTGACCATCACCGCGCCGACCGGGATCGACCGCGACGCCCCGGTCCCGAAGCCGGTCGGGATCCGGTCAGTGTCGCCCTGGACGACCTTGACCCGCTCGAGCGGCACGTCAAGATGTTGCGACACAACCTGGGCGTAGGCGGTCTCGTGGCCTTGGCCGTTCGACTGCGTGCCGATGAGCAGGGTGAAATCGCCGTTCTTCTCGAGCGTCACCGAGCCCTCCTCGGAATCGTTCCAGGCGGTGCATTCGATATAGCTCGAGATGCCGAAGCCGCGGATCTTGCCATGCGCTTTCGATTGCTCGGCCCGGCCGGCGAAACCGGCATGATCGGCCTTCTTGAGACAGGCGCGCATCGCGCCCTCGAACTCGCCGACGTCGTAATCGCGATCGGTATGGGTGTGATAGGGCATCTGCTCGGGCTTGATGAAATTGCGGGCGCGCAACTCCTCAGGCGGGACCCCGAGCGTCCTGGCGCAGACATCGACCAGGCGCTCGAGCACATAGGCCGCTTCCGGTCGTCCGGCGCCGCGATAGGCGTCGACGGGAACCGTATGGGTGTAGACGCCCCGGCAGCGGACGTAGAGCGCGCCGATGTCATAGGGCCCGGTCGCCATTGTCGCGCCGAGCCAGGGGATATAGGGCGCGTACATGGTGAGATTGGCGCCGAGGTTGCCCAGGATGTCGACGCGCAGGGAGAGAAACCGACCGTCGGCGTCGAGCGCCATTTCGGCCGTGGTCACATTGTCGCGGCCCTGCGCGTCGCCGACGAAATGCTCGCTGCGATCTCCCGTCCAGCTGACCGACCGCCCGAGTCTGCGGGCCGCGGCCAGAACGAGCGGATATTCGCGATAGACCATCTGCTTGGTGCCGAAACCGCCACCGACGTCCTGCGTCACCACGCGAAGAAGGGTCCGCGGAATCTTCAGAATTTCGTCGGCGACGACGTCCCGGATGGCATGGACGCCCTGGCTTCCGACGTTGAGAGTCAAGCGGCCGGAATGCGAATCGTACTCGGCGACCGCTGCGCGCGGCTCCATGTAGTTGGCGACCACGCGCGGATTGACTATTTTAATCTTAACGGTGCGCGCCGCCCGCGCGAAGGCGGCGTCGGTCTTCTGCTTGTCGCCGATATGATTGTCATAGGCGACATTGCCAGGCGCCCCGGCGAAGACAACTGGCGCTCCGGGCCGCACTGCCTCCTCCATGTCGACGGCGGCCGGAAGCCCTTCCCAGGCGACGCCGATCAATTCGGCGGCGTCGCGCCCCTGATGCGTGGTATCGGCGACGACCATGGCGATGATGTCGCCGACGTGATCGGCCTCGTTTTCCGCCATCACCGGATAGGGCTTTAGCGGCGTCTTCGACTTGTCGGAGTTCGGGACCGGCGCAAGGCAGGGCAGGGGGCCAAGATTGCTGAAATCGCTGGCCACAAAGACGCCCCGGACGCCCGGCGCCGCGCGGGCGGCTTCGAGGTCCTCGATACGGAACCTGGCATGCCCATAGGGGCTGCGGAGAAAGACCGCCCGAAGCTCGGCGCCGTCGACCGCGTCCGAGGCGTAGTTGCCGCGGCCCCTGATCAGGCGAACGTCCTCGACCCGCTTGACGCCCTGACCCACCCCGAATTTTATCGGTTTCATGCCGTCTTCATTCCCTGCGCTGGCTGGATGGTTCGTTCGCGTCTCGCGCGATTTGCGCCCTTACTAATCGAATTTCGGCTCAGGGCGAACCCCCCGCCATTAACCCTTAGGCATTTGCCGTTTGCTGCGCAGAGGCGCCGTTTTTGTGGCCAAGCGCCGCTGGGCTTGCTATCACCCCGGCGCAAAAGAGACGGCAAGGCTTCGGAATCGTCATGCGCAAGGGCGCAATCACACGCAAGACCAAGGAGACGAGCATCGAGGTCGGCCTCGATCTCGACGGGTCGGGCGTCGCCGACGTCGCGACCGGCGTCGGATTTTTCGATCATATGCTCGATCAGCTGGCGCGTCATTCCCTGATCGACCTTACCATTCGGGCCGAGGGCGATCGCCACATCGACGATCACCACACGGTTGAAGACGTCGGGATCGCCTTGGGCCAGGCATTGGCCAAAGCGCTTGGGGACAAGCGAGGCCTGACCCGCTATGCCGACTGCCTGCTGCCAATGGATGAAACCCTGACGCGGGTAGCCCTCGATGTGTCGGGCCGGCCGTTCCTGGTCTTCAGGACCGAATTCCCGACCGAGCGGATTGGGGCCTTCGACACGGCGCTCGTGCGCGAGTTCTTCCAGGCCTTCGCCGGCAACGCCGGGCTCACGCTGCACATCGAGACGCTCTATGGCGTCAATAGCCATCATATCGCCGAATCCTGCTTCAAGGGCGTGGCCAAGGCGCTTCGCGGCGCGATCGCGCTCGACCCGCGCGAGGGCGGCAGGACGCCGTCGACCAAGGGCGCTCTTTAGCGCGGCATGCGATGAATGTCGCCATCATCGATTACGGCTCGGGCAATCTGCACTCGGCGCGGAAGGCGTTCGAGCGCGCCGCCCGCGACGCCGGCGCGAGCGATGAGATCAAGGTCACTGCGCGCCCCGAGGACGTGCTCGCCGCCGACCGTGTCGTCCTTCCCGGGGTTGGCGCGTTCGCCGACTGCCGGCGCGGGCTCGACGGCGTCGCCGGCATGGTCGAGGCGATGGAGGAGGCGGCGCGCAATCGCGGGCGGCCGTTCCTCGGCATTTGCGTCGGCGCGCAGCTCCTGGCGACGCGGGGCCTCGAACACGAGGTCGTCGGCGGGTTGAACTGGATCGCCGGCGACGTCGCGCCGATCAAGCCGCGCGATCCGCGATTGAAGATACCGCACATGGGGTGGAACACCCTCGACCTTCAGCGCACCCATCCGCTTCTGGATGGGATTAGGACCGGCCCGAGCGGATTGCACGCCTATTTCGTCCACTCGTTTCAACTCTACCCCGATGACGCGCGCGACGTGGTGGCGACCGCGGACTATGGCGGTGCGGTGACGGCGATCATCGCCCGCGACAACATCGCCGGCACGCAGTTTCACCCCGAGAAGAGCCAGACGCTCGGTCTGGCGCTGATCGCCAATTTCCTCAGGTGGCGCCCGTGATCCTTTTTCCCGCCATCGATCTCAAGGACGGCCAGTGCGTCCGGCTCGTCCATGGCGACATGAAGCGCGCAACCGTTTTCAACGCCGACCCGACCGCGCAGGCGAGGGCGTTCGCGGCGCAAGGATTCGACTATCTTCATGTCGTCGATCTCGACGGAGCGTTCGCCGGCAGGCCGGTCAACGCCGAGGCGGTTCGAGGCATTCTCGCCAATCTCGCTATCAAGCTGCAGCTCGGCGGGGGCATTCGCGACTTGAAGACGGTCCGCGGCTGGCTGGACAGCGGGGTGACGCGGGTCATCATCGGCACCGCGGCGGTCCGCGATCCCGATTTCGTGCGCGAGGCGGCGCGGCTCTATCCGGGCCGGATCGCCGTAGGCGTCGACGCCCGCGAGGGCGTGGTGGCCATCGAGGGTTGGGCGAAGACCGCGGACATTTCCGCGCTCGACCTGGCGCGCCGGTTTCAGGACGCAGGCGTCGCCGCGATCATCTATACCGACATCGCCCGCGACGGCGCGCTCGCCGGCCTCAACCTCGAAAGCACAATCGCGCTCGCCGACGCGCTGGACATCCCGGTCATCGCCTCTGGCGGACTCGCTTCGATCGACGACGTCAGGCGGCTCACGGAGCCCGATTGCGCCCCTCTCGCCGGCGCCATCGTCGGGCGAGCCCTGTATGATGGCCGGCTCGATCCGCGCGCCGCGCTGGCTCTGCTTCGGCCGAAGCGAGGCGGCGGAGCGAAAAGGCCGGCGGGGTTCGCGCAGTGACGCTCAAGGCCCGCGTCATACCCTGTCTCGACGTCAAGGATGGTCGGGTCGTCAAAGGCGTCAATTTCGTCAATCTGCGCGACGCGGGCGATCCGGTCGAGAGCGCGGTCGCCTACGACAGGGCTGGCGCGGACGAATTGTGCTTCCTCGACATCACCGCGAGCCACGAGGATCGCGGCATCCTGCTCGATGTGGTGAGGCGCACGGCCGAGGTCTGCTTCATGCCGCTGACGGTCGGCGGCGGCGTCCGCTCCACCGACGATATCCGCAATCTCCTGCTCGCGGGCGCCGACAAGGCCTCGATCAATTCAGCTGCGGTCGCCGACCGTGAGATCGTGCGTCGGGCGGCGGAGAAATTCGGCGCCCAGTGCGTTGTGGTCGCCATCGACGCCAAGCGCACATCCGCGCCTGACGCCGCGCCGCGCTGGGAAATCTTCACCCATGGCGGAAGGCGGCCGACCGGGATCGAGGCGATCGGCTACGCGCGCGAGGTCGCCGCTCTCGGCGCGGGCGAAATCCTCTTGACCTCCATGGATCGCGACGGATCGAAGCAGGGCTTCGACCTCGAGCTGACCCGCGCCGTCGCCGACGCGGTCGCCATACCGGTGATCGCCTCGGGCGGGGTCGGCAATCTCGACCATCTCGTCGACGGCGTCCAGCAAGGCCACGCCAGCGCCGTGCTGGCGGCGTCGATCTTCCATTTCGGCGAATTCACAATTCGGCAGGCCAAGGCCCGCATGGCCGAAGCGGGCATCCCGGTGCGGATGGACTGACCGGCGTTGGTGTACGCCATGCGCCCGGCAGGTTAAGGTTCGGGCCGCCCTCAAGGAGAGCCCCGAATGCCCGCCGCGCGCGATGACACGCACTTCGGCCGCCGCACCGTTCCTCTGGATGAGAAACAGGGCCTGGTGGACGACGTCTTTCATAAGGTCGCCGGTCGCTATGACCTGATGAACGATCTGATGTCATTCGGGCTGCACCGGGCGTGGAAGGATGCTCTCGTCGCCAAGGTGCGCCCATCGCTGAGGCGGCCGTTCGCGCATGTCGACGTCGCCGGCGGAACGGGCGATGTCGCGATGCGGGTGGCGGCGGCGGGCGGTCCGCTGACGACGGTCGCTCTTGTCGACGTCAACGGCGACATGCTCAAGCTGGCGGAGGAGCGTGCGGCTCGGCGCTCATTCTCGAGCCGACTGACGTTCATCGAGGGCAATGCGGAAGCGCTGCCATTGGCCGATTCGCGCTTCGACGCCTATACGATCGCCTTCGGCATCCGCAATGTGCCGCGGGTCGAAACCGCGCTCAGCGAAGCCTATCGGGTGCTCAAGCGCGGCGGACATTTCCTGTGCCTCGAATTCTCGCGCGTCGATTTGCCGGTGATCGAGCGAATTTATGACGCCTATTCCTTCGCCGCGATCCCAGCGATGGGCAAGGTCGTGACCGGCGACGGCGGTTCCTATCGCTACCTTGTCGAATCGATACGCAAGTTTCCGCCCCCCGGCTCTTTCGCCGAGATGATTGGGGAAGCCGGCTTCACGCGCGTTGGTTTCACGCGCCTGAGCGGAGGGATCGTGGCGATCCACTCGGCCTGGAAGCTCTAAATAATGTCGTTCCTGTCGTCGCTCGGCCACGGCTTGCGGCTGGCGCGCGCAGCTTACGTATTCGCCCGCGAGGGGGCGTTCCTGGGCGTCGACCCGGCGCTGTTGCCCCCGGTCGCTCGCCTGCCGCTCGCTCTCGCCAATCTGATCGCCAAGCGCAACGTCGATCGGCTGACCGGCCTCTCTCGCGCGATTGACCGGTTGGGGCCCTCCTACGTCAAGCTCGGGCAATTCCTCTCGACCCGTCCCGATATTGTCGGGGCCAAGGTCGCCCTCGAGCTCGAGCGCTTGCAGGACCGCGTGGCCCCGATGAGCCGGGAGACCGCGATCGGCATCATCGAGACCTCATTCGGCGCCAAGATCGAATCGCTGTTCGAGAGCTTCGGCGAGCCCGTCGCGGCGGCCTCGATCGCGCAAGTCCATCGCGCCGAGGCGCAGACCGCCGACGGCGTGCGGCCGGTCGCGGTCAAAGTGCTGCGCGCCGGCGTCGAACGCCGTTTTGCGCGCGATCTGGGGGACATGTTCTTCGCCGCTGGACTCGCGGAGCGCTTCGCCCCGGAGCTCAGCCGGCTCCGTCCGGTCCAGGTCGTCGAGACACTCGCGCGCTCGGTGCGCATGGAGATGGACTTTCGGCTCGAAGCGGCGGCCGCGTCAGAATTCGCCGAAAATTCCAGTCACGATCCGGATATTCGCGCTCCGACGATCGACTGGAACCGCACCACCCGCGAAGTGATGACGATGGAGTGGATCGACGGGGTTCCGCTGACCGATCCGGACCGTTTGATCCAGCTCGGGTTCGATCCTCCCGCCCTGGCGCGGACACTGATTCAGACATTCCTGCGCACTGCGCTCCGCGACGGATTTTTTCACGCCGACATGCATCAGGGCAATTTCTTCGTCGATGAGGCGGGCCGCATCGTCGCCGTCGACTTCGGGATCATGGGCCGGCTCGGGCGCAAGGAGCGCCGGTTCCTCGCGGAAATCCTGTACGGCTTCATCCGCCGGGATTACCTGCGGGTGGCGGAAGTTCATTTCGAGGCCGGTTACGTGCCCCACACGTATCGGGTCGAGGATTTCGCCCAGGCGATTCGCGCCATCGGCGAACCGATTCATTCTCGCACCGCCGATCAGATCTCGATGGCGAAGCTCCTGACGCTTTTGTTCGAAATCACGGCGCTGTTCGAGATGACCACCAGGGTCGAGCTGGTCATGCTGCAAAAGACCATGGTCGTCGTCGAAGGGGTGGCGCGAAAGCTCGATCCTCAGCTCAACATGTGGTCGACCGCCGAGCCGGTCGTAGGGGCCTGGATTGCCGATAATCTCGGGCCCGTCGGACGGCTCGAGGACTTGACCCGCGGGCTGTCCTCTCTCGCGTTATTTCTCTCCGATGCTCCGCGGCGCCTGGAGAAAATCGCTGCTCGGCTCGAAACGGACGCGAATGAGGCGGTCACCGACGCCGAGCACGGTTTCTCCCGATCCATTATTCACTTTTTAGGCTTCGCAGCTTTGGCGTCGGTCCTGGCATTCTTGTGGTATCATTGGTGACCATAGGGCGAGTGTCGTCAAACCTAATACGCTTTGCGGCTGCGGCGGACTCTAGTCCCGGCCCCGTTTTCGCCGATGCTCAGGGCCGCCTTGAAGAGATCGTGAGCCGCCTGGGACGCGGCCGCGCCGGGTCCGGGAGGGGTCTCTACAACCCGCCGCCGCAATCGCGCATCGCCAACACCACAATTGTGTTAATTGCGTTTTCGCTAACCCTCGTGGCAATCCTCTGGTATCGTTGGTGGCAATAGAATCACTGCCGACTCAACCGCAGGCCGGGGGGCAGAAGCGGACGAAAACGCAGATGGACGTTTCGCGCACTGTCTCAAGAGTTTCGCTTGCGTTACGGGCGCAGTCCCGTCGCTGCGGGCTATCCTAGGCCCTGGTGAATGACCGGCATTCCGCTGTCGCGCGCGCGCATTCTCCTGATCATTAGTGGAGGAATTGCGGCTTACAAGGCGCTGGAGTTGATCCGGCGGCTGAAAGACCGCGGGGCGACGGTTCGCGTCGTCATGACCGCGGCCGCACGGCAATTCATTTCTCCCCTTTCGGCAGCGACGCTCAGCGGACAGCCGGTCCGCGACGATCTGTTCAGTCTGATCGACGAAGCCGCGATCGGCCATATCGAATTGTCGCGCGCCGCCGACCTCATCGTCGTTGCGCCCGCGACCGCGAATATTCTTGCCCGGATGGCCACCGGCGCGGCCGACGATTTGGCGACCACCCTGTTGCTGGCGACCGATAAACGGGTGCTCGCCGCGCCGGCGATGAATGTCAGAATGTGGCTGCACCCCGCGACCCGCCGCAACCTCGACCGGCTGAGGGACGACGGCGTCCTCATCGTCGGTCCCGACTCGGGGCCGATGGCCTGCGGGGAATTCGGGCCGGGCCGGATGGCCGAACCCCCGGCTATCGTTGAGGCGATTGAACAGGCGCTGGCGGCGGGAACGGCGCTCGGCGATTCGCCCGAAATCGCTCCCGAGTGATTCGGGTCCGCTCAGCGGCCGACATATCATTGTTACGTCAGGGCCGACCTACGAGCCGATTGACCCGGTCCGGTTCATCGGCAATCGGTCTTCCGGGCGGCAGGGCCATGCAATTGCGCAATCGGCGCTTGGCGCCGGCGCAAGGGTGACCCTCATCACCGGGCCGGTCAGCCTATCCGATCCCGCCGGGGCTGAGGTCATTCACGTCGGATCGGCCCGCGAGATGCAGGAGGCGGTCGAGGCGGCGCTGCCGGCTGACGCGTTCATCGCCGCCGCGGCGGTCGCCGACTGGCGAAGCGAGAGCGTCGCCCGCCAGAAGATCAAAAAGGGCGCGAAAAAGTCTCCGACCCTTCGCCTCGTGGAAAACCCCGATATACTTGCGGAAGTTTCCAAGAAGACCACAATGCGGCCGGCCGTTGTGATTGGCTTCGCCGCCGAAACCGAAAACGTTACGGCCAATGCGAAGGCCAAATTACGACGCAAAGGCTGTGATCTCATCATCGCCAATAGTGTCGGTGAAGGCACTTCGACATTCGGCGGCGAGACCAACCAGGTTGAAGTGATCGACGCCCGCAGCGCGGAATCCTGGCCGCCGATGACCAAAGCCGAGGTCGCCGCCCGCATCGTTCGCCGTCTCGCGCTCGAATTGGCGAGACGCCAATGATTACGATTGTTTACAGGCGCTTCTCGCATGCCGAGGGGTTGCAAATGCCGGCGTATGAGAGTGAAGATGCGGCGGGGATGGACCTCCTCGCCGCGGTGCCGGCCGGCGAGGGTGTTGTGTTGCTCCCTGGGTCGCGCGGGTTGATCGCGACCGGGTTGGCGATTGAGTTGCCTAAGGGATTTGAAGCGCAGATCCGGCCCCGGTCAGGGCTGGCTCTAAGGGACGGGGTGACGGTTCTCAACAGTCCGGGGACGATCGACTCTGATTATCGCGGCGAGATTGGCGTCATCCTGATCAATTTTGGAACAAAGCCCTTTGCCGTTCGGCGAGGCGCGCGCATAGCGCAACTCGTCGTTTGTTCTGTGGAACGCATCGCTCTGATTGCGAGCGAGCGGCTCACGTCGAGCGTCCGTGGCTCAAATGGATTCGGTTCCACCGGGCGCTCATCGTAGGAGGTATGACATGAACCTATTATCGCGACGGAGCGTTCTCGCCATCGCCGCCGTTGTCGATGTCGCGTTGCATTCGCGGTCGGCCCCGGTTGCTGCCAAGTCCTTGGCCGCGCGTCACAAGCTGCCCCCCCGTCACCTGGAGACTCTGCTCCAGGGGCTGGTCCACGCCAAGATCCTAAAAGGCGTGCGTGGACCGCGGGGAGGCTACGAGCTGGCGCGCGAGCGCCGACGCATAACGGTGGGCGAGATCGTGCGCACCGCGATGTCGCTCAGCACCGCCGATCCGGAAGATCTCGGCTCAAACTCGGTGCTGCTCGAGCGCGTGATCGATCCGGCCGTGCGCAAGGCGGGGGAGACCTTTCTCTCCAATCTCAATTCGATCACCGTCGAGCAGATGTGCGAGACGGCCGAGAAAGCCCATGTGCTCGACGACGAGAAGGCGGCTGGCGATTTTGCCATCTGACCTCGATATTTGTGGCGTTCTATAGTTTCGTTCCGCATAAAATGTTAGCGTCGGGCCGCGCGGGATCGTGCGTGCCCGGCGAACATTTTGGAGTAGCGGTCAAATGACAGATGGAGGCGCTGCGCGGCGGACGCCAGGGCGCGGAAGGATTTTCGCGTCGATCGCCGACACGATCGGCGATACTCCCCTTGTCAGCATGAACCGGATCGCCAAGGAGAAGGGCGTCGTCGCCCGACTTTTGGCCAAGCTCGAGTTCTTCAATCCGATCTCGAGCGTCAAAGACCGGATCGGCGTCGCAATGATCGACGCGCTCGAGGCGCAAGGCAGGATTTCGCCAGGACGCGGAGTTCTTGTCGAGCCCACCTCCGGCAATACTGGAATCGCGCTGGCGTTCGTGGCGGCGGCTCGCGGCTACCGGCTGATTCTGGTGATGCCCGAATCGATGTCCATCGAGCGGCGTAAGATGCTCGCCCTGCTCGGGGCCGAATTGGTCCTCACCCCCGCCGCGCAAGGCATGAAAGGCTCGATCGCCAAGGCGAACGAGATCGTCAATTCGACGCCGGGCGCGGTCATGCCGCAGCAATTCGAGAATCCCGCCAATCCTGAGATCCATCGCCGCACCACCGCGGAGGAAATCTGGAACGACACGCTCGGCGAGGTCGACTTCGTCGTCGCCGGCGTCGGCACCGGCGGCACGATCACCGGAGTGGGCCAGGTTTTGAAGGCGCGAAAGCCGAGCGTGCGCATGATCGCGGTCGAGCCGGAAGACTCCGCGGTCCTGTCCGGCGGCGCGCCGGGACCGCACAAGATCCAGGGCATCGGCGCGGGCTTCGCCCCGCCGATCCTGGATCGCAGCGTGATCGACGAGATCATCGCGGTCGGCAACCAGACCGCTTTCGACACCGCCCGGCTGGTGGCGCGGATCGAAGGCATCCCGGTCGGCATTTCCTCCGGCGCCGCGGTCGCCGCGGCGATCGACGTCGGCCGCCGGCCGGAGAACGCGGGCAAGACGATCGTGATCATCATCCCGTCGTTCGCCGAGCGCTATCTGTCGACGGCGCTGTTCGAGGGGCTCTGACCGCGAGCGGGCGGGTGGCGGCCTGAGGTCTGACGCCCTGGCCGCGGCCGCATGCCCGTTTCGCGGGTTCAGTTCGGCGTCGGCGCAAAAACGCGCAGGCGCTGGCCCTCCGGATCGAGCGCGACAAACGAATACCCGAAATCGAGTTTGGTCGGGGGCAACGCGATGCGGACGCCGCGGCTGCTCCAATCGGCGAACCTCGCGTCGACGGCCGCGTCGTTATCCACAGGAAAAGCGATCTCCCCTCCTCCACCGGAAGTTGCGCTCGGGCTGACTCCGTCGCGGCGCCACAGGCCCAGCATCAGGCCGGGGGCGGCCGGAAGCATGGCGAAGGTGGGGGAGGAATCGACCGCCGGACGCCCGAGGATCGAAGCGTAAAAAGCTTCGCTCGCGGCGACGTTGTCGACGTAGACGATGATGAAACCGACATTCATGGGAAGGACTCCGGGTTTGACCGGTCCGTTCCTATGCGCTTCGACTGTCAGTTTCCGTCAGCAGCGGGCGCGGCGGGGGTGAAAAAATACGGCTCGACTGTTCCCGTCATCTTGATCACCAGCGGCTGGCCCCGGCGGTCGAGCGCCTTGCCGGCCGCCGCCCGGATCCATGCCTCGCTTACGCAATATTCCTCGACGTCGCGCCGTTCCACGCCCCGGAATCTGACGCCGATGCCCCGGGCCAAAGCGGCTTGGTCATAAAAGGGACTCGCCGGGTCGACGCTGAGCCGGTCAGGAGGGACGTCGGTCATCGCGGGAGCGGCGCCGGCCTAAGGCGCACTCTCAAGCACCGGCGGTCAGCCGGCGAGGGCTTTGACTCGCTTGGTCAGGCGGGAGATTTTTCGCGATGCGGCGTTTTTGTGCACGATGCCCTTCTGCGCCGCGCGGGCGAGCTTGGGTTCGGCCTCGCTCAGCGCCACGGCGGCGGCCTTCGGATCCTTCGAGGCGATCGCCTCCTCGACCTTGCGGACATAGGTGCGCATCTCGCTGCGGCGCGACTTGTTGACCGCAGTGCGGCGAATGGTCTGGCGGGCCGCCTTCTGGGCCGACTTGGTATTGGCCATGGAGTCTTCGTTCCCTGCGCGGCGTAGGGAAGCCGCCGCTCAAAAAAATAACGGGCCGGGTTTAGGGCCCAGCCTTGCTCGCGCGGCTTATAGGCCCGTCCGGCCGAAGGCGTCAACCGCCGTCGCTCGATATTATCAGGAATGCGAGCAGGCCGCCGGGCGCGGCCATGAGCCTCAAGGCCATCGCGCAGCTGACGACGACGCTTTTGGGGGGGCGCAAAACGCGATGCGGCCGCCTTACCGTGTTGGCAGCGCGCCCATGAACTCGCCGATTCGCTGTGTCGTCTTCAGGCCGGCGCCCGTCAGCACGAGCACAGTCGTCTCAGTGGGTTGAACGACGCCACGGTCCAGCAGTTTTGTGAACGCGGCGGCGGCGATGGCTGAGGTCGGCTCCACATAGAGGCCGATCCGGCCCAGTTCGAACAAAGCCCCTTCGATCTCAACTTCGGAAACTGCAACCGTCGCGCCGCCGGAACGCCGGAGGGCGGCCAGGACTTCGCCGGCTCGCACAGGCTTCGCGATCGACGCGCCTTCCGCGATCGTTGGGCGAACCTCAACTGGCGCCAGATCGTTGGACCCGGCCATGAAGCTTGCGTGAAGCGGCGCGCAATTCTCCGGCTGCGCCGCGAACAGCCGCGGCCGATTTGCGATCTCGCCGCGGCGTAGAAGCTCGCCGAAGCCGATATCGCAGCCCATGATGTTGCTCCCCGCGCCAGTCGGGATGATGATATTGTCAGGCGCGCTGAACCCCAGATCTTCCCAAAGCTCATAGGCTAACGTCTTCGTCCCATGCAGGAAGAACGGCTGCCAGTTGTGGCCGGCGTAGAAAATCGTGGCGGCCTGGCGCGCTGCGGCGTCGCTGGTATCCTGGCGAGTTCCAGGGATCAACTCGACCTCGGCGCCGTAACTGCGCATCTGCACCGTCTTGTCATGCGGCGTGGAGGCCGGGACGAGAATCTTCGCCGCCAGGCCGCCGGCCGCCGCGTAAGCCGCAATCGCCGCTCCGCCGTTTCCGGAGCTGTCTTCCAGAAGTCTCGTCACGCCTTGGCCGCGGAGGATCGAGACCATTACCGAGGCGCCCCGATCCTTGAAGCTCCCGGTGGGCGAAAACCATTCCAGCTTGAACCGGGCAGGGACGCCGCGCCATGTGCGCAAGACGAGCGGCGTACAGCCCTCTCCCATTGTGATCGGATCAGGAACGTCAACCGGCAGGGCGGCCGCGTAGCGCCACAGCGACCGTTCCGCGGTATCGATCATGTCGCGACCGAGCCCCGGCAGGGCCGTGATCATGAGCGGAGCGCCCGTGTCGGAACGCCACCGCGGTTCCGAGATCGGATATTTCTCACCGCTTATTGGATCGACATAGGCCGGAGGGTCGCCCAGCGGCTTCACGTCATTCAGCATGGATCCAACATGGCATCCTGGAGACGGATCCCGCAAACGGATGAGAGCGCGAGCGCCGGCGCCATCAGCAGACCGCCGCCGGCGATCGCGTCCACAAAGCCGGAGGCGAAGCCGACCAGCGCAAGGACCGCGACGACAAGGGGAGACATGCGGGGAAAGCCGCACGCTAGCTGTGAGCCAGCGGCGCAGTCGGCCCGCGAAAGGCGAATTTCGGCGCCCGCTTAGCCGCGAAGGCGGCCCGCCCTTCGGCGAAATCCGACCCCAGCGCGGCAGCTTCAGCGAGCGCTCGGAACGCGGGCGTCTCGACGCTCATGCCGGCGGCGATCGCGGCGACGGCGCGCTTGGCGCCGCGGATCGAGGCCTGGCTGAGCTCGGCGAGCCCGCGCGCATAACCAAGCACTGTCTCCTCGAGCGCGGTTTCGATCCGCCGGTCGATGAGCCCGATCGCCAGCGCCTCGTCGGTTTCGACCCGCCGCCCCGTGAACAAAAGGTCCTTGGCCCGCGACGGGCCGACGAGTTCGACCAGCCGGCGCGTCTCGGCATGGCCGTAGATGAGGCCAAGCCTGGCCGGCGTGATCGCAAGGTGGGCGTCGGCGGCGCAGAACCGGAGATCGCAAGCGAGCGCGAGCCCAAGCCCGCCCCCGACCGCCACGCCGCGGATGATTGCGATGGTCGGGCGGTCGAGATCCATCAGCGCCCTGAGGCCGTCCTGGACCGCATCGCCGTAATCGCGCGTCGCTGCGGCGTCGCGGAAGACCTCGTCAAACTCGAAAATGTCGGCGCCGGCGCTGAAATGCGCGCCCTCGCCTTGGACGAGCGCGACCAGCATGTCCTCGCGCGTCTCGATCGCCGTGCGGATCGCCGGCAGCGCCCGCCACATCGCCCGCGTGATCGCGTTGCGGCGGTCCGGGCGGTTGAGAACGATACGGGCGAACGGCGGCTCGAAGCGCAGGGAAATGTCGGTCATGAGGCCCTCGGACGCCGGACAGGACGCCTTTCGGCCTTCTCTAGCATTTTTGCGGACCGAGACGGGCCGGGACCAGCGCTGTTATCGCGGACTGAGCGCGGCGCACAAAGACCGGCGCTCGCCGCTGTTCCGAGCGGCGCTTAGGGCGGGCCATCGCCGCAACGTCCACGCGCGCCATAGTGCGGCCCCAGGGTGCGGGCATGGACAGAGAGCTCGAGCGGAATTCAGGGCGAGATTGGTGACTGGAGCCGGAATTTCTGCCCACTCGATCGCGGAAACGGCGGCGCACTCCCGCTTTCCGCGCTGGCCGCTTGCGATCGGGCTTGGCGTCCCCTTGGCCCTGATCGTGTTCGCAGCTTCCCCGTTGGGGACCAATTTTGTCTACGTGATGATCGGGATACCCGGCCTCTTGTTTGTTTGGATCATAGCGGGCGAAAGAGCCTTGATCGTAAGCGTTCGATCCGCAATGCGAAAGGCCTGGAAGCAATGCGTCGTCGCTTCAGCCCTGCCAATCGTTTTGCTCGGTGTCGCGTTCAATCCGTTTGGATTTGTTAGAACATGCAACTATGTCGGCGATGTTCTACACTTTATTATCGCAAAACCCTATTATGATCAGCGAATAGCTGCCCTCCCAAGCGACCAGCGTACCCGTTTGGTCGTATTCGACTGGGGCGGCATGGTCTGGGCCTCAAGCGGGCTGGTCTACGATGAAACCGATCAAGTCTCTTTGCCGCGAGGCCGCCAGTCCGCCGATTGGTTGGAGCAGGCGAGCCATAGCGAACTGAGCTGCGAAGGTTACGGCGTTCAACCCCTTTGGGATCACTACTATCTGGCGAGTTTTCCTTGCTAGAGCATGTCGCGTTTAAGTAGCGACGTAGCCGTCATTGCGAACGTGAGCCGAAGCAATCCAGGGGAACGTGGGGCGCCCGACAATTCCTGGATTGCTTCGTCGCTCCGCTCCTCGCAATGACGATTCTAGCTGGACGCGAGATGCCGTAAATTAAAGTGTCGAGGATGAGCAGTTGACATGGTCCTCGCTCGCTGGTCATCGCGCGCAGATACCGCGCCTGACGTAGCCCGCCTCGGCGCCTTGGTCGTCAATCGGTCTCGGCTTCGCGGGTTATAGCTGGTTGGAGCAAACCCCGATCCTGTCGTACCGTCGCGCCGGCGGCGATCACGGCCGCGCCGGGGGATAGATGGGCATGACGGACGGCGAGACCTATCCGCGCGACATGATTGGCTATGGGCGGACGCCGCCGTTCGCCGACTGGCCGGGACACGCGCGCGTCGCTGTGCAGTTCGTCATCAATTACGAGGAGGGCGGCGAGAACAACATCCTGCACGGCGACGCGGCGTCCGAAGCGTTCCTGTCCGAGATCATCGGCGCCGCGCCTTGGCCGGGCATGCGCCACATGAACATGGAGTCGATCTACGAATATGGCTCGCGGGCCGGCTTCTGGCGGCTGCAACGACTGTTTGCGGAGCGCTCGGTTCCGGTCACCGTCTACGCGGTCGCGACCGCCATGGCGCGCAACCGCGAGGCGGTCGCGGCGATGAACGAAGCAGGGTGGGAAATCGCCACCCATGGGCTGAAATGGATCGATTATCGCGACATCCCGCCCGAGGTCGAAGCGCGCCATATCGCCGAGGCGGTCCGGATTCACGCCGAGGTCGCCGGCGCCCGCCCGCTTGGCTTCTATCAGGGCCGCGCGTCGATCAACACGGTCAGGCTCGGCATGGAGGAGGGCGGGTTTGTCTACTGCGCGGATTCTTATGCGGACGATCTGCCCTACTGGCTCGATGGACCGCGTGGGCCGCAGCTCATGATCCCCTACACCCTCGATTCCAACGACATGCGGTTCGCGACCGCGCAGGGCTTCAACACCGGCGATCAGTTCTACGCCTATCTCAGGGATTCGTTCGACACGCTCTATGCCGAGGGCGACGTTGCGCCGAAAATGCTGTCAATCGGCCTCCACTGCCGCTTGGTCGGCCGGCCCGGACGCGCGGCCTCGCTGGCGAAGTTCGTCGACTACGTCGCAAGCCACGATCGCGTCTGGATCCCCACCCGGCTCGACATCGCCCGCCGCTGGATAGGGAAGCATCCGCCGCCGGGCGGCTGGAAGCCGTCGCGCCTCACGCGCACCCTGTTCGTTGAGCGCTTCGGCGGCGTTTACGAGCATTCGCCCCGGATCGCCGCGGCGGCATACGACGCTGGTCTGACGGCCGGCGCGGACACGGCCGAGGGCTTGGCGGAGGCGCTCGCCGCTGCGGCGGCGAAAGCGTCGGCGGACGACAAGCGGGCGTTGATCCAGGCCCATCCGGATCTGGCCGGCAAGCTGGCGCTGGCCAAGACTCTGACCGCCGAGTCGACCAGCGAGCAGGCGGGCGCTGGGCTCGACCGGCTCACACCCGAGGAATTGGGCCAGTTCGGCGCGCTCAATGACGCCTATCGCGGCCGCTTCGGCTTTCCTTTCATCATGGCGGTCAAAGGCAAGGGCAAAGCCGACATTCTCGCCGCTTTCCAGCGCCGCCTGGGCAACGATGCCGACGCCGAGGCCAAGACTGCGCTCGTCGAGGTCGACCGGATCGCGGCGCTGCGCCTCGAGGACATTCTGCCTTGAGCGCGAACGCTCGGATTATTCGCGGGCGCGTTTTGTCGTTCAAGGACGATCCTGCGGCGAGCGGAGTGTCCGCTCATTCGCTCATCGAGGACGGCGCGGTCCTGGTCGCCGGCGGCCGGATCGAGGCGGTCGGCGAAGCGCGCGACATTCTCGCCCTTGCACCGGAGGGCGCGGTTGTCGACGATCATGCCGGCTCATTCATCATGTCCGGGTTCATCGACGCGCACATCCACTATCCCCAGACCCAGGTCATCGGCTCCTATGGCGCGCAGCTCCTCGACTGGCTGCAGAACTATACTTTTATCGAGGAGCAGAAATTTGCCGATCCCGCGCATTGCGCACGCGGAGCCGAGTTCTTTCTGGACGAACTATTCCGCTCTGGCACCACGACCGCGATGGTGTATTGCACTGTGCATCCGCAATCCGTCGATGCGTTCTTCACCGCGGCCGAAGCGCGCGGCGCGCGGATGATCGCCGGCAAGGTGATGATGGACCGCGACGCGCCGCCGGCGCTGATGGACACCGCTGAGCGCGGTTACAACGAGAGCAAGGCGCTGATCGAGCGCTGGCGCAATCGAGGCCGGCTGGGTTACGCGATTAGCCCGCGCTTCGCGGTGACGTCGACGCAAGCGCAATTGGACGCCGCGGGCGCCTTGGCGCGTGAGTTTCCGGACTGCTACATCCAGACCCATGCCGACGAGAACAAGGCCGAGATCGCTCGCGTGGCGGCGCTGTTCCCGAAGGCGAAGAGCTATATCGACGTCTACGCGCGCGCGGGCCTGACCGGACCCCGTTCGGTGTTCGGCCATTGCATTCACTTGCTGGAGAGCGAGGTCGCCGAGCTCGCGGCCAGCCGTTCGGTCGCCGCATTCTGCCCGACGTCGAATCTCTTCCTCGGCTCCGGACTGTTCGATGAGGCGCGGCTCGCCAAGGCTGGCGTCAGGATGGCGCTCGCAACCGACGTCGGCGGGGGAACGAGCTATTCAATGCTCCACACCGCTGCGGAGGGCTACAAGGTCCTTCAGCTCAATCGCCAGTCATGGCCCGCCCTGAACGCCTTCTATCGGATGACGCTCGGCAACGCCCGGGCGCTAGGCCTGGGCGACCGCATCGGCTCGGTCGAACCCGGCAAGGAAGCCGACCTCATCGCGCTCGATCCGCGCGCGACGCCGGCGCTGGCGCATCGAATGGAGACCGCGGGCGGCGATCTCGAGGTCCAGCTCTTCGCGCTCATGATGATGGGCGACGATCGCGCCGTTCGGCAGACTTATGTCGCGGGCCAGCCGAGGAAAGCTGACCCGGTCGAGCCTCAGAGGGTCACATCGCCGCCGCGCGAGCGCCAGCCGGTCATCCCGCCGGCATAATGGCGCACGTCGTCGCGGCCGATCGCCCGCGCCCGGTTCAGGGCGTTTTTGGATCGCCCGCCGGCCTGGCAGATCAGAACAACCGGCTTTCCTTGCGGCAATTCCTGCGCATCGAAAGACGAGAGGGGTAGGTTGATCGCGTTTGGAATATGGCCCGCGGCGAATTCGTGCGGCTCGCGGACGTCGACCACCGCCCAGGCGCCAGCGCCGACGGCCTCTTCGAAGTCATCAAAATCGACAACGTCCGGATCAGAGCCCGGGCCGGAGCGCGAAAACAAGTTAAACGACATCTTGCCTCCCTGAGGTCACCTTAGGCGGCGTCAGCCTTGGGCGCCGCGAATTGCGTATAGGCCCCAAGCGCGTGGCTGGCGTACATCGCCGCCGGTCCCGCTCCCATATAGATCGCCATGCCCAAGGTTTCGAGGATTTCCTCGCGCGTTGCGCCGCGATCCACCGCGGCCTTGACGTGAAAGCCGATGCAATCGTCGCAGCGGGACGCGACCGAAACGGCGATCGCAATCAGTTCCTTCGTCTTGCCGTCAAGCGCCCCTCCAGTCAGCGCGCTCTGCGCCAGAGTTGCAAACGCCTTCATCACTTCGGGGCGCCGCCACGTAAGTTCCTAAGCTCCGCGCTGAGACTGCGGGTGAAATCCGGCCAGTTTCTTGTTTCCATATTTTCCTCTCCTCAATGCCAGAGGCAGAATAGCTTCAAAGCGCACCCACGACTTTGATCGATCTCAAATCTCTATATATTAGAATGTAAGAATATGACAACCTCCCGAAAAGGCCGACCCATTTTCGTTGGAGGCCGGTGAGTTTTTCGAGCCAAGGCCCGCGCATCCACAATGTCGAGATCACGCGCAAGGAGGTGCGGGTCGAGTGCTCTCCCGCCCACACCATAGCCCTTCTCACGAGTTCGTCGGCGGCGGTGAGCCGCGTCGGGCGCGGCCTCACCCATGCGACGATTGAGTTCGCTGAAGCGAAGAAGTGGGCGTGGCGCAACCCTCCGCCAGCCAAATGGCCTCGCATCGTCGTCATTGACGGGCCGCGACGGGCCTGGACCAACCCGATCTGGGTCGAGACTCTGAACTGACGCGAAGCGGCCGAACCGGCCAGCTGCGGCGAGGCCTTCGCCCTTGCGCGCCGCGGCGCGCGCCCATACATGCGGCCCCTGCCGAACGGTTGAGGCGAAAGCTTGAGGATCGAGCGCCGATGATTGACGAAACCGCCGCCCGGTCGCCCGGATGGCATGCGACGACCATCCTGATGGTGCGCAAGGGCGGCAAGGTCGTCATCGGCGGCGACGGTCAGGTCAGCATGGGCCAGACGGTCGTCAAATCCAACGCGCGCAAGGTTCGCCGTCTCGCCAAGGGCGATGTGATCGCAGGTTTCGCCGGCGCGACCGCCGACGCCTTCACCCTGTTCGAACGGCTGGAGGCCAAGCTCGATCAGTATCCGAGCCAGCTCGCGCGCGCTTGCGTCGAACTGGCCAAGGACTGGCGCACCGACCGTTATCTGCGGCGGCTCGAGGCCATGCTCATCGTCGCCGACAAGGGGTCCGGCTTCACGCTGTCGGGTTCGGGCGACGTGCTCGAGCCCGAGGGCGATGAATTCGGGTCGGCGACAGCGATCGGCTCGGGCGGTAATTACGCGCTCGCCGCCGCCCGCGCCCTGATGCCGATGGCGCTCGAGGCGGAGGAGATCGTGCGCCGTTCGATGCGGATCGCCGCCGATATTTGCGTCTACACCAACGTCAATCTGATCCTCGAAAGCCTGTGACCTCATGTCGGATCTGTCGCCCCGCGAAATTGTCTCCGAACTCGACCGCTACATCGTCGGTCAGGCGGAGGCCAAGCGCGCCGTCGCCATCGCGCTGCGCAACCGCTGGCGGCGCCTGCGGCTGGAGTCGCCGATGCGCGAAGAGGTGATGCCGAAGAACATCCTGATGATCGGTCCGACCGGCTGCGGCAAGACCGAAATCGCGCGGCGCCTCGCCAAACTCGCCGGGGCGCCGTTCCTCAAGGTCGAAGCGACGAAATTCACCGAGGTCGGCTATGTCGGGCGCGACGTTGAGCAGATCGTGCGCGATCTGATCGAGGTCGCGATCGCGCTGGTCAAGAGCCGCAAGCGCAAGGACATCGAGGCCAAGGCGGAGCTTGCCGCGGAAGAGCGGGTGCTTGACGCGCTGGTCGGTCCGACCTCGTCTTCCGCCACCCGCGAAGCCTTTCGGCGCAAACTGCACGCGGGCGAGCTCAACGACAAGGAAATCGAGGTGGAACTGCCGCAAAGCGGCTCCGGCATGCCGATGTTCGAACTGCCCAACATGCCCGGCGCCTCGATCGGCGCGATCAACATCGCCGACATTTTCGGTAAGAGCAGCCGCACCAAGGCCAAGCGCATGACGGTCGAGGAGGCGCATGAGCCGCTCATCGCCGCCGAGGCCGATAAGCTGCTCGATCAGGACGCGATCGTCCGCGACGCAGTAGCCGAGGTCGAGAGCAACGGCATCGTGTTCCTCGATGAAATCGACAAGATCTGCGCTCGCGAGGGCCGCGGCGGCGCCGATGTCTCGCGCGAAGGCGTGCAGCGCGATCTCCTGCCGCTGATTGAAGGCACGACCGTCGCCACCAAGCACGGGACCATCAAGACCGACCATATCCTCTTCGTCGCTTCTGGCGCCTTTCACATCGCCAGGCCTTCCGACCTCCTGCCCGAGCTGCAGGGCCGGCTGCCCATTCGCGTCGAGCTCAATTCCCTGACCGAGGATGATTTCAAGCGTATCCTCACCGACACCGAGGCGAGCCTGATCAAGCAATATGTCGCGTTGATGCAAACCGAAGGCGTCGAACTCGAGTTCACCGACGATTCAGTGGCGGCGATCGCCCGCATCGCCGCCAAGGTCAACGGGTCGGTCGAGAACATCGGCGCGCGCCGTCTGCAGACGGTGATGGAGCGGGTGCTCGACGAGGTGAGCTTCACCGCCGCCGACCGGTCGGGCGAGAAAGTCCGGATCGACGCCGAGTTCGTCGAGCGTCACGTCGGCGACCTTGCCGGCAACGCCGACCTGAGCCGGTTCATTCTCTGACCCGCCGGCTCTTTCGACCGTCCTCGGCCGCCGCCCACGCGTTTTCATCAGATGCGCAAACGGCGGCCGAGCTCGTAGGATGGGTCCGCTAGTCTTATTTTGGCGCCAAGGAGCCCCGCCCATGACGACGCCGCTCGTTCTGACCTTCGTCGGCGACGACCGGCCGGGACTGGTGAACGCGATCGCGGAGAAGGTCGCGGCCTGCGGCGCGACCTGGCTCGAGAGCCGGTCGGTGCGACTCACGGGCAAATTCGCCGGCGTGGCGCTGGTCAACGTACCCGACGACAGGCTCACGGCGCTGGAATTGTCGCTGCGCGATCTGGCGCACGCCGGGCTGCGCGTCAGCATCGAGCGTGGCGCAGCGGCTGAGGCTGAGAATCGGCTGCGGATTGTTAGCCTCGACCTCCTCGGCCGCGAGCGGCCGGGCATCGTCCGCGATGTGACGCAGGCGCTGGGTCGCCTCGGCGTCAATATCGAGGAATTCATGAGCGGCCTCGAGAGCGAGCCGTTCACCGGCGCCGAAATGTTTCGCGCCAAAGCGCGCCTCAGCATCCCGGACGGCCTCGAGCTCGACGATTTGCGCAAGGCGCTCGAGCGGCTGGCGGGCGAGATCATGGTCGATCTTGTCGTTGGCGAGAGCGAACCGGGCTCCTGACCGGCGCGGGTTTTGCGCCCCTTGCGCGCGCTGGTTGGCGTTGCCATAAGGGCCGCCCTGCGTTTCCCGGCTTGAAGCGGACGATGATGGCGAAGTTTCCCGAACGCGTGTTCTCAGGCGTTCAGCCGACAGGCAACCTCCACCTCGGCAACTACCTCGGCGCGATCAAGCGCTTTGTCGAGATGCAGAAGACGCATCCCTGCATCTATTGCGTCGTCGACCTGCATGCGATGACCCTGCCGCACGAGCCGGCGCAGCTCGCGCGCACCACCCGCGAGGTGACCGCGGCCTTTCTCGCCTGCGGCATCGATCCGAACGCCAATATTGTCTTCAACCAGAGCCGGGTCGCAGAGCATGCGGAGCTCGCCTGGATCTTCGATTGCGTGGCTCGGCTCGGCTGGCTCAACCGCATGAACTCAGTTCAAGGAGAAAGCCGGCAAGGACCGGGAGGCCGCATCGATCGGCCTCTTCAACTATCCGGTGCTGATGGCCGCCGACATCCTCGTCTACCGCGCGACCCATGTTCCGGTCGGCGACGATCAGAAGCAGCATCTTGAGCTGACGCGCGACATCGCGCAGAAGTTCAATAAGGATTTCGCCGCTTCGATTGCCGCCCACGGCCACGGCGAGGCCTTCTTTCCGCTGCCCGAACCCTTGATCCAGGGACCGGCCACGCGGGTCATGAGCCTGCGCGACGGGACCAAGAAGATGTCGAAGTCGGATCCGTCCGAATACGCCCATATCGCGCTCACCGACGACGCCGACGCGATCGCGCAAAAGATCCGCCGCGCCAAGACCGATCCCGAACCGCTGCCGGGCGAGGTCGGGGGCCTGGCGCGCCGCCCGGAGGCCGACAATCTGGTCGGAATTTTCGCCGCCCTGAACGATGAAACCAAGGCCGACGTATTGAAGCGCTTCGGCGGCAGTCAGTTCTCGGCGTTCAAGACTGCGCTGGCGGACCTCGCGATCGAGAAGCTCGCGCCGATTCGCGCCGAAATGCTGCGCCTATCCGCCGATCCGGCCTTTACCGACGCGGTCCTCGCAACAGGAGCGGAGAAAGCCCGCGTCATCGCGGGGCCGAACATGGACGCGATCAAGGACATCCTGGGCCTCGTCCGTTAGCCGGAATGCGCCGAAATCCAAATATATTCAATTGGCCGCCGAGTTCGCGACAGAGGCGAAGCGGCACATGTTGTCCCCAATGGGTCCCAGACCGCGAGCTATAGCGTCCCGCCGTGGCGCCCCTGCCTGGCTTCGCGCCGTCATGGTTAACGACTTTTCGGCAAACTTTTCGTAAGCCTAAAGACAGCTGATTCGGACTTTCCTGGCGGAGGGAGGCGGTCGGCGGACGACTCGGCTGGCGCAAACGCCGCCGCCGGGCCCTCGAGGAGGCGATTCGTTGCGGGGGTTCAGCGGGGCGCGGCGCCCCGGAATCGGCGGGCGGACGCAAACATTCGGCGGCGCGCGCGCGGCCAAGGCGGCTGCGGTTCTCGCGCTTTACCTGCTTGCCGGGGCGCTGGCGTGCGCACAAGACGTATCGCAGCCGGTGCGCCTGGCGTTCGACGTCGCGTCGGTTCAGGCCAATGTCGCCGGCCTCGCCATCCTGACGTTGATGCTGCTGGCGACCATCACCGCCGTTCTTCACCTGATTGGCCGCAGGATCTGGACGCGGCGCGTTCGCGAGCTCGAGACCGAACTTGCGCGGACAAACGCCAAGCTCGATCGCGCAGCGCTCATGTTGCGCAGCGAGTTGCAAATTCTGATCTCCTGGGACCGTCCGGACGCCGAGCCGACGATCGAGGGCGATTTTGCACTTGTCGCCGATTTGCCGGCCTCGTCACGCGTGCTGAGCTTCGGTTCATGGCTGGAGCCGGCCGAGGCGGCCAGGGTCGAGGGGGCGGCGGCTCGCCTCCTGACCCGTGGCGAAGCGTTTGCCGCCGCCGTTGTCAGCTTGCGCGGACGCTATCTCGAACTCGACGGGAGCCCGGTGTCCGGCAGCGCCGTCTTGCGCATCCGCGACGTCTCGGGCGAGCGGCTTCAATTGGCGCAGCTCCGCGATCAGTTCGCGCTTGCGGAGAACGCGCTGGACGGACTTCGCCGCGCGCTCGAGACAGCCGGTATGCCCGCATGGACGCGCAACTCCTCGGGACGGATCGTCTGGTGCAATATCCCCTACGCCCATGCCGTCGATGCGCCCGACGACCAGGCGGCGATCGACAAGGGCGGCGAGTTGTTCGATCCGGCGATTCGCCGCGAAGCGGCGACGGCAGTCAGCGAAAGCGGCGGCTGGAAGCGCCGCGCATCGGCGGTCGTGGGCGGTGAGCGGCGAATCTTCGATGCGGTTGAAGCGCGCACAAGCGTGGGTTCCGCCGGCGTCGCCCGCGACATTTCCGAGATTGCGGCCCTGCAGGCGGAGATGGAGCGCAACGAGGACGACTATTCGCGGATGATCGATCGACTGTCGACCGCGGTTGCGATCTTCGACAAAGCCAAGCGGCTCACCCTCTACAACGCCGCCTACCGGCGAATCTGGCCGCTCGAGCCGGCATTCCTCGACCAAGGGCCGAGCGACGGCGAAATCCTCGATCGGCTGCGCGCCAAGCGGCAGCTGCCGGAACAGGTGGACTTCCCGGCCTGGAAGGCGCAGCAATTGAGCGCCTATCGCGCAATCGAGCCGAGCGAAACCGTGTGGCATCTGCCCGACGGCCGGGCCTTGCGCGTGGTCACCAGCCCCAATCCGAAAGGCGGGGTCACCTATCTATACGACGATGCGACCCAGAGCTACGCGCTCGCGTCCCAGGTCAACGCGCTCACCCACGTGCAAGGCGAGACGCTCGATGCGCTCAAGGAAGGCGTGGCGGCGTTCGGCGCCGACGGGCGCATGAAACTGTTCAATCCGGCTTTCGCCGAGCTGTGGCGGTTCGACCCGGCGGTATTGCGCGACCGCCCGCACATTGACGAGATTGCGCGCGTCTGCAAGGCGCTGTGCCGCGAGCCGGAGCAGTTCGACGAGCTCAGAGCGATCATCGTCGATCTGCCCGACCATCGCGAAAGCCGGACCGCCCGGATCGAACGGACTGACGGGCTGATCCTCGATTGCGCCGCGCTGCCGTTGCCCGACGGGGCGACGCTGATGACCTCGCTCGACGTGACTGCCGGCGTCAACGTCGAGCGGGCGCTGACCGACCGCAATCAGGCGCTCATCGCCGCCGAAAGACTGCGCAACGATTTTGTCAACCACGTCTCCTACGAATTGCGCACGCCGCTCACCAACATCATCGGATTTACTCAGCTTCTGGCCGCAGGCAGCGTCGGTCCGCTCAATCCCAAGCAGCTCGAATATGCCGGGTTCATCACCGATTCGTCGCATGCTCTCCTCGCCATCATTGACGAGATTCTCGATCTGGCCTCGATCGACGCTGGGGCGCTCGAGCTTAGGCTCGAGGACGTCGACGTCGCGGAAGCGATGAAGGCCGCGGCGGCGGGCGTTCAGGACCGGTTGAGCGAGGCCGCAATCGAATTGCGCATCGTCATGACCGACGGCGTCGGGTCGCTCAGCGCCGACGGCCGGCGCGTGCGACAGGTTCTGTTCAATCTTCTCTCCAACGCCATCAACTATTCGGAGGCGGGACAGACGGTCACGCTTGCGGCGATGCGGCGGGGTTCCGAGATCGTGTTCAAAGTCAGCGATCGCGGACGCGGCATTCCCCCGGAGATGATCGATCGCGTGTTCGATCGGTTCGAGACTTTTCCCAACGGCTCGCGCCATCGGGGCCCCGGTCTCGGCCTGTCGATCGTCAGGGCGATGGTCGAATTGCATAACGGCCGGGTGCTGATCGATACCGCGCCCAGGGAGGGCACGACGGTCACTTGCATTTTTCCTGTGGACCCAACGGCCGCGCTGGCGGCGACTCCGCAACTCGCGGCGCCTTCCGAGCCTCAATCGGCGCGGTAGAAGGGCATGAGCGGTCACGCCGACAAGACCGACGGAGCCGGCGTTTGGAGCCTGGAGGCGCCGGATGAGGCGACGACGCTGGAGATCGCCGCGGCGCAGGCGGGATGGCTTGAGCCGGGCGATTTCGTCGGCCTGACCGGCGATCTCGGCGCCGGTAAGACCACCTTCGCCCGCGGCCTGATCCGGGCGCTCACCGGAGCGCGCGATCTCGAAGCGCCGAGCCCGACCTTCACCTTGATGCAGGTCTATGATGCGCCGCGAGGGCCGGTTGTGCATGCCGATTTCTACCGGCTGCGCGGCCCGCGCGAACTCGACAATATCGGCTGGGATGAGGCCATCGGCGACGCCATCGCCGTCGTCGAATGGCCGGAGAGGGTCGCTGAAGCGCTGCCGGCCGACCGGCTCGAAGTCGAAATCCGCTTCGATCCGAGCCGCGGTCCCGACTATCGCAAGCTCACGCTCCGCGGAATTGGCGCGACCGGCCGTCGCCTGGCGCTGGCGCTCGGGGTCGCGAGGCTCTTGAAGCGCGCTGGCTGGACCGGGGCAAGGCGCGAATTCCTGCAAGGGGACGCGTCCATTCGCGCCTACGAGCGGCTGACGAAGTTCACCGGCGCGACGGCGATCCTGATGATCTCCCCGCCCCGGCGCGATGGGCCAATTCTGCGCTATGGCAAGCCTTATGCGGCGATCGCCAAGTTGTCGCCCGACATCCGCGCCTTCGTCGCCATGGCTGACGGCTTGCGCGGCCTTGGCTATTCCGCGCCGGCGCTGATCGCATTCAGCGTCGAAGACGGCTTGGCCCTGATCGAGGATTTTGGCTCGGCGACCATCGCCGAAACCGGCGTTCCCGACAACGTCCGCTACGCGGAGGCGACTGCGCTTCTGGCCGATCTTCATCGGCGCGAATTGCCGACGAGCATGCCCGCCGGCGAGGAATCCTATGCCCTGCCAACCTACGACATCGAAGCGATGCTGGTCGAGGTCGAGCTGGCGCTCGACTGGTACGCGCCGGCGATCGCGCGCGTAACCCCGCCCACCGGGGCGCGCATGCAATTCCTGGCGATCTGGCGCGATCTGCTCGGGCCGATCCTGGCTCAGCCTACGACCTGGACGCTGCGCGACTTTCATTCGCCGAACCTGCACTGGCTGGCCGGACGGGAGGGACTGAAAAGGATCGGCCTGATCGATTTTCAGGACGCGGTGCTTGGCCCGCCGGCCTATGACGTCGCATCGCTCCTCCAGGATGCGCGCGTCGACGTGCCGGAGGATCTCGAGATGCGCCTGGCCGCCCTCTATATGCGGAGGAGGTCGGCGGACGGCGCCGATTTTGACCCTAAGAGCTTCGCCGCCGCCTATGCGGCGATGGGCGCGCAGCGGGCGACCAAGATCCTCGGCATCTTCGCCCGTCTCGACAAGCGGGACGGCAAACCGGAGTATCTGCGCCACCTGCCGCGGATCGAGCGCTACCTGGCGCGCAACCTCGCCCATCCATTGCTTCGGCCGCTCGCGCTCTGGTATCAGAACCACCTGCCGCGGGCGCTCGGCCAGCTGCCGGTCAAATCCGATCTTTGAAGCCGCTTCGCTTAAGGACCCGCCGATGAGTTCCGCCGGTTCCGAAGACGGCCATGGTGTTCGCCGCTGGACTGGGCATGCGGATGCGGCCGATCACCGAGACGCTGCCGAAGCCGCTGGTCAAGGTCGGCGGCCGGGCGCTCATCGATCATTGCCTCGATCGCCTGGCCGAGAGCGGCGTCGAGCGGGCGATCGTGAACGTGCATTGGCTCGCCGACCAGATCGAGGCACACCTCGCCAAACGCAGAGCGCCGAAAATCCTCATCTCCGACGAGCGGTCGAAGCTTCTCGATCAGGGTGGCGGGATCAAGCAGGCGTTGCCACTGATCGGCGGGGATCCGTTTTTCATCTGCAACACCGACGCGTTCTGGATCGAGGGGCCGCGGTCGAACATCGCCCGCCTCGCCAGCGCATTCGATCCCGAGACGATGGACATCCTGCTCCTGGTCGCGGCGAGCGCCGGAGCGGTCGGGGTCGACTGGCCGGGCGATTTCACCATGACCCATGACGGACGGCTTGAGCCGCGCGAGCCGCGCCATGTCGCGCCGTTCGTCCATACCGGGGTCGGGATCGTCAAGCCGCAGCTGTTCGCAAGCGAGCCCAAGGAGGTTTTTCGCCTCGCGCCGTTTTTTCACGCCGCCGCGGCCAGGGGCAGGCTCTTCGGCGTCCGCCTTGACGGCCTTTGGGTGCACGTCGGGCGGCCGGAGACCATTGCCGAGGCGGAGATCGCCGTCGATCGCTCGATTTTGTGATCGCGCTCGGCCTGATCGGCCCCGAAATCGGGAACATAGGTGAACCCTCTCCCCTTGCGGGAGAGGGTAGGGTGAGGGGTCGCGCCGTAAGGCGCGCTGGCGTGCGCGAACCCCTCATCCGGCGCCCATAGCCCGTTCGAAAGAACGGGCGTTCTTCCGAACGCCCTATAGCCCGTTCGGAAGAACGGGCGCTCTTCCGAACGCCCTATAGCCCGTTCGGAAGAACGGGCGTTCTTCCGAACGTCCTATCGCGCCACCTTCTCCCGCCATTTCGGCTCGCGAATTGAGCAGTCTCAATCGGTTGCGGCGCCAATTGGTTCCGTCCGCGCGCCCGGCGCCTCGAGCGCGAGAGGGGCAGTCGAGGGCGGCGCGAGACGGGGCGGTCTCGGCGCTGCGGCCTCGACGGCGAAACCGTGATAGCGGTCGAGTTCGCGCACGATCTTTACGACACGGTCGATCGCCTCAAGGTTGGCTCCGGACATTGCGTTGTAGGCCACGAGCAACGCCCCGTTGAGGCGGCTCACCTGAACCGCCAAGAACTCGCCGGGCGGCGCCGGCGCGCGGCGGGCGAGGAGCGTGCGGATAGACTTGCGCATCGCGCGCTCGCTCACGCCAACCCGGTCGGCAATCTCGGCAATCGACAGGCCGCGATTCAGGAGGCCGACAATCGCCGACTCGCGCTCGGCCCTTCTTTGTCGCGCCGCGCTTCGCGCCGCGCGCGAGCGGTCACGGCGCGGGGCGGCCGGGCTGGGTTCGACGGGCTCGGGCAAGCGGGCGGTCTCCGGTAGGGCGATTGAGAACAAATATAGAACATGGCTGCCGCCCTGGCAAGAGATTGTCGGTTTTTCTGAAGGGGCAGAGCGCAGACAGGCCACGGGAACAAGCGGAGGAACGAGCGGCTCTGTCCGTATAGCGCCGCTGCTGTACCGAGCACTCGCTTCGAACCCCTCGCGGGCAGACCAGATCGGCCAGCCTAAGCCGTCCCGCCTTGCTGCAATTGTTCGACTGCCATCTCCACCGTCTTTCCTCGATAGCCGAAGACATAGATTTTCTTCGTCGCGCCCTCGAAGTCCGGCGTGTTTGACCATATGTTTTCAAGGGTCAGTTGCCCGGAGCGATTAGCGTTGCGGACTTCTTCGGTCGTTACTTCGAACGCTGCCGCGAGGTGCGACGCATCAAATCCGAACGACCAATCGTCTTGACCGACATTCAGCGCAGCCGTGAATTGCGGCACAGATACCGGCAAGGTGCGGGTCTCTGCCGGCATGTAAAGAAACATGCGCGGCCGCAGTATCCATTCGCCCTCATACGGGAAATCGAGCGGCAGCGGTTCCCCCTCCCATCAGCTCGATAGGCATTTGATCTCCTGGGTTCCAATCGGCGTCGGGTGGTTTTGGATTAAGCGGTGGTGTCCGCTGGCGAGTGTAATAATTCGGGAAACTGTCGTTTTAGATACGCTAGATGTCGCTTGTTCACCCACTTGCCCCCGCCGATTAAATCTCCCTTGAGAAGTCGCTCTTGGGTTTCCGGCCATCCCGCAAGAAGCCAGCGCACTACCTTCACACGGTTGGCTTCATATTGCTCGCGGTTCTTTTCGGTGAGGTTCCTAAAAAGGGGATTGCTGAGCTTTTCAAATATGGTGGTCATAAGAGGGGTTTTGCACGAACCGCAGTGTAGTGACCACTCGGCCGGCGGGCCTCCAAAAGTAGCCGCGCCGGCTTCCTTAACTTGGCTCGTGGCGGTCTTACCGCATACTTTGCATGACACACGCGGGCCACAACCAAGATAGCTATATCGTTGTGAAACGATGATCATAGGCTCGACCCAAATTGATTACGTCATATCGGCTTAAAGTCTAACGCCGAACGCTCCGCAGGCAAAGCCGTAGAGACCGAGGCGTCGCGCACCTTGAGCGTTGCAGAAATCAAACACATGGAACGCGGGGGGCGTCGTTGGTATTGCAGAGAGTCTTCGTTGCAGGTGCAAAAGGAGCCGCTCACGGGGCGCTTGTCGGTTCCGCGTCAAGCCAGGGATTGAGCACGGGCGCGCGCGCCTTTTGATAGTCGCTGACGTCGCGGGTCACGACGGTGAGACCGTGATGAAGCGCGGTCGCGGCGATGATCAGATCGGGCTGGGAAAAGGTATGGCCGGCCTTGCGGCCGTCTTCGACCAGGAGCCGCCACTTGAACATGATATCCTCGGTGATCGGAAGCACGCGCTCATCGAACATTGGCCGCACCTTGTGCGCGAGCCAGTCATTGAGTTCGGCGCGGCGGTTGGGATCGGCGACAAGTTCAATGCCGAACCTGATTTCGGCGAGGCTCGCCGCGCTGACGTAGAGCGAATCGAGCGGTTGCGACGCGACAAAGGCAAGGACTTTCCGTTCCGGCTTAGGACGGCGCAGCTCCGAGAGGACGTTTGTGTCAAGGAGCCAACCCGTCACAGGGCGACCTTGCGCACCGGCATCGGCGCGCGCTTCGGTTCAATGTCGATTTCGCGATGCGGCGAGGCCTGCATCGCGGCGATCAGCGCTTCGCCGGTGAGATCGCCCTTGAGACGGCGGAACTCTTCAGCCGAGATGACGACCACTTCATCGCGGCCGTGCACGGTCACGTGCTGCGGCCCCTCGCTGCGAACGCGCCGCACGAGCTCGCTAAAGCGCGCCTTGGCGTCCTGCAACAGCCAGCGGCCAGGTCGCAGGTCACGTGTTCGGCGGGGCTTCGCCGGCTTGGCGGGAGAGGACGATTTAACAGATCTGGTCATGCTGACCAGAATAGCATAGCCAGGCGTCATTCTTCAAAAATTTGGCCCTTATCGCGTTTGCTGTTGGCAGCAAAGAATTCGACCTATGGGACGGACCGGCGGATGGCTCCTAACCCGTCATGGCCGGGCTTGTCCCGGCCATCCACGCGGTTCGGCGCATCCATCGTCCGCGCACAGCGGAACGAAAGGCGTTGCAACTATAGAATTTTGCCACCGGCCGCACCGATATCGAACACGTTGTCGCGGCCGCAGCATGGATGGCCGGGACAAGCCCGGCCATGACGACTGGAGCCCAAGGGCGGGATCGGCAAGGACGCTGACCAACAGCTAACGCCACAACAGCCAAAAATCTTGCGTCGCCGCGCTCAAGCCCGGCTTGACCCCCCGATTTCCAAAAACGCACGAAC
Source organism: uncultured Alphaproteobacteria bacterium (assembly GCA_963794155.1). Lineage (GTDB taxonomy): Bacteria > Pseudomonadota > Alphaproteobacteria > Rhizobiales > Beijerinckiaceae > Roseiarcus. The sequence goes on along the minus strand of CAWCCX010000016.1, from coordinate 681,769 downwards.
TGCCCTATTCCCTGCGGCTCATGAGTCCGGCCGGTCCATCGGCCGCGCGGGAGAGGTCGGAGCCATGAAGCTGCCGAGCCAGATCGGGCCCATCCACTTTGTCGGCATCGGCGGCATCGGCATGTCGGGCATCGCCGAGGTGCTCATCAACCTCGGCCACAAGGTTCAGGGCTCCGACCTGAGCGACAACGCCAACGTCAAGCGTCTGCGCGAGAAGGGCGCGACGGTCGCGATCGGCCACGACAAGGCGAATCTTGGCCAAGCCGCAGTGGTCGTCGTCTCGTCCGCCGTCAAACGCGACAATCCCGAGCTTGTCGCGGCGCGCGCCCGGCGCATTCCCGTGGTTCGCAGGGCCGAGATGCTCGCCGAGCTGATGCGGCTCAAGCAATGCGTCGCGATTTCCGGAACCCACGGCAAGACGACGACGACCGCGCTCGTGGCGACGTTGCTCGAGGCGGCGGGGCTCGATCCGACTGTCATCAACGGCGGCATCATCAACGCCTATGGCGCCAACGCGCGGCTCGGGGCCGGCGACTGGATGGTGGTCGAGGCCGACGAAAGCGACGGCACGTTCCTCAAGCTGCCAGCCGACATTGCGGTCGTGACCAATATCGATCCCGAGCACCTCGACCACTTCGAGACCTTCGACGCGATCAAGGACGCCTTTCTCGCCCTGATCGAGAACCTGCCGTTTTACGGCTTCGCCGTCATGTGCCTCGACCATCCGACCGTCCAGGAGTTGGTCGGGCGGATCGAGGACCGGCGCGTTCTGACCTACGGCGAGAATCCGCAGGCCGATGTGCGTCTTCTCGACGTCGATCAGGCCGGCGGCGTCACCCGGTTCTCAGTGCTGATCCGCGAACGGGCGACAGGCCGCGCGACCTTCATCGACGACCTCGCCTTGCCGATGCCCGGCCGGCACAACGCCCTCAATGCGACCGCGGCGATTGCGGTCGCGCACGAGCTCGGAGCGCCGATCGACGTCATTCGCAAGGCGATCGCGAGTTTCGGCGGCGTCAGGCGGCGTTTCACCCGCACCGGGACATGGAACGGCGTCGCCATCTACGACGACTACGGCCACCATCCAGTCGAGATCGCCGCGGTCTTGAAAGCGGCTCGGGCCGCAACCGAGGGCAAGGTGATCGCGGTCGTGCAGCCGCACCGCTTCACCCGCCTGGCGTCGCTGTTCGACGCCTTCGCCACCTGCTTCAATGACGCCGACAGCGTGATTGTCGCCGACGTCTACCCGGCCGGGGAGCCGCCAATCGAGGGCGTCGACAAGAAGGCGCTCGCGACCGCGATCGCCGCCCACGGCCATCGCCATGCCCTCGTCCTGCCTTCCCCGGACAAACTGGCGGGTCTCGTGCGCTCGCTGGCTCAGCCGGGCGACACTGTCGTTTGCCTCGGCGCCGGCTCGATCACCCAATGGGCCTACGCGCTGCCGGGCGAACTGGCGGCGCTCGACAAAGCCTAAAGGCGGCGCAACGCCGATGAGCTTTCCCGACCTGGTCAGCGAGATTAAGGCGCGGGCGCCGCGGTTGCGCGGACGCCTCCTCGCCGACGCGCCGATCGCCGAGACCACCTGGTTTCGGGTCGGCGGTCCGGCCCAGACCCTGTTCTCCCCGGCCGATGAGGACGATCTCGCCTATCTCCTCGCCGCCCTGCCGCCGGAGACGCCGGTCACGACGATCGGCCTCGGATCGAACCTCATCGTGCGCGACGGCGGCGTCGCCGGCGTCGTCATCCGCCTTGGCGGCCGGGCGTTCGGCGCGATCGAGATCATGGACGACTGTCGCCTGGCCGCAGGAGCGGCGGCGCCCGACCAATTCGTCGCCAAGGCCGCGGCGAAGGCCGGCGTGGACGGCCTGGCTTTCCTGCGCGGGGTGCCCGGTTCGATCGGCGGGGCCCTGGCGATGAACGCCGGCGCACATGGCGGCGAGATCAAGGACGCACTGATCGAGGCGCGTGGCGTCGACCGGACCGGAGCCAGGCGGGCGTTCTCAAGCGCCGACATGGGCTTTTCCTATCGTCATAGTTCGGCGCCTGAGGACGTCGTCTTCACAATCGCCGTCTTTCAGGGGCGCCCTGGCGAGCCGGCGGCGATCGAAGCCGAGATGGAGCGCATCACCCGCGCCCGCGAAGCCACGCAGCCGATCCGCGAGAAGACCGGCGGCTCGACGTTCAAGAACCCGCCCGGATTTCAGGGCGTGGGAGCTGATCGACAAGGCGGGCTGCCGGGGCTTGCGCCTTGGCGACGCCGAGGTGTCGACCATGCACTGCAACTTTCTCATCAATCGCGGCCAAGCGACCGCCGCCGACCTCGAAGCCCTCGGCGAGGACGTCAGGCGTCGCGTCCTCGAGACGAGCGGCGTCGCGCTCGAATGGGAAATCAAACGGATCGGCCAGGCTCTCGGGTGACGAGCGAAGCTTCCAGGTCCTCCGTCATGCGCAGGCGTTCGCCGGGCGCGGCTCGCGTCGCGCCTCCTGTGCGGCCCTGAGATTCGCCTGTCTCAGCCGCTCCGCCTCTTCGTCGAACAGGAAGGTCAGGTACACGTAGCGCCGGCCGCGCGTGACCCGCGAAACCTGGTGCAGGATCGAGGCGGAAAAGACGACCGCCGTTCCCGGGGCGGCTTTGAAGGTTCGCGGACTGTATTCGGGAAACGAAATCTCCCCGCCGTCGAAATCGGCGTTGAGATTGATCGAGACCGCGAACCGGCGATGCGCCACCGATATTGCGGTATCGTCGCGATGGGGACCGAAATGCCCGCCCGTCTCGGCGTCATAGAGCGCGACCAGGTCGCGCTCGATCCTCGTCACGGCCATTTGGAACGCCTTCCGGATCTCCGGAGCAATCCGCCGACCGATCCGCGCCCGAATGTTGGCGATCAGGCGCGGATCGGTCAGCATCAAATCACGCCGGCGCTTCCAGCCATCGTCGAAACTCTCGACCGAACGCGCCCCCATATCGTGCATGAAGCCGCTTTCCCTCCCGCCGCTTCGCTCGAAGCTGTCGACGAGATGGCGACAGAGGTCGGGCTCGAGAACGTCGGCGAGGGTGAGAATCGGCGCTGGCGCACAGGGGCCGAAGGCTTGGTCCGGCAGCGCCGCCCGATCGAGATTGGCCAGCATCCGGTCGCGATCGTCAAGCGGCGCGACCTCGATGACGCGCAGCATCGGATCGAGGACGACCCAGGCCCGGGCAGCGCCGAAGGCGCGGGACAGGCTCTCGCCGTCCCACAGAAAACGGATCGAGGGAAATCGCGTTTCGAACGCGCTCCGCGCGGTCGAAGCCGATTGGGAGACCACGGCGAAAAAGGCGGCTTTGCCGTCCTCGACCATCCGCCGGTTGGCCGCGAGCGTCTGTAACGCGGCGTCCGTCCCGCGATCGTCGGCCGAATCGATGAAGGCCAGCACGATGGTGCGGCCGGGAAACGGATCGAAGGCGAGGCGATCGCGCCCCTGATTGAGGAGAAAGGCGCTATCGCCCCGGTGAGCGCCGGGCTTGAGCGCGAAGTCGACAGGTTCGCTCATCGGACTCCCCGTTGATCGGCGCGCGTATCGACGGTAGCCGCAAAAACTTAAGGCTTGGAGACAATCGAGGCCCGGGGCGCCGGTCTTTTCCGCCGGCTGATTGGCGGCGGTTAACGTATCGTTAAGCCGTTGGACTTAATCGTGTCTTAACTCTGCGTCTTCTCGCAATGTCGGGGAATTGGCGGGCGATGAAGCCACTCGCGGTCCTCAGGACTGACCGGCCGGCCAGGCGGGCGGCGTCGCTCGGCCCGGATCGCGGCCGCGTCAATTCGCTCGATCGGCCGCCTCGCGCCGTCGAATGCGATCCCGCTTCCCAAGCGTTCGACCAATATGAAGCAAAAGACGCTGAAAGCGGCATGCATCATAGCCCGCGAGTAAATCTTAAACCGAATATTTACTATAAAGCCCAAGACTTCACGCTCGGGGTCGATCGGGCTCCGGGTTGTCGCGGCGTCCGCCGCGCCGACCGCCACCTGAGCGGGACAGCGGCCGAAGAAGGCGAACCGGTCAGTCTCGAAGTTAACGCTCGGCCGGGCCAGACGGTGACGTCGCCTGCGCCGGACAGGACCGCCCGTGCAGGCTTTTCGTTCGATGAGCCGGTTGCCCGGGTGGTGGAGGACGCGGCGTGCGATTGTTGAGCGGAATCCTCGGATGGGGACAGGCGCGGCCCGCGCTGGCCGGCGTCGCTCTGGAAGCGCGTCCTCACAAAGTGCTGTTGCGCGGCGAGCGATCAGCGCGGACGTCTCTGCGCTGGCGGGTTCGACTGGACCGTCCGGCTCCTCGCAAGCTCGAGATCGCGCTCACCGTCGCCGTACTCGTCGCTGCGGCTTTTTTGGGCGCCGAGCGCGGCGGACACCTCGATGCGTTTGCGGCGCAATACGGAACCGTTGGCGACTGGGTCGCGCGCGCGCTCGGCCTCGGGGTCAATGTGGTCACGGTATCCGGCGCCACGCACATGAGCGAGCCCAGAATTCTTACGATCGCAGGCATCGATTCGAGAAAATCGCTGCCGTTCTTCGATGTGGCGGAAGCGCGGGCGCGTCTCGAGGCCGATCCGCTGGTCAAGCAGGCGAGCGTCCGCAAGCTCTATCCGAACCGGATCGTGATCGACATCGTCGAGCGCACGCCATACGCCGTCTGGCAAAAGGACGGCGACGTGCACGCGATCGCGGCCGATGGCGCGCCGATCGACGAGGTCAGCGACGGCCGCTACGCCGACCTTCCCTTCGTCGTCGGCGAGGGCGCGAACGAACGGGTGCGCGAATTCGTCGCCCTGCTCCAGGCGATGGACGAATTGCAGCCCCGCGTCGAAGCGGGGGTGCTGGTCGACCAGCGGCGGTGGAATCTGCGCCTGAAATCGGGCGTCGACGTCAAGCTGCCCGAAGACAATCCCGAATCCGCGATCGCCGATCTCTTGCGCCTTGAACGCCAGTCCCGGATCCTGGAGCGCGATGTGCTGGCCGTCGATTTGCGCGTTCCAGGGCGAGTGTTCGTGCGCCTGTCCGAGGAAGCGGCCGCCGCCTGGGCGGACGGCCACCCGGCCAAAAAGGGCGCCCAGCCATGAGCATGAAGTCGCTCGCGCCGCGGATGCGCCAGATCCCGCCGCGCAAGAGCGCCATTCTGGCGGTCCTCGACATCGGCGCTTCGAAGATCGTGTGCCTGATCGCGCGCCTGACGCCGATGGAGCCGTCCGAGGCGCTGCGCGGGCGCACCCACCGATGCAAGGTCCTCGGCGTCGGCCATCAGCGCTCGAGCGGGGTCAAGGGCGGCGCCGTGGTCGATTTGCAGTCGGCGGAACACGCCGCCCGCCTGGCCATCGACGCGGCCGAGCGCATGGCCGGCGTCGAAATCGGCGGCGTCATCACCAACATTTCGGGCGGGCGCCTGACCTCGCGCCGCCTCGGCGCGGAGGCGACGCTGCGCGGCAAGACCGTCGCCGACCACGACATTCAGCGGGTTCTCGAGGCCGCGGCGCTGACGAACGCCGAGCCCGGACGAAAGATTCTGCACGCGCTTCCGACCGCCTTCAGGCTCGACGCGACCAGGGACGTGCGCGACCCGAAGGGCATGGTCGGCGCCGAGCTCGGCGTCGATCTCCATGTCGCCACCTGCGATTCGGCCGCCGCGCGCAACTTGATGCTGGTGATCGAGCGTTGCCACCTGCGGGTTGAGGCGATTGTGGCGACGCCCTACGCCGCGGGCCTGTCGACGCTGGTCGACGACGAGGCCGAGCTCGGCGCTGCGGTGGTCGATTTCGGCGGCGGTTCGACCACCGTCGGCGTGTTCTCGGGCCGGCGGCTCATCCATGTCGATGCGGTCGCCCTCGGCGGCATCCACGTGACGAGGGACGTCGCTCGCGGCCTCAACGTCTCGGTGAGCGACGCGGAACGCCTGAAGACGCTTTATGGCGCCTGCATCGCCTCGCCGTCCGACGACCGCGAATCCATCGCCGCGCACCGGCTCGGCGACGACATGGACCACCCGAACCACGTACCGAAGTCCGAGCTTACGCGAATCATCCGCCCGCGCATCGAGGAGATCCTCGAACTCGTGCGCGACCGCCTGCGGGCGTCCGGATTCGCGGCCCAGGCCGGCCGCAGGCTCGTGATGACCGGGGGCGCGTGTCAACTGACCGGGATGCCGGAGCTCGCCCGCGCGATCATCTCCAACCACGCGCGCATCGGACGGCCGCTCGGCATCGAAGGGCTGCCGGAATCCGGCAAGAGCCCGGCCTTCGCCGCTGCGGTCGGCCTGATGGTCTATCCGCAGATGGCAGGGCTCGAATACTACGAAGTCACGCGTCAGCTCTCCCGCCCGCATCAGCGTCAGGGCGGATACGCGGCGCGGGTCGGACGCTGGCTCAAGGAGAGTTTCTAGGACGTTAGAAGCGCTCGCCGGAGGCGAGGGCGTGGGTGAAAGCGAATCACGCATTCAAACCGGCGCCGGCGGGCGTCCAACGCAACGAGGCAAGCATGTCGATCAATCTGAAGGCTCCCGAACTCAGGGAATTGAAGCCGCGCATCATGGTGTGCGGGGTCGGCGGCGCCGGCGGCAACGCGGTCAACAACATGATCGTGTCCGGTCTGTCCGGCGTCGATTTCATCGTCGCCAACACCGATGCGCAGGCGCTGACCTCATCGCGGGCGGAACGCATCATCCAGATGGGCCTGCAAGTGACGGAGGGGCTCGGCGCGGGGTCGAAGCCCGAGGTCGGCAAGGCCGCCGCCGAGGAGGCGCTCGAGGAGATCCGCGATCACCTTGCCGGCGCTCACATGGTGTTCGTCACTGCCGGCATGGGCGGGGGCACCGGGACGGGCGCCGCGCCGGTTATCGCCAGAGCGGCCCGCGAACTCGGCATCCTCACGGTCGGTGTGGTCACCAAGCCGTTCCATTTCGAGGGTGGACGGCGCATGCGGGTGGCGGAGAACGGCATCGCCGACCTGCAGAAGGCGGTCGACACGCTGATCATCATTCCCAATCAGAATCTGTTCCGCGTCGCCAACGAAAAGACCACTTTCGCGGACGCGTTCTCGATGGCCGACCAGGTTCTCTATTCCGGCGTCGCCTGCATCACCGACCTGATGGTGAAGGAGGGGCTCATCAACCTCGACTTCGCCGATGTGCGCTCGATCATGAGCGAAATGGGCAAGGCGATGATGGGCACCGGCGAAGCAGCCGGCGACAAGCGCGCGGTGCAAGCCGCCGAAGCCGCAATCGCCAATCCGCTGCTTGACGAAACCTCGATGCGAGGGGCGCGAGGCCTCCTGATCTCGATCACCGGGGGCAACGACCTGACGCTCTATGAGGTCGATGAGGCGGCGAGCCGCATTCGCCAGGAGGTCGACGAGGAGGCCAACATCATCCTCGGCGCCACCTTCGACTCGGCGCTCGACGGCGTGGTGCGCGTTTCGGTCGTGGCGACCGGCATCGATCAGGCCGCAATCGCCCAAATCGAGCCGGTCAATTTCCAGCCGCGGATTGATGCGGCCGCCCGCCCGCGCGTCTTCGCGCCGCTGCGCTCCCACCTCGCGCCCGTCCAGTCCGACGCGGCCGCGTCGCCGGCGCCGGCCGCCTACGACGACGACCTTGAGCCAGGCGAGGCGGCGGCCAACGCCTTTCCCGATCCGATCGAGCCCCGGCGCGAAATCGAAGAACCGGAAGCGGAGGAATTCATTCCGCCCGCCCCGGAGCAGCCCATGGCGCGCCCGTCCCGCATGCCGCAGATCGAGGACCTGCCGCAGGTTGCGCAGAACCAGCTGCGCGCCATGCGCGAAGCTCAGGGCGCCGTCCCCGCGCCGGAAACGCGGCGCCGGTCGCTTTTGGAGAAATTGGCCGCCTTCGGCATTACCCGCCACGAGGAGGAGTCCGCCCCGGAGCCGGCCGCCAAGGCGACCCCGGCGCCAGTGACGCCGCTTCACCGGCCTCACGTTGCGGGTCCAGCTCAGACCGACCTCGGCCGGCCGCAAACGCGCCAACAGCCGTCACGCCAGCCGCCCGGCGCTCCCGAACCGCACAGCCGGACCGCCTCGCGCACTCCGATCTCGGAGGACGATCATCTCGATATCCCGGCGTTCCTGCGTCGGCAGCAAAACTGATTCGGTCGACCGCGAGGCCTCACCTCGCGGTCGGATCGGTCGGCAGGCGGCCTTGCTCGCGCAGTTAAAGGAGCGTTAACTCTGTAAGTATCTGAAATATATCGGATAAGTGCTTGCGCAGACATTGTAACTTTTGTTCACCAAAGGTGATTTGTCCCGCCGGGCCTATGCCCCCTAGTGTGGCGATTTAGGAGCTGCCGCCGGTCTTTTTGGCGGCGGCGGGCGGACGGCGATCGGCAGCTTTGGGAAGCGATGCGTTGCGGGGCTTGGGGCTCCGCGTCGTAGCCGACGCCGCGAATCGGGGCCGGGCGCAAGCTCGGGAACAGTTGAAGATGCGGTTTGGGTTTCAGACGACGTTACGCGACCGTGTAGCGATCCACGGCATCGGCGTACACTCTGCGGCGCCCGCTCAAGTCATCCTGCATCCTGCCGACGTCGATACCGGCGTCGTTTTCCTTCGCACCGGACTGCCGGGAGGACGCGAGCGTCTCCTCGAAGCCAAGCGCGCCAATGTGGCCCAGACCGCGCTCTGCACGATGCTCGGCGACGCCTCGGGGGCGAGTGTCTGCACCGTCGAGCATCTTCTGGCCGCCCTCGCGGGTCTCGGGGTCGACAATGTCCTGATCGAGATCGACGGTCCGGAGACGCCGATCATGGACGGCTCCGCCGCCGATTACGTCGACGCGATCGATTCGGTGGGCCTCGCCCAACAGTCTCGCCCTCGCCGGCATCTCAAGATCGTGAAGCCGGTGCGGGTCGATCACGGCGGCGGCTTCGCCGAGTTCCTGCCGGCCGAACGCGGCTTTCGCCTCGACGTCGAGATCGATTTTGAATTGTCGGTGATCGGACGCCAGCGCCGGGTGTTCAACCTCGATCCATGGACGTTCCGCAGCGAGATCGCCCGAGCCCGCACCTTTGGTTTCCTTTGCGACGTGCAGAAACTCTGGCAGGCCGGCTACGCGCTTGGCTCTTCGCTCGATAATTCGGTCGCCATTGATGGCGACGCCATCCTCAATCCGGAAGGGTTGCGGTTCGCCGACGAATTCGTGCGGCACAAGGCGCTAGACGCGGTCGGCGATCTGTCGCTCGCGGGCGCGCCGATCATCGGTCTTTACCGCACCTATCGGCCGGGGCACAGACTCAACGCGCTCGCGCTCGAGGCGCTGTTCGAACGCCGGTGGGCCTACGAGATCCTCGAAGCCCCGTCTCAGCGGGCCGCCCTCAAGGCGCGTGGCGCGGGCTCCCATGTGCCCGCGGCGGTCGCAGCCTTCGCCGCCCCCGACTGACCTTTCTGTGTGGTTCGCCGGCCGTCGAACGCTTGCCTCGCTTTTCAGCTCGACCGGCTCATGACCGGCGTCCCCTCCTCGTCGTAAAGTGTGGCGCTCGCGCTGCGAGTGCGGTAATGAGCCGCTTCGCCGCCGTGCGGCCGCAGTGGGGCTCCCCCTCCCCAAACCGACCGAGTCCTTGAAGCATGCCTGACGCCGAAATTGGCTTAATCCCGCCCAACGCCCGAATGCGGTTGGCGCGCCGGTGGGCGGTCGGCGCCGCGCTTCTCGCGATCGCCTTCACCGGCTCGTCCTGCTCGATGATCGACCAGTTCAACCCGTTCGGGGGCGAGAAGTACAAGATGGAGATCACGCCGGACACCCCGGCGAGCAAGACTTACGACCAGGGTCTGCAGAAATTGGCCAATGGCGCGCCGGGGGAGGCGGCGAAGAAATTCACCGATCTCGGCAAGCAGTACCCAAGCTCCGATTGGGCGCGCAAGGCGCTGTTGATGACGACTTACGCGAATTATCAGTCTGGCGACTATACCAGCGCCGTGACGTCGGCCGAGCGCTACCTCAAGGACTATCCGAACTCACCCGACGCGCCCTATGTCCTGTACCTGCAGGCGAACGCTTATTACATGCAGATTCCAGATATATCGCGCGATCAGGAGAATGCGTCGAAGGCGCTCCAGGCGTTCCAGGCGGTGGTGCAGAAATATCCGACCTCGGAATATGCCGAGGACGCAAAGTTCAAGATCAACGTTGCCGAGGACCAACTCGCGGGCAAGGAAATGTCGATCGGGCGGTTCTATCTCAATCGCCGCAACTATACGGCGGCGATCAATCGCTTTCGTAACGTGCTTCAGTACTACCAAACGACGCGGCATGCGGAAGAAGCGCTTTATCGCCTCGTCGAGGCTTACCTCGGTTTGGGGATTACCGACGAAGCGCAGACCGCGGCCGCTGTGCTTGGGCACAATTTCCCCGACAGCCAGTGGTACCAGGACGCCTATAACCTGTTGAAGGGCAAGGGGCTCTCGCCGCAGGAATATGGCGGCTCGTGGATTTCGAAAATCTGGCACACGGTCGTTCCGTCCTGATCGGGCTTCATCCATGCTCTCGCGCCTCTCCATCCGCGACGTGGTGCTCATCGATCAGTTGGACCTCGATTTCTCGCCGGGGCTGACGATCCTCACTGGCGAGACCGGCGCCGGGAAATCGATTCTTCTCGACGCGCTGGCGCTGGCGCTCGGCGCGCGCGGCGACGGCGGCCTTGTGCGCCACGGCCAGGCGCAGGGCCAGGTGACGGCGATCTTCGAATTGCCGGATGGCCACGCCGCCCATGCCTTGCTTGAAGGGCAGGATATCGAACTCGGTGACGAACTGATCTTGCGGCGCGTCCAGCTCGCCGACGGACGCACGCGCGCCTACGTCAATGACCAGAGCGTCAGCGCCCAGGCGCTGCGCGCGCTGGCCTCGACGCTGGTCGAGATCCACGGCCAGCACGACGAGCGCGCCCTGACCGATTCTTCGACCCATCGCGCGTTGGTCGACGCCTACGGCGGGATTAAGCCGCTGGCGGCGGCGACTGAGCAGGCCTACGCGGCCCTGCGCGAGGCCGAGCGCGCCCTCGCGGCCGAGCGCGCCAGGGTGGCGGCCGCCGAAGCGGAGGCGGACTTCGCTGCTCATGCGCATGAGGAGCTCACCCGCCTCGCGGTTCAACCGGATGAAGAAACGACGCTGGCGGCGCGCCGGCAGGCGATGATGCAGGGAGAGAAAGTCGCCGCCGAAATCCGCGATGCGCGCGATCATCTGACCGGCGAAGCCGCGATCCTGCCGCTGTTGCATTCGGTCTCGCGTCGGCTGCAGCGCCGCTTGCCCCAGGCCCCCGGGCTGATTGAGCCGAGCGTGAAAGCGCTCGACGAGGCGATCGAAGCCCTGGAGCGCGCCAATCGCGCCGTTGAGGACGCGATCGACGCCAGCTCCTTTGATCCCCACGAGCTCGAACGGTGCGAGGAGCGGCTGTTTGCGCTGAGAGCGATGGGTCGAAAACACAACGCGCCGATTGAAAGCCTCCCGGCTTTGGCCAAAAAATTCGCCGATGAGCTTGCGGCTCTCGCTGCCGGTCGCAGTGAGGTCGGGCGCCTCGAGGCTGAGGTGAGAAACACCGGCGAGGCCTATCGTGCGGCCGCGAACGCGCTGAGCGCCGCCCGCGCGCAAAGCGCCCGCGCGCTCGAATCCGCCGTCAGCGCGGAACTGGCGCCGCTCAAGCTCGAGCGGGCGGAATTCAGCGTCGACCTGAGGCGCGACGAGGCGATCGTTTCGCCGAGCGGTTATGACCACGCCGAGTTCTTTGTCCGCACCAATCCCGGGTCGCGGCCGGGCCCGCTGATGAAAGTGGCGTCGGGCGGGGAGCTGGCGCGATTCCTGCTCGCGATCAAGGTGCGCCTGGCGGAGCGCGGCACCGCGCCGACGCTCGTCTTCGACGAAATCGATACCGGCGTCGGCGGCGCTGTCGCCGACGCGATGGGTCAGCGTCTGGCGCGGCTTTCGGCCCGGGCGCAGGTGTTGGCGGTGACCCACGCGCCGCAGGTGGCCGCGAGGGCGCAGACCCACTATCGAATCGTCAAAAGCGACGCCGACGCAGGCGAGCGGGTCGCCACCCGAGTCTCGCGCCTCGGGGCGATCGAGCGACGGGAGGAAATCGCCCGTATGCTCGCCGGGGCTGAAATCACCCGTGAGGCTCGGGCGGCGGCCGAGAGCCTGATCGAAAAAGCCGAGTGACGGCAGGAAAAGACCCTCGCGGCGCCGGAATTGGCTTGCCCGGCTGCCCTCGTTGGCCCTATCAAGCCCGTCGCCGCGCGTCAGGCCGGCGTTGGGGATTGGCAGGGACCGGCATGAGCCCGGATGAGCCGCAAGCAACGACCGAGGAACGACGCCGGGCCCGCCTCGCCGCCTCGCTCAGGGAAAACCTGAAGCGGCGCAAGGCGCAGAGCCGCGCGCGGGCGATCGAGTCGGCGCCGTCGGAGGGGCTTACGCCGCGGACGCCGGGCGAATCGGGGAGTTGACCGCGGGATCGATCGGGCGGCAGCGGTCAGATCGGATCTGGGCTAGAGGGACAAGGGGATGGATCGGATACAAATTCGCGGCGGCGCGGCGCTGAACGGCGTGATCCCGATTTCCGGGGCCAAGAACGCCGCGCTGCCGCTGATGATCGCCTCACTCCTGACTGACCAGCAGCTCACTCTGGAAAATCTGCCTCGCCTCGCCGACGTCGCCCAATTGGCGCATATCCTCGGCAATCATGGCGTCGACTATTCGATCGACGGCAAGCGGGTCGGTGAGGACGCTGGCTCCGGCCAGACCGCGCACTTGCGCGCCCGCACGATCGTCGACACGACGGCGCCCTACGAACTGGTTTCGAAGATGCGCGCCAGCTTCTGGGTGATCGCGCCGCTCATCGCGCGCATGGGCGCAGCGCGGGTGTCGCTGCCCGGGGGCTGCGCGATCGGCACCCGGCCGGTCGACTTGTTGCTGATGGCGCTCGAGAAGCTCGGGGCGCGGATCGACATCGATGGCGGCTATGCCGTGGCCAAGGCCCCGAAGGGCCTGATCGGGGCTGAGATCGAGTTTCCCAAGGTGACGGTCGGAGGAACGCATGTGGCGATGATGGCGGCGTCGACCGCCCATGGGGCCACGGTGATCCGCAACGCCGCCCGTGAGCCGGAGGTCGCGGATCTCGCCGCCTGCCTCAACAAGATGGGCGCGCGCATCCGCGGCGCCGGCTCCCAGAGCATCGAAATCGACGGCGTGGCCCGCCTCAACGGCGCCCACCATCGCGTTCTGCCCGACCGGATCGAAGCGGGAACTTACGCGACCGCGGTGGCGATGACCGGGGGCGACGTGATGCTCGAGGGCGTGGGCGAGGACCTGCTGGAGGAGGCGCTCGACGCGCTGGCGGCGGCGGGCGCGACAGTGACCAGCGACAATCGAGGCGTGCGCGTCAGGCGCAACGGCGCGGGCATCAAAGCAGTCGACATCGCCACCTCGCCGTTTCCCGGTTTTCCGACCGATCTGCAGGCGCAGTTCATGGCGCTGATGACCCGCGCGCGCGGCGTCTCGCGCATCAAGGAGACGATTTTTGAGAACCGATTCATGCACGTCCAGGAGCTCGCGCGCCTCGGCGCGAGCATCAAGCTCGAGGGCGACACCGCCATTGTCAGCGGCGTCAAGCGCCTGCGCGGCGCGCCGGTGATGGCGACAGATCTGCGCGCCTCGGTCTCGCTGGTCATCGCCGGCCTGGCCGCCGAGGGGGAGACGATCGTCAACCGCGTCTACCATCTCGACCGCGGCTTCGAGCGGCTGGAAGAGAAACTCGGCGCCTGCGGCGCCGACATCGAGCGCATCGCGGGCTAGGGCGATGGAGGCTCGCGCGCTGGCGCTCAAGCTGATCGCGCTCGACCGGGAGGGCCTCGGGGTCATTTCCGCTCATGTCCAGAACACTTGCGTCAAGCGGACCGACATGGCCTGGCTGCCGCGACAGCGCCGATTTGTGGTCGCCGGCATGCGCTATGACTGGGTCGGGGCGAAGAGCGGGCCGGCGGAGCGCGTCGCCAGCGTCCTCAGGTTCGACCGGGTGTTGAAGGTATCGCATCTCGGCCTCAAACACATGGACCCGGATACGACGCTCAACCTATTGGCGGTCACGTTCGAGAAGACCGATCCGCCGGCCGGCATGATCATCCTCGCTTTCGCTGACGGCGCGCTGGTGCGCCTCGAGGTCGAATGCGTGGAGGTCGAGCTTAGAGACATGGGGCTGCGCCGCCCTGCCCAGGCCTGCGCCGGCCACGCCCTGACCGATACGTCGGCTTACTGAATAAAGCCCGCGTTGGAGAGTGCCCTTTAGCCATGGCCATGGCTCTCGATATGCAGTCGGCGGATTTCGAGCGGCGCTTTGCGGCGCTGCTGGGCGCCAAGCGCGAGTTGTCGGCCGACGTCGACGCCGCGGTCACCGCGATCATCGCCGAGGTGCGCGCGCGCGGCGATGATGCTCTGGCTGAATATTCACTCCGCTTCGATCGCGTCGATGTCGCCAAGCTCGGACTCAAGATTGGCGCCGCCGAGGCCGAGGCGGCGATCGCGGCCTGCGCGGAGAGCGCGATTGAGGCGCTGAAGCTCGCACACGACCGGGTCATGGACTTTCACCGGCGCCAGAAGCCCGCCGACCTGCGCTTCACCGACCCGCTCGGGGTCGAACTCGGCTGGCGCTGGCGGCCGATCGACGCGGTCGGGCTCTATGTTCCCGGCGGGGCGGCGAGCTATCCGTCCTCGGTGATCATGAACGCTGTTCCGGCGAAGGTCGCGGGCTGCCGCCGGCTGGCGATGGTCGTGCCGACCCCCGACGGCCACGTCAATCCTTTGGTGCTCGCTGCCGCGCGCATCGCCGGAGTCGATGAAATCTATCGGGTCGGCGGCGCCCAGGCGATCGCCGCGCTCGCCTATGGCACGGGTACGATCGCGCCGGTCGACAAGATCGTCGGGCCCGGCAACGTCTATGTCGCGGCGGCCAAGCGGCGGGTGTTCGGGGTCGTCGGCATCGACATGATCGCGGGCCCGTCCGAGGTCGTGATTCTCGCCGATCGTGGCGCCGATCCGCGCTTCGTGGCTGCCGATCTCCTGGCGCAGGCCGAGCATGACGAGGCGGCGCAATCGATCCTCATCACCGACAATTCAAACCTCGCGCGCGCGGTCGAAGCGGAAGTCGAGCGCCAGCTCGTCAACCTGCCGCGGGCCAGAATTGCCGGCGCGAGTTGGCGCAACAACGGCGCGGTCATCCTGTGCCCGTCGCTCATGTCGGCGCTGCCGTTGGTCGACCGGTTGGCGCCGGAGCATCTCGAGATCATGGCGCTCGACGCCGAGGCTCTCGGCGACAGAATTGCCAACGCCGGCGCGATCTTCTTCGGCGCGCATACGCCCGAAGCGATTGGAGACTACGTTGGCGGCTCGAATCATGTCCTGCCGACCGCGCGCTCGGCGCGCTTCTCGTCCGGCCTTGGCGTCCTCGACTTCATGAAGCGCACGTCGCTGCTCAAATGCGACGCCCGCTCGCTTGACGCTCTCGGCCCGGCGGCGGTGACGTTGGGCGAGGCCGAGGGCCTCGAGGCGCACGCGCGTTCGGTCGCAATGCGACTCGAATCTGAGCGCCCGCTATGACGCGCCGATGAGTCGCAAACCGGCCAGGAGCCGCAATCGCCTCGCCGAGGTTATCCTCGATGAAGCGACGATCCCGCGCGGCGCGGCCGATGTCGACCATGAACGAGCGGTGGCGATCTTCGACCTGATCGAAGAGAACGCGTTCGCCGTTCCCGGCCGCGACGACGGCCCCTACGCGCTCGCGATCTCTCAAGAGGAGTTGAAGCTCACTTTCGACGTAAGGGCCGCCAACGGCGAGCCCGCGGTCTCAATCGTGGTGTCGATGACCCCGTTCCGGCCGCTGCTCAAGGATTACTTTCTGGTTTGCGAGACCTATTATTCCGCCATCCGCACCGCGAGTCCCCGCCAGATTGAAGCGATCGACCGCCAGCGCACGACGCTCCACAACGAGGGCGCCGATTTGATGGCCCAGCGCCTCGCCGGCAAGATCGACATCGACCAGGCCACGGCCCGGCGCCTGTTCGCGCTCGTTTCAGCGCTGCGCTGGCGGGTGTAAGCCGGGGTTCCAATGGAGGGCACACAAATTCACTCGTGCAGTCCCGCTTTTCCCCTTGCGGGAGAAGGGGGTCGCGCGAATGCGCGGCCGGATGAGAGGTCCGGCGCGCAAGCGCCTTGCGGCGGATACCCCTCACCCCCAACCCCTCTCCCGCAAGGGGAGAGGGGAGCAGGCGCCAAGCGCGACTTCATCTTCGCCAACACCCGCCTCATTGCGCCGCCGCTGACGCCTGCGATCAGGCTTTGGCTTGCCGACGAAGCCGTGCCGATCTGGAAGAAGACGGAGGAGGAGCTCGGCGCGATTGGGCTGCCGCCGCCGTTTTGGGCCTTCGCTTGGGCAGGCGGCCAGGCGCTCGCCCGCTACCTTCTCGACCATCCGGCTCTGGTCATGGGCAAGCGAGCGCTGGATTTCGCCTCGGGCTCCGGACTGGTTGCAATCGCCGCAGCTCTGGCCGGCGCGGCGGGGGTCGAGGCCAGCGACATCGATGCTTTCGCCATCGCAGCGATCGAAGCCAACGCCGCCGAAAACGGCGTCAGTGTCGCGGCCAGATATCAAGACCTGATCGGCGTCGACGAGGGCTGGGAGATCGTGCTGGCGGGCGACATCGCTTACGAGAAGAATTTAGCCGAGGCGGCGATGGACTGGCTCGCATCCCTGGCGGGCCGAGGCGCGACCGTGCTGATCGGCGACCCGCGCCGGTCCTATCTTCCGCTCGACCGTCTCGATTGCGTGACAGAATATTCGGTGCCGGTGACGCGCGAACTCGAAGATTCCGAAATCAAACGGACTGGCGTGTTCCGCTTTCGGTGACGCGATCGTGCTGGGTGTCCCTTCGCAGCTGTGCTACAGCTCGGTTGACGCCCCACAGACATCGCACTTTCACGAACCATCTGGTATTTTGCTCCCCATGACCCATGATCCCGGTTCAAACTTGGAACAGTCGACGGACGGCCCCGTGGGGTCGGATATCGTCTATCCGTCCGCCGTACCCTTCGTGATCGTGCATCTGGCGTGCATCGCGGCGATCTGGACTGGCGTCACCGTGGAGGCGCTGGCGATCGGCGTCGGTCTCTACTGGCTGCGGATTTTTGCGATCGGGGCGGGCTATCATCGCTACTTTTCCCACCGCGCCTACGAGACCAGCCGGGTCTTTCAGTTCGTTCTCGCGGCGATGTCGCAGACGACGGCCCAGAAGAGCGTGTTATGGTGGGCGGCCAACCATCGCGACCACCACCTCCATTCCGATACCGAACTCGACGTCCACTCGCCGCGCCACTTCGGATTCGTCTATAGTCATCTCGGCTGGATTTTCGCCCGTCGCCACGAGACGACAAATTTCGCCAGAGTGGCCGATCTGGCCCAATATCCCGAACTGATGTGGCTGCATCGCTACGAATTGGCGCCTGCCTTCGCGCTCGCGCTCGTCTGTTTCGCCGCGGCCGGTTGGCCAGGTCTCATCGTCGGCTTCTTCTGGAGCACCGTTGCCGTCTATCACGCGACCTTCTGCATCAACTCGCTCGCGCATGTCGCCGGACGTCAGCGCTACATCACCGGCGACGACTCCCGGAACAATTGGCTTCTCGCCATTGTCACCATGGGCGAGGGCTGGCACAACAATCATCACGCGTTCCAGAGCAGCGTGCGCCAGGGATTCCGCTGGTGGGAATATGATCCCACCTTCTATCTCCTGACGCTGCTGGAGCGCTTCGGAGTGGTGTGGAAGTTGAAGCGGCCGCCCCAGGAGGTCGTGCAAAATCAGCATCGGCTTGGGAGCCGCGTCACCCGTCGCGCCGCCTTGCAGGTCGCCGAAAGCTTCAACGCCGAGCGCATCGCAGCCGCGATCGCGGCCGCGCTGGGAAATAGCGGCTTGGCCGATCTCCGCGCGCGCCTTTCCCACGCGCAGTCGTTCGCCGCCATGGAAATCTTCAGCGAATTGAACCTGCCGCACATCCCGAGCAAAGCCGAGATCGTACGCCGCGCCCGGTCGCTGCTGGCGAACTCGCCCTCGATGGAAGACATCGCCGCAAAGGCGCACGAGCTTCTTCTGGAGGCGATCGGGACCCGGTTGGCGACGCTCGCCGCGCAAACGGCCGACTGAGCGGCTCGACTGCGGGATCGAATATTCGGCTCCGGCGACGGACGAGCTTGAGGATCCCGAGATCAAGCGGGCTGTTCCGCTTTCGCTGACCGGACAAACGCGCGCCCAAGCGTCACGAACGCATCTGGCCTTGCGCCTGAACGCCGTATCGAGGCGCGAGGTTCGCGATCAGCGCCGCAGTGGTCCAGAGCGCAAGGCGGCGACAGCCGCTCCCCTTCCTACGAAGAAGACCTGGCGCGGGCGGCCGGTCTTGCGCCAGAATTGCAGAGCGGCCACGCGCCGCATTGAGATGGCGACAGTTCAACCGCCTTTGCCTTTTTCGCTGCCTTAATCCCCAAAATGTGAGATGACGGGCTCGTCACCGTAATCGAGAGACGTGTGAAAAGCGATACAACTATTTATTTTTCTCGCCTGCGCCCCAACCTGAGGTAATTCAGCGATAGTTTACTAAGCCGTTATTCCCGACCTGGCCATAAGAACGTTCTCACCCTCAGCAACCTGCTTCTGGAGGAATTGCGGTTGAATGAACTGTCGGGGAAGTTCCCACTCTCCCAGATCCATAAATTTGACTGGACGCTCATCGGTTTGCTCCTGGGGGCATTGCTCGTTCGCGTGGCGGCTATCATCAAATTTCCCAGCCTTCATTTCCCCGATGAGAATTTCCAGCTTTTCGAGCAGGGCCATCGATATTTTTTTGGCACAGGTCTCGTCCCATGGGAATTTACGGTGGGCCTTCGGTCGCCGGTTCTCCCATTCCTGCTCGGCTTGGTGTTTGCGGCTGCGGAACCTCTGACCGGCGGGCCGGAAGGATATCTCTTCGTCGCGAGATTTTTGCTCGCGCTGTCATCGGTTGCTGGAGTTGTTGCGGTATATCGAATGGGGCAGCGGCTCAGCCCCGCTCACGCTGTTCTGGGCGGACTCGTCACGGCCACCTGGTTTGAGTTTGTGTATTTCGCAGGGCGGCCACTAACCGAAGTGCTCGCCACCACTGTACTCTTGGTTGGCCTCTCGCTCGCTTCCGTTTCTGAGCGCGAACTCATCGGCAGACGGCTAACTTATATCGGGTTTTGTTTTGGGCTGTGCGTGATGCTTCGGCTGCATCTGCTGCCCGGCATTCTCATAGCATGGATATGGGTCGGACGCTCCCAGGTGGAGCGGTGGGTGCGGATGGCCGTTGGCGCCCTCATGCCGGTTGCCGTGTTTGGCATTGCCGATGCGATCGCATGGGGCGAGCCGTTCTATTCTTATTTCGAAACCGTTCGGCTCAATCTTTTCCAGGGCGTCGCCTCAAATTTCGGGACTGCCCCGTTTGACTGGTATTTGCGTCTGCTTGCTGCGCAGTGGTCCTATGCTACCCCCCTCCTTCTTCTCCTCATCCTGCTGCGAACGCGGTCATCAACGCTTTGGATTCTCGTGGCGCTCGGCATTCTTCTCAGTCATTCGGCGATTCCACATAAGGAATACCGGGACATATTTCCTGTTTCTGCATGTTTAATCGTGGTGGCCGCGCTGGCTTCTGCGGACCTGAGCGAGTCTCTGCGTGCGCGACGCGGGCGTTGGGCGCCTGCCGCAAGATTGATCACGTTTTTGATCGCGTGTACTTGGGTTGGCGTTTCCGCGGTTCTGGCCTTCGCGCCGCCATTCCGGGGCGAATGGTTCAGGTCGCGAGATGTGATCGAGGCCGAATTCCTGTTGGCGAAGCAGTCTAGCCTATGCGGCATTCTGCTCTATGACTATGGTTGGTGGCAAACAGGCGGTTACGCTCACTTACATCGCAATGTTCCGTTCTATGAATTGCCTGAGCAAAGTAGCGTTAACGCATCCAGAGTCGCTGGCGCCTTCAATGCGGTTCTGCTCAAGCGTTCATCAGTTGCGGATTTTCCGAGGGAGTATACGCTACTGAAGTGTATGGGGACGGGTGGGGCGGAGGATGTTTGCGTCATGATGCGCAGCGGGAATTGCACGCGCATCCGGCAATTTCCGTCCTGCGGCGTTGCCCCTCCTGTCACGTCGGATCCATCAACATCCGATCCATGCCTGACACAGTTCCCCTTCCGCCAGATGCCGGTGATTAATTAGACAGAAGTGAGAGTCGCGGGGCGCGTTGGGGCGCCCATCACTTGACTTTGGCCTCGCCCGCCGCCTCGCCTTGCGATTTGCCCGCGCCGCCGTCCAGCCACACGGTCGCGTTCTTGGGGTCGAACACGACCGTGTCGAACAGTTGCAAGAACGAGGCGCCGAGCTGGGCCGCGGGCTCGGCCATTTCCGCGATCCCGCCACAGCCGTTGGCCCGCTTCACGATCAGGTGGAAGTCGTCGGTTTGCACGATCGGCATTCCATGCTCGTTCTCAATCGTGAGCGGGCGATCCTTGAGCCGATAGCGAGGCCAACGCTCGCGGCCGTCGCAGGTCCAGACGTCGCTGTCGCCGACCCTGTCCAGCTTGATCCCGCTTTCGACGAGACGCTCGAACAGCGCCTGGTTGATGTCGACCGAGTGGGCGTACGCGGTATCGTCGTAGCCGGTGTCGATCTGGGCGAAGGCGCGGACGTCGCCGAGGCGCAAGAACACCACCGGCACATCGGGCCGGCGCGGGTCGACCTTCGCCGGATCGGAAGCAAAGAAGCCGGCCTGGTCGACCGGTGTGAGGCCGCGCGCGATCAGCGCCTGCGGCCGGCAGGGCTCGTCGCCCAAAACCACCGCGCTCGGGGTGAGCTCGACGGTAAGCCTGGATAGGAGATCGGCGCCGATGACGCCGAGCTGTCCCTGTTCGGGCTGACGCAAGAGGTCGTAGCGCGCGAGATGAAAATAGGCTTGCTCGATCCCCGGCAGCGAAATCGCCGCCTTCCGAACCTCCCCTTCTGAGCCCGCGAATGCGTCGGCCGACAACGCGCTCCGCGTAGCGCCGTAGTCGATGAGGAACGGACCGGTCTTTCCGTCTGCGGTGAGCTCGACATAGGGCGCGGCCCCATTCGGGACGGCGATCCGCGCGGCGCGGCGGCCGCCGCACAAAGCCTCCCGGTTCTGGTCTCCGATGTCCATGGCGACGCCGAATATAAGAATGACGATCGCCGCGAGCGAGAGCGAGATGGTCCTTAAGGTCGCCATGGGCTCGGTAACGATCGGGATTGTCAACGGTGAAGGTCCGGTTGGGCGGGCGTCGATCGGGAGCCACGGGTGATTCCCCCAATCGTCCTCAAGCCGCCGGGTATGATATGGGCGTTTGGGAAGACGACCCGGAGGTTGGAGGCCTCGCGGCCGACCTGGCCTCAGCTCTTCGCAAATTCCGTTCGCCGGCGAAAGGGGCCGTCCATGCAACCGCCTTCCGGCTCACCGATCAACTACCGGCTCGGAAGCCTCTATGCGGTCCTCACCGCCTGCCTGTATGCGACCCAGGAGCCGTTCTCGTTTCCCGCCGCCAGGCATCTCAACACCCTGCAGTTCGTGTGCCTGACCCAGATCGCGCTGCTCGTGTCGATTCCGCTGTTGACGGCCCCCCCGGCCAGTCGCCGCGACTTGGTCGCCCTGTTTCGAAAACCGGCCAATTACGGCTATCTGGCGGTCATCTTCGCCATCGGGATGTCCGGCCTCCTGCTCTACAATTTCGGCCTCAGCAACGCCCATCCGATCATCATCTCGGCGATTTTGAACCTCTCGCCGTTCTGGGCGGCGCTGGTCGCGCTCGTCATCTCCCGGGTGCCGATTCCGATTTCGCCGGCGACCTTTTTCGGTTGCTTCGCCGGCGCGTTCCTCGGCGCGATGGCGGTCGCCTGGAGTCAGCTTGGCGACACAGGGAAGCCGACGCTCGGCGAACTGGCCGATAATTTCCTCCACGGCAGCTGGGTCTACGCTATTCCCATCCCGCTTTGTTCCGCGCTGGGCGGGACGCTGGTCGCCAGATGGTTCGGGAAATACAACGAATCAGCGGCGATCGCGGCCAATTTCCTGTTCGCGAACGTCATCCTGATCCCGACCGGCCTTGTCATTCTCGCCTGGCGAAGCGAACTCACATTCGCTCAGCTGCCGGCGATGATTCTGATGTTCGTCGGCACCATCCTCGCTTCGTCAATCGGCCGCGTTGTCTATCAAATCTCGCTGACCGTCACCGGCGGCGACAACGGTTTCGTCACCATGTTCTGGAACCTGGTCCCGGCGCTGACCGCGTTGGTGTCGCTCACCCTGTCGCAGTGGATCGCAGACGAGCATTTCGTCATCGACTGGACGTTTTTTCTCGGCTCGGCGCTCATCGGCGCGTCGCTGCTGCTGTTCTCGGTGAAGTCCTGGCGGCAACCGGCCAGAGGCTTGTAGCGAGGCGCGCGCGTACGTGAATTGACAGGGATAGCGACTCAGACGTCCCTGTCGGCGATTCGGCAGGGAATTGGGGCGCTCTCGTCGAAATAGCAGACAGCGCAAATCCTATGATAGCCGTCCGCGACAATCGTAGGAAGTCCGTTCGCCATGTCGCCGCGAATGAGGAGGACGGGCGCGAGCGCCTTGCCTTTGTGAATTCGCTTCAGGTCCTCATCCACATGCAGCTCGTCCCTCGGGAGAAGCGGAAGTTGCGCGGCGCGCAACAAGTCCTTTGCCGCATGCTCAACCAGCTTTGCGTTTCGCAGGCTCTTAACGAGCGCCTTGGCTTTCGAATCCAAACACAGAAGCGAGAGAAACTTTACCGCGGCGTCGAAATCTTGAGCTTCCCCTTTCTCGGCCCATTTGAGTTTCGGCTTGGTCACTTTTGACGTTCCCTCTTCTTCGAGTATTTCCCGCGAGCTCGCCTTAGCACGCCGGCCGCGAGCCGCCACATCCTCGACGTCGCGCGAGACAATCTCATATCACCGGATTCCGAACTAGCCAGGGCGAACAATTGGCCGAGCCCTGCGCGCGAACCACCGTGGAACAACCTTCAGCCTCGAGGGTTTAAGATCCATCAGCGTCGTACAGATACGCGCGGAGGACACCAATGATCACCTTGTTTCCCACACCGCTATTCGCGGCAGGCGAAATTCTCCTGGGCCTATCCCTTACGATATTCGTCGGGTCTCTGATTGCAACCTTGGGCGACCGAGTTCGGGTGCGTAGACGCTAAAGGGCCGCATTATTCGCGCGCGAGACCTTTTCGGAACCTTCGGCTTTCCCGCGGCGTTTGTCCAAAGGACCGGAGTTCCGCGAGCGGCGAGCGCCGCCTGTATCGCTTGACCTTGGCCTGTGGAGTCGAGTTTGATGAACGCGCCCGTCACAAATCTGCCGCCAGACACTATCCTTGCCGCCTTGGCGAACGAATGTGCGCAAGCCTGGAACCGCGCTTACGAGCTGGAGGACAAACGTCGGGAAGGCGAATGGTCAAAATATTTTGCCGCTGTGGCCGAGGCCGAAGCGGTCGACCAAGCGCTGGCGCTTGTTCCAGCTGAGAGCCCGATCGGCGTACGAATCAAGTATGTCATGGCCATGAGCAGGCTTCCCGAACACGGCGGCCGGCTGGCGGCGCGGCGCTCGGCTGATAGAGCTGGCCTTGTCGCCTTGCTCGAGCGCGACAAGGCCGCGATGACTGTCACCTATTTGCCGAAGATCGCTTACGCCTGAAACTGTCGGGCGTTTGACGAGAGAATGGTGCTGCAAGAGAGGATTGAACTCTCGACCTCTCCCTTACCAAGGGCGAGCCTATGGGTTGAACAGGTTTGTGGCGCTCTGCGCGGGTTTGATTATCTTGTTGAAGACTCGTAGCTCTGGTTTGTTCGTCGCTGATCCAGTCATGGCGCGCGTCGCCCGGTAATACCCACAATCTTGGCCATCAATTCGGCGCCGCAACGCTCTAGTCTGGCGGGATGTCGGACAACAGGGTCGATTTCAGTCGTCTCGTGGGGCCGGAGGTCCCGACCCGCTCTTTCTCGAAAGGAGACACGATTTTTAGGGAGGGCGAACAAGGCGACGAGTTCTTTGTCGTCGTGCGCGGAAAGGTCGAGATCAGGAGCGCCAACCGTCTCCTCGAAACTGTGGGCGCGAAAGGCATTTTCGGCGAGATGGCGCTGATTGACGACAGTCCGCGCAGCGCCACCGTCGTGGCCTTGACTGCTGTCACCGTGGTGCCGATCAAAGAAATGCAGTTCCTCTTCCTGGTTAAGCACATGCCGATGTTCGCACTGATGGTAATGCGCGTTTTGGCGTATCGGCTGCGAAATCAGAACAAGGCGGTCTGATAAAAAGGAATCGAAAAATGGTCTTCGGGACGTCTCGCCGGCGGGCAAAACTGGAAGGCATAGAAGCCGCGGCCGAGGCGCTGATCCGCGATCTTGGCGATCACGCGTATCGCGAAGCGCTTAGGAGGGAACATGAGGCCAGTTCTGACGCCCTTGGAGGGGATTGGGCCGATGTCGCGCGGGCAGTTGCCCGCCAGACAGGCAGTCGGTTCGGGTTCGACCTCTCAACTCAGTTGGCGATGAATACCTTCTTCGTGCTCGACCGCGAATTGGGTGAGGCTCGCAAGTCTCAGTTCAGGGAGTTTGAGCCCCAACGTCAGTCCGACCGAAATGACGTTCCGAGTCCGCAGCCGTTTCGGGTCCAATTCATGGGCGCGACGCCCGATTCCGGAACTTCGATATTGAAGGAAGTCGAGATTCGTGCGTCCGATGTGTCCGCTGCAATCATCGCCGCCTCGATGGCCGCGTGGCCGCCCAAAACGATCGAATTGCGGATCCTTGACCGTGACGGCCGGAAAGTCTTTGAGCGACAGAAATCTGCTCGCCAAAAAGCATTGAGGCGAGGCGGCGCTGATGCTGGCGAGCCTGATTGACCATTTGTCTAATTTAATGTTGGGAAAAAGGCAGGCCGCCCCGGAAGCCGAACTCTAAAGGCCCAGGGGACACCCAAACAAACAAAACGGCCGCCGAGTCGCCCCGACGGCCGATCGATAGCTTAAGGCCCGTTCGCCCGTTGCCCCGATCGGCCTAATGTCGCCTAAAGCCGCTTAGGATCATCATGTAAATCCATATCCTGCGGCGGCGAAATAGTTTTGGCATTCTGTGGGGTAAAGAGGTCGCAGATTTCGCCGATGGCGCGCCAGAGGGCGTCGATGGTTTTGATCTCCTTGGCGCGCAGGTACACGGGTGAGGCAGAGTGATCCGATCGAGCACTTCTCCAAGCAGCAGTTGGACCTGAGCCCCCGTCAAGCCCTCGCCGATCAAGTGACCGTCAACCTCAAGCCGGAACATGCTGCGCGAATTGCCTGGCGCCTCGGCCTCGATCACGATTTTTTCGAACATTGAATGAATCCCACAACGGAACTTGGACAATAACCAACACTCCGTCGCAGGATAGTGAATTTTTGGATAACTAAGGGCTCTCGGCCTTCCTTATCCTCACGCCCGGCTGATCTCCGTTGGTAAACTCAACCTCGGGCCCTCAAGGGGAAGCCCAGCACCTCCTCAACCAGCCGCCGCAATCACGCCTCACCAACACCACAATTATGGTAATTTAGTTCCACTAACGGTCGGGGCGATCCCTAGACGAACTGCCGACTCGCAGAGAGGCGTGTACATGAATTTATTGTCGCGACGGAGCGTTCTCGCCATCGCTGCTGTTGTCGATGTCGCGTTGCATTCACGGTCGGCTCCGACAGCGGCCAAGGCTTTGGCCGAGCGTCACAAGTTGCCCCCCCGGCACCTGGAGACGGTGCTCCAAGGGCTGGTCCACGCCAAGATCCTAAAAGGCGTGCGTGGACCGCGGGGAGGCTACGAGCTGGCGCGCGAGCGCCGACGCATAACGGTGGGCGAGATCGTGCGCACCGCGATGTCGCTCAGCACCGCCGATCCGGAAGATCTCGGCTCAAACTCGGTGCTGCTCGAGCGCGTGATCGATCCGGCCGTGCGCAAGGCGGGGGAGACCTTTCTCTCCAATCTCGATTCGATCACCGTCGAGCAGATGTGCGAGACGGCCGAGAAAGCCCATGTGCTCGACGACGAGAAGGCGGCTGGCGATTTTGCCATCTGACATCGGTATTTGCGGCGTTCTATAGTTTTGTGCCGCCCGAGATAGGTTTGGGATCAAGGCCGCTTCGTCTGATCCACGATCCGGCCCTCTACATTGCGCAAAGCATAGCAGGGTTCGAAACGAATGCGAGCGCCAAGTCCCCTCGACGCGGAAAGACGCTGCAGGGAGAACATACGGTGTGCCCGCCTAGGCCGCGGATGATCGGCGCCTCAGCGCTCGGATAAGCTAACCCCTCACATCCGCATGACCTCGCCGAGGCTATCGCGTTTGCCCTGCGTTATCAGGGCGGAAAGCGTGTCCACCAGGCCGACGAATATATGGTGCAGATCGCCGCCGAGCGGATTGTTGAGCACCTGGCGCGGGCGCGATTTGTCGTCATGAAACAGCCGCCCGAAGCGGGAGGCGCGGCGCTGGGGCGGGGGTTTAAAGGTTAGTGGCGTACGGCTCAGAGACGGTTTCATGTATCTTGAGCGCATGTCTCGGATTGCGCCAGGCGGCCCGCTTACCGATTGATTAGACTAAAGAATGAATGAGAAAGCGCTTGCGCCGCGTTAAAATACGGTCAAAGTACGTTCGACCCTGAGCGCTTGCCCGATGACAGCGTAAAGGGCGCGCCCCGCGCCGGCAAGAGTTGGGACGGCGCGGCGCGGGGCGCTTACCGTGACCTTTTAGGTCGCCGGGGACCCCTGGCGAAGCGGCACGGCTGCCTCAATGAATGCGCCCACTTTACGGAAGTTCCAATTCACAGATATGTTGAGCCTGTCGCGGGATGTTGCGCGGCCCTGGCGAAAGCTACAGCGACGTGATCCTGAGGCTGGCCTCCCCCAGGCGGCGACAGGCGAGAGTCGCCCTTTGAATTTGGGTTCGCCAACTTGGATCAATTCCGACCGCACTGTCACGGGCTACGGCGGCAGGCGCGGCGGAATGTAGGGCTTCTCAGGAGGGGGGCGGTGGCTTGGGAGGTAGCGGCCAGCGCCGATCCATCATTGGCAAGGACCTTCCTGAACAGGAGGATCCACGCCCTGTCCCAAAGCCACGGCGGCCCCAGGATTATCAGCAACCCCAAAATGAGGTTTAGGGCGGTGCGCACGGCGAGAGATTGTGGCGCACCCAGATTCCGCCAGCAATACCCTTTTCTGCGCCAGGCATGCGGCGCAGGGCGCCAGACGGAGGCCTATCGACCAGGTGCTGGTAGCTATATGGTAGCTAGCCCCAGCACCTTATGCGAGACGGTCGCTTAACCCATTGAAAGATATGGTGCTGCAAGAGAGGATTGAACTCTCGACCTCTCCCTTACCAAGGGAGTGCTCTACCACTGAGCTACTGCAGCATCTGAGCCCGCGAATACGCGAACCAACGTCGCGGTTCCTGCCATAGGAGGGCGCCCGTGGCAAGGCGGCGCGCGGCGGCGCTTCATCCGCGCCAATCCTCAGCCAGCGCCAGCGCGCGGTCGACAATCGCCTTGAAGGCGTCGGACGGCGGCATTTCCAGGTTGCCGCCCTGGACGCCGCCCAGATACGCGTAGAGCGCGTCCTTGCCGTCGCCGGCCGCGATCCGGTCATAAAGCGTCTCGGCATAGGCGAAGAGTTCGCCCTCGTTGCAATCGGCGGGCAAGTCCCAGGTGTTTTTCATGACGTCCAGGATCTCGCCGATCCGGCCGGCCTTGTCAGCCATGGCCATCCTCCTCGCCAGCGGCAATTTCGCTCCCGCGCGGGCCGCGCCCTTCAGAAGGCGCCGATGCGCATGAGATCGTGGAAATTGACGATCCCCACCACCTGCCCGCGCTCGACCACCAGCAGCGCCTGGATTTTGTGGCTGATCAGCTCCAGGGCTTCGGCCACCAGCGCGTCGGGCGCGATGGTCCGCGGACGCCGGGTCATGATGGCGCCGACCGGCGTGTCGAGCGAGAAGTCCGGCTTCAGGTGACGGCGCAGGTCGCCGTCGGTGATGATGCCGGCGAGGCGGCCGCCGTCTTCGAACACCGCGACGCAGCCGAACCCCTTCGACGTCATCTCGACGATCGCCTCGGCCATCCGGGCGCTCGCCGCGATGCGCGGCACGCGATCGCCGGTGTGCATGACTTCCCGCACATGCGCGAGTTTGGCCCCGAGCTTGCCGCCGGGATGAAGGGCGCGGAAATCGAGCGCAGTGAAGCCGCGCCCCTCGAGCAGGGCGATCGCCAGCGCGTCGCCGAGCACGAGTTGCATCGTCGTCGAGGTGGTCGGAGCGAGGCCGTTGGGGCAGGCCTCGGGCGCGCTCGGCATCGTCAGGCATATATCGGCCTCGCGGCCGAGCGTGCTATCGGAATGCGCGGTCATCGCGATCAATGGGATTGCGAACCGCTTCGCGAAAGCGACGATCGGCGCCAGCTCGGTTGTCTCGCCCGACCAGGAAATGGCAAGCAGAACGTCTCCGCTCTGCACCATGCCGAGGTCTCCGTGGCTCGCCTCCGCAGAATGGACGAACGACGCGGGCTCGCCGGTCGAGGCGAGAGTGGCGGCGATCTTGCGCCCAACGAGTCCTGATTTGCCAACGCCGGTCACGATCACCCGGCCGCTCGCGGCCGAGATCATCTTGACCGCTTCCGAGAACGCGGCCCCGAGGCCGCCTTCGCCCGGGGCCCGGATGGCCTCCTCGAGCCCCTCCAGGCCTTGGCGCTCATTGGCGATGGTGCGAAGCGCCGACAGGACGGCGCTGGTCTGCTCCTGAATCATGGCCAGCTGTTTATCATTCGCCGGGACGGATGGAAAACGGCGGGCGGGGGCGGGAAGGTCAGCCGCCTTTTCTGACGAAGCCCAAGTTACCCAGCTCCTCCCTCAGCCCTGGGCCGATATCGCTGCGGTCGAGGGCGAAGGCGAGGTTGGCGTTGAGGAAGCCGAGCCGGGAGCCGCAATCGTAGGTTCGCCCGTCGAAGCGCACGCCATGAAAGGATTGGGTGCGGGCGAGCTGGATCATGCCGTCGGTGAGCTGGATTTCGCCCCCCGCGCCCTTCTCGATCAATTCCAGGATCTGGAAGATCTCCGGCTGCAGAATATACCGCCCCGAGATGATGAGGTTGGACGGCGCCGTTCCCGGCTTGGGCTTTTCGACCATGCGGGTAATCTCGAAGGTCGCGCCGTGGTCGACGCCGACCCCGACAATCCCGTATTGATGGGTTTCGTTGGCCGGAACCTCCTCGACTGCGATGACATTGCCGCCGTGCTTTTCGTAAGCCGCGACGCATTGCGCAAGGCACCGTCCGCCCCGCGCTCCGCCCTTGGTGACCATGTCCGGCAGCAGGACCGCGAACGGCTCGGCGCCGACGATTTCTCGCGCGCACCAGACCGCATGGCCGAGCCCGAGCGGCGCCTGCTGGCGGGTGAAGCTGGTCGCCCCGGCGGCGGGGAGGTCGGCCATCAGGGCGGCGTATTCAGCCTGTTTTCCGCGCCGCTTGAGCGTGTCTTCGAGTTCGTAGGCGGTGTCGAAGTGGTCCTCGATGACCCCCTTGTTCCGGCCGGTCACGAAAATGAAATGCTCGATCCCCGCCTCGCGCGCCTCATCCACGACATATTGGAGGATCGGCCGGTCGACGACGGTCAGCATCTCCTTCGGAATCGCCTTGGTCGCCGGCAGGAAACGGGTGCCGAGACCGGCGACGGGCAGCACGGCTTTGCGAACGGGCTTGTCCATGAATGTTCGGTTCCTCGGTTGAACGGAGGCGGATTGGAGACGAGCGCAGCCAAATTCTGTTATCCGACTATCATGTTCCGGTCCGCCCGTTCCATGCGGCTCTTCGGGTTGACGCGGCGCGAGATGGATTGGCAGGGGGCGATATGAGCGTACTGGTGACCGGCGGCGCCGGCTATATCGGCGGCCACATGGCGCTGGGGCTCCTGGACGCCGGCGAGACGGTCGTCGTGCTCGACAATCTCTCCACCGGCTTCGCCTGGTCCGTGCCGGCCGGCGCAACGCTCGTCGTCGGCGACACCGGCGATGGCGACCTGGTCGCCCGCCTGATCAGGGAGCATGCGGTCGACGCGATCGCCCATTTCGCCGCCAAGATCGTGGTCCCGGAATCGGTCCACGACCCGCTTGGCTACTATCTCAACAACGTCTCGTACGCCCGCACCCTGATCGAGACAGCGATCGAAAGCGGGGTGAAAGCCTTCATCTTCTCCTCGACCGCCGCGGTTTACGGCGAGACCGGGGCCGAGCCGGTGTCGGAGGAGGCCGCGCTCGCGCCGGTCTCGCCCTATGGCCGGTCCAAGCTGATGGTCGAATGGATGCTCGAGGATGCATCGCGCGCCTACGATTTCCGCTATGTGGCGCTCAGATACTTCAATGTCGCCGGCGCCGATCCCCAAGGCCGCCTCGGCCAATCGACGCCGAATGCGACCCATCTCATCAAGCGCGCCGTGCAGACCGCGCTCGGAGCGCATCCGAACATAGAGATCTTCGGCCAGGACTATCCGACCCGCGACGGCACATGCGTGCGCGACTATATTCAGGTCACCGACCTCATCGACGCGCATTTGAGCGCGCTCGCCTATCTGCGCGCGGGCGGCTCGAGCCTCGTCTGCAATTGCGGCTACGGACATGGTCAGACGGTCAAGGAGGTCGTCGCGGTCGTGAAACGGGTTTCGGGCGTCGATTTTCCGGTGGTCATGTCCGGCCGGCGCGCCGGCGATCCCGCCGCGATCGTCGCCAAGGCCGACCGCGTGAAGGCGGCGCTCGGGTGGAAACCGAAGCGCGACAATCTCGACGAGATCGTGCGCCAGGCGCTCGACTGGGAGCGCCGGCTGCACAACCGTCGTCCAGACGGGTAGTCGAAACAACCCGTTGTCGCGGTCTCGCCGGCGTCTTTTTGGACTTTACAACCGTCGCGCCAGCGGCTTGATTGGCCTACACGTTCATTTGGGGGGAAGCGCATGCGCTCGGCCGACCGGCGAGAATGAGCATGGACGATATTCTCGTCACTGACGGCCTCAGCAAGAGCTTCGGCGACTTCCGCGCGGTGAGCGACGTTTCCTTGCGGGTCAAGCGCGGGACGATCCACGCCCTGATCGGCCCGAACGGCGCCGGCAAGACCACCTGCTTCAATATGCTGAGCAAATTCGTCGCGCCGACCGACGGGCGGATCACGTTCAACGGGCGCGACATCACGAGCCTGAGGCCGGCCGACGTGGCGCGGCTTGGCCTTGTCCGATCCTTCCAGATTTCGGCGGTGTTCCCCCACCTGACCGCGCTCGAAAACGTCCGGATCGCGCTGCAACGGAAGCGCGGGGACTCGTTCGACTTCTGGCGATCCAAGGCCGCCCTCGATCCGCTCAACGAGCGCGCGCTGGCGCTGCTCGACGATGTCGGGCTGACAGGCTTCGCCAATTCGAAGGCCGGCGAGATCTCCTACGGCCGCAAGCGGGCGCTGGAATTGGCGACCACGCTGGCCGTCGACCCCGAAATGATGCTGCTCGACGAGCCGATGGCCGGCATGGGCCACGAGGACATCGATCGCACCGCCGATCTGATCCGGCACGTATCGGCAAACCGCACCATCCTGATGGTCGAGCACAATCTCAGAGTGGTCGCCAATCTCTCCGATCGGATCACCGTGCTGACTCGCGGGCGGGTGCTGGCCGAGGGCGTCTATCGCGAGGTCTCGGAGAACGAGGAGGTGAAGCAGGCTTATCTCGGTGTGGGCAATGACTGAGGCGGCTCTCGCTCAGACTCCGGCCGCGAGCGTGCCGGCGGTGCTCAGCGTCCGGGGCCTTCAGGCCTGGTACAACGAATCGCATATTCTCCACGGGGTCGATCTCGACGTGCGGGAGGGCGAGGTCGTCACCCTGCTCGGGCGGAACGGGGCCGGCAAGACGACGACGCTCAAAGCGATCATGGGCATTGTCGGCAAGCGAACCGGCTCGGTTGTGTTCGGCGGCGCGGAGCTCATCGGCCTTTCGATCGACCGCATCGCCCGGCTTGGCGTCGCGTTCTGTCCGGAGGAACGGGCGATATTCGCCTCTCTCTCGGTCAAGGAGAATCTGTTCCTCCCGCCGCAGATCGGCAAAACCGGCGCGATGAGCGTGGAGCGGATCTTCTCGCTCTTTCCCAATCTGCGCGAACGACTTGCGAGCGGCGGCGGCAAGCTTTCCGGCGGCGAGCAGCAGATGCTCGCGATCGCGCGAATCTTGCGCACCGGCTCGCGTTTCCTGATGCTCGACGAGCCGACGGAGGGACTGGCGCCGGTCATCATTCAGCAGATCGGCCGCACCGTCGCCGAGCTCAAGCGGGAGGGTTTCACGATCCTGCTCGTCGAGCAGAACTTTCGTTTCGCCTCGACTTTGGCCGATCGGTTTTTCGTCATGGAGGACGGCCGGATCATCGACGCGTTCGCCAATTCCGAGCTCGCGGGGCGGATGGACCGGCTGCATGAAGCGCTGGGGGTGTGATGACGATTTCCTTTTGGTTGGGCGCACACCCCCTTCTCCCCTTGCGGGAGAAGGTGTCGCCGATAGGTCGGACGAAGGACGACCGTCCTTCGGACGGTCTATGGCCGACGGATGAGGGGTGCGCGCCGCGAGGCGCGAAGCCGAAGAGCGCGTTGGGGCGCACCGCGACTCCCGCCGCTCGATGGGCTATGAGGCGCCGGACCCCTCATCCGGCCGCGCTTTCAGCGCGTCCACCTTCTCCCGCAAGGGGAGAAGGAATTCGAAGGCTCGAGGTCGACAGGTGAACATATTCGGCCACGCCATCAGCATGCCGGAGCTCTACGGCCAGTTGCTGATCGGCCTCATCAACGGCTCCTTTTATGCGCTCCTCAGTCTGGGCCTTGCCGTCATTTTCGGCATGCTCACCATCGTCAATTTCGCCCACGGCGCGTTCTACATGATGGGGGCATTCGCCGCCTATTTTCTGCTCCAGGGTCTCGGCCTCAATTACTGGTGGGCGCTGATTCTCTCGCCCCTCGCGATCGGCGCCGTCGGCGCGGTCGTCGAGCGGCTGTTCCTGAAGCGGCTC
The DNA here is from genome assembly GCA_963794155.1 of uncultured Alphaproteobacteria bacterium. Lineage (GTDB taxonomy): Bacteria > Pseudomonadota > Alphaproteobacteria > Rhizobiales > Beijerinckiaceae > Roseiarcus. The sequence continues at coordinate 648,594 of CAWCCX010000016.1, read as the reverse complement.
GCCGGCTTCGACCCGCTCTACAGCCTGCTCCTGACTTTCGGCCTGGCGCTCATCATTCAGGGGCTGTTCCAGAATTATTTCGGCGCCTCGGGCATGCCCTACGCGATCCCCAAGCAGCTTGGCGGCGCCTACAATCTCGGCTTCATGTTTCTCCCCGTCTATCGCGGCTGGGTGATCCTCGCCTCGGCCGTGGTGTGCCTCGCGACCTGGCTCATTATCGAGAAGACCAAGCTCGGCGCCTATTTGCGCGCCGCGACCGAGAATCCGACCATGGTGCGCGCCTTCGGCATCAACGTGCCGCGCATGGTCACGCTGACCTACGGCTTCGGCGTCGCGCTCGCGGCGTTCGCCGGCGTGCTGGCGGCGCCGATCACCCAAGTCCGCCCGGGCATGGGCGCCGACATCATCGCCGTCGTCTTCGCGGTCGTGGTAATCGGCGGCATGGGGTCGATCCTCGGCTCGATCGTGACCGGCTTCGTGCTCGGCGTCATCGAAGGGCTGACCAAGGTGTTCTATCCCGAAGCGTCGAATACGGTGGTGTTCATCATTATGGCGATCGTGCTCCTGATCCGGCCGACCGGCCTCTTTGGAAGGGCGGCCTGAGATGAGCCTCGAAGCTTCCGTCGCCGCCGTGGATACGACGAGCCGCGATCGCCGCGCCAATGCGATCGCCTTCGCGATCATGGTCGCGCTGATCGTGATCGCGCCGTTCGTCGCCTATCCGTTCTTCATCATGCAGGCCCTGTGCTTCGCGCTGTTCGCCTGCGCGTTCAATCTCCTGCTCGGCTACGCCAACTTGCTCTCGCTCGGGCACGCGATGTTCCTTGGGCTCGCGGCTTACGTCTGCGCCCATGCCGCCAAAGTGTGGGGATTGGAGCCAGTGTCGGCGATTGCGCTCGGCGTCGTCGTATCCGCCGCGCTCGGCTTCGTAACCGGAGCGCTCGCCATCCGCAGCGTCGGCATCTATTTCGCCATGATCACCGTCGCCTTCTCCCAGATGGTGTTCTTCTTCTGCGTCGAAGCGCCGTTTACCCACGGCGAGGACGGCATCCAGGCGGTGCCGCAGGGCAAGGCGCTCGGGCTCATCGATCTCTCCAACCCGTGGATCCTGTACGTCTTCGTCGCGGCCGTCTTCCTGTTCGGCTTTCTCGCCGTGCAGCGCACGGTCAATTCGCCGTTCGGCGAAATATTGAAGGCGATCCGCGAGAATGAGCCGCGCGCCGTCTCGCTCGGCTACCGCGCGCTCCAGTACAAGCTCGCCGCCTTCGTCCTCTCTGCGGCGATCGCCGGCCTCGCCGGCGCGATGAAGGCGATCGTCGCCCAGAACGCGTCGCTGACCGACGTCTCGTTCTCGACCTCGGGCGAGGTGGTGCTGATGACCCTGGTCGGCGGCATGGGCACCTTCTATGGCCCGGTGTTGGGGGCGCTCATCGTCGTCTCGATGCAGAACTATCTCGCCCAGTTCGGCGAGTGGGTGACGGTGATTCAGGGCGTGGTGTTCGTCGCCTGCGTGCTCGCATTCCGCCGCGGCATCGTCGGCGAACTGGCGGCGCGGGCGAAGATTTCGCTTTAGTGACGAGCCCACGCCGCGCGAGAGCGAAACGGGCCGCCGGCACTCCAGTTCATGGCTCAAGCCATTGAAAAGTCTGGATCGGCGACGGAATCTCTGATTTGGTTTTCGTTGCCTGCACTTTGGATTTTGTTGCGCCGGATTTGGAATTTGTTGCGCCGGATTTGGAATTTGTTGCGCGCTATTTGGATTTCGTCTCTCCGGGATCGTCTCCATGATCAGCCGCTTCGCTTCGCGAGCCCTCGCAGGTCGAATGCCGGGTCGGCCGCTTCCTCTGGCGTCAGCGTCTTGGTCGTGCCGATGATCCGCTTGGCCGCGGCGTGGTCGCCGGCGCGGTTGACCGATTCGACGACCGCGAGCTTGCCGGCGCGAAAGCCGAAGGTCGAGAACGCCCGCGTCGCCGGATCGCCGCGCACGACCCATTGGTCGACGCCCTGCGCAAGGCCCGCGATCATCAGCTTCAAGTCCTGCTGGTCGCTCCAGAACCAGGCGAGATCATCGTAAGGCGCTGGCTTGCCCACGAGGCGGCGGGCGATCGCGCGCCCCTGATCGACCGCGTTCTGCACCGATTCGAGCCGGGTGCGAAACCCGAGCGCCGCATTGGGAAAGTCGGCGCAGTCGCCGATCGCCGAGATCGCCGGATCGGAGGTCGTGAGGTATTCATCGACCACGATTCCGTTTGCGCATTCGAGCCCGCACGCCCGCGCCAGCGCGTCCTCGGCGACGATGCCGATCCCGACCACGACCATGTCCGCGCTCAAGCCTTCGCCATCGCTCAGGACCACCGCCTCCGCATGCTCGCGGCCCTTGATCGCGGCGACGCCGACCCCGAGCCGGAAGCGCGCGCCGAAGGCTAGGTGCGCAGAGAGGAAAAAATCCGACATGATCGGCGAGACGGCCCGTCCCATCGGCCGGGCGATCTCGACGATCGTCGCCTCGGCCCCGACGCTGGTCGCGGTCGCGGCGATTTCGAGCCCGATGAATCCCGCCCCGATGACGACGACTTTGCGCCCCGGGCCGAGGCGCTCGCGGATCTGGGTCGCATCGGCGATGTCGCGGAGCGCGAACACGCCAGGCAGATCGACGCCCGGGACGTCGAGCCGCCGCTGCCGCGCGCCGGTCGCGAGGATGAGATGCCCGTAAGCGATCGACTCGCCGTCGCTGAGCTCAACCCGCTGCCCCGCGCGGTCGATCTTCGTTGCGCTGACGCCGCGCCGCAAGTCGATGCGCTGCTCGCGAAAATGCGCTTCGGCCCTTAAGGGGAGGCCGTGGATGTCCATCTCGCCCTTGAGAAACGCCTTCGACAGCGGCGGACGCTGATAGGGCAGATCCTTCTCGGCCGAGATGAGGATGACCTCGCCGCCGAACCCCTCCTCGCGCAGGCTCACCGCCGCCTGCACCCCCGCGTGGCCGGCGCCGACAATAACGACCGCGTCAGACGGCATCGCTGGTCGCTATCGCCTGGACCGAAATCCTCGTCCTGATCGGTGCGAAGCATCGCGTCTCGAAGGAAGCGATCGAGGGCTCGACCCGGCGCTGATTGGATCGTCCGGAAGCGGCGTCACTCATTGGCGTAGAGCCGGAAGCCGCGCGGCGTTGTTTCCGTCTCCTCCGGACCCGGGTCGTCGGGCGCCATCGACGCCGGATCGATGATGACGCCGGTGCGGGCCGGGGGAACGATGGCGGAGACTTGGGCCGGGGCGGCGCGGTGGTCGGGTTCGACGGCCTGCGGCGGCGCGAGGGTAGGCGCCGGAACGGGCGCCGGAGCGGGCGCGGCGATCTCCGCAACCATGGGCGCTGCCGCCGGCTCGGCCGGCAGGGCGAAGCGTTCGTCCGGCGTCCGCCAGACGAAGGCGTCAAGCGCGCCCGATGGCGACACCGGCGCCCAACGGTCGCTGATGACGCCGTCCGCCACCCACGCCTTGTCGCGCGGAGCGCGCGCCGCGCGCGCCAGCCACTCGCGCACGGCGCCCTGATGACCGTCCGCTTCCTCGATGTCGGCCATCAGGAGGCAGACCCGCCGCGTTGGGCGCCCGTGGGGCGAATCCGAGGCGAGGAGCGGCGCGATCGCGGCGCGCGCGCCGGCGCGGTCATGCGCCTCGAGCGCGGCGCGGCCGACGGTCAAGAGCGATTCGGGATCGCTGGGCGCGACCCGGGCGAGGGTGCGGGCGCGAGCGAGCCGGTCATCGGCCGAATCGCCGCGGCGGACCCGCAAATACGCGGCGGCGAGGTCCGGATGGGGCGTCTGGGCGTAAGCCGCTTCGAGGATGCGGCTGGCGCGGCGATAGTCGCCTGCGTCCGCGGTCAGCCGGCCGCAGATCGCGGCCGCAGGCACGAGCGTCGGCGCGAGCCTGCATGCTTCCTGCGCCAGCGCGAGCGCCCCCTTCGGATCCCGCTCCATCGCTGCTTCCGCCATCGCGGTCTTGATCACCGCCCGCCAGCGGTTGGCGGTCGGCTTGTCGATGAGCCGGGCGGCGGCGTTGGAATCGACGGTCGCGAGCGCCCCTGCCCAGTCGGAGCGACGGGTGCGGTCGTCGAGCACCGCCTGACCCGCCCAGGCCGCCGGCGCGCGCGCATTGGCGCGCATCGCATATTGGAGCGCCGCTTCGTGATCGCCGGCCCGCCGCGCCTCCAAATGCAGACCGCGCAGGCCGAGGCCATGAGTTTCGTGATGGTCGAGCATTGCGTTATAGGCCGCGACGGCGCGCGGGGCGTCGCCCGAAAGCTGCGCCGAGTGGGCCTGAAGGAGTTTGGTCATCGGCTCGTGGGCGATGAGCCGGCTCGCCTCGGAGGCGTGCTTGGCGGCGGCCCGGGCGTCGCCGTGGCCGACCGCGATCATGCCGCGCGACAGCGCGAGATATCCCTTCTCGCGCTTGCGGGCCCGCGAGGCGAGCGAAACGAGCGAGGGGATGCGAAAGATGAATCTGACCACGCCCCATACGATCGACAGCGCCGCTGCGAGCGCGAGGACGGCGCCGAGCGCCAGCATCAGCGAGACCTGATATTCCGCGCCGCGCCAAGTCAGCGTCACGAGACCGGGATTGTCCGCGAACCAGCTCAGGCCCCAGGCGGCGAGCGCCAGGGCCGCCAGGAAAATCAACAGGCGAAACATCTCGTCTCCGCTTCAACCGCCTGGGCCGCGCGCCGGTAGCCGCCTCGGCGGCTCAACGTTCCGATGTCATGGGCCCGCCCCGCCTGCAAGCCGTCCGATCGCCGCCTCGCGAATCGATTGCAGGGCGGCGTCAGCGGCCTGTCGCGCGCGCGCCTTGATCGGCCAATCGCCCGCCGCCTGACGCGCCGCTTCCGGGAGCTGGTCGAACGCGGCCAAAGCGGCGGCGAAGTCGCCGCGGCGGCTCGCGGCTTCGATTCGCGCGACGGTCGCCTCGGGAGAGTTGCCCGCGGCGCCGTTGAGATCTCGGATTCGGACGAGGCCGCGCATATGGGCGATAAGGCGATCGACGATCCCGCCTTCTTCCCGCGGCGAGGCCGCGGCCAAAACCCGCGGCGCAACCGCGTCGAACGATGCGGCGAGCGCATTTCCGGTCGGGGCGCCCTCGGCGACCGCTTTCAGCGCCGCCAGCGCCGCCGGGTCGACGCCAAGGCGCCCGAGGGCCGAGAGGTCGGGCGCAAGCGGCGCACCTGCGGCGAGCCTATCGGCGATCGCGCCGGCGATGATGGCGATCGCGGCGGAATTTTCGACCGGCGAGCGGGTCTCGGTCTTCGGCGCGGCGAGAGCGGCCTCGATCTTGTCGACGCGGGCCGCGAGGACGGAAGGCTCGGGGCCGTTCGCCTTTGGCGGCTCAGCCTCGAGCTTGGCGACCCGCACCGAAAGCGCGGGAATCTCGCCGCGCGCGGCGTCGATGTCGGCGCGCAGCGCCTGAACGTCGGTCCCCAAATGCTGGGCGGTGTCATGAGCGGCGGCGAGGTCGGGCGCTCGCTGGGCGTTCGCTGCCTCGAGCGCCGAGACCCGCTTATCGAGGTTGGCCGCGGCGGACGTCCCGGCGCTCGCCTCGAGCGCCCTCACCCGCTTGTCGAGGTCGGCGACGGCGGCGCTTTCACGCTTGGTCTCGCTCTCCAAGGCGGCGTTCTCGCGTTGCGCCTGAGCCTCGAACTCGGCCAACCGGTTCGCGTTGCGCTCCACATCGGAACTGGGGGCAAGGAGAGTATAGAAGGCGCCGAGCGCCAGCGCGGCGACGACGAGCCCGGCGAGCCCGCCGACCAGGACGCCGCGAGCGCCGGCGCGCGGGGGTTTGGAGGCGGGCGGCGGCTGAGGCTGGCCGGACGGCGGCGGGGCGTCTGCGTCCGCTCCGGCCGCGGCGATTTCGCCCTCGATGACGCCGGGGTCCCGCCGCGCGTCGCGATTGGTCGGGGCGCCTGCCGGTCCGGCCGAAACGTCCTGGGTTTCCTCGTCGACCATCGCCTCGCGCCTTCGCTCCGCCGCGGCCCTATATACGGGACGCCCCAAGCGAAGGAAACCCGCCGCAACCGCGGCGTAACGCGCGAAAAAGTCCCGCCTCGTCAGGCGTTTCCGCGACTGCGATTCGGGTCGCGCCAGCGGCCTTCAGCGGTTCGGCGACGTCGTGCGACAAGCAGACGTGCTCAAGCTCGAGAAACCTCGCTTCGACGCCCGAGGCCTTCGCCAGCGCCGCCGCCAGAGCCGCCGAGCGGCGCGAATAATGCAGCGCCGCGGCGCAGGATGTGAGCGCACGCGCCTCCGCCGGCCGCCAAGTCTGACGCGTTTCCGCCGCGTATGCCTCGACGACCTCGAGCGCAAACCTGCGCCCAAGCGCTCCCTCGATGACCGACTTGCGGTCGCGCCCGGCAAGATAGAGCACGGTCGCTTTGGGCTTTAGCGTCGCTTCCAGGGTCGCAATCAGGCCGGCTGCATCCGCCGCCGGCGGAGCGGCGAGCCGCCAGCCCCGTGCCTCCGCCGCGCGCTTTGTACGGACGCCGACGGCATAGAGCGGCGAGGACGTGTCGGCCGGCCCATCGTTTAGGAAAGCCTTGTCGCTCGTCGCGATGATGGCGTCATAGCGCGACCGCCTTGGCCTGACGGCGCGAACCTCGATCTCGATCGCCGGCAGGCAGGCGACGGAAAAACCCAGCCGGCGCAGCCGCGCCGCGCTCGCCGCCGCGTCCTTGGGGGCCCGAAACAGCGCGACCCTGGCGGTCATATCGTCTGTTCGTCCCCATTCGCCGCTTGGCAGGCCTCGCCGAAGGCGGGCTCGCGGCTCATCTGTGCGAAGAGGCGGGAAGGCTGCCTTTCCATCGTTGCTCGCCGCTAAGATTTTGAAGACGCAGCCTTGCTCGACAGAAACCCCTCGCGCCGGTCATCGGCGGGGAAGACCGGTCATCCCGCCGCCACAGAATGGGGATGGGACTGCGCGTGGACGATCGGTTCGAGCCGGGTGAGCCGTATGGCTGCCTTGACGTCCGCGTTGACCTTTGCGTCGACCGCATATTCCTGCAGGTGCAGCAGGCAGAGTTGATCGCCCCTGCCGTCGTCCGAGCACCAGTCGTCAAAGGTCAGGAACTCGAGATCGGGCACGCCGATGGCCTCTTTCACCCACAAGGCCGACGCGATCTGCATCGCGTCGCTAAGCGACATCGTTCGCGGTTTTCCTCCCGGTTGATGGGCGTCGGCGGGCCTTTGCCATTTGGAGTCGCGAAGCCTCGCCACCCGCATCATGGTGTTCGGGTCGGGCGTAACCAGGGTCGCCAGCGCCCGGATATAACGGGTCAATTCGAACAGGGTGGCGAAGCGTCCGGGGACGAATGTCGACGGCTTGAGCTCGGCGAACAGGATGCTGCTGACCCATACGCGACGCTTGGCCACCGCGGCCTCGGTCAGAATCGTCTCGATGTGCTGCTCCGCTTCGCCCGAGTCGCCGTTGGCGTGGCGAAGCACAACGCTCGTGTGGAGGAAATGCTTATCGCTACCCGACGTAATCAAGACCACCGTCCCCCTCTGAAAAGCGCATCAGATGCAACGAGCCGCGGATGTCGATCGCCGCGTTCACATGAGCCCTTTCCTCGATGCTAATTACCTCTATTCGTTCGGGAAGTTGACTGTCTCCAGTGTATATTGCTCTTCCTGTTATGCAAACATTTTTATTCCCGAAAGGATTCAAAGCATCTTCTCCTTGTGACTTGTCAAAAACGCATTCGATGTGAGTTGTTCCCGCCGGAAGCATCAAATCGCCCGTCCATACTGCGCCGCGATAGTCGATTTCGTCGAGACGGCCCTCGAACGACATCATTGCGCTTCCCAGGAACCAGTTATCCGCCTGTGAGGCAGGATCGTCCTTCACGCCGACCCTGTCGACTTGGCGGCCGAAGAAATCGTCGATCGGCAATTCCGTGTCGACGAATTGGGCGAGCACGTGAAAATCCTCGTCGAGCGCCCTGACGATCCGGATGAAGGCCCGCGTCAGCCGCGGGTGGCGAACGACCGTCTGGTAGTCGCTGCGGTAAATGCCTTCGGCGCAGCGGCGGAAGAACTCGATCGCCGAGGGGGCGTTTTGGCTATGCGGTCGCCGTTTCTCGAGGATGCCGAATTCGTAAGGGTTGAGCGCCAGTTGCGAGATCAAGAACTCGCTCGCTCTCGCTTTGGGCTGCAGTTCTCGGTCCGTCACCTGGAGCGCCGTCAGAAAGGCGTCGAACGTCCTTTTGAACAGTTCGGCCGGAATGGGTCCAAGGTCGTAGTCGCGGGCTTCGACCGGCCGGATCACGACGCGAATTTCATTTGGGCTGATCGGGCTACCCATCGCCTGCTCCCGTCCAGGAATCATATCACGCCTTAAAAAGCGGCGACAAGGCGACCGAAAGCCGGGCAATGGGCGCCCAAGCCCGCCGGAGCGGGTTTTCTCAGCTCTTCGTTCACGCTATGGGCTTTTATCGCGATCCGGAATTGGCCGGGCGGAGGGATAAGTCGGCGGATGCGGGTTCTGGGCATTGAGACCACCTGCGACGAGACCGCGGCGGCGGTGGTTCGGCTCAGGCCGGACGGCGCCGGCGAAATTCTCGCCGATGAGGTGATGAGCCAGATCGCGGCGCATGCGCCCTTCGGCGGCGTCGTGCCGGAGATTGCCGCGCGCGCGCATGTCGAGATCATCGATTTGTTGATCGCCCGCGCGCTCGCGCGGGCCGGCGTCGCGGCAAGGGAGCTGGACGGCGTGGCGGCGGCGGCGGGGCCTGGCCTCATCGGCGGCGTGCTGGTCGGGTTGATGGCGGGCAAAGGGGTTGCGCTCGCCTGCAGCAAGCCTTTCGTCGCCGTCAATCATCTCGAGGCGCATGCGCTGACGGCGCGCCTGACCGCCAACGTCGCCTTTCCCTATCTGATGCTGCTCGCCTCGGGCGGGCATACCCAGATCCTCGCGGTCAAGGGCGTCGGCGACTACGATCGGCTCGGCGCGACCATCGACGACGCTATCGGTGAAGCGTTCGACAAGACCGCCAAGCTCCTGGGGCTGCCTTTTCCTGGCGGTCCCGCAGTCGAGGCAGCGGCGAAAGACGGCGATCCCACGCGATTCGCGCTGCCTCGCCCGCTGATCGGCAGGCCGAACGCCGATTTCTCACTTTCGGGGCTCAAAACCGCGGTGCGCCAGGCGGCGGAATCCATCGCGCCGTTGCGTCCACGCGATGTCGCCGATCTAAGCGCCTCGTTTCAGGCGGCGATCGTCGATGTGGTCGAGGACCGCATTCGCATGGGACTGAAGCTGTTTCGGCGGCGGATCGGCGCCGCGCCGCGGGCGGTGGTCGTCGCTGGCGGCGTGGCCGCGAACGCGGCGCTGCGCGAGGCGCTGACGCGCTTCTGCGCCGAGGCGGGACTGCCGTTCGTCGCGCCGCCGCAGAAGCTATGCACCGACAACGGGGCGATGATCGCGTGGGCGGGAGTCGAGCGGCTCAGGCTCGGGATGATCGATGGGCTCGACGCTCCGGGCCGGCCGCGCTGGCCGCTCGACCCGAAATCCGAGCGTACGCTCAACAACAAGGCTTGAGGCGGGGGCTCCGGCTCAGTTGGGGTTTTGCGCAGGAGCGACAGATGGGGCGTTCTGAGCGCCCTGAGGAGCAACTTCCTCCTTCGCCTTTTCATTGGCCATGTGATGGCCCACAACGCAGCCGCCGAGCGCGCCGAGCACCGCATGATGACCGGCATAGTGGCCGGCGACCCCGCCGACGACCGCCCCCTTGAGGCAACCCTTGGCGTCGGCGGGCGCTGGGGTTAGAGCGGATGCCGTGAGACCGAGCGTAGTGACAGCAATCATTGCGAGCTTCATGGATCACGTTCCTTAACTGGGGCGCACGAGGCGAGAGGCGAGGCCGCGATGTGGGTTTCATTCGTCCGGTTGACAAGGGTCGCCAGCCGCTCGCCTGGCTCGTTCCGACGAGCCGTCATTGCAATTTGAGCCGCCCGCGCCTATACAACGCTTTTCCCCTCAAGTTTGATCCGCTGAGGCTGCGTTTGCTCCAGGGCGAAACCTGCGGGCGCGCGCTTAAAGCCGATCATCAAGGAGCTTTCCGTTCATGAGCGACGCGCCGTTGATGCCGAAGGCGACCGCCGTCTGGCTGGTCGAGAACACTTCGCTGACCTTCGATCAGATCGCCGAGTTCTGTAAACTGCATCCGCTCGAGGTCAAAGGAATCGCCGACGGCGAAGTGGCGACCGGGATCAAGGGATACGACCCGATCTCGACCGGTCAGCTCACCCGCGAGGAAATCGCCGCGGCCGAGCAGGACCCCGATCATCGCCTGCACCTCTCGGTCTCGAAGGTGCGCACGCCCGAGTTCAAGAAGCCGCGCGGCGCACGCTACACGCCGCTCTCGCGCCGACATGACCGTCCGAACGCAGTCCTATGGCTATTGCGCAACCATCCGGAGCTTAAGGACGCACAGATCATGCGCCTGGTCGGAACGACCAAGCACACCCTTCAGGCCATTCGCGAGCGCACCCACTGGAACTCAGCCAATCTTCAGCCGATGGACCCGGTCACGCTCGGCTTATGCTCGCAGATCGACCTCGACTTCGAGGTCAATCGCGCCGCCAAGGAGCGCCCCAAGGTCGAGGACGATCGCAGCCAGACGCTGGTGTCGGCGGAAATCACCACCGCCCGGCCCACGCCCGCGCCTGCGAGCCAGCTCGAAGTGTTCGGCGTTGCGACGGCGAAGCCCAAGCCGACCGAAGAGCGGGTCGACGTCAATTCAGTGTTCGGGAAGCTCAAGGAGAAGGCGCCCCCGCCGACCGAGTGAGGCTGGCCGCCGCGTCACTCCGCCGCCTTTGCGGCGCCGGGATTGTTCGGGTGGGCGGTCCAGTCGGCGGGCGGGCGGGCATAGTCGAGCCCCGTGCGCGGATCGACGCCCGCGACTTTATGCACGAGCGTGATGCAGTCCTCGATCGGACAGACCAGCGCGCATAAGTTGCAGCCGACGCATTCGGCGTCGTTGACGACGAATGTCCTCTTCCCGTTCAGGCTGGCGAAAATCGCCTGGTGCGAGGTGTCCTCGCAGACGATGTGGCAGCGGCCGCATTGAATGCAGAGCTTCTGATTGATCTCGGCCTTCGCCACGTAATTCAGATTGAGAAATTGCCAGTCGGTGATCGAGGGGATGGCCCGGCCGCGGAAGTCCTCGATCGTCGCGTAGCCCTTGGCGTCCATGTAGTCGGAAAGTCCGGTGATCATCTCCTGGACGACCTTGAAGCCATAGGTCATCGCCGCGGTGCAGACCTGCACCGGTCCGGCGCCGAGCGCGATAAACTCAGCCGCGTCGCGCCAGGTGGTGATGCCGCCGATGGCCGAGATCGGCAGGTCTGCGCAAGCGGGATCGCGGGCGATCTCCGACACCATCGACAAGGCGATCGGCTTGACCGCGGGGCCGCACATGCCCCCGTGCGTGCCCTTGCCGTCGATCGCGACGTCAGGCGTCATGCGGTCGAGATCGATGTTCATGATCGAGTTGATGGTGTTGATGAGCGACACCGCGTCCCCGCCGCCCTTTTTCGCCGCCCGGGCCGGCTGGCGCACGTCGGTGATGTTGGGCGTGAGCTTGACGATCACCGGCATGCGGGTGTGCGCCTTGCACCAGCGCGCGACCATTTCGACATATTCCGGCACCTGGCCGACCGCGGAGCCCATGCCGCGCTCCGACATGCCGTGCGGGCAGCCGAAATTAAGCTCGACGCCGTCGCATTCGGTCTCCTCGACCCGGGCGAGGATCGCCTTCCACGATTGTTCATCACAGGGAACCATCAGCGACACAATGAGCGCGCGGTCGGGCCACGCGCGCTTGACCTCCTTGATCTCGATAAGGTTGATCTCAAGGTCGCGGTCGGTGATGAGCTCGATGTTGTTCATCGCGATCAGTCGCCGGTCCGGCCCATGGATGGCGCCGTAGCGCGCCCCAGAGACGTTGACGACCGGCGGCCCCGCTTCGCCCAGCGTCTTCCAGACCACGCCGCCCCAGCCGGCGCGGAACGCGCGCTCGACATTGACCTTGCGATCGGTCGGAGGGGCGGAGGCGAGCCAGAATGGGTTGGGCGATTTGACGCCAAGGAAGTTCACGCGCAGATCGGCCATGGGACCCTCGCTTCAAGTCAGGCGGCGCCAAGCGCGGCGGCGATGGAGCGCGCCGCCCGCTTACCGTCTTCGACCGCGCTGACGGTCAGATCTTGGCCGCCGAACACGCAATCGCCGCCGGCCCAGACGCGATCGAGGCTGGTGCGGCGCTCGGCGTCGACGACGATCCGGCCGTCCTTGGTCTCGATCCCGGCGCCGTCAAGCGCCTCGGGCGTGCCGCGCTGGCCGATGGCGGCGAACAGCATGTCGGCTTCGATGCGGAAGACCGAGCCGGGGGTGGCCAGTCCCTCGCCGCGCTCGTGCGTATTCTCGAACACGACGCCGCTGAGTGCGCCCGCGTGACCCTCGAGCGAGACCGGGCGCGCCCAATAGCGGACGACGACGCCGTTCGTCTGCGCCAGCTCGCGCTCATAAGCGCTCGCCTTCATCTGGTCCGGCCCCCGCCGGTAGACCATGGTGACGGTCTCGGCGCCGAGCTTCTTCGATTGCACCGCGATGTCGATTGCGGTCATCCCGCCGCCGATCACCACGACCCGGCGACCGATCGGCAGCGCCGACAACTCCTTGGCCTGGCGCAAGCGCGCGATATAGTCGACGGCGTCGACGACGTTTTCGAGCTCGGTCTCTTTCGGCAATCCGAGTTTATTGGTCGAGCCCAGGCCCATGCCGAGAAACACCGCGTCGTAATCGCGTCTCAGGTCTTCGAGCTTGACGTCGCCGCCGAGCTCCTGGCCGCGCTTCACTTCGATGCCGCCGATTGAAAGAATGAAGGCGGCCTCCTTGGCGGCGAAATCATCAACCATCTTATAGGCTGCGATGCCGTATTCATTGAGGCCGCCGGCTTTCTCGCGCGCATCGTAGAGAGTCGTCTCGACGCCGGCGACCGCCAGCGCGTGCGCGCAAGAAAGACCTGCCGGGCCAGCGCCGACGATCGCGACCCGCCTGCCGGTCGGCGTCCCGCGCGAATAGGGAGACCTCCCGCCCGCGATCACCGGATCGACGGCGTAGCGTTGCAATTGGCCGATGCTGACCGGCTTGCCCTCGGCGGCCTCGCGCACGCAGGCCTCCTCGCACAACGTCTCGGTCGGACAGACGCGCGAGCAAGTCCCGCCCATGATGTTGGCGTCGAGAATGGTCATCGCCGCCCCGGCGCGATTCCCGGCGGCGATCTGACGGATGAACAGGGGGATGTCGATCGCGGTTGGGCAGGCCTGCTGGCAGGGGGCGTCGAAGCAGAAATAACAGCGCTCGGCCTCGACCTTCGCCTCATGGAAGGTCAGCGCCGGATGCAGGTCGGCGAAATTGGCCTCGAGAGTCGCGCTATCCAAGCGGCCGGGGCGGATGTCGGAAGCGCCCGGCGGGTTGGCGGCGATCGTCATAGGCTTAACCCCGCGCTTCGGAGGGACGGACCAAGTTCATTCTTGACCGCTTGGTCAATCGTTCGCGCCCGGCGCCGCGTCTGTCAAGCCCGGCAGGCGGCGCGCGAGGCCAGCGCAATGTGGGCGACCCGGCAATGGCGACCTTCTCATTGACCACGGAGAGGCTGTTCTCGAGCGGGTCGTCCGAGCGATCGTTGTGGGTAACGAAATTTTGACGCCCGAATTGATTTGCTGCGCTGCAACAATTCTGCTAGCGTGCGCACTCAAACATTCATTCGGAGGGGCGCATGGCGGCCACCTGGAAGACCAAATGGGGCGTTCGCCGCGTTCGCCGCGACGTCCCGACAATCGAGGAAGCCTTGATTGCCGCGGAAAGTCTGGCCAATGACCCCGCGCAACGGGCGGAAATCGCTGCTTCCCTCATGGGCTTGCCGGTCGAGGAGGTCAAGACGCTAGCAGCCAAGCAGGCGGCGAGGACTCGCGGCCGGGCGAGCCTGGTCGCTGGCCGCACGCGCGCGGTGGTGGTCGAGTACAAGCGTCCTCGCATGGGCCGCGGACCGATGTCCTTCGCCGGCAAGCGGTGAACGCGGTTACCGCCTGAACCTCACAAATTGGCGAGACGCGCCGCCGACGGCCGGGTTGTGCGGTATTGGCTGCGCGCGGCGACGTCGGTCGAGAGAACTGCGACCGCGATCAGGGTCAGCGTCGACATTTCGACGAAGTCGACATTGAGGAAGGCGAGCGCCACCACGGCCGAGAAAGCCGCGGCCATATAGGGCGCAAGCCGCGCCGGCGCCCGCGCCAGATCGCGGAAGGCGAGCCAGGCGCCAGTCGCCGCCAGCATCGCGCCGACGACCCCAAGCTCGTACCAGACTGTGAAGGCAAGGGCGCGTGGGGTATGGGCCGGCAGGATCATGTCGTGGATCCCGCGGCTGACGGTCGCAAATCCGCGGCCGGTGATGAGCCTGAGCTTGTCGTGGGTGAACACGTCCGCCGCCACGGAAAGCGACGGGTAGGGCGCCGGCAGCGACGCCAGCCGGGCGTGGAAGATCCAGGCCGAGACCGTGGGCGCAAGCGCCGGGATGAGCGGCGACAACAAGATGAGCGCGGCCGCGCCCCAGGCCAATTCGCGCGCGGTCCGCTTGAGGTCGGAGATCGAGAACGACAGCGCCAGATACCCGGCGAACACGGCGACAGTGAGCGGCGCGTAACTGGCGATATAGGCGAAGCTCAGGGCGACGATCAAAAGGAGGCGCGCCAGTCCGTTGCGTCCGCGCGCCGCGAGTCCGCCCATGGCCGGAAACAACAGCACCGCGATCGCGACCGCGCCGACCGCGAGCCGGCCGTCGTCCGGCGTTCCGGTCAGAGTCTCGGCAAGCGCTCGCGCGACCATGGTCGCCATGCCGGCGACCACGCCAATCGGGAAGAGATAGAGATCGGTCGCGCTGGCGTTTTCGCGCGGCGCCGCCACCGCCAACAGGGTCGCCGCGATGAGCACGCTCATTTTCAGCAGGAGCTGCGCCGCCGCGACCGGATACGGCGTCCACAAAATCGACAGCGCCGCCCAAGCCAATCCCGCCAGCAAGGCGAGAAACGCCGGAACGAAAAAAGGCCGCATGAAACGATCGAAAAACCCAGGCCCGGCGTCGAGCGCCGCGGCGATGAGAATCAAGCCGACCCCGATCGAGAACATGACGTAGAGACCGAGCGGGTGCAGAACCACCCCGACCGGCGCGCCGACCGCCAGCACGAGATAGCCTATGCGCGAGAAAAATCGCGAGGCGTCCGCGGCGTCGTCCCTGCTCGCGTCTCTTGCGCCTTTCCAGTCCGCCGCGATCGCCGTGACTCCCAGGTCGGATTGCGCCGCGCTACTTTCCGCGCCGCCATCGAGGACTTATACGACGTTGGCGGCGAGGCGCCTGTGTGCGCTGCGCAACACTTTCGCGCCATTTTCCCAATTGGCGCTCGGGGCCTTGGCTAGGGGTAGGCGATGATTGACCGCAAGCGCGCTTGCGTGCGACGCATTGCCGCAACGGCCGCGACGGCGACAAGAGGGCGAAGGCGACGAGGTGAGCGGCAATTCCACGGTCGTCGCCGTGGCGGGCGCTGAAGCAAGGCCGCGCCCCGCGGGTCGGCTCGCCTTCTCAGCCTGCGTCGCGGCGATTGCGCTCCTGGCCACGCAGGCGATTGTCGCCCGGCGCCTCGAACTCACATTCGATGAAGCCTACTACACGCTTTGGTCGCGCTCGCTTGCTTTCGGATATCTCGACCACCCGCCGATGGTTGCGCTCCTCATCCGCGCCTCGACCGCGCTGTTCGGCGGCTCCGAGATCGGCGTCCGGGCGCTTTCGCTCCTTGTCGTCGGCGCGATGCCGGCCCTCGTCGCCCTGATCGCCTGGCGCCTGTTCGACTCGGCGGAAAAGGCCGCGCTCGCCGCGCTGATGTGGATCGCGATGCCGCTCGTCCTCATCGGGGGGGTCTTCGTCACTCCCGATGCGCCGCTGGTCGTATTCTGGACCCTCGGCCTTGCCGCCCTGGTCGAGCTCTGGCGCACCGCCGAGGCGCGGTGGCTGATCGCGCTCGGGCTGGCGCTCGGCCTGGCGCTGCAATCGAAGTTCACCGCCGTTTTTTTCGCCGCCGGAGTCGGTCTCGCCATCCTCGCCGCGCCGTCGTTGCGCCGCTGGCTCGGTTCGCCGGCGCTGTTCGCCGGCCTTGCCGTCGCGCTGGCGATTTTCGCCCCCTTCGTCGCCTGGAACGCAACGCACGGCTGGGCGACCTTCGCCAAGCAGCTTGGACGGGCGCCGCCGCATGGATTTGCGCCCTTCTATGTCGCCGAGTTTGTTGCTTCCCAGGTCGGTCTCATCAATCCGCTCGTCTTCGCCGCCCTGATCCCGGCGATCGCCACCATCCCATGGCGCAAGGCCGTCTCGCCCCGCTCGCGCGACGAGGCCCGCCGCATCCTTGTCTGCACGATGGCGCCCGCGGCGGTCTATTTCCTCCTGCATTCGGCTCACGACCGGGTCCAGGGCAACTGGCTCGCGCCGCTCTACCCGGCGGCCGCCATTCTGGCCGCGGACTGGGTCGGCGAGGTCCGCCGCGCCGGCGCCTCCGGCCTCTCGGCGCTGATCGCCCGGGCGGCGCTGTGGGCGGCGCCGGCCGGGCTCGTCTTCGCCGCGCTGGCCTTCGCCTGGATCTCGATCGGCGCCGTCCCGCTTGGACCGCTCGATCCGCTGGCGCGGCTTGAGGGTTTTCGCGAGCTCGCGCGCAATCTCGACGCCAGGGCGCGGGCCGAGAACGCCCCTTACGTCCTCACCCAGGGTTACGCGCTCACCTCGCTCATGTCCTATTACGGCGATCCGGCGATCGCCGCGGTGCAGCCCGAGCAGCGGATGCGCTGGATATTCGAGCCCGAGCCACCGGAGACGCTGTTTCAAGCGCCGGGTCTCGCGTTGGGAGAGGCCGGACGCCGTTTCGACCTCGTCTTGAGGATGCGCTTCCGCACGGTCGAGCCGGCCGGGCTCCTTGAGCGGCGCGGGGTCGAAGCTTATGAGCTCTACCGGGTGGCCGATCCTTACGCGCCGGCGCTCGACCCGGTCTGTCCGCGCGGCGAGGTCGATCTCGCCCGCAAATGCCCATCATGACCGACGAAGCCGCCGGGCTCGATCCCGCCCGGCGGCAGCGGGCTCGAGCGGAAGCGCGCGGCGCCTTCGCGCGGGTCGGCGACCGCACCCAGCCTCAGCGGCTGTTCGAGACTGGGGGCCTGCGCTGGCGCTTTCCCCGCTCGTCGAACCCTTGCGAAGTTGCGATCCTCAACACCGGCGGCGGGGTCGCGGGCGGCGATTCCTATCGCGTGAGCCTTGAATTGGGTGAGGCCGCCGAGGTCGAGGCGACGACGCCGTCGCCGGAACGGATCTATCGCAGCGACGGCCCCGCGGCCGCCGTCACGATCGCGATCTCGCTCGCGCCGGGCGCACGGCTCGCTTGGCTGCCCCAGGAGACGCTGATGTTCGAGGGCGCCCGGCTCGAGCGGCGGCTCGAGGTCGAGATGTCGGCGGAGGCCGCCCTGGTCATCGCGGAAACCCTGGCGTTCGGCCGCCTGGCGATGGGGGAGCGCCGAATCGACGCCAGCTTGAGAGATTCCTGGCGCGTGCGGCGCGACGGCCGGCTCATATTCGCCGACGAAACGCGCCTCAACCACGCCGGCGCGGCGCTCGAGCGCAAGGCGGTGGGAGCAGGCGCGCGCGCCGTGTCGACGATTGTCGCCGCGGCGCCCAATATCGAGGCCCATCTGCCCGCTTTGCGTGCGGCGCTCGAGGCTGAAAAGAGCAGCGTCGAAGCCGGCGCGAGCGCCTTCGACGGCCTGATCGTCACCCGCCTCGTCTCCGCTTCGCCTTCGCGATTGCGCGTCGCCGTGATCGCGTCCATTGTCGCGCTCGGCGGACGCAAGCCGCGGCTCTGGGCATGAGCGAAGGCGCGGAATTTGCTGGTCGGCGCATGAATTGAGGAGGGACGAGGGCCCATGAATTTGACGCCTCGCGAAAAGGACAAGCTCATGATCGCCATGGCGGCGATGGTGGCCAGGCGTCGGCTCGAGCGAGGCGTCAAGCTCAACCACCCGGAGGCGGTCGCGCTGATCACCGATTTCGTCGTCGAAGGCGCACGGGACGGGCGCTCGGTCGCGGAACTCATGGAGGCGGGCGCGCATGTCGTGTCCGCCGACCAGGTCATGGATGGGATCGCCTCGATGATCCACGACATCCAGGTCGAGGCGACCTTTCCCGACGGCACGAAGCTCGTCACCGTCCACCATCCAATCCGCGGCGCCGACGACAAGCATATCCCCGGCGAGTTGATCGCCGAGGAGGGCGAGATCGTGATGAACGAGGGTCGCGAGACCGTCACCCTCGAGGTCGCCAATTCCGGCGACCGGCCGATCCAGGTCGGCTCGCACTATCATTTCTTCGAGACCAACCCGGCGCTCAAGTTCGATCGCAAGCAGGCAAAGGGATTCCGGCTCGACATCCCGGCGGGAACCGCCGTCCGCTTCGAGCCCGGCCAGAGCCGCGCCGTGCGCCTGGTCGCGATCGCCGGCAAACGCGAGGTTTACGGCTTCCGCCAGGAGGTGATGGGGAGGGTGTGAGGCGCTTGCTCACCGCCTTACCGGCGGCTAAAGTAAGGAGGACTCGTCTGTAAGGAATACCAATGGCCGACAAAATTCTCGCGACGATCACCAGCAAGGGGCAGATCACCTTGCCGGTGCAACATCGGAAAGCATGGGGTCTCAAACCGGGCGATCAAATTGCTTTCGATCCACCGGGAGGAAAATCGGTTCGCATCGAGCCGCGGCGGAAGCGAAGCATTTTTGAGCGGCTCGATGAACTGAAGCTTCCCCCGCTTGGAAGGCCACTTTCGCAGAAGGACATCGAGAACGCGATCACGGAGGCGATGATTGAAAAGGACCGACGCTCCCGAGGCACGTGATGATCGGGCTCGACACAAATGTCCTACTTCGACTTGGCGACGATCAAGAGCCAGACCAGCGCGACCGAGCGCGAGCGCTCGTTCGTTCCCACGGCGCGAGCGGCTGTTTCGTGAACGCCATCGTTCTCTCTGAATTTGCGTGGACGCTCACCCGTTCTTACAAATTGTCTCGCCGCGACGCGGCTGCGCGCATCGCCGTCATTCTGGAATCGCCTGAATTCGTAGTCGCCAGCCTCGACGAGGCGTCGCGCGCAGTCCAGAGATTTCGCGACGGCCCCGCCGACTTCGCCGACTACTTTCTGGCGGAGATCAATGCCTCTGCCGGCTGCGCGACGACCGCGACCTTCGATAGTGACGCGCTCAAATCCGGCGAGCCCTTTGCGGCCGTCCCAACCGGCGCCTGACCGCATCCGACTGAGGTTTACAAAATGCCCGCTTCCCGCAATTCCCTCCCGCCGACCTCCCTCCCTCGCGCCCACTACGCCGAAATGTTCGGGCCGACGAAAGGCGACCGGCTGCGGCTCGCCGACACCGAGCTCGTCATCGAGATCGAGAAGGATTTCACCACTTATGGCGAAGAGGTGAAGTTCGGCGGCGGCAAGGTGATCCGCGACGGCATGGGGCAGGCGCAGACGACGCGCGCCCGGGGCGCCGTCGACACCGTCATCACCAACGCGGTCATTCTCGACCATTGGGGGATCGTGAAGGCCGACGTGGGCCTGAAGGACGGGCTCATCCATGCGATCGGCAAGGCCGGCAATCCCGACATCCAGCCCGGGGTGACGATCGTCGTCGGGCCGGGGACCGAGGTGATCGCGGGCGAAGGCAAGATCCTCACCGCCGGCGGCTTCGACACCCACATCCATTTCATCTGCCCGCAGCAGATCGAGGAAGCGCTGATGTCGGGCGTGACCTCGATGCTCGGCGGCGGCACCGGCCCCGCGACCGGCACCTTCGCCACCACCTGCACGCCCGGCCCCTGGCACATCGCGCGGATGATCGAGGCGGCGGACGATTTTCCGATGAACCTCGGCTTCGCCGGCAAGGGCAACGCCTCCAAGCCCGCGGCGCTGGTCGAGCAGGTGAAGGCCGGCGCCTGCGCGCTCAAATTGCACGAGGACTGGGGCACGACGCCGGCCGCGATCGACTGCTGTCTATCGGTCGCCGACGACTACGACGTCCAGGTGATGATCCATACCGATACGCTCAATGAATCGGGCTTCGTCGAAGACACGATCCGCGCGTTCAAGGGCCGCACCATCCACGCCTTCCACACCGAGGGCGCGGGCGGCGGCCACGCGCCCGACATCATGAAGGTCGCGGGTCTTTCCAACGTTCTGCCCTCCTCGACCAATCCGACTCGGCCCTATACGAAGAACACGCTCGACGAGCATCTCGACATGCTGATGGTCTGCCATCACCTCGACCAGTCCATCCCCGAGGACCTCGCCTTCGCCGAGAGCCGCATCCGCAAGGAGACGATCGCCGCCGAGGACATCCTGCACGATCTCGGCGCACTCTCGATGATGTCGAGCGACAGCCAGGCGATGGGCCGCGTCGGCGAGGTCATCATCCGCACCTGGCAGACCGCCGACAAGATGAAGCGCCAGCGCGGCGCGCTTCCCGGCGACGGCCCCCGCCACGACAATGCGCGCGCCAAGCGCTACGTCGCCAAATACACCATCAACCCCGCGATCGCGCATGGCGTGTCGAAGCACATCGGCTCGGTCGAGAAGGGCAAGCTCGCCGACCTCGTTCTTTGGACCCCGGCATTCTTCGGGGTGAAGCCGGACCTCATCATCAAGGGCGGCGCGATCGCCGCGGCGCAGATGGGCGACCCCAACGCCTCGATCCCGACCCCGCAGCCGATCCACTACCGGTCGATGTTCGGCTCGTACGGCCGCGCGCGCACCGGAACCTCGCTCACCTTCGTTTCGGACGCAGCGATAAAGCTCGGCCTCGCCCGCAAGCTGAAAGTGCAGAAGCGCCTGGTCGCGGTCGAGAACACCCGCGGAAAGCTGCGCAAGACGAGCATGATCCACAATGGCGCGACGCCGAAGATCGAGATCGATCCCGAGACCTACGATGTGAAGGCCGACGGCGAGCTTCTCGTCTGCGAGCCGGCGGATAAGCTGCCGATGGCGCAGAGGTACTTTTTGTTTTGAGGTTCTTGAGCCCCAGCCACAAACCGTCCAAGCCCGGCGTGTAACGCGCAAGCGACTTCGTCCTGAGGGTTTGAGCATAGGACACGGCAAATGCCTTCCGCAAAGAAGTTAAATTCGGACGAGTTGGGTGTAAAGGGAGAATCCATTTTTACGCAACTGTGTGTAGACGCGAAATTGGTATGCAACAAATCAGAGAGAGATCGAACAGGATGGGACTTCATTGTTGAGTTTCCATTCGTCCCGTTGACGAATAAAACGAGCTTAGACCGCCGACTCGGGCCTATTTCGTGTGTTTTTCAGCAAAAGACGATATGGTATCCTAATAAGAGGGTGAAGCTGCTCCTCTCTTCTGTTGAACGGCTTGCGAAAGATCTAAAACCGTCGTTTATTTATGTTATCCGGATTAATGAAGACCCTCAGCGTTGCTGACGCCTATCTCATTCATCTGTTGGGTGAGCCGTTAAGCATAATTTTGAAGCGCCTAAGAAAAGAAGAAAAGCGGAAAAACAGAAACAAGATAAACAAATTATATCTTAGCCTTGAGGTATCCAGAGTTGGTCGCGTGATTGTGCCAACAGGAGAAGCGGTTCGCCGGGCTTTGGAGCAAATTTGTGGGGCGGATTTGCACGATTACGCTAAACTCAAGCAAACCCAATTGTTGAATCTGGGCTATGATTTTGGTCGATATAAAACACAGATAACTATGCACGTCAAAGATCAGCGTGAATTGGTAGATACGTTCCTAGGTCTGCGCAAGGACGTTAAAATTACAAACATAGAAACAACCGAGACGCGGTTCGGGATTGATTTGCCGACACAACCGACCTCACCGGTAGAAGGGAGGCTGACTTTGACGCCAAATCCGTCCGATTCATGTGAGATAAGTTATCGGCGGGACCGAATTGGCAACTCAGCGACATTCAAGGGAACTATTGTATTCCTGTCAGCCCCTGTATTGACAAATGGAAAAATTGCGGCACTAATCAGAACTGAGTTCTTCCACATACGATGGAATTTTCACTGAGCTCCGATCCCCTATAGCTCATTGGGATAGCTATTTCGAATTGTGCTTAGGTTTAGGTATGTCGAAAGGAGAAATCGAAAAGCCTGAGCGAGCAGTACTTGCTCTAAAGTTGTCTCTTGAGGGAAAGAAGTTTACGGGAATCGACAATAGATTCTATAAGTACGTTGCAACTGTAACAAAATCATTATTACGGGTCCTTGGAATGATTGGCGCCAGGGAACCACTGTTAGTATCGTTCGAAGAATTGACGAAGGTCTCAAAGGAAATGCGTTTGATCAACGCGTTACTTGATAATTCGATCGACAGAGATGGCTTTATAAGTTTTTCATCGGACGCGCCTGAGAATGTAGATGTCAGGTTATTCTCGCCAACAATCCTCGCGTATGTGATATTTCTAAATATTGGCAATGTCACAATTGGTTTTTGCGCCAGAGCAGACGTAGAGGCGGCGCAAGTCGGAGACAAGATCGAGTGGAAGTCGACCAACCTCACATCGTTCGATGTGCGGCGACTAGACAATTCCAGCGACAAGTTTCAGAGCTACGTTAATGAGGTGCAAACAGAGCTGGCCGCTTCGGGCAGTATAACTCATACAGTAAGTTAACGAAACGCTGCCGCAGAAACGGAATCGGATGCCGCGCCCCAAAGCCGTCCCCCACGTCCACATCTCCGAGCCGCATGTGCGCGTCACCGAGTGGCGGTTCGCGCCCGGCGCGGAGACTGGGTGGCATCGGCATGAGGCCGATTATGTTGTCGTGCCGCTGGCCGATGGCGACCTCCTGCTGGAGGAGCCGGGCGGCTCCTCACGCACCGCGACGCTCAAGCGCCACGTCCCTTATGCGCGGCGCGAGGGCGTCGAGCACAATGTGGTCAACGCCAACCCGTTCGACTTCGCCTTCATCGAGATCGAGCACCTGAAGCCGTAAGCCGCAGCTCGCGCTTTCCGTGCGGAGAGCTGCGCTTTCCCGAATCTCGATCAAATCCCTCACGTCTCAATTTCGGCCATCAGCACAAGGAGGACCGGCGCATCGAGCGGCATCTCCGGATTTGTATAGATCATCCGGCTATGTCCGGCTTTCTCGCCAAACACCCGGTTCACCAGGTCCGAAGCGCCGTTCAACGCGGCGGGATGATCGCGAAAGCCGGGGGCGACCTGCATCGTGCCTTCGACGCGGACGATTTGCTTGATGCGGCTCAGCGCGCCGACGGCGTCCTTCAATTGCGCGATGCCGCTGATCGCGGCGAGCCGGCAGGCGTCATAGGCGTCAGTTGGGCTCACATTGCCGCCGATGCGCCCGAGGTAGGCAAGGCGGCCGTCGCGCCAGGGAAACTGCCCCGACGTGATGAGCAGCGAGCCCGCGATCGCCCACGGCTTGTAGGCGCCGAGCGGTTGGGGCGGAGGCGGCAGCACAATGCCTTCGGCCGCCAGCCTGTCCTCAGGCGTCTCTCGTGCGGGCGGGGTTTGAGCGCTTGCCTGTGCCATGGGTCCCCTCCGCGCGGCGCCTGTTGCGGTGAAAGCTAACACGACGCCTAAGTAAGACAAGCGCGCGGGTGTCCCGGAGCATTCCGCCTTTAGGCGCCGCGGTCCTTGGGGGCGCCGCTTGACCGGCCCCGGGGCGCTCCAGCCGGTCGAGACGATCGGTCCATACGGTCCGACCCATGCGCCGAGGGCATGGCGTAGCTGCCTCATGGGCGATCTTGGCCGTCGCCCGCGTTCTGTTTCGGCCGCCTGTTCTCGCCCTGATAAGCGCGAATCCGCTCCTGTTACGCTCCTGTTATCTTCCTGTTCTGTTTGCGGCCGCCGCGCGGCCGGCATTGTTCGCAAACCGCTGGAATAACAGCCTTTCCGCAACCGCGTTGGCTTGACGCCGGTCGAATCCCGCCTGTTTTCTCCTGCTAGCAGGCGAAAAGCGCGGCAGCGCGCCGTCCTCCGACGCATGCGCGGGCTGCATCCCGCTTTCGCGAAATGGCTCACGTTCGGCAGGATGAGGAGGGCAGCATACGGGATGGCGCCGGTGTCGGCGGCAGGGTCTCCCAGCGCTCCGCAGCGCCTGAGCGAAGGGCGACGAAGGCCAGGAGGGCGGCGAGGGCGAACCGGCGCATCAGCTTCTTCCCATGATCAGGCCGACGTTCTTTGCTAGCCTTCCATCTTTCGACGGCCCTGCAAGGGAGAATCGGCGAAGCAACGCCCGCGACGCGGCGATCGAAAGGGCCGAGCGAACAAATGCCCAACGCATTCTTCACCATCGGACATTCCACGCGTTCGGTCGACGAGTTCGCGGTCCTGCTTGTGGCTGCGGACGTGCGCCTTGTCGTTGACGTGAGGACCGTTCCTCGCTCGCGCATGAATCCTCAATTCAACCGCGACGTCCTGCCAACGTCGCTGGGCCCTCACGGGATCGCCTATGAGCATCTCGCTCCGCTCGGCGGCCTGCGCGGGCCGCAGCGGGACGTATCGCCCGAGCTCAACGCCTTCTGGGAGAACGCGAGCTTCCGCAACTACGCCGACTATGCGATGGGCGAGGAGTTCGGTTCGGGCCTCGAAAAATTGCGCGGGCTTGGGCAGGCGACGCGCTCGGCGGTCATGTGCGCGGAAGCCGTCTGGTGGCGGTGCCATCGCCGGATCATCGCCGACTATCTCATCGCGACGGGCGAGGAGGTCTTTCACATCCTTGGCCCCGGCCACATAGAACCCGCGCGCTTGACGGAAGCCGCGAAGCTTCAAGCAGACGGAACGCTGACCTATCCGGCAGAGGCGCCGGACCTCTTCCGCCGCTGAGGCAAAACGAACGGCGGCGAACGAGCCGCTTGACGAGGGACCGGCTGATCGAGATACCTGCGCTTTTCCCGACGAACCCGGATCGAGAAGAGCCTCTTGCGCGGTCTTGCCTTGCGATGGTTTGCGGCGGCTGCGCTCGCTGCTTTTGCCGTGGGCGCGCCCGCCTCGGCCGATGAGCTGGTCACATTCGCCAGCGCCGGTCGCGCGGACCCGATCGAGGGCTACCTGACCAGGCCGAAAGGGGCGGGGCCGTTTCCGGCCGTCGTGCTCCTGCACACCTGTCTCGGCCTACCCGCGGGGCGAGCGTCCCTCGGCCAGCGGATCGCGAGCTGGGGCTATGTCGCCCTCTTCGTCGACGATTTCGCCACCCGCGGACTCAAAGAAACCTGCGCCGTCGATTTCAGCGAAGCGATGGCCGACGCTTATGGGGCCTTGGCCTACCTCTCCGGCCTCTTGTTCGTCGACCGGACGCGAATCGCCGCCGTCGGCTTTTCGCAAGGGGGCGACACCGCGCTCAAGATCGCCGCTTCCCGCCCCGAAGCCTCGAGCGGGCCGAGGTTCAAGGCGGCGGCGGCCTTCTATCCGCCATGCGCCAACGAAGCCGACGCGACGCTCGGCATCCCGACCCTCATCCTCGTCGGCGCCAACGACGAAGTGACTCCCGCCGCCGATTGCGCGCGACTGGCGAAGCGGCAGGCGCCGGGCGCGGTGAAGTTCGTCGTCTATCCCGGCGCGGCCCATGGGTTCGACAATCCCGAGTTCGGGCCCGGGCGGCAGGTCATCGGAATGCTTCTCGCCTACGACCGCAACGCCGGTCCGCGATCCTGGGCCGAGCTGCGAGATTTTCTGGCGGCGCGGCTCGCGCGATGACGGGCCGGCCTCCGGCGGAGACCTTGCTCACGTCACATTCGTGCTAGAGACGCGCCTGAGCGCGAATCATGGGCGCGACCGAGGGAGCCTTCATGCTCAGACGCGAATTCCTGCTTGGGGCTGCGGCCAGCGTCGTCGCCGCCTCGCCGCTCGCGGCGTTGGCCGCCGAGGGGCCGCCGCTCACGAGCAAGGCCGAGTTCGTCGCCTGGATGACCGCCAACCGCCCCGCCGAAGAGCCCAAATATCTGGAGCGGCGCTGGGACCGCTATCAGGTGCTCCTCAGCTTCAACGATCTCTGGACTCCTGCCGACAAGCGCGCCTTCCTGATGACCCCGCGCCAGGAGTTCTGCCTGCCCGAGAACCGCGAGGACGCCTATGTCGGGCACTATCTCGACATCGGCTTCGGGGTCACCATCACTCCGCCCGGCACGATGGGCCGGATGACCAGCGCGATTCAGGTGCACGGCGACAAGGTGCTCGAAATCGGCACCGGCTCGGGCTTTCAGTCGGCGCTGCTCACCTATCTCACGAGCCGCGTCCATTCGATCGAAATCATCCCCGAGCTCGCGGGGCGCACCCGCGGCGTCTACGACCGGCTCATCGCCGCCGGTTACCACGAGTACGGGAACATCGTGACGAAGAGCGCCGACGGCTATTTCGGCTGGGAGGACGAAGCGCCCTTCGACAAGATCATCGTCACCTGCGGCATCGACCACATCCCGCCGCCGCTCCTGCAGCAATTGCGCACCGGCGGCATCATGGTCATTCCCGTGGGTCCTCCGGGCGCCCAGCATATTCTCAAAGTGGTCAAGAAGACCGACGAGGGCGGCGCACAGAGCGTCTCGCGCTCAGACATTTTTGGCGGCAAGGTCATTCCGTTCGTGCCCCTGTCCGGCGGCCACCAGAGCGAAGGTTGACCTCCGCGGCCCTGGGGCCCAACTTCACAAAGTTTACTCGTCACCGCCATTGGAACGCCATGCGTTCATGTTTTCGAGGCTCCGCCGCACTTAAACGCAAGGAGGAATGGATGCGTAAGATGCACGCCGCAATCGCCGCTCTGGGAATCCTGGGCGCGGCCACGCTGGCTTCCGCCGCCGGCCCGACGGTCACGACGACCGGAAAAATCAAGTCCGTCGACATGTTGAGGCATACCGTGACGCTCGAGAACGGCTCGACCTACAGTGTCGCCCGAGGCTTCAACATGAGGGTGAAAGCGGGCGACAGGGTTACGCTGAAATTCACCGATTCCGGCGCGATCATCGAGGCCTCGGCGGGCGAGTTGACTTCGGACTGACGATCGACCCGTGGCGGCTCGCCATTGACCGTGACGAAGTCGTCGCTGCGCTTGTGGGGCGAGATCCCAGCCCGGACGCGCCTTGCGGCGGGTTCGGCGAGCGATTTTTCCGCACAAACAGCCGCGTCGCAGCTTTTCCGCAAGCCCTGGCTACCGTAGCGTCGAGCGGCGAGGGGAATCAGTCGACATGCGCGACGCGACAACGGGTGGGGCGCAACGCGTCGTCGCGACGGTCCTCCGGATCGTCCTTTCGGCCCTGGTGATCGTTCCGGTCAGCGCCTGGAGCGCGCTCGCGCTATGGTTTCGCCTTCCGGCGCCGGAATGGGCGAGGGCGTTTGCCGCGGGCTTGTTCGCCGTCCTCGGCCTCGCGACAGTCGCGGCGCTCTTTTTTCGCCGGAGCATCGCCGCGCTGACCGTATTCGCGCTTGTCTTCGGCGCGCTGCTCGGCTGGTGGAGCACGATCAGGCCGCCGACGGACGGCGACTGGGCGCCTGACGTCGCGCGGCAGACGACCAGCACCCTCGACGGCGACGTTCTGACGCTCTCCGACGTGCGCGACTTCGACTGGCGCACCGACAACGACTTTACCGAGCGGTGGAGCAAGCGCTCCTACGACCTTTCCAAGCTCAAGACGCTCGATCTCTTTCTCGCCTATTGGGCCGGGCCGGAGATGGCCCACGTGATGATGAGTTTCGGGTTTGAGAATGGAGACTATGTGACCTGGTCGGTCGAGGTTCGGCGGGAGAAAACCGGTGAGTTTTCGCCGGTCGCCGACGCGTTCAAATCCCACACGCTCATTTATCTCGCCACGACCGAACGCGATTCGGTGCGGCTACGCTCGAACGTGCGCGGCGAGGACGTGCGGCTCTATCGGCTCTCGACGCCCCCCGAGGGAGCGCGTGCGCTCCTCCTCGAATACGCCTTGCAATCGACCGCGCTCGCCGCGCAGCCGAAGTGGTACAATTCGATCACCGCCAACTGCGCCACCGTGGTGTTCAAGATCGTGCGCGCGGCCGGGGGAACGTTCCCGCTCGATTGGCGGCTCGTCGTCAACGGCTTCCTGCCGGGCTACCTCTACGACCAGCGGGTGGTGGTGACGTCGATCCCGCTCGCGGAACTTATGGATCGCGCGCGCATCAGCGAGAAGGCCAAGGCCGCCGACCGGTCGCCGGAGTTCTCGCAGGCCATCCGCCTCGGCGTGCCCTCGCCTTGGGAAGGGGCGGGGAAGTAGATCAGGTTTCCAATAACCCGTGATTGTTTGGCGGGAATGGGGTAAAAGCGCGCGTAGCACAAAGTAAGGGGGGCAGAAATGAATGTAACGTGGCTTCCTTGCTATCTGACGCCTAATACAATCTTAGGTGACGATCAATGGGAGGTTAGACCAGGTCTAACTGCTGGTCCGATGTTGGACGTCGATCGAGTACTGTGGACGGAGGCCTCTGCTATTCAAAATATTAGGGAGGCGTTTGTACCAAATTTCTGCCTTAGAATAAAACATGAGGCTTTTGTTCAGGGCGCTGTGGATCGTCTGAGCGCCGAGGGACATGACACGCGAAATTTTTCCAATGTTGTTCCAGGCCGCCTGCGCGAAGAGGGCGAAGACGCACCAGGAGTTATACTGTTTCCTGAGGAGCTATTGCGTTGGGTGCTAACGTCAATTTCGCTCTTCCGTACGATTGACATTTGGACGCCTGCCTATGCGTATAGTTTCTACGAAAATGAAGCAGGGGCTAGGTTAACTGGAATGGGTTGCGTCGCTACCGGCGCGGCTCGCCAGAGATCAATGTATGCCCTGGTCGCGCACCATCCAGCGCCAGAAGGATCAATCAATCGTAACGAACTAGATAGGATTGCCCGAGCGATTGAAATATACTTTCGGCCAGCTCTTTGGCGTCATGACCCGGTTTCTGTCGCTTTAGGTTGTTTCTGGGCGTTCTTGTTCTCCGCTTTTCCGGATCAGGCGTACACTAGCCTTGTCACCATACTGGAGGCCTTGCTCTCGACAGGCACGGCGGAAATTTCACATCAAATCTCCGAAAGAGTTGCCGTATTGATTGGCCAAGGCCCAAGGGAGCGAATTGAAACTTATCGGAAAGTAAAAAAATTGTATGATTTGCGAAGTCGCGTCACACACGGCGATCTTCAGGTCAAGAAGGGGCCCATAACTTGGAATACGACGATCGTGTCGGCGAAAATGACTATCGTGTCGTGCCTGACTTAGAGGAGCTAGCTCGGTACGCAGTGAGGGTGCTCCGCGCGGTGTTGCTCGAAGCGGAGATAATGAGAGCAATGAGCCAAGGCAAAGATACGAGAAAAAAAGCCCTGGACGAGTTCTTTCTGAAGAAGTTGTTCGCGGATCCGATACATGGACTCGCGTCAACATAAGTCGCGAAGGCCCCCTTTGTGATGATTTTGCCCAACTCCGGTGGCCATCGCTATCCCCCCGCCTTCTTCGTCGCAGTAAGATGGGCGTCGAGCGCGGCCGGGTCGGCGATGAGGTCGGCGCTTGGGGCCGCGTAGGCGATTGCGCCGCGATCGAGCACGATCGCCTCATCGGTGAACGGCAGGATCTTCTTCGGCTTCTGTTCAACAATGATCATCGACAGGCCCGCGCGGGCGAGCTCGCGCAATCCCGCCAGCAATTCGTCGACGATAATTGGGGCGAGGCCCTCGGTCGGCTCGTCGAGCAGCAGCAGGCGCGGATTGAGGACGAGCGCCCGGCCGATCGCCAGCATTTGCTGCTCACCGCCCGATAATTGCCGGCCCATGTTGCCACGCCGCTCCTGAAGCCTTGGAAAAAGCCCGTAGACGCGCTTCGTCGTCCAGGGCCCGGGCAGTTCGACGGCGGTCAGGTTCTCTTCGACGGTGAGGGAGCGGAAGATGTTGCGCTCCTGCGGCGTCCAGCCGACGCCCCGCCGCGCCCTGAGGTGCGGCGGCAGGGCGGTGATGTTCTCGCCGGCGAGCGCGATCTTGCCGCCGAACCTGGTGGTGACGCCGATCAGCGAATCGATAAGGGTCGTCTTGCCGACGCCGTTGCGTCCGAGCAGCGCCAGCGACTTGCCGTCCTCAACCGCGAAACTGAGGCCCTGGATGACCCGGGCCTCGCCGTAGCCGGCGCTTAGGGTTTCGACCCGCAAGAGCTCAGCCATGCGCGTCCTCGCCGAGATAGACGGCGCGAACCCGCTCGTCCGCCGCGATCTCGTCCGGCGCGCCCTCGGTCAGGAGCCTCCCCGCCACCAGCACCGAAATGCGGCTGGCGAAATTGAACACGAGGTCCATGTCGTGTTCGATCAGGAGGATGGCGACATCCGCCGGCAAAGCGGCGAGGGCGGCAAGGATATCCTGCCGCTCATCCTCGGGCACGCCGGCGGCGGGTTCGTCGAGCAGCAGCACCCGCGGGCGCGTGGCGAGCGCGAGCGCGATCTCGAGCAGCCGCTGCTTGCCATAAGGAAGCTTGCGGGTCGGCTGGTCCAGGTCGGGTTCGAGGCCAAAACGGCCGAGCAGCTCCTCGATTTCGGCGACGATCTCCGGCCGGCCGCCGGCCACGCGCCAAAGATCGGCCCCGGAGCCGTTGCGCTCCGAGATCGCGAGACCAAGCGACTCGGCCGGCGTCAGATCGGGAAAGAGCTGATTGATCTGGAACGTGCGCGAGAGGCCCATCCGGACCCGCGCACTGGACGCAAGACCGGTGACGTCGCGGCCCTCGAGCAGCACCTGGCCCGCGGTCGGCCTGGTCACTCCGGTCAAGAGGTTGATCAGCGTCGTCTTCCCGGCCCCGTTCGGTCCGATCAGCGCCTGCCGGGCGCCGGGTTGAATTGCGAACGACACATCGTCGGTCGCGATCAGCGCGCCGAAATTGCGCTTAAGGCCGCGCGCCTCGAGCGCCGGAGCGGTCATGCGACGCCGCGACGCGCGGCGCGGGGCGCGAACAGGGCGATCAGTCGCTTCGGCGCCTGGCCGATCCGTTCACGGCCGGCGAGCACGAGGATGACCAGGGCGAGGCCGATCCAGAATTCCCAATATTCCGGCGTCGCGGCGGAAATCACGTCCCTCAACACGATGAACGCCGCCGCCCCGATCAGGCCGCCATAGAGATATCCCGCGCCGCCGATGATAAGCATCAGCATCACGTCGGCCGAGCGGTGGAAGTCGAACAGGTCGAGCGACACGATCTGCGTCGTTTGCGCCAATAGCGCGCCGGCTGCGCCCGCATAGGCCGCCGAGATCGTATAGATCGCGACGATCCGCCGGCTGGTGTCGATTCCGAGCGCGCCCGCGCGCAGGCGGTTCTCCCGGATCGCCGCGAGCGCCAACCCGAACGGCGACTGCGCGAGGCGGCGCGCGATCGCAAACAGGATGAAGAGGACGGCGAAGCTGTAGAGCGCGGCGTTGCGCTGTCCGGTGAAGCCGATCGGGAACAGGCCGAGCACTGGCGCCATCGAGAAGTTCAGGCCATCGGCGCCGCCGGTGAGCCAGCCGTTCCGGTTGGCGAGTTCGCCGAGCATGAGCGAGACGCCCAACGTCACCATGAGTTCGCGTGAGGTCCGCGCCCCGCAGCAGCAGCGGCGCGGTGACAAGGCCGACAACCGCGGCGACGCCAGCGCCGAAGACGAGCCCCAGCGTCGGGTCGGCCAAGCCCTTGCTCGCCAGAATCGCCGCGGCATAGGCGCCGAGGCCGAAAAACGCGGCATGCCCGAGCGAGACGATTCCGGTCAGTCCGAGAATGAGGTCGAGCGACAACGCGAACAGGCCGGCGATCAGGATTTCATTGATGATCGCCGCGCGCGACGGCGCGGCGAAGATCAAGGCCAGGACCGCAAGCCAGAAGACGATCTCGGGCCACCGCCAGCGGGCGCGGCGATGGAGGTGGACGGCGAGACGGCGCGTCGTCGTGCTCGCATCGGCCGCGCTCATCGTCCGTCCCCGCGCGCGAACAACCCTTGCGGCCGTACGATCAGCGTCACCACCATCACGGCGTAGATGATGAACGCGCCGATCGAGGGAACGTAATATTTCCCGGCGACATCGAGAATGCCGAGCAGGAGCGAACCGAACAGGGCCCCCATGACGCCGTTCGAGCCGCCGACGGTGACGACGATGAGGAAGGTCACCAGGAACTTCACCGGAAACGAGGGATCGATGCCGCCGACGACATCGGCCGCCAACGCTCCGCCCAGGCCGGCGAGCCCGCTGCCGACCGCAAAGGCGACGGCGAAGATCCGGTCGACATCGATGCCCAACCCCCGGGCGACGCGCGCGTCGTCGACCGCCGCCCTGAGCTGCGCGCCGAACCGCGTCCTGACGAGGAACGTCTGCAGACCCGCGGCGATGATTCCGCACACCAGGATGATGAACAGCCGGTAGACGCCGATGCCGACGCCGTGGACCTCGATGCGTCCGCTGAGCCAGGCGGGCAGATGAACCTGCTGCGGCTCGTCGCCGATCAGGTAAGCGGCGATCGGCATCGCCATCAGGACGAGGCCGATGGTGAACAGCACCTGATCGAGCGGGCTCGCGCCGTAGAGGCGCCGATAGAGCGTGCGCTCGAGCGCGACTCCCAGGATTGCGGGGGCGAGAAAGGCGACGGGCAGGGTGGCGAGAAATGGAACCCCGGCGCGGTTCATCATGAGCGCGGTCACATAGCCGCCGACCATCGCGAAGGCGCCGTGGGCGAGGTTGATGAAGTTCATTAACCCCAGTGTCACCGAAAGCCCGCTCGCCAGCACGAACAGCAGCATGCCGTAGGCCACGCCGTCGAGCAGAATGGTCAGCATGGAGGTCCGAGCCCCTAGGCCGTCATGTCCTTGTCATTCCCGCGAAAGCGGGAATCCAGGCTGCCCCGCACGTCGCCACATCCGGATGCCCGCTTTCGCGGGCATGACAAGGGAATGGCCCATCAGTGTTTCGCGGCCTTGTACGGATCTTTCACGTCGGGAATGGTTGCGAACTCGACGTTGTACAGCGCGCCGTCCTTCTTCTCGACCTTGCGGACATAGATGTTCTGCACGATGTCGCGCGTTTCTGGATCGATCGAGACCGGCCCGCGCGGGCTGACCCAGCTCATGCCCTTCATCGCCGCCAAAAGCGCATCGCCGCTCGCGTCGCCCTTGGTCTTTTCAAGCGCCTTGTAGACGAGCGCCATGCCGTCATAGGCGCCGACCGCCATGAAATTCGGCCGCATGCCGTTGTTGGCCTTCTCAAACGCCGCGACGAACGCCTTGTTTTCGGGAGAATCGTGCGCCGCCGAATAATGGTGCGTGGTCACTGCGCCGAGCGCGGGATCGCCGATGTCGGCCAGCAGGTCGTCGTCGGTCACGTCGCCGGTGCCGATCAGCTTGACCCCCGACTTGTCGAGGCCGCGCTCGACGAACTCCTTCATGAAGACCGCGCCCTGGCCGGACGGCACGAACACGAACACCGCGTCGGGCGCGTCGTCCTTCACCCGCTGCAGGAACGGCGCGAAGTCCGGATTCTTGAGCGGCACGCGGATCTTTTCGGTGATCGTCCCGCCGGCTTTCTCGAACGTGTCGGAGAACCATTTCTCAGCGTCGACGCCGGGGCCGTAGTCGGCGACGATGGTGACGACCTTCTTGATCCCGTTCTTGGCCGCCCATTCAGCCATCGGCGCCGAGGCCTGCGGCAGCGTGAACGAGGTACGGACGATATAGGGCGATTTCTCTGTGATCATCGCGGTCGCCGCCGCGGTGACGAGCTCCGGAACCTTGGCTTCGGTCGCCACCGGCGCCGTGGCCAGCGCGAGCGGGGTCAGGCCGAAGCCCATCAGCACCTTGGCGTGATCGTTGCCGATCAGCTCCTCGGCCAGGCGCTTGGTGACGTCGGCCGCGCCGGTGTCGTCCTTGACGCTCAGCACGATTTTCTTGCCGGCGACCGTGTCGCCGTGCTCTTGGATGTAGAGCTCGGCGCCGGCCCGCTCCTGCTTGCCGGTCGATGCCTGCTGGCCGGTCATCGGCAGGATCATGCCGACGGTCACGGTGCTGTCGTCGGCGCGAGCCGGAGCCGCGACCAACAAGGCGCCAAGCGCCGGGGCCAGCAGACAAAGTCGTGAAGTCATTCGTTCCTCCCTTGCGGCGGAAAACCGCCCCGCCGCGCCGTTGTGTTTTCCAATCGTGGCGCGAAGTTAGCGTCCCCGAAGCCCAAGCGGAAGAGCCGCATGCGGCCTCCGCAATTGTCGCCAGGCGCCGCGGATGCTTGGCGCCTCGCAGGCGATCTGCCATATTCACCAAGGGTGAAAGGCGCGCTCGCGTCAAGGCGGGCGGGACCACGCCGCCGGGCGAGGGTTGGGGCTATGAGGCGTTCCTTCTTGATGGCGATTGCCTTTTCCGCGCTCATGGGCGCGTCTGCTCTCGCCTGCGATGGACAGGTGGGCAAGGTCATCTACGAAGACACGTTTGCGGACGACAGTGGCGGCTGGGACTTGTCCCCCCCAGCGACCGCGATCAAACCGCCGAATTTTGTCATCACCCTCGATGCGAAATCCTCGGCCATCAGCTCGCAGGTGCTTACCTTCCACGCCAACGAGGCCGACTATTGCCTCGAGGGAACGGTCCCGAAGGCGCCTGCGCCGGACAACAACGTGAGTCTGGGGCTTGAATTCTGGGCGACCGACTACAGGAATTTCTGGCTGTCCGAGCTGGGGTCGAACGGAACGGTCAGCCTCTGGACAGACGTGAACGGCAACTGGACGAATATCGCCACGGTCCCGAACGCGCAGGCGTTCAAACCCGACGCGACCAACGCGCTGCGGGTGACGACGCTGGGAGGCAAGATTGTCATCTCCTTAAACGGCCAGCTGGTCAAGACGGTCCGCGCCCAGATTCCTGACGGCGAGCTACGTTTCGGAATCTACGGACAATTGGATAAGGCGGCCGACGGCGCCTCGCCGATCCTCGTGACAAGTTACAAGGTGACAACCGGGCAGTGAGCCGCTGCGCGCCGATCGCTCATTTGGCGGGACCAGCCTGTCCCGGGGAGGCGCGCGACGAAGCCGGTGGGCGCTAGGATGCTTCGGAGTTCGGAGCGGCTGAGCTGCTGGCTGCGATCCCCTGAAAGCCCGAGAAATCGCGGTTGATTTCGTTACATTTTAGCCCTCGCGGGCGGTGCGGTCGAGGGCGGCGAGAATCCGGTCGGCCAGGATGCGGTAGTCTGCGGCCTCCGCCGCCGTCGCCCGCAGGCCGAGCTCGCCGACCGTCTGCTCCCACTCGACCGAGGCGCGCGACATCTCGCCCTTGAGGCCCATGAGATCGACCGTGAGTGCGACCTCGCGCATCTCCGCCGCCCGCCGGAGCCCATGGGTCGTCACCCGCTCCAGCATATAGGCTGAACGCTTCCGCCAATCGAAGCCGGGGTAGGTGTCGTCAAGCGAATCGAGCACTGTTTCGATGACGCCCGCCTTTCGCCCGGCCAACACGCATTCGCACACCAGGGCTTCGAGCCCCTTCATCATGATCGAGCGGATCATCTTGACGGACGAAGCGGCGCCGACCGGGCCCGCATGAATTTTGGCCGACATGTCGAGGGCGGCCAGCACCGGCGCCGCGGCTTCGGCATGGGGACCGCTGGTCAGGAGCGGGGTGCGATGCAGGCGCGGATGGACCGGCGCCATCACCGCGACGTCGACATAGCGTCCGCCGGCCGCGTCGACCTCCTTGGCGGTACGGGCCTTGGTCTGCGGCGCGCACGAATCGCAGTCGAGAAAGAGCGCGCCTTTCGTGAGCCCGGGCAAGGCCGCCAGCGCCGCCTCATGCGCCTGGTCGGCGGTGACGACCGAGAACACCGCCTCAGCGCCGGCGACCGCCTCGGCCGCGGTCGAGGCGCCAATGACGTTGGCGGCCGCATAATCCGCCCTTTTTCCCGCCCGCACTTGCGCGTCGGGCGAATCAGTCTTGATGTCGTAGGCGGATATGCGCGCCCTGAAGGCCGCGTTCGTTCGCCAGCCGTCGAGAAAGGCGCGCGCGGCCTCGCCGAAGCCGATGAATGCAATGGAGCCGGAGCTGATCGTCGATTCCGTCATGCCGTCCTCCGGGCGCTGCCAAGGCGCCCCGGGATGATGACAAATTGGGCGGTTATTGGTTAGCTTCATTTTGGGAGGAACGGCGTTCGATGAACAACACATCCAAGTCGCCCATATCCTGCCAGTTCATGCGCCTCCGGCACAGCAACGGAAGTTGAGTCGCGCGGTCCTCACGACGTTGGAGGCGGATATGATCCATCGGCTCACGGGTCTCTCGTCGATGGCGACTCGGCACATCCTGACCGATCTCGTGCGCGACTATGAGCGGCTGAAGGGGACTAAGGTCGAGATCCGATCTATGGGCGGGGTCGAAGCCGCCAAATTGGCGCGGGCCGGCGAACCGACGGACGTCGTCGCGCTGGCGTCAAAGGTCATGGAGGGTCTGGAGGCCGAAGGCCATATCGCCAAAGGGAGCATCAGAGGGTTCGCCCGTTCGGAGATCGCGCTTGCGGTTCCCGCCGGCTCGCGGCGACCGGGCCTCGACAATGAGAACGCCGTCAGGCAGGCCATGATCGAGGCGCGGCGACTCTGCTACTCGACAGGTCCGAGCGGCGACCATTTCAAGCTCTTGTGCGACAAATGGGGCTTGGCCGACTCTGTCCTGGCGCGCGCCCTCAAGGCTCCGCCGGGCGTGCCGGTCGCCACGTTGGTCGCGAACGGCGACGCCGACCTCGGCATTCAGCAACTGAGCGAGCTTGTCGGCCAGGCAGGCATTGAAGTCGTTGGCCCTCTGCCGCCGGAAATTCAGGCCGTCACCCTGTTCTCGGCCGGCGTATCCACGACGTCGACCGAGCCCGAGGCTGCGAGCGCTCTCGTGGCGTATCTCGCCTCGGCTGAAACGCAGGGCGTCATACGGCGCCACGGCATGGAGCCGGCATGAACGCGCCGCCAAGCGCGAGGCGATGGTGAAAAGGAGAGCGCGCCCATGAGCGTCAGATCCGGCAGTCCCGTGAGCGACGTCCGCATGGCCGCGAGGCCCGATGTCACCGCTACCGTCCGCGCAGGGCTGATCGGCGGCCTTGTCGGCGGGGTCAGCATCTGGATCTACGAGGCGATCGTCTGGGTGGGGGTCCAGCGGCTGATGCCGCTCGGTGGCATCCCACGCAACGCCACCGGCCTGGTCTTCGGCAAGGAGGTGCAAGAGTCGCTGGGCGCCTTCGCCTATGTCCTGGGGATCGGAATTCACTTTTTCTTCTGCTTCGTCTGGGGCGTTCTGTTCGCTTTCCTCTGGCCGTATTTCCGCCGCCGCGGCTATGAAGCGACGCTGGTCGCCATGTTCTTTGCGGTGATCCTGTGGATCGTGATGCATTCCGCGATCGCGCTGGTGTCCGCGGATCATCCGAACTACCTCGATCCGAACGTCCTCATCGGCGGCTTCATGTCGCATCTCTTCTATGCGGTCCCGCTCGCCTTGATCGTGAAACGCCTGATGTCCCAGGCGGTTCGCTGAACCCTTCGCCCGACAGGAGGCATTCCCATGATCATCGACTGCCACGGCCATTACACCACCGCCCCGAAAGCGCTCGAGGCGTGGCGCAACCGGCAGATCGCCGCCATCAAGGACCCCGCGCAAGCGCCCAAGGTCGCGGAACTCAAGATCAGCGACGACGAGCTGCGCGAGTCGATCGAGGCGAACCAGCTCCGCCTGATGAAGGAGCGCGGCTGCGATCTGACGGTCTTCAGCCCCCGCGCCAGCTTCATGGCCCATCACATCGGCGATTTCACGGTAAGCTCGACTTGGGCCGCGATCTGCAACGAGCTCTGCTTCCGGGTCTCGAAGCTGTTCCCCGACAATTTTATCGGCGCGGCGATGCTGCCGCAGAGTCCCGGCGTCGAGCCGAAGACCTCAATTCCCGAACTCGACAAATGCATCCGCGATTACGGCTTCGTCGCCATCAATCTCAATCCCGACCCGTCCGGCGGCTGGTGGACGAGTCCGCCGCTGACCGATCGCTGGTGGTATCCGATCTATGAGAAGATGGTCGAGTGGGACATCCCAGCGATGGTGCATGTCTCGACCAGCTGCAACCCATGCTTCCACACCACCGGCGCCCACTACATCAACGCCGACACGACCGCGGTGATGCAGTTCATCCAGGGCGACCTGTTCAAGGATTTTCCGACCTTGAGATTCGTCGTTCCGCATGGCGGCGGGGCCGCGCCCTATCACTGGGGCCGCTATCGCGGATTGGCGCAGGAACTCAAGAAGCCGCTGCTCACCGAACAATTGTTGAAGAACGTCTTCTTCGACACCTGCGTCTACCACCAGCCAGGCATCGACCTCCTGACCAAGGTGATCCCGGTCGACAACATTCTGTTCGCCAGCGAAATGATCGGCGCGGTGAGGGGGATCGACCCGGAGACCGGCCATTACTACGACGACACGAAGCGCTATGTGGAGGCGGCGGGCAACCTCAGCCCGGAGGACCGCCACAAGGTCTACGAGGGCAATGCGCGGCGGGTCTATCCGCGGCTCGACAAGGCGCTGAAGGCGAAGGGGCGGTGATCGGACGAGGCACTCCTCGCTCGACCGCAAACCGGCCCGCCCAGCGCCGGGTCAGGGTCGAGACGCAGGCAAGGAGCGCGGCTCCTTCCTTGCGGCCGGCGGCGCCCGATGCGCAGCCATCGCCTCATGCGCCCTTTTCATCCGCGTGCGGAGAGCGGCGATGAAGAACTCGGCGACGCTCGAGAGAGTCGTATCGTTGCGGAACGCGACATGGGTCTGGAACGTCGTCTCTTCCTCGATCGGAATGACGAAGAGGCCAAAGCTGTTCTGTTCGGCGAGCGTGAATCCGTCGATGACGCCGATGCCGAGATTCTGCCGGACGAGCGCACAAACCGTCACCCCGAACCGGGCTTTGATCGGCACCTGATACTGAAGCCGGGCGCGGGCGAAAATGCCCGCCAGAATCCGGCCGTAGGGGTCACGCGGATCGATCCCGATCAGCGGGTGGGCGGCGATCTCCGCCGCGGCGATTCGGGTCTTTGACGCCAACGGATGCGCTTCGGCGACGATGCAAAAGAGCTGTCCCTGGGCCAGCGGCTCGACCGTGATCGCGGGATGCTCGAGACGCGAGCTCACCGCCGCCACTTCGCCGCGCCCCAAGAGAAGAAAATCAATCGCGTCCTCGAGCTTGAGGATGTCGAGATCGATCAGAAGATCGGGATAGCGCCGGCGCAAGTCGGCCACCGCGAGCGGCGCCATCGCATGGCCGATGCTCGGCGTCGCTCCAAATCTGAACTCCGCGCCCTCGCCCCGCTCCAGCGCCCCGATCGCGAATTGAAGGTTTTCGAGGTTGCGATGAAGTTCGTTGATCTGGGCGAAAATGGACCTCGCCTCGGGCGCCGGCACGAAACGCCCTCCGCGCCGCGAGAAGAGCTTCGCGCCGAGCGAATCCTCGGTGTGCTTCATGAGGCGGCTCAATCCAGGGGCCGCGACGTTGAGAAGCCGCGCCGCTCCGGCAATGGTCCCGGTCAGCATGACCGCGCGGACGACTTCGATCTGGCGCAGGGTGAGCATCGCGAACTTGATCGGAGTAAAGCCCACAAAGCTAACATAATGTTACGCTGGGCGCCAATATTGGTATTTGACGGTCCGCCCCCGACGGCGTCAGGAATATGACAATACGATCGGCATGCTCATCGGCAGGAAACGCTCGCATAGGAGTTCCTCGAAGTGCTCAGGTGGTCGATCGCCTCGGTCTGCATGGGCGGCGCGCTCGAGGACAAATTCGCCGCCGCCGCCAAGGCGGGCTTTCGCGCGGTCGAAATCTTCGAAAACGACTTGACCTTCTTCCGCGGCAAGCCGCGCGACGCCCGCCGGCTCGCGGCCGATCTCGGGCTTGAGATCGTCGCCCTCCAGCCGCTGCGCGACTTTGAGGCGATGCCCGAGCCCGTTCGCGGGCGCAACTTCGAGCGCGCGGCGCGAAAGCTCGACCTCATGCACGAGCTCGGCGCCCGTCTCTTGTGCCTATGCTCCAATGTTTCGCCCGACGCGATCGACGACCCTGCCCGGGCTGCGCGGGACCTTGCGGACCTGGCCGATGTCGCCCGCCAGCACGGGATGCGAATCGGCTACGAGGCGCTCGCCTGGGGGCGGCGGGTGAAGGACTGGACCGCCGCCTGGGATATCGTCCGCGCCGCCGATCGCGATAACCTCGGAATTGTGCTGGACAGCTTTCATATCTGCGCCCGCGGCAACCCGATTGAGCCGATCGCCGCTCTGCCGGCCGAGAAGATTGCGCTCGTGCAGGTGGCCGACGCGCCGGCCTTGGTCATGGACCCCCTGTCGCTGAGCCGGCACTATCGCTGCTATCCCGGCCAAGGCGATTATCCGATCGTCGACTATCTCGACGCCGTGACCCGCTCCGGCTATCGCGGCCCGCTGTCGCTCGAAATCTTCAACGACCAGTTTCGCGGCGCTTCGGCAGCAGCGATCGCGATCGACGGCATGCGCTCGCTGCGCGCCGCCGGTGAAGCCCTGGCCGCGAAACGCGCCGCGCGGGGCGACCCGCCGCTCGCCGACCTGCCGCCGCTTCCGCCCGCGCCGGCGGTCGAGCGCGCCGAATTCATCGAGTTCGCGGCTGGCGACGCGGCGGCGAGCGAATTGACCGCGCTGATCGAGGGCCTCGGCTTCCGCCGCGCCGGCCGCCACCGCTCGAAGGACGTCGATCTTTACGCCCAGGGCGAGATCAACCTCATCGTCAACCGTGAGCGCGAGGGCTTCGCCCACTCGTTCTCGCTTCTGCATGGACCCTCGGTCTGCGCGATTGCGCTCAGCGTCAACTCGGTCGACAAGGCGCTCGAGCGGGCGAGCGCGCTCGAGTGCCAGAGCTACGCCGGCAGGATCGGTCCGGGCGAAGCGACCGTGCCCGCGGTCGCCGGCGTCGAGGGCAGTCTCATCTACTTCATCGGCGCAGGCGACGTTGCCTGGCGCGATGATTTCGCCCCCGCCGAGCCGCTTCCCCACGAGGGCCGTCTCCGCAAGATTGACCATCTCTCCAACGTCGTGCGCCGCGGCGAATTCCTGAGCTGGTCGCTGTTCTACGGCGCCGTGCTCGGGCTCAAGCCGCAGCCGCAGGTCGAGATCGCGGATCCGCACGGCGCGTTCTTCAGCCGCCTCTTGCGCAGCCCGAACGGCGAAATGCGGATCGCGCTCAACGTCGGCGAGGGCGGAGCGACTGGCGTCTCGCGCTTTCTCGACGCTTTCGGCGGCGCCGGCTTCCAGCAGATCGCACTCTCAAGCGGCGATATATTCGCAGCCGTCGAAGCGGCGAAGGCGAACGGCGTCGCCTTCCTGCCGATTCCGGACAATTATTATGACGATCTCGCGAGCCGCTTCGACATCGCCCCCGATCTGCTCGCCCGCATGCGCGCGCTTGGCATGCTGTACGACCGGGTGAAGGACGGCGAGTTTTTCCACATCTATACGCGAAGCTTCCAGAATTGCTTTTTCTTCGAGATTGTCGAGCGTCGCAATTACGACCTGTTCGGCGCCGCCAACACCCCTGTCCGGCTCGCCGCCCAGGCCAGCCTCACCGACGGCGAGCAGCGGGCGGAGATTGAATTCGAATGAGCGCGCGCCGCACTGCCTGGCGCGCCCCGCGCCGCTGCAAGGGAACTCATCCGCGATGCTGAACGGCGACACAAGGATCATCGCGCATGTCGGCTATCCGACGACGACGTTCAAGTCGCCGATGATCTACAACCCGTGGTTCGAGAAGCGCGGCGTCAACGCCGCCGTGGTGCCGCTCGGCGTCAAGAGCGAAGATTTCGTCCGCGCCTTTCCCGAGATTTGCCGCTTCACCAATTTCCACGGCGCGCTGATCACCATGCCGCACAAGATCGCGGTCATCGGGCTCATCGACGACGTGTCGACCGCGGTCAAGGTCGCCGGCTCATGCAACGCCGTTCGCCGCGAGGCCGGCGGCCGATTGGTCGGCGACATGTTCGACGGCGAAGGGTTCGTGCGCGGCGTGGCCCGGCACGGCCGCTCGCTCGCCGGCAAGAAAGCGCTGGTCGTCGGGTCCGGCGGCGTGGGCTCGGCGATCGCCGCTTCGTCCGCGGCCGCGGGCGCAGCCGAGATCGGGCTTTACGACGTGAGCGCCGCCGCGATGAAGGCGCTGGCGGAGCGGCTCAGGCAGAACTATCCGCGCCTCAAGGTCACGCTCGGTTCGAACGACCCGAGCGGGTTCGACGTCGTGGTCAATGCGACCCCGCTCGGCATGAAGGCCGGCGACCCGATGCCGGTCGACGTCTCGCGCCTTTCGCCCTCGACCTATGTCGGCGAAGTCGTGATGAAGCAGGAGACGACCGCCTTTCTCGCCGCGGCAGGGGCGCGCGGCTGCGAGACGCAAATCGGGATCGACATGCTGTTCGAGCAGATCCCCGCCTATCTCGAATTCTTCGGCTTTCCGTCGGCCACTCCATCGGAGCTGAGAGAGGTTGCGGAAGTGGACTACTAGAGCCGGCAGCGGCCGAATGAGGGAGGAACAAAGATGACTGCAGCAACCATGCACGAGCCGCAAGGGCGCCATCAGACCAGGATCGCGGCCGCCAGCGGCTGGATCGGCTCGGCGCTCGAATATTATGACTTCTTCATCTACGCCACCGCCGCCTCGCTCGTCTTTCCACAAATCTTCTTCCCATCGACCAACCCGACGGTCGCGATCGTCGCGTCGCTGGCGACCTACGGGGTCGGGTATGTCGCCCGGCCCATCGGCGCATTCGTGCTTGGCCACTTGGGCGACACCCACGGCCGCAAGAACGTGCTCTTGGTCTGCCTGTTCCTGATGGGCCTCTCCACAATGGCGGTCGGGCTGCTTCCTACCTATCCGCAGGTGGGCGTCTGGGCGCCGATCCTGCTGGTGGTCCTGCGTCTGATCCAGGGTTTTGCGGTCGCGGGCGAGATATCCGGCGCGAGCTCGATGATTCTCGAACATGCGCCGTTCGGACGGCGCGGCTATTTCGCCAGCTTTACGCTGCAGGGGGTGCAGGCGGGACAGATTCTGGCGGCGGCGGTGTTTTTGCCCCTGAGCTATGGCCTTTCGAACGAGGCCTTCGTCGCCTGGGGATGGCGGGTGCCGTTTCTGCTCAGCGTTGTCGTCCTGATCGCCGGCTATATCATTCGGCGCGAGGTCGATGAGACGCCGGCGTTCACCGAAGAGAGAGGCCAGGGCGATGTGCCGAAGGCGCCGGTGATCGACGCATTGACCAACCATTGGCCGGATATGCTGCGGGTCATCTGCATGGCGTTGATGAACGTCATTCCCGTGGTGGCGACGATTTTCGGCGCCGCCTACGCCGTGCAGCCGGCCTACGGCGTCGGGATGGACAAGACCATCTATCTGTGGATCCCGGTGATCGGCAACATTGTCGCGATCATTGTGATCCCGTTCGTCGGCAATCTTTCCGACCAAATCGGCCGTCGAACGCCGATGATCGTCGGCTCGCTCGCCGCCGGCCTGCTGACCTTCGCCTACCTCTACGCTATCAGCATCAAGAACGTGCCGCTGGCGTTCGTTATCTCGATCCTGATGTGGGGCGTCGTTTATCAGGGGTATAACGCGGTCTTTCCGAGCTTCTATCCCGAGCTCTTCCCGACCCGCGCGCGGGTCTCCGGCATGGCGATCGCGCAGAACATCGGAACCATGCTGACGGCGCTGTTGCCGGCGCTGTTCGCGACCGTCGCCCCCCCGGCTCCGCCAATGTGCCGCTGACCGTCGGCGCGTTGGCCTTTGGCGTCACCGCCATCGCCTCGATCGCCTGCTGGAGCGCGCGGGAAACCTACCGCATCCACCTCAACGATCTCGGCGAACCCGGCGCGCGGTCGGTCGACAAGACCGAGTACGATCGCTTGCGCCAGCAAAGCATTGCGTCTGCTGCGTGAGCGGGTCTATGAAGGCGATGCGCTGCGCGTTTCTCCGTGCGTTGACAAAGCGCTGCAGGCGGGAGGCTGGAAGGAGGAAGCGATGACCGAACTCGGCGTCGTGAGACGCAAAGTCAAGCGCGCCGAACGCGCCGCCGTCGAGGCGCTCGGGCGATACGGTGTCGCGACCGTGCATGAGGCGATGGGGCGCGTCGGGCTGATGAAGTCCTACATGCGGCCGATCTATCCTGGCGCCATAATCTCCGGAACGGCGGTGACGGTTCTGCTTCATCCCGGCGACAATTGGATGATGCATGTCGCCGCCGAACAGATCGAGCCCGGCGACGTCGTCGTCGCGGCGATCACCGCCGAATCCACGGACGGCTTTTTTGGCGATCTGCTCGCGACCAGCTTCAAGGCGCGCGGCGCGAGAGGCCTCGTTATCGACGCCGGGGTGCGGGACGTGAAGACTCTGACCGAGATGGGCTTCCCAGTTTGGAG
Source organism: uncultured Alphaproteobacteria bacterium (assembly GCA_963794155.1). Taxonomy (GTDB): domain Bacteria; phylum Pseudomonadota; class Alphaproteobacteria; order Rhizobiales; family Beijerinckiaceae; genus Roseiarcus. The sequence continues at coordinate 604,059 of CAWCCX010000016.1, read as the reverse complement.
CAAATGCGTGAGCGCCAAGGGCACAGTCAAATCGACCCTAGGCTCGGTCAACATTCCGGTCGTTTGCGCCGGAGCAATGGTCAATCCGGGCGATGCGATCGTCGCCGACGACGACGGGGTCGTCGTCGTGCCGGCCGAATGGGCGATGAAGACCGCAGACGCCGCCGCGGCGCGTGAGGCCAACGAGAGCGACAAGCGCGCCAAGCTCGCTGCCGGCGTGCTCGGCCTTGACATGTACAAGATGCGCGAGCCGCTCGAAAAGGCCGGCCTCAAATATGTCGACTGAGGGCGCCGCGACGTGAACGCCGCCGCAAAGCCCGTCACCGGGCCGTTCGAGAAGACCAAGGGCTGGCTCGACTGGTTCGATCGCCCGAGCAAGCCCCGCTTTGCGCTTCCGCCCGGCAGCGTCGACGCCCATTGCCACGTGTTCGGACCGGGGGCCCAGTTTGCCTACGCGCCCGAGCGCAAATACACCCCCTGTGACGCCAGCAAGGCGCAATTGTTAGCGCTCCGCGATCGTCTCGGCTTCGCCCGCAATGTCGTCGTCCAGGCGACTTGCCACGGCGCCGACAACAGCGCCATGGTCGATGCATTGGCTGCGAGCGCGGGCCGGGCGCGCGGTGTCGCGACGGTCAGGCGGAGCGTGAGCGACGACGAGCTCAAGCGGCTCCATCAGGCGGGCGTGCGCGGCGTCAGGTTCAATTTCGTCAAGCGTCTCGTCGATTTCACGCCCAAGGACGAACTGATCGAGATCACCGGGCGGATCGTCGAGCACGATTGGCATGTCGTCGTCTATTTCGAGGCGGCCGATTTGCCGGAACTCATCGACTTCTTCACCGCGTTGCCGACGACCATCGTCGTCGACCACATGGGCCGCCCGGATGTGACGAAGCCGGTCGATGGCCCCGAGTTCTCGCGCTTCCTCAAATTCATGGACGAGTATGAAAACGTCTGGTGCAAGGCGACCTGTCCCGAGCGCCTCTCGGTTTCCGGCCTGCCGGCGCTGAACGGCGAGAGAAGCGCCTATCGCGACGTCGTTCCGTTCGCCCGGAAGGTGATCGAGGAATTTCCAGACCGGGTGCTCTGGGGCACCGATTGGCCGCATCCGAATCTCAAGGGCCACATGCCTGACGACGGGCTTCTGGTCGATTTCATTCCCGAGATCGCAACCGCGCCGGACCTGCAGGAGCTTCTGCTCGTCGACAATCCGATGCGGCTCTACTGGCCCGACGAAAGCGGAGGGTGAATTTCATGGCGCTCGACAAGGAGTTCAAGGAAATTCCCGGCACGATCGTCTTCGACGCCGATCAATCGCGCAAAGGGTACTGGCTCAACCAGTTCTGCATGTCGCTGATGAAGGCCGAGAACCGCGCCCGCTTCAAGGCCAACGAACGCGCCTATCTCGACGAATGGAAAATGACCGAGGAGCAGAAGCAGGCGATCCTCGACCGTGATCTCAACCGCATGATGGCGCTCGGCGGCAACATCTATTTCTTATCGAAGATCGGCGCGACCGACGGCAAGAGCTTCCAGCAGATGGCGGGCAGCATGACCGGCATGACCGAGCAGGAATACCGCGACATGATGGTCAAGGGCGGCCGGAAGATCGACGGAAACCGCAGAATCGGGGAGGGTGGAGACGCCCAGCGTCCCCAGAAGAAATGACTGTCTTCTGACCTCGCCGCCAAAGGACGTCTGAACATGGCCCGCATCACTGCCTCTCTCTACACTTCGCACATCCCCGCGGTCGGCGCCGCCTTCGACCTTGGCAAGACCAAGGAAGATTACTGGAAGCCGGTTTTCGCCGGATACGACTTCGACAAGCAATGGATGAAGACGCACAAGCCCGACGTGATCTTTCTCGTCTATAACGATCACGCGACCGCCTTCAGCCTCCAGATGATCCCCACTTTCGCGATCATGACCGGGCCGGAATTCAATCCCGCCGACGAAGGCTACGGCGCGCGCCCCGTACCGAAGGTCATCGGCGACCCTGAGCTTGCCTCGTATATTGCCTCCGAGGTGATCCAGCAGGATTTCGATCTGACCATGGTCAACGAGATTGACGTCGACCACGGTCTGACCGTGCCGCTCTCCTGCGTATTCGGCGAGGTCAAGCAATGGCCGGCCAAGATCATTCCGTTCGCGGTCAACGTCGTCCAGCACCCGGTGCCCTCCGGGGCGCGTTGCCTTGCGCTCGGGCGGGCGATCGGCAAAGCGATCACGAGCTACCCCGAGGATATCAACGTCCATATCTGGGGCACCGGCGGCATGAGCCATCAGCTTCAGGGGCCGCGCGCCGGCCTGATCAACAAGGAGTGGGACAACGCCTTCCTCGACCGGCTGATCGATGACCCCAAGGGCCTCGCGAAGATGCCGAACATCGATTACGTCCGTGAGGCGGGATCGGAAGGCATCGAGCTCGTGATGTGGCTGATTGCGCGCGGCGCGATGGCGGATGTCGTCGCCGGCGGGCCGAAGCCGAAAGTGGCGCATCGGTTCTACCATGTCCCGGCATCCAACACCGCGGTCGGGCATCTCATTTTGGAGAACGCGCAATAGGCGTCCGCTCCGTCATTGCGAGGAGCCATAGGGCGTTCGGAAGAACGCCCGTCTTTCGACGGGCTGTGGCGACGAAGCAATCCAGAAGAGTGTAGTGCGCCCTTTGGCCCCTGGATTGCTTCGCTCCGCTCGCAATGACGGTCCAGATCGACCTCAAGCCTTCAGGGAGTCCCATGACCAAGACCATTAAAGTCGCGCTGGCCGGCGCCGGCGCCTTCGGCCTCAAGCACCTCGACGCGATCAAATTGATCGACGGGGTCGAGGCGGTCTCACTCGTTGGCCGCGACCTCGACAAGACAAAAGAGGCTGCGGCGCAGTACGGCGTCGGCCACGTTGCGACCGATCTCGCCGAGAGCCTGAAAGTTCCGGGGCTCGACGCCGTCATCCTCGCCACCCCGACGCAGATGCACGCCGAGCAGGCGCTTCAGTGCCTCAAGGCCGGCAAGCATGTGCAGGTCGAAATTCCGCTCGCCGACAGCCTGAAGGACGCCGAGGCGGTCGCCGCGATGCAGAGATCAACCGGGCTCGTCGCCATGGTCGGCCACACCCGGCGCTTCAATCCGAGCCATCAGTTCGTGCGCCAGCGCATCCTAAAGGGTGAGTTCCGTATCCAGCAGATGGACGTGCAGACCTATTTCTTCCGCCGCACCAACATGAACGCGCTCGGCCAGCCGCGCTCGTGGACCGATCATCTGCTCTGGCATCACGCCGCGCACACCGTCGACCTCTTCGCCTATCAATGCCGCTCGCCGATCGTCAAAGCCAACGCACTTTCCGGGCCGATCCACCCCACCCTCGGCATCGCCATGGACATGAGCATCCAGCTCAAGACCGCGAGTGACGCGATCTGCACGCTCTCGCTGTCGTTCAACAACGAGGGCCCGCTCGGCACCTTCTTCCGCTATATCGGCGACACGGCGACCTACATCGCCCGCTACGACGATCTCTTCACCGGCAAGGACGAGAAGATCGACGTCAGCAAGGTCGCCGTGTCGATGAATGGCATCGAGCTCCAAGACCGCGAGTTCTTCGCCGCCATCAAAGAGGGTCGCGAGCCCAACGCAAGCGTTGATCAGGTGCTGCCATGCTACCGGGTGCTGGACGGGCTAGAGAAGCAACTCGCCACGGGCTGACGCGGCCGCGACACTGCACCCCCCTCGCCCCGCTTGCGGGGAGAGGGTTGGGGTGAGGGCGAGGCGCTAACGACTAACGTTGGCGTGCCCTCCATCCGGCCTTCGGCCACCTTCTCCCCGCGAAACGGGGAGAAGGATTCTCACCTCAACTCCGCCGTGAACTTCTGGATCTTCTTGCAGGCGGCCTCGAGGTTGTCGAGCGACGTCGCGTACGAGACGCGGAAGTTAGGCCCCTGGCCGAAGGCGCTGCCCTGGACCGCCGCGACTCCCTCCTCCTCCAGAAGCTCGGTGACGAAGTCGACGTCGCTCTCGATCACCTTGCCGGACGGCGCCTTCCGGCCGATCGCGCCGGCGCAGGACGGATAGACGTAGAACGCGCCCTCCGGCTTCGGGCACATGAGGTGCTTCGCCTGGCCGAGCATCGACACGACGAGGTCGCGCCGCTCCTCGAACGCCTTGCGCCGGACGGAGATGAAGTCCTGCGGCCCGTTCAGCGCCTCGACCGACGCCCATTGCGCGATCGTGCACGCGCCCGAGGTCTGCTGGCCCTGCACCATGTCCATCGCCTTGATGAGCTCGGGTGGGCCGGCGGCGTAGCCGATTCGCCAGCCGGTCATTGCATAGGCCTTGGAGACGCCGTTCATGGTCAGCGTGCGCGGCTTCAAGGCCGGCTCGATCTGCACCGGGGTCGTGAAGACGAAGTCGCCGTAGACCAGGTGCTCGTACATGTCGTCGGTCAGCACCCAGACGTGCGGGTGGCGCATGAGCACGTCGGTCAGGGCCTTGAGCTCGTCACGCGTATAGGCCGCCCCGCTCGGGTTCGACGGCGAGTTCAGGATCACCCATTTGGTCCGCGGCGTGACCGCCCGCTCGAGGTCCTCGGGCTTGAGCTTGAAGCCGTTCTCGAGCGTGGTCGGCACGATCACCGGATCGCCCCAGTTGATCGCGACCATCTCGGGATAACTGACCCAGAAGGGCGCGGGAATGATGACCTCATCGCCCTTGTTCATTGTGACCAGGAAGGCGTTGTAGAGGATCTGCTTGCCGCCGGTCGCCACAATCGTGTCGGATGGCTTGTAGTCGAGCCCGTTCTCGCGGCTGAACTTTGCCGCGATCGCCTCGCGCAGCGGCGGAATCCCGAGCACCGGCGGATACTTGGTCTCGCCGCGCTTGATCGCCTCGATCGCCGCCCGCTTGATGTTGTCGGGGGTGTCGAAGTCCGGCTCGCCGACTGACAGCGAAATGACGTCGCGCCCCTTGGCTTTGAGGTCGCGCGCCTTCTGCGTGACCGTCATGGTCGCGGAGGGCTTCACGCGAGAGAGGACGTCGGCGAGGAATGCCATGGGAAGCGAGCGCCTTTGCGATACTGGAGGTTTTGGGGCGGCGCACCATAATGACGCGAGGGTTCGGCGGCAACCCGTTTGCGATTGCGGAATTGGGTCCGGTGGGTGACGGGGATCACATCCGGACGGGCAAAGATGGTCTATATCTTGATTTGTTCCGGCCGTTCTTGACGGCCTAGGGTGGGAGGAACGGGATGATCCGCATAGTCCCGTACATTTTCGTAAGTTTGATGGCGACCGCAATCTGCGACGCAACTCGCGCCGCTCAATACATTGTTCCGTACGTGCGCGACGTCGCGACAAAGACGGGCGCACCGGTCCTCCTCGGCGCTTTTTTCGATTGCCGCTCCCACGCTCCGTACGAGGGGTCGGCCTTCGTCCAACATGGCAAGGTCACGATGAGACACGTGACGATCAGCCAGTGCGGGAACCCGAAGGAGCCCGCCTCCGCCTATTGGTACGTCTCTGACCCCGGCTTCAAGGGTCTCGACGAGGTGAACTTCTCTTACGTTTCCGGGTCCGCGCTCATCGTTCACATCACCGTGCGCTGATCGCCGGGGCGGTCCCTGCGCCTCCATCCACCGTCAAGCTCGCGCCGGTGGTGTAAGAGGCGACGCCTCTCCGATCCTGAAGATGTTCCTGTCGAGAATCGACGGGTTGAAAGCCCGTGCCCCGAGCACGGGCGGCGGATGACGCGGCGCCCGCCGTCATGCCTTCGTCACGCGAACTCATCTAGCGCGCTTCGACCGGCGTCTGGCGGGCGGAGATCACGTGCGACAATCCACCAACGCGATGCGTCGCGCGACCAGCGCGGGGCTCAAAGCTGCGGTCCATCGCTCGAAGCCGCTCTCGCGCGCCGGCGTGCTCGAGCGCCTGTTCACGCTGGCCTTCGAGCGCTTGGTCTACCCCCAGATCTGGGAGGACCCGGTCGTCGACATGGCCGCGCTCGACATCGGTCCGGGGCATGAGGTGATCGCCATCGCCTCGGGCGGCTGCAATGTGCTCTCCTACCTTACCGCCGATCCGGCCGGGATCACCGCGGTCGACCTGAACGGGGCGCACATCGCGCTCGGACGGCTCAAGCTCTGCGCTCTCGAGAACCTGCCCGACTACGAGACCTTCTTCCGCTTCTTCGGCCGCGCCGACGCGCGCGCCAACATCCTCGCCTACGACCGGCGGCTCAGGTCCAAACTCGATCCGGCGACCCGCGCCTATTGGGAGAGGCGCACCGCCTTTGGCCGGCGCCGTATCGGCCTCTTCGCCCGCAATTTCTACCATCATGGCCTGCTCGGACATGTCCTCGGGGCCGGCCATACGCTCGCGCGCCTGCATGGCCTCGACCCGTCGGTCGTTCTTAAGGCCAGGACGCTCGACGAACAGCGCGCGCTCTATGAGCAGCGCCTTGCGCCGATCTTCAAGAAGCCGCTCGTCCGCTGGATCCTGAAGCAGCCCGCGTCCCTCTACGGCCTTGGCATTCCGCCCGCGCAGTACAAGGCGCTGGCCGCGGATTCGCCGTTGGGCATCGGCGCGGTCTTGAGCGAGCGGCTCGAGCGGCTCGCTTGCGGCTTCGATATTTCGGAGAATTATTTCGCCTGGCAGGCGTTCGGGCGTCGCTACGCGCCGGGGCCGAATCCCGCGCTCCCGCCCTATCTCAAGCGGGAAAACTTCGACGCCGTCCGCAGCCGCGCCGGCCGGGTGCGCTACGTCCAGCGCTCATTCACCGAGATCTTGCGCGATTCGCCAACGGCGAGCTTCGACCGCTACGTCCTGCTCGACGCCCAGGACTGGATGAACGACGCCGAGCTCGCCGCATTGTGGACGGAAATCACCCGCACCGCGCGGCCGGGCGCGCGGGTCATCTTCCGCACCGCCGCCGACGAGCGGCTGCTGCCGGGCCGGGCGCCGGAGGATGCCCTCGGCGCCTGGACCTATGAAGAAGGATTGAGCCGGGAACTCGGCCGGCGAGACCGCTCGTCGATCTACGGCGGTTTCCACCTCTATACGCGCAAAGGCGCCTGAGGCGATGAGCGACGCCGCGGCGCTGATGGACCGGATGTATCGCCGTCAGCGCCACATCTATGATCTCTCCCGCAAATTCTACCTCCTCGGCCGCGACGAGGCGATTCTCCGCCTCGGCGCCGCGCCGGGCGCGAGCGTGCTTGAAATCGGCTGCGGCACCGGACGCAATCTCGTCAAGCTCGCGCGCACCTATCCCGAAGCTCGGCTCTACGGCCTCGACGTGTCGCGGGAAATGCTGGCGAGCGCGTCGGCCGCGCTCGCCCGCGCCGGCCTTTCCACCCGCATCGCGCTTGCCCAGGCGGACGCGACCGCGTTCGATCCCGCGGCTTTGTTCGGCCGGGCGCAGTTCGATCGTGTCCTGATCTCCTACGCTTTGTCGATGATCCCGCCCTGGCGCGGCACATTGGCGCGGGCGCTCGACGTTCTCTCGCCCGGCGGCTCGCTGCATGTCGTCGATTTCTGCGCCGGCGCCGGCCTGCCCGGCCCGTTCAAGACTGGATTGCGCCGCTGGCTCGCCGCCTTCGACGTGACCCCGCGCGACGATCTCGGTGTTACGCTCGCGGCGCTCGCGGCCGAGCGCGGCATGAGTTGCGAGATCGAGAGCCGCTTTCGCGGCTACGCGGTCTTGGCCGTCGCGCGGCGGAGCGCCTGAGCGCGCTGCGCTCGACAGTGGCCGCTTGCGCCCGCGCCCCACCTGTGGGGGCGGGCCCGGGTCCGGGGTCGCGCTGACCGGAGGCATTCGGCGTTTCTTACGATCCTTCAGCCAAACGCCCGCGAGAGGGTGAAGATCAAAAGCCCGACCAGGCCGCCGACCAGCGTGCCGTTGATGCGGATATATTGCAGGTCCTTGCCGACCTGTAGCTCGAGGCGCTCGACCAGCGTGGCGCTATCCCAATTGTCGACCACCGCAGCGATATAGGCCCCGATTTCCGCCCGGCGGGGCAGGACTGCGCGCAAAGCCAGGAGTTTGAGCTGCCGGTTGATCCTCGCCCGCCGCGCTTCATCCTCTTCGAGCCACCGGCCGAGCGCGCCCGCCGAGGCCGCGAGCCAGCCGACGATCGCCTCGGCGTGGCGAGGCAGATCGTTTCTTAAGCCCGCTTCGAGGTTTTCCCACAACGCCCGGGCCTGCTCGGCGAACACCGGATTGGCGAGGACATCCTGCTTCAACGCCTCGCCTCGCGCCCGAATCTCGGGGTTGTGCGCGAGGGCGTCGATCCATTTCTCGATCAGCGCATTCGCCTCATCGCGCCAAGGATGGTCGGGATCGCGCATTTCGCGCAAGGTTTCTGCCACGCCGCTGATCACCTTGGCGGCGATCAGGTCGTCGACCCATTTGGGGATGAAGCGCGACGACCTCTGCGACACGTGTCGCACGATCGTCGCCTTGTGCTCGGCGAGCGTCGCCTCGACGAAATCGAGGCCCTGGTCGAGCAGCGTCTGGCCTGCGCCTTGAGCCCACAGGATCGCCAACACGCGCGAGGCAAGCGGCGCAACCGGGACCGCCTGGATCCCCCGCCGCGCGGCAAAAGCGACCCATTCGTCGATCGCCGCTTTCGGCACGAGGTCGAGCGCGTACGGAATGACGCGTCCGGCGCCGGTTGCGACCGCCCGCGCGTTGCGCTCATCCGCGAGCCATCGCGCCGCGAGGCCGGCCGCGTCGACCGAGGAGAGGCGGGCGATGGCGACACGCGGGGAGAGGAAGTTGTTGGTGATGAAGCGTCCGAGCGCCGCACCGATGCGCCGCCGGTTTTCCGGCACCACTGCGGTGTGGGGAATTGGCAGGCCGAGGGGATGGCGGAAGAGCGCGACGACCGCGAACCAGTCGGCGCACGCCCCGACCATGCCGGCTTCCGCGAACGCGCCGAGATAGGGCGCCCACGCCCAGGCGGGCGGCGCGCGCCGCGTCGCGACATAGATCGCCGCCATCAGAACGAGCAGCATCGTGGCGATCGTGCGCATGCGGCGCAGCTCCGCCCGCCGCTCCGCCTGGGTCTTGACGAGGTCGGAGTATCCGAGCCGGGCGGCCTCGGCCGCCGCCGAGGGAGCAAGGTCTGTCATCGTCCGGTCACGCTCGCGCGGTGCGCTCTTGGGGTCATTGCCCGATCATAGACGCGGGCGACGTCCAGGCGAGAGTCTTTCCGGCCCGTCGCGCCCCGCGCTGGCAATCCGCCGCCAGAGCGCCTACATAACCCTCTGCGGAGCTGGGTGGCGCGTCAGGACAACATTCCTCGGGGCCGTACGATCCCCATGGGGGCTGTCCCTGTCGAGGCTCGTGGGCTTCGGCATATGGCTCCCACCTACTTACGTAGGCGCCCGGGATCACCGTCCAACGGCCGTCTCGGCTCCGCGCTCTATTCGTCGCTTTCGGATTGGCGAAAAACCCCTTGATCTCGACCGACGCCGATCCGAAGGCGGCCCTCCGCCGCGCGGCTCTCGCAAGGCGAAGCGGATTGGCGGCGGGCGTCCGCGCCGCCTTCAGCCCTCGCCTCGCGGATGAGGGCCTGCGTCTCGCGCGCCTCTGGCGCCCTCGCGCCGTTTCCGCCTTTCATCCGCTGCGCGACGAGCCGGACACGCTCGAGCTCTTGCGCGCGCTCGCCGCGGAAGGTTTCACGACCGCGCTCCCGGTCGTGGTCGGCCGGGGGTCCGCGCTTACTTTTCGCTTGTGGCGGCCAGGCGATCCGACTCGCCCAGGCGCGATGTCGATCGCCGAGCCGCTCGAAAGGGCGTCCGCGATCGATCCGGACCTTCTGTTCGTGCCCCTCGCATGCTTCGACCGGCGCGGCCACCGCATCGGCTACGGGGCCGGCTATTACGACCGGACCCTCGCCGGCTTACGCGCGCTGAAGCCCGTTCATGCGGTTGGCGTCGCTTACGGGGTTTGCGAAGTCGCCGCGGTGCCGTATGAGGCCCATGACCAGAGCCTGGACGCCATCGTGACCGAACAGGAAACCATTCTCTTTCCCGCCCGATGATCCGCCTGCTCTTCATCGGCGACATCGTCGGGCGGTCTGGCCGCGCCGCCCTCCTCGAGCAGGTTCCGATTCTGCGCTCCCGCTGGGGGCTCGATTTCGTCATCGTCAATGGCGAGAACGCCGCCGGCGGCTTTGGCGTCACCGAAGCGATTTTCGAGGAATTCCTCGCCGTCGGCGTCGACGCGGTGACGCTCGGCAATCACGCCTTCGATCAGCGCGAGGCGCTCGTGTTCATCGAGCGTCAGCCGCGCCTGATCCGCCCGGTCAATTTCCCGCCGGGCACGCCGGGACGGGGTGCGGCGGTCATCGAGAACGCCAAGGGCGCGCGGCTCCTCGTCGTCAACGTGCTTGGCCGCATCTTCATGGACGCGCTCGACGATCCTTTCGCCGCCGTCAAGCGCGAGCTCGGGGTTTGTCCGTTGGGCCAAGGGTGCGACGCGTCGATCGTCGACTTCCACGCCGAGGCGACGAGCGAGAAATGGGCGGCCGCTCATCTCGTCGACGGCAAGGCGAGCCTCATCGTCGGCACCCATACCCATGCGCCCAGCGCCGATCATCGAATCCTGGCCGGAGGCACCGGGTTCATCACCGACGTCGGCATGACTGGCGACTACGACTCCGTGATCGGGATGGAAAAGGAGGAGCCGTTGCGCCGATTCACGCTCCGCATTCCCTCCGGCCGCTTCGAGCCGGCTTTGGGGCCGGCGACGCTGTGCGCCATCGCGGCCGAGATCGGCCCCGACGGCTTAACGAAAGCCATCGCCCCGGTCAGGATCGGCGGTCTTCTGGAGCCGGCCGAGCCCGATTTCTGGACCTGATGGCGATGCAAGCTCCGACCATCGTCTATGATCTCGACGGCACGCTCGCCGACACGGCCGAGGATTTGGTCGGCACCCTCAATTACCTGCTCGGAAGAGAAGGCCTTGCGCCATTACCAGTGGAAAGCGCCGGTTCGCTGCTTGGCGCCGGCGCGCGGGCGCTGATTGTGCGCGGCTTCGCCGCTTCGGGCAAAACCCTCGACCCGCAAACTCTTGAGGCGCTGTTTGCCGATTATCTTGAGCACTACGAGGTCCATATCGCCGATCGCACCCGGCTCTATCCAGGCGTCGAAAAGGCGCTCGCGGCGTTTGCGCGCGCTGGCTGGGTGCAGGCGGTCTGCACCAACAAGATTGAAAGCTTGGCCAAGCTGCTGATCGCAAAGCTCGGGATCGCCGACCGTTTCGCCTTCGTCTGCGGCCAGGACACGTTCGGAATCGGCAAGCCGGACCCCGCGCCGCTCCTGAAGACAATCGCCGCCTCCGGCGGCGCACGCGGGCGCGCAATCATGGTCGGCGATTCGGCGACCGACATCAAAACCGCCCGCGCCGCCGGCCTGCCGGTGATCGCGGTCGACTTCGGCTATGCCGACGCGCCCGTAGCCGAGCTCGGGCCGGACCGGGTGATCTCGCACTTCGACGAACTCGCGGCGGCGTGCGCCGCGCTGCTCGGGGTCTAGGGGTCCGCATTGGAGCATGAACTCGCCGGAGTTCTATCTGCTGTTGGTCGAACAGCCAGGCTGGTCGCCGGTGGCCTTCCAATGCTGGTTGGAGGACGCCTGGATTCGGTTGTTGCTCCAAAGCTGACCGACGCTGCGCGCCTCCTTCGAGTGGCGATTACTCGGGTAACGCGGTGCTAGGTCGTCGCGTTGAAGTGGCGACGCAGCCGTCATTGCGAGCGTGAGACGAAGCAATCCAGGGGAACGTGGGGCGCCCGACGACTCCTGGATTGCTTCGTCGCCATAGTCCGTGAAAGACCGGCGTCTTTCGACGCCTATGGCTCCTCGCAATGACGATACCACCAGCAACTATACTTGACGTAGGACCAAATGCCTCTAGCCATTCGGCCACCGTTTCCGGCTGGCGCGCCCGCAGACTCATACGCCCGGAAAGAACCTTGCTTTGAGCCTGACAAAGATTGCCGACGCCATCACGTCGGCGTCGCTGTCGTCGAGGGCATTGGTCGGCCACGCGATGAAGTCCTCTTGGATGGGCCAGACGCGGGCCATCTTGCCGATGGCCTTCGGGCCGAGCGAGACTTGGTTGACGAGGCTGATAATCTCGCTGCTGAATACGTGAGCATAGAGCTTTCCGACTACGAATGTCGTAGTTTGCGTATTCGGGATTTTCGGGTCTCGCTCTGCAATACGATTTAGGAGCGTAAGGCCATGGGAACCATGAACCCATTGGCCAGCCCATTTCGTCCGCTCATAGTTGCCGATCCAAATTCGCCAATTTGCTGAGGGCGCAAGTCTCTGGTCGCGCAAGAATTGCCGCTCGCCTAGCGTGATGGCAACCTTGGACGGGTCCAAATACTCGGCGACCATTGTTTTCATCGCAATCCAGGTCGCGACTGCCCTTTGGCTGTCATGATCTAGGAAGCTGGCGGTGCCATTTATCAAGGGTATGAGCGCGGGCTTGGCCCACTCCTCGACCGAACTCATCCACCCGCTGTTGCACCTTTTGCAGACAGCCCTGATCCCTCGGTTGCGCACGTCCCCGCCGATGGTCTTCACCGTGCGGTCAACGGCGCCTACGTTGAAGACCTGATTTGCGTGCTCATGCTTCAACGCGTCGTGGCGAACGAGCTGCCGCGTCCACTTTGACCACAGATGTTCCTTGGTGAGCTTCGTCGGATCGTCGCAGAAAATACGTCTACGCTTAGGAGCCGCGCCCATGAGCGATAAGCCTTCCGATGAGAATTACATTCCACCTGAACGCGAGTTGTTCTAGGTCGTCGCGTGTCCTGGCTCTTGGCGAGGACAAGCGTCTCTGCGCTCGAGTGGATCGGCTGCGGCTGCTCGGCCAAACGCCGTCTGAGCCCACTCTCCAGCCGATCGAAGAACGCAAGGCGCCGTTCCGCAGCGTCACTGCGCTCCAGCGCCCCCGCCAGCGTCGGCGCGAAGATGGTGCGGAAGAACAGCGCCTGCTTGGCCGCGAGAGCATTCTTGTCTCCGTCCCGCTCGAAATCTGCCCAGGCGGCATCCGGCGCTGGACGGTCAGGCCCCGGTAAAAGCCGTTGCGGTCGAAGGGCTGAAGAAGATTGCGCCGCCGCTGGTCGTGCATATGTCAGACTGGAGGATATTTAACACTAGGCAATCTGTAACACGGCGCACCTAATGATTATGACAACGCCAAATCGGATGCCATCGAAGATACCTTGAACAGTGATAATTGTATCTATAGTAACTTGCGTTAGCACCATCAGATCGTCCACCCTAAAGTGCGCCTCTATATTGACATCACCCGCGCAGGCCAATTCGACATGAATCTCTTTTTGCCGCACTCGGTCGCGGATCTTTGTAACGCGGCCCGTAACGGTCAGTACCTTGCCGATATACGGTGTCGTTAGCGCCCTGATTTGTAGATCAGTCTTATCCAGACATAATTTAACAATGTACCCAGGATCAACAATAGTACGATTGTCAGCAGATAGTGCGGGTGTGTAATTGAAGTTTGGCGTAGCGGGAGAGGCCATACTCGGCAATGGTGACCAATCCGCGGCACGCGCGCGCCGGACGGCATATTCCAAGCACGCGAACGCGAAGATCAGCGCGCCTGCAACGATCCAAATCTGCCATGAGAGGAGTCCAGTTGTCATGGCAATTACTTGATAGGCCCGCGGCAAGTTTTTTGAGTATGCTTCGGGGATCCATTCCGAAAGTGCCAGGTCCCATACGCCGCTCGCCGCCCACAGAAAGACGAGCAAACGCACAAATCGTTGTCTCGATAGTTCGGCGAAAAATTGAAGACGCGACATGCCGCTATTCCTGACTCCTCGCGCTTGATCGCGCAATGGGAGTCCGGAAATTGGCGACTAAATCGCTTAGGGCGTTCGTGCCATGATGCCGGAATACTCTAACGCAAGACGCAAAAGAAGATATCCCTACAGTTCCAAACAACTCACGTGGAGTAGCGGAATGTTGCAAGCTCGGCCATGATCGGCGTCGCACTATGTGCGACGCCCGTCGGTGAGGCGGCCCGGTCGCCAGTCGCCGCCGGCTTCAATGCGGCGGCGCCGCACCCGATTGAGCGGCCGCAGGCTTCTTCGGCGCCGCTTGAGCCAGCGTTTGCAGCATGGCGCGGGCCGGCGCGAAGAATGTCGCGCCGGTATGCGGCGTCGAGACATCGAGCATGCGGTCGTAGGCGCCCGGCGGGTCGCCGACAAACATCCGCTCCAGCATCTTCTCGATCACCCAAAGATAGCGGGAATAACCGATGAAGTAGGTCCCGAACTCCTGTCGTCCTGGGCGGCCGAACGGCATGTTGTCGCGCAGGATGTCATGTTCGGTTCCATCGGCGTCGACGATCGTGGCCAGCGACTTGTGCGATTTTCGCGGCGCGTCGTCGTCATCGATTTCGATGTTGTCGATCTTGGTGCGGCCGATGATCGTCTCCTGCACAGGCGTCGGGATCCGGCCCCATGCGGCAAGATCGTGCAGGTATTTTTGCACCACGACATAGCTGCCGCCGGCGAAGTCCGGGTCTTCGTCGCCGACCAGCGACGAGGCGGGCAGGTCGTCGCCGTTCGGGTTGGCGGTGCCGTCGACAAAGCCGAGAAGGTCGCGGGCGTCGAAATAGCGAAAGCCCGAGACTTCGTCGACGACGGTCACGCCGGCGCCGAGACTGTCGATGAGAAGGCGTTCGAACTCGAAGCACAGATCGGGACGTTCGGCCCGGATATGGAAGAGCAGGTCGCCCGGCGTCGACGGCGCCGCATGAACCGGTCCCTTGATTGGCGCGAACGGCCTCAGTTCCTGCGGCCGCTTCTGCGGGTCGAGACGATCCCAGAGCTCGCGGCCGATCCCGGCGATGCACGACAGTCGGCCCCGGAGATCGCGGAATCCAACCGTCTTGACGAGATCGTCGAGGCCGCCGAGGACCGAGGCCGCCTGCGCCAGTGCGGCCTCTCCGCTTGCGACGGTGAGCACGAGAAAAATGGCCGCTCGCGACAGCGGAGCGTCGATGCTCTGGGCGTCGATCGGCACTCGGTCCCAGCTCTTCCCCGCCATCCCGCTTTCTCCGCGTCTTCCACGGACCGGACTCAATCGCCGGTCGTTGACCGTCGCCGTCTCGGTCGCGACCCTAGCGCATGCGGCGTCCGGTCGGAATCGCCGCAGCCGAGGCCGCGAATCAGAAATCCGAGAAATCTCTTGCGAAAATCTGAATTCGGTGTTATAGCTTTCTTCTTGGCCGGATCGAGCCCGCCTCTTGCGGGATGCCTGGGCGAGTCAAAAAGAGAGGGGATTTTATTTTTCTCCGCTGCAACCCATTGAAAAGTCCCGATTCGGACGAATAAGGCCAAGCAAAACCAACTAAAGGGGGGACATGGGCGACGCGCATAACGCTCGCAACATAGGGCGTAGATAGCTCCGGCAATAGCCCGGCAGTAGCCATACCTTTTCTGGCGGCGCATACGGGAGTTCGAAATGGAGCCTCAGCACCACACGCGGTTGGACTGAGGGTCAGAGGGCTCCCCGACGAATCGCGGTAACAAGAGGGGTCCGGAGGAATCGGTTGAACTTGTTTAGCTCAACAAGGTCTCGACCCGAGAGGGCTTTGAGAAGCGGACGCCGTGACGCTCCGACAATGGCATCTCTAATGCGATCAACAGGCAGAGACGCAATTCGATCTGCCAGCGGGCCAAAATTAGCGGTATCATATGCGTGAGTAATACCTGGACGGTATACCCTTTATAGCCGGGATATTGAAGAGATTGTGGAAATATATCATGATTTGCTATCGGAATATACTTTTGCTCTAAAAGAGTGTCTTGATTTAGAGTGAAGATGACGTCAAACTTGGCCAGAAATCTAACAACTCCTAACTTGGGGCCGGGGAGCTCCGGCTCGAATTGTGTTTGGGAAAAAGCAAGTCCCATGCTGCCGAACATTTTTTGCACTGCTGAAGTCAGATTTCTCAAATCCTGCTCGCCTTGGGCAGTCCATTTCGTCTCAAACTCGCTCTGAAGATTTGCAAGCATATCTTCGAAGCCCAAGCCGAGCTGGTGGTCCCGCCACAGGAGACCGCGGAGATCGTGGTCTCCATCGGTCACTGACAACAGAAACTCAAACACCTCTGACGCCAAGATAGCCCCCCCCCAGTTGTAACTGAAGCCCGCACCAGTAAGCAGGAGGTTCTGCATATGGCCTGCCAAGCTGAGTCTAACTGAACGAATGATAACAGCTACTCAGCAGGTTCGTAAGCTGAGCGCTCCTGTCATTTATCGCATAAGCTTGTTTCGTGTACTTGTAGTCGCCGAATTTGCTCATTTTCTTTTTTCTTTCTCCGACGGCGCTGAGGCCGGCGGCGCAAGCGGCGAGGACCTGACGCGTGACGGCGAGGCGTACGGGGCGAATCGCCCGACAGCGGGACTCATGCGCCAGATCGGCAAACACCGTGAGGGCCACGCGCTCGTTGGCGGTTAGCCAAACCATAGCATGGCGCGATCCTGACACTCGCCAGACCCCCAAACCCTCCGCTTCCGGCATGGGATTCCAGAATACAAACCGGATGCCTGGCGCAAGTAGGATAGAGATAGTTGATAGTTCCGATGCAGAAGTTCACGAACGCGAATTGGACGCTCGGTGCAAATCGGTATTGATAGTGTCGGCAATAGTCCAACCAATAGGCAAGAGATATAACGTTGAACAATGCAGATAATGTTGCGCTGATACTGTTTAAAATGTTCTTCCAATAGTATTTTATATGCCAAGCAAGGTTTTTCTGTTTGGTCAAGGCTTTCATCTAGTGCTAAGTAGAAGTCTCGTCAGGAAGCACGAGGCCACTATGAGTTTGCGAGAGAGTACCGATGCGAGTTTCGCCGCCCACTCGAAGGGAGAGCGCCATCGCGGCCTGCCCAACCAACTCCGCCGTCAGCCGCGGGGATCGGGTCGGCGCTTTTCCTATCCGGTGACGACGGCCCTTGACGTTGAGACTTTCGAAGCCGTGGACGCGGCATCGCGGCATCGCAGCAACGCGGAGTTACGCGCAGCCTAGTCGTCCAGAACGTCTTGCGGGAATGGGCAATGACGAAAGCGCAATCGCCGGGCGAAGCAAACGACATGACCGCCTAAAACGGAGAAACCCCCGCTCGGCAAAAGCGGGGGTTTGCAGTTCCATAGAAGGCGATTTCCCGTCGCCTCCAATCCGATAACCCCGTTCCATCAGAGTGATCGAAGTGACAAAGTTCGAATACAAAAATCCTCCCGAAATTGCAAGCTCTAATTCGTCCGCCTCTCGATTGGGAGGCGGTATATGAGCGGCAAAATCTTCGCGATGGAGCCCGAGCGAATTCGTCTCGGTCGCGTTCGTAAACTCCAAAAATTGGCGAAATCGAGCGAATGCGGAAATGTCATCCGCCTTGCGCCGCCAACGGCCGCAATCCTGTCATTCCCGCGTCGTGACAAACGCATCGATCCCGAAGCGCGTCGATTGAGCGCGCTCGCACGAAACCAAGAGGCGGCGCGGCTAAAGGCCGATTTCCTCGTCACGACCGCGGCAGGAGCTTTCATCTGTTGATTTCCACTGAGAGCTGACCCGGGCGCTACGGGTTTTTCCACCGAGAACTGACCCATGTTCGAACCTTCCCCCCTTGGCCACTTGGGGGGGCATCGGAGTGATCGACATGGAGTTATTGAGCGTCATCCGACGCTGGCACTATCGAGATCATTTCTCGATCCGAGAGATATCCCGACGCACAGGTCTGTCGAGGAACACAGTCCGCAAATACCTGCGCTCGGACACCGTTGAACCGAAGTTCAACATCCCTGACCGCCCGAGCAAGCTGGACCCTTACGCCGACAAGCTGTCGCAGATGCTGCGGCAGGAGTCCGGGAAGTCCCGCAAGCAGAAGCGGACGACCAAGCAACTGCACGCTGATCTGGCCGCCCTCGGCTATGACGGCTCCTACAATCGGGTGGCGGCCTTCGCTCGCGACTGGAAGGCCGCTCGGCAACAGGAACAGAAGACGTGCGGCCGCGGCGTGTTCGTGCCGCTGGCGTTTTTGCCTGGCGAAGCGTTCCAGTTCGACTGGTCGGAAGACTGGGCGGTCATCGGCGGCGAGCGGACCAAGTTGCAGGTCGCCCACTTCAAGCTCTCCTACAGCCGCGCCTTCATACTCCGCGCCTATCCTCAGCAGACCCACGAGATGCTGTTCGACGCCCATAACCACGCCTTCCGCGTGCTGGGGGGCGTGCCGCGGCGGGGCATCTACGACAACATGCGAACGGCCGTTGACAAGGTCGGCCGGGGAAAGGAGCGCCAAGTCAACGCGCGCTTCTCAGCCATGGTCAGCCACTTCCTATTCGAGGCCGAGTTCTGCAATCCGGCTTCCGGGTGGGAGAAGGGGCAGATCGAGAAGAACGTCCAGGACGCCCGCCATCGGTTCTGGCAACCAGCGCCGAACTTCCCCTCCCTGGCGGCGCTGAATGATTGGCTGGAGGCGCGATGCCGGGAGTTGTGGGCCCAGACGCTGCATGGCTCGCAACCAGGCGCGATCGCCGACATCTGGATAGAGGAAGCCGGGCGCTTGATGCCGCTTTCCAGGACGTTCGACGGCTTCGTCGAATACGCCAAGCGCGTGTCGCCGACGTGCCTAATCCATTTGGACCGTAATCGCTACAGCGTGCCCGCCTCCTTCGCCAATCGTCCGGTCAGCGTGCGGGTGTATCCGGAGCGCATCGTCGTCGTCGGCGAGGGGCAGATCGTGTGCGAGCATCGTCGTGTCTTTGCCCGCTCTCACGAACGGAAGAGCACCACAACGGTTTACGACTGGCGGCACTATCTGGCGGTCGTTCAACGCAAGCCCGGAGCCCTGCGCAATGGCGCGCCGTTCGCCGAACTGCCGCCGGCCTTCCGGGCTCTACAGGAGCGCATGCTTAAGACGCCAGGCGGCGACCGCGAGATGGTCGAGATTTTGGCCCTGGTTCTCCAGCATGACGAACAAGCTGTGCTCGCCGCCGTCGAACTGGCGCTGGAGGCCGGCGCCCCGACGAAGACCCATATCCTGAACTTGCTGCACCGCTTGGTCGACGGGAAGCCAACGGACACGCCTACGATAAAGGCGCCCCAGGCTCTGACGCTGACCACCGAGCCGCAGTCCAACGTCGAGCGCTACGACGCCCTGCGCAAAGTCCGGGAGGCGCGCCATGCGTCATAATCCCGCCGCCGGCGCGATCATCATCATGCTGCGCAGTCTCAAAATGCACGGCATGGCTCAGGCGGTCGGCGAGTTGACCGAACAAGGCTCTCCGGCCTTTGAGGCGGCGCTGCCCATCCTATCGCAGCTCCTGAAGGCGGAGACGGCCGACAGGGAGGTGAGATCGACGGCCTATCAGCTCAAGGCCGCCCGCTTTCCGAACTATCGCGATTTCGCCGGCTTCGACTTCGCCAGCAGTGAGGTCAACGAGGCGCTCGCACGTCAACTCCACCGATGCGAGTTCCTGGAAGACGCCCACAATGTCGTCCTGGTCGGCGGCCCCGGCACGGGGAAAACGCATCTCGCCACGGCGATCGGCGTCCAGGCCATCGAGCATCACCACAAGCGCGTCCGCTTCTTCCCCACCGTCGAACTCGTCAACGCTCTCGAACAAGAGAAGCTTCAGGGCAAACCCGGCCAGCTCGCGGCGCGGCTCACCCACTCTGATCTCGTCATCCTCGACGAGCTTGGTTACCTGCCGTTCAGCGCCTCAGGCGGCGCGTTGCTCTTCCATCTGCTGAGCAAGCTCTACGAGCGAACCAGCGTCATCATCACAACCAATCTCAGCTTCGGCGAGTGGGCAACCGTGTTCGGAGACCCGAAGATGACGACCGCTCTACTCGATCGTCTCACCCACCGCTGTCATATCCTCGAAACCGGAAACGACAGCTTCCGCTTCAAGAACAGCTCGGCAAAAGCCGCCAAACCCGCAAAGGAGAAATCTCGGAACTTGACGAACGCCTGACCCCGAAACCATCATCAAGCCGGGTCAGTTCTCAATGGAAATCCCGGGTCAAATCTCAGCGGAAATCGACAATCCAGCGCTCAATCTGGACCTTTCCAGGTCTTGACTGGAGAATCGCCGCGAGGAAATACGGATCGAGCTCTGCTTGACGAACTACAGTCACCTCGCTCACAGTTCCGAATATTCCAAGTTTATCAAAAACTTGTACCTTACCGATGGAGCCGAATCCGATTGAGGAAATGAGGACGTCACCCCGCTCCAGTTTGAAGAATGACGCTTCCTCGACGGCGCGGAGAAACCGATCGTCATCGTCGATGTCGCTTAGATCGCCGGAACGAATGATCGGTACTGTACCATTCTCGGAGTAGGCGACCGGTTCTCCGTTCGTTACTTGGCCCAGCGAGCCAATCGTGCAAAGCTCAAACTGCTCAGCCCACCTCCGAAGATAGGCGTCGACCTTCGGGGCGTGGAATTGGGAGTCCCAACGCCCAGAGGCCGCTACAGCCCTGAGTGATCGGATATAGGTCAGCGGTTCCGGCGGAGACCAGTCGCCGAGGCCGAGGGCCGAAAGCAGCGCGGAATCGGCCTCGGCAAGGCTGCGCTTCTGCTCGACCTTAGCGTCCAAAGCCCGCGTTACCATATTAGCGACAGCAATCTGTAGCCGTGCACTCGCTTTGAAGATCGGCAGGTCCCGCACCAGAGTAATAGTCAGATGGGGTTGAGTAGTTTGAGAGCTTGATCTAATCAGCATGCGTTTGAAAAAGTCAGAAGAAAAATAGGCGAAAAGAAGTTTGCTTACGTCTTCTTGGAGCTCTGACGTGTTCAGGAAAATTAGATCACGACTAACCGCGGCCTCTCCTGTCACGATTCCAACGCGGTCAATTGCGCCGCCTTTCGTAAAAACAATGTCGCCAGATGATACGCTCGCAAGAGTAGCATATTGTTCACAAAGCTCTCTTGGTATGACTTCGCAATTATCAAGATCAACGAACCCGTTCACGTCCCCTACGCGCAAGAATGGCAGATCGCCTTGGCCATATGAATCCTCGATCCATGGGTAAAAGGCACTTGCGTCAACAGTGACGCCAAGGTCTGCAAGGGAACCAAAGCTCTTTCTAGCGGCGACGACGACGGCTGCATCGGCGAGATGGCGACGCTGAAAGTATTCTGGGTCAATCCTGAGAGTAGACGCGGCGGATCTCGCCGTCTTGAAGGAGACGATGCTAATCTCCAGCCCCTCCGTCAGCGCCGCGAAGCGGGCGCTGTCGAAGGGGCTTACCGAAAAAAACTTAGGCGCTCCTTCTTGGCAAACTCTTGGAACGCCTCCGCGATCCCGTCTTGCGTTAGACCGTCATGGTTGAACAGGTCATGCGCGACGATGAAGTGTCCGTGGCTGTCGCGCCGGGGCGAACCATCAGCCTCCCGCACATAGACTTTCTGGCCGCGATTGTTTACCAACTCGACGCGTTGGGTCGCGAAGAAAATGTCGTAATCATCGGCCTTCGGACAAAGCGGGCCGGCCCTCGGGTCATCGTTCCATTTCTCCACGAAGAGGACGCTCGTTTTGGTGCCGGTATGGGGCTTGAAGGAATTCGGGTGGAGCCCGACTACCGCCAGGATGCGGCAGCGCTCCATGATGAACTCGCGCACTCGCTGGTCAGACGAGTTGTTGAACCGCCCCTGCGGCAACACGATCGCCATCCGCCCGCCGGGCTTGAGAAAATCCAGGTTCCGTTCGATAAACAGGAGATCGCGGCCGACCGCGCTTTCCAGTTTCCCGTTCGCCTTGTGCGCGAGCTCGTAGGGGGAGAGCATATCGCTCTGCTTGATGTCCCCCGCGAAGGGCGGATTTGCCATCAGTATGTCGAAAATGAAGCGCCGATAGTCCCTCGCGCCCCTCTCCCGCTGGCGTCGCAAGCGGGAAAAACCGGGACCGTATGTGTCGTTCCAGTCGTCCTGCTTTGTCGTCTCGTCCCACTTGGTCCAGTCTAGGCTGTTTAGGTGCAGGACATTGGTTTCGCCGTCGCCGGCAATGAGGTTCAGGCAGCGCGCGACCCGGACACTCTTTTCGTCGAAATCGATCGCGAAGACCTTTTCTCGCACGTAATCTACGCAGCGCGCCGGCTTTTCCTCCATGGTGAAGAGGTGCGACTGGGGCAGGCACAGGTCCGCAATGACGCCGCGCCAGACATGGAACATCGCATGAACCGTGAAGCCTGCCGAGCCGCAGGCGGGATCGATGACCGTCTCGTGCTCTTGCGGGTTCAGCATCCTGACGCACATGTCGATCACCCAGCGGGGCGTGAAATACTGGCCTTTCTCGCCCTTGGCCGACTTGTTCACGAGATACTCGAAGGCGTCGTCGATGACGTCGAGATTGGAGTTGAAAAGCTTCCATTCCTCCAGGGACCCGACGCAGACTTGCAGATGATCAGCCGAGAGCCGGATGCGGTCGTCCTCCGGAAAGACGCCGGGCCATTTTTTGCGGGCATCGTCAAACAAGGTCTGAATCGCGGATTTTAGCTGCGCGGCGGTATTGCTGTTGCGGAAGCGCAGATGCGTATAGGTACCGCGATAACAAGCCATTTCGTCGTAGAGCTTGGTGAAAATCAGCTTGAAGACTTCCTCGAAGACGTCCACGCCAGCGTTTGCGAGTACTTCATCCTCCATATCGACGATCAGATCTCGCAGGGAGCGTGCTTTGGTCCCCTCCTGTTCACGCTCCTTTTCTTTTTCGATAAGCGTTTCAATCGTCCACGGCTCGCCGGCAACGTCTTCAATGGTTTGGCTTGCCGTAGGGAGCGCCGGAAGCTCGATGAAATAGTTAGGGTTCTTCCGATGCCATACGATCGTCTGCGCGCCATTGCTCCAGAGCGCAATCGGCGCACCTGTTGCGTGGGTATAAGACCGCAACTGCTCTTTGCCGTCCTTGAGCTTTGTCTGTTTTACCTCGACGATCGTGTATGGGACGGTCGGGCGATCGGCGTCGAAGATGACGATGTCGGCGCGCTTTGATGTGTCACGGCCGAAGGTAATCGGATACTCGACCGCAAAGCGATTGATAGAATAGCCGTAGCGCTCCGTCAGCCGCAGGATCCAGAGCTGCCCGAACAGCCTCCTCGGTTTCGCAAGGATGTCTCCTGTTGCGTACCGGGCACCTAAAATACAGTCGATCGTTCTTCTCGAATAGGAGTGCCTCAAGAGCCGTTAGTTCAAATTGATCGAGAGGTTTCAGCGAGTAATCCGAGCCTGATCGGTCGAAAATCTCCAGAATTCTCATTTTTGACATCTCGTCGTTCGGCATCGTTGTATCGCGTTACTTAGTAACTCTCTCGTGCACGGCGCTGCCGGCGGACGCCGGCCCGCTCGGTGGCCCCGGTCTCGAAACCTGTCAGTTGCGTGATAGCGTTTATCGCATCTCAGTTCTGGACGCCGCTGTCCATGATCTCGATACTCTCCCGGCTCATTTAATGGAAGGCAACCTCAGAAGGTGCGAACTTACTGTTTATCCAACCGGAGGAAAAACGGCCTCGGTCCAACCTGCACGGCTGCTACCGCCGGAACGCGCGCTCTCGGCGCGCCGTCGTGGCGCAGCGTCTGCGGCTGCTTCCCTGCACTTTCCGCCCCCAAAGGGTCGAATTGATCCGTTCGTCAGACCGCCCGGCAATGACTTCTAATTGCGCCGAGCGGACGTCGCGAAGCGTAACGGCTTGCCGAGACCCGGCCGGTGATCGATCCGTCGGTCCCCCGGACGGGCAAATAAGTCTGCCGCCCTAAACTGATGCGCACGCTGCTCAGGCAAGCTACCGGTCTGGCGGCCGTGCGATGGCCCTCAGGAATGCGCTGCGAGGCCGCTGACGGTCTTCTGCCAGCCGCTCGGGCTCATTGGCCGGCGGCCGCGCCGGACACGTGACAATGGCGCGCCGTACCGCATGACCAAATCCCTTAACCAGGCCGCAGCCTCGAGAATGTCTTGCTCCGGCAAAAGACATTGCTGCAAAACTTCGGTGATGATCGGCCGCGCGATCCGATGAACGTTGATCCCGCTCGCCGGAAAATCGCTCCGGCCGAATTCGTGCTCGGCGATGAACGCAAATACGCGCGCGTTGATTTTCGCCCGCAATGGTTCGATGCAGTCCCAAACGAGAGAGTTGCGGCCATGCTTGTCGCCGTGCAGGAAGCCGATTTGGAGCGCCATGCCCTCGCCGGCGAGCGCGCGCGCCAACCGTCCGGCCTCGACGACAATGCAATAATTGATCATGGCGGAAATCGGATGCGACGCGTGCTTGTTGCCCAAGAACTCCGCGCCCTTCCCCCTATTGGCGAAGCGCAACCATGTGCGCGGCAGATTGCCGCCCTTGCGCTCGACGAGCCCTAAATCCCGCTGCGATCGCCAGTAGACGGCCGCGGCTTTGGCCTCGATGATCATGATCTCCGCGACGCTGCGCGTGGCCGCAAGCCTCGCCTCGTACCGGGCAGCGTCAAAGCCTCGTGCCGTAAGGCGCGGGCCGACGGCCTTCGCGTCCGCCGCGATCTTCGCCCGTACGATTTCCCGCGCGATCGCAACCGGATCCGCGGAGCATTGTGCACGGATGATGGCGGGGCCAACATCGCGTAAAGTCTCACCGTCCGCCGCCTCAAGGGCGCTATGGACAATCGTGATCATGCGGCCAGGGCCGTCGGGCAGGATAAGGCCGATACCGCGGCGCGCTGCCCATCGCACGGCTTCCCCGGTCATGAACTCGCCATGGCTATCGAAAAGGATCGCTTTGGGCATGGGATCGTCGATATCGATCTTGAGCTTGACGCGCCCCGCCGCCGGGCCGTGTTCGATGTCAAGAGCGCCGTTCCGAATGCGTAACGCCGCATTCGGACCCACGCACTACAACTCGCCGCTGTGCCCCGGTCGAAGCACGATCTCGCGCCATCTCCGGGTCTCTCTCGCTTAGAGTTGGGGGCTAGACTATTCAGACTAACCGCGCGTAGCTCGAAAGGGAGGATGGGCATAAAGCCCCATCTAAGCTACATGGAGCTTACATATAGCCTTGAGGTTGACGTGTCAAGGCGCGTTCGCTACATGTCTCGAATGAGCCGCAGCACGAAACCGTTCCTCACCGTGGTGCTAGACCCGGAACTCAAGGCCGCGATCGAACGCGCCGCAAGAGCTCAACATCAAGCGGCCTCGGAATGGTTACGTCAGGCCGCGCTTAAGGCGCTACGCGAGCAAGGCGGTGTAATCAAGACAGCCGCCGACCCGCCAGCCGAGACATGACGCGAAGCGGATGAAGCAAGGGGCCGGTCACCTTGCCGCACAACGCGGTCGACTCACGGTCCGTCGACGTGGGAACCATGCGTCAGTATTTTGACCACCGGCCGGCTATGCGCACCCTCGGTCGGCCGATCGTGTCGGCATGGGCGAGCAAGCCTCTGCGACCACATCGGCCTCGGTCCCACCATAGCGCAAGGAAGGCCGCCAGCGGCCGGCATGGCGAACGCGCCGGGTCCCCCCCGACGCCCGCCAAAGACAGCGTCCGCCGGACGCTTTAGAAAGACTTCGCTAGGTCTGTCCTTTTTGGACTAGGATTTTATCGCTCTCTCAGAGGGAGACGGAAAATGATCAACAAGCCCCACCGAATAGTGGAGGCGGACCTTCTCATTCCAACGCTTAGGATTTTGGCCCGGCAACCGAATGGACGAATGAGCACGAGCCGCTTGATTGTGGAACTCGAAGGAATATTGAAGCCGACGGGCAAAGATGCCGAGATTATCGAAGGGCGCCACGATACTTATTTCAGTCAAATCGTGCGCAATATAGTCTCTCACAAGGCGATGGCGGGAAACCTCATTGCTGAGGGCTTTGCGAATCATTTAGGGTCTAGGCTTGGGATAGAAATTACGGAAGCCGGTCGTTTGCACCTTAAGCATCATGACGAGAGGTAGCGCGCCTTGTATCCAGGCTTAAACCAGTTCAGTTGCGTCCCATTAGCGTTCTTATCCCAGACGAACCAAGCGTAGGCCGTCGTTCCGGTTCCCTTCTGAACCGCGCCAGCCGGATAGAATGTAATTCGCTCACTGAATACCCAGACCCGGCTCGGTGGGTTACGTGCGAAGATTGTGTTTGCTCGGTTCGCACCCTCAAGAAACGCGAGCCTCAACAGCAAAGCAAACTTCTGCTTCGCCTTTTGGACGCCGGCGGCGACAAAGCCTTCGGCGCTATTATACGGAGGGTTAGTCACAATATTGTCGGCTCGCCGATGTGCCGTCAGGAAGTCGACACCGATGTCGCCAAATCCACGGTTGTGCAGGTCGGAACTGAAAACTGGACACCCTGTTTTGTCAAGCACGCGGGACATGGCACCATCGCCGCACGCGCTTTCCCAAATGTCGCCAGAAAACTTCTCGTTGTCGATTAGGGCGTAAGTGGCCCAAGCCGGAGTTGGAAAATAGTCTGGCCCGTCAAGATCGGCAAAACGTTTGATCGTCGGCTTGAAGCCGCCCGAAAGATGATATGTTGCGTCCATTGATTTGGCTCCGCCGCGACATGCGGATAGTACCAGGATTTTATTATTAAGAAATTCTTAACGCGCGACTCAAAAAGAGTCGCGCTCACACAATAATTAGTCTTTTCGTCCGCCATCTATTACTTTAAATCGGCGGTGTATCTTGTGCGGCTTAACTGGCGCATTATCGAGACAGGTTCTAAGCAATTCGCCGATTGTCCAGAGCCGCTTCGCCATTGCAGCCGCGACCCGCAGAGCCTCACGGACTCGGCAGAAATTGAAATGAGCGACGAACAACCGACCACCACAAAGTGGCATTCGGCGCGCTTGCTAAAGCCCTTGGTGAGCCGAGTGAGGCACCGAGAGGCCATGCGATGCGTCAAATTCTGGCGCGGGATAGCCCGGCGGACGCATCAACCAATGGCAGGGCGCGAAGCGAGGGCCGGGCGCATCGGGGCAGACCCCCGCGATCGGCCTTATCTTCCCTCGGGAAGGCCGCCAGCGCCCGTCACGACGACGGCGTTCTCCCCCCTGACAGCGGCGGGCGAAAAGGCCGCACGGGCCGCCTTACGGCTATGTGGGGCGGGGCGCGCTGGCGAGGGTCGAAGCGCAAGCCGAGCGTGAGGCTCTTTCGGGAAAACTCTGCAATGACCCCTTAAACGAAAAGGGCCGGGCCGTGTTGGCCCGGCCAGAGGCGCTAATCACTCGGCTGCGGCGCGGGACGGTTCCGCAATAGCCGCGGCCTTAACCTTCTCCCAGCAGGCATCGACCTGCGAGGATTCCGAACTAATGCGGTAACGGTTGGAGCCGACAATCAGCAAGGAATCCCACAGCGGATTGACATTGGCTTGGACGGCGGCGGCGAAGGGAAGCTCATTCTGTGCTAGCAAGTCGGCGCGCTCACACCGCAAGACGTGCCAGTCGATTCCTGCAAGTGAGCGCGCTAAGTCGTCGAATGAAAGACCGCGCTCGCGCGCATAGGTGAAGGCGCGCGCGAAGACCGCCATGCCGACGCCGCGCAGGGCGATATCGCCGCCGAGCACATCGCGCAGGGCTCCCGTAGTCGCCCCGCCGACACCACGCCGCGCATCGTCGAGGGCGCTCAGCTGCGGCAAATGCCGCACAAGAGCTTGAAAGAACTCGTCCGTGCCCTCGAGTTTGTGCCTGAGGCCGGCCTCGATTTCCCGCTGACCAGCGCTCGGACCGATCTCATGGCCCGTAGAGTGTTCGACAACGTACGAGACAAACATCTTGGCGGCGCTCATCGACCAGACAGCGCGAGACTTTGCCGAGATATTTACGTTGCGGGCCGTCGCGTCGACATAGCTCGACAAGAACGGCGATGCCGCAACGAAATCGCGCGTGACTTGATTACGAAGGTCGCGCACGTCGTAGGTCACGACGATCGACGTTGGAATTGATTTCGCCTTCCCGCAGTCGGCGAAATCCTGGTGAGCAGCGATCCGGCTGCCCTCGAAGACGATGACGAAGTTGATCGCATTCGCGCTGAGCGCGTCCTTCGCCTCCTGCGGGACTTTGCGATCCGCAATGATGCTCTCGACGCCCGAACGCCGATGCGCTCCGTCTGTAACGTCGATCCTGACGCCATACGGCAGGATCAGCACAGTTGGCCAAGTCATGCTGTCCTCTGCGCCCTCGCTGACGAACAAAATGAGAAGCGCTGTTGGGGCGTTCTCATCGAGTCCGACGCCGAAATTCAAAATGAACGGGGGCAGGATGAATTGCTCGCCCTCGCACGCGGTTTCGAGCAAATACTGACGCAAGTTCTTCGCGTGCGCGGGCTCCGGCGGCCGGTTGCTGTGCTCCATGACGCCGGCGACGCTATCGCCCTTTTTCGCGCGATCGATCGAAGTCACCGCAAGAAGCTGCTCGACCGACATCGAGCCCGTGAAATTGATGCGACCGGCCTGGCGGCTTGCCGTACCGAAAAAGACCCGACCCGACTGATTGGTGAGGTTGCTCGCGAGGGCGTCCATCAGGCCGGCGAAATGACCCACCGTCTGAATACGCAAATGCTCGGGCTTATTGATATCGCCCAACGCAGGGATTAAACTCGAATTGTTCATTATCGTTACCTTTCTTGCCGCCGCAGGCCAGTCCTGCGGCGGCTTTTTTGTTAGCGCCTGTTTTTCGGCAGAAATATGACGAAATGTGACTCGGTTCGAAGCTTTTCGTACGAACTTAGTCGTTTTTCGTCTCTTCGCGTGAGCGACCTCGGGTCGCCGCGCCTTCGGGGGACCCCTTGACGCGCCGAGTGTCGCTCATGGCGATGGTTCGAAATCGTCTCGCCGCGGGATGCCGGCGCGGTCAGGGCTAGGAAACCCTCGCGGAGATCGGCCCCAACATGGGAGGTTCTCTGGTATTCGACGTTTTGAGGAGCGGCCTGTGGTATTTAGCGCTTTTTCAGGGCCGCCACGTCCCGTGTTCGCCACCTTAATCGCCGGAGCTACTGCCGGGCTATTGCCGGAGCTATCTACGCCCTATGTTGCGAGCGTTATGCGCGTCGCCCATGTCCCCCCCAAAACCAACTAAAACCAAGCAAAACCAACTAAACCAAGCAATACCAAACGAATCCAAGCAAATCCAAACAAGACCAAGCGGTTTTGGGTTTGCTTGGCGCGATCTAAGCCGAGGCTTCTCGGCGGGCCTGTTCCGCGGCCGCCTGTTCCAGCAGGCGGGCCAGCGTTTCCGGCTCGCTGGGGAAGCCGGCCCGGACCCACAGCGCCTCTAAGGCGCGCAAGGTCTGGCCGACCGGCCGCCCCGCGGGAACGCCGCGGGCGATGAGATCGGCGCCGCTGAACGGCAGCTTGGGTTCGGGCGTCTCGGCGAGGAACCGGTCGGCGGCGGCGAAGGCCGTATCCTCGGTGGGCGCGCCTGACTCCGCCTCCGCCAACGCGAGCGCGTCGCGCGCGGCCTCGCGCCCGGCGTGGAACAGGAGCGCGCGCAAGGCCTCCAGCGACGGCGGCGCCGAGATCCCATGCAGGCCGATTAGCGCCGCGGCGGCGGCTCTGATCCGGTCGTATTCGGCGTTGGCGAGCCGCAGACGGTCGCGCAGCCGGTCCGCATCCTCCGGGATCGCGGCTCCGAGCGCGGCGAGGCGCAGGACTGCATCGGGCCCACGACCGCGAGCGGCTTCGATCGCGATCAGACGGCTGAGCCGTCCGGGGTATGCAAGGCCGCCGAGAATCGGCTCGAGAAAGCCGCACTCGCCCATCGTCTGCACGACCTTGCCGGCGCGCCGGGCGGCGACGAGCTTCATGAGTTCGGCCCGCACCCGCTCCCGTGATAGGCGAGCGAGGCCTTCGCGAGCGCGGATCGCGGCCGAGAGACCCTCGGGGTCGAGATCGGCGGCGGCGAATCGGGCCGAGAAGCGGAAGAACCGGAGAATGCGCAGATAGTCCTCGCGGATGCGCGCCGTCGCGTCGCCGATGAAACGCACCCGTCCGGCGGCAAGATCGGCGAGCCCGCCGACGGTATCCTGGACCGTTCCGTCGGGCCCAAGCGACAGCGCGTTGATGGTGAAGTCGCGCCGCCGCGCGTCGGCGGCGAAGTCGCGTCCGAACGCGACCTTCGCCCAGCGTCCGTCAGTTTCGACGTCCTGGCGCAGCGTCGTCGTCTCGATCGGGCGCCCGTCGACGACGATCGTGACCGTGCCATGGGCGACGCCGGTGAGCGCGACCTTGAATCCCGCCGCCCGGGCGCGGCGAATTGCTTCGTCGGGCGGGGCGGTGGTCGCAAGGTCGAAATCGAACGCCCGCTCGCCGAGCGCAAGGTCGCGCACCGCTCCGCCGACGAGGCGCGTCTCCTCGCCCCCGCCGTTGAGCGCCTCCAGTACGCGCGAGAGCGGGCCTTGCCTGAGCGGCGTCAGATCCTTGAGCTTTCCCCCGGCCAGACCCTGAAGGACAGTCATTCGATCCGTCCGGGAATGAGGACGCCGTTTTCGACATGCGCGGGAACGTAAACGCCGCGGCCTCGGGGCGCGAGGGCGTTGATGGCGATGAGCCCGAGGACAGCGGCCGCGAGTCCAAGGAGGGTCATGATCGACACCCGCCCGCGCGTCCAGTGCTCGACCTCGAGCGGGTAGCGGGCGCGCAGGACGAGGTAGAGTGCATAGACCGCGAACGGGCTCAGGAACAGCGCCAGCGGCTCGAAAACGGCCCGTCCCATCAGGTGAACAGCTTCTCGTAGAGGTTGCGAAGGATGCCGGCCGTCGCCCCCCAGATATATCGCCCCTCATGCGGCATGGCGTAGAATCTTCGCCGTCGCCCCTGCCACTCGCGCTCGTCCAGCCGATGATTGGCCGGGTCCATCAGGAAGGCGAATGGGGTCTCGAAAACCTCGTCGACCTCCCCTCTGTTGACGTTGAGCGCGAACGACGGCTCGACAAGCGCGACGAGGGGCGCGACGCGAAATCCGGTCCCGGTAAGATACGGATCGAGCCAGCCGAGCTGCTCAACGAACCGCGCCTCGAGGCCGATCTCTTCGCCCGCCTCGCGCAACGCCGCCTCGCGCGGCGTCTCGCCGGGATCGATCTTGCCGCCGGGAAAGGCGACCTGGCCCGAATGGGCGCGCAGATCCGGCGCTCGCAGCGTCAGGAGAACGGTCAGCCCTTGGGGCCGGTTGACGATCGGCAAAAGCACCGCGGCGGGACGCGCGCGGGCGATGACGGAAGGCTCGACGCGCTGGCCGCTCAACACGTAGTCGCTCGGCCCGTCGGCGGCGGTCCGCTCGAGGTCGGCGACGCTGAGCGAGGGCGCAAGCTTCCCTCGCGCCAAGGCGCGCAGTTCTGGCGGGGTCAGACCGGAGGCGGGATTGGCGCTCAAAGCCCCTCGATTTCGCTTGCCCGGCACATCGGGAAGAACAGTCCGCGCGAGCGCACGCCGAACCAATCCTCGTTCTCGACCCGCTCCGTCCGGCCGAGGGCGACAAGGTCGTAGAACAGCGCCCGCTTCACCAGCGCCCAAAGGTCGCCACGCACTCTCACGTAGGGCTTGAGGCCCTCCGAGGCGCCGCGTTCGAATCGAAGCGGGTGTTCGCCGTCTGCCGTCACCAGGTCTTCGACATTGGTGCGGAACGTGAGCTGTGGTTCGTCGGCCTCGTCGCCGACCCGCATTTCAACCGCCAAGAACGGCGCATCTTCGACCTTGATCCCCACTTTTTCGACCGGCGT
Source organism: uncultured Alphaproteobacteria bacterium (assembly GCA_963794155.1). Taxonomy (GTDB): domain Bacteria; phylum Pseudomonadota; class Alphaproteobacteria; order Rhizobiales; family Beijerinckiaceae; genus Roseiarcus. The sequence continues at coordinate 572,360 of CAWCCX010000016.1, read as the reverse complement.
CACCAGCACGTAGCGGTCGCCCTCCTTGCGCATGATCGAGGCGAACAGCTGCACGAGCGGCGCCCGGCCGATCGGTGAGCCACAATAAAACCATGTTCCGTCGGCAGCGATGCGCATGTCGATATCGCCACAGTCGGGCGGATTCCAAGAAGGCGCCGGCGCGAGGCCGCGTAGTCGGCCGATCGTCGCTTGGCCGAGTCCACGCACGGCCCCTTCCGGCGCGCGCGCAGGCTCTGCGCTACTCTCGCGATTGCTTGTGGGCGAATCTGACATCTGCGCGCTTGGGACTTGCGCCGCACGGGCGCGCGTTCAATCTAGTGCGCCCAACGACAAAACAAAACCATAAGCCGATTGCATGGGGCAAAGGACGAACCGATGAACGTGACCAATATCGCCGATCCAGGGCAGTTGACCCGCGACGCCGACACGGCGCTGGAGCGCATTTCCGCCGCGCGAGCGGAGATCGGCAACGTCATATTCGGCCAGGAGCGCGTCGTCGACCTCACCCTCACGACGCTGCTCGCAGGCGGACACGGATTATTGATCGGCGTGCCGGGACTGGCCAAGACCAAGCTGGTTGAGACGCTCGGAATCGTCGTCGGCCTCGAGGCGCTCAGGGTGCAGTTCACCCCCGATCTGATGCCGACCGACATTCTCGGGTCCGAAGTGATGGAGGAAGGTCACGACGGCAAACGCGGCTTCCGCTTCATCAAGGGGCCGATCTTCGCCCAACTGCTGATGGCCGACGAGATCAATCGCGCCAGTCCCCGCACCCAGTCGGCGCTGCTGCAAGCGATGCAGGAGCATCACGTCACCGTCGCCGGAGCGCGGCACGATCTGCCGCGGCCGTTTCACGTGCTGGCGACGCAGAACCCGCTCGAGCAAGAGGGCGCCTATCCGCTGCCCGAGGCCCAGCTCGATCGTTTCCTGCTGCAGATCGACGTCGGCTATCCCGATCGGGCGGCGGAACGCCGTATCTTGATCGAGACGACAGGCGAGCGCGAGGCGCGGCCAAAGCCTGTCATGACGGCGGAGGACCTGATGGCCGCCCAACGGGTCGTGCGGCGCGCGCCGATCGGAGATCGCGTGGTCGAGGCGATCCTCGATCTGGTGCGCGCCGGGCGTCCGGGCGAGGGCGCTCCGGAGCTGACCAAGGCGATCGGCTGGGGGCCGGGTCCGCGCGCCGCGCAGGCGCTGATGCTGGCGGCTCGGGCCCGCGCCCTCGTCGACGGACGCCTGTCGCCGTCTCTTGACGACGTCGCGACATTGGCCGAGCCGGCGCTCAAGCACCGCATGGCGCTGACCTTCGCCGCCCGCGCCGAAGGCGAGACGGTTTCAGGGGTGATCGCGCGGCTCGTGGCCAAGACGATCCAATGACGCGGCGGCTTTCGGCGCGATGACGCCCCCCGCCTCCATCCGTCGCGACGCGGCAACTCTCTCCGCCCGTCTGCCGAGCCTCATCATCGCGGCGCGCCGGGTGGCGCAGACGGTCCGGCATGGCGTTCACGGACGGCGGCGAGCCGGCTCTGGCGAAACGTTCTGGCAATTTCGGCCCTTCCTCTCCGGCGAGCCGTCGTCGCGAGTCGACTGGCGCCGCTCGGCGCGCGAAGAGCGCGCTTTCGTGCGCGAGCGCGAATGGGAGGCGGCGCACACGGTTTGGATCTGGTTCGACCGCTCGCCCTCGATGCAATTCGGCTCAAGTCTGGCGCCTGCGTCGAAGATTGATCGCGCCGCTTTGTTGGCGCTGGCATTCGCCGATCTCTGCGTGCGCGGCGGGGAGCGCGCGGGACTGCTCGGCCTCACCCGGCCGTTGGCGACGCCGGGCGTCGTCGAACGCTTCGCCGAGGCGATCGCGACCGACGAGCGACTCCGCGGCGCCTCTCAAGCCGCGCTGCCGCCGGCGCTGCCTGCCGCGTCGCGTTCTATGGTCCTCATGCTCGGCGACTTCCTGTCCGAACCCGAAGACGTCGCGCGCGCGATCGGGGCGGTGAGCGCCGAGGGCGCGATCGGGGAACTCGTGATGATCGTCGATCCGATCGAGGAGACGTATCCGTTTACGGGCAACACCGAGTTTCTCCATCCCTCGGGCTCCCTCAGCGTGCTCACGCCGCGGGCCGAAAATCTGCGCGACGCCTATCTGGCGCGCCTCGCCGCCCATCGCGAAACGATCCGCGGCGTCTGCGCCCGCTCGGGCTGGGGCATGAGCATCCATCGCACCGACGGGTCGCCGGCCGAAATCCTGCTTGCGCTGCGCATGCGCCTTTCCGCGCCCGAGCCCGGGGCCGGCTTGAGGAGCGCCTGAACGATGTTCGGCCTGCCGCTTGCCTTCGCCGCTCCCGCCGTCCTTGCCGCGCTCGTCGGCCTCGTTGCGCTCTATTTCCTGCTGCGCGTCACGCCGCCCAGTCCCCGCCGGGCCGTGTTCCCGCCCCTGAGGCTGCTCCTCGGGCTTGATCCTAATGAGACGACGCCGGCGCGCACGCCGTGGCCGATCCTGGCGCTGCGTCTCGCGATCGGGGCCCTCATCATCCTCGCGATGGCCGAGCCGCTGTGGAACAACCTCGCCGCCCTCTCCGGGTCCGGGCCTCTGCTGGTGCTGATCGACGACGGATTTCCGGCGGCGCCGGCATGGGATAAGCGAATCGACTTCGCTCGGGAAAGAGCGGCGGCGGCGGCGCGCGCTGGCCGCATCGTGGCGATCCACGCCCTGTCGGAGGGCGGGCGGGAGATCGCGCCGCTCGACCGACCCGGCGTCGAGGGCCGGTTGCGCTCGCTCTCGCCGGTTCCCTACGCGCCCGATCGGGCGGCCGCGTTGCCGGCGATCGAGAGCTTCGTGGCGCGCGAGCCGAAGACGGATATCCTATGGATCGCCGACGGGGTTGAACTCGGCGGGGCGAACGCCTTCTCGGCCAAGCTCGGCTCCATCGCTCGCTCGGTCGAGGTCGTGACCGACGGGCGCGGCGCGCTCGCGCTGGCCGGGGTCGACAATGAAGCCGGCGCGCTCACCGCGCGAATCACCCGCTCAGACGCGCGCGCGCCGGTGACCGGCGCGGTCAGGGCGCTCGACGTACAGGGCCGAGAAGTCGGCCGGGCGGGCTTTGATTTCGGCGCCAATTCGACGGTCGACGCCCATTTCGATCTGCCGGTCGAATTGCGTAACGATGTCACCGAAGTCGTCATCGACGGCGAGCGCTCGGCGGGAGCAACCTGGCTCATCGACGAGCGTTCGCGCCGGCGGCGGGTCGCCATCGCCTCAGGAGCGAGCGCCGACGTCGCTCAACCGTTGCTCGCGCCGAGTTATTACCTCAAGCGGGCGTTACAGCCATTCGCCGACGTCAGCGAATGGCGCGATTCCTCGAGCGATCCGATCGTGTCGTTGCTCGACGAAAAGCCTTCGGTGCTGGTCCTCGCCGATATGAGCGTGGCCCCAGGGCCCGAGCTCGACGCAATCACGCAATTCCTCGACAACGGCGGGGTGCTGTTGCGCTTCGCCGGCACGCGGCTCGCCGCCGGCGACGACACTTTGACTCCGACGGCGCTTCGCCGCGGCGGACGCCTGCTCGGCGGCGCTTTGTCCTGGGAGAGCCCGAAGCATATTGCGCCGTTCGAGGCGGGCAGCCCATTCTTCGGCCTTGCCGCTCCGGACGAAGTGACCGTTTCGCGCCAGGTGCTGGCCGAGCCGGAGACCGGATTGGCCGAGAAGACCTGGGCGCGTCTCGCCGACGGCACCCCGCTCGTCACCGCCGAGCGACAGGGCAAAGGTCTTATTGTCCTCTTCCACGTGACGGCTGACACGACTTGGTCCAACCTGCCGTTGTCCGGGTTGTTTGTCGACATGCTGCGTCGAATTCGTGGCCGAAGCCGACGCGCCGGGTCAGGGCGCCGCGAAGGCCAAAGTCGGCGAGCATGGCACGGTTCGACCGCCCTTGCGCACGCTAAGCGGTTTCGGCGTTCTGGGGCCGCCGCCAGCGCAGGCCGAGCCGATCGGCGATGATTTTTCCGGCGTCGGCGACCCGCTTCACCCGCCGGGCTTTTACGGATCGCGCGAGTCATCGCGCGCTGTCAATGCGCTGGCCGATGGGCAAGCCTTGGCGCGCGCTGATTATCGGCAGCTTGCCGTGCACGAGGGCGCGCTTGCGATCACGCCGCCGATTGATCTTCGCCGCTGGCTCTTGCCGGCGGCTCTCATCGGCCTGATGATCGACGCGCTGGTTTCGATCTGGCTGATGGGCGGCGCGCCGTTGCGCCGGCCGAGAGCCCTCGCCGCCCTAGTCGTCGCCGCAGCGCTCGGCCTCGTTTCCGTCCCCCACCAGCCCCGCGCGGCCGAAGCCGCGCCGATCTCCGATCGCGATATGGATGCGGCTCTGTCGACCCGGCTCGCCTATGTCGCGACCGGCGACGCGACGGTCGATGAAACCTCCAGGCTCGGATTGACGGCGCTGACCCGGGTGCTCGCTTCCCGCACCTCCGCCGAACTGGCCGAGCCGGTCGCGCTCGATCCGGCGCGCGACGAACTCGCCTTCTATCCCTTGATCTATTGGCCAATCGTTGCCGGCCTGCCGCAACCCAAGCCTCAGGCTCGGACGCGCATCGCGGCCTTTATGAAGAACGGCGGCACGCTCGTTTTCGATACCCGCGACGCGCTGACGGCGCGTCCGGGCGGCCCGCCGACGTCCGAGTCGCTCTGGTTGCGCGCGCTCCTGGAAGGGGTCGACGTTCCGGAGCTTGAACCGGTTCCGCATGACCACGTGCTGACCAAGACCTTCTATCTGCTCGACCGGATCGTAGGCCGCACCGCGATTGGGCAAACCTGGATCGAAGCGCTTCCGCCGCCCGACCCGAATGACCGAGTCCAGCGCCCGGCGCGCGCGGGCGACAGTGTCTCGCCGATCATCATCGCCTCCGACGATCTTGCGGCGGCATGGGCGGAGGACGCCGACCAGCGGCCGCTCTACCCGCTCATTCCCGGCGGGGCGCGGCAGCGTGAACTTGCGCTGCGCAGCGGCGTCAATCTTGTCATGTACACGCTTACCGGCAACTACAAAGCCGACCAGGTGCACGCAAAAGACATTCTGGAAAGGCTGACCCGTTGAGCGCCTGGTCGATCGCCTTTTCTCCTTTTCTTCCCTGGCCTGCCCTCTATGCGCTGGCTGCGGCGGCGCTCGCGGTTTCGGTCGCGCTCGTCTGGCGCGGGGTCCGCGGAGCTTGGCTGCGCGCGCTGAGCATGGCGCTTCTGCTCTTGGGCCTGTGCGATCCCAACCTCGTCCAGGAGAACCGGCGGCCGCTCAAGGACATCGTCGCCGTGGTGGTCGACCGTTCCGGCAGCCAGGACATCGGCGAGCGGCCGCGACAAACGGACAAAGCCCGCGACGAGCTCGAAACGAAGCTGAAGGCGCTCGGAGACGTCGATTTGCGCGTCGTCGAAACCTCCCGCGAGGAATCCGACACCGAGGGGACCAAACTGTTCGCGGCGCTGCGCAGCGCGCTCGCCGACGCGCCGCCCGAGCGGGTGGGCGGCGCGATCATGATCACGGACGGCGACGTGCACGACATTCCCCAGTCCGCGGCGGCGCTCGGCTTCAGCGCTCCGCTGCACGCGCTGATCACCGGGCATGAGGGCGAGCGGCAGCGGCGCATCGAATTGGTCGAGGCGCCGCGGTATGGCATCGTCGGCAAGGATCAGGTGATCGTCGCCCGCGTCCTCGACAGCGCAGATCATGGCGAGCCGATCAAGCTCACGGTGCGGCGCGACGGCGAGACGATCGCCGAGATCGACGCCAGGGTCGGCGAGCGGATCGAGGTCAAAGCGCCGATTGAGCATCCCGGACCGAACGTGATGGAACTCGAGGTCGCGCCGGTCGAAAATGAGCTCGCGGCCGACAGCAATCGCGCGGTCGTCAATATCGAAGGGGTCCGCGACAAGCTGAGGGTGCTGCTGGTCTCCGGCAAGCCGCATCCGGGCGAGCGGATGTGGCGCAATCTCTTGAAGTCCGACGCCAATGTGGATCTGGTGCATTTCACCATCCTGCGCCCACCCGAGAAGGGCTCCGACGGCACGCCCATCAACGAACTGTCGCTGATCGCCTTCCCGGTCGCCGATCTGTTCGGGCGCCGGATCAAGGACTTCGACCTCATCATCTTCGATCGCTATGCGCAGCAGTCGATCCTGCCTTACGTCTATTTGGAGAACATCGCCGATTACGTGCGCGGCGGCGGCGCGCTCCTGATGGCCGAGGGGCCGGAATTTTCCACCCCTGATGGCCTCTACTACTCGCCGCTCGGCGCGATTTCGCCCGCCGAGCCGAGCGGCGACGACGTTGAGACCGCATATCGCGCCAGGGTGTCCGAAGATGGCCTGCGCCACCCGGTGACCCGGGGTCTGAGCGGTCTCGACGCCGCCAACGGCGACCCGAGCTGGGGCCGATGGTTCCGGATCGTCGGCGCGAGGCCGACCTCTGGGGTCACGTTGATGAGCGGCGCGGAGGACAAGCCGCTGCTTGTGCTGTCGCGGGTTGAAAAGGGGCGGGTGGCGCTCCTGCTCAGCGACCAGATGTGGCTTTGGGCGCGCGGCTACGACGGCGGCGGACCTTATCTCGACCTCTTGCGTCGTCTCGCGCATTGGCTGATGAAGGAACCTGATCTGGAAGAGGAGGCCTTGCGCGCCAGCGCCAAGGGACGCGAGGTGACCGTCGAGCGCCAGAGCGTGAGCGGCGAGGTCAAGGAGACCTATCTCGTCGCGCCGAACGGATCGAAGACCAAGCTTGACATGACGCCCTACGCTCCCGGCCTGAGCCGCGCGCATGTGACGATCGACCGCTTCGGCCTTTATCGCGCCGAAGACGGCGAGCATGTCGCGCTGGTCAATGTCGGCCAGGAGAATCCGCTCGAGATGCAGGATGTTGTTTCGACCCTCGAAAAGCTGCGGCCGCTGGCCGAGGAGACGGGCGGCACGGTGCGCCGGGTCGCAGCTGGCGCTGGAGATGCGATCGTGACCCCGCGCGTCGTCGGCTTGAATCCTTCTCCGAGCTACGGCGGCAGCGATTACCTCGGGATCAAGCGGACAGGGTCGAGCGAGTTGATCGGCGCGCGGTCGACTTCGCTTGCTTCGGGCTTCTTCGGCCTCGCGCTGCTGCTCGGCATGGTGACCCTCGCCTGGGTCAGCGAGAGCGGCGGCTTGCGTCGCGGCGGCAGCGAGGGCCCGCGCGGCGAAGGCTAAGGCCCTTGCGGAGGCGTCTCGACCAACGCCGCCGTCGTCTCATCCGCCTCGACGGGGCTCAAGACGATCACGAGCGCGAACGCGAGGCCTCCGGCGATGGAGGGAGCGGACGGTTTGTTCGTTTGCTGTCGCTAACCCCCGATTGGCCCGCAGCGAGCGTCCGCTATCCTATCGAAGCGGCGAGATTTCGTCATCGACGAAACTTTCTGCGGCATTGATCTGATTTTCTACGGGTTTGCCCGGATCGCGATCGCGCTCAGCTTGCATGAGATGTGACGTCGGCGCCTGGACGCGGCTCGACTGTCGGCTTGCGGCGCGCCCGCGAGACGGCTAGGGAGTCGCGCCCCCTTCCAACTGGAACCCTTCATCCCATGAGAAAAGTCTACGCCAACGCGGACGAGGCGCTCGCCGGCCAGATCAAGGACGGAATGATCTTGATGGCCGGCGGCTTCGGCCTCTGCGGGGTTCCCGAGGTCCTGATCGAGGCGGTGCGCAAGTCTGGGGCGAAGGATCTGACCTTCGTTTCCAACAACGCCGGCGTCGACGGGATCGGTCTGGGAATCCTGCTCGAAACCGGCCAGATCAAAAAGATGATCTCGAGCTACGTCGGCGAGAACAAGATCTTCGCCAATCTCTATCTCTCGGGCAAGCTCGAGCTCGAATTCAATCCGCAGGGCACGCTGGCCGAGCGCATCCGCGCCGGCGGCGCCGGCATTCCCGCCTTCTTCACCAAGACCGGCGTCGGCACGATCGTCGCCGAGGGCAAGGAAATCCGCGACTTCAACAACGAGGCCTACGTCATGGAGACCGGGCTCGTCGCCGACATTGCCCTCGTCCATGCCTGGAAGGGCGACGCCGAAGGCAATCTCGTCTACCGTAAGACGGCGCGCAACTTCAATCCGATGATGGCGACGGCCGGCCGGCTCACCGTCGCCGAGGTCGAGCATCTGGTCGCGCCGGGCGAGATCGACGGCGACCATATCGTCACGCCCGGCATTTTCGTTCACCGAATCGTCCACGTGCCCAACGCGCTGAAGCGGATCGAGCAGCGCACGACCCGCAAGCGCGACGCGGCCTGAATTTTTTGGAGGCATCCCCATGGCTTGGACTCGCGACCAAATGGCGGCCCGCGCCGCCAAGGAGCTCAGGGACGGCTTCTACGTCAATCTCGGCATTGGCATTCCGACGCTGGTCTCGAACTATATCCCCCAGGGGATGAGCGTGCAGCTGCAGAGCGAGAACGGCATGCTGGGGATGGGGCCGTTCCCGTTCGAGGGAGAGGAGGACCCCGACCTCATCAACGCCGGCAAGCAGACCGTCACCCAATTGCCGACGACCAGCTTCTTCTCGAGCGCTGATTCGTTCGCCATGATCCGCGGCGGGCATATCGATCTCGCGATCCTTGGCGCGATGCAGGTCTCGGAGACCGGCGATCTGGCGAACTGGATGATCCCCGGCAAAATGGTCAAGGGGATGGGCGGCGCGATGGACCTGGTCGCGGGGGTGAAGCGCATCGTCGTCGTCATGGAGCATGCGGCCAAGGACGGCCCGAAGCTTCTGCACCACTGCAGCCTGCCGCTGACCGGCGCCAAGGTCGTCGATCTCGTGATCACCGATCTCGGCGTGTTCGCGATCGACAAGCACGGCTATCGCGGCATGGCGCTGATTGAAATCGCGCCCGGCGCGACCCCGGAGGAAATCGCCGCCAAGACGGAGGCGACCTACCGGGTGGCGCTAAACTGAGGGCGGGAGGCCGGAGCATACCCCTGCTGCGTCTCTGCCCGAGACGCCGCAGGAGTTCGTCAGCAGATCGTTATTTCTTGAGCAGCGGGCAGGTCGAGTCCGCGAGCTTGCCGAACGCCTCTTCGCCCTTCATCGTCTTCAAGATCTTGTAGAAGTCCCAGTCGCCTTTCGACTCCGCTGGCGTCTTCACCTGAACGATGTACATGTCGTGCTCGAGCAGGCCGTCGGGGCGGATCACGCCGTCCTTGACGAACATGTCGTTGACTTTCGTCTTGTGCAGCTGATCCATCACCTTGTCGGGGTCGGTCGAGCCGACCGCCTTGACAGCGTTGAGATAGTTGGTGGCGGCCGAATAGTAGGCGGCCTGGGAGAACGTCGGCATCTTCTTCGTCTTTTCGAAGAAGCGGTTGGCGAACGCCCGCGTCTCGTCGTTCATGTTCCAATACCAGGCCGTCGTCAGCACTAGCCCCTGTGCAATATCGAGACCCATGGAGTGGACGTCGGTCAGAAACACCAGCAATGCGGCCGGCCTCATCGTCTTGGTGAGGCCAAATTCCGAAGCCGCCTTCATGGAGTTTGACGTGTCGGCGCCGGCGTTGGCGAGCGCGAGCACCTGCGCGCCGGAGCCCTGCGCCTGCAGCAGATATGAGGAGAAGTCCGATGTCCCAAGGGGCACCCGAACACCGCCGGTCACGCTGCCGCCGCCGGCGTTAACGACATTGGTGGCCGCTGCCTCCAATTGCTTCCCGAAGGCGTAGTCCGCGGTGAGGAAGAACCAGCTCTTGCCGCCCGCTTCAAGGATGGTCTTGGCTGTGCCGTTGGCGAGCGCGGTCGTGTCGTAGCCATAGTGAATCGTATAGGGCGAGCAGTCCTTGCCGGTAAGCGACGCTGCGGCCGCGCCGATAGCGATGAATGGGATCTTTTTCTCCTTGGCCGCGGCCGACATCGCCAGGCTGACGCCGGAGTTGGACCCGCCGAGCAGCATTGTCATCCCGTCAGTGTCGGCCCATTCGCGGAGCTTCTGGGCCCCGAGATCAGGCTTGTTTTGATGATCGAAGGTCAGAACCTGGACCGGTTGCCCAAGCACGGAGCCGCCGAAATCGGCGATCGCCATTTTTAGCGCCTCGACGCCGCCGGCGCCGATGACGTCAGCATAGGGTCCCGACATGTCGTCGATGTCGCCGATGACGACCTTGTCGGCCGCCGCCCAAGCCGCGCTGGCGGCAAGCGACGCCGAAAGCGCGCCCGCCAGCATCAAAGTCCATCTCAGTGATTTCATTTCCATTCCTCCCGATCTCGCGGTTTGTCCTGCGGCGCGCCGCCAATGCCCAAGCCCATGCCGGCATAATGCGTGGCGTTGAGGCGCATGGCAACACGCGCTTTAGTCGCACTCGCGGTTTGCGCGGCAGCCGCGGGCGCCTATAAATCGTCCATGGCGCGAAAAGAGTCCCGGCAAACGAGGTCGGCGAGGGCCGAGGCGATCTTCGAGCGGTTGGCCGCCGCCAATCCGGCGCCGAAGGGCGAGCTCGAATACGTCAATCCGTTCACGCTTCTGGTGGCGGTGGTGCTATCGGCGCAAACGACCGACGCCGGGGTCAACAGGGTCACCCCGGCGCTGTTCGCCATCGCCGACACGCCGGAGAAGATGACGGCGCTCGGCGAGCAACGGCTCGCCGAGCGTATCAAGACAATCGGGCTTTATCGAACCAAGGCCAAGAACGTGATCGCTCTCTCGCGAACGATCGCCGAACAACACGGCGGGCAGACCCCCCGCGACCGCGAGGCGCTGGAGGCCCTACCCGGCGTCGGCCGCAAGACCGCGAATGTGGTGCTCAACACCGCCTTCGGCGAGCCGACGCTCGCTGTCGACACCCATGTCTTTCGCGTCGCCAACCGGCTTCGGATCGCGCCGGGGCAAACGCCGCGAGAAGTCGAGGACGAGCTGATGCGCGTCATTCCAAAGCGCTTTCTCCCGCATGCGCATCACTGGCTGATCCTGCACGGACGATACGTCTGCAAGGCGCGCCAGCCGCTTTGCGGCGTCTGCGTGCTGGTCGATCTCTGCCCGTACGAGCCGAAAAACCTGCCCGGGAGCGATGCGGTTTGAGGCCGGGCGAGCGCTATCCGAGGCTCGCCCGTGAGTCAGAATGCTGCTGGGCATAGTCCTCCAATTGCCCCGCGGCGCCGCAAGCGGATAGAAACTTGCCTTTATGCTCGATATCGTCCTGGTCCTCGCCGTATTCTCCACTCTGCTGGTGGTCGTCGCCGTCTCGCAGCCGGTGGCGGTCCGGCTCAAACTCGCGCCGGTGGTGCTCCTCGCCGTTATCGGGGTGGCGATCGGGGCCGTATCCATTGTCTTGCTGCGCACGCCGCTCAGCGACCGCTTCGACAATGTCGCCGCGCTGTTCGCCAACCTGCCGGTCGGCTCCGAGACCTTCATTTACGTCTTTCTGCCGCTGCTCGTATTCGAGGGCGCCATCACCAGCGACGTGCGTCGGATGCTCGAGGACGCCGCTCCGATTCTCATGCTCGCCGTCGTCGCGACGGTCGTCTGCACCGCGGTTGTCGGCGTGGCGCTTTGGCCGCTCGCGGGCTTGCCGCTGGTGGTCTGCTTGCTCCTTGGGTCGGTCGTGGCGACCACCGACCCGGCCGCGGTCATCGCGGTCTTCCGCGACGTCGGCGCTCCAGCGCGCCTCACCCGCCTCGTCGAAGGCGAGGCACTCCTGAACGACGCGGCGGCGATCGTCATGTTCACGGTGCTGCTCGGAATGATCGTCTCCGGACGCCAGCCGGATTTTCTCGGCGGCGCCGTGCAATTCATGGTCTCCTTCTTCGGCGGCGCCGCGTTAGGACTGCTGGCCGGCCGGGCGCTGTTGCAGCTCATCCCCTGGACCCGCGACGATCGGCTGGCCCAAGCGACGCTGACGGTCGCGCTGCCCTATCTCGTCTTCATTACCGCCGAGCACGCCTTTCATGTTTCCGGCGTGGTCGCGGTGCTCACGGCCGGATTGAGTCTGAGCGCCTTCGGGCGGTCGCGCATCACGCCCTACAATTGGTCCTTCATCACCGATCTCTGGGCTCAAATCGCCTTCTGGGCTCATTCGCTGGTGTTCGTGCTCGCCTCGATCCTGGTGCCGAAGCTCTTGCTGGATACCCAATTCCGCGATGTCGTCCTCGTGGCGGCGGTCATCGTGGCGGCGTTCGTGGCCCGCCTCCTGGTGCTGTTCCTGCTCCTCCCGCTCTTGAGCCTCGCCAGACTGACCCAGCCAATCAGCACCGCCTATAAGCTGGCCATCGCCTGGGGCGGGCTGCGGGGCGCCCTGACTCTGGTGCTGGCGCTCGCCGTGACCGAGAATCCGGCGCTGAAGCCGGAGGTGCAAAGATTCGTCGCGGTGCTCGCCACCGGCCTCGTGCTGTTCACGCTGCTGGTCAACGGCACGACATTGCGCTTCGTCATTCACCTCCTGCGGCTTGATCGCCTGTCGCCGGTCGACCAAGTCCTGCGCGATCGGGTCCTCGCGCTATCCTATAGCGAGGTCGCCGAGACCATCCGTTCGACGGCGCGCGAGCATGAGATCTCGCCCGCGGCCCTCGCCCGCGCGCTCGAGCCCTATAAGTCGTCCATCGCGGCCGCCGAGACGCGGGACGCCGCGGAGGTCGGCTTGACGGATCACGAGCGCCTGGCGATCGGACTCGTGGCGCTCGGCAATCAGGAGCGCATGCTGACGCTCGAACTGATGACCGAACGCGCGGCCTCGCCTTCCGCAATCCAAACGCTGTTGAGAAACGCCGAAGCGCTCGGCGAAGGCGCAAGGAGCGGCGGGCGTCTTGGCTACAAGCGCAGTGCTGAGGCGGCGCTCGCCTTCCCGTTTTTATTCCGGGCCGCGCATTTTTTCTATCGGCGCTTCGGCGTCGTACGCTTTCTGGCCGATCAGCTCGGCGACCGTTTCGAGATGCTGCTCGTCACCCGCCTGTTGATCCAGGAGCTTGCCGGCAGCCACGCTGTGCGGTCGCGCTCGATCTTCGGCGAGCGGGTCGTCGAGCTCATCGACGCGATCCTCAAGGATCGCCTCAAGCGGACGACCGCCGCGCTCGAAGCGCTCAGGCGGCAATATCCCCATTACGCCGCGGCGCTCGAGGCCCGGTTCCTGCGCCAATCGGCGTTGCGGCGCGAGATGGGACGCTACGACGCCCTATTCAAGGAAGGCCTGATCGCGGCCGAGGTCTACGAAGACCTCAAGGGCAGCGTTGAGGACATGCAGGCGAAGGAGACCCGGCCCCGTTTCGATCTCGGCCTCGACACCCGCGAGCTGATCGGACGCCTCGAGCTCTTCACCGGCCTCAGCGATGAACAGCTTGCGCGGGTTCAGAAGCTGCTTCGGCCCCGTTTCGCCGTTCCGCGCGAGCTGATCGTACGCAACGGCGATAAGGGCGACGCGTGCTATTTCATCGCCTCCGGCGCCGCCGAGGTCATCTTTCCCGATCGGCGCATCCCGCTCGGCACCGGCGACCTGTTCGGCGAGATGGCGCTGCTCACGGGCATGACGCGGCAAGCCGACGTCGTGGCGATGACCTATTGCCGGCTCCTGGTGCTGCGCAAGGTCGATTTCGACCGATTCATGCAAGACAATCGCGATATCCGACTCGCCATCCATAAGATCGCCGCCTCGCGATCGTCGATGAACCGCTCGGATAAGGCCGCCGCGACATCCTGATCAGGGAGTATTTTCGCTGAGCCTATGTCGGCCGCTCTTGCCCCGACCGCGCCCCGACCCTCCGACACGGAGCGACGCCGGGCGTAGGCTTCCTGCCGCGCGCGAAACGATTCATGTCTTTGATTTTGATGGTACCGCCACCCCGGCTCGAACGGGGGACCTCTAGATCCACAATCTTACGGCCCTGGTGCTCTCTTGTATTATCGAACCTGATTTTGTTCGATATTAACCTTGCCTAAGCCAGAGACTAGCCCTATTGTGTACTCTGTGGCGTCCCGTAGTTTGATCCATGGGAGCGCCCCGGGAGCGCCCCAGACATGAAAGCGAAGATCACAAAGCGCCTCGTCGACACGTTCAGAGCCGAGCCTGTGGATTGCACGGTCTTCGATACCGTCGACCTAGGCTTCGTCCTGCGAGTTCGAAAAACGGGCGGCGTGTCCTACGCCGTCGAGTACAAGGCCGCGCGAGGCCGCGGCGCGCCGACGAAACGGGTAACGATCGGCCACGCGGGGAAGATGACCCCCGAGGAGGCTCGCGCAGGGGCCAAGAAAGTGCTCGGCTCGGTTGCGCATGGCGAGGACCCGGCGGCCGAAAAGACACGCCAACGCCGTTCCCTGTCGCTCTCAGAGGTGATCGAAATATTCCTCACTCAGCACGCCGAGGCCAAACGCAAAGCGTCAACTGCGGCTTGGATGCGGGACGCGCTCGAACGCATCGTGAAGCCCGCTCTCGGCTCCATGAAGCTGGACGCCGTGACGCGACCCGCCGTCGCGCGGCTCCATTCGTCGATGAGCGACAGGCCGGTACAGGCGAACAGGACGCTCGCCATCCTCAGCGCACTGTATTCGTGGGCCGGCAAGTCCGGATATGCCGCCGAGGGGTACAATCCCGCGCGCGGCGTCGAGAAGTTCCCGGAAAGCGGACGAGAACGATTCCTGATGCGCGAGGAACTGTCGCGGCTCGGCGACGCGCTTCGCCAAGCGGAGGCCGCGGGCCTACCCTACGCCGTTGACGAAACGAAGGCGGGCGCGAAGCACGCCGCCGACCCAAGCAAGCGCCGGACGAAGCTCGACCCCTTCGCGGTCGCCGCCATCCGCCTCTTGATCCTGACCGGAGCGCGCCTACGCGAAATTCTTCACGCCAAGTGGGAGCACGTCGATTTTGAGCGTGGCGTGATCCTGTTGCCCGACAGCAAGACCGGCAAGAAGACGATTTACCTTTCAGCTGCTGCCCTGGAAATCCTCGCGGGCCTGCCGCGACTTGCAGGCAACCCTTACGTCCTTCCCGGCAGCGTTGAAGGCAAGCCGAGAGCCGACCTTAAGAAGCCTTGGGCCGCAGTTGCCGAAGCCGCGGGCCTTGAAGGCGTCCGAATTCACGACCTTAGGCATTCGTTCGCCTCGTTCGGGGCGGGCGCGTCAATGGGCCTGCCGATCATCGGCAAGTTGCTCGGCCATTCTCAGCCTGCCACGACGGCGCGTTACGCTCATTTGGACGCTGACCCGATGCGCCGAGCGGTCGAGACGATCGGCGCAACGATTGCGGGCGCCATGGCTGGCGGACAAAATGGCGCCATTCTGCGACGGCTGCGACCCTGAAATGCCCCGTTCGCCGGCATTCGTCGAATCCGATCTAAACGAGCGCGAGAAATTCGGATTCGGCCCGTTTGAACGCGCGCCCGCGCCGAGAAATTTCGAGATTTATGACGAGGCGCTCAGGACTTTGGCGGTCAAGGTCGACTTGCGAAGCCGATGCGTGGAAGAACTTGATTGCATATTCCGCCTCTACAGATTGGACAAGCTTGTCGAACAGCAGGAAACGCCGGGAAGAAAGGCGCAAGCCTTCCAAAAAGAGCCGCGATGGCGGAAGCAGCGAGAAAGCAGCCGCAAGCGCGCGCCGCGGCTTCCCCCCGCCCTTTTACAGGAAATCTGGCGAGAGGTCTTGAAGGGCCAATCGCCTGACGGCGCTCTGCTGACGGACATCGACGTTGCTCGGCTGACCGGGCGCGCCTTGGCCGAATTGTCGAAGCCCTCGAACCCCGGGCGAATCAAGTCCTATGCGCTCATGCACGCAGTGCGGGGGTTGCAAGAGTTGGCGTCGCGCTATCGGAAGGAGTGGGCCTGGGCGACGGGCGAGAGGCCGCCTCGGCAGTTGGTCAAGTTTATTCGGGAAGCGCTCGACGTAGCTGGCGTCAAGTGCCCCGATGAGCAAAATCAAGACCGGCTTGTTGCACTAATGGTCTCGCCGCGGCAGAGAACCGAACCGCCGCCGCCCTCCTAGTCGCTTAAGCGGGCGAAACGACCCCGCCTAGCGCAAAATCGTTCCTTTCTTGAGGGGGCTCTGGATCGCATTTCTGAGAATTTCCGAGCGTTGCATCGCTTTGGAGATTCCTATGCAAGTCGAGACGAAACACGCGCTCCCCGACACCCTGCTCACCGATGCGGACGTTGCCCGGCTGACGGGTCGCGCCCCGCAAGACAATCCAAAAGGATCGGCTGCGCGGCGGCGACGATTGCATCCCGTTCATAAGGTTGGGCCGCCTCGTCCGCTACCGCCAGTCGGACGTGGCAGAGTTCATCGCCCGACGCCCGACCCTTCGCTCAACGTCCGAATCAACAGCCTCGCGCGCGGGACCGGCCGCATGAGGCCGCCCGGGTCAGCGCGCCGCCTAACTCCCATCCTCCCCGAAACGAAAAGGCCCGGGTCGCGCTGACGACGCGAAGCCGGGCCAAACGAAAGTCCTGGATATGGCTAAGCACTATAAGGATGCGCCGTGCACGGCGCAACCGTTCGACGAATTGCGCGCCGGGCTGCAAAGCGGCAAGCCGATAGGCACTGGGCGCGACGCGACGTTTGCCGAGCGTGAAGCCGCCGATGGCCTGCGCATCGCTCTTGCGGCGATCTGGACTAAGCACCCCGCGCTGACAAGTAACGGGCTCATGGATCTCGGCAAACCGGGCTACGCAGCGTCGCGGCCGAAAATTCTAACCTATCCCCAGGATTTCGAGCTTGCGTGTGCATTCATTGTCTCGGGAGAGCTCGGCCCGAGTTCCTATGGGGAATTCCATTCGTACGCGTTGAAGCATCGCGCCGAGCGCTGGTCCCGCCTGCTGCAACTAGACCGTCAACATTACGTGTCCAACGGTGCGATGATCGCCGCGGCGCTCGCGTTCGGCTGGGATGTCAGGCGCGACGGGGTAAATGCCTGGCTGAAGCCCCCTAAAAAGCCTCGGCGGGCCACGGCGGAGCTTGCGCCGCCCCCGCCGCCGAGAGCGTGGGGGGTCTGACCGATGGCCCCCCCGTCTTCGCTCCTCGACTTCGCCCTTGCCTATGCATGCGCTGGCTTCGCCGTTTTCCCCTGCAAACCGCACGGCAAGGAACCAATCACGAAGCATGGGTTCAAAGACGCGTCGCGCGACGAAAACCAAATCCGGAATTGGTGGACGCGTGCGCCGAATGCGAACGTCGGCATCGCGACTGGAGCGCCGAGCGGGCTGATCGTTGTCGATATCGACAGCCTCGAGGGAGCAAAACTCCTTCTCAAACTCACTGAGCGGTTTGGCGCACTCGCGCCGACGCACCGCGTCGTCACGCACAAGGGTAGCCATTTCTATTTCGAGCTCCCGCCCAATTGCGGAGCGGTTCCGAGCAGCGCGGAAGGGGGCCTCGATATCCGGGCCGATCGCGGATACGTTATCGCGCCGCCAAGCATTCACCCGGACGGCGGGTCGTATAAGTGGGACTGCGCGTCGCCGGACGAGATGGCGATCGCGCCGCAATGGCTCCTAGCCTTCGCCGGCGATCGCGATGGCGTGCTGAAGGCTGCTAGCACAGCGGACGGGCTCGCCGATCCGCCGAGCGCACTCAATAAGCGGCAGAAGGACGGGGGCGGCTCGGCCACCTTCCAAAGCTCGGTAAACCAATTCGACAACTATGGCATTGAGCCCTCGCGCCCCGAGCCGTGGTCAGAGGAGGGCGTGGCGCGCCTGCGATCCGCACTCGCCGCAATCCCCGCCGTGGACCGTGACGTTTGGCTAAAAGTCGGCTTCGCACTGCATGACCTGGCGGCGGCCGATCCGCGGTGGCCTGGGCGTGCGCTGTGGGACGAATGGTCGAGGGCGTGCCCGGGTAAATTCGACCCCGCGGACCAGGACAAGACCTGGATCTCGTTCGTCCGCGGCTATGACGGTCCGCTTGTCACCTTGGCGACAGTCTTTCACCTGGCGCAGAAGAATGGACGGACTGATCCTTTCAGCACCCCTCCCTCCGCTGGCGCCGCCGACGCGCCGGCTCGTCAATCCCAAGCGGATATCTTAATCGCGATCGCCAATCGAAGGGCGGAACTGTTCCATGCGCCCGACGGCACAGCCTACGCCGACATAGAGGTCAACGGCCATCGCGAGACGTGGCCCATTCGATCTCGCGGATTCCGCAAATGGCTGTGCCATGCCTTTTTCGAGGCGACCAACAAGGCCGCCAACTCGGAAGCCCAACAATCCGCGCTCGGCGTCGTCGAGGCCAGAGCGCAGTTTGCCGCGGTGGAGCGCGCTGTTCACGTCAGGGTCGCGGGTCTTGAGGGCAAGCTCTACCTAGACCTGTGCGACCCCGTTTGGCGGGCTGTTGAGATCGACGCCGCGGGCTGGCGCGTGATCGATCGCGCCCCCACTCGGTTCCGCCGCGCCGCTGGAATGAGACCGTTGCCCGTCCCCGAGCGCGGGGGAGCGATTTCAGATTTGCGGCCGTTCCTCAATGTTGCCTCAGATGGAGACTTCGTCCTCATTGTGGCGTGGCTGCTCGCCTGCCTTAGTGATGGCGGACCGTATCCGATTCTGGCCGTTTCCGGCGAGCAAGGGTCGGCGAAGTCGACCGCCTGCGCGATGGTGCGCGCGTTGATCGATCCCTACGCCGCGCCGTTGCGGTCGTTGCCCCGCGAGGATCGTGATCTTTTCATTGCTGCGAACAACGGCCATCTGCTTGCGTTCGACAACATCTCGAACATACCTCCCTGGCTGGCAGACTCGCTCTGTCGCATCTCGACTGGCGGCGGCTTCCAGGCTCGAGAGCTGTACGCGGAAAAAGAGGAGGTGCTCTTTGAAGCATGCCGACCCGTCATACTGAACGGGATCGAGGACGTCGTCACCCGCCCCGACCTAGCCGACCGCGCGCTTTTCCTCAACCTCGAAGCAATCGCGGAAGATCGCAGGCGCCCCGAGCGCGCGATTTGGGACGAATTCAATGCCGCGCTTCCCCGTCTCCTTGGCGCGTTGCTCGATGCCGTTTCGATCGGCCTACAGCGCCTGTCCTCCACACGCCTCGAGCGACACCCTAGGATGGCGGATTTCTGCCTTTGGGCGGTAGCCTGTGGCGACGGCGACTTATGGCCTCCAGGCAAGTTTCTGTGCGCCTATGCGGGCAATCGCGACGATGCGGTCGGGAACATGCTTGACGCTGATCCGCTCGCTATCGCGTTGCGCACCTTTATGGCGAAGGAGCCCAGTTGGAGCGGAACTGCGACAGACCTCTTGAGCCGCCTATCACTGGCGGTCGGCGAGACCATTGCTAGGTCGAGAGCATGGCCCAAGAACGCTCGCGCCATTGCGGGCCGCTTGCGTCGCCTCGCGCCATCGCTCCGAAGAACTGGATTCGTAATTCGTTTCGAGCGTAGCGACAGCCGCACGAGGACACGAATTGTATCTATTGAACTCGACCCGGAAAGTGAGGCGCTGAAACTGTCCGCACCGTCCGGACCGTCCAAAGTGGTGACTTTTCAATGAGTGCATTACGGACGGAGGACTGCCACGGTAGCGTCCACTGTGTCCGCTTTGCGTCCGGGCTTAGTCCTTTGAAGAATAACGCTTTTGGACGGTCCGGACGGTGCAGACACAAAAATTGCCCTACTCACTATAGCGACTCTAACGCAAAAGCGCCGAGTCCGGACCCTGGAGCCTACGAAGCGGACGTCCCGGATTGCGGCGGTGAACTTCGCAGTTGGGGGATAGCGGACGATGCCTCGGACCGCTCACGATGTCCGGTGTCGACGAATAGTGTTGAAAAACTCGGAAATTGAGCCACCGCTAAAATCTCGTTTTCGCGGGCGTCGCGTCAACTCAGCCGATACTCCTCACGGCAGGGCATATAGGAGCGTCGCACGCGGCAAACCCGGTCGGTCCGCCGACCCCCTAAGGAATTTTTCACCGAGGCCGCCAGCGGTCTCCTGAATTGTGATCGATGCGGAAATTCGAGTTTTTCAACACTATCGACGTGAAGCGGTCATTGCGGATTGACTTGATTTGTTCCTAGTGCGTCCAGACATGATTGCGCTCCAGCAGGCGGACCCCGGGTTCACACCTTTCGCCTGGGGCGCAACACGCAGGTGGCCGTGACGAGCAGGCGATGACGAAATGAGGGCGTAGTCCTAAGTGAGTCGCGCTGAGTCCCTGCGCCGCCGCCGCGGCCTCCTCAATCGCCCGCTCCCCTACGGCCACCCCACGACCGATGCCGGCGCGCTCGCGGTCAACAGCTGGCCGGTTCGCGCCCCGTCAGACATTGTCTCCGGCCCGCGCCAACGCGCGGCGGCAATGAACAGCGTGCGCCTGTCCGCCCCGCCGAGCATGCAGGCGAAGCCGCCGCGGTCGAGCGCGATTGTCTGCAATATTTCGCCGCCTTCGCGCACGCGCACGCAGCGTTTGTTGGGGACGTCGGCGTACCAGACAGCGCCTTCCGCGTCGAGGCAGATGCCGTCGGGGCAGCCGTCGCCGAGGTCGGCCCAAACGCGGCGGTTCGACAGGTTGCCGTCGGCGGCTATGGCGAAGGCGGTCAGCCTCCTGGCGTAGGATTCGGCGACGATAATGGGCGCATTGTCAGGGGTCACTGCCATGCCGTTGGGGAAGGCGACGCCGTCAGCGACCTTACGGACTGCGCCATTTGGCGTGATCAGCGCGATAATGCCGGGCGCGAAAGCCTCACCGGCCATCATGTCGAAGCCGGGGCCGTTGACATACCTGCCCCTCGCGACGTCCGCGGTGGCGATCTGCAACGGTAGGCCCGGTCTCTTTGTGCTATTCGCCGCCGGTCAACCTTCCAATTCGCAACTGCGCCTGTTGTTCGAGTGTCACCAGATCGAGGTCACGAGGAACAAGGGCGCCGCCACAGCGGAATCCCAACTGCGCCCGATCGGCCAATGCATTGGAGAGCCAACGCAATGCTGGTCCGGTCATTCCTGATCGCCTCAACTCTCAGTCTTTGAAAAAGGGCGGTGCAACCTCGAAAGGGCGGGACGGATTGCGCGCTTTGAGCTGAGGGCGAACATTCCATGGGTTGAACTACCTATTTCGCGCTTTACGTTCGGTTACATCGGACATAGAATGCATGGAATATGTCCCACCGGAATGACGGGGAAAGATGTGATCGGTGACGCGGAGTCGGGCAGTGACCAAGTTGCCGGCCTGCAGCAGGCGGTGCACACGGAGTCAGTGCGGGCTCAAGAGGCTAATAAGACGATTCATACCTTTATAATATCCTGGTTTGGAAAGCATGACAACGCCGACAGAATAGCAGAAGCTGTTGCGCTAACGTCAGACTACGTGAGCGTGATCTATTCCGATCCTGATGGAATTTTGGCGCGAAGGTTTTCATGCGAGTCCATAAGGAGACCAAACGACTTATTTTTCGGTGATAAATTTCAAACGTGCATCAATTCCTGCGATGCAGACATTTTGTTGGTCATACATGCAGATTGCACCAGCGATAATTGGACAGAAGTACCTAGACATTGTAGATCCGCGGTCGAACAGAATCGAAATATCGGGGTATGGGCACCGTTTATCGATTACATTGATTGGAGTTTGAATAAAACTGAGATTGATACGATACCAAACTCGTCACTTAGCATTGTTGCACAAACCGACTCTACCGTTTTCGCGTTGACGCGTGAAATAGTAGATAGAATGCGAAAGGCAAATTATGAGGGAAATATTTTTGGATGGGGAATTGATTTAATGTTTAACTATTACACTTACAGCATAGGCAAGATTTCTGTCGTTGACAAGGGCCTTCTTGTTTATCATCCACGCAATACCGAATATTCAGGTGAAGCTGCGACGCAGCAGTTGGTAAAATTCTTGCAACAACTGACACCTGCCGAGTTGATCCAATCGGTCTTACTTCACGCGATTATCCGTCTTCGAGTAAGGGTCGAGCAGGCTGAGAACAAAGATCAAACTGTGGTCGCCGACACCGAGTCAGAGCTTGCGTTATCGAGTGAACGGATGTTGCAAGCCGAGAACAATGTGAAGATACCGGCGCTGAGACGTGTCTCAGACACTATACGTTTTTGGTTTGTTGCTTTGTGGAGCAACGGGGGCGGCCGCCGCCACCAAAGGCATTAGTTATGCGCTGCAATGTGCCCGTGCGTCGGCTGGCCGTTTGAATTCGAAGTCTCTAGTCCTTTTTAGGTGGCCTTCCCCTCTCCCAATGTTCTCGACGTGCAGCGCTAGCGATGGTTCATGCTGATCAATGTCACTCGTCACCTGGTCAGCGAGGCTTCAACACCGCGCGCCGACCTTGCTGCGCCACGCAGGCAGCAGTAGCGGGCATAGACAGTGCGAATTGGGGTATTTCGTGAAGTCCTACTCTACAAAGCCAGCCAAGACAGGAACGTGTATAGTGACGGGAGGAGCCGGATTCATCGGTTGCGCAATATCCTCAGGCCTGTCCAAAAGATATGAGCGGGTTATCGCTATCGATGCGCTGCACCCGCAGATACATCCAGAACGCCAGCGACCTGACACGCTTGACGGGGACGTCGAGCTGATCATAGGCGATATCGCGGATGCCACTCTCTGGCGCAGGCTCTTGGATCATATCAACCCCGACACCATCATTCACCTAGCAGCCGAAACCGGCACTGGCCAGTCGCTAACTGAGAGCGCTCGTCACGCCTATGCAAATGTTACAGGGACCGCCACAATGCTCGACGCGCTGGCGCGAGCCGGACGCGTCCCTGATCAGTTTCTGCTCACAGGCAGCCGAGCTGTCTACGGCGAAGGCCCCTGGCGACCGATTTGCGGAGGTCCGCCAATTTATCCGGGTCAACGAACCCGGGAGCAACTTGCTCGGCAAATCTGGGATTTTCCAGGACTTGAGGCGACTGCGGCACGGGCCGCGACAACTGAACCGCATCCCGTCAGCATCTATGGAGCCACTAAGCTGGCCCAGGAACACATTCTGTCGGCCTGGTCGGGCTCCTTTGGAGCAAAGCTCAAGACGCTCCGACTCCAGAACGTCTACGGGCCCGGCCAGGCCCTCGCGAACTCCTATACGGGGATCGTTTTGCTGTTCTGCCAGATTGCGCGACGCGGCCAGGCCATCCCCCTCTACGAGGATGGCGAGATGTTGCGTGATTTCATTCTGATCGACGACGTAGCGGAGGCTATCCTCGCGACGCTAGATCACGCGGGTGTGGCGGGCAGGACGCTCGATATCGGTACTGGAGCCGCCATTCCGATGTCGGAGCTTGCGTTGATCATTGCGCGCCATTACAGCGCGCCCGCGCCGTTCGTTTGCAGTCGGCACCGTTTTGGCGACGTTCGCCACGCCGTGTGCGATGTGAAGAACACCGTTGAAGCGCTGAACTGGTCAGCACGGCGCGATCTTGCTGCGGGCATACAGAAGCTGGCCGCTTGGATTGAGACACAGCAGCATTAGGGACGCGCTATGTCAAAGCCTGTGACTGGGACCCGCGGGAGCCAAAAAGTCTTCGACTACAAGCAACGCACAGTCGGCGTTCAGTCGGTTCTGTACAACAACCAACCCCAGGCCATCGAACGGTCAGTGGCCGCCCTCGCGCGCTCTGCGGAGCTCGCTTCCGAGATCTGTCCTGCGGTGGCGATCCGCTACGGGGACAGCTCGCTTCACCCTTGCCTCGACCCGCAGCAACTTGAGTCCCTCCGCCAACGCAACCGTTCGGTGCATATCGACTATACCTTCTTCGGCGGAAACCTCGGCTCGGCGAAAGGTCACAACGAATTGTCGAAGTCGAACGGCGCCGATATTTTCCTGATCCAGAATCCGGACGTCATCGTAGCCCCCCGCCTGATTGAAACCATGTTGACGGAGTTCGACACGCCCGGGGTGGGCATGGTGGAGGCAAAGCAGCTGCCGATCGAGCACCCGAAGGATTACGACCCTCAGAAGGGGGAGACGGGGTGGGCGACCACGGCCTGCACGATGATTTCGGGCGTGCTGTTCAGGGAGCTCAACGGTTTCGACGCCGAGAATTTCTTTCTCTACTGCGATGACGTGGACTTCTCCTGGCGGGTGCGGCTGAACGGCCTCAAGGTGATCTTCCAGCCCGCGGCGGTGGCGTTTCATGACAAGAGGCTCTCCCGCGAAGGAGCATGGCTGCCGTCGGCCGCCGAACGCTATTATTCGGCCGAAGCGGCACTCTTTCTGAGCTACAAATGGTCTCGTCCGGATATCACCGAACTCTTGATCGGCTACTATCTGTCCGGCGGCGACCCGGACATGATGCGAGCCGCCCGCGTGTTCAAGAAAAAAAGAGAAGAAGGAGCGCTTCCGATCCAGCTCGACGACGCTCACAGCGTCGGTCTTTTCGTCGGCACGGAATATTCACCCCACAGATACCCGCTATGAGCCGCCGTTCCTCAGCGGGCGGAGACATTCAGGATTCGAAGACCGAAGTCCTGCCCCGGGTCCTCGAACTGCTCAAGAGACGGCAGGCGGTGCGCAGCCCCAACGACCTGCGGCTCGATATAGGGACTCCTTCTCCGGCGCATGCCGATGCAATGCGAGAGGCGATCGGCGGCGTCTATGTCGGCATTGGCTTGCATACGCCCGATGTGGCGCCGGCAGTAGGGGCTCGGCGCCAGTTCCATCATATCGGCCTCAGCGAGCCATTTGCCGAACGGCTGAACCAAATCGTGGGCAGCCGAAGCGTTGCGTCGATAACGCTGCTCGACCGAATCGAGCGTATGGCCGATCTCGAAGAGGTCCTTCAGGCCCTTGCCGATTTCGCGCGCGCAAAGGGCGCGCTCGTGGCGATCAGCGCATCAAACCACGCGTGTCTCGACGCTGGCGTGGACCTTGTCTTCGGGCGGATGGATAGCCGAGGAGAGCCTAAGCCGAAGGAGAGCATGACGCGGTTCATCGACGATGCGCGGCTGACGCGCTTGCTGGGCGACGCCGGCCTCCATGCAATCGACCGCGATGACGTGATCTCGCGAAGGGACGAGTTTCAGCACCCGCTCCTTCGGCCGGGCGTTCCGTTAGGCGACCTCCTATTCGACAGCGCAAGACGCGCCAATCCAGCCGCGATGGTCCGCGAGTTCGTCTGGCTTTGCATGCCCGGCCCCCGGGGCCGGGCGTTCGTCCAAGAGAATGGTGCAGCGCCCGAAAGGCCCTTTCTCACTGCTGTGATCAGAACGCAGGGTCGCCGCCTGCATACTCTCCTCGAGACTCTTGTCTGCCTCACCGGGCAGACCAGCGATGACTTCGAGGCCCTGATCGTTGCGCACAAAGTCGATGCGCCAAGCCTCGCCGCCGTGCGGCGCCTCGTCGCAGACATGGCCGACAACCTGCGCGGCAAGATCAGGTTGCTTGAGGTCGAAGAGGGCGACCGGGCGCGTCCGCTGAATGTCGGCTTTGAGTACGCCCGCGGCGAATATATCGCCATACTGGATGACGACGACATTCCGATGGCCCATTGGGTGGCCGAGTTCAGCGAACTCGCCCGAAACCATCGCGGCCGCGTATTGAGGACCGCCTGCGTGCAGCAGGACTCGATCAATGTCGAGGTCTCGGGAAAACGCGGGCTGCGCGCAACCGGAGGGCTGGCGAAGCCTTATCCTCCCGACTTTGATTTATTGGAACACCTGCTGGTCAATCGCAGTCCGCCAATCTGCCTGGCTTTCCCGCGCGAAGCCTTTCACGTTTTGGGATTGCGCTTCGACGAACGCTTATCGACGAGTGAGGACTGGGACTTCTTGCTTCAGGCGGCGGCCTTGTGCGGCGTCGCTGATTCACCAGAAATTACATGCATTTATCGTCAGCATGATGAAAACTCTAGGGCAATCCTTCCTGAAAAGCAGTGGGACAAAGACTACAAACTGATTCGCAGCAAGCTTGAGAACACATCGATAATCCTGCCGAAAGGGGAGAGTTCGCGAGTAATTGCGCTCGTTGAGGCGAGTCACCAACTCGGGCAGGTCGAGAGCGAACGCGACGAGGCCGCCTATCGGTTGCGGGCGGCGGCGAGCGAGCGTGACGGCGCCGTCGACCGATTGCGGGTGGCGGAGGCCCAACGTGACGACGCCTTGAACCGCGCCCACATCGCAACTCGTCTTGCCAAGGCGATGCGACGTCACGTGAAACGGAAACTCATCGCGATGCGTCTGCGTCGCGCGCTTTCCTTTTGGTTGCCTCGCCGTCAAGCACGGCTCGGCGCGAAAATCCAAGAATATGATGGGTATTTGCGCAAACTCTGACCTTCGTGCGGCCGGGGCTGCTGGAGGATCGGTCGCAAACTGGCGTCCTGATCGCGGCCGTGTTAGCTACCACTCACAAGCCGATCGCAATCCGAACAGATAAGTCATATCATGGACATAAAGTCTTCGATTGCGAGTTTATTAAGTCCAGAAAAGCGTCTGATTGCCCGCGTGAAGAAGCGTAAGCTGGAACGATCCAAGATCCCTTTCGCTTATACGGATGCTCCGTCCCTATCTATTCTAATTCAATCGTTTAATCACGGAAAAAATATTCGATCGATTATGGAGAGGCTCCGGCTCACTTGCGCTGACGAAATCATCGTGTGCGAGGATGGGTCCGTGGACGGATCGGAGGTTGAATGGCGAAAGTATTTGACTCGGCCCAACGATTTCCTGATCCAGACCAACGATCTGCACGAAATACGCACCTATAATCGGGCCGCAAATCTGGCGGCCGGCGAATTCATCTGCGCCATGCAAGATGACGACATCCCGCCGAAGGATCCGTCCTGGGCTTCGGACGCGCTTGCGCTGTTCCAGAAATACCCCCGGCTGGCCGTGGTCGGACCTTGGCACGGATGGGCGGTTGATTTTGACGACCCGCAATATCCCATTCTGGCTCGTTTCGGCGCGCCGCCCGACCCTGGCTATCCGCTTCCTGAAATCCCATTCTGGGACGACATGATTGAAAAACCATTCATGTTCGTGGAGTTGGTCGGCATCGGCCCAATGTTCTTCCGTCGCAGCGCTTTCCGTGAGCTAGGCCAGTTTGATCTACGCTTTAGCAGCGCCGGCGAAGCCGGGATCTGGCTAGACTATGATTTCTGCGTGAGGGCGTGGCTGGCCGGTTATCAGGTCGGCGTTTACAGCTCCGCCGCGTTCGAGAGAAACGTAGGCGGGCAGGGGACCATGATTTATTCGAGCGACTCCAGATCGGCCAATTACCTGAAAAACCGCGATTACGTGTACAGCACATACGTGAACAAGATCGCCCCAATCCGGAAAACGATCGCGAATCTCAATAAAGGCCTCATCCCTAGGGACGGCGTGGCGGACATATCGCTCTATGGTCACCGAGCTCCTCCGTGCCAGGGAAGTTGAGACGAGCGCGGCTACCGTTTTTCTGGATCCTGCCCAACGGTCCTGGGGCGCTAGGAATTAGGTGAAGAGTTCGATGCAGCTCTCCGAAACCTTGCGGTTCTGGACCGTGGATCTGTGGGGCGACGGGTGGGACCGCCACCGCCGACGCCTCCTGTTCAAGCACTTCTGGGCTTACCTTCGGCATTCCCATATTCCGGCCGAGTACCTTCCGGCTGGGCTGGCAACCGGAGAGTCACGACGGCGCGCGGCGGCTCAGACCGAGTTCTCGGCCGCTTACCTGAAGAGGATCCAGGCTGTTCAAGCCGCGTCAGGAAGAACCCGCCGTATATACCTTACCTATCGCCCACTCGGAAAGAATTTGCGTCTCTTGGGCACTGCGATCCGCGAGAACGTCGATCTTGGACGCCGCGTCGTCGTCGCAGCCGATGCGCCCCCGTGGGAGCGAAAGGCGTTGAAAGCCACCGGGCGCGATTGGAACCCTTGGATCTGGGCCCGCTCGGCTGATGGAAGACCTTCCGAGGCAAGCAACGACTCCGCCCGAGCGTGGAACGAACTGTTTCAGAATCCTACAGCGACCGGTGGAAGGGTCGGGGTCATTGCCGCGCCCCGCCTCACCCATCTCGCATTTTCCGAACCGCCCTTCAGCGCCGCCTCTATGGAACGAGTCCTGAAGCTTGCCGCGGCGACCAGATACGTTTTCACGCCGACGGAGCCTATCCTGGATCGGATCCCCGAACTCAAGGCAAAGATGGGCTGGCCGGAGCGCCCCGTCCTCGGGATCCATGTTCGAAGGGGAGATGCGGCGTCCACCGATGTCGAGGGGAGCGCTCCCACGAGATCGACGCGGACCTCCTTCGCGTTGGAATCTTACCTCCGTACCGCGGACACAATCTGTGAGCGGTATGGGATTCGAAACATCTTCCTGGGAACAGAGTCCCGCGCAGAGATCGATCGGGCCATTCGGCTGCGGCCCGGCTATCGCTTTCTCACACTCGATTACGACCGCTCAGTTTTCCCCGACATCAGCACATCGAATCAATTCATCGAAGACTTCGCGCTTGATCATCCGGAGTTTGCCAGGGAACTGGCAGTCAGCGCGATCATGGACCTCGCCTTATTCTGCGAATGCGACGCGTTCATCGGTGCCTTTAATTCTGAATTTAGTATGCTTGCTTGGCTCTTGACGATAGGATCTAGGGGGCACCTGATTCCTTACGTGTCTCTGAGTAAGCCGGCTGCCGGAAAATCCATCAACCCCTTCTCGGCTCTTCTTAATCTACGGAACAACTGCCCGCTGGACCTCTATCACTGGTAATTAATAGTGAAATCCTTCGGCCGTCCTTAGAGGCCTAGGAAACGCCGAAGCGCCTTCTCGATGCCGCCGCGAGGCCCACACGACGCCTACGGAGTAGTCTAGCGTCGTCTGCTGATCGGTCGCGACAAATATCTGCGCGCCAGGTTTTGTAGCAAGCAGCGCATCGATTTGCTTGCAAACGCGGGTGCGCGCAATGAACGGCCCCCGATTCGAGGGTCCGATTGCATTGGCGCGACGGACGCCATTCGGAGTCAGCGGCGTTTGGAGGCGGCGGTCAGGGGACGGACGGATCGCGGCCAGCGGGTCGGAGGCCGCATGGGCGCCGGCCATCTAACGCCGATCACCTCATCGAGGGTCGTTCGGTCAGGGAAAGGCAAATCTCGGCACGCGCGCCCCAGGCGCGCGCCACCAGCGGTCAGCCCGGTTGCAAGACGTGGCGGCGCTCGGTCAGCAAGTGCTCGACCGACTCGCGTGCCTCGGCGACACTCGTATGGTCCTGATACCAGTCGATCGTGGCGTGGAGCCCATCCCGGAACGAAACGGCCGGCGTCCATCCCAGCTTCTCGCGGCAAAGCGTGAGGTCGCTAACGCGGTTGTATGGGCCGGTTGGCTTGCTTGGATCGAACTTCAAGCCGGGACTCTTCCTCATGTATTCCAAAACTGCACGCGCACAATCGGCCACCCGGGTGCGCTCCATCGTGCCGATGTTGACGGCCGACCCATCATCAATGCGCTCAGCGGCGCGAATGGTACCCTCGACGATATCTGACACATGGGTCCAGTTGCGGATCTGTTCACCCGTTCCCCAAATCTCGAAGGGATCCTGATTCGCCGCGGCCCGCGCGATCATGGCCATGACCGCGTGGCTGACCGGGCAGCGGGGGCCGTACGCTGTGAAATAGCGCACCGAAGCACCCTTCAGGCGCTGCTCCTGGACATACGCGCGCAGCGTCATCTCCCCCATGAGCTTCGCCCAACCGTACATGTTGTCGGAATTGTAGGGCGGCCCGACGAGGTCCTCGGTGAGGTACAGTTCCTCCGTGGGATCGGTCTGAATGTGCTCGGGATAAACGCAACCGGACGAGGCGAAAACGACCTTCTCGACGCCCGCCGCCGCGGCGGCTCGGTATACCAGTCCGTCAAGGATCATATTCGTCGAGCAATTGACCTGGTGGAGGTCGATATAACCTCGGCCGCCATGATCGGCCGCGTTGTGGAACACATATTCTATATTCCGGACCGCCGCGCTCGTTACTTCCGTGTTGAGAAGGTCGCCCTCGATGAACTCGACCGCCTCGGAAGCCAGCAGACCCGCAATGTTTTCCTTCACACCGCTGCTGAGATTGTCGACAATGCGGACTCGGGCCCCCCGCGCGACCAGAGAATCTGCAAGATGTGAACCGATGAACGACGCTCCGCCCGTCACGAGGACGCGCATCCCGGACCAATCTACCATAGCTCACCCTGAGGCCCGGTGATCACAGGCCCTGAAACCCGCCAAAAATCCAGATGGGCCGCGCCCCGCCGCTCGCGACTGTCGACGATGAAACTACCATCACCAGCAACGCCGTGGCAATGACCACGGCGAAAAGCAACCAGCTGAGGATATCGTCTCAAGGTCAGCCGCGTGCAGATGTCCCAACCCGGCACGTCCCAGCAAAATGCGATTCAAGCCTCTGATAGCGACACGAGCGCACAGAGACGCGCCTCTGAGAGCGACAGTTGCCAACCAGAAAGGCTGACGATCCGCTTGTTTGCGAAGTCTTCGACGAACCAGGACGCTACAAATTCCCGCGCTTCTTTTTCCCCGGCCGCCGCGAGGGCCGCGAACCGTTGCGACTGAGGCGGGCAGAGAAGTTTGGTTATCGTCTCAATGCTTTTCTCCGCCGGCCGGTCGGCAATATAACGCGCGCCAATAGTGGCGGCCGCGCTGCGATGGCGGTAAAACGTCAGCAGGTTATTCAGCACGGCCTGCGAGTTGCGATGCCTATTGACCAAGACCAGTGCCGAACTCGCGACTCCAGCCGCACCCGCCACGGCCAGACCCCCCAATACGGCGCGACGACTCGATCTATCTCCAAAGGTCACTTCAACGTTTCCTTCACGTGGTCAGCGAGCCGCACGGCAAGCGCAATGATCGACAGCGTTGGCGTTCCGCTGCCGGAGGTAGGAAACACTGAACTTCCGCCGATGTAGAGATTTGTCACGCTGTGGACGCGGCAGGTCGCGTCAACGACGCCCCGACGCGGATCATTATGCATCCGCGTCGTGCCGATGTGATGGTGCTGACTCCAGTACTTTCCTCGCTCGATCTTGCCGGCGACATCCGATAACACCCTCCCAAGCCGAGCTAAGCCGCACTGCTGCCCAAGGACCTCATAGGTCCGCGTGAGGCTTTCGAGATCGGTTGAATTTAGCCGCCAATCGACCGATACGGTGTTTCTGTCGAATTTGTCACGGCGGGAGGTAAGCGTGACTCGGCTCTCGGGATTGGGCGAGGTTTCAGAGGCGTTTACCAACAAATAGGCGGACTGTCGGCTCGGCGTTTGCGTGCCTCCTTCCTCAAGGAGAATATGCCGCACGTCATCCGCAAGTCCGCCCGGCACATCTTCGTCAGAAACAGGAGAGATCTCCGCCGTGGCGTTCAGCAACCTCTCGGCGCGGCGCAACTCCGGAGTGAGCGTGATGAGGGGAACGGTTGCGCCACTCCGGTCCTTGGCGCCGAGGGTGCAGGAGCCGACATGAAGATCCATGGGGACCGTCGACGCCGGCATGAGGAATGCGGCTTCGACCTCCAAATGCGCCGTGAAATAGCGACCCACCAAGTCGTGCTCATTACCGACGCCACCGGCGCGAACCGAATTTGACATAAATAGGTTGCGCGCATTTTCGATTCCGCCGGTCGCCAGCACGAATATGCGCGCACTGACCGAGAAGCGGGTCTGGGAAAGCGTCGCGACATCGACGCGGGATATGGTTTTCTGATCGTCGGACAGCTGTAGATTTATGACGTTTGCATATAAATAGGTCGATACATTCTCCGCACGACCGATTTCACTTCTATATACATCTCCAAATCGTCGATAGTCCGCCGGTTCAGATGGGACAAGTTGGAAGAACTTGGTAGCAACGCCTACGCTCCTTATTGGCGCCGCGCATCGGTTGGCAACGCTCCAAGTCTCAATATCGTAGTTGAATGGTCCAAGGCGACAACGCTTGTGAGCCCGCTCGTAGTAAGGGTCGAGCTCGGCTCTTCCAAACGGCCAACCGCTATCGGGAACCCAATCGCGCTTCTCGAAATCCTCTTCATCCAGCGGACGACAATAGCCGCCCCAAAGATTGGTCGAGCCGCCGAATGACCTTTGCCGCTCCGCGTCCAGGACGATAGTCATGCCACGGGTTTCGCCGAGGTAGAGATCCTGCACCTCCCGATCAAACTCAAAACCGCCGCTTTCCAACAGACATACGCTGGAACATCGCGGAACGAATGTCCGCGATGCACGTTCTCGATGCGATTCCGATCTGCGGATTCGAGAGGTTTGAACATGATTTCGAGACGCCACATCGTCGGTAGCGTCGGGCGCTACGGGCCTCCACCTTCCGTTTAGACCGTAGCGTCCTTATCCACATAGATAGCGTTCGCGGCCATCTGGACGTATTTGCGGAAGCCCTTCGAAGAGATTAGATCATCCATCGCCGCTTCGTTGTGCACACCTGCGGCGATCGTTTCGACGCATAGAATTTTAGGACGCGACCGGAACGTCGCTGCCTCTAGAATCTCATAGTCTAGGCCTTCGGCATCAATACTGAGAAGATCAGGACACTTACCACCGCAGTATTTGTCGATCACTTGATCAAGGGTAATAACCGGGACCACGATCTCGGGCAGCGTCCCCTGCGGATATTCAGCTGTGACCCTCTCGAACTGGGACTTTGAAAACGTGTTCAGTCCGTGTGTCGGATGAAAGCGATAGAATGTCAGCTTGCCAGGCTTCCCAGCAACCCCGACATTGACATTTAGGTCCTCGGGCCGCTCGCGCTTGAAGAGCTCGATGACCTCCGGACTGGCGTCGATGTTGACCCCCTTCGAGCCGCAGCATGACCGCAACAGTGCCGTGTTGCTCAATTCGAGTGGATCGTTTGCCCCGATGTCGAGAAACGATGGCGACCAGATCCCCAGCCGTCTGAATAACGCCATGAACACCATATCTTCGCCGTGCTGGGAATAGCTTATGTGTCCATAGTGTTGATCCGGCGAGCCCCGGTATTCGCCTTCCGGCGGACTGAGCCGATTGATCTTGTCTTCAATGTCGGCGCACCGCTGCATGATCTCGGCGGCCTGAGCGTCTATCGCGACGAGCCGCCTTTCCACCCGCTCGATCCTCGCTGGCATTGCTTCGATGCGCCGCCATCGCTTCCGCAGATATTCCAACATTAACAGCTCTCAACATCCCCCTCGTGGGGTCTTGAGATACCCTTGGGAGATTGTCCGCAAGGGCAAGCTCCTTTTTTCACGTGGAAAAGATGATTCATGCAATCCCGCGGCTATCGAATACGATAGGCGGGTCCGTGAAGCGATGAGCGCGGTGGGCGGAAGACTAAGCAGAGATTCTTTGAATGACCAACGGATTGACGGTTCGCTCCCGGTTCAGGGCAGCCACGGCTGCGTGGATTGCGCGGTCGAGGGCGTCGGCATCAGCGAAGGTCTGATGGGCCAGATGGCGCGCCTTGAGATCGTGCCAGACAACCTCGATGTCGTTGAGTTCGGGTGCGTATTTTGGCAGCCACTCGACGGTGAGCCAGTGTTTGCGCGCCTCGATGGCTTTAAGAGTGAGCTTGCTGACATGGACCGGCCCGTTGTCCTCGACCAGTACGACCGGTTTTATTGCCCGTCCTGGGTGAGGACCGAACAGGTGGTCGAGTTGCTCGAGGTGAGCGATGAAGTCGCGGCTGCGCTTGGTCTGGCTCGTATGCACACTCAACTGGCGCGTGACATGATCGAGTGAGCCGATTATCGCCACTTTCTTGGCCTGACCCGGCGCCGGCACCCGCAGGTCCGCACCGCGCAAGGCCCACGCCCGCGCCAGATAAGGGTGCGTCAGGGCCTCGCTCTCGTCGCCGTAGAGGAGGATGATGTCGCCGGCTTCGGCCTGAGCCTTGCGCAGTTGAAGGCGCAGTCCCACGCGTTCGATCTCGGCGGCAATCTGGCGGCCTTTCAGCGTGTGCCGGGGCCGCCGCCAACGGAAGTTTTTTTTCGCAACGCCTTGGACAACTGCGACTTGCCGATCTTGACGCCCTCGCGCGCCTCGATCTCGGCCATGAGGCGCGGGATCGTCCAGTTGGGCCGGTCGGCGACGGGAGCTTCGAGCAGAGGCGCGACGACACGCAGCGCGGCTTCGGTCTTTACCGGTGGCGGGCCGGGCGCCACGGTCGCCTTCAACGCCTCGACACCGCCGCGCGCGAACTCGCTGCGCCAAAGACGCACCGTGTCTTCGCGCACGCTGAAGGCTTCCGCAATGCGCGGGCTGGTCCATCCCGACAACGTCAGCAATATCGCCCGCGCCCGATCAGCCTCGCCCCGGTCGCGTGAATGGGCTAACGTCAGCAGTGCGTTGCGCTGTTGGTCACCCGCCGTCACCCGAGATTTGCCCGCCACGCCCCGCCTCCGCGAATCAATGCGAAGATCGAATCACACCCGCAATTCGTTGGTCAAGCTGAGGGAGTCTGCTTAGAACCCAAGCGGCGCTTCCGATCAGGGTAGATTGAACGCTTCCTCCCGGTCGGTGAATGATGGGGTGGACGGCGCCCCGAACGGCATCAGCGTGCCAAGATGGTCGTTGTCGAAACCCCATCTGAAGGGAGCCGTCCATGGGCAAGTCTATCCGGAATTTTGCTACTGTCACGCGGGTTGGTCTGGATCTGGCGAAGAGAGTATTTCAGGTTCACGCGGTCGACGCGAAGGGCGAGATCGTGGTGGCTCGCAAGCTCACGCGCAACCAGCTCATCCCGTTTTTCGCCGCGCTGCCGCCATGCGTGGTGGCGATGGAGGCGTGCGCCTCGGCGCATCATTGGGGGCGGGCTCTGATAGAGCTCGGGCATGAAGTTCGGTTGCTGCCGCCCGGAAATTCCGGTATTTGCGCGAAGCAGACCTAGGCCATGAAAACTGAGAACTTCCGCTTCGGGTCGAATCGCGCCCATTCAGGACGCCGTCGGCGAATACCGGTGTCCAGAGCGGACTGCACGAAAGGAAGCCGCATCAAAAGGGAAGGAGGCGCGAAGACCGTTCGGGGGTTTGCCGGGGGTCCATTGAGGTATTATGATACCGCGCATGGAAGACGTCGAGCCCTCGCTCTCGCGGGCAGAACTTCAACAGCAATTGAACGAGGCGTTTGCCGGCGTGAGAGCTCCCGAATTGCGAGGAATTGCCCAACCGCCGCCCGAGCCGCCCCCGAACCTTACGCCGGAAGAAATCCAACAACGCTTTAACGAACTCTTCGGCGATATGCCTTCGCAGCCGGCGCGGACTCCGCCTGTCCGCCGACCTGACCCCTCCACGCCAGAGGAACTTCAACAGCGTTTGAACGAAACATTTGCGGGCACGGAAGTTCCGAACGCCTGGCCATCGGTCAGGCCGCCGCCCGAGCCGCCCCCCAAGCTCACACCCGAGGAAATCCAACAGCGATTGAATGAGGCCTTCGGCCCTTGGGAGTGGATGAAGTCGCACCCTTCGCCCGGTCTGTCCTCCCGCCGCCGTCGATCCCTGTTTAGCATCAGCGCGCCCGCGACCGCGGGGCCGTCGCGCCGTCGGCGCTGCGACGCGCGGGTCAAGAACCATTTCAGGATCGGTAAGAACGGCGTTAGGGTGACTCGCGGCCTCTTTTGCAAAGGCTGGGCGATGGAGAACGGGCGTTGCTGGGTGCATGGCGGCGCTTCGACGGGGCCGAGGAGCCCGGAGGGCAAGGCGCGTGTCGTCGCGGCGATGGTCGAAGGGCGGCGCAAGTGGGTTGAACAGCGACGCGCCGAAGGAAAGAAATTCCCTGCAGGTCGCAAGTGCGGCGAGAGATGGATAACCGAGCCGATGCGCGAGCGCGCCCGCGCTGAGGCGCACAGGCTGAAGGGCGGGCGGTTCACGTTTGACCGTTCGTTGACGCTCGCCTTGTTGCAGAGCGCAAAGGGCAGCATGGAAAGCACGGCAATAGCGAAGGCGATGCTCGACATTCAAGAGCGTGCGGCGATGGAGCGGGATCGTCAAGCGGCCCTCGCGCGCATCGGCGAATTGCGCGCGTCGCTACTGACCGGCCGATAGGCGGCGCTGCGTTGATCAGCAAACGCGGGGTCTGTTTGTTGATTCTATTTGGGGTCACTTCTCACAACCAAACGCCTCCACAACATTCCACGAGAACCCTCTCGTTTCTTTATCGTCTACAATAACCTTGATTTCAGCCAATTGAGTAGTCAAAGGCGGAATAGACTCGTCGAAAGAGTATGTGCGAGTTTTACCACCGGATTGAGCAAAGGTAATTTTTCCATGGGTGACACTTGTGTGCTCATTGCCGTTATAGAAATCTATAAATAAATTGTCGTCAGAAACGTCAGAATATTTAGCCTTTCCTTCAACTAACTTGAGTTCGCTAGTCGTTAGCGCTCGCTCCGAGCAGGTCGTTTTAAAAAACAATTGGTACTTTTTAGAGAGCCATTTGTAATTTATAGTTCCACCCAATAGCAATAGCACCAATGCTGATAAAGCTATGATCGTTTTAGCCTTCAAAGGCGGGAAATTTGACTCTTTTTGTTGCTGCACAATAACTATGCTTCGCGAGGTCGCAAAGCTATCGTCAGCAAAGTTATTTAATGCTTTCGCCCGATAGCGAATCGACATAGTAAGATGTTGGTGACTAAGTAAAATTCTTCTCCATGCCTCTGACAGAATAACCCAAACAATAAATCCGCCGAACCCCGCGACAACCAAATACCCGATCACCACCTTTAGAGGCTGCCAGAATTCGATCAAGGTTGTGACTGAATGGCTCCGGAGGAAGGGGCGGATCAAGCTTGGTATCGACAGGCAGCGCGTCCGCTATCTCGTACAGCTCGTTAATTTCGTCATCACGCAGAACTCCATCAGAATTTGCATAAGCCTTGCTTACCCACTTGTACGCCTCTTTCTCGTCGCGATGGACCCCCTCGCTACGATGATACAGCATCCCTAGATGGAGCTGCGCCTCTTCGTTGCCCTGCTCCGCAGCAAGTCGATACCATTTAGCCGCGGAGTCTAAATCGTGCGGTACACTATCGCTAGATTCAAGAATGAGGCCAATGGAGCTTCGAGAACTCGCTAAACCTTGGGCCGCAGCTTTCTTATACCACTTCAAGGCCTCAAAATCATCCTCTGGGACGCCGAGACCGTCTCGATACAAGTCGCCCAAGGCGTCTTCTGCGCGGGCGTATCCCTGTTGAGCTGCCATCCCATATAAAACGGCCGCTCGCGCGAAGTCTTGCTCGACCTCCTCGCCTAATTCGTAGGTAAGGCCCAACTCAAACTCGGCTTCTGCATAATTCTGGTCGGCGGCCTTCCGAATCCATTCTAAGGATTTCTCGGCGTCACGGGCGAGACCGTCTCCGCCTTCGTAAATTTTGCCTAATTCTGTCTGTGCCGCCGCATCGCCCTTCTCGGCGGCGATGTCCAGATAGTGCAAGAGCCGGGGATCGGGCGCGTAATCCGCGCTGCTCACCCTTTGGCTGTTACTCACAAGTATCAGCGCGACAGCGATGATTCGAGCGATAGGCGCGGCTACCCTTGGCCTTGACAAGGAACGGCCTGTGTGAGGCCGCAGCTCGATGTCGCCCCAAATTCGGTCAATCAATTAAGCGGCTCTTCGCAGTATCGACAACAACGGAAGATGCTTTACTGGCTTGTCCTGGGTAAGCCCCACTGGCCGTGGCGGTTGTCCTCGCCGTGTGCGCGTGGCGACGGGCGGCGCAACGGAAATGAGGCTGCCCGACAGCGCGTCGGCTAGGCTGTGATTCTCTGCACGTCCCGAGAAAAACCGCGCGTCGAACCAATCGAATCCACAGCACGCGTTAGGATTGTTCAAAATCACGCGCGGTTTTCGAGCGGGGTCTAAAAATTATCGGGTACGCGGAGGCCTTGTCTGCTTCCCCCGAGTTACACGCGGGCGCGCTCCGTTGGACGCGGCCTCGTGGCGGCCTTAGGAAGCGCGCGCCGACGATCGGCGCGATAGCGCTCGGATGATAAGGCCCGCACCCCGCCGCGCGCTCGATATCGCAGGTTCAAAACTGAGCGTTAATCGGTTGCTGGGTGCCGAGTAAGCGTCCGGGTCTTGCACTTCTCTCAGCTCTTGACAGGATTTCCGGCTTTCCATGCCCACGGCAGCAATTCGCCGAGACGGTTGATCGGGTATCCGTCGACCATCCGCGTGAGCACGTCACACAAATAAGCGTAGGGCTCGATGTCATTAAGCTTGCAGGTTTCGATCAGCGAACAGAGCACAGCCCATCGATGACCGCCGCCATCACTGCCCGCGAAGAGATGATTCTTCCTTCCGAGAGCAACCGGTCGAATCGCGCGCTCGACGGGGTTCGTGTCCAGTTCGGTGCGGCCGTCGTGCAGGAAGCGGGTCAGACCATGCCAGCGCGCCAGCGCGTACCGGATCGCTTCGGCGAGTGTGCTGCTTCCCGACAGCAAGGGAAGCTGCGCCTCGAGCCAGGCGCGCAAAGCGTCGATGAGAGGCTTGGAGCGGCGGCGACGAGCCGCGAGCCGGCGTGCAGGCGACTGACCGCGAACGTCAGCTTCAACGGCATAGAGTTCGCCGATACGGCGCAGCGCCTCTACCGCGATCGGCGCGTTCGTGGCCTGCGCCACTTCGTAGAACTTGCGTCGCGTGTGGCTCCAGCATGCGGCGAGCACGACATCCCCTTTATCCGCCAACGGCTCGAACCCGGCATAGCCGTCGACATGAAGAACGCCGCTGAAGTGTTCGAGATGCGAAGCCGGACGTTCAGCTTTGCGGTCCGGCGCATACAAATAGACCGCGGCCGGCGGCTCTGGCCCACCCCACGCTCTTTGCTCGCGGGCGTAAACCCAAAGCCGTCCGGTCTTAGTGCGCCCTCGACCTGGATCGAGCACCGGCACGGGCGTGTCATCGGCGAACAGATGATCCGAAGCGAACACGTTTCTTGCAAGGCGTTCGTGCAACGCCTCGAGCCACCAGCAGGCGCCGCCGACCCATCCGGCGAGCGTCGAACGCGGAAGATCGACCCCATGGCGGGCGAAGATCTGCGACTGCCGATACAGCGGCGTGTGATCGCAATATTTGCTGACCAGGACCTGGGCAAGCAGCGCCGGCGTCGCCAAGCCGCCGGCGATCGGCCGTTCTGGCGCCCGCGCCTGCACCACCGTCTCGCAAGTCCGACAGGCGTATTTGGGACGAGTGGTGCGGATGACGCGCAGCTGCGCCGGAACCCAATCCAGCATCTCGCTCACGCTCTCTCCGATGACATGCAGCGCGCCGCCGCAACAGTTGCAGAGCATGCTCTCAATATCGAGGCGGACCTCTTCGCGCGACAAATGGGCGGGCAACGGTTTCCGACGAGAAGGCCGTTCGTTCGCTTGCCTTTCGTCACGCGGACGCTTCTCTTCTTCGCGGGCAAGATCGCTGTCGATCTCTTCGAGCGCGAGCGCCAATTGGTCGGGATCAAGGCGCTCGGAACGACGGCCAAACTGCGCCCGCTGCAACTTCTTGATGATCGACTTCAGGCGCTCGATCTCGCCGTCGCGGTGCTCGACGGCGGCGGCCATATCGCGAATGAGATGCTGCAGATGAGCCGGTTCGGAAGGCAGATTGTCGAGATCGAACCGCATGCTCGAATCTACCCGATTCGGTTGATTCGAAGAAGCGACTTCGCTCGATTCTATGCGGATTTCTGCAGCTTTTTAGCCTGCCAAAGCCGGCCTCCATACACGTTCCGGAGATCGCCAGTCGATGCCTTCAATCAGCATGGCGAGCTGCGCTGGAGAGAGCGTCACCGTACCGCCGGGATCGCTCATCCGCGGCCAGATGAAGCCGCCCTGATCGAGCCGCTTGGTGAACAGGCAGAGACCATTGCCGTCCCAGAACAGGATCTTCAGCTTGCGCGCGCTCTTCCCCCGGAACGCAAACAAATGGCCGGAAAAGGGGTCCTTTTTGAGGTGCTCCTGGACGAGCGTGGCGAGCCCATCAAGACCTTTGCGCATGTCGGTATAGCCAAGAGCCAGATGCACTTTCACGCCGGCCGGCACGATCATCATCGGTTCGTCTCCGGCTCAGCCCCCTTCCGCCGAATTGCATCGGGATCGGCGCCCGCCATTGCGAACACCCGCCGTCTGTCCTGCGATTCGACTGCAATCATTCCGCTGGTCGCCTGCAGAAGTCCTTGCAGCAGAACTGGTCCTGATGGCCGATCGGATGGTCCGCTGTCCAAGACCACCGACGCCCATTCAGTCGCTTTGTCTCGGCTAAAGCCGAGCTCCGCCCGCCAGCGGAAGAGCACTCCCGCGGCGACGCCGCAAGCCCGCGCCACTCCACTAACCGTCGCTCCGGGCTGCTCGCTCTCCAGCACGATCGCGAGCTTTTCTTCCGCGCTGAACTTGCGGCGCCGCCGTTGTTCGCGGCCAGGGGCCTCTTCTGTCGCGCTTGTCAACCGTAAATCGGCCGGCAGGGCCTTAGTGATATCCTTAAGGCTATCACCAAGCAGAGGGCGTGCGCTCGGATGAAGATGCGTTCGCCAGTCGATCTCGACGTCGCCAACTTCGAAAAGGCTGCGCCATCGCTTCAAGCTGTGCAACGACAGATGATGCGCTTTGGCATAAGCTTGCGCGCTCATCCCGGCCCAAGTCATCGCCTCGACGTGCATCGCCCAGTAAGCTTGGACGGCCTTGGACCGCATATCGGTCGACAGGCGAATATGCCTTTTACGTCGGCGTTCGCGCTGTTCCTCGCGCAACAATTCGGCCTTCGTTTGCAAGGATTTTTCGTTCATCAGAGCCTTCCGCCAGCGCAGGAACGTCGTCTCAGTGAGCCGATGTTGCGCGCAATAGCGACGCTGCGACAGGCCGCTGCGCTGCCATGCCTCCATGTGAATCGACCACCATTCACATCGGCCTTTGTTCTGGAAGTGTTTCGAAGCCACCGGAGATTCTCCAATGCCGCAGAGAACCTGAAATGGTACGAAAACGCACTACTGAAGAGCTGTGCAGAGACCGGACGGTTACGTGCCGACCACGGACGGCAAGATAAAAGCGCGGCCATTCCGCCGGGCGCAAACGGTTGGTTGGTTTGAGGGTTTTTGGTATCCGGCGCAAACCGCTGGCTGGCGGTTCAGCCGCTTTCCTCAAGACTTTCAATGGCCCAACCACCATCCACGGGCCTCCTCCGCAAGCGCTGCGTCCATGGAGACGACAACATCGGGTCGGTTGTCGGAGGCGCGTCCAAAGCGGAGTAGGGAGCGCCCCGGGAGCGCCTGGGACCTTCGCTGGCGCGATAGACGCGGACTAACCCGTTGAAATAATTGGTACCGCCACCCCGGCTCGAACGGGGGACCTCTAGATCCACAATCTAGCGCTCTAACCAACTGAGCTATGGCGGCCCGATGGTGGGCCGGGAAACTAGTGTCAAAGCGGAGGGCGCGCAAGATCAGCGCTCCAGCGAATGGCTACCCGCGGCTGGCGATAAAAGGACGCCGCCCGCAACGGCGGACGGCGTCCATTGGCGGCGCGAGGGAGGAGCGCGCCGCCAGAGGCGCAAAATCCCGATCAGACAGCGATCTTGAAGGACTTCGCGACCTGTTCCTTGATCGGTTCGACCGCGTCGGCCATCGCCTTTTGCGTCAGGGCGCCGATGTCCTTGGTCTGGCTGGTCATTGTTTCGACCTGCTTGCGGGCGAATTCGGACTGGAGCGCAATGACGTCGGCCAACGACTTGGCCGCGAACACCGACTTCATGAAATCGAAATTCGCGTCCGCATTGGCCCGCAGCGCCTCGATAGCCTTGGCGTTGATGGCGAACGCGCCGTCCTTGGCGGCGGCGAAGCTGACCTCAAACGCGCTCGCCGTTTCGTCGGCGTGGGTCTTGGCCTTGGCGAAGGCGGCGCGCGATTCGACAACGCTCTTTTCGAGCGCGCTGCGGAAGCTCGCTTGAATCTCCTCGACCGGCGCCACGATTTGCGGCGCCGTAGGCAGGACGGCCTTGGTCGCGGCGCCGGCAGCCTCGACGGGAGCGGCGGCGGAAACCGACTGGGCGGCGGTGCTTTTCTTCGGTGCAGTAGCCATGACAAAACCTCGACGTTTGGGTTGGCGATTGATGGGTGGGTTGAAGATCGACTTCTGACGAAACGGCGCCGGGGCTCAGGTTGAGCCGGGCGTCACGCTCTTCTGAATGAGGGCGCTGAGCTCCTTGACCTGGCTCTGCAAGACCGCGATCTGAGCCTTCATGTATTCGCTCTGGAGCGTCAGAGCCTCCTGGGGATCCTTCGCCTTGACCAGCTTGTGAGCCAGATCGAAGGCGGCGTTCACATTCTGCTCGGTATAGGCCAGCACGTGCGCGCTGACCGATTTCGCGCCGCTTTGCGAGGTATGGGTCGCATCGCCCGCGACGCCGGACGCGCGCTGGGCGACGGTGAGGAAGCCCTCGAACGCCTTCCGCGCCTGTTCGACGCTTCGCTCAGCGAAGTCGCGCAACTCATTTGGAATCTCAAACGGCGAATTGGACATTTTCTTCCCTTTCGGCTCCGACCACGAATCGGCGCCCGGTGTTTGAGGGCTCTATAGCGGCCTTTTTGTTGCAGTGCAACATATTTTGCGCCGCACCCAATAATTTTAACTGTGCCGCCAATCAGCCGCGCCAGGGCCGTGGTGAAATCCCGGCAACGGCGTTAAACCTTCACTAACGATAAAGCCCGAGTTGTCGGCCCGATCGGCCGCCGCCCGCGCGATCCATCGCCATTCACGAGCGCCGACTTTGACCCAACCGCCGTCGTCCGCCGCTGAACCCGCGGTCCAGCCGCAAGAGGAAGCCGCCGGTTTCGACCCGCAGCTGGCGCCGCCGGACTGGCTACGGGACCACGCGCGGTTCGCGATTGGGTTCCCGCCGCTGCGGATCATCGAAGCGAGCCCGGCCCTTCTCGCCTTGTTCGGGGTCAGCGACGCCAAAGCGCTCGAAGCTCGGCTCATCCGGGGCGAGGGGCCGAGCGCCCGGCGCCTGCGCCATCTCGCGGCGACGATGCCCGTCGGCGAGCCGGCGCGGCTGGAGGGCATGCGTTTTGTCGTCGACCGGCGGCCGATGAGCGTCAATCTGCGTTGCGCCCGCGTCTGCGGCCCCGGGGGCGCGACTTGGCTTTTGGCGTCGATTCCCGCCTTGGGAGTCGCGAGCGCCGAACCCGACCAACGCGCCGCTCCGCCGTTCGAGGATCCGGCGACGGCGGATTTGGGGCCGCCGCCCTCCAATTCGCGCTTCCTGTGGACCCTGGACGAGGAGGGCCGGTTTGGTCCCGCGCATGCGGTGCTTGTCGCCGCCGTCGCAGCCAACGCGCCGCGCCGCGGCGAGACCGTCGAAGCTCTGGTCCGCCGCGCCGAATTCGACAGCGGCGACGAACTCGTTCGTGTCCTTGGCCGGCGGCAGACCTTCGCCGGCGTCGGCGTCGGCTGGCCGCTCCCGGATTCGGATCGGCGCCGGGCGGTCGCGCTTTCGGCGGCGCCGCTGTTCGGGCGCAACCGCGAATTTTTGGGCTATCGCGGCTTTGGGGTGCTTGGCGAGGACATCGAGCCCGCCTCTTCGCCCCAGGCCGAGGCGGCGCCGGCGCCTGGGGAAGACGGTCAGCCGCCTGAAGCAATGGCGGTCGAGCCCGGCCATGCTCCGGCCGCCGACCAACCTGAAGCCGAGCCCGAAGCGCCCCATGGCGCCGCGGAACCGTTGGACATGGATCTCGCGCCTCCAGATGGCGCCGGAGCAGCGTCTGCGCCCAATGCTTCCCTGGAGGCGGACGAAAGCGAACCGGCTCCGGCGCGGTCTGGGACGGGCGAGACCGAAGCGCCGACGGCCGATGTTTCTGAGCCGGACGCGGTCGAGGCGGCGCCGGCCGAGCGCACCGCAGAGATTTACGTCCTTCGCCAGGCGCCGCTTCCCGCGGCGTCGAACATCGTACCGATCCGCCCGGGCGCGCTCGACGGGCTGAGCCTCCGCGAGCCGCCGCACGACTCGGCCCCCGGCAGCGTCGAACTCAGCCGGAGCGAGCGTGACGCGTTCCGCGAGATCGCGCGCGCTCTGGTGGGGCGACCGCCGGCTTCCCGCGACGAGAGCTCGGGCGAACGGGCGGAGCCGGGGATCGCCTGGCCTGCCCAACCGCCGGCGGGGCCGGAGGGCGCCGCGGCCGCCAACGACGAGGAGATTCTGCGCAACGCCGGCGCCGTTCTCGACCGTCTGCCGATCGGCGTTCTCGTCGCCCGCGACGCGCGCGCTCTCTATGCCAACCGGACGCTGCTCGATCTCCTCGGCTATCGCGATTTTGCGGAATTCGAGGCGGCGAACGGGCTCGCCGCGATGTTCCGCGACCACGATCCGCAACGGATGGCGGCGGAGGATGCGGGCTCGGTCGCGATCGTCAGGGCCGACGGGCAAATCTTGTCCGTCGACGGGCGCGCCCAGGCGATCGGGTGGGACGGCGCCCCGGCGACGCTGATTGCCTTGCGTCGCTCGCCGGAAGCCGAACTGCACGCCAGGCTGCGCGCGGCGGAGCGCGGGGCGCCCATGCGCAACGGGGCGGCGAGCGACCTTCAGGCGATGCTCGACCGGGCGACCGACGGCGCGGTCACGCTCGATACGGCCGGCCGCATCCTATCCCTCAACGAGCCGGCCGAGCGGCTGTTCGGCTACCGCCAAAATGAGATCGCCGGCGAGAGCGTCTTGATGCTGCTCGCGCCGCAGAGCCACCCCGAGACGACCATAAGGCTCGAATCCCTAAGCAGCGCCGGAGAGGCCGAAGCGGCCTTTCGCCCGCTGCAGGTCATCGGGCGCGATCGCGGCGGCGGGCCGATTCCGTTGGCCCTGACGCTGGCGCGGATCGGGCCGGCCGACGCGCCGCATTTTTGCGCGCTCACGCGCGACTTGAGCCGCGAGCGCGAGGCTGAGCGGCGGCTCATCGCCACACGCGACGCCGCCGAGGTCGCGAGCGCCGCCAAGACGGAATTTCTCGCCCAAGTCAG
The DNA here is from genome assembly GCA_963794155.1 of uncultured Alphaproteobacteria bacterium. Lineage (GTDB taxonomy): Bacteria > Pseudomonadota > Alphaproteobacteria > Rhizobiales > Beijerinckiaceae > Roseiarcus. The sequence continues at coordinate 527,518 of CAWCCX010000016.1, read as the reverse complement.
CCACGAAATCCGCACCCCCCTGCACGCCATTCTTGGTTTTGCCGAAGTGATGATGGAGGAACGTTTCGGCCCGGTCGGCAACGAGCGCTACAAGGACTACCTCAAGGACATCCACGCCTCCGGCAGCCATGTGATGAGTCTCGCCGACGACCTGCTCGATTTGAGCAAGATCGAGGCGGGCAAACTCGAGCTCGCCTTCGCCGCCGTTGACGCCAACAGCGTCATCCGCGAATGCGTGTCACTGATGCAACCGCAGGCCGCGCGCGAGCGGGTCATCATGCGTGTCTCGCTGCACGACCGCCTGCCGCGGGTGATGGTCGACGAGCGCTCGCTCAGGCAGATCATGCTGAACCTGATGTCGAATGCGGTGAAGTTCAACGAGCCGGGCGGGCAAGTGATCGTCTCGACCGCGGTCGACGCCGCCGGACAGGCGGTGATCCGGGTGCGCGACACCGGCGTTGGCATGAACGAGAACGAGGTCGGCCTCGCGCTCGCGCCGTTCGGCCAAGTCGGTCAGGCCGGCAAAGGTGGGGCCGGCCTTGGCCTGCCGCTGACCAAGGCGCTGGTCGAGGCCAACAAGGCCGAGTTCTCGATCAAGAGCCGCCGAGAGCAGGGCACCCTGATCGAGATCGCGTTTCCAAACGTCCAGGCGGCCCAGTAGCCGGCGGCGACAGCGATTTTGGCCGCCGATGGTCGTTGCGAGGAACGGAGCGGCCGCGTCGGACGGTTCATGGACATCCGCGCTTGTCGTCGGCCGGGAGCAATGATATCATCGCTAGCATAGAACAATTGGAGCGCCGAAGACATGCCTGACCTGCTCGTTCGCGGGGTCGACGAAGAACTCGTTCGGGCTCTCAAGGAGCGTGCCGGGGCGCACGGTCGCAGCGCGGAGGCCGAACATCGTGCGATCCTCGCGGCGGCGCTCGGACGTCCCCGCCGGCGCACCTTCGCCGAAGTTCTGGCGTTGATGCCCGCAGTCGGCGTTGACGCGGATTTCGAACGCGTCGACTTCGGCAGGACGCCCCTCGAATGTACTTGATTGACACCAACGTCGTTAGCGAGGCGCGAAAGAACGCGATGGCGAACCGAGGCGTCGTCTCGTTCTTCGAAAATGCCGCCGCTTCCGGCGACCCGGTCTTTCTTTCCGCTGTTTCAGTGGGCGAGTTGCGCCGTGGCGTCGAGCTTATCCGTCGCCGCGGCGACGTCGATCAGGCGGAACGTCTCGAAGCATGGTTGGCGACCGTCGTTGGCTCATTTGGCGAACGCATCCTCGCCTTTGATGCGGACGCCGCGCAGGTCTGGGGCTGTCTAAAGGTCCCAGACCCGGACCATGCGCTCGACAAGCAGATCGCTGCGATCGCTCTCGTCAACGACCTCACGCTGGTCACCCGCAATGTCGCCGATTTCGAGGGCCTGGGTGTCAAATTGGCGAATCCTTTTGAGTAGAGGGAAAATTGACACGACCGCTTTGGGCGCGGCTCAACGCGCTCAAGTCCGAAAACGTGCGCTGCGCGCGCAGTTTGCCGCGAAGGGAGATTGACCGTGGACACGACCGACCGTCCGCCGCTGCCGCCGTTCATGCCGGAAACGGCGGCGCAAAAAGTCCGTCTCGCCGAGGATGCCTGGAACAGCCGTGATCCAGCGCGCGTGTCGCTGGCCTACACGGTCGACAGTAAATGGCGCAACCGGGTCGAGTTCCTCGAGGGCCGAGAGGCCATCCGCGCGTTCCTGATCCGCAAATGGAGCAAGGAATTGGACTACCGGCTCATCAAGGAGCTGTGGGGGTTTCGCGAAAACCGCATGGCGGTTCGCTTCGCCTACGAATGGCATGACGACAGCGGCCACTGGTTTCGCTCTTACGGCAACGAACTCTGGGAGTTCAATCAACACGGCCTGATGCGCAGACGCATCGCCAGCATCAACGACCTGCCGATTGCCGAGACGGAGCGAAAATACTTCTGGCCCGCCGGCCGCCGTCCCGATGAGCATCCCGGGCTGACCGAATTGGGGCTTTGATCGCTCGACCCCTACTGTGTCACGATCTCGGTTCCGACCGCGCCATTCAGAAGCCGCTTGAGGTGATATTGCGCCAGCGGATCGGTCGGGTTCAGGCTGACCAGCGCGGCGAAGGCGGCGACCGCGGTCGGCTCGCGGGTTTCGAGCTTGGCGAAGGCGTCGGCATAGGCCTTTGCCGCCGGACTTCCCGCTTCGTCCGCGGCCAGCGGCTCGTAGGCGCGTAGGGGTTCGCTTCGACCGCGCAGCCTGAGATCGCCGACTGGTCGCCCGACGAACCCTGGCGCGCGCTCGGCGGCGGCCGCGCTGACGCAAATGCGGGTGCCAAGCTGTTTGTTGACGGCCTCGAGCCGCGCCGCGGCGTTGATCGTGTCGCCGTAGGCCGTGTAGTCGAACAGCCGCCCGCCTCCGAAATTACCGACGATCGCCGGTCCCGCGTGAACGCCAATGCGGGTCGCGCCGAGCGGTACGCCGCGTGCTTTCCAGTCGAGGCGGTATGCTTCCGCGCACTCGTCCAGCGCGAGCGCGCAGGCGATCGCCCTCTTCGCTGCGTCGGGCTGTTCGGCGGGCGCGCCGAATAGGACGTGGATCGCATCGCCAATGATCTTGGCGACCGTGCCTTCATGCGCGAACACGATTTCCGTCATGCCTTCGAGATAGCCGCTGAGCAGGCTGGCGAGTTCTCTGGGGTCGAGCGACTCGACCAGCGGCGTAAAACCGGCGATGTCGGTGAACAGAGTCGCGATCTCGCGCCGTTCGCCGCCGGGCGCGAGCGCATTCGCATCGGCGGCGAGGCTGCGCGCAAGATTGGGCGAGAAATAGCGCGATAGCGACGCATGCGCCCGCTCCGCCGCGGCCTGGCGCGCCCGGGCGTCCTTGAGGTCGGCGACATGGGCGATCGTCTTGCGTACGGTGGTCTCGAAGTCGGCGAAATCGATCGGCTTGGTGAGGAAGTCGAAGGCGCCGCGGTTCATGGCGGTGCGGATGTTGGCCATGTCGCCATAGGCCGAAACGATCACGGTCGAGAACCTTGTCGCTTCGTCCTGCAATCTGGCGAGCAGGGTCAGCCCGTCCATGCGCGGCATGTTGATGTCGGACACAACCATGTCGAAGTCGCCATTCTCGGCAAGGAAGGCCAGGGCCTCGACGCCGTCGCGGGCGAAGCCGAACGCAATCGATCCGTCCTTGATCTGGCGGCGGAATTTCTGCCGGATCAGGTCTTCCAGATCGGGCTCGTCGTCGACGACGAGGATTTTGGCCGTCATAGGGGACCCGCTGCCGCTTCCAGCCGGCGGCCGATCTCGCCGCGCAATTCCGGGAAGTCGATCGGCTTGGTGAAGAGGCCCGCCGCGCCCGCCTCGATCGCCTTCCGCCGCGTTTCCGAATCGCCGTAGGCGGTGATCATGATCACGGGCACGTCGGGTCGCGCCTGCCGCGCGCGGGGCAGGAGCTCGATGCCGCTCATGCCCGGCATGTTGACGTCGGAGAGAATGAGAATGAGCTTGGCGGCCTCTGCGGCGCCGACGCGCTGCAAGGCCTCCGGCGCGCTCTGCGCGAATTCCATGACGAAGCGCGACGCGCGCAGCTCTTTGCGGAATTGCTGGCGGAAGAGCTCGGCGACGTCCGGTTCGTCGTCGACGACCAGGATCAGCGCGCTCATTCCTTCGCTCCGGCGCGCGGCAGCACGATGGTGAACTGCGTGTACGCCCCTGGCTCGGTCGAAACCTCGATCGTCCCCCCATGCTGCTTGACCACGATATCGTGGCTGAGCGAGAGCCCGAGCCCGGTGCCTTCACCGGCGGGTTTGGTGGTGAAGAACGGATTGAACATCTTGGCCTTCACCTCGTCCGGAATCCCAATCCCATTATCCCGGAGGGCGATTTCGACGCTGTGTCCTAGATCACGCGTCGATGCGGTGATGGTTGGTTCATAGGCGCCGTCGCCTGAGGCCGACTGGCGTTTGCTCGTCGCGTAGAAACCATTGGAAATCAAGTTCAGGAGCACCCGGGTCATTTCCTGCGCATAGACGTCGGCCGTCCCGGCATTGGAATCCATCGATTTGACGATGGCCACGTTGAAGCCGGGCTTCTCCGCCCGCATGCCGTGATAGGCGAGACTGAGCGCCTCTTCCACCATTGCATTGATGTTCGTCGTCGAGCGTTCGCCCGAGCCCTCGCGCGAATGGAGCAGCATGTTCTTGACGATCGAGTCGGCGCGTTTTCCATGCTGCACGACCTTGTCGAGATTGCCGTCGATGGTCGCGATCAGTTCTTCCGCCTCCCCGCGCCGAGCTTCATCGAGCGGCGCCGCCTTGATCACGTCGGCAAGTTCGTCGACCAACTCGCGCGACAAGGCCGAAAAATTGTTGACGAAATTGAGCGGGTTCTTGATCTCATGGGCGATGCCGGCGGTGAGCTGGCCGAGGGAAGCAAGCTTTTCCGACTGAATGAGGCGATCCTGCGCCTTGCGCAGGTCGTCGAGCGATTGGGCGAGCTCCTTGGTGCGCTCTTGCACCTCGTCGAACAGGCGGACGTTCTCAATCGCAATGACCGCCTGATCGGCGAAGGTCTGGACGATCTCGATTTGGCGCGGCGTGAAATGCCCGGGCTCCTTGCGCGTCAGCACCAACGCGCCCTCGATTCCGTCCTTACCCAGTAGCGGGACGCCCAAGAGGGCGCGCGAGGCTTGGTCATGGGCGCCAAGCGGCACGACATAATCCGCGTCCTCCAGAACATCTTGTATCTCTTCCACCCTGCCCAACAGGAGCACGCGGCCGACGATCGACCCTCGCCCCGGCGTTGCGGGGTGCTCGGCCAGATATTGGCTCATAGCCACGCTAAGACCGGGGCCGGCGTTGCCCCGATAGCGGTAGATTTCGCCGTCGCGAACGCAGATTGAACCGCTGAACGCGCTGCAAAGCTCTACCGCGGAAGCCGTCAGCGTATCGAACACGATTTGCAGGTCGAACGCCGAGCGACTGATGACCTTCAACACGTCGGAGGTGGCCGTCTGCAGCTGCAGCGCCTCCTGAAGGTCCTTCGTCCGCGCCTGCACCTCTTCGAACAGGCGCGCATTCTCGATCGCGATCACCGCCTGATCGGCGAAAGTCTGCAGGAGCTCGATTTGCTGAGAGTCGAACGGTCCTGCTTCGGCGCGCCCCACCATCAATGCGCCTTCGACCTTATTGTCGCGGAGCAGCGGCACGCCGGCGATGGAGCGAGAGCCCGCGAGCGAGTGCACGGGAACTCTAAGGTCGTTGTCCAACAGCGTGTCGGTGACGATTTCGGGCTTGCCGGAGAGCAAGACACGGCCCGCCACGGACGCCCGTCCCGGCGTAGCGGGATGCGTGGAGAGATACTCCCACATCGCCGAGCCACGGCCCTCCGCCACCGCCCGATATCTGAACACGTCGCCGTCCCGAACGCAGATTGTCCCGCCCCTGCTGCCGAAGAGCGAGACGGCCGAGGCCAGCAACGCATCGAACACAACATCGAGATCGAACGCCGATCGGCTGATGACCTTGAGCACGTCCGCGGTCGCGGCCTGCTGCGCGAGCGCCTCCTCAACCTCGCGGGTGCGCGCCTGCACCTCATCAAACATGCGCGCGTTCTGGATCGCGATCGCGGCCTGGTCGGCGAAGCTCTGGGCAAGCGCGATTTCCTTCTCCGAAAAGGGCCTCGCAGGCATGCGGGAGACGACGATCGACCCGACACCCTGGTCCTCGAGCAGCATCGGCGCATAGAGCACCGTGACTCCGCCGGCTTCCCTCACAGCGGTTCTCTTGTCCTCTGGCAGGTCGGGCTTGTCGGCAAGATCGGGAAAGTGAAGCGGGCGGCGCTCGGCGATGGCGGTGCCGGTCGAACTGCCGGCGAGCGGCGTCACGTCGCGGCCCCAGTCCCCGCCCTTCCATCCGCGCTGGGCCACCCCCCTGACCATGTCCCCCTCAACGAGGTACACGGCCACCGACTCGAGGCCAAGCAGCCGCTGACAGGACTCGAGTATCGTCTCGAAGACTGGCGCGACGTCCGAGACGGAGCGGCTGATCACCTTGAGGACATCGGCGGTCGCAGTTTGTTGCTGCAGCGCTTCTTGAAGATCCTTCGTCCGCGCCTGCACCTCTTCGAACAGGCGCGCGTTCTCGATCGCGATCACCGCCTGGTCGGCGAAGGCTCGCACCATCTCCATCTGAGGTGGCAAGAACGCTCCGGGTTTGGGATGCATCAGCCCGAAGACGCCGTCCACTTTGCCGTCGCGAATCAGGGGCGCGCCGAACATTGCGCGATAGTCGCCAATCTGCAGCCCAACGCCGTAGTCATAGTCGGGGTCCGCGCGCACATCGGGGATATGCACCGCCTCCTCGGTCATCGCCACGCGTCCAATGAGGGTAGCCTTGGCGGGGCGAGCCGGATGGGCGTTCAAGTACTCGAGAAACTCTGGAGCAACCCCCGACTCGGCGCGAACCTTGAAGAGCTCGCCGTCGCGCAGGAATACCGCTGCAGTCGCCGCGCCGCTGAGCGACCGCGCGGAATCCGTCAGGGTCTTGAGGACCGCGTCCAAATCGAATGCCGAACGGCTGATGACCTTGAGGACATTCGCCGTCGCCGTCTGCTGCTGCAGCGCCTCGGTGAGGTCCTTCGTGCGCGCCTGAACCTCGTCGAACAGCCGCACGTTTTCGATCGCGATGACGGCCTGGTCGGCGAAGGTCGTGACCAACTCGACCTGGCGTTGCGTGAAGGGAACCGGCTCGTCGCGCGCCAGCGCAAAGGCGCCGATGGGTTCGCCGTTCCGCATGAGCGGCACGCCGAGCATCGCCCTCACATTGCCGATCCGAGCCTCGTCCTTCTCCGCATATTCCGCGTCGTTCCAGGCGTCGGGGATCTGGACGGTGCGATTTTCTTGGGCGACGCGCCCAATCAATGTGCCCCGGCCGGCCTTGATCTCCGTCGTCTGCTCATGCTCGCGGTACACTGGATCGACACTCATCCGGCTCGCCGCGTAGCGGTAGACGTCCCCATCGCGGCGGAAGATCTGGCCCTGTTTCGCATTGCACAAGCGCAGCGCGGTCGAGATGAGGCTATCCAGAACCGTATCGAGATCGAAGGCTGTCCGGCTGATCGCCTTGAGGACATCCGCCGTCGCCGTCTGTTGTTGCAACGACTCCTCGAGGTCGCGCGTCTTTGCCTCAACCTCGTCGAACAGGCGCACGTTTTCGATCGCGATCACCGCCTGGTCGGCGAAGGTCTTGAGCAGTTGGACGTGATGCGCGGCGAAGTCTCCGGGCTCCTTGCGGGTGACGCTGATCATGCCGATGGCGGCGCCTTTGCTCATCAGCGGCGCGATCAGCATGCCGCGATAGCCGCGCAGGCGCGCGAGTTCGCGGTTCAGGGACGGCACGTGATCCGCCTCGGTATCGGCGAACTGGATGGTTGCGCCATCGCGGACGAGCAGGAAAGGCGGAAATTCGGCCAGTGGCCGAGGGAATGATGTCCTGAGGATTTCGTCCGCGGTCGGATTTGCCGGGGTGAACGCCACCAGGTGAATCGTATCGCTGACGAACCGCAGCACCGCGGTCGAGAAGCCGCCGAGCAGCCGGTTGGCGCTTGTCGCAATGGCCTCGAACACCGGCCGCACGTCGGTTGGCGAGCTGGCGATGACCTTCAGGATGTCGGCGGTCGCGGTCTGCCGCTCCAGCGCTTCTTTCGTCTCGCGGAATAGCCGCGCGTTCTCGATGGCGATCGCCGCTTGGTTGGCGAAGCTTTGCAATAACGTCTGCTCTCGCTCGGAGAACGGCCTTGGCGGCGATCGGGCGACGAGGATCGAGCCGAGCCCGCGATCCTCCCACAGCATCGGCGCATAGAGGAGCGATGCGCTTCCCAGCCGCTCCACCCGCTCGCGGACGAGCGCCGACAGGTCCGGTTCCGCCCGCAAATCGGGGATGTGGCGGGTCCGGCGTTCCCGGATGATACGGCCGGTCACGCTGTCGCCGAGGGGAGTGACGTCGCGCCGGACCTCCTCCGCCCTCGGGCCCAGCCACGCCGCAACCCGCACCATTTCGTCGTCGCCGATCGTATAAACGCCTATCTCGTCCGATCCGAACAGCCGCCGGCAGGCGTCGAGGATCGTCTCGAACACCGGCGCCGCGTCGGTCGGCGAGCGACTGATGACGCGCAAAATCTCCGCCGTCGCCGCCTGCTGGTTGCGCGCTTCCGCAAGCTCCGCTTCGCGCTCCGCCAGCGCCGCGGCGAGATCTTGGCGCGGCGGCTTGGTCGGCTTTTTTGCTGCGGAGGACGCCTTGCGCGTCAGAGACATAGCCCTCGCCTCGCAGACCCATCGGGTCAACGCGAAGCTATTCGACTTGCGAGGAAAGGGGAAGGTTCGGCTTCAGCGCCAATCCGACGCTCTCAACCGCTCGGCAGGCCCGGAATGCTTACGCCGAAGGTCTGCGCAAGGAGGATGGCGTTCAAGGTCAGGATCAAAAGGGCGCCGACGATTGCGGCGACGTTCGTCAGGCGGCTGTTGGCGAACGCGCCCATGATGTCCTTGCGGCGGGTGAAGATGAGAAGCGCGATGACCGGCGCGGGCAGGGCGATAGAGAGCACAACCTGGCTCATCACCAGCGCATCGGTCGAATTGATGCCGAGCCAGACGACGACGAACGCCGGAATCATCGTCACCAGGCGGCGGACGATGACCGGGATGCGGAAGCCGACGAAACCCTGCATGATCATCTGTCCGGCCATCGTCCCGACAGCCGAGCTCGAGACGCCCGAGGCGAGGAGCGCAGTCAGGAACGCGCCGGCCGCGGCCGGGCCAAGCAGCGGCGTCAGCGTCGAATAGGCGGTCTCGATTTCCGCGACGTCGCTGTGGCCTGCGTGGAACGCGCTCGCCGCCATGATCACCATCGCCATATTGACGAGGCCGGCGACGGTGAGCGCGATGAGGACCTCGACGTTCGAGAATCGCAGCAACTGGCGCCGCTCGCCGTCGTTGCGAGCCGGAGCCCGGTTCTGGGTGAGGCCGGAATGGAGGAAGATCGCGTGCGGCATGATCGTTGCGCCGACGATGCCGACCGCAATCGTCACCGCGCCGGCGTCGGGAAGGCGCGGAACCACGCTGCCAATGCCCGCCGCGGCCCAGTCGATCGGGGCGATGAACATCTCGACCAGATAGCAAAGGGCGATTGCCGCGACGAGCGCGCCGATGATGAGCTCGATCGGCCGGAACCCGCGCCCTTCGAACATCAGGATGCCGTACGTGACGACCGCAGTGACGCCCATGCCAGCAACGAGCGGGATGTGCAGCAAGAGCGCGAGGCCGATCGCGCCGCCGAGGAATTCGGCAAGGTCGGTCGCCATCGCCGCCACTTCGCTCACGACCCACAAGCCCCAGACCACCGGCTTGGGGAAATGGTCGCGGCACATCTCCGCCAAGTTATGCCCGGTGACGATGCCGAGCTTGGCCGACAGCGCCTGATAGAGCATGGCCACGACATTGGCGACGAGCACCACCCACAGCAGCGCATAGCCGTATTTCGCACCGGCCTGGATGTTGGTGGCGAAATTGCCGGGGTCCATATAGGCGATCGAGGCGATCACCGCCGGGCCGGCGAACAAGAGCGGGCTGTGCCAGCGCATCCTGCCGGCCAGAACCTCGCGGATGCTCTCAACGGTCCGATCCGTCATGGTCACGCCCACGCGCGCCGTCGTATCGCTCATCGCCTCGGCCTCTCCCGCCTTGTCTGCATAATGTACCTATTGCTACGCCATAGTCAATAGGCTGCAAATATGCGCAAAGGCTGGATACGGCCGCCCGCCTCTGTAGCGGGTTGCATTTTGCAGCCATGGCTGCATAATGAAATCAGCGGCGATATTGGCTTTCGGCGGGGCGAGCGAGGGCGTTTGACGACCAGCAAGCGCGGCAAGCGTCCGCCATCCGGAACCGCGGCGCTTGCCGCCGAGCCGGCGCAGGCCGACCGGTTCAGCAAGGCGCGCTCGGCCCGCTCGGCCTCGATGCTCGAGGACTATACCGAATTGATCGCCGACCTGATCGCCGCCAGCGGCGAGGCGCGGACCACCGATATCGCGCGTCGCCTTGGCGTCGCTCACCCGACCGCCAGCAAGACTATCGCCCGCCTGAAACGCGAGGGTTTGGCGCGGGCGCAGCCCTATCGCGGCATATTTCTGACCGAGGCGGGCGCGGCGATGGCGAAAAGTGCGCGTCAGCGCCACCGCCTGGTCGTCGATCTCCTCATCGCCGTCGGCGCGCCGCGCGAGGCCGCGGAGGCCGACGCCGAGGGCATCGAGCATTACGTCTCCGCCGCGACGCTGCGCGCCTTCGAAGCGTTCTTGCGCGGCCGCGGCGATCGCTAGCATTCGCGCGGGCGCTCTGAACCAGATCGGGCGCCGCTCTCCACGCATGGCGTAGCGCCTCATGATCGAAGCGGGTTCTCCCGCCCTCAGCGGCTGCCGCCAACCGCGCCCTGGCCCTGGCCCATCTGCGCCAGCACCTGCTCGAGGGGCGCGGGCGAAGCGCGAAACAGCCCCGAATAGGGTGAGCTCAGGTCGAGGATGAGATAGATGGCGCTGGCCGCCGCCAGGGCGCCGAGAATCAGCGCGGCGACGCTCATCGCATTGCCCTTCGACATCAGGCCGAAACCGCAAAACAAAGCAACCGCCCAACCGACCACGACATAGATCAGCGGATAGGAAACAACGCCGTAAAGCGCGAACGACATTTGCAGCCGGGCCTGTCCGATCGAATCGATCGTCTGCCTCGCTGCGGCAAGCGCCTGCGTCTGGCGGTCGGTCGAAGGATCGAGGGAATTGAGCAGCCCGTCTTGATGGCGCAGGTTGCTGATCGCGCCGGCGAAATTGTGGGCGGCGAACTCGACGTCGCTTTGATCGGCGTTCCAGACGGCGTCGAGGGTCTTGGCGAGTTCCTGCCTTAGAAGCGCCCGTCCTCCGCTCGCCTCGAGCCCGTAGTCAGTGAGCGCGAGATCGAGTTGCAGCACTTTGGCGGCCAAAGTCTGGATCGCGAGATTCTGGCCCGAATAGACGCCGTAGGCAGTCCAGATCAACAGGCCGAGGACCAGGGCCGAGAGCAGGGTCAGAAGCCCGACCACGGCGCCGATCATGTCGCGCGGGCCTCCGGTCGTGAATTCTTCCGGCAAAAGGCGCTGGAGGATGAGGCCGACCGCGCCGCCCGCGAACACCGCCAGCGCCGCGGCGCACGCAAACTTCTCCGACGCCCCCATTCCCGTCTCCGTTGGCCCTTCGGGCGCTTTCCGTCATCGGCGGAAGCTTGTCAACGCTGGAGAGACGTCCGGCGCTTGCGGTTAAGTCTGGGGAGAGAAGTCGAACGACTGAAACCGTTCCAGATTGTCGGCGCGCCGGAAAATTTCGGGATGGGCTAGCGCGCGGGCCGCATCCTCGTGTCCCGACCGCCAATGCTCCTCCATGGTCAGGCGCGAAAACTCATAATCCTTGGCGATGCCTTCATAGGTCTTCGAGTGGTAGATCAATTCGACGATGTTGTAGGCCGACTTGTCGGCCTCTTCTTTCAGGATCTTCATGTCCGGGTCGCCGCGAAGATTGGCCGGCAGGCGGTCGAACACATGTTTGAAGGCATGACGAAGTTGCTGCTGCTTCCTGAAATGGTCGGTCACGAACCGGGTCCGGCTGGCGAACTGGATTTCCTTCTGCCGCACGTCGGCCTGGGTCAGATCGCGCGGCGGCTCTCCGGACGAACTCCACAGGTCGACCTGGAAAGCGAGGGTGTCCCGGCGCGGCTGGCTGTCGAGCACCCATAAGAGCGGCGTGTTCGAAACGAGGCCGCCGTCCCAGTAAAATTCGCCATCGACTTCAGTCGCCGGGAATCCGGGCGGCAGCGACCCGCTGGCGATGATATGGCGCGCCTCGATCTTATGCGTCACATTGTCGAAGTAGGTGAAGTCGCCGCTCTTGATGTTGACCGCGCCGACGCTGAACCGGGTCTCGCCGCTATTGATGCGGTCAAAATCGACCAGCCGCTCCAGCGTCGCCTGGAGCGGCGAGACGTCATAGAAGCTCAGCTTTTTCGTGTCCTGGGGCGACCAGATGTGCGGCGGCGGAAATCGGGGAATGAAAAACGACGGCGCTCCGAGCAGCGCGATGCCGAGCGCGTGGATCTGGTTGACCAGGCGATGGGTCGCTGCGTCCTTGAGGGTGGCTGATCGGCTATAGGGGACGGCGAACGCGCCGAGGGGCGAAGTGCTGACCGCCTCCCAGAATTCCCGTAATCGCGCCACGCGCTTCTCCGGCGGGTTGCCGGCGATGAGCGCCGAATTGACGGCGCCGATAGAAATTCCGGCGATCCAGGTCGGCAGAACGTTGGCTTCGGCCAGCGCCTGGTAGACGCCGCCCTGATAAGCGCCGAGCGCGCCCCCGCCTTGCAACAGGAGGGCGACCCTCTCGAACGGCGGCGAAGCGGATGTCTTTCCGCCCTTGATCTTGCTTGCCATCGCATGCGCCATCGAGAGCTCCAATGAAACAGCTCCGCCCGCGCAAGGGAGGGCTCATCGCGCGACGATACCAACCCGCCGCGCGTGGGTCCAGAACGGGCGAGACTAAGAGCAGCGCGCAATCCCGGCTAACTCGCCGCGCGGCGCGGCGGCCCCTGGGGCGGAATGGTGCTCTTTAAGCTCGGCCGCTCCGAGTGCCGGTCGTAATAGGCAGCGAGATGGGTCGCGCCGCTCAACGCCTCAGCGCCTTCGGGGACGAGCCGCATATAATAGAGGATCGGCATCAGGTTGATGTCGGCGAACGTGTACTGATCATCGACGAGATAGCCGGTTTTGGCGACGGCCCTGTCGAGAACCGCGATCTGTTCATGCAGCGCCGGGGTTACCGCTTCGATCGCCTGCCGATCGGGCTTGCCGTCGGCGGTCTTTGGCGCAGCATAGGCGAGGAGATAAGTGCGGATGAGGGTGCGATCCACGAGTGTGTTGACGAGCGAGACCCATTGCTCGACGAGTGCGGCGGGGAGGGGTTCAGATGGGAACAGCGACGGGCCGGCAAAGCGGCGATCAAGGTAGGTGGCGATGGCCTTCGATTCGAAGAGCGCGACATCACCGTGGCGCAAGACCGGCATCTTGCCGAACGGATGAATGGCGAAGATCTCCGGCGCGCCGAGTAAAGCTTCCGTGAGTACGTAGTCGATCCCCTTCTCCTCGCAAACCATCCGCACGACGCGGGTGTATGTCGATCGCGCGCCCCCGATGATCTCTGGTTTCAGCATCGTTTGCCTCCTTGCTGCGGCGTCAAGCTTGTGATCACCAACTCCTTGCCGCGCCTCACCTCGCCCGCGACCAACCGAAGGACTTGCAGATGAGCCCGCCGAACACGCAGCCCGCGGTGGTGAGATGGTCGCCCGAGAGCGTGATCTTGCCGGTGTAGCGCTTGCCGTCCTCGGGGTTGTAGGCGGTCCCGGCCCAGGCGTCGGCGCCGTTCGGCTTCATGTCGAAGAACACCTGCTCGCCGATCTTACCCGGACCTTTCTGGTCCTTCTTCCAGGCAATGAAGCCGCACAAAGCGTCGCCGCCACAGGGCGAGAAGCGTACTTTGGCCGCGCCGTCGTCGCGCAACCATTCGCCAGTCGCGTCGGCGGCCATCGCCGCTGACGCCGACACCGTCAGAATCGCCAGGCCGACAAACAAGGCGCGCGCCATCGTCTTCTCCCTTGAAAACCATCGCAACCGCTTGAGGCCGGGGCATGAGCACGCAGACGGGGCGCCCGTCAAGCCGATGCGCCGAGGGCCTCCGGCCAGAGCGGTCGATAGCCGTCCGTGAGCGCCGCAACGGTCGAGGGCGGGGTCAGTACGTCGGCGACGGCGCCGGGCTCGAGCGGCGCCGGCGCGCCGTAGCCGGCGAAGCTCCATGGCGAGAGCATCCCGTCGCGCACGGCATAGGCGCGCCCGTCCCGCGCGATCATCGCGCCCTCCGGCAGGTCGCCGAGTTGCGCCTGCCACAGGCGCTTGCGGCGGTTCTCCACCCGCTCGCGATGGAGTTGATCGTCCATTGCATTCACGCGGTCCGGATGCCCCGGGAAGGCGGCGATAAAAGTCTTCGCCGCTTGGCGCCGGCACTCGAAGCACGGCCGGTGCCCAGCGGCGAGCGCGGTCGGCTCGTCGAGGAAAAAAAGCTCAGTATAGGATTTGCCCCACACCTCGCGACGGCGGTCCTTGAACCCGCACACGCAAATGAGCCAGTGTTTCGTCTTCCAGCGGCTGCCGCTCAACGTCCGGTCGTCGCGATGCAGGCGTCCGCCGCGATTGCCCATCAGCCCGCCGCGCTCGGCGACGGCGTGAAATTCGCCGAACGGGCTGACGCGATTCTGCAACGGCCGCGGAGATTGAGACATGCTTGGCGGCGGTAGGCGATTGCGTTCAGATCGCTGCGGGTCCACGCTCTCGAAGCCCTGACGTTTCTGGCGGATAAGACGTGGCGCTCGAACTTCGGCCGAATTGCGGATATTGCGATAAGGATCTGCCGTCGGATTCGCCCGCGGCGCGAATCTGCTCCTACGAGTGCACCTTCTGCGCCGATTGCGTCGATGGGCCGCTCCGCAACGTCTGCCCCAATTGCGGCGGCGGCTTCACGGCGCGCCCGATGAGGCCGGTGCGCGAGTGGCGGCCCGGGCTGTCGCTGGCCAAGCGGCCGGCCTCGACGAAACGGGCAGGATCGTCCTTCAGCCGCGAAGCCATCGCCGCATTCGTTCGCGAAGTCGCCCCGATCGCGCCGGACAAACGTTGAACGGCGAGTCCGTTCTCATCGCGCCGGCGCGGCCTGCGCGCTCGCCTGCGCCTCGCCGCCGACGGTATCGACGCCATAGACGTCGTCGCGGAAGTTGGCGGGCCCGTCGCCGTTCGACCAGCCGGTGAGATAGACCCAGATCACCGGCACGGCTTTGGCGAGCTTGATGTCGTAAGGCGCGCCTTCCTTGATCTTGGCCTCGAGCGCCGCCTTGTCCCAGGCGCCGGACGGCCCCCCGCCCGTGCCTTGCAACAGCCACTCGGCATAATCGTAGACGCCCTGCACGCGCACGCAGCCGTGGCTTAGAAACCGGTAGTCGGCTCCGAACAGGCCCTTGGACGGAGTGTCGTGCATATAGACGGCGAGCTTGTTGGGCATGCCGATGCGGATCGAGCCGAGCGAATTGCCGGCCCCGGAATCCTGCCGCAGCGTGTAATTGGCGGCCCTTTCAGTGCTCCAGTTGACCGTTTTCGGATTGATCTCCTGGCCCGAGCCGTCGAGAATCCGGATCTTGGCGCGCGTCAGGTAGCCGGGATCGCGCTGCATTCTGGGGATGATTTCCTTTTTGATGATCGAGACCGGCACCGTCCAGGTCGGATTGAGGTTGATGACCTGGATGTGGGCCGAGATTTCGGGCGAGGGATGCTCGGGATCGCCGACAATCGCGACATAGCGGTGGACGACGCGGCCGTTTTCGACCGCCTCGACCGAGGTTGAGGGCAAATTGACCACGACATAGCGGTCGTCGAAGGAAAAATTGAGCCCGGCCAGACGATTGGCGCTCGAGGCGAGCTGCTTGAAGCGCACCGCCGCCGGGACGTTGATCGCTTTCAGCGTCGCGCCGGAGACGACGCCTGTCTGGCGCAGCCCCATCCGCGCCTGGAAGCGCTTCACCGCCGCAGTGAGGCCCGGGTCCCATGCCGAGCCGCTCGCCTGCGCGGCGTCCAGGTCGCCCTCGATCATGAGCCGCTTGCGCAGCTTCGCTATCGCCGGGCCTTTCGTTCCCGGGCCGAGCGCGACGATGTCGGTCGGCCAGCCACCGGCGTCGACGATCGCCGAATAGCGCTCGGACGCCTTGGCGGTGGCGAAGAAGGTGTCGGGCTGAACCGTCGGCCGGGGATCGTCGCTGAGCGTGGTTTCGCGCGGCGGCGGGGCCGGAGCGATCTTCTTCGGCTTCGTCGGAGCGGCGGTTTCGACCGGAGCGGGCGCAGCGGCGGGCGGCGGAGCGGCAGGCGCCGATTCGGCGCCGGCGGTCGGCGGCGTGGAGACGCTCGGCGTCGGCAGGAACGGGCTGACCAGCTCGCCAGGCGCGGAAGGCGTGCTAGCGGAAGGCGCGCTGGCAGGATTGGCCGATGGCGCAGAAGAGGGTGTCGAAGCTGAAGAGGGAGTCGAAACGTCCGGAGTTGTCGGGGTCTGCGCGAGCGCGCCAGAAACCGCAAGATGCAACCCGACCAGCGCCGTCGCGACCAAATCTCGCACTATCATGAATAAGACCCGACCGCGCGAAGGCGCGCGTTCCGCCCGCCAAGGCGCGCCGCCTACCTGTTCCGATGATGGTTACTAATTTGACGCCGCGGCTTTCTTGCGGCGCCCACAGGCGCCATTTCGCCGTTTACGACGTCCGGCCTGAAAATGCAAAAGCGGGCGAAAGTCGGGCTCAAGTTCAAGGGGGAAGCGCGTCTCGCCCTTATTCGATCCCAGGCGAAAGCCTGTTGCCGCGGGAGCGACGGTATCCGGCGAAACCGAGCCCGCAGACGCACAACGCCATCAGCGCCCAAGCTGACGTTTCGGGAGATGATACATAAGCGACAGCCCCGTAGGGCAGTCCGACCGCAATCGCACCATAACCCGCCGCGATCGCATAGCGACGCGGGTTCGCTGAGTTCATGGACATGTTACCCCCAAGTCCAACCGAACGTTACACGTTTGTAACCTCGAAGCGTGACAAGACTGTGGCGATTTGTGCGGATGCGAAGAAAAATTTCGCGCTGCGGTACAACCATCGAGTTGCCGTTCGACGCAGCCGCGGCTGTCTCGCGAGAGGGTCAACGACGGCGAGAGCGGCGCCGCCCGCCGGGCTTCAGCCGACGATGACGATATGCAACCGCCGCGGCCCGTGGGCGCCGAGCAGCAGCGTCTGCTCGATGTCGGCCGAACGCGAAGGGCCGGCGATGAAATTGAGGGTGCGCGGCGCACCGCCTTTGCCGTAGGCGCCACGCAGCTTGGCGAACACACTCTCATAGTCGGCGAGGATGGCGTCGCGCGCTAGCACCACGATGTGGCTGTCGGACAAAAAATTGAGGGTGGTCGGGTTGTCGGCGCCGGAGACGAGCGCCAGCGTGCCGGTCTCTGCAATTCCGGCGAAGGCCGCCGAAACCGCGTTGGGGTCGCGCCCGTCGGAGGCCCCGTGCAGAATCTCGAGCGTTGTTGCGCTCCAGGGCATCGCGGCAAGGCGCGGGTCGGCGCCCATCCGCACCGTCGCCGGACAATTGTTTTCGCGCAGGAAGCGGGCGATTTCGGCCGGCGCGTCGGTCCAATCCGCGACTTCGGCGAGGCTCGCCTGCGCACGCTCCGCTTCGGCCTTGAAAGTCGCCAGACGGGCCGGCGGATCTCCCTGCCCGCGCTTGGGGACGACGCCGGCCGGCGCTTCCTTCAGGCGCGTTTCGACCTCGAATCGGCGCGGCGCTTCGTCGCCGCTGACCGCGAGCGAGCGGCGGATGCTGGCGAAGACCGCCTCGCGCGAATTCATCGCACCGCCCCGCTGCGGCTCCGCCACCGGCTCTGGAATGTGGCCCCCTCCGGCGCCGCGAGGTCGCGGTAGCGGGTCCAGCCGCCGGCGAAGGGCAGCCATGAGAAGTGGCCCTGGCCGCGGCCCATAAGATGCATGGCGCGCGCGGCGAGATCGGTCGCGAGGCGGTAGAGCGCTGGACGGCTGGCGAAAAACGCCCAGAGCCCCAAGCCATAGCGCAGCGGCGCCGGCGACAGGCGGCGCTCGAATTCGCGCTCCCGCCAATGCCGCATCATGTTCGGCAGGGGAATTTGAACCGGGCAGACCGCTTCGCAGCGGCCGCAGAAGGTTGAGGCATTGGGCAATTGGCCGCCCTCGGCGACCCCGATTAGGGAAGGCGTCAGCACCGCGCCCATCGGTCCCGGATAGACCCAGCCATAGGCGTGCCCGCCGACCGCCTGATAGACCGGGCAATGGTTCATGCACGCGCCGCAGCGGATGCAGCGCAGCATGGGCTCGAATTGCCCCCCGAGCATCGCCGAGCGGCCATTGTCGAGGATGACGACATGATAGGCCCGCGGCCCGTCGGGGTCGCCCGGCCGGCGCGGCCCGGTCGAGAGCGTCGTGTAGACCGAGGCGTCCTGGCCGGTCGCGGAGCGCGCGAGCACCCGCAGAAGCTGCGCCGCGTCCTCGAGCGTGGGCAAGACTTTTTCGATCGACGCGATGACAATGTGCGCCTTCGGCAGGGTTTGCGTCAGGTCGCCGTTGCCTTCGTTGGTGACGATGACCGAGGTTCCGGTCTCGGCGATAAGGAAGTTGGCGCCGGTGATCCCGACGTTGGCAGCGAGAAACTTGGCCCGCAGCACCTGGCGCGCCTCGCTGACCAGCTGCTCGGGCTCGGCGAGACTGCGATCCGGCGGCAGGTCGCGATGGGCCTTGCGGAATTCCTGCTCGACGTCTTTCGCCGTGAGGTGGATCGCCGGCGCAATGACATGGGACGGAGTCTCGCCGCGCAACTGGATGATGTATTCGCCGAGGTCGGTTTCGACCGCCTCGATCCCCGCGGCTTCGAGAGCATGGTTGAGGCCGATCTCCTCGGAGATCATCGACTTGCCCTTGGTGACGCTCTTTGCTCCCATCGACTTACAGAGGTCGATGACGATCTGGCGGGCTTCCTCGGCGTCCTGCGCGTAGTGGACTTCGCCGCCGCTCTCCCGCGCCTTGCGCTCGTAGGCCTCGAGATAGAGGTCGAGATGAGCGAGCGTGTGATCCTTGATCGCGCGGGCGCTGTCTCGCAGCGCATCGAATTCGGGAAGCCGGGCGATCGCAGCTGCCCGCCGCCCGACGAAGTTGCGTGAAAAGCCGAGCGCGCCTTGCAGCCGCGCGTCGGTCAGCGCCTCATGCGCGTTCTCCTTGAAATGCGATGAAGTCGCGGCCTCGCTCATTGGCGCGGCTCCCTACTTGCCTTCGCCGA
Source organism: uncultured Alphaproteobacteria bacterium (assembly GCA_963794155.1). GTDB lineage: Bacteria > Pseudomonadota > Alphaproteobacteria > Rhizobiales > Beijerinckiaceae > Roseiarcus. Next base: position 508,515 of record CAWCCX010000016.1, on the reverse strand, counting down.
TCGCCGGCCCGTCCGCCATGCCGGCGAGAATCTCGGCCACGTGGCGCGTCTTGACGGCTGAGCCGTCGCGGCTGAGCTTTCCGGCCATGTTCATGAGGCAGCCGAGGTCGCCGGCGAGCACTGTGTCGGCTCGGGCGCCGCGGATGTCGTCGGCTTTGCGGGCCACGATCGCATTCGAGAGCTCGCCATATTTGGTCGCGAACAGACCGCCGAAGCCGCAGCAGGTTTCCGCTTCGTCGAGTTCAACCAGCGTCAGGCCCTCGACCCCCGCCAGGAGCCGCCGCGGCTGCGCCTTGACGCCCAGTTCGCGCAAGCCGGCGCAGGAATCGTGATAGGCGACCGTTCCGTCATAGCGCGCGGCGACCTTTTTGACCCCAAGGATGTCGACCAGGAAACTGACGAGTTCATGCGACTTCTCGGCGAACCGCTCGGCCCGCTCGACAAGGTCGGGCTCGCCCGCGAAGAGGCCGGGATAATGCTTGGCCAGCATGCCGCCGCATGAGCCGCTGGGCGCGACGACATAATCGCAATCCTCGAACGCGTCGATCGCCTGAAGCGCGAGCCTCTTGGCGGTCGCGCGGTCGCCGGAATTGTAGGCCGGCTGGCCGCAGCAGGTCTGGCTTGGAACGATCACCTTGCAGCCGGCGTCCTCGAGGAGCTTGACCGCCGCGAAGCCGACGCTCGGCCGGATGATGTCAACGAGGCAGGTGACGAAAAGCCCGACGCGGGGCTGAGAGTTCCGGGCCGGGCCGTCGGCGGCCGGGGTCGCGTTCATGTCGGTTTGCATCCTTGGCCGTCGGGGCGCGGCGCTCTTGTCGCTCAGCCTTCGCCTCCTTAAGGTCGCATAATGGCCACGGATATCGCAACCCGCGTCTATAATCACACGTTTCGGATCGATCCGGCGATCCGAACGCTGCTCGACACCGATTTCTATAAGCTTCTGATGCTCCAGATGATCTGGAAGATGCATCCGAGGCGCCGGGTGACCTTTCAGCTCATCAACCGGACAACCTCGGTCCGGCTCGCGGATTTCGTCGACGAGCGCGAGCTCACCGACCAGCTCGATCACGCGCGCACGTTGCGGCTGGCCAAGAACGAGCTGATCTGGCTCGCCGGCAACAGCTTCTATGGCACGCGCCAGATTTTCGAGCCCGCCTTCATGGAGTGGCTCGCGACGTTTCAGCTTCCCGAATACGAGCTCACGCGGCGCGACGGCCAGTACGAGTTGCGCTTCGCCGGCCCATGGACGGGGACGACGATGTGGGAGATCCCAGCTCTGGCGATCATCAACGAGCTGAGGGCGCGCGCGGCGATGCGGGGGATGAGCCGGTTCGATCTCGACGTGCTCTACGCCCGGGCCAAGGCCAAGCTGTGGTCGAAAGTGGAGCGGCTGCGCATCCTCGCGCGCGAGGGGCCGGTGAGGGTGTCGGACTTCGGCACCCGCCGGCGCCACAGCTTTCTCTGGCACCGCTGGTGCGTCGAGGCGATGCAGGAGGGACTCGGCGACAGTTTCATCGGCACCTCCAACGTCAAGCACGCGATGGACACCGGCCTCGAGGCGATCGGCACCAACGCCCACGAGTTGCCGATGGTCTATGCCGCGGTCGCCGACGACGACGAGGACTTGCTCGAAGCGCCCTACAAGGTGCTGAAGGACTGGGCGAAGATGTACGGAGGCAATCTCCTGGTCGTGCTGCCCGACTGCTTCGGCACCACCGCGTTCCTTCGCAACGCGCCCGATTGGGTGGCGGACTGGAAGGGCGCGCGGCCGGATTCGAAGCTGCCGATCGCCGGCGCGCGCGAGCTCATCGACTGGTGGAAGCAACGCGGTCGCGATCCGAGGGAGAAGCTGATCGTACTCTCGGACGCGATGGACGTCGATTCGATCGAGGAATCGGTGCGCGCGCTGCGCGGCCAGGTCAACCTGTCGTTCGGCTGGGGCACCAACCTGACCAACGACTTCGTCGGCTGCGCGCCTGCCGGCGTCGACGGCCCGCTCAAGGCGATTTCGCTCGTCTGCAAGGTGGTGGAGGCGGACGGGCGCCCGGCGGTCAAGCTCTCGGACAATCCGAACAAGGTGTTGGGATCGCCCGACGAAGTCGAGCGTTATCGGCGCATTTTCGGCCTCGCCGGGATGAAGGCGACGCCTGTGGTAGTCTAGAGCCGGAACCGGCCTATATTGAGGGGGCAATGTCCCACATCGCCTTTCCGCGCCTGGACGAATCGATCTTGGCCCGCCGCGCGGCAATCGTCGAGCGCCTGGCGGCGATTCTTCCGCTGGAATGCCTCATCGCCGACGAATCCGGCCGGCGGGCGTTCGAGACCGACGCCCTGACCGCCTACCGCCGCCTGCCGCTCGCAGTCGCGCTGCCGCGCTCGACCGAGGAGGTTGCGCGGGTCCTAAAGCTCTGCCGCGACGAGAAGGTCAATGTCGTGCCCCGCGGCGCCGGGACTTCCCTCTCCGGCGGCGCGATCCCGCAGGAGGACGCGGTCGTCATCGCGCTCACCAAGATGACCCGCATTCTTGAAATCAACCTCGCCGACCGCTACGCGCGGGTCGAAGCGGGCGTGACGAATCTTGCGATCTCCGAGGCGGTCGGGCCGGAAGGCTTCTTCTATGCGCCTGATCCATCCTCGCAGCTCGCCTGCACCATCGGCGGCAATATCGCGATGAACTCGGGCGGCGCCCATTGCCTCAAATACGGCGTCACCACCAACAATCTGCTCGGCGTTCGCCTCGTCACCCTGGACGGCGAGGTCCTCGATCTCGGCGGCGAGGCGATGGACGCCCCCGGCTATGACCTTCTCGGGCTCGTGTGCGGCTCCGAGGGCCAGCTCGGGATCATCACCGAGGCGATCGTGCGCCTGATTCCGCTGGCGGAAGGAGCGCGTCCGGTCCTGTTCGGCTTCGATTCGGTCGAGGACGCGAGCCAGTGCGTCGCGGCGATCATCGGCGCCGGGATCGTTCCGGTGGCGATGGAGTATATGGATAAACCCGCGATCCACATTTGCGAGAATTTCGCCCACGCCGGTTATCCGCTCGACGTCGAGGCGATGCTGATCATCGAGGTCGAGGGCTCGGACGCCGAGATGCGGGCGGCGCTGGGAAGGATCGGCGCGATCGCCAAAGCGCATAACGTGCGGACCGCGCGCGAATCGATGTCGGCGATGGAAAGCGCCCAGATCTGGAAAGGCCGCAAATCGGCGTTCGGGGCGACCGGCCGGGTCGCCGATTACATCTGCATGGACGGCACGGTGCCGACCAGCCGTTTGCCGGAGGCGCTTCAGCGCACCGGCGAGATCTGCGCCTCGTTCGGGCTTCGGGTCGCCAACGTCTTCCATGCCGGCGACGGCAACATGCATCCGCTGGTCCTCTATAACGTCAATGACGAGGAGGAACGGGGCAAAGCCGAGGAGGCGGGCGCAGCCATTCTCGAAATGTGCGTCGATCTCGGCGGCTGCCTCACCGGCGAGCATGGCGTCGGGATCGAGAAGCGCGAGCTGATGCCGCGTCAGTTCACGGACGTCGAGCTCGCGCAACAGAAGCGGGTGCGCGCGGCATTCGATCCCCAAGGGCGGCTCAATCCGGCCAAGGTGTTTCCGCTCGGCGAGCGGGCCGAATGACCTCGGCGCTCAAGCCCGAGCGCGAGGCCGACGTGGTCGAAGCGGTTCTTGCGGCGCGCCTCACCGGGACGAAGCTCGACATCGCCGGCGCCGGGACGAAGGTGGGCCTCGGACGTCCGCGCGCCGAAGGGCGACTGCTGTCGAGCGCGGCGATGTCGGGAATCATCTTTTATGCGCCGGCCGAAATGACGCTCAGCGCCTGGGCCGGCACAACGATCGCGGAGATCGAAGCGGCGATCGTTGAGCATCGCCAGATGCTGCCGTTCGAGCCGATGCGCCCGCGCTCTCTCTGGGGCTCAGCCGGCGAGCCGACGCTCGGCGGGGTGGTCGCCACCAACCTTGCGGGTCCGCGCCGGCCGAGCGCGGGCGCGGTGCGTGACGGCGTCCTGGGGCTCAAGCTCGTCAACGGACTTGGCCAGACTATCCGGTGCGGCGGGCGGGTGACGAAGAACGTCACCGGCCTCGATCTCACCAAGCTCAATTGCGGCGCGCACGGTACGCTCGGCGTCCTGACCGAGGCGACGATCAAGCTCGCGCCCAGGCCCGAGGCCGAGGCCACGCTCGTCATGCCGGAGCTTGGCGAGTCGAAGGCGGTCGAGGCCATGACCCGTGCGCTTGCGTCGCCGTTCGGGGTCAGCGGCGCGGCGTGGCTGGCTTCGGGCATGGGGCTGGACGTTTCCCGCACCATGCTCAGGCTCGAAGGCTTCGCTGACTCGGTCGACTACCGCGCCGGCCGGCTGACTGCGCTGATCGGCGACCTCGGCCAGGTCGAGGAGGTCGCGGGACAAGAATCCGCCGCGCTGTGGCGCTCGGTCCGCGACGCCGAATTCATCGCCGAGCCGCGCAAGCGCGCGGTCTGGCGGGTGAGCCTCGCCCCGTCGCGGGCGGCGCCGTTCGCCGCCAGCCTCGGCGAAACGGCGCTCGCCCATTTCATCGACTGGGGCGGCGGCCTCGTCTGGGTCGCGACCGCGGCCAGCGAAACCGCAGCGGCGGCGATTCGCCAGGCCGTGCTGTCCGCCCGCGGGCACGCGACGCTGATGCGCGCGCCGGAATCGCTGCGCGCCACGGTCGAGGTATTTGAGCCCCCGTCCCCTTTGGCGCTGCGGCTGAGCCGGGGCTTGAAGCAGAGCTTCGATCCAGACGGCGTCCTGAATTTCGGCCGCATGTACGCGGGCGTTTGAGGGGAGCCCGTGCAGACTCAATTCTCCGCTGAAGCGCTCGCCGATCCGCGCACGCGGGAACTCGAAGGAATCCTGCGCTCATGCGTGCATTGCGGCTTCTGCACCGCGACCTGCCCGACCTATGTGACCCAGGGCGACGAGCGCGACAGCCCGCGCGGCCGCATCTACCTCATCAAGGATCTGCTCGAGACCGGCCGCAAGATCGAGGCCGAGGACGTTTGGCCGATCGATCATTGCCTCTCCTGCCTCTCCTGCATGACGACCTGCCCGTCCGGCGTCGACTATCGGCGGCTCATCGATCACGCGCGGGTTGCGATCGAGGAGACCTACCGCCGCCCGTTCGCCGACCGGCTCATGCGCGCGGTTCTCGTTCGGCTCATCGCCTCGCGCCAGGGTTTCCGCGCCGCGCTGCGGCTCGCGGCTGCAGGCCGCCTCCTCAAGCCCGCACTGAGCCGCCTGCCGGGGATCGGGCCGAAGCTCGACGCGATGCTGGCGCTGGCCCCGGCGTCGCTTCCCTCGCCGGGGCCGGCCGAGAAGCCAGGCGTGTACGCAGCCGCCGGCGCCGGCGGCCCGCGCCGGCGCATGGCGCTGCTCGGCGGTTGCGCCGAGGCGGTTCTTGCGCCTCACATCCACGCCGCGACGATCCGCCTCTTGAACCGCGGCGGGATCGACGTCGTGATCCCGAATGGCGAGGGCTGCTGCGGTTCGCTCGCCCATCACATGGGCCAAGAGGGGCGGGCGCTCGCTCAGGCGCGCGCCGACATCGACGCCTGGACGCGCGAGATCGAGGGCGAGGGGCTGGAAGCGATCGTCGTCACCGCATCCGGCTGCGGCGCGACGATCAAGGACTACGGCTATATGCTGCGCGACGACCCGGCCTACGCGAAGAAGGCCGCGCGGGTCGCGGGGCTCGCTAAGGACGTGTCGGAAGTCGCGGGCGGGCTTGATCTCGACTTTAAAAGCCTGCGGCCTCTCGCCGTCGCCTATCACGCCGCCTGCTCGCTCCAGCACGCGCAGAAGATCGTCGACGCGCCCAAGGCGCTGCTCAAGCGCGCCGGATTCGACGTCCGTTCGATCCCCGAGGCGCACTTATGCTGCGGCTCGGCCGGGACCTACAATATCCTGCAGCCCGAAATCGCCAAGGCGTTGCGCGACCGCAAGGTCGCCAACATCGCCCGCGTCAAGCCCGACGTGATCGCCGCCGGCAACATCGGTTGCCTGACCCAGATCGGCTCGGCGACAAAGACGCCAGTCGTGCACGCGGTCGAGCTTTTGGATTGGGCGAGCGGCGGCCCCGCGCCGACGGGATTGGCTTGAGGCGCTTGTGGCGGTTATCGATGACGCTTGACCATCATTGCGAGCGCAGCGAACCAATCCAAGATTCGTAGGGCGGGGCAGTGGCCATGGATTGCTTGGCTGCGCTCGCAATGACGGCGCCGGAGCTGACTCCATGAGTTTCCAAGGCTTCAGTCCGAAGGCGCTGCCGTTCTTCAAGGCGCTGGCCTTCCATCAGAGCCGGGAGTGGTTCGAGGCGAACCGCGCGACTTACGAAAGCGCCATCAAGGGGCCGATGGGAGACTTGGTCGAGGATGTCGCGGAGCGGCTCGCCAAAGCAAAAATTCCCATTAAGGGCGACCGCAAGTCGTCACTTTTCCGTATTAACCGCGACGTGCGCTTTTCCGCCAACAAGGACCCTTACAAGACCAACGCCGGCGTCTCGCTGACCCGGTCCGGCGGAAAAAACGATCCCGGTGTCCTCTACTTCCACCTGTCGCCTGAGGAGTGCTTCTTCGCCGCGGGTTTCTATATGCCGGAGCCGGATCAGCTCGGGCGGCTGCGGGGCGCAGCTGCACGCGCGCCGAAGTCCTTCAGGGCGATGACGGCGAAGCTCAGGAAGGCCGGCCTCGCGTTATCGGACGAGGATGCGCTCAAGCGCGCCCCGCGCGGCTTCGAGGCCATCGACGACGCCGAGATCGCCGCCGCGGTCCGCCTCAAGAACCTGATCTGCCTCAGGCCCGTTGCTGCGGCGGCGATCGCCTCGCCGGCGTTGGCCGCGGACTTTTGCGCCTTCGCGCGCGATGCGCTGCCGCTCCTCACATGGGGCTGGGACGCGCTGGCCGATTCGCGGTGAGCGCTAGTTGCAATTGGGACGACCCCTCGCTCGACGAAGTCTGAGGACTGGCGCCGCCGCGACCGTCGTTTTCGGGTGGGCGCCCGCCGCCGGCGCGGGTAAGGGTCACATGCCGGCGAGCTCCTTGGGCGCGGCCGGACGCCGGACGATTCCTGGACCAGACTCATGCTCGATACGCCAACCCCCCCGGCTGCCAGCGCGGACTACGCGACCGTCAAGCGCGCGATCGAGTTCATTTCCACCCGCTATCGCGACCAGCCGTCGATCGAGGCGATCGCCGGGCATGTCGGCCTCTCGCCTTCGCACTTCCAGCACGTCTTCAAGCGCTGGGCCGGGCTGACGCCGAAGGCGTTCCTGCAGGCGATCACCATCGAACGGGCGCGCGAGCTGTTGCGCGATTCGGCCAGCGTGCTCGACGCGGCTTACGACGTCGGCCTCTCCGGTCCGAGCCGGCTGCACGACCTGTTCGTCGCCCATGAGGCCCTGACGCCCGGCGACTACCGGCGCGACGATCTCAGGCTCTGTTACGGCTTCCACCCCTCCCCGTTCGGCGAGGCGATCGTCGTCGCCGCGGCGCGCGGCATGGCTGGGCTTGGCTTTGTCGACGAGGGCGATCGCGCGCGGGCGATCGCCGACATGGCGCGACGCTGGCCGCGGGCGCGGCTCATCGAGGATGAGGGCGCGACCCTCCCTTATGCCCGCCGCGCCTTCGATCCGGCGCTCTGGCGCCCCGACGCGCCGCTGCGCGTGGTCATGATCGGCACGGATTTCGAGCTCAGGGTGTGGGAGACCCTGCTCAGCGTGCCGATGGGGCGGGCGACCACCTATTCGGACATCGCCCGCAAGATCGGGAGGCCCAGGGCCGCGCGCGCCGTCGGGGCCGCGGTCGGCCGCAATCCCGTTTCGTTCGTCGTCCCCTGTCATCGCGTGCTCGGGCGCTCGGGCGCGCTCACCGGCTACCATTGGGGCCTCGCGCGCAAGCAGGCGATCATCGGCTGGGAAGCAGGGCGGACGGCGGCGGCCTGAGGCCGCGCCCTGTCACTTTCCGGGCGGAGCCGGCGGCGGGAGCGCCGGGTAGGGAATGCGCATGCCCGCCTCCCGCATCCGGCGCAGGACGTCGAAATTGAGGTCGCTGCGAGTCCGCTCGGCGAGCTCGATGTCGTCGACGAAGCAGACGAGATTGAGCTTGAGCGCCCAGTCGCCGAATTCCGAGAACAGCACCGTCGGCGCCGGAATCGCCAACACTTCCTCATGCGTCTTGGCCGCGGCGATCAGCATGTCGCGCGCCTGCTCGACGTCGCTCTCATAAGCGACGTTGATCGAAACGATGATGCGACCGACCCGGTCGTTGTGGACCCAGTTCTTGACCACGCCGCTGACCAGATTGGCGTTGGGGACGATCAGGGTGCCGCGATCGAAGGTCTCGATCTCGGTCGCGCGGGCGTTGATGGTGCGCACGAATCCCTGCTCGCCGCCCACGACCACCCAATCGCCGACGCGGATGCCGCGCTCCCAGAGCAGGATGAGGCCGGAGACGAAATTGTTGGCGATCGTCTGCAGGCCGAACCCGATGCCGACCGACAGGCCTCCGGCGATGAGCGCGAGCTTCTGCACGTCGAGGCCGATCTGCGCCCCCGCGAGCAGCACCGCGACGATCACGCCGACATAGCCGAAGATCGTCCTGACTGAGTTCCTGACCCCGGCGTCGAGGCGCGTCTGGGGCAGGAGCCGCGAGCCGAGCCAATCCTGGATCAGCCGAGTCGCGAAGAGGACGACTGCGAACACCGCCGCCGCCCCGATCATTGACGACAGCGATAGGGTGACGCCGCCGATCGAGAAGCCGAAATAGGCCGCCCTCAGCGCGCCGAACAAGTCCTGCGACTGCACGCCCCAGGGCTCGAGCACCGCAGCGATCGAGATCACCACCACTGCGAGCCGGGCGACCCCTTGCAGGATGACGACGATCTGGGCGAGCGCGTTGCGGCGCAGCCCCATCATCGCCAGAAGCCGCGCGCCGACCGGCGCCTCCGGCTTGAGCAGCGCCTCGGTCCCGTCCTGAACGATGCAGTCGACGAGATAGAGCAGGGCGCCGAGGGCGGTGAGATAGATCGCCTGATTGATGATGAAGGTGGCGAAGGCGATGTAGCCCAGGAGCGCGGCGGCGAAGATGACCCCGGTGAGCGCCCAGGCGAGCGTCCTGGCGGGCGCCCACGCGTCCGCAGGCGGCGATCCTGCGGCGCGAGGCGGCCGCAGCGCGAGCAGTCGCAGCGCGTAAGCGATCGTGAGCGCGGCAAGCGTCGCCCCGATCGCCCGCCCGGCGACCGCGATGTTGAGCGAGGCGACGGCGTCGGCGGCGGGCTCGATCAGCCGCTCGGCGGCCCAGATCGCTGCGATGGTCATGGCGACGCGATAGAAGATCGTCGCCGAGCGATCGCTCATCGGCGCAAGCCGCCACGCCGGGAAATACGGGGCCAGCATCCCGCGCGCGAGCGCGTTGACGACGATCAGCACCCGGGCGGCGTCGAGCACCGCGTCGATGACGCCCTGGATGCTCGGATCGGAAAGGTCGTAGGCGTCGAGGGCGCTCGCGAGCAAGCCGAGCGCGATCAGCGGCAGCGCAGCGAAGATGAAGAAGGCCCAGGCGGCGGCGAGCGCCCGGCGCAGCCGGCTCGGCGCGCTGGCTTCGGGGTCGCGATGGACGACCCGGCGGGCGAGCCAGCCGAGCGGGACGGCGGCCAGCGCCAGCGCCGCCGCCAGCGCGGCGATGCCGATTTTCACCGCCGGCGTCAGCCGTTCGCCCACGGCGCCGAGCCAATTGCCGACCAGGCTCCGCATCACCTCGGCGTCGATTGGAACTTCCCGCCAGACGGCGGTCCAAAGCTGCGGATTGAGGACGCTCGACGACCGGGCAAAGGTCTGCCGCGCGAACAATTGGCGGCGCGCGGCGCTGATCCGGGTGCTGAGGTCGTCGGCCTGCAGCAGCATCGCCCGGGCGGCGCGCAGGTTGGCGTCGAGCGTGTCGTGCCGCTTCTTCTCGCTCTCGAGCTCCTTGGCCGCGACGTCGGTCGTGGGCGCGGTCTCGCCCGATTTGGGCGTGAGCTCCGCGAGGCGCTTGGCGGAAGCGGCGAGGCGGGGCGTGAGATCCGCGACAGCCCCCTGAAGCGTAAGGGCGAGCGCATCGTTCTGGGCGCGCAGCGCCTGCAGATCGGCGTCGCTGATGTTGTGGTCCCTGAGCGCCGCCTCGGTCGAGGCGAGGGCCGCGCGCGTCTGGTCGAGGTCGAGCGGGTGGGAATCCTGAGCCCAGGCGCAGCCGAGCGCCAGAAGGACGAAGGCGAGGACGGCCCAATGCATGAGGCGCAATGCGGACGCAGGCTTCATCGGCTCGCAAGATGGCCCCGAGGCTGATTCGGCGGCGCGCTCCCTTGCTCCATCCGACCATGGCCGGGCCGCGCCGGCAACTTGCCCCCTCCACCGCGCATTCGGGGTGATCCCCCTCCTCGCGCTGAAGCCCAGGGGAGGAGTGCGCGACGGCGCCGCTCCCATTCTCCCGCGCGAAGCGGGGAGGGGGACCGCGCGTAGCGCGGTGGAGAGGGGAGTCCACAGCCAGCGGGACGGCGCCATGAAGCCCGGAGCGATCGCCCCGCAGCGCGAACTTTGCGTTCACTCTGCCCCCGGAAAAGGGCTGCGCTGCCCAAGCGGCTTTGTTAAAGGGGGCGTCTTGGACAGTGAGGGCCATTCGGTGACGCTTGAGCCGACCCCAGCCGATTCAGCCGGCCAAGCGCCGCTGAGCGGCGATCTTGCGAACCGGGCGCCACGAAGCGCCGGGGAGCGGGCGCTCGACCATTTCCTCGCCGCGGGGTTCGAGCGGACCGAGCCGCCGATTCTGCATCCGGCGGCGATCTTTCTCGACCTGTCGGGCGAGGAGGTCCGCCGCCGCCTGTTCCTGACCGCGGACGCCGCGGGCGAAGAGCTTTGCCTCAGGCCCGAATATACGATTCCCGTCTGCCGCGCCTATCTCGCCTCAGACCGGGCCGGCGCCGTCGCCGAATATTCCTATCTCGGCCCGGTGTTCCGCGCCCGCGCCGGGCAGGCCGGCGAGCAGACCCAAACCGGGCTCGAAAGCTTCGGCCGCAAGGACGCCGAGGCGGCCGATGCGGAAGTGTTCGCGCTGAGCCTCGAGGCGGCGACCGCCGCGGGAGGCGGGGCGCTCGCCGCCCGGCTCGGCGACGCCGGCCTGTTCGAGGCCGTGCTCGAATCGCTCAAAATTCCCGAGGTATGGCGTCGGCGTCTCCGCCGCGGCGTTGCCCGCGGGCGCGGCCTCGATTCCATTTTGAGCCGGCCGAGCCAAAGCGCGCTCGCGCAAGCCGGGGTGCTGGCGGCGCTGGAAAGCGCCGACCATGCCGGCGCCAAGGCGCTGGTCGAGGATCTGCTCGCGATCGCCGGCATCGAAGCGGTCGGCGGGCGCAGCGCCGGCGAGATCGCCGATCGGTTTCTCGAACAGGCTTCGCTGAGGTCCGGCGAGCCGATTGAAGCCGAGAAACGGGCGGTGCTCGAAGCGTTCCTGGCGATTTCCGGCGATCCCGATCAGGCGGCGATCGCGCTTCGGCGCCTGGCCGATTCCGCCCGCCTCGACATCGGCGCCGCGCTCGACGGGTTCGAATTGCGCAACGGCTTCATCGCCGCGCGCGGGGCGCCGATCGAGGCTATCCGCTTCAGCGCCGCCTTCGTGCGCGACTTCGACTATTACACCGGCTTCGTGTTCGAGGCGCACGACGCCGCGGCGCCGGGGGCCAGGACCGCGCTCGCCGGCGGACGCTATGACGGGCTCGCCCGGCGGTTGGGCGCGCCTACGGACATTCCCGCCGTCGGGGCCGCGATCACCCTCGACCGGCTCGCAAACGGAGGCGAGCGCTGATGGCCGCCTATCCCGGCAACGGGGCCGAGGGCCCGTTCGTCCTCGCCGTCCCTTCCAAGGGGCGATTGCAGGAGGCTGCGGCCGCGTTCTTCGCCCGCGCCGGCCTCGAGCTCACCCAGGGGCGGGGCGTGCGCGACTATCGCGGCGCGATCGCCGGCTTGACCGGAGTCGAGGTCGCCTATGTGTCGTCGGCCGAGATTGTCGGCCAGCTCGCCGCGGGGGCAGCGCATTTCGGCGTCGCCGGCGAGGATCTGGTGCGCGAGAAGGTCCCCGACGTCGAAGCGCGCCTCGCGCTCTTGAGCCCGCTCGGCTTCGGCCACGCCAATGTGGTCGTCGCCGCGCCCAGGGCCTGGATCGACGTGCGCTCAATGGCCGATCTCGACGATGTCGCCTCGGCCTACCGCGCCAAGCGCGGCGAGCGGATGCGGGTGGCGACCAAATACGTCAACCTGACCCGCCGCTTCTTCGCCGAGCATGGCGTCGCCGACTACCGGATCGTCGAGAGCCTGGGGGCGACCGAGGGCGCGCCGGCCTCGGGCGCGGCTGAGCTCATCGTCGACATCACCACGACCGGCGCGACGCTTGCCGCCAATGCTCTGAAACCCCTCGATGACGGCGTGATCCTGCGCTCGCAGGCGACGCTTATCGCCTCGCTGACCGCGCCCTGGGGCGAGAAAGCGAGACAAGCCGCGCGCGACATCCTCGCCCGCATCGCGGCGAGTGAAGAGGCCTCGAGGTCGCGCGAGGTCCGCGCCCGCCTGCCGAGCCCCGCCCATCTGGCCGTCGAGACCGCGCTTGAGCGCTTCGGCGCCGTCTCGGCGACCGGCGAGGACGTCGATCCGCACGGCTTCGTCGCCCTGCACTGCGCCCGCGGCAAGGTCGCCGAGCTCGCCGGCTGGCTCTTGGAGAAAGGCGCCGAGCGGGTCAGCGTCGCCGCGCTCGAACAGGCCTTCAGCGCCCGCAACGCTCTGTACGAAGCGCTCGAGCAGCGGATCGGGCCGGGGACGGTGTGAGGCGACTCTGATCGGAGCCTATCGGCCGCGGCGCCCCGCCCCCAGGCCCGTCAAAAGTCGGGCGTTCTACCGAATGCGCCATGTTGCGGGGATGGGGGGGGTGGCGCGCTCCGCGACCTTGATGTTTCGTGATGGGTGGAGCATGAATCACTTTGCACGGTTGACGCGCGCGATTTGGATGTACGATGACAATTTTGAGGGCAGCGCGCGTTTCGCTCCCTCCTGTTCGGCTCAGTGAGCGTTCAGAATTTTGGGTTGGAGACAATGATTTTGAAACGAATCGCGCAGGTTTCTCTTCTTTCAGCATGCATAACGCTACTGAATTCGGGTATTTCGTCCGCTGGGACACCCCTCTCCGAGCATTTCAAATATATCGCGGACGCAGCGAATCAGATCCATTTCCTTTGGACGACCTCACAAGACCCGAAAGATCACGCAAAGGAGATCGCTGAACAAGCATGCAGGGCGCTCGGCCTGTTGGCAGAGGATGGACAATTCAAAGAAATGATTTTTAAAGTGACGCCCACAATAGATGTCGATCTGAAGAATAGTTTGTCAAGTTTGGCCGAGATTAATAGTTTCATCGATAAAGAGGAGCTCGCGTTAAACGATATCGGGGTTGACCACCTCACTAGCATTGAAGCGCTGGCCGCTGCCATTCCTTTCGCAAAGACGTTTGACACGAAAAAACTCAATCCGGACGCCATCCTGAAGGACATTTCCGATCTGCGTAATAAGGCGTGCTCGTTAGTTGGGGAAGTAGAGCACAAGGAGCATTTGCAATATCTAATAGGACAAATTGCTTTTGGCATCGCGGTGCCATAATTGTTGTCGGTGACAGCGTAGTCGCTTACCAAACCGCGGGCGGCGCTACATACTTCACTTACCCTTCATTTGCGATCGGTAGCGAAATGGTTACCAGCGCAGGCTCTGCCCTAATAAAGGCTGCGCCGTAATAAAGCCTCTGCACTAGTAAAAAGTTCTAGACGTTCGTGAGACCAAGACGCTGGATACGCCGATCGTAATATCCTGAGATACTCATCGCGGTACCAAACGTAAACACTACCGCGGGAATTACCTGTGTATAGTCTTTGGTGACAAGCCCATATAGCACGGTAACAGTCGCCGCCACGAGTGCGGACTTCGCAGAGATTGTGAGGGCTTGGAGTAGCTGCCTTTTGTTCATGGCTTCCCCGATGGTACGTTGGGTTCCTGCCGATTGGATTTCGCCAGTCGTCAGAAGTCAGCCTCCGCAGTCGTTCTCCCATTTCGACGCACCGCGATCCGCAGACAATTCAACTCTATCGAGAAAACAGAATCTTGGCAAGAAATTGTTCGATTTTTCTGAACACCGGTGAAAACTCACCGTCACGAAACCAACGCGAGAGTAGGCGTCCGGGTCATAAACAGAATCAGCGTCGATTGTTTCCTTTGGCGTCGAATGGGGCGGAGACTCCTCCTTCTGAATCGAGTAGTCAAGACAGGGGGTTCGACCGGCCGGCTCTCAGAACCTGCCATATTGGTGTCGATTTGAGGAGCAATCCTGCGGGCCGCAGTGCGTACGCGTGTTTGTCGCCCAGGGGCCGCAGACTGTGCCAGCGGCCAAAGCCAACCTGGCTAGTAGGGCGCCGGACCGCTCGCAATGATGCCGAGGCTTGTCACGACGACCCATTTCCCGCCCTCTCTCTCAATTCGTAATACGCGTCCTGCCCCAGGGATCATGTCTCCCGGGGCGACCTGTTGCGAACCATGGCGACTGCGAACCAGCGCAATGCCGAACCGCACATCCTCGACGCTATAGTCACGGAGCGGAGGCTTCGGGTTGTCCGGTCCGGCGCTCCCGTTCGGGGCGGAAGGCTCCGCTTTTGCCACAAGCGTCCATTGTTTCGGCGTTGGAGGCGCAAGCGGCGTGGCCGAACTTGCGGCCGGGACGACGGCTCTTTTCTCTCCCTTGTCGAGCCGCGGCCCGCTTTCGACGCCTCCAGGCGAAGGCGTCGCCGGGATGGCGGCTTTCTTCTCCAGTTTGTCGAGCCTCGTCGCGATGTCGGCAAATTGGGAGGCGGGTTGAGCCGCAAGGGCGGCTCTCTTCTCCAACGTATCGAGTCTCGCCACGACACCAGCAAATTCAGAAACGGGCGTAACCGGCGCGGCGGCCTTTTGCTCCAACTTATCCAGCCTCGCCGCAATATCGGCAAATCTCGTGGAGGAATCTTGGTCGATGCGCTCGCTGAGCTTATCCAGACGCGCGCCGTATTCATGCTCGATCTGGTCCAGCCGGACCGTCGTCTGTGCGAGCGCGGCGCTGAGGTCGCGCATCTCGGCCTGCTCCTCCTCGCGTCTCTTTGAGCCCGTGATCGCTTCCAGAGGCGTTTTGAGGACATCAACAGCTGCGGCAAGAGCCGCGGTCGCCTGGCTCTTCGCGGCGCCGAGCGTCGAGTACAGGGGCGAAGCGTAAACAGCAAAGGCGCCGCATGCCGCAAACACCGCCAAACCGCTTCCGATCGATAGCCGCTTCAAGCCGCGGGCTTTTGCCTTTTTAACCTGAGGCAGAGGCTGGCGACATGCGGCGTCCGCAAACGGAATGAGTTCGGGCGACGACGTTATGGGTTTGTCCTGAGCCGCGGAGTCGGACGCCACAACCGGATCGCCAGCCAATGCGGGGGGCTCGGGCGGTGCTGGAGCGGCCGGCGCCGATCCGGCTGTTTGCGACATCGTGGCGCCTTTCGGGCCGAGCGCCCGAAAAAGCTTGAGAGGCGCCGCATGACGCCCGGGGTCAAAACTCGCCAGCCGCCGCCACAATACGCGCGGCTCGGCCCTCTCAAACAGGCGCTCGGCCGGTTCCGCATGCAGGAATTCTCTGCGGTCAACCGCCATAACCGGTTTCGAAATTATCGGTTTTGTCCAATCTAATGTACCGGAGCGAAGAATAGCCTCCAACTGAATTTTGTTTCGCCGGAGTTCGTCGCGAATATGTTTGAGTGGCCTACGGATATAAGCAAGAAGGA
The DNA here is from genome assembly GCA_963794155.1 of uncultured Alphaproteobacteria bacterium. Classification (GTDB taxonomy): domain Bacteria; phylum Pseudomonadota; class Alphaproteobacteria; order Rhizobiales; family Beijerinckiaceae; genus Roseiarcus. The sequence goes on along the minus strand of CAWCCX010000016.1, from coordinate 492,646 downwards.
ACAAAATCAGGGCGGCGCAGACAATAACGTCCAAGCGAAGCTGCAGGGAAATATACGTGTCGTAGAACCTCTGAATTGGCAGCGAAGGCAAGTATGTACTCAAGGCGCTAGCGTATGTATTCCACATGGCTACCCCTTTCGAGAAGCCGATCGAGAACTGCGCGCCCCAGGGCGTCCACGCCGAGCTGGCTAAGGCCGCGGCTCCAGCGCGGCTCACGGCGGCGATGTGCTGGACGCAAGACGAATCGGGGAAGACGGCGTCGTCGGTTAGTTTCGCCGCGCTGACGCCTCTCCAGTCCTCGACGGGATGACGGGTCACGATCATCACGTAATCCCGCGTTTCGAGCGGCAGCTCGCCCGCGCCCGCAAGCCAGCTCGTCACGCGCGTCGGGCCCGCGTTATAGGCGGCGGCGGCGAGACCAAGATTTCCGAAGCGCTGCCTCAGGTTGGCCAAGAGCTCCGCGGCCTTGGGGATCGCGGCCTCAGGATCATCGGGGTTAGCGAGCCCGCGCTCGGCCGCGGTGCCGGGCATGAATTGCGCAATGCCGCGGGCGCCGGCGGGACTGACGACGTCTGGCTGGAAGTTGCTTTCCTGCCAGATCAGCCGGGTCAGGAACGCGACTGGGAGATGCTGGGCGAGCGCCGAGGAATCGATAATTCGGCAAACGGAGTCGACGAGCGATTCCACGTCTTCCGCTGCGAGCGCCGGAGGAACGCCCGGCAAGGCCAGAAAGGCAAAAGCCGCGAGGGAAACCGGCCTCGCAAAACTGCTCCGCCAGGGCCCTCGCGCGAGCGCGCGACGCCTCGCCGGCCCGGGGGTCAATCTGTTCGGGATCGAATTTACGATTCGGACGCTCGCACACGCACGCCTTTACTGGCGGAGGCAATTGTAGGCGCCGAGAAGTTACCGAAAGGGAAATATGCTCTTCCGGTTGGTCAATCGGGGGATGCTGCGACGGCTCCGCTCGCGCGGGCGCGTTTCTGATCGGCGGCCGCGACGTCAAGCTCGGCGAAGTCGGCGGCGCGCCAAATCCGCTTACCAGCGAACAGAGGGTGAGTTGGCGGTTGTGTGACCGCCGTCACTGCTCCCATCGTCCCTAAGTGATAACCAGCGCAACCGGAAAAGTGGACGAGTTAGATCTTTGGACGCGGGAGAGTGATTGGCGCCCAAGGGGGAGCGAGATGAAGGCGCATATTGTCGGCGGCGGGTTCGGTGGATTGGCGGCGGCGGCGTTGCTCATCCGGAACGCCAAGGCGCCCGGCCCGGACATCACGATCTACGAGGCGGATGAGAAGCTGGGCGGTGGGTTCTTTTTAGACGGCGATGCGAAGAGCGGCTACAATCTGCCTGGCTCCATCTTTGACAAGGAATTCCGCTGCGCTTTGGATCTGCTCGCGACGATCCCCACCCAAGCCTACCCAACCATTTCCGTTAGCGAGCAATTCCTCACTTTCAATAACGAGCACCCTTTCGTCGACCAAACGCACATCGTTGATCGCGACCTTCGCCCCGTTCATGGGCCGCGGTACGGGCTTAGCCTCAGCGACGGCTTCGCTCTTGCAAAGCTGTCGCTCACGCCCGAAGCGCGGTTGGACGGTCGGCTCATCAAGGACACCTTCTCCCCGAAGTTCTTCGAGACCGAGTTTTGGCTGCTCTGGTCGACCCTCATGGGTTCGCTGCCGCAGCATAGCGTCATCGAGTTCCGGCGTTACCTCAACCGCTTCGTCTACCTGTTCCCCGACCTGTCAACCATGGCGCATGTTCTGCGCTCGCAATTCAACCAGCACGAGGCCTTCGTCAAACCTCTGGTCGCTTGGCTCGAAAAGGAGAACGTGAACTTCGCGAAGGGCACCTTCGTAGAGGACATCGGCTTCGCCGAGTCGCCTGGCCGCATAACCGCCAACCGGCTCGACTACCAGCTCCGCGGGGCTCCGGCCTCCGTCGCGGTCGCGCCCGAAGACATTGTGCTGGTGACGACCGGCTCGCAGGCCGCCGACCGTTCGGCGGGAACGATGGACAGGGCGCCGGGGCCGCCGGCCAACCCTGGGCGGTCATGGGCCTTATGGGAGCGGCTGGCCAAGAAGCACAAGGGTTTCGGCAATCCGGACGCGTTCTTCGGTGACGATCGGATAGCCGATTCGAGATGGGTGACATTCACGGTCACGACGACCGGGACGGAGTTCCTGGACCAGATGACCGTGTTGACCCGCAGCGATCCGGGAAGCGGGGGCCTTCTGACTTTGAGAGACTCGAACTGGGTGATCTCGCTGTCGATCTTCGAGCAGCCGGAAGTCCTGAGCCAGCCGCCGGGGACATCTGTCTGGTGGGGCTATGGGCTCTATCCCGAGCGCAACGGCGATTGGGTGACGAAACCCATGCATCAATGCTCGGGCAGGGAGATCCTGACAGAATTGCTGCAGCATCTTCGTTTGAGCAGCAGCGACATGGCGGCGATCACAAGCACGTCGATCTGCATTCCCTGCAATCTGCCCTACGTGAACAACATCTGGCTTCGCCGCCAGCGCGGCGACCGCCCGCCCGTGGTTCCGGAGGGGGTGACCAATCTCGGGCTCATCGGCCAGTATGTCGAGCTGGAGCAGGACATCGCGTTCACGTTCGAATACTCCACTCGCACGGCATGGGAGGCGATTTACCTCCTGCTCAAGCGCGGCCCCCCGCCGCTGCCCGTCTATCAGGGCCAGTTCGATCCGAAGGGCGTGCTCGCGGCGCTGAAGGTGTTCGTCGGTCAGGGATCCAAGCGGTCTGCGTAGAGGCGCGCCAGTGGATTGGCGCGTCTCCTCCCCCGCCAATGAATTCCCTGCTCCGGCGAAAAAAATTCCCTGCTCGGGTCAAAAAAATTCCCTGCTCGCTCGAAACAATTCCCTGCTCGCGTCCCTGCGCAAATCCTTGTTCGGACGCGTGTTTCCTCGCCCGCTTCGCGGCTGTCGCGCGCTTGGCCTCGATCATACACAATATAGAACTGGTATAAGTGACTCCTTACGGGATCGTCACCACCAGCCGCCCCCGGGTCTCGCCCTTGACGATCCGCGCTCCGGCGTCGAACACCTGATCCAGCGGAATGGCCTGGGTCATCGCCGCGAGCTTGTCGCGGTCAAGGTCGGCGGCGAGCCGCCCCCAGGCCTCGAGCCGGCGGGGCGTCGGGCAATGGACGCTGTCGATCCCGAGGAGTGAGACGCCGCGCAGGATGAACGGGGCGACCGTCGCCGGCAGGTCCATGCCCCCGGCGAGGCCGCAGGCCGCGACCGCGCCGCCGTATTGAGTCTGCGCCAGTACGTTGGCGAGCGTCGTCGAGCCGACGCTGTCGACCGCCGCCGCCCAGCGCTCCTTGCCGAGCGGCTTGCCGGGCGCGCCGAGCGTCGCCCGGTCGATGACCTCGGCTGCGCCGAGGGTCTTCAGATAGGCGGCTTCGCTGAGCCGCCCGGTCGAGGCGACCACCTTCCAACCTTTGCCAGCGAGGAGCCCGATCGCCATCGAGCCGACGCCCCCGGCCGCTCCCGTGACCAGCGCCGGCCCCGAGGCGGGGTTGAGGCCCGCCCGCTCGACCGCCATCAGAGACAGCATTGCGGTGAAGCCCGCGGTGCCGATCGCCATCGCCTCGGCGCGGGTCAGCCCCGCCGGCAGCTTGACCAGCCAGTCGCCGTTCACCCGGGCCTTGGCGGCGTAGCCGCCGAAATGGGTCTCGCTGAGACCATGGCCGGTCAGCACGACCTCGTCGCCGGGAGCGAAGTCCGGCCGGACCGACGCCTCGACGATTCCCGCGAGATCGACGCCAAGCACCATCGGAAAGCGGCGGATGATCGGCGACTTGCCGCTGAGCGCGAGCCCGTCCTTGTAGTTGACGGTCGAATGGGTGACGCGGATCGTCACGTCGCCCTCCATGAGCTCCTTGTCCTCCATCTCGACGAACCGAACATTGTGCCCGTCGTCGGTTTTATCGGCTCGAACGGCGCGGAAGGTCATGCCAGGAATCCTCGAATACGCCGGCGGGAGGGGCGAAGCCTATTGCGGGATTTCCCAGCCGGTCAAATGGTTGTGAGACGCTTGCTTGAACCCCGTCGCGCTCCGCGCCAAGACTGATCCCCGCAACCGACGTTCTTTGAGAAAGGGGAATCGTGAATGCCCGAACGAGAGAAGCCGCCGCGGGTCTTGACCGCGGCGCGCGGCGCCGACGGCCTCCTGCGCTGTCCCTGGCCGGGCGGCGATCCGCTCTACCTCGCCTATCACGATGAGGAATGGGGCGTGCCGGAATACGACGATCGGGCGATGTTCGAGAAGCTGGTGCTCGACGGCTTCCAGGCTGGACTCTCCTGGATCACGATTCTGCGCAAGCGCCCGGCGTTCCGAAAGGCGTTCGACGGCTTCGACCCGAAGAAGATCGCGCGCTGGAGCGAAAAGAAAAAGGACGCGCTGATGCAGGACGCGGGCATCGTCCGCAACCGGGCAAAGATCGAGGCGACGGCAGCGCTCGCGCGCATCACGCTGGACCTCGAGGAGAAAGGCGGGCTCGCCCGTCATCTCTGGAGCTTTGTCGACGGACGTCCGGTCCAGAACGGACGCCGCAGCATGTCTGAGATGCAGGCTGAGAGCGAGGTTTCGCGAGCCATCGCCAAGGACCTGCGAGGGCGCGGCGGCAATTTCGTCGGCCCGACGATCATCTACGCCTTCATGCAGGCGACCGGCATGGTCAACGACCATCTGGTAGACTGCTGTCGTCACGAGGCCTGCCGGGGGCTGGCGCGCGAGTTCAGACCGTGAGCGAGAGCGGAAGGCCCCGCGCCTGGCAGCGGATGCTGTCGGGGCGGCGTCTCGACCTCATCGATCCGTCGCCGCTCGACGTCGAGATCGGCGACATCGCCCATGGTCTGGCGCGGGTGGCCCGTTGGAACGGTCAGACCAAGGGGCCAGAGATCTTTTCCGTCGCCCAGCATTCGCTGCTGGTCGAGGCGTTGTTCGCCGCCTCTCTCGCCTCCCCGTCCGGCAAGGCGCGGCTCACGGCGTTGCTGCATGACGCGCCCGAATATGTCATCGGCGACATGATCTCGCCGTTCAAGGCGGCGATCGGCGGCGACTACAGGCTGATCGAGGACCGCTTGAAGCGGGCGATCCATATCCGCTTCGGCCTGCCCCCCGAATCGCCGGACGAACTCAACCGTTCGATCAAGATCGCCGATCGCGCCTCGGCCTATCTCGAGGCCACTGCGCTCGCCGGCTTCTCGATCGCGGAGGCGCGCAAACTGTTCGGCCCGCCCGACCTGCCGCCCCGCGACTTTGCCGCGTATCTCGCGCCGATGCGCCCGGGCGCGGTCGAAGCACAGTTCCTCGCCCGGTTCGCCGAACTCGACGCGGGGGCCGCCGGGACACTATAAGGTCGCCGCCAGGAAAACGCCGTATGCCGCGCCTTCATGTCTGCTCGCTCGCCCTGATCGGCGAAATCGTGGCCAAAACCGGCGCCCGCTCGCTCGTCACCCTGCTCAGCCCCGGCGCCGACCTCGATCGTCCGATCGAGATCAAGCCCGAGCGCCATCTCTATCTCGCGGTCTCGGACATTGTCACGCCGACGCCCGGCCAGATTTTGCCGGACAGGATCCACCTCGAAGAGCTGCTCGGTTTCGTCCGCGCCTGGGACCGTGCCGAGCCGATGGTGATCCATTGCTTCGCTGGCGTCAGCCGCTCGACGGCGGCCGCGTACATTGCCGCGTGCGCGCTGAAGCCCGGCGGCGACGAATTCGCTATCGCAAGGACGATTCGCGCCGCCTCTCCGACCGCTTCGCCCAATCCGCGCTTGGTCGCCCTCGCCGACGACGCGCTCGGAAGGCGGGGCCGGATGAACGAGGCGATTGCGGCAATCGGCCGCGGCGAGGCGTGCTACGAAGGGACGCCGTTCACGCTTGAGCTGGCGTGAGGGGGTCGCTCCGGCTCATTCGGTCGAACGCAGATTGGCCAGATGCGCATCGCGCAGATCAAGCTCGCGCTCGATATGCCGGCGCTGCTCATCCTTCAGTTCGCCGTCGCGATAGAGGTTGTTGACGAAGTCCCGCTCGGCGTTGATGAGCGAAAACTCGATCTCGTCGCCGAGATCGACCAGCTTCTTGTGACCGGCGTCGCCGTCATTGCGGTGGTCGACGAGCTTGAGCCGATCGCCTTGCGCGACGCGAATCGGCCGGACCACGGATTCCGGCGCCTGGCGTTCGGTCGTCAGCCGGTCGAGCTCATGGATCGCAGCCTCGAGCGCGCGTCTCCGCGCCCGGAACTCCTCGTTTCTCTCTTCTTGCCGTTCTCGTCGTCCCGCATGCGCGAGGCCAAGGGCGCGCGTCACCCAGGGCAGGGTCAAGCCTTCGCCGACCAGGGTCACAAAGATCACGCAGAAGGTCAGAAACAGGATCAGGTCGCGGTCCGGAAAGGGCCTCCCGTCGGCTATCGTAAACGGAATCGCGAGCGCTGCCGCGAGCGAAACGACGCCGCGGATTCCGGTGAACCCGAGCACGAACAGGAACTGCCAGGTCGGCGTGGGGTCCCTTCGCCGAATGGCGGGAACGAGCCAACGCGGCAGATAGGCGGCGGGATAGACCCAAATGAAACGGGCCAGGATGACCACGGCGCTGACCACGGCGGCGGCGACCGCCAATTCGCGTATCGAGTAGGAGGCGATGCCGGAGATCAGAGTGCGCGCTTGTAGTCCGGTGATGAGGAACACCATGCCTTCGATCAGGTAGACCAGGAAGTCCCAGAAAAAGATGCCCTGAAGCCGGGTCGCGGCGCTGATCAACCGAAGGCCGTTCCAGCTGATGTAGAGCCCGGCCGCTACCGTCGCGAGGACGCCCGAGCCGCCCAGCTGCTCGGGCGGCCAATAGGCGGCGTATGGCGTGAGGATCGAGAGCATGATCTCGACTTTGGGATCGCGGACCCAACGCCTGAGGCGAAGCATCAGCCAGCCGACGCCAATTCCCCAGATGATCTCGCCGGCGAGAATTGCGACCAGACTCCCCGCCGCTTGCGTGAACGAGAACGCTCCGACGCTCACAGCGACCACCGCGAACCGATAAAGGACGAGCGCCGTAGCGTCGTTGGCCAATCCTTCTCCCTCCAGGACCACCATGAGGCGCCTCGGCATCTGCATGCGGCGCGCGACCGCTAACGGCGCGACGGCGTCCGGAGGAGATACGATCGCTCCCAGGACGAACCCAACCGTCCACGGAAAGCCGAGGAGCCAATGGGTCGCCGCGGCGACCGCAGCCGCGGTAAAGACGACGCATCCAACCGCAAGCAGCCCGATCGGGCGCAGATTGAACCGGAACTCGCGCCAGCTCATCGCCACCGCGGACGAGTAAACGACCGGCGGCAGCACGAGCACCAGGACGAGGTCGGGCGCGAGCTGCAGCGTTGGCAGTCCGGGAATGAGGGCGAGCGCAACGCCGGTCATCACCAGGAGGATCGCCGGCGGGATCTCCAATCGCCTCGCCAAGACCGCAACCGCGGAAATGACGACGAGCAGCAGGATCAGGATCTGAAACGTCTGGGTCATGGGCGAGCGTCCCCCCTAAGCCCGATTCCACGGATCGAGGTCTTGAGGAAAAGCTCCATCGCCGCCGGCGAGAGCGCCCGACCAACGCCGCCGGAGCGATTCGGCCCTCCTACCCCTTCACCGCCTTCGTGAGCGCGTCCTGCTCGGCCTGCGAGGGGCCGCCGAAAAACGCCGGATCGTTGTCCTTGCCGCCGAGGGCGCCATAGGCGTGCGCCGCGTCAGCGTCGAACAGCACGACGAATTTGTGCCCGGCGCAGTCGGCAGGTTTGCAGACGAAGGAGATCTCATAGGGCTTGCCATCGATGGTGAGGCTCGTGATCTGGCTCGCGACGCCATCGAAGTTTCGGTTGAACTCAACGAGCCAGTCGGGGGTGGGCTGCACGAGCTTCATTAGTTTGTCCCACGAGATGCGATAGGGTGTCCTACCGTGCAGCGCGTCGAACAGGAATTCGGTCTCCGCCGCGTGCGCGGCGGCGGCGAGAATGACGAGAGCGAGGCTGAAGGCGAGAGCGGGAGAGAATCTTAAGCGCATCTTGGAAACAGCCACTTGTGGTTGGACGGTGGAATAAGACCTTCGGCGGAGCCGCGCTGGCGCGCAATCGACCGTTCGGCGCTTCGCGCCGGCTAGAACGCCTTGAACGTGATCATGGTGCGCGTGTCGACGATTCCGGGGATCACCTGCACTTTGTGGCCGACGAAATGGCCGATGTCGACGTTCGACTCGACGTAGAATTTGGCCAGTATGTCGTAGTCGCCGGCGATCGAATAGATTTCGGAGGCGATTTCCGCTTCCGCGAGCGCGCTTGCGACCTCATAGGTCCGCCCGAGCGCGCATTTGATTTGGACGAAGAAGGTCTGCATCCGGTCACGGCCCCTGTTTGCCGCTCTCTTCTGCAACAACTTCGACGTCGCGGTCCATCCCCGTCTGAACCTGGAAGGTCGACTGGTAGATCTTGGCTTCGTGGCGCGCGATGACCACGTACTCGCCCTCGGCGAGCACCAGCGAGGGAAAGGCGCCGACAAGCTCGCGGATCACGTCGCCGCCCGGCGTGAGGACGGTGAAGGTGGTGTTGGCGAGCGCCTCAGCGCCGGCCTTGTTGACGAGCTTGAGCGTCATGGTGGCGCAACGATGTCGAATCGTCACGTCGATCCGCTTGCCGGAGGTCACCTTGATGTCGGCGTTGACGATCGAATTGGAGGGGATCGCCGCGGACGGGGCTACCACGGCCGATTTGCCCGAATTGGCCGCCGCGCTCACCCCCGAATGCGCGCCGACAGTATCGAGAAAGGTCGAGACGATATGATAGGAGCCTTCCGGCAGCCCGATAATGTCGCCCGCCTTGCCATTGGCGTAGACGAGCTTGCCGAGCGGGTTGCGGTTTTGCGGCACGTAGATCGAAAGCGTGAGCTTCGACGGGTCGATCGGCGCGTCGGCGAGGGTTCCCTCGATCTTGAGCGCCCCCGCCGACAGAGTGAGCCGCTCGGAGCGGACCTCGGCCCCGAGCGTCACCCGTCTGGCGGCGCTTGCGAGCCCGAAGGCGACATGCACCACATACTCGCCGGCGGGAATCGTCAGCGTCGGCTGGGCAAGGCTCGATTCGACGATCTGGGGATGCGATCCGTCGGGATCGGCCTGGGCGGCGAAGACCCGCCAGCGCAAGCCCCCGGTGAGCGGAGCGGCGCCGCCATTCAAGATCGCGGACAGGCTAAGCGTGGCCTGGGCGGGCGCGTTCCCCGGCATCTGGGCGCCGGCGGGCGCGCTCTCGGGCGTCTGAGCGCCAATGGACGGGATCAGCGCCAACAGCGCGACCAAAGCCGCAAGAAATCGCCAAATCGGTCCCAATCCGCCTCGCATTACAGAAATTGTCGCCGCTGACCCATGGAGCTTGAAGGTCCCGCGCGGCAGGTGACGCTACATTGAGGCGGATCGAGGGCGGTTTACAGCCGTCTGGAATTCGGCCAAGAGCCACCCTTTCCATCGGATAAAGCAACGATGAACGAGATGATTTCGCTCCTCAAGCGCCGCAGATCCGTTCCCCCGCCGCTGATGACCGGGCCGGCGCCGACCGTCGATGAGCTCACGACGATCCTGACCGTGGCCTCCCGGGTTCCCGATCACGGCAAGCTCGCGCCCTGGCGGTTCGTCGTCTTCGAGGGCAAGGCGCGCGAGCGGGCGGGCGCCCTTGCGCTTAAGATCAGCGTCGCGGACCGGCCCGACCTGGACGAAGCCGCCCGGGCCAAGGAAGAGCAGCGTTTCGTCGGCGCGCCGCTCGTCGTCGCGGTCGTCTCGCGCGCCGCTCCGCATCCCAAGATCCCGGAGTGGGAGCAGGTGCTGTCCGCCGGCGCGGTGTGCATGAACATGATCGTCGCCGCCCGCGCGCTCGGATTCTCCGCCACCTGGCTCACCGGGTGGATGGCCTACGACGCCCGCTTTCGCTCGGCGATCGGCCTTGCCGAGCATGAGCGCATCGCTGGCTTCATTCACATCGGCAAGGCGACTGCGGCGATCGAGGATCGCCAGCGGCCGCCGCTTGACGAGATCATGACAAGATTTCCCGAGTGAGGCCGCCGATGTTCTATGCGACCGCTGACCGCGACCGGACGAAACTCCCGCGCGACCCATTCAAGGCGATCGTCGCCCCGCGTCCGATCGGCTGGATCTCGACCCGCGCCCTCGATGGGCGCATCAATCTCGCCCCCTACAGCTTTTTTAACGGTTTCTGCAGCGTGCCACCGATCGTCGGCTTCTCCAGCGAAGGCTGGAAGGATTCGGCCTCCTTCGCCAAGGAAAGCGGCGAGTTTGTCGCCAATCTCGCGACGTTCGATCTGCGCGAGCGCATGAACGAAACCTCGGCCCCGTTCGCCCGCGGCGACAACGAATTCGCGCGCGCCGGACTGACCATGGCCGATTGCCGCCTGGTCGCCGCGCCGCGGGTCGCCGAAAGCCCCGCAGCGTTGGAATGCAAAGTGGTCGAGGTGGTCGAGATCAGATCGGTCAGCGGCGCGTGGAGCGGCTCCGTGCTGACGCTCGGCGAGGTCGTCGCCTTTCACATCGACGATGAGTTTCTTCTCGACGGCCGTTTCGACACCGCCCGCGCCCACCCGCTCGCCCGATGCGGCTACCAGGACTACGCGGCGGTCGAGAAGGTGTTCGCCCTCGCTCGGCCAAAAGGCGGCGGTGACATCTGAGGTCGCAGCATCTGCTGACGCGGGGGTGGCCCGGCTGCGCAGGCTCAGACGGTGCCGCCAAGTTCGCCCGAGAGCTGCTGCAGCTCCTTACCGCCCGCCATTAGGTTCTGCAGATCGTCCATCGGGATTTCGGCTTTGGTGTAGGTGCCGAGGGTCTTGCCGCGGTTCAGCACGGTGAAGCGATCGCCGGCGGCATAGGCGTGGCGCACGTTGTGGGTAATGAAAATGACCCCGAGCCCCTTCTGTCGGACAAGATGGATGTACTTGAGCACCATCGAGGTCTGGGCGACGCCAAGCGCCGAGGTCGGCTCGTCCAGGATGAGCACCTTCGCGCCGAAATAGACCGCCCGTGCGATCGCCACACATTGGCGCTCGCCGCCCGAGAGCGTCCCGACCGCCTGATGGGGGTCGCGCACGTCGATCCCGATCCTGTGCATCTCCTCCCGCGTGACGTCATGGGCGGATTTGAAATCGATTCGCCGGAACGGCGCTACGCCGATCACCGGCTCCCGCCCCATGAAGAAATTGCGGGTGATCGACATCAGCGGGATCATCGCGAGATCCTGATAGACGGTCGCGATCCCGGCATCGAGCGCGTCGCGCGGACTGGCGAACGAGACCGGCTCGCCTTCGACAAGATATTCGCCGCTGGTCGGACGGTGAACGCCGGCCAAAGTCTTGATCAGGGTGGACTTGCCCGCGCCATTGTCGCCAAGCAGGCAATGGACTTCGCCCGACCGAACGGAGATCGAGACGCCAGAAAGCGCGATCACCGGGCCAAAATGCTTGACGATATTGCGGACGTCGATGATCGGCGGCCACCCGTTCGCGTTCGTGTCGCTCATGATCGGCTCTCCCGCTTAGCGTTCGCCGGTGACCTTGCGGCGAATGTAGTTGTTGAACAGCACCGCAATGAGGAGCATCGCTCCGAGAAAGACCTGGAACCAGTCGCTGTCGAACGTGGTGTAGGTCAGTCCGATCGAAACGACGCCGAAGATGATCGCGCCGACGAAGGCGCCGATCGCCGAACCATAGCCGCCCGTCAGGAGACATCCGCCGATCACGGCGGCGATGATCGCCTCGAACTCCTTTTGTACTCCGCGCCGCGCGTCGGTCGAGCCGGCGTCGAGCACGGTGAGGATCGCGACCAGCGCCGCGGCGCAGGCGGTCAGCATGAAGAGGCCGGTCTTCACCCGGCTCACCGGAACGCCAGAATTGCGCGCCGCGTTCGGATCGCCTCCGGCCGCGTAGATCCAGTTGCCGACTCGGGTCCGCAACAGGACCCAGGTCGCCACGATCGCAAAGCCGATAAACCAGATGATCGACACCGGCACGCCGCTGACCTTCGGCAGGCCGGTGTCGAATTTCTCGATCAGACCCTGGCCCGCGAGCCACGAGAAAAGTTCCTGGAAGGCGACGCCCGAAAACAGGCCTTTGACCACACCGTCCTGGACCACCTCGTCGACGCCTCGCAGCTGGGTCGAACCGCCGGTCGCGAACTTCAATCCGACCAGGGTGAGGCCGCGCAGGATGAACAGAAACGCCAACGTAACGATGAAGGACGGAAGCCTCGTCAGGATGACGAGTTGTCCGTTGATGGCGCCGAGAACGCACGCGAACGCCAGCGTGGCGACGATCGCGATAGAGAGGGGCCAATGGGCATTGACCAGAAAGGCGGCGAAGGCCAAGCCGGTAAAGGCGATCATGGAGCCGATCGAAAGATCGAACTCGCCGCCGATCATGAGCAGCGCGGCGGCGATCGCGAGGATCCCGAGCTGGGAGGCGGGCGCCAAAATCGTCATCACCCCGCTCAGCGTGAACATCGACGCATCGGCGGTGAACAGGAAGAAAATGACGACGAGGACCAAGCCAGCAATGGCGCCGAGCTCTGGCCGGCGCATGGCCTCGGTCAGAAAAGACGTCTTGCGCAGCCGCTCGTCGGCGATCTGAACCGGCTTCAGCGGCTGACCGGGCGGCGCGATCGGTTGAGTTTGGCTCATTAACGCATCTCCTCCCTCGAGCGGCCGATGCGGCCGGCAGACTTAGGCGGTCGGGGACGCCCTTGGGCGCGACCGCCCCGACCGAACGCGAAAGGTCGCTTCCACCGAGCTTCGCGGGTTAGCGGATGCCTTTCGCCGACAACTCGATGACCTGCGCGGCCTTGTCCTTGGTGATCAGGTTCGGGCCTGAGGGCACGTTGCCGCCTGGCATGAGACCGTACTTGGCATAATTGGCCAGAAACACGACCGGCAGGTAGCCCTGCAGGAACTGCTGCTGGTCGATCGCGAATGCGGCGTCGCCCGCGGCCACCGCCTTGAGGAACCCGGGCGAGAGGTCGAAGGTCGCGACATTGATCTTGCCTTGTTTGCCTGAGTCCTTGACTGCCGCGATCGACGGTTCGCCCGCCGTTCCCGCCCCGAGCGCGAGGATCGTGTCGACGTCGCCATTGGCGGCGAGCGCCGCCTTCACTTTCGCGCGGCCTTCGGCCGGTTCGTTCGACACCGGCAGCACCGTCACTTTGCCGCCGAAGCCCTCGGTGAAGCCCTTGCAGCGCAGATCAAGCGCCACGTTCCCGACTTCCTGGTTGACGCAGAGAGCGACTTTCCCGCCCATTTCCTTGAGTTTCTCGCCGGCCGCCTTGCCAGCGGTCTCCTCGTCCTGACCGACATGAAGGAGCGCGCCGAGAGACTTCGACACGTCCGATCCGGAATTCATCGAGATGACCGGAATGCCGGCGGCGACCGCCTTCTTGATCGAGGGGGCGAGCGCCGACGCGTCGGGAATCGAGACGATGAGGCCGGACGGCTTCTGGTTGACCGCCGCGTCGATCAACTGGGACATTGCGACCATGTCGAAGGTTTCAGGGGCGCGATAGTCGACCGCGACGCCCATGTCCTTGGCTCCCGCAACCACGCCGTTCTTGACCACCGACCAGAACGGATCGTTGGCTTGGCCGTGGCTGACGACGATGATGTGGATATTCTCGGCCGCTACTGCCGGCGCCCCGACGGCCGCGGCGGCCATCAGTGTCGCCGCTGCGGCGACGGTCGTCTTGATCAAGTGTTTCATCCGGTTGCCTCCTTGATGGGCGACATTGCCCTACGCAAGACGCGAGGCCCGGAATCTTCACGCGGCCTCCCGACTTGAACCGTTGAACGGCGATCGCCTGGACGGCCTCCGGCCGCATGGAGCCCGCCAGTGAGAATGGATGTGCGAAAGGGATGCCTGTCGGCGAAACGGGTCGCCCCGGCCGCGGACGAGGGTTTTGCGAAGGCGACGGCGTCCTGCGCAGTCAGGATAGCCCTCATTCCTCGTTCCTCCCATAGCGCCCCGGTTCGCCCGGTTCCCGAAGCGGCAAGCGCTCAAGATTCGGCGCATTCGGCTGGCCCGAAAGGCCCGGGCGCTGTCAGGCGCCGTCCGCGATCCGTGTAACAAACATTCCAAAAGGAATCAAGTATGGAATAATCATTCCAAATGCTCGGAATGCGGCGCCCGGCGGGAACCCCCCGCGGGACGGCGATTGACCCACGCCCGGCGACCGTATGACGGGTTCTGAACCCGGGGATGTTGAGCCGCAGATGGGTTGCCGGTAGGCTCCATTCTCCCGGCGGGCGGACTTAAGGCAAGGAGGAGACCGATGCCAGCGGCGCTCAACGCTCGCGATTACAGTCTGGTCGGCCCGGAGGCCGAGAAGGCCGTCGCCGCCGGACTGGCGTCGGCGAAATGGTACACGCCGCCGATCGCCCGCGCCGAACTCAAGGCCTTGATGCAGCGCGATGACGGCCCAGCGATCCGCGATACGCTGATCTGGCTTGCGGCGCTGATCGTCTCCGGCGGACTCGGCGTTTGGTGCTGGGGAAGCTGGGCGGCGGCTCCGTTCTTTCTCGTCTACGGCGTGCTGTACGGCTCGGCCTCCGACAGCCGCTGGCACGAATGCGGCCATCGCACCGCCTTCAAGACCAAATGGATGAACGACGCGGTCTATCAGATCGCCTGCTTCATGATCCTGCGCGAGCCGGAGATCTGGCGCTGGAGCCATACGCGCCACCACACCGACACGGTCATCGTCGGGCGCGACCCGGAGATCATCACCCCGCGCCCGCCTGACGTTCTGTCGCTGTTTCTCAACCTCTTCTCGCTCAAGAACGCCGTCATCTTCTTCGAGAAGGTGTTCCTGCACGCGGTTGGCCGGCTCACCGAGGAGGAAGCGACCTTCGTCCCGGAGAGCGAGCGCCCGAAAGTTTACAGGACCGCGCGCATCTATCTTGCGATTTATGCGGCAGTGATCGCCGCCTGCGTTTATTTCCGTTCGATCCTGCCGGCGATGCTCGTCGGCCTTCCGTCGCTCTACGGCGCCTGGCTGCAGCTCTATTTCGGCATGACCCAGCATCTCGGTCTGGCCGAGGACGTCCTCGACCACCGGCTCAACTCCCGCACCGTCTACATGAATCCGATCTTCCGGTTCCTCTATTGGAACATGAACTACCACGTCGAGCATCACCTGTTCCCGCTGATCCCGTATCATGCGCTCCCCAAGCTGCACGAAGCGATCAAGACGGACTGCCCCGCGCCCTATCCGAGCACCATCGCTGCCTACCGCGAGATCATCCCGGCGCTGGCGCGCCAGTTGAAGGATCCGACCTATTGCGTGCGGCGGGAGCTGCCGCGAGCGGCGCGGCCCGCGCCGTTTGGCGCCGCCGCGGCAAGAACTTGAGCAGGAGAGGATCACGCCCGTGAGCGAGGCCTGGATCGACGCCGGCGCCGCCGACCGCATATCGCGCGAAGACGTTGCGCCGTTCGAGCACCAGGGGCGCCAGTATGCGCTCTACCGGACCGCCGACGACCGCTATTTCGCTACTGACGGCTTGTGCACCCACGAGCAGGTCGAACTCGCCGACGGTTTCGTTTCCGGCACGATAATCGAATGCCCGATGCATAACGGCCAGTTCGACTTCACCACCGGCGAAGCGAAAGGCGCCCCGGCTTGTGTCAATCTCGCCACCTATCCGGTCAAGGTCGAGGGTGGGCGGCTGTTCGTGAAGCTCGACTGATCGGGCGCAACTGTAAACGCGGTCGCTGACCGCGTCGGCGGGCTCAGCGAGCGCGGCTAGAAAGTCCGCCGGGGCGAGGAGAAGACGCGATGAAACTTTCCGGCGTTGCAGCGATCGTGACCGGCGGCGGCTCGGGGCTAGGCCGTGCGACGGCGGAGGCGCTCGCCGCCAGGGGCGCGCTAGTCACTGTCTTCGATCTCAACCCGGCCGCGGCGGAGGAGGCGGCCAAGGCGGTTCGAGGCCTGGCCGTCGTCGGCGACGTGGCCGACGACGCCTCGGCAGGGGCGGCGCTGGCGAAAGCCGCGGCGGCGCATGGGCCGGCGCGGGTGCTCGTCAATTGCGCCGGGATCGGCGTCGCCAAACGCGTCGTTGGCCGCGACGGGCCCCATCCGCTGGCGGACTTCGAGAAAGTGATTCGCGTCAACCTGATCGGCAGCTTCAACATGATCCGCTTGGCAGCGGCGGCGATGGGCAAGCTCGAGCCGATCGACGGCGAGCGCGGGGTCGTCATTTCGACCGCCTCGGTCGCAGCCTTCGACGGCCAGATCGGCCAGGCGGCCTATTCGGCCTCCAAGGGCGGCGTGGTGGCGATGACCCTGCCGATCGCGCGTGAACTGGCGCAGATCGGCGTCCGGGTGAACGCGATCGCGCCCGGCATCTTCATGACCCCGATGCTGTTCGGGCTGCCGCAGGCGGCGCAGGATTCGCTCGGCGCCTCGGTGCCGTTCCCCCAGCGCCTCGGGGCGCCCGCCGAATACGCGGCGCTCGCCGTGCATATCGTCGAGAACGGCTATATCAACGGCGAGACGATTCGCATCGACGGGGCGCTTCGCATGGCGCCAAAATAGCGCTCATCAGGCCCGCTCGGTCTAAGCACGGGAGAAAACGATGCAGGGGGCAGGGGCGGGACGTCTCGCCGGCAAGGTCGCGCTCATCACCGGCGCGGCCTCCGGCATCGGCCGGGCGACGGCGGCGCTGTTCCATGCCGAAGGCGCCAAGGTCGCCGCGACCGACCGCAACGAAGCAGGCCTCAAGATGCTCGGGCCGGACGCCGATCTCGTACTCGCCCAGGACGTGACCGACGAAGCGCGCTGGCGCGCGGTGGTCGACGCGGTCCTCGCCACGCTCGGCCGCCTCGACATCCTGGTCAACAGCGCCGGCATCGGCATCCTCGGCAACATCGAGCAGGCGACGCTCGCCGACTGGCGCAAGGTCAATGCGGTCAATGTCGAGGGCACGTTTCTTGGCTGCCGCGAAGCGGTGCGGGCGATGAAAGAGAGCGGCGGCGGCTCGATCGTCAATCTCTCGTCGGTCGCCGGCATCATCGGCGACGCGTCTTCGGCGGCCTATTGCGCGAGCAAGGGCGCGGTGCGCCTGTTGACCAAGTCCGCGGCGCTCCATTGCGCCCGCGCCGGCTACAAGATCCGGGTCAATTCGGTCCATCCCTCGTTCGCCGAGACGCCGATGGTGCTCGAGGGCATCGCGCGGGCGAAGGACCCCGAGCGGGTGCGCGCCGGCCTCTCGCGCGCCGCGCCGATGGGCCGGATGGGCAAGGCCGAAGAGGTCGCGTCGACCATCCTCTTTCTCGCCGGCGACGAATCCTCGTTCACCACCGGCGGCGAATTCATGGTCGATGGCGGCTTGACGGCGCAGTAGGCGACCCCCTCCCCGCTCTTGTGGGGAGGGGAAGACGCATCGCCGAAACATCGCCTGTGCCGTCACCGCCTTCGCCAGAGGCTCGCACACACGCGGGTTCGCCGGTCCCGGTTGGAAGCTGCATCTCATTGGCCGGCGCCAAGGTCCGGGTCGTTGTAGGTCATTGGGGCCACGCGGTAGCGAGGGTCTTTTCTAAGCTCAGCGGATTCCTCGGCGGTCAAAGGCCGCGTGCCGTTCGCGTCGCTGAAAAAGGTGACGTTTTTGGCTCCCGGGGGCGGCGTCTCTCCGGCGTTCAGGTAGTGTGCAAGAATAGTCGTTTCGTAATTGATTGTTGGCAGCGGAGCGCGGGCTATTGGCGCTTTGGTGGCGCGCAGGTGGGTCCACAGGGCGCGATCCGCAAAATAGGCTTTGCCGCGATCGGCGAAGCACAGCGGCCGAAGTCGGACCAGAGCCGCTTTGGTGAACAGGTAACAGTTGCAGTCGTTGAAGAGGACGCCATCGCTTTCGGTGCAGACGCCCATGAGGCTCTCGTCGAGACGGCGGAGGTTGCGGGGGCAGGTGATGATTTCGGCGCCCGTCTGCCGCTGGGTGAGCATCATTTGTTCGATGTGGTTTGGTTCGAGCCAGCAGTCGGCGTCGAGGAGCAAGTAGCCTTCGTAGTCAAGGGCGGATGCGGCGAGCAAGCCAATCATTCGAGGAGTGTAGCCGGTGTCGTTCTGCGGTATTGGCAGTCGGATGTGGGTAACGGCCCAATCGTCGACTGCGGGATTTGGATGGCCGTCGGCAACCATCACGTGGGCGGCGGCGATGACTTGGGCTTTTACGCTAGCGTGGCAACGCCAGAGCTTCTCAGTGGGCTCTTTGTAATAGGGCGTTATAACAGCGTATTTCATGAGCGCTCCTTGGACGCCAAAGCTGTCGATGTCTAAGATAGGCCCGCAGATTCTCGGGAACTCATGAAAATTGTGAACCGCCTTGGGGCGCGCCTCAATGCATCTGTACTCATGGCCCTGTGGTCGCGCCCGAAAGGCGCCTACCGGAACTCTTGTACGGCCAGGGACCTGGTTGCAAGCTTTAGCGCCCGGGGTGCTCCATGCAGGCGGCGCTCGCTTCGATCCGCGCCAGTCGGCTTGCCGACAACACGCGGGAACGTCGAGCTCCCTACGGCCCCCGGATTGCTTCGTCGCTTACGCCCCGTGAAATTCCGGGCTGCGGTGACAAAAACATAGCGCGGTCGCGCGCCGCCGCCTGCGCCAGATGATCCGCGACCGCGCGGATGCGCCCGAGGCCGCGGGTGTCCTCGTGGGTGACCAGCCAGTAGGCGCGCATCGCGCGCCGTTCGGGCAACACCCGGACGAGGTCCTTGAACCGGCGAGCGATGAAGTCGTGCACGACGCCGAAGCCGACGCCCGCGCGCACAGCCTCGAGCTGGGTCACCGCGCTCGCGCTCTCGAAGCCGGTCGGCGCGCCGTCAAAGAGCTCGCGCACATAGTCGAGCGCGGTCGAGAACGCGTGCTCCTCGACATAGCCGATCAACCTATGAGCCTTGAGCGCCCCGATGTCGGACGGCTCGCCGTTGCGCTTGAGGTAAGCGGCGCTCGCATAGATGCCGAGCGTGTAGTCGGTGAGCTTGCGGGCGACGAACCGCCCAGCCTCGGGTTTGTCGAGCCCGACCACGACGTCGACCTCACGCCGCGCGAGCGGGGTCAATTGCGGCAGCGGCATCAATTGCAGGCGTACGCCCGGATGGCGTTCGGCGAAGTCGCGCAAGGCCGTCGTGAGGTAATAGGTCGAGAAACCGTCCGGCGCGCCGATACGTACATCGCCCGAGAGTTCGAGATCGACGCCGGAAATCTCGCCCTGCGCGTGCAGGAACGCGCTCTCCATCTGTTCTGCGGCGCCGATGAACCGCTCGCCGGCGCTGGTCAGTTTCGCGCCGGTCGTGCGCCGGTCGAACAGCTTCGCTCCGACGGTCGATTCCAGGGCCGCAATCCGGCGGCTGACCGTCGCGTGATCCAGCCGCAGGCGCTTCGCCGCGGCGACAAACTGGCCAGCGCGCGCCGCGGCGAGAAAGACCCTGACGTTGTCCCAGTCCATGGGCTGCGGGCATACCACGGAAACTCTTTCGACGGCTCCCCCGCCTATCCGGCTCGCGGGGCGAACGCCGCGAGTCCGGCGGTCCGTATTTCCGCCCGCAGCCATGCGGCGTCGGGCGCCCGATGAGTTTGGCGAATTCGGGCAGGCCGGCCGCGGCTTCGCCAAGTGCGAACGCCTCCCAGACGTTCCTTCTGGCGAGGTCCACGCGGCCCTTGCGCAGGCATTCGGCTGCGCCGGCGAGATATAGTCCGGCCCTCAGAGTCCGCGCCTCGGGCAGCACGGCGGCCGCAACGCCCGCCGGCAGCGTTCGCGCGAAGATCTCGAGCGTTCTGCGGAAGTCGAGTTGCGCGGCGAAGGACTCAACGAGCTGCTGCGTGAGTTGATGCGCGTAGTCGGCTCGCCAAGTGGCGAGCCGCTCCGGCAGATGGAGCCAGCTGCATTGCACCGCGCTCCGCACATACCATTCCCAGTCCGCCATCATCGGAAGGTCGGTGCGGAACAGCCCGACCCGCTCGAACGTCCCGCGCCCGAAGGCGACCGCAGGCAAGTTCAGCGGACATCCGGTCGCGAGCCGGATCAGAAAATTTCGGTCCATCAGCCCGGCGACGGCGCGAAAGGGGTCCGGCGACCACCTCTGCCCCGAACGCTCGAAGAGCACTTCATACTGGCAGAAGGCGACGCCAACCTCGTCCGGACAGGCTTCGATCGCCTCTTGCATCTTGCGATAGAAGCCGTTCTCGACCCAGTCGTCGTCGTGCAGGATGTGAATGAACCGGCCGCTCGTCGTCTCTATCGCCGCGTTGGTGCTCGGATAGAGACCGAGGTTCGAGGCGTTGCGGAGATAACGGACGCGGCCGCGGCCGGCTTCTCGAACCAGCCCGGAAAGGTCGCTCGGACTGGCGTCGTCGACGACCAGGATCTCCATCTCTCCCGGTCCCGGATCCTGCTCCAGCACCGAGGCGAGGCACTGCTTGAGATAGGTCCTGCGCTCATAGAGCGGAACAATGACCGACCAGAACGGGCGAGCCTCCGGATTGCGAACCGGCCCGAGCCTTGCGAGCGGCGCTTCACCGCTCTTGCGCCAGTAAACGCCCCATCCGTCGATATCGACGATCGGATCGGCGATCCCTCGCGCGTCACGGAAATCGTGGACGGCCCTGCGGCAGCTCTCGATGCAGCCATAGTCGTCGACGATCACGAAACCGCCCGTCGACACTTTATCGTAGAGAGCGGAGAGCGCGTCCATCGTCGATTCATACATGTCGCCGTCGAGGCGCAGCACCGCCAGCCGCTCGATCGGCGCGGCGTGAAGCGTGTCCTTGAACCAGCCCTTGAGGAATACGACGCGGTCGTCCAGGAGTCCGTATTTGGCGAAATTCGCTTTCACCTCGTCGAGCGAAACCGAGAGCTCCTCGTAGGTGTGGTGAATGTCCCCGCGATCCGAGGGGTAGGTTTCCGCGTCGGGCGCCGGAAGTCCTTCGAACGAATCGGCGACGAAAACCCGCCGCCCCAGGTCCCCGAAGGCCTCGAGCGCCGCCCGCATCAGGATGCAGGCGCCGCCGCGCCAGGCGCCCGTTTCAATCAGATCGCCTTTTACCTCCTCGCGGAGGACGGTCGCGACCAGTTCACGCAGGTTCCTGAGCCTCACCCGCCCGATCATCGTGTGGGCCCGCCGCGGCCAATCCCGGCCGTGTTCCCGGAGCGAGGGGTCGAAAGGTCTTTCGACCCCGGGCGCGCGCCACTCCGTATAGCCGTCGCCGTAGACGGTGTTGGTCAGGCATCGCTCGATGAGATCGAGATAGAGCGCCGCCGGGGTCGAGGAGGGCTCAGGGGTGGGGTTCATCTCTGGGTGTTTCGTGGCGCGCGACTCGCGCCTGACGCTAGGGCCGCAAGGCGGAACTCGCAAGGCGCACCGCCGGGGCTCTGGGGATGGGCTTCGGTGGGCGGGCGGCCGGGCTTAAGGAGATTCCGCACAGCCGATGCGCGATCTCTGAGATTGCTGTGCGCAAAATCGTGGCGCATAAATCGTCCACGACATTGTCATCAAGGGAGCGGAACATGATCGAGTATGGGCATTTCATCGGCGGCAAGTCGGTCGCGGGCAACTCGGGACGGAGGGCGGACGTTTTCCAGCCAATGGACGGCACGGTGCGCGCCCATGTCGCGCTCGCCTCCAAGGCCGAGGTCCGGGCCGCGGTCGAGAACGCGAAAGCGGCTCAAGGCGCCTGGGCGGCGGTCAATCCGCAACGCCGCGCCCGCGTGCTGATGAAGTTCCTCGAGCTTATCGCCAAACATAACGACGAGCTCGCCGACATTCTCGCGCGCGAGCACGGCAAGACCATCGCCGACGCCAAGGGCGACATTCAGCGCGGCGTGGAAGTGGTCGAGTTCGCGCTCGGCGTCCCGCACCTGATGAAGGGTGAATTCACCGACGGGGCCGGCCCGGGCATTGATCTCTATTCGATGCGCCAGCCGCTCGGGGTCGTCGCCGGCATCACCCCGTTCAACTTTCCGGCGATGATACCCTTGTGGAAGCTCGCGCCGGCGATCGCCTGCGGGAATGCTTTTATCCTGAAGCCCTCGGAGCGCGACCCCGGCGTGCCGATGCGGCTCGGCGAGCTCTTCGTCGAGGCCGGCGGCCCGCCCGGCATCCTCAACGTCGTCAATGGCGACAAGGAAGCGGTCGACGCCATCCTCGACGATCCCGACATCCAGGCGATTGGCTTCGTCGGCTCGACCCCGATCGCGGAATATATCTATTCGCGCGGCACGGCGACCGGCAAACGCGTGCAGTGCTTCGGCGGCGCCAAGAACCACATGGTCGTGATGCCCGACGCGGACATGGACCAGACGGTCGACGCCCTTATCGGCGCCGGCTACGGCTCGGCGGGCGAGCGCTGCATGGCGGTCTCGGTCGCGGTGCCAGTCGGCAAGGGGACCGCGGACGAGCTCGTCAAGCGCCTCATTCCCCGCGTCGAATCGCTCAAGATCGGACCTTCGACAGACGCCGGCGCCGACTTCGGCCCGCTCGTCACCAAGGCGGCGCTGGACAAGGTGCGCGGTTACGTTGACGTCGGCGTCAACGAGGGCGCGAAGCTCGTTGTCGACGGCCGTAACTTCAAAATGCAGGGCTACGAGAATGGCTTCTACATGGGCGGCTGTCTGTTCGACAACGTGACGAAGGACATGAGAATCTACAAGGAGGAGATCTTCGGCCCGGTTCTGTCGGTTGTGCGCGCCAATGATTACGGCGAGGCTCTGGGACTGTGCAACGACCACGAATATGGCAACGGGGTTGCGATCTTCACCCGTGACGGCGACGCCGCGCGCGACTTCGCCGCCAAGGTCAAGGTCGGCATGATCGGGGTCAACGTGCCGATCCCGGTGCCGGTCGCCTACTATACGTTCGGCGGTTGGAAGCGCTCGGGCTTCGGCGATCTCAACCAGCACGGGCCCGATTCGATCCGCTTCTACACGCGCACCAAGACCGTCACCGCCCGCTGGCCATCCGGCATCAAGGACGGGGCGCAGTTCTCGATCCCGACGATGAACTGAGCGACGAAGGGACGCCGAGAGGCGTATAATGTCCTTCCGCGGCTGTTTTCGCTGAAAGGTTCTGACGATCGTGACGCCCCCTCACGACGGCTCAGAAATGACCGTGGACGACTTTCTCGTCTGGGCCGAGGCGCAGGAGGGGCGGTGGGAATTGCACGACGACGTCGTGAGGCGGATCACGCCCGAGCGCCTCGATCATGTCCGTGCGAAAGGCGAGGCGTCCCTTGCATTAAGGGTCGCAGCGCGCCGAGCTGGCTGCGACTGTGAGGTCTTCGGGAGCGGCCCTGGAGTCCAGACCGGCGAGCGCACGGTATATGCGCCCGACGGCGCAATCGTTTGCGGCCCCAAACAGCCGGACGACGCGATCCTTCTCGTGAACCTGATTGTCGTCGTCGAGGTGCTGTCGCCAAACACGGCCGCGATCGATCATGGCCACAAGCTCAGCGGCTATTTCTCGCTGCCGAGCGTCGAGCACTATCTCATACTCGATCCCGAACGCCGCGTCGCAATCCACCACAAGCGCGGGCAGGGCGACGCGATCGAGACTCGCGTGCTGACGAAGGGCGTCGCACGGCTCGATCCGCCAGGGTTCGAGGTTGCGGTCGAGGCGTTGTTCCCCTTGACCGAAGCTCCACAGCCGGCGCGGTCGCCCGCCGCTTCTAAAACTTGAACAGGGTCAGCCCCGGCGCAGCGTTGCCGAACTGGTCGGTAAGGCGCTCCCGGCCGCGCATGCCCGAAAAGGTCCCTTCGATCGGGGTCGGCTGGTTGAAGGTGTCGTACACGTAGCCGTTGTAGGAGCCAACCGGCACAGCCGTGCCAGCGGTCAGGTATGACGGCCGGGGATGGACGGTGATCTGCCGGCCGGCCGGCTCCTGATGTTTCGCTCGCTTCTTGAGCGCCGTCTGGCGCGGCTTCGCCTTCTGAGGCGCCGCCGGCGAAGGTCCGGTCTGCAAAGGTCCGGTCTCCAGGGGCCCTTCCTCCAGCGGCACGCCTTGCGCGGTTGCGGCCGAGGACGAAGCAAGCGCAACCGCAAGCGCGGCGGCGGCGACGAGCCGAACGAAACGAACCATGACGCCTTCCTCTCGCCCGACGCAGTCAGCTCGATATAGGGCGGCGCGCTGAATGCAAAAGAGCGAGGTCTCGCTGATGGTCCGGAAGCCGCCGTGATCGATCGCCGCCGTGTTTGCCCCGGCTAGGGCGGAAAATCAATGGCGGTCGCCGACGGGACGCCCGCGCCAAGCGGTCAACGGCCGGTTCAGGGTCAGTCCAGCGACTTGCGGAACCTGAGCACGCTCATCGCCAGCAGCGCGAAGCCGAGAGTCGCCAGCGCCAGCATCTGGGGCCAAAGCACGCTCAGGCCCACACCCTTGAGAAACGTGCCGCGAATGACGATGAGATAGTAGGTCATCGGGTTGATGGTCGATAGCCACTGCATGACCGCGGGCATGCTCGAAATCGGGAAGCTGAAGCCGGATAGCGTGAACAGCGGGTTGACGACGAAAAAGTTGGTGGCGAACGCCTGCTGCTGGGTCGAGCAGATCGTCGAGATAAACAGGCCGATCCCCAGCACGCTGAGAAGATAGAGCGACGTGCCCAGAAGGAGGACCAATGGATTGCCGACGAACGGGATCTGAAACCATAGCGTCCCCGCGCCCGCGATGAGCGCGGTCATCGCCATGCCGACGCAGAAGAACGGGATCGTCTTGCCGAGAATGAATTCGAGCGGCCTTATCGGCGTGACCATGATCTGCTCGAGCGTGCCGACCTCGCGCTCGCGCACCACGGCGAACGACGTCAGGTTGACGACCATCACCAAAGTGAGCGTGGCGATGACGCCGGGGACGAAGAACCACTGGCTGTTGTAGTCTGGATTGAACCAGGGGCGCGGCTCGATCGTCACTTCCGGCGGAGGAGGCTGTCCGGCATGCAGCCGGCGCGCGAGATCCTGTGCCATGTCCTGCGCGTAAGTGGCGACGATCTCGTTGACGTAGCCAAGCGCGATCAGCGCAGTGTTGGAGTTCGTCCCGTCGACGATGATCTGGGCCGGGGCAGATTGGCCCTTGCGCAGGTCCTCGGCGAACCCGGCCTGAATCACGATGGCGACCGATGCTTCCGAGCGGTCGATCGCCGAGCGGATTTCGGCCGGGGTCTGGGCAATCTTGACGACGTTGAAGCGTCCGCTGAACGAGAAGCGGGAGAGGAGTTCCCGGCTCTCCTCGCTGTGGTCAAGATCGAGCACCGCGGTTGAGACGTTGAACACCTCGAACGTGGCCGCATAGCCGAAGACGATCATCTGCACGAGAACAGGAACCGTCAGGCGGAAGCGCGCCCAGGTGTCCCGCCGCAACTGCAGGAACTCCTTCACTACCAGGCTTTTGATCCGCCCGTACATCGCCTCACCCCAGCGTCTTGCGAAAGGCGCGGGTGGCGAGAATCCCGATTACGACCGCGTAGAGCGTCAGCGCCGCGATCGGCGCGATGAGGTCGCCGAGGCCGCTGCCCTTGAGGAAGATCGCCTTGAGGATCGTCATGTAGTAGCGCGAGTGGACGAGGTAGGTGACCGCCTGGATTGGCCGCGGCATCTGGTCGATCGGAAACGCGAAGCCGGAAAGAAGCGTCGTCGGCAACATCGTCACCAGCAGCGCGACCTGGCTTGCGCCGACCTGGCTTCTGATGCTAGCCGAGATGTAGTAGCCGACGCCGAGCACGACGATGAGAAAAAGCAACGTCGTCACGAACAGCGTGAAGACCTCCCCGCGGAATGGCGCCTCGAACCAGAAGACCGCGATCGCGAGGCAAAAGGCAGCATCGATCATGCCGATGAGGACATAGGGCGCGATCTTTCCGATCATCAGCTCGCTGCGAGTGACAGGGGTCGACACCAACACCTCCATCGTGCCACGCTCCCACTCGCGCGAGAGGGTGAGCGACGTGAGCTGCGCCCCGACGAGCGCGAGCACGATCGCGACCACGCCTGGAATGACGAAGTCTCGACTTTCGAGGTCCTCGTTGAACCAGACCCGGTATTGCGCCACCGCGGGCGGGTTCGGAAGCTGCTGGCCAAGACTTCGCTGCCGCTGCGTCTGAACGTCGCTGGAGAATGTCTCGACCACCGCTTGAGCATAACCGCGCGCGATATTCGCAGTGTTGTCGTCGGTCGCGTCGAGGATCGCCTGCACCTGCGCGGAATTCGTCGTCGCGAGATATTGCGAGAAGTCAGGGGGAATGACGATCGCCATCCTGCAGCGACTGGCGTCGATGGCGCGTTTGAGCAAATCGTAGTCACGCTCGGTTTCAACGATGTCGAAATAGGGCGACGCCTGGAAGGCCTTCGACAGAGCTTCGCTCTGCTGACTTCCCTCGCGGTCGAAGACGCAGATCGGCACATGCTCGATGTCCAGGTTGACCCCGTAGCCGAGCAGCGCCATCTGCATGAGCGGCATCAGGAGAACAACCATCAGGCTGCGCGGATCGCGCCAGACCTGGATGATCTCCTTCTTGGCGATCGCCTTGATGCGCCGCAGATTCATGAGCGCGGCCCGCGCGCGCTGTCGCCGGCGACGAGCTGCACGAACACGTCCTCGAGCGTCGGCTTGATCGGCTCGATGTGCGACCAGCCAAGCCCGTGCTGCCTGAGAATCGTCTCGATCGCCGGCCGGTCGCGCGCCGCGTCGTCGACGACGATGTGGAGCGAAGAGCCGAACGGGGCGACGTCGCGGACGGCCGGCGCGCCTTCGAGCGCTTCGAGCATCCCGCCGGGATTATCGCCTTCGACAAGCAGGATCTCGCCACGGATCGCCCGTCGCTTGAGTTCGCTCGGGCTGCCCAGCGCCGCGAGCTTGCCCGCGTTGATGAGCGCGATGCGGTTGCAATACTCGGCTTCGTCCATGTAGTGGGTGGTGATGATGACGCAGACGCCATCGCCGGCGAGCGAATAGATGAGGTCCCAAAACCGCCGGCGCGAGGCGGGATCCACCCCGGAGGTCGGCTCGTCGAGGAACAGGATCGCCGGCTCGTGCAGCACTGCGCAGCCAAGCGCGAGCCGCTGCTTCCAGCCACCGGAAAGGTCGGCAACGAGCGCGTCGGTGCGGTCCGCGAGCCCCGCCATGCCGATGGCGAACTTGAGCCGTTCGTCGAGCTGCGCGCCCTTGACCCCGTAGACGCCGCCGAAGAACCGCAGGTTCTCCATGACCGAGAGATCGCTGTAGAGCGAGAACTTCTGCGACATGTAGCCGATATGCTCGCGCACCCGCTCGGGAAAACGGGCGACGTCGAAGCCCGCGACTTGCGCCCGGCCATCGCTCGGGCGCAAAAGTCCGCACAGGATTCGTATCGTCGTCGACTTGCCCGCGCCGTTGGGGCCGAGGAAGCCGATGATCTCTCCCGCCCTCGCTTCGAAACTGACCGCATTGACGGCGACGAAATCGCCGAATCGCTTGGTCAGACGATCGGCGACGATCCGGATCTCGCTGGCAGGCGCTGGGTTCGTCACCTTTCGCTCTCCGTCGTGAGGAGCGAAACGAACAGGTCCTCGATCGACGGCGCAATCCGCTCCATATCGTCGACGGCGACGTCAGCGCGCTCGAGCGCCGCCTTGAGCTCGCCCGATCGGCGGCCGGCGTCATCGACGACGACGTGCACGCTGTCGCCCATCAGAATCGCGCCCTTGACGCCCTTGCATCCGCGAAGGAGATCGCGCGCCTTGCGCGCTCCTTGCGTCGCAATCGCGATGATTTGGCCGGGCATGAGCCGTTTCAGCGCCTCCGGCGTGTCGCAATAGGCCATCCGACCTTGACGCAAGAGGCCAAGCCGGGTGCACCGCTCGGCTTCGTCGAGATAGGAGGTGGCGATGACGATGGCCACGCCTTCGCCCCTCAATCCATAGAGAATGCGCCAGAAGTCGCGCCTGGACACGGGATCGACGCCGGCAGTCGGCTCGTCGAGAAGCAAGACCTTAGGGGTGTGGATGAGCGAGCAGGTGAGGCCCAGCTTTTGCTTCATTCCGCCCGATAGTTTCCCGGCCAGGCGGTTGCGGAACGGCGTCATGCCCGAGGCCGCAAGGAGGCGCGCCGCGCGCTCCTCGCGGGCGCGCCGGTCGATGCCGAACAGGTCGGCGAAGAATTCGATGTTCTCGTCGACCGTCAGATCCTCATAGAGACCGAAGCGCTGGGGCATGTAGCTGATATGCGAGCGCGCAAGCTCGGGTGTCGCGACGACGTCGACGCCTTCGACGACGATCGAGCCCTCGTCCGGCGTCATCACCGCCGCGAGGAGCCGCATGATCGTCGTCTTGCCGGCGCCGTCCGGGCCGACGAAGCCGAACACCTCGCCCTTGGCGCAGTCCAGGTTCAATCCGGCGACCGCTGCGGTTCCGCCGAAGCGCTTGGTCAGGTTGCGGACCTCGATTGCCGCGTTCAGCGGCTTGCTCATGACTTGCCGGGCGCGCGCACGGGAATTCTGGCGTCGGCCGGCAGACCGGGAACCAGTTCGTGCGAGGGATTGTCGATATCGATCCGGATGCGGTAGACGAGCGTCACCCGCTCAGCGTGCGTCTCTACGCTCTTCGGAGTGAATTCCGCCGCCTCCGAGATGAAGGAGATACGGCCCGGATATTCCGTTCCAGGATAGGAGTCGGTCGTCACCGTCGCCGCTTCGCCGAGCCGGATCTTGCCGACGTCCGGCTCGTTGACATAGGCCCTCAGCCACACGTGATCGATGTCGGCAAGGGTGACGATCGCCGCGCCGGGCGACACCACTTCGCCGAGCTCGGCCTGGCGCACCAGAATGACGCCGTCGAACGGCGCCTTCAGCGTCGTATAGCCAAGGACGATCTTGGCCATCTCCACATTCGTGCGCGCGCTCTCGATATTGGCGATGGCGAGCGCGATCCTTTTGTCGGCGGACGCCTCGAGCGCCTTGTCGCGCTCCAGCGCCGCTCTCGACTGCTTGAGCGCGGTCTCCGCGACGTCGCGGGCGTCGACGGTGCCTGCGCCCTTGGTGAGAAGGGCCTGCGCGCGGTCGAATTCCAACTGCTTGAGCGCAACGTCGGCTTCGTCGCTGACCACGGTCTTTCGCGTCGCCTCGACGTCCTGCTCGGCGACGTCGAGTTGCCGCATCTGAGCGTTGAGGGTCGCGTTCGCAATCGCGACCTGCTGGCTGTAGTCGGAGTCGTCGACACGGGCGATCACCGTTCCCGCCTTCATCTGCGCGCCCTCGTCGAACGGAAGCTCGACGATCCGCGACTGCACGGTCTTGAAGCTCACGACGCTCTCGTGCGCCTCGATGTTGCCCGAGACGATAATGAAATCGGCCCTCGGCGCGCCTCCCATCCAGACGGGCAGGTTCGCTTCGATCCACGAGCGGGCGACATCCTGATAGCGGAAGGCTGCGACAGCGCACAGCCCCAGGACCAACGCTCCTCCTAAGATCAAAGATCTTCGCATTGCCGCCACGAAAAGCTCCACGCCGCCTTTCGCGAGCAGCATGCTGAGAGTAGTGAACTGAGCAGAGCGCTGCGTTTGACATAGATCAAGCCGCGCCTGATCGTCGCGCCAATTGCCGCGGGGCGCAAGGTCGGGCACTGTGGCTCAATCGCGTCGCGGGGAAGGAAAGAGGCAAGGGCAAGATTGTGTTCGCGCTGACCGCAGACCATGTCGCCGTCCGCGACATGGCGAAATCCTTCGCCGACGAGCGCGTCGCGCCGAACGCGCTTGAGTGGGACGCGGCCGAGCATTTTCCGGTCGACGTCCTGCGCGAAGCCGCGGCGCTCGGCATGGCGGCGATATACGTTAGCGAGAAGCACGGCGGCAGCGGGATGACCCGCCTCGACGCGGCGCTGATTTTCGAAGCGCTGTCGACCGGCTGTCCGTCGGTGGCGTCGTTCCTCTCCATCCACAACATGGTCGCCTGGGTTGTCGACCGCTTCGGTTCGCGGGAGCTTAAAGGCCGCTATCTGCCCCGCCTCGCCAGCATGGAGCTGATCGCCAGCTATTGCCTGACAGAGCCCGGCGCCGGGTCAGACGCCGCCGCGCTGACGACGCGGGCCCGGCGCGACGACGACACTTACGTGCTCGACGGCGTCAAGCAGTTCATCTCCGGCGCCGGAGCGAGCGACCTCTATCTCGTCATGGCGCGCACCGGCGAGAGCGGTCCCGGAGGGGTTTCCGCCTTCCTGGTTGAAAAAGGCGTGCCGGGCTTAAGCTTCGGGGCGAAAGAGAAAAAAATGGGTTGGCGCGCGCAGCCGACTCGGCAGGTGATCCTTGAGGGTGTGCGCGTCCCGGCGGCCGATCTGGTCGGCGTCGAGGGGGGTGGGTTCAAGATCGCGATGGCTGGGCTCGACGGCGGGCGGCTCAACATTGGCGCCTGCTCGATCGGCGGCGGCCAGGCGGCGCTCGACAAGGCGATCGCATATATGCGCGAGCGCAAGGCGTTCGGCCGCCGCATCGCCGACTTCCAGGCGCTGCAATTTCGCGTCGCCGATATCGCGACATCGCTGGAGACTGCCCGCTCGATGCTGTGGCGGGCGGCGGGCGCGCTCGACCAGCATTCGCCCGAAGCGACCCGCCTCTGCGCCATGGCCAAGCAGACGGCGACCGACGCCGGCTTCAATGCCGCCAACGACGCGCTGCAATTGTTCGGCGGCTACGGCTATCTCGCCGACTACGGAGTCGAGAAACTGGTGCGCGATCTTCGCGTCCACCAGATCCTCGAGGGAACGAACGAGATCATGCGCGTGATCGTGGCGCGCGGCCTGATCGAGAATTGAGCGCGCGAGACGGACATGTCAAAAATCGCCTTTCTGGGACTCGGCAACATGGGACTCCCGATGGCCGCCAATCTCGTCACGGCGGGTCATCCCGTTCTGGGCTTCGACCTCGTCGACGCCCAGCGCGCCGCCGCGGCCGCGATCGGGGTCACGATCGCGCCGAGCGCGCGCGGCGCCGTTGCCGGCGCCGACGCAGTCCTGACCATGCTGCCCGCGGGACACCACGTTCTCGCTTCTCACGCCGACTTTCTGTCAGCGGCGCCGAAGGGCGCGCTCGTCATCGACTGCTCGACGATCGACGTCGAGAGCGCGAAGAAGGCGCACGAGGCGGGAACGGCGGCGGGGGTGCTGACGCTCGACGCTCCCGTGTCCGGCGGCGTCGGCGGCGCGACCGCCGGCACGCTCACCTTCATGTGCGGCGGCTCGCCCGAGGCTTTCGCGCGGGCCAAGCCGATCCTCGAGGCGATGGGCAAGCGCATCGTCCATTGCGGGGCCGCAGGCGCAGGGCAGGCGGCCAAGATCTGCAACAACATGATTCTCGGCGCGACCATGATCGTGACCTGCGAGGCCTTCGCGCTGGCCGAAAAGCTCGGCCTCGAGGCGCAGGCGTTGTTCGACGTCGCCTCGACCTCCTCGGGCCAGTCGTGGTCGCTCTCCAGCTACTGCCCGGTTCCAGGGCCGGTGCCGGCGTCGCCGGCAAATCGCGGCTATAAGCCCGGATTTGCCGCGAGCCTCATGCTCAAGGACCTTCGGCTGGCGCAGGAGGCGTCGGCGAGCGTCGGAGCCGCGACCCCGCTCGGGGCCGAAGCGGCGCAGCTCTACGCCCTGTTCGTCGCCGCCGGCCATGGCGGCGATGACTTCTCCGGGGTGATCAACTTCCTGCGGGGCGTGGGTGGTTCTACTTAGAAATATGAACGTCTATTCACGGACTTGCAGGAAACGTCAAGCAAATGTGAAAGAAAACGCTGTTTGGCGCCCCGCCGCCGCTATTTTATCAAACTCTGACCGAAGTGCGGAGGCACTCTATAAGTCGAGCGTCAGACGCTTTCGCGATTGGCGATGCAGTGTTGGTCCGGCCCCCGACTGAGGCAACGGCCGGGTTTCGGAGGTGGAACATCCACAATTCAATTTCCAGAACAATTGTCGCTGGGCTCGCGGCGCTGGCGATGGCGGCGGCTGTGGTCGTTCCCGTGGCCCCGGCGTCGGCCGGCGGCTTCAGGATGGGCGGGGGCGGTGGCGGCTGGCACGGCGGCGGCTGGGGTGGCGGCCGGCGGGGCTGGGGCCCTGGCTGGCGCGGCGGCCGGGTCTGGCACGCGGGCTACTGGAATAACGGCGTCTGGTACAACGGCTGGTGGGCCCCGGCGGTCGCCGCCGGCCTGCTCGCCGGCGCCGCCATCGCGACCTATCCCTCTTGGGGTTACGGGGGCGGGGGCGGGGGCGGCTGCTGGCAGTTTGTACCGACCTATGACGGGTACGGCAACTTTCTCGGCCAACGCTGGGTGAACCTCTGTTAAGCGTAGTGTGACCTGCTTTCAACCAGGGCCTCGCGCAAGCGGGGCCCTTTTCATTTTCGGCCTGGGCCAGAAAACGCCGCCGGTCAGCGGCTCCGAAACGCCGGTCGTGGTCGGAAACGATAAGGGCAGGCCGCGCCGCGAACGCAGCGCCAGATAGGCGAAGCATTGCGCTTCGATACTGTCGCCGTCGAAGCCGATCGCCTCGACCGGTTCGACGCGCACCTGAAGCCGCTCGCCGAGCCGACGCATGAGGTCGGGGTTCCGCCGCCCGCCGCCGCCGACCAGCCAGCGCTCAGGCGCGCGAGGGACTTGGGCTAGCGCCGCCGCAGTCGAACTCGACCGTGAACGCGCTCAAGGTCGCCGCGCCGTCCGCGTCGCTCAGGGCCTCGACGCAGGCGGCAAGGGCGCTGAAATGGTTTCGGTCGAGCGATTTAGGCGCCGGGCGCTCGAAATAGGGGTCGCCCATCAGGATCGCGAGCGCCTCCGGGTCGACCCGGCCGCTTGCCGCGAGCGTCCCGTTCTCGTCGAAGGCCAGTCCTCGCCTCGAGATGAGAAAATCGTCGATCAGCGCGTTGGCGGGACCCGTGTCGAAGGCGATGATCTCGCCCTTCGCGCCGAGGTAGGTGACGTTGCCGACCCCGCCCCAGTTGAGGATCATCAGTGGGCGCTCGAGGTTCGCGGCCATCGCCGCGTGATAGACGGGCGCAAGCGGCGCGCCCTCGCCTCCGGCCTTGACGTCAGCCGAACGGAAATCCGCGACCACGTCGACGCCGAGCGCCGCCGCCGCGCGCGCGCCGTCCAGCAGTTGGCGCGTGACGCCTTCGCGCGGCCGATGCAGGATGGTCTGGCCATGCAGGCCGATCACCGCGACGCATTTGCGCGCCAGTGAAAATCGCTCGAGGAACGCCTCGACCGCCGCAACATGGGCGTCGCTCACCTCGCTTTCGAGTTCACGTTGCGGCGCCGCCGCTTCGCTCGGGCTCGCGACCACCGCCCGCAAGCGCTCGGCGACCCCCCCGGGGTACGGGAAGGTCGCAGCGGGCCCGGCTTCGAGCCGCGCCTCGCCGTCGCTTTCGATCAGCGCGACATCGATCCCGTCCATCGACGTGCCGCTGATCACCCCGATCGCGATTGAGACTCCCTCGCCCCGCATAGCCCGCCGGGAGACGGCCGTCGCTCGACGCCCTATGCGTGGAGAGGGCCGGTGTGAGCGGCTGCGAGATTGGCCGCCGAGGCGCTCATCGCTCATCGTTTTCGACCTGGTTCGCGCCGGGCGCCCACAGCACGTCGGACATGCCGAAATCATTGGCCGCGCGCGCGGCGACGAACAGGTAGTCGCTGAGGCGGTTGACATAGGCGAGCGCGGCCTCCGTCACCTCTTCGCCCTCGATCGCGGCCAGCGCGACCATGGCTCGCTCGGCTCGCCGGCAGACCACGCGCGCCTGATGCAGCGCCGCCGCCGCCGCAGTCCCGCCCGGGAGCACGAACGAACGCAGGGGATGCAGTCTCGCGTTAAGGGAGTCGATGGCGTGTTCGAGCGCCTCGACCTGCGACGGCGCGATCCGCAGAACCGCGCCCGGCTTTTCCTCCGGCTGGCGCGGCAGACAGAGATCGGCGCCTAGATCGAACAGATCGTTCTGGATCCGCTGCAGCGTCGGCTCGATCGCCACATCGGCGGCGTCGTTTGAATCATGTACCGCCAGCAGTGCGAGCCCGATCGCGCAATTGGTTTCGTCGACGTCGCCCATCGCCGCGACCCGGGCGTCGCTCTTCGACCGCCGCGACCCGTCGCCAAGGCCGGTCTCGCCCTTGTCGCCGGTTCGGGTATAGATGACGTTCAGCTTGACCATGACCTCACAGGCGCGGCGGCTTTGCGAGTCGCCGGCAGCTCCGCGCTACCGCGTAGCGCGGAGCAGCCCGTGCGTCCACCAGCCCGGCTCAATTGACCCTGCGGTCGCGTCCTTTCCAATAAGGCTCGCGCAATTCGCGCCTGGGGATTTTTCCGGTGATGTTGCGCGGAATGGCGTCGACGAAATCGACCGACTTTGGCGCCTTGAAGTGGGCGATCCGGGCGCGCGCCCAGGCGATGATGTCGGCCTCGTCCCGCGGCGCCCCGGGCTTGGCGACGACGACCGCTTTTACCGCCTCGCCCCAGGCGTCGTCCGGAACGCCGATCACCGCCGCGTCGGCGATCGCCGGGTGGCCGAAGAGGGCGTTCTCGACCTCGGCCGGATAGACGTTCTCGCCGCCGGTCACGATCATGTCCTTCACCCGGTCGTAGATGAAGACATAGCCGTCCTCGTCCATAGTGGCGGCGTCGCCAGTCCGCATCCAGCCGTCGCCGATCGCGGCCGCGGTCGCCCCGGGCTGATTCCAATAGCCCTTCATGACGACGGGCGACCGGATCAACACCTCTCCGACCGTGCCCCGCGGGACTTCCGCGCCGTCGGCGCCGACGATCTTGAGCTCAATGCCAGGCGAGGCGAGGCCGCAGGAGCGCAGCTTGCCCTTCGCCGGATCATGGCCGGAGTTGGGGAGGTGCGCGCCGGCGCCGGAGGTCTCGGTCATGCCGTAGAACTGAATGAACTCGCAGCGGAACCGTGCGTTCGCCCGCTCAAGCAGATCCTCGGAGATGGGAGACGCGCCGTAGGATAGCGCTTTCATGCTCGAGAGGTCGGCGCTGCCAATCCCCGGGGCCTGCAACAGCATCCGGATGAGCGCCGGCGCGAGGAACGCGTGATTGACTTTCTCCCTGCCGATCAGGTCGAGAATGAGTTGCGGGGCGGCGTCCCGGACGATCGCCGACCGCGCGCCGCTCGCCGCCGCGACCAGCGCGACATTGACGCCGGCGACGTGGAAGAACGGCATCGCCGCGAGCACAGTGTCGCCGGGCCGGTAATCGAGCCCGCCTGAAGCGGTCGTAAGCTCGAACACCGCGAGGTAGTTTCGGTTGGTGAGCCTTACCCCTTTCGGCAGGCCGGTCGTGCCTGAGGTGTAAAGCTGGATCACGTCGTCGTCGGGGTCGGCCTCGAGCCGGGGGTCCGCCGCCGCCGCGGCTGCGGTCCACGCGTCGTGACGCTCATAGCCTTTGCAGTCGAATCCGAGCGCGATCAGCCGTGGCTTCGCGGCGAGCGAGGCGATCGCCTGGTCCGCGAGCTCGACGACATCGGGGCCCACGATCAGGATCCTCGCGCCGCTATCCTCAATGAGGCGAGCGATCTCGGGCGCGGCGAGGCGAAAGTTGAACGGCGCGAGCGTCGCGCGCGCCTTGCAGGCGCCGAGCATGAACGGCAGGAAATGATCGGTGTTCTTGCTGAGATAGGCGATCCGCTCCTGCGTCCGGACGCCCGAGCCGATGAGCGCGTTGGCGATCCGCGACGCCATGGCGTCGAGGCCGGCAAAGGTCGTCTCCCGCCCCTCGAACGCGAGGGCCGGCGCACGCCCGCGGCGGCGCGCCTGCGCGCGCGCCACATCCGCAACACTGCGCAAGCCGTCGAGCTCGATCATCGCGCTTCCCCCCTTTAGGCCGCCGGCGATGCGCCGCGCCGGCGATAGCTTTCGCCTTCCGCCGGGAGCGTACAAAGCCTGTCGCCTCAAGTCATTATGGGCGTCTTTTCCCGCCAGGCAATCGCCCGCCGGTCAGGCGCGCGCCGAAGGGCCCGAAACGGCCCGGCCCTCAGTCGCGCTTCATCAGCCGTTCGAGATAGTCGCGTTCGTCGACCGGGCGGGCGGGGTCGGCGAGGCGGCGGCGGAGCTCCTCCATGACCCGGCGCGCGCGTTCGGCCGCGCCCGCGGTCTCCTTGAGCGGCCCGTCCTCGCGGCCCTTGTCCCCCTCCGGTCCGCGGCCGAGCGGGTCGTCGCCGCGCTGTTCGCCGGGGCGGGTCCGGCGGGCGACGTAGTTGCCCTTGCCGTTGCGGCCCTGGCCTTGGCCCTGGCTCTGCATCTGCTTCTCGAGCCCCTGCGCGCCGTCCCTGAGCGCCTCGAGCGCGCGGCCTTGGGCATCGACAGCCGCGCCTTTGCGGCTCTGCCCGCCCTTGCCGGGCTGGCCCTTGCCGGGCTTGCCCTGATCGCCGGGGGAAAGGTCGCCCTCGGCCTCCTTCATGTCGCCCTGCGCGTCGTCGAAGCCCTTCTCGCCCTTCATCCCCAGGCTCTTGAGCTTGCGCTGCAATTCGGCCAGCCGGTCGCGCAACGCGCCCTGGCGCTCATCGAGCGGCAGTTGATCCTGGTCCGCCTGGTCCTGACCGGGCTTGGCGGACTGGTCGGCGTTGTTGTCGCCCTCGTCGGGAGCGTTCGAGCCCTCCTCGTTCGGCTGCCCCTGCTGGTCGTCCTGCCCAGGCTGCGCCCGGTTCTTCGCCCGCTTGCGCGCGCGGTCGCGCTGATCGCTGCGGAACGTGTCGTCGCGTAGCGCCTGCTGATCGCGCAGGAGCTTTTCGAGTTCGCCGATCTGCTTGCGCATTTCGCGTTCGCCCGGACTCTCCTCGCCCTCGCGGGCGGTGCGCATGTTCTCGAACATCTCCTGCATCTGGTCGAGCATTGCTTCGGCGTCGTCGCGCGCGCCGTTGCGGGCGGTGTCCTCCATGCGGTCGAGGAGCTTATCGAGATCCTGCGCCTCGAGATTCTGATCCTCGGCGCTTTTGGCGTCGGGTTTGTCGTTGCGCGCCATCTCGCTCATGAAGCGCTTGGCCGCCTCGCGCAATTGCTCCATGAGCTTGCGGATTTCCTGGTCGCTCGCGCCGCGCTGGAGCGCTTCGCGCAAGGCCTGCTCAGCGGCGCGCAGGTCGCGCTCGGCCTGCGAAGCGTCGCCATCCTCGATCTGCTGCGCCATCGCCCACAGCATCGCGGCGACGTCGAGGAGCTCGGCGTCGCTATGGGCGTCGTGAAGCGACGCCTTGGCCTGCTTCAGGCCGAGATAGACGTTGGCCGGCGTATCGAACAATTCCGGCGCGATCGCGAGGGCGGCGAGCGCAGTTTCGACCTGCTTCGGCGCGTGGTCGGGGTCGAGAATGAGATTGCGGCGCTGTTCGACCAGCGC
Source organism: uncultured Alphaproteobacteria bacterium (assembly GCA_963794155.1). Lineage (GTDB taxonomy): Bacteria > Pseudomonadota > Alphaproteobacteria > Rhizobiales > Beijerinckiaceae > Roseiarcus. The sequence goes on along the minus strand of CAWCCX010000016.1, from coordinate 455,243 downwards.
GCGCGCCAGCGGATTGTGGAAGGTCCGCTGCGGCAGCGTCGCCTCGATGGGCGCGCTCTGTCCGGTCTTGCCCGAAACGCTGACCGCGTTCAGCGTGATCGTCACCTTCGCGCCGGCCCACGGGTGTTCCGAGAGGTCGACAGTCGTGCGCGCGTCGCCGACGCCGGCAGCGGTCGGCGGCAATTGCAGGGCGGCCTGCGGCGGCGCAGCAAGGGTGCGCGGGACGGGGCCGGTCCCTTCATGCGGTCGGGCGAAGTCCGCGCGCGCGCTCGCGAGCCCAAACCGATCGTCGACGTGATATGCGAGGGTCAGCGAGCCGCTAACGTTGGCGCGGGGATCCTCGGTCATCGCGATCGTCGGCGCGCCCGCGGGCGTGACGGCGAGCACGACGACCGCCACGGGGGCGCCGCGGCGCAGAATTGTCGCCTTGCCGCCGCCGTGGATCGTCCACCGTCGTTCGGCCGGAGCGTCGCGACCCGGTTCGGCCTTTTGTTCCGACGGGTTGATCGCCCCTTCGATCCGCGTTTCGACCAGGCTCGGGTCGCCCCGCACCACCAGGACCGAATCTTCCGGAATGCTGAGCGTCTGCGGATCGGGGGTCTTGAAGTCGATCACCACCGGCGGGCGGCCGGCATAGGGCGGCGGATCGATCCAGGCGTCAATCCGGCCCGCCGCCGCGGCGGCGATCGCGTCGTCGCTGCGCCAGTCGAAGGCGGCGGCGAGGCGGCCATAGGTTTCCGGTCCGGCCGCGACCGCCGCCGCGAAGGCGAGCAGCGCCACGCCGAAACGGATCGCATAGGGGTCGCGCTCGGCCATGCGCGGCGAAGGCGGAGCGACGCGGATCGCGGCGACCGCCCGCTCAAGACGCGCCTGATGCGTCGCCCACAGGGCCTGCGTGCCAGGATCGCCGCCGTCGTTGGCGAGGCTGTCGGCGAGCGAAGAGGCGAGGCGATGGCTCGCGCCCGCGTCGCGGTCGAGCCTTGCCAGAACCTCGCGCGTCGCCGGACGGCGCATCCGCGCCAGCGGCGAAAGCGCGATTCCGGCGCCAAGCGCGAACAGAACGACGCCGCCGATCCGGAAAGTCCGCGGCGCGAACTCCCAGACGCCGAGCCACGAGGCGGCGAGAAAGAGGACGACGACCGCGAGCGCAAACACCACCGGCGGCCACACTCGCTCGACCATGAGGGCGCGGTGCGCCCGTGTCGCGAGGGCGGCGAGCCGCCCGCCGCCCACGGCGCCGATTGATCGTTGGTCCGAATCCTTCACCGCGATGCCGTCATCCGATATTGGCGAATGGAGCTTGAAGCAATTTCGGGGCCAGCGCGTCAGGCCAGCAGGCGGCCGCCCGCTCGTCCCGATTCCCCTTATCGGTCAACCGTCACCTTAACCACGGCGGAAGTGTGTCGAGCGCGATCAATTCCGCGTAGGTCGGCCGCGGCCGCACAATCGCATATTCCCCGCCCCTGACCAGCGTTTCCGGGATCAGAAGACGCGAATTATAAGTTCCGGCCTGCACCGCGCCGTAGGCGCCGGCGCTCATCACCGCCATCAGGTCGCCGGGCGCGACGTCTGGCAGGTCGCGGTCGAGGGCAAGGTAATCGCCGCTTTCGCAGACCGGGCCGACGATGTCGCTTCGCGTAAGATGCGCCGCTCGCGGCTCGGGCGCTTTCACCGGCAGAATATCATGATGAGCGTCATAGAGGGTCGGCCGCACGAAATCGTTCATCGCCGCATCGACGATGACGAAGCGCTTGTTCTCGCCTTTCTTCAGGTAGATGACCGAGGCGACCAAGACGCCGGCGTTGCCGACGATCGCCCGGCCCGGCTCCAGCATCACCTTGCAGTCCAGCGCCGAGGTGTGGCGGGCGACGATCTCGGCGTAATTCTCCGGGAACGGGGGCGGGTTGTTGTCGTTGCGATAGGGGATGCCCAGACCGCCGCCGAGATCGACATGCTCGATTTTGTGTCCGTCGGTTCTCAGCGTCCGAACGAAGTCGGCAAGCAGTGCGAAGGCGTCATCGAACGGCTCGAGATCGGTGATCTGCGAGCCGATATGCATGTCGACGCCGCGGACGCTCAGACCGGGCAAGGTCCGCGCGTAGGCATAGACGGCGCGGGCGCGCGAGATCGGTACGCCGAACTTGTTCTCCGATTTGCCGGTCGCAATCTTGGCGTGGGTGCGCGCGTCGATATCGGGATTGACGCGGATGGCGATCGAAGCGATGGCGCCCCGGCTCGCCGCTGCGCGCGACAGTGCCTCGAGCTCCGGCTCCGATTCGACGTTGAAACAGAAAATATTCTCCTCGAGCCCGAGGTTCATTTCGGCGAGGGTCTTGCCGACGCCGGAAAAGATGATGCGCTCGCCCGGCACGCCGGCCGCCCGCGCCCGCCTCAATTCCCCCTCGCTGACGACGTCCATGCCCGCCCCGAGCTTCGCCAGCGTCGCCAGCACCGCCTGGTTCGAATTGGCCTTCATCGCGTAGAAGATCACGGCGTTCTGGCCGGCGAATGCGCGCCTGAACGCCTCGAAATGCTGCTCGATCGCCGCGCTCGAATAGCAATAGAACGGCGTTCCGACGGCTTCGGCGATTGTCGACAGAGCGACGTCCTCGGCATGAAGAGCGCCGTTGCGATAGGAGAAAGCGGGCATGCGGTTGATGGGCTATTTCAGCAGGAAATCGAGGAAAAACGGCTGATTCGGCGCCTTGATCGGCGGAATCGACGGTTTGGCGATCGAGCCCAGACCATTCGGATTCGCCGGCTTCGGCGGCGCATTGGGGTCGGGCGGGGGCTCGAGCGGTCCATATCGGCCGCAAGCCGAAGTGAGAAGCGCCAGCACGGCGGCAAGCGCCAGCAGGCGCCCGCGCCGGGCGAAATGATACGAGAATGCAGTGGCCACGAATGACTCCGGAAGGTCGCCGGCACTATACAGAAACATCGCCCCGAGGCGAGGCTTGAAGCGGGACCCGGAAGCCGTCACGACGGCATACGGTCGAAGACCTTGAAGCCGGGCGGGATGAGGGCCCAGGGCGGTCGGCCGGCGGCGAAGATCGCGATTGTCGGATGGAAGGATGAAGGGTCGTCAAGCGAGCCGGCGTAGAGGGTATATGATTCGGACTTGCCGATTTCGCCGCCGAACACCAGGCTCATGCAATTGGCGCAGCGATTCCGAACGGCTTCGTTGCCGTTCGCGGCTTTCGATCGGAACTGACGGGCTTCGCCGCTGAAACGGATTGCGGTCGCCTTCAGGCCCATGAAGGGCACGAAGCCAGAGCCGGACGCCTTGCGGCAATCGGCGCAATAGCAATGGCCCGAGGCGAGTGGTTCGCCGACCGCCTCGTAGCGCAGCGATCCGCAAAGGCAGCCGCCAGTGTAACGCTTCGCCTCGCTGCTCATGACGCGATGGTTGCTCCTTTTTTGACCGGGCTGTGAGCTTGGACGCAATTGCGGAATCGTGCAATTCCTTTGCGAGAAGCAGAACCTCTGGCCTGCCAGGAGATTATGCATCGGTCGCGGGCTACGCAGGAACGAAGGGATGGTCGACCAGGATCCGCCCCTCATCGTCGACGATCAGAAACTCGAGCCCGCTGGCGAGCACGGTCTCGCTGCCGGTCAAAAGCATCTCCCAGCGGAACGTCACGACATCACGCCGCTCGCGTGCGCCCGGGGCGGCGCGAAAGCGAATGCCGTCTTTGCGGCCGTTCGTTTCAGACGCTCCAAGCATGAGCTTTCCGAGGCCGCCGAACCCACGCGCCTTTGCGAGGCGCTGGGCGTCCGGCGCCCACAGTGCGGCCAGCGCGTCGCGGCGCCGGTCCGCATCACGTTCGTTCCAAGCGGCGACATAGCGGTCGGCGAGCGCCTGAGCATTGAGCATTGAGTGTCTCCAGTTCGACCTTGGGCGGGAGTGCCGGCGGCCTCTCCGGCCCACGCCGAATCTGGGCTTGTCGGCGGCAGGAATCCATGACCCGCGAGGTCAAAAACGACGGCGTTGCGGCGCCGCGCTTGACCTCGGAGGTCATGGCGTTCCGTGGCGCACGCCGCTAGGCTTGGCCCATGACCGCGCATCAGCTTCCCTTCGGCGTACTCCTGAGGCGTTGGCGCGAGCGGCGCCGCATGACCCAGGTCGATCTCGCATTCGCTGCGGAAAGCTCGACCCGGCATCTCTCCTGTCTCGAAACTGGCAAGGCGCAGCCGAGCCGCGTGATGATCGCGCGTCTTGCCGAATATCTTGAGATTCCGCTCCGGGATCAGAACGCGCTGCTTCTGGCGGCCGGATTCGCGCCGGCTTTCCAGGAGCGGTCGCTTGCGACGTTGGAAGCGGCGAAAACCGCGATCGACGCGATCTTGAGGGCGCACAAGCCCTATCCCGCCTTTGCGGTCGACCGGCATTGGAACGTCGTCGCCTCCAATTCCGCCCTGCCCCAGCTTTACGAGGGCTGTTCGGCGGAACTCATGCGCGCGCCAGTCAACGCCGTGCGCATCGTCCTGCATCCGGCGGGCTTGGGACCGCGCGTCGTCAACTACGCCGCGTGGCGGGCCCATACGTTGAGCCTCCTTCGGCAGCAGATCGACGCCCGCGCCGACCCGGTGATCCAGGGCCTGCTCGCCGAGGTCGCGGCTTATCCGTCGCCGCCCAATTCGGAAGGCGGGGCGAGCTTCGAGGCTTCTGAGCGTCTCGTCACCCCGCTCCGGATCGCGACCCGCTTCGGGCTCATGTCTTTCCTCGGCACCGTCACCGTTTTCGGCACGCCCAACGACGTGACGCTTTCCGAGCTGGCGCTCGAAATGCTGTTTCCCGCCGACGATCGGACCGCCCAGATCGCCACGGCCATGGTCGACGAGCAGCGCCCGGCGGAATGAGGGAAATCCCCGACCCACGCGCGGGTCACAAGCGATTAACAACGATAGTTCCAATGGATAACAGCGCATGACGGCGCTCGCACGGCGCCGGCGCCCGCCTCGCCTCTTGCGCCCCGCCGCGTCATGGTCCACATAAGCCGCGGGAGGTTGGCGAAGGACGTACCGCTCGCCAACCGGGTCAGGTCCGGAAGGAAGCAGCCCTAACGAGACAGGGCGGGTCTTTGTCCAACCTTCCACTCATCCGCGCTTGCCGTCTGGCGCAAGCGAGGGCGTGAGCCCGAGGCGGGTTCGCCTTCGCGCGCAAGGCGGCCTTCGAGCGAAACTTGAGATGGTCCACGATCGACCCTTTGCCGGCGAGAGAGGCGGCCGTTGAGCGATTCGCTCTTCCCTCTTGCCGACGCTCAAGCTGCGTCGCCGGCCGCGCCCTATCGGGTGCTGGCGCGAAAATACCGGCCGGTGCGCTTCGAGGATCTCGTCGGCCAGGAGCCGATGGTGCGGACCCTCGCCAATTCCTTCGCCGCCGGCCGTATCCATCAGGCCTATATCCTGACCGGCGTGCGCGGCGTCGGCAAGACGACGACGGCCCGCATTCTCGCCCGCGCCTTCAACTATTCGCTGCCCGGCAGGATCGACCAGCCGAGCGTCGACATGCCTGAGTTCGGCGTCCACTGCCAGGCGATCATGGAGTCGCGCCACGTCGATGTGATCGAGATGGACGCGGCTTCCCACACCGGCATCGACGATGTGCGCGAAATCATCGAAAACGCGCGCTATCGCCCGGTTTCGGCGCGCACCAAGGTCTATATCATCGATGAAGTGCACATGCTCTCGAAGCAGGCCTTCAACGGCCTTTTGAAGACGCTCGAAGAGCCGCCCGAACACGTGAAGTTCCTGTTCGCGACCACCGAAATCGATAAGGTTCCGGTCACCGTCCGCTCGCGCTGCATCCGCTTCGATTTGCGGCGTATCGAGTTGGGGCCGATGATCGCCCACCTGCGCAAGATCTCGGCCGCCGAAGGGGTCGCCGCCGAGCCGGAGGCTTTGGCGTTGATCGCCCGGGTCGCCGAAGGCTCGGTGCGCGACGCGCTTTCGCTGCTCGACCAGGGCATCGCGCACGGCGGCCCTGCGGGCGTGACGGCCCAGGCGGTTCGCGACATGCTCGGCCTCTCGGATAAGGGCGAGGTCATCGCGTTGTTCGAGCGGGTCATGAAGGGTGAGATCGCCGAAGCGCTTGCGATCGCCCGTGCGCTCCATCAGGCCGGCGCCGACGCCGCCGACATTCTGATTGAGCTTGCCGAATTCTGCCATTTCGTCACCCGCGCCAAGATCGCGTCCGCCGCGGCCGAGGATCCGGCGGTGAGCGAGATTGAGCGTGAGCGCGGCCGCGAATTCGCCGGCAGGCTGACGCTTGGGGTCCTGACGCGGGCCTGGCAAATTCTGCTCAAGGGCGTGGAGGATGTGAGGGATTCGCCGCGCCCGCTGGCCTCGGCCGAGATGGCGCTGATCCGCCTCGCCTACGCGCCCGACTTGCCGACTCCCGAAGACGCGCTTCGCAAGCTCGGCCAGGCGACCGACGGCCCCCGTCATGCGCCGCCTCTCCCGCCGGTCGGCGGGGGTTCGCGCGCGTCGATGCGGCTCGCGGCGGCGGACCCCGCTCCCGCCGAGCTCGCGCTTCCCTCTTCGCCGCCGGCCGCGGGTCCTCGGCTCTTGTCTTTCGCCGACGTCGTTGCGCTGGCGCGCGCCAAGCGCGACATTCAGCTCGTCGAGTCGCTTGAGCGGGAGGTGCGGCTCGCGCGCTTCGAACGGGGGAGCATCGCCTTCACCCCGGTTCAAGGCGCCGCGCCCGAGCTGGCGGAGACGCTGGCGCGGCGCCTGCAGGAATGGACCGGCGAGCGCTGGATGGTCGCCCTGGTCCCGGAATCGACGGCGCCGACGCTGCGCGAGGCCGCGGAGGCGCGCGACGCCGAGCGAGCGAGCGGAGCGGCGGCGCACCCGCTGGTGCGCAAGGTTCTCGACCAATTCAAGGGCGCGCGCATCGTCGACGTCCGGCGTCCCGAGGCCGCGCCGCCGCCGGCGCGGCCAGCCGACGATCAGGTCGGCTACGCCGATTCCGGGGTCAACGCCGCCGACGACGGGTGAGAAGGAGATCGCCGCCATGGATTTCATGGGCATGATGAAAAAGGCGCAGGCCGTTCAGACCGCGCTTCAGGAGGCGCAGGAGGAACTTGGGCGTCTCGAAGTCGAGGGCCGGGCCGGAGGCGGCATGGTCAGCCTGACGCTCAGCGCCAAAGGCGAGTTGAAAAGCGTGCGCATCGACGCCTCGCTGTTGACGCCCGCCGACAAGGAGATGCTCGAGGATCTGATCGTCGCCGCCTTCGCCGACGGCAAGGCCAAAGCCGATCGGGCGGCCGCCGAGAAGATGCAGTCGCTGACCGCCGGCCTCTCCCTGCCGCCCGGCATGAAACTGCCGTTCTAGAGGCCGGATGTCGTCCAACGTTGCCGGACCGGAGATCGAACGTCTCGTCCAGCTTCTCGCCCGCCTGCCGGGATTGGGGCCGCGTTCGGCGCGCCGCGTCGCCCTCCATCTCATCCGCAAGCGCGAGACGCTGCTCACGCCGCTCGCCGAGGCGCTGCGGGTCGCGCAAGAGCGGATCGTGACCTGTTCTGTCTGCGGCAATGTCGACACCCGCGATCCCTGCACGATCTGCGCCGACGAGCGCCGGGATGCGACGATGCTGGTGGTGGTCGAATTGGTCGGCGATCTTTGGGCGCTCGAGCGGGCCGGCGCCACGCGGGCGCGCTATCATGTGCTTGGCGGCGCCCTGTCGCCGCTCGACGGGGTCGGGCCGGCCGATCTCAACTTGGCCCCGCTCGTCGCCCGTATCGCCAAGGGCGAAGTGGACGAATTGGTCCTTGCCGTCAACGCCACGGTCGAAGGCCAAACGACGGCGCACTACCTCATCGGCCTCCTTGCCGATTACCCGGTCAAGGTCACGCGGCTCGCCCATGGGGTGCCGGTCGGCGGCGAGCTCGACTATCTCGATGACGGCACGCTGGCGGCCGCCATGCGCCAGCGCACGGCGTTTTGACGCCTTTCCCCGGCCCGGGGGCAGATTCTCGCCCTAGCCCCTGTCGCTCCGGCTTGGCGTAGCCTAAGTTCTATCCCGCATCTTCGCTCCAGGGCGTTCGCCATGCCGGTCGCTTCAACGGCCTCGAAGCTTTTCGTTCCCCCCTATCCGCGCCGTCCCGACCGGCCGCGCGGGTCGCTCTCGACAATTCTCGCCCTGCAGCGCAATCCGATCGAGGTCTGGTGCAAGGCGGATTTCGAGCGCCCGGTCTCCATCGGGCGGACGATTCTCGGCCTGCGCGGCGCGGCGCACGATCCGGCGGCGGTCAGGCGCATCTTTCTCGACAACGCCGCCAACTACCGCAAGGACAATCTTCAGCTCCGCGTCTTGCGGCCTGGCCTCGGCAATGGACTTCTGACCGCCGACGGCGAGGACTGGCGCATTCAGCGCCGGGCGCTCGCGCCGCTGTTTTCTCCCCGTCAGGTCGCCGAATTCGTCCCGGCCATGCAGCGGGTCGCTGAAGCGGCGGTCGAGCGCATGAGCCGGCGGCGCGACGGCGCCGTTACCGACATCAGCGAGCTCATGTCGCGCACCACGCTCGAGGTGCTCGAGCAGACGCTGTTTTCGCAAGGCCTGGGGCGTGACCCCAGCGCCTTCCAACGGGCCTTGACGAGCTATTTCGAAACAATCGGCAGGCTTGATCCGCTCGATTTGCTGGGAGCGCCCGAATTCCTGCCGCGGCTCTGGCGCATGCGCGGCCGGGGCGCGCTCGATTTTTTCAATTCCGCGGTCGGCGCGATCATCGAAAACCGCCGGGCGCTCGTTGACCGCGGGGCTGAGGCGCCGCGTGACCTTCTGACTCTTCTCATGTCGGCCAAGGACCCCGAAAACGGGCGCGGATTGAGTGATGAGGATGTGGGGGCCAACGTCATCACGTTCATCACCGCCGGTCACGAGACGACCGCGAACGGACTGACCTGGTCGCTCTTTCTGCTTTCGCAGTCGCCCGAATGGCGAGAACGGGCGGAGGCCGAAGCCGATCGGGCGTTCGACGGCGAGCGTCCGGTCTCGGCCGAGGGTTGTGAAACGCTCCGCGCCGTTTTCGAGGAAGCGCTGCGCCTTTATCCGCCGGCCGCGATCTTGAGCCGTCAGGCGATCGCCGACGACGAGCTCGCGGGCGTGCGCATTCCCGCCGGCGCGGTGATCATGGTGTCGCCCTATGTCTTGCACCGGCGCCGAGGCCTCTGGGACAATCCCGACGCCTTCGATCCTTCCCGGTTTCTTGGCGAACGGCGTGAACGGATCGACCGTTTCGCCTATATCCCGTTCGGCGCCGGGCCCAGGGTCTGCATCGGCATGGCGTTCGCGATGCAGGAGGCGATCATTCTGCTCGCTCATCTTCTGCGCGCCTTTCGCTTCGATCTGGTGGACGGCCAGGTTGTCATGCCGCAGCAGCGGGTGACGCTGCGCCCGCGGGGGGGCATGAAAATGCACGTCAAACAGCGGTCCGGGGCGCAGAAATCCACAGCCGAGAATTTCTTTGTGAAAGTCCGTTGACAGAAACTTCACCGGGGCCTATATCCGCCTCTCCCAACGGCTTGGCGCCCTTTTAGAGCGGCTGAGCGGCGGGTTTCGGGACTTTCCGAGCGCACTCCTCCCTGCTGAGAGGCGGGGGCGGAGGATTTTCGGTCGTTCCAGTCGTGCGTGAGCGCGGCGAAACGGGAATTTCAGGCTCGGGCTGAGCTTTGGCGGCGGACTGCCGCGAAGTTTGGTTCGTGCTTGGGGAGCTTCTGGCTCCTTCGCTGTTTGACAATTGCATCGGAAGGAAGAGAGACGTGGGCGGCGGGGTCCTTGCGGGACTTTGGCTGTCGGACCGGGTTCTTGGCGTGAGCTGGGGAGCCGAACTGGCGGTTTGAGTCCGAAGAGACAACTGACGGTCACGTTTCAAAATTCATCGTGCTTCGAAAGAGCGCTGCCGGACCGTCGTGAGGCGGGCAGGCCGCAAACCTCTTTTGAGGCGGATGTGTTTGGAACTCGTCAAGAATACAATGTCCGCACGGACATTGAAGTGACCAGTCAGGACCAAGATCTCAGTTGAACTTGAGAGTTTGATCCTGGCTCAGAACGAACGCTGGCGGCAGGCTTAACACATGCAAGTCGAACGCTCGTAGCAATACGGGAGTGGCAGACGGGTGAGTAACGCGTGGGAACATACCCTCCGGTTCGGAATAGCTCAGGGAAACTTGGATTAATACCGGATACGGCTGAGAGGCGAAAGATTTATCGCCGGAGGATTGGCCCGCGTTCGATTAGCTTGTTGGTGAGGTAACGGCTCACCAAGGCTATGATCGATAGCTGGTCTGAGAGGATGATCAGCCACATTGGGACTGAGACACGGCCCAAACTCCTACGGGAGGCAGCAGTGGGGAATATTGGACAATGGGCGCAAGCCTGATCCAGCCATGCCGCGTGAGTGATGACGGCCTTAGGGTTGTAAAGCTCTTTCGCTCGGGACGATAATGACGGTACCGAGATAAGAAGCCCCGGCTAACTTCGTGCCAGCAGCCGCGGTAATACGAAGGGGGCTAGCGTTGTTCGGAATTACTGGGCGTAAAGCGCGTGTAGGCGGGTCTTTAAGTCAGGGGTGAAATGCCAGGGCTCAACCTTGGAACTGCCTTTGATACTGGAGACCTTGAGTCCGAGAGAGGTGAGTGGAATTGCGAGTGTAGAGGTGAAATTCGTAGATATTCGCAAGAACACCAGTGGCGAAGGCGGCTCACTGGCTCGGAACTGACGCTGAGACGCGAAAGCGTGGGGAGCAAACAGGATTAGATACCCTGGTAGTCCACGCTGTAAACGATGGATGCTAGCCGTTGGGGAGCTTGCTCTTCAGTGGCGCAGCTAACGCTTTAAGCATCCCGCCTGGGGAGTACGGTCGCAAGATTAAAACTCAAAGGAATTGACGGGGGCCCGCACAAGCGGTGGAGCATGTGGTTTAATTCGAAGCAACGCGCAGAACCTTACCAGCTTTTGACATGTCCTGGACGGATTGCAGAGATGCGATCTTCCCTTCGGGGCCGGGAACACAGGTGCTGCATGGCTGTCGTCAGCTCGTGTCGTGAGATGTTGGGTTAAGTCCCGCAACGAGCGCAACCCTCGCCCTTAGTTGCCATCATTCAGTTGGGCACTCCAGGGGGACTGCCGGTGATAAGCCGGAGGAAGGTGGGGATGACGTCAAGTCCTCATGGCCCTTACAGGCTGGGCTACACACGTGCTACAATGGCGGTGACAACGGGAGGCGAAGGGGCGACCCTGAGCAAATCTCGAAAAGCCGTCTCAGTTCGGATTGCACTCTGCAACTCGAGTGCATGAAGTTGGAATCGCTAGTAATCGCGGATCAGCACGCCGCGGTGAATACGTTCCCGGGCCTTGTACACACCGCCCGTCACACCATGGGAGTTGGTTTTACCCGAAGACGGCGTGCTAACCGCAAGGAGGCAGCCGGCCACGGTAGGGTCAGCGACTGGGGTGAAGTCGTAACAAGGTAGCCGTAGGGGAACCTGCGGCTGGATCACCTCCTTTCTGGATTCGGACCTCATCAACCATGAGGACTTGAGCTTGCTCTTGTCTGAAGGTTTGTCGTCCGGCTCAGAATCAAGCGGCCCAGTCAGGCCGCATTTTGCGGGATCGCGCCGCCTTCGTCTCTCTTTCTGATTTAAGGATATGGAAGACTTGCGTCTCGATCGGCTTTGAAAAGCCTGGGCGGGCGTGGGACTTCTTCTTTCGACCGGGCTTGTAGCTCAGTTGGTTAGAGCGCGCGCTTGATAAGCGTGAGGTCGGAGGTTCAAGTCCTCCCAGGCCCACCACTGGCCTTTGGCCGCCGGCGGGTCTTGAAACGGGGCCATAGCTCAGTTGGGAGAGCGCGTGCTTTGCAAGCATGAGGTCGTCGGTTCGATCCCGTCTGGCTCCACCAAGGTCGGTCTCTTTCGCGAGACTCTTGGCTTGAGACCTTGTCGGCGGTTGTGCGGGACGCGGGGCGCCTCAATCCTTTCGATGCAATCTGAACAGGTTTCGTTTTCGAGGCGCGCGGCGCTTCGAGAGCGGTGACGGGAGATGCGCCCAAAAGCGCGGTCTTTCGATCTCTGACATTGTGAAGAGGAAGCGCATTCGGTCGAGGGCCGGATGAGGCGAGGCGTGACGCCGACGGGTTCGTGAGAGCCTGGAGGCGAAAGGGCGCCGCGTCGCCATCTTGCCCTTCGAGCAACCAGTCGTGGATTTGGAGCCTGACCGCTCAGATCCCCGGATGCGCTTGAAGCAAAACTGGTCTTTTCAAGCCAGGGAGCGCGTTTGCTCGATCGAGCCGAATCGGTTGAGCGAACAAGGACGCGCGCTTTGGCGATGAGAGCAATCAAGTGTCTTAAGGGTATCTGGTGGATGCCTTGGCGCTGAGAGGCGATGAAGGACGTGGTACGCTGCGATAAGTCATGGGGAGCCGCGAACAGGCTTTGATCCGTGAATTTCCGAATGGGGAAACCCACCTTCGATCTCTGTTGCTCCGAAGAGGCGCGTGAAGAGCCAGGGTGACGCCGCACAGGCCGAACCCCGGAGTTTGACGGGCCGGTTCTCTCCTTCGAAGAGAGGGAGGGAGCGGTCTTTGGACCAACAGAGATCAAGAGAAGGTACTTATTCTCTGAATTCATAGGAGAATAAGAGCGAACCCGGGGAACTGAAACATCTCAGTACCCGGAGGAAAGGACATCAACGAGACTCCGTTAGTAGTGGCGAGCGAACGCGGATCAGGCCAATGCTTCTGTTTGGATCTATCAGAACCGGCTGGAAAGCCGGGCCGTAGCGGGTGACAGCCCCGTATGAATAGGGTTCGAGCGGGAGATTCGAGTAGGGCGGGACACGTGCAATCCTGCCTGAACACGGGGGGACCACCCTCCAAGCCTAAGTACTCCTCAGCGACCGATAGCGAACAAGTACCGTGAGGGAAAGGTGAAAAGCACCCCGACGAGGGGAGTGAAACAGTTCCTGAAACCGGATACCTACAAACAGTCGGAGCCCGCAAGGGTGACGGCGTACCTTTTGTATTATGGGTCAGCGACTTAAAGTATCGAGCAAGCTTAAGCCGATAGGCGGAGGCGCAGCGAAAGCGAGTCTGAACAGGGCGTTCAGTTCGATGCTTTAGACCCGAAACCGAGTGATCTAGTCATGAGCAGGTTGAAGGCAGGGTAACACCTGCTGGAGGACCGAACCGGTGTCTGTTGAAAAAGACTCGGATGACTTGTGATTAGGGGTGAAAGGCCAACCAAACTCGGAAATAGCTGGTTCTCCGCGAAATATATTTAGGTATAGCCTCGAGATGAGGCTCCAGGGGGTAGAGCACTGGATGGGCTAGGGGGGCCAAAACCCTACCAAACCTAACCAAACTCCGAATACCTGGAAGTCATTCTCGGGAGCCACACAGTGGGTGCTAACGTCCATTGTGGAGAGGGAAACAACCCAGACCAACAGCTAAGGCCCCCAATTCGCGGCTAAGTGGGAAAGGATGTGGAAATCCCAAAACAACCAGGAGGTTGGCTTAGAAGCAGCCATCCTTTAAAGAAAGCGTAACAGCTCACTGGTCTAAATTTAAGGGTTTCTGCGCCGAAGATGTAACGGGGCTCAAGCCGTGAGCCGAAGCTTTGGGCGTCGCAAGACGCGGTAGCGGAGCGTTCCGTTCGCCGACGAAGGGAGAGCCGTGAGGCCTCCTGGAGGCATCGGAAGTGCGAATGCTGACATGAGTAACGACAAACACTGTGAAAGACAGTGTCGCCGAAAGTCCAAGGGTTCCTGCGTAAAGTTAATCTTCGCAGGGTTAGCCGGTCCCTAAGGCGAGGCCGAAAGGCGTAGTCGATGGGAATCACGTTAATAGTCGTGAGCCAGCAGGTGGTGACGGATCTCTTATATCGTTCGGTCTTACTGGATTGACCGGGCGGTGACGAGGTTCCAGGAAATAGCCCCTGCATCAGACCGTACCCGAAACCGACACAGGTGGACAGGTAGAGCATACCAAGGCGCTTGAGAGAATGACGTTGAAGGAACTCGGCAATTTACCTCCGTAACTTCGGAATAAGGAGGCCCGCGATCTGCGCAAGCAGGGCGCGGGGGCACAGTCCAGGGGGTGGCAACTGTTTAACAAAAACACAGGGCTCTGCGAAATCGCAAGATGACGTATAGGGTCTGACGCCTGCCCGGTGCCGGAAGGTTAAAAGGAGAGGTGCAAGCCTTGAATTGAAGCCCCGGTAAACGGCGGCCGTAACTATAACGGTCCTAAGGTAGCGAAATTCCTTGTCGGGTAAGTTCCGACCTGCACGAATGGCGTAATGACTTCCCCGCTGTCTCCAACGTCAGCTCAGTGAAATTGAAGTCCCCGTGAAGATGCGGGGTACCTGCGGTCAGACGGAAAGACCCCGTGCACCTTTACTATAACTTTGCGTTGGCATTCGTGTGGTCATGTGTAGGATAGGTGGTAGGCTTGGAAGCATGGGCGCCAGCTCGTGTGGAGCCACCCTTGAAATACCACCCTTGACTTCATGGATGTCTAACCGCGCCCCGTCATCCGGGGCCGGGACAACGCATGGCGGGTAGTTTGACTGGGGCGGTCGCCTCCCAAAGAGTAACGGAGGCGCGCAATGGTTGGCTCAGACCGGTCGGAAATCGGTCGTTAGAGTGCAATGGCATAAGCCAGCCTGACTGCGAGACCAACAAGTCGAGCAGAGACGAAAGTCGGTCATAGTGATCCGGTGGTCCCGCGTGGGTGGGCCATCGCTCAACGGATAAAAGGTACGCCGGGGATAACAGGCTGATACTCCCCAAGAGTCCATATCGACGGGAGTGTTTGGCACCTCGATGTCGGCTCATCACATCCTGGGGCTGGAGAAGGTCCCAAGGGTTCGGCTGTTCGCCGATTAAAGTGGTACGTGAGCTGGGTTCAAAACGTCGTGAGACAGTTTGGTCCCTATCTGCCGTGGGTGTCGGAGAATTGAGAGGATTTGCCCCTAGTACGAGAGGACCGGGGTGAACGTATCTCTGGTGGACCTGTTGTGGCGCCAGCCGCAGTGCAGGGTAGCTATATACGGAATGGATAACCGCTGAAGGCATCTAAGCGGGAAACCAGCCTCAAGACAAGTTCTCCCTGAAGAGCCGTGGAAGACCACCACGTTGATAGGCCGGATGTGGAAGCGCGGCGACGCGTGAAGCTGACCGGTACTAATCGCTCGTTCGACTTGATTGCTCTCGTCGCCAAGGCGCGAGATCTATCGGTTCAAAGCGCAAGAACGCTTTGGCTCGATAAAAACAGAAAAGCCAGTTTTGCTTCACCGTTCTTTGCCGGCCTGGTGGCCCTTGCAAGGTGATAAGACCCGATCCCATCCCGAACTCGGCCGTCAAACGCCTTAGCGCCGATGGTACTCTGTCTCAAGACATGGGAGAGTAGGTCGTCGCCAGGCCTGCAAAGAACGGAAAAGATTCCTCTTCCATGAAAAACGGCGCTTTGCCGTAGAACTCTTTGACGCGGGGTGGAGCAGCCCGGTAGCTCGTCAGGCTCATAACCTGAAGGCCGCAGGTTCAAATCCTGCCCCCGCAACCAACCTCAAACGCTTTCTCGCGCCGCCGCGCCCGCAAATGGCGCTCTTGTCGGGCGCGCCGTCCGGGTCGATCAATCGCGTGTTCGCCCAATCGAGCCCCTGTTCTAGCCTAGATGTCATACATCAGCGCCAGCTCGGCGCCGGGCGAGAGCCCGCGCATCTCGGCGAGAGTGCGGCGGTCGAGCACGCTCGCGATGGCGTCGCGCGCGGCGACCATGATCAGCCGAACCGGGCAGGACTTGAGGTCGCTGCAATCGTCGCACGGCCGATAGGCCGTGACCGAAGCGCAAGCGATCGGCGCCAGCGGGCCGTCGAGGGCGCGCACGATCGCGCCAATTCGAATCTCATGCGCCGGACGGGCGAGCGCGTAGCCGCCGCCCTTGCCCTTCTTGGAGTAAACGAGGCCCGCGTGGCGCAGCTCGGTCAGGATGTGATCGAGGAACTTTTTCGAGATCGAATTCGTCCTGGCGATGTCCGCGGCCTGAGCGAGCCCGTCAGGGGCGAGGCCGGCGAGATGCACCATCGCTTTGAGGCCGTATTTTCCCTTCTTGGTGAGCACGGGGATTGGTTCCTTTGAGGCATAGAAGCCCGCGGCGCAGGACGCGCGGCGCGTCGGGACGCTCAGGCGCGCTTAAGAGAACCTCTTGCCGTCAAATGTCTAGAGCATGAGGCGTTTTGAGGGAATTCTCGGCGCTGATTGGCCAATCGCGGGCCCGAGCGCCCGCGCATTTGCTTCCCGCCGGCGGTTCCAACCCCTCCGCATCCGCCCCGACCCCGCCGGAGAGATCCTCCGTCGCGCCCGAGCCACGGCATCCTGCGCGAATTAGTTTGCGAAAATCGGAATCTTGTGCTATATGTTTCTATTCTCCGGATCGGGTCCCGGTTTGCCGGGCTCCAGGTCGCGGAGATAGGACAGAGAGAGGATTTTATTTTTTCGCCCGTAACCCATTGAAAAGTCCCGATTCGGACGAATAAGGCCAAGCTAAACCAAGCAAATCCAAGCAAAACCAAACGATTCCAAGCAAAACCAAACAGTTCCAAGCAATTTGACGGGATTTACTTGGCTTGGATGGATTCGCCACCCCGTCCTGCCGCCGCGCCTCTCTTGCCTGAGGCAGCGCGACGCGACACACTCGATCGAAGGCGGGCCCTCAAGAAACGCCCGCATGGAAACGCGCAAGGAGAACGGAATGGACGCGGCGAACAGGCCAAACCGACGACAGGTGCTGCTCGGGAGCGCGGCGCTGGCGCTGACGCCGGGCGTCGCTCACGCGCAAGCCGCACGGCCGCTGAAGATCGGCATCCTGAATGACATGTCGAGCGTCTACGCCGACTACCAGGGCGTCGGGTCGGTGGTCGCCGCCAAGCTCGCCGTGGACGATTTTTCGAAGACCCTCGGCGTGCCGGTCGAAATCGTCTCCGCCGACCATCAGAACAAGCCCGACGTCGGCTCGGCGATCGCGCGCCAATGGTTCGATTCCGACAATGTCGATGTCGTGATGGACTTGCCGAATTCGGCGGTCGCGCTCGCCGTGATTGCGGTCGCGCAGGAAAAAAATAAGGCGGCCATTGGCTCAGGCGCCGGGTCTTCTGTGATGACCGGCCCGAAATGCTCGCCCAATTTCGTCCACTGGACCTATGATACTTACGCGCTGGGGACGGGCCTCGGAAAGGCGCTCACCGAGGCGGGCGGCAAGAGCTGGTTCTTCATCACCGCCGACTACGCCTTCGGCAAGGACCTCGAGGCCAATTGCGCCGCCGCGGTTCAGGCTGCGGGCGGCAAGGTCGTGGGGTCGGTCCGCCATCCGCTCAACACCGCCGACTTTTCTTCGTTTGTCCTGCAGGCGCAGAATTCCGGCGCCGACACAGTCGGGCTCGCCAATGCGGGCGGCGACCTCAACAATTGCATCAAACAGGCGCATGAATTCGGGCTTGGCGCCAAGCAGCGCCTTGCCGGTCTGATCCTCAATGTCACCAACATCCCCTCGCTCGGCCTCGACATTGTCGATGGGGCGACGATTTGCACCGGCTTCTACTGGGACGCAAACGACGGAACGCGCGCCTTCGCCAAGCGGTTCCAGGCGGCCCATCCGAAGAAAATGATGCCCAACGACATGCACGCCGGCATGTATGCGGCGACCGAGCATCTGATGAAGGCGATGGCGCAGGTCAAGAGCGCCGACGATGGCGTCAAGCTCATCGATGCGATGAAGGCGATCCCGACCGACGATCCGCTGTTCGGCAAGGGCGTCATACGCGTCGACGGCCGCAAGCTTCATCCCATGTATCTCTACAAAGCGAAGGCGCCGGCCCAATCGAAATACGATTGGGACTATTTCGAGCTCGTCTCCACGATCAAACCGGAGGACGCTTTTCGCCCCTTGGACAAGGGTGGGTGTCCATTCGTCAAGGCGTAAGGGCGTCGACCCCCGTGTCAATCGGGCATTGCTGCGCCGGGCGAACAGCCGGTCAGGCCTGCTTGGCGCTGAACACGGTGAGCCGATCGCCTGCCCGTCGGAATACGGCGCGAATGGGCATCGCTTCCTCGGGGCCGGGCTCGAGCGCGGCCGCAAGCGTCGCCAGCTTTGCTTCGCCCTCGATCTCGAGCGCAATCGCTCTGGCGCGCAGGATCACGCGCCCGGTCAGCGTAAGGCGGGGTTCGCCTGCGTTCGCCGCCTGGATGGGAGCGACGAGCTGGCGAGCGCCTGGATCGATCGCTTCAGCGAGGCCATCGGCGCCCGGAAACCACGACGCCGTGTGTCCGTCGTCACCCATGCCAAGCACGACGACGTCGGCCGGCAAGGGCAAATTGGCGACACGTGCGCTCGCCGCGGCGAGTTCCCGATCCTCGGGCAGGCGGACGTCGGCGAGTGGCGTAAAGGTCGCGGCCGCCGCGCGATTGCGCAGCAATTTTTCCCGCGCCAATCGGGCGTTCGACCGCGGACTATCGTCGGCCACGCGTCGCTCGTCGGCAAGCGTAACCGCGACCCGGGTCCAGTCGAGCGCTGCATCCGAGAGTCGTTCAAAGAACCGGGCCGGAGATTTGCCGCCGGAGACGATCAGCAATGCGACGCCTCGCGCCGCAATCGCCTCGCGTAGGCGCTCCGCAGTCCAGTCGGCCAGGCCCTGCGCCAGCTTTTCGCCATCGGCGAATTCTTGGCGATGGAAATCAGTCTGAATCATTCGTATTCCTCGTTCCAGGTCCGCCCATCGCGCTCGATCAAGGCGACGGACGCGTTGGGACCCCATGTCCCGGCGGCATAGGGGCGCGGCGGTTCTTGTGACTGCGCCCAGGCTTCGCGAATAGGATCGACGAATCTCCACGCAGCTTCGACTTCGTCGCGCCGCATGAACAGGGCGGCGTTGCCGCGGATCGCGTCCATGAGGAGACGTTCATAAGCGTCGGCGGGGGCGACGCCAAAGGCCTTGGCGAAGCTCATATCGAGAGGCACATGTTGCAGCCGAATTTCGCCGGGGCCTGGCTCCTTGACCATCATCCACAGCTTAATCCCTTCGTCCGGCTGCACGCGCACAACGAGGCTGTTGGCTGGTATGCCGTCCGGCTGCATGGGAAATATGATGTGCGGGACACGACGGAATCCCACGACGATTTCCGAAAAGCGTTGCGGTAGGCGCTTGCCGGTGCGCAGATAGAAAGGAACTCCAGCCCATCGCCAACTGGCGATGCCCAGTTTGAGGGCCACGAACGTTTCCGTATCGCTGTGCTCCTTGCCGATATCCTGCAGGTAACCGGGAACCGGGCCGCCGTCGGCGAATCCAGTGCGATATTGGCCGCGTACGGTGAGGCTCGAGGCATTGGTGTGGTCGATCGGCTGCAAGGCCTTCAGCACCTTCAGTTTTTCATCGCGCCAGGAGTTGGCTTCGAGCGAATTCGGCGGCTCCAACGCAACGAGACAGACCAGCTGCATCATATGGTTCTGGACCATGTCCCGCATTGCGCCCGCTTCTTCATAATAGCCGCCGCGGCCTTCGACGCCGAGCGTTTCGGCGACGGTGATCTGTACATGATCGATGTGCGCGCTGTTCCAAAGCGGCTCGAGCAGGATGTTGGCGAAGCGCAGCGCCATGAGATTCTGCACCGATTCCTTGCCGAGATAGTGGTCGATGCGGAAGATATTGCGCTCTAGGAAGACCGAGCCAATCACATCGTTGATCGCCGCGGCGCTCTCTCCATTCCTGCCGATCGGTTTCTCGACGATGATGCGCGAGCGCCGAGTCACGAGCCCTTCGGCGCCGAGGCGCTTCGCCAGCGGGCCGAACAGGTCAGGACCGGTCGCGAGATAATAGGCGCGGATGCGTTCGTCGGGACCGAGCAAAGCCTTCAGGTCCGCCCATCCTTCGTCGCCCGTTCCGTTGACTGCGACATAGTAGAGACGGGACAGAAATCGCTCGGTCGCCGCGCCCGCCTCGTCGTTGATGACGGCGAACTTGGTCAACGCGTCCCGGACCAAGGCGCGGAACGCGTCGTGATCGAGGTGGCGTCGCGACGCCGCAATGATCCGGGTCGGCTCGGAAAACTGATCGCTGCGCTCGCGATTGAAGAGCGCGGGGTAGAGCTTCCGATAAGCCAGATCGCCGGTGCCGCCAAAGACGACGAGATCGAATGGCTCGACCTTGACTATGCGTGTGGCCATGACGCCTCTCCTTGGGTCGTTGAGAGAAGTGGCGATCGCTCGGGGTGGTCCATCCGGGCCTCCGCGGCCAAAAGCTTACCGATCCGTGAGGCCCTAGCCAAGATCAGGCGCGCTCCTGACACTTTGGACCTCAACTCGCCAGCTTCATCGCATCCTTGAACAGAACTTCTCGATCGCGCGCGAAATTCTTGATGAGCGGCAAAGCCGCGCCTCCGATCGAGCGCGCGTCAGCCCCGATTCCGCCCGAGACGATCTCTACGTCGCTCAGACCGCGCCGATCGAGGCCGGCGAAGAGTTGCGCCGTACGCGCGGTCAGACGCTCGCGCACCGTCGCCGGCATTTCGCCGTCGATCACAATCGCCTCGAAATCAATGACCGAAATCGCCGCGACCGTCGCATAGGCGAGCGCCGACGCCGCCTCTTCGATCCAGTCGTCGAGTTGGGCCCCGAATTCGTTCCAGGAATCAGGCGTGGCCCAGATCGTGGAGGCGTCAAGTCCCGCCGCCTCGATACGCCGCTCCAGTTGATAGATGGAGGCGCACGCGATCAACTGAGGCGCGGCGCCCCCAACGCTTTTCGCCATAATGGGCATTGATCCAAGGGCGCCGGCGTTGCCGGTCCGGCCCGGGTGCAATGCGCCGTCGAGGACCAGGCCGCCGCCAAGAAACTCGCCGACGAAGAAATACAGAAAGTCGCGATAGCGCCAGCAGCGGCCGAAGAAGAACTCGGCCGCGCAAGCGGCGGTCGCGTCATTGCACAGCGTCGTTGGATAAGGGCAGACGGCTGCGATTTCGCCTTCGGCGTCGAAATGCCGCCAGGCGTTCATTGCGCCCGGCGGCGCGCCGATCTCGGCCTCCCAGTTCCACAGTTGGAACGGCGTAGCAACGCCGAGGCCAGCCACCCGCCGCTTTTGCGCCATGGTTAGCGAAGCGGAGAGCGACGGCAGCGAGTCGCGGACAAAATTAAGGACCAGAGTCGGCGTCGGAAACGCGTATGCGCGGCGGGCGCGCTGGCGAATGACGCCCCTGAAGTCGACCAGCAGCAGATCGCAGCTGCGCCGCCCGATCTTGAGCCCAAACGCATAGCCACCTTCGGGATCAAGCGACATCGGGATCGTCGGCTGTCCGACCCGGCCGCGCAGGGGAGCCTCCCGCTTTAGAAGCCCGTCCGCCTGCAGCCGGTTCATGATCGCCGAGGTTGACTGCACCGACAGTCCCGTCAGTTTCGCGACCTCGATTTTGGACAGCGGACCGAATTCGGCGAACGAGCGAGAGAAGCAGCCTCTCGTTGTAGACCCGTACGCCCGCCTGGTTTGCGCCGCCGGTGTTCTTTGCCACGACCGCGACAGGCGGTACCGCGAGCGCCACATCAGCGCCTTTGGGCCCCCCGCTCGCGTAAGCGAGTGGGTCTCCATGCGCCTCCTTCATCCTCCGCCTCTACATTGTTATAGGCATCGTCTGGCGCATGATTGTGCCGGATGGGGCACCGTGTCAAGGATTATTCCATCGGATGTAATTATCCTTGACTCTTCCCCAAAAGTTTGCCCTATGGAGATACGACGGCGCGAAAATGGTTCCGGTGCGCGAAAGCCTGTAGCCAGGATCGAAGCCGTCGCTCTTATATCCGAGGGAGGAAACCTGTGTCCAAGATTTCTAAGATTTTCACGTCCGTCGCCGCCGCCGCTCTTTCCATCGCTTTAATGGGCGCGACGGCGCATGCCGATCAGATCCTGGTCGGGCTCATCACCAAGACCAACACTAATCCGTTCTTCGTCAAGATGAGGGAAGGGTTTGAGGCCAAGGCCAAAGAACTCGGCGTCACGACGCAGGCCCTCGCAGGCAAGTTCGACGGCGACAATGACGGACAGGTCGCGGCCATCGAGCAGCTGATCGCCGCCGGCGCCAAGGGCATCCTGATCGTGCCGAGCGACTCGACCGCGATCGTCCCGACGATCGAAAAAGCCCGCAAGGCAGGCATTCTCGTCATCACCCTCGACACACCGCTCGATCCCATCGACGCCGCCGACGCCAATTTCGCCACCGACAACTTCAAGGCGGGCGAACTGATCGGCCAGTGGGCGAAGGGGACCCTCGGCGACAAGGCCAAGTCAGCCAAGATCGCGACTCTCGACCTTACCGCCAACCAGCCGACCGTCGACTACCTGCGCCACAATGGCTTCCTCACCGGCTTTGGCATTCCGGTCAAGGATCCCAAGCACTATGCGATGAGCGACAGCCCGCAAATCGTCGGCTCCGACCTATCCTCGGGATCGGATGAAGGCGGCCGCACCGCGATGGAGAAGATCCTCCAAAAGGCCGATCAGATCGACCTCGTATACGCGATCAACGAGCCAGCGGCGGATGGCGGCTATGCGGCGCTCAAGGCCGCCGGCAAGGAGAAGGGCGTGCTGGTGGTCGCGGTCGACGGCGGCTGCAACGGCATCAAGAGCGTCAAGGCGGGGGTGATCGGCGCCACGTCGCAGCAATATCCGCTACTGATGGCCGCGGACGGGGTACAGGCGATCGTCGATTACGTGAAGTCTGGCAAGAAGCCTGTGAGCATCGATACCGGCGAGAAGCTCGTGACTGATCATCCGGTTCCTGGCGTTCCCTCGATCAATTCCGATGAAGGCATGAAGCTCTGCTGGGGTTGATTTCGGCGGGACTTCGGTCCTTAATCGGCTGAGGGAACACGAACTCGGCGCTCGTCGGTTCATCCGCGAGCGCCGATTTTACGAGAAGTCGCCGAACCGGAAAACGAACGAGGGGATGCCATGAGCGAAGCGTCGCGGCCGACTCCGCAAGAGTTCGAAAAGGTTCTGACCGCTGCCGCGACGACGCAGGCGTCGTTCGACGAAGACAGCCTTTCCTTCGCCAAGCGGTTGCAGCGCTTCCTCCACTCCTATCCAACGACCGTTCCATTCGTTGTACTGGTGCTGGGACTTCTGCTGGGCTGCACGGTCAACTACTCGCATTTCGTCACCGGCAGCAACCTGTCGACCGTGCTGACCCAGGTGACGATCATCGGCATTCTGGGAATTGCACAGACGCTAGTGATCCTGACCGCTGGCATCGATCTTTCAGTCGGCGTCATCATGGTCATTTCGTCGGTCGTGATGGGACGGCTGGCCGTCGTTGATGGTGTGCCGGTTCTGATCGCATTTCCGCTCGGACTCATCTGCGGACTGTTCTTTGGGTGGCTGAACGGGGCGCTCGTGACGCGCATGCAGATGCCGCCGTTCATCGTTACACTGGGCACCCTCAGCATCATCGGCGCCCTCAACACTTTCTATTCACGCAGCGAAACGATTCGCACGCAGGACATCGAGGAGAAGGCGCCGTTCCTGCAGCTGATGGGGACTCCCTTTAACATCGGAAGCGCAAGAATTATCCTTGCGAGCATTTTATTGATCGTGTTGGCGATTATTTTTTGGTACGTGCTCAACCGGACGGCCTATGGCCGCCATATCTACGCTACCGGAGACGACCCGGAAGCGGCGCGATTAGCGGGTATCAACACCGACCGGATCTTGCTCAGCGTCTATGTTCTGGCAGGGTTCATCGCAGCGATCGCCGGCTGGGCGCTGATCGGCCGCATCGGCGCCATCAGCCCGACCGCCGGCGCCAACGGCAACCTCGACAGCATCACCGCGGTGGTGATCGGCGGCACCAGCCTATTCGGTGGGCGCGGCTCGATTGTCGGCACGTTGATTGGCGCGCTGATCGTCGGCGTGTTTCGCTCGGCGGTGTCGCTCGCCGGCCTCGATGTACTCTGGCAGGAGTTCGCCATCGGCGTGCTGATCATCGTCGCGGTGGCGCTCGATCAATGGATACGGAGGGTCTCCAAGTGAGCGTCGAACCGATCCTGCAAGCTCGA
Source organism: uncultured Alphaproteobacteria bacterium (assembly GCA_963794155.1). GTDB lineage: Bacteria > Pseudomonadota > Alphaproteobacteria > Rhizobiales > Beijerinckiaceae > Roseiarcus. The sequence continues at coordinate 431,153 of CAWCCX010000016.1, read as the reverse complement.
TCGCTCGTCAAGCGCTATGGCCGCGTCACTGCGCTCGACCACGCCGACTTCGATCTCTATCCCGGGGAGATTCTGGCGGTCATAGGCGACAACGGCGCGGGCAAGTCCTCGATGATCAAGGCGCTTTGCGGCGCCGTGATCCCAGATTCCGGCGAAATCCGACTCGGTGGCGAGATCGTGCATTTCACGTCCCCGATTGACGCGCGCGAGGCCGGCATCGAGACCGTGTACCAAAATCTCGCGCTCTCGCCGGCGCTGTCGATCGCGGACAACATGTTTCTGGGTCGGGAAATTCGCGCGGAAGGCGTGTTCGGCGCCTACTTTCGCGCACTCGATCGGGTGAAGATGCAGAAGTTCTCGCGCGAGAAGCTTAACGAACTCGGGCTGATGACGATTCAGAACATCAATCAGCCGGTCGAGACTCTGTCTGGAGGTCAGCGGCAGGGGGTCGCGGTTGCCCGCGCCGCCGCCTTCGCTCGCCGCGTCATCATCATGGACGAGCCGACGGCGGCGCTTGGCGTCAAGGAGTTGCGTCGCGTGCTCGAGCTCATTCTCGACGTCAAAAAACGCGGGCTGCCGATCATCCTCATTTCCCATAACATGCCCCATGTCTTCGAAGTCGCTGACCGTATTCACATTCATCGTCTGGGCCGCCGCTTGACTGTCGTCGATCCCAAGAAGGTGACGATGTCCGACGCGGTGGCGATGATGACCGGGGCCATGGCGCCGCCGGTCGAAGCGGAGGCAGCCTGACTCCCGCTTCCGCCCCCGCGACAGCGAGGGCGCGTCTCACCACAGTTGTTCACGAAACTACGAGTTGCGCCGGCCTTATTCGCGCGCTTGAATTGAATGTTCGCCAGCGCCGCTTTCGCGCGGCGCGTCCAGCGGCCTTCCTTAAGGGGGATTGACTTTCATGCGCTATCGACCGCTCGGCCGCACTGGCCAATATGTCTCGGAAATCTGCCTCGGGGCCATGACATTTCACGGCGGCGGCGGATTCTGGCGCGCCATCGGGACACTCGACCAGAAAACCTCGACCGAACTCGTTGGCCGCGCGATTGCGGCGGGAGTCAACTTCATCGATACCGCGAACGTCTATTCGGAGGGCGAGTCCGAGGTTCAGCTTGGCCAGGCGTTGCGCGACCTCGGCGTCAAGCGCGAGGACGTGATCATTGCGACAAAAGTGCGCGGGCGCATGGGGCCGGGGCCCAACAAGGTGGGCCTGTCGCGCGGCCACATCATGGATCAGATCGCAGACAGCCTGAAGCGGCTCGGGCTCGACCATATCGACCTCTACCAAGTGCACAGCTTCGATCCGGTCACGCCGCTCGAAGAGACGCTGCGGGCGCTCGACGATTGCGTGTCGCGCGGCTTTGTGCGGACGATCGGCTGCTCCAACTTCGCCGCCTGGCAGATCATGAAGGCGCTCGGCATCTCGGACCAGCGCGGCTATGCGCGGTTCGAGACGGTTCAGGCCTATTATTCGATCGCAGGCCGCGACCTCGAACGCGAAATCCTGCCTCTGGTCGAGGATCAAGGCCTCGGCGTCATGGTGTGGAGTCCGCTCGCCGGCGGGTTTCTCTCGGGCAAGTTCACCCGTGACAAGCGCGGCGATAACGACTCGCGCCGCACGACCTTCGACTTCCCGCCGGTCGATAAGGAGCGCGCCTACGACGTCATCGACGCGATGGAGAAGGTCGGAAAGGCGCATGGCGTATCGGTCGCCCGGATCGCGCTCGCCTGGCTCTTGCAGCGCAAGGGCGTCATGAGCGTCATCATCGGCGCGAAAACGAACGAGCAGCTCGACGACAACCTCGCGGCCGCACAGCTGACGCTCTCGCCCGAGGAGATCGCAGCGCTCGATGCGGCGAGCGCGCTCAAACCCGAATACCCCGGCTGGATGCTGGCGCGGACCGCCGAGGGGCGCATACCGGCGGCGAAGGCGTAGCCCCCTGAGCCGTTGGCCGGCGACGAACGGTATTGGCGAGGGGAGAGACGCGATGCGCAAAGTGAAGTGGGGGGTGCTCGGCGTCGCGAAGATCGCCGTCGAGAAGGTCATCCCGGCGATGCAGCAGGGGGAGGCGTCGCACATCGCGGCGATCGCCTCGCGCGATCTCAGCAAAGCGCGCACGGCGGCAGACAAGCTTGGCATCGATCGCGTGTTCGGTTCCTACGAAGAGTTGCTCGCCGACCGCGAGATCGAGGCCGTCTACAATCCGCTGCCCAATGAGCTGCATGTGCCTTGGACGCTTCGGGCGCTCGCGGCCGGCAAGCATGTGCTGTGCGAGAAGCCGATCGCGCTCGACGCCGAGGAAGGCCGCTCGCTGATCGCGGCGCGCGACCGGTCCGGCAAGCTCGTCGCCGAAGCGTTCATGGTGCGTTACCATCCGCAATGGCGCCGCGCGAAGGAACTCGCTCAAGCCGGAACAGTGGGCGAACCGCGCGCGATCCAAACCTTCTTCTCCTACCATCTGCTCGACCCCGAAAACGTCCGCAACCGACCGCCGGGCGGCGGCGCTCTCTACGACATTGGCTGCTACGCCATCCTTTCGGCGCGCTACATTTTCGGCGCCGAGCCGACCCGGGTCGCCGCAACGATCGACCGCGACCCGAATTTCGGCACCGACCGGCTGGTCGGCGGCCTGCTCGAATTCCCCGGCGGACGCCACTCGAGCTTCACGCTGGCGACGCAATTGTCGGCCCACCAGCGCGTCACGATCGTCGGCGAGGCGGGGCGGATCGAGATCATGATCCCGTTCAACGCTCCGCCAGATCGGCCGACGGAGATCGCCGTCGACACCGGCGCCGATCTCTTCGGCGGTGGGCGTCGGGTCGAGCAATTCCCCATATGCGACCAATACACCCTGCAGGGCGACGCCTTTTCGCGCGCGATCATGAGCGGGACGCCGCTCGAATTCCCGATGGAGGACGCAGTCTTGAACATGCGCGTCATCGACGCCCTGTTCCGCTCGGCCAAAAGCGGATCGTGGGAGAAGCCGTGAGCGCCGGCGCGCGCCTTAGGCTCCCCGCCTCCAACCAAACCGGCGCCGCCGCGCGCCCGGCGGCCAAGCGCGTCTGGGTACGATTTGGGTTTATTTGGGTTTGCTTGGATTTACTTGGTTTTGTTTGGATTAGCTTGGAATTGCTTGGTCTTATTCGTCCGAATCGGGATTTTTCAATGGGTTACAGCGATTCCAAATAAAAACTTTTCTCCCTTCTCCTCGCTGCCGGCGTCGAGCAACGGGCGGGCTCAATCCGGAGATTGGGAAAAGCCAGCACAAGCTTTCTATTTTTGCAAACAAATGTCGCAACTTTCCACTCGCCTCGCTATGGCGCGATTTTGCTCCGCCGCGTCATGCGCTTCAGGCCGGAACCTTCCGCTTCGCCAATTCGGCTTTGACCGCCGGCGCGACGACCGTCCCAAGAAGTTCGATCGAACGCAGGATCGCGGCCTGCGGCTGGGCGCCGACCTGCATCTGGACGAGAGTGCGCTGATGGCCGAAAACCTCGTGCTGGGCGAGGATCTTGGCGATCGCCTCGTCCGGCGTCCCGACCATCAAATGACCGCGCGGAGCTCGGCCCTGATCGAATTGCGCCCGCGTGAGCGCCGGCCAGCCCCGCTCGCGACCGATGCGGCTCATCACCTCGGCGTAGGGCGGGAAAAACGCGTCGATTGCAGCCTCGGTCGTGTCGGCGAGGAAGCCGTGGCCGTTGATCCCGACCGCGAGCGCGTCCGGCGCGACCCCGGCGCGGCGGCCGGCCTCGCGGTAGAGCTCGGCCAGCGGCGCAAAGCGGGCAGGCTCGCCGCCGATGATCGCGATCGCCAGCGGCAGGCCCAGCATGCCGGCGCGCGCGACCGACTGCGGCGTGCCGCCGGAGGCGATCCAGACCGGCAGCGGCTGCTGCAGCGCCCGCGGGTAGACGCCCTGGCCGTTGAGCGGGGGGCGATGCCGGCCGTTCCAGACCGCCTTCGGCTTGGCGCGGATCGCGAGCAGGAGATCGAGCTTCTCGGCGAACAGCTGGTCGTAATCCTCGAGGTTGAAGCCGAACAATGGAAAGGATTCGATGAATGAGCCGCGCCCGGCCATGATCTCGGCCCTGCCGCCCGACAGAAGATCGAGGGTGGCGAATTGCTGATAGACCCGCACCGGATCGTCGGACGACAGCACGGTCACGGCGCTGGTCAGGCGGATGCGCTTGGTGCGCGCGGCGGCGGCGGCGAGCGCCACGGCCGGCGCGGAGACCGCATAGTCCGGCCGGTGATGCTCGCCGAGGCCGAAGACGTCGAGGCCGACCCGGTCGGCGAGCTCGATCTGCTCCAGGACGTCGGCGAAGCTCTTGTCGACGTCGATCGGCTCGCCCGTGCGCGGATCGCGCCGGGTCTCGACGAAGGTGTAAGCGCCGAATTGCATGATGGCCTCACGAGCGATTCCTGTCGCCGACAAGCGATGTTAGCATGGGGCGCGACCCGAAGAGCGCTGTGTTCGTTTCCTTCACGGGTGAGAGACCGGTCCAGCCACAAAGGACACGGGGGAAGAGGAAGTCGAAGCAGGAGAAGTCATGCTGACCCGACGTCGCATCATTCGGGGCGCCGCGGTCCTCGCTATCGCACGACCCTTCGCGACGGCGGGGTCGGAACAAGCTGCAGGGACGCCGATAGCCGCCGCCTCGCGGGTCCGCCCGCGCGACCCTGGATGGCCTTCCGCTTCCGAGTGGGAGGGGCTGCGGCAGAGCGTGGAGGGTCAACTTATTGCGGTGCAGTCGCCGCTCGATTCCTGTCGGGCCGACCCCGACGGCGACACCTGCCGTGCTCTCTTCACGGAGCTGAAAAACCCCTATTTCATCGGCGATAGCCCGGCCTTGACCCAAACTTGCGGCTGGGTCGATGCATGGACCGCGGAGCCGAGCGTCTATGCTGTGGCGGCGCGTAAGACTGCGCATGTCGTTGCGGCGGTCAATTTCGCTCGCGAAAAGAATCTGCGTCTGGTCGTGAAGGGCGGCGGCCATTCCTATCTCGGCGCGTCCAACGCCGCAGATTCCCTCATGATCTGGACCCGAGCGATGAACGACATCACAGTCCGTGATGCGTTTGTCCCGAAGGGCTGCGCCGCCAGCCAGGCGCCGCTGCCGGCGGTCACGATGGGCGCGGGCGCGATCTGGATGCGCGCCTACGGGGCCGTGACGACGGGGGCCGGCCGCTACGTGCAGGGCGGCGGCTGCGGAACGGTGGGGGTCGCCGGTCTCGTTCAGGGCGGCGGCTTTGGGAGCTATTCGAAGCAGTTCGGCACGGCGGGCGCAGGCCTGCTCGAGGCGGAAATCGTGACGGCGGACGGCATGGTTCGCATTGCCAATGCGTGCAACGAGCCCGACCTCTTCTGGGCGCTGAAGGGCGGAGGGGCCGGCAGTTTCGGCGTCGTCACCCGCCTCACGCTGAAAACCTGGGACCTGCCCGACGCCTTTGGCGTCGTTGCAACGACGATCCGCGCGAAGTCGGACGAGGCTTATCGCCGGTTGCTGAGCCAGTTCGTTGCGTTCTATGCAGAGCAATTGTTCAATCGGCATTGGGGCGAACTGGCGAAGCTGCTGCCCGACAACCGGCTTGAGATAAGCATGAATTTCCAGGGTCTCGACAAGGCGCAGGCGACAGCGATCTGGGAGCCATTCCTGGACTGGGCGGCGACGCAGAACGATCTTGCCGCGACCCCGGCGGCGATCGTGGCGGGGCCGGGCAGACATCGTTGGGATGGCCCCGCTCTCGAGGCCTTTGCGCCGGGGTCTGTTCTGTTTGACGACCGTCCCGGCGCGCCGGCGGCAAATTTCTTCTGGTCGGCGAATCTCGCCGAGGCAGGACACTTCATACACGGCTTCGAGTCTCTGTGGACGCCGGCGACGCTGTTGGAGCCCGCGGGGCGGGAGGCGCTGACCGACGCGCTGATGGCCGCGAGCCGGCATTGGGCGGTCGAGCTGCATTTCCAGAAAGGGCTGGCCGGAGCGCCCTCGGAGGTGATCGCCGCCGCTCGGGATACGCCGATAAATCCGGCCGCAACCGAATCGTTCATGCTGGCGATCGTTGCCGGGGAGGGGCCGCCCGCGTTTCCCGGTCTTGCCGGTCGCGAACCGAACCTCGCCGCTGCGCGGCGCGACGCCGCCAGGATCGAGCGCGCCGCGGCGGAACTGCGCAAGGCGGCCCCGGACGGCGGCGCCTACGTCGCCGAGAGCAGTTACTTTCAGGCTGAGTGGCAGGAGGCCTATTGGGGCGCGAACTATCCCCGGCTGCTCGCGGTCAAGCAACACTACGATCCCGATAACGTGTTCTTTGTCCGTCACGGCGTCGGCAGCGAGGGATGGAGCGACGATGGTTTTGCGCGTCTGAGCGCGCGGTAGCGATTTCGCTTTGATGCCCCGCGGCAAGCGCCACCACCCGGGGTGGAGACCGCATAGTCCGGCCGATGATGTTCGCCGAGGCCGAAGACATCGAGGCCGACCCGGTCGGCGAGCTCGATCTGCTCCAGGACGTCGGCGAAGCTCTTGTCGGCATCGACCGGCTCACCGGTCTGCGGATCGCGCCGGGTCTCGACGAACGTGTAGGCGCCGAACTGCATGAAGGACCTCGAGCGATCACGGAAAAATCGACCTTAAGTATGGCCCGTTTAGGACGGCGCAGGCGACATGCGTAGGGTCAAGACCCTATCGCCACTTACGATTGACGGACCGCTGCGGGCGGATAGCGGGCGCAGGTCGGCGCCGCAGTTGACGACTGCAATGCCCTAAATACCGGTCATTGCTCGATGGCAGGGGGCGACCGGGTCGAGAACGCCAATTTTCCATTATGGTAAAACAGGGGGAGATTTGTCGGCCGGGAAAGCGCTTGGACTGCGACAAATGTTGGACAACAGGTCGCGCCGTCGCCAACATTTACGGCTCACCACGACATTGGGTTACACTTTGACAGCGAACATGACGAGAATTCGGCATAGGCAATGAGCGATGCAGCGCGTGTTGTTCGCGTCTGGGACGCCTCCATCCGCCTCTTCCACTGGCTGGTGGTGGCGCTTGTCGCCGCAGCCTATGTGACCTGGCGGCTAAACTGGATGGTTTGGCACGGATGGATCGGCGATCTGTTGCTCGCCTTGCTGCTATTCCGGCTGCTCTGGGGTTTTTTTGGCAGCGAGACCGCGAGATTTTCCCGCTTTCTGACCTCCCCGCGGATCGCCTTTGAGCACCTGAAATACGCGCTTCTGCGAGAACCCGACCGCCAGGTGGGGCATAATCCGGCGGGCGGCTGGATGGTGCTGTTCCTGCTCGCCCTGCTTCTCGCCGAGACGCTGACCGGAATTTACGTCGCCAACGATATCGCCGACGTTGGGCCGTTGACCGGGATTGTGCCCGCCGCGGTCGCGAACGCGATCGACGCCTCCCACGCGATCCTCTGGAATGTGCTGGTGGCGGCGATCGTGCTGCATGTGCTGGCGATCTTCGGCTATGCGGCAGTCAAGGGTCAAAACCTGCTGTCGCCGATCATCACTGGGACGAAGGTCCTGCCGGAAAATGTGGTCGCGCCGCGCATGGGGAGCCCGGCGCGGGCAGCCATCCTCTTTGCCGTCAGCGCCGCGGCTGCGGTCATCATCGCCAGGCTCATGTAGTTCCGATCAGTTCTTGGGAACGATCACCTGACCGCGGATCTCCCCCGCCGGATGGGACTGGGTGTGCAAGTTGATATACCACTCGCCGGCGGAGAACTGCTGCGCCTGCTCGGGAGTAAGCGTGGCGCTCCCTGTCATGGGGTTCGCGGGCGGACTGCCCTGCGTACTGAGCCAGATCACGGGCGGCGCATTCTGGCCCGCTTTGGCAGGGCCGTGGAAATGGGCCATCGTAGACGGACTCGACAGCCCGCTGTAGGTGATATTCCAGGTCACCACCCGGGTCGCTGGGTCGTATGTCAGGTCAGCTGCTCCCGAGCCGCTCGTGTCTACCGCCGGCACGCATTGCGCCCCGGTCAGCGGAACCTTGAATGATGTAGAGTCCGCCCGCGCGACCCCTGCGCCGGCAAGGCCCAGCACGATTGCGAAAGGAACGAGGGCTCGTTGAAATTTCGTGGCGTTCATTTTTTCCTCCACCGGGCGCCGATCAGAGCGGATCGCTTTGAGCAATCTCAGGCTGTCCAGCGCAATGATGGCACGATTTGCGCAGCGGCGGAAAATCTTTTACCGGCCATCCTAGTATGTGATGATGCGGGCGGGGAGCACAAGCGGATGAGCGTATCTCGACACCGCTTGGCCCCGGATTTACCGGGTTTGCTCGGTTGGCAGGTTTCTTCGGCTGGCCGCGCGACAGCCCGTCGTCAAGTCGGAACGGGCGAGAGGCGGGCGGACTCAGGCTGATGCCCAATCTGTCAATTCGCGCGCGGCTGATCTTCCTTTCAGTGCTGCTGCTTGCGATCCTCGTCCTCTCCTCCGCTCTGCTGATCCGGGAGCTTGCCCGCGACTCTCGGAGCCTTACCGAAGAGGCGACGTTTGTCTCAGTTGTCAAAAACGCCAATTCGGTCAGCAAGCACTTTGGCGATCTAAAGTATTGGGTGATCGATGCGGCGGTCACGCAGCTCGCTCGCTCTGAGCAAGCGGCGGAAGCCGCCAAAGCGGGCCTCGACTCGGATCTGAAGGCGATTTCCGCAGTCGATCCTGCGTTTGTCGCCGCTATCGAACGCGAAGTCGACGCCATGACCAGCCTGGCGCGGCAGGCCGGCGTCGCTTATTCAAGCGACGACAGCGCCGCCGGCAACGCCCTGTTGGAGCAGGCCAAGAGCCACGTTCCTGATATCGATAGCGAGATCGACAAGATCGTGGACCGGGTCGAGCGGCAGGCCGTCGCCCGGCGTGATGCATCGACGCGGCAGGCGGAACTCGCCGTCAAGCTCGCGATCGTCGGCGGAATCGGCGCACTGGTGCTCGCGTTGGGCTTTACTGCGCTGACCGTGCGCTCGATTACCGTCCCCCTCAAGGCGCTTGAACGGAGCATCGCTTCGATCACCCAGGGCGAACTCGAAGTTGCGATGCCGCCCACAGGCGTTCCTGAGATCGGGGCGATGACGAGAACGCTCGGCATGTTGCGCGACAGCCTGATCGAACGGAACCAGCTGGAGCGCGAAAGACAGCAAGCCGAGGCGGAGATACGCGTCGCCCGCGACGCCGCGGAGGCCGCGTTGCACGACCTGAAGGCGGCCCAAGCCAATCTGATTCAGGCCGAAAAGATGGCCTCGCTCGGCCAGCTGACCGCCGGCATCGCGCACGAGATCAAGAACCCGCTCAATTTCGTCAACAATTTTGCCAGCCTTTCGATCGGGCTGCTTGACGAACTGAAGGCGGCGGCCGCGTCCGCCTTCGGATCTCTTGACGAGCGTAAACGCGGCCAGGTTGACGAGGTCTCCGAGCTGCTGACCGGCAATCTCGAACGGATCGTCGAACACGGCAAGCGCGCCGACAATATTGTCAAGAGCATGCTGGCGCATTCGCGCGCCGGCGGCGGCGACCGGCAAATCGTCGACCTCAACACGCTGGTCGAGGAGTCGCTCAATCTCGCTTATCACGGCGCCCGCGCCCAGGATCCGAACTTCAACATCACTCTGGATCGGCAATATGGCGCCGACATCGCGCCGGTCGAAATCGTGCCGCAGGACATGACGCGGGTATTTCTCAACCTGTTTGGCAACGGATTCTACGCCGCGAACGAGCGCCGGCGTGCGGTAGCCAACGGGACATTCAGACCTGTGCTCTCAGTGACCACCCGCGATCTCGGCAAGGCCGTCGAGGTGCGGGTGCGCGACAATGGCGTCGGCATCCCCGAAGACATCAAGGACAAGCTGTTCCAGCCGTTCTTCACAACGAAGCCGACCGGCGAAGGCACCGGGCTCGGGCTGTCGATCAGCTACGAGATCGTCACCAAGCAGCATGGCGGGACGATTGAGGTCGCCAGCGAAGTTGGAGCATTCACGGAATTCGTCGTAAGCCTGCCGCGTCGCTTCACGCTCAGAGGGTCGACCGATTTTTCGGCAGCGGGCACAAAGCAATGACTGTAAGCATCTTGATTGTCGACGACGAACCCGACGTCGCCATCTTGTTTCGTCAACAATTTCGGCGCGAGGCGCGGGAGGGCGCCTATGTCCTGCATTTTGCGCTCTCGGCCGCCGAAGCGCTCGAAACTCTCGCCACCGACATCGAGCCGCAATTGATCGTTATTCTGTCGGACATCAATATGCCGGGAATGGACGGGCTGGCGCTCCTCCGGGAGATCAAGATGCGTCGACCAGACCTGCCAGTGATGATGCTGACCGCCTACGGCGACGAGGAACGGCGGCGCCGCGCCGCCGAATACGGAGCCGCCGAGTTCCTCACCAAACCGGTCGACTTCGATTTCTTGAAGGAGCGGCTGCGGCGGCTGCAGGCGCAATTGACCTGACGGTGTCACATTGATGGGCTCAACCAAAATCCTTGCCGTCGACGACGAACCCGATTTCGAGGTTTTGATCAGGCAGCGTTTTCGCCGCCAGATCCGTGAGCAGGAATTCGCATTCCGGTTCGCCCATCACGGCGAGGAGGCGTTGTCCGCGCTCGACGCCGAACCGGATATCGACCTCATGCTGCTCGACATCAACATGCCGGTGATGGATGGGCTGACGCTCCTCAGCGAATTGGGCGAGCGGCAGTCCGCGGTGCGCGCGATCATCGTCTCGGCTTATGGCGACATGGCCAATCTGCGCACGGCGATGAACCGCGGCGCATTTGATTTCGTCACCAAACCAGTAGATCTGGGCGATCTCGAGATCACTGTGCGCAAGGCGCTGGCCAACATCGCCAAGCTGCGCGAGATGGATCGGTTGCGCCAGGCGGCCGAGCGTGCGCGCAACAATCTCGCCCGTTATTTTTCGCCGAACATCGTCGAGTTGTTGGCTGCGCAGGATGAGCCGCTCGGGGCAGTCCGCCGGGAGACGATTGCGGTGCTGTTTGCTGATATTGTCGGCTTCACGCAAATGGCGGAGACCATGCCCCCGGAAGCGGTCATGGCGATGTTGCGCGAATTCCACGCCCGGATGACTGCGCAAATCTTCGCCTGTGGCGGCACTGTCGACAAATACATTGGCGATGCGATCGTAGCCGTATTCGGCGTTCCGAGCGCGAGCTCCAAGGACGCCGCCAATGCGCTGGCCTGCGCCGGAAAGATGCTCGATGCGCTCGAGAGCTGGAATGACGATCGCGAGCGCGCGGCAGAGCGCCGTCTCGCGATGGGCATCGGCGTTAACTACGGGCCGGCGGTTGTCGGCGATGTCGGCAGCGAGTACAGCATGTCGTTCACGGTGATCGGCGATACCGTCAACACCGCCGAACGACTGCAGACATTGACCCGGACCCTCGGGACGCCGCTGGTCGTCGGCGACGCGCTTGTCACGGCGGTCAAAGCCTGGTCTCCCGACATGGCCTCCGAAGTCATGAGACACATGGAGGATCAGGGCGAGCATGACTTGCGAGGTCGAACCGGCCCCGTACGCATTTGGACGCGCAAGATAAACGGATCGAAAAGCGGTTCGCCTCACCCATGATCGGAACGGCGGTCGCTATTTCCAGGTGGGTCGAACTGACCGGTGCGGCGTCGTCGGACCTGTCTGCTAACGACGCCCCGTGACTCAGCGCGCCAACGTGCGCCCTGCGCCTGGCGCCGCAATGACGGCTTCACGTCGATTTGCGAGGCTGAGTTGTTTGCGACGAAGGTCCGCTCAGAGTTCGAAACGGGTCGAATTGATTGATTCTTGGTACTAGGATGGCCCAGACAGGAGCATGACGCTTTTGGACGAGCCGCCGATCAGCCGATTTCCGCCGCCCGATCTTGCCGGCCTTCCCGCCGACATTCGCGAGCGGATCGCCGCGGTGCAGGAAAAGTCGGGCTTCGTTCCCAATGTCTTTCTCGCGCTCGCCCGCCGGCCGGACGAATTCCGCGCCTTCTTCGCCTATCATGACGCGCTGATGGAGAGGCCGGGGACTTTAAGCAAGGCCGAGCGCGAGATGATCGTGGTCGCGACCTCGGGCGTCAACCAATGCCAATATTGCGTCGTCGCCCATGGCGCGATTCTGCGTATCCGCGCCAAGAATCCGCTGATCGCCGACCAGGTCGCGATCAATCACCGCAAGGCCGACCTCGAGCCGAGGCAGAAGGCGATGCTCGATTTCGCCGTCAAAGTCGCCGAGCGTTCGCATGCGATCGACGACAAGGATTATGCGGAGCTCAAGAGCCACGGCTTCTCGGACGACGACGCCTGGGACATCGCCGCGATCGCCGCCATGTTCGCGATGTCGAACCGGCTCGCCAACGCGTTCTCGATCCGGCCGAACGATGAATTTTATGTGATGGGGCGGGAGAGCCGGAACTGAGGTAGGAACCGGAAAGGGCGTGGGCGAGTTTCTTGGCGGGTTTATCGCCACCAAGGGTCGATGAATGAGACTTCGGATTCTTCGTTCTCGTCGGACTTGTCGGCGTTGGAACGGCGGTTGCCGACGAGGCAGTCCGCACCGGCGCGGCCGCGTTCGGCGACTGGCGCTCGGACGCGCCGGGCGTGCGCCGCCTGATCACGCCTGCCGACCTGCCGGCGCCTTTTGCGACGCCCTCGACGGCGAACATGTCGCAGCGCGCCGCGCGCACCGACGCCGACATTCCAAAGGCGCCGCCGGGCTTCACGGTCGATTTGTTCGCCAGTGGGCTCAACGTGCCCCGCGCCATTCGCATCGCGCCGAACGGCGACATCTTCGTTGCGGAATCCGGAGCGGGACGGGTGCGTGTCTTTCGCCCGGGGGGAGCTGGGGCCGGCCCGGCTCAAGGCGAGATATTCGCCGAGGGCTTGCAGCGGCCGTACGGGATTGCTTTCTACCCTTCAGCCCAGGACCCGCGCTTCGTCTATGTCGCGACGCCGGACTCCGTGGTGCGCTTTCCCTATCGCAGCGGAGAGATGAAAGCCTCCGGCCCCGCCGAGACGATCGCGAGCCTGCCGAGCGGCGGGGGACACTGGACTCGCGACCTGGCTTTCTCGTCCGACGACAAGACGCTGTTCGTTTCGGTCGGCTCCGGCAGCAATGTCGCAGAAGGCGGGCCGAGACAGGATGAGACCGAGATCGCCGAAGCGCCGTTCGGCGCCTCGTTCGGCGACGAACGCCGCCGCGCCGACGTGCTCGCCTTCGATCCCGACGGGAAGAACGAGCGCGTCTACGCGACCGGCATTCGCAATTGTTCGGGCCTTGCTGTCCAGCCGGGCGGCGGCGCGCTTTGGTGCGCCGTCAACGAGCGGGACGGGCTCGGCGACGACCTGCCGCCCGACTATGCAACGCGCGTCACGGAGGGCGCCTTCTATGGCTGGCCCTGGTACTATCTCGGCGACCATCAGGACCCGCGCCACCAGGACGAGCGGGCCGATCTCGCGAATCGCATCACCACGCCCGACGTTCTCATTCAGGCGCATTCGGCGCCGCTCGGCATCGCGTTCTACGAAGCGGCGCAATTTCCGCCCGAATACAAGGGCGACGCCTTTGTCACCTTGCACGGGTCGTGGAATTGCTCGAAGCGCACCGGCTACAAAGTCGTGCGCCTCCCGATGAAGGACGGCAAGCCGACGGGCGTTTACGAGGATTTCCTTGTCGGCTTTGTTGGCGATAAGACCGTCTGGGGCCGACCGGTCGGGATTGCGGTGACCCATGACGGCTCGCTCCTCGTCAGCGACGACGGGAGCGGTTCGATCTGGCAGGTATCGTACCGGGGGAAGTGACGCTTTCCTCAGCATGAAAGCGCGCTCTCCATACTCAGCCCGATCGACAGGAGCCGGTCGTCATCCCCTTCTTGCGCAAGGAACTGGACGCCTGTGGGCAGCCCCGCGTCGTCCGCGCCCGAGGGCAGGGCGAGGCCGCACATCCGAAACAGATTGCCGAGAAACGTGTAATGGATGGCGCGCAGATTGGTGATGCGGAATAGCTCGTCGTCGCGTTCGAGCGCTTCGATGGGCGGCGCGGTCATGGGGGTAGCTGGCAGCACCAACAACGCTCCCTTGAGATCCTCGGCCAACGCGGCGATGAGGCTCTCACGGCCCCGCCGCAAGTTGATCGCGTCCTCTCCGCTGACCGCGCGGGCGAGCAGGGCTCGCTTCACGACGCGGCGATCCATGCGCTGGGCGTCACCGGATTCAAAGATCGCGCGATGTTCGGCATAGGCTTCGATCGCGACCAGTGAGCCGCGTTGCGCGATGAGGGCGCGCATGGCGCCGATCGAGGGGACCGGCCTCGACATGACCTTGGCGCCCGCAGCGGCGAGCCGTTTCATGACCGTGTCGAGATTGGCTGCGACCGCGGCATCGACGTCGTCGATTCCGCTTCTGTCAGGGACGACGAATTGGACGCCCTTGAGATCGAGCGGGCGCACGGGAGCGGCTGGCTGGCCGCGCAGCGCCATGTCGATCAGCACGCAATCCTCGACGGTGCGCGCCATCGGGCCGATCGTGTCGAGGGTGCGCGAGAGCGGAAAGACGCCGCGCTTGTCGATCCGCCCCTCGCTCGTCTTGAACCCAACGATGCCGCAGAAGCTGGCCGGCGCCCGGATCGAGCCGCCGGTGTCGCTGCCGATTGCGCAAGGCGCAAGGCCGGCCGAGACCGCGACCGCCGCGCCTGAAGACGATCCCCCGGCGATGCGGGGCGTCACGGGATCGTGTGGGTTTCTCGGCGTTCCGAAATGCGGATTGAGGCCCAAGGCGGAGAAAGCGAACTCCGAGAGATTTGTTTTCCCCAGGGCCACGAGACCGGCCGCGTTGAGGTTTGCGACGATCGGCGCGTCCTTCTCTTTCGGCGGCGATTCGGCGTAGAGCGCCGATCCGGCGGTGGTCCGCGCGCCCGCCATGTCGACAAGGTCCTTCCAAGCGATTGGAACTCCGTCGAGCGACCCTGCCGGGCGTCCCTCTCGGCAGCGCTGGCGGCTTGCCGCCGCTTCCGCGAGAGCCCGCTCGCGGGTGACGAGAATGAACGATGGATTTCCGCGATCGCGCTCGATGCGCTCGAGGAAGAATTCCGCAACCTCGACCGGGTCCAGGTCGCCTTTTGCGATGAGCCGTCCGATCGCCGCGGCGGATCGCTTTTCCAGGTGCTGGACCATGTTGCGATAAGCCTCCATCCACCCGACGATTTCGCTGCTCCATGCGCCGGCAGCCCGCCAAGGCGCATGACCGAAAGAAATGGGGCGTCTGGTACGTCGGCCTCGGCGCGTTGTCGAATCGCGGATGAGGGGGCCGATCCCGGCAGTCCGCTTGTGCTACAGTTGCACGAAGAAACCGGATTTGAACTGTCGGCGAAGGAGGCGATCTTGGGAACCTTGCGTGCGCTCTTCATTCTGGCCGCTGCTGTCGCATTTGGTGCGCCGGCCCTCGCCGCCGACCCGTTTCCGCCGAGCGGCGCGGCGAAGCTTGCGGCCTATACGGTCTGCCGCTCGGCCGTGATCGTCGATATGGGCCCGGTCGGGTCGAATTCGTCGGCGGAATGCACCGGCATCGTGAAGACCCGGGACGGATCGAAGCTCCTGGACAACCTCGCGATCCGCTGCCAGGAGGATGCCAAAGCGCGGCCCGAAGGCTACGCCTTCACCGGCACATGCATCCATACCGACGCCGACGGGGACAAGCTCTTCATGACCTACGAGGGCCCGGAAAGCGGGACGATCGCGCTCATCGGCGGAAGCGGCAAGTACAAGGACATCGCAGGCTCCGGGACCTGGAGCGTTACGGACGCGCCGGGCAACACCGCGCAGCTGTTCCTGTTCACGCTCAATTATGATGTGAGCTGGACGACGAAGGGGAAGTGAGGCACCCCTCCCTTCTCCCTTTGGGAGAAGGTGGTGCGAAGCGCCGGATGAGGGGCCAGACGGCTGACACGCCATAGCCGCGGCCTGGTCCCCTCATCCCCGACCCTTCTCCCTGAGGGAGAAGGGAGAGAGGACACCGACCGATGTCGACCACTCCGAGACCGCCTCAGATCATCCCGTACCTGTTCTATCGCGACTTGCCGGCCGCGCTCGACTTTATTTGTCGGGCTTTCGGCTTCAAGGAAGAGATGCGCCGCGGAACGCCGAGCGGCGGCATGCATGGCGAAGCGTCGTTCCAGGGCCAAGTCGTAATGCTAGGCGAAGGCGCCCACGACCGCGGCCTGAGGACGCCGAAGGACGCCGGCGCGGCAACGATGGGGGTTTTCGTCTATCTCGACGACGTCGACAAGCACTACGAAGTCGCGAAGGCGGCGGGCGCGGAAATCGTCCATCCGCCGAAGGACGCGCCTTATGGCCGCAACTACTGGGCGAACGATCCCGAGGGGCATCCCTGGTTCTTCACGACGCCGCCGAAGGATGGCTGAAGCTGCGTCGCTAAGGCAGCGCCTTCCCCCAACCCCCGCCGGTCGGCGTCATGATCTCGATCGCCTCGCCCGCGTCGACATGCGTTTCGGCGCAGCCGGGCAGGATTTCGATGCGCCCGTCGTTGCGGCGCACGGAGTTGCGGCCGAGCTCGCCGTCGCTCCCGCCCATCGCGCCCGGATTGGCGACGGCGCGGTGGCCGCTCAGGATCGCCGCCTGCATCGGACGAAGAAAGCGGATGCGTCTCAGCGTGCCGTCGCCCGCCTTCCAGCGCCCCTTGCCGCCAGAGCCGCGGCGGATGTGGAAATCCTCGAGCACGACGGGAAACCGGCTCTCCAACACTTCCGGGTCGGTGAGGCGTGAATTGGTCATGTGCGTATGGACCGCGCTCGCGCCGTCGAAGCCTTCGCCCGCGGGCGCGCCGGAGCAGATCGTCTCGTAATATTGGTAAGTCTCGTCGCCGAAGGTGAGATTGTTCATCGTGCCCTGGGCAGAGCCAAGCGCGCCGAGCGCGGCGAACAAAGTGTCGGTCACCGCCTGCGACACCTCGACATTGCCGGCCACCACCGCGGCCGGATAGCGCGGGCTCAGCATCGAGCCTTCGGGCAGGATCACCCGGATCGGCCTTAAGCACCCGGCGTTCATCGGGATGTCGTCGTCGACCATCACCCGGAACACATAGAGCACCGCGGCGCGCGTGACCGGCTCGGGCGCGTTGAAGTTCGTCGGCTGCTGGGGCGACGTGCCGGTGAAATCGACGGTCGCTTCCCGTCGTGACTTGTCGACGCTGATCCTGACCTTGATGACCGCGCCCTGATCAGAAATGCTCGTCGCCTCGCCGTCGGCGAGCCGGTCGATGACGCGGCGCACGCTTTCGTCGGCGTTGTCCTGCACGTGGCCCATATAGGCCTCGACGGTCGCAAGCGAGAACATCTCGACCATTCGTCTGAGCTCGCGCGCGCCCTTCTCGCATGCGGCGATCTGGGCCTTGAGGTCGTTGACGTTCTGCAGCGGATTGCGGGCCGGCCAGGGGCCGCTGGCCAAAAGATCGTAGAGCTCGCGCTCGCGGAACCGGCCGCGGTCGACGAGCAGGAAGTTGTCGATATAGACGCCTTCCTCGAGGATTGAGGTGGCGAGCGGGCTCATCGATCCGGGCGCGATCCCGCCGATATCGGCGTGATGGCCGCGGGAGGCGGTCCAGAACAGAATGGTCTCGCCGGCTTCGTCGAACACCGGGGTGCAGACGGTGATGTCGGGCAAGTGCGTGCCGCCGTTATAGGGGGCGTTGAGCGCGAACACGTCGCCGGGGCGGATGCGCCCTTCATTGTCCCGGATGATCGTCTCCACCGAGCGGTCCATCGAGCCCAAATGCACCGGCATGTGCGGGGCGTTGGCGACCAGGCGGCCTTGGCGGTCGAAGACCGCGCAGGAGAAGTCCAGCCGCTCCTTGATGTTGACCGAATAGGCGGTGTTCTGGAGCGTCACCCCCATCTGCTCGGCGATTGACATGAAGAGATGATTGAAGATCTCGAGCATGACCGGATCGGCTCTTGACCCGATCGCCTCGGGCCGCCGCATCGGTTCGACGCGGGTGAGCAGAACATGGTTTTTCGCTGTGACCGCGGCGCGCCAGCCGTGCTCGACCACGATTGTCTGATGCGGCTCGATGACCAGCGCGGGCCCATCGACGCCGGCCCCGGCCGGCAACGTCTCGCGCAAATAGACATTGGCCTTCCGCCACGCGCCGTGGGAGAAGAAACGCGTCGCGCGGGTAGGGACGGGCGGCGCGCTTGAAGTCGCGCGGCGCCGGCGTTCGACCAGGCGCGCCGCGCCGCCCACGGCTTCCACCGACACCGCCTCGATCGCGATCGCCTTCGTGCGATCGATGAAGCCGAATCGGCTCTTGTGCGCGTGTTCGAACGCGCGCCGCATTGTGCCCGGCGTCGTCAGCCCAACCTCGATCGTCGTGTCGGAGCCGGCGTAACGCAATTGCGCCCGGCGGTGGACCTTGATCGCATCACGCGCGACCCCCTGGCTCATAACCTCGGCGACCGCAGCCTCGGCGAGCTCATCGGCGATGGCGCCGACGCGGGCGAGCGCGCCCTCATCGAGCGGTTCGTCGACCCCTTGCGCGCGCTGGGCGGCGATGTCGGCGAGCCCCATGCCATAGGCCGAAAGTAGCGACGAAAAGGGATGGATGAGCACGGTCGTGATCGCCAGCGCATCGGCGACGTCGCAGGCGTGCTGGCCGCCTGCGCCGCCGAAACAATTGAGCGCGTAGCGGGTCACGTCGTAGCCGCGGGCGACCGAGATCGTCTTGATCGCTTCCGCCATCTTGGCGACTGCGATCGAAGTAAATCCGTCGGCGACCGCCTCCGGCCCGCGTCCGTCGCCGATGTCGCGCGCAAGCGCCGCGAAACGCTCGCGCACGATCGCCGCGTCGAGCGGCTCGTCGCCGCGAGGGCCGAACACTTTTGGAAAAAGATCGGGGATGAGCTTGCCGGTCATCAGGTTGGCGTCAGTGACCGCGAGCGGACCGCCGCGGCGATAAGCGGCGGGGCCGGGATCGGCGCCGGCGGAAGCGGGGCCGACGCGAAAGCGCGCGCCGTCGAATGAAAGGATTGAGCCGCCGCCGGCGGCGACGGTGTGGATCTTCATCATCGGCGCGCGCATGCGCACGCCCGCGACCTCGGTCTCGAAGGCGCGTTCGAATTGCCCATCGAAATGCGCGACGTCGGTCGAGGTGCCGCCCATGTCGAAACCGATGACGCGCTTGAACCCGGCGCTGACGCCGGTTCGCGCCATCGCCACCACGCCGCCCGCCGGACCCGACAGGATCGCATCCTTGCCGGCGAAGAGATTCGCCGACGTGAGCCCGCCCGAGGACATCATGAACATGACCCGCGCGCCGGTGCGTTCAACGTCGAGATCGCGAGACGCCTGGCCGACATATCGGGCCAGGATCGGCGAGAGATAGGCGTCGACCACCGTCGTGTCGCCGCGCCCGACGAGCTTGATAAGAGCGGATGCGACATGGCTTTCCGACACCTGCGCGAAACCGAGCTCGCGCGCGATCTTGGCCGCCAGGCGCTCATGCGCCGGATAGCGATAGGCGTGCATGAACACGATCGCGACCGCGTCGAAACCCTGGCGCTTCGCTCCGGCGAGCGCGGCGCGGACCGCATGCGGATCGGGCGCGGCCTCGACGGTCCCGTCCGCGAGCACGCGCTCGTCGACCTCGAGGACGTCCGCATAGAGCTGCTCGGCCTTCTGGATGTTGCGGGCAAAGATTTTCGGCCGCGCCTGGTAGCCGATCTCGAGCGCGTCGCGAAAGCCGCGTGTCGTCACCAGGAGCGTGGGCTCACCTCGCCGTTCGAGCAGCGCGTTGGTGGCGACCGTCGTGCCCATCTTGACGACGCGGATCGCGCCCGTGGGGATCGGCTCGCCCGAGCCGAGGCCAAGAACGCGGCGGATCGCCTCGACCGCCGCATCCGAATAAGCGGAGCTTTCGGACAGGAGCTTCATCGGGTGAAGCCGCCCGCGCGGATCACGCCCGATCACGTCGGTGAAGGTGCCGCCGCGATCGATCCAGAAGTCCCAAGACGGCGATTGGCTGAGAGAGCGGCCCTTCCTATTCACGTTTGATTGATGTCCCGCCATTGCGCTCGCGCTTTGCCGCGAACCTGCAAATGGTCCTATCATTGGCGCCAACGAGAAACGAGAGGACCGACGGAATGGAAACCGTGAAGTTCGGCAAGACAGGCATGGAAGTCTCGAAGATCTGTCTCGGCTGCATGACCTACGGCTCGACCAAATGGCGCGATTGGGTGCTGGAGGAAGAGGCTTCTCGCCCCTTCATTCGCGAGGCGCTGGAGCGGGGCGTCAATTTCTTCGACACCGCGGATGTCTATTCGCAAGGCGCGAGCGAGGAAATCCTCGGCCGCGCGCTCAAGGAATACGCCAAGCGGCCGGAGGTGGTGATCGCGACCAAGGTGCACGGGGCGATGGGACCTGGAGTCAACGCCAAGGGCCTGTCGCGCAAGCACATCCTGGAGGCGATCGACGCTTCGCTCAGGCGCCTGAGCACGGATTATGTCGATCTCTACCAGATCCACCGGTTCGATCCACGGACGCCTATGGAGGAGACGCTCGAGGCGCTGAACGACGTGGTGCGCGCCGGCAAGGCGCTCTATATCGGCGCCTCGTCGATGTATGCATGGCAGTTCGCGCGTATGATCGACATCGCCCGCGCCAAGGGCCACGCCCAGTTCGTGTCGATGCAGAACTACTACAACCTCGTCTATCGCGAGGAGGAGCGCGAGATGATGCCTCTGTGCGCCAACGACGGGATCGCCGTCATCCCATGGTCGCCGATGGCGCGCGGCTATCTCGCCGGTTCGGGCGTCGGCGAGGGCGCGTCGACCGTGCGCGGCCGCACCGACCCGTTCAGCGTCACCCTTGGTCTCGGATCGCGGCAGGACGAGGCGATCCGCAAACGCGTCGCCGAGACGGCTGAGAAGCTCAACACCAAGCCGGCGGTGGTGGCGCTCGCCTGGGTGCTGTCGAAGCCGTTCATCACCTCCCCGATCATCGGCGCCTCCAAGCCGCACCACCTTGCCGACGCCGTCGCGGCGACAGAACTCAAACTCGACGCCCGCACGATCGCCAAGCTCGAGGAGCCCTATCATTGCAAGCCGGTGGTTGGACACGCATAGTGAGATTATCCAAGGGGGTGAATACGATGACGAATTTGACGGTCGCAGGAACCAAAGACCACCCGATCACGATCGGGCCGATCACCGAGCGCGTGCGCGTCATCTGGCGCGGGCGCACGATCGGCGACAGCAAGCGCGCGCTCGAACTGCGCGAAGCGAACTATCCGCCGGTCGTCTACGTGCCTCGCGCCGACATGGACATGAGCGCGCTCAAGCGGACCGCACGCGTCACGACTTGTCCCTACAAGGGCGAAGCCAACTACTACTCGATCGAGGACGGCGAGGTTCGCGACGACAATGCGGTGTGGACCTACGAGACGCCGAAGGCGGATGTCGCCGAGATCGCGTCGCATCTTGCGTTCTATCCCGACAAAGTTGAGATCGCGCGCGAGGGATAAGTTCTCAAGGCGCCAGCTGCTGTCAATCATGCCCGCGCTGATATAGAACGATCGCAACAGGATTAGCAGGGCAGGAGAACGACAATGCTATTTGAGGGCGGATTCACCTTTAGCAATTTCATCGCCGACGCCTTCACGATATTCATGTTCATATTGTGGTTCTGGTTGCTGATCGTCGTATCGGGCGACCTGTTCCGCCGGCATGACGTGTCCGGGTTCGCCAAGGTGCTCTGGGTGATCGCGTTCATCCTGTTTTCCTACCTCGGCGTCTTCGCCTATCTCCTCACGCAGGGACGGGGGATGGCGGAGCGCAACAAGGCGCAGGCCAACGAGGCGCGAGAAGAGCTGCGCCAGATCGTCGGCTTCAGCGCCGCCGACGAGATCGCAAAGCTCGATCGGTTGAAGGCGTCGGGGTCGATTACGAATGACGAATACGGTCGCCTGAGAGCCAAGCTCGTTCAGTAGCGCCGTCGATCGGTCGTATTCGTTCGGATCGCAAACTTTGCTCGACGCGGCGCGATACGCTATCGCGGCCCGTGGGGTGCTTTTCAATCTGACGCCAGTCCGTGCGCGGGCTCGCGCGAAAGGGAGGATCGAACGATGTGCATCAATTGCGAGCACGAGGGGATCGGGCGAAGGGATCTGATGCGGTTCGGGGCCTCCGCCGTCGTCGCGCTGGGGCTTGGGGGCTTGTCAGGCCGGGCGCTCGCCGCCGAAGGCACGCCGACTGCGCTCTCCCCCGACGCCGCGCTCGCCGCGCTCAAATCGGGCAACGAGCGCTTTGTGAGGAACCCGGAACTCTGTTCGGTTGATCTCGCGCGGAGCCGCAGCGCCGTCGCCGAGCATCAGGCGCCGTGGGCGACGATCGTCGGCTGCGCCGATAGCCGTGTGCCTCCGGAACTTATTTTCGGCGGTCAAGGCGTCGGCGAACTTTTCATCGCCCGCGACGCTGGCAATCTCATCAACATCGGCACCCTCGGCACCATCGAATATGGCGCCGCTGTCCTTGGCTCCCCGCTCGTCGTCATCCTCGCTCACACCGCCTGTGGCGCGGTGAAAGCAGCCTGCGATGTGGTGACCAAGAACGCGACCTATCCTGGCGTGATCGGCCGGATGATCGACCCGATCGTGCCTGCGGCGCTTGCGGTGCGCAACCAGCCCGGCGACTTCGTCGACAACGCCGCCAAGGAGAGCGCGAGGCGGACAGCGGCGCAAGTCGCGACCGTAAGCCAGCTTGTCTCAGATTTGGCCGGCGCGGGGAAAGTGAAAATCGTAGCTGGGATCTACGATCTGGAAACCGGCGTCGTCACTTTTCTCGATTGACGCGCACGGCGCTTGGCGGCGGCTTTCGCCGACGCGGACGGCGCTCCGGCGGTCTTGCGCGCTGCACGAACCCCCGTCGATTGCGGGCGCGCGATTCGATCCGCCTGGCGCATCAGGCCCGCGAGTCTCCGCTCGGTGTCGCTCTCCGGGACCGGCGTGTAGACCGCGAGACGCAGCCCCTCGGCGGTCGAGACGGCGAAACTCGTATATTCGAACAACATCCGTCCGGCGACTGGGTGATCGACGCGCTTGTGGCCGGAAAGATGGCCGGCAATCTCCTGGCGCGGCCACCATTCCCGGAACTCCGCGCTGACCGCGCGTAAGTTCGCGATCAGCCGCTCGAAGTCGGCGTCTCCCCGATAGGGAGCATAGTCGGCGCGGAACATGGCGAGCGTCACGGCGGCGAGACTTGGCCAATCGGCCAGCATCGCGCGATGCGCCGGATTCGCGAACATCAGGTGCATGATGTTGCGGGCGTCGCCTTCGAGGCGCGCGTAATCGCCGAACACCGCCGCCGCGGCGCGATTCCAGGCCAAAATGTCCCAGCGACGGCCGGTCACGTAGGCGGGTTGCCTGGTGAGCGAAGCGAGCAGGCGCCGTATCGGCGCATCGACGACTTCCGGACCGGCTCCACGCTTGAGCGCCGGCGGCCGGTCCGCGAGCACGAACAGGTGGCGCCGCTCGGCGGCGTCGAGGCGCAAGACGGTCGCCAGCGCGTCAAGGACCTCGGCCGAAGGGCTGACGCTGCGCCCCTGTTCAAGCCAAGTGTACCAGGTGACGCCGACCCCTGCGAGCTGCGCGACCTCTTCGCGGCGTAAGCCGGAAGTCCGACGCCGGAAGCCGTTCGGCAGACCGACCTCGGCCGGCGCGAGCCCCTCGCGGCGCGAACGCAGGAACGCCGCAAGCGCCCGCCGCCGCTCATTGTGCGAATCCGACGTTCCGTCCATGCGCACGATCATAGCAGGATCGATACCAGAATAAATCGACTCCTTCTTGCGCCGCCCCGCCTTTGCTAGCTCTCATTTAACGGAGCCAACGGATGACCATGACCATGAAGGGCAAGACGGCGCTCGTCACCGGCTCGACGGACGGCGTCGGCAGATACGTCGCCGAGCGCCTGGCGGCGGAGGGCGCGCGCGTCATCATTCACGGCCGCGATCGAACCCGCGGCGAAGCGGTCGCCGATCGGATCACTCAGCAGGACGGCGACGCTCGCCTTCTCATCGCCGACCTGGCGTCGCTCGCTGAGGTCCGCTCGTTTGCCGAAGCGGTGCGGCGCGAAGCCGATAGTCTCGACGCGCTGGTGAACAACGCCGGAATTGGCACGAGCGGCGCGCGACGGGAGCTCAGCGCCGATGGCTTCGAACTGCGATTCGCGGTCAACTACCTCGCCGGCTTTCTCCTGACACGCCTCTTGCTGCCGATGCTCGAGAGCCGGGCCCCTTCGCGCATCGTCAACGTCGCCTCGGCAGGACAACAGGCCATCGACTTCGCCGACGTGATGCTGACCCGCGGGTATAGCGGCGCGCGGGCTTACCGGCAGAGCAAGCTCGCCCAAATCATGTTCACCTTCGATCTTGCGGAGGAGCTCGTGGGACGAAACGTCGCCGTCAATTGCCTGCATCCGGCGACCTTCATGGATACGACCATGGTCCGCCTGAGCGGCGTTCAGCCGATCAGCACGGTCGAGGAGGGCGGCGCGGCCATTCTGCAGCTTGTCACGTCGCCGTCGCTCGAACGCAGAAGCGGGCTCTATTTCAGCGGCACGCGCGAATCGCGTCCCGATCCGCAAGCCTTTGACGCGGACGCGCGCCGAAAGCTGCGCGCTCTGAGTTTCGATCTCGCGGGCCTCGCCGACCCGCTCGCCGCCCGGGTCTGATCGCTTTTCATTGAGCAACAGGGAGCTTGAACGCGCCATGGCCGAACACGTCTTCATCGTCGGCGGAACGTCGGGAATCGGTCTCGCCGCCGCCGCCAAACTCAAGCGCCTCGGTTACGCGACGACCATTGCCGGCCGCGATCCGGCCAGGCTCGAAGCCGCGCGCGGCTCGCTCGGCGATGTCGGAGCGGTCGTCATGGACGCCGCCGATCCGATCGCGGTCAAGGCGGCCTTCGCCGCCGCCGGGCCGATCGATCATTGTGTTCTCGCCTTCGGCAGCGGCAAGGGCGCCGGGCCGCTTCACGACGTCGAAATCGACGCGGTGCGGCGGGGCTTCGAGGAGAAGACGTGCCACACATCGCTTGCGCCAAAGCCGCCTTGCTGACCTTACGGAAGGACGGAAGCCTGACTTTCATCTCCGCCGTGTCCGCCTATGCGGCGCTGCCGGGCACGGCCGGCCTCGCGGCAGCGAACGCGGCCGTCGCGGCGCTGGTTCCCGTCCTTGCCGCGGAGTTGCGGCCGCTGCGCGTCAACGGCGTCGCGCCGGGAGTTATCGATACCCCGTGGTGGGATTTTCTGCCCGCCGATCGACGCTCGGCAGTCTTCGCCGACTATGCCGCCAGAACCCCGATTGGCAGGATCGGCAGGCCCGAGGATGTCGCCGACGCCATCGCCTTCCTTATCGGTAACGGTTTCGTGAACGGCGATACCATCGTCTGCGACGGCGGCATCCGCTGGGCCGCCTGACCGGCCCCGCCGGGGGCTCTAGCGCGAAGCCCGCGCCTAAACTAATCTACCGACTGGCCACGACCGTCACAGTGCCCCATTGCTGGCCGCCTGAGTTCAGGAGTCCGGCGAATGACAATGGACACGATCGCCGTCGTGGCGGCCAGGAAGCTCAGTAAACTGGTCGCCGACGATTTCCGTGAAATCTTCGGCTCGTCCCACAACGATGTGGCCGAGCGCGTCGGCGCGCTGGCGCGAATCACGATCGAGTGCATCGGCAGGAGCGACGCCCTCTACCACAACTTCGAACATACCGTGCTGGTGACGACGGTCGGCCGCGACATTCTGCTCGGGCGCACAATGTCGGAGCGTCTCGAGCCCGAGGATTACAGTCACCTCATCGTCGCCTGTCTTCTGCATGACATCGGCTTCGTCCGCGGCGTGCTGAGCGGCGACACCAAGACCGAGTTCGTCATCGATCGCAACGGCAATACGGTGAAGCTGCCGCGCGGCGCGTCCGACGCCTCGCTCGCGGCCTATCATGTCGATCGGTCGAAGCTCTTCGTCTACGAGCGGCTCGGCGATTCGGCGTTCGTCGACGCCGAGAGGGTCGCGGACGCGATCGAACTCACCCGTTTTCCCCCGCGCCCGAGTGCGAACGGCGACAAAGTCGGTCTGGAGCCGCGGCTGGTTCAAGCCGCCGATCTCATCGGACAGCTCGGCGATCCCCTCTACCCGAAGAAGGCCAACGCGCTGTTTTACGAGCTCGAGGAAATCGGCAGCAACCGGCAGCTTGGCTATGACTCTCCCGCTGACCTGGTGCAAAAGTATCCAGGATTCTTCTGGAACTCCGTGTCGATGTATATCGAAGACGGGATGAAATATCTGGCCCTGACCGCATCCGGCCGGCAGTGGATCGCGAACCTCCACAACCATGTGTTTTGCGCCGAAAAATCAAAGTGGCTGATGGGTCCGCAGATGTGATCGGATGATTGCCGCGGCCGCGGCCCGCCTGCTCACGCCTTCGCCAATTCGCCTCTCACGATCCGCGCGCCTTCCACCATCGCCTTCATCTTGCCGTAGGCCGCCTCGCGCGGCAGATATTTGAGACCGCAATCCGGAGCGACGACGATGTCCTCGGGCTTGCGGTGGCGAAGCGCACGGCGGATTCTCGCCGCGACCGTCTCGGGCGTTTCAATCTCAGGCGTCGAAAGATCGAGCACGCCGACGATGATCGTCTGGTTGGGCAATTCCTCTAGCACCGAGCAATCCAGATTTGACTGCGCGGTCTCGATCGAGATCTGCTGGCAGCGGCAACCCTTGAGCTGCGGCAGGAACGAATAGGCGCTCGGCCGCTGATGGATGATCGCCGCATAGCCGAAGCAGATATGCACGGCCGTCGCGCCGTTTACGCCCTCGAGCGCCCGGTTCAGCGCGGCGAGGCCGTAGTCTGCCGCCGGGCCCGGCCGCGCCTGCATGTAAGGCTCGTCGATCTGGACAACGTCCGCGCCTGCGGCGAACAGGTCCTTGATCTCCCCGTTCACCGCCTCGGCGTAATCCATCGCCGCCTCGGCCGGCGACGGATAGAAGTCGTTCTGCGCCTGCTGGCTCATGGTGAACGGCCCGGGCACTGTCATCTTGACCTTCCGGCTCGTGTGGGCGCGCAGGAACTTGAGGTCGTCGACTTCGACCGCATGCTTGCGCCGGATCCTGCCGACAATGCGCGGAACCGGATTGGGATGGCCCGACCGGTCGAGCGCGATGCCCGGCTCATCGATGTCGATCCCTTCGAGCGCGGTCGCGAACCGGTTCGAATAGCTCTCGCGGCGAATTTCGCCGTCGGTGATGATGTCGAGCCCGGCATCCTCCTGCGCACGGATGGCGAGCACGGTTGCGTCGTCCTGCGCCTCGGCGAGATACGGCTCCGGGATGCGCCAGAGTTCCTTCGCCCGAACCCGCGGCGGAAAGCGGCCCGCGAGCTTGGCTCGGTCGATGAGCCATTCGGGCTGCGCGTACGATCCGACCAGCGCCGTCGGCAGAAGCATGGCGTCCCTCCCACGGCCAAATCTTCCGGCCGGCCTCTATCCTGCTCGCTTCAACCCTTCCGGACAAGCCGAGCGCCGTGCCGGCCGGGGCAAGCCGCGATCACCTGCCGGCGGTCGGGGGCCGCCGCTCGCGCGCGGAATTGAGCGTGTCCGCGAGCGCGCGTCTGAGCGCATGCATCTGATCCAGGAGATGCAGGATCACGCCCAATCCCTCATCGTTCACGCCCATATTGTGTTTGAGATCGTGGATCAGGTTGGCGCGCGCGAGATCCATATCGGTGAAGGCGAGCTCGTGGGCGGCCCGGTCGGGGATGAGCCATTCCTCTTCGATCCAGATCGAGAGCGTGGCCCGATCAAGATGCGCGCGTTCAAGAAACTCCCGCTCCGTGATCATGGCTCACATCTCCTTGCGCGGATCGTAATTCGACGTCGGCGTCCATCCGGCCAGGAAGGCCTCGAGGTCGGGCTCCGCTTCGGTCGGCATCATCACCTTGAGCTTCACCAGTTCGTCGCCCGCGCCATCGCGCTTCTTCACCCCCTTGCCCCGAAGGCGCAGCAGGTCGCCGGCATTCGATCGCTTCGGGATCCTGAGCATGACGCTGCCGGTCGTCGTCGGCGTGCGGACTTCCGCGCCGAGCGCCGCCTCCTTCACCGTGATCGGCAAGTCGAGAAGGATGTTGTCGCCCTCACGGCTGAAATAGCGATGCGGCCTGACGACGATCTGAACCAGCGCGTCGCCGGGCTCGCCCTCGCCCGGGCTTGGCGCACCCTTGCCGCGCAGACGCAGGATCTGGCCGTCATCGACCCCGGGCGGGATCGTGACCTGCAAAGTTCCGCCGGCCGGCAGGGTGATGGTCTTGGCCGCGCCGTTCACCGCGTCGAGGAAATCGATCTGAAGCTCGTAGTGCAGATCCGCGCCCGGCCGGCGGCGCGCCTGCTCGGCGGCCCGCCGCAAAAGGTCGGCGAACATGTCGTCGCCCTGCGCGAAGTCGCCGTAAGCCGAGTGGCCCTCGTAAGGATGGCCGCTCTCGCCCGCGTAGTCGCGATAGTAGCGGGTGTTCGGCGGCGCTTTCTCCGCTCCCGAGGCGTCGATCTCGCCGGCGTCGAACCGCCGCCGCTTCTCCGGGTCGGAGAGCAGGTCGTTGGCGGCGGCGACCTCCTTGAACTGCTCCTCGGCGCGCTTGTCGCCGGGGTTGAGGTCCGGGTGCAGCTTCTTGGCCAGCTTTCGGTAAGCCTTGCGAATGTCGTCGGCCGAAGCGGTCTTGGCGACGCCAAGAGTTTCGTAGGGGTCTCGCATATGCTGATCCGGCAGTCCGAGTTCGACCTCCCGAGCTTAGCAGAGTTGCCGACGTCGCCTAAAGACGCCGGCGGCGAGGGGGGCGGACCGGCGGAGCTTACCTTCGCTAGCGGTGCGTAACGCGGAAGCGGCGATTGACTCCCCTCAACCGCACGTGAAGACTGGACGCAGACCGAATCGGCCTCGGGGCCTTCGCAGCCCGGGATCGGGGCAAGCGGAGGGAACATGTCAGGCACGATCATCAACCTGATCATCCAACTGATCGCCGGCGCAATCGGCGGCAATGCGGTCGGCGCGGCGGCCAAGAATGTGAGCCTCGGCACCACCGGCAATACGGTCGCGGGCGCGGTCGGCGGCATTGCCGGCGGATCGCTTTTGACCTCGCTCATTCCGATGCTCTCCGGCGCGGCGGGCGGCATGGATATCGGTGCCCTTGTCGGCCAGCTGGTCGGCGGCGGCGTGTCCGGCGCGATCGTGTCGGCGGTCGTCGGCATGATCATGAACAACATGAAGAGCGCCTGAGCGCCTTTTTTCTCCGAGTGAGCGCGAAGCGTTCAAGGTCGATCGAGCTGCGGTGAGCGGCCGCATTTCCTGCTTGGTCCCCCGCGACGTTTGCTGAAGGTCGCATCGCGACAACGCTGGCGCCGTATGTCCGTGTGCCCGCGCAGCGTCGTGGGAATCGCGTCGGCGCATGCGCCGGAGCGGGACATGCGAAAATGTTGGCGGCGTTATTTCGCGCGCCGCTCAAGATGACGAACGGCGCGATCGAGCTTTGCGATGACTAATGGTGATGGTGGCCGCCGCCTCCGTGGTGGTGGCCGCCGCCTCCATGATGATGTCCGCCGCCGTGATGATGGCCGCCGCCGTGATAGTGACCGCCGTGGTAGCCGGCATGGCGCCAACCATTCCACCCGTAGCCTCCGCCCCAGCCCAAGCCGGTGCGATAGGCATATCCGCACCAATACCAACCCGGGCCCTGCCAACCGGCGTCATACCAACAGTAATTGCGGCCGTTGAGGACGAACTGAGCCTTCTCGAGCGGCAGGATCTGATCAGGCATAGGGACGACGAAAGCGCTGTCCGATAGCCCCGCCTGAGCCGAGCCGGCGAGAGCCGATGCGGCGCCCAGCGTCAACGCCATACTAAGAGCAAGTCTTCGAGACATGGGCGAGATCCCCAATTGCTGCCAAATTCCGCGAGGCGGCTTGGAAATTCGGATGTTAGCAAGTCGCCCTGAACGGGCGCTGAATGACGATCGGTTCTCACCCTTTCGCATCGAGCCCATAGAGCGTATGGAGCGTGCGCACCGCTAGCTCGGTATAGACCTCGTCGATCAGCATCGAGAACTTGATCTCGGAAGTGGTGATGGCGCGGATGTTGATGCCCTTCTCGGCCAAAGCCTTGAACGCGCGCGCGGCGACCCCGGAATGAGAGCGCATGCCGACGCCGATCGCCGAGATCTTCACCACGTCCTGAGCGCCATGCAGCTTGGCGTAGCCGATCTTCGCCCGCCGCTCCTCGAGAATGCCCATCGCGCGCTTGAATTCGGCCGCCGGCACGGTGAATGTGATGTCGGTCGTCGTCGTGTCGTCGGAGACGACCTGGATGATCATGTCGACGTTAATGTTGGCCTCGGCCAGCGGCATGAAGATCGCCGCCGCCACGCCCGGCTTGTCGGCGACCTCGCGCAGGGTGATCTGCGCCTCGTCGCGCGAGAAGGCGATGCCGGTGACGACCTCCTGCTCCATGATCTCCTCCTCGTCGCATATGAGCGTGCCAGGCTTCGGGCGCGCCGGATCGTCGAACGACGAGCGCACGTGGAGCCTGACCTTGTTGATCATCGCCACCTCGACCGAACGCACCTGCAGCACCTTGGCGCCGAGCGAGGCCATTTCCAGCATTTCCTCGAACGACACCTTATCGAGCCGGCGCGCCTTGGGCACGATCCGCGGATCGGACGTGTAGACGCCGTCGACGTCGGTATAGATGTCGCACCGGTCGGCCGAAATCGCCGCGGCGAGCGCGACCGCGGACGTGTCGGAGCCGCCGCGCCCAAGCGTCGTCACCCGGCCCGAGGCTTTGTGCAGGCCCTGAAAGCCGGCAATGACCGCGATCTCGCCCGTCTTGAAGCCCTGGATGAGTCGCGCTCCGTCGATGGCGGCGATGCGGGCCGAGCCATGCGCGTCGTCGGTCAGAAACGGGATTTGCCAGCCGGCCCACGAGCGCGCCTTGAGCCCGATGTCCTTGAGCACCAGCGCCAGCAGGCCCGCCGTCACCAGTTCGCCCGAGGCGACGACGGCGTCGGATTCGGCGCTGTCGAACTCAGCGCCCGCTTCCTTGCACCACGCGACCAGCTCATTCGTCCTGCGGGCCATCGCCGAGACGACGACCGCGACCTCCGCGCCGGCGTCGATCTCGCGTTTCACGTGCGCCGCGACATTGCGGATGCGTTGAACGTCGGCGACCGACGTGCCGCCGAATTTCATCACCAGACGCGGCATGGATCCTTGAAACCTTGCGGGAAACGCGCGGGCTCGCGCAATGCGTGCGGGCGCCGTATAAAGCCGTGAGTCCAGTGGGTCAACGCGCCCTCGAGCCTGACCAAGGGGAAGCGAAAGGGTCGCCATGCCGGCCAGGCCGTCGTCGAGCGTCATGTCTGAGGAGGTCGCCCGCTTCGATGCGCTCGGCGACGCTTGGTGGGACGCCGACGGGCCGATGGCGCCGTTGCATCGCCTGAACCCGGTCCGGATCGGCTGGGCCCGCGATCTGATCGCGCGACATTTCAAGCTTCAGACCCTGGCGGGCCTTCCGCTCGCCGGCGTCAGCCTCCTCGATGCCGGCTGCGGCGCCGGGCTGTTCGCCGAACCGTTGGCGCGGCTCGGCGCCGACGTGCTCGGCGTCGATCCGGCGCCCGCCGCGATCGGCGCCGCGCGCCGTCACGCCGAGGAGACCGGCGCCAGGCTCGCCTATCGCGCGATGACAGTCGAGGCGCTGGCCGCGGAGGGGCGGCAATTCGACGTCGTGAGCGCAATGGAGGTCATCGAGCACGCGGCCGATCCAAGAGCGTTCATCGCCGCCGCCGCGTCGCTTGTTAAGCCGGGCGGGCTTCTGATCGCCTCGACCCTCAACCGCACGCTGAAGAGCTTCGCGCTCGCCATCGTCGGGGCCGAATACGTGCTGCGCTGGCTCGAGCCCGGAACCCACCGCTGGGAGCAGTTCGTCACCCCTGTCGAGCTCACCGCCTTCGCGCGCGCCGCCGGCTTGACTCGGGCGAGCCTGCGCGGGGTGACGTATGATCCGTTCAGCGCCGCCTGGCGGCTGTCGCCGGACCTAGGCGTGAACTACCTGTTCGCGGCGAGAAAGCCGGACCGTTAAGCCGACCCGCTCACTTCCCTGGGCATTCCTTCTGCAGCCGGTCCATCGCCTGGGCGAAGCCGGTCAGCGAATAGGTGTCGACCGACTGGTGGCCTCTGAGCGAAGCGGCCTTGACGACCAGCTTCGCGCCTTTGCGCATCTCGGTGATCAGCGCGCCTTCCTTGGCCGCGTTCTTGACCCACAGGTTTCCGCCCTTGGACAGCATCTCGAACGGCGTCTCGTCGACCAGAGCGACCGGAGCCGGGGCGACAGGCGTCTTCGATTTGGCGTCGGACTTCGACTCCGGCTTCTCGCCCGGCTTCGGGTCGAGCTTCGCTTCGGCAGCGTCCGCGCCCGCCGCAATGTCGAATCCCATGATGAACGACACTTCGTTGCGCACGCCTTCCGTCGGGCGGTCGGAGATGAACGCATAACCGGGATCGCGCTTGAGGCTTGCGGGCTCGCGTGTTTTCGGCTGGGCGAGCGTGTAGCAGATGCGCCCCTTGCCCGCTTCGCCGACGAAGACGTTCCAGTCGCCGAAGGAAGCGACCAAGGCGGGCTTGGTAGCATCATCCTTCTTTTCCGCCTTGGCGGTGGTCTTGTCCGCCTTGGCGGGCTTGGTCGCTGCGTTCACAGGCGGCGCGAGGGCGCTGGCGGCCCAAACGGCCACACAGAGGAGCCCAACGGCGCGAAGGGACGAAAGGACGAGGCGGGTCATCGACAACAATCCTTTGGAGCCGGGCTAAACCCGGCGCGCGGGCTTCCCTGCCGTCCGATCGGGGCGAAATTCCGGCCTTTCGCCTTGCCGGCGCCGGCTGGGGCTGCAATCCTGCATTTGGTTACTGAAAAATGAGTAAAATTGGGAGCCCGCGATGAAAGCTCTGATCTGTCCGTCGCTTGGTCCGGCGGAAAATCTGAAGGTGGCCGAGGTCGAGGCCCCTTCGCCGGGCGACGGCGAGGTCCTGGTCGAGGTCGCCTATGCGGGGCTCAACTTTTTCGACACTCTGATCATCGAGGGCAAGTATCAGCTGAAGCCCGCGCCGCCGTTCTCGCCCGGTGGCGAATTTTCCGGCCACGTCGTTGCGCTGGGGCCGGGCGCGCGCGGGTTTGCGGTCGGCGAAGCGGTCATGGGCTTCTGCGGTTATGGCGCCGCTGCGGAGCGGATCGCGGTTCCAGCCAAACGGCTGGCGCGAATTCCCGACGGCCTGTCGCTCGACAAGGCGGCGGGACTGTCGGTCGCCTACGGCACGAGCCTCCATGCCTTGAAGCAGCGCGCGGAGATGAAGCCTGGCGAGACCCTGCTGGTGCTCGGCGCCTCGGGCGGCGTCGGTCTCGCGGCGGTCGAGATCGGCAAGGCGATGGGTGCCCGGGTGATCGCCGGCGCGTCCTCGGAGGAAAAGCTCGCTTTTGCCCGCCGCTACGGCGCGGCCGAGACGATCAACACCGCGACGGATGATTTGCGCGCGCGCCTCAAGGACCTCGCGCCCAAAGGCGTCGACGTCGTCTACGATCCGGTCGGCGGCGCGCTGACTGAAGCGGCGTTGCGTTCGCTGGCCTGGAAGGGGCGTCTTCTGGTGATCGGCTTCGCCTCGGGCGAGATTCCCCGCCCGCCGCTCAACATCCCCTTGCTCAAGGGCTGCGACATCCGCGGCGTCTATTGGGGCGAATTCACCGCCCGGGAGCCGGAAGCGCATCGTGAGAACCTGGCCCAGCTCATGGATTGGGCCAAATCCGGGACGCTCAGCATCCACATCTATGCCAAATACGCGCTCGAAGACTATCGGAAGGCCTTCGAGGCGATCGCCAAGCGCCAGACGCTCGGCAAGACCCTGCTTCGCTTCGCCGCCTCCGGCGGGGATTAATCCAGCGGGTTGAAATTTATGTTGCAATGCACAATATAAGGGCCGGTATGAAGCGCCGCGGACGAATCGGCGAGGTCGATGGTGGACGAAGCAAAATCATCCCAGGTTGAAATCCGGCGTCTTTGGCCGTCGGACAAGGAATTATTTCGCGATCATTTGCTGAGGCTCGACCCCCGCAGCCGCCACGAGCGCTTCGGCGGCGGCATGTCGGACGATTTTCTTGTTCATTATGCCGAAAACTGCTTCGGCAAGGGCGATCTTGTCTATGGGGCCTTTGTCGACGGGAGGATGGTTGGCGCGGCCGAGTTGCGCTCCAATCGGGCGATCTGGAGCGAGCAGGCGCCGTTCGGGCGCAACATTCACGCCGAGGCCGCATTCTCGGTCGAGGATGGCTATCGGCGCCGCGGCATCGGCGAGAGACTGTTCAAGCGCATCCAGCGCGCCGCCACCAATCATGGGGTCGAGACGATCGAGATCGTCTGCCTTCCTGACAACATCGGGATGCAAAGCCTGGCGAAGAAGTTCAAGACCCAGTTCACGTTCGAGGAGAGTGCGCTGACCGGTCGCCTGATCGCGCGGCGGCCGACCGCGATGTCGCTGCTGCGGGAAGCCTCGGGCGATGCGCTCGACTTTGGCGCGGCCCTCTTCGACGCCCACTGGCGAGCGGTGGCTGAGGCGCGGGAAAAAGGCGCCTGAGGCGCTCCCCGCCCCCGAGACCGCCCCGCGGGTCGCTAGACGTTTTGTCGCATTGCGAACGCCCCGAGGCCGCCGTAGACTGAATATGTCTGATCGGATATAACGATTGATCGCCGCTCGAGGCACGAAAAGCCCTGCGGGCCGATCAACCGGGAGGAATGGATGGGGCGAATCGAGGGCCCCGCCCACGCGGATCTTGTTCTCAAGGTGATTGCCGGCAACGACGCCGCAAGCTCAGCGCTCGCTGCCTCGTGGCGTCGATCCGGAGCGTTGCACGCGCTCGATCCCGCCAGCCGGGCGCCGTCGCAGCGGTTGCCCGAGGAAGAGATTGCAAGATCGCGCGAACGGATGGGCTCGCTGGTGGTTGCCGCGCAAGCGAGCATCGATCGCCTATTTCTCGCCGTTGGCGGCGCCGGCTGCTCGGTCGTGCTGGCTAACCCGAGCGGGGTCATCGTCGATCGGCGCGGCGCCTCCTGCGACGACTATCTCTTTGATTGCTCAGGACTTTGGACCGGAGCCGTGTGGAGCGAGAGATACGAAGGCACCAACGGCATTGGTACCTGTATCGTTGAGCAGCGGGCCGTGACGATCGATCGCGATCAGCATTTCTTCACCCGCAATTCGGAGCTGTTTTGCACGACCGCGCCCATTTTCGACGAGCACGGCGAACTGGCCGCCGCGCTCGACGTCTCTTCCTGCCGGGGCGACCTGACCGAAGGCTTTGCCCGTCTGATCGCAAGCGCGGTCGCCGACGCGGCCCGGGTCATCGAGTCGGAGAACTTCCGTCTCGCGTTTCCCAAGGCGCGCATCTTGCTCGCGCCGACCGGCGAGCGGTACGGCTCGTCGCTGCTCGCGGTCGATCGCGACGATCTCGTCGTCGGTGCGACGCGCGCGGCGCGACTTGGGCTTGGCGTCAACTCGGCGACGCTTAAGCGGCCGACGCCGGCCGCGGACCTCATCGGCCGCGCCCAGCCCGAAAGCGATGACATCGACGCGGCCGAGCGCGCCGTCCTTCAGCGCGCGCTCGCGCGCTCGAGCGGCAACGTGTCCAAGGCGGCGAAGGACCTGAATGTGTCGCGCGCCACCTTACACCGGAAGATGAACCAGCTAGGGCTGCGCGACTGACGAAGTCGCTCTAAAAGTGTCGCAGATTTGCGACACTTCCCAGCCGGCGCCGTCGCCGAGGCCTGTTCCTCCCTCAGCGCCTGAGCGAAACCTCGAGGCCAACGCCGCTTGTCAAGCGGCGTAACCGAAAGGGAAGAAGCCCATGACCAAAGTCGATCTCAACATCGCCCTCAAATCCCCGTTCGCCAAGCGCTACGAGAACTATATCGGCGGTGAGTGGCGGGCGCCCAAAGCCGGCAAATATTTCGACAATATCTCGCCGATCACCGGCCAGCCAGTCTGCGAGATCGCCCGCTCCGACGCGTCCGACATAGAAGCCGCGCTTGACGCCGCCCACGCCGCGAAAGAGGCCTGGGGGCGAACGAGCCCGGCCGAACGGGCGCAGATGCTCAACAAGATCGCCGATCGCATTGAGACGAATCTCGAGAAGCTGGCGACCGCCGAAACATGGGACAACGGCAAGCCGATCCGCGAGGCGATGGCCGCCGATCTGCCCCTAGCGGTCGACCATTTCCGCTATTTCGCCGGCGCCATCCGCGCGCAGGAAGGATCGATCTCCGAGATCGACCACGACACCGTCGCGTATCACTTCCATGAGCCGCTCGGCGTCGTCGGTCAGATCATTCCCTGGAACTTCCCGATTCTGATGGCGGTGTGGAAGCTGGCGCCGGCGCTGGCGGCCGGGAACTGCGTGGTGATTAAGCCTGCCGAGCAGACCCCCGCCTCGATAATGGTCCTGATGGAGGTGATTGGCGATCTGTTGCCGAAGGGGGTCGTCAATGTCGTCAACGGATTCGGCCTGGAAGCGGGCAAGCCGCTCGCGTCGAGCAACCGGGTCGCCAAGGTCGCCTTCACCGGCGAGACCACGACCGGTCGGCTCATCATGCAATATGCGTCGCAGAACCTGATCCCGGTGACGCTCGAACTCGGCGGCAAGTCGCCCAACATCTTCTTCGATGATGTTGGCGCCAAGGACGACGACTTCTTCGACAAAGCGATCGAAGGCTTTGTCATGTTTGCGCTCAATCAGGGCGAGGTCTGCACCTGCCCAAGCCGCGCGATCATCCAGGAGTCGCTCTACGACCGGTTCATGGAGCGCGCCCTGAAGCGCGTCGACGCGATCGTGCAGGGCAGCCCGCTCGATCCAGCGACGATGATCGGCGCGCAGGCTTCCTCCGAGCAGATGGAGAAAATCCTCTCCTACTTCGATATCGGCAAGAAGGAGGGCGCTGAAATCCTGATTGGCGGCGAGCGCAACATCCTCGAAGGCCAATATGCGGGCGGCTACTACATCAAGCCGACCGTGTTCAAAGGCCACAACAAGATGCGCATCTTCCAGGAGGAGATTTTCGGTCCCGTCGTGTCGGTGACCACGTTCAAGAGCGACGAAGAAGCGCTCTCGATCGCCAATGATACTCTGTACGGCCTCGGCGCCGGCATATGGAGCCGCGACGCCAATCGCTGCTACCGGTTCGGTCGCGCCATTCAGGCGGGCCGGGTATGGACCAACTGCTACCACGCCTATCCCGCGCACGCGGCATTCGGCGGCTACAAGCAGTCGGGCGTCGGCCGCGAGAACCACAAGATGATGCTCGATCACTATCAGCAGACGAAGAACATGCTGGTCAGCTACAGCGCGAAGAAGCTGGGCTTCTTCTGATCGGCATGGTAAAATTGCGGCGGCGCGGGCGTTCCTGCGCCGCCGACCCGCCAAGGGAGCAGAAGAGATGGGGACGGTGACCGCAACGCCTAAGGCGCTCGACCTCATCGCCGAAATCGTCGCCGACCACGGGCCCGTGCTGTTTCATCAGTCCGGCGGATGCTGCGACGGCTCCTCGCCCATGTGCTATCCCAAGGGCGAGTTCCTGATCGGCGACTATGACGTGAAGATGGGCGAGATCGGCGGCGCTCCGTTCTACATAAGCGGCTCACAATACGAAGCCTGGAAGCACACCGACATCGTCATCGACGTCATACCCGGCCGCGGCGGCATGTTCTCTCTCGACAACGGCCGCGAGAAACGCTTCCTCGTCCGCTCCGAGATGTGCGAGGTTCCGGCGACGGGCCACAAGGCCTGAACGCGGCTTCTAGAGCGCATTGGGAATTGGTGGAATCGGACGTCGTCCGCCAACCTCATCCTGAAGGCCGCGATGCGGGTGGAGAAAAGCGCGTCCGAACAAGGGGCTGCGCAGGACGCGAGCTGGGAATTGTTTCGCGCGAGCAGGGAATTTTTTCTGCCCGAGCAGGGAATTGTTTCGCCGGAGCAGGGAATTTTTTTGGCGCCCGAGCTTACCCGAAAGCAGAACGCTAGTGGCCGGGGAAGGTGACCAGGCTGCGGACCGGGACTCTTAGGGCTTCGAGCTTGGCCGCGCCGCCAAGGTCCGGAAGGTCAATGACGAAACAGGCTGCGACCACCTCGGCTCCCATCTGACGCAAGAGCTTGACCGCCCCTTCCGCCGTTCCCCCGGTCGCGATGAGGTCATCGACAAGGATCACGCGTTCGCCCTTGGCGACAGCGTCCTCGTGCATCTCCATGTGGTCGAGTCCGTATTCCAGCGAATAGGGGATGGAGACCGTCGTGTGCGGGAGCTTGCCCTTCTTGCGGATCGGCACGAACCCCGCCGACAATTGATGGGCGACCGCGCCCCCGAGGATGAACCCGCGCGCCTCGACGCCGGCGACCTTGTCGATTTTCGTCCCCGCCCAGGGCTGCACCAGTTCGTCGACCGCCCGGCGAAAGGCTCTCGCGTCGCCAAGCAGCGTGGTGATGTCGCGAAACAGGATGCCCTTTTTCGGGTAGTCGGGAATCGTGCGAATGGTGTCGGCGAGACGCATGGTCGAAAATCGCTTCAGGTGTTGACCTTCGCGATACATACCGCATTCCCTTGGGAATGACAGCGCCGCCAATCCTTCCGCCGCAGGAGGCGTCCTCCATGACCGTATCCCCCCCTGATCCCCGGCCGCCCTCGGCGGAGCGGGCGCGCCTCCAAGCGGGGAGCCTTGACCAGCCAGGCGAATGGAAAGCGATTGGCGCCTATCTGAGCGAGCGCGCCTGGGGCACAGTGCGCGAGGACTACAGCGCGGACGGGAACGCCTGGGAGTATTTCACCTATGAAAACGCCCGCTCCCGCGCCTATCGCTGGAGCGAGGACGGACTCGCCGGCATATGCGACCACAACCAGACGCTCTGCTTCGCGCTTGGGGTCTGGAACGGACAGGACCCATTCATCAAGGAGCGGATGTTCGGGCTTACCAACGGCGAGGGCAACCATGGCGAAGACGTCAAGGAATACTACTGGTACGCCGACGCCACGCCGACCGCCTCCTGGCTAAGCTGGATCTACCACTATCCGCAGGCGACCTTTCCTTATGCGAGGTTGCGGGAAGAAAACGCCAGGCGCAGCCGCAAGGATCGCGAATTCGAGCTTTCCGACACCGGAATCTTTGACCAGGGCCGCTATTGGAAAATCTGGGTCGAATACGCGAAGGCTGCTCCATTCGATCTCTGCATTCGCATCCGCGTTCGCAATGTCGGGCCGGAGGCGGCGAAACTCGTGGTTCTCCCGACGCTCTGGTATCGCAACACTTGGTCCTGGGATGTCGGCGCCAAGCGTCCGGATATCGTCGCGGAGCAATCGGGCGCCGCTGACGTTGTCAGCGCGAGCGCCGTCGATGAAACCGGAGAGCGTTGGCGGCTTGCGGCGGGGCCCGATCCGCGCGGCGCCTTGCCCGAGCTCATCTTCTGCGAGAACGAAACCAATGTCACGCGCCTGTTTGGCGGCGCGCCGCAAACTCCGTACCCGAAGGACGGAATCAACGACTTCGTCGTATCCGGCGCCGCGACGATCAATCCTGATCGGCGGGGAACGAAGATGGCCTGCCAGTACAAGCTCGAAGCCGGACCCGGCCAGGAGCTTGAAGTGAGGCTGAGACTCACGCGCGACGGCGCGGCGGCGGCTATGGACCTCGGCGACGGGCATGAGGCCGCGTTCGCCGCGCGCATCAGGGAGGCCGACGAATTCTATGCGGCTCTGCGACCCTCGGCCTCAACCGACGAGGAAGCGGCGGTCATGCGCGAGGCGTTCGCGAGCATGATCTGGAGCCAGCAATTCTATCACTTCGACGTCAAGCGGTGGCTCGACGGCGATCCCGCGCAGCCAGCTCCGCCGGCGGCTCGACGAAGCGGACGCAACGCCGAATGGAAACATCTGGACAGTCGCGACATCATCGTGATGCCCGACAAGTGGGAGTACCCGTGGTTCGCCGCATGGGACTGCGCCTTTCATTGCATCGTTCTGGCGCATGTCGACCCAGCCGCGGCCAAGCATCAGCTCCTGATGTTTTTTCGCGAGTGGTACATGCATCCGGCAGGAATGCTGCCCGCGTACGAGTGGAACTTCAGCGACGTCAATCCGCCGATTCACGCCTGGGCGGCGCTGACCGTATTCGATATCGACGGCCGCGCCGACTTCAATTTTCTGGCCCGGGCCTTCCAGAAGCTCCTCATCAACTTCACGTGGTGGGTCAATCGGAACGACGCCGCAGGCGACAACATATTTGAAGGCGGAATTCCTTGGCCTCGACAACATCGGCCCATTCGATCGATCGAAAATGTTGCCCGGCGGCGAAATCCTTGAGCAATCCGATGCGACGGCCTGGATGGCGAAATATTGCCTCAACATGCTTGAGATCGCGCTGGTCCTCGCCAATCACGATTCGGCATACGAGGACATTGCGCTCAAATTCTTCGAGCACTTTGCGGCGATCGCCTCGGCGATCGACCAGCTTTGGGACGAGGAGGATGGCTTTTTCTATGACCGGTTGAGAAAACCGGACGGGACGACGATGGTCGTCCGTGCGCGCTCCATGGTGGGACTGCTGCCAATCTTCGCATCCGTCCGGTTCAATGCGTCGCTGTGGCAGGCGCTGCCCACTTTTCGCGCGCGGGCCCGTTGGTTCCTGGACAACTCTCCTCTGGCCACCGCCTTCACGAAACTAATCACGCACAGCGAGCCCGACCAACTCATCTGTCTGGTTGATATGTCTCGGTTCAAACGGTTGTTCGCGCGGATGCTCGACGAGCAGGAGTTCCTGTCTCCGTTCGGGCTGCGCTCGCTCTCGCGTTTCCACCTCGAACATCCGCTCGTCCTCGATTTGGACGGCGCACAGGTGCGTCTCGACTATGAACCGGCGGAATCGACGACGCCGCAGTTCGGCGGCAATTCGAACTGGCGCGGCCCGGTCTGGTTCCCGTTCAACTTCCTCGCTATTCAATCCCTGCGAGCTCTGCATCGCGGGCTGGGCGACGATTTCACCGTCGAGCTGCCGACTGGCTCTGGCCAGAGCGCGCACCTCGGCAGGGTGGCGGACGAGATCGAGCGGCGCCTTTTGCGGCTCTTCCTGCCTGACGCGGAGGGGCGCCGACCGGAGCACGGCGCAAACCCGCTCTTCAAGCCCGACTCCGCATGGGGAGACCGCCCCCTGTTCTACGAGTATTTCAACGGCGACACGGGCGAGGGGCTTGGCGCCTCGCACCAGACGGGTTGGACCGCGCTTTGCGCGGCGATCATTGCGCATCGCCGCGCCGTCTGAGAGTCATGGCACTTGGCGGCGCCCGGCGCGGGACTGTCTCGAACCAAGGCTTTCCGGAAGCTGGCGAGATGGCCGGCACAATCAGTCGTTCGCCCCCGGTCCGCCGCGCGTCGCCTCGAACAGGAACCAGGTGCGCCGCTCGGTCTGATCGATCCAGTTCTCGAGCAGGCTTGCGGTCGCGACATCGCCGTAGGTGTCGCAGACATTGTGGACCTGGCGCATGATCGAGGTCAGGCGCTCGTTGTCGTCGCGAAGCTCCGCCAGCATGTCCTTCGGATCGACATAGTCGGCGTCGTTGTCGAGAATGCGCTGCCGCCGGGCGATATCCCCGATCGAGCGTATGGTCGAGCCGCCGATCTTGCGCGCCCGTTCGGCGACGTCGTCAGTCATGTCGAAAATCTGTTCGCCCTGCTCGTCGAGAAGCAGATGATAGTCGCGGAAATGCGGACCGCTCATGTGCCAGTGGAAGTTCTTGGTCTTGAGGTAGAGCGCGAACACGTCCGCCAACAGTCCCGCGAGCGCCGCCGAGATGTCCCGCGTCGCCTCCGGCTTCAGGTCGGTCGGCGTGCCGAGGCGCTCGCGGACATGGGTCTCCTTCACCGATTTCAGTTTCGCCATCGAGGCCTCCTTCAGTGCGTTCTTCGCGCCATCGCCGCGAACCGGGACATGGGGCCACGCCGTCCCACGGCTCCCGCCCCCCGAGGCAATCGTCGCACGACCTTCCCGCCGATTCCAGCCGTAAGCCACGGATTTGGCCAGAATTGGCTTTGGCTTGGGAGGCCAGCGGCTCGCGGACGCCACTACACCCGCCGCTCGACCATCATTTCCTTGATGTGGATGATCGCCTTGGCCGGATTGAGGCCCTTGGGGCAGGTCTTGGCGCAGTTCATGATCGTATGGCAGCGATAGAGGCGGAACGGGTCCTCGAGGTTGTCGAGCCGCTCGCCCTGCGCCTCGTCGCGCGAGTCGACGAGCCAGCGGTAAGCCTGGAGCAGGATCGCCGGCCCCAGATAGCGGTCGCCGTTCCACCAATAGCTCGGGCACGCGGTCGAGCAGGAGGCGCAGAGAATGCATTCGTAGAGGCCGTCGAGCTTCGCCCGGTCCTCGGGCGATTGCAGCCATTCCTTCTCGGGCGCCGGGGATACGGTCTTGAGCCACGGCTCGATCGAGGCGTGCTGGGCGAAGAAGATCGTAAGGTCGGGAACCAGATCCTTGATCACCTCCTGGTGGGGCAGCGGGTAGATGGTCACCGGCGCCGCCACCTCGTCGATGCCGCGGGTGCAGGCGAGCGTGTTGAGGCCGTCGATGTTCATCGCGCACGAGCCGCACACCCCCTCGCGGCAGGAGCGGCGAAAGGTGAGTGTCGAGTCGATCTTGGCCTTGATCCAGATCAGCGCGTCGAGGACCATCGGGCCGCAATCGTCGCGGTCGACGAAATAGACATCGATATGCGGATTTAAGCCGTCGTCCGGGTTCCAGCGATAGATGCGGAATTCGGTCAGCCGCGCAGCGTTGGCCGGCTTCGGCCAGGTCTTGCCCGGCTTGACGCGCGAGTTCTCAGGCAGGGTGAGTTGGACCATCGCGCCTTATCCATTTCCCGGAGCATCTTGCAACGCGCGCATCAGAGGACCGTCAGTACACCCGCGCCTTCGGCTCGATGTAGCCGATGTCGTTGCTCATCGTATAGGCGTGGACCGGCCGGTAGTCGATCGCCACTGTCTGCTTCGCAGGATCGATCCAGGCGAGCGTATGCTTCATCCAGTTGACGTCGTCGCGCTTGGGATAGTCCTCGCGCGCATGCGCGCCGCGGCTTTCGAGGCGGTTCAAGGCGCCTTCCATCGTCACCACCGCCTGGACGATCAGATTGTCGTATTCCAGCGTTTCGACCAGATCGGAGTTCCAGATGAGGGAGTGGTCGGTGACCGAGACGTCCGCGCCGGCCCGCCAGGCGGCGTGAATCTTCTCCTTGCCTTCGGCGAGCACTTCGCCGGTTCGGAACACCGCGCAATTGCTCTGCATGACCATCTGCATGTCGAGTTGCAACGACGCCGTTGGCGTCTTGCCCTTGGCGTTGCGGAACCGATCGAGGCGGGAGAGCGCGAACTCCGCGCTGTCCTTGGCGAGTTCGGGCTGATTGTCGCCAGGCTTCAGCATCTCGGCGGCGCGCAGGCCCGCGGCGCGGCCAAAGACGACGAGGTCGATCAGCGAATTGGAGCCGAGCCGGTTGGCGCCGTGCACGGAAACGCACGCCGCCTCGCCCAAGGCCATCAGTCCCGAGACGACCGAGTTGGGATCGCCATCGACCTTGGTCAGGACCTCGCCGTGATAGTTGGTCGGGATGCCGCCCATATTGTAGTGGACGGTCGGCAAGACGGGGATCGGCTCCTTGGTCAGATCGACGCCGGCGAAGATGCGGGCGCTCTCGGAAATGCCGGGCAGGCGCTCATGCAGCACCTTCGGGTCGAGATGATCGAGGTGCAGGTGGATGTGGTCATTGTTCTTGCCGACGCCGCGGCCTTCGCGAATCTCCATCGTCATCGCCCGGCTGACGACGTCGCGCGAGGCGAGGTCCTTGGCGGACGGCGCGTAGCGCTCCATGAACCGCTCGCCCTCCGAGTTGAGGAGATACCCGCCTTCGCCGCGAGCTCCCTCGGTGATGAGGCAGCCGGCGCCGTAGATGCCAGTCGGATGGAACTGCACGAACTCCATATCCTGCAGCGGCAGCCCGGCGCGCAGCGCCATCGCGTTGCCATCGCCGGTGCAGGTGTGAGCCGATGTCGCCGAGAAGTAGGCGCGGCCATAGCCGCCGGTGGCGAGGATCGTGATCTGGGCGCGGAACCGATGGATGGTTCCGTCGTCCAGCTTGAGGCAGACGACGCCGCGCACCGCTCCCTCGGAGTCGAGGATAAGGTCGATGGCGAAATATTCGATGAAGAACTGGCACTTCGCCTTCAGCGCCTGGCCATAGAGCGTGTGCAGTATGGCGTGCCCGGTTCGGTCGGCGGCGGCGCAGGTGCGC
Source organism: uncultured Alphaproteobacteria bacterium (assembly GCA_963794155.1). Lineage (GTDB taxonomy): Bacteria > Pseudomonadota > Alphaproteobacteria > Rhizobiales > Beijerinckiaceae > Roseiarcus. The sequence goes on along the minus strand of CAWCCX010000016.1, from coordinate 386,709 downwards.
TGCGCGATGCCCTTGCCGAATTCGGTCGTCATGCCGCCAAACGGACGCTGATAGATCTTACCAGCTTCGGTGCGCGAAAACGGCACCCCCCAATGGTCCAGTTCGTAAACTGCGGCTGGCGCGTGGCGGCACATGTATTCGATCGCATCCTGATCGCCGAGCCAATCGGAGCCCTTGACGGTGTCGTACATGTGCCATCGCCAGTCGTCGGGACCCATGTTGCCGAGGGAAGCGGAAATGCCGCCTTGCGCCGCGACCGTATGCGAGCGGGTCGGGAACACCTTCGAGACGCACGCCGTGCGCAGGCCGGACTGGGCGCAGCCGACGCTCGCGCGCAGCCCCGCCCCGCCCGCGCCGACCACGACGACATCGAATGTGTGGTCGGTGATCGGATAGGCCTTGCCCCCGAGCGCCGGGGCGCTCTGCGCGGAAGAGCCGTTGGTCGCCATCGATAATCCGTCGTCCCAGGGTTTCTCAGGTGAAGGCGATGCGCAGCGTCGCGTAGACGCAGGCCAGCGCCAGAAGCGCGGCAACAAGGGTGTTGGCGGCCAGCGCCCACGCGCGCGGCTGGCCGCCGACGTAATCGACAATGACGGAGCGCATGCCGAGCTCCATGTGGACGATTCCCGCGAGGACGAACGCTACCAGCAGGATCGCCGGAACGGGGCGCGCAAGTTCCGCCCGCACACCGTTGTAGTCCTTGCGCAGGAGGTCGAGGATGAGCCAGACGAAGCCCACCGTCAGCGGAACGAGCGCGACCGCGGTCAGGTGAATGAGCCACGCATCGGCAGTTCCCGTACGAGAGGAGCCTAGAAATCGCACGCGCCCGAGGGGGGTGCGCAGATCGCTCGGATGATCGGTCATCGCGATGCTCCCTTAGCGGACGGCGTAGCCTACGCCCCAGACGACGATCGTCAACGCAATGCCTCCGATCAGCGTCGCCCATGCCAGTTGATCGCGCAAAGGCGCGTCCAGGCCGTAACCGGAGTCCCAGACGATGTGGCGAATGCCGCCGATGAGGTGATGAAAGAGCGCCCAGGTGAAGACGAACAGGACAAGGCGACCAATGATCGAGTGGATGAATTCAGAAAAGACCGCGAAGGTAGCGGCGTCCGCCGAGGCGGCGATGAGAAACCAGGCGAGCAGCAGGACCCCGACGTAAAGAGCGACGCCGCTTATCCGATGTGCGAGCGACATCGCCATCGTCATCGTGACGCGATAGATGCTGAGATGCGGCGACAACGGCCGCGGCCGACGCGGACCAGGCAGAGCGTCGCTCGACGCCATGGCGATGATTCCCACTGTTGTTTGTTTGCGTTTTAGACCGCTCGGCCGGCGCCCGCAATGTTCGCCGTATTGGCCCTAAGTTCTAAGTCCCGTTTCGGATCATCCGGCAAGGAGCGCCTCGACTTCAGCCTTCGTCGGCGGGTCGGAGCCCTTTCGCGTGCAGGTGATCGCCGAGGCGGCCGCCGCGAACCGCAGCCAGCCCTCAAGCTCGCTGCGGGTCGGCTGAGGCGCTTCGGCGCCGAGCGCATGGTTGCGGTCCATCGCCGAGAGAAGGGCGGACATGAAGCTGTCGCCGGCGCCGACGGTATCTACGACCTCGACGCGGGGCGCAGCGACCTCCAGCTTTTCCTTGCCGAGGATGGCGACGGCGCCGCGTTCCCCGAGGGTTGCGACACAAAATCGCGGGCCGGACCTGGTCCAGGCGGCGAGGGCGTCCTCGATCGGGCGGGTGGGATAGAGCCAGGCGAGGTCTTCCTCGCTGGCCTTTACGATCTGGGCGAGGGTCACTTGCCTTTCGACCAGCCTCGCAACCGGTTCATGGTCCGGGGTCACAAACGGACGGATGTTGGGATCAAAGCTCACCGTCGCTCGCTGACCCGCCATCCGCATTGCCTCGACGACGGTCTGACCATGGCGCTCGACCGCGGAAAAGGAGCCGACATGCAAATGTTGCGCGCCTTTCGGCCATTCCTTCGGAAAGGGCCAGGGACCGTCATAAGCCGTCCCGTCGAGGTAGAACGAGTAGCGCGATCCCGTCTTGGCGGTGCCGCGCATGACGAACGCGAGCGTCGTGGGACGCATGTCGCGGGCGACAAAGCCCAGGTCGACCCCGCTTTCGGCCAGCGAGGCGGCGAGCGCTTCGCCATTGCCGTCGGCCGAAATGCGCGAGACGAAGCCGGTTCGCGAGCCCAGTCGCGCCAGGCCGATCGCGACATTGTAGGGCGATCCCCCCAGCACCGCGTCGTAGGCGCTGGCCTTGACCGGATCGGGGATGAGGTCGATCAGCGCCTCGCCGGAAATCAGGATCATCGTTTCGATCGCCCCTTGGCCCGATCGCCGGTCGTCATCCGCATCAGCCGAGCGTGTAGGCCGTTTTCACCGTCGTGTAGAATTCCACCGCGTAGCGCCCTTGCTCGCGCGGCCCGAGGTTTGAGCCTTTGCGGCCGCCGAACGGCGCGTGATAGTCGACGCCCGCCGTCGGCAGATTGACCATCGCCATGCCGACTTCGGCGTTGCGCTTGAAGTGCGAGGCGTGCTTGAGGCTCGTGGTGCAGATACCCGCGCACAAGCCAAATTCAGTATCGTTCGCAATCGCCAAAGCATGATCGTAATCGCGGGCCGGGATCATCGCTGAGACGGGGCCAAAGATTTCCTCGCGCGAAATGCGCATCGAATTGTCGGCGTCGAGGAACAGAGCCGGGGCCATGTAGAATCCGGGAGTGGCGCGGTTGAGCCGTTCGCCCCCGAGCGCGAGCTTCGCCCCTTCGCCCTGGCCGATCGCGACATAAGAGAGGTTTTGCTCGAGCTGGGTCGCATCCACGACCGGGCCGATATGCGTTCCCTGCTTCAGGGCGTCGTCCACGGCCAGGGCGCGCATCCGCTCCATCAACTTGTCGGCGAAACGCCGGTAGACCGGCTCCTCGACGATGAGCCGCGACGACGCCGTGCAGCGCTGGCCGGTCGAGAAATACGCGCCATTGACCGCGCATTCGACCGCATTTGGCAGATCGGCGTCGGCGAGGACGACGAGCGGATTCTTGCCCCCCATTTCGAGCTGAAACCTCCGCATCGCGACGGCGCAGGCGGCCGCAACCCGGCGGCCGGTGGCGATCGAGCCGGTGAACGTGACCGCGTCGACCCGTTTGTGGTCGAGGATCGCCTGGCCGACCACCGAGCCCCGCCCGACAAGCAGGTTAAACACTCCTTTCGGAACTCCGGCGCGCACGATGATTTCAGCCAGCGCATGGGCGGAGCCGGGGACGAGGTCCGCAGGCTTGAATACGACGGTGTTGCCATAGGCGAGGGCGGGCGCAATCTTCCAGGCCGGGATCGCGATCGGGAAATTCCACGGCGCAATGATTCCAACGACGCCGACCGGCTCGCGCGTCACCTCGATGTCGACGTTCGGGCGCACGCTGGCGAACTTCTCGCCGGGAATTCTCAGAGCTTCGCCGGCGAAGAAGTCGAAGATCTGGCCGGCGCGGGTCGCTTCGCCGATCCCCTCAGGCAGCGTCTTGCCCTCTTCGCGCGAAAGCAGACGCCCGAGCTCGTCGCGCCGCGCCAGAATCTCGGTTGAAGCGCGCAACAGGATATCGTGGCGCTCCTGCGGCGTCGTTCGGGCCCAGGCCGGGAAGGCTGCGTGCGCGGCTTCGATAGCCGCCGCTGTCTGGGCAGCGTCGGCTTGCGCGTACTCGCCGACGACGTCGTTGGTGTCGGATGGGTTGATGTCGCGGGTGACGGCGGCGCCATCCACCCATTCGCCGGCGATAAAGTTCTTGTAATGCGCGCCCATGCTTCGTTCCTGGAATGTTGGCCGACCTTCTACGGCCGAAGCGGTCAAATCAACCCCCGTCGGGCGAGATTGCGCATGAGCGCCCCGACGCCGAACGTCCAACGTTCACATTCTTCGCACGGTCGCATCCGATTCACGAGCTGGCCGAGCTTCTCGGCCCCGATCGTGACGATATCGCCCGTCTTGTGAGTGAATCCCATGCCGGGAGCGCCACGATCGGCGACCGGGGCGAACATCGTCCCAAGCAGGAGAACGAACCCATCCGGATAGGCGTGGCTCGCCCCGATCGTTTGCGCGGCGATGTCGACGGGATCGCGGCTGATCTTGGCCATCGACGAGCCGCCCTCGAGCCGGAATCCGTCGTCGCCCTCGACGATCAGCGAGATCGCCGCGGAGCGCACGTCGTCGAGCGAGAACGTCGCGTCGAAGAAGCGCAAAAAGGGGCCGATCGCACAACTTGCATTCTGATCTTTCGCCTTGCCGAGCAAGAGCGCAGAACGGCCCTCGAAATCACGCAGGTTGACGTCGTTGGCGAGGGTCGCGCCGACAATCGCCCCGCTCGAAGCGACCGCGAGCGCCGCTTCCGGCTCGGGGTTGTTCCAAAGCGAAGCGCTGTGGAAACCGGCGTCATCGCCCGAGCCGACGGCCGACATCGGCTGGCTCTTGGTGAAGACCTCCGCGTCCGGTCCAATCCCGACTTCCAGATATTGCGACCAGGCGCCCGCCTCCACGAGCGCCGCTTTCAGCCGGATCGCTGCAGGCGAACCGGGCCGGAGGCTGCTCAGGTCGTCTCCAAGCGCACGCACGATCTCTTCGCGCGCCTTCGCTGCGCCTTCGCGGCTGCCGCGGGCCCGTTCCTCGATCACGCGCTCGAGCAACGATTGGGCGAATGTGACGCCGGCCGCCTTAATCGCCTGCAGGTCGATTGGCGCGAGAATGCGCGGGCCTCGGGCGGAACGCTTGTCGCGCGGGGAGAGGGCGAGAATTTCGTTCAGGGCGCCGAGGCGCGGCCCTGTGGCCGCGTGCAGCGCCTGGGCCGGCGATGACGCTTCGCAGAGGTCGCGCATGGTGGGGAATATTCCGCTAATGTCGAAGACCCCGTCTTCCCTGACCGCAACCACGGACGGGCCGTCGACGTCGGGCCGCCAGACGCGCGCGGCGAGGGCGCCGGCGTAGCCGTCCGAGGGCAGCGTCGTCTCCTCACTCAAGTCCAGCGTTGCCATGGGCCTTCCCATGCGGCGTTTCGAGGATTGACGGGGCCGCGCCGCCTCTCTAGCCTCTAACATGTTAGCGGGAGCAGGCGAAGCGCTTCGCTTCGGCATGAGTTAAAGGCAGAGACTTGGCGAAGGGCGCCCATTCGAAGGCGGACGCCGTGTACGGCGAACTGAAGGAAGCGATTCTCTCCGGAGCGCTCGAACCGGGCCGTCTGATCGACAAGGCGGGCTTGTGCGAGAAACTCGGGGTTTCGCGCTTTCCCGTCTCCGCCGCGGTCAGTCGCCTTTCCTATGATCGCCTCGTCGATGTTGCGCCGCAACACGGGTCCTTCGTCGCGCGAATTTCGCTGAACGACGTACGCGAGCGTTTCTTCATCCGCAGCGCGCTTGAGGGAGAGATCGCGGCCGAAGCCGCCCTACGAATGACGCGGGCAGACAAGGCCGCTGTGATGGCGAACCTCAAGGAGGAGACTGTCGCGGTAGAAGCCGACGACCGGGCCACGTTCTACGCGCTCGACGTGGCGTTTCACCAGATCCTGACGGCTCGTCTCGGCATGGCGCGCGCCCATGACGTCCTTGAAGCCCTGCGCGTCCATCTGGAAAGAGCGCGCAGACTCGCTATGTCTCCAGCCGGACGTCTGCGTACGGCGCTGAAGGAACACGCTGCGATCGCCGCCGCGATAGAGGCGGGGGATGCATCCGCGGCTCGCGAAGCGATGAAACGCCACCTCGACACGACAAGGGCGCTGCTCGAGTCCCTAGCGGAGAAGCAGCCCGGGCTTTTTTCGCTGCAAGCAAACCCCCCCTGAGCGGTAAACGACACCATGGAAACGCCTCGCGCCTTGCGCCTCGACCCTTCGGACAATGTCGTAATCGCGATTGACGAGATCGCCGCCGGCTCTGCGCCGCCAGGCGGCGTCAGCGCTCGCGAACGCATTCCGAAAGGTCACAAGATGGCGGTCGCGGCCGTCGACGCGGGCGCGCCGATTCGTAAGTTTGGCCAGATCATCGGTTTTGCCACCCGCCCCGTGTCCGCGGGCGAGTGGGTGCACGAGCACAATTGCGGCGTGAAAGATTTCGCCCGCGACTATCATTTTGGCGAGGACGCGCGCCGCGAGAACATCTTGCCCGTTGAGGAGCAACCGACCTTTCAAGGCTTTCAGCGCGCGAACCGCAAGGTCGGGACGCGCAACTATCTCGCGGTCCTGACTTCGGTGAATTGCTCTGCGACCGTCGCGCGGCTGATTGCGAAGGAGGTCGAACGCTCGGATATTCTCGCGGACTATCCGAACGTCGACGGCGTCATTGCGCTTGTGCATGGCACGGGTTGCGGCATCGCCGCCAAGGGCGAGGGATTTGACGCCCTCATGCGCACTCAGTGGGGCTACGCCGGAAATCCCAACATCGGCGCGACCTTGATGGTCGGGCTTGGTTGCGAGGTGTTTCAGATCGGCCGCATGAAGGAGGAATATGGCATCGTCGAAAGCGACTCGTTCCACAGCCTGACGATCCAGGCGACGGGGGGAACTCGCAAAACGGTCGCGGCTGGCGTGGAGCACATCCGCACCATGCTGCCGACGCTCGACCGCGCCGAGCGAACGCCAGCGCCGGCGAGCCAACTGACCCTTGCGCTCCAGTGCGGCGGTTCGGACGGTTATTCGGGCATCACCGCCAATCCGGCGCTTGGCGCCGCGGTCGATATCTTGGTGCGCAATGGCGGCACGGCGATTCTTTCGGAGACGCCGGAGATCTACGGCGCCGAGCATTTGCTGACCCGGCGCGCCGCGACGCCGGAAATCGGCCACAAGCTCGTCGAGCGCATCCGTTGGTGGGAGGATTATTGTGCGCGCAACGGTGGGGAAATGAACAACAATCCCTCGCCCGGGAACAAGGCCGGTGGCTTGACGACCATACTGGAGAAATCCTTGGGCGCGGCGGCGAAGGGCGGCACGACCGCGCTTAACGAGGTCTACGAATACGCACAACCGGTCACCGCGAAGGGCTTCGTGTTCATGGATACGCCTGGCTATGATCCCGTGTCGGCAACCGGGCAGGTCGCGGGTGGCGCGAATGTTCTCTGCTTCACCACCGGACGCGGCTCGGCTTACGGCTGCAAACCCACCCCGTCAGTCAAACTCGCCACCAACAACGACGTCTACCGCAGGATGATAGAGGACATGGACATCAATTGCGGCGACGTCGTCGACGGCGTTACGATCGCGGAAAAGGGCAGAGAAATCTTTGATAAGATTCTTGCGGTCGCTTCGGGCGAACGGACCAAGTCCGAGCTGCTGGGTTACGGCGACGCGGAATTCACGCCCTGGCAGATCGGAGCGACCATGTGACCGGCGGCCGCGACCTGTCGTAAAGGATGCGAGCCAGAACGCCGGGATCAATCATGAAAAGCGCGTTATTGTTCGATCTCGACGGCACGCTTGTCGACAGTGACGCCGAGCACCTGGCCGCCTTTCAGCAAGTCTTTGCGCCGCACCGAATTGCGCTCGATCGCGCTGCTTATGCGACGAATATCATGGGCGCCTCAAATGACGCGATCGCGCGTCTCTATCTTTCTCATCTGCCGGCGGACGAGCAGGCTGCGACCTTGGCCGCCAAGGAAAAGGCCTATCGCGAGGGTTTGGGCGACCTCGAGCTCATTGCGGGCGCCGTGGCGTTGCTCGATTTCGCCGATCTGCGCGGACTGAAGCGCGCAGTGGTCACAAATGCGCCGCGCGCCAACGCCGAAAAGGTGCTCGCGGCGCTGGGGATCGCGCGACGGCTTCCAATTCTTGTGCTAGGCGCCGAACTCGCCCGCGCCAAGCCGGATCCATTGCCTTACGTGACCGCGCTCGAGCGCACCGGCGCGCTCGCGAGCCGCTCCGTCGCCTTTGAGGACTCGCTGTCCGGCGTCCGCTCGGCAGCGGCTGCCGGACTCGCCGTTGTGGGCATGACGACGACGCTCGATTCGCGAACGCTGACCGACGCGGGAGCAATTCTGACGGTCAGTGATTTCACCGATCGTCGAATCTTCGCGCTGATTGAGGGACGAATTGGCGCCGATGCGGATGAAAGGACCAACGCGTGAGACTGGCGCAATTCATCGACGAGAATGGCAAGCGGGCGCTCGCCGTCTCGGCGCGCGGCGAGAGCCGACGGGTAAAAGGCGCGCGGACGACGCTGGACCTCGTGCGCCAGGCGCTCGCCGAGAACGTCTCGCTGCGCAAGCTGATCGCCGACCGTGGAGTCGGCAGCAAGGTCGACCTCGCTCTCGCGCTGAAGGAGCGACGCCTTTTGGCGCCGATCGATCATAAGGATCCGGCGCATATCTTCGTGACCGGCACCGGCCTCACGCACCTCGGTTCGGCGGAGGGACGCGACCGGATGCACAAGGACCTCGCCGATCCTTCAAAGCTCACCGACTCGATGCGGATGTTCAAGCTCGGCCTCGAGGGCGGTAAACCGGGGAAGAGCGAAACCGGCGCGCAGCCCGAATGGTTCTACAAGGGCGATGGTTCAATTCTGGTGGCTCCCGAGGGCGGCCTGCCTAGTCCAGCCTTCGCTCTCGACGGCGGTGAAGAGCCGGAGATCGTTGGGATTTATCTGATCGATGGGGCCGGGGCGCCGGTTCGAATCGGGTTCGCGCTCGGCAACGAGTTTTCGGATCATGTTACCGAACGGCAGAACTACCTCTTTCTCGCCCATTCGAAGTTACGGCCGGCGAGCGTCGGTCCGGAACTGCTGATTGGCGATCTGCCGGACGACATCCGCGGCGTATCGCGGATCCGGCGAGCAAAGGAAGTGATCTGGCAAAAGGCGTTTCTTTCCGGCGAACAGAACATGGCCCATTCGATCGCCAATCTTGAGGCGCATCATTTCAAGTATGCGCTGTTTCGACGGCCGGGCGACATCCATGTCCATTTCTTTGGGACCGCGACACTGTCGTTCAGCGATGGCGTCCAAACGCGGAAGGGCGACATATTTGAGATCGAGTCGGAGCCGTTCGGCTTGCCGCTTCGCAATCGGCTCGCGACGGAGAAGAGTACAAAAGCGAGGGTTCGGGCGCTGTAGGCCGCGCGTCTCGGAGTTGCTCGCCGAGGCGCGCAATTCGCTGACGGCTATTCCCCGATGACGCTCGCTCGCGCGCGTTGCCACCAGCCGCTTCGGCGTGGCCGCGGCGGTCCATCCGCCGGCGGAGCGGGCTCCGGCGTCGGCTGAGCGACGGCCTTGGCCTCCGCGGCCGCAGAAGACTCCACGGTTCGCCCGGCGCTCGCGACGGGCGCCGGCTCTTCGACGTTAAGCGCCTGCGGCGCAGCGGCCGGCGACGACCCCGCCATCGCCTCTTGGGCCGAAGCCGCGTCACGGGGGGACGGCGGCCCAGGAGAATAGTCGGCTTCGGATGCGGCGAATTCCTCCTCGAGCGCGAGCGAGGGAGGCGAATCGAAGCTTGGCGCGCCAGCCTCGGCTATGCTTTCTCCCTCGACTGGCCGCCGAAACCGGTTTCGCTCGCCGCGCGACCGTCTGGACCGAGGGCGGCGCTCGTCTTCGCTCCGTGGACTTCTGCGGCCGAAAGCATCGGCCTCGCCGCTCGGCACAACGAGGTCGCCGCCGATCTCGGCCACGACCGCCAAGCCGTCATCGGTCGGCTGCGGCCCGTCCGGCGAGGGATTGTCGCCGAACGAGCGCTCTCCGCCGCGGCGGCGGCGCCGACGCCGGCGGCGCCGAGCCTCGCCTTCCTCGAGCGATGGACCCTCCCCACGGTCGCTGATGCGCGCGACCTCGTCACTCTCCTGGCTTGGCGGTTCAAGAATCTCCTCCTCCTCCGCCTCGACCGGCGGCGGCTCGTCGACGATTGTCGCGAAATCATCCGCCGACAATTTTGCCGGTTCAACCTCGCCCTTAACTCCGGTCGTCAGCTCGCCCCGCTCAATTGCGTGGTAGTTTGCGCCTGTCAGAGTGTCGTCCGCCTCGACGACGATCGTCACGCCGAACCGGCGCTCCAGGTCGCGCAGGTTGGCGCGCTTCTGGTTGAGAATGTAGAGCGCGACCGGCGTGCGCGTGCGCACCGTGAGGTCATGGGTCGAGCTTTTGATGAGAGCATCCTCAAGCACCCGCAGTACATGGAGCGCGATCGAAGCCGTCGATCGCACGACGCCTGAGCCCTGGCAGTGGGCGCAGACCACGGTCGAGCCTTCGAGAACGCCGGTGCGAATGCGCTGACGCGACATTTCGAGCAAGCCGAAGTGCGATATGCGGCCGACCTGGATACGCGCACGGTCGTTCTTCAGCGCGTCTTTAATTCGCCTCTCGACCGAGCGATTGTTGCGAGCCTCTTCCATATCGATGAAGTCGACCACGATGAGCCCGGCGAGGTCACGCAGACGCAGCTGGCGCGCGATCTCATCGGCGGCTTCAAGATTTGTTCGCAGCGCAGTGTCTTCGATATTGTGCTCTCGCGTCGATCGGCCCGAGTTGACGTCGATGGCCACGAGCGCCTCGGTTTGGTTGATGACGATGTAGCCGCCCGACTTCAGCGTCACCTGGTTTGAGAACATCGCGTCGAGTTGCGATTCAACGCCGGCCTTGGCGAAGACCGGCTGAGTGTCGCGATAGAGCTGCACGCTATTGACGTGGCTCGGCATCAAGAGCCGCATGAACTGCCTGGCCTCGCGATAACCGGTTTCGCCCGCGACCACGATCTCCTCGACTTCCTTGCTGTAGAGGTCGCGGATCGCCCGCTTGATGAGCGAGCCTTCTTCGTAGACGAGCGTCGGCGCGCTGGAAGCAAGCGTCGTCTCCCGCACAGTTTCCCACATCCGCAGCAGATATTCGAAGTCGCGCTTGACCTCGGCTTTGGTGCGCGAAGCGCCAGCAGTGCGCAGGATAACGCCCATGCCCTCGGGGACATCGAGCTCTTCGGCGATTCCCTTCAGTCGGCTGCGGTCCTGGGCGTTGGTTATTTTGCGCGAAATGCCGCCGCCGCGCGCGGTGTTCGGCATCAAGACCGAGTAACGCCCAGCCAGCGAGAGATAAGTCGTCAGCGCCGCTCCCTTGTTGCCGCGCTCTTCCTTGACAACTTGCACCAGCAGGACTTGCCGGCGCTTGATGACCTCCTGAATCTTGTACTGGCGGCGCAAGCGCGGCGCGCGGCGCGGAATCTCTTCCATGGCGTCGCCGCCGATCTGCTCGACCGGCTCGCCTTCATCCTCGACCCGCTGCTCGCGGCTCGGCGCGATGCGCTCCTCGGAACCGCCCTCGAGGGTCGTCACTTCGTGATCGTCATCCTCATGGAGACTTCTCCCCGTGCGCAACTTGGTCGCTTGGTCCGGAGGCGTCGGCATCTTCATGGACCGTCACGGCCTCCGACGGACTTTGACCCGAGGCTCCCCCACTTTCTAAACCCTCCGACCCGGAAGGACGAGCGCTCTCAGGGGACAAAGCCGGGCTCGCCTCGCCCGAAATCGGCGCCGACGACACTGCCTGGACGCTGTCGGCATCGGTCGCCTCCCCGTCGGACTCCGCTGAAGGCGACGTCGGCCGGCGCTCGTCCGAGCCCAGTTCGTCGGCGGACGCAAGTTCCGAAACGGTGTCGCCCGCCTCGACACGCGCCTCCGCCTCCGGGCGCCGCGGACGCCGATGGCGGCGGCTGCGTCTCTCGCCGTTGGCGTCTTCGTCCTCCTCGCGCTGGGACCGGGCTTCGTCCTCAAGAAGCGCCTGTCGATCGGCGACCGGAATCTGGTAATAATCCGGATGGATTTCGGAGAAGGCCAGAAAACCGTGGCGATTGCCGCCATAGTCGACGAAAGCGGCTTGGAGCGACGGCTCTACCCGGGTGACTTTGGCGAGATAGATATTCCCGCGCAGCGGCCTCTTGCTCGCTGACTCGAAGTCAAATTCCTCGACCCGATTGCCTCGCAGAACCACCACCCGGGTCTCCTCCGGGTGGGAGGCGTCGATGATCATTTTGTTGGCCATGGCGAACTCTCTCGCCGCGCGCGAAAATTCGTTGCGAGGGCCGAGAGGGCCGCCCGACCGCGCCGCGCGTGGCGTCTATGCTGGAGATGGGGGGATTTAGCGATTGGGAACCGAGCGGCGCCGCCTCAGCGGGCTGTCGAGAGGCGGCGGCGACGCCAAGAACCGTCCGTGCCGCAAGGATTGCGGCCGGAAAACTGTGGTCTTGCCATCGGGACATCGTCAACCTGAACACAACGCGTGGTGCGGCTCGTCGCCACTCAAGCGGCGCCGCATGGCGCCGATGTCACGATCCAGGACGCGCCGCCGGCCATTGTCCAGCAGGTCGGTTTGTTGCTTTCTACCCGCATCTTCCCGCGTAAACGCCTGCCTGCAAGTCTAAAGCGGCAAGCTATCCGAGGGCCCAACACCCCGACGTCATTCGCGCAAGCCGCAGGCCGTCGCATGACGGTCCCGGCAAAAGCCTCGCTCAACCAACGAGCGAGTTCGACCGCGCGAGCTCGGTCCGAATTCGTAACGCGCTATAGATAGGCGCCACGGGGCGCCTTGGCAAGTTCTTTTCCCGTTTGTACTTCTTGTTGGCGCCGACCGCGGCGCTCGTTCAACAGACGCCACGACCGCCTGCCCGGACCCGGTTAACGCATCGTAAAGACCTTTGCGCGCTCACTTTCGCTCGTCCGCTAGGGTCTGTCGATCGGGCGCCGAGACCGTTTGCGTCCGTTTGCGTCGTCGCGGCACAGGCTTTATAGCCCAACGACGCGCGGCGCCGAGGGGAAGCTGAATGGCGCGAAGGGGATGGCTGGCGGCGTTTGCCGCTCTAACGTTGGCGGCGCCGCCGCTCCAGCGCGCGTCGGCGGTCGATGTCGGCGCGCCGGTTGCAGTCGGGGCGCGCCTCTCGCAGGATTCGGGCGGCGCCAAGTTGGTGTTCGACCTTTCGCGAACGGTCGACGCGACCGCCTCCGCCTTGGCCTCGCCTGATCGCATTGTCGTCGACATGCCCGAAGTCAAGTTCCAACTCGACCCCTTGGTCGGCAGGCTCGGCGCGGCGCGCGGGGATTCGCTCGTGAAGGACTTCCGCTTCGGCCTGCTTGCGGCCGGGAAATCCCGGATCGTAATCGACCTTGCGCGCCCGGCGTGTCCGTCTGAGGTTTCCGCCAGGCCGATCGTCGATGGCGGACCCGCGGCGCGGCTGACAATTGAACTGAAGCCCTGCGATCCCTCAGCTTTTGCCGCGCTGGTCGGTTCGCCCGCCGTATCGCCTCCGAGCGCGCCGGCTGCGCCCACGCTCGCGCGGCCGCCGGTCATTGTCCTCGATCCGGGTCACGGGGGCGTCGACGGCGGCGCCAGGAGTCTCGGAGGCGTGCAGGAAAAGACGTTGGTCTATGAATTCTGCGCCGAGCTGAAGCGACAGCTCGAAGGGACGAAACGCTATGGCGTTGTGATGACCCGCGACGGCGACCAATACGTCGATCTCGAAGATCGCGTCCAAATCGCCCGCGCCGCCAATGCGTCTTTGTTCATTTCGGTGCATGCCGACATATTGAACGAGGCCGCAGACGTCAGCGGCTCCACAGTGTATACCGGCGCTGATCGCGCTTCCGATTCGGAGGCGGCTCGGATCGCCGCCCGTGAGAATGCCGCCGACCGGGATCCCGACGGGCGCAAGCGGCTCGATGATCCGGACGTCGCCGACATTCTCTTCGACCTCAAGCGCCGAGAGACCCGGAGCTACGCCCACCTCTTCGCGCGCGGCCTCGTCGACAGCTTGCGCGGGGCCGCGAAACTCAACCACAATCCGGAACGCTCAGCGGGCTTCGTCGTCCTGAAGGCGCCAGAGTTTCCGTCCGTTCTGGTTGAACTCGGCTACCTTTCGAACCCCCAAGACGTCCAGGCCCTGACCTCCCCGGAGTGGCGGATCAAGACCGCCGCGGCCATTGTCGGCGCCATCGACGCGTTCTTCTCCGGATCCGGCAAGCCGGCCAACCTCCCATCGGGAGACCCGGGGATTGCGTTGTCGGGCGGCCAGGCTGACGGGTCGCCCGGGCATTAACGCTTGCGCGCGGTGAGCAAGGCGGGCTATTGGCACGGGCGGTTCGGGGCGAGACCCATCGATCATAGATTCGCCCAAGTCGAGAAGGACATGGGGAGTGGGCGGCCAGGTTCGATTCCAAACCGGATCGAGGCGGCTCGGACAAGGCCTGCCGATCGGTCTCCTGGACGGTGCGCCTTCGAGGCGCTGAAGTTATAGTTCGTCTCGACGCCGCGAGCGCTCGCCGACGGGCGCAATGGAAGGCTTCGACCGAGAGATGCGCGGGATCGCTCGTATTATCGGCTTCGTGTTTGCGACGGGCACGTTGGTGTTCGTCGTGGCGGCGGCTATTTTTGCCGGCGTTGTATGGAAATACGAGCAAGACCTGCCGGATTACACCCAGCTCAAGAACTATGAGCCGCCGGTCATGACCCGCGTCCATGCGGCGGACGGCAGTCTGCTGGCTGAATATTCGCGCGAACGACGCCTCTATCTGCCGTCGGCCGAAATCCCCGCTCTGGTCAAGGAAGCCTTCATCTCGGCTGAGGACAAGAACTTCTATACGCACTGGGGCGTCGACCCCGAAGGCATCGTGCGCGCGGCCTTCATTTACTTGCAAGGCTCGCGCCACATTCAAGGCGCCTCGACCATTACCCAGCAGGTCGCCAAGAATTTTCTCTTGAACTCGGACCGGACTTTCGATCGGAAGATTCGTGAATTCTGCTGAGCATGCGAATCGAGTCCGCCTACTCAAAAGAAAAGATCCTCGAACTTTACCTCAACGAAATTTATCTCGGCCTTTCCAACTATGGCGTCGCTGCCGCGGCGCTCAATTATTTCAACAAGTCGGTACACGAGCTGACCATCGCCGAAGTCGCCTATCTGGCGGCTTTGCCGAAGGAGCCGAGTTCGCTGAACCCGTTTCGCGATCGTGACCGCGCCGTAGAAAGGCGCAACTACGTCATCGGCCGCATGGAGGAGGATGGCTACATCACCGCCAAACAGGCCAACGACGCTCGGGCCGAGCCTTTGGTGGTCAATCCGCGCGTGCTCACGCCAAATTCAATCGCCGCGGGCTTTTTCGCCGAAGAGGTCCGGCGCGAATTGTCAGAACGCTACGGCGAACAAAAGCTTTATGAGGGCGGGCTGTCGGTCCGGACGACTCTCGATCCGAAAGTTCAGTTGATGGCCCGCAAAGCGCTGGTCGACGGTTTGGTGCGCTATGACGAGGCCTACGGCTGGCATGGTACGCTCAAGACGATCGACATCAGCCAGGATTGGGGCGTCCCGCTGGCCGATATTCCTGCTTACGGGGATATCAAGCCTTGGGTTTTGGCGGTGGCGCTTGACGTCGGCGATACGGCCATGCGGATTGGACTCCAGCCGGAGCGTGACAAGTCCGGCGCGATCGTCGCCGACCGGAAGACCGGTTCGGTAACCCTCGATGGGACGAAATGGACGGGCAGAAGGCCTAAGGGCCTGGTCAAACCGGGCGACATCTTTTACGTCGAGCCTGTCGTTGGCCGCGATGGCGAATATCGGCTGCGACAGATTCCGGAAGTGTCCGGCGCCTGCATCGCCATGGATCCGTTTACCGGGCGCGTGCTCGCGATGGTCGGCGGATTTTCGTTTGACGAGTCGGAGTTCAACCGGGCGACGCAGGCCCAGCGCCAACCGGGCTCGTCGTTCAAGCCTTTCGTCTACGCTGCGGCGCTCGATAATGGCTACACCCCCTCGTCGACTCTTCTCGACGCTCCGGTCGAAATCGATGACGGCAGCGGCCAGCTGTGGACTCCGGCGAATTTCGAAGGCACGTCCGGAGGGCCGCACACGCTCAGATTCGGGGTCGAGCATTCGATCAACTTGATGACGATCAGGCTCGCGCGCGATATCGGCATGCCGCTGGTCGTAGAATACGCCAAGCGCTTCGGCATCTATGACAATCTGCCGCCGTTCCTGTCGATGGCGATCGGCGCCGGCGAGACGACGGTGCTGCGCATGATCACCGGATATTCAATGTTCGCCAACGGCGGCAGGCGGGTGAAAGCGACGCTGATCGACCGGATCCAGGACCGTTGGGGCAATACGATTTACAAGCATGACGAACGAGTTTGCGAAGGGTGCGACGCGCCGGAGTGGAACAATCAGCCCGAGCCGCGCCTGATCGACAAGCGTGAACAAGTGATCGAT
Source organism: uncultured Alphaproteobacteria bacterium (assembly GCA_963794155.1). Lineage (GTDB taxonomy): Bacteria > Pseudomonadota > Alphaproteobacteria > Rhizobiales > Beijerinckiaceae > Roseiarcus. The sequence goes on along the minus strand of CAWCCX010000016.1, from coordinate 370,511 downwards.
CCGCTGACCGCCTATCAGGTCACCTCGATCTTGGAGGGCGTCATCCAGCGCGGCACCGGAATCGCGATCAAGGAGGTCGGCAAGCACCTTGCCGGCAAGACCGGCACCACCAACGATGCGAAGGATCTCTGGTTTGTCGGCTACTCCCCGAACCTCGCATTCGGGGTGTTCATGGGTTACGACAAGCCGCGCTCCCTTGGCGGCAGTGCGCAAGCCGCCCTCTACACTGCGCCGATATTCCGTGACTTCATGAAGTTGGCGCTGAAGGACACGCCCGACACGCCGTTCCGCATCCCGCCCGGCATCAAGCTGATTTCGGTCGACGTCCACAGCGGAATGCGCGCGAGCGGCGCCGGCACGATCATGGAGGCGTTCAAGCCCGGCACCGGACCGCCCGATACGTACGGCGGCGGTTGGGGCGAAGGGGCTCAGACCTCGTCGCGAGGCGAACGATCGGTTGGGTCGGGGACGGGCGGGCTTTACTGATCGCGGGGTTCTCCGCGCGGGATCGCAAAGTTCCGCCCCTTCATCCGTTTGCCGTTCGCGCTGTGACGGGCGCGTCGGGTCATTTCATTTCATTGGTTGGATCATGCGCGCCGAAGCCGAACAGTTGGTCGAGTTGATCAAGCAGTCCGTGGGATTGCTGAGGAGGCATCTTTGACGTCGATGCGGCGACGCGGCGTCTGGCCGAGCTCAACGCGAAATCCGAGGATCCCAATCTCTGGACCGATCCCGATTTCGCGCAGAAGCTGATGCGCGAGCGCACCACCCTGGAAGACCGGCTCGGTTCGCTAGCGAAAATCGCCCGCGACCTCGACGACGCGGTGACGCTGGTCGAGCTCGGAGAGGCCGAAGGGGACGAAACAGCCGAAGCAGAGGGCATCGCCGCTCTCAGAGCGCTCAAGGCCGAGGGGGAACGCCGTGAGCTCGAAGCGCTGCTGTCGGGCGAGGCCGACGCCAACGACACTTACCTCGAGGTGCATTCCGGGGCGGGCGGCACTGAGAGCTGCGACTGGGCGCGGATGTTGTTGCGCATGTATGCGCGTTGGGCGGAACGGCGAAAGTTCCAAGTCGAACTGATCGAAGAGACCGCGGGGGATGAGGCTGGCATCAAGTCGGCGACGATCGCCGTCAAGGGCCATAACGCGCACGGGTGGCTCAAGACGGAGTCGGGCGTCCATCGCCTAGTGCGGATCTCGCCGTTCGATTCCAACGCCCGCCGCCACACGAGCTTTGCCTCGGTTTGGGTCTATCCGGTCGTCGATGACCGGATTGAGATCGAGGTCAGCGAGAGCGATTGCCGGATCGACACTTATCGCGCGTCCGGCGCCGGCGGACAGCACGTCAACAAAACTGAATCGGCGGTGCGCATCACCCACTTGCCGACCGGCATTGTCGTCGCCTGTCAATCGGAGCGCTCGCAGCACAAGAACCGGGCAACCGCCTGGAACATGCTGCGAGCCCGCCTCTATGAACGCGAGCTGGAGATGCGAGAAGCCAAGGCCAGCGCCGACGCGGCATCCAAAACGGACATCGGCTGGGGCCACCAGATCCGCTCGTATGTCCTTCAGCCCTATCAGATGGTGAAGGACCTTCGCACCGGCCACGTCTCGAGCTCGCCGGGCGACGTGCTTGACGGGGATCTCGATCCGTTCATGGAGGCTTCGCTCGCCCAGCGACTGTCGGGACGCACCGTGGCGGTCGAGGACGTCGAATAGGGTCTTGACCCGACTTCAGCGGCGCGAGGCGCCGAGTTTCGGCCAGTTCGGCGACATTCGCCTTAGAACGTCGTCACGGTCCAAGAGATGGTGCTTCAGCGCCCCCGCGACGTGGAGCGGTATCAAGAACACGATTGCCCATGCGGCGAGCTTGTGCGCAAGCGCTGCGTCAGCGAAGAGCGATGGGTCGGGTTGGGCGATGTTCGGAATGACGAACAGATCGAAAAATCGGGTCGGGACAGGCAGCGGCGAGGTGGAAACCGCCAGCCAACCCGAGATGATTGCGCAGATCGTCAGGACATAAATCGAGGCTTGGGCGAATGCCGCGAGGCGCCGCTCCCAGCCTGCGGAAGCAGGAGCGGGCGGGGAGGAGGTGGCGAAGCGAGCGGCAAGCCGGGCCGCGGTCAACACAAGCGCAACAAAGCCAAACGATTTATGCCATTGGTAGAGATCGAAGGTCGTCGCGGCGTCGAAGCCGCCATAGATCATCGCCCAGCCGATCGCGATAATCGCAATAATGATCGCGGCCCCGATCCAATGAAGCCAAATGATCAGTCCGCTCCAGCGCGCCGGCCGGGCCTCGGCGTTCAAAGCTGCACGACCTCGCTCGAGATCACTAGCTGGACCTCTCGCGCCACCACCGGAAAGCCCGAATTCATCCCGAAAGCCAGCCTGTCGATGCTGGTCTTCGCCAGAAAGTCGAGCCGCTCTCCGCCGCCGCTCGTTTCTCCTTGTACTGCGACAACGACGCTCAGTGGCCGCGTAACGCCGAGGAGCGTCAGCTCGCCGGTCACGCGCACCGTGTGATCGTCTACCTTCTCAACCGAATTCGAAACGAAGTCGATCGAGGGAAAGTGCCCCGAATCAAGGAAGGCCACGGAGCGCAGGTAATCGTCGAACGACGTCGAGCCGACGTCCACCGACTGGGACTGCACATGGAACGTCACGCTGCTCCGCTCCGGATGGTTGAAATCGACGGAGATGCGTCCGGTAAACTGCCGGAATTGGCCGCGTGTGCGTGGGTAGCCGACGGCGTCAATGGCGAAGTCGACATGCGTTCGCGCTGGATCGATCCGCCAATTCGCCGAGGCGGCCGCGGGCGTGCGGATCTGCGCGAGGACGCCGACCGCCAGGATCGCCATCACGATGCAGGCGCGATGGATAGTCTTGTCACGTGTGGTCATAGCCTCCTCACAATCTCGGTGAGAATGAACATTCGACGAGGGCGGCCTATTCGTTTCCTTTCGACGACTTCACTTTCTTGTTAGTGTTCGCGGACATCAACAATCGGCGCACGGACTGTCGAACGGTGGATGTCAAATTCGCTTTTCGATCGTCTGCGCCAAGGCGACAGCCCGCTCCTCGGGTATACGTGCAATGACCAGATGGCTGCGTCCGCCGCTCGACCACCAGGCGAGCGACAGATCGTCTCGGCGCTCCGAGCGCATCGGAGCGTCTGGCGCGTGGTTGGCGATAATGCAGAGCAAGACCGGCGCGCCCGAGGGGTCGACGTAGGCGATCACGCCCAATGGCGAACCCTCGTAGGCGAGCATGAACGCCACGGTGAATCGCAGTCCCGGCAGAGCGACGTTTTCAGGCGTCAGGTTGGCGCCCACCCTGGCGCCTACGGCGCTGAGTTCGGTCGCTTGCAGCGAGGCGTCCGGGTTCAGGGGACTGAAGGTCTCGTTCGTGTACAGGTTCGTGTATTCCGCGACTTCGGAACGCCAGTCCTCCTGTTCGCTCGGCAGCCAAAAGCTCAGCGCGACCCAGGCCGCGCCTGCCGACAGCAGTCCGATGGCAATGCCCGCCGCAAGGTCGCGCAGGGCGATTCCAGAGAATCGCCTCAGCGGCTGCTTAACAGGGTTCTCTAGCGGAAGCAGGGCGCGCAAGCGCGCCAGCGGCGCTTGCCCTAGCAGGGCGTCAAGCGCTGCGCCGATCGGCGCGACCGCCGCCCGCAATTCGTCGTAACGCCGGCGCAATTGGTCGTCCGTCGCTAGACGCGCAAGGAGGGCGTTTCGACTCCCTTCGTCGAGTTCGTTGTCGATCAGAGCGACAAGTTCGGCGTCGTCGTCGGTCATTGACTTGCTGCAGAACGCTCCTATTTCAGTTTGGCCAGAGCCGTTCGCGCGGCGGCTAGCCTACTCATAACCGTCCCGATCGGGATTGCCAGGGCCGACGCCGCTTCCGCGTAGGTGTAGCCTTCGCCATAGACGAGCAACACCGTCTCGCGCTGCGCCTCGGGAAGTTGGCCGATCGCCCTTAACACCGCAGAGGCGGTAATATTCATTTCGATTTCACGCGCGCCGTCGGTCGTCAAGACGTCTTCGGGATCGACAAAGCCGCCGCCTTCACGAATGCGCCGCGACCGAATCTCGTTAAGCCAGATCGAACGCAGAATGGCGAGCAGCCAACGATCGACTCTCGTCCCTGGAATGAACTGATCGGCCCGCTCGATCGCGCGCAGGCATGTCGCCTGAACGAGGTCGTCAGCCACGTCGCGCGCCCTCGACAAGACGAGGGCGTATCGCCAAAGGCGCGCCAGAGAAGGCTCGAGCCCAGCCCGCACCTCACGTCGGCTCTCTTCGCTCATAGGCCTGCTAGAGTTCGCTCACGGCTCTATTACCGCATGATCTAAGGACGTGCGAGGAGCCGAGCCCGTGTGTTTTGATCCGATGGCCGCCCGCTGAAGAGTCGGGGCGCGAATAAATGGCCGCCTGACGTGTTTCCTGGGCTTCGTATCTCAACCGGAAGGACGTAGCAATGCGCGCTTTTCTTCGATTTGATCACCAAAAAAGCCGTGGTGTCGTTTCGGCGCTCTGCTGTGCGTTGCTGGTTGCTAGCTTGGCGCTGGCCTCGCCCGCATTCGCCGCCGGTGGAGGGGGCGGGGGCGGCGGGGGTGGAGGCGCCGGCGGCGGTGCTGGCGGAGGCGGCGCCGGTGCTGGTGCTGGCGGAGGCGGCGCGGGCGCTGGTGCTGGCGGCGGCGGAGCTGGTGGGGGAGCTGGCGGCGGCGGAGCTGGTGGGGGCGCCGGAGGCGGAGGCGCCAGCGCCGCGGCTCATCGTTTGAACAACGACGACTTCACGACCTGCCTTCCGGGCATGGTCTGGGACGTCAAGCACAAAAAGTGCTTGGTCAGGCACAGCGGCGTATTGCCCGATCCAGACCTGACAGAATACGCTTTCGCGCTCGCCAAGGCTGATCGATACCAGGAGGCGATCGATGTGCTCGATCTCTTAGACAATCCGAATACGCCCCGCGCGCTCAACTACCGAGGCTACGCGACCCGCAAGCTCGGCCGCACCGACGAGGGGATCAGTTATTATCTGAAGTCCGTCGCGCTCGATCCGTCCTATCCGCAGGTGCGCGAGTACCTCGGCGAGGCGTATGTCATCGAGGGTAAGTACGATCTCGCCAAGGACCAATTGGCGACGATAGGAAAGCTTTGCGGGGCCGAATGCGAATATTACGAGGATCTCGCCGACGCGCTGACCAAAGCGCACGCCCTCTAGTCGGCGGTTGGCGGCGCGCGCCGCAGGAGTTCGGCGCGCGTCGCTCTCGATGGAAGGAATGATCGCCATGTCGCGGGTCCAATCAACGCGCGAAGGCGCCTCGTCCCCTGCGGATGGGCGAGTGTTCGACGCGGACCTCGCTTTCCTGTCGCGCTTCGGCGGGCCGCTTGGACTCCTTGGGCGGGCGATGCTGGGCTACATCTTCATCGTCGAGGGGGCCGAGAAGATCGCCAACTATGCCGGCGTTGTCGATTACATGCAGGCCAATGACGTCGACGGGCGGCTGTTGCCGCTGGTCATCCTCACCGAGCTCGGCGGCGGCCTGCTCGTGCTGCTCGGGCTAAAGACGCGCTGGGCGGCGATAGCGCTCGCCGGCTTCTGTCTGCTGACCGTGCTCTTCTTCCACCTCGGCGCGGACCAGACGATCGAATTGCGGAAAAACATCTCCATGGCGGGCGGCTTCTTGACGCTGGCTGTCTATGGGGCCGGGCCTTGGTCGCTGGACGCCTGGCGCAGGCGCGCCGCTTGAGGGTTTGGAGACGGCGCGGGCGGTTCAACCTCGCATCTTGATCATGTTTACGGCGTCACTCTATCAGGTCAAGTCATGAGCGACAGAAGGCGGCGCACGTTGGCCCCTTTCCCGTTGCTTTGCCTTGCCGCCGCCCGCGGGCGCGGCCTATAGAGAACCTTCCCGCGCGGCATTCCTTTTTGGCCGCTCCACGCTTCGAAGGCCCCGAATGTCGAGCGTCGACGTCAAGCCGACCAGTAATCGTAAGCCCGCCGGCAAGGCCGAGGCGCCGAACGAGCCGTTCAAGCGGGCGCTCGCCTCATGCACGCGGGCGCTGGCGCGTCATCCCGACCTCGAGATCGCCTATTCGGCCGATAAGCCGTCGCTCGTAACCTCGCCGGAGGGCGCCAAGGCGCGGTTGCCCGAGCCGCCGCGCAAACCCAATCCGCGCGAGGCGGCGATCGTTCGCGGCCTCGCCGATTCGTTCGCGCTCCGCCTCGCCTGCCATAACGATGCCATCCACCGGCGCCTGGCGCCGCAGAGTCCGCCGGCGCGGGCGCTGTTCGACGCGGTCGAGCAGGCGCGGGTCGAAGCGATCGGCTCCCGCCGCATGCAGGGCGTGGCTTCGAACATCGCCGCCATGCTCGACGATCGCTACCACCGCAGCCCGTTCGCCGAGGCGCGCACCCGCGAGGAAGCGCCGCTCGAGGACGCGGTGGCGATGCTGGCGCGCGAGCGCCTGACCGGGCTCGAGCCGCCGCGGGGCGCCGCGCGGGTCGTCGAACTTTGGCGCCCCTTCATCGAGGAAAAGGCGGGAGCGGATCTCGACCGGCTGAGCGCGGCCCTCCTCGACCAGCGGGCCTACGGCAGACTGGTGCGCAAGCTGCTCTCGTCCCTCGGCGTGGCCAACGAATCCGACGCCGATGCTGAGGAATCGGAGGAGGAAGCGGACGACAAGACGCCGCCCGAGGACGCCGACGAAGCGCAAGGCGAAGGGGAAGACCAGCAGGCGCAGGATTCGATGCAGCGCGAGGCCGCCGACGACACCGCCGATGACGCCGACGAGGGCGCCATCGACACCGTCGAAGCGCCGTCGTCGGAGCTCGACGATGAGGGCGAAGCGGGCGACGCCGAAGAAGCGGCGGAGAGCCGTCCTCCGCAATCGGCGACTTCCGAGAAGCGCGGGCCAGACTACAAGGCCTATACCACCCGTTTCGATGAGATCGTTGACGCCGACGAATTGTGCGACCCTGACGAGCTTCAGCGCCTGCGCGAATATCTCGACAAGCAATTGCAGAATCTCCATTCGGTCGTCGCCCGCCTCGCCAACCGGCTGCAGCGGCGGCTGATGGCGCAGCAGAGCCGTTCGTGGGAGTTTGATCTCGAAGAGGGGGTGCTCGACACGGCGCGCCTGCCGCGGGTGATCATCGATTCGCAGCAGCCTTTGTCCTTCAAACAGGAGAAGGACATGGCGTTCCGCGACACGACGGTCGTTCTGCTTATCGACAATTCCGGCTCGATGCGCGGCCGCCCGATCACCGTCGCGGCGACCTGCGCCGACATTCTCGCCCGCACCCTTGAGCGCTGCGGCGTCAAAGTCGAGATCCTGGGCTTCACGACCCGGGCCTGGAAGGGTGGGCAGTCGCGCGAGGCCTGGCTGCAGGCCGGGAAGCCGGCCAATCCGGGCCGGCTCAACGATCTGCGTCATCTCATCTACAAGGCCGCCGACGCCCCGTGGCGGCGCGCGCGCAAGAATCTCGGGCTCATGATGCGCGAGGGGCTGCTCAAGGAAAACATCGACGGCGAAGCACTCGACTGGGCGCACCAGCGCCTGCTGGGACGCTCCGAGCAGCGGAAGATCCTGATGATGATCTCCGACGGCGCGCCGGTCGACGATTCGACGCTGTCGGTCAATCCTGGCAACTACCTCGAGCGCCATCTGCGGTATGTAATCGAGGAAATCGAATCCCGCTCGCCGGTCGAGCTCATCGCCATCGGCATCGGCCATGACGTGACCCGCTACTATAAGCGCGCGGTGACGATCGTCGACGCCGAGGAGCTTGGCGGAGCGATGACCGAGAAGCTGGCCGAACTCTTCGACGAGAACGCCCCGCTGCCCGAGCCGGCCCGGCCGGCCCGGGCGAGGCGAGGACGCAAGGCGGCTTGAGGTCGCCGCGCCGCAGACACAAGGCGAGTCTCGGAAGAGATCCCAAGTTCCGGCGCCGGAGCGGCGGCGACTCGGCGGTTGGGCGAGGAAAATCTTGATCGTCCGGTCCAATGGCGCGGCGCTATGGCGGCGGCGGCCGAATTGGGCTAAGGGCTTGCTTGATTGGGCCGGAGGCTCAACATAACGGATGGTCCGGTATTTCGGCCGGTGAAGACTGTCATGCTTGCACCGTCTCTCGCGCCGCCCGAACGGGCCGCGCTTAACAGCTTAGGCTTGCGCAAGACGCCGGCCGAAACCCGCGTCGTGGTGGCGATGTCGGGTGGCGTCGACTCGTCGGTCACTGCGGCGATGCTCGCCGATGAGGGCTACGATGTCGTCGGCGTCACCATGCAGCTTTATGACCATGGCGAAGCCACGCACCGGAAGGGCGCCTGCTGCGCCGGGCAGGACATCCATGACGCGCGGGACGTTGCGGCGCGGCTCGGCGTTCCCCATTACGTGCTCGACTACGAGGAGCGCTTTCGCGAGAAAGTGATCGAGCCGTTCGCTCGCGCTTACGTCGCCGGCGAAACCCCCGTCCCATGCGTCGCCTGCAACCAGCATATGAAGTTCGCCGATCTTTTCGCCGCCGCGAATGACCTCGGCGCCGATCTCTTGGCGACCGGCCATTACGTCGTCAGCCGCCCCGACGAACGCGGCGGGCGAGCCCTCTACCAGGCCGCGGACCCTGATCGGGACCAGAGCTATTTCCTGTTCGCCACCACTCGCGCGCAGCTCGCGCGTCTGCGGTTTCCTTTGGGGACGATGCCGAAGGCCGAGGTCCGCGATCTGGCGCGCAGATTTGGCCTCGTGATCGCGGATAAGGCCGATAGTCAGGACATCTGCTTCGTCCCGTCGGGCCATTACACCGACATGATCGAGCGCCTGATGCCCGGCGCGTCCGTTCCCGGCGAGATCGTTCATGTCAGCGGCCGTGTGCTCGGACGGCACAACGGCGTGGTTCACTACACCATCGGTCAGCGGCGCGGCATCGGCGTCGCCGCAGCCGAGGCGCTCTACGTGATCGCTCTGGATGCGGCCAACGCCCGCGTCATCGTTGGTCCGCGCTCCTCGCTCGCGGTGGCGCGGCTTCGGTTGCGCGATGTCAACTGGATCGGCGGCGGCGAAATGGCCGATTTGCCCGCCGAAGGGCTGCCGATTGCGGCCCGGGTGCGCTCGACGCGTCCGCCGGCGCCTGCCCTGCTGAGCCGCGCAGGCGAGATCGAATTCGTCCAACCCGAAAGCGGCGTGTCGCCGGGCCAGGCTTGTGTCTTTTATGACTCGATCGGCCCGCACGCTCGGGTGCTCGGGGGCGGATTCATCGCCGCCGCCTGAGGGAAGACCGCAATGGCCGCATTCGACGATGAATCCCTGTTCGGCCAGAAGCCCAAGCCGGTCGTCGCGCATGAGATTGGGCAACACCTGGACGATCTGTCCGCGCCCGAGCTCAACGAGCGCATCGGCCTGTTGCGGGTGGAAATCGAGCGGCTCGAGAAGGCGATCGAGGCGCGTCTGGCGACCCGATCGGCGGCCGAATCCGCATTCAAGATTTGATGGACGACGAGCCTGCCGCTTGGCGCGGGCAGGCCGAATCTCCCTTGCTAAGGGGCGGTTAACTCTTACCGATTACCAATGACGCAGCCCAAACGGATGGGTGCTGGTTGACCAGCGCCTGTTCCGATCCAGGCCTCCGACGTTCACGCCCTGAAAGCCGCCCTCGGGCGGCTTCTTTTTGTCCATTGCCAGAGCGCGGGCTTCCACGTTAACCTTGCTCAATAGTAAATGCGCAGAGCGGCCGCGCGGGAGTTATTGTTGCTTGCGCCCCCTGGATTTCGCGCGGCGGCGTTCGCCCCGCCGCCTCGCGTCAGCGGGATGGGAGTAAGAGCATATGGGTCGTCTGTTCGAAGGATCGAAGCGCGGCTTTGCCCCCGCCGCGCCTCCGCCGACCGCGATTCCGTTCATTCACCGCCTCGCCGTATCTGGCGCGTTCAAGGACCTGTTCCGGGAGGGAATGACGCTCGTCGAAGAGGCCGCGTCCTATCTCGATGGTCCGGGCCGAACGGAAGCGCGCGCCCTCTCTCGCCCAGCAGCGCTCGCTTATTCGACCGAAAGCATGCGCTTGACCACCCGCCTCATGCAGGTCGCGTCCTGGCTCTTGCTCCAGCGCGCGGTCAACGAAGGCGAATTGACCTCGAGCCAGGCGCAGGCCGAGCGGGTCCGGGTCAAGCTTTCCCGCCAGGAATACGGCTGTGCGCCCGAGGTTTTTGAGCAATTGCCCCCGACCCTCCGCGACCTGAGCAAACGGTCGCTCCGGATCCAGGAGCGGGTGATCCATCTCGATCAAAGCCTCGTCGTCGCCCATTCGCCCGAGCGAGTGAAAACGCGCTCGGAGGTCGCCTCTCAGGTCGAGAGGCTTCGGGCGGCGTTTTCGAATTGACAGGTCGATAGACCCTCATTGGGACCCCGCTACCCTTGCCGAATCGCTACGGACGAGCCCGCGCCGCGGCCTTGGCTTGACCTGCATTTTGCCGCATTGGCCGGCGATATGCCGGCATCCGACGCGATTCTCCGCTCATGCTCCTGACGCCTCGAAGCTCTCCTCGCTGCTCGCTCTATCTCATCACGCCGCTCCTGTCGGCGGCTGACGCCAAGGCCTTCGCCAAGGCTTTCGCCGAGGTTCTCGACGCTGCGCCGATCGCTTGCGCGCTCGTCCGTTTCGCGTCCGTCTCGCAGGGCGACGCGAAAGAGATTGTAGCGCCGATCCTTCGCGTGGCCCTTAACGCCGACTGCGCGCTCCTGATCGAGAACGACACCCGGCTGGCCGCTCGACTTGGCGCGGACGGGGTCCATGTCGCGGGCGCGGGCGCCGATCTTGAGGCGGCGATCGAAAGCCTGAAGCCGGCGCGAATTGTCGGCGCGGGGTCCCTGCGCACCCGCGATGAGGCGATGACCGCGGGCGAAATGGGGGCGGATTACGTGATGTTCGGGGAGCCTCGCCACGACGCGGCGAAGATGGGTCCACAATCGTTGGCCGAACGCGTGGGCTGGTGGGCGGAGATCTTCGAGACGCCGTGCGTCGCCTATGCTGACACGATCGCGGCCGCGGGCGAGCTGGCTGAGGCCGGCGCCGACTTCGTCGCGCTTGGCGAGGCGATCTGGAGCCGCCCTTCGCCGGCTGAGGCCGCGCGCGAGGCTCAGGCCCTGATTGCCGGCCTGGGAGTGAAGATCCGATGAAGCGGTTCGCGCTCGCTGCGGCGTTGGCTCTCGGCTCGGCGGCCGCCGCCTCGGCCCAGACGCCGGCGCCAAACGTCGGATCGCCGCTCGTAAACCGTGCGGACGTTGAGTTGCGTTCCTCATTGCCCACCGCCCTGCCGCCGAGGACGGACGGAGTGACGGCGGATCTGGCCTTTGGCGCCTATCAGCGGGGCAATTTCCTTTACGCCCTGTTGGAGGCTGAACGGCGCCTCGACGCCAATCCCAAGGACGCGGCGGCCATGACGCTGATCGGCGAGATCTACCACGACGGCGCGGCCGTCGTGGGAGACGACCGCGAGGCCTCCCGCTGGTACGGCCTTGCGAGCAATCTTGGCGATCCTCAAGCCGCCTATGAACTCGGTGTGCTGCTGCTCCAGGGCGCCAAGGGCGTGGCGAAGGATCCGGCCGCCGCCAAGGCGCAGTTCGAGCGTGCGGCGGCCAAGAGCCATCCAAGCGCGCTCTACAACCTCGGGATCATGGAGCTCAACGGGGTGGACGGAAAGGCGCCCGACTATGCCAAAGCGGCGCAATATTTCCTCCGCGCGGCGAACGCCGGCGACGACAATGCGGCCTATTCCTACGGCGTGATGCTGCGCGAGGGCAAAGGAGTGCCGCAAGACATCGTCGAGGCCGCGCATTGGCTCAAGCGCGCGGCGGACGGCGGCATCATCGCCGGTCAGGTCGAATACGCCATCATGCTGTTCAACGGGGATGGCATCACGAGAGATGAAGCCGGCGCAGCCAAGATTTTCCTTGTCGCCGCTGCCCGGGGCAATCCGATCGCCCAGAACCGCATCGCTCATCTTTACGTTAGCGGCCGCGCGTTGCCGCACGACCTGGCCAAGGCTGCCGCTTGGAACAGCTTCGCCAAAGCGGCGGGGCTTGAGGATCAGGACCTCGATGTCGCCACTGCGGATCTGACGCTCGAAGAGCGTCGGCGCTTCACCGCGATGGTCCATGAGCTCGGAGGCTTTTGACGAGGCCGCCGATGATCGCCGGCCGCGGCTTGTGACCTTCAGCGCGCGCCGCCCTTTTTATGGCCCGTCTTTGCGCTAAAAGGGGATTGACACGCCCGTTGGGGCTGATCGAGGAGGCGCGCATGACGACCAAGATCAATGCACGCGTCGGCGAAGTGACCGACCGCATCGCCCAGCGCAGCCGCCGGTCGCGACAGTCTTACCTCGCCCGGATCGACGCCGCCGCCGCCAGCAAACCGGCCCGCAAGCGCCTCGGCTGCGCCAATTTCGCCCACGGATTCGCCGCCTGCGCGGCGGGGGACAAGGAGGCGTTGCGCGAGGGCACGGGGCCCAATCTTGCGATCGTCACCGCCTACAACGACATGCTTTCCGCCCATCAGCCCTATGCGCGCTTTCCCGATCTCATCAAAGAGGCGGCGCGCGCCGTGGGCGCCACCGCGCAGGTCGCCGGCGGCGTTCCGGCGATGTGCGACGGCGTCACCCAGGGCGAGAAGGGCATGGAGCTTTCCCTGTTCTCCCGCGATGTGATTGCGCTCTCGACCGCAGTCGCCCTTTCGCACGACATGTTCGACGCTGCGGTCTATCTGGGCATCTGCGACAAGATCGTGCCGGGCCTTTTGATCGGCGCCCTCTCCTTTGGCCACTTGCCTGCGGTGTTCCTGCCTGCCGGACCGATGCCCTCGGGCCTCGGAAACGACGAGAAATCCAAAGTCCGCCAGCTTTTCGCCGAAGGCAAGGCGAGCCGCGCTGATTTGCTGACCGCCGAGGCCGAGGCCTATCACGCGCCCGGCACCTGCACCTTCTACGGCACCGCCAACACCAATCAGATGCTGATGGAGATCATGGGCCTGCATTTGCCGGGCGCGTCCTTCGTCAATCCCAATACGCCGCTGCGCGATGCGCTGACCATGCTCGGGGTCAAGCGGGCGCTGGCGATTACCGCGCTCGGCAATCAGTTCGCGCCAATCGGGCGCATCATCGACGAACGCGCGATCGTCAACGGCGTCGTCGGGCTGCACGCGACCGGAGGTTCGACCAATCTCACCATCCATCTGGTGGCGATGGCCGCCGCCGCCGGTATCGCGCTGAGGTGGGAGGATTTCGCCGACCTTGCGGAAGTGACCCCGCTGCTCACGCGGATTTATCCGAACGGGAAGGCCGACGTTAATCATTTCCACGCCGCAGGCGGCATGGGCTTGCTGATCCGGGAGCTTCTCGGAGCCGGCCTCCTCCATGGCGAGGCGCAGACCGTTTGGGGCGAGCTTGGCGATTATGCGGTCGAGCCGCACCTCGACGCCGAGGGCGCCGTCACATGGGCGCCTGCGCCCGCGCAGTCGGGCGACCGCACGGTGTTGCGCGGCGCAGACGACCCGTTCCAGCCGACCGGCGGATTGCGGGTGCTGGAAGGACCGTTGGGAAGGGCGGTCATCAAGACTTCGGCTGTTGCGCCCGACAGGCATACGATCGAGGCGCCGGCCCGGGTGTTCCACAGCCAGGAGGAACTGCACGCAGCGTTCCGCGCCGGCGAACTCGACCGCGACTTCATCGCCGTGGTGCGCTTTCAGGGACCGAAGGCGATCGGGATGCCCGAGTTGCACAAGTTGATGCCCCCCCTTGGGGTGCTGCAGGACCGCGGCCACCGGGTGGCGCTGGTCACGGACGGGCGCCTGTCGGGGGCCTCGGGCAAGGTTCCGTCGGCGATTCACGTGACGCCGGAGGCTGCGGCGGGCGGGGCGATCGCCAAGATCCGGAACGGCGACGTGATCCGTCTCGACGCGCCCGCCGGCCGGCTCGAGGTCAAGGTCGCCGACGACGTTTGGGCCCGGAGGCCGCATGCCGAGGTCGACCTTTCCGCCTCTCATGTCGGCGTGGGGCGCGAATTGTTCGCCGTCTTTCGCGGCGCAGTCGGATCGGCGGACGAGGGAGGGGCGATTTTCTCCGCGGCCTGACGCTGCGAAAGTTGAGATTTCCTTCATCTTTGGCGAGCGAAATGAATCCTAGTCTCCGGACGAGAGCGAGGGTTCTCATGTCGCCGCGCCTTTGGCTTGCCGCCGCATTCGTTCTCGCCTTCGGCGCTTCGCCCGCGCAGGCCGAGACGGACCTGATCGCGGTTACGCTTGACCAGGCCAAAATCGCCAAGCTGCCGGCCGGAGCGACGACCCTCATCATCGGCAACCCGATGATCGCGGACGTGACGATGCTCAAGAGCAACAACTCGATGGTCATCACCGGCAAGGGCTTCGGCCAGACGAACCTGATCGCCATCGACGCCGGGGGGTCGGTGATCGAGGAAAGGCAGGTCCGGGTCCTGCCGGCGAAAACTCTGGTGGTCCTGCAGAATGGGAGCTCCAGGGTCTCGTACGCCTGCAATCCAGAATGCATGCCGACGGTGCAGCTCGGCGACGACGACAAGAGCTTCAAGGACGCAGGCGAACAGATCTCGAGCCGCAACGGTTACGCAGCTGGCGGCGCGGCGCCAGCGAAGTAGTCGGCAAGCCGCCCTGGGTGAGCGCGACTCCTAAAAACTGCCTTACCTCGTCCTGAGGAGCCCGCAGCGCGGGCGGCTCGGAGACGCAATGCCGCGCATTGCTTCTCAGGATGAGGCGATGCGGTCGACGCCATAGCGATCACGAACTCGAGAGTTACCGCGAGCGCCTCGATCAGGCGAGATGAAAGCGCGTCTCGCCGCCGTTCGCCGGCTCGGCGATGACCAGCCCGCGCTCGCGCAGGTCTTCGAGATGGGCGAGGGTCGAGAGGCCGGCGGCGCGGGTCAGCGTCGGGTTGATGCCGACGTAGACCTTGGCGACGAGCGCCGGAATCGTCTGCGGCGCGGCGGAGAGCGCGGCGAGAATCGAGGCTTCCCGCTGGCGCCGATGATGGATCAGCGCGCGCAGATAGCGCTGCGGTTCGACGACCGGGCCGCCATGCCCCGGCCAATAGATGGTCTCGGCGCGCCCGCGCAGCTTCTCGAGCGAGGCCATATAGGCGCGCATCGATCCATCGGGCGGCGCGACGACCGAAGTCGACCACGCCATCACGTGATCGCCGGAGAGCAGCGCGCCTTCCTCGATAAGGGCGAAGCACAAGTGATTGGAGCAATGGCCGGGCGTGGCGACGGCTTCGATCGAATAACCGTCGCCGCGCAGCCGTTCGCCGTCGGCGAGGATGGCGTCGGGGGAATAGTCGTGGTCGTGGGCGGAATCGAGACCCTCAGTCCCATCGCCGCGGGGCGTGAAGGGCGCGGCGCCGATCACCCGCGCGCCGGTCGCCGCGGCGAGCCGCTTCGCGCCGGGGCTGTGATCGCGATGGGTGTGGGTGATGAGAATCGTCTCGACTTTCTCGCCCTCAACCGCGTCGAGGATCGCCTTCAAATGCGATTCGTCCTCCGGGCCCGGATCGACGACCGCAACCGCGCCGTTGCCGACGATATAGGTGCAGGTGCCATTGAACGTGAAGGCCGAGGCGTTCGGCGCGACGAGGCGGCGCACAAGCGGCGAAAGCCTGGTCGGCGCGCGCCGCGGCGGCTCGCGCGCGGCGGCGAAAAGGTCGGATTCGCTGTCGTCATCGGCCATTGCGCGCCGTCCCTCCGCCGTTCCGCGGGCCTAAGGCCGCGCGCCGCCTTGTCATGATAGCCTCGCGCGAGCTAAGAGGCGAAACCGACCGCGAGCTGACGGGAGACGGATGAATGGCGGCCGATCCGGATCGCCAAGGGCCGCCCTCCCGCGAGGCTTTCGCCCGCTTCGTCGCGCTCGCGACGCGGTGGAGCGACAACGACGCTTACGGCCATCTCAACAACGTCGTCTACTATGCCCTGTTCGATTGGCGGTGAATGCAATCCTGATCGAGGCGGGACTGCTCGATCCCGCGACGAGCCCGATCATCGGCCTCGTGGTCGAGAGCAACTGCCGATTCTACGCCAGCCTCACCTATCCCGAGCCGGCCGAAGTCGGCGTGGCGGTTGAACGCCTCGGCCGCTCGTCGGTGCGCTACCACCTGGCGGTGTTCAAAGCCGGCGCGGCCGAGGCCGCAGCGGCCGGCCGATACACCCACGTCTATGTCGAGCGCGCGACGAATCGCCCGGTTCCGATCCCCGATGGGCATCGGCAACTGATGGAAGGGCTGAAGACGCCCCAGCGCTCTAACTCGGATTAGCTTGGAATAGCTTGGTTTTGCTTGCTTTTAGGGGGCATACTAGCTGCGCAAACGACAAGTTAAGACATGAACCTGCCGCGGCCAAACTCGCCTTTTACAATCCAAATATTAGATAGGGCAGCAGTGCGGTCGGGACCGGGAATGCGGTCGGGATAGGCGCAGGATTAGCGGTGCGGTCGGGATAGGGAATGCGGGCCGGGTAGACGCGGTGGTAGCAATGCGGTCGGGATGGCGCAGCTAACAGCAATGCGGCCCGGCCCCGTCGGAGAAGCCCTGAGCTATGCGAGCCAAGCCCGGACGGCCGCTGGCGGCGTTCCAGGGGCTATGGAAGCCGCGCGCCGATCAATTCCCCGATTTGCCGGCCCTCGCCCTCTTGCGCCTCAGCTATCGCCAACGCGTACCGCCCCGTATAGCCCGCAAGGCGGCCCGTGGCGGGCTTTGTTGTTGGCGGGCGCGGGACACATGGGCCGTTCCCCATGCCGGCCGCAGGCGGCCTTCCCCGGGCGATGGTGAGGACCGCGACGCCGATGTGGTCGCCCACGCTGACCTGCTCGCCCCTGCTGACACAATCGGCCGACCGATGCGCGCCATGACGCGCTAGTGGCGGACCGGAGTTCGACGTGAAGCGCGGGGCCGGGCTTTTTGTCGATCCCGTTCAAGACGGCGTGTGCGGCCCGGCAATCATGGCGCGTTAAATGTCTTGACGTGACCGTGAATCCAGGTAGTTATACCTACATAGTTATACCTACACCCTGCCCGTGAAAGCGCTGGATAGTGACGTGGACTCAAGCGACCGTCTCCACATCATATGTGAACGCGACGTCGGTCTTTTTTCTTTGGTACAACAAGTTATCGCTACTATTCCTTGGGCGCTCAAACAAAACCGTTGCCCGATTGTCTATTTTGGCTCAACGTGCGCGTACTGGACATCTACGGGCTACGCAGGCGGGACCACCGTTTGGGAGTATTACTTTGAGCCGGACCGGCAACGGAATGAGGGCGCGAGCGCGCTGCTGTCTCAATTTTTGAGCCTTCTTCGTCTGCTCGTTGGGAACTATCCTCTTATTCGACATGCGGTTGAGTTGCAGCCTCCGGGGAGCTTGTTTCCACATACCGATATAAGGCCATGATTTTCTGGAAACGGCGCATTCTCCGATCGTCATATATTGAAGATAATCAAATGGATAATCCTCGACGCCGAGCGCCCACATATTGGGAATGTCCTCAGACAATGTCCGGTCCAAGGCGTCTTTCCAATCTTCGGCAGTCCTAATGTTTTGGGGCGAAAAACCGCGAGATTTCACCTTCTTCTCCACGCTTCCATATTTGTCATCCAGGTGGACGGAATAGACCCCGGATTGAATGAATGCGCCTTTGGAGCCTTTCTGCATCTCCCATTCTCCAAGCGTCTTTTCCGCGGGAATGGATACGTCAAGCGGCACGACGCTATAAATTCCATCTGTAGCGAAAGCCACAATCGCGTCCGGCTTGGTGAGCGCCGCTTCGATCAACTGACGTTGAGTTCCCGCGGTGATCGCGGCGGCGTACCACGGAGAGGCGAATTTCGGCGGTTTTCCGGCTCGCCCGATACGCTGAGCGAATTTGCCGTAGATCGAATTAATCCCAAGCTTGATGACTTGGCCTCTCGCGTCCTTCTTTGGCAACGACGCCCGGTAATTAAAACATTGCCTGATCCAAGCGAGGGGCTTTTCGTCACTCACCGGATAAAAAATCCAGGCAGCGATCAACTCGATGGATGCTCCTTGCGGATGCAGATTATAGTCGCACAGCCGATTATCGGCTTGGAATTTGTCAAAGTGCTTGAAAGCCGCGATGACGTGATCCCTCATGTATATGCCCCAGACGTCGCACGGAAATAATATAGCTCCATTCTGCATGCGGAATGGGAGCGCGTAAAAGGGTAGGTCTCTCGCGTAGCCGTGGGTTTTGACTTCAAACATGCTGAGGGAAGACGCTTCCTCAACCTGCTCCCGCGTCGGATTGACAATCTTTTCCCATCGCCCTCCCGCCATGCTTGGCAGATCGGCTGCCTTTGCTGGGTAGGCCGAGGACACGTCATATTCGTACAACGGGCCGACGTATAAGCCCTGTTTGACTAGATCGATGCGCGCTCCAAAATAGGCGCGCAAAGCCCATTCGCGAGGCTCGCTGTCTTCTTCGATGTCGCCCAGATGCCTTCGAACCTCCTTGCCCAGATAGCTGTCGAGCAGGGCATTGGCGATGGCGCCCGCGCCATACCATTCCCTTAGCTCGATTGGCCGGCCAGGGATTGCTTCCCTCAGCGAGGACCGAAGGATTGAAAGCATATTGACCAGCGCTTTAAGTTCATCCGCGGTGTATCGCTTCAATTCCTCCATATCGCTTCCCTTGAAAAAGCCTCTTTTCTTTTTGTTGGCGACGATCCGGGCCAATTCATCATCAGTGACGACGCCAGGCATGTCTCGTATCGCGCCGATAAGGCTTTGCTGGAAGAACCCGAACGCGTCATAGATACAAATTCGGCTGTTTTCGATATAATCCAAGTTGCGTATGCTTTGATCCGGCCCAGATCGCTTGAACGCCTTGTCGTGATTACGAAGCTTGAACAGCACAACCATTTTTCTCGGAATCGAATAGATGGCGTATCCCTTCCACAACACGGGATACGCTCTGTAATTTGATATAAAATTCGGATTATTTCGTTCGCTGTAGGGTTTGCCGTTCCAGACTTCCCACCCCTTCTCATAGGGAAAATCTTTGATGATTTGTGCAACGTCATATCCGAAACCGAATGATATGAATATAGGTTGTTTCTTCAATGGTTTGCCGGTCTGGTCGCTAATTTTATTGTAAAATAGCATCGGAAGGCTGGTAAGAAATTCGAATATGTCTTCGGACCTCAATCCTTCGACATTCACGATACTCTCGTTTTCAACTCCTTCGACACCACCCGCCATCCATAGGCAAGTGCGCTGATCTTGCATGAGCGCACCGTCTTTGCCGATCTTCGTCTTGAACGGCTGGCCGACGTTCAAACCCTCGCTATCCACAGCGATGAAGGGTCCGCCTTTCCTCGGCATTTGACCGAACCTGAGCCCGCTGCGCGAGCCTTCGCGCTTGGCGTCATATTGGCTGCCGGCTCTCCATTTCCGTCTTCCCTCCTTGTGCGAGGTCTCATATTCGGCCTTAAATTGCTGTGCCTTATATTGCCTAACCGCTTGTACTTTCGCCCGCAATTGTTCCGAACCATTGAAGAATTCGTCGAGTGTCTCGACCCATCTCAGCCGTGGTATACCGTTGTCATTCTTCATTTGTCCTAATCCGATTACGCGGTCATCATAAACGAACCGATGTCCTTCGGCGCGCTGCCAAAAGCTTGTCGAACGTCATCTGCGGAATATCGCTTGAAGAGGGATTTTGAATCTGCTTTTTTCCTTATCTGACATTGGCTCATATCCGCTGCGATACCACTTCAACGCGACGCGCATGTCTTGTGGAGCAACTCGGGGAATGTATGATCGGACAAACCGCGCGTTGCTTACGTCTTTGATCCGCTGTTAAATCTTGATCGGTCGTCTGAATTCTCCCTTCTTCACGGCCCGGGCAAAGTTTTCCTTGGTGATGTTGCGCCCGGCCTGTTCGCTTAATTGGAGATTATGGTAAAATCTGTTACTGTATGTCGGCGTCTGTTTGGTGACGCGCTTCGCAGAAGTGGCGACGTATCGCTTGGCGTCCGGCGATATTCCCTGACGCTGCGCCTCCGCCTTTGTCATCTTGCGTAACTGCGACGAAGATTGAGGGGCGGCCCGGCGGGGAGAGCGAGCCTTAGCCATGACCCGCCTCCGCCTCGGAGACCGCCCCGAGGAAGTGCAAGCGTTCTGGTAGCGCTAGCGCAGCGGAAAATATCCCCACATCGGATCTAAATATGGGGAAATAACCACAACGCGATTGCATTGCAGCAGTGATATGAGGTACAAGATCTTCACGCAATTGACCGTCTCCTGGTCTTTCGGTCGATTGAGAACCGGCGAATTGCCGTTCGGCCGGTTCCCTTTTACAACCCCGCGCGATTGACAGTCGCGCGAGGTTTCCGTTTAAGCCGACGCGTCTGCGCTTCGCCCGATCGTTTTTCCCGCACATAGGCGACGATAAACCGTCGCAAGACGCCGCTGACCGTCACGCATTCGGCTTTTGCGCGGGCGACCAAGCGTTCATGCAAATCGCGCGAAAGGGCAAAGCTGGCCAGCCCCGCTAGGGGCGACGCGGCATGTTCCCCGACGAGGTCAAAAAGAGGTGGAACCGAAGCCCCGTTCAGATAGGTTGCGACAAATCGCCTCAGTAAAAGCGATGGCGTGCGGCCTTCGCCATAGGCGCACCAATAGAATTCATCGCGTTCGCTTGGAGCGAGGCAAATTTGAACGCGACGGGCGCGCTGTGAAAAAGGAATGCGTTGGGCGCGCAAGGCGCGCCAGTCGAACGATGCATTTTCGGATTGAGAAACATTGAGCATTCGCGAGCCGTCCTTGTCCGTCGCCCAGAACTCCGGGGCTAGGAGGAAGCGGCTCTGCAACTCTGGGTAACCCCCAGAACGCGTTCCGGGGCCTGTTTGCTATCAGCTTCGTCGCCGTCCATGCCGGCCACGCCTGTCATCCCGCGCAGGAGCGGGCACCTGCGCCAAGATTTTACTGTTGAATGCGGTTTGTCAAGTTTTAATCGACCGCGCCGCCTCACGGTCTCGTTGTATCAGCCATTTTGATGCGTCGAAAAACGACGCTCCCGCCGAACGCCAACGTCGAGCTTTCGCCGCGTCTAGCTGTCGAAACGCCTTGCAAATCCTCATGTAATGGGTGTTACATTCCGCGGTAACAACTCCACTTCGTCCCGCTTACGAAATATGCCCGTCCCTACCCGAACGCCTGAGCAAATGCGCCTCTACCAACGAGCGCGCCGCGCATGCCTCAAAGCGGGAACGTGGCCGTCCATCCCCAAAGACGCGCCCCGGCCCGCGCCGGGGTTCCCCATTAGAGTAAGCGACAGGGCGTGGCATGTTCCGGCCGCTCCGCCCTCGACGGTCGCGATCGGCGGGCCGCCCTCGACGCCAGCGATCGGTGGACGCCCCGGACGAGGGCTTATCCCTTCCGGCCCTGGCTACCCGGCCCCGCCCGATCTGTTTGCCGCCTCGCCGTTCGGGAGATGGCAGGCGAACGTCGAAACTATGCTCGCCACGCTCGCGGCGAAAAGTGACGCGCAGGAGCGGCGCATCGCCGCGCTCGAAAAGACGGCCACACTCAACGAGACAGCGGGACGAACGGCCAGGGCGCTGGCGCGAGCGGTCGGGGAATTGTTCGGGGTGCGGCTCCCATAGGACGCCTTGCCCGCTGCCGTCGGAAGGCGGGCTTGTGCGATCAGGCAGACACGAATGCGCTGGCGCGCAAGGGAGCCCACCAGCGCGTGCCAGCGCGAACAACTTACGTCTAACCGCTCGCTGCCGGAAAACGCCGTTCACGGGAATGGCGGGAGTGCGCAAAAAGCGGACAAATTCCTCGGGTGTGTGAATGCCCCCCAAATATGGCGGACGACGAATCCCGTTGCGCTCATTGTCGCCACGACAATGAGCAGGAGGGCGGTCCCAAAAGTTGCAAGCGAGCGCACTCAATTCCGGCTGCTCCACGCGACATGAAGCGCTCGTTCTGCTACGGCATCGCTCAGGAACAGCGCGACGTGATTTTGCGGCTCGCGGGCGAAGCCCAGCAGCCGAGGCAAGCCTCTGGCGCGGCGCTGCCCGGCGGCATTCTCGGCTTTGCGGACGTCAACGTGCACTTTGGGATTTGGAAGCATTGAACAGGTATCCGAGAGGTTCCGCGTCGGACGCCGCGGGGTTAGTTATTTTTGTATACGTTGCGTTAATCGGCCTGGCTAAGTTCAATTTTGAGTGGGACACACTCGCTTACCATATTCCGTTTGCCGCGTTGAGAGTTGGTCTTATATCCTCCGACCAATTTGTATTACCCCCCAACCTAGAGGTCCGTTATCACAGCTTTCCGCCTTTTGTTGACTACTTTCAAGGTATCCTCTTCGCCGCAACCGGAAGACCCGAAGCTACCTCCTTGATCTCTCCATTGGGCGCGTTCCTCCTCGCGCTCTACATGCGCATAGCGTACAAAGTACCAATTTTTTGGACCGCCTGTATCTTTCTTGCAGTTCCGACCCTCCACGCAGCTTTGGACGCAGGCTACGTTGACCTCTGGACGAATTCGTTCTTTGTTGTTCATCTCTTCGCAGCTTGGCGCGTAATAACCAGCCAGCGTCCTCGCATGCAGGACACCATTATTGCCAATATAGCTCTTTTGGTCGCTGTAAACTCTAAAGAGCAATTTTTTATTATCGGTGCTTCATCGTTCGCTATCATCATTGTAATTCTCTGTTGCAAATTGTTTGCCAAACGGAAAGGTGACGGTCATTTATACTTGTTGCCTCTGATTATTTTTTTGGTCCTTGCCCCCTTGACCTTCTTCTCGCCGATTCGAAACCTCATAATCTTTCATAATCCAATCTATCCGATAGCGGTTCGGATTGGAGGCTATCGGTTCCCAGGGCCCGAAACCGGGTTGTGGCAGGGACCGGCGGCTCTTTCCGGTATTCCGCAGGCCATTCGCTACATACTCTCGCAACTCGACTTGGATGCAACGAATATGCGGCCACATGGGTACACGATCGACCAGGGCGACGTGCCGGATGGAACAGCAGGCTTTCGAATGGGAGGAGCCCTCTCAATCCTGCTGCTCAGCTATTTGGGGTTCCTAGTTCCTGGACTCGCCAGGGTAAGGCCGCCGCACGGCGCGGAAATCGCGGCTATAATAGGTGCAGCCGCGCTGTTAATATTTGTTGCGGTTTTTCCGGGATCCAATGAACTCAGGTACTTTAGCTTCGTCGAGATTGCGATTATCCTTACTACGATCTGCGTGTTAAGAGAAGGCGCTCTGACACGGGATCTATATCTCAGCGGAATATACTACTCAGCGCGCGTTACATTAATCAGTGCAGCAATCTACACAAGCTTTATTACCGGCTTCTCTCATCTTTGGACGCCTCAGATCGATAAAACGGACGCCATAATAAATCAATTTGGGGCGCAGGCGGAACTCGATACGGCGTTGCAACATAGTAACGTGGTCTGTTACGCAAGGGGCGACCCATACGCAATACTCTACTCGCCGCTTTTTCAGTCCAACGGCAAAGCCAAATCGTATCGGCTAGTGTGGTCGGGGCAACCATCTGCGTGCCCAGATGGATCAGCGCTGATCAAATAATGTGACACACTACCCACGAATATAAGCCGGACTTGGAATCGTTTCCCCTCGATCAAAACCTTCGCCGACCGCGAGGCCGAGGCTCGCGCGCTCGGCAACGGCAAGCTGATCGAGGCCGACTTGGGGAAAGTTGGGCAAAGAGTGACAAGAGCCTCTCCCACCGGCTGCTGCTCAGCACCACCGGTCTCCTCACTCGGGGGGGTCCCCGGCGCGATCTCCAAGGGCCGCTTAACGTCGATAGTGTTCTCTAATGGGTCAAGGAGAAAGGCTCTTCCGGTTTTCGACGCCTAGGGATGCCTGTGTTCTCTGCGCGCTCGCTGGCGCTTGATGGGGTAAGCTGGGCGCAGTGCGGCGAGGTTGAAACCGCAGTCGGCTGGTAGTGCCGCTGCAACACAATCGGCGCCGTCGTCTGCTCCCTCCCTCGGGCGTCGCTCCTTGCGGGAGCTGGATGCGGTCTCCTGTCTCGGTGATTGGTTAGGCCTACGCCGCGAGGAACTCGGTCTCGTCCCGCAGCATCGCGTGCATGATGATCGCGAGGCGACGCGCCAAAGCAACGCGCGCCTTACGCATGCTCGACCGCTTCGCGATCGCGAAGGCCCAGTCCTTGAGCTTGAGCTGGCCCTTGTAGCGGGTCAGCATGACATTGGCGGCCTCGTACAGCAGGGTCCGCACCCGCCGGTCGCCGCATTTCGAGATTCCGCCGACATAGTCGACCTCGCCCGACTGATAGCGTCTTGGAACCAGGCCCAGATAGGCGCCGACGTCTCGTGATCGGCGGATGCGCGAGGGATCGTCGATCGCGGCGACAAAGGCGAGCGCGGTCAGTTGACCGACACCTGGGATTGTCATCAGCCGGCGGCAGGCGTCCGAAGCTCTCGTCATCCGCCTCATATCGGCGTCGATCGCCGCGACCGCGCTCATAACCGCGGTGCGCGCGGCGATCAGACCCCGCATGGCGGCGGAGAGGCCCGCCACACCCTCGCTGGCTTTGAGAGCCTGGTCGACGAACGCGGTGGTGAGCGCCCGAGGAAGCCGGATCCCAAAGACGACCGCCAGGCCCCGGATCTGATTTTCCAGGGTCACACGCTGGCCGACCAGCTTCTTGCGCGCGATGATCAACGAACGGACGGCGTGGGCCGACAAAGACTTCACGTGCACGGGCTTGAAGAACCCGGTGCGGGCCAAGTGCGCTAGCCCTCGCGCGTCATTGCGATCGGTCTTGTGGGTCGCGAGCGACTTGAGCGCCTGGTAGGCCTGCCGACTTTCGACGCAGACCACAGGCAGACCGAGTTGGCTCAACCCATGGAACAGGATCGGCGCCATGCGTCCGGTCTCAAAGACGATCCGATGGCAGATTGGCGCTTTCGACAACTCGTGGGCGATCGCTTGCGCGGTCGATGCTGTCTTGCTCTCGCGAACGACCTCGCCTTCCCGGTCGAGAACGCAAACGTGGGTCTCGTCCATCGAGATATCTAGCCCAGCAAAGTAATCCATCGAAAAGTCTCCTCTTCCAAACCAGGGCCGATCCTATCGGCCCCCGAAGGAAGAGCCCCGCCCATTACCCGATGTTGAAAAACTCGAATTTCCGCATCGATCACAATTCAGGAGACCGCTGGCGGCCTCGGTGAAAAATTCCTTAGGGGGTCGGCGGACCGACCGGGTTTGCCGCGTGCGACGCTCCTATATGCCCTGCCGTGAGGAGTATCGGCTGAGTTGACGCGACGCCCGCGAAAACGAGATTTTAGCGGTGGCTCAATTTCCGAGTTTTTCAACACTATTCGTCGATAGTGTTCTCTAATGGGTCAAGGGGGGGAGCTCTTCTCGGTTTTCGACGCCTTGGGATGCCTGTGTTCTCTGCGCGCTCGCAGGCGCTTGATGGGGTAAGCTGGGTACAGGGCGGCGAGGTTGAAAACGCAGTCGGCTGGTTGGCCGCGTGCGACAGAATCGGCGCCGTCGTCTGCTCCCTCCCTGGGTCGTCGCTCCTTGCGGGAGCTGGATGCGGTCTCCTGTCTCTGCGATTGCTTTGCCTACGCCGCGAGGAACTCTGTTCCGTCCCGCAGCATGGCGTGCATGATGATTGCGAGACGACGCGCCAAAGCGATACGGGCCTTGCGCATGGTTGATCGCCTGGCGATTGCGAAGGCCCAGTCCTTCAGCTTGAGCTGGCCCTTGTAGCGGGTCAGCATGACGTTGGCGGCTTCGTACAGCAGGGTCCGCACCCGCCGGTCTCCGCATTTCGAGATGCCGCCGACATAGTCGACTTCTCCGGACTGATAGCGTTTTGGGACCAGGCCCAGATAGGCGCCGACGTCTCGCGATCGGTGGATGCGTGACGGATCGTCGATTGCGGCGACAAAGGCGAGCGCGGTCAGTTGACCGACGCCTGGGATTGTCATGAGCCGACGACAGGCGCCCGAGGCTCTCGTCATGCGCCTCATGTCGGCGTCGATCGACGCGACCGCCGTCATAACCGCGGTTCGCGCCGCAATCAGACCCCGCATGGCGGCAGAGAGGCCAGCGATCCCCTCGCTGACCTTCAGAGCCTGATCGATGAAGGCGGCGGTGAGCGCGCGAGGAAGCCGAGCCCCGAACACAACGGCCAGGCCCCGGATCTGATTTTCCAAGGTCACGCGTTGCCCGACCAGCTTCTTGCGCGCGATGATCAGCGAGCGGACGGCGTGGGCCGACAAAGACTTCACGTGCACGGGCTTGAAGAAGCCGGTGCGAGCCAGATGCGCCAGCCCTCGCGCATCGTTGCGGTCGGTCTTATGGGTCGCAAGCGACTTGAGCGCCTGGTAGGCCTGCCGGCTCTCGACGCAGACCACGGGGAGGCCAAGTTGGCTCAACCCGTGGAACAGGATCGGCGCCATGCGCCCGGTCTCAAAGACGATCCGACGGCAGCTCGGCGCTTTCGCCAACTCGTCCGCGATCGCCTCAGCCATCGATGCCGACTTGCCCTCGTAGACAACAGCTCCATCGCGGTCGACGACGCAGACGTGGGTCTCATCCATTGAGATATCGAGGCCAGCAAAATAGTCCATCGAACGGTCTCCTCTTCCAAATCACGGCCGATCCTATCGACCTCCGTGGAAGAGCTCCCGCCCATTACCCGATGTTGAAAAACTCGGAAATTGAGTGACCGCGAGAATCTCGTTTTCGCGCCCATAGCGGGATCTAAGCCGGTAGTCGCCACGGCAAGCCATATGGGAGGGTCGCACGCGGCAAAGGCGGCCCGTCCGCCGAACCCCCAAGGAATTTTCCATCGAGGCTGCCAGCGGTCTTCTGAATTGTGATCGAAGCGAAAATCCGAGTTTTTCAACATGGGGTAATGGGCGGGAGCTCTTCCACGAAGGCCGCTACGATCGGCCCGTCATTGGAAGAGGAGACCGTTCAATGGACTATTTTGCCGGCC
This sequence comes from uncultured Alphaproteobacteria bacterium, assembly GCA_963794155.1. GTDB lineage: Bacteria > Pseudomonadota > Alphaproteobacteria > Rhizobiales > Beijerinckiaceae > Roseiarcus. Next base: position 343,466 of record CAWCCX010000016.1, on the reverse strand, counting down.
TCGATATCTCGATGGACGAGACCCATATCTGCGTCCTCGACCGCGAAGGTGTGGTGGTTCGCGAAAGCAAAACCGACTCGACGGCGGCGGCGATCGCTATCGAATTGGCGAAAGCGCCAGATTGTCGTCGCATCGTGTTTGAGACGGGGCGAATGGCGCCGATCCTGTTTCACGGGTTGAGCCAACTGGGCCTTCCCGTGGTATGCGTCGAGAGTCGGCAGGCCTACCAAGCGCTCAGGTCACTGGCGACCCACAAGACCGATCGCAACGACGCGCGAGGTCTAGCGCATTTGGCCCGTACTGGCTTCTTCAAGCCCGTGCATGTGAAGTCGCTGCAAGCTCATGCGCTCCGGTCGCTGATTAGCGCGCGTAAGAAGCTTGTCGGCCAGCGAGTAACCTTGGAAAATCAGATCCGAGGCTTGGCGGTTGTGTTCGGGGTTCGGTTGCCACGCGCGCTCACCGCAGCGTTCATCGATCAGGCTCTCAAGGCAAGCGAGGAGATCGCCGGTCTTTCTGCCGCCATGCGGGGATTGTTTGCGGCACGAACCGCAGTGATGACGGCGGTCGCTGCAATCGACGCGGACATGAGACATATGACAAGAGCCTCGGCGGCCTGCCGCCGGCTCATGACCATCCCAGGCGTCGGCCAACTGACAGCGCTCGCGTTTGTGGCTGCGATCGACGATCCTTTGCGCATCCGCCGATCCAGAGATATTGGCGCTTATCTGGGGCTGGTTCCAAAGCGCCATCAGTCGGGAGAGCTCGACTACACCGGCGGCATCTCGAAATGCGGGGATGGGCGGGTGCGAACCCTCCTGTACGAGGCCGCCAACGTCATGCTGACCCGCTACAAGGGCCAGCTCAAGCTGAAGGACTGGGCCTTCGCCATCGCTAGGCGGTCAACGATGCGCAAGGCGAGGGTTGCTCTGGCTCGCCGCCTCGCGATCATCATGCATGCGATGCTTCGAGACGGGACGGAGTTCGAGTTCGCCTAAGCCTGCAAGCCACGAGACAGGAGGCCGAATCCAGCTCCCAAGCGGAGCGACGCCCAAGGGAGGGAGCAGACGACGGCGTGGATTGTGTAGCAGGGGCCAGCCGTTGGCCGACTGCGATTTCAACCGAGCCGCGCTGCACCCAGCTTACCCCATCAAGTGCCGAACGAGCACGCAGAGAACGCAGGCACCCGAAAGCGTCGACACCCGAAGAGCTTCCGCCTTGACCCATTAGAGAACACAATACGTCGACTCCGGTCCGCCACTAGCGCGTCATGGCGCGCATCGGTCGGCCGATTGTGTCAGCAGGGGCGAGCAGGTCAGCGTGGGCGACCACATCGGCGTCGCGGTCCTCACCATCGCCCGGGGAAGGCCGCCTGCGGCCGGCATGGGGAACGGCCCATGTGTCCCGCGCCCGCCAACAACAAAGCCCGCCACGGGCCGCCTTGCGGGCTATACGGGGCGGTACGCGTTGGCGATAGCTGAGGCGCAAGAGGGCGAGGGCCGGCGAATTGGGGAATTGATCGGCGCGCGGCTTCCATAGCCCCTGGAACGCCGCCAGCGGCCGTCCGGGCTTGGCTCGCATAGCTCAGGGCTTCTCCGACGGGGCCGGGCCGCATTGCTGTTAGCTGCGCCATCCCGACCGCATTGCTACCACCGCGTCTACCCGGCCCGCATTCCCTATCCCGACCGCACCGCTAATCCTGCGCCTATCCCGACCGCATTCCCGGTCCCGACCGCACTGCTGCCCTATCTAATATTTGGATTGTAAAAGGCGAGTTTGGCCGCGGCAGGTTCATGTCTTAACTTGTCGTTTGCGCAGCTAGTATGCCCCCTTTGCTTGCTTTTATTTGGTTTTATTCGTCCGAATCCGGACTTTTCAATGCGTTACAGCGAATCCAAGCAAAACCTTTCTCTCCCGCTTCTCTTCTCGCCGCCGGCCGGCCCGGTGAGCGCGTTCCTGATCCGGCGACACAGGATGAATACCATGGTTTCTGCTTTTTGCAAAGACATTGTTGAGAAATCCGTAGGGCAGAAACTACGATCGAGATCCGGCAACCAAGCCGCGCGCGTTATCCGTCAGCGGTTGCGGACCGCGATCATGGCGTCGCGGAGCACGTTGACCTCGTCGCGCGCTTCCTGCTGCCGCCAAACCATGACGTCCCGGATCGACAGCATGCCGACGAGGTTTCCGCCGTCCATGACCGGCAGATGGCGAATGCGGTGCTTGTTCATGAGCTTCTCCGCTTCGACCATCGGCGTATCGCGGGCGCAGGTCTTGACCTCGCGGGTCATCAGGTCGCGAACGTGCATGTCGACGAGCCGCGCTCCGTCCTTGGCGAAGGCGCGGACGACGTCACGCTCGGAGATGATTCCGATGAGCGTTCCGTGAGCGTCGCAAACCGGGAAGGCGCCGATGTTGAGGGCGCTGAGGCGGGTGCAGATCGAGGCGATCGATTCTTCGGGAATACAGGTCTGAAGCGTCTGCCGGTTCGATTGCAGAACGTCCGATACTCTCATGGAGAGCCTCCCGTGGCGCGTTTCGATCCTTGCGGTTGAAGCTTGGCCGCCAATCTGCCCAGCGAGTTGGCCGGAATGAAGGCCGTCGGCGCCGCGCGCCCGCGCCTCAGTGAAGCCGCAGGCCTCGGCGCCAATGGCAGTTTACGCGACGACTTCGCGAATGGCTCGAAGCGACCCCTTTGCGGCCCTTCAAGGTCGGCGCTGTGAACGAGCGGGGAAGCACGAGAAAGCGGACTTGGCTGAAGGCGTGGGTTGCGAAGCTACGCGAGACGAACTCCGCCTTTCCTCGAGCGCCAATAGCTCGCTAAGCCAAGGCCGGCGAAGCCTGCGACCATCATCGCCCAGGTCGAGAGTTCGGGAACGAAGCCCGCCGGACCCACCGATCCGCACATGAAAACGTTGTTGACGATGCAGCCGTCATCAGAGTTCGCTGTCCACCCAGATATTGGATTGCCGGAAAGGTCAAAGAAGTTGAAGACCGGCCCATCAGCCGGGAACGACAACGGATCCAAAAAAGCGACAGTGGCGGACCCTGAACCGTCATTCGCCAATACATTTGCGGCGGTGGCTAGATTGAGTAGGACGGTGACTGGCGCTCCGTTTTGCCCGATCTCTTTTTCCGTTGCGGCGGCGACATCATAGCTGCTGTTCGTGCTCGGGATCTGGCCCTGAAAAACGCCGCCCGCCCCATCCAGCGAGGCGTCTGTCGACGCCAGCATCGATCCGAGTTCGCCTACTGCGTCGTCAACCTCGACAATGCCAGTCGCCGTCGCGTTGCCCGAGGCGGTCAACAAGAAAGAGCCCGTCACATCGAAATTCACGCTGTAATAGATAAATGTGGAGCCTGAAGGGCCGGTCAGCAGGATATTGCTCATGGTGAAATTCGTATTCGACCTCACGTCTCCCTGGTCCCCAGTCGCCGAGGTTGCGCTGACGCTATTCGAGTCGCCAAGAAGGCCGGGGCCAGCGAGCACGGAATACGAATAATTGCCAATCGCCGTGGTCCCAGAACCGCTCGCTGTTTCCTGGCTGGGGCTCGTCGCAGTTATGTCCGGCGGAGTGACAGTATAGATCTGTACGTCGTAAAAGTTTACCGTCGAAGCGTTAACTGCATGAATTGTTCCGGCGACGGCCAAAACGGTTGCTGTGATGAACCGGCATCCTTGGCCGCATTGAAGGCGGGCGGGAATGAGTTTTGACATCACGCGTTCCGTCGCTTCGATCGGCCCTGACAGACGCGAAACAGTAGACAGAGCATATCGCCGTCACATCTCTCCCCGCTTTCCTCGATCGGACAAAAAAATTGACTGAATTGGACTCGGTTGGCCTGATTCTGAGGATACAATCAGCGCGTCGGCAAATGCGTCACGTGTGGTAGGGGCGCGCTGCTTCGCCCTTACAAATCACGCGATGCAGCTCAGACGCCCCTTACCCTAGACGCCCTCACGCCTTGCCGCGCGTGCGGGAAGACCGAAACGCGCATGAAACACGCGACTGAAGTGCGACCGATTGTTAAAGCCGTTGGCGAGCGCAATTTCGGTGATCGAGCGGTGGCGCTGCGCCGGATCGGAGACATCGCGCCAGCAGCGCGCCAACCGCCGTTCCCACACGTAATGCATGAGCGAGGCGCCTTCGCCTTCGAACAAGCGGTTGAGTTGGCGAAGCGAAAGACCGCAGCGATTGGCAATCTCCTCGCCGGAAAGTCTTTCCGCCAGATGCGTCTCAATCCAGAATTTGACTCGGGTCAGCGTTAGCCGCGCCGACAGCGGCGCGCCCACGCCGGTCGACAGCAGCGCGGCGGCGATCAGGTCGACGATATTGTCGGCGACGCGCTCATGTACGGTTTCGGGAATCGTCGGCAACTGGGTTGGCAAATCGCGGAGCATCGACGCCACCATGGCGCCCAAGCCCCTCTCAGGGTCCACACGCACCGCGGTGAAACATTCGGGGGCGCCGATCCGTTGCAACAGCATCGACCGCGGGATGCGCAGCACGCCTGCGGAAAAATTGTCGATGAAGTCGATGGCATAGGGCCGGCTGCTGTCAGAGAACACAAAGCCGCCCGGCGCGAGCTCGGCCTCGCGCCCATCCTGGTCCATGAGCCCGCGGCCCGCCCGCATTATGTTGACGTGAAAGAAGCCGGTTGCGCTGCCGAGGCCTTCGACGGATCGACTCACGCGCTGCGCGACCGAGCGTACGCTGACGAGCTTGAGCGGGCCGAGCTCGTCGAAGTCGATCTCGCCGAAGAATTTCTGGTCGGACGTCGGCTCGCAGCGCAGTTTGACTAAAGTCCGGCACACGACATCCACCCAGAAGCCGAGCCGCTCGCGCGCGACTATCTCAGCCGAAGACCACCGCTGGATCATGTCGGCCTCGCCATTCCGTCGATGAAGCTCCGCAATTCGATGATCGAGCCGTCGCCGGCGCCCTTGGCGATGCGGCCACGACGGGCGGCGATGCCGGGCTCGATCAGATCGCTGCGCACACCCCGAAGGCGCACGAGCACGCGTTCCTCGTCGTCGCCGCCGAGCCGGCTGTACCCGACGACGTCCGCCACCAGAATCGCCGCGAGCTCCCGGGTCTCGCTCATCGCGTGCCTCCCGGCGGGCGGCACACTATCACAAATGCCAGTCCAATTTGCCGAAATTCATTGAGCTAGAGAGGTAAGCGGCCTCTCGAAAAAGCGGCAAATTCCGATTATTCACCCCGCAAAACGACTCAGGTAGGTGATTTGTGCTATCTGGGCCGGCAAAGGAGGGCCGATGGCCGAAATCCGAAAACTTGCCGCGATACTGGCCGCCGACGTGGTCGGATTTAGCCGCCTGACCGGCGCAGACGAAGACCGCACCCTTGCTAGGTTGCGTGCGCTGCGCAGCGATCTGATCGATCCGACGATCGCAGTCCACAACGGACGTGTGTTCAAGCGTACCGGCGATGGGTCGCTGGTCGAGTTTCGCAGCGCGGTTGATGCGATTCGATGCGCCATCGAAGTGCAAAACGCCATGGTCGAACGCAACGCAGGCGTAGCGCACGATCGCCGCATCGAATTCCGGATCGGCATTCATGTCGGCGAAGTCGTTGAGGAGAGCGACGGCGATATGATGGGCGACAGCGTCAACATTGCCGCGCGCCTCGAGGGCATCGCTAAGCCCGGCGCCATTTGCCTCTCCGAACAAGCCTATTGGCAGGTCAAGGCCCGTCTCGACATCGCGGTCAGCGATCTGGGCGCGACCCAACTCAAGAATATCGCAGAGCCGGTTCGAGCCTTTTCGCTCCAGGTCGGGCTTCCCGCCGAAGCGAGGCTGGCGGCGTCGGCGGAGCCGAGTGCGGCGGAAAGGCCGGCGGAGCGGCCGGCCCTGTCAAGTAAGCCGTCAATTGCCGTACTGCCCTTTCAGAACATGAGCGGTGACGCCGAACAGGAGTATTTCTGCGATGGCCTCGTCGAAGACATCATCACCACTTTGTCGAAGCTCGACGGGCTTCGCGTCATCGCGCGCAATTCGAGCTTCGTCTACAAAGGACGGTCGGTTGATGTCCGCGAAGCCGCGCAACAACTCGGCGTGCGTTATGTTCTCGAGGGCAGCGTTCGGAGGAGCGGAGCCCGGATCCGGGTCACGGCGCAATTGATCGACGCGGCGGACGGCTCGCACCTTTGGGCCGAGCGCTACGACCGCGGGGTCGACGACATTTTCGCGATCCAGGACGAGATAACCCTGGCGCTCGCGACCGAGATGCAGGTCAAGCTGACCGACGGCGAACAGGCGCGGATGCGCTATACGACGACCAGCAATGTTGAAGCCTGGACCCACTGGGCCCGGGGCATGTCCTTTTTCCGTCAACCTCCCTCCCGGGACAACCGGGAGGCCACGCAGGCCCACTGGGAGAAAGCGCTCGCGCTCGACCCGAATTCGGCCCCGCTCAACGCCATGCTCGGCCTCACGCATTGCCTGGACGCCAGATTCGGCTGGAAAGATCCGTTCGAAATCGCGATGGCGAAGGCCCGCCGCTATGCCGAGAGGGCGCTGGAGATCGATCCCGGCAACGCCGACGCTCACATCACGTCAGGCTTGGTTTTGCTGATGGAAGGGCGGCATGACGAAGCCGTGGCCGACGCCAGAAGAGCGGTTCAACTGGCGCCCGGCTCGGCCGATGTGGCGCAACTTGCCGGCTTTATTGTCCTGCCCTCAGGGTACGCGGAAGAGGCTGTCGCGCTTTGCGAGAAGGCGATGACTCTCAGCCCAAATTTCCCTTCCGTCTTTCTGGGCACGCTTGGAGACGCCTATCGACAGGCCGGGCGAACCGATGACGCGATCGCCGCCTTCGAAGCCTATCACGCGCGAAATCCCGGCTTCGGACTCACCGATGTCGTGATCGCCTACCAGGAAAAGAACCAGCCTGAAGAAGCGAAGCGAACGGCCGCGCGCCTGATGGCGGCGCGACCGGAGTTCACGATCGCCGGCTGGCGCAAAACCCAGTTCATTCGCTGCGATGCCGCGCGGGTGGAAGCCGATGCGGCAGCCCTCCGCGCCGCCGGACTTCCCATAGGCTGAGGATTCTCCATCCCCGAGGCCCGCGGTCGCGGTCGGCGATGTCCGCCTCACGCGTCGAAACCGGTAAAGCTGATTGACCCCGCGCGGGCCACGCGCACTTGATCGCCGCGGCGGTTTGAGGCATAGAGCGCGCTCTTTTCATCCGCCGCGGGCCTCTTTCCGGCGGGACGAACCGCCGGTGATGAACGTGAAAGTCCGTAACTCGCTGAAATCCTTACGCAACCGCCATCGCGACAACCGCCTCGTGCGTCGCAAGGGCCGCGTCTATATCATCAACAAGACCCAGAAGCGCTTCAAGGCGCGGCAGGGATAGGGACCGCGCCAGCGCGGCCGCATCCGGAGTTTTGACGGCGGTCGCCGTCCGCGATATCCTTAAAGCATGAGTCTCCACGCGACGTCTGTTGTCGCCCGCGCGGCTATTTCCGTCCTGTTCGCCCTAGCTCTCCTGGGGACGGACGAACTGTCGGCCTCGCCTCAGGGCATACCGGACGTCCCGGCTCAGAAGGCGGCGCCTGAAGCGCAAGCGCCGCAGGCCAAGCAGGAAGAGCCGGCGGCGCAAACGCCCGAAGAAGCGCGCGCCGATCTCTACGCCCGCCTCGCCGCGGCCAAGGATGCGGACGAGGCGGCGGGGATCATCACCCTGTTGCTGCGCGCCTATTCCGAATCCGGGTCGGACACCGGCGATCTCCTGCTCCGGCGAGCGCGGCAGGCGATCAGCGCCGAGGAATACCCCGACGCGTTCAAAATCCTCGATGCGACGATCGCGCTCCTGCCCGACTGGGCGGAAGGCTGGAACGCCCGCGCCACCGCCCGCTACCTCGACGACGACTATGACGGCTCGATGGCCGACATTGCGCAAACGCTCAAACGGGAGCCGCGGCACCTGGGCGCGCTCATGGGCATGGCGACCATCCTCGAAGCGCGCGGCAAGACCGAAGACGCGCTCAAGGTCTACCAGCGGGCGCTCGCGATCGCGCCGCACTGGCGCAACGCGGAAGAGGCCGCCGACAGGCTCAAGGCCCAACTCGCCGGCGACGAACTTTGACGGCCCGCTAGGTCAACTCAGTCAACTCAGTCAGCTTGGCTGGTTTCGACGAATACTGTTGAAAAACTCGATTTTTCGCGTCGATCACAATTCAGAAGATCGCTGGCAGCCTCGATGGAAAATTCTTTGGGGGGTCGGCGGAAGGGCCGCTTTTGCCGCGTGCGACCCTCCCGTATGCCTTGCTGTGACGACCACCAGCTTAGATGACGTTATGGGCGCGAAAACGAGATTCTCGCGGTCACTCAATTTCCGAGTTTTTCAACACTATCGACGTCAACCGGACGCTGCCCAAGGGCGCAGCACGGTGGCCGATGCGGTGTGATCGCGGGCATGAGGGCCATGCGCCGGCCTGGCGAGAGCTACAGCCAGGTTATTTTGCGTCCATCGAACTGGATGCGGCCGGCCTAAAATGAGCTGCGGCGATAGAGAGGTTGCGTCGCTTTCCGAACGCGACCCAGCCAACTGAGTTGTCCTTTCATTTCGCGCCGATCCGCCGTGAGTTGCTCGGCTTGATTAAGCCATGCGGCATAGTGTCGGCGCAGCTCGTTTCGGCCGACCCAGATCTCGGCCAGCTTGGCCCGTAGGTCGACGGTCAGCCTGCATAAGTTCGCGGTGACGATGTCGAGCGCCGCATCGGCCCGCCTACTCCACCGCGACCAAGCTCCACGTTCTTGATCCGCGAGCAGACGTTCGGCCCGCCACCGCCATTCGTCACGATCCCGACGCAGTCCGTCCTGATTCACCGTGAGCTCGGCGAGCAAGTCTTTCATTGCCCGCAGTTCGGCCTCGACTGCGGTGAGACGGGTAAACAGGGAGGGTTGCAACCTATCCTCGTCCGGCTCCGCCACGCGTTCGCGCGCGAAAAATAAACGCTTTCCCATGGTGATGGGAAAAGGTTACTTGGCCGCTAAAGTTCACTCATAAACCACCGACGCACAGGCCGACGGAGGCAGGCAGTGAGCGCAGCGGCCGACACGGCGGGCGCCGCCGCCGACCTCGCAAGCGTCTCCGCAAGTAGCTTGCGGCGCCGACGACGCTCCTCTAGTGTTGTCTGAGACAACACTAGAGGCCCAATTACCATGACGCTGACCGACGAGGTTCGCAGCTTCAACCGGTTTTACACTCGTGAGATCGGACTTTTGAACCGGCGCCTACCGGCGACCGAGCTCTCGCTGCCGGAAGCGCGCGTCCTCTATGAGCTGGCGCATGCGCCCGCGGGCGGGCGGACGGCGGCCGAGATCGGCCGCGCGCTCGGGATGGACAAGGCGCATTTGAGCCGGATCGTCGCCCGCTTCCGCGCCCGGGGACTCACCCAAAGCCGCGGGAGCCCCGACCACGGCAAACTTCGGCTGCTGACCCTGACCGATGCGGGACGGAAAGCCTTCGCCGCGGCGGAAGCCGCCGCCCGGACGCAGGTCGATGCCCTTCTGATGCCGATCGGGGAGGGCGGGCGCGAGCGGCTGGCCGAGGCCATGCGCGACATCCGCGCGGCGCTCCACGGCCGCGAGCCGGAGGAGGGGGTGGTGAGCCTCAGGCGCTTGCAGCCGGGCGACGTCGGCTGGATCATCCGCCGCCAGACCGTCCTCTATCATCGGGAATACGGCTGGGACTGGACCTACGAGGGGCTCGCGAGCCGCATCCTCGGCGCCTTCGTCGCCGAATTCGATCCCGCTCGCGAGGACGGCTGGGTCGCCGAGCGACGCGGCGCGATCGTCGGCTCGGTGTTCCTCATGAAGAGCGACGATCCCGCAGTCGCCAAGCTGAGGCTGCTCTATGTCGAGCCGAGCGCCCGCGGCGCCGGCCTCGGCCGCACGCTGGTCGACACATGCATCGCTCGCGCGCGCGAGCTCGGCTATCGTCAGCTGACGCTATGGACCAACGACGTACTGATCGCGGCGCGGCGCATCTATCAAGCGGCGGGGTTCGAGCTGGTCAGCCAAGCGCCGCACCATTCGTTCGGCCATGACCTCCTCGGGCAGACCTGGACGCTCGACTTGGCCTGACGGGACGTCGAAGCAGCGCATCTAGGCCCGAGCGCCCATCGGGAAAGGTTTTCGTGCTAGGCTGAATGGCGCGAGAGGGGCGCGCCATGAGCGAGACCCGAAAAATTGCGGCGATCCTGGTTGCGGATGTGGTCGGCTACAGCCGCCTCGCCGGCGCCGACGAGGACCGTACGCTGTCGCGGCTCCGGGGCTTACGCAGCGACCTGATCGATCCCGCCATCGCCGCCCATCGCGGGCGCATCGTCAAGCGCACCGGCGACGGCATTCTCCTCGAATTTCGCAGCGTGGTTGACGCGGTGCGCTGCGCCATCGAGGTGCAGAGCGGCCTCATCGAGCGCAACGCGGGAGTCCTGCCGGACAAGCGCATCGAGTTCCGGGTCGGCATTCATCTCGGCGATGTTGTCGAGGAGAGCGACGGCGATCTGATGGGCGACGGCGTCAATATCGCCGCCCGACTCGAAGGCGTTTGCGAGCCCGGCGCCATCTGTCTCTCCGAGGACGCCTATCGGCAGGTCAAGGGGAGGCTTGATCTGGCGGTCAGCGACCTCGGCCAGACCCAACTCAAGAACATCGCTGACCCGATCAGGGTTTATTCGGTGCAGGTCGGCGTCCCGGCGCAGGCGAAGCCCGCCGTTCCGAAAGAGCGCTCATGGCTCGGCCCGCTCGCCGCCGGGATTGCGGCGCTGCTCGTCGTGATCGCTGGCGGCGCGTGGTGGCTCGTCAACGCGAACTGGCCCGCGGCCATCTCGACAAAAGCGCCAACGGAGGCCGCAGCGAGCGTGGCGACGCCGGTTGAAGCCAAACGCCTCTCAATCGTTGTGCTGCCGTTCGCCAATCTCTCCAACGACCAGAGCCAGGACTATTTCGCCGACGGAATCACGGAGAACCTGACCACCGACCTCTCCCGCCTTCGCGGCTCGTTCGTGATCGCCCGCAACACCGCCTTCAGCTTCAAGGGTAAGAATGTCGACGCCCGGGAAATCGGCAAGGCGCTTGGCGTCCGCTACGTGCTCGAAGGCTCTGTCCAGCGTGACGCGGACCGCTTGCGGGTCAATGTCCAACTTATCGACGCGGAGACGGGCAATCACCTTTGGGCCGACCGGTTCGACAAGCTTGCCGCCGATCTCTTCGAAATGCAGGACGAGATCGTCGCTCGCCTAGCCAATCAATTGGGGGCGGAACTGATTTCTGTGGAGGCTGGCCGCGCCGAGCGGGCCCCAAATCCCGATTCGATGGACCTCTATTTTCAGGGACTCGCATCGCTCAACAGGGGCGTTAACCCCGCAAACATGGCGCAGGCCCGCGGCTTCTTTGAACGCGCCGTCGCGCTCGATCCGAACAATCTTGATGCGCTGCTCGGAGTTGGGCGGGTTGACTATACCATTGGCGGGGCCTTTCTATCAGACGACCGGGACGCGCGCCTCGCTGCGGCCGAAACGACGATCGCCAAGGTGCTTTCTCAAAGGCCGAACGATGCGCTCGCCCATGAGATCATGGGCGGCGTCCTGAACCAGACCAACCGCTCGGCGCAAGGCGTCGCCGAATTGGAGCGGGCATTGGCGCTGGATCCGAATTTGGCGACAGCTCATGGAGACATCGGTCTCGCCGAGCTAATTGTCGGGCGCCCGGAAGAGACCGAGGCTCACGAAAAGGAGGCCGTGCGCCTCTCTCCGCGTGACAGTTTTTCCTGGCTCTGGCTGCATTTCACCGGCGCCGCGAAGATGACTCTGGGCGCCGATGATGAGGCAGTCGCATTGTTTCGCCGCTCCATCGAGATCAACCGGACCGCCCCGCTAACGCATTTTTTCCTTGCGGCGGCGCTGGCGAATCTGGGCAGGCTGGAGGAGGCGCAGTCCGAAGTCAAAGCCGGCCTTGCGCTCGACCCGGGCTTCACGATCAGCCGCTTTCAAACTGGGGGCGGAGGCGGACCCCCCCTCGAAGGAATGCGCAAGGCCGGAGTGCCGGAGGGGTGAGCGAACCGGGGAGGGACGCCTCGATGAGATCAGCGAGGGCGAGAATGCCTTTCGGAGAGTGCGATGGCGACCCCGGTGACGCATTACGCCAAGAGCGGCGACGTTCATATCGCCTATCAGGTCTTTGGCAGCGGGCCGATTGATGTGGTCCTGATCCCGGGTTTCGTGTCTCACATCGAGAACTACTGGGAACATCCCGATTTCGCCCGCTGGTTTCTTCGTCTGGCCAACTTTGCCCGAGTGGTGATGTTCGACAAACGCGGAACGGGCCTCTCCGACCGCGTAAGCGAGCTTCCGGGGTTGGACCAGCGAATGGACGACGCTCGCGCGGTGATGGATGCGGTCGGCATCGAGCGCGCCGCGCTGCTGGGACTATCCGAAGGCGGACCCTTGGCGGTCCTGTTCGCCGCAACCTATCCCAAGCGGTGCCGAGCGCTGGTGCTCTACGGCGCCTTTGCGCGCTTCTCGTCCTGGATTCCGACCGCGGAGGGACTGACCGCCTTGCTCGACTATATCGATCAAGCCTGGGGGACCGGCGGGAGCCTGGCGACGTTCGCGCCGACGCATCAAGACGATCCGGCCCTCCAGCAATGGTGGGGTCGAGACGAGCGACTCGGCGCGAGCCCGGCGGCGGCCATCGCGCTCATGCGAATGAACAGCCAAATTGACATCAGCGATATTCTGTCCTCAGTCCACGTGCCGACTCTGGTCATCCACATCACCGGGGATAGGACCGTCAATGTGGAAGGCGGAAGATTTCTCGCCGAGCACATCCCGGGAGCGCGACTGCTCGAGTTGCCCGGAGAGGATCATTTCTTTTTCATCCACGAACAAACGGTCGCCAGGATGACTGACGCGATCGAGGAATTCTTGACCGGGTCGGTCGCTGCGGCGGCGGGCGACCGCGTCCTTGCGACGGTGCTCTTCACCGACATTGTCGGCTCGACCGCCTGGGCCGAGCAATTGGGCGACCAGCGCTGGCACAATCTTCTCGACGCGCACTATACAACCGTTCGCCGCGAACTCGCGCGCTCCCGGGGCAACGAGGTGAAGTCGCTTGGCGACGGGTTTCTCGCCACCTTCGATGGCCCGGCGCGCGCCGTGCGTTGCGCCCAGGCCATTGCCGAGGCGGTTCGTCCGCTCGGCCTTCAAGTTCGCTGCGGCCTGCACACCGGCGAAATCGAACTCCGCGAGAACGAAGTGCAGGGCATCGCCGTCCATATCGCCTCGCGCGTCGCAGCGCTCGCCGAGCCGGGCGAGGTGCTGGTGTCGCGAACCGTCAGGGATCTGGTCGCCGGGTCGGGTCTCCGCTTTGACGAGCGAGGCAGGCGCCTGCTCAAGGGCCTCCAGGAGCCGATGGACCTCTACGCGGCGTCGAATTGACGGGTCCGGCGCTGTGCAACGTTGGCGGCTTGGCGGAGGCGAACGGGCGCCCGACGAAATGTTAGGCATCGCGGGGCGAGAAGGGAGAGAAGCATGGACGTTGGCTTTATCGGTCTAGGCAACATGGGTCAGGCAATGGCTCGGAATCTTCTCAAGGCCGGCCATCGGGTGACCGTCCATAACCGGTCGCGCGGCAAGGCGGAGGCCTTGGCCGCCGATGGCGCGAAGGTCGCCGAGAGCTTGGCCGAGGCGTGGGGCAACCCGGTCGTCATCACCATGCTCGCCGAGGACGCGGCGGTCGAAGGAGTCCTGTTCGGAGACGGCGGCGGGCTCTCGACGCTTAGCCGAGACGCCGTCCATATCTCAATGAGCACGATCAGCGTCGCCCTTTCCGATCGCCTGGCTGAGGCCCACCGCAAAGCTGGCCAAGTCTATATCGCCGCGCCGGTGTTCGGCCGGCCCGAAGCCGCCATGGCGGCCAAGCTCTTTATCGTCGCGGCCGGCGCTGAGCTGGCGATCGCCCGCTGCCAGCCGCTGTTTGACGCCATCGGCCAGCGAACCTTCGTCATGGGCGACAAGCCGTCCGCGGCCAATCTGGTCAAGCTCAGCGGCAACTTCCTCCTCGCGACGGTGATCGAGTGTCTGGGAGAGGCGTTCGCGCTCATCCGCAAAGGGGGAGTCGACCCCCATGCCTATCTCGAAGTCCTCACCAGTACGCTGTTCTCGGCCCCGGCGTACAAGACCTACGGAGCCCTCATCGCCAATGAGCAATATGAACCGGCGGGATTCAAAATGACCCTGGGGCTCAAGGACCTCCGCCTCGCGCTTGCCGCCGCCGACGCGCTCGCAGCGCCGATGCCGGCCGCGAGCCTGGTTCACGATCATTTCCTCGCCGGGGTGGCGCAAGGGGAAGGCGATTCGGACTGGTCGGCCCTGGCGCGGCTCAGCGCCAGAAACGCCGGTCTTTGACCCAGCGTCAGACCGATCGCGGCGGAAGAACCTCGCAAATATGTCGCAGCGGTTCGGGCTTGTCAGAAACCCGAACTTAAGGCAGGTTTTTTAGTTGCGCGGTCATCGCCGAATGTCGGATCTGAGGGCAACTTGGCGCGCGATTTGGCGGCAATCCGGAGAATGCGCGATGGCGACGATGAAGCATTTTGCGGCGCTGGCCATCTTGTTCATAGGCTCATCCTTGCCAGTTCCGGCTCAAGAACAAAAACCGGAAAATGCGCAAGATCGCTATGTGCCGACGTTGAACACGTTGATGATGGTGACGCAACTCGGACATTTCAAGTTATGGTACGCCGGCGCAGTGCAAAACTGGCCGCTGGCCAACTACGAATTGGCGCAGATCAGAGTCAATATTGTGAATGCGAAGAAGCTTTATCCGGATAAGTCCGAATCAAATATGTCGATGATGAACCCCGCAACGGATGACTTGGACGACGCCATCAAGGCGAAGGACAGCGCCAAATTTCTCAAGGCCTACGCCAAGCTGACAGCTTCGTGCAACGCGTGTCACGAAGCGGCCGGCGTCGGCTTCATCAAGATTTCGCGAGCCGCGATTGTCGCCGATCGAGACCTCGCCGTTCAGCGACGAGTCGTTCTCTGGCAAGTGATTGCGCCAGGCGCGAGAGTTTCGGCTTGTGTAATTTACCGGTGCAGGATAGGATATTGCGCCGCCTTGAAAGAGCGGCGTTCAAGGGAGGCTGGGGATCATGTCGGACGTCGATGACGTAAAGGCTGCCGTGGCGACCTATCATGCGGCGCTGAGCTCGCTCAACATTGCCAAGATCGAAACGCTGTGGGCCCACGACGACAGCGTGACGCAACTCGAACCGGCGTCGAAGGCGATCATCCACGGGTGGAAGGCGGTCAAGAAGGGTCTCGAAGATTTTTTTGGCGGGTTTTCGGAGTTAAAGATTTCGCAGGCGGATGGACCGCACGTCCGCGTCAAGGGCGATGCCGCCTGGGCTACGGGACGGACGCACGCAGTTGCGAAAACCAAGGCGGGCGAGGCGATGACTCTCAACGTGTTCGACACCCAAATTTTCGAGAAGCGCGGCGGCGCGTGGCTGCTGGTATCGAACATCGCCCTTCCGGTTCCGCAGTAGGCGCGCTCTCCTTTTGCCGGCCCGGCGAGGGCATCCGCGTCCTCTGCCGCGAGCCTTCACGCCTGCAGTTCGAACAGCCGCCCGTGGGCGGGCAGCGCTTCGCTGACGCCCGCAAGGCGCAGGCAATGCCAAGCCATGGCGTGGTTAGAGGAGGTGACCGGAACGCCGGCGAGGCGCTCGAGCTTCGCCGCCGCCTCGGCGACCCTGAGGCTGGTGCAGGACATGAAGATCGTCTCAACCCCGGGCGCTTCGGCGAGGCGGACGATCGCCGCTTCGATCGAGGCCTCCGAAATGCGCGCCGCGTCGCGGTCGTCGCGGCGGTCGAAGGTTGCGACCGCGGCGACGTCGATACCGCGGGCGCGGAAGCTGGCGACAAGCGAGGCGTTGATCTCGGGCGCGTAAGGGGTCAGGAGCCCGATCGCCTTTATCCCGAGCGCGCGGAAGGCGGCGAGCGCGGCGGTGACCGGGGTCGTGCAGGCGACGTCCGGGCGGCTTTTATGGATTTCGGCGAACACCGCCGCTTCGCCGAGCGTCATCGTCGCCGAGGTGCAGCCGAACGCGACCACGTCGAGTTTGAGGCCCGGCAGGATGAGCGCGACGCTCGGCGCGATCCGCGGCCCGATCGCGCGCAGGGTGTCGGGCCGGATCTCAGCGTCGTTGAAGAGGCGCGACTCGTAGAACGCGACCCCGGGCAAGGGGATGAGGGCGCGGAACTCGTGCTCCATCGTCTGGTCGGTCGCCAGCACCACGAGGCCGATCGCCGCCCGCCATGCGAGGCCGCGGTCGAGTTCGGACGGCAGAACGCCGAGATCGATCGTCGTCGGGGCCAGGCCGGCAAGATCGAGAGACATGGCGAGCCTCGCTTCTTTCAGGCGGCCATGAGGCCGTCCATGGGGATGGCCGGCGCGCGGCCGGCGATGAGGTCGGCGGCGATGCGCGCCGAGCCGTGCGACATGGTCCAGCCGATATGGCCGTGGCCGCAATTGAGAATCAGAATTCTCGAACCGCCGCCGGCCGATGAGCGGCAGATTGGTCGGCGTCATTGGCCTCAAGCCCGCCCACATCTCAGCCCGATCGTACTCGGCGCCGTCGGGAAAGAGCTCCTGAGTGACGCGCTTCATGAAGACGAAGTCGGATGGCTTATGGCTCGCGTCGTAGCCGGCGAACTCGGCGGTCGCGGTGACCCGCAGGCGGTCGCGAAAACGCGAGATGGCGACCAGGTTGTGCTCGTCGAGACAGGCGATCGCAGGCGGCGACTTCGCCGCGCCGATCGGAATGGTGAGCGAATAGCCCTTGATCGGATAGATGGGCAGGCGGAAACCCAGGGCGCGGGCGAGAATCGGGCTCTCGGCGCCGAGCGCCAGCACAAACGCGTCGCCGCCGAACGGCCCGCGGTCGGTCATCGCCCGCGTGACCTTGTCCCCCTCGCTGTCAAGCCCGCTCACGGTCGCGCCGGTCACGATCTTGGCCCCGCTTTCGATGATCTTTGCTGCGAGCGCTCGAGTGAATTTGGCGCAATCGCCGGTCTCGTCGGTCGGGCAAAGGATGGCCCCGGAGATCTTCTCGCGCGCGTGGGCGAGCGTCGGCTCGAGCGCGATTGCCTGGTCGCGGGTGAGCACCTTGATCGCCTGCCCGTCCGACTCCAATAGCTTCATGTGCTCGACGCCGCCGTCGAGCGCCTTCTGATCGCGGTAGAAATAGAGAATGCCGCGCGTGTTGCGGTCGTATTCGATCGTCTCCTCGGCGACGACGCGGTCGAGGACGGTCTGCGAATAGGCGGCGAGCCGGTGCTTGAGCAGGGTATTGCGGCGCGCCTTGGCGGCCGTGCATTCCTTCAAGAAACCCCAGGTCCAGGCGTAGAGCTCAGGATCGGCCGAAAGCCTGAAGCGCAAAGCCTGGTCCTTGAGCATGAGCGACTTCGCCAGGATGATTGGCGCGCGCGGCGAGGACCAGACGAAGGAATGGCCGGGCGCGATCATCCCGGCGTTGCCGAAGCTCGCGCCGGAAGCGACTTCGGGATTGCGTTCGATGACCACGACCTCGTGGCCGTCCCGCTGCAATTGATAGGCGGTCGTGACGCCGACCACGCCGCCGCCGAGCACCACTATGCGCATGAGCGTCAGTCAATCACGGCGCGGTGAAATGTGCAAAGCGTCGCCGACCCTTCCCGCCTGCGCGGAGAGGGGGCAGGCGTCTCCGTCCTCACCCGAGCTTGGCGCAAAACGCCTCGAATTCTGCCTCAGTCGCGTAGGACTTCTGCGCGCCGCGCCGGGTGACGGAGAGAGCGGCGTAGCGGGTCGCCTGCGTCAGCGCCGCATCCAGCTCAAGGCCCGCGGCGAGGTAGCGGGCGAGGCTGCCGATGAAGGCGTCGCCGGCGCCGGTGGTGTCGATCGCCTCGACCTTGACCGGCGCGATCCGCCGCGCGCCCTCAGCAGTCGCGATGAGCGCGCCGCGGGCGCCGAGGGTGACGATGACCGTCTCGACTCCCTTCTTGACAAGGCTCTGCGCGGCGGCGGAGACCTCTGCTTCCGATGCGACAGGCATATCCGTCATGATGGCGAGCTCGGTCTCGTTGGGGATGAGGTAGCTCGCCTGCGTAACGATTCCCATGTCGAGGTTACTGCGGGCAGGCGCCGGATTCAGCACGGTCCTGACGCCATTCTTGCGAGCGAAGCGAATCGCGGCATAGGCGGTTTCAAGCTGGATCTCGAGCTGCAGCAGGATGAGATCGCATCCCTTGAGCGCCTCGCTTGCGGCGTCGACGTCCGCTGAGCTCAGGTCGCCGTTGGCCCCGGCGACGATGAGAATCGCATTGTCGCCCGAGCTTTGGTCGACCAGAATTGTCGCCGTGCCGGTCGACTGATTCGGGATGCGGCGGACGTGCGACGTTTCGATCCCATAGCTCGCGAAATTCTTGAGCGCGCTGTCGCCAAGCGCATCGTCGCCGAGGTCCGAGACCATCACGACTTCGGCCCCGAGTTTCGCGGCGGCGACCGCCTGATTGGCGCCCTTGCCGCCGAAACTCGTCTCGAAGTGCCGGGCAAGGACCGTCTCGCCCCAGACGGGCATGCGTTCGACCGTGGTGGTCAGGTCCATATTGGTCGAGCCGATCACTCCGATGCGCGGACGCTTCGGCATATTGTTCCTCCCTAGAAACGCTCGACGCTAGCGTCGCGAGGAGCGAGATGACCGGCCGCCCATCGCCCTCGCCTCAGGCGGTGAGCTCAGCCGACTGGCGCCATAGGTTGACGCCGCCTTCGACGGCGTGGCGGTCGATTTCTTTCAGTTCATCTGCGGCGAAAGACAGGTTGTCGAGCGCCTTGACGCTGTCCGTCACTTGCTCGGGGCTGCTCGCGCCGACCAGCGCCGACGTCACCCGCCTGTCTCTCAGCGTCCACGCGAGCGCCATCTGGGCGAGCGTCTGGCCTCGCCGCCTGGCGATCGCGTCGAGCTGCCGCGCCCGCTCGATGTTCTGCGGCGCGAGCATCGCCTTGTTGAAGAAGTGGCTGGACGTCGCGCGGCTGCCCGCGGGAACGCCGTTCAGATATTTGTCGGTCAGGAGACCTTGCGCCAGCGGCGAGAAAACGATCGCGCCGGCGCCCTCGGCCTCCAGCGTATCGAGCAGGTGATCGTCCTCGATCCAGCGGTTGATCATCGAATAGCTCGGCTGGTGGATGAGGCACGGCGTCCCGAGCCGCCTGAGGATTGCGGCCGCCTCCCTGGTGCGGCGCGAATTATAGGACGAAATGCCGACATGAAGCGCCTTGCCCTGCCGAACCGCGGAATCGAGCGCGCCCATCGTCTCCTCGAGCGGCGTTTCGGGGTCGAAGCGGTGGGAATAGAAGATGTCGACATAGTCGAGCCCTGTCCGCTTGAGACTCTGGTCGAGGCTCGCGATGAGATATTTGCGCCCGCCCCATTCGCCGTATGGGCCCGGCCACATGAGGTAGCCGGCCTTGGTCGAAATGACGAGCTCGTCCCGATGGCCGCGGAAGTCGGCGCGCAGGATGTCGCCGAATGCGATTTCGGCCGAGCCCGGCGGAGGCCCGTAGTTGTTGGCGAGGTCGAAATGGGTGACGCCGAGATCGAACGCCCGCTGGCAGATCGCGCTTTTCGATTCCGCCGACTTGCCGAAACCGAAATTGTGCCACAGACCCAACGAAATCGCCGGCAATTTGAGCCCGCTCTTGCCGCAACGGTTGAAGAGCATCGTCTCGTAGCGGGTCGGCGAAGGCGTATAGGGCATGGGCGTCCTTTGGCTCGGCAGGCGTCGAGGTGGATCTCAGAGAAGGGCGTCAGTTCACTCGTGTAAATCCGTCTGCGCTCCAATCCTCGCTGCCGACGCCATGGTGGAGGAAGAAGAGGCCGCTGGGATCGTATTTGTCCTTGACCGCGCGAAGCCGTGCATAGTTCTCGCCCCAGAAGGCGTCTGGCCAATTCGCCTGGAAGTAGTCGGTCTCCCAGACATAGGAGCCGACGCGAGGCAGGAGCTTGCGGATTTCGTCCATGGACTCGTCCACGGTCTCGAACTGAGTTCGCGCCGCCGCTGCATCCGGCCCATGTCCGGGAACGCCAGGATAGGCGGGCTGTCCCCATGCGCCGCTGATTACGAGCGCGAAGGCGTCGACGACCGCCGGGTTCATCGCCGTATCCTTGGCCGCGGCGATGGTGTCCCTCGATGCGCCCGCAAGCCCCTTGTTGAAATGCAGCGCCACGCCGAGATACTTCGCCGCGGCAAAGAGCGCATCCACGAGGCTTTCGCGGCGGCCGGCCCCGAGGAGCGAAGCGGGCAGCCAGGCGGACTGGTAGGCGTACCAGAATGCGCCCGCCTCTTCGAGGTTTCCGGCCCAGAATATGTTGTCCGCCGGCGCGCCCTGGCGATCGTCGGCGAGCACCACGCCGGGAATCCGCTTCAGCACGGACGGGTCCCAGCGGCGCTGCGCCGGCCCGGCGAAGACCCTGGGAGCCGATACGATGGTGAAATCCTGCGGCGAGGCGGCGACCCAATCGAAGAACGGCTTCCACACCGCCTCCGCCTCTTGCTGAGTGAGGCCCTGGAGGGCCATCGAAATCGCGACGTAACCGCGCCCGATCAGGATCTGCTCGCCCCAGTGCGGATTGAAAAGCGCTTCAGCGTAGAGATCGACGATCCTGGCGATCAGGCGGCGATAGGCCTCGTCCGAGCCCGCCTTGATGGTCGCGAACACGCCGCCGAAGAATTCGGGCAGCGGGTGCGTCTTGAGGGTAACGCGGGTGACGACGCCGAACCCGCCGCCGCCGCCCTTGAGCGCCCAGAAGAGGTCGGGATTCGAGCAAGCGTTGACGATTTTGACGTCGCCGTCGGCAGTCACGATCTCGGCCTCGATCAGGCTCGCCGCGGCCAAGCCGTAAGCCTTGGAGTAACTCCCGAACCCGCCGCCGAGGACGAGGCCGGCGACGCCAACCGTCATGCAGCCGCCGCCCTGTACGTAGCGCCCGCCCGTCGTCGTCACCGCGTCATACGCCTGTCGCCAATATGCGCCCGCCTCGATCGACACGGCGGGCTGCGGCTCTGCTTTCCCTGCGCAGCCGGCGCCGACGAAGGCGTCGTGGAGGACGATCGCATTCATGTGGCGGGTCCAGACGAGCAGCGAGTCCGCCGCGTTCGACGTTCCCTGGTAGCTATGTCCGCCGCCCTTGACCACGATCCGCAGATTGTTCTTCCGGGCAAAATTGACCGCTGCCACGACATCGGCGGTCGTTTTGGCGGCGACCGCATAGATGCTCGGCCGCGACGTCCAGGCGCCGACCCAGCCCAGCGATTGGGTCAGCCCGACTTCGTCGCCGAGGTAATAGGGGTTCTTGAGTTCCTTGAACACCTGCGCGCAGGCCGCGTCCGCCGATGCGCCGACGCAGGCGGCGAGCGGCGAGCGCACCTTGATCAGGCGCCCCTCGACTTCGCGCTCGAGTTGATCCCAGCTTTCGTCCGAAGGCCACCCCGGGTCGCCGGGACGGACGCGAGCTTGCGGCTGGGCCGCAGCTGACGCGCCCGGCGCGAGGCCGCTCATGAATGGAAGCCCTGCGAGGATCTCAAGCAGGCGCCTCCGACTCAATCGCTTCGCCATTCGCCGCTCCATGGCCGCCGGATGGTCGTTTCTCTAGCCGTTTGGCCGGAGCCGTTTCAAGGCGCCCCGGCACGCTCGATCTCGGCGGCGAGCCTGTCTGGCAGTTCTATTTCAGTCGCGGCGACCCGCCGCCCGGGAATATGAACGCCGAGCTTGGCGAGCCGGTCGAGCTGAAGCCTGAGCCGCTGCGGAAAGTCAGGCGCGAGCAGCGCGGGCGCGATCGCGACGACCGTGAGGCCGGCGCCGGGCAAGCGATCGCCTGCGGTGAAGGAAGGCGCGTCGAGGGCCCAGTTCGCGCCTGCAAGCCCCGCGGCCATGACCTCGACCATCAAGGCGATATTGGCGCCGCGGGCGCCGCCAAAGGCGAGAAGCGCGCCGCGCATCGCCGCGCGCGGATCGGTGGTCGGCTGCCCATCGGCGTCGACCGCCCAGCCTGCGGGCAGGGGCTCGCCGCGATCCGCGTAGCGCCTGAGCTCGACAAAGGCTGTCGCGCTCGAAGCCTGGTCGATGAGCAGCGGCGGGCCTTGGTCGAGCGGCGCCGCGAATGCGATCGGGTTCGTGCAATAGACGGGCGTCTTCGCCCCGGCGACCGTCATAAGCGCCGGTCCGCTCGTCGCAGCGAGCGCAACGAGGCCGGCCTCGGCAAGACGGCGCGGGTAGTAGCCGAGTTCCCCTGTTGTGTAGCTTCCTTCTTGCGCGAACAGCGCGATCCCGAAGGTCTCGGCGCGGAGGCGAAGATCATCGAAGACGCGATCGAAGCCGAGCTGGGCGATCCCGCCTCGCGCGTCGCAATGGATCGCGGCCGGGGCGGGCGAGGTCACAACCGGTTCGGCGTTGCCTACGATGCGTCCTGCCCGCAAGGCCATCAGGTAGTCGATGAGATGGGAAAAGCCGCTTGAGCCTTTTCCGTGCGCATTGGCGGAGACGGTCGCTCGCGCGAGCGACTGGGCCGCCTCGTCGGATGCTCCCGCCGCACGGCAGGCGCGCTCAGCGAGGTCGGTCGCCCCCTCGAGACTCAGGCGGCGCGTCACGCGAACACCGGCTCCATGCGCTTGAGGGTTTCGACCGGCAGATGACACTCGATGGTGTGGCCCTCGGCGACGGTCAGGGTCGGCGGCGCCTCGCGTTCGCATAAGTCGTTGGGAACCTCGCGCTTGTGCCCGCAGCGGGTCTGGAACGGACAGCCCTTCGGCGGCGACAGCGCCGAGGGGATTTCGCCCTCGAGCACCACATGGCGCTTTTTCACCCTCGCGTCGGCGATCGGGATCGCCGACAGGAGCGCTTCGGTATAGGGGTGAAACGGGGGCGTGAAGATCTGCTCGGTCGCCCCCATCTCGACGATGTGGCCGAGATACATGACCGCCACCCGGTCGGCGAGGTAACGCACCACCGACAGGTCGTGGCTGATGAACACCATCGTCGTCTTCGATTCGCGCTGCAGGCTCATGAGGAGCTCGCTGATCGCGGCCTGCACAGAAACGTCAAGCGCCGACATCGGCTCGTCGGCGATGATGACCCGCGGCCGGCCGGCGAAGGCGCGCGCCACCCCGATGCGCTGCTTCTGGCCGCCCGACAATTGCCGCGGCGAGCGACTGGCAAAGGCGCGTGGCAGCTTCACCAGATCGAGCAACCGCAGCATGATGTCGCGCCGCTCGGGATTGTTGGCGCCGACCCGGAACCGCTCGAGCGTGCGTACGATCTGCGAGCCGACCGAATAGCTCGGATTGAGGGTGTCGAACGGATTCTGGAAGATCATCTGGATCGAGGCGATGGTCTTGACCGCGCGGCTTTCGACCGGCTGGTTCTGGATCGCCTCGTGATCGAAGACGACCAGGCCCTCGCTCGCCGTCTCGAGTCCGAGCAGCACCTTGGCCAGGGTCGACTTGCCGCAGCCCGAATTCGCCGACGATCGCCAGCACCTCTGCTTCCCGTGCGACCAGGGAGATGTCCTCGACCGCCTTGACCGCGCGGCTCTCGCGCTTGCCGAAGAGGGCGCTGGCGGCGACGCGATAGTGCTTCTTCAGTCGCTCGACCTCGAGGACCGTCGGGCCAATGGCGACAGGCTCGAGCCGCGCCGCCGGCCGCGACAGCGCGGCCCAGTCGATCGCCTCGACCCTGAGGCACCGGCTTTGATGGCCGCTCGCGCCCGAGACATCGTGCATCGGCACGTCGGCGCCGTCGCAGAGGCCCCCGACGAAATAGCCGCAGCGCGGCCCGAAATTGCAACCGTTCGGCCGCTGGTGCGGCAGCGGCAACTGACCGGGAATGGGAACGAGCGGATTGTCGTTTTTGTTCGTTCCCGGCATCGGCATCGAGCGGAAGAGACCTTGGGTGTACGGGTGGCGCACGGCGCCGAACACCTCGCTGACCTCGCCGGCCTCGACCGCCTCGCCCGAATACATCACCGTCACCTCGTCGCAGGTCTCGAGAATGAGCCCGAGATTGTGGGAGATGAATAGGGACGAAGCGCCGGTGCGCGAAGTCAGGTCCTTGATGAGCGCGACGATGCCCGCTTCCACGGTGACGTCGAGAGCGGTCGTCGGCTCGTCGAGGATGAGCAGCTTCGGGTTGGAAAGAAGCGCCATCGCAATGACCACGCGCTGCTGCTGGCCGCCGCTGAGCTGATGCGGATAGGCGCGCATGACGCGCTCCGGGTCGGGCAGGCGCACGGCCTTGACCATGTCGACGGCGCGGGTCCGGGCCTCACCCCTGGAGACTTTGTCGTGGATCAGCGGCACTTCCATCAGTTGGCGGCCGACGAGCATGGTCGGGTTGAGCGAGGCCATCGGCTCCTGATAGACCATCGCGATCTTCGAGCCGCGGATGGCGCGCAGCTCCCGTTCCGAAAGGCTCGCCATGTCGCGGCCCTCGAAGCGGATCGCGCCGTCGGTGATCCTCCCGACTCCGGGGAGGTCGCGCATGACGGCGAGCGCGACCGTCGACTTGCCGCAGCCTGATTCGCCGACCAGCCCCATCGCCTGCCCGGGCATGACCCGGCACGAGAAGTCCATGACCGCTGGAATTTCACCGCTGCGGGTGAAGAATGAAATGCCGAGATGGTCGATTTCGAGCAGCGGAGCGACCATGCGCCTCTCCATCAATCGCGCAGCGACTGCTCGCGGATCGCGTCGGCGAGCAGGTTCAAGCCGAGCACGAACGACATCAGCGCCAGAGCCGGCGGCAGGGCGGGGTGGACATAGATGCGCATGAAGCGGCTCGATTCATTGATCATTGTCCCCCAGTTGGGGCTTTCGGGCGGCATGCCGAGGCCAAAATAGCCGAGCGCGCCGAGGAGGATCGTGGTGTAGCCGATGCGCAGACATGCGTCGACAATGAGCGGCCCGCGCGCGTTGGGCAGGATTTCCCAGAGCATCACGTACCATGGGCTTTCGCCGCGGGTCTGGGCGGCGAACACATATTCGCGCGTCTTGATGTCCAGGGTCAGGCTGCGCACGATCCGGAAGATGCCGGGTCCGGAGGCGAGCGCGACGGCGACGAAGATGTTGAGGGTGCTGGGGCTCACCTGGATGAGCCCGAACGGGTCGGCGTTGAAGACGAAAGTCGCAAACAGCCACCCGCCAGCGATGACGGTCAGCGCCAGCCTGACCGCGAGCGCGCCGGGCCGGGCGCGATAGCCGGCGATGAAGAAGACGCCAAACAGCGCGACCGGAAAGGCGAAGAAGATCGCCGCCAGCGCGTAGGGGATCGGCGTCTCCAGAATGCCGGGCGACACCAGAAGGTAGAACAGGAGGATGATCGGGAAGGCCAGCACCAGATTGGCCAGGAACGAGAGCACTGCGTCGATGCGGCCGCCGAAATAGCCGGCCGGCAGGCCGAGCGCGATGCCGACCGCGAGCGCCAGCAGCGTCGCGAGGGGCGCGATGATGAGCACAATCCGGGCGCCGGCGACGACGCGGCCGAACACGTCGCGCGCCAACTTGTCGCCGCCGAACAGATAGGGCAGGCCGGAGTGCGGATCGATTGCGCCGGGCGGCGCGTGCTGCAATTCCGCGATCTGGCCGAGCGGATCGAAGAGCTCGATCTGTTTGGCGAAAATCGCCGCAAACAGCCAGAAGCCGACCAGAAGGAGCCCGGCGAATCCCGTCCCGCTCGCGACGACATGGCCAAAGAGGCCGAGCCGACGGCGAAAGACAAGGCTGAGGCTAAGAACGAGCGCAAGTCCCGCCCAGACGGGAATGAGCTGCACGAGAGTCCGCACAACGATCTCGCCGGGGCTCAGGAATTCCACGCCCGCTCCACTAGTGCACGCGGATACGCGGATTGAGGTAGGCGTAGCCGACGTCGGAGATGAGTTGGGTGATGAGCACCAGCGTCACCGAGACGAGCGAGCAGGCGAGCAGGAGATCGATGTCGTTGTTGCCGGCGGCGTCGACCAGGGCCTGACCGAAGCCCTGATAGCGGAACATCACCTCGACGATCACGACCCCGGTCAGCAGCCACGGAAAGAGCAGCATGATGACGGTGAATGGCGCGATCAGGGCGTTGCGAAGCGCGTGCTTGAGCACGATCGCGCTGAATCCAAGACCCTTGAGGCGGGCGGTGCGGATATATTGGGCGTTCATCACCTCGATCATCGAGGCGCGGGTCATCCGCGCGACATAGCCCATGCCGTAGATCGCGATCGTCGCGACGGGCAAGGCGAAGTTGTAGAAGGTGACGTGGCCCTCGGTCGCCGAGGCCGCCGAACCGTTGAGCCAGCCGAGCCAGGCTGCGAAAATGATCGTGAGCACCACGCCCGACACGTATTCGGGCGTCGAGGTGGTGGCGATCGAGATCACCGACAGGGTCCGGTCGGTTCGCGATCCCTCGCGCATGCCGGCGATGACGCCGATCGCGAGCGCGGCCGGGACCATGACCGCCAGCACCCAGAACATCAAAACCGCCGTCGCCTCGAGCACCGGCCCGAGCTTGGCGGCGACCTTGACCTTGAACTTGGTCGAACAGCCGAGATCACCCTGAAGCACCCCTGAAAACCTGGCCGTTTTCGGCTCGTCGCAAAAAGAAAAGCGCGAGGTCGCAACGCCTGTCGCCGGGTCGATGTTGGGCTGTTTCGGCCAGATCCCGAGCCAGGCGGCGTAGCGGACGAGGAAGGGGCGGCGGTAGCCGTTCTTGACCAGCCAGCCCTCCAGCTCCTGGTCGGACGCGTGCATCTCGGTCTGGCTGATCGCGAGCTTGCGCAGGTTGGGCTCGAGATTGACGAGATAGAAAACCACCAGGGTCAGACACAGCATCGTCAGCAGCATCGCTCCGAGCCGACGAGCCAAGAATGACGCCATCGTCCGAACCCTCCGTCGCCGCTCAAAGCGCCGCCCGATCCGCTCTCACGGAGCGAATTGGGCGGCGGCCTCGAGCCTGTCGGCGCCAAGTCTCAGGCGTTCAGCCATACGCGTTCGAGGTGAGTTTCGTAGAGGGGATGCATGCCGTAATCCATAACCTCCGGAGTGCGGTGGTTATAGAGCGTCAGCCAGTAGGGTTGGATGATGATGCCCGAATCCTGCAGGATCTTCTCGAGGTCTTTCATCACAACCATGCGGGCCTTCGGATCCGGGATCGCCAGCGCCTTCTCGAGCGTGGCGTCGAATTCCGGGTTGGAATAGGCGCTCTCGTTCCAGGCCTCGCCGGTGCGGTAGGCAAGGGCGAGGACCTGAACGCCGAGGGGGCGCATGTTCCAGTCGGTGATCGAATAGGGATATTTCGTCCAATCGTTCCAGAAGGTCGAGCCCGGCAGGACGGTCCGCTTCACCTTGAACCCGGCTTCGCGCAGTTGAGCCGCGATCGCGTCGCCGGAGTTCTTGTAATATTCCTCGTCGCTGGTGATGAGGTCGTGCTCGAATTCGATCTGGCCGGCGTCGGTCATCAGCTTCTTGGCGCCGGCGATGTCGCGCGACTTCTTCGGCAGCTCCGCATATTCGGGATGAATTGGCGCGACGTGGAAGTTCTCGCCGACCGTACCGTGCCCCTCGATGCCGAGCTTCAGGATCGTCGCATTGTCGACCGCCATCTGCAGGGCGTTGCGGACCCGCTGGTCGTCGTAGGGCTTCTGCTTGACGTTGGTGCGCGCGACGATGGTCGCTGACGTCTGGACGTCGGAGCGGGTGAGCCCGGCCTTGTCCAGGATCGCGACGTAGGCCGCATCGGTCTTCATGGTGCAGTCGAGCTCCTTCGATTCGAAGGCGCTGACGGTCGCCGAAATGTCGGGGCCGTAGTCGATGAACTCGACCCCGTCGAGATGGGATTCGCCGCCCCACCACTTGCCGTTGACCCGGCGCTTGAACGCAGCCTTCTTGCCGACGTCGAACGACACGAGCTCGAACGCGCCGGTCCCGATCGGATGCTTGATGAGGTCCTTGCCGTCCTTCTCGAAATCGCGATGGACGATAAGCCCCGGATAATCCGACATGCCGGGAATGATGGTGATGTCGGGCTTCTTCAGCGAGAGCTTGACGGTGAAGTCGTCGACCTTGGTGATCGCGCCGTCCCGCGCCTTCTTGGTGGCCGGGTCGATGAGGGCGGCCATCCGCGCTGCCATCGAATTGCCTTCGACGGACTGATCGCACCAGCGGTTGACGTTGAAGACGACATCATCGGCGTTGAACGCATCGCCGTTGTTCCAGGTCACGCCCTTGCGCACATGGAGAACATATTCGGTCGCGTCTGGATTGACGTCCCAGGATCCGAGCAGCGCAGGCTCGAAGGTGAACTGGCGGGTGTAGGTGACCAGCGAATCCAGGAACTGGCGCGCGACATTGCCCATCTCCGGCCAATCGTACGTGCGCGGGTCCTTCTGGTCCTTGACGAACATGCCGACCCTCAGGACGCCGCCCTTCTTGGCTGTCTCTGCCAGCGCAGGCGTTGGCGCGGCGAGGCCGAGCATGCCGTAGGCGGCGGCGGTCGACGCGCCGAATATGGTGGCGAGGGCGAGAAACTCGCGTCGATCGATCGAACCTTCCTTCGCTTCGGCGGCCCAAACTTTCAGGCTCTTCCGCGAAAACCCGTTTTTGAGCGTTTTCCTGATCATTGCCTTCTCCCTGAGCGTTCTAAACCGCGCGCCGCTTGCGCGAGGATCCGTTATCAAAAGCCGACGCGAGCCGGCCGGCTGAGTTTGTGGATGGCGACCAAGTCCAGAAAAGATGCGGTAAAGCGCAAGGACGCAAACGAAGGCGTTCTTCTCGGCGCCCGCCTTCAGTCATGGCATTCTGACCGCATAATAAACACGCCTGTACATGGCTTCGGGAAACGGTAGCTCGATTGCAAGAACCGTGCAACGCCCGGAGCGCGCACGGCGCGGGAGTGATTGAATATCGCGTTGACCGCCCGGCGCTAAGCCTCGTCGACAGCTCCGCGCCGCTCGTAGGCGATGCGCATCGCCTTGGCCAACGCCTCGCCAAGAGTCATGCCGCGCCGCGAGCGCAGGTAGTTCTGAAAGTCGTAGATGGTCACGCCCGGGCAGACCTCGAATTCGAAGAACGTCGGCCGGCCCTCGGCGTCAATGCGGAAATCGATCGAGAAGAGGTCGCGAAGGCCGATGAGCCGGGCAAGGCGGGCGCTGAGATCGAGGATGAGCGTCACCGCTCGTTGAGACCGCTCGTCGTCCTGTTCGCGCAGATCGACCATGCGCGGAGTAAAGGCGGCCACCCGCGAGGAGCCGAAGCCGCCGCGTCCGCCCGCGGTGTCGCGCGCGCCCGACAGGGTCTCATTGTCCTTCATCGTCAGAAAGGCCCCGCCGGCCTCGCTCGCGGCGTCCTTGACGATCCGTTCGACGCCGAGCTGGTCGGCGAATTCGCCGCCGAGATCGATGAAGCTCACTCGGACATCGTCGCCGTCGACAAAGGGCTGGATCAGCGCTCGGTCGCGATACCGCTCCCAGATGCGCCGCGCGCGGTCGTCGGCTTGCGACCGGTCCCGGCACAGGCTGTCGGCGAAGATCCCGATCTTGGCCCCGATCGTGTTGGGCTTGACGAACAACGGACCTGAGGCGGTCGCCCAGTCGCCGAGCGCGGCGATTTCGTTGTCGCCTTCCATCAGCCTGGTCGGCGGGACGGGGAGGTCGGCGGCGGAAGCGAGAGCGAGGCTTGCGAACTTGTCCTGGCAGAGATGCGCCGCGGTCGCGGGGCTGCCGAACCGCGCGAAGCCTTCCAGGCGGGCGAGGGCGGGAACCGCCGAACCGCGATAGAAGCGCACGCCGTCGGTGAACGCCCATACGATCGTCCGGCCGCTCTGAGGCGCCATTTCGCGCAGCCGCTGCGGCGCCTCGTCGAGGGCGACGAACTCGGCCGCGATCGCCTCCCGCCGGAGCGCCCGGGTGATGTCGCCCATGAACAGCGGCAGGTCGGTCGACTGGGCGAGATAGACCGCGATCTCGGCGGCGATGTCGAGCGGGTAACCGAACGATTGAAGGCGGCGGCGAGCCGACTCCTCGCTCTCGAACGCGATCACCGCATGGGAGAGCGTCGCGGCGCCGGTCCGGGCCCTGGCGGCGCGGGTCGTCGGGGATCCGTCGGTCATGTGGCGGTCAAGTTCTTCTGTCCTGGCGGAGCCGAACGCGGCGATGCCGGCCCCGAAGGGCTTGGCGAAGGATAGGGTCGCGAGCGGCGGGCGGCAAAGTCGATATTTAGGCGCCCGGACCTCAATTCCGTGAGCTCGCCGGCTGTGCTATTCCCGCCGCGGCCCGAAGTGGCGCGGGGACGAGGAGCGAAGGGTTTTGAAAGTCGACGGACGTCCATACCGCACGATCTGGCTCAGCGCCGACGGTTGGGGCGTCGATATCATCGACCAGCGCTGGCTCCCGCACGAGTTCCGCATCACAACCCTGCGCAGCGTCGTCGACGCGGCGACGGCGATCCGCGACATGTGGGTGCGCGGCGCCCCGCTGATCGGGGCGACGGCGGCCTATGGGCTCGCGCTCGCCATGCGCGAGGACCCAAGCGACGCCGGGCTCGACGCCGCGCGCGACAAGCTCGCTGCGACGCGTCCGACTGCGATCAACCTGCGCTGGGCCCTGGACGAGGTCCGCAGGCGTCTCGCGCCGCTCGCTCCCCAAGCTCGCGCCGCCGCCGCCTACGCCGAGGCCAAGCGGATCGCCGACGAGGACGTCGAGATCAACCGCGCGATCGGCCGCCACGGCCTCAAGCTTCTGTGGCGGCTGGCCGAGGGCAAGAAGCCTGGCGAACCGGTCAACGTCCTCACCCACTGCAACGCTGGCTGGCTCGCCACGGTCGATTATGGCACCGCCACCGCCCCGATCTACCTGGCGATGGAGGATGGCCTCAGCGTCCACGTCTATGTCGACGAGACGCGCCCGCGCAATCAGGGCGCCTCGCTCACCGCCTGGGAGCTCGCCCAGCACGAGGCGCCGCACACCCTCATCGTCGACAACGCCGGCGGCCATCTGATGCAGCACGGCCTCATCGACATGGTGATCGTCGGCTCCGACCGCACGACCGCCAACGGCGACGTCTGCAACAAGATCGGCACTTACCTCAAGGCGCTCGCGGCGCGCGACAACGCGGTGCCATTCTATGTCGCGCTGCCGTCGCCGACCATCGACTGGACGGTTCGCGACGGGGTGAAAGAAATCCCGATCGAGGAGCGCAGCGCGGATGAAGTCAACTTCGTCCAGGGCCTGGGCGACGATGGGGCGATCAGGCGGGTCCGGATCGCGCCGGAGGGCGGACGCGCCGCCAACCCGGCCTTCGACGTGACGCCGGCCCGCCTGGTGACCGGGCTCATTACCGAGCGCGGCGTCGCCGAAGCCTCGCCGCAGGGCCTCAAGGCGCTGTTTCCGGAGCGAGCTTGAGCTTCGTGGCGCCTCTCTCCTCGGATGGGCGGTCGAGGTCATGAGCTGCACATGGTTTCGGCGCCGGGGGGCCCGTCAATGATTCGTCCGCTTCTGGGCTTGAGCGTCGTCGAGTTCGAGGGCATCGGTCCAGGTCCGCTCGCGGGGCGGATGCTCGCCGACCTCGGCGCCGAGGTGACCGCGGTCGTTCGCCCGAACAAGGCGGCGCTTGGCGATCCGGCCCGCCCGCTCTCCGAGCAACCCCTTCGGCATGGCAAGCGGATCGTCGCTCTCGATCTCAAGCGCCCGGAGGCGGTCGAGAAGGCGCTCGCCCTGGTCGAGACCGCCGACGCGCTGATCGAAGGCAATCGGCCAGGGGTGATGGAGCGCCTCGGCCTCGGCCCCGCCGACTGCGCTAGGCGAAATGCGCGCCTCGTCTATGGCCGCATGACCGGCTGGGGGCAGGACGGCCCGCTCGCCCCGGCTGCCGGCCACGATCTCAACTATCTGGCGTTGAGCGGCGCGCTGTCCCTCGCCGCCCGCCCCGGCGCGGCGCCGATTCCGCCGCCGACGGTTCTCGGCGACGGGGGCGGCGCGCTCGGCCTCGCCTTCGGGCTCATGAGCGCAGTCTTCGCCGCTTCCCGCAGCGGCAAGGGTTGCGTAATCGACTGTTCGATCATCGACGTTGTCGCGAGCTTGAGCGGCATTGCGCTTGCGGCGCGCGCTTCCGGGATGCTCGACGGGCCGGACCTGAGCCCATTCCATGACTCGCCGTTCTACGATGTCTATGCCTGCGCCGACGGCCGGTATGTGGCGATCGGGGCGCTCGAGCCGCGGTTCTATGCGGCTCTTCTCGAACGGCTCGGCCTTGCGGACGTCGATCCGAAGGCGCAATACGACCGGGCCGCCTGGCCGGCCTTGAAGGCGCGGTTCCGCGCGCTCTTTCTCGGCCGTCCGAGCGCCCACTGGCGCGCGCTTCTCGAGGGGACCGAGGCGTGCTTCGCCCCGGTGCTGAGCCTCGCCGAGGCCGCGGCCCACCCGCACAATGCGGCGCGCGGCGTCTATCGGGTTGGCCCCGACGGTCAACTGGACGCCGCCGGCGCGCCGCGCTTTCTGCCGCTCGGCTGAACGGAGCCGAAGCGAACGCAACAGTCGAAGGACGAAACCGGACGATGTTGAACCGCGCAATGCTCGAGACGCTGGAGTTTCCCAACCCCGTTCCGCCGAAGCCAGGCGAAGCGATCGAAGTTCATCCGGGGGTCTTTTGGGCGCGATTTCCTCTTCCGTTCCGGCTCGACCACGTCAATGTCTATTTGATCGAGGACGGCGACGGGCTCGCGCTCATCGATTCGGGGATCGACAACCCGCCGTCGCGCGCCGCCTGGGAAGCGCTTCTCGCCGGCCCGCTTCGCGGGCGCAGGCTGACCCGGGTCATCGCCACCCACTTCCATCCCGACCACGTCGGCCTCGCCGGGTGGCTCTGTGAGCGCTTCGGCCTGCAACTGGCGATGAGCGAGACGGAATATCTCATCTCGCTCAACATCCGTCTCGACCCGCAAGGGCTGAGATCGGAACCCTATCGCGGCTTCTATCGCTCACACGGGCTGAGCGAGGAAAACACCGAACTCCTGCTCGGCAACGGCTTGCAATATTTGAGAATGGTCTCGCCGCCGCCGAGGACGTTTCTGCGCCTTATCGCGGAGGACAAGCTAACGATCGGCGGGCGCGAGTTCGAGGTGATGACGGGCGCCGGCCATTCGCCCGAGCAGGTGATGCTCTATTCGGAAGCGGACAACCTCATCCTGTGCGGCGATCAGGTGCTGGCCAAGATCTCGCCCAACGTGAGCGTCGAGGCGATGGACCCGGAAGGGAACCCGCTTGGCGCCTATCTGCGCTCGCTCGAGACGCTCAAGCGCAGGTTGCCGAAGGACGTCTTGGTCCTGCCCGGGCACAACCTGCCGTTCGTGGGCTTGGGCGCGCGCGCCGAGGAGCTCATAGCCCACCACGAGGCGCGCTGCATGGCCATCCTCGAGGCATGCAAGCAAGGGCCGCAGACGGTCGCCGAGCTGGTGCCGGTCATTTTCGGCCGCAGGATCGATGACCCGCACCAGCTCGTGTTCGCCTTCAGCGAGGCGCTGGCGCATGTGAACATCCTGGTCCGCGACGGGCGGTTGCGGATCGCGAAGGCGGCTGAGGGCCTAGCGCTCGAGGCGGCGTGAGGGAGGGTTGCTCGCGCTGCTAAAACCCTGCGAGCACAATCTTGCCGATGGCGCTGCCAGACTTGAGGTGAGCCATCGCGCGCATGAGATTGGCCGCATCGATGCGTCCGTAGTTCTCGCGCATGGTGGATCGAACGCGCCCGGAATCGACGAGCTTGGCGACCTCGTTCAAGAGCCTATGCTGGGCCTCCATGTCCGCTGTCTGGAACAATGGCCGAGTGAACATGAGCTCATGGTGAATGGATACGCTCTTGGGCCTAAAGACAAATAGATCCGCCGCTTCGCCATTGATGAGAGCGATGCGTCCCTGCGGCGCGATCAAGTCGGCGAGGTCCGCGATGAGACCGCCAATGGGCGAGGTCGCGAAGATGAAAGCGGGACCGCCTATGCCGAGCCCAGCGATCTGAGGCGTAAGCGACTTTTTGTGGTCGACGACATGATGCGCGCCCATGTCCTTCGCCCACTGCACGGTTTCGGGGCGCGAGGCGGTCGCGACGACCGTGAGATCGGTCAATTGCCGAGCGAGCTGAATCGCGATCGAACCGACGCCGCCAGCGCCGCCGAGGATGAGGATGGCGCGAGCGGCCCCGGGAACGGGTTTGGCGACGTCGAGCCGGTCGAACATCGCCTCCCAGGCCGTAATCGATGTCAGGGGCAAAGCTGCCGCGGCGGCGAAATCGAGCGTACGCGGCTTGTGGCCGACGATCCGTTCGTCGACCAGATGAAACTCCATGTCCGCGCCCTGGCGGCCGACGCTGCCGGCGTAGAACACTTCATCGCCCGGCTTGAAAAGCCGCGCCTCGCGCCCGATCTCAGCGACCACTCCGGCGGCGTCGTAGCCGACCACCTTGAAGTCGCTCGCCTCGGAGGCTGCGCCGCCTGGACCGCCGCCGCTCGCCACTTTGTAGTCGACGGGGTTGACTGAGACTGCGCGCACCTCGACAAGCAGATCGCGACCCGTTGGCTTTGGCCGCGGGATGTCGAACGCCTGCAAATGGTTGAGCTCAGGGCTCGCTTCGCGATATCCGATCGCCCGCATCTTCATCATTCCTCCAAGCGCCCTCGATCGCGGAGGCTAACCGGGATCGACGCTCTACGCGAGACGCTGGCCAGAAGCGCTTTCCGGCCCTCGCGCCGCTCACCCGATCGTCATCAAGCTTGCGTTGCCGCCGGCGGCGGCGGTGTTGGTGGCGATCGCGCATTCCTCGACCAATTCCGCGAGGTCGTAATCCTCGCCGGCCGCGAGCCGTGCTGGGCTCAGGGCCTGGAGGCGGACGATGGGGCCGGGGCGGTTGGCAAGCTGGCGCAAGGCGGCTGCGAGCGCGTCGGCTTCGCCCTCGAAGAGGACGCCGGCGAGCGAGGGCGCCTCCAGTGGGTAGAAGGCCATCGCGACCCGGTGCGTCAGTTCGGGCGGCAGTCCTTTCAGGGCCAGCATTTCGCTAGCGTTGACGACCGCGTCGTTGCCGGTCGCGAGGATCGCCCCGATCTGGATCAGCGCGGCGCTCTGGCTCGCCGCCAGCGCCGCGATCCGGCCGCGCGGCTTGAGCGCGTAGATATTGCGCTCGCCAACCGGTCCCTTAAGCTCGAGGCGGGCGCCGAGCGGCGAGCGCGCCATGAGGCCGACGCAGCGCTCGGCCTCGGCCGGGCGGCCGGAGGCGCGAAGCCAGTCGATAAAGACGCGGATCGCCCAGTGCGCCGCGCCCGCCCCTTCGACGCCCTCGAGCGCGCCCGGCGCCGGCTCGGCGGCCAAACGCGAGAGATAGAGCGGGCCGCCGGCTTTCGGGCCGGTTCCCGAGAGCCGCGAGCCGCCGAACGGCTGCACGCCGACCGTCGCGCCGATGATGTTGCGGTTGACATAAATGTTGCCGACCTCGATCCGTTCGGTCACCCGCGCGATCGTCTCGTCGATGCGGGTGTGGAGGCCGAAAGTGAGGCCGTAGCCGGCGGCGTTGATGTCGTCGATCAGCGCATCGAGCGCCTCGCGCCTGAACCGCAGCACGTGCAGCACCGGCCCGAACACCTCGCGCTCGACCTCGGCGACTTTGCCGATTTCGATCAGGGTCGGCGCGACGAACGTGCCGCGCGCGCCCGCTTCGCCGAGGGAAGTTTGGGTAACTTTGTGTCCGCGGCCCGACATGGCCTCGATGTGGGCCACGATCATATCGCGCGCCTCAGCGGTTATGACCGGGCCGACATCGACCGAGAGCTTACGCGGATCGCCGACCTCGAGTTCCACCATCGCGCCTCTCAGCATGTCGAGGATGCGGTCAGCTACGTCGTCCTGGAGGCAGAGGATGCGCAAAGCCGAGCAGCGCTGGCCGGCGGAATCGAAGGCTGAAGAGACGACGTCGGCGACGACCTGCTCCGCGAGGGCCGAGGAATCGACCACCATCGCGTTCAAGCCTCCGGTCTCGGCGATCAGGGCCAGGGGCGCGCCGCGGCGGGTCAGGCGCCCCGCGAGTTCTTTCTCGATCAGTCGCGCGACCGGAGTCGACCCGGTGAAGACGACCCCCTGGACGCGCGGATCGGCGACCAGCGCCGCGCCGACCTCGCCCGCTCCGGGGATGAGCTGAAGCCCGTCGGGTGGAACGCCGGCTCGGTGCATGAGCCGCACGGCTTCGGCCGCGATGAGGGGCGTTTCTTCGGCCGGCTTGGCGATCACCGAATTGCCCGCCGCCAGAGCGGCGGCGATCTGGCCGGTGAAGATGGCGAGCGGAAAGTTCCAGGGACTGATGCAGACGACGAGGCCGAGCGGAGCAGGGGAGCCGGGAGAGAAGGTGCGCGCCGCCTCATGGGCGTAGTAGCGCAGGAAGTCGGCCGCCTCGCGCACTTCGGCGACCGCATTGGCGTAGGACTTGCCGGCCTCGCGCACAATGAGGCCGACGAGCCGATCGCTCTCAGCCTCGATGAGGTCGGCGGCGTGACGCAGCGTCGCCGTCCGCTCGGACGGCGGGATCGCCGCGAGCGCGGGCGCGGCGCGGTCGCCGACACCGAGCGCCTCCGCGATCTCGTCGGCGCGCGCGTGACGGGCGAAGCCGACGACGTCGCTTCGGTCGGCGGGGTTCAGGACCGGTTCGCCCGGGTCGTTGGCCGCCGCGCCCGGCGGAAAGGCGCGCCAGGCCGTTTGCGCGCTCGCGGCGAGCCCGTTGGCGAGCTTGGCCAGACGCTGCTCGTCGGAGAAATCGAGCCCGCGCGAGTTGAGGCGATCCGGCGCATAGAGGTCGCGCGGGGCCGCGATCTTGTCGTGCGGCGCACCGATCGGCTGGATCGCGCGGGCGACAGCGACCGGATCGGCGACGAGATCATCCACGGCTACGCCCGCGTCGGCGATTCGATTGACGAACGAGGTGTTGGCGCCGTTCTCGAGCAGGCGGCGAACGAGATAGGCGAGGAGCGTCTCATGCGAGCCGACCGGCGCGTAGACCCGGCACGGGCGGTCGAGCTTGTGGCGGCCGACCACTTCCTCGTAGAGCGGCTCACCCATGCCGTGCAGGCACTGGAATTCATATTGGCCGCGATAGAAATTCGGCCCCGCGAAGACGAGCACGGATGCAAGCGTCTGGGCGTTATGGGTCGCGAATTGCGGAAAGACGGCATCCGGCGCGGCGAGCAATTTGCGCGCCGAGGCAAGGTAGCTGACGTCGGTGTGGACCTTGCGGGTGAACACCGGAAAGCCGTCGAGCCCGTCGACCTGGGCCCGCTTGATCTCCGAATCCCAATAGGCGCCCTTGACGAGGCGGATCATCAGCCGGCGGCCTGAGCGGCGCGCGAGATCGACGAGCCAGTCGATAACGAAGGCGCAGCGCTTGCCGTAGGCCTGGATGACGAAACCGAGGCCATTCCACCCGTTAAGCTCCGGGTCGAGGCAAAGCGCTTCGAGGAGATCGAGCGAAAGATCGAGCCGGTCGGACTCCTCGGCGTCGATATTGAGGCCGATATCGTAGGATTTGGCGAGCGCCGCGAGCCCTTTGATGCGCGGCAGGAGCTCGTTCGTAGCGCGGGCGCGCTTGATCCGCTGGTAGCGCGGGTGGAGAGCCGAGAGCTTGATCGAAATGCCTGGTCCTTCGTAGATGCCACGGCGATGCGAGGCCTTCCCGATGACGTGCACGGCGCGCTCGTACTCGTCGAGATAGCGGGCGGCGTCCTCGGCGTTCATGGCCGATTCGCCCAGCATGTCGTAGGAGAACGTAAAGCCTCGCGCCTCGCGCTCGCGACTGTTTCCGATCGCCTCCTCGATCGTGCGGCCGGTGACGAATTGCTCGCCCATGAGCCGCATCGCGACGTCGACGCCGCGGCGGATGATCGGCTCGCCGCTCCGGGCGATGAGGCGCGTCAACGCCGCCGACAGGCCCTGCTCGCTGGTCGTCGTCACGAGGCGGCCGGTCATGACCAGGCCCCAAGTGGCGGCGTTGACGAACAGCGACGGACTGTGGCCGAGATGGGAGCGCCAGTCGCCCGGCGCGAGCTTGTCGCGGATCAGCGCATCGCGAGTGGCGGCGTCGGGAATGCGCAACAATGCCTCGGCGAGGCACATCAGCGCCACCCCCTCCTGGCTCGAAAGTGAATATTCGTGGATCAAGCCCTCGACGCCGGTCGAGCGCGTCTTGGCCCTGAGCTGGGTGACCAGGCTGTGGGCCAAGGCCTCGATGCGCCGAGCCTCGTCCGGATTCGCAGCCGCCATCGCGATGAGAGGCGGTATGCATTCGGGCTCCGGGCGCCGATAGGCGGCGGTGATTGCGGCCCTGAGCGGCGTTTGCGGGAGAACGTCGGGGCGGAACGCGGCGAAGACGTCGGCGGCGGCGGTCATGGCTGGCTCCCGGAGGCGGGCAATCTTATTCTGGCCGAGCACGTCTTGCCTATGTCGAGAAATGACGCGTTTTCCCATCGCGCTCGCCGCGGCGGACGACTAGATAACGAGCGGCGGCTGGAGGGAAGGAAAGGTTTCGGCCATGCGCGCGATCGGCTTTGCCGGCTGGAGCGGAGCGGGCAAGACGACCCTCATCGTCCGGCTCATTCCCGAACTGAACCGGCGCGGCTTGAGCGTCTCGACGATCAAGCACGCCCATCATGGCTTCGACCTCGACCGGCCGGGCAAGGATTCCTACGCTCATCGCGCCGCCGGCGCGCACGAAGTTCTGGTCGCTTCGGCCAATCGGCTGGCGCTGATGCGTGAGTTGCGCGGGGCGCCCGAACCGTCGCTCGCCGAGCTCTTGCGCCTGGTCGCGCCGGTCGACTTGGTCCTCATCGAGGGCTTCAAGCGCGATCCCCTGCCCAAGATCGAGGTCTATCGCACCGCCAACGGCAAGCCGCCGCTCCACCCGCAAGACGATCGCATCGTTGCGCTGGTCAGCGATTGCAA
The DNA here is from genome assembly GCA_963794155.1 of uncultured Alphaproteobacteria bacterium. Lineage (GTDB taxonomy): Bacteria > Pseudomonadota > Alphaproteobacteria > Rhizobiales > Beijerinckiaceae > Roseiarcus. Next base: position 304,407 of record CAWCCX010000016.1, on the reverse strand, counting down.
CGATCCGCCGGCGCGCCTCCCGCACGCGTCGATCGACGACGTCGCCGCCGCAGCCGATCTCGTGCTTGCGCACGCAGAGCCGGTCGCGGCGGTTCTGGCGCGGCTCGAGCGTCGGTAGGCGGCCTAGTCAAGCTCTCGCAGGAAAGCAGCGCGCCTTTTTGCGCGCCTCGTTCGACAATGCGACTATAGGATCGCTCAAGAGCGCGACAGCAGGACTGAAGGATGATCGACGAAACGGCGCCCGCAATGAGCCGGCGAAGATTGATCGAGCTCATTGGCGCAAGCCTGGGCGGCGCCGGAGCCTATCAGGTCATGACGCGGCTCGGATTTGCCTCGGAATCGCCATACCGGGGTCCGATCCGGCTCGATGGCGATCCGAAAGGGGCCTCGGTCGTCATTCTGGGGGCCGGCCTTGCCGGAATGACCGCCGCAATCGAGCTCGACCGCGCCGGCTATCGCGTGAGCGTGCTCGAATTCAACAACCGTCCCGGCGGACGGAACTGGACGATCAGGGGCGGCGATGTGTTCACCGAGCTCGGCGGGGCGACGCAGACCTGTACATTCGATCCCGGCCTCTACTTCAATCCCGGACCGTGGCGCATCCCCTATCATCATTATGCGATCCTGGATTACTGTCGGCGGTTCGGCGTCGCTCTCGAACCCTTTGTCCAGCTCAATCACAACGCCTATCTGCATTCCTCGGCCGCTTTCGGCGGCAAGCCGCAGCGCATTCGGGACATCAAGGCCGATTTTGTCGGCGGTGTCGCCGAGCTTCTAGCCAAGGCGACCCGGAAAGGCGCGCTCGACGACGAGGTGTCGAAGGAAGATCGGGAGATTTTGCTTGAGGCGCTGAGATCGCTCGGGGCGCTCGACAACGACTTCCGCTATAGCGCGGGCGAAGATTCGGCTGCCTATCGCGGCTACGCCAAGGGTCCGGGCGGCGGCCTCGGCGCCGAGCCGGTCAACGGCGACCCGATCGGGCTCAACGACATTCTCACCTCACGCCTGTGGCGGGGCCTGGAGAATTTTGTCTACTACGACTTTCAGACCACGATGATGCAGCCGGTCGGCGGCATGGGCAGGATCGGCGAGGCCTTCGCCCGGCAGATCCCCGATCGGATCCGATATGGCGCGAAAGTCGTCGCGATCCGGCAGGACGTGACCGGGGTCAGCATCGCGTTCGAGGACCTCGCCGCTGGCGGCGCCGCCCAGGAAGTCAGGGCCGACTGGTGCGTGTGCGCGCTGCCGCTCAGCATTCTGAGCCAGCTCCCGGTCAATGTCTCCGCGCCGATGAAGGCTGCGATCGACGCGGTTCCCTACGCTTCCGTCGTCAAGTTGGGACTGCAATTCTCGCGCCGGTTCTGGGAAGAGGACGAGCACATTTTCGGCGGCATCACCTACACCGATCTGCCCATCCACGAAATTTCCTACCCCAGCGGGAATTTAAACGCCGGCGGCAAGGGCGTGCTGCTCGGCGGCTACACCTGGGACGGACCAAACTCTTATGAATTCACGGCGATGCCACCGGCCGAGAGGGTCAGGCGCGCGGTCGAGTTCGGGGCCCAGATTCACCCGCAATATCGCACCGAATTCGAAAACGGCGTCGCAGTCGCCTGGCATCGGGTCCCGTTCACGCTCGGCTGCGCGGGCGAATGGTCGGATGAAGCGCGAAAGGCGCATTACAACGACCTCTGCCAGATCGATGGCCGGATCGTACTTGCCGGCGAGCATGCCTCCTACATTCCGGCCTGGCAGGAAGGCGCGATCCTCTCGGCCCTGGACGCGATCCAGCGCCTGCACAAGCGTGTCGTCGCCTCATGAGACGCATCGGCCAGCTCGTTGCGTTGGTCGCTGCGGCGGCCGTCGGCCGGCCTGTGCTGGCCGACGACGCGCCCGTGAAGAGCGCGCCGATGAGTTGCGGGGGGCAATTCGACGAGCAGGGCGGGGCGGACCTGTTCGCCAATGTCTGCGCCGCCTGCCATCAGCCGGACGCCAAGGGCGCCGTCGGCGCTGCGGCGTATCCGCCGCTTGCCGGCGACAAGAAGCTCGCTTCAGCGGATTTCGCTTTGACCGTACTGTTTAAGGGGCTGAGAGGGATGCCGCCGCTTGGACGGATGATGAGCGACGAGCAGGTCGCCGACGTCGTCAACTACGTCCGCACCCATTTTGGCAACAGCTACACGGACGCCGTTTCGCCCTCGCAGGCGGCAGCGGCCCGGCGCACGCCGGCGCCTTGAGGTCGATTGCCAGTCGCGGTCTGTCGGGAATGTCTTGGTAGAATCAGAAATGGGCTTTATAGTATTTTACAATTACATAATCGGGGCGCCGGCCTGGCTGGCGGCGGAAAACGGGAAGAGCTCGGTTTGCTTTCATTTGCTTTCGACGTGCTTTCGCCTGGTTCCGTCCGCGACGCCGAACTCGTCGTCGCACGCGCCCTCTTCCCGCCCGGACAGCTATTCGGCGACCAGGTCTTGCGGCGGCTTGGCCGGTTCGAGCGCTGACGACACCGCGTCGTCCACCCGTTCGAGCCAGATGAACGCCAATTGCTGACGCACCTCCTCGGGGATGTCTTCGAAGTCGCGTCTGTTGCGCGCCGGCAGCATCACGCGCGTGATCCCGGCCCGATGCGCGGCGACGACCTTCTCCTTGATGCCGCCAACCGGCAGCACCAATCCCCTTAGGCTGATCTCCCCGGTCATCGCGGTGTCGCTGCTCACTGTGCGGTCGGTCATGAGCGAAACCAGCGCCATGAACATCGCCACCCCAGCGCTGGGGCCATCCTTCGGCGTCGCGCCCGCCGGCACGTGGATATGGATGTCGGTCTTCTCGAATCGAGAAGGCTGTATCCCGAACGAGGCGGCGCGATTCTTGACGATGCTGAGCGCGGCTTGCGCGCTTTCCTTCATCACCTCGCCGAGCTGGCCGGTGAGAATCAGTCGTCCGTTTCCCGGAGTCGCGGTCGCCTCGATGAACAGGATGTCGCCGCCGACCGGCGTCCAAGCGAGGCCCGTCGCCACCCCCGGAATGCTGGTTCGCATCGCCACCTCGTCCTCGAACGGCGGCGGGCCGAGAATCCCCAGGAGATCACCGGCCGATATGACGATCCGCCCGCTCTCGCCCTCCGCGACCCGCATGGCGGCCTGGCGCAAGAGCCTGCCGATCGCGCGTTCGAGGCTTCGCACCCCCGCCTCGCGGGTATAATTCTGGATGAGGTCCCGGAGCGCGGCGTCAGGGATTTCGACCTGGTCGGGTTTGAGGCCATTGGCCTCCAACTGGCGCCGGACAAGATAGCGCCGCGCGATCTGCAGTTTTTCGCTCGCCGTGTAGCCGGCGAGACTGATGATCTCCATGCGGTCGCGAAGCGGACTGGGGACCGTATCGAGCATATTGGCCGTGGCGATGAACACGACGCGGCTCAAGTCGAACGGCACGGCGAGGTAATTATCGCGGAAGCTGTTGTTCTGCTCGGGATCCAACACCTCCAGCATCGCCGAGGCCGGGTCGCCCTGGATGCCGGAGCCAAGCTTGTCGATTTCGTCAAGCATCATGACGCAGTCGCGAGCGCCGGCCTTGCGGATCGCCTGAATGATGTTGCCGGGCAGAGCGCCGATATAGGTTCGCCGATGGCCACGAATTTCGGCTTCGTCGTGGACGCCGCCGAGGCTGACCCGGACGAACTTGCGGTTCATGGCGCGCGCGATCGACTGGCCGAGCGACGTCTTGCCGACGCCGGGCGGCCCGGCGAAGCAGAGGATCGGCGCCTTGCTGTCCGGCGCGAGCTTGCGCACCGCCAGATATTCGATGATCCGGCGCTTGATCTTCTCGAGGCCGAAGTGATCTTCGTCGAGGATGCGGCGCGCCGCGGCGATGTCGATCGGCGCCTCTTCGGGGAGCGCCCATGGCAATTCGACCAGCCAATCGAGATAGGTCCGCACCATCCCGTATTCGCCGGCGGCTTCGGGCATGCGCTGCAGGCGCCTCAGCTCCTTGCGCGCCTGGTCCTCGACCTCCTTCGGCATATGCGCGTTGGCGATCGCCTTTTCGAGCTCGGCGATTTCGGCCGTCTTTCCCTCGTCGGCCTCGCCAAGCTGGCGCTGAATGGCCGCCATCTGCTCGCGCAGCAGGACCTCGCGGTTGCGGGAGTCCAGCGAGGCCTTGGTCTCCCGGCCGATCTCCTGCGACAGTTGAAGCACCTCGATCCGATGGGCAAGCAGGCGCGAGACCCGCGTCATCCGCGCGCTAACGTCGATCGTCTCTAGGATTTCCTGCTTCTCGTCCGGCGTGGCGTCCATGAAGGTGGCCACCAGATCGGCGAGCGCGCCGGGCGAATCGACGCCCTGGATGGTAGCGAGCAGCTCGGCGGGCGCCTGGGGCAGGAGCTGAATCGCCTCAATCGCCTGACCCTTGAGGTGAACGAAACGGGCCTCGATCTCGTCCGACGACGGAGTGGGCTCGGGAATCCTCTCCGCCCTGGCGACGAAGAACGGCCAGCCGGTCAGATAGTCGAGGACCCGGAACCGCTGCTCGCCCTGGCAGATAAGGTGATTGGTCCCGTCCGGCGCGGTGATGTAGCGAACGATATTGGCGACCGTCCCCATCCGATGCAGGTCGATCGGAAGCGGATCCTCGACCGCGGGGTCGCGCTGCATCACTATGCCGATCGGCCGTTGCTCCTTGACCGACCGCTGCGCCGCCAAAACCGAGCGGGGACGGCTCAGCGTGACCGGCAGCACCACGCCGGGAAACAGAACCATGCCCCGCACCGGGACAACGATCAGGGCGTCCGCCGGCAATGGCGGCAAAGGCGCCCCGCCGGCGTTCTCTCCCGCGGCGGCCGTGGCCGCTGTCTCAGCCATTCAGGGCCTCCGACTTTTGCAGGGTAATGAGCAGGCAACCGTTAGACGCCGACCGATGAACTGAGCTATAGCGCCCCGCGGGCAGGCGAATGCGGCGTTCGAACCGTCCTTGCGGCAGCTCGAGACGATGGATGGTCGCGGTCCGCATCTCCGCGGGATAGGTCCGAGATCCCGAGATCAGCAGTTCGCCCTGATTGATGGCCGCCTTGACTTCGCCGAAATCCACTCCGGGCAGCGCGACGAGAACCAGCACTGTGTGCTCCGTCTCGAGGACGTCGACCGGCGGCTCCCAGGCGACCGACGAAGGGGACCCGGACGGCTGGAAAAATTGTCGGTGCATGCGTTCCGCGCGCGCCAGCATTTCGAACGCTTCCGACCACATCCAGTTACTTGGAAACTTTGTCTCCATCGCCTCACTCGCTCGGCCGCGCAATTCAAGATTTATTGCGTCGACACTCAATAGCTTAATTTCGGCTGCAGTTCATCCACGCGCCGAGGGGGCGGATTCGGCGCAGCTCCGACGGCGCCCCGCGCCTGGCTGCGTTCCTATGCCTAACCCCTCGCCTTGAGCTATTGAACCCCGAGGCGTCGATAGTGGAGGGCGCCCGTTCGATGGACTCAGTAGAATGCCTGGTGATCGGCGCGGGCGTCGTTGGTCTGGCGATTGCACGCGCCCTCGCGCGCTCGGGCCGGGAAGTGATTGTGCTCGAAAGCGAACCGGTAATCGGCTCAGGCGTAAGTTCTCGCAACAGCGAAGTCATTCATGCCGGCATCTACTACCCGTCGGATCTCGACAAGACGCGCCTTTGCGTCGAGGGAAAGACGAAGCTTTACGCCTTCTGCCAGGACTTTGGCGTCCCGCACCGGCGCTGCGGCAAAATATTGGTGGCGACGACTGAAAACGAAGTCGGACAGCTTGCGGCCATCAAAGCGCGGGCCGAAGCCAACGGCGTTGCGGATCTGACCTGGCTCGACGTCGACGAGGCGCGCGCGCTCGAGCCGGCGCTCGCGGCGCGAAGGGCGCTCCTTTCGCCCTCGACCGGCATCATCGATTCTCACGCCTTCATGTTGGCCCTCGAGGGCGACGCTGAGCGGCATGGCGCGATGCTGGCTCTCGAGACCCCGGTCGTCTCCGGCCGAGCCGCTGCGCGGGGACTGATCATGGAGACGGGCGGCGCAAATCCGACGCAAATTGCCGCGAATGTTGTGGTCAATTCGGCGGGACTTGGCGCGCAGGCGCTGGCTCGCTCCATTGCCGGAATGCCGCGGGACAAGATTCCGCCGCTGCATTTGGCGAAGGGCAACTATTTCGCCCTCGCGCCGCCCTCGCCCTTTTCGCATTTGATCTATCCGATCCCGACGCCCGGCGGACTTGGCGTCCATCTGACGTTGGATATGAACGGGCGGGCTCGATTCGGTCCGGATGTCGAATGGATCGATTCGGTCGATTACGCCGTCGATCCCAGACGCGGGGATGCCTTCTATGCCGCGGTTCGCTCCTACTGGCCGGACTTGCCCGATGGCGCTCTGCAGCCGGACTATTCAGGGGTAAGGCCGAAGATCGAGCGGCCGGGCGGGTCGAATACGGATTTTCTCATTCAGGACCAAAGGAGCCACGGGGTGGCCGGATTGATCAATCTGTTCGGAATTGAATCTCCCGGGCTCACGTCGAGCCTTGCGATTGCCGATTGGGTCGCCGGGATCATTCAAAAGCCGCGCGCGACATGAACTGGACCGTCGAAGAGCTGAGATGAGCCGGCGCCGTGGGCGAAAAAGATCGCCGTCATCGGCCATCTTACCGGGTGCGCGAAAACGCGCTACCCTTCCCGCCACAACACCAAAGGAGGCGCGGATCATGTCGGTGAGAAGCGGCTACGACCTGTTGCTTCGCGGCGGACGGGTCATCTGCCCGGCTTCGGGGCTCGACGGAAACTTCGACGTCGCCATTCGCGACTGCCGCATTGCCGCAGTCGAGCCCTCGATCCTCCCGAGCAGCGCCGCGGAGACGGTCGACGTGTCCGGTAAGCTCGTGCTTCCCGGACTGATCGACACCCATGCCCATGTCTACCAATATGTGACCGGCCGGTTCGGTCTCAATGCCGACATGGTCGGCGTGCGCTCGGGCGTGACCACGGTCGTCGACCAGGGCGGCCCATCCTGCATGACGTTGCCGGGCTTCCGGCATTTCGTCGCCGAAAAGGCCGAGACGCGGGTCTATGCGTTCCTCTCCGCCTATCTGGTCGGCGGCCTCGAAGGCCATTTCTATCCCAACCTTTATAGCCCGGCGGGCGTCGATATCGACGCGACCGTCGCCTCGGCGAACGCCAATAAGGACATCGTCCGCGGCATCAAAGGCCACGCCGAGATCGGCGGCTTCGCCCGTTGGGGCATTCGGGTGATGGAGATGGCGGCGGAAATCGGCCGCCGGACCGACCTCCCGCTCTATGTCCATTTCGGAACGCTGTGGAGCCTGCCCGACAGCGGCGCGAACGGCGAGGACGCGGATACGATTCTCGAACGCGTCATTCCACTGCTCAAGCCCGGCGACGTCCTGGCGCATCCGTTCACCCGCCACCCCGGCGGCTTCGTCAACCGGAAGGGCGAGGTCCATAAAGTCATCCGGGCCGCACTCGACAAGGGATTGAAGGTGGACGTCGGCCACGGCAGCCATTTCTCCTATCGCCTGGCCCGCAAGGCGCTTGAGGCCGGCGTGGTCCCGCATACGCTCGGCGCCGACATGCACGGCTACAATACGGAGGTCCCCCCGCCGCCGGGTACGCCGCGCGAGCACGCGGACGACGAAAACCACCCGTTCAAGGGGCAGGCCCGTTTCAGTCTGACCCAGGCCATGAGCTCGATGATGGCGCTCGGCCTGCCGCTCGAGACGGTCGTGCCGATGGTGACCAGCAATCCCGCCGAGATGCTCGGCCTTGCCGGCCGCATCGGCGCGCTGACTCCGGGGCTCGAGGCCGACGTCACGGTGCTCAGCGACGAGCGCGGGCGGTTCCTGTTGCGCGATAACGAAGACACGAAGGTGGTCGCCGACCGCCTGCTGCGTCCGGCCTTCTGCTTGCGCTTGGGTAAGCGCTTCGACGCCGACTCGCCAATTCTGCCGCAGGCCGTGGCGGCGTGAGCCTCGCCGCCGAGACGCCCGCGCCGCAGCGGGTCTGGGCGTCGCTCAATCAGGCTGAGCGCAACGCAGCCTATGACAACAACGCGGCGGTCGTGGGCAGCGCGGCGTTAATCGAGGCGCGCAACGCCGCCTCGGCCAAGTACCGCCAAGCCCATCCGGGCGGCCTCGACATCCCCTACGCGCCGGCCGCCCGCACGGCTTTCGATCTCTACCCGGCGCCCGGCCTGCGCGCGCCTTGCCTCGTTTTCATCCATGGCGGCTATTGGCTCCGCAATTCGCGCGAGTTCTTTGCCGCCTATTCCGAGGGACTGGCGCAGGAGGGCTGGTCGGTCGCGATGCCGAGCTATACGCTTGCGCCGCAAGCGACCCTCAAGGCCATCGTGGAAGAAATCGGCGCCGCGCTTGACTGGCTCGCGGACCACGGACCTGAGCATGGGATCGCCGGTCAGGTGGTGGTGTCTGGCTGGTCGGCCGGCGCCCAGCTTGCGGCGCTGCATCTCGGGCATCGACTGGTTGCGGCCGGCCTCGCCATATCCGGCGTCTATGACCTCGAGCCCCTGCGCGACACCGCTCTCAACGAGACGCTGAGACTCACCGACGAGGAGATCGCGACCCTGTCGCCGGTCCGGACCGTCCCGACGACGCCGAAGCCGCTCGCCATTGCATACGGAACGCGCGAGCTTCCGGCGCTTGTTCACGACTCGCGCAAGCTCCATGCGCTGCGTGCGGCGGCGCATGCGCCGGGTCCGCTGCTGCCGATCCCTGGCGCGGATCATTTCACCATTCTCGATGAGCTGCGCCGCCCTAACGGCCAGCTTGTCCGCGCGGCGCAACGTCTGATCGAGGACGTCTCGCATTGACGGACGCCGACGGCTCCGAAACCCCCCAAGGCGTCGGCGTCCGGCTGCCGCGAAAGGAGGACGAACGGCTGATGCGGGGCCTGGGGCAATATGTCGGCGACATCCGCCTGCCGGGCATGCAGGATGTAGCCTTTGTCCGCAGCCCGCTCGCCCACGCCCGCATTCGCGGCATCGATATTTCCGCAGCCGTTCGCGACCGCGTTTTCACCGCAGCGGACCTCATCGGGGTCAAGGCCATCCGGGCGGTGTCCGGATTGCCCGGCTTCAAGGTCTCGGAGCAGCCGCCGCTCGCGACCGGCAAGGTCAGGCACGTCGGCGAGCTTGTCGCGATGTGCGTCGCCCCGACCCGCGCCGAGGCCGAAGATGTCGCCGCGAGCGTCGCTCTCAACCTCGACGAGCTGCCGGCCGTCTGCGACATGCGCGCCGCGCTTGAGCCCGGCTCCGCCCTCGTGCACGAGCATTGGGGCGACAACGTCTTCCTGGAGACGGCGGTCGACACCGGTATCGCCGCGGCCTTCGATGCGCCGATCAAGGTCGCGCGCACGATCTCGACCGGCCGCCAGTGCATGGCGCCGATCGAGGGACGCGGCTGTGTCGCCGTCATCGACCATCGCGCCGACCAGCTCGTTCTCCATACCGCGAGCCAGATGCCGCATGTCATCCGCACGGGCCTCGCCGAATGCCTCGGCCTGGAAGAAGGCCGCGTCCGCATCATCTCGCCCGACGTTGGCGGCGGTTTCGGCTACAAGGGGATCCTGCTCGCGGAGGAGATCTGCCTCGGCTGGCTCGCCCTTCGGCGCCGCCACGCCGTCCGCTGGCTCGAGGACCGTCGCGAGCACCTGACCGCCAACGCCAACTGCCGCGAGCATCATTATGAGATCGCCGTTTACGCTGAGCGCGATGGGCGGCTGCGCGGCGTCGATTGCGAGGCGATCGTCGATTCCGGCGCCTATTCGGCCTATCCGTTCTCCGCTTGCCTGGAAGCAGCCCAGGTGGCCAGCATCCTCCCGGGTCCTTACGATCTTCCGGCCTACCGGTGCCGCACCTGGTCGGTCGCGACCAACAAATGCCCGATCCTGCCCTATCGCGGCGTCGCCAGGACTGGCGTCTGCTTCGCTCTCGAACTCATGCTCGACGCGGTCGCCGCGGCGGCCGGCCTCGAGCCCGAGACGGTGCGGTTCAGGAATCTCGTCCGGCCCGAACAGATGCCATTCGACAACATCACCAACAAGCACTTCGACAGCGGCGACTATCCGCAGGCGCTGGCGCGTGCTCTAAGGACAATCGACGCCGATGCGATCCGCGCCCGGCAGAAGGTCGGCGAGGCGGACGGCCGCCGCCTCGGACTGGGTCTTGCGATCTATTGCGAGCAGGCGGCGCATGGCACGTCGGTCTACGCCGGCTGGGGCATCCCGATGGTGCCGGGCCGCGAGCAGGCCAGCGCGCGAATGACGCCGGACGGCGGGCTCGAGTTGCGCGTCGGCCTCCATTCGCACGGCCAGGGTCTCGAGACGACGCTGGCTCAGGTCGCGCATGACGTCCTCGGCGTTCCCATGGCCCGGATCCGGGTGGTGCTCGGCGATACCGCGATGACGCCGTATTCGACCGGCACCTGGGGCTCGCGCGCGATGGTGATGGCCGGCGGCGCGGTTGCCGACGCCTGCCGGGAGCTCGCCACGCGGGCGACGCGCATCGGCGCCCATCTCATCCAGGCCCGTCCCGAAGACGCGCGCTTTGAGAATGGACGAGTGCAGGGTCCGTCCGGCGAGGTCTCGCTCGCGACGATCGCGCGGACCTGGTACCGGCGCCCGCAGGATCTCCCCGCCGACGTCGACGCCGGCGGCCTTGAAGCGACCAGCGGATATAAGCCCGCGCGCGATACCGGCGTCTTCAGTTACGCGGCCCATGCGGTCGCAGTCGCGGTCGACCCGGACCTCGGCGAAGTCGAGATCCTCGATTATGTCGTGGTCGAAGACGGCGGCGTCCTCGTCAACCCCCTCATCGTCGATGGCCAGATCTTCGGCGGGCTCGCGCAAGGGATCGGCACCGCGCTCTATGAGGAAATGCTGTTCGACGCCGCCGGCCAGCCGCAAGCCTCCACCTTCGCCGATTACCTGCTTCCGGGCGCGCCTGAGGCGCCAGCGGTACGCATTGTCCACATGGAGACCGCTTCGCCCTATACGCAGCTCGGCTCTAAGGGCATCGGCGAAGGCGGCGCCATCGCCCCGCCCGCGGCGATCGCCAACGCGATCAACGACGCGCTGAGGCCGCTCGGCGTCGAACTCCGCCATACGCCGATAACGCCACGGCGCATCGTCGAAGCCGTCCTAGGCGCGCGCTTGGTCGCGGCGGAACGGAAGGCGGAACTCATGAAGTCGGCGCGCTTCGCAATGGAGCGACCTCGCGATCTCGATTCCGTGCTCGCCACAATCGCAGGCGCCGACGGCGGCGCGAAGATCATGGCCGGCGGACAATCGCTCGGTCCGATGCTCAATCTCCGGCTCGTCGAGCCCGAATGCGTCATCGACATTTCCGGCGTGCCGGAGCTGCGGCGGATCGAGCGGGAAGACGGCGCGCTCCTTATCGGCGCCTGCGTGACCCATGCGGACATCGAGGACGGACGCGTCCCCGACGCCGCGAATGGCATGATGGCGCGCGTCGCCTCAGGCATCGCCTACCGGGCGGTGCGCAACCGCGGCACGATCGGCGGCAGCCTCTGTCACGCCGATCCGGCGGCGGATTGGATTTCCGCTCTCTCCGCGCTCGGGGCCGAGGTCGAGATCGCCTCGCGCGCGCGGAAGCGTCGGCTGATCCCGCTTGGCGAGTTCGTGCGCGGCGCGCTCGAGGTCGCGCTCGCCGCCCACGAGCTGATCACGGCGGTACGCGTGCCCGCTCTGCCGCCATCGGCGCGGTGGGGCTACGTCAAGCACTGCCGCAAGGTCGGGGAATTCGCCGAGGCGATCGGCGCGGTCGTGATCGATCCGGAGACTGGCGGCGGACGCGCCGTGATCGGCGCGGTCGAGGCGGCGCCGGTCGTGATCGAGGATGCCCGCATCCTGTTCGGCGGCGCCATCGGGCCGTCGTTCGCAGCGTGCTTCGATGCTCCCGCGGCCGACGCTCTCCTGTCCGCGGCCGGCATGAGCGACCCCGTCGATCGTCACGTCCACGTCGCGGTGCTGCGGCGCGCGATCGTTCAGGCGAGCGCGCAGGGGCCGGCGAAGGTCCAGGACCCGGCATGAACGCGATGCAAGGCCCGACCATGCTGTTGTCGCTTAGCGTCAATGGCCGCGCGGTCTCGGCCGAGGTCGAGCCGCGCCGGCATCTGGCCGACTTTCTGCGCGACGACATGAACCTCACCGGAACGCATCTCGGATGCGAGCACGGGGTTTGCGGGGCCTGCACGCTTCTCGTTGATGGCGAACCGATCCGCTCCTGCATCATCTTCGCTGGCGCGTGCGGCGGCGTCGACGTCACCACCATCGAGGGCCTCGACGAGGACGAGATCGCGATCGAACTGCGCGCCGCCTTTAACCGGGAGCACGCGTTGCAGTGCGGATTCTGCACGCCGGGAATGCTGGTCTCGGCCCGCGATCTGGTTCTTCGCCTTCGGGAGCCCGACGAGCGCCGCGTCCGGTTGGGTCTCAGCGGCAACCTGTGCCGCTGTACCGGCTACGTCGGAATCGTTCAGGCGGTCCGAAGCGTTATCGCCGCCCGGCGCGCGCGCGGGATTGCCGCGATTGTCGCCGATCCCGGGCGCGGATTGGGCCCGGTCGGCGCCCGGGTTGGATTCGGCCCGACGGGACCGAGCGCGCCCGCGGCGAAGACGCTCGCGCCGCGCGACAGCCCGCGCAGCATCAAGGTTGCAGCGGCCTTCACGCCGACACACAGGTTCGAACAGAGCTTCACCATCGCTCTTCCCCCCGCGGAGGTTTTCGCCGCTTTCGGGCGCATTCGCGAGATCGCGGAGTGCATTCCGGGCGCGGTCGTCGACGGCGAGTCGTCGCCGGACCGGGTCGAGGGTGGGATTCGGGTGAGCCTTGGCCCGATCACTCCGGTCTTCCGCGGGGCGGCGCTCATCGAACGTGATGAAGAAGAACGAGCAGGGCGAATCCTGGGAACCGGCGCCGACGTCGGCGAGCGCTCCATGATGCAAGGAGAAATTCGCTATCGCATTGTCGACGGCGCGGCCGCGGGAACCGCCCGGGTGGAGCTTACAATCGGCTACGCGCTCAAGGGCGCACTGGCGCAATTCGGGCGGCCCAGTCTAGTGCAAAACCTCGCCGGCCGAATGATAGCCGAATTCTCGCGCAATCTTGAAGACCGGTTGACTGGCCGATCAAACGAGGTCCCGACGAAGCCGGTCAGTCTTCCGCGGCTTATCCTGAGTGCGTCGGGCCAAAAGTTTGCGCGATGGCTAAGGCGACTGCTGGCTTTGTCGAAGTGACAAAGCCGATCAAGGGGAGGGCATGTTGAACACATCCACGGAGATCCTGACGACGCCGCGCCGAGACGATCTCAGCCTGCTCACGATCGCCAACAGCGCGGGGATCTCGATCAGCCGCCTGCCGAGCGGCGCGATCTTCGCCATCGAGCACACGGACCCGAAGCGCCGGATCATGATCAATCAGGTGCTTGGCTCGCCGATCGCCGACGGCATGGGACGCCTTTACCTGCGCATAGGCGCGCCTGGCCCGGCAATTCTCTCAGTCATCGGTCCCGGCGCGGGGCTCCGCATCGGTGCCTCCAATGACCGCTTCCTGTGGGCGGGCGAACAGAGCGGCGTCGGTTATCGCACCGCCCTCTGGCTGCATCCGCGGTTGCGCGTCTGGCTGTGGCGGCTCGATGTCGTCAACCGGCGCGAGAGCGAGCTCGCCTGCGACGCCGTCTTCATCCAGGATCTCGGGCTTGGCGATCAGGGCTTCCTGATGAACAACGAGGCCTACGCCAGTCAGTATCTCGACTGCCATGTCGCCGCGCATCCACGCCTGAAATACGTTCTCATGAGCCGGCAAAATCTATCGCAAGGCGGGACATATCCCTGGGCTGCCCACGGCTGCCTCGAAGGCGTCGCAGGCTTCGCGACCGATTTTCGCGACGTGATGGGGCCGCCCCACCGTGACGCCGGCCAGTTCAGCGGCGAGTTTGGGACCAACCTGCCGTCGAGGCGTCTTCAGTTCGAGACGGCATGCGCCGCCCTACAGTCGAAGGTGACAACGCTGGCGCCCGGCGCCGCGACATCATGGAGGTTCTTCGGCTTTCACGAACCCGACCACCCGGCGGCGTCGGGCGACGCCGACCTCAACGCAATCGAGATCGTTGAGCGCGCCCAGGACGATTGGGTTCCGCGTGACGTCGCCCTGTCGGTCCCACCGCGCAGTCTCTTGCATGACGCGCCCCCCGCCGTCGCCGAGGCGCTCGATGAGAAGGCGATCCAAACGCATTACCGCCGGCGAACGCATGTCGAACGGGTCGAAGGTCGACTTCTGTCTTTCTTTACCCCCGGAAGAACGCACAGCCGTCATGTCGTCCTGCGCGACAAGGAGCGCGTGGTTGCGCGCCGTCACGGCGCCCTTCCGCGCAGCGGCCAGGAGATCCTGCCAGACGACGCCATCCTGTGCGTGACCTTATGGATGCACGGCGTATTCGGGGCGCAGCTCACCATTGGCAACACCTCGTTCCATAAGCTCTTTTCCGTCTCCCGCGACCCCTACAACATCACCCGCGCCAGCGGCCTCAGGATGCTCATGGAAACGAAGGATGGATGGCGGCTCTTGACGGTGCCCTCCGCCTTCGAGATGGGCTTGAGCGATGGTCGCTGGATCTATCGGGTGGGCGAGCGGACCGTCACGGTTTCCGCGACCGTCTCCGGGGACGAACCCGTCATGCAATGGCGGGTGAGCGTCGAAGGCGCACCCTGCCGCTTCCTGGCGTTCGGCCATCTTGTTCTCGGAGAGCAGGAATTCGCCCATGCCGGCCGGGTCGAGATCGACTCGCGCCGCAAGCGCTTCGCTTTCCGGCCAAACCCCAAGAATCTTTGGGGCCAGCACTATCCTCAGGCCGTCTATCATCTTGTGACCAGCACGCCCCGGCGCATCGAGGCATTAGGCGGCGACGAACTGCTCTACGCCGACGGAAAGCGGCGCAGCGGCGCCTATGCCGCGATCCGGACCCGCCCGACCAACGAATTCGCGTTCGCGGTCGTCGGCTCGATGACCGACGCCAAGCAGGCGAGGGCTTTGGCCGCGAAATACGCCAAGCCCGTCGACGAAGCTGCGATGCTCAAGCCCGCCGACCGCTTCTGGCATGAGATCACCCGCGGCGTTCGGGTGAAGAGCGCCAGGAATTCCGCAGACGCGCTTGCCGTCGATACGATCTTCCCCTGGCTCGCGCACGACGGCATGATCCATCTCACCGCGCCGCATGGTCTCGAACAATATACCGGCGGCGCGTGGGGCACGCGCGACATCTGCCAGGGGTCGATCGAGTTGTTTCTGACGCTCGAACATGATCGTCCAGTCAAGGAGATTCTGCGCATTCTGTTCGCCCAGCAGTACGAGAAACATGGCGACTGGCCGCAATGGTTCATGCTCGAGCCTTATTCCGCAATCCAGGATAAGGAGTTGCATGGCGACATCATCGTCTGGCCGCTCAAGGCGCTCTGCGACTACATCGAGGCCACCGGCGATTTTGCCTTCCTCGACGAGGCGATCGCGTGGCGGCGCGAGGATAATTTCGAGAAGACTGCGCACGCCGACCCGGTGACCGGCCACGTTGACAAGCTGATTGAGACGGTGCGAGGGCGTTTCATCCCCGGCACGAATCTCATTCGCTACGGGAACGGGGACTGGAACGATTCCCTTCGGCCGGTCGATCCGACGAAACGCGACTGGATGACGAGCGCCTGGACAGTCGTTTTGCTCTACGAGCAGCTTCGCCGCTATGCCGCCATCCTTCGTCGGGCGAAGCGCGCGCCGAAGCAGGCCGCGGACCTCGACGCGCTTGCCGCTGCGATGCGCAAGGACTTCAATGCCGATCTCATTCGCGACGGAGTGGTCGCCGGCTATGGCGTGTTCCGGCCGGAAGGCGGCGAGCCTGAGCTTCTCCTGCATCCGAGCGACACAAAGACCGGGCTAAAATTCTCGCTCTTGCCGATGACGCAGAGCATGATCGGGGGCATGTTCACCCAGGCTCAGGCGCGGCGGCATCTCAATCTCATCCGCAAGCACCTCCTTTTTTCCGACGGAGCCCGTCTCATGGACTGCCCGATCGCCTATCACGGCGGCCCGGAGACGTTCTTTCAACGGGCGGAATCCGCCGCAAACTTCGGCCGCGAAATCGGGCTCATGTATACGCATTCGCATCTGCGCTACGGCGAATCGATGAGCGATATTGGCGAATTCGCCGCTCTGTGGCAGGCGCTGCTGATCGCCAACCCGATCGCGGTGACGGATGAACTTCCGCACGCCTCGCTGAGGCAGCGCAACGCCTATTTCAGCAGCAGTGACGCAGCCTTCCAGGATCGGTATCAGGCGAGCGACGAATGGGCGCGCGTCAAAACGAACGCGATCGCCGTTGATGGCGGCTGGCGCGTCTATTCGAGCGGCCCCGGCCTTTACGCCAACATCCTCATTCGCCACGCCTTCGGACTGCGGCGTCAATTCGGCAAGAGAATCGTGGCGCCAGGGATCAGAAAGTCGCGCAAGGATCTTTCCCTTGAATGGCCTGGTAGGCCCGGCGGCGGCTTGCGGCGGCGGTAATGAAGGCGGGATGAACCTGCGGGTCTGGGCGCCCGCGGCGCGATCCATCGAACGGAGCTGTCCATGAAAGTGCCGCGCAAGGATCGGTGGAAGGCGAGCGCCAGCAGCGGCGATCCTCGTCGCGCCATCGACGATCGCTACGCCACGACTTGGAGGTCGAAACCGGCGAAAAAGCCGTGGCTCAAAATCGACCTTGGCAAGGCCGCGACTCTCGCCGGTCTCGAAGTCTATTGGGGCCAGGATGCGCCGGTTGCCTACGGGTTCAAGTCCTCGCTCGACGGCAAACGATGGACCCATCTTTGTCGTACGCGCCACGGCGAGGGCGGACAGGACGTCTTTGCTTTCCCGCCGGCTAAGGCGCGGTTCGTGCGCTGGATCTGCGACGACGCGCAGGCCGAGCGAGGAAAGGAGATCGTCGAGATCAACCTTTACGGTCCCGCCGACGCGGCGTCGGTGACGGAAAAGGGAAGGGTTGCGGCGCTCGGCTATGCCCCGGTGAAGCTTCCCAAAGGCGACAGCATCACGGTCGACTTTGGTTATGTGCGCTCTCCGCTCGGCGCGTTCATCGAATGGGGCGCCGCTTATGGAACCGACTTCTCGGTCTACCTCTCCGATGACGGCGAGAGCTTTCGCGAGGTCGGCCGCATCCTGACCGGCAATGGCGGCAGCGACAGTTTCTGGTGGCGCTCGACCACGAGCCGCTATTTTCGCTTGACCGTCCACGAAACGAGCGTTGCCGAGGGCGCGATCGTCAATGAGCTCAAGCTGCGCATCCTGAACAAGGATCGCATGCCGATCGGCCAGCTCGAACGCGCCGCGGCGGCCGGTCGGGCCGACCTTTATCCGCAGTCGCTGCTCGGCCGCCAAGTCTACTGGACCGTGCTCGGCGAATATGATCACGCCGGTGAGGCGCTTTTCGACGAATATGGCAATCTCGAGCCGCAGCGCGGCTCCCCCCAGATAACCCCCCTCATCCGCCTCGGCCGCGCGCTGCACGGCGCGTCGGCTAGCGCCTCGATCAGCCAATCCCTCGCCGCAGGCTCGCTTCCCATTCCGACCGTCGAGTGGGTGGCGGGCGACGTAGGGATCCGCATCACGGCGCTCGCGCACGCCGGCCTCGCAGTGGCGGAGCATCGGGTGACCAACAGGGGGGCCGCGGTGCGGAAGGGCGCGCTGGCGCTCGCGGTGCGCCCCGTCCAGGTCGATCCCTACTGGCAGCACGGCGGCCACGCCGCCATCAATTCCATCGCCGTCGACGGCAGAGAGGTTAGCGTCAACGACCGGCCATACGCCGCGTTCTCGCGCGAGCCCGATTTGTTCGCCGTCGCCGACTTCGACAATGGCGATGTCGTCAGGCTCATTGAGAGGGGACCCAAAAAGACCGCGCCGAGCCTTCGCTCCGACTCTGGCCTCCTCAGCGCCGCCTGCGAGTTCGCCTTCACCCTCCCGCCGGGCGCGAGCCTTGCCGTCGTCGTGTCGTCGCCGATGCGGGATGGCGTCGCTCCGATGGCGGAAGCGCCGTTCGACGCTTTGCGCGAGACCGTCGCGCGAGATTGGCGGGCGAAGATCGGCCCGCGAAAAATCACGGTCGGCGACCGGGAGGTGAGCGACACGGTCGAGGCGCAGACGGCGTTCATCATTGTCAATTCGACTGAATTCGCCTTCAAGCCGGGGCCCCGCAATTACGACCGCACCTGGATTCGCGACGGCTCGGCGCAGGCCCTCGCTTTGCTATGGGCCGGCCTCGTCGAAGAGGCCAAGGCCTATGTCGTCTGGTACGCGAAGCACATTTACGAGAACGGCTTGGTTCCGCCGATCCTCAACGTGGACGGCACGGTAAACCAGGGCTACGGCAGCGACATCGAGTTCGACGCGCAGGGCGAGTTCGTAGGAATCGCCGCCGACATCTATCGCATCAGCCGCGACCGCGCCTTCCTCGCCGCGATTTTTGAACCCGTCGTCCGCGCGACGCGGTTCATCGAGGAGCTTTGCGCGCGAACGGACGCCGAGGACGGGCCCGAGGCGCGCTTCCGCGGCCTCCTCGCGCCATCCATCAGCCACGAGGGCTACAGCAAGCCGTCGTACAGCTATTGGGACGACTATTTTGCTCTGAGCGCGTGGCGCAACTGCGAATATCTGGCGCACGAAATAGGCGACAAACCTGTCGCGGCGCACGCCCACGCGAAGGGCCGCGAGTTCGCGACGAACCTGACGCGCTCGATCCGTATGACCGCCGAGAAGATGAAGAGCGACCTCATCCCGGGCTCCGCCGACCGCGACGACGTCGATCCGACCGCGACCTCGATCGCTTTCGAGCCCTGCCGGGTTGAGGACGCGCTTCCGCCCGAGTTGGTCGCGGCCACCTACGATCGCGCCGCCGGCCGCGTCAGGTCGATCTCCTCGCCTGATTTCAAAAGCAACTACTCGCCCTATGACTTGCGCAACCTCAACGCCTTTGTGTCTTTGGGCCGATACGACGACGCCTTCCGCCTGCTTTCGGTCATGCTCGCATGTCGCAGGCCGCGCGGTTGGCGCGGTTGGGCCGAGGTCGTGTGGAGCGATATGCGGGCGCCGGAATATATCGGCGACATGCCCCACACCTGGATCGGGGCCGAGTTCTCTTGCGCCGTCCGGCTCATGTTGCTGAGGGAAAACGGCACGACGCTCGAACTCTTCCGTGCCGTGCCCGATGGCTGGTGGTCTGGCGAGGGCATAACGCTCCACGGCCTGCCGACGGCCTTCGGCGTCGCTAATCTGACGGCGCGGCGCAAGAGTCGGCGCGTGACAGTCGACCTTTCCGTGACAGGTCCGGCGCCCGAGCGTATCGTTGTCCGCTATCCAGGGGCGAAGCACGCCCGTGCGGATGGCAGCCGGTGCCAGATCCAGGCCGATGTCATCGCGACCGGGAACTGGAGCCGGCTGGAAATCGACTTCTGATTAGGCTTCGCGCCCGCGCGCCGTCGACCCGCCACGACGCGCAACCGCGCCAGATTCGCCGCCAACCGGGACCGCTAGGTCGGCCACCCGTCCCCCTATTCGGCCGAAACAGATTCGGCCGCGGAATTCGACGGCTCGGGGATCCCGTGCTCGCTTTCGGGCGTGAACTTCACCCCGAGAGGGTCCAGGACGATATGCAGCTTGCGGGGGTAGAAAGGGCTATCAGGCTGGTCATGGCCAATATTGATCATGCCGACATCGGCATATTCACCCTCGAAGAGCGACCTGATGAGCATCCGTGATTCTGGATCAAGGACATCAAGCGCATCGTTCACGACAACCCAGCCCGGCCTCTGCAGGATGACCCTGGCAAAAGCCACGCATTGCTTCTCGTTGTCGGTCAACTCCCGGTCCCATCGGTCCTCCTTATCGAGGTGGGGCCCGAGGTGCTCGAGTCCGACAGCGGCGAGCGCATCGACGATGGCGGGAGCGTCATAGTCCTCGGTCGGGTGGGGGTAGGCCACGGCCGCGCGGAGCGTGCCGGGCGGGATATAGGCGCGGACCGGCATGAACATGATGCTGCGACGCTCTGGATGGGTAATTTGCCCGCTTCCCCACGGCCAAAGGCCGCCGATGGCGCGAAACAGCACGGCTTTGTGCTCGCCATTGTCGCCGGTGATCAGGACGCGCTCGCTGGGATTCATGTTCGCATGCGGTTCGCTCAGCATCACGCAGCCCGCGGGCGAAGCGACGTGAAGGTCGTCGATCTTGATCGACGGTTCCGCCGCCACAGAAAATTGGATTCGGCTCGTCGCCTCGCCGAGATTGTCCATTTTCATGATTGCCTTGCGGAACCTCGCCACGCGCAGGAGCGTCGCGCGCCAGTCCGCGAGGTTGGAGAAATTGTCGACGAACCATCGAAGCGCCGTTTGCACTTGGTTGAAAGCGCCGACAATCACCATGAGCTCGCCGAAGCTCATCGTGCCGCGGAAATAGGCCGGGGCCGCGACCAGGATCGGGGCTATGATCGTAAACCAGCCATAGCCGGCGGTAATCCACGTCAGCCGCGTAACCGCGCTGACAATCTGGCGTGAAATGCCGAGCACGCTGCCGAAAACTCCGTTGAGGCTCCTCCTCTCATCGGCTTCGCCGCCATAGAGGGTGATGCCGTCGATGTGCTCGTTTATCCGCACGAGCGCGAAACGAAATTCGGCCTCTCGCGCATAGTGCTCGGCATTGAGATCGATCAGCGGACGGCCGACCCGCCAGCTCAGATAGGACGCGGCGCCGGCGTAGAGAAGCGCGCACCACACAAGATAGCCGGGCGGGGAGAAGTCGCGACCGGCCAAAGGCAGGAACTCGCCCCGCGAGAGTCCCCAAAGGACGCCGACAAACAACAACAGAAGAAGACTCGATTGCAGCAGGCCAATGCCCAAGTCCGTTGAAAGATCGGTCAGGTGCTGCGCGTCAGCCTGAAGGCGCTGGTCCGGGTTGGCGCCGATGACGCCTGAATTCGACAGGCGAAAGGCCCGCTTCGGCTTGAGCCATTCGTTCAGGAGATCGTCGACCAGGCCCTGGCGCAGCACAACTTTGGAGGTCTGGTTGAGCCACATCTGCGCGACGTTGAGGACGAGGAGTATTCCCGCCAGCTCGCCGAAGACCACCAGCTGTGAGAGGAAGCCCGGCATATCCTTGTTGGTCAGCGCATTGTAGAATGGGCGGTTCCAGGAATTGAGCCTGATCTGCATGTAGGCCGTCGCGCCCACGACCGCGACGAGCGCGCCGCCTAACCCTATGAGCTTGTTGCGCTGGGGTGAGGCCCAGAAGCCTGCGGCCATCCACAGGAAATCGGAAAAAAGACCGCTCAGCGTCGCCTTGTCGGCGCTTGCCGGGTCGTCTGGTGGTTGAGTTGATTGCTGCGCCATCGAATTCGATCCGTCTCCCCCGCGCCCATTCTCGCATGATCCGGCCAGGTCGTCTTGCGGACGCTGCGTATCCCGAAGGGACGGCCGTTTTACTCGGGGGGCGCTCCTTGCCAAGCCGATTTCTGGTCTAAGATAGATGTCCGGTCGAGGCCATCCGCTTGCGGCTCACGGCAAGGCAAGGACATGGGACGCATCGATACGCTGCTCGCAGCGATGACGATCGAGGAAAAGATCGGTCAGCTGAACATGGTCGCGTCCACCCTGGCGATCACCGGCCCCGGCCAGCTGGGCGACATCCACGAGGGGATTCGGGCGGGGCGGATTGGAAGCCTGCTCAATCACTGGGGCGCGGACGAGGTCCATGCCATCCAGCGCCTCGCGGTGGAAGAATCCCGCCTCGGCGTCCCTCTCCTGCTTGGCCTCGACGTCATCCACGGCCACCGCACGATATTTCCCGTTCCCTTGGCGGAGGCCTGCCTGTTTTCTCCCGACCTTTGGGAGAAAACGGCGCGCGCCGCGGCGGAGGAGGCGACGCAGGACGGCGTCGCCCTCACCTTTGCGCCGATGCTTGACGTGGCGCGCGACCCGCGCTGGGGACGCATTGTCGAAGGCCCAGGCGAAGATACCTGGGTGGCTTCGCAAATGGCCGCCGCCAAGACGCTCGGCTTTCAGGGCCGCGACCTTGCCGCCGCCGACAGCCTCGCGGCCACGGCCAAGCATTTTTGCGCCTATGGCGCCGTCACCGCCGGGCGCGAATACGCCTCGGTCGACGCGTCCGAAAGAACGCTGCGCGAGATCTACCTGCCGCCGTTTTCCGCCGCCGTCGCCGCGGGCACGGCGGCGGTCATGCCGGCTTTCATCGATCTTGCAGGCGTGCCGATGACCGCCAACGCTCCGTTGCTGCATGGTTGGCTGCGGAGGGAACTTGGCTTCGAGGGCGTGTTGATCAGCGACTACAACGCAGTCGCGGAACTCATGAACCATGGCGTGGCGGCGGATGCCGTCGAGGCGGCCGCGCTGGCTCTCAACGCCGGCGTCGACATTGACATGTTCAGCAACGCCTACGTCCGCGGCTTGCCTGAGGCGCTTAAGCGCCGCCTCGTGACAATGATCGCGATCGACGCCAGCGTGCGGCGGGTGCTGACGCTGAAAGAGCGTCTCGGCCTCTTCGACGACCCCTACCGGCGTGGCTCGGCCTGGCCGCACGGCGCGAGAGATACGGAGCGGCGCGAACTGGCGCGCGAGGCGGCGCGGCGGGCGATCGTGCTGCTGACGCGACGCACCGCCATATTGCCCCTTTCGCCCGAGATGAAGCGAATCGCCCTGATCGGCCCCCTGGCCTCGGCGCCGGCCGAGATGCTGGGGCCGTGGGCGTCCGCGGGTCGCGCTCGGGACCCCGTGTCCATTCTCCAGGGACTTGAAGCCGCTCTGCCGCTCTGCCGCATCGATCACGCGGCTGGCGTCGAGATCGCGGGACAAGATACGGATGGGATTTCCGCTGCGGTCGGTCTCTGCGCCGAGGCCGAAGTCGTCGTGCTCTGCCTCGGCGAAGCCGCGTCGATGAGCGGAGAAGCGGCGAGTCGAGCCGATCTCGGGCTGCCCGGGCGTCAGCGCGAGCTCGCCGAGGCGGTCTTCGACCTCGGTAGGCCGGTCGTCGTCGTGCTGTCTTCAGGCCGTCCGCTGACGCTGTCATGGCTGTTCGAACGGGCCGACGCCGTCCTCGCCGCCTGGTTTCTCGGCAATGAAGCCGGACATGCCATCGCCGACGTGTTGACCGGGGGCTTCAATCCGACCGGAAGATTGCCGCTGAGTTGGCCGCGCGAGGTCGGACAGATCCCGATCTTCTACCGCCAGCGCCCGACCGGCCGGCCGACAAAAGTGGGCGAGCATTACTCGAGTTCGTATCTCGATGTCCCGGCGACGCCGCAATTTCCCTTTGGTCACGGGCTTTCATACAGCCGCTTCGCGCTCCTCGACCTGCGTTGTGATCCAAACAGGGTGAGGGCGGGCGAGGACTTCGAAGTCTCGGTCACAGTCCGCAACGATAGCGAGCTTGACGGCGAAGCGACGCTGTTCCTGTTCATTCGAGACTTGGTCGCCAGCGTCGCGCCGCCGCTCTTGGAGCTGAAGGGCGTCCGCAAGATCGCGCTCCGGGGTCGGGAGCACGGGCGGGCGATATGGCGCCTGTCCGCGAGCGATCTTTCGTTCATTGGCCCGAATCTCGCTCCGGTCCTCGAGCCTGGGCGGTTTCAGATCCATGTCGGCCAAAGCGCCGATCCAGCCGGTCTCGTGACCGAAGTCATAGACTTGGCGTCGTAGGGGCGTCCAAGCGTCTCTAGCGCGGCACCGTGCCGAAGGTGACGCCGCGCAGAAGCTGGCCTTGGAGAAAAAAAGCAATGAGCAGAACCGGCAGGAGGTAGATCGTGCCGATCGCGGCGAAGACTCCCCAGTCGACGCCGACATCGGCGCCGACGACGCGCGTCATCGCCACAGGAACGGTCCGGGTGTCGACGCTCGTCAACAGAAGGCTGAACAGAAAGTCGTTCCAGGTGAAGATAAATGCGATGATCGCTGTCGCCGCGAATCCGGCGCGCATCTGCGGCAGACATATTCGCAGGAGGATTTTGAGATGCGAACTGCCGTCAAGTCGGGCCGCTTCTTCGATCGGCCGGTGCAGTTCGTCGATGAAACTCTTCAGCATCCAAATAGCGAATGGAAGATTGAACGCGGTGTAGACCGCTATGATCGCCACATACCCGCCGCCGAGCCCGGTAACCCGGAACAGGAAGTAGAGCGGCACGATCGCCGTGATCGGCGGGACCATTCGAAGGACGAGGATATAAAACATATAATAGTCGCGACCCGCCAGACGGAGCCGCGCGAAACCGTAGGCCGCGATCGCGCCCAAGAGGAGCGCGAGCGCGACGCTGATCAGTGAAATGCAAATGCTGTTGGCGAAATTGCGCGCGAGCCCAGAATCGACCACCCGCTGGCCGTCGGCGGACACCCTATGGAACGACGCCCAGAAATGTTCAAACGTTGGCGTAAAGAACAATTTTGGCGGCGTCGCGAGGGCGTCCTGACGCGTCTTGAAGGCTGCGAGAATCATCCAGATGACCGGAAAAAAATAAACCAAACCGACCGAGGTGGCGACGGTCGTGCGCTTCCAGTCGGCGGAGCCTCTCGCGGCCAGCGACAGTTCGTCACGCATCAGCCGCCTCCCGGCGCAATCGGATCGCATGGAAATAAACTCGGGTGAGGACGATGACGACGAATACGCTGAGGTTGCCTAGGGCTGAGGCCCGTCCCGACTCGAAAAGGACGAACGCGGTGTCGTATATTTCGGTTGATACGCTCTCCGTCGACACGCCGGGGCCGCCGTTGGTAATCGTGTAAATAAGGTCGAACATGTTGAAGGATTCTATCGTCCGGAATAGGAGCGCGAGGAGGAGGACGCCGCGGATGGCCGGGAAAGTCACGGTCCAGAACCGCCGCCAGCGAGAGGCCCGATCGATTTCCGCGGCCTCGAGCAGATAGGGGGGGACGCCGTCCAGGCCGGCCAGCAGCAGCATCATGACGAATGGCGACCACATCCACGCATCGGCCACGACCAGGCTCGTCATCGCCGAAAATGGCGTGCCCAGCGGCGCAAACGCTGCGCCGGTGAACGGTCGCGCCAACGCGCTCACGATGCCGAACGTCGGATCGTAAAACAGGCTGAAAAACGTGCCGACGGCGACCGTCGAGAGCAGCATCGGCGTGAGCACGAGCATCATCACCAGACGACGCCCAGGAAAGGGTCGATAGAGCAGAAAGGCCAACAGGCCGCCGATCACAATCTGGATCGAAACGCTGGAGGCGATCATGATTCCCGTGTTGGTGAAGTGCTCCCAAACGTCGGGATCGCCGATCAAGTTGAGATAATTGCCGAACCATAGGAAGCGCGGCGGAGTGTTGAGCCGATCGGCGCGAAAATGGAAGAACGAAATGCCGATCGACCAAAGAAACGGCAGCACGTTGATCAGGCATAGGACCGCCAGCGCCGGCGCGATAAAAGGGGCAGCGCTGGCGCCAAGGAGCTGCTCTTTTCGGCGGTCGGAGATGTTCGGGGCGACGCTCAGCGTCACGGTGCTCAAACCGCTCCTCCCTGTACCGGCTATTGACTTCTTCACGAGTGGCGTAGCAGCCTAAGGGACCAACCGCGCCAAAGTCCACACTGACGGCGACTTCGCCACAAACTCCGGGCCCGGGCTCCGGGCCCGAGCGAAAGGGGTTCGGGCGCGCGAATTTTCTTGTTGCTTTGTTTAATAATCCATGTTTACTAAACTAGACAACGAAGCGCAATGGCGCGCTTCGTTCAGAGTTGGCGGGGTCGAGTTCAACGGCCTTAGAACGTCGACCGCACTGGGAGTTGAGGCGCAAGGGTCCGGGCGATGCAGTTGACCATCAACGACGTTCGCAAACGGTTTGGAGCGGTCGACGCATTGCGCGGCGCGAGTTTTGCCGCTGAGCCCGGTGAGTTTTTTGCGATCCTCGGCCCGAGCGGCGCCGGCAAGACGACGCTGTTGCGCATTATCGCGGGAATCGAGCGCGCCGACAGCGGCGAGGTGCTGCTGGACGGCCGCGACGTCGCCGACATCCCGGTGCGCGCGCGCGACACGGCGATGGTGTTCCAGACCTTTGCGCTCTATCCGCACTTGTCGACTTTCGAGAATCTCGCCTATCCCTTGCGGGAGGCGCGCACGCCCGCCGGAGAAATCAAGAA
The DNA here is from genome assembly GCA_963794155.1 of uncultured Alphaproteobacteria bacterium. Lineage (GTDB taxonomy): Bacteria > Pseudomonadota > Alphaproteobacteria > Rhizobiales > Beijerinckiaceae > Roseiarcus. Next base: position 278,174 of record CAWCCX010000016.1, on the reverse strand, counting down.
GCGGGTCGGAGAGATCGCCGAGATGTTGCGTCTTTCGCATGCGCTCGCGCGCAAGCCGAACACTTTGAGCGGCGGCGAACAACAGCGGTGCGCGATCGGCCGGGCGCTCATCCGGCGGCCCAAGCTTTTGCTGCTGGACGAACCGCTCACCAACCTTGACGCCAAGTTGCGACACGACACCCGCGCCGAATTCAAGCGGCTGCATCGCGAGTTGGGCGATACGACGATGATCTACGCCACGCCCGACCAGCTTGAAGCGCTCAGCATGGGTCATCGGATCGGCGTGTTGAGGGAGGGCCGCATTGTCCAGATCGGCGCGCCTCAAGCCCTGTATTCGGAGCCGCGCGATGAATTCGTCGCCTCGCTTGTCGGCGATCCGCCGATCAATTTGGTCGCGGCGACCCTCAAGGAGGCGCCGGGCAGGCGGACGCTCGAATTGCCGTTTGTCGACGTTGACGCCGCGCCGTGGGCGATGAGCTTGCGCGACTTTGCGCCGGGCGCGAAACTCATGGTCGGAGTCCGCCCTCAGGCGATCGAGCCTGTCGGCCCGTCAGTTCAGTCCGGGTTCGGACCCCGATTTCCTGCCCAGGTTTTCCTGACCGAGCCGCTCGGCGACGTGACGATCCTCGATATCGTTGCGGGCGCCGGTCAACGCTTGAGGATGGTCCTGCCGCAGGAGCGCGCTTTTGGCATTGCCAGTGACGCGTCGATCAACTGCGCATTGAGGAGCGACGATCTTTGTCTTTTCGCCCAGGAAACAGGTACGGCCATTCGTCGCGACGGGGCGAACGCGGCGAACTGAAGCGTCGAAGAGCGCTCAGAGAAGGCGTGTGAAGAAAGCAGCAAGTGCAACAGGGAGGAAACAGGTGATGGGAGTGGTTAAAGTATCGGTTGCGGCATTGGCTGCCGCCGGCGCATTAATGGGGACGGCGCTCGCGCCGGTTCCCGCGAGCGCCAAGGACATCGTCATCAACATGGCGGCGCCAGACTGGCTGCCGACCCGCTTCATGCAGGAGGAGTTCGACAAGACCTATAAGGCGAAGTCGGGCAACAACGTGAAGTTGGTCATCGACTTCATTCCTTGGGGCAGCTTCTATCAGCGCGTGGCGGCTTCGCTCTCGTCAGGAGAGAAGAAGTACCAGATGATCGTCACCGACAGCCAGTGGCTGGGCGATTTCGTCGAGGGCGGCCACTACCTCAAGCTAAACAAATATATCGACGCTGATCCGGAATTGCAGGCTGTCATTGCGGACTTGCACCCGGTCCTGCTCTCGACTTCATCTTCCTATCCGTACAAATCCACGAATTATTACGGGTTCCCGCAATTCCCCGACAATCTGGTCACCGCTTTCAGGAAGGATCTGTTCTGCAATCCCACGGAACGGGCGAATTTCAAGAAGCAGTTCAATCAGGTCCTGCCTTGCTACTATAATGAATGGGAGGACGTGGACTGGGGCCGCTTTGAGAATATCGGGAAGTTCTTCCAACGCAAGAAGGGCGACAAGCTCGGCGACGGCGTGGCTGACGATGATTTCTACGGCATCGCCTATCAGATGGGGAAGCCGTATGACTTCTCCTCGATGCAGCTGAACGGCTTTATCTGGGAGGCCGGCGGCGACATTTGGGACGAAACTGCCACCAAGCCGGCGCTCGGCGTCGTGAATTCCGACAAGGCGGTCAAGGCGTTCGAGCACTACCTGAGCTTGGAGAAGTACATGCCGCCGGTCGCCAAGACCGGGCAGATGGACATTTTCGTCGTCCAGGATCTCTACATGCAGGGCAAGGTGGCGGCGATCGTCGACTGGGTCGGCGTGATGGGGCCAGTCATCAATCCGAAACTGTCGAAAGTGTCGGATAAGACCGGTTTCTCGGAGCCCCCGGGGACTCGCGCGCCCGACGGCTCGATCGTCCGCTGGTCGAACATCGGCGGTCAGCCCTTCGTGCTAACGACTTGGAACAGCGATGAGGTGATCAAGGAGGCTCTCGATATCGTGAAATGGTGGGAGTCCAAGCCCGTCCAGATCAACTTCGTCAAGGCTGGCGGTCAGTCCGGTCTGCTGAGCGTGATGGATGATCCAGCCTACGCGACGTGGGCGCCCTACAACCGGGCTTACCTCGATAATTATCGGTGGCAGAAGGACGTCTGGCACATTCCGGAGTTCTTCCCCCTGCTGACCGAACAGCAGGAGCAGATCGACAAGGCGATCACCGGCCAGGTCAGCGCCAAGGAGGCGTTGGACACGATCGCCGCATTCCAGGATAAGACGCTGCGCGAAGCCGGTCGCATCAAGTAAGCGACATCATCTGAGAAACGGAGCCGTTCGCCTTGGCGCGGCGGCGGCTCCTCCTCTCGGCCGGCGCGAACGTTCCTGCCGCCCGGAGCGAGTTTTCCGACCCTGCGGCTTCGACATCATGACTTCAATCGCAAATCCGGAAACGTCAATGAGCGGTGCGGCTGCCCGACCTCCGTCTCGCAGCGCCGCGGGTTTTCTCGGCTGGCTGATGAGCCCCGAACGGCGCGGGCCGCTTTTGATCACGCCGGCGCTCGTCGTCCTCTTTGTCGTCAATATCTTTCCGTTGATGTGGTCATTTGGCCTTAGCTTCTTCGAGTACAAAGCCAATCGAATTGCGGCGCCGGTTTTCAAGGGCCTCGGCAACTACGAAGACGTGCTGACCGACCCAGACATTTGGGAGCGATTCCAGCATACCGCGACCATCGTCGTCGGCAGCGTGGCGGTGCAGCTTGTCGTAGGATTTCTGCTGGCGCTGCTATTCGCGCAGGAATTCCCGCTTCGCCGGTATCTCTTGATGCTCGTGCTCGCGCCGATGATGCTGTCCTTGAGCGCGGTCGGGGTCTTCTTCAAGTTGTTCTATGACCCGACACTGGGCTTCATTAGCCGTTTCATTTCACTGTTCACTCCGGAGACCTTCGTCATCCTGTCGACGCCGACGCGCGCGACGATCGCCGTGGTGCTCGCGGATGCGTGGATGTGGTCCCCGTTCGTAATGCTCCTCGTGTTGGCGGGGCTCGTCAGTGTTCCGAAATATCTTTACGAAGCCGCTGAGATCGATCGGGCCGGGTGGTGGCGCCGGTTCCGGACGATCACGTTCCCCTACATTCGAAGCTTGCTGCTGTTGGCGCTCCTGTTCCGCACCATCGAGACGTTCAAGATTTTCGACGTCGTCTATATCCTCACCGAAGGCGGCCCCGGCTCGTCGACCGAAACCGTGTCGGTCTACGTGTACCGTCTGGCGTTTCAGTTCTTCCGCACCAGCGTTGCGTCGGCCCTGGGCTACATCATGCTGTTCGCGGTAATAGTGCTGACCAGCCTCTACCTCTACGCCATCCAGACCCGTCGAGCGGAGGCGTGAAATGGAGAAGGCGCGCGAAGTCAGGGCGATCGGGAAGGCGGGCTGGGGCCGCACCCTCGGCGCGGCGATTGTCAGCTGCATATATTTCTTCCCGGTCTTTTTCATCCTGACGACGGCCTTCAAGACCCGGCCAGACGCGCTGGCGATGCCGATCAAGTTCCTGTTCACGCCGACCTTGAGCAATTTCTATTCGGTCTTCTTTCGCGCCGACATACAGGGCAGCGGGACCACCAATTCCGGCTTTAGCTTGTATTTCTTCAACAGCCTGTTCATCGGCGGCACCAGCGTTTTTCTCGCACTGGTCATCGGCACCGCGGCGGCCTATGGCTTCTCGCGCTTTCCGCTGCGCGGCAACGACACATATCTCTTCATTATTCTGACGACGCGCATGCTGCCGCCGATCATCGCGATCATTCCGATCTTCGTCCTGTTCCGTGTCTTCGACCTCAGCGGCACCTACACCGGCATCATCGCGCTTTATACCGCCTTCAACCTTCCGTTCTCGATTTGGATGGCGAAGAGTTTCTTCGACGACCTCGACCGCGATATCGAGGACGCCGCGCGCATGGACGGCAGTTCCGAGTGGAGCGTGTTTCGAAAGATCTGCCTGCCGCAGGTGTACGGCGGCCTGGCGGCGACTTTCGTATTCGCGGTTATTCTCACCTGGAACGAATTCCTGTTCGCCTTGATGTTGACCGGGACCGAGACGCGCACTGTCCCGGTGGCGATCGCCCGAACGATCGGCGGTCAGGTCGGGGTGGATTGGGGACTCCTGTCGGCGATCGAAACGCTGTTCATCATCCCGGTCGTCATCGTCACGTTCGTGCTGCAAAACCAGCTTCTCCGCGGCGTGACCTTCGGCACGATCAGGAAGTAACGAGTTCCCGGAATGTTCGACATCAAACTCGACAGCGTAACGAAGCGGTTCGGCGCCCTGGTCGCAGTCGACAAGGCGGATCTCGACGTCGGTCAAGGCGAAGTGATGTGCCTGCTCGGACCCTCCGGCTGCGGCAAGACGACGATGCTGCGCATGATCGCCGGCTTGGAGTGGGCGACTTCCGGCGACATCATGATTGCCGGAAAACGAGTCAACGACCTGCCCGCGCGCGAGCGCAACGTGGCGATGGCGTTCCAGTTCTACGCATTGTATCCGAGCCTCTCCGTCGAGGAGAACCTCGCCTATCCCTTGCACGCCGAGAATGCTCAGCGGCGCTGAGATAGCCAAGCGGGTCGCCCGCGTCAGCGAGGCGCTCGACCTCACGACAATTCTGAAGCGCCGCCCTCATCAGCTCGGCGAGGGGGAAAAGCAGCGGGTCGCGGTCGGACGGTCGATCATCCGCGAGCCCACGTGCTTTCTTTTTGACGAGCCGCTGAGCCGTCTCGACATCCAGTTGCGTCAGACGATGCGCACCCAGATCAAGGAGATCCTGAGCAAACTCGATAAGCCCACGGTCATCGTCACTCACGATCAGATCGAAGCCTTGACCATGGCGGATCGGATTGCAGTCATGCAAAAGGGGAAGGTTGAGCAGGTTGCGTCGCCGCACGAACTCTTTTCCAAACCGACCAATCTCTTCGTCGCCAGTTTCATCGGGACGCCGCAGATGAACCTTTTGGCGGCGACGCTGGTCGACTTTGGAGAGAAAGAGCCGAACGGCGCAGTGACCGCGCGGTTCGCGGTTCTTGGCGAGACAATATCCGCCGCGGTTGATCGAGCCGTGGCGATGCTTGCGCCCGGAAGCAAAGTGACTCTGGGCATTCGTCCGCGCAGTTTCGAATTTGTCGATCCCGGCTCCGCCGATGCGTTGCACGCCAGCGTCGATATGACGGAACCGATGGGAGCGGAGACGCTTGCTCACCTGGTCGAGCAGGGCGTGGACCTGCGCTGCGTCGTGCCAAGCAACGTCGCGCCGGCGGCAGGCGTCCGCGTCGCGGTGCGGTGCAAAACCGGTCAACTCCACGTCTTTGATGAATTGGGGAACCACGTAGGATGACGCAGTTCCAGCCGCCGCCCGACAACCCGACGCAGGCCGGAATGACCGCGAAGCAGGCGAAGATGGTGGAGAGCGCCATCATCATTGTCAGCGTTCTTTCGCTCGTCCTGCTGTTTCAGCCCTTCTCGTTGGCGCTCTATTCGGTAGGAGCTGGCCTCGTCGTGTTCGCTGGACTGGCGTTCAACCTGGTGCCTCTCTGCACGCCGGGAAGGACCTTTGGCTCGCTGGTCAAGGGGGCCGTCATCATCATCGTCATCTTCGTCATCGTCACGCTGCTGGCTCTCGGCTCCGCGCTTCTCTACTCCTGGTACTTGAGCGTGCGATGAGCGAGATCAGCAATTTGAGGGCTGGCGAAATGGCTGTCGCCGCGGACGCCGCGCCTCGACTGTCGGAGGCTTTTCATTCTCTCGATAGGGAACGGAAGCGCAGGACGATCGCCGCGGTTGCGGAACGCATCGTGGCCCACGCCGATGAGCTGACGGCGCTCGACGCCGCCATTGGCGACGGCGACCATGGCTACAACATGAAGCGGGGTGTCGAGGCGGTGCTGCAGGACCTTGATGCACTTTCGGCGATGGGTCTGCCTGATCTCCTCAAGACTGTCGGCATGAAGTTGGTGACGAAAGTTGGCGGCGCATCGGGTCCGCTCTATGGCACGCTCTTTCTTGCGCTCGGCAAGGAACTGCCGGCCGATCCGTCTCGGGCCCAGTTTGTGGCCGGGTTCGACGCGGCAATCGCCGCGGTCCGGACGCGGGGCAAAAGCGACGCCGGCCAAAAGACGATGCTCGATGTCCTCATTCCGGCGCAACGCGCTTTCGCGGCGGGGGGCGACGCGGGGGTCGTCAAAAGGGCGGCGCTGGCAGCCGAGGAGGCCACAGCGCCGATGCGCGCCACGCGGGGCCGCGCCTCTTTTCTCGGCGAACGCTCGATCGGCCATGTCGATCCCGGCGCCCGGTCTTCGTCGCTCATGATCGCGGCGCTCTGCGACGAATTCGGAGCCGGTTGATGTCCACCGTCGGCATCGTCATCGTATCACATTCGCCGAAGGTCGCCGAAGGCGCAGCCGACATGGTCCGGCAGATGGTCGGGGGAGACTTTCCCCTCGCCTGGACCGGCGGCGACCCGGCAGGAAAACTCGGGACAAGCTTTGAGGCGATTACCGAGGCTATCCATCGCGCATGGTCCGAAGCCGGCGTCGCGATCCTGGTCGATCTTGGGGGGGCCGAGACGAACAGCGAGATGGCGATTGAGATGCTGGCTGAGGATAAGCGAGGCCGCGTCGTCATCTGCAACGCGCCGATCGTCGAGGGGGCGGTTATCGCGGCGACAGAGGCGTCAGGCGGCGCCAACCTGGCGACCGTCCGTCGCACCGCCGAAGAATTGTCGCCATGAGCGCGGCCGTCCGATCCATCGGGAAGAAACGCTTGCATTTTGACCGTGCGGTTGCGCGTCCGGGCGGGCGCGTTTGGACCGGATCGAGACCTTCGCATGACTGATTTCGTCGCCACCCATTCGGCGTTGCTGACGAACCCGATCGGGCTTCATGCTCGCCCCTCGGTCAAGCTCACGAAGCTCGCCAAGACCTTTGCGTCGCACATCGAGGTGGGGCTGACGGAGAATGGTCCGTGGGTCGACGCCAAGAGCATCGTCAAAGTGATGGCGGTCAAGGCGGCGAAGGGCGCGACTTTGTATTTCCGAGCGCGGGGTCCGGATGCGGCGGAGGCGATCGACGCCCTGCGCGAGCTCGTCGCCATCGACTTCCATGGAGACGAGCTCAAGCCGGCAGAGGGTCGATCCGAGAATGCGGATGGCTGAGCTTCGACTCACCGGGCGCGTTGCTTCGGCCGGCTTTGCGGCGGGCCCGCTCGCGGTGCTGCTGAGCGCCGAGTCGCGAAAGCGCAGCACGGGCGAGCCGGCCGCTGAGGAGCGGGCGCTGCGTCACGCGATCGCGTCGGCGGTTTCCCAGCTCTCGGGCATGGCCGCTAAAGCCGACGGCGAAGGGGCGGATATCCTCGCTTTCCAGATCGCGATGCTGGAGGATGATGCGCTGGCGCAACCGGCGTTCGACATGATCGCGGCGGGCGCGAGCGCGGACCTGGGCTGGCGAAAGGCGCTCGACGGCGAGATCGCCGGCTACGAGGCGTCCGGCGATGAGCATTTCAAGGCCCGCGCCAGCGACCTCAAGGACATAAGAGATCGGGTTCTCGCGATCCTTTTCGGAGCGGCGGCAGAGCCAGGTCCGCCCGCTGGCGCGATCATCGTCGGCGAGGATATGACCCCTTCTCACTTCCTGGCGACAGATTGGAGCCGGGGCGGCGGCATCGCTCTGACGCGCGGCAGCGCATCCGGCCACGTGGCGACACTCGCGCGAGCGCGAGGGATTCCCATGATCGTCGGGCTTCCACTTGATTTGACCGGGGTGGCGGGACGACGTGAAGCCCTTATCGACAGTGAAAGCGCGACGCTATGCCTCGATCCGGCGCCCGAGACGCGGGAAGATTTCGCGGCGCGTGTCGAGGCTGCGGATCGAGCCGCAGATGCCACGGCCGAGTACTTGATGCGTCCGGCCGTGACCGCTGACGGGACTGCGATTGCGGTGTGCATCAATGTCGGCGACCCGTCCGAAATTGAGAGGCTCGATCCGGCGAGCTGCGATGGGATCGGTCTGGTCCGAACTGAATTCCTGTTCAGCGGAGCAGGAGGACTTCCGGATGAAGAAACGCAATATCGCGCTTACCGCCGGCTGGCGGAATGGGCGGCCGGCAAACCAGTCACCATTCGCACCCTCGACGCGGGAGCAGATAAGCCAATCGCTGGGCTAACGCTCGATCACGAGGCCAATCCATTCCTCGGCTTGCGCGGGATCCGACTTTCGCTCCACCGGCCCGATCCATTTCGTACGCAACTGCGGGCTTTGTGCAGAGCGGCTGCGCACGGCAGCGTCGAAGTGATGCTGCCGATGGTCTCCGTTCCGGCCGAACTCGAGCTTGCGCGCAAATATCTCGACGAGGCTTTCGACGCGGTGCAAGATTCGGGGCTCCCCTGTCGTCGACCTGAACTCGGCATCATGGTCGAGGTCCCCGCCGCCGCCCTCGCCTTGGAAACATTCGACGCGGCTTTCTTTTCGATTGGATCGAACGATCTCACTCAATATGTCATGGCGGCGGCGCGAGACAACGACGCGGTCGCCGCTCTGAACGATCCAAGTCATCCGGTTGTCTTGGGCCTCATTGCGCGGGTTGCGGCTCACGGCGCAAAGGCCTCCCGGAAAGTCAGCCTTTGTGGCGATGCGGCTGGGGAGCCGAAGCTTGTCGGACCTCTCCTGAATGCAGGCCTGCGAGTTCTGTCGGTAACCCCGGCGGCGCTCGGGCGGACCAAAGAAGCGATCGCGCGCGTCAGGTTGTCTCCGGGCGGCGCCGGATGACTGACGCTCCGGCCCGCGACGCGAAAGCAGCGAAAGTCGAAGCGTACAAGACCATATTGCGCAATGTTCTGAACCAGCGGCCCTCCGGCACTCGGCAAAGACTTGCGAGCGCGCTCGGAAAGAATTGCAGCTTCATTTCGCACATAACGAACCCAGCCAATCCGGCCCCAATCCCGGCTCCACATCTCGATCTCATTTTCGAAATCTGTCATTTCTCACCGACCGACAGGCGAGCTTTTTTGGACTACTTTGACTCGGCGCATCCCAATCGGCTCAGGCGCTCGCGCGAAAGCCCGAGTTTGCGCGCACTCAAGATTGAAGTTTTTGACTTCGGCGACGCAAAGAAAAATCGGGCTTTCGATGAACTGATCCGCGACACTGCGCGCCGCTTCGCGCGCCTCGTCGCCTTGGAGGAATGACCGCCGGCGCGATGCCGGGCTGTGGGGATGGAGGGCGCTCCGATGAAGAAATTTCTGAATTCACCTGAAACCTTGCTCGAGGAGAGCCTCGATGGTTTCGTCGCCGCCCATGCCGACATCATCGTCGCCGGCCACGAACGCAAGTTCATTCGTCGGAAGACGCTCGCGCCCGGCAAGGTCGCGCTGATCTCGGGCGGCGGTTCCGGTCACGAACCGCTACATGCCGGTTTTGTCGGCCTTGGGATGCTGGACGCGGCGTGCCCGGGACAGATTTTCACTTCGCCCACTCCGGATCAGATGGTCGCCGCGGTTGAGGCGGTCGATCAGGGCGCTGGCGTCATCCTGATCGTCAAGAATTACGAAGGCGACGTCATGAACTTCGAGATGGCGGCGGAGATGACCGACGGGCGCTGCGCCGCCGTCATCACCGACGACGATGTCGCGGTCGAAACTTCGACCTATTCGACTGGGCGGCGCGGTGTGGCCGGCACGCTCATCGTGGAGAAGATCGTCGGCGCCGCGGCCGAAACGGGAATGCCGCGGGCTGAACTTCAGGCGTTGGGGCAGGGGGTGAATTGGCGGACGCGCTCGATGGGCGTTGCGCTGACCTCGTGCACGGTCCCGGCCGCGGGCAAGCCTAATTTCGAACTTGGCGACAAGGAGGTCGAAATGGGCGTCGGCATTCATGGCGAGCCGGGTAGACGCCGTGTCCCTCTCGCGTCGGCGCGAGAGATAGTCGAGGAAATGGTCAAGGCGATCCTCGTCGACCTCGCGCCCAAGCGCGGCGCCGAGACGATTCTGTTCGTCAACGGATTTGGAGCCACGCCTCTCATCGAACTCTATCTCCTCTATCACGAGGCCGCGCGGGTCATCGCTGGCGCCGGCCTCAAACCGACCCGCTCGCTCGTCGGCTCGTATGTGACGTCGCTCGACATGGCGGGCGCGTCGATCACGCTGTCGTTGCTCGAGGGTCCTGCGGCGAGCCTTTGGGACGCCCCCGTCCACACGGCCGCCCTTCGCTGGGGCGTGTGAGGACCGTGGGCTTATTAAACGTTCAATAGCCGTAGTATCGCCAAGGCTCGGCGGGGTAATAAACATATATTGAATGTTATAATTGCGGCGCTAGAAGAAAAACTGCGAAAATGTGAGGTGAGATTTTTCGCCGCCGTCGATCCTGCGCCGCCGTGTTCGAAAGCGGTTTTGGCATTCTGGCACGAATTGTGTTTCTGGAAAAGGAAAATATGATGAGCCTTTGAAAAGACGAGAATTAAAGCGCCCGCTGAGCCGCTTGCGAAAGGAAAAAGAGGCCGGGAGCCGGCGCCGCTGATGGCCTTGGTCAAGCGAAAACATCCTCAACGCCGCGGCTCAGGAGCGGAGAAATAGCAGGGAACGGAGCAGGGAATTTTTTCGCGGGAGCAGGGAATTTTTTTGCCCGGAGCAGGGAATTTTTTCCCGCGAGCAGGGAATTTTGGACGACGAGCAGGGAATTTTGGACGAGCAGGGAGCTGCTTTCCGCTCAACCCTCGCGACGGGAGGTTCGCGAGGCGCGCCTCGATCGCGCGCGGCGCCCTGCCTCGCCGCTGTTCAATTCCACCTGATTTCGCCGTGCTCTAGAAACCGATTTGCTTGAACTTTCGCGCCTGTTCGGTCAGCGCGACTTCGACCGGCAGACGCTCCATGCTGCTCGCGCCATAGAATCCGTGACAGGAGCGGCATGCGCGCAGCATGAATTGCGCGTCGTCCGGGGTCGCGATCGGGCCGCCGTGGCAGAGCACGATGACGTCGCCGCGAATCCTGAGCGCGGCGTCGGCGATGCGGTCGATCTCGTCCACGCACTGCTCGCGCGACTTTGCCGATGCGGCGCCGATCGAACCGCCGACGGTGACCCCCATATGGGCGACGATGACGTCGGCGCCGGCGCGAACCATCGCTTCCGCCTCGCCCGCGTTGAACACATACGGGGTCGTCAAGAGATCGAGCTCGTGCGCCTGCGCGATCATGTCCACTTCGAGCCCGAAGCCGAGCCCGGTTTCCTCAAAACTTGCGCGCATGACGCCGTCAAAGAGCCCGACGGTCGGGAAATTCTGCACGCCCGCGAACCCCATCAATTTGAGCTCGGCGAGGAACTGCGGCATCAGCACGAACGGGTCCGTGCCATTGACCCCAGCGAGCACGGGCGTATGCCGGACCACGGGCAGAACTTCTCGCGCCATCTCCTTGACGATTTCGTTGGCGTTGCCGAACGCCAGGAGCCCGGCGGCCGAACCGCGCCCGGCCATGCGATAGCGCCCCGAATTGTAGATGACGATGAGATCGATCCCGCCCATCTCCTCGCATTTCGCCGACAGGCCCGTGCCCGCCCCGCCGCCGATGATCGGCTTGCGTTCGCGGACCATCGCCGTGAGCCGGGCGACGATTGCCTGGCGATCCGGTCGCGCCATCTGGACCTAGCTCCGAGCGATTTCGAGGAAGTCTGCAATCATTGCGCTAGAGCAAATTGCATTTGGATGGAAGCGCGACCGTCATTGCGAGCGAAGCGAAGCAATCCAGATCGAAGCACTCCGGGGCGTCTGGATTGCTTCGTCCCCCCGGGTCAAAGCCCGGGGGTCCTCGCAATGACGATTCCACTGAATTGCAATTTGCGCCGGCGGCCAGCCACGACCGCCAGCCGCTAGGAAGCGACGGTCTCCCAGCGGCCCGACCCAGCCGACTTGAGCACCGCGTCGGTGACCCGGTCGGTGGCGAGCGCGTCGCGGAACGTCGGGCTCGCCGGCTTGCCCGTAGCCAGGCCTTCCAGGAAATCGGCGGCCTGGTGAATGAAGGTGTGCTCATAGCCGATCTGCAGGCCGGGCACCCACCAATGCTTCATGTAGGGGTGGTCGCTGTCGGTGATGTGCAGCGCACGCCAGCCGCGCACCCTGCCTTCGTCGCTATGATCGAAATATTGCAGGCGGTGGAGATCGTGCAGATCCCACATGATCGATGCGTTCGCGCCGTTGATTTCGAACGTGTAGAGCGCCTTGTGGCCGCGCGCGTAACGCGTCGCCTCGAAGGTTGCGAGCGAGCCATTGTGAAACCGGGCGAGAAAGGCGCTCGCGTCGTCGATCGTGACCTTCTCGACCTTGCCGGTGAGGTTGTGACTGCGCTCCTTGATGAAGGTCTCGGTCATCCCGGCGACCTTGTCGATTGGGCCGTTGAGCCACAGCGCGGTGTCGATGCAATGGGCGAGCAGGTCGCCGGTGACGCCGCTGCCCGCCACACTGGCGTCGAGGCGCCACAGGCCCGTCCCGCCCTGCGGCAGATCGGCGGAAATGGTCCAGTCCTGCAGGAATTTGGCGCGGTAGTGGAATATGCGCCCGAGACGTCCCTCATCGACGAGCTGCTTGGCGAGCGTGACCGCCGGAACCCGCCGATAATTGTACCAGACCATGTTCGGCCGCTTCGCCTTTTCGACCGCCGCGACCATCTTCTCCGCTTCGGCGGCGTTTCGGCCAAGCGGCTTCTCGCACATCACCATCTTGCCCGCCTTGGCCGCGGCGATCGCGATTTCCTCGTGGGTATCGTTCGGGCTGGCGATGTCGATGAGGTCGATGTCGTCGCGCTTGACCAGATCGCGCCAGTCGGTCTCGAACGCCTCGAAGCCCCAATTGGCGGCGAAGGCTTTGGCGCCGGCGGCGTTGCGGGCGCAAACCGCCTTGAGGACCGGCTGGTGCTCGAGATCGAAGAACTGATTGACCTTGGCGAAGGCGTTGGCGTGGGTCCGGCCCATGAAGCCGGCGCCGACCAGCCCCACGTTGAGTTTCTTCTTGGCGCTCATGATAGGTCCCCGAAACCGCGGTTCACTGACGCCAGCCGTGCGCGTCGCGCACCTTGACCATGACGCCGAGAATGTCGTTCCACGTCTTCTGGCGGGTCATGACTTCGTTCGGGAACATGCAGCCGTCCCAGCAGATGTGCGGGATGGCCTTGGTGAGCGCGCCGTGTTCGTCCCTAAGCCAGTACCCGGCGTCATGGACGATATCGAGCTTGCCGTTGGGGTCGTCGACGGTGCAATGCCGGCCGGTCTTATCGTGCGACCCGGATCCCTTCACCGTCGCGTCGTTTTGGGCGACATGAAAATCAATGGTCCAGGGACGCAGGGTGTTGGTCATTTCCTTCAGCGCCGACTCAAGGACCTTGCGGTCTTTCCAGTCGTATCCCTTCGGTAATATGCGCTCGTCCTCTGCGTTGTAGCCGAGCGTGTACAGGAGGGTATGCGCCATGTCGGCCTGAAACCCGAGCGTCTTTGGCCGGCCTACGCTCTCGAGCAGATGCGCCATGCTTTTCCAGCCGTGCATTCCGCCCCAGCAGATTTCGCCCTCGGCGGCCAGCCGCTCGCCATGGGACTCAGCGACGTCGCAGGCTTTCTTGAACGTCTCGGCGATCAGCTTGGTGTTGGCGGCGGGATTCTGCGCCCAATCACGCACCCCGGTCGCCGAATCGATGCGGACGACGCCATGCGGCCGCACTCCGAGCTCGCGCAGCTTTTTCCCGATTTTGCAGGCTTTCTCGACCATGGCGACGAAGACCTTGCGCTCTTCGGCGCTGCCCATCGCCGAGCCTCCTCCGACCGGCGGCCAGACAGGCGCGACCAGCGAGCCGATCTTGAGGCCCTTCGACGAGACGAGATCGGCAAGATTCTTGATCTCCTTGTCGGTCGAGTTGATGCTGGTGTGCGGATCGGCGAGGAAGAGATCGACGCCGTCGAACTTCTGCCCGTCGGCGCTCGCCGCCGCGGTGAGGTCGATCAGTGTCAGGAGGGGGATCGGGGGCTCGGCGTCGCCGCCTTTGCCGACCACGCCGGGCCACATCGCGTTGTGCAGTTTCGGCCAATTGTTGCGCTCCGCCATTACGTTCTCTCCCTTTTGGGCATGCCGGCAGTCGCTCGGCTCTTGATTCATGTTTCGGTGGATCTTTTTATTGAAATTTGGCTGGCGCGCAAGGCGGCCTCGCGCGGTAGCATCTCAGTCTGGATTTCGGTGTCCGACCCGAAGCCGATCTTCACTCGTTCGCCCTCAACAGCAACGATGCGTCAGGAGAGGACGTTCCAGCGTTCAGCGGCGGGATCATTTTTCGGGGGGATTGTTTCGGCGTAGCAGTTCGAAGCTCGTCCGGCGCGCCAAGTCTACCGCCGTTCAAGAACAAAGGTGGGCGCTTCCTGACAGCCTCCGATGAGCGGCGTCGGGCGCTGGCGAATAGTGGACCGACCGTCTAGAAACGGGTCAGATTGATCGGAAGGGTTTCGGAAGAGGCACGCATGCTGGGGCGTCTCGAAGTCTTCACGACCATTGGACTCGGGCTGGGATTGGCGATGGCGTTTGTCCAAGGGGCGGTCGCCCAACAAAACCCGGTCACGGCGGTCGACATCGCACTCGAACCCGACGCCACAATGGTTCAGCACGCGATGGCCGCCAACGCGCGTCTGCTCAAGTCTTTTCCCAAGGGTTTCACTCTCGACGAGACGCACCACCCGCACATCTCAATGTTGCAGCAGTTCGTCCGCACCGACGACCTCGACAAAGTGTTTGCGGCGGCGGATGCGGTGTTTTCCAAAGAGAAACCCACGTCATGGACGCTGAAGGCGTTCAAGTACTACTACATCCCGGCTCCCCCGATTGGGCTTGCGGGAATCGTTGTCGAACCGACTGAAGACCTGCATCGGCTGCAAAATGCGCTCATCAAGGCCGTCGAGCCCTACACCGTGAAGACCGGGACACCTGCGGCGTTCTTCAGCGACGAGGGCGGACGCGATATCCAAGAAGTCTCTGATCAGCTACGTCGCCAATTTCGTGAGAGACGCGGCGGGCAAGAAATTCAACCCGCACGTGACAATCGGCGTCGGAACGGAAAAATATTTGAACGAGATATTGGCGGAGCCATTCCCTTCGTTCACGTTCTCACCGGCGGGCGCATCTGTCTATCAGCTTGGCGCCTTTGGCACGGCTCGGAAGGAGCTCAAGGCGCTAACCCTGACGCCTTGAGGAGAGGGCGTTGACGAGGGCAGCCCGAGCGTGGACACATGCAAAGCCCGGCGGCGCAAAAGGGGAGGAAGCGATCATGCCATCGATCGATGCGGACGACGTCGTAACCCATAGTTTCGACTGGGGGGTCATCAAGTGGCTGGTAAGCCCGGAGCAGAACCCCGGCGCGAAGCTCACCTTCGGCGAAGTCGTGCTGCTGCCCGGGCAGGGCCATGTCCGCCACAATCATCCCTTGTCCGAAGAGATCCTCTACGTTCTCTCGGGAACGGGAGAACAGATGGTCGACGACAAGCCGCCGTTCGTCGTGCGGCCGGGGGACACGATCTATATCCCGATCGCAATTTTTCACTCGACCATCAATACCGGCTGGGAGCCGCTGCGTCTCCTGGCCTTGTACAATCCTGCCGGGGCGGAGCGCGCCCTCCTCGACCTGCCCGACTACCGAGCGACTCCCGCGGGCAAGATCCTGGCCCTGAAACGCAGCGACTAGGATCAAACCCCAATCGGTCTGCTTTCGCCCGCGGCCGCTTCGCGCAAATAGCGGACATTCGCTTGTCGCTGCGGCCTTCAAGATCGGGCTGTCGCCAAGAAAGTTGGGAACGCAACGAAGCGAACCGGCAGAGCCTTTACGCCGGCCATTGCTTCGCGGATTATGACAGCGTTTTCCGTCCTGGGACTTCCCTGGGCCCCTGAGTTTGTCCAAATTAGAGCCGGCGCAATGGCAGGTTTCGATTTACGGACTGTTGAGCGACTGTGTCGCCCGGGACGGGAGCCAAATCTGACGTTCGAGCAGGCGATCCACAGCCTGCACGTTTTTGGGCCTCGTTGCAGGTTCATAAAGACCCTGCCGCTAGGTTCTACGGTACTGGACGTTGGCGCTGGCGATGGCTCCCTGCAAGTCTTCCGTTCATGGCCCGACCCCGCGCGGCCGGATCTCCGCATGTTCGCTTGGGCGGGTACGCAAGGCGCTTCTTTTGACCGCTATGAAGAATTTGAGATTGGGGTTTGGCCGGAGAAGCCGCCAGCGTTTGATGGACGCCGGTTCGACGCAATCCTAGCCGCCAACTTCATCGAGCATATCGATGATCCCATCGCGTTTGTTGCCTGGGCGATCTCTCGGATGGCCCCACAAGGGCGCATCTTCCTTGAATGGCCGCGGCCAGAGTCCGCTTTTTTGCCGACAACCGCGGACCTGGCTACCGCCGACCTACAGATTATGACCGGAAACTACTTCGACGATGCCACGCACCGCTCATCCATTCCCGATGTCGTCGCGGTCACCGCTGCACTCACGGACGCTGGCCTCAGACTGCGCGAAATTGGGACTGCGAGCGTCCCGTTTGTGGATCAGGAAGTTGCGATACACGCAGCGCGCGGGCGGGATACTGTCTCCCTGACCTTGGCCTACTGGTCGATGACCGGTTGGTGTCAATATCTTGTCGCCGAGCGCTAAGGGCAATCTGAGGGCGCCGTGGACTTGAAAGTAGGTCAGGACGAATCCTTGCCATTTCCAATGGATACAGTGCGCCGGCCAAGCCGACGCAAGCAAATTTTCCTGCATTTCTTGCTGATTGCGCTTAGTTCCATGCTCGGCGCAAGGCTTGCCTATTCGTTGGGGCAGGACATTAATTTGGAGCAGCTTAACTATCATGCCTATGTGGCCGATTAGCTTTGGACAAACCAAGCCGGTCACGATGTAGCCCCTGGGCAGATCATATATAGCTTCCTCGGCCGGGTCATTTATCTGCCTTTCTACTTCATGATGAAATGTTTCTCGCCAACTATGGTCGGGACAATAATCGGCGCAATCCATAATTTGTGGCTGGTGGCTGTCGACGACCAGCCGCCGTTCGTCGTGCGGCCTGGGGACACGATCTATATCCCGATCGCAATCTTTCGCTCGACCATCAATAAAGGCTGGGAGCCGCTGCGTCTGCTGGCGCTGTACAATCCTGCTGGAGCCGAGCGCGCCCTCCTCGACCTGCCCGACTACCGATCGACCCCGGCGGGCAAGATCCTGGCCCTGAGACGCAGCGTTGGGCGGCGGCGGGTAGGTAAAACTCGAAAAGCCAACGGACTGTTTCCGCGGGCGCCGTAGCCGCCGCAAGGAGGGCATTACGCCGCGGCAACCCGTCGGTCCGCCGACCCCCTGAATTTTTCACCGAGGCCGCCAGCGGTCTCCTGAATTGTGATCGATGCGGAAATTCGAGTTTTTCAACACTATCCGCAAGGAGCGTCATTCGCGGAATGCTCTTACCCCCGGCCTCGGTTGCGCAGCTAATCGCTCAAGGTGGCGCGGATCAAACTATGGACCTCGACGGGCGACTCGGCGACCTGTCTGGCACCGTCCCCAGAAGCTCACTGCGCCCGCGAATTTCTGTCGCCGACGATACCCAGCGTACCCGAGGCCTGCGAAGCCGAGCATCATCATCGCCCACGTCGACGGCTCGGGCACGGTCTGTTGCTCAGTAACATTGTCGAAGTAGTAGTTAACGTTGACCAACGCTGTGCTGCCGCTTAGGTAATCGAGCGTGTAGGAAAATGCATAACCGTCAGTCGTGGCGGGCACGGTCTGGACCGGACCACAAGGTAAGCCGGGATATTGTATTGCCTCAAAATTGCAATAGGCTTGGGTCGTTAGGGGGGCGAAGAAGCCAGGATCCAGCGTCGTGACGAAGGGCCCCCCAACATTGGCGGCAAGTTGGGCTTGGAAAGCCTCAACAGCGGGATCTGGCGGAGTGAGCCCCTCGGTGGCGGCGCTGACAACAAAGCCAAATCCGTTTGTGTCTTCGAGACCCCCAAGCCCGGTGAAAACCCAGGAAGGTATATTGGCAAAAGCCGCCGCTATCGCCGGATCGAGTTGCATTTGTGTCAAGAGGTTGTCGTCCGGCGCCTCTGCGGCGCCTGAGCCATCTTCCGCAGCGACCGGGTCGGATGGGAGCGCAGGCTCCGTCTCGGCCGTTACCACATGGTACGTCGAAACCAGCGAGCCGTTTGGCGCGAGGACCGTCGGACGCCGTAAAACACGTTAACCACGTAGGTCGCCGCTCTTGCCGGCGTCAGGTCGATGCTCCCAATCAGCACTGATAGCGTCAACCACAAGGCGGTGCGGGTCATCTTGCGATTTCCCTTTAGTTGTCGCGGCTCTCAGCGAACTCGGCCACTCGAGGAACCCGCATCTTCCGCGAGCGCGACGTTACTCTAGGCCCGCTTCCTGCGCTTTGCAACACACCGATTGGGCGTGTCAAAGCGCGGCTGACGTGAGCAAAACGCAACCGACAGCTTTCCCGAGCAGCGACCCCACAGCCGCGATCTACAATGACCGCTTCACGTGTGCGCCGTGAGAAGGCGGCGCTTTTCCAGTGGGTGCAAGTCCCACCCGGCGAACGCTCCAGCCGGAAGCAACCGGAGCAGTCATGGAGGTGACGAAATGGCTGAAGCCTTCGGTGTAGCTGGTCACATATAGGTGACCGCGCGAGTGTGCGGGCCGCAACGCGAGTAAACGCCGAGCAAGCCTCACATGAGCAGGTGGCAGTCAAGCGGTTTGTTTCCGGGTGATAAGTCTCCAGCGGTTTGTCCGGTATCCGAGGTTCTGAGCCCTCTAAGCGTGACGCGGCTCGTTTCCGAGCACGATCAACCTCACATACGGTCGCCGTTCGCGACGGCTGCACCAACATCCCGCTTGCGGCGGGTAGGGCTCAGGAAGACGAGAACCTTTCTCGAAAACGGCGTTTCAGGCCACGGCTTGCTTCGGTTCGTCCACCTGGATCCGTCAGGACTGATCACGTCCTGAGGATTACGGGATTGGATGCGTGGAAGACGGGGGCTATCGTCAGGCGGGCCTAATCATGGCGCCTTCGATCACGACCCCAGCGCTCAGATATTTCCAGAGTGCGACCAGCAGCTTTCGCGCCAGCGCCACGATCGTCGTCTTGCGCCGACGACCGCCGTTACGTTCGTTTCGGTCCTGGAACCAGAGGGTGAGTGCGGAGCGCGGCTGATAGCGTATCCAAAGCCAGGCGAGCTGAATCATCGTTGTCCGTAGTCGCGGGTTGCCCGATTGCGAGATGCCCTGCTCGCGATTGACCGACCCGCTTTGCCAAGGCGTCGGGGCAAGGCCGGCATAAGCGGCGACCTGTCGGCGGTTATCGAAGTGCCTGGAGAGTCCCTCAGACCAGAGGACCGAAGCGAATTCCGGCCCAATCCCATGGACACCCAGCAACATCGGCGGCGGGGCCAACCCTTTGGTTTGTTGTGCGTTGAGCAGCGCGTCCCGCTCGGACTCCACAGCTTTGATCTGCTCGAGAAGCAATTCGAGCCGATCGAGTTCTCGACAAACCTGGGCTTTGAGATGTTCGGGCAAGCGACGGCCGTCGCCAGTCTGGAGCGCATCCAGCCGCGCCCGTCGATCGCGACGCAACGGCTCATACTCGGATGCGCCCTGAGAGAAGAGCAATCCTTTGATCCGGTTGACGTGCTGAACCCGTTCCATGATCAGCACCTTGCGCTCACGGCAAATCCGGCGGCGGTCTTCATCTTCAGGCGTCGGCGCCCGAACCATTGAACAGACCCGCGGTTCGCCGCGCTTGTGGGCGAGCAGCGCGCGAAGCAAAGCCTCGCCATCGATCCTGTCGGTCTTGGCCCGACGCCGCCGGCGCGAAGTCGCAATTGAGGCTGCATCGACAACGTGGCTCTCAATTCCCTCACTCAGCAAGACACGGTGAATCCAGAAACCGTCCAACCCCGCTTCTTGAATGACGATGATCGGGAAGGATTTTCCGGTCCGCGCGTACGCTTTCCTCCTGAGCTCCAAAATGCGGGCCAACAGCGCAGCGATATCCCCGGCGGACACGCTGTGCTTTGACATCTTCTCTCCGCGGCCTGGCGACAATGACGTAACCAGCCAGGTCGATCGGCTCAGTTCCAATGAGATGAATATTGCGCAAAGATCGGCCCGGATCGTGGTCGGTGCTAATTGATCAGCTACGTTTTGCGGATTCCGACGAAAGCGCCATGTTGTAACGACGTGATGCCGCCACCTGTAACGGAATGATGCCGCCATGGTGGTGCGGGCTCGCTGGCGCTTCGATTATTGGCGCTTGGGCTGTTGTCTGGTCAAGCTTTCATCTGCAATTTTTTCACGACTTGGCCGGACGCGTCGCAAGCTTTCGCCAGCCAGTTCGATCCGATGGGCGTTGTGAACGAGACGGTCGAGGATCGCATCGGCGTAGGTTGGGTCGTTGACGACTTGATGCCAGCGGTCCACGGGGAGTTGGGATGTGACGATGGTCGAGCGGCGGCCGTATCGCTCTTCGAGGATTTCCAGAAGATCATGCCGGGCGCCGGCGTCGAGTGGCTCCAATCCCCAATCGTCGAGAATGAGAAGGTCGGCGCGGCCGAGCGCACGCAGGAGGCGCGGATGACGGCCATCGCCGCGCGCCAGGGCGAGATCTTCGAAGAGCTTTGGGATGCGGTGATAGAGCACCGAGCGATTATCGCGGCAGGCCTTGTGGCCAAGCGCTGAAGCGAGCCATGACTTGCCGACGCCGGTCGGGCCAACGAGGGTCAAGTTTTCGTGGGCCTCGACCCAATGCCCCTCGACGAGCTTTTGGAACAGGGGCCGATCGAGGCCGCGCGGGCTTCGATAATCGACATCTTCGGCGCAGGCTTGCTGGCGCAATTTGGCGTAGCGCAGTCGCGCCGCGAATCTCTTATCCTGACGCCATGACGCCTCGCGATCGAGCAGAAGCCCCAGCCATTCGCGTTTGTCGAGATTGTCGGCCTCGGCGCCGATTTCCGTAAAGCCCTTGGCCATGCCCTGGAGGCCGAGGGCGTAAAGTTGATCGAGGGTCGGATGTTTGAGCAAGATCGCTTCTCCTAATTGTAATAGCGCGGGCCACGGATATTGGGATGCAGGATCGGCGTTCCGTCCGCGGCGCGCTTTTGCGCGGGGCGCCGATCAAGATTGTTGTCGAGGATGGACTTGACGGAGCCATAGGTGTGCGCGCCGATATCAATGGCGCGTTCGGCCGCCGCTTCGACGCGTCCGACGCCATAGGGACCGGAAAGGCGGACGATCCCCAGACACGCCCGGTAGCCCTGTTCCGGATGCGGTCTATGCTCGAGAATCTGCTCGCAGAGCGCCGCAGTCGCCGGTCCGATCGCGCGCGCATCCTGGCGGATGCGGTCGATCGTCCAGCCCGCATAGCGGCGGTGGGAGGACGGCATGTGTTCGGGGATCGTCGTATGTTTGCGATTGCCGCTGATGCGCAAATGCGCGGCGATCCGCTCGCCTTTGAGGAAAATCTCGACCGTCCTGGCGGTCATCCGGACGTCCACCTCGGCGCGGGCGAAGCGATAGGGAACGCTGTAATAGTGAGAGCCGGCGTCGACGTGATAATCGATGCCGACCCGACAGACGCGCCATTCGCTAAAGACATAGGGCTCGGCCGGCAGAGACTTGAGCGCCGGACGGTCGATCGCCTCCAGCAATTGCCGGCGAGTTCACGCCGAGCCTCCGGATGGGTCGTTCTTCGTTCAGATGCTTGAGCAACTCGCCGATGGCTTCGTTGACCTCAGCCAGGCTGATGAAGATGCGGTGACGCAACCGCCCGAGCAGCCAGCGCTCGACAATCAGCACCGCTTGTTCGACTTTCGCCTTGTCGCGAGGTTTTCTCGGCCGCGCCGGCAGGATGGCGGTGTCGTAATGGGCCGCCATTTCGGCATAGGTGCGATTGACCAGAGGGTCATAGAAGCAGGCCTTTATGACGGCGGTCCTGGTATTGTCCGGCACGAGCAAATGGGGAACGCCGCCGATCGCCGCGAAAGCATGCACGTGGGCGTCGATCCAATCGGGAAGCGTCTGCGTCCAGCTCGCCCAGGCAAAGGTGAAGCTCGATGCGCCGAGCACCGCGACGAATATCTGCGCCTTGCGCATCTCGCCCGTCAGCCGATCAATCAGGACTGGAACGCCATCGCCGGCGTAATCGACAAACAATCGTTCGCCCGCCGCATGCGTCTGGCGCATCGTCGGCGACAATTTTGTCTCGAAGGCTCGGTAAAGTTCGCAGAACCGCGAATAGCTGTAGCCGCCTGGGTTCTGCGCAATATACTCGTCCCAGACGATCAGCAGGGTGACGTGCTTGCGTTTCATCTCCCGATGAACCGCCGGCCAGTCCGGTTCGGCATGGCGCCGATGACCCCGTTTACTGCGCCGGTTGGCGTAAAGCGCAGCTTCCAACCCTTCGTCGCTCAGGCCCTCGGGTAGCGGCCAGATCAAGTCCGAACTCTCGAAACGGCTCAAGGTCTCCCGCACCGTCGAACGCGCCAACCCAAGACGCCGGGCAATCTCGCTCGTCGTGAGCGAAGACAAATATTTAAGGCGAATGATCACGCGTACATCGCGCATGGCAACTCTCTCGGCTGGCATCGGTGCTCCCTTGGTGGCCCAAAGAAGCGACCTTAAATCTGGCCAGCGAGACGCCCACCCTGGCGGGATCATCCCGTTGCAGGTGGCGCAATCATCTCGTTATGAGTGGCGACATCATCTCGTTAAAGGTGGCGGCTTCCGTCGGAATCAGCTACGTTTTGCATGGTCGCCTCCAGAGTGGGTGGTAAGCGACCTCATGCTCCCGAATCGCAGGTCGCTACCATCGCCTCATGGGATCTCGAAAAGGACGATGTGCAGGCCGACCCGACGACGTTTTCGGGGAAGGCTGATACGGCTGGGCGAGATGAGCGAAGACGACGCCCAGTCGCTGCACCGGGGTAGTGGCGGCAGCACGTACACAAGGAAAGCGCGCGCAACACGGGAAGCCCCATGGCGTGGTCAGGGATGACCAACCGGACGCCCGCGAGGGATGGGCCGGGCCTCATGGGGTCGCGGAGAGGTTCGTAGTACCGCTGAAGCCGGATAACGCCGGGGAGGGAAGGGACCTCAGTTCAAGACAGACGCAAGACGCAGCGAGGGACCTGGAGATTGGGCAACCTATCAACTCCGGACGGCGTTCAGAAACTGCAGACGGCGTTGCACGCGAAAGCGAAGGCAGAACCCGGCTACCGCTTCTACGTCCTCTACGACAAGATCCGCCGCGACGACACTCTGGCGCACGCCTATGCCCAGTGCCGCTCCAACAAGGGCGCGCCGGGCGTGGACCGTCAGGACTTCGAGGCCGTCGAGACGTATGGGGTGGAGCGATGGCTGGGCGAACTGGCGCTTGCGCTCAGGCAGGAGACTTACCGACCGGACCCTATCAGACGCGTTTACATACCGAAGGCCAACGGCAAGCTCAGGCCGCTGGGCATCTCAACCTTGCGGGATCGGGTCTGCATGACAGCAGCGATGCTGGTGCTGGAGCCGATCTTCGAAGCCGACCTCCCATCGGAACTCTACGCCTACCGCCCCGGGCGAAACGCCCAACAGGCGGTGGTCGCGGCGGGAGAGCTGCTGTTTCGCGGCCATCCGGAAGTGGTGGACGCCGACCTCGCGGACTACTTCGGGAGCATTCCCCATACCGAGCTTTTGAAGTCGGTAGCGCGCCGGATCGTTGATCGGCGCATGCTGCATCTGATCAGGATGTGGCTGGATTGTCCCGTGGAAGAAACCGATGATCGGGGTCGGAAGACACGCACGACCGAGGCGCGGGACACGCGGCGCGGCATTCCGCAGGGCTCGCCCATCTCACCCCTGCTGGCCAATATTTACATGCGCCGGTTTGTGCTGGGATGGAAGATGTTCGGGCTCGAGCGAAGCCTCGGCGCGCGGCTCGTGACCTACGCCGACGACCTCGTGATCCTGTGCAGAAGGGGCAAGGCCGAAGCGGCCTTGCACAGCCTGCGCGAGATCATGGGCAAGCTGAAGCTCACGGTGAACGAGGAGAAGACACGGATCTGCACAGTGCCGGGAGGAGAGTTCGATTTCCTGGGATACACGTTCGGGCGAATGTTTTCGGCAAGGACCGGCGAGGCCCGTATCGGCTACCGGCCGTCAAAGAAAAGCATTGAGCGCGTGGTCGAGAAAGTCCACGCGCTGACCGACCGAGCGGGAACATGGCAAGAGACCACAACGCTGGTGGGCAAAGTGAACCGCACGTTGCGCGGATGGGCGAACTACTTCCAAGTAGGAACCATCAACAAGGCGTATCGGGCGCTCGACGCTTACACAGCGGTGCGGTTGCGCCGGTGGTTGCGCTCCAAGCACAAGGTCAGGCGACGAGGGGGCGGGAGCTATCCACTCTCGCACCTCTACGGGCACTTCGGGCTCGTACGCCTGAGCCGCCTTGGGCACGACGTGCCGTGGACGAAGGCGTGAGGTCTTGTCCGAGAGCCGGATGCGGGAAATCTGCACGTCCGGTTCGATGAGGGGGGTGTGGAAACGGAGCCATGGTCGAGCCACTAAGGCACCGCCAGACGAAAGGGGCGGCAAACCGATATGCTCAACCTAACGCCACCGCGCCACACTCCTACTCTACCAATTCAAGACGGTCCGGTCCGAGTAACAACCCGTCATTGGGTTTTGACCCGAGGGCGTCCCTCTTATCGGCAGGCAAACGACCGCAGTCCCTTTCGATGGCATAGATGAATCACTTTTTGACCAGGGCGAGAAGCCGGTTAGCCGCTTCAGTCGCGAAGGCGTCGCTGTTGATGTCCGCGTCCATCTCGACAATGACCACATTGGGCGAGACATGCGATCGGAGCGCCGCAAAAAGGGCGTCGTCTGCGGCGGCGTCGTGGAAGGGCTTGCCCTCGACGTCGATCGCCGAAACGCCCTTCTTCGGAATCATAAGGATAGTCGGCCCTTTGGCGAGGTTGAGTTTTGCGGCGATGATGCGCCCAAGTTCCGCATTCTCGGCCGGCGTCGTGCGCATGAGCGTCACGAGCGGGTTGTGCTGATAGAAGGTCCGGCCGGAATATTTCGCCGGAACGGTGTCGCGCGCGCCGAAATTCACCATATCCAGCGCCCCGACCGAGACGACCTGGGGGACGCCCTTTTCTCCGGCGGCCTCGAGGCGGTTTGGCCCCGCGGTCAGAACGCCGCCGATGAGCTCGTCCGCAAGCTCCGTGGTCGTCAGGTCGAGTACGCCGGCGATGAAGCCCGCACGGATGAGGTCTTCCATCGTCCGGCCGCCGCTGCCGACGGCGTGAAAGACCAGAACCTCGTATCCGGATTTCTCAAGCACCTCGCGGGCTTTGGTCACGCCTTGCGTCGTCACTCCGAACATGGTCGCCGCGATCATCGGCCTGGCCGACGCGGACTCCGGATGATCGACCTTGACCATGCCGGCGATCGCGCCGGCGGCATTGGCGATGATCCTCGAGGATAGGCGATTGACGCCGGCGACATCGACGACCGAGGGCATCATCGCAATGTCTTTCACCCCGACATAAGCGCGGGTGTCGCCCGACGCCATGGTCGAGAGAATGAGCTTCGGCACGCCGACCGGCAGCGCCTGCATGGCGATCGAACCCAGCGTCGTGCCGCCGCCGCCGCCCATCGCGATCGCGCCATGCACCTTGCCCTCGTCGTAGAGGCGCTTGAGTATGACGGCCGCGCCCTTGGCCATCGCTTCGACGGCCTTGCCGCGATCCTGCGCGGCGGCGAGCGCCGCCAGGTCGGCGCCTGCGGCTTTGGCCACGTCGTTCGCCGCGATGTCCGGCGGGAAGGGCGGGGCGCCGAACACGCCGACGTCGATGACGAGCGCGCCAACGCCCTGATTTTCGATCTGCTGTTTGAGGAAGGCGTATTCGGCGCCCTTGGAGTCGAGCGTGCCAATGATGGCGACAACTTTCTTTGTCATCTGTTCGAGATCCTCCCGATTTGCCGGTCGGCGCGGCCGTCTTGAACGCGTTTTCCCATTGACAAGCAAAACTCGCGAACGTGACAACGACTATAGGGGAATTCCGCCTGAAGTCCCGGAGCGCGAGCGCATGTCCAAAAATGCTGAACCCCAATTCTGGCGGAATGCGCGCGACCATCTGATCCGCTATGGCGGCAGCTTCGAGCCGCTTATCATCGAACGTGCAGCCGGCAGCTTTGTTTATGACGCCGACGATCGAGCGATCCTCGATTTCACCTCCGGCCAAATGAGCGCCATCCTTGGCCATTCGCATCCCGATATCGTCGAAGTCGTGACGAACTCGATCCATCAACTCGATCATCTCTTCAGCGGCATGATCTCGCGACCCGTTGTCGACCTCGCGACCGCGCTCGCGGACAAGACGCCTGACGGTCTCGACCGCGTATTGCTGCTCTCGACCGGCGCGGAATCGAACGAAGCCGCAATCCGCATGGCGAAGCTTGTCACCGGCAGATATGAAGTCATCGGCTTCGCCCAGTCCTGGCATGGCATGACCGGCGCCGCCGCCTCCGCGACCTACAGCGCCGGCCGCCGCGGCGTCGGTCCGGCGGCCGTTGGATCCTTCGCGATTCCGGCGCCGTTCCCTTTCCGTCCACGCTTCGAGACGAACGGCGAGTATGACTGGAAGGGCGAGCTCGACTACGCCTTCGATCTGATCGACCGCCAGTCGAGCGGCAGCCTTGCCGCCTTCATTGCCGAACCGATCCTGAGCTCCGGCGGCGTTATCGACCTGCCCCTCGGCTATCTCGCCGCCCTGAAGCAGAAATGCGAGGAACGCGGCATGCTTCTCATACTCGACGAAGCGCAAACAGGCGTCGGGCGCACCGGCGCGATGTTCGCTTTCGAGCGCGACGGGGTCACGCCCGATATACTGACGCTATCGAAGACGCTCGGCGCCGGCTTACCTCTGTCGGCGGTCATCACCTCGGCTGCGATCGAAGAGAAGGCGCACGAACTCGGCTATCTCTTCTATACGACGCATGTGTCCGACCCGCTGCCAGCCGCTGTCGGCCTGAAGGTGCTGGAGGTCGTTGAGCGCGATCATCTCGTCGAGCGGGCGCAGGTTGCCGGCAAACGCCTTTCCGATGGCCTTTGCGCGTTGCAGCAGCGCTACGAGTGCATCGGCGATGTGCGTGGCCGCGGGCTGTTGCTCGGCATGGAGATCGTGAAAGACCGTCAGAGCCGCGCCGCCGATGGCGAATTCGGGGTCCGCATTACCCGGGAATGCATGAAGCTCGGCCTCAGCATGAACGTTGTGCAGTTGCCCGGCATGGGAGGCGTTTTCCGCATCGCGCCGCCGTTGACGGTCAGCGACGATGAGATTGACCTCGGGCTGTCGATCCTCGGCAATGCGATCGAGAATTCCTACAAAATCGCGTGAGCGGCGCAGGAGAGGGGCGGCTGGGTCACGGCTTCGCAGGGTCTTTCAATGGCTTGGCCTGCACGGGCGAGCCCGGACCGATCTTCTGCAAATTGCCGACGATAATGCGATCGTCTTCGCTCAAGCCTTTGACGACGCTGACGAGCTCGCCGTCGGCCGGTCCGAGGGTGAGGAGGCGCAATTCCGCTTTGTCGCCGGCCCCGACGACATAGACGAATTTGCCCATCTGGTTCGAGCCGAGCGCCGTCTGCGGCGCCATCAGCGCATCCGGCTCGTCCCGGATGTGGAGCCGCACGCGCACGTACTGACCAGGCAAAAGGCTGAAGTCGGAATTGGCGATCGTGACGCGCGCGGCGATCGTGCCGGTCGCCTTATCGACGACGTTGTCGAGGAAGGTCAGTTCGCCCCTGCGCACCGCGTCGGCTTTGCCCGCGAGCGAAATCTCCGCCTCGACCTTGCCGGCGGCGCGCTGCAGCAATCTCGGCGAGATCCGATTCGCTCGGGTTGAAGATGACGTAGATCGGATCAAGCTCAACGAGCGTGTTGAGCGCTCCGCTCGCCGGGCCGACGAGCGCGCCTTTCGCCGCCTGATTGCGCCCAAGCCTGCCGGCGAAAGGGGCGCGGATCTCCGTGTAACCCAGATTGAGCATCGCCGCCTCGATCGCGGCGCGGTCGAGCACCAGCGCCGCCTCGGCCTGATGCATCGCGCTCGCACGCTGGTCGTAGGCGTCCTTGGTGACGAAGCCGCTTTTCACCAATTCCTCGCCGCGGCCGAAATTGGCCTGCGCATATTCGAGCGAGGCTTGGTCGCGCTGCGCCTGCGCGTTCGCCTGATCGAGCGCCGCCCGAAGGTCGCGCGGGTCGATCTGGTAGAGCAGATCGCCGCTCTTGACGTCGGCGCCGTCGGTTGCGGGCTGGGCGTCAATGTAGCCCGACACGGTCATCCATCCGCTCTTTCACTCGCCGCTGCAGGTCGAGCGCGTTTGAGCCCGGCATCTGGAAGATGGCGAGGACGACGGTTGGATCCTTGCCGAAAAAGGCGGACGAGGAATATTGCAGCACGCCAAGCTCGACGCGAGCGATGTCGCGCAGCCGGACCACGGCGCCGCTCGCGGGATCGGCGCGGACGATGATGTTGGAGAATTCGCTCGGATCGCTGAGCCGCCCGGCGGCGTTGACCTGCAGCTCGAAGGGCGTGCCGGGCGGCGCGGGCGACTGGCCGATCTTGCCGGCCGCGACCTGAACGTTCTGCTCGGCGATGGCGTTCTGTACGTCGACCGCGGTAACGCCGAGATTGGCGAGTTTGTCGGGATCGAGCCAGACCCGCATCGAATAGCGCCGCTCGCCAAAAATCTGGACGTCCCCGACGCCCGGCAGGCGCTTCAACTGATCGACGATCTGCAAATAGGCGTAGTTGGACAGCGTCACCGAGTCGACCGAACGGTCAGGCGAGGTCAGGTTGACGATGAGGACGAAGTTCGGGTTCTGCTTCTTTATCGTCACGCCGCCCTGATTGACGATCGCCGGCAAGGACGACGCGGCTTGCGACACCCGGTTCTGCACGTCGACCGCGGCGATGTTGAGCGGATAGCCGACGTTGAAGGTGACGGTGATGGTCGAGGAGCCGTCGTTCGAACTCGCCGACGACATGTAGGTCATGCCCTCGACGCCGTTGATCTGTTGCTCGAGCGGCGTCATGACGGTATCGGCGACGACTTGCGCGCTCGCGCCTGGATAGTTGGCGCTGACGACGACCTGCGGCGGCGTGATTTCTGGGAACTGAGACACCGGCAGCAGAAAAAAGCAAATGGCGCCGGCGAGCACAAGGATCGCGGCGATAGCCGAGGCGAAGATCGGACGCTGGATGAAGAAGCCGACCATCAGCGCATCTTCACTGGCGAAGCGCTAGCAGCAAACCGCTGATCCGCAACCGGAGCCGCCAACGCGCGCCCGCAGGCGGCCGGCGGAGGGCTCATTCCCGCCGCGGAACGCCGTCCGCCGGTCATTGGGCGAGCCCACGAAAACGACGGCTGGGCGCTGCGAAGCGCGCTCAGGACCCGCGGCGCCACGGATTCGGCCGGCGACGCCATGCAGCAGCGACCTCAGCGCGTGCGGCTCGACATGGTCGGCGCGCATGACTGTCCGGATCGACGAATCCGCCAAGAGTTCGTCAATCGTCGGACGGTAGTTAAGCGACATGGCGCTTCCTTTCATTGCGCGATCAGGATCGGACGCCCCTCCGACGATACAGATGTTGACTTCCCTAGCCGGGGGGTGTTACTCCCTAGTAACATCACTAGATACCGATCGGTAACATTCCGGTCAAGGCCCATGGCGAAAGAAAATTCACAACAGGAGCCAGGCGCGCACGCTCGCGTACAGCGACCGCGCGAGCGCATCGTCGCTTCCGCGGAGGATCTGTTCCATCGTCATGGCATTCGCGGGGTCGGCGTCGACGCCATCGCCGAGGCCGCAGGCACCAACAAAATGACCCTCTATCGTCACTTCGGCTCGAAGGACGACTTGATTCTCGAATACCTGAACTACAAAGGAAAGAAATCCGACGAGGTTTGGGCCGAGATAGAAGCCGAAAGCCCGAACGATCCGGCCGGCCAGCTTTACGGTTTCGTCGAGAAGGCGGCGAAATTTATCGCCGAGGACGAGCGCGGCTGCGATCTTGCCAACGCTGCGGTCGAATTGACCGAGCAGGGTCATCCCGGGCTCAGGGTGATCGAAGACTTCAAGGTCCGGCAGCGGGACCGTCTGGCGAGACTATGTCAGGCCGCCGGCGCGTCGCAGCCGGATCTGGTGGCCGATGCGCTCGTCCTTCTCATCGAGGGCGCGCGGGTCAGCCGCCGCAGCGTCGGAACCGGAGGCCCGAGCGCAAATTTCGTGCGGACGAGCGAAGCGGTAATTGCATCTTTCGGAATCAAGCGGTCTGGAAAGCCGTCTCGCCCAAAGGGCAAAGGGCGGTAGTCGGAATATTCGTGAGAGAGGGTGATTCAGTTCCTGCGTAGAGATCCATCGGGTTTGCGCGCTCTGATCGGCAAGTTGGCGGGCGATCACCTTGTCCTCGGCGACCGCGAGATCGAAATCCTGGCGATCGAGTAGCGCGGGCTGCTCGCCAGAGGCCTTTGCGGACGGACGCGAATTCGAGCACCGCTTCGCCAATGCCTAGCGCATTCCGGTTGCGCAATTTTTAGCATGCTCACGGCGGCTCCAATCGCGATCAGTCTGCGGTTTGGAAGATTGCCCCGGTCAGGAAGTCCGGCCAATCGCGCTCGAAGAATGGGCGGCGCTCGCGGTCGCGAGCGCGCACCGCCCGCGTCCGAATGACGAAATGCCCGTCGTCGAGGCGAATCAGGATCTGTTCGTTTCGGTCTTCAGCGCGCTCGGGGAGGAACCGGAAGTCGTCGAGCGGCCCGGTCCGGGCGAGCGGAATACGCTCTCCTTCCGGACCGCAAACGGCGCGCGCGCCGCAACTCCCGCCTCCGCGATCGATGTAGAACGCGAGCGCTGCGAGCACCGCCTCGGACACGATCGCCATTTGCCGCCATTGTAACGCCCTTGCGGCCTCATATGCTCCCTCGTAAGCGACCCGGCGCTTTCGAAATCGCGTCATTGAGGGCCTGGGCGCCGGCAAGCGCCTTCCTTACGTCACCGGCATTGCAGACGATCCCGGCGTGGTCGCTCATTCGGGCCTGAACTTCAGTCTTGATCGCAGCGACGGTCATCGAGCCGCCGGGTCGAAGAACGTCGAGGATTCGGCTGAGCGCGCCAACCACCAGTTCGCGCTCGGACGAACGAGCGACTTCGACCTCTCGGCGCGAAGCGATATGTTCGGCGCAGCGCGTACCGAAAACCTGGCCGGCGTTCAGCGCCGCGCCGCCGGGACGGGTGACGCCATGGGTTCCCGCAGCTTCGCCGACCGCATAGCATCCTTCGAGGCTCGTTTGTCCCCATGTGTCGACAGCGAGCCCGCCATTCATGTGCTGGTTGTTGATTGCGAATTCCAACGGCTTCCGCGTGATGTCGTATTTGTAGCGCTTGTAGAGTTCGATCGACAAAGGGTTCATTTTGCGAAGGCGATCCAGAGGCTTTTCGAGTAGGGCGCCGGAGTTCTTGAGGTAGGCGTGCACATCCGCGTCGAGCCGTTCGAGATCGAATTCGGCATCTCCGGGAACCGCGAGCGGATTTCGATTGAAATCCATGAACACCTTTCGCCCCGCCTGAGATTCTCGAAACACCGCGAGGTCGAAGAGGCTCGAGCCGAAGTCGAGCATGCGTGTCGCGTGGAAGGGCCACTGATAACCTTTCCGGAAAACGTTCGAGGCGAGCTCACGCGTGGTTCGGTAATAGTCGCCGAGAAAATTGTGCTCTCGACCGCGAGAATCCAGCGAATACACGTATGGCATGCACTGCACATAGGTGCCGGACAAATTCCAGGGAAAGCGTTCTCGCGACGTCCCGATGCCGAACTGGCTCTCTGTCAGGTTCACCGCTTCGAGACCCGCCTCGAGAGCAAGACCCAAGGAGCCGAAGCAATGCCGCGGGTACACGCTATCTCGATAGAGTTCGCCCGGTCCTCCGCTCGCGATCACCAGGAAATCGCAAAAGAACACGGTTAGACCGAGAGGATTGTCGTCGGCGCGGCACTTCGGACGAATTGCCAGAACTCCGGCCGGGCGACGGGGCGAGCCCGGATCAACGAGCAGGCGCACCGCGGTCGTGTGGTTGATGATGGGAACGCCCAGCCGGAGCGCTTCCTCGGCGAGGACCTTCACCATCAAGCGCGATGTCCGCGGGCCGCAACTCGTTGCGCGGCCTACTTCGTCGTGGTCGGTTTGATAGCGCAATACTCCGCCCAGCGGGTCCTGCGGTATCGGCAATCCCAGGTATTGCAGCGACGACAGCGCCCGAGCCGACCCCACGGCTTCGACATAGGCGGCGTCTTCGTCCATCGCGCCGCCAGCGCCCAGCGCGTCAGCCATGGCGCGAAAGTCGTCGCCTCGATCCGAAGAGTTGGCCGTGTGCAGCGTCTGTTTGTCCGATCCGGAGCAGGCTGATGTGCCGCCGAATGCGCTCTGCGACGCAATCGCGACATCGATGTCGTGGCGCTTCAACTCGACAGCGGCCCGTAGCCCGGCCGCGCCGCTCCCAAGCACCAGCGCGCGACATCGTCGCACGGGCAATGTCAAACCGAGCGCAGTGATAAACTCGTGCGGCGGCCGTTCGTTCGCGAGCTTGGGCATTGCGACATCAGTCAATCGGTCGAGGATTGTCTGGGGGATCGTCGGACTCAAGAGCTCTCCCCTGAATTGGGAATTGACCAAAGTGCCAAAATCGGCTATTCAGACTTAGCACGTTCCAAATTAGACGCCAAGAGGCGACGAATGCCGAGGATATTCGCGGTTTTCTCGGCTGAGAGTTTGCAGATGGCTTTGGAACGTGCCAATTCTCGCCTAGTTGAAATTGATGAACGACGAAGCGCATAGGCAAATGGAGAGTGGCGAGGGTCGCGCGACCATCGTCGACGTTGCGCGTCGCGCTGGCGTGTCGAAGTCAACGGTCTCGTTGGTGCTTGGCGGCAGCGCGCTGGTCGCCGAGGCGACCCGAGAGCGTGTCTCACATGCGATGACGGAGCTGGGCTATATCTACCACCGCGGCGCGGCGACGTTGCGGGGCGCAAAATCGGGGGTGCTCGGCATGGTCATCAACGACCTGTCGAACCCGTTCTATGTCGAGCTGGCGATCGGCATCGAAGAGGCCTGTCAAGGCGGCGCGTATATCCCGTTTATCGCCAATACGGGCGAGAACCCGGTCCGGCAACAGCAAGTGATCCGCTCGATGCGCGAGCATGGCGCCGCTGGGCTGGTGCTGGCGCCCGCGATCGGTTCATCGCCTGACGAATTGAAAACCCTCATCGCTGGCATGCCGGTCGTACAGGTGATGCGTCGTCTTCCCGGCCTCAAGGCGTCCATCGTGTCGCCGGAGAACAAGGAGGGCGCTCGCAAAGCGACTGCTCACCTCATAGCGGCTGGACACAGGCGGATCGCGTTCGTCGGCGGCCTGACGTCGATGGTCGTTCGCGACGAACGTCTCGCCGGCTATCGCCTTGCCTTGCATGAGGCTGCAATTCCGTTCGAGGCGTCGTTGGTCATCGAGACGATGACCAACTACTCAGGCGGCGGGTCGGCGGCGCCACAGTTGCTTAACCTGCCCATGCCCGCGACCGCCGCCCTTTGTTACAACGATGTTGTCGCAATCGGGCTTGTACGCGCGTTCACAGAGGCGGGTATCCCGGTTGGCCGCGACTTCGCGGTGATC
This sequence comes from uncultured Alphaproteobacteria bacterium, assembly GCA_963794155.1. GTDB lineage: Bacteria > Pseudomonadota > Alphaproteobacteria > Rhizobiales > Beijerinckiaceae > Roseiarcus. Next base: position 244,381 of record CAWCCX010000016.1, on the reverse strand, counting down.
GGCTTCGACGACATCGAAGAGGCCAAATATACGCTGCCTGCATTGACCAGTGTTGCAGTCAATGGCCGCAATCTCGGCTCTCGGGCGGCGCAGCTACTGATGCGTCAACTCGCCAGCGGCGACTTTGAACCGGAAACAGTTCTGAGCCCGACGGCTTTGGTCATCCGCGCGTCGTGCGGCGCTGCGAACGCCAATAGGATGGAAGCGCACGCATGACGAAACTCCGTTGGGGACTGATCGGAGCCAGCACGATTGCGGCGGAGCATATGATCGGCGCGATCAGAGCCAATGGAGGCGAAGTCGTTTCCGTCATGAGCACGAACGCCGACCGCGCCGCAAAATACGCGCGCGACCACGGGATCGGGCATGCGACGACGAGCCTTGCGGGCCTTGTCGCGTCAAAGGAAATCGACGCTGTCTACATATCGACGACGAACGAACTGCATCGCGACCAGGTCTTCGCGGCGGCCGCCGCCGGGAAGCACGTGCTTTGCGAGAAACCTTTGGCGCTGACGCTTGTCGACGCCCGCGCGATGGTCGCCGAATGCCGCAAGCGGGGCGTGGCCATGGGCACGAACCATCACCTGCGCAACGCTGCGACTCACCGCGCCATGCGCGCCGCGATCAAGGAGGGCCGAATTGGCAAGCCGTTGTTCGCCCGAGTGTTCCACTCGGTCTATTTGCCGGCCCATTTGCAGGGGTGGCGACTGGACCGGCCGGAGGCGGGCGGAGGCGTCATGTTGGACATTACAGTCCATGACGCGGACACTCTGCGGTTCGTGCTTGACGACGAACCGGCCTCGGTGATCGCGATGACCTCGCATGGAGGCATGGGCCGGGCGGGCCTGGAGGACGGCGCCATGGGCGTCATCCGCTTTTCCAGCGGGTTGCTCGCGCAATTCCACGATGGATTCACAACCAAATATGCGACGACCGGGTTCGAGGTGCACGGAGACGCGGGATCGCTGATCGGCCAGGATTGTATGACCCAGGCGCCGAAGGGGGACGTTTTGCTGCGGACCTCCGCTGGCGAAGAAGCGCTGAAACTTGATCACGAAAAACTGTACGTGCGTTCGATCCGTCTGTTCCAGGAGGCTATCCAAGGACGCGGCGCGCCGTCTGCGACCGGGGAAGACGGGGTCAAGTCATTGAGCGTCGCCATCTCGGCTCTTAAAGCGGCGCGCTCCGGCGCCGAGACCGCAATTGATCTAGCCGTCTGAGGCGAGCCATGACCAGGCAAAAGGTAATTTCCGCGTCAGACGCCGCTCGCCTCATCCCCGATGGCGCGATCGTCACGGTCTCCTCGTCTTCAGCCCTGGGCTGCCCCGACGCCATGTTGGCCGCGATCGGAGAACGGTTCGAGGCCGAAGGTCATCCACGCAACCTGACGACCCTCCATCCGATCGCAGCGGGCGACATGTGGGGCGTCAAGGGCGTGGATCATCTCGCGAAGCCGGGATGTCTCGCCCGCGTTTTGGCCGGCTCCTACCCGTCTGGTCCGTCTTCCGCCGAGCCGCCTGCAATTTGGAACATGATCACCGGCGATGCGATCCCGGCCTACAACGTGCCGTCGGGAATCCTGTTTGATATTCACCGTGAGGCGGCGGCAAAGCGTCCAGGCGTACTGACCAAAGTGGGAATGGATACGTTCGTCGATCCTGTCCACGAAGGCTGCGCCATGAACGCAAAGGCGGCGTCGGAGCCGATCGTCGAGCGCGTCACCTTCGCCGGCGACGACTGGTTGTTCTTCCCGACCATCACCCCGCAAATAGCGATCATTCGCGCAACGACGGCTGACGAAAGAGGAAATCTTTCCTACGAGCATGAAGGGGGCATTCTTGGGCCGCTCGATCAAGCTCTTGCGGTGCGCAACAACGGGGGAATTGTGATCGCGCAGGTCAAACGGCTTGCCGCGTCAGGGACGCTGCGCCCCCATGACGTCGTTGTCCCCGGCATACTCGTCGACTACATCGTAATCGCGCCGGATCAGTTGCAGACGACGCACACGGCTTACGAACCCGCCATTTCGGGCGAAATCTTTCGCCCATTGTCGTCCTTCGAGACGCCGAAGTTCGACATCGCCAAAGTCATCGCCCGGCGGGTGGCGCAGGAATTGCGCGACGGCGACGCGGTCAATATCGGCTTCGGCATTTCCGCGAACGTGCCGCGGATCCTGATCGAGGAGGGCAGGCACGGCGCCGTGACCTGGGTCATCGAACAGGGCGCCGTGGGGGGCGTGCCGTTGCTCGATTTCCAGTTCGGCTGCGCCTCCAACGCCGAGGCGATCGTGCCGTCGCCCGCTCAGTTCACTTACTTTCAGGGCGGGGGCTTCGACATGTCGTTGCTGTCGTTCCTGCAGATCGATCGCCTCGGATCCGTCAACGTGTCCAAGCTCGGCGTGCGGCCCCACGTCACGGCGGGAGCGGGCGGCTTCGTCGACATCACGGCGCGGGCAAGGAAGATTGTTTTTTCCGGCTATTTCACCGCCGGCGCCAAGCTCGAGGTCAGCGACGGCGCACTGATGATTGCGAAGGAGGGCAAGGTCAAGAAGCTCGTTCAGTCGGTCGAGCAGATCTCCTTTTCGGGCCCTCGGGCGATCGCTCAGAATCAGGAAATTCTCTACATCACCGAACGCTGCGTCCTTCGCTTGGAGCCGGAAGGCGTGACAATTGTCGAGTTGGCTCCGGGCGTCGACCTGAAGCGCGACGTCCTTGCCCAGGCCGAGTTCCCGCTCAGGGTGGCTCCGGAGCTGCGGAAGATGGACTCTGTGCTGTTTCATCCCGCACCGATCAATCTCAAGCTGCGCCCGGCCCTGGAGCCGCTTCAATGAGCCCTTACGTCGAGCTTACATTTGAAGGCCCGCTCGCGCGTCTGACGATGAAACGGGCCGACAAGCTGAATGCGCTCGACCGCGCGATGGTCGACGCGCTGGCCGAAGCCGCCCGAATGATCGAAGCCTCGCGAGATGCGCGGGTCGCCATCCTCTCGGGTGAGGGCAAGGCTTTTTGCGCCGGCGGCGACATTGCCGCGTGGGGCGGGCTCCCGGCGCTGGAGATGTGGCGCGATTGGACGCGCGCGGGACATCGCGCTTTTGAAGCGCTCGCGCGGCTGCGCGTCCCCCTGATCGCCGCGCTGACCGGTCACGCGTTCGGCGGCGGCCTGGAGCTCGCGGCGGTCGCGGACATCCGGGTTGCCGAAAGCGGGATCAAGCTCGGCCTACCCGAGTCGGGGCTCGGCATGGCGCCCGGATGGTCCGGCACCCAACGGCTCGTGCGTCGGTTTGGTCCCTCGGTCGTACGGCGCATGGCGCTCGCGGGCGCAATGTTTACTGCGGAAGAGGGGCTCGCACTCGGACTGGTCGACGAGGTGACCGCGAAGGGCGATGGCCTCGCACGCGTTGAAGGCATCGCCGCGGAAATCGCCAAGCGGGGCCCATTGGCGGTGCAGATGATCAAAGCGATGATCAATTTCGCAGAGGGCGAGGATCGCGACGCTCCCATTGAAGGGCTGGCCGGCGCGCTGACCGCGACGACTGAGGATCTCGCGGAAGGCGTCGCCGCGTTTCGTGAAAAACGGACGCCGAGCTTTCTCGGTCGATAGGATAAGCTTGATGAACGCTGTATACCGAGGCAAAGACGTTCCCCGTTCATAGCAGTCCGCGCACGAGCTGGTTGCTCTCGCGGAACGGCGCGGGAACTAAGGATCGGAAGTGTGAATCGCTTCTGCGAACGGCGCCGGACCGCATCCGGTGGGAGAGTACGTTTAGGAAGGGTCTGAAATGAAAGTTCGTTCAATTCTCTTGGCGAGCGCGATGGCCGTTGGAGCCGTTGGCCTCCCCGGCGGCGCTTCTGCTGCCGACAACAAAGAAGTCCAGATGCTCCATTGGTGGACATCGGGGGGCGAGGCGGCGGCGCTCAATGTTCTCAAGCAGGATCTCGCGAAGGAAGGTTACACCTGGAAGGACGTGCCGATCGCGGGCGGCGGCGGCGAGGGCGCGATGACCGCGCTGAAGGCGATGGTGGCGGCGGGCAATCCGCCGACCGCTTCGCAAATCCTTGGCTATTATGCAGTCGACTACGCCGAGGCCGGCAAGCTCGGCGACATCACCGCGCTCGCGACCAAGGAAGGCTGGGCCAAAGTCGTTCCGACGGCGTTGCAGAAGTTCACCACGACGAATGGCAAGTGGGACGCGGTCCCGGTCAACATCCACTCCGTCAACTGGATCTGGCTCAACAAATCCGTGATGGACAAGATCGGCGGGACCGAGCCGAAGACTTTCGACGACTTCCTTGCGCTGCTCGCCAAGGCCAAGGCGGCCGGAGTGATCCCTCTGGCGCTTGGCGGACAGCCTTGGCAGGAAGCGACCATGTTCGATTTGGTCGTGATGTCGACCGGCGGACCCGACTTCTACAAGAAGGCCTTCGTCGACCTCGACGAGTCGGCGCTGAAGTCGGACACGATGAAGAAGTCGTTCGATAATCTGGCCAAGCTGCGCGACTTCGTCGACCCCAACTACGCGGGTCGTGACTGGAACCTCGCCACCGCCATGGTCATCAAGGGCGACGCGCTCGTTCAGGTGATGGGCGACTGGGCGAAGGGCGAATTCAAGGCGGCGAATAAGGAAGCAGGCAAAGACTTCCTTTGCTACCGTTTCCCCGGCACCGACGGCTCGGTGATCTATAACACCGACATGTTCGCAATGTTCGACGTTTCCGCCGATCGCAAAGGGGCGCAATTGGCCCTCGCAGACGCGACGATGAGCCCAAGCTTCCAGTCGGCGTTCAACGTCGTCAAGGGTTCGGTCCCGGCTCGCATGGACGTGCCGGACACCGCCTTCGATATCTGCGGCAAGAAGGGCATCGCCGATGTGAAGGCCGCCAACGCGGATGGCAAGTTCGTCGGCTCGATGGCGCAGAACTACGCGCAGCCTCCGGCGATCGCGGGCGCCTATCATGACGTCGTGACCAAGTTCTTTCACGGCGAGATCAAGAGTTCGGACGCCGCGGTGACCGAGCTCGACAAGGCGATCAACGCCGCGAAGTAAAGCCAACACGTCTCCCTCTTCCGCCTCGATGCGGGAGAGGGAGATTGGTAACCTCGTTTGAAGCAGCGAGGCCCGAGGGACCGATCATGACCATCTCTGTTGCGCCGATCGCGGTCGCGGAACCACAGAACAGCACGATCCGAGACAAGCTTCAGCACTATTTGCCGCGCCTCGTGCTCGCCCCGTCTTTCCTGCTCGTGCTGGTCTTCGTCTACGGCTTCAATTTGTGGACGTTGTTCCTGTCGTTCACCAATTCCAAGGCCTTTGCCTCGAGCACGCTGGTCGGCCTCGCCAACTACCAGAAGCTGTGGACCTGGACCTTCGAGACGGACCCGCCGTCGAGCTGGTACACGGCGATCGTCAACATGGGCATCTTCGGCGGACTCTACGTCTCCTTCTGCCTCGTTCTCGGGCTGATGCTGGCGATCCTGCTCGACCAGAAGATTCGGGGCGAGGGCATTCTTCGACCGATCTACCTCTATCCCCTCGCGCTCTCGTTCATTGTCACCGGGACGGCTTGGAAGCTCTTTCTCGATCCTCGGATCGGACTGGAAAAGGCGGTCCATGACTGGGGCTGGACCAGTTTTCATTTCGACTGGGTCGTCAACCCGCGCATGATGATCTACTGCGTCGCCATCGCCGGCATCTGGCAGACCTCCGGCTTCGTGATGGCCATGTTCCTCGCGGGGCTTCGCGGCGTCGATGGCGAAATCCTCAAAGCCGCTCAGATCGACGGCGCCTCCGCCTTCGCGACCTACTGGCGCATCGTCATTCCTATCATGCGGCCCGTTTTCCTTTCCGCCCTGATCATCCTGACCCATATGGCGATCAAGTCCTACGACCTGGTGCTTTCCGTCACTGGCAAGAACCCCGGCGGCGCCGCCGAGCTGCCATCGACTTTCATGTATTCCTACACTTTCACCCGCAATCAGATGGCTGTCGGCTCAACGAGCGCAGTCATCATGCTGATGGCCATCGCGGCGATCATGGTCCCCTATCTCTACTCCGAGCTCAGGGAGAAGAACCGATGAGCGCCGCCGACGCCATCCTCGCGGCCCCGAACCGCGAACCGACCCGTCATTCGCTGACAACCCGGATCGTGATCTATGGCCTGTTGGTCTTTTTCGCCGCCGTTTATCTAGTGCCGCTCGTTGTCATGGTGATGACGTCGCTGAAGCCTCTGGACGAGGTGACCGGCGGCAATATGTTCGCCCTGCCGCACACGCTCACTTTCGACCCATGGGTGAAAGCCTGGGGTGAGGCGCGCATCGGCGTCTCCGACACGGCGGGCATCAAGGGCTACTTCTGGAACTCGATCAAGATGGTCGTGCCGGCGGTGCTGATCTCGACTCTTCTCGGGGCGCTTAACGGCTATGTTCTGACGAAATGGCGGTTTCCCGGCCATAAGCTCGTGTTCGGCATGATGCTGTTCGCCTGCTTCATCCCGTTCCAATCCGTCATCATCCCCATGGCCGTCATTCTCGGCACGCTCGGCAGCTTTGGCAATCGGCTGATCGATCTCACCGGCTACTCGTTCGGCTTCGGAAATCCGACGGTCAACCTGGTGATCGTTCACGTTATCTACGGCCTCGGCTTCACCACGCTGTTCTTCCGCAACTACTATGAGGCGTTCCCGACCGAACTGGTCAAGGCGGCGATGATCGACGGCGCCAGCTTCTTCCAGATTTTCCGGCGCATCCTGCTGCCGAACTCGACCCCCATCTTCATCGTCACCGTGATCTATCAGTTCACCAACATCTGGAACGACTTCCTGTTCGGCTCCACCTATGCCGCCGGCGACCAGTCGCCGATGACGGTCGCGCTCAACAATCTCGTCAACACGTCCACAGGCATCGTCGAATACAACGTGAATATGGCGGCTGCGATTATTGCCGCCGCTCCGACGCTGTTCGTCTACATCGTCGCCGGGCGCTATTTCGTGCGTGGCCTGATGGCTGGGGCAGTGAAGGGCTAAGAGATGGCGTTTCTCGAAATCAACTCGCTGCGCAAGCGGTTCGGTTCGCTTGAAATCCTCAAGGGCATAGACCTCACGCTCGACAAGGGCGGGTTCCTGGTCCTGGTCGGGCCTTCAGGCTGCGGAAAATCGACCCTCCTCAACACCATTGCAGGCCTCGAAGTGATCAGTTCCGGCGAGATCCGCATCGACGGCCAGGCGATCAATGATCTCCATCCGTCGAAGCGTGACATCGCAATGGTGTTTCAGTCCTACGCGCTCTATCCAAACATGTCCGTCGCCCAGAACATGGCGTTCGGTATGGAAATGCGCGGCGTGCCGAAGCCGGAGCGCGACAAGGCGGTGGCCGCGGTCGCCAAGACGCTGCAGATCGAGCACCTGCTGGAGCGGCGTCCGAGCCAGCTCTCGGGCGGCCAGCGCCAGCGCGTCGCGATGGGCCGGGCGCTGGTGCGTCAGCCACGCGTGTTCCTGTTCGACGAGCCATTGTCGAATCTCGACGCCAAACTGCGCGTCGACATGCGCGTCGAAATCAAGCGTCTGCATCAGCAGACCGGCGCAACCATCGTTTACGTCACCCACGATCAGATCGAGGCGATGACTCTGGCGACCCGCATTGCCGTGCTGAAGGATGGGGAACTGCAGCAGGTCGGGAGCCCGTCCGAAATCTACAACACGCCGGCGAATCTGTTCGTGGCGGACTTTATGGGATCGCCGGCGATGAACCTGCTCGAAGGCAAGGTCGCTCGCGACGGCGGAACGCCCAAGATCGTGCTGCAGCGCAAGGACCATCCGCCAATCGTACTGCCGGCGCCGACCAGCGCGGACGCCGGCAAACTCGCCGACGGCGCCGCTGTGATCTTCGGCATTCGGCCGGAGGCCGTGAATGACCCCGAAAGCGTGGACCGCAACGCGAAGTCGGTGGCCGCCTTTGAGTTCTGACGTCGAAATCGTCGAACCTGCAGGCTCCGACACGTTTGTGGTCATCCAAGTCGCCGGTAAGGAGCTGACGGCGCGCATGCGCGCCGACACTGTCGTCGGCGTTGGGCAGAAGCACACATTCGCCTTCAACCTCGACAAGGCGGTCCTGTTCGATCCGTCGACCACGCGACGCATCTGAACGGTCAGATGCGGTCCTGCGCCGATAGAGGGCATTATGCCAAGCGAGGAGCGAGTTGACGTCGTCGTCGTAGGATCGGGAATGGGGGGCGCGACATTTGCCGCCGGACTGGCTCCCTCGGGAGCGAAAATACTCATCCTCGAGCGTGGCGAGCGGCTTGCAGACAGCGACGCAGTTCGAGATGCGCGCGCAATTTTCCAGCAAGGGGTATTCAGACCCCAGGAATCCTGGCTCGACGGGGCGGGTCAGGCCTTTAATCCGGGCAACTACTACTATGTCGGCGGCAACACGAAGTTGTATGGAGCGGTGCTCATCCGCTACCGGGCGCAGGACTTCGAGCCGATCGTTCATCGTGATGGAATGACGCCAGGTTGGCCGTTCTCTTACGAAGAGCTGGAGACCTGGTACACGGCTGCCGAGAGGCTCTATCGGGTGCGCGGCGCTCTTGGCTTCGACCCCACCGAGCCGCGGCATTCGAAGCCCTATCCATTCGGCCCCGTGCCGGACGAACCCGCGATCGCAAAAGCGCGCGAACGCTTGAAAGGCGCGGGCCTGAACCCGTTCCCATTGCCGTTGGGCATCGACATCGACAAATGGATGCATCGCGCGAAAACGCCATGGGACGCGTTTCCCGACGCCGGGCATGGCAAGATGGACGCAGAGAGCTGCGGCGTCGAAGAAGCCTTGGCGCACCCCGGCGTCGAGCTTTGCACCAACGCCCGCGTCGAACGGCTGCTTGTGGAGCCTGGCGGCAGGCGTATCGCCGGAGTCGAAGTGCTGCGGGGCGGAGAGCGGAGCACGATCGCGGCAAAACTCGTCGTGCTCGCCGCCGGCGCCGTCAATTCAGCCGCGTTGCTGCTCCGATCCGGGGAGAGCGGGGTTGCGAACCGTTCGGACGCGGTCGGCCGGCATTTCATGAACCACAACGCTACGGCTCTGATGGCGATCGATCCGCGCGTCGTCAACGACTCGATCTATCAGAAGACCCTCGGGATCAATGACTTCTACCTTGATGACGGCGGCGGCGGGCCGCCGCTCGGCAACCTTCAGCTCCTCGGCCGTGTCACCGCTCCCATCCTCAAGGCAAACATCCCTTTGGCGCCGGAATGGGCGCTCGGCCCGATAAGCAAGCGTTCGGTGGATTGGTACGCGATCAGCGAGGACCTCCCAAATCCGGAGAGCCGGGTCACGGTCGACGGCGGTCAGATCCGCCTCGATTGGAAGCGCAGCAATTGGACCACCCACGAGAAGCTCGTCGAGGCTTTCAAGGAACGCTTGCGTTCAGCGGGGTATCCGATCGTCCTTTCACAAGCCTTCGACCGCCGGACGCCGTCGCATCAGTGCGGGACCGTTCGCATCGGGGCCGATCCTGCCACGTCTCCCCTCGATCCCTTCTGCCGATCGTGGGACCATCCGAATCTGTTCGTAGTCGACGCTTCCTTCCTGCCGACATCGGCTGCGGTCAATCCGTCTCTGACCATCGCCGCTCAGGCGCTTCGCGTCGCAGACCACATGGCGAGGAACGATCTTCAACGAATCTTAGGAAGGGACGATGGCCTACGACTACATCATCGTCGGCGGAGGTCCCGCCGGCTGCGTTCTGGCGAATCGGCTGAGCGCCGACCCAGCCGCCAAAGTCCTGCTGCTGGAAGCAGGCGGGGGTGACTGGAATCCGCTTTTCGCTATGCCGGCGGGCTTCGCCAAGATGACGAAGGGCGTGGCGAGCTGGGGCTGGAGCACGGTCCCGCAAAAGCATCTCAATGGCCGGGTCATCTGGTACACGCAAGCCAAGGTCATTGGCGGCGGTTCCTCGATCAACGCGCAGCTCTATACGCGCGGCAACGCCAAGGATTACGACGCTTGGGTCAGCGAGGCTGGCTGCAAAGGCTGGAGCTACCGCGAGGTTCTGCCCTATTTCGTTCGCAGCGAAGACAACCAGCGCCTCGTGAACGCCTATCACGGCTACGGCGGGCTCCTTGGCGTTTCCTATCCAGTCAATCCGCTGCCGATCAGCTTCGCATTCTTGCGCGCGGCGCAGGAGGCGGGCATCCCGTTCAACGACGACTTCAACGGCGCAGTGCAAGACGGTATCGGCCACTACCAGCTTTCGACCAGGAACGCCCTGCGATCCTCCGCTTCGAGCGCGTTCCTGAAGCCAATCAAAGCCCGAAAAAACCTGACCGTGCGCCTCAATGCGCAGACGCTGAAGATCGACGTCGAGAAGGGCCGCGCTGTCGGCGTCACGGTCGCTGACGGAAGCGGAACTGAATCCTTGCTTGCAGATCGCGAAGTGATCGTCAGTTGCGGCGCGATCGGATCGCCGCGGTTGCTTCAGCTTTCGGGGATTGGTCCCGCCGATGCGCTGAAAGCGGCAGGCGTGGCGGTCGTTCATGATCTTCCCGGCGTTGGAAGCAACATGCAGGACCATCTCGACCTCTACGCGATTTCGGAATGCACCGGCGATCACACCTATGACCGCGTCGCGCGTCCGCATCGCACGGTATGGGCCGGGATCGAGTATCTCCTGTTCAAGACCGGCCCCGTGACCTCCACGTTGTTCGAGACTGGCGGCTTCTGGTACGCGGACAAGGGAGCAAGATCCCCCGACATTCAGTTTCATCTTGGCCTCGGGTCGGGAATCGAGGCGGGCGTCGCGCAGATGAAAAATCCCGGCGTTACGCTCAACTCGGCCTTCCTTCGCCCGCGGTCGCGCGGGACAGTGCGGCTCGCGAGCGCCGATCCGAAAGCCGCCCCGCTGATCGACCCCAACTACTGGGCGGACCCATACGATCGCACTTGCGCGTTGAGAGGCTTGAGGCTTGCCCGGGAAATCCTGCGCCAGCCGGCGTTGAAACCCTACGTCCTCGCCGAGCGGTTGCCCGGCGACAATCTGAATAGCGACGAGGAACTCGCGGACTACGCCTACCGATCATGCAAGACTGACCATCATCCGGCCGGCACCTGCGCCATGGGCAATAGGCCAGAAGCGGTTGTGACGCCCGATCTCAAACTTCGCGGGATCGATGGGCTCAGAGTCGTCGATGCCTCCGTCATGCCCTTCGTACCCTCCTGCAACACCAATGCGCCGACGATCATGGTGGCGGAGAAGGCCTCGGACATCATTCTGGGCAATAAGCCGCTTCCGGCCGCAATCTTGTAGCGGCGCGCTCAACGGAGGGGAGGGGTTGTCGATAGGCTCGCCGTTCCCGCCTAAAGAGCGGAAAAGCAGCCTCAAGAAGGAGGGCTGAGCGCCACCGCGCTCGCGATGTGCGCTCCGTCACACCGGATCAGGCGCCGTCATGTTATGTTGGGTTGTGCGGGCCGCTACGCTCAATCCGTCCATCGAACCGAGGGGCGCTGCAAATGGATACGATCATATTTGTTCCGGGATATGCCGGGTCGCAACTGACGCTCGACGGCAACGAGGTTTGGCCGCCGACCGTGCCGGAGCTTGCCGGCTTGGGGTATCACCGACTGAAGCAACTGACCGATCCCAATGTTCAGAAGAACGGTATAATCGACGCCATCACTTTTTTACTTTTCTCGTTTCCGGTCTACCAGCCGATCGACGACGACCTTAGCTATATCGCCGCTCAACTGGGCATAACCAAAATCGACTTCGACTTCGACTGGCGAGTCGACATATACGCTAGAACGATGCCGCTTCTCGCCCAAACGATTCAGGCAGCTTATGACGGCGGCGCGCGCTCGATCTCGCTCGTTTGCCACTCCCAGGGGGGAATCATCGCCCGTCTGCTTCTCGAGAGCGATGTCTATTGGACCAACCCTCCGCTTCCGTGGTTTAGCGCAATCAAGCAGTTCGTCGGCATTTGCAACCCTCACCTTGGAGCGCCGCTGATTGTCGCGAATTCGCTCGGGGTGTTCGGTTTTCAGGGAATTCCCGCAAGCGACATGCCAGCCCTTGCCGCCGATCCGCGCTATCCGGCAGGCTACCAGGCCCTGCCCCCGCCCAACTACAACCGGCTGCGGATTCAACCGGGAAATCACGGGGTCAACATCTATGCAACGACCGTGAACAGCTATTTCGGACCCAACTCGAACAACATCCAAGCCACCGTCCAGTCTTATGCACACCTCAATATCGCAAACCAGCCGTGTCAGTATTACCTCCTCGCCGGCAATAACCAATCGACGCCCGAGCAGGTGGATGCTTCGAGCTCGCTTCTCCCCCCTATACCCCGGAATATGATGATTCCGGCGACGGGACGGTCCCACTGTGGAGCGCCGCGCCTGGGCCGATGACTGCGTCCGTATTTCCCGGCAGTCATACCGGCGTTTTCGCGGTCGACGCATTCCGGCAGCGGCTCTTTCAAATCCTGACCGGGGGAACGGTGACGCCCATGCCCTTCGCCGAACAACCCGTCGCCGTCATCTCGCTCGACAAACTGGTCTACGGGCCAGGCGAACGCATTTCTGTCCTCGTCATTCCCGACAAGCCAACTCGCGCGTTCACCGGCGCGCTTCGCATCAGCCGCGCCGTCGGGGACAAGTTCGACAAACTCGAGCCCATTGGTCCCGACATCGAGCTCCGCTACGCCGGGGCCGAAACGACCCACCTCTCGATGCAGTTCGCCGCGCCAGACCAACCCGGCGCCTACCGCATAACCCTCGAAGAGAGCGAATATGTCACGACGTCCATGACGGAGGGGACGTTCTTCGTAAACCCTGAGGCGCTGGGCCCGAGTCTCAACCGGAAATAGTCTGCCAGCCTGACCCCCAATGGCCAAGCGGGGCGCGGTCGGGTCGCCCCGCCCGCGCCTTGCGGTGGCAGCGGCGGGCTGCTTGCCTCGCCAGGTCTGACTGACCTCCTCCCCCGCTGCGGCCGGCGGTGGGGCCGCAGCGCCGCCCTCGCCGGTTTCATCTCCAAGGTCGGCAATCGGCCGGGAAGCGAAGGTTCCGAGGCGACAGGCAGAGGCAGAAGTCCTGCCCCAGACTTGCGTTCTGTCATTCTATTTGGTCGGCGCCGAGCAGGACCGCCCGGCCCTACCAAGGCTGACGCAGGAGTCGCGTTCGCTGGTGACCTGCCGGGGGCGCTTGCAAAGCAAACGACGCCGGCCTTTCCGGCGAACCTACAGCCCGGAGACTCACCAGTCAGACCGAGCGATTGATGAGTGCTCGGAGACATCACCCAGCAGATGAACAAGGCTGCAATCAGCGCCAGCCAGACGATATCGCCGGCGGCAAGCGCCGCGGTCTTCACTAAGCGCGGTCCAGCTTTCTTTTCGGCGCCGTTCGCCACAGCGCCCGCGCCTGGCGCAGCGGCAGCGTGAGCATGTCAAACCTCGAACGATCCGTCAGGCGGACCGGAACCATGCCGACCGACGGCCCTCTGTTCATCACATTTCTGCTTGCCGTCGTCGCGATCGTGACGCTGCTCCAATTTTTGCCGGCGCTCGCCCTGGGCCCGATCGCCGAACATTTCCTCGTTGGCCAGGGAGCCACATTTTAGCGCGAGCGCGAGCAGCGGCAGCGCCCGCGTGAATGGCCGCTCCTTGCGCGCATTTGAGACGTTTGAGCGACGTCTCAAATCGACGAATAGTGTTGAAAAACTCGGAATTTGAGCCACCGCTAAAATCTCGTTTTCGCGGGCGTCGCGTCAACTCAGCCGATACTCCTCACGGCAGGGCATATAGGAGCGTCGCACGCGGCAAACCCGGTCGGTCCGCCGACCCCCTAAGGAATTTTTCACCGAGGCCGCCAGCGGTCTCCTGAATTGTGATCGATGCGGAAATTCGAGTTTTTCAACATCGGGTAATGGGCGGGGCTCTTCCTTCGGGGGCCGATAGGATCGGCCCTGGTTTGGAAGAGGAGACTTTTCGATGGATTACTTTGCTGGGCTAGATATCTCGATGGACGAGACCCACGTTTGCGTTCTCGACCGGGAAGGCGAGGTCGTTCGCGAGAGCAAGACAGCATCGACCGCGCAAGCGATCGCCCACGAGTTGTCGAAAGCGCCAATCTGCCATCGGATCGTCTTTGAGACCGGACGCATGGCGCCGATCCTGTTCCATGGGTTGAGCCAACTCGGTCTGCCTGTGGTCTGCGTCGAAAGTCGGCAGGCCTACCAGGCGCTCAAGTCGCTCGCGACCCACAAGACCGATCGCAATGACGCGCGAGGGCTAGCGCACTTGGCCCGCACCGGGTTCTTCAAGCCCGTGCACGTGAAGTCTTTGTCGGCCCACGCCGTCCGTTCGTTGATCATCGCGCGCAAGAAGCTGGTCGGCCAGCGTGTGACCCTGGAAAATCAGATCCGAGGCCTGGCGGTCGTCTTTGGGATCCGGCTTCCTCGGGCGCTCACCACCGCGTTCGTCAACCAGGCTCTCAAAGCCAGCGAGGGTGTGGCGGGCCTCTCCGCCGCCATGCGGGGTCTGATCGCCGCGCGCACCGCGGTTATGAGCGCGGTCGCGGCGATCGACGCCGATATGAGGCGGATGACGAGAGCTTCGGACGCCTGCCGCCGGCTGATGACAATCCCAGGTGTCGGTCAACTGACCGCGCTCGCCTTTGTCGCCGCGATCGACGATCCCTCGCGCATCCGCCGATCACGAGACGTCGGCGCCTATCTGGGCCTGGTTCCAAGACGCTATCAGTCGGGCGAGGTCGACTATGTCGGCGGAATCTCGAAATGCGGCGACCGGCGGGTGCGGACCCTGCTGTACGAGGCCGCCAATGTCATGCTGACCCGCTACAAGGGCCAGCTCAAGCTCAAGGACTGGGCCTTCGCGATCGCGAAGCGGTCGAGCATGCGTAAGGCGCGCGTTGCTTTGGCGCGTCGCCTCGCGATCATCATGCACGCGATGCTGCGGGACGAGACCGAGTTCCTCGCGGCGTAGGCCTAACCAATCACCGAGACAGGAGACCGCATCCAGCTCCCGCAAGGAGCGACGCCCGAGGGAGGGAGCAGACGACGGCGCCGATTGTGTTGCAGCGGCAACTACCAGCCGACTGCGGTTTCAACCTCGCCGCACTGCGCCCAGCTTACCCCATCAAGCGCCAGCGAGCGCGCAGAGAACACAGGCATCCCTAGGCGTCGAAAACCGGAAGAGCCTTTCTCCTTGACCCATTAGAGAACACTATCGACGTAAAACTGCCGTTGCAGATCGCGCCGAACGGCGTCTCAGTTGGGGCGGATTCCGGCCAGTCGCACGCTCTCGCGACGGGGGACGTTCACCGCGAACCGCAGGCAAGCCCCGGCGCGTTCAGGCCGCGCGGCGGATCTCGCAGAGATAAGCGCGCTGCGACGGCGTACCGCTGACCGGATCGAGCACATCGCGGCCGATGAGCAGATTGAAGTTGGCGCCATCCGGCCCGAAGGGGTCGTAGCCGGGGGCGCCAATTTCGGCGCAAGCCTGCCACCAACCATGCTCGCCGACGGCCACCCGGGGGTCGAGGTCTCCATTGAAGCGGGCGCGGGCTCGCACGCTGCCTTCCAGCGTTTCGATCGAAACCCAGTCGCCCTCGCCAATCCGGCGCTTCAGCGCCGCCGCCGGATGCAGTTGCACTTCCGGGTCCAGGGCGCGCTTGCGCAAGCTGGGCAAGGTGCGATGCTGGCTCTGGCAGAACACCGTCGGCTTCGCATTGGTCAAGACCAGCGGAAAGCGCGCCACGAGATCGGGCCGCGCCACCGGGCCGATCTGTGGCTCCTCGAAGTCCGGCAACGGCGCGTAGCCGTGTTCGAGGAACGTTTCCGAATAGAGCTCGATCTTGCGAGAAGGCGTGGCGAATCCGCTCGGATTGCCCTTCGCATCGAGCTCTGCGTATTTGGCGTGGCGCGTCTTCAACGGCACGCGCAGGCCACCGGGGGCGGCGCGCAACTGCTCCAGAGTAACGCCGGCGGGGCCCAGCTGGGAGCGATAGGCGGCTTCGACGTCGCCGTCCCAGAACTCAGCGCCGAGGCCGAGGCGGCACGCGAGGTCGAAGACGAAATCCGTATCCGGGCGCGCTTCCCCGGGAGGCGGCACGACCGCCTGCCGGAACTGAATCAGCGACTGCGCCTCCTCGCTGATCTCGAAGCCGATCCTCAGCGCCTCGCGCTCAAAGGCGGAGGCGATCGGCAGCACCACGTCGGCAAGTTCAGCGGTCGGGTTCATGAAGAGATCGGCGTGGGCGTAGAAGTCCAGGGCGGCGAGCGCTTTGCGTCCATATCCACCGTCGGCATGGGACAAGAGCAGGTTCGCGCCGAATCCGATCAGGCCGCGAACCTTGTAGGGTTCCGCGTCAAGAATGGCCCGATAGAGGTCGCTGCTGTTGACGTAGTTCCAGCGCGCCGCGCCGAGTGGGCGTTCCGCAAGGCCGAGCGCCGGGGCCATCCGCTTTGCGGCCGGCAGGTTCTCGCCGGTTATCGCCGCGGAGGACGGGGCCGGCATCAGCACGTTGCCGCCGGGCGCATCGAAGCAGCCGGTCAGAGCATAAAGCAGCGACATGGCGCGTGCGGTCTGCGTCACGTTGGCGTGCTGTTCGTGCCCACTCCAGGCGTAGTACGAGGTCGGGCGCGCGTTCCAGATCAGCCGGGCGGCCTCTTCCAGTTGTTCCTTCGGGATCCAGCAGATCGACTCGACCGCTTCGGAGGAATAGGGGCGGCACATTGAGGCGTAGAGGTCGAAGGCAGGGCGGCAGACCAGATCGCCATGCGGGGTGGCGACGCGATGCTCGCCCTCCAAAGCGAGGTTCTCATCGTCGGCCTCGTAGCGGCCGGTAGCCGGGTCGTACATGACGAGCCGCTTTGCGATCGCACCCCACGCGAAGCAGCGGCCCCCCTGGCCATTCGGCGCGAGATCGCCCTCCCTCAGCAGGCGTCCGGTATCCGCGCGCACTAGCAGCGGTCCGTTGCTCCAGCGGCGGATGAAATCCCGGTCGTACCACCCGCGCTGCAGCATAAGGTTGGCGAGGCCAAGGGCTAACGCCCCGTCGGTCCCGGGCCGCACGCGCAGCCATACGTCGGCCTTGCTTGCGAGCCCAGCGTGCCGCGGGTCGACCACGATCAGCTTCATGCCGCGCTTCTTCGCCTCGATCGCGGCGGTCGCGTGCGTCAGGCGCGAACTGCTTGGGTTGTAGCCCCAGAGGATCAGGCAGCCGGTGTTCGCGATGTCGGCCATGGCGCCGTTGCCGCCCCCGAGCGCGACGCTGCCGATGCCGTAGGTATAGCGGGTGGCGAAGCCGCGACCCCAACCGCACAATTCGATGCTGGCGCACTGATTGGGCGTGCCGAAGGCGTTCATCAGCCGCTTGATATATCCGTTCGAATCCGCAATCGCGGAGGTGGAAGGGGACGACGTGCTGAACGCGACGGCTTTGGGTCCGTCCTGCTCGGCGATCCCGCGCATCGCCGCGGCGGTCAACTCAAGCGCTTCGTCCCAGCTGATCCGTTCCCACCCGGGATCGGGGTCACCCTTGGGACGCGTCCGGCGCAATGGGTGGGTTAGCCGCTCCGGATGATAGACGAGTTCCGGCGCCGCGCGACCCTTAGCGCAAAGCGCCTGTCCAGTCGGATGGGACGGATTGGGGTCGAGGCGGGTGAAACGCTCATCTTCCACCGTGGCGACCGTCCCGCAGCGCGCGATGCACAGACTGCAATAACCCGGAATCCGCCTCGACTCGGCACGATGAATCATCGCCTGCTTCCTTCAGTGGATGAAGGTACCCGAATGCAATGACCCTGCTTCAGTGATGCCCGATAGTCCAGCGGATTAGTCCGTCGTAAAGGAAGCGCGGGTCGTCACGCCGAGCCAATGCCCGCTATTTGCACGACACCGACGACCGGAGTTGACGCGCGCGCGTCATAGACTCTTCTCACGCTGAAATTCCTTTCTCGGGAGGGCTTCTGGCAGTGGGTCCTTGGGAGAAAGCCGCCATACGATCCCGCGAAAGCTGTGATCGAGCGTGCCGAGGGGGTTCCGCTCACGCAGCGGACAATGGGGCGTGCACATCCTATGGCGCGCCCGCCGCTAAACCAACGGCCCATATTGGAACTCAAACCACGGGCGAGCGCGCCGGACGACAGCTCCCGTCACTTTTGGCGGCCAAGCGATGGTCGTGGGATGACCGTTCAATTGGAAAATTGCAGCCGACAGTTTGGGAGCGCCACCGTTTTGGTCGCGCTTTGGTTTAGTTGGGATGCATTGTGGACAATCTGACCGATAGCGGGCATCGGCAAGTGTCGAATTGGCACGAATCATGCATGAATCTCCGGTGGAGTCATCATGCGGTCCCTCACTATCCGGCACCTCACGACCTATCGCTACCGGCGAGCCGTCGCCTTCGGCGAACACCGGATGATGCTCCATCCACGCAACTCCCACGATCAAAGAGTGGTCCAAGCGGACCTAAAGATTAGCCCGAAACCGAGGAGCCTGCGCTTCGTTCTGGATGCATTCGGCAATCAGGTCGGGATCGCGCGGTTTTCGCGTCGATCAAAAGAGCTGAGCTTCGAGAGTATCGTGCGCCTAGAGCATTCGCCGCGCGAAATGGTCCTCGATCGGGAAGACACCGGACAGGTCTTCCCCGTCGGCTATCGCGTCTCCGAGTTGCGGGATCTCGCCCCTTACCTCGAACGCCAACAGCACGATCCGACGGACGAGGTTGGGCGATGGGCTCGGCAATTCTTGCTCCCAAGCGGCGCTTTCGAGGTTCTCACACGGTTGTCACAAGGCATCCATCACGGCTTCGTTTACAGGCGGCGAGAAGCGAAGGGCATCCAGTCGCCGGTAGAGACGCTCCGACTCGGCCATGGGAGTTGCCGCGACTTCGCCATGCTGATGATTGAGGCGGCGCGCTCGATTGGCTTCGCCGCGCGTTTTGCGTCGGGGTATCTCGCAGTCCCGTTGGACGATCCGAAGGAGCCGACGAGTAGCTCAGGTCGCGGATCGACTCATGGCTGGGCGCAAATTTATCTGCCGGGCGCCGGATGGATTGATTTCGATCCTACAAGCGGCAGCGTCGGAAACGTCGATCTTGTCACCGTTGCGGTTGTCCCCGATCCTCGCCACGCGATCCCGCTTCACGGCACCTATGTCGGATTTCCGTCGGACCATCTCGACATGGAGGTGCAAGTGAGCGTTATGTCGGAATCTCCTAAGGGCCATCTGGGCCGTTCCTCCACCGACCGGACGTCGACGATTTCGCCAATTGGCGTAACCGACGTCGAGAGAGGGACCGCGAACGTGGATCGAAGCCATGAGATTGGTAAGATCGAGCTTCTGGGCTCGGGATCTTGATTTCGATGCACCAGTCGTAGCCGAAGGGCATGACGAAAAAACTTCTAAGGAAATACGCGGTCGCTCCTGAGCGGTTGGTCACCGATGATTTGCGGTCCTACCGCGCAGCAACCCTCGATCTCGGCATCGACCACCTGCAGGACTGCGGGCGATGGAAGAACAATCGGGCCGAGAATTCGCATCAGCCGACCCGACGGCGGGAGCGCAAGATGCAACGCTTCAAGAGCGCGGGCTGAGCCCAGAAGTTCCTCTCAAAGCATGCCGCCGTCCACAACACTTTCAACGCCCAACGCCATCTCACGTCAGCTAAATCTTACCGCGCGCTACGCGCCGCGGCGATGACCACGTGGCGCGAGGCCGTCATCGCGGCTTGAAAATGCGAAGGCGTAGACCGCTAGCGCTTTTCGCATGGCGACAACGTGACGACGCCTTGGCCACGCTTCCGGCTGCTGCGTCAGGCTTGTCCGGTGGACCGGACCAGCGCAATATGAACCCGAATCCGGCGCTATCCGGTATTTACGTCCGGAATGAGGAGGATCGCCCGTTGCTTGGAAGGTTCACGCGACCGCTCTTGGGCGCCTGGTTCGCCGTCGCGGGGCTGGCCGGCTTGGTCACGGACGGGTCTGCGCAAATTCCGGGCGACTCGGTCAAGATTGGCGTGTTGAGCGACTTCTCCGGTCCATTCGCCGACCAGGTCGGCAAGGGGTCGGTGGTCGGCGCTCAACTGGCGGCTGAGGACTTCGCTAAAGAGGGCGGCGGCCTCAAGGTCGAGATCATTTTCGCCGACCATCAGAACAAGCCTGACGTCGGAGTCGGGATTGCGCGGCGATGGGTTGATGAGGAGGGTGTCGATGCGATCGTAGACCTCGCCAATTCCGGCGTCGGTCTCGCCGTCAATACCCTTATGCGCGACAAGAATCGCGCGATGCTGGCATCCGCGACCGCGACCTCAGATCTGACCGGAAAATTCTGCCAACCGACCACGGTCCAATGGGCTCTCGACACCTGGGCGCTCGGTTCGGCCGTCGGCCGCACGATCACCAAAATGGGGGGGTCGACCTGGTTCTTCATCAGCTTCGAATATGCTCTTGGGAAGGCTTTGCAACGCGACGCGACCGAGGCGATCGTCGGGGCTGGCGGCTCGGTGCTTGGCTCCGTATCGCATCCGCTCGGCGCAACCGATTTCGGCTCTTATCTGTTGCAGGCGCAAGCGTCGGGCGCCAAAGTGATCGCGCTCGCCGACACCGGCGCCGACGCGATCAACGCAATCCGCCAGGCCGCCGAGTTCCAGATTGTTGGACCTGATAGGCGGCTCGCGGCGCTGTTCCTGCAGATCACCGATATCGATGCGCTTGGACTCAACGCGGCGCAAGGCCTCATCTTGTCCGAAGCATTCTATTGGGATCTCAATGACTCGACGCGCGCCTTCGCTGCCCGCTTCGCCGAACGCATGGGCGGCAAAATGCCGACCGAAGACCAAGCTGCCGCCTATTCGGCGACGCTCGCGTATTTGCGCGCCGTCAAGGCGGCGGGAACGATCGAAGGCGACAAGGTCCTGGCCGAAATGAAGAAGGCGCCGATCGACGATCCGCTATTCGGCCATGTTGTTGTGCGCGCCGACGGGCGCGCGACGCACGCGATGTACGTGTTCAAAGTCAAGGCGCCGCAACAATCGAAGAGCAGGTTTGACATCTATGATCTGATCGAAACGATCCCGCCCGAGGCCGCCTTTCGGCCGCTCGACCAGGGCGGCTGCCCGCTCGTAAAGTGAGTGCGCCTGGGCGGCCGGTTGAAGCGCCGCCGTTACGGGTAAAGACATATGACTCGCCAAGGCCCCGTCGCACTTTGGCCGGGAACCGCGCGAGCGCCGCTGCTTACTGATCGGAGGAACGCCATGAGCGAAGATTCGAAAGAGCGGGCCTATGAACCAGACGAAATCGAGGCGCGGCTCAGCCGCGAGCTCCCTCATTGGCGCTACGAAAACGGCTGGATCAGACGGAACTATCGAACAGCGAGTTGGAAGGGCACGCTAATGGTGATCAATGCGGTCGGACATCTCGCGGAGGCCGCTTGGCATCATCCGGACATCCGCGCCTCCTATGCGTGGGTCGAGGTGAAACTGCAGACGCATAGCGCGAAAGGGATCACCGACAAGGACTTCGAACTTGCTCGCAAGATTGAGGACTTCGTCTCGTGGCGTCCCGGCAAAGAGGGCGGCGCGCTCGAAGGAACGCCGACCGGCGACCAGCGGTTCGCCTACATCAAATATGATGACAAGTGACCGGGAAAGCTCGCGCGCTGAATATGAGCGACCTCGCTGCCAGGATCGCAATAGATGACCGTCGCGACGCCTTTCTGCGGCTGATCGACGTGAAGCCGGTCATTATGGGCATTCTCAATGTGACGCCGGATTCCTTTTCAGATGGCGGGCGCTTTCAATCGCTGACATTCCGCTCTCGCACAGGCGAACAAGCTGATCGCCGGCGGCGCTGATATCGTCGACCTCAGGGCGGAATCGACGCGGCCAGGTCACACGCCGGTTCCGCTCGAAGAAGAATGGCGCCGCCTCGAGCCGTTGCTGGCGCCTCTCCTGGCGGAGGTCGCCGCGCCGTTTTCGATCGACACCCATAAGGCCGAGATCGCGCGCCGGGCGGCGGCCCTGGGAGTGTGCGTCATCAATGACGTCTGGGGACTGCAAAAAGATCCGGCGATGGCCGATGTGGTCGCCGAAAGCGGCGCCGCCGTGGTGATCATGCACAACCGGGAGAGCATCGACCCCGATCTTGACGTTCAAGCCGATCTCAAGCGCTTCTTTGATCGCTCGCTCAAGCTCGCCGATCGCGCCGGCATATTGCGCTCGCGCATCCTGCTCGATCCTGGCGTCGGCTTTGGGAAGAACCGGGCGCAGAGCCGCAGGGCGCTCGCATTGACCGGAGCTTTGCGCGCGGCCTTCGGCCTGCCGATCCTGATCGGGGTCTCGCGCAAGCGCCTGCTCAGTGATTCGCTCGCCGACGTCGACGGCCGCCTGATCGTCACCCTGGCGGCCAATCTCAGCGCGCTCGCGCGCGGCGCCTCCGTTTTTCGTGTTCATGACGCCGCCGAGCACGCCGCTGCCTTCGAGGTGTTCAGGGCGATCGAGCAGGCCGGTTGAGCGCCGGCGGATTCGGCCCGCGCAAAGCCTCGATCTGGGCTGCCACCGCTTGCCCCTCCTCGCCGCTCACCGCAACGCGCGGGCTCGCGACCCGGATTTCGCCCACCACATGCGCCGGACGTGCGGAAAGCACAAAGATCCTATCGGCGAGAGCAATCGCCTCGTCGACGTCGTGCGTGACGAGCACGGTGATCATGCTGCGGCTTTCGACGAGCCTAACCAGGTCTCGCTGCAACTGCCGGGCGAGCGGCGCATCGAGCGAAACGAATGGCTCGTCGAGCAGCAGCAAGGTCGGGCGGACCGCGAACGCGCGCGCCAGCGCTGTGCGTCGCGCCAGGCCGACCGAGAGTTCGCCGGGAAAATGCGTGCGGTGCTCGGAGAGGCCGAGCGCGGCGAACAAAGCGGCGACCTCGGCTTCACTCGCGTTCGGCGCAGCGAGCCGCACATTGTCCTCGACACTGCGCCACGGCAAGAGCCGCGGCTCCTGAAAAACCATGCCCACTCGGCCATGCTCGGGCATGTGGACTGAGCCCTCGAAATCGCGATCAAGCCCGGCGAGAATGCGCATCAATGTCGACTTGCCGCAGCCGGACGGCCCGATCAGCGCGCCGGTCTCGCCTTCTTCGAGCCCGAAGGAAAGGTCGGCGATGACGGGAACCCTCTGTCCGGAGGCGGTGCGGAACGATTTTCGGGCGACCCGCGCCTCAAGCCGCGCGCGGTCGCCAACGGGAGACATGACGTTCAAAGGGTTGCACCACAAGCGTTTCGATGATGAGCATGATCGCCGTGAAGGGCAGGGCGTAGGCGAGCAGCAGCGGGACGTCGAACAACTGGAACGCGGTATTGATTTCGAATCCCACGCCGTTCGGCCGGCCCAACAACTCGACCACCAGCACGATCTTCCAGACCAGCGACAGGCCGGCGCGCGTCGCCGCGGCGAAATAAGGCGCGAGTTGGGGCGCAACGACGTGAGCGAGTCGCTTCGTTGGCGAAAACCCGAATATACGCGCCATTTCGTCGAGCCTTGCGTCGAGCGCGCGCACGCCCTCGCGTATGGTGACGGCCGTGACCGGCAATTTGTTGAGCGCCACCGCGCCGATCGCTGCCGCTTCGTTGAGGCCAGCCCAGATATAAGCCAGCACAATGATGACGACCGCGGGCAGGTTCAAGAGCACGATGATCCATGGGTCGGCCATCCGATCAAACAGCAGATTGCGCCCCATCGCATAGCCGATCGCCGATCCAGCCGCCATCGCGAGTAAGAACGCCGCCACAACACGGGCAAGCGTCGCGCCGAGCGCTGCGAACAACGCTCCTGACGCGGCCTCGGACCTCATCGTTGCGAACACCACCATCGGGCCTGGAAGTAACCGCGGATTGCCGAAATGCGCAGCAATCTGCCACAGACAAATGAGCGCGATAAGCGAGATGAGACGGGTCGTCACGTCCTATTCGCTCGTCGCAGGATCGTAGAAGAGAGCGGCGTCGAGTTCCTTCGCCTTGCCGACCAGCTGCTCACCGCCGACCTCCGCCAATCGGCGATAAAGCACGCGCGCGTCGGCGGCCTCCTCGGCGACGGTCCGCTTCGGCACGCCTTCGAGATAGCGCTGGCGATAGACTGCGAGCGCCGCATCATCTTTCAGGCGGAGTCGCGCCTTGATCGGCTCCCAGGCGCTCGAATCTTCCGCCAGGATTTTGCGCGCCTCCGCCACGGCGGCGAAATAACGCCGCAGAACATCTTTGTGCGAAGCCGCGAAAGCCTCGCTGAACACGTAGCCGGTCATCGCTACCGGGCCGCTTGCGCCGAGCGCCTTCTCGACATCGGACATTTCGATTGCGCGCCCGAAGCCGCGTTCCTCGAGATCGGCGGAGAAATTCCAGAATTCGAGCGCAGTCTCGGTCTCGCCTTGGACAAACTTCTCGGCGATGAGTGGCGGCGCGCCGTATGACGGCCGCGCATCCTTGGTGAGGTCGAACCCCGCGCCGAGCGCCGCCGCCCGCAACATGAGCCAGCTTTTGTCGATCGGTCCGCCGGCGACGCCAATGGATCTGCCGGCGAGATCGGCGACTGCATGGACCGGCGAATCCTTCGGCGCCATCACCGCGCCCAGCGCGCTCGAATAAGGCGTGAACAGGAGTTTGTCGCCGAGCGCTCGTTCGCGCGCCGCCCAAATCCAGTCCCCGACAACCATGTCGACGGCGCCGCCCTCAAGCGCAACCTTGCCCGCGTCGGTGGAAGCAAGCTCGATCGTCTCGATGTCCAGATTTCCGGCCTTGTCGAGCCCGCGCGCCTTGATCAGCTCGATTTCCCAAGCCGCCGTTCCGGTCTTCTGGATCGCAATGCGCAGGCGGTCGGCCGCTTCGGCGCCGGACGCGAGCCAGGCGCTCGCGGCGAGAGCGAGAGTAGCAACGAGCAAGCGTTTGATCATGAGCATTCGTTAGTGTCCGCCACGCATCACCCGCCCCGGCGCATCAGCATGCCGCGCGCCGGATCGTAGGCAATCACGGCGCCGCCTAGGAACGCCGCCGTGCAACCCGCCACGACCCCCAGCGCCAGCCAATTGACCTGCTGGTAGAAGGCGAAACGGATCAATTCGACCGAATAGGTGAAGGGATTGAGCCTGCAGACGGTCGCGAGCCAGGGGCTTCCCTCTTGCACGCGCCACAGCGGATAGAGGGCCGAGGACGCGAAGAACATCGGGAAGATGACGAAATTCATCACCCCGGCGAAATTCTCAAGCTGCTTGATGAGCGAGGACAAAAGCATGCCGAGCGCGCCGAGCATGAGACCGGACAGCGCCAGCGCCGGCAGCACGGTCAGATAGCCCCACCAAGTCGGCGGCTCGATCTCCCAGAAGTAAGCGACGACGAGAAAGGCATAGACTTGCAGAATCGAAACCGCGACGCCGGCGATCAGCTTCGACGTCAGGAGAAACCAGCGCGGCGCGGGGCTAATCAGCAGCATCCGCATGCTGCCCATTTCACGGTCGTAGACCATCGACAGCGAGGATTGCATGCCGTTGAAGAGCTGGATCATCGCGATCAGTCCCGGCGTGATGTAGACCTCGTAGAGAACATAAGTGTCGTAGGGCGGCATGATTGACACGCCCAAAGTCTGGCGAAATCCGGCGGCGAAGATAAACAGCCAGACCATCGGTCGCACCAGCGCGGAGATGAAGCGCTCGCGCTGGTGGAGAAAGCGCAAACTCTCGCGCCACACGATGCCGTGGAGGCAGATCAAGCGCTGCGTCCAGCCGAACGGCCGCTCGGTGTCAAGGACGGCCTCGCTCACCATTCTCCTCCTTCACCGCCGCCGCCGGTTAATGACGTGAACGCCTCGCCGATCGAACGCGCGCCCGCGGCGCCAACGACGGAACGGGAGGGGCCACTGGCGAGCACGCGCCCTTGATGCAGCACGACCACATGATCGTCGTCACGAATCTCGTCGACCAGATGGGTCGCCCAAAGGACGCCTATTCCTTCGTCGGCGACGAGACCGCGCACAACCTCGAGAATCCCGGCGCGCGCCTTGATGTCGAGCCCCGCCGTCGGCTCGTCGAGCAGCAACATGCGCGGCCGGTGCAAGAGCGCCCGCGCGATCTCGACCCGGCGCATCTGACCGCCGGAAAGAAAGCGCACCTTGTCGTGGGCTCGGTCGGCGAGACCGACGCGGGCGAGTTGGATCGCCTGTCGCGCGCGCGTTTCACGCCGGCCAATGCCATGCAATGCGCCGTGATAGGCGAGGTTCTGCGCGACGCTGAGATCGGGATCGAGCGTGCGCTGCTGGAACACGACGCCAAGCAGGGCGAGAGCGGCCCCGCTATCACGCGCGACGTCGCGACCAAAAATGCGCACCACTCCGGACCGGCTCACATAAAGATGCGTGATCACCGAGAACAACGTGCTCTTGCCCGCGCCGTTCAAGCCCAACAGCACGGTGAAACTGCTAGGATCGACATCGAAACTCACCTCATCGAGCGCGATTCGCGCTCCATAGGCGTGCGACACGCTCTCGACCGAGAGCGCGCTAACGGTCGCCCCCAGCGTCGCCTCGGCGACCGCGATCATTGTTTCGAGATCGCGACGCCCCAAGGAAACGAACCGACCGTAATCGATTTGATCACCTTCAGCGCGGCCACGTCGATGACCGATACGTCATTGGAAACGCCGTTAGTCGTCAAAAGATACTTGCCGTCCGGCGTCAGCTCCAATTGCCAGACGCGTTGGCCGACCAACAAATATTTGAGCACCTGTTTGGTCGCCGCGTCGATGACCGCGACGCGATTGGCCGGGCCCGTCGCGACGAACGCAAGTTTGCCGTCGGCGCTGAACCGAATGCCTACGGGCTGGATCTGCTCCTTTGCGAGTCCCGGCACGTCGAACGTGATCTTCCGCTTGACCACGTGCTTGATCGGGTCGATGACGCTGACCGTTCCCCCGACCTCTGACGTCACCCACAGTTCTAGGCCGTCCTTGGTGTACTCCGCGTATCGCGGACGGGGATCAACGAGAATGTTGGCCACGATCTTCTTGTTTTGCCAATCGATGAGGTGGGCCATGCTGGTCGTCTCGGACGTATTGACGACGATTGACCCATCGGGACTGACCGCGACTCCCTCAGGCTCAACACCGACTGGAAATTCGCTGACCACCTTGCGCGTCGCGATATCGATTGCGGTCAACAGCGCGTCGTTTTCGTTGGCGACGAAGACGAGCTTCCCATCCGGGCTCACGCGCAATTGCTCAGGATCCGGCCCCGACGGGAGCTCGCCGACCTCCTTCAACGTCTTTGCGTCGATGACAGCAATCGTGTCGTCGTCGCCAAGGCAAACAAACATCAGCGCGTCGTCCTTGCTCAAGGCGATGCCCCGCGGCCTTTGGCCGACCTTGACCGTTCTCGTGACTTCGAGTTTGTCAAGGTCGATCACCGAGATCGAATTGCCCTTCTCGTTGGTGATATAGGCTGTCATTGCCTGGGTCGGACGTGAAAGGGCGCCGAGGCCCGCTAGCAGGACAAACGCGGCAACGCAGCGCGACGTTCGGTTCATTGAAGTTCGCATTTGCTCTCCGGCCGGTTGACGCCGAGGGTGTCAGATGAAAAAGCGGACGCCATCGGCGAGCATCCTGTTCAGCGGCGCAAGCGGATCTTCGCCCGGGGCGATATTGGCGTCGACGAGCGCCATGCGCGCGTCGCCGATGAAGTCGTTCGCGGGAGGGATATCGAGGATCGAGATCGCTTTGCGAGACTGTGCTTCGTGGATCATGCTGCGAGCGGGTCGGCATTGGCAACCTGGACCACCGCAGAAAACAGCACGAAAGCCGCAGCGAAAACCACGCAATGCGCTTTCCAACCATCGCGGTCAGATGAGACCCAGACGCCGACCTCAGATGTTGCGAGACATTGCCTGCCCGTACGAGAGGCCGTGTCCCATCGGTGGACGTGTCGAGGCGTTCATCGTCGCCAGCGGAACGACCTTCTGAAGATAGCTAAACTCGACACTCTGGAGCTGGCCAGCGTTCAGTTCTGCCGCTCGCTTCGCCTGGCCTTGTCCCAATCTCTGTCCGCCCCCTGGGGGGCGGGCAGACCCGCTCACCGCTACATCTGTGCCGAGAGATAGGCGGTGACTTCCATGCCTGCGCAGAGTTCCACAACGACAGGAGTATTCCAGTTCATGAATTCAACTCCTTGAGTTTCTCTCCTTGTGGGTCATTCGTATCCCACAAGGAGGTAAGCTAGCACCCCTCGCGGGTTACGTCACCTACGTTGAACGTTTGTCTGAATCGTCGCCGCCCGCTCGCATCTTCGCTTGTCCAATGAAACGCGGTCGTGAGCTATTCCTGCGGGTAGCCCGCGCTTGCCCGCACGCGACGGCCACCGGGGGAATTGCAGTTCGCATGTCTTTTAGTTGCGAGCCCGTCCCGCCAGCCGGCACGGTGGGGTCGCGCTGAGTTGCGGAGAGAATGGAGTTAAGGTCCTCAAATCCCGTCGCTGCGCGTAGAAATACATGGCCTATCCCTCGGCCGCCGCAATTGCTAAGTCACGAGCCTGCGCACAACCGCCCGCTTCGGCTAGTAGACGGCATGGGTATGATATCAGGGAGGAGAATGTGAGGCTGTTTTTGAGTTTTTCGGTCGCGGGGGCGGCGCTCGTTGCTTCGATGGGCGCCGCGGCGGCGCAGGACGCCGCGGCTGGCGAGAAGGTCTTCGCCAAGTGCAAGATCTGCCATCAGATCGGCGAGGGCGCAAAGAACTTTGTCGGCCCGGTCCTCAACGGCGTTGTAGGCCGGCCCGCGGGTACATATCCCGATTATCATTATTCCGACTCCAACAAGAATTCAGGCATCACTTGGGATGAGGCGACACTCAAGGAATACCTCAAGAACCCGAAAGCCAAGGTCCCTGGCACCAAGATGGTCTTTCCAGGCCTGCCATCCGACGAAGACATCGCCAATGTTATCTCCTACCTCAAACAGTTCGGCCCCGACGGCAAGAAAACCTGATCGCGGCGACGCGGCGACTCAGATCGCCTCTAGGTCGGCCCCGACGATCCGCCGCTCGTGCAGCGCGGTCGCGATCAAGGCGCCGGAGGCGCCTGCGGCCTTGAGCGCTAAGAGATCGGTCGTGTCGCGCACGCCTCCCGCGGCATAGATTTCGCGCCCGCCGGCGATCGATCGGATCGCGGCGAACCGCGCGAGATCGGGGCCTGCGGCGCTGCCGACTCGCGCAAGCGTCATGACGATGATCCGGCGCGGCCAAAGCGCCGGTTCGGCCAAGATCTGGCCTGGGCCCTGAAACGCATCGCCGCGAAAATCGAGCGACAGTATGATGCGCCTGGAACCCCTGTGCTGTGCGATTAGCGCGCTGTTGCGTTGCGACTCGCTGCCAATGACCGGCGCGCCCAGATCGGCCCCTATGAGAGCCTCGAGCGCGGCGGGATCTGCCCGGCCGTTATCGACCCACATTTGCAACGCTGGAAACTCTGCGCGAATGCGGCGCAGCGTGGGTATATTTTCGCCGTTGGCCTGGATCGCATCGAGATCCGCGGCATAGAGCGTAGAAAATGGATAGACCGAGAGAAGACCGTTCACGACAGCGACCGGGTCGCTGGTTCGCGAAAGCGGCGATTCGAGCGGCTGGTAAGACGCGCGATCGCCCATCCGCGCGCGAACGACTACGCCGCCCATGAGGTCAATGACCGGGATGACCTGCAAGCCCGGCCTCCGAGGCGCCAAAGGCGAAGACTTGCGCCGCCTTGTCCTTGAGCCAGCTCCAGGCTTCGGCCTCCGCCGCGCCAGCCGTCTTGCCGACGATGATTTCGAGACGCGCCAGTTCGGCCTCGACTTCCGCCCGGGGCAAGAGATGCAACCGGCTGACCAACACCGCGCCTTCGATGACTGCCGCTTGCGCCCGATTGAAGCCTTGGAAGGGCGCGTGCGAAGCGCGATGTGCAACGCGGCACACGAAGCGAGGCCTCAGTTCATCTTCGCGCACGTCGACGACAACGAGTTCGAGATGCGACAAACTGGCGGCCAACCGTGGCGCGGCAACGACCGCAGCAGGAGTTAGCGGCCAGTTGCGACGCCCAGTGAGACATCCAGCAAAGACGCGCACGTCATCGGTCAAATTCGCAACGGCGAATGGCGCCTGGCGCAGATTATCGAGCGTCGTGGAGGGATGAAACGGCGCCAGAATCCATTCTTGGCCTTCGGCGATCAGCCCAAGAGGGGCCAGATGGGGCTCGCCGAGCGCATTGACGGTGCTGACGATGGCTTCGCGGATCAACGGCATAAACTCACCCGTTCGCCGTACGCGAGCGCAGCGTATGGCCCGCCGCACTCAGCCGGGTTCTATCCTCAGCACGCCGGTCGGTTGCGCAACCCCAATCCAGCGGCTCGTCCTGCGCGTATCGTTTGCCGAGCTGAAAGGCGATTTCGGCCTTCATCAACTCGGCGCCGAGGTAAAACGCATGCGCGGCGTCGGTTTCGACTCCGAGTTTATCGAATAGGGCAAAAGCGTCTCGGGCGACGAAGTGGCCGGCGCGGTTATAGACGTGAATTCCGTCCTCGGCGGCCTCAATCCGAAAGTTCTCGTCTTTTAGTTGCCCAGCAACCTCCGCGATCTCCTGGCTCGAATACGGAAAGGGCGCCCGGTCGTGGATTTGCAGCAACGCGCGTCCATAGCCCCTCGGAAGGCTGTTGTCCGCCGCTGCCGCAAACATGATTCGGCGCGCCGCATCATGCTCTTGGATCGTGCGGCGGGTGTGCGAGCTGACGTGGACGGTCAAAACGTTGGCGATGCCGAGTTCCGAGCAGATTCCGAGCAATAAGGCCGTAACGCCCACGGAGTTGGCGTCCGTCAATTCCGTCAGATTGCCAGTGCCCATCAACATTTCCGCGTCGGGCAGCCGCGAGCGCACCTCGCGATAGCGCGAGAGCGAGTTGGCGAAGCCGAAATGGATAGGATCGAGGACCGGGTCAAGGATGGCGTCGAGACCTCGCTTTTGGGACTCTTCGGCGGCGCGATAAAGCGAAGCGAGATCACCGTGTGGGCTCGGGATCAACACCGGCCGCGCGCCCGTTTCTTCGGCGATCGCGATACTGCGCTCGGTAAGGCTGAGGAGGTAATCCGCGCCTGCGCCGCCGCCTCGTCGCAGCTCGTCGGGCTCCGCCGAATCGACGCTGACCGCCAATGCCCTTGCCTTCAGTTCTCGTACGGCGTCCTCGAGATGGGGGAAGGGAGTATCCGGTAGGCAACCGAGATCAATGACGTCGGCGCCCTCGGTGCGCAAAAGTTCGGCGCGGGAGAGAATAGCCTCGAGACTTATTTGCGAAGCATCGACGATCTCGGCGAATATTCTGAGCGCATGGCGCGACAAATCCAGCATCGTGCCGGCTTTCCCGAGAAACTCCGGCAGGTCTTTCAATTCGTCGGGTCCGCGCTGAAATTGACTACCAAATTCTCGGGTCAAGCGAGAGAGGTCGGCGCGGCAGCGGCCTGGGACGACGACGCGGTCGGCATTAAGCGGGCGCGGCAGCCTGCGCATGAGTATGGGCTCGGTCATCAGCGCCGCGACCTTGACCCCAACGTTGAAGATTGACCAGTCGAACGCCGTCGGCTCGATCCCGTGCAAGACCTTCTCGAGGCGGCTTTGAGCGAGGCGACCGGTTAGAAACAGAACGCGCTCCCTCATGCCGCGATTTCACTTCGTCGCTTTGCGATTGCACCGCGAAGCTCGGTGATCGAGTTCGACCGTTGTTGCGCCGACGAAACGCCCAAGGCGCTCACGGTTCTCCAGATCGATCGCGCGCGGGTAGACCTTCACCATCCCTTTCGGCGCTTCTGTCTCGAGTTCCGGCGCCGTGTCGCAGGCGAAGACAACTATCGGAACGCGGCACTTGCCGGCCTGAGCAAAAACGTTGGTAATGAAATCGTCGGAAATCCCGTAAACGAATTTAGCGACAGCATTCGAAGTCGCGGGAGCGACGATCAGCGTATGATAGACCCCGTAATAGAATTGACCGACGGTTACCGAACTTGCGGACGTGTCACGGTAGATGCGCACGGAGCGGGGCAACCCGAGCTCCTGCTTGTACATGCGCAGCACTTCGTCTCCCGCCTTACTAAGGAAGACGTCCACGTGTTCAAGCTCGCGGATCAAGGCTAGACTTTCCTTCAGGAAATGACCGGATCCGGTGAGCCCCCATCCCCAACGCGGCGTTTGGCGGTTGATCATTTGACTGCCGGCGGTCGATTTCAAGTCGCGTCTACGATTTCAGGAAACACCCGATGCCGCAACCCTTCGGCCAGTCTAGTGCTATCGGTTGGCGCCGCAAGCCAAGCGCGAACGCCGCTCTCCCTGAGATACCGTGGAAACAAGGGATCCACGACGCCACGTGCGACAAGATCATGAGCATCGATGGCGGCGGCCTCAAAGCGGCCGTGCTTGACGAGCACCAGGCTGCCCGCTCCGAGTCTGCCTCCCAGCCATGCGGCCAGGCTGTCTGAGGTCAGCTCCCAAGTTTCTGGCAGGCCGGCGGCCTGAGCCATTGGTCCTGGCGACCAGACGGGAACCTTGTGCGCTTTGAGCGCCCGCAAAATAGCCGAACGCGACGACGTCAGTTTCAAGACCGGATTGAGGCTTTGCAGCGCGCAACCGAACTGCGCCATCGCCGACAGCGCCATGGCGTGCGCGGCGCGATCGTCATAACCCATCGAGACCTGAGTTGTTCGCACCACGTCCGCAAAAGGACCGCCGCCCGGGACAATCGCGATCGAGCCAGCCTCGGCCGCGATCGCCGCGAGCCACTCCTTGATATACGGTCCGCTTGCGTGACTTCCGCCCAATTTCAGAATGGCGAGGCGCCTGCGTAAGGGGCCGTCAAGGGGGTCCGCCGGGCGCGATCCGCGCGCCTCCGACGTGGCGAGTTTATACACCACCGAATCGTTTGAGCTCATCGACAAGAACCCGTTTCATCCGCTGTTTCGGTCTGAGCTCATTGTATGAACGCGTGCGGAGTATACTTGGGTAGGGCCGCGATCGTCGTCGACCATTTGCGACTGGCTCTGTTCCTGGCCCCGCACCCCATTCGACCGTGATCAGCACCACGAACGCCTCATACGCCTACTTTGGGATTTAGACCGACCTGCCATCGAAGGTTGCTTAGTCGTCGATTTTGTTCCCATCTGGCGCCGCCTCGGACACTTTGGAGGAGCGATGAGCATCGTTATTGGCTGGGACATCGGAGGAGCGCATTTAAAAGCGGCGCGTGTGAAGAGCGGGCGCGTCGAAGAAGTGGCCCAGGCAGCGACGCCGCTTTGGTTGGGGCTTGGCAGCTTGGAAGCTGCGTTCGACGCCGTCCACGCTCAGTTGGGGCGCGCCGATCATCACGTGATTACCATGACGGGCGAACTGTGCGACGCTTTTGCTTCGCGCCAAGAGGGTGTTGTGGGTCTGGCCACGATTGCGGCAAATCGTCTGGCTCCCTCAGCCCCGAGCATTTACGCAGGCCGCGCCGGCTTCGTCGAGCTTGGCGAAGCCGCTCCGCGCGCCGCTGACATTGCCTCAGCCAATTGGCATGCGAGCGCCGCCCTCCTCGCGTTCCAGCTTCGGGATGCGTTGCTTATTGATATCGGCTCGACAACAGCCGATCTTATTCCAATTGTCGCCGGCCGGGTCGCAGCAGCCGGTTACAGCGACGCGGAGCGGCTGGCTTCCGGTGAACTCGTCTATACGGGAATAACGCGCAGCTTTGTGATGTCACTGGCTTCCCGGGCGCCGTTTCGCGGGGCCTGGACGCCGCTGATGAACGAATATTTCGCCAGCAGCGCCGACGTTCATCGCATTCTCGACGACCTGCCTTATGGCGCGGACAAGATGCCGACCGCTGACGGGCGCGAGAAGACCGTCGACGCTTCGAGGGCGCGTCTTGCCCGGATGATCGGACGCGAGGCGCACGAGGGCACCGCTTTGGAATGGAAAGGGCTCGCCGCTTGGTTTGCGGAAGAGCAAATACGCCAAATCGCGGACGCGGCCTGGTTGCGCCTGTCCCGAAACGATGTGGCGGTCGCGGCGCCTATCATCGCGGCAGGCGTCGGGGAGGGCATCGCGGCAGAGGTCGCGCGTCGCCTCCGGCGGTCCTGTGTCGGCTTTTCTGCGCTGATCGGGGCCCCCGCGGAGGCCTCACATTGCGCGCCCGCAGTTGCGGTCGCATTGCTTGGCGCGAACCGGAAGTCGTTGTAAGGCAATCGGGGGCGCGGAAAGAGTTGATCATGCGCTTGACGAGCGTGGTATTTCTAATGTGCGCCGGCGTTCATCTCGCGAGCGCGGCAGAGGGCGCCGTCGCCTCCGCTGCCGCCAATGACTATCCGACCTCCGCGCGCGCCGAATATGTCTTCGCCTGCATGAAGACCAATGGCGATACGCGAGAAGCGCTCGACCAATGCTCGTGTTCGATCGACGTTGTCGCTTCGTTGCTTCCCTACGACGCCTATGTGACTGCCTCGACCGTGGCGTCAATGAACCAAGCGGCTGGACAAATCGGCTCCATGTTCCGGGGGACCGCGATCGCGCGTGACGCCCTCGCCCGACTGCGACGCGCCCAGGCGGAAAGCGAAATACGCTGCTTCTGACCACCCGGGCGGGTAAGGGGTCAGGGCGTCATCCTGAGGCACGAATGCCGGCGCATTCCCCCGGCAACCTCATGCCTACGGCGTTATAATGACAATCGCTGGGTTCCCCCTTGCGCTCCTTATTTTATCGGGATATCTTCCTGTTGGTTTCGGCTGCACGAGTGTCGAGGAACGGGAGCCTCGGCGCACTTTTCGGAGGCAAGGCGAATTCCCGCGGGCATGCCTGCCCGTTTCGCCGTG
This sequence comes from uncultured Alphaproteobacteria bacterium, assembly GCA_963794155.1. GTDB lineage: Bacteria > Pseudomonadota > Alphaproteobacteria > Rhizobiales > Beijerinckiaceae > Roseiarcus. The sequence goes on along the minus strand of CAWCCX010000016.1, from coordinate 209,491 downwards.
TCGTGACACGCTGCCGACGCCGTCCCACTGAGACTATCGCTGCAAAGCCGCTTTGACCTGTGACGGGTTGGGGGCGCTTTGTTATAAAATCTAACCGGGAGGAAACAATGCGCAAACTCTTGCTCGCAAGTTGCTTCGGTGTCACGGCCATGTTTACGGCCGGGTACGCCGTCGCGAACGAAGAACTGGCGAAACTATCCGCCGACCCCAACCAATGGGTCATGCCCGCCGGAAACTTCGCCGCTACTCGGTATTCAGAACTCAAACAGATCAACACCGAGAACGTCCACAAGCTCGCGCCGGCATGGACTTTCTCCACCGGAGTTTTGCGCGGGCACGAGGGCGCTCCGCTGGTGATCGGCGACGTGATGTATGTTCATGCGCCATTCCCGAATACGGTCTTTGCGCTCGACCTTAACAACGATGGCAAGATTCTCTGGAAGTATGAGCCTAAGCAGGATCCCAACGTCATCCCGGTGATGTGCTGCGACACCGTCAACCGCGGGGTATCCTACGCAGACGGCAAGATTTTCCTTCATCAGGCGGATACGACGCTTGTCGCCCTGGACGCGAAGACCGGCGCGGTCGTCTGGTCAGTCAAGGACGGCGATCCCTCCAAGGGTCAGACTGGCACCGACGCACCTTTCGTCTTCAAGGATAAAGTTTTCATCGGCGTGTCCGGTGGCGAATTTGGCGTCCGTTCTTGGGTCAGCGCCTACAATATCAAAGACGGCAAGCTCGCTTGGCGTGGCTATTCGATGGGCCCGGACTCCGAAATGCTGATCGACCCAGAGAAGACGACCGCCCTCGGCAAGCCGGTCGGAGCGGACTCAAGCCTGAAGACCTGGCAGGGCGATCAATGGAAGATCGGCGGCGGCGCAACCTGGGGCTGGTATGCGTTCGATCCCGCTCTCAATCTGATGTACTACGGCTCGGGCAATCCTTCGACCTGGAATCCGAAGCAGCGGCCTGGCGACAACAAATGGTCGATGACCATCTGGGCGCGTGACGTCGACACCGGCCAGGCAAAGTGGGTCTATCAGATGACGCCCCACGATGAGTGGGACTACGACGGCATCAACGAGATGATCCTCACCGACCAGAAGATCAACGGCCAGGAACGGAAGCTGCTGACGCACTTTGATCGCAACGGCTTCGGCTACACGCTCGATCGCGTTACTGGCGAACTGCTGGTCGCCGAAAAGTTCGACCCGAAGGTCAACTGGGCTACCGGCATCAACATGGACAAGGCTTCGCCGGACTATGGCAAGCCAATCCGGGTCAAGGCGATGTCGACCGAAGCCAACGGCGAGGACGTCAACTCGAAGGGCATTTGCCCGGCGGCGTTGGGCTCCAAGGATGAGCAGCCGGCGGCCTATTCACCCCAGACCGAGCTGTTCTACGTGCCGACCAACCACGTCTGCATGGACTACGAGCCGTTCAAGGTGAGCTACACCGCTGGGCAGCCCTATGTGGGCGCGACCTTGTCGATGTACCCACCCCCGGGCGACAGCAACATGGGAAACTTCATCGCCTGGGACGGCAAAACCGGCAAGATCGTCTGGTCTGATCCTGAGCAGTTCTCGGTTTGGTCGGGCGCTCTGGCGACCGCCGGCGGCGTCGTCTTCTACGGGACGCTGGAAGGCTATCTGAAGGCGGTCGACGCCAAGACCGGCAAGGAGCTTTACAAGTTCAAGACTCCGTCGGGCATCATCGGCAACGTCATGACCTACGAGCACGGTGGTCGTCAGTATGTGGCGATCTTGTCGGGCGTCGGCGGCTGGGCGGGCATCGGCCTCGCGGCCGGCTTGACCAAGCCGACCGATGGTTTGGGCGCTGTCGGCGGCTATGCGGCGTTGTCGAACTACACTGCGCTCGGCGGTACGCTCACGGTATTTGCCCTCCCGACCGATTGAGCGATCCACGAGGCTAGCGGGGCCCGGCGCGTGCGGGCAAAGCACGCGCCGGGCCCTTTTTTGCTACTGTCTGCTTGAGAAACAAACGTGACGATTTCCAGACTTATGCTCGGGCTCGGGTTTGCGCTCGCCTTGGCTAGGCCCCCCATAGCTTACGCCGATCCGCCAGGAGACCCTGCCGCCGTCACCAACGACCAAGGCATGTGGCGCGACAAGAACGGCGACCCGACCTTTAAAGTATCCGCGGACGGAACGGTCGACTGGTACACATATTCCGGGTTCCGCCGATATCATTCGGAGTGCCATGTTTGCCACGGGCCGGATGGAGAGGGCTCGTCCTATGCCCCCGCGCTCGCGAACTCGCTCAAAACGATCGGCTACGCCGAATTCTATGGAATCGTCGCCGGCGGCAAGCAGGACCTCGGGGCCGGCCAGGAAAAAGTCATGCCGGCCTTTGCCGACAATAAGAATGTGATGTGCTACCTCAACGACATTTACGTCTATCTGCGCGCCCGCTCCCAGGACGCGATTCCGCGTGGAAGGCCGCCTAAGCATGAAGACAAGCCGCCCGAGTTCGAAGCGGCCGAAACGAAATGCATGGGTGAGTGAGGCAATGGCGAGCGAGACCAAGTCGATCGCCATTGCAGTTTTTGCGCTGATTGGGGTCGCCCTTACTGGCCGAGCGGACGCCCAGGATGCGGAAAAGGAAGACTCGATCGAGCTGATCGACCCCCATGTCTTTCGAGCCTGCGCGGACCCGCACGATCTTCCTTTCTCAAACGAGGCCGGCGAAGGTTTCGAAAACAAGATCGCTGAACTTTTCGCTCGCAAGCTCGGCAAGTCGGTCGAGTACACGTTCTATCCCGACGCGACGGGGTTCATCCGCAACACACTGAACGCCCATCGCTGCGATGTTGTCCTAGGAATTGCTCAAGGCGATGACATCGTTCAGCCGACCAACCCCTACTACCGAACGGGCTACGTGGCGGCGTATCGCCAGGATGGTCCGCTGAGAGGGCTGGATTCCCTAAGCGATGCGCGTCTGAAAACGGCGAGGATCGGCATTGTCGCGGGCACCCCGCCGGCGACGTTGTTGGCTGAAAACGGATTGCTCGGCCAGATCAAATCCTACGCGCTGGTTGTCGACACGCGCTTCGATTCGCCGACCCATGAGATGATGAACGACCTGGACCGCGGCGAGATCGACGTTGCGTTGCTCTGGGGTCCGCTCGCAGGTTACTACGCGGCGAAGGCCAAGACCTCGACCGCGGTCGTGCCGCTCGTTAAGGAGCAGGGCGGCCCCCCAATGGTCTACCGGATCGTCATGGGGGTGCGGCATTCCGATCAGAATTGGAAGCGCGCCCTCAATAAGCTGATCTCGGAGAATCAGGGCGACATTCAAGCGATATTGCGATCCTATGGCGTCCCGTTGCTCGACGAAAACGACCAGCCGATCTCGCCCTGAGCGTTGGGCCCGATGAAAAGGCGCAGCGATTTCGAACCCCTGCATACATTGGAGCGCGAGGCCGGACGCTACAGAGCCTTTTGCACAGCGCGAGCGATCTCCCCGATACGCTGTTCGATTAATGTCGGCGCCTCGCAGACGTATGTGACGGTCTGATGCCGATCATCGAAGATGCGGATGTCCCACTGCAGCCGCTCCTGGCTGTCCGCGCCGGTCGGCGTCTGGCCGCTGCTCTTCTGGTCCCAAGATTTTTGAACGGCCTCGCTCTCTTGGCGAATGCGGTCGGCTAGAGCGTTCTGCTTATGGCCAAATCGATCCAGGCCGTCGATAATCTGCGAGCGCTGCCGCGACAAATCCTCAAAAGCCGCGCCGAAGGCGCGCAAAAGTTTGCCGTCCGCGTCGGGACCGGCCTTCGCCTTGAAGTCGGCGATCGCCGACTCGACGTCGGCGATGGGAACCCGCCGCTGCGCCATTTTCGTCGCCAGATCGGCAACGTCGCTTTCGTTGCGCCAGGTCTGGGAGTTCAGATCGAGCTCCGGCCCCGCCCAGACCGAGGCAAGCGAAAAGGTCGGCGTCTTGATCTGCTGGCAAGGCCAATCTGGATCGGTCTTCGCGCGGGGCTGAGCGGCGGCTTGCGCCGTCAATGGGATCGCAAGCGCGATCGCCACAACGCCGCTGAGCGCAGTATGCATTTGCGTTTCCTCTAAAGAGTAATCATAGAATTGCGCTTGCGGCCAATCAAGCCGTCGAACTTCACGGTTGCTTCGCCTTGATCCCGTTTAGCGTCAGTAAGCACACGTGCGACCGGACTCTTGGCGACCGCACAGATCGGGACGTCACGCGATGACGCGGATGCTCGCCAGTGTGGCGGACGCCACCGAGGCCGGCGTTGTCCTGCAACTCGGGGCCGACGTCATCGATCTGAAAGATGCGCGGCGGGGCGCGCTCGGCGCCGTCGCGCTCGATACGGCGCGCGAGGCGATCGGAGCCGTCGCGCACCGATGCGAGACAAGCGCCGCGCTCGGCGACCTGCCTTGCGACGAAGACGCATTGGTCGCGGGCGTGCGAACGCTGGCGACCATGGGCGTCGATTACGTCAAGCTCGCTGTGGACGCGCCGATCCTCCATCGTTTCGGCGATTCCTTAAGTCGGCTGGCGCGGGACGTCGGCCTCGTCGGCATGATGTTCGCCGACGAAAAGCCCAACTTCGCGCTCCTCGACAAACTCTCGGCCCTCGGCTTCAAGGGCGCAATGCTCGACACGCGCGATAAGTCGCGCGGCCGCCTCATCGCGCATCTCGATGTCGTGCAGCTTAACCAATTCTGTTCGCAGTGCCGCGCGCTCCACTTGATAAGCGGCTTGGCGGGCTCGCTCGAAGCGCCTGATGTTCCGAGACTGTTGCTCGTGCGCCCGGATGTTCTTGGATTCAGAGGCGCGCTTTGTCATGCTCATGATCGGCGAGGCTCGATCGACCCGCAGGCCGTCGCTCTCATTCGCGATCTGATTCCCCGCGAGAGGCCGGATCCCGACGCTTCGCCGAAGATCGATTGGCGATTGCTGGCGCGCGGGATCATCGGCGGGCGCGACCGTGAAGGCGAACTCGACCGCGTGTTCGTGGGCGACTTTGTCGTTTCCGCCGCGATCGGCGCCTATGATTTCGAACGCGCCATCCGCCAGCGCGTCGTCTTTGAGGTCGACGCTCTGGTTCGGCGCGCCGGCGCGAACCCGGACGACATGCGTTCGATTTTTTCCTACGACGTGATCCTCGACGCGATCCGTCTTGTGGTCGGGCGCGGCCATGTCGATTTTGTCGAGACGCTCGCTGAGGAGGTCGCTGCCGTCCTGTTGCAGCACGCGCGCGTGCGGAGCGTTCGGGTCAATATCCGGAAGCTCGATGTGATCGAGGGCGTGGTCGGGATTGAGATCCATCGTGAGCGCGCCTCGGGTTCGGCCGACGTGCGGCCTGTCGGGGCCGTCGACCGAGGCGCTTGATCACATTCGCAAAAAATTGGCGCGGCCACGCATCCCGGTCCCGCGCTCGGAGGTTCGCAGCGGCGCCCCTATTGAGCAGCTGGCGACCGTAAATATGCGTCACGCGAGCATGCGCGCCAGTTCGAACGCCTGACGGAAGTCGAGGCGCAGCGGGGTCTTGCTCTCGGTCATCTGCTTAAAAAGCCCGGACTTGGTTCGATATTTGACGTTGCCGATCGCAAGGGCGCCGATGCCGAGGGCGCCGCGATCGCCGAGCGGCGCGCCGTTGGCGTGCGCATCCACGCCTTCGATGCCGGAGGGCGGCACCGCGTTGACGTCGGCCGCGACCAGCAATTTCGCCGCGCCGGCAATTTCACCGGCGTCGAGCACGCGCACGCCCGCTTTCGATGTGCACAACACGATTTCCGTCGTAGCGAGTATCGCCTCCTTCTTTTCGGGCGTTGATCCGTCGGCGACGGCAATGTTGACGCCGAACCTGCGATTGACCTCAGAGGCATGGCGAGAGGTACGTTCCGTCCCATCGCGCCCGACGAAGGTGACCGAGGCGCCCTCGAGAGCGGCGATGACGGCTGACGCGGTCCCCACTACGCCGGTCGCGCCGAAGACCGAGACGGCGACGCCGCGAAGCGCGCGGCCTGTCTTCTCCCGCAGCATCTTTTCGACCACGGCGATCATTGCGGCTGCGGTGGTGAACGAGCCGGACGGGTCGGCGAACAGCGAAATCTCGAACGGCTTGAACAGCGCCTTGCCCGCGGCGTCGAGCATGTCGAGAGCAAGAAGCGCGTCCTTACCCCCAATGAAGACGCCCGTTCGCGCCGTGTCGCGCGGGGAGCGCGAGAACATGGCGTCCTGAACGAGGCCCGCAATCTCGTCGAGCGAAACATTGGTGTAGGAAGCCGTCGCATCATAGCCGGCGTCGATCGCCATATTGACGTCGAAGGGGCTCATGTGCCCAAGCGGCGTCATCATGTGCAGGATGTTCTTGGCCATTGTTCCTCGCAAAGCTGTCATTGAATTGAGACGTCTTCTTCCTCGGAGATCTCGGCGCCGTGATCCCGCGCAGTGCAGATTCTGATCTCCACCCCCGGTTCGCGTTCGGCGCGGGCCCGCTGAGCGAGAAATTCCGCATGGTCAGGGTCGGATGCAAAGGCGAAGCCGGTCGGTCCCCAGGAGCTCTGACCAATTCCCCGCGCCCCGAGAGCTTTCAATTGCGCGGCGACCCTGCCGACCGAGACGCTACTGAAGCGACCGCCGCCCTGGGCTGGGGCGAAATGATCGCCGACAATTTCCTGTATCCTCGCCACGCCGTCACCGAACGCCTCGAAATCCTCTTCGGCGGCGGCTGGCAGGATTTGCATGAGTGTGCGGCGGCAGATTTCGTTCGCCAGGTTGGCGGAAAAACGCGGCAACTGGGCGAACGCGCGCATTTCCGCCTCGCCATGCGCGCCCTCGACGCGCGGGTCCAAGATTAGAAGAATGCGCCAATCCCGAGGGAAGTTCACCCACGCTACTACCGGCGGGATCTCGGTTTTCAATCCCCTGCCAGCATCGACCGCCAAGCCGCCGCGCTCGAACAATGCGACCCCCACGCCCGAACGCGCGCCGCGATCAAGCAGGCGCGCATCCTCTCGCGCGTCGAGCGGCAATCGCATAAGCCGTCGAAACGCCGTCGCGATCGCCAGCGCGAGCTGAGTTCCGGAGCCGAGTCCGGCGTGCGCAGGGATGGCGTTCGAAATGATGAGAGTCTTGCCAGTATCGAGGGCTAGGCTTTCGGCGATGCGGCGCGCAAGACGTGCGCCCCGCTCGCGCTCCTCGCCCAAAACTTCAAAGCTTGGCGATTCACGGAGCTGAACGCGGGTCTCGAACGCGTCGACGGCGAGACCAATTGATCCGAACTGGCGGCCAAGATCTCCGGCGAGATCGAGAAAACCCAGATGCAGGCGCGCCGCCGCCGTGACCTGAACGCTTATCAACTGAGCGCCTCGCTTCGCGATCCGTTCGCCGCTTATGGCTTGGCGAATTCATCGGAACATTGCGAAACTTTGCGCCCTTTGCCAAGCGCCGAGCCCGAGAGCTTGGGTGGCGATGGCTCGCCGGCGGGCGGTTCGACGCCATTTTGCCGCGTGACCCCGTGAGCCCGACGCGAAACCAAATCGCAATGTTGCGGCGACCCGTTCAAAATGCCACACTTGTCCCGGTGAAGGGATGGTGTGGCTCCGATTTACGACAGGTAGGCGATGATCGAGCTGATTCTGACGGTGTGCGCTCTGAACGCGCCGAGCCAGTGCGACGAACAGCGGCTTCAGTTCGTTTCGCAAGGGTCGCTGATGCAATGCATGATGCAGGCGCCGCCCTATATCGCCGAGTGGTCGGATCAGCATCCGGCGGAGCGCGTCACGCGGTGGCGATGCGCGTACCCGGGCGACCACAAGATCTGATCGACGAGTGCGATCGCCGCGCGACCGCGCACGGCAATGAGCCTATCGCGGTCCCATACGGAAAGGACTTGCGATGCGATTGATGGAGGGCCTGTTCGCGCTTGCGCTCGTAGTCGGGCCGGGTTGCCCGGCCGATGCGCAGGACCCCATGCGCGGCCTCGACTTGTCCTCGCCGGACATGACGACGGCCGAGATGACGCGCGCCGAGGTAGAGGCCGCGCTCAAGGCGGCGCACGGCGGGCAAGGGGCCGATTTCACCGGCAAGCGCCTTTCCGGCCTCGATCTTTCCGGCCTCGACCTTTCCGGCGCAAATTTGCGCGCAGCGCGGCTCAACCACGCGAACCTTTCGCACGCCAAGCTCGACGGGGCGACCATGGACCAAGCCTGGGCGCTTGACGTCGATCTCACTGGGGCCAGCCTCGTCAAGGCCAGCCTGTTCGCGACGCAGATGGCGGGCGCGCATCTCGATGGCGCCAATCTTACGGGGGCGCGCGTGACCGCCGACCTGACCGGGGCACGTCTTGCGGGGGCCCGATTCAAAGACGCCGATTGCAGCGCCGACGAAAAGAACCAGTCGATGGGCCTGATGCGCGCGACGTTCAAGTCCGCGGACCTAAGCCGCGCCGATTTCTCTCGCGCCAATCTCGCCCGCGCGGACTTGCGTTTCACCAAGCTTTCCGGCGCCAATCTCGCTGGGGCGACATTGCGCGAGGCGGACGCAAGCGGCGCGGATCTGCGCGGCGCCCTTCTTGAAGACGCCGACACGTCGGGGCTGGATATCGATTCTGCACGTATCGACAAGGCGAGCGTTCCTTATCTCGCCAAGGCGATCCATCTCGACCGCGCCTACCAAGAGTGAACGCGACCTGCGGGTCCGGGCTTACGCGGCTAGTAGGCGCCCCGGCGAGGTGAACAGCGCCGCTATTTCGCGTCCTTGGGAGGCATGCGTGGCGGGGCGAGCGGAGCAAAATTGATCGTCTGGTTCTCGCCATGCGCAGATTGAGGGTCGACCGGACCGCCGGAAGAAGGATCGCCGCCGCCAGTCGTTGTGATCGTCGATGGCGTGACCTCGCGCGCCGTCGCCTCTGACACGCCGCCCTGGCCATTGCCGAAGTCAGCCGTGCGACCGCCTTGCGGCTTGCCGTCAGCGCTCGCCCGGATCGCGGCCTCTGTCTTCTCGGCCAGACGGCCGTCATAGGGCAGCCGATAGGCGCGAGGCACGCCGCTCGGAAAGTTATCGTCGTCGAGCGCCTCGACCCACAGATGGATGGCGCCGGGATCGCCCTCGAGCGAGTGCGGTTCAACGATTCGGGCGCTTAAGAGCTTGAATTTCGGTGGCAGAGGATCCGTCGATGACCAGCCGAGCAGGCCGCGGGTCGCAAAAAAACTCACGGCGTAAAACCCGCTCGTCACCACAATCAGGCCAGCTTTCACTGGCCAAGGAACCTTCGCGAAGACACACACGACGAGCAAAAGGACGCCGAGCAGCGCATATGCGATCGATAGCCAGACGATGACGTCGGTAAGGCTGGTCACAGCCGCTTCACGTAACCGGTTTTCGGGTCGATATCGGCCCCGTTATGGTGCACATTGCGAAAGGTCTCCATCAGCGACTTCGGCCGGCTATTGACGTCGGTGACCTTGCCCTCGCCGTCGAGCGAGAAGCGCACGGCGGTCTTCTCGTCGCCAGTGTGATCGACGAAGACGGTGTCGTCAAAAACCACCTGCGCGGTCGGATTAAGCTTTTGCACCTTCACTTTCGCGGGCACCGGCGCGCCGGTCGTCGCCACGAAATGGCTGACATTGACGGTGTACTCGCCTGCGACAATCCCGCGGATGGTGACGATCTCCTCGCGAATCGGCGAGGCAATCTTCTTGCCGTTGACCACGATGAAATCATTGGCCCCGCCACGGTCGTCGCGGTCCAGCACCATGAAGCCCGCCTCGCGGTGGCGATACCATGCGATGTTGCCCGCCGGATCCTGCACGAACAGATCAAGGTCGTCAGGATGGCTGTCCGGCCAATCCATGGTGACAATGAATTCCGCTTTCGAGTCGATCTTGCCGTCCTTGGCCTCAGGCGATATCGCCAAGAGCGCGAGGAAAAAGAGAAATGAGACGACCTGGAGCGCCTTGAACAACATTACGCTGAACGGATCGAACGGCTCTTCGCGGGGGTAGAGGCCGAACTCATCGATCATTCGCGCGCGCCAAGATCGTGGGTACGCTCCAAGGCGGGAACGACCCGCGTCTCGGTCAGCGTCACCGCGCGCGAGAACACCTTCGCCGTCGCATTGTCGAGCATGTAATACTGGATCTTCAACAGGATGGAGCCGACGAGGCCAGCGAGCGTGGTGTACATCGCCACCGCCATCCCGTCGCTCATCAGCCCCATCGAGGATTTCATCATCGACTTGTCGCTCGCGTCGAGCCCCGCAATCGGCGCCAACATGATGATAAAGCCGATGATCGTCCCGAGGAGGCCGAGCTTCATGAGCGTGTCGCTAGCGAACGCGCCGAAGCCGTTCGAGCCGCGCAGGCGGTCTGCGAGCGAACGGAGCAGCAGCGTCTGATCGAGTCGCCCGCGCCCTTGCGTGCGCGCTTTCATGGCAAGATCGCGGATGTGGTCGGCGATAAGGCCATCGGGGAGTGCGGCCGACGGGTCGAGTGTGGCGACGTCGGCGCCGCCCGTCTCGATGCGGGCCGCCACCTGCTGTCCGGCGTCGCCTTCGCGCGAGATGACAATCGTTCGCCAAAGGCAATGCAGCGACGCTCCCACGTAAATCAGGGCGATCACCGATGAGAGATACGTGCGGTCCGAGACGACCATCAAGCGAAGGAGGCCATAGCGCCACAGTAGGATCGCGGCGAAAACGGTCGCGCCGGTAAAGATCAACCATCGCAAGAGAGGCGCGCGATCCGCGCCGGACCAGACGCGCTCAGGCCCCGGCGATAGGACGACGGCGGTCATGCTAGTTTCCTTCCAAAGGTCGTCCGCCCCCGCCGATGAGCCAAGGATAGCGCTCGCGTCGGCCAGCGCAAGTCGAGGTTCTGTGCTCGCTAAGTGCGCGGGAGCAAAATCTCCCCTTTACCGAGCGCAGCCAGATCGCCCGCCAGACGCCTCAACGGCCGGCGGAATAGTCTCGCTAGTTTCGCGCTAGCTTGAGCGACGTAATCGGCCAGAAGCCGCGCCGCGACTAGGTCATGTTCGCCGCAATCGCCGAAGCTTGGCGAGAAAAGCGATGCGCTTCGACCAAGAAGTATCGTGCCGCGGCCCATAAGGTAGCCAGGCAGATCGCCTGCTTCGCCCCCGATCGCCAGGGTGCCCGCGATCATGCGGCTGCCGGCGTAGGCGCCTGCCCGGCCTTCGATCAGAATCAAGCCGCGCCTCAGCCGGTCGCCGGCGCGCGGCCCCGTGTCGCCGCGCACATGCAGGAGACCGCCGCTCATGCCGACCGTCTCGCCGCTCAGGGGGCCTCCGAGCCGCTCGCCTGCGTCGCCGTCGATGTCCAGCGTTCCGCCCTTCATTCCGGAACCCGCGAACGGGCCTGCATCGCCGCCAATGGCCAATTGTCCGCCCGACATCAGGCGCCCGGCTTCGACGCCGACCTCCCCCTCGACGCGGATTGAGCCTGAGGCCATGCCCATGCCGACGCGGTCGAAGCGTGCGCTCCCGCCCTTGATGAGAATTTGGTCGGGATCGCCTTCGCGGATGCGGAAGACGTCTCCTGCCACTAGGCGGACCCGCGTCGTTCCGAGCTCGATGCGTTCAATTTCCGCGATCGTCTTGCCGGCGAGATTTTGCAGGATCAGTGGCGACAGATCGAGACGCTGGGCGGGCGCCTGACGCAGCGAAAAGGTCAAACGACTCAACGGACGAGATCCTTGAGATGATAGTGGTGCCGGCCCAGCTTGCCGCCGTAGTTGCCTGCGCCCACGCGCAACGCGCCGCGCTCAGGGCCCAGTCCGGTGATTGCGGCGAGCCCCGCTCGCATCGCCTCAGCGACAGCGTCACTGGTTAGGCCGTCGATGACGATCTCGAGCACCGAGGCGATTTCCGGACCAAGGTCACTGTCGACCGCGCCTTTCAGAGTTGGGCAATAAAGGTCGTTGGTCGAAGCGCTCGCGCCCTTGTATTTCGAGCCCACCTTCGACCCCGAGCGCGCTATGCCGCCCGGGAACGGCATGATGACATCGGCGACCTTGCGCATCGCTTTCACCGCTTCCTCGGTCGCGGCTAGGGTCTTTGCCGCGCTCTCGCCCATGACAATCAGATTGCCGCCGCCGACCGCTTGCTTGGTGAGATAGGTGGTCGATTCGCAGACGAACTCCCCGTCCATCACCGGCACGCGCCAGTACCGTCGAGCGCCGAGACGCTTGGCGATCTGCCAGCCGTCGCCGAAGAAGCGAATTGCATCGCCGAGCTTGAGTTTGTCGTCGCCCGACTCGATCCCGGCGTAACAGGCCGAGCCAGGGCTGGTGAGCACGCATTGCCCAACGCGGTTTTGCAGTTGCCGCTGGAGCTCCGCGGTCGAGACCGCAAACATGAGGACGCGCACGCCGGACCGTCCGTCGGGCGTCTGCCGCGGAGGCAGGATGCTTTCGACCGCCGCCTCGCAGCCGCATCCAATCACCGAGGTGGCGAAACCTGTCGTCGTCGCGGCCGCCTGTGCCGCCCAGCGCGCGGTCGGCGCCGTGATCACGATCGCGGTCGCGCGCATGTCGAAAGCTTCCGCGAATGTGTCGTCGATGGCGACACCGTTGACCATCAGCTCCGGCATGCGACGGTCTCGAAGGGTTCCGGCCGCCCGATGGCGCCGTCGGGCACGCGCATGAAGTCAGATGGCAGTCCGTAACGCGCGTCATAATATTCCGCCATTCGCCGGTGCATTGAGGCTTCGACCGCGGGCGTTACATGGAGCGCGCGGCCATACCTATAGTGCGTCACCACGCCATCGCGCACCACGAGATCGCCGTCCTTATAAACGCGAGCCGCCGCGCGGAACATTTGCGCAATATCCTTGCCGGGGCGATAGAGCGCGACATCGGCGCGCGCGCCCACGCCGAGGTGGCCACGATCGGGCAGGCCAAGCAATTTGGCGGGCGCCGCTCGCGTCATCGTCGCGATTTCGCTCAGCGTATATTCGCGTGTCAGTGAGGTAAGCGTCGTCACCGCCAGCGCCTCGGGCGGCAGCCGGGACGCCCATTGCGCTCGCACATCCTTGTCCATCAACAGCGCAAAAATCTCGGGGTAGGTCGTGAACGGCGCGCCATTCGGGTGATCGGTGGTGAAGTATACGCGCGACGGCTCATTGATGAGCAGGAACAGCTCCAAGCCGGCGGCGAATTGCACCGCGTTGTGGAAGCTGCCGGCGCGATACTCGTAAGGCACGACGCCGGCGCCGTTCGAGTCCCCGTCGATGATCGCATATTTCTTGGGCCGCGCCTGACCCCGGGCGGAGAATTGCCGCAGCACGTCGGACGAGATCGTCACCGTCTGCCCGAACATCACCTGTCCCACGTCGACACTGACATTCTTGGCGGCGTTAACTGCCTCGGCGAGCTGTGGCGCGGCGGAGGAAAAGCTTTGCGGACCTTCCTTGCCGTAGCCGTAGAATTGAAGATGAGCCAAATGCAGCGGCAAGTCTTCCGCCGCAGCGATCGTCGTCAGCGCGGTTTCGAAGTTTCCGGGGAGGCCGAGATTGTTGCAATGAACGTGCAAGGGATGCGGCACCCCGGCCTCGTGAACCGCCTTCTGCAACGCCTTTACGATCGCGCGACTCGTCACGCCGTAGTAAGGAACCACGTCGTCAAATGAAAAGCTGCGGATGTTGTCTTTGAACGCCGCGACCCCGCCGGCGTTGACGACTTTGATCCCAAGCGCGCGCGTTGTTTGCATTGTCCAGGCGACGTGATCGCGGATCGCGCTTGCGCCTTCCCCCGAACGCATGAGGCCGAGCACGAAATCGTCATTGCCGAGTATCGCCAGAATCGCTTTGTCGATGATCGGGGTATCGGCAAGTTCGAGATGCGCGTGCAGGGCGTTGTGCGGCGCGACCGCCGGTTCGACCACGGTCGTGAAGCCCATCTCGGCATAGAGCCGCCCCGTCTCGAACGTCGTCCAACCGACTTTGGAGAGCGGCGTCTCGGGGGGTCGACGCGCATGCGCGCGATGCTGTTCGGGCAACATGAGGCGGGCGGTGTTCACGTTCGCGCCCGCGATATGCGAATGGATGTCGATGCCGCCGGCCATCGCAATAAGTCCGCTCGCGTCTACCGTTTCGTCCGCTTGGGCGCTGTCTTGTGGGTGCGCGACGATCTCTTCGTCGCGGATCCAAAGATCGCCGATTTCGTTGCGCTGGTTGGCGGGGTCGACGATATGCGCGCCCTTGATGCGGATCAGCATGGCCGAGCGTCCGCTTCTCCGAGGCGCGCGCCGATGCGCTCGAGAGCCTGCGCGACGCTGGGCGCCCCACTGCGAGCGGAAACGGTCGTGGCGACCAATGTTCCGACGTCGGACGAATGCATGACCGCGTCATGATCGACGCCGGGGCGTCCCACCGTGATACGGACGTTCGGCTCCTCGGCGAATTGGATCGTTCGCTCGCACAAGGCAATGACGTTCACCGCGCCCCGCCAGGCCGGCGGGGCCGCTCCGAAGGCGGAAATCCACAGCACGCAGTCGGTCTCCCCTGACGCGACGAGTCGCTCAGCGTCGAACCGCCATGGGTCATGGATCGGGACGCCGGCGCCGAATCCGGTTCGCATTGGAAACCCGGTGATCCACCCGCAAACCGCCAGAACGCCTGCACCGTTATCCGGGGCGGGGAGAGGCAAGGTCGAGAAACGCGTGGTTTCGTTCAAGTCGCGCACAAGCCCATGGAGCATTTCGATTTCGAGCGCCCCAAGAGTCCCCGCCGTCCAAACCGCGACGCCGAAGCGCGCGCCCTTCACAACGTCCACGAGCACGTCGAGCGCGGATAAAGGAAGCTGCGTTTGCGCGAGAGGACGTCTTTTGACCCGCGCGCGCAATGCGGCCAGATTCGAGGCGAGCGTTGCGCCAAGACCGGCGTCGAAAACCTCGATGTTGCCGTCAAAACCAGGCATCGCTGCATCAGCCTGTGGCGCCAGCCAAACGATACGCCGGGCGAGGTCGGCGCCTTCTGGCTTTGCCGGTGGCGCCAACAGCCGCTCGTTCAGATGAGGCCAGGCTTGCAGCAGACCGTCGCCGACCAGCAGCACAACGTCCGCGCGCGCGCGCGCTTCGCCGGGCGTCGTGAGCATGACGCCGGTTTCGCGCAGACAGTCGAGATCCCGGATGAGCGCCGCCGAATGCGTATGCTCGATGACGCCGCCGACCCGTTCGGCGAGCGCGATCGCCGTCCTCGCCCCCTCGATATCCGCGCCCAGTCCGGCGATGAGCGGTTGTCCGCTTCGCCCCAACATGCGAGCCGCCGCGCCGACCGCGTCGTCGAGCGACGCGGGCGCGCCGTCGATCCATGCTGCGGCCTCGGCGCTCCTTGGATCCTTCAGCGACATGCGCTCCGCTCGATTGGTCCGATGTCAGCTGAAGGCAACCGCTGACGCCGTCGGCAATTTGGGACTCGACTAGACAAATGCCGTGTCGGCGTGTTCAATCGCATCACGATCGATTTCAGCCTGGCAGCGAACAATAACCCACGCCGAGCAAATGCCTAGCCCTGGCCGCCAAGTTCGCCCGATCCTTGCGCACCGGCTCATCATCCCGCGGGCAGCGGACAGCCCTCACCTCAGATCGAACAATTGAACATCGGTCTCATGGCTGACTGTCCGACAATCATCGTTGTCGCCTATTCAGGACGCGCGCTTGCTTCTTCCGCCCGGCACGCCGGATTCTCCCCGCTGTCGATTGATGTCTTTGGCGACGACGACACGAGAGAGATGTGCCTCGCCTCCGTGAAGCTCGACGGCGGACTGTCAGACGGGCTCATGCTCGACAAGGTCATCGGCGCCGTCGAAATGCTGATCAGCGCTCATGATCCGATTGGACTCGTCTATGGCGCCGGCTTCGAGCATCAGCCGGAAACGATCGCGGCGTTCGCCCGCAGAACGCGCGTATTTGGTAATCATGCGGAAACGCTGAAACGCGCCAAGGATCCGCTCGCGCTCGCGCAAATTTGCGAGGCGTGCGGCGTGCGGCATCCTCCGATTGCTTTTGCGCTGCCGGACGAACCCGAACTCTGGCTCATGAAGCGGCGGGGCGGCGCGGGGGGCGCCCACATCGCGGCGGCTCACGGCCCGAGCGTGGCTTCACCGGACTGTTATTATCAACGTCGCGTTGCCGGAAGGAGCATCTCGGGGCTGTTCCTGGCGAGCAAAAAAAAGGTCGAAATCATTGGCCTCAGCATGCAGTGGACAGCGCCAACGCCGGCGTCGCCGTTTCGATATGGCGGCGCTGCCGGACCCGTCGACATCGACTCCGCGCAAGCAGCGGAAATCGCTCGCTCCGTGGCCTCGATCGCTTCGGAACTCGATCTTGTCGGCCTCAACAGCGCTGATTTTCTCATCTCGGCCGACGCTGTCTCGCTCATAGAGATTAACCCGCGGCCTGGGGCGACGCTGGATGTGTTCGAATCGAGCGAGGGCGCTCTGTTTGCGCATCATATCGCCGCATGCGAAGGACGTCTGACGCGACCTTCGGCCGGCCTCGCGTTCAAAGCGGCCGAAATCGTTTACGCCCCTTGTGACCTTGTGGCGCACGCGGGATGGAATTGGCCAGATTGGGTGGTTGATCGACCGTCGCCGGGAACGCGGTTCGCCGCCGGCGACCCTTTCTGCACGACGCTCGCCTCTGGGGCGACCGTCGATTTGGCGCGAATTTGCGCCAGCGAGCGGGCGCAAGAAATCATCGCCCTCGTTCAGGAGGCGGCCCATTGAGCGACGCCGAGATCATAAGCGTCAACCGGCGCGCCGCCGAACTGACCGCTAAGCTCAGCCGTGACGCCGCGGTCCTAAATCTCGGCGTCGCCCGCGGGCCGCTCGGAGAAACCTTAATTGACGCCGGCGCGAAGCATCGCGGCGGCGTCGACGCGGGGCTGCGCATCGCGGAAATCTGTCTGGGCGGTCTTGGCGCGGTGCGGCTTAGGCCGGACAGTACTACGCCGCGCTGGCCCTGGACAATTGCGGTCACTTCGCCCCAGCCGGTCATCGCGTGCCTCGGGAGCCAATACGCCGGTTGGAGCCTGGCGCATGGTGCCGGCAAAGACGCTTTCTTTGCTCTCGGGTCCGGCCCGGCTCGGGCGCTTGCGCAAAAGGAGACGGTATTGAAGGACATCGGCTATCGGGACGAAGCCGATGTCGCCACCCTCGTCATCGAAAGCGGGCGCCCGCCGCCAGCCGAGGTTGTGGAGAACGTGAGCCACGCGTGCCGGGTGTCGCCTTCGGCTTTGACGGTGATCTACGCCCCAACTCAAAGCTTGGCCGGGGGCGCGCAAGTGGTCGCGCGGGTATTAGAAGTCGCGTTGCACAAGGCGCATGAGCTGAAGTTCCCGCTCGAGCGCATAGTTGATGGGATGGGCGCCGCGCCCCTTAGCCCCCCACACCCCGATTTCGTGATCGCCATGGGACGCACGAACGATGCAATCATTTACGGCGGTCGCGTGCAGCTCTATGTCTCCGGGCCGGCCGAGGACGCGAAGAGACTCGCCGAGGCGCTTCCCAGTCGCGCGTCGCGCGATTTCGGCGCCCCGTTCGCTGAGATTTTCAAGCGCTTCAAGGGCGATTTCTACGCCATCGATCCCATGCTGTTTAGCCCGGCCGAGGTCATCGTTACCGCGATCGAAAGCGGAGAGAGTTTTCACGCCGGGGCAATACATCACAAACTACTCGATGCCTCATTCTCCTGACAGGGCTGGGGGCCGCGTAGATGGCCCCACGATCCTTATCGTTAGCGATCAGCGCGATTGGCACGCGCGCCAAATGGAAGCGGCTTTCACATCGGTTGGCGCGCGGGTCGAACGTATCGATCTCGGCCAGTGCGGATTCGACACGCGAAGCGCAAGCGGACTCGCGTTACCCGTGTTGGGATCGCTATTACCCGACGCTGTGCACGTGCGCACGATGTCCGCCGGCTCGTTCGAAGCGATCACCAAGCGGCTGGGTGTCTTGCACGCGTTGGCCAGCCTCGGGGTCGTCGTCTGGAACGATGCGCGCGCCATAGAACGGTGCGTCGACAAGTCGATGACGAGTTTTCTGCTCGCGCGTGCCGGCGTGCCGACGCCGCCGACCTGGACGACGGAATCGGCCGTAGCCGCCCGTGCCCTCATCGAACAGGAAGCGCCGCGCGGCCCGCTCGTGCTCAAGCCGCTATTTGGCGCGCAGGGGAAGGGCTTGCGCCTGATTCGGCGCCCGGAGGATTTGCCCGGCCGGGAAGAGGTCGCAGGGGTTTACTATTTGCAGCGGTTTCAATCGAACGGAACGCAGGACTTCAGTGACTATCGGCTGTTCGTCCTGCGTGGTCGGGTGGTCGCGGCGATGATGCGCCGCGCCTCAACATGGATCACCAACGTCAAGCAGGGTGGCCAACCCTGGGCTGTCGCGCCTGATCCGGCGATGGAGCGTCTCGCGATTGCAGCGGCGGAAGCGGTCGGCGCCGCCATCGCCGGCGTCGACGTGCTTGTGGGCGTCGACGGCGCGCCGACGGTGCTCGAGGTCAACAGCATGCCTGCATGGAGCGGCCTGCAAAAGGTGAGCAAGCGCAACATCGCTGAAGCGATCGCATTGGCGCTGATGGGTGCGGTCCGTCCCGTCCAACGGCGCGCCACATGAGTGGCGGCGAAGATCCAGTGGCGGCCGCCTATATCGAGGCGTGCCTCGCGGAGTTGGACGCGCTGAAACCGGGCAACGTGCACCGGCTCGCGCCTGGCCACGGCATGGAGGTCGAGGACTTCATTCGCAGCGCTGAGGCGAGCGCCGCTCCCATCGCGGCAAGGGGAGCACGGGTCGGAATCCGCGTCCGCGCCGCTGTCGACGCGACTTTCTCGGTGGTCGGTCAGAACACCAATCTCGGCATCATCCTCCTGTGCGTCCCGCTGGCGGCGGCCGCGGAGACCCCAGACGTCGCGCTGCGTCCGGCGCTCGCGAAGGTGCTCGATCGTCTCGATCGGGAGGACGCCGCCGACGTCTTCTCCGCCATAGCCGCCGCCAATCCTGGCGGCCTCGGACGCGCCCCCCGGCATGACGTGCACGCACCTGCGACCGTGACGCTGCGCGAGGCGATGGCGGAGGCAGCGGAGCGGGATCGGATCGCGCGGCAGTACGTAACCGATTACGAGGACATTTTCTCGCTTGGCCTGCCGGCGCTGGCGACGGCACGCCGGCGGCAAAGGGAGGCCCACTGGTCGACGCTTGCCGTCTATTTGACCTTTCTCGCCACGGTCCCCGACACGCACATTCTGCGCAAATTTGACGCGGCGACCGCCGAGGCGATCCGTAGTGACGCGGCGGACTGGCGCGACGCCTTTGCGGCGGCTCGTGATCCGGAACAGATCGCCGATGGCCTATTGAGCTGGGACGCGGCGCTGAAATCGCGCGGGATCAACCCCGGAACGAGCGCGGATCTCACCGTGGCGACCTTATTTGCTTCGGGTCTCTGCGCCATCCGCGGCGACAAAAGCGCAGTCGCCATCTTGCCCTTGCGCGCTAACGATGCTTGAGTCGGGTTTACGGGATCACCCCGTGACTATCCGGCCAACCGGTCCCGCCGCAATGGGATGCTGACAACAAGGATAGCCAGTCTGCCTCGTCGCGATCGGCGGGGGGCGCATGTGGTTTGGCTTGATACAAGGGAGGAGTTCGCATGGCAAAGATCAATAAGCTTATGGTTGGCGAATCGCTGATCGGCGACGGTAATGAAGTCGCTCATATCGACCTCATCATCGGCCCGCGGGGCAGCGCGGCGGAGACCGCTTTCGCTCACGCGCTGACCAACAACAAGGACGGCTTTACGGCTCTTCTGGCGGTCGTGGCGCCCAACCTGGCCGCCAAGCCCTCCACGGTCATGTTCAACAAGGTGACGATCAAGGGCGCCAAGCAGGCGGTGCAGATGTTTGGTCCCGCGCAACACGCCGTCGCCAAGGCGGTGGCGGACAGCGTCGCCGATGGAACGATCCCGGCCGCCGAGGCCGACGACGTGTTCATCTGCGTCGGCGTCTTTATCCACTGGGATGCGGCCGACGACAAAAAGATCCACGACTTCAACTATCGGGCTGTCAAAGAATTGATCGAGCGGGCCGTTAGCGGCAAGCCTACGCCTGCGGAAGTCGTCAGCCAGCGCGACGCGGCCAAGCATCCGTTCAGCCCTTAGGCCGATTCATCGCTGACGTTTCACGACCGGGACCTGCGCGCGGGAGGTTGTCCTCCCGTGCGCTTTCTTTCTGGCTCCGCTCCGCTCAGGTCCGCAAGTCAATGGCGATGCGCATGAGGTGCATTGCTGAGGCCTCGCCGGCATGCGCGACCGGGCCCGGCTCGCGGGCGGATCGGTCAGCGTCGAGTCGCCGCATGGCGACGTGGCTTCAGTCGAAGCGCGGTTCGAGATCGTTCGGCCGGCTTACGATTCGGCCCTCCGCCCGGGTCAAGAGCTCGCGCAAAAGCCGGATCGGAGACAGCTGCACTCCCCCCTGCACGCCACTCACTTTGTTTCTAGCCCTCTCGCACGCCCAGTGCCCTTTAGGTCAGCGGGCGCGCAACAAGCGCAGAAGAACACGGCCCGCATGGGTGCGCGCCTCCTTCGCGTCCAAGGTTCCGTCGCCATCCTTGTCAGCCCGCTTGAAGACGATTTCGACGTAATTGAGGTATTCGTCCTTGGTTAGCGTCTTGTCGCCATCAGGATCGGCGATCGCCCAATCCTGTGGGAGTACGCGGCCTCTGAGCTCCGCGCGACTGAGCGTTCCATCGTGATCGACGTCGAGCGTGTCGAAGACTGAGCTCGCAGCGGCCTTTGCTTCATCGAGGTCGATCGTCCCGTCTTTGTCCGTATCGATTCCTTCAAGCGTCGATGCCGCGAGCGCGGGCGACAGCGCGAAGGTCAAAGCCGAAGTCAGCAGGGTTCTCCGGTGGATTAACTTCAAGACGATCTCCTCGTTTCGCTCCGGTCGCGCGTCTTCTTGCGCGTCGCAAAGGTATATCGCAATCCGGCATGGACCGCGAACGCTTCCTCGACTCGAGCTCCGTCAGTCAAGAACGCGCCGAGCTGGGAAACGAAGTGATATCGAACAGAACGCCGAACTCCCGACGTTGGCGGAAAAGGCGAGACGCGGAATCCCAACTGTAGTTGGAAAGTCGTGAGCCCGCCGTTTCTCCTCATTTCAGCAGGCGCACCAGCGCGGCCGGTCGGTCGAGGTGCACGCTGATCAGCCGCCTCTATGTGCGCACATCGATCATCGTGACCACTAATCCGACCTTCGGCGAATGGCCGACTGTCTTTGGCGATCCGAAAATGACCAACGCCTTGCTCCACCGCCTCACGCACCATTGCGACATCGTCGAGACCGGCAACGAAAGTTGGCGCTTCATGCGCACTTTCCCCCTTGTCGAAATACGCGGCTTTGGCGGATGTCTTCGGCCGCGATTGTGATAAGTGCGTCGACGGTCAGTTCCTGGTCCGCCGCTGCAAACAGCCGGTTGGCCTGCCGCAGGCGCGCGCGATCGAGCGCGTTGCGGATTGAGCGCGCGTTGGCGAATAGCGGCTGCGTTCGGCGCACCGCAATATATTCGCCCAGTATAAGCTTCGCGTCGGGGCTCAGCTTGTAGTTGAGGGAAGCAAGCATCTTCTCGCCGATCGCCAGGAGATCGGAGTCGGCGTAGTCGGGAAAATCGATGTGATGGGCGACGCGCGAGCGGAAGCCCGGGTTGGAATGGAAGAACCGATCCATCTTGTCGGCGTAACCGGCGAGGATCACGACGAGATCGTCGCGGTTGTTCTCCATGACCTGCAGCAGAATCTCGATCAACTCCTGCCCATAGTCGCGCTCATTCTCCTGACGATAGAGATAGTAGGCCTCGTCGATGAACAGCACGCCGCCCATCGCCTTCTTGAGCACCTCCTTCGTCTTCGGCGCGGTGTGGCCAATATATTGCCCGACCAGGTCGTCGCGCGTCACCGCCACCAGATGGCCGCGCCGCACATAACCGAGCCGGTGAAGGATCTCGGCCATGCGGGCCGCGACCGTCGTCTTGCCGGTGCCCGGATTGCCGGTGAAACTCATATGCAGGGTGGGCGGTTGCGAGGACAGGCCGAATTTCGACCGCACGCGGTCGACGAGCAGAAGCGCTGCGATCTCGCGAATACGCTGCTTGACCGGCGCAAGGCCGACGAGTTCGTCGTCGAGCTGCTGCAACACCGGACCGACGCCGGACTGTACGAACTCCGCCGCAAGATCGATCCTCTCGCGGGTCGGGGGGTTCGCCTCGCCGCCTCCGGTCATGCGTAGCGGTTTCCTTCGGGTCGATCGAGACCGTAGCCGCGCGTCGCGTAGCGCTGCACGCGCCCTTCGGCGTCTGTTCGCTCAAGACGGAAACCCTCCTCATTTTTTGGCCGATTGACGAGGAAGGAGATGCGGACCGACTCCCAGCCATGCGAGGAATCGAAGGCGGAGAGGCGGATGTAAAGGTGGCCGTAGATCTTGCGGCAGGCGTCGAGCTCCATCATCACGCCTTTGGCGTCATGAAGATCGAACATCGGCAGCCCCCACATCTCCCAGAACGTGTTGCGCGGATGCGGATCGTCGGTGAACTCAAGGTTCACGGCCCAGCCGTTGTTTATGCAATACTGGATTTGAGTCAGGATCTGGTCGTCGGTGAGATCGGGGAGGAACGAGAAGCAGCCTTGAGTGATGCGCATGATGAACTCTCCTGAATGCTGGCCGTCGCTTACATCGCGACCGCCGGGGTCGGCACGAAATCGGGCTGGTCCGTCGAGGCGTAATTGAAGGTCACGTCACCCCAGACGTCGAGCGCCTGGCGAAGCGGCGTGCAGGTCTTGGCGGCCTCGGCGAGGATGGTCGGACCCTCGTGGACATAGTCTCGCCCAGCGTTGCGGGCGAAAATCATCGCCTCGAGCGCCACGCGGTTAGCGGTCGCGCCGGCCTGGATTCCCATCGGATGGCCGATTGTGCCGCCGCCGAACTGCAGGACCACGTCCTCGCCCAGGTGATCGAGGAGCTGATGCATCTGGCCGGCGTGGATGCCGCCCGAAGCCACCGGCATCACCTTATTTAGCGAGGCCCACGGCTGATCGAAGAAGACGCCGTGCTCGAGCCGCATCGGATTGAACTCCTCGCGGCAGATGTCGTAGTAACCCCTCGTCGTCGCCGGATCGCCCTCGAGCTTGCCGACCACCGTGCCGGCATGGATATGGTCGACGCCTGCCAGGCGCATCCATTTGGCGATGACGCGGAACGACACGCCATGCGACTTCTGGCGCGTGTACGTGCCGTGGCCGGCGCGATGCAGGTGCAGGATCGTGTCGTTGCGACGCGCCCATTTCGCCATCGACTGGATGGCGGTGTATCCGATCACGAGATCGATCATCACGATGACCGAGCCAAGCTCCTTGGCGAATTCCGCGCGCTCGTACATGTCCTCCATCGTCCCGGCGGTGACGTTGAGATACGTGCCTTTGACCTCGCCGGTCGCGGCTTGCGCCTTGTTGACCGCCTCCATGGAATAGAGATAGCGGTCGCGCCAATGCATGAACGGCTGCGAGTTGATGTTCTCGTCGTCCTTGGTGAAGTCGAGGCCGCCCTTCAGCGCTTCATAGACAACGCGCCCGTAATTGCGGCCCGATAGGCCGAGCTTCGGCTTGACGGTCGCGCCGAGCAACGGCCGGCCGAACTTGTCGAGTCGCTCGCGCTCGACAACGATGCCCGTGGCGGGGCCTTGGAAGGTCTTCACATACGCGACGGGAAGGCGCATGTCTTCGAGTCGCAGCGCTTTCAGCGGTTTGAAGCCGAACACGTTGCCGATGATGGAGGCCGTCAGATTGGCGATCGACCCCGGCTCGAACAGGTCGAGATCATAGGCGATATAGGCGAAGTATTGTCCTTCTGCGCCAGGCACTGGATCAACCCGGAAGCACTTGCCCCGATATTTTTCACAGGCGGTGAGTCGATCGGTCCACACGACCGTCCAGGTCGCGGTGGATGATTCTCCCGCAACCGCCGCCGAGGCCTCGATCGGGTCGACGCCGTCCTGAGGCGTTACGCGGAAGCAGGCGATGATGTCGGTGTCCTTGGGCGTGTAGTCGGGCTCGAAGTAGCCCATCTTGCGATATTCCATCACGCCCGCCTTGTAGCGGTCCTTGCCTCTCACGGTTTGCGATATCGGTTTGTTCATGGCTCATTTCCTGCGCTGGAGTGAAAGCTTTTAACGTCAAGAGCGGATCGCCCGACGCTGGCGCTCGACGAGTTTGAGGATCATCGGCGTCATGATGAGCTGCATCGCGATATCGAGCTTTCCACCCGGGATGACGATGGAATTCGCCCTGCTCATGAAGCTGTTGTGGATCATCGAGAGGAGATACGGAAAGTCGATGCCATGCGGATTGCGGAAGCGAATGACGACCATCGATTCGTCCGGCGTCGGAATCCAACGCGCGATGAATGGGTTGGAGGTGTCGACGGTCGGGACGCGCTGGAAGTTGATGTCCGTCTCGGCGAACTGCGGGCAGATGAAGTTGATGTAGTCCGGCATGCGGCGGAGGATCGTGTCGGTCACCGCCTCGGTTGAATAGCCGCGCGAGGCTTTGTCCCGGTGCAGCTTCTGGATCCATTCGAGATTGATGACCGGCACGACGCCGATCTTGAGATCGACGTATTGGGCGACATTGACATTGTCGGTGACGAGCGCTCCGTGCAGACCTTCGTAGAAGAGAAGATCAGAGCCCGGTTCGAACTCCCGCCACGGCGTGAAGGTCCCCGTCGGAGCCCCATGCCGTTCGGCCTCGATGTCGTCGTGGACATAGACTCGCGTTTGGCCGCCGCCAGTCTCCGAATAGACGCGAAACGTCTTCTCGAGTTCCGCGAACAGGTTCGCGTCGACGCCGAAGTGGCTGTAGTGGTGATCGCCGCGCGCCCCGGCTTCCTTCATTCGCTCGCGCATCTCCGCGCGGTTCCAGCGATGGAACGCGTCCCCCTCAATATAGACGGGGTTGATCTTCTCGCGGCGGAAGATCTGCTCGAACGTGTTCTTGACCGAGGTCGTGCCGGCCCCGGAAGAGCCGGTGATCGCGATGATGGGATGCTTGATCGACATCGTGGTCAAAAGTCCAAGATCCGAGGATTACCGGCGGAGGAGGCCGCGCCTGGCGAAGAGTGGGGCCTCTTGCGCTGCTGCGCCGTCGCTGTAGTACCCGGAAATGCGCTCGACCTTGTCCTTCGAGCCGAAGATCAGCGGCGTCCTCATGTGGAGAGACTGCGGCGCGACGTCGAGGATGCGATTGAATCCGTCGATGGCGGCTCCGCCGGCCTGTTCGATGAGCATTGCGATCGGATTGGCCTCGTAGAGGAGGCGCAGGCGGCCATGCTCGTAGCCCTCACGGGAATCCTGCGGATAGAGATAGACGCCGCCACGGACCAGAATCCGATAGACGTCGGCGACAACCGAACCGACCCAGCGCATGTTGAAGTTCCGTCGCCGCGGCCCTTCGTCGCCTTCAAGGCAATCGTCGATATAGGCGCGGACGGGCGCCGGCCAATAGCGGGAATTCGACGCGTTGATCGCGAATTCAGCCGTTCGCGAAGGGACGCGCAGATCAAAGCCGGTCATTCTGAACGCGTTGGAGTCCGGGTCCAGCGTCGCCGAGTGGACCCCTGAGCCGGTCGTGAACACGAAGTCGGTATGCGGGCCGTAGAGGACGAAACCGGCGGCCCGCTGGCGGGCGCCGCGCTGCAAGAAACCCACGGGCCCGAATTCGGCCGCGGGAGAATCGAGCACCGAGAACAGGGTTCCGATCGAAACATTGGCGTCGATGTTGTTGGAGCCGTCCAGCGGGTCGATCGCCACCAGCAGCGTCCCCGCGTCGTCAAGCGCGACAGGCTCGTCGCGCTCCTCGGAGACGATTCCGCGCACGCCCGCGCCTTTCAAGCCGTTGACGAACGCCTTGTCAGCGAAAACGTCGAGCGCCTTCTGGGCGGTCCCGTCGTGACCGGGTCCAACCGGGGCGTCGAAAGCACCCGAAAGGCCGCCCCACCGGATGAGATTGGCGACCGGAAGCGCCGCGCTGGCCACCCCGCTCAACACGCGGGCAATTTCGGGGGGCGCGATCGCGCCTAGAGCGGCATCGAGGTCGTGGCCGACCCTTGGCGTCATAGTCACGTTTCGCTCCCTTTCCGCGCCGCTGGAACGCGGGGCGGCGCTCCTCAGGGCTGAACTATATGAAAGGTTGCGCATCAAAGAGAACTGACTTAATTTTGTCTTCGTATTCAAAATAGTTGAATGCCGGGATCGTCGGAGTCGCGGTGCGCAACCTGTCGCTCAAGCACATCGAAACGGTGCAGGCGATCGCCGCGGCGGGCTCGCTGGTGCGGGCCGCGAGGACGCTCAACATGACTCCGGCCGCGCTCACTGCGCGAGTGAAGGCGTTCGAGGACGCGGTCGATCTCAAACTGTTCGACCGGACTTCGACCGGCATGCGCCTCACAAAGGCAGGGGAGGCGGCGCTCGAAGCCTCACGCGCTGTCGAACGGGCGGTTCGAGATTTCACCGATGCAATGCTCGCCATCAGCACCGGAGAAGGAGGCCGACTGTCGGTTGGGGCCGTATCAACCGCGAAATATTTCGCCCCGCGGCTCATTGCGGCTTTTGTCGCCACTCGGCCGAAGGTCGACCTCCGATTTCAGATCGGCAATCGTGACGCGACCGTCGATTCGTTGCGCAACGGCGAAATCGAGATCGCGCTGGCCGGACGTCCGCCCCGCGAGATGGCGGTCGAGGCATTTGCCTTAGGCCCGCATCCCTATGTGCTGATCGCTCCGCCGGAGCATCGTTTGGCTCGAGCACGGAGATTGATCCCAGCCGATCTTGCCGGGGAGGCGTTCCTGTTCCGGGAGATCGGCTCCGGCACGCGATCGCTGTTCGACGACTTTATCGGCGACACGAGCATCAAGCCGGTTCAAATGCGCATGGAGCTGGGGTCGAACGAGACCATCAAGCAGGCTGTGATGGCGGGAATCGGAATCGCGCTCATTTCGGCCCACACCATCGCTGCGGAGGTTGCAGACGGAAGGCTGGTATGCCTCGACGTCAAAGACCTACCGATCCTTCGCCGTTGGTATGTGGTCAACCGGACCGACAGGGCGCTTTCGCCGGCCGCAAGCGCGTTTCGCGATTTCGCCGTAAGCCAGGGGTCAAGGTTTTTGCCTCACATCCAGCTTCGGTATCGACGGTCAACCCTACCCCACAAAAATCGCAGAACGAGCCGTAAACTGCCTCAGGTCGGGCGAATTTGACAAGGCCGGGCCGGGACCTTGGACCGACCGCTATTTGCGCCTTCCTACCGTGTGCCGCGTGGTCCTTGCGCGGCGGCGCCGAACTGCGCACTTAGGCCGACAGGCGGACGAAAGACCCGCCGACCTCCGCGCGCCGCGGCCCTGCTTTCGATCCTGGCGCCACCCGTTCGTTTGAGGTGCGCTCTGGTCAGAAACGACTGGCTTTCTGTTGGAAAGGAAGCATTGGTGTCGTTGTCAGACGCGGCGCGATAAGCGGTCGAAGGACGCCTGCTGCGCGGCTACGGTCTTAAGCGTCCTGTCGACCTTCCGATGGCGTGGCCAGACCAATTGGCGGGCGCTCCGCCTCATTTGCGCAGACTGCCTGGTGGAGCTGAGGGGATTCGAACCCCTGACCTCTGCAGTGCGATTGCAGCGCTCTCCCAACTGAGCTACAGCCCCATCGCGCGGCTGTTTACGAGCGCGTCCATGCCGTGTCAATCGCGTCGGGGTGGGGATCGAGGCCGCTCCGCGACGATTGCAGGGGTCTCAAAGTCTGGGAGAATTCATGCGCGCGATCCTCGACATAATCATCTACGCCCTCGATCTTTACAAGCTCGTGATCGTCGCCGGCGCGGTGCTCTCGTGGCTCATCGCCTTCGGCGTCGTCAACATTCGCAATGATTTTGTCCGTTCGGTGTGGAACCTGTTTCTGGCGCTGACCGAGCCGTTCTTGCGCCCGATCCGCAACTTTCTGCCCAACACCGGCGGGATCGACATTTCGCCGATCATCCTGCTGCTGGCGGTGATGCTGGTCGAGCGCATCATCATCTACTACGTCTATCCGTTCGTATTTTGACGGGTCATGACCGCGTCCGCCGCCAAGACCGCCGCGGGGCGGTTCTTCGAGGACTTTCGTCTCGGTGAGACGATCCGGCATGCGACGCCGCGCACCCTGACGAGCGGCGACGCTTCGCTCTATTCGGCGCTCTATGGCGCCCGCTTTGCGCCCCAGAGCGCCGAGACCTTCGCTCGCGCTATCGGCTACCCCGCAAGCCCGATCGACGATCTGCTGGCCTTCCACGTCGTGTTCGGCAAGACGGTGCCCGACGTCTCGCTCAATGCGGTCGCCAATCTCGGCTACGCCGATTGCCGCTTCTCGAAGCCGGTTTTCGCCGGCGACACGCTGTCGGCGACGTCGGAGGTCATCGGGCTCAGGGAAAACTCGAACAGTCAGAGCGGCGTCGTCTACGTGCGCTCGAGCGGCTTCAATCAGCGCGGCGAGAAGGTGATCGAATATGTCCGCTGGGTGATGGTGCGAAAACGCGATTCCGCTGCTCCTGCGCCCCAGACCCACGTTCCCAAACTCTCCGAGTCGGTCGCCGCCGCAGAGATTGGCGGAGCCTGTCCGCCGATCGACCGCGCCGCGTTCGATAATCAGCTCAGCGGCTCGCCCTACCGGTTTGAGGACTATTCCAACGGCGAACGAATCGATCATGTCGACGGGGTTACGGTCGAGGAGGCCGAGCACCAGACCGCGACCCGACTCTATCAGAACACCGCGAAGGTGCATTTCAACCAGTACAGCGAGGGGCAGGGGCGCTTCGGGCGGCGGCTCATCTATGGCGGACACGTCATTTCGCTCGCCCGCGCGTTGAGTTTCAACGGCCTCGCCAACGCCTTCCATGTCGCGGCGATTAACGGCGGCCGGCATGTGGCGCCGCTGTTCGCCGGCGATACCTTGTTCGCCTGGAGCGAGGTCATCGAGATCGCCGCTCTACCCACCCGCGACGACGTCGGGGCGCTGAGGCTGCGCACGGTCGCGACCAAGAACCGACCCTGCGCCGACTTTCCCTTGCGGGAAGGAGAGGGCTACGAGCCGCATGTCGTGCTCGAGCTCGACTATTGGGCGCTCGCGCCGCGGCGGACTTGACCCCAATGCGGCTGCCAGCGGATGCGGTTCTCATCGTTGTCGACATGCAGGAGGCGATCGACGACCCGCGTTGGGGGCCGCGCAACAATTTGAGCGCCGAAGCGAACATTGCTGCGCTCATCGCCGCCTGGCGCGCGGAGGGGCTGCCGCTCGTCCATGTCCGCCACGATTCGGTTGAGGCCGGCTCCCCTTACGCGCCGAATGGGCCGGGCCATGCTTTCAAGCCTTGCGCCGCGCCGCTCGCGGGTGAAACGGTGATCGGCAAGAACGCGAACAGCGCCTTCGTCGGCACGGAGCTCGAAGCCCTGCTCGACGAGATCGGCGCGACCACGTTGGTCATCTGCGGGGTGCTGACGCCGAACTCGGTTGAGGCGACGGCGCGCCATGCCGGCAACCTCGGCTATCAGGTCTTCGTCGTCGGGGACGCCTGTTGGGCGGTCGACAAGACCGACCTGCGCGGCAAGCGGTGGCTGGCCGACGACGTTCACGCGCTGTCGCTGGCGCATCTCGAGGGCGAATACGCGACCGTGGTCGACGCTGCGACGACCCTTCGCGCCGCGGCCGTCGCCAAGGCGCGCCAGCGGCGCGCGGCGGGCAATACCTGAAATTTTCCGCCTCCGCGCGAAACCAACCCGCCCATGAAAACCGCCGCCGGAAGCCGCGCAAAGACGTTCGATCCGTCAGAGTGGCAAAAGTAGAGCGCGGCTTCGGACTTTCGCTTAGAGTTTGTTCCGACTTTTTGTTCGCCCTCAGCTGCGACGAATCCGATCATCCTTGCGGATCGCCTGACGATGGTCCGGCAGTCCAATCAATATCGGGTGTTGCAGCTCGTCCAGGCGCTGGCGTCCTGGATCGGGCCGAACCTTTGAACCAAAGTTCTTGAAACCGCGGACGAAGGTCTTTGTTCGCTTAGCCGGCGATGTAGCCGGAAATGCAGATCAGCGCGGAGCCGGTGGTGGTCGCATTGTCGCGGTTTATGTCGAATTCGATATCATTGTCAGTGTAAGCGCGAAGCGAATGGGTTGCGTCGTAAATCGTATTACCCCCGACGTTGCCTTGGAACGTGAGGAAAAAATCAAGGTTCGACGGTACGCTGCCGAGCGAGGTGTACATTCTCAGGCGAGCCCATTCGCCCGCCGGCACGATGATCTGCGCCGTCACCAACTCAATGACAGCGCGCTTGCCCTTGGGGACAAGGTTCCAATCGGCGAAACTGACCGCCATATTGAAGGAGGCAGGCAGATCCACGCTGTGCCAAGCCTGAAAAGCCGACGTCGCACGACAGTCGTCACACGCCCCCGCCGCAGTTGTGGCCCGCACCGCGGATCCCGAAACCAAACCTTGCGAGGCGTGCGAGCGTACTGCATCACGAACTTGATTGGCCATTGGATGCCTCCCGTTTACCGAGTTTGGCGTGCGCGGTTTTAAGCCCACCATGTTTCGGCCGACGCCGCTGTGATCTGCGTCACAACGGGAAAGGCGCCCGCCCGTGGTCAGGCTCGGCGCGCTCGCGGTCGGCGCCTGTAGACTCGGTCGATAGGCGGGCGTCGCTGCGGACGCCCCACGGACCGCGTCAGCCACGCTCACGGAGCGCGGCTCCAATGTCGGGGAACAGCGCCGCAGGAACTTGCGTTTGTCGACGAGCTCCTCGCCGCCGGCCTTCGGCGACTGCGATTCGTCAAGCCGCGCAGAATTTGCCAAAAGGGCGAGGATGAACGAGGCGTCGCCGCCGGACCCAATTCGGATGGAATGATGTCGAGCATGCTTTTTGCTGAACCGGCCGGCCAGGGGTGGCTCCAGTTCGCGGAGCTGGCCCTCGCGTTGGTGCTATCGGCGCTCATCGGCCTTGAGCGCGAAGTCAGGCAAAAGAGCGCTGGGCTCAGGACTTACACCCTTGTCGGCCTCGCCTCCGCGCTGATCATCCTGATCTCGAAATACGGCTTCACCAACATTCTGGCCGACGGCCGCGTCGTCCTCGATCCTTCGCGCATGGCCGCCCAGATCGTCTCGGGCATCGGCTTCATCGGCGGCGGCGTTATCTTCGTTCGCAAGGACCTCGTGCGAGGCCTCACCACCGCGACCACGATATGGGTGACCTCGGCGGTCGGCATGGCCTGCGGCGCCGGCCTGCCGCTGCTGGCGATAGCCGTCACAATCGCCAATTTCGTCGTCGTCTTCGGTTTCCCGCTGCTCGAACGGCAGCTGCCGAAGTCGCGATGGGCGCCGACCTCGCTTCAAGTCCCCTATCAGGACGGGCGGGGCATATTGCGCGACATTCTCACGACCTGCACCCAACAGGATTTTGCCGTGACCGGGGTCCAAGTCGAGCGCGACAGCGAATCTGGCCGGGACCGCCGGGGCAGGCAGTCCGGCAAGAGCCGGGCGAGAGAGGCCGCTTATGCGGCGGTGGCCGTTCTTGAGCCAAGCGACGACGCGCCTGGCGCGCCAAAGGGGACGGTCACGGTCGTTCTCGAGCTGCGCGGCGGCCGGTCCATCGCCAGGCTGGTTGACAAGTTGAGCGAAATCGACGGCGTGACGGCTGTCAAAGTTGGCGACGCGGGGCTCGTGTCGGACTGACCGCGCGCCGGGACCCGCCGAGTCGGGCCAAGCCGGCGCGGCTGCGCTATTTTGAACGCCGCGGAGAGATTGCGGTGAAAGCGCCGACATTGTTCGCTGAGCTGAAACGGGGGATTGGCGCATCAACGGCCATAGGCGCGATTTGGATTTGGCCGGGTCTCCTTGCCTGATTCAACTCGCCAACGTGGCCAGGGCGCGCCGGAGTCTGTCGATCCGCCGGCGGCGCGCTCGGCCCTAAAGTCACTCCGCCGCGCGGGCCTTTTCGGGGGACCCAGGCCGGCTCGAGCGCCGCTTCCGGCGCAACCCGCTTGACCGTCGCCTTGCCGCCGCTCAGAACGCCGTCAACAAAAAGAGTTCAGCACCAGCGGGGAATCCCGGAGAGGCCGACGCATGAGCAGCGAAGACAAGAAAGACCGTTCTCATCTTCCGATGCCGAGCGCAGAGCGAACCGGTCCAATCCCCTACGACGCCAAAGAGCCTGGCGCCAAGAACCCGCCGATCCGGCAAATACGCCCGCCCGAAGGGGCGCCGAACGTCCTGATCATCCTGATCGATGACGCGGGGTTTGGCGCGTCCAGCGCCTTCGGTGGGCCTTGCCAGACCCCGAACGCCGAACGGCTCGCCGCGGGGGGTCTGAAGTTCAATCGTTTCCATACGACCGCCCTGTGTTCGCCGACGCGGCAAGCGCTGCTGACGGGGCGCAACCACCATTCCGCCGGTATGGGATGCATCACCGAACTCGCCACCGGCGCCCCGGGCTATAGTTCGGTGCTGCCCAATACAATGTCGCCGCTGGCGAGGACGCTGAAGCTCAACGGTTACTCCGCGGCGCAGTTCGGCAAATGCCACGAGGTTCCGGTGTGGGAGACGAGCCCCGTCGGGCCGTTCGACGCTTGGCCGACGGGCGGCGGCGGCTTCGAGTACTTTTACGGCTTCATCGGTGGCGAGGCGAACCAATGGTATCCGACGCTGTACGAGGGCACGACGCCGGTCGAGCCGAAGACAACGCCCGAACGGGGCTACCATCTCATGGAGGACATGACCGACAAGGCGATGAACTGGATCGGGCAGCAGAAGGCTCTCGCATCGGACAAGCCGTTCTTCGTCTATTTCGCGCCCGGCGCCACTCACGCCCCGCACCACGTGCCGAAGGAATGGGCGGACAAGTACAAGGGCAAATTCGACGCCGGCTGGGACAAGCTGCGCGAGGAAACCTTTGCCCGGCAGAAGAAGCTGGGGGTCATTCCGGCGGATTGTGAGCTCACCGCCCGCCACAAGGAGATTCCGGCCTGGGATGAGATGCCGGAGGCGCTGAAACCGGTGCTGCGCCGGCAGATGGAGGTCTATGCCGGCTTCATGGAGTATACTGACCACCACGTCGGCCGGCTCCTGGACTCGCTCAAGAAGCTCAATATCCTCGACGACACGCTGGTCTATTACATCATCGGCGACAACGGCGCTTCGGCCGAGGGCACGTTGAACGGCACCTTTAACGAGATGCTGAACTTTAATGGCCTCGCGGCGCTCGAGACGCCGGAATTCCTCACCGCCCGGATCGACCAGTTCGGCGGGACGGAATCCTACAACCACTTCGCTGTGGGCTGGGCGCATGCGATGGACACCCCCTATCAGTGGACGAAGCAGGTCGCCTCCCACTGGGGTGGAACCCGCAACGGCACGATCGTTCACTGGCCGAAGGGCATCCAGGCCAAGGGGGAGATCCGCTCGCAATTCCACCACGTCATCGACGTCGCGCCGACGATCCTCGAGGCGGCGGGCCTTCCCGAGCCGCTTTCAGTCAACGGCGTGCAGCAGAGGCCGATCGAGGGCGTCAGCATGCTGTATGCGTTCAACGACGCCAATGCGGCGGACCGGCACGAGACCCAGTATTTCGAGATGTTCGGCAACCGCGGCATCTATCACCAGGGCTGGACCGCAGTGACGCGGCACAAGACGCCGTGGCTTCTTGTCGGCGAAAAGGTCGTGCCGTTCGATGACGACGTCTGGGAACTCTACGACACCACCAAGGACTGGAGTCAGGCGTACAACCTCGCCAAAGAGATGCCGGAGAAGCTCCACGAGCTGCAACGCCTGTGGCTTATGGAAGCGGTGCGCTACAATGTGCTGCCGCTCGACGACGACCTCGCAAAGAAGATGAACCCGGATCTCGCCGGCCGCCCGGTGCTGATCAGGGGAACGTCTCAGGTCTTGTTCGGCGGCATGGGCCGCCTGTCGGAGAATTGTGTTCTCAATATCAAGAATAAGTCGCATTCCGTCACCGCGGAGATCGACGTGCCCGAATCGGGCGCAGAGGGCGTGATCATCGCCCAGGGCGCGAACATCGGCGGCTGGAGCCTGTACGCGAAGGGAGGCAAGCTCAAATATTGCTACAACCTTGGAGGCATCCGGCACTTCTTCGTCGAGGCCGATAGCCCGCTGCCGGCGGGCGAGCATCAGGTGCGGATGGAATTCGCCTATGCCGGCGGCGGCCTCGGCAAGGGCGGCAAGGTGACTCTCTACACTGACGGCAAGAAGGTCGGCGGAGGGGACGTCGCCATGACCCTGGCGATGGTCTTCTCTGCCGACGACGGTTGCGATGTCGGAGAGGACAGCGGGGCCCCGGTCTCGCCGGACTATGGCCCGCAGGGCAATGCTTTCAACGGCCGGGTCAGGGGGGTGCAACTCGCAATCGCCGACGCCGCCGAGCATTTGGACCACCTGGTCTCGCCGGAGGAAGCAATCCGCATCGCGTTGGCGCGGCAGTAGTAGGCGCGCCGGCGACTGTCTCTCGAAGACGATAGGGGGCTCACGTCTCGGGCTGAGACGCCATCAACCTGATGCGACCAATTCGGTCCGGTATGTGGAGAGCAGCGCCGCCAGGAGCTTGCGCTTCTCGGCGATCTCCGCGTCGCTCGCCTTCGGCGGCGGCGAGGTGCGGCTCGCGACCGGGAAGCCGACGGCGATAAACAGCTCCTCCTGTCCCGCCGGCGCGCACAGGCACAGCATTCGGGCCATCTTGCCGGACTTGTTCCTGAACATGTGCGGAGCGTTGGCCGGAATATTGACGGTCGACCCGGCGCGGACGGTTTGCGTCTTGCCGCGGAAGGTGAATTCGAGTTCGCCCTCGAGGAGCGTGAACATCTCCTCGAAATCATGGCGATGGGCGGGCGGGCCGCCGCCGTCGGGGACCAGCATGTCGATGAGACAACAGCGTCCGGTCGTGTCCGCGCCCGACAGAAGGATTGTGTACGTGCCCCCGGCGACCGAGACATGCCGCAGTGACGGACCGTCAGGGTCGGCGACGGTGAGTTTGCGATCCGGGTCGTCCGGGGGAATAGGAGAATTCGGATTCGAAGTCGGGGGCGCGGCGCCGGTCATCGGGTTCTCCAGATTCGCATCAGGCGCCTCACGCTAATTAGGAGCGCGCGTCCTCCCATTACGCCCGGCTGTGTTCGCGGCTCGCTCCGCTCCCCGCCTCTCACTCCGCTGCGCGGGCCTTTTCGGGGGTCCAGGTCGGCTCGGGCATCGCCTCCGGCGACGACGGCTTTGCTTTTTTGGACCCGGTGAGCCAGCGCGACAACTGCCCGAGATAGAGATAGATCACCGGGGTCGTGAACAGGGTCAACGCCTGACTGACGATGAGGCCGCCGACCATCGTATAGCCGAGCGGCTGGCGCATCTCCGACCCGGTGCCGTGGCTCAGCATCAACGGCACGCCGCCGAGCAGCGCCGCCATCGTCGTCATCATGATCGGGCGGAACCTTAGCAGCGCCGCCTTGCGGATCGCCTCGGTGGGCGTGAGGCCTTCTTCGCGCTCGGCCGAGATGGCGAAGTCGACCATCATGATGCCGTTCTTCTTGACGATGCCGATCAGGAGAATGGTGCCGATGAGGGCGACGAGGCTGAATTCGTAGCCAAACAGCATGAGCGTCGCCAGCGCGCCCAAGCCCGCCGACGGAAGCGTCGAGAGGATCGTGAGCGGGTGAATGAAACTCTCATAGAGCACGCCGAGGATCAGATAGACGCAGACGAGGGCCGCAAGGATTAGCAGCGGCACGCTGGTCAGCGAATCCTGGAACGCCTGCGCGTTGCCCTGGAAGGTCGTCGTCAAACCCTGTGGCAGCTGGAGTTCTTGCATCGCGTGCTGGATCGCCTCCGTCGCGGGGCCAAGCGCCACCCCTTGCGTGAGGTTGAAGCTGAGGGTGATCGCGGGGAATTGTCCCTGGTGGCTGATCGAGAGGGGCGCGACCGGAGCGGTCGTCCATTTGGCGAAGGCGCTGACCGGCACCATCTGATTGGTCGTCGGCGAACGGATGTAGATCTTGTCGAGCGTTGCCGGATCGCCCAACAGCGAGGGCAACACTTCCTCGATCACGTAGTAGGTGTTCACCTGGGTGAAGTACTGGGTGACCTGACGCTGGCCGAAGGCGTCATAAAGGGTGTCGTCGATGAGTTGCGGCTGAATACCGTAGCGGGCGGCCATGTCACGATCGATCTTGAGCGTCAGCGTCGTGCCGGAGCTCTGCTGGTCGGTCGCGACGTCGCGCAATTCAGGCAGCGTTTTCAACTTGTCGAGAATCTTGGCCGCCCAGGCATTGAGCTCGTCGAAATTGGCGTCCTGCAACGTGTATTGGAACTGGGTCTTGGCGAAGCGCGCGCCAACTGTCACGTCCTGCGCCGCCTGCAAGTAGACGCGCATGCCCGCCACCTGCGCGAGCTTCGGACGCAGCCGGGCGATCACCTGAAACGCATTGACGTCGCGCTCGTCGCGCAGCTTGAGCGTGATGAACATGCGGCCATTGTTCTGGGCCGCGTTGCCGACGCCAGACCCAAGTCCCATCGCCATTGTGTCGACGGCCGGATCGGCCATCACAATCCGCCCGACTTCCTGCTGCAGGCGATACATGTCGTGAAACGAAACGTCCTGTCCGGCCTCGGTCGTCCCAAAGAGAATGCCGGTGTCCTGCTGCGGGAAGAACCCTTTGGGAATGACGACGAACAGATAGCCGGTGGCGATCAGCGTAGCGATGAAGGTCATGAGCGTAGCGAAGCGGTACCGGAGCACGAAATCGATGCCCCGCTGATAACCGTTGGCAAGAGCGGCGAACCCTTTCTCGCTGAGGTTATAGAGTCGCCCGTGACGCTCCTCGTCGTGGCTCTTGAGAAAGCGCGAGGCCATCATCGGGGTCAGCGTCAGCGAAACGACGGCCGAGACGAATATCGTCATCGCGATCGTAACCGCGAATTCCCGGAACAGGCGGCCGATGATGCCGCTCATCATCAAGAGCGGGATGAGCACCGCGACCAGCGAGACCGAGATTGAGATGATGGTGAAGCCAATCTCAGCCGAGCCCTTGAGCGCCGCCTGGAACGGTTTTTCACCCTCCTCGATATGGCGGGTGATATTCTCGAGCATCACGATCGCGTCGTCGACGACGAAGCCGACCGAGATGGTGAACGCCATGAGCGAGAGATTGTCGAGACTGTAGCCGGCCGCCCACATGAGCGCGCAGGCGCCGAGCAGGGCGAGCGGAACCGTAATGCTCGGAATGATGGTGGCCCAAAGGCTCCGCAAGAAGACGAAGATCACCATCACCACGAGGACGACGGTGAGCGCGAGGGTGAACTCGACGTCACGCAAGGAGGCGCGGATGGTGGTCGTGCGATCAGAGAGAATGCTGACATGTATGGTCGGCGGAATCGAAGCCTGCAGGGTCGCCAGCGTGCTCTTGATCGCCTCGACGGTCGTGATGACGTTGGCGCCGGGGATCTTGTACACGACGAGAAAGACGCTAGGCTTGCCATTGCTCCAGGCGGCCTGGGTTGAGTCCTGGGGTCCCGCGACCGCCTGGCCGATGTCGCGCACGCGCACCGGCGCCCCGTTGCGATAAGCGACGATGACGTCGTTCCAGTCCTTGGCCTGAGTCAGCTGGTCGTTGTCCTGAATGGTGAAGGTCTGCTTCGGACCGATGAGCGCGCCCTTGGGGCTGTCGACCGTGGCAATGCCGATTTGCGTGCGCACGTCCTCGAGCTGCATGCCCTTCTCGACAAGCTTCGCCGGATCGACCTGGATGCGAATGGCGGGCGTCTGCTGGCCGCCGACGCGAACGAGAGAGACACCCGAGATCTGACTGAGGTGCTGGGCGAGGATGTTCTCGGCCGCGTCGTCGACGTCGATAACCGGCGCCACGTCTGACTGAACCGAGAGGATGAGAATCGGCGTGTCGGAGGGATTGACCTTGCGATAGGTCGGCGGACTGGGCAGATCCTTCGGCAATTGCCCGGCGGAGGCGTTGATCGCGGCCTGGATGTCGTTGGCCGCGGCGTCGATGTTGCGGTTGAGGTCGAACTGGACGGTGATCGCGGTCGCGCCGAGCGCGCTCGTCGACGTCATCTGCGAGACGCCCGGTATTTGCGCGATCTGCCGTTCGAGCGGCTGGGCGACCGAGGTCGCCATCGTGTCGGGGGAGGCGCCCGGCAGCGAAGCCGCGACGGTGATGGTCGGAAAGTCGACCTGCGGCAGGGGCGCGACCGGCAGCGACGGGAATGCGACCAGGCCGACCAGAAGCACCGCGACCATCAGGAGCGTGGTCGCGATCGGACGGTGGATGAAGGGGGCGGAGATGCCTTTGTACATTGGCTAGGTTCCGCTTCCCGTGTCGATCGAAACGATCGAGCCGGGCTGAAGCAGGAACTGTCCCGACGTCACCACGCGGTCGCCCTCCGTCAGGCCGTCCGAAATGACGGCCGTGGTGGTGTCCTGGTGTGCGATCTTCACCTGGCGCACCTGCGCGCGGTTCTGATCGTCGACGATGAAGACATAGAGCCCGTTCTGGCCATGTTGCACCACTTCGGTGGGGACAATCAAGACGCCCTTCTCCACCCCGAGCTGCAACCCGGTCGTCACCGCGAGCCCTGGCCAGAGCACGTTATCCTTGTTCTCGAACTCGCCCTTGAGCCGGATCGTTCCAGTGGCGAGTTCGACCTGATTATCGCTGATCGTCAGGCGCCCGGCGGCTAGCTTGTGGCCGTCCGCGTCCATGACACTGACCTTGGGTGAACTGGCGGCCAGCTCCTGGTTGATGCGGGTCACATATTCCTGCGGCTCGGCGAAGATGACCGAGATCGGCTGCAGTTGGGCGATCGAAACGATGCCGGTCTGCTGTCCGGCGTTGACGAGATTGCCTTCGTCGATGAGACGGAAGCCGGCGCGGCCCGAGATCGGGGCGCGGATGGTCGTATAGTCCAGCTGCGTCCTCGCGGCGTCAATCGCCGCGGCGTCGGCGGCGATCGAGGCGGTCAGCTGCAGCACCATCGCGTTCTGGGTATCGAGCTGCTGCTTGGTGGCGAAGTCCTGCTTGGCAAGGGTCGAATAGCGGGTGAGATCGAGCTTGGCGTTGGCGAGGTTGGCCTCGTCCTGCGACTTCTTGGCGACCGCCTGATCGAGCGCGGCCTGAAACGGCCGGGGGTCGATTTGGGCCAGAAGATCGCCCCGCTTGACCATTTGGCCTTCATTAAAGGCGATCTTCATGATCTGGCCGTCGACTCGCGCCCGGACCAGAACAGTGTTGAAGGCCTGGACCTGTCCGATGCTCTGGAGCACGACCGGAAAGTCGGCGCGCTTGACCGGCGTCACCGTGACCACGATCGGCGCCGGGCCGTTCGGTTGGGCCTGTTGCGCTGGCGCCGAGACGGTCTGGCTGGGTTGGGTCCAGATCCGGTTGTGCAGCTCATGGGCAAGCCCGCCGGCGGCGGGAACCCATCGGTCCGTCGCTTCGGGAGTATAGGTCCCATAGGCGGCGGCCGCGCCGCACGCCAGCACGGCCATCCATGCAAAACGGGCGAACCCCATAATCGAAAACCCTTCCTCAACCCGGCTCGGGCGCGCGCAGGCGAAATGCGCGCTTGCGCCGGGCGCGCCGGCGCGGAATGCGCCGAACCCCCCAGCCCGCAGGCGCTTTCGGCGCGCCGGTTCTCATGGGGAAGCTTCGCCAATATCACCATTCTGGCGCGCGCGGGGCGCCATCAAGCAAATTTGACCGGGCGCCCGGCGGCGCCGATCCCCATCGAAAAGCGACGCCCGTTAAAACGAGACGCCCGGGGGGATGAAGGCTTTGATCTCGGACGCCGGGACGAAGTACTTGGCGATGTCTCTCATCGCGACGACCGGCGCGCCGGGCCTCAATCCGCTTTGAGTGACGGAGAGCTTGCGGCTGATGATCCCGAGCAGGCATTGATTTTCGGCGTCAAACACCCCGGAGCCGGAATTTCCGGTGGTGGCGACGTCGGCAATATTGGTGTCGAACCGCGCGCGCAGGTCGGCCGGAATCGCCTGTGGCGGCAGAATCCTGGAGCGCGCCGTCCCTTCCGGCGTGACGACGACGACCGTCTCGCGGGGGTAGGGCGGACGTACGCAAAGCGGCATGCGGCGCATCCGCAGACGGACCGGAAGCGTCGTCGCGTCGACCGATAGGAGCGTGAGATCTACGCTCTCTAGCGCGCCCTCCCTGACCAACGACGCCGGCAAGTCCTGGCCGGCGATGACGACATGGGGCTTAAATGCGGCGAAGGGTCCGGGCACGTGCGAAGCGGTCAGGATGAGCCCGTTGCCGAGATAGACGCCGTAGCCGGGCCAGGGCTGCTGGGGCGTGCGGTTGACGTGCACGGCGAACGGCTTGAGGTCGGCGTCGCTGGATTGCGCCCGCGCCTGCCCAGGCGCGAGCAGAGCCGCAAGCGCGGCGCAACAGAGGCTCAAGACTTTCGCCGCGACAGTCATGAGTTCTCCCGCCGGGCGCGGGCCCAAAGACGATCCGAAGCGGACGCCCGACGCCGATACTCGCCTAGAAATTGGCGGAATGGAGGAGGGTGCGGATCGGCTCGGACAAGCTGTCCCAACCGCGACCCAAAAGCGAGGAGAACAGCCGAATAAGACAGAGAATCTCTACCAGCGCCGCAAAAAGAACGTTTACCAGCGTATATCCGCCGGGCGCTCGGAGCCCAACCTCGTCGTGAATGACGTGATCGTAGGGTACTTTCTGAACATAGGACGAGGTTCTGCCAAAAAACGAGAATACCGTCAATCCAAAGTATTGCAACCGGCGAGAAATAAGGAATATAAATGTGTATAAAAGGCCAAGTGTAGCCATAATAATTTCGGTGTTTCTGTCGTGAATATTATCGAATACGAACCACGTCACAGCCAGTATAACAAGCCCAACAACAATCCGGAACAAGAACACCAGCGCGCCAATCATGTGTGCCCCTGTTTGTTGATAATTTTTTCTTGATCATTCCGCCGGCTGCGACTGGACGTTCGTATAGTCCGGCAAAATTTGATTGTCCAGACGTCGCAAACCCTAACAAACAGGTTTTGCTCGTCGTTTCCCTCCCCCTGTGCGGTGCGTTTCCTTGGCTCGCAACCGCCGCTCGACAGGTACGCCGGCGCATGGCCGCAGCCCGCGAAGGCTTGCTTAACCGTCCCCATGGAGCTGAGAATCGGGCGCGAGACCCTGCCGCCGCCGACGATCCATCCCGGGGCGACTTGTTTTGGACTGAGATTCCCTTACACTGCGCCGCGTCAATTGCCGTACGGCCGCGGGCCGCGCGCGGCCTGCGGCGCTGGCGCTCGGTCCCCGACCTCGCGGCGAACGCGCAGTTTACCGTCGTTACCGAATTTACCAATTGAGGACCTGGGACGTGCGAAGACTGACGCGACATTGGGGCGTCGATCCCCGATGAATTGTGAGCGCGGCAAATGACGACTGAGACTCGGATCGCGCGTGAACCGGCGTCTGGGCTCGCGCGTCCGGGCGGGCGGACGCTCCCGCGCGAAAGCCGCTGGCGCCTGCCTCTGGCTTACGGGAGCATCGCCTCAGTCGCGCTCGGCGTCGATCTCGCTCTGATTCTGGCGAGCGCCACCTGCGCCGAGGCGATCTATCACCGCGTCCCTGATGAACTGGGGGGCGAATATTCCCACACGATCGCGGCGGCGATCTTCGTCGCCATTCTATTCGTCGCAACGATGCGGGTGCAAAAGCTCTACAGTCCGAATCGGCTGATGGTGTGG
The DNA here is from genome assembly GCA_963794155.1 of uncultured Alphaproteobacteria bacterium. Taxonomy (GTDB): domain Bacteria; phylum Pseudomonadota; class Alphaproteobacteria; order Rhizobiales; family Beijerinckiaceae; genus Roseiarcus. The sequence continues at coordinate 167,644 of CAWCCX010000016.1, read as the reverse complement.
GACGACCAGGCCCGCAGCGTGCTCGGCGCCTGGTGCGGGGCCTTTCTGATTCTCGCCTCAGGCGTTTTCAGCTGGGGGGTGAGCCGCGATCTCTCGCGCGGCGACATCCTCCTGTTCTGGGCGGTTGGCGTCGTAGCCCTGCTCGGGCACCGAGCGGTGTGGAGGTTCGCGCTGCCGCGAGCGTTGGAAAGTGGCGCTCTGCGGGGCCGCACCATCGTCAGCTTGACCTGCGAAGAGGTCGTGCCGCCCCAATTCGCCGACAATCTAACCCGCCACGGTTATCATGCGGTCGCTCATTTTCGCGTCCCTCCCGACGAATCGTCGGCCGACGAGGTGATCGACAACGTCATTTCGATCTGCCGGACCTCAGACATCGAAGAAGTCATGCTGTTCGTCGATCCCGAGCGCATGTCGAACGTCCGGTGGGTGGCGCGACGATTGCGGGTCCTTCCGCTGCCGGTTACGCTGGTGCCGTTTGGAACCCTCGCCCAACTGTTCCAGCGCGCCCGCGCCGACATCGGCGATACCGTGGCGATCGAGCTTCAGCGCGCGGCGCTATCGCCGACGGAGCAGGCGGTCAAGCGCACGGTCGACATCGTATTTTCGGCTCTCTTGCTTATCGGGTTGTCGCCGGCGCTGCTCGCCGCCGCGATCGCCATCCGGCTGGATTCGCCGGGACCCGCGCTGTTCCGGCAGACGCGGCATGGTTTTAATGGCCGGCCGTTCAGAATCTACAAGTTCCGCACCATGAACGTGATGGAAAACGGCGACGTCGTTCCGCAGGCGCAAAAAAGCGACAAGCGGGTGACAAGGGTCGGTCGGTGGCTGCGCCGGTACAGCATCGACGAACTGCCGCAACTGGCCAACGTGTTCATCGGCGATATGTCGATGGTCGGTCCGCGCCCGCACGCCTCGGCGCATGACCGCTATTTTACTTCCGCGATCGAGAAATATGCGTTCCGCCACCACGTTAAGTCCGGCATAACCGGTTGGGCGCAGGTGAACGGCGCTCGCGGCGAGACGGATACGCTCGATAAGATGCGGCGGCGGGTCGAGCTTGACGTTTGGTACATCAACAACTGGAGCATTTGGCTCGACTTTTCGGTCATGATAAGGACAGTATTTGTCGTCCTCTGGGGCAAAAACGCCCACTGACAGCGCCGGCGTTCCGGGCCGGCTGGAACGAACCGGCGGGCGGGGTAGCGCGCGGCGAGGGATGTTGCGCCGGGAAAGGGGCGGGTGGTGTCGATCGAGTCGCTGAAAACAGAACCCGTTCAGCGGGCCGCAGCGCCGGCGGCTGCCGAAAGCCGCGGCGTCAATTTGGCGTTCCTCGCGGCGCTTGCGGCGTCGTTCCTTGTCGCCTATTTGCCGACCTATCTGAAGCTCGCCGGCACCGCATGGCGGAGCGAGCAGGAGGGGCACGGTCCCCTCATCATGCTCGCCGCAGTCTGGCTCGCCTGGCAGCAGCGCGACAAACTCCGTTCCGTCGCGTTTCGGCCGGCGCCGGTCGCCGGCTGGATAATTTTGCTCCTTTCCCTCCTGCTGATGGCGGTCACCCGGTCGCAGGACCTGATGATGGTCGAGTTCGCGACCCAAATCCCGGTGCTTCTGGGCTGCGTTTTGCTCATTGGCGGGTGGCCGATGGCGCGGATTTTCGCTTTTCCCATCGGCTTCCTCGTCTTTTCCATTCCGCCGCCCGGCTGGCTGCTTGACGCCTTCACCGTGCCGCTGAAGGCATGGATTTCCGATATCGTTTCGAATTTTCTCTATGATCTCGGCTACCCGGTGGCCCAGAACGGCGTGATGATTATGATCGGGTCCTACGAGCTCATGGTCAAAGACGCCTGCTCGGGCATGAATTCGATCTTTGCGCTGTCCGCGATCGGAGTTTTCTACGTTCATGAGTTTGTGCCCGACAACCTTATTCGGAAGATTGTCTTGATCGCGTCGATTATTCCGATAACAATCCTGGCCAACTTCTTCCGTGTGCTTGCGCTTGTTCTCGGCGCCTACTATCTCGGGATCGATACGATCGAGGGCCTGTTCCATGACCTCACCGGCATCGCGCTGTTCGTCTTTGCGTTGGCGCTGTTCTTCCTTCTCGATCGCGTCCTCATCGGCATTGGCTTGGTGATTTCGAACGTCTTTGGCCGTCGTCGGGGCGTCGCGCGAGGCGCCGCCTGACGGCCTCAAGGCCGACGGCGCGAAAGGCCGGCGGCGCAAGAACGCCCATCCGGAAATCCGCATGCGGGAGCCAAACCGTCTCCGAGTCGTTCAAGCCCCGCATCGGGCGGCGGCTTGGGGCCTGCGCGGCCCCGGCGAGCTTTTTTCGCCGATCGGGCCGCCCGGTCACGTCTTACTTAGGAATTTTGGTGTACCGTCGAGCGAGGGAACGGCTGGGGCGTCGATCGCGCCCGGCCTAAAGGCTTGGACCGGCAAGATGCATACTGTCTACGATTTTGTCACCGTCATTTGCTTCATTTGCATGGTGATTACGTATTTCATGTTTACCGATGGCGGGATGAGGATCCTTGCCCATTTCATGTTGTCGGGCGCGGCGTTCGCGATCGCCAATCAGGTCGGCAACCATGCCGGAAATGATGTGCCGATGAACGCGCTCGCGATAATCTTGATCGTCGCCGGCATTGCCTACACATATATCAACGTCAGGCATTGACCCGTTCTTGCTCTGAAACGGAGTCTCTAAGGACCTAACCAGCCGCGCCGCGCAAGGGGCGCGGCGCCGAGGGGGCCGACCGCAGAGGCGCCCGGAAGAGCGCGACTTCGGGTCTTTTGGGCGCAGCAAACTCCTTTTCGGTCGGACGGATCGCCCTGCGCGGGCGGCGTTCCGCCGTCGCGAGGACAATTGCGGCGGATTGAAATTTAACACCGCAATTCAACCGCCGATAAGGAATCGCGACTATTGATGGCATTGCGGGTCTTCGCGGCCTGGACCGAGGGACGACGGCATGATCACCAGCGCTGAAATTCAATTGATCCGCGACGCCGACCCTGGCGCGATCCTGCCGGGGATCGACACGCCGACCGGCAACCCCCTTCCTGTGTCCTCGCTGCTCAGTTATACCAAGGTCAACAACCCCGGGTATTATTACAACCCGGCCAACAACACGGTCTTCATCACTCAGAACGGGGCCGTCCTCAGCGGAATCAACTTCGGCACGGCCGCGGTTGAGATCCAAGCCAACAATGTGACGATCAAGGATTGCACGTTTACCGGGACGACGGGCTATTGGGCAATCAATCAAAATTCGCCCTACAGCGGCGGGGTCGTGGAAAACTGTACATTCCAGGGGTCCGGGTCGTCGACCGAGGCCAATGTCTGGATCGCCGCCGCAAAACCGATAACCATCGAAGACAACTCGTTTCTCGACTCGCCCACCGACGCAATCGATATGACAGGCGGCGTGGTCACGGGAAATTACTTCAGCGGCGCAGGATTCGCGGCAGGGGCGCATGCCGATGCCATTTGGGTGGCGGATTCTTCCGCGCCGACGACCATCACCGACAATTTCATCGATGGGACTTACACCGCCGGCGCCGCCGCCGAGGCGAACAGTGACATTCGCCTGACGACGGAAGGCGGCAATCTCAGCAATGTGACGGTGTCGGGCAATTACCTGCTAGGCGGAGGATATACGGTCGAAGTCGGCGGGCCCGCTAGCGCCACGATCACCAACGTTTCGGTCACCAACAACTATATCGGCTTCTAATTGGTACGGCGAATATTTTCCCGGTACCCAGAGCGACGCGAATACGGCCGGGAACACAATCGTCACCTACGCGAATCCAGCATTCTCGGCACAGGCGCTCGCGGCGTACGAGAAGACGATCATTGAGCCGACGCATGTGATCGCCGCGACCACCGCTGGACAAGTCCTCACCAGCAGCGCATCGACGCCAACCACGCTTTTGGGCAAGGGCCTTGCGACGCTCTTTAACGGCTCGACCAACGAAACCAATTTCGTAAGCGGGTTTGGCGGACATCGCATCCTGGGCGGGACGGGAGCGAACATTTTCACTTATCTGGCGGTATCGGATTCGAGCCCCCACGACACCCTCTCGGGCGTCGACCCGAACAAGGACGTTTTCGACTTCAGCCGCATCGACGCTAACATTACGACTCCCGGCCTGCAGCATTTCACCTTCATCGGCACAGCTCCGTTCAGCGGCGCAGGCGCCCAGGTGCGCTATCAGCTGGACCCCGCCGCCGACGTCACCTTCGTCGAGTTTGACCTGGCCGGCGATTCCACCGCCGATTTCACCTTATGGATCGTCGGACTTGTGCCGCTCACCGCCGCCAACTTCGCCCTGACGCCGGCCCAGTCGGTCGCGGACCTGGCGAACGGTGCGGCGCTCGTCGACACCAAGGTTCAAACGCCGACCGGAGGAATGGGGGAGACTGCTTACACGAACGTCAAGGGCCAGAGCTACACTTCATATGAATTGTTCTGGGCGGCCATCGGCGGCTACGCCGTTGTCGCCGCCGAGGATCTGAACCTCAGTTCGACCACCGACGAGCTCCGCCTTTTCGAACCCAGCCTGACGGTCAGCAGGAGCGGCGGCGCTGAAACCATCCAGTACGGGACCAGCGCGGCTGATCCGCTCAGCTATCATCCCGTCCAAACCATTGACGCCACCACCAGCGGCTCCGAAACATTCGTGTTCGGAACCAACTTCGGCAACGAAACGATTCAGGGATTTACGGCGTCGGGTTCGACTCCGGACACGATCCAGCTGGCGACCTCCTCGTTCTCGTATCTCACCGCCGGGATGACGCAGGCGCAGGATCTGGCGGCAGTTCTCGCCAACGCGAGCAGCGGCACATCCGGCCTGACGATTACCGACTCTTACGGCGACCGGCTTATGCTTGCGGGACTGAACTCCGCGACCATCGCGGCCAATCCGAGCGCGATCAAGTTCGCCTGAATCGGCGAAGGAGCCGCGGGTCGGAAGACGATCGGGCTCAGCCCGGGTTCGCCGCCCCTGATTGCGCCCGGGCAGCCCGAAGAGCGGAGCGGCGGCGGAACGGCCATGCGATGAGGTGCGTCGCCGCCCAGCCCCAAAAAGCGGCGAGTCCGGCGGCGGCAAGGGCGCCGAGCGACAGGGGCGCAGCGGGTTCGTAATTGTCGAGCGTGCTGCGCGCGATTTCGGGATCAAAATCCTTGGCCACGACATAGAGGCGGGTCAGGGGACCGCCGGAGGTCATCGCCTGAAGCTGCTCGGACAGTCGCTTGGCGCGATTGATCGCCTCAGCCAGATCTTCGCCGCGCTCGCGCGCCAGCGGGTCCGCGTTGCTCTCAAGCCGGGTCAGCCCCTCGGCCGGCGTGAGGTCCCGGCTGCGGACCTCGGCGTCGAAATCGGAGATCATCCGGTGGAGTTCGTCGAGCGCGCCGCCCAGACGCTGGCGATATTGTTGCGCGAATTCGGGTGCTTGCGAACCGATCAGTCCGGCGAGCACGCCGACCGCCAAGGCAAATCTGCGCGCAAACATCGGCTGTCCTGGTCGCTTGCCCGAATGGATAGCCGCCTCGGGCGCGGCCGTCGAGGGCCGCGGGAGCCCATGCGCAATTTTGCCCCGGTTCAAATGGCGCTATGGTGACAAAGCCGCTCGGAAGGCGCGCGCTCCGCGGCTTGGTCTCCCGACAGCGCTGATTCTGGTCGCGAGGACGTTAGTGGCGGACGTAACCATCGGCGTCGTGACCATATCCGACCGCGCCTCGAGCGGCGTCTATGAGGACAAGGGGGGCCCGGGCGTCGAGGCCGCGCTCGCCGACCTGCTCGCGACCCCGTGGCGACCGGAGCGGCGGCTCGTGCCCGACGAGCGAGGGGCGATCGAGGCGGCGCTGATCGCGCTGGCCGACCGCGCCCGCTGCCCGCTGATCCTCACAACCGGCGGCACCGGCCCGGCGCCGCGCGACGTGACGCCGGAAGCGACCGAAGCCGTCTGCGACCGGCTCTTGCCGGGATTCGGCGAACTCATGCGCTTAAAGAGCCTGGTTGAGGTGCCGACCGCGATCCTGTCGCGCCAGATCGCGGGCATCCGCGGCTCGAGCCTCATCATCAACCTGCCGGGAAAGCCCGCGGCGATCCGCACCTGCCTCGACGCGGTATTCGCCGCCGTGCCCTATTGCGTCGACCTCATCGGCGGAGACCGCTTGGAGACGAACCCAAAATTCTGCAAGGCTTTCCGCCCGAAGGGATAGCGCGCCGCGGCCTCTGCGCATCGGCGAGTAGGGATGGCCTTTGCGCCCGCGCTCGATTAAATCAGTCCGATCGCGACCGAGGGAGCCCTATGACCGTCGCAGTGCAGATCGCCGAGTGCGAGGCCGACGTTCGCGCCGGCATGCGCGACATCGGACGCCGGGCGCGCGCAGCGGCGCGTGAGCTCGCCAACGCGCCAGCGGAAACGAAGAACTGCGCGCTTCATGCCGCGGCGCGGCTCTTGCGCGAACGCGCGGCCGGGATTCTCGCCGCGAACGGCCGCGATCTCCTCGAGGCTCGCGCCAAGGACCTAAGCCCGGCCTTGATTGACCGGCTCGCTCTCGATCCCAGCCGCATCGAGGCGATCGCGCGCGGGCTCGAGGACGTCGCCGCGTTGCCGGATCCGGTCGGACGGACGCTCGCGACCTTTGCCCGCCCAAACGGCCTCGCCATCGAACGCGTGGCGACGCCGCTTGGCGTCGTCGGCGTCATTTACGAGAGCCGGCCGAACGTGACCGCCGACGCCGGCGCGCTCTGCCTCAAGAGCGGCAACGCGGTGGTGCTGCGCGGCGGATCGGACAGTTTTCACTCTTCGGCCGCGATCCACGCCTGCCTCGCCGACGGGCTGAAAGAGGCCGGCCTGCCCGAAGCCGCGATTGCGGGCGTTCCCTTCGCCTCGCGCGAGGCGGTCGGCGAGATGCTCAAGGGGTTGGACGGCGCGCTCGACGTCATTGTCCCGCGCGGGGGAAAAAGCCTGGTCGATCGGGTGCAGCGCGAGGCGCGGGTTCCGGTGTTCGCGCATCTCGAAGGGGTGGTGCATGTCTATGTCGATCGGGCGGCGGATGCCGACAAGGCGTTGAAGCTCGCCGTCAACGCCAAGATGAGGCGCACCGGAATTTGCGGCGCCGCGGAGACGCTGCTTGTCCATCGCGCCGCCGCCCCGCGCCTCCTTGGGCGGCTCGTCGACGCGCTGATCGCGGCGGGCTGCGCGGTGCGCGGCGACGCCGCCACGCAACGGGCGGACGCTCGCGTGACCCCGGCGAGCGAAGACGATTGGCGGACCGAATATCTCGACGCGATCATCGCGGTCGGGGTCGTCGACAGCCTGGAGGCTGCGATCGACCATATCGAGACCTACGGGTCGCATCACACCGACTGCATCGTCACCGAGGACGCCGCCGCCGCCGAACGCTTCCTCCGTGAAGTCGATTCGGCGATCGTCATGCACAACGCCTCGACCCAGTTCGCCGACGGCGGCGAGTTCGGCTTCGGGGCCGAGATCGGCATTGCGACCGGACGGATGCACGCTCGGGGGCCGGTTGGTCTCGAACAACTGTGCACGTTCAAGTACCGGGTGCGCGGCGATGGGCAGACGCGGCCGTGAGCCGCAGAAGAATTGCGCCGTCATCGGCGTATTCAAAATCAAATTAGCGCAGGCCTGTCACATTACGTTGACACGCACGGGGACAACCCCGTTCATCGACACGGAGTTATAGGCGAACACGGCCCGAGCGGGACGAGGCGCAAGCGAAATGACGGGCTTTGTGCGAAGCGCTGGGCGGCGCACTGGCAGACTTCGGTTCGAGGCCCAGGACGACGATCTTGCCGGTCGCGAGATCCGTCGGAATAACGATATTGGCGAGGCCGGTCGCCGCCGCGACTTTCTGCACGCCGCCGGCGGTATAAGTGATGACGCCGCCGCCGAGCGATCTTAGCCGCCGGTTGACGCAAGGGCGGCTTCAGGGATTGAAAAAATTTTCTCTGCGCCCACTTGCGCGCGGCGCCAAAAGATATATCTTTTGTCGAGACATATCGTGATATGTCGCAACCAAAGGAGTAAAAAATGTTCCATCGTCATTTTGACGATCATATTCGGCATGGGGCTGGCGGCTTCGGGCGTGGGCCGTTTCGCGGCTGGCGCTCGCGGGGCAGCGGTTTCGGCGGCCGCGAGGGCCGCATGTTCGACGGCGGCGAACTCAGGCTCGTAATCCTGGCGCTGGTGGCCGAGAAGCCCCGTTACGGCTACGAGATCATCAAGGAGCTCGGCGAGCGGGTCGGGGGCGAATATTCGCCGAGCCCCGGCGTTGTCTATCCGACGCTCACCATGCTCGAGGAGATGGGCTACGCCAGCGCGAGCCAGGACCCGCAGGGGCGCAAGCTCTATACGCTGACGGGTCAGGGCGAGAAAGTCCTCGCCGACAACAAGGCGCAGATCGACGCCATCTTCGCCCGGTTCGGCGAAAGCGACGAGGGCCGGTTCGCGGGCTTCGTCTCGGTCAAGCGAGCGATGCTCAATCTGCGCGCCACCCTGCGTCTGCGCCTGCGCGGCCGCGCTGCGACCCCAGAGCAGATCCAGGCCATCATCGACGCGCTCGACGCGGCGGCGAAAGCGATCGAGCGGGTTTAGAGCAAGTCGCGCGCCGGATCGGCGACCGCGCGTTGCTCGATTGAGTGAGGGCGCGGGCGGCCGAGCGCCGGGAATCAGCCCGCCGACGGCCAGTGATCCGGCTCGTCTTGTTGTTCTCGTGCCGGACGCGGGCGACGAGATGGTGGCCCTTCTTTTTCGCCCAAGCGATCGCTTCCTTCAGGGTCTTGAAGACCTTGAGAACGTGGTCCTTATGATCCTCGACCACGTAGTCCTCAATCGGCGTCCCCTCGGGGCGCCCCCTGGGGCGCGGCTCGATATAGACGTCACCGATGCCGTTCCCTCCTGGCGACGTTCACTGCCGACGTCCAAAATTGTACTAAGCCACGCCTTTCGCCCGGGCGGCGACGGGCGGCAGCTTGGCTCACACGTATCGGATGGTCGTGAACATGCCTGCGTCGAGGTGGTAGAGCAGGTGGCAGTGCAGCGCCCAATAGCCTCGATTGTTGGCGTCGAAGGCCACGGTCATTATGAGCGGCGCTGAGAAAGCTGCTGCGCCGGCTGCCCGAGCGGATCCAGGGGGCGATCCGCTGGCTGCGCCGGCGCGATTCGCGCTGGGCGCGCATTCCCGCGGGGATCCTCCTGATCATCGGCGGCTGCCTCAGCATCCTCCCGTTCTTCGGCCTGTGGATGCTGCCGCTCGGCCTCATCCTGCTGGCCGAGGACATCCCGCTGCTGCGCAGGGCGCGCGGGCGGGCGCTCGAATGGGTGGCGCGGCGACGCCCCCACTGGTTCGCCGGCGCCGCGGGCCGCCCGGGGCCGCCGCGCGAGGCGGCCGGAAAATCGGGCGATTCGACGCGTCCGCCGACCGCGCCCGGCGATTGACTTCAATCCCTTTCTGACCCATCTCTATGAGCCCGCAGGGTTCGTGGCTCTGAACGGGGTGTGCGCGTGCGTCTTTTGCGGCGGCGCGGACTCGAAACGCCAACAACAGGAGAGTGGCCATTCGTCGACCTATGAAAGCAACCGCGCAGCCGGAAAAAGAGGGGCCGCGCACCAATCGCGACATTCGCGCCATCCAAGTTCAACTTATTGACGCCGAGGGGCAGAATCGCGGCGTCGTCAATCTCACAGACGCCCAACAGCTCGCCGACGACGCTGCGCTTGACCTGGTCGAAATTGTTCCCAACGCGACCCCGCCGGTCTGCAAGATCCTCGATTTCGGCAAATACCGCTTTCTCGAGCAGAAGAAATCCGCCGAGGCGCGCAAGCGCCAGAAAGTGGTCGAGGTCAAGGAAATCAAGCTGAGGCCGGGGATCGACGACCACGACTACGAAGTGAAGATGCGCTCGGTGCGCCGGTTCTTCGACGAGGGCGACAAGGTGAAGGTGACGCTGCGTTTTCGCGGCCGCGAAATGGCGCATCAAGACATCGGCTTCAAGCTCCTGCAGCGGGTGAGGACTGAGACAGCGCCGATCGCCAAGGTCGAGGCCGAACCATTGATGGAAGGCCGCCAGATGACCATGGTCCTGGCGCCGAAGTAACGAGTCACGGCCTTTTGAACGCCTGCGCCGGGAAATGCCCTTCCTCGAATTGACAATGGGAGGGCGAAGCGCCCATAAGGGCGCATACCTTACATAAGGCCGCTTTCGCGGCCTGAATTTTTTTGGGCCGGCGCGCCGAACGAGACGCGCCGCTCGGGGACAAAGCCGTGACGACTGCGCCGACATACGCTGATTCCTCCACGACCAGCCGTCGTGGAGTGGGGACGGCGACGCTCGGCGTGCTGATCGCGCTCAGCGCCTCGCACATGCTCAACGACGTCATGCAGTCGCTCGCGCCGGCTCTCTATCCGGTGTTCCGGGACCGATTCGCGTTGAGCTTCTTCCAGATCGGCCTCATTACTTTCGTCTTCCAGCTCACCGCCTCTTTCCTTCAGCCGGTGATCGGGATGAGCCTCGACAAGCGGCCGCTGAATTTCATCCTGCCGGCCGGCATGGCTTTCACGATGGTCGGCCTGGTGCTGCTGGCCTACGCGAGCTCCTACCCATTGACCCTGCTGTCGGTGGCGGTCGTCGGCGTGGGGAGCGCCGTGTTCCACCCTGAGGCGTCCCGTGTCGCGCGCGCGGCGTCGGGCGGCCGGCACGGCTTCGCCCAGAGCCTTTTTCAGGTCGGCGGGAACTTCGGGCAGTCCCTGGGGCCGCTGCTCGCGGCTTTCATCGTGGTGCCCTTCGGGCAGCACTCCGTGCTGGTCTTCACCCTGCTCGCGTTGGCGGCGGTGATCATTCTGACCGGCGTTAGCCGTTGGTACGCTGCGGTTCGCGCCCAGCCGCGCAAAGCCGTCGCAGCGACCGGGCCGGCCCATCCGCGCCGGGTCGTCTTGCGCACGCTCTTCGTGTTGGTGGTGATGCTGTTCTCGAAGGTTCTCTATCTCTCCAGCCTCAACAGCTACTATACGTTCTATCTGATCCAGACTTTCGGCGTGTCCATTCAACACGCGCAGGTGTTGTTGTTCGTGTTCCTCGCCGCGGTCGCCGCGGGCACATTCCTCGGCGGGCCGCTGGTCGACCGATTTGGCGCGAAATTTGTCATCTGGGGCTCAATCCTTGGCGTTTTGCCGTTCACCTTGCTGCTTCCCCATCTCGGGCTTACCGGCACCGTGATCAATTCAATCGCGATCGGCCTCATCATCTCGTCGGCGTTCTCGGCCATGGTGGTCTACGCGCAGGAGCTGACTCCGGGCAATGTCGGGGCGGTCGCGGGATTGTTCTTCGGCCTCAGCTTCGGCCTCGGCGGCGTCGGCGCGGCTCTGCTCGGCATGTTGGCTGACAAGACGAGCCTTACCTTCGTCTATCAGGTCTGCGCCTTCTTGCCGGCGGTCGGCCTGTTGGGCGGCTTCCTGCCGTCCGGGCCGGGCAAGGCGATCGTCGCGAAGAGCGCCTGAGCCGCCAAATTGTGACTGCGCTCGCGATCCCGTCGAGAGACGGGGCGTCCGTCTGGACACGCTATGAAGCGCGGCTCACCCGATCAGTGATCGCCAAGGTCGCCACCGTGGCGCCACAATCCCGGCCCTTTATGAGAATGAACATTCATTCTCACGAGCTTCGAAATGTCTTTGGCTTCGCTGCCGGCATCGCGCCGACCTCAAGACGTCGAGCGGCGCGAGCGAATTCTGCAAGGCGCCGAGCGCGCCTTTGTCCGACACGGCTTTCACGCCGCGACGATGCAGCATGTCGCCGACGAGCTCGGGATGAGCGCCGGAAATCTTTACCGCTATTTTCCGTCGAAGGAGGCGATCGTCGAGGGTCTGTGCGAGGTCGACCAGGCGGGGCGCGCCCGGGCCTTCGCCGAGCTGATGGCCGACAAGCGCGACATCACGGAGGCGCTGTGCGCCGGGTTGCGCCGGCATGTTCTCGAAAAACCGCCCGAGAAGGCGCGGCTGATCGTCGAGATCTGGGCCGAGGCCGGCCGCAATCCCCGGGTAGCCGAGATCTCGCGCGCCATCGACGCCGATGTGCTGGCGGGAATCGAGAAACTCATGGACGCGGCGAAGGCGGCCGGCGTGGCCTCGCCGCGGCTCGATTCTCATTTCGGCGCGCGGTTCTTTTTCACCTTCGTCGCAGGTCTCTTCAAGCGGAAGGCGATCGAACCCGATTTTGATCCGGAAGCGGAGGCGCCGGTGGCGATCGGCGTCCTCAAGGCGCTGTTCGCCGGCAGGCTTTCACCCGACCCTGCGGCGCCGGGCGAGGAGGCCTGACGGTGCGGCGCGCCACGATCATTGTCGCCGTCGTCGCGCTCGCCGCGATTGGCGGCGTCCTTGCGACCGCTGCCTTGGCGCCCTGCGTTCTGCCGGCCGCGCTGATGGCGAAAATCGCTCCCGGCAAGGCCGCGTCCTGCCCGGCGCCGGCGGTGGCCGCGGTCGACCAGCCGCGCGCGATCGAACCGCCGGCGGTCACCGTCGTTCCCGCGGTCAAGCGCCAATTCGTGGATCGTCTGTTCGTCTCGGGAACCCTGGTCGCGCGGGAGGAAGCGCAAGTGGCGGCGCGCATTGACGGGCTCGCGATTGTCGAACTCGACGCCGAGGACGGCGACCGGGTGAAGGAAGGGCAGGTGCTCGCCCGCCTCGATCGCACCCAACTCGACGCGCTCGTGGCCGAGAACGATGCGGCGACCAAGCGCGCCGATGCGGCGATCAACCAGGCCCAGAGCATGATCGCCCAGGCGCAGGCGCAGGTGCAGTTCGCGAACAGCGATTTCGATCGCGCGCACAAGCTCGCGGAAGGGGTGATGGCCGTTTCGACCATCGAGCAGCGCGAGATGGCGATGAAGACGGCGCAGGCCCAATTGGCCGCCGCCCAGAATGCGCTCGGCGTCGCCGAGGCCGACCGCAAGAGCCGCGACGCCGAACGGCAGGAGCTCCTGGTGCGTATCGACCGGACGGAGGTCAAGGCGCCTGTCGCAGGGATCGTCAGCCGGCGGTCGGCCAAGCTCGGCGCCGACGCCTCGAGCACCGGCGAGCCGCTGTTCCGGATCATCGAGGATGGGGCGATCGATCTCGAGGCCGACGTGCCCGAGCAGTCGCTGGCCAAGCTCGCCGTCGGCATGCCGGCGGAATTGAAGCTGCCAGGCGTCGAGGCTGCGGTCGCCGGCCGGGTCCGCCTCGTCAACCAGGAGGTCGACAAGGCGAGCCGCACCGGCAAGGTCAGGATCGCGCTCGCGGACGTCTCGCACGCCCATATCGGCGCCTTTGCCTCGGGCCAGGTCGAGCTGACGCGCCGCGATGGCGTCGGCGCGCCGGCGACCGCGTTCGAGCGCGATGGCGACGCGGCGCGCCTCTACGTCGTGCGCGACGGGAAGATCGAAGAACGGCAAGTGACTCCGGGGATCGCCGACGGCGATTCGGTCGAGATCATGAGCGGCGTCGCCGCCGGCGAGAGCGTCGTGGCTCGCGCCGCCGCGTTCCTGCGGCCCGGCGACCGCGTGCGGCCGACGCCCGAGTCGGCGGGCGGCTAGGAGGCGCTTCCCCATGCGGCTCAACGTCTCGGCGTGGTCGATCCGCCGCCCCATACCGGCGATAGTGGCGTTCGCGGTGCTGACGATTCTTGGCCTTGTCAGCTTCCGGACGATGTCGGTCACCCGCTTCCCGAACATCGACATTCCAATCGTCCAGGTGCTGGTCACCCAATCGGGCGCCGCGCCGTCGGAACTCGAATCGCAAGTGACCAAGAAGGTCGAGGACGCGGTCGCGAGCCTCAACGGCGTCTGGCACATCATTTCAACCGTCACCGACGGTTCGTCCTCGACCATTATCCAATTCACGGTCGGCTCGATCGACATCGACCGCGCGCTCAACGACGTGAAGGACCAGATCGCCAAGATCCGTACCGATCTGCCGCGCACGATCGACGAGCCGATCGTCAGTCGAGTCGATATCGAGGGTCTGCCGATCGTCACCTACGCCGCTTCGGCGCCCGGGCTTTCGGTCGAGCAGCTGTCCTGGTTCATCGACGACTCGGTCGCGCGCGATCTGCAGAGCATCCGCGGCGTCGGCGAGGTCAAACGCTTCGGCGGCGTCGACCGTGAGATCCGGGTCTCGCTCGATCCGGAGAAGCTCCTCGCGCTCGGCGTCACCGCGGCGACCGTCAACGAGCAGGTGCGCGCCGACAACGTCGATCTCGGCGGCGGGCGCGGCGAAGTCGCCGGCCAGGAACAGGCGATCCGCACCCTCGCCGGGGCGCGGAGCGTCGCCGACCTCGCGGCGCTGCCGGTCGCTTTGCCGGGCGGGCGCAAGGTCAGGCTCGACGAGCTTGCGACGGTCACCGACGGTGCGGCCGAGCCGCGCACTTTCACCCGCCTGTTCGACGAGCCCATCGTCGCCTTCGGCGTCACCCGCGCCAAGGGCGCAAGCGACGTGACTGTCGATCAGTTGATCGCGCAGCGCCTCAAGTCCATCGAGGCGGCGCATCCCGAGGTGACCTTCACCAAGGTCGACACCCAGGTCGACAGCGAGCTTGGCAATTATCATTCGACGATGGAGACGCTGATCGAGGGCGCGCTGCTCGCCGTCATCGTCGTGTTCATCTTCCTGCGCGACTTCCGGGCCACCGTCGTGACCGCGGTCGCGCTGCCGCTCTCGGTCATCCCGACCTTCTGGGCGATGGATGCGATCGGTTTCTCGCTAAACCTGGTGAGCCTGCTCGCGATCACCCTGGTGACCGGCATTCTGGTCGACGATGCGATCGTCGAGATCGAGAACATCGTCCGCCACATGCGGATGGGCAAGTCGGCCTATCGCGCCTCGCTCGAGGCGGCCGACGAGATCGGGCTCGCGGTGATCGCCATCTCGCTGTCGATTGCGGCGATCTTCTCGCCGGTCAGCTTCATGGGCGGAATCGCGGGCCAATATTTCCGCCAGTTCGGCCTGACGGTCGCGATCGCGGTCATGTTCTCGCTGATGGTCGCACGTTTCGTCACCCCGGTGATCGCCGCTTATTTCGTGCGCGCGCCGCACGGCCACACCCACCGCGACGGCGCGGTGATGCGCTTCTATACTAGGCTCGTGCGCGTCTCGTTGCGCCACCGGTGGCTCACCCTGTTCGCCGGCGCGGTCATTTTCGCCGCCTCCTTGTGGTCGACGCAACTGCTGCCGTCCGGGTTCATTCCGGCTGACGACTATGGCCGCGCTCTTCTGGCGATCGAGCTGCCGCCGGGCTCGCGGCTCGACGACACCGACCGGGTCACGCGCGCGATCTCGGACAAATTGCGGGCCATGCCCGAGGTTCGCTCGGCGTTGATTTTCGGCGGCAAGCTCATGGGCGGCGCCGACGACGAGCCGCGCAAGGCGACGGTCGTCATCAACTTCGTTCACAAATCGAAGCGCGAGGCGACCCAGAAGGACCTGCAGCTCAGGATCGGGGCAATCCTCGCCGATCAGCCGGACATCCGCTACTGGTTCCTCAAGGACAACGGCCAGCGCGACTTGCAGCTGATCATCGCCGGCCCCGACATCGGCGTGATCAACACGACCGCGAACCAGATCGCGAGCGAGATGCGGTCGATTCCGGTGATCGAGAATCCGATTTCGACCGCCGAGCTCGACCGGCCGGAATTGCGCATCACCCCCAAGCCCCAGGTCGCCGCCGATCTCGGGGTCTCGACCGAGGCGCTCTCCGACACGATCCGTGTCGCCACGCTTGGCGACATCGACGCCAATCTCGCGAAGTTCAACGCCGGCGACCGGCTGATCCCGATTCGGGTCGAGCTCGACGAGGCGGCGCGAGCGCACGTTGGGCTTTTGCAGGATTTGCGGGTGGCGACCGGAGGCGGAGCGACGACGCCGCTCTCGGTGGTCGCGGACTTCTCGGTCAGCCACGGACCGACCGCGATCAACCGCTACGACCGCACCCGGCGGGTGACGATCGAGGGCGATTTGCGCGGCGACGCCGCGCTCGGGGCCGCGGTTGCGGCGATCCGGGCCCTTCCGACCGCGAGGAGCCTGCCGCCGGGGGTCGAGATCCGCGAAACCGGCGACGTCGAGATCATGAGCGAGGTGTTCGCATCGTTCGCCGCGGCGATGGGCGCGGGCCTGATGATGGTCTATGGGCTCCTGGTCCTCTTGTTCGGCAGTCTCTTGCAGCCGATCACGATTCTCGTCTCGCTGCCGCTCTCCATCGGCGGCGCGATCATCGCCCTTCTCATCACCCACAAGGCGATGTCGATGCCGGTGGTCATCGGCATTCTCATGCTGATGGGCATCGTCACCAAGAATGCGATCATGCTGGTCGACTTCGCGGTCGAGGAGATCGGCCGCGGGACGCCGCGCCTCGAGGCGCTGGTCGAGGCCGGCCGCAAGCGGGCGAGGCCGATCGTGATGACCACGATCGCGATGGCGGCGGGCATGTTCCCGTCCGCGCTCGGCCTCGGCGACGGGGGCGGCTTTCGCTCGCCGATGGCGATCGCGGTGATCGGCGGCCTCATCATGTCGACGATGCTGTCGCTCGTGTTCGTGCCGGCGGTATTCACGGTGATGGACGACATCGGCCGGCTCGCGTGGCGTCTCGTCAGCCGCTTCGTCGGCGAACAGGACGAGCCGCACGCGCCCGCGCATCCCGGCCCAGCGCCCGCAATCCGGCCGCGACCGGCGGCCGACGTCCAGGTGGCGGCGGAGTAGAAGGACGCTCGTTCGCGACGGAACTGCCTGACCACGGCGGCAGCCCCTTGCGCCCGATCGGCGTCTCGCGGCGCGGCTGATCAGGCCGCCAATGATGTCTCAGGATCTGATGTCTTGACATCATATGACCGTCTGCACATGACGCCATTCATGCGGACCACTCTCACGCTCGCCGATGACTTGGCGGCTCTCCTCAAACAGCGCGCCAGGGAGCTAGCGCAAATTGCAATTCAGTGGAATCGTCATTGCGAGGACCCCCGGGCTTTGACCCGGGGGGACGAAGCAATCCAGACGCCCCGGAGTGCTTCGATCTGGATTGCTTCGCTTCGCTCGCAATGACGGTCGTGCTTCCATCCAAATGCAATTTGCTCTAGGCGTCCCATTCACGGAGGCCGTCAACGGACACCCACCTCGCCGTGCTCGCGATGGAGCGCGGGTATGTCCTCTATTCGACCGATAGCGATTTCGTCAGGTTTCCTGGTCTTCGCTTTGTCAATCCGTGCAAGTAGCCCCGGCGGAGCGATCCAACCCTGGACGAGAGCGGCGCCAAAAGCGCCCTCAGCGCGTTCACCGCCGGATCGACGACGAGGCCCATGACGCCATGCGGGTCGTGCGTATGGCCCGATACGCCGAAGGCGAGGCGCGGCGGCTCGACCGGCGGCATCCGCAAGCTGCTCATAAGCCAGTCCCAGATCGCCAGGCTCGCCCCGAGGTTGCAGTTGAAATGCGCCGGATCGGAGGAATGGTGCAGTTGATGGTGCGCCGGACTCATGAACACCCGGCCCCAAACTCCGGTGAATGGGATCCAGATCTCGCTGTGCTGAAGCTGGGCGGTCAAATAGATGTAGAGCAGCATCAGCACGTTCTGGTCGAACAGGGTGAACGACACGGCGCGGCGCCCCAGCGCATATTGCGCCGCCCCGCCGATCACGCCGATGATGAGCGCAAGATTGTTGGCCAGGATCAGCGAATCGAGCGGGTGGACGCGGAAGTTGACCAGCGGCGTCAGCACTTCGGCCGAGTGGTGGGCCTTGTGCAACTCCCATAGCGCCGGAATGCGGTGCTTGAGCGAATGATCGACGAAGAAGCCGAGGTCGTAGGCGAGAAAGAGCACGAGCGTCCGCGCGCCGTCGAGCACGACCTTGGGCGCCTGCGGCTCGGGGCTTGGGCCGAGCCGGCGCGCAAGAAAGGCGGCGACGCCGTCGCTGATCCATGACGTCGAGATAACCGCCCAGCCGATGAGCGCGCCCAGGGTCGCAAGGCCGATCACGCAATAGGCGAGGTCGGCGAAGGTCGAGCGGTGGAGCAGCACCCGGCGCGAGAGAATTGCCCGCGCGAGCGCCTTCGGGACGACTCGCCGGCCCGGCGCTTTCGCCTTAAGGCGAGCCAGGCGAAGGCGATCATCAGCGCGGCGCTCAGCGAATATATCGACGAGATCGACGCTGGCTGAAGGAGAGTCGCAACCGCCGGCTTCAGCGGGGAGAGGAGGGTCTGGACGAACGTCAGCGGCGCGATGTTCATGTTGGCCTTCGGACCCGGCCGGCGCGGCGCCGAGCCGTTTGCGGAAACCTTAGGGGCCAAGGCCTTAAGAATTGATAGTTTTCATCCGTAGATGGAGCCGTTTGCAGACGTTGAGCGCTCGAATTTGGCGCGAATTTCGAGGTCAAGGCGACGGCGCGCACCGGATCAGTGCGCCGCAATGTGACGTGGATCACGGCACGGCATTTGCAACAGCGCTATGTTGCAACCTCAAGACAACTCAGGGGTGAAAGATAAAAGGGCGGGCGCACAAGAGGCGATTGGCCATGTGGGCACAAAAAAGAGGGGCGCAAATGTACTCGATCCTCATTCTTGTCTGCTCGACCGCGCTGTCGCACGCGGATTGTCAGGCGAAAACCGCGCTTGACGTCGTGCGCGGCCCGACGGTCGACAATCCGATGATGTGCGCGTTAAATGCGCAAACGATGATTGCCCGCACAGATCTTGTGCAATCAGACGGATCGGAATATATGAAGGTGGTTTGCACGCGATCGAAGAACGCCGAGCAATGGATGGCGGAGATCGAGGCGCGCAAGGCCGCGGTGCAGTGAACTGAGCTCGGCGCCGCGAATTCCTCACAGGCGCTGGTCTCCGCTGCTATCGCTCGGCGAGCGGCTTTGATCGCGACGGGAATACGTCGTTGATGATGGCCGCCTGAGCGGGGTCGATCGCCATCTTTCCAGCGAAGCCGTCGCGCCAGGCGGCGAGCGCTTCGGCGCGCAGGCCTTTCGCGTCGGCGACCGCGGCGAACGTTGCGTCAATCGCGGCCACGCCCGCTGCCGTTGCCGCCAGAAGCGTGAGGTCGCGCGCCAGGCGCAAGGCGCCGGCATGGGCGCCGGACGGATCGCGGCCGGTCTCGGCGCCGATCTCCGCGCCCAGGCATGCGGCGCTCCAGGCGAGGCCCGCGAGCCGCGCGCTCGCGCCGCAATAGCTCGCCAAATTCAACACGCCCCGCGCCGCATCGACGACGGCGATGATCCGCGTCGCGCCGTCGGCGAGAGCGAAATCCGCTTCGCGCACCGCAAGCTTGGCCGAGAGCCGCTGGACGCTCGCCCCTCCGAAGCTCCTGGGTAGCAGGATGGCGTCGGGCGCAAAGCCCATGACCGCGTCGAGGTCGGCGTCCGTCTCGCCCGAATCCAGCGCACTGACCCCGACGACGAGCGCCGGCCCTCCGCCGCGAGCCCGCGCTTGCTTGAGAAACTGGGCCGCCGTGGCCCGCGTCGCCGCTCTTTTCTCCGGCGCGGCGAGCGCGAGATCGACGATGACCGCATCAGCGCCGCTCACGAGCGCCTCGGCGAGCCGTTTTTCGTCCGCCGGGGCGATGATGAGCGAGCGCATCGGAACGCTCAGGCGGTCAGCATCTCAGGTCCGCGCCGGCGCATGAATGCAGTGCGGCGGCACTCGGCGACCAGAGTTCCATCCTGCTTGAACGCCCGGTGCCGGAACTCGACCAGTCCGGCGTCGGCCCGTGACTTCGAGCCGCGCACGCTGATCACTTCCGTTTCCGCGCGAACCGTGTCGCCCTCGAACAGCGGCGCCGGAAAGGCGACGTCGGTCATGCCGAGATTGGCGATCGTCGTGCCGACCGTGGTGTCGTTAACGGAAATGCCGATCATGAGCCCGAGCGTGAACAGCGAGTTCATCAGCGGCCGGCCCCATTCGGTCTCGGTGGCGCAGAAATAGGCGTCGATATGCAGCGGCTGCGGGTTCAGCGTCATGTTCGAGAACAGCATGTTGTCCATTTGCGTGACCGTGCGGGTCAGCCGGTGGCGAAAGAGCTGGCCGACCGAGAAGTCCTCAAAATAGAGGCCGCCGCGCGGATGGCGAAGGGTTCCGGTCTCCATGCGCGCCTCCGGCTACAACTTTAAGTTGTCGTTAACCATATTCATGCAATCTGGGCGATCAAGGTCCGCCGCCATGACGGGCGAGGAGGGCGACATGCACGCCAACCGACCGACGGCCATGCTCCTGCCCGAGCCTTCATTCGCCAAGCCCGACATTGTGCGCCGATTTCTCGCCTGGGCGCAATGCGCCGGCCCGGACCAGCGCGCGGCGGCCGCAAGCGCGCTCGCGCGCGCCTATCTCCATTCTGATCTCGCCCAGCCGATGCGCGCTGAGGCGGAGCTCGCGATGACGGCGTTGCTCGACGACCCCGCGCCGCTGGTCCGCCGGGCGCTCGCCCACGCGTTGGGCGACGCCAGCGAAGCGCCGCGTCCGCTGGTCCTGGCGTTGGCGGCGGACCAGCCGGATGTGGCGGCCGCGGTGCTGAGCCGCTCGCCGGTCCTGACCGACGCCGATCTCGTCGACTGTGCGGCGACGGGAGACGCGGTCGCCCAGGCCGCGATGGCGCGACGGGCCGATCTTAAGCCCGGGGCAATCGCGGCGCTGGCCGAGATCGGCCAACGCGACGCGATTGTCGCGCTGATCGGCAATCGCGAGGCCGCGCTTGCGGCCGGCGCCCTGAGCCGCGTCCTTGCGCGCTTCGGCGATGATGCGGATGTGCGCGAGGCGTTGCTCGAGCGCCCGTCGTTGCCGGCGAGTTCGAGAGCGCGAATCGCCGTTATGACCGCCAACGACTTGACCATCACGGCGTCGCAATGGCTGCCTCGCGAGCGCGCCGAGCGCGTCGCCCGCGAGGCCCGCGACCACGCGATCTCATCGATCGCCTCGTCCTGCCCCGCCGCTGAGCGGGCGGAGCTCGTGGGCTCGCTGCGCGCTTGCGGCGCGCTGACCCCGGCTTTGCTCCTCCGTTCGTTGCTCGGCGGGGAGCGGGACCTGTTCGCCGAGGCGCTGGCGGAGTTGTCCGGAACGCCGCTCCGGCGCGTCGCCGGCTTCATCCTCAACCCGCGCGGCGAAGGCTTCGCGGCGCTCGCCCGCAAGGCAGGTTTGAAGAGCGGCGTCCTGCCGGCGTTCCGGGCGGCGCTGGCCGCAATCTCGGCCAATGCCGGCGAGGCCGGCGACGGCCTCAACTTGGCGCTCGTGCAAGCGGTTATCGACGAATGTGAACGCCGCGACGATCCGGCGCTGGGCAAGGTTCTGGCGCTCTTGTGGCGCTTCGCCGCCGAAGCGGCGAGGGCGGAAGCAGCCGGCTTCGCCCGTGATGCAATCGCCTCTCCGTCCCTGAGGCTGCCGAGCCGGCTCGACTTTTCTCCCGCCAACGACGACGCGGCGCCGATGTTGATCGCGGCCCGGGGCGAACTCGCGGCCGCGCCTGCCAACTCGGACGGCCAGCCCGCGCCGCCGATCGAACTGCCGATCGAACTCATCGCCGCGCTCGACGACGCGGCGTGAACCCCGGGCGCTGCGGGCAGCTGGAACGAATTCGAGTATCTACCGCCCTCGTCCTAAGGAGCGCCGAAGGCGCGTCTCGAAGGACGTTCCAACGGGCGGCGCATGCTCGGCGCAAACTGGAGCGACCTTCGAGGCCGCTTCGCGGCGCCTCAGGACGAGGTCGGGCGCGCTCCCTGCTGCTGACATGTGCCCTATGCGGCCGGCGCTTCCTTGGCGGCCTCTTGCATCGCCTGCCGCGCTTGCGCCATCGCCCGCCGCAGCACCGAAGGATCTTGCGCGCCGGGCACGCCAAGGCGGCCGGCGAAGATGAAGAACGGCACGCCGCTGACCCCGATCGCCTGCGCCTGCGCGATCTCTTCGCGCACGACGTCGACGTCCGCGCCTTCCGCCAGGAGCTCTTCGATAAGCTTGGGGTCGAGACCGCATTCGCCGGCGATATCGATCAGGACGCCGCGGTCGCCGATGTCGCGTCCCTCGACGAAATAGGCCCTGAAGAGACGATCGACGACCTTTCCTTGTACCCCCGCAGAGCTGGCCCAGCGGATGACGCGGTGGGCGTCGAGCGTGTTGGGCGCCCTCTTGATCTTGTCGAAGGCGAATGGAAGGCCAACTTCCGCGCCGAGGCGCACAAGGTTGTCGTGGACCGCCTGCAGCCTGCCGCTCTTGCCGAACTTTTTGGCCATATATTCGGCGCGGTCGAGCCCGCCTTCGGGGATCGTCGGGTCGAGCTGGTAGGGGCGCCAGCGCACCGCGACCGGTCGCGGCTCGTCGGCAAGGACCGCTTCGAGCCGTTTCTCGCCGAGATAGCACCACGGACATACGACATCGCTGACGATGTCGATGGTCAGAGGTTCGCTCTCCTGGTTCATTCCTCTCTCCCGCTTCTAGCGCCCGGCGAGCCGGTCCATCAGCGGCGCGCCGTCGAAGGTCACAGGCTTGTCGATAACCTTTGTCTCAATCCCAATGAAATAGCGGTCCAGCACGGTGGCGCGTTCATGCTGGAGCGGCGTCGGGCAATAGCAAGTCTCGGTCCATCGCGCCGTGCCGTCCGGCGCGACACGCGCACGCTGCATGGCGGCGACGATCTCGGCGCCGTCGGGGCGCTGCGCGGCGATGCTGCCATCGGTGAGACGCGTATGGAATTCGGGCGCGCGATCAGGAATGAGGTTTGCGGACACTGCGTAGAGCATCAGGTAAATTCACTCGTCATGCCCGCGCTTGCCGTGGGCATCCATGTCTTGGCCTAAAGCGCCGCGCGAAGTTGGCGCCGCGGTCGCGCAAACGCAAGTGAAACCGTCGCCGCGCGCGGCGCATGGCGCGCCTCACGGCTCGCGTCGCCACCACGCGGAAAGCTCGACGCCGAACAGCGGCGTCTTTTCCGGCCGGCCGAGCTTGGCCGAATAGGCGATCCATTGCTCCGGCGCGTAGTAGAGCGGCGCGATGTAGAAGCCGGAAATGAGCAGACGATCGAGCGCGCGCACCGCGGCGACGAAATCCTCGTTGCTTTGGGCCGCTAGGATCGCTGCGATCATCGCGTCGATCGCGGGCGACGCGACGCCGCTGATGTTGTAGGCGCCCTGGGCGTTGGCTGCGGCCGAGCTCCAGCGCCCGCGCTGCTCGTTGCCTGGCGAGGGCGAAGCGGTCCACGTGCCGATCATCACGTCGAAGTCGAAGCTGGTGCGCCGGCGCTGAAACTGCACCTCGTCGACCAGCCGCACGCTTGCCGCAACCCCGATCCGCGCCAGATTGCGCGCATAGGCAAGCGCGAGGCGCTCCTCGTCGCGGTTCTTGACCAGGATCTCGAAGGCCAGGGGCGCGCCATGCGCGTCGACGAGACGGCCGTCGCGCAATGTGTAGCCAGCGCGCCCAAGTTCGTCGATCGCATTCCGTGCGATCGTCCGGTCGCGGCCCGAGCCGTCGGAGACCGGGGCGCGCCATCGGCCCTCCATCACGTCGTCGCGCACAACCCCGGGAAAAGGCGCGAGCAGCCGCCGTTCACGCTCCGAAGCCGGGCGGCCGATCGACGACAGCTCGCTGTCGTCGAAGAATCCTTCCGATCGGTTGTAGGCGCCGCCGAAGAGATTGGCGTTGATCCACTCGAAGTCGAACATCGACGCCAGCGCCTCGCGCACGCGGATATCGGCAAACTGCGGACGGCGCGTATTGAAGGCGAAGCCGGAGACGCCCTTCGGCAGCCGGCTCGCGATGCCGGCCCTGACGATGCGTCCGTCTTTCGCGGCGGGAAAATCATATTCGGCGCGCCATCGCGTCGTATCGTCCTCGACGCGGTAGTCGATCAGCCCGGCTTTGAACGCTTCGAACATCGCCGTCCCGTCGCGGTAATAATCGATCCGGATCGAATCGAAATTGTAGAGGCCGCGCGCGATCGGCAGGTCTTTGGCCCAGTAGTTGGGGTCGCGCTCGAGCACCAGCCGTTCGCCGGGCTTGACTTCGGTCACTCGATAGGGGCCCGAGCCGACCGGAATCTGCAGCGTCTGGTCCTCGAAATGCTCGGCGTCGGTGTGAGCGCGCGACAGCACCGGCATGATCGCCAGCGTCAACGGCAGCTCACGGTCGTTGGCGCCCGACAAATCGTAGAGCACGGTCCAGTCGTCCGGCGCGTCGATGGCCTTGACCAGCGAGAACGCGGCCCGCTGCTGCGGGCGCCCCTTGGCTTTGAGCAGGTTGAAGGTGAAGACGACGTCGGCCGAGGTGATCGGCGTTCCGTCGGAGAACCGGGCGGCCGGATCGAGATGGAAGATCACCCGGTCCCGCGCAGCGTTCGTTTCGATGCTCTTGGCGATGAGGCCGTAGAGCGTGAACGGCTCGTCGGCAGAGCGCGCCATCAGCGACTGGTAGACATTTCCGATGAGGCCCTGCGCGGTCGATAGCGCCTTGACATTATAGGGGTTCAGGCTGTCGAAGGCGCCGAGGTAGGCGAGGTCGAGCCGGCCGCCCTTGGGCGCCTCCGGATTGACATAGGGCAAATGGTCGAAGTCAGGCGGCAACGCCGGCTCGCCGTGCATCGCGATCGCGCCCATTGGCGCGCCGGCGCCCGCGGGCGCCGGCGCGCCAATGAGGGCGGCCCCAAGCGCGGCAAGAAATGCGGAGCGAATCGTGCGGCCGATCATGGCCGCACTTCTATGATCGGCAGCCGGCTGAATTGCAACTCAAGGCTCATCCTAAGGCCTTCGAACGGCGCGGGACCCCGCTCGGGCGCTGGCGAGCCGTCGCCGGGCCCAGCGGGGAGGCGGGCGATCCGCGTCTTTCGCCCCGCCGGTCGATCGCTGCGACGAAATTGTTATTGGAATGTCGCCTCGAATGTGGAAAGAGGGCGCGCCGAACACCGCGACGCGTCCCAAGGCGTGCTCCGTGTCACAATGTCGCCCGAAGGGTCGCGGATGTACGATCCCGGGCGTGGGTTGACGCCGATCGGGCGCGAGGCGAAGCGCCGCAAGATTCCGCTTACGGTTCGAAAGGACGATTGATGAGATTTAAAGTCATGCGCTCGGGCGCCGCGGCGTTCGCATTGAGCCTTGCGCTCGGGGCCGGTGCGGCGTCGGCGCAGCAAACGCAGCCGCCGAAGCCCGCCGCTCCGGGAGCGCCGGGAGCGCCAGCCCAACCGCAGCAGCCGGCCCAGCCGTCGAAGGTCGACCTCGTGTCGCCCGAGCCGCAATGGGCCAAATTCTGCGCCAAGGAGCCGAACAGCGGCAAGGACGCCTGCGCTACAATGCGCGACTTCTCCACCTCGGCCGATCAGCCGCCGATGATCAGCCTGAACGTCTTCGAGTTGGCCGGCGAGGAGAAACGCAAGTTGCGGCTCCTGATGCTGCCGATCGGGATGTTGATTAAGCCGGGGTTCCGCGTCGTCATCGACAAGGGCGAGCCGATCGAAGGCCGCTACGACATCTGCTTCCAGAACGCCTGCTCGGCCGAAATCGACATCAGCGCCAAGACGCTTGACGCGCTCAAGAAAGGGCAAACGTTGAGCGTCGTCATGCGCGTCCCGGGCGGCGACGTTTCGGGGCACGAGTTGACGTTCAACCTTCCATTGAAGGATCTGGGTCCGGCGTTCGACGGCAAGCCGACCGACCCCAAGGTTCTCGAACAGCAGCGCCAGGAGTTGCAGCAACAGCTGCAGAAGAGGGCGGAAGAGCAGCGCAAGATGCTGGAGCAGCAGCAACAGGGCGCGGCCGCTCCTGCGGCGAATGCGGCTCCGGCGCCTGCAGCGCCCGCTCCCGCCGCACCGGCGGCGCCTGCCGCTCCGGCCCCCGCTCCGGCGAAGTAGACCGCGTGGTCACGCCTCCCGCGCCGGCGGGAGGCGTCGCCGCGGTGGGATCAGCTCAGCCGCGATCGGTTGCGGACGCAGTATCGTCCGTCGTCGGTCCGCTCAAAAATCTCGCTGACCTGCGGGTGGCGGACCGGCTCTCCGGATTCATCCGACAGCAGGTTCTGCTCGGAGACGTAAGCGACGTACTGGCTGTCCGCGTTCTCGGCGTAGAGATGATAGAACGGCTGCTCCTTGACCGGACGAACCTCGGCCGGGATCGAACTCCACCATTCCTCGGTGTTCGAGAAGATGGGGTCGACGTCGAAGATCACACCGCGGAACGGGTAGAACCGGTGCTTGACGACCTGTCCGATCCCGAATTTCGCGTCGCGACTCGGCATAGCCTCAAAGCTCCTCTACCATCATCCGTCGGTTATAGCGCGTCCTGCCGAGACGGGAAGCCGGAACGCGATCAAAAAAGCGCCATTCCGGCAGACCCCTCGACGCTCCGGCCGGGTCTCCGTCTCGGCTGCAAGAAACGGGCCGACGCGGCCCTGCGGGCCGCTGCCGGACCCATCAAAACTGATAGAGCGCCGCATAGTCGGCGTCTTTCGCCGCCACCTTCCGGGCGAGATCGACGATGACCCGCGCCTGCTTCCAGGTTGCGTCGTCCTGCATCTTGCCGTCGATCATCACCGCGCCCGATCCGTCCGGCATCGCCGCCAGAATCTTCCGAGCGAACGCCACCTCGGCCGGATCAGGCGAGAACACCTTTTTGGCAATCGCGATCTGGCTCGGATGCAGGGTCCAGGCGCCGGCGCAGCCGAGCAGGAAGGCGTTGCGAAATTGCGCTTCGCATGCCGCAGGATCGGAGAAATCGCCGAACGGTCCGTAGAACGGCTTGATGCCGTTCGCCGCGCAGGCGTCGACCATGCGCGCGATTGTGTAATGCCATGGATCCTGCTGATAGCTGGCGCGCTGCAGGTCAGGTCCGACTGCGTCGGCGAGCATTCGATAGTCGGGATGGCCGCCCCCGACCCGGGTCGTCTTCATCGCCCGCGACGCGGCAAGGTCGGCCGGGCCGAGACTCATTCCATGCATGCGCGGCGACGCGGCGGCGATCGCCTCGACATTGTTGACGCCCTGCGCGGTTTCCAGAATTGCGTGAACGAGAATGGGCCTCTTCAGGCCGTAGCGCGCCTCGAGCAGGGCCAGATATTGGTCGAGGAAATGAATGTCCCATTCGCCCTCGATCTTCGGCGCCATCACGACGTCGAGCTTGTCGCCGATCTCGCCCACGAGCCGGGTCATATCGTCGATAAACCAGGGCGAATTGAGCGCGTTGACCCGCGCCCATAAGGCCGTCGAGCCGAAATCGGTCGCTTTCGCCATCGCGATCAGGCCGTCTCTCGCCGCCGCTTTCGATTCGACCGGGATCGCGTCCTCGAGATTGCCCAGAACCGCGTCGACCTGGCCGACAAGCTCGGTCGTCTTTGCGCGCACCTTTTCGTTGTGCGGCGGGACGAAATGGATCATCCGCTCTAGCCTCGACGGGAGTTCGAGGAGCGGGCGCGGCGCTCCGATCGCGAGCGGCTCGAAATATCTGCGCGGGGCTTTCATCGGAGCGCGGCCTTGTCGTGATGGGGGTGTCCGTCAGGCCATAGGGCGATTTCGCCGCGGCCGCAATTCGACGGCGTGCTGGCCGCGTGAGCCCTCGGGCCGGTCTCCTGACCGATTGGGCGCCGAACGCCTGCCGCCTATCGGCGGGCATACCCAGCCGATAGGCGGACGTCGACCGATCTCCCGGCCGTCCACGCCCACCCGGCGAATCAAATTATTGCGGTAAAGCAGAATGTATGGTATACTTCGTCGATATTTAGAAAAACAAAGCGGCGAGGATTGGAGGCCTCATCGTGCATCGAATGGGATCGTCCATGCGAGGGACTGTGTCGCCATAGCCCGTCGAGCGACAGTGCGTCTCGCGACGCCCTGCGGCTCGCGATAACGGAGCCCATCCTACTGAAAAGGCTCGATTCGCGGAAGAAGACAAGATTTGGTTTTCTTTGCGGCTGGCTTGGTTTTTGTTGCGCCGGATTTGGTTTTTGTTGCCCCCGAGCTTGGTTTTTGTTGCGAGGGATTTGGAAACTGTTTCTGGCTCGCGATCCGAAAAGGCCGGTCCGCTAAACTCTCGCCGGCGGCAGGAGCGAATCGACGAGGCGCGCGAGATCGCCGCCGTCAAAGGCGCGCGCCGCAAGTCCGGTTCGCCGCGCGGCTTCGACTTCGGCGCTTGCCGCTCCGATGACGAAGGATCGCTCGTTCACGATCGGCCACTCGCTCATGGCCTCGTCAAGGAGGGCCGAAAACGGCCTATGGCCCGCGACGTAGAACCGATCGACATGCGCCCCGTCGGCAGCGAGGCGTCGCTGGATCTCCCCCTCCAATAGGCAGTCGCCGTCGTTGGCGGGCCGGGCGCCGGCGCCGAGGACGAAGACATAATAGCCGCGGTCGTTCAGAGCCCGGACGGCTTCGACCGCGCCCGCAATCCAGCGAAAACCGTCTGGCCCAAGAAGGTCGCTGCGGGCGGCATCGACCATCGCATCCCGGTCGAGGAAGGCCGCGGGACGCACCCGCACGGCCGGAAGCTCGCGATGCCCTTGCTCGAGCGTTTCGGGCAGCCCGATATCGAGGAAGTATCCTTCGAACTCGCGGCCGGCAATGTCGCCCCGCGCGACCAGCGCCGGAAATACGTCCTGTTCGAGCGAGCACGGCAGGTCGCGAACGAGGTCCAGGATCTCGCGCTTGAGCACATAGATCCCGCCATTGATCACCCCTGGCCCGGGTCGGCTCAAATCCTTTTCCAGGAACGCCCGCACCCTGCCGCCCTGTTCGACGACCCGCCCGTAGCGCCCGGCGTCGGCCACGGTCCTCAGCGCCAGGGTCGCCGCGGCTCCGGTTTCCAGCGACGTCTGCTCCAACGCTCTCAGATTGATGTCGAAGAACGCGTCACCGTTCATGAGCAGGAACCGGGGATCGAGGGCTTCGCGCGCGATCGTCAATGCGCCCGCGGTTCCGAGCGGGACCGGTTCTCGCATCACCCGCACCGCGGCCTTGCCGATCCGGCGTCGGTCATAGGCCGCCTCGAGCGTCTCCCCGAGATAGCCGGCAAGCAGGACAATCTCGCGATAGCCGTGGCGTTCGATCATTTCCAGGAGGTAGTCGAGGAACGGTCGGCCGCCGGCGATGGGCAGCATCGGTTTCGGAACAGCGCGGGTGATCGCGCCGAGCCGCGTGCCTTTGCCGCCGACCAGAATCACCGCCTGGCGGATCGCCGGGCCGCTCATTGCCCATCGGCCTTTGGCTTTTCGCCCTCCTCCCGGCCCCAAACGCGGTCGGCCTCCGCCGCGGCGAAAAAGATGTGGTACAACGTGCTGGCCGGTATGAAATCGACGATCGGCGCGCCGTTTGCGTCGACATGATCGATCCAGCCGCCCACCACCGGACGGCCGAGGAAAACCGCCAAAAGCCGCTCGATCATTTGCCCGGCGTGCGCCGGGGCGCCGGCGTCTCCGGTCTCGGCCGCCGCGACCTCGGCCTTGATCGATTCGGTCTGCGGCCAGCAGCGGCGGGAGGCCTTGTGCACGCGGCCATCGTCCAGCAATTCGTCGACGATGAATCCATCCGCGTCGATGCCATGCCGGTCCCCAAACGCCTTCAACGCCCGGGCGATCGGCGGATCGCTCCGTTCCGCAAGACCCGCGTAGCGGCGAAGAAGCCACGACCATTCGAAATGGTGCCCCGGCTCGCAAATGCAACCGGAGATTCCCGCTCGCGGGTTCCACGAGCCGTCAAAATATTCGGCCAGGATTCCGGTCTCTGGCTGGAAGAACCGTCCCGCCATCATGCCGTAGAGCTCTCCGGCCCTGGCAAGGAACATGGCGCGGCCGGTGGCTTCGAACCATGCAAGCATGGCCTCGAAGAGATGCATGTGCGGATTTTGCTCGCGCGCGCCAGCGTCGGCCGGCAAAGCGCTGTGATAGCCTCCGGTGGGCGAGGCGAAGTGCTGGTCGAGAACGCGCAATGTCGCGAGCGCGGTCGAAAGAAACCGCGGCTCGGGGGCGAGCTTGTAAGCCCATGCGAGCCCGAACAGCGCGAAGGCGTGGGCGTAAAAGTCACGCTTCGGGTCGCGGACGGCTCCGTCCGGATCGACCGCGAAAACCCAGCCCGGCGCGCCATCGGCCCCATGATAGCGATCGATGAGCCGGTGCGCCGCTTCGAGCGCAATCGTCTTGCCCTCCGGCCACCAGCCGAGGATCGCCGCGTGGGAAAAAACATAGATCTGCCGGCCCTGCACCATCGCGCGCCGCGGCGCCGACAGGAGCGGCGCTCCCTTGAACGTCAGCCGCTCGACGAAGCTTCCTCGCGCCGAATCGAACCCGATTCCGCCCCATAGAGGCAACGCTTCACCGAGGATCCAGCGCCTCAGTCGCGCGACCGAGTTCCGGACAGGAATGACATCGGCCATGACTTGTCCAGTTGGGCCCACTTTGATTTCTGCTTCGAACGACAAATTCATCCCTCTCGCAGGCGTTCGATGGTCGGCGGCTTGCGACGGCGCGCAGGAGTGATCGGCTACCGGGACAGGAAGCCTTCGTTGCGGCGGACGCGCTCGCGCCAATATTCAAGCAAGTCGCGCATCGTCGTTTCAAACGGAATCTCAGGCTCCCAACCGGTATGGGTGTGGAACTTGGTCGTATCGGGCACTTGCAGATCGGCGTCGATCGGCCGCAGGCGCTCGTGATCGATTTCGACCTTGATGTTGGCGCAAGTCGATTGGCCAATCAGGGTATCCAGCATGGATCGTACGGTGCAGGTATATTGCCCGCCGATGTTGTAGTAAGCGCCGGACGTCGGGCTCACCGTCACGAGCAGATAATAAGCCCGCACGGCGTCGCGCACATCCGCCCACGTGCGCAGCGAATCGAGATTGCCGACTTTCACCACCGGAGGCAATTTGTTGCCCTCGATCATCGCGATTTGCTTGGCGAACGTCGACTCGGCGAAGACGTCGCCCCGGCGGGGGCCGGTGTGGGTGAACATACGCGTCGTCATGATGCACATATTATAAGCTTCGGCATAGTAACGTCCTATAAGATCTGTGCCGACTTTCGAGATCGCATAGGGCGATGCAGGGTGGAACGTGCATTCCTCGTTGATCGGCAACTTCTCGCGCGGGACCCGACCGAAAACCTCTGATGATGCGCAAACATGGATCACCGCCTCGGGGGAGAACCGCCTGAGGGCGCCAAGGAGCCGCTCCGTGCCCTGGATGTTGGTGTCCATCGTGTCCAGCGGGGCGGTGAACGAGGTCTGAGGGTAGCTTTGCGCCGCAAGGTGGAAGACATAATCGGGGCGTGCGGCTTGCACGCAATTTTGTATCGCCATCGTATCTCGTAAATCGGCGTAATGGAGCTTAATTCTGCGGCCGGCATTGATTTCATCAAGATGACTGGAAATGTTCTCGAGAGGACTCCGCCAACGAAGCATGCCGTGGATTTGCCAGTCGGTTTTTTGAAAAAGATAATCCAAGAGATGCGAGCCGACCATCCCTGTTATGCCCGTGATCAAGGCGCGCTTGGTCATTTTCTCTCTCGTTCTAGCTGAAGGGATGGGGAATTTACGAAAATATTATCAATATCATCTGCTGATAACGCCTGCCCCGTGATCCTCCAGCGAAATCTTGACAAAGCTCTTTTGCCCGAACGTCTCGATCATTTTTGCTTGAACGTGTTCGGGCGCCATGAACAACAGGAAACCACCGCCGCCGGCGCCGCAGAGTTTGCCGCCATAAGCGCCGAGACGCATCGCCTCGTCATAGGTTGCATCGATCTGCGGGAGAGTGATGGCGGTTGAAAGTCTGCGCTTCGTCTCCCACCCTTCGCTAACAAGCCGTCCAAGATCGCGAAGCATGGCTTCCGGATCCTTTCCTTCCAGCAACGCCAGTCCCTCGTGACAAAGCTTGACCAAATGGGAAAGATCCTTGTGAATCCTCTTCTCCTCGGTATTTTTCAACTGCTCCTGCACCGCGGTCGAGGCATGGCGCTGGATCCCGGTGTAGATGAGGCAGAGGGACCGATCGAGAGCGTTGCGGCACTCCGTTGCCATTTGGGCCGGTCTTATCGTCAAGTCGTCCTTGTGAAACTTGTAGAGATTGAGGCCGCCAAAGGCAGCGTGGATTTGATCTTGAATGCCGACATTTTCCCTGAGCAGTTCTCTTTCCGTGTAGACGGCGCGCTTGAAGAGATCGAACTTTGTGATCGAGCGACCGCTCAGGAATTCCATCAGCGCTATGAACCCGACGGTGAAGGATGACGAACTCCCCAATCCCGAATTTCCCGGAAGGTCGGAAATAATGGCGACATTCAGAGGCTTGTCATAACGCATGTGAACCAGGGTGGCGCGGATCACATTGTGTTTTATGTCTTCGACGCGGTCGACGCCCTCTACGATGCGGTAGGTTATGCGATACCGGTTTTCGGCGAAATCAGCCATCGGCAGCGCGATCGTATAGATGTATTTGTCGATGGGGGCTCCGAGCACCGCGCCTTGATGGTCATGAAAATAGCTTGGATAGTCGGTTCCTCCCCCGAAAAAACTGATCCGCAGCGGGGACCTTGATATATTGATCACTGAACCGTCCCAGTTTAAGCCAAAAACCAGAATCCAGAGTGCTCCTGCGATCTCCTCCCAAGATTTCAGCCAACTCGACCCGCCCCTTGCGGTCAATGGATGACGGGAGCGGTTCGATATCGCAAGCCCCAAGGAGCCAATCGAAATCGCAATCGCGCTTAATTCACAGTACGATGACGATTATTGCCTGATGGTCTTAGCATGGCGAAACCCATGCGGTCCAGTCTGGTCGATCGCCGATCGCGAAGGGTTCGTGGGTCGCGCGTTGAATAGGCAATTAATCATCACAATATTGAAAGGCTTATGCAAAGAATAAACGGGCGCGTTTGAAAGCAAATAAGAGATCGCTCTCGAGGTGAGCAGCCATGCGACTTGACTTGCGCGCCTTACGCATGGGAATACAAAAAATCCATAGTACTTTCGGCAAAAACTGTATCGTTGAATAAATTTGTAAGGAACATTTTAGCAGCGCGTAAACTCGCCCGTTGTTTGATTGTGGAAGTTTTCACCCCAGGCGCGCGTGGTCTCACCGAGAGTCGCGGGCCTCGACAAGAGTGGGCC
Source organism: uncultured Alphaproteobacteria bacterium (assembly GCA_963794155.1). Taxonomy (GTDB): domain Bacteria; phylum Pseudomonadota; class Alphaproteobacteria; order Rhizobiales; family Beijerinckiaceae; genus Roseiarcus. The sequence continues at coordinate 134,539 of CAWCCX010000016.1, read as the reverse complement.
TTCCCGTGTCGGCATTCGGTTTTGATCTGTTGTTCCGCAGTCGCGGCGGCAATGTCTCGATGATGTATGCGCTCGTGGCGCCGGTGCTGGTGTTTGGGGGCGGCGCGGCGATCGACTACGGCCGGGCGGCGCAGATTCACACGAAATTGAACGCCGCCGCCGACGCCGCCGCGCTGTCCGCGCTAACGCCGGCGATGCTGCAGCAAAGCGCGTCGGTGGCCCAGGCCGGCGCAGTGTCGATGTTCAACGGCCTTACCGAAGGCCTCCCGGGCCTCACCCCCGGCGCGACGCAGGTGACGGTCACGGTCGCCACCGGCGCAACTCCGCTCACCCGCAATGTCACCGTCAGCTATTCGAGCTCGGTGAACACAATCTTCGCTCAGGTCCTCAAGGTGAGCGCGCTGCCCGTTCAGGGCTTCTCATATGCGAGCGCGCAGGCGCCGCCGAATATCGATTTTTACGTTCTGCTCGACAATTCGCCCTCGATGGCGCTGCCGGCGACGCAGGCTGGCATCACTCAGATGCAGAGCCTGACCGCCAATGAAGCGACCGGCGGCTGCGCCTTCGCTTGCCACGAGGCCAGCACCAACAACGGCGACACCGCTGGCAATCCTTGCGCCGACGGCACGGCGCCGACCCTTAACTCGAGCATGAATACGGTCTCGCCGGCGAGCAGCGGGATTTACTGCAACACGTCCAAGCACGGCGCGCAGATCGACAACTATGCGCTGGCCCGCAAAAACAGCATCACCCTTCGGCTCGACGAATTGAATAGCGGCATCTCGACCCTGCTCCAGACCGCGTCGACCACCGCGCAGTCGACGCAGTTCTCGACCCCGCCGCAATATCGGTTCTCGATCTACTCCATGGATTCGCTGTGGTCGATTGGGCTCACCCAGCTCATGCCCCTGACCGCCAACTATATCAGCGGCTGGACGACCAACTCGGCCAATTTCGGCGTCATGGAGATGTATTCGAACAACAACGATTGCGCCAACTCGGCCTGCACTTCGAGCACGACCTCTCCGGGAGGCGACGTCGCCACCAACTACGACAATGCCCTTGGCGATCTCAGCCAGGCGAGCTACATTCCCAATCCCGGCAACGGCACCAACCAGAGCGGCGACAAGCCGCAGGAAGTGCTGTTCATCGTGACCGACGGCGTTGAGGACGAAGAGAGCGGCAGCAGCCGCCTGCAACAGGCGATCAACGATCTCGGCACAGCGCGCGGCGGCAATTCGAGCAGCACGAATTGGTGCACCACGATCAAGAACCGCGGCATTCAGATTGCGGTCCTCTACACCGACTATCTCCCTGTTCCGGCCAACAGCTGGTACGAGAGCTGGATCGCCCCGATCCAGTCGGACATCGCCCCGGCGATGCAGGCCTGCGCCTCGCCAGGTCTCTTCTATGACGCGGCGATCGGATCCGACCTCGGGCAGGCGCTGGCGGCGCTGTTCGCCGCAGTCACAAAGTCGGGCCACCTGACCCAATAGAGCGCGGCCAAGAGCCCGAGTTCACCCCTGCCCCTCTCCCGCGTGGAGAGGGTTCCTGCGCGCCCTCGGCGCACGAAGGGCGTCGACAATACATCGGCCCAATGACAAATCGCGGCGAGGGTTGCGACCCGCGCGGCAAGGCAAGCCAATCGACTTCGCTCGAGAAAACGAGAATGCCGACATTGCTGGTCGAGGGCGCTGATATGGCGTTCGGCGAGCGTGGAGCGGGCGTCCCGCTGGTTCTCGTCCACGGAACGCTGTGCGACTATCGCCACTGGACGGGGCAGATGGCGCCGTTGGGGGGCGTTACCGAACGATCGCGGTCAGCCTCAGGCATTGCTCGCCTGAACATTGGGACGGCGAGGGCGACGACTTCACCGTGTAGCAGCACACGGTCGACGTGGCGAGCTTCATCGCCGCGCTCGGAGCCGGGCCGGTCCATCTGCTGGGCCATTCGCGGGGCGGGCATATCGCCTTTCGCGTGGCGCAGAATTTTCCGGATCTTGTTTGCGCCCTTATTCTCGTGGAGCCCGGGGCCGTGCTGGCCCCGGACCTTGAAGCGGGGCTGCCGCCGGCCGAGCCGCTGATCGCGCTCGGTCCGCTCTAAGCCGAGGCGGCCGAGAGAATTCGCTTGGGCGACATCGACGAGGCTCTTGAGGCCGCGATTGAGGTCATTAACGGCCCGGGAAGTTGGGACCGGACGCCGGAAGCGATGAAACAGATATTTCGCGACAACGCCCGGACCCTCATTGGCCAGATCAAGGAGCAACGCGCCCCGTTCGCGCGCGCCGACGCCGAGGCGATCCGCTCGCCGACCCTGCTGATGGCCGGCGAGCGAGCCCCCGCTTCCTTTCACCGCATCCTGGACGGATTGGAGACGGCGATCAGGGACGTCAAGCGGGCCATCGTTCCCCAGGCGTCCCACTCGTCCAATCTAGAGAACCCGAAAGCTTTCGCGCGCGAAGTTCTGGCCTTCCTGGACGGCCGCGCCGACGGCGCCCGCCCCAAGGCTCGAATTGAACGAACCACGACTCGTCACTGAACGGTGATCGGGCTTGCGACGCGTGGGATCATCATGATCGAGTCGTGCAGCGTCATCGTGGACACCGCGAAATAGATTCCAGTTGGCTGGAACGGATACTGGACCTCGCCAAGAACGACGTAGCTGGCATTGCTAGCGCCGCAAGTGAGATTGTTGCTCGAACCGGAGAAGGCGGCGGCGATCGACGGGTCGACCGACAATTGCTGATTGGTCGGGCGTGCGGTTCCGTTGGCGTTGGCCCAGCTGCCGCAGACAGTGCCGGTCGCGGTCCCATTCGCGTTGACCGTGACCAGCAATTGCGACACTTCGACCGCGGCGCTGCCGCCGTTGTAAGGATAGAGGATCAGGCTCGGGTACGCGAGAATCTGGTTGAGCTCGGCGGCGGTGATGGTGGCCGAGTTGTTGTTGTTGGCCTGGGCGAAAATGTTGGCGACGGTCGTTGCGGCCAGCGTCACCTTGCGCTGCACCCAATAGGCCTGGCCGCCGTAGACGACGAGGCTCATCAGCATCGCGGCGAAGGGGAGGATCAGCGCCAGCTCGATCGCCGCCAGGCCCTCGCTGTCGGCGACGAACGCGCGCCATTTCCGGCGGAGCAAATCCGGGCGGGGGATCCTCGCGCGCATCACAGCGGCTCGATCCGGAACACTTGGGTCGAGGTCATCAGCATCTTGCCATTGCCCAGGTTGGCGAAATTGAGTCCGAGCGGGCCGCCGTAGACCGGCCATGGATACATGACCACCAGCAGCATGTCGGTCCCCGAGGCGCCGGCGTTGGCGCCGACGTCGATCGGCGGCGTGCTGACGATGGTCCCGTTGGTGTTGAACTGCGGCAGCAGGGAGCTGAGATTGGTCGTGCCGACTGGCAGGGGCTCGAGCTCGACGGTCACCTGCGCGCAGTTGAAGAGCGCGGTCAGCTGATTGCAGACCTCGGTCTGAAACTGCGCCACCGTCAGTGTCTCGGTCTGATTGGTCAGAACGACCCTCGCCGCCGCCTCCGCAGCCGATTCGAAGAATGCCTTGACGAGGAAGATCGACGCCGCCTGCAGCGTCGCCAGGACAATGGCGATGAACACCGGAAAGACCAGGGCGAACTCGACCGCCGGCGACCCGCTCTCATCGCCGGCCAGCTTTCGCCCCAGGCGGCTGACGTCAGCGAGAAATTTACCCATGGAACGCATCGTCGGCAGACCGCAACCTCGCTTTAGCGGCGAATCTTGCGCGCGAAGGCCTTACCCCGGTCTTATATTCGACGATGAATTTTAGTGAAGATGCGAGCGAATCGACGCAAAGGTCGGAAAGAATTCGGTCTTTGGCGATTAACGTTGCCGGCGCGTTACAACCGTTTAGCAGGAAGCTCGGACTCCCGAGCCGCGAACATCGACGACCACGGCAGGCGGGCCGCGAGCCTCAGCGTGACGGCGACGTTGGAGGGTCGCCGCCCGGCTCGGCTCTGTCGCCCTCGCCGATCGCTCGGATCGTCGGCGCGGTCCACGGCCCGTCGATGTCGAGCGTCAGATGCGCGGCGTTTTGTGACTCTTCGCCGGCGGCGTCCGTCTGAACCGCACTGAGGGTCAAAGCCCATTCTTGGGCGACAAGATCGATGAGCCCATCAAGCCCGGCGCTGACGCCGCGGCTGGTCATCGCGCCGCGCTCGACTTCGGCGCGGCCGTCGGCGAGGCTTAACGAAACGGCGAGCCTGTCATACGCCGTTCCGCCGAGGCGCATGTCGCGCCCGACGTCGATCGGCCGGCGCTGGCTGCGGCGCAATGCCTCCTCCAGGTTGACGCCGACGATCCCGCCGTCTGTAGCCTCGAGCGCCGCGGCGCCGGACAGGGCGGCAATGACGGCGGCGGGTGAAGATCCGGAGGTCTCGACTGAAAATCGCGCCGCTCCGCGCCCGGTCGCCGCGGGCCGACCGAAATCGGCGAGCGCGGCGCCGAGGTCCGCCTCAGCAAGCTCGCCGCGGGCGCTGAGTTTGAGGTCTCCGTCCGTGCATACAACGCTGGCCTCGCCCTCCAGTCGGCCGCCGTAGGCTGCGGCCTCCATCAGATTCGCGCTGAGCTTGCCGTCCTTGACGATGAGGGCGGCGGCCGCGTCGGCAAGCCTCCAGCCATAGACGTCGAGGCGGCTGGCGGAGAGGCGCAAGTCGAGGTCGAACGACTGCGGCGGCGCCAGCGCGAACGGCTTTTCGCTCCATGCTCCCGACGGATCGAACAGGCGTTGCGGAGGGCCGAGCAGCGGCTCGAGCGCCAACGCCTCGGCGGCCAGCGTGCCCGAGACGGTCGGGCGTCCGCCGGGGTGAGCGATCTCGAGCGCGCCCTCAAACGTCTGCTCGGCGCTGGTGAGAGTCGCGTCGCCAAGCGTCACCGCGTCGGGCGCCGCCTTGATCTTCCCGGCGACGGCGAGGTCGTCGGCGGCCAGCACCGGCGGGCGCTCGGCGTTGAGGAGAGCGGTCAAGGCGGCGATCGAGGGGATGGACGCATTCATCTCGCCTTCAGCGCTCGGCGCGTCGCCGAGCGCGACGGCGCCATCGAACGCAAATTTCGCGATCGGCGAATCGAGCGCGAATTCAAACCGACTTGGGGCGCCCTTCGCCGCCGCCTCGGGATCGTTGAGCGACCCCGCGATCGCGACCGGCGCATTGCGCCACTCCGCCGCAAGATTGAAGCGCAATTGGTGGCCGACGGTGAGCCCGTCGAGGCGGCCCTGGACGTTGGCGATCAGCGTGTCGAGGCCGCGCCTCGCGCCGACGATGCGCAGGAGGCCATTCGAAAGGCTCAGGCTTGTTAACGGCGCGAGGGCCCCGGCTACGCTCGCGGGCGCCGCCAGTCCCGCCGCCGCCCCGGCGAAGGGCAGGCGGTCGATGTCCAGGGTCACGGTCGGGCTGACGAGCACGGCGCGGATGGGGATGAAACGCCCGCGCGCGAGTTCTATGAGCGACAGATCGAGCCGGGCGGTCGGGGCCGAGAGAAGGTTGACGCCACTGACGTCGTCGAGCCGCGCATCGACGATCCGCAGGCTGGGCCAGGGCAGAGCGGAAAAGCTCGCGGCCTCAGGGGCGTTCCAATGCAGGCGCGGTGAAGCACCGAAGGCGGCGTTGAGGCTGTCGCCGACCTTCGCGGCAGACAACGGCCAGCGGGCGAACCCGCACCCGGCGAGCACAAGGATCGACGCGACGGCGCAGCCCCACGCCACGGCTCGGCGCATGCTTGGAACGTCTCCTTTCGCGCCGGAACGAACGACCGGACGCGTCGTGAACGACTCAACCCGCGAAATGGAACTCAAGCCGAAAATGCCTGGGAATTTCAATGATGACAACGGGCGCCAGAGGCGGGAGTTGGAAGGGCGGCGGACTGGTGACGATCGTGCGCCATGCGTGGCGAAACCTCCGATGGCGGCAATTTCGCTTTGCCCTACGCCGGATTGGGGCAAGTGGCAATCGCGCGGGGCGCCCTCTCCAGAGCCGCCGCATCACAATCGCGGGATCATTGGGGGCGATACGCCCGGACGATTGCGCGCATGAGACCGGCGCTCTGCGGCCAAAAGGCGGCGGCGGCGGGGCAGACGATCAGCGACAAGTCCAGATCGCGCCATTAATTCGCTGTTAACCCGTTTCACTCAGCGTCATCGGACGGCCGCGCGTATCGCGCGCCGGAGTTTGCGAGTGAAAGCGGAGGCAAGAACCCTCATGCGCAACGATTTTCACATTATCCCCGATACCGACGAGCGCAGGGCCGGCAGCGTTCTCGCCCGGATCTATCACGATATCGGCCTTGCCGCAGTCGCGGAGGCGCTGAGACTCCGGCCGGCCGACTTTGCGCCGGAGATGATCCAGTCGCTCGAGCGCGGCGGGTTCTATCTGCTTCGGCCGCGGCGCCAGCTTGCGCGAGCCGGCGCAGACGCGTAAGACGGCGGCGGGCGAACGAGCGCCTGAGGCGAACGCAACCGATGGTTCACCTAACCAGGCGCCGGTTTCTCGCTGGCGCCGGCGTAGCGGCCGCCGCGACGCTCCCGCTATCCGGTTACGCGACGGCCTATGAGACCGGATCGGCTCTCACGCTCACCGAATACGCGCCGCGGCTTCCCAAGTGGCCTGACGATCTCGAACTCAAGATCGCGGTCATTGCCGACATTCACGCCTGCTATCCATGGATGTCGGAAGAGCGCGTCGGCGACATCGTCGATCTGGCCAACGCTCAGAAGCCGGATCTGACAGTGCTCCTTGGCGACTATGTCTGCACCCATCCGTTTGTGTCGGGCTATGTGCCGCCCGGCGCCTGGGCCGAACAGCTGGCGCGCCTCGAGGCGCCGCTTGGCGTCTACGCCATTCTCGGCAATCACGATTGGTGGTCGGCGGCGATTCCGACCGAACCCGCCGACGGTTCGCGCAGCATCCGCCGGGCGCTCGCCGACGCCGGCGTTCCGCTGCTCGAAAATCAGTCGGTGCGGTTGACGCAGCGCGGACGGCCCTTCTGGCTGATCGGCCTCGGCGACCTCTTGGCGCGCGTGCCGAACCCGCGGCGCGGTCACGGCGCCGACGATCTCCCAGGCGCGATGCGCACAATCAACGACGACGCGCCGGCGATCCTTCTCGTTCACGAGCCTTTCTTCTTTTCTTGGGTTCCCGATCGGATTGCGCTCACGCTTGCGGGCCACATGCATGGCGGGCAAATCAATCTTCCGATCCTCGGCGCGCCGGTGCATCTCCTCAGACGCCGCTCGGCGAAATTCATCTATGGCGAATACGCGCTCGGCGAACGGCGGATGATCGTTTCGGGCGGGCTCGGGACGTCATATGCGCCGGTGCGCATCCTTCGGCCGCCGGAAGTGGTGACGGTGAAGCTCGGCGGCGACGGCTGGCTGGCCTGAGGCTATTCGAACAGGGTCGGCGCGATCGAGGCGACCAACAGCGCCGCCATCGTCCAGTTGAAAGGCCGGGCGACGCGGGGATCCGTAAGCATCCGGCTGACCGAGGCGCCGAACAGCGTCCAGGCGACACAGCAGGGAACCGCGATCAACGCGCAGAGCGCAGCGATCAGGAGGACGCTGCCGGTATAGCCGTCGACGACGCCGGCATAGGTCGCGAACGCGCTTAGCGCCAGCGCCCAGGCCTTGGGATTGACCCACTGAAAGCCGGCGGCGGCGAAGAAGCCGATCGGCCGCCCGCCGGGCTCAGCCTCGCCGATGGGCTTGGCGAGCGCGATCCTGAGCGCAAGCCACACCATATAGAGCGACCCGGCGACCCGCATGATCGGCAGGATTTGCGGAAAGCGGTCGAAGATGACGTCGAGACCTATCCCGACGACGGCGATCATGAGCGTAAAACCGACGATCACGCCGGCGAGATGCGGCAGCGTGCGGCCGAATCCGTATTTCACCCCGGACGTCATCAACATCAGGTTGTTGGGGCCGGGCGTGATCGAGGCGACGATGGCGAATGTTGTGAGCGCCCCGAGGATTTCAGGATGGACGGTCATCGTCAAAGTCCGGTCCGGGGCTCCCCACGCGCTCAAAGCGCAGTCACGTCCTCGTCGCCGTGGTCGTCCTTACGGGTCGGGTGGCCGCCGCTTCGCCGGGCTTTCCCGCCCGCGTTGAAGGCCGCCTGCGCAAGCGCAGCAAACGGGCTAGCCAGCGCGCTCAAGCGATCGACGCCCGCGGCCGCCCGCTCGCCTCGCGTCAGAACGCGGTCCAGTTCCGCCATGGTCTTGGACAGTTCGGGCTCGTCATCGTTGAGCCAGACGTGAAGCACGCGCGCCCAGGCGAGCGCCAGGCCCTGGAGCTTGATGAGGCCGGTCGCGCCCTCTGCTTCGATCCCTGCCGCCTCGAGCATGAAGCGCATCGAGGACATCACCACCTGGTTCATCGCCAGCGCTGCGGCGGGCTCGCGCCTGAGCCATGCGGCCGCTTCGCGGACGCCCTCGCGATAGGGCGCCATCGCTTCGAGCCGGCGCATCAGGATGTCGAACAGCCGCTCGCGCGGGCTCTCGTCGGCAAGCTCCTCGCCGTCCTTCGCCAGGACCGCGCGGTCAATGCGGCGCGAAAAGCCCGCGAGCACCGCGCCCTTCGAGGGGAATGCGTCGCGGAAATCGGCCAGCGTGACGCCGGCCGTCTTGCAAATGTCGCGCACCGAGATGTCCTCGAAGCGCCGCTCGGCGGCGAGTTCCATCAGCGCGTCGACGATCTTGCCGCGCAGGTCGGCCGACGCCGTCTTGGCGTCGCTCTTCGGTTTTGTCGCCATGTCGCGCTCCTCGGTCGCCCTCAGGGGCGAATGTACGCGCTCCGCTGGCCGCCGCCAAGAACGTCACTGCGATATGCGCCTACCGCATTCTGCATCGGCGTGGAATCGACGATAGCGGTGGGCCCCGCCACAACGGGGGAGGAGGGCTCTGAGGTCGGGCCAGGGCAAGTCATTGCCCCTCACCCGGCCATCTCTGCCGCTCTCGCGCGCGCCGCAGCCGTCGCCCGCGCCATGAGATCATTGAGCCCCTCGGGGCCAAGAAGCACCGCGAGCGCGGCGGCGGTGGTGCCGCCGGGCGAAGTGACGTTGTGCCGCAAGGCCTCAGGGGTCGTGGAGCGGTCGCGGCGCATCAGCTCGGCCGCGCCCTCGACGGTGCCGCGGGCCAGGCTCATCGACAGCTCCGGCTTGAGGCCCAATCGCTCGCCTGCGGCCGCGAGCGCCTCCGTTAGGGCAAATATATATGCCGGGCCTGAACCCGAGATCGCCGTTACCGCGTCGATCGCGCTCTCGTCGTCGAGCCAGTGAAACGCCCCCACGGCGCCAAGGAGACGCTCGCACCAGGCCCGCTGCTCGCCGGTCACGTTCCCGTTGGCGGCGGCGGCGGTGACGCCCCTGCCGATCGCCGCCGGAAGATTGGGCATCGCCCGCACCACCGCCCGCGCCCGCGGCAGCCGCGCCGTGAGGTTGGCGATGGTCTTTCCGGCCAGGATCGAGAGCACGAGCGTGCGTTCGGCCGCAAGCGCTGCGATCTGCGGCGCGACCTTATCGAGGCTCTGCGGCTTGACGGCGAGCACGAGCATGTCGGGCGGCGCCGCGGCCCCTTGAGGATTGAGCGCGATGCCCCGCTTCGCCGCGAGCGAAGCGATCTCGGGCGACGGGTCGGGTTCGACGATTGTCAGTGACGATGGCGCGAGGCCGGCGTCGAGCCAGCCCTGCGCCATCGCTCTGCCCATCTTGCCCGCCCCGACCAGGACGAGGCGCGCCGGCCATTGCGTCATCATCGACCTCCGCTCACCTCCGGCGAGCCGCCGGAACAAACCCGACATAGCCGCGCTTTTGCCTTGATCCTTAGCGTTCCGCAAACGAGTTTCGCCTAGACCGGGCGGCGAAATGTGGCGAAATAAGGCGTTGCACGAAGCAAATGTGTTCGGCTAAAAGGAGTGCTTGCGCGGCGCGGCCCGCCCGGGCGATCCGCGCTCGCGTTTTCGTGAAGGCCCGGCAGCGCGTTTCCGCACGGTAACCTTCGGTACACCGTTAAGTTTTATGGTAAGAAAACGATTAGCTGAGAGGCGAGGGTGGGGATGAAGACGAGCTTTTTTGTTGTGGGGATTGTGCTGGCCGCGAGCGCGCTGGTCAGCGCCTGCACGCCGGTTGTTCAATCCGGCCTTCCCGACCCGCAGCTCACCGCGCGCGACAAGCAGATGATGGCGCTCGCCGAGCCCGACGAGTATCGCATCCCCACGCAGCGCAGCATCGTTCAGTATCAAACGCCCGAGAAGCCGGGCACGATCATCGTCGATACCGGCCAGAACTATCTCTATTACATTCTGCCCCATGGCCAGGCGGTCCAATACCGGATCGCCAGCGGCGCCGAATATATGGGGTGGACCGGCCGCGCCGAGGTCGGAGCGATGAAGGAATGGCCGACCTGGATGCCGACTGAGTCGATCATGGAGCGCTGGCCGCAGTTCCAGGTCTATAAGCAGCACGGCCCACTCCAGGGGCAGTGGGACAACCCGCTCGGCGCGCGCGCCCTCTATCTCTTCGTCGACAACAAGGATACGCTCATCCGCATTCACGGCACCAACGAGCCGTCGGAAATCGGCGGGCACGTGTCGTCGGGCTGCATCCGCATGCGCGACATGGACGCGATCGACCTCTATGGCCGGGTGCACGTCGGCACCCCGGTGGTGGTGATCAGCTAGCATCCATTTCAATCGGCTTAGTTCGCCGCCCGCATGGGATCGGGTAGGGCAGGGCCCGACGGGGAATCCTCGCCGCGGCGATCATGTCGAAATCTTGTCGCCATGCGTTCGTTGCATGGTTTCGGGGGCGAGGCCGGCGCCACAATCCCTCGGCGGCAGAACAGGGCGCATTGGGCCGGAACAGGGATAATTATCGCCGTAACAGGGACGGAACAGGCGAATTATCTCCCTGTTTCGCAATCTTGCCCCAATCCGCCTTTTCGCCGCGGACCCCATGTCCGTAGCGCATGGCTGGACTGGCCGGCGGCTTCGGACGAGCGGCGCGGATGCCCTCCCCCGGGGGGAGGGATGCGCTAGAGTTGAGAATCAATTGGCATGTGTAGAGAGTCCGCCTTGGCCGGAAAGGAGACGGTCAGCTTTGGGAGCGATACCGATATAGCAGACGTTCATCCAATAGTGTTCTCTAATGGGTCAAGGAGAAAGGCTCTTCCGGTTTTCGACGCCTAGGGATGCCTGTGTTCTCTGCGCGCTCGCTGGCGCTTGATGGGGTAAGCTGGGCGCAGTGCGGCGAGGTTGAAACCGCAGTCGGCTGGTAGTTGCCGCTGCAACACAATCGGCGCCGTCGTCTGCTCCCTCCCTCGGGCGTCGCTCCTTGCGGGAGCTGGATGCGGTCTCCTGTCTCGGTGATTGGTTAGGCCTACGCCGCGAGGAACTCGGTCTCGTCCCGCAGCATCGCGTGCATGATGATCGCGAGGCGACGCGCCAAAGCAACGCGCGCCTTACGCATGCTCGACCGCTTCGCGATCGCGAAGGCCCAGTCCTTGAGCTTGAGCTGGCCCTTGTAGCGGGTCAGCATGACATTGGCGGCCTCGTACAGCAGGGTCCGCACCCGCCGGTCGCCGCATTTCGAGATTCCGCCGACATAGTCGACCTCGCCCGACTGATAGCGTCTTGGAACCAGGCCCAGATAGGCGCCGACGTCTCGTGATCGGCGGATGCGCGAGGGATCGTCGATCGCGGCGACAAAGGCGAGCGCGGTCAGTTGACCGACACCTGGGATTGTCATCAGCCGGCGGCAGGCGTCCGAAGCTCTCGTCATCCGCCTCATATCGGCGTCGATCGCCGCGACCGCGCTCATAACCGCGGTGCGCGCGGCGATCAGACCCCGCATGGCGGCGGAGAGGCCCGCCACACCCTCGCTGGCTTTGAGAGCCTGGTTGACGAACGCGGTGGTGAGCGCCCGAGGAAGCCGGATCCCAAAGACGACCGCCAGGCCTCGGATCTGATTTTCCAGGGTCACACGCTGGCCGACCAGCTTCTTGCGCGCGATGATCAACGAACGGACGGCGTGGGCCGACAAAGACTTCACGTGCACGGGCTTGAAGAACCCGGTGCGGGCCAAGTGCGCTAGCCCTCGCGCGTCATTGCGATCGGTCTTGTGGGTCGCGAGCGACTTGAGCGCCTGGTAGGCCTGCCGACTTTCGACGCAGACCACAGGCAGACCGAGTTGGCTCAACCCATGGAACAGGATCGGCGCCATGCGTCCGGTCTCAAAGACGATCCGATGGCAGATTGGCGCTTTCGACAACTCGTGGGCGATCGCTTGCGCGGTCGATGCTGTCTTGCTCTCGCGAACGACCTCGCCTTCCCGGTCGAGAACGCAAACGTGGGTCTCGTCCATCGAGATATCTAGCCCAGCAAAGTAATCCATCGAAAAGTCTCCTCTTCCAAACCAGGGCCGATCCTATCGGCCCCCGAAGGAAGAGCCCCGCCCATTACCCGATGTTGAAAAACTCGGAAATTGAGCCACCGCTAAAATCTCGTTTTCGCGGGCGTCGCGTCAACTCAGCCGATACTCCTCACGGCAGGGCATATAGGAGCGTCGCACGCGGCAAACCCGGTCGGTCCGCCGACCCCCTAAGGAATTTTTCACCGAGGCCGCCAGCTGTCTCCTGAATTGTGATCGATGCGGAAATTCGAGTTTTTCAACACTATCCATCCGATAGCGGACTTAGAGCGGGAGGCAACCGTCCGTTTTCGGCTTGAGTTAAGGTAAGCGCCGTTTGGTTTACAGTTCTTTATGTAGTAAACTCGGCCCAGCAACCTTTCTGTTCTGTGGTTTGCGTAAGCTTGGGCAGGGATATACGTTGTGTGCGCCAAACGTTTGAAGAACTTCTAATGTCCAGAAAAAAGCCAGCACCCTGGATCGTGACGCAACGATCGCGGGATAACGCCAACCGACGACTGATTGCCACCCCACCCACCGCGGCGTGCCGTGCAGAGTTGTCAGCGCGCGTGAGTTACGGCCCGTACTCAAAGCACAAGTTCAACCCGACGGCCTACAATCTCGTGCCATATAGCGGCCCGGATGTCGAACGGACGTACTGCGACGCACATGCCCACTTCGGTAAGGGTGACTTCGTCCGGACCCCTGATCTCCTTAAGCGCGGGGTGATGCTCGGACTCTGGTCCGATCAGATCGACACGGATGTCCCGAGGTTGCTGTGGACGATCGACGAGAATGGATGGATCTTTGAACTCCGAATTACCAACTCTGCCCAAGCCCAATATCACGGCTACCCAGTCCTTCCGGGAGACGCCTTTGCGAGACATGTCTTGGTCAGAGCGAGGGAGGTCGCTTTCGCAGAAAAAGAATTTTCGGTAGATCAAGATCCCAAAGCGCAAGCCGCTATCGCGGCGGCGGAGGCCTTCTACAGATGACTGCTTCGAGCTACTTCAAATTTTCTACTGCCTGGCCGGAAGGCAGCGAAGACGTGGCTGAGATCACCCTCCGCGTGGGAGACAGAGTCATCTCAAGAATTGCGGATACCGAAAAGCAGACTGTAAGGGACTACTTCCGAGCCTCTTCCACCGGCTTGGCGCTTTGGCTGGCAGACAATTGGTGGCGTCTGCGCTGGGAGACAATCAGGGATTTCAGGTTCCCCTCGGTGGACTGGCGCTTGCGTCATGAGTTGAACTCGGCAAGCGGCGGCACACTCTGGCCTCCTGTGATGATCTTCAGCGTCGGAGACCGCGTTGCCTTCGCCCCGAGCGTCGGCAAGAATTTCGTCGATGGTCCCCAGTCCTATTTTGACTTCAAGGTAGGCATGGTCGCCGCTGACGATTACGAGCCGGAGTTGGACCGCCTTTTTGAGGCCGTTCTTGGACACTGCGCTAAGACGGTGGATGGGAAAGCTCTGAAAACCTTGCTCGAGCAAATCACTACCGAACGCCAAGATCCAGAGTTGGCCGCTTGGCGACGCTTAGAAGCTTGTCTGGGGTTCGATCCAGATGCGGCACCCGGCGAGGTCGTCGACGCATTGGTCAAGCTAGACGACGTTGCTGGTGAAGACGGTGTCGAGGAGGCGGCGCACGCACAGCCCGGAGCAAGTTCAGCCCAATCCTTGAGCTTGGCGATAGAAGCCACGCGCGAGTCGGAAGTGGAGGTTGATCTGAGTTTGGCATATAGCCTCAAGCGCGACTGGAATCTGCCAAGCTATGCGAGTCCATGGCAAATGGCGGAAGCTGCTGCGGCAGAACTCAGGTCTATCATCGGTGTCCCGAGGGGTCTGCTGAAGCACGAAGTCTTCGAAGATGTTCTTAGGGCGCGATGGGACGATTTGAAATCGGCCGCCGCGACCGCGAGAAAGCTGCCGTACGGTGCCCGAATTGACGGGGAAAAGAAGTCCCGCGCAGCCCTGCAGACGTGGAAGTCATACGATCGCCGCTTCGAGTTGGCTCGACAGTTCGGGGATGCTGTGTGGCAGGAGGAGGCCGGTTTCGGCGTCATCAGTCGTTCGAAGACTGATCGCCAGAAGTTCCAACGAGCTTTCGCGCACGGTCTGCTGTGCCCTTTCGATGACCTTCAGCGAGTTCTTGACGTGAACGATCCCACGCCGGAAGCCATGCAGGCAGCTGCCCGGAGGTTCGGCGTGAACCCGTCCGTAGTCCGCAATCAGTTGGTCTATAAAGGCTATCTTCCGTTCGAGAACACCAACGAGGAGGCCGAGGCCGCTTAGCCTGCTCACACCGGACGTTTGATGAATGGCGAGCTAATCCGCGATCGCCACGCGATGCGGAATGTCAGCTTTTGAACCTCGCAGGGCCAATTGCGAATGCCTCAATTGGGTCGAGACCGGACCAGTCTCATTTGACTGATAGCCTAGTCTGATCCGCGTCCACAGCGCCAATAAGCGTCCGGTATCGGCGGAGGCGTGTCCCCCGAGTGTACGACATGGACGCGCCTGTCGGCACCGGGCGCCCACCCGGCTCACCTAAACGGCGGTTCGTCGAAGCTCCTGAGCTTGCGCGAGTGCAGGGTGTCGTCCTGGCTCTGCAGGAGGCCTATGGCCGCGATGCCGATTCTGAGATGCTCGGCGATCGCGCGTTCATAGAAGGCGTTGGCGGCGCCGGGCAGCTTGATCTCGCCGTGCAGCGGCTTGTCGGAGACGCATAGCAATGTCCCGTAGGGCACGCGCATGCGGAAGCCCTGGGTCGCGACAGTCGCTGATTCCATGTCGACCGCGATGGCGCGAGAGACGTTGATGATCCGGCGCTCCTTCGACCAGCGCAGTTCCCAATTGCGATCGTCGTTGGTGACGACGGTGCCGGTGCGCAAGCGCCGCTTGAGCGCTTCGCCCCGGTCGCCGGTGACCTTCGCCACCGCCTCCTGAAGCGCGACCTGTACTTCGGCCAGCGCGGGTATCGGCACCATCAGCGGCGCCGCCTCGTCCAGGATGTTGTCGCGCCTGAGATAGGCGTGCGCAAGCACGTAATCGCCGATCACCTGCGACTGCCGAAGTCCGGCGCAATGGCCGATCATCAGCCAGCAATGCGGCCTCAAGACCGCGATATGGTCGGTTATGGTCTTGGCGTTCGAGGGTCCGACGCCGATGTTGACCAGACTGATCCCGCGCCCGTCGGCGCGCACGCAATGATAGGCGGGCATCTGGAACCGGTGCCAGGCGACTTCCGCCACGCGCGCTTCGGCCTCCGCCGGCGCGATCGACGAGTCGATGACGACATTGCCCGGCAGAATGACCTTCTCGACCCCCGCCCCGGCGTGCAGCTGCTTCAAGCCCCATTGCACGAACTGGTCGACATAGCGGTGATAGTTGGTGAGCAGCACCCACGGCTGCATCGCCCGCCAGTCGGAGCCGGTATAGTGGACGAGCCGGCGCAGCGAATAATCAACCCGCGGCGCGTCAAACAAGGCGAGTGGCCGCTCGGGGCCGAAGTCGAACTCGCCGTCGGCGGTTTCGTCGCCGATCGTCGCCAGCGAGGGGACGGGAAAGAAGCGCGCGAGTTCGGCGGGGTCGGCGCCGCCGCGGGTCAATTCGTCGCCGCTTTCGATCACATAGGGGTAGGGGATTTCCGGCGCGCCGACGCCGACCTCGATCGTGGCCCCGTATTCGCTGACCAGCGGTTCGAGCTGCTCGATGAGATAGGCGCGGAATTCAGCCGGCTGGGTGACCGTGGTCGAGTAGACGCCGGGGTCGCTGAATTTCGCGAACGCCCGCGGGCTGGAAAGCGCCGGCCCGTTCGGCGCATAGGTCAGGCGCAGCTCGGGATAGCGGAAGAGAGCCCGCATAGCGGCCGACGGCGGCTCGCCATCCTTGAGGAAGCGCTCGACCGCGCCGCGCAGGGCCTGCGTCGCCTCATCGTACAGGCGAGCGAGACGCTCGACCGCCTCATCGGGCGTCGTCACCCGCTCGAACGGACCCTTGACGTTGTCGATCGACGGGACAAACACCGAGACGGCCTCCTCGACAATCAGTTCCGGCTGGCGTTCTGAACCCTGCCACAGCGCGCCGGGCTGCTCAGCTCCTCGCCGCGATGCACGCGATCTCGACGGTATATTCGCGCGCGGCGAGCTTGGCCTCGACGGTGGCGCGGGCGGGCGCATGGCCGGGGGCGGCCCACGCGTCCCAGACCGCGTTCATTTCGGCGAACGTCCCGATGTCGGCGAGGTAGATCGTGGTCGAAAGGATGTTCGTCTTGTCGGATCCAGCCTGGGCCAGCAGGCCATCGATCTTGGCCAGGATCTCGCTCGTCTGCTCGCCCACGCTCTTGCCTTTCGCCTGATCGGCGACTTGGCCGGCGAGATAGATCGTAGCCCCATGAACGACGGCCTGGGACATGCGCGGGCCGGGTTTAAGTCTGGTGATGGTCATGGTCGATGCTCTCGGAACTGAAGTCTCAGACCCGAACCATGCCGGGGACCGCGCCGATGAAATTGCGTTTGCCGATCTCGACGCCGCCGGCCCTTAAGATGTCGTAGGCCGTCGTCAAGTGAAAGTAAAAGTTCGGCATGGCGAAATGCAGCAGGTAGTTGGCGCCCTCCGCCTTGAGTTTGCTGGCGCCGGCGGGGATGACGATCTCGCGCGTCTCCCCGCCTTCCATCGCCTTGGGGTCGATCGACTTGAGCATGGCGAGCGTCGCATGGATGCGCTCGCGCAACTCAGCGAGGGTCGTCTCCTTGTCCTCCCTAACCGGCGGCTGCTGGCCCGCGAGCCGGAACGACGAGTTCTTGGCGTGATCGCAGAAGCTCTGGATCTGCCGGGCGAGGGGAAACATGTCCGGACTCAGCTTGATCGCGAGATAATTCGCCGGGTCGAACTTGCGCGCCGCCGCATGCTCTTCCGCCTTGTCGAGGACGCCCAGAAACGCGTTGAGGCCGCGCTCGTAGACCGGCACGCTGCATTGGTAGAGCGAAAGTGACATTGGTTTCAATTTCCTCCCAAAAATGGCCGCTCTTGGCCGGGCGGGGCCATGCATGCACGGAAAATATGACGATATCAACTGATCGAAGCCGCCGCCGGCGAGTCCATCAAGCCCGCGGCTCGGGCCCTCCAAGAAAGGGCTCGACGACCGCCCGCGTCTCCTTGCTGGTCGTCACGGGAACGATTTCGAACGTCACGCCGCAGTCGCGCCACTCGAGGATCCAAGACTGGAACAGCGTCAGATTGTCGCAGCGCATCAGCTGGAAGCAGCGGGAAAAGTTGGCCTCGACCCAAGAGTTCGACATATTCGAGGCCCTCGGGCAGGGATCGGCCCGCTTCGCGCAGACGCCGGTAGACCGGGACCATGTCGTTGTCTTGGAACCGTTCGATAACCATGAACAGCATCGTCGTCGCGCCTTCCTGCGCCGTCTCGCCGCGCGCCGGCGCTGGTCAGACGACAGGCGGCGGGGGCGGCTGTGCTTCCACCTGCGGCAGGCTGAGATCGAAGCAGGCCCATTTCGGCGCCGACCTGGTCCAGATGGTCGTCAACGGCGGCGCCAGATTGGGATCGTCAAGCGTTCCCGCGCGCACGAAGATAACCGCCGGCCGCTCCTCCGCCTCGCTGAACACATCCGTGCCGCATCGGGCGCAGAAACGCCGGTGCATCGTCGCGCCGCTGTCGGCCTTGCACACATAGTCGGTGAGGGGACCGGAGACGGCGACGTCCTCCTTACGGAAGAGCGCGCTGACCGCCCCGGTCCCCGCGCCGAGATATTGGCAGACCCGGCACCAGCAATATCGGGCGCCGAGCGGCGCCTCGGCGTTGATTTCGAGCCGCACCGCGCGGCACAGACATCCGCCCGCAATCGCCAAGAGAATGCCCCCATGAAACGGTCAAAATGAACAATATGGGAAATAGCGAGCGCCCGCCAGCGGATCAGACGACCCACCCGGGCCTGCGCCCGGCGGGCTCCGGCCCAAGGTTGAGGTTGCAGATGCAGCCGAGCCGGACTAGAGAGACTGTTCACAGAGTTCTACGATCGGCTGGCGGGCCTGCTTTGGCAGCCTGCCGGCGGCTTGCGATGTCGATGGAAACCCAGAGCGCTGCGCATCCCGAAGCCTGCACCGGCGTCCTTCTGCGGAAGCTCGCCTCCGCCGGCGTGCGGCCGACCCGGCAACGGCTCGATCTCGCGCGCGCGATCTTCGGCGCGGGGAACCGGCACTTCACGGCGGAAATGATCTATCACGAGACCCGCTCGATCCGGTACGCGCCGACGCTCGGGACGATCTACAACACCCTCAACGAATTTGCGCGCTGCGGGCTCCTGCGGGAGATCGCGATCTACGACGCCAAGCTCTGGTACGACACCAAGACCGGGCCGCATTACCACTTCTATCGCGAGGACACGGAGGAGCTCTCCGACATTCCCGAGGAATGGGTGCCGGAGTTCGAGATCCCTGCCCCTGACGGCACGTCGATCGCTGCGGTCGATGTGATCGTTCGGCTCAAGAAGATCTGACGCGAAGCACGCACTCCGCGCTTACGGCTATCCCTTAGGCAGCAGCCTTGTCCAGCATGGCGATCGCATCCGCGATCGCCAGCGTCCGGCTCGCCATTTCGGCGTGCAAGAGCTCGACCATCCGGCCGTTGAGCTGGATCGCGCCTTTTCCCGCGTTCTCCGGCAGCGCGAAGGCTTCGATGATCGCGCGCGCGCTTTCAACCTCGGCGGACGTTGGCGCGAACACCTCGTTGCAGATGTCGATCTGGCTGGGGTGGATGAGCGTCTTGCCGTCGAGGCCCATGTCGCGGCCTTGCAGGCATTCGAGGCGGAAGCCTTCGAGATCCTGGATGTCGTTGTAGACGCCGTCGATGATGTCGACGCCGTGGGCGCGCGCCGCAATCGTGCAGCCGGCGAGCCACGCGGTCATGGTCGGACGGCCGGGGGTGAGCCGCGCCCGGGTCTCCTTGGCGAGATCGTTGAGCCCCATCACCATGACCGTCAGGCGCGACGTCGAGTTCGGCGGCGACGGCGGCGATTGAGCCGGCGTTCAGAACGGCGTTCGGCGTCTCCATCATTGCCCAGATCCGGGTTCTCTCGGGCGCGCCGCCTTCGCGCAGCGCCCGGGCGGCGGCCATGATCGCCCCCGGACCGTCGACCTTCGGGAGCAGGATCGCATCGGGCCCGGCGGCCGAGGCGGCGGCGAGATCCTCGTCTCCCCACGGCGTGTGCGGTCCGTTGACGCGGATGACGACCTCGCGTGCGCCGAGCCCGCCCTTGCGCACCGCCTCGGCGACCGCGGCGCGCGCCGCGATCTTCTGGTCCGGGGCGACCGAATCCTCGAGATCGAAAATGAGCGCGTCGGCCGGCAAGGTCGCGGCCTTCGCCAAAGCCTTGGCGTTGGAGCCGGGCATGTAGAGGACGCTTCTGCGCGGGCGAGCATGCATGACGATCTCCTGACCTTCCGGCGGGAATCTAAAGGCAAGTTTGCTGCGGCGCCAGAGGGACGTTCGCCAGGGCAGCATTGTGCTTTTGGGCAACGATCGATGAGCGGATTGCCAGAAAGTCGACGCGGTTGTGCGCTCGTCGCGACGAGCGCGGACCTTCGCGCGGTCAACCCCTGAGCCAGCGCGCCATCCGCCTGGTCGCGTCGGCGATCTGTTCCGGATCGCGGGCGAAGCACAGGCGCAGGCAGCCTTCGCCGCCGGGCCCGAAAGCCCCGCCGGGAGCCGCGCCGACACCCGCTTCGTCGATGAGGCTCAGCGCCAGCGCGCGCGAATCGGCGAAGCCCTCGACTGAGCAGAAGAGATAGAACGCCGCCTCCGGCACGGAAAAGCGCACCCGTCCGGTCGCCGCCAGTCCTTCGCATAAGATATCGCGCGAGCGCTGGCAGCGGTCGATCTGCGAGGCGAGGAACGCCTCGCCCTGTTCGAGCGCCGCGGTCGCAGCGCGCTGGGTGAACACCGGGACGCCGGAGGTCGTGAACTGGATCAGATTCTCGATCACCTCGCCGAGCGCCGCCGGGGCCTCGAGCCAGCCGATCCGGAAGCCGGTCATCGCCCAGTTCTTCGACAGCGTCTGGACGAACAGGATCTTGTCGTCGGGCGCCATCACGTCATGGAACGAGAGCGCGCGGGCGCCGTCGTAGGTGAGGCGGCCGTAAATCTCGTCGGCGATGATCCAAAGCCCGTGCCGGCGCGCGATCGAAAGCGTTGCGGCGATTTCCTCGCCCGTGGCGACGAAGCCGGTCGGATTGGCGGGGGTGTTGAAGAAAATGAGCCTCGTCGCGGGCGTCACCGCCCTGGCCAGCTTGTCGGGATCGAGGCTCCAGCGGCTCGTCCGGTCGAGGCGGACCGGCACGGCGCGGGCGCCAGAGATTTCGAGCGCGCCGACGAAATTGGGCCAGGCAGGCGACGGGATCAGCGCTTCGTCGCCCGGGCCGACGATAAGCCGGGTCGCGATCTCGATTGCGTGCATGCCGCCGATGGTGACGAAGAAGTTCTCCGGTGAGAAAGCGGCGCCTCCGGGCGCGGCGCCGTAAACGCGGGTCATATAGGCGGCGATCGCCGCCCGCAGTTCGGGGACGCCGCGCTGAAAGGTGTAGAAGGTCTCGCCGCGGTCGAGCGACGCCTTGGCCGCTTCGCTGATGAATGGCGGCGTCGGCAGATCACCCTCGCCGACCCATAGCGGAATCAGCCCTTGCCGGCCGCGGCCATAGTTGAACACTTCGAGTATGCCGCTCGTGGCGACGGTCCGCATCGAAGGCCGAATCTGATCGAGCCATTCCGGGCTCAGCGGGGACGAGACGTCGTTCATGCGAGCCTCATGGACGAGCGCCAACCGGCGCGCAAGGACTTCGCCCTGCCGCAGACGCGATTCGAATCCCCTGCGTTTCTCACCCGTCAGGCCCGCCAAGCGCGAGATCGTCGAGGATTGGACAATCCGGGCGGTCGTCGCCGTGGCACGCGGCGACCAGATTGCCCAGCGTCTTCGCCATCGCCTGCATGTCGGCGACCCGCGCCTCAAGATCGCCGATGTGGACCTCGGCAATGCGTTTGACCTCGCGGCTCGGGCGGGCGCGGTCGCGCCACAGAGCGAGCAGAGCGCCGATTTCCGCAATCGAAAACCCGAGCCGGCGCGCCCGCCGGATGAACCTGAGCTCGTGGACGTCGCGCTCGCCATAGTCGCGATAGGCGTTTTGCCTGCGCTCTGCCGGACGGAGGAGGCCGATCGCCTCGTAATGGCGGATCATCTTGGCGTTGACCCCGCTCGCCGCCGACGCGGCGCCGATCTTCATGCCTTGACTCCGCTTGACCTTCCCATGATGGGAAGGTCTAGGCATGCGTGTTCTTCGAGGCAAGGAGATTTGTCGATGACTGCGGCCGCTGACGCCAGGAAGTCCGTCATCGACCCCGTCTGCGGCATGCCGGTCGACCCGGCGTCGGCCCAATACAAGGCTGAGCACGGCGGGTCGACCTACCATTTCTGCTCCGCCGGCTGCCGCGACAAGCTTGTCGCCGAGCCGGCCCGATTCCTGGCGGCCTCGACTGAGACGCCGCCGCCAGAGCCGCCGAAACCCGCGCCCTCGGGCGCGATCTACACCTGCCCGATGCATCCGCAAGTCCGGCAACTCGGGCCGGGCAATTGTCCGATCTGCGGCATGACGCTTGTGCCGGAAACGGTCACGGCCGACTCAGGCCCCAACCCCGAGCTGATCGACATGACGCGGCGCTTCTGGATCGGATTGGCTCTCGCGGTCCCGGTGGTCGCGATCGCGATGGGCGGGCATCTCACCAATCTGCATATGTTGCTTTCGCCCGTCATTTTGAACTGGATTGAGCTCGTTCTGGCCACGCCGGTCGTGCTGTGGGCCGGCTGGCCGTTTTTCGAGCGGGGATGGGCGTCGATCAAGAACCGCAGTCTCAATATGTTCACGCTGATCGCCATGGGCACGGGCGTCTCCTGGGCCTATAGCGTCGTTGCGACGGTCGCGCCCGGCCTGTTCCCGCCGGAGTTCCGGGGAATGGACTGCGCGGTCGCCATATATTTCGAGGGGGCGGCGGCAATTACCGTCCTTGTCCTGCTCGGCCAGGTGCTCGAGCTCCGCGCGCGCGAACAGACCGGCGGCGCAATCCGGGCCCTGCTCGACCTTGCGCCGAAAACCGCGCGACGCATCCGCGCCGACGGCGCCGACGAGGAAATCGGCCTTGAAGCGGTCGCGATCAACGATCGTCTGCGCGTCCGGCCTGGCGAAAAGATCCCGGTCGACGGCGAATTGATCGAAGGCCGCGGCACGGTCGATGAATCCATGGTCACCGGCGAGTCGATGCCGGTCGTGAAAGCCGCCGGCGCGAAGGTGATCGGCGGCACGATGAACGGCGCGGGAAGCTTCGTCATGCGCGCCGACAAGGTCGGCCGCGACACGATGCTGGCGCAAATCGTGCAGATGGTCGCGCAGGCGCAGCGCAGCCGCGCGCCGATCCAGCGCCTCGCCGATCAAGTGTCCGGCTGGTTTGTGCCGCTGGTGATCGCGATAGCGGTCCTTGCCTTCGTCGCCTGGTCGATCTGGGGACCCGAGCCGCGCTTCGCCTACGCCCTGGTGGCGGCCGTGTCGGTGCTGATCATCGCCTGCCCGTGCGCGCTGGGGCTCGCCACGCCCATGTCGATCATGGTCGGCGTCGGGCGTGGCGCTCAGTCCGGCGTTCTGATCAAGAACGCCGAGTCGCTGGAGCGGGTCGAGAAAGTCGACACGCTGGTGATCGACAAGACGGGAACCCTCACGGAAGGCAAGCCGAAAGTCGTGGCCGTGCGGGCCTTCGGCGGCCTCGCCGAGGACGATCTGCTGCGCCTCGCCGCAAGCCTCGAATACGGCAGCGAACACCCGCTCGCCGCCGCGATTGTCGAGGCCGCGACCGAGCGAAAGCTCGGGCTGTCGCCGGTTCAGGATTTCGATTCTCCCTCCGGCAAGGGCGTCACTGGAACTGTAGAGGGCCGGCGGATCGACATCGGCAACCGCCTGATGATGCAGGCCGGCGCGATCGACGTATCGGCGCTTGAAAAGACGGCGGAGAATTTGCGCTCCGCAGGCGCGACCGCGATCTTCGTCGCGATCGACGGCAAGCCCTCGGGCGTGCTGGCGATCGCCGATCCGATCAAGGCGACGACCCCAGAGGCGATCCGTGCTCTCCGCGAAGCGGGAATCCGGGTCGTCATGCTCACCGGCGACAACCGCACGACCGCCGATGCCGTCGCGCGCAAGCTCGATATCGCGGAAGTCGAGGCCGAAGTCCTTCCCGAGGACAAAGGAAAGGTTGTCGAGCGGCTGCGCAGGGAGGGACGCATCGTCGCCATGGCGGGCGACGGCGTGAACGACGCGCCGGCGCTCGCGGCCGCCGATGTCGGGATTGCGATGGGAACGGGAACCGACGTCGCAATTCAGAGCGCGGGCGTAACCCTGCTCAAGGGCGACCTGAAGGGGATCGTGACGGCGCGCCGCCTGTCGCAGGCGACAATGGGCAACATCCGGCAGAGTCTCTTCTTTGCCTTCATCTATAACGCCGCCGGCGTGCCGATCGCCGCCGGCGTCCTCTATCCGGTTTTCGGCCTGCTCCTGTCGCCGATCATCGCCGCCGCGGCGATGGCGCTGTCCTCGGTCAGCGTCATCGCCAACGCGCTCAGGCTCAGACGAGTCGCGCTCTGAGAAGCCAGCGCTGGTCGGCTCAGCGCTTCGCCAACTCGTCGCGGATCTGGGTCAGGAGAACGACTTCCTGAGTCGGCGGCGCGGGGGGCGGAGGCTCCTTGGCCGCCTGCCGGGTCAGCATGTTGATCCCCTTGATCGCGACAAATAGCGCGAGGGCGACGATGGCGAAGTTGATCACGATCGTGATGAAGTCGCCGTAGGCGAACACGCCGCCCTGTTTTCTTGCGTCGGCGAGGTTGGTCGCGGTCACGGCGCTCGAGAGCGGAATGAAATAGTTGGAAAAGTCGGCTTTGCCGGCGATGCCGATGATCGGCATGATGATGTCGTTGACCAGAGCATCGACGATCTTGCCGAAGGCGGCGCCGATGATCACGCCGACGGCGAGGCTGAGAGCGTTGCCCTTCAGGGCGAATTCCTTGAATTCCTGCCACATGCCTCAATTCCCCAGATTGGCGCAAACCACCGGCCTCGGCTGGGCCAAGGCGGCGACTCGGCTTTGGGTCAGGTTACCCGACCCTGCGCGCCAGATAAATAAGCCCTATTGAGCTCCTGTAACGAAGATTGGGGAAAGCCCGCGCGTCGGCCGCCGCGCGCGGAGCCGTGGCCTGCGGCGCTGGCCTCGATGGCCGCCGGCCGCAACGCGGCGCAAGCTCACGGCTGCTTGTCACCCTTCTTCGGCTTCGGCTTGTCCGGCTTGCCGCTCGCCGCCTTGCCGGCGGCGGCTTTGGTGAACTCACTGAGCCGCCTCTCGAGGAGCGCGACCCGAGCTTGAGTGAGGCGCAAGGCGCAGTAGCCGTGGACGCTTTCCTTGTCGTAATCCCGGCAGGTTTCGTCGCGCTGGCTGGCGAAGGCGTTCTGGTCGCGCACGAGGTCGGCCGCCTCCGGGCTGTCCTTGGCCCCGTCCTCGATCGCACGCACGAGCTTGGCCATCGCCTTCTCGGCCTCGGCGCGCTCCTTGGCGAACTTGGCGGCGTCGCCGACCAGCGATGCGCCGTCGGGGCCCCAAAGCCCGCCGGGACTGGTCTGGCAATCGGCGGCCTTGAACACGCATGCGGTGATCTGCGACGGCGCTAGCGCCGCGCCGTCGACGACGTCGAAGGAGAATGGGCACGCCGGGACGTCGGCCTCGAAGCGTTCCAGCCCGTCGGGACGGCCGACGCTGGTCGCTTGAATCGGCTTCTCGCCGACGATATCGACGACGCAACGCTGTGAGGAATTGGACACGCCCTCGCCGGCGAGCTGCAGCTTTTCGATGGTCGCCGCCGTGTCGTCGCCGGAAATCTGGAGGAGCCCGGACTTGCCGTTGAGCATGAGCGCACGCCCGGCGAGACTGGCGACGGCGGGCGTGGATGCGAGCTTTGCGCCCTTGGCGATCGCCCCCCCGCCCTTGAGCCCGGCGCCTCCGCTTTTGGGTTTGGCTGGTGCAGCCGTCGCCCCTTGCGGCGTCGCCGGAGCGGCGCCAGGGAGCACGAGTTGCGCGCCAGCCTCGCTCGCCGCGAGGGCGGCGAGGAAACCGCAAAAGAGGAGATAAAACCGCCGACTCATGCGCGAACTCTAGAAGCGATCAGGAAAAAGGGGAAGCCGCTCTGCGGCGCGGATGAGCCGGCTCAAAGCTTGAAGAATCCGCCGCTTGCGCGCCTTGCGCCGCCAAATCGCCCCACCTATATACGCCCCGACTGGCAGGTTCGGGCGCGAAATCGCGCCGTACCAGCGGAAATCTGGCGTTGAGAAACGGGGATCGGAAGAGCGAGGCCGACGGCTTAAAGGGCGCGGCGGAATGCTTCCTGAAAGCTCGGCCGCTTTGGGGCCTGGCGGTCCCGCGAAGGAACAGGGGAAAGATATGGCGAAAGTAATTGGCATCGATCTCGGCACGACCAACTCGTGCGTCGCTGTCATGGAGGGCTCGACCCCCAAGGTGATCGAAAATTCCGAGGGCGCGCGCACGACGCCTTCGATCGTCGCCTTCACCGACGATGGCGAGCGTCTCGTCGGCCAGCCGGCCAAGCGGCAGGCGGTGACCAATCCAGAGCGCACCATCTTCGCGATCAAGCGGCTGATCGGCCGATCGTTCGACGATCCGATCAGCAAGAAGGACATGGCGCTCGTCCCCTATAAGATCATCCGCGGCCCCAATGCCGACGCGTGGGTGTCCGTTGACGGCAAGCAATATTCGCCCTCGCAGATCTCGGCCTTCATCCTGCAGAAGATGAAGGAGACGGCGGAGGCCTATCTCGGCGGCCCGGTGACCCAGGCGGTCATCACGGTTCCGGCCTATTTCAACGACGCCCAGCGTCAGGCGACCAAGGACGCCGGCAAGATCGCGGGCCTCGAGGTGCTACGCATCATCAACGAGCCGACCGCGGCCGCGCTTGCCTATGGCCTCGACAAGAAGAAAGCCGGCACCATCGCCGTTTACGATCTTGGCGGCGGCACGTTCGACATATCGATCCTCGAGATCGGCGACGGCGTGTTTGAAGTGAAGTCGACCAACGGCGACACCTTCCTTGGCGGCGAAGATTTCGACATGCGCCTGGTCGAATATCTGTCGGGCGAGTTCAAGAAGGAGCAGGGCATCGACCTGACCAAGGACAAGCTCGCGCTCCAGCGTCTGAAGGAGGCGGCCGAAAAGGCGAAGATCGAGCTGTCGTCGGCGACCCAGACCGAGATCAACCTGCCCTACATCACCGCCGACGCGACCGGGCCGAAGCACCTGGCGCTCAAGCTGACCCGGGCCAAATTCGAGGCGCTGGTCGACGACCTGATCCAGCGCACGGTCGAGCCGTGCCGCAAGGCGCTGAAGGATGCCGGCCTTTCGGCCGGTCAGATCGACGAGGTGGTCCTGGTCGGCGGCATGACCCGCATGCCCAAGGTGCAGGAAGTCGTCAAACAGTTCTTCGGCAAGGAGCCGCACAAGGGCGTCAACCCGGACGAAGTCGTCGCCGTCGGCGCCGCCATCCAGGCGGGCGTGCTGCAGGGCGACGTCAAGGACGTGCTGCTCCTGGACGTCACCCCGCTGTCGCTCGGCATCGAGACGCTGGGCGGCGTCTTCACCCGGCTCATCGAACGCAACACGACCATCCCGACCAAGAAGAGCCAGGTGTTCTCGACCGCCGAGGACAACCAGACCGCGGTCACGATCCGGGTCTTCCAGGGCGAGCGCGAGATGGCCGCCGACAACAAGGCGCTCGGCCAATTCGACCTGGTCGGCATTCCCCCGGCCCCGCGCGGGGTGCCGCAGATCGAGGTGACGTTCGACATCGACGCCAATGGCATCGTTAACGTCACCGCCAAGGACAAGGCGACCAACAAGGAGCAGCAAATTCGCATCCAGGCCTCGGGAGGCTTGAGCGAAGCCGACATCAACCGGATGGTGAAGGACGCGGAAGCCCACGCCGCCGAGGACAAGAAGCGGCGCGAGCTGGTCGACGCCAAGAACAGTGGCGAGGCGCTGGCCCATGACGCGGAAAAGGCGCTGAAGGACTATGGCGACAAGGTTGCCCAATCCGATCGCAGCGCCATCGAGTCGGCGGTCGCTTCCCTCCGTACGGCGCTGCAGGGCGAGGACGTCGAGGCGATCAAGGCCCGCACCAACGACCTGATGCAGGCGCAAATGAAGCTCGGCGAAGCCATGTACAAGGCCCAGCAGGCGAGTGGAGCGCCGGGCGACGCCGGCGCCGGGGCCGGCGCAGAGGCCAAGGACGACGTCATCGATGCGGAGTTCCGCGAGGTCGACGACGACAAGAAGAAGTCGTCCTGAACGAAAGACGTCGGCCGCCTACAAACGGCCGGCCTCGCTGTTGGGGGACGCCGCGATGGCGGGCGGAGACTTGGCTGTCGCCGAAACGGCGAAGATCCAACCGGCCGATGCGCAAGGAAGCGGCGCGGGAGAAGCAGGTCTGAGGCATGCATAGGCTGCGGGCGCGCTGAACGATGGGCAAGCGCGATTTCTACGAAACTCTGGGCGTTTCCAAAACGGCGAGTGACGCTGAATTGAAGTCCGCCTTTCGCAAGGCGGCGATGCAGTGTCATCCCGACCGGCATCCGGGCGACAAGCAGGCCGAGGCGCGGTTTAAGGAGCTGAACGAAGCCTATCAGCACCTGTCGGACGCCCAGAAGCGCGCGGCCTACGATCGCTATGGTCACGCCGCGTTCGATCCGAGCGGCATGAACGACGGCTTTGCCGCCTCGATGTCCGACATCTTCGACGATCTGTTCGGCGACATGATGGGCGGGCGGCGCGGCCGCCAGTCCTCGGGCCGCGAGCGCGGCGCCGATCTGCGCTACAATCTCGAGATCACCCTTGAAGAGGCGTTTCGCGGCAAGACCGCAACCGTCCGCATGCCGACCTCGATCGCCTGCGAAGCCTGCGCCGGCTCGGGCGCGCGCGCGGGCTCCAAGCCCGTGAGCTGCAAGACCTGCGGCGGCCATGGGCGGGTGCGGGCGCAGCAGGGCTTCTTCGCCATCGAGCGGACCTGCCCGTCCTGTCACGGGCGCGGGCAGACGATCGAGAACCCTTGCGACAAATGCGCCGGCTCCGGCCGGGTGACCAGGGAGCGTACGCTGTCGGTCAACGTTCCCGCCGGCGTCGAAGACGGCACGCGCATTCGGCTGACCGGCGAGGGCGAAGCGGGGATGCGGGGTGGGCCGGCGGGCGACCTCTACATTTTTCTCAGTGTCAAACCGCACGCGATCTTCCAGCGCGACGGGGCCGATCTCTATTGCCGGGTGCCGATCTCGATGGTGCAGGGGGCGCTCGGCGGCGAATTCTCGGTCAGGACGCTCGACGGGACCGAGACCAGGGTCAGCGTTCCCGAGGGCGCGCAATCCGGGCGCCAATTGAGGCTGCGAGGCAAAGGCATGCCGGTCCTGCGATCGCGCGATTCGGGCGATCTCTTCGTGCAGCTCAATGTCGAGACGCCGCAAAACCTGACCCGCCGCCAGCGCGAGCTCCTGGCCGAATTCGCCGCCGAATCCTCGCACAAGACCCACCCGGAAAGCGCCGGCTTCTTCGCCAAGATGAAGGAGTTTTTCGAGGGCCGCGGCTGAGTCGCCTTTGCCAGGCCGGAACCGGCTCGATATAAGCGCCCGACGGCGCCGAGGGCTCGTCGCTCATCCGCGGAGCGGGAATGCGGGGTCAAGCGCTAGACAAACCGGATCGGCGAGGGCTCGCCGATAGCGCCCGTTTTCTCAGATCGCTCATCGTCGCGCCGCGGCTCACCGGCGCGGTCGCGCCGTCGGGGCGAGCGCTGGCGCGGGCGATGGCGGCGGCGGCCGGTCCCCCGGCGCATGGGCTCATCGTCGAGCTTGGGCCCGGCACTGGCCCGGTGACCCGGTCTTTGATCGAAACCGGCGTCGCGCGCGAGCGACTGGTGCTCATCGAATACGATTCCGGGTTTTGCCGGCTTCTGAGGCAGCGCTTCGCGCCCGCCAAGGTGATCGAGGGCGACGCCTATGATCTGCCGGGCGCGCTCGCTGAACTCGCGGGCCGGCCGGTCGCCGCCGTCGTCTCCAGCCTGCCGCTCCTCAATCAGCCGCCTGAGCGGCGCGAAAAGCTCATCGGCGACGCCTTCGCGCTGATGGGGCCCGCCGGTCTGTTCGTCCAGTTCACCTACGGTCTCCTGTCGCCCATTCCTCGCGAGGCTTGGGCCAATCGCTATGCGGCGGTTCGCTCGCGGCCGATCCTGCTCAATCTGCCGCCCGCCTTCGTGTGGACCTATCGGCTCAAAACCCGTGCGGCCGGGGGTTCCGTGTGGTGACCGCTCTCAAGCCCCGCGAAAGATTGATCGTCGCACTCGATACGCCCGATGTCGGCGAGGCGCGCGATCTCGTCGACCGGATCGGTGACGCCGCGATGGTCTATAAGATCGGCATGGAGCTCGCCTACGGTGGCGGGCTGAAGCTCGCGCCCGAGCTGTCTTCGGCCGGCAAGCAGGTCTTTCTCGACCTCAAGCTGCACGACATCCCGAACACCGTCGAACGGGCGACGGCGCAGGCGGCGAAACTGGGCGCGAGATTTCTGACCGTGCACGCCTACCCGCAGACGATGCGCGCTGCTGTCGCCGGAGCGAAAGGCTCGGGAATGCAAGTCCTGGCGGTCACCGTCCTGACCTCGTACGACGACGATGATCTTTTCGATGCTCTCTACCGCTTCGGCGTGATCGAGACGGCGAAGCGGCGCGCCGAGCAGGCGCTTGAGCTCGGCGCTGACGGGCTGGTGTCGAGCGCCGCCGAGGCGGCGATGCTGCGCCAGACCGTCGGCCAGAAGATGCTTCTCGTCACCCCGGGGATTCGGCCAGCGGGCGCCGCGGCCGGCGACCAGAAGCGCGTCGCCTCGCCCGCCGAGGCGATCCGGAGCGGCGCCGATTACCTCGTTATCGGCCGTCCGGTGACCCAGGCCCCGGACCCTCGGGCAGCCGCCGAGGCGGTCGTCGCCGAAATCGAAAGAGCGATCTCTTGATCGGGCGTGAGGCCACGCTAGGCTCGCACGCCCGCCATTGAAGGAGCCGCCATGTCGAAGGGCTATGTCATTTCGCGCGTCGATGTCCTCAATCCCGACGCCTATGCGCGCTACGCCGCGGCTGCGACCAAGGCGATCGCCGACCACGGCGGCAAGCCGCTCGCGCGCGGCGGGCGCAGCGAGGCGCTGGAAGGCAAGGCGCGCGGTCGCAATGTCGTGCTCGAGTTCGAGAGCTACGAAGCGGCCCGCCGCTACTTCCATTCCGAGCAATATCAGGCGGCGCGCAAGCTGCGCGAGGGCGCCGCGGAAATCGAAATGGTTCTGGTCGAGGGAGTTCTGACGATGCCGAAAGGCTACTGGATTGTCCATGTCGATGTGCGCGATCCCGAAGTCTACCAGCAATATGTCAAGGCGAACGCGGCCGCGTTCGCCAAATTCGGCGCCCGCTTCCTGGTCCGCGGCGGAAAGCATCTCGTCACTCGGGGCAAGGCGCCGGCGCGCAACGTCGTCATCGAGTTTCGCGACTACGAGACCGCGCTCGCCTGCCATGATTCGGAAGAATATCGCGCTGCGGCGAAATTGCGCGACGCCGCGTCGGCGGTGGATCTCATCATCGCCGAAGGCTACGACGGCCCGCAGCCAGGCTGAGCTCGAGGGATTGAATGGCCGAGATGAGGCTGATCGTCAGCGGCGCCGCAGGCCGCATGGGGCGCATGGTCGTAAGGACGATCCATGAGCGGGACGGGCTCAAGCTGACCGGCGCGCTCGAGCGCCCGGACTCGCCCTGGCTTGGCGCCGATCCGGCGTTGCTGGCGGGCTGCCCCGCGAGCGGCCTTGCGATCGTCGCCGACCCTTTGCCGCTCCTCATCGAAGCCGATGCGATCATCGACTTCTCTTCGCCCGCCGCGAGCGTCGAGCTCGCAGGGCTCGCCGCGCAGGCGCGGATCGCCGATGTGATCGGCACGACCGGGCTGAGCGACGACGATCTCGACAGAATCGACGCGGCGGCGCGCCACGCCCCGATCGTGCGTTCGGGCAACATGAGCATGGGCGTCAATCTTCTCGCGGCGCTGACGCGACGCGCGGCGTCGGCGCTCGCCGATGATTTCGACATCGAGATCGTCGAGATGCATCATCGGATGAAGGTCGACGCCCCCTCGGGCACCGCGCTTCTGCTTGGCCAGGCGGCGGCTGAGGGGCGAGGGCTCTCGCTCAAGGACCATGCGGCGCGCGCGCGCGATGGCGTGACCGGCGCGCGCCGCAGGGGCGATATCGGCTTCGCCGCGCTGCGCGGCGGCACGGTCGTCGGCGATCACAGCGTCATCTTCGCCGGCGAAGGCGAACGGGTGGTTCTCAGCCATCACGCCGAGGATCGGGCGGTGTTCGCCCGCGGCGCGCTGTACGCGGCTGTGTGGGCCAACGGGCGCAAGCCCGGACTCTATGCGATGGCGGATGTGCTCGGCCTCGGCGACGACTGAGCCGCCGGCCCGACCGCTGTCACTTCTCGGCGCGAACTTCCGTGCATGAAAGATCGAGCTTCGCTGACTTTTGGGTTTTGCCGGCATGGACCTGAATGGCGAGCGGCATGCACATCGCTCCTTCCAGGAATACGACCTTATGTTCGACGCCCTCGGGGCCGAAGATGAAATTGGTGAACGCCTTGTGAGTGACGACCGGCTGGCCGGCATGACCCGTCTGGGTCAGGTCGACGATCGCGGTCGCATATTTGGGCGAGGCGTTCTTGTCGCCCTCGAAGGTGAAGTCGAGGAGAAGGCCAGTGGCCGTGTCGCCCCCCAGCGCGCCGCCCCTGGGCGCGTCGACCAGGCTCTCGCCGCTGCCGACGAGATCGTCCGATAGTTTGCCCGCGTGTTCGAGGAAGGCGTAGGCTTTGACGTCGACGATCTTGAGTTCGGCCGCCTGAACGCCGCCGGTAAGCGCCAACGATGCGACCGCCGCCGCGGCCCGAAGCGCACTCATGACCCCTCCTCACGCTACGGAATATCGCTTTTACTAAAGAACCTCCGGCCCGCGATCAGCGAGCCGGAGGGAACCTAGATCGTCAAATTGACGACGATATGTCAGTTGTTGCGCTGCGAGCCGGTCAGCATCAGGATGGCCTGGAACATGTTGATGAAGTCGAGGTAGAGGCGCAGCGCGCCGTGGATCGACTTCTTCTGGGCCATTTCATAGCTGTCGCCGGAGAAATACATCTCCTTGATCGCCTGGGTGTCCCACGCGGTGAGCCCGGCGAAAATGACGACGCAGAGGATCGACAGC
The DNA here is from genome assembly GCA_963794155.1 of uncultured Alphaproteobacteria bacterium. GTDB lineage: Bacteria > Pseudomonadota > Alphaproteobacteria > Rhizobiales > Beijerinckiaceae > Roseiarcus. Next base: position 101,684 of record CAWCCX010000016.1, on the reverse strand, counting down.
CCGAACTGAAGCCCGGTGCTGTGCAGCAGGAAGACGTTGAGCAGGCTCGCGATGATGAGGCCGACAACGCCCATCATCATGAACGAGCCCATCGCCGACAGGCTACGCTGGGTCGTATAGCCGTAGAGGCTGAGGCTCGCGAAGGCCGCCGCTGTAGCGAAGAACGCGCGCCCGAACGAGGCTCCCGTGTAGACCACGAGCAGCGCCGACATCGAGAGCCCGATAAGCGCTGCAAAGGCGATGAAGGCATTGCGGGCGGTTGCCACCGACATCGAATTGATGCGGGCGGAGAGCCAGAACACCAGCGCCAGCGGCGAAAGCACGATGAGCCAGCGCAGCGGCGAGACATAGATCGCATGGCCGAAGTCGGTCAGCGCCAGGCGCCCGCCTTCCGTCTGGACCGTGCCGAGCTGGAACGCCGCCCAGGCGACAAGCCCGGTGACGCCCAGCCCGAGGGTCATGTAGTTGTATACGCCGATCATATAGGCGCGGAGGCCTTGATCGACAGCCACGCCGGACCGTGCCGGCCCCGCGCCGTAACGCGTGTTGGCGTAGCGGTCATAGTCGGACATGAGAGAAACCTCGTGATAAGGATGCGGCGCCTGCCCGGGAGACCAGACAAGCGCCCGTCCCTCATAATATGGCCGCACGGCGCCCCTCCGCAAGGGCGATCCGGGGGAATCGGCTCTGGGGTTCATTACCGATTGGTAAGCTGCGCGGGAGGCGCGGGGTTGGGCGGCGGCGGCGCTTCTAATGCCCGCCTGGGCCCCCGGCGGCGACCGGGCGGCGCATCAGCGCAGCAAGGCCCACGCAGCCGAGGAAGAGGACGGTCAGCGCCAGGAACACGTCGGCAAGCGCCAGAACCTCGGCTTGCCGGCGCACGATCAGCGCGAGCTGGCGGGTCGCCGCTAGCTGGGCGTCGGAGCCGCGGGCGGCCATCGCCGTGGTCATGTTGGCGAGCGTGTCCTCCACCACCCGGCGTCCCCAGATCACCGACTCGCGCAGCCGCTCGAGATGCAGATCCATCCGCTTGTCGAGCAGGGTGTTGATGAGGGCGAGGCCGACCGCGCCGCCGAGGTTTCGCATCAGATTGAAGAGACCAGAGGCGTTCTTGATCTTCTGCGGCGGCATGGTGCCGAGCGCGAGATTGTTGATCGGCACCATGGCCAGCATAAGGCCGACGCCGCGGAAGACCTGCGGCCAGAGAAGCTCCCAGAAGTCCCAGTCGACGGTGACGAACGACGCCTGGTAAGTGCCGACGGCGAAGGAGACGAACCCGGCCGCAATCATGATCCGCGGGTCGACGCGATTCATGAGCCGCCCGGCGAGCGGGGCGGTGAAAAACATGCACAGGCCAGTCACGAACATGGTCTTGCCGATCATCAGCGACGAGTAGCCGCGCACCACCGCCAGATAGACCGGGTAGATGTAAGTGAGGCCGTAGAGTCCGATGCCGAGCACGAAGGCGAACATCGATCCGGTCCAGAAATTTCGGTCGCGGAAGGCGGTCAGATCGACAATCGGCTGGCGGGCGGTCGCCATCCGCCAAAAGAAGACAACGCCGCTCACAGCCGAGATCAGGATCGCAATCGTCACCGGCTGGCTCTCGAACCAGTCCTTCGACGGCCCTTCCTCGAGCGCATATTCCATCGCCCCGAGAAATCCGCCCATCGAGATCAGCCCGACATAGTCGAAATGGGCCAAGAGCGAATAGTCGGGCTCGTCGAAGTCGATCAGGAGCCAGGCCGCGATGGTGACGATGACGCCGGGGCCGAGATTGACCAGGAACAGCCAATGCCAGGAAAACCAGTCGGTGAGATAGCCGCCGACCGTGGGCCCGATCGTCGGTGCAAGGGTCGCGACGAGGCCGATGATCGGGGCGATGAACGGCTGCTTGTCGCGGGGAAAGATGGTGAACGCGGAGGCGAACACAGTCGGGATCATGCCGCCGCCGATGAAGCCCTGCAGCGCCCGCCAGAGGATCATCTCCTGGATCGAGTTTGCGTGAGCGCACATGAAACTCATGAGCGTGAAGCCGCCGGCCGAAATCGTGAAGATGACCCTTGTCGACACCACCCGTGACAGAAAGCCCGACAGCGGGATCATGATCACTTCGGCGACCAGATAGCTGGTCTGGACCCAGGTGATTTCGTCGGACGAAGCGGATAGTCCCGCCTGGATCTCTGACAGCGAGGCCGAAACGATCTGGATGTCCAGGATCGCCATGAACATCCCGAACACCATGAAGATGAACGCCGCAACTCGCTTAAGCGAGAAATTACGCTGCGCGACCGCTGCCGGGGCGACGACAAGGTCGGTGGCCGGTGACGACCCGCCGGGCCGTATGGCGGCGACCGCGTCGCTCAAGGCTTCTCGCTCTTGGCGCCCTGGGCTTCGAGCCCGAGCGCGCCGAGCAGGGTCGGCTTCGGCGCGTCTGGATCGCGGGTGTGGACGGTCGCGACGACCGAGAGGCCGGGCCGAAGCGTGACGTCCTTCAATACCTCCTCGGGGAAGGTGACCCGCACTGCGACGCGCTGGACGACCTTGGTGAAGTTGCCGGTCGCATTGTCCGGCGGCAGCAGCGAGAACTGAGCCCCTGAAGCCGGCGAAATCGACGACACCATGCCTTCGACCACTCGCCCGTCGAGCGCGTCGATGGCGACGTCGACCTTTTGGCCGGGCTTGATGTCACCGAGCTGGGTCTCCTTGAAGTTGGCGTCAACGTAAGAGGCGTTCACGGGCACGAGCGCCATCATCCTCGTTCCCGGCTGCACGAAGTCGCCGACATGGGCGGCGACATTGCCGATCGTGCCGTCGAACGGCGCGACTACGCGGGTGAACGAAAGGTTGCGCTCGGCCATCTCCAAGGCCGTGACGAGTTCGTTGCGCTGCTGCGAGGCCTCGAGTTTCTGGGCCTTGAGCACATCGAGATTGGCCTTGGCGCCGTCGAGCGCCGCGGCGGTCGAGGCCACACTCGCTCTGGCCGCGGCGAGCGCGGCCAGAGTGCGGTCGCGATCGGCGGTGGCCTGCTCGAGGCGCTGCTGTGAGCCGAAATTCGTCTGCGCCAGTTTGTACGACCGGTCATATTCGAGGGCCGCCCGCTCGACGTCGGCCTCGGCGCTCTTCACTTGCGCGCCCGTCGCCGTCGCCTGGGCTGCGGCCTGGGCTATGATCGCGCCCTGGGCGTCGATCTGGCGGGCGAACCGCTCGACCGTCGCGTCCTGGGTGCCGATGCGCGCCCGCGCTGCATCGACTGCGTTCTTGTAGTCGCCGTCGTCGATCGAGACCAAAAGGTCGCCCTTGTGGACGACCTGGTTCTGGACGACCGGAACCTCGGTGATGTGACCGCTCGCCTTGGCGGCGATGATCGAGGTCAAGGCGCCGACATAGGCGTCGTCGGTCGAAACGAGGAAGCGCCCCTCGACGAAATAGTCATAGGCCGTCTTGCCGCCGTAGCCGAGCGCGGCGAGGATCAGCACCGGAACGATGAACCGCCGCAGGCCCGAGCGCTTGGCGGGGGCCGGCTTGGCAAGCGGCGCTCCGCCTGCAGGCGGATGCGCCAGCGCGCCGGAAGACCCGGTCGGCGTGGGAAAGCCCGCAGAGGCGGGCGCCGTCATCGCCCGCGACACAGTCGCCGCGGCAGGCTCCGCGACACCGGGGTTGTCGACCATCTGGGAAATCCGCCCTGAAAAACAAACGATGACCGAACGGTTCGGTCTATTTTTGTTGACATAGCGCAAATCGAGGGGTATGGCAAGAAAAATCGAACCGAACGGTTCGGTCAGCAATCTCCGGCTCGAAAAGGCATGACGGATATGGACTTGCAGGTTCCGGATCAGGAGGTCAGCGGTAGAAGCGACGGCGGCGCGAAACGGCGCCAGATCGTGGACGGGGCGCGTCAGGTGTTCCTGAGCGCCGGCTTTGACGGCGCGAGCATGAACGATGTTGCGCGCGCTGCAGGCGTCTCGAAGGGCACGCTCTACGCTTATTTCGACTCCAAGGACGATCTATTCGAGGCGATCATTCGCGGCGAATTCGCTCAATCGGCGGAGCGGCTTTGCACGTTCAGGCGCGAGGGCGACGCGCGCGAGATGCTCAGGGACTTTGGCGTCCGGCTCATCAGCCGCATGGCAGAGCCTGGAACGCGGGCGCTCGCCCGGGTCGTCATCGCCGCGGCGGAAAAATTCCCCAACATCGGCCGGGCCTTCTACGAGGCCGGTCCGCTTTATGGCGCGACCCGGCTTGCGGCCGAACTCGAGAACCTGGAAAGGTCGGGGGCGCTCAAGGTTCCCGACCCCGAACGGGCGGCTTGGCAGTTCGTCGATCTTTGTCAGAGCCACGTCTACAAGCGCCTCCTGTTCGGCGTCGTCCCCTCGATCAGTCGCGAGGACATCGAAGCCTCGGTCGAGGCGGGGGTCGATGTGTTCATGAAGGCCTACGGCGCCTAGACCACCCGAAAGGCCGAGGAATACAGCGCCTCGCCTATTTCTTCTTCGCGGACAGGGGATGGGTCATGTCTTCGGGACGGACCCACTTGTCGAATTGATCGGCCGTGACGTAGCCGAGCGCAAGCGCCGCGCTCCGCAAGCTGATGTCCTCCCGGTAAGCTTTCAGCGAAATCTGCGCCGCCTTTTCGTAGCCGATATGCGGATTGAGCGCGGTCACCAGCATAAGCGAATTGTCGAGGTTCTCCTTGATCCGCTTCTCGTTCGGCTCGATGCCGCGGGCGCAGTGCTCGTCGAACGAGCGGCAGCCCTGAGCCAGCAACAGAATGGACTCGAGGACGTTGTGCAATGTGACCGGCCGGTAGACATTGAGCTGAAAATGCCCTTGCGAACCGGCGAAAGCCACGGACTGGTCGTTGCCGAACACCTGTACCGCGACCATGCTCAAGGCTTCAGGCTGGGTCGGATTGATCTTGCCCGGCATGATCGAGGAGCCAGGCTCGTTTTCCGGGATTTTGAGCTCGCCGATGCCCGCCCGCGGCCCGCTGACATACATGCGGACGTCATTGGCGATTTTCATCAAGGCGCCGGCGAGCGTGCGCAGCGCCGCGCTCACGTTCACCATCGCGTCATCGGCGGACAGCGCCGCGAACTTGTTGGCCGCCGAAGTGAAGGGGACGCCGGTCTCCTCGGCGAGCTTGCGCGCCACGGCATCGCCAAAACGAGGATCCGCGTTCAGCCCAGTGCCAACCGCCGTCCCGCCGATCGCCAGGGGCAGCAACCCCTGTCGCGCTCTCTTGATCGTGGCGATCGCCTGATCGAGTTGCGCCGCCCAGCCCGAGATCACTTGGCCCAGGGTCAACGGCGTCGCGTCCTGCATATGCGTCCGGCCGACCATCACCACGTCGGCGAAAGCCTTCACCTTGGCGTCGAGGGTATCGCGTAACCGAGCCACCGCCGGCAGGAGCTCTGCGTCGATTTCCGCCGTCGTGGCGACGTGCATGACGGTCGGGAACACGTCGTTCGACGATTGACTGTGATTGACGTCGTCGTTCGGATGGATCGGCTTCTTGGATCCGATGACCCCGCCGGCGATCTGGATCGCCCGATTGGCGATGACTTCGTTGGCGTTCATATTGGATTGGGTGCCCGACCCGGTCTGAAACACGACGAGCGGAAATTCCTCGTCGAGTTTGCCATCGACGACTTCTTGCGCCGCGCGGACGATGAGATCGACCTTGACCTTGGGCAATTGCCCGAGCTCGAGGTTCGCGAGCGCAGCGCATTTCTTCACAAGGCCGAAGGCGCGGATCACCGGCCGGGTCCAGCGGTGCCGTTCGAAGCCGACTGTGAAATTCTGGCGGGAGCGCTCCGTCTGCGCGCCCCACAAATGCTCGGCCGGCACCCGCACATCGCCGAGCGCGTCCTCTTCGATGCGCCACTTGCCGTTGCTCGCCGACACGCCCGTCATGTTCTCTTTCTCCTTGACGCGAAGCAATGCGACGATGGACAGGCGAAAGCAAGGAGAAGCCGCCGCTCTTGCTCAATCCGCCTCGCTTCTCTATAAGGCCCGGCTTCGCGCCGGTTCCGACACCCCTGGAGGCAGGGCGCGAGCAACCAACCAAGGACATCATCATGGCAGCGATCAAGCAACTCGCGGCCGTGACGCGCAGCGGGACAGGCAAGGGGGCCGCCCGCTCCGTTCGTCGCGAAGGCCGCGTTCCCGCCGTCATCTATGGCGGCGGTCTGAAGCCCGAGCCGATCTCGGTCGACTACAAGGACGTCAACAAGCTCATCTATTCGGGCCACTTCCTGACTTCGATCTTTGAGCTCGAGGTCGACGGCCGCAAGGAGCGCGTCCTGCCGCGCGACTACCAGCTCGACGTCGTCTCCGACCGGCCGGTCCATGTCGATTTTCTCCGGCTCGCGCCAGGGTCGCGGGTGCGGATTGGCGTACCGGTGCATGTCGTCAATCGCGAGGCCTCGCCGGGATTGAAGAAGGGCGGCGCGGTCAACATTGTCTTGCATACGGTCGAGCTGATGGCGCCGGCGGACGCGATTCCGGAATCGATCACGATCGACCTCGCGGGCCTCGATTTCCACGATTCCGTGCATGTCTCGGCGGTGAAACTGCCGGAGGGCTGCCGGCCGGCGAGCTCGAAATCGGACCAGACTGTGGTGACGATCGTGCCGCCGACAATCATGGCCGAGGAGACGCCCGCTGCGCCCGCAGCGGCCGCCGCCGCGGCGGCTCCCGGCGCCGCTGCCCCCGCGCCTGCGGCTGGGGCCCCGGCCAAGGCCGACGCCGCGAAGGGCGCCGCTGCCGCCGCCCCGGCGAAGGCGGCCGCCGCGCCTGCCGCTTCCGCCAAGCCGGCCGCCAAGAAGTAAGGCCCGCCGCCGGGCGGGCTTGCAGCAAGGCCAAGTCCGCCGCTTAGGCTGATCGATCGAGGGCCCCATGCTGGTCGTCGCGGAACTCGGCAATCCGGGCGCGCGCCATGAGCGCAACCGCCACAACATCGGCTTCATGGCCGTCGACGCGATCGCCGAGGCGCACGGATTCGGGCCTTATCGCGCCCGGCATCAGGGACTGGCGAGCGAGGGCGCGATCGGCGGGACGCGGGTCATGCTCATCAAGCCGCAGACCTACATGAACGATTCCGGCCGCAGCGTCGGCGACGCTCTGCGGTTCTGGAAGCTCGACCTCAGCGAGCTGATTGTCATCCATGACGAGCTCGATCTCGCGCCCGCCAAAGTGAGGGTCAAGGTCGGCGGCGGCGCCGCCGGCCACAACGGACTGCGCTCGATCACCGCCCATGTCGGCAATGACTATAAGCGGGTGCGGATCGGCATCGGTCATCCCGGCGACAAGGCGCTGGTCTATCATTACGTATTGAGCGATTTCGCCAAGTCGGAGGCGGGCTGGGTCGACGCGGTTTGCCGGGCGATCGCGGAGGCCGCGCCCCTGCTGGTCGCGGGAAAGGACGCGAGCTTCCAGAACAAGATCCATCTCGCGGTCGAGGCCGCGGGCTTCGGCGAGGGGACGGACGACGACTGAGCGGGACCGCTCCGCGGGCGCCCGACAAGACGGGAGGATGATCGAATGTCGCAAGAGAAACCGCCGCTCTTTCCCCACGATCCCCACCTGCCGCAAGACCCTGATGCGCTTCACCGAGGAAGAGGCCGCGGGCGCCCATTGCCAAGCGGCGGGCGCCGGCGCCTCGCCTTCGCCCGCATCTACGACTGGCTCGGATTTCTGATTCTCGCAAGACATTTCCAGCCCGGGCGCGCCGGGCCACGACGAGCGGTGCTTGCCTGCGGGGGCTGACAAGCCGGCATAAGCAGGGAGGGGCGATAGCCCGGGTCGATCGCCCGGCGTTAGGGCCCCCTCTCCAGTTCACGCCGGATCTCGTCGTCCGAAATCGGCTTGCGGAGGAAAACGCTCCAATAGTTCATGCCGAGCCCGACGCCCCAGCCGAGGAGCGGCCAGATCGGCCAGAAGTACCCTCGGCTGGTAATCGCCCAGATGGCGATGAGCAGAAGGTTGACGGCGACATAGATCCTCGCGTGACGCCCAAAGGCGCGCTTCGCCCGGATACGCTCGATCGCCGCCTGATGATCGGCCGGCAGCGTCGAGGGCGTTGACGGCGTTGACGGCTGCGGCGCCGCCGCTAGCGGCTGCTGGCCGACTTCGAGCGAGTAGACGCGGATCGGCTCGGCGATGTTCTTCAATTGGGTTGCGCCGAGGTCGGTGACCTTGAGATCGAGCCGTCCCTTCACCTGCCAGTAGGCTTGCTCGGAGAGACAGATCGCGCCAGGCTTGGCGACGCTCTCCAACCGCGCGGCGATGTTGACGCCATCGCCCATCAGGTCGCCGTCGCTCTCCTCAACGACGTCGCCCAGGTGAACGCCGACACGGAATTCGATGCGTCGCTCAGGCGGCACGCCGGCGTTGCGCTCGACCATACCGTTCTGCACTTCGATCGCGCAGCGCACGGCGTCGACGACGCTCCGGAACTCGACGATCGAGCCGTCGCCGGTGCGCTTGACGACCCGGCCGCGATGGGCCGCAATCGTTGGGTCGAGGAGATCGCTGCGCAGCCCCCTGATACGCGCCAGCGTGCGCTCCTCGTCAGCGCCGGCGAGGCGGCTGTAACCGACGATATCCGCGACCAGGATCGCCGCGAGCTTTCGCGACTCGCTCATTGCATCGCCTCCGCCGCCAGACCCTAGCACGAATGCCATAGGCGCTGCGGGACCGCACGCCCTCACGCCGTGTGGGCGGGATCGGGGCGGCGGCGGCGCATGCGCGGCCGGCGCCGGCCGGGCGGGAGCAGGCTCGGATCGAGCGCCGGCAGCGCGTCCATAACCCGTTCGGGTGGGAACTGGCGCCGCAGCGAGGGAACGGCCCTTTCGCCCCGCCGCCAGTCACTTCATTGGGAGATCAAGCGGATTTGATGTCGCACTGCAGCAATCCGCGCCTATATCTCTAATGCCGCTGACAAGCCCTTCGCCAAGGCGACGGCGATTCGCCGTCGAGAAAAGGGCGCAGCGATTCAATTGCAGGCTTGAGGTCCATGACAGCCGTCGTCCGGTTGGCGCTCGCGCGTCCCTACACCTTCGTCGTGACGGCGATTCTGGTGATGATTTTCGGCTCGCTGTCGGCGATCCGGACCCCGACTGACATCTTTCCCAATATCGGCATCCCGGTCATCTCGGTGGTGTGGAGCTATACCGGCCTCTCGCCGGATGACATGGCCGGCCGGATCGTCACCCCATACGAGCGAGCGCTCTCGACCACCGTCAACGACATCGAGCATATCGAGTCGCAGTCGTTTCCCGGCATGGGCGTCATCAAGATCTTCTTTCAGCCGAGCGCGAACATCAACGCCGCGCAGGCGCAGGTCACGTCGATTTCGCAAACAATTCTCAAGCAACTTCCGCAAGGGGCCACGCCGCCGATCATCCTGGCCTACAACGCCTCGAGCGTTCCGATCATTCAACTGGCCTTGTCCAGCGACTCGCTTTCTCAGGTCGAGCTCTTCGATCTCGCCCAGAACTTTATCCGGCCGCAACTCACCACGGTCGCAGGCGCCCAGCTTCCGTACCCCTATGGCGGCGCGACGCGCCAGGTGCAGATCGACCTCGACCAGAATGCGCTGCGCGCCCACAATCTCTCAGCTACCGATGTCGGTAACGCGCTTGCCCTGCAGAACCAGATCAATCCGGTCGGCACGGAGAAGATCGGGAATTACGAATTCACCGTCGACCTCAACGACTCGCCCAAGGCGGTCGCGGACTTCAACAATATCCCGGTCAAGGTGGTCAACGGCGCGGTCGTGTTCATGCGCGACGTCGCGTACGTCCACGACGGTTCGCCGCCGCAGACCAACGTCGTCCAGCTCGACGGGCGCAAGGGCGTGCTGATGTCCGTTCTCAAGATCGGCTCGGCGTCCACGCTGGACATCATCTCCGGCATCAAGGCGCGCCTCCCGGCGATCGAGGCGACGCTCCCCCCCGGCGTCGACCTCAAGTTCGTCGCGGACCAGTCCGACTTCGTCAAGTCTTCGGTCACCGCCGTCGTGCGCGAGGGATTGATCGCGGCCTCGCTTACCGGCTTGATGATCCTCGTGTTTCTTGGCAGCTGGCGATCGACCCTCATCATCACGGTCTCAATCCCGCTTGCGGTCTTGAGTTCGCTGATCGCGCTTGCCCTGCTCGGCCAGACCATCAATGTCATGACTCTCGGCGGCCTTGCGCTCGCGGTCGGCATTCTCGTCGACGATGCGACGGTGACCATCGAGAACATCAACCGCCATATGGAGGAGCTTGGCGAGGACGTCCTGACCGCCATCATCCACGGCGCGAAGGAAATCATGCCGCCGGCGACGGTCGCCTTGTTCTGCATCTGCATCGCCTTTGCGCCTCTCCTCGCGCTCGGCGGCGTCGCGGGCTATCTCTTCCGTCCGCTCGCGACGGCGGTCGTCTTCGCGATGATCGCCTCCTACATCCTCACCTACACGCTCGTGCCGACGATGGCGCATTTCCTGCTGGTGAGTCAGCATCCTCATCACGCGCCGGGCCGCGACGCGGGCGAGGCGCGCCGCGCCGGGGTGTTCCGCCGCCTTCAGCAGGGCTTCGAGCATAATTTCGAGCGCTTTCGCCAAGGCTATCTGGGGATTCTCGGACTGGCGCTGCGGCGCCGCTTCATCTTCGCGGGCGGCTTCCTCTGCGTTGTCCTGCTGTCGCTCGGACTCGCCCCATTCCTGGGCCAGGACTTCTTTCCCTCGGTCGAGTCCGACGCGATCAAAATCCATATGAGGGCGCCGACAGGAACGCGCATCGAGGAAACGACGCGGCTGACCGATCAGGTCGAACAGAAGATTCGTTCGATCATTCCGCCTGACCGGGTCGCAAGCATCGTCAACAACATCGGCCTGCCGGCGAGCGGCATCAATCTCTCGTACCAGAACACAGGAACGATCGGCGTCTTCGACGCCGACATGCTCGTGAGCCTGCGCGAGGGCGCGACCCCGACCGACGCTTACGTGAAGGCGCTGCGCGAGCAACTCCCAAAGACGTTTCCAGGCGCGACCTTCTCTTTCCTGCCTGCGGATATGGTCAGCCAGATTCTCAACTTCGGCTCTCCCGCGCCGCTCGATGTCCAGATCGCTGGCAATGACGTCAACGCGAGCCGCGCCTTCGCCAACAAGCTTTTGGCGAAGATTCGCCGTGTTCCCGGAATCGCCGATCCGCGCATCCAGGAAGCCTTCCAGGACCCGGCGCTCCGGGTCGAGTTCAACCGAGAATTCGCCGGCGTCGTGGGGCTCACCGAGAACGACGCCTCGACCAGCCTTCAGACGACGCTCTCAGGCAGCACCCAGACGGCGCCGACCTACTGGCTGAGCCCGACGACCGGCGTCTCCTACGCCGTCTCGGTCCAGACCCCGCAGTATGGCATCGATACGCTCGGCGACCTCAAATACGTGCCGCTCGCCACCGCCAATTCGACCCAGCTGCTCGGCGGTCTTGCGACCTTCTCGCCCGAGCCGCTCGACGCGATTGCTTCGCATTACGACATTCGCAGCATTGTCGATATCTACGCGACGACCCAGGATCGCGATCTCGGCAGCGTCGCCGCGGACGTGCAGAAGATTGTCGACGACGCCCGGGGAGAGCTTCCCAAAGGGTCGACCATAACGATCCGGGGCCAGGTGGCGACCATGGCCAGCGCCTACCAGCAGCTCATAATCGGCTTGGCCTTCTCGGCTGTGCTGATCTACCTGCTCATCGTCGTCAACTTCCAGTCTTGGCTCGACCCGTTCGTCATCATCACCGCGCTTCCGGCGGCGCTGGCCGGCATCGTGTGGATGCTGTTCCTCACCTATACGACCCTGTCGGTGCCCGCGCTGACCGGGGCCATCATGTGCATGGGCGTGGCGACGGCGAACAGCATCCTCGTCGTCAGCTTCGCGCGCGAGCAAATGCTGGAGGGGAAGGGCGCGGTGGAGGCCGCGCTCGCGGCCGGCGCCACGCGCTTCAGGCCGGTGCTGATGACGGCGCTCGCCATGATCATTGGCATGCTGCCGATGGCCATCGAGCCTGGGCCGAACTCGCCGCTGGGACGCGCCGTCATCGGCGGCCTCATGTTTGCGACTGTCGCGACGCTGTTGTTCGTGCCGACCGTGTTCTCGATCGTGCACCGGCTTCATCCGAGCAAAGACAAAGCCAATGCGGCGGAGTTGTTCGCCGGCCTGCCTTCTCCCGCCTGATCCGGAGCGCTTTTCATGTCCTCTGAATCTTCCGTCACCCCGCGCAAGACGCATCGCGTTTTGATTTTCATCATCGTGCTGGCGATTGGCGCCGTCGGCCTCGCGGTCTCGGGCATTATGGATCGCGCCAGGAGCAAGCTGGAGGTCACGGCCTGGACCAATGCGCAGACCATTCCGACGGTGCGGGTTGTCCGGCCAGAGCGAGGATCCGCAGAACAGGACCTGATTTTGCCGGGCAACCTGGCCGCGTTCATCACCGGCTCTCTCTTTGCCCGCGCCAGCGGCTATATCACCGCCTGGAACAAGGACATCGGCGCGCGCGTGACGAAGGGCGAGGTTCTGGCGACGATCTCGGCGCCGGATCTCGATCAGCAGCTCGAACAAGCCAGGGGGCAGCTGGTTCAGCTCCAGGCGGCGGTTCAACAGGCGCAGGCCAACGCCGATCTCGGCCACGTGACCGACCAGCGGACTTCGCAGCTCGTCGCTCAAGGCTGGCAGAGCAAGCAACAAGGCGACACCGACCGCTTGAACGCAGCGTCCCTGGCTGCGGCGGTGTCGGTCGCCAAGGCCAACGTCGTGGCGCAGCAGGCCGCGGTGAGCCGGCTCGAGGAGCTCACCGGCTTCGAACAGATCAAGGCGCCCTTCGACGGCGTGGTGACGGCGCGCAGCGTGGACATCGGCGATCTCGTCAACGCCGGCGGCACGACTGGGCGCGCGCTGTTCCAGGTCGCCGACATCTCCCGCATGCGCATTTACGTGAATGCGCCTCAGGCTTTCCTTGGAGACCTCACGCCGGGGATCAAGGCCGCGCTCCATCTGCCCGGTCAGAAGGAGACCTTTCAAGCCGAGCTGGTGTCGACATCGAATTCGCTCGCGGAAAACTCGCGCACCGCGCTCATCGAGCTGCAGGCGGACAATCGCGACGGGAAGCTTTGGCCTGGCGCCTTCGCCGAAGTCCACTTCCATATACCTGCCGATTCGGACACGCTGTCCGTCCCGCTGACCGCCCTCATCTTCGGCCCTCACGGCATGACGGTCGCCGCGCTCGACTCTGACGACAGAGTCACTTTCGAAGCCGGTCGCTGTCGGGCGCAATCTCGGCAATCGGGTGGAGATCGCATCCGGCCTCTCGCCGATGGACCGGCTCGTCGACAACGCCCTCGAATCCACCCAGACCGGCGACAAGGTCGCCGTCGCCGACCCGACCCCCAACGCGGTTGCGCCCAATTCGACGGCAAGCGCCAAAGCCGGGCCGTACAAGCCGCCGAGCCTCTGACGCGGCCTCAGGCCGCGTGAGCGGGATCGCGCCGGCGCCGCATCCGTCGCCGGCGCCGCTCGGGCGCGTCGGGGCCCGGTTCGGGGTCGAAGGCCGGCAGGGTGTCCATCACCCGTTCCGGCGGGAATATGACAATCACTTCGGTTCCGAAGCGCAGCGTCGAGTTCAAGCGGAATTCGCCGCCGTGCAGCTCGACCAGACCCTTGACGATCGGCAGGCCGAGACCGGTGCCTTCTTCCGCGTTCTTCTGCGCCAGCGCGCCGCGACCGAAGGACGACAACACGATCGGGATTTCCTCGGGCGGAATGCCGGGCCCGGTGTCGCGGATCGATAAGTATTGACCGCCGGTCCGGGTCCATCCGACCTTGATGACGATCGAGCCGCCCTGGGGGGTGAATTTTATCGCGTTGGTGAGCAGGTTGAGCGTCACCTGGCGCACAGCTCGTTCGTCGGCCCAGATGCGCGGCAAGTCCTCCTCCAGCGATTCGGAGATGGCGAGATGACGCCGTTCGATCCGCATCGCCAGGAGGCGGCGGCATTCCTCGACCACTCCGGTGAGCGAGACCAGCTCCTCCTTCAGTTCGTACCGCCCGGCTTCAACCCGCGACAGGTCGAGAATTTCGTTGATGAGCATCAGGAGATGCTGGCCGCTCGAGTGGATGTCGGTCGAATATTCCTTGTAGGCGGGCACTGTATGGGGTCCGAACAGCTCGCCCTTCATCACTTCGGAGAACCCGAGCACCGCATTGAGCGGCGTGCGCAGTTCATGGCTCATCGTCGCCAGGAACCGCGATTTGGCCAAATTGGCGCTTTCGGCGCGCCGGCGCGCCTCGTCCGAATTGAGCTTGGCCTGCTCGAGCTCGGCGATGAGTGAGTCCTTTTCGGCCTGGAACGAAATGTTCTGCGCCGCCGCGGCGTGCAGCCGGCGGGCGACGACCAGGAAATAGCCGATGGCGCCGATCGCCAGCGCCGCAGTCGGCAGCGCCGCCCCCTGCAGACGCGGGGCATAGAGGATGACGACGCCGATGATCATCGGCAGCATCCCGGCGACGAACGCGGCCGGAATGGCCGCGGCGAGAAGCGACATCACGGTCGAGACCAAAAGCATCACGACAATGGCGAACGGCTGCGCGTTCGGGTCGCCCGACCGCAGCAGCGCGACAATGAGATAGGCCCAGGCCGAGCCGCAAAGCGCCGTCGACAGCACAAACTTGCGCCGCCATGCGCCGGCGGCCTTTTCCTTATCGCTGCTGTCGAGGAACGCGATCGGCAGCGCATAGCCGATCGCGATCGCGCAGGCGATGAAGGTGATCCAGGTGACCAGCGGGCCGGCGTCGACCCACGCCAGCGCGGTTGCGCAGACGCCAAGCGCGATGATCCCGAGCATCGGCGTCGCGCTGCGGTTGATCTCGGCGAACAGGCGCACCATCGCCGCGGAATGGCTCGGAATCGCATCGGGCTCGGAAAGCGACCGCCGCGCCTCCCTCAATTGGACGGTCATCTTGCGCCGGCGCGCGGCGGCTTCGGGATCGCTTCTCGGCCCGCTCCCCGGCTGATCGGCCCCCACGTCGCTCATAACCGCCCGACACGCACGCCATCACTCGCATCAATCATGCGGCCGGAATGATTAACGAGCAACTGACGCGATGGCCAGGGATTGAGAGATTGTTGAGGATATTTCGATTAACGTTGTTAAGTCCTCGGGCGCCAATTCCCGCCGGGCGGCGCCGGGCTTAAGAGTTGCTCAACTCGCCGATGTCGCGGGGAATGGCCGGTCGGGCAGGGGCGGCATGAAGCTTTACAACTCCAATTTGGCCCCGAACCCGCGCCGGGTCCGGATCTTCCTTGCCGAAAAGGGCGTCTCGATCCCACGCGTCGAGGTCGATCTCGCCAAACTCGAGCACAAGACGCCTGAATTTGCAGCCCTCAATCCCTTCCAGACCATCCCTGTCCTCGAACTCGACGACGGAACGAAGATCGCAGAATTGGTCGCCATTTGCCGCTACATCGAGGAATTATGGCCGGAGCCGAATCTGTTCGGGGCGACGGCGCTTGAGCGGGCGATGATCGAGATGTGGCAGCGCCAGCTCGAATTGCGCCTGCTCTTTCCAATCGCCCAGGTGCTGAGACACAGCCATCCGCATATGGCGGAGATGGAGAACCCGCAAGTTCCCGACTGGGCGGCGGCCAACCGGCCGAGGGCGCTCCGCGCGATGGCGATCGTCGACGAGGCGCTCAGCGACCGTCCCTTCATCGCCGGCGACCGGTTCACCGTCGCCGACATCACCGGACTGGTCGCGCTCGATTTCGCCCGGCCCGCGCGCATCGCCGTCCCGCCGGAGCTCGCCAATCTCAACCGCTGGCGCGAAACGCTGAGGGCGCGGCCGAGCGCGGCGGCGCGAAGCGCAGGCCCTCACATAAGGCCCGCGCCTCAAGCTCGTTCACCCGCAGACCCGCACTCCTCCGCGCCACCAGCAACGGCGGCCGTAATAGGCATAGGGGCGAGCATAGGGGTAGTAGGCGTAGGGGCGAGCATAGGGGTGGTAGCCGTAGGCATAGTACCCGCCGCCGTTTGGTCGGCACCCGCCGTATGGTCCGCGATGAAAGCCGATGCCGCAACCGCCTCGTGCGAGCGTGATCGCAGATGGCGCCTGGTCGGCGAGTGGAGGAAACGGCATCGCGTCCGCGGGAATGGCGGCGGCGAGGCCGACCAACGCAAGCGCAGACCCAAACAGGATTTTTCGCATGAGATCACCTTTCGGTTCGTGGCAGGCCCAGATCTAGTCCGCCGTCGTTGAATGGCGGCTGAATGATCGGTGAGCGCGCGGGCGAGGTCCGCGGATGGTTAACGCCGGCGACGAACCTCATGGCCCTCGCCTTGAGGCCTTCCCCTGTTGGGCTTGGCGCCATCATTGCTTGACGTCTTTGCGCCCTCCGCTCGGCCTAAAGTCGCGCCAGACTTTGGACGGCGCATGCGGCGGGCGCAGCGACCCGATGATCTCGACCGTTCTCTTCGATATGAACGACGTCCTGTGCCGCTACGATCGCGCGATCCGCGTCGCCCGTCTGGCCGAAGCGAGCGGCAAGCCGCCCTCGTTCGTCGAGGCCGCGATCTGGGGCTCCGGCTACGAGGACCTTGGCGACCTGGGGGCCATGCAAGCCGAGGCTTACCTCGCCGGTTTCGCCGAGCGGTTGGGCGTCGGCTTGACGGTCGACGCATGGATCGCATCGCTGCGCGCTGCGGTCGCGCCGCTGCCAAAGGCGCTCGAGCTTGCGGCCGCGGTCAAGCGGAGCGCTTCGGTCGCAGTTCTGACCAATAACAATCTCCTGGTCGCGCGCGAGATCGACGCGATCTTTCCCGAGCTCAGGCCGATCTTCGGCCGCAATATCTTCGTCTCGGCCGAATTTCGCGCCCGCAAGCCCGACCCGGAGGTCTATCGCCGCTGTCTCGCCCGGCTCGGCGCGGCGCCGGAGGCGGCGCTGTTCGTCGACGACAGCTTAAGGAACGTGGCCGGCGCCGAGCGCGCGGGCCTCACCGGCTTTGTCTATGTTGACGCCGACGCGCTCGCCGAGCGGTTGCGGGCGGCGGGATTGCTGCGGGAAAGCGGATAGGCGCCAGGTCGATTGGCGGCGCAAGGCGTCAGCGCCTCGCGCGCGGCTTCCGATTCGGCCATTTGACGACCCGCCGCGACCAATATTCGGGCGCAAGATCGGTCTCGCTCGCAAAGACCCGGCCGCGGACCGAGACGCCGGCCTCATGCACGCTGTTGGAAGACCCCGAAACGAGGGGGTGCCAAGGATAAAGATCTCGTCCTTCGGCGACCAGCCGATAGGCGCAAGTGACGGGGAGCCAACTCAGTTCGCGAACCGCGGCTGGGGTCAGTTTGACGCAATCGGGGACCCGCCGGTGACGTTGCCGATAGTCGAGGCAACGGCAGGTCTTGGCGTCGAGGAGCTTGCAGCCAATGTCGGTGAAATCAATTCTGCCGTCGTCTTCATCCTCGAGCTTGACGAGACAGCAGCGGCCGCAGCCGTCGCACAAGCTTTCCCATTCCGACGGGCTCATCTCGTCGAGCGTCTTCACCCGCCAGAATGGCGGGGCCTCTTGGTCTTTCGCCGTCATGGGGTCGGCTTCAAGCCTTTCGTCCAGTCGGCTCGCGAGCGCCGCCCCCGACACTACGCGTTATCGCGCCCACGCGCCAGCCCCGGCGCGACGGCGAATGGACTTTCCCCCGGGTTGGCGCAAGAGTGCGGGTCAAACTACGGGGAAGCGCAAATCGCCAGGCAGGACGTCGCCACAGTGACCACCCTCGTCATCAGTCACCCCGCCTGCCTGGCGCACGAGATGGGCGAGGGCCATCCCGAACGCCCTGACCGGCTGCGGGCGATCGAGCGGGCGCTCGAGAGCGAAATGTTTCAGATGCTGGCGCGCGACCTCGCCCCGCGCGCGGACCTTGCGGCCGTCGCGCGAGTTCATCCGAAGGACTATATCGAGGCCATCCGCGCGGCGACGCCCAAGCAAGGTCTGACGCAAGTCGATCCAGATACGTCGATGTCGCCCGGGAGCTATGAAGCCGCCCTCCGCTCGGCCGGCGGCGCCCTGTTCGCCGTCGACGAAGTGATGAGCGGCAAGGTTCGCAACGCCTTCGTCGCTGCCCGCCCCCCAGGCCATCACGCCGAGGTCGCCAACCCGATGGGCTTCTGCTTCTTCAACAATGCGGCAATCGCCGCGCGGCACGCCCAGGCGGCGCACGGCGCCGAGCGGGTCGCGATCGTCGATTTCGACGTCCATCACGGCAACGGCACCCAGCACATCTTCTGGGACGATCCGACCGTCACCTATGCGTCGACCCATGAGATGCCTCTCTATCCGGGCACCGGCGCGGTCGGCGAGCGCGGCGAGCACGGCCAGATCGTCAATGCCCCCTTGCGGGCGGGCGATTCAGGCGAAACCTTTCGAGAAGCGATGGAGACCGTGATCCTGCCGCGCGTCGAGTCCTTCTCGCCCGATCTCATCATCGTCTCGGCCGGCTTCGACGCCCATCATCGCGATCCGCTCGGCAACCTCAATCTGGTCGAGGCGGACTACGGCTGGGCGACGCGGCGGCTGATGGAGATCGCGCGCAAAACCTGCCGCGACCGCGTGGTCTCGGTGCTGGAAGGCGGCTATGATCTTCAGGGGCTTGCGCGCTCGGTCGCCGTGCATGTGACGACGCTGATGGAGGGATAGGCGCCGCTTCGACGGGATTTAAGCGCGATCGAAATGCCTCCGTCAATTCGGCTGATATGCCTGCTCGGATGGCCAGAAGGTTCGCGGCGTTCATCCGCCGCGCCCTTCCACTGCAGGATTTGATCCTTGGCGATCAGTTTGTCCTTGACGCCGCGCATGATGATGTAGGGCCTCAGGATCGGATTGGCGATTCGATAGCGCAGCCTGAACGACTCGCCGATCCGCTGAAGGACCCGGCCTCGCGGCGGCTCGCTGAGGTCCTTCAGGTGACGGGCGTAGTTGAACGGGTCGAACTCCCGGTTGGTGATCCGGGCGAGCGGCTTCTTGACCGCCGAGGTGGTGAAAAAGCGAAGATCGTCGACTTCCGCCAAGGCGCAAGCGAGCAACACTTCCTTATAGATGTGCCCCGGGCGCGGGCTTTGGATCGCCTCGTTGTAGAGCGCCTTGATCGATTGTTGCCACTGATCGAGCGATCGGTTCATGCCCTGCTCGACATGCGAGGCGTAGATGGTTTTTCTCCCCGACGCGAGCGCCGCGCGGCAGGTATAGATGCAAAGGAGGTGCGCGATATAGGGAACCCCTTGCGAGAACAGCACCAGGTCTTCGCGCGCGGCGTCGTCGATCGCCATCGTCAATCGGGCGAGGCCCTTGTCGATGATGGTTCTGATCTCGTCATCGGACATTCTCGGCATCGGGATCTGGACCAGCGCCCGTTCGATCGACTGGTGCTCCCGGATCAACTCGTTGACCGAATCGGCGACTCCGATGATCAGGACGGTCGCATTGACGGAGTTGTCGGACAGAGCCTTGATCGTGTCCGCCATGGCGGTAATGACCTCGGTGTTCTTTGTCCGATCGAATTCATCGAAGATGACGATCAGCGACGCCATCGTCGACAGGTCCTGGAGCGCGCGCCGCACCCCGTCGGGCGTCAGCGGCTCGCCGGCGACGGCCAGAGGCGCGGCAAGCGCGAGGGCCGACGAGGGAGCCAGTTGCCGGCTTGGAAATCCAGTCTGAGGCTGACGTCTCGAGGCCTCGATGTCCCTGAGCGCCTTGGTCCACAATGACGAGTAATTATCGGAGACGTCGCAATTCGTTCGCGATATGACGAACGACAGGCGGTTGGCGAGGAACGCCGAAATCATATTCGACAATGAGGTCTTGCCGACCCCGCGCTCGCCGTAGAGGATTGCGTGACAGCCGCGCTGCGAAACCGCATCGATGATCTTCTCGACCTGTTCCGACCGTCCCGCGAACAGGTCTTTTTCATTGATCGGCGCGCCTGGCGTGAAGATCGATCCGGTCTGGAACGATAAGCCCTGAAGGTCTGGCGGCATGGTAATTGTCACTCCGAAAGCGCCATCTCTATCACATCGGAAGTATCAAGACCTTAAAGGGCATGGCATTAACGGGCTAACGCGCGAGGGATCGGTCGCTCGTCATCGTGGCTCAGGTTTTTTGCTTGGTCGTTGGGCTTGCAGCGAGTTTAAACATAGACCAGGTCAAGCTCCGCTGTCCACCCTAATCAGACTTGGGCAGTGTCTCAATTTGAGAGACGCTGCCCAGATTTGCGGCGCTTGGGCCCTCGGCGGCTAGTTTTCGCCGTCGGCGCGCCCGCCGGCCTCGCGTCAGCCGTCGATCGGCTCAACCGCGGCGATTTCGATGCCGAAGCCGGAAAGCCCGACATAGGTGCGCGGGTTGTCGGTGCGCAGCCGGATCGAGGTGACGCCGAGGTCGCGCAGGATCTGAGCCCCGAGCCCGATCTCGCGCCACTGCATCGCGCGAGCGTCATCCGAGCCCATCGGCTGGGCGCCGCTGAAGTTCGCCGGCACCCCCGCCGCGCCGTCGCGCAGGTAGACGAGCGCGCCACGCCCCTCCGCCTTGAAACGGTTCAGCACCTTGGGGATGGCGCCGCCGCCAAAAATGTCGCTCAGGATATCGGCCCGATGCAGGCGCGCCGGCACGTCGCGCCCGTCGCCGATGCGCCCATGGACGAAGGCGAAATGCAGGACCGGATCGAATGGCGTGCGATAGGCGTAGCCCTGAAGCTCGCCGATCGGGGTCTTGATCGGAAAGCAGGCGACCCGTTCGACCAGCTTCTCGCGCGCCTGCCGATAGGCGATGAGATCGGCGACCGAAATGCGCTTGAGCTTGTGCCTGTCGGCGAACGCCTCGATCTGCGGCCCGACCATGACCGTCCCGTCGTCGTTGGCAAGTTCGCAGATGACGGCGACCGGCGGCAGCCCGGCGAGCTTGCAGAGGTCGACCGCGGCCTCGGTATGGCCAGAGCGCATCAAGACGCCCCCATCCTTTGCGACCAGCGGAAAGACGTGGCCCGGGCGGACGAAATCGCTCGCGCCCATGTTGCGATTGGCGAGCGCGCGCACGGTGTTCGTGCGCTGCTCGGCCGATATGCCGGTGGTGAGGCCATGCCGCACGTCCACCGAGACGGTGAAGGCGGTGCCGAGCGGAGCGTCGTTGATCGCCACCATCGGGTTCAAATTCAGCCGCCGCGCCTCATCGCCGGTCAGCGGCGCGCAGACGATGCCGCAGCAGTTGCGGATGATGAACGCCATCTTCTCGGTGGTGCAGAGCGAGGCGGCAACGATAAGATCGCCCTCGTTCTCGCGGTCGTCGTCATCGGTGACGACGACGATCTCGCCGCGAGCGAAAGCCTGTATGGCGTCGGCAACGGGATTGAACATGTCCAGTCCATTGGGCGCCGGCGGCGCGTTGTTAAGAAAATCATTCGGCGTCACCGCGCCGAGCGTCTCGGCGACGATGCGCTCGGCGGTCTCGCGCGACAGCCAGGACCCGTGCTCGCGGCAGATGAGCGTCACCGCGCCGGGCGAAACGCCGATCCGGCGAGCGAAATCCGCGCGCGTCACGCCGTTCCGCTTAATCCAGGCGCCAAGCTTCATGTCTATCAAATAATGGGGCAGGACGTTTTGTGCAACTCAACGGATTGAGAGGCGGGCTCGGCGGCGCTCGCGCCCATAGGGTTTGGCCACCAACAAGATAATCTTTTCAAGATATTACGGCGATTCCTATTCGCAACCAACCGTTATTGCGAGGAGCGAAGCGATGCAGCGATTCACAATTCCATAGGCGTCCTGCGTTCCGTTGGATTGCTTCGCTTCGCTCACAATGACTGTGGCCCCTTTAGCGGCGCTCAATTCACCCGGACCAGCATCTTGCCGAAATTCTCGCCACGCAGGAGGTCGACCAGCGCCTGCGGCGCGTTTTCGAGTCCATCGCGGATCGTCTCGCGCCAGGTGAGCTTCTTGGCGGCGACGAGACCGGACAGTTCGCCGATCGCCTTCGGCCAGAGGTCCAAATGGTCGCCGGCGATGAAGCCCTCCATTTTGAACCGCTTGACGAGGAAGATGCGCATATCGGGCAAGGCGGTCGGGGCCGCCTCGTAGGACGCGATGAGCCCGCAAATCGCAACCCGAGAGAAATCATTGAGCCGGCGCAGCGCCTGTTGGAACGGTTCGCCGCCGACGTTCTCGAACAGGCCGTCGATCCCGTTAAACAATGCGTCCTTCAGGTCCTCGGGGAAGCGCAGCGACTTGTGGTCGACGCAAGCGTCATAGCCGAGCTCCCTGACCGCGTAGGCGCATTTCTCCGGTCCGCCAGCTATGCCGACCGTCCGCGCGCCGGCGAGCTTCGCCAGTTGGCCGACGACCGAACCGACCGCGCCGGTCGCCGCAGACACCAGCACTGTTTCGTTCGGCTCCGGCGCGATGATCTTGTTCAAGCCGTACCACGCGGTGACGCCCGGCATGCCGACCGGCCCGAGATAGGCCTGGATCGGGATCGCCTTCGCGTCGACTACGCGAAGGGCTCCGCCGTCGCTTAGCGAGTAGCCCTGCCAGCCGCCCATGCCGACGACCGCGTCGCCAGGGTTGAAGCGGGGATTGTTCGATGCTTCGACGACCCCGACCGTACCCCCGCCCATCACGGCGCCGACTTCCTGCGGCTTGGCGTAGGACTTCGCGTCGCTGAGCCGTCCGCGCATGTAGGGGTCGAGCGACACGAACGTGTGCCGCACCAGGACCTGCCCGGGGCCCGGCGTTGGGACCGGCGTCTCGACGATGCGGAAATTGGCGGGCGAGACTTTGTTGGTCGGACGATGGTCCAGCAGGATCTGGGTGTTGGTCGGCATGGGCGTCTCCCTGACGGCTCCTGGACGATATTCATCGTCGAAGGCCGCCTATTGTTATCCCGATTGAGGCTGGCCAGGAACGACGGCGTTCGCCCTATTGTGTTGAAAAACTCGGATTTTCGCTTCGATCACAATTCAGAAGACCGCTGGCAGCCTCGATGGAAAATTCCTTGGGGGTTCGGCGGACGGGCCGCCTTTGCCGCGTGCGACCCTCCCATATGGCTTGCCGTGGCGACTACCGGCTTAGATCCCGCTATGGGCGCGAAAACGAGATTCTCGCGGTCACTCAATTTCCGAGTTTTTCAACACTATCGCCCGAAAGCAGACCCCGGTCACTTTCTTTCCGGTGCAAGGCCCTTGAGAAAGATTTGCGTCTTTGTCGCGGCCGGTCTCGTTTCCGGCGGTTGGCTTGGCCTCAATCAGATGATGGGAGTCGCCTCTGGCCTCGATCGGATCAGGGGCGACGCTTCCGGCGCCGGACATCGACGAGGGGACCTATTCGCCGCTGACCGTTGGGCGTCTTGCGCGTTCATGCGGCGAAAACGCTGGCGTCAAATGGAGTCCAGCCGCTTGAGCCTACCTTCGTCCCGGGCAATCCGGCGCCGGCGCGGCCGGGGCAAAATCCTCACCAATGATCTGGAGCGGCTCTTCGAGGACGCCCCGCGTCGTGATCGACCGAACCGTCAGACCGGATGAAGCTGGCATCGCTTGACCGCCTGTCGCGCTTTCCCGTTATTTGCCGAGCGGTAACCGATCGGCGGCCAATCTCACGGCGCTATTGAACAGTTGCCGCCGTCACGAGCACGAAGCCGCGGCTCTTGTTGTCATTGACGGCGTCGGGGGTGTTCATGGCGGCGAAAATGTCGACCGTCTTCACCCACACCGGCGGGTATTTGTAACGCGCGACGTCGAGGACGAGGAACCGATCGGCCTTCGCGTCATAAGCGCCGAGCGGCGAGATATGGCCGCCGATTTCCTCGCCGATTGCCTTGCGCAGATAGTTGACGATCACGAAGTGGCCCGGCTCGCCGAGATAGGCGCTCGCGAGCTTCCGGAACTCGTCCGCCGAACTGTCCGAGGCGTGATGGACCTCCGCTTTGACCGGCTGGGTGGCGAGGATGCCGCCGATCTGATCGAGCGTCATGCCCTGCCGCGCCAGGGTCTCGCGCGGAAGAACGGCGTCGGTCTGTTCGGTGAGGACATTGTCCTGGGTAAACGTACGGTAAGGCGCGTATTCGGGCACCGGCGGCGCCGGAACGCCGAGTGCGTTCAACACCATGACGATGCTGGCGACCCCGCAATAGGCCTGGGTCTTCTGGGTCAGGAAGTTGCTGGCAAGTGGGAAATAGCCCTCCCGCGCATCGCTCTCGGCAAAGTAGACTTCGCCGTCGTGGGTGCTGAAGCCGGAGAGATTCTGTGGCAGCGGCAGCGTGTCGGCGCGCGCCCCGGCGAGGGAGAGCGAAACGATCAGCGCCGCGCAAGCGGCGACGAGCCTCGACATCGATCCATGCCCACGAAAATGAGTTGTT
Source organism: uncultured Alphaproteobacteria bacterium (assembly GCA_963794155.1). Lineage (GTDB taxonomy): Bacteria > Pseudomonadota > Alphaproteobacteria > Rhizobiales > Beijerinckiaceae > Roseiarcus. The sequence goes on along the minus strand of CAWCCX010000016.1, from coordinate 77,267 downwards.
CGGCGCGGCTTCAGATTGGCGCAACGGCGGCGGCGGGGCAACCCCGGACAATTTTGCTTGGCTTGACCCGGCTTTGAAAAATTCGAGCCCGCGTGCGGTTATGAACGTGTTATCTATGCTAATTATCCGCCCCTTCCCTCCCGGCCCGCTGACGCCTATATCTCAAGAGCCGTCCGCGAGGGCGGCTATGGCGATAAATGGGCATCGGAATAAGTCTTTCGGACCCGGGGGCAGTACCCGGCGCCTCCACCCAAGCCCGCTCGAGGAACGGGCTTCGGCGGGGGCGAAATAGGTTCGACGGGGGACCCAAAGGGTGATCTTTTGCTCGGCATGATACCGCCGTTATCGGGTCAAACCTATAGTTGCGAATGACAACTATGCTCCGGTGGCCCTCGCTGCGTAATGCAGCGCTGGTACTGGGAATCAAGTCCTAGGGGTTTGCACTTCTAGGCGGGGTCCGGAGGCGCCTGGCAACAGAAGCCTCCACTTCCTTTGCTCGTCGGCCGGCCCACCTCAACGCAAGCCGCGCCTCACATTGCAATGCTCCGAACGGTCGGTTAGTTGTGGCGCCATCGCGCGAGCGCATTTCCCATGGCGACCGATCTCATCCGCTACGACCTCCTGGTGCAGGACGCGCTGCGCTCCGTGGTGCGCAAGGTTCTTTCCGACACCGCGCGGACCGGGCTCGTCGGCGACCATCATTTCAACATCGCATTCAAGACCCAGGCGCCCGGCGTCGTCGCGCCGGCAGCGGTCAAGAGCCGCTTTCCCGACGAGATGTCGATCATTCTCCAGCACGAGTTCTGGGACCTGGTCGTCACCCAGGACGCCTTCGAGGTGAGCCTCAACTTCTCCCGCAAGCCCGAGCGATTGACCGTTCCCTTCGATTCGATCACCGGCTTCACCGATCCGTCGGTCCCGTTCGGTTTCAAGCTCGAGCCGCGGGTGTCGGAGCCGGCGTCGAGCCGCGCGCCGGCCACGACCGGAAAGCGGGAACCGCCGCCGCCTGCGCCTGCGAAGGCCGGGCCGGCAAAGACGCCGCCTCAGTCCGCCGCCGCCAAGTCCGCCCAACGGTCGGAGAAGCCGGCCGAGCCCGTCGTCGAAGCCAAAGTCGTGTCGATCGACGCCTTCCGCAAGAAATAGCCGAGGAGTGTTTGAGCGAGATCGTCAACTTGCGCCAAGCGCGAAAGCAAAAGAAGCGCGAGCGTCGCGAAGCGGTCGCGGCCCAGAACCGGGTCGTCTTCGGCCGGCCGAAGGCCGAGCGGCGTCTCGTCGAAAGCGAGCGCGCGCTTGCCGAGGCGAGCCTCGAGGCGCGCAGGCTCGCCCGCCCCGATGCCGAGTGACGCAGTTAGCGCGCGGGTCGTCAAACGATCGCTGGTCATTGCTGGCCATCGCACCAGCATCTCGATCGAGGACGCGTTCTGGCGCCGACTGCGCCGCATCGCGCTTGAGCGCGGACTGTCGCTCAATCGCTTGGCGGCGATGGTCGACGCCTCGCGCGGCGACGCCAATCTGTCGTCGGCGATTTGGGTGTTCGTGCTCGAGGGTGAGCCCGCCGATCCTGATCAGTAGAGCCGCCCCGGCGTCGGATCGGCCGGCGTCAAACGCGCCTTCGGCCTTGCAGGGGGCAGCGGAGCGGCCGAGGGCGCGTTCACGCCCAATTCGTCGCTCTTCGCCGCCGGCGCGGGTCCGAACGGAGCCTTTGCGGCTGTCGCCGCCTCGCCATCCGGCGCCTCGGCCTTCACCGCCTCGGCATTCTCGGCAGCCGCTTTCTCGGCCGCTGCTTTCTCGGCGGCCGCCCTGTCAGCCGCTGCTTTTTCAGCCGCGGCTTCAGCGGCCTTCTTCGCAGCCGCCTCGATTTCGGCCGCCTTCTCCGCCTCCTCCTCGGCGCGCAAATGCTCGGTGAGCCCCTTCAGCCGCGCCTGCTCGACCTCGAAGTCCTCGATTTCCTGTTGCCGGCGATCCATGAATTGCTCGCCCTTGAGACGGCGATTGAAGAACGCGCGCTCCCGAATGTCGGCTTCCATTGTCGCGATGCGGTCGGTCTCGCGGGCGATGGCCTGCGCGGCGAGCCCGGCGGAAAGGGAGCTGACGTCGAGCTGCCGCGCCGGCGTCTCCAGGGCGTTGTCAACCACGACCGTCGCGCTCGGCGGCGGTCCCGACCAGAACTTCAAGTCGCCGGCCGATGAGGTGAACGTGAGGCGGGTTTCGGCGGCGAGTGTGCGCAGATCGAGGTCGGCGCTCAATGCGCCGTCGCCGCGCCGCCCGGGAATCCGGATTGGGCCAAGCTTCATGACGCCGGCGCTGAGCGCGATCGGCGCCGACCCATCGGGAATCGTCAGCGGCGCCCGGTTAAGCTCGTTGCCGAAGGCAAAGGCGATGTTGGTCTCGTCCAGCGGCGCATCGGCGGCTTGCGCCTTTGCGACCACGCGATCGAGAGCGGCGGGATCGCTTCGGGCCAACGCCGCGCGGGCGAATGTCGCCGACCCGGCGCCGGCGAGCCCCTCGATCAGCGCCGCGGGGCTGCGCCCGGTCGAGGCGAAATCAAGCGCGCCTCCGATTCGACCCGAGAATCCCGGCCGTTCGAGCGCGGCCGACTCGAGCGTCGCCGCCCCAGTCAGCGTCGCGGTTTCTCCGTCGCGACGGAGCGTCGCATGGCCGGAAGCAGCGCCGCCTGCGATTTGCATTTTGAGGTCGTCGAGATCGAGGCGGCCCTTGTCGAAGTGAAGCATGGTCCCGAATGCTTGCGCCGAGAGAGCGTCGGTCAGGTCCAGCGTGCCTACTCTGAGCCGAATTGCGGTTGACGGCGGGCGAAGCGGCGCGGGGGCGAATTTCGCGTCCGACCAGCGCGCTCCGGTCCTCCCTGGCTGGGGCGGGCCAAGCGCGAGCGCAAAGATGCTGCCGATCGGAAGGCGGTCGACCGCGAGTTCGCCTTCAAGCTCCGCCGACGGCGGCGGCAGAGGACCCGCGGCTCCGGCCCCAGAGCCGAGCGCCTCCTGGGCGCGGGCGATTTCGGCGCTCGCCTGGACGGCCGGCGCGACCGGCGCGGCGGGCTCAAAGGTCAGTGCGCCGCTCGCCTTGACCCCGGCGACCGTCGCCGCGAGATGCGAGAATGTCCATCGGTCGCCGCGCAACGTCGCGTCAAATCCGATCTCGGCGGGTCCGAGCGCACCGCCGTTTGCTGGCGCAAGACCGAGCGCCGCCGCGAGCGGGGCGAGGTTCGGCGCCTTCGCCTTGACCGCTCCGAACGCCTTGGCGTCGTCGCCTTCCGCCTGAGGCAGCAAACGGCCGCGCCAGCTAAGGTCCGCGCCGGCAAGCGAGGACGTCGCGTCGACGTCATAGCCCTGCGCCCATCCGCCGACCGCGTTGAGAGAGACGCGCGCGCGTCCGCTTCCGGTCGACGGCGCCCGGAGGCCCAACTGCCGCAGCAGTCCGCCGGAGTTCGCGGATTCGAGGCTGACGGTCAGCGTCTGGCTGCTGTCCTTCGGCTGCGGATTGAGCGCAATCGTGAACTGGGTTTCGCCTGCCGATCCGCCGGCGCGCATGGACTCGATTGTCGGGGCGTCGCCGGCGCCGCCGCCGGGGCCATGGGCGTCGAAGGTCAGCGCGGCCGGCGAAAGCTCGGCCGCCCGATCGACCAGAATACGGCTCCACTCGCCCGGCGCGAGGCGGGAAATCAGGACGGCGAAATCGCGCAGCCGGTCCGCTCTGAGACGACCCGTCGCCGCTATCGAGTCCGGGCTCATCGCGCCCTGGATGTCGAGGGAGGCGCCGCCCAACCCTCCAACGCTCAGGCGCTCGAGCGCGACCTTCGGCCCGTTTTTGACCACCCGCAGCGCGACCGATCCGCTGTCGATCTCTGCTTCGCCGACCCGGGCGATGTGCAGCGACCCCGCCCGGAGCGAAAGCGAGAGATCGAGGTCGCCGATCGTCTTTGCGGCTGCGAGGCTCGGCAGCGTGTCGACGTCGAGCGAATCGCTCGCCAGGTCGAGGTCGAGGCGGCCGGGTCCGCCGCCGGCGGGGCCAGTGACGGCGAGGGAACCGGTGAGCGTCGTGCGATCGAACCTCAGCGTGAGGTTGCGTCCGGAGAATGCGCTCGCCGACGCTTCGACCACGCCCGAGAGCGCAGCATTTTGAGTGGCGAACGCTTCGGCAAAGGCCGCGAATTTGGCTGCCGGCTCCGGCGCCCCAAGGCTCGCCCAATCGCGAAGAAGCGCAAAGTCGGAGCTGCTGAAATCAACGTCGCCACGGAACTTCGGGTCGGCGCCAGTTTCCAGGTCGCCTTCGCTCCGCAAGCGGCTTTGCCCAGGGAGGCCGAGGCTCAGGCGCAGATGCAACGGAATACCCGGCGCGCTTCGCAGCGCCGCGCTCGCGTCGGGCAGGGTTTGCGCGCCAAGGATGATCGGCTCGGCCGAAGCCTGCGCGTCGATCGCCATCAAGCCTTGCCGACCCTTAAGCGTCGCTCCGACGATCCGGGACAGAAGCGTCACGGCCCGTGCGGGCGCGACGCCATCCTCGCCCTTGCGGCGCATGAGCGAGTTGACGTTGGCCTGTTTGGCTTTCAGATTGATGCTGACCCGCGCCGGCGAGCCGAAGGCCAGGGTTGCGTCGCCATCCGCCCTGATCGCCCGCTCCTCCGGTCCGAGCCGAAACTCCGCCCCGCGCAGGGTCGCCCGATCGAGATCGATTGTCGTCGGCCCGGCGACGCGCCACGGCGTCGGCTCTTCCTCTCCGGGCGCCGTCCCCGTCAGAGTGGCCGCTCCATCCAGTCGCAGGCCTCCGACACCGCCGGCGCCGTCGCCTTCGAGCGCGCCGACGAATTCGGCGGCAGGCCAGGTCGGCCCGGCGTCCACCGTTATGCGCAGCGGAGTCCCCTCCGGACCCGGCCTTTCCGTACTAAGCCTGAAGACGACCGACGCATCGTCAGGACCTGAAAATTGGCCGCTGAGATGAGAGGGCCCGTCGAGAGACGGAGCGTCCGCGTCGATGTCGACGCCGGCGATTTCCAACGCCGCTGCGCCGGCGCCGCCGATAAGGCGCAGCCGCCCGTCCCGCACGATCAAACGATCGACTCCGGTCGACTGGAGCCGCGCGATCGGCAGCGCTGGCAACCGCAGTGCGCCGTCGGCGCCGCGCACGATCGTCAGATCGGGTTTTTCGAGGCTGACGTCGGAGAATCGGATCTGACCGCTGGTCAGTTTGACGAGCGCTAGCTCGAGCCGCGCCGAGGCGAACGACAGCTCGGCGCCATCGGCCCCCGGCGCGGACAAGGAGCCGGCGCCGAGCGCAAGATAGGGCGTGGGCAAAAGCCTGACCTCGACCGGCCCGGTCAGGGAAACGTTGGCGCCGGTGATTGCGTGAAGCCGCGCCTCGATCTCGGCGCGATGCGCGGACCAGTCAATGAGCATCGGCGCGACGAGCGCCGCCGACATCACGGCGACGAGCGCGACCGCGATGATGGTCAGGACATTGCGCACGGGGAAAGGATTTCCACTCCGTCTCGACGAGCTGCCGCGGGAACGACGCGGCGACCATCGCGGTTTAAAATGGCGCGAAAGTATGACCGTGACAACAAATCGGCGTTGGGCTGTTCGCGTGAGGGCTGATCGGCCGCGACCGGCCGATCACCGTCGTCGGCAGCGAAACCGCCGATTCTGTTTTTCTGCAAGCGATCGGATCGATATTTCCTCGGCGGACGATATGACTGGGCAGGGCTCAACATCGTTCCGCCACGCGTCCAAGGTCAACGCGGCTTGCGGCCGGGTTCGCGAAAGGGCGCCATCCAGGCCAGGCCTGTTTCGACGGTTGTCAGCGGCCGATATTCGCAGCCGACCCAGCCCTCGTAGCCGAGTTGATCGATCAACGGCAGCAGGAACGCACAGTTGATTTCGCCCGTGCCCGGCTCATGCCGGCCAGGATTGTCGGCGATCTGGATATGCGCAACTTGCGGCATCGCCGTTTCGAGACGGCAGGCGAGGTCGCCCTCCATCACCTGCATATGATAGAGATCGGCTTGCAGATAGAGATTGTCGGACTTGACGCGGCTCATGACGCGTATGGCCTCGTCGCTGCGATTCAAAAAGAAGCCCGGCATGTCGCGGGTGTTGATCGGCTCGATCAGGAGCCTGACGCCGCGCTGGCGCGCCGCGTCGGCGGCAAAGGCCAGGTTGGCGACGAATGTCTCTTCGAGGGTGGATCGACCGGCGCCGGGCGGCGCAACGCCGGCGAGGCAATTGAGGCGCGTGCAGCCGAGTTCCTCGGCATAGTCGAGAGCCCGCGAGACGCCGTCGCGGAACTTGGCTTCGCGCCCGGGGAGGATAGCAGTTCCGCGTTCGCCAGCCTCCCAGTCTCCGGCGGGCAGGTTGAAGAGCGCCTGGGTCAGATCGTGATCGGCGAGGCGCCGGGCGATATCGCGCGCGGAGTGCTCATAGGGCGACGGGTACTCGACGGCCTTGAACCCGGCCCCCGCGGCTGCGACGAAACGGTCCAGGAACGGCAGCTCCGTGAATAGAAAGGCCAAATTGGCAGAGAATTTCGGCATCGGGTTCTCTGGGACGCGTGAAAGGGTGATCCATTCTTCAGCTCAAATGGCCTTCGACCGGGACCTGCGGCGAACGCAGCGGCTCAGGATTTGGCGCCGCCGCTCATGCCAGACGCCGGGAATCGGCGCCGCCTTGATGTCCGAGGCGCTCGCGAGATTCTTTGTCCGCGAATCGATCGCGGACAGTCGCTCTGTCCATGGCCGCTCTGATTTTTCGAACTATCCTGGCGACGTTTGGATCCTTCATGATCGCGGCGTGGTCACAGCAAACCTCTTCGAACTCCAACCCCTGGCCGACAAGTCTCTTCCACCCTTCTTCAGGCGATTGGTCGCGGCGACCGTCCCGGATTGAGCTCTCTGTGGCCTTGAAGAAAATGACCCTCCCCGAATACGGGCGCGGATGATACGACCTGATGATCTTATAGATCGTTTCAACGTCAAAAGCGTCGGGACGGTAATAATTCGAGCCGTGCATCAGTCTTCTGAATCTCAACTTTGAATAGTACTTCAGTCCTTGTACCGTCAATTTCGTTTTGATCTTGTATTTGATTTTCTCTAACATCCTCCGAGAGGAGATTAATCTCATAAATCGATCGCCGAGCGTATGTCCAATTGATAATGGCAAAACAGTATCCACGAGGGCGACGAATTCAACAACCTCCCCCATGGCGGTCAATTGCTGCGCTGTCTCATACGCAACCAGTCCCCCCCACGAATACCCCACCAGGAAGTATGGACCCTTCGGTTGAACAATCTGCAGTTCCTGGATGTAGTGAGCGGCCAGGTCTTCGATCTTCGGCAAGAGGAGAACGCTCCCGCGAGGCGAACCGACTCCAAACCGGAGGCTATAAATTGGTTGTTCGGCACCAATAAGCTTAAAGAATTCGGCGCCAAGCACTTCCATGCAAAACAGAGGCGGTCTGGATCCCTGCCGTCGGATGGGAACCATTGAATACCATTCCGATGGCGTCGTTTGGTTTTCGAGCAATTCAGCCAGCGTGGCGATCGTCGGCGTGTGGAACACTGTCGATAGTGTTCTCTAATGGGTCAAGGAGAAAGGCTCTTCCGGTTTTCGACGCCTAGGGATGCCTGTGTTCTCTGCGCGCTCGCTGGCGCTTGATGGGGTAAGCTGGGCGCAGTGCGGCGAGGTTGAAACCGCAGTCGGCTGGTAGTTGCCGCTGCAACACAATCGGCGCCGTCGTCTGCTCCCTCCCTCGGGCGTCGCTCCTTGCGGGAGCTGGATGCGGTCTCCTGTCTCTGTGATTGGTTAGGCCTACGCCGCGAGGAACTCGGTCTCGTCCCGCAGCATCGCGTGCATGATGATCGCGAGGCGACGCGCCAAAGCAACGCGCGCCTTACGCATGCTCGACCGCTTCGCGATCGCGAAGGCCCAGTCCTTGAGCTTGAGCTGGCCCTTGTAGCGGGTCAGCATGACATTGGCGGCCTCGTACAGCAGGGTCCGCACCCGCCGGTCGCCGCATTTCGAGATTCCGCCGACATAGTCGACCTCGCCCGACTGATAGCGTCTTGGAACCAGGCCCAGATAGGCGCCGACGTCTCGTGATCGGCGGATGCGCGAGGGATCGTCGATCGCGGCGACAAAGGCGAGCGCGGTCAGTTGACCGACACCTGGGATTGTCATCAGCCGGCGGCAGGCGTCCGAAGCTCTCGTCATCCGCCTCATATCGGCGTCGATCGCCGCGACCGCGCTCATAACCGCGGTGCGCGCGGCGATCAGACCCCGCATGGCGGCGGAGAGGCCCGCCACACCCTCGCTGGCTTTGAGAGCCTGGTTGACGAACGCGGTGGTGAGCGCCCGAGGAAGCCGGATCCCAAAGACGACCGCCAGGCCTCGGATCTGATTTTCCAGGGTCACACGCTGGCCGACCAGCTTCTTGCGCGCGATGATCAACGAACGGACGGCGTGGGCCGACAAAGACTTCACGTGCACGGGCTTGAAGAACCCGGTGCGGGCCAAGTGCGCTAGCCCTCGCGCGTCATTGCGATCGGTCTTGTGGGTCGCGAGCGACTTGAGCGCCTGGTAGGCCTGCCGACTTTCGACGCAGACCACAGGCAGACCGAGTTGGCTCAACCCATGGAACAGGATCGGCGCCATGCGTCCGGTCTCAAAGACGATCCGATGGCAGATTGGCGCTTTCGACAACTCGTCGGCGATCGCTTGCGCGGTCGATGCCGTCTTGCTCTCGCGAACGACCTCGCCTTCCCGGTCGAGAACGCAAACGTGGGTCTCGTCCATCGAGATATCTAGCCCAGCAAAGTAATCCATCGAAAAGTCTCCTCTTCCAAACCACGGCCGATCCTATCGGCCCCCGAAGGAAGAGCCCCGCCCATTACCCGATGTTGAAAAACTCGAATTTCCGCATCGATCACAATTCAGGAGACCGCTGGCGGCCTCGGTGAAAAATTCCTTGGGGGTCGGCGGACCGACCGGGTTTGCCGCGTGCGACGCTCCTATATGCCCTGCCGTGAGGAGTATCGGCTGAGTTGACGCGACGCCCGCGAAAACGAGATTTTAGCGGTGGCTCAATTTCCGAGTTTTTCAACACTATTTGTCGAAAGCGGCAGATCAGTCTTAATGCTCGCGTTTATCCTGGACAACAGACGAATTGCGAGCAGCGAGTGGCCGCCGAGGTCGAAGAAATTGTCGTGACGGCCGACCCGGTCGAGCTTGAGCGCCTCGGCCCAGATCGGCGCCAGCGCCTCTTCGGTTTCGCCACGTGGCGGCTCGTAGCCGCGGAGCGCGAAAGCGTCGCTGTCGGGCGCCGGCAGCGCGTTGCGGTCGAGCTTGCCGTTGGCGGTGAGCGGCAACGCCTCGAGCCGGACATAGGCGCCTGGGACCATATATTCGGGCAGGCTCGCCGCCAGATGCGTCCGCAGCGCCTCGGCTCCCGGGGCCGCTTCATCCGGGCGCGCGGTATAATAAGCTGCGAGCCGTCTCTCGCCGACCGCGTCCTGGCGCGCGAGGACGACAGCTTCGCGCACGCTGGGATGCTCGCCGAGCCGCGCCTCGATTTCGCCGAGCTCGATCCGGAAGCCCCGGATTTTGACCTGGAAGTCGTTGCGGCCGAGAAACTCGATGGTCCCGTCGGGCCGAAAGCGCCCGAGATCCCCAGTCCGGTAGAGCCGGTCCCCGTCGACGAAAGGACTGGCTATGAACCGCTCCGCGGTCAGCTCGGGGCGGTTAAGATAGCCCCGCGCGACGCCGTCCCCGCCAATATAAATCTCCCCGGCCGCGCCGATCGGGACCGGCTCGCGATGACGATCGAGAATATAAATTCGGGCGTTCGAGATCGGACGGCCGATTGGGATAGCGGCGGTCGACGCGACATCCCGTATAGGATGGGCCGCCGCGAAAGTCGTGGTTTCGGTGGGGCCATAGCCGTTGAGCAGGCGTTGCGGAGGACTCGGCTCGAGCACTCGCGCCGCCACGCGCGGATCGACCACATCGCCGCCAGTGATGAGATAGCGCAAGCGCGCGAACGGACCAGCCAGCGCATCGGCATATTGATGAAAGAGTCCCGCGGTCAGCCATAGGACGCTTACCGCGTGGTTCTCGAGCTGGCGCTGGAAGCGCTCAGGATCGAGCAGGGTTGGCTGGTCGATGACAACGATCGCGCCGCCATTAAGCAGCGTCGCCCACACTTCCATCGTGCTGGCGTCAAAGGCCGGGTTGGAAGCGAAGGCGACCCGGTCGGTCGGCAGGAACTCGGCGTAGCCATTGTTGAGCGCCAGCCGCGCGATCGCCCGGTGCGGAGCCATGACGCCTTTGGGCCTGCCGGTGGAGCCGGAGGTGTACATGACATAGGCGATCGCCGAAGAGTCGACCGAAGGATCCCAATCGCGCGCATCGGGTCCGCCGAGCGTGTTGTGGTCGACGTCGACCCGCGTCACGCCGGCCATCTCGGGCGCGACCGCCCCCGAGGCCGTAAGCAGCACCCGGGCTTCGCAGTCTTCGATCATGAACGCCTGGCGTTCGAGGGGAGCGGTCTGATCGAGCGGCACATAGGCGGCGCCGCATTTGAGAATCCCCAATTGGGCGACAACGAGCCCGATCGACCGCTCGAGCGCGATCGCCACGCGATCGTTTCGCCGCACGCCCAGGATTCTCAGATGACGGGCGAGGCGGTTGGCCCTGGCCCCGAGTTCGCCATACGTCAGCCGGGCGTCGTTGTGCGCAAGAGCGATCGCCTCCGGCGTCCGGACCGCCTGCGCCTCGAAGAGTTCGTGCACGCATGCATCGCGCGGATAGTCTCGTTCGGTCTTGTTCCACCCGACAATCAGCCGACGGCGCTCCGCCTCGCCGAGCAACGGCAGCCGATCGATCGTCCGTTTCTCATCCGTCGCCATCCCCTCGAGCAGACGGTTCAGATAGCCGGCGTGACGCTCGATCGTTTCCCGGTCGAACAGCGCTGTCGCATATTCGAGATCCCCGACGATGCGGCCGCCGGCCTCGCCGAGGCTCAGCGTCAAATCGTATTTGGCGTGCGACCGCGGCGCGCTCAGCAAGGTCGTCGTCAAGCCGGGCAGCTCGAGGGGCTCCTCCTCATGGTTCTGCCAGGCGAACATCGCCTGGAATATCGGCTCGTGCGCCAGGCTTCTCGGCGGCCGCACGATTTCCACCACCTGCTCGAACGGCAAGTCCTCATGCTGCTGCGCCTCCAGGACCCGTTGCCTGACCCGGTTTAGAAGCTCTCCGACCGACGGATCCCCCGACAGGTCCAGCCGGAGCGCCAGGCTGTTGACGAAGAAACCGATCAGGGGTTCGATCTCGACTCGGCCGCGATTGGCCACAGCCGCGCCGATCACCAGGTCTTCCTGGCCGGAGAGACGCGACAGAAGCGCCGCCCAGCCGGCCAGCACGGTCATGAACAGGGTCGTCCCTCGACGCAGGCTCAGGGCTTTCAGCCCTGCCGTGACCCGCTCGTCGAACTCGAGCGGCAGGGCCGAGCCGGTGTAGTCTTGCCGCGGCGGGCGGGGGCGGTCGGCCGGCAAATCCAGAACCGCGGCCGCGCCAGCGAGCGTGCGCCGCCAGTAATCGACCTGCTCCTGCCGCATCGCTTCCGAAAGCCAACGGCGCTGCCAGACCGCGTAGTCGGCATATTGGATCGCCAGGTCCGGCAGCGGATCGGCCTGCCGCTCGCGGAACGCGGCGTAGAGCGCGCTGAGCTCGCGATTGAGAACGCCCGTCGACCAGCCATCGGAGACGATGTGGTGCAGGGTGAAAAGCAGCGCGTGCTCGCGATCAGCGAGCCGGATCAGCCGCCCGCGAGCGAGCGGGCCGCCTTGCAGATCAAACGCGCCATCGCTTTCCTCGGCGACCAGTTTTTGCAAGGCGCCTTCAGGGTCGCGCTCACCCGCGAGGTCATGCTCCTCGAGCGCAAACCCGAGGTCCGCGGGAGCGATGCGCTGAACCGCCTGACCGTCTACGGCGACGAAAGTGGTTCGCAGCGCCTCGTGCCGCGCGACCAGGCGGTCAAGCGCCCGGCGCAGAGCGCGCTTGTCCAATTCGCCCTTCAGCCGCACGTTCATTGAGATGTGGTAGGCTTGCCCGACGCCGTCGATTTGCGCCAGGAACCACAGCCGCTGCTGCGCAAACGAGAGCGGAAGCGGGCTGCCGCGGTCCGCCGGTTCGATCGCCGGCAAAGCGCTCCGGGCGCTCTCTTCCGCGACGGCTGCAAACTCGGCCAAAGTGGGCTTGGCGAAGAGATCGGCGAGCGGCGCGTCCAAGCCCAAGGCTTGCCGCAGCCGGGAAAGCATCCTGACCCCCAGGAGCGAGTGCCCGCCGACCTCGAAGAAGTTGTCATGGCGGCCGACGCGCTCGACCCGGAGCAGACCGGCCCAAATCCGCGCCAGGGTCTCCTCTGTCTCGCCCTTGGGCGGCTCATAGCCCCGGGCGGCGAAGGCGTTGCTGTCCGGCGCCGGCAGGGCGTTGCGGTCGAGCTTGCCGCTGCCGGTCAGCGGCAGCGCCTCGAGCGCGACATAGGCGGCCGGGACCATGTATTCGGGCAGGCTCGCCGCCAGATGCGCGCGCAGCTTTTCGGTCGCAGGCGCCGGCGCATCCGGCCGCGCCGTGTAATAAGCGACGAGCCGCCTGTCGCCGGGCGCATCCTAGCGCGCGACGACGGCCGCTTCGCGCACGCCTGGATGCTCGGCGAGCCGGGCTTCGATCTCGCCAAGCTCGATCCGGAACCCTCGGATCTTCACCTGGAAATCATTGCGGCCGAGATACTCGACAATTCCGTCCGGCCGAAAGCGGCCAAGATCGCCGGTCCGGTAGAGCCGCTCGCCTTTGACGAATGGATTGGCGATGAACCGCTCCGCGGTCAGTTCCGGGCGGTTCAGATAGCCCCTGCCGACCGGCACGCCGCCGATATGAATCTCGCCGGGGGCGCCAATGGGGACCGGCTCGCGACGACTGTCGAGGATGTAGTTCCGGGTGTTCGCGCCATCGGACGGCCGATCGGAACGTTCGCCGGCAATGCGCCTGCGAAGGAGGTCCAGGCGGTCACCTCGACCGCGGTCTCGGTCGGTCCGTAAAGGTTGTGCAGCTCGAACTCCGGGAAGCCGTTCGTGAAAGAGTCGCACGAGGCCGGCGGACAGCGCTTCGCCGCTCGTAAACACCCGCCTGAGACTGGCGCATCCCGAGGCGTCGACGACCTCGAGGAAGGCCTGCATCATCGATGGCACGAAGTGGCAGGGTCGTGACGCCCTCGCGCCTGAGGACGTCGATGAGATAGGCGGGGTTCCTGTGGCCGCCCGGGCGGGCCATCACGAGCCGGGCGCCCGCCAGGAGAGGCCAGAAGAATTCCCACATCGAGACGTCAAAACTGAACGGCGTTTTCTGCAGAACCCGGTCGTCGGCGCCGAGCCCAAACGCGCTTTGCCCCCCAGAGGAGCCGGTTGAGCACGCTCCGATGCTCGTTCATCGCCCCCTTGGGCTGGCCGGTCGAGCCGGAGGTGTAGATGACATAGGCCAGATGACGTGAGCTGAGGCCGACCTCCGTCGGGTCGGGGTTAACAGCCAATTCCCCGATCCATGCCGCGTCCTCCTCCACGACCAGAATCGGCGGGCGATCCGCGAGCCCCGCCATGCCCTCCTCAAGCGCCGCCCGCGCAGCGCCATGGGTCAGCACCACAATCGGCGCGCTGTCGCTGAGCAAGTAAGCCAGGCGCCAACAGTCCAACCACCATCTCGAGGCTGCGCTCGGCGCAGATCGCCACGCGGCGGTCTGGCCGAACGCCAAGCGACCGCAGACGATGGGCGAGGCGGTTCGCCTTGGCGTTGAGCTGCGCATAGGTCAGCCGTTCGTCGTCGGATACGACCGCGATCGCTTCCGGCGTCCGGGCCGCCTGCGCCTCGATGAGCTCGTGCACGCACTTATACCAAAGGCCCTGCTGGTTGACTCACGGGGGATTGAACGAAGCCGCTACCGCGGCGCGCACATCGAGATTTTGTGAGGGTCTCCTGCCTGAGAGGATGTGGATGTTGAAGCCCATCCCTCAGACAGGAGTAGCCGATGGCCCAGTTGAGCCCTCTTCGCCGCCGCATGATCGAGGACATGACCGTCCGTAACATGTCGCCGGCGACGCAGCGATCCTACGTCAGCGCGGTTTCGAAGTTCAGCCGGTATTTTGGCAAGTCGCCCGAGCAGCTGGATCTGGAAGACGTTCGCGCTTTTCAGGTCCATCTCGTCTCGACGGGCATCTCATGGCCTGGTCTCAACCAGATCGTCTGCGCCTTACGCTTCTTCTACGGCATCACGCTCGGCGAGGCGAACGTTCCCGAGCGTATCCCCTATGCGCGCGAGCCGCGCAAACTGCCGGTTGTGTTGAGCGCCGACGAGGTGGTGCTGTTTCTGGAGTCCGTCTCGAGCCTGAAGAGCCGGGCGGCGTTGACCACGGCCTATGCGGCCGGGCTCAGGGCCTCGGAGGTCGCGGGGCTGAGAGTGGCGGACATCGACAGCACGCGGGGCGTGATCCTGGTCCGTCATGGCAAAGGCGCGAAAGATCGCAACGTGATGCTGTCTACGCAATTGCTCGGCATTTTGCGCGCCTATTGGAGGCTCGCCCGGCCAACGATCTATCTCTTTCCCGGACGGGATGAAGAGCATCCGATTGATCCGACGGTGTTGCACGCTGCGTGCCGATCGGCGGTCAATGCCGCCGGGTTGACCAAGCGGGTCACGTTGCACACGTTGCGCCATAGCTTCGCGACGCATCTCTTGGAAAGCGGAACGGACATCCGGATCATTCAGGTTCTGCTCGGTCATAACAATCTGTCGTCGACGGCGCGCTACACGCAAGTCGCGACCCACACGATCCGGGCGACGCAGAGTCCGCTCGATCGATTGTCGTTGGAGGTCATGCCGCCGGGATAGACGGGCGCTCCGGCGCTGGCAATGGCACGCGCCGGAGCTTCCTTCGACCGACCGACAATCGAAGTCGCGGATATTCTGCGTCGCCATGGCGAGGCCTATCTTCGCGATCACGTCGGACATGTAGGGCGGACCGAGCAGCGCGTGATGAGCGCGATCGCGGCGTGCCGAACGGCGGCGCTCGGCGGCCATGTCGAAGCCTGCGACGATTGTGGCGCGACGCGCATCGCTTACAACTCGTGCCGCAATCGGCACTGCCCGAAGTGCCAAGGAGCGGCGCGGGCGCAATGGCTAGCCCACCGGCAGGCCGAACTGTTGCCGGTTCCCTATTTCCACCTCGTGTTCACGCTGCCCGCGCCGATCGCGGCTGTCGCCTTCCAGAATAAGAGCGCCGTCTATGCGATGCTGTTCAAGACCGCCATTGAGGCCGTGACCACGCTGGCCGCCAATCACCGCAGGCTCGGAGCGCGGATCGGCGGCCTGGCCATCCTGCACACTTGGGGGCAGGCGCTGACGCACCACCCTCACATCCATTGCGTCGTCCCCGGCGGCGGACTTTCCATCGACGGCTCCCGATGGATCGAGGCGCGCTCGAGCTTCTTTCTGGCCGTCAAGCCGCTCGCCCGGCTGTTCCGTCGCCTGTTCCTCGAACGCCTGCAAGCCGCCTTCGACGCGAAGGGCCTCGGATTCTTCGGTGATCTCGCCTATCTCGCCGATCGCGCCGCCTTCGCCGCACAGCTGGCTGCGGTGCGTCGCCTCGATTGGATCGTCTACGCCAAGAAGCCCCTTGGCGGACCCGCGCGAGTTCTCGCCTATCTCGGCCGCTACACCCATCGCGTCGCCATCGCCAACAGCCGCATCCAAGCCTGCGACGACGAACATGTCAGATTCACCTGGAAGGACTATCGCGAGGACGGCGCCGTAAAGACCATGAATCTGAAGCCCGACGAGTTCATCCGGCGCTTCCTGCTCCACGCCTTGCCCGACGGCTTCCATCGCATTCGTCACTTTGGATTCCTCGCCAATGGCCATCGAACCGAAAGGCTGGCCCTCTGTCGCTCGCTCCTGGCAAGCCAGGTCGAGCCGACAGCGCACGGAAAGGAAGAACCGGCCTCGCCCGAACCGGACAACAGTAACGGCGTCGATCCTCCGCCCTGTCCGGATTGCGGCGGGCCGATGAGGTTCGTCGCCGACCTTCCTCGTAGCGGCGAACGGCCTCGGTCCAAGACGTCGTCGTTTTGGTGCGATACTTCATGAGCGCCGCTGTGACGATCCCGCCCACAATCACGGTTCGCGCCCTTTCCGTCACGCCAACAATCGGAGGCGGTCGAAACAACTTGAGCCCTCCCGAAGTCGCAGCGCTCATCAGACGCTACTGGCGCGCACTTCCAGCCCATGCAAGCCCCGTTTCGCTGTCGGCCGCTCGCCAAACCCATCATGTTCGCCGCGCGTCGCAAGCCGAAGCGACGAAAGCGCGCTCGCGCCTTACACAAAGCCCATAGCGCCGCCAGCCAACCTCCCCGCGACTTCGTTCAATCCGGCTTCAATGAGGTCCGCTACCCTATGCTCGCAATGTTGCGCCGCGGACCTCACAGAAGCCTCTAGATTCCGCGAGGGCCGTTTTGCTGATTCATTGGATGGCGCGGAGGATTCGCGTCATGCCAGCAGCGGTGAGAATACGAGAAGATTATTCGGCCGAGGCCCTGCGAAGCCTGGCGAAGCGGTCGAAGGACGCGAACCAGAGCCGGCGGCTGTTGTCATTGGCGGCGGTTCGCGACGGGATGGATCGCGGCGCGGCGGCCAGGATCGGCGGCATGGACCGCCAGACTTTGCGCGACTGGGTCCACCGCTTCAACGCAGCGGGGCCTGACGGCCTCTTCGACCATTGGACGGAGGGCCCGAAGCCGCGTCTGTCGCGCGAGCAACTGGCTGAGTTCGCCGCGATCGTCGAGACGGGGCCCAACCGCAAGGTCGACGGCGTCGTGCGCTGGCGGCGGATCGACCTCAAGCGCGTCATCGTCGAGAAATTCGGCGTCGACTATCACCAACGCTATGTCGGAAAGCTGCTCAAGAAGCTCGGCTTTTCCCACATCAGCGCAAGGCCGCGCCACCCCGCGCAAGACGAACGGATCGTCGAGGCTTTCAAAAAAACTTCCCGCGCGCCTTGAGCGCCCATCTCGACGGGTTGCCGGCGACCACGCCGGTCGAAATCTGGTTTCAGGACGAAGCCCGCATCGGCCAGAAGAACGGCCTTGTGCGGCAATGGGCCAGGCGCGGAACGCGGCCTCGCCAGCCAGCCGACCAGCGTTACGACAACGCCTATCTGTTCGGCGCCATCTGCCCGGCGCGCGGGGTCGGCGCGGCGCTGGCGCTGCCCTACGCCGACACCGACATGATGCAACTCCATCTCGACGAAATCTCGCGCACCGTCGCCGCGGGCGCCCACGCCGTGCTGCTACTCGACCGCGCCGGATGGCACACCACCGCCAAGCTCGAGGTCCCGGCCAACATCACCCCGATCTTCTTGCCCTCCCGCGCGCCCGAACTGAACCCGGTCGAGAACGTCTGGCAGTTCTTGCGCAGCAACTGGCTGTCGAACCTCGTCTTCGACACCTACGACGAGATCATCGACGCCGCCTGCGACGCTTGGCGCAACCTCGAAGCCCATCCAGAAAGAATCACGTCAATCGGCATGCGAAAGTGGGCGCATATCGGTCACAGCCCATGACTCTTGGTACTATGTTGCGGATAGTCGGCTTCGGTCGCGTTCCACTCGACCAGCACCCGATGCCGCTCTGCCTCGTTGAGCAACGGCGGGAGTTCGGCTTCCTGCGTCTGGGGAGCGAGGCCCGCGGTCAGCTCCTGGTCGAAGGCGCTTGGCGCCACAGAATCTAGGCGGCCCGCCGCGTCGATCGGCGGCGGCGGCGCGCGAACGGCGCCGGGCGCTTCGTGCGATTGACGATCGTTGTAGCCCAATGCAGGCCCCAGAACTGCTCCCGCAATCGAGACCAACTTCCCTTACGGCGCCACGGCGCAAATACTGAAGTTGTCCCCCTGCCCCTGGATTTATGAAGCCTTCAATCCAGTATGGCGTGTTGCAACTTAGCCCTAGGATACGAAAAGCGCCAGAGCAACCAGCCGCGGTTTTGCGATCGTATGGATCCGCAGGCTTCGTCCGGAGATGGTTAAGGCGACCGAGGACGTCAAACAGACTTCCACGTCGTGATGCTCCAGAAACACGCCGTCAATCGGATGCGTCGCCTTGTAGGCGGCCTCCTTCATGCAGAAGAGCAGCCGGGCCAAGACGAGATCGCCGCCAAGCTGGGCGCGCTCGCCGGGCGTGGCGATCATGTCGAGCAGCTCTTCGGGCAGCGGCAGCGGCGGCTCGATATCGATTCCCACGCCGCGTATCGAGCCCGCGCGTGCGACCGCGGCCACGGCGAATTGGTCATCATGGGCAAGCGAGCCGACGAAGCCTGGCGGCCACAAGGGCGCGCCGGATGCCGAGCGGGGCAGTTCGACCGCTGGCGAAGCGCCAAGCTGCGCCAGGAGCGACTTCGCAACAATCCTTGCGGCTCCGCTCGCGCGACGCACGGAAACGATGGCGCGGTCCATGGGGCGAAGCTCCGCCGGCGTAAGCGTGAATTCGTCGCCAACCATGACCTCGCGACAAGCTGCGTGGAGTTCCGGATGAGCAGCGCCGGCCAGGATGTTCAACCGTTCCGACAGGTGCGACGAAACCCCACCGCTGCTCCGATCGAGAGGCACGTCGCTCAATCCAGGACAATAACGGCTGGGCTCGAGAATGGGTCAGGCGTCCTTGTCTGTGGCCCGCGGCTTCCCCGGGATCGTCTCATTTCCTGGCCATTTCCCAAGTCGAGACACGGTAGCTCCGCTGTCGCCGACGCGCAACTTGCGGGCGTTGACCGCCCACCGTTTTCTTCAGGCGAAGGGCGGGACAATGCAATGAACATCCGTTCCCCGCCCGGTCGCATATTCGGCCGGCATGGGAGAACTTGCCGATCCCCGTGTTGACGCGTGCGCTCTGAAGCTTGACATTCGCCGCCAAAGGGCGAAACCCCGGGCCTTCAGCCCGGCTTCGGGCTCACCGCCATACGGGAGGCGCCGCATGGATCTTCGATTGACCGAGGAGGAGCTCGCGTTTCGCGCTGACGTGCGCGCTTTCGTGCGCGACAACCTGCCGGCCTCGATCCGCGAAAAGACGGTCGCCGGACGGCGCCTCGCCAAGGACGACTACGTCCGCTGGACGCGGATTTTGGCCGCGAAAGGCTGGGCGGCCCCGCACTGGCCCCGCCAATGGGGCGGAACGGGCTGGAGCCCGATCGAGCTCTCGATCTTTCTCGACGAGACCCAGCGCGGCAATGCGCCGGAACTGGTGGCGTTCGGCGTCAGCATGGTCGGCCCAGTGATCTACACTTTTGGCTCTGAGAAGCAGAAGGAGCGCTTCCTGCCGAGGATCGTCGACTTGCGCGACTGGTGGTGCCAGGGCTTCTCCGAGCCGGGAGCGGGATCGGACCTCGCGAGTTTGAGGACGACCGCTCGGCGGGACGCAGACGGCTGGGTGATCTCCGGTCAGAAGACCTGGACCACGATGGCCCAGTACGCCAACTGGATTTTCGTCCTCGCCCGCACCAATCCGCAGGCGAAAAAGCAGGAGGGCATCTCGTTCTTCCTCGTCGACATGAAGTCGCCGGGGATCACGGTCAAGCCGATTCAGACGATCGACGGCGGCCACGAAGTCAACGAGGTCTTTCTCGACGACGTGCGCGCGCCGCTCGACGCGCTGGTCGGCGAGGAGAACAAGGGCTGGGATTACGCCAAGTTCCTGCTCGCCAACGAGCGCAACGGCATCGCCCGGGTCGGCCTGTCCAAGGCGCGGCTCGACCGGGTGCGCGAGCTCGCTTCGATACCGGTCTATGGCTCGGGGCCAAAGATCGAAGATCCGTTCTTCCGCGCCAGGCTCGCCGAGGTCGAAGTTGAGCTGAAGGCGCTCGAAGTGACGCAGATGCGGGTCATTTCCAACCGTCGCACCGCCGGCAAGCCCGATCCCGCCTCCTCGGTGCTCAAGATCAAGGGCTCGGAGATCCAACAGGCGACGACGGATCTCCTGATGGAGGTCGTCGGACCCTACGCCTTGCCCTATCAAGACCCCGACGCCATGAGCAACGAGCCTCCGGTCGGCCCAGACTGGGCGGGACCGCTCGCGCCCATCTATTTCAATACCCGTAAGGTCTCGATCTACGGCGGGTCGAACGAAATCCAGCGCGGCATCATCGCCAAGGCCATCTTGGGGCTCTGAGGCGATGGATTTCGAGCTCAGCCCTGAACAGGAGCAGCTTCGCGACAATGTCGCGCGACTGATGCGGGAGCGGTACGGATTTGAGGCCCGCAAGGGCTATCAGGCGAGCCCCCAAGGGTGGAGCGAGGCCCTGTGGCGCGACTACGCCGAGATGGGCCTGCTCGGCGCGCCGTTCGCCGAAACTGACGGCGGGTTCGGCGGCGGCGCGGTCGAAACGATGATCGTGATGGAGCAATTCGGCAAGGCGCTGGCGCTCGAGCCCTATCTCCAGACCGTCGTCCTTTGCGGGGCGCTTCTGAAGCACGGCGCTAGCGAAAAGCAGCGCGCCGAGCTGGTCGGCGCCATCGCCGCCGGGGATTTGCGATTGAGCTTCGCCCACATGGAGAAGCAATCGGGGTTCGATCTCCATGATGTCGCTCTGAGCGCGGTCAAGGACGGCGGCGGCGGCTTCGTGCTCAACGGAGAAAAAACGCTCGTCGGCCAGGGCGACAGCGCCGATCGACTGATTGTTTCGGCGCGCGTCGGGGGCGCGCGGCGCGATCGCGAAGGAATTGGCCTATTCCTGGTCGACGCCAACGCTCCCGGGGTGACCCGGCGCGGCTATCCGACCCAGGACGGTCAGCGGGCGGCGGAAATCGCATTCGCCGAAGTCCGCGTCGCGCCGCACGACGTCATCGGCGCGCCTCACGGCGCGCTCGCGATCATCGAGCGGGCGGTCGACGAGACCATCGCCGCGCTCGCGGCGGAGGCGGTCGGCGCGATGTCGGAAGCGCTCGCCATGACCACCGACTACCTCAAGACGCGCAAGCAGTTCGGGGTTGCGATCGGCTCGTTCCAGGCGCTGCAGCACCGCGCCGCCGACATGACGGTGGCGCTCGAACAGGCGCGCAGCATGATGTATCTGGCGGCGATGATGGTGAATGATGACGATCCCGCTGAGCGCGCCAAGGCGATGTCGGCGGTGAAGGCGCAAATCGGCCGCTCGGCCAGGTTCATCGGCCAGCAGGCGGTGCAATTGCACGGCGGCATCGCGATGACTTACGAATACAAGGTGGGGCACCTTTTCAAACGCCTGACAATGATCGATGCCGCCTATGGCGACGCCGACGTCCATGTGCGCCGCCTCGCCGAGCGCGGCAGCCTGTTCGCCTGACGATCCTTGTCGAGCGCGGCGCGAACGATCCTCGTCAGCGGGTTCGAGCCGTTCGGCGGCGAGACTGTCAACGCGTCATGGCAAGCGGCGCGAAAGCTCGATGGCTGGGGTCATGGCGAATTCGTCGCGGTGGCGCGCCTTCTGCCCTGCGCCTACGACGCCTCGGTGAAAGAGCTCATCCGGGCGATCGAGACGCTTCGGCCGGCGGCGGTCCTGATGACTGGCCAGGCGGCTCGCCGGGCCGTCGTAAGCGTCGAGCGGTTCGCGCGCAATCTCGACGACGCCGCCGCGCCCGACAATCGGGGCGTGCTGCGGAAGGCGGCCAGGATCTCCGAGCGTGCGCCCGAGCGGCTCGAGGCGACGGCGCCGGTCAGGGCGATCGCGGAAGCCATAAGAGAGGCGGGAATTCCGGCGCGCGTGTCCAGGAACGCCGGAGGCTTTGTCTGCAATCATCTCTATTTCGGCGCCTTGCAATACCTGCGCGGCAACGGATGGGCGACCCCCGCCGTCTTCCTTCACCTTCCGGCGACGCCCGGACAGACGCCGCCGGCGGCGAGCGCAAGGCGGCTCACGCCGGCCGAAGCGGCGAAGGCGCTCAGAGCGGCGGCGGCGGCGATGGTCGACGTCCGAGCGAAGGCATGACCGGCGCGCCGCTTACCCTCGGCGTCGACGGCGGCGCCACTCGCTGCCGCGCGCGGTTGCGCGACGCTGACGGCGAAGCGCTGGCGGAGGGGAATGGGGCGGCGGCGAATATCCATGTCGATTTCGCCGCGGCTATCGCCGTCTTGCGCGCGGTCGTCGGCGAGGTCATGGGCAAGGCGGGACTCACGGGCGCCGACCGGACGCGGATCGCGATCGGCCTCGGGCTCGCCGGAATCGAGGACGCGAGCGACGCGACGCGGGTCGTCGAGGCGTTTCCGGGCTTGCGCCTCGTCCGCGCGGCGAACGACGCTGTGACCGCCTGCATCGGCGCCCATGCCGGGGCCGACGGTGGGCTGGTGATCGCCGGCACCGGATCGGCGGCGATCGCAAGGGTCAAAGGAACGGAAACCATCATCGGCGGGCGCGGCTTCACGATCGGCGACGGCGGGTCCGGCGCCCATATCGGCCTCGGCGCGTTGCGGGCGGCGATGCGCGCCTTCGATCGCCTCGGGCTGGCGAGCGCGCTCACCGACGACATCATTGGTCAATTCGGCAATGATCCGGTGGCGATGATGCGCTGGGCGCGCGACGCCAAGCCAGGCGATTTCGGCGCCTTCGCGCCCGGCGTTTTCAGGCGCGCCGCCGAGGGCGACCCGATTGCGCTCGACATCGCCGCCGTGGCGGCGCGCGCGATCGGCGCGCTCACCCGCGGCGCGGTGGCGCTCGGGGCGGAGCGGATGGCGCTGGTCGGGGGCGCGGGCGAAGCCTTGCGCCCCTATCTCGAACCCGAAATCGCCGCGCTGCTCAAGGGGCCGCTGCATGACGCGACCGACGGTGCGATTCTGCTGGTCAGCGGCGTCATCGCGCCGCAAAGGGAAGCCGCGCAATGAAAGTCCTCACGGGCGCGCGCATATATGACGGCGAGCGGCTGCACGACGACCTCGCGCTCGTGATCGAGGGCGCTTCGATCCAGGCGCTCACTCGGGTCGAGGACCGCCCCCGCGGCGGCGAGCAGGAGGATCTCGGCGGCGGGATTCTCGCGCCGGGCTTCGTCGATTGGCAGATCAACGGCGGCGGTGGAGTGCTGTTCAACGCCGAGCCGACCGTGGAGGGGATCGCCGCGATTGCCGCCGCTCATCGGCGCGCCGGGGTAACCGGCTTTTTGCCGACCGTCGTCACCGATGCGCCGCGCGTGCTGACGCAGGCGCTGGCGGCGGCGCGCGAAGCCCAGAATCGCGTTCCGGGCGCGCTTGGCGTCCATGTCGAAGGGCCGTTCATCGACCGGCGGCGCAAGGGCGTGCATCCGGCCGAATTCATCCGCCCGATGCTGGACAGCGACGCCGACGCGCTGATCGGCGCGCGCGCGGGCGTCATGGTCGTCACGCTCGCTCCGGTCTCGGTCTCGCTCGAGCGGATCGCGCGCCTGACCCAAGCCGGGATCGTGGTCAGCCTCGGTCATTCCGACGCGAGCGCCGAGGAGGCCGAGAGCGTCTTCCGCGCCGGCGCGCGAGCGGTCACCCATCTTTATAACGCCATGAGCCAGCTCGCATCGCGCGCGCCGGGCGTCGTCGGCGCGGCGCTCGCTGAGCCGCGTATCGTCTGCGGCCTCATCGCCGACGGCGAGCACGCCCATGCCGCCGCCTATCGCGCCGCGATCGCCGCCAAGGGCGCGCGCGGCGTCGCGCTGGTCTCCGACGCCATGCCGCCCGCGGCCGGCGGACCGGATGTGTTCGAATTGCAGGGGCGGCGGATGACCCGCGTCGGGCATAAGCTCGTCGCCGAGGACGGGACGCTCGCCGGCGCCGCGATCACCATGCGCGACGCGGTCGATTACGTCGTTCGCACGCTCGAGATTCCGCTTGCCGAGGCGCTCATGATGGCGACGCTGACGCCGGCAAGGCTCTTGGGCGTCAGCGATCGGATCGGACGGCTCAAGCCCGGCCTTCGCGCCGATCTCGTGCAGCTGACCGACGATCTTCAGGTGGCCGAGGTCTGGACGGGCGGGCGCAGGCTCGAGGAAATCGAAGCGGCGGCGTGACGCTTTCGCCCCGTCCTTCTCCTCTTGCGGGAGAAGGTGTCGCGCCACAGGGCGTTCGAAGAACGCCCGTTCTTCGACTGGGCTTTGGCGCGACGGATGAGGGGTCCGGCGCGCAAGCGCCTCCCTTTCCCCGGAAAGGTCTTCGCGACGTCTTGACGACCGCTGCAGAATGGGGAGTCAAAGCAACGCGCCTTGCGGCGCGACCCCTCATCCGGCGGGCTGTCGCCCGCCACCTTCTCCCGCAAAGGGGAGAAGGGACAAAGCAGCTCTTGCGTCTTGTCTCCCAGCCGCAAATGGGAAACGATCGGCGTCATGGCGGCTTCCGATCCTCGCGTGCTTTTGCGTTCGTTGTTCGACGCCGCGGTGGCGGCCGCCGATCCGTCATTGATCGTGCCCAAACATCTGCCGGAGCCGCCCAAAGGACGAACGATCGTCGTCGGCGCCGGCAAGGCGGCGGCGGCGATGGCGGCGGCGGTCGAGAGGCACTGGCGCGGGCCGCTCGAGGGACTCGTCGTCACTCGCGTCGGCCATGGCGCGCCGACAAAGCGGATTCGCGTCGTCGAGGCCGGGCACCCGAACCCGGACGCCGCCGGTATGGCGGCCGCGGCCGAAATATTGTCGAAGATGCATGGTCTCACCAGCGACGATCTCGTCCTCGCGCTCATCTCCGGCGGCGGGTCGGCCCTGCTCTCGCTTCCGGCCGGCGAGCTCACGCTCGCCGACAAGCAGGCGATCACCCGCGCGCTGCTCAAGAGCGGCGCGCGCATCGGCGAAATGAACGCCGTGCGCAAGCATCTCTCGGCGATCAAGGGCGGTAGGCTTGCAATTGCGGCGGCGCCGGCGCGCGTCGTCACCCTCATCATTTCCGATGTGCCGGGCGACGACTTGTCGGTGATCGCGTCCGGGCCGACGGTCGGCGACGCCACGACCCTTGCCGAGGCGCGCGAAGTTCTCGCCCGCTACCGGATCGACCTTCCGCCGCGCGCAGCCGCGCATCTCGCCGATCCCGCCAACGAGACGCCGAAACCCGGCGACCCGGTCTTCGTGAGAGTCGAGAACCGCCTCATCGCGACGCCGCGCGACTCGCTCCTCGCCGCGGCCAGGCTGGCGCGCGAGTCCGGCTATGCTCCGCTCATTCTCGGCGACGCGATCGAAGGCGAGGCGCGCGAATGCGCGATCGTCCACGCCGGGATCGCGCTCTCAGCCGGGCGCCACGGCGAACCGATCGCTGCGCCTTGCGTTCTCCTCTCCGGCGGCGAGACGACGGTGACGATTAAGGGTCAGGGCCGCGGCGGCCGCAACAGCGAGTTCCTGCTCTCGTTGGCGATCGCGCTTGACGGGCGCGGCGGAATATTTGCCTTCGCCGCCGACACCGACGGCATCGACGGCTTTGAGGCCGGCGCCGGCGCGATCGCGACGCCGGATACGCTCGCCCGCGCCCGGGCGCTCGGGCTCGATCCGCAGGCGCGCCTAGACGACAACGACTCCTATTCCGTGTTCGCCGCCCTCGGCGACCTCGTCGTCACCGGCCCGACCCTCACCAACGTCGACGACTTCCGCGCCATATTGGTCGAGACGGCGTAGTCAGGCAACCAAATCTCAGATCTTGCGAGAAATCGGGAATCGCGGGAGCCCGAGCGACACTTGAAGGGCGCTTTGCCGGACTCGATCATCTTCCCCGGTATCCTTAGGCCTCGTTGGCACGGTCGCCAATGCGGCGTTCGGCTCCATCGTACGCGATCAGTTCCTCGTGCGACAGTTGCAACTGCCTGTTCTGGTCATGAAGCAGCAGAATGCGCGGCGTGAAGATCGTCAGCCTGTCGTCCACACCTGGACGTACAACCTTGATCGAGCTGCTGATATGATTCGATCCTTGGAAACGATGTACTAACTAGGAGACGGTGCCGACCCTTTCGGATGAGTGTTGGGAGCGCCACTGGTCGAGCGCAGACGCCGTCCGGACGCAACCCACGCAACATTTGTCACTGCAGGCTTTCTCCGAATAGAAATGTTGCCGAAGATCCTCCAAGGCGTAGGCGGACAGCCTCTTTCCAAATCCCATGCGGGTCTGCGCGCACCACCGCACCATTCCGAACTCATCGATGTAGAGGTACCGTGCCCCCGCTCGACAACGAAATGGAGCTTCGCCATTCTGGATCAGGCGCTCACGGTAGCCGTGCGCTTCCTCGGTCACTCGGCGTCGAAACAGTTGTTTGACCTCGGCGTAGACGGCGAGCTCCTCGGAGGACAACCCCATCTGGCCGTGTTCATTGTGAAGGACCAGAAGACGGGGTGTGAACCCGCGCGACTTGGCAAACTCGACGACCTCCAGAACTTCCTCGCGAGGGGCAGTCCCAATGACGGCGCTGAGGACCACGTCGAATCGTGCACGTTCAGCCAGTATGTCGAGCTTCCGTCTCAGCACGCTAAGGACCTTGCGGGTTGTCGCGTTCCGTTTCACCCCATCGATGCTCAAACTCATGTCGGTCATGCCACTGTTGTTGAGTCCGTCAACAATCTCCTTGGTGAGGAGGAGCCCATTCGTCGTCATCATGCGGCGACGAAACCCCAAGACGCGCATGGTGGAGAAGATTTTGAGGAGATCGGGATGAAGGGTCGGCTCGCCACCCATCAGGGAGACGGCCCAGGTGCGAAGGTCGCGGAGCAGCTCGAGCCGCTGCCGCAGGACGTCGAAGGGAACGGGTTCAGACGTTTTGTCGTATTCCGTGCAATAGCCGCAGCTAAGATTGCATCGCCGGGTGACGATCACCTGTGCCAAGAACGGTCCATAGCGGAGCCAATCCAGCCAAGAAATAAGTCGCGGGCTCGTTCCGGGCGCGACGCTGGCCGACTGGGGCGCTGCGAGATCCAGACCTTCGGGGCTCACGCAGCACCCCTGGATTGCCGCGGCAAGCGTTCGAACGGTGGGAGCATGCGATCGACGCGCATCCCCCAGGCATAATTTCCTTCGACCAGGCGCGCGCACCAGCATTGGCCACAGCCCGTTCGGGACAGATTGGCGAATGCCGTCGCCGCCCCGAGCCGTGTGACGCTGTTGGATCGGTCGCTCCGGTTGAGCTGGGGGCAGGAAAAGAGGACGCCTTCGGGGTCCATGGTCGCCTGCACCCAGCCGGCCGAACACGGGGGTCGAGTGTCCTCCGGGAAGCGCCGGAAATGCCGGAGGCTGGACCAGCCGTTGCCGACCACTTTGCTCCGCCGTTTTATCCGCTCAATCCGAGCGAACGCGGCGCGAATGGATTCGACATCCAGCTGCCAGGTTGATCCATCGCGATCGACGCCAAGAAATAAACTGTTCAACGCTGGTTGAAAGACCACCGGGATACTGACGGCGGATGCGATGTCGATCAGCGGCTCGATCGTGTGAGCATTATGCTGGCCCACCGTGCATGTGAACTCCACCTTCACACCAGCATCTCGCGCAGCGGTGGCGCCGGCGAGGGCTTTCTCAAAGCTCCCATCTCCCCGCATCGCATCGTGACTGTCAGGAGGGCCGTCGAGGCTAATCTTCAACACAGATAACTTTCGAATCGTGTGAAGTTTCTTTGGTACGAGAATACCGTTGCTGTTCAGCGATACGGTGACCCCTCGTTGCGTGAGCCGGTCGACGATCTCATCGATGTGCCGATGGGTCAGGGGATCACCACCGTCAAGGTGGGTGTGGAGCATTCCAAGCATACGGAACTCGTCCAGCGCCCGATAGATCTCCTCCTGTGTCAACTCGTGGCGCATGGGAGTATGGCGGTCGCAATAACCGCAGGATAGATTGCAGAGCCATGTGACTTCGTACGTCAGGGACAGGGGGAAGGGCCTGACGCCCGTCCGGGCGACGGCTCCTCGCAGGACCATCTGTGGCGTCACCATGTCCCACTCCTCAACAAGATTGAACCGACGTCCGCCTGATTGCTGCCGGTTAAGGTCCAGCCAGCAACCGCATCGCGCTCTTGGCAAGCTCGAACCGTCCGATTGAGGGCGTCGATGAGGGCCGGCGTTAGGCGCCATCCGTTCGTGATTAGCATGCGCCGCTTGAAACCCAGCCTCCTCATCTCAGCCACTAGGTCCGATCACGACCACCTGGGCGAGCCAAAGGTCGTAACGCGGCCACTGGAAAACGTTCAAGACTCCCCCTCACACCCTCAGCGGCATTAGCACATAGAGCGCGGACGCGCCGTCGCGGTCCTGGATGAGGGTCGGCGATCCGGGGTCGGCGAGACGGATCAATGCGGTGTCGGACGACAATTGGCCGACGATGTCGAGCAGATAGCGGGCGTTGAAGCCGATATCGATCGGCGCGGAATCGTAGTCGGCCTCGATCTCCTCGCTCGCCGAGCCTGAATCGGGATTGTTGACCGACAGCGTAATCTTGCCCTCGGCGATCGCGAGCTTGATCGCCCGGCCGCGCTCCGACGACAGCGTGGATACGCGATCGACCGCCTTCTCGAACGGCTCCTTCTCGACCACGAGGCGCTTGTCGTTGCCGGTCGGAATGACTCGCGCGTAGTCGGGGAAGGTGCCGTCGATCAGTTTGGTCGTCAGCACGACGTCGCTGAACTGGAAGCGCGCCTTGGCGGTCGAAATTTCGATCGACACGTCCTGCGTCATGTCCTCGAGCAGCTTCTGCACTTCGCTTACCGCCTTGCGCGGGGCGATCACGCCGGGCATGCCGACCGACCCCGAGGGCGCCGGCGTCTCGACCCGCGCCAGCCGATGGCCGTCGGTCGCGACCGCGCGCAGCATCGCCGTTCCCTCGACGTCAACGGTGTGAAGGTAGATGCCATTGAGATAGTACCGCGTCTCCTCGGTCGAGATCGCGAACTGGGTGTTTTCGATCAGGCGTTTGAGCTCGACCGCCGAGATCGCGAAGCGGTGCGAGAATTCGCCCGAGGTCAGATCGGGGAAATCGGAAGCCGGCAGGGCCTGAAGGGTGAAGCGCGAGCGGCCGGAGCGCAGCACCAGCTGCCCCGCGTCGCCGGTCGTCTCGAGGCTCGCCTGCGCGCCTTCCGGGAGCTTGCGCACAATGTCGTAGATTACGTGGGCCGGAACGGTCGTCGCGCCGTTCTGGGCGACGTCGGCGGGGACCGACTCGGCCGCTTCGAGGTCGAGGTCGGTGCTCTTCAGCGCCAGTTTGCCGTCCCCGGCCTCGATCAGGACATTGGCGAGGATCGGGATGGTGTTGCGCCGCTCGACGATGCGATGCACGTGTCCCAGAGCCTTGAGCAAGACCGAACGCTCGATGGTGACCTTCATCGCATGAAATCCCGAGGTATCCCTGACGCCCGACGCGCCCCGCTAAAGGGGCGCGGACTTTGCCAAGGCGCTTCGGCAGGCGCAAGGGCGCCGGAGGTCGATCGAACCCCGTCTCCTCAGGGATTTTCGCCCTTTCGTCAATTCAGGCGCAAGCTTTACCGGCCCTTAAACCGCCGGCCTTACGCTCCTGGAGCCGGCGGGGCGCGTTTCGCCCGGGGCTCCGTCACCGGAGACGCCGCGAGCGGGATCAGCAATGTTCGGCCGAGGCGGCAAGAAAACCCGTGACCGGATCGAGCCGCGCCTCAGTTGGCGCGGCGGGAGCGGCGGCGACGATCTTCGCGCCGACCCTGCCGACCGCCCGCCAGGCGGCCGCCGGAAAAGGAGCAGCTTCTGGAGATCGGCTCCGCGCTCGAACCGCGCCGGAAAGAGGCGCCGCTCTTGGCTTGGCCGATTCGTCTATTGGGGCGTCGTGCTCTCCGTTTGGGGCGTCATCTCAATGGCTGCGCTCGTGACCTACTACGCGAGCCAGCTGCCGCCGATCGACCAGCTCGCGGTGCCCAAGCGCCCGCCGAACATCGCCATCCTCGCCGACGACGGCTCGCTCATCGCCAACCGCGGCGACACCGGCGGCCCCGCCGTCAGGCTCAGCGACCTGCCGCCCTGTCTGCCGAAGGCGTTCGTGGCGATCGAGGATCGGCGGTTCTACGATCATTTCGGCATCGATCCGGTCGGAGTCTCGCGGGCGCTCATGCGCGACGTCACCGGCGGAAGCGGCATCGAGGGCGGCTCGACGCTGACCCAGCAGCTGGCCAAGAACCTGTTCCTGACCCAGGAGCGCACGCTCTCGCGCAAGATCCAGGAGGCGATCCTGGCGCTGTGGCTCGAGCGCCGCTATTCGAAGGACCAGATCCTCGAGCTCTATCTGAACCGCGTCTACTTCGGTTCGGGCGCCTATGGGGTCGAGGCGGCGGCGCAGAAATATTTCGGCAAGAGCGCGAGGTCCGTAACCCTGTCGGAAGCCGCGCTGCTCGCGGGGCTCATGAAGTCGCCGACCAAGCTGGCGCCCAACCGCAATCTGGCGGGCGCCAACGAGCGCGCCGCCCAGGTCATCACCGCGATGGCCGAGCAGGGCCACATCACCGAGGCGATGGCCAAGCTCGCGCTCGCCAATCCGGCGCAGGTCAAGCGCGACAAGAGCGCGGGGTCGATCAACTACGTCGCCGATTACGCGATGGACGCGCTCGACGATACGGTCGGGGCGATCGACGAGGACATCGTGGTGACAACCACGATCGACCCCAAGATGCAGGCCGAGGCCGAGCGGGCGCTGACCGAAGAGCTCAATGCGAAGGGCGCGAAGTTCGGGGTCGAGCAGGGGGCGCTCGTGGCGCTCGATCCGACCGGCGCGGTCAAGGCGATGGTCGGCGGACGCAACTATGCCGACAGCCAATTCAACCGCGCGGTCGCGGCCAAGCGCCAGCCCGGCTCGTCGTTCAAGCCTTTCGTCTATCTTGCGGCGCTGGAAAAGGGCCTCACCCCCGACACCATCCGCGACGACGCGCCGATCTCGGTCAAGGGGTGGAATCCGGAGAACTATTCGCGGGAATATTTCGGCCCTGTAACGCTCACCAAGGCGCTGTCGCTCTCGCTCAACACCGTCGCGGTGCGGCTCGGGCTCGAAGTCGGGCCAAAGGCGGTCGTCGCCGTCGCCCACCGGCTCGGCATCACATCCGATCTCGACCCGGTTCCCTCGATCGCGCTTGGGTCTTCCGAGGTGACGCCGCTCGAAATGGTCTCTGCTTACGCGGCGTTCGCGAACGGCGGGATCGGCGTCCAGCCGCACGTGATCGCGCGCGTGCGCACAGCAGGCGGCAAGCAGCTCTATTTCAGGCGCAACGCCAGCTTCGGCCGCGTCATTGACCCGCAATATGTCGCGATGATGAACGGGATGATGGAGGAGACGCTGCTCACCGGCACCGCCCGCAAGGCCGAGCTGCCGGGCTGGCAGGCGGCCGGCAAGACCGGCACCAGCCAGGATTGGCGCGACGCCTGGTTCGTCGGCTACACCAGCTATCTGGTCGCCGGCGTGTGGCTCGGCAATGACGACAGCTCGCCGACCAAGAAAGTGTCGGGCGGCAACTTGCCGGTCGAGATCTGGAGCCGGTTCATGAAGGCGGCGCATGAAGGAGTGCCGGTCGCTGGACTGCCGCTCGGAGCGTGGCGCAACGCCGACGCGCCAAACCCGGACGCTCCGCCGGCGCCGCCCCTCGATCTCACCGGCGCGCAGGCGCCGATGGCCCTGCCGGGCGGCCGCGGGGGCCTCGCCGCGCAGCCCGGCTCCGCGCCGATCGCCGCGCCGCCGACGCCAGCGTCCGGCGGTCGCGGCGCGCCGAGCCCGGCCGAAATCCAAGCCCCGATCCCGCCCGCCCCGATCCCGAACCCCGCCCCCGCGGCGCACGACAAGGGGCCTCTCAACAAGCTGCTCGGGACGCTTTGAGCGGCGTCCAGGGGATGGGCGTTCATCGGCCGGTATCGGCGCAAACGCCGAGCTACCGCCCCGTCCCTTCCGCCGCAGGCCTCGGCGCCTGCCGGAACGCCTCGACGAAGGCGGCGAGCTCCTTTTCGTCAATGTCGCTGACCGCGATATACCTCAAGTTCGCGTCCGACCATCGGGCGATGTGAAAGCCGTCGATGGTCTCGATCCCGTCGCCGCCGTCCGCGCCGGCCGTGGAGAGCGGCAGCTCGGTCACTGCGATCAGATGCTTGCGCTTGCGATAGACGAGCGTCGGGGCCGGGATTCGATCGACGACGGCGATGCGCCCGCCCTCGAGCGTGAAGCCCGCTTGAGCGAGGTCGGCGATCTCGGCGCTCAGCGTCGCGCGCTGGGCGAGCCATGGCTTGACCGTGTGCCGGTCGGAGGAAGCGACGTCGAATGGCTGGCCGGCGATCTCCGCCCGGGCAAAATCCGAGACCAGGCTTTGGGCGACACCGCCCGAAGGCGGAGGCGCTCGCAGCGACATCAGCCCCGCCCCGACCGCAAAGCCGAGGACCGCGAACGAGGCGGCAAGCGCAAGCGCCCGCCGGTCGAACCACGCGCGCCGCGCAAACGGTACGACCGTCGCTGCGGCGGCCGGGTCGGCCGGAGGAGACGACCCAGCCATCGCCGCGATGCGATCGGCGAGCGCCTGCGGCGCCGCTTCCCGCGGCGCGTGGCGCCGGATCGCGTCGCGTAGCGCCGCGAGGCGTCTGTAGTCCGCGGCAAGCGCCGGATCGTCGCGCATTTCGCGCTCGAACGCGAGCGACGCCATGGCGTCGAGCTCACCGTCCAGGGCGGCGTTGAGCTTGAGAAGCCGCTCGCTGGCGTCCCGGTCGGTCATTGCTCGGTCCTCAAGGTCTTGGCGAGCATGGCGCGGGCGCGCGCCAGCCGCGACATCACCGTGCCGATCGGCGCCTCGGTCGCCTCGGCGATCTCGCGATAGGAGAGGCCGTTGACGTCGCGCATCGTGAGCGTCTCGAGAAAGGGCGAGGGAAGGCTCGCGACCGCCCGGCGCAAGCGCTCGCCGTCTTCGAGCGCGATCAGCGTCTGTTCCGGATCAGGGGCGGCGTCGTCGCCCTGAGGCAAGTCGAGCGCGTCAAGGTCGGCCATATCGCCGACATAGGATAGGGTCTTCCGCCGATTGCGGGCCATGAAGGTCATGGCGGCATTGCGGACGATCGCGAGAAACCAGGGTTTGGGCCGATCGACCGAGACGGTGGAGAGAGCGTTGAGCGCGCGCAGCGCGGCGTCCTGCACGATGTCCTCGGCGTCGGTTGGGCTTTGCGACAGCCATTTGGCCAGCGTGTAGGCGTCGTCGAGCAGGGGCGGCACGATTTCGCGAAAGCGCCGCTCGGCGACCGGGTTGCTCAATCGGCGCGCTCCTTTGGCGCACGGCTCACTTCGCCCGCTCTTTGAGGTAGGCGATGACGTCGGCGCGGTCCTGCGGGCTGTCCAGATGAAAGAACATTTTCGGCGCCGGGCGCGACGGCCTGCGGATCGGTCAACCACTTGTCGAGCGTCTCCTCGTTCCAGACGATATTGGCCGATTTGAGCGCCTCGGAATAGTCGTAGTCGGGCAGCGATGCCGCCTTGCGGCCGAATACCCCGCGATGGCGCGGTCCGACATCGTTCTTGTCGAGCGAATGGCAGTCCTGGCAGGCTTCGTAAAGCGTCTCGCCCCGACCGGCGTCGCCGGCGAGCCCGCCGGCCCATGCGGTCTTCGCAAGCGCCGCCGAGATTGCGCATGCGAGGACCACGGCGGCGGCGTATTTCTCTCGTCTGCGAAGAAATGCGTCATAGGGTTGCTCATCCCCCGCCTCGGCGCAGGTTATCGCGCGAGGGTGAGTTGAGAGGTCCCTCTCCCGCGGAGAGTGCGATGGGAGGACGCCCGTCTTTCGACGGCCTTCGCGGGAGATGGGTTCGGGCGAGCGAAACAGTTTCATTGGAGGTGCTTCACGAAAGATCCGAGTCGGTGACGGCGAGCATCGCCGGCGAAGGCGAATAGACGACCTCCCGGACACCGAGCCATTTGCGCAATTCTCTGGCCGGCACGAGCTTGGGACCCGGCGCGGGCGCGGTTCCCGGCGCCGGCTGGGGAAACGCGGTCGAGCGTGCGGTGCGGAAGGTCACGTTCCCCTCGACCTTCTGCATCAGCTGGTGGATGTGGCCGTTGAGCACGGTCACCGACCCGAAACGCGCGAGATAGCCAAGCGCCTGGGCCGAATCCTCGGTGCCCCAGCCCCATTCGGGCGCGATCATCCACAGCGGGATGTGGGAGAAGACGACGATCGGCGTCGAAGCGGATTTGCCTTTGAGGTCGTCTTCGAGCCACTCGAGCTGTTCCGCGCCGAGTGAGCCGAGGCCGTTCTTCTTGAGGTCGACGACATTGTTGAGCGACACGAAATGGACGCCGCCGTGATCGAACGCGTACCAACCGCCGCCGGTCGCGCCCTTGCCGAAGCGCTCGAGATAGGCGTCTCGCGTCCTGGGGTCGAGGATGTCGTGTTCGCCCGGCGCATAGTGGACGTCGAGCTTGGCCCGGCCGATCAGTTGCAGGGCGTCGTCGAATTCGCCCGGCTTGGCGGTATGGCTGACGTCGCCGGTATGGATCATGAACGCCGGCGCGTCAGGCATCGCTGCGATCTTGTCGATCGCTGCGCCGAGCGTGGCCCGCGCGTCCGGATTGGCGGGCTTTTCGAACCCGACATGGCTGTCGGAAATCTGGACGAAGGAAAAGCTCCCCTCGGCCGCTTTCGCCGAGCCGATCAGCCGCGACGAAGGGACGCCGCCCGCGACTGTCCACACGACGCCGGTCCCCGCCCACAGCATGCACTCCAAGGTTTGCCGGCGGCTGAAGCCGCCTTCTCGTTCGTCCGTCATCATGGGTCTCCTCGATCGGCGAAAAGCGCCGTTCATGGAGGAGACTGAGGGGAAGGGCGGTTTATTCCCGGCGCGGATAAATTTTTCTGGCGCGCGGCCTAAAGATCCATTCCCGATAGGCATGATTACGCATGGCGTTTCCCGGTTCTGGCGCGTAAAGACGGAGCCCGGAGGCGGACGTCCAATGGGTGGCGGCGATAGGGCTCGCGCACACGAATACCAGCTTGGGCATTCCGACCGCGAGCTGAAGCGGCTTCGGATTCAGGCTCAGCTTGTCGATCCCTTCACCCGACAATTCTTCAAGGACGCCGGCGTCGCCCAAGGCATGAGGGTGTTGGACGTTGGGAGCGGAGCGGGCGACACCGCCTTGCTCGTGGCGGAACTCGTCGGCGACAGCGGCGAAGTTTTGGGGGTCGACAGGGCCCCGCTGGCTGTCGCCGCCGCGCAAAGTCGGATCAAGACGCTCGGAAAACACAACATATCCTTCCGCCAGGGCGATTTGGACCCTCTGGGCGTTGCGGAGACATTCGATGCGGTCGTGGGCCGCTACGTGCTGGTGTTCAATCCGAACCCAGCAGCGATGCTGAAGAGTGTCGCGCGGCTGGTGCGCCCGGGCGGCGTCATCGCGTTTCATGAACCCGATTGGAACGGCTCCCGCTCGAACCCGGTCGCCCCGATGTATGAACGATGCTCCGATTGGATCGTTCGCACGTTCAAGAGGGTCGGCGCCAATCCCCACATGGGCCAAGACTTGCATTCAGCCTTCATTCGAGCGGGCATCCCGGCGCCGTCAATGGCGCTGCGGGCGCTCATCGGAGGGCCGTCTGACGACGTCAGTTACGTCGACCTGATCGCGGAACTAGGGATCACGATGGCCCCTGTGATGGAGGAGCAGGGCGTAATCGAGCGCGGCGAAATCGATCCTGCGACCTTCAGGGAAAACATGCTCGCCGAAGTCCAGCGCCTCGGAAGCTTGGTGGTGGGACGCTCCGAGATCGGCGCTTGGTCGCGCTTGCCATGAGGCTCACTGCGCCGCGACGCCAACCTTGAGCAGCCGGTAGGTGATCGCGTCGACCAGCGCCTGGAACGACGCGTCGATGATGTTGCCCGACACTCCGACCGTCGACCAGGTTTCGCCTGTCTTGTCGCCGAATTCGATCAGGACCCGGGTAACCGCGTCGGTGCCGCCCTGAAAGACGCGCACGCGATAGTCGATGAGTTCGAGGTCCTCGATGTGTTTCTGATAGACGCCGAGGTCCTTGCGCAGCGCGAGATCGAGCGCGTTGACCGGGCCATTGCCCTCGGCGGCCGAGATGAGCCGCTCCTCGCCGATGCGGATCTTCACCACCGCCTGGGAAGCCGAATAAGTGACTCCGGGGGCGACGACTTTGCGCTCGACCCCGACATGGAAACTCTCCACGGCGAAGAATTCCGGCACTCCGCCCAGCACGCCGCGCGCCAGAAGCTCGAACGATGCGTCGGCCGCCTCGTAGGCGAAGCCTTGCGCCTCACGCGCCTTGACCTCGTCGAGCAGGCGGGTCAAGCGCGGGTCGGCCGGATCCGCTTCGACCCCCAGCCGCTTGAGCTCGGCCAAAAGGTTCGAGCGTCCGGCCTGATCGGAGACCAGCACGGCGCGCTTGTTGCCGACGCTTTCCGGCGGCACATGCTCGTAAGTGCGCGGGTCCTTGGCGAGCGCGGACGCGTGAATGCCAGCCTTGGTCGCGAAGGCCGACGCGCCGACGTAAGGCGCGTACCGGTTCGGCGCGCGGTTGAGCATTTCGTCGAAGGCGCGCGAGATATGGGTGATCTCGCGCAGCGCGTCCGGCGTGACGCCGGTCTCGAAACGCTCGGCGAGTTCCAGCTTCAACGCCAGCGTAGGGATTAGGGTGACGAGATTGGCGTTGCCGCACCGCTCGCCGAGACCGTTCAGCGTGCCCTGCACCTGTCGGGTGCCGGCGCGGATGGCGGCGAGCGAGTTGGCGACCGCGTTGCCGGTGTCGTTGTGGGCATGGATGCCGAGATTGTTGGCGGGAATAGCGCGCGCGACTTCGCCGACAATGCGCTCGACCTCATCCGGCAGCGTCCCGCCGTTGGTGTCGCACAGCACCGCCCAGCGCGCGCCAGCGCCGATCGCGACCTTGGCGCAGGCGAGCGCGTATTTGGGATTGGCCTTGTAGCCGTCGAAGAAATGCTCGCAATCGACCATCGCCTCGCGCCCCGAGGCGACCGCCGCCTTGACGCTCTCGCCGATGCTGTCGAGGTTCTCTTCGAGGGTGCAGCCGAGCGCGACATGGACGTGATAGTCCCAAGTCTTGGCGACGTACACGATCGCGTCGGCGTCGGCGGCGAGAAGCCCCATGAGGCCCGGATCGTTGGAAGCCGAGCGGCCCGGCCGTTTGGTCATGCCGAAGGCGCAGAACCGCGCGCGCCTGGTCGGCTTCCTCCTGAAGAACTCGGTGTCGAGCGGGTTCGCGCCCGGATAGCCGCCCTCGACATAGTCGACGCCGAGCCGATCGAGCATCGCGGCGATGTGGCGCTTGTCGTCGAGCGAGAAGTCGACGCCGGTGGTCAGCGCGCCGTCGCGCATCGTCGTATCGAACAGATAAAGGCGCTCTTTGGCCATGAGCTTGCTCGTCAATGTCGGGTCGGGGGCGCGGGCTCCGCGCCGAGGGTCTTGGTCATGGTGGTGTTGGCGAGCCATTGATCGCCGACGCGGACGAGATTGCGCTTCTGGGCGGTGAAGCCCTGGCGCTCGAACAGGGGCTTGGCGACCTCGCTCGCTTCGGTGGTCAGGCGCTTCGCGCCGCGCGCCTGGGCGAGCCTCGTCAACGCATCGACCAGCACCCGGCCGACACCCTGGCGAGCGAATTCGGGATCGACGAACAGCATGTCGATCTCCTCGCCATCCTTGAGGCTGGCGAACCCGGCGACTTCGCCGTCGATCACCGCGAACAGGGTCAAGGCGCCGGCAAGCCGGGCGCCGAAAGCCGTTTCGTCGTCGGCCTTCGATGCCCAAGCCTCGCGCTGATCGGCGTCGTAATCCTCGGCCGCCAGCTCCTCGATGCTTAAGCGAAAGATCTCGGCGCACCGCTTCGCGTCGGCCTCGACATAGGGGCGCAGGGCGACGTCGTTCATCGCTTCGGCTCCCAACTCGTCGTTCCGTCCTTGTTGTCCTTGATCGCGACCCCGAGGTCGGCAAGTTGGTCGCGCAACCGGTCGGACTCGGCCCAATTCCGCGCCGCGCGCGCCGCGGCGCGGTCAGCGACGATTGTTTCGATTTTCGCAGCGTCGATGCGCGCGTCCGTCAGCGTCGACGCGACGCGCTCGGACCTCGTTTGCCGCAGAAGACCCAGGAGGTTCGCGCTGCGCTTAAAAAGCTCGGGTGTGAGGATTCGACGCGTATTCGGGAGATCGGCGATCTCCGCCTCGGTGATGGCCTGATGCGCCAGGCGATGAAGCCTTGTGATTGCCTCCGGCGTGTTGAGGTCGTCCGTCAGGGCCTTCAGCACGTCCTGGTCGTGGTCGCCTCTCGCCGCGACGTCCCCGACCGCATCGTACCAGCGGTCCAGAGTCGCCTCGGCCTCCTTGAGCGTTCTGACCGTCCAGTCGATCGGCTGCCGGTAATGTGCGCGCAGCATGGCGAGCCGGAGCGCCTCGCCAGACCATTTGCGGCCGCCGAACTTCGTCGTGTGTAGCAACTCGCGGATGGTGACGAAGTTGCCGAGGCTCTTCGACATCTTCTCGCTTTCGACCTGCAGGAAGCCGTTGTGGACCCAGACGTTGGCCATCCTTTTCGAGCCGAAGGCGCAGCAGGATTGCGCAATCTCGTTTTCGTGGTGGGGAAAGACGAGATCGATCCCGCCGCCGTGAATGTCGAACACGTTGCGGCTCGGGTCGTCGCATTCGAGGCCGCCGCCGAACGGCTCGAGCAGTGTCGCCATCGACATCGCCGAGCATTCGATATGCCAGCCGGGACGCCCAGGCCGGGCGATTCCGGCCGGGCTCGGCCAGCTCGGCTCGTTGGGCTTCGAAGGCTTCCACAAAACGAAGTCCATTGGGTCGTGCTTGTACGGCGCGACGTCGATCCGCGCGCCGGCCAGCATCTCGTCGAGCGAACGGTGGGCAAGCGCCCCGTAGCGCGGCGCGCCAGGCAGTTTGTCCATCGCCGAGGGCGAGAACAGCACATGATCCGCCGCGACGTAGGCGACGCCGCGGGCGACGAGCCGCTCGATCATCGCTCGCATCTTCCCGATATATTGCGTGGCGCGCGGCTCATCGGTCGGCGGCAGGCAGCCAAGGGCTGCAACGTCCTCTTGGAACTGGCGCTCGGTCGCCTCCGTCACTTTGGCGATCGCCTCGTTCAGCGGCGCGGTCGGGTAGTCGCGCTCGGCGCGCGCATTGATCTTGTCGTCGACGTCGGTGATATTGCGGACGTAGATGACGTGGTCCGCGCCGTAGATATGGCGCAAGAGGCGAAAGAGCACGTCGAATACGATGATCGGCCGGGCATTGCCGATATGGGCGAAGTCATAAACGGTCGGGCCGCAGACGTAGAGCCTGACCGCGTTGGGGTCGATCGGCGCGAACGTCTCCTTGCGCCGCGTCAATGTGTTGTAGAGGCGAAATGTCATTCACCGCTCCATTCGGAGGCGGTCGGACTGATCTGTCGCTCGCTGGGCGTCATCGGAAATTCTTAACCATCCTCACGGGGTCTGACGGCAATACCGCGCCGCCCGGATTGGCCGGATGATCGCTTCTCGATGGCTTTTGGGAATAAGGAGACGCGAACCAGCCAGCTTGCAGCTAGCGGCTAATGATGCAAATCCGGATAATGCGGAGCGCGGGCGTCATGGCGCGCATGCAATGGCGAGGCCGGGCCCCATTGTCAAGGCGCGGGTCCGTGCAGGCGGAAAAATTAGCCTCGACAATCCTTCCGTTCTTCAGAATTATCGGCTATGATGAACAGGCGGGACATCGCGAGAGGCGGCGCGTTGTGCTTCCGCCTCAAGCTCCTTGGAGGAAACGGCGAACTAAAAAGCCGATCAAGCTATTGAAAACAAAAGTTTCCGCGAAATCGCGCGATTTCGTTCCCAAAGATTTCAATGGCTTGCCGCTGCGTATCGTTTCGCTTGGCGCAATTTTCCCTTCGTTTGGCGCAAACCATTCGCTCTCGGCAGGCTCCGCCTGAATTCACCCGAAAGGAGACGTCTTGAGTCGGAAGACGGCCGCCGAGGACGGTCTCGAGGCCGGGGCGCCTTTGCCGCTTTCGCGAGCGATCGCCATCTTCGGCGCGCCGGTCGATGCGGGCGCAAGCGTACCGGGCTCGGCGATGGGACCCGCGATGCTGCGCACGGCGGGAATCGTCAAATCGCTCCGGGACCTGGGTCACGAGGTTGAAGATCGGGGCGACCTCGCGCTTCCCCGTTCCCTGGTCCACGCGGCCGCCCCCGAAGGCAAGGCGCATCGGTTCGCCCATGTCGCGGCTTGGTCGCGTCTACTGGCTCGTGAGACTTACGCCGTTGCGCGCGCCGGGAGGACCCTGATCGTGCTCGGCGGCGATCACAGCCTGGCGATGGGCTCGATCGCCGGCGTGGCGCGCCATGCAGCCGAGGCGGGGCGGGAGCTGTTCGTGCTGTGGCTCGATGCTCATTCGGACTTCAACACGCCGCTAACTTCGCCCTCCGGCAACATGCACGGCATGGCTGCGGCGATGCTTTGCCGCGAGCCTGGCTTCGAGGGGATGTTCGGCGACGAGCCCCACGGCTTCATCGAGCCCGGCCGGCTGCACCTGTTCGGCATCCGGTCGATCGATTCGGGCGAGCGGCGGCTCTTGCAGGACCGTGGCGTCGACGTCGTCGACATGCGCATGCTGGACGAGCATGGCTTCGCCGTTTCGATCCGCCGGATCATCGATCGGGTTCGCGCTCGCGATGGCCTATTGCATGTGAGCCTGGACGTCGACTTTCTCGACCCCACGATCGCGCCAGGCGTCGGCACCGCGGTTCCTGGCGGGGCGACTTACCGCGAGGCGCATCTGGTGATGGAGCTCTTGCATGAGTTCGGGTCTTTCGCCGTCGCTCGATCTCGTCGAACTCAATCCCTTCCTCGACGAGCGGGGCAAGAGCGCGCTCCTGCTGGTTGATCTG
Source organism: uncultured Alphaproteobacteria bacterium (assembly GCA_963794155.1). Taxonomy (GTDB): domain Bacteria; phylum Pseudomonadota; class Alphaproteobacteria; order Rhizobiales; family Beijerinckiaceae; genus Roseiarcus. The sequence continues at coordinate 36,350 of CAWCCX010000016.1, read as the reverse complement.
ACCGCCAGCCTGTTCGGCCGGCAGGTCTACCGGACCGTCCGCCGTACGAACCAGGGCGGCCCGGGATAAGTTTCGTTTGCGACATCATGTCACGCGAGAGATGCGAATCTCTGGTTTGCTCTGAGGCCAGCGGACGGCGAAGCGCCATTTAAGCTATTGTTATGGTGAAGCATTGGACTGAGAGGCCGCCCCTTACGAGTTTTCGCGGAGGCTTTCGCCAAAAGTTTGGCTTGATCGCATGCAGGGATAAGACGATAGCACCGGGCGAAGCTCTTAAGGCTGCCCCGGGGAGCAGCGGTCGTCTCGAGCAGCGGAAGAAAGTACATGGCACGCAAGAAGATTGCCTTGATCGGGGCTGGCCAGATAGGCGGGACTCTCGCGCTTCTGGCGGCGCTGAAGGAATTGGGCGACATCGTGCTGTTCGACATCGTTGACGGGGTTCCCCAGGGCAAAGCTCTGGATTTGGCCGAGTCGACGCCTGTGGAGGGGGTCAACGCCAGGTTGCTGGGCGCGAGCGACTACGCCGCCATCGCCGGGGCCGACGTGGTGATTGTCACCGCCGGCGTTCCGCGTAAGCCTGGCATGAGCCGCGACGATCTGCTCGGCATCAATCTCAAGGTGATGGACGCCGTCGGCGCGGGGATCAGGGAGCACGCGAAGCACGCGTTCGTCATCTGCATTACCAATCCCCTCGACGCGATGGTGTGGGCGCTGCAGAAATCCTGCGGCCTTCCGACCAAGAAAGTCGTGGGCATGGCGGGGGTGCTCAACTCGGCGCGCTTCCGCTATTTCCTCTCCGAGGAATTCAACGTGTCGCCCGAGGACGTGACCGGTTTTGTGCTCGGCGGACACGGCGATGAGATGGTGCCGTCCGTCCGCTACTCGACCGTAGGCGGCATTCCGTTGCCCGACCTCGTCAGGATGGGCTGGACGACGCAGGCGAAGCTCGACGCCATCGTTGAGCGCACCCGCAAAGGCGGAGGCGAGATCGTCAATCTGTTGAAGACCGGCTCGGCCTTCTACGCGCCGGCGGCCTCGGCTATCACTATGGCCGAAGCCTACCTCAAGGATCAGCGCCGGGTGCTGCCGTGCGCGGCGCATCTGACGGGACAGTATGGCGTGCATAATACGTATGTCGGCGTCCCGGTGGTGATCGGCGCAAACGGCGTCGAGCGGATCATCGAGATCGCGTTTGACGAGGCCGAGAAAGCCATGTTCGCGAAGTCTGTCGCGTCCGTCCACGGTCTGATGGAGGCATGCAAGGCGATCAACCCTGCGCTGGCCGCCTGATTGTGCTTTCGAGCGCCCGGGCAAGTGGGCGTTGTTACTTCTGAGGTCGTGGCGCGATGAACATCCATGAATATCAGGCCAAGGCGTTGCTGAGGGCGTTCGGCGTCCCCATCGCCGCCGGCTTTCCCGCTTTCACGGCGGAAGAGGCGGCCGAAGGGGCGAAGAAGCTCGGCGGACCGCTGTGGGTGGTGAAGAGCCAAATTCATGCCGGCGGTCGCGGCAAAGGTCGCTTCAAGGAAGCCTCGGCGGGCGACAAGGGCGGCGTCCGGCTCGCCAAGTCGATCGACGAAGTCAAAACATTCGCCACGCAGATGCTGGGCGCAACGTTGGTAACCGTGCAGACCGGCCCCCACGGCAAGCAGGTCAATCGCCTCTACGTCGAGGACGGCGCCACAATCGACAAGGAACTCTATCTGTCGGCGCTGGTCGACCGCCAGAAGAGCCGGGTCGCGTTCGTTCTCTCGACCGAGGGCGGGGTCAACATCGAAGACGTCGCCCACCACACGCCGGAAAAAATCATGAGCTTCTCCGTCGACCCGGCGACCGGGATCATGCCCCATCACGGTCGCGCCGCCGCCCGCGCGCTCGGGCTCAGCGGCGACCTCGCCAAGCAGACGGAGAGCCTGATCGCCAAGCTCTACGCGGCGTTCCTGGCCAAAGACATGTCAATGCTGGAAATCAATCCGCTGATCGTCATGTCGAACGGCCAACTGCGCGTCCTCGACGCCAAAGTCTCGTTCGACGACAACGCGCTCTACCGCCATCCCGACATCGCCGCCTTGCGCGACGAAAGCGAGGAGGACGCCAAGGAGATCGAAGCCTCCAGGCACGACCTCAACTATGTCGCGCTCGAGGGCTCGATCGGCTGCATGGTCAACGGCGCCGGGCTCGCCATGGCGACGATGGACATCATCAAGCTATACGGTGAGAGCCCGGCGAACTTTCTCGACGTCGGCGGCGGGGCCTCGAAGGACAAGGTCACCGCCGCGTTCAAGATCATCACCGCCGACCCGAACGTGAAGGGCATTCTCGTCAACATTTTTGGCGGCATTATGCGTTGCGACATCATCGCCGAGGGGGTCATCGCCGCGGTCAAGGAAGTCGGCCTCAAGGTTCCGCTCGTGGTGCGCCTCGAGGGCACCAACGTCGACCTCGGAAAGAAAATTATCCGCGAATCCGGCCTCAACGTGATTCCGGCGGACGACCTCGACGACGCGGCGCAGAAGATCGTGAACGCGGTCAGGACTAACGCCTGAGAACGCGAAGGCTTTGGTGCAACTGGAGAGAGGGAGATGCCGCCATCGAAGATCAACGTGCTTGAAGCGGTCGATCGGAGGGTGAAGGAGGTCTTTCATCCTTTCATCGTCGGCGACGTCAACGACAGCCAAGTCAAGGTGGCGAAATTCGGCCCGAGATTTGATTGGCACGCGCACGAGCGCGAAGACGAGGCTTTCTTCGTCCTGCGCGGACGCATCGCGATCGATTTCCGCGACGGCGTCACGGAGATGGGCGAAGGCGATTTTGTCGTCGTTCCGCGAGGCGTTGAACATCGGCTCCGTTCGCTGTCTCCGGAGCCGGTCGTCCTGATGTTCGAACCTGGCGCCACGCTCAATACCGGCGATGCGGTGAGCGCGCTGACCGTGCGCGAACTCGAGCGGCTTTAGGCTGCGGGAAAATGGTTGGAAAATGGTACACAGTTACACATATACTGTGTGCCGGAGATCGATATGAAAAACATCACGCTAGCGATTGATGACAGGATCTTGGACAAGGTGCGGATCGTCGCTGCTCACAAGCGGACGACTGTGAACGCGATGGTGCGGAATTATCTGGCTGAAGTAGCTGGCCGCGACGAGAAGGAAGCCGAGGCGCGGAAGCAACTCCTGCATCTTATGGAGACCTCGAAGGGCCGTATGGCGCCGGACTGGAAGTTCGATCGCGAGGAAACCCATGAGCGGTAAGGCGTTCCTCGACTCGAACATCCTCATTTATGCGGCGACGGGCCACGACGCCTATCCGGCCAAGTTTCGTCGCGCCAGAGAGATCGTCTCGGGCGATGAGATTGGGATCTCGACCCAGGTAATTGGCGAGTTCGTCCACAACGTGCAGAAGAGGAAGATGAGGCGGCCGCTGAGCCGCCGAAACCGCGATTTGGGTGGACGCGCTCTTTCAGCTTCCGCTGGTCGAAATTGATCGGCAGATCGTCGAAACCGCGCTGATCGTGCAGCAGCGCTATCAGCTGAGCTACTGGGACAGCCAGATAGTCGCCGCGGCAGAGCGCCTCGGCGCGGACGTCGTCTACAGCGAAGATTTGAGTCACGGTCAGACGTATGGCTCCGTGCGCTGCGAAAATCCGTTTCGATCGAATTGAACCGCCAACGGCCGAAAGCGTCTCATGTCCATCCTCGTCAACGCGGACACGAAAGTCATCACCCAAGGGTTCACCGGCAAGAACGGCACGTTCCATTCCGAGCAAGCGATGGCGTACGGCACCAAGCTCGTCGGCGGCGTTTCACCGGGCAAGGGCGGTTCGATCCATCTCGGATTGCCGGTCTTCGACACTGTCGCCGAGGCGCGGGAAAAGACCGCCGCCGACGCGAGCGTCATCTATGTGCCCCCGCCTGGCGCCGCAGACGCGATCTGCGAGGCGATCGACGCCGAGACCCCTCTCATCGTCTGCATCACCGAAGGCATCCCGGTCATCGACATGGCGCGCGTCAAACGGGCGCTCCAGGGCTCGAAGTCGATTCTTGTCGGTCCGAACTGCCCGGGCGTCATGACAGCGGGCGAATGCAAAATCGGCATCATGCCTGGCAACATCTTTTCGCGCGGCAGCGTCGGGGTCGTTTCGCGGTCGGGCACCTTGACCTACGAGGCGGTTTTCCAGACGACCCGCGAGGGTCTTGGGCAGACGACGGCGGTCGGCATCGGGGGCGATCCGATCAAGGGGTTGGAATTCGTCGACGCGCTCGCCATGTTCCTTGCCGATCCGAAGACAAAATCAATCGTTATGATCGGGGAGATCGGCGGTCAGGCCGAGGAGGAAGCCGCCGACTTTCTCAAGAGCGAGGCCAAGAGCGGCCGCGCGAAGCCCGTCGTCGGCTTCATTGCTGGCCGCACCGCTCCCTCCGGGCGGCGTATGGGGCATGCCGGCGCTATTATCGCCGGCGGCAAAGGGGGCGCCGAGGATAAGATCGCGGCGATGGAGGGGGCTGGCATCCGCGTCTCGCCTTCGCCCGCCCGGCTTGGCAAAACTTTGGTCGATCTATTGAACGGCAAGTAAGAGAGTTCGCTTCCCATGGCCCGCCAGGACATCAATCAGGCGTTGTCGCAGACCTCGTTTCTGTACGGCGCCAACAGCGCCTACATCGAAGCTTTGCAGGCGAAATACGAGCAGGACGCGCTTTCGGTCGAACCCGGTTGGCGGGATTTCTTCGCCGCGCTCGGCGACGACCCCGCGGGCGTAGTCAAGACAGCGCGCGGCGCGTCATGGCGCAAGCCCAATTGGCCGGCGCCCCGAAGAGCGATCTCATCAACGCGCTGGACGGCGACTGGCCGGCGACGGAACAGGCGGTCGCGGACAAGCTGCGCGCCAAAGCGGCGGAAGCTGGGCCGAAGGCCACGCCGAGCGAGGACGAGATTCGCCTGGCGGCCCGGGATTCCGTGCGCGCCCTGATGATGATCCGCGCCTACCGCATGCGCGGCCATCTCTACGCCAATCTCGACCCGCTCGGCCTTGAGCCGCAGAGGGATCACGAGGAGCTCCATCCCTCGACCTACGGATTCCAGGAATCCGACTACGACCGTAGGATCTTCATCGATCACGTGCTCGGGCTCGAATACGCGACCTTGCGGGAAATGCTCGCGATCCTGAGGCGCACCTATTGCGGCACGATCGGCTTCGAATTCGTCCATATCTCGGACCCGGCCGAGAAGTCCTGGATTCAGGAGCGCGTCGAGGGGCCCGACAAGGAAATCCAGTTCACCAAGGAGGGCAAGCGCGCGATCCTCGCCAAGCTGGTGGAGGCCGAGGGCTTTGAGAATTTTTTCGACGTGAAGTTTCCTGGCGCCAAGCGCTTCGGCCTTGACGGCGCGGAGGCGATGATTCCGGCGCTCGAGCAGATCATCAAACGCGGCGGCCAATTGGGCTTGCGCGACATTGCGCTCGGAATGGCCCATCGCGGCCGGCTCAACGTGCTGAGCCAGGTCATGCACAAGCCGCACCGGGTCATCTTCCACGAGTTCAAAGGCGGCTCGGCTTCGCCGGATGAGGCCGACGGCTCCGGCGACGTCAAATATCATCTTGGCGCGTCTTCGGACCGCGAATTCGACGGCAACAGCGTGCACTTGTCGCTCACCGCCAATCCGTCGCATCTTGAGATTGTCGATCCGGTCGTTCTCGGCAAGGTCCGCGCCAAGCAGGATCAGCTGAACGACGTGATCGAGCGCTCGAAGGCGCTCGCGCTTCTGATCCATGGCGACGCCGCCTTCGCCGGACAAGGTGTGGTCGCCGAATGCTTCGGCCTCTCGGGCCTGCGCGGCCACAGGACCGGCGGATCGCTGCATTTCATCGTCAACAACCAGATCGGCTTCACCACCTATCCACGCTACTCGCGCTCCTCGCCCTATCCGTCCGACGTCGCCAAGCTGGTCGAGGCGCCGATCTTTCACGTGAACGGCGATGACCCGGAGGCGGTGGTGTTCTGCGCCAAGGTCGCGACCGAATACCGGCAGAAGTTCCATAAGCCGGTGGTCATCGACATGTTCTGCTACCGACGGTTCGGCCACAACGAGGGCGACGAGCCCTCGTTTACTCAGCCGATCATGTACCATCTCATTCGCTCGCATCCGACGACCCTTCAGATCTACGCCAGTAAGCTCATTGCCGAAGGCATCGTCACACAGGACGAGGTCGACAAAATGCGCGCTAACTGGCGCGAGCGGCTGGATGCGGAATTTGAGGCCGGCCAATCCTACTCGGCCAACAAGGCCGATTGGCTCGACGGCCGCTGGTCGGGCGTCAAGGCGGCGCAAGACATCGCCGACGACGATCGCCGCGGCCAGACCGGCGTCAAACTCGATCGGCTGAGGCAGATCGGCGAGCGGATCACCGCCGCGCCCGAAGGCTTCAACATCCATAAGACCATTCTGCGCTTCCTCGACAACCGCCGGGCGGCGATCATGAACGGCGAGGGGATCGACTGGTCCACCGCCGAGGCGCTCGCCTTCGGTTCGCTCCTGGACGAAGGCTTTCCGGTGCGGCTTTCCGGCCAGGACAGCGAGCGCGGCACGTTCTCGCAACGCCATTCGGTGCTGATCGATCAGCAGACCGAGGCGCGCTATATCCCGCTGAACCATATCCGCGACGGGCAGGCGCGCTATGAAGTCATCAACTCGATGCTGTCGGAAGAGGCGGTGCTCGGCTTCGAATACGGCTATTCCCTCGCGGAGCCGAACGCGCTGGTCTTATGGGAGGCGCAGTTCGGCGACTTCGCCAACGGCGCCCAGGTCGTGTTCGACCAGTTCATCTCGGCGGGCGAGCGGAAATGGCTTCGCATGTCAGGCCTTGTATGCATGCTGCCGCACGGCTACGAGGGGCAGGGGCCGGAACATTCGTCCGCGCGTCTCGAACGCTATCTGCAGCTCTGCGCCGAGGACAATATGCAGGTGGTCGTTTGCACGACGCCGGCCAATTTCTTCCATGCCATGAGGCGCCAGCTCAAGCGCGAGTTCCGCAAGCCGCTGATCGCAATGACCCCGAAATCGATGCTCCGCAACAAGCGCGCGGTCTCGAATCTCGAGGCTTTCGGTCCAGGAACATCGTTCCACCGCCTGTTGTGGGATCACGCCGAGACGCATAAGGGTGAGAAAATCACCCTTGCCAGAGACGATAAGATCCGGCGGGTCGTCGTATGCTCGGGCAAAGTCTACTACGATCTCTACGACGAGCGCGAGAAGCGGGGGATCGACGACGTCTATCTGCTGCGGATCGAGCAGCTCTATCCGTTTCCGGCGAAAGCGTTGCTGAAGGAGCTCACGCGCTTCAAGCAGGCCGAGATCGTCTGGTGCCAGGAGGAGCCTAAGAACATGGGCGCCTGGAGCTTCGTCGAGACCTATCTCGAGTGGGCGCTCGGGCAGGTCGGCGGCAAGTCGAAGCGTCCCCGCTACGCGGGGCGTCCGGCGTCGGCGTCGACAGCGACCGGCCTTATGTCGAAGCATCTGGCGCAGCTCAAAGCTTTCCTCGACGAGTGCTTGGCATAGAGAATCCGGCGAGCCGCGCGACTGGGCGGAGCAAGTGCGATATGCCCCATTATCTCTGCAAGCTCAGGCCGCCGCGGACGACCTTCATGGCCGACATGAGGTCTGATGAGCTGCTCGTCATGCGCGCGCATCGCGAATATTGGATGCCCCGGGTCGAAACGGGCGTGGTGGTGGCGATGGGCCCGGTCGCCGATCCGGCCGGCGGCTACGGCGTCGCAATCATCGAAGCGGCCTCCGAGACCGCGCTCGAGGCGATGCTGGCGTCCGATCCGGCCATCGCGTCGAACCGCGGATTCGCATACGAAAAATTCTTCATGCCGGCGATCGCTGTACGGCCGAGCCTGCCGCTGACGCCTGTTACCTCCGTATCTCCCTGAGGACAAAGAAGGGCGCTTCGCGGCGCGACTCAAATGGCGATTGAAATTCGTGTTCCGACGCTGGGCGAGTCAATCAGCGAAGCGACCGTCGGCAAGTGGTTCAAGAAGGCCGGCGAGCCGGTGCGCGCCGACGAGCCGCTGGTCGAGCTCGAAACCGACAAGGTGACGCTCGAAGTCAACGCGCCGGGCGCCGGTGTCCTGAGCGAGATCACCGCGGAGACCGGCCAGACGGTCGCGATCGGGGCTCTGCTCGGCCAGCTCACGGGTGGGGCCGCGGCGGCGGCTCCGGTTGCGCCAGCCAAAGGCGCCTCCGCGCCCCCTCCCGCGACGGCGATGCCGCCGGCGCCGTCAGCGGTGAAGATCGCCGCCGAGGGCAGGATCGATCTTGGCTCCATCGTCGGCAGCGGCAAGCGCGGCCAGGTGTTGAAGGGGGACGTGCTCGCGGCCGCCGCGGCGGCCAACGCGTCCGCGCCGGTCGTTGCGCTGGCGCCGGCGGCCGCGCCCGTTCCGGCCCCGGCGGCTCGCCCGGCGACGCCGCCCGACGACAGCGCCCGCGAAGAGCGGGTGCGCATGACCAAGCTGCGCCAGACCATCGCGCGCCGACTCAAGGACGCGCAAAACACCGCGGCGATGCTCACGACCTTCAATGAGGTCGACATGAGCGAAGTGATGGCGCTCCGCGCCCGCTACAAAGACGCGTTCGAGAAAAAGCACGGCGCCAAGCTTGGCTTCATGGGCTTTTTCGTCAAGGCGTGCGTTCAGGCGCTGAAGGAGATTCCGGCTGTCAACGCCGAAATCGACGGCGCCGACCTCGTCTACAAGAACTATTACCACATCGGCATTGCCGTCGGCACCGACAAGGGGCTCATCGTGCCGGTGGTGCGCGACGCCGAAAAGCTTTCGATCGCCGAGATCGAGAAAGTGATTTCCGATCTCGGAAAGCGCGCCCGCGACGGTCAGCTCAAGCTCGAGGAATTGCAGGGCGGGACCTTCACCATCACCAATGGCGGCATCTACGGGTCGCTGATGTCAACGCCGATCCTCAACGCGCCGCAGTCGGGGATCCTCGGCATGCATAAGATCCAGGAGCGGCCGGTCGCTGTCGGCGGCGAGGTCGAGATTCGGCCGATGATGTATCTGGCGTTGAGCTACGACCATCGGATCGTCGACGGCCGGGAGGCGGTGACCTTCCTGGTCCGCGTCAAGGAAGCGCTCGAAGACCCGGCGAGGCTCGTGCTAGACCTCTGAGACGGCCAGGCCCCAGAGGGCTGGCCGGGCGGGGAGGATTCCATGAGCGAACTGACGTGTCTCGAATTGAGCGTATTGCTATGGCTGGCGCATGTTCTCACTCAAGCCTTTGCTGCGCGCGCCGAATTTGGCGACGCATATCTGTTCACGCCTCGCGACACGCAGCCGCCAGTCAAAGGTCTTGCGTGCGGCCGGGCGACGCGCGCGCTGGGCAACTACGTCGAGAATTACGGCCCGTTCATCGCGCTCGCTCTGGCGCTGATCGCGACAGGACAAGCAGGCGGCCTCGGCGCGGTCGGGGCGACCATCTGGATTCTCGCCCGCATCGTCTACTTGCCGGTCTACCTGATGGGCGTCATCTATGTTCGCACCGCGCTTTGGGCGATTTCGGTCATCGGGCTCTTGATGATGCTCTACCGTCTCGTCGTCTGACCGTCGGCGCCTCGACTTGCGGATCAGAGTCGGCGGGAGGCCACTCTTCGCGGCAAGCGAAAGAGGACCGGAATGAGTTATGACGTTGTGGTGATCGGCTCCGGCCCCGGGGGCTACGTCTGCGCGATTCGCGCGGCGCAGCTCGGCATGAAGGCCGCGGTGGTCGAGAAAATGAAGACGCTGGGCGGAACTTGCCTCAACATCGGTTGCATTCCGTCCAAGGCGCTGCTCTATGCGACCGAGATGTTCGATGAGGCCGTGCACGGCCTTGGCCCTCTCGGCGTCGTCGTCGATCCGCCGAAGCTCGATCTCGCCGCGATGATGAAGCACAAGGACGACACCGTCGCCGCCAACGTCAACGGCGTCGCCTACCTGTTCAAGAAGAACAAGATCGACTGGATCCAGGGCGAAGGGCGGATCGCCACGTCCGGAAAGGTGATCGTCAAGGGCGCCGATGGCAAGGAGACGACGGTCGAAACCAAGGCGATCGTTATCGCAACGGGGTCGGACGTCGCGCGGTTGCCCGGGGTAGAGATCGACGAGAAGACGGTCGTCTCGTCGACGGGCGCGCTGAAGCTGCCGGCTCCGCCGAAAAGGTTGATCGTGGTCGGCGCTGGCGTCATCGGGCTCGAGCTCGGCTCGGTCTGGCGGCGCCTGGGAGCCGAGGTGACCGTGGTCGAATTTCTCGACCGCGTGCTAACGGGGGTCGACGGCGAGGTCGCCAAACTGATGCAGCGGACGCTGGAGAAACAGCGCCTGGTCTTTCACCTCGGCCACAAGCTGACGAAGGTCGAAAAGGCGGGAGCGGGCGTCGTGGCGGCGATCGAGCCTGCGGCCGGCGGCGAGGCGAAGATGATCGAGGCCGACATTGTGCTCGTCGCGATCGGCCGTCGTCCGTTTACCGAAGGTCTGGGCCTCGAGGCGATCGGGGTCAAGACCGAGCGCGGCCAGGTCGTCGTCGACGCCCACTACGCGACCAATGTTCCGGGGATTTATGCGATCGGCGACGTGATCCGCGGGCCGATGCTCGCCCATAAGGCGGAGGACGAAGGCGTCGCGGTGGCCGAGCTGCTTGCGAGGCAAGCGGGCCACGTCAACTATGGGGTCATCCCGAACGTGGTCTACACGAGCCCTGAGGTCGCTTCGGTCGGCAAGAGCGAGGAAGAGCTGAAAGCCGAGGGCGTGGCCTACGCCGTCGGCAAGTTTCCGTTCACCGCCAACGGGCGGGCGCGGGCGATGCGCCACACTGACGGCTTCGTGAAGATTCTCGCCGACGCCGCCAGCGACCGCGTGCTCGGCGGGCATATCGTCGGCTTCGGCGCGGGCGAGATGATCCACGAGATCGCGGTCCTGATGGAGTTCGGCGGTTCGGCCGAAGACCTCGCCCGCACCTGCCATGCCCACCCGACGATGTCCGAAGCGGTCAAGGAGGCGGCGATGGCGGTAGCGAAGCGCGCCATCCATATCTGAGCTTGCGGCGGTGCTCCAGTTAGCCGCGGGCACGTTCGGTTTCGTGCCTGCGATTCGTTTTCAAGCGACTCTCGCGCTTGCGGCGCTGGCGCTGTTGTCGACGTCCGCCCGCGCGGACCCCAATGCTCTGTGGCGGATCGTGCACGACGAGTGCGTGCCGCATATCGAGGCGGGGTGGGGGCCCAAGCCTTGCGAGCGCGTCGATCTTACGGGCGGCGTCGCCGAGGGTGTAGCGATCCTCAAGGACCTCGTCGGCATTTCACAGATGCTGGCGATTCCGACCCGGCGGATCACCGGGATCGAAGACCCGCAGATGCTCGCGCCTGATGCGCCGCCCGTCTTCGCTGACGCCTGGGGGGCCAAGGATCTCGTCGAGGCGCGGCTCGGCCGCGCGCTATCGCGGGAGGCAGTCGGGCTCGCAATCAATTCGAAATGGGCGCGCAGCCAGGATCAATTGCACGTCCACGTCGATTGCGTGGCCGTCCCGGTCGCAAAGGGCCTTGCGGAATATGCCTCCGCCCTCGACGGCCAGTGGCGCGCGATGACGGTTCCGCTCCAGGGCCGCGTCTATTTTGCGCGCCGGGTGGACTCGGCCGATCTTCGCGACGTCGCGCCGCTCAAGCTGCTCGCCGACGGCCTCGAGGGCGCGTGGGCGCAAATGGGCGCCTACAGCCTCGCGGCCATCGGCGCGACCTTTGACGGAAAGCCCGGCTTCGTCCTGCTCGCCGACCAGTTCTCGCTCGAGGGCGGCGGCCACGCCGAGGATCTTCAGGACCACGATTGCGCGATCGCTCATTCGGCGCCATGATTTGGCCGGGTCCGCTTACGCGGGCCGAGGGGCGACCCCAAAAATCAAAAGCCACAGACCATGGCGCCGCCATTGCTTGGTCTGGGCCGGCGCCAGTGCGTGACCGCCGTCTCGGCGCATGGCGGGGCAATGAAGGGGAGCGGGCAAAGATGCGGGCGCTATTGAAACACCTCCTGTCGCTTTTGGCCCTGTTGGCGGGGCCGAGCGCCGCCTATGCTTATGTTGACATCAACATCGATCTATCGTCGCAGACGATGATCGTACATTCCGGTACAGGGGAGACCTATGTCTGGCCGATCTCCTCGGGCCGAGCCGGTTATGCGACGCCGCGCGGCGTTTTCCGGCCGAGAGCGCTTTACACCATGGTCCACTCCGCCAAGTACGGCAACGCGCCGATGCCGCACTCGATCTTCTTCTATGGCCAGTATGCGATCCACGGCACGACAGCGGTCGGCAATCTCGGCCGGCCGGCGTCGCACGGTTGCGTCCGCCTTTCGCCCGGCAATGCTGCGGCGCTATTCGCCATGGTTGAGCGGCAAGGGGCGGAGATCCGCATAGTCGGGTCTCCGTTCAGCGATGAAGCGCGCGGCGAACGCCGGTCAGGGTCCGCGCTTGCGTTTGCGCCGATCCGCCATACCCGGACGCTCAAGGAATGGGCGCGCGATCCGCTTCCCCGGTGAGCGGGGGAGCGAGCTCGCCGACTTGGTAGATCAATAACGCGGCATCATGGGCAAAAATTCACGTTCCCAGGTGTCGCGTTTTCCATTTGTTTAGGATATCAGGCCTACCGGGATCGAACCGGCGTGAAGCCGTTTCAGGAGGCCTTTGGTGCAAAGACGTCAATTTATCGCCGGCGCCGCCGGTCTCATTGCGGGCTCGCTTGCGCCGCGGCTTGCGATGGCTGACGTGCCGACAGCTTTCACCTTCGACATGGCGCCGCCGACGGACAATCGCGAGAAGTTCGTCGCCTGGGGCGTCGCACAGCGCGGCGAGGATCCCAAATTTCTGGGCGAGCGATTTGACCGCTTCGGCGCGATGGTGCGCAATGAGGACTTGGTCAACGATCGCCATAAGCACGCCTTTCTTCTGACGCCGCGCGAAAAATTTGTCCTGCAACAGAACCTGGGCCGCGCCTACGAACATGCCTTCCTCGACATAGGCTACGGCGTGACGATTTCGGGCCCCCATATCGTTGGCCGGATGACGTCGAACATCGATCCAAAGCTGGGCGAAAGGGTGTTGGAGATCGGCACTGGCTCCGGCTACCAGTCCGCCTATCTCTCGCACTTGACCGACCAAGTTTACACAATCGAGATCATCAAGCCGCTCGCGGATCGCACGCGGTCGATTTACGACCAGCTTGTCAAGGACGGCTACCAGGAGTTCGAGGTCATCAAAAGCAAGGCTGCCGACGGCTACTATGGGTGGGAAGAGGCGGCCCCGTTCGACAAGATCATCGTGACCTGCGGTATCGACCACGTTCCTCCACCGCTGCTGCAACAGCTGAAACCTGGCGGAATCATGGTCATTCCGGTCGGGCCGCCCGGCGCGCAGCGGGTGTTGAAGGTCGTGAAGACGGAAGGGTCGGATGGCCAGATGACGGTCGCGCGATCCGACATCTACGGAGGACGAATTGTCCCCTTCGTTCCGTTCACCAAGCTTGAGGGCGATCAGATCGTCGGCACGCACAACAACTAGCGCCCGGTTGACAATAAGTTCCGCTTCGGCCGTTGACGGCGGCCTCGACTCTGACGGCGCCGCCGTTGCGCCTGACCGGCGGCTCCGAGACGCAATGAACGACGCGAGCAAAGTCCAAACTGCCGATATCCTCGTCGCTGAGGCGCCGTTCGATGCGGAGCCGGAATTGGACTCCCGCCTCGGACTCTACTTGGCCGTGGGCCTCGCCGCGGGTGCGGTGATCGCGCTGCAGATCGATGTCATGCGCGTTTTCTCCGTCGGCAGCTGGGCGCATTTCGGCTCGCTGGTGGTGAGCTTGGCGATGCTCGGATTCGGCTTGGCGAGCGCGACCATGACCGTCGCCAAGGACTGGTTCGCCCGCAATTGGCGCTCTGCCGCCACCGTCTCGCTCGCGCTGTTCGGGCCGCTCGCGGTCGGCGCCAACCTTTACGTGCAGCATCTCGGCTTCAACGCCATCTTTCTGGTGTCAGACCCGGCGCAGAAGTGGAAGCTGTTGCAGATTTTCCTCGCCGAACTGACTCCATTCCTGGCCGGCGCCTTCTTCCTCGGATGCGTCTTCCTCAGGAGCAATCGCATCTTCGGGCGAGTTTATTTCGCCGACCTTGCCGGGGCTGGACTCTGCGGCCTCGTCTTCCTGCTGGCGATGTATGTGTTCACGCCCGCCAATTTGATTGTCGCGCCATTGGCGCTGTGGTTCGCCGCCTGCGTGGCCTGGGCGTTCGGCCCGGGCGGGCGCATCGCGCTCATTCCGTTTTTGGTCGCCGCGGTCCTCGCCTTCGCTGGCCATTTCGTGGCGCCGCAGGTCTTCGGCCTGAAGACGCTGGCGGTCAATGATTACAAGGGCGTGGCCTACGCGCGTAAATTCCCGGACGCGAAGAAGGTCTATGGGAGCGCTTCCCCGTTTGGGTTTCTCGAAGTCTATTCGAGCTCTTATCTGCATTTCGCGCCTGGCCTGTCCGACAACGCCGGCTTCACTCTGCCGACGATGCCGGCCAACGCCTACCTCGGCCTTTACATCGATGGCGACGGGCCGATCGGCATCATGCGCGATCTGACCGACAAGGAGACGGCATATTTCCACTTCCTACCGATGGTTTATCCCTACGTCATCAAGTCGGCGCCGAAGACCTTCATCGTTCAGTTCGGAGGCGGCATCTCGACGGAAGTGGCGTTACACTCCGGCGCCAGGGAGGTGACCGTCGCCGAAGGCAATCGGGCCGTGCTCGAAGCCTTCCACGGCGACGTCATCCGCAACTTCACTGGCGACATCTTGTCCAAGGTCCGCGTCATTGATTACGAGGGCCGCCATTTCCTCGCACAGACAGACGAGCGTTTCGATGTCGTCGACCTGTCGCTCGCGGATTTGGTCGGGCTATCCAATCCTGGCGGCTTCGCCATCGTGGAGAAGTTCTCCTACACGAAGGAAGCGATGGAGACCTATATGCGCGCCCTTGCTCCGGGGGGCGTGCTGTCGGTGACCCTTTGGAACAAGGAGGAACCGCCGAAGTCGGTGTTGAAACTCTATGCGACAATGGCCGCCGCGGCGCGCGAAGTCGATCCCGCGCATCTGGCCAATTCCTTCTTCGTCGCCTCGTCGTACCTGTCAACGGCGACCGTGCTTTATAAGAATGGCGGCTTCACTCCCGACGAGATCGAGAAACTGCGTGCTCACACGCGCTCCATGTCGTTCGACGAAATCTATTCGCCCGGCCTCTTCTACGATTCGTCGCAAACCGACGGCACGCTCACCGGCTATGTTGAGCAGATTTTCGCCGGTGCCGCCGGCGGTCCCCCCGCCGCGGAGCCGGCGGAGGTCGCCGATGCGACGGCGCCGACCGGCCAGGATGCGGACGCGCCCCCATCCGCCAAGCCTGATGACGGCGTTCTGCCAGCCACCGTCATGGGGCGGCTCGCCTGGCATGCGCTCATCGCCGGGCAATGGCCAGAGATTGCGAATCGCTACGTATTCAACACGCGCACGCTCACCAACGATTTGCCTTACTTCGCGGCCTACGTGAAGACCGCTGACCTGCCCCGCGTACTCGACCGGCTCGAGCTGCTACAGGACGAATGGGGCTATCTCCTGATCTGGGCGACGCTCGGTGTCGCTTGCGTTACGGCGACCGTGCTGCTCGTCATACCCCTCATTTGGGGGTGGCGGTCGATCTTCTC
The DNA here is from genome assembly GCA_963794155.1 of uncultured Alphaproteobacteria bacterium. Classification (GTDB taxonomy): domain Bacteria; phylum Pseudomonadota; class Alphaproteobacteria; order Rhizobiales; family Beijerinckiaceae; genus Roseiarcus. The sequence continues at coordinate 20,594 of CAWCCX010000016.1, read as the reverse complement.
CCGGTCCCGCGGCAAGCTGCTGACAGTCATATACTTCGCCTGTCTCGGCGCCGGCTATATCATGGTCGAGGTCGGGCTAATCGCGCATTTCGTGATGGCGCTCGGGAATCCGACCATCTCGGCCTCGGTGCTGATCACCGGGATGTTGGTGTTTTCGGGCCTCGGGGCACTGACCTCGGAGCGCGCCTTGCCCCATATGCGGACAGTGATGCCGGTTCTGTTCGTCGCCGTCGCCGTGCTGCTGATCGCCTATGGAATGTTTCTCGGGCGGGCGCTCGACGCGATCGGCGCCCTGCCTTATGCGGCGCGTCTCGTGTGCTCTTTTGTTTTGATTGCGCCACCCGCTTTTCTCATGGGCTTCCCGATGCCGGTCGCTATGACGACGCTCGGTCGGCTCGGCAAGGATCACATGTTCGTCTGGGCGTGGGGAGTGAACGGCTGCTTCTCGGTGATCGGGGCCGCGGCGGCGCCGGTTATCGCGACCAATTTCGGGCTTGCCGCGGTCATAGAAGTCGCCGGTTTCGCTTACCTGCTGGCGATTCCCGCCTTCTACGGCGTCATCGCTTCCAACCCGGTTCGCGGCCTGGAACAAGCCGAAGCGCAAACCTGAGCAAACGAGCGACCGCGGCCTTCGAGGTCTCCGCATTTCGGCGGCCAAGGCCGAAACCGACAATGAGACGACATATAACAATTTTGCAACGAATTGACGACGGCGCGGGCGCTCATAAAAAATTCATAATTGCCAAGCTCTTAATTGATAAGCATGCCGCAGTTCGAATTGGCGTGAACTTCGATCGAGCCTTTCGAGCCGACGCGGCTGGTCCTCGGCGCTAAATATTTCGCTTGAGAGGTTGCAACTGCATCTCGATCTTGTCCTTCGAATCAAGCCCTTGCATAAAAACAAATGTAGGATGTTTATATTTGTCCACTTTCGCCGCGCTTGCGGCCGCCTTTCAGTTGCAAAGCGAAGGTTGCGCCGTCGTCCGACCCGTGTCATAGTCTTCATAACATCAAGCAACGAGAGAAAAAGCTGTTGGGTGGGATGTGTACGGGCGGGCGAGGCGTAAGTAGACTAAAAAAATAGACCCTCCGATAATAACGGAGAAACAAGGGCGGTCGCAACCAGGTTCGGGCACGAAGTCAGGGGCCAGTTTTTTGTTGGCCCGTTTTCAAGAATAGATTGAATCCAGAAGAAATCCGTAGTGCGGGCTGCGGAGGGAGAGGTAATGTCTTATCAAAACTTCGCCGGATATGCTGGAGATCTGCTTGCAAGCGACGCTTATTCGCTGCTTAAGCGCGATGCATCCTCGGCCCTGATCGACGTCCGGACCAAGGCGGAGTGGGGCTACGTCGGCACGCCGGACATTGAAGCGCTCGGCAAGACGCCCTTCTTCTTGGAATGGCAGAGCTATCCTTCGATGGCGGTCGATACAAGATTTGCCGCTCGTCTCGAAGCGCTCTTGCAGTCTGCGGAGGTCGAACGCGGGGCTTCGCTCGTGTTCCTATGCCGTTCAGGCGCACGGTCGCGACACGCCGCAATCGCGATGACGAGCGCGGGTTGGGGCCCCTGTTTCAATATCTCGGACGGGTTCGAAGGTCCGCTGGACGGTTTGCGCCGAAGAGGCGGCGTCGGCGGGTGGAAGGCAGGCGGATTGCCCTGGGCGCAGACCTGAAGCGTCAAGCGCATCGCGTTTCTCGGCATCGCCGCTTTTTGGCCGTCCTCCCAACGCCTGAGCCACATCCATGGACGTGTATGACGAAACCGATCCGGATCGCGTTGACCAAGGCGGTTCCGGCGCTCCTTCGCTCAACGAAGCATGGCGGCGCTGTTGCGCGCGCCTGCGGGCGGAAGTCGGTGAGGATATCTTCAACAGCTGGTTCGGGCGGCTTGTTCTGGTTTCGGTCGGTTCCGGGCAGGCTCGGCTTTCTGTTCCGACCCGATTCCTTAAGAGCTGGATCGACGCGCATTACCTCGGGCATATCTCGGCGGCTCTCAACGCAGAAGTCGGCCCGGTGGCGCAAATTCTCATTTTCGTGCGTTGCTCCGCGCCGCTTGAGCAGTTGGGCAAGAATGCGCCGACAGAGTGCGCCTCCCCCGCAAAGACTGCGGCTAATAAGTCGCTGGAACCCAGCAGTGACCGCGCGCCGGCCGATCGTCGCGAGGTCGGCCGACCGCCCGCGGCGCCTGGGCTCGGCGACGCCTTGACCGGGTCTCCCCTCGACCGGCGGTTGACCTTCGTGACCTTCCAGGTCGGGCGCTCGAACGAACTCGCCTTTCACGCCGCGCAGCGCGTGGCCGACCACAGCAGGAGCGGGACGCCGGCCTTTTGTCCGCTCTACGTCCATTCGGCGGTCGGCCTCGGCAAGACCCATCTCTTGCAGGCGGTCGCGCATACCGCCGCTCAGCAAGGGCGCTCGGTCATCTATCTGACCGCCGAGCGATTCATGTATGGTTTTGTCGCTGCGCTCCAGGCTCAGACCTCGATCGCCTTCAAGGAGCGGTTGAGAGCGATCGACCTCCTTATTTTCGACGACGCGCAATTCCTGCAGGGAAAAACGATCCAGGCCGAATTCGGTCATGCGCTGAACGCCCTGTTGGATGCCGGACGCGAGGTGATCGTGGCCGCAGACCGCCCTCCGAATGATCTGGAATCTCTCGACGAGCGCGTCCGCTCGCGCCTCAGCGTCGGTCTTTGCGTCGAGATCGGCCCGCTTGACGAGCCGCTGCGGCTGAAGATCTTGGAGGCCCGGGTTGCGGCCGCACACGCGGTCGAATCTCACTTCGAGGTCGCGCCGGCGGTGCTCGCCTTTGTCGCGCGCTCGATTCGCTCGAACGGCCGAGACCTCGAAGGTGCCGTCAACCGGCTCAGGGCCCATTGCGCCCCGACCGGCCCCCAGCTGACGGTGGAGACCGCGGAAGCAGCTATCCGCGACCTTATCCGCACCCACGAACCCAAACGGGTGAAGATCGAGGACATTCAGAAGCTGGTCGCGAGCCACTACAGCGTCTCGCGCGCCGACATTTTGTCCTCGCGCCGCACCGCCGCCGTGGTCAAGCCGCGTCAGGTGGCCATGTTCCTCGCCAAGACGCTGACTCCGCGCTCGTTGCCGGAAATCGGCCGGCGCTTCGGCGGCCGCGACCACACCACCGTGCTCCACGCGGTGCGCAAGATCGAGGCGCTGTTGCAGATCAATTCGGCTTTGCGCGAGGAACTTGAGCTTTTGAAGCGGATGCTGCAAGAGTGAGTGAGCCTTGCTCGGCCCGAGAGTCGTTGAAAGCATGGAGGGGCGAACCGGAAACGGCGCGAGTCGACGGCGACGCCGCGGCAGCCGCAGTTGACGATGGTTGTCTATAAGATCGTTGCCGCCGATGAATGGCGCGAGGCTGTGGCGGCCGGCGTGTTTGCCGGCGCGGCGATTGATCGCGCCGACGGCTTCATTCATTTTTCGACCGCCGAGCAGGCTCCGGAGACCGCGGCCAAATGGTTCGCCGGCCGGGACGATTTGACCTTGGCCGCGGTCGAAGCAGAGGCGCTCGGCGCGCAGTTGCGCTGGGAGCCGTCGCGGGGCGGGGCGCTCTTTCCTCACCTCTACGCCGCCCTGCCGATGAGCGCGGTCGTCTGGGCGCGCCCGCTGCCGCTCGGACCCGACGGGCGTCACGTCTTCGGGACCCTGGAGCGATGAGGTTTGCAAACGTCGCAGGTCCTGTTCTCGCCCGTCTGCCGGCGGAGACCGCGCATCGGGCGGCGATCAACGCCCTGAAATTCTCGCCCCGGTCGAAGGCGCGGCCCGCCGATCCGCGCCTTGCGGTCGAGATCCTGGGATTGCGGTTTCCCAACCCGCTCGGGCTCGCCGCCGGCTTCGACAAGAACGCCGAAGTTCCGGGCGCGATGCTCAATCTCGGTTTCGGCTTCGTCGAGGTCGGGACGCTGACCCCGCGGCCGCAGGACGGCAATGCCCGGCCGCGCCTGTTCCGCCTGCGAGAGGATGCGGCGGTCATCAACCGCTTCGGCTTCAACAACGACGGCTTCGAGCGGGCGCGGGCGCGGCTCATGCGGCGATCGCAAGGCGACGCCATGGGCGTGATCGGCGTCAATATCGGCGCGAACCGGGACAGTGTGGACCGGGTCGAGGACTACGTGCTCGGCGTCAAGACTTTCGCCGCGCTGGCCGACTATCTGACCATCAACATTTCGTCGCCGAACACGCCGGGCCTGCGCGACCTGCAACGGCGGGACGCGCTCGACGATCTGATCGCCCGGGTGGTCGCCGCGCGCGACGAGACCGAGCCCCGCCGCCCGCTCCTGATCAAGATCGCGCCCGATCTCGACGCTCGCGGGCTTGAAGATATCGTCGCGACCGCGCTTGCCCATCGCCTCGACGGACTGATTGTCTCCAATACCACCATCGCCCGCCCCGCCTCGCTGAGTTCGAGGAACCGCGGCGAGTCCGGCGGCCTGTCCGGCCGGCCGCTGTTCGAGCCCTCGACCCGGCTTCTCGCCCGCGCCTATCTCCTGACCGGCGGGGCGATGCCGCTGATCGGCTGCGGCGGGGTCGAAGACGCGGCAACCGCGTTCGCCAAGATCGAAGCCGGCGCGAGCCTGGTGCAGCTCTACACCGGCCTCGCGCTGAAAGGCGTTGGCGTAGTCGAGGAGATCCTCGAAGGCCTGACGGCCGCCGCCTCGGCGCGGGGCGCAGCGCGGATCGGCGAACTCAGCGGCGCCCGCGCCAGCGCCTGGGCGGAGCGGGAGCCGGCCCGGGCCGGGGAGAACGAGCGGGCGGCGAGCTGACCAACATTCGAGATTCGTCATTTAGCCCAGGCGCGTCGGGCGAGGCCGAGCCGCGCCAAGTTTGGATTTGCTTGGGTTTCCTTGGTTTTGCTTGGATTCGCTTGGTTTTATTGGTTTTAGTTGGTTTTATTTGGTTTTATTTGGTCCTATTCGTCGGAATCGGGCCTTTTCAATGGGTTGAAGCCGAACCAAATAAAATCTCTTCTCCCTCGACTTCTCGCCCCTCCGCCGTCTGCGTCAGGCGCCTTATCCTGCGCATCAGAAAACGTATATCCAACTATTCTGGATTTGGCAAGATAATTTTGGCTCCCATCGCGTTCGCTGTCGGCCGCGCGTTCGAATGCGGCGAGGCCTGGCGTGCTGATTCCGACGGAAGCCGCCACCTTTCACGAGATGATGTCGCCACTCATAACGAGATGATTGCGCCACCTGCAACGGGATGATCCCGCCAGGGTGGGCGTCTCGCTGGCCAGATTTAAGGTCGCTTCTTTGGGCCACCAAGGGAGCACCGATGCCAGCCGAGAGAGTCGCCATGCGCGATGTACGCGTGATCATTCGCCTTAAATATTTGTCTTCGCTCACGACGAGCGAGATTGCCCGGCGTCTTGGGTTGGCGCGTTCGACGGTGCGGGAGACCTTGAGCCGTTTCGAGAGTTCGGACTTGATCTGGCCGCTACCCGAGGGCCTGAGCGACGAAGGGTTGGAAGCTGCGCTTTACGCCAACCGGCGCAGTAAACGGGGTCATCGGCGCCATGCCGAACCGGACTGGCCGGCGGTTCATCGGGAGATGAAACGCAAGCACGTCACCCTGCTGATCGTCTGGGACGAGTATATTGCGCAGAACCCAGGCGGCTACAGCTATTCGCGGTTCTGCGAACTTTACCGAGCCTTCGAGACAAAATTGTCGCCGACGATGCGCCAGACGCATGCGGCGGGCGAACGATTGTTTGTCGATTACGCCGGCGATGGCGTTCCAGTCCTGATTGATCGGCTGACGGGCGAGATGCGCAAGGCGCAGATATTCGTCGCGGTGCTCGGCGCATCGAGCTTCACCTTTGCCTGGGCGAGCTGGACGCAGACGCTTCCCGATTGGATCGACGCCCACGTGCATGCTTTCGCGGCGATCGGCGGCGTTCCCCATTTGCTCGTGCCGGACAATACCAGGACCGCCGTCATAAAGGCCTGCTTCTATGACCCTCTGGTCAATCGCACCTATGCCGAAATGGCGGCCCATTACGACACCGCCATCCTGCCGGCGCGGCCGAGAAAACCTCGCGACAAGGCGAAAGTCGAACAAGCGGTGCTGATTGTCGAGCGCTGGCTGCTCGGGCGGTTGCGTCACCGCATCTTCATCAGCCTGGCTGAGGTCAACGAAGCCATCGGCGAGTTGCTCAAGCATCTGAACGAAGAACGACCCATCCGGAGGCTCGGCGTGACTCGCCGGCAATTGCTGGAGGCGATCGACCGTCCGGCGCTCAAGTCTCTGCCGGCCGAGCCCTATGTCTTTAGCGAATGGCGCGTCTGTCGGGTCGGCATCGATTATCACGTCGACGCCGGCTCTCACTATTACAGCGTTCCCTATCGCTTCGCCCGCGCCGAGGTGGACGTCCGGATGACCGCCAGGACGGTCGAGATTTTCCTCAAAGGCGAGCGGATCGCCGCGCATTTGCGCATCAGCGGCAATCGCAAACATACGACGATCCCCGAACACATGCCGTCCTCCCACCGCCGCTATGCGGGCTGGACGATCGACCGCATCCGCCAGGATGCGCGCGCGATCGGACCGGCGACTGCGGCGCTCTGCGAGCAGATTCTCGAGCATAGACCGCATCCGGAACAGGGCTACCGGGCGTGTCTGGGGATCGTCCGCCTTTCCGGTCCCTATGGCGTCGGACGCGTCGAAGCGGCGGCCGAACGCGCCATTGATATCGGCGCGCACACCTATGGCTCCGTCAAGTCCATCCTCGACAACAATCTTGATCGGCGCCCCGCGCAAAAGCGCGCCGCGGACGGAACGCCGATCCTGCATCCCAATATCCGTGGCCCGCGCTATTACAATTAGGAGAAGCGATCTTGCTCAAACATCCGACCCTCGATCAACTTTACGCCCTCGGCCTCCAGGGCATGGCCAAGGGCTTTACGGAAATCGGCGCCGAGGCCGACAATCTCGACAAACGCGAATGGCTGGGGCTTCTGCTCGATCGCGAGGCGTCATGGCGTCAGGATAAGAGATTCGCGGCGCGACTGCGCTACGCCAAATTGCGCCAGCAAGCCTGCGCCGAAGATGTCGATTATCGAAGCCCGCGCGGCCTCGATCGGCCCCTGTTCCAAAAGCTCGTCGAGGGGCATTGGGTCGAGGCCCACGAAAACTTGACCCTCGTTGGCCCGACCGGCGTCGGCAAGTCATGGCTCGCTTCAGCGCTTGGCCACAAGGCCTGCCGCGATAATCGCTCGGTGCTCTATCACCGCATCCCAAAGCTCTTCGAAGATCTCGCCCTGGCGCGCGGCGATGGCCGTCATCCGCGCCTCCTGCGTGCGCTCGGCCGCGCCGACCTTCTCATTCTCGACGATTGGGGATTGGAGCCACTCGACGCCGGCGCCCGGCATGATCTTCTGGAAATCCTCGAAGAGCGATACGGCCGCCGCTCGACCATCGTCACATCCCAACTCCCCGTGGACCGCTGGCATCAAGTCGTCAACGACCCAACCTACGCCGATGCGATCCTCGACCGTCTCGTTCACAACGCCCATCGGATCGAACTGGCTGGCGAAAGCTTGCGACGCGTCCGGCCAAGTCGTGAAAAAATTGCAGATGAAAGCTTGACCAGACAACAGCCCAAGCGCCAATAATCGAAGCGCCAGCGAGCCCGCACCACCATGGCGGCATCATTCCGTTACAGGTGGCGGCATCACGTCGTTACAACATGGCGCTTTCGTCGGAATCCGCAGGCCTGGCGACGACCCTGAAGGCGTCATCGGCTTGTCGCGGCCATCAGCGCGCCGGATGGAATCAAATTCAGCATCGATCGTTGATCCGTGCGCCTTCCGATCCCGCGAACATGTTCCTCATCTGTTCAAAGCGGGGTATAGGGTATGGAGATTTTGAGCACGGATCTGACTACCTTTCCACAAGGCGTACGGGTCACTTTGTTGTGGGGCAACCCGGATCGGATTGGGCTATAATCGGCGGTGACAGCCGGGTTCCAAGGTGAGCAACTGTGAGAAACGTGGCCAACTCTGAGATCACAAAATCCTACCCGCGGAGTGGGCCTCTTCGAGCTGGTGTTTGGAGGATCTCACGAGAACTGCGAAGCGCAAACCATCTGCGGCGGACAGGCTAGCCTGTATGTTAGACTCTTCGGCCCGTTGGACGTTAAGGTGACTTGGCCTTGAAGGTTTGGCAACTTATGGCCAGCAAGCAGGTGGAATTATCGTATGTTAAGTACACACGTTCAATATGGCCTTCCGCCCGAATATCGACTGCCGGTCGCCATCGAAGAAACCAACGACATTGGCTTTAACGATGACGATCCTCTCGGCGCGCATTCCGGGGCTCTGGAGAGATACGAAGAATTCGGTTACGTGATCGTGCGTAAACTAGTCCAGCCCTCGCTCTGTGATGAACTCGTCTCGGCGTTCCGTAAGGAGGTAAAGCCGTTCAGCGGACCCTTGCTGCGGCAGGCGTCAGCGCGACTCGGCCCACATTTGTTTACGACTGACGGCTTCATGGCCAACGCCATTCTCAGTGTCCAGGATTTAGCAGAGCCATGTTTTCTTCAATTTAGAACTCGCGCAATCGACGTTATGGCTGGTCAGCATACTCAGAAAATAGTTAGAGAGCTGCTTATGGATACCCCCCTATTGATTGAGTCGATGTACTTTGAAAGTACGCTGATTGGCGTGCCTCTTCACGCGGACGGAGATTACATGGACTCGGATGTCCCCGGAACGATGCTCGGCGCGTGGTTCGCGCTCGAGGACATCGCACCGCTCGCGGGCCGTTTTGTCGTAGTCCCCCGTTCCCACAGGCTCGAACAAGGTGAAAGCCGAGCAGCCACCGCCTATCGCGAGTTTCGCACCAGGCAAGCTCGAACCGGCGCGACAAACGGTTCCGACATGAGGGCGAATGTGAAACGTCGCTTGGAGGAGGCAGCGCTTCTCCATCGTGCAATATCGGACAATGAGTTATCTGTCGTCGCGCCGCTGCTAGAGAAGGGCGACGCTGTTTTTTGGAGTGCTGCATTGATACATGGGAGTTTGCCGCCCCAATCACGAGGCCAATCGCGCAACTCGCTTACCGCCCATTTCATCGCTAACACACAGGCGCTCATGGTTTACGGTCGACGCATCGACTTCCCGACGGAAACGCATCAGGGTATGAGGCTTCGCATGATGCGGGACCAGAGAGAGGGCCAGTCGTCGTGATAACTGCTCTTGAAATTGAGCAACGGATTCTACGCTGGACGTCTGAGATAGTCGGGCCAAATTTCGCGCAAACGGTCGATCCGCAGGAATCTTTTTTCGCCTATGGTATAGATTCATTGGCTATGGTTGCGCTGGGAGTTCAGTTGAGCGAGTTGCTTGGAAGGACGGTATCGGTTGACATGATTTCTGATCACTCCACACCAAGAGAACTTGCAGAATTTCTTGCCGATCCATCGTCGCCTGAAGTGTCGTCCGTTGGGCTCTGATCGTCCGCCTTATCTTTCAAGGCCTGTCATCAGCCTCGCGGTTCTCGTGTCCACCGTGCGATCGATGGCATTCTACCTTCCGTCCACGCAAGCCGGCTCTGCCAGCGCACAAGCTTGCCGCTCGATGTCAGCTCAATAGCCCGGCGCGGCAGAAGCACGATTTCCAGAGGATCGACGCCATGGACGCGGTTGATCGCCGCGCGTACTTTCAATATCACCTCATCTATCTGCGCAGTGGGCAGCGTGGCCTTGACTTCTTGCAAGATAACCACGGCTTCCGCTTCTTGACCACTGACCGCGAAGGCAACGCCGCGGTTCGCGCGGAGCTCCGGATGCGCTTCCTGGGCTGTGAGTTCGATATCCTGAGGGTGGATATTCCGTCCGCGTACGATGATGAGATCTCTCACCCGGCCGGTCACGAACAATTCGCCGTCATGAATGAATCCAAGGTCCCCGGTTTTGAGAAATAAACCCTGCTCGTCCTCGAACTGAACGTTGAAGCAATCAGACAATTCTGGATCTTGATTGTGGTAACCATTCGCGACGCTATCGCTTTGAACCCAAATCTCGCCCACCGCATTTGGCCCTTGGCGGCACCGGCTTATGGGATCTACGATCGCAATATCTGTCCCGATGACCGGCGGCCCGCACCCGACCAAAGTCACGGCGGCGTCTCCGCTCGATTCCTGAACGATCCCCCGAGACAAAAGTATCCGATCGAAACCGACAAAAGACACAGGCTTTGACGGTCGGCTCATCGATACGACCAAAGTCGCTTCCGCTAAACCATAGCACGGGGCCATCGCCGATGGATCGAATCCCGCCGGCGCAAACGCCTCGATGAACTGCCGGACCGTATCCGCACGAACCGGTTCGGAGCCATTCGGAGCGGCGCGCCAGGTAGATAAATCAAGGTCCATCCGCTCCGCGGGAGTCACGCGCGCTGGTGCATAACTCGTAGCCGAAGTTAGGAGACGCCGTGAACGTGCCGCGGAAGTCCGTGAAAGCGTTCAGCCATTTGATTGGCGATCGAACAAAGTCGAACGGCGACAACACCACGGACGATGCGCCAGCAAACAATGGGGCCAGCAGCGTGCCAACCAGTCCCATGTCGTGGAAATGCGGAAGCCAGGTAATGCAAACGTCATCAGGACCGAGCGCCAAAGCATCTACGATGCAACGCAGATTGTGCAACAGTCCACTCGCCGTGACCTCTACGCCCCGGGGCGAAGCTGTGGAGCCTGACGTGTACTGAAGGTAGGCGACTTGATTGGAGCGCGTTGTAGAAACGGACGAGGAAAAAGCAGGACGCTTGGAAAACGGCGAGATCGCGCCGTCCAGAATATCTTCGACGTTTATCCACGCGAATGCCTCGTCGTGAGCACCGGCGGGGCCGGAAAGCTTAGCGCTGAGTGCTCGTACGCTTAAGCCGACAGCGGCATTGCAGTTGGCCGCTATTTCTTTGATGCGGTTTCGATCCTCGGAGCGAAGCGGAGTCACGACCGGGACGGCAAGGACGCTTGCATACAGACCTCCCAAAAAGGCGGGAAGAAACTCTAGCCCGGGCGGAAACGCCAACAGCACGGACCCGCCAACGGCGACTTGTCGACAAAGAAATTCCGAAATGCGGCGAGCTTGATTGTCCAACTCGGCGAAGGTCAGACATTTGGCTTCGCCCTTCCGGTCGATGAAGCGGAGGGCGGTCCGTTTCGGCGCCGCGTTCGCGGCCTCAAGCAAGACTTCGCTGAGCATCTAAGGGAGGCTCCAAACACAATCGGCCCTCGCAACCAAAACTTTGGTCCTGCCCCAACCGCGATCAGGAGAGATCCGCGGCGTCACAGCCGCGCCGGCGGCGAGGATGCCGAGGGCCGCATAATTGATCGAGGTCTTGGCGCAGATCGCGACCGCATCGCCGGCGCACACGCCGTCCCGCCGCAGGGCGGCGGCAATCCAGTCCATCAGCGCGGCGAGCCCGCGCTCGCGAGAAGGCCGTTAGGCGACATCGGGTGCGTCCGCCATCATCCCATGGCGTCCACTCCGCGGCTCCGACAAAGTTCAAGCGCCTTTTCAGCCAGTCGCCTATTTTTCATCTTCCGCGACGAAGGGATGAAGAGAACAGGCTTGCGGGCGGCGGATCTGCAGGCTGACTTAAGTCGCGAATGAAACTGTAGCGATCGAGGTAAATCAAGAGCCGAGAGACCGTCAACGGAGTAGCGGAGCCGAATTCGAATTCAACGAATGCCGGTATCTTCGTGGCCTTCCACGTGTTCTGCGCGAAGGCTGGAATGTCGGACAGCGGCTTGGAATAATGCGAAACAAAATCTGGATCACCGGTCTTCTTAAACCATCCCGCCTGATAGGTTCCGGTTAGCGTCGCTTGCGTCCCTATGATGGTCACTGGAGAACTGCCCCCCGAATACAATCGTCTCTTTTTGGTAAGCTCTTTCAAAATTATATTTGGAAACGAAGTAAGAAGCTGCGAAAATAATGCAGTGACGCCGACTGGCGGGGGACCATTTGCTGCGCCAATAAAGTTTGGACCATGACCCGTTATTCCGACGGCCGGCATAGTTGGATTCTGTGGATCATCAACGGGACAGAACACAGTAGTTATCAATGTGTTCAGATCTCCCGGCGAGGTGGTGCCGCTGCCAAGAAGGTTAAAGAACGTGGTCACCGTATCGTCAGTAGTAGCCATTTCAACCTCCCTGTGCGGAACCGAAATCCACGCGATGTAAAATCATCGGAGGATGATATTGCGACATAAAACGCTCGCACTACACTGTGATCATGCGCGGAATCAACGCTTCGTATTCGACAGGCGTTCGAGCAAATGGGTCATCTCCCGACTGACTTCGGCCTGCGACGCCTGGGTTGCCCCCGTGAATTTATAGCGATCCATGTACAATGCGAGCGCTGCGAGGTTGTTGTTCGCGTCGAAAGTAAAAAACGCAGCAGCAGGCATCGTAATCGTCTTCCAGTTCGCGGGATTTGGGCCCGGATCAATGGCGGAAAGCGGGAGCGAGTACCAATCATGAGTAGGAGGAGCGCCGGCAGGGGGAGGCGGAGGGGGGGGCGGCGGATGCTGAAACCAGATTTTCTCGTAAGTTCCCGTGAGCGTGGCCTGAATCCCCACGGTGATTGGAGCGCCGCTTGAATAGGTTCGCGGGCCGAATGGAGTCACTTGAAGATTTGGAAACGATTTGAAGAGCTGAGCAAAAAGAGCTTGGACCTGCGCCACGTCAAGGAAGCGTGGGCCGAGAATGTTGCCATGCTCGGTAATGCCCAGACGAGGAACCCAGTCTGGATTAGCCCCCCCGTCCCGACAAAAAACTTGATTCATCAGTTGGGCGGCGTCCCCTGCGGGGTTGTTGTGCGGCGTGTTTACAATTGCAAAGAAGGTATCCAGTTTTTGGTCAATTGGACCGGGCATTTCATTTCTCCTTGCATAACGGAGGCGATAATGGCTGGAAGAGGTTCTCAGTTAATTTGCTGCTAAAGATCGCGGCGGTCTGTTGGTCTGTTGAGCACTACATTGTCGGCGCTGGTTGTTTCGTCTCCCAAGCAGCGCACTGGCCAACTTCCAGCCGCCCTCATGGTCCGGAAAAACCACAATTCAGCCTAGATTTTGGTTGATTATTTGTCAACACGAGCGCCGTCAACGGGATGCGAAATCTTGCCTGGTATTTCCCCGTCCGAGTCCACGGGCATCGCAGCAAACGAGCGCCGCAGGCTTAACGTCAGCATTTATTCGTGGAACGCGCGATTCCTCGTGACGGAAGGGATTTAAATTCGGTTCCGCTATGAATTGACACGCGAATGTGTCGTGTGGATAGTTGAATGGTATGGCGGACGGCGGTCCGGGCGTCAAGTACAGAGTGACTTCTGACAAAGCATCGACCATCGACGTGACAATCTACGATTCCGCGGATCAATCGGACACCAAGACGATTCCTCCTGGCTTGCCAGCCGACTTGCCTGTCACAGTGACCCTTTTCCTCTCACCTGACTTAAGTCATTCAGGCACGGCTCAAGGTCAGTATTGGTGCCTGCCGCCCAGTTCTTGAGGTTGCGCGAACCAAACTCGTTGGCTTACGCGCCATCGTCGCAATTTCCTTGATTGTCACGCCGCGACGACGATAGCGGATCTCTATCGTCAAGCGTCGCATTTGAACGATTAAGCTACGGCAAACTAGCGTCCCGCCCCAAAATTTGTCAGGATGAGCGGGTTAGTCGTTCTGGCCTTGGACCTAAGGCGCACATGGCCGACCTGGACCCCATTCGCGGCAGAGAGACCTTCGTCGGCAGAAGCCGCGAACTGGCCGAAATCTGCGCCGGAATTGACGGCGCGATCGAGGGTCGCGGCAGCCTGTTCACGCTCGCCGGCGAGCCCGGAGTGGGAAAGAGCCGCCTCGCCCAGGAAGCGGCTTCCTATGCAAGGGCCAAGGGGGCGCGCGTGCTCTGGGGCCGATGCTGGGAGCATGGGGGAGCCCCACCCTATTGGCCGTGGGTGCAGATCCTGCGTGGAATCGCAAGGGGCGTCGAGCCCGCTCAGCTCGCGAACTGGATGGGCTCGGGCGCCGGCGAGATCGCGCAGATCGCGCCGGAACTGCGCGATCAGCTCAGTGGCGTGCCGGAAATGCCGAGCGCCATGCTCGGCATGCCGGAGCAGGCCCGGTTTAGGCTGTTCGAGTCCCTGATCGCGTTTTTCAGCAAGACCGCCCAGACTCATCCATCGCTGCTGATCCTGGATGACCTGCATGCGGCGGACCCTGCATCCCTGCTGATGCTGGTCGCGTTTTCGAGGCAGGTCCGCGGGATGCGTGTGACGGCGATCGGAACCTACCGCATCCTCGAAATCAAGCAGATGCCCGAGCATGCCGCGCTGATCGCCCAGGCTGAGCGAGAGGGCGTGGCCTTCCCGCTGCTCGGCCTCGATGAGGCCGCCATTGGCAAGTTCATCGAAGGCGCCTGGGGGGTCTCGGCCAACGACACACTGGTTCATCGGCTGCACGGGATGACCGAAGGCAACCCGTTCTTCCTAAACGAGGTGCTTCGGCAAATGGCAGCGGAGGGGCGGCTCGCGAGCGACGCGTCGAGCGTACCGACCCAGTTGACGATTCCGAGGGGCGTCATCGAGTTCATCAAGAACCTGATTCAGCCGCTGGCCCAAGAGGCCCGCAGCACGCTCGAGCTCGCCTCCGTGATCGGACGCGAATTCGACCTTAACAGGCTCGAAGCTGCGAGCGGCATGCCGCGCGAGGCCGTGACCGATTTGCTCGATCAGGCCGAGTCACTTGAACTCGTCCATCAGACGAGCAGCACGCCGGGGCGCTACAGCTTCCGCCATGCGCTCATTCGCGAAGCGCTCTACGACGCGCTGCCTGCGGCCAAGCGCCGTCGGTTGCATCGGGACGTTGCAGAGGCGATCCGCGGTTTAAATGTTCCCCGTGAACCTTATGCGGAGATCGCCTATCACTACTGTCAGAGCGCCTCGCCCGGCGACGCCGACGCCGCGATCGAATATTCGCGACAGGCCGCGCGCACCGCCGAAAAGCAGCTTGCCTATGAGGAGGCGGCGCATCACCTCAGCAACGCCATCGAGTCGCTCGCGCTCAAGCGCGCCGGGGATGATCCTTTCCACGCGGAGCTGCTTTGCGATCTCGGCGAGGCGCAGGTCAAGACTGGCGATCTCGCCGAGGCTCGAAAAACTTGTCTCAGGGCCGCCGACATCGCGCGCCGCGTCCGGAGACCAGATATCTTTGCTCGCGCAGTCCTGGCTCCGGGCCGGGTGCTCAGCAATTCCGGAGTGACCGACCAGAATCTCGTCCAGCAGCTCAACGAGGCGCGGGCGATGCTCGGCGACAGAGACAGTCCGCTGCTCGCTCAGACCCTCGCCCGGCTCGGGGTCGAGCTCTACTGGTCCGAGCGCGAGCAAGCCGTCACTCTCTGTCAGCAAGCCGCGGAGATGGCCAATAGGCTCGACGATCCGCACACGACGGTCGTCGCCCTCTGGTGCCGGTGGCATTCGCTCAGAAACCCCGACAGCCTCGAACAGCGGCTCGCCGACACCCGGGACGTGATCACGCTCGCCGAGCGCGCTGGGGAGCGCGATTTCGCGCTCGAGGCCCGCTTTTGGCGGGTCGCGGATCTGCTCGAGGCGGGCGACAGCGTCGGCGCCGACGTCGAACAGCGCGAATACCTGACCGCCGAGTCCGAACTTCGCGACCGCTACAAGCGCGGGCTTCTGTTGCAGGCGATGCGCGCGCTGATGGACGGTCGCCTCGGGGAGGCCGACGCGCTAGCGCAGCAGGCTTTCGCGGCTGGGCAGCAGAGCGGCCGTCCGCTGGCGCTCAACTCATTTCTCGTCCAAAAGGGGATGGCCTCGTGGGAACGCGGCCTCCTCGGCGATCTCGAGCCGACGCTGAGAGGCTTCGCGGCGCAGAATCCCAAGATTGTATTCGCCCGATGCGGGTTGCAGTTGACCCTTCTTCAGATGGGGCGGCCGGACGAAGCCCGCGTCGAATTCGAGCGCTTGGCCGAGGGCGAGTTTCGCCTCATTCCGCGCGATTGGAACTGGCTACCGTGCATGTTTGTGCTGGCTGACGTTTGCGCCGATCTCGGCGACGCGGCAAACGCCGAGATACTCTATCGGCAGCTCTCCCCCTATGCGTCGCGCAACGCCATGCTCGGCAATGCCTACACCTACGGCTCGGTCGCGTTTGCGCTCGGCAGGCTGAGCGCCGTCCTCGGCCGCCTCGACGACGCCGAGGCGCATTTCGAGGCCGCCCTGGCGGCGAACCGGCGAATTCGGGCCGCAGTTTGGCTAGGCCATACGCAATGTGAACTCGCGAATATCCTGCTGACGCGCGGGGAAGGTCGAGAAAAGGGGAGGGCGAACGAACTCATCGCATCGGCTCGCCAGACCGCGGATGCGTTGGGTCTGGTTCGCCTTCAACAAAAGCTGGATTCGCTGACGGTCGAGGCCGCGCCAGCGACGGCGCCGGGCCTGATCGAGGGCGTGGCGGCGCTCGATGCCGGTTCCGCGGCAAAAGGGACACAAGCGGGAGAATCAGCCTCTGTCGACGCTGTCGTTGCGTCGGCGATTGCGCGCGCGCGAGATCTCAGCGCGCAAGCTTCGTTCGAGGGCAGCACGGTCACATTCTTGTTTTCCGATATCGAGGACTCGACTTCCCTCTACGAGAAGCTGGGCGACCTGCGCGCTCACGATGTCATTCGCATCCACAACGAGATCTTTCGTCAGCAGATCGCCGCCCACCGGGGAGTCGAAGTGAAGGCGCTCGGGGACAGTTTTATGGTCGCCTTCCCGAGCGCGCGGCGCGCGGCTCTGTGCGCAATCGCGGCGCAGCGGTCTTTCGCCGCATATTGCGAGAGCCACCCTGATCAGCCACTCAAGGTTCGCATGGGATTGAATGTCGGCGAAGCGATCAATGAATCCGCCGACTATTTCGGTAAAGCGGTCATCCTTGCGGCGCGGATCGCCGCGCTCGCCCGGGGCGGGCAGATCCTCGTGTCGTCGACGTTTCACGACCTCACGACGAATGCGGGCGATCTTCGCTTCGCGCCGCTGGGCGAGAAGCAGCTCAAAGGCCTTGCAGGGGCTCATCAATTATTTGAGATCGTGTGGTAACCGAAGAATGACGTCATTGTAACGGCGCGACGACCAAAAAAGGGCGCCTAGCCTGGGCTCATATCAAAGTGACGTCGTGCCATAGGCTGAAACTCTGGCCACCACCATCCGTGCCATTTCTGGATTAAGCCTGCAAACGCCGTCGCTTCGGATCGTGAAGTCCGCGGGATCGAACACCGTCGCCTTGACAAAATCCAGCACCGCACGATCCACTTTCGGCCGCTCGGGCTCCATTAGGTCGAAGATGAATTTCGACGATCCGTCGCTACCTTCGTGCATGACGCCTATAGTTGGATCGTACCCCTCGGAAATGGCCTTGATCCGAATTTCGCTTTCGAGCGCCGCATAGGCGTAATTCAATATCGCGTTGACCGGGTGCGCCGCATTGCGATTGCCGGCTAGATGATACGGCGATGAACGCATGCCTATGGAGCGCCAATTGTCGGGAATTGGCCTGCGGCTTATGCCTCGCCATTTGATAGGAATGCCGACCCAGCTGCGAAAATAAGCCGCGGCGCAATTGGCCTCCAAACCGCGCAACTCGGTAATGGTGTCGGTCGGATTATCGTCGAGCCGGGAAAGGGCCGTATAGGCCGCTTTCATTGCGCGCTCCCATTTGTCGGAGCGGTGAATTGATTTTTCGAGCGTGATAATGGTGGCCTCGATTTTCCTTGTGATAATCGACCGGCAAAATTCATTTCTTTTTGACGGATTTTCGCGGGTTTCCAATTGCCAGCGGACCCGATGAGGATTGGCCGAATATCCCGACGCGCCGGCCACACAGACAATGTCGCCGTTCCAGCCAATTCGGATAAGGCTGACCTTTTGCTCGGCGAGCCACGATAGGACGTCAAAGGAAACGCTACCACTGCCGTCCAAAAGGATTATCCGCTCGGGCAAATCGGCATCGCGGGGAAAAAACAAATAGGTCTCCCGCGACTGCGGATAATGCGTGAGGCCATTTTGAATTTCGAGCGCGCCACCGTGAATGCGGAGCGAGACGCCGTGGCCCGCGAGGATCAGTGCGGGATGCGGCTTGGCGCGTTTGGTCCGGCGTGTTGACGCTTTCTCCAATCGGCTTTGCCACATTCGGGAGCGAGTTCGCCCAATTGGAATCGTCAGCCGTCCGAGTTGCGCTCGAATTCGTCACAACAATTTCAGTTGGTTCTGCCAGCACGCGTGGGCAATTCCACCTCCCCGGGTCGAGGCCCAATCCTACGCCGCAAATCCCGCTCATGAGAATCCCCTAATTGCGAACTGCAAGAATTTTTCCAGATCGGCTTTATCGACCGGGAACCGCTTCATAAGAGTGAGCTGGAGAGCGTAGTGAGCAGCGATGTATTCGGGTTGAGAGAATGAGGCCAACAAAGCGTCAAGAAGCCCCGCAATTTCCGGGGATGGGTTCTTGCTCTGCAACCAGGATAGGACCGCGCGAAACAAATTCAAAATGGAAGAGACAAGAGTCAGATCGGCATCGGTCGCGTTCGCTATGATCTGATCAATCTCGACCGGATATTCGGGGTCCTTCGATAAAATCCCACCGAACGAGAATTTGAAGATTTCCAATATCAAATTCTCCGACCCGGGATTTGCGGCCGTTCGAAGTCTGCTGCCGGGATCGGGGGAACGAGCAGCGCGCACGGCGGCAATCATTTGATCAGGACCAAGAACGACTCCTGCTTCGACAAAACGCTTGTCGGCGTTCCCAAGGCTGCGGACGAGGCTCTCCTTGTGTTTAGGCGGAACCACCCCGTCCTGCTCGAAACGCGGAGAGCGCGCCATGGTGATTAACTTGGTCCGCGCCCGCCCAAACTCACGCGCGATCGGCTCTCGCACCTCGAATGGCTTCACCCCGTGGCCGTTCAGGAAAAGCATGATGCGGATTTGGTCGGCGCTCTTGATGCCGCGCGAATAGAGCTTCAACACCTGCAGGACGCGCCGGTAGTGGCGGCAACCATAACTGTAGACCGGTCTCTTACCGAGGTTCTCGCCGCGATCCCCTTCGTCGACCAGAGCGTTGTCGATCCATTCGTTGAGGCGTCCGAGATCGAACTCCACGCCACGGCTTGCTCCCCATCCAGCTGCCCGCTCCACGAGCTCCAGTTTCGTGAGGGCGACTGGCAACAAAGTGCTCCGGGTCGAATTCGCAGATTGCCGGCCTCGGCCTATGGCCGAAATCGCGCGCGTCACCAACCGCGCGAGGACCCAATGCCCGGAGACCTAATAGATTTGCGCCAAATGATAGGACAAACGCCGGCCGCAGTCCTCCGCACGCAAACGGAGAGCTGTCATGCCCAAGCGGAAACAAAACTACAAACAGGAATATGCCCGCCGCGTCGCGCGGGGAAAACAGAAGGAGTTGAGCCGCTGGCGGCCCGCGGTCATCCGCGGGCCGGGGAGCGACCAAAACCCCCAGCGGCGCGTACCGTGATCCGGAAGCCGCCAGGAACTCGCGCTCAAAATTATGCGCCGCGGGCATTCGCTTCGAAGCCAGCCTCTGTGTCCCCTCTCAGCGAGGAACGGCTGAGGACCTACCTCAAGGAGCAGACGGAAGCCCGTCGCGAGGGCCGCAAGTGGAGGATCATCGACCGGCGCAGACGACAGTTTCCGTTCTATTCGGACGGAAGCGTCGTCACGCCGACGATGAGGTCGACGAGACGGCCAAGGCCGGCCGCTACATGCAGGGAGTGAAGCAGTTTCTGCAAACGGGGACGCCGACTTCCTTGCTCCGTTCGCCGCCGAAGACGCCCGCGACGTCAACTGCAAGCTCCACCCGTTCGAACTCGACGAAAACACCCTCTACGAGCTCGATCATCGCGACGAGGCGGTGATCCCCGAGCTTTACCGTATTAGCAAGAAGAACGTGATGACCCGGATGGAACAAGAACCCACCGCGCTGCCGTGAAGAGCAAGAAGGAACGGCTGGCCGGCATGCACAACGAGGTCTGCATCGGATGCGGACGCGACCTGTCTCTCGGCAAGGAGGACGACCACATGATCGGCCGGAACATGACGACCTTGTTTCGCCTCTTTGCGCGCCCCAGCATTGTCATCCCGAGCATTCCGAGCTCCAGCGTGGAGGAGCCGCCGCCGACCGCCAATCCGCGCAACGCTCTGGAGGTGATTGGGCGGTGGCTCTTGTCGGCTGCGGAATATTTTGAGCTGATGTGCGAGACGTTCAGGCAATTCGGACAATTCCTGATCGATCTTGCCAGGCAGGGGTATGGGGCAGAGCTCAAGCTTCCATGACACATTGCCGGACGCCGTTCAGGAGGCGGAGCGGCGTCCAATTATCCTGAGGGCCTATGCCGAGACGGAACCGAAGGAACCGCGCACCCGAGGCCCGATCACCCCGCAATTCCTTCTGGTCTTCGATACCGAAACCACCCCCGACCAGAGCCAACAGCTTCGGTTTGGGACTTACCAGCTTCTGCAATTGGGTGAGCTGCGCGAGCAAGGACT
>CAWCCX010000015.1:0-120326 GCA_963794155.1 uncultured Alphaproteobacteria bacterium | reverse complement strand
CCGCGTCACGCTTAGAGGGCTCAGAACCTCGGATACCGGACAAACCGCTGGAGACTTATCACCCGGAAACAAACCGCTTGACTGCCACCTGCTCATGTGAGGCTTGCTCGGCGTTCACTCGCGTTGCGGCCCGCACACTCGCGCGGTCACCTATACGTGACCCGCTATACCGAAGGCTTCAGCCATTTCGTCACCTCCATGACTACTCCGGTTGCTTCCGGCTGGAGCGTTCGCCGGGTGGGACTTGCACCCACTGGAAAGCGCCGCCTTCTCACGGCGCACGCAAATAGCGGCCATTGCCCCGCGGCGCGGCGGATGGGGCGTCTTCGACCCGAAGGACCCGCGACGGTTCTCCGAGTTCGTGGTGAACAATTCTTTTCATGCGCCTCCCCAAGCGGCTGAGCATCGAACGTCGCTTCCAATCAATATTCGAACCACTGCTTCAGCGCGGCGTTCTTGTCGGGCGTGTAGGGCGAGTACAGGTGGTCGATCGCGACGTCGGGCGGGGAGATCAGCATCGACTTGGCGTGGGTGAGTGCGTCGAAGCCATACTTGCCGTAATAGTGGCCCAACCCCGCGGATCCAGTGCCGCCGAACGGCATGGTCTCGACGAACAGGTGAACGTTCACCACGTTCACCCCGCCCCCACCATAGGACAGCTCGCGGATAAATCGATCGATGGTCTTCTGGTCGCGGCTGAAGATGAAACCCGCAAGCGGACGCGGCGTGGCCGCGATGCGCGCGAACGCCTCGTCTAGGGACTTGTAGGTCAGGATCGGCAGGATCGGCCCGAACACCTCGTCCTCCATGACCTTGTCGTCCCAGGTGATGGGATAAAGAAGCGTGGGATCGAGGTAGTGCGCATCCGTGTCCGACTTGCCGCCGGCGATCACCTTGGCGGGGTCGATGAGCGAGGCGAGCCGATCAACCGCATGCGCGTTGATGATGCGCGAGTAGTCGGAGTTGGATTTCGGGTCATCGCCAAAGAGCTCGACCAGCGCCTTCTTGGCGGCGGCGACGAAGGCGTCTGCGACGGACTCGTGGACATACGCGTAGCCTGGTGAAGTGCACCATTGTCCGCCCCAGGCCATCTTGCCCCAGACGATCTTCTTCGCGGCGTCGCGGATGTTGGCGGTTTCGTCGACAACCGCCGGGTTCATCCCGCCGAGCTCGAGCAGGACGGGCGTGAGGTTTTCCGCCGCCGCTCGAGCGACGATCTTGCCGACAACGGTGCTCCCGGTGAAAAAGATGAAGTCGAACAATAGCTTGAGGAGTTCGGTGTTCTGCTCCTTGCCGCCAGCCACCGCGGTCACGGCGCTCGGATCGAAATACTTCGGGACAAGCTCGAGCAGCACTTCGGTCGTTGCCGGTAGCGCTTCACTGAGTGTGAGGATGCAGGTGTTGCCGGCCGCGAGCGCCGCGAGCGCCGGGCGGATCAGCAGCAGCAAGGGCCCGTTGAACGGTCCGATGATTAGCGCCACGCCATACGGCTCGCGATAGATCATTCCCTTGTGGCCGGTTTCGGCCAGAAAGCGTGGAACCGGCGCTTCGACCGGCTTCATCCATTCTCTCAGCTGGCTCTTCTGGACTTCCGTCTCGCCAGCCGACGCCGCGGTTTCGAAGATATACTCCTGCGAGGCGGTCTTGAAGTCTTTGGCCATCGCCTTCTGGAAGCGCCCCTCATTCTCCATGATCATGCGGGCCATGCGGTCGAGCTGGTCGACGCGCCAATCGTAGGTGCGGGTGACGCCTGAGGCGAAGAGGGCCTTCTGCGCATCGAAGATATCCTGGAAGGGGTTCATGGCGTCCTCGCTTAGATGTCAGGATTGTCGTCCAATCGTGTGGCGCCGGGCGCCGGATTGACCCAGACCGGCGCCGGCCAGCGCAGCAGTCCAGGCGCGCGAGCCGCAGCCGCTCAAGGCGCCAGGTCCGCGAGGAAATCGGAGATCGCCTCGGCTACCTCGTCGGGTCCCTCAAGGGGCGAAAGGTGTCCGACCCCCTCGATGGTCACGAACTTGGGGTGCGGGACCAGGGGAAGCAGCGCCTCGCGCAGGGCAGCCTCTTTCTCCACTTGGTCCGCCGATCCGACGATCACACAGACTGGCGCGGCGATGGAGGCGGTCTGCTTGGAGATGTCGAGCGCCATCCCCTCCGAGACCCATGCAATCTTCGCGGCTTCCGCGCCGCCAAGCGAATCCTCGGTGACTTGCAGGCGCTGGGCGATTGTCAGCGGCCGATGGTTGATGACTTTGAGGGCGTCCCCGATGCCCTCGGGCGTTGTGTAACTGGCGAGCAAAGATCGCTTTTGCGCGTCCGGGACGTGAAGGGGCGTCGGCGGCGCGGGGGCGACGAGAACGACTCCTCGTAGGCCATCCGGTCGCCGCCCAGCCAGTATCTGGGCGATTTTGCCGCCCATAGAATGTCCTACGAGAACAAAGTCCTTCACCTTCAACGCCTCGACCACACCTTCGACGTCGTCGGCCTGAGCGAAGAGGCTGTAGTCGTCGACAGGGCGGTCGGACTTGCCCCAGCCGCGCAGGTCCACCGCGATGCAGCGGAAGCGGCTGGAGAGCGGCGCTATGACCTCAGACCACGTGCGCCGCGAGCCGCCCCAGTAGTGGATAAACACCAAAGCCGGGCTGCCTTCACCCTCCTCTTCAGCGTAAATCTCCAATTGCGCGAGGCGAATTCTATGGCCGTGGGCGCTCATGGGATGGCCCCCCTAGCGGACAGCGCCTTCTGGGCGTCGAAGATATCCTGGAAGGTGTTCATGGGGCCTCGCTTCGATGGCCGGACTGGGCGCTCAGCCCATCGTCAGAACCATCCTGAAGCGCGCTTTTCCGGACATCATCCTGGCGTAGGCCTCGGCGGCCCGCTCGAGCGGCATGGTCTCCACCATGGCGACGACGTCGCTCATCGCGCTGAATCTGAGCGTCGCATCGCCGGCCGCCGGAGTTCCCGTGAGGGCGCCGTCGACGCGAAGTTGCCTGAACAGCAGATCGAACGCCGACAGCTCGATCGGCTCATCGGTCGCACCGAGCGAGATCACCACCCCGCCCCGCCGCAAGCCGCCGAGTGCGGCGGCGACCGCGTTGCCGCCCGAGGCCGTGGCCAAAACCACCTGCGCGCCGCCGAGCGCCTGGAGCGCCTTGGCGATGTCGGTGGCGGAACTGTCGATGTAGTGATGTGCGCCCAGTTTCTTCGACAGCTCCGCCCGATCGTCGCCGCGGTCGATAGCGACGACCTCGAACCCCATGCGGCGTGCGTATTGCACGCCGAGATGGCCCAACCCGCCAACCCCGAACACCGCGACCACGTCGCCCGCCCGCGCCAGCGAGTTCCTGAGCGCGCTGAAGGTCGTCAGGCCAGCGCAGAGCAACGGCGCCGCATCGACCGATGACAGATCGCTCGGCACGGCGATCAGCCCGCTCGACTTTGCGATCATCACTTCCGCGTAACCGCCGTCTTGCTGCACCCCGGTGTAGCCTTGGTTTATGCAGTTCACGAGGTCGCCATCGCGGCAGTAATGACAGTGTCCGCAGCTGCCGCCGAGGAAGCCGACGCCGACGCGTTGGTCTACCGCCCAGCCTTCGACGCCGTCGCCGATCACATCGATCCGCCCCACCGCCTCATGGCCGGGCACCCGCGGCCAATCGATCGGCAAGGCCCCCTCCACCGTCGCGGAATCCGAATGGCACACACCACAGGCCTCGACGCGGATGCGCACATGGCCCGCCGGCGGATGAAGCAGTGGTTTATCGGTCAGCTCTAGCTTGCCTTTGCTCACCGCCTGGACGGCCCGATATGTCGAAGCGTTTTTCACAATCAACCTCCCAGTCTTGTCGCTGGCGTGCGCGTCCGGCCTGGCTTGGCGGTCCGTCGAGAGAGATTGGCCAAGACCATTCCTTCGACCTTGCCCTAGCAGGATGAGGAACTGCGCCGCTGCGTCCCGATCGATGGGCGACACATGGGACTTCGCGAAAGCTAGCGGGCCACGCCTAAGCGCTCTTGTGCAAAGGAAACGTCCTTTGTCTATTCGGATCGAAAGGAGCAGGAGGTGGAACTGTGGGCGAGCCGAGCGCGCCCGCTTTTTTATGGCTTCGGTGCAATTTCCTGTTGCCGCCGCCAAGCGCCCGGGCTGATACCACGTCGGCGCGCATAGGCCTTTGTGAAGTGGCTTTGATCGGCAAAGCCGCACGCGCGCGCAATCTCGGCGAGCGAGAGTTTGCCCTCACGCAGTAGTGCATCCGCCATTTCGATCCGACACTGGATCAGCCATTGGTGCGGCGACAGGCCGGTCGAATGCCGAAACGCGCGAGCGAAATGTCCGGCCGATAGTAAGCATTCGGTCGCGAGGTCGGTGGAAGAAACATTTCCCCGAAGATTGGCGCTCATCAGCTCTTTCGCGCGCCGCTCCTGCCATGCAGCGAGACCGCCCTGTCGTGGCGCAACTACGCTTCTCATGCCCCCGTATGTCCGGGCGATATGAGAGCCCAGCGCTAGACTGATGTGATCCGCAAAGAGCTCGGACACGTGGTCTGGGTGATCGAACGCCGGTAAAATCAGCCGGGTAAGTTGCTGCACGACTCGATCCATAACGCCGACGCCAGGCGTAAATTTCAACTCTGGAATCCTTGAGGCCCCTGCGTCGTCTGCAATTATGTCCAAAGTCTTTCGCTCCAAGAAATAGTTCACTGAATTCAGGGGGTCATTAAAATAAAACCGTGGGCTCCGGCGCAGATCATGAAATACAACTCCACCTGCATGGAGTGGTTCTGTCCTTACCGACTTGCCGTCCAACCAAAGCTCACGCGAGTTTTTTCCTCGTATCTGTATAACGATCATATAGGCGTCTTCGCGAGACGGTGAGTTCGTCAAGACGTCCAAGGGGACGTCAAGCTTACATCGCGTCGCTGCTAGAGAATTCTTTTGAAGAGTTTTGATAACCGCAGTTTGTTTCTCGGGTAGCCGCAATATATGCTGCATTCGTTTGCTGAAGATATGCCGCTTTGCCATAACATTCACCGGCGGCGCCTGAGGTCATTACGGGCAGCGACAACCGCGCTACCGGAGCTTCCCGATGCCCGATGAAGCACAGCGCTCATGATCTCCGCTCTCCCCGAGGGCTTCACTGATAAGGCCGGTGGCTACGGTCTGCAACCGACCAAATTCTGATACTTGCGTCATTTATATCTTCGCCCTCACAAATTCGGACAGACGAATAGGGACCGGGTGAAGGCATGGTCACGTCGACCAGACAGTCGATGAACAGGCGGACGCGGCACCGTCGCTTGACGAACGAACACATTCTGCCCGGCCACCGACTCTCTATAGCTTCGGTCCGCTATGTCCGCTTCACGTCGAGCCCAGCCGGCCGCTTCGCGCATATTGTGTTGAAAAACTCGGATTTTCGCTTCGATCACAATTCAGAAGACCGCTGGCAGCCTCGATGGAAAATTCCTTGGGGGTTCGGCGGACGGGCCGCCTTTGCCGCGTGCGACCCTCCCATATGGCTTGCCGTGGCGACTATCGGCTTAGATCCCGCTATGGGCGCGAAAACGAGATTCTCGCGGTCACTCAATTTCCGAGTTTTTCAACACTATTCCGCAAAGACCGGTCGTTCGTCGACGGCTTGGCAAACGGTTACCCTGCTCCCCGTACTGCCAATTGACCAGCCAACTGCTCGGGAAGGAATTTACAGTGGCTTCCTCCGCGTCGCTGCTCCTCCCGGCCGCGCGGTTTGGCCCCGCGCTTGGAGGAACTGAGCGCGGGGCCTGGACCGCGCTTGATAGCGAGCTTGCCCACGAGCACACGCTCGGGCGAGGCTTCAAGGGCTGATGATCAAGACGCGATCGAGGCGTCCGGCCTTGCGGGACCTCCGATAGCCTGCGAAGCCAAGCCCCACGAAACCGAGTAGCATCATCGCCCAGGTCGAGGGTTCGGGGACGGACAAACTTCCGAATAAGCCCTCGGATTCGCCATCGGGGCCAGCGGTGAAATAGAGGACGTTCGAGAACCCGCCGCCCGCGTTGTTGCCAACCGTGAGCCCCCACAGACCGTCGATTGCAAGTGGATTGCCGTCGAGTCCGTCAAGGGTACCTTCGAACGCGCCCGTGACCGCGTTATAGGCGTTGATCGCCCCGTTGCCGAAATTCCCGACCAAGAGGTCTCCGGCTAGGGACCCGAAACTCGAAGGGGCGATCGCCAGGCCCCACGGTGAGTCGAGGGCGCCGTTTGAGATTAGGCGCTGCATCGAGCCGCCAGATAGGTCGAAAGTGTCGACAAAACCGTTGCCGAGGCCCGCCACATCATCGTGCTTCGCCGCGTCTTGCAAGGCGAAAGTGACGTAAAGCTTGCCATCAAGCACCGCTGCGCCAAACGGGGCGTAGCCGGGCGGCAGCGTGGGGTCGGTGAATGACGCCACCAATTGGAAGCTGCTATTATACATCTCCACCATGCCGGAACGGAAATTTGTCGCGAACAGCGAGCCGCCCGTATTGTCAATCGCCAGACCCTTGTAGACGGCGTTCAGCGAAGGGTTCGGGCTCGAGTTGTTCACTTCGATCTCTGCGTTCGTGCCCAGCACCGGGTTCCATGCCGAAATGACGCCATCCTCGGAGTTGAAGATAAAAAGCGACTTGGTGGTGCCGTCTTTAAGCTTGAATCCACTGGCGGTGCCGTTGAAGACCTGCCCCGTTGGCGCTGAAGTCGCCAGAGAACCGGAGGGAATGGTTACTGTGAGCGGCGCCTTGCCGACAGCCGTGCTTCCTGTGCCGGGAACGCTGTAGAGTGTCGTGACCCCGGTGCCGTTGTCGGATATCCAAAACGGGGTGCTAGGTCCCTCGGAGATGCCCCAGGCATTGGTCAGGCTAGGGTCGTTGATCTGGGCCGGGAGAACGTCGGAGACCAGATCCGTTTGCCTGAGGAGGGGGTCGGCGAAAACCGGAACCGCACCGATGGCCAATAGGCCGGCGGCGCATGCAAGGACAACCGTTTGGCAGCTACCGCAGACCGCTAAAATTGTCTTCAGGTTCATGGCGTGCTCCCGCTTCTGACAGCCGGTTGCATGCCGCATTCAGACCGGCGCAGAAGTGCAAACACGCGCCATAGGCTTTTTATTCGTGACACCGTTCAAGCAATTGGAGATTGTTGGGCCTGAGGGTGGGGACCCCTGCCGACACGGGGGCACTCAGATACTGCGGCTCTTCGCCGGCGATGGCGCAACATATTTAGTTGCCCGTGAAGAACCCGGACTCGGCTGATTTTCTGGGCATTTGCGGGGATCGACAAGTCATTGCATTTGCAAGAAGGGCAGCGTCTGTGGGCTTGATTTCTTGCAATTTGATCGGGGCGCTTGATCGTGATTTTGTCTCTCCGTCGGCTTGGCGGAGGGTGATTCGATGCGGCCCAGGGAGCGGCGAGACAGCGGGCAGAACGATCTTTTCAGGGCGCGCCTCGACCAGATCATCGACCTGGATCACCCGCTGGCGAAGCTCGGCCGGGCGATCGACTGGGGCTTTCTCGAGGGGCGGTTCGGCGCGGTCTATTCCGACAAGGCCGGACATCCGCCGCTGCCGACGCGGCTGATGGCGGGGCTTTCGATCCTCAAGCACATGCACAATCTCTCCGACGAGGATCTGTGCGCGCGCTGGATCGAGAACCCGTACTATCAGCTGTTCTGCGGCGAGGAGTTCTTCCGGCACAAGCTGACCTTCGACCGCTCGTCGCTGACGCGCTGGCGCCAGCGGATGGGCGAGGAGAAGCTCGCGGCGCTGATCCAGGAAAGCCTTGCGGTCGCCACGCGCACCGGCGCGGCCAGGCCCGCGGACTTCTCCAAGGTCATCGTCGACACCACCGTTCAGCCCAAGGCGGTCACCTTTCCGACCGACGCCAAGCTCATGCATCGGGCGCGCGAGCGGCTGGTGAAGCTCGCCAGGAAGACGGGCGTGAGCTTACGCCAGTCCTATGAGCGGGTCGGCAAGCACGCGCTGATCGCCCACCAGCGCTATGCGCACGCCAAGCAGTTCAAGCGCGCCAACCGGGCGCTGAGGACGATCCGCACCTATCTCGGCCGGGTCACGCGCGACATCGCGCGCAAGATCCAGGGCGAGGCTGAGCTGGAGAGCGTCTTCGCCCATCCGCTGATGCTCGCCCGCCGGGTGCGCGAGCAGCGCCAGCATCAGCGCGGAAAAAAGGTCTATTCCCTGCACGCGCCCGAGGTCGAATGCATCGGCAAGGGCAAGGCGCATCGCCCCTACGAGTTCGGCGTCAAGGTCTCGCTCGCCACCACGCTCCATCGCTCCAGGGGCGGCCAGTTCATCGCCCACGCCAAGGCGCTGCCCGGCAACCCCTACGACGGCCACACGCTGGCGACCGTGATCCCGGAGATCGAGACGCAGATCGGCGCAAACCTCGCCCGCATCGTCGCCGACCGCGGCTATCGCGGCCACAACGCTCCGCCCGATCACAAGTTCAAGGTCTACATCTCAGGCCAGAGACGTCGCGTCACCGAAACCATCAAACGTGAATTCCGCCGCCGCTCAGCGGTCGAACCGGTCATCGGTCACGCCAAGACCGAGCACCGCATGGGCCGAAACTATCTCGCCGGCGCCCATGGCGACGCCGCCAACGCCGTCCTCGCCGCCGCCGGATACAACTTCCGCCGGCTCCTCGCCTGGCTCGCCGCCCTTTGGCGTGTCTTCATCATGGCCGTCCTCGCCACCCGCCCGTGACGCTCCCACCCCGGCGCCAAACCGCCCCTGAAGCTCATCGATCCCCAACGCCCCGCCGAACGTCGCGTTCTTCACAGTCGACTATTTAGACGACGCTTGCGTTTGCGGCCTGACCACGCCGCGCTTGCGCAATGGCTGGTGTGCGCACATGAGCGGTCCGTCCCGTCGAAAACAGGCAGACCACTGCGGCAATTTGCAGGCAGTATCCGCCTCAATCACCCGTGCCGGGATTTGCTGAGAAGTATTGGAACTTGTCCGGCTTTCCCTCCCAGTCCTTAGAGTCAGGCGGGGGTGCCTTTTTAGCGGTAATGTTTGGCCAGATTTTCGCGTATTCGGCATTCAGCCGTAGCCAATTCTCTAGGCCCGAATCGGTGTCAGGCTTTATTGCGTCCACCGGGCATTCCGGCACACAAACCCCGCAATCGATGCACTCGTCCGGATGGATGACGAGCATGTTCTCCCCTTCATAGAAGCAGTCGACGGGGCACACCTCGACACAATCCATGATCTTGCAACGAATGCAGTTATCGTCGACGACATAGGTCAAATTAAAAGTCGCTCCCGACTTGAATAAAGCTAGAACTTAATTGTGTTCAATTTAGCCTGCAGTTTGAGACGGATGGTCTGTCGGCCTCCTCCAACGTGCACCGTCACGATCTGAAGCGTCCGCTTAACGTCGACTTCAGCCGCGCACTCCCACGGCTCTACCCCGCTACTGCCGACTCTCCACCGAGCGGCGCCAGGTGATTTGTGAGCAGCGCTCCGAAGGCTGTCAAAATCGCGCCTGCAGCGTATGCGCAAGTTCCGCGACTTGTTGTTCGGGCATGCGGCTGATCACGAGATAGCCACGTCCTTTGCGAGACCAGGAGGTGAGGGCGAACGAGCCGTGCTTTTCCGAGCGCGCGGGAGCGTCGCCTCCCCCATTGGCAATGACGCAAAAAAGGACCGGCGCGCCAGTCGAGTCGACGTAAGCGATCTCGCCCAGCGGGGTGCCGTCGTAGGACAGATTGAACGCGACTTTGAAATCCAGGTCCGACATCGCTACGTTTTCTGGCGTCAGACTCGCGCCGACTTTCTCGCCGACCACCTGCAGTTCCCTGGCCTGTGTCTGGCGGTCCGGGTCCATGAGCGCAAAAGTGTCGTTCGTGTAGAGATCCATGTAATCCACAACCGCCTCGCGCCAATCGTCGTCCTCGCCGCCGTGCGGGAGACCAAACGCGAGCCATGCAGCCGCGGAGGCGGCAAGGAGGCCTAGCACAAACGCGGCGGCGAGCCCGCGAACAGCCATTCCGGTAAGCAGCCTTGGCCCGTGGCGTTTCGCGCTTTCCGCAGCAATCGCATCACGCAGGCGAGCGACAGGCGCGCGCTCAAGCAGCGCGTCGAAGGCGCAGCGAATTGGCGCTCCCGCATCGCGCAGCGCCTCGTAGCGCGCGCGTAACGCGGCATCCTCTTCCAGGCGCACCAGCAGGCGGCTCTTGCGTTCCTGATCGAGTTCGTTGTCGATCAGCGCGACAAGCTCCTGGTCTCGGTCCTCCAATGGCCCAACGCCCTATTTCAGGTTCGCCAGCGCCGACCTGGCGGTGGCCAACCGGCTCATGACGGTGCCGATCGGAATGCCCAGCGCGCCCGCGGCCTCAGCATAACTGTAACCTTCCGCACAGACGAGCAATATTGTCTCACGCTGGGCCTCGGGCAATCGGCCGATCTCTTTTAACACTTGGGCGACGAGAATATTCGATTCGATCTGGCGCGCGCCGTCCGTCCAAAGCGTCCCTTCGGCGTCGACAAATCCGCCGCCCCCGCGAATCCGGCGAGAGCGGATCTCATTCAACCAAATCGATCGGAGGATGGCGAACAGCCAGCGGTCGAGCCGCGTCCCCGGGAAGAACTGGTCCGCGCGCTCGATCGCGCGCACGCACGTCGCCTGCACGAGGTCGTCGGCGGCGTCGGTTGCTCTCGACAGGATCAGCGCATAGCGCCAGAGTCGCGCCAGGCAAGGCTCGAGTCCCGCCCGTACTTCGCGTCGGCTCGCTTCGCTCATTAAGCCATAACAGCACAGTCGCCCGCCAAGCGCGAAGAGCCAGGCCCGAATATCATTTCCCGGCGCGCGTTTAGCCGGCTCCTCATTCTAAAGGGTGTGGGTTCGGACGAACCCGCGCCAATTCAATCTCGTCGTGGCGAGAAGGGCAGTTTAGCGTCGGCCTTCTGTGAGGACTTCTGATCGTCGACCTCGAGATCGCAACGCCCGCTTCGACGATAGGGCCCCGCGCCAGTCCGCGGCCATTTGGGCGCCGCTTGCTAGTCTAGCCGCGGAGGCGAATGTGACAGGAATCCCCCAATTGCGACGTCCTGGGTTGCAATCAGCAATCACTGCTTAGCTTGGTCTCCTGTCTACGGCCGCAATGCGCAAGAATTACCGGACATCCGCGGAGGGCCTGGCGGGCGAGTTCGACCCATTCCTTCCGTCAAGTTCGGCTCGACGACCGGTCAGAACCCGGTCAGGACCGGTCGTTCACTGGTCACGCTCGCTTCACTGGTCGATCTTCACCTCCAAACGTTTCAAGTATGTGTGCGTAGAGGACGTCAGTAACCGGCTGGCGGGGCTTTCGCGCCTTCAACAGCTGCAGATTGACGTCAGGCAATTCGGGCAGCCGGTCATCGGGCCGCGCTGGCCGCAGGCCGCCGGAACCTCCTCGGGCACCGAGCCGCGCTCGACCAGCGCTGCCCGTGCGCGGTCAGTTCGATGCCGCCGCCCTTGCATCGCGCCGCCGCGAATCCTCGTTGTGAAGCAGCACGGCGATGTCAGTGAGCGATGCCGCCGCAGCGGCGGCGCGCCGCCGGGCGCCGAGGACGCGATCGCAGGCGACCTTTCGACTCTTGCGGCGCGCCTCGTTTCGCCCCTTCAGCGCCAGCTCGTGGCCCTCATCGACCAAGAGCTTCGCCACCATGAGACCAAGGCCGTCCGACGATCCTGTGAATACACGCGCCATTGCCGGTCCTCTAGTGGCCCTTCATGATTGCCGAGGCGGCCTTTCGGCTTCGCCACGCTGCGTGATCAGCCGCGCGCTGCGCTGGTCGCGCCCATAGATCCACAGCCAGTTGAGCGCGACGCTGAGGCGGTTGCGGACGCCAATCAGGAAATAGATATGGGCGAAGCCCCACAGCCAGCGTGCCGCGGAGCTGGATCCAGCCGAAGTCGATCACGGCGCGCCGCTTGCCGATCGTCGCCAAGTCTCCCGCGTGCTTGTAGCGGAAAGGTGGCGGTGCGGCCCGGCCAGCAAGCCTCGCCCGGATCACTTTCGCAACATAGGCGCCCTCCTGCTTGGCGGCCGGTGCAATGCCCGGAACGGGCCGTCCGTCCGGGCGAGCAACGACCGCCGCGTCGCCGATGGTGAAGATCTCAGGATGGCCCGGGACGGTGAGGTCCGGCGCGACCTCGAGGCGCCCGACTCGATCCGCCGGCGCTTCGAGCCATTGCCCGGCCGGCGACGCCTGCACGCCGGCCGCCCAGATGACCGTCGCCGTGGCCAGGGTCTTGCCGCCGTAAACGACGCCTTCGCCCGTGCATCCGGTGACGGCCCGGCCGAGCTCGACCTCGACCCCGAGCCATTCCAGCGAGCGCTTTGCGTAAGCCGACAGATCCTCCCTCAAGGCGGGAAGCGCGCGCGGACCCGCCTCGATCAGCACGATCCGCGCCCTGCGCGTGTCGATGTTGCGGAAGTCGGTGGCCAAAGTGGCTCGCGCGAGTTCTGCGATCGTTCCGGCGAGCTCGACGCCGGTCGGGCCGGCGCCGACAATGACGAAGGTCATAAGCGCCGCCCGCTTCTGCTCGTCAGCCTCGCGCTCCGCTCGCTCGAAGGCGAGGAGAATGCGGCCTCTGATGGCCGTCGCATCTTCGAGCGTTTTCAGGCCCGGCGCGAACGGCTCCCAATCATCATGGCCGAAATAGGCGTGTCGGGCCCCGGTCGCCAGCACCAGCGTATCGAAGTCGACGATCGAACCGTCATCGAGCCGAACGCCCCGCGCGTCTTTGTCGATGGCCTCGACGGACGCGAGCAACGTCATGACGTCCCGGCGGTTGCGCAAGAGATGCCGGATCGGCCACGCGATCTCTGACGGCGCGAGTGACGCGGTCGCGACCTGGTAGAGAAGCGGCTGAAACAGGTGATGATTGCGGCGGTCGATGAGGGTGATGCGGACCGGCGCCCCGGCGAGCCGATGAACGGTTTCGAGCCCGCCGAATCCGGCGCCAATCACGACCACATGATGAGGGCTCGGCGGCATCCGTGTCGACATCGAGTGCGATCCTCGGCGGCTGCCGAGATATCGGCGCCGCAAACAGGCGCCACCTCGCGGCGCCGCTCAAGGTCAATGTCGTGCGATCTTGTCGTTCACGCAATATCGGTGGGGGGAAGGCGGTCGAGCAAGGCGGTGGTCATTTTCGGATCGCCAAAGACACTCGGCCATTCGCCGAAGGCCAGATTAGATTAGTGGTCACGATGATCGATGTGCGCCCAGAGAGGAGGCTGATCAGGTGGAACAGTAGTTGTTCACCGGCCTGCACGAAGGGCAGCCGAGTTCGTCGAGAATGACGAAGTCGAGGCGTGGTCGGCGAGCCGCCCCTGGCGGGTGGAGCGCCCCTTGGCCTCTAGCCGGTTGACGAGATCGACAGTGTCGAAGAAGCGGCCGCGCGAATGCCCACCAGCTCCCACTGAGCCGCGTCAGCCTACTTCGGGGAAGGACAATCTCAAAATACGGGAGCAAAGACCGGAGTGACGGCGGTGACGTGGAAACGAAATCTCGATGACGAGACAGGCAGGAGTCTGAGCCGTGGATATCGTCATCGAAAGCAAATCGTGGACGCCGCCAGCCACAACAAGGGAACGCGTTACGCCGTTTCAACGCCACGTGTGGGATGTCCTTTGCACAATTCGGATTGGTGGGGTCATCACGTATTCAGCGCTCGCACGTCGCGTAGGCGCACCCAATGCAGTCGGCGCAGTTGCGAACGCCTGCGCGGAAAGTCCAATCGTGCTTGCGATCTCTGGTGACAGGGTTGTTCGAACCGGCGGCGCGGCTCGATTGTCAAAGCAAGAACCGGAGTTCGGCTCGCTCCTGAGAAGCGTAAGTCCCCGTCTCGATCGCCGGAAGGTGACGGTGATTCGCACGCTAGCGAATGGAGAGAATCGAATGAACAAGGAAGAAGGGAACAAGGCCGTTGTTGGTCGTTGGTTCACCGAATTTTGGGGCAAGGACGTGAATCTCGCGGTCGTCGACGAGATCGCCGCTCCGGACATGCCGCTCAAGGGCCTTGTCACGCGAACGTAGCGCGCATCCGGTTGTCGGGTAAGATGGCGCATGACGATCTCGTTTGCCCGCCATCAGTTTCCGCCCGCGATCATCCGGCACGCCGTTTGGCTCTATCTCCGTTTCACGCTCAGCTATCGCGACGTCGAAGATCTGCTTGCGGAGCGCGGTCTGGAAATCTCCTACGAAACGGTGCGACGATGGGTCTTGAAGTTCGGGCCGGTGTTCGCTTGAGAGCTTCGCCGTCGACGCTCGCCGGGCGCTTTCTGGCGTTCTGCGTCCGTATCGGGCTTACCGGGAAGGGCGCTGTCACAGGAACTGAATTTGGTCGCGCGAAGATTGTAGAGCCGAGTTCGGACTCAGGCTGCGGTGGCAGCTCGCCACGTCCGAAACGCTTCGTCTCGGAGGATGCGGAGCGTGCGGCGGGATGTGAGATGACGCTGGACGTTGATCCGGGCGATTTGAACCGCTGCATCTTACGCTCGCGTCGCCGGGTCGGCTGATGCGAATTCTCTGCCCGATTGTTCGCGCGTAAGCCCTGGTCGTGGCGAGCCGACAATCCGATTTCGGACCTTGCCGCGCCGTAGGAGCGCAGCTTGTCTGTCACCAGCACCTCGGGGGCAAAGCCCTGTTTCTTGAGCAGCTTGCGCAACAGTTTCACGGCTGCGGCCTTGTTGCGCCGTCGTTGCACGAGCAAGTCGAGAACCTCGCCTTCAGCGTCAACCGCGCGCCACAGCCAGAACTGCCGGCCCGCGATCGTCACGGCCATCTCGTCGAGATGCCACCGCGCCGTTGGCCGTGGACGTCGATGGCGAAGTTCTCGGGCGAACGACGGCCCAAACTTCAAAACCCATCGCCGTACCGTTTCATAGGAGACATCCAGACCGCGCTCCGCGAGCAGATCTTCGACGTCACGATAGCTGAGCGTGAACCGCACATAGAGCCAAACGGCGTGCCGGATGATCGCAGGCGGAAACTGGTGGCGGGCAAACGAAATCGTCATGCGCCATCTTACCCGCCAAAGGACCCGCGCCATCGTTCGCGTGACAACACCCTCTCGGCGGTCATTGGGCCGCGCAACCCTCGATCTCCAATAGCCCCAGTCGGAATTCCTCCTCCGCCGCCGCTATAGTGGTAGACGGTGAGCCCTTTCGGGCCCGCTTCGGCGCTGAAGGCCCGTCCTATGAAATGTCCGATATGCTCTTCAGTTGGCAGACCATTTTTCGTGACTTCGCGATAAATTTTAAGTGTTTCGTCCTCATCACCGTTACCGCCTCGTGCTGCCCTTACGTTATCGCCGGGAAAATGCGCCACCGCGGTCCGTTGTGCCAGCTCAGAAGTCAGACAATCGCCTTCGGTCGACATGGGTTCTATTTGGCGTGTCGGTGAGATAAGCTCCGAAAATTTAGTCACGGTCGATGCTCCTTTAGCTGCAGGCCCGTATGAAGAGGTTGATGTCGAATCCGCCCGAAGGGAGAAGTTTGGCCGCAAGCGCGATCGCCCCTGCAACGCTGTTTGCCAAATCGTCCCTTCCGCCTGGCGGGTGATCCACGTTGTCGCGGCCACCGCGCGCTGTGCGCCTTTCAAGATTCGTCAGCTGGCTCGTAAGCCTAGGAACGTCGAGCAACTCCACGCGCTGGGAACTGATCAACGGCAGCAATTCCAAGTAGAGCTGCGACTTGGTTTTCTCGCTCACTCTATGAGAAATGCCCCGAGCCTCCCACGCCTCGCGAAAGAAACCAGGCGACCAGCGATCCGACGTTACAATGCTCACCCGGTAGCGTTTGAGGAGGTCGGAAAATTCCGACACGACGTCCGATGGCGAAAACGGTGGCTTTCGCTCACGAAGTGCGTCGACGATCACAGTTTCGCCCTCGGAATGAGAGATCGCGACCGTCATCGAGTCGCCGCCACTTGCCCCACCGGCGCCGTCGGTGAAGGCAAAATAGGTGGTGTCTAGAATTGGCGGTAGCTCGATGCGTCCAGGAATCGTCACGGACTCCACTGCGTCGCTCCCGACGTAGGAATCGACATCGGTCCGCCACTCGGCCAGGTATTCAGATCGTGCGCTCGCCTCGTCGCGCTCAAGCGCGCGATCGACGACGGACTGTGGAAGCGTCGGATTGAGCTCGCGGCTTGTGCCCTTGACGATCAGGATGCGCGGATCGCCGTTGGCGCCGAAGTAGAGCCTGAAGGCGACCCACATTGCGCCGGCGCGCCTATAAGGCGAGCCGATGCAAATCAACGGCCCGCGAGTTGTTGCGAGAGCGGGCCGTACCGCATCGAGAATATCTTTGTCGGCGTTTCTGGAGGCATCGTCGACAGAAAACCAAAACGCGGTCTCGTCGCAAATCACTGCCACCGCGGTTATGCCTCGCAGACCTCGGAATCCCGCCGCGCGGACCTCGATGTCGATTCCGTTTGATAGGCTGATGACTTCGCTCGTCTCGTTCAGGATGAGCGCAGAGAGCGTCGGGGTCGATCTCAGGATTCCAACGACATATCCGAGTATGATCGACGCCTGCTTCGTGTTCGTCGCGAGGATCAGACAGACCCCGCGCTCGCCGACCGACAAGCTTGCGCTGTGATCGCAAAGACACGAAATGTAGATGCCAAGGGCCGCAATCGCGCTGCTCTTTCCGCCGCGGCGCCCGACTATGACGAACAGCTCTTCGATTGGTGTCAGCGGCTCGCTGGCACGCTGAGTGAGTAGCTGAAAGACCTCGCGCTCGTCGTGGGTCAGCGACTCGCCCATTGCCGCGATCAGGATGGCACGCCAGGCGAGACGGGATGTCGCCCCGAGGACCCCACCCAGAAGGTCCCGGTCGGCGAGCGCCTGGCGCATGGTGACGAGCGACTTCATGCCGAGGCGGCCTCCGCCGCTTTGTGCTTCGCGATGATGTCGGCAAGCGACGGGGCCCGATCGGCCTTCGATCCCTTGAGACCCAGTGATCGCAGCGTGCGTGTCAGGGTGTTAGACCAGGCTAGGTACATTCTCGAGTTCGCGCTCGGTCATTCCGCTGGCCTCAAAGGCCCGCGCGTCCAGGAGCTCGAGGTGAACCGTGAGAACTGCCGCCCGGTCGATGATCCGTTGCTCGACTGGCGACGGTGCGCCGCCGACGTGGCCCACAAGCTCGGCGCGCGCTGTCGCGATCAGCTGGGCTTCTTTCGTGCGACCGTCGAGCTTCAGGAACCTATGCGGCCGGCTATGCGGCCTTATTGCGCGAACTTTCATGCGCCGACTATCGCACAAATTCGACCGCATAGGGCATTCAATTTGTGCGTAGGGACGGACGTAGCCGGATGGCCGCGGACAAATGCCCATCAATTTCTTAGGTGACGACGGGCGGACGGCGGAGTATCCTCCGACGAGAGCTCCCCTATGGCCCCGCCCGGCCAGGCGGAAGGAGCGAATCACCCTATGCACGCCAAAGCCAATTACTGGGCCCGATGCCCGCAAATGCTTGCGCGCCGGATCGCCGGCGAAACTCCGCCAACCCACTGGCCCAACTCGCGATCATTCCCATGAACTCGTTGTTCATTCCAGCCTGGCGGAAAATGAGCCCGCGAACGGAACGGCGCTGTACTCGGAATACGCGCTCGAATTGGCCAGTTCCACTGTCGCCCGCCTAGACCAGACGAAGTGCGGCGGAAGGACGCGAAAGCAGACGGTAAAGATTTGTCGCGCGGGCCATAGGAGCTCGCTGGCGTCCCTACGTCAGTTGGGGCGGTCATGGTCCGACGTCTTCGCCTTGTCGGCCTCGACTTCACTCAACCCTCTCTGCCCTAGCTGGAACGGTGTTCGGGCTGTTCGAAGGCACAGCTTCGCCTAGCAGGCAAAACTGTGCCTCTGAAAGTCTGGAACGGCGTCCCGGGAGTCCTTCAGCACTTACTGGATCAGCGTCTATGTCTCTCGATTGAGACCCTTGTCGGCGGTCGCTCTGTACCGACGGTCGCGCTGGCTTCGCATAGCGGCGGTCGTGCTCATGCAGCCGATCCAGCGACTGCACGAGAGTAATGGTGGTCGCTAGACCCCATCTCTTCTTGGTGTGCCCCGTGCCCTCGGAATTTCGATCCACCCTCGCGGATGGGGACGGCGCGATAGGCGCGCTGGCTATGTGCCAGCCGATGCAAGGGAATTTTTGAGCAGAGGGTCTTGACTGCGATGCCCGTTCCCCATATTTGGGAGGGCGTCGGAGCCACTTTCTCTTCTCTGCTTCAAGAAATTCTGCTTCGACCTGGCCGAGGACGCTGGTAACGTCGCTCGGCCTTTTATTTAGTGCTGGTTCGGCCAAAGTGCAAGTATAAAGACCGTCTCTCGGGCAGCAGTACAGTCTTGGCCAATACTGTCCGAAGACGTCCGAAGACGTCCGAAGACATGGACATTAAGCTATGCGCTTAACGCGGAGAAACCATGCGTACAGCGCGCAGCTTAGGCATGTGCCCGCTCCCCCTGTTTTGCGGCGAGTTCGCGCATCCGGTGCCATGCCCACCCGCTCTTGCAGCCACAGATGCGCTCGACCAGGCGCAGACTGCGCTCGTCTCCGCCGGCCCATTCCAGGCGCTGGCGATAAGACAGCGAGCGGACGAGATCTTCCTCCTCGCGGCGCTTCGCCTGCTCGAGTGCGATCTCGACCTCGCGGCGTTCGCGCACAGTTCGAAGATCGCCACCGCAGTTCGCGCAGCTGTGCGCGGATGGTCGGTTCAAGGCGAAACAAGACGAGCACCGGCGAAGCCGCGGACCATCTGGACGCTCACGCGGTCGGCGCGGTTTGGCGTCCAGGGACCAGCCGTCACCCGCGGCTGGGTTTTTCTTGTCGAACAACGATCACGCCGCTGTTTTGGCGTCGCGGCGCGCGATCGAGCGCCGCTGAAGCTCGATGATCTCGTCTGCCCACCAGACGGAGGCGCTATGCGGGCTGTCGTTGAGCTTGCACGGCGCGGGAAAATGGCCCGTCTGAATGCCGGCGTAGAATTGCGATCGACCGATACCCAGTGCTTCAAGGACCTGCGGGAGTTGCAACCCCCGGCGGAGCGGAGTTCCATCTGACATTTCGAAGTCTCCAAGTCAGTCCGTTTCCTGCCGGACCTGTTTGGAGCCGTAACTCACTTTCGCCTCAGCATTTCGGCCTGAAGGGGGTTGAAGGCCGAACGAAATTCAGCCCTTCTTTTTGAGCCTCCGTAAAATCTTGGCCACGTGGTCGGGTGTAATAGTGCGGCCATCTACCGTGGTATCGGCCGCGATCTTGGCTGCAATCTCAGACTTCGAAGGAAGTTTCTGGCGCTTCCCCAAAAATTCTTTCTCGCGCCGCTTCACCTCTTCCTTCGTTCGATTCCCTTGCTGCACTCGCCCCTTGTTGGCCCCATTCCGGCCGCCCGCAGCGGAGCGTGCTTTGGCGTCAGCTACTGTCGCGGCGGTCCCCGCCAGCTCTTTGGCATTGGCCCAATAAGAGCGATGAAATGCGTCTTCCGTGACGTGAAGGACGGGCGGCGCGTCGGCGCACTTGTCGATCAGTGTGTGCCGGTAGGCCGCCATCGCGGCGACGAAGCGCTCGATCTCGGGCTCGGTTGCCGTCGCCAGCCATGCGGCAAACGTTCCTCGAACCGCTCCCTCGTCGGTCGTCGCATCGAGCATCTTGAACCATCGAAATCCGTCAGGATGGAACGCGCGGACCGCCAGGCCCTCACTCTGCTTGACGACAAGGGCGACAAAGGCGATCGAGCGATCGTTCTGGCTCGTCGCGCGCCCCGGAGCGCGTCGACGGCTCATTGCGCTGCCCTCCGGATCGCGACGACCTCGCCGCTCCGCTCGATCGGCGGCCGTTCGCAATAGGCCGCCCAATCAGCCATCAGCCGGCGGCGCTTCTCCATCATGTCGGTGCGGCGGTAGGCATTCTCGACATCGCTTCCGACCTTATGCGCGAGTGCGAGTTCCCGCATGTCCGACGGATAGGCGGTCTGCTCGGTGCACCAATCGGCGAAGGATGATCGGAAGCCATGAACCGTCGCCTCGGCGCCGCACCGCTTAGCGAACCGTCGCAACGCGCTCTCGCCGAGCCGTTCGCCCCACCGGCCCACAAAGACGAGATCGCCGTCGTGCGGCAAGCCGGCGAGGATTGCGAGCGCCCGATCGCTCAGCGGGACGCGGTGCTCCTTACGCGCCTTCATTCTCTCGGCTGAGATCGTCCACAGCCCTTTTGCAAGATCGACCTCCGACCACAGAGCACCAAGGGTTTCGCCGGTTCGCGCCGCCGTCAGGGCGCAAAATTCGAGCGCCTTGGCCGCGACATCTCCGTGCTGGCGGATCTCGGCAATGAAGCCCGGGAGCTCGGCATACGGGAGCGCGTGATGGTGCTCGACGGCCGCGATCTTGTGACGTGATGGAAAAATTTGGTCGAGGTGACCTTTCCAGCGCGCCGGGTTCTCGCCGGCGCGCTGCTTGTGCACCTTGGCAAAATCCAGGACCGATTCGATGCGACCACGAACACGGCTGGCTGTCTCCGGCGTCTTCGTCCAGATCGGTTCAAGAACCTTGAGAACGAGCGCCGTGTCAATCGCCGCGATCGGGAGATCGTTGATCGCCGCCGTGAGCGCCGGATAGACCCGCTTGCCGTGTCGTGTCTCGTTGAACGTCGAACGCCATTGCGAGGCATGAGTGCCGCTTCGCCATCCCGTCTTGTGCGCCTCGATATATTGCTCGGCGCACTGCCGGAACGTAACCGCCTTGGCCGTCTCGACCTTCTTGCGAATGCGATCGGCGTGCTTCTCTTCGACCGGATCGATGCGATCAAGCACCTTGAGCCGCATGGCAGCGGCGCGCTTGCGCGCTTCGGCGAGCGAAACCGTGTGCAATGCGCCCAGTCCCAACTTGCGGG
Organism: uncultured Alphaproteobacteria bacterium; assembly: GCA_963794155.1. GTDB lineage: Bacteria > Pseudomonadota > Alphaproteobacteria > Rhizobiales > Beijerinckiaceae > Roseiarcus. The sequence goes on along the minus strand of CAWCCX010000015.1, from coordinate 99,412 downwards.
CTCGCCCGTCGAGCATGAACCGAAAGACCCACGCCTTCGTGTTGAACTCGCTGACCTGAAGGTACAGGCCGTGCCCGTCGCCATAGAGGCCCGGCGCCTTCGCGGCATTCACGGCGGCGGCACTCAGCTTGTTTCCAACGTGCTTCGGCATCCGATAGCTCTGATATATGCTGCGCGACTCTGCGCACAAACATAAGACGAATACAGCCGGATGTCAACGGACGGCTACGGAGGGAGAAGAGCGCGAGTCGCCCGGAAAATGTGGCGAAATCGGACGATGGCGGATTTAGCCGGATGCGCAAAGCCCGGAAGGGCTTTCATCGGTCGAACCCGCGGATTTTACCCGCCTGCTTCGCGCCGGAAAGCGACAATCTCAAGGCCATGCGTCCTCTTGTTGTTCACCCTTCGATGATCGCGACCGCGCGCGTCCAGCCAGCGGAGGCGCGCTCGATCTTCACCGGAAAGCAGGCGACCATGAAGCCGGCCGGGGGAAGCATCTCGAGATTGTGCAATTTCTCGATATGGCAATAGCCGATATGACGGCCGGCCTTGTGCCCCTCCCAGATGATCGACGGATCGTGGGTCTGGGCGAAGCACTTGGCGGTGTGAACGAACGGCGCGTCCCAGCTCCAGCCGTCGGTTCCGGTCACCCTGACGCCCTGCTTCAAGAGGTGAAGCGTCGCCTCGGCGCCCATGCCGCAGCCGGAGGCGACGTAATCAGGGCGGCCATATTTCGCGCCGGCGCTGGTGTTGACGAGGACGATGTCGAGGGGTTTGAGCGCATGCCCGATGCGCTTGAGCTCGGCGTCGGCGTCGACGTCGGCGGCGGCAGCGACGTAGCCGTCGGAGAAATGGCGAAAATCGAGTTTCACCCCGGGCTGGAAGCACCACTCGAGCGGAATCTCGTCGATCGTCCAGGCGCGCTCGCCCGCGTTCATCGTCGGATGGTAGTGCCAGGGCGCGTCGAGATGTGCCGTTGTGGGTCGAGAGCTGCACGCGCTCGACCGCCCATCCCTGCCCGTCCGGCAAATCCTCCTTCTCGAGGCCCGGAAAGAATGGCAGGATTTGCGGCAGGCTCTGCTGGTGATCGATGTACTCGATCTTGGGACCGAGCCCGGGAGGGTCGGCCGGAACGTCGTTCTGCAGCGGCGCGGAAATGTCGATGAAGCGTCGAGCCATGTGTTCCTGCCTGCAGCTCGAACTCGCGCGCCTGCATCTCAGGCCGCCTTCGAAGCCGCTATCCCTCCCGCGTTTCCCGCCGCGCCTTCCGCGCGCCGCGCAGCACGCTCGCTCCGAGCGCCGCTGGCAAAGTCAGCGTCAGAACGAGACCAGCGACCCAGGATGGCGCGGCGGCGGAGAGCGCGAGCGCGCTCGCGACGCCGACCGCAGCGAGGATCGACGCCGCCAGAAGCTCGTCGTCGACGAAGAGTCCGATCGCTTGCCTGACGATTTCGGCGATCATGCCGGCTCGGCCAGTTTCGGCTTAAGAGATCCAACCAGCGCCAAGGCGACGCCGAGAAACAGCGCCGCGAAGGCGAGGATCGCCGCATCGCCGCCTGGCCATTCGACGCCGAGGCTCTCGCCGGTCCAGAACAGGCCGAAGGCCGAGAGCATGACGCCGACGGCAAACTTGAGCGCATTCTCCGGCACACTGGCGAGCGGCCGATGGACCGCCGCGCCAATCATCACCACCAGCGCGCAGGCGGCAAAGGCGCCGGCGCTGGCCAGGCCTATGAGGCCGCGCGCCGCACCCACGGCGATGACTATGAACACGACTTCGATCCCCTCAAGAAGAACCGCCTTGAAGGACGTAACCCCGGCGATCCAGTCGAGTCCCCGCGCCTGCCGCCGAGCCACCTCGGTCAGTTCGAGGGTCTGACGCCGAAAGGCGGCGTCCTCGTCGTGCGAGGCGACGACGCCGATGGCGCGCAGGATCGCCTTGCGCAGCCAGCGCAGGCCGAACAACAGCAAAAGGAGGCCGACGATGCCCTGGAGCGCACGGATCGGAACGGCGCCCATGAGCGGCCCGAGCGCGCCGACGATGAGCGCGAGCACGGCGAGAGCGGCCGCGGCGCCGGTCAGGGCCGGCCGCCAGCCCCGGGCGAGCCCGACAGCGAGCACGACCGTCAGCGCCTCGACCGCCTCGACGAAGGAGGCGACGAACGCGGACCCCGCCACCGAAGCGACTGTCGTCAGCACCGCCATCGCCGAGCCTCCGCTCCGCCTCAGGCCGCCCAAGAAAACCGCTAGGTCGAGCGCCTGGCGAGCGAGAGCCACAAGCCTCCGCCGATGAGCACGGTTCCGGAAAGCCGGCCGAGCATTTTCGCCCGCTCGGGCTTCATGAACCACGCTCGGCCCATCCCCGCCGCAACCGCCCAAGCGCAGTCGGAGGCGCCGGCGAGGACGACCGTAACGACACACATAACGACGAGTTGCGGCCCCGCGGGCAGCTTGGGATCGAGGAACTGCGGCAGGAAGGCGGTGAAGAATACGATCGTCTTCGGATTGGACAATGCGACCAGCACGCCGCGCGCGAACCGGGTGCGCCCGGTCTCCATCAGCCTCGTGTCGCCCTCGCCCGCGTGACGCCAGGCCTGGACGCCGAGCCAGATGAGGTAGGCCGCGCCGGTCCAGCGCAAGGCCTCGAACAGGAGGTCGGCGTGCGCGTGCACCCAGCCGAGCGCGGAGGCGATCGCCGCGAGCAGCACGGCGTTGCCGAAGGTCGTCCCGGCGACCGTGACCAGCGCAGCGCGCCGACCCTGCAGGACGCCGGTCGAGATGATGAGGGTCACGATCGGGCCGGGCGCGATGATGAGGACGATCGTGATCAGGAGAAAGGCGGTGAAAAGCTCGATATTCACGTCCGGTCGCTCCTGCCTTCGCGCCGCGTCGGGAAACGCGAGCAAGGGGCGACGATAGTCTCTCGAGCGAGGCCAAAGCGCAAGCCGCACGCTTGACGGCGAATGATCGAGCCCGTCCCAATGACCTCGTTGCAAAGAATTGCTCGTTTAGGATCGCGACGAAGGATCCCCGCATGGAGCCTGGCCAGACATTCAATACGGTGGCGGCAATCTACGACGCCCAACGGAGCGGTTACCCCGAGGCGCTCTTCGACGACTTGCTCGAATTATCTCGCCTCGAGCCGGGTCAGCGCGTCCTTGAGGTCGGATGCGGAACCGGCCAGGCGACGGCAGGGTTCGCCGCCCGCGGATTGCCCGTCGTCGCGATTGATCCAGGCGACCGGCTTTTGGACATCGCGCGCCGGAAGTTCATTGAGGTTCCGAATGTCGAGTTCGACCTCGCGTCATTCGAGGCATGGCCGCTTGGCGACCGGTCCTTTCAATTGGTCGCCGCGGCGCAGTCCTGGCACTGGGTTCGGCCTGAAGTTGGGTTTGAGAAAGCCTCGAACGCATTGTCGCCAGGCGGGCATCTCGCGATCTTCGGCCACACCCCGCGCTGGTCGCCCGAGATCGTGGACGCTTTGCAGCCGGTCTATCTTCGGTTCGCCCCGGAAATTTGGGGTCCTCCGGCGGAGAATTGGTATCTTCCGCAAGGGCCGATTTCCCATCTCATCGCCGCAAGCGGCCGCTTCGAGCAAGCCGTCCACTGCAACTACAAATGGGCGCGCCAATATTCCGCCAAATCGTTCGCGGCCTATCTTGGAACTCGCTCCGATCACCTCCGGCTCGCGACGGACCGTCGTGAAGCTCTTTTATCGGAGGTCGAACTGGCTCTTCCGGATGAAGTGAACGCAGCTTGGGAGACAAACCTGTACGTCGCCATGGTCGGAAAGCGCCGCCGCTAAGCGGAGCATCGGGCGGCGCGGAAGCCTGGGCCTTCCGCTCACGCCTTCCAGAACAGCCCGATGGTCAACGCCACGCCGATCGCGACGACGCCCAGTTTGAGAAGCTTCTCGTTGACGCTTTTGAGCATCAGCGCGCCGGCCCAGCCGCCAAACGAGGCGCCGACCGCCGTCACGAGCGCCGGCGCCCAATGCACGTCCCTGGAAAAGACGAAGATTAAGACCGCGGATGCGTTCGCCATTCCCGCAAGGATATTCTTGAGCGCCCCGGCGTTGCGCACCGCAATGCCGGTCATGGTCAGCGCGGCCATCATCATGAAGCCGATGCCGCCGCCGAAATAGCCGCCGTAGACGGCGATGAAGAATTGGATGGTCCCCATTGCCCAGGGCGGCAGCCGCCCCTCGACCTCGTCTACGGACCGGCGAAAGAAACTGCCCCAGGCGAAGAGCGCGGTTGCGAACAACACCAGCCACGGCACGAGGCGCGCGAACACGCTTGGCGGCGTCGCGAGCAGGATGACCGCGCCGATCGCCCCGCCGACGAGGCTGATAAGGACGAGCGCCCGCATCGTCAGGCCGGGCGGGCTCTGAGCGTCGGCGCGTCCGGTAAAGCCGGTCACCAGCTGGGCCGGAAACAGAGCCACGGTCGAGGTGATGTTGGCCGCGCGCGCGTCCATGCCAGTCAGCATCAGCGAGGGCAGCGTGATGAACGAGCCGCCGCCCGCCAGCGCATTCTGGGTTCCCGCCCACATCGAGGCGATGAAGAGGACAATGAGGGCAGTCATTCGGCGCCGGCTCTTCGCATCAAGCGAAATCCCGGGCCGCCGCGTGGTGCTCAGCGATTAACGCCCCAAGGTCGAGCCCGACCGGCTGGCCGTCGACGACCCGCCATGTCCCCGCGATCATCACCCGGTCGGCCCGGGGCGCGCCGCAGAGGATGAGCGCCGCGAGCGGATCGTGCGCGCCCGAGAAGCGCGGCTCGTCGAGCGTGAACAGCGCAAGATCCGCCTCATATCCCTCCTCGATCCGGCCGATGTCAGACCGTCCGAGGCAGCGCGCCGAGCCTTGCGTTCCCCAGCGCAGGACGTCGCGGTGGGTCACTTTGTCGGCGCCGTAGCGCAGGCGGCCGATCATCAGCGCATGGCGCAGAGCCTCCATCATGTTGGAGGAGTCGTTGGAGGCCGAGCCGTCGACGCCTAAGCCCACGGGCGCGCCCGCGGCCTCGAGCTCGCAGGTTGGGCAGATCCCCGACGCCAGCACCATGTTCGAGGCCGCGCAATGGCTGACCCCGACGCCCGCCTTGCCCAGCCGCCCGATCTCATGCGGGTTGAAATGAATGCCGTGAGCGAGCCAGGCGCGGCGCGACATCCAGCCGGTCTCCTCCAAAAGGTCGACCGGCCTCAAGCCATACATTTTGAGGCAGAACCGCTCTTCGTCCTCGGTCTCGCACAGGTGGGTGTGAAGCTGGCAGTCGTAGCGCTCGGCGAGGCGGGCGCTCTCGCTCATGAGGCGTTTCGAGATCGAGAACGGCGAACACGGCGCGAGCGCGACCCGAACCATCGCGCCGGGCTTCGGATCATGGAACAGCTTCAGCACCCGTTCGCTGTCGGCGAGAATCATCTCCTCGTCCTGAACAACGCCGTCGGGCGGCAGGCCCCCGTCCTTTTCCGACAGGTTCATCGAGCCGCGCGAGACGGTCATACGCATGCCCAACGCTCGCGCCTCCTCGACCTCGATGTCGACCGCGTCCTCGAGCCCGGGCGGGTAGAGATAGTGATGATCGGCGGCGGTCGTGCAGCCGGAGAGCATGAGCTCGGTCAGCGCGAGCCGCGCCGCGAGCCTGAGCTGATGCGGCTTGAGCCGGGCCCAGATCGGATAGAGCGCGGTGAGCCAGACGAACAGCGGCTTGTTGATGGCGGACGGATGGGCGCGGGTCAGCGTCTGGTAGAAATGGTGGTGCGTGTTGATGAGCCCCGGCAGGACGACATGGCGCGAGGCGTCGAAGGTCGCGTCGATCCCTTCCGGCGTCGCCCCCCGCCCGACCAGCTCGGCGACCCGCGTCGCCTCGACCACGAGCCCGCGCTCGGCGCCGTCGGCGAGGATCGCCAGCGGGTCCTTGATCCACGTCCGCATCGCGACCCCGCCCTCTTCGCTGTCGGGTCCCAATAGGGAAGCGCTCGGCGGCCGTGTCAACCGTGGGCGCGGCGGCGGTTCGAGGCGGGCTTTTGTGCTAGCCTCCCCGGCGGCCCAGAGGCGCCATGAACGAGACCCGGAAAATTGCTGCGATCCTGGTCGCCGATGTGGTCGGTTACAGCCGGCTCGCGGGCGCCGACGAGGAATGGATTCTTGCGCGGCTGCGGGCGCTCCGCAGCGATCTCGTGGACCCGACCATCGCCATTCATCACGGTCGCGTGGTCAAGCGCACCGGGGACGGATTCATCATTGAGTTCCGCAGCGTGGTCGACGCGGTGCGTTGCGCAATCGAGATGCAGACTGGGATGGTCGAGCGTAACGCCGGCGCCGCGCCGGACCGGCGGATCGAGTTTCGCATCGGCGTTCATCTCGGCGATGTCGTCGAGGAGGCCGACGGCGACCTGATGGGCGATGGGGTCAACATCGCCGCGCGGATCGAGAGCATCGCCGACCCGGGCGGGATCTGCGTCTCGGAGGACGCATACCGGCAGGTGCGCGACCGAATCAAGGAGACCTTCGTCGATCGCGGCGAGCAGGCGCTCAAGAACATCGCCCGCCCGGTGCGGGCCTATGCGATCAAGGCCGCGTCCGCCGGGGTGATATCGAGCCCCGCCGCCGGACCGCCGACGCCTGGGCCGCCCCGTCTTTCCATGGTGGTGCTGCCCTTCGCCAACATCGGCGGCGATCCCGAGCAGGACTATTTTGTCGACGGCGTCACGGAAAGTCTCACCACGGACCTTTCGCGCATCTCCGACTCGTTCGTCATCGCCCGCAACACCGCCTTCACCTACAAGGGCAAGGCGATCGACGTGAAGCAGATCGGTCGCGACCTCAATGTACGCTACGTGCTTGAAGGAAGCGTCCAGCGCCGCGGCAATCGCATGCGCATCAATGTCCAGCTCATCGACGCGGAGAGCGGCGGTCACCTGTGGGCTGAACGTTTTGACAAACCACTCGCCGATCTCTTCGACATGCAGGACGAAATTGTCGCCAGCCTCGCCAATCAATTGGGAGCGCAGCTGATTGCCGACGAAGCCCGGCGGGCGGAACGGGCGCCAAATCCCGATTCGATGGACCTCTATTTTCAGGGGATGGTCTGGCGCAACAGGGGATTCAACCCCACGAACTTGGAACACGCGCACGGGTTCTTCGAACGGGCCCTCGCGCTCGACCCTGACAACGTGCGGGCTTTGATTGGAATAGCGTCCGTGGACGCATTGGTCGGCGCCCTCTATACATCCGACGAGCCAGCCGAGCGCCTCGCGGCAGCCGAAGCGGCGGCGACCAAGGCGCTTTCGTTGGCTCCGAACGACCCTGATGCGCACGTCTGGATGGGCGCAGTCCATGTCTACTCCAATCGGAGGGCCCAGGGCATCGCCGAATACGACCGAGCGATAGCGCTCAACTCGAATAGCGCAGGCGCTCGCGCTGTGATCGGCCTCGCCAAGTTACTTGACGGTCGCGCTGAGGAAACCGAGAGCCACGTCCTTGAAGCGCTGCGCCTCAGTCCTCGCGATCCAGTCGCTTTTGTCTGGCTCGAATTTGTCGCCCTCGCCAAGATGCTTCTTGGCGCCGACGAGGACGCCGTCGCGTGGTATCGCCGTTCGATCGAAATCAACAGAAATTATCCGAACTCCCGTCTCTGGCTCGGCGCCACCCTGGAATCGCTCGGCCGCCACGATGAAGCGCGGGCCGAAGTGCAAGCCGGCCTTGCCCTCGATCCCAAATTCAGCATTCGCCGCATCCGCGTCGCCGCGCAAAGCGACAATCCGGTTTTCCTCAAGCAGCGCGAACGTCTCATCGATCCCATGCGCAAGGCTGGGGTTCCCGAAGGATGACCGCTGCCCGCAAGCTCGCCGCGATCCTCGCCGCCGACGAGGCCGTTCCAAGCCGCTCGGATTGAATTCAAGCAAGGCTTCCCGAAAGCAAAGTGATTGCGAGCTCGAACGCGGCGCAGTTCGGCGGCTGGTCGTCTCAGGCGGGAATCAGGCCGTGGCGCAGCATGATCTCTGTGAGCCGCGTCGGATCAGGCTTGCCGGGACCGCTCACAGCCTTGGCGATCTCCTCGAAATAGGCGCGGCCGATGCTTCCGGGATTGAGCACGAAGAGCGTGCGCGACGTCTCCCCGCTGAAATTCTCGTGGTGATGGACGACGCCGCGGGGAATGAGGAGCGATTTGCCGGCCCGAACCTCGCGCTTGTCGCCATCGACCGTGGTCGTCAACACGCCTGACAGGCCGTAAACGATCTCATCGACCTCCCGATGGTAATGCGGAACGGGCACGCGCGCGTTCGGATGCACGACCATCTCGAACATCACGAGATCGCCCGACCCCTGCGTCTCGTCCACCAGAAACCGCAGCTCCATGCCGCCGATGCGTACTGTGTCGGTCGTCCCGCTTTCCATGTGAGCCTTGCCATTGTAAAATGATTTTACGCTTCGTTTGTAAAATGCCTTTACAAAAATGTCAATACCTCCCAGCAATGGATTATCCTCACGCGGCGCCGGCGACGACGACGGACCGCCCTATGTCGGCGCGCTGCTGCGTCAATGCCTGGAGCATGTGCGCGCCCGCATGGAGGCGGACATCCGGGCGGCGGGGTTCACCGACCTCCAGCCTGCGCATCTCGCGGTGTTCACCTTTCCTCCGCCTGAGGGCATGCGGCCGTCAGACCTCGCGCGGCGGATTCGTATGTCGCGCCAGGCCACGAATCACATCATCAGCCAGTTGGAGGCGCGGGGATATCTGGAACGCCAGGCCAGCCAGGAAGGCGGGCGCCGCCGCATCTATTTCACCAAGCGGACCTGGGAGGTGGTGAAGGTAATCCATGCATCTTTGCTTCAGATTCAGGCGGAATGGGCCGCCGAGATCGGCCCGGAGCGGTTCCGCGATTTCATGGCGACGCTGCGCCGCTTCGGCGAGCGGGGCTGTGGGGCCGGCTGACGCCTCGGGAGCCGGCGGGATTGGCGCGCGCGCCCTCCTCCTCACTGCCGCGCCGGTCGGTACCGAGGACGGCCTACATCGGGGGGACGACGCCGTTTATGCTGACGACAATGTGGCCCGTGGAGAGGCTTCCATCGTCGCTGCGTTGGGCGGGAACGAACACGGTCGCGCCGGGCTTGAGGTCGGCTTCCGTCGCTGGGGCGAAGGTGACGATCGGGATGCCGTCGGGGATCGAGATTTTCTTCTCCTTGTCGCCGCTATAGGAGAGGGTGAGAGTCCGTCCGTCGACGTCCTTGACCGCATTGGTGACGGTCGCATTGGTCATCGAGCTTTTGGGCTTCAGGTCCCACGGATAACTGCCTTCGCCAGTCCCCTTCATCGCGGGCGGAAAAACCAGCACTTCGAGCGCCGCGTCGCCTCCCGCCGCTGCCGGCAAAGAAGCGATGCCCACAAAATCTCCCGGCTTGATGTCTTCGACCGACGCCTTGGCGACGCCGGTAACCTTCCATTCTGGCTTGAGCGCCAGCGCGGCGTCGGGGCCTTCGCGGGTCTTCACCGTGAGCGTCGATCCGTCGAGGCTGACAATCGTGCCTCGCACCCGCACATTTTCCGCGGCTTGCGCGGACGGGATGGTTACAATCCCGAACAACGCTAAGATAGCGCCAGAGGCCAATTTGAGGTTCATGGCTTCAATGCTCCCAAAGGGTTGGTGAAAACGCCCGCCGCTCTCCCCGAGATCAGGCAACGATGTCCAACGCTCGGCGCCGCTCCTTTATTCGGCGGTTTCCGGTGATTCTCGCGCTTTCGTGATCGGGCGCAACACCGCGTTCACATTTAAGGTGGTCGAGGCGCGCTACGCGAGCGATCAATCGGTCCGCTCTCAGCGCACAGCCAGTTGGCGTCTCCCCGCTCAAGGCGGCTCGCTCCCTCTCGTCACTCCCGCATGAGTTCCCGGTTGGTCGGGCCGCGCGCCGTGACCACCTCCGCCTGGCGGCCGCGGATGATCGCCATTTTCGCCATCCCCGTCAGCCCTGAGCCACCGTCGAGATTGAGGCGGAACCCGGCGATCTGATCGGGGTGCGAGGCGTCGCGCCGGCCGTCGTTCGGGGTATGGCCGTGGACGACAAGAAAGCCGCTGAAGCCCTCCGGCCCCGGCCGGTGGTTGAGGAACGGCCGGCGCACCCAGGCCCAGTGGCGCTCTTCGTCGAGGCTCGCAAGCGGCGTGTTCCAGGGCGCAGCGAGAAACGCTTCGAGGTCGATGCGCGGGTTGACGCCGGCGTGGACGAACAGGAGATCGCCCGAGCGCCAGCTCGCGCGTAGCGAATTGAGCCAGGCGCGCGCGCGCTCCGGCAGCGACGCGCGCGCAGCCGCAAGAAGTTCGTCGAGATCCTCGGGCGCCTCGTCGGCCTGGACGAATTCGGCCAGCGTCCGATCGCCGCCGTTGGCGATCCAGGCTTCGAGGGACTCGATCGCGACATCCCAAGGCGTCGCCGGATCGAGCGCGAGCCGCATCATCGCCTCGTGGTTGCCCATGAGCGTGATCCCCTCGTCGGCGCCGATGCGCGCCGGGGCGCCGACCGCCAGGTCAATCGCGCCCAGACTGTCGGGCCCGCGATCGACGAGGTCGCCGAGGAAGACGATCGCCCGCTTCTCGCGCCGCCTCGGCTCGCGCTCGGCCTCATCGATGAGGGCGGCGAGGAGGTCGGCGCGCCCGTGAATGTCACCGACGGCGAAAATCTCCATCTCCGGGCTAACGCCGAAGGGCAGCGCAAATTCTCGACGCTCGACGGGAGCGGCCATGGAACAGGACCTTCGACGACAAGGGACGAGCTCGCGAGCATTGCACGCCGCCGCCAGCACACGCTAGGATCGCCTCATGTTTCTTACCTTTTTCGCCAATCTTCGTCAGGCGCATGTTCCGGCGACGCCGCGCGAATATCTCGACCTGATGCGGGCGCTGGAAGGCGATCTGGCTGAGATGTCGGTCGACGAATTCTATCGGCTGGCGCGCGCGCTCCTGGTCAAGGATGAGCGCAATCTCGATCGGTTCGACGTCGTGTTCGCGGCGACCTTCAAAGGCGTGCTCACGCTCGCCGCCGCGGTCGAGGCGAAGGAGCTGCCGGAGGAATGGCTGCGACGCATGGCCGAGAAATATCTGAGCCCCGACGAGCGGGCCGAGTTCGAGAAACTCGGCTTCGACAAGCTGATGGAGACGCTGCGCGAGCGCCTCGCCGAGCAGAAAGGACGCCACCAGGGCGGCTCGAAATGGATCGGCACAGGCGGGACCTCGCCGTTCGGCGCCTATGGCGACCATCCGGAGGGCGTGCGCATCGGCCAGGACCAGGGCCGCCGAGGCAGCGCGGTCAAGGTCTGGGACCGGCGGGAGTTCAAGGATTTCGACGGCGACGCCGAACTCGGGCCTCGCAACATCAAGCTCGCGCTGCGCCGCCTCAGGCGATTCGCCCGCGAGGGCGCGGCCGAGGAGCTCGATCTCGACGGCACGATCCGCTCGACCGCCGACAAGGGCTATATCGACGTTCTCTTGAGGCCCGAGCGGCGCAACGCCGTCAAGGTGCTCCTGTTTCTCGACGTCGGCGGCTCGATGGACTGGCACGTGGAGGCGGCCGAGCAACTTTTCTCCGCCGCCAGGAGCCAGTTCAAGCGGCTCGACCATTTCTACTTCCACAATTGCCTCTACGAGAGCGTGTGGAGGAACAACCGCCGCCGCCACGACGAGCGCGTGCCGACCCGCGATCTCATCAATTCCTACCGCCGCGACTATCGCGTCGTCTTCGTCGGCGATGCCTCGATGAGCCCGCACGAAATCATGGCCCCCGGCGGCTCGGTCGAGCATCTCAATCCGGAGCCGGGAGGGGTGTGGCTCGAGCGGGCGATTCTCGCCTGGCCGCGCACGGTCTGGATCAATCCGACCCCGCCCGGTCAGTGGAATCACTCGCAATCGACGGCGATCATCGCCGAAATCTTCCAGCATCGTATGTTCCCGCTGACGCCCGCCGGCGTCGAGGCGGCGATGCGGGCGCTTGCCGCCTGATACGTCATCGCGAGCGAAGCGAAGCAATCCAGGAACGTAGGGCGCACCGCGATCTCTGGATTGCTTCGTCGTTTCACTCCTCGCAATGACGTTCGGCGCGACCCAAACTTGCCTCGAGGCTTAGGGATCCATGTCCTGGGTCACTCCCTGACCACCAGCACCGAACATTGGGCGTGGCGCACGATGGTGGTGGCGTTCGAGCCGAGCAGATAGTCCGACATCACGGGGCGATGCGAGCCGACGACGATGAGGTCGGCGCGCCATTCGGACGCCTCCTCCAAAAGCTCGTGATAAATCCCGCCCGCCCGGGTCGCGGCGCTCTTCCGCTCCGCCGGCAGATCGACGCCGGCGAGAATGGCGTCGAGCTCGGTCTTGGCCCGCTTCTCCTGCTCCTCATCGAAGTCCACCGGCACGTATTCCATGAACGTGGCCGGAATGACCGGCTGGACATTGACCAGCCTGAGTTCGCCGCCGCCGGCCTTCGAAAGCTCGAGCGCCTGCGGAAGTCCCTTGGGAGCCGATTCCGACTCCGCGAGATCGACCGCAAGAACGATGCGTTTGTACATGACAATCCTCCTTCGGGACTTGACGCCCCCGGTCGAACCCGTCCCGGCGCTCGAACGTGAAGCGCTCTTTACCCTCTGGCAAGGCGGCTGAGGCAAAAAGCCTCAGGTTCGCCATGGGGTGAATCGGCCCGTCCGCCCGGGGCAAGGAAAATCCGCAACGATAGTCATTGTTCCTTAGCCGACGGATCGCTATAAGGCCGCGAAATTCCATGCGGAAACAGGATTCGCCAATGAATGACGTCGCCGTTGAGAGCTATAAGCCGTCGGACGACGAACCGTTCATGAGCGAGCGACAGCGGGAATATTTCCGCCGCAAACTGATCGCGTGGCGCGAATCGATCCTCGCCGAAAGCCGCGACACCCTGGCCGCCCTGCAGCAGGAAAGCGAAAATCATCCCGACTTCGCCGACCGCGCGTCGTCGGAGACCGACCGGGCGATCGAGCTGCGTGCGCGCGACCGGCAGCGCAAGCTGATCGCCAAGATCGAGGCCGCGCTGGCGCGCATCGACGACGGCTCATACGGTTATTGTGTCGAGACCGGCGATCCGATCTCGCTCAGGCGCCTCGACGCGCGGCCAATCGCGACCCTGTCGGTCGAGGCGCAGGAGCGGCACGAACGGCGCGAAAGAATTTATCGCGACGAGTGACGATTCGCTCCGCCGCCGATCGTGGATGCATCCCTGATCGCGTCAGCCGCGCTTAGCGCGCCTCGCCAACCCCGTCGAAAGACGGGCGTGCAGCCTCACGACCTGCGGACAAGCGGCGAACGTGAACCGCGATCGCGTCTACGTCGGGCCGCCACCCCTCCGATCGTCAGTTCAGCTTTTCGCGACCAAGAAGGCGCGACATTTCCGCCTCGAGCGAATCGAGGTCGGCGAACGGATCATCGACCTTCACCGGCGGTTTGACGCTTGAGACGGCGTTCGCCTTGGCTTCGCCGAACCTCCCATCGGACGCCGGCAGCGGCGCCTTTGCCGCGGGGCGCGCCCGCGCGGACGCTGCGCTGTCCGCTGGGGCGGCCGCCGCTGGCGTTGCGCGCGGCTCCACGGTCTGGGCCGGGGCGACCGATTCGACCTTCTCCGGACGCGACGGCGCAGGCGCGGCTTGCGATGGGGTCGGCGGATTGCCCGGAATTGGCGTAGCTCTCGGGGCAACCTTTTCCGTCAGACGGGTTACGGTCCCCGGGTTGGCGGAACCGCTCGCGGGGACGATCGGCGGAGGCATCCCCGGACGTGGCGCGGCGGAACGCGGCGCTGAAGGCGAACTCGCCGGCGCTGGCCGGGTCGGCTCCGCCGATTGCGCGGCCGGCGGGTCGGCGGCGAGGGGGCGCGGCGGCGCCTGCGGTTCGATCGGCTTGGCCGGCGGCGGCGCAGGCGTCGGACTCGGGACTGGCGCCTTGAGCGCGGGCGGCGGGGCGGCGGGCGCTACAGCCGCCGCCTTGGGGGCCGCAGGCAGCGGCGGGCTCGGGACTGGCGCCTTAGGCGCCGTAACGGGGGCGGGCGCCGGGGCAGCGACCTTCGCCGGGGGCGCCTCGGCGACGACCGGCGCGGCGGCCACCGCCGTTTCGCTCCGGCGCGCCGGAGGGGCTGGCGCGAGCAGAGGCGAAGCCTGGGCATTCTCCCGCGCCGGCGCCATCGCCCGGTTGATCTGCAATTCGACCAGCACATCGTTGGGCCCGCCGATCATGACCAGATGCTCGACATTGTCGCGCCGCACGAGCACCAGCTGTCGCTGGCCGTCGAGACTGAACGCGTCCACGAGGCCAAGCCTCGGCTGGCGGGTCCGTCCGCCCGGAACGCGCAGCCGATGGGCGAACGCCAATCGGTAAACGAGCGCCAGCACGACGAGAGCGGCAATGCCGCAGGCCGCCAGGAATCCTAACTGAATGACCCGATTATCGGCGAACGGAAGCTGTTCCAACCACTGCATGCCCAATCCAAAACTCCCGCCCCCGAGCGCGCGCCATAGTGCTCTTCAGCTTCGGCTTTCCAGCGACGGCTTCGCCTTACGACCGATTAAGCAAGATCGCCGGCGACCCGAGGACCCACCTGGCAGGACGCCAGCGCTCGCGCGTTCCGCGCCCGCGCGCGCCGAATCTGGCCGGCGCTTGTATGACATTCATAACAAAATGCGATCCCGTTGAAAACTGGGGCTTTCACCTCACTTTCGCCCAGGTCGGCGGCTCGGCGTCAAGACATCGGGGGCCGCGCATGGTAGCACACGCCCGACCGCGATCGAACTCGGCGCGTTCGCGTTCGGCAATGTCCTTTCGGGGTTTGATCCTCAAATGAAATCGGCTCCGCCCCCACCGGTGGACAGAATCGAGCGCACCGTCAATCCGCTCGCGCTCGCAATTCTGGTCGTATGCCTCGCCGGCGCCCTCCTCTCCTTGTGGCTGGCGCCGAGCGCCATCGGCGCGTCGCTTATGACCTGGATGATCATTATTCTCGCCATCTGCGGCGCTTTCGGCCTGCTGCTGTACGCCTTTGGCCTCCTGCAGTTCCCCACTCGGGCGGCGCGCCTCGACACCACCAAGGCGATCGCCGACTCCAGTCCGGACGGGATTCTGGTCACCGACCGCGAATCGCGAATCGTCTATGCCAACGACGCCTACCGCGCGCTCTCGGGGGCGCGCTCCGCGGGCGACCTGCGTCCGGTCGAACGGCTGTTCACCGGCTCTCCCGACGTCTCCGAGTCGGTCTATCGGCTGTCGCAGGCGGCCAAATCGGGCGCGCGGGCGAGCGAGGAGCTGCGTCTCTCGCCGCCGCCCAGCGGCGAGGGCGAGGTCGCCTGGTACCGCATTCGCGTTCGCCCGCTCGAGGGCGCGGCCAGGGACGGCAGGATGGCGTGGACGGTGTCCGATGAGACGCGCGATCACGACCGGCACGAAACATTCTTCCAGGATCTTCAGCACGCGATCGATTATCTCGACCACGCGCCAGCCGGGTTCTTCTCCGCCGAGCCGGACGGCGCGATCGCCCATATGAACGCGACCTTGGCCAGCTGGCTCGACTACGATCTCGCCCAGTTCGGCGTCGGCCGGCTCAAGATCGACGACATTGTCGCAGGCGACGGCGGCGCCATGCTGGCGATGATGTCCGGCGGCCCGGGCGAAGTGACGACGCAGCAATTCGACGTCGACCTCAAACCCCGCCAGGGCCGGGTTCTGCCGGTGCGGATTTTGCACAAGGTCGCCTTTTCCGGCGACGGAGCGCCCGGGCCCTCGCGGTCGCTGGTGATCAATCGCGCCCCCGGCGAGATCAAGGGCGAGGACCTGCGCGCGGCGGAAGTGCGGTTTGCGCGCATTTTCAATTCGACCCCGGTGGCGATCGCGGCGGTGGACGCCGCTGGCGCTGTGCTGCGTCCCAACGCCGCGTTCGCCCGGCTCGCCCAGGCCGCGCATAAGTCCGACGCCGCCAAGGGAAGGCTTACGATCTTTGACCTGGTCGCTGAGCGCGATCGCGCCGCCGTGCGCGAATCGGTCGAGGCCGCCGCCCAGGGCAAGGGCGAGATCGCGCCCCTCGATGTGTCGCTCGAGGGCGCCGGCGCCGCACGTTCGGCGCGCCTCTTCGTCTCGGCGGCCGATCCCAAGAGCGACGAGGGCGCGAGCGCGACCATATTCGCCCTCGACACCACCGAACAGAAGACGCTGCAGGAGAACCTCGTCCAGAGTCAGAAGATGCAGGCGATCGGCCAGCTCGCCGGCGGGATCGCGCATGACTTCAACAATGTCCTGACGGCGATCATCGGCTATTCCGATCTCCTGCTCGCCAATCACCGCCCGACCGATCCGTCTTTCCAGGACATCATGCAAATCAAGCAGAACGCCAATCGGGCGGCGGGCTTGGTCAGGCAATTGCTCGCTTTTTCGCGCCGGCAGACGCTGCGTCCGCAGAACTCTGCAGCTCAACGACGTGCTGTCGGAACTGCAGATGCTGTTGCATCGGCTGGTCGGCGAGACGATCCAGCTCGATGTCGTTTACGGGCGCGACCTGTGGCTGGTGAAGGCCGACCTCAACCAGTTCGAGCAGGTGATCGTCAATCTCGTCGTCAACGCCCGCGACGCGATCCGCGACGGCGGCAAGATCACCTTGCGTACGCGCAACTTTCCGGCGTCTGAATGCGCGGAATTGAAGGAGATGGCGATCGTCCCGGCCGACTACGTGCTGGTCGAGGTCGTAGACACGGGGCACGGCATTCCGCCCGAGGTCCGGGCCAAGATCTTCGAGCCCTTCTTCACCACCAAGGATGTGGGCAAGGGCACCGGTCTCGGCCTGTCGATGGTCTACGGCATCGTCAAGCAGACCGGCGGCTATATCTTCTGTGACAGCGAGCCGGGCGCCGGCGCCACGTTTCGCATTCTCCTTCCCCGGCGCCAGGGCAACGAGATCGACGAGCCGGTCAAGAAGGAGGCCGCCAAGCCGGCCGCCGATCTGACCGGCCGCGGCGCGATCCTTTTGGTCGAGGACGAGGAAGCTGTGCGCGCTTTCGCGTCCCGCGCGCTCGCCTCGCGCGGCTACACCGTTCTCGAGGCGGAGACCGGCCTCGACGCGCTCAGGGTCGCCGAAAAGGCCGGCGAGCCGATCGACCTCATCGTTTCGGACGTCATCATGCCGGAGATGGACGGACCGACCATGCTGACCGAATTGCGCCGCCGCGGATTGACCGCCAAGGTGATCTTTGTTTCCGGCTACGCCGACGACGCGTTCGCGCGCAACCTGCCGGAGGGCCAGGAATTCGTGTTCCTGCCCAAGCCGTTCTCGCTCAAGCAATTGATCGAGACCGTCAAGGGCTTGATGAATTGACGCGCGGCGCCTGATTCTGACAGAGCTTGCTGACAGAGTTTGTCCGGGAGCCGAAGTTGACGCGTTTTCAAGGTACGGCCACCTATGTGGCGGGCGACGAACTCAAAACCGCGGTCAACGCGGCAATCGCGCTCGAGCGTCCGCTGCTCGTGAAGGGCGAGCCCGGCACCGGCAAGACGCTGCTGGCGCAGGAGATCGCGGGCGCGCTTCGAGCCCCGTTCATCGCCTGGCATGTCAAATCGACGACCCGTGCGCAGCAGGGCCTCTACGAATATGACGCCGTCTCGCGGCTTCGCGATTTGCAGCTCGGCGACCCGCGGGTTTCCGAGATCGCCAACTACATCCGGCGCGGCAAGCTTTGGGAGGCCTTCGCCTCGCCCGAGCGGCCGGTGCTCTTGATCGACGAGATCGATAAGGCGGACATCGAATTCCCCAACGACCTGCTGCTCGAACTCGACCAGATGGAGTTTCTCGTCTACGAGACCGGAGAGACGGTGAAAGCGCGCCTTCGGCCGATCGTCGTCATCACCTCCAACAACGAGAAGGAGCTGCCCGACGCATTCTTGCGCCGCTGCTTCTTTCACTACATCCGCTTTCCCGACGCCGAGACGATGCGCAGAATCGTCGAATTGCATTATCCGGCGATCAAGCCGCGGCTGGTCGAGGAGGCCATGCGGTCGTTCTTCGCGCTGCGCGAGATGCCAGGCCTGAAGAAGAAGCCGACCACTTCGGAGCTGCTCGACTGGCTCAAGCTTCTGCTCAACGAGGATATTTCGCCCGATGCCTTGCGCGAGCGCGACGCCAAGAAGCTAATCCCGCCCTTGCACGGCGCATTGCTCAAGAACGAGCAGGACGTGCATCTGTTCGAGAAGCTCGCGTTCCTGAGCCGGCGGGAGCGGTAGAGAGAGGCGCTTCCCTTTTCTCGACCCGAAGCCATCACAGTTCCGCCAGCCGGCTCCGGTAAGGCGTCGGCATGCGGGCCAAGTCCGTTCTCATCTCAGGCGCCGGGATCGCGGGGCCGACCCTCGCCTTCTGGCTCAACGCCGCCGGTTTCAAGGCCACGATTGTCGAGCGGGCGCCGAACTTGCGCGCCGGCGGCTACGTCATCGACTTCTGGGGCGCAGGCTACGACATCGCCGAGCGGATGGGGCTTGCGGACGAGCTTGAGCGCGTCGGTTACAGCATGCGTGAGCTCCGCATAGTGGATGCCGAG
The DNA here is from genome assembly GCA_963794155.1 of uncultured Alphaproteobacteria bacterium. Lineage (GTDB taxonomy): Bacteria > Pseudomonadota > Alphaproteobacteria > Rhizobiales > Beijerinckiaceae > Roseiarcus. The sequence continues at coordinate 80,837 of CAWCCX010000015.1, read as the reverse complement.
GGCGAACGCATGGCGGGGTTTGGAACGCGCGTGTTCCGCGAGCTGACCGGCGGACGTTACGTAACGCTGGCGCGCAGCGATCTTTCCCTGCTGCTGTTCGAGGCAGTCAGGGGCGAGACCGAGATCCTGTTCGGCGACGAGATCCTTGCACTCGACAGCCGAACGGACTGCGTCGAGGTGCAATTTGCGCGCGCCGGCCCGCGCTCGTTCGACCTCGTCATTGGCGCTGACGGCTTGCATTCGAACGTTCGCAGGCTCGTCTTTGGCCCGCAGAGCACGTTTGAGAAGGGTCTCGGCTACGTCGTCGCGGCATTCGAGGCCCGCGGCTACCGGCCCCGGGACGAAGACGTCTACGTCATCTTCAGCGAGCCGGGCCGCATGGTCGGGCGTGTCGCCCTGCGCGACGACCGGACGCTCATCCTGTTCGTCTTCGCCCGCGATGGTGGGGATTCGCCGCTGCCCCGCCTTGCCGCGCAGAGAGCGATGTTGCACGAGATGTTCGGCTCCGGCGGCTGGGAATGCGGGCAAATTCTCTCATGCCTCGACCGCGCGCAGGACCTCTATTTCGATCCTGTCGCCCAGATCAAAATGCCTGCCTGGTCGCGCGGCCGGGTCGCGCTCGTCGGCGACGCCGCATTCTGCGTCTCGCTGATGGCCGGCCAGGGCTCGGCGCTTTCGATGGCCGCGGCCTACGTGCTGGCCGGGGAGCTTACGAAGGCCGGTGGCCGGCACCAGGACGCGTTCGTGAATTATGAGTCGCTTCTGCGTCCCTTCATCGAGGCCAAGCAAAAGGGCGCCGAGCGTTTTTCCGCCGCCTTTGCGCCGAGGACCCGGTTTGGGCTCTTCTTGCGCAACCAAGTGATCCGGGCGTGTACGATTCCGGGACTGGCCAAATTGGCTTTGGGCCGGAACATCGCCAATTCGCTTCGGCTGCCCGAGTATTCCTGGCCGGCGCTCCCCCAGCATGCGGCCTAGATCCGCCCGCTATCGCTCGGAGGCGCCTCGCTCATGCCCACCGCCGTGCGCCTTGTTCTCCTCGCTTGCGATTCCTTAAGCCGTCGCGCAATCTCCGCTCATGCGCCGGTTGTTCCTCATCCGTCACGCCAAGACGGAGCCCCATATCGGGCGCGACGACTACGAGCGCAGGCTGACCGATCGCGGCCGCGCCGACGCCCGGCGGGTCGCCGCGGCGCTCGCCGCGCGCAAGATGCTTCCCGAGGTTCTCATTCACTCAGGCGCCGCACGCGCCAAAGAGACGGCGGAGATTTTCGCCGGAGAATGGAAACGCAAGGTCGATCTCAGAGAAGAGCCAGGGCTCTATGACGCCAATTTGGCGAGCTTGCTCGCCCTCTCGCGCGCCCTCCCCCATCACCGCCAGCGCGTCGGCCTCGTAGGCCACAATCCCGGGCTTGGCGAACTGGCGACGGCGCTGACCGGCTCCGGCGCCGAGCCGGAGATGCGCCGCCTCGCCGCCAAATATCCGACCGGCGCCGTCGCGGCGCTCGACTTTTCCGTCCGCCGGTGGGAGGACGTCGAGCGCAATTCCGGGACGCTTGCGCTCTACCTGACCCCGGCCGAACTCGAGGCCGACGCGGACTAGGGTACGGCTCGCTTCGACGGCGCGACGCCGTCGTCTGCCGGCGGGTTCCGCGAAAACCAAACCGCTCCCAAGACAGGCCGTCGGCGCGATCGCGTCCACGGTTGTCAAGGCGCAGGAGGGTCGAGACAGGGGACGTGGGATGCTTCACGTCGACGGCCCTTGCCCGCCTTCAAGGCGCTGGCCGCCCTGTGCGGAGCCCCGTCAAAGACAGGGCATGGCTCCAGTATCTGCCGCGCGCCAGCGCTTCAGGCAAGCGTTGTCGTCCGGCAAGACGAGCGGAACGAACCACTGCGCTTGCTGGCCAGCGATCAGCTGACTCTGGTTGATCCAAGTTCCGGGCGCGGGAATTGGCGTCTCGTATCGAACCGAGTCCTCGCCTTCGGCCGCGGTCAGCGTTGGCGTTGAGACGACGGGCTCCGGTCCGTAAATCGCCGCCGCGGTGTAGCGTCCCTCGCGGCGACCTCCGCTGACCAGCCAAAGCTGATTCTGCTTGGCGGCGGCGAACGGAAAGAAGTCCGCCCGGCCAGTGGGTGGGTCGGGAACGGAGAAAAGAGCCGCATCGACTTCAACCTTGAGCGCTTCGGGGGGGCCGGCCGGCGCGGCGAGAATATCCGCGCGCATGGCGCCGTAGAGTCGCCCGAGTTCGGGGACGGCAAGTTCGTCCGCCGACGCCAGGCCAATGCGGCCAAGCGGAGTGGGGATCACGACAATCGCGTCGCCGGGGGTCGCCCAACGTGCGTGGGCCGCATCCGGGTGCGTAGCACGGTAGCGTCCGAGAATGGCGCCATCGGGGCCGGCGAGAACCACAGTGTGGTAGACGCGATCGCCATCGCTCTCCGGAAAACTGCCGACCAAATAGCCCTTGGCTGCGAGGGCGGCGTCGCTCAGGGCCTTCTCGAACGCGCCTCCCCTCGGCTCAGCGCGGGCCTTGATCTCGTCCGGACCGAGACCCGTAGGAAGAGCGGAAAGCTCCGGCAGGACGGTCAAAGCGCCCTCCACCGCGCGCACCGAGTCCATCCGCGAGGGCCCTTCGGGCCACTGGACGGCAACCAAAGACACGACGAGCCGGGTCGTGCTGGCGTTGCCGTCGACAGGGCTTCGATGAAGCGCAAGCAACGGCGTATAGAGTGCGGGACGACGCAAGGCCATGCGTTCGGCGCGCAATCTGTCCGCATCGCTTGGCGTAATCGTCGTAGTGAAGATCCCGTGCAAGCCGGGAGCGAGTTCCTCCGGCGGCACGACCGGCGCTTGGGCCAGCTTGCGCCCCTCGGGAGACCAGATACTCGAGCCCCCGTTGTAAAAAAGTTTTCCGCCGGTGATCGGATTGGTCTCAATGCCGCTGCGCGTGGCTGCGACGACCCACGCGCCGTTCTGAGCGCTCATGTATTGCACGTTAGCGACGGTCGAATGGTCGCCCGTCGCTTGGGCCGCGGGCGTACCCGGGATCACGCGGTCCGAGACGGAATGCCAGCCGATGATCTGAGCGCCACGCAATGCGGCGAGACGTGGATATTGCCAGTAGGTGTCGTCGTAACAGATCACAAGCCCGATGCGGCCGATCGGCGTATCGAAGACCTGAACGCCCGTGTTCCCGGGCGCGAACACCTTTTGATCCTGAGGATTGAGTCCATTCTTGCGGTATTTGCCGATGACGCCATTCGGGCCCAGCAGCACGGCGGCGTTATAGGCGAGGCCGGTTTCCGCGTCCCGCTCCGCGATGCCGACGCTCAGGTACATCCCATGCCGCGCGAGAATCGGCAGCAAAGCGGCGGTGGTCTTGCCGGGGATCGTATCCAGGTACGGCGCGATCTGCGCCGGGTCGCTGAACAAATACCCGCTGACCGCCGTTTCCGGAAATACCGCGTAATTTATCCCCTGCTCGCCTGCCTTCTCAGCCGCCTCCGCGAGGCGATTGATGTTCCCATCCAAATCGCCCCAAGCGGGCACAAAATCCACCGCCGCGACTTTGATCGACTGCGCCAAAGCTACAACCGAGGAGAGGGCCAAGGCCAGTAGCCCTAGCGTCGCCGCCAATACCCGCGCGCGCCAGTTCAACCTGGTTCCCGCTGGCGTCCAGCGCCATTGCTCGAAAGACATTTAGGCCCTCCATCCCGAGATCAGCTTCCGTCGGATGCCTTAAACTCCCGAAGGGAGCGGAGTTTAAGGCAGGGAAGCCATTTGCCCAAGCAGCCGTCGCGGTCCTCGCTCACCCGGAATGCGGCATTAACGCCATTGCCTGACAAGCGGAGCCAGGCGTCGAACTCCCCGTCGAGGGGGACGCCCCCCCGGCTCTGAGGCGAAAGGGCCGAGATTGAACCTGTGAGTCCACTGTCCAAACCGGCGGGCGCCGCCTAAATAGGCTCCCCGGTTTGCGCGCGCGGAATTTCCCTTGCCAGGTTTCAGCGACTTCGTGTTCGAGGCGGGGCTCGTCGCCCGCTCGATCGGCGACTATTTCTCCGGCGGGGCGCTGCGCCTTGGCGTCACTGGCCTGTCGCGCTCGGGCAAGACGGTGTTCCTGACCGCGCTGGTCAACAACCTGATCGCCGGCGCGCGCCTGCCGGTTTTGGCCGCGTCCGCCGAGGGCCGCATCATGCGGGCGCGGCTCGAGCCGCAGCCGGACGACGCCGTGCCGCGATTCGCCTACGAGGAGCATATGGCGAGCCTCTCGGGGCCGGATCGCCGCTGGCCGCAATCGACCCGCCGCATCGCCCAACTGAGGCTTACGATCGAGTTCGAGAGCGCCTCGGGTTGGGTCGGCGGGAGCTCGAGCCTCAAGCTCGATCTCGTCGACTACCCCGGCGAATGGCTGCTCGACCTGCCTTTGCTCGACAAAAGCTACGCCGAATGGTCTCGCGAGACCCTTGCCGCAAGCGAGACCCCGGCCCGCGCGCCGCTGTCGGAGAAATGGCGTCAGGCGCTCGTCGGCCTCGACCCCCAAGCCGACGCCGGCGAGGATGCGGCGCGGCGGATCGCCGAACTTTTCACCGCCTACCTCAAGCGGGCGCGCGACGACGTTTATGCCCTCTCGACCCTGCCGCCCGGCCGGTTCCTGATGCCGGGCGATCTCGAGGGCTCGCCGGCCCTGACGTTCGCTCCGATCGCGCTCGCCGACGAGGCAGCGCTCGTTCCCGGCTCGCTCGCGGCGATGATGGCTCGCCGCTACGAAGCCTATAAGGCGCATGTGGTGAGGCCGTTCTTTCGCGATCATTTCGCCCGGCTCGACCGGCAGATCGTTCTGGTCGACGCCCTTTCGGCGCTCAACTCCGGCCCGGGCGCGGTCGCCGATCTCGAGAATGCGCTCTCCGACGTCATGCGCGCCTTCCGCGCCGGACGAGCCTCGCGGCTCTCCTCGATCTTCCGCCCCCGCATCGACCGCATCCTGTTCGCGGCGACCAAGGCCGATCATCTGCACCACACCAGCCACGACCGGCTGGAGGCGATCCTGCGCGCGTTGACCGCGAAAGCGATCGCGCGCGCCGAAGGGGTCGGGGCCGAGATCGACGTGATCGCGCTCGCCGCGATTCGGGCCACCCGCGAGGCTGAGATCCGGACCGGCGGCGAGACGCTCGACGCCATCATCGGGACGCCTGAGAAGGGGGAGACGATCGGCGGCCAGATCTTCGATGGAATCGCCGAAGCGGCGGTCTTTCCCGGCGAATTGCCTGCCGACCCGGAGGCGATCTTCGAGGGCGACGGGATTGCCCTGGCCGAGGCCGACAATGACTGGCGGTTCGTCCGCTTCCGCCCGCCGCTCACCCAGCGCGGCGAGCCCGCGCCGCAGATCAGGCTCGACCGGGCGCTGCAATTTTTGATCGGGGATCGTCTCGCATGAGCCAGCGCCCGCCCCGCCCCCGCGCCTTTCGCCTCGACGACCGGCGCGTCGCGGTCGACGATCAGCCCGCCCCTTATGCGCCCGAGGCGGTTATTCGTTCGCAGCACGAGCCGATTCCCGCCGCCGCCGCGCCGGCGCCGATCGACGAAGCCGAGCTTGAGATCGAGGCGGCGCAGAAATCGGGCCTGATCGCCCGCTCGCGCTTGACGCTCGCGCGCCTCGCGTGGACCGGGCTTGGCGGCCTCGTCTCGCTCGCGCTCGGATTGTGGGCGACGAACCTTATCGAGGGCCTGTTCGCCAAGGCGGAGTTGCTCGGAATCATCGGGCTCGTCTTCGGCCTGGTGTTCCTGGTCGGCCTCGTCGGCGTCGCGGCGCGCGAGATCATCGCGGTCGGGCGCCAGACGCGGATCGCTGAGATGCATGTCGCCTTCGCTCACGCGCGCGCCGCCGACGATCGCGCGACCGCGCGCCGCCTCGTCGGCCAGCTCATCGCCCTCTATCGCGACCGGCCGGAGACCGCGCGGGCGCGGGCCGAGGTCGAGGACGCGGCGCGCGCGATCATCGACGGACGCGACCTCATCGATGTCGCCGAGCGCGCGCTTCTGAGGCCGCTCGACGAGAAGGCGGAGAGCGAGATCGCCGCCGCCGCCAAGCGGGTGTCGCTGGTGACCGCGATCAGCCCGCGCGCGGTGCTCGACGTCGTATTCGTGGTCGCCCAGATCGTGCGCCTGGTCAGGCGGATCGCCGAAATCTACGGCGGCCGGCCCGGCCTCCTCGGCCTGATCAAGCTTGCGCGCTCGATTGGCGCCCATATCGCCATCACCGGCGGCATGGCGGTCGGCGACAGTCTGCTGCAGCAATTGGTCGGCCACGGCATCGCTTCGCGGATCTCGGCGCGGATGGGCGAAGGCGTGCTCAACGGCCTCTTGACCGCGCGCGTCGGCCTGTCCGCCCTCGCCGTCTGCCGCCCGGCGCCGTTTTCGGTCGACAAAGCCCCCGGCGTCTCCGAAGTCGCGCCATTCCTGTTCAGCGGCGGCAAGGGGGAGGGGTGAGCGGCGAAGGGAGGCGGTTGGCGTGAGCCTCACTCGACCGGCTCAAGCCCGTCCGGCCCGACACTCGCCAGCACGCCGGTGTGAACGTCGAACCAATAGCCCTGCAGCACGAGCCGGTTGGCGGCGACCGCTTCGGCGATCCACGGAAAGGTCATCAGGTTCGCGAGCGACAGGCGTACCACCTCCGCTTCGATGCGCTCGAGCCGCCCCTCCGGCTTGTCGCCTGCGGCCAGAACCGCCGGCTTGCCGATCTCGACCCAGGAGGCGATGAAGTCCCGCGCCTGCGGCGGCGCCCCATAGGCCATTGCCTTCACCCCGCCGCACTGCCCATGTCCGAGCACGACCAGGCGGCCGACTTTCAGCACCTTGACGCCGAATTCGAGCGCCGCGCTGGTGCCGTGATGGCCGGGGTCGGGGCTATAGCGCGGCACCAGCGCGGCAACGTTGCGGACGACGAACAATTCGCCGGGCACGGCGCCGAACACGGTCTGCGGATCGACACGCGAATCCGAGCAGGCGATCACCATCGCCTCCGGGCTTTGCCCCCAATGCGCCAGCGCCTCGTAGCGCGCCCGCTCAGCCGGCCAGACGTCGGCGCGAAAGCGGCGATAGCCTTCGATCAGCGGGTCCATGGAGTCTCGCAGCGGGCGACGGAAATGCTGCACTGCGATAAGGCGCCGGCACGAGCGGCGCAAGGACGCTCGCGCCCCGCTGGGCGGACGTGTCGCTCGACCGGAGGCGAATAGGACGTGGCCTCAATTCGGAAATATCGATCCTGCGCCGCGCCTCCGGACGGCGGCTAGGCCGGACATTCGGCCGAGGATGCGGCTGAGATTGTGCAGGGAGCCCTTTGACCGGCGAGCGCCGGCGACGCTGCCGGTTCGACGCGCATGTCTTTTCGCTGGCGAACGCAGATCGGCCGAGGTTAGGTTGAGCAGGCCGCTCGGGAGCCGCAAGCGAGAAGAACAATGATCCGCGTAGTCGCCGTCATAACCGCTAAGCCCGGCCGCCGAGACGAGATCCTGGCCGCGTTCCGCGCCAACGTCCCGGCGGTGCGGGCGGAACAGGGATGCATCGAATATGCGGGACATGTCGACGCTTCGGGCATCGGCCCGTTCCAGGCGAAGTTCGGACCGGACACATTTGCCGTGCTCGAATCCTGGGAAAGCCCCGAGGCCTTGGCGGCGCACGTCGCGGCTCCGCACATGGCGGCGTATGGACGGAAAACCGAAGACTTGATCGCCAGCCGCGCAATTCACGTCCTGTCAGGGATCGACTAGGTCATTGGCGAGGCCGCCCTCCAAAGGTTACGCGCTTTCTTGCTGAAAAAGGCGCGCCTAAGCGCTTGAAATTACTCAGCCGCCTGAAGAAACGCACATCCAGCCGCAACTCGTGACTTGCCTGCTTCGTTTCCGCCTGAATGTCCTCGGACCGGCGGCTGCGGCCCGGGATCAAGTTTCGCGCGACGCCCTTGCGTCCCTGCCCTCCTTCGCGTATGAGCCGCACCGTTGAGAACCGCCCGGCCGTTAGGGCTGCCGTGGCGGTTTTTTCGCTCGCGCGAACGGGGCTTTCCGCCCTGTCGAACGTCAAAAGGGCGTCAAGCCTTGAGGAGAGCCAAATGCCCAAGTTGAAGACCAAATCGGGCGCGAAGAAGCGCTTCAAGCTCACCGGGACCGGCAAGGTCGTCTACGTCCAGCGCGGCAAGCGCCATGGGATGATCAAGCGCACGACCAAGCAGATCCGCGATCTGCGCGGCACGGCGATCCTGTTCAAGACCGACGGCGATAAGGTCAAGAAGTACTATCTGCCGAACGGCTGAAACCCCATTCCCGGAGAATTGAACGATGTCACGCGTCAAACGCGGCGTAACGTCCCACGCCAAGCACAAGAAAGTTTTGAAGGCCGCCAAGGGCTTCTTCGGCCGGCGCAAGAACACCATCCGCGCCGCCAAGGCCGCGGTCGACAAATCGATGCAATACGCCTACCGCGACCGCAAGAACCGCAAGCGCGAGTTTCGCGCCCTGTGGATTCAGCGCATCAACGCGGCCGTGCGCGAGCATGGGCTGACCTACAGCCGATTTATTTCCGCCCTGACCGCGGCGGGGATTGAAGTTGACCGCAAGGTGCTCTCCGAACTCGCTATTTCGGAGCCCGCGGCGTTTGCCGCGATCGTCGAGCAGGCGAAAGGCGCGTTGCCGAAGGCTGCGTGAACTTCGCCGCCGCGTCTTTTTTGGGCCTAGTCGCCGGGGACGGTTTGGCCCCGCTCAGCTTTCGGGACTCTGATCCGGCCAACAGTCGCCTGTCGAGAGACGGGTGTGTTTTGCAGACGCCGCTTGGCGCCGCCTACGCCCTCAACGGCGTAAGAAGGGATCCGGCGGCGCCTGCAAAGGAATAGCCATGTCCGACCTTGCCGCCCTTGAACGGGAGACGCTCGCCGCCATCGACGCCTCGAGCGACGAAAGCGAGCTCGAAGCTGTGCGCGTCGCCGCGTTCGGGAAAAAAGGATCGATTTCGGCGCTGCTCGCCACCCTCGGCAAGCTCAAGCCTGACGAGCGGAAGGCGCAGGGCGCGGCGATCAACGCGCTCAAGGACAAGGTCACGCAAGCGCTCGCGGCGCAACGCGCGGTCCTGAAAGGCGCGGCCCTCGAGGCCCAGCTCAGGCGCGAGGCGGTCGACGTGACCCTGCCGGTCCGCCTGCCGGGGATCGAGATCGGGCGCATCCATCCAATCAGCCAGGTCATGGATGAGATCGTCGCCATATTCGCCGACATGGGCTTTTCGGTCGCCGAAGGGCCGGACATCGAAAGCGACGACTATAATTTCACCAAGCTCAACTTCCCGCCCGGCCACCCGGCGCGGGAGATGCACGATACGTTCTTTCTCGCCCCCGACGCGCATGGCGAGCGCAGGCTCCTGCGCACCCATACGAGCCCGGTGCAGGTGCGCACGATGCTGGCGCAGAAGCCGCCGATTCGCATCATCTGCCCCGGCCGCACCTATCGGCGCGATGCCGACCAGACCCACACGCCGGTGTTCCATCAGGTCGAGGGCCTGGTGGTCGACGATCAGGCGACGCTCGCCAATCTGAAATGGGTCTTGGAGGAGTTCTGCAAGGCGTTCTTCGAAGTGCCGCACGTGGGCATGCGCTTCCGGCCGAGCTTTTTCCCCTTCACCTCGCCCTCGCTCGAGGTCGACATCCAGTGCCGCCGTTCGGGCGGCGAGATCCGTTTCGGCGAGGGCGAGGATTGGCTCGAAATCCTCGGCTGCGGCATGGTCCACCCCAACGTGCTGTCGAATTGCGCCATCGATCCGGAGGTCTATCAGGGCTTCGCCTGGGGCATGGGGATCGACCGGGTGGCGATGCTCAAGTACGGCTTACCGGACCTCCGCGACTTCTTTGACGCCGACCTGCGCTGGATCAACCACTATGGCTTCAAGCCGCTCGACATCCCGACGCTGGCCGGGGGATTGAGCGGGTGACATCGCATAGGACTTCGGCCGATGGCCTGGATTAAGAACTTTGAGAAGCGAGACGGGAGAGGAAAGGTCCAACCCTCTAAGGTTGTCGGGTTGGTCAAAATCTTTGCGCCAACCGACGGCCACCCGATTGTGCAAATCGATACCAACGGATCGGCGGATAGAGCCAATCCCGGAAAGCAAAGCCAGACCATCCAACTGGGCCGAGAAGCCGCAAGAGAACTCTTCGAGATTCTCAAACGCACCTACGACTTCAAATAAAGCGACGCCTTACGGCGGACACGAACGATGAAATTCACCCTCTCCTGGCTAAAGGACCACCTCGACACCACGGCCTCGCTCGCCGAGATCGTCCACACCCTGACCCGCGTCGGTCTCGAAGTGGAAAGCGTCGACGATCCGAGCCGCAAGTATGAGGGCTTCGTCGTCGCATCGGTCATCGACGCGAAGCCGCATCCCAACGCCGACCGGCTCAAGGTCTGCATCGTCGACGCTGGTGGCGGCCCGGTGCAGGTGGTCTGCGGCGCGCCAAACGCCCGCACCGGGATGAAAGGCGTCTTCTCTCCGGTGGGCACGTATATTCCCGGCAAGAAGATCACGCTCGCCAAGGGGATCATCCGCGGCATCGAGTTCGAACGGCATGCTGTGCTCGGCGGCGGAGCTCGAGCTCAGCGACGATCACGAGGGGATCATCGGGCTCCCGGACGACGCGCCGGTCGGCGTTCCTTACGCGCGCTGGGCCGGGCTCGACGATCCGGTCATCGACGTCGCGGTGACCCCCAACCGTCCCGACGCGACCGGCGTCGCCGGCATCGCCCGCGATCTCGCGGCGGCGGGGCTCGGACGCCTGAAGACGCCGGCGCCCACGTCATTCGCCGGCGCCTTCGACTGCCCGACCCGCGTCCGTCTCGATTTTGCCCCCGCCGATAAGCATCTCTGCCCGGCTTTCGCTCTGCGGCTGGTGCGCGGGGTGACCAACGGCCCGTCGCCCGAATGGATGCAGAAGCGGCTCCGCGCGATCGGCTTGAGGCCGATCAGCGCCCTCGTCGACATCACCAATTACATCACCTTCGACCGCGGGCGCCCGCTGCATGTGTTCGACTTCGTCAAGGTCAAGGGCGATCTCACAGTGCGCCGCGCCCGCCGCGGCGAAAGCGTGCTCGCGCTCGACGGCCGGCCATACGCGCTCGACGAGAGCATGGTTGTCATCGCCGACGAGAACGGCGTCGAATCGATCGCCGGTATCATGGGCGGCGAGCACTCAGGCTGCAACGACGCGACCCGCGACGTTCTGATCGAGAGCGCGCTGTGGGACCCGGCGAATATCGCCCAAACCGGGCGCAAGCTCGGCGTCATGACCGACGCGCGCTATCGCTTTGAGCGCGGCGTCGATCCCGAATTCTGCGTCCCCGGCTGCGATCTCGCGACCGAGTTCGTGCTCGCGATCTGCGGCGGCGAGCCTTCGCGGATGGCGGTCGCGGGCGATCCCACGGCGCCCCGGCGTTCGATTCCTTTCCCCTATGGCGAGGTCGAGCGGCTGCTTGGAATCGACATCCCGCGCAACGAGGGCGAGGCGATCCTTTCTCGCCTCGGCTTCGGGGTCGCGGACGGGGCGGTCGTCGTTCCTTCGTGGCGGCCCGACGTTCAGGTCAAGGCCGACGTCGTCGAACAGATTCTGCGCATCGCCGGCGTTGACCGCGCGCCGATGACTCCCCTGCCCCGGCTCGACGACGGCGTGGCGAAGCCGGTGCTGACGCTCATGCAGAAGCGCACCCGGCTCGCCAAGCGCACGTTGGCCGCGCTCGGCCTACGCGAGGCGGTCACCTGGTCCTTCGTCTCAAAGCCGGCGGCGGAACTGTTCGGCGGCGGCTCGCCGTCGCTCGCGCTCGCCAATCCGATCGCGGCCGACCTTTCCGACATGCGCCCAAGCGTCGTTCCCGGCCTCATCGCCGCCGCCGAGCGCAATGCGCGCCGGGGCTTCGCCGACGTCGCGCTGTTCGAAGTCGGGCAGATCTTTCTCGGACCGGGCGAAACCGATCAGCGGGTCGCGGCCGCCGCTGTGCGGCGCGGCCGGTCCAGGGCCGACGGCGAAGGCCGGCATTGGAGCAGCGGCGGGCTGGTCGACGTGTTCGACGCCAAACGCGACGCGATGACGGTCCTTTCCGCGCTCGGCGCGAGCCCGAACGCGGTGCAGGCCGTCCCTGGCGGCCCGGCGTTTCTCCATCCGGGCCGCTCGGCGACGCTGAAATTCGGGCCGAAGACCGTCGTCGGCTGGTTTGGACAGTTGCATCCGAGCGCCTTGGAAGCGCTCGACGCCGAAGGGCCGATCGTGGCGTTCGAGATCATCCTCGACGCCGTTCCTGCGCCGAAGGCCAAGCCGACCAAGAGCAAGCCGAAACTCGACCGCTCGGACTTCATGCCGGTCGAGCGGGATCTCGCATTCGTGGTCGACGCCAGCGTGCGCGCCGGCGACATCGTCAAGGCGGCGGAGAGCGCCGAACGCTCACTCGTCGCCAAGGTTGGCGTATTTGACGTCTATCACGGGGTAGGTCTGCCGGAGGGCTCGAAATCGGTCGCCATCCAGGTGATCCTGCAGCCGCGCGAGCGGACACTCACCGACGCCGAAATTGACGCTGCGATATCCCGGATCGTGGCCGAGGTGTCGCGGAGGACCGGCGCCACGCTGCGGAGCTAAAACCATGGCCGCGCGCGCTGCAACGTTTGCGCTTTGCCTCGCCGCACTGATGTCGGCGGGGCGCGCGCGAGCGGAAGGCGATCCGTCCTGCGCCCAATATCAGGAGCCGATGGCCTATAACGCCTGTCTTGCCCGACATGGGCCGAAGGCCGGCGACGTTGGGTTGCATTCCGGGGCGGGCCAGCCGACACGGGCCGGACAGGAGCGGGCGCATAATGGCGAGGGGCCACCGGCGAGCTTCGGCCGCTGGCCGCGCGCTCAACGGGTCCACGGGCGCGTGCATATGGAATTCCGCGTCCAGTAAACGGCCTTCGAACTCTGCGAGCGCGGCGCCTGGCGTGCGGAAACACCGGCGCCGCGCTCTGTGCCCCGCGCAGTGGGAGATCGGCGCGGGGGCCGCGTTTGGCGCCCCGCCCCTGGGCGCGGCGACGCGGGATCTCAAGCCGAAGGGACTTATTCGCCCGCCTCGGCGATGGAATGTCTCGCCCGGACCGGGTCCGATAGACCGTCCGGAGTGACCATCCATGGGTGATACTCCCGCAGAGAGCCTCCGGCTGTGACCGGCGTCACACCCCGAGCGACGGCGCTTCGGATCAGCGCAAAGCCTGCTGGGGGAGGCGCGCCTCCCCATTTCTGGCTGCCGGATCCGGGCCCGGTGGCCCCAAGCCGCTTGACGTCAGGGCAAAGCTCAGCCACCGTCGAGGTCAATCATCGGCGAGCGCGATGATGTTACCGAATTCGCTTTCAGTACATCCTTGTTTCAAAACGCTCGATCCCAAGTCTTGCCGGGTTCTTGATCGCCATTGCGCGTGGGTGAAAACGCCGGCGGGCTCCTGGGTGGTCGGTCAGTCCGCAAATGACCGCGACGTCTACTTCATCATGACCGGCCGCCTGAGAGGGGTGCTCCACGGCGTGCGGCAGGACCTCACTTTCAACAATATGGAAGCGGGTTCATTCTTCGGCGAAATGAGCGCCTTCGACGGCGCGCCGCGCGCGGTCAGCGTCTTCGCGGTTAATGATTCGCTGGTGGCGAGAATGCCGTGTACGGTGTTCATCGAAACGCTCTTTTCCCACCGCCCGCTGGGCGAAGCGGTCGTCGGGGCGCTGATCGCGCGCGTTCGCGAGCTGTCACGCCGGGTCGGCGAGCTTGGCGCCCTCGACGTCCGCAGCCGCGTCCACGCCGAGCTCCTGCGCCTTGCGCGCCCCGATCGCGAGAATCCGAAGCGCGCAATCATCCTCGCGCCGCCCAACCAGTCGGAGCTGGCGTCGCGCATCAACACACGGCGGGAAACCGTGTCGCGCGAGATCAACGCGATGGAGCGCGAGGGCCTCATCGAGCGCCGCCGCGGCGCGATCGTCATTACCGACGCCCTGCGGCTCAGCGCGAGGATTGAATCGACGGCGATCAACGCCTAGCCGGACCGCGCCGGTTGGCCCCTCGCCTCATCCGCGAGCGTCCGCCACCAGTGTTTGTGTCGACCCCAGTTCCATCCCGCGGTCGGCGAGGGCGAGGGCAGGAGCCACACGCGGGTCCGGCCGACGCGGTTTGGCTGCTCGCCGAAGCCGGCGACGCGGCCCAGAAATCGGCGCCCGGCGGTGAGGCTCGTGAACGCCAAGTGGTCCGGCTCAAACTCTTCAATTTTAACCCTGAGCTCGGCGCAGGCCTGGCGTCCCAACGCTCCCGGCGGCAATTGGCGGTCCATGCCGCTGACGCTCTTGGCGACATCCGTGAGGCCGAGACCCCATTGCGGCAACTCGGCGAATTCCTCCGGCCTCACCAGTCGCGGAGTCAGCCCGACAACATGGAGCGCCGGCCAGAACCTGTTCTGCGGATGGGCGTAGTAGGCGCCGCGCGCCGCCGAGACGGTTCCCGCCGCAGTGCCGCAGAAGACGATCCTGAGACCGGGCGCAAGTACGTCCGGCAGCACCGGACCCTGCCCGCTTGCCTCGTCACGCATCAGATCGTCTGGTTATAGGCGCCAACTTCGGGATTCTCGCGCAGAACCCGGTCGAGAGCCTCGAACATCGCCCGCATACCCTTTTCCGACACCGGGCTTTCGACGACGACGACCAGTTCCGGCTTGTTCGACGACGCGCGCACGAGCCCCCAGGCGCCGTCCTTCACCGTAACCCTAACGCCATTGAGGGTGATCAGATCACGGATCGGCTGGCCGGCGAACGGCTCGCCTCGCGCCTGCATTGCCTTGAACCGCTCAACGACGCGATCCGCGACTGCGTATTTGACCTCGTCGGCGCAGTGCGGCGACATCGTCGGCGAGGCCCAGGTCTTGGGCAGGTCGCGATAAAGATCGGCGATCGACTTGCCGGGGTTCCGGTCCAGCATATCGAGAATGGCGATCGCGGTGACGAATCCGTCGTCGTAGCCGCGCCCGATCGGCGGGCCAAAAAAGAAATGGCCGGACTTCTCGAATCCGGCGAGCGCGTTCAAGTCCCGAACGCGGCGCTTGATGTGCGAATGGCCGGTCTTCCAGAAGTCGACCCTGGCGCCGTGGGCGGCGAGAACCGGATCGGTCTTGAACAACCCGGTCGACTTGACGTCGACGACGAAAGTCGCGCCCGCGCGCCGCCTCGAGAGATCGCGCGCCAGCATGACCCCGATCTTGTCGGCGAAGATCTCATGGCCCTCGTTGTCGACGACGCCGCAGCGGTCGCCGTCGCCGTCGAAGCCAAGCGCGAGATCGGCGCGGGTCTGGATTGCCGCTGCCGCCATCGTGCGCAGCATCTGCATATCCTCGGGATTCGGATTGTAATGCGGGAAGGTGAAGTCGAGATCGCAGTCGAGGGGGACGACTTCAACCCCGAGCGCGCTCAGGAGCTTGGGCGCGAACGCGCCGGCGGTGCCGTTGCCGCAGGCGGCGACGACCTTGAGGCTACGGGCAAGCTTCGGCCGAGCGGTCAAGTCGGCGATGTAGCGGGCGGGAAAATCAGCCACGAATTCATAGCCGCCGCCGGCCTCGTAAGCAAAATCGCCGGCGATGACGATGTCGCGCAGCCGCGCGATCTCGTCGGGTCCGAACGTCACCGGCCGCGCCGCGCCCATCTTGACGCCCGTCCAGCCGTTGTCGTTGTGCGAGGCGGTCACCATTGCCACCGCCGGCACATCGAGCGCGAACTGGGCGAAATAGGCCATCGGCGTGACCGCCAACCCGATGTCCCGCACCTGCGCCCCGCCGGCCATCAGCCCCGCGGTCATCGCCAGCTTGATCGAGGCCGAATAGCTACGGAAGTCGTGGCCGACGACGATCTCGCGCTTGACCTCAAGCTCCTTGAGCAGGCGCGCGAGGCCGAGCCCCAGCGCCTCGGCGCCCATCAGGTTGATCTCCCGCTCGAAGATCCAGCGCGCGTCATATTCGCGAAACCCGGTCGGCTTGACCATCGGCTGGGTTTCATAGGCGTAGGTGTTAGGCAGAAGCTGCGGCGACGGCTTGGGAAACAAGGACGGCCTCGCGTTGGGAGCCGGGAACCGAAGCATCGCGGCGCCGCTGGCGACGGGTCCGACATCCCCACGTCGCCTTAGACGACAAGGCTTTGAGTGACAACCGGCAAATACCGTCGCCGTCGGCGCCGCTCGCGGGAATCCCGCAGCATGGCGCAAATCGCCCGCATCTCCTTGCCAAGGCTCAGGCTCCGGCCGAGGCTCAGGCTCTGGCCGAGGTTTTTTTACCCATCGCGAAGCGGAGCGCGATGGCGGCGAACCCGAAGAGCAGCATTGCCCAGGTCGAGGGCTCGGGCACAGGGGGAGCGGCGAGGCTGAACAGCTCGTTGTTGACGCTGAACCCGCCGGGGCCGAACGAGCCGAAGACGTCATTGAAGCTGCCGGTCAAGCTCGGCGGCGGGTCCAGAAGCGCAAACGTCCCGCTAAGACTTGCATCCCCGACAGCCGTGGCCATGAATGTAAGGGTGACCGTATCGATGCCGGTCAACGCATCCACAATTGTCGTTTCGTGACCGGAGCCGGTAAACCCGAGCTCGGTGAAATTGTCGACGTAGAGGAGGGCGCCGGTCAGACTGCTTCCGAGCACGCTGAAGGTGACGGTGTCGGTCACCGTCTCCGTGCCCGACATCCCGGACACGTAGTCCGCCGTGATGGTCGACGTTCCAAGCACCACCGAGCCGGCGGGCGCCCCGGGCACGACAACGCCGGTTGGCGAAGCCGTGGCGCCGGCGAAGCTAGCGGTCACATCGCCGCTCGGGTCGGTCGGGTAGGAAGCGGCGCCGGTGTTGGCGAGCGCATGGCTCGCGAACGCGCCCTGAGCCTGCACTTCGCTCGACGCCGTTACCGCGACCGGGCTCGTCTGCGTGTCATCCGGCGACAGGGTCCCGGCGACGGCGATGGCGGTGTTTTCAGCGCCGCCGTACGACGAGACGGTCGCATGAGCGATCGCCTGGCCCGACGAGGCATATTGTCCCGGCGAGCCGGTCGAACCGCCAGCCCCGGCAAAAGCGCGCGCCTCGGCGTTCACCGGCGCTCCATAGACGGTGGAGGTGAGGTTCACCTTCGAGGTTGCGTTGCCGCCTGGACTCGCCGTTCCGCTCATCGTGCTGCCGCCGGTTCCGCCGAACGCCTGCGTCAGCCCTCTGAGCGAGCTGGCCGCGCTGTCCTGAACCACCAGAATCGAGACGCCATTGCCGGCGACGCCGGCCGCGCCTGTGTCGCTGCTGCCGGCGGCGCCGCCGAGCGCCGACTGCTGCAGGAAGAGCGGTCCCGTGGTCGAGCCGACGACCGCAGGATTGGCAGCCGTCGGACTGGTCACCAGGACCGAGTTGGCCCCGTTGCCGCCGTCGGCGCCGCCGGTTCCGATGCCTCCGGCGCCGCCCGCCTGGATGGCTGCGGCGCTGACTGGCGCGCCAATCGTAGAGGTCAGGGAGACCGATGCAGTCCCTGTCCCGCCGTTGCCGGCGGTCAAGCCCTGGCCGGAAACGTCGCCGCCCCTGCCCCCGCCTGCCGACGCGGCTGCTGACAGCGAGCTTGCGTAACCGTCCGTATAGACCAGGGTCGACGAGGCGTTGCCCGCCGCGCCGGCCATTCCTCCGATGCTTGAGCCGCCATTACCGCCGATTGCAGTCTGCTCCAGGGTGACCGCGCCGCCGGTCGTTGTGGCGCTGACGACCTGGCTCCCGGCGGTGGTCGACAGATTTGAGTCGGCGCCGGCGCCGCCGTTGGCGCCGTTGAATCCCAAGCCGCCGTTCCCTCCCACCTGCTCCGCTATAGCCTTGACCGCACCGCCAATTCCGGAGCCGACGGAAACCGAGACGCTCGCGGCGGCGCCGTTTGCGCCGCTGCCGACGCCCGCGCTTCCTCCGGCGCCGCCAATTGCGGTGACTGAACCCGTGACCTGGCTCGCGCTGGTGTCGAACACATTGAGGGTCGAAGAGGCGACCCCGCCCGCGCCCGGCGTACCGGTATCGCTGGAGCCGCCCGCGCCGCCCTCGGCATTCTGGATGAGGGTCAGGCTCCCGCTGGTCGAGCCCTGAACCGCGGTGTCGAGCGACGAGGCGGCCCCGGCGCCGCCGTTGGCGCCATTCGTCCCGTCGCCGCCCGCGCCGCCGATCTGGATCGCCTGCGCGGTAACCGCCGCGCCGTTGACGTTGGATGTCATCCCGATCAAGGCCGCCGCCACGCCGCCGTCGGCCGCCCCTACGGCCGCGCTGCCGGAGCCGCCGCCCTTGCCGCCGACCGCCGTCACCGTGCCCGAGAGCGCGCTCGCTAAAGAGTCGGTCACGTACATGGTCGACGAGGCGCTGCCCGCCGCGCCCGGGGTTCCCGTGTCGCTGGAGCCGCCGTCTCCGCCGACGGCCTTTTGTGTGAGACTGAGAGCGCCCGTCGTCGAGCCGCTGACCACCGGATTCGGCGACCCTGTTTCGCTGTCCAGGATCGAGTTGGCGCCGGCCCCGCCGCTGGCCCCGTTGGTTCCGTCGCCGCCGGCGCCCCCAGTCTGGTCCACCTCGGCGCTGACTGCGGCGCCGATCGCGGAGGCGAGCGAAATCGAGGCCGTCGCCGCGCCGCCGCTGGCTGCCGCGACCGATGAATTTCCGGAGCCGCCGCCGGCGCCGCCGACCGCCGCCGCCGTGCCCGAAAGCATACTCGCCCTGGAGTCGGTCACCGACAGGGTCGACGAGGCGGCGCCCGCGGCGCCCGGAGTGCTCGTGGCGTCGGCAGTGCCGCCGTTTCCACCGACCGCCTTTTGAATGAGGGTAAGCGCGCCCGTGGTCGAGCCCAAAGCCGCGTTGTTCATGGTCGAGTTCGCCCCAGCGCCGGCCACGTCGCCGAGGACTCCGTTCCCCCCATTGCCGCCGATCTGGGTTGCCGACGCTATCACCGCGGCGCCGATCGTCGACGACACCGAAACCGTCGCGGTCGCCATGCCGCCCGGATCGGCCCCTTCAATATTATCCGGAGGCTGCGGCGAGCCTAACTCGCCGGAGGCGCCGCCAATCGCTGTCGCGTAACCTTTGACAACGCTCGCCGTCGAATCGACAATCGTCAGCTCGGATGTGGCAGCGCCGCCCGCGCCGAAACCGTTGCCGCCGATGGCGGTCTGATTCAGAATCAGCGCGCCGCTGGTCGAACCCGATACCGCCAGCGCCGCATCCGGGCCGAACGCTTGGGTGACCAGGGCCGAATCGCCGCCGGCCCCGGTGCCGCCGACCAAATCATACTGGTCCAACGTCATGATCGGGCTGCTGCCGCCGGTTTGGATCGCAGTTACGGTGACGGTTCCGGAGCCCGAGTGTGCGCTGGCGGTGGCCGCGTTGACGAGGTTCACGCCGAATCCGGCGAGGCTGCCCCCGGTCGCGGAGGCAAGTGCGCTCGCTGCATGGCCGCCTGTCGCCAACGCCGTCGCATTCGCCGTGGCCTGCCCTCCTCCGGGACGGTAAACCCCGAGCGGAGCGAGCGAGCCGGCGCCGCCTTGAGCGACGGCGTTGGCGGTCACATCGCCGGCGCCGGCGAGATTGGCGACCGCCGTCGCGTCGCCGCCCGCCGACGGAGCGCTGAGATTGGCCCCGCCGCTGGCCGCGCCCGCGTTGCCGCCGATGGCGGTTGCGGTCCCCTCGAGAGAGCTCGCTTCAAAGCTCGGCGAGGCGGCGTTCAGCATCAACTCGGAATCGGCGCCGCCCCCGGCGCCGGCGACAAAAGTTTCGGGGTTGCCTCCGTTCTGCACAAAATAACCAGAAGTCGCCGCCGGCGCCGCCTTGGGCGGTCTGGTTGATGATGAGAGACCCCTTCGTCCGGCCGTCGGCCTCGTTCATCATGACGGACGAAGCGCCAGCGCCGCCCGTCCCGCCGCCGGAGCCCGCTCCGCCGGCGCCGCCGATCTGGCTCGCGGTGACCGTGACCGCACCGGTGCCGGAACTGGCGAAGGCGTTCGCGCTCGCGCCGCCGCCAGCGCCGCCGGTCACGCCGGAGCGCCCTCGCCGGCGGCGACGCCGCCCTCGCCTCCGGTTGCGGTCGCCGTCGCCATCGCCGGATTGTCGCCGATCGCTTTGACAACGGTCTGCGCTTGCGCGTAGCCGCCGGCCGTGCCGTTGGACGGTATTGCCGCCGAAAAGCCGGCGCCGCCGGTCGCCACGCTTGCGCCGATCACGGCGCCGACGCCCCTTATGTTCGTGTTCGCGGTGGCGTTGGCTCCGGGCTGCACCGCAACATAGCCGCCGGTCCCGGGATTGCCGGCCTGGGCGGTGGTCGTGATCGTGATCGCGCTCGCGCTGGTGTCGTCGAGCATGAGAATCGAGCTCGCCTCGCCGCCCGCGCCTTCGCTGTCGGTTCTTCCGGCGTTGTCGAGGGGGGTGTTTCCGCTGTTGCCGCCGTTGCCGCCGAGGGCGGCCTGCCACAGCGTCAGGGTGGAGGTGGTCGTGCCGGTGAGGAGCCCGTCGGCGTCGGCGCCGCCGGCGGCGCCGCCGCTATGCGCAGGCGTCGCGTCAAAGCTGAGCGCTCCGTTGCCCCCGTTGCCGCCGATGTAGAGTACGCTCAGATTGATCGGCGCGGACGTCGGCCCAGCGGCCACGGGCGTCTGCGGCGCAGGATCGCCCGCGATCCCCACGCCGTTCAGGTCTGTACCGCCGCTCGCGCCCATATAAGTGTAATCATAGGGCGGCGGATCGGCGGCGGCCTTCCCGCTCCAGGTCATCGCCAGAGCCACCGCCAGCGGCGCCGCAGCCATGCGCCAAAGCGACCGCGAGGCCGCCGTGCTTCGGTTTCCGTTCGCCGCCGTCGCAAAATTCATGGCGCGATTTCCTTGCGGCCGTTCCCCAAGCTTCGTCCTCTTGGACGCTCTGGCGATCGAGCGTCGTCGGCCAAGCCGTCCGCCCGGCCTCATTCCGTTGAGAGCGGCGATCGTAGCGCGGGCCGCGGCGCGACGTCTTGGTCTGGAGCGCATCCAATCCGGGCTGAGGCGCACTGGCGGCTTGCGTCCTCGAGCGCGCGATGCAGCGCATACGTCGGGTTATCGCGCGCGTCGGGCGTCGGAGGGCGTTTCGCCGAAATAGGAGCGGAACATTCGATTGAAGTGCGAAAGGTCGTTGAATCCCGCCATCGCGGCGATGTCGGCAATGCGCAGATGGGCGGTCAGCGAATCACCTAACAGTTGACGCGCCCGTTTGAGGCGCATCCCCCGTACATAAAGGGAAAACGACTCGCCGCCGCCTTCCAGCAATTGCTGGACATAGCGCTCCGACAGTTGAAGCCTTCGCCCGACCGCCGCGGCGTTGAGATCGGGGTCGGCCAGGCGCCGGTCGATGTCTCGCACCACCGCGCGCAGTCGCGCGGCCTTGATCCCGCCGTAAACGTGGGCGCGGGCGAGATCGCCGGCGGGATCGAAAATATGCGCCAGCAATTCCCGAACCTGGTGATCCGCCAGACGGGCGAGCGAGAGGGGCAGCCCGCGCGGAGCCGACATGAGCGAGACGACATAGGAATTCAGGATCGCAAACGCCGCCCCGTCGAGCTTGATCGGGCGATTGACGAGTCTCTCGGCATCGGGCGCGACGCTCAGCGCCGCCTTGCGAGCGATGCGCAGCGAGAGCCCACGAACGCCGGCCGGCGTACGCAGACTGCCGACCTCGTTCAAGGACGTGATGATCGCCTCTCCAGGGCCGACGCGCGCCTCATCGAGTCCGGCGCGAATATCGATGGTTTTTCCCCAGGGGAGTGTGAACACGAGCGCGTCGTCCCCGTCACGGACCAACTCAGGGGTCCGCTTGACCACGCTTGGCGTCGATCGCCGTTCGATGATCGCGATATTGGGCAAGTTCAGGACCCGAAGACGGGTGCGAAAGTTCGTCTTGTCGGGAACGTCGACATCAACCCGAATGACCCGCAGCATCAATTCTTCGCGCCACGCGTCAAATCGTTCGCGGGCGCCAAAGGAGTCGCTCGACAGGACGAGCGGCGCCAGACTTTTCGGTTCATCGAAGACGATGGGCGTCGACACGCGCGCCTCCAAACCAACGATCGGTTCGCTCGCCGGCCGTGGCGGACCACCGACCAACGTCAGGCGGGGCGTTCGAGGTTTGAGGCCGAACCCGGCGCGCGAGGTCGGCGACCGCGCTAACCACGCCGTATATCGGAACGCTTATGGATTACCCCGCACCTGGGTAATACTCACCCATTTTCACCGGCGCCGCAACGGTATTTTGCGTGCGCGAGCTCTTTTCGGGCTTGGGCAGAGGCACTTTTCGCGCCACGCGCTAATACACGACCACGCTGCGGATGCCTTCGCCCTTGTGCATCATCTCGAACCCTTGGTTGATGTCGTCGAGCTTCAGGCGGCTGGTGATGAGCGGATCGATCTGGATTTTGCCGGCCATGTACCAGTCGACGATCCTGGGCACGTCGGTGCGCCCGCGCGCGCCGCCGAACGCGAACGAGGCGCCGCCGGCGCTTGCGCCCTCCAACGACGTCCTCACGCCCCCAACTAGCGCGGGCCGCGCCGATTGGACTTGCCATAAGAAATTCATACCCCTAGCGTACGCACAAGCTCCGATGGCTACCGGCGCGGGCGACGGACGCATGTCCGCTCGGATTTGAGCAAACAGATCAGGGGATACGATCCGGCAATTGCGTGTCGGTTTTTCTATTCTCAGTTCCACTAAGGAAGGGCGATTTAAGTCCTCGCTATACATTTTCGCCGAAATGAGTTACGGCCTCCCCTATACACATAACGTCGATTGTACCAGGAGCGATTCGTCAAACGGAGCGGCCCAAGGATGCCTACGAGCGTTTCGGCGCGCATCGACTGACGGAGTTCGACCATGACGCTTTCCCGCTCGCGCACGATCGGTGTCCTGGCGGTCGTACGCCGGGATCTTCGCCCACTGTTCACGGAACTGCGCCGCCTTTATTTCAATAAGCTGTGGGGAATGGACATCGGGCCGGATTGCCGGATCTCGTTTTCAGCCAAACTGGACAAGAGCTATCCAGCAGGCGTTCATATCGGCGAAAGCACGGCGGTTAACTTCGGCGCCTGCGTTCTCACCCACGACTACCCGCGCCGGCTGCATCTGGACACCTGGATCGGAAAGGAATGTCAGATCGGCGCCCACAGCATCATCATGCCCGGCGTCCGAGTGGGCGACAACTGCGTCGTCGCCGTGGCGAGCGTGGTCATGAAGGACGTGCCCTCAAATTGCCTGGTGTCGGGAAATCCTGCCCGCGTTATGGAGAAGGGCATTCAAACCGGGCGATGGGGCATCATCAATCGCATGGTGCGACCCGACTTCGGGACGGCTTCCTCCGCGCCTGACGAAAAAGCGGCCTCGTGAGCCGGACCGGCGGCCCGATTTGACTCGCGTGCATAGCCCATGACCGCCATCGACTTGAGCGGCCGCGTAGCCGTGGTGACCGGCGCGTCGCGCGGCATTGGCCGGGCCGCCGCCGAAGGCCTGCTCAAGGCCGGTTGCAGCGTGGTGCTCAACGCGCGCCCTTCGAACGAGGCCACGGCGAGTTTTGCCGAGTTGGAGGGTGCCTATCCCAACCGGGTCACCGCCGTCTACGGGTCGGTGGCGGAGAGCGCCACCGCGACTGCGATCGCCCAGAGCGCGATGTCGCGCCACAAGCGCCTCGATATCCTGGTCAACAACGCCGGCATTCTGCGCGACAAGCTGATCGGCATGATCTCGGATGCGGAGATCGACGAGCTCTTCGACGTGAACGTCATCGGGCTGATCAAGGTCACCCAGCTCGCCGCGCGGATCATGGCGAGGCGGAAGAGCGGATCGATCGTCAATGTCGCCTCGATCGTCGGACGAAGGGGGAACAGCGGCCAGATCGTCTATTCGGCGACCAAAGCCGCGGTGATCGGAGCGACTTATTCCGCCGCCAAGGAGCTCGCGCCGATGAACATCCGCGTCAATGCGGTAGCGCCGGGTCTGATCGACACTTCGATGACCAAAGCCATCCCCGAGGACAAGCGCAAGAACCTCGAAGCGCACATCGCGATGGGCCGGGTCGGCGTCGCTGAGGACGTCGCCAATGTGATCCTCTTTCTCGCCTCCGATCTTTCGTCCTATGTGACCGGGCAGGTTATCGGGGTGGACGGCGGCCTCGTCATATGACCCGCGTCGAGAGAGCTTGACGCCGGACGGCGCGAGGCGTTCGCCTCCCTTTGACGGTCCGCGGAACGGACTTGCGATGCAGCGGAATTCGATGCGCGATTTGGACTTTTCCTGCGGCGGACTTCTGCCGCTGATCGCCTCCCTGGAGTCGGCCCCGGCAGCGCGCGACGACCGCAGCGACGTCTGGCTGACCCGCGAAGAGATTCGGACCGCGAGCCTCGGCCTCGCCGAAAGCCTCGCCTCCGAGCGAAAGCGGCTCGTCTTTCTGCTCTGCGGCGCGACTTGCGAGACCGTGGTCGGTCTGCTCGCCGCAACCGCGGCTGGCCACGCGGTCGCGCTCATTGATCCGTCTCTGGCCGAAGACAAGTTGAGCGGCCTCATCGAAGCCTATCAGCCGGAACTCGTTCTATCGACGCCGGAGATCGGGGGGAGACTGCGCAATCTGGCCAACGTCCCAGCCGATTGGCGGTCCCATGAGTTGCGCGCCGGCGTCGTCGAATGGATAGCAAGAGACACCGGGTCGCGTCCGATCGACATCAATCCCGCCTTGCGGCTGCTCCTGTCGACCTCAGGGACGACTGGCAGTCAGAAATATGTGCGGCTTTCGCACGACGCGATTGTCGCCAACGCCGGCCAAATCGCCGAGGCGCTGGCCATCGACGAACGCAGCACCGGCATCGCCCATCTGCCGTTGCACTATTCCTATGGGCTCTCGATCGTGACGTCGCATCTGGCGGCCGGGGGTCGCGTCTGCCTCGTCAACGATTCGATCACCTCGCCGAGCTTTTGGTCCAAGATCGGAAATGCGGGGGGATCGCATTTCCCGGGGGTCCCTTTTCACTATGCCGCGCTCGCGCGCCTGGGCGCGAGCCTCCTCCCGGATTCGGTCAAGGTGTTCGCCCAAGCCGGCGGGCGCTCGATCCGCGGATCCAGGCGAAGATCCATGACTGGGCTGATCAGCGCGACGGCCGCTTTTTCGTCATGTACGGTCAGACCGAAGCGTCCCCGCGCATGACGACCTTGCAACATGCCGATTTCTCGCGAAAAACCGGGTCGGTCGGCGTGGCGCTTGCCGGCGGCCGATTGTCGATCGTCGACGACGAGGGCGCGCCGCTCGCGGCCGACAGCGTTGGGACGGTGGTATACGAAGGACCCAACGTCATGCTGGGCTACGCCATGTCGCGATCCGACCTCGGCAAGGGCGACGAACTCAAGGGGCGCCTCGAAACCGGCGATCTCGGGCGCTTGGACGGGGAAGGGTTTCTCTATTTGACCGGCCGCACAAAGCGCTTCGCCAAGATCGCGGGCTACCGGCTTGGTCTGGACGAACTCGAACAGGAGCTGTTCGCAGTCTGCTCAGTCGCGTGCATCGACCTTGGGGAAAAGATCGCCGTCGTTCATGAGCAGGAGTCGGAGACCGCGCTCAAGACCAGGATCAGGGAACTGGCCGCCAACTATAAAGTCCCCCCGTCGAGCTTTTCCCTGTTGAGAACCGCGCATATTCCCCGCGGCGCCAGCGGCAAGGTCAACTATGCCCAACTGAAGGATTCCTTGCGTGTTTGAGCGCCTCCTCAACCAGCCGCCCTATTCGCTGCGCCAAGGCGAGAAAGAAGCGTTGCTGCTCGAAGGGCTGAATGAGCTCACCCGCTATCACTACGAGCAAAGCCCGGAATACGCGCGGATCCTCGACGCCGCATGGGGCGGCCCCAGGACTTATGGCGACATCGCGGAGGTTCCCTACCTGCCGGTCAGTCTGTTCAAGGAAATGGAATTGAAAAGCACCGCGACGCCGTCGTTTGTGATGCGCTCGAGCGGCACCACCGGCCAGCGAACGAGTCAGATCGTGATCGACAATGAAACCGCGCGCCGCCAGTCGGAGGCGCTCGTCGCCTCATTCCGTCCCATACTAGGAACCCGTCGCCTGCCGTTTCTGGCGATCGACGCCAAGGACGTGATCAAGCCGACGGACCTCACCGCCCGCGGCGGCGGGGTCCTCGGAATGATGAAGTTCGGCGCCAAGACGACCTTCGCCCTCGATGGGCGATTGGATATCGACA
Organism: uncultured Alphaproteobacteria bacterium; assembly: GCA_963794155.1. Lineage (GTDB taxonomy): Bacteria > Pseudomonadota > Alphaproteobacteria > Rhizobiales > Beijerinckiaceae > Roseiarcus. The sequence continues at coordinate 54,550 of CAWCCX010000015.1, read as the reverse complement.
GGGCGGCCGTCGAGACTTTCGTCCGGGCGAACGGCGACGAGCCGTTTCTCATTTTCGGCTTTACCTTTCTTGTTTGGGACAAGCTTTATCGGACCTTTGCCGACGGCGAGCTCGATCTCTCGAATGCGATCCTCATTCACTCCGGCGGGTGGAAGAAGCTCGAGGCCCAGAAGGTTTCGAACACCGAGTTCCGGGTGGCGCTGAAACAGCGGTTTAACTTGTGAAACATCTTCAACTTCTATGGCTTCGTCGAGCAGATCGGATCGGTCTTCCTCGAGGGGCCGGACGGATTGCTCTATCCACCCAACTTCACCGACGTGATCGTGAGGCGGCCGCACTCTTGGGAACCGGCGCGCATCGGGGAGGAAGGCGTCATCCAGGTCGTTTCGCTGCTGCCGCGATCCTATCCCGGACACAGCGTGCTGACTGAGGATTTGGGCGTCGTGGCGACGATCGACGCTGGAAGCGGCGGCCGTTTCGGCAAAGCCATTCGCGTTTCCGGACGCGCCCCGAAGACCGAGCTGAGAGGCTGCAGCGACGTGATCGCCGCCTGAGGCGGCCGAGGCAGGACGAATGCTGACCGAAGTCACCGCTTATGGCGCCGGCGCGGGCGAGGCCGCCATCGACGAAAGGGCGCTGCTCGCAAAGCTTGGCGACGCCCGACAACGCCTTGCGGCGCCGTTCGCGCCCGAGCGCGTCGATTTGATCGCCGGGGTCGCCGAAACGCTTCTGGGCCCCAGACGATCGGCCGCTTCAGGCCCCGCCGCCCATTTCGCCTTCTGGACCCGCCGGGCGGCGCTGACGAAGCTCGCCGCGAGCTTCGCTCAGCGCGTGCCTGACAACACCCTGGCGCGGCCGCGCGGCCTCGTCTTCCATCTGCCGCCGCAGAATGTCGAGACCGTCTTCCTCTATTCGTGGGCGCTGTCGTATCTGGCTGGAAACGCCAATGTCGTGCGGCTCCCGCATGAGGTCAGCGCGCGGATGCGGGCGATCGTCGACCTCTTTCTCGAACGCCTGCAAGCTGCGGGAGACAAGACCCAGCTCTTCGTCCACTACCCGTCGCAGGGCGATCTCGGGGCGAAAATCTCCGCTCTTAGCGATGCGCGGGTCGTCTGGGGCGGCGACGCCAAGGTTGCGCTGTTTGCGCCCCTGCCCTTGCGCAACGGCGGAAAGTCGATCTGGTTCGGCGACCGGTTTTCGTTCTCGACGATCAACGGCGCGGCTCTCGACAATCTTGACGACGCCGCCCTCAAGGGGCTCGCCAGGAAACTGCACAACGACATTTTCGTCTTCGATCAGATGGCCTGCTCGTCCCCGCACGCGCTTTATGTCGTCGGCGACGCCGCCGCTCATTCGGCGGCGATCCGGCGCCTTCTCGACGCGTCGGCGCTCGAGTGGGCGATGGATGATCCGGCGGGCCGGGTCGGACATGCGATCGGCAAGATGACGGCCGCGTTTTACGCCGCCGCGAACGGACGCGCCTCGTCGGTCCATTGGCGAAACACGAACCTGACGAGCGTCGTGGCCAGCGCGCCGCTCAGACAGGATATGCGGGTCGGCGGGGGATTTCTCAGCGTGGTGTTTGTCGATTCGCTCGCCGAGATCGCAAGCTTCATCCGCGAGGGCGACCAGACGATCACCTATTTCGGCTGGGAGCGCGGCGAGATCGAAGCGGTCGCCGCGTCCCGCGTCGCGCACGGCGTCTCGCGCTGGGCGCCGATCGGAACCGCGCTCGACTTCGACTTCATCTGGGACGGCTACGACATCCCCTTCGAGCTGACGCGGTTGGTGCGCATCTCGTGATTAGGCCCCCTACTGACGCAGGATCAGCATTCCGTCGCGCTGCTCGACGCTGAGGAGGCGCTTGAGAAAGCTCTCGCCGAGCAGATTCACCTCTCCCGCTTCCGGCGCGAGAATGAGGGCCTCGACGTCGTTCATGGCAAGGCCGCCGAAACTGAGGCGCCTTAGAACCGCTGGCGAAGCTGTCGACTTGCCGTTGGCGGTCTCAATCGCGCGTTTGCGCCCTCCCGAGGGGACAAGCCCGAGCCGGGCGGCGGTCGATGCGGAGACGAAGACATCGCTTGCGCCGGTATCGACAAGCATGCGCACCGGCTCCCCGTCGATGAGCGCGTCGGCCGCATATTGGCCGCGCCCGTCAGCCTCGAGCAGCGCCTCGCGATAGCCGGACGATTGGCGCTCGGGCGGCTCCGGCGATGGCGCATTGGCCGCGACGGCGGCCGGAGCGGACGCAGCGGCGGCAGGCGCCGGCGCGGGCAGCCGCTCCACCAGCGACAATGAGCCAAGCAACGCCGCCGCGACGCCCAGCGTCGCCACCAAAATCACGCGCCCGAACATTGCGCCTCCGTCCGGCGCCGACGCCGGCCCTCGAAGCATCCCGCCGAGACGCGAAGATCCGGTAAATCGATTGGCGCAAACTCACAGCATTTCGCCGGCAAGTTCGCCTGGGCTCCCGAGCGGGTTTACGTCCAAACCTCAGAGGTAGCAGTTGAGCAGGTTCTCGTAGAACTCCTGCCGCGCGCAGGACATTGGACTTCTGTCCTCCCTGTCGATTCTATCCAAATGCCCGCTGAGAGCGGAATCCGACCCGCAGCGGCGCGGGTTACTTCAACTCCACGCGCCTACTCTGGGGGGTCCCCGCAACCGGAAGCGTCGGATCTTAATTCCCAGCATTCCGATGGCTTTTTCTAAGTCCTCGGGGATGGCCTCTTTGGCGGGCAGCACAAGGTACTTTGTGACTTCCCCCGTACGTTTCGCCGCATGCGTTAAAACTTGTCCGATCGCTGTGTAGAGCATCTGCCGCCCGACGCCGGTCTTCACTTCATAGACCTCGCAAAGTTCGCCATCCCTCTTCACAAACAGATCAACCAGTGGAGAATTGAATACCTCCTCTCCCGGAGAAAACAGTGCACTCCGCTCATTCCAGAGCTTGTGCACGACGTCACCGTGATACGTAACATACTCGAAGGGACCGCCACGCGCGCCCTGCTTACTTCCGGAGAACTCTTTGCTATACCGATCGAACTCCACAACTTGCTTTTTAAACTTGAGTGCCTCAAGCGCCCCCGCGTCTGCCTGGTCCTTGAAGCTTCGGACCCTTTGAACGAAGGTCCAGATGCGCCCGATAAGGTCGGCATCCCCTAGCCTGCCTACTGCAATGCCCATTCGAGAGCCGCCTTTCTCGTCAGCAACTTCGATAGGCTTGGCCTTCAACCAAGAAAGGAACTCAGACTTACCGATGCCCGATTTTCGACCCCCCAGTTTGCCGCTGTGCATCAGGAAGATGTCACCTGTCTCGCTGTCCTCGGCGAAAAACCCAGCAGCCTGCCTACCGTTGCCCTCGATCTGTACGTTGATCTCGACCGTAATTGATTGCCCGGGCAGATTCGGGTGGAAGACGCCAAACAAGTTCACATAGCGCGGCACAGCGTAATCACCCGCAAGTCTAAACGCTACCCACAACTTCCCTTCACCTGAGGAATAGATCGGGAGATCGACGTTTCCCCCCGGGTAACCAATGTTGCGCGTGCCTTGGTGCCCGAGGGCACGTTTTAGACTGCGCTCCAGCTCCCGCTGGACCGCCTTCTTTCTCTTCGTCTCACCAATCAACGCTAACATGGCAGGACGCTTCACAGGTAGCGGTTGAGCAGGTTCTCGTAGAACTCCTGCCGGCCCGACTTCGGCTTCGGCTCGATCTTCTGCTTGGCGACGCGAGCGGCGATCGATTCGAGCGTCGCCCCTTTCTTCAGCATCGCCTGCGCCTCGCGCTGGTCCCAGCCGGCATAGCGCTCGTCGCGGGCCGCGTCGAACTTGCCGTCCTCGATCAGATGGGCCGCCGCGACCAGCGCCGCGGCGCAGGCGTCGATGCCGCCGATATGCCCAAGCAGCAAATCGCCCGGATCGATCGACTGGCGGCGCACTTTCGAATTGAAGTTGAACCCGCCCGGCGCGATCCCCCCGGACTTGAGGATGAAATAGAGCGCCGGCACAAGCTCGGGCGCGTTATTCGGGAACTGGTCGGTGTCCCACCCCGACTGGTAGTCGTTGCGGTTGGCGTCGACGGAACCCAAGAATTCCGAGCGAGGTCGCGAGCGCAACCTCGTGCTCGAACGAATGGTGGGCGAGCACCGCATGGCCGACTTCGATATTGAGCTTGACCTCCCGCTCGAGCCCGAACCGCTGCAGGAAGCCGAACACGGTCGCGACGTCGAAATCGTATTGATGCTTGGTCGGCTCCTGCGGCTTGGGCTCGACCAGGATCACGCCCTTGAAGCCGATCTTGTGCTTGTAGTCGACGACCAGCGACAAGAAGCGCCCAAGCTGCTCCTGCTCCCGGCGCAGGTCGGTGTTGAGCAGCGTCTCATAGCCCTCGCGCCCGCCCCACAGCACGTAATTGGCGCCGCCGAGCTTGTGGGTGGCGTCGATGGCGTTTTTCACCTGCGCCGCGGCGTAGGCGAACACGTCGGGATCAGGATTGGTGGCGGCGCCGGCCATGTAGCGCGGATGGCTGAAGAGATTGGCGGTGCCCCACAGCAGCTTGACCCCCGTCGCCTGCATTTTCTTGGCGAAAATATCGGTCATCTCGTCGAGGTTGCGGCCGAATTCGGAGAGGCCCGCGCCCTCCGGAACCACGTCGCGATCGTGGAAGGTGAAGAACGGAAAGCCGAGGGTCGAAAACATCTCGAACGCCGCGTCCGCCTTCGCCCGCGCCCCCTTCATCGTCTCGCCGTCCCAAGGGCGCTCGAAGGTCGGCGCGCCGAACATGTCGGTCCCAAGCCAGGCGAAGTTGTGCCAATAGCAGACCGCGGGCCTGAGATGCTCGGCCATCGTCTTGCCCATGACGACGCGGGCCGGGTCGTAGTGGCGGATAGCGTAAGGATTGTCGCTCTTCGGCCCCTCGAATTTCACCGGCTTGATGTCGCCGAAAAATGGCTTGCTCATCAGTTCCTCCCAGGCTTCGGGCTGTTCGTAGCGTTCGCGGTGAGGGTTGTCACCCGGCGCGCGGGCTCAGACGGGCTCCGGCCATGGTCGTTTTTGGCGGCGGCTCAGCCTTTCCAAAGGCTTGCGTGTCCGATTCTGACAGTTTCGCGAAATTTTCCGCCGGCGCGGCGAGCGCGAGAGGCGTCGCTTGGGCGTCCGACGGAGGCGCGAGGCGCAACTCGCGGCCGGGGCGGCTCTTGAGGCCGTGGTAGCGATCGAGCGCGCCGATCAGCTTGATGAGCGGGATAACCGCCTTCATGTCGCCGCGCTCGACCCGGCCGTCGGCCGTGCGCAACGCCCGCGTCAGCCGATCGACCTGCAGGTGGATGTAGCGCTCCGGCGCATCGAGGCGACGCTCGTCGATGGCGCGCGCGACGTCGCGCCTGACGGTCCGCTCGCTGACCATAAGCAGCTTCGCGACCTCGGCATAGGAATGGCCGGCGCTCACAAGCTCGAAACAGGATTGGCGCCATTCGGCTCGCCTCATCCGCCGCTCCAGGCGTCTGGCGCGCACGGTCTCGCGAGCTTCGGTGGGCGGCGGGGAGTCGGTCATGAAGGCCCTGTGAATTCCATTAATCTGAACGAGAGACTATCATAATTCTGAAAATATGTAAAGCAAATGTCGCCTCTCGTCCGCCGCGAATGTTTGCCGGTGGGTGGCGGAGAGCGGACTTAGGCGGGCAGACGGGAATGACACGGTGACGCCCAATTTTAGGCGTTTAAGGCCTGAACCGAGCACGGCAATCCTGCAGGGTGGTGGCGAGCAGGCGAAGAAAGCTACGGGGCATTGTTTCCTCCGAACCGAAGCCACAACGCTGCGCGATCCGTTTGACCGGCAGGCCTGGGCGTATTCGCGCATCCGCCAACGGCGGCGCTCCTAAATAGATGGCAACCGGGCATCCGCTGCGATCATCCTACGGCGACATCGCAGTCCAGGAGGATGGAATGGAGACAATCACCTTCACGAAAACCGCGCCACCGGAATGGTTGCTCGCGATGTGGAAGGAAATCGATGACAAGACTTTTGGCAAAGGCTTCGATTGCTTCGCCGAGAACGCCATATGCAATCTCGGCGTCGCCGACTGGCATGGACGCGAGGCGATCCGAAATAACCTCCGCTCGTTCATCGACAAGGGCCTTACCGCGCATCACGATGTAGTGGAGTATTGGGACAGCCCCTTGCTGAAGGTCTTTCATGGCAAGGTCGGTATGAAATTCGATGATCCAAGCGTCAAGCCCGTGAGACCCACAATGACGCATTTCTTTTATATGGACGAAAAGGCGCCGATCTTTTATATGGACGAAAAGGCGCCGACTAAGGTCAAGCACTGGATCGGCTCGGTAGGTCCGACCGGATTTTAGGTCTCGGCGCGGCGAGGTCACCTCGCTGGCGTACTCCTTCGAAGTCAGCTTTAGGTTTCAGCCTTAGGTAAAGAAGAATTATACGCGTTCGATCCGCGAGGGTCCGCTTCGCGTCGAGAAGGATCATAGGCGTTTGAGCCGCGAAGGTCCCTTCGGGTCGAACGCAGCCACGCTGGTTGGATTTCGACCCGAGCGCGAGCGCTATGCGATATCGGCGACCGTTACGACGCGCGCGTATTGGGAGAACGAAACCCGACGTGGCGCCCCTCGCCTCAAGCCTGAAAATCCCGCACAAACCGGGTCAGCGCCTTAAGTCCTAGCGCGCAGTCCTCGAGGCTGATCGATTCGAGCGGATTGTGGCTGACGCCGCCCTTGCAGCGCACGAACAGCATGCCGGCGGGGCAAAGGGCGCCCATCGCCATCGTGTCGTGCCCGGCTCCCGATGGCAACAGGCGGGGCGGTGCGCCGACCGCTTCGACCGCCTTCTTCAAGCCGGCGATGATGGTGGGATCGCAAGCAAAGGCGTTCGCATCATGCGGTTTGGCGATGCTCACGCTCACGCCTCGCGCGGCCGCGATCGCGCCGATCAGCGCCTCGAGGTCGATGCCGGCCGCGGACCGGCGCGCATCGTCCGGGGAGCGAATATCGATGGAAAACTGAACGTGACCTGGGATGACGTTGGTCGCATCCGGCCAGACGTCGAATCGGCCGACAGTGGCGACGAGATCCGCCTCGGCTCTCGCCCGCGTCTCGATCGCCAGCGCCATTTCGGCCGCGGCGGTCAGCGCGTCGCGGCGCAGGCGCATCGGCGTCGCGCCGGCGTGTCCGGCGACCCCGTCGACCCCCACTTCCAGTCTGGTCGCGCCGTTGATCGCGGTCACGATCCCGAGCGGCAGTCGTTCGGCCTCGAGGATCGGTCCCTGCTCGATGTGGGCTTCGACGAACGCGGCGACATTCGTTCGCCGGATCAACGCCGCCCTTTCCGGGTCGCCGCCGAAGGCCTTAAGCGCCTCGCGCATCGAGAAGCCGCCCGAATCCCTCTGGTCGAGCGCATCCTCCGGATAAGTTCCGGCGAGGGCGCGCGAACCGGTGAGGGTGGTGCGAAAGCGAACGCCCTCCTCGTCGCCGAAGGCGACGATTTCAATCGCGTGATCGAGGCGCTCGCCGCGGGCGCCAAGCGCTTCGACCACCGCTAGCGCGGCCAGCGCGCCATAATTGCCGTCGTAGCGCCCCGCGTCGCGCACGGTGTCGATGTGCGAGCCCAACATCAGGGCCGGGGCGTTCGCACGTCTGCCCTCGTAGCGCGCCACGACGTTGCCCGCGGCGTCGATGCTGGCCTCGAGCCCGGCCTCCGCGCACCAGCCGATGAAGGCCTGAGCGGCGCGCCGATGCGCGTCCGACAGGAAAAGCCGCGTCAGCCGTCGCGGCTCGTCGCTGAAGGCGGCGAACGCATCGAGCCTCGCCATCAGCCGCCGGCCGGCGGCGAGATCGGCGTCCAATGTTTGGGCGTCCATCAGTTTTGCGCCGTGTCGACCCTGAGCCAACGCGCCAGTGTCTTGCGCTCGTCGTCGGTCATTTGGCTGAAGTTGTTGGGCGGCATCGCGTGGGTCAGGACCGCCTGCTGCCGGATGGCCGAGGCGAAGCGCGCGATATGCTCCGGAGTGTCAAGCAGGACGCCTTTCGGCGCTTCGCCGATCCAGTCCATCGGCTCAGCCGCGTGGCACATCATGCAGCGCACCTGCACAATGTCGACCACCTCCTGCGGCGCCTTCGGCTGATCGAGGCCCGCGGTCTCGGTCGGCAGCTCGGCCAGCCCCATGAGCGAGCGCATGCCGGGCGAAGCGGTCGCCGCGAAGCCGAAGGCGCAGAGGATGGCGAACGCCGCCGCCGCCCAGGCCCACCATGGCGCATGGTCGTGATCGAGATGCCAGACGTTGTAGAAATAGCGCACCAGCGCCCCGGCGACGATGATGCAGGTGACGATCGCCGGAATGACGCGCGGATTGGAGAAGGTCGACGGATAGTGGTTCGACAGCATCAGGAACAGCACGGGTAGGGTGATGTAGTTGTTGTGGGTCGAGCGGATCTTGGAGGTCTTGACCCATTTCGGATCGGGCTCTTGCCCGGCCACCAGCGCGGCGACGCTCTTGCGCTGGTTGGGCATGATGACGAAGAATACGTTGGCGGTCATGATCGTCGCCATCAGGGCGCCGGTGTGGATGAGCGCGCCCCGGCCGGAAAAGAACAGGCTGAAGACCCAGCTCGTCGCCACGACATATCCGAAGCCGACCACCGCGAGCAGCGGCTCGTTGGCGGCGAGCGGCGAACGGCACAGGAAGTCGTAGACGATCCAGCCGAGCGCCAGCGCCGCGATCCCGATCGCCGCCGCCTGCCAGGGCTCGAGCGCCATGACCGCCGGATCGATCAGGAAAAGCGACGACTGGCCGTAATAGACCCAGCAAAGCAGGGCGAAGCCGCTCATCCAGGTCCAATAGGACTGCCACTTGTGCCAGATGAGATGATCGGGCAGCGACGGCGGAGCGAGCTTGTACTTCCGCATCTCATAGAAGCCGCCGCCGTGCACTTGCCAGGAGACGCCGGAGAGCGCCGGATCGTCGCCGGCGCGCTTGCGGAGCGAGGCGTCGAGATGCATGAAAAAGAACGATCCGCCGATCCACGCGATCGCCGCGGTCACGTGGAGCCAGCGGATGAGGGCCGAGCCCCATTCCCAGCCGAAGGTCTCGAGAGCCCCCATCAATCCGCCTCCTCCGGGCGAGACGATCGCGCCCGGGCGGAATCACGATAAAGGCGACGGCGGGGTTTGGGTAGGGAGTTCGAGCGCTTCCGATCGGCCCTTTGCCAGCGAGGGCCAAGCGCGCCGGTCGCGGAGCCAGGCAAGGAGTCCCGCTCGCCAACCGCCGCCCGACCTGATAACCCGCCCTTAACCCTGTCAGAAGTCTTAATTCGCGGGCCGGAAATTCGGCGTTTCCGGCGTCCGACAAAAGCCCAAGTTTCGGCCGATTTGCGGCGCAGACCCCGACCCGATCCCTTCACGCCGCCGTGACCCGCGGTCCCGTCCGCCCAACAAAAGGTTGCCTCCTCCGATGAATCCTGCCGACGTAGCCGCCGCGGCCGCGACTCCGGAAACCAGCATCTTCGAGATGTTCTGGTCGGCCCACATCGTCGTCAAGGCGGTAATGCTGGGCCTGTTCCTGGCTTCGCTCTGGTGCTGGACGATCATTTTCGACAAGACCCGCCTGTTTCACAAATTCAAGAACGAGATGGAAAACTTCGAGCAGATCTTCTGGTCTGGCCAATCGCTCGAGGAACTCTACACCTCGCTGTCGAGTCAACCCAACAACACCGGCGCGGCGGCGCTGTTTGTGGCCGCGATGCGGGAGTGGAAGCGTTCGTTCCAGCAGGCCGCGGGCTCATTTCGCGGGCTCCACGCGCGCATCGACAAGGTGCTCGACGTCTCGATCGCCCGCGAGGTCGAGCGGCTCGAATCGAACCTCCTCGTCCTGGCGACGGTGGCCTCGGCCGGACCGTTCATCGGCCTCTTCGGCACGGTCTTCGGCATCATGAACTCGTTCCAGTCGATCGCGGCGTCGAAAAACACCTCGCTCGCGGTCGTCGCCCCCGGCATCGCCGAAGCGCTGCTGGCGACGGCCATCGGCCTCTTCGCCGCCATTCCGGCCTTGATCGCCTACAACAAGCTCCAGGGCGACGTCGCCAAGGCGCAGGCGCGACTCGAGAGTTTCGCCGACGAATTCTCGTCGATCCTGTCCCGGCAGATCGACCATCATCTGTCGGTCGAGAAAGTCTCCTAAAGGCGGACGGAGCGACACGATGGCCATGTCTCCTGTCATTGGCGGACGCAAGAGCGGCCGGGGTCGGCGCGGGGTGCCGCGGTACGGGGCGATGGCGGACATCAACATGACCCCGTTCATCGATGTGATGCTGGTGCTTCTGATCATCTTCATGGTCGCCGCGCCCCTGCTGACGACCGGGGTCACGGTCGACCTGCCGCGGGCCAGCGCGACCGCGCTCAACGTCGAGCGCAAGCCGATTGCGGTTTCGCTCAACGAGCAAGGTCAGCTTTACGTGATGGATGAGCCGATCGCCGACGCCGATCTGGTCGCCAAGCTTCAAGCCGCCTCGCAGAGCGACGTCGATCAGCGCATCTATCTTCGCGCGTCCAAGGCTGTGCCGTATGGGCGCGTGGCCGAGATCATGGCGGCGGTCACCACCGCCGGGTACAAGAAGGTGGCCCTCGTCACCGAGCCGATCAAACAATAGCCGGGAGCGGCGTTGGACGAGCGGCGGTCATATCGGGGTTTTGCGAGCTCCGCCGCGCTGCATGGCGCGCTCCTGGCGTTGCTCCTGCTCGGGTTCGCCTCGGCCCCGAGATTCGCGGACAGTCCGGAGGCGATTCCGATCGAGACGATATCGTTGAGCGAACTCAATCAGATCGCCAAAGGCGAGAAGGACGCCAAGCCCGCGCCGCAACCTCCGCCGGCCGCGCCAACGCCGCCCGAGCCGCCGCCGGACCTGCGCGCAGCCGAAGAACAGACGCCGCCGCCGAAGCCGGAGCCAACCCCGCCGCCCAAGACCGAACCCGCGCCGCCGCCGAAACCGGAGCCTGCGCCGCCGCCCAAGGCGGAAGCTGCGGCCCCGCCTAACCCTCCGCCGCCGCCAAAGCTCGCCGACCAGGACGAGCCGGTTCTGCCCCCTCAGCGCCCGAAGGTCGCCGATGCGGCGCCCGAACGGCCGAAGGTCGCCGAAACGCCGCCCGAACGGCCGAAGGAGCCGGCGCCGGAGAAGCCGAAGCCGGCGCACAATTTTGATCCGAACATGATCGCGAAACTGATCGGACAGAGCAAACCAGCGACGCCCGCGGTCGCGTCGACCCAAACGGCCGCGATCGTCCCGCAGGGACTGCCCCATCACGACGCGCCCCGGATGTCGATGTCGATGGCCTCGGCGCTCGACGCGTGGCTGACGGAGAGCTACCTCAATTGTTGGACCCCGCCGCCGACGACGCCGGAAGGCGATACGTATGTCGCGCAAATCAAGGTGATCTTCAACCCGGACGGCTCGCTCTCGGGGCGTCCGGTTCTGCTCAATCCGCCGGCGGACCGGGCATGGCGCGCGCATGCGGAGAGCGCGATGCGCGCCGTCAGGAAGTGCGACCCGCTGAAGGTCCCGGCCGAGTACATGCCGTACTTCGAGCAATGGAAGGTTGAAACCATCCATTTCGATCCGCGCGAGACCCAAGGATGACCGCCGCCTTTCGGCTAAGCCCATCGCCCGGCGCCTCGAAGAGAACCGAAAGCGAGATCCGATCGCCATGCTGATTTTTTCCAGGCCCGTCGCAGGGCTCATGCTGGTCGCGGTCGCGGCGAGCGCCTACGGCTACGACCGCCTTTGGCCGCGGTCCCGGTCCCAGGACTCGACCAACGGCGCCTCCAGTGAGGCGCCGAGACCGCCGCCGCCCGCTGCCGTTCTGGCAAGCGCTGCGCCCTCGGACTCGCCGGCGCCCGAACCGCCGGCGCGCATGACGTCGGCGCAGCAAGCCGCGTTCGAGGCCTGGCTCATCAAGACCTATCTCGGATGTTGGAAGCCGGCGCCACAGCCGGCCGACGCCGATGTTTACGTGGCGCAGGTGCGGCTGGCCTTCAACGCTGACGGATCGTTGTCGAAGCCGGCGAAGCTGGTCAACCCGCCGTCAGACCCGGCTCTCAAGCCGCAAGCCAAGAGCGTCATGGCTGCGGTCCAGAATTGCAACCCGCTTCCGGTCCCGGCCCAATATCGGCCGTTTTATGAGCAATGGAAAACCAAAACCATCCATTTCAATCCGCAAGTCGCCGCTCGATGACCCGAAGCAGCGAACCGTCGTTGATGTCCCGCGAGATCGCCCGATGAATCACCTCCGCCTGGTTTCCCGCCGCTTCGCTGTCGCGACCCTGGCGTTCGGATTGGCCGCGCTCGCCGGCGCTTCCGCCAACGCCACGGGCGACATCTATGTCCATGCGGGCGCCAATTTCAAACCCGTCACCATCGCGGTGACGCCATTTGCGGGCGAGGATGCGAACGACAAGATCAGCGGCGTCGTCGCAGCGGATTTCGCCCGCTCGATCTTCCTCCTGCCGCTCAATCCAACGAGCTTTCCCGAAACCATCGCCAATCCGGACGCCGCCCCCAACATGGACGCGTGGAAGACGACCGACGCCCAATTCGTGCTGACAGGGCGCATCTTGCGTCAGGAAGCGGGGCGCGTGACCGCGCAATTCCGGCTGTGGGAGACGGCGAGCGGCGAGCAGGTCGCGGGCCAGCAGTACACGACCGACGCGGCGAACGCCCGCCGGGTCGCGCACATGATCGCCGACGCAGTGTTCACACGCGTGACCGGCGAGAAGGGTTTTTTCGATTCGCGGGTCGTCTTCGTCGACGAGAGCGGCCCGAAAGAGAAGCGGCGCAAGCGGCTGGCGATCATGGACATGGACGGCGCCAACGTGAAGTACCTCGGCGGCGGCGAGGAACTCGTCGTCACCCCGCGCTTTTCGCCGTCCGCCCAGCAGGTCGCCTATATGTCGTTCGGCGCCGGCGACCCCAAGGTGACGCTGCTCAATCTCGAGACCGGGCAGCGCGAGTTGGTGGGGAACTTTCCCGGCATGACGTTCGCGCCCCGCTTTTCGCCCGACGGACAGCAGATCGTGATGTCGCTCTCCGACGGCGCGAGCACCAATCTCTACACCATGGACTTGCGCTCGCGCGCCACCACCCGTCTGACTGAGAATTCGGCGATCGACACCTCGCCGACCTTTTCGCCCGACGGCTCGCAGATCGCGTTTGAATCCGATCGCGGCGGATCGCAGCAGATCTACGTCATGAGCGCGAGCGGCGGCCCGGCCAAGCGCATTTCGTTCGGCGACGGCCGCTATTCGACGCCGGTCTGGTCGCCGCGCGGCGACCTCATCGCCTTCACCCGCATCAAGGGCGGATCCTTCGGCATCGGCGTGATGAAACCCGACGGCTCTGGCGAGCGGATCCTGGTCGAAGGCTTCCACAACGAGGGCCCGACCTTCGCCCCCAACGGCCTCTACCTCATGTTCTTCCGCGACTCGGGCGGCTCCGGGGGACCTAAGATCTACATGACCGACATTTTCGGTCACGCCGAGTTCCTCGTGCCGACCCCGGGCTACGCCAGCGATCCCTCCTGGGGACCGCTGCTGAATTGAAGCCGACCCGCAAGGCGGCGGCTAGTCTAGCGCAACTCTAAATCCCCTTCCGGCGCATCGCGTCGAGGCAATCCAGGAATATCCACAGCGGTCGCAAGAGCGGCGATTCGACAAACGCCTCGCTGCGCGGGAGCTCGACCGCAACCTCGTGCGCCGGGTCGCGCTCGATCGCCTTTCGATAGAGCCGCCAGGTCGCGTGCCCGAGCACCGGAATGATGACGGCAAGGCCGGTGAAGAGCGGCAGCGAGCCCAGAAAGAGCGCCGCCGCGACAATGAGACCCCAAAGGGCGACCGCCAGCGGGTTGGCGCGGGTCACGCGCAACGAAGCCTCAAGCGCGGGGACAAGGCCAATGTCGCGGTCGAGCATCAACGGAAAGGAAACCACGCTGATGCAAAGCGCGAGCGCGGCGAAGCAAAAGCCGACGAGCCCGCCTACGACGATGAGCAGCCAGCCGCGATCCGTGGTCATCACATCGGTGAGGAAGGGCAGCGCCGCAGCCGGAGGATTGGGTCCGTAGAGCCAACCATAAATAAGCTCGGCGGCGTAGATCCAGGCCGCGAAGATCGCGAGCAGGAGCAGGCCGAACGCCAGGATCGACGGCAGCGCCGGCGAGCGAAAGACGGCGAAAGCGTCGCGCCCTCTCACGGCGAGCCCGCGCTCGCGCCGGCGGCTCATCTCGTAGAGACCGATGGCGACGAACGGGCCGATCAGGGCAAAGCCGGCGGCGAGCGGAAAGACGAGCTGAAGCGCGCTTGCGAACGAAGACATCGCGACAATCGCGATTCCAGCCACCGCGTAGAACAATCCGACGAAGACAGGATAGGTCGGGATGGCAAAAAAATCATCGAAGCCTTCGGCGAGCGCCAAGAAGCAGTCGCGCGGGCCGATGGGACGCACTTTTGGCGACTGAGCGAGCGTCTCCGGTCCGAAATAAACGTGGAATGCGGAAGTCATGGCGGTTCCTCCATGCATCTGCGCCTCAATCGAGATTCGGGCGTCAGCCAGAGAAGGAACTTAACGTCGCGAAGTCTCGCGCGGGCTCTTTGGTTTTGGAGGCTACTCCCGGCGCGTCGGCTTGTCACCAAAGATCGAAACGGGCGGAACGACCTCTCGCGCTCTTGCGCCAAGACGCGCCGGCGCGGTCGCGATTCGGTTCACGCTGGGGGCTGAAACAACCGCTGGCCGATGAATTCGCCCTCCCGGACGCCGCCGGGGCAGGCAAACAGGCCGCCGCCGGTGTGGGTGGTGAACTGGTTGAGGGCGTCCAGTTTGGACATGTTGTTGTAGATCTTGATGAAGCCCGAGCGCGGATCGCGCTGGTAGGCGACGAACATCAGCCCGGCGTCGTAAAGCATGCCCTGGCGCCAGGGCGGCCAGCGCTCGGCGATAAAGCTGACCCCGTCATTATAGGAATAGGCCCGACGCAGGATCTGCGCGCCGTCATTGACCGACGCCGCGCCGAGGCGGACATGGGCGTTGTCCGGGATCAGCGGATTGCCGTCGTTATCCGCACGGTCAAGGTCGAGAGGATCCCTTTCGCCGGACTTGCCGATCGGCGCCCCGGAATATTTATGCCGGCCGATCACCTGCTCCTGAAAGTCGATTTCGCTCCGATCCCAATGCTCGAGCGAAATCCTGATCCGCCGCGCCACCACATAGCTGCCGCCGCGCATCCAGTCCGGCCCCTCCCCGCCGACCCACACCACATCGTCGAACCCGCGCGGAGCGTCAGGCGTCGTCGGCGCGCCGGCGAGCGGCGGGTTGATCGTCGCGTCCTTGAAGCCCATCAGGTTGAGCGGCGTTTCGCCGGGAGCGGTCTGCGGCAGGAAGCCCGCCTGCGCCCAACGGATCTGGGCCGCGCCGTAGGAGAGACGGTCGAGCTCCCGCACCGCGTGGAACGCGACCTGCGGGTCGTCGGCGCAGGCCTGCACGAACAGGTCGCCGCCGGTGCGGGCGGGCTGCAACTGGTCGCCGTTGAATTTGGGCAGGTCGACGAGCCCCTCCGGGCGCCGCGCGGAGAGACCGTAGCGGTCGACGCCGTCCTTCACGAAAAGCCCGGGGCCGAAGCCGAACGTGACAGTCAGCCGCGACGGCCCGAGCCCGAGGGCCGATCCGCCATCCGGCCCCTCGACGCTGACGTCGCCGAGCGGGCGCGCCGTCTCTCCCGCCGTCATTCGCTGGGCAGCGTCCGTCCACAGGCGCAACATCATTGTCACTTCGTCGACGGTCTTGGCGACGAGGTCGAAGGCGACGAAATAGCTATTCGTCTGCGGCGCTGTTGCGATGCCGCCCTGATGGGGGCCGTAGAACGGTTCCTTCGCCCCGGCGCCGGCGGACCCCTCGGGGGTCGCGGCGCGGGCGAGTTTCGGCATGCTCGCGCCGACCAGCAGTCCGCCGGCGCCGGCAAGAAGGCCGCGCCGGGAGGGACCGCCGCCAGGCGCGAACGGACAACTCATTTCGCGATCGCCAAGGTATTGTCCTCGTCCTTGACGAAATAGAATCCGTCGCCCGCCGGCGTCATGGCGATGCCGAACAGATCGCCGCTGCCAGGCGGCTTCTGCGCCTTGTTCGGATCGATCCACCGGGCCTTGATCTGGTCGCCGCTTACCGGATCGATTTCCACCACCTGGCCGTTCTTCGCGTTGACCACCAGAAGATGGCCGTTCGGCACCGTCGCCAGCGCCAGCGGCGTCTGCAACAAGCCGTCCTTGGTGACGGTCCGGCCGATTCCGGCGCTGTGATCGCGGGTCGTGGCGTCCCAGATCGCGCTGATCCGGTTGCCGGTCGCATCCGAGACGTAGAGCGTATCGTTGGGGCCGAGCGCGAGGCCGGTCGGTCCGATGAGGAAGACATCCTTGTTCGGCTGCGAGCCGAAGCCGCTCGCGATCACGGTCTGATCGACGACCGTCGGCGGCTTGCCCTCCGGGATCGAGAGCTTGATGCGAAGTACGGTCGCCTGGTTGACGACGCGCGGATCACCTTCGGGCGAGCCGACGCCGAACCCGGCGTTGCTGACGAACAGGGTCGCGCTGTCGCCGTTGTCGATCACCGCCATATTGCCCCACGGCATGTCGATCTTGTCGCCGGCGATGACGCTCGCGACCTTGCCGTTCGAGTTCGAGCACGATCAGGCAGCCCGCGCCTCTGGTCCTGGTCGTGCCGTCCGCGCTCGGCGCGCTGCCGACGATGACCCAACCGCTTTTGAGCACCGCCAGCGCCGTCGACAGGCCTACCCCTCCGGGACAGCCGGCAAGATCGCGAGGCAGCACCGCGAAAGTCGTCAGCTTCTTCGTCGTCGGACTATAGTTGACGATGGTGGTGCCGAGTCCTTGCAGATTGCCGGCGTCGTTGAAGTTGGTGATCAGCACGTCGTCCTTCTGGAACGATCCGGCGGACACCGGCGCGACGACGATCGCATAGGGGTTCTGGTCGCCATTGTCGGGAACGGTCGAAGTCAGGACCGTCTGCCGGTGAATTCCATCGAGGAAGCTCGCCGGCTGTGTGGCGGGCGCCGCCGCCTGTGGCGCTGCGATCGCCAATGCTGCCCACGCGACGAGCGCCAACGGGCGGCGGCTGTCGCGCGAAACCATGTCGCGATATCTGCTCATATCAGTCTTTCCTTGACGGTTGGGACGAAGGCGCGCTTCGGAAGCGTTCGGGATCTGGCCGCCGGCGCCCGGGCGAGGTTCTCGACGCGCAGGATCGGAGCCGTGCGCGAATAGGCCATCACCGGGCCTTCGACGCTGAGCCACACCCGGGCGCCCTGTTCAGGCGCCATGTGGCCGGCGACGCGCGCCGTGACCGGCTCGGCGTCCGCGTCCAGCGCGACCGCGACGCTGGCGTCGCGGCCGTAGTAGGTGACGGCGAGAACCTTCCCCTCGGCCGCGCCAGGTCTCGCGCGTGACTCGAACCGAATCTGCTCCGGCCGCACCATCACGTCGGCCGGCCCGTCCGGCGCGGGGCGCGCGAGCTCGAGCCGCCCCAGCGCGCAGGTGGCGAAGCCCGCCGCAACGACGCCGGGCATGAGCGCCGCCTCGCCCACGAATTGCGCCAGCGCCGCGTCTGCAGGCCGGCGGTATAGCTCTTCGGGCGGCGCGACCTGCGCCAGCACGCCGTCGCGCAGCACGGCGACCTCGCGGCCCATGGAGAGAGCCTCCGACTGGTCGTGCGTCACCAATAGCGCGGTCGCTCCTGCGGCCTGCAAGATCGCCGCGACGGCTTGTCGGGTTTCGATCCTGAGCGAGGCGTCAAGGGCCGAAAAGGGCTCGTCGAGCAGCACAAGCTTCGGCTGTGGCGCGAGCGCGCGGGCCAGCGCCACGCGCTGTTGCTCGCCGCCCGAGAGTTCATGCGGGCCGCGGCTGGCGTAGGATGCCGGCAGGCCGACGGTTTCGAGCAGCATTTCGGCCTTGTTGCGGTCGCGGCGTTCGGACCGCCGAAGCCCGAAGAGAACATTCGCGGCGACCGACAGGTGCGGAAAGAGCGAGCCTTCCTGCGTCACATAGCCGACTTGCCGCCTCTCCGGCGGCAGGTGAACGCCCGGACCGGAGACCTGCCGGCCGTCGATCTCGATCGTCCCCGAATCGGCGCGCTCGAACCCGCTCAGCAATCTCAGAAGCGTCGTCTTGCCGCTGCCCGACGCGCCAAGAATTGCAACCAGCGCCCCCGACGGCACAGCGAGATCGACGCCGCGCAGGATCGGCGCCCCGCCAAAGGCTTTGGTCAGCCCAGAAATGCGCACGTCCGCCATCGTCAGGCCCGAACGGGAAAGACCGCGGCGCCGAAACGGTGCGCGAGCAGCCAGGTGGACAGAAGCGAAATCGCCAGCATCATCGCCGCGAACGGCGCGGCTGCGGCGAAGGCCAGCGATGTCGTATTGGCCCAGACCTCGGTGGCCAGCGTGCGGGTGCCGATCGGGGCCAGCAAGAGCGTGGCTGTCAATTCGGTGGCGACGAAGACGAATACCATCGCGGCTCCGGCCCCGATGCCCGGCCCCGCAAGCGGCGCGAGCACTCGGACCGTGACCGCGAACCACCCGAGTCCGAGCGAGCGGCCTGCTTCCTCGAGCCCGGGCTGGACCTGCGCCAGGGCCGAGCGGACCCCGACCAGGGCGAACGGCAGGAACAGGATCGCATAGGCGATGACCAGCAGCGCCGCGCTTTGATAGAGCGGCCGGATCGTCTGGATCGTCAGCGAAATGAACGCCAGCGCGACGACGATGGCCGGCACGCCCTGTGCGAGATAGGCGATCCGCTCGAGAATGATCGACAGGCGGCTCGGATAGCGGGTCGCGAGGTAAGCGAGCGGCGCCGCTAGCACGAGGGCCGCGCCGGCTCCGGCCAGTCCGTAGCTCACCGAAGCGAGCGTCGCGCTGAAGAGAAGCGGCCAGGACGGCCCGACCGGCGAGGTGGCGGCCTGCGCATGCTGGGTCAGCCAGTAGCCGATCATGCCGAGCGGCACGCCAAACGTCGCCATGGTCAGCGCCGCAAACGCCAGAAGCGCCGGCCAGCGCATCCATTCGAGACGCACAGGCGCCGCGATGCGACTGGCGCCGGAGCCAACGCGCGCGTAGCGTGCGCGGCCACGCACGTTGAGTTCCGCGACCACGCAGACGAGGCAGAGCGCGATGAGCACGAGCGCTAGGAGCGAGGATTCGGGCCCGTCCAATCCCGTCCGGTATTGGGCGTAAAGCTCGGTCGTAAAGGTGCGGAAGCGCAGCAGCGCAAAGGCGCCGAACTCGATCAACACGTCGAGCGCGACCAGCAATATGCCGCCGTAGAGAGCCGGACGCAGTTGCGGCGCCACGACCCGGAAGAAGGAACCCCAGGCGCCGTGACCGAGCGATCTGGCGGTCTCTTCCAGACCGGGATCGAGCCCGCGCAGCGCGGCGGCGACCGGCAGAAAGACGAGCGGATAGTAGGCGCAGGTCACCACCAAGAGCGCGCCGCCGAAGTCCTGCAGCCCATTGCTGAGCGAGACCCAGGCGTAGCTCGAGATGAATGGCGGAATCGCCAGTGGCGCCACGGCAAGCACAGTCCAAACCTTGCGGCCCGGAAGGTCCGTCCGCTCGACCAGCCAAGCAGTCGCTGTTCCGATGACAGCGCAGGTCATGGAGGCCGCGACCACCAGTCCGACCGTGTTCAGAAGCAGCCGCCCGACGAGCGGCCGCATCAACAAATCAACCGCCCCTTGGGCGCTCAAACTCGCCGCCTGAACGATCGTGACCAAAATCGGCAACAGAACGAGCGCAGCGGCGAACGCAGCGGCGCCGATCAACCCAACCGGCGCGCGCGAGCCTCGACTTGCCTCGGCAGGACCAAGGCCGAAGCCGCGCTGAGCGGCGTTCAGGCTCGCGACTTGCGACATCAGATCAGGCCCGCCTCGCTCAATAGCGCGGCAGCGTCGCGGTCGTCGCCGATCTGCTTGAGGGTGAGCGACGGAGGCTGCAATTCTGCCGTCGGCTTCAGGATCGGGTTCGCGGCCACGCCGGCGACCAGCGGATATTCGAAGGTGATGTTCAGTTTCGACACCAGCTCCTGGGCGGGTTTGCTGACCAGAAACGCCAGGAACTTCTGCGCCGCCGCCTGGTTGCGTGAACTCTTGAGCACCGCCGCCCCGGAGATATTCATCACTCCGCCGACATCGCCGCCGGCAAAGTGGTGAATGGCGCTCTTCATCTTGTCAGCGCCTTTCTCCATCCGCAGCCGCGCCCAATAGTAATTGTTGATGATCCCGGTCGCGACCGCGCCCCGGTCGACCGCGGCGACGACGCCTTCGTCATCGTCGAAGATCGTGGCGTTGTCGCGCAGGCCTTTGAGCCATTCGAGCGCGGCGGGACGCCCTTTCATCGCCACCACCGCCCCGATGAGCGGCAGGAAATCAGCGTCGGTCGGCGCGATTGCGACTTTGCCTTTCCATTCCGGCTTCGCCAGATCGAGCAGCGACGCAGGCAGCGCGGCCTCCTGGATCATGCCGGCGTTGTAGGCCAGCACGTTTTCGCGCGCGAAAACGCCGACCCAATCGCCGGCCGAGCCGCTGTCCTGGGCCGGCACGCTGGCCAGCGTCTCCGGAGCGACTTTCGCCAACAATCCCTTCTCCGACAGCAACTCGAGCTCCGGCGAGTTCTCGGTGAAGAAAACGTCGGCCGGAGACGACCTTCCCTCCTTCACCAGCTGGCTGGCGAGCTCGGGGGCTTCTCCGGAGTGGACCTTGACATCGATTCCCGTTTCCTTCGTGAACTCCTTGGTCAAGAGATCGACGGTCTGCTCGTGCTGGGCTGAATAGAGCGTGAGCGAGGCGGCGCTCGCGCCGGTAGAGATCATGCCGAGCCCCAGGCCGATCGCGGCGGCGGAAAGAAACAAACGGACCACCGGGGAACGGGGCATTGCAATTCCTGTGTGCGGCGAGGCCGATCGAGCCTCTTGATCGCGGATTCCGTTAACAAGGGGGCGCCCAGGGGACAAGAATGGAGCGTGAATATTAGAATTGATTCAATTTGGAAGCGTTCCAAATCTGGAGCACGGGCGGCGCCTGGCGCGATCGCGTGCGGAGCGTTTGCGCTCATGGCTGCTCCGCGCGGGCTTCCGAAACGGCATCCGATCGCGATCAGCGAGAGGCGGTTCCGGCCGCGGCGGTCGACCCTCGCCGAGGCCCGTGTTCGATTTCGTCCCAATTTGGCGCCGCTGCCAGAAATTTGTTTGCCGATACCGAAGAAACCCCTTGCGCCGAGGCGCGATTCGAACAAATAGTCGTCTTGCCCAATACGCACGTGCCTGTGGTCGTGTGTCGGTCGGCGGGGATCTGGACAAGAGGCCAGTCAACCGCCCCTGGAAGACCGGCAGCCGGAGGCGAACCGGCGAACCCCGCCAAACGGGGGACGCGACTTGAAGCAACGACGGACCGGGCTTTTTTGGTCTCTGCCGGCCCTCCAAAGGTCGGCGCCCAAAGAGGCTTGTCTATCTTGCCGGGCGTGCGGACGGGACTTTTCCTCGTCCAAACGATGGCTCTGACCGCCTAGGCCTGCGCGCAGGTCAGGCGTCTCATGGCCACGGCGTAGCAGCTGATCGCGCGCGCGCCTTCGCTGGCGGCTTTTGAAAGCCGTCGACGGAGTCGACGGGCGGTCGCGTCGGCGGGTCAACGACTTCGCGTCGCGTCTCCAACGCGCGAGGTGAAAGTCGCATCGCCGGCGAATCCTTCATGTTTCCAGGCGCGGAAAAACCGCGCGCTTGGGGGATGCCGCTCATGACTGACCGCATCAAGGAGTTCCTCGCCCGCAATCGCGAGGATGGACCGCGTCTCGTCGTCGATCTCGACGTCGTGCGCGAGAACTATCTCGGCTTCGCCGGCGCGCTGCCCGACACCCGCGTATTCTACGCCATCAAGGCGAATCCGGCTCCGGAGATTCTCGATCTCCTCGCCTCTCTCGGCTCGTGCTTCGACACCGCCTCAGTGACCGAGATCGAGCAGGCGCTTGCCGCCGGCGCGACGCCCGATCGCATCAGCTTCGGCAATACGATCAAGAAGGAAAAGGACATCGCGAGGGCCTACGCGCTCGGGATCCGCCTTTTTGCCGTGGATTGCGAGGCGGAAGTCGAGAAGATCGCGCGCGCCGCGCCCACGGCGAAAGTGTTCTGCCGGATCTTGTGCGACGGCGCGGGCGCCGAATGGCCGCTGTCGCGCAAGTTCGGCTGCGCGCCTGAAATGGCCGCGCGGGTGCTCGAACGCGCCCATGCGCTCGGCCTCGTCGCCCATGGCCTGTCGTTCCATGTCGGCTCCCAGCAGGGAAACCCGCGGATGTGGGACCGGGCCCTGAAAGCCTCCGCCGCGATCTTCCGCGATCTCGCCGAACGGGGCGTCCAGCTCGCGATGATCAATCTCGGCGGCGGCTTCCCGGCCCGCTACCTCAAAGACGTGCCGGCGATCAAAACCTACGGGCAGACGATCTTCCGGGCGCTGCGCCGCCACTTCGGCAACCGCATCCCCGAGACGATCATCGAGCCCGGCCGCGGCATGGTCGGCAATGCGGGGATCATCGAGGCCGAAGTGGTGCTGATCTCGAAGAAGTCGGACGCCGACAACCGGCGCTGGGTCTATCTCGATATCGGCAAGTTCAACGGGCTCGCCGAGACGATGGACGAGATGATCCGCTATCCGATCCGAACCCCTCATGACGATGACCCGGTCGGTCCCTGCGTCGTCGCCGGGCCGAGCTGCAACTCGGTCGACGTCCTCTACGAGCGGGAGCCTTATCTCCTGCCGATCTCGCTCGAGATCGGCGCCAAGGTGCTGATCGAGGGAACGGGCGCCTACACGACGACCTACTCCTCGGTCGGCTTCAACGGCTTCCCGCCGCTCAAGGCGTACGTGATCTGATGCAGCGCTGACGACCGGTCACGGCGTCGGCGCCGCCGCCTTGGCGTCCGGCTTCGTCGCCGGGTCGCCTATCGTCGTCACGTCGTCCAGCACAAGTTGCTGCATGGCGCAAATGAACGAAGACAACATGTAGCCGTCGTGGGCTGCGAGAGCATCATCAAGGACACGCATGTTCCAGAACGGGTCGTTGCCGTGGGTGATAGGCGGCAGATGCGCGGGGTAATACCCATGTTCGAAGTGAAGCGCCGGCGCGCCTTCTGTGACATCGGCCGCGTCCCATTGGTCGCGCGTCTGGTTTAGGCCGTATTGAGTATTGCGTGCTTTCGACAACCAGCTGAGCGCCCGGGGACAGGAACTTTCGTCATCGCGCACGCCCGCGTAGCCGCTGGTCCTTTCCACTTTGTTGGCGCTGGTTCCCTCGGAAGCGCCGCTGCGGTTCGACCAGCCCATCAGCTGGTGGGTCGTACCCACGGGCCGCGCCGAGACGCCCTGACTGCTTGTCAACGACTGCACGCTGCGCGGCGGATCGAGCTGCCCGATCGTATGGGTTTGCTCAACATCGGTGTTCATGAAGGGAAACGTGCGCAAGAAGCCGCTGACAAGATGGGGTATCCAGGCCAGGGTCGAGGCTGGCGGACGGGCGACGCACCCCGCGAGCAATATGGTTTCCGTTGTGTGGGCGAAACGCAGCCCGGAGTAGTCAAGCGACGACCGCTCAAGAGACGACGCCCAAGGCCGGAAGTCGAAGCGGAAGGCCGGAAAGGCGTCATAGGTCGTCCAGTCGTATTCGATACTCAAGTCTCGCCGGCGCACCTCCCTCGCAAAGGCCTGTAAAATCGCCCGGTCGTCCGCGTTCAGCTTCGGCGACCGGACGAGCTTAAGCAGGTCCGCGCAATCCGAAGGCCAGATGCCGTCCGGCGGCCAATCCCGCGCGGAGGTGGCCGAGATAAGAACCGGCCTCTGTTCGTCGCGAAAGAAGAGGTCGCCCTGCTTTAGTTCTTCGGCGCGCGCCTTATCGCTGAGGGAGAGCGCGACTCGATCCCAGACCGCGCGCTGTATCACGGTCCATTTGACCGCCTCGGACGCTGGATTGATGAGGACGACCAAGTCTCCGAGCGGCGCCGGGACGAAATCGCCAGCAATGTGTCGTTCCACTTCCTTGACGGTGGTGTCGCGTAGGCCCGAGGCGAGGACGTTTCCGCCGAGAGAATGTCCGAACACGATCATTCGCGATTGCGGACCCGAATTGTTGTCCCCCTGGGTGGAGCAACCCAAGGGATCCTTGCCCGACGGCTTGAACTCGCAGGGAGCGAGGTCGACCTGACTGAACGCGCCCTGAAGACCGATCTGACTCTCGACCGCCCTAAGAGCGGAGACGACGGACGGAGCGATGGTTTCGCTGACAGGCTTGCGATCGAACAATGTGGGGAGCGCTCCGAGGAAGCCCCACTGCTCGAAGAAGGCATTGATCCAGCAGCGCTCCTTTCCGCAAAACGGTCTCGCGACAACGCTGCCCCATTTTCCGAGACGAGCTTCGTCGGTGCGGGCCCCGCGCCAGCCGACGAAAATCGCGGTCACCTTCATCCCGCAAAACCGAGCGTCGCCCCAAAGGCAACGGTCTAACACGTAACGCGCCGCGTGCGCGGCATAGATGCGCAGATCGGCAACGTTGCCGTTGCCGATGTCGGCCGTGTTACGCCAGCCGTGCACGAAGACGACGACGAAGTTCCTCTCGCCATTTTTGCCGAGCCGGTCCAACAGAGCTTGCAGTTGCGAGCGGTGGCGTTCCTTCCTTCCCGGCGTCGGGTGGAAGTTTGCCCCATCGCATTCGTCGTTCTCGTACTCACGTTCGTCACACAGAACGTAGGGGTCTCCGTTTTCCTGGAACTCAAGAAAGGCGAGGTCGTATGCGAGGCTGGCCGTTGCGGCGAACGCAGAACCCTGCCGAAGTTGATACCCCGGGATCGCATGGGTTTGGATGGAGCACCTAAGGCGCATCTCCCAGTCGACAGGCTTACCCTGGTCGACACCGAGACTCGATCGCCCGCCGCTCATCGTTCCCCACCTCGGCCAACACGGTCCAACCTTGACCAGAAGTGCGGCACGCAGGGGAATCCGGATCGAGCGCGCGAAACGCCACGTTGTACGGCACGCTGATGAAGGCGTTCGTGAGGATGACGGCAAGCACCGCGAGCACGAAAAGGATCAAGGCCACGCCCAGCCATCGCAAGAGCGCGCGGGCAACCTCAATGAGGCCGCGAAGCAAAGCGCGGAGATATTGAATCAAGCCGCGCAGCAGGCGATTGAACGTGCCGTCCGCGCTTTTCGACGTCGTATCCATCGGCGCCCCCTAGGTCCAGGCGCTGCCCGCGTTCCTCGAGATCGCGGGTCTTTATTCGACCTAACCACCGAATTGAAACTCACACAAATGCGATGAGGCGCCGCCGATCCGGCCGTCGATGACCGGGCCCCGCTCCGGTCTCCGCCTCACACCGCAAACCGCGCCGGCTTGCCGAGCTCGAGCGTCGCAAGACGATTTGCGATCACGAGCGTCCGGAAAGCCCCGGCAAAGTCGGCCGCTCTCTACGAAATGCGCCCAGCCGCGGTGTCCGACACAAGTGGCGGTACCCGGCTTGCGCAACCGTGCTCTGATCGGCCTTATTATTGACGCCCCGGACACATTGGCATAGATTGTCATAAATTGTTTAACATTGTTGTACAAAGGGGGCCGTACAGAGATGAATTCAAAGATCGCTTCCGGCAAGCGTTGAGACTGGGCCAAGACTTCGCTACACAACCAATGAGGTTACGATCTATGCGTTGATATCTTTCATATTATTTGTAGCGTGTTTTATTTTAGCTCGATTCCCTAACATATCTCACCCAGTGATTCGATGGACCAATTCGTTTTCCGGAAAAAGCAAATTTATCGACAATGTTACAACAGATTTGGCTTTCTATGTCACATTCTCGGGCGTTTTACTCTGCGGACTTCTGTTTGCCTATTGGCTTTCATCAAGAGATTCCGAATTGAGGTCGAGGATATTCGTCGGAATATTTGCTTCGTTTGGAGCTGGCGTTTTGAGTTGATGTCTACAACACCATCTTTCTACGAATGTAAGACCTTATTACGATAGCGCTGTCGCCTTTCAACCTCCGCCCGGGACGACTATCCCACAATTTAATACGTGGGATTCCTTTCCCAGTGATCACGCATCTGTCTTTGCTGGCTTGGTAGTTGTACTATTCGTCATCAAATCAAGGATAAGGTATCTAGTCGCCGTCTGGATTGCGATTGTAGAGAGCGCTAGAATCTTTATCGGGGCACATTTTCCTTTTGATTTAATGGGAGGTGCTTGCTTAGCATCCACTGTGGTTTGGATATTTCAGTATCCTCTGTTCATTCGTGCTGGTAAATGGTGTTGTGCTTGGGAGTTTCGCACTCCAATATTATTCTATACTGTATTTTTTATCTTTCTTTATCAGGCATCAACCCTTTTTCATGAGATAAGAAACATGCTTGGCGGCTTCAATGCAATTCAAGGACTAACCGGGGGATTACAATAGTTTGCAGAGGTCTCCACCCAGGTCAATCGTCGGCGCGGCGCTGAGCAGACGGCAGGCTCGAGTTCCATCTTTACGAGCGCGTCGTCGGCGACGCTACGCCGACATCTACGCGCGCAATCTCGGCGACCACTCGCCCCTCAAGCCTCCCCGCGGCCCAAACGCGCCTGCCGAAGCCGGCGGCGTGTTTGTGACTCCTCATCGGGAATAGAGAGACGCGAGTGGCGAAAACCAGCGCGGGCATCCTCCTTTTTCGCCGACGTCCGGCCGGCGTTGAAGTCATGCTCGTGCATCCGGGCGGTCCGTTCTGGGCCCGGAAGGACGCCGATGCGTGGTCCATTCCCAAAGGGCTGACGAACGGGGGCGAGGATTGGCTCGCGGCGGCGAAGCGCGAATTCCTCGAGGAAACCGGGATGACGATTGCCGGCGAGGTTCTCAACCTGGGCGCGCACAAGCAGCCCGGTGGCAAGACGATCTTCGCCTTTGCCCATGAGGGCGATTTCGATCCTGCGTCGCTCAAGAGCAACATGTTTGCGATGGAGTGGCCTCCGCGCTCCGGGCGCTCGGCGGAATTCCCCGAAGTCGACCGAGCGGCCTGGTATTCGATCGCCGAAGCGATGGAGAAGGCGACCCGCGGACAAAAGCCGATCATCGCCGCCCTGGCCGAAAAGCTCGGCGCCGAGGCGCCCGAGGCGGGGGAGTAGCGCCGCCGCCCGCTTGTCATCCGGTCCACGTCGTGAAAAAGGGCGCGCTCGACTTATATCTGGCGTTTCGGTTCCGTGGAGCCCGTTCATGGCGTTCTGGTTGGACATCGCCGCCTTCGCGTTGAAGGCGCTCCTGATTGTTGCGGCCGTGGGCGGCCTCGCGGTTTTGATCGCGCGCCTCGCCCGCTCGGGCGAAGCCAAGGATAAAGAGATCAAGGTCCGCTCGCTCAACGAGCGCTATGACGACATGCGCGACGCCATGGATGGCGCGCTCCTCGACAAGAAGGAGCGCAAGTGGCTTGCGCGGACGCGCAAGAGGGAAGCCAAAGCCGCCGCCAAGGCGCGCCGCGGTCAGGAGCCGGGAAAACGCATCTACGTGTTGAGCTTCAAGGGCGACATGCGCGCGAGCGCAGTCAAGCGCCTGGGCTCGGAAATCGACGCTGTCCTGATCGCGGCGCGGCCCGCAACGGACGAAGCCGTGATCAGAATCGAAAGCCCCGGCGGAACGGTGACCGGCTATGGGCTCGCGGCGGCCGAAATCCTCAGGCTGCGCGAGCACAAGATCAAAGTCACCGCCTCGGTCGATCAGGTGGCGGCGAGCGGCGGCTATATGATGGCCTGCGCCGCCGACCGCATCGTGGCCGCGCCGTTTGCGATCGTCGGCTCGATCGGGGTCGTCGCGCCGGTTCCGAACCTCCATCGGCTCCTGCAGAAGAACGAGATCGATTTCGAGGAGATGACGGCCGGCGAGTTCAAACGCACCGTCTCGGTCCTGGGCGAGATCACGCCGGCGGGACGCGAGCATTTCCGCGGCAAGCTCGACGCGACCCACGAAGCGTTCAAGACCCACGTCCATGAATGCCGCCCGAACGTCGACATGGCCAAGGTCGCCAACGGCGACCATTGGCTGGCGCGCGAAGCGCTCGGGTTTGGCCTCGTCGATGAACTCTCGACCGGAGACGAACTCCTGTTTCGCGCCCGAGACAGCGCGCGCCTCTATGAAGTCTCGACCGAACCGCGCAAGAATTTGTTGCAGCAGCTCCTGAGCGGATTTGGGGTTGCCGCGCGCAGGACGGCGGATTTGATCGCCGCAAGACTGGGCGCGTTGTAGACGCGCCTGCGCCAGGCGCGCCCCTTTTCCTCTCGGGGAAAGGCGGCAGGCAACCGCCCGCCGCATGAGGGGCCGGAGCCGACCCGCACCATCACCGCAATTCGTAGCAATTGACAGTCACGCGCGGGTTGCGGGTCACGTCGTACAGGGTCGAGCACTGGACGAGATAGCTCTTGTCCTTGTGGCGGAACAGAATCAGCGTCGACCGATTGTCATAGCCGCTTGCATAGCCAGCGATCTCCCATCCCTCGCCGATGAGCCGCTCGATCGTCAACGGCGGGTCGGCGGCGACGACCGGCGCCGCCGCAACCATCATTGCGAAGCTGAGGACCATTCGCATGGCAATGGGCTCCTTCGCCACTCCAGGCGCGCAAGCGGCGCCTTGATGCGGCTTACCGTCTTCAACTTAGGCGCGCTCTCGGTCGGCGCTGCAAATTCATGCTTGCTCGCTGTCGCGGCTCACGACAAATTGACCGCCAGGCCGGAGGGGCGGGCGATGATTCGCATGCGGCGGGCTCGACGCCATCGCGTTGCATGGGCGGCGCTTGCGTTCGCCGCGGCGGCAGCGGGTTGCGCTGCGCCTCAGATCGATCATTCCTTCGACGGCCTTAGAGCGCTCGCGCCCGTTGGCGAACCCCAGGGCGACCCGGTGCGGCTCTTCGTCGTCCACGGCATGACGACGCAGCAGAATGACTATGCGGACGATCTGGTCGGGGGCCTTGCGAGCCGGCTTGGGCTCGCCCGCGTCGAATATCGCGATGAGCCTCACTCCGTTCCCGGCGCCGTGAGCTTCGGCGGCGAGAGCGCGGACATCAACCTGCGCGTCTATCACCTCTACGACCGCGACGAGGAACGACTGAAAGTCACGGCGCTCAACTGGTCGCCGCTGACCGCGAGCATCAAGCAGCATCAGTTTGCGTCGGACAACGCGCTGCCACGCGCGACAATCAACGGGCTGATCAAGACCGGCGTCCTCAATGACGGCCTCAGCGACGCGACGCTCTATCTCGGCAGCTACCAGACGGTCATGCGGCGCGGAGTGATGATGGGGCTCTGCGCCTTTCTCGACGGCGAGTTCGTCAACGACCGCTGCGTCCCAACGGCGACCGCGCACGGCAGCGTCGCGCTGATCTCGGAGAGCCTCGGCAGCTATATGCTGTTTGACGCGATCGAGGCGCTGAATTGCGGCGGCGTCAATTCTCCAGCCGGAGAGCCGTTGTTCTCGCGGCTCCGGCAGCTCTACATGTTCGCCAATCAAATCCCGCTGCTCGAACTCGCTGACCTGAAGCCGCGACCCAGCGCGCCGGGCGCCGGTCCGTCCCTCGAAAGCACGAAGCTCAACGCCTTCCTCGATCGCGTGCGCCGCTGGCGCGGGGCCCGCGTCCGCGCGCAGGGTCGCCCGGCAGGCGCCGGGCCTGAGGCTGCGCCGCCCGAGACCCAACCGCTCGAAATCGTCGCCTTCACCGACCCCAACGACCTCTTGAGTTACGAGCTCAATCGGCGGAATTACCGGCAGGCTGGCGCAGACCCCCACGCCTTCGAGACGAGCAACGTGCTCTACCCGAACGCAACTGCGTGGCTCGGCCTGTTCGCCGATCCGCTGAGCGCGCACACTGGCTATTCCAAGAACCCGGAAGTGCTCGATCTCGTCGCCTGCGGCGCGGGCGGCTGCGGGCAATAGGCTCGGGTGCGCGCGGGCGCGGTCGGGATTGCCACCCCTTCCCGCCCCTGCTAAGCGCTGACCGCAATTCCTCCCCATTCCGTTGAAGGATTTTGGAAATGGCCGCGCGCCAGTTCATCTATCATATGCAAGGCCTCGGCAAGACCTGGCCAGGCGGCAAGAAGGTTCTCGACAACATCAACCTGTCGTTCTACCCGGACGCCAAGATCGGCGTGCTCGGCGTCAACGGCTCGGGCAAGTCGACGCTTTTGCGCATCATGGCGGGACTCGACACGGAATTCGTCGGCGAAGGCTTCGTCGCCGAGGGCGCCAGGGTCGGCTTCCTGCCGCAGGAACCTCAGCTCGATCCAGCGCTCACCGTGCGAGGCAACGCGATGCTCGGGGTCAAGGACAAGCAGGCGATCCTGGACCGCTACAATGAATTGGCGATGAACTATTCCGACGAAACCGCCGACGAGATGACCCGGCTGCAGGACGAGATCGAGGCGAAGGGCCTATGGGATCTCGACAGCCAGGTCGAGCAGGCGATGGACGCGCTCGGCTGCCCGCCGGACGATTCGGACGTGGCCACGCTTTCGGGCGGCGAGCGCCGCCGGGTCGCGCTCTGCCGGCTGCTGCTCGAGAAGCCGGAGCTCCTGCTGCTCGACGAGCCGACCAACCATCTCGACGCCGAGACCGTCAACTGGCTCGAGGGGCATCTGCGCGCCTATCCGGGCGCCATCCTCATCGTCACCCACGACCGCTACTTCCTCGACAACGTCACGGGTTGGATCCTCGAGCTCGATCGCGGCCGCGGCATCCCCTACGAGGGCAATTATTCGTCGTGGCTCAAGCAGAAGCAGAAGCGGCTCGAACAGGAGGGGCGCGAGGAGGTCGCCCGCCAGCGCGCCCTTGCCGAGGAGAGCGAGTGGATCGCCTCTTCGCCGAAGGCGCGGCAAGCGAAGTCCAAGGCGCGCATCGCGGCTTATGACGAACTCGTGAAGAAGCAGAACGACAAGGCGCCGACGACGGCGCAGATCGTCATTCCCGTAGCCGAGCGGCTCGGCCAGAACGTGATCGATTTCGTCGACCTGTCGAAGGGCTACGGCGATCGGCTGCTCATCGACAAGCTGTCATTCAAGCTTCCGCCCGGCGGCATCGTCGGCGTCATCGGCCCCAACGGCGCCGGCAAGACGACGCTCTTCCGCATGATCACTGGCCAGGAAAAGCCCGACTCGGGGGCGATCAAGATCGGAGAGTCAGTCGAGCTCGGCTATGTCGACCAGTCGCGCGACGCGCTCGACGCCAAGAAGACGGTGTGGGAGGAAATCTCCGGCGGCTACGACATCATCTCTCTCGCCAAGCGCGAGATGAACAGCCGAGCCTATGTCGGGGCCTTCAACTTCAAGGGCCCCGATCAGCAGAAGAAGGTCGGCCAGCTTTCGGGCGGCGAGCGCAACCGCGTGCACCTGGCGAAAATGCTTAAGAGCGGAGCCAATCTTCTGCTGCTCGACGAGCCGACCAACGACCTCGACGTCGACACGCTTCGCGCGCTCGAGGAAGCGCTGCTCGACTTCGCCGGCTGCGCCGTCATCATCAGCCATGACCGCTTCTTCCTCGACCGCATCGCCACCCACATGCTCGCCTTCGAGGGAGACAGCCACGTCGAATGGTTCGAAGGCAATTTCGCCGACTACGAGGAAGACAAAAAGCGCCGCCTCGGGATCGACAGCGTCATCCCGCACCGGCTGAAGTATAAGAAGTTCTCGCGGTAGAGTTCGTCAGCGCGCGCACCATCCGTCCCGGCCGTCCTTCCCCCGGCCGTCCTTCCCCTCTTGGATGCACGGGGTCGGCCTGCGCGGCGATGCCCGCCTCACAAGGTCTTGAGGTATTCCAGCAACGCCTTTTTTTCCGCAGCGGGGAGGGTCGTGCCATACTCATGACCGCATCGGCTGTTGCCGGAGTTGAGGTTCGCGCAGTCGGAGGTTTGCAGTTCGTAGTTGAACTGCGCCTGATCGACCGCAAGCCCAACATTCGCGGTATCGTAAGCTTGACCGATCTTGAATTTTGGCGCGCGCTGCGCCCATGGCTTGAGCAATTCCGCAAGGGTCGGAACCGAGCCGTTGTGCAGATAAGGCGCCGCGGCCCAGATCCCCTCCAGCACTCGGGCTTCGTAGGCGCCTTTTGACAGCGGCACGCAAGGCGGCGCAGCGCCAGGGGCTGGGGCTACGGCCGCCTCGCCCGGAATTTTGAATGCCTCGTCCAGGCTTTTCAATTCCGGCGGCAGACGGCCGTTGAAATTGAACGGTGGAAACGCCAAAGCTGCGGCGGGACCGGCGGGCGGGGCGACCGCGGCCGCCCCAATCCCGCCCATGTCAAGATTCAGCCAATTGTGTTCAAGGATCGAGCCGAGCACGGAGACCGCGAGCACGCAGGTCGCGGAGTTGCTCTCGCCCAGCGGCGGATGAGATGGCGCCGGGGCTCCTTGCAGCACACCGGTTTTCACCTGGCTGACGAGGCCGTCGAATTGGCGCGTGTCCGTGCCAACGTTTTGGACCGGCGTGTCCCAATTCGTTTGAATGGGCAAGCCGACTTCCTTTATCCCGTGACAGTCAATGCAGCCCCCCTGATCTTGCGGCCTTTCGTAGATCGTCTTGCCTTGCGCCGCCAGATTGGTGTCGATCAGCCAGGGCCATTTTGGCGGTCCAATCTGGCGAACCAGTTGCTCATTCCTGTTGAGGCCGGCGAAATTCGCCGAATTGTTGAAGTGGATGATCAAGCCTTGTTTTTCTGGCTGGAAGACGCCGAATACCCCGTAGACCTCGCCGAGGTTGCGGACCAGGGCGAGCACATCATTGCCGTTGGGGGCGAAGCCGGACCACTGCGTCTTGTTTTGTATCGGCGCGTTCCACAAAAACGGATAGCGAACCGGAGCATCGGCGACCGTGATATTCTCCTCGATCAGCAGGCTGGGCGGCGGACCGAGGTCCAAGCCGGTCAACCGGTCAAAGATCATGGTGACTGCGTCCAACCGCGCGGGTCCCCAGGGGTGGGGCGGCAGCGCGCGGGAGATGAGCGCGTGATAGCGCAGATACCAGGCGTCTACTTGTTGTTTGAGCGCAGCGACGTCCTGAGGGTCCGGCGAGGACGAGCCAAGCACCGCGGATGCAAAAGGCGCGAACGCCGCATCGCTCGCCACAACCTTCCCCACCGCGGTATCGAGGTCGCCTAGCAAACTCTGAAAATCCGCGAAGGCCGGGCCGCCGTCGATGCGATAGGTCTTTCCCTCGGCGGTGATTTGCCTGGTGTGACAGGCGGAGCAAGTCATACCGACTACTTCGGTTCCGGCGAGCCCCGCAGCGGTGAATCCAATCGGCAGCCCGTTCGCATTGGCCGGATTCGGCAAGTAACCGTAACGCGCAAGGCTATCGGACAAGAACGGTTGGCCGTTCGCTTGCTTTAGCGAGCGCAGCCAGGCCAAGGAAATCATCTTTGATCCCTGATCCTGACTGTAGAACTCTGCCCGCAATTCCGGCGTCCAGCCGGAACCCTGGTCAGTAAAAATTACGGGGGTCGTCTGCGCGGGCGCCTCGCCAATTGTTAGGTGCGTCACGAGCACAGCGAGCAAAAGAATACGGGTAATATGCATCTCGAAATACCTCCCCGAAAACAAGCAATGGAACTGCGTGTTGCCAATTATCTCAATGATGCGCAACGTTTCGAAACACTGTCCAGGCGAAAGATGGATCCGCCCGGATCGCGTCGCGCAGTGTCGCTGAGACGTCAGAATCGCCCGCTTGAAATCCCAGCGGTGGCCACCCCATAAACAATCTACGCCTTTTTCGCGCGCTGTCCAGAGTTCTGAGGCGGCGTCGACATGACCCCGCGCAGGCGCGCCAGCGAAGTTTATCATCGCCCACAATCGGGCGAACGTTTCACGCGAGAGGAAGATTCCCTTTGATCGTCGTCTTTGACATTGGCAACGTGCTTCTGCGCTGGAACCCGCGCAACCTCTACCGCAAGACGTTCGACGACGAGGCGCGGATGGAGCGCTTTCTCTCGACCGCGCTGGCGATGGATTTCGTCGCCCATACCGACACCGCGCCTGACTTCGCTGCGGCGATCGAGGCGCGGGCCGCGGCCTTTCCCGAATTCGCCGACGAATTGCGCCTCTTCCACGAACGGTGGATCGACACGCTCGGCGGCCCGATCGAAGAGAATGTCGCCCTCCTGCGGCGTCTCAAGTCAGCCGGCCGGCCGGTGCACGCACTCAGCAACTTCGCGAGCGACAAATTTGCGCTCGCCCGCGAGCAGCACGCGTTCCTGAACGCCTTCGACGTCGCGGTAATCTCCGGCCATGTCGGCGCCGTCAAGCCCGACGCGCGGATCTACGAAATCCTGTTCGAGCGCGCCGGCGCAGAGCCCGAGGACTTGCTGTTCATCGACGATTCGCCGGCCAACATTCGCGCCGCCGAAACCCTCGGCATGGCGGCGATCCACTACCGCCCCGGCGTCGATCTCGAAAGGGAACTGAGCCGGCGCGGCGCCTTGCCCTAAGCATCGGCCCTGAGGGCGGACCGTGCTCTCAGTCGCCTCTTAAGCCAGGCTCTTCCGGCGCCGCGCCATCGCGCACTTGGACGACTGCAAAGGCGTCGGCGTAGAGGCGCCGCCAGCCCGGCTCGCGGTCGAGGATGGCAACGATCCGGGCGTCGGGCGGGAAGATCGTCCAGGCGATATCGTAGCGGGCGAGCGTGGTCTCAATCGCAGCGGGATCGCCCGCCTGGAGTTTGTCGTAGAGGCTCAGCATCGCGTCGCCATAGAGTTCGGCCCGCGCGTCGATGAACGGGCGCACATGCGACCAGATCAGATAGCCGCCGAAGCCGTATTCGTTGAGCACCGGCTTTGCCGTCAACTCCTGCGGGACCGCCGCGAGGGCGGAGATCGGGGCGGCCGCTCCATCCGCTCTCTCGATCGGCGCGACCAGCCGCGCCGCGCTGAGCGCCAGCGCCGCCGCGACGGTCGTCGCGATCGCGATGCGCGCCGCGCTCCACCGCCCGCCTTCGACCGGGCCCCCGCCGATCGCCCGCGCGATCGGCGCCGCGAGCAGCATCGGCCCAACAATGCCGAGGAGCAGCTGATGGCGCGAGTGCTGGAGCGCCATGGCGACAAGAACAACGACCAGCGCGGCTCGGATCGGCGGCATGACGAGCGGGCGGGTCAGCGCAAACCCAAGGAGCATGAGCAGCGCTATCTCCATCGGCCCCAATTGACTGAAGTCCTGGGGCCGCCATTCGCTGATCCGCGACAGATTCTCGACGCTCATCAGCCGAAAGGGCAACGCCAGCGCCTTGACGCCGTAGGGATTGACGAGCGAGGCGGCGAGGGAGGCCAAGCCGAACAGCGCCCAATCCGCGACGGCCGCGAGCCGCCCTCGCGCAGGCGCTTCCGCCAGCGCCTCGAGCGCAAACGGCCCGATCAGCAGGAGGCCGAAAATGAAGCCGCCGTGCATGTTGGCCCATGCGGTCATCAGCGCCGCGAGCGCGATCGGCGGCGTACGGCCGCGATCGGCCGTCGCAATCAGTCCGGTGCCCCAGGCCGCCGCCAGCGGCAAAGCGAGCATGTGCGGGCGCGCGAGCAGGCTCGCCGTCGCCAGTCCCAAACCGAGCCCGACTATCGCGATGAGCGGCGCGCCGCGAAGGCTACGCGCAGCGCTCAAGCCGACAATCAGCGCTGCAACGGCCACGGCGGCGGCGGTCAAGAGCACGACGCCGCTCCAGCCGCCGAGGCGAGCGTCATGAGGACCTCGGACAGCCATTCGTGCGCGATCCACGGCGCGCCCGGCATTGATTGGCTGAACGGGTCCGCGCGCGGCGCGGCGCCGTGGGCGATGATCCATTCGCCCGTCGCCAGATGCGAGAAGGTGTCGCCGTCGCCCAGCACCCTCGGCGAGAACGCCGCAAGCGCGAACAGGGCAATCGCGATCGCGGCCAGGCCGAGCCCGGAAAGACGGACGCCGGAACCGGCGGCGCTCGACGCGCGGACAAACGGCAAGGCGAAGGACATTGCCCGATCTTGCCAAGTCCACAATAATTCGGGGTTAAGTCGTGGCCTTCCCCCCTGAGCCATTCACGGGGAGTGGCCGGAGGGCCACATGGCGAACGCCCGCTTCAGGTCGGCCCGTCAGCGGCCGCACAGCCCTCCGGAAGGGAAGCCGCTATCATTGTACGCATAATTGACTGCATTCGATGACTCGCTCGCGGTTTTTGTGACCCGCGCGGTCTGACCTTCGTTCTTCAAATCGACGCAATCGCAGCGCGACCCTCCGACCCCGCCATTGGCCTTGGCGCAGTTGCGTTCCTGCTGTGCGAGAGTGATCCCTGCCCGGCGCGGGCAGACGAGAGCCTGGCCCTCGACCAGTGTCACACGAGTCTCCCCGCTCTCGACGGCGATGTTGAGCACGGTGCCGCGCACGCCGATCGCGGCCGTCGGGGTCGTGATTTCATAGGCCTTCTTGTCGAGCGCGCCGGTGGTGAAACGAAAGACTCCCTTGGCGAGATTGACCGACATCTTCTGCCCGTTCGACTCGCCGACGTAGACGAACTTGTCGAGCTTCACGCTGGATATCGGACCCACCCCCAGATTGGTCGAATCGAGAAAGACCAGCTTGGCAGTCGAATCTGCGCCGGTGCGCACGGTTTCATTGCGATAGACCGAGTCTCCAGCGGCAAGCGGGCCAGCGGCCCCGGCGAGCTCGCGGGTAACGTCGTTATGCGCCAGAGCGGCGGAGCCAATGTGCTCCTGCGCGAAAGCCGGGCAGACGCCCGCCGCGACGGCGCAGACCGCAATCAGGAGGGGCTGCAAGAGGCGCAATTGCGGAATACCTCGCGTTCTGGACCGGCGGCCGCCGCCGGCTGCTTTGGCCGCTATCATTGAACCAAACCCGGCGAAGTCAAGTCAATTCACGCTTCCGGCGATGCTTTTGGCGGTTAGCGATCGCGCTCTGCGCCGGCCGACGCCCGGCGCGCGGGTTGCCGCCGACCCCTGCCGTGAGCTCTGGTCCCGATCGGCGCGCCGCCAAATGCATCGCGCGCGGTCGGCGCTCAAAACCGCGGAAATCGCGTCCTCATGTCTGCAGCGAAAGCTGGTTTGAGCGCTGGCGGAGACGGAGGGATTCGAACCCTCGATAGAGCTTTACAACCCTATAACGGTTTAGCAAACCGCCGCCTTCAGCCTCTCGGCCACGTCTCCCGCGCGGAAAGCGCGCCGCGACATATGCCCGACGCCTCCCGTCATTGCAAGCGCTCGACGATGGCGATTGGCGCAC
This sequence comes from uncultured Alphaproteobacteria bacterium, assembly GCA_963794155.1. Taxonomy (GTDB): domain Bacteria; phylum Pseudomonadota; class Alphaproteobacteria; order Rhizobiales; family Beijerinckiaceae; genus Roseiarcus. Next base: position 17,216 of record CAWCCX010000015.1, on the reverse strand, counting down.
GCGCTGATCGAATGAAGTTCCGCGCGATCCCTCATCAGCCGACACGCCTTGGCGTGGCAAGCCGGCGGCCTCGACCGCGGCGTTGCACCGCCGGACCCGCAACGGCCACGCAAGCCAATTTTGATCCGAGGCAAGTCCGCCGTCGTCTGCCCTTGACGCTCTTGGCCGCGCGTCCGCGCGCCGATGCCTGGTCTACGAATGGCGAATGACGGAGGCTAGACCTGGCAACCAGACGGACGCCTTGCCTCCATCCGCAGCCGACTGGCAATCGTGACCTAGGGAGTTCCTCGACCAGGCCGCGCATCGCCGCTCTTCAACCGGCCGGCCTCATCTCCCGAAAGGCGCGTCCCCTCGCTGCGCCGACGTTCATCGTGCTTCCCTGGCTTAAACCGCGACCCGCCATCCGACGACCAAAACGGACGCGCTTGAACTCCAACGTGAATCACGAAAGGGCTGATCAGGCGAGGCCGCACCTCTGGCAACCGCGCCTGATCAGCCGATACGTCGCAACGCGCAAACCGATCAGGCGGCTGGCGGCGTTTCAGACGACCCGGGAGTGCCCATGGGCATTACTTTCTTCCGCTTGGCCGGCGCGCGCTTAGCGGCCGATTTTTTGGCGGCCTTTTTGCCCGCGGACTTCTTCCCTGCTGCCCTTCTCGAGGACTTTTTCGCAGAGGCCTTCTTGACCGCGCCTTTGCGCGTCGCCTTCTTCGCGACCACCTTGCGGGCGGATTTCTTCGCGGGCTTCTTGGCGGCGGACTTCTTCGCCGTCTTCTTGGTAGCAGCTTTCGGCATTTATCGCGTCCCTCTCAATCGTCTGCGCTTGGCGCGGATTCTTGCGCCACGCAGATGCAGGGCGGAAAGTACATTCGTTTTGAATCCATGCAAGAGTTGCATACGCGCGCAACACGCGCGGAACGCCGTGACTATCGAATTATCGCGCGCGCTCGGGCGCCTGACCGTTCACTAGCGAGAGCGCTTGCGCGCTGCCTTCAGCTGCGTCGCAGCGTAAGCGTGTTGGCGCGCGATGCATGCGCGCGAAGGACGCGCAAGGGCACGCCAATTCTTGCTTTGGCCATATTTTCTAGGCGTCTCCGAGGATGGAGTCGGCCGGAACGCATGCCGTCGTCATGCTCGCAGAACCGGTCCCAGACGTGTCAGACAGCGCGATGATCAACGCGCTCTGCGGCAGCGAACGTATCAAATCGAAACGGCGCGCGTGCTCGTCGCAATCGAATTTTTCTTCATCGCTGTCATCACATTTTTGTCGTTGGGACGTTGCAAACGCGGACCCGGTTGCTCGAAACACGCCGCGAATCAAGTGATTCGCCGCGAGTGATTCGGCTGAGAGTCAGACCCTGAGCCGCTTCTTCAACGCTTCGCTCACCGCTTGCGGATTGGCTTTGCCGCCGGTCGACTTCATCACTTGACCCACGAACCAGCCCAACATCCCGGGCTTCGCCTTCGCCTGTTCCGCCTTGTCGGGATTGGCCGCGATGACGGCGTCGACAACGCTTTCGATTGCGCCGACGTCGGTCACTTGGCGCAGACCGCGCGCCTCGACCAGCGCACGTGGATCGGCGCCTCGGTCCTCGGCGAAGAGCCTCGCGAGAAGGTCTTTGGCGATCTTGCCGGATATTACCCCCTCGGCGATAAGATCGACGAGGCTCGCCAGAGCGGCCGGGCTCAGGCCCGCTTCCGCCACTGATACGCCCTGCGCATTGGCCTGCGCTGCGACGTCGCCCATCAGCCAATTGGCCAGAGCCTTGGGGTCGCGCCCGCCATGCCCATGCTTGAGCGCGGCCTCGAAGAAATCCGCGGTGTCCCGCTCGGCCACGAGGATCGAGGCGTCGTAGGTCGATAGGCCATACGCCGCGATGAAGCGCGCCCGCTTGGCGTCGGGCAGCTCAGGCAGATCGGCGGCGAGTGCATCGACGAAGGCCTGGTCGAGTTCGAGCGGCAGCAGGTCGGGGTCGGGGAAGTAGCGATAGTCGTGCGCCTCCTCCTTCGAGCGCATCGACCGCGTCTCGCCGCGCGCCGGGTCGAACAGGCGCGTCTCCTGGTCGACATTGCCGCCGTCCTCGATGACCGCGATCTGCCGCCGGGCTTCGGCTTTGATCGCCTGGCCGATGAAGCGTATCGAGTTGACGTTCTTGATCTCGCAGCGGGTGCCGAGCGGCTCTCCGGGGCGGCGCACCGAAACATTGACGTCGGCGCGCAGGTTGCCCTTCTCCATGTCCCCGTCGCTCGAGCCGATATAGCGCAGGATGGTGCGCAGCTTGCCGACATAGGCCTTCGCCTCCTCGGACGAGCGCATGTCCGGCTTGGAGACGATCTCCATCAGGCCGACCCCAGAACGGTTGAGGTCGACCAAGCTCATCGTCGGCGACTGGTCGTGCAGGGACTTGCCGGCGTCCTGCTCCAGATGCAGCCGCTCGATTCCGACCCTGATGGAATGGTCGGGGGTGAGGTCGACCTGGATTTCCCCCTCACCCACGATCGGGCTCTTGTACTGGGAAATCTGATAGCCCTGGGGCAGGTCGGGATAGAAATAGTTCTTGCGGTCGAAAATCGAACGAAGATTGATCTTCGCCTTGAGGCCGAGGCCGGTGCGCACCGCCTGAGCCACGCATTCGCCATTGATGACGGGCAGCATCCCCGGCATCGCCGCGTCGACCAGCGAGACATGCGCGTTGGGCTCGCCGCCGAACGCCGTCGAAGCGCCGGAGAACAGCTTCGAGCGTGAGGTCACCTGGGCGTGGACCTCGAGACCGATGATCACCTCCCAGTCGCCGGTCGCGCCCTTGATGAGGTTCGCGCTTCTCCGCTCCGTCGCCATGTCGATCGTCCTCATCTCTGTCAAAATCGAATTGGGGCGGAGCGCCTCACGCCCACCACGGCTCGGGAAGCCTCATTCGGCCCGCCGACTGCTCAATCGTCTCGCCCAGCGCAAACAGCGTCTCCTCGTCGAACGGGCGGCCGATGAGCTGCAGCCCGAGCGGCAAGCCGTCGCTCGAGAGGCCCGCGGGCGCGACGAGTGCGGGCAGGCCGGCCATATTGACCGTCACCGTGAAGATGTCGTTGAGGTACATTTCGACCGGGTTCTCCGATCCCTTCTCGCCGATCCCGAACGCCGGCGAGGGAGTCGCGGGCGTTAGAATCGCGTCGACGCCCTCGGCGAAAGCGCGCTCAAAATCGCGCTTGATGAGGGTGCGGATTTTCTGCGCCCGAACGTAATAGGCATCGTAATAGCCAGCCGAGAGAACGTAGGCGCCGATCATGAGACGCCGGCGCACTTCCGCCCCGAAGCCCTTGGCGCGGGTCTTCTCGTAAAGCCCGATGATATCGGCGGCCGGCTCACGCAGGCCGTAGCGCACGCCGTCGTAACGGGCGAGGTTGCTCGAGGCTTCCGCCGGCGCCACTATATAATAAGCGGGCAGCGCATAGGGCGTGTGCGGGAGGCTGACCTCGACGACGCGCGCCCCGGCGCCCCGAAGCCACTCGGCGCCGAGCGACCACAGGGCTTCGATTTCGCTGTTCATCCCGTCGAGGCGATATTCCTTCGGCACGCCGATGGTCATGCCCTTTACCGAGCGCCCGACCGCGGCTTCATAGTCGGGAACGGGGGCAGGCGAGCAGGTCGAATCCCTCGGGTCTGGCCCCGCCATCGACCGCAGCATGATCGCGGCATCGCTGACGGTGCGCGCGAGCGGCCCGGCCTGATCGAGCGAAGAGGCGAAGGCGACCATGCCGTACCTCGAGCAACGGCCATATGTCGGCTTGATGCCGACAATGCCGGTGAAGGCCGCGGGCTGGCGGATCGAGCCGCCGGTGTCGCTGGCGGTCGCGGCGAGGCACAGTCGCGCGGCGACGGCGGACGCGGAGCCCCCGGACGAGCCGCCGGGCGTGAGAAGGCCGCGTTTGCCGGAAAGAAGCGCCGCTCGCGCCCTGTCGCGGCTCCAGTTCGGCGGCAGCCAGGGCGAAGCGACCGGTCCATAGTAGGAGGTCTCGTTCGACGAGCCCATAGCGAACTCGTCCATATTGAGCTTGCCGAGCATCACCGCGCCGTCGCGCCACAAGTTGGCGGTGACGGTCGATTCGTAGGGCGGCTTGAAGCCGTCCAGGATGTGGCTGCAGGCCTGCGTATGCACGCCTTCGGTGGCGTAAAGATCCTTGACGCCGATCGGCAACCCTTCGAGCGGAGCCCCCTCCCCCTTGGCGAGGCGGGCGTCGCTCGCTTCCGCCATTTGCCGCGCCTTCTCCGCCGTCAGCGCGACAAACGCATTGAGCGCCTTCGCGCGCTCGATCGCCTCGAGATGAGCTGTGGTGATCTCGACGCTCGAAATGGCCCGGGATTTCAAACGATCGCGCGCCTCGGCGAGCGTCAGGGAAGTCAGGTCGGTCAAATTGAGTCCTTGATGCCGGGCGCGCCGCCTTGGCGGGTCACTCGATCACTTTGGGGACGACAAAGAAGCCATCCTCGGTCATCGGCGCATTGGCGAGCACCAGGGGCGCAATGTCGCCGTCCGTGACGACGTCTTTGCGCATCGGCAGGCGCATCGGAATGACCGAGGTCATCGGCTCGACGCCGTCGACATCGACCGCATCGAGGGCCTCGACGAACTTGAGAATCGCGTTGATCTCGCTTTGCAGATGCGGGGTCTCCGCTTCGGTCACATCGATGCGCGCGAGATGCGCGATGCGGCGGACGGCCTCGAGATCGACCGACATCGAAAGCTCCCAAAACATGCCCGAACACGGCGCGCCCCTATACATCGCCTTTACTTTGCTGGCAAACAGCAACGCTGCGCGCGGGCGGCCCGGCTCGCGGCCGTCCGTCGTTCGACGCGGGCGGCGCGCCATGGTAGCCGCTCGCGGCCATGCCCGTCCCGATCGCCATCGAAGACCTCGCCCTCAGCCTTCCACCCAAGGCGCGCTTGCTCGGCGTCGATCTTGGAACAAAGACAATCGGTCTTGCGATCTCGGACGTCGAGCGGCGCCTCGCTTCGCCGCTGAAGACCCTGCCGCGCCGCGCATTCGCACGCGACGCCGAGGCGCTGACCGCGATCTTCGCCGAGTTCGACATCGCCGCAATCGTCCTCGGGCTGCCCCTCGGTCTCGACGGGCGCGACAGCGCCCGCGCGCAATCGACGCGGGCGTTCGCGCGCAATCTGTCGAAGCGCACCCCATTGCCGATCGTATTCTGGGATGAGCGGTTCTCGACTGCCGCCGTGACCCGATCGCTCATCGCCAATGACGTTTCGCGCGCCCGGCGAGCGCAAGTCATCGACAAAATGGCGGCCGCCTATATTTTGCAGGGCGCCTTGGACCGCCTCGCGGGTCTAACGCGTGCTCCGGACTGACCGTTCATCGCCTCATCTCAACATTATTGTGGATGTCAGGCGCCCGAATTGTTGTCGAGAATGACTTGTCATATGACCTGAAATCGGCGTCTTATACACTGTAAACTAGGGGCAAGCCCGAATCGTCGTGTCGACAACGTCGAAGAAGGCTCATTTCCGCGTGAGCGGCGAATCGGAGGGCGTCTGCCTCGCTCTTCCGGATGGACTGTCTGAATCGATGGCCGATGAACTGGGTTTCCCGCGAAGGAAACGGGGCGAACATGGGAGAGCCGCAAAGAGCGCTCCCGTGCGGGCGCCCAAGAGATCCGACGATCCGTCTCGCGGGGTCGCGACGCAGGAAGCTCTCGACATCGCTCACTATATCACCGACATGACCGCCCAGCTCGAAGCCATGGCGGTCGCGGCGCGTCTCGACCTGCTCGCATATTTTCTCGGGATGGTGAAAGCGGAAAGCGAACTCTTTGTTCGCACCAACGCGGTCGCCGAGACCGAGCCCGAAAACGAAGACTCTTACCCGACTGCGGCCAGCGATCGCCAGTCCTATGCGAGCAATTCGCTCGACTGAAAAGCCGCTCGTCTCAGGTTTCGTCCGCGGTCGCCCGCAGGGCGACCCGCTCGCCGGAATATTCGATCCGCCCGGCGAGCTCGAGCAGCGCCACTCGCACCGCGCGCGCCGAAGCCTCGGCGGCCCGGCCGAGCTCGTCCAGCGTTATCGGCGAAGGGCCGAGCAGCGCGATGATGCGCTCGCGCGCGGCCTCGGCATCGTCGCCGCTCCTGAAGTCCACGCCGCCCGCGTCGTCGAATTCGTCGCCGGCCCGGGATCGCGGGGTCGCTTCCGGGTCGACGCCGAATAAGGAATGCTCCCCCCACAGCGGCTCGCCGGGCTCACCGCCGGCTTCGAGCATCGCGGGGAGGTCGTTCGTGCGCACCGGCTCGAGCGCCGTCAGCACGTCGTCGGCGCCAGTGCAGATGGTCGCGCCCTGCTTGAGGAGATCGTTGGTCCCCTCGGCGCGAGGGTCGAGTGGCGAGCCGGGCACGGCGAAGACCTGGCGGTTTTGCTCGACGGCGAATCTCGCGGTGATGAGCGAGCCGGAGCCGCGCGCCGCCTCGATGACCACGGTGCCCAGGGCGAGCCCCGAGACGATGCGGTTGCGGCGCGGAAAGTCGCGTCCGCGCGGCTCCCACTCGATCGGCATCTCGGACACGACCGCGCCCAATTCGACCATCCGCTCCATCAGCGGCACGGCGTCGCCCGGATAGGGCTTGCCGTGCCCGCCGGCGAGCACGCCGACCGCGCCAGTCTCCAGGCTCGCGACATGGGCGCGCTGGTCGATCCCCCGCGCCAGCCCCGAAACGACCACGTAGCCAGCCTGGCCGAGGCCGCGCGCCAGCCGTTCGGCGAAAGTAAGCCCGGCGGCGGAGGCGTTGCGGGAGCCGACGATCGCTACCGCCGCAGTCCTCAGCGCCTCTGCGCGCCCGCGGAGGGCGAGAATCGGCGGCGCGGAATCGATCTGCCGCAGCAACGGCGGATAGTCCGGCTCGCCGAGGGCGACGAAGCGCACCCCGAGCTTGCGCGCGGCGATGAGCTCGCGTTCGATGTCCTCGGCCGCGGCGACGCGAATTTCGCGGCTCGCGCCGCCGCGCCGGGCGAGATCGGGCAGCGCCTTGAGCGCCGCCCCCGCCCCGCCGCAATTGGTGATGAGCGCGCGGAAGGTGCGCGGGCCGACATTCTCCGACCGGACGAGACGCAGCCAGTCGAAGCGCTGCTGGTCGGTAAGGCGCGAATCGGGCTTCGCCATCGGCTACTCAGGTTTTCTGCCCGATTTTCGACTCGGAGCCTTGGAGCAGGCGAACGATGTTGGCGCTGTGCTTGAACCAGATCAACGCCGAGAGCGCGGCGAAGACGAGCGCCGCGCCGCCCTCGCCGATCGCCGCCATTGCGACCGGGGAGGCGAGCGTCGCGGCCAGCGCCGCGGCGGAAGAGTAGCGCGTGAGCGCCGCGACCGCGAGCCATACGACGACGAACACGATCGCCGCCGGCCAGGCGAGGCCGATGAGGCCGCCGAGGTAGGTCGCCACGCCCTTGCCGCCTTTGAACTTGAGCCACACCGGATACATGTGTCCGAGGACCGCGCCCGCCGCGGCGGCGATCGCCGTCGGCGGCCCGAACGCCAACCAGGCCGCGACCACGGCCAGCGTCGCCTTGAGAGCGTCGAGTGCGAGCGTCGCCGCCGCAAGCCCCTTGCGTCCGGTCCGCAGCACGTTGGTGGCGCCGATGTTGCCCGAGCCGATCGAGCGCAAATCGCCCCCCCCGGTGAGCTTCGTGAGCACCAGCCCAAAGGGAATGGAGCCAAGACAATAGCCGAGCGCCAGCGCCAACGCCCCGCCATAGTAAAACCCACCCATGAGCGCTTCCAGCCGGCGTCGTTTGAACGAAGCTTTGGTTCGAGACTATTCGTGCGCGACCCGGCCGGCAACCAGCGTCAGCTTGACTCGGCCCTCGAGCCGGGCGGCGTCGAAGGGCGTGTTGCGGCACCGCGAATGGAGCGAGGCGGGATCGAGCACATAGGGTTCCTCCGGATCAAACCGGATGACGTCGGCCGGCGCGCCGGCCGAGAGCCTGCCGACCGGCAGCCTGAGGATCTCGGCCGGGCGGACGGTCATCGCGCGGATGAGGCGGGGCAGCGTCACATGCCCCCCGGCGGCCAGGCGCAGGCTCGCCGACAGCATCGTCTCGACGCCGATCGCGCCCGCTGCGGCCTCCGCGAACGGCAGCCGCTTGGTCTCGACGTCCTGGGGATCGTGGTCGGAGCAGATGATGTCGATGAGGCCGGCGCTCAGGGCTTCGACGAGCGCTGCCCGCTCCTCTTCAGCCCGCAGCGGGGGCATGAGCTTGAGAAAGGTCCGATAGTCGCCGACATCGAGCTCGTTCAGGGTCAGATGATTGATCGAGACGCCGCAGGTCGCGGGCGAGCCCGCCTGACGCGCCCGCGCCACCGCCTCCAGCGACAGCCGGTTCGAAACGAGCGCGGCGTGATAGCGCGCGCCGGTCAGCGCGACCAGCCGGAGGTCGCGCTCGAGCACGATCGTCTCCGCCTCGCGCGGCACGCCCGTGAGGCCGAGCCAGCTCGCCCGCAGGCCCTCCGCCATCACCCCTTCCCGACTCAGCGACCGGTCCTCGCAGACAGGCGCGATCAGCGCGTCGAAATCGCGCGCATAGGTCATCGCGCGGCGCATTGTCCGCGCGTCGGCGACCGAATGCGTCCCGTCGCAGAAGGCGATCGCGCCCGCCTCCGCAAGCAGGCCGATCTCGGCGATCTCCTCTCCGGCAAGCCCCTTGGTCAGGGCGGCGGCGGGATGGACGCGAACCTTGGCGTCGTCGCGCGCCCGCCGCAGGATGAAGTCGACCACCGCCGGGTCGTCGACCGGCGGGCTGGTGTCGGGGCGGGTGACGAGCGTGGTCACCCCGCCGGCCGCAGCGGCGGCGCTGGCGCTGGCGATGGTCTCGCGATGCTCGGCGCCCGGCTCGCCGACGAAAGCGCGCATGTCGATAAGACCGGGCGCAACGACGTCGCCCTCGCAGTCGACGACTCGCGCCTCCGCCGGCAATTGGTCGCGCGTGACCTTGACGCCGACGCCGGCGATGATTCCGTCGATGACGATGAGCCCGCCCAGCGTCTCGGTCTCCTGAACGGGATCGATGAGACGCGCGTTGAGGAAGGCGATCGGCGGCGCTGGCGGCATGGGCCGCCGGTGATTAGCGATGAGCGCTCGCGAGCGCAAGGACGCGGGGTTTCCTCTTGCCTGCCTCGCCAAAAGCGGTTAGACGCCGCACTTCCTCCGCGGCGCTCCCGCCGCCGAGCCGACCTAAGCGCCCGTAGCTCAGCTGGATAGAGCACCAGACTACGACATCGCGGCGCCGCATGGGTCGACGCGCCCGATCCGCCCTGATTCTCCCTGTTTCTCGCTGATAAAGCCCCTTTTCTCCCTGTTCCAGGCGCGGTCTTCGCCTCGTTAGCCGTCAAAATGGTGTTTCTTTTCAGATGGTTGTCAAAATAAGGCGCCGCAAAGCGTCGCGCGCGGAACGGGAAAAGAACAGGGAGATTATTCGCACTTAACAGGGAGGTATCAGGGAGGTAACAGGGAGATAACAGGCGCATAACAGGGAACTCGCGATTCGACCGATTAAGGCCGGATTTCGGCGCCGTTCCGCCGTGATTTCGGCTCGCGAAATGTGGCGACCTTCCCCCGCCCCGCCGACGCCCACAGCCGGCCCTGTTCAGGATCGACGCCGTCCCGGAGGGGTCGGAGGCCGTTCGCGCCCCTCCCCTACAGCACTCCGATTGATGGAACCCGCGCGCAGAGCGCTCTCGTACCGATCTCGCCTTCGATTAGGTCTTGCCCGCGCGGGCAAAAGCAGTTAGAGGCCCTGCTCGCTTCCGCGGTTCAAGCCTTGGCCGCTTAGCTAACCCAAGCGCCCGTAGCTCAGCTGGATAGAGCACCAGACTACGAATTTGGGGGTCGGGAGTTCGAATCTCTCCGGGCGCGCCAAGCTTTTCAGTAAGTTATGGCATCGCCACCGTTCTAAATAGACCCCGTTTAGAACGGTCTTTTAGACCAAACGAGTTGTGTCTTTCCTCCCAAGAATTGTTGACAACCGAATTCTCGGTCTGGTTAGTCTAGGAGAACTGCGGCCTCGCTCGCGATCGACCACAATCGGTAGTTGACTCGCCTGTCGGCGTGTGCGGCGATGGCCGGCCGTAAGAAGGGAGGTGACTATGGTAATCGAAGGTGCGACCGAGGTTACGGGCGTCGGACTGGCGGGAGGCGTTTTGGCCGAGATCCTCCATTGGTCGAATCTCAGGGAGGACAAGCAGCTACCTGACTACGCCAGAGTTCCGAAGTATTGGATCATCACTCTTGCGATGATCCTTGCCGGCGCGTTCATCACCTGGATCTATTTTGGTAATCGCGCCGAGGCTATTGTCGCCCTCCACGTGGGCATCTCGACACCGCTTATTTTGCAGAAGCTCGCCGTCAGCTTTCCCGAGATCGGCGGCTCCAGGAGCATCATCGCGACCCCTCAACCCACCGTCCGTCGCTTTTTCAGCTGGTAGGCACATGCGGTCGCTCGGCGCTGTCGTCCGGGAATTTCCGCCTACCATTACGGGCCGAGGTCGACGCAGCGCCTACGCTCAAATACCCCCTTGCTGATGCAGACGCGATCCTAACGTATCTAAGAACCTGCTGGCCCGCTAAAAGCGACGCTAGGATCCAGCTGATCGAGGAGGCTCGTGCCGATACCGCTGGGCTGGCCGAGGCCTTCGCGAAGATCGCGAACGCCGGGCCATACGATCTCTTCATCGTCTACTTGTCGGGCCACGGCACCCGCGCAGTGACGAAGACGGGGTTCATCCTTCAGCCTGAGTTCGATGGAAAATTGGCTGTGGCCACCGCCGAGGAGTTGGATCAAATGCTCTCATCGGTGAAGGCAAAACGAACGGCGTTCATCCTCGACTGCTGCTATGCGGAAGCGGTCATCGCCGGAATGCAGTACTTCAAGACGCTTGATGGCGACGAGGCACGGCTCTTCATCGGCTCCTCGCGCGCGGATCAACTGACCTGGGAAGATGACGATGCGAAGCATGGTGTCTTTACCGCGCACCTCGTCGATATGTTGAATGCCGGGAACGCGGTCCGTTCGACAATTGATCCGGATCGTGTTCAGGTTGATGCTGAGCTGTTTCCGTTTCTTTGTGACCAGGTCCCTCTCTACGTTCTCGACCACAAGGCCGCCAAGCAGGAGCCGATCAAGGGAGGGATCTCGAGTTCGGCGATGACGCTTCCGACCGCGCGGCTGGCGCGCAGCGTCCAGTGCCCAGCTGGCACGGCCTTCATGTGCGGATGTTCAGAGATCGCGGCGACGGCCTCAGCCGGCATCCAGGCCGGAAGTCTGACTTAACCTATGTTCTCGTGTACTATGCGGAGTCTGACGACTGGAGCGGCGAAATTGTCTTGCGCAATGGCACGCGCTGGCTCGAGCCGATATTTCGCTATCTGCCGACCCTGCGCACGCGGACAGGGTTCGACATCACCCAGCTTGTCGGCCGACACGCAGTCGAGATATCCGGTTCAATCCGGAAGCTTGGGAGGCATATGGACTTATGTTTCCGAAGGAAACTACCGCGCTTGGTACGATCAGCTCCGAACGCTGGTCGAAGCCGCGGGCGAGAGAGAACCTAAGATGCCTTTGTTCTAAACAAGAGCAGCCAGCAGATCCGCGGTGATCCGCAATATGCGCGCCCTTCAGACATAGCTGCCGCATCGGGGACCTTGCTCACGGCTCCGGACGAGGCGACCGTGATTTGGGTCCTCGCGGGTGTTCCGGGCCGTGATTGTCTCCACCCCCTCGTTTCTGACTTCTTGATCCCAACAAGCTCGATTTTTCCGTGCTGGATCTGAATCGCATAGCAGATTTCGACGGATGCAAAAGCGCTTAAAGATTGCGCCGCTATCGATCCCGCAAGTACCTTGCCAGTCATTTGGGTTTTCTAAAGACGGCGGAGGAGTGGTTGCGCGCCAGCAATGATCTCCAGCGACGGGTCGATTCGATGGAGCGAGCGGTCGACGAGATTTCCTCCGTGCTCCCAGTCATCGCCCTGGCGATGAAGGATCGTGGCAAACCGAGTCTCGATTAGCCTACATCACAAGCGCTGCTTGAATTGGCGAAGAGGGGTTACTTCGACAATGGCAAGGATCCGCGCTCGCCCGGACACCAGACCTGAACGAAACGGTCCGCGTTTCGCTCGCCCAGATCACTCTATCCAAATTCAAAGGCGACCTTGACGACCCCAGTCAACTTGAAGCGCTGCATATCCTGACATGGATGCTCGATGGATCGACCGAACGCAAAGGACATCGTCTCGCGGGTGACGGCGACCTTCAAAGAGGTCGGATCCCCGGACCCCTCTGACCTCACGAAGTTCTGGATCGACGCTGCCGACGCCCATTCTCTTCCAGCAAATGTCGTTGACGATTTTGTTGAGCAGGCGCGCACTGGTACCGCGAGACAAGAGCTTGAGTTCTTCGACAACGAAATCGCGCGCGTCCTCGCCCATGCGATCGCAGACGTTCCAGACCACCGACGCGATGCGGGGCTCGATCACCTTGTTGAGCGTGTGGAAAGCTCAATCACCCCGATCTCGGAAACCCTAGCTGAATATGATCGGCTCGCTCGGTCGGGTGGGCCTTGATCGACCAGGCATGTTGGAAAAGGTAAGCGCTCAGCTCTCGACGGCTGTATCGAAGCGCAGCGGAACAGCCGCGAATGATGACGACAAATTGCCGGCGATGGAAATCATATCTGGCGGGACCGCTCCATGGGCATGGGCTCTTGCGGCGTTCGCGCAGCACCGGAAAGCTCACACCGGAAGCAACCAACTTGCTTAGGTCGGTTGCACCGCTTGTGCCGTCTAAGGACGACGTAGAAGTGGCATTAGCTTATCAAGGGAATGACGCCAGCCCGTGCGGGGATAGGGTCTGCATCGATCCGCTCACTCATTCGGCCACCGACTTGAAAATCTAGAAATCTTGCAGCTGATCCCCCGGCGATCCCGATTGCCGGATTACCCTACGAGAGGTTCAACAAGGCCATCGCCGAATTGGAAGAACAAAGGAAAGCTGAGCTGGAGCCGGAAGCGCGGATCGCACTGGGGCAAGCGATCGCGGGCTCTCGAAACAAGCGCTATTCGTCCATACATACGAACGACGCCGCTTTCCCATCAGATTAAAAGCGGAACATTTTTCGAAGGACGCCTTGCCGGACGAAGTGTGAGGCTCGGTCTCATTGTTTGGAAGACGGCCTATCGCTGGACGCCACAAGGTGGACTTCTTGCTCGTACGCTGGGCCCAGATGGCGCTCATCTATGGAGCTCGTCGTTACCTCCTAAGGCTGTTGATCGGCTCTTGACAGCTAACGGCCGAGAAGTAGGACGGTTCATCGTTAGGATGGGTATTCTCAGAAATAGGACTTGGTGCGAGCAAAAAGCAAATTGTATCACACGGAAACCACCTTCAAGTTAGGTAGAGATCCCAAATAAATCAATCGTTGCTAGATTTTATATACTAATCCTAAAGACTGAACCGGATGAATGTTGTTTAGAGGGAAGATCTGATGCCGAACAAGGATAAGCTGACAAAGCACAATCGGACTACGGGCAAGACCAAGGCAGCCAGCAAACACGGGCAGACGATTGTCCGATCTCCGAGCGGCAAGGTGCTTGCGACACGTTTGCGCTCCCGGTCACTGCCGCCGCGACGGTCTACCCGATTGCCGACCGGCGTCGGCTGCTGGATCAATTTTCGCTCGCGCTCGAGCGCTTCTACGTCCATCTTCCGCGCAAGAAGGCCATTTACGGCTTCGATCCCGTCAGGGCCTTGGCCTTACTCAGCCTCCGGACCGATGCGCTCTCAGACGCCGAGTTTCGTGAGAAGATCTTCGTCGAGATTATTGCGCGTGTGCGGGATAGGCATGTCATGTTCAATGGCCGCGCGCCATACGGATCGGCAGCAGCACTGCCGTTCGTAATTGAGACCTGCTGGGACGACGGCAGCGAGATATATGTCGTAACGAAGGTCGAGGCTGGGACGACGTTCAAATTGCTCCAGCCGGGCGCGCGCGTCACGCACTGGAACGGCATCACGATCGACCGCTATGTACGACTGAAAGCCAATATGTTCAACGGGGGAAACGAAGCCGCATCGCTGGCACGTAGCCTCGCCTTCCTCACCTATCGGCCCCTAACTCAGTTGGCCCCACCCCCATATGAATCGGTCGATCTCCGGCTCACCGTGAACGGCGCTGATGGGGAGGAAGCCTATGCTTGGCGCGGCTTCGATCCGGCCACCGAGCCAATCTATCCGGCGCTCGGCCGCAATGTCACCGGCTTCGGCGGTGATCTCCTGCTAATGGACCTTCAAAATATCCGGCGGATTCAGGTCGCACCGCAGTCCTTCGATGCCATGGGGGCGGCCCAACCGGCGGGTGCGCCGCCTAGTATGCCGGTAATTAAAGGCAGCGGTGCCGGCTGGCATCTTTGACTACGGTGCAGTCACGACTAACATGGCACTTTTGCCTATCTGCGCTTCTGGTCATTCAGGGCGAACGCCGTCGATTGACCTCGTTTTTTTTTGGAGCGCATAACCGTCTCGGCGGTCTTTCCCCAGAATGGACTCCATCTTTGACATGCGGGGCGACGCAGGCGGCTACATCGCGGCTCACCTAGGCGTGCTGCAGCTCTTCGGCGCCCAACCGATTGTTCCGGCGCACTTTCCAGTTTCGCATCACCAACTTGACCCGCGCCATGGCAGACGCCAACAACGCATTCATCCCGATCGCGACCGTCCTTCGCTGAGGCTTTTAGCACGGGGGAGGACTATACATGCGGCATCCCGATCAAGGGCGATGACGCTGGCTCCAACAAGGTCGGGCACAAATATGCCGGTCGGGTCATTCTCATCAGCGACGCGCTCGCCTTTAGCACCGCCGATATCTTCGCCGCCGGCTTCATCGATAATGAGGTCGGGAAGATTATGTGCTCCGACGCCAATATGGCGGCAGCCGGTGGAAACGACTGGGGTTGGGGTTTTGGACAAATCAACAACCCCGACTTCCGGCTCTCGATGCGAAGCTGAAACCCGACTTCATCGAGGGCAAACTGTCCGCCCGGATCATCGATGCCTTCAGCGCGGCCGGCGTCTCTTTGTCGCGGAGGACGACCCTGTCCGGCGGGACCATAAAGGAGCGGAGATACGAACTGGATCATTCAGGACGGCACGCTCAAGCACACCGTCCGCGACCAGCCGTGGATGAGCGCCGATCTCGAAGTGTATCTTCGCGGGGACCCGCGGGTCTGGCCGACCTGCCGGGCGGCATCCTTCTGAGCCTCACCATGCGCCGCGCGCTGCGCGTGTGGGCGAATGAGGGGCGTGTTCCCGATATTCTTTACCACATCATTCTCCGCGACGTGATGGAGAAGAACCAGGACCTGTTCGAACGCGCCGGCAAGGAACTGAGCAATACGGTTGTGGCTCAGTCGAAGGCAGGATGAAGGCGCAGTCGCAAATGATGCGCGGCGATGTCGCGGGCCGCCTGGTGGAGACGCAGGCGTAATCTCCGGCCCCGCAGGCGGACGAAGTGCTGGCCCGGACGACGCGAGGGGCAGAACCGCGATTGCTCGATCGGAGAAAACAAGTCCAGTCTGCCGGGCGTCGTTCCCGTTAGCCGACGGACGAGGCCGGCGCCTTGTGTGACGCCGGTCGCCGAGATAGCGAAGGTATGTATTACCTGATTGTTTGCGGGGGATTAAGGGAGGGCGAAGGGGGCGTGGCTTCCTTCTGCGCGCTCTCGCTTTCACTGTGGGCGCAGGAACCTTGACCACTCTACCTGCGGTTCGAGCCGTTGATGGCCTCTTCGGGCCGATTTGCTCGACTTCCCGCCAAAGGCATCTCGAGCAAAGCCGAACGGATTCGCGCGGTTCTTGATCTCGACGGGCCGTTCGTCGCATCACTCCAACCCGTCGCAAAGGCTTCCTTCGCGCAATCTGCGGCGGCTGCGGGAACTGAGCCGCACCGCAGAACTCCGGACCGGCGATCCCCGAGCCGACGACGCTCGCGCCGACCACGCGATCGCGAAACACGCTCTCAAATTTGGCGGTGACGGCCGAATTGGCGGCAGGGCCCGTTCAATGAAGCGCGCGAGGTCGACTACGATCTCGACGTCATCTACGCAAACGGCTAAATCTGGAATCCGACGACGCAAGCCTTCGATGACGTACAAGCTTCGGAGCTATAGGAGTGAGAGCGGCGCGCCGCCGAGTTCATCGCACCCCGCCGTAGAAGTCTATCCCGGCAAGGTGCGCATCACGCTGCACAACAAGCTCCCCGCCGATTCGACCTGCCAGGTCAACGGAGGATCGGCCAACACTCCGAACTGCTTCAATGGAACGAACCTGCATAGCCATGGGCTATGGATCAATCCGGCCGGCAACGGCGACAACGTGTTGTTGTCGATCAATCCCGGCGTGAGTTTTCAGTACGAGTACAACATCCCGCCCGATCATCCGGCGGGAACCTTCTGGTACCATTCCCATCGTCACGGATCGACGGCGCTGCAGGTTTCCAGTGGCATGGCGGGCGCGCTGATCGTGCGCGGAACGCGCCTCCCGACGCTCGCCGCCAACGGCGATCTCGACACGCTACTGAAGCCGGTCAAGGGGCAACCTTTCCATGCAGCCCACGCCTTGGTTTTTCAGCAGATCCAGTATGCGTGCCGCGACGCAAACGGAAACATCGAACACGTCGACAACGATCCAACGAAGCCATACTTGTGCCCACCGGGCCAAACCGGGACTGTCGAGGACTACGATCAGTTCGGACCGGGAACGTGGGCGGGTTCCGGCCGATTCACCAGCATAAATGGCGCCGTTCTTGGGCATCTCGACAACGCAGTCGCGGGGGAGATCGAACGTTGGCGAATGATTTATGGAGGCGTTCGCGACACCATTGCGCTGCAATTGCGCAAACGATCGCCGGGCGCGGCGGACCCGGCAAACCTCAGGGCTGCTGACGCCGCAGGCTACGTGAAGGCGAATTGCACCGGGGATGCGGTCCCGCTTCATCTCGTTGCCGCGGACGGTCTCACCATGGCGGCGGTGAACACAGTCAACGAGGCGCTGTTTCAACCGGGCTACCGCTGGGACGCGTTGATAGCCTTCCCCGAGGCCGGCGACTACTGCGTCATCAATGACCTTGCGGGCGCTAGCGCGAGCGTCAATCAGACCATCCGCGGCATTC
>CAWCCX010000014.1:0-64613 GCA_963794155.1 uncultured Alphaproteobacteria bacterium | reverse complement strand
AGATTCTCACGGCGAGTCGGTGGTACTTCTTGTGCTCCGGATCAAGTGATTCGGAGCACGGGACATGGTCAAGCGATACGAGCTTTCGGACCGGCAGTGGGAACGGGTGAAGGACCTGCTTCCGGGTAAAGTTGGCGATCCCGGCCTGTCCGAAAGCTGAATTTGCTCGCAACCATGTCCCGTGCTCCGAATCACTTGATCCGGAGCACAAGGAATCATCACCTACTTGCCGTGAGAATCTAGAGGCTTCTGTGAGGTCCGCGGCGCAACATTGCGAGCATAGGGTAGCGGGCAACCCCACAAGCCTTGGCATCGATGGTGCTTTGGTGATGATTCCTTGTGCTCCGGATCAAGTGATTTGGAGCACAAGGAATCATCACCTACTTCCGCGAAGAACTAAGAGGCTTCTATGAGGTCCGCTACCCTATGCTCGCAATGTTGCGCCGCGGACCTCACAGAAGCCTCTAGATTCTCACGGCGAGTCGGTGATGATTCCTTGTGCTCCGAATCACTTGATCCGGAGCACAAGGAATCATCACCGCATCGGCCGTGAGAATCCAGAGGCTTCTGCGAGGTCCGCGGCGCAACATTGCGAGCATAGGGTAGCGGACCTCATAGAAGCCTCTAGATTCTCACGGCGAGTCGGTGATGATTCCTTGTGCTCCCAATCACTCTCATCCGGAGCACAAGGAATCATCACCGACTCGCCGTGAAGAACTTAGAGGTGCTCCCACGAGGTCCGCTACCCTATGCTTGCAATGTTGCGCCGCGGACCTCACAGAAGCCTCTAGATTCTCACGGCGAGTCGGTGATGATTCCTTGTGCTCCGGATCAAGTGATTCGGAGCACGGGACATGGTCAAGCGATACGAGCTTTCGGACCGGGCCGGGGATGACCCTTACCGAAGCAGGTCCTTCACCCGTTCCCACTGCCGGTCCGAAAGCTCGTATCGCTTGACCATGTCCCGTGCTCCGAATCACTTGATCCGGAGCACAAGGAATCATCACCATGCCGTGAGAATCTAGAGGCTTCAATGAGGTCCGCTACCCTATGCTCGCAATGTTGCGCCGCGGACCTCACAGAAGCCTCTAGATTCTCACGGCGAGTCGGTGATGATTCCTTGTGCTCCGGATCAAGTGATTCGGAGCACGGGACATGGTCAAGCGATACGAGCTTTCGGACCGGCAGTGGGAACGGGTGAAGGACCTGCTTCCGGGTAAAGTTGGCGATCCCGGCCGGTCGGGACGCGACAATCGGCAATTCGTCAACGGCGTCCTTTGGGTTCTGCGTTCGGGGGCGCATTGGCACGATCTTCCCGAGCGATACGGCAAGTGGAAGACCGTCCACACCCGGTTTTCGCGGTGGGCCAAGGCCGGGGTTTGGGAGCGGATGTTTGAGGCTTTGCTCCGGGATCGCGACAACCAATACCTCATGCTCGACACGACCCTGGTTCGCGCCCACCAACAGGCGGCGACCGGAAAAGGGGGGCCAAAAATCAGGCGCTGGGGCGTTCCCGAGGAGGACTGACCACCAAGATCCATATGCTGGCCGACGCTTTGGGACGCCCGCTCCGGTTCATGCTTACTGGCGGGCAGGTCCATGACATCGTCACAGCGCCGGCCATGATCGACGGCGTCGAGGGCGACGCTCTCATCGCCGATAAGGCCTACGACAGCAACGACTTCCGAAACCGGATCGCCCAAGCGGGAATGAAAGCGGTCATTCCGTCCAACCGAACACGCAAAGTCATCATCCCGCACGACCGCGACCTCTACAAAGCCCGCAACCGCATTGAACGATGCTTCAACAAGCTCAAGCACTTCCGACGCTTCGCAACCCGCTTCGACCGGCTCGACGCCTGCTTTCTCGCCTTCATCCATCTCGCAGCCGCAATGATATGGATGCGCTGAATGTCGATTCAGCCTAGCACTACTTTGGCACTTTCAATAGAGCGGTCTGCGGACTTGCCTGCGGCAGTGTGGGCATCGGTAGGGCGGAGCGCGGGCCAGGGCGGCGACGACGGCTTTTCGGATGGCCGGCAGCGTCGGTTGAGGCGGACCAGCGGAGATTCTTTTTTCCCCCACTCGCGGCGGCAAGGCGAAGATGCTGGAGAAAGGCGTAGGCGATCATGGCCATCAGCGCATGGCGATGAAGACCTCGCCATGAGCGGCCTTCGAAGTGGTCGAGGCCGAGTTCTTCCTTGAGCTGCTGGTGAGCCTGCTCGCAGACCCAGCGCGCCTTGATCGTCGCGGCCAACGTCTTGAGGCCGGCTTCCGCCGGCAGGTTGGCGAGATAGTACTTCTGCTCGCCGGACGCGCGCCGCTCGCCGACGAGCCAAACTTCGTCGCCCGGCATATGCTGCATGCCCTTGTCGCCGATCCGTTGCGGCTGCCCGTCGGCGACACGCACTCGGACGGCGGCAAAGCGGGCTTTCAAGGGTCCCTTGGTTCCCTTGCGCCAAGCGAGCATGCGCCATTTCGCTTGGGTGAGCATGTCTTCAGCGCTGGTGGAGAGGACATTGGGCACATGGCGTTTGCGCGGTCGGCCGCGTCCGGCGATGGGGAAGACGAGTTCGACGTCGCGCGGGTAGGCCTTCTGATGGCGGGGAATGCCGACCGCCCAGGCAAGCCCGCGTGCGCTCAACGCCTGACGGAACTCGGCGCCCATGCCGTACCCTGCGTCGGCGAGGACTGTCCCGAAGCGAACGCCGGCGGCGATCAGGCGATCGAGTTCGGCGAGCGCAATCTCCGGCTTGGCCCGCGCCGAGCGATATTCGGCGGGCACGCCGGCGCGCTCGAGTTCGAGCTTTGTCGCCGGTCCAGGTCTCCGGCAGGAACAGTCGCAGGCCCACCATCACCGGGACCTCGCCGCGCGCCAGCGTCAGCGACACCAAGGTTTGGCAATTGGCCGTCTTGCCCAAGGCCGACGCGTATTGCGGCCCGACCCCGACCGAATGCGCCCCCTTCTTCGGCAACGTCGTGTCGTCGATGACGAGGAAGGCGCCCGCGCCGCCGACCAGCTTGTCGGCCTGGATGGCAAGCTCACGCTCCAGCGGAGCTTCGTCCCAGACCCCGTCCGACACGAAATGGTGCAGCCGGTCGTAATCGCCCGGCGCGACCCGCTCGGCCATCGGGCTGACGCTCTTGCGATCGCCCGGCCCGATCAGCCCTGCCACATACAGCGGACACATCCGCCGCCTCGCCTTGTGACCGAACCGTTCCACAAACGGCCCCAGCCACCCCGCAAGCTCGTCCCGCCAATCCGCCATGCCCCGCGCTCCCAAATCAGAGCGCGAATCCTCCCCTGGCCGTGGTTAACAAACTCCTATTCTGTCAAAGTAGTGCTAGTCCATCCCGACCATCACGTCGGTCGCCTTGATGACCGCGTAGGCCTTCTGCCCTTTCGCCAGCTTCAGCTCGTCGACCGCCTCGTTGGTGATCGACGCCGTCACCACCGCGCCGCCGCCGACATCGATGCGGACATGGGCCGTTGTCGCCCCCTTGGTGACGTCGACGATCGTTCCGTGAAGCTTATTGCGCGCGCTGATTTTCATGGGCGTTCCCCTCCTTTGGGATTTGCTCAGATCACCGAAGGCGCGGTATATACCACAGCATATAACGCAGGGCGAGTCCTCGGGGGAAGACGGGCGACCAAGACCGCCTTCATGAGTTCGACTTAGTCACGGGAGAACCGTCCTTGAAGCAGCTGACCGCGCTTGCGACCGCATTTGTAGCGATGATTCTAACTTCGCTCGCCGCGCAGGCCCAAGCGGGCGTGACTCATGTCGCGGTCGCCGCCAATTTCACCGAGCCGGCAAAAGAGATCGCGGCCCTGTTCAAGCAGAAAACCGGACACGAGGCGGTGCTGATTTTCGGCGCATCGGGCGCCTTCTTTACCCAGATCACCCATAGCGCGCCGTTCGAGGTGTTTCTCTCGGCTGACGCCCAGCGTCCGCAGGCGGCGATCGACGGCGGATTCGCGGTGCCTGATACCCGATTCACCTATGCGATCGGCAAGCTGGTGCTGTGGAGCCGGGTCGTTGACGTGACCGATGGCGAAGCGTCGCTGAAGGCCGGCCAATTCCAGAAGCTCTCGATCGCCAATCCGGTCGCCGCGCCCTACGGGACCGCTGCGGTCGAAACGATGAAGGCGCTCGGCGTCTACGACGCCTTGCAGCCGAAGATCGTGCAGGGCAACAGCATCGCCCAGGCGTTCCAGTTCGTCGACACGCGCAACGCCGAAGTCGGCTTCGTCGCGCTATCGCAGCTTCACGGGGTGACCGAGGGAACGCGCTGGGAGGTGCCGCCAAATCTCCATGCGCCGATCCGTCAGGACGCCGTGCTGTTGAAGACCGGAGCGGACAGCGAAGCGTCGAAAGCCTTCCTTGCCTTCCTCAAGGGTCCGGAAGCGCGCGCGATCATCGAGCAGTTCGGCTACGCTCTGGAGTGAGCGCAACGTGCTGGGCATGCCGCCGGAAATCTGGGTTCCGATCAAACTGACGATCGAACTCGCGACCATCTCGACGCTCTCGCTGCTCATCGTTGCGACGCCGCTCGCCTGGTGGCTTGCGCGTTCGCGGGCCTGGTTCAAGGAAGCCGCCGCCGCTCTCGTCTCGCTGCCGATGGTCCTGCCGCCGACAGTGCTCGGCTTCTACCTCCTCATCATGCTCGGGCCCGACGGGCCGGGCGGCGCGATCGCGAGCTTATGGGGCGCGCGCACGCTCGCCTTCACCTTCACTGGCCTCGTCATCGGCTCGATCATCTCCTCGATGCCGTTCGTGGTGCAGCCGATCCGCAACGCCTTCGCGGCTGTCGGCGACCGGCCGCTGGAGGTCGCGGCGACGCTCCGCGCTTCGCCCCGCCGCACGTTCTGGACCGTGGCGCTGCCGCTCGCGAGTTCCTGGGCTCCTGACCGGCGCGGTGCTCGGCTTCGCCCACACGGTCGGCGAGTTCGGCGTCATCCTGATGATCGGCGGCAACATCCCGGGCCGCACCAGGGTCATGTCGACCGCGATCTTCGACTTCGTCGAGACGATGCGCTGGCGCGAGGCCAACATCCTTGCCGGCGGCATGGTGGTGTTCGCGTTCGCCGTCATCCTGTCGATGATCCTCCTGGAAAAGCGCTTCGCGCGAGCCCGCGCATGAGCGACGGCGAGACGATCCGCGCCGACTTCAAGGGCATGCTCGGCAAGTTTTCGCTCGACGCCGGCTTCACCGCGCCGGCGAAGGGCGTCATCGCCCTGTTCGGCCCGTCAGGCTGCGGCAAGACCTCCGTCCTACGTTGCCTTGCCGGGCTGCAGCGGGTCAGCAACGGTCTGTGCGTCGTCGCCGGCGAAGTTTGGCAGGACCCGGACGGCGCGTTTCTGCCGACCTTCAAACGTCCGCTCGGCTATGTGTTCCAGGAAGCAAGCCTCTTCGGGCATCTCTCGGTGCGCCGCAACCTCATGTTCGGCGCTCCGCGCGGCGAAGGCGCGGCCGCTCGCGGGCGGATCGGCTTCGACGAGGTGGTCGAGCTGCTCGGCATCACCGCTCTCCTCGATCGCGCTCCGGGCAAGCTTTCCGGCGGCGAGCGCCAGCGGGTGGCGATCGGCCGGGCGCTCTTGTCGCAACCCAAGCTCCTGTTGATGGACGAGCCGCTGTCGGCGCTCGACCGGGCGACCAAGGACGAGATCCTGCCGTTCCTCGAGCGGCTGCGCGATCGGCTGTCGCTGCCGATCGTCTACATCACCCACTCGATCGCCGAGGTCGAGCGCCTGGCCGACCAGATCGTGCTGATGGACAAGGGCCGGGTGATCGGGGCCGGACCGCTCGATGAGCTGCAGAGCGACCCGACCCTGCCGCTGGCGATCGCGCGCGACGCCGCAGTGACGCTCGACGGCGTCATCGAAGCCCACGACGGCCGCTATGGCCTGCTCACTTTGGGCGTGCGCGGCGGCTCGCTCATCGTGCCCGCGCCATCGGCCGCGGTCGGCGAGCATCGCCGCATCCGCGTCATCGCCGGCGACGTCAGCCTGGCGCGCGAGCCGCCGGGCTTGAGCTCGATCCTCAACGTTCTGCCGGCGCGGGTTGTCTCGGCGAAGCCGGTCGATGCGAACGAGATCGTCGCCGTGATCGCGCTCGGCTCCGACGGCTTGGGCGCCCGCCTCCTGTCGCGCCTGACGCGAAAGTCATGGGAAGCGCTCGGCCTCGCCGAGGGTATGAGCGTCCACGCGCAGGTCAAGGCGGTCGCGCTCGCGCCCGGGCGGGGCGATTTCGGCTGACAGAATTGTTCTGTTCGCCTCACTCCCGCGGCCTTCCCGGTCCGCAAGGCGACGCCCGCGCAGCGACCGCTTGTGGCGACCGGACGAATTGCACAGAGTGTCCGTCCAACCTTATTGCCGGCTCGACGTCGCCTATGGCGCGCAGCAGGACGGGTCGAGATATTCGGAGCGCGCAACGGGAACATGCTGATGATGAACCGGCGGCAGACGCTGAGGTCTGTTCTCTCCGCGGCGATTGGAGCAGCGGGCGCCGGGAAGCTGTGTCTCTCAGCGTCGGCGAACGAGATGGTCACGCTGCCCTTCAGCAACGGCCAACGTCCGCTTGTCGCCTATCCGGGCAAACGGCCGCTCATTCGCCTGACGACGCGCCCGCCGCAGCTGGAAACGCCGTTCAGTGTGTTTGATGAGGGTATCTTCACGCCGAACGATGCGTTCTTTGTCCGTTATCACTTGGCTGACATTCCCTTGAAGATCGATCCGGACGCGTTTCACCTGACCATTCAGGGAAAGGTCGACACCCCATTGTCGCTGTCGCTCGCGGAGCTGAGAAAAGCCTTCGAGCCCGTTGAGCTTGCCGCGGTCAATCAATGCGCGGGCAACAGTCGCGGCTTTTTCGAACCGCGCGTCGCCGGGGGGCAGCTCGCCAACGGCGCGATGGGCAATGCGCAATGGAAAGGCGTGTCGCTGAAAGCGCTCCTGGCCAAGGCCGGGGTGCAGGCCGGCGCCGTTCAGGTCTCCTTCCAGGGACTCGACAGGCCGGTTCTTCCGGAGACGCCGGCATTCATCAAGGCGCTTGACATCGACCATGCGCTCGACGGCGAAGTGATGGTCGCTTATGCAATGAATGGCGAAGACCTGCCGTGGTTGAACGGATTTCCTATCCGGCTCGTCGTGCCCGGCTACTACGGCACCTACTGGGTCAAACATCTTAGCGAAGTCACTGTGCTGGACGCGCAGCTCGACAATTTCTGGATGAAAACCGCCTACCGCATTCCGAACAACCTCTGCGCCTGCACCGAGCCTGGAAAAGCCCCGTTAAGCACCGTGCCGATCGGCCGCTTCAATGTCCGCTCCTTCCTAACCAATATCGCCGCCGGCGCGACGATTGCAGCCAACAGCAACGTCAGTCTGCGCGGTATCTCGTTCGACGGCGGCTATGGCGTCTCGGACGTCGTGGTCTCGGCCGACGACGGCCAGACGTGGACCGAAGCGGCGCTTGGCGAGAACCTCGGCAAGTACTCGTTCCGCGAATGGAAGGCCAATGTCGCGCTTGCGCCCGGCAAGCATCGCCTGTTGGTCCGCGCCGCCAATCGGGCCGGGCAGTCGCAGCCGCTCGAACCGCTGTGGAACCCGTCAGGATATATGCGCAATGTCGTTGAAGCCACCAACGTGATCGCTGCGTGAGGAACCCATGCAGCGCCTTGCGGTCACGTTCCTTCTCTCGCTCATCGCCGCCGCGTCGTCGGCCACTGCGGAGCCGATGCTCTATCAATTGCCTTCAGAGACGGCGGAACTGAAACCGGGGCCAGGCGCCGAAACTGCGATTGTTTGCCAAGCCTGCCATTCCGTCGATTACATCAGCACGCAGCCTTCCGGAAAGGGCAAGGCCTTCTGGCAGGCCGAGGTGCAGAAGATGATCAAGATCTACGGGGCGCCGATTGGAGAAGCCGACGTCGCCGTCATCGTGAACTACCTGACCACGACCTATTGAGCGCGCGGGCTCGACCTTGGGCCTTTTGGGGAATCACTCATCTCCGTCGCTCCTCGCCGCGATCGCGTTGGTCGCCACGCCGCCCTTCCCTTTCAGGTTCCTGCGCTCACGCCTTCCTTCGCCTTGACTTGGCGAAAGTGTCGAACGCCACCGCCAGCACGATGATGATTCCGATGACGATCTGCTGGATGTAGGAGGAGACGTTCATCAAGACGAGGCCGTTGAGCAGGACGCCGATGAGGATCGAGCCGATCACGGTGCCGAAGATGGTTCCCGAGCCGCCGAACAGGCTCGTGCCGCCGATCACCACCGAGGCGATGACGGTGAGCTCATAGCCGGTGCCGGCAACCGCCTCGGCCGAATTGAGCCGCGCCGCCAGGACGAACGAGCCAAGCCCGGCGAAGAAGCCCATGATCACATAGACGCTGGCGATGACCCGGTTGACGTTGAGGCCGGAAAGCCGGGCCGCCTCGGGATTGCCGCCGACCGCGTAGACTTGGCGGCCATAGCGGGTATAGCGGAGCGTGATATGCGCGAGCGCCGCCGCGAAGAGAAAGATGATGACCGGGATCGGCACCGGACCGATCTTGCCCTGGCCCCACCACGTGAACGACGGTTGGAAGCCGGAGATCGGCCCGCCGGCGGCGAACAGGAGTGCCGCGCCGCGAAAGGCCGACATGCCGCCGAGCGTCACCACGAACGGGGGAACCTTGAGCCGGGTGATCGCGAGGCCCTGAAGATAGCCGCCGGCGATCCCGACCGCGATCGCCGCCAGCGCCGCTGCGCCCCAGCCGTAACCGACGCCGCCTTCGCCAACGGTGAATCGGTTCTCGAGCCCGCCCTTCTCCACCGCCGCGGCCACGAGCCCGGCGAAGGCGAGCAGCGAACCGACTGAAAGGTCGATGCCGGCGGTCAGGATCACAAAGGTCATCCCGACCGCGAGCAGGCCGGTGATCGACACCTGCCGCATCACGTTGAAGAGATTGATTTCTGAAAGGAACCTGGGTTCGATCACCGCAAATAGCGCCATAAGCACGATCAGGAACAGGGTCGGCGCGAATCTGGCGATGAAGCCGAACACGTCGACGCCGCCAGCCGGGCTCGGTTCCACTGCTCTGGTGTCAGTCATCGCACGCCTCAGGAAGCCCGAGCGCGACCTTCGGCCGCGCCATCGTGGAAAGTCATCATCGACATCAGGATTTCCTGGGTCGCATCGTTGCGCGCGATCTCGCCGGTCACCCGGCCCTCGCGCATGGTGACGATGCGATCCGATACCGCGAGGATCTCCGGCAATTCGGACGAGATGACGACGACGGCGATGCCGGACTTGGCCATCTCGATCAGGAGATTGTGCACTTCGACCTTGGACCCGACGTCGATGCCCCGCGTCGGCTCGTCGACGATGAGAATCTTCGGCCTGAGCGACAGCCAGCGCGCCAGCACGACCTTCTGCTGATTGCCGCCGGAGAGCAGCCCCGCGAGTTGGTCGGGGCTAGCCATTCGAATGCTGAGGAGGCGGCGGAACTCTTCGACCAGCTTGTCCTCGCGCCGCTCGTCGATGAACCACCCGCGGCTGATCTGCTCCTGCGCGGCGATCGACATGTTGGTCCGGATCGCGAGGCTGAGAAAGAGCGCCTGCTTCTTGCGATCCTCCGGCACGAGGCCGATTCCGTGGGTCATGGCGTCGCGCGGACCCGAGAACCTCACCGGTTTGCCATCGATGCGGATGACGCCGGCGTCGAAAGCGTCGGCGCCGAAGATTGCGCGCGCGGTCTCCGTCCTGCCGGCGCCGACCAGCCCGGCGAGCCCGAGGATTTCGCCGTGATGGACGGTGAGCGAGACGTCAACAAGCTCGATGGCGTGTGGATCCTGCGCGGTGCGCCGGCGCGTCAGGCCCTCGACTTCGAGCGCGACCGGCCCATGGTCGGGGATCGGCCTTTCGCCGTACAGCGCGCCGACGTCCCGGCCGACCATCATCCGAATGATGGCGTCGACATTCGTGTCGGCGACCGCGCCGGAGCCGACGAAATGTCCGTCGCGCAGCACCGTGTAGCGGTCGCAGAGGCGGAACACCTCCTCCAGCCGATGAGTGACGAAGATGATCGACAGTCCCTCGGCCTTCAGCGTCCGGATAATGCGGGCGAGGTTGGCGACTTCGGTTTCGCTAAGGGCCGAGGTCGGCTCGTCCATAACGATGAGCTTGGACCGCATGGAAAGCGCGCGGGCGATCTCGACCAGCTGCTGCTCAGCGACCGAGAGGTCGCGCACGTGCGTCATCGGGTCGCGCTTGAGCCCGATCTTGTCAGTGATCGCGCGGGTGTCTTCGGCGAGGCGGCGCCAGCTCACGAACAGCCTGGAGCCGGGTTCGCGGCCGATGAACACGTTCTCCGCGATGGTCATGTCGGGCGCGAGGGTGAACTCCTGGTAGATCGTGACAATGCCGGCGCGCTGCGCGTCGTGGGGCGACGCGAACGACACGGGCTCGCCGAAGAGCCCGATCGTCCCGACATCCGCGGCGTGCGCGCCGGAAAGGATCTTGAGCAAGGTCGATTTGCCGGCGCCGTTCTCGCCGAGCAGCGCGTGAATTTCGCGCGCGCCGATCTCGAGATGAGCGTTCTCGAGCGCGCGCACGCCGGGAAAGCGCTTGCTGACCCCAATCATCTTGAGGATCGGGCCATCCGAATCCGCCGAAACGGACGACAGAGCCGCGGGCGCGTTGGCCATCCGGGAGCACTCGTTGGCGGGTGGACGACAGAGAGGAAGGCGCGCCGCGTGCGGCGCGCCTTTTGCGTTGCGATTATTTCACTTCGTTCAGGCGCTCGGCGTCCTTCAGATTTTCTTTGGTGATCGCGACAGGAGTCAGCAACGTGATCTGCTGCTCCGGCTTTTTGCCGCTCTTGAGGTACTCAGCCATGATATCGACGGCGGTCGCGCTCTGCTTCGCGGGGAATTGCTCGATCGTCGCGGTCAGCTCGCCGTCGCGCACCTTCCCCAACGCCTCGGGCAGCGCGTCGAAGCCGATGACGACGACGCCTTTGAGGTTCCGCGCCTTGATCGCTTCGATCGCGCCGAGCGCCATGTCGTCGTTCGCGGCGTTGATGACCTGGGGCGGAGCGCTCATCCCGGCGAGCAGGGATTCAGTGACTTTGAGGCCGTCGTCGCGGTGGAAGTTGGCGGTCTGCTCCGCCACGATCTTGTAGTTGGGACCGGCCTTGTCGAGCACGTTGTGCAGTCCCTTGTTGCGGTCGATCGCCGGGCTCGCGCCGGGTGAGCCCTGGAGATTGACGATCGTCGCTCCGTTCGGGAACATCTTGACGATAAGGTTGCCCTGAGCCTCGCCGCCCTTGACATTGTCGGCGCCCACATGGCCGATGATATCGGTGACGGATGGCACCCGCCGGTCGATCGTGACCACCGGCACCTTAGCGTCGATCGCTTCCTTTAGCGCTGGCGCGAGAGCGTCCTGATCCTTCGGGCTGATCACGATCCCCTTGACGCCTTTGGCCAGCGCCGCCTCAATGTCAGCGGTCTGCTTGGGCGACTGATCCTGGCCGTCGCTTTCGATGTAGCTAAGCCCGTCTTTATCCGCCTCAGCCTTCAGTCCGTCGTTCATCATGTGGACGAAGAACGGAAAGTTCATGCCCGGGACGGAGAGCAGGATCAGCGGTTTGTCGGCAGCGAATGCCGGCGCGGCGAGCGCGATCGCCATGAAGCTCGCCATCGCTATTCGGCGGGTGATACGCATGGATTGTCCTCCCTTTCGCCGGGCTGACATGTTAGCCGGCAGCGCCGGAACATGTCCGAAATCGGCCGCCGCGACAAGGCGCATTCTCACGCCACTCGACAAAGGCGGGTCGGCCGTGGACATTGCCGGGCCGCCGGACCCGTAGGCCAGTCCCGGCGCTTGCGGAGGAGACCCCATGGCGATCGATCGCGCTGAGCTTCGCGCCTGGCTCGAGGCCAATTGCCCGCCCGAGATGTGTGCGCCCGCCGGCGAGGACGATATCTGCTGGGGCGGCCGGCGCTGGGTTTTTCAGTCGGAGGCGCAAAAGCTCTGGCTCGAGCGTTGCGCCGGGCGCGGCTTCACCGTCCCGACCTGGCCGAAGGAATACGGCGGCGCAGGCTATACGCACGAGGATGCGGCGATCCTCAAGGAGGAAATGCGCTCCAAGGGCAATTCGATCGAGGGCGGCACGTCGGAGATCATGCTCGACATCGTCGCCAAGCGGCTCCTCGAACTGCCGGCGGATTGAGGGCGCGATGCTGCTCCTGAGCGAGGACCAGAAGCTCCTGATGGCGAGCGCGCGCGGCGCGGTGGCCGAAAAGGCGCCGATCGCCGAGTTCCGCAAACTGCGCGCCGATCCGAATGGCCTGGGATTCTCGCCCGCGTTCTGGCGCGCCTCGGCCGAGCTCGGCTGGACGGGCGTCCTGGTGCCGGAAGCGTTCGGCGGCCTCGATTTTGGCGTCAAGGGAGCCGGACTGATCGCGCGCGAGATGGAGCGCGAGCTTGCCCTCTCGCCCTTCCTGTCGACGTCGGTTCTGTCCGCAAGCGCGCTCGCCCGCGCCGGCTCGCCGGCGCAGAAGGCTGAGTGGCTGCCGAGGATCGCGCGCGGCGAAGCGATCGTCGCTTTCGCGCTCGACGAGGGGCCGCGCCCCGGCGCGATGGCGACCGAAGCGACGCGCACGGCTTCGGGCTGGCGCCTCGATGGCGAAAAGCACTTCGTGCTCGACGGCCACGTCGCGGGAGCGATGCTGATCGCCGCCGAGCCCGAGGGCGAGGCGGCCCTGTTCCTCGCCAAGGCCGACGCGCCCGGCCTCTCCCGCGACGGGCGCACCCTCGTCGATCGCCGGCGCGTTGCGAGCGTACGGCTCGATGGCGTTTCGACCGGCGCCGACGCGCGCCTTGAAGCCGGCGCGGCGACGATCGAGGAGATCGTCGACATTGGCCGCGCGGTCGTCGCCGCCGCGCTCTGCGGCGTCGCCGAGGACGCCTTCGCCCGCACGGCGCGCTATCTCAAGGAGCGGCGTCAGTTCGATCGCCGGATCGGCAGCTTCCAGGCGCTTCAGCATCGCGCCGCGCGCATGCATATCGAGATCGAGAATGCCTGGTCGGCGACGCTCAAGGCTATGCAGTCGATCGAGACGCGCGCCAATTCCGCCGCGCTCGACGTCGCGATCGCCAAGGCCAAGGCGAGCGAGACGGCATGCGCCGCCACAGCCGAATGCCTGCAGATGCACGGAGGGATCGGCATGACCGACGAATTCGACATCGGTCTTTTCTTGAAGCGCCCGCGGGTCGATTCGGTGCTGTTCGGCGACGCCGCCTTTCACGCCGACCGGGTCGCGACGATGCTGGGCTATTGAGGCAAACGACGGGAGGGCCGAATGGCGCGATTTCAAAACATTCTCGAGACGGTTGGACACACGCCGGTCGTGCGGGTCAATCGCTTGGCCCCTCAAGGGGTGAATCTCTACGTGAAAATCGAGGCGTTCAATCCGCTGGGCTCGGTCAAGGACCGCTTGGCGCTCGGCGTGATCGAGGCGGCGGAGCGATCAGGCGAGCTGAAGCCCGGCCAGACGGTCATCGAGGCGACCAGCGGCAATACCGGGATCGGGCTCGCGATGGTCTGCGCCGCGAGAGGTTATCCTCTTGTCCTCACGATGGCGGAGACTTTCAGCGTCGAACGGCGGCGACTGATGCGCTTCCTTGGCGCGAAAGTCATCCTGACGCCGGCCGCAGAGCGGGCGGTCGGAATGATCAAGAAGACGGTCGAGCTGGCCGAGGCCCATGGCTGGTTCATGACCCGGCAGTTCGAGAACGAGGCCAATCCGGACTTCCACTCGCGCACCACCGCGCGCGAAATCGTCGACGACTTCGCCGGCGACCGGCTCGACTTTTGGGTCACCGGCTACGGCACCGGCGGGACGCTTAAGGGCGTCGGCCGGGTGCTGAGAAGGGAGCGCCCGGAAACGAAGATTATCGTCTGCGAGCCGGCGGATGCGCCGCTGCTCGAATCCGGGATCGAGCAGAAGCGGCTGGCCGACGGCTCGCCGGCCGCGCCGCATCCGAGTTTCAAGCCCCACCCCATGCAGGGCTGGACGCCCGACTTCATTCCGAAGATCACCGGCGAGGCGGTCGAGATGAAACTGATCGACCGCGTCCTGCCGATCTCAGGGCCCGACGCCATTCGCTGCAGCAAGGAGTTGGCGGCGAAAGAAGGCATTTTCGTCGGCATAACCTCTGGCGGAACCTTTGCCGGCGCGCTGAAAATCGCGGCCGAGGCGCCGAAAGGCGCGAACATTCTCTGCATGCTTCCCGATACCGGAGAGCGCTATCTCAGCACGCCGCTGTTCGCCGACGTACCCACCGACATGACCGAGGACGAACGCGCAATCTCCCGCTCGACGCCGAGCGCGCAACTCGCATAGCCGACGCTTGGCGACCGGCAACTCCGCGCTGCGCAGACGACGGGAGCGTGAGGCGTCTCACGGAATCGCGGGCGTCGAGAAGACGGCGCCAAATTATCTAGAGCAATTTCTGCTCAGGTTGCATCGTATCCTGCGGCGGCGAGGTAGTTGGCGCATTCTTGCGGGGTGAAGCGGCGCAGGGCGTCGGCGATGGCTTGCCAGAGGTCGGGGATGGTCCGCGCTGCGGCGGCGCGCAGCAGGGCCTTGAGCTTGGCGAAGGCCATTTCGATGGGATTGAAGTCGGGGCTGTAGGGGGGCAGGTAGCGCAGGCTCGCGCCGGCGGCCTCGATCGCCTGTCTGACGCCATGGACCTTGTGCGCCGGCAGATTGTCCATGATCACGATGTCGCCTGGCCGCAACTCGGGAACGAGCGCCTGTTCGACATAGGCGAGAAAGGCCTCGCCGTTCATCGGGCCGTCGAGGACCAGGGGCGCAGCGATGCCGTCGTAACGCAGCCCGGCGGTGAAGGTGGTGGTTTTCCAATGGCCATGGGGCACGGGGGCGCGACATCGCTCGCCTCTGGGCGCACGCCCATAAAGGCGCGCCATCTTGGTGTTCGCGGCGGTCTCGTCGATGAAGACGATCCGGGTCGGATCGAGATCGAGCTGGCCTTCAAACCAGGCCTCGCGCGCCGCGTTCACCGCGCCGCGGCGCTGCTCGGCGGCGTGCGCCGTCTTTTTTTGCGCGTGATCTTACGACGTTTGAAGAACCGCCACAGCGTGCCGATGGCGGCGGCGACGCCGCGCTCCTTGAGCAACCCCTGCAGTTCGGCCAACGTCATGTCGCTCTTGGCGGTCACGGCCGAAAGGATCAGTTCGGCATGCGCCTCGATCCGTTGCGAATGGCGGTCGCCGCCCTGGCGCTTGGGCCTGACGTCGCCCTCGCGCCGCTCCAGGGCCCGCCACCGGATCGCGCTCGACGCGCTGACGCCAAACCGCTGAGCCGCCGCTCGACACGACAATCCACCCTCAATCGCGTCAACGACACGCCGGCGAAGGTCAACCGACAAGGATCTGGCCATGCACGCCAGCCTCCTTCGCCGGCAAAAAGCATGAATCAGAACCAAACCGATTCGGGAATCTAGAGGCTTCTGTGAGGTCCGCGGCGCAACATTGCGAGCATAGGGTAGCGGACCTCATTGAAGCCGGATTGAACGAAGTCGCGGGGAGGTTGGCTGGCGGCGCTATGGGCTTTGTGTAAGGCGCGAGCGCGCTTTCGTCGCTTCGGCTTGCGACGCGCGGCGAACATGATGGGTTTGGGAGCGGCCGACAGCGAAACGGGGCTTGCATGGGCTGGAAGTGCGCGCCAGTAGCGTCTGATGAGCGCTGCGACTTCGGGAGGGCTCAAGTTGTTTCGACCGCCTCCGATTGTTGGCGTGACGGAAAGGGCGCGAACCGTGATTGTGGGCGGGATCGTCACAGCGGCGCTCATGAAGTATCGCACCAAAACGACGACGTCTTGGACCGAGGCCGTTCGCCGCTACGAGGAAGGTCGGCGACGAACCTCATCGGCCCGCCGCAATCCGGACAGGGCGGAGGATCGACGCCGTTACTGTTGTCCGGTTCGGGCGAGGCCGGTTCTTCCTTTCCGTGCGCTGTCGGCTCGACCTGGCTTGCCAGGAGCGAGCGACAGAGGGCCAGCCTTTCGGTTCGATGGCCATTGGCGAGGAATCCAAAGTGACGAATGCGATGGAAGCCGTCGGGCAAGGCGTGGAGCAGGAAGCGCCGGATGAACTCGTCGGGCTTCAAATTCATGGTCTTTACGGCGCCGTCCTCGCGATAGTCCTTCCAGGTGAATCTGACATGTTCGTCGTCGCAGGCTTGGATGCGGCTGTTGGCGATGGCGACGCGATGGGTGTAGCGGCCGAGATAGGCGAGAACTCGCGCGGGTCCGCCAAGGGGCTTCTTGGCGTAGACGATCCAATCGAGGCGACGCACCGCAGCCAGCTGTGCGGCGAAGGCGGCGCGATCGGCGAGATAGGCGAGATCACCGAAGAATCCGAGGCCCTTCGCGTCGAAGGCGGCTTGCAGGCGTTCGAGGAACAGGCGACGGAACAGCCGGGCGAGCGGCTTGACGGCCAGAAAGAAGCTCGAGCGCGCCTCGATCCATCGGGAGCCGTCGATGGAAAGTCCGCCGCCGGGGACGACGCAATGGATGTGAGGGTGGTGCGTCAGCGCCTGCCCCAAGTGTGCAGGATGGCCAGGCCGCCGATCCGCGCTCCGAGCCTGCGGTGATTGGCGGCCAGCGTGGTCACGGCCTCAATGGCGGTCTTGAACAGCATCGCATAGACGGCGCTCTTATTCTGGAAGGCGACAGCCGCGATCGGCGCGGGCAGCGTGAACACGAGGTGGAAATAGGGAACCGGCAACAGTTCGGCCTGCCGGTGGGCTAGCCATTGCGCCCGCGCCGCTCCTTGGCACTTCGGGCAGTGCCGATTGCGGCACGAGTTGTAAGCGATGCGCGTCGCGCCACAATCGTCGCAGGCTTCGACATGGCCGCCGAGCGCCGCCGTTCGGCACGCCGCGATCGCGCTCATCACGCGCTGCTCGGTCCGCCCTACATGTCCGACGTGATCGCGAAGATAGGCCTCGCCATGGCGACGCAGAATATCCGCGACTTCGATTGTCGGTCGGTCGAAGGAAGCTCCGGCGCGTGCCATTGCCAGCGCCGGAGCGCCCGTCTATCCCGGCGGCATGACCTCCAACGACAATCGATCGAGCGGACTCTGCGTCGCCCGGATCGTGTGGGTCGCGACTTGCGTGTAGCGCGCCGTCGACGACAGATTGTTATGACCGAGCAGAACCTGAATGATCCGGATGTCCGTTCCGCTTTCCAAGAGATGCGTCGCGAAGCTATGGCGCAACGTGTGCAACGTGACCCGCTTGGTCAACCCGGCGGCATTGACCGCCGATCGGCACGCAGCGTGCAACACCGTCGGATCAATCGGATGCTCTTCATCCCGTCCGGGAAAGAGATAGATCGTTGGCCGGGCGAGCCTCCAATAGGCGCGCAAAATGCCGAGCAATTGCGTAGACAGCATCACGTTGCGATCTTTCGCGCCTTTGCCATGACGGACCAGGATCACGCCCCGCGTGCTGTCGATGTCCGCCACTCTCAGCCCCGCGACCTCCGAGGCCCTGAGCCCGGCCGCATAGGCCGTGGTCAACGCCGCCCGGCTCTTCAGGCTCGAGACGAACTCCAGAAACAGCACCACCTCGTCGGCGCTCAACACAACCGGCAGTTTGCGCGGCTCGCGCGCATAGGGGATACGCTCGGGAACGTTCGCCTCGCCGAGCGTGATGCCGTAGAAGAAGCGTAAGGCGCAGACGATCTGGTTGAGACCAGGCCATGAGATGCCCGTCGAGACGAGATGGACCTGAAAAGCGCGAACGTCTTCCAGATCCAGCTGCTCGGGCGACTTGCCAAAATACCGGCTGAACTTCGAAACCGCGCTGACGTAGGATCGCTGCGTCGCCGGCGACATGTTACGGACGGTCATGTCCTCGATCATGCGGCGGCGAAGAGGGCTCAACTGGGCCATCGGCTACTCCTGTCTGAGGGATGGGCTTCAACATCCACATCCTCTCAGGCAGGAGACCCTCACAAAATCTCGATGTGCGCGCCGCGGTAGCGGCTTCGTTCAATCCCCCCTCAATTCAATCGGACAGGAAAATGCTCTAGCACGATTTGTTGCGAAAACCAGAAATCCATGTTATCGATTGGGCTGCGTCCGGATCGAGCCTCATTGCCGGGGACGTCGGGGAGGAGGACGAAGAGGATTTTATTTTTTCGCCCGCAACCCATTGAAAAGCCCCGATTGGGACGAATAAGGCCAAATAAATCCAAGCAAAATCAAATAAATCCAAGCAATTCCAAGCAAATCAAAGTTAAACCAAAATAATTGTGCCCGGAAAAGCTGGAGTTTAGCCTGGTCTCGCGGGGGCGCTTGCCCAGGGGGGCCATTCGGCGTCACACTGACTCGACCAGGTCTAGGGAGGCTCATTGTGGATCTCGGCGTCACCGACAAAGTCCGTCCGCTCATCGCCGCCGTCCGGGCGATGGTGCGCGACGAGATCATGCCGCTCGAAGAGGAATATGAGGCCGAGGTCGGGCGCGATGGCGACCGCTTCAAGCCGACCAAGCGCCTGATCGAGATCCGCGAATCGCTCAAAGCCGAGGCGAGGGCCAAGGGTCTGTGGAACTTCTGGCTCACCAGCTCCGACAAGGGCTACGGCCTCACCACCGTCGAATACGCCTATCTCGCCGAGGAAATGGGCTGGTCGCCGCTGGCTTCCGAGGTGTTCAATTGCTCCGCGCCCGACACCGGCAACATGGAAGTGATCGAGCGCTATGGTTCGCCCGAGCAGAAGGCGCGCTGGCTGCCCGATCTGCTGGAAGGGCGGACCCGCTCGGCTTACCTCATGACCGAGCCCGGGGTTGCTTCGTCCGACGCGACCAATATCGCCATGGACGCGCGCCTCGAGAACGACGAATGGATGCTCAACGGCGAGAAATGGTGGTCGTCTGGCGCCGGCGATCCGCGCTGCTCGCTCTATATCACGATGACGCTGACCGACCCGGAGGCGGCGCCGCACGCGCGCCATTCGATGCTGCTGGTGCCGGCCGCGAGCAAGGGCGTCGAGGTCATCCGGGCGATGACGGTTTACGGCGAGGACGACGCCCCGCACGGCCACATGCATATCCGGTTTCGCGACGTGCGCGTGCCGAAGGACGCGCTCGTGCTTGGCCGCGGACGCGGCTTCGAGATCGCCCAGGGGCGGCTCGGACCGGGGCGCATCCACCATTGCATGCGCGCGATCGGCCAGGCCGAGCGGGCGCTCGAGGCGATGTGTCGGCGCGCCAATGCGCGATCGGCTTTCGGCCAGAAGCTCGCCCGGCTCGGCGCCAATCCCGACATCATCGCCGAAGCGCGTATGAGCATCGAGATGGCGCGCCTGCTCTGCCTGAAAGCAGCCTGGGCGATGGACACGCAAGGGGTGCGCGCTGCGGCGCCGCTCATCTCGCAGATCAAGGTGATCGCTCCGAGGGTTGCGCTCGAGGTGATCGATCAGGCGGTGCAATTGCACGGCGGAGCCGGCGTCAGCCAGGATTTCCCGCTCGCACGCATGTGGACCCATGTTCGCACGCTCCGCCTCGCCGACGGGCCGGACGCCGTGCACCGCCGAGTGATCGCCAAGGCCGAGATGAAGCGCTACACCAATGAGGCGGCCGCGCGGTGAGCGGCGCCTTCCCCGAGGATACGCGCGCGCTGGACGCGTGGGCCAGCGCCCACGTCCAGGGCTGGCGCGGGCCGAGCGTGGTCGAGAAATTTCCCACTGGCCAATCGAATCCGACCTATCGGATCGAGGCCGTGAGCGGCCGGTATGTGCTGCGCCGCAAGCCGCCGGGCAAACTCTTGAAAATGGCGCACATGATCGAGCGCGAGTTTCGGGTGCTGAAGGCGCTCGAGCGGGTGGGATATCCAGCCCCGCGCGCGCTTGCGCTGTGCGAAGACGAGGGCGTCATCGGCACCGCCTTCTATCTGATGACTTTTGCCGACGGGCGCGTGCTCTGGAACCCGGCGCTCCCCGAACTCGAGCGCGAGGATCGCCGGCCGATCTACGACGCCATGAACGAGGGCCTCGCCAAGCTGCATACGATCGACGTCGCCGCGGCGGGCCTTTCGGATTACGGGAAGCCGGGGAGCTATTACGCTCGTCAATATCAGCGCTGGACCGACCAATACCGGGCCAGCGAAACAGCGCGGATCGAGGACATGGAGCGGCTCATCGCCTGGCTTGCGGACAAGGTTCCAGCGGACGACGGCCGGGTCGCGCTGGTGCATGGCGACTGGCGCATCGACAACATGATCTTCGCCCACGACTCTGCGCGCCTGCTCGCTGTGCTCGACTGGGAACTGTCCACGCTCGGCCATCCGTTCGCCGACCTCGCCTACCAGTGCATGCAATGGCGGCTGCCAGCGGGGCGATATCGCGGCCTTGGCGGCCTCGACCGGGCCGCAAACGGCATCCCGACCGAAGCCGAATATGTCGCTGCCTATTGCCGGCGAATGGGGCTCAAGGACATTCCCGACTGGACCTTCCTCATCGCCTTCAGCTTCTTCCGCAGCATCGCGATCCACCAGGGCGTGTACAAACGTTCGCTCGACGGAAACGCCTCGAATCCGGAACTGGCGCGACAATTGGGGGAGTCCGTGCCGCTGGTCGCGCATATCGCCATGGAGGCGGTCGAGGCCGGCGTCTAGATTGTTCTCGCCGACCCGCGCCGCCTCCGAGGCGCAAGACCGTCTTGCCGCTGATGATCACCCGTGGTAATCGCGCCGCGACCCGGCAACGAGACCTGTGCTTCCAGGTTCGCTCATCGCCGTCGGCCCCGGAGAGGTGGCAGAGTGGTCGATCGCGCCGCACTCGAAATGCGGAGTACGTGCAAGCGTACCGGGGGTTCGAATCCCTCCCTCTCCGCCACTTCAGTACCGGAGTTCGCGCGCCGGTTACCGATCGCCATGGGTTGGCGGGGTCCTCTAGTCTTGGGCCGTTGAGCCGATGATGAGCAGGACGGCCCGTCTCAGCAAATAATGCGCGGCGACGGGTTCGGAGCGTAGAGCTCGTCGACCATCGCGGCGCGGCGGCTCAGCACCGCGCGCTGGTTGACGGAGCCCTTGTCGGTCATCTCGCCAGTGTCGAGCGACGGCGGATCGTCCATCAGGATCAGCCGGGCGAAGCGGCCGGAACTGCCGCCCGCCGCGGCGTTGAACGTCGTGAGCAGACCGGCGAAGGTCTTGCGCACGCCCTCGCAGGCGACAATCTCCGCCGCGGCCGCCTCGCGATCCAGGGAGTCGGCGAGTTCACGGCATGCCGCGATGTTCGGAACGACCAGCGCCGCGGCGTCGTCGCGGTCGTGCCCGGCAACGACGACATCGGTTACATAGGGCGCGCAATGGGCGATGAATCTCGACCGCAACGGGCCGACGCTGACCCAGGTGCCGGTGGCGAGCTTGAAATCTTCCGCCAGCCGCCCGTCGAAGAAGAAGCCGCGCTGCGGATCGCCTTGGTCGGCGAACCGCAGCGCGTCGCCGAACTTGTAAAATCCCTCGTCGTCGAACACCGTCTCGGTCAGCTCGGGCTGGCGCCAGTAGCCGGGGGTGACGCTCGGGCTCTTCACCCGCGCCTCGAGCTTGCCGGCGGCGGGAATGAGCTTCACCTCGACGCCTGGATTGGGAATGCCGACCACACCGGGCTCGCGCGCCCGCTCGGTGACGCTGATCGCCGAGGGGCCAGTCTCGGTCGAGCCGAACGAGGTCAACATGGGTATGATCTCGCCGACGGTCTCCAGCCCGAGCCGTTCGTAGCCTTCGCGCACATGGGGCGAGAGCGCCGCCCCCGCATAGCAGAACGCCTGCAGCCGCGCGAACAAGCTCGCCCGCAGCTCCCGGTCCGCCTGAAGATAGGGCAAGAGCATCTCGAAACCTCGCGGCACGTTGTAATAGACGGTCGGCGAGATCTCGCGCAGGTTGCGCACTGTGCTTTCGATTGCGCCCGGCAGCGGCCGACCCTCGTCGATGAAGAACGAACCCCCGTTGGCGAGCGCCAGGTTGAAATTGTTGTTGCCGCCGAAGGTATGACTCCACGGCAGCCAGTCGATCAGCACCGGCGGTTCGGCGACGTAGCTCGGACTGACGCCGCGCAGCATCGCCTGGTTCGACGTCATCATTCGATGGGTGTTGATGACGCCCTTGGGGATGCCGGTTGAGCCCGAGGTGAACAGGACCTTGGCGATCATGTCCGGCCCCACTCTCGCCTGGGCGGCGTCGACATCGCTCCCGGCCGTGGTCGCGATCAGCGCCTCGAGCGCGGTTGCGCGTCGCGGCGCCGGCGGGTTCGAGCGCGCGACGATCTCGACCTCGGGCGGCACGGCGGCCTCGAGCGCGGCGGCAAAAGGAGCGCCGTCGTCGACGAAAACCAGGCCGGGGGTCAGGAGGGCGATGATCGCCTTGAGCTTGGCGAAATCCTTGGCGACCAGAGAGTAGGGCGCCGACACGGGCGCGTAGGGAACGCCGGCGATCATCGCTCCGAGGCCGACCAGGGCATGATCGACGCTGTTGCCTGACAGGATCGCGACCGGCCGCTCGACGCTCAAGCCCCGATCGATAAGGGCTTGGGCGACGCTGCGCGCCGTCGCGCGCGCCTCGGCGTAGGTCGTCTTACGCCACGATGCGCTCCCGCGCTCACGCTCGGCCAGAAACACACGCTGCGGCGCGACGGCCGCCCAATGATCGAGCCAGTCCGTCGCGGCCCGGGGATAGGAGCCCAGCGGATGGGGCGAGCGCACCAGCATGACTCCGTCCGGGCGACGTTCGACGACCACCTCCGGCGGACCGAAAGCCAGCTTCGTCCTCGTCATCGTCTCTCCTCCCGCGCGACAGCCGCCCTTCGATCGTAAGTTAGCCGCCGTCACGGCCTCTGGCATAGACCCATAGCCCCGCAATCGGTTCTACCAAAGGAATTGCCGCTGCGAGACCAGGGCAGCTGCGACCGGGGGCTCGACAGCGATCCCCAACCGGTCGGTCCAATCATTCAACCAAGTGGTTGACTTTCTCAAGGCGCGCGGCTACATTCAACCATATGGTTGAACTAGAGACGCCCGAACTCACCCCTGTCTTTCATGCCCTCGGCGACGCCACGCGCCGGCGGATGCTGCGCGAACTCGGCGGCGGCGAACGAACGGTCGGCCAGCTTGCGCAACCCTTCGCCATCTCGCTGGCGGCGGCCTCGAAGCACATCAAGGTGCTCGAAGGCGCCGGGCTCATCCGCCGCGAGGTGCGCGGGCGCACCCATCTCTGCCGTCTCGACCCCGGGCCGCTCGAAAGCGCCCACGAGTGGCTGAGCTTCTACGAGCGTTTCTGGACCGACCGCCTCAATGTGCTCGAACGCCTCCTCCGCGAGGAGGACGCACGCCAATCCCGAAATCCCCAGGAAGGAGACAACCAATGACCCAACTCGCGAACCTCGACGCCCATGGCGTGGTGACCGAGCCTGCGACGTTGACGATCCAGCGCTTTCTGCCCGGCCCGATCGAGCGAGTCTGGGCATATCTGACGGAGAGCGACCTGCGCCGCCAATGGCTGGCGGCGGGCCAAATGGAGATGAAGGTCGGCGCCCCGTTCGAACTCGTTTGGCGCAACAACGAGCTGACCAATCCGCCCGGCCGCAGGCCGGAGGGCTTTGGCGACGAGCACCGGATGGAGAGCCGGATCACCGAGCTCGACCCACCCCGCAGGCTCGCCTTCACCTGGGGGAAGGGCAGCGGCGATATTTCGTTCGACCTCGAGCCAAGGGGCGAGAGAGTGCTGCTCACCGTGATCCATCGCCGCCTGCCCGACCGTGGAATGACGCTTGGCGTCAGCGCCGGCTGGCACGCGCATCTCGACGTCCTGGTCGCCCGCCTGACGGGCAGGGAGCCGGAGCCGTTCTGGGACAGCTGGAGCCGACTTAAGGCCGAATACGAAAGGCGCATCCCGTCTTGAATCGCGCCTCTAAAAACCGTCCGAGCGAAACTGCGCGAAGGAGAAACCTCATGACCACGCATCCGACCGGCACACGCGAACAATGGCTTCACGCCCGGCTGGGCCTGCTCGAGAAAGAGAAGGAGCTGACGCGGGTGAGCGACGAATTGGCGCAGCGGCGCAAGGAATTGCCCTGGGTCAAGGTCGACAAAGAATATCGGTTCGAGACAGAGGAGGGGCGCGCGTCGCTTAGGGATCTGTTCCGCGGGCGCTCGCAGCTTCTCGTCTACCACTTCATGTTCGGGCCCGACTTTGCCGCGGGTTGTCCGTCGTGTTCGGCGATTGCCGACGGCTTCAACGGCTTTGCTGTCCACCTCGCCAACCATGACGTGATGCTATGGGCGATGTCGCGGGCGCCGATCGCAAAGCTCGAAGCCTACAAGCGGCGGATGGGTTGGACGTTTCCCTGGGCGTCGTCGTCCAGCGGCGACTTCAACGCCGATTTCAACGCCTCGATCAGCGAGGCTGAGCAGCGGGAGGGGGCCTACGAATATAACTATCGCCGTGGAATGCCGCTGCAGAGCCGCGGCGAAGATGGGCCCGTCGCCAAGGTCGCGGCATTGGCCGGAACCGACGCGGCGACATTCACCCGCGAGAGGCCAGGCATGAGCGCTTTCGCGCTCGAGGACGGCGTCATCTATCACACCTATTCGACCTATTCGCGCGGGCTCGACGGCCTCTGGGGAATGTATCAGTGGCTCGACCGCGCGCCCAAAGGGCGCAACGAGGCAGGCTTTTGGTTGCGTCATCATGACAAGTACGGCGTGGTTCCTACGCATCGACCCATTCAGCAAGCCGGAGGTTAGCGATGGAGATTCCCGCGATCGTATCGCCGCAGGACTGGGAGGCCGCGCGTGAGCTGCTTCTGGCAAAAGAGAAGGCGTTGTTCCGAGCCCGCGACGCGCTTGCCGCCGAGCGCCGGCGGATGCCTTGGATGGCCGTCGA
This sequence comes from uncultured Alphaproteobacteria bacterium, assembly GCA_963794155.1. Lineage (GTDB taxonomy): Bacteria > Pseudomonadota > Alphaproteobacteria > Rhizobiales > Beijerinckiaceae > Roseiarcus. Next base: position 39,647 of record CAWCCX010000014.1, on the reverse strand, counting down.
GAAGGCGTACGAGTTTCTCGGACCAAAGGGCCGGGCGAGCCTCCTCGACGTTTTCGAGGGCCGCCGTCAGCTGATCGTATACCGCGCCTTCTTCGAGCCCGGGGTGTTCGGTTGGCCCGACCGTGCGTGCCGCGGCTGCTCTTTGGGGGCCGATCAGGTCTCTCACCTCGCCCACCTGAACGCGCGCGACACCACCCTGGCGTACGTTTCGCGCGCCCCGCAGGCGGACATCGCGCGCCTGAAGGCGCGGATGGGCTGGAAGATGCCGTGGTACACGATTACCGACAGCTTCGACGCCGACTTCGGCGTGGACGAGTGGCACGGCCATAACGTCTTCTTCCGCGACGGCGACAGGGTGTTCCGCACCTACTTCATAAACAGCCGTGGCGACGAAGCGATGGGCACGGTCTGGAGCTATCTCGATGCGACGCCGTTCGGGCGCCAGGAAGCGTGGGAGGACTCGCCGGAGGGCTACCCCCAGACGCCGCCATACAAGTGGTGGAACTGGCACGACAACTACGAGGCAGATGCCGCGCCCGACCCGCAGTGGATCAAGGTGTCGGACGCCGGAGAGGCGGCCTTCCGCAACCTCGAGGCAGGCGCGAAGCCATGAGCGAGGCTTATGCCAGCAGCCGCGCCGATGTTGCGGTCGGTTCCGACATCGGCGCGGCGGCCGGACGCGGCGCAGCCGATTGGCTCGGCCTTGCAGCCGCGCCGATCTTCGCGCTCATGGCATTGTTCACGACGACGGGCGTTCTTGGCGGCGGCCAAGCGGAGATTCTGTGCTCGGCGGGACGTGATGGATCGCCGCTGAGCGGGATGGTCCCGATGTATCTCCTGATGAGCGCATTCCATTCACGCCCGTGGCTGAAGCAGCTTATCTCCGGCCGACGAAGCCGCGCCTGATTGTCACGCTCGGGACGCGACGGACGGCGGCTCGGCAGGCGCGGGCCCGCAAGCGCCGCTCACGAAGCGACGGCGTGCTGCCTCTTTGGGGCGCCGTAGGTGTCCGGGATCTTGTCGGCGAAGGCGGCGACGAGCTCGTCGTTCTCCGCCTCCTCGATCGTCACCGGCCGCGTCGCGTCGTCAACAAAGTCCTTGCGCGAGGGGTCGGCGAGGACGCGCTTCTTGATCCGGTGATAGCGCCACCCCACCGTCAGCCATTGCGCGACCACGGAGACGAATTCGACCGCCCGGACGGGATAGAAGATCAGCGGATTGACGATCGGCATTCCATGCCGGCGACTTGTCCTGATCTTGCGGCGGACAATGCCGCACTGGAGCGGGTGAACGCCCTCGATCCGTGCTGCGGAGGAGAAGGCCGTCATCACGTCGGCGATCTTGTTCATCCGGAGCCCGGTGACGGCGGCGCGCTTGAGCACCGTCTCGACATGCTCGTCGGTGTAGTAGCGCTTCCAGGCGTCGCGATAGGTCTTGTTCCACGCCTCGGCCGACATCCGAGGATGGCCGGTGCAGACATGCTCGACATCATATTTGTTCATGTCCGGGTCCATCGGGACCCCTTTGAGGTAAAGGATCTTGTGATCCTCTGAGCCGGGAAGCGGGGTCAGGCAGAAAAATTCGAGGATGTCGAGCGGCAGCTCTTTCTTGATGATGTCGATGTCGCGGGCGACCGATTTGGGCGTGTCGGTCGGAAAACCGATGATGAAGCCCGCCCAGGTCATCACCTTCTGCTTTCGCCAGGCCTGCAACATGACCCGGTATTCCCAGATCTTGTTCTGCCGCTTCTTCGCGCCCTGGAGCGACTGCGGATTGATGCTCTCAAGCCCGATGAAGACCTGGTTGCAGCCGGCCCGCGCCGCCTTCTCGATGAAGCCCGGAATCTTGTGGCAGAGCGTGTCGACCTGAAGGATGAGCTTGATCGGAATCCCCTTGGTCTCCCGGAGGTCGATCAGCCGGTCGAGGATCGCTTCCCAGTTCCGGTTGCGGGCGAAATTGTCGTCGGTGACGAAATAATGGGTGATGCCCTGGGCGTGATTGGCGCGCACGATCGCCTCGATATCGTCGGCGGTGCGGTAGCGCGACTTGCGGCCCTGGACGTTGATGATGGTGCAGAAGCTGCATTGGAAGGGACATCCGCGGCCGGCGTCAAAGCACGCGTGATGGCCGACGATCCGCCCCACGACTTCCTTCGGCAGCACGGGTATCGCGGCCGCCTCCATGCTGGGCATGTCATGGAGGTAGTTGTAGACGGGCTTCGCCTCACCCGAAGCGATGTCGCGGATGAGGTCGGCCATCCGCGCTTCACCTTCGCCCGCGAACAGGGTCACGCCGAGCGCCCGCGCCTCTTTCAAATCCGGCGGCAGTTCCGGAAGCATCGAGATGCAGCCCGAGACATGGAATCCGCCGATCACCACCGGCACATCCAGCGCCCGGAACTTGCGCGCAAGATCGAGCGCGCGGGGAAACTGGTTCGACTGAACCCCGACCAGCCCGACGAATCCGCCGCCATCGGCCTTGATCCGCCTCGCCATCGCCTTGACGTCGATGATCTTGTTGCACTCGTCATAGGCTTCGATCTCGATCGCGACGTCGGGGCCGAGCGCGTTCTCCTCGGCGCAAGCGGCCAAAAGTCCGTAGACGCTGGCGAGGCTGTTCGAAGGGATGGTGGAGAGCCACCATTGGATTACGTAGCCGTCGTCGTCATAGTGCGACGGCTTGATGAGGATGACCCTGAACGTCCGCTTTGCCATGCCGCGCCCTAATTCTCGCGCGCAATCGGCGCCGATCCTGCGGCCCCGCCGTCCGCGCATCCAAAAGTGCAATCCGAATCCCGTCCCGGCCCTTGAAGCCCGACCGGCATACTACCTGTTTTGATCGGGCGGTCCAAGGAGAGATCCCAAACCGTGAACAAGGCTCATGCGCGGCGCGAAGCCCGGGGCTGACGCAAGGCGCGCTTCTCGTCGATCGAACCTGGCGCGGCGCTCAGATCGCGGGACTTGATGGCCCTGGCGAGACGAATTTGGACCGCCGCCGTTGGCCCGGTATTTTTGGCTGTCGGCGCCAATGGCGACTTGGGGAATGCGCTAGCTCGGCGGCGCCACCTTCGCCGCCCGCTTCTCGAGAAAGTCCTTGAGCCGCTCCTTGGCTTCGCCGCTCATTTCCGCGATCGCCGCCATCAGCGATTCGGTCAGGAGCCCGCTCGCCGGGTCGCTCTCGAAGATCCGCGGCAGCGCCTGCAGGACGGCGAAATTGGTGGTTGCGGTGTTGGACGCGGCCTTGGCGGCGAGCGCGATCGCGGTCTCGAATCCTTTGCCGTCGTCGACCAGATATTGGGTCGCGCCCGCCGCATGGCCCTCCTCCGCGCTGAGCGTGCGCCCGGTCAGCATCATGTCCTGGACCCGCGCGACGCCGATGAGGCGGGCGATGCGCACTGAGCCGCCGCCGCCGAGGAAAATGCCGCGCTGGCCCTCCGGCAGACCGTAATAGGCGGAGCGTTCGGCGACCCGGATATGGGTCGCGGCCGCGAGCTCTAGCCCGCCGCCGACGACCGCGCCGTGCAGCGCCGCGATGACCGGCGTGCGGCCGAACTGGATCGCGTCGAAGGCGCGATGCCACATCCGCGAGTGCAGCGCGGCTTCGAGCGGATCGCGCTGACCTGCGACCTCGGAGAGGTCAAGACCGGCCGAGAAATGCGCGCCTTCGCCGGTGAGGACGACGCCGCGAATGTCTCCCGGCAGTCGGGTGAAGAAGGCCTCGAGCCCGAGCACCGTACCGTCGTCGAGAGCATTGCGCTTCTCCGGGCGCGCCAGCCTGAGATGGGCGATCGCCCCGAGCCTCGTCGCCTTCAACGACTTCGGCAGGTCGATATCGATCGGCTCTTCTACTGTCTCCGTCGCCATCGCTTCCTCCCCTGATCGATGTCGCCCTCGACGTCATTGCGAGGAGCGGAGCGACGAAGCAATCCAGGAGTTGCCGGATGCCCTTCGTTCACCTGGATTGCTTCGCTTCGCTCGCAATGACGTCGCGACTTGAACGAGCTGGTACGCGCTATAACCCCTCCCCGGCGCCCAAGTCGACCGCCCGCCGGCTCGGGCGCGGCCCGTCAGACGCCGTCGAGCCAGGCGAGCAGCGTCTTCAGCCACGGCGCTTCGACATGCAGGCGAAAGCCCGCGTGTCTCCGCGTGAGAAGGCCACGCAGGCCAAAAAAGACAATCGCCGCCGAGGGCGAGCCGGCGGCGAGATCTGCGGAGGTTGCTTGCGCCAGCGCCCGTGGTGCGTCCGCGCCCGAGACCTCGACTGTTGTCCAGCCGTCGTCGACGCCGGTCGCTGACCAGCCGTCGCGCCAGCCGTCGGCGAAGGCGAGCGGCGCGGGCGTCACCAGAAGCGCGCTCAAGCGGCCGATGCGGAGTGCATGCGCGCCCTCCGGCGCGAGCGCATCGAGGCCGAGGGTCGGCGCGCCGGGCGCGAGCGCGGCGACCGCCGCGTCGAGATCGCCCGAGATCAAGGTCTGGCCAAGCCAGTCCAGCGCCCGCGCCTGCAAGCGCGGCCGGTCGATGAGCAGGCCAGAGCGCCCTCTGGCCGGCGGCCACTCCGTCTCACGCATGGAGCCGCTTTCCCTCCGGATCGAGCGCGACCGCGGGGGCGATGGTCGCGCGGCGGTGGGCGCCAAGATGGTAGACGCCGACCGCCTCTCCCATCCGCGAGAATCCCTCTTCGACCAGGCCGAGCGCGACCGGGCGGCCAAGGCTCGGGCTCATATAGCTCGACGTCACGTAGCCTTGCGATCGCCGGGCGGCGCCGGCGCCCATTGCGACATGCGCGCCAGTTGGCAGCGGCGCCTCTCCCGCGGCGACGCTGAGGCCCACGAATTGCTTGCGGCGCCGGTCGCTGGCGACCGGCATGAACAGCGAGCGCTTGCCGATATATTCGTCCGCCCGCGAGTCGCGCGGCCCGGCGACGCCGAGGTCGTGCGGCATCGTCGTCCCATCGGTGTCCTTGCCGACGACGATATAGCCCTTCTCGGCGCGCAGGATCATCAGCGCTTCGAGCCCCATCAGCCCGCCGCCGAACGCCGGGAGCTTCTCGGCGAGACGCGCCCTTAAAGGCCCGGCGCGCCGCGCCGGAACGGAGAGTTCGTAGGAACGATCGCCGGTGAAGCTCACCCGCGCGACCCTCAGCGGCGCGCCGTCGAAGAGGCCGCTTGAGAACGCCATATGCGGCAGGTTCTGGTCGTCGAGCGGGAGCTCGAGCCCGCAGGCCTCGATGAGCTGGCGCGAGCGAGGCCCGGTGACCGTGAGGGTCGCCCATTGGGCGGTCGTGTCGTGAATCACGACGCGGCGGGCATCGAAGCGGTCCTGCCGCCAGAGCTCGAGGCGCATGCGAACCGCATCGGTGTGACCCGAGGAGCAGGAGACGAGAAAGCGATCTTCGCTGAGCCGCAGCGTCACCCCGTCGTCGAACACGATGCCCGATTCCTGCAGGAGAAAGCCATAACGGATCTTGCCCGGCTTCAGGGTCGAGAGGCGGTTATAGCTGTGGAAGTCGGCGAGCTTGGCGGCGTCGGGACCGATGATTTCGATTTTGCCGAGCGAGGAGCCGTCGAACAGCGCAACCGTGTCGCGCGCCCGCTCTGCCTCGCGCCGGATCGCAAGCTCGGGGTCGTCCGGCCCGTACCACGCCGGCCTCAGCCAACCGCCGTATTCGCGCATCTGCGCGCCCTCGGCCCGGTGCTCGGCCTCGAGCGGCAGGCGCCTGAGCGGATTGATGAGCGCGCCCCGCCGCCTGCCGGCGACGACGCCCATCGGCACGGGGACGAACGGCGGGCGATAGGTGGTTGCTCCGGTCTCGTCGATCGTGCGGCCGGTGAGCTCGGCCATCGCGGCGAGCCCGTTGAGGTTGGCGGTCTTGCCCTGATCGGTCGCCATCCCGAGGGTGGTGTAGCGCTTGAGGTGCTCGACCGAGACGTAGCCCTCGCGGGCGGCGAGCGCGACGTCCTTCAGCGTCACGTCGTTCTGGAAATCGATCCAGCGCCGCCCCTCGTCGTCGGCCTTGGGCCACGCGGCTTCGATTCGGTACTGGCCGGCCGGCGCGTTCGGCGCGGGGCCTTCGCCGCCGCCCGCCCGATGGCCATCGCGCAGCGCTTGGTCGAGTGTGAAGGCGCCGTTGGCGGCGCCGACGACGCTGATGCCCTCGATCGCGCTCGCCGGCGCAAGCGCGGCGATCGCCTGGTCATAGCGCAGGCGCCCGCGCGCCTGGGCGTAGAGATGGACGGTCGGCGTCCATCCGCCGGAGAGCAGCAGGGCGTCGCAATCGCGGGTCCGCCCGTGCGCGCGGACCGCTTCGACGCCGCGGGTTCCAACGACGCCCTCGATCGCCGCGCCGCGCGTCACGTTCAATTGGCTCGGCGGTCCAGCGGCGCGCGTGTCGAGGATTTCGACCTCCGCGCCGGCCTCGGCCAGAGCGTCGGCCACCGCATAGGCGCTGTCGTTGTTGGTCGCGATCGCGACGCGCTTGCCGATGAGGACGGCGTAACGGCGCAAATAGGCGAGCGCCGCGTCGGCCGACATCACGCCCGGCCGGTCGTTGTCGGGGACGACGAGCGGCCGCTCGATCGCGCCGGCCGCAACGACGATGTGTTGGGGCCGGATGCGCCACTGCGCGTCGGGCTCAGCCCCCCGCCGCTCCCAGGCGCAGACGAGATTGCCGTCATAGACGCCGTAAGCCGTTGTTCGCGTCATTAGGCGCCCGCCGGCGGCTTCGATCAGACGAACGACGCTGAGCGCCCAGTCGCGCCAGCTTCCGCCCTCGATCGTCCCGCCGCGATGGGCAAGCTGGCCGCCGATCTCGGCGTGATCGTCGATGAGGAAAACTGCGCGGCCCGCCCGGGCGGCGGCGGCGGCCGCGGCGAGTCCGGCCGCGCCGGCGCCGACGACAAGGAGATCGCAGCGGGCGTTGATTTGCGGATTGTCGGCCGGCGGGCGATTGTCCGCATCGACGCGTCCGAGGCCGGCCATCGCGCGAATGGCGCCTTCGTAGGTCTCCCACCGCGGCCAGAGGAAGGTCTTGTAGTAGAACCCCGCGGGCAGGAACGGCGAGACCTTGTCGAGGAAGGCGGCGCGATCGGCGGCCGCCGTCGGCGCCGCATTCACCGAGCGGACGGCGAGATCGTTCTCTAGCGTCTCGACGGTCGCGCGCAGATTGGGGGAGGTCACGCCGCCGCGCGTCACATCGACGATCGCGTTCGGCTCCTCCGTCCACGCGCCCCAGATTCCGCGCGGGCGGTGATACTTGAAGCTGCGGCCGACGATTCTGGCGCCGTTGGCGAGCAGGGCCGAGGCGATGCTGTCGCCGGCGAAACCGACGTGGGGCGTGCCGTCGAAGGTGAAGACGCGCGGCTGACCGCGATCGACGCCGCCGCCGGAGGGCAGCCGAAGGCTGCTCATTGCGCGGGCCTCGCCGCCGTCTCGCTGCTCAACGCCGCGTTGAGCGCCGTATCGCGGATCATGACGAACGATTCCATGCAGGTCAGATGCAGCCAGATCTCGCGTGCATGGCCCTTGGAATTGTCATTGAACCACAGATATTGCGCCCAATCGGCTTCGCTGACCGCGCTCGCCGGCTCGGGCCGCGCCTTCGGCTCGCCGACATAGTGGAACTCGATCTCGTCGCGCGGACCGCAGAAGGGGCAGGGGAAGATTTGCATGGGAGGCCCTTGGTCGCGGTTCAGGCGGCCTGATCCCGCGCGTTCGGGTTCTTGATCGTCTGGAGGACCTCGAAGCCCTCAAACTCCGGGTGGCCGAGATAGAGCGGCTTGTTGGCGCCCGCGTCCCGGTGGGCGGCGCGAAAATGTTCGGACTGGGTCCAGGCGGTGAAGGCGTCCTTGCTCGCCCAGACCGTGTGTGACGAATAGAGCACGTGATCGTCGCGTTCGGGCCCGCGCAGCAGATGGAACTCGAGGAACCCAGGCACGCGGTCGAGATGGGTATCGCGCGAGAGCCACACGTGTTCGAATGCGCTCTCGGCGCCCTTCATGACCTTGAAGCGATTCATGGCGATATACATGGCGATCTCCCTTTCATAAGTTCAGTCCAATCGCATCACGCTCAATGCGCGATTCCCGAGCCCGCGGCCTCGTCGATGAGGCGTCCGGCGGCGAAGCGGCCGAGGTCGAAGGGCCGGCTGATCTCGTGGTGGGCGCCGGTCGCCAGGAGATGCGCGAGCAGCGTCCCGCCAGCCGGAATAGCCTTGAAGCCGCCAGTTCCCCAGCCGCAATTCAAAAAGATCCCCGGCATCGGCGCCGGTCCGATGATCGGCGAGGAATCCGGAACCACATCGACGATCCCGCCCCATTGCCGCATCAGCTTCAATTGGCTGAACGCCGGGAACATGTCGAGCAGGCCGGATATGACGATTTCCTGCATCGGCGGGGCGCCGCGCTGGCCGTAGGAGGGAATGCGGTCGAGGCCGCCGCCAAACACGAGTTCGCCCTTGTCCGACTGGCTGGCGTAGACCCCGGTCCCGAGATGCAGAAGAACGATGTCGAGGCAAGGCTTGACCGGCTCGCTGACCATCGCCTGCAGGGTATAAGAGTGAATTGGCAGCTTAACCCCGGCTTTCGCCATCAGCTGCGAGGAATGGCCGGCGACCGCGACCCCCACCGCTTCGGCGCGAATCTCGCCCTGCGTGGTCTCGACGCCGGCGCAGGCGCCGTTCTCAAGGACGAAGCCCGTCGCCTCGCAGTTTTCGACGATGTCGACGCCAAGCCGGTCGGCGGCGCGCGCATAACCCCAGGCGACCGCGTCATGGCGGGCGGTGCCGCCGCGCCGCTGCCAGACGCCGCCGTTCGGCAGATAGCGGGAATCGAGCGATTGGGTCATCAGCGGCAGCCGCTCGCGGATTTCGTCCGGCCCCCAGAGCTCGGCGTCGATGCCGTTGAGCTGCATGGCGTTGGCGACCCGGGCGGCGATTTCAAGCTGGGCCGGGGTGTGCGAAACGTTGAGGATGCCGCGCTGGCTCAGCATCACGTTGAAATTGAGCTCGCGCGACAAGCCCTCGTAGAGCCTCAGGGCAAGGTCATAGAGGGCGACCGACTCGGGATAGAAATAGTTCGACCGCACGATGGTTGTGTTGCGGCCGGTGTTGCCGCCGCCGAGCCAACCCTTCTCGATCACGCAGACGCGGGTGCTCTTGTGGGTCTTGGCGAGATAGTAGGCGGTCGCAAGGCCATGGCCGCCGCCGCCGACGATGACGAAGTCATAAGCCGGCTTGGGCTTGGCCTTGCGCCAGGCCTGCGGCCATCCTTTATGGCCAGCGACGCCTTGCTGCGCGAGGGCGAAAGCGGAATAGCGGGCGCTCATGGCCGCCCCCGCGCCGAGCCGAAATCCGGAATATGCGCGTGCCGCGCCGCATAGGCGCGAAACGCCTCGATGTCCGATTCGGTCGGGGCGACGCCGGTGAAAGCCTTGAGATAATGCGGCGTGAGATTGAGCCGCGCCTCGATCGGCTCCTTAAGGTCGAGCGCGTAATAGCCGATCTGCATGTAATAGAGCACCCGGGCCCTGACCAACGCTTCTTCGCCGTCATAGCCGAAGCGGACGAACAACGTCTTGAGCGCCTCCGTCCTCAAGCGGTCGGAACGGTCGAGGGCCTTGCGGACTTTGGCCGACCGGCGCGCCCACTCGCGGACGGCGAAGTCGAGACGCGGACTGAAGATCGCGGCGTTGACCCAGCAGCGAAAGACGTTGCAGACCGCTTGGTTGACGGTCGCCGCGGGCTCGTCCGCCCGATCGACGATCGAGCGCGTGTTGAGACGGTCCCAACGGTCGAGCAGGGCGTCGAGAAGCTCGTCGCGATTCTTGAAATACCAGTAGAAGCTTGACCGCGACACGCCCAGCCGTTCGCTCAGGTTGAGCACCGTGACATGGGCCACGCCCTCGGCCGCGAGCACGCTCAGCGCCAGATCGAGCCAGTCGTCGCGCGTCGCCTTGACGTTGCCGATCTGCGCCGGCCGCGCCGGCGGCGCGCCCGAGGCCGCGGACCCTGGCGCCGAATCCGTCATCGCTCGTCTGCCGCCAACGGTCTTTTTGTCATGCCCGCATCGCCCTGCCGAGCGGGTCGTACGGCGAGGGCGCGATGACGCGCGCTTTGCGCTCGGCGCCGACGATGTGCACGCTGAGCTCCGTGCCGATCTCGGCTGCTTCCGGCGCGATGAGCGCCATCGCCAGACTCTTGCCGACCGTATGGCCATAGCCGCCCGAGGTCACGAAGCCGGCCATGCGGCCCGAACGCCAGACCGGCTCGTAGCCGGTTGCGTCCGCATCGACCGCGTCGATTTCGAGCGTGACCAGCTGGTGCTCCGGCGGCGGTCCCTTGCTCTCCATGAGCGCCGCCTTGCGGCCGACGAACTCGCCCTTGCCCCAGGCGATCCAGCGGTCCATGCCGGTCATCCGCGGGGTATAGGCTTGGGTGAACTCGGCCGACCAGATGCCGAAACTCTTTTCGAGTCTCAGCGACAGGAGGGCGTTGTAGCCGTATTCCCTGACGCCGAGCTCGCGACCGGCCTCGAGCAGGGTCCGGCGCAGCCCCGAATGTTCGAGCGCGCGGCAATTGATTTCATAGCCGAGTTCGCCGGCCACCGACAGGCGCGCGACCTTGGCCCGGACCAGCCCGACATCCAGAGTTGTCGCGCCCATGAACGGCAGGCCGGCGTTCGACACGTCTTGATGGGTGACGCGCTCGAGAAGCTCGCGCGATTTCGGCCCGGACAGGGAGAAGCCGATCACGTCGTCGGAAATGTCGCGCACGTTGACCCCGTCGCGCGCATGGGCAGCGAACCAGCGCAGGTGCCATTGGCGAAGGTAGTAGGAGCCCTCGATCCAGAACGTCCCATCGCCCCAATTGATAACGGTCAGGTCGCCTTTGAGCTTGCCGGTCTCGGACAGCATCGGCGCCAGCCGCGCGCGGCCAGGCTTCGGCAACCGCGCGACCGTCATCCCGTCGAGCCAGCGCTCAGCCTCGGGGCCGGTCACTTCGTAGCGCGAGAAGGAGGCGATATCGAGCAGACCGACGCCGTCGCGCACCATCCGGCATTCGTCGCCGACGATGTCGAAGGCGTTCGATCGCTTGAGCGTCGGCTTCTCCTTGAATCCGAGCGGCGCGAAGAACAGCGGAACTTCGAGGCCCCAGGAATTGCCCCAGTGACAGCCGGCCGCGGTCATCGCATCGTAGGCTGGCGTCATCTTGAGCGGCCGGCCGGCTGGTAACTGCTCGTTGGGATAGGTCATGACGAACCGGCGGGCGTAGAACTCGCCGGTCGTCTGCTTAATGAATTCGCGATTCGACGCGTAGGCGCCGTAGCGGGCGATGTCGAGGCCGTAGACGTCGGTCGACGCCTCGCCATGGATCATCAGTTCCGCGAGCGCCTTGCCGACGCCGCCGCCTTGCAGAAACCCCGCCATGACGCCGCAGGCGAGCCAGTAGCCGCGCTTGCCGGCGATCGGGCCGACGAGCGGGTTGCCGTCGGGCGAGAAGGTGAAGGCGCCGTTGACCCATTTGCGCACGCCGGCGGTCTGCAGAACCGGATAGCGGCGGTGAACGAGTTCGAGCTCGCCGGCGATCCGGTCAATGTTCTCCTGCAGAAGCTCGACCCCGTAGTCCCAGGGCGCGCCGTCGATCGACCAGTGCTGGGGGTGGGTCTCGTAAATGCCGACCAGCATGCCCTTCTGGTCCTGACGCATGTAGGTGAATCCCTCGAGGTCGACGACCATTGGCAGTTCGGTCTTTGACGCGGCGATCTCGGGGATCGTCTCGGTCAAGAGGTAGTGATGTTCGAGCGGCGACAGCGGGAGGTCGAGCCCGATCATCCGCCCGACCTGTTTCGCCCATAGGCCGGCGGCGTTGACCACGTGTTCGGCGTTAATGACGCCCTTCTCGGTGATCAGATCCCAGGAGGAATCCGGACGCTGTTTCAACTCCAGCACCCGATTGTGCTCGATCACGGTTGCGCCGCGCTTCTTGGCCGCGCCGGCATAAGCCCAGACCGTTCCCGTGGTGTCGACGTAACCCTCGCGATCGGCCCACATGCCCCCGAGCACGCCCTCGACGTTGATGATGGGGCAGCGGGCCTTGATCTCCTTGGGCGTCACCAGGCGAACATCGTCGATGACGATCGCCTGGAAGCGGCGATACGACGACTGAAGCCACTCCCACCGCTCGGGCGCCGAAGCGACGTGAATGCCGCCAGTCATATGCATGCCGATCGACTGGCCAGATTCGGCCTCGACCTCCTTCAACAGGTCGATCGTATAGGCCTGGAGGATCGCCATGTTGGGGTTGGCGTTGAGCGCGTGGAAGCCGCCGGCGGCGTGCCACGACGATCCCGCGGTCAGCACCGAGCGTTCCACCAGCGCAACGTCGCTCCACCCGTATTTCGCCAGATGGTAAAGGACGGAGGCCCCTACGACACCCCCGCCAATAACAACGACGCGATAGTGAGATTTCATCTCCGGCCGCCTTAACGGAATAGCCATTTAATCCATGCTAGCGAACTGTTCGGCGCCCGTCTAGACAATCATGTCCAGAGGGGCAGCCCCGTTCGTTTTGTCCGGCAGTGTGGCTTTTGTCGCCTTGTCGCGGGAGGCCGAATATGAGTATGGATGACTGATCGGCATTCACCGCGCCCCCCGCAAGCGCGTCGGTGGAGCTGTGCGCCCCAAAAGCCGTCGCCAAGGCGGCCAACGAGGGTCTGATGGTTGTGGTTCATGAGCGACTATGGACCGAGCGGTCGGCAACATCGCGAATGCGATGCCGAGGAAAGCGGGGATCGCTTGTTCGTTCGAGAGTTGGCGAAAAATCGGAGACCCTGACGGAGCACATCAACAGATACTGCGCGTCGTGCGTGCGAGTTTATGCGTTCTGAAGCAAAGGGGTGGTATGAGGCGGAGCGGGGCTTTGACGCTCGGTGCGGTCCTGATGCTTGGCGGCGTAACCGGCGGCCGGGGCGACCAGCTGTCGGGCTCGGTCGGCGTGGGTGACCCTTCGTCGTGGGCCGGATTTGCCTTGCCCACGCTTCCCGAAAATTGGGCGGATATGCCGTTCCGGCTGACGGCTTCCGAAAGCGTGTCCTACAACAGCAACATTTTTGCTGTCCCGACGAACGTGGTCACGCCGTCGGGCCAGACTCGCGGCGATTTTACCTCGCAGTCGTCTTTTGGCGTGTCGACCAAGGCCAACTGGTATGACCAGGGTTTTTTCTTGGACGGGAATCTGGGAGTGCTACGCTACCTTCACCAAGTCGCCTCGGACTCGATTTTATATTCGTTAAATACCGGCGTCAATTGGACGATTACGTCGCGATGCACCGGCAGTGTAGTCGGGACGTTTACCAGGACCCCCACCCTGATCACCGAGCAGGTGGGAACCGGCATTAACTATGGGACGACGACAGGGTTGAACGAAACCGGAAAATGCGCCGTCTCCAACGGCTATTCATTGGTTTTCAATAGCGGCCTGACCAAGGTCAACAACTCGAACGCGGTGAACGCGGTAAATAATTCTACAACCGAGATGCTCGCGGCCGGCATAGAATATGAGAAGGGCCCAGACAATGTGACGGCGCTGGCGACCATTTCCGACACCAATTATGCGAATCGGACCGGGTTGGGGACCATCGTCGGGCTCTCGAACGCCGTTGCTCTCCATAACTTCAGCTTGAGCTATACGAGACAGTTTGATCCCAGTTTCTCCGTGACCGCGCAGGGCGGACTGGTCGGGGTCACAAATGGGTTCGATTTGAGCTTGCCCAAAACGCTCGTACCGACATATTCGTTCTCGGCCAACTGGGCGATCACGCCGAAACTGGCGCTGACGGCAAGCGCCTCCCGGGCGGTCACCCCCCCGACGACCGTTATCGGCAATGCTGAGACGAGCTATAACACGACCCTGAGTCTATCTTATGCGGCTACCCCCAAAGTCGCCGTCACCGCCAGCGCGTCGGCCGGCTATTCAAGCGCCGAGTTCTCGCCGGGGCTGGTCGGGACGATGTTCGCCACTTTCCTGACTGCTACGGACTATTACTCTGCCAGCGCCGGGGTGAACTATGCGATGACCCCGTTCCTCAGCGCCTCGCTGACCGCCGCGTATACGGAGCGGGTCGCGAACCATCTTATGACGCCGCAAGACGTGATCACAGTAAGCCTGAACTATAAACCCTACTGAGACTCCGAAGTTGGAGCGTTAAGCGATGCTGACCATGATGCGAAAGGTTCGACTGTGGACGCACAGGCTCTGCGTCTTGACAATGGCGGCGGGGGCGGCGTTTGGCGCACGCGCCGGCGGTCGAGTTCTGACCGACCAGGATGTGATCTCCATCAAGGTCGTCAATCAGCCCGACATGGACACCGTAACGCGGGTGGAAACCGACGGAACGATCAGCTTTCCCTATGTCGGCCGCATCAGGGCCGCGGGCCTGAGCGAAGACCAGCTTTCGCATGCGATCGAAAGACGATTGGCCTCGCGCCAGATCGTTACCGACCCGCACGTGCTCGTGGAACTTACGAACTTCGGCACACAGGCGAGCGTGCAAGGCCAGGTGGGCGCCCCCGGCGTCTATACGCTTGACCGGCCAACGAACCTGACTCAACTGTTGTCTCGGGCTGGCGGATTGAGGGATGTCGGCGTCGGCGGAGTCATCACCGTACGACGCGCCGGCGGCAAAATCGTGAAAACGTTCGACTCCAAGGAAGTGCAGGAGGGCAACGGGCCGGGCGCGACTCTAATGATCGCTAACAACGATGAGATTTTTGTGGACCTTGCGCCATTTTACTATATGTATGGGTATGTGGGTCACACGGGGGAATTCCCATTGCTGCGCCCGCTCACCGTGCAGCAAGCGATTTCGATTGGGGGCGGGTTGTCTCCGCTGGGTTCTGAGTGGCGAATCGTGATCAAGCGAAAGGCCGCGAACGGCCAGTTTTTTGAAGTCCCGGCTTCGCTCGACGATGAGGTTCAGGCCGGCGACACGATTGTGGTCAACGAGCGGATATTCTAGTAACTGAACTCTGCGGATGTCTCCTTTGAAATGACCGCGCGGCAGCAGTGGGAGTTTGGTTGTGTCGATAAGCCAAGTTCTGGTCATTCTCTTGCGTCGCGGGTGGATCGTCGCGCTGGCGCTTCTCACCACTTTGATCGTCGCGGGTAGCGTTCTGGCGCTCGTGCCGGGCCGCTACGACGCGACCGCGACTGCAAGCATCGACCCCGGCAACATCGATCCGATCACCGACGCGTCGGCCGCGGGGTCGATCGGGTTGATGCAGGGCAACATCATTTCGCTCGTCAGCAGCCAACGGGTCGCGGTCGACGTCGTCAAGCGATTGAACTTGACCGGCAGCCCGCAGGTTCAGGAAGGTTTCCGAAATTCGCCTTCGTTCGGCCGGGAGAGCATCGAAGAGTGGATGGCCGCCAGCGTGTTGAGGGGCGTCGATCCGAGGTTCATCCTGGGGACGAACGTCCTGGCGATCAAATACAAATCCGGCGATCCGAACCAGGCGGCGCTGCTCGCAAACGCATTTCTCGCCGCCACGATCGACGGCACGGTCGCAATGAAGGCGGCCGCCGCGGACCAGACTGCGCGTTGGTTTGCGCCGCAAATCGAGGATTTGCGCAAAGACCTGGACGTCGCGCGCGCGGCGCTTGCGGCCTTCCAAGCCCAGTCGAACATGGTGGCGACGGGCCAGGGCGGAGACAGCGAGACCAGCCAATACATGGCGATCAGCGGGCAAGTGTCGAGCGCCACAGCGAACCTCATGACGCTGCAGAACCGTCTCGCGAGCGGCTCGACCGACCTGTCGAACGATCCTGCGGATCCCGATCTTCAGTTTCTGGCTGGCTTGAAAGAGAAAATTTTGAACTCGGAATCGACGATTGAGACCCTCAAGGGCATCCTGGGCCCCGGAAATCCGAAGATGGCCGCCGAGCTGGCGAATCAAGCTGCGGTTCGCAAGCAGCTCGCCGTGGCGACGGCGAGAATGTTGCAGCATCTGAAGGAGCACATCGCCACGGCGCAATCCCAGATCGCTTCGCTCCAAGCCGAGCAAGACAAAGCGCAGAAGAATTTGATCAGTGTTCAAGTGCAGCGCGACCGCATGGCTCAATTGCAGCACGACGTCGCCTTCCGCGCCGAGCAGCTCAACGCCCGGGAAAGGGCGTTGGAAGAACAGAAGCTGAAAAGCAAGCTGACGTTTTCGGATATGACGGTTCTCGACAAGGCGTCGCCGCCGCTCGAGCCGGCGTTTCCCAAACCCATGGTCGTGATTCCGGTCGGAATCGGCGCCGGCCTCGCGCTCGGCCTATTGCTCGCGCTTCTGGCCGAGGCGACCGATCGACGGGTCCGCTTCCCGATCGATCTCGAATATGCGGCGCCGGCCCCGTTCTTGGGCAGTCTCGACGCCGTTCGACGCTCGCGTCAGCGCGTCAGCGCATCACGCCGCAGCCTGCGGCCGGCCTAAGTCGGTACGACGAAAGCGCCCGTCGTCAAATTGGTTGGGCGTCAAGACGGTTTGGGCCGCGGCGGGCCGGCCCAGGATCGAAAACGGTTTGGGAAACAATTCGGGGGTAACGTTGGCGACGCCCGTCAGATGCGGGCAGGTCGACAATCGAGTTATTGTGAGAGCTCAAACAGATGTCGATCAAATCGAATTATCAGAAAGAGTTGGAAGTCGTAGCCGTTCAGGCGTCGAAAGATCCGATTGAGCAGCAGATTCTCGCGGCAGGCAATCTGAGCGAGGCTCAGGTCGAGGCGATCCGCGGATTTCAGCGCCGCAAAGGGCTGACGTTCGGAGAGGCGGCGATCGCGCTGGGCTTGGTGCGGCGCGACAGTCTGTTTCTCGCGCTGTCGAAACGCTACAATTATCCGGTCCTCAATTTCGGCGTCGATGAACCTCGCTTTTCGCGCGAACTCGTCGTCGGCTACCAGCCGTTCAGCACCGCCGCGGAATTGTTCCGTTCGGTCCGTTCCGGTCTTGCGACCGGTCCCCTCTCACAGGGAAAGAATGCGTTTGCCGTCATTGGCCCGCACCCTCGGGTCGGGGTCACGTATTTCGCCGCGAATTTGGCTCTGTCCTTCGCGCAGATGGCCGTCCCGACCCTGCTTGTCGATGCAAACCTGAGAAAACCCAGGCTCGCTTCGCTCTTTGGCGTGGATCCGAAGTCCGAGGGGCTGGTCGAGGCGCTGACCCATGGCGAGGCCGAATTGCCGCCGGTAACGATCGACATCGTGCCGGGCCTGTCGCTGCTAGCCGCAGGCGCGACGGCGCCCCATCCCCAGGAATTGCTGAGCTCGAAGGAATTCCTGACGCTGTCGCAGAACGCTCAGCGCAACTACGGCGTGGTGATCTACGACACTCCGGCGGCGCTGGAGAGCCACGACGCTTACGTTGTGGCGTCCCGCGTCGGCGCGGCGATCGTCGCGGCGCGGCAGCACCGGACGAAGGTCAGGGACATCAACAAGATTTCGAAGGCGCTGGACGGCTTCCAGTGCGATATCGCGGGCACCGTTCTCGCTCGCTTCTGATCTCCGGCCGCCCTGGACGAGATCGGGCCGGCCGGCCCTTGGCGTCGGCGCCGCGCGCGCCGCAAGCATTCGCGAGGGCGGGTTCGCCCTTCCGTGGCCCGGCTACGACGCCAGCTTCCGCAAATAGTCCCACGTATAAAGCCCGGTATCGTGGCCGTCGTCGAACACGATCTTGATGGCGTAATTGCCGACTGGCTCGATCCCGACGATCGCGACGTTTTCCTTTCCGGCGATCGTCTTCTTTTGGCTTGGCGAATGTCCCTGCACCTCGGCGCTCGGACTCTCGACGCGCAGCCGTTCCGCGGTCAGGCGAATGGTACGGCCATCGTCAAAGGCGACCTCGAGAACGCGCCCCTTGTCCATCGCCGTGATGTCGGTCGGCCAGGACATCCCGGCTTTGTCCCTTCGCTATAGGACGCGGATACGGGGCGCGGGCTTTGCGCCCGGCGCGCCGACGGCGAGCGTGTCGGCCACCCGTCTCGCGATCTCGAGCAACGCGTTGGCCTGGGGACTTTCCGGCATGCTGGCGATCACCGGGCGCCCGTCGTCGGAATGGGCGCGGATGGCGAGGTCCAGTGGCACTTCGCCGAGGAAGGGAACGCCGAGCTTCTCAGCCTCCTTGCGCGCGCCCCCGTGCGAGAAGACGTCGGTCCGCCCGCCGCAATGCGGACATACGAAGTAGCTCATGTTCTCGACCACGCCGATGAGCGGCACCTTGACCTGGCCGAACATCGCGATGCCGCGCCGGGCGTCGATCAGCGCCAAGTCCTGCGGCGTCGACACGATCACCGCGCCGGCGAGCGGCACGTTCTGGGCCATCGTCAGCTGAGTGTCGCCCGTGCCCGGCGGCATATCGACGACGAGCACGTCGAGTTCCCCCCACACGACCTCGCGCAACAGCTGATTGAGCGCCGACATCACCATCGGGCCGCGCCAGATCACCGGGGCGCCCTCGTCGATGAGAAAACCGATCGACATGATCCTCACCCCGCAACTCTCGAGCGGAACGAGCTTCTTACCATCAGGCGCGAGGCTCGGCTTGGCCCCGATTCCAAACAGCTTGGGCATCGACGGTCCGAACAGGTCGGCGTCCAGAACCCCGACCGCAAGCCCAAGCCTGGCGAGGCCGACAGCGAGATTGCAGGCGACGGTCGACTTGCCCACGCCGCCTTTGCCGGAGGCGACCGCGATCACGTGCTTGACGCCGGGCAGCGGTTCGCTTGACCGGCCGTGCCGGCGCGGCTGCGCATCGGCTTGGTGGGCGTGCGCGGTCGAGGCGCCGGAGACGGCGCGCGCGGATTCGGCTGTGAGCGTCACCACTGCGCCCGCGACCCCGGAAACCGCCCTGACCGCAGCCTCGGCCTTGGCCCGCATCGGCTCCATCGCCTTCGCCCGCGCCGGATCGATGGCGATCGCGACGAAGACCTTGCCGTCGCGAATGGTCACGCCGGAGACCGCGCCAGACTCCGGCAGCGGCGCGCGCCCGTCGGGGCCGGGAACCGCCGCCAACGCCGCCATCACCTCGTCGCGGGAAACCATCGTACTCAGTCCTTCTCGCCTGTCGCGGCCGGAAGATCGTCCTCGGCCGACGATCGCCGCTGCGCCCGCTGCCGCCAATCGAGCTTATCGCGCAACGTCACGACCGTCCCGATGATGATGATCGCCGGTCCGCTCAATTCGACCGCCCGCGCCTTCGCCGCCAGCGTTCCGAGCGTGCCAACAACGACGCGCTGGCCCGCGCGGGTGGCGTTGTCGACGATCGCCGCCGGCAAGTCGGCGTTCGCCCCATGCGCGATGAATTCGCGAGTCAGCGCCTCCAGATTGCGCAGCCCCATATAGATCGCAACCGTCTGCCGCGGTTGCAAGAGCGCCGCCCAGTCGAGAGCGATTTCGCCATCCTTGCCGTGGCCGGTCACGAACACGCACGCCTGGGCATGGTCGCGATGGGTGAGCGGGATGCCGGCATAGGCCGCAGCGCCGGTCGCGGCGGTCACGCCCGGACAGACCTGAAAGGGAATCCCCTCTGCGGCGAGGGCTTCGATTTCCTCGCCGCCCCGGCCGAACACGAACGGATCGCCGCCCTTGAGGCGCAACACCCGCCTGCCCTGCCGGGCCAGCTTGACCAGGAGCGCGCTGATCTCGCCTTGCGGCAATTCGTGATCGTCGGGCTGCTTGCCGACATAGATGCGCTCCGCCTCCCGCCGCACCAGGTTCATCACCCCTTCGTCGGTGAGCCGGTCGTAGAGCACCACATCGGCCTTCTGCATCAGGCGAAGGGCCCGGAAGGTCAGGAGATCGGGGTCGCCGGGCCCCGCGCCGACCAGATAAACCTCACCGTGCGGCGCCTCGGCGTTCTCAGCCGCGCGTTCGATCGCGCGGGCAAGCTCGGCGTCCGCGGCGCGCTCGTCGCCCGAAAGCGCGCGTTCGCCGATCGGCCCCTCGAGGACGGTCTCCCAGAACCGGCGCCGCATGATTTGAGAGGGGATCGCCTTCGCGACCGCACCGCGGAATCCGCCGGTCAGCCGCGCCAGACGGCCGTAAGCGGCGGGGATCAGGGTCTCGAGGCGCGCCTTCAGGATGCGGCCGAGAATCGGCGAGGCGCCCCCGGTCGAAATCGCAATGACCAGCGGGCTCCGGTCGACGATCGAGGGCATGATGAAGTCGCAAAGCCGTGGCCGGTCGGCGACGTTAACCAATGCGCCGGCGCTCTTTGCCGCCGCCCGCGCTTGCGTCCCGATTCGATCGTCCTCAACGGCCACGAAGCAGAGCGTCGAGCCCTCGAAGTCCTTCGGTTCGGGATCGCGGGGCTCATGGCGAAAGTGCGGCGAATCGAGAACGCCGCGGAAATCCTCGCTGAGCTCGCTCGCGAACGTGGTCACGCGGGCGCCGGCCTTGATGAGGAATTCCGCCCGCCGCGCCGCCGCGACTCCGCCACCGACGACCACGACCGGCCGCCCGCTGAGTTCGAGGAAGATCGGCAGATGGCGCATCGCTATCGTCCGCGGGATTTCATGTTCGCGCGACGACCCGCCGCGAGCGGGCGGCCCGACCAAAGCCAATTTGAATTCACAGGTCGCGCTTCTAGACTTTCCGAGCTCGAGATCAAAGGAAAACCGGAGATCTTAACTTCCAAATCCGGGGTTTGGCGAGCTTTCATCGACGGTCGACCTCGTTTCGCCGCCCTCCCCTTGGCGAGGCGCGGGACGGCGGCGCAGGTTTGTCTTGAGGTCGCGGTATTTGATGCTATCCATGCGATCAAATTTCCATCGGGCCGATCGGCGGGAGCCATGAGTTCACAGACCCAGGTTTCCAAACGCGTTGAGACGCCGGCGCATGACCCGCTCGCCGATATGGTCTTTCTGCCCGGCGGCGAGTTTCGAATGGGTTCGGACCAGCATTATCCCGAGGAGGCGCCCGTCCACCGGGTGAGCGTCGGCGCGTTCTGGATCGACGCCGCGCCGGTGACGAACCGCCAGTTCCGCAAGTTCGTCAACGCCACGAACTATGTGACTTTCGCCGAGATTGCGCCGGATCCGAAGGACTATCCGGGGGCGCTGCCGCACATGTTGAAGGCCGGCTCGCTCGTCTTTGCGCCTCCCGACAAGCCGGTCGATCTCAACGATTGGTCGCAATGGTGGCGGTTCAAATTCGGGGCCGACTGGCGCAGACCCTACGGACCTCGGAGCTCGATCAGCGGTCTCGACAACTACCCGGTGGTGCATGTCGCCTATCGCGACGCGGAGGCTTATGCGCGCTGGGCGGGCAAGGAACTGCCGACCGAGGCCGAATGGGAATACGCGGCGCGCGGCGGCCTCGAGGGAGCGGAATACGCGTGGGGCGCGGAACTGACGCCCGGCGGAAAGCCGATGGCCAACACCTGGCAAGGGGCGTTTCCCCACGAAAACCAGGCGCTGGACGGCTACGAGCGCACGTCGCCGGTCAGGTCCTTCCCGCCCAACAATTATGGACTCTACGACATGATCGGCAACGTCTGGGAGTGGACGACCGATTTCTGGACCACGCGCCATCCGGCGGATGCAGCCAAGGCGTGCTGCGTGCCGCAAAATCCGCGCGGCGGGCCGGAGGCCGAGAGCTACGACCCATGCCAGCCGGAGATTCGCATTCCCCGCAAGGTGCTGAAAGGCGGCTCGCATTTGTGCGCGCCGAACTATTGCCGCCGCTACCGGCCGGCCGCCCGCCACGCCGAGCCGGTCGACACCTCCACGAGTCACGTCGGATTCCGCTGCGTGGCGCGCGGACAGGCCAAGCCTTGAGCGATGCGCCGTCCAACTCGACTGTCTTTCAGGCGCGACTGGCGGCGGGGCTCGTCACTGGTCTCGTCGTCCTTGGGGTTATCTGGTACGGCGTGTCGTTCGAGAGCCTCGGCCGCTTGTGGAGCGACATTCTGGATCGGCCGGGCGGCCCGATGACCTTCCGCTTCATTCTTCAGCCGGCGATGGCGGTCCTTGCCGCGCTGCGCGACGGCGTCAAAGACGCGCGCCTCGGGCGCCGGCCCTATATCTGGGCCTTGATACATGGCGTCCGCGACCCTCAAGGGCGCAGCGGACGTCTCTGGGAAGGAATCGTCTCGACGGCGAGAATTTTGATTCTTGCCGTGGTCATGGACACCATCTACCAGTGGGTGGTGTTCAAGACGTTCTACCCGGTCCAGGCGGCGGTGATCGCGATTCTCCTCGCCTTTGTTCCCTATCTCGTGCTTCGCGGTCCTATTGAGCGCATTGCGTATCTTTGGATCGCCCGGCCGGCGTCCAACTGAACGCCAAGATCGGAGGAACGGACGATGGCGCCGCCTGAGCTCAAGTTCGACGTCAACACCGAGCTTGCGGCGCGCCGCACCGGCATGTCGTTTCAGCGGACGCGCATGAGCGCCGACCGGACGCTGATGTCGGTGATCCGCACGGCGCTGTCATTGATCGGCTTCGGCTTCACCATCGCGCAGGTGTTTCAAAAACTGCGCGATCAAGATATCATCACCAAGGCCGCCGCCCCACGCAACTTCGGCCTCGCGCTGGTTGGACTCGGCATCGTGATGCTTGTCCTGGGCATCGTCTACCACCTGCAGTTCATGCTGGGGCTGCGCCGCTTGAGGGAGTTGATGCGGGCGGAGGGGCTCATCCACGGCGAGAGCCTCTTTCCTGTGTCGCTGACGCTGATTACTGCGCTCATCCTCCTCGTCATCGGCGTTGGAGCGATCGTCAGCATGGCGTTTCACGTCGGACCGTTCGAATAGGGAGGCGCGTGGCTCAAGGTTGAATGGCGTGTCGCGTTGACGGCATCGACGCGCCGAGATGATATCGTTCATTTGAAATTCGATTCAAAAACCGGAGTAGGAAATGCCTAGGACCGACAAGCCCAATATCCTTATCATTTGGGGAGACGACATCGGCTACTGGAACATCAGCCACTACAGCAAAGGCATGATGGGCTACCAGACGCCCAACATTGATCGCATCGCGCAGGAAGGGGCGACCTTTACCGACTGGTACGGCCAGCAGAGTTGCACAGCCGGCCGCGCGTGCTTCATCACCGGTCAGAACCCGATCCGCACCGGCCTGACCAAAGTCGGCATGCCCGGCGCGACGGTTGGATTGCATGCGGAAGACCCAACCATCGCCGAACTGCTGAAGCCGCTCGGCTACGCCACCGGCCAGTTCGGCAAGAACCATCTTGGCGACCGCGACGAATATCTGCCGACCGTGCATGGGTTCGACGAATTCTTCGGCAATCTGTACCATCTCAACGCCGAGGAAGAGCCGGAACTGCCGGACTATCCCAAAGATCCCGAATTCAAGAAGAAGTTTGGACCGCGCGGCGTGCTGCATTGTCTGGCTGACGGCAAGGGCGGACAGAAAGTCGAGGACACCGGTCCGCTGACCAAGAAGCGCATGGAGACCATCGACGAGGAAATCACTGCAGGGGCTCTGGCCTGGATGGAGAAGCAGGCCAGGGCGGAGCAGCCATTTTTCCTCTGGTACAATTCGACCGCGATGCATTTCAGGACCCACCTCGCCGCCAAGAATCGCGGCAAGAGCGGTCAGGACGACTACAGCGACCGGATGGTCACCCACGATGAGCAGGTCGGCGAGTTGCTCAAGAAGCTCGACGACCTTGGGATCGCCGACAACACCATCGTCATGTACTCCACCGACAATGGCCCCGAGAACGACACCTGGCCGGACGGCGCCAACACCCCCTTCCGCTCGCAGAAGAACACGAATTGGGAGGGCGGCTGGCGCGTTCCGGCGTTCCTGCGCTGGCCGGGCAAGATCAAAGCTGGTTCGGTCTTCAATGGCGTCGTCTCCCACATCGATATGTTCCCGACCTTGCTCGCAGCCGCCGGCGATCCCGACGTGACTCAGAAGCTGCTCAATGGCTGCAAAGTGGGAAGCAAGAGCTTCAAGGTCCATCTCGACGGCTTCAATATCATTCCCTATGTGACCGGAGCGGCAAAGGAGAGCCCGAGAAATCACATCATGTACTTCAGCGACGACGGCGACGTCATGGCGGTCCGGGTCGGCGACTATAAGTTCAATCTGGCGGTGCAGCGCGCCGACAAGATGCAGGCTTGGGCGGAGCCGCTGGTGAAGCTGAGGGTTCCGCTGATCTACAACCTGCGCCGCGACCCGTTCGAGCGGGCGGATGTCAACTCGAATACTTATTTTGATTGGATGGTTGATCACATCCCTCAGATGTACCTGATGCAGGCTGTCGTTGCGTCGCAGATCGACGACTTCGTCAAGTTCCCGCCGCGCCAGAAGCCCGCCTCATTCAACCTGGATGCGGTGCTGGCGCAGGTGTCGACTCACGGCGGCAACGCCTGACCTTCTTCCCCTTCCAGGAGGAGGGCCGAGGCGAACAGCGACCCCGGTCACGTACGCCACGCGCTTTGCGAAGCCCAGGCCCGAATGACCGCCATCGTGCGCGCGTCTTTGGCAGTAACGATGAGGTCGTCTTTGACGGGTCGTGTGCTACATGACACGAATGTAGATCGCTTGGTACATAACGCGCTCCGTGGCTGGCGCGACCTTCAACGCTAAATGATTCAAGGATAGGAGTGGGAAATGCCCAAAACAGACAAGCCGAACATCCTCGTCATTTGGGGCGACGACATCGGCATCGCCAACCTGAGCTGCTATTCGCACGGGCTCATGGGCTATCAGACGCCCAATATCGACCGCCTCGCCAAGGAAGGTATGATGTTCACCGATTCCTACGGCGAACAGTCCTGCACTGCGGGCCGCTCTTCGTTCATCACCGGGCAGAGCGTCTATCGCACCGGTCTCTCCAAGGTCGGCATCCCGGGCGCGCCGATCGGCATGAACGAGAAGATCATCACCATCGCCGCCGCGCTCAAGAACCAGGGCTATGCGACCGGCCAGTTCGGCAAGAACCACCTCGGCGATCTCAATTCGATGCTGCCGACCAATCACGGCTTCGACGAGTTCTACGGCAACCTTTACCACCTTAACGCCGAAGAAGAGCCGGAAGCGGACGACTATCCCGATGAGAAGGAGTTTCCGAACTTTCACAAGACGTTCGGCCCGCGCGGGGTCATGCACTCCTTCGCGACCGACACCGACGATCCGACCGAGCAGCCCCGCTGGGGCAGGGTCGGAAAGCAGAAGATCGAGGATACTGGCCCTCTCACGAGGAAGCGCATGGAGACCTGCGACGACGACTTCGTCGCGCGGGCCAAGGAATTCATGAAAAAGGCGAACGACGCCGGCAAGCCGTTCTTCGTCTGGCTCAACACCACCCACATGCATGCCTTCACCCACACCAAGCCAAAAAGCTTGGGTCAGGCGGGACGCTGGCAATCACCCTATCACGACACGATGATCGACCATGACAAGAACGTCGGCCAGGCGCTCGACTTTCTCGACGAAGCCGGCATCGCCGACAACACCTTCGTCATGTATTCGACCGATAACGGCCCGCACATGAATTCATGGCCGGACGCCGCCATGACGCCGTTCCGCAACGAGAAAAACTCAAACTGGGAAGGCGCGTTCCGAGTTCCAATGGTGGTGCGCTGGCCGGGCAAGATCAAGCCGGGCCAGATCTCGAACGAGATCGTCCAGCACCACGACTGGTTTCCGACTTTCCTCGCAATGGCC
The DNA here is from genome assembly GCA_963794155.1 of uncultured Alphaproteobacteria bacterium. Lineage (GTDB taxonomy): Bacteria > Pseudomonadota > Alphaproteobacteria > Rhizobiales > Beijerinckiaceae > Roseiarcus. Next base: position 13,979 of record CAWCCX010000014.1, on the reverse strand, counting down.
GGCGAACCCGACATCATTGAGAAGCTGAAGGCGGGCTATCAGGCGATCGGGCGCACCTACAAGAACCATCTCGACGCCTACAATCTGGTGCCGTACCTCACGGGGCAGGAGAAAAAGAGTCCGCGCAATTTCTTCATGTATCTGAGCGATGACGGCGACGTGCTCGGCTTGCGCTACGACAATTGGAAGGTTGTGTTCATGGAGCAGCGCTGTCCCGGTACACTCCGTATCTGGGCGGAGCCATTCACGAAGCTCAGGGTGCCGAAGCTCTTCAATCTTCGCACCGACCCTTACGAGCGGGCGGATATCACTTCGAACAGCTATTATGACTGGTTCTTGCGGCGCGTCTTCATGATCTACGGCGCGCAGGCGGCGGCGGCGCAATGGGCGGCGACCTTCAAGGACTTCCCGCCGATCCAGAAACCCAACACCTTCACGCTCGATGATGCATTGAAGGCGATGCACGAGACCGCCGCCGGCATGCACTGAGCTGACCGCGGCGGGATATCGGCCCGAGCGGACGCCATTGGCGGCCGCTCGGGCTTCTTGGAGGCTGGATGCGGGCGGCTTCGGTGGAGGAGACCACGTCACGGGCTGGCGACCCGGCGGGCGACGTGCGCGCCTTTTACGAGAGCCATCCGTATCCGGCGCCGCTCGCTAACCTCGACCGGCACCGCGAACTCTATCGGAATCCTGGTCGCCGCCGCGCAGTGTCGCTTCTCCTTTGGCCGACGAAAGAGCCGGCGAGGAATCGCAAGATCCTGATCGCCGGCTGCGGCACGTCCCAGGCCGTTATTCACGCGATGCGCGAGCCTGACGCGCATGTGACAGGAATAGACATCAGCGAAACAAGCCTCAGCCACACGCGCGGCCTTCAGCGAAAATATGATTTGCAAAACCTCGATCTGCATCGACTTGCAATCGAAGACGTGGGGGAAATCGGCCAGACCTTCGATGAGATCGTCTGCACCGGCGTGCTCCACCATCTGCCCGACCCCGACCTTGGCCTGCGGTCACTGCGCGCAGTGACGGCGGAGGACGGAGCGCTGCACATCATGGTCTATGCGGCATACGGACGTGCGGGCATCTACATGATGCAGGAATATTGCCGGCTACTTGGGGTCCGCGCTGCCGAAGATGATCTGCGAGAGCTCGGCGCTGTGATCGGCGCGCTCGCCGAGGACCATCCCCTCGCCGCCGTTGCCAGGCGGGCGAAGGACTTCAGACAGCCTGACGCGCTCGCCGACGCGCTTCTCCACCCCGTCGATCGCGCCTACACGGTTCCGCAGCTCCACGCCTGGACTGAGCGTTGCGGGCTCTCGTTCGCGCGCTGGTACGAGCAAGCTCCCTATCTGCCTCAGTGCGGGGCGATCGCGGGCATGCCGCACGCAGCTCGTCTGGCTTCGCTGCCGGCTCCCCTGCAACACGCCGCGGTTGAGCTGTTGCGCGGGACCATGACCAAGCATGATTTCATCGCCTATCGCGACGATCGCGTGGGCGAAAGCCAACCCATCGCGTTCGGCGGGGACCGCTGGCTAGGCTATGTTCCCTTGCGCTTGCCGTGGACCCTAACCGTGCGGGAGCGCTTGCCCTCCGGCGCCTCGGCGGTCCTCATCAATCGAGCGCATCCCTATCCCGATCTCGTCTTGCCGATCAACGCGGCGCAGGAGCGTGTGTTCAGTGCGATTGACGGCACGCGCACGGTTGGCGAGATTCTGCAAGGCGCGGCGGGAACGGCTGACCTCGACCATGGCCGCGAATTCATTGAGCGGCTCTGGCGCTACGACCAGATCGTCTTCGACGCGACAAGCTTGCGCTGACCATCGCTCGCTGGAGGGGCTGGGGCTGGTGAAGGAATGGTTGATCCTCGCAACCAACGTCGCCGTCGCCGTCATCGACTGGCTGGCGCTAATCCTGATTGTCGTCGGAGCAGTCGAAGCCTTCTTCCAAGGCTTGTGGACGATGTTTGCGTCGCGCGACGGCCACCACGAGCGCGATGTCTGGCTTCGCTTGGGCCGCTGGCTCGTCGCGGGACTCACTTTCCAACTCGCCGCCGACGTTCTGGAAACCGCCATCACTACAAGCTGGGACGAGGTGGCGCGCCTCGCGGCGATCGCCGCGATCCGCACGTTCCTCAACTATTTCCTCGAACGCGATCTCGGCGAGATCCGGCAAAGACAGGACCCGCCCCGCGCTGATGCATAGCGCTGGTCGCCGGTCGCTCGCTCGCTGCAAAATCGCTGGCGGGTCGCCGTGATCAATGGTTAAGCTCGAACTGGCGATCGGGGGCGAAGCGACCGCAGAGGCGCTGTTGAGAGCTTCGACCGCGAGCCCGTCACGGGGTTCGCGCAAGGGCTGAAATTGGGCCCCGTTTCCCGGCGCAAACCCGGAAGGATGGGTCATGAAGCTCGCTGACGTCCGCAAGAACGCCTTCGCAATGCCGCTCAACAATCCCGCATATCCACCGGGTCCGTACAGGTTCCACAATCGGGAATTCATCGTCATCACCTACCGGACCGATCCCGACATTGTTCGGGCCCTGGTTCCGGAGCCGCTCGAACCGATTGGCGACACGGTCAATTACGAATTCATCCGAATGCCTGACTCGAACGGCTTCGGCGACTACACCGAAACGGGCCAGGTCATTCCGGTTCGCTTCACAGGCGCCGACGGCAAGGTCCAGGAGGGCGGTTACGTGCATGCGATGTACCTCGACGACAACGCGCCGATCGCAGGGGGCCGGGAAATCTGGGGCTTCCCGAAGAAGCTCGCCAAGCCAAAGATAACCCATCAGTCGGAGACCATCGTCTGCACCCTGCACTTCGGGACCGTCCTGTGCGTGTCGGCGACGATGGGCTACAAGCACCGCGAGATTGATCCGGCGCCCATTTTGGCCGGGCTCGCCAAGCCCGCTTTCATGCTCAAGATCATTCCGCACGTCGACTGCACGCCGCGCATCTGCGAACTCGTGCGTTATTACTGCCGGGACGTCACGCTGAAGGGCGCCTGGACCGGACCTGCCGCAATCGAGCTGTTCGAGCACGCGTTATGCGACGTGGCGCGGCTGCCGGTGCGCGGGGTGGTCTCGGCCAGCCATTACCTGACCGACCTCACCCTTGGCCTTGGCGAAGTCGTTTACGACTACCTCAAGGTGGCGTGAATACCCAAGCCCGACCCGGGAAAAATCTCTCGTCGGCGCTAAGCCGTGATTTGCGCGTCGCCTACCAGCTCGTCGTCGCGCGTCGCGCCCCGAGCCAGCGTGAGCCGGGCGAACGGCATGGCCGCCGCGGTGGTCACGAGCGCCATCAGGATCATGGCCGAGAAGATTCTCGGCGAAATGATGTGGGCGTCCAGCAGTATGGTCAAGACGACCAGTTCGGTCAGCCCCTTTGATTGCAGCAGCCATCGGAGGCCGAAAGCCTCACGCCACCCTTCGCCAAAGAGCCGACCCGCCAAACCGGTTCCCCCCACGATGCCGAGGGTGGCGGCGCACGTCGTGAGGGCGAAGACTCTCCTAGCCGGGTGTCCTCTACGCCCGTCCGCCCACTTCTTGCAAGTGTCGGTATATCTGGTAGGCTGGATATATGGATAGTACAGAAGTCATCGCCGCTTTGGCGGCGCTAGCCCAGTCGACCCGGCTCGAGACCTTCCGTCTGTTGGTCGCTCGGGAGCCCGATGGTATTCCCGCTGGCGAGCTGGCGCGCCTCGTTGAGATCCCCCAGAACACCATGTCGGCGCACCTCGCCACGCTCGCGCGCGCGCGGCTCATTGTCGGCGAGCGGCGAAGCCGATCGATCATCTATCGCGCGAACCTCGACGGCTTCCGTCAGGTGATGGTGTTTCTCCTAAAGGACTGCTGCGGCGGACGCCCCGACTTATGCGCGCCGCTTGTCGCCGACCTAGCCCCCTGCTGCCCACCTAAGGAGGCTGCTCATGGCTGAGCAAATCTTCAATGTTCTGTTCCTGTGCACCGGCAACAGCGCCCGCTCAATTCTCGCAGAAAGTATCCTGAGGAAGGAGGGACGCGGGCGCTTCCGCGTCTATTCTGCGGGAAGCCATCCCAAGGGGGCCGTCAATCCGTTCGCTCTGAAGGTCCTTGCGAGCCTCGAATACCCGACCGGGGGCTTGCGATCGAAAAGCTGGGACGAATTTGCGGCGCGAGGCGCTCCGATCATGGATTTCGTCTTCACGGTCTGCGATACGGCCGCCGCTGAAACGTGTCCGGTGTGGCCCGGGCAACCGATGACGGCGCACTGGGGCATTGAAGACCCCGCCGCCGTCGACGGAACCGATATTCAGAAAGAGGCCGCTTTCGTATTGGCGGCGCGGTATCTGAGAAATCGGATCACCATTTTCGCCAGCCTGCCCCTCAAGAGCCTCGACAAGCTGTCGTTAAACGCGAAGCTGCGCGAGATCGGCGCCCTCGACGGCGCGACGAAGCCGCGGCCTGAGGTTGCGTGATGGACGTGATCATCTATCACAATCCGGGCTGCGAGACGTCGCGCAATGTGCTCGCGATGATCCGCAATTCCGGAGTCGAACCGCACATCATCGAATATCTGAAATGCCCGCCGACGCGGCTACTGCTGACGCAATTGCTAGATCGCGCCGGCCTGACTGTGCGCCAGATCTTGCGCGAAAAGGGCACCCCGTATCACGAACTCGGCCTCGGCGATCCGTTGCTCTCTGACGATGCGCTGCTGGACGCGATCGGCGCGCATCCGATCCTCATGAATTGGCCGCTCGTTGTGACGCCGAACGGCGTCCGCCTGTGCCGTCCCTCGGAAAGGGTCCTCGATTTGCTGCCGCCGCAACGAGGGGAATTCGTCAAGGAAGACGGCGAACGGGTGATTGATGACGCCGGGCGGCGCGTGGCGAGCGCGTGACATTTCCTCTGGCCAAACGTCTGGCGGCCGAGTGCCTCGGAACCGGGCTCCTCGTGACCACAGTTGTCGGCTCGGGGATCATGGGCGAGCGGCTTTCGGGCGGCAACGTTGCGCTTGCCTTGCTTGGGAACACCCTGCCGACCGGCGCGATCCTAGTGGTGCTGATCCTCGCCCTCGGGCCGATCTCGGGCGCGCATTTCAACCCCGCTGTTTCGCTGGTGATGAGCCTGCGCAAAGACCATCCGTGGCGGGAATTCTTCCCGTATACAGGCGCGCAAATCGTCGGCGGCTGCATCGGAACTCTCGTCGCGCACGGCATGTTCGAGCTGCCGTTGCTCGAGCTTGCGGTCAAGGCGCGGACAGGCACGGCGCAATGGTTCGCGGAATTTGTTGCTACCTTCGGACTGATCGTCACCATTCTCGCCGTGTCGCGTTTCAAGAGCGAGGCGATTCCGGTTGCGGTAGGTCTCTACATAACGGCCGCATACTGGTTCACGGCGTCGACGTCCTTCGCCAATCCCGCCGTCACGATCGCCCGCGCGCTGACAAACAGCTTTTCCGGAATCGCGCTGGCCGACGTTCCGATGTTCATTGTCGCGCAGCTCGTTGGCGCGTTGGCTGGACTCGGCCTCATGAGCTGGTTTTTTGCTCCGTCGGATGTTCCCGAGCATCGGAGCGGACCTGATGCGGCGGGCGCTTTGAAGTCGCTTGCCAACCAACGGAGCCAAACGTGCATCTCCTCATCATCGGCGGCAGCGACGCAGGAATAAGCGCTGCGCTCCGCGCTCAGGAATTGAAGCCTGGCGCCGAAATCACGGTCCTTGTTGGGGACGACTATCCCAACTTCAGCATTTGTGGCTTGCCGTATTTTCTCAGCGGCGAAACGCCCGACTGGCGCGCTCTCGCTCATCGTACCGAATTCCTGGGCCTCAACATACTGCGACGACATTCGGCGCAGCGTATCGACGCTTCAAGCAGAGCCGTTTCACTTGTGCACGCCGGAACGGAGATGACGATGCGCTATGATCGCTTGGTTATCGCGACTGGCGCCAAGCCGGTGAGACCCCACCTCGCCGGAGGCAAACTGGAAGGTGTATTTCTGCTCCATACGATGGATGACAGTTTCGCGGTCCATCGATACCTGACGGAGCGAAACCCGCGCACCGCGGTCCTGGTCGGCGCAGGCTACATCGGACTTGAGATGGCCGATGCTCTCACCCAGCGTGGGCTCGACGTGACGCTTCTTTGCAGAACGGACACGGTGCTGCCGACAGTCGACCCCGCGCTTGGCCGCTTCGTCCAGGAAGAATTGCGACGCCACGGCGTTCGCGCCCTGACCGGCGTCAGTGCGGCGGAGATTAACCAAACTGCAATTGAACGCCCATCGCGGCTCTCAGTTGTGGACTCCGCCGGCGCCAAGCACGAAGCGGACCTCGTACTTCTTGCGGTCGGCGCCCGCCCCGACAGCGAACTTGCGGGACAGGCCGGCGCGAAGCTCGGCGCTGGCGGCGCGATCGTCGTCACAAGACAGATGCGCACAAACTTGGCGGATGTTTTTGCGGCAGGCGACTGCGTCGAGACCTACCACCGCCTGCTTGATGCTCCGACCTATATCTCCTTGGGAACGATCGCGCACAAACAGGGGCGCGTTGCGGGCGAGAATGCAGTTGGCGGCGACCGCAGCTTCGCGGGCGCGCTCGGAACACAAAGCCTCAAGGTGTTCGACCTGGCGATCGCGCGTACCGGCCTCAATGAACAAGACGCGCGCGCTGCAAAGTTCGATCCGGTAACCGTGGATTCGGAGGTCAACGACCATAAGGCCTATTACCCCGGCGCAGTGCCGCTCCGCATCCGCCTAACCGGCGACCGGCGAACCGGACGGTTGCTGGGCGGCCAAATCGTCGGGAATTCGAAGGGCCGAGATATCGAAGCGCATCGATATCGTCGGTGCGGCCCTCTTCCAAGAAGCGAGCGTCGAATATCTCAACGATCTCGATCTTAGCTACACCCCGCCGTTCAGCAGCCCCTGGGACCCCGTGCAAATGGCAGCCCAGGCATGGTGCGCAAAACTGCCCCAGCTCGTCAGCTCGAATTAGACGAGAGGCAGCGTGGCCAGCATGGGGGAAGCAATCATCAGCAACACCTATGGAGGGTAACCTATGAAAATCTTAAGCTTTGCGACATCCGTACTGATAGGCGTGGGAGCGCTGGTGACGGGGGCTCACGCGGTCGATGTTGACCCACAAATTCCAGCTTACAAGCCGGTCCCGGTCGGCAGCGCACAGATCACATCGGTTGGATCGGACACACTGGGTGATTTGATGCGAAACTGGGCCGGTGAATTCACCAAGTTGAACCCAGATGTGAAGATCGAAGTCGAGAGCAAGGGGTCATCGACTGCGCCTCCCGCGCTTCTCGACGGGGTGGCCCAACTCGCACCGATGTCGCGTTCGATGCGAAGCGAAGAGTACGAACCGTTCGAGAAGAAATACGGCTATCATCCGGCCTCGTTTCCCGTCGCGGTCGATGCGCTTGCCGTCTATGTCAACAAGGACAATCCGATCGAGTGCCTGACGATCGGGCAGTTGGATGACATCTTTTCCAAGTCCCACCTCTACGGGGCGTCAAACGCAAACACCTGGGGGGATGTCGGCTTGACTGGGGATTGGGCTGAGCGTCCGATCTCGCTTTTTGGGCGAAATTCCGCTTCGGGAACTCACGACACATTTGTGAGCGCGGTTATGATGCGCGGAAAATTCAAGGACGGACTAAAGGAGCAGCCAGGGTCCGCCGAAGTGGTCAAGATGGTTGCTGGGGATAAATACGCGATCGGATACTCTGGGATCGGGTACCTGACGGACGGAGTGCGTTCGGTGCCTCTGGCGGCGGCACAGGGCGGCACGTGTTATGACACCTCGCCGGCTTCGACCTACTCCGGGAATTATCCTCTTGCACGCTATCTGAACATTTACGTCAATAAAGCACCCTCCAAGCCGCTCGATCCGGCGATATTGGAGTTCGCCAAATACATCTTATCGCGGGACGGGCAGACGGAAACGGTGAAGGGCGGGTTTTATCCGATCACCGAAGCGGTCCGGAGGAAGGGTCTAACCGCGCTTGGCGTTCCAAACGACTCGAATTGAGCGGCGGCGGGAATGAGCGGTTGGCAACAATTACACTTTCAAAGGCTACCGAAATAGTGCTTGACGTCCCTCGCATGGCGGATTAGTTGCTATTTCCATGAAAGTCGAAGAAGCGGCAAAACAGCTCGAGGCGCTCGGTAACCCGACGCGCCTCCGGCTTTACAGAGCGCTCGTCCGGGCGGGTGATGAAGGGCTGCCGGTCGGGCGCCTGCAGGAGAAACTGCATGTCGCCGCCTCGACGCTCTCTCATCATTTGCATCGGTTGATCCTGACGGGCCTGGTGACTCAGGAGCGTCATGCGACGACGTTGATCTGCCGCGCGAACTATCCCGCGATGGACAGCCTGGTGGGGTTCCTGGTCGATGAGTGTTGCGTCGATGCCGGATGCGCCACGAGCCCCGGAGAGGTTGCCGCCTGAGGCTTTCCCTTTTTTTGGTCCTTACTTCTATAGTCCCGGAAGGACGGTACATGGAGCCAACTTTGCAATCCCTCCCGGTCGCCGTGATCGGGGGCGGTCCCGTCGGTTTGGCGGCCGCTGCGCACCTCTTGGCTCGCGGCCTGCAAGTCAAAGTCTATGAAGCCGGTCAGAAAGTCGGCTGGAACCTCCGCGACTGGGGCCACGTTCGCGTTTTTACGCCCTGGCGCTATTGCGTCGATCAGGTTTCTACGGCGCTGCTGAAGCGCCGCGGGTGGCAAATGCCCAACGCCAATGCGTATCCGACCGGGACTGAATTGGTCAGCGTCTACCTCGAACCACTCGCGAGGACCCCGGAGCTGACAGCTGTCATCGAAACCAGCGCGCGCGTGACAGCGATCTCGCGGAAAGGCGTCGATAAAGTCGTTAGTCATGGACGCGAGACCCGGCCCTTCGTTCTCGCCGTCACGTCGCCCAAGGGCGATCGGCGCGATTTGGTCAGAGCCGTCATTGACGCTTCGGGAACATGGACGACACCAAACCCGCTTGGGGCAAGCGGTTTCTCGGCGGTGGGCGAGGAGGAGTTCCGTGACCGGATCGGGTACGGAATCCCGGACATTCTCGGCCGCGATCGTCATATCTATGCGGGCCGAAAGACGATCGTCGTCGGATCGGGTCACTCGGCCGCAAACGCGCTGCTTGATCTTGCTCGGCTCGCGGAGATCGACGCGGAGACATCTCTCTTCTGGGCGACGCGAAGTACTGATCTCGCTCGAATCTACAGCGGGAGGGACGCGGACCAATTGCCGGCCCGCGGCGAACTCGGCGCCGATGTTCGGGCGCTCGTCGATAGCGGGCGTGTCACGCTGTTGACTGGATTTGCAACAATTGCGCTGCGCGAGGAACCCGAAGGGATCATCATAGAAGGGGAGACCGCGGACGCCCGTCGCGAGATCGGTCCTGTCGACCGAATTATCGCCGCCACCGGCCAGCGCCCGGACTTATCGCTGACGCGGGAACTACGTCTCGATCTCGACCCTTGGCTCGAGAGCGCTAAGGCGCTCGGTCCTTTAATCGATCCGAACGTGCATTCCTGCGGTTCGGTGCCACCCCATGGACACCGTGAGTTGGCGCACCCGGAGCCCGGCTTCTACACGGTTGGGATCAAGAGTTACGGCCGCGCGCCGACCTTCCTGTTGCTCACCGGCTACGAGCAAGTTCGCTCCGTCGCGGCGGCCCTGGCAGGCGATTTGGCCGCGGCTGACGACGTGCGCCTCGCGCTTCCGGAGACCGGCGTTTGCTCCACGCGCCCCGAAACTGTGGCGAGCGCGTCAGCCGGATGTTGTGGCGCTCCTGTGCCGGAAAAAGTCGATGCCTGCTGCTTGGCGGACGCACAGGCGAAAGATTTGGGAAAGCCGGGTTTCGGATGCGAGGCCGCGGCGTGAGCAGCGCCGCCGGCGAGGTCGTTCGGGTCGGGTCCAAGAACTCCCAGCCGCGTCGTCATCATATCAGTGCTAGGTGTGACGCAGATATTCGCCTGGGGATCGTCCTACTATCTCCCGGCGGTTCTGGCGAAGCCGATCGTGTCCGACACGGGCTGGTCGCTGTCCTGGGTGGTGGGCGGCCTGTCACTCGGGCTGTTGATCGCCGGTCTTGTGTCTCCTTGGGTCGGTCGCGCCATCGCGCGCCGTGGCGGCCGACCCGTCCTTGCCGTGAGCGCCGGCTTTTTGGCGGCAGGCCTAACCGCGTTGGCGCTGGCGCATTCTCTGCCTGCTTTTCTGATCGCCTGGTCGCTGATTGGAATCGGCATGGGCGCGGGTCTCTACGATCCGGCGTTTGCAACTCTCGGACGCCTGTACGGGCACGGGGGACGCTCAGCAATCACGACGCTCACCCTGTTTGGCGGCTTCGCGAGCACCGTCTGCTGGCCGCTTTCCGCATTCCTCGATGCCCATCTTGGGTGGCGCGGGACATGTTTCGTGTACGCCGGCTTCCAGCTCGTCGTTGCATTGCCGGCCTATCTGTTTGTCCTGCCGCGTGAACCCCAGCGTCCCATACATCTGCCAGGGTCGGCGAGTTCGCCGCCGCACGCGCCAGCAAAGCCTGAGCTCCACGGAGACGCATTGTTTCTCTTGCTGGCCGCGACCATCACCCTGAGTTCGGTGATCTCGACGACGCTCTCGGTTCATTTGCTGACGGTCCTGCAAGCCAAAGGACTCACCCTCGCTGCCGCCGTGGGCCTCGGCGCACTCGTTGGACCCTCCCAGGTCGCCGCCCGTGCTGTCGAGATGGTGATCGCGCGTTACCATCACCCGATTTGGACCAAGGTAGCCTCCACCTCGCTCGTCGCCACGGGATTGGCGGCGCTTTGGATCGACGCGCCGATCATCCCACTTGCCTTGGCGCTCTATGGCGCAGGCATCGGTCTTGAAAGCATCGCCAGAGGGACCCTGCCGCTCGCGATCTTCGGTCCGGCGCGGTATCCTGTTATCATGGGCCGCATCGCAATGCCGAGCCTCATCGCTCAGGCCGCAGCCCCGTCGATCGGTACCGCTCTAATTGAAGTGGGGGGAGTAGACGGAGCGATGGAGGTCTTCATGGCCTCGGCAGTCTGCAACGTGCTTCTGGCCGCGAGCTTGTTCCTGTTCTTGGGAAAGCGGGCGTCGTCGATTTAGATCAGCACTGCCTCTGCTGGCGCTGATCCTCGTCTTCTCGGCTTTCAAGGTCTGGCGCCATAAATAGCGGCCTACCACCGGGGTCGCCAATCACTCCGCCAGGGTATGCCGTAAATTCGACTAAACATCAGATTGGGCTGAGCTCAACGTAATATACATCGCAATATAACGCGATTTGTTGCTGTACGTGCGAGCTACCCCTATAATATTCCAGGCGCCGGAGAGCGCGGTTGGCGAGAGAAACAGGCGGCGCGAGGAGGGAGGAGCGGATGTCTCCGGAGTCGCCGCTGTCCTGCGAGGAGCGGAGGGTGCGAATCAGCCGGCGGGAAGTGCTCGTTGGCCTCGCCGCGACAGCGGTCATGCGATCGACGAACTCAGCGGACGCGGACGATGCCGTGAGCATCGGCCTCAATCCTCTATTTCTCAATTCCGATATTCAGTTGCTCTCGCTTCTCCAAACGTACCTCGCCGCGCAGTTGGGGCGAACCGTTCAGCTGGTAAAACGACGGACCTATCAGGAGATCACGGCGCTGCTGCTGTCCGGGCAGCTCGACGCGGCGTGGGTCTGTGACGATCCGTACGTGCAACATGAGGACCAGCTCGCGCTCCTGGCAGTGCCGCTCTACCGGCACGAGCCCCTTTACCAGACCTACGTGATCGTCAGCGAGGGGAGCAAGGCTCAGTCTTTTGACGATATTCGCGGCACCGTACACGCATTCTCCGACCCCGACAGCACGTCGGGCTTTTTGGTTACGCGATCCCTTTTGGCGCTCCGCCACACAACTCCCGCTCTGTTCTTCCGCACATTCTTTTTCACCTACGGGCATCGAAACGTCGTGCGGGCGGTGGCCACCGGATTGGCGGAGAGTGGCAGCATCGATGGGTACGTTTGGGATGTCATGCGAGAGCGCGAGCCGGAACTGATCAACAAGAACTCGTGTCGTGTACACATCCGAGAAATTGGGCTTTCCGCCGATCGTCGGCCTCAAATCGGCGCAGGAGACGACGACGGCAAAGGCGATTTCGGCGGCCTTCTTGGAAATGCCCAGGGACGCGCTCGGCCGACAGATCCTCTCTATCCTGGAGCTCGACGGCTTCACAAAAGCGGACCCTGAACTTTATCAGGGCACGCTTGAAAAATGGCTGCTCGTGAAAGCGCAAGCCTAATGAGCATGCGCGCGCGCGTCGCAAATTGGCCGCTTGCCTGGAAGGTTCCGCTGCTTGCGGCCGGTCTCCTGATTGGCGTCGCAGTCGTCATTTCTCAGATCGTGCTGAATCGATTGGAGTCGGATCAGGAAAATAACCTACGTCATTTGACGAGCGCCTATCTTGATGGATTGTCGACCGCAGTGCTTCGATCGGCCATTCACGCCGATGTCTGGGAAACCTTCGACGCGCTTGATCGCGCGCGCGACCGTTACGCCGGGCTCAAGGTTCGCTTCGCAATCGTTGCGCTCCCTAACGGGAAGGTGCTTGCGGCGTCGGACCCGTTGAAATTCCCGGTGCAAAGCCGAGTCCCCGCGGACATTGAGGAGCGCTTCCCGACCCAGGACGGACTCGTCATCGACACAGCATCCGGCCGGGCGTTGCTCACTCGCTCTCTTCGCGAGGAAGGTTATTCGGTCGGACGCATTCTGGCGGAGATCGACATTTCCGAGTTGCTTCGCGTGCGCAAGCAAGTGTTGCTTACCTTGGTCGCCGTCAACGCTGGCCTGGCGCTCGGCTTCGCCGCTTTCGGCTCCTTCGCCCTCAGGCGGATGCTCAAACCCCTGAGCGTACTCAGCGGATACGTTGAGCGGGTTCGAGCAGGACGCGCGGACCCCATTCCCGAGGCGAAGCGCCGACGGATTTCGCGCGAGTTTGATCTTCTATTCGAGCGGTTCAACGCGATGGCTCGCGCGCTAAACGAACGCGAGGAACTTGCTTCGCGCCTCGCGAACCAGGAGAAATATGCTGTGCTCGGCAAGCTTGCTTCCGGCATGGCCCATGAGGTCAATAACCCGCTAGGCGGACTCTTCAACGCCCTCGACACATTGCGCCGCCACGGCGACGACGCCAGGGTGCGCGAAGCGACGCTGAACCTTCTCGAACGAGGGCTTACCCACATCCGAAACGTTGTGGGTTCGACTCTCGTGATGTACAGGCGAGGGGTCGCAGACAACTCGCTGCGCCCGGTCGATATCGACGATCTTCGGTTGCTCATCGAACCGGAAGCCTCGCGAAAGCGGCTTCAGATCGCTTGGGTCAACGATCTTCATGGAGCATCACCCGTCGCCATCGAGAGCGTGAGGCAGGTGGTGCTCAATCTCCTGATCAACGCTTGCGCCGCGACGCCTGCGGGCGGAACAGTCCATTTGCGAGCGCGCGCCAGGGAAAGCTTGCTCACGATCGAGGTTGGCGACCAAGGCCCAGGGCTCCCTGATGACCTTGCCAAATACCTCGTCGGACATTCCGATGAGGCGCCCGATACTGGGCGCGGCCTTGGACTTTGGATTGTGCGTCGTCTCGTCGCGAACGAAGACGGAGAGATACAAGTCATTCAGCAGACTGGCTTGTCGACGCTCATCAGGGTTACATGGCCCTTCCGCGAAAATCTCTCACGGTTCGAAAGCGCAAAGGGCTCAGTTCGCGTGGAGGTGGTCCATGTCGAATGAGCCTGGATGCGTCGCAGTTGTCGATGACGATCCGATCATGGGCGAGTCGCTCCAGCGGGCACTGGGGCTTGAGGGCTGGCGCGCTGTCTGGTGGCATACCGGCAAGAGAGCCGTAGACGGTATGTTCGAGCTGTGTCCTGACCTCGTGCTCTGCGACATTCGGTTGCCGGACATGGACGGTGAGGAGGTCTTTCGCGCGACGAACG
>CAWCCX010000013.1:0-553599 GCA_963794155.1 uncultured Alphaproteobacteria bacterium | reverse complement strand
CACGGCGCACACGTAGAGCGGACGTAGCAGCCACGGTACTGGACCGGCTTGAACGCTGAAAGCCCGGAAAGGGAACTCCTATGGAACCTTTGACCTTAGCCGACCGTTTCCGTAGCGGCGCTCCAGAGAGCGCGAAAACGAGGAGCATCCTCACGCGACCGCGAGGCGTCCGAGCGATACCGATAAGCCAACGTGTGACGTCATGCTTCTCGAAGAGGAGGCTAAGATGTTAAGAACGCTTGCTTACGCAACCTTGTTCAGCGCCGCGCTAATCGGGCCCGGTGCGTACGGCGCAGACGACGCTGCAGCTCCGAAGGACCAGCCGCCTCAAGCTCAGGCGCCATCTGGCGTCAATTTCGTGATGAGGCAGGAAAAGAGCCAATGGCGTGCGCCGAAGCTCGTGGGAGTCGGTGTTTACGGCCCCGACGATAAACAGGTCGGAAAGATCGACGACTTGGTCATGGACCACAATGGCGCGACCCAAACTGTGGTTATCGGGGTTGGCGGATTCCTCGGGTTCGGAAAGAAGGAGGTCGCAGTGCCGTTCGCGGCGTTGCAATGGCGCACGGAAAGCCGGAAGGTCCCCGCGAGCGATCAGCCGCCGACTAACTCTATTGCTTCAACCACCGGGACAAGCGGGCAGCAACCGCCGATGAAGGAGACGGACCCGGCGACTACCGAAGCGAGCCAGGGCTATCCTGACAAGGCCGTTCTCAACGTAACTCTAGCAGAGTTGAAGGCCGCGCCTGACTTTCAATACGCAAAAAGCCCGCTTGCCGAGGCTGACATGCAACCTGCAGGCGGCGGCGAGCCGATGAAAAAAACTACTCCGTGATCCAAACTGCGCGCCAGACGTGATCGATCGGCGCTCGACGCTCCGGTCTGCTTTCGATCGCAGCCCGGAGCGAGCCTTGGGCAGCGGGTTCGTCCCGCGAGTGCTCTACTGGCTTCCGTTCGGGTGTCGATTTCCGCTGAGATTTGACCCGGGATTTCCATTGAGAACTGACCCGGCTTGATGATGGTTTCGGGGTCAGGCGTTCGTAAAGTTCCGAGATTTCTCCTTTGCGGGTTTGGCGGCTTTTGCCGAGCTGTTCTTGAAGCGGAAGCTGTCGTTTCCGGTTTCGAGGATGTGGCAGCGGTGGGTGAGTCGGTCGAGCAGCGCGGTCGTCATCTTGGCGTCGCCGAACACAGTGGCCCACTCGCCGAAGCTGAGATTGGTCGTGATGATGACGCTGGCGCGCTCGTAGAGCTTGCTCAGCAGATGGAAGAGCAAGGCCCCGCCTGAGGCGCTGAACGGCAGGTAGCCAAGCTCGTCGAGGATGATGAGATCGGAGTGGGGTGAGCCGCGCCGCGATCTGGCCAGGTTTGCCCTGAAGCTTCTCTTGTTCGAGAGCGTTGACGAGTTCGACGGTGGAGAAGAATCGCACGCGCTTGCGGTGATGCTCGATGGCCTGGACGCCGATCGCCGTGGCGAGATGCGTTTTCCCTGTGCCGGGGCCGCCGACCAGGACGACATTGTGGGCGTCTTCCAGGAACTCGCATCGGTGGAGTTGACGCGCGAGCGCCTCGTTGACCTCACTGCTGGCGAAGTCGAAGCCGGCGAGATCGCGATAGTTCGGAAAGCGGGCGGCCTTGAGCTGATAGGCCGTCGATCTCACCTCCCTGTCGGCCGTCTCCGCCTTCAGGAGCTGCGATAGGAGGAGCGCTTTGAGAGAGGCGCAGAGATTTAGCAATAGCGTGATTCTACCCACGACGGCGCCGCCCTTTCATAACGCCGGCCTTAGACGTATCTGCCGCCTCTGTACGTGGCGAGCCACGAGGACGATTTTTCGTCAATCCACATTCTTGCTTCGGGCTCCGTTTTGAAATAATTAATATGAGTTTGCGCTCCGTGCGGAAGCGTAATTCGCACATACCATCCCAAATCTGCCTTTAGTTGTATCGGGTCGAATTTCGTTTGAGGCTTAACCATTCTCTGATTATGGGGAGGGAGAGCCACTCGCGCTGGGGCCAGACCGGCCGGCGCGGGTCTTGCCTGCGTTTTTCGTTGGGGAGCACGATTATTCCTCTCCACCGTCGCCCGTCGCTAGACGAACGATGACATCGCTGTAGCTTTCTGCCGGACCACGCACCGTTGTCAGGCGATCGATCGTCTTGCGGTCGACGACGAGTGCATAGCCGTTCAGGTCGTCGCGTTTCGAGGGATCCGGCAAACGCCCCGTGATCGCCCGATAGGCCTCCGCAGTGATCGAGATCGTGACCATTGCCGTCAATGTACCATTGGCGCGCCAGCTTCGTCGTGATGAAGGGCCCGGCGATCGGAGCGGTCGAATTTCCCCATGGCGCGATTGGCTCTCTCTTCCCATAATGAGGAAATGGCTAAGTCTCAAACGAAATTCGAGCCGATCCAGATGAAGGCCGAGCCAGCGTGGTATGTGCGCATTACGCTCCCCCATGGCGAACATATTCATATCAACGAGTTCACAACGGAAGCCGAAGCGCAGACCTGGATTGACGGCAAATCGACCTCTTGGCTCAAGAAGTATCGGGGCGGACGGTATGCCTAAAACCCCCGGGGCGGATTTGGCGCCGGTCGCTACACGGCCTATCGCGATGGAGGCCGGCGCGCCAAGTCGCGCGCCCTGTCCCCGGAATGTCCGCGGCGGCGCGGTGGGCGCCGTCGCTACTTGGACGGAGACTTCCCGGCCGCAGCCAACTTCGCGTCAAGAGCGGCCTTCTTTGCCTTTGCGATCTCCGGTCCGACGAAGAAGTGCTCAAAGCATTCTTCCAGGATTTCAAGGCACCACTCTGCCTCTCCCGGTTCCACCTCAACGATCTGAAGTGCGGTCTTGTCGTCCACCGGGTGCGCTGAAAAGTTGCCGTAGTGCCTGATCGCATCGATCGTATCGCGAAGGCGACGTGGGATCGCTCTTAATGGATCGGTTTCCTTCAGAAGCAGATCTATTTCAGCGTTGAGATCTCGCGATTTGTAGCCTTGTTCGTGCAATATATTTTGTAGGCATCGCCGCGACAATGCGGCAGATGCTTTCGCGCTGATCCGCAAGACGTTGCAGGCTTCGACGTAATCTGCCGCGATCGCGTCGGGAACTTCTTTCGGGACCGGACCACGATTGGCCCCGACGGGATAGACCATTCGCCATTTAATCCAAGCAACCTCAGTGTCACGGGCGAATGCTGCGATTTAAATCATAACGTCGTGGCATTTAGAGCACTGAGTCGTCGCGTACCTCCACACAGTATGCTCGCCGCGAACGGTCCCCATTACTGGAACTGTGTTTTGAAGCATTAAGCCCATCGTCCAGTTCTCGTGAAAATCAATTCCGCAATGAAGGCACTTCATCGAACTGAGATCCTGGCTCGAGACCGCGCGATGGGTGCCGTCAGGATAGCGTCCGAAGCCTTAGCAGGCCCGGCTCGGCGTTACCCCACACGTTACCCCGTAGCGTTTCTATCTTAATGTTACTTTTTCATTATCTCGCGTATCTATCTGATTTCGTTGGCGACTCCGGCAGGACTCGAACCTGCGACCTGCCGCTTAGAAGGCGGCTGCTCTGTCCAGCTGAGCTACGGAGTCGAACCGGGTCTGCACGCGATCGCCTCTAGCGCGTCAATGCGACCAAGGGACGACGCGGTTGGGCGAAAAATTGTCCGAATAGGAGAGGATCTTGCGGGCGACCGGCTTCGGCTCCTCGACCCGGTAGGGAACGCCGCTGCGCTCGGCGTAGGCGATCGCCTCCTCCTTGGTGTCGAATTGCAGCTTGACTTGCGATTTCATGTCGGCCGAGCTCGTCCAGCCCATCAGCGGCTCGATCTCGCGCGGCTTTTCGGGCTCGTATTCGAGCATCCACTTGTCCTTTCCCTGCCCCGACTGCATGGCGCTGCGAGCGGGCTGATAGATGCGAGCGGTCATGGCGGCCCCCAAGTCTCTCCTCGTGGTGGTCGGGGCAGCAGGATTTGAACCTGCGACCTGAAGTACCCAAAACTTCCGCGCTACCAGGCTGCGCTATACCCCGAATTCCTGTCCGGTTCGCTATCATGCGGCGCGGGAAATAGACAAGCCCGAGGAGGGCGACCGCCGGTGCAGTTGCGCTCACCGAGCGTCGCAGACGCGACGACCGCGTCCGCAGCGCCTCACACCGGCCACCGTCTCACTTCTCCGGCGCGGCGACGCGAATGTGGAGCTCGCGCAATTGCTTGGGCGTCGCCGGCGTGGGCGCGCCCATGAGCAGGTCTTCGGCGCGCTGGTTCATCGGGAAGAGCGCCACCTCGCGCAGGTTCTGCTCGCCCGCCAGCAGCATCACGATGCGGTCAACGCCCGCCGCCATCCCGCCATGCGGCGGCGCGCCGTAGTGGAAGGCGCGATACATGCCGCCGAAACGCTCGATCACCGTCTGCTCGCCGTAGCCCGCGATCTCGAAGGCCTTCACCATCGCCTCCGGCCTATGGTTGCGAATGCCGCCCGAGGCGAGTTCATAGCCGTTGCAGGCGACGTCGTACTGGAACGCCTTAATGGTGAGCGGGTCCTGGCTTGTGAGCGCATCGAGGCCGCCTTGCGGCATCGAGAAGGGATTGTGCGAGAAGTCGATCCTCTTCTCTTCCTCGCTCCATTCGAACATCGGGAAGTCGACGACCCAGCAGAACTCAAAGCGGTTCTCGTCGATGAGTTTGAGCTCCTGCGCCACCTTCGTGCGGGCGAGCCCCGCGAATTTGCCGAACTTGTCCGGATCTCCGGCGACGAAGAACGCTGCGTCTCCAGCCGTCAGGCCTAGCGCGGCGCGGATCGCCTCCGCGCGCTCCGGGCCGATGTTGTTGGCGAGGGGTCCGCGGGCGCCTACGCCGGTCGCTTTGGGGTCAGCAGCAAGCGTCGTCTCGTCCTTGGCGCGGTCGAAGAACAGAATATAGCCGAGGCCCGGCTGACCTTCGCTTTGCGCCCAGGAATTCATTCGGTCGGCGAAGGTGCGCTGGCCGCCGCCAGGAGCGGGAAGCGCCCACACTTCGCTCTTCTCGGTCTCAAGCAGGCGCGCAAACAGCTTGAAACCTGAGCCGCGGAAATGCGCGGAGACATTCTGCATGACAAGCGGATTGCGGAGGTCCGGCTTGTCGGAGCCATATTTGCGCATCGCCTCGGCGTAGGGAATCCGCGCCCAGGGCGACGGTGTGACCGGCTTGCCGCCGGAGAATTCCTCGAACGCGCCCCGTATGACCGGTTCCATTGCAGCGAACACGTCGTCCTGCTCGACGAAGCTCATCTCGACATCGAGCTGGTAGAATTCGCCCGGTAGGCGGTCGGCGCGCGGGTCCTCGTCGCGGAAACAGGGCGCGATCTGGAAATAGCGGTCAAAGCCCGCCATCATCAGAAGCTGCTTGTACTGCTGCGGCGCCTGCGGCAGAGCGTAGAAGTTGCCGGGATGCAAGCGCGAGGGCACCAGGAAGTCACGCGCGCCTTCCGGGCTCGAGGCGGTGAGGATCGGGGTCTGGAATTCGAAGAACCCCTGCCCTTTCATCCGTCTCCGCAAGGAATCAATCACTTGCCCGCGCAGCATGATGTTCTGATGAAGCTTCTCGCGGCGCAGATCAAGGAAGCGATACCGGAGCCGCGTATCCTCGGGGTAGGGCTGGTCGCCGAACACCGGCAGCGGCAGATCGCCCGCCGGGCCCAAGACTTCGACCGCCAGCACATAGACCTCGACGAGGCCGGTCGGCATCTCGAGGTTTTCAGTGCCGGGCGGGCGCTTGCGCACGTTGCCGTCGACGCGAATGACGAATTCCGAACGCAATTTCTCCGCGTCGCCGAATGCCGGCGAATCCGGATCGACGACGCATTGGGTGAGGCCGTAATGGTCGCGCAGATCAAGGAACAGCACTCCGCCGTGATCGCGGATTCGATGGCACCAGCCGGACAGCCGGACGTCGGCCCCGTCCTCGGCGAGGGTCAGGGCGCCGCAGGTATGGGTGCGGTAACGATGCATGAAAGTCGATCTTTTTCGCTTTGAGCGGCGTTGCCTAAACGAAAACGCGCGGACGGGGAAGCGCCAAGTCCGCAGCGGCGGCAGGACTTGGCGGCGCACGACGAGAGTGACGCCCACTTAAATAGGCTTGACAGCCTGTGAATTATTAACCAAAAATGCGCCGTTCACGAGTTCGTGATCAACAAATTTGGCGGCGACATCAACGCTAGCCTCCCCGAGCCCAGCGCTTCGGCGTTCGCTGGTCCCTTTCGCCGGCCTCGGTAACGCCGCACACGACCGAGGTCGAAACGACCGGCTCCGAGTCGGCGATCACATAACCATACCTGGAGCCCGAACTTCGGGGCCGCCTTCGCAGGCGGCCCTTTTTTCGATGCGAGCGGTTTGACCCGGCCAGCCACGCCGGATTTGAGCAGGAGGCGGCAGCCTCGTCCATTTACTGTCCCGGTCAACGCAAGTAGGCTCTGGAGCGGCGCCGCCGAGCACGCCGCTTCGCCATAAAACGGGAAGAGCCTATGACCGCCTCGTCAGCCGTCCCCGCGTCGTCCGAGCTCCTCAGACGCGACGACGACAACGGCGTCGTCACCCTGACTTTGAACACGCCGCACAACCGCAACGCGCTGAGCCTCGCCATGCTCGAGGCCCTCATTGCCGCGCTCGACGACATCGCCAATGACGACAGGGCGCGGGTCGTCGTGCTGGCGGGGGCAGGACAGGCGCTGAGCGCCGGCCACGACCTCAAGGAGATGCAGGCGCATCGCAACGATTGCGATCGGGGCCGCGACTTTTATGTCGAACTGTTCGCCCGCTGCTCGGCGCTGATGCAGGCGGTGGTCGCGCTGCCGAAGCCGGTGATCGCGGCCATCGAGGGCGTCGCGACGGCGGCCGGCTGCCAGCTGGTCGCCGCTTGCGATCTTGCGGTCGCAGGCGATCAGGCGCGCTTCGGCCTTTCGGGCGTGAACTACGGGCTCTTCTGCTCGACGCCGTTGGTCGCGGTCGGCCGGGTCGTGTCGCGCAAGCAGGCGCTGGAGATGGCTCTGACCGGCAGGCTCTACTCCGCCCATGAGGCCGAACGCTTCGGTCTGGTGAACCGCGTGGTTCCCGAGGGCCGCGCGCTCGAGGAAGCTCAGGCGCTGGCCAGGACAATCGCCAGCCACTCGGCCCCGACGCTGGCGATCGGCAAGCGGGCGTTCTACGCCCAGATCGAGCGGCCGCTCGACGAGGCTTACGCGCTCGCTTCGGTGGCGATGATCGACAATCTCGCCGAGCCCGATTCGGTCGAAGGCCTCGCCGCCTTCCTCGACAAGCGCCCGCCGGTCTGGGGCTCGTGACTTGCCGGGGATCGACGGCCTCAGCGACGAGGCGGTGCGGGCGATCCTGACCAGCGTCGTCTCGATTGCCGTGGTCGGCGCTTCCCCCAACCCCGCGCGGCCGTCCAACGATGTGCTCGGCTTTCTCATCGCCAAGGGTTTCGAGACCTATCCGGTCAATCCGGGCCACGCCGGCGGCCTCATTCGCGGCCGGCCGACTTACGCGCGCCTCGCTGACGTTCCGGCGCGGATCGACATGGTCGACGTCTTCCGCAGATCGTCCGCCGCCGGAGGCGTGGTCGACGAAGCCCTGGGCCTCGACCCCCTGCCCCATGTGATCTGGATGCAGGTCGGCGTCGTCGACGAAGAGGCGGCCAAGCGGGCGCGCGCCAGGGGCGTGACCGTGGTCATGAACCGCTGCCCGAAGATCGAATTCCGGCGGCTCTCCATCGGCCGGGGGTGATGGCGTCCCAGGGCGCATCGCAACCGGTTCGATCCACGCTTCCGCGCCGTGCCTTACTGAGGCGCTCTCGCCGCCCGGCCGTCGGCGCTTTAATAACATACGTTAGACGTGATATGCAAGACGCCAGACGAAAAATTGCAAAACAAGAAAGCGGAGATTTTTTTGCCACAACCGATGCCCGCGCAAGTTCGAAGCTCCCGAAAAAATCACCTTAGCATAAGTTTCGACTCCTGAAAAGGAGAAAATAACATGCCTTTGAAAAGATGACGATTCTTCCGCCTCCGAGATGCGAAAAGACACACAGCCGCCGCCGCAGCCCGCCCTCGCCGGGGCGAAAACAGCCGGGGCGCGCTTCCGGCGTGGGCGGAGAATTAGCAGGGAACTCAGCAGGGAATTTTTTGTCCACAGAGCAGGGAATTTTTTTGCGCGGAGCAGGGAAATTTGAATCGCGAACAGGGAACCGCGTTCCCTCAATCCTCGCGGCCGAAGATTCCCGAGTGCAGCCTCGATCCCGCCCGCCGCCCGGACCCCGCGTCGCTTCTATTCCACCTTGCGATGACGTTCTACTGGTCAAAACCCAATCAGGAACTGGAGCTTTTCGACCCCTGGCGGTCTACGATCGCGCGATGGAAACGACCACTATGCGCAGATAGTGTTGAAAAACTCGGAAATTGAGTGACCGCGAGAATCTCGTTTTCGCGCCCATAGCGGGATCTAAGCCGGTAGTCGCCACGGCAAGCCATATGGGAGGGTCGCACGCGGCAAAGGCGGCCCGTCCGCCGAACCCCCAAGGAATTTTCCATCGAGGCTGCCAGCGGTCTTCTGAATTGTGATCGAAGCGAAAATCCGAGTTTTTCAACACAATACGCAATAAGCGGTCGTTGCCGGATGGTTTGGCGAACGGGTCAATTCGACCCCGAGCGGCCCTTTATGATCGGCCTGTGAACGAGCGGGAAGCGCGACTAAGCGGACTTTGGCTGAAGGCTCATAGCGCGCTTCGGAAGCGGAAGATATCAACAGCGAACGTTATGAGAGCCGCCGTTTGGGACAGGTCAAAGATGCCGAGATCATTTAGGCTGAGTTATCGCTTGGACCATTCGAAATAGCGCCTTCCGCAACCTGGCAAAGGCGACGCGCCTCGGCGACTTCGCCGGCCATCAGGAGGCCGAGTTCTTCGAGACGGCCGCGATCGGGGGGCAATTCCCCGACCAGGCGGCCCTCATAGATTACAAGAATTCGATCGCACAGGGCGAAAAGCTCTTCGAGCTCAGTCGAAATCAGAAGGATGGCCTTATTGAGATCGCGCTGTTCCAGCATCGCCCGCATCACGAGCTCGCCCGCGCCGATGTCGATGCCGCGCGTCAACTGATTGATGAGCAGGAAATCGGGATTGCGCGCCAGTTCTCGGGCCACCACGAATTTTTGCTGGTTGCCGCCCGAGAGGCTTTCGATCGGCGCGTGAATGCCGTCTGTTCGAACGTTGAACCGATGGACCAGCGCGTGAGTGTGGCTTTCGATGGCTGGGACCTTGAGCAAACCCAGCGTCGCGAACGGCGCTCGATCGTAGCGCTGCAGAATCGCATTCTCGGTCAGCGGCAGCGGCAGCACAACGCCGTTAGCGGCGCAATCCTCAGGAACGTGCGCGAATGGCCTCTGGTTGATCGCACGCGAAGAGAGAGCGGAGATCTCTTCGCCGTTGAGCGTGATTGTTCCCTCGGTCGCGGGAGTGAGGCCCGCCAGCGCCATGGCGAGTTCGCGCTGGCCGTTGCCCGAAACGCCCGCAACGCCGACAATCTCGCCCTCGCGAACCTCGAAGGAGAGGCCGCGCACCGCCGGCAACCCGAGGTCGTTCCGGCAATGGAGATTCTCGACCGAAAGAGCGACCCGTCCCGGCGTGGCGGCGCGCGCGGGCAGTTCCGTCAGGACATCGCGCCCAACCATCTGACGCGCCAGTTCGCGTGGGTCGGTCTTGTCGGTCGGCGCCGTGAAGACGACCTTCCCGTCCCGCATCACGCTGACGCGATCGCTGACGCGCATGACTTCGTCGAGCTTGTGCGAAATAAAGATGATGGTTGTTCCGTCACGCGCCAGCTCGCGAAGCAGCTTCAGCAGGCGATCTGTCTCGCCCGGTGTCAAGACCGCGGTCGGCTCGTCGAGTATGAGGAGGTCGACGCCCTGATAGAGAATCCTGAGAATTTCCACGCGTTGGCGTTCGCCGACTGACAAGTCGCGCACGAACGCGTCGGGCTTCACCTCGAGCCCATAGCGACGGCTCAATTCGACGATACGTGCGGAGACCTCCGTCATGCGCCCAAGTCGGACGCGCGAGCGCTGGCCCAGAACATAGTTCTCCGCAACCGACAGGTTGGGCACGAGCATGAAATGCTGGTGCACCATGCCAATTCGATGTCGGATCGCTTCCACAGGGGAACCCAGCTTCAGCGGTTGGCCTTTGAACGCTATCCGCCCGGCATCGGGCTTAAGAATCCCGCAGAGAATTTTCAAGAGCACGCTCTTGCCGGCGCCGTTCTCGCCGACCAGCGCGAATATTTCGCCTTCGCTGACCTCAATCGACGCGGCGGCGTTCGCCACCACCCGGCCGAACCGCTTGCTGATGTTCTCCATTCGCAGGATCGGCGCGCCAGCGTCCGACATGCCTATGCCTTCCAATAGGGGATGCCGAGCATGCTTGGCGCGTCCGAGCGGTTGCGCGCCAGCATGAGTGCAACAATTGTTGTGAGGTAGGGCAAAGCCTGCAGCGCCTGATAAGGAATGCGCACGCTCGGATCGGCTTGAAGCTGCAGTTGCAGCGCATAGAACAGGCCGAACAGAAGCGAGACGAAAAACACGCGGATCGGCGACCATCGCGCGAAGACGACAATGGCAAGCGCAATGAAGCCGCGGCCCGAAGTAATATTCTCAACGAATTGATTGGCGTGGGCGAGCGTAAGGAAGGCGCCGCCGAGACCGGCCAGCACCCCGCCAATCAGCACCGCACAATATCGGTAGAGCGCGACGCTCCTGCCGGCGACGTCGACCGCTTGGGGGTATTCACCGACGGCGCGGATCGTTAGGCCGTAAGAGGTCCGAAAGAGGAAGACCCACGCGGCGATCACGATCGGGACTGTCGCATATACGAGGAGGTTCTGTCGGAACAGCGCGCCGCCGAGATAGGGGATGTCGCTCAAGAAGGGAATGTCGAGCGAGCGGGCTATATCGACGCCCCTGCCGGTCGAGACGAAATAGGTGCGAAATAGAAAAGACGTCAGCCCGAGCCCCAGGAGGTTGATCGCGACGCCAACGACAATCTGATTGGCCTTGATCGTAACCGCAAAGACCGCGAAAACAACAGCGGCTAGCAATCCCGAAGCCATCCCGCTCCCGAAACCGAGCGCAAGATCGCCTGTCGCGTAGGTGGCGGCAAAGCCAAAGAAAGCTCCAATCAGCATCATGCCCTCGATGCCGATATTGAGGACGCCGGCGCGTTCACAGATCGCCTCGCCGGTCGCGGCGAAGATCAGCGGAGTCGCCAACCGCCAATCCGCCCCGACCGTCGTCGCAACAAAATTGAGCATCCCAGCAGTCTGCATCGCGACGGTCTATGGCGCCGAGCGGGCGCCGCTGCGCCGAAGCACGGCAAAGGCGGCTACCGACAGTATGCACAGGCCCTGGATGACGAAGACCAGGACCTGGGGCACTTGGTCTGACAATTGCAGGAGCTCCGAGCCCGAGCGCAGCACTGCAAACAACACACCCGAAGCCAGGGCGGCGAGCGGGTTGTTATTGGCGAGGAGCGCGACGGCGATGCCCTCAAACCCGTAGCCGGGCGAAATATCCTGATAGAGCCGATAGTTCACGCCGGCGATCTCGATTGCGCCCGCAAGGCCTGCGAGCCCGCCGCTGATCGCGATCGCGAACAGAACGTTCCAGGCGACATTGATGCCGGCGTAGGCGGCCGCGTTCGGATTGAGGCCGACCACCCGCACGGCGTAGCCGGCGCTGCTGCGGAAGAGGAAGACATAAACCGCCACAGCCGCTGCGATTGCGATCAGGATGCCAACGTGCAGCCGCGTCGGCGGCAGAAAACGCGGCAGCCATAGCTCGCGGGCCAATCTGGCGGATTGCGGATAGGAAGCGGCGGGATCCTTAAGCGGGCCGGTCACGAGATAGCTCGTGAAGAAGATTGCGACGTAATTGAGCATGATCGTGGTCACGACTTCGCTGGCGCGAAAATAGACGCGCAATAATCCAGCAAGCATGCCCCAAGCCGCGCCAGCGATAGATCCGGCCACGAGAATCAATACGATGTAAATCGACGCGGGCAGCGCGACGAAATTTACGCCGCACGCCGTGGCGGCTGAGGCGCCGGCATAGAGCTGTCCCTCTGCCCCAATATTCCAGATGCTGCACCGGAACGCCACACAAAGCCCAACGCCGATCAGGATCAGGGGCGTAGCCTTCAGCAGCACCTCGGCGATCGAGCGCTTGTCCGACACAGCGCCAAGCACCATGACGTTGACGACATCGGCGGCGCGGAATCCGTTGAGCTGCAAAAGAAGGGCGCTGAGAGCGAGCGCCAGGAGCACTGCTGCGATCGGCGCCAGGACCGCCAAACCCACTTGGCCTAGAAGGCGGAGGCTGGGACCATGGGAGGAACGGATCGGGATGTCGCTCAAAACGCTCCCCTTACCCGGCGAACTCTCGATGACGTTCAGCGGCTCATGTCGCCAGAGTATGAATCTCGCCCGAAATGATTTTGGTCTTGATCGCGTCGATGTACCGGCGGACGTCCTCCGGCACGGCCCGATGCGCCTTGTCGTTGTAGATGAACTTCATCACATCGGCGTCCTTCAATCCGAACACGACGTTAGAGGTCGGGAAGGACGAGCCGTTCTTTATCCCCGCGACGATTCTCTCAACGCCGTCTGCGTAGTCGGCGAGGTAGGTCCCCAGGATGTTGCTGGGCGCGGTCGATGTCATGTCGGTGAAGACGCCGAAGGTGCAGACATCGGGACCAGCCTCGCGCACAGCCTGGATCACGCCGATCCCGGCGGCGTTGGCGTTGGGAATGATGAAATCCGCGCCACGCGAAATCATGTTGACCGCGGCCTCCTTCGCGGCGGTCACGTCCTGGGAACTGCCAAGATAGATCGAGCTCACCGGCATATCGTTTTTGGTCGCCTTCACTCCGTTAACGAAGCCGTCGAGCGCGTCCTTGATCGGCGGGATTTCCAGCGATCCGATGAAGCCCGCAGCCTTGCCCATCTTTCCTGCGATAACGCCCATCAGATAGAAGGCCTGGCTGGAATCGATCCACAGTCCGATCACTCTGCCCTTGTGGATCTTGCTCGAGGATATGAGGAACCAGGTGTCGGGATAGTCCTCGGCGACGGTTAGCGCCGAATCCTGGAATTCGAAGCCGTGGCCCAAGACGACGTCGTATCCAAG
The DNA here is from genome assembly GCA_963794155.1 of uncultured Alphaproteobacteria bacterium. Classification (GTDB taxonomy): domain Bacteria; phylum Pseudomonadota; class Alphaproteobacteria; order Rhizobiales; family Beijerinckiaceae; genus Roseiarcus. The sequence continues at coordinate 540,391 of CAWCCX010000013.1, read as the reverse complement.
CGCGGCGTAGTCGCGGAACGCCTTTTCGAAGGAAGCGGGATTCTGCCGCAGCTCAACGTAGCTGATCTTCGCGCCCAGCTGCGCCTCGACCTGCTTGAGAGCGTTGTACGCAATCCGGTTCCAACCTTCTTCAGCGACGCTGCCCGGCACCAGCAAACCCATCTTGAATTGGCCAGCGGCGCGCGCGGGTCTTAGCGCCGTCGCGCCTGCTACGGCGCTAAGGGCGCCCAAGCATTCTCTTCGATCTATTTTCATGAGTTTGTTTCCCGACGCTCAAGCTCTCTTTACGGATGTCCCTTGCTCATCCCGTCAGAGTCCCCCGAGGCCGGCGGCGTCCTCCCCGAGATTGGCCTTCCCTTCGAAACAACGATCATTTTGTCCGCGCCGCCAGCCACGAGCCGCACGGCGTCTTCGCTGTCCGTAATCACCATATCCGCACGGCGCCAGGACGGAGTCCATAGTCGGCGCCAGATCCCAAGAGCTCAGCTGCGGCGTCGGTGACCATGCCGAAGGTCACCGGCAACTCGCCGGCGTGGAGATGTCCTGCGAGCGGCGTCCAGCGCGCTATCTCAAGAATATCGCCGGAACCGGTGGGAATAAAGGGCTCCTGAATATTGTCGGACGCGGTCGCGATTTTCACGCCGGTGAGCGCAAGCGGCGCGACGCGGGTTAGGCCACGCGGCGGCAGGACCTCCTGACCACGACCCTGGATATAAGGATTGGCTGCTGGCAGCGTAATCACGCCGGGGTCGAGCGCAAGAATCTGGTCGCGGATGCGCGCGAATTCATCGTCGGGCCCAGCGCCCAAAACAGAGGCGTGGCTCAATACGAACGTCCCTCTATATCAAAAAGCCGCACTCGTTCGAAGACGAGATCGAAGCGATGCCGTGTCGGGTCGAGAGACTCGTCCATGTGCAGGTCGATTGGCTTGCCGTGACGAGCGGCGGCGGAAAATAGGATGTCCAGATAGCGTCCGAGATCCTCGGCGACGGCTATCGTCCCGCCAATCACGTCGGCGCTCTTAGCGGCGGTGTTGATGTTGTCGGCGAGCCAGTCGTAATCCTGCTTGGGGTGGGGGATCATGAAAGCAACAAGCTGAAGCGTCAGTAGGTCACCGGTCGCGAAAGCGGGAGGGGTGAACGCGCGAGGTTACGGCCGCTATGCGCCGCGATCGAAACGCGGACGAAATTTAGGCCGTTCCAAACGACAAGGCGCTGCCGGTGAGGTCCTCATTCGTGGTCGCAATGACTGCTGTGGCACGGACTGCGGTCGTTCCCGACGCTGCGCCTTTAGGGCCGCTATCCGCCTAACTGCGACGTTCACCGTCGCGATCCGCAATGTCCGTCTACGTCGATTTCGTTGAAGAACCCTGTCTTCAGGCGAGCGCGAGAAGCGTGAGCTGCGGCTGTCAGCGAGGCAAAGCCGCGCCTTTGCGCCTCATGTGGCGAAGATCGGCGCCGGAAGGGGGATGAGCTTCGCCAGTTTCCGCAGGTTTTGGGCTGTGGCGGCCAAGAGGAACTCGTCTTTGGCCCCGCTCGGGCCACGCAGGCGCAATCGACCGAGCCTGAGGATGCGCTTCAGATGAGCGAAGAGCATCTCGACCTTCTTTCGTTCGCGACGTGAGACGGCGTAGGCCTCGGTCTTGGCGATCGCACGGGCTTTGTCGCGCGCGGCTTCATGTACAGAGCGCGCGATTTTGCGCGCAGGAACGTTCAGGCAGCACTTGGGCTTGAGCGCGCAGGCCTCGCAGTCCTGCTTGCGCGCAAAGTAGATCATCGTCCCGTCCTTCGTCAGCCCGTCGCGCGGCTTGGCGAAAGCGCGGTGGTACTTCTTGAGCTCTTTGCCGCCGGGGCAGACATAAAGATTGCGCTCTGGATCGAAGGTGAAGTCGCTGCGCGAAAGCGTTCCGTCCGTGCGCTCGGCCTTGTCCATGAGCTTCACGTGCGGCTCGATCCCGCGCTCGTCCACCAGCCACCCGACCATCTCGGCCGAGCCGTAGCCCGCATCGGCGACCAGGCGCGACGGCGTGACGCCGAACTGTTCAGCCGTGCGATCGAGCATCGTCTTGGCCGCGCCGACTTCGGCCTGGCGAATGGTCGTCGTCGCCTCGACATCCATGATCACCGCATGCTTCAGATCGATGAGGTAGTTGTCGGAATAGGCATAACCGGCGAGAGAGTTGGCCGAAGCGGTGTAGCGGGCGGCCGGATCGGTCGGCGAGATCGTCTTCGGCTCGACCGGCGTTGCGCCGCCGAAGGCCGCGTCATCCAGAACTGAGAGATATTCCGCGACCGCCCGATTGGACGTCGGATCGAGGTCCTCGATCTTGGCGACGCCGCGCCTGCGATGGGCGTCGGCCACGATGATGCTGGCGTCGACCGCGAAATCCCTCACCGCCCACGATCCCTTCCTTCATGCAGCGCGCGACTACGGTCTCGAACAGCTTGCGCAGAAGATCGCTCTCGCGAAAACGGCCGTGGCGGTTCTTGGAAAACGTCGAATGATCGGGGACGTCGCCGTCGAGACCCAAGCGACAGAACCAGCGATAAGCCAGATTGAGGTGGACCTCGTCGCACAGCCGCCGCTCTGAACGAATGCCGAGGCAGTAGCCGACAATCAGCATGCGCATCATCAGCTCGGGATCGATCGAGGGCCGTCCGACCTCGCTGTAGTAGGGGCCCAAGTGCGCCCTCAGCTCCGACAGGTCAACGAAACGATCGATCCTGCGAAGCATGTGATTGTCGGGGACGTGCCGCTCGAGGCTGAAGCCGTAAAACAGCGCCTCCTGCATCACCCGCCGCTCGCCCATCATCGGCCGAATCTCCTGCTCCCAAGAGAAGAGAATCAGCCACCGGCGCCCAGATCAAGCGGAGTTTTTCAACGCAATAGTCGAGACCGGACGTCCGAGGCTGATCAAGCCCTGTCCGGTTCGCGCCCTCTCGGACATTCCTATTTGGGCTCCCTCCCTTTAGCGCCCTCCCGCCAAGGCGAAAGGGGCTCCCTGTCCCAACGAACGGCGCGTTTCCGCGAACCGCCGCAAGCCGCGCGGTCGTTTGAAGACGCGGCGGCAGCGGAAGCCGCGTGGGGCGCGGCTTCCGCTTTGTCCGGCCGCGCGTCGCCGCGCGTTCCCCGGCTCAGTTACCCATCATCGACTTGGCGTTGGCGGGGGTGATCGCCGTCGTCGGCACGGTGACGGTCGTCGGCACGCTTTCGGCGCAGTCGAGCAGGATCGACTTCGCCATCTCGATCGCCTGCGGGCCGCCGGTCGGGTAGGTGAAGGTCGCCGACCACTCGCCTTCGGCGACCGCGCGGATGCCGCCCGCCGGTCCCGGCAGGCCGTCGGTGCCGAGGATCTTGATGTCGCCGTCCTTCTTGCCGGCGCCTTTCGCCGCCAGCCGCGCGCCCGCCGCCATCATGTCGTTGCTGGCGTAGACCGCCTTGATGTTGGGGTGGGCCTGAAGCATGGCGGCGAAAGCGGTCTGGGCTTTGTCCGGCAGCCAGTCGGCCGCCTGTTCGGCGACGACCATGATCTTGCCATTGGCCTTGACCCCGTCCTTGAAGCCGTTGAGCCGCTCGACCGCCGGGGTTGAACTCGGCAGGCCCTCGAGCACCGCGACCTCGCCGCCCTCGGGAAGCAGCTTGTCGGCGACATATTTGCCGGCTTCCTGGGCGATCTTGAAATTATCGCCGCCGATGAAGGCGGTGTAGTCCTTGCCGGGATCGCCGACGGTCTTGCGGTCAAGCTCGATGACCGGGATGCCGGCCTTCATCGCCCGCGCGACGACCGGGGTCAGCGGCGCGGCCTCGAACGGCGAGATCAGGATCAAGTCGACCTTCTGGGTGATGAAATTGTCCATCTGCGAGGTCTGCGTATTCACATTGCCGGCGCCGTCGGCGATCTGCAACGTGAATTGCGGAACCTTCTTGGCCGCCGCGGTCAGTTCGTCGTTGACGTGCTGACGATAGGGCTCAGCGTTGTTGGCTTGCGAGAAGCCGATGACGAAACTGCCGTTCTTGCCGCATTCCTTGACGAGGGGCGCGGCGTTCGCCGCGCCGACGGCGAGCGCGAGCGCTCCGGCGCCGAGCATCAACGCCGCAGGTCTGTTCGCGATTACAAAGGCCATGAGTCTCTCCCTTGGGTTGTCCATGTCTGAAATTGAAGGCTCCCGACTGCCGTCGGGCAGCGATCGCGGCGATGCATGGGCCATTTCCGCGATCTCGTTGTTGCGCCGCCCTGGTTTCAACGACCCAATCCCTCGCGGCGACGGACGAGAGACTGAAGAACCGCGGCGAGCACGATGATCGCGCCAGTCGCGAGCAATTGCAGAGCCGCATTGATGTTGTTGAGCTGCAGCACATTGGCGAGCGCGCCGAGCATGACCGCGCCGGCGACCGTGCCGACCATCGACCCTGCGCCGCCGAACAGGCTCGTACCGCCGATGACCACCGCGGCGATCGCGGTCAGTTCGTAGCCGGTGCCGTCGTTGGCGCTGCCGAAATTGAATTGTCCGGCGTGGACGATGCCGGCGATCGCGGAGACGAGGCCGGTGATCGCGTAGACCGAAATCTTGACCGCGGTCACCGGGACGCCAGACAAGCGCGCCGCCCGCTCGTTGCCGCCGACCGCGAACACATAGCGGCCGAACCGGGTAAAGTTGAGCACGAAGGTGGCGATCGCGGCGACGACCACGAACACCAGCGTCGCCACCGGAACAATGTTGTTGAACAGGCGATCGCCGAGAATGGCGAACACCGGCGGCGCAAGGCCGGGGCCATTGCCGTAAGAAATGTTGATGTACTGGTTGTTGGAGATGACCAGCGCCAGTCCGCGCGCGACCTGCAGCCCCGCGAGGGTGACGATGAACGGCTCGAGCCGGAAGCGGGTCGAGATGACGCCCTGAACCGCGCCGAACGCGGCCCCGCAGGCGACGACGAACAGGATCGTCGGGATCAACCCCCAGCCGGCGGTGGTCATGATGGTCGCAGTCAACACGCTCGACAGGCTGAGGAGCGCGCCGACGGAGAGATCGATCCCGGCGGTGATGATGACGAACGTCATGCCGACGGCGATGATCCCAGTCTCGCTGACCGCGCGCACGATGTTGGCGATGTTGTCGGGAGCGAGAAAGAGAATGAGGCCGTGCCGGCGCGGCGAGAAGATGACGCCCCCAATCGCCACCACAACGAGGCCGATCACGCTCTGAAAGCGAACGGCGATGGCGAAGAGATCGATGCGGCGCCAGCCGGCGGTCGGCGCGCCAGAGGATGCGCTCGTTTGCGCTGCGTCATTCATACGGCTTCATCCAGATTCGACTCGGCCGCCGCCAGCACTTCGTGCTCATCGGCCCCGCCCGGAAACTCGGCCACCGTCTGGCCGCACCTCAGCACCACGACCCGATCGCACAAGCCCAAGAGTTCCGGCATTTCGCTCGAGGCGATCAGAACCCCGAGCCCCTGCCCCGCCAGTTCGCGGATGCGGGCGTAGATCTCGCCCTTCGCGCCAACATCGACGCCGCGCGTCGGTTCGTCCAAAAGCAGGAGCCTTGGGCCGCCGAGGACCTCCTTGGCGAGCACCACCTTCTGCTGATTGCCGCCGGAAAGCGCCCCGACCGCAACCTCCGGCAGCGCCGGGCGAACGTCGAAAGAGCGGATGGCCTTGCGCGCGAGCTCGTCCTCGCGGGTCTTCGACATCAGGAACAGCGGCGAGACTTTGCGCAGCACCGACATCACCAGATTCCGTCCGACGCTGTCGCGCAGCATGAGGCCGCTGCCACGCCGGTCGTCGGTGACGAAGCCGAGGCCCTCGGCGCGGGCGCTTCGGATCGAAGCCAGGCTCACCGCCGCGCTGTCGATCTCAACCACGCCCGACCAGCGGCCGGGACCGGCCGCGCCATAGAGCGCGGTCAAGAGCTCGGTCCGGCCTGCGCCCATGATGCCGGCAAGGCCGACGATCTCGCCCGCCCGCACCTCGAGCGAGATCCCGTTCGGGGCCTGCCAGCCGGCGCGGGCGCGCTTGGGCCGATAGCGCGCGCCGTCGAGATGCAGCACCCGGCGCCCGAACGCGCCGGCGCGGCGCGGATAGAGTTCGTTCAGCGGCCGCCCGACCAGAAGGCGGACAAGTTCCGACTGCGGCGCGCGGGCGGGGGCGATTCCGGCGATCTGGCCGTCGCGCAGCACCGTCACCCGGTCGGCGACGCGCGGCACTTCCTCGAGCCGGTGCGAGATATAGACGATGCCGACCCCGCGCCCCGCGATCTCGCGCATGACCGCAAACAGCCGCTCGACCTCGGCCGCGGTCAGCGCGGCGGTCGGCTCGTCCATGATCAGGATGCGCGAAGCGTAAGTGAGCGCCTTGGCGATGGCGACGATTTGCCGGCGGTCGACCGAGAGCTCACCGACCGGCTGATCGACGTCGATCTCGACCCCGACCGCTTCGAGCCGGGTGCGGGCGGCGCGGCGCATCGCCGCACGGTCGAGCACGCCGGCGCGGGTCAGCTCCCGTCCGAGGAACAGGTTGGCGGTGACGTCGAGGCTCGGCACGAGATCGAGCTCCTGGAAAATAGTCGCGACGCCGGCGGCCTGCGCGGCGCGCGGATCGGCGAACCGCACGGCTAAGCCGTCGATCCGCATCTCGCCGGCGTCGGGCTCGATCACGCCGGAGAGAATGTTCATCAGCGTCGATTTTCCCGCGCCGTTCTCGCCCAGCAGCGCGTGAATCTCGCCCGGACGCAGATCGAAATCGACGCCGCGCAGCGCCTGGACGCCGCCGAAGCGCTTGACCACGCCATGCATGGCGAGGAGCGGCGGCGCGGATTCGACCGGCGCGGTCATCGCGGCCTCGCGCAGGAGTCGCGAAGCCTGAGCGCCGCGTCGAGGCGGACGGTGCGCCGCGCGCCTTCCGGCGCGGCGATCCGCTCCATCAGGAGAAACGCCGCTCTTTTGCCGATCTCCTCGCAGGGCTGGGCGACCAGCGTCAGCCGCGGCTCGAAGCAATCCGCCCATTCGAAATCGTCAAAGCCGGCGATGGAAATGTCGGCGGGAACCTCGAGTTCGCGCGCCCGAACCGCCCGCATCGCCCCGATCGTCGCCATATTGTTGCCGGTGACGATTGCGGTCGGCGGCTCGGGCAGCTTGAGAAGCGCGTGCGTCGCCTCGGCCGCGCTCGCGGTCGAAGCGTTGCCGGTGACGAGATAGCGCTCGTCGACGGCCAGGCCCAGCCGCGCGAGAGAGTCCCGGTAGCCGATGATGCGCTCGAGCGTCGTCTGGAACCCGGGGTGGCCGCCGATATAGCCGATGCGGCGATGCCCGAGCCCGGCGACATAGTCGACCAATTCGCGCATCGCCTCGCGATTGTTGACGCCGACCTGATCGAACGAGGGATCGAGCGTGCGGTCGACCAGGACGCAGGGCAGCCGCGTCGCCTGCAGATAGGCGAGCGCGCGCCGCTCCGGGTCCGGGCTCGGCGCCAGGATGACGCCGTCGACCCGCCGCTGGTGAAGGGCGGTGAGGACTTGAAGTTCGCGCGCCGGGTCGTCCTGGGTGTCGGAGAGGAAGATCATCATGCCGAGCCGGGCGCATTCGGTCTCGATCGCGCAGATGATATCCGTGAAATAGGGATTGGCGATTGCGGAAATGGCGATGCCGACCGACTGGGTCGACGCCGTCTTCAATGACCGCGCGACAACGTTGGGATGATAGTCGGTTGCGTCGATGACCGCTCTGACGGCGCTCGCGGTCGCCGGCGAAACCCGCCGCGTGCCATTGATGACGTGCGATACGGTCGAGACCGAGACGCCCGCCTCCCGCGCCACGTCGGCAATCGTCGTCACGTCGCCTCCCGGACCCCTCGGCCGCCCGCGCGTTGGATCGGCGGTCGTCTTTACCTTGCGCGACAAGCTAGCATATCGAAACGTTTGCGCAACCGTTTCGATGTTGGTGATCGCGACGCGGTGGCGGATTTGGCGAAGCCGGAGCAGTTCCTCAGTTTGATCGCGAAATCCGAATCGGGAATGTCCGAGATGGGCGGATTCCGGCACTTCAGCGATCGCGATGCAATGGCACGGATGCACAAGGAGCGGTCATTCATCGTCGGCCTTGCCAACGGATCATTTCCGACCCTTTGCTGCCCTTCCCGACCGGTCCCGGTACGCAGGGAGAGCGCCATCTTCGGGCGATGATAGTTCTTGACAAGATAACGGCCTTGGCAGTCTGAACGTCGCAATGAGAGCGAGGAACATATTCCCATGGTGCCGTCTGAGGTCATCGCGATAGACATCCTGCTCGAGCCGGATGGCCGAATGCTCCAACGCGCGGAAAGCAACAATGCACGGTTGCGCCAGTCGTTTCCGAGCGGGTTTGCACTTGATGCGGACCATCGCCCGCACATCACGCTGTTGCAGTGTTTTGTCGCTGCCAAGGACCTGGAGGCGCTCTACTCGGCGACCGGCGATGTGATCGGCAACGCAAAGGTGACCAATCTGCTACTGTGGGCAGTTCGCTATTATTACACGCCCGGGCCTGGTGTGGGCGTAGCCGGCATTTGCGCTACTCTGACGCCAGAACTGCAAAAGCTACAAGCCGATGTGATCGCCGCCGCCGCGCCGTTCATGGTGGCGACCGCCACGATTGATGCATTTACGGCCGGCCACGACAACCCGGCGTTCGACACGGCGCTGATCGACTATGTTTCGGGATTTGTCGCACATCATGCCGGCGCACACTTCAATCCGCACGTCAGCACCGGCGTCGCACCAACCGACTATCTCGACCGGATGATCGCCGAACCGTTCCCGGCATTTGCGTTTGCTCCGGCAGGCGCCGCTATTTTCCAGCTGGGGCCGTTCGGAACGGCGGCGCGGTTGCTCAAGCGCTGGGATGTGACGGGGTGAACGCCGAACCTGTCAATCACGTGCTTTCCGCATGGCGCGACGGCGCGCCCAGGCAAGCGGTCCTCGATTTCGTGGCGCGTGTGACAACCTTGGGCCACCCCGACTTCGTGCCCCTCGCCGATCGCATTGCCGTGTTCGACAATGACGGCACGCTGTGGGTCGAGCAGCCGCTGCCCGTCCAGGCGTATTTTGTGATCGATCGCATCCGGGCGTTGGCGCCGCAGCACCCCGAATGGCGCGATCTACAGCCATTCAAAGCCGTGCTCGAGGGCGACGTGGCAGGCATCATGGCCGTCGGCATGGACGGGCTCGTCGCGCTGGTAATGGCGACACACGCCGGCATGTCGACCGAAGCGTTTGCTGATCTGGCCCGCGACTGGATTGCCACCGCACGCCATCCGCAGTTCAACCGCCCCTATACCGATCTCGTCTACCAACCGATGCTCGATGTGCTCGCCCTGCTGCGTGCAAACGACTTCAAGACGTTCATTGTCTCGGGTGGAGGCATCGAATTCATGCGCACTTTCAGTGAAACCGTCTACGGCGTTCCACCGGAGCAAGTGATTGGCAGCAGCATCGTCACCAAATATGTCGTAAAGGACGGCGAGCCGGTGCTGGTGCGTGAGGCCAAATTGCATTTCTTTGACGACAAGGAAGGTAAGCCCGTCGCGATCAACACACATATCGGGCGGCGTCCGATCGCTGCGTTCGGCAATTCGGATGGCGATTTCGCGATGCTCGAATGGGTTACCAGGGGACCTAGGGCGCGCTTCGGTCTGATCGTCCATCATGACGATCCGGACCGCGAATATGCCTATGATCGCGACGCCGGCCTTGCTCGTCTGGCGCGTGGGCTCGACGAAGGCCCAGGACGTGGATGGACCATTGTCCACGTCAAGGACGACTGGGATCGGGTTTTTCGCTTTTAGGCCGGCACCGGCGACGCTGGAGAGGCTCGTAGCGACGCATAGACGTCCGCAATGGGCGGAATCTTGCCCTCCAAGTCGCGAAGATCAACGACCGCTTGCCATCGCACCCGCGGCGTTCGCAATCGCGACCCGCGAGGTCGATTCGAGACGTCGCCTCGAACGTCTCAAATGCGCAAATAGAGGCCATTCGCGGCGAAAGCGGCCCTTCGCCCTCGTCGCTCCGCGACACAGTGCCGCAGGAAGTCCGGCGCAAGAATAGTCGCTCGCGGGTCAATCAGTTTCGCGAAATGGCCTATGGTCTGCGGGATTGCTCCTGCACCGCACGATCTGCAGCAGCGGACTCGTCAAAACGATTGTGGAGGGTGCTATGGCTGGGATGGGCATTCGAGTTTTGACAATAGTCGCGGCGATGTTCGCCGGAGCTGCCAAGCTTTCGGCTTTGGCTGCCGCTCAGGACAGCAAGCCGGACTGGCGCGAACAGTATGCTTACACGCTGGGCGTCCAGGCCTATATCTACGTGGACTTGGCGTGATAGTAAATCTGGGGGCCCGAAGCAGCACGCCGGCCCTCGTCGTGTCGTTCGTCCTCATTATCGTCGGGCGCTTCGCCTTCTCCTCGGTGTCCCTTCGTTGCCTCCAATCGCTAGGGCGCGGCATGCCGGCGCGCCGCGGTCTCAATGAAACTGGCATGAATAGAAAGGGAGTTCACTCATGGCCAAAAAACCCAACATCCTCATTCTCTGGGGGGACGATATCGGCTGGTGGAACATCAGCTACAACAGCCGCGGGCAGATGGGCTACCGCACGCCCAACATCGACCGCGTCGCCAACGAAGGCGTGGCCTTCACTGACTATTACGGCCAGCAGAGCTGCACCGCGGGCCGAGCGGCCTTCATCACCGGCCAGAACCCGATTCGCACCGGACTGACCAAGGTCGGCATGCCGGGCGCCGACGTGGGACTTAGCGCCGAAGATCCGACCATCGCCGAGCTCCTGAAGCCGCTTGGCTACAAGACGGGTCAGTTCGGCAAGAATCATCTCGGCGACAAGGACCAGTTCCTGCCAACAATGCACGGCTTCGACGAATTCTTCGGCAACCTCTACCACCTCAATGCGGAAGAGGAGCCAGAGGACCCCGACTATCCGAAAGACCCGGAGTTCAAGAAGCATTTTGGCCCGCGCGGCGTGCTGCACTGCAAGGCCGACGGCAAGGGCGGACAGATGGTGAAGGACACCGGACCGCTGAACAAGAAGCGGATGGAGACCATCGACGATTAGGTGACGGAGCGTGCGCTCAAGTTCATCGACGAGGCGCACAAGGCGGATACGCCGTTCTTCCTCTGGTACAACACCACCGCCATGCATTTCCGCACGCACCCGGCCGCCAAGCACAAGGGCAAGAGCAACGGCCAGGGCGACTACAACGATGTGATGGTCGCGCACGACGAGCATATCGGCCAGATGCTCAACAAGCTCGACCAGCTCGGCATCGCCGAAGACACCATCGTCATGTACTCGACCGACAACGGCGTACACTACAATACTTGGCCCGACGCCGGCATCACGCCGTTCCGCTCGGAGAAGAACACCAACTGGGAAGGCGGCTGGCGCGTGCCGGCCTTCGTGCGCTGGCCCGGCAAGTTCAAGGCGGGCATGGTGATCAACGGCATCGTCAGCCATCAGGACTGGCTGCCGACATTACTCGCGGCGGCCGGAGTGACGGACATCGCGGCCAAGCTCCACAAGGGCCACAAGATCGGCAAGAAGACCTACAAGGTCCACATCGACGGCATCAACATGCTGCCGCACCTGACCGGGGAGGCAAAGGAGAGCCCGCGGAACTTCTTCTTCTACATGAGCGACGACGGCGACATCCTCGCGATCCGGATGAAGGACTGGAAGGTCGTCTTGATGGAGCAGCGCGCCAAACAGTTGCTGTGCTGGTTCGAACCGTTCGTGAAGTTGCGGGCGCCGAAAATGTTCAACCTGCGCCGCGATCCGTTCGAGCGGGCGGACGAGAACTCGAACACCTACTGGGATTGGCTGATCTCGCACGCCTACATCATTTATGGGATGCAAGCGATCGTGGCGCAGCAAATCACCGATTTCCAGAAGTACCCGCCGCGCCAGAAGCCGGCCTCCTTCAACCTCGACGCGGTCATGAGACAGTTGGAAGAGGCCCATAGCAGCGTCGGCCACTAATCTCGCGCAAAGATCGGCGACAACCGTCGCGCCCCGTGAGCGGGGCGCGACGTTCGAGCCTGGTGTGATTGGGGGAACCTGCCCTGTGCACAGCGAGAGGCAATGACCGCCTAACGTCGATAGTGTTGAAAAACTCGGAAATTGAGTGACCGCGAGAATTCTCGTTTTCGCGCCCATAGCGGGATCTAAGCCGGTAGTCGCCACGGCAAGCCATATGGGAGGGTCGCACGCGGCAAAGGCGGCCCGTCCGCCGAACCCCTAAGGAATTTTCCATCGAGGCTGCCAGCGGTCTTCTGAATTGTGATCGAAGCGAAAATCCGAGTTTTTCAACACAATACGTCGACACGGGCCGCTCGATTGCCGGCGACGAACGTCTCCTCGGGGTCGGAGCAGCGGTTCCTGATTTGGTTTTGATCTCAGACCAGGAACCCCGCCAGGTGGCCGGACTTGCTCTGGGACCCGGGCTGTTCCGCGAAATGGCCAGATTCCGCTGCTAGCCGCCAACCGGGCCAAAAGCTTTGGCCGAACCTTCCCTGCGCGAACGGAGCCCGTTGCCACAAATGTACGTGTCCCACCGCCCGGCCCGCGCCCTGGTCTTGACCCTGATGCTGTGCGCGCTTGGCGGCGCCCACGCGGCGCCCGCCGATCGGCCGGTCGTCGTCACCCCCGATAATTTTCCGCGGGCGGAATTGGACCTCTTTTTCAGCGGCATCGTCAAGGACGGCGGATTCGGCAAATTCATGCATCGGCGGGAGCCGACCCCGCTCGCCAAGCAGACCATCATCCGGATGAACCGCGACACGCTTTACTCAGCGGCGGTGTTCGATCTCGACGCCGGCCCGGTCACCATCACGCTTCCGGATCCGGGCAAGCGCTTCCTGTCGATGCAGGTGATCGACGAAGACGAGTATACGTCCGAGGTCAATTATGGGGCGGGCGTCCACACGCTGAGCGAAGGCGAGATCGGCACGCGCTATGTCGTCGTCGCGGTGCGCATCCTGGTCGACCCGAACGATCCGAAGGACGTGGAAGCCGTCCAGGCGCTGCAGGACGCGATCAAGGTCAGCCAGTCCGGCGGGCCGGGAGCGTTCAAGATCCCCAATTGGGACGCCTCGAGCCAGATCAAGGTGCGCGAGGCGCTGCTCGACCTCGCTGCGACGGTTCCCGACACCAAGGGCATGTTCGGTCCGCGCGGGAAGGTCGACCCGGTCCGGCGCCTGATCGGCTCGGCCGCCGCCTGGGGCGGCAATCCGGAGGAAGATGCGCTCTATCTGAACGTCACCCCCGCCCACAACGACGGCAAGACGGTCTATAAGCTGAGCGTCAAGGACGTCCCGGTCGACGGCTTCTGGTCGGTCAGCGTCTACGACGACAGGGGCTATTTCGTCGCGAATCGCAGAACGCCTATTCCCTCAACAGCATCACGGCGAAGCCCGGCGACGACGGCGCGTTCGCCGTTCAATTCGGCGGCTGCGACGGCAAGATCCCCAATTGCCTGCCAACGCCCCCGGGATGGAACTATCTCGTCCGCCTGTATCGCCCCAGATCCGAGATCCTGAGCCGGGCGTGGGCATTTCCCGAGGCTGAGGCGGCGCGATAAGGGCGCCGCTCAACGCCCGCGGCTTGCTCGGGACGGCCCGCCCGCCCTGCGCCCGCCGAGCTCGATGATCTCGTTGGTGATCTCCTCCTGGCGCAATTGCCGCGCGCGGGCGACGAGCTCGTCGAGCATTAGCGAAACGTTGGACTTCGCCGCGCTCATCGCCCGCATCCGCGCTTCGTTCTCAGCGGCGAGCGACAGCGTGAGCGCTTCGCAGAGTTCGGCGAACACGTACTCTTCCGCAAGCTGCGCCAAAAGGATGCCCGGCGGCAGCGTAATGAGCGGCGGCGAAGGGTTTCGCGTCCGGGGAAAGCGGGCGAAATCGAACGGCGCGAGCGTGCGCTCGACGACGAGAATTTCGGCGGACGGCTCGGGCGTCGCATGCGCCAACGTCACCCGTGTCGCCCGCCCCTCTTCGAGGCGGGCGTAGAGCTGCTCGGTCACGCGGTCGGCGAGCGCTCCCGTCTCATCGACATGGGCGACCATCGACGCGCTCCAGCCGACCTTGAGCCCCCGCTCCTCGGCTGCGGCCAACCCTCGTCCGCCAAGCAGCAGGAGCTCGGCCGGATGCGATCTCCCCGACGTCATGAGTCGCTCGGCGGCATCGAGCACCCGCCGGTTGAACGATCCGGCAAAGCCCTGCTCGGCGCAGACGGCGATCACCAGATGTCCGTCCCGCCCGTCGCGCGGCGCGCCCGCCGCGCCCTCGACCAAGGACAACGCCTGGCCGATCGCCGCCCCAACCGTGCGCGCATAGGCCCGCACCCCCTCGACGCGCTCGCGCGCTTCGCGCGCCCTCGCCGCGGCGATGCCGCGCATCGCGCCGATGACCGACGAAAGCTGGCGCACCGAGCCGATGCGCGCCACGACGTCGCTGAGCCGCTCGGTCACGGAGAACCGGCCTTGACCAGCGCACGCACCGCTTCGACGAGTCGAGCGCGACCCGCTTCGTCACAGATCCCGGTCTTGGTCACGGAAGCGACGGTCTCGGGCGCGTGCGCGTCAAGCTCGGAGGCGATGCGCAGCCGCGCTTGCGCGACCTTCGAGGCGCTGAAATCGTCAAACACGCCCTCGGCGAGCGCCGACAGCAGCGCGACCTGATCGACCAGGCGCAGGGTCGCGAAACGCGGCTGGGCGATGAGAGCGCGGATGCGCTCCCCGCGCGCGATCGTCCCGCGCACCCTTGTGTCAGCAATGCCGCCAAAGCGGGTGAACATCTCGAGTTCGAGGAACTGCGAGTAGTCGAGCCTGAGCCGCCCGGACGCCGCGCGCAACGCCGGCGCCTGCGCCTTGCCGCCGACCCGGCTCACGCTCAAGCCGACGTCGACCGCCGGGCGTTGATTGGCGGCGAACAGGCGGGAATCGAGCACGATCTGGCCATCGGTGATCGAGATCAGGTTGGTCGGAATGAAGGCCGAGAGGTTGCCGGCGTCGGTCTCGGCGATCGGCAGCGCCGTCAGCGATCCGCCGCCGAGCTCGGGCGCGAGCTTCGAGGCCCGCTCGAGCAGGCGCGCGTGGACATAGAAAATATCGCCCGGATAGGCTTCGCGGCCAGGCGGCTCGCGGGTCAGGAGCGCGAGCTCGCGGTGGGTCGCGGCGTGCTTGGTGAGATCATCGACGATCACCAGCGCATGACCGCCGCGATCGCGAAAATATTCGCCGATCGTGAAGCCCGCGAACGGCGCGATCCATTGCACCGCCGCGGAGGCGGCGGCGGACGCGACCACGAACACGCAACGCTCCGGCGCGCCGAATTGGCGCACCGCCTCGACCACCCGCTCGACCGCGGTCGCCCGCTGGCCGACGGCGACATAGACGCAAACGATGTCCGAGCGCTTCTGGCTGATGATCGTATCGACGGCGATCGAAGTCTTGCCGGTCGCGCGGTCGCCGATGATGAGTTCGCGCTGCCCGCGGCCGAGCGCGAACAATGCGTCGACGACCAGAACGCCGGTCTCGACCGGTTCGGACACCAGCGCGCGGTCGATGATCGCCGGGGCCGGCCGCTCGATCGGGTGATACGCTTCCGCCACGACCGGCTCATCGCGATCGAGCGAGCGGCCGAGCGGATCGATCACCCGGCCGAGCAGGCCCGGTCCGACCGGAACTCGAGCCGTTTCGCCGGTCGCCGCGACCTGCGAGCCGACGCCGATCGCCTCGGCCTCGTCGAGAATCGCCGCGTTGATCGCCTCCGGCTCGAGCGACAGCGCATAGCCGAGCCGCCCGCCCTCGAAGCGCAGAAGCTCGCCGAGGCGCGCCTCCGGCAAGCCGGAAACGCGTGCGACGCCGTCGGCGATTTCCTCCACCCGACCGATGGAGTGGGCCTCAGGCGACAGCCTGACCCGCGACAGCGCGTCGCGCTCGGCGTGAAGCCAGTCGCCGCGGTCAGCGCTGGACGCGGTCACGGCGGGTCAACTCCTCGACGATGCGGGAAAGATCGGCGCGAAAGCTGTTGCGGACCACCGCATGCCGCGTCTCCAGCTCGAGCCCGGCGACGAGATCGGGATCGACGGCAACCGCGAAATCGAGCGGCCGGCCGAGCGCCTTGGCGAAGGCGTCGCGGCACGATTTCGTCTCCGCTTCATCAAGCGATCGCGCAGCCTTGAGCGTTGCGTCACCGCCGGCGCCGAGCCCGTCCCGGCTAGCCGCCGGCAACGACGCCAGCCCCTCGGCCACCCCGTCGATGAATCCGTCGACGCGCGCTGAGTCCGGCAGGCGCTGGAGCAGCTTCCCTGCGATGTCGAGCGCAAGCTGGGCGGCGCGATCGGAGGCGGCCGCCGCCTCGGCCTGACGCTCGCGCTGAATTTCGGCCTCGGCGGCGGCGCGCAAATGCTCGACTTCCGCGCGGGCGGCGGCGAGCGCCGCGGCGCGCTCGGTCTCGGCTGCCGCGGCAGCGGCGCGCACCGCCTCGTCGCGCATGTTCGCGAGCCGCCCGGCCTCAGCCCCGACCGCCTCGCGGGCCGCAATCGCATCGTGCTTTGCCGCTTCGGCGTCGGCCAGCAGCTTCACCGCCGCCGCCCGCCGCTCCTCGATGATGGCGGCTACCGGCCGGAACAGGAACCGGCTCAGGATCCACACCAGGACGAGGACGTTGAACGTCTGCAGCGCCAGCGTCCACCAGTCGATCCGCATCGCGGCCGAAGCCTCACTTGATGAACGGATTGGCGAACAGCACCAGGAGCGCGACCACCAGGCAATAGATCGCCATGGTCTCGATCATCGCCAGGCCGACGAACAGCGTGCGCGAAATCGTTCCCGCCGCCTCCGGCTGACGCGCGATCGCCTCCATTGCGGACGCGACCGCCCTGCCCTCGCCGAGGCCCGGTCCGATCGCGCCGAGGCCCACCGCCAGGGCGGCGGAGAAAATGCTGACGGCTTGGATGAGATCGTTCACGTTATCCTCGCTCCTTCAGGCGTCGCGTCAGCGAAGGGCTTGCGGCGTTCGCCGACGGCGGAGGCGATGAAGACGGTCGCCAGCACCGCGAATATGTAAGCTTGAACGGTCCCTGTCAGCAGGTCGAGGGCCATCAGCGGGATCGGGACGAGGAGCCCGGCCAGCGTCAGCACGATGCCGACCACGAATACGCCGCTCATCACGTTGCCGAACAGGCGGACGATGAGCGAGAAGGTCCGGGTGAACTGCTCGACGATGTTGAGCGGAATCATGACCCAGCTCGGCTCGGCGAACGTCTTAAGATAGCCGCCAAGTCCGCGCGAGCGCACGCCCCAACCGATGGTGGCCGCAAAGACAATCAGCGCCATCGCCGCGTCGGTTTCGATGTGGGCGGTCGGCGGCTCTACTCCCGGGACGACCGACGACCAGTTCGAGATCAGCGTGAACAGGAAAATCGAGCCGATCAGGGCGCGAAACGGCGCCGGATCCCGCTGCATCGTGCCGCGAATCTGATCGTCGATCGTGCTGACGAGGATTTCGACCGCCGCCTGGGTCCTGGATGGCCCAAGCGCGAGGCGCCGGGTCGACAGCGCCGCAAAGCCGCCGATCAGCGCCATGACCGCCCAGGCGACGACAACCGGCTCGGTGATCGGCGCCGGGCCGATATGGAACAGCGGCTCGAGCGTGAGCGGCGATTTCACGCCATCTTCTCCAAGCGTCGCAAGAGAAGGGCGCGCGCGGCCAGGACGCCGAACGCCGCGGAGAGGAGCGGCGCCGCGCCGTGGCGCGCGATGAGGGCCAGCCCCAGCGCCAGAACGACGAAACGCAACGCCTGCACCGTGACCCCGAGGATGGGGCGCCCGTCGCGCAGGAGAACCACGCTGCCCCACAGCGAAGCCAGGTGCGCCGCGCCGAGGACCGCGCCCGCGGCGAGGCCGATCATGAGCGCGAGGATCATTGCCGATGCATCCATCGCCACGCTGTCCACAAGCCCGCCGCGGCGCCGAGCATGATGAGCGGCGCGGTGTAGAAAACCCCGGTGTCGAAGGTCCGGTCGAGCCAGCGGCCAATGACGACGCCGATGAGGACCGGCGTCACAATCGCCCATCCGAGCACGCCGATCTGGCCGAGCCGCGCCGCGAATGAGGGTTCGCGCTCGTCGCGGGCTGCTTCAGCGCGTTTGGCCGCGCGAGCCGTCGCTTCCTGCAATTTTTCGTGCGGAGCGTCACTGGGCGCGATCATGGCGCAGCATCGCCCGTAAACGGCCCTTCGCCCTCGCCGAGCTGCCGGCCGCCCGGTCTCAAGAACCGCATCAACTGGCGCAGCGCCCGCGCATGGAGCCGCGTCTGCTCGACCCGCGCTCTCCGGTCGGCGTCGAGTTCAGCCGCGCGCAGCGCCTCGATCTCGGCCTGCAACGCCGAAAGATCGTCGCCAACCGCGCCGCGCCGGCAGGCGATGGCGACTCGTTTGCCCCCGGCGACCCGCAATACGCCGCCGCTCAGCGCGCAATAGCGCATCGCTCCGTCCTGCATCGTCCAGCGCACGACCGAAGGCGGGAGCACGGTCAGGAGATCCGCGTGGCCGGGCAGGACGCCGAACGCGCCGCTCTCGTCCTCGGCGCGCAGCGAACGGACGTTCTCGACGTCGACGAGCAGCTTGGCCGGAGTAGCGATGTTGAGAGTCAGGCTCGAGCTCATGGCGCCCCGCGCTTCACGCCGGCGCTGGCGCCGCGCGCCGCGCCGCTTCTTCCTTCGCCCGCGCCTCGTCGAGCGCTCCCACCATATAAAGCGAGCTTTCGCGCCAATTGTCGCATTCGCCGGCCAGAATCGCCTTGCAGCCGGCCACGGTGTCGGCGACCGCGACCGAGCGGCCGGGAACGCCGGTGAAGGCCTCGGTCACCGCGAACGGCTGGGTCAGGAACCGCTGCAGGCGGCGCGCGCGCTCGACGATGCGCCGGTCCTCGGCGCCAAGCTCCTCCATGCCGAGGAGCGCGATGACGTCCTGAAGCTCGCGATAATGCTCGATTGCGCGCCGCGTTTCGGTCGCGACCGCGACATGCTCTTCGCCGACCACCAGCGGATCGATGAGGATCGATGACGAGGCGATCGGATCGACCGCCGGATACATGCCCTCGGCAGACATTGCGCGCGACAGCACCACCATGCTGTCGACGTGGGCCGCGATTGTCGTCACCGCCGGATCGGTGAAATCGTCGGCCGGCACGTAGACCGCTTCGATCGCGGTCACCGATGCGTCGCCGACCGAGGCGATGCGCTCCTGAAGCGCCGCGACCTCGTCGGCGAGCGTCGGCTGATAGCCGACCCGCGAGGGCGCGCGGCCAAGCAGCCCCGACACTTCCGCCCCCGCCTGAACGAAGCGGTACACGTTGTCCATCAGAAGCAGCACATTGCGATGCTCCGCGTCGCGAAAATACTCGGCGATCGTCAACGCCGTCATCGGCACGCGCCAGCGGGCGCCCGGCGGCTCGTTCATCTGCCCGTAGACGAGCGCGGTGCGGGCGAGCACGCCCGATTCGGTCATGTCGACCAGCATCTCATGGCCTTCGCGCGAACGTTCGCCGACCCCGGCGAACACGCTGATCCCCTGATAGGTCTCGGCCATGGCGTGGATGAGCTCCATCACCAGGACCGTCTTGCCAACGCCGGCCCCGCCGAACATCGCCGCCTTTCCCCCTTGAGCGAGCGGGGCGAGGAGGTCGATCACCTTGACCCCGGTCGAGAACAGCCGGGTCGCGCCGGTCTGAGCCGCGAACGCCGGCGGCTTGCGGTGGATCGGCCAGCGCGGCGCGTCCGCCGGCAAGGGCGGTCCGCGGTCACCGATCCGGCCGAGGACATCAATCAGACGTCCGAGTATCGCCTCGCCGACCGGAATTGTCACCGGGCCGCCCGCTCGTCGCGCGCCGTCGCCGCGCCTCAGACCGGTCGTCGGCTCGAGCGCAATCGCCCGCGCCAATCGGGCATCGAGCTGCGCCTGGATTTCGGCGACGACAATCCGCCCTTCCGCGTCCGCGATTTCGACAGCGTCGCCGATCGGCGGCGGGCCGTCCTCGAACACGAGGTCGACCACCGCGCCGCGAATCGCCGCCACCCGGCCCTCGGATCGTCCCGCTCCCGCCATTGAACGCCTTCCCGGATCTGGCGAACCGTCCGCCTTTCGCACGGCGGCAGGCTCGCGCAAAGTGTGACATGCCGCCGCAGCGCGGCAAGCCGGCGACAAAGCGCGACATCTCGCAATTTGTTGACTTTTTCCCAATTTGATCTATGGGGAGCGCGCCGAGAGCGAATAAAGGCTCCGGCGATGCGTCGGCGAGCGCTTCGCGCCGACGCGGGCGCGAGGCTTGCGCGCCGGGACCCGCGAACGCATTGACGCGGGTCCACGAGGCCTCCATATGACACCAAGCGGATGCGAGGCATTCGCGCAAGCGAGCAATGATGAAATTTAACGAACTCGGCCTGAGCGAGAAAGTGCTCAAAGCCGTCGAAGCGTCGGGCTACGACACGCCGACGCCGATCCAAGAACAAGCCATTCCCTACGCCTTGCAAGGCCGCGACATACTGGGCATCGCCCAGACAGGGACCGGAAAGACCGCCGCGTTCACTCTGCCGATGCTGTCGACGCTCGAGCGCGGCCGCGCCCGCGCCCGGATGCCCCGGACCCTCATTCTCGAGCCGACCCGCGAGCTCGCCGCCCAGGTCGAGGAGGCGTTCGGCAAGTACGGCGTCAACCACAAGCTGAACCTCGCGCTCCTCATCGGCGGGGTGTCGTTCGGCGATCAGGAGACCAAGATCGCGCGCGGCGCCGATGTCGTCATCGCGACGCCCGGGCGGCTGCTCGATTTCACCGAGCGCGGCGGCCTGCTCCTCAACGCCATCGAAATCCTGGTCATCGACGAAGCCGACCGGATGCTCGACATGGGCTTCATTCCCGACATCGAACGCATCTGCAAGCTGGTGCCGTTCACCCGGCAGACGCTCTTCTTCTCGGCGACCATGCCGCCGGAAATCACCCGCCTCGCCGACACGTTCCTGCACAATCCGGTGCGCGTCGAAGTCTCCCGCGCCGCCACCACAGCCGAGAACATCACCCAGACGCTGGTGCCTTCGGGCGGAACGCCGGAAGAGAAGCGCTCGACCTTGCGGCGCCTTATCCGCGGGGCCGACAATTTTAAGAACGCGCTCATCTTCTGCAACCGCAAGCGCGACGTGCAGGTGGTCTACCGTTCACTGCAGAAGCACGGCTTCTCGGTGCTTGCGCTGCACGGCGATCTCGACCAGCGGATGCGGATGGCGGCCCTCGACGCGTTCCGCGCCGGCGAGGTCCAACTGCTGGTCTGCTCGGACGTCGCCGCCCGGGGCCTCGACATCCCCGACGTCAGCCACGTCATCAACTATGACGCGCCGCATCATTCCGAGGATTACGTGCACCGGATCGGCCGCACCGGCCGCGCGGGAAAATCGGGCGTCGCGCTGACGCTCGTGTCTCGCATCGACCACAAGGCGATCGCCGAGATCGAGAAGCTCATCGCCCGCAAAATCGAGTGGCAGGACGGCGCCCAGTTGCCCCCCGACGACGAGGCCGAAGCGCCGCGGCGCGAGGGTTCGCGCGGCCGTGGCGGCGCTCACCGGCGCCCCGAGCGCGCGGGCGCTCCGGTCGAGAACGGCGAGCGCCCGGACCGGCATGCCGTCCGGCATCCCGATTCGCGCCGCCATCACGCCGAGCGCCGGCCCCGCGAGCGCATCGCGGCCGAGGCGGAACGCGCCTCAGCCCCTGCCGCCTCCAGGCTCGCTGAACCCTCTCCACGCCGGGAGCGCGCCGGGCGCGAACGAGGACCGGCCGATTCGGCGAATGGCCCGCCTGCTCGCGCGCCGCGCTTCGCCGACCCTTCTCCGCGCCACGATGGAGCGCAGCCGCGCCGAGATGTCGACGCGCCGGTGATCGGACTCGGCGACCATGTGCCCGACTTCCTCCTCCGCCCGGTGAAAGCGCGCGCCAAGCCCGCGCGCGAGCCGATAGAAGCGGAAGAGTGAGATTTGTAGCCGCGCTCGTTGAGCGCGGCCTTGCGTGAGATGGCGAAAGGGCCCATCGTCCGATCTGCCCGAGTGCTCGCTAGAAGCACATGAGGGAGGATGATCGATGCGCAACAGGTTTGCAGCCATGTTGCCGGTTTTTGCTTGTCTGATCGCCTCGGCGGCGTTTGCAGACGACGGAAAGCCCGTGGTCGAGTTTTTCGCCACCGGCGGCACCATCGCCATGAAAATCGACCCGATTAAGCGCGCGCCCGTTCCCGCCATGTCTGGCGAAGACCTGCTCGCCACGGTGCCGGAGTCACCAAGTACGCTAGGGTCGAGGTAGACAACCTCTCGAACGTCCCCTCCGACTACATGGACCCGCCGCGCTGGATTGCTTTAACCCGCGCCGTCGAAGCCGCGCTCGCCCGCCCCGAAGTGGCTGGAGTTATCATTTCGCACGGTACTGACACGCTAGAGGAGACCGCCTGGTGGCTCGACCTGACGGTCGATTCCCCCAAGCCGATTGTGCTCGTCGGCGCTCAGCGCATAGCCTCAGAGCCGGACTTCGACGGGCCGCGCAACCTGCTCAATGCGGTTCGAATCGCCGTGGATGAAGCCTCGACCGGCATGGGCGCGATGCTGGTCATGAACAACCAGATCAACGCGGCGCGGGAGGTGACCAAGACGCACACTTCCAGCGTGGAAACCTTCAAATCGGGTGATTACGGCTTTCTCGGCGAGGTGGACTTCGATCGGGTCGTCTTCGACCGCGCGCCCCGACGGCGACAGCACGTGCCAATCAAGGTTGATACGATGCCAGCCGTCGAGATCGTGGCAATGTATGGAGGGGCCGATGGCTCCCTTGTGCAGGCCGCCGTCGACCACGGCGCGAAGGGCCTCATCATCGAGGGGCTGGGCTTGGGCAACGTGAACCAGCCGATGTTCGCCTCCATTAAGCAGGCGATCGGCAAGGGAATCCCAGTCGTTATCACTTCGCGCGTGCCCAATGGACGCGTGCTTCCCAACTACGGGTTTGACGGCGGCGGCAAAACGCTGGTGGAAGCCGGGGCCGTTATGGGCGACGACCTACCCCCACAGAAGGCTCGCATCTTGCTGATGCTGCTGCTCCAGAACGGCGTGCAAGGGCAGAAAGATCTACAGGCAGCCTTTAGCCGCTGACGGCATCCATGCGTATTGGTTCAGGCCGGCGCGTTGAGCGCCTCTGGGCTCGCCGGGGTGATCGCGACGCTTTCGCCGCAGCCGCAGGCCGAGGTCTCGTTGGGATTGGAGAAGGCGAAGCTCGCCGACAGGCGGTCGACCTTGAAATCCATCTGCGAGCCGAGCAGGAACAGAACCGCTTTCGGGTCGATCAGGAGCTTAACCCCCTTGTCCTCGACGATCTCGTCGAGGGGCGACGCGGTCTCGGCGAGCTCCATCGTATAGGACATGCCGGCGCAGCCGCCGTTTTTCACGCCCACGCGCACGCCCGCGATCGGCTTGCTGGCGGAAGCGGTCAGTTCGCGCACCCGCGCCGCCGCCGCGTCGGTCAAAGTCATCACCTGTCGCCGTAACAGTCGGGACGCCATCTCAAATCTCCATCGACCGGGTGCAAGGCCCGGCGGACATGTGACATATAGCATCGCGCCGGCCGTTTTGACAGGGCGATGGGATTGGAGGCGACCCAGCCGCCCGCGCGCCGGCGACATCTCAATGGCTGCCGCGCAACAGCCAGAAGCCGAATACCGCGATTGCGGCCGCGACCGCCAAGACGGAGCGCGGCCCAACGATGAAATAGACGTAACCGCTCCGATTGGCGGCCATAAGCAGCCCGACGGCCATCAGAAGGCATCCGAAGGCAGCGAGCAGCATATCCACGAGTCTGCTTCCGTTGAGCGATCTGGCGCCATGAGAGCGCGGCGGCGGAGGAAATGCAAGCGCGCGCCGGTAAACGGCGTTGTGGCAAACGAGCAGGCGCCTGGATGTTTGCCGCGTCCGCGGTTCGTGCTAGGCCAAGTCCATGGCCTCCCGGCGCCCTGCCAAGACCGCCAAGCCCCTCCTCACCATGCACGACTGGGAGGCGAAGCATTACGTGCTGGCGGCCGTCATCATCCTCGTGGTCATGGGGATGTTCGCCTACAGCTGGTCGTAGCCGAGAAGGGCCGCCGCGCCTCATTGCGCGCGACAACGCCGCAACAAAAAAGGCCGCAGCGAGCGGCCTTTTCCGAGTTTACGTGACGACGTCTTCAGGCCATCAGCGCCGCGCGCTTTCGGTAGCCAAGGAAACCGAGGCCGGCGAAGCCAAGCAGCATCATCGCCCAGGTCGAAGGCTCGGGAGCGGTGAGACTGAGAGCCAGCTCCGCATTGATTTCGCCCGGCGCCGTCGGGAAGAATTGCTGGTAGGCCAGCGCGCCCGCCGGTGCATTCGAGGTCGTCTCGACGCCGAAATCTCCCATCCCGGTCGTCCCCGTGATGCCGAACCAGTACGTGGTCCCGGGGGTCAGCGAAATCGCGGGAAAACCTACATTATACACATATTCCGTGTATGATGGTAGCCCGGGGGTCGTAATCAGATTTCCCGTCGCCGTCTGGTCAGCGGTCCCAACGGAAAGGACTTCGATTGGTGAGGTAAGATCCGGCCCCGACCCCCCCGTGTCAGCAAAGACGCCGATAGTGAAGCTGGGTGATGAGCCGCAATTTGTCGCGGGGTAGCACCCGCCCCACCATTCCGCGTCGCTGATATCGCTTACCCCCGTCGGAAGGACGAAACTTATGTATACGGCCGCAAGGCCGGAAGTATCCGCGTAATAGGTACCCAATTGGTTCGGACTGCCGCCGTTATAAACAACCGTATCCGCCCGCGCTCCGGCGCATGCGAGTGACGCGGCGCCGGCCGCGGCCAAAGCTAAACCGAGTTTCCTCATCGTACGGGTCTCCCCCACCACACGAATGCCCCCAGGAAAATCCGCGCCTCGAAAGACACCGGATTCATCGTCGCCACCCTGATGATTACCGTTCCGTAACCTCTTGTCAATCTCATTTTCGCGAAAAGCGCTCGACCAAGGTCTGGAGCTTCGCGGGCCAGTGTGGCAAAGCGCCCCGCACCTTCCATGAGGATCCCGCGCGTTGCCGCCGCTCCCGAGCCAAGCCGACCTCCTCGCCCGCATCGCCGTGGCGCTTGAGCGGCTCGCGCCCGCCCCTCCGCCCGCGCCCGATTTCAACGCTGCGGAAGCCTTCGTCTGGCGCGCCGATAGCGGCGCGCTGGCGCCGGTCCTACACGTCAACCGGATCGACATTTCGCTCCTGCGCGGCGTCGACCGCGTGCGCGATCAGCTGGTCGAGAACACCCGACGCTTCGCTCGCTCTCTTCCGGCCAACAATGCGCTCTTGTGGGGGGCGCGCGGCATGGGCAAGTCGTCGCTGGTCAAGGCGGCACATGCGGCGATCAACCGCGAGAAGGCCGTCGCCGGCCGTCTCAAGCTGGTCGAGATCCATCGCGAGGACATCGAGGGCCTGCCGGCGCTGATGACCCTGCTTCGCGACGCTCCTTATCGGTTCATCGTCTTCTGCGACGACCTTTCCTTCGACGCCGGCGACACCTCGTACAAGTCGCTCAAGGCTGCGCTCGAAGGCGGCGTCGAAGGCCGTCCGGCGAACGTCCTCTTCTACGCGACCTCGAACCGGCGCCACCTCATGCCGCGCGACATGATGGAGAACGAGCGCTCGAGCGCCATCATTCCGGGCGAGGCGGTCGAGGAGAAAGTGTCGCTGAGTGACCGGTTCGGCCTCTGGCTCGGCTTCCATCATTGCAGCCAGGACGACTATCTCGCGATGGTCCACGGCTACGCCAAGCATTATCGCCTCGACCCGCCCGTCGACCAGCTCGAAGCCGAGGCGCTCGAATGGGCGACGACCCGCGGCTCCCGCTCCGGCCGGACGGCATGGCAATTCATCCAGGATCTCGCCGGGCGGCTGGGCAAGCCGCTCGACGCGGCGCAAGACTGACGGAGCGCGAACGCGAACATCAAAGGCGAAGGGCGGCGGGCCTTTCCTTGGACCCGCCGCCCTCGTTGTCCCTCGAAGAATGATCGGTCTCGCGGAGATCCTCGAAGGTCAGGGTTCGCCAGGCAGGGGCCTGGATCCCGTCCGGCCCGGTCAGAGACCGGCGAGATAGTTGGTCGGATCGACCGGGGTCGATCCCTTGCGCAATTCGAAGTGGAGCTGCGGCGCGTTGACGTTGCCGGTGTCGCCGGACTTGGCGATGACCTGGCCGCGCTTGACCTGATCGCCGCGCTTGACGTCGAGCTCGCCGTTATTGCCGTAGGCGGTGACGAAGCCGTTGGGATGCTTGATCAGCACCAGGTTGCCGTAGCCCTTGAGCCCGTCGCCGGAGTAGACGACGACGCCGGCCTCCGCCGCCCGGACCGATGTGCCGGCGGGCACGGAGATGTTGATGCCGTCGTTGCCGCCGGCCTTGAACCCCTGGATGATGCGCCCGCGCGCCGGCCAGCGGAATTCAGGCTCGACACCCGAAGCGTCGGCTTTCGCGCCGGTTAGCGGAACTTTGGCCGCCTCCGCGCCGGATTCGAGGTTGCCGGTCGGCGCCTTGTCGATCGCCGGCGCCTTGACATCGGCCTGCTTCGACGGTTCGGCGTAAGCCACCGCGCCGCCGTCCTCCTTCGCCGAGGTCGGCTTATCCGCCTTGTCGCCGGGCTTCTCGGCCTTGGCGACCGCCTTGTCTTTTTCGTCGTCCTTCGCCTTGGTCCTTATGGACTTGGCCCGCTCGGCGTCGGCGACATCCTCAGCGCGTTTTTTCGCCGACTTCTCCCCCTCGGCGCTCGCCACGCCGTGGCCATCGGCGTGATAGACGGGCACGACCATCCGCATCCCGCTCTTGACCTCGGAGGCGCTGGAAAGCCCGTTGGCGGAAAGGAGCGCGGCCGAGGGCACGCCGTAGCGGCTCGAAAGCGAATCGAGCGTCTCGCCCTCGGCGACCACAATCGGCGAGCCGCCTTTGGCGGACCAGCCGACAGCCGAACCGCCCACCGGCAGGGGCCTCGAGCCGGCGGAAGCGCTCTTGGCCGCTCCGGCCGGCGCCAGCGGCGCGGTGGTTACGCCGGGCGTAGGCGCGGCGTCCGCCGTCTTGCCCGCGAACGGATTGGAGAGTTGAACTCCGGAGAACGGGCTCGAGCTGTCGCTGAAGCGCGTAACGTCGGACGAACACCCCGACAACAACGCAAGGCCGAGCCCAACGAGCGCGAGACGCGGCAACGCGCCTCCTCTCATCCACGCAACGCAATCACTCATCGGCTTCCACCCACGCCCACGCAACTCCGATCCAGGCAGTTTGCGCCGACCGAGTTAAGGGAAGGTTTAAGATGAATTGACGGTGACCGTTATCTTCAAAATCCGGGCGTCGAATGCGCCCGTCGATGAAAGAGCGGTCTCACAGAGCCCGCGCAAGGCCGCGCTCGAGCGGCCTCATTCCCCGGGCCGGGCCAAGGTCTGCGGCCTCGACCGCGCCGTCGGGATTGTCGGCAAGTCTCATGATCCGCTGCTCACCTCGTTCCGGCCCGGCCATGGCCGCGACCAGAACCCCGCCCGGCGCCAGGAGATGGCGAAACGCTTCGCCGGGCGGCTCGATGAGGCCGTGCACGATAACCCGGTCGAAGCGCTCGCCCGAACGGTGAAAGTCAAACCCGTCCTCCCACCGGACCACGACATTGCCGAGCCCGAAGGCCTTGATCCTGGCGGCGGCCTCGACCGCCAGCGTCTGGAACCGCTCGAGCGACACGATTTCCTTCGCAAGTTGCGCAAGCAATGCGGCGCAATATCCTGTTCCGGTTCCGATTTCGCACACGCGGTGCGACGGCCCAAGCGCCAGCGCGGCGACCATCGCGGCGACGATTGAAGGCGGCGGCGAGGTCTGTCCGCAGCCGATCGGCAGCGCGATGTCGCGGCCGGAAATGTCGGCGAATCTGGGCGGCATGAAGAGGGCGCGGGGCGCGCGTTCGAGCGCCCGCAGGAGGGAAAGGTCATTGATGCCCTTCGCCCGCATCGCCAGGGTGAACTGGGCCCGCTCTTCCGCCTCGGTCGCGCTCATCGGCCCTCGCCCTCCCGATGTCCTGTGCCCTATCTCACCGCCGCGCAAAAGCCTTCTCGAACCGGAGGCGCGAATCGTTGTCGGTCAGATCGAGCCTGAGCGGGGTGATCGAAATCTTGTTCGCCGTCAGCGCGGCCAAATCGGTTCCATCCTCCTGCTCGTAGGCGCCTCGCTGGAACATGAGCCAGAAATAGGGGAAACCGCGGCCGTCGCGGCGCTCCTCGACCCGCATCAATTCGGCGTTGCGCCGGCCCTGGCGGGTGAGCTCGATCCCCGCGACCTCCGACGCCGCGCAGGGGGGAAAGTTGACGTTGATAAGACCGCCCGGGGCGATGCCGGCGGCGAGGATCGTGCGGATGACAGGCGCCGCATGCGCCTCCGTCGCGTCCCATTCGATCAGGGGCCGTCCGACCGCGCCGCCATAGGCTTGCGAGAGCGCAATCGAGGGAATGCCGAGCATCGCCCCCTCCATCGCCCCGGCGATCGTGCCCGAATAGGTCACGTCCTCGGCGACGTTCTGGCCGCGGTTGACGCCGGAGAGCACGAGATCCGGCCGGCGATCGGCGAGGATTCGCCTCACCCCCATGATGACGCAGTCGGTCGGCGTGCCCTTCAGGGCGAAATGCCGGGGGCCGATTTCCCGCAATCTCAGCGGGTCGCTGAGCGAGAGCGAATGCGCCACTCCCGACTGGTCGTTCTCGGGCGCGACCACTGTTACGTCGTCGGAAAGCTCGCTGGCGATCGATTCGAGCAGTTTCAGACCCGGCGCGTGGATGCCGTCGTCGTTGGTCAGCAGGATTCGCATGGGCCGCCTTTTCGCATGGCCCGCGCGCCGGGGCGAGCGCGTTTTTAGGGGACGCAATCCGGCTTGCGTCGCAGCGCCAGGCCCACACCCCATCCGGCCTTCGGCCACCTTCCCCAGCGAAGCTGGGGAAAAGATCGCGCGCCTCCATTCAAAGTGTGATTGCCTTATTGCGGCAGCGGCCCAAGCTCCGGCCAGCCGTCCGCGGTCCAGAGAATTGGCGAGAACTGAAGTTTGGCGGCGCCGAACGCATCGCCGTCGTAATAATGATAGGCGAGCCAGTCGCCCTTGGAGGTCTTCACCGCCTCCTGTCCGCCCGGGCCGATGAAGCGGCCGGTCGTGGCGAGAATGAGCGTACCCCCGCCGTCGGCCATGTCTTTTCCGTCCCGGTCTTGATACGGACCGCCGATCCGGTCGGCGCGGCCGACCCGAATGTTGTAAGTCGAGGCGACGCCCTTGCAGCATTGGTCGAAGCTGACGAAGAGATAGAACTTGCCGTCATGCTCGAGGATCGATGATGCCTCGATCGCACCTCCGTGTCGGCTGGCGAGCGCGATCCGGGGCGCATCTTCGCGGATGAGCTTGCCGGTTTCCGGATTGAGCTCGCTGAGCTTGATCCCGGACCAGAAGGAGCCGAAGGCGAGCCAGGCGCGCCCATCGGAAGCGTCGATCCGGAACGGGTCGATGGCGTTGAAGTCGTCGCCATGCTTCGACATCAGCACAATGCCCTGATCCTGCCAGCCCTCGCCGGGCTTAATGGGATCGAAGGCCGAATTGGTCATGAGGCCGATCGCGCTCGCGTTGTCGCCGAAGCTCGACAGGCAATAGTAGAGAAAGACCATCCCGCCGCGCCGGCTGACCGAGGGCGCCCAGACATTGAGCGGCCGGAAGCCGAGCGCCGTCTCGGCCCATTCGGGCGGACCCTTCCCGATGACGCCCGCGTCCGCCCAGGCGATCCCGTCGGGCGAGGTCTTGACCCGGATCGCGCCATGCGTCGGCCCCTGCTGACCGGTGCCGAAGGCGACGAACCGGCCGTCGAGCTCGATGACCGAAGGATCGTGGATGCGCGTGTCGCCGGTGAGCTCAGGCTGCGGCGAGGCTGCGCTGAGAGGGGCGGCGTACAGGAGCATCGCAGCGACCAAGCCGAGCCCCGTCGCCCACGGTGTCCGGCGGTCCCGGCTCATGCCGACTCCCTTGGCGTATAAATCACGTCATTCACACGGACAAATGCTTGAATGGATGGATTCGGCGCGGTCTCGATCATCGGCGGCGAAAGAGTTCGAGCGCAAGGCTGGCGCCCAGCCGGGTGGGAACCCTTTTCCAATCGAAGCGTTGACAACCCACGGTAGGAATTTGGATGGAGGCCTACAATGCGAAACACCATATCCAAATCGGCGATCGCGGCCCTTGCCGCGCTATCCTTGACGGCGTCCGCGTTTGCGACGGTTGAACCGGCGGCGGCGGCAGGCCGCGCCTGGCACGGCGGCGGCTGGCATGGCGGCGGCTGGCATGGCGGCGGTTGGCATGGCGGCCGCTGGCATGGCGCCGGCTGGGCGGGCCCGGCGATCGTCGGCGGGTTAGCTGCTGGAGCGCTTCTGGCCGCCCCGTATGCGTACGGCTACGGCTACAACGGCTACGGCTACGGCGGCTGCGCCGCGTATCAGCCGATGTATGACGCTTACGGCAACTATCTCGGCCAGCAGCTGGTCAGGACCTGCTAGCCCGGACGTTCTAGGGGCCCCGCAATCGGGGCCCCAACTTCCGAGCAGCGGTTAGCGCTCGATCCGCGCGAGCCCGCCCATGTAGGGCCGCAGGACATCCGGGATTGCGACTGAGCCATCCGGTTCCTGATAGTTCTCCAGCACCGCCACCAGCGCCCGGCCGACCGCGACGCCGGAGCCGTTCAGCGTATGGACGAAGCGGGCCGATTTGGCGTCCGTCCCCTTGAACCGCGCATTCATCCGCCGGGCCTGAAAGTCGCCGCAGATCGAGCAGGACGAGATTTCGCGAAACCGACCCTGCCCCGTCAGCCAGACTTCGAGGTCGTAGGTCTTCTGCGAGGCGAAGCCGAGGTCGCCGGTCGAGAGCGCGACAACGCGGTAATGAAGGCCGAGGCGCTTCAGCACCTCTTCGGCTGAAGCCGTCATGCGCTCGTGCTCGTCGCGCGACTGCTCGGGCGTGGTGATCGAGACCAGCTCGACCTTCCTGAACTGGTGCTGGCGGATCATGCCGCGGGTGTCGCGCCCCGCCGCCCCTGCCTCGGCCCGGAACGACAAGGTTCCGGCGGTAAAGCGCAGCGGCAGGGTCTTCTCGTCGACGATGCTCTCGCGCACAAGGTTGGTGAGCGGCACTTCGGCGGTCGGGATCAGGCCGAGCCGGCTGCTCCTGATCTGGCTGAGGCGGCTCACGAGCGCGGCCTGGGCGTCGAGCGGGTCGAGAAGAGCGACGTCCTCATCGGACGGCGCGCGCAGAAGCTCGCCACCGACGGCCCAGAACTGGTCGTCCTCGAACTTCGGCAGTTGCGCGGTGCCGAACATCGCCGCGTCCCGGACCAGGACCGGCGGAGAGACTTCGGTATAGCCGTGCTCGCGCGTGTGCAGATCGAGCATGAATTGCTCAAGCGCCCGCTCGAGCCGCGCGAGCGCGCCCTTCAGCACCACGAAGCGCGCGCCCGACATTTTCGCCGCGGTTTCGAAATCCATGAGGCCGAGCGCCTCGCCGATCTCGAAATGCTCGCGCGGTTCGTTCATGCCTTCGAGCGTTGGCGGCGCGCCCCAGCGGCAAAGCTCGACATTGTCACTCTCGTCCTTGCCGTCCGGCGTGTCGGCGAGCGGCAGGTTCGGGATCGCGGCAAGTTCGGATTCGAGCGCCGCCAGCGCCTCGCGCTCGGCCGCCTCGAGTTCCGGCATTTTCGCTTTCGCCTCGGCGACCTCGGCGCGGAAATCCTCGGCCGCGACGCTGTCCTTGCGCGCCATCGCCGCGCCGATCTGCTTCGAGGCGGCGTTGCGGCGCTCCTGCGCGTGCTGGAGCGCCGCGATCGCCGCCCTGCGCCGTTCGTCGAGCGCGATCAAAGATTCGGCGCGTGGGTCGAAGCCGCGGCGGCGCAGGCCTTCATCAAAGGCTTCTGGATTCTCGCGGATCAACCTGATATCGTGCATGTATCACCTGACCGCTGACGCCGCCGCCGCGATGTCCAGTCGCCGAGGACCTCTAGAGCGAGGCCCGCCAATAGCAGAACGCAATAGGGCGACTCAACCGCGGTTGGCGCGACGCCACGCGTCCGCCAGCCACCCCTCTATCGGCCCTGTGGCGAGAACCGCCAAGAAAATCGCCCACAGCTCGAAGCAAAGGATCCCGTGCCGATAAAGCAGGAAATAGTGACTGTTTGCGTGAGCGCGCATCACCATACCAGACGCTCGAAGCGGCAAGACCGATCAGGCCGTCCCGTGGGCACTCGCGCAGAGAATGATGGCGTTTCATCCACTGCCCGGGCGAGCGGGTTCGGGCTTGCCGCGAATAGGGCAGATTTCCAATCACGCTGCGAACCATCCGAGGAATGTCGGTAGAACTGAATTCGTGCGCGCTGACGTCTTTGCCTACGCGCGCGCCTGCCGGCTATTGGCGGAGTATTGTGGATGAAGATTTCATGGCTGCCAAGTCTGCTTGCATCCGCTAACGAAAGCCTGAACGATCGAAGAACTATGGGCCGATATACGGCCGGCTTACTGATCATTGGGGCGGCGATCAGACTTGCCTGGGTATTCCATGATGGATTCGGCATCATTCCGAGCGAGGGGTTCTACGAGGCAGCCGCGTTCGGCTCAAAAGGCGAACTGGCGGACGCATATGGTCCGGGCAGCGGCCTAACCGCTCATCTCTCGCCGGGCATGCCGTTGCTGGTTGGGACGATCTATCGCTTTCTTGGAGTTGCCACGCCGACCGCGGAATTCGCCCTGTCGTGCGTTTCGCTTGCTTTCATCTATATCAGTTTTCTGGCCCTTGACGCGGCGTTTAGGAGGTTAGGCGTCGAGCCAATAGCTCGCATCGCCGCCATCGCCGTGTTGGCGCTCGCTCCACTGAACATACTTTTCGAAATGAAAGGATTTCGGCATTGGGAAGGCTCGTTGGCGGCGGCCGGAATTGGCCTTTGTTTGGCCCGCGCGCTTGCCCTGGACGCCCTCGATGGACGACCATACTGGCGTGATTTGGTTCTGCTGGCGGCCGGGGGCGGCCTACTGAGTTTGTTCAGTCTGCCGGCCGCGCTGGCCTGGTACGGGATGCTCGGCTTGCTCGCCTCACGAAAGCGCGGCTGGACGGGTTTCGTGGGGACGGCGGCGGTTTCGGCGGCGCTGCTGGTCGCGATTTCCTATCCCTGGGCGCTCCGCAATGAAGCGGTGCTCGGCGAGAAGGTGTGGACGCGGAGTTCTCTCGGCATCAGCCTTGCCCTCGGATACTACGACAATGCGATCAGCTCCCCGGACCCGAGAAAGGCCATGACGGATCGGTCCTATGACACCTCGCCGTTCCTCCATCCCGAGGTGCTTGCCAAGATGAAGGCCGCCGGCGGCGAGCTTGCCTACGACAGACTTTTGATGGCCGACGCCAAGAAGTGGATCGCTCAACATCCAATCGAGGCCCTAGAGATCGCGGCGAGACACGTTTGGGAATTCTACTTCCCGCCGCGCTGGATGTGGTACCCTGATAGCGGTATTACGGCGGCTTTGAAGCAGTCAGTGATATGGATCATCGCGTTCATCGGGTTCGTCGGCTTGAGCATTCGTCTCGGCGGCAGGGACTGGCGTTATCTATACGTCGCCGCAGCATTGTTTTTGCCGATGCTCCCAAGTATTTTGACCCAGCCAGTGATTCGCTACCGCTAGCCGATTGGCGGGCTGCTGGTTTTCCTCGCCGCGGACCTGGTCTGGCGCGCCGCGGGGGCCGTGTCGGACCGATCTTCGCGGCTGCCCCTGTTGCGCCCCCCCTTTCTTGCTGAGTCCCATCACAAGAGCTCCTGATTTGATGGCAAGGGCTCCTATCGCAACATTTGAGGCCCTCCCGAGTGAAGCCTGTCGGCGCTGCGCCTTGGAGGCAGCGCAAGCCGGCGCGGCGAGGCTGGGCAGGAAAAAGACTGACGAATGACGACGATTTTGGACAGTTCCAAGTCCGGGACGGAGGCGGCCGTGCGCCAGCGCGCAATCGCCGTCCTGGTGCCTTGCTTCAATGAGGAACTGACGGTCGGAAAGACTGTGGCCGCCTTTCGCGAAGCCTTGCCGTCGGCGACGGTCTACGTCTACGACAACAAATCGACCGACCGGACCGCCGACGCCGCTCGGGCTGCCGGCGCGTTTGTCCGCAACGAGTCGCGCCAGGGGAAAGGGAATGTCGTTCGTCGCATGTTCGCCGACATCGACCCAGACGTCTACGTTCTGGTGGACGACGACGCGACCTATGAAGCCCAAGCCGCTCCTCGCATGGTTCGCCGGGCGATCGACGAAAGTCTCGACTTCGTGAACGGTGCGCGGGTGTCGCAGAGCATGGAGGCCTATCGACGTGGCCACCGGCTCGGCAACTACGTCCTGACCGCAATGGTGAGGAATATCTTCGGCAAGCAATTCACCGACATGTTGTCAGGCTACAAGGTTTTTTCCCGCCGCTACGTCGAGTCGTTTCCGGCCATGTCGAGGGGGTTCGAGATCGAAACCGAGTTGACGGTCCACGCTCTCGAACTGCGCATGCCGTCCTGAGAGGAGCTCACGGCCTATGGCGAGCGTCCTTCCGGTTCGGTGAGCAAGCTCAACACCTTTCGCGACGGGAGCAGGATCCTTCGGCTGATCTTCGATCTCGTGCGCAACGAGCGCCCGTTGCAGTTTTTCGGTCTGGTCGGCCTGGCGCTCATCCTCGCCGCCGTCGCGCTCGTCGTTCCGCTCGCGCGGACCTATTTCGAAATCGGGCTGGTGCCCCGGCTGCCGACGGCCGTCCTCGCGGTCGGACTGACCATCGTCGGTTTCCTCAGCTGGCTGGCCGGACTGATCCTCGATGTCGTGGCGACAATGCGCAGCGAGATCAAAAGGCTGGCCTATCTCTCCTATCCGCCGATCTCACCGGCGGAAGCTGAGTGGCTCGGCGCTCCTGACACGCAAAGGCGGCGCGACCGCAACGCGTGGGCTTCCCCGTCGGATCCACAACAAAGTGCGCAAGCACATTCATAAGCTGATCGCCAGTGAGTGGGATCCGCGAGAACGCCGCGTTGGTCATGTTGCGGTCCGGCGAAGATAGTGAGGCGCGGGCTCGACTAAGCCTTATGAACCGAACGCCCTTCCTAGGTCGTCTCATAACGAAACCGTCACCGGAACGCAGGCAACCGACGGCTGAGCGCCCAATCGCCGAACACGTTGAGCGCGAGGCCGGCCATCACCAGAACGCCGCCGCCAAGCTCGACTGAACTCAGAGATTCGCCGAACACGAGCGCGGCCGCGATCATGCCGACAACCGGCACCAGAAGCGCGAACGGGGCGACGGTCGCCGCCGAATGGTGCGCCATGAGCCGCACCCATAAGCCATAGCCGAACAAAGTCCCGCCATAGGAAAGCACGAGCACGCTGACGATGAGCTTCACGCCCGGATGGGCGAGCGCGGCGAGGCCGCCCGGCCCCTCGACCGCAAGCGACAGCGCAACGAGAGGCAGCGGCGCGGCCAGGCTCGACCAGACGGTGAAGGCAAGCATGTCGACCTTGCCGACGCTCTTCGCCAGCACGTTGCCCGCGCCCCAGAAGAGCGCTGCGAGAATGATCATCAGGAACGGTCCAAGGCTCGCCCCGGCGAGGCGTTCCGAACCGATGACGGCCATGCCGAGAAATCCGACGAACGAGCCGATGACCTGCGCCCTTCGCGGCCGCTCGCCGAAGACCAGCCAGGCGAGAGCAATGGTGAAGAATACCTGCGCCATGATGACCAGCGATGCGAGCCCGGCCGGGAAGCCGTCATGGATGGCGAGGAACAGCAAGCCGAACTGCCCGACCCCGATCAGGAGCCCATAGAGCACAACCGACAACGCCGGAGCCTTCGGCGGCGGCAAAAAGAAAACCATCGGAACCGCGGCGAACAGGAACCTCAGCGCCGCGAGCATCAGCGGCGAGGTTTCGCCCACGCCGACCTTGATCGCAATGAAGCTCAGGCCCCAGACAATCGCGACGCTGAGCGCCGCCAGGATGTCGCGCCCGCTCATGCCCTGCCTTCACTCACTCCATCCGTCTCAGCCCCGGCAAGCGTCACGTCGCGGCGTTGTTCGCCGCGCTCTGGGCCTGCGCCCGCCGCTTCTCGACCATCTTCACCGCGATCACCGAGCCCTCGTAGAGCGCGAGCATCGGAAGCGCGAGCGAGGTCATGCTGATGAGGTCGGGCGGGGTCAGGATCGCCGCGATCCCGACCACCGCGACGATCGCGTAGCGCCGCATCCGGATGAGATAGGCGGAATCGATGATCCCGACGTGCCCAAGCAGGGTCAGGATCACCGGCAGTTGGAATGCGATCCCGAAGGCGAAGATCAGCGTCATGATGAGCGAAAGATATTCGCTGACCTTGGGCAGAAGCTCGATCGTCGCCTCGCCGGGCACGTTGACCTGCTGCAGCGACACCGAAAAGCGGATCAGGAGCGGCATCACCACGAAATAGACGAGCAGCGCGCCGAACAGGAAGAAGAACGGGGTTGCGATCAGATAGGGCCGAAACGCCTGCCGCTCGTTGCGGTAGAGGCCGGGAGCGATGAATTTGTAAAGCTGGACGGCGATGACCGGGAAGGCGATCACCCCGGCCCCGAACATGCTGAGGCGGATGTTGGTGTAGAACTGCTCGAGAAAGTGGGTCGCGATCAGCGTCGCCTTCTCCGAACCGACCACCCGCACGTAAGGCAGGGTCAGGATGTTGTAAATGGTGCGGGAGAAATAGAAGCAGACGATGAAGGCGGCGAGAAAGGCGTAGAGCGACCGGATGATGCGAGCGCGCAGCTCGATCAGGTGGTCCATCAACGGCGCCTTGGTGGCGTCGATCTCCTCTTGGCTCATTCCGCCGCGCTTCTTCGGGCGCCGGGCGGTTCGGACGCCGCCTCCGCCGGAACGGCCGCGGGCTGGGTTTCGGTGGGTCCCGGACCGGTCAGCGAAATCTCGGAGGCGCCGATTTCAGACTTGCCATTTTCAGACTTGCCGATGTCCGGGGCGGCGATCTCAGGCTTGGCCGCGTCCGCCTCGGCGACTTGTGCCTTGCCGCTGTCGGCCGGGGGCTCGACCGCCTTGGTGATGTCGTCGCGCATCATGCCGACCGGATCGAAGCTCGTATCGATCTTCGCCTGATCGCTGATCGCCTGGAATTCCTTCTTGACGCTGTCGAGATCAGCCTCGCGCTCGACCTCGCGCATCGCCTCCATGAACTGGCCCTGGAACTCGGCGGCCATGCGCCGCATCTTGCCGACCGTCTGGCCGACGGTGCGCATGACGCGCGGCAGATCCTTCGGCGGGATGACCGCCAAAGCGACGATGCCGACAATGATCATCTTGCTGATGTCAAGATCGAACATGGCTCACTCGACCCGGCGACCGAACAGCGGCGCGGCCACCGCCCGGCCCTGCTCGCAGGCGTTCCTCGATAAGGACGCGCTCAGCCGACCTTGTGAACGTCGTTGGCGTCGACGCCGACGCGGTTCTCGATCGTCCGGGTAACGGTCGGAGCGGGCTTCGCTTCATCGTCGTCGGCGAGGCCCTTCTTGAACGACTTCACCCCCTTGGCGACGTCGCCCATGAGGTCCGAGATCTTGCCCTTGCCTCCGAACAGCAGGAGCGCGACCGCGCCGAACAGCATCCAATGCCAAATGCTAAAGCTACCCATGGCCGTCATCCCATTCCGCGCCGCCCAGCGTCAGGCCGCCGGCGCATCCTCTCTTTGCCCGCAAACCTAAGCGCGCGGGAGGGCAAAAACAAGCTTGCCTTCGCCATCCGGGCGACATAGGCGAGAAACCGCCCGCGACCGTTCGCGCTTCCGCGCATCGCCCGCCGAGCGCGTCCCTTCGTCGCCCGGTTGGGCCGGGTGTCGCTGGCCGCCCGGCTTTCGATTCGGAATTGAGCGCCTCTTTATGTCCCTCTTCGCCCTTTGAGGAGTTCCGCGTGATGAGCCAAACCGCCAAACGCCTCACGGAACTGGGGATCGTTCTTCCCAAGCCCGCAGCGCCGGTCGCCAACTACGTTCCGACCGTGCGCGCCGGGGCCCTGCTGTTCGTCTCCGGCCAGCTTCCGTTCGGCGCCGACGGCAAGCTCGCCGAGCGTCACAAGGGTAAGCTCTCGGCCAACTCGCCGATCGAGGCCGCGCATGAGGCGGCGAGGCTCTGCGTCATCAACGTGCTCGCCCAGGCCCAGGCGGCGCTCGGCGATCTCGACAGGGTGAAGCAGGCGGTGCGGCTTGGCGGCTACTTCAACGTCGGCTCGACTTTCGACGCCCTGCCCCAAGCGATGAACGGCGCGTCCGATCTCGTCGCCGAGCTTTTCGGCGCCAAAGGGCGCCATGCGCGCACGACCGTCGGGGTGTCGCATCTGCCGCTCAACGCGCTCGCCGAGGTCGAAGCGGCGTTCGAGATCGAGGCTTGAGGACGGCCAACGCTCCCGCCTGGCTCGTCGAGCGCCCGATCGCCCATCGCGGCCTGCACGACGAGGCCAAGGGGGTGATCGAAAATACGATTTCGGCTGCCGAAGCCGCGGTCGCCGGCGGGTTTTCGATCGAATGCGATCTCCAGATGAGCAGAGACGGAGAAGCCTTTGTTTTCCATGATGAAACTCTCGATCGCCTTACTGACGCTTCGGGCCCTTTTTGCGCTCTGAGCGCGGCCGAGGTCGCCAAGGTTCGGGTCAAGGGCTCAAGCGAGCCGCCGCCGGCTTTCCTCGGCTTTCTCGACGCCGTCGCCGGCCGGACGCCGATCATCTGCGAGCTCAAGAGCCGGTTCGACGGCGACTGGCGGATCGTCGACCGCGCCTCCGCCCTCGCCGCGGCTTATAGGGGCCCACTGGCGTTCAAGAGCTTCGACCACGATCTCGTCGCTTACTTGCGCCTGCGCCGCCCGCACACGGCGCCGCCGTTCGGGCCCTGCCCGATCGGGATTCTGGCCCAGGCGTCTTACGACGACCCAGATTGGGCTCATCTGAGCCCCGAACAGAAGCGGGATTGGACGGATTTCGACCACTACGACCTTGCCCGCCCGGATTTCCTGTCCTGGAATGTCGACGATCTGCCTCACAAGCTCCCGTTCCTGGTGAAGGAACTGACCGGCGCGCCAATCATGGCCTGGACGGTGCGGACCGCCGAGCAACGCGAGGCGGCGCGCAAATGGGCGGATCAGATCGTGTTTGATGGCGACCCGGGATCTCAGGCCCCCTAAGTCGGACTGCGCTTAGGTCACATCGCGATTTCGGGATAATTCGACGGGAACATCGCGCGCTTCGTCTCCTCGTCCGACTCGCGCTTGAAGGGATGATCCTTCGCCACCGTCTTCGCCCGCGCCGCGGCGGGGCGGGCGTCGACCGTCTCGAACAGGCGTTTGAGATTCGGGAAGCCGGCGAGCGGATCGTCCGCGCCGGGCAGCACTCGGGAGGCGCGCGTGAGCCAGCCCCAGGCGGACATGTCGGCGATCGAATAGTCGGCGCCGACGATGAAGTCGCGCCCGGCGAGGTGTTTATCCAGAACACGGTAATGCCGCTCGATCTCGCGCCGGTAGCGGTTGATGGCGTAGGGAAGCCTCTCCGGCGCGGCATGCTGGAAATGCACCGCCTGGCCAGAGAACGGACCCACCCCGCTGGCGATGAAGAAGAGCCACGACAGGAGCTCCGGCCGGTCCGCCGGAGAGCCGATGAAGCGGCCGGTCTTTTCGGCAAGATAGAGCAGGATGGCGCTCGAATCGAACACTCGCGCCTCTTTTCCGCCCGGCCCTTCGGTGTCGACGATCGCAGGCACCTTGCCGTTCGGGTTGATGGCGCGAAAAGCCGGCGCGTGCTGCTCGCCCTTGCTCGTATCCACGGGAACGACTTCATAGGGCAGGCCGAGTTCCTCCAAAAGGAGCGCGACCTTTGCCGGATTGGGCGTTGGGTGGAAATAGAAGCGGATCACGGAGCTCTCCGAGCATGGACGATCGGCCTCGCCGCGGCTCGGGCGGGCCGATGACAGGCTAGGAAGTCTAGCCGCCGAGGCCAAGACAAATCTCTTTGACCGCCGTATGGCGCTGATTGCGCCTGAAATCCGCCGCGCCTAGTCTGAAAACAGCGCCGTCTCGCGCGGCGACAAGAAGCAAGAGGGCGCGAAGCGTGACGCCGTTCAAGACCATCCGCGCCCGGGCCGCGAAGCGTAAAGGCGGCGCCGAGGCGCTCACTCGCCTCATGCCGCCCAAGCCAGACCCCAAGGCGCTCTTGAAGCTCCGCGACGACCGCGTGCTTGCCGAAATGACCAGGCGCGTGTTTTCGGCCGGCTTTGCCTGGAGCGTAATCGAATCGAAATGGCCCGGCTTCGAGGAAGCCTTTCTCGGCTTCGAGCCCGCGCGGCTTGTATCCGAGCCTGACGAGTTCTGGCACAGGCTGACCATGAACGCGCGCATCGTCCGCAATGGGGCAAAGATCGCCGCGGTGCGTGAGAACGCGCGCTTCGTGCTCGATGTGGCGAACGAGCATGGCTCGTTCGGCAAGTTCCTCTCGACATGGCCGTCCTCGAACGAGGTCGGGCTGCTCGAGCTTCTCTCTAAACGCGGCAGCCATCTCGGCGGCAATAGTGGACAGATGCTGCTCAGATTTCTCGGCTACGACGCCTTCGTCGCGACAAAGGACGTGGCCGCCTGTCTGCGCAACGCTGCCCTCGATATTGCGGAGACGCCGACATCGAAGCGCGACCTCTTGAAGGTCCAGGAGCAGTTCAACGCCTGGGCGAAAGAGACCGGCCTGCCGTACAGACACCTCTCGCTCATCTGCGCAATGTCCATCGGCGAGAATTATGAAGGCGACCGCTACAGCGGCGACGTTATCGCGGGTCAGGAGTGAGGCCCTCAGCGCCTGCCCTGCCCCATAAGCAACGCCTTGAGCGCATCCAGCGTATCAGCCTCAGCGATCGGCTTGTCGCGGCGCCAGCGCAGCATGCGCGGGAAGCGGACGGCGACGCCGCTCTTGTGGCGCTTGCTCGGCGCAATGCCCTCGAAGCCAAGCTCGAAAACCTGCGTCGGGGTCACGCTTCGCACCGGACCGAAGGTCTCGACCGTGGTGCGGCGGACGATCGCGTCCATCTCGCGAATTTCTGCGTCCGACAGCCCCGAATAGGCCTTGGCGAACGGCACCAGCTCCCGGGGCGACGCTTCTTCGCCCCCGCTCCAGACGGCAAAGGTGTAATCGGTATAGACGCCCGAGCGGCGCCCGTGGCCGCGCTCGGCATAGATCACAACGGCGTCGACGCTCATCGGGTCGAGCTTCCATTTCCACCACACGTCGGTGCGGTCGTCCCCCTTGCGGCGGCCAATGCCGTAGGCGCCCTCGCGCGTCTTTAGCATCAGCCCCTCGCGCAGAAGAGCGCGCGCCTGCTCGCGCGTCACAGCGAGCTCTTCCCATGTGTCGGCGAAAACCGTCGGGCTGATCCGGAGCGGCAGGCGCTCGCCGCGCGCCCTCGCCTCGACGAACAGGCGACGGACGAGCTCTTCGAGCAGAGCCCGCCGCTCGTGCTGCGGGACGCGGCGGATGTCGCGCCCCTCGCTCTCGAGAAGATCGTAGGCAATGAAGGCGACGGGCAATTCGCGCAGCGTCTTTTCGCTGACGATCTTGCGACCGAGTCTTTGCTGCAGGCTCGCGAACAGGGCGAGGCCGTCCAGCGAATCCGCCGCAAATTCGCCCCCGGGCGGGATCAGCACCACGAGCTCGCCGTCGATCGCTGCGCCGGAGGGCAGCGCGCGCGCCAGCGGCTCGAGATCGGGATAGGCGTCGGAAATAAGCTCTTCGCCGCGCGACCACAGGCGCCAGTTTTCGCCGCGCTTCAGGAGCTGCGCGCGGATGCCGTCGTACTTCCATTCGACGATCCATTCCGAGGGCGGTCCAAGCGCCGGCAGCATCTCGGCGAGCGGGCGGCTCCACGACTGGGCGAGATAGAACGGGTAAGGTTTGCCCGCGTCGAGCGCCTGCGCTTCCGCGTGCAGGACCTCGCCGATCAGCGCCTCGAAATCGTCAGCCGTCGGGATCCGCCGCGCCTGGGAATAGCCGATCAGCCGCTGAGCCATGCGCCCTTCGTCGACGCCCGCGACTTCGGCGAGCGCCTTGACCACCTGCAACCGCGATACTCCGACGCGGAGTTCCCCGGTGATGAGCTTGAAGAAGGCGAGACGCTGGTCCGTCGGGAGCTCTCCGACCCATTGTTTGAGCCTCTGATACCGGTCTTCCTCATCGAGAGAGGGAAGCGGCAGCAATCGATCCCGCATCCAGACGTCGAGCGAAACCTCTTCGCCGGCCGCGCCCTCG
This sequence comes from uncultured Alphaproteobacteria bacterium, assembly GCA_963794155.1. Classification (GTDB taxonomy): domain Bacteria; phylum Pseudomonadota; class Alphaproteobacteria; order Rhizobiales; family Beijerinckiaceae; genus Roseiarcus. The sequence continues at coordinate 497,939 of CAWCCX010000013.1, read as the reverse complement.
GGCAGAAGCAGCGATAGCATCTCGGCGAGATCGCCGACCGCGCCATAGCACTCCGCGCATAGCCAGTCCGGATAGCCTGAGCCTTCGACCGCGAGGCGCCAAAGAAGGCGGGTCGGCGCGGTCTGGCGCGGCTTGCCGCCGGCAAGGAAATAGACGGTCCAGGCCGCGCTCGCCCATTGCATGGGATCGGCTTTGGCCGCGGCGAAAAACTCCACCATCGCCGCCTGCTTGGCGCGGGTCGAGGTCCCGGAATCGAGCCGCCGGTAGAGCGCAGCGAAAGCTTTCACGCTTCGCCCTCCGGCGCCCCGCCACCCTCGCCTGCGTCCTCTTCGTCGCCATAAGCCGTCTTGAGCGGTTGCGCGTCGAGGCCCTTCTCGCGAAGGTATCGCGTCAACGCTCCCGATGAGCCGTGGGTTACGAGAATGCGCTCTGCGCCTGTCGCGTCGATGGCCGCGATGAGGCCCGGCCAGTCGGCGTGGTCGGAGAGCGCAAAGCCGCGGTCGAGCCCGCGCCGACGGCGATTGCCGCGCACCTGCATCCAGCCGCTCGCCATTGCATCGGAATAGTCCCCGAAGCGTTTGAGCCAGGGGCTCGCGGCGGCCGAGGGCGGAGCAAGAATGAGCGCGCGGGAGAAATCGCGCTTGTTCTCGCCCCGGATCGCAGTCCGGGGGCCCGTTGCGAGACGGGTCGGCGGCAGGAGGACTCCCGCCGCGCGATAGAGCGCGTTGATCGCCTCTATTGCGCCGTGACAGACAATCGGGCCGAGACCTGGGTCGACATGCGCGAGCACCCGTTGCGCCTTGCCGAGCGAATAGGCGAACACGATGCTCGCGCGTCCGGCGGCGATGTTCTCGCGCCGCCAGAGGTCGATCGCGGCGAAAATCTCCGCTTGCGGGCGCCAGCGGTAGATCGGCAGGCCGAACGTCGAACTCGGTGATGAAGGCGTGGCAGCGGAGCGGCTCGAAGGCGGGCGAAACGCCGTCGCTCTCGAGCTTATAGTCGCCGGAGGCGACCCACGTCTCGCCGTTCAAGGCCACGCGAATCTGCGCCGAGCCGAGCACATGACCAGCCGGATGGAACGAAAGCTCGACGCCGTTCCGCGTCAGAATCTGGCCGTAAGTCACGGCCTCGATCGTGACGTCGCCGAGGCGCTTGCGAAGGATCGGGGCCGTCTCGCGATGGCAGACATAAGTCTCCGAGCCGGAACGTGCATGGTCGGAATGGGCGTGGGTGATGACCGCGCGCTCAACCGGTCGCCAGGGATCGATGTAAAAATCGCCGGCCGCGCAATAAAGCCCGCGGTCGGTTGAAACGATGAGGTCCAAGGATATTTTGCGCTCCGCGGGGACGTCCGCAGACGGGCATATGCGGACCGGCGGCCGAAGTCGAACGGGGGCCGCGCCCGACGTTCCCTTGGGCGCTGCATCCGGCGAGCGCCGGCGCCAGCTAACCGCGTTTCTTCCCGGTTCGCAACGACGCGACGGGCGTGCTCCTCATAACAACTGAGCCCGTAGCGTCCAAGCCGCGTCCTGGGCCTTCTCGGTCGAAAGACCAACATTGAGGGCGCGAGGTTCAAAGGTCCTCGAGCCTCAGCTCGCCTCGTTCCAAAACCGCGAGGCAGGCGAGGAAAAATGAGGCGGCGAACGACCGGCGCGCGAGCTTGCCGGTTATCGACGTTTCTGATTCGTTAAATCCGTGGTTGTTCAGCCGCCGCGCCAGTTCCTTGTAGCCGACATTGGCTCGCTTCAATTCAGCCTTGATGTACCGGCTCGCCTTGGCGCCCCATTCCCTCTCCTTGTCGGTTGCTCGCATGTCTCCGCTCCGCGTTCGGTCGCCGTGGGACATGGAAGCTTTCCGTCGGCGGAGCCAGACATCTGCGACATGCTGCAGAACCATATCGCAGGCCGCAGATGGAAGCGCTTCAATCTCCCCCTGCTCGGGCAAAGAACTCCCGTCTCGCTCAGGAGTTCCGTAGGAAATCCGCGCCATGCGGCGCCCGTCGATCACTCCTCCTTGAACCCGTACTCCGGAATCCCTTGTTCGGCGCCGTAATATTTGTAGGGCAGGAATTTGCCGCTCATCACGAGCTGCACCCGGTCTCCCTTGGGATTGGCGAGGCGGTCGAAATGAAGGTCGAAATCGATCGCCGACATGATGCCGTCGCCGAATTCCTCCTCGATCAGCGCCTTCAGCGCCGGACCGTTCACCATCACCAGCTCGTACAGGCGGTAGATGAGCGGGTCGGCCGGCGGCATCGCGCTGCCTCGCGTCGGAACTTCATTGAGCATCCGCTTTTCAGCCTCGGACAGCCCGAACAGGCTCGCAGCCTTCTCGGCGAGCAGCTTCGGCAGCTTCATCTGGCCGAGCAGCGCGCCAACCACCAGAATCGGCGACATGCCGCCGATCTCGTCGGCGACGAATTTCCAGCTCCACCCTTTTTCCCGCTTGATGTCGAGAATCTTCTCGACAAGTTGCTCACGTTTCATGGTCGATGACCTCGTAACACTGGGCCGCAGCCGATTCCGGCTCCGGAGGGGCGGACGCAAGTGTCGAGCCAAGCCGCCTTCGGCGCCGCCCTGAAGAAGGCAGCTTGTTCGCGGCCGCGCGCAACTACCTGCGTGGCGACGCATTTTTCCGAACTATTCTTCTGATTACTGGAATTGCGGCTCGCCCGGAAAACTCATCCACGAAGCCACGGCGGGGTCACAATCGCGAGGCAATGTGAGAAACCAGCGGCGCTGCGAATCTGCACAGTTCGCGCTCATTGCGACCGGGGTCAGGCTCAAAGGTCAACTTATGCGAAAACTCATCGGCGCCGCGGTCGCGCTCGTTGTTCTTGTTGCGGCTTATTGGGGTTGGGCGCTGGCCGGCGCGGCTCAGCTTGCGTCGGCCGCTCAGCGAGGCGACGCGGCGGCGGTCATGGAGCGGGTCGATCTGACGTTGCTCAGCCGCTCTTTGAGCAGCCAGATCTCGCGCGCTTATCTCGATCAGAATCCGCAACTTCAGAAGCTGCTATCGCTCCAGCCAGGGTTCGCGGGAGGCGTCGGCATCAACGCCGCCGCCGCAGAGATGCTGCTGCGCGCGGTCCTGACGCCCGAAAATATCGCCGCGCTGCTGAAAGGACGCGTCGGCGCTGCGGACGCCGGGACGCTCTGGCGGATGCCGGCGCTGGGCGAGGCGTTCAGCGTCAATCCGTTGCAGGCCGTGGCGAACTCCTATTTCGACGGCCCGACAAGCTTCGTCCTCAACCTGGCCAGCCCCGACGGGCCCTACGGCGTCCACTTGCGTCTCTCCGGATTGACATGGCGCTTGTCGGGCCTCGACGTCCCCGAAGCGGTCACCGCCCGGGTGGCGCACGAGATCGCGGAGAGAGTCAGCGGATCGCTCGACCGCCCCGGCGGCTGATCGGAGCGAACTTTTCGAGGTAATCGCCGCAGATTGTGGACCCGCCTATCGCGCCGCCTCGGCCGCGTCGACAACCCTGAGCTGCGCCCGTTCCCGACCGCCGTAGCGGTTCACCGCCAGTGTCCCCGCGAGATGCACCGAGGCGCCCCTGAGGCGAAGCAGCGCCTCGCCGAGCTTCTTGCCGGCGGCGCGGAACGCGATCGCCTCGACTCCCCGCCCGTCGCCGGCCACGGCGCGCAGGCGCAGGTGGTCGCCGCCGGCGCCGACGGGCATGACCTCGGCCAGCCGGTGGCGCGGCAGGACGAACACCGGCTCGGGGTTACCCGAGCCATAAGGTCCAGCCGCCTCCAGGCGATGGGCGAGCTCGGGCGTCGCGGCGGTCGCGGTCAGCGCCGCATCGACCGCAAGGCCCGCCTCGGCGCGCGCCTTCGCGACCGCATCGCCGAGCCGATCTTCGAGAAAGGCGCGCCACTCCGCGAGCCGGTCGCTGCCGAGCGTCACTCCGGCCGCCATCGCATGTCCGCCGCCCTTGACCGCGACCCCCGCCTCGACCGCGGCCCGCACCGCCCGGCCGAGATCGACCCCGGCGATCGAGCGGCCGGAGCCAGTCGCCTGCCCGCCGGCCAGCGTCAGGGCGAAGGCCGGCCGCTCGAACCGTTCTTTGAGCCGCGCCGCAAGCAGGCCGACGACGCCGGGCGGCCACCTCTCCCCGGCGACCACGACAGCCGCGCCGCACTCCTCGAGGCCGAGCGACAGGAGCGCTTCCGCCTCGGCCTCAGCGAGCGCCGCGATCTCGATCTCCTGGCGGAGGCGGTTCAGCCGGTCGAGTTCGACCGCGATCGGGCGGGCTTCGAGGTCGTCGGCGGCGGTCAGGAGCCGGACGCCGAGCGCCGCGTCGCCGATGCGTCCGCCGGCGTTGATGCGCGGGCCGATGAGAAAGCCCAGGTGATAGGGCCGCGGCGGTCCGTCGGCGCCCGCGACGTCGAACAGCGCCGCCAGTCCCGGGCGGCGCCGCTGGCGCATGACCGCGAGCCCCTTGACGACAAAGGCGCGGTTGAGCCCGATCAGCGGCGTGACGTCGGCCACGGTCGCGAGCGCCACGAGATCGAGCGCGGCGATCAGGTCCGGGACCTGGCGTCCGTTCCAATAGCCGGCCTCGCGCAGCGCCCGGTTGAGCGCGACCAGCGCCATATAGACGACGCCGGCGGCGCAGAGATGCCCTAGTCCGGAAAGATCGTCCTCGCGGTTGGGATCGACCAGCGCCAGCGTCTTGGGCAGCGTTTCCGGGGCCTGATGATGATCGAACACGATCACGTCGAGGCCGAGCCGGCTCGCGAGTTCGAACGGCTCGTGGCTGACCGCGCCGCAATCGACGGTTACGACAAGCCTTGCGCCTTTCGCCGCGAAGTCGAGGATCGCTTCGGCGTTGGGGCCATAGCCCTCGGTCACGCGGTCCGGGATATGGACGATCGTCCCGATTCCGCAAGCGTTCAGATATTCGCTCAGGAGCGCCGCGCTGCAGGCGCCGTCGACGTCGTAGTCGCCGAAGATCGCAACCCGCTCACTGCGCTCGACCGCGCGCCTGAGACGGTCTGTCGCCGCCTCCATGTCGCGCAGGCAAAAGGGGTCCGGCATCAGATCGCGCAATCTGGGATCAAGATGGCGGTCAACCGCTTCGGGCTCGACGCCGCGCCCCGCGAGCACGCGGGCGATCAATTCGTCCTGCCCGCCGATTTGCGCAATCGCGAGCGCGCGCAATTCCCCTTCCGCGTCCAGCCGCGACCGCCACGGGCGCCCGAGGGCCGAGCTTTCGACATCAAGGAAATAGCCCGCTTGCTTCAAAAACCCGCCTTCGACCCTGCAATCGGTCGGTGCGCGAATCGACACACCAGAGAGTACCATGTCGGAAGCAGGTGCGATCCAGAAGCAAGTTATCCAGGAGCGATCGGCGTCGCGCTGCCCGATTCGCCGCTTGGGCGATGCGCACCCGGGACCAAAATGTTAGGCTCCTTCCGCGTGGGCGACGCGATTCCTGAGCAATTCCAGGCAGCCACCGGTCACGGCTGCGCTTTTCTCATGATTGGAGATCCGAGTGTCGTATTTTTTGTCGAGCCTCCCGCTTTGGCAGTTGATAGCGCTGATCGTGGTAGTCCCGACAGTGGTCGCGATCAGCGCGCAGCTTCTCATCCGCCGATGGGTCGGCGTCGGCAAGCTCGCCAAGAACAACGAAATCGCCGGATTCAAATTCGCCACCGTGGGCGTCATCTATGCGGTGCTTCTGGCCTTCACGGTCATAGCCGTCTGGGAGAAGTTCAGCGAGGCTGAGAACGCAGTCGCGGATGAGGCCGCCGCCATTGCAGCCCTCCACCACTATACCGACGGCGACGACCGTGAGGCTCTCGCGGTGCGGACGGCGCTCGCCAACTACCTCAGAGCCGCGATCGAAGACGATTGGCCGGCAATGTCGCGCGAAGGGGAAAGTCCCGTGACCGAACACGCGCTCGATTCCCTGTACGCGGCAGCGATGGCGCTGAGTCGAAGCGGATCAAGGCAAACAGCCGATATGGCGGAAGTCTTCCGGCAGCTTGACACTGTGACCGCGGCTCGCCGGACCAGGCTGCACCTGGCGACCGGGGTTGTGCCCAATGTCATTTGGATCGCCCTATTCATGGGCGCGCTTCTGACCGTGGGATTCACGCTGTTTTTCGGCAGCGAGAATCCCGTCGCCCAGGTTTCAATGACCGGCGTATTGTCGGTTCTTGTGACCACGGGCCTGGTCGTCATCCTTTCGATCGACCACCCCTTCACCGGCCCAGTTTACATTCATCCCGATCCGCTAACGTCCGTGCTCGCGGATCTCGCCCACCCGCCCGGCTGATCCTGCTCCGCAGGCCGGATTTGAGCGCGGCTCACCACCAGAGCCCGGGCGTCGCCAGTTCGACCAAGGCGTCGTCCGGATCGCGGAAATAGAGGCTCACTCCCCCTCGCGGCCACCGATATTCCCCGATGACCGCCACACCGCGCTCGACGATCCGCCTGCGCCAGGCGTCAAGATCCTCCGCGGCGATCGAGAGCGCGAAATGCGGTCGCCCACGCCCGTCGTGACCCGGGATTGTCCCTCGCTGATCGACGACGTCATCTTCGGTCGAGCCGCCCTGAAACACCAGCAAGACGCTGCGCGCGGCGACATCAAAGGCGATCAGGCGCGGCGAATCGACAAGCGTCTTGAATCCGAAGAGATCGCGATAGAACGCCCCGGTCCGCTTGAGGTCGGCGGCGTAGAGCGACGTCTCAAGCAGGCCGTCGATCGGCGGCGGATTACGTCGGGCGATCATTTGCAGAACTCCTTCCGTCGACGCCGCTCGCCGGAAATGTCGAGGTCGTCGCCCTCGCCGCTCGCGAAGCGCGAGATAGGCGCCGCAGGCGACGACCAGGGAGGCGCCGACCCAAGTCGCGGCCGATGGCCAATCGCCAAAGACGAGAACGCCGGAGACGATCATCCAAAGGAGCTGGGTGTAGGTGAACGGCGTCAAGGCCGGGGCTGGGGCGTAACGGTGCGCAACGATCAGGAGACCGTGGCCGCCGGCCCCGAACGCGCCCATCACAGCCATGACCAGCCAAACCTGCGGCGTCGCCGGGTGACGCCAAACCCACGGCAGCAACGGGGTCAGAAAAAGGATCCCGGCGATCTGCGTCCAGGCGAGGGTCGTCTGCGGCGCGTCCTCGGCGGCGAGCCTACGGGTCGCCAGCACATAGCCGGAGTTGCACACGACGCCGGCGACAGCGACGAACACAATCGGCTGAAAGGCCGCCGTCCCTGGGCGGGTGGCGATCGCGACGCCGAGAAACCCGATCGCAATCGCGGCCGCGCGTTCGGCTCCGACTCGCTCGCCGAGCAGCGGTCCAGCCAAGAGGGCGACGAATATCGGGGTCAGAAACGAAATCGTAGCCGTCTCCGACAGCTGCAACTGACGCAAAGCCAGGACGTTCGCCATCGTCGAACCCAAGAGCAGCGTCGAGCGAAGCAATTGCAGCCAAGGCCTCTTGGAGCGCAGCGCCGAAGGTCGCGACAGCGGTCGCGAGGCGACAAGGGCGATCAGCGCCGCCGCGACATAGCGGGCCCAAACGATCTGCACCGCCGGCAGGCCGAAGCTCAGCCATTTGGCGCAGGTGTCGAGCCCGGTGAAGCAGACCATCGCGCCGCACATGAGTCCGACCGCGAGGACCCGCATGCGGCGATCCTCGGCTTCGCCCGTGTCGCTTGCCGCGATCATCAAGGATGTGGGCTCACACCGCCTCGCGTTCGATGCGAATCACCTGCGGCTTCTCGCGCACCACGCCATCCTCGACGGTGCGGGCGAGCGCGTCCCGAATCGACGATTCCGTTGTTCCGTGGGTCATCAGCACGACCGGCACGACCCCTGCCGCCGCCGCTTCCTTGGTGGCGCGCTTTTGCATGATCGCCTCAAGCGAGATGAGTTGCTCACCCATCCGCGCCGCGATGGCCCCCATGGCCCCGGGCCGGTCAACAACAGCGAGGCGTACGTAATAACCGCCCTCATGCCGTTGCATTGGCACGCGATCCGCGTCGACTAGCGACGCGGCAGGCCGGCCGAACGCCGGCACACGGATGCCGCGGGCAATATCGACAATATCGGCCGCGACGGCCGACGCGGTCGCATCGCCCCCCGCTCCCGGTCCGACCAGCGTCAGCTCTCCGATGGCGTCGCCGTCGATCGAGACCGCGTTGAGGACGCCCATGGTCTGGGCGAGGGGTGCGCTCTTGGCCACCATCGTCGGATGCACGCGCTGCTCCACCCCGTGAGCGGTTCGCTCCGCGACGCCAAGCAGCTTGACCCGAAATCCGAGTTCGTCGGCGGCGCTCAAGTCGGCAAGTGTGATCGTTTCGATGCCCTCGACCGAAACCGCGCCGGCGTCAATCTTGGCCCCGAAGGCAATCGAGGCCAGGATGGCGAGCTTGTGCGCGGTATCGAAGCCGCCGACGTCGAACGTCGGGTCTGCCTCGGCGTAGCCAAGCCTCTGAGCCTCGCGGAGGCAGACTTCGAACGGCAAGTTCTCTGTCTCCATGCGGGAGAGGATGTAGTTGCAGGTGCCATTGAGAATCCCGGAAACCCGTTGAATCGCGTTGCCGGCCAGACTCTCGCGCAGCGTCTTGACGATCGGTATGCCGCCGCCGACCGCGGCCTCGAAGTACAACTGCGCGCCGCTTCGCTCGGCAAGGACCGCGAGCCCGAAACCGTGCGCCGCGAGCATCGCCTTATTGGCCGAAACGACCGGTATACCGCGCGCGAGCGCGGCCTTGACCGCGTCCAACGCCGCTCCTTCCGCTCCGCCGATCAGTTCGACGAAAATGTCGATATCGGCGGAAGCGGCAAGCTCCGCTGCGCTGGCGAAGTAGACAGCGTCGCCAAGGTCGACCCCCCGACCGCCCTGGCGGCGCGCGCTATAGGCGACGACTGCGTATTCTCGCCCCGCGCGCGCGGCGAACCCGGCCCGTTGCCGCTGCAGAAGACGAATGAGGCTGGTCCCGACCACGCCGACACCGGCGACGCCCAAACGAAGCGGCTTCGTCATTCTGTCCTCGCTCCGCCCTCCACGAATCCCGATGGCGAGCGGCTTTTCGCCCGAATCGCAAACAGGATCAACGAAGCGCGGACGGCTTAGCCATATCGTTCGGAGGCCGATTTCCGCTTCTTCTTTCGCTCCTTGCGCGCGGCGTAGCGGGCGTCTCGCTCGAGCTTGCGCTCGTAGTCAAGTTGCTCCTCAACTTCGCGCTGGCGCTGGGCCTCCGCCTCGCGCGCAAGAGCTTCGAGCCTCAATTGCTCTTGCCGAGCGGCTTCTTCGGCGGCGCGCCGCGCGGCCTCGGCCGTCGCTTCTTCCGCCTTGCGCTTGGCGCGCTCGGCCTCGCGAACTATTCGGGCCTCGAGTATCGCCTTGCGTCTGGCCTCGCGCTCGATGACTGCCGGGTCGGCGGGATCATATTTCGAGTTGGCGCGGAATTTCTCGGCCATCGCCTTGCGGGCGGCGGCGGCGGCGGCCTGGCGGTCGGTGAATTTGTTGCCGTTCAAAAAGGACATCGCGTTCCTAGGCGACTGATTGTAGGGGACGCGCGCTCATGGCACAGCGCGGGCCGATCGGCAATTGTTTTCGCAGCAGGTCGGCGATGCGCCGCGCGCAAGCCGGTTGGGACCAGCGTCATCAGGGGTGGCGAAATGACGCGATGGACGTTGTTGATTGACCGCTCGGAACGTGGTCCTATTCGCGGCCGCCCGGCAAAAGGCCGCGACCAGGGAGCGAAGCGATGGCCGTTGTGGTTGGCGCGGGGACGTCGCCCGCGAACGAGCAGGCCGAGGGCGCCGGCAGGGCGCCGCAATTCGAAATCCGCAAGATCGAGGTCGCTGACGTCATCGACTGCATCGCCAAGGGGGTGCAGGACTTTGGACGCGCACCGCTGTATGGCATGTTCTTCGGCGCCGTCTACGCAATCGGCGGCCTCGTGATCGTCTGGACCGCGTTCGCGCTCGATTATCCCTATCTCGCCTATCCGTTTGTGATGGGTTTCGCGCTGTTTGCGCCGTTTGGCGCGGCGGGCGCGTACGAGATTTCGCGCCGGCTCGAAAGCGGCGAACCCCTCTCCTGGGGGGCGATCCTCGGCGCGGTATGGAACCGATCGGGCCAGGATCTTGGCTGGCTGGCGCTCGTCAGTCTCTTTACCCTCATCATCTGGCTCGACCTCGCGGTCTTCGTTTTCCTCGCGTTCTATGGCGCCGACATTCCCTCCTTCCGGCAATTGTTCGCCGATATTTTCACCACCGCTTACGGGATCGCCTTCCTTCTGGTCGGCAATGGGCTCGGGGCGATCATCGCGCTCGTCGTCTTTTCGATCAGCGCCTTCGCGCCGCCCCTCGTCGTCGACCGCGAGGCCGATTTCGTGACCGCGATGACCACCAGCGTGCGCGCGGTCCTGGCCAATCCGCGCCCGATGCTGGCCTGGGCGATCGTGATTGGCGCCGACCTCGTGATAGCGTTCGTCACCCTTTTCATCGCGCTCCTGGTGATCTTTCCGGTCCTCGGCCACACGACCTGGCATCTCTACCGCCGCGTGATCGCCTAGCCGACCGCCCGGCGGGCCGCGGTCAGCGCGCTCGCGCCTGGCGTTGCGCGGGGCGCGAGTTTGGGCCAAAAGCGGGCGCTCGAGTTGCGAGAAATCCCGCGTTCCGATCCGATGGCTTTGACTCGAAAGCGCGCCCGCCGCCGCCAAAACCGCGAGGTTCGAGGTTCGGGCCGCCGTGCGCTTGTGGCTGATTGCGGTCGCGGGTCTCATCTTTCTTATGGTGCTGGTCGGCGGGGCGACGCGGCTCACCGAGTCCGGCCTCTCGATCACCCAGTGGAAGCCGGTGACCGGCGTGATCCCTCCGCTGAGCGGGGCCGAATGGCAGACCGAGTTCGACCGCTATAAGCAAATCCCGCAATTCGCCGCGCTCAATCCGGACATGACGCTCGACGGCTTCAAGACCATCTTCTGGTGGGAATGGGCCCACCGGCTGCTGGCGCGGATCGTCGGAGCCGCATTCATCATTCCCGGCGTGATGTTTTGGCTGCGAGGCCAGCTCAGAGGAGCGCTAGGGCGTCAGGTCGCGGTCGCGACCGGCCTGCTGGCGCTCGAGCCGGTCGTCGGCTGGTGGATGGTGGCTTCCGGCCTCAGCGAGCGCACCGAGGTCGCGCCCGAGCGGCTCGCGCTGCACCTGATGATCGCCGCGGCGACGTTCGGCGCCCTGATCTACGCCGCGGCCGGACTTGGCGAACCGCCGCGTGCTGCGATCGCGACGGGGCGGGGCTTCGTCGTTTCGGCCCGCGTGCTGGTGGGCCTGGTCTTCTGCCAGCTCGGCCTCGGCGCCCTCGTCGCCGGCCTGCGGGCCGGCCTCATCTACAACACCTGGCCGCTGATGGGTTCGAGCTTCATCCCCGGGGAAGCGTTCAAACCGACCTGGCTCAAGGCGATGCTCGGCGACGCGGCGACGGCCCAGTTCGACCATCGCTCGCTCGCCTATGCCGTCCTCGCCTTCGCGCTTCTGCAGGCCGTCGCCGCGCTTCGGGCTGCGCCCGGCGCGCTGCTTTCGAGCCGCGCCCTCGCCCTTGCCGCGGCGGCGATGCTTCAGGTCGCGCTAGGCGTCGCGACGCTTCTCTCCCTCGCGCCCATTGGGCTCGCGCTTGCGCACCAGGCGCTCGCGCTCCTCATCTTCGGCCTCGCTGTGGTCCATCTTCGCGCGACCGAGATGGAGCGAGGCCGGCCGGCATTTAACTGATATTCGGTGTTCTAGGGGCCACCCAACCGCGTGCGAAGGAAGTTGCGATGCAGAAGGTGACGGAAGCGGCGTCGGCGCCCGCCGCTGCAACGGAAAAGCCGAGTCTCAAAAACCGGGCGCTCGACGAGCTCCGTCGCTATGCGATCATCACGCTCTATCTCTGGCTGCTGTTCGCCGTGTTCAGTCTCTACCGCAGAATGATCTTGCAAGAGGAAGGAATCAGCGCCTGGGGGCAGAGTTTCGCGATCGTCAATGCGCTGGTGTTCGCCAAGGTGATCCTGATCGCCCAGGCGCTCAACCTGGAGGCCGGATTGCGGAAATATCCCCGTATGTTCATCGTTCTCGGGAAGTCGGTTCTGTTCACGATCGTGCTTATGGCTTTCCACATCCTGGAGGACGGGATCAAAGCCTGGATCGAGGGCCGGCCGCTCGCGACCAGCGTGGCCGTCTTTGGCGGCGGCACGCTCTCCGGATTCCTGACCCTGGGCGCGATCTTCTTTGTCGCGCTGATACCTTTCTTCGGCATCCAGGAGGTCGCGCGCGCGGTCGGGGGACGAGCGCTTTGGGATCTGTTCTTCACCGGGCGCACGCAGACGTTCCACCTTGTCGAGGATTGAAGGCCGTCAGGCGGGCGAGCAAACGCGCGTCCGAACAAGGGGTTGCGCAGGGACTCGAGCAGGGAATTGTTTCGAGCGAGCAGGGAATTTCTTCTGCCCGAGCAGGGAATTTTTTCGCCCGAGCAGGGAATTTATTTGGCGCTAGACCAGAGGCGGGATTATCGCCGCTTTGCGCAAGGACGCGACGATGCGGTCGATCTGGCTGATCCTCCTGCTCGTCTTCTTCGGTCACGGTCCGCGTTAGCGCGCCGGGCCGACGTCACCGCGGCGCGTACTCCAAATAGGCCAGGAACTGACCGCTCGCCGGACCGAGTTGAACGCTCATGGACACGGCTCCGCCGGCGTCCAGTTCGATGCAATCCACCCATCGGTTGCACCCGCTTTCGTCCATCGCGCACTGATCGAAGCCATTGTCGGTGATCTCGATCCACGCGTTGCCGTCGCCGCCCCAGACCGACTTGTCGGCATCGAATTCGGCCTCGAAATAGATGTAGCGGTTAACCGTCCGAAGATCGACATTCCAGATCACGACGGTCTGGCCTGGGTTCAGCTTCCACCATCCCTGCTTGCGAAAATTCTGATTGGCCGCGCCGCAACTCGAATCGAAGTACGCCAGGATGACCCATACAGTCTTGTTGGTCAGATTTTGGAACGATAAGCCTTCCACGCTACCCTCCCGGTTCGACCTTCCGACAATGCATTCGTCGCATCGTACGAGCGACGACCAATCTAGAGGCTGGAAAGCAAGCGAGTGCTTGGTAGCGGCGCCGGGACCCGGTCACGGCGCCGGCGGGAAGAATGACCAGGGTGCGAACTCACCAGCCCCCGGACCGAGCTGAACGTTCACGCCCAGCGTTCCCTGGAGGTCCACTTCGATGCAATCGACCCATCGGTTGCACCCGCTTTCGTCCATCGCGCACTGATCGAAGGCATTGTCGGTGATCTCGATCCATGCGTTGCCGTTGCCGCCCCAGACCGACTTGTCGGCATCGAATTCGGCCTCGAAATAGATGTAGCGGTTAACCGTCCGAAGATCGACATTCCAGATCACGACGGTCTGGCCTGCGTTCAGCTTCCACCATCCCTGCTTGCGAAAATTTTGATTGGCCGAGCCGCAACTCGAATCGAAGTACAACAGGATGACCCACACAGTCTTGTTGGTCAGATTTTGGAACGATAAACCTTGCACGCTACCCTCCCGGTTCGACCTTCCGACAGCGCATTCGTCACATGATTACGCCACGAACACATTGAAGCTGGATGGTGAGCTAGCGTTTTTTGCGCGGACGCGCGGACGCCGCGGCCTTCGCGGTCGGGCGCCTTGACGAGGATCCTGCTTTCGGCGGTTTCGACCGTTTAAACCGGCCGGCCGTAGGGTGAGGGCCAGGATTGGCTGCGGCGGCTTCGCTTTCGGGCGACCCAACTTCGGCGCGTTTCGCCCCGTGTGGCGGCAAGAGACCAGCCGGCAGTTCCTTGTGCCCTTTCGATTCCATTGCTTCGCTCCGTTCAAGATTGCTTCTGGCGGCTAATAAACCCACAGTCTTCGGATGCCGCGCATACTATCGTCCCTCTTTCGGACCGGCGCAACACGCGCGCCATCGCCGGCCCGACCTCACCCGGCCGATCGAACCGGATCGGCCCGCAGGAGCGCCCGGATCGCGACCACCACGAAGGCCGCGCCGCCGATGATGGTGAAGATGGAGGCGATCCCGTGCACCGCCATGCCCGTCGCGGCGACGACGTCGAGCGAGCCCGAGCCGGCCGGGGTCTTGCGCAGGGCGCCGTAGCCGCCGGCGACGAACATGGCGATCGAGGCGACGAACTGGCCGCCGCCATAGAGGCCGAGAAGGATGCAGGTCGCGCGCGGCGGGGTGGGCAGTCGGCCGAGTTCCTTGAGGCCGAAGGTGAGCAGCATCCCGGCGCTGGAGACGCTGACCGCGGTGATGACCGCGTGATAGTGCGCCGGCGTCCTGGTGTCCGAGCCGTCGATCAGGAAGCCCATCGCGCCGCCGAGCGCGAACAAGGCGAGCGACGTCGCCAGGGCGAAGAAGGCTGGATCGCGCCACGGGAATCCGGTCGCGGGCCGCAGCGCGCGAGCGCGAACGACGAGCGAATAGGCGAATAGCAGCGTCGGCGCGGCGAGGCCGAATTGCAGCAGACGAAACGCCTCGTGCTGGCTCGCGGAGAAGGGCGCAAACGCCCAATAGAAAACCGGGGCCGGAATCGCGATCGCCGCCGCCATGCCGGCGGCGAGCAGAAAGATGCGGTTGTCGACCGCCTCCTCGCCGAGGCTCAGGCGCGCCAGGATCGACCAGTTGGTCAGGAGCAGCAGAGCATAGACGAATTGCAGCACGTGGCCGCCGCCCCAGAGCAGCAATTCGCGCGGCTCGACGCCGCCTTCGCGCGCATTGAGCGTCATGGCGATGGCGAAGCACGCGAGCGCCAGCACATAGACGAAGCCGGCCAGCGCCATCGCCGCCGTGAGCGGCGGCAGCGTCCGCAGACGTCCCGGAAGATTGACGATGAGGCGGACGACCGGCGCAAGAACGCCGAGCGCCAGAGCCAGAAGTCCGACGTCGTAGGCCGGGTGCCGGATGAGCGGAACGTAATTGGCGAGCTCCGGCTGGGTCGCGTTGAGGAAGGCGGGAGCGAACAGGCAGGGGAAGGCGACCAGGATCGCCCCCTGCCCGATCCGCCCGAGCGCGACGGCGCGCATGTCGTCGCCGGCGAGCTTGAGCGTCGCGACCGCGACCAGGAAGGCGAAAACGCCCAGGAGCCAGATCACGAGCGAGAACACGACGTGGATCACGAGGCCCTTGTAGAAGAAGTCGATCGGCCAGAACGGCGTCGTCTCCATGCCCGGAATGCGGGATAGCGCCAGCAAGATCGCAAACACGCCGGCGACCGCCAGCGCGCCGACGGCGAGCCAAGCCCATCCCAGGAGCTCCCGCCTGACGGCGCTCCCGGCGCCGGCCGCGGAGCGGGCGCGGTCGATAACCGCCGTTTGCGCCGCCTGAGTCATTGGGGGACGCAACCACCGGGCCAGAATGATAGGCCGCGTTCCCGGGAATCGTCATCGCGAGGAGCGAAGCGACGAAGCAATCCAGAGGCCATACGGAGGCGGCTATGGCCCTGGATTGCTTCGCTTCGCTCGCAATGACGGCGAACTCGCAATCGATACCACCGATGGATCGCTGCGACGCTCAACTGCCGGCCATCGGATAGAGATGGACCGCCATCACATAGACCACCAATCCGGAGACGGCGACGAACAGCCAGGCCGGCATGGTCACTCGCGCGAACCGGCGGTGGGTCGCGAACCGTTGCTTCATGGCGTTGTAGAAGGTGATCGGAACGAGCACGGCGACGACGAAGGCCATGAAGACGTGCACGGCGAGCAGGGTGAAATAAATCGGCCGGATCGGGCCATAGCCGCCGAATTTCGCCAGCCCCGCGAACGCGTGGTAGACGATATAGACAGCGAGAAAGGCGACGCCGAGGCCGATGGCGACGAACATCGTGCGCCGGTGGCCCTCGCGGTCGCGGGCGCGGATGAGACTATAAGCGCGCAGAAGAACCACGATGGTCGCCGCATTGATCACGGCGAGCACATGGGGCAAATCGCGAATGGCGATCATGGCGGCGTCACCCGTTGCTGGCCATCTTGACCATGAAACTGACATACACCGCCAGAGCCACGGCCACGAGGACAACGAGCACGATCCAGTTGCGTCGCCTCACATTTGGGTCGGGGTTTGGCATGTCGAAATCGTTGGGCCGCAGCGCGAGGTATAGGTTTTCACGTTCCAGAAGCACGCCCCGCGAGAGTTTAGACGCGCGCCCGCAGCATCGCCTCTGCGAGCATCGCCGCGAACAGCACGAACAGGTAGAGGATCGAAAACCCGAACAGGGCCATCGCCGCCTTGCGGCGGGCCGCTTCGTCGCCGTCGCGCAGGCGGTAAAGCGCGAGCGCGCGCCACAGGAGCGCTGCGTCGGCGGCGACGGCGGTCGTCGCGTAGATGAGACCGACCCCCGGAATGATCAGCGGGCCGAGCGAGGCTGGAACGAGCAGCGCCGAATAGATCACGATCTGGCGGCAGGTGGCGGCATGGCCGGCGACATTGGGCAGCATCGGCACGCCGACCCGCTCATAGTCGCCGCTGCGGCAGAGCGCCAGCGCCCAGAAGTGGGGCGGCGTCCATAAGAAAGTGATGAGGAACATCGCGATCGGGCCGGCCGACAGGCTGTTCGCCGCAGCGGCCCAGCCGATGACCGGCGGCAGCGCGCCCGCGGCGCCTCCGATCACGATGTTGAGCGGCGTCGAGCGCTTGAGAACCATGGTATAGAGGGGAACGTAAATGGCGATGGTGAGCGCGAGCAGCGCCGCCGACAGCGCGTTCACCTTTGCCGCGAGCGCCGCCACCGACACGATCGCGAGCAGGAGGCCGATCGCCAGCGCCTCGAGCGGGGGCACGACGCCGCGTGGAATGGGCCGCATGGCGGTGCGCGCCATGTTGGCGTCGATGTCGGCGTCCCACCACATGTTGAGCGCCCCGCAGGCGCCAGCTCCCGCGGCGATCGCCGAGAGCGTGGCCAGGAATTTCAGCCAGTCGAAAGGCGCAGGCGCGAGCGCAAAGCCGACCGCGCCGGTGAACACGACGAGCGACATGACGCGGGGCTTGAGCAGCACCAGATGGTCGACGACCCCGCCCCAAAAACGCGGACGCGCCGCGCTACGGTCGCCGCCTCTGCGCGCAACTGCTGTCACCCGAGCCGTCACCCTGCTCCACCTGATTTCACGCCGTCATTCGACGCATGGGAGCGCCGGCGGCACGATCGCGCGCGGGATCCAAGTCAATCGCGGCGAAATTACTAAGGGAAATGCAACGATGATCGACCCCAAAAGTCAAGCGTGAGGGCGCTGTGCGACATTATCATACCCGCGAAAGCGGGTATCCAGGCTGGCGGGCGCTTGCGGCGGCGATCTGGATTCCCGCGTTCGCGGGAATGACAGAATTGCGTATGGCGCCGCTAGCGTGCGCCGTTCGCCTCGCTCAGCGCCGCCGCCCCCGATTCAAATTGCAGCCGCGCCAGGCGCGCGTAAACGCCGTCGCGCGCGACCAGCGAGGCGTGGTCGCCCTCCTCGACGATGCGGCCCGCCTCCATCACCAGGATGCGGTCGGCCTTCAGAACAGTCGCCAGCCGGTGGGCGATCACCAGCGTCGTACGTCCGCTCATGACGTCGTCCAGCGCGCCCTGCACCTGCGCCTCGTTCTCGGCGTCGAGGGCGGAGGTCGCCTCGTCGAGCAACAGCACCGGCGCGTCCTTGAGGATCGCGCGAGCGATCGCCAGGCGCTGCCTCTGCCCGCCCGACAGCGTCACGCCGCGCTCGCCGAGTTTGGTCGCGTAGCCCATCGGGAGCTCGCGAATGAACCCGTCGGCGGCCGCGCGCCGCGCCGCCTCCTCGATCGCGAGTTCGCTGACTCCTGCCCGCCCATAGGCGATGTTCTCGGAGACCGTCGCGCCGAAGATCGCGGCCTCCTGCGGGACCGGGGCGATGCGCGCGCGGAGGTCCTTCGGATCGACCGACTTCACGTCGACGCCGTCGATGAGCACTTGCCCCTCGTCACAGTCGTAAAAGCGCAGGATGAGCTGAAACACCGTCGACTTGCCGGCCCCCGAAGCGCCGACGATCGCGACCCGCTCACCGGGCGCGACCGAGAAGCTCAGGCCGTCGATGACGCGCGTCTCAGGCGCGCCAGAATAAGCAAAGACGACATTCCGGAATTCGATCGCCCCGCGGGCGGGCAGAGGCATTGCGGCCGGCCTCGGCGGCGCGACGATCCTGGGCTGCACCGCCAGGAGCTCGGCGATTCGTCCTGCCGAACCCGCCGCAGCGGCGACTTCGTTCCACACTTGCGACAATTCGCCGAGCGAGGTCGCGGCAAGCACGGCGAACAGGACGAACTGCGACAGGAGGCCGCCGCTCATCCGTCCCGCCAGCACGTCGCGAGCGCCGAGCCAGAGCACAAACACCACGCTGCAGAAGGCGAGCGATATCGCGACTGCGACCAGAACCGAGCGGATGCCCGCCGCGGCGCGCGCGGCGTCATAGGCGTTCTCGATCTCTTCGGTGAAGCGCGCCTGGCTCGCGCCTTCGGCGCCGAACGCCTGCATTGCGCGCACCCCGCCCAGGCTCTCCGAAGCGAAGGCGGTCGCCTCGGCGAGGGTGTCCTGGGCCCGCCGCGAGCGCCGGCGCACCACCCGCCCGGAGGCGATGAGCGGCGCGGCGATGACCGGAATGGCCACCAGCACCAGGGCCGAGAGCTTGGGACTCGTATAAACCATCAGCGCGGTCGCGCCGACGAACATGAAGAGATTGCGCAACGCGATCGACGCCGAGGCGCCGAACGCCGCCTTGATCTGGGTGGTGTCGGCAGTGAGGCGCGAGATGAGCTCGCCGGTCCGCGCGCGGTCGTAGAACGAGGCATCGAGACCCGACAGATGGGCGAACACGTCGCGTCTGAGATCGGCGACCACACGCTCGCCGAGCGTCGTCACCAGATAGTAGCGGGCAGCGGCGGATAGCGCGATGACGATCACGACCGCGGCCATGGCCATGAAATAGACGTCGATCGCGCCGCCGCTGTCCTTCGAAAAGCCGAAGTCGATCATCGACCTCAACGCGAACGGCACCGCGAGCGTCGCCGCGGAGGACGAAGTCAGCGCCGCCAGGCCCGCGAGCGCCCGCCCGAGATAACGCCGTCCGTAGCGCAGGAGAGGCAGAAGCGCGGCGAAGGAGGCGGCGCGGTTTGTTGGCTCAGTCGTCATCGGCTTTTCCATAGGCCGTTTTTCGGCCGAAAGGCACGCCCCCAGGCGCCGTGGCGAGGCGGGCCGAGGGAGCCGGATGGTCCGCCTTTCCAACCCAGGCTCGCTAGCGATAAATATGGGCGAGTTGAAGGGAGAGCCCGCATGTTCGCTCGTTCGATGGCGTGGAGCGCGTTGCTTATTGCAGCAGCCGCTTCATCGGCGGTTGGCCAGGAGCCGGGCGATCCGGAATCGGGCGCGCAGCTCGCGGCCGCGAACTGCGACCAATGCCACGGCGCCGTCGACGTCATTGGCGGCGCGCCCGCCTTCGCGTCGATCGCGGCGATGCCTTCGACGACAGAGGATTCCTTGACCGTATTCCTGGGGTCGCCCCATGCAACGATGCCGAACATTGTCCTCAGTTCGGCGGACCGGCGCGATCTGATCGCCTATATTATGAGTCTGCGCCCGTAAATCATTGATCGGCTTTAATATACCGATCAGGGGCCGAGCGCCTGGATGGTCTCGATAAAGCTTGCCGGGGACAGCCGAAACAGCCCGGAATAGGGCTGGCTCAATTCGAGGATCAGGAAGATTGCGCTGGCGACCGCGATCGCGCCGAGAGCGAGCGTGGCGACGACTGTCCCGTTGACCGGCGAGACCATGCCGTAGCCGCAAAACAGCAGCAGCGACCAGCACACCACGATTGCGACCATCGGCCAGGAAATCCCGCCCGCCAGCTGCAGCATCATCAGAAGACGCGTCTGCTGGATCATTCCCGAGGCGGCGCTCGCCGTCGTCAGAACCTGCTTTTGCGCGTCAGTCTTCGGGGAGAGAGAAAGAAGGAATTGATCGAGTTTCTTCATCCCATCGAGAACCGAGCGCACGGTGAGATCCTCGGCTCCGATCGTTCCGCCGCCCCAAATCTTGTCGTAGCTTTCCTTGAGAGCGGCGCGGAGCCCGGCGCGCGCCGGTTCAGTCTCCGGACCATAGGCCTCGAGCGCCGCATCAAGCTGCAGCGTGCGCGCGGCCAGCGTTTCGAGCTCCGACTTCTGGGTCGCGAACATCGTGTAGCTCGCGCCGATCAGGGTTCCCAAGACAAGCGCGAGCAAAAGTCCGAGCAGCCCGCTCATCGACCCGATCATGTCGCGGGCCCGATCCGGCGCATGCCGCTCGGGCAGCCAATCCCGGAGCCTCAAGCCGACCAGGCCGGCGCCGAAGGCGAGAATCGCAACGGCCGCGGCGAAGATCAGCTCGTTCACGGTCGATCCCCCTTGGCCCCGCGTCGGATCGGCGCTCGCCTGAGCGCCAACTACGCTTTTTCTCCGCCCACCCTAATTGGCGGTTTTGCCTCGTTCAAGGCGGATTGAGGCGTTGGGCGGGCTCTGGTAAATTGCCGCGCCCGGCGCAATCGGCTTCTCCGGCCCGAGGCCGCGATCCAATCTCGAAACGGCGATAGGGCGGGCGCTTCGGCGGTCAATGCCGCGGCGGGCGTTCAATCCGCCAAGGGGCGCCAAAAACATGAACGGCCGCAAACTCATTCCCGGCAAGCCCCTGCCCGCGGCGGACATTCCCGACTATTCGCTTCGCCGCGACACGCTCGAGGAGATCTTCGCCGACCCGTTGCGCCTGCGCCTTTCGCGCATCGCCAGGATTGTTGGAAAGTCCGGCGAACGTCTCGAGGGCAATATCTTCTTTCGCGACGGCGAGGAGCGCTATGCGGATGAGCCTCCCGCCGGCGAACTCGCCCCGGCCCGACGCAACGTCTGGCGGGCGGTCAGGTTCAAGGAGCGCCTGCTCGAGGTCGGCGTCAACGCCGGCCACAGCGCGCTCCTCGCGCTGTCGTCGAGTCCGCGGCTCGAATATTACGGCGTCGACATCATGTCCCACGCCTATACCGCCGAGTGCGTCGATTACCTCAAAGGCGAGTTCCCGGGACGGGTGCATTTGTTCCCCGGCGATTCGCGCGAGGTCCTGCCGTGGCTTGTCAATCGGCGCGCCGAGCTCACGTTCGACATCTTTCACGTCGATGGCGGCCACACCAGCGAAGTCTGCCGGTCCGACATGACGAACTGCATCCGGATCGCCCGAGGCCAGCGCGGCCGCCATCTGATGCTCGACGACGTGCATGCGAGCTGGATCTTCGACATCTATTGTGAATTCGTGGCCCTGGGCGATTTGACGACCGAGACCTTCTTTGGCGACTGGGAGGAGGCCGGCCAAAACGTGCTGGCGCGGATCGAGTGACCGCCCGGCAGGCGGCGAGGGAGAGGTTTGCGCGATGAGTGCGGGGCGCCCCTCCGCCGACGGTTGCGAATTCGCCTCGTTCTGGCACGGAACGCTCAACCCGTTCGCTTACGCCTGCCTCGCCTCGTTCGCCGGCGCAGGCGCGAGCCTGCGCGTCTTCAGCTACGATCCGCTCCTCGACCTGCCGCCCGGCGTCCGGCTCGAGGACGCGAGGACGATTTGCCCGGACGAGTCGCTCATCAGCCGCTTCATCGCCAACGGCAAGCCGTCGCTCGCCACCTTTGCCGACTTCTTCCGCTACCGGATGATCCGGGACACCGGATATTGCTGGGTCGATACCGACATCCTTTGCCTGACGAGGCCTGCGTTCGCAAGCGACGGCGTGATCTTCTGCCGACAAGCCGACGCCGTCGGGACGAGCCTCGTCAACAACGCGGTGCTGAGGCTCCCGCCATCGCACCCGGCCCTCGCCGAACTCGTCGCGGCTTCTGAGGCCGCGATCGACGTTGACGAGAGATGGGGCGCAATCGGCCCATTCCTACTGACGCCGGTCCTGATCAAACACGGTCTCTATGACCGCGCCCTCGACTCCCGACTCTGCTATCCGATCGAGCCGGAGCAATTCTGGAAGCTCTTCCTGACGTCTTATCGGGATTGGGCCCACGATGCAGCTGAAGGCGCAACCTTCGTGCATCTGTGGAGCGAAGCGATCGTGTGGACCGGCTACGATTTTTGGGCCTGCCCGCCCGCCGGCTCCTATCTGCATGACGCGTTCCGCCGCGCCGGCGCGCTCGGTCGCTTTCGCCGCGTCGCGACCGAGGACGAGGTCATTCGGGTCATGGCGAAGCCGATCGCCGAATCGGAGCGCGCCGCGCGACCGGGTGTCGCGTCGGATTGACCGCGCCCTACCCGACCTCCGCCGCCTCCTGGGCCTCCTGCCGCGGCGCAAGGCGGGCCGATCCTTTCCGCCGGACGTGACGGTGCCGCCGGGGCGCGACCAGAAACGTCACCTTGGGCGGCTCTTTCAGGAACGCGCGCGCCTGATCCTCGATCATGCGGTCGGCGATCGTCACCCGGGTGCGCAGGTGCCTCAGTTCGAGCATTGATTGAATGAGAAACGTCTCGACGATCCTGCCGTTGACCGTTACGTCCTCGAACGCTCCCCACGCATAGGCGCCATCGCGCTTTCGCTCGAGGCCGATCTCGTGGATCACCTCGAGGAACGGCCGGTGATCCTTCGGGTCGATCTGATATTCGACCGTCACCAGGATCGGCCCCTCATCGTCTTCCACCCGATGCACGAACGCCGGCGTCCGCCAATGCATCGACGGCGTGAGGTCGAGCGTCGCGGCGCCCTGCAGCCTCCATCGAAGGGTCAGCACCATCCCGAGCGCCGCGCCCGCGGCGGCGATATAGAGACTATTGGACAGTCCCTCGACGCTCGCAACCTTGCCCCAAACGGCGCTGCCGAGCGTCATGGCGCCGAAGAACGCGGTAAGAAAAATCGCCAGACCGCGGCCGCGCACCCACTCCGGCAACGCGACCTGCGCGGAGACGAACAGCGTCGTCATCACCGTGATCCATGATGCGCCCGCGATCAGGCTCGCCGCGATCGCAATCGCAGGCTGCCGCGCCGCGCCATAGAGCGCGAGCGCGAGGATCGTTCCGATGGTCCCGAGCGCGGCGAGCCGATCGGGACCGAGGCGCGCCTTGAGGCCGTTGAGCGCGAACGACCCGAGAATCGAGCCGACGCCGATCATGCCGAGCAGGATGCCGTAGACCTCCGGCCCATTGTGCATCTGCTGGCGAGCGACCAGAGGCAGCAGCGCCCAATAGGCGCTCGCAAACGGGAAAAAGGCGACGGCGCGGATCAGCGTCGAATCGAGGTCGCGATTGTTTCTGGCGTAGCGCAGGCCGGTGCGGACCGCGCTGACAAGACGCTCGGCCGGGAGCGACTCCCTCGCCCGGCGCGGCGCTCGCCACCAGAGAAGCGCAATCGCGACCGCGATGTTGCCGATACAAAAGCACCAGAACGGCAAGGCGATGCTGAAAGCCGCGATCGCCAACCCGCCGATAGCCGGGCCGATCGCGCGGCTGACGTTGTAGCTCGCATTGTTGATGGCGATGGCGCTGTCGAGATCCTGCCTGGGAACCAGCATCGGCGTGATGACGAGCCAGGCCGGAGCGGCGAGCGCGCCGGTCGCGCCGAGGCAAAATGTGGTCGCTAACAACACGGCCGGCGTCGCCAAATGCAACGTCACCACCGTCGCAAATACGATCGAGATCGCAGTCACGGCGAGCTGCGCGCCGATCAAGAGCCTGCGCGCGTCGATAATGTCGGTCAGCGCGCCGGCGGGCAGGGTCAGAAGAAACATCGGCAACGTGGTCGCAACCTGAACCGCCGAGACCATCATCGGATTGGGATTGAGACTGGTCATCAACCAGTTCGTCGACGTGTCATACATCGCAAATCCGACGTTCGACGCCGAACTCGCGATCAGGATGATCGTGAACGCAAGATTGCCAAAAACGCCCCAGCGCCAGTCGCGGCCTGCGGGCGCGTCCGGATTGACGCTAAACTCGCTGGACAAGAAGAGAACCCCACCAGAAGCGCGAGACTTAAAGGGCGGAAAACGCGACTGAAGCACGGTCTAAATGGAGAACGATGATCGAACTTTCAAGACGCCTCGGCAGTCCGAACGAGGCGGAAACGACCCCCAAACGAGCGGTCAGACGGTAAACCTTTTTTGATCGGCCCCGGCGTCTACCGGAACCGGCGACCGATCCCAAAGTTGCTTGGGGAGTCGCCGATTCCAGGCCAAAGCTCCTTCGCGAGCGCGACCGCGGGCTCGCTGATGGTTGTGACAAGCTTTGGAATCGACGATCTTGCCGCTATGTTTGGGCCGATCGCGGCGCAAGGGCGCAGCCCGACGGCGAACTGATCCTGTTCGAGACGACCTGCGTCTTTTGCGCGTATCGGCCGCGGAGATTTTGCTTGGCGACGATTTCCGTCCTGATGGCCTGCATGCGCATGGATCGGTCCAATGCGGAGCTGCTGACGGTCGTCGCCGACCTGGCGCAGCTTTTCTCCGCCGCTGTCATCGGCGTCGCCGCGCGGCAACCCTCGATGCATCCTGCGATCGTGGGCGCCGGCCCCGGCGCGCCGCCGGACCGCGAACACAAGGAATTTCGCCGGCGCGCGGAGGCGGTCGAGGCCGAGTTCCGTTCCGCCTTGTCGATGGTGGAAGATCTTCAGTGGCGCGCCGAACTGACCGCTGGGCCGCCGTCCCAGCGCCTCGCCGGTGAAACTCGCGGAGTTCGACTTGATCGTCGCCGGCGCCGAGCCGGCCGAGCGGATCTTCGTCCCCTCGCTCGAAATCGACGTGAGCGATCTCCTGATGCGCGCCGGCCGGCCCATTCTCATCGCTCCAGCCGGCGCGACCGGCCTGAAATTGAGGCGAGCCATGGTTTGCTGGAAGGATTTGCGCGAGGCGCGGCGGGCGGTGGCCGACGCCCTGCCGATCCTCAAGGCGAGCAAAAGGGTCGACGTCGTCGAACTCGCCGGCGAGCGCGACATGGACGCGGCGCGAAGCCGCCTGTCGGATGTCGGCGAGTGGCTCGCTCGGCACGGCGTCGAGGCGAACTGTCTGGCGACGCCGCTGAACGGCGCTGAGGCCTCACATCTCGCCGCGATCGCCAAGGACCTCGAAGTCGATTTGATCGTGGCGGGAGCGTTCGGGCACAGCCGTCTGCGCGAGTGGGCGTTCGGCGGAGTGACGCGGGATCTTCTCCTCCCCGCCGGCCGCTGCACTCTGGTGTCGCACTAAGCGCGCGCGGGTCCCAGGCCACGAGGAGCGTTTCGAAGATGGATTTCCGCCTCCCTCAAGAGCCCACGGCAGACGCGCCGAGCTGGCTTGGCGCTTTCGCCCATCCGGCGTTCGCAGTTGTCTGGGCGGCGAGCACGTTCGCGCTCCTCGGCATCGCGATGTACGATACGGCGTCGGGCTGGCTGATGACGACGATCGATGTCAACCCGTTCGACGTCGCGCTGGTGCATGCGGCGACGATGCTGCCGATGTTCCTGTTCACCCTACCCGCGGGCGCGATCGCCGATATCGTCGATCCGCGGCGCATGATCATTGCGGTTTCCTACGCGATCGCGGCGCTGATGGCGGTATTCGCCGCCGCGGTCTCGCTCGATTTCGCTTCGCCGCTTCTGTTGCTCGTGACCACGTTCGTCCTCAGCGCGGCATGGTCGCTGAACGTTCCGGCCTGGCTGTCGATCGTGCCTCTGCTGGTGCCGAAGCCCGACATCCCCGGGGCCATCGCGGCGCACAGCGTCGGCTACAATATCAGCCGCACGCTTGGTCCTGCCCTCGGCGGCCTGCTCATCGTAAAGTTCGGGGTCACGACCCCGTTCTGGATCTTCATCGCCGCCAATCTGGCCGTGATCGCTGCGCTCACCTGGTGGCGCGCGCCGGCCAAACGGACGGCGTCGCTTCCCGCGGAGAGACTCACCAGCGCGCTCCGCACCGGCCTTCGGCACGCGGCCAACAACCGCCTGCTTTGGGCCACGCTGGCGCGCACGATGGCGGTCTATCCGTTCACCGCCGCATATTGGGGCCTGTTGCCGTTGATCGCCCGCCGAACCGGACAGGGCGCGGAACATTACGGCCTGCTCCTCAGCGCGATCAGCGCCGGCGCGATCCTCGGCTCGCTCAAACACGGAAAGTTGCACGAGCGGCTCGGCCCCGACCGGCTGGTCGCGCTGGCGACGATCCTGACCGCAATCGCGCTCGCCCTGTTCGCATTTGCCCAGGATCTCACAATCGCGCTTTCAGCCTCCCTGCTGGCCGGCGTCGCCTGGGTCACCAACTTGACCTGCCTCTACACCTCCGCCCAGAACGTCCTGCCGGATTGGGTGCGCGGCCGAGGCCTGGCGATCTTCCTGACCGTCATCTTCGGGACGATGACCCTGTGCAGCGCGGCATGGGGGGACATCGCCGCGAAGACCGGACTCCCGGCCGCGCTCCTTCTTGCGGCCGGGGGCGCGATCGTGGCGATCCCCTTCACCTGGCGTTGGAAGCTGCAGCAGAGCGCGGCGCTCGATCTTTCGCCCTCCCAGCATTGGAACCTTCCGCAGACCCACGAGGAGATCGATAACAATCGCGGGCCGGTCCTGGTGAAGATCGAGTACCGGATCGATCCCAAGGACCGCGCGCCGTTCCTGCGCGCCCTCGACGAACTTGGGTTCGAGCGGCGGCGCGACGGCGCGTTCGCATGGGGAATATTCGAAGACGCCGGCGAATTCGGGCGTTATGAGGAAACCTACCTCATCGAGACGTGGCTCGAACTCATGCATTTGCGCGAGCGGGTCACCAACGCCGATCGGGTGCTCGAGGACGAAATCCGGGACATGCTGGTCGCCCCGCCACGCATCGAATTCCTCGTCGGCGCCGAACGCGGTTCGGGGGTTCGGGATCGGCGAGCCGAGCCGACTGGAGCCTAGCGGTTGCGCATTCTTGTCGTCTACGCTCATCCGTTGGAGACGAGCTTCATCGCCGCGCTTCACGTCCGCGCCGTCGAGACCCTGCGCGGGGGCGGGCATAGCGTCGACGATCTCGACCTCTATGCCGAGCGGTTCGATCCGGTCATGTCGCGCGAGCAGTTCGCCCACTACGTCGACGCCAGGGTC
Source organism: uncultured Alphaproteobacteria bacterium (assembly GCA_963794155.1). Lineage (GTDB taxonomy): Bacteria > Pseudomonadota > Alphaproteobacteria > Rhizobiales > Beijerinckiaceae > Roseiarcus. The sequence goes on along the minus strand of CAWCCX010000013.1, from coordinate 470,841 downwards.
AACATCCGCGAGGTCGAACCTTACGTTAAGCGCCTTCGCGCCGCCGAAGCGCTCGTCTTGGTGTTTCCGGTCTGGTTCGATGGGCTCCCGGCGATGATGCAGGGCTATTTCCAGCGGGTGTTTCTGCCCGGCGTCGCGCTGCGCATCGACGAAGCGGGCCTCTTTCACCCGAACTTATGGAACCTCAAGCGCATGGCGGCGGTCTGCACTTACGGCGAAGACCGACGCGCCGTCGCGGCAAAGAACAACCCCGTGCAACGCTTCGTGCATTATAACATCGGCGCGCTCATCGATCCCAGGGGCCGGTTCGAATATCTCGCCCATTACGACATGAACTTCTCGACCGCGGCGCGGCGGACGGCGTTCATGAAGCGCGTCACGCGCGCGTTCGAGGCGTGGTGAGCAAGCCCGAAACGGCAGCCGGGGCGCTCAGAAGGAGATTTTGAACCCGGCGAAGGGTCCGTACATCCACTGCTGGTAGCGGAAGCTCCTCGGCTCGAAGGTGAGCTCATTGAAGCCGGTGTCCTGATGGGTGTAGGTGTACATGACGCGATAACCGATGGTCGTTGCGATGTTCTGCGTCCAGTTGTAGCCAACCGAGGCGAGCGCCTGCCCGGTTGCGGCGTCGGACCAGCCGCCGAGGTCGGCGAGCATGTTCATGAACCAGCGGTCGTAGAAGCGATACTGCCCGGCGAAGCCGGCGACCGGCATGACCCAGTCCTTGTTCACGGTTTCGGTCCCATTGAACAATCCGAACGGGCCGCTGACGCTGAGCTTGGTCCCGCTGTAGAAGTTGCGGGCGCCGACCGTGCCGTAGAGATCGAGGTTCGGCACGCCAAGCGGCACGCGAAGGCCGCCGAAGGCGGTGATGGCGCTCTCGTTGAGGGTGAGGGTCGTCTTCCCGCCGTAGAGCGCATTGTCTGGGTTGCTAAGGGTGTCAGACCCGCCGATCCGCGCCCAGATGAAATCGATTCCGCCGATGAACGTGTCGTTCCGGGCGACTATGCTGCCCATGAACGCGCCTTGAAAGTGTTCGAGCACTTTGCCGAAGCTTGCGTAATAGGGCAGCGTCGGCAGAGTGCCGAAGCCCGTGCTTCCCGCAATGCTGGTCGCCCAGCCGTAGCCGGTGATCTCGAAACGCCAGGTCGAGGGCAGCGGCGGAGCGACCAAAGGCTCAGGCGCCGGCTTCTTGGTAGGCAGGTCGGCGGCGGCCGCTGGCGCTGCGCCGAGCGCGGCGGCGAGAAAAAGCGCTCCGGAATATTTCCGCATTCCCCTCGCCCCAAGCCGCACGATCGACCGCCGTTGCCCCCGGCGGGCCCGTTACTGGTCGCGGGACTTGCAATGCGCAAGCGTCCCGACTCGAACGCTTTCGACTCCATAAAAGGGAATTGCGCCGCCCGCAATAGAGCAAGGCCTGACGCCGCACGCATGATTCGCGTCAGCGGACGAACGTGGAGCCCCGATCGCGGGTTCCCGTCAGATGGGCTGGCCGATCATCCCGATGTCGCCCCTGCCGACCTCAACCAGCATCGACAGAACGAAATCCGGCGCGAGGAAGCGCGCGCAGGCTTGACCGTCGGCGACGAGCGCGATCATCGCCTTGCCGCCGGCGCTCGCCATCACCGCGCTGTCGCCCGGCGGAAGCTGCCGTGAAACCGGAGGAATGGCGACGTAGAGGGCCCGCACGAACTGGAACTGCTCGGGGGTGAGCCTCGTCACGTGAGACACCGAGCCGATCTGGGAGACGGGCACGCATTCCGGCGCGTCGGCCATCAACCACCGAGAAAAGACGCCCGCGTCCTGACTGTCCTCCTGCGTGGTCAAGTCTTGAGCGGGCGTCAAGTCTTGCCCGCGCATGCCGTATCCCGTGAGGCCCGCCAATGCTGCGGCCGTGGCGGCCAAAAATGCACCGTTCATGACGTGCTCCTCTTTCCAGCAACGCCGACGTCGCGGTCGCTGCGGCGGCGAAAGAGGAGCGCGAACCGGTTGAACGATGCGAGCGCCTTCGCCGACCGCCGCGCCCGTGGGCCGCGCGCGCTAGGCCAAGCCTGCAATTCGAACGTTCGCGAGCGTCATTTGTTCCGCGCTTCGGCGGGGAGAAGGCCCGTCTCGTCGAACCGGGCCCGGCGTCTCAAGGCCCGACCGGGATCAGCTTGCCGACGAAGACCGGCGGCCCCGATGGCTTGCCGTCTGGGGAGCCGCCGGGCGGCTCGACGGTTATGGCGTAGGTCGCGTCCTCGACCACCGCGCGATCATACTGGGCGAGATTGGCGCGTCGGGTTGCGCTATCGGCGGCGATGACGCCTAGCGACCGCGGCGGACCGATCTTGGGGTCGATGAGCCACAATTCGTACGCCTTGCCGGGCGGCGCGCTCGCCGCGACCGGGCGCACCGTGAATTCGCGCGTGTCGAGATTGACGGTGATCGCGAATGCGGGCGAAGCGGCGTCCTTCTGCAGGATGGCGACATATTCATGCGGGACTGCCTCCCGGGTCGCCTCGCGGGCGATGAAGCTGCCGGCGAGGAGGACGGCGACGATCGAGGCGGCGATCGCCGCCGCGCGCCAGCGCGTCACGCTGCGCCTCAGCGCGACCATCGCCCCGTTCGCAGGCGCTCCGTTCGCAAGCGCCTGGGACGCGGCGCCTCGAATGCGCGTTTCGATCGCGGCCAGGAGGTCGCGCGGCGGTTCGATCGGCCCTGCCGCCTCGGCGAGCGGAGCAAGCCGCGCCTCCCAGGCGCGGATCGCTTCGTCGAGGTCGGGCTCGCGCAACCGCCGCGCCGCCAGAACCGCGCGCTCGCCCGGATCGAGGGTGCCCAGCGCATATTCGGCGGCGGCGAAATCGTCGTCGGGCGTGATCGTCATGACGCCAGGCAATCCCTCAGTTGCGCGAGGCTGCGATGGAGCCAAGTTTTTATTGTCGGAACCGGCCGCCCGAAGCGCTGGGCGAGCGCCTCGCGGCTTGAACCGCGGTAATAGGCCAGCAACACGACCGCGCGTTTCTCCTCGTCCAAGGCCGCAAGACACTTCAAGAGCGCCGCGAGCCCCTCGGACCGCTCCCTGCCCGCCAGCGGGTCGACGTCATCCGCGGCCGGCTCGAAGCTCTCGGGCATGTCCTCGAGCGAGCCGGGACGAACCCGGCGGACCTCGTCGAGCGCGCGATTGCGGGCGATGGTCGCCATCCAGGCGAGCGGGGAACCTTTCGCGGGATCGAATTCGCCGGCCTTTTCCCAGATCCGCACATAGGCCTCCTGAAGCACGTCAGCGGCCGCGTCGCCGCCTCTGGGAAGGATACGGGCGACAATCCCGTAGAGTTTCGCGCTACTCGCCTTGTAGAGCGCCGTGAAGGCTGGCGCGTCGCGGGCCGCGATGCGGGCCAAGAGATCGGCCAGATCGTCCCTGGCCGGAGCCGGCGCTCCCCTGCCCGGCGCCTCTCCCCGGAATGTCATTCGGGCATCCTAAAGCGCCGCGCACGACCGGCGCAACCGGCCCGCCGTTCGCGAAACGCGCCGCGAGCGCGAAAAGGGCGGACGCTGATGGCGTCCGCCCGCTGCTTCCCCCTGAGCCGTAGGAGGAGGCTCAGCTCGGGAGCAGCACCTTGTTGATCACCTGGATGACCCCGTTCGACTGCATCACGTTCGGAATCGTGACTTCGGCCTTGTCGCCCTTGGCGTCGATCACCCAGAGATGTCCGTCGGCGCGCGCGAAGGTGAGCTCCTCGCCCTGGACGGTCTTCAGCGTCGCCTTGCCGCCGCCGTCGCGGATCATGGCGTCGATTTCGGCTTCGGTCAGGCGGCCGGGCACGACGTGATAGGTCAGGATCGCGGTCAGGGTCCCCTTGTTCTCCGGCTTGAGCAACGTCTCGACCGTGCCGGCCGGCAGACGGGCGAAGGCCTCGTTGGTCGGCGCGAAGACCGTGAAGGGTCCTGCGCCCTCGAGCGTATCGACGAGGCCGGCAGCCTTCACCGCCGCGACCAGCGTTGTGTGATCTTTCGAATTGACGGCGTTTTCGATGATGTTCTTGCTGGGATACATCGGCGCGCCGCCGACCATTTTGGTCATTTCGGCGTAGGCTGGCGCAACGAAGGGCGCCGCGATTGGCGCGGCGAAGGCGACGCTGGCGGCGAGCGCCGCGGCGGTAAGCGAAATCCTGGCGTTCATGTTGGTCTCCAATGTTGGTTCGAACCCGTCGACCCATCATGCGCTCGTCGATCGGGACGAAGTGGATACGGGACGCCCGGCCCAGGGTTTCAGGCCCCGGCCCAAAAAAGCGCCAAATTGGCGTCAGGATCGCGCTGGTGAAACTTTCGCCCGTCCAGCGGCGTAATGTCTTGCGCCGCTGACCGGCGGCTCGGGAGAAATGGAAATGACCTCAGTCCCTTCGGCTTGGCGCGTAAGCGCCGCTTCGGGCGGGCGCGTCGTCTTTCGGCACTCCGTGGTCGTGCGCGTCTGCCACTGGGTCAATGCGGCCTGCTTCCTTGTCCTGCTGATGAGCGGAATGCAGATCTTCAATGCCGATCCGGCGCTCACCTGGGGCCCCGCAACCAGTTTCGAGCATCCGTTCCTTTCGCTCTCGGCGCGCGAGAACGACAATGGAGATCCGACCGCCGGCCTGACCACGATCTTCGGCCGCGCGTTCGACACGACCGGACTGCTTGGCGCCTCTCGCGGCGACGACGGGCAACTTGAAGAACGCGGCTTTCCGTCCTGGGCGACGCTACCCGCTTATCAGGATCTGGCGATGGGGCGGCGCTGGCACTTCTTTTTCGCCTGGATTCTCGTGCTCAACGGGCTCATCTATTTTGCCTATCTCCTCGGGCGCCGGCATATTCGCGACCTCTGGCCGAGCGTTGCCGACATCCGGGCGATTCCGCGCGCGATCGTCGATCACGCGCGGCTCAGGTTTCCCGCCGGCGACGAGGCGCTGCACTACAACGTGCTGCAGAAGCTCGCCTATCTGAGCGTGGTCATCGCCTTTCCCGTCCTGATCCTCGCCGGGCTCACCATGTCGCCGGCAATGGACGCCGCCTTCCCGTGGCTTCTCACGCTCTTTGGCGGGCGGCAGGCGGCGCGCGCCGCGCATTTCCTGCTCGCGACCTATCTCGTCCTGTTCGTCATCGTGCATCTGGTGATGGTGGTTCTCTCGGGCCCGATCAACAATATGCGCTCGATGATCACCGGCCGGTATCGCATCAAGGAGGCTCAGCGATGATTAGCGACGGTCTGATCCGGCCGGCGGGACCACGCCTCAGCCGCCGCAGGCTCCTCCTCGGCCTCGCCGCCGGGGCCGCGGCCGCGCCGCTTGCGGGGTGCGATGCGGGGTCGCCGGCGGCGCTCGCGTTCCTGGACAAGGCTGAAGCGCTAACCAAATCGGTCCAACGCGCCCTGCTCGCGCCGCGCACCGCGCTCGCGCCGGAATATCCGCAATCCGCGATCACTTCGACCTTCAAGCCCAACGGCTCGATTGATCCCGACGATCCCGCCTATGTCGCTCTGCGCCAGGGCGGTTTCTCCGATTGGAAGCTCGAGGTCGGCGGCCTCGTCGAACGGCCGACGAAGCTCACGCTCGCCGACCTGCGCAGCCTTCCGTCGCGGACGCAGATCACCCGGCACGACTGCGTCGAGGGTTGGAGCTGCATCGGGCAATGGAAGGGCGTCCAGTTGTCTGCTCTCATCGCCGCCGCGGGATTGAAGCCGCAAGCCCGCTACCTCGCCTTCTTCTGCGCCGATACCCTCGAGCAGACGCTCGACAACACCGGGCGCTATTACGAGACGATCGACCTCATCGACGCCTTTCATCCGCAAACCATTCTCGCCTATGAAATGAATTTCGCGCCGCTGAAAGTCGAGCACGGCGCGCCGCTGCGCCTCAGGGTCGAGCGGCAGCTCGGCTATAAGATGGCGAAATACATCATGCGGATCGAGGCGATCGACGGCTTCTCAGGCATCGCCCGCGGCCGCGGCGGATTCTGGGAGGACCGCGGCTACGAATGGTACGCGGGCATCTGAGCGACGCCGCGGCAGGCGCGCGAAATGCGGCGACTGGACGGAGATGACGACCTATGGTCGAGGCCTGCTCTGGAGCTCGCCTTATGACCCCGACCCTCACCCACGTAGCGGATTTCCTTGTCGAAGTCGGGGCGCCGATTGCGGTCGGTGAGAGCGCGCAAGGCCTGAGGCGGGTCGTGCCGATCACCGGCGGCGTCATTCGGGGCGAAAGGCTGAACGGGACGATCCTGAATGCAGGCGCCGACTATCAGGTGATCGCCCGGGATGGTTTCACCCGGCTGGAGGCTCGCTACCTCGCCCGGCTCGACGACGGAAGCATGGTCTATATCGAGAATTCCGGCGTCCGGTTCGGCCCCCCGGAGGTGATGGCGCGCATTACCCGCGGCGAACCGGTCGATCCGGGCGAGGTCTATTTCCGCAGCACGCCACGGTTCGAGACCGCTGCGCCGGCCCATCAATGGCTGACCAGGCCGCTCTTCATCGCCAGCGGAGCTCGCTATCCGGACCGCGTCGCGCTGTCCGTGTTCGAGGTCGGATAGCTTTTTTCGCCGGCTATCGCGCGCCCTCCGTCTTCGCCGCGGCTGTCAGGAAGGCGGCGCGCGAGTCCGGCAGCGGCGCGTTGTTCGGCCCGAACAGGTCGCGGGCGAGAAAGAAGCCGGTCAGGCGGAACCCGTCGGCGATTTCGCCGGCGCTCGGCCGCGCTTCGAGTCGCGCCCCTTCGCGCAAGAAGGCGGGCAGCGGCAGCAATCGGTCGCGCCACGGCGCCCCGGCTTCGGCGCTCACCGCCCGGCCCGACCGCGGCGAGACGAAGGCCAAGCCCTCGGTCGCGCCAGTCGCGGCGCAGCGGCTGAGGTCGAGCCGAAAACCGCACTCAGCCAGGATCTGCGCCTCGAACCGGGCCACGAGCGCGGGGCCGAGCGCGCTGTCGTCGAGCGCCTCGACGATGACGCTCAGCGCTTCGTAGACCCCCTCATGCGGATCGCGCTCTGGCAGGATTCGGACCAGCGCCGCAAGATAATTGAGCCCGGCGAGCGCCAGCGCGCTTCCCATCAGGCGCCCGGCCCTCAGCGCGACCGGTTCGACGGCGTAGGCGCCCAGATGCTCGTCGAGCCTCGCCCGCCAGACGAGGCCGATCGTATTGCCCGGCTGCAGCGTCGCCCCGAACCGCGGCGAGCGCCCGCCGCGAACAAGGCCGAGATGACGGCCATGCGACCGGGTCATCGCCTCCACGATCGCCGATTGCTCGCCGTGCCTGCGGACGCCGATGATGAGCCCTTCGTCCCGCCATTCCATGGCCCGAGCGCCCTCTCTACGAAGCGCGAAGATGCGCCGGCGGCTGGACCCGCGCGAGCTTCATCGCCACCAAGAGCGCCAGCGCCGAGAGCGCGCCGACGAACGCCGCCACTCCGGGCCACCCGTCGCTCGCGTAGGCCCAGCCGCCCAGAGAGCCCGCGACGCTCGAGCCGGCGTAGTAGAAGAACAGGTAGATCGCGCTCGCCTGGGCCTTCGCCGTTTCGGCCCTGAGACCGACCCAGCTCGAGGCGATCGAATGGCCGCCGAAAAACCCGGCGGTCAGAACGCCGACGCCGAGGATGGTCAGCGGCAGACTGTCGGGCAAGGTCAAGACGATTCCAATCGGCATGAGCACGATCGCGAAGCCGATGACGCGACGCCGGCCATGGCGTCCGGCGAGTTCGCCCATGACCGCCGAACTGACCGCGCCGACGAGGTAGATCGAGAACACGAAACCGATCGCCGCCTGGCTCAGCGAAAAGGGCGGCTGAGCCAGCCGAAAGCCGACGTAGTTATAGGTGGTGACGAGGGAGCCCATCAAGAGAAAGCCGAGGACGAACAGGTATCTCAAGCCCGGATCGGCGAAATGCGCGCGGATCGCCGGCAGAAGCGCAGTCGGCCCGGTCTTCAGCGCGGGCGTCCGCTCCGTTGGCAGCGCGAAAGCGAACACGCCCGCTGCGGCGAGCGAAACGAGCCCCACCACTGCGATCGCCGCCCGCCATCCCCAGACGTCGGCGATCGCCGCGCCCCCCAGGCGCCCAGCCATGCCGCCGAGCGTGTTGCCGGCGATGTAAAGGCCCATCGCCAGCCCGATCGCCGAGCGGTCCATCTCCTCGGCCAGATAGGCCATCGCCACCGCCGGAACTCCAGAGAGCGCAAGGCCGGTGAGCGCGCGAAGCGCGATCAGCGTCGTCCAGCCCGGCGAAAGCGAGGCGGCGAGCGTCGTCGCGGCCGCGGCGGCCAGAGACGCGGTCATGACCGCCTTCCGTCCCCAGACGTCCGACACCGTTCCGGCGAAGACCATCGCGACCGCCAGGACGCCGGTCGGGGCCGACAGCGAAAGGCTCGCGGCGGCCGGGGAAATCGAAAATGCGTTGGCGAAGCCCGGCATCAGCGGCTGAACGCAGTAGAGCACGCCAAAGGTTGCAAGACCGCCCAGAAACAGGCCGATGCTCACCCGCCAGAAACGAGGATCGCCGCGCCCGATCAGCGGCGAATCGACGGTGGGCTGTGCAATTTTGGAGAGCGAGGAGGTCGACGTCACAGCAACGCAGACTTTCCGCCGCGCCGACGAAAAGCAAGATGGATTCGAACGAGGGCGCCGGGTCGCGCGTCTTTACTCCTTGCCCATGACCGCAAGCACCTGCTCGAGCGGCGCCGGCGAGCTGCGGAACGCGCCGACGTAGGGATCGCTGAGGTCGAGGACCAGATAGACCGCGCTCGCGACCGCGATCGCGCCGATTGCCCCCGCCGCGATCGACATCGGGTTGCCTTTCGACATCAGGCCATAGCCGCAGAACAGAAACGTCGCCCATCCGACCACCATGAGTATGAGCGGATAGGAGACCGGGTTCGCGAGCGCAAACGACATCTGCAGCCGCGACTGGCCGATCGCCGCGACGGTCGCGGTCGCCGAGTTCAGCGCCCGCTTTTCCGCGTCCGTCGAGGGGTGAAGTTCGGCCAGAGCCTTTTCCCGGTTGCGCAGGCTCTCGACCGCGGCGGAAAAGTTCTTGACGACGAAGGTGGAGTCGCTCTCGTTGGCGCCCCAGATATCGTCGATCGTCTTGCCCAGGTTCTGCCGCACCTTTACGCGCACCGGCATCGCGTCCGGCCCGTAGTCGGCGAGGGCGAGATCGAGCTGCAGGACCTTCGCGGCCAAGGTCTGCACCGCCAGATTCTGACCGGAATAGACCCCGTACGCGGTCCAGATCAGGAGTCCGAGCACGAGAGCGGACAAAAGCGTGAGCATGCCGACGACCGCGCCGATCATGTCGCGCGGACCGCCGGTGGTGAATTTCTCCGGCAGGACGCGTTGGAGGATGAGCCCGACCGCTCCGCCGGCGAACACCGCGACGCCGACAAAAAACGCAAACTTTTCCGGACTCATCGCCGCCCCTGAGCCACTCGCATCGGCGCGGGTTATCGGTTGCGCGATCGGAAGGCAACAGGCGCCTCAGGCCCCTGCCCGCCCCTCAATGCAGGCGGCGATAAAATCGTCCATCCGCCGCGCCACAGTTCGGATGTCGAACAGCGCCTCGACTCGCGTGCGTCCGGCGCGGGCGAGATCGGCGCGCCGCTCGGGCGCGTCCATGAGGGCGCCAAGCGTCGCCGCGAGGCCTTCGGCGTCGTTTGGATCGACCATCGCCGCGCAAGGGCCGCAGACTTCGGCGAGGCCGCCGAGGCCAGAGGCAATCAGCGCCGCCCCGCTCGCCAGCGCTTCGAGCGCGGTGCGGCCGAACGGCTCTGGGGTCTTCGTCAGCGCAAGACCGATCGCCGCCTTTTCCCACGCCGCCTTGACCTCGGCGTAGGGCAGATTCGAGTCGATCCGGATCCGGCTGCAGGACTCGCCGCGGGCATCGCGGAGCGCCCGGACAGTCTCGGGCTCCCGATCGACTGCCGACAGAATGAAGCGGGCGCTCCAGCCAGGGCGGGTCTTGAGCGCGCCGACGATCGCCCGCATCGCCTCGAGGTGCCCCTTGTCGGCCAGCGCCCGGCCGACGCAAAGGATCGAGTGGTCCTTGGGTCCGCCCGCTGACCAGGCGTGCATGTCGAGTCCGTTGGGGACTGCCCGCATGGGCGCGCGTGCGAAAGGAAAATTGGCCCGGAAGCGCGCGAGCGCGTCCTCGCTGACGAATACGAATCCGGCGAGCGGCGCAAGCTTGAGGCGCGCGGCGGCGATGCCGGCTCCGCCCTGGGGCGCGGTCTCGTAGGCGTGGCTGTGCAGGAGGACGCGCGCGCCCGACGTCGCGGCGATCAAGGCGGCGGCCGGCAGGTGGTTCTCGACCACCGCGAGGTCGATCCCGCGGCGCCGCAGAAGCCGGGCGACGCCGAGCGCCTTGCCGACATTCCCGCCGATCGCTGCGTCGGGAATGGTCGTGATCTCGACGCCGTCGAACGGCTCGTCGACCGGCGGACAGGCGACCAGGGTCGTCGACGCATAGCGGCTGTAAAGGACGAGATCGCGGACGCAGAGCTCGACTGACCTTGCAAGCCGCGGCCCGAAATGGGCGTTGCGCAGCAGGACGTAGGCGATCTTCGGGTCACGCGCCATCATCGCGCTTTCAGATGTCGAGGCCCGCCACGCGACGCCACGCGGCGTCCTTACATGCGAGCGGGAAAGACGACAAATCGCTCGCCTGACCGCAATTGCCGGGGGCGGGGAATTTTGCTTGAACGGGCGGCCGGCCGGCGGTCCGGGCAAAAGACGGGACCGGCCCGAGGCCTGAGTGAAAGGCGCTGAATTCGATGGTCCCCTCCGCCAACGAGCCGAAGGCCCTCAGCCATATCGGCGCCAAGGGCGAAGCGCGAATGGTCGACGTCACGGACAAGGAGCCGACGAGCCGGGTCGCGATCGCCGAAGGGCGCGTGCGGATGGCCGCATCAACCCTGGCCGCGATCCTGGCCGGCGACGCCAAGAAGGGCGATGTGATCGGCGCGGCCCGGATCGCCGGAATCATGGCGGCCAAGAAGACCGCCGATCTCATCCCGCTCTGCCATCCCTTGAGCCTGAGCAAGGTTCTCATCGACATTATGCCCGACGACGCCCTTCCCGGCCTCGCGGTGCGGGCCGAGGCGCGATGCCTCGGGCCGACCGGCGTCGAGATGGAGGCGCTGACCGCCGTCTCCGTCGCGTGCCTGACCATCTACGACATGGCCAAGGCGATCGACCGGAGCATGAGCATCGAGGCTGTGCGCCTGATTGAGAAACGCGGCGGCAAATCGGGCGATTGGCGGGCCTCGAAGGAGAAACGCCGATGAACGCAATGATTACGGTCGAAGAGGCGCTAGCCCGCGTGCTGGCTTCAGCCGAGGCTCCTCTGGATGAAGAAAAGGTAGCCATCGCGGCGTCTTACGGCCGTGTGCTCGCGCACAATCTTATGGCGCTGCGGACGCAGCCGCCATTCCCCAATTCGGCCATGGACGGCTATGCTTTGCGCGCCGCCGACACCGCGGCGGCGCCCTTGGCCCTGACGGTGATCGGCGAGTCGTCGGCCGGCCGCGCCTTCAAAGGCGCCCTCGGTCCGGGCGAGGCGGTCCGCATCTTCACCGGCGCGCCGATGCCCGAAGGCGCCGACGCTATCGTCATTCAGGAGGACGTCCAGCGCGACGGCGAGCGCAGGATCAGGCTCTCGGCCGCTGCGCGCGAAGGCGAGAACCTGCGCGCGGCGGGCATGGACTTTCACGCCGGCGAAGCCCTCATCGCCGCCGGCCACCGCCTCAGCCCCCGCGACGTGGCGCTGGCGGCGGCGGCGAACCATACGCATCTGGCGGTCCGCCGGCGCGCTCGGGTCGCGATCCTGGCCACCGGCGACGAATTGGTCGCGCCCGGCGGAACGTTAGGCCCGGCGCAGATCGTCGCTTCGAACAATTACGCCGTGGCCGGAATCGTCGAGGCGTGCGGAGGGACAGCGATCGACCTCGGCATTGCGGTCGATGAGCTCGGCGCGCTCAAAGAGGGGGTGGGCCGGGCGCGCGACGCCAAGGCAGACATTCTCGTCACCCTCGGCGGGGCGTCGGTCGGCGATTATGACCTCGTGCAGCAGGCGCTGGTCGCGGAGGGGATGGAGCTCGGCTTCTGGCGCATCGCCATGCGTCCCGGCAAACCCTTGATGCACGGGCGGCTCGGCGCAATGCGGATCCTCGGTCTGCCCGGCAATCCGACGTCCTCGGCCGTCTGTGCGGTTCTGTTCCTGCGCCCGCTCATCCGCGCCTTGCATGGCGAACCCGACCCAGGCGCCGATCTTAGCCAACCTGCCCGCCTCGCCGTCGACCTTCCCGCCAACGGGCCGCGCCAGGACTACACGCGCGCTTCGCTCGCCCGCGGCCCCGACGGCGTCTTCATCGCAACTCCGGCGCCTGCGCAGAATTCCTCATTGGTGAAAACGATGGCGCTCGCGGACGGCCTCATCGTCAGGGCGCCGCGCGCCGTACCCGCGAAGGTGGGCGAGGCGTGCCGGGTCATCCCGTTTTTCGGTCTCGGCGTGTAGCGGGCCGACACGCATCTTCAATGTCCCGGCGCCGGCCAATGGCGCTGGAGGACCGCGAACAGGAACGCCGTCGTCAGGCCGAACAGCATCATGCCGTTCAGCGCCTCGAGCGCGCCCATCAACCGCCAGTGGGCGGCCAAGAAAATCTCTGCATGCCCATAGGTCGTCATCGCGCTCAGCGAATAGAGCATGGCGGAGGCGAAATCGGCGCGCGCGCCGAGCGCGACATAGGCGATGGCCCAGGCGCCGGATTCGATCGCGTGCAGGACCGTCACCAGCATGACGGTCGGGGCCATAAGGGCGGCGAGCACGAACGAAGTCCGTTGCCGGCCCAATGTTCCCGATAGCGGAAGCACAACCTTTTCGCGGATCAGAGCGAGGCCGAATGTGTGCGCAAGCACCGTCAACACGATCAGAGGCAGGCTCCAGGCCCAGTTGTTGGACCAGGCCCCGGCGGCCTCAAACACGGCCGTGCGCGGCAAGGGACCGCGGCGCCGAGAGCATCGCTAAGCGCCTCGTCCTCGGCGCAAACCTTCGCGAACGCGACCGGCGAATGCCTGCGGTCCCGGTCAATACCAGCCGGGAGTGTAAGGGCCCCAGGCTCCGCCCCAATCCATCATCGCTTCCTGGTTCAATATCGCGGTGGTCTCTTGCATCTGCGCGATATTGTTCGCGGCGCGGATCTGCTGATACTGCTGGTAGGCGGCGTCGTTGCCGATGAAAGCGCAGTTGCACCCGGCGGCGTCGGCGTAGATGTAGACGTTGTGGCCCTTCCGTTGCGCTGCGACGATGGCGTTCTGCGGCAGCGCTTGAAGCTTGGCGAGTTTCTGGGGCGTATCGGCCGGCTGGCGAATGAACCCCGCGGCGGCAAGCTGCCCTTCCTTTTCCTGCGCGCCGACAGTCACGCAGCCGACCAAAACCGTCGCGGCGAGAGCCGCAACCCCAATGCGAACTGTATTCATTACCGCCAGCCCCTTTCCTCCCTGAGAAGGCAACTCTTCGCCCCCGCCCGGCCGCCTGTCAATCGGCGCGCGCTCGTCAACGCGGGGGAATGTCCGACGTCTGCGCCGCCACGTCAGGCAGCGTCGACTGGGTCCAGCCGCCGCCAAGCGCAACGCTCAAGGTCACGGCGTCCGTCTGGACCTGTGCTTGAGCCGACAGGAGGGCTTCCTCCACCGTCAGCTCCTGCTCCTCCGCGGTGACAACCGCTGTGAAGGCCTGGGTGCCGGCCTGGTATTCGTTGAGCGTGATCTGCGTCGCCTGCCGCGAGATACGGACGTTCTCGGCCAGCACTTTGGCTTCGCGCGACAGGATCCGAATCCCTGAAAGCGCATCCTCGACCTGCTGTATGGCCGTCAACACCGTCTCGCGATACGTCGCGACGTCCGCCTGATAAGTCTGGCGCGCCGCCTCCACCTGGGCGGTTGTGAGGCCGCCATTGAACAATGGCTGCGCCAGCGAGGCGCCGAACGACCAGACGGGATTGGCCGGGCCGAACGCGGCGTTGAACGGGTTGCCGGAATAGCCAATGAGGCCGTTGAGCGAGACGGCCGGAAAATAGCCGGCGAAGGCGACGCCGATCTCGGCGTTGGCCTCGCGCATGGTTTCCTCCGCCGCGGCGACATCCGGCCTGCGCTCCAGAAGCGAGGACGGCAGTCCGACCGGGATCGAGGGAACGCGGGTCGCCAAGCTGCCCTGGGGGATCGAGAGCCCGGCGGGAGGTCGGCCCATCAGGACTGCGATCGCATGTTCGCTCTGGGCGCGCGATACCCCCGCGGCGATGAGTTGCGCCTGGGCGTTGAGGACCTGCGCCTCGGCGGTGATGACGTCGGACTTGGCGGCAGTGCCAGCGTTATATTGGTTCTGGGTGATTGTCAGAGAGTGCTTATATTCCACGACGGTCTTCGTCAGCAGATCCTCGAGCGAATCCGCTTCCCGCAGCGTCACATAGGCAAGCGCAAGCGCCGATTGCGCCGCGAGCGTCGCGTTGGCGAGATTGGCGGCGCTCACTTCCGCGCCCGCCTGCTGGGCCTCGACCTCGCGCCGGACCTGCCCCCAGATATCGAGCGTCCACATTCCCGAGGCTTCCGCGGTCAGGGTCGTGACGTCGGGAGAGCTTCGCTGAGCGGAGCCCGTTCCGTTCACAGTCGGAAAAAGCCCGGCGCGCGCCTCGTTGATGAGCGCCAGCGCCTGGCGATAGTCGGCCTCGTCGGCTTTGACGGTTTGGTTCGACACGACGACCACCCGCACGAGCCGGTCGAGCTCCGGGTCGTGAAACACTGACCACCACGGGCCTTTCGGCTCGCTCTCGCGCGGGGTCGCGATCTTCCAGCCCTTCACCTCCTTGAATTCAGGCGACACGAGCGCCGCCGGCCGCTCGAAGTTGGGGCCGACCGCCGCGCAGCCGGCGAGCGCGAACGCGGCGAGAACCATCGTCACGGGCGCCGCCGGCCGGTAAAGCGGCGCCGGGCGGGCGAACGAAGGCTCGCGGACGCGTTTGAGCCCGCCGATCCCCATCCTCGACGCCGGCGTGCGGGTTATGTCATGACCGCGCAAGGCGATAGCGAGTCCCCCTCCCAGCCCCCTTGCCCAGCCCCGACCTTTTGCCAGCCGCCCTTTAGGCGCCATCCCGCCCGGCGGCGCAAGTCCCGGCCGCGACGATCGCGAACACGTTTCGGCGCCCTTTGCCGCCGCCCAGACCGAGGGCCGCAGCGCGCGGTTTGCAGTCTCGACACGAAGGGAGAGCGGTTCAGTCGTGATCAGGCGACAGTTTGGCGCGCCCCCACCAGAACAACAGGCCAAGCGCGATCAGGACGCCGCCGATGAGGACGAGAAACAACGCCGCCTGCTCGAACCAGGCGACAAGCGGCACGGCGATCGCGAGGAACACCCCGGTGACGCAAAGCTTCCAGTCCCTCAAGTCCATTCCCGAGACGAAGACGCCGAGAGCGAGCAGCGTCAGCATCATGCTGCCCAACGCGTCGCTGGTGACCAGGCCGCCAACACTGCTGACGTTGATCAGATACATGGACACGAGCACGGCCGCCCATTGGCCGAGCTGGATCCCAACCATCCCGATCCGCCCCCGACCCTGAGGCAAGTGGCCCCACCCCACGGCAATGGAGAGAAGCGCGGCGACCGGCGCCATGATGACCCAATAGGTCGCCGTGGGCCTACGAAAAAGGCTCGACCAGCAAATGCCGACAATGCCGATGATAACGATTGCGAAATAGGGCGCCTCGGCCCAAAGGCTGACCCAATTTCTGGTCCGCCGAGGCTCGGCGACGACGCCCGAAGGCACCGGGTCCGCATCCGTCATTATTCGCGTCCGATCGCAGGCGAGGCGCGATTTTGCGCCCTCGCGCGAATCCTAGCACGCGCCCCGGCGACGCGTCAGTCCGTCCTGGCCGCCTCCGTCACGACATGGCCCGCCAGCGCCTCCTTCAGCGCGTTTTCCTTCGCGTGGTCGAAGGAGGTGCGAATGACAGTTCCGCCGACGCCTTTCAGGTCCTCGAGAACCTTGTCCGTCGTCATCTTGCGGATGAGGAGAAAGAGGCCGGCCGCGCCGGGCTTCAGCGCCTCATTGGCCTGGGTCTTCATCTCCTGATCGTTGATGCCGACGTCGACCAGCGAGCCGCCGAGCGCGCCCGAGGCCGCGCCGACCGCGGCGCCGGCCACCGGCATGAGAAAAATCCAGCCGATCAACATGCCCCAAAGCGCGCCGGACAGCGCGCCTGTGGCCGCCGGATGCATGAGCTGATTGAGTTTGACCCGCCCGCTCTCGTCGCGGGTCGCAATCACCGCATCGCCGACCTCGATCAGATATTCCTTCTGCATCGCGAGAATCTTGTCGCGCACCTCCTCGGCTTTTTTCTCGCTGTCGAACGCTATGAAAACGAGGTCGCTCATCGTCGGTCTCCAGAGATCGTCGGTCCCTTGCCGCGCTCAGAATAAATCAGCATTGCGACGATTTGACTCAACGTCGCCGCGCCCGCCCGTTTCCAAGCGAGTCGCGGTCGCTTGATGGGGCGGCTTGGCTCAGATCCGCGCGCCGACGATCGCCCGCCAGAAGCCGCTGTAGGCGAGTTCGAAGCCGACGATCTGATAGTCGAGGTCGATCCCGTCCATCACCTCGTAGGCGGAATTGTTGCAGATCGGGAAAATGATCAGCCCGTCCTTCGACACGTGCCGGCGCGCCTGGCGCAGGTAGGCCTCGGTGATGCGGCCATGCGGATCGCACAGGCTGAATCGCTCGATGTCGTTCTCCGGGTTCTTGTCGACCATCGGCGTATTGAAGACGATGAGGTCGAAGTCCTTTTCGGCGATCTTCTCGAACAGGTCGGATTGAAAAGCCGTCAAGGTGACGTTGTTGAGTTTGGCGTTGGCGATCGTCGCCTCGATGGCGATCGGCGAAATGTCGGTGGCGACGGTCCGCGACGTCCAGTTGGCCGCCATGAACAGCGAAATGATCCCGCACCCGGCCCCGATCTCGAGTGTCTTGGCGATCAGGTTCGGGTTCATCGCCTTGATATTGCGAATGAAAAACTCGGAGCTCGAGTCGGGCAGCGGATGGTAGACGCCCGCCGGCACGTCGACCACGAGGCCGTCGGCGCAAATCCGCTCCGGGACTGCCTGACGGCGCACCAGCGCTTCATGCGCGGCGGCGATGTCGAATTTCGCCGTGGTGACCAGATCGGAAACGCCGAGCTTGCGCAAAACGGAGGCCCGGGGCGGCCCGATCCGCCGCTCGATATTGAGATACCCGATACTCATTTGGCTTCGCCTTCCCGTTTTCGGCGCAACATTTTACCGCTCGCGGCGCAACCAGCGGCCATAAAGGCCCGTCGCCTCGTAGATCATACGGTCGAATGTCGTGCTTGGTTCAGGTTTCCCGCCCGCGCTCGCTGTCGTGCCAGTCGCGCAACAACCAGTGCGAGAGCGCAGTCAGCAGGAGATGAATTGTGATGCCCGCGACCGAAATCAAGAGCAGCGCGGCGAACATTCGCGGAATATTGAGGCGAAAACCGGACTCGACAATCCGATACGCAAGGCCCGACCCTTGGCCGGCCGACCCGGCGGCGATTTCGGCCACGATCGCGCCGATCAGCGCCAGGCCGCCGCTGATGCGCAGGCCGGCGAGAAAATAGGGCAAAGCCGACGGCAGCCTGAGCAGCATGAACTGCTGCATTTTCGAGGACCGGTACATCTGGAAAAGGTCGACCAGATTGTGGTCGGCCGAAGAGAGTCCGAGCGTGGTGTTGGCGAGCAGGGGAAAAAACGCGACCAGAAAGGCGCAGACCAGAACCGCGACGCCGGGGGTCAGATAGATCAGGAGCAGCGGCGCGATGGCGACGATTGGCGTCACCTGCATCGCCACCGCGAACGGATAGAACGCGCGCTCGACGATCCGCGACTGGGCGAAAATGATAGCCAGCGTCACGCTTCCGATGACCGCGACCAAGAGCGCCTTAAGCGTGATCGACAGCGTCACCCAGAGCGAGGCGGAAAGCGTCGGCCAATCGGTGATGAGGGTCGCGATGATGAGGCTTGGCGCCGGCAGGAGATAGGATGGGACGGCGAAGTAGCGGACCAGCCCCTCCCAGGCGAAAAGCCCGAGACCAAGCGTCAGAGCCGGAACC
This sequence comes from uncultured Alphaproteobacteria bacterium, assembly GCA_963794155.1. GTDB lineage: Bacteria > Pseudomonadota > Alphaproteobacteria > Rhizobiales > Beijerinckiaceae > Roseiarcus. The sequence continues at coordinate 452,695 of CAWCCX010000013.1, read as the reverse complement.
GCGTAGCCGACGAAATCGTCTCGGCTCACTGCATCCCGCCCTCGAGCATCCTCGGCGGCCTATCGCCCATCGCGAGGTGGAGCGCCTCCGAGGTTTGAACGCAAGTGTCGGCGTACTCTTTGCAAAGCCGGAACCCCTCGTGGCGCGATTCGGTCGGCGCTTCGACAATGATTTCCGCGACCGCGCGTCCCGGCCGCGCCGCCATCACCACGATCCGGTCCGAAAGATAGACGCTCTCGAACACCGAATGGGTCACGAACACGACCGTCGCTCCGAGTTGCGCCCGCAGCGCCGCGAGATCGTCGTTGAGTTTCAAGCGCGTGATTTCGTCCAGCGCGGCGAATGGCTCGTCCATCAGCAGAACCGTCGGCCGGGTCACCAGGGCGCGAGCGATCGATACCCGCATCTTCATCCCGCCGGAGAGCTGCCGCGGATAGGCTTTGGCGAAGCCGGCGAGACCGACTTGCTCCAGCGCCTCCTCGACGCGCGGCCGAGCCTTTTCCTTCGACACGCCGGCGAGGCGCAACGGCAGCCAGACGTTGGTGAATACGTCGGACCACGGGGTCAGCGTCGGCTCCTGAAACACGAACCCGAGCTCCGGACATTTCGTCCGCCAGACAATCTCGCCCCGCGTCGGCGCAGTGAGGCCCGACAGCAAGCGCAGGACCGTCGACTTTCCGCAGCCGGAAGGCCCAAGCAGGGAGAGAAACTCGCCCGCCTTGATGTCAAGGTTGAGGCCATCGAGAGCGGTGACCTCATTGGCGAAGACCTTGTCTACTCCCCGCAGCGTCACCAGCGGCGGCGAGGTCAGGCGGACCGCCGTATCGTTCGTCCTCAGCATCGCGATCTTGTTCATCGTGCGAACCTGCCGTCTCCGGCGGGCCATTCCGGCCCGCGTCCCCGTCTCCCAACAACGCAAGTTGCATGCCGCGAATGGTCGAAGGTTATCCCAGGATTCCGCACCCTGGCCTCTACCGGTCGCATACCGTCCTCCCGAGGCCGTTGTCTGCCGCCCGGGCCGGCCAACGCGCCTCTATAGTGGAGATTATAGACCTCGTTATTCCAGGTCAAACAACAGGTAATGCGAGAACAAGCGGAGTACAAGGGCCTCATTTTTGCTGCATTGCAGCGCCAGCCGGCGGTGGCCGACCGGCGTTCTTGACGTCGGCTGTTGCGGCATGCCATCGCGTCGGTCACGTCGGCCCGCCACGACAAGAAACACGCCAGAACGACAATCCAAGTTAACGCCGGCGCGGCCCACATGTTCCCTCGCTCGAGGCGGATCGATGGCTGCCGACTACGTCGCCGACAATCTCGAAGCGCCGGTTTTCGACCATCTGTTCCCGAACATGATCGTGGCGGACAAGAGCGCCTCGACCTGGCCCTATTTCCGCAAGGAGGTCGACCACCCTTTTCGCGTCGACAAGCGTAATCCGACGGTCGGCTTCATCAACCGCGACGAAGCCTCGATCCTCTACGCCAACGCGCGCGCCTTCAAGGGGCGAAGCGGGATCGAGATCGGCGCCTGGCGAGGCTGGTCGACCGCCTATCTCGTCGCCTCCGGGATTGCGCCGCTCCACGTCGTCGAGCCCCTGCTCGCCGACCCGGACTGGCGGGGCGAATTCGAGGCGGTCGTCCGCGGGGCCGGGGGCGCCTCCTCGACCATCCTCGTGCCGGAGAAGAGCCCAGGGGCGGTGGTTCGGCTCGGCAAGGCCGGGGCGCGGTGGTCGTTCGCGTTCATTGACGGCGACCACGACGGCGAGGCGCCGAGAAACGACGCGCTCGCTTGCGCTGCTTACCTCGAAACGACCGCAATGGTGGTGTTTCATGACCTTGTGTCGCCGCATGTGGCGGCGGGGTTACGGGCGCTGGCGGCCGAAGGCTTTCGCGTCATGGCGTATCAAACGGCGCAGATGATGGGGGTCGCGTGGCGGGGCGCAATCGCGCCGGCCGCGCACAAGCCCGATCCGGCGCAGCATTGGCGGGTTCCTGATCATCTGATCGGGATTCCGATATCGGACGGGGCCGCGCCTTAAGCGCCTGCCCGCGGCAAAAAGGAGTGAACCATGGCTCGGTTGATGTTGTCGGCGACGCTCGGCGCGGCCTTGGCAGCATTCGCCTCCCTGCCCTCGCCCGCCTCGGCGGACGATGCCCAGATTGCGCGCGGGCGCTATCTCGTCACCATCTCCGGCTGCTCGGACTGCCACACGCCCGGCGCGTTGCTGGGCTCCCCTGACATGAAGCGCTATCTCGGCGGGTCGGACGTCGGATTCTCAATTCCCGGCGCAGGCATATTCGTCGGCCAGAACCTGACCCCCGACAAGGAAACGGGCATCGGCTCGTGGTCGAGCGACCAGATCGTGACCGCAATCCGCACCGGCAAGACGCCGGACGGCAAGAATCTGTTCCCGGTCATGCCCTGGCCCGCCCTCTCGCATCTTACCGACGACGACGCGCAGGCGATCGCGGCCTTCCTCAAGAGCATTCCGGCGGTCGATCACAAGAACGCTGGCCCGATCGGGCCAAACGAGAAGGCGACGGTCTTCGTCTCCGTCACCCTGCCGGCCGACGCCTATAACGCGATGCAGGCGAAGAAATAGCTCCGGGCCCTCACTTCGGCCGAAGGTCGAGGCCGACGCCCTTGTTGACGAACTGGGTGGTGTAGGCCTTCTTGTAGTCGATCCCGGCCTTGACGACCCCCGCCTTCACCATGGTGTTGTAGAATTCGCTCCAGCGGTCGTCGGTCATCGCGCCGATGCCGAGTTTGAGCGTGTCGCCGGAATCGACGATGCCGTATTCCTTCATCTTCTTGATCGAAAAGTCGATCTGGTCGTCCGTCATTTCCGGATTTTCTCTCTTGATCGCCTCGTTGGCCTTGGCGTTGTCGCCGTAGAGATAGTGGTACCAGCCGATGGTAGAGGCGTCGACGAAGCGCTGGACAATGTCGGGATGCGCCTGCACGTAGTCGCGCCGGGATTCGACCAGGGTCGCATAGGTCGAATAGCCGTAATCGGCGAGCAGGAAGACGTTGGGCTTGAAGCCGCCCTGCTTCGCTACCTCGAGCGGCTCCGAGGTCAGATAGCCTTGCTGGATCGAACGCGGTGTAACGATGAACGGGGCTGAATTGAAATTGTACGGCTTGATGTTCTCGTCCTTGAAGCCGTAGGCCAGCCGCATCCACGCCCAGAACGTATTGACCGCCCCGCTGCTGACGAAGGCCGGATTGGCGCTGGGAAGGTCTTGCCATTTGTCGAGGCCGACGCCCGGATGGGACATGAAGATTTGCGGATTCTTCTGGAAATGCGCGGCGACGGCGATGGTGGGAATGTCGTTCTGGACCGCCAGGAAATCGCCGATCATATCGCCGCCCATATAGAACTCGATCTTGCCGGCGATGAGCAGCATCCCGCCGTTCGAGGTCGGGCCTCCTTGCAGAATGGTGACGTCGAGACCGTATTTCTCGAAAGTCCCGTCGACCAGCGCCTGGTAATAACCGCCGGCCTCGGGGTCGGCCACCCAATTGGTGCCGAAGGTCACCTTGTCGAGAGCAAGGGCCGGTCCGGCGAACCCGATCGCCCCCGCCAAAGCCGCCATGATCGCAACGCGCATCCGAATTTCCTCCAGCCGTCCATTTTCCGAGGCGACTTGACCCACGCGCCGCCTTGCTTCAGCTGATCGCCGACGCGCCGCAAAAGCGCCACTTTCGCCCTCGACGCGACCCACCATAAGGGCCGAAAATCGGGACGTCGAATCCAATTTTGTGAAATGTCGGGGCGGAGAGAGGGGAAGCGCGAGCCCGCGGCTTTACGTTTCGCCTCGCCTCGCCTATGCGCCCACATCGCCCGCCCTTGAACGGAACCGGAGCCGGTCGCCGCATGCGCCTATGGATCAGGGACCCGCTCGCCATTCTCGCAACCGGCGCCGAGCGAGGCGTCGTCGTCGAGGGCGCTGAAATCGTCGAGTGCATCGCCCGCGGCCAATCGCCTGCAATTCGTCCGAACTCGACCTTCGACGCCTCGCGCCACCTCGTGCTGCCGGGGCTCGTCAACGCCCATCATCATTTCTACCAGACCCTGACCCGCGCCCACCCCGTCGGGCTCGGCAGGGAGCTCATCCCTTGGCTCGCGGCAATGGAGCGGGTCTGGGAGCGCATGACGCCCGAAGCGTTGAGGATCGCGGTGAGGATGGCGCTGGTCGAACTGATGCTCTCCGGCTGCACGACCGCGGCCGACCATCACAATCTCTTTCCGCCGGGGCTCGAGGATGCGATCGACATCGAAGTCGAGGAGGCGATGAGGCTCGGCCTGCGGATGACGGTGACCCGCGGCTCAATGGGCATATCCGAGAAGGACGGCGGCCTGCAGCCGGATTCGATCGTGCAGGACTCAGACACGATCCTCGAAGACAGCGAACGCGCGCTCAGGCTTTATCACGACCGGAACCCCGGCGCGATGGTCCGGGTCGCGCTCGCGCCCTGTTCGCCGCTCGCGGTGCCGAAGCGGGTGATGGAAGGCTCGGCGGCGCTGGCCGAGCGCTACGATGCGCGGCTCCATTGCCACCTCTGCCAGTCGCCCGACGAGGATGTCTACGCCATGCAGGCGTTCGGCAAGCGCTCGGTCGACATCCTCGAGGAGGCGGGGTGGCTAACCTCGCGCGCGTGGGTGGCGCACGGGATCTATTTCAATCCTGCCGAGATCGAGCGTCTCGGCCGCGCCGGAGTCGGCGTCGCCCACTGCGCCGCCTCCGACATGTTGTTCGCGAAAGGGATCTGCCCGACCAAGGATCTCGAGGCCGCCGGGGTTGCGATCGGCCTCGGCGTCGACGGCTCGGCGTCGAACGATTCTTCGAACATGATGGAGGCCGTCCGCCATTCGCTGATGCTCGGGCGGCTGCGCTACGGCGCCTCGGTCACTCATCTCGACGCGCTCAGCTGGGCGACGCAAGGCTCGGCGCGCTGCCTCGGGCGTGACGACATCGGCGCCATTGCGGTCGGCATGCAGGCCGACCTCGCGCTCTACACCCTCGATGAGCCGCGCTTCTCCGGCGCGCACGACCCGATCGCCGCGCTTGTCCTCTGCGGGGCGCATCGCGCCGACCGGGTGATGGTCGCCGGCCGGTGGCGGGTCATCGACGGCCAGCCCGAAGGCGTCGATCTCAAAGCTCTGATCGCCAAGCACAAGGCGGCGGCGCGCGCGTTCGCGTGAGGCGGTGACTAGGCGCGCGCGGGAGCGAGCGCGCCTTTTCGCCGCCGCAGCGCGACGAGGCCAAGCGCGCCAAGGCCCATCAGAACCCAAGTCGCAGGCTCTGGCGCGGAGGTCGGGGTCGACGGGTCTGTGGTAAAGTTGAGATTGTCGGGGTAACCACCCCCCGAATAAAACGCAGCGGACACGTCCGCCCCCGCCTGGCCGCCCAAAGTCGAGAAGAGGTTGAAGCTGACCGTTCCGCTTGGATATACCCAACCATCAGAATTGTCCGACGTGAGCAGGATCCACGCGCCCGGCGTCGCGCCGGATTTCAAGATGGGATCGGCGAAAGCGGGCGAGCTTATCTCCGTTCCCGACCAGCTGGCGGGCAGCGTCAGCGTCGATGTAAGATCGCCCGCGCTTATCTCAGGGATTTCGATCGCGCCGATCGGAGCATCGGCACGATTGGAACTAAGCGTAATGGTGTAATCCCAGTCGTACCCTCCGGTTGTGATCGGCGTGACACTTGTCGTAATGGACCCAACCGGAGGGTTGTATCCCGCCTGGCCCGGTGTGGGAGTCCCGAAAAACAGCGCTAACGCGACGAGCCCGGACGAACCGGCAGACGTTGCAAATTTCATGCCGGACCCTCCCCCGAAGGATGAGCGAACATTACGCCCGTCAACACAACTGTCAACCGGAAAAATATTTGTCGGACCGGCGGCGCGGGGATGTTACTGTGACCCGTTCGTCTCCCTATTTCGATCCTAGGCTGAGACCAGTCGAGCGGCGGCATGAGCGGTCCGGAGCAACTCGCCTCTTTTGCCCAGGATGAGCAGGTCTGGCTGCTCGGCGGCGTTTTTGTTGTGGCCGCGTTCATCGAGGCGTGGCGGCCGGAGCGGGCGCGCATCCTGCCGCGCGGCTGGCGATGGGCGACCAATCTCGGCCTCCATCTCTTCGGCCAGTGGCTGTTTCTCGCCATGCTTCCGGCCAGCATCGCGATATGGTTCCTGCTCAAGATCGGCGGCCCGCATGTGGCGGCCTTCGCGCCAGTCGGCGCCTGGGGCGGCGCGTGGGCGGTGCTCGTCGCGTCCTTGGTGGTCCTAGACATCGCGGGCTACCTGCAGCACCGGCTCATGCACGCTTTTTTCCCGCTCTGGCGCATGCATTCGGTCCATCATTCGGACATCGACGTCGACGCCGCCACGGCCGTCCGCCATCATCCGTTCGAGATCATCCTCAGTGGGATGACCGCGCTGCTTCTGATGCTGGTGATCGGCATGCCGCCCTGGGCGTTGCCGATCTACGCGACGCTGGCGCTCGCGGTGCAGCTCGCGCAGCACGCCAACCTACGCCTGCCGGCTCCGCTCGACGCCGCGCTCGGCCTCGTCCTGATGACCCCCGGCCTCCACCGCACCCACCACGCCGTGACGCCGGAGTACTACAATTCCAACTTCGGCACGGTGCTGTCGGTGTGGGACCGCTTTTTCCGCACTCTGACCCCGCCTCTCCCCGAGGAGAACCCACCAGGCTTCGGGGTCACGCCGTTTCTCGCCGAGCGCTACGCGCGCCCGCACTGGGCGCTGTTGCTGCCGTTCGCGCTCCGGCCTCAGAGGCCGGCCGGGCGACAGCCGCGGCCGCTGGCGAGCCCTCAACGACGCGCCTGAGTCCGTCGACGATCCCCAGGCGTAGCTCCGCCGCATCTGCGTCCTGTTGAGATATAGTCGCGCAAAGTCGGAACTCGGAGCAACTCATGCCTCGCGAATGGCTTCCCTCGCGCCTGCCGATCATCCAGGCGCCGATGGCGGGGGCGCAAGGCGTCGAGCTTTGCGTCGCCGTCAGCGAAGCGGGCGGCCTCGGGTCGATCCCGAGCGCGATGCTCACCCCGGCGATCTTAAGCGATCAGATTGCCGAAATCCGCGCCCGCACCCGCGCGCCGTTCAACGTCAACTTCTTCTGTCACGCGCCGCCCGCGCCCGATCCGGATCGGCAGGCGCGATGGCTCGAGCGCCTCTCGGGCGCCTATGCCGAGGCCGCCCTCGATCCGTCGGCTGCGGGAAGCGGGCCCGGGCGCGCGCCGTTCGACGCCGCAATGGCGGAGGTCGTCGAGGCCATGAAGCCTCCGGTCGTGAGCTTTCATTTCGGCCTGCCGGATGGGGCGCTCATTGCCCGGGTGAAGGCTGCGGGAGCGAAGATCTATTCCTCGGCGACCACAGTCGCCGAGGCGCGCTGGCTTCAGGCGCACGGCGCCGACGCCGTGATCGCGCAAGGGGCGGAGGCGGGCGGCCATCGCGGCATGTTCCTGAGCGAGGACATCGCCGACCAGCCGGGGCTTGTCGCGCTCCTGCCGCAGGTGGTCGATGCGGTCCGCCTGCCGGTCATCGCGGCTGGCGGGATCGCCGACGGACGCGGGTTGGCGGCGGCTTTCGCGCTCGGCGCGAGCGCCGCGCAGATCGGCACCGCGTATTTGAGAACGCCGCAGGCGGCAACGACTGCGCTTCATCGCGCCGCGCTTCGCGAAGCGGCCGACAATGCGACGCGGCTCACCAATCTCTTCACCGGCCGCCCGGCGCGAGGTCTTATCAACCGCTTCATGCGCGACCACGGGCCAATGAACGACGACGCGCCCGAGTTCCCGCTTGCGACCGGAGCAGTCGCCCCCTTACGCGCCCATTGGGAGAAGCGCGGGTCGAGCGATTATTCGCCGCTTTGGGCCGGCCAAGCGGCGGCGCTCGCGCGCGAGGAGGACGCCGGCGCGCTCACCGAGCGGCTATGGCGCGAGGCCAAGGCGACGCTCACGGCGCTCCGGCTCGAACCCTGAGGAGACCACGCAGGAATGGAGAGCCGGGCGCGGCTGGACCCAAGATGACGATGTTTCGAGGCGGAATGGGACGCCGAAACCAACCACTGGCGGCTCCTGCTCGAAGACCTCGGCGAAACCCACAAGATCGTCACGACTTGGCCGCTGCCGCCAACCTATGGCGAATGCGAGACCATCCTTCGAGCCCGGGCGCGGTTTCATGCCCACTGGTGGGAGGACCCGCGTCTCGGCGCCTCGATCGGGCTCTGGGCCGACGCCGAGGCCGTCGATCAGTATCTGCGCCGGCTGAAAGGCAAGGTCGCCGAATTCGAGGAGCGACTCGGCGACCGCCTGCCGCGAGAACGAAGGGACCTCTGCGCGCTGCTCATCGACCGGGCGCCGCGCCTTGCCAAACGCATGGACAGCCGGCGCGCGGTGACGATCCTGCACGGCGACGCGCATGTGTGGAACTGCTTCCTGCCGCGCGATGGCGGGAGCGATGTCAGGCTGTTCGACTGGGATAGCTGGCGCCTCGGCGTCGCGACCGAGGACCTCGCTTACATGATGGCGGTCCATTGGTATCCGGACCGCCGCCGCGCAATGGAGCGCCCGCTCCTCGACTTCTATCACGCCGAGCTTGAGGCGCGCGGCGTCCGCGGCTACGACCGGCGCGCCCTGGACGACGACTACCGCTTGTCCGCGCTCTGGTGCATCACGACGCCGGTCTGGCAGGCGGGCGCCAACCTTCCGAACGTCATCTGGTGGAACAACCTCGAGCGCATCCACCTCGCCGTCGAGGATCTGGGCTCGCGGGATTTGCTCGAGTGACGACGCCGGTGCATTCAGGTGCGAGTAGCCGTCATTGCGAGCGCAGCGAAGCAATCCAGCGGAACGTAAGGCTCCCGATGATCCTTGGATTGCTTCGTCGCTCCGCTCCTCGCAATGACGATTCCACCTGAACGCGACGTGCTCTCGGCGCGGCCGATGACCGCGTCCGTCTACGGGAGATCCTCTGCCGTCCGACTACCGGCTGTAGCCCGGCCAGCCGAAATGGCGGTGAAACTGTTGCTCGCTCGCGTCATCCATCATCGTCAGCGGGTCCCAGGCCGGCGCCGACCTCACCTGATCGCAGGTGACGTTCATATTGATCTGTCGGCCAAACCAGTCGACGTCCTTCACCGCATAGGGCGAAAGCTGGACGACCTTGCCCGGCCACCAGTTCCGCGTCGCGACGACAAGATAGCGGATCTCCCAATTCGTGTCGTCGGCGAGAACGTTCTCGACATGGCCGATGTCGCCGTCCAGCGCGTGAACGTGATAACCCCTGACCGAGGCCACGCCGTGCAGGCGTTCGACGCCGTCAATCGGAGGGACCTCAGCGTCGGCCTCGCGCCGCACCTCGTCGCCGACGATCCGCAACTCCGCATCGGGCAAGACGGCGCCGCCAAAATGCGTTGCGCCCCAATAAGGGTCCCAGCCGTAATAGTCGTAGAGCAGCGCCTCCATATCCTTGTTCACCGGCTCGTCTTCGCCCGAGTGCGGACCGGCCTCGATCTGCTGCTTGGTCAGATTGATGGTAAGCTCAAGCGTCTCACCCCGGCTCATCATCGGCAGCGCAGGTTTTGGCGGCAGTTCCAGCGGAGCGATCGCTGACGGGTGGATGAACAGCTTTCGGCCCGGCAGCCAATGGCCGGCGCCAACCACCATCCACTGGATCTTCCAGCTCTTATCGTCGAACAGGAAGTCCTTAACCGCGCCGACGTCGCCGTCGCTCGCCCGGACCGGGCAATTTTGAAGGCCACTCACGGCGAACAGCATGGCCTTGTCGCTCCCGGTCAGTCGGTCGGTCGAGACCATAATCTGGGCTGTTCAGACTATTGCCAGAAGTCGCATTCGGCGGCCCATCCGGTCGACAAGCGCGCCCCGTCATTCGGCCGCCGCCTTGGCCGCCAGCGATTGCAGGTAGCCGACAAAGCCCACCACATCCTTCGCGACCACGCGCCCTATGGCGCTGGTGGCGTAAGCAGCCGCCTTCACTGTTCCGTCCGGGGCCAGAACAAAACCGGCCGGCTGCAAGAAATGTGGGCTCGGGTTCACAAACGCTCCGGTAGCGGCGGCGACCGTGTCCGCATCGGCGCTGTGGCCGACCGGGAAGGGCAAATGGTTCTTCGCTTTGGTGGCGGCGCTGGTCGCCTCGTCATCGACCGAAAGGGCCACGACTTTCACGCCGAGACGGTCCAGCGCCTCTTTTTCGGCGGCGAAACCGGCGAGCTGGGCATTGCAGAACGGGCACCATGCGCCGCGATAGATCAGGACAACCGCCCACGACCCGGAGAGCGCGGCGGGCAAGGCGATCGTTCCGCCGCCGACGGCGGGGGCCTCGAGTTTCGGAAAGGCGTCGCCATTATGCAGAAGAGGCATCCCAAGTCTCCGTTTCCTGTTCCACTGGACCTATCGGTCCAGATATGCTTGAAGGTCGCCGCTTGGAATTGGACTGTCAAGTCCAGTTCGGAATAGGCTGTCCCCGGGGCGGAAAGGATTATGCGGGTGCGACGAGCAAAGAAAGCCCACGCGCGCCTGGCTCGGCCGACGACGCCGCGCGGCGTCGCGACGCGCGCGCGGATTGTCGAGGCGGCGGCCGGGCTTGTCTACCGGCGCGGGGCGAGCGCGACCAGCCTCGAGGACATCATGGAAGCGAGCGCGACCTCGAAGTCGCAGCTCTACCATTACTTTGCCGACAAGGACGCGCTGATGCGCGCGGTGATCGAGTTCCAGACTGGCGCGGTGACCGGCGGCGTGGCGGCCCGTCTGGAAGCGGTCGATTCGCTCGCCGGCCTCAGACGTTGGCGCGATGCTGTGGTGACGATGAACCGGGCCGCCCGCGGAATCGGCGGCTGTCCGCTCGGATCGCTGGCAAGCGAGCTCTCCGACCGGTCAGAGAGCGCGCGGGCCCTGCTGGCGCACGGCTTCGCGCTCTGGGAATCGCACTTCACGGAGGGCCTCAAGGCAATGCGGGATCGCGGCGAGCTAAACGCCGAGGCTGACCCGGCCGAACTCGCGACCGCGGTCATCGCCGCGCTGCAGGGCGGTCTCCTGCTGGCGCAAACGACGCGCCAGAGCCGGCCGTTGGAGCTCGCGCTCGACATGGCGATCGGTCACATCGCGCGCCAGTCGATTTGAACGACGCCGGCCGGCGCGACCGGTCGGGCCGGGGGAACTGGAGATGAGGCCGTCCGGTCGACAAGCGTGTCCTCCCGCGCTACCGGTGGCGATTCCACTGTGGAATTGCACAGGGGCCGGGAGGAAAGTTGGAAACGATCGTCTCTATTGTCGGCGGCGTCGGCCTGTTCCTGCTCGGCATGGCGGTGATGACCGACGGGCTCAAGGCGCTCGCCGGCACGGCTCTGAAGCAAGTCATGGAAAAGGCGGCGGCGACGCCGCTGCTCGGCACGTTCTGGGGCGCGGTAATCACGCTCATCGTGCAGTCGTCGAGCGCCACGACCATGACCACCATCGGGCTGGTCAGCGCCGGGCTCCTAACCTTCCCGCAGGGCTTAAGCCTGGTCTTCGGCGCCAATATCGGCACGACCGGCACCGGCTGGCTGGTCGCGGCGTTCGGAGTCAGGATCTCGCTCACCGCCGCGGCGCTGCCGATCGTCTTCGTCGGCGCGCTGATGAAGGTGGTCGGACGCGGTCGGCTGGCGGCGGCGGGCAGCGCCATCGCCGGCTTCGCCCTCATCCTGGTCGGGCTGTCGACGCTGCAGCAGGGCATGGGCGGGCTTGCTAAGTCGTTGCACCCGTCGGACCTGCCAACGGTCACCAACGCCGCCGGCGTCATCACCCTCGCTGGCCTCGCCAACGTGCTGCTGCTGGTGGTGGTCGGCGCCGTCATGACGACCGTCATGCAGTCGTCGACCGCCTCGATCGCGGTCACGCTCTCGGCGCTCTACGCCGGCGCGGTCGGCCTCGATCAGGCGCTGGCGCTGGTGATCGGCCAGAACATCGGCACCGCGACCAGTTCGGCGGTCGCCGCGATCGGCGCCTCCAGCACCGCCAAGCGCCTGGCCGCGGCCTATATCGCCTTCAAGCTGATCGCCGCGTTGATTGCGATCGCGCTCTTTCCGTTTGTCACGCCGCTCATCGTCAGGGCCGCGCAGACGATTGACCCAACCACCCTGCTCGCCGCTTATCATACGGCCTACAATGTGATCGGCGTCGCCGTCCTGCTGCCGCTAATGGGCCCGTTCACCCGCCTGATCGAGCGCCTCGTGCCGGAGCGCGGCTCGCCGTTCGCAAAATACCTCGATCCCGCGGCGCTTCGCGCGCCCACGGTCGCAGTCGAGGCGGTGCGGCGGACGGTCGAGCGCGCGCTCGAAACGCTGTGCCTTGCGACGACCAAAGGGCTCGACGGCGCCGTCGAAGGCGGAACTGTCCGCCCCGCGATCGACGAGGCGACGCTCGGGCAGGCATCGGATGCCGTGCGGCAGGCCGGCGCTTTCCTGTCGCAGGCCGACCCGCCGCCTTCAGAGGAAGGCCACGCCTGGTTCACCAGCACCGTGCATGCGCTCGATCACGCGAGCCGGCTGGCCGACGCCATCGAAGCGATGGCGAAGACGGGGCTCGCGACCGACGGGCCTGACGAGCTGCAAGCCGCAACTCTATGCGCCGGTTCGATGCGCGAGGCGGCCGGGGCCGCGGCTCGTCTCGCCCGCGCCGCTGGACCGGGCCACGCGGCGGATGACCCGCTGGCGGCGAGCCTCGCCGGCGGGCCGGCGAAGGATGCCGCCGAAGCAATCGGCAATTCGGCCGGGAGCCTCGAGCGCGACGCCAAGGCGCTGGCCGATCTCAAGGCGGCGCATCGCCGCGCCACGCTCGATATGGTCGCCGCCGGAAAGCTCACCGCGAGCGCGGCGATCGCCCGCGTCGACGCGGTCGCGCTTCTGAACCGGCTTGCGCATCACGCCTGGCGCGCGGTCTCGCATCTCGAGCGCGCCGCCGCCTCGCCCATGGAGTTCGAACAATGAACCCGACAGAAGCGGCTGCGTGGCATGCCCTGACCGCGGAAGAAGCCGTCGAACGGCTCAAGAGCAGCGTGACCGCTGGCCTCGACGACGCCGAGGCCGCCAGCCGCCAGGCTCAGTACGAACTCAACCTGTTGCCGGCCGCGCGCAAGCGCGGCCCGCTCATGCGCTTCCTGCTCCAGTTCAAGAACGTCCTCGTCTACGTCCTCCTCGCCGCCGGCTTCATCAAGTTGATGATGGGGCTGTGGCTCGACGCCTCGATCATCCTCGGCGTGGTGGTCATCAACGGCTTGCTGGGCTTCATCCAGGAAGGCCGGGCGGAGAAATCGCTCAATTCGATCCGCAACATGCTCTCGGCCGAGGCGCGAACCTTGCGCAATGGCCAAAGCGCCATGATCCCGGCCGAGCAGCTCGTGCCGGGCGACATCGTGTCCCTCGAATCCGGCGACAAGATCCCGGCCGACATCCGCCTCGTAGACGTCAAGAACCTGCGCACGGAAGAAGCGGCGCTGACCGGCGAATCGGTCCCGTCCGAAAAATCAACGGACCCGGTGTCAGCCAAGGCGACTGTCGGGGACCGAGCTTGCATGGCCTATTCCGGCACCCTGGTGGTGTCCGGCCGGGCGACTGAAATCGTCGTCGGCACGGGAAGCGACACCGAACTCGGCCGCATCAACCAGATGCTCGCCGGCGTCAGCGCGCTCGAAACCCCGCTGCTGCTTCAGATCAAGAAGTTCGGCTATGCGATCACCGTCATCATTCTCATCGTCAGCGCGATCACCTTCGCCTATGGACGCCTCGTCCAGAACATTCCGTTCGTCGAGATGTTCCAGGCGGTGACGGGCATCGCCGTCTCAATGATCCCGGAAGGTCTGCCCGCCCTCATCACCATCACGCTCGCCATCGGGGTCCAGCGGATGGCGAGCCGCAACGCCATCGTGCGCCGCCTGCCGGCGGTCGAGACGCTGGGCTCGGTGGCGCGGATCTGCTCCGACAAGACCGGCACGCTGACGCTGATGGAGATGATGGTCGTCTCAGCGGCGACCGCCGATGAGACGGTCAAGGTTACCGGCGAAGGCTACGCCAACGAAGGCGAGGTGCTCAAGGACGGCGCCCGGGTCGGCAAGGACCCCGTCCTCGAGCTGCTCGGGCGGGTCTCGGCGCTCTGCAACGACGCCGAGTTGCGCCACGAGGAGGGCGTCTGGAAGGTCGAGGGCGATCCGACCGAGGGCGCGCTCTATCCGTTCGCCGCCAAGCTTGGGATCGACCGGGCGAAGGAGCAGGCCGCCTATCCCCGTCTCGACGTCATCCCGTTCGAATCCGAGCACCGGTTCATGGCGACCCTGAATAAGACCCCCGAGGGCGGCGAGATCCTGCTCGTCAAGGGCGCGCCGGAGGTTATCCTCGACCATTGCGACCGGCAGGAGGACGCCGCGGGAAAACGCCCGCCGCTCGATCGCGCCCATTTCGATGATGCCTCCGACGCCCTCGCGGCGCAGGGCGAGCGGGTGCTGGCGCTGGCGTGGCTGCCCGATCCGGAACTCAAGGCCGGAAGCCTGGGCCCGGCCGATCTGCCGAAAAACCTTGCGCTCCTCGGTCTGGTCGGACTTCTCGACCCGCCGCGCAAGGAGGCGATCGAGGCGGTGAGGGAGTGCCACGCCGGCGGCATTCGGGTGACGATGATCACCGGCGACCACAAGATCACCGCCGCGGCGATCGCCAAGATGCTCGACATCGGCGACGGCAAAACCGCGGTCACCGGGGCCGAGGTCGCGGAGATGGACACGGCGACGCTTCAGGACACGGTCCGCGACGTCGACGTGTTCGCGCGCGCCAGCCCTGAGCACAAGCTGCGCCTGGTCAAGGCGATCCAGGCCAACAAGCAGGTGGTGGCGATGACCGGCGACGGCGTCAACGACGCCCCGGCGCTGAAGAAAGCCGACATCGGCGTCGCCATGGGCATCAAGGGCACCGAGGTCACCAAGGAGGCGGCCGAGATGGTGCTCGCCGACGACAATTTCGCCTCGATCACGGCGGCGGTGAAGGAGGGCCGCACCGTCTACAACAACATCGAGAAGGCGATCCTGTTCATGCTGCCGACCAATGTCGCCCAGGCGCTAGTCATCCTGGTCGCGATCTTCGTCGGCTTCACCACGCCGATCACCGCGCCCCAGATCCTGTGGGTCAACATGGTGACCTCGGTCGCCCTCGGCCTCGTCATTTCCTTCGAGCCGCACGAGCTCGACGTGATGCAGCGGCCGCCGCGCGCCGTCGATCGCCCGATCCTCGACGCGTTCGGGGTGTGGCGGGTCGTCTTCGTCGGGACGGCGCTCCTCATCCTGACCTTATGGGCGTTCTTCTGGACGAAGTCGCAAGGCGGCTCCGACCCGCTCGCCCGCACGGTTGCGGTCAACGCGCTGGTGATCGGCCAGGTGTTCTATCTCTTGAACAGCCGGTTCAAGGTCGATTCGTCCCTGTCGCCGATGGCCCATCTCGGCAACCCCTATCTCCCGGCCGGGATAGGCGCGGTCGTGGTCCTCCAGCTTCTCTACACCTACGCGCCGCCGCTGCAGCGCCTGTTCGAGACCGAGAGCGTGCCGCTTCAAGTCTGGCCATGGCTCTTTCTCGGCGGCGTCATCTTCTTCCTCGTCGTCGAGGCCGAGAAGGCGATCATCCGGGCTTTTGGTTCGCGCGCGCCGGCGCCCGAGGCAGCCGTGCCGGTGTGAGGATTAAAGCGTTTAGATGACGACGTAGCCGTCATTGCGAGCGAAGCGAAGCAATCCAGTGCCGCCGCCGCTGCCTACGATCACTGGATTGCTTCATCGCCATAGCCGTCGAAAGAGGGACGTCTTTCGACGCCCTGCGGCTCCTCGCAATGACGATGAACACGACACGATCTAGGCTCAGTCCTCGACGAACCGCAGACCCTCGAGCGACGCGACGTCGTCGTAGGCGCCCTTGGTTGAGCGCTTGGGGAGCTTGATCTTGGCGCGCGGGGCTTCCTCGTAGGGAATGGCCTTGAGCAGGTGGCGGATGGTGTTGAGGCGCGCCCGCTGCTTGTCGTCCGAGGGGACGATGGTCCAGGGCGCGAAGTCGGTGTCGGTCGCCTTGAGCATGGTGTCGCGGGCGCGCGAATATTCGTACCACTTGCCCCGCGAAGAAAGATCCATCGGGCTCAGCTTCCACTGGCGCAGCGGATCCTTGATCCGGGCCTCGAACCGGCGCTCCTGCTCGGCGTCGCTCACCTCGAGCCAGAATTTGACCAGAAAGATTCCGTCATCAACGATGACATGCTCGAACTCGGGACAAAGGATCAGGAAGCGGCGGTGCTGGGCTTCGGTGCAGAACCCCATCACGACTTCGACCCCCGCCCGGTTGTACCAGCTCCGATCGAAGATCACGACTTCGCCGGCGGCCGGGAGATGGGGCACATAGCGCTGCAGGTAGAGCTGCGATTTCTCGCGGTCGGACGGCGCCGGCAGCGCCACCACCCGGAACACCCGTGGACTGACCCGTTCGGTGATCGCCTTGATCACCCCGCCCTTGCCGGCGGCGTCGCGGCCCTCGAAAATGACGACGACCCGCAATCCCTTGTGCTTGACCCATTCCTGCAGGGCGCAGAGCTCGACCTGCAGTTTGCGCAGCGCCTTGTCATAGTCCTTGCGGTTCATCGGCTCCTTGGCGGCGCTCTTGGATCGCACGCCCCGTTCTTCGCGGCGGCGATCCTCGCCTGAACCACCGGGCGCTCTCTTGCTCCTGGCCACTCGCTATTCCCTCCCTGGGCTTGTTTTGATCCGCATCGTGACGGGCGTCAATAATGCGGTCTTGCGTCGGGTGAATACTCAACCCAGCCGCCGAGCCTGAGGCTAAGGTTAATTTTTTCCTATTTCTGCGCTCCCCACGGGAACCGATCCGATCCGGCGGGCGTTTTGGCCGTCAAGGCGCGAAACAGCGCCGGTCTTGAAGCCAGACGGGTTTCGATATGTCCGCCATCGTCCCGATTTCATTCGTGCTCACCCTTGTCTGCGTTCTGGTCGCGATCGACTGGGCGTTCTACCAGCAGCTTTTGTTCGTCGGGGCGGCTGTCTCGGCGACGGTATGGGCCTGCTCGCTCGAAGCCTGGAGCTGCCAGCAAGCGCCGGCAAGGACCGACGACGTTGGCGATCCGGCGAACGATTAGTCCGGACAAGCGCCCCCTCAGAACCCTTCCCCTCCATCCACCGTCAGCACGTGGCCGATGATGTGGCGCGCCCGGTCGCTGCTGAGGAACATGACCGCTTCGGCGACCTCGCCGCCGTCGGCGATGTGGCCGTCGGGGATGCGCCGCAGCATCGCCGCTTCGTCGAGCCGGCCGGCGCGAAAGTCTTCCAGCACCCCTGAGGTCGCAACGTGGCCGGGCGCGACTGCGTTGACGCGCACGCCCTTCGGCGCCCATTCGACCGCCATCGACCGGGTCAGGCTCTCGAGCGCCGCCTTCGACGCCGAATAGAGGCCGAGGCCGGGAACGGGCCGTCCGGCGGCGATGCTGCTGACGTTGACGATCGCGCCGCTCCGGCCGTGCTCGATCGCCCATTTCGCCATCGCGCGCGCGGCGCTCAAGGGCCCCACGACGTTGACCGCGAAAACCCGCGCCGCTTCGGCGGCCTCCGCTTCGATCATCGGCAGGACGGCGAAATAAGCGGCGTTATTGACCAGGATGTCCACCGCTCCGAATTGGCCGACGGCCGCGGCCACCATCCGCTCACAGTCTTGAGGCGCGGCGACGTCAGCCGGCACGGTCAGCACCGGCGACCCGCACTCCTTCTCGATCGCCGCCGCCGCACGCGCGAGCGTCGCCCCGGTCCGCCCGGCGATCGCCACTCGCGCCCCATGGCGGGCGAAGGCGCGCGCGATCGCGTAGCCCAGCCCCCCCCCGCCGCCGGTCACGATCGCGACCTTGCCGGCGAACTCCTTCGTCTCGCAAAGCGCCCCTTCCGCCACCCCTCGTCCCTTTTCTCCTTGCCGATCACGCCATCGACTGGAAGCGCTTCGCCAGCGCGCTGATCCGCTTCGCCGTCTCGATGTCGAGATCGGTAATCTTCATTCCGGCGTCATGGGTGCAGAACGAGAACGAGACGATGTTGTAGGAATTGTGGAACTCCGGATGATGGTTCATCACCTCGGCTTCGATCGCGATCTCGACGATGAAGGCGATCGCGTCGCGGAAGGTCTTGAGCGCGAACCTGGCCTCGATGTTGGGCGCCTTGAGGGACCAGCCGGGGAGTTCAGCCAGCGCCGAGCGGATTTCCCCATCGCTGAGAAATCTTATAATGCGCCATGAGACTGCCTCCTTATTTCACTTTATCTCACTTCGGAGCGCCGCTGGTCTCTGCGGCGCTCGGCTGGTCAAGCTGAAGGATCGCCTGTTCGAGCGGCGCCGCCGACACGCGGATTGAGCTGATGTAGGGCTGGCTGAACTCGAGGATCAAAAAGATTGCAAGGCCGATTGACGCGCTGCCCAGGACGAGCATCGCAACCGACATCGGGCTCAATTTCGACAACAGCCCCATGCTGGCGAACAGGAGGGACGCCCAGAACGTCACGGCGTAGATCAAAGGCCAGGGGATCGGGGTCGCCGCCTGGAGCGACATGAGGAGCCGCTGCTCGCCGATGAATGCGTAGTTCGCGCGCGCGGCGGCGAGCAGGCTTGTCTGCGCGGGCGTCTTGGGCGTGAGGCCATCGAGAAACTTGTTCAGGCTGCCCATGGCCTTGTAGGAGGCCTCATAGGCCGCGGCGCGCGAGGTGTCGTCGCCCCAAAACTGTTCGTGCGCCCAGACGAGATCGGTCCTCAACATGCTGCGGGCCTCATCCGCCTCGGGCCCGTACTGGCGCATTTCGAGATCGAACTCGAGCGCGCGCGCCACAAGCGTCTGCAGCTCCGTCTGCTGGGTGCTGTAGACGCCGTAGGCCGTCCAGATGAGCAGGCCGTTGACCAGCACGAGCAGGAGCGTGAGTTGCCCGACGACCCCGCCGATCATGTCGCGGGCCTTGTCCATCGTGTAGCGCTCCGGAAGGACGCGCTGAAGCACGAGGCCGAGGACGCCGCCCGCGACGATTACGCCGGTGACAACGAGCGAGATGGCGAGCGAACTCATTTCCGGCAATCCCGCCTCCCTCGGACGCGCTTACGTGACATGTCCGCGTGGCCTCGTCCAGCACACGCAGGTCGTGCGCATGATTTCCAGACTTGGAGCCTGGATCGCAAAGGCGATAAGCGGCCCCGGCAAGCTCAGCTAGCCGCTCGTCATTTGAATGTGGCGAGCCGCCGCCCTCGCATTACGAAGGAAGGGTGTTCTTGTAGATCTTCCCATCCTTCATGATGATCAGAAAATTCTTATCGGGGTTTTCGACAAGCGCTATGTTGGCGATTGGATCGCCGTCGACCACGATCAGATCGGCGAAGGCGCCCTCTTCAATCACGCCGAGCTTCCCCGGATAGGGATTGCGCGGCCCGGACAATGCGAGCAGCTCGCCATTGGTCGCGGTGGCCATCTTCAGGATATCGGCGCTTTCGTACCAGCGCGCGAGGTGGGTCAGCATGATCCCCTGGCGGGTGGCCTTCTGCGCGGAAAACAAGAGATCCGAGCCGAAGGCGGTCTTGAGTTTGTGGGCTTTCGCCAGCGGGTAGGCGGTGTTTGTGCCGGCAATGACCTGGCTCAGATTGATCCGGCTTTGGCCGCTGAGAGGAACGGTGTCTTCCTCGCCGACGAACGGCTGGATGCTCAGCCAGACGCCCTTCTCCGCCATCAGGCTCGCCGTCGCTTCGTCCATCAGATGCCCATGCTCGATGCACTGGACTCCGGCCGCGATCGCCCGCTGGATCGCCGACGGCGGGTAGGCGTGCGCGGCGACGTAGGTATTCCGGTCGGCGGCCGCCTCCACGCCGGCGCGAAGCTCGGGCTCGCTGAACGTCAGCATGTCCAGGGTGGTGCGCGGCGACGACACGCCTCCGCCTCCCACGAGCTTTATCTGGGACGCGCCCTGAAGGAGCTGCTCGCGCACCCGCAGGCGCACTTCGTCGGCGCTGTCGGCGATATTGGCGCCGCCGGTCCGCTCCATGAAGCTCACCGGACCGCCCGGGCTCCGCGGCAGGTCTGACAGGGGGCGCATGTCCCCATGTCCCCCCGTCGTGGTGATCATGGCGCCGCACGGATAGATGCGGGGTCCGGGCGCTAGCCCTTCGTCGATCGCCTGCTTGAGCGCAAATGAGGGGCCGCCGAGGTCCCGAACCGTCGTGAATCCGCGCATCAGCGTGCGCTCTGCTTCCGCGCTGGCAGCCAAGAAGATATAGCCCACGTCGGCCGCGAACAGGGTTGAGATCGGCAGCGCGGCGAAAATGCAGTGCCAGTGCGCGTCGATCAGCCCTGGCATCACGACCCGACCACCGCAATTGATCATTCGCGACCCTTCCGGACCCGCCGGGGTCCCCGTCGCGACGGCCTTGATCCGCCCGCCTTCGACGATGAGAGCGAGTCCTCCGCGCAGGGCGCTGGATTTCCCGTCGAACAGAAGAAAGTTCGTCAACACGGTTGGCGGCGGCGGGTTCGGCGAGCCTTGCGCCCGCGCCGTTCGCGGAAGGCCGAGCGCTGCGATCGAAGAGCCGATTCCAGCGACGAATCCGCGCCGCGAAAGGTCAGCGTTGATGCGACGGGTGACGAACTGGAGTTCGCCTCGGCAACAAGAGCAACCCTCAGAACCTGTCGCTTCCGGCTGATCGCCCGACAAGCAAGAGAACATGCGGCTTTCCTCCGTCGGCGGAAACTCCCGCCCTGACCCGCGAGTCCTGTCGCAGTCAGTTCGCGCGCCTGATCGCGGGCGGGTTCCAGCGACCGTCGGCGACCTGAGGCTTCGGCGCATAGAGCCGAAGCGTCAATGCGAGCACGCCGCCCTTTGGCGACGGAAGCCAATTCGGTTCTTTATCAGGGCCGGGGTTTTCGTTCTGGACGTAGAGGTCGAGCGAGCCGTCGGCGCTGAACTTGAGCGCATCGCGGTCGCCGATCGCAAATCTGTTCAGCGGATTGGCGACCTGGAATCCCTCCTCGTCATAAAGCGTCAGCGACCAGAACGCGTCCACTGGAGGCAATTCGTCCTTCGTGAAATGGAGGACGTATTTGCTTCCTCCGATGACCGGCTTGCCGTCCGCGTCGCTCACGTTCAAGGGGTACACCGCATCCTCGACCTGATTGGCGCCGAGCCCCAGCATCGCAACGATGGCCCGCTTGAGGTAATAGTTGCCATAGACGCCCATGGTGTCCGTGTTCATCTGCCAGCCGTTGGCGATGCGCGCAAGCGTCGGCGCCTTGTCATGCATGAGCTTGAGCCCCGCGGCGGCGGCGCGGGCGAGCACGTCGGGAGCGACCTTCCTGGCCTCGAAGCTCTTGCCCGGCTCGATCCCGATGCGCCTCAGCCGCGCGACGGTCGACCAGTCGGTGAGATGAGGCGGGTTCAGCGTCATCAGCTCCGCGCCGCGCTTGAAATAATCGACCGGCGCCAGTCCATTGATCTGTCGCAGGGGTTCAGTCTTGGTGTCGACGGCCGGGTCAATCGCCTGCCTGACCACCCGTGGAGCCTTTCCCCAATCTGCGAGCAGGGTGACCCTGTACCCGTCCTGGACCTTGCGAACCGCGTCGTAGTCCTTGACGCCGTTGGTCTGGGTGCGGCCTATGATCCAGACATAGGGCGTGGGCGCGTCGATGCGCTCGACATCCGCCGGCAACTGCCCGCTCCATCCCGGCGGAACCACGGCGAAACTCGCGGCGCCGGTCCCGTTCGTGCGTTTTCCCGGGACGGCGAAGACATCGCTCCACATGTCGAGCATGGGCAGCATGAAGTAGCGGCCGCCGGTGTCCGCGGTCGAGACAACGACAGGGCCCGAAGTGAGGTCGAGCCAGGCGCTCGAATAGAGCGTATCGAAATTCGGCCGCACCACCGCCCGCATGTCAGCGGTCGGAAACGCGCGAATGTGGGTGAATGCGTTCGCCGGCCCACCCATGGGACTGACCTTGGGATCGAGGTTGATCAGCTGCTTGCGCGTCAGGTCCATGAGGATCAAAGGGTAAAGATAGATGTAGGCCTCTTGCGCGATCGCCTGCGCTTCGTTGGCGTCAACCATGGACCGTTCCTTCCTTCATGTGCGCGCGCCGCTGCCGTTTCAATTCCACCGATCGTCGCCGCGCCGCTCCAATCGCCAACGGTTTCATCGCGCAATTGCCGCCGGTCTGGATCACGGCGCATCATATTGACATCAGCAAGGCCTCAGGCCCTGGCGAATTTTGCGAACGCATCCTTGTAGTCCGGATGCCAGCGGGAGAGCGGCGCGCGGTTCTCGACGATGTCGCCCGCCGCCCAAAGGATCCGCCGCTCGTCCAATTGTCGCGGCACATCATTGTCGGGGCAAAGGATGTAGAAGTCGCCGGCGACCATCGAGTCGAGCATAAAATCGATCACTTGCTGCGCCGTCCAAGCGCCCGGAGGCTTTGCGAGGTTCGAGCCCGCGGTCATGCCGGTGAAGGTGAAGCCCGGTATCAGCAGATGAGCGCTGACCCGGCAACCGTCGATGTTGCGCAATTCGTGCGCCAGCGCCTCGGTGACCACCTTCACCCCGGCCTTCGAGACATTGTAGGCGGTGTCGCCGGGCGGACAGGTGATGCCCTGCTTGGAGCCTGTGTTGACGATCGCCGAGGGCGTCTCCTGGCGGATCATGTCCGGCGCAAACGTCTGCACGCCATTGACCACGCCCAAGAGATTGACGTCGATGATGCGCCGCCACCGGGCAGGATCGCCAAACAGTCCGCCGCCGCCGCCGGTTCCGGCATTGTTCATCAGTAAGGCGACCTCGCCGAAGGCGTCGAAGACCGATTCCTTCAAGCGCCGGACACTATCGGGGTTGCTCACGTCGACGGCAAAGGTCTTGACCGCGTCGGCCCGCTGAGCCGTCTCGCGCAGCTTCGCGGCGGCGGCCTCGAGCGCCTCGCCGCTCACGTCGGCCATGCACACATTCATTCCGAGCGCGGCGAACTTGGCCGACGCGGCGAGGCCGATGCCGCTCGCTGCTCCGGTGACGACCGCGACCCGATTCGGGCTAAGCGCAGGATGAGTGGTCACTTGGGCTCCTCCGAGCTTGAGCAATTGGCGACGCTTACATCACGCTGAGAGCGCTTCGGCAATCGACCTCGACGTCGCCGCCCCCCTCAGCCGCCGACCTCTTTGGCCGCGCGGGCTTTATGGGCGGCCAGCGCCATCAGCCGCCGGTCGCGCCAGGCCTGGCGCGCGGCCAATTGGTCGGCCGGAAGGCGCTTGCGCCGGTCGGCCTCGACCGTCTCCATCACCGGTCCGGCCCAATCCGCCCGCCATTGGGACTGGGCGAAGATCCGTTCGTAAGCGGGTTGATAGCGCCGCACATAGTCGCGCACGCCCCCCGGCGCGTTGAGGTCGATGGTTTCGAACGGGCCGATGAACGACCAGCGCATCGCCAACCCGTCGCGAATGCCGATGTCGACGTCTTCGACGCTCGCGTAGCCTTCGGCGACCAGCCGGAACGCCTCCTCGAGCAGCGCCCCCTGCAGACGGTTCATGAGGAAACCGTCGATCTCCTTCTTCATCACGATCGGCGCGTGGCCTGCGGACCGCATCAGCGACGTCGTCCGCTCGACGACGCCCATATCCGTCCATGGCGCGGGCACGATCTCGACCGCCGGAATGAGATAAGGCGGATTGATCGGGTGAACGACCAGAACGCGCGCGCGGCCCGGCAGCGACTCGGTGAAGCGCGACGGCAGAATCGCCGAGGTGGAGCTCGCGACGACCGCGCCTTCCGCCGCCAGCGCGTCGAGCCTCGCGAACACCCGTCTTTTGACGCCGACGTCCTCGGGCGTGCTCTCCTGGACATGGCTCGCCCCGTCCAGCGCCTCCTCGAGCGTCGCGGCCCGGCGCATGCGCGCGCGAACCGCGGCCGGAGGATCGGCAATGAGCCGGTTCGCCGCGAGCTCGGGCAGAACCGCGTCGGCGAACCGCAGCGCCTCGTCCGCCGCGTCCGCCTTCTCGTCAAAGAGCCGGACCTCGTGGCCGGCGCGGGCGAAGCTGATCGCCCAGGCGCGACCGACGAGTCCCATTCCGACAAGGGCGATTTTGCTCATTTCAGGTCTCCGGCGAGGGCGCGAAGCTCATTCTATGCGCGACGCTCGCGCAAGTCGCGGATCGCGACAGCGATTTGATTACACTTTAGCGCAATTGCCGTTCAATCGATTCTAACTAAGGGCACAACCCTAACTTGCACCGGGGCCCCTGCGGCCGTATTTAATAAAAATGGAGCCATGCAGCGGCTCATATTCGCAGTCTCGGCGCCAATCAATACCAGAATATGACTTGCGGTCGAGACAGGAGATGCATGATGCATAAGACTATGACAACTATGATTGCCTCGATTTCGACAGCGATGTTGCTCATCTCGTCGCCGGCGTGGGCGACCGTCTATAGCTTTACCTTCGAGTCCGTCGACGGCGCGCTGACCGCCTCGGGCGAGATGACGGTCAGCGCCGCCGACGAGGTGACGGCGATTTCGGGCGCGATTTCCGGTCTGGTCGATCAGACCATCGCCTCGGTCGTCCCCAATCCCAACTTTTCCGGTCCCGCCTATAGCCCCGACGGCTCGTTCATCTACAACAACCTGTACCACCCGGCAGGGATGGCCTTCGACGTCTACGGGGTCCTCTTCGCGACCGCCGAGAATCCTGGCGGCTACTGGAATTTATGGGCGACCTTCCCCGGCGCCTATGCGCTGTGGGAATCGGCCGAACTCTTACAACTACCGGATGGAGGAGACCGGGACCCTGAGCGTGGCCGCCGTGCCGGAATTGTCGACCTGGGCGATGCTGGGCCTCGGCTTCGGTTGCCTTGGCGTCGTCGGCCGGGCCCGCTCGCTGCCCCGAGCGGAAGGGCGCCTCAGCTAGGCGCGAAGCCGGCGAAGCGCCCGCGGTAACAACTGATCAAATCGGGTTGAACTGCGCGGTTGTGGCGATTGACTCTTGAGCTGATTGCCTTTTTAAACCGAATCAGGCGATTGTGTTCAGGTCCGGCCGGATCGGGTTGTGGTCCGATCGATTGATCCGGCGCCGGGCTCTCGCCGTAAACCTTGGCGTGGCGAAGCGGTCTTACGATGTCGGTTCGTGGAAAAAGGACCTATTCGCGCCCGCGCCGGCCGGCGGCGTCGTTCGCGTCGGCTCGCGCGCCCGAGCCTGCAGTCGTCCGCCTCGACGACGCCCACGCGCTCGAAGCCGACGCCGACGCGCTGATGGCGGCGTTCCAGCGTCGCGCCTATTCGGAGGCGCGCCGGCGCCAGCGCGAGGCGCGGGGCGTCGACACCGCCGCTCACTGGGAGTGGGTCGCAGGCCTGGTCGCCCGGCGAATCGGCGCGCCGCCGGCAGCGGGACCGTCGACGCGCAACGCCGGCATAGCGTCCGCGCGCGACCGCTCGCCCCACCCTTATTCCGAGGTTGATCCGTTGGACGAGCTGGAACGCATTCTGGCCGCGAGACCGCAACGGTTCCGGCTCCAATTCTTCACCGTCGCCAGCGAGAGCGGCCCGGCCATTCTCGCCGAAACCGAGATCGAGGCCGCCGATGCGTCCAGCGCGATCCGCGCCGCGGCCGACGCCGACTGGCCGCCACGCGCGATCGGCCTCAGGGTCATCGATCGCGAGGGCCGCGAAATCTTCGAGCGCCTGAAAGCCGATCGGCGGTAGAGAATATAATCCGCGAGCGTAAGGTTCCTCGGCGGCGCTCGCCGTGGTGAATTCGCTACCCAATGCTGGAAATTTGGCGCCGCCCAAGCGGCGAATTTGTTCGCTGTTAAGGCGAAACAGCTCCATCTTCGCGCCCAGAAAAGCTCCTGTTCTCGCGAGAAAGCTCCCTGTTCGCATCTCCGCGCAACTCCCTGTTCGGACGCGCGATTCATCTCACGAAACGCGGACCTCTCAAGCGACTCAGGTCTCCTGCAACAGGCTGACGTGAGCCGCGACGCACCGCCAGCCGGCCTCGGTCCTGAGCCAGACCTGGCTCTGCCGTCCGGTCCTGGTCGCGCCGATCCGCCTGAATTCGGCGTTGGCGGTGGCGAAGTCGCGCCCGTAAGTGGTAATCACGGTCTTGAGCAGGTTGCGGGCCAAGTTGATTGCCGGGCGGCGGCCGCGAAAGGCGGCAATCTCGTCATAGCCGTAGAGGTTTTCGGTGACGCCGTAGCGCAGGGTGTGCGGGCTTTTCCAGAACAGCGCGTCGAGCTCGGCGATGTCGTTCGAGGTGAGCGCCCGCTCGTAGCGAGCGAACGCCTTCTCGACCTCGGCGACCACTTCCGGAATGTTGATGTCCATCATCAAGCAGAAACCTCAGGCGGCAAGCGGAGAAGGGGATGCGACCGCGCCGAGCGCCTCGGCTGCCGCGGCGGTCCGCAGCACGAGGTCCTCCCGGCCTCGAGGACGGTGACGCCCTGAACCGCCGCCTTCATCGCCATCAGCCCATCGTGCATCGCGCGACTATAGCCATTGTCGTTGATCGATCCGACGGAGATCGCCCCGACGATCAAGTCCTGCGCCGCGGCCCACGCCGCCACGAGCGGCAGCAAGGCCATTAGCGGCATCCTTAGCCAGGTCATGACGGCATCCTCACTTTTTCCATCG
This sequence comes from uncultured Alphaproteobacteria bacterium, assembly GCA_963794155.1. Classification (GTDB taxonomy): domain Bacteria; phylum Pseudomonadota; class Alphaproteobacteria; order Rhizobiales; family Beijerinckiaceae; genus Roseiarcus. The sequence goes on along the minus strand of CAWCCX010000013.1, from coordinate 425,986 downwards.
CGTAGCCTATTCCTCGCCGAAGCGGCCGAAGCACTAAACGGAGCTCCCCACTAACCGCTCAAGGCCTCACGGAAACCTCGGTCCGCGGGGCCTTCGCGGTCTGCCCAAAGCAATAGTGCGCGATTGCCCTTGATCGCGAAACGAGAAAATTCGGTCGAAGCCGGAAACGCTGATGACATACGCCGAGGCCCTGGACCAATATCATCTGCGGCCCGAAGCGGTATCTTCCCGGCGAGCGCGACGACCGCGGAGATTGAATATGGCGTCGATCAGAGCGACAGTTCGGTTGACAGGGCTGTGCGACCGGCTCGGAGAGGACGATTGGAAGTTAAAACGCCTGCCGTTTCACGGACCGCGCTCCCGCGGCCCGCTGGCGAAAGCAAGTAGCTTAACCTCCAAGATCGAGCGCGCGTTTGTAGTGGCCATTCTTTTGAGGACTGCAATGAAAGCAGAGGTTTATAATCCGCGGCGCCTCGACATCCGCAGTGGTTTCATGACATCTATCTTAGCGTTTTTCTATTTCTCACTCATCTTAGCTCGTGTCCTCGTTAATAATATTTATATCAATACAATGCCACAGGATCTATTTGCGACGCTTGACGGTATCTATCGCGTGCATTTGGGCCAAATCCCTCACCGTGACTTTTCCACTGTGATAGGCTCACTACACTACGCCCTCCCGGCACTTTTTATGTCTCATGGGGCTGGAATCATAAGTAGTGTCAACTATAGTGAAGCCGCACTTGTCTTTATAGCTTTCTTCTTATACCTTTATATCGCCCGCACTCGCCTTGATCCAATGGCCGGTTTTTTTCTGGGTATCTGGTACCCTTAGGATTGCTCGCAAGAATGACCTTCGGCGAGCCTATTCAACTCGTTACTCAGGCGATGCAATATAATAGACGTTGCGACGTCTTTTTAATACTGTTACTCCTCCTTTTCATTCCGACTACCAGGCCAGGCCTAAAATACATCATCTTCGATGGCATCTTATACGGAATGATTAGTTCGTTACTATTCTATACAAAAATTACGTTTGGTCTGGTTGCGCTGGGACTTGCTCCGATAATGCTTATTCGAAGACGGGAAAATATCCTGTTAATCGCGCTCTCCGCAACCGTGTTTATACTCATAATGACTTTGGTCGAGTTTGTTTATGGCACACACTTCGCTTGGCTAACGGACCTCAGGATGGCCAGCGCATCCGCGGTGCAAAATGCGCTTAACCGCACACTGCACGTTTCACGCGACAACGCCGTTGAGATATTCGGTCTCTCGTTCATTCCAGCGTTGGTACTACTATTGTCGCGAAGGTTAACTTTCTCAATTCTGTTGTTTTGTATTTATGTTACCGCTGCGTCACTGATACTCGTCACATATAGCGCCCAGTCCTACCTCCTCAACCTGCCTATCGTATTTTTGTTTGTTGCACTGGATGCACTTAAGCCGGATCCGGTTGAGCCTGGCACAACAAGCGAATTTCATACTCGTTATGTGCTTATCTCCACACTTGCTTCCTGTATATTGGTTATTGAGTTCTTACCCTTTGGCGGTTAACATCATGACCTATACGTATCGATCAATATACGGGAGGTCCTTTGGATAGCACGAACGAAGTCTTGCAGAGAGTGGTTATGGATTATGACGAAAACGAATTGCTGGGCGGCGATAAGCTGACCAAGATGACGAAGCTCGAGGTATTTGCGTTGGCTCGCGAAATAAGACCGATGAGTTGTTTTGATAGTTTATCCGTTGGAGAATACGCCATTTATCTCAAAAGCGGAATTTCGGCCGCACAGAGTGGATGCAACAATCGCGCCCGCATTAGCACCATGGATATCGGTAATCCGTTTCCAACGCTGATTGGGTGGCCGACCGGTGGAGGAATGATATACGCGGCCGTAGGTCAACTGATGTCGCAGAAGGCACATTTACCCAACGAGGTCATGTTTCGAGATATTGATTGCGTCATGATACCCAAATTGCCAATGAATATCGTCTCGCGGGACGGGTTGCTTGACATTTATTGGCCATTCTTGTCGAAAACATTTGAGCAGTCATACGAGTCGGATATGTGGACGGTTTTCAGGCGCCGTCCGGAGCTTTCCGGCTCCCAAGGCGGTGGGGGTAGGGTTCAGCCAGTGTCAAAGTCCTTTGGCGGACAGCCGCGACAAGCCCCGTGGCCACTGAAGGGCCCCCGGCGTTAGGGCGTTGTCTTGTGAATTTGACGCACGACGTCCGAGATAGTTGACGAAGAGGCAGCCGAGATTGGGTAAGCAAGCGAGCGGATTGGGCGATCCGCGGCCAAAGACCGCCAATCATGTCAGAGATTGAGGCAGAGCCATTCGCCGGCCTCGGCGCCGATGAGGCTTGGCGTGGATGGACGCGCAAAGCCGCCTTTGTGCTCGGCGCTTGCGCAATCCTATATGTCCTCGTCACCCTGTGGTTCGGGCGCTCCATCTGGGCAAGCGCTTCCGTTTCAAAACTTCTCAGCCCGCGCGAACTCCCCATTGTGATCGGGCTCGTCAGCCTTGGCGCGTTGATCCGCGCGCTCCGATTTTACTACTTTGGCCGCCGTCTGCGCTGGCCCATTCCGTTCTGGCCCAGCATCGTGGTCTTCTTCGCCAGCCTTTCGCTGACCGCGACGCCAGGCAAGGCCGGCGAACTCTTGAAGTCAGCTCTGCTCCGCGCGCGTTATGGCACACCGGTAGCGCAAAGCGCCGGGGTCCTGATCGTCGAGCGCCTTGGCGATCTGTTGGCGCTTCTGTGCTTGGCTTCGGGTGGGCTTCTGCTGTTCACCGGATTCAAGAAGTATTTCATTCTCTGCCTTGTGCTGGTACTGCTAATCGCGATTTCGCCGCGCATGATTTTCTACCCGGTTCTGCAGTGGTCTTGCCGTTTCGAACGGTTCAACCCTCTCGCCCAGCGCCTGATCCGCATCCCTCACACAATCAATGCGCTGCTCAGATTCCAGCCTCTCTTGATCGGCCTTGCTCTTGCTGTCGTCGCCTGGGGGTGCGAGGGCTTGGCCTTCGGTGTCCTGGTCCAGCCGCTTCCGGTGGCAATTCCGGTTGTCGCGTCTTTCGCGATCGTCGGACTTTCGGCAGTGATCGGCGCTTTGTCGATGCTGCCGGGCGGAGTTGGCGGAGTTGAGGCGGCGATGACGCTGCTTCTGACCAAACTTGGGGTGGATTTGCCCTCGGCCGCGCTCACGGTCATCGTTTACCGGCTGTGCACCCTCTATTTTGGCACTTTTGCCGGTTTTTGCTTCCTGGGCGTATGGAAGACGATGAGCCCAGAGTCAAAGTCGCTCTTGCGTTCGGCGCAGGCCTGACGAGTTATCTCGAAAACAAAAGGAACGACATGAAGAAGGTTATCGTCACGACCACGATCAACCCGCCGACCAAGGCGATCCATAAATTCGAGTTCGATGCCGGACTGGGACCTCGTCGTCATTGGGGATCTGAAAACGCCGAAGGACTATTCGTTGAAGCGCGGCACCTATTACACGCCCGAAATGCAGGAGAAGTACGACAAGGCTTTGTCGGACGCCATTGGCTGGAACTGTATACAACGTCGAAACTTCGGCCTGCTGATCGCCCATGACAAGGGGGCAGAAGTCGTCGCCGTGGTCGATGACGACAACATTCCGCTCGAGGGCTGGGGCGAGAACCTCATGGTCGGCAAGAGCGTCGAGGTCAACTTCTACGAAACCGACCTTCCCGCGTTCGATCCGGTCGGCGCCACCAACCATTCGGACCTTTGGCATCGCGGATATCCGCTGCAGCTCCTGCCCAAGCGCGACTACGGCCGCAAGTCGCGTAAGTCCGTCCATGTCGACATCCAGGCCGATTTCTGGAACGGCGATCCTGACATCGATGCAGTCTGCCGCATGGAGCATGCGCCGGAATGCACGTTCGACCCGTCGTATTTCCCGCATCGCTTCCAACAAGATGGCGCCGTTCAACTCGCAAAACACCTTCATCGCCGGTTCGCTTCTCAAGGACTATTTCCTGATGCCCTTTGTCGGCCGGATGGATGACATCTGGGCGGCCTATTACGTCCAGGCCAAGGGCTGCAACGTCGTCTTCGCCAAGGCGTCGGTCTATCAGGAGCGCAACGTTCACGACCTCGTGCGCGACATGAAGCAGGAATATGTCGGCTACGAGAACAACCTCAGCCTGGTGCAGGACCTCGCTCGCGACCCCGAGTTGCTCGCGGCTTATCCGCCCGGGCGCGCGCTTTGGGCCTTTCAGCTCTACCGCAGGCACTTCCCCCATGCGTAAGATCCTGATCACCGGCGGGGCCGGTTTCGTCGGACGTCACTTTGCCCGTCACTTCCTTGAGGCCGGCGACGAAGTGCACGTGGTCGATTCGATCGAGCGCTACACCGGCGGCGTTGATCCGGCGGACGGCTGGCCGATCTTCGAGCCGCGCGACCACGCGAATTTCAAGTTCGAAAAGATCGATTGCCGGGATTATTTCAAGCGACCGCAGGACACGGAATTCGACTACGCGCTCCACTTGGCGGCGATGGTCGGCGGCAGGTTGATGATCGAAAACAATCCGCTGGTTGTGGCCGACGATCTGGCGATTGATGCGACTTATTGGCAATGGGCGAAGCTGGCGAAGCCCAAGAAGACGATCTGCTTCAGCTCGAGCGCCGCCTATCCGATCAAGCTTCAGCGCGCCGATCATTATGTCCTCCTCAGCGAGGACATGATCGACTTCAACGAAGACATCGGCATGCCGGACATGTCTTATGGCTGGGCGAAGCTCACTTGCGAATATCTGGGTCAGCTCGCCTTCGAACGACACGGCCTCAAGTCGGTCGTATACCGGCCGTTTTCCGGCTATGGCGAAGACCAGGACGACACCTATCCGTTTCCCAGCATCTGCAAGCGGGCGATCGCCCACAAGGGCAACGCCGAGCTCCTGGTTTGGGGCAGCGGGACCCAAATGCGCGACTTCATTCATATCGATGATTGCGTGCGAGGCGTGATTGCAACGATGGACAAGATCGATGGCGGGGGCGCCGTCAACCTCTCGACCGGCATCTTCACCAGCTTTATCGACTTCGCGCGCCTTGCCGCCGAATTGGTCGGCTATCGCCCGGTAGTGAAGGGCATGTCGGACATGCCTATGGGGGTCCACGCCCGGGGCGGAGATACGAAGAAACAGAATGCGTTGGGCTTCAAATACGCCGTCGAATTTCGAGACGGTGTCGCCCGCGCGCTCAGGCATTACGAAAAGGGCGGGGCTGGCGCGTAGTGTTCAAGAGGTTGAGGCCACCCTCTGTTGGCGGGTCGTCCGTTAAGAAATCCGAGGTCGCCCCCGTTTTAGGTGTTTCCGCAGGCCGACAAAGTCGTCGATTTGCGCACACAGCAAGGCGATTCCGAACGCCCAAGGTTTAGGCCGAGAAAGAATGACCAAAATCCTGCCGGTGATCATGTGCGGCGGTTCGGGGTCGCGCATGTGGCCGGAATCGCGCGAAAGCCTGCCCAAGCAGTTCATTCCCCTGATCGGCGAGCGGTCGACCTTCCAGTCGATCGTCGGCGTAGTCGGCGACCCCAAGGTGTTCGAGCCGTCAATCGTCATCACCAACATCGACTATCGCTTCCGGGTCGCCGAGCAATTGCGGGAGATCGGGGCCGAGGCGACAATTCTGCTCGAGCCCGAGCGCCGCGACAGCGCCGCCGCCGTCGGCGCGGCGGCCGCCTGGGCGGCGGAGCGCGATCCGAAGACGGTCATGGCCGTGCTCGCGGCCGACCATGTCTTCGAGGACGGAAAGAAATTCGCGCGGCTCTGCGCCGAGGCCTTCGACGCGGCCGCGGCCGGCGAGATCGTCACCTTCGGCGTCACGCCCGACCATCCGGCGACCGGCTTCGGCTATATTCACCCGGGCGAGCCGCTGGCGATCGATCCGCGGGTGCGGCGCATCGAGCGCTTCGTTGAAAAGCCGGACGAAAAGCGGGCGCACGCCTTCATCGAAACCGGCTATCTGTGGAACTCGGGCAATTTCGTCTTCCGCGCCGACGCCATGCTCGAGGAGCTGAAGCGCTTCGAACCGGACATCGCCGCCGCCGCCGCGGCGGCGGTCGCGAGGGCCAAGAAGGATCTCGGCTTCGTCGTCCTTGACCATCCGTCCTTCGCCCGGGCGCCGAAGATCTCGATCGACTATGCGGTGATGGAGCGAACCGGCCGGGCGGCGGTGCTGACGGCCGACGTCGGCTGGTCGGATGTCGGCGAATGGTCGGCGGTCTGGCGGCTGAGCCCGCACGACGCCCGTGGCAACAGTCTTCGCGGCCGGGCGGTGGCGATCGATTCGTCGAACGTGCTCGTGCGTTCGGAGGAGCAACTCGCGGCAGTGATCGGGCTTCGCGATGTCGTCGTCGTCGCCACCCGCGACGCGGTGCTGGTCGCCGACCGGTCGCAGACCGACAAGGTCAAGGCGCTCGTCGAGCGGCTCAAGGCCGAGGGGCAGCCCGAGGCGACCCAGCATGTGCGGATCTATCGGCCATGGGGCTATTATCAGAGCGTCGACCAAGGCTCGCGCTACCAGGTCAAGCGCATCGTCGTCAGGCCCGGGGGGCGCCTGTCGCTGCAAAAACACCATCACCGCGCCGAGCACTGGGTGGTCGTGCGCGGGGTCGCCGAGGTGACGCTCAACGCCAGGATCGAGCATCTGCACGAAAACGAGTTCGATCTACCTGCCGATCGGCTCGACCCATCGGCTCGCCAACCCCGGCAAGATCGATCTCGAATTGATTGAGGTGCAGACTGGCAGCTATTTCGGCGAGGACGATATCGTCCGCATCGAGGATGACTACAGCCGGAATTGAGTTATGGCGGCGCCGCGTGGGGCGCCGCCATTAAGGTCAGTCTTGTTCCCGCGAAGCCAGGCGGGCGATGCCTATCGGCGCTGTATCGAAAGGTTCGGCCTCTCGGCGAGGGAGTGCGTCGCCGTCGAGGACGCGGCGAGCGGCGTGGCGGCGGCTCGCGCGGCGGGTCTTTCGGTCATAGCCGTGCATGCGCCGGCCCTTGCCGCCACGGCCGATCTGTCCTTCGCCGATCTCCTCGCCCTGGGCCGCTGGACGGCAGCGCGCCTCGATCGGCGGGTCATGGTGCGATGACGCGCTGCGCCGTCATCCCCGCCGCTGGACGTGGCAGCCGCCTCGGCGTCGACGCGCCGAAGCTGCTGGTCCCGATTGCTGACGGCAAGACGATCTGGAGCGTGTTGGCGGAGACGCTCGGCTCCTTTGTCGACCGCATCCATGTCGTACTGTCGCCCGACGGCCTGCCGCTATTCGAGGCGGAATGCGCCCGCCACCCGGTTCCGCCGCCGGTCACGACCAGTGTCCAGCCACGGCCGGTCGGCATGGGCGACGCGATTTTCGGCGCCGCGCCGGCATGGCGGCAGGCGGAGACCATCGTCGTCATCTGGGGTGACCAGGTCCATGTGTCGCCGGCCACTTTGGCCGCCAGCATCGAAGCCCATGGCGGCGCCACGCGCACCATCGGCTTGCCGCTGGTCGCGCTCGAACGGCCCTACGTCGAATACCGCTTCGGCGCCGCCGGCGAGCTGCAGACCATCCTGCAAACCCGCGAAGGCGACGTCTGCGCCGCCGGCGGCCTCGGCGACGTCGGGACCTTCGTGTTGTCGACCCACGGACTGGAAGCAGCCTGGCAGTCCTACCTGGCGACGGCGCCGCGTGGGTCCGCCACCGACGAAGTGAACTTCCTGCCGTTCCTGGTCTTTCTGTCGCGGAGCGGTTGGGCGGTGCGTCGGTATCGGGTCGATGATCCAAACGAGGCGCGCGGCATCAACACTCCAGACGATCTCGCGTTCTTTCGGGCGATCTACGACCGTCACGGCGATCGGCAGGCGATGTGATGGAGCAATAATGGCTGACCTGGTTCTGGTGACGGGCGGCGCCGGATTCATCGGCAGCCACCTGAGCGAACGGCTTCTCGCGCGGGGCTACCGCGTGCGGGTGCTCGACAACCTATCCTTCGGGCGACGCGAATGGGTGCCGGCGGGGGCGGAATTCGTCGAGGGCGACATCGGCGATCTCGCGGCCTGTCATGCGGCCTGCGCCGGGACGACGGGCGTCTTCCACGCAGCGGCGATGTCGCGCGCTGGCCCGTCGATCGATGCGATCGACACCTGCACCCAGCAGAACATCGTGGGCACGCAGAATGTGCTGATCGCCGCCCGCGACGCCAAGGTGCGGAAGCTCGTCTACAGCGGCTCCTCGACCTATTACGGCAACCGCCCCGCCCCGCACCGCGAGGACGCCGAACCCGACTTTCTCAATTTTTATGCGCTGAGCAAAGCGGTGGGCGAGCAATACTGCCGGATGTTCGACCGTCTGTTCGACCTGCCGACCGTCGTCCTGCGCTATTTCAACGTCTACGGTCCGCGTCAGCCGCAGGTCGGCGCCTATGCGCTGGTCCTTGGCATCTTCCTGCGCCGATGGGCGGACGGCAAGACGCTGGAGATCCACGGCAGCGGGGCGCAGCGCCGCGACTTCATCCATGTCGTCGACGTCGCCGACGCCAATATCGCCGCCTTCGAGAGCGACCGGCACGCGGTGACCTACAACGTCGGCAGCGGCGGCAACGTGTCGATCAAGGAATTGGCCGACCTGATCTCCGCCGACCAGGAGATGACGGCGCGCCGGCCGGGCGACGCTGAAGTGACGCTGGCCGACATCGGCGCCATCCGCGCCGAACTCGGCTGGGGGCCGCGGATCGCGTTCGCCGAGGGCTTGCGGCGGATGATGGATCTGGCGTCTCAGAGCGAGGCATGAAGTTCTCGGCGCTGGTTCGCCGCGGCGAGTTCTATGCCGTCGCACTGATCGCGATGTCGATTGCCGCCTTCGCCGTGGTCTCGACGAGGTCGGACGGCGACAAGATGCGCCTCGCGCTCGGCCATCTTAGCCTGTGGCTTGCGCTCGGCCTGACCGGGCTCGCCCTGATCAATTACGTGCTGCGCGCAGTGCGCTTCCAGCTCTTCGCCCGTCGCCTTGGCGTCATCGTGCCGTTCCGCCGAATGCTGCTGTTCTATATCGCCGGCTTCGCCATGTCGGCAACGCCCGGCAAGCTGGGGGAATTCATCCGAGTGTGGTTGATCCGCCGGCTCTACGGCTATGGCCTCGCGCGCGGCATGCCGCTGCAGATCGCCGATCGGGTCAGCGACGTGGTTGCCACGGTGGCTCTCTGCTTCATCGGCCTCGGCGGCTATTCGGTCTATCGCTTGCCTGTCCTGGCCGGCGCGGCGCTGGTGGCGTTGGGCGTCTGGGTGCTCGCCCGTCCGCGGCTCCAGATCGCCGTGGTCGGCCTCGGCTACCGCTTGGTCGGACGCCGGCGTCTTTTCGGGCGATTGCGACGGGTTGTGCGGATGACCGCTAAGCTGTTCGAGCCACGCCTATTCTTACCGGCGCTGGCCCTGGCGCTCCTCGGCTGGAGCGCCGAGGGCCTGGCGTTCCACCTGACTGTAGAAACCGTGTCGGGCGCCGGCGTGCTCGGACGCGACATCTTCATCTTCACTTTCGTCAACCTGGTCGGCGCCGTCACCTTCCTGCCGGGCGGCGTCGGCGCCGTCGAACTGGGTATCGTCGGCCTGCTGGTGGGCGCCGGCATCGCGCTGGAAGACGCGGTGACGGTGACCGCGATCATCCGGCTGGCGACCTTGTGGTTTGGCATCCTGCTCGGCGTGCTCGCCATGCTGGTGGTGGTGCGGATCAGCGGTCGCGTCGGCCAGGACATCGGCGCCGTCGATCTGGCCGAGCCCTTAGACCTGCTCGAGTAGCGACGAACCCCGCTCAGGCAACGAGGAAGCTCTCCGCCACCTCACCAGACGACGCTGCTTCCGGCATTGACGGCCCAGCTCCGGCTGCAGGCGCCGCGGCTCGATCTCAGAATACCGGTCGCCGATCGCGACCGGCTTTATGACCAGCTCGACAATGGCGAAGTCGACCTCGCGATCGCGCCGATTCTGACCGGCATGGCGGAGCTATGCGCCGAGATGTTTTGGCGGGACCGTCTCGTCACTCTCATCGGCGCGCACAACCGGCCCAAGCAGCCGATGACGATCGAGGCCTACGCCGCCGCCGATCGCGTGGTCGACGCCGGCCATGTCCGGGTTCAGCGCGACAGGCGCGGCGCAAGCTGGTCGATTCGAGTCTCGCCGCGGGGCTTGCGACGGCGAATCGCAGTCGTCCCGCCGAGCTCATCGGCGGTCCCCCATGTCGTCGCCGCCACCGACCTGATCGCCACCCCGCCGAGCAAGATCGTCAGCGATCTCCAAATCCCAGGCCTCAGCGTCATCCCCGCGCCCCTGCCCCCCGTCGAGCTTAGCGCCCATCTCTTCTGGCATCCGCGCACCCAGAACTCCCCGCTGCGCGCGTGGTTGTGCAACCTAATCAAGACGACGGCGGCGGACTTGTAAAGGCGCCGCTCGATATTGCGCCCCGTCCGATCGAACCGATAGGTTGGCCACCGATGGCCGATCATCGCGTAGCTTTCTTGCTGGCGCCCGGCGCGGGCGCCCCCTCCTCGCATCCCCGGATGCGGACTTTCGCGCGGCTGCTCGGCTCAATCGGCTCGGTCGAGCCGTTCGACTATCCGTATGCGATGGCGGGAGGAAAGCGTCCGGACCCGCTGCCGAAGCTTATCGCCGCACATCGAACGGCCGTGGCCGCGCTTCGCGCTAAGCATGACGGCCCGATCGTGCTGGCCGGCAAAAGCATGGGCGGGCGGGTCGGCTGCCACGTCGCTCTCGTGGAGCCGGTCGCAGCGGTCATCTGCTTCGGCTACCCGCTTTGCGGCGCCGGCGACCGGTCGAAACTTCGCGACCAGGTTCTCGTGGACCTGCGAACGCCGGTGATGTTCGTTCAGGGAACGCGCGACCCGCTCTGCCCGCTCGAGCTTCTCGAGGACGTGCGGAAGCGGATGAAGGCGCCCTCGACGCTCCAGGTCGTCGACGGCGCAGACCACTCGCTTCTGGTTGCGAAGACGACGCTGAAAGCGCTCGGATCAACCCAGGAGGACGCGGACGATAAAATACTGAGCGCGATCGCCCGCTTCGTGAAAAATGCGCTCGGAAACCGTCCTTAATCGACGTGCTCGAGGATCTTCGTCATTTCCGCCGCCGTGTAGGCGCGCATGGAGTGGGTGTGAACGTTGCCCTGCTTGAGAACGTTGATGTTGAAGGCGGTCGCCGCATATTCGTCCGCCGACTCGCCAATCGAGAGAAAGTCGTACTCGCCCTGAAGCCACAGAGTTTCCCGGACCTTTATCCCGGCTTTGGCCGCAGCCTTCGTTAAGGCTTCGACGCGTTTGGGCGCGTCCTTGATGTTCTTGATGCCCTGTTCGGTATATTTGTAGAGAATGACGAAAGTCACCATGGCGTTTCCTTCCTTTTATGCCGGAATACTGTTCCTGAACGCCGGCTGGCCCAGCCACGGCGATCTGCCCGACCGTAGTCACCAATTTGCTGCTGCGCAATGTGTCATTCGGCCGCAACGGGGCGTGTCCGCCCGCCCGGACCATCGCCGACGTTCTGAATTGGGTGACTGCGCCCTATCAGCCCTCTTCGGTCGCCCAACAGGCGATATTCCCTTTTAAATACAACGGTTAATCGTTGCAACACCCGGCTCGCGCGCGTAACTTTTTGCGCCGCGGGGAGACGCGCAAGGGAGGCGCGGAATGACAATTCCACACGAGCCTTGGCTCGTGGTTCTTTCCATCGCCATTGCCATCCAGGGCAGCTTTGTGGGTTTATCGTTGGCCCGCGAGCTCGATTCGGCCGAGGGGTTCCGCAGGCGCCTCGCGCTCGCCGGATCGGCGCTGACGCTCGCGACCGGCGTCTGGTCGATGCATTTCGTCGGCATGCTGGCCGCAGATTTCCCCAGCGCCGTCGATTACCTGGTCCTGCCGACGCTGATCTCGTTTCTCATTTGCGTCATCGTGGTCGGCATTGGCGTCTACGCCGCCCACACCTCCGGGCCGCCGTCGTTTCGGATCGCGACCGGCGCTCTGGCGATGGGACTGGGCATCAGCCTCATGCATTCTGTCGGCATGTCGGCGGTGCATCTGGCCGGGCCGACGTCGTACGCGCCTTCCTATGTCATCGCCTCGATTGCGGTGTCGATCGCGGCCAGCGCCTTCGCGCTATGGGCGATCGACCGCCGGCCGACCCGGCCGCGGCTGTTTTTGGGCGCGATCGCGCTCGGCCTCGCGATTTCCGGCATGCATTACACCGCGATGGCCGGGATGCGCCTCGATCCGCTGTGCTTCGACGTCTCCCGCTTCGTCGGGGCCGAATCGGCGCTGTCGCGCAACACGCTGGCCCTGCTTGCGACCGTCGTCTCGTTCGGCGTCTCGGGCGCCTTTCTGCTGTCGCTGGTGCCCGACGCCCGCGTCCCCCGCGGCGCCGAGGCCGCTCCAGACGAGGCCCGGCCAAGCCCATCCCTCGCCCCAATCGCCTCCCAGGGTCTGGCGACCCCGCCGGGGGCCGCCGGGGCCGCCTCTATTCCAGTGGAGAAGGACGGGCGGACGCGCGAACTGAGCGTCGGCGACATCTACGCCATCCGCGCCAACGCCCACTACACCTATGTCCATGACGGCGAGCAGGAGTATTTCTGCACGCTCTCGATCAGCGCGCTCGAAGCGCGCCTTGATCCCGCGGCGTTCTTGCGGGTCCACCGCAGCTATATCGTTTCGGTCGATCGGATCGCCCGGGTCAAACGATCGGGGGAAGCCGGGGTGGCGGAACTGGGGTTGCCGGTGCGGTGCAGCATCCCGATCGCACGCGCCCATTATCGGCAGGTCAAGCTCAGGATCGGCGCCCCCGCCGGCTGAAAACGGGCCTTGAACAACGAAATGCGTCATCGTCACTGACGCATTTCGTGCGCGCAACCCGCTGCCGGCGCCTTTTCTCGCCCCTGGTTCATGAGCCGTTGATTGTGCGGCGCACCCAGACCGATCCTGCCCTCGCGCGCGAATCTGCAGCCGCGGTGGATCACCGCCGCGGCCGGGTTCGTAGGGTGTCCGGAAGGACGTCCGTTCGACGGCCACGGCGCGCGGTTACTTGTGGGAGGACCTCTTGATCCCCGGATCGTTCGAGTATCATCGCCCAGCCAGTCTCTCGGAAGCGGTCGCCCTGCTTGGCCGGCTGGATTCCGACGCCCGTCTCATCGCCGGCGGCCACAGCCTCATTCCGATGATGAAGCTGCGCCTCGCCATGCCGACCCATCTCGTCGACCTTGCCGGGGTCGCCGAGCTCAAGGGGACTCGTCTCGAGGGCGGCGAAATCGTCATCGGAGCGATGACCACCCAGCGCGAGATCATCATGAGCGGCCTCCTCGCCGAGCATGCCCCGATCCTGCGCGAAACCGCCGAGGTGATCGCCGATCCACAGGTGCGCTATGTCGGCACCATCGGCGGCAATGTCGCCAACGGCGACCCCGGCAACGACATGCCGGCGCTGATGATGGCGCTCGGCGCGAGTTACGTCTTGAGCGGCCCAGGCGGCGAGCGGCGCGTACCGGCGCGCGACTACTATCTCTCCCCCTACGAGACCGCCGCCCAGCCCGGCGAGGTGCTCGCCGCCATCCGCGTTCCCAAGCCGCCCGCAGGCCACGGCTGGGCCTATGAGAAGCTAAAGCGCAAGGTCGGCGACTACGCGACCGCGGCCGCCGCGGTGATCTTGACCGTCTCTGGCGGCCGGATCGCAAGCTGCGCCATCGGCCTCACCAACGTCGCCGGAACGGCGCTCTTCGCGAGCGAAGCGGCGGCAGCGACCGTCGGCACTGCGCTCGACCCGCCGACGCTCGCGCGCGCCGCCGCCGCTGCGACCGCAATCGCTTCCCCCGCCGAAGACGGCCGCGGCTCGGCCGAATATCGCGCCAAGATGGCCGGCGTCATGACCGCGCGGGCGCTGAAGCGCGCCTTCGCTCGCGCAACATCCTGAAAGGGCCCGACATGTCCCTCACCAATGTCAGCATGACCGTCAACGGCAAGACGGTTTCCGCGGCGGTCGAGCCGCGGACCCTGCTCATTCACTACCTCCGCGAGAATCTCGGCCTCACCGGCTCGCATATCGGCTGCGACACCTCCCACTGCGGCGCCTGCACGGTCGACGTCGACGGCCGGTCGGTGAAATCCTGCACAATGTTCGCGATCCAGGCCGCGGGCGCCGATGTGCTCACCATCGAGGGCATGGCCGGCGCGGACGGCAAGCTCAGCGCGCTGCAGGAGGGATTCCGCGAGATGCACGGCCTTCAGTGCGGCTATTGCACCCCGGGCATGATCATCCGCGCCCACCGGCTCTTGCAGGAGAACCCCAATCCGTCCGAGAGCGAAATCCGCATCGGCATCTCGGGCAACCTCTGCCGCTGCACCGGATACCAGAACATCGTCAAAGCCATCCAATACGCCGCCGCCAAGCTGGCCGGCCTCGAATTCAAGGAAGCCGCGGAATGAACGACGCCCCAACTCCCACTTCGCTCGAGCGCGCCGAAAAGCTTCAGGGCATGGGCTGCAAGCGCAAGCGCGTCGAGGACGTGCGCTTCACGCAAGGGCGCGGCAACTACGTCGACGACATCAAGCTGCCGGGCATGCTGCACGGCGACTTCCATCGCTCGAGCCACCCCCACGCGCGCATCGTCAAGATCGATACGTCAAAGGCCAAGGCCGTGCCCGGGGTGCTTGCGGTGCTGACCGCCGAGGACCTGAAAGGCGTCAATCTCGCCTGGATGCCGACCCTGGCCGGCGACGTTCAGATGGTGCTCGCCGACGGCAAGGTTCTGTTCCAGAACCAGGAGATCGCCTTCATCGTCGCGACTGACCGCTATATCGCCGCCGACGCTGCGGACCTGGTCGAGGTCGAGTACGAGGCGCTCCCCGTCGTCGTCGACCCGTTCAAGGCGATGGACCCGGACGCGCCGATCCTGCGCGAGGACATCAAGGACAAGAAGGACGGCGCCCACGGGCCGCGCAATCACCCGAACCACATCTTCAATTGGCAGGTCGGCGACAAGGCGCTGACCGACGCCGCGTTCCAGAAGGCCGAGGTCGCGACCAAGGACCTCCTCAGCTATCAGCGCGTTCACCCCTGCCCGCTCGAGACTTGCCAGTGCGTCGTCAGCTTCAACAAGATCACCGGCGACCTGACCATCTACGGCACCTTCCAGGCCCCGCATGTCATCCGCACCGTGGTCGCGTTGATCGCGAGCCTGCCCGAGCAGAAGATCCACGTCATCTCGCCCGACATCGGCGGCGGCTTCGGCAACAAGGTCGGCGCCTATCCCGGCTATATCTGCGCCGCGGTGGCCTCGATCGTAACCGGCCTCCCGGTCAAATGGGTCGAGGACCGAATCGAAAACTTGTCCACCACCTCGTTCGCCCGCGACTACCACATGACGACCGAGATCGCGGCGACCCGCGAGGGCCGGGTGACGGGCTTGCGGGTCCATATCCTCGCCGACCACGGCGCGTTCGACGCCTGCGCCGACCCGTCCAAGTGGCCGGCCGGGTTCTCGAACATTGTCACCGGCTCGTACGACTTTCCGGTCGCGCATCTGTCCGTCGACGGCGTCTACACCAACAAGGCGCCGGGCGGCGTCGCCTATCGCTGCTCGTTCCGCGTCACCGAGGTCGCTTACGCGATCGAGCGGGCGATGGACATCATGGCGCAGAAGCTGGGGCTGGACCCGGTCGACTTCCGGATCAAGAACTTCATCAAGCGCGAGCAGTTCCCCTACCAGTCGCCGCTCGGCTGGGAATACGATTCCGGCGACTATCACACCGCCATGCAGAAAGCGCTGGACGCAACCGGCTACCGTGCCTTGCGCGCGGAGCAGAAAGAAAAGCAGGAGGCGTTCAAGCGCGGCGAGACCCGCGAACTGATGGGGATCGGCGTTTCCTTCTTCACCGAGATCGTCGGCGCCGGCCCGTCGAAGAACTGCGACATCCTTGGGATCGCGATGTTCAATTCGTGCGAGATCCGCATCCATCCGACCGGCAAGGGAATTGCGCGGATGGGCACGAAGAGCCAGGGTCAGGGCCATGAGACGACCTGGGCCCAGATCATCGCGACCGAGATCGGCATTCCCGCCGACGACATCGCGGTCGAGGAAGGCAACACCGACACTGCCCCTTACGGCCTCGGCACCTATGGCTCGCGCTCGACTCCGGTCGCCGGCGCCGCGATCGCCATGGCCGCGCGCAAGATCAAGGCGAAAGCGCAAATGATCGCCGCCTATATGCTCGAAGTGCACGAGGGCGACCTCGAATGGGACGTCGACCGGTTCCGGGTCAAGGGAAATCCGGAGAAGTTCCAGACCATGACCGCCCTCTCCTGGGCCGCCTATCACCAGGTTCCTCCGGGCATGGAGCCGGGTCTCGAGGCGGTGAGCTACTATGATCCGCCCAACATGACCTATCCGTTCGGCGCCTATATCTGCGTCATGGAGATCGACGTCGACACCGGGGCGCACAAGGTCAGACGCTTCTACGCGCTCGACGATTGCGGCACCCGCATCAACCCGATGATCATCGAGGGCCAGGTGCATGGAGGCTGCACCGAGGGCTACGCCATCGCCATGGGTCAGGAAATCGCCTACGATTCCGAGGGCAACGTCAAGGGCGCCTCGTTCATGGACTATTTCCTGCCGACCGCGGTCGAGACGCCGCATTGGGAGACCGACTACACGGTCACGCCCTCGCCTCATCACCCGATCGGCGCCAAAGGGGTCGGCGAAAGCCCGAACGTCGGCAGCGTGCCCTGCTTCGCCAACGCGGTGAACGACGCGTTCAAGTTCGCAGGCTCGACCCACATCCCGATGCCCCACGACGCCTATCGCATCTGGCAGGCGGCGGAGAATTTGGGGCTGCACAGGTGAACCCTTCTCCCGCGTCAGGGCGTTCGGAAGAACGCCCGTCCTTCGACGGGCTATGCGGGAGAAGCTCCGGATGAGGGTTTGTGAAGTGTTGCGCCTCGGGACGAAGACCCTCACCCCTGCCCTCTCCCGCGGCGCGGGAGAGGGGGTCTGCGATGCCTAGCGCCGCGATCCCGCGCGAAGCGATCGCGGCGCGTCTGGCCGAGGTCGGCTATGTCGCCGACCGCGATCTGGCGACCGCGCTATGGATGATGGACGCTCTCAAGCGTCCGCTTCTGATCGAGGGCGAGGCGGGGGTTGGCAAGACCGAAGTCGCCAAGGCGCTCGCCGCGGTACACGGCGCAGAACTGATCCGCATGCAATGCTACGAAGGGCTCGACGTCAGCTCTTCGCTCTACGAATGGAACTATCAGCGCCAGCTCCTGGCGATCAAGGCCCGCGAGGGGACCGGCGCGAGCGTCGCCGAGATCGAAGCCAGGATCTTCTCCGAGGATTATCTGCTCGAGCGGCCGCTGCTGAGCGCCATCCGGCGTAAGACGCCGCCGGTGCTGCTGGTCGATGAGGTCGACCGCGCCGACGAGGAATTCGAGGCGTTCCTGCTCGAGCTGCTGTCGGACTTCCAGGTCACGATTCCCGAATTCGGCGTCATAAGGGCGCTCACGATCCCGCGCGTGGTCTTGACCTCGAACGCAACCCGCGAACTCTCCGACGCGCTGCGCCGCCGCTGCCTCTACCATTATCTCGATTTTCCCGACGTCGATCGCGAAGCGGCGATTCTCCTCGCCCGCCAGCCCGGGCTCGACGCGAATTTCGCGGTCCAGATCGCGCGCATGGTCGGATTGCTGCGCAAGGAAGATTTGAAGAAAGTCCCCGGGGTGGCCGAGACGCTCGACTGGGCGGCGACCCTCGCCGGGCTCGGGGTCGAGGATCTGCGCCAGGAGCCGGAGATCGTCCACGCGACGCTGATCGCGCTCTTAAAGACCCGCGAGGATCGTGCGGCGATCAGCCCGGAGACGACGAGCCGGCTCGTCGGCCAAGTCGCATGAGAGGCGTCGCGTGATGGGCGCCCATGCTTTCGCCGTGGAAGGCTCCGGCCCCGGTCCGGCGATGCGCCGGCGCCTGGCCGGCTTTGTCGTCACCCTGCGCGACGCCGGATTCATGATCGGACAGGCCGAGGCGCAGGACGCCGCGCGGCTGATCGCTGGCCCTCTGGCCGACCGGCCCGAAGGCTTGCGCGCGGGATTACGCGCCTTGTTCGCGTCGCGCCGCTCGGACCTCGCGCGGTTCGATGAACTCTTCGACGCCTTCTGGCGCGCGCGGGGAGTGAAGAGCGTCGTCAGGATCGACGCCGAAGCCCTGGCCGCCCGTTCGCCACGGCGCTTCCAGCATGGGCCCGGCGCCAACGATGCCCGGCTGGAGCCGAGCCAGATCGGCGGAGCCCGCGGACGCGATGACGGCGCGGCGGAAGGCGGCGGCCGGCAGGGGGGCGCGTCGGCGCACGAGGCGATGTCGAAAAAGGACATCGCCGCGTTCGAGGGCGAGAGGGAGCGCGCGGAAGCCGCCGAGGTCGCCGAGCGGTTCGCGCGCGCGATGCGGGCGAGGCTCACGCGGCGCGAGCGCGCGCGCCGGCGCGGGCGGCGGCTCGACCTTAGGGCGACGATCCGGCTCAGCGTCGCTCACGGCGGCGAGCCGCTCGATCTCAGGTTCCGCCGGCGCAAGATCAAGCCGCTACGGCTCGTGGCGCTGCTCGACGCCTCCGGCTCGATGGAGGCTTATGTCGCCTTCTTCGCCCGCTTTCTGCACGCCGTGAGCCAGTCGTTCCGCGAGTCCGAGGCATTCCTGTTTCACACCCGGCTCGCGCATGTGTCGTCGGCGCTGAAGGAGCGCGATCCTGCGCGCGCGCTCGACCGGCTGGCGCTGATGGCGGCCGGGGTCGGCGGCGGCACGAAGATCGGAGAGTGCCTCACCGCCTTCAACCGCAGGCACGCGCGCCGCGTCATTCATTCGCGCACCTGCGTGATGATCCTCTCGGACGGCTACGACACTGGCCCGCCGGAGGTCTTGGCGTCGGCGATGCGCGAGTTGAGGCGTCGCTGCAAGCGGATCGTGTGGCTCAATCCGCTGACCGGGCGCCGCGGCTTCGAGCCGAGCGCGCGCGGCATGCAGGCGGCGCTGCGCTACCTTGATTTGTTCGCGCCGGCGCACAATCTAGAGAGCCTCGCGGCGCTCGAGCCCTATCTGGCGAGGATTTGATGCGCATGGGCGTGCTCGAACAGGCAGCTCAGCGTCAGGCGCGCGGCCAGGCCTTCGCGCTCGCCACCGTCGTCCGCACCATCTCGGTCACCGCCGCCAAGGCGGGCGCGAAGGCGCTCATCGGGCCGGATGGCTCGATCGAGGAGGGCTGGATCGGCGGCGGCTGCGCCCGTGCAGCGGTCGTCAAGGCAGCGCGCCAATGCATGGTGGACGGGCAATCGCGACTGGTCTCGATCGCGCCGAAAGATGTACTGGCGGAACTCGGCGCGGCGGCCGGCGAAGAGCACGGCGGCGTCTTCTACGCCAAGAATTCCTGTCCGAGTCAGGGCTCGATGGACATTTTCGTCGAGCCGGTTCTGCCGAGCCCGCGCCTCCTGATCCTCGGCGCTTCGCCGGTCGCGGTCGCGCTCGCGCGGCTCGCGCCATGGATGGGCTTCGCGGTGACCGTCGCCGCCGCGCCCGAGGAGCACGAGCGATTCGATCCGGGCGTTGAGCGTCTCGTGGGCGTGGCCGCGCCTTCCAAGGCGGGCGAGAACGCTTTCGTCGTCGTCTCGACCCAAGGGTCGGGCGACCGCGCCGCGCTTAAGAGCGCTGCCGCCATGGAGGCGCGCTATCGCGCGTTCGTCGGCTCGCGCCGCAAGGCCGAGACGCTGAAGCGCGAGCTCGCCTTGGAAGGCGTGCCGGCTGAGGCCCTGGCCGCGATCAAGGCGCCCGCCGGGCTCGACATCTCCGCCATCTCGTCGGAGGAGATCGCGCTTTCGATCCTCGCCGAAATGATCGCCGTGCGACGGAAGCCCGAGCGCCCGCCGCCGGAAGATGCGCCTGACTGACCGCCAGTACCGTCATCGCGAGCAAAGCGTCGCCCCGCGGGCTCGATGACGCTCACCATCACCGCACCGATACGTCATCGCGAGGAGCGAAGACGTGGCGATCCAGAGATCGTAGGGCGGCGGCCGTGGCCCTGGATCGCCACGCTTCGCTCGCGATGACGCTCACCATGACCCGGTCGGGCAACTCCAGCTACAGCTCGGACTTGATAGCGCCCAGCAGCCGGTAGCGCATCTCGCTGTCGTCGCCCGCAAGCGAGATCACGAAATGCACGCGCCCATGATTTGAGGTGTCCGCGTAGCCGGCGAGCGTGCGGACCCCGCCCATGGTGCCGGTCTTGTTCAAGCCGCCGTCATGGCCGTGCAGAAGTTCGGCGTGAGGCGCGAAGAGCTCAAGCACTTTGGCGAGGCCGCGGGCGGTCATGCTGTCGTCGCGGCTGATGCCCGAGCCTTCCTCGAGATGGAAGGCGTCCGTGAGGCCGTGCGCGGCGAAGAGTTCGTTCGCGACCTTGAGCGACTTCTCGAGGCTGACCGGCCCGCCGAGGCGCCGCCCGCCGATCTCGAGGAAGAGTTGGTTGGCGGTGTAATTGTTCGAATCGAGAAGCAGCTGGGCGAGGATTTCCGAGAGCGGGCGTGACTGCCGGTGAACGGCGATCGGCTCGAGCCCCTCGGGCACGGTTCCGATCGAGATCTTGCCGCGGACGGCGCCGCCGGCTCGCCCGATGAAGGCGCCGATCAGCTCGCCGGCGTATTGGAGGCCAACCGCGGGATCCTGGCCGAGGCTGATGCGGCCTTCTCCGTCAGGGCCCTTGGCGCGGAAGACGGCGATCGCGAGCGGCGTGATCGGCGTCTGGTCCTCGGCGGAACGCACCTTGGCGCCGCTGCGCACCGCGTAGACGGTGTTGAAATTCACCCCCAGCGCCGTGTTCGGCGCATCGTAGGCCTCGTCGTCATCCTCGATGCCGGGGATGCGCAGGTTCGAAGGATAGTAGCTGCCGTCAACCACGATGCCGGTGATCGGCGCCTTTCCGATCTTGGCGACGAGATCTTTCGCGAGCGGCGCCAGCTCCTCCGAGATCAGGAACGGATCGCCGCCGCCGCGGACGTAAAGCACGCGCTTGTCATCGAGATAGAACCGGGTCTCGAAGCGGTAGTCGGGGCCGAGGACCTCCATCGCCAGCCACGCGGTCACGATTTTTGTGACCGAGGCCGGGACGAAAGGCTCGTCGGCATTCTGGGCGACCAGCTCCTCGCCCTTGGCGTCCACCACCAGCACGACCGCCGATGGAGCAAGGGCCGCGACCTTCTCCTTGACGTCGGCGAGCGCCAGGGCGGGCGTTAGGAGCAAAGCGAGGACGAGCAGGCGAAACCACATGGCGAATCCAGCGCGGGCGCAACGTTCCGGCGCTGTGCTAGAGCGTGATGCGTTGTCGTGGATCGTCATTGCGAGGAGCGAAGCGACGCGGCGATCCATGGGAACGCAGGGCGTCCGACGTTCCCTGGATTGCTTCGCTTCGCTCGCAATGACGGCTCCGGTTCCAACAAATCGCATCATGCTATAGCGATACTCATGCGCCAAGTCCGGCGCTCGCCGCCTTCCTGTCCGCGCGATGCGCAGACGAAATGACCTCGCGCATCAAACTCAACTCCGTCTCATAGATCGTCGCCGACTTGACGATCATCACCAAAGGGCCAAGAGGCGCATTGAGCTCGCTCGCGACATCCCGCTGAAGCCCCGCGAGCTGAACGAGGTTGGGAAATCCCTTCTCGCCGAAATCAATGCTGTGCGCATAGACGACGAGTTCGAGCGAGCCTGAGCGCAGCCAAAAATCGAGCAGGCTCACACAGGGGATATAATTAATGTCGGTGAGCGGCTCAAGCGTGGTGATGGTCGCGTAGCTCGCATGGGCGTCTCGCCTCAGCGTCTCTATGACCGCGGCAATCTGACAAACCCCGTCAATCTTGGGGGGTTGTTTTTGCGTCGCCGAGGTCAAGCGCCCCCCAACAAGTGCAACGGCATGACCTATGACCGCAGCCGACCAAGCCGCTCACAACGTCAAAACCGCTTGCCGACCCGGACCTCCACATATGACAATTCCTTCCCAACGCGGTATGCTTCGCTCAGACGAGCCGTCATTGCGAGCGTGAGCCGAAGCAACACGGGAAGCGTGGGGAGCCCAGAGACTCCTCGATCACCACGTCGCCGCTTCACGGCTTCTCGCGATGACACTCGGCGCCGAACGACGCCCTTCAATCCCGCCTCGCGCGCTTCATCGAGCTTGCAGCATGCCCAATCGCATCGACGACTACGCGATCATTGGAAATTGCGAGACGCTCGCTCTGGTCGGCCGCGACGGCTCGATCGACTGGCTCGGGTTGCCGCGTTTCGACAGCGCCGCCTGCTTCTCCGCCCTGCTTGGCGCGCCGGCGCACGGGCGATGGCTCGTTGCGCCGACCGCCGGCGACACCAAGGTCACGCGACGCTACCGCGGCAAAACCCTCATTCTCGAGACGATATTCACAACCCCAACCGGCGTCGTCTGCCTCACAGATTTCATGAGTCGCCGCGAGGGATCCGCCGACCTGGTGCGTCTGGTCCACGGCCTCGAGGGCGAGGTGGCGATGGAAATGGAGCTCGTCGTCCGGTTCGGTTATGGCGCCGTCGTCCCGTGGGTCTCCCGCCTCGATAGTGGGAGACTTCAGTTCATCGCCGGTCCCGACCGGCTTTTGCTCGACACCGCCTTGTCGGTGCGCGGCGAAGACCTTCGCACGATTGGCGAGTTCACGGTGAGGGTGGGCGAGGAACTATCCCTGATTCTCAATTGGTCGCCGTCCTATCGCGCGCCGCCTCCGCCGCTCCGGGCAGGGACGGCGCTGAAAGAGGTGGAAACTTTCTGGTCCGGCTGGGTTCAGCAGTTCACGCCTCCGCAGCATTGGGCCGACGCAGTCCTTCGTTCGCTGCTCACGCTCAAGGCGCTGGCCCACTGGGAGACCGGCGGGATCATCGCCGCCGGCACAACGTCCCTGCCCGAGCAGCTGGGCGGCCAGCGCAACTGGGACTACCGGTTCTGCTGGCTCAGGGATGCGACCTTCACCCTCTACGCGCTGATCGGGGCGGGCTTTCTCGACGAGGCGAAGGCCTGGCATGAATGGCTGCTTCGCGCCGCGGCGGGGTCCCCGGACGACTTGCAGACCATCTATGGCGTCGCCGGCGAGCGGCGGCTCGACGAATATGAGATTCCATGGCTGCCGGGCTATGCGGGCTCCTCTCCAGTTCGCGTGGGCAACGCCGCCGTCGGGCAGCGGCAGCTCGACATTTACGGCGAGGTGCTCGACGCCTTTTATCTTGCTCGCCGCGCCGGCCTCGCAACCAGCGAGGCGACCTGGGCGCTCGAAGTCGCGCTCGTCTCCCACCTCGAGACAATCTGGCGCGGGCCCGACGAAGGCATCTGGGAGGTGCGCGGAGGCGCGAGGCACTTCACCCATTCCAAGGTCATGGCCTGGGTGGCGTTCGATCGAGCCGTGCGCTCGATCGAGGAGTTTGGGCTTGAGGGCCCGCTCGAACGGTGGCGAAGCGTCCGCTCGACGATCCATCGCGAGGTTTGCGAACATGGCTTCGACCCGAAGCAGAATGCGTTCGTGCAGTCGTTTGGGGGGACGACGCTGGACGCGAGTCTTCTTCTCGTCCCTTTGGTCGGCTTTTTGCACCCTGACGATCCTCGCGTCGGCGGCACCGTCGCGGCGGTCGAGCGCACGCTCGTCCGGGACGGGTTGGTGTTGAGATACGACACTGGCGAAGGCGTTGACGGCTTGCCGCCGGGAGAGGGCGCCTTTCTGGCATGCAGCTTTTGGCTGGTGGACAATTACGTCCTTCTCGGCCGCTATGATGAAGCGCGCGCGCTGTTCGAGCGCCTTTTGGCGCTGCGCAACGATGTCGGACTTTTGGCGGAGGAATACGACCCTTATGACAAAGTCCAGCTAGGCAATTTCCCGCAAGCGTTCTCGCACCTCGCCCTGATCAATTCAGCCCACAACCTGGCGAACGCGGAGGGCCCGGCGCATATGCGCTCGGCAGGCGCCCAGGCGCCCCCTCCAGGGCCGGGTCGTTGACCGGGCCGCCCTGCGACGGGCTCAGGAGGGTCCGTAACCCCGCCCTCAGGCGCCGCCCGCGTTGACGGGCCGCCGCACGCGTGCACGATCGGCGCCGTCCTTGATCAAGGGGCGGCCCAGTCGCCGGGGGCTCTCCGACCGGCGGACGACGAGGAAACGCCAGCGATGACGCATACGGGCCTGCGGCCGGAATTCGCCGACCTGATCGACCCTGACGCTCCGGTCAGCCAGATCGGGACCGGGTTCGCATTCACCGAGGGGCCGGTCTGGCATCCTCTCGACCATTATCTCCTGTTCTCCGACATGCCGGGCGACGTGCGCCGCCGCTGGGACCCGGAACACGGCGTCACCGAGGTCAAGCGCCCCGCCAACAAATGCAACGGCATGACCTATGACGCCGATCTCAACCTGATCGTATGCGAGCACGCGACATCCATGCTCGTCCGCGAGCGGCCGGACGGGCGGCGCGACGTTCTCGCCTCGCATTTCGGCGGCAAGGAGCTCAACTCTCCCAACGATGCCTGCGTCCGGTCGGACGGCTCGATCTATTTCACCGATCCCATCTATGGCCGCTCGCCGCACTATGGCGTCGAACGGCCGCACGAGCTCGGCTTTCAGGCTGTCTATCGCGTGCCCCCGGCCGGCGGAGGGCCGCAGCTCCTGGTCGACGACGACCTCTTCAATCAGCCGAACGGCCTCTGCTTCTCTCCGGACGAGAAGCTTCTCTACGTCAACGATTCGGCGCGGAAGCTGATCCGCGTCTTCGATGTCCCGGCCGACGGCACGCTTGCGAACGGGCGCCTCTTCGCGACCGGGATCACTTCGTCCACCGAACCCGGCGGACCCGACGGCATGAAATGCGACGAGCGCGGCAATGTATGGGTGACTGGTCCGGGCGGCTTATGGATCTACGCGCCCTCGGCCGATCTCATCGGAAAGGTGCGCGCGCCGGAGCCGGTCGCCAATCTCGCCTGGGGCGGGTCCGATTTCCACACTCTCTTTCTCACCGCGAGCCAATCGGTCTATCGGGTCGAGACCAAAGTCGGGCCGCGCCGGGAGCCTTACATGAATGCGGGCGCGGGCGGCGCGGCCGCTTCACCGGAGCCGGCTCTTACCCTCGACCCGAAGCGCTGCGCCCTCATCATCCAGGACA
Organism: uncultured Alphaproteobacteria bacterium; assembly: GCA_963794155.1. Classification (GTDB taxonomy): domain Bacteria; phylum Pseudomonadota; class Alphaproteobacteria; order Rhizobiales; family Beijerinckiaceae; genus Roseiarcus. The sequence continues at coordinate 400,736 of CAWCCX010000013.1, read as the reverse complement.
TGCAGAACGACGCCATCGGCGAGGGCGGCGCCTTCGCCGCGTCAGGCGCGCCCGCGCACGCCAAGGCGCAGAACGTGGTCGAGAACATCCGCCGCGTCGCTCAGGCCGCTCGCGCGAGCGGCGTCCCGGTCATCCACGTCTGGTTCATCGTCGAACCCGGCGCGAGGGGGGTCAAGCTCAATGCGCCGCTGTTTAAGGGCCTCGCCGAGCAGAAGGCCGTCGTGCGGGAGACATGGGGCGCGAAGCCCGTCAAGGGGCTCGAGCCCGACCCCGGCGATCTGATCGTCGAGAAAATGACCATGAGCGCCTGGGAGGGCACGCGGCTCGAGTCGCTGCTCAAGGGCCTCGGGCGCGACACGATCATCGACACCGGCGCCTGGACCAACATGTCGATCGAACACACCGCGCGCACCGGCGCCGACAAGGGCTATTTCGTCGTCCTGCCGGAGAATTGCTGTTCGACGATGAACGCGGAGTGGCACCAAGCCTCGATCAATTTCGCGATGCAGAATGTCGCGACCGTCACCAACGCCGACGCAGTCATCAAGGCGCTCGGGCCCCCGCCGCCCGGCGCGGGCGCGACGGGCTGAAACGCAGAGATCGACAATTTCTTGACAATCGAGCCTGCTCGGTGTTCGCTGTTTGTTCCTTCCGATGAACCCTTGAACCAGCGAGACGGGAAAGGAGATTTTGCGCCGAGGCCTCGATACGGACACCGAACCGCGGGCGACGGCGCAACCCTTTGAAAAACCTCGATACTGGGATCGAAGCGTCATTTGGATTTCGTTGTTTCTTCCTTGGATTTCGTTGTTTCTTCCTTGGATTTTGTTGCGCCGGATTTGGATTTCGTTGCGTCCGGCTTGGATTCCCGAGCGTTACGGCCAAGCGGTCGGATGCAGGCGCTCGGTCGTCTGGCGTGGCAGGAACTCGCCGAATCCGGGTGCGCCGACGATCCGTCCTTCGTCGGCGATCAGCTCGCCGCGAAGCAGTGTCTTCACGGGCCAGCCGGTCACTTCCATGCCCTCGTAAGGGGTGTAGTCGCTGCCGTGCTGCATGAGGTCATGGGTCAGAGTCACCCTCTTGTCGGCGTCCCAGAGGACGATGTCGGCGTCGGCGCCCACCATGATCGAACCTTTACGCGGATAGAGCCCATACATCTTGGCGTGGTTGGTCGAAGTCAGCGCGACGAATTCAGTGAGCGAGATGCGCCCCTTCACGACCCCTTCCGAGAACAGGATCGGCAGCCGCGCCGCGACCCCCGGAATGCCGTTGGGCACCCAGCGGAACGAGGTTCGCGCCTTGGGGCCGGTCTTGCCGGCTGGGTCGTCGAACCGGAACGGGCAATGGTCGGAGGAGAAGGTCTGAAACACGCCGCCGATGAGCCCGCGCCAGATCGCCTCCTGCGAGGCGCGGTCGCGCGGCGGCGGCGAGCAGACATACTTCGCCCCGCTCATGTCCATGTTGAGGCCCTTAAGGTCGTCGGCGGTCAGCACGAGATATTGGGGGCAGGTTTCGGCGTAGATCTTCATCCCCCGCCCGCGCGCCCACTGGATCTGCTCCATCGCCTCGCGGCCGGACACATGCACGATCATGATCGGGATGCCGATCAGTTCGGCGTGCGAGATCGCGCGGTGCGTCGCCTCGCGCTCAACCAGCTCGGGCCGCGATTCCGCGTGATAATAAGAATGGGTCTTGCCCGCGCGCTCGAGCCGGTCGGTCATGAACTTGATCTGGTCGTAGCCTTCCGCATGGACCATCACCAACGCGCCGTGTTCGCGCGCGACGCTGAACACCTCGAGCAATTGCCGGTCAGTTAAAACCAGATCGTCATAGGTCATGAACACCTTGAACGACGGGTAGCCCGAACTCACCAGCGCCGGCAGCTCCTGGCCCAGCACCGCCGGCGTCGGATCGGTGACGATGAGGTGGAAGCCGTAGTCGACGTAACTCCGACCCTTTGCCTTCAGGTGATAGTCCTCGACGCTCTGGCGGAGGGATTGGCCCCGCGGCTGGAGGGCGAACGAAAGCACGGTGGTGTTGCCGCCCGCCGCGGCGCTGCGGGTGCCGCTCTCGAATCCATCGGCCATCACGATCCCCGGCCCCATCGGCTGGTCGAAATGGACGTGGCTGTCGATTCCGCCGGGCAGGACCAGAAGGCCGGAGGCGTCGATCTCGGAGGCGGCGCCCGGGAGGTTGTCGGCCAAGGCGACGATCCGGCCGTCCTTGACGCCGATCTCGCTTTTGCCGACGTCGGCGGCGGTGACGACGGTTCCACCGCGAATGACGAGATCAAGGTCCATCGCTGTCTCCAATTTCATCCGCCGCGACGCAAGATTCATGCAAATCGAGGCGACCCTCGGATGCGTGTTGCCAAACGGCGTCCGAGCCGGCTTAACCTTATATCGGACCATCGCAGGCTCAACGCCTCGCCAACCCAAGAGGACGCCCTATTGCGGGATTTCCATCAGAACGGTCGCAGCCCCGTCTACGCCGTAAACGGCATGGCGGCGACCTCGATGCCGATCGCTTCGCTTACCGCGATCGAAGTCCTGCGCGCCGGCGGTAACGCCGTCGACGCCGCGGTCGCGGCCTGCGCCGTGCTCGCGGTCGTCGAGCCGCAGTCGACCGGACTGGGCGGCGACTGCTTTTGCCTCTACGCCCCCGCCGGCGGCGGCAAGGTTATCGCCCTCAACGGCTCCGGCCATTCGGCCGCCGCCGCCTCGATCGAGGCGATCGAAGCCGCGGGCGCCGTCCCGCTGGCCGACGTCTCGCCGCACGCCGTCACCATCCCGGGCGCCGTTTCCGGCTGGCAACTGCTGTTGGACGCTTACGGAACCAAGGGCTTCGACGAATTGCTGCAGCCGGCGATCCGCTGTGCGGAAGAGGGCTTTCCGGTGCACCCGCGGGTGGCGTGGGATTGGTCGTTGCAGGTCGAGAAGCTGCGCCGCGCCGGAAACAAGCTCTTCCTTCCCGGCGGCCGCGCGCCCAAGGAGGGCGAACTGTTTGTCCAGACTGCGCTCGCCGGGACGCTGCGGGCCATCGCCGCGCGCGGGGCGGACGCGTTCTATGCCGGGCCGGTCGCGGCCGACATGGCGGCGACGCTTCGCGCGGCGGGCGGAGCGCAGACGGAAGAGGATTTCGCCAACGGCCGGTTGGGCGCCGAGTTCGTCGACCCGATCCACCTCTCGTGGCGGGGGCTCGACGTCTGGCAGTGCCCGCCGAACGGTCCAGGCATCGTCGCGCTGATGATTCTGGGCCAGCTCGAGGCGCTGGGTCCCGCGCCGGATGGACCGGACGGCGCGACGCGATTTCACCGGCACATCGAGGCCGCGCGCTTGGCTTACCGCGACCGCAACGCCTTCCTCGCCGACCCGCGCCGGCGCGAGACGCCGGTCGGCCGGCTCATCGCGCCCGATTACCTCGCCGCCCTCGCCCGGCTCATCGATGACGAGCGCTCGCTTCCCTCTCTCCCGGCGCCGGGAGAGAGCGCGCTCTTGGCCAACGGCGACACGGTCACGCTCTCAGTCGTCGATCGCGATGGGAACGCCTGCAGCCTGATCAACTCGATTTACCAAACCATGGGCAGCGGCATTATCGCGGAGCGCTCCGGGGTGCTGATGCAGAATCGCGGCTTGTGCTTCTCGTTCGAGCGCGGCCATCCGAACAGCCTCAGCCCGAATTCCCGACCCGCGCATACCATCATGCCCGGCATGGCGACGCGGGACGGCCGGCCTGCGATCTGCTTCGGCGTCATGGGCGAGCACTACCAGCCGATGGGCCAGACCTGGCTTCTGAGCAATGCGCTCGAATACGGAATGGACATCCAGCAGGCGCTCGAGTTTCCCCGAGTCTGCCCGTACCGGGGCGAGGTTGAGGTCGAGCGGCGGATAACGCCAGCGATGCGGGAGCGCCTTTCCGCGCTCGGCCACAAGCTGACGGAGGTCGCCCGGCCGCTCGGAGGCGGCCAGGCGATCGCCATCGACCGCGAGCGCGGCGTCCTGGTCGGCGGCTCTGACCCGCGCAAGGATGGGGCGGCGATCGGGTATTAGGCAGGAGATCGAGGCGATCGCCGACCGCCTCTACAGCGCGCGCTCGGCCTTCACGTCATGTAGACCCCGCCCGTCACATTGACGCCCTGGCCGGTCATGAAGCGGGCCTGATCCGAGCACAGGAACACGACGACATTGGCGACGTCCTCCGGCTCTTCGAGCCGTCCGAGCGGCGTCTGACCGACATAGTCATCGACCACCCGCTCCGGCGAGACGCCGCGCAGGCGCGCCTCCCACGCGATCTCGCGCGCCTGCATGCCGGTCTTGACGAAGCCGGGGCACACGGCGTTAACGCGGATTCCGCGCGGGGCGAGTTCGCGCGCCAGCGCCTGCGTCCAGCCGAGCACGGCGAATTTCGACGCCGAGTAATGCGCGAGCAGCGGCGCGCCGACCTTGGCGGCGAGCGAAGCGGTGTTGACGATGCAACCTGAGCCCTCGGCGACGAAATGTCGGGCGGCGATCTGATTGGCCAGGAACACGCCGCGCGCGTTGACGGCGAAGTTGAAGTCCCAATCCGCATCCGTCAGCTCGAGCGCGTGCTGCATGGTCGAGACGCCGGCGTTGGCGATGAGGATTTCGCAGCCGCCCAAACGCGCGAGCAACTCGCCGAATGCGCGCTCGACCGACGTCCGCTCGCGGACGTCGACCTCGACCGCGACCGATCCGCCGCCGATCTCTTGCGCCGTTCGCCGGCCAGCCTCGACATCGACGTCGGCGATTGCGGACTTGACGCCGCATCGGGCAAGCGCCGCGGCGATGGCGCGCCCGATGCCCTGCGCGCCGCCGGTCACAAACGCGCGTTTGCCCGCGAGTTCGGCATAAGTCGGACTGGCGGCCGGCATTGTCCCTCCCGAGCCTGAGCGGCGACCCATACCAAGGAATTCGAAAGCCGCGAAGCGGCTTTCTGTTTGATTATGTGGGGACGGACGTTAGGTTCGGCGCTTCGCGCGTGCAATCAAGCGGCGTTCGCGCCTGAGGACTCCGTTCATGGTTTTCGAATTCCTGGGCGACAAGACGAAGGTCGTGATCGCTATGGCGCACATCGGCGCCCTGCCCGGCGCGCCGCTCTACGACGCCGAGCGCGGTCTCGACAGGCTGATCGAAGGCGTAGTCAAGGACGTCGAGGCCCTGCAGGCGGGCGGAGTCGACGCGATCATGTTCGGCAATGAGAACGATCGCCCCTACGTCTTCACGGCGCCGCCCGAGGGCGTGGCGGCGATGACTGCGGTGGTCGAGGCCGTGAAGCCCCATCTCAAGGTCCCGTTCGGCGTCAATTATCTCTGGGACCCGGTCGCCAGCGTCGCCATCGGCGCGGCGACGGGCGCGAGCTTCGTCCGCGAAATCTTCACCGGCCTATTCGCCTCCGACATGGGGCTCTGGCGACCCGACGGCGCCGGCGCAGTGCGTCTGCGCCGCCGTCTCGGCCGCGACGACATGAAGCTCCTTTTCAACATTAACGCCGAGTTCGCCCATTCTCTCGACGAACGCCCGATCGCCCTGCGCGCCAAAAGCGCCGTCTTCTCCTCGCTCGCCGACGCGATCCTGGTCTCCGGGCCATTGACGGGGGAGCTTGTCGACCGCTCGAACCTTTCGAGCGTGCGAGAGGCGGTGAAGACGGTTCCGGTGTTCGCCAACACTGGCGTCACCATCGACAATGTCGGCGAAATCCTCGCCATCGCCGACGGCGTGGTGATAGGCACGCATTTCAAGGTCGACGGACAGACGTGGAATCCGGTCGAGGACAAGCGCGTCAAGCGCTTCATGGACGTGGTGGCGAAACTGCGGTGACGGCGACCGAAAGCGATCTGTCATTCCCGCGAAAGCGGGAATCCAGTGCAGCCGCCGCGTTCCGGCGCAAGTCTGGATACCCGCTTACGCGGGTATGACAAAGCACGCGAGTCGCCACCTCATGCGCTGCGTTCTCGGCCTCGACATCGGCACCACCTCGACGATCGGCGTGCTGATCCGCCCGCCCGATCAGACGCTCGCGCTCGCATCGCTGCCAGTCGCCTTGCGCTCGGACCAGGTCGGCTGGGCGGAGGAGGACCCGGGGCACTGGTGGGCGAACGTCTGTGGGATCGTGCCCGAATTGCTGCGCCAAAGCGGCGTTTCTCCGGCTGACATCTCCGCCGTCGGCGTGACCGGCATGCTGCCGGCGCTGGTGCTGCTCGACGCGTCCGGGCGCCTACTGCGTCCAAGCATCCAGCAGAGCGATGCGCGCTGCGGCGCTGAAGTCGAAGAGCTTCGGAGCGAGATCGACGGGCAGGCGTTTCTCGCCAAGGCTGGCAACGGAATCAATCAGCAGCTCATCGCCGCCAAGCTCAGGTGGATCGAACGCCACGAACCTGAAATCTTCGCCCGCGTCGCGACCGTGTTCGGCTCCTACGACTACGTCAACTGGCGCCTCACGGCTGAGCGCGCGGTCGAGCAGAACTGGGCGCTCGAGGCCGGTTTCGTCGATTTGAAGACGCACGCAATCGACGACGCGCTGGTCGCGCTCGCCCATATTCCCCGCGCCGCACTGCCGCGCAAGATCGCGTCGCACGAAATTCTCGGCGTAGTCTCGAATCAGGGCGCTGCGGAAAGTGGGCTTAGGCCCGGAACCCCGGTCATCGGCGGCGCGGCGGACCATATCGCTTCGGCGCTCGGCGCGGGCGTCGTCAGCGCCGGCGACGTGCTGCTCAAATTCGGCGGCTCGATCGACATCCTGACCGCGACCGACCACGCAAAGCCCGACGCCCGGCTCTTCCTCGACTACCATCTCAAGCCCGGACTGTTCGTCCCCAACGGCTGCATGTCGACCGGAGGCTCCGCGCTCAACTGGTTCGCGCGCCAGTTCGCTTCCGGCGAAGCCGAGGCCGCCAAGCGGGCCGGCTTGTCGATCCATCAATGGCTCGACGGTCTCGCCGAGTCGCGCCCGGCCGGCAGCGACGGGCTCGTGATCACGCCCTATTTTCTCGGCGAAAAGACGCCGATCCACGATCCAAACGCGCGCGCGACCTTCGACGGGCTCACACTCTCGCACGACATCGGCCACCTCTGGCGGGCGTTGCTCGAAGCCTATGCCTACGCGATCGCGCATCATGTCGAGGTATTCAACGCGATCGGCTACCGAACCGAACGTTTCATCGTTTCCGACGGCGGATCGAATAGTCGCGTCTGGATGCAGATCGTCGCCGACGTCCTGCAGCAGCCGCTTCAACGGCTCGCCGGTCATCCCGGCTCCTGTGTCGGCGCCGCCTGGACGGCCGCGATCGGCGCTAATCTCGCCTCCGACTGGTCGGCGATCTCCGCCTTTGTGCGCCCTGCCGACCGGATCGAGCCCCGGCCCGAAGCCGCTGCGGCCCACCGGCGGAGCTATCGCCGCTATCGCGACCTCTATCGCCACCTCGCCAAGCGGCCGCGCGCGTCATGAGCGTCTTTCGCGCGGTCGCCTGGGACGTCGACGGCACGCTCATCGACAGCGAGGGGCTCCACCAGCGCTCATTGGTCGAGACGGGTGCCGATTTCGGAGTCGATCTCTCCGATCTTCCCGACGAGGCGTTCCGGGGCGTTCACATGCGCGACGTCTGGACTACTCTTAGGCCTCGGTTCCCGAAAGCGATCGACAGGAAGACGTGGATCGCCGCGATCGAACGCTTCTATGTCACCCTGGCGCCGTCGCTCTCGCCCATCCCCGGCGCGTTGGAAGCTGTCCGCGCCCTCGCGGCGGTCGGGGTCGCGCAAGCCTGCGTGTCGAACTCGAGTCGCGCGATCGTCGACGCCAATCTACACGCGCTCGAAATTCGCCGGTCGATTGCATTTTCGATCAGTCTCGACGATGTGTCCGCCGGCAAGCCCGATCCGGAGCCCTATCGCGAAGCCGCGCGCCGCTTCGGGCTGCCGGCGCCGGCGATTGTCTCGGTCGAGGACAGCGCCGCCGGCGTCCACTCGGCCCGCGAGGCGGGCCTCTACGTGCTCGGCTACGCGCCCCACGGAATCGCCATTGTCGGAGCCAACCAGACGATCGCGCGGCTCAACGAAATCCTGGCGCTGTTCGGCATGTGATCAGACGATCGCCAGCTTGGTTAGGGAATCGAAAAAGTGCAGCCGCCCGAGGTCGAGCGCCACGCTCACCGGCTGGTCGACGCCGCGCCGCGCGCCGCCTTGGGCCACGATCCGGATCCGGGTTGACACGCGCGGAAGACCGGACTCGCTCAAGTCCTCGATGACGACCCCGTCGCGCCGCGCCGCGGAAGCCAATTCGACCGTTGTCACCATGTTCGCGCCGAGGTCTTCCTGAAACGCGACCGCGCCGCTGAGCACGCCCTCGTCCGGTCCGTCGGCGAGCCAGGCGGCCTCGGGGCGCACGCCGACGATGATCTCGCGGTCCTGATAGGCCATGAGCCCCGGTCGCTCACGCATGAGTTCCAGCGGCAGAGGAATGCGCGTCCCGGCAAGCGCGAGCTCGACCCCCTGCCCGGTCGAGCGCAGCGCTCCGGACATGAGATTGAGAGGCGGCGCGCCGATGAACCCGGCGACGAACAGATTGACGGGCCGATCGTAAAGCTCGCGCGGCGCGCCCAATTGCTGCAGGATCCCGTCCTGCATCACCGCGACCCGGTCGGCCATGGTCATCGCCTCGACCTGATCGTGCGTCACATAGACCGTGGTGACGCCGGCGGCGCGCTGGAGCCGGGCGATCTCGACCCGCATCTGGCCGCGCAACCGCGCATCGAGATTGGACAGCGGCTCGTCCATGAGGAACGCGCGCGGATGACGCACAAGCGCCCGCCCCATGGCGACGCGCTGGCGTTGTCCTCCCGAGAGCTGTCCCGGGCGACGAGACAGCAAAGCCTGCAATTCGAGCATCGCCGCGGTTTCGCCGACCCGGGCGTTGACGACCTCGCGCGGCTCCTTGCGAACCTTCAAGGCGAAGCCAAGATTTTGGCCTACGGTAAGATGCGGGTAGAGCGCATAACTCTGGAATATCATGGCGACGTTGCGCTGGCGCGGCGACAGGCCGTTGGCGACCGCGCCGCCGATCATGAGCACGCCGCTCGTGATCGCCTCGAGGCCGGCGATCATGCGCAGCGCCGTCGATTTGCCGCATCCCGACGGTCCGACCAGCACCAGGAACTCGCCGTCGTCGATCTCGAGATCGAGGTCCTTCACCGCGACATGGCCGTTCTCGTAGGTCTTGCTCACATGCGAGAACCGGATCGCGGCCATCAGTGAACGCCTTGGGTCAGACCCTGCACGAAATAGCGATTGAGCGCGATCATCATCACCACGATCGGCAAGGTCGAGAAATGGGCGAGCGCCCCCAGCGTTCCCCACGAGATATCCTTGGTGCCGTAAGCCGAGAGAAGCGCGACCGAGATCGTCTTGGTGTCGGCTTTGGTGAGGAACATGGCGTAGAGAAAATCATTCCAGGAGAACATGACGCAGAAGATAGCGCTGGCGATCAGGCCCGGAACCACGGTCGGCAGAGCGACCCTGACGAAGGCGCCAAAATCCGTGCATCCGTCGGTCAGCGCCGCCTCCTCGATGCCGGCAGGCGCGGCGCGAAAAAATGAGAACATCATCCAGACGACAAACGCGGTGTTGAGCGCGGTGTTGAGGATGATCACTGCCCACCAGGTGCCGAGCAGGCCAACGTCACGCATCAGGAGATAGAACGGGATCAGCGTAGCGATCGCTGGCACGGTGCGGATGATGAGAAAGAAATACGCGAGCCAGATCGCGCGCGGGCTCGTCGCGCGCGCCAGCGCATAGCCCGCGGGCACGCCGATGAGGAGCGAGAGCACGGTCGATCCGATCGCGATAATGAGGCTCGAACTCGAGCAGCCTGCCGAGATTGAAGTACAGGAAGATGCTCGCGAAATTGTCCCAGGTCGGCGAAAAGAAGAAGGTCGGCGGCGAGGCGAAGATGTCGCTTGTCGGCTTGTAGGCGATCGAGAACAGCCAGACGACCGGCGCGAGCGCCACTGCAAGCACGGCTGAGATCGCGAGGCGGCGGGCGACGAGGCTCAGGCGGGCGTGATCAGGCATGCCGGTTTCTCGCCGGGTTGAGGACGGCGATGAACGCCGCGGCCATCGCAAGGATGCAGACGACGATCACGGTTGAGACGGCGGAAGCGGCGCCGATGTTGAAGAACTCGAGCCCCTGCTTGACGCCATAGATCATCAGAGTGTTGGTCGCGTCCCCAGGCCCGCCGCTGGTGGTGACAAAAATGATGTCGAACACCCGGAACGCGTCCATCATCCGCAGGATTAGCGCCAGAAACGCGGCGGGCATGAGCAGCGGCAGGATGACCAGCCGAAACCGTTGCGGGGCGGTCGCGCCGTCGATCTCGGCGGCCTCGAGAATATCGGTCGGCAGCGACTTCAAGCCCGCAAGCAGGATCAGCGCCATCAGCGGCGTCCATTCCCACGCGTCGATCGCAATGAGGGTGGCGAGCGCGCGCTGAGGCTCGGCGAGCAGGCCGCGCGGACCTGAAATGCCGAGTTCGGCCAAGGGGTAGCCGAGCATCCCGTATTCCGGATTGAGCAGCGCCTTGAACACGAGCCCGACCACGAGCGGGGTCACGGTCGCCGGAACGAGCAGCAGCCCGAGCGCGACCCGGTTGAACCAGTCGTCGCGCCATAGCAAAAGCGCGATCCCGAGGCCGAGGACAAATTCGATCGTGACCGCGCCGAACGTGAACGTGAAGGTGTTGATCAGCGCACTGCGGGCGGTCGGGTCGCGCCAAAGGGCGAAATAATTGTCGAGGCCGACGAAATGGCGGGAAGCGGGGCGGATCAGGTTATAATTGTCGAAGGAATAGAGAAACCCCTGGACCATCGGCCCGACCGCGACCGCGAGCACATAAACGACGGCCGGCGCCGCGAGCGCGGCCAGGAACAGCTGACGCTTTCGGGCGTAAGGGAGGCCCGTTTGGTTGGCTGCGTCAAGGACGCTCTTGGCGCCATCCTGCGAAACGACGCTCACCCGGACGCCGAGCATCCGCCCGCGCGGCCCTTCCTCGCCGCCGGTCGAAGTTCCTCGCGCCTCAGACGCGTCGTCCCGACGTCATTTGAACAGCGCCTCCGCCTTGGCCTGAATGCCGTCCATCGCCGTCTTGGGATCTGCCTGGCCGACCAGCACCGCATTGATGGCGCCGCCGATCAAATCCTGCAATTCGGGATATTGCGGAATACGCGGCCGGAAATCACCGTCGCCGTGCTCAAACGAGGTCGCGATCACCGGAAGAAATGGGTATTTGGCGAGCAGGTCCAAGTCGGTCATTTCGCTCTTGCGCAGATAGCTTCCGGCGCCGCGCAGGTTGAGGTCCTTGTGGACCGCGGGGCTCGTCACCCATTTGATGAACGCCCAGGCGGCCTCCTGCTTCTTCGGGTCGATGTCCTTGTTGATGCCGAGCGCCCAGCCGCCGATGCCGTATTCCTGTGGGAGCCCGTTGGCCGAGGGCGTGAGCACGATCCCCGCCTTGCCTGCGATCTTCGACACTTTCGGGTTGTCATAGTCGGCGGCGCCGATCGACCAGGTCTGCATGTTCGCAACCAGCCCCTGGCGGAAGCTCTCCTCGCGCCCGCCCCAGTCGTAGTCGGCGGCGCCGGGAGGCGCGGCGTCGTCGAACAGTTTCTTGTACGCGATGACGCTGGCGACGTTGGCGGCCGAGTTGAGGGCCGGCTTGCCGTCCTTGTCGAGGATCGAGCCGCCGAACTGACGATTGTACTGCATCCAGTCCTGCGCCACCGCCGGGCCCTTCTGGCCGTTGGCGACAAAGCCGTAGATCTTCTTCGACTTGTCGGTCAGCTTGAGCGCATCGGCGACGAATTCCTCCATCGTCGCCGGCGGCTTGAGGCCGGCGGCTTCGTAGAGGTCCTTGCGATAGGCGAGCACGTTCGCATAGCCGGCGAACGGAAACGCGACCTGCTTGCCCTTATAGCCGCCGAGCGAGGCCATCAGCGAGGGGTAGATGTCGTCGACCTTGATCTCGGCCGCGTCGCGCTTGATCCAGTCGGTAAGATCGATGGTGTAGCCGGCCTCGGCGAACTGACCCGACCAGACGATGTCGACGGTCGCGAGGTCGTAGCCTTTGGTATGGCCGACATAATCGGCGGTGATCTTGGTCAGGAGCTCGGGGTAGCTGAGGATGTCGACATTGACCTTGGCGTCGGTCAGCGCCTCGAACTCCGGCGCAATCGCCGCCAGCACCGCCGCGAACTGATCGTTCTGCGACGCGAGGTTCAGCGTTACGCCCTCATAGGGCTTGTTGGCGGCGCCGGCGCCCGAAAGACCGCCGGCCGACAGGAGTGCGCCGAGCGCAAGCGCCGTCGCCTTACCGATGAACGGTTTCATGCCGGACTTCTCCCCTCACTGATGATTGACCAGGCTAACACCCTGATTTTCGCAAGATCAATCAAATTGTGCGGCGACCAGTCAAGAACGAGCAGACCAATGTTTGCTCTTGATTGAAGGCGCTTTCCAAGCCGGATCGGATGGGATAGCAACGCGAGAAGCGCATTGGAGGAGTTCATGGGAGCGGCGTCGGCGCGCGCCATCTCTTCGCCTCGGAACCCGGCCACGCGACAGGGCCTCGAGCGCGCGGTCGCGTGGTCGCGGCAATGGAGCGCGGAATTCCCGTTCTTTCTCGCCAACCACCTGCCGATGGTCCTGATCGCGCTGCATCGGATGGGCGCGAGCGATGAGCGGCTCGAAGCCTATTGCCAGATCTACCATAAGCAGAACGGGCTCGTTCCCGTCCCTGAACGCATCGAAAAGATCACGCGCGGCGACTGGCGCGAGTTCTTGGGCCGGCGCGAGCGCGAGGGCGACTACCGGGCGTTTTTCGCCGGCGAGGTTGAGCGGCTCGGCGCGAGCGCAGCCGCGATCCTCTACCTCCCCGAACTCATGCCCGGCATGGCGGCGAGCGCGCTCCATGCGTTCATGCGCATGGCCTATGCGACGTTGACCGACAGCGACGAGGAAACCGGCGTTGCGCTCGCCTATTGGGCGGCGACCTATCTCCCCCTCGGCGCTTCGCAAGGCCGCGCGCCCTCGACCGACGATCCGGCCGAGGTTCTCGCCTTCATGAGCGGGCCGGCGGCGTTTCGTGAGGTCGAGGTCGAGCGCGATCTCCTGTGGCATTTCATGCGCGCGATCGCGCTCAAGCCCGAGTTCGCGGCGGTCGTCGACCGGCTGGCGATCGGGCCGGGGACCCATGACCGGGTCGCCCGCTCTTCGCTTGCGCTCTATGCCGCGACGCTCGATTTTTGCGCGCTGCACGCTCTGACCGGAACCCATTGGCTGAGGCTGATCGCGCCGCGCACGCCCAACAGTGCGACGCCGCTGCGCTATTTCTGGCAGGCGATCGCAGCGCTCGCGCCGAAAATGGGCTTCCCCAGCATGCCGACCGCCGATCACCTAGAGGCGTGGCGACGCATGCGCCTGCCCGATTGGCCCGAGATCTTCCGCGAGGCGATCACCCGCGACGACGAGCACGATCTGAGCTTGAGTTTCTCCGCCGGCGAGGAATTCAAGCTTTATCGCGACCCGCTCTATCGCTATGCGGCGGCCAAGCGGCTGAACCTCGTCTGATGCGTCTCGCCAACGCTCGCCTTCCCGACGGCAGTCAGGCCGATGTCGAGATTGGCGGCGGTCTCATCATCGCCATGCATGCGCCGGGGACGGCGCCGTCGGCTGGCGAATGCATCGACCTCAACGGCAAGCTCCTCCTGCCGGCGTTCGTCGACGGCCATATCCATCTCGACAAGACTCACTGGGCGCCCCCCGCCTGCCCCATGTCGAGGGGCGCAGCGTGCGTGAGCGCGTCGCCGCCGAACGCCTCCAGCGCCATCAGGTCGCGCTGCCGATCGAGGCCCGGGCGTCGGGGCTTGTGCGCACGCTGATCGCCAACGGCGCGACCCGCGCGCGCAGCCACATCGACATCGACAATGACGTGGGCCTCGCCAATCTTGAGGCGGTGCTCAGCGTTCGCGAGGCTTTTTCCGACTGGATCGATATTCAGCTCGTCGCCTTCCCGCAAAGCGGCGTGACGACGGAGAAAGGCGCGCCCGACCTCATGGCCGCGGCGCTCCTGGCCGGCGCCGACCTGGTCGGCGGCCTCGACCCGGCGGGCTTCGATGGCGACGTCAAGGGCCAGCTCGACATCGTCTTCGGCCTCGCCGAGGCGTTCGGCAAGGGAATCGACATCCATCTGCACGACTTCGGCGAGACCGGCGCGGCCGAGCTTCGCGACATCGCCGACCGCACAATCGCCGCCGGCCTGCAAGGCCGTGTCGCGGTGAGCCACGCCTTCGCGCTCGGGACCATCGCGCCGAACACGTTCGATGAAACTGCCGACGCGCTCGCCCGCGGCGGAATCGCGATCATGACCTCATGCCCTTCGTCCGCGCCTGTCCCGCCGGTGACCGCGCTTCGCGCCCGCGGCGTCACGGTGTTCGCCGGCTCCGACAACATTCGCGACTGCTGGTCGCCCTATGGCGACGGCGACATGCTCGATCGCGCCGCGATCATCGCTCAGCGCCACCAGATGTATACGGACCCCGAACTCGAGCAGGTTTTCGCGCTGGCGACAAGCGAAGCGGACAAGGCGCTCGGTAGCCCGCGGCGGGGGCTCCACGCCGGAGCGGTCGCGGATCTCGTCGCCGTCGAGGCGGGGAGCGTCGCCGACGCCGTCGCCGATCGGCCGCCGCGGGCGCTGGTCCTGCGCGCCGGACGCGTCGCCGCCGAGCGCGGCGCTCTCTCGGCGGCGCTGGCCTCCGTTCAAGTCGCTGGCGCACCGCGCTCCTCAGAAACGGAAGCCGAACTTCAACTGAAGGCGCTCGAGCGGGCGCTCAGGGCGGAACTCGGAGCGCGGGCGGCGAGATGATCGGCCTCTCCACGGCGATCGGAGCGCCGCCCATCCGTCACGCCGCCGCCTGCGGCCGACCCGTCGCGATCAGCGACGATCAGACCCGGAGGCGATCGGGGCCAGATGGGCCCCGGACAGCATCGTCTGCGCCTGAGGCTGCGGACCAACGGCGCCGACCAGATAGACCAGAAACCACAGAGCGACAATGGTGGCAAGCGCGATTGTCATGGGAATCAAGCTGCGTTCTGCGGGCAAGTAAGCCCGGTAGAACGCTGCATGTTTGTCGATCCCACCCATCGCGGACTCCATAATCCTCTTTCCCCTTCGTCCTCTTCGGGTTCGGCCACTCCCCGCGTTATTCTTCCAGCCAAAGCGTTTTAACCATGCCTGCCGCTGCTGCGCTGTGACGCGCGTCACACCCCGGTAGTGATCGCCGGGGCCTGGCGCGCAACAATATTCGTTTGCCCGCGACGGCTTTGCGTTGTCGTTCTGTTGTTTGAGACCCGGCGGCGGCAAAGCGCGGAAATGCGGGAGCACGCGCCGGAACCCAATAGGCGGGAGGCGAATGGCTCAGAGACAGGAGAATTCGGCCTGACTCCGCGGGCTCCGCCAGCAGTCGCGACCGCAGCGGCGCTTCGACCGCCGCAACAATCGCGATCTGAACCGCAGACTTGACGGGAATTGGCGCTACCCGGCATGCCGTCTGGAACGCACCCCCCTCGTTGAAACTCGGGGGCTCAACGCCGAGGTGTGGTGCAATACGGACAGCGTCCGTGGAAGGCGCGCTTCATTCGGCAGGCCCTTCTACTCGCGCACGGACGTTCCGTGCGCGTGGTTCCGCTTGCTGACGGCTAGTTGAAAACTCGTAGAATGCGATGCGTGCTTGGATTGACGAGCACGCTGTGGCCGTTGACGGTTGCGGACCCCATTCCACCCGGGCGCGCCATGACGGCTGTATCACGCGACACGACCTGGCCGGGCGCCGTGGCGCCCGCGAAGCCGGGGCGTTCCTGCGGCGCTCGAGGGGGGACTACATAGGGGTTCGACCAAGACGAGCCAGGTCGCTCCGCCGGGGAGGATTCTAGACCTGCCCCGACCCTGCCCCCGACCAATCCCTGGTCTTCCGAGTAGCCGGCGGATGGGATTGTCAGCGTGGCAGCAACGAGGGCAATCTGTAAAGCGCGCATCGACAACTCCTCCTCAAATGCGGGAGTGATTGGAGAACGCGAGCCTCCGCCGATCGTTCCGACTAGGAAACGGAATACGGATCCCTCGGCGTCCTACTTGACGTTCCGGACAGCCATTCGGCGTCGACATTTTTCGCGGCCGTCACGTCGCCATCCGGAACGTGCAGCGCCGTGCTTCGTTTCCGAACCCGCGCCTAGGAGTTGAATCCGACCTTTTCGTTCTTGCCGAGGGTCACTCGCTCACCAGAGACGCTGGCTGCGACCAGCTTGACGGCGGTGACCACCGCCCCCGACCCTTCCCAAAACTCCGCGCTTTCGGGCGTTACGCGAAGAAGTCTAATCCGCGGATCGCTTTTGTCGGGCCAGAACGCCTTGTCGTAGACCGACCAGAATTCCTTGATCCGCTCCTGATCGTCGATGATCTCGCCATAGCCGGTGATCGACAGGTACTTTTGATTTTTGGTGTCCGCCAGGGCGAGGCAAATCGTGTCGTTGCGGCGGACCTCCTCGGATTTGCCCGCGTCGACATCGGTCAGAAAATAGATTGCGCCCTCCAGCTCCGCCGGACGCATCGCCATCGGCCGGGCGCGCATATTCCCGCCCCGACCATCATGCGTGACCACCATTGCAACCGGAATCTCGTTGATCAGAGCCCAAACGCGATCGACGCCTGCCGCAGTATTGGACATGGTCGTCCTTTCCGCTCATCTTCGATGAGCATGACGGAACCGAGCGTTTGCGCTCCGTTCCGTCCACTTGCGGCCTCAGCTCCTGCTGGCCGTCCACTGACCGCTGTACTTGAATTCCGGCGCCGACTTGAGCTGGTCCTTGGTCGCGTTCATGCTCGCCCGCCACGTCTTGTTGTCGGCGTCAAATGAGACCATGACCGCGCTCGGATTGACCGCAACATAGTGCGTGCCCACTCCAAGGAAGCCGCCGACAGACACAATATAGCCAGTCACTTGTTTCGACGCGTCGAAGGCGACGTCCTGAATCTTACCGATCTTGGCTTTCTGCCCGTTATAGACGTCGAGTCCGACAACGTTCGAACTCAACATGTCCGTGTTCTGCACCTGGACAAAACTCGGTCCCTCCTTCGGCGTCGGTTGAGTCGCGTTCGCCGGAGCCTTCGGGGTCGGATTCGCTCCGATCGCCGCGCCACCCTGAGCCGAAGAAGAGTTCATCTTGTCGTTGACGCCGGTGGTTCCGGTTGCCGGATCGTTCGGCGATGCATTCTGCGCTAGCGCTGTTGCGCTTGCGAGAGCGCCGCTCGCCGCAGCTGCGAGTAGGAATTTACGCATCAGTCGCCTCCTCGTCGGGTCTGAGAGTCTTTTCCCAACTCGAACGCCCTGGAAAAGTTCCCAAATTCGCCCGCCGTTGCGCGCCAAACTCTCGCAGGTGAACCACGAAGCCACCGACGGCGGCCCGAAGACCGCGTGCAGCGTCGATGACGAGGCGCACTTTTGCTCAAGCGGGGCCGACCGCGCCGGACAACGCGCCGACAAGCCAGAGAACGACCAAGACAACAAGCACCAGGCCGAGCACGCCGCCCAACCCGGGCGCGCCATAGCGGCCATGGGCGTAGTAGCCGCCTCCCCCGCCCAACAGAATAATCAACAGGACAATCAATAGAATCGTGACCATGATCGATCTCCTCTTTCGTCGAACTCACGTCTCCGCATTCAAGCCGCAACAACCTCAAGTTCCTTGATCTCCTGAGTCACCACCGTGAAGCGGGTGAGCGCATGGGAACCGAAGGTCGTGATCATCGGCACGTCCGCGGCGTCGCGCCCGCGCGAGATCAAAATGCGTCCGATCCGCGGCCGATTGTGCCGCGGGTCGAAGGTGAACCATCGACCCCCGAGAAAAGCTTCGAACCAGGCATTGAAATCCATCGGCGCCGGATCGGGCGGCACGCCGATGTCGCCGAGATAGCCGTTGCAGTAGCGCGCCGGAATATTGAGGCAGCGGCACAGCGCCACCGCGAGGTGGGTGAAGTCGCGACACACGCCGACTCCTTCAGCCAGCGCCTCGCGCGCGGTCCGTGTCGGTCGGGCGTCGGAATAGCTGAATCGGAGACGTTGATGAACGAAGTTGCAGATCGCCTGGACCCGCGCCCACCCGCCGGTGACGGCGCCGAACTCTGCCCAGGCAAAATCGGCGAGAAGGTCCGTCTCGCAATATCGGCTGGGGCGAAGGAACGGCAGCGCGTTGGGCGGGAACTCCGACGGCGCAACCGCCTCAGCAGCGTTGTCGACCTCATCCTCACGTCCGTCGCTGCGAAAGACGCCATCGAGCCGCAGCGACACCGACCCGGCCGGCGCCGACAACCGTCTGACAATGTTGCCGCGGGCGTCGATGAAGCGTTCGGCCGCGATGGCGGGCGTGATCCTAAGATCCGTCTCCTCGGCCACGCGGCAGCGCAAATCGGAGTGGACGTCCATCATCGCGAGAATTGTCGCTGGCTGCGCAAGTTCGAGCGCAATGTCGTAGCCGTAGCGAATGTGCATGCGGAATAATCCCAAAATCGGCGAGCCGGCGCAGCGGAAGTCTCAGCCGCCAAACCGCGCAATTGCGGCATTTGTTCCCTGCGCTCGACGTCCCTGCAGCGGGCGGGCGTCAAAGTCCCTTGTTTGCGCGTGTAGCGGCGAGGACCGACTCCGCATCCGCGGGCTCAGCCATTTGTTCCGCCTGGCGATCCACCCGGTCTTGGACATGTGGGCTGTCGCGGCGCAATTCCTCTAGAAGCTGGATTAGCTTGGCGATCTTATGCTCGCTCAATATCGCCAGCTCGAGCGTCAGGGTGTCACGATGGGCGTTGAGTTCATCCTCGTGCTTTTGGGCGACGAGCACGAGCATGACGACGAATAGCGATGTCAGATTGACCGCCCCCTGCAGCCATGGAAAGGCGGGCGCGTCGAGCGCCTCTAGGCCAAGCATCCGCGCGATCAAATTTGCGCCGATCCATCCGGCCATGCCGAGTTCCCACCAGCACGATAAAGACGGGCCGGCCCATGAAGGCGGTGATCCGGTTCACCGTGCGTTGAGACGCAGTGGTCCTGCCGTGGTGATCGGAATGCAGCTGGGCGACCGATCGCACCGCCTCGTCGACGTGGTCGGGAACGGTTGACGTGGGGGGAGATCCGTGCGCCATCTTGCGCTCGCTACAGAGGGAAGCGCAGGGCCGGCGGGGCCGCACCGGGCCCCGCCGGCTTCCCGCTTCGTCTCTGCGTTTGGCTCATGCCGTGCGCCATCTCGGAATGTTCGTGGGCGTTCTTCGAATGGCTGTAGGCCTTCGCCGATTCCTCGCGACCCTTCCCGTGCTCGCCCTTGCCGTGATGCTCGGCCGCCGTCCTGTGGCTCTTCGCGGCGGTCTCGTGATGTTCCGCTGCTTTGTTGTGGGCTTCCTTGGGCATGCCGGTCCTCTTCGTTCAAGTTGCAACGTCCTCAACGCCTCGATGGCCGCCGTCGTTCCTCGACTCCGCTCCAAACGCGCCCAAGGATCGAAATCTCCCGTGGTCGTCGCGATTGTTCCGTTGGCAATTGGAACCTGCCGCAAGCTGCCGCGTTTACGTCGACAGCAACCAGCGCAGCGTCAGGAGGACATCATGTTTGGCTGGGCGATCACCTTCTTGTCATTGCTCTGATCGCGGGCTTGTTAGGCTTCGGCGTAGTGGCCGGAACTGCGTTCGCCGCCGCAAAGATCGTATTCGTCGTCGCCTTGCTGGCGTTCCTCATTTCGGGCGTGCTTGGGATCACCGGACGCGGCGTGCCATAGAAGCCGGTCGGCCGGATCGCCCCGGACGCGGCCTGTGCGCGCCGGTCGCGACCTTCGGCCGGATTGCCTCGCGCGACCGAGGGCGTTCAGCCGCGATAAAAGTTTCTTGCGGAGGACGGAACCGAACGGCGCGCGGGGCGTTTATGCGCAGGGTTTATCCATGACCGTCGCTCGCTCCAAGAAAATCGAACCGAAAAATGTCGCAGCGCCCGACCCGGAGGCCATCGAGGCCATCGGGCGGGCGCTCAAGGCTCACTATGCCGATCTCGTTCATGCGCCGCTGCCGGACAGATTTGCGGAGTTGCTGGCTCGTTTCGAGGGCGCAGATCGACTTCCCGAGCCGAAAGGGAGCAGCGATGCCATCGGCTAGCTTCAAAAACGAGCTGCTGGCCGAGATCAAGAATTTGCGCGCGTTCGCAATTTCTCTTTCCGGCTCGGTTTCGCTCGCCGACGATCTGGTCCAGGAAGCGTTGCTGCGCGCATGGAGCAAATCGGACCGGTTTCAGCCGGGGACCAGTCTCAGGGCGTGGCTCTTCACCATCCTGCGCAATATCTACTACTCGAATTATCGCAAGCGCTCCCGCGAAGTCCAGGACAGCGACGGTGTTTATGCGCGGCGGCTCACTGTCCCCGGCGACCAGGAAAGCCATCTCGATCTCGAGGATTTCCGCAAAGCCCTGACCAATCTGCCGGCGGAGCAGCGCGAAGTGCTGACGCTGATCGGCGCGAGCGGCCTCTCCTATGAGGAAGCGGCGGCGATCTGCGAGGTCGAGATCGGCACGATAAAGAGCCGTCTCAGCCGCGCCCGCGCTAAGCTCGTCGAGCTGTTGGGTTTGGACGAAACAGCCGATGGGCCGGTCGAGCGCCGGCTTCGCCGCGCCGGGTAGCGGAGCCGCTGCGGCCAGTCGGGATCATCGCGAGAGAACGGTTCTTACCGCCGAGACGAGCGTGCGCGGCGATGCCGGCTTCTCGACGATCGAACAGTCCCGCCATTCAGCCAGGCTCGGTTCATGGCGCGATTTCCCGGTATAGAGAATGAACGGAACGCCTCGGTTGAACAGCCGGCGGGCGACCGGCGACGCCGTCTCGGATCCGAGGCCGAAATCGAGCACCGCCACGGCGAAATCCCCGGCTTCCGCCCGCAGCATCGCCTCATCCACGGTCTGGCAGACGTCGACGACCACCGCGCCGGCTTCGACCAGAATCGCCTGCAGATCCATGGCCAGGAGCCAATCGTCTTCGACGACGAGCACTCTGACCCCGTCCAGCTGGACGTCATCATGCGCCGACTCAACCATCATCCTGCTTTCGGCGGAAACAGAGGCCCGCCCTCAATCGCGCGGCCTGCGAAGACCCTTGCCGAGTCCCAACGAACGGCAAGCCCGCTTGTTCCGAAAACGTCGAACCGCGTCGATCGCAACCGCCTTGCAATGGAACGTCGCCCGGCTCTTCGGCGTTGTTCGGGACAATGAATTCCGCCGACTCCCAATGGGTTCGCCATGACAGATGCCCAGGTGCTGCAATTCGAGGTCATCCGCACGATCGCCGCATCGCTCATCAGCGTCGCGATCTTTCTGCTTTGGCTCGTCGTCATCAGCCGGCAGTGAGGAACTCTCGCCCGAAGTCGGTCTTATTGGAGAGCATTCTACCGCACAACGCAGGAGAAAGGCATGCCACGCGGAGACAAGTCGAAATACACCGACAAGCAAGAACGCAAAGCCGAGCATATCGAGCAGAGCTATGAAAGCCGCGGCGTTCCGGAGAAGGAGGCTGAACGTCGCGCCTGGGCGACCGTCAACAAGGACGATGGCGGCGGAAAGCGCCCCGGCGGATCGGGCCGGGGCAATTCGACGGGCCATCCCCCCGCGCACAAGGGCGGGCGGATCGGCGGCGCTGCGTCGGCCGCGCGGTCGCCGGCAAGCCGGTCGGCGGCCGCCAAAAAGGCCGGCGCCACGCGCAGGCGCAACGCCGGGCGCGCAACGACCGGACCCGGGGGCGGCCATGACTGACCGCGACGATCGGATCCGGGAGCTCGCCTATTTTCTGTGGCGCGACGAAGGATGCCCCGAAGGCCAGGCGGAGCGCCACTGGCGGGCCGCCGAAGCCCTCCTCAACTCCGATCCCCTTGAACGCAAGCGGATCGAAGGCGAGCCTCCCGGCGACCCGGCGGCTCATTCCCCGACAGTCTCCGGCCTCGGCGCGGGCGCGACGGCGCAACTCCTTCGGCGGCGCGCCGGCGCTTCCGGAAAGAATCAGTGACGCTCTCGCTGGCGGGTCAGCGGCGCCGGTCGGGCCACCGCCGCTGTTCCGGCGGTTCGCCGCACGCGCGATAACGTCGACAAGCCGCCGCCCAGGGTGTAACGAGGACGGCGACTGAGACCTTGCCAGACGCCGCCAGACGCCCCGGTACGTCGGGATCGGCTTTGGCCTCCTACCCGGGACGCGGGCTTTTGAGGCGAGGGGACGAGCCGCCCAAAAAACGGGCCTTGGGGCGTGACGAGCGTCGACTCCGTCCTCCCCGGGGCCGCGAAGATCTCGCGGCCCACCACTACCGAGCGATTATCGAATCGTCCGACGACGCCATTCTGTCGAAGGATCTCGACGGCGTGATCCTCAGCTGGAACAATGGCGCGCAGCGGCTTTTCGGCTTTACCGCCGCGGAGGCGGTCGGCAAGCCCGTGACAATCATCATCCCGCTCGACCGTCGCGACGAAGAGCCGGCGATCCTCGAGAAGATTCACCGCGGCGAGCGAATCGAACACTTCGAGACTGTCCGGCAGCGTAAGGACGGAAGCCTTCTCGATATCTCGCTCACCATTTCGCCGATTCGCAACTCGCGCGGAAAGATCATCGGCGCCTCGAAAATCGCGCGCGACATCAGCGAACTTAGGAAGGCCCGCGAACGCCAGAGCTTGCTGCTGAGAGAAATGAACCATCGGGTCAAGAACCTCTTTGCCCTCTCCAGCAGTATCGTGAGTTTGAGCGGACGCTCGGCGGCATCTGTGCAGGAGCTTACGGAATCAGCGCGCGAGCGCCTCTCCGCGCTGGCGCGAGCTCACTCGCTTACGTTCTTTAACGGCGTCGACGGCGCCGCGCCCCAGCCGACGACGCTCCAGTCGCTGGTCCGCACCATTGTCAGTCCGTTCGACGAACCGAAGGGCCAGCGCATTGCGCTGTCGGGAATTGACGCCCGGGTTTCCGGCTCTGCAGTCACCAGCCTCGCGCTTCTGTTGCACGAATTTGCCACCAACGCCGCTAAATACGGCGCTCTCTCATCGACTGCCGGCACGGTGAAAGTCGTCGTGGTCGAAGAGGGCGACGCAATCGTCGTCGGTTGGACCGAGCGCGGCGGCCCGCCGGTCACCGGGCCGGCAGGCGATGAGGGATTCGGCGGCGTCCTGTCGCGCATCGCGGTCGCCGACCCGCTTGCCGGCGAAATCTTCCGCGACTGGAGGCCCGAAGGACTCGTGATCCGCCTGTCCGTTCCGCGATCGCGACTCGAGGCTTAGGTGCGGGCGATCCGAAGTTTGCGGCCCTCAAGAACTTTCCGATAGCTCCGCGGCGCTCGCGTTGAGGGTCCGTGAAAGTTGAGTCAGAAGCTCGTCGGTTTCGACTTCTTCCTCTTCTGTCGAACTCGAGCAGATCGGCGGCCTCGTTCAGCCCGAGCTCGTGCGCCCATGCCTTCAGCGTGCCGTACCGCGCGATTTCGTAGTGCTCCACGGCTTGCGCCGAGGCTGCAAGGCCGGCGTCGGCGGCGCCTGTCTTGCCGAACATCTTCGCGACTTCGTCACCTTCCTCGATGATGCCCTTTATCGCCTGGCAGGTCGTGCCTTCGGCCTTCCGGCCAATCATCTGAAAGACGCTTTCGAGGCGCGCGACATGGCCCTGCGTCTGCTCGAGATGTTTCTCGAACGCGCGTTTCAACTCATTCGAGTGGGCCGCTTTGATCATTTTGGGCAAGGCTTTGGTGATCGCCTTCTCGGCGAAGTAAGTGTCCTTCAGCTGGTGCTCGAACAGCGTCGCAAGCTCGCTATTGAGTTCGTCGCTCATTGGCTGCGCGGTCTTGGACCGAGCGTTCTTCATGGTTGTTGACATTGACGTATCCCTTGTGAGTTCCCTGGCCCTGCGGCCTGACGTGATGGTTGCGACGAAGTTCGCAAACCCGGAAGCATGCCAAATAAAATGAGAAGTCTGCCGCCCCGGGCCCTCAAATGGCCGGCGGCGCTTATTTCCAACCGTGGCCTTGATACCAGGCGTCGACTTGCTTGCGGGTTTCATCCGTGGCGATTCCATATCGCTCCTGGATTGCGCCCTCGAGCTTTTCGCGCTGGCCGTCGATCTCAGTGAGGTCATCGTCGGTCAGTTTTCCCCACTGCTGCTTCACGGCGCCTTTCACTTGCTTCCAATTTCCTTCGACCCGGTTCCAGTCCATGGCGACCTCCTTGATGCAAAGGTAAACGACACGCTGGCCATTCTGTTCCAGAAGACGTTGTCGAAGGCTCGAGCCGTCTGGAGACCGATCGCGGCGTCGCTGCCGACGGAACCCTTGGGTTCGACAAACGTTTGTTCTCAAGCCGGCGAGATGCCGACCAAACGGAGGACATCAACATGGGCTTCGGAAAAGGAGTGCTGCTTTGGCTGATCGGGGTTCCCATTCCGATCATCGTGCTGATTGCGATCCTGTGGCATCACTAAGAGAGCGCGATCCTTGGCAGGAGCACCTGACGCCCCGGAGTGCAAACTTTCGCCCCGGGGTTTTTTCGTTTGATCGGATTCTCCTCGCTCCCGCGGGAGGTCGGCCAGCCGCTTTCTCAAATTACGCCGGACTGGCGCGCTCGCGCCCGGCGACGTAGATTGGCAGGCATGAACCAACCGGTCCCCCGGAGGCGCATGCCGCATTGCCGATCTGATGCCATTCTCCGATAGGCCGGTCCCGCCCGTCGTCGAATCCAAGCCCGCGAGCGAAGCGTCAGACGTGACCCTGCGCGCTTTGCGCCAGCGCATCCGGCAGCAGGAAATCCTCGCCGAGCTCGGCGTTGGCGCGTTGCAGGGAGCGGGGTTCGAACAACTCCTCGCGGATACGGCGCGGTTGACCGCGGAGGGCCTGCGCACTGAATTTTGCAAGGTGCTCGAAT
This sequence comes from uncultured Alphaproteobacteria bacterium, assembly GCA_963794155.1. GTDB lineage: Bacteria > Pseudomonadota > Alphaproteobacteria > Rhizobiales > Beijerinckiaceae > Roseiarcus. Next base: position 375,728 of record CAWCCX010000013.1, on the reverse strand, counting down.
ATATTCCGGCCGAAAACCGCTTTCTGGTCAGGGCCGGGGTCGGTTGGGAACCGGGGATCATCGGCGTCGCCAGCGTCGGCGCGGATCTCGCCTCGCCGGCCGGATTTGCGCTGAAGACCGGGCGGCCGGTGATCTCCAATCATCTCGAGAGCGAACAGCGATTTAGAACGCCCGAGATTCTCGTCAGACACGGCGTTCATCGCGCCATGAACGTCATCTTGCAGGGCGATGGCCGGCCCTTTGGCGTGCTCGAAGTCGACAGCCGCTCGGAAGACCAGTTCGTCGAGCAGGATCTCGCGTTCCTGCAGGGCGCAGCCAACATTCTGGGGATGGCGATCGAGCGCGAGCGGCATGAGCGCAATCTGAAGGCGGCGCTCGAGCGCCATCAGTTTCTCATCAAGGAGATGAACCATCGCGTGAAGAACAGCCTGGGGCTGGTCGTGAGCATGCTGCGCCTCCAGGCGCGCGAGAACAGCGAGCCGGAGTTCGCCCAACACCTCGAGGACGCGACACTTCGGGTCGGCGCCATCGCCAGGGTGCACGAGCAATTGTATCAATCGTCGGACATCGAGCGTTTCGACGTCGGACGATATATCGAAGCCATTTGCAAGGACCTCGCCGCCAGCTTCCCGCAATGCGAGATTCTCGTAGAGGCGCAGCCCGGGATCATCATCTCTACCGACCGCGCGGTTTCATCGGCGCTGATCGTCAACGAACTGGTGTCGAACGCCGCAAAGCACGCCTACAAGGCGGAGGGTCTTGGCCGCATATGGGTCAGCGTCACCGCGACCCCGGATAATAACCTTTCGATTTCGGTTCGCGACGAAGGCGGCGGCCTTCCCGAGGATTTCCAAATCGGCAGCGGGAACGGAATGGGCACCCGCATGGTTCGCGCGCTCGCCGAACAGTTGAATGGATCGCTGGCGGCCGTCCCGCGCCATCCTGGCGTAGAGTTCATCCTGACCGCGCCGCTTGCTCCGTAACCTCGCAGGCTCGGCGATCGGCTTTCAGCTTTTGCGGTCGTGATCGAGACGGTCGATGAGTTGGAGAAGTCGATCGGGAATGGGCTCGGCGACCGCCTCGTCGTAGATACTCTTCAACCGACCGGCGATGTATTGATCCACGCGAGCTTGAGCGGCGCGCGGCGGCGCTGCTTCCGCAGCCGCCGCGTTCGACGGTTTCTTCTTTGGTCTTGGGGGAGTTTTCCCCGACATTCGCGACTCTCCGCCCGGACTCATGTCGCCGCGGCCGACCTAACGCCCCGAAAAAAGCGCATCGTCCATCCGACACCAGAAACCGCCGCCGGACAAGCCAGGGATGGGACGCAATTCATCCCGAGAGCGCCGGAGACCGGAACTCGATGGCTCCTGTCATCACGATCTCCTTAAGCGGCGCGATCAGCCGCCACGTGACGCCTTCGACGTCAAAGACCAGGGTTGACGAAGCGTTCAGGCCCGCGGCGGTCAGGCGTTCGAGCAATACGCAGCCAAATCCCGGGGCCGCCGGCGCATTCACTGGCGGACCGCCGCGTTCGCGCCACACCATCTCGAAGTTGGGCTCAACGGCGCTGTCGTGGATCCGCCAGACCAGAAGGACGTCGCCGCGATCGTTCGAGAGCGCGCCATGCTTGAGAGCGTTGCTGCAAAGCTCATGCAGCGCCAGACCGAGCGTCTGGGTCGCATTCGGACTCAGCAGGACCAGCGGTCCCGTGGCCACAAAGCGCGCTGCCTTCCGGCCGTCGGGAGGAAGCGCTACCTGCACCCGCACCAGCGCCTCGAGCGGTACGCCGCGCCAGTTCCTCTCGGTCAGCAAGTCCTGACTGGCCGCAAGTCCAACCAGCCGGTCGGAATATCGCTGTTCGAACTCGCGGATCGTTGTCGCGGTGGAGACGCCGCAACGCGCAATCGCTTGCGCCACGGCGAGCAAGTTGCGCGAACGATGATTGACCTCGGCCATGAGGTCCCGGATGTTTTGCTCGCGCTGTTTTTGATCGTCGATATCGGTGGTTGTGCCATACCACCGGACGACCTTTCCCTCCCCGTCCAGCAACGGCGAGGCGCGGCTCAAGTGCCAGGCGTATCCTTTCCCGATCGCAAACAGGCGGTGCTCCATTTCATAGGGGACGCCGGCCTCGCTCGCCCTAAGCCACGCTTCCGCCGTGGCGCGACGATCATCCGGATGGATGATCCCTTCCCAATCCGTCCGGCCGATGGCTCCATACTTTTCGCGGCGGCCGCTGGTGTAATCGATGCGACCGTCTGGGCCCGCGGTCCAGACCAACTGCGGCAGGCTGTCCGCCAATAGCCGAAAGTGTTCTTCGCTTGCTCTGAGTTCCTCCTCGGCGCGATGTTGTTGCTTGGCTCGCAAGGAAAGAAGCTCGGACGCTCTGGCCAGGGCCCTGCCCAGGCTGTCGAACTCACCAATGCCGGTCGGCGCCGTCGTGATCGGCGCGCCCGTGAAGACTTTCTCGGTCTGCGATTCCAGCTCTCTCATCTTTCGCGCGAGGGCGTGGCTGTTGAGATAGGACAAAAGGAGGCTGCCGGTTATCGCCAGGGCCGCCAGGACCGAGGTCAAGAGAAGGGCGCTCGGGCCAAGCCCGGCATCGTTCGCGCCGGCGGCGACGCCGACGGTCCAGCCGCCGGCTGCGGGCGCGTAGGCGGAGACGATCTTCTGTCCGCTGACCGAGGTATGGGTAACGGTCGAACTCGGGCAGGCGGCGCGTCGCATCGCGAAATTCCTGGCTGGCGAGCGTCCCGGCAGTTCCGGGCCCGCCGGGTAGCCGGGCGACAAAAGCGCCCTGACGATCGACGATGCCCGACAGCCAGCTTGCCGGCAAATTCTGGCCCTGCAGCAGACGGCGGAACTGCTCCAGCGAAAGGATCAATGCGATTTCGTAGACCGGCTTGCCGTCGACATTGACCGGCGTCTCGATCGAAGCATGCGCCTCGTTGAGCGCCGGGTCCGCGCTGACGTCGGAAAGAAACGTGGAGCCCGATCCGATCGCCCGGCTGACCAGCGCCGCGCGGTCGCGCAACATCGGCGAGTCTGAAGGCGCCGGAGGCACGGTCAATACCGGATGGCCGTCTGCGGTCGAGACGATCAGCGTCACCCCGGGCGCCTCGGCCAGAATATCTCGCGCTTGCGCGGCGAAGCCGGTCAAATCGCCACTCTCAAGCAGGCCCGAACGCGAGAGCGCCGTCGACAGCAGGAAATAGGCCTCGATCTGACGTCCCACGTCGTCGGCGAGCGCGTAAGCGTCGCCGACCAATGTCTGCCGGGTCGCCTCCCGATCATTGCGAGCGATCCATGCCACCATGATCAACGCGAAGACGGCCAGGGGCAGGACGCCGACCAGCGTCCACATGCCCAACCGCCAGCTCAGCGAACGGGACCTGGCCATGACGCCGGTCCTGTCAGCCAAATCTTTCGGAAAGGTGAACGCCGCCTCCTTGGGGAGACGTACGAGGCGTCCTGCCGTCCTCAACGCGTCGACGCCCTCCTCGAACCGCAGCACGAAACTCTCACAAGGCCCATTCGGACCGCCAGCCGACGGGGGCGTTCGCCGGCTGCCAACGCCGTTCAGGACGTTCTACCGCCCTCGCCGCATCCGCCGCGAGAAGCGTCGGGGAGCACCCTAAAACGTCGAGCAGAAAGCGCGGCCGCTTTCGCGCCAATGCCGATGACGATTCTCCCTTGATCGTCCAAGACCTGAATTTGCCTCCCCCGCTCGCTCCCGAACTCAGCCATGCGGAACACCCGATCCCAAACCGTTTCGAGATCGGCCGCCGGATGACGTTCGCGGCTAAGCCGCGCCCCATCTCCGCCGATCAGGCGGAATTCACAATCCGGCACGGCATTTCCTCGTCGAGACGCCCTTTGTTCGCCAAACGCGCGAGGGCCCAAAGTTCCGCGCCGGACGACCATTTTTTCGGCCCTCGGCCGCCCCCTGGGCCGTGTTTCAATCAGCCGTTCGCCGCGTTCGCCATGGTGCGGTGCGACTTGCGATCGAAGAACAGGGCTTGGCTGACCACGGCTTTGACCGAGTTGGCGCTGAACGGCTTGGTGATCAGGAATGCGGGCTCAGGCGCTTGGCCGGTGAGAAAGCGCTCGGGAAAGGCGGTGATGAAGATCACCGGGACTGCCTGCAATCCCAGGATCTCATTGACCGCGTCGAGCCCCGAGCTGCCGTCAGCGAGCTGTATGTCTGCAAGGATCAGCCCCGGACGGCGCTTGAGCGCCGCGCGCACCGCCTCGGCATGGGTCCGGGCGATTGTCGTGACGTCGTGGCCCAATTGCTCGATAAGGGTCTGGATATCGAGGGCAATGAGCGGCTCATCCTCGATGATCAGTACTTTTGTACGGATCTGGTCGGAAATTTCGCGTCCGGCCCGGTCGATGAATTCGACCGCCTCCGCTTCCGAGCAGTCGAGGGTTTGGCTGATCTCCCTCGGAGTGAAAGATTCGACCGCGTTCAACAGGAAAGCGATCCGCGGCTCGAGCGATATCGCGGCGAGGTTTCTGTTCGCCGAGGCTTCATCGCCGAACGTCGGAGCTTCGACATGAGCGTTGGTGGGCATGTTGCGCCAGCCGCGCAGGAACAGCTTGTAGAGCGCGACTTTCGGATCGAGTTCGACGTCGAAACAATCGGGGTCGGCCAGTATCGCCTCGAGCGTCGCCGCGACGTAGGCGTCGCCGCCAGCCTGGGTCCCGCTCAGCGCGCGGGCAAACCGGCGCAGAAATGAGATGTGCGGCGCAACGGCGTCCGAGATCGACATGTCGTTCCTCCAGATAGATCCGATGTTCAAAATGGCTCGGCCGGTGAGGCCGCCGGCTATCGCGCCGGAACAGGTTTGCGGGGGCTGAGCGCGTTTGGCAAGCAGACTTCGAAGCTGTCCCTCGGACAGCCAGGCTCCACGGCGCGACGATGACGAACCGGATTCGGGGTCACAGTCGGGAGAAACTGCGGGCGCGCGGTTTTGTTCCCTGACCGGAAAAAATCTTAGCCGGACGCCGAAGCCCAATCGCTGGCAGCCCCTTCCTGTGGCCGGCCCGTCGCCGCATGGGCCGTCGCAGGGTCAGATGACTCCGAGCAGCGCCAGGATCAAGAGGATGATGAGAATCCCGCCCAAGCCGCCGGCCGGATAATAGCCCCAGCCGCCGCTATAGGGCCATGCCGGAAGCGCCCCGATCAGAAGAATGATGATAATGATCAGAAGAACAAGACGCATTCCTCGAGCCCCTTGGAGACCGCGCTGTTGAACGCGGAATTCGGCTCGAGGTTCCCATCCGGCCAAAACTATACCCGATTGAGCGGCGGTCGCGCGTAGGGCGAGGCCGGCCGTGTTCGCGACCGGCTCCGCGGCCTACTTCATCTTGGCCGCCGCTCGCCTGATCGCGGTTTCGCTGTCTTTTCCAGTCTTCTTTCTCATTTCGCCCAACGTCGTATTGGGCGAGAACTGGGGGATCGGCTTCGAGAGATTCTTGTTGAGCGTGTCGCTCCGCTTTCGTTGAATTTCGCCGTCCTTGTCACGATGGCGGCCGTCAAGCCCGGTCTTTTTCATCTGTGGACGCCTTTCGAAATGGAATCGATACCGGCGCCGCTGACGCGGCCCGCCATCGGAGGTGTTTTTCACCGATTCGTCAAACTTCGTTTGCCGCCCCCCGCGCCCTATCCACGCCTTTCGTGCGTTTTGGGGGTTTGCCGAACTGTGATGGCGGTCACGGCGCGACGCCGGACGTTGTGCTCTTACCCCCATCAGTGTTTGTTGCGAGGAGCTCTTAGGATGTCACATCACGAGCGGCCTGCCGCGATCCGCCTAAGGGTCGACGTTGAGGCGCAAGCGCTCATCTCCGATTTTGGCGGCGAGGCGTATGGAATTGCTCGCCGGCGGGCTGACGAAGCGAGCAGCGAAATGCTGGCGGCGGATTGGCGCGAAGTCGCGTCGACGATCGCCCGCAAGGACCACGGACTGTTCCGCGATTTGTGGCCGTTTTGATAGCGCCGCGCCAGGGGCGCGCGCACCTCGCATGGGCTCCGCAGCATTGGAGGAATCCTTGGCATGCTCCTGGTTTTCCGATGATTTGCTGGGCGAACTCGAGGCCTTCAGCGACGAGTCCTTCGGCTTCTTCAAGGAGGCGGCTGCTACGATAGGACGAGTTGCCCGGCAGGCCGCGCCGATCGCGACAGCGATTCCAGTTCCGCAGGCCCAGCTTATCGGCGAGGCCGCGGAGCTGGTCGGCAATATGTTGGCGGACGCGATAGACGCCGTCGCCGACGAGTGGCGCATTGGACTTGACGATAGTAGGCGCTGAGTGCGCGCGGGCAGGACCGGGGCCGACGAGCCGGCGGAGGAGATCGTCGCCCAACAGGTCGTTTGTCGTCCCGCCTTCCTTGACCTTGCGCACGGAAGTCCAGATACCCTGAACGAAATTCGCGCCCTTCGTGGGGGGTTGCATTGAGCGCGTGAGGGCCGAGGGGTCTTGGCGCAAAACTGAGCAGGCCCTGACGATCAGGAGGAAACCATGAAAACTCGATCCACGGCGGTGTTGGCGTTGCTGGTCGGCGCGGCAACTGGCGCCATCGCGGTCCAAGGTCTCAGCGCGCAGACCAAGGCGCCCGTTTATGTCATCACCCAGACTGACATTTCGGATTTGGACGCGTACCAGAAAGAGTACCTTCCAAACGTCCAGGCCTCAATAAAAGCGCTGGGCGGCCGCCTCCTCGCTGCGGGGCAAAATTTTGTTGTGCTCGACGGGCCCTCACCGGGCACGCGCGTCGCCATCAACCAGTTCGACAGCCTCGAGGCGGTTCAAGCCTGGCGCAGTTCCGCGGAGTTCAAAGCAGCGCGGAAAATCGGCGACAAATACGCGAAATTCCGCGCTATCGCCATCGAGGGCAATCCTCAATAGCCGGAAGCGTTCCGCGTGGGTTGCTGCCCCGCGGCCAACAAAGGCAGGGCCTTCTCGCGCCCGCGCTGCGCGCTCCAAAAAATGGACAGGCCCAGACGCGAGCACAATCACGCCGGGCCTGGGGCCGCATAGCTTGTGCGGCTAACCGAATCGGGGGATCCGGCGCGACCCGTCACTTTCGAATCATGAATCTTGGAAGCGGTCCAATCACTCCGTCGTGAACGAAGCGAAGGCCGATTCTGCTGGCCGGAAAGAGAAAGTCCGCAGGCCGTAAAGGCGCGCGCCCGGGAGGCGCTCGCGTTCGCGCAGGCCGCCATAGTCCTACCCGAACAGATCGTCCAGGGCTCGGCTTTCGCCCGAGGGCTATGACGACCCGGAAGAGAAACGCGGCCCCCGCTCAGAGGTTTCCGCCCCGGTTCGGGCGCCAATAGCGGCTTGCCGAGAAGGCGCCGGCTGCGGCCGCGCCGACGCCTCGATCAACGACGCCTGGGAGAGCGCGCCCAAAACTATGCCCACAGCCGCCACGAGCGCGGCGCGCTGATGCATCTGTCGGGACCCGCTTTCCATCTCCTGAGCCTTGTGCTGTCGCGGCCGCCTAGCAGCCGCTTCAATCAACACACACGAGGTCAGCAATGTTCCCGAAGCCGCCGGCTCCTCCGCATTTATGCCAGTTGGCGTGAGATCGCCCGGGCGGCATGGTGCGCAAAGTCGCGCGCTGACCAAGCGGCTGGGGACAAGAGCGCGCTTCTCGCCCCGCGCCGGTTTCCCACGGCGCGGGGCTTGCCCCGGTCTGCCCTCCGGCTCGCTGGACTCTTCGACAATGAGGCGGCCCACGATCGGGCGGCGGCCATGGCAATCGCGTCCGAGGCCAGCGAGCGCCTGCGTTCCTGCCGCCCCGAGCCTTATTGGGGTGATTGGGGCCCACCTGACGGGTACAGGGGAGCAGGCTGGCCGGCCCCTGTCTTAGGCGTTCGGGCCCGAGTTTCTTGGCGGGTCACAGTCACGCCATCCGAGGGGCGGCAGAGGTCGATTAGAACTTGCCCCACATAAGCGCCGGATGGATCGTAAGCGGCGCGGCGGACCCAGCAGGAACTGGGAAAGTACACGGACGGAATTTCTGCGCCCACGGGATCGGGGACATAGCCGCCGCTAAAACCGTCGCTGCTGCTGAGGTCATTCGCCGCGCCGCCGCCGCCATAGCCATAGCCGGAATCGTAAACCCCGCAGTCGAAACCGAAGCCACAGTTGTAACCGTAACCGTAACCGTAGCCGTAGCCGCCAAAGAAACCGAGGGCGCGACCACCGCCGCGGTGGAAGGCGGAGACGCCGCCGCCATGAAAGCCGCCGCCGCCGTCATGAAAGCCGCCGCCTCCCCGAAAGCCGCCATGAAAGCCGCCGCCATGAAAGCCGCCGCCATGAAAACCGCCGCCGAAGCGGCTTCCCGCGTGAGCGGGAGCGGCGAGTAGGATCAGCAGCAATGCGAGACGAGAGCCCAACATTTTAATCCTCCTTCGCCTCGCCCTGACCCGGGCCCGCCAAACCGGCCCTGGCTACGAGCCGGGCGGGGCGAAAACGAAACGGGCGGACCGAAGCCCGCCGTATCCGCCGGTCCGCAAACGGCGCGATCCCGGACAGGCTCCCCCATGCCAACCGAAGCCGCGCCGAACCCAATCGAACCACACTGCGCACAGCCATCCCATGCCTTGAGCCAAGCCCCGGCCTGCGGACTTGGCTCGGCCCGTATTTAGGCGCCCAGCGGCGATCCGCCAAGCGCGGCGCCGTCAATCGGCTCGCCGTAAGCCAAGCCAGCGCCAGCGCGTTCTTGTTGCGTTGCCGCGCGTGGTTTGCCAGAGGGTTTCGCGGCCCGATATTTCGGCTCACTTGTCTGGACCGACGAAGTCCACGCAGTTTCGGCGCCCAGAATCAAGGCAGCGTTGAAATCTCCGGCTGTGATCGAGCGTGGTGAACGCCCAGTACCCGAGAACTATGAGAACCAACACTGCGACCAGGGCGACAAGATTTGCGAGCGTCCGGTTCTCGGGACCTTCGTTCCCATCTTCGGGCGACTGCCGGCTCATCGAATGAGGGTCGACTTCGTCTGGTCGCGATGTCGCGGCGGCCATCTAGCGATCTTAGGCCTAGAAAGGGATTGGGGGCAACGAGACGCTCAACCTATTTTGTTAGTGAAGTCCGGGAGCGCCGCAAGCTCTGAAAAGACGGAATCAAAGGCTGAAAGCGGCCCGTCGGCGGAAGCGTCAATTCGCGCCCAAAGCGGGTCGTCAGGCTGCGCGATTCATTCCTCGCCGCCGTCGCCCTTAGCCAGACGGACGATGACGTAGCCTTACCTTTCGCCCGGACCGCGTGCGGCCGGCTTCGTCGCCGTGAAGCGGCCGACGCAGTTTAATGGGCGCGGCGCGGTCACTTCTCCTTGGCCATCGCCAACACGCTCAAGCCGCCGACCAGCCGCCCGTCCAGCCACTGAGTGACGTGGACGAGGGCGTTGCCCTTTTCCAGGCTGACGCCAAGCGTGAATGGCCGAGTGCTCCGCTTCGGGACCTTCACGCTCGGCAATCTCGCCGGCGCCTTCCCAAGCTCCGCCGCACCGGCTTTGGCCGAAGCGACAATGCCGAGGTGATTGACCTTGCCCGGTCTCTCAATGACGGTTCGACCGCCCTTGCCGGGGAGGAGATGGGCGATCTGCTTGAGCGGAGCTTGCCACGCTTCGATGACAAACTCGCGCTCCTCGTCGGCGGCGTTACACACCACGAAGGGGAACGGCCAAAGCTTGATCGGCCCCCCTCTCCCGCCATCTCCACATTGAAGAAGTTATACTGCGCGACGGAATAAGCCTGGTTCCAGGTTGCATCGCCGTCCAACAGGATTCCGGTTGGCAAGCCGCCGATGGCCTGCTCAAGATACACCGCCGCGACCAGGCACTCGTGACCGTTGTTCTCGAAAGATGGCGTCCAGGTTGTCGCCGCTTGAAGAGTGACAATTCCGGGGTCCGTCGCAGTCCCACCGGGAACGGTGACAGTGATCGGGGCCCCTTGCGGGCCGGCGGAGGTCATACTGCCGTTGAGGATTTGCCCGATGTTGACCGACGGCATGGCTCCGGTGAACGGAATGCCCCAACAGACGAACAGGTTCCAACCGGTGGTGACCGGGTCTGGAAAAAAATTCTGGACTTCGACCCACACCGTATAGTTGTGGCCCGCGATCGGATTGGCCACGTGGGCGCCGGTGCTGGGGTCGCCTTGAGCCGTGACCCAGAGGGCGGGGCTGAGCCACCAATTCGGGGAGCCCTGTTGAATGTAGAGAGGACCGCTCATTTTCGCCATCCTTCCAACCCGTGAGAGCGGCAGGGACGCCGCCCACTTTCGTACAGCTGACAGAAATATCAATCCGCCGCTGTGGGCTGGCTCACACAAATGCAAAGAGAACGCGTCTCAACGCGCTCGAGCGCCACTTCCGCGTCGCCATCAATTTGCGGGCCATGTCCGGCCCGCATCCCGAGAACGCAGTCGGCCGAGTTGTCGGCGTCGATAGTTGCGGAACGCCTGAATCGCGCGCCTCGAACGCGATGGCTTGGTGATCATGCGAAGGCCGCCGGGGGCGGCTCGGCGGCCTTTTTCGTTTGGCGGGAACAATCCGGCGCTGGTCGTGTTTTGATTGTTATGGCGCGCCTATAACTGCCCCCCAGCCCGGGCGCGCCTACTCTGCCCCGCGGTCAAATCTTCCCGCGGGGCTTTTTTGTGTGGGCGGGCGCGGCCCTTTCGTTCTTTGGCGACGCACCGCTCGCACTCGGCCTTGAAAGCTGATGCCGCTGGGAGTGGCTTTGGACTGGCCGCCAGCCGCCAATCGGAACGATGGCCGGCGTCTGGCCCCGTTCTTGCGGACGCGATGGGACGATCGCGGATGTTCGGGGCGAAGGCATGGGCCATATTGTATTTCGAGGGCGTGAACCGTTCGACCTAATCGCTCACCGACTCCCGTCCGCGATCGCAGAGAACAAAATCGTAGTGGCGACCGTGCCGATATTTGCCTCCAGCTTTCCCGGCAACTCCACTGAAATTCGGCTCTTGCTAACTCCACATCAAGCGGAGGACTTGGCAAGGCAGCTTCTGCTCGAGGCGAAAAGGGCGAGAGAGAGTCCGCTTCTTTGAGGGAGGGTTGCCCGGAGCCTGTGCGATCACTTCAGCTCCTGCGCGACTTCCCACACATGGCCGGAAGGGTCCGCGAAGGCGGCAGTGCGGCGCCCCCAGGGGCGATCGATGGGACCGTTGAGGAGTGCGACGCCGCGATCCCGAAGAGCAACGCAGATAACGTCAACGTCCGCGACCTTGATCGTGAGCAACATACGCGCGCCCGACGCGGCTGGCGCGACAAGGGTGGGCTGCACCAGTTGGGGCGCCTGCGAAGCTTGCAGCAGATTCACCATCGCCCCTTCGAATTTCAAGACACAGGAGACGTCATCCTGAAAAAGGACGCGAGGTTCAAAGACCTTCGCGTAAAAGCCTTTGCCTCGCCGATGTCGTCGACGAACAAAGTGACGACCTCGATCGCGTTCGGCAATGACACGATGGTCTCCTTCTATTTGGGGCTTTCGTTTGTAAGGCGAAGCACAGGTTATTGTAGGGGCGACTCGGCGCCCGTTTCGTTTGCGGCGGCTTATGGGATTGCTCCCGCGTCGATTGCAGCTGGAATCCTGTGCTATCGTCAGCGGCATGGATCACAGAATGACCGCCTTGGAACGAGCGTTTCAATTGGCGAGGTCCGGAGAAGTCTCAGCACTCTCGGAAATCCGCAGGACGCTCCATCGTGAAGGATATTCCGGAAACCAGATCGAAGGCCCCACGCTGAAGCGGCAACTGACCGGGCTAATCAAAGCGGCGCGCCCGGGCGGCCTGCTATGATCCAGAAGCCAGCGATCGGAGGTGCGGGCGCGCTTGGCCGCGGTCACGAAGGCCAATGATACTTCAATGAGGAACATCCAGGCGCCGGTCGCGTTGAATGGGTGGACGCGCCTTTTCTTTGCCCCCCAGCCCGGGCGCGCCAATTCTGCCCCGCGCCGAGTCCCCGCTCGCGCGGGGCTTTTTTGCGGGCGGTCGGCGGTTCCCGCATCCTGGACCTGTCGGGCCCAAGCCGCTGGGCGCAGTTCTGCTGGAACAATAGAAAGGCCACCCGCGTTTACGTCAGACCGTATTGCGAATCTTGGGTCAAGCGGTCGACGAGGACACTCATGATCGGAACGGTGAGGTGGTTCAACCTTCAAAAGGGACGAGGATACATTCATCCCGACGACGGCACTCCTAATATTTTCGTCGATAGGGCCGCCGTTGAAGGCGCGGGTATGAGCGAGCTCAAGGAGGGTCAGAGGATCATTTTTGAGATTCAACGGAGCGAGCGCACCGGCGAAACGTGCGCCGTGTCGTTGAAAGCGCTTGCGCCCGCAACAACACCGTATCTTGATCGCCGCCTCGCCACCACGAATCCTTTCGACACCATTTCTGCCTTCATCCTATCCGCAATGTCGCCGATCTTGCGGCCGTGAATTGAGCGTGCTGTGACGGCCCTGGAACGCGCATTTCAGCTGGCGAAGTCGGGAGAAGTGTCAGGACTGACGGAGATCGCTAAGGCGCTTCGACGTGAAGGATATTCCGCAAATCAGATCGAAGGTCCCGCTCTGAAGCGGCAACTGGCCGCGTTAATCAAAACGGCGCGCCTGAGCCCGTCATGACCTCGCCTTCGTCAGCCGCAGGATGACCTCGCTATAGCTCTCGCCGGCGCCGCGAAGCTGGCCGAGTTGATCCGCGTCTTTCCGGTCAAGCCAGATCCGAATAAGGCCGTCCGCGCCCGGCGACGCCTCGCCATTCGTCTCAGGCAACATTCGCTGGATGGCCTTGTACGCGGCCGGATCGCGATCATCGCCGGAAACGAGCGAGCGATCACGCTGTTCCTGAGCGAGTCCGATCCAGTCTGATGCCGGCGGCTGACCACCAGACGGAACTTTGCTCAGCCTTCAGCGTTTTACACGCACCCTGGTTTCTTGGAGGTCTTTTATGATCATCCAGTTTGTGTCGCCGCTGTTTGCGGCAGGAGAGATTTTACTCGGTGTCTCGCTCACCATATTCGTCGGCGCCTTCATCGCAAGCGTCGGCGACAGGTACAGGTCGCATGGGTAAGCGCTAGCACGTTTGGCTGGCGCTGATCGAATGCCTTTCGGCAGCCAAAGAGAGAAAACCATGCTCAAGACCATCGCCTGGATAAGCCTTGGAGCGGCGCTTTGCTCATCGCCGATCGCCGCCATCGCACAGACGGGTTACGGCGTCACCCCAGGCGCTCCGTCCACGTCGACTTTCGACCGGTCGTGGAACCGCGCCAACGAAAGCAAAGAACGGGCGAGAGCCGGCGCGGCCTACCTCCATCACCGTGAAGGCTATCACCGTCCGCATCATCCTTACGCTCAGTGAGCGTGCGCGGCTGAGAGTACGAGTTCGCCTTCGCCAGCGCAGGATGCAACAAACCTGAATCCTCATGCGCGCTTTTTCGCTGGCGGGCGCGTTTGGCGGCGGCCCTTTTCGCCGCGCGTTTTTTCGCCGTGCGCTGGGCGGCAGCCTTTTTCGCCGCGCGCTCTTCTGCCGCTTTTTGGATCGCCATCCCCTTCTCGTGGAGCACTGCGTCATACCAGACCCGCAGCGCTTGGTTGATGCGGGTCTGGTAGCCCTTGCCCTGATCGCGAAGCCAGTCGAGCACGTCGCGGTCGATCCGCAGCGTGACCATGCTTTCCGTTCTCGCGCATTGGCTTTCCTCGCGCTGATAATCCGGCGCCTCAAGCCGCGCCAAGTGTAGGCGACGGCCCTCGACCGAGCCTTGAAGACGGGCCGCCGAGGGGGAAGTAGGTAGTTCTCCCAATTGCCAAAATTTGCATGACGGTTCTGATTTTGGGCCCTTCAAGATCCAATTGTCCAAATTCTCAATATTCTGTCCCACAGGGCCGCCTGACTCCTGGGCTGACCATCAGGAACATTCTCGCCGAGCTTCAGGGAGGCAAAAAATGCGCATGACTGTCAAACCGGCTCGATGTCTGCTGGCGATGGCGCTTTTGATCGGGCCACTCGTGAGCCTGACGCCGGCTCCGGCCGCCGCCACGACTTTCGGCTGCGGCGGCGCCGGCGTCACCTTTGATAATCTCGTGGGAAACTCAATTGCGTGCAACGGCGTGACGTTCAGCAACTTCGGCAATTTCAGCAGCTTCGGCCCAAACGCGCCAGATGGAACGGAAGTCGAAGTGGTCGCGTTGATCTCCGCTACTGGGCAAACGCAGCTTGTTTTTAGCAGCGACAATTGGGTAATACTTGCCGACCAAAGCATGAATACCAGTCTTACCTACAGCGTTTTAGGCGTCGGGCCTATAGATCAAGTCGAAGGCTCGATCGGCCCAAGCGAAGGCGACGTCAGTTCTAACGCGAGTGTATACTCATCCACGAACGTGCTACTAGCAACTCTTCTTTCTTCGACGGCCTTCCCAATAGTGGACTCACCGCTGACCCGGCGCAGTCCTCTTTGAACATCTCGGCCGATCTTTCTCTGTTGACCTCTGCAAATGGCCCTGGCGCCGAAGTCCCAACATTTCTCCAGGCCTTCAGGCTGGCCGCAGCGCCAGAGCCTTCGACCTGGGCGATGATGCTCATCGGCTTCGCTGGCCTCGGCTTCGCCGGCTATCGGGCCTCGCGAAGAACCGCCGAGGCTGCCGCCTAGAGAGCGTCCGCCTCGCCAATAGGCGCTCAAAAACTAATATACGTCCGCTAACGCCATTCTCGGGTTTCGGGCGATCGGGAGGTGTGGCCAAAATCAGCGACCAGGTCTCTACGGCCTTCTCTAAGTCTTGCCGGGGCTACCCCTCTGCGCTCTTCTCAAAAAAGCAGGCCCAAACTCGCGTCTGGGCCTGCCCGCAACTCCCGTTGCTCGGCCGCGCAGCTGTGCGGCTATCCGGAGGGGGTCCGGTGCGGCCGCGATTCGCCGAAGATGATTCGAAGCTTGCGTCCAATCACGACGTGGTGACCGCCGGACGCCCCGATCGTGCGACGGCCCGGTGCACGCACCTTCCGGCTGAAACCGTGCTAGGCTCACCAATCGCCGAGGTCGGCGACTGAAAGCAATCCGCTATCTCCGCCTCAAAGAGAACGCGCACTCCCCCGGCAAAATCAGGGAGTGCGAACATGCGCTGCTATTTCATGAGAGGCGGGCATATCGCCGCCGTAGAGCTGCTCGACGTCAAATCGGACGAAGAGGCGATCGAGGTAAGCAAAGCGCTTTTTGAGGAACGAAAGTCCAAATTCGAGGGCTTTGAGATTTGGGACCGCGCCCGCAAAATCGCTGAAGGGCCGTCTCGCGAAGACGACGGATATTCGGACGGCTAGCGCGCTGCTTCTTCGCCAGTCGCAGGATCACGTCCTACGGCTCTCGCCGGGCCGAACGGCGATTTTGCTCTCGCCCACATGGCGTAAATGCCGGCGATTTGTTCTCGCTCGATCGAGTCAGTGAGCGCTCCAGCGCCAATTCCGAACACGTCGTAACCATCATCAATCAGGCGGCAGGCATTTTCGATTGCCGCCTCGGGGCTCGGAAACATCGCGAGATCATCCACCCCGCCGCGCCGATATTGGACCTGCCACTCCATCCGCTAAAGATCAGAGACGCGCTGAAATTTGGCAAGAAGGTACTTCTACTCACGGCGACGCGCCTTTCATGACGCCGGCCTTAGAGATATCAGGCCTCTGTACGTGGGGAGAGAGAGCCAATCGCGCTACTAGGGCCAGATTCGCCGGGCAAGCGCGAACGAAGAAAAAATCTCTGTCGGGCAGTAACTGAAGCCTTCGGCGCTCGAACTGACGAATGTGGCGCTTCGCCACGATCTCGGAGCCGCCGGCGCTCCCTGTAGGAGGTTTCGTTCATGAAAAAGATTGTTGTGCTCTCCGCCTCGTTAGCGGCGTTCGGGCTTCTGTTCGCTCCGGCCGCCCAAGCCGAAGATACGATGATGAAAAAGGACTCGATGCACACGTCGAAGCCCATGCATCATATGAAGAAAGATACAATGCACAAAGACAATATGATGAAGGGTGACAAGATGATGAAAGAAGACGCGCCGAAGACCTAATTCCGGCTGCTAATACCCGCATCACGGCTCGCTTCGGCGGCTCGTTTTCGTTTGCAAGTCTGCGCAAGCTGGCTTGCAACTCGCCTGCGCGAGTGCCAAGGCCGAGTGCCAAGGCAATGAGCGCGCAGAAATTCCATCGCCATCCCCCGCGCCTCCGGCGTGCGTCAAAGTTATCCACGAGTAGGGCAGCGTTGCCGCTCCGGGTGGTTGGCTGCGGTGGGTCTGGCGGGTTGCAGCCGGACAGGCGCGGGCGGCCGGCGCCACGGATGGTTGCCTTGCAATGCTGCGGGCCGCGCCCGCTTCAATGGCCGCCGCCGCCTCTCCCGGTTTGGTTCTGCGCATAACTAGTAGGGTCGTAAGGATTGTAGTCCGAGTAGTGGCCGGCGAAGACCTCGGAGGCCGGGCGCGACGAGGGATTGACCTCCTGATTGGCGTTGCAGCCGGCGAGGACAAGCGCTGCGACCACGACAGAGACGCGCAACCGCACGGGCGCTTCCCAACTCATTGGAGCCGGCCAGTGGGACGTTCGTTTGGTCGATGCGCAGGAGAAGGCGGCCATCAGGTTCTCCTACTCTCCGCGGCGTGCTCGTCGTCGGTAAGATCGACCCGGATATAATATGGCCGGAATGGAGCGATCAGCAATGCCGCGCGACGGCGCGGTGATCTTGGCCGACGTTCGGGCGCGTACGCTCTCGATCGGCTGCGAGCGGTGCGGCCGGTACGGGCGTATTGTGTTGAAAAACTCGGATTTTCGCTTCGATCACAATTCAGAAGACCGCTGGCAGCCTCGATGGAAAATTCCTTGGGGGTTCGGCGGACGGGCCGCCTTTGCCGCGTGCGACCCTCCCATATGGCTTGCCGTGGCGACTACCGGCTTAGATCCCGCTATGGGCGCGAAAACGAGATTCTCGCGGTCACTCAATTTCCGAGTTTTTCAACATCGGGTAATGGGCGGGGCTCTTCCTTCGGGGGCCGATAGGATCGGCCCTGGTTTGGAAGAGGAGACTTTTCGATGGATTACTTTGCTGGGCTAGATATCTCGATGGACGAGACCCACGTTTGCGTTCTCGACCGGGAAGGCGAGGTCGTTCGCGAGAGCAAGACAGCATCGACCGCGCAAGCGATCGCCCACGAGTTGTCGAAAGCGCCAATCTGCCATCGGATCGTCTTTGAGACCGGACGCATGGCGCCGATCCTGTTCCATGGGTTGAGCCAACTCGGTCTGCCTGTGGTCTGCGTCGAAAGTCGGCAGGCCTACCAGGCGCTCAAGTCGCTCGCGACCCACAAGACCGATCGCAATGACGCGCGAGGGCTAGCGCACTTGGCCCGCACCGGGTTCTTCAAGCCCGTGCACGTGAAGTCTTTGTCGGCCCACGCCGTCCGTTCGTTGATCATCGCGCGCAAGAAGCTGGTCGGCCAGCGTGTGACCCTGGAAAATCAGATCCGAGGCCTGGCGGTCGTCTTTGGGATCCGGCTTCCTCGGGCGCTCACCACCGCGTTCGTCAACCAGGCTCTCAAAGCCAGCGAGGGTGTGGCGGGCCTCTCCGCCGCCATGCGGGGTCTGATCGCCGCGCGCACCGCGGTTATGAGCGCGGTCGCGGCGATCGACGCCGATATGAGGCGGATGACGAGAGCTTCGGACGCCTGCCGCCGGCTGATGACAATCCCAGGTGTCGGTCAACTGACCGCGCTCGCCTTTGTCGCCGCGATCGACGATCCCTCGCGCATCCGCCGATCACGAGACGTCGGCGCCTATCTGGGCCTGGTTCCAAGACGCTATCAGTCGGGCGAGGTCGACTATGTCGGCGGAATCTCGAAATGCGGCGACCGGCGGGTGCGGACCCTGCTGTACGAGGCCGCCAATGTCATGCTGACCCGCTACAAGGGCCAGCTCAAGCTCAAGGACTGGGCCTTCGCGATCGCGAAGCGGTCGAGCATGCGTAAGGCGCGCGTTGCTTTGGCGCGTCGCCTCGCGATCATCATGCACGCGATGCTGCGGGACGAGACCGAGTTCCTCGCGGCGTAGGCCTAACCAATCACCGAGACAGGAGACCGCATCCAGCTCCCGCAAGGAGCGACGCCCGAGGGAGGGAGCAGACGACGGCGCCGATTGTGTTGCAGCGGCAACTACCAGCCGACTGCGGTTTCAACCTCGCCGCACTGCGCCCAGCTTACCCCATCAAGCGCCAGCGAGCGCGCAGAGAACACAGGCATCCCTAGGCGTCGAAAACCGGAAGAGCCTTTCTCCTTGACCCATTAGAGAACACTATCGGCGAATAGCGGTCATTGAATGGAGAGCGGATCGCGCTAGTAGCAGCGGATCGGTTGTATATGTTCGCAGTGAATTTGGATGCCCCTTGTAACTCCCTAAGATTTCATTTAGCTTTGACATCAACGGCTGCCTGTTCTGCGGGGGACGAGCTGTGGGGCCCGAGACTGTGTCCCAGGCTGGGACCGGTATAAAGCGAAAGCGTATTCCTGAGATCGACTTTTGGCGCGGTTTCGCGCTGATCGTCATCTTGGTTGATCACGTCCCCCAGAACGGCCTCCATTACTTGACTCCACAGAACTTCGGCTTCTCCGACGCTGCGGAAGCTTTCATTTTCCTATCGGGCGTGTCTGTCAGTCTTGCCTATGTGCCAACGCTTGAGAAGGCTGGCTTCCGGGGTCTCCTCAAACGATGCGCGAGCCGCGCCGCTAAACTTTACCTTGTCCAAATCGCGATGGTCGCCTGCAGCATCGCGATCTCGCTTGCCGCCGCCAAAGTCGTGGGCGATGAAGGCGTAGCGCTGGGACAGGGAATTTCCCGGTTTGTCAACGCGCCCATCTCATCGCTCGTCAGCGCCGCCGCGCTCGCCTATCAGCCCAACTATGCCGGCGTCCTGGCGCTTTACGTCGTTTTGATGCTTTGGGCGCCCGTTGTCATTTTTCTAGCGTCGCGCAGTCCTGCTTCGGCGCTTCTTGCGTCCATCGCAGTTTACATGGCCGGGCGCGGCCGCGTCGGCGGGGACATCAGAGCTTCCCTCTCTCTTCGAAGAGCAGATCGAGGCCGAGACTGCACGTTACGACCATCTGACCGGCGTGAACGCCGAAAGTTCGCCTGAAGCGCAGAGCTATTTTCCTGCACCGGCCGACTACAAGGTTGGCCCGCAGCAATATCTCGACCTTGTTCGCCGCGCGAGCGGCTCGCTCGACATTCCAGTCATCGCCAGCCTAAACGGCACGACCGACCATGGCTGGATTTCCTACGCCAAGTCGATCGAGGAAGCTGGCGCCGCGGGACTGGAACTCAATATCTACTTCATCCCCGCTGACCTTTCGCTGACCGGCCACGACGTTGAGCAACGCTATCTAGACATCCTGAAATCGGTGCGGGCCATGGTCTCAATCCCGGTCGCGGTCAAGCTCAGCCCCTATTTCAGCGCGGTCGGCAGCATGGCGCTGGCCCTCGAACGGGCCGGCGCCGACGCACTCGTGCTGTTCAATCGATTCTACGAGCCTGATCTCGACATCGCGCGCCTCGAGGTGCTGACCGACCTCAAGCTCAGCCAGGCGGATGAGATTCGCCTGCCATTGCTGTGGCTCGCGGTTCTCTCCGGCCGCGTCAAAGTCTCTCTCGCCGCCACAACAGGAGTCACCTCCGCCGACGAGGTCGTGAAATATCCTCCTTGTCGGGGCCGACGTCGTGATGACCACCTCGGCCCTTCTGCGTCACGGGGTGGACCACATGGCAGTCTTGATCGCAGGACTGGCATCCTGGCTGCGATCGCGGGAATTTGCTTCGGTCAATCAGATGCGCGGAATCATGAGTTAGGAGAGGATGCAGGACCCCAAAGCCTTCGAACGCGCCAACTATATCAAGATCCTGCAGGGATATGGCGGCGGCTAGCGGATGGACTCCGACCGAAATCTGCCTGGCGTGGGCCGCGAGATGATACCGGTCGCGCGGCGAATACCTGGCACCCGCCGGCCGAACGCGGCCGTTCTCGCTCTCGCTCTCGATTGGAAAGAGTGTGCCGACCACTTCAAGCGAGCTAGAGCGCCTGTGGGTGTCGTCAGGATCTTCGGGCGGGCCCGAGCCGCGTTTCGATGGGAGCTGCCCCACGCGCCAGGATGGCGACGCCATTCCAACCTTTCTGGTCATGCCACGGGCGATTTTGGCGATCGTGGCGTGAAAGAGGGGATGCAATCATGCTGACCAGACGCGAAACCACGGCCGGAATCACCGCTGCGACGCTGACCCTTAGCGCCAGCAACGTCGCGCACGGCGAAAACGCGGCCGCCAAGCCCTTGCCGGCGCCGCGCTCCTGAGGCGGTATGCCTTTGATCGATGCGCTGAAGCTGCGCCGCTCAACGCGCGCCTATTCCGAGCGTCCGCTCGCGCCGCAGGTTCTATCGGACCTCCTCTGGGCGGCCAACGGCGTGAACCGGCCGAGCGGCGACCGCACGGCGCCCTACTGGCGGCACATCATGGTCATCGACATTTACGCGGCGATGGCCGACGGCGTCTGGCTCTACGAGCCGAAAGCGCATGCGCTCGTCCCTCACACAAAGGACGATTTTCGCACCGAGACGGGAACCCAGGACTTTGTCGGCGTCGCGCCGCTCGATCTTGTCTATGTGGCGCATGGCGAGCGCATGAAGGGCGTCAGTGTGGAGGAGGCACGCCTTTTCGCCTCGGCGGACACCTGCTTTATCGGACAGAACGTCTATCTGTTTTGCGCCTCCGAGGGGCTCGCCACGGTCTTTCGCGGCTCCGCCAATCAGGCGAAACTAGGCGCGGCGCTGAACCTTCCAGAGGGTCAGTTCGTGACCTTCGCCCAAACGGTCGGGTATCCTCTCGGCTGAAAATGCCACAAAGGCGATTCGTGCACGAAAGCGCTGCGCCTTTTGAACCCATCTCGTTGCCGGAGCCGAAGCTCGAAGGCGGCTTGTCGGCTGCGGACGCCTTTCGGCTGAGACGGACGGAGCGCGAATTCAGCGACACGCCGCTTTCGCCACAGATGCTGAGCGATTGTCTCTGGGCGGCCTGCGGGATCAATCGCCTCAACGGTCCCTTCGGCGTCGCCGGCCGAACCGCCGCCTCCGCCAGCAACTCTCAGGAAGTGGACGTCTACGTCGCCATGCGAGAGGGAACGTGCCGCTACGCACCGGCCTCACATGGCTTGGTCCCCGTCGTCGCGGGCGACCTTCGCCGATTCGCACCCGGCGCACGCCAAGGGGACGGCGGCGCGAACGCGCCAGTCCGGCTCATCTATGTCGCCGACATCGGCAAGCTGGAGCATACGTCGGGCTTCGACGAGCCGGGCCTGCATGATCCGGATTTGTCGAAGTCCTATCATTTCGTGGATGCTGGCCTGATCGCAGGCAATGTCTATCTGTTCGCCGCCTCGCAGGGGCTTGCCGCCTGGCTCCACAATTGCGACCGGCGGGCGCTCTCGGGGAGGCTGCGCCTCGGCGACACTCAGCGGCCCCTATTCGGTCAGACGGTCGGATATCCAAAGCGGACGCACTGATGGAGAATACGCCTCTCATGGTCGGCGGTGAGCTTGAGATAGACGCGGGAGGGATGCATTCCCGCGCCTTGGGCAAGCTTGCCCGAAAAGCGATAACAGGCGAAAGTCGTCATCGGTTCGGCGGTCACCCGAAATGCCAGCCCAAATGACGGCTTCCGTCTGAAACGGCTAGCGCTGGGCGGCAATTCCCGTCGCTTACCCAAACCGCGGCCGTCAGTCTCTGACCTGGACCGCGCGACGCCTAGGGAGCATGCTCTTGAGACGCATTGGCGTGCTGGTCGCCGTCATCGTCTTCCTCTTCGTGCTCGCACGCATCAGTAGCATCGTGGTCGATTGGGCATGGTTCTCGTCGATCGGGTATGTCGGCGTCTTCTGTACGGCGTTCGTCACGAAGGCCGCTCTCTTTGTGGTCGTCTTTGCCGTCTCGACCTTGCTTCTCTGGGCGAACGGAAGATCGGCGCTCCGGTTCACGTCGAGGCGGCCGCTGCGGCTTCCGGTGGCGTTCGATCCGGGCTTCGCGACTTTTCGGGCGTCACCGGGGCCATGGTCAAGACCGTATGGACTTCAACCTTCGCCGTCGGTGTGGCGTTTGCTTACCGCGGCCGTTGCGGTCATCCTCGGACTGCTGATCGCTTTGGGCGAGACCGGCAGGTGGGACCTGATCCTGCGCTTCATCTACCAGACGCCGTACGGCCGGAGCGATCCGCTGTTCGACAAGGACATCGGCTTCTACCTCTTCTCGCTACCGGTCTACGTCGCGATCAAGAACCTGCTGCTGTGGATCCTCCTGCTGGCTGCGCTCATGGCCGGCGCAATTTATTTCCTGCACGATGACATCAGTCTGGATCCTCCCGCCTGGAGCGTTTCGCCCACGGCAATGGCCCACGGCTCCGCGCTGCTCGGCCTCTATTTCGCGATCAAGGCCTGGTCCTATGTGTTGGACCGCTACCTCCTGCTCTACAACGACAACGGCGTTGTCGTCGGCGCCGGCTACACCGATGTTCATGTCGCGCTGCCCGTGCTCTGGCTGCTCATCATCCTTGCCGCCTTCGCGGCCATCGGCTCATGGGCCAACGTGCGGCTGCGCATGGTCCGCCTCGCAATCGCAGTGGTTTTCCTGGTGTTCGGCAGCTCGTTCTTATTTGCCGAGGCAATCCCTGCGCTGTTTGAGCGCTTTTATGTCAAGCCGAGCGAACTGCAGCTGGAGACGCCATACATTCAGAGGAATATCGCTCTCACGCGGGAAGCGTACAACCTCGGCCGGATCACGGTGAAACCATTCGCCGCGGAACAGGATCTCACCTTTCAGTCGCTGCATAACGACAGCGGGACCGTCAACAATATACGGCTATGGGACTGGCGACCGCTGTTGGACACCTACGCGCAACTACAGGAGATCCGCACCTACTACCGTTTTCTCGACGTCGACGTGGATCGCTACCATCTTGGGGGTTCCTATCAGCAGGTGATGCTCTCGGCGCGCGAGCTAGTCCCGTCGCTACTGTCCTCCAACGCCCAAACCTGGGTCAACCTGCATCTCTTGTTCACCCACGGCGCCGGGGTGGTCATGTCCCCGGTCACCCAAAAGTCCGCCGAGGGCTTGCCAATCTTTTATCTCAAGGACATCCCGCCGGTGGCCACTGGCGGTCCTTCGATAACCGAGTCGCGCGTTTATTTCGGAGAAACCGAGACCAGCTACGTAATTGTCAGGGGCGGGACGCCTGAGTTCGACTATCCCAAGGGGCAGGATAACGCCTACACGAGTTACGATGGCGCGGACGGCATCCCGATCGGCGAGACCGCCTGGCGATCGCTTTTCGCCTGGCATTTCGGCGACGTGAATATCCTGCTCAGCGGCTATATCACCGGCGAGAGCAAGATCATGCTTCATCGAAACATCGTGGACCGTGTGCGAACGATAGCGCCGTTTCTGCAACTCGATCCCGACCCTTACGCGGTGATCAGCGACGGGCGGCTCTACTGGATTTAAGACGCCTACACCACCAGCGCCTGGTTCCCCTACGCCAAGACCGAGCCCGACAGCGGCGATATCAACTATATTCGGAATTCAGTGAAGATCGTCATCGACGCCTACAACGGGACGGTCACTTTCTATGTGACGGACGCCGCCGATCCGATTGTCGCAACCTATCGCCGAATCTTCCCCTCGCTGTTCAAGCCGTTGGATGCGATGCCGCCGGATCTGCAAAGTCACATTCGTTACCCCGAGCAGCTTTTCACCATTCAGGCTCTACAGTACCGCGCGTATCACATGGACGCGCCTGAGGTCTTCTACAATCGTGAAGATCTTTGGCAATTTCCTCGCGAGCCAAACGCCCCCGATGAGACGAATGCCGGCGGCGAGACCAGGATGGCGCCGTACTACATCATGATGCGCTTGCCCGGTGAACCGCAGACCGAGTTCTTCCTCATGCTGCCCATGACGCCGAGCCAGCGAGAGAATATGATCGCCTGGCTGGCCGCACGCTGCGATCTGCCCGAGTACGGCAAGCTGATCGTCTACGAGTTCCCTAAGGACAGGCAGGTCTATGGGCCGTTTCAGATCGAAGCGCTTATCAATCAGAACACGGAGATCTCGCAGCAAATCTCGCTGTGGAATCAGATGGGCTCGCGGGTCATTCGCGGGACTCTGCTGGTCGTGCCCATCGGGAACTCCATCTTGTACGTATCGCCGCTGTATCTCCGCGCGCAGTCTGGCCAGCTGCCTGAACTCAAGCGCGTGATAGCCGCCTACGGCGACCGTGTGGTGATGGAGGAAACGCTCCCCGCGGCCTTGGCCGCACTGTTCAAGGGATCCGCACCGGTCGCGGGCTTGCCGGCTCCTGCCGGGCCTTCGCCGTCGGGCCCGGCGGATGAACCAGCCCGGCAGGCCCTCGCGGACTATGATCGGGCATTCGATCGGCTAAAGGCCGGGGATTGGGCCGGTTTCGGCGCCGAACTCGACGCCCTGCGCCCGCTGCTCGAGGAGTTGAGTCGGCAGCCGGCGGCGCGTTAACCGGGTGTCATCTGGTTGACCTTTGATGTCCCACACGAAACGTAGTGCCCGCTCGAGGCCGCATGGCGGCCCCGAGGTCGATATCTTAGTTGATCAATAGTCCATCCCGCCCAACCCGCCCCCCGGCATGGCAGGAGCCTCTTTCTTCTTGGGCGTTTCCGCGACCATCGCTTCGGTGGTGATCATGAGACCGGCGACTGACGCAGCGTCCTGGAGGGCGACGCGTACGACCTTCGCCGGGTCGAGGATGCCGGCGCTAAGCATGTCGACATATTGCTCGGTCTGAGCATCGAAGCCGTAGGTCTGCGACTTGTTCTCGAGAACCTCGCCGACGACGATCGAACCCTCTACGCCAGCATTTTCAGCGATCTGCCGGATCGGCGCTTCCAGCGCCCTCAGGACGATGTTGATGCCGGACTAGACATCTTCATTTTCGTCGCGGAGCTTGCCGATCGCCGCTTTGGCGCGCTTCGCCGCTGCGGATCTACCGCAATCCAACCTAGCCGGCCGTGGCGCAGGTCACTCGACAACATTGCATTTCCCGGGATGATTTACGCGGTCACCGAAGATTTGCGGAGGCATCTTGACCTGGAACATCCAGTCGACCACTTTGGCACAAGAGCAATGGGGGGAATGTCAATGGGCACCCGCTCACGATCGTCGTTTCCGCACGGCCGTGCGCCGGGAGTCTTGCTGCAGTTGCTCGAGGTGCGTGCGTTTTGGGAACATTACGCAAGTATTGCGCTGCGCCCATTCTGGCCGGCGGCTCCGCTCGGCGACGGGCATCCCATCCTTGTGCTTCCCGGTTTGGCCGCTGGCGACACGAGCACCGTGATTCTGCGGCGCTTCCTGCGGTCACGGGGGTTTTCGCCCAGAGGTTGGGGACAGGGCGTCAACCTTGGGCTGCGAGAGGGGGTTTTGGAAAGAGCGCATAATACCCTGCGAGAGCTCTGGGCCGAGCAGGGGCGGTCGGTCAGCGTTGTCGGTTGGAGCCTCGGAGGCCTCTATGCGCGCGAATTGGCCAAACAGTCGCCCGAAATGGTGCGTCTCGTCATAACACTAGGTTCGCCCTTCGCCGGACATCCGCGGGAGACGAATGCTTGGCGTTTGTACGAGCTCGCAAGCGGCCATCGAATCGATTCCCATGATTTTCACGGGCCGCTGCGGACTCCGCCGCCGGCGCCGACGACGTCGATCTGGAGCGGCACAGATGGAGTTGTCTCCTGGCAGTGTAGCATCGAAACGCGTCGCGAGCTTGCGGAAAACATCGTGGTCGAATCAAGCCATTTTGGCCTTGGCGCTCATCCAGCCACGCTCTATGCGATCGCTGACCGGCTGGCTCAACCCGAAGGCGAGTGGCGACCCTTCCACCGTCGAGGCTGGCGTCGGTTTGTCTACGGCGACCCGGGAAAGCTCACGGCGACACGCGCCCACGCGGACAGTCCCGCACCACGTGCGGCGGCTGAACCCCATCAAACAAGGACCTCATAACGATTTGGCATGCGTTGGCGCGCTTGGGGCGCCGCCGACTGCCCCGGTCCTTACAAATAGTCCGCTCGCAACTTCTTCTTGTCGACCTTTCCGACCGACGTCAGCGGAAGATTGTCGGTGAACTTGACATTCTCGGGGATTGCGATCTTGGAGATGATGCCCCTTCCGACATAAGATGCGACATGGAGGCGGATGTCGTCCTCGCCAATCTTGCCGACATGATCGGCATGGAGAACAACCAGCGCAAATGGTCTCTCACCCCATTTGACGTCCTTGATTCCCAGGACCGCCGCACGCAGGACGCCCTTCTTCTCCATAATGATGTTTTCCAGAGCGATCGAAGAGATCCACTCGCCGCCGCTCTTCACGATGTCCTTGAGACGATCGGAAATGCGGAGGTAACCGTCGCCGTCAATTGAGGCCACGTCGCCAGTGTGCATGTAGCCGCCGCCCCACAGCACCTCGGACGCTTCGGGGTTGTTGAGATAACCCATGGTCAGCCAGGGCGTGCGCACGACGATCTCGCCATAGGATTCGCCGTCGTGCGGTACGTCCGCCATGTTCTCGTCGACGACCCGCAGGTCGACCATCGGCGCGGCGATGCCCGCCGAAGTTCTGTAGCGGACCTCCTCCTCGAAATCTCCGCAAAGATGCTCAGATTTGAGATGCGCGCCGGTCAGCATTGGACCGGACTCCGACTGGCCATAACCGGAGAAGACATCGATCGCGCGCGCCAAAGCCGCCCTCGCCAGCGACGCCGGCAGGGCCGAGCCACCGACCACCATCTTCAGACGCGACAGATCCACATTCTCGCTCCCCGGCGCCGTCAGCAGCATTTGCAGAATGGTCGGGACGCAATGGGTGAACGTCACCTTTTCGGTCTCGATCAGCTTGAGGAATATCTCCGGCGTGTAGCGACCGGGGAATACTAGCTTCGCGCCCGAGAGCGTCGCAGTGTAGGGGCAGCCCCAGGCATGAACATGGAACATGGGTGTCATCGGCATGTAGACGTCGTCGCGATGGAACCGGCCTTGGCTGGGTGTGAGGCCGTATTCGACGAGGCCCGTGAGGGTATGGAGCACTATCTGGCGATGACTGAAGAAGACTCCTTTCGGCCGCCCCGTCGTCCCAGTCGTGTGGAAGGTGGTCGCGCAGGCGTTTTCGTCGAAGTCGGGGAACGGAAAGTAGGGTGAGCCGAGCGACAGCAGCGCCTTGCCTGTGGCGCGTCGTCGCGGGCTTCGAGGCAATCAGTCCGCCCCCGTCGCGCGGCCCCCTCAACACCTTGACCGCGCCGCGGCGGGTCTTCTCGTCGAGCCGGCGCGCCCCGGAGGCGAACGTCGGGCGGGTGGCGAGGCGCGGCTTCGACCGCACCTGCGCTTTTGTCAGCAAGTCCGCGAGAAGCGCCCGCGCGTCATCACGGTTGCGCCGCCGGCCGGCGAATTTCTGGGCGAAGATGACGATGACGCCGTCCAGGGTGGCGCGCGCGCCGGCGAGCTTGATGAGCCGGGCCACGACGTCGTCCGGCAGGCTCGGCGTGGCCCCTAGTGGTCCCATTGCGATGTTGTGCATGGATGGCCTCGGGGATAGCCCGCGCGGCGGCGGTGTCAGACGAAATACCCGCGGTGCAGCTCGCCGTGGAAGCTCCGTGCGATGAGCAACCCGTTTCGATATTTCAACAGCCCGCCTGAGGTCATCCGTCTGGTCGTATCCCCGTCGCGTCCTTTCCCGTTTTTCTGGGCGCTCATTTAACTGTAGGCTGGCTATTCGGCGATCGCGCCAATCTATTGGCACAACATGGTAATGTGATATCCGGCTATGCCAAGGGGCTACATCAGTTCACCGGCCAGAATTGCGCGCTTGAAAGCTGAGCGCTTGGCGCGCGCGCCGCATGTTCGGACGCGAATGATTTGGATCCGGGTCATCGGTTGAAGTCCGGCGCAGACGGCTCGCTGACGATTTATCTGGGGAGCAAGTCGCCGGGCGAAGACAAGGAGTTCCAACTGGATACCGACGCCGGCCGGGGAGTTTTCGATTTGGCTCCGCTCCTATTGGCCTGATCAGGCGATCCTCGATGGAGCATGGAAGCCGCCGGTGATCAGTCTGTTGATTTCCACTGAGAGCTGACCCGGGCGCTACGGGTTTTTCCACCGAGAACTGACCCATGTTCGAACCTTCCCCCCTTGGCCACTTGGGGGGGCATCGGAGTGATCGACATGGAGTTATTGAGCGTCATCCGACGCTGGCACTATCGAGATCATTTCTCGATCCGAGAGATATCCCGACGCACAGGTCTGTCGAGGAACACAGTCCGCAAATACCTGCGCTCGGACACCGTTGAACCGAAGTTCAACATCCCTGACCGCCCGAGCAAGCTGGACCCTTACGCCGACAAGCTGTCGCAGATGCTGCGGCAGGAGTCCGGGAAGTCCCGCAAGCAGAAGCGGACGACCAAGCAACTGCACGCTGATCTGGCCGCCCTCGGCTATGACGGCTCCTACAATCGGGTGGCGGCCTTCGCTCGCGACTGGAAGGCCGCTCGGCAACAGGAACAGAAGACGTGCGGCCGCGGCGTGTTCGTGCCGCTGGCGTTTTTGCCTGGCGAAGCGTTCCAGTTCGACTGGTCGGAAGACTGGGCGGTCATCGGCGGCGAGCGGACCAAGTTGCAGGTCGCCCACTTCAAGCTCTCCTACAGCCGCGCCTTCATACTCCGCGCCTATCCTCAGCAGACCCACGAGATGCTGTTCGACGCCCATAACCACGCCTTCCGCGTGCTGGGGGGCGTGCCGCGGCGGGGCATCTACGACAACATGCGAACGGCCGTTGACAAGGTCGGCCGGGGAAAGGAGCGCCAAGTCAACGCGCGCTTCTCAGCCATGGTCAGCCACTTCCTATTCGAGGCCGAGTTCTGCAATCCGGCTTCCGGGTGGGAGAAGGGGCAGATCGAGAAGAACGTCCAGGACGCCCGCCATCGGTTCTGGCAACCAGCGCCGAACTTCCCCTCCCTGGCGGCGCTGAATGATTGGCTGGAGGCGCGATGCCGGGAGTTGTGGGCCCAGACGCTGCATGGCTCGCAACCAGGCGCGATCGCCGACATCTGGATAGAGGAAGCCGGGCGCTTGATGCCGCTTTCCAGGACGTTCGACGGCTTCGTCGAATACGCCAAGCGCGTGTCGCCGACGTGCCTAATCCATTTGGACCGTAATCGCTACAGCGTGCCCGCCTCCTTCGCCAATCGTCCGGTCAGCGTGCGGGTGTATCCGGAGCGCATCGTCGTCGTCGGCGAGGGGCAGATCGTGTGCGAGCATCGTCGTGTCTTTGCCCGCTCTCACGAACGGAAGAGCACCACAACGGTTTACGACTGGCGGCACTATCTGGCGGTCGTTCAACGCAAGCCCGGAGCCCTGCGCAATGGCGCGCCGTTCGCCGAACTGCCGCCGGCCTTCCGGGCTCTACAGGAGCGCATGCTTAAGACGCCAGGCGGCGACCGCGAGATGGTCGAGATTTTGGCCCTGGTTCTCCAGCATGACGAACAAGCTGTGCTCGCCGCCGTCGAACTGGCGCTGGAGGCCGGCGCCCCGACGAAGACCCATATCCTGAACTTGCTGCACCGCTTGGTCGACGGGAAGCCAACGGACACGCCTACGATAAAGGCGCCCCAGGCTCTGACGCTGACCACCGAGCCGCAGTCCAACGTCGAGCGCTACGACGCCCTGCGCAAAGTCCGGGAGGCGCGCCATGCGTCATAATCCCGCCGCCGGCGCGATCATCATCATGCTGCGCAGTCTCAAAATGCACGGCATGGCTCAGGCGGTCGGCGAGTTGACCGAACAAGGCTCTCCGGCCTTTGAGGCGGCGCTGCCCATCCTATCGCAGCTCCTGAAGGCGGAGACGGCCGACAGGGAGGTGAGATCGACGGCCTATCAGCTCAAGGCCGCCCGCTTTCCGAACTATCGCGATTTCGCCGGCTTCGACTTCGCCAGCAGTGAGGTCAACGAGGCGCTCGCACGTCAACTCCACCGATGCGAGTTCCTGGAAGACGCCCACAATGTCGTCCTGGTCGGCGGCCCCGGCACGGGGAAAACGCATCTCGCCACGGCGATCGGCGTCCAGGCCATCGAGCATCACCACAAGCGCGTCCGCTTCTTCCCCACCGTCGAACTCGTCAACGCTCTCGAACAAGAGAAGCTTCAGGGCAAACCCGGCCAGCTCGCGGCGCGGCTCACCCACTCTGATCTCGTCATCCTCGACGAGCTTGGTTACCTGCCGTTCAGCGCCTCAGGCGGCGCGTTGCTCTTCCATCTGCTGAGCAAGCTCTACGAGCGAACCAGCGTCATCATCACAACCAATCTCAGCTTCGGCGAGTGGGCAACCGTGTTCGGAGACCCGAAGATGACGACCGCTCTACTCGATCGTCTCACCCACCGCTGTCATATCCTCGAAACCGGAAACGACAGCTTCCGCTTCAAGAACAGCTCGGCAAAAGCCGCCAAACCCGCAAAGGAGAAATCTCGGAACTTGACGAACGCCTGACCCCGAAACCATCATCAAGCCGGGTCAGTTCTCAATGGAAATCCCGGGTCAAATCTCAGCGGAAATCGACATTTGGGCCATCCGTTTGGCTGAGGGGTCTAATTAAGCCGGCGCCCGGTCATGGCGTCGCTTACGTGGACTGGATGCAGCAAGAATTCGGGATCGCCGCGGCGTTGTCAGGCGACACCGCCATGCAAGCCGCTTATCGGTCGGGCGATCCTTATCTCGCCTTTGCCAAGCAGGCCGGCGCTATTCCTTCAACCGCCACGAAAGACACACACGGGCCGCAGCGCGAGTTGTTCAAAATCTGCGCCTTGGGAGTTATGTTTGGTATGGAGGAATGGGGCCTCGCTCTCCGGATCGGGCAATCGACCGCTCTGGCGAGAGAACTGTTATCGGCGCACCGCGAGACCTACCGTCGATTTTGGCGTTGGTCAGACGCAGTCGTCGATTTCGCCATGCTCCACAATTACCTGGAAACCGTTTTCGGTTGGCGCATCCACGTCGGCGAAAAGCCCAACCATCGATCACTGCGCAACTTCGAGATGCAAGCCCACGGCTCTGAGGCGCTGCGGATCGCCTGTTGTCTCGCGACCGAGCAAGGGATTGAGGTGTGCGCCCCGGCCCACGACGCCGTGCTGATTAACGCTCCGCTCGATCGCATCGATCGCGATGTCGAGAAGATGCGGGCTTGCATGGCCGAAGCATCTAGCGTCGTGCTCGACGGCTTCGAGCTGGGCTCTGAGGCGAAAATCGTCCGCTACCCCGACCGCTACATGGACCCCCGCGGCGTCGTGATGTTGGACCGCGTCATGAGGCTGATCGAAAAACGCCGCTTAGCGAGAAACGCCGCCTAAGATGGACCGAGGTCCGTTCGACATCGACAAATGGCGCCTGAGGCCAGAGCACATTGCCGCAAGAGACGAGGCGCGCCGTAAGTCACAAGCGGAACGTCGACTGGCCGCCAAGCCCGGTGTCTTCGTGATGTTGCCCTACGAGCTGATGTTGGAAGTAAGCGGGTGGCGAGATGCGTCGGCCGCCGTCCTGGTCGAACTGGCCTACCAGGCGTTCAGGACCCACAAGTCTGAGATCGCCCTACCCAACACAGCCCTCAAAAAGGTCGGCGTAAGCCCCGACGCCAAAGTGCGAGCATTACGTCGATTGGAGGCGGCAGGGGTAGTTAAAGTCGATTGGCGCGGCGGAAGCAAAACGCCGCGTGTCACCCGGCTAGGGGGACTGCAACCGCCGCACCTACGCGGAGGTTGACCTCCGCACAGTGCGGCGGTTTCCGGCGAAACCGCCGCACCAGTGCGGCGACGTCCCCACTTCTTTTCTTGTTACTTCTCTCTTGTTGCTTCTAAAAGCATATAAGGGGCCTGTGGAAGGAGGCCTTTTTGATGGCTGAAATCCGTCGCAAGCTCTCGCCCGCGGACGAGGTCTGGCAGCGCAAATGGACGTTCCCCTTCGAGGACCGGGCAACCCTGACCACCGCGCCGTGGCGAGGCGAGCGCCGTTGGTTTCGATCGCCCAACATCATCCCGCTCGAGCGCCATCGGACCGACGAGGAGTGGGCGTGCATCTGCCAACGCCTATGGTGGCCACGCTATCGCTGAGGCGCCGGGACCACCGACACGCCAATAATCTACTCCATATACATGTTGATAATAATAGTTGTTGAAGCGCTGCTTCCTCACGAGTACGCCGACAAAAACGCCTTACCGAGGTTGGCAAATTGAGCGAAGACGACAGAGAGCGCGAAGAACGCATAAGAGAGCTGTGGACGTCACAGGCCAAGCGAGCAATCGATTTGCGATCTAAAGACAGGGAATTTCATGGGTTAGAGCGGGAGTTTCGCTACTACCAGGAGCAGATGATCGCTGAATATGAGCGCTCCAAAGACATAAAGCACCCCAGAGACGTTGGTGACGCCCGGGAGCAGATTCTACGCAATTTTCTAACTGAGAATGGGCTTGTTCCTCGTCGATATGGCGTCTCCGATGCCAAGACAAGGGTTTCGTCGCCAACTGGGCACATCAGCGCGGAAATGGATATCGTCCTATTCGATCCAGATAATGCAATTAGCTTGATGCGGCGAGAAGGGGGCTACCAAGTTCTCCCAATTGAGAGCGTTTATGGCGTGATCCAGGTAAAATCGCGTCTAAATAAAAATGAAATTAGAGATGGCCTTGAAAACATAGCGTCATTTAAAGCACTAGACAAAATAGAAGAGCCGAGATGGGGATTTATCGTAGTCGATGAGAACAAATCTAGCCGAGGATTTGGAATTCTGTTTGCTTACGACACCGATCTAGAATGGATAGATGTCATTCGAGAAATTGAATTGTTTGCTCGATCGCATGAGAATAAGGTGTGGTGTAACGGAATCTATATTTTGAAGAAAGGGTTTTTCTTACACGGCGACGGGCGCTCAGCATATAAATTGAACCCCCATCTCGCGGGGATCACAGAACTCCAAATGCACGGGTACCCGGATCGTTTGGGCATATGCCTCTACGACTTCCTAGCCTCTCTCTTGTTATTGATAACTATGACAGAAGTTTCCCCGCCCAACATAGATCGCTACTTTAGACTGCCGTTTGTTTCAGGCGACCGGTCGTATGAGTTTACTCTTGGCATGTATACGGAAATTGGCCGCTGTCCACAACATGGAGATTTCGCAAGAAAGATATCCGCGGCAAACCTCAAGAAGGTTGTAGACTTTTGCCGCCC
Source organism: uncultured Alphaproteobacteria bacterium (assembly GCA_963794155.1). Lineage (GTDB taxonomy): Bacteria > Pseudomonadota > Alphaproteobacteria > Rhizobiales > Beijerinckiaceae > Roseiarcus. Next base: position 342,379 of record CAWCCX010000013.1, on the reverse strand, counting down.
GACGAAGCCCATGAACTGGATCCAAGCCACAGACATTGCATATGGTCGTGCAGGTGATAATTATTCGGCATACGAGCGTCAACCTGGCGATGTTTTCATCTACAACCCTAACGGTTTGCCCCTTAATGAGATCCTAGTGGCTGAGATGGATATGGAAGACGGAATGAAAATGGCCGTCAACGCTTTTGACATCATAGCCACAGAAGGAATGACTATTTACATTCCACTTTATTACACTGCGACCGATGGCATTATTAGTGGTTGTCCGCAATGCAAGCGGCCAAAGCTGATTGGATAAATCAAAGTCTCGACTTGGCAGCTTAGGGATTACGCGTCAGATTTGTGATTCTCCCTTCGAGCGGGCTGGGGTCAACAGGGCGCAGTTGAGCGGTAGCGCACACGGGGGAGAGGCCATTACGCGCCGAAGACTTGTTGATCGGGCAGAAAGGCATCGGGCCAACGCTCAAATGACGTAAAGGGCCGCCGACGGGGCTTCTGGAAGGTCAGCACGTGCTACGTGTATCATGGGAGTAACACAACTTCAACGGGTCCTTGGGCCGGCGGCGGCGCCAGCGGGGACCTCGCAACCCCTGCGATCGAACTCTTTGCAGAAATTTTCCGAGGGGGGATACCCTTAATATCCCCGGAGTCGCCAGGAAAGCGGGCTTTTGCTGCAATGCAATGGGGAGCGCGCCATGTTTTCAGCACGTTTCGCAGGGGCCTTTCGGCCCGGCTGTTGGCGCCTCGGCCAGCTCGTCTCGAATAGGGCTGATCGAGCGACCTTTCATTTCCTCGAAGGCGGCACCAAAAGTGCGGAAAAACAAAATACGTTAGATGACGCTATTTCCCTCGGCGGCAATTTTTCGATGTGGGTTCAAATATAATTTTTCGATACACTTATCGAACAATGAATACTTGTGTTATCGCCACATCAGTGGTGGAGTCACCAAAATGACAACCGCCCTCAGAAAAGTCGCCCTCGCCATGATGGCGGGAGGCATGATGCTCGGCCTGGCCGGCCACGCGCAAGCAATGCGCTATGTCATGTCGAACGGGTTCGCGGTCCCTGACCCGTACTTCACGCAGACCGAGTTCGTCTTTGTCTGCATCGGGGTCATGCTGGTCTGTTTGATGATCCTCGCTGTCATAGGTGCGCTCAAGTTCGCCCTGCGATCCTTTGTCCGAGGCGCAAATCTGGCCGGCGAGGCTTGGGTCGCGGGCAAGATATTGGAAAAGACCGACCTTCCGCTTCCTAAGAGCCTACGGGACAAGAGGTAAAATAAGATGTCACTTCGAGCACTGGCGGGGTCATCTCAGGCCGACCTCAGACGGGCGCAGAGAGATTACCGTGGCGCTATTAGCCGCGGACGGCGCCGACCGCGGTTGTCGTCGCTCGAATCGCTACTAGGCGCTGCACTCGTGGGACTAGTCGTAAACTTCATGAAACGGAGAAAAGAGAAGAGACGAAAAGTGGTGGATCAAGTGGTGGAAGATAACCTAGATCGGGAGCAGGAGAGAGAAATGGAAGAGTTGGTGTTTCAAGGCATCCCTCTGTTTACAGAGTTCCGGCAGGGCGACGGACTCGCGGTTGATCAACTTCCTGATAGACCGGGCATCTATGCTGAGGTTTATTGGCCTCAACGCGGTGTGCGGATCGGTGAAACCGGGAATTCAATTCGCGGTAAGATCAAGCACGATTTTCGGTGGTTCAATAACATGCACGACGGAACCGCGCCGGAACGAGACCGCCGCCGAGTACTTCTCAAAAACCCTCATCCCATAGTGCTAGCCGCTGTCGCGACGGGCGCTACTGGGTTCGAGTACTACGTAGTGAGTGCCGACCCGCGCTTTCAGGATACGGCGCCGCGCAAAAACGCAGAGCGTTTCCTTCACGCCCACAACTGGGAGCGGCACGGCTTTGTGAACTGGAACTTCCAGCACCGAAGGGCGGCGTGATCGGAGCGCAAACCCGCGAGTGCGACAGCGGGCTTCGAGCGGCGAGCATTGAAACGCTAGTCCCAAGTCTGACCCTCCGAAAATCTCGGTCGGCTGGTTTCGCCGCCCCAAACGAGTGTATTTATCTCAGCCCATGAAGCCGCGTCATCTAATCGAGGCTGGAGAGCGCGTCGGCGCCGAGCTGCGTGCAATCGTCCGCGAGCTCGTCGCTCAGGAGCTGGCCAAAGCGACGGAGCCCCGCTTCCTGGAGATCGAGGCGCGGCAGGACCGGCAAGCGGTCGTTTCTCTTGGCCACGACACCCGGATCAGGGACCTCGAAGGCGCGGACGCCCAGCCCGAGCTCGTCGGCTACACCGTCGCGGGCTTCGCGGCGAAAGTGCACCGCTCCAAATCGGCGGTGCGAAAGATGATGGCGGCGGGCCGGCTCCCCCTCTTGCCGCGCTTGGGCGTCCATCCGATCATTGCCCCCGACGCCCAATTGCCGCCGCGCCGGTGCCGTCAGAGGCGCAAGGGCGTGTCTCAGTTTGAAATCGACGGTGCCTGACGCCGCCTCGCGTCGCCCCGATCTCCCTGCTATGCTCGGTGCAAAACAGGAGTGCCGATGGATGCCGAGGCTCCGAAGCCGCGCGGCTCCTATTACGAAGCAGGGCCAGGCTAGAGGTAAGAATGCCTGAACTGAGAGGCGCCGCCAAAGGGCGCCAGACGCAATGGGCAACGCAATTCTTGGCGGCCGCCGAACTAATTAGGCGCGGCTACACGGTTTCATTTACACAAGGCAACAATACCCCTGTTGCCGACCTAATGGTTGGGACGCCCAGTTCAAAACTATTTTGGGTAGATGTGAAGGGACTGGCCACAGAAAACTCCTGGGTGATCACCCCCAAGGAGCCTCGGGATGATCTTTTCTATGTCTTGGTTCTTTTGTCCCCCTTGGCCGAAAAGCCAAAAAAACGCGTGGCGGATCGCTTCTTCATTTTGCCGCAAGCCGAGGCAAACGCGCTTGAAGCGGCATACCTAGCGGCCCATCCGAAGGACAAGGGCCTGATGCGGGGATTTGGCTTCTCAACTCCATCGGCCTACGAGGATCGTTGGGACAAGCTGCCGCGCTAATGCTTCCCTAGGTGTCTAGCATCCGCCCCCAAGTTCGGCCGTCCCTGAGCCTCGCCAGTTCGTTCGCTCTGCGGTTGCATTTACCGGCGATAAAGTATGTTTTGCCCGCCTTGCGTGTACCCGAAGCCGGCTCGTAGCTTGGCGGCCATGAGCTCGCGGATCAGCAACCTGAGCCTCCATGCTTCGATCGCGCAAACGGAAATCCTGCGCGCGCTGCAGGGCGTCGCCGACATGGAGGCGAAGGCCAACAAGCGCTTGGCCGACAACGATCAGCCGCCGTTGCCGCAATCGTTTTTCTCGGCCGCCGAGGTCGCGGCGATCGAAGAGGCGCATGCTGCAGAGCTCGCGGCGTTGCGACCTGCAGATCCCGAGCCTGGCAGCTGGGCGGCAGAGAAACGCCGCCGCGCCGACGAGAAAGCGCACGCAAGCGTGCCGGCGTCGCCCTACGCGGCCTTCGCCGCGGCGTTGACGAAAGCCTGGGCCACAGCGCCCGACCTCTCGATTACTGTGGTCGACACGATCCGGGCCGTGTTGGAAGACAAACGCTTCGCGACGATCGAAATGGTGCGCGAGGCGCTAAAGCCGGTTCTGGCGCTTGTCCCGCGCTCCTCACTTAACGTGGCCCGAGCGCGTCACGTCGAGTCTTGGCTGACGACGATCGCCAATTCCTGGGCCGGGGATCGAGAGGCGAGTGCTCAGATGTTGCGCGATGCGATCGAGGCCGGCGTGGTCGTCGAGCTGCCGTCTGCATTGAAAGGGAAACCATGATCTCCGATCGATACAAAGAGCTCGTCAACGCCATGCGAAGCAAGAACGGCATGGCGCCAGCTTTTCCCGCGGCCGCGACGCCGGACATTGTCGACGCCACGGACGAGACTGGCGACGGCGGTCTGCAGGACGCGCTCGAATCGCTTCGCCGCGGCGTCCGAATTGCTAACGGCGAGAAGGCCGACGACGCCGCCGACGACGAGAAGAAGGACGAATTTACTTCGCTTGCCAATGCTGTCGCCGTGCGGCGTCTCGCCCGGCTTGCCGCGCAAGTCCCTCAAGATCCCGCCGCCGACGAGAAGCGCGCCAAGGTGGCGAAGGACGCGGCGGCTTTCGTCATCGATTGCCACCGAAAGGCCGGGTGGCTGAAATGACCACGGTCACTGAAATGCTGCGCGTCAGCTTCGAAATGCCGAGCGCCGAGCAGTTGCGCCGCTTGCGCGACATCGTCGTGCAGGAATACCGCGAATTTCGCGAGACGCCCGAGAGCGAATTTCCGCGCGCCTTTTGGGTAAGCGGGACGTTCTTTCGCGTCCCTCAGCCCGTCAGCAGCGTCTACGCCGTCCACTGGTTCGACGCCGCCAATCAGCGCCTCGAGCGCGCTGGCCTGGCCCCGATCGAGGGCGCCAGTTTCGTTTGCAGTTGCCTTGCTCACGCCGACGTCAGCTGGAGACAGCGCGACATGAGCGTCGGCCAATTGCTCGAGCTCGGCTTGAACGAATATCACGGCCGGTCCTGCAACAATGTCTGGCGTGATCTTCTCGCCGGCATGCGCGGCTTGGTGAAACCGACGCCGTCAGAAAACGGCGTCACGCGGCAGGAAGGAATCCGCATCGTCACGGGCGCGGATCGATACGAATGAAATCCGCATGGTCCGGTGAGCACCATTGGGGCCTTGCGGTAGGACGGCAAACACTCCTGGGAGTCGGTAGCCCGAACTCCTTATAGCGCAGTGACGACACGGTGACGACAATCTTCGAATTTGAGCTGGCCTGTCAGTGGAAAAAGCATCATAAGCTTTTGTTTTTATTGGTGAGCGCGGTGGGAATCGAACCCACGACCCTCTGATTAAAAGTCAGATGCTCTACCTATTGAGCTACGCGCTCGCCTGGCCCTCAAAGGCGTGGGCTGTGCCTACAGCCTCGCGGCATAAGGGTCAACGGCCATGTCTCCCTCAAAGCGCTGCCTCGCGCGCCGCTTTCAGCCGCGCGAAGTCGTCGCCGGCGTGGTGCGAGGAGCGGGTGAGCGGCGATGACGAGACGAGCAGGAAGCCCTTGGCGAGGCCGATCCCGGCGTAGTCGGCGAACTCCTCCGGGGGCACGAACCGCATGACCGCATGATGCTTCGGCGTCGGCTGCAGATATTGGCCGATGGTGAGGAAATCGACCCCGGCGGCGCGCATGTCGTCCATCATCTGCAACACTTCGTTGCGCTCTTCGCCGAGGCCCACCATCATCCCCGACTTGGTGAACAGCGACGGCTCAAGCTCCTTGGCGCGCTGCAGGAGCCTCAGCGAAGCGAAGTAGCGCGCGCCCGGCCGGACGGTGAGATATTTCGACGGCACGGTTTCGAGGTTGTGGTTGAATACGTCCGGCCTCGCCGCGACCACCCTCTCGATCGCCCCGTCCTTGCGCAGGAAATCCGGGGTCAGCACCTCGATCGTCGCCTCGGGCGCGGCGAGGCGGATGGCGGCGATCGTGCGGGCGAAATGCCGCGCGCCCCCATCGGCGAGATCGTCGCGGTCGACCGAGGTCACCACGACATGCTTCAAGCCCAGTCTCGCGACCGCGCCGGCGACCCGCGCCGGCTCGTCCTCGTCGAGCGGATCCGGCAGGCCGGTGCGCACGTTGCAGAAGGCGCAGGCGCGGGTGCAGGTCTCCCCCATGATCATGAAGGTCGCATGGCGCTTGTCCCAGCATTCGCCGATGTTGGGGCAGCGGGCCTCCTCGCAGACGGTTGAGAGCTTGAGCTCGCGCACCAGGCTCAGGGTCTCGGAATAGACCGGCGAGCCAGGCGCCCTAACGCGAATCCACGGCGGCTTGCGCGCGATTGGCTGGTCGGGCCGGTGCGCCTTTTCGGGATGGCGCGGCGGTCGGGGCGCAGCGCGCTCGGCGATCGTATCGATGAGCCGGGTCATGGCGCACGCTTCTAGGACCGGGCCGCGCGGCGGTCAATCAACGTCGCATCGCGGAGAAGCCTGCGTCCTGATAGGCTTCGGGATGCGCTCGCAAGCTTTGCGCGATGCGCCTCGGACAGGAAATATGGCGGCGCTCGTCGACCGGCCCGGCCTCATGCTCGTCGTCTCGTTCGTCGCCCTCCTCATCGCGGCGATGCTCGGCGTCGTCGCCCAGAAGGCCTGGAATCCGGTCAAGGCCAACGATCATAGCGAGCTTGCGATCGTGCAATCGGCGGCGCTGACCCTGCTCGGCCTGATCGTCGGGTTCAGCTTTGCGATGGCGATCAGCCGCTATGACCAGCGAAAGGCGCTCGAGGAGGCGGAGGCCAACGCCATCGGCACGGCCTATCTGCGCGCCGGCCTGATGCCCGAGAGCGTGAGCCCGGATGCGCGGAGCGCGCTCAAGCGATATCTCGACTTGCGCATCCAGTACTACCTCATCGCCGATCAAGCCGAGCTCGCGCGCGTGGGCGCGGAGAGGGCGAAGGTCGAAGCCGATCTTTGGGCTTCCGCGCGCGCGCTCGCCGCCGCGGCGCCGACCCCCGTATCGGCGCTTGTCGCCTCGGGCATGAACGATGTGTTCAATTCGGCCGACGCTACTGCCGCCGCCTGGCTCGACCGGATCCCGATTCCCGCATGGTGGCTTTTGGTGATGATCGGCGTCGGCGCAAACGTCACCCTCGGATTCGGGGCCAGGCGCTTCAATTCGCCGCTTCTCCTCGTCGTCCCCGTGACCGCTGCGGTTTCGTTCTTCCTGATTGCCGACATCGACAGCCCGCGCGGCGGAGTGGTTCAGGTGCAGCCGGAGAACTTGGCCCGTCTGGCGGCGTCCTTGAGCGCGCCTTAGCCCGCACGAGGCCCCTTCGCCATTGTCAGCTTGGAAAATCCTACCGCCTTGTCAGGAAATCGAATAGACGTGTTTCGGCGGGAGCCGATGCAGAAAGCGTTGACAGGAGCCTAGGAGTTAGCGGCCTCCTGGACGCGACGCGCCGAAATAGTGCGGAATTGCTCGATATCGGGAGAGCGATCATGAGAAGGCGTAAAGTTGACTACGCGTTCGTGTTGGCCGGCGTTCTCTTGTCGAACGCCGCCGGACCAGCGATGGCTGACATGAACCGTGCGGAGTGCATCAAACTTTTCGAAGCAAAATACGAATCGCGCAAAATCGTTTGCCTGAACAAAACGGGGCACGCGCAAGTGGATTGCTTGAACGTCATCAAAGCCGAACTCGACGCCCGGATCGCCGGTTGCCCCGGTACTTGACCTGCCCCCGCACTGTCATCCGGCGGTGAATGCAGTCCGTGATCGATCGATGGTGCTGGTGACAGTCGTTCGCCACTGATCCGCCCGAGCCGGGATGCCGTTGAAGTGGAGTGAGTGGAAAGCGTCGGCCTCTCGGCGCCGCGATTGCAAGTTCATTCGAAAAATGACAATTGGCGCGCACGAAAGTGATTTTCGATCGCTCGCCCCGGCGATCAATTGAAACCGGACGAGCTGCTGTTCCAAGCGGGGTGAACCGTTGAGGCGACGCGTGGCGGGCACTTGCGATTCCGCGAAGCCCAGCCACAATAACCAATAGGATTGATATGACCGCTTGCCTCCAGAAAGTTGTCGAATGAAGGTATTCATCATAACGAACGCAATCCCACCCAGGACTGGAGGCCTTGAGGAATGGACGTTTCAATTGGCATGCCTTCTAACGGCCGAAAAATATTCTGTTACGATTATTGTCACCGGCCCCCAGGCCTCCTCTGACATATCATCGCCAGATGGCCCTGAGGTCTTATTTCTGGAGGACTTGCGGGCAAAATGGGAGGCCCCGCTTTTGGCTTCCGAGGCCTGGTGGCGCAGGAACACTGAAGGACGTAGATTAAATTTCCTCTTGTGCAAAAATATTATCAGTGTTCGCGTCCGTCTCCATGAAGAGAGATTTCTAATTATCACGAACTTTGCCATTGGAACTGGGTACCTCGGCATGCTGCTGGCTGAAGAGTGTAAGGCGAGGCATCTGGCATGCGTGGTAGGAACCGACTTCTCGCGAGGCTTTAGAAACCCGGAAGAGCGCCAGATCCTGGAAGCTGTTTGCCGAAGCGCTTGGCTGGTCGTAGCGAAAAGTACCGAGCAGGCAACCTCTTTAGCCCAGTTTGCCAAGCGAATTAAAGTAATTCCCACTCCGATAAAGGCCGCTCCCGCCATACACAACAGAGTACCGTCGGTACCCTTTCGTATCTTCAGCGATTGCGGATATAGCTTCAAGAAGGGGACGTTCGCCCTTGTCGAAGCGTGGGCGACCTTAGACGAACGCCTGCAAGGAACATATCTGAACATTTGCGGTCCGACAGAAGTTGAGGAAAGAAAATATTGGAAAAAATGGAAAGAGGACAATGTTGCCCTTTTTGGACACAAGATTATATTTGAGGACTTTCTTAAGCCGGACGAAGTGGACGACAGGCTATCAAATTGTGATGTTTATTGCTCGGCCTCGCTCGGAGAAGGGAGTTCTGCTGCAAGATTGAATGCGCTTCGCTGCGGGGTGCCGATCGTGACAAGCGCCACGGGTGAAATGTGCGAGCCTGTCATCGATCATAACAACGTAAGGCTCTTTCCCGCCGGCGACTTCGCAGGTCTCGCATCGTGTCTGAACGCAATTTTGAATGAGATGGCTGACAACAAATTTAAATTCAGCCGTGACAGCGCCGAAACAGCTTATAAATACTTCAGTCTGGAGCGTGAACGCGAGGCTTGGCTCGCGGTCGTCGGGGATGCGTTCCGATGACATTCCGAGCACTGCTCTTCTGTCATGAAGGAACTTCCCTCGGCCATCTTCAATTTTTATGCAGGATCGCAGATGGTCTTCACCCCGAGATCGCTTGCTTGATTGTCACCGGCATGCGCGAGATCAATTACCTCATCCCGAGGACTTGTGAGTACGTCAAATTGCCCAGTTGGGATTACTTGCTGCAGGCTCGTGCGGAGGCGCGAGGCAGTGCGTTCTCGTTCGATCTCGATGAAAACCAGGCGAAGATTTTGAGGAGCCTTTATTGCGCGGCTCGCGCCCGTTGCGACCAGGCGTCCAAGATCAGCGCGACATGGGAAAAGCCCCGACGACCGGCACGGGCGCGGCCGACTCATGTGCGCGAAGTGCCTCATGTGCGCGAAGTGCAGGCTGGCGGGTATCAGGCGCCCGTTTCCGGTGGACAGCACCCCACGGCTTTGTTAAACGCCGGCCCTTGCCGAGCGGGACCGCCCTGCAACTGCTCGTTCACCAGCCTCCTAGGTTGATAGATACTCGAATCTCGCAACGAACTGATCCGCCAGAATAGCTTTTTGAAGGATCGCAGGATCTGGGCGGGGCTGTTTTTCCATAAAGACGGGCGTCCCACCAAACTATTGCGCCGCATTTGTTCCACACGAACGGCAAGCCGCGAGGCATCTTCCGGAAGCGCGTACTTCATACGGCAGCCAAACCCGGCACGGGCTTGCACTACTGGCTCACCAGTCCAGCCTACCTGGCGGCGCCACGCGCCGAGCGGCCTCCGTCCGAGAGTTATAGGCTCGGCAGCCGACGGTGACGCTTCCGACTTGAAAACCTCCGTCAGCGAAGGCAATCTTGGACTGTCCGAGCCCTCCATCTGGAGAATCTCAGTGAACGTGTTACTGCTCGACGGTGATTGCCTCCGGCCCCTCTTCCGATATCATTAAAAAAATGACGAGTGTATGAAGTGAAAGATAAACATATATTTCTTGACATTATAAAAAGATATGGGCAAAGCCGCTTGATGTATTGTGTCTTAATTTTCTTTTTTTCACTATGATTAAGGTTTCAGTACGCTAACATGGTTTTGGAGCAATTCGCTAAGCTCCCGGCCGCAGACCAAATCTCTTACGAAATGGGTTATCTAGAACCTGATAGTCCTGACTACTTAGAACCCGCTTTGAACTTGATCAATGGTCGCGTTTCCCAAGCGGTCTCCTTGAGTAGACCCATCGGTTATCCTGCACTCCTGGCCTTGGTAGGAGCCAGTCCCACTGCTACCCTTCATGTGCAAGCGTTACTATTGTCCCTCATTCCCGTCTGCACATTTTTACTCATAACTGTCTTCACCGATAATGACCTCCTTGGTTTTGCCGGGGGCGTGGTGTCGTCCATCTCCCCTTCCGGGGTAGCAATTGGCTCACTCATAATGTCCGACGGATTCTTTGCCTCACTGTTCGCCGTTCTTTTCACCGCCATGGTGTACGGTACGCTACGTAATTCCTTGCCCTGGGTCCTATTTTCAGCGGTTGTCTCGGGTCTCGCGATATTAGTCAAGCCGATTTTAACGTTCTGGCCCGTAATCGCGGTAATAGTTTCAGCGTTGATCGCAGAGGATGGGTCGCGGAACGGCTTGCGGCGATGGCTCCCAATAGACAAGGGCAGCCGCCGTACACAAACGCTCGTCCTATTCTTCGTTCCAACGGTATTTATGATATCGTGGGCCGCGGTGAATTACGCAGAAAACAGAATCTTCACAGTTTCTATCGCCGGTAACATTACGCTACGCGAATACCTCGCTACTAGAGCCGAGGAATGGGGAATGGCCGGGCATCTCCCGTCCAACGCCGCAGTCCATCAAAACCAAAACAATTTGCGAGAGCGTCTTGAAAAGCTGCCCGACCAGGAACGGGCGCAGGCGTACTTGTTCGAAAGCATGGCTATTTTCAAAAAATATCCCGTTCAGATCAAAACATTACTGGAAGACGCGAAAGAGAATGCCGTCGGCGGCTGGGAATACTTCCCGAGACAATTGCCGTTCAGCCAGCAGCGATTAGGAACAGTCTTAGCGGGTATCTCCAATTTGGAGTACTGGCTTCGCAATGTTGCACTGCTCATAATTTTCTTCGCCCCATTTATTGGCCTCGTCGCCACAAGGGTCAATCCGTCTCCATATGTACGCCAGATCGTCTCGATGCTCTTCGCGATGACGCTGACGTTTCTTTACTTCCTCACCTTGTCGGGTACGACGTTCTGGACCGGTCCACGTATTCTCTATCCGGTTGAAATTTTAGAAATCTCGGCGGCCGCGATGTTGGTGGCCGTGCTCATGAGCGCGGTCAGCGTCTTATCTGGCCCTTTTCGAATTTCACAGTCCCTCGATAAGCCGCCCTCCGGCACGGGCCACTACTGAAGGGAGACCGCCAGAATGGCATGGGAGAAATAGCGGGGTGGAGCCTAAATCCCGTCGGACAAGAGAAGGCTTCCTACTAGATGTCTCGTCCCAGCCTTTGATGGAGCATTCTTGTCGAGTGATTCGAAGGATGCGCTATCGGCCAAATTCTTCATGGGTGCGCCACAACGACGGAGGCAGCCCGTCGAGCGATACAGCACAGTCAAAAGAGCTTGAGAGCGCTGGACCCGAAAACCATCGCCAAGAGGCTGGCGCCTGACTAATCGCACATGCGCGCCAACCGGCCGCGGCTCCGCTAAAAGGCTTGACGCGCCGCGACCCCGGTTTAGAGGAACCTGCTTATGACACTTAGAGCGTTGCTTTTCTGTCACGATGGCACCTCGCTCGGCCATCTTCAATTTTTATGCAGGATCGCGGATGGTCTTCACCCCGAGATCGCTTGCCTGATCGCCACCGGTATGCGCGAGATCGGTCGGTTGATCCCGAGGACTTCCGAATACGTCAAATTACCGAGTTGGGACTATTTGCTGCGGGCCCGTGCAGAGTCGCGAGGCAGCGCTTTCTCATTCGATCTTGATGAGGACCAAGCGACAACGTTTAGAAGCGAGCTTCTGCGGTTTATTGGCAAGGGCTTCGATCCCGACGTCATATTCGTGGATTACCTGCCTTTTGGACAGAAGCACGAGCTCGTTGGTCTGCTTGAATCAACCGGCGCGGTGAAATACTTTATTCATAGAGGCGTTCCGGACACGTCCGACGCGAAGATTCTTGTGGGCGAGGACGCGTCGGACAGGATCGCCGGCGTCTACGACAGAATCCTGGTGACGCTGCCGCCCGGCTTCCGCGACGTGGCTTTGGAAGACGGATATCGTGCTGATGCGGCCAAGAAAATCGAGTACGTTGGTTTTCTTGCGCCGGCAAACACGGCAGAGCCGACCCACGCGCTCCGGCAACAAGTCGTCTGCTCGGGAGGCGGCGGCATTAACACAAGTTCGATGGTGGAGAGCGTCATTTTGGCGGCGCTGCAAAACCCGACCGCAGACTTTACGATCGTCCTGGGACCAAGATACGATGGGCAGAAGGTGCAGCCGAAGTCAGACAACGTAAAGATTATCGAATGGACCAGTCGCCTTTGGGAACTTCACCAGACTGCGGATATTGTTGTGTGTGCAGGTGGGTACAGCACGGTCGTCGAGGCAATGATGGGACGAGCGGATATTATCATCTTGCCAAATCAGCGCGCCCTTGACGATGAGCAAATCCGCTTCGCGTCAATCGTGGCGAAGAGCCGACCGCTTACTGTGTTGAAGGACGCTTCTCAGTTGGGCCTTGCGCTCAAAGCATCTCTGGAAAATAAGGCTATCCGGCCCTCGCCCCCTCCGCCTTCCTGGTTTCGCGCCGGCGAGAACATCAAGCGTTTGGCGTTGTCGGATATCGATCGGAGAGCGAAGCGGGCAAGGCTCTCGGGGCCGTGACGCGGCAGGCAAATTGTCCAGCGCTTCTGTTCTGCAATCGGGTACAATTATCTGATGCGAGTTCCATTATTCTCGAAGTTGCGGCGAGTGCTTTCGTCGGGCCGCAGCGGGTCCGCCAATCCGCTCGTGGAAGAAAACAATCTCCCCGGGGCCGAGGATTGGATGCTGACCAAGCCCGCGTTCGGACGCGAGATCGAGGGCTACGCCTCCATCTGCAGCGCCTCAAGCGGGCAATCGGTGGAGTTTTACGTCAATACGTCCGCGCCGTCTTACACCATCCAGATTTATCGAATGGGCTGGTACGGCGGCCGCGGCGCCCGCCGAATATGGGGGCCCGTCACCGAGCGAGGCGTGCGTCAGCCCATCCCGATTCCGGACCCCGAGACCGGACTGGTCGATTGTGATTGGCAGTCTCCAGTCACGTTGGTTGTCGGAGCTGAGTGGCGCTCCGGCGTCTATCTCGCCAAGCTGGAAGAGAGCGTTGGACATTGCCAATCGTATATAATTTTCGTCGTCAGGGACGATGACGACGGCGCCGATGTCGTATTCGAACTTCCGGTCAACACATATCAAGCCTACAATTTCTGGGGCGGCCGGCAGGCTTATGGCTGGGGCAGCGGTGACGGACTTCCGTGGGGCTCCACCGCTGGCCGGGCGGCGGTCGCGGTGTCCTTCAATCGACCCTATGCCGCGAGCACCAATCCCGCCGCGGCGTTCGGGATGGGCGCAGGCGAATTCTTGTGCAACGTGCAGCCGGTGAGTACAGGATATCCAATCTCGAGCGCCGGTTGGGACTATAATCTCGTTCGCTGGCTCGAGAGGGAAGGCTATTACGCAACTTATGTCACGAATGTCGACACTCAGAATCTTCCGGAACTCTTGAATCGGCGCCGAGCCTTCATCGCCGGGGCGCATGACGAGTATTGGTCTTGGCAGGGCCGGACGAATCTTGAACGAGCTTTGGCCTGCGGGACAAACTTATTTTTCCTCGGAGCCAACGCAATATACTGGCAAGTGAGGCCGCAAAGGGATGGACGCGGGCGCGCCGATCGTCATCTGGCAATCTACAAGGAACAGGCTCGCAAGCTGGACCCGGTCCTTCTCGACACCGACCCTTCCAACGACCATTTGGCGACGACCCAGTGGCGGCAGCCGCCCGTCTCCCGGCCGGAGGACATGCTGATCGGCGTCATGTACCTGATGGACCCGGTCGACGGCGACATCATCGTTTCTGATGCCACCCACTGGGCGTTCGCGAATACGGGCCTTGTCAACGGCTCCAAGTTGCCGGGCCTGCTCGGTTACGAGGTCGACGGCTTGGCCGGAAACGCGCCGGAGGGTCTGACAGTGCTGGCTGTCTCGCCGGCTCAGAACCTTAAGGATCCAAGCCGAATTGTTGTCTCAAACATGACGGCGTATGTCGCCCCGTCCGGAGCCGAAGTCTTTGCGACGGGGAGCATTCAGTGGAGTTGGGGATTGGATGACTTCAACGCCCCCGGTCTTCGCACGTCTCGCCTGAATCCGCCCGCCGCCCAAATCACCCACAACGTTCTTAGGCGTTTTGGGGCGAGGCGGCATTCGCCTCATGGACGCGCATAACCAATCAATCTTCTCCAGCGTCGCGCGCTCAACCGCCGCTGTCATCAGAAGGATCCAATTGAGTCCACGCCCCCAATCCGGCTTGACGGGATGATAGAGCATTCGGGGCTGATCGAATGTGTCCGGCCGCTCCTGTCAGGCGAGCGCCCGCCGGCGCATGAGCAGCGTGACGGCGACCGCCGCGTTGAGGACCAGCAGCGTCGCCGGATAGAACGAGGTTGCAAACGAGATCGGGTCCATGGCCATCAACGACGGGACGAATTTCGCCCCATTGAGAGCGAAGCTGGTGACGCTGTCCTTCCTCGGATGCGACCAGCCGCGGACGAACGTCGGTCCGTAGCCGAGCGCATCGACGAGGGTGGTCAGCGCCGCCGCGACATTGGCTTGCCGGGTGAACAGGTAGACGGCGAACACCGCGCCGCCGGCGACGAGAAACGCCCATTCCTGCCGGGAAAAGCTGCGTTCCCCGCGGGCGACGCTCGCGGCGACGAACAGAAAGCAGATGATGGTCATCGCCATGAGCGTCCAGCTGCCCTGGCGGGCGCCCTCGTCGCGCTGGACCAGGAAGCCGGTGAGGCTCAGGATTCCGAATAGGAACCAGGAGAGCGGATGCGGCCGAACCTCGCCGCGCAGGGTCTGGGCGATATAGATGACGGCGGCGAGGACCGCCAAGGCGACCGAGAGAATGCCGAGCGCGTCCCGCCAATCGGTTAGCGTTTCCATGACGCCCCTTTCGTGCGCAGCTCGGATTTGCTGGGCAGCAGCCTAATGCATGTAAAGGCTGGGCGCGACCGAGGCAGACAGCCCGCGCCTCTGAGGCGCGGTCACTGTCTCCGCTCGCACCCTAAGTCTGGGACATATTAAAAAAACAGTGAATTAGAATAATAGTGTATCCAATCCAAATAATAATATGACCAAAATTATCAATATCCATTTTCAGTTACCTCCTTTCCTTCATAATGGAGCGACTTATACCACAATTATAAAAATCCGTCAAGTTTTATCAATAAACGTCAAGAAGAAGCTGATCAGCATACCTTGCCGCAAACTTATCCCTTAGACTTTTTTATAATTCTTACATCCGCGTCAGGCTCACGATGTAGAACCCGTCCGTGCCCGTCGCTCTCGGGCTCAGGCGGAAGCCCGGGCCGAAGGCCGCGCGATGGTCGGCGAGCGCCGGCAGACCGGCCGAACGGGCCTGAGCGCTGGCGTCGATCGGCAGCAGCTCGTCGTGGCGGCGCATGAATTCGGCGATCCGGTCCTCATTCTCGGCCCGGAGGACGGAGCAGGTGATGTAGACGATACGCCCGCCTGTCCTGACGAAACGCAGAGCGCTTTCAAGCGTTTCATCCTGGTTCTTGATGCGTTGCTCAAGCGCGCCGGGGCGGATGCGCCACTTGGCGTCGGGGTTTCGCCGCCACGCGCCGGAGCCGGTGCAGGGCGCATCGATCAGGACCAGATCGCAGCGCCCTTCAAGGTCGGCGAGCACATCCTCCTGGCCGCGCGGCGCCCGGACCTGGACGTTGCGCGCGCCCGATCGCGCAAGCCGGGCGAAGATCGGCGCGAGCCGATGAGCGTCTGGATCGGCGGCGTAGATCTGGCCCTGGTTCTCCATCGCCGCGGCGAGCGCGAGCGTCTTGCCGCCGGCGCCGGCGCAGAGATCGAGGACTTGCATGCCTCCCTTGGCTTCGGCCAGGAGCGCGGCGAGCTGCGAGCCCTCGTCCTGCACTTCGACGAGCCCCTTGACATAGGCCGGGTCGGACATGAGCGGCGGCGCGCGCCCGTCGGGACGCATGGCGATGCGCAAGCCGACCGGAGAGAGCGGCATCGGCTCCGGCGCGAGATAGGAAAGTCCAGCGAGCGCCTTGTCGCGCGTGGTCTTGAGAAGGTTCGCTCGCAGATCGACAGGCGCCCGCTCCGCCAGCGCTCTGCCCTCGTCGGCGGCCTTGTCGCCGAAGCTCGCCTCGAACTGCGGCGCGAGCCACTCGGGAAAGTCGCCTGCGACATGCGGCGGCGCGTCGGAAAGATCGGCGGCCGCGAGGCGCGCCCGCTCGGCGTCGGCAAGCGCCGCCGGCGCGTGGCCCTCGCCCGAGAACAGCGTCGCGATCGCCTCGACGTCGAGGCCCCGCGTCTGTCTTAGCGCGCCGAGGATTTCGGCGCGAGGCGTCGCCTCGCCCATGATCCACGCGGACGAGCTTTTCCGGCGCAGCGCGTCATAGACGAGGCTCGAAATCGCGGCGCGATCGCCGGAGCCGGCGAAGCGATGCGCAAGTCCCCAGTCCTTCATCGCCTCGGCCGCCGGGCGGCGTCGACCGTCGATGTCGGCGAGCACTTCGATGGCGGCGGCGGCGCGCGCGGCGGGGGTCATGGGATCGAGGAAGCCTGTGGCGGGAAAAACCGGCGTCGCTTCGAAGCCGCGTTTTGCGCCGCCGATATCAGGAGAACCCGCCGCCGTCCAATTGGGAGTCGAGTCACGCCTCGCCGAGAGAGGGGACGTTTGGGGCGTCAGCGCGCCTCAACAGACTGAACGTGCAGGCCCGCGCCTTACGCGCCGGTCGCCGGAGCTGATCGCGCCGCTATTTCCCCGCGCGGGCTCGCGCGGTCTTCCGCCCCCGGGCCTTGGCTCCGCCGGCGCGCTTCGCCGGCGCCGTTTTCCTCGCCGCGGATTTCTTCGCCGGCCCCCGCTTGGCGGCGGGCTTTGGTCCCGGCTTTCGTCCGGCCGCCTTCTTCGCCCGCGCGTGCCTGACGTGGATGCGCTCGACGTTGCGCGTCGGCGCATGCTCCTGCGCCCAGGCGACCGCGGTCTCGAATGGAACCTCCTGCTGGTAGACCAGCTCGTGATCAAGCGAGCCGGTCTTCTCATGCTGCCAGATATACATCACCGAACTTTCCGGCCTGCCGTCCTCGTAGGAGGTGTAGACGACAAGGCAGGGCGGCGAGGGAAGAAAGACATCGAGATCGCCAATTCCGAGGCTGGTCCATGAAAGCAGGGTCGCCATGAGATCATCTCCTCCCGTTTTACGGCTTCGATCGTAGCGCAAGAAGCGTCCGGATGGGAATCGCCGCGACGGCGAACCGCTCGCTCCATTCCGCCGATGAGCCGCCCCTTTGACCCACGGTCGGCCGTCGGTTAATGTTTCAATCGCGGGTCATTTCTCAGCATGAGATTTTCAGGGGGCATCCATGAACAAGGCGCTCTTGGGCCTGTTGCTGGTTATGGGTTGGCTCGCCTGTTTCCCCGCAAATGCAACGACGTACAATTATGACTTCAGCTTTGCCATTGGGACCGGCGACGTCACTGGCTCGATCGCTCTCTCGTGCGACTCATGCGACCTGACTTCGAGCGATGTCCTATCGTGGTCATTCACGGCAACCGACGGCGTTAAGGCCAGTTCATCCGACCCTGGCGCTGCAATATCGTATTCGGGCCTTATTCTCGGGGCGACCCCCACTGGAATCTACACGCTCGCCTACCCCACTCTCGACGGGTACTTTGACTTCTGCGACAACGTATCAAACTGTTTCAACCCGGCGGGACTTGAATTCACGAATCATTTTAATGGCTCGGCGCCGGCTCCATTCTGGATAATCAGTTGGGAGGATTCGTCAACGACTTACTTTTCCGGCGACTACACATTTAATAAGATCGGAAACGATTATGTATTTCCTGTCTTCAAGGTCGCTTCGGCGTCCGGCATTCCCGAACCGTCAACCTGGGCGATGATGATAGCCGGCTTTGCTGGTCTCGGCTTCACCACCTTTCGCGGGCAAAGGCATAACGCGGAACGCCGAGCCGCTGATCGCTTCCGCCGCCGGTCGCCCGGCGATGCGACGTCAACAGCTTCGACGTCAACAGCTTAAAGGCCTTCAATGACCGAAGCGGCCAAGCTTGAAGCCCGCCTCCTGACCGCCGCCGAACTCGAGCTCGTAACCTTGACCCGGCCGCCCGAGATCGAGCGCCGGTCCGACGACGAGCTCAAATCCGCCGCCCGGCGCCTCCGGGAGGCGCACGATCGCGCCAAGGTCATCGCCACGCGCCAGGCGCGCGAGATCCGGGGCAAGGCCGCGCCGCATGGCGCACGGCCGGCGAGGGACAACCTTGGAACCATCGGCAAGGCGCAGGCGCTGCGCGCGGCGCTCGAACGCGTTGAAGCCGAACAGCGCCGCCGGGCCGCCGCGGCGCTCAAGTAGAGGCGCGCTCGCCAGCGCGAACGTCATCCGCCCCCTTTACCCGTCCGTCGGCCTCGACCATCGCCGCTTTCGAAGCCGCCTTGCAGAAGCCAGACGCCCATTCCGGCGAGCCAGAGCGGAAACGGATAGGCGGCGATGCGTTCGATCCCCCCGGCCCCGAGCCCGAGATCGAACCTGCCCGCCAAGCCCGCGAGCCCGACGAGGCCAAGGAGGCCCATACCCAGCGAGAGGAGCCCGATTGCGCGCGGCGCCTCCTTGTCGCCCAATAGCGCCACGCCGATGAGCGCCATGCCCGCATTGGACAAAAGGAGGTTCTCCGCCGCGCCGAAATAGTGCCAGTCCGGCGCGACATCCTCCGGCGCGAGCCCGACGACCGCGATCCCGAAGCCGGAGGCTGCGGCGAGCCCAAGCGCAAGCCTCGCCAGCCCTCTCGGGAAGAGCGGCCAGACCAGCACCGCGCCGGCGAAGATCAGAACACCCTGGGTGAAGAAGGATGCGTTCATCAGCGGATGCAGCGGCGAACATCCCGCGCCGTCGCTGCACCGCACCGCCCCGAGATCGCTGATGAAGTTGCGCCCCAAGCTGTACCCGCCCCGATAGCCGGTAGCGGCGATCGCCTCGGCGGCGAAATATTGCAGGCAACCGACCCACAGCCAGGCGCCCCGCCGCCTCAAGCTTATGGGCCTCGCTATTGTCCCATCCCGGGCAGCGTTCCCATCCCCTTGCACAGAATCGTCAGCATGACCTCCTCGGCGCCGCCGGCGATCGAGGCGAGACGGCCGTCGCGGAAGGCGCGGCTCACCGGCGTCTCGTTCATGTAGCCCATGCCGCCCCAATATTGCAGGCAGGCGCTCGGCAATTCGCGCCCCAATCGCCCGGCCTTGAACTTCGCCATCGTCGCGAACTGGGTCATGTCCGCGCCGGCGATCATCGCCTCGGCGGCGCGATAGATGAGCGAGCGCAGGAGTTCGATCTCAGTCTGCAATTCGGCCAGCCTGAAATGAACGGTCTGGTTGTCGAGGATGCTGCGGCCGAACGCCTTGCGCTGGCGCGCATAGGCGATCGTCTCGGCG
This sequence comes from uncultured Alphaproteobacteria bacterium, assembly GCA_963794155.1. Taxonomy (GTDB): domain Bacteria; phylum Pseudomonadota; class Alphaproteobacteria; order Rhizobiales; family Beijerinckiaceae; genus Roseiarcus. The sequence continues at coordinate 322,863 of CAWCCX010000013.1, read as the reverse complement.
ATCGTGGCCTCGTGCGCCTTCAGGCAGGCCGCCGCCGCCCAGAGGCGCTCCTCCTGGAATTGCATCATCTGGTAGACGAAGCCCTTGCCCTCCTCGCCGATCCGATTGCGCTTGGGAACCCTCACGCCCTCGAAGAAAATCTGGGCGGTGTCGGACGCGCGCATGCCGAGCTTGTCGAGCTTGCGCGCAACCGTCACCCCCTTCGCCTTCATCGGCACGCAGATCAGCGACTTGTTGCGGTGCTTGGGGCCGTCGCCGGTATTGGCGAGCAGGCACATCCAATCGGCCTCGGCGCCGTTGGTGATCCGCATCTTGCCGCCATCGATGACGTAATCGTCGCCGTCGGAGCGCGCGCTGGTTCTGATCTCGGCGACGTCGGAGCCTGCTCCAGGCTCCGAGACGCCGACGCAGGAGATCGCATCGCCCGAAATCGCCGGCGCAAGAAACTCGCGCCGCAATTCGTCCGAGCCGAACCGGGCGAGCGCCGGCGTCGCCATGTCCGTGTGCACGCCGATGGCCATCGGCACCGAGCCGCTGCGAACAGCGCCCAGTTCCTCCGCCATCATCACGGCGTAGGAATAGTCGAGCCCTGCGCCGCCGAATTCGACCGGTTTGTTGAGCCCGAGGAAGCCGAGATCGCCGAGTTTCTTGAACAGCTCATGGGCCGGAAACCCGCCGGCCGCTTCCCATTCGTCGACGTGCGGATTGATTTCGGCGGCGATGAATTTCTGCAAGCTTCGCCGCGGCTCTTCGTGCTCGGCCGTGAACAACATCAAAAGCCCTCCGCTTCCGTCCCGAAAGTACTCTTCCATGAGGCCGAGCCGTCATCATCATTGCGAGCGGAGCGAAGCAATCCAGGGAGCGTAGGGTGCCCGTTGGCCCTGGATTGCTTCGTCGCTTCGCTCCTCGCAATGACGGCTCTCGCTAAGCAATCTATCACCGAACGGCCGTCTGTCGCGCATCGGACCAACGCGGTTCCGCTCTGCGCCGGCCAGCCTCTGCGGACCGAACAGGGCGCAGTTTGAAATTGTTCTAATTCCCAATTGCTCCCAGAAGCTTGCGGGCCCTCTGGCGACTCTCTAACTCCCGTTCGAACGTGGTCTCGAGAGGATGATCAGCCCATGCATTCTGCCGGCCCAACCGATGACGAACCGATCGCGGCGCTGGATCAGTTGAAGAGGTCGATTCGGATGGCCTTTTGCGGCGTCATGCAATCGACGCGACTGCCGCCGATGGCTGCGATGAGTCTCGCCGCGATGGCGGTCGGCTCGCTCTATCTTGAGGTCGCCGCCGCGCATAAGGGAGACGATCCGTGCCCTTGCGGCTGGCGGCCGCGCAGCGCGGCCGATGTTGAAGCGCTGCAAACCTCGCTCGCGCTCGCGACGGATGAGCCTCACGCCGACTTCCCTGCAATGCAGGCCGCCGGCAATGCGTGAGGATCATAAGCTTGGCGGCGCCGCTGATTCTCCCCGTCGATCGGGAGAGCGCCGTGATCGGTCAGGACGCGGAGACGGGGTGCTCGCCGGACTGCTCGCCATCGTCGTCGAAGTCTATTCCGGGCGCGCCGCGGAAGACGTGCTCGACCATCCGCTTGTCGTGCTGGAAACGAGCGGCCTCAGCGGGCGGCTCTCGCCTCACCGGCTCGCCGCCTGTCGCGAGATTCTGGTTCGGCTGCGCGAGCTCGCGTCCTAGGCCGGCGAAGCGAAGCGTTCCTCCCTAAATCTTACGCATCGCCGCGCTCACGCGGGTGATGAAGGCCTTGCGCCTGGCGTCGGTGGCAACGTTCATGTGATAGAGCGCGTGATATTCGGCCCTCGCTCTTCCGCCGGTGAACCAGCGCAGGTAGCGCATCACCATCTTTCGCGGCGGATCGCCCATCCATTTGGCCATGTGCCACGGCCGGCCATAGGTCACGACGCCGACGATCTTGCGCAAGTTGGAGAGCGAGGGTTTCACATGCGCGGGATCGGAGAGATCGAAGGCGACGCCGGGCATCAATAGCCGGTCGCAGAAGCCTTTCAACATCGCCGGCATGCCGAAGCACCAGGTCGGAAACTGCAGCACGATCGCTTCCGCTGAAGTCAGGCGATCGATGTAAGCTTCGAGTCCGGTCCGGTTCTCAGGAACGTCGTGATAGCGCCGCCGCGCCTCTTCCGTGAGCACGGGATCGAACGATTTGGCGTAAAGATCGAGCAGGTCGACCTCATGTCCCGCCGCCTCGAGCCCCGCAAGGGCCTCCTTGCGGATCGCGGCGTGGAAACTCTCCGGCAGCGGGTGACAGTAAACGTAAAGGACTCGCATCGAGCATGTCCCCTTGCCCTTGGAGCGCCCGCTTGCCGGCGTGGCGCCTTGGCTCCAGATAAAGCGACGGTCGCTGGAGACGCCGCGACCAAACGGACGGCGCGCCCGATCCCGGTTGAGCCCGTCCCAAAGGGGAGGACGGACGCGATGTCAAGGTTGCAGAGCCACGCCATCTATGCGGCGCTCGCGCTCGCCGGGGTTCGCTCGGCGCTGGCGGGATGGCGCGCCGGCCGCCCGACGGCGATCGAGGCCATCCCCACCACCGCCGTGCCGGCCTGATCCGATGCAAGACAAACAGGAACTTGCCCAGCCGAAGCTCAGCGAGCGGATCCGGGTCCTCGGCAAGCGATTGGCTCAGTGCGGCCATCTGATGGTTGGCGTCCCCGACTATGAGACCTACGTCGCCCACGTCGCCCGCGCCCATCCCGGCCAGGCCCCCATGACCTACCGGCAATTCTTCCGCGAGCGTCAGGCCGCGTGCTACGGCGACGGCGGCACGCGGGGCATGCGCTGCTGCTGACGGGCCGGTGATCGCGAGTCGCCGGTCGCTCCGGGCGGCCACGCAGCTGAATTGGAGCTCAAGGGCTCACTGCGTCCTCTCGTTTGCGTGGTTGCTCGATTTCTTCGCGATCGGCGTCGAATTCGCTTACCGCGGTAGTATTATGGCGACAAAGCGACGAATTGCCTGAATTGTCCAGGTATAGCGGCCCCATCTGATAACGTGCTAAGAATAACCGCGCCGCAATGCCGGAGGGGAATGTAATGCAACGTCTTGCTTTGCTCGCTTGCGCGTCGCTCACATGTTTGGCGAGCGAGGCTCGCGCTCAAGCGCTGGATAGTTTGCAAGGCATTGCCTCGGATTTGTCTTTCATCGAGCAGCAGGTGACGAAAACCCTGAACTCGCTCGGTTCCCCTACCCCTACGGCTGGTGGATATCCCGTCTCGGGAGGCAACACCGGAACGTGGACGACGACCAATGCTTCGGACAGCGCCTCGGGATGGGCGAGCGGGTTTTTTCCCGGCGAGCTCTGGCTCCTCTCTCAGGCGACAGGGTCGACGTACTGGCAAAATGAGGCGGTGACCTGGACCGCCCCGTTGTTGAGTCAGACCTCGCCAGGCGGCAGGTACGATCCCACTGATATCGGCTTCATCATCGGGACGAGTGTCGGCAACGGATACCGGGCTACCTTGATACGGCGCCGAATGGGGAGGCGGTCCTGTTGGATGGCTACACGGGCACAACAAGCGGGATGAACACCTCGCTGATCTACGGCGACTATTATTTCACCGAGGCATTGCTGCGATTGCAAAACGTCCTCGACGGGCAGCCGGACTGGGTGCTTTACAGCCCCGCGGAGGCGACCGTCCCGGAGGCCTCGACCTGGGCGATGATGCTCATCGGCTTCGCCGGGCTTGGCTTTGCCGGATATCGGCGCCGGCTGCGGCCCACTCGCGCCTGAAGTCGCGGACTTCTTCGCGATTCACCCTCCCTACAATCTTGCCCGCGCCGCCGCGCCAAGTGGTCGATGGCGGATCGGCGGCTGATGAGCAGGCGCTGACCGCGCCGAATAAAGGTGGATCGAATCGCGTTTTTCAGCGAGTTTATGGCCGCCGCTATTGGCGACGCCGCCCGCGCGCCGGTGAACATAGGGAGACTTCGCCAATGTCGAAGAGCCTTCGCGTCCTTGCCGCTTGCGCCGCCCTTGCCGGACTCGCCGCCTGCACGGCGCCGCCGCCCCCTGCCCCCGTAATCACCGCCCCGCCGCCGAAGCCGCTCGACGCCAAGACCCAGCTCGAGAACCACATGTGAGAGGGCTCAGGCGCGGCGGACCGCTGCTCACGCGCCCCTCTCGCGCGACGCCATGACGCGCATCGCCGATCTCTTCCTCACCGGGCTCGCGGCGGTAATCTGGGGAACGGTCTATCTGGTGACCACGCGGTGGCTTCCCGAAGGCTATCCTCTCACCACCTCGCTTATCCGCGCTCTCCCGGCGGGGCTTCTGCTTCTCGCCTTCGTGCGCGAACTGCCAAAGGGCGTGTGGCTCTTTCGCGTTCTCGTTCTCGGAGGACTGAACTTCTCGCTGTTCTGGTGGCTGCTCTTCATCTCCGCCTATCGATTGCCCGGCGGCGTGGCGGCCACAGTCAACGCTCTTCAGCCGGTTTTCGTCGTCACGCTTTCGTGGCTCTTGCTCGGCGCGCCGCTGCGCTGGGCCGCGGTCGGCGCGGCATTGGGCGGCGTTATGGGCGTCGCGCTCCTGGTCGTTCAGCCCGGCGCGACGCTCGATGCGCTCGGCGTGGCGGCCGGCCTCGGCGCCGCGGCCGCGATGGCGCTCGGCACCGTGCTCGCAAAGCGCTGGCAGCCGCCCGTTTCGGCGCTGACCTTCACCGCGTGGCAGCTTGTCGCGGGCGGCCTGATGCTCGCGCCATTCGCGTTGACGCTAGAGCCGCCCCTGCCCTCGCCGACGCTTCCCAACCTTGCCGGATTTGTCTGGCTCGGGCTGTTCGGCGCAGCGGTCAGCTACTTCCTCTGGTTTCGCGGGCTGGCGCGGCTAGGCCCGCAAGCCGTCTCGCCCCTCGTTCTCATCAGCCCGTTGACCGCGATCCTCCTCGGCTGGCTCGTCGCCGGCGAGACCTTCACGCCCCTCCAGCTCGTCGGCGTCGCGCTGGTGCTCATCAGCGTCTGGCTGAGCCAGCTCCTCGCCGCCGCGCCCGTCCGCGCGGAGAGAGGCGGTGACGGCGAACCCGCGATTCGCGCGCGGTAACGCGGCGCCATGCCGCAGAGGGCCTCATGACGGTTTGATCTTTCGGCCGAGCGCTATCGAACGTGGATATTGGGACTTATCGCCGCCCGCAGCGGGCGCCGATCAGTGGAGAAGGTAGGAGAGCAGGGACGAGCGTTTCGCCGTTCTGCGCTCGATCGCGGCGGCGACTCCGGTCCAGCCCTTGGCCATTTCGTCGCTGCTTGCTTCTTCCGCCCTCCGCCGAGCTACCCAATAAGCCTGGGCGCCAACCGCAATCATGAGCGCTTTGGCCTCATGGTCGATTTCGAGACGCAACGCCTTCTGGTGTGCGTGATGCGACATGTCCAAGCTCCCGTGAGCTGCGGATGCTAAGCGCTAGGGCTGCGTCGTCGCCATGACGCGCGTCACACCCTATTGCCGGGCATTTCTGCGATCTGGCAAAAAAGAGTCTCTGACAATCGAAAGCCCTGCTAGACTGGCCCACATGATGCGGCGAGTCACTTCGGCTCAACGCCTCCTCACACCCCCGACGGGTGATAGTTCGGGCTCTCGCGGGTGATCGCCACGTCGTGGACGTGGCTTTCGCGAAGCCCGGCGCTGGTGATGCGCATGAAGCGGGCCTTCTGCTGGAACTCGGGGATCGTCTCCGCCCCGACATAGCCCATCGCGGCGCGTAAGCCCCCGGCGAGCTGATGCACGATCGCCGCGACGGGGCCGCGATAGGGCACCTGCCCCTCGACGCCCTCGGGCACGAGCTTCATCTGGTCCTTCACGTCCTGCTGGAAGTAGCGGTCGGCCGAGCCCCGGCCCATCGCTCCGAGCGAGCCCATGCCACGGTAGCTCTTGTACGAGCGTCCCTGGTAGAGGAACACTTCGCCCGGGCTCTCGTCGGTGCCAGCGAGCAGCGAGCCGATCATCACGCTGTCGGCGCCGCCCGCGATCGCCTTGGCGAGATCGCCTGAATATTTGATCCCGCCGTCGCCGATGACCGGCACGCCGGCGGCGCGCGCGGCCTCGGCGGCCTCCAGGATGGCGGTGAGCTGAGGCACCCCGACGCCGGCGACGATCCGGGTGGTGCAGATCGAGCCCGGCCCGATGCCGACCTTGATTGCGTCGGCGCCGGCGTCGATCAGCGCCTTCGCCCCCTCGCGCGTCGCGACGTTTCCGGCGATGACCGAGACCTTGTTGGTCGCCCGCTGGATGCGTCGGACTTGGCTCAGCACCTGCTCGGAATGGCCGTGCGCGGTGTCGACGACCAGGCAGTCCACGCCCGCCGCCATCAAGAGCTCGGCGCGCTCGAACCCCTTGTCGCCGACCGAAGTGGCGGCGGCGACCCGGAGCCGGCCGTCGGCGTCCTTGGCGGCGTTGGGATGCGCGGTCGCTTTCTCGATGTCCTTGACGGTGATGAGGCCAACGCAGCGCCCCGAATCGTCGACGACCACCAGCTTCTCGATCCGGTGCAGGTGCAGGAGACGGCGCGCCTCGTCCTGGCCGACACCCTCCGTGACGGTCACCACGTTGCGGGTCATGAGATCGGTCACCGGCTGGCGCGAATCGTCGGCAAAGCGCACGTCGCGATTGGTGAGAATGCCGATAAGCCGGGCGGGCTTGCCGTCAGCGCCGCGCTCGACGACGGGTATGCCGGAGATCGAAGCCCGGCGCATGAGGCCGAGCGCGTCCGCCAGGGTCGCGTCGGGGAAGATGGTGATCGGATCGACAACCATTCCGCTCTCGAACCGCTTGACCTTGCGCACTTCCTCCGCCTGATCGGCGGGCTCGAGATTGCGGTGGATGACCCCGATGCCGCCGGCTTCCGCCATCGCGATCGCGAGCCGCGCCTCGGTGACGGTGTCCATCGCCGCGGAGATGATCGGCAGGTTGAGACGGATCGTGCGGGTGAGCTGGGTTGCGATATTGGTTGCGCTCGGCATTACCGCGCTTAATCCGGGGCGCAGCAGCACGTCGTCGAACGCCAGCCCCTCGGGAATAAGGTCTGATTCAACGATCGCCATCGCCACGCATCCTTCGCCGGATTTCAAAAGACGGAAGGAATTGAGCGCTCATCCGCCGCATGGCGCGGCTGCCTAACATGGGCGCGGCGAAGTTCCTAGCGGCCCGGGCGAGAATGGAGAATAGCGCGGCGCTTTGCTGATCCCCTCACTTTGCGGGACAACGCGGGTCCCTGCCGAGAGGCGGGTGTTCAGCAATCTCGACGCCCTGTAGAGTTGAGGGCTTAAGCGCTTGCAGCGATGGAGGTCATATTGGCGGACAAACCGGACGACGCTACCGAGGTGAGGATCAAGATCCCGGCGCACCTCCACGATCGTCTTGCCGCCTTTTGCGAGCGAGACAATTTGAAAGTGGAGGAGCTTGTTCACGATCTGATCAATAAATGGATTCTGGGTCAGACGATCGCAATCCTGGAGGCGAAGGAGGAAAACAACGAGCCTTCGACCCGCCCGGGGATTTCCGGCCGTGGTTGAACGGCCCAGGCGCTTCGCTCGTGCTCAGCACCTCTGATAGTCTGCCGCCATGGTCGACACTGCGCAACGCAACATGGACGTCGACGCGTTCCTCGTCTGGGGAGAGGGGCGCGACGGACGCTGGGAGCTGCGAGACGGCCAGCCAGTCATGATGTCGCCTGAGCGGGCGGCGCATGCGCTGACGAAATACGCGGCTCAAAAGGCCCTCGAAGGGGGCATTGTCCGCGCAGGTCTGCCCTGCCGCGTCTTCCCGGACGGAATGACGGTCCGGATCACCGGGCGGACCGCTTTCGAGCCGGACGCGCTCGTCGTCTGCCCACCTCCAACCGACCTTCAAACGATGGAGATCCCCAATCCGGTCATCGTGGTCGAGGTTCTCTCGCCGAGTACGGCAGCGGACGATCATGGGCTGAAGCTCGACGGGTATTTCTCCCTTCCCAGCGTCCAGCATTACCTGATCCTCGACCCCGACCGGCGGGTGATGATCCACCACAGGCGCGGTCAGCCCGGGGCGATCGAGACCCGCATCCTGCGCGACGGCGCCGCGCGGTTCGACCCGCCCGGCTTCGAAGCCGAGGTCGCGGTTTTCTTCGTGTTGGACTGATCTCGACCCGCCGCGCGCATCTCGTTGGCGCGCCCGGGTCAGGCGCGCCAACGTCTCAGGGTTAGTGAGGCAGCTTGTCGGCGAGGACTTCAACTCGCTGCATTTCCGGCGTCTTGGCGAACAGTTCCGGCGCCTTCGACGTGATCTGCTTCGCCAGTCTGCCCTGGAGATGAGCCTCGCGGCCGCGCTCGTTGGCGAAGGCGTCGAATATGCCGAATGTCCTCGGTCCCATCCGAATTGCGAACCAGGCCGTCGTATCCGGTTCGTCGCTGACCATGGTCCTTGCGCTTGAGAGGAAGTTCGCGACCTCCTGCTCTTTGCCGGGCTTGGCTTCGAGCTGAACGTATAGCGCATGCTGAGTCATTTCGTTCTCCTCATGGTTCGCCCCTTGTGAGATCAATAGAGGATGACTTTGCTTATACGATGGCGTACCGACAGATTTCTGACAATCCCCATCGTGATGGCGCAGGGTTAAGCGAAAATAAAGCGCAAGGACAACTGGCCATATCGGCGCCAGGTTCAGGTCGATACGATGGCCTTGTGATGGCCGGCTATCACACGTCTTGAGTTAGGCAAAAGATATCTTCAAGCGATGCCAATCCCCGACCCGGTCATCATCGTGGAACTTCCCTTTTGTGTGCACCGCGGCGGACGATCACGGCGTGAAGCTCGAGGGCTATTTCTCGCTTGCCACCGTCGAGCACCACCTGATTCTCGACCCCGACCGCCGGGTGATGATCCACCACCGCCGCGGCGCCGCCGAGGCGATCGAGACGCGCATCCTGCGCGATGGCCAGGTCCGCTTCGACCCGCCCGGTTTCGCGGCCGAGGTCGCCGCGTTCTTCGCGACGGAATAGCGCCGGCGTTTCGCCGCCGCCAAACCTGCTAGCCGACCATTCTTCGCGCTCGCCGATCCCGCCTCCGGCGCAGTCCGAGGAGTCCGAGGCCGGCGAATCCGATCAGCGCCATCGCCCAGGTTTGCGGCTCGGGCACGGGCGCCATGAGGAAATCCGCATAAAGCTGGTCGAGGGAGGCCGTCGTCACAAAGGCGTTGAGCGGGCAGTCGTCCGGGTCGCAGCCGAGCGCGAGATCGAAATTCATCATCGAGCTCGTGTCGACGACGAACGCGTTTCGCAATGCATTGATCACATTGACCGCGCCCGCGACGTTGATGTGAAAGTTGGCCCAGCCCCATTCGACGCCGGTGTTGTAGAGCGTCACCTGCCCCACCGCGTTGTTCGCCGGGCCATAGGCCAGGAACAATTGCGCCAGCCACCAGTCGCTCTGGGTGACTTCCGACGCATTGTCGCGCTGGGGCGCGTCGAAGAAGTTGAGCGTATTGGCGGTCGCGATCTCGCCGCCGCCCTGATCGTAATAGGGCGTCGTGTTGGTGCTGTTGATGTCGACAACGTTCTCCGTGTTCCCATACACCTGGTTTCCCGGCCTGCCCGTTGCAGGGTAGTTGTCGGCGACCACCTGGACCCAATGCAGGGTGGCGCCCATCGGCGGCGTGGGGGCGTTGGCGACCTGCACGCCGAAGCCGAGGCTGACCGTGTTTGCCGGCCCGTTCTGATCTCCTCCGCCCGCCGAACCGGCGATGCCCACGATCTTGGGGCCGCCGGCGGTCACCTGATAGGCGGTGACGTTCAGCGTCCCGGCCGCCAGATTGGGCCCGGCCACGAATGACCAGCCGGCGCCTGCGCCGCCATATTTGCCGCCGAACCCAGGAAACTGCGCGTTCTTGTTGCTCGCGTTGAGCGCGGTCATCAGGTTGATCGGCATGGTGTTCGGCAGGGGCTGCCCCGCAGTCACCGTGACCGGCACTGGCAAAAGCGGCCACGCGACGGCGACGTCGAACTGACCGTTGCCGATGTAGTAGATGGAAACTGGGACGTATTGCCCCGTCGAGCTCACCGTGTAGGCGCCGATCGTCGCCGATTGATTTATCGGCGTGAAACAAACGGCGGTGGCGCACGCGGGATCGGCCGCCCGCGCCGGGGCCCCGCCCGCGAGCGCCGCGATCAAGCCAAGCGCAGATCCAAGCGTCGCCGCTCGACCCAACCGCTGGCCAATTCTTTGCGGTTGCCCGTTCATGACCGCACCCTCCCCTGCCGGAGGCGTGGTCCTTATCGCGCATGAAAAGAGCTCGACCGGACCCCGCCGACGCCTTCCCCAATGCACTCGTTTGGAAGACCCTAATCCAATCCGGGATATAGTCCAGCGTTATTGGCGGATGAGTAACAGGTCGTCGCCTGGCGCCTCGCGTCGCCTCAGATGCAGCGCCCGCCGTCGACCTCCAGCACCAAGCCGGTCAGAAACGCAGCCTCGTCGCTGGCGAGAAAGAGCGCGGCCGCGCCGATGTCCTGCGGGGTCGAGAACCGGCCGAGCGGGACGGTCGCCTTGAACGCGGCGCGCTTCTCCGGCGTATCCTCGCCCATGAACATTGCGAGCAGCGGCGTCTCTCCCGCGACCGGCGCCAGCGCGCAGACGCGGATCTTGTCGGGCGCAAGTTCGACCGCCATCGACTTGGTCATCACATGCACCGCGCCTTTGGAAGCATTATAGACCGCAAGTCCGGGACGCGGGCGCAAACCGGCGGTCGAGCCGACGTTGATGAAGACCCCGCCGCCGTGTTCGCGCATATGCGGAAGGAAGGCTTGCGCCGTGAGCAGGATCGATTTCACGTTGACCGCGAAGATGCGGTCGAACTCCGCCTCCGTCACCTCCATCAGCGGTTTGTTTCTATGCGTGGTGCCGGCGTTGTTGACCACGATGTCGATCCGCCCGAACGCGGCGATCGCGGCGCGCGCCGCCCGCTCGACGTCGTCGCGCTTCGAAACGTCGGCATGAAGCGCAATCGCCCCGCCGCCGAACCGCTTGGCGGCCGCCTCGGCGACATCGCCCTTGAGGTCCAGGCACGCCACCCGCGCGCCCTCGCGAACGAAGGCTTCGGCGATGCCGAACCCGAACCCCTGTCCCGCCCCGGTCACCAGCGCGGCCTTGCCTTTCAAACGCATGATCGAACCTCTCGGCGGCGTATGTCGAACGCCGTGTCAGCCCGCGTTCCGCCGCTCGGCCGCAAGCTTGTCGTCGATCTCCCGCGCGCGCAATGCCGCCGGGCGCGTTCCCACAAGCGCCCAATAGCGCTCGAACGCAGGACGCTTGTCGATCGCGCCGAACGTCATCGCAAGCCCGACATGTGATCCGACATAGACGTCAGCGGCGGTGAAGCGATCGCCGGCAATATACTCGGAACTCGCCAGTTGATGCTCGAGCGCCGCGAGCGTCCGCTCCTGGCTGCCATATCCGACCATGGCTGTCCGCTCCGTCGGCACGACGAGGCCGAGCGCCTTGTTGGTGTTGGCGGCCTCGAGCGGTCCGGCGGCGAAGAACAGCCAGCGATAATACGGCCCGCGCAGGCGCGAGCCCGGCGGCGGCGCTAGGCCCGCGGCGGGAAAGACGTCGGCGAGATAGGCGCAGATCGCCGCCGCTTCGGTTACGATCGTCTCCCCGTGGCGCAGCGCCGGAACCTTGCCCATCGGATTGATCGTGAGATATTCGGGGGCCTTCATCGAGCCGGTAAAATCAAGGATTTCGGCGCGGTAAGGCTCGCCGACCTCCTCCAGCATCCAGCGCACGATTCGGCCTCGTGACCTCGGATGGGTGTATAGAACGAGTTCCCCGGTCATTCCTCCGTCTCCGTTCCGCCTTGCGGCGCGTTGCGCCATGGGTTCGTTTGGGTCGGCGCTTGTGATAGATCGTTGATCGACGGGCGGCGCCCGTTCTCCCGCCACACACTGGACAATTCATGCGCATCGAAACCGACGTCAAGCTCGATTTCAAGGACGTCCTCATCCGCCCCAAGCGTTCGACCCTTAACACCCGCAGCGCCGTCGACGTCGACCGCGCCTTTCGCTTCCTCCACACCGGCTCGGAATGGAAGGGCTTTCCGCTCATTGCCGCCAACATGGACGTCACCGGCACCATGGCGATGGCGCACGCGCTCGGCAAGCATGGGGCGCTGACCGCGCTGCACAAGCATTATCCCGAGCCGAAGCTCGTCGAGTTCTTCTCCGGCCCAGACGGCGCCAAGGGCTTCTATTCGCTCGGCACGACCGCGGCCGACGTCAAGAAGCTCGCCTCGGTCGCCAAGGCGGCGCCGATCCGGTTCATCTGTCTCGACGTCGCCAACGGCTATGCGGAAAAGTTTCTCGAGACGGTGAAGCGCGTGCGCGACGATTACCCGCACGCCGTCATCATGGCCGGCAACGTCGTCACCGGCGATATGACGGAGGCGCTGATTCTCGCCGGCGCGGACATCGTCAAGATCGGCATCGGTCCCGGGTCGGTCTGCACCACCCGGCGGGTCACCGGGGTCGGCTATCCGCAGCTCTCGGCGATCATCGAATGCGCCGACGCCGCCCACGGGCTGAAAGGTCAGGTCTGCGCCGACGGCGGCTGCACCGCGCCCGGCGACATCGCCAAGGCGTACGGGGCGGGCGCCGATTTCGTGATGCTGGGCGGCATGCTCGCCGGCCACGACGAATGCGACGGCGAAATCCGCTACGCCGAGCGCGACGGCGAGAAGGTGCCGGTCGGCATGACGTTCTACGGCATGTCGTCGGAGACGGCGATGAAGAGACATTCCGGCGGCGTCGCCCATTATCGCGCCGCCGAGGGCAAGACGGTCGAGACGCCCTACCGCGGATCGGTCGACGGCACGATGGCCGAGATCATGGGCGGCGTGCGCTCGATGATGACCTATATCGGCGCGGCCCACCTCAAGGAAGTCTCGAAGCGCACCACCTTCGTGCGCGTGAGCGCGCAGACCAACGACGTGTTCGGGGGATAGGAGACCCTGCGACAACTGGACGTTGGAGGGGTGGGGCGTCGCGTGGTAGAAGTTCCGTCATGACCGCCGCCGCCCCTCGAGCCGAGGACCGCGCGCCGATCCGCCTCGCCGGCGCGACGCGCGGCGAAATCATTCAGAGCCTTCGCGAAACGGGTGTGCCCGAGCGCGAGCTCAACATGCGCGCGTCCCAGCTCTGGCACTGGATCTACCACCGCGGAGCGCGCGACTTCGGCGCGATGCGCAACATCGCCCGGCCTGTGCTTGAGCGACTCGCCGAGCGCTGCACGCTCGCGCGCCCCGACATTGTCGCCGAGCAGGTCTCCGCCGACGGCAGCCGCAAGTGGCTCCTGCGCATGGCCCCCGCGCATCGCTTCGACAAGGGCGCCGAGATCGAATGCGTCTATATCCCGGAGTCGGACCGAGGCACGCTCTGCGTCTCGAGCCAGGTCGGCTGCACCCTCAATTGCTCGTTCTGCCACACCGGCACGATGCCGCTGGTGCGCAACCTGACGGCGGCTGAAATCGTCGGGCAGGTCCTCGTCGCCCGCGACCGGCTCGGCGATTTTCCCGGCGGCGTCGCTCCGGCCGACGGGATCGTCCCCAAGGGCGAGGGGGTACGCGCGGTGTCCAACATCGTCTTCATGGGCATGGGTGAGCCGCTCTACAACCTCGACGCGGTGCGCGACGCGATCGCGATTCTGACCGACGGCGACGGCTTGTCGCTGTCGAAGCGGCGCGTCACCGTTTCGACCTCCGGCGTCGTTCCCGAGATGGCGAGGCTCGGGGCCGAATGCGGGACCATGCTCGCGGTCTCCCTGCACGCGACCAACAACGCGTTGCGCGACCAGCTCGTGCCGCTCAACCGGAAATATCCGCTTCCGGCGCTCATCGAGGCCTGCCGCGACTATCCCGGCGCCTCCAACGCCCGACGGATCACGTTCGAATATGTGATGCTGAAAGGCGTCAACGATTCCCCGGCCGAGGCGAGGGCGCTGGTGCGCCTGCTTAAGGGCCTGCCGGCCAAGATCAACCTCATTCCTTTCAACCCCTGGCCTGGGAGCGCCTTCGAATGCTCGGACTGGGAGACGATCGAGCGCTTTTCGGAGATCGTCTTCAATGCCGGCTACGCGAGCCCGGTGCGCACGCCGCGGGGCCGCGACATTCTGGCCGCCTGCGGCCAGCTCAAGAGCGAGAGCGAAAAGCTGCGGGCGCGAGCGCGCATGATGCTCGAGGAGAGTTTGGCCGTTGGACAGGACTGACGCGCGCGCAATTCTCCGCCGGACGATGGGGACGCTCCCGTGAGCCAGGACGCGCGCGACGACCCTTTGCCCACGGCGCCGCTTGATCTCGCGGGCGCCCTTCGCGCCAGCGTCGGCGATCTCTTCCGCCTCCCCCGCCTCGACCGGCGCGGAATTGTCGCCCTGGCGGGACTCCTGCTTCTCGCCTGGCTCGCAACCTCGCTCTATCGCGTCCAGCCGGACGAAAAGGGCGTCGTGCTGCGCTTCGGACAATGGGTCGCGACCACCGAACCCGGCCTCCACGTTCACCTGCCCTACCCGATCGAAACCGTGCTCCTGCCGAAGGTGACGGAGATCAACCAGATCCAGCTCGGCGTCGGCTCGACGGCCGCCGCCGCCGACGCCCAGACCGGCCGCGGCCGGCAGATGCTCACCGGCGACGAGAACATCGTCGAGGCGGATGGCGCCGTGTTCTGGAAAATCCGCGATCCCGGCCAATTCCTGTTCAAGGTCGACAATCCGGAACTGGCGGTCAGGATCGCCGCCGAGGGCGCGCTTCGCGACGTCATCAGCCGCACGCCGATCCAGGCTGCGATGTCCAACAAGCGTCAGCAGATCGCCGACGAGACCCAGGCCCTGCTGCAAAAGCTGCTCGACGATGAAAAGGCCGGGGTCGAGATCACGCAGGTGCAGTTGCAGCGGGTCGAGCCGCCGCTGGCGGTCATCGACGCGTTCAACGACGTCCAGCGCGCGCGCGCCGACCAGGAGCGGGCGCGCAACGAGGCCGAGGCCTACGCCAACGACATCCTGCCGCGCGCGCGCGGCGACGCCGAACGAATCCGCCAGGAAGCCGAGGCCTACAAGGTGCAGGTGGTCAATCTCGCCCATGGCGACGCCGACGCCTTCACGCCGTTGCTCCGAAGCTACGAGGCCGCAAAGGACGTGACCGCGCGGCGGCTTTACATGGACAGCGTCGACGAGCTGCTGAAGAAGTCGTCGAAGGTCATCGTCGACGCTTCCGGCCGGGGAATGTCGGGCATCGTTCCCTATCTGCCGATGTCGGAGCTGAAGCCGCCGGCGCCGATCCCCGCCGCGCCGCCGGCGCTGGGAGCGGCGAAGTGAGGGGCCGCGTCGTCGGCGTCGGGCTCGCTCTCGCCGCGCTCGGCGTCTATCTCGCCGCCTCCTCGATCTATATCGTCAACGAAGGCGAGCAGGCGCTGGTCGTGCGGCTCGGCGCGCCGGCCGGCGTCGTCGACAAGCCCGGGCTCAACTTCAAGGCGCCGTTCATCGACAGCGTCTACGTCACCTCCACCCGCTCGCTCCTGCTCGAGCCGCCGCTCGAACAGGTGATCATGGGCGATGAGAAGCGCCTCGAAGTCCAGCCCTATGCGCGCTATCGCATCGTCGATCCGCTGCGCTTCTACCAGGCCCTGCGCACCAGCGAGACGGCGAACGCGCAGCTTGCTCAGCTCGTGAGCTCGTCCACCCGGCGCGAGCTCGGACAGGTTCCGCTCCGCGCGCTCCTGACCGAGGACCGCGGCCGCATCCTCGACATCATCAAGGGCGAAGTCGCGGCCAAGACCGAGCCGCTCGGCATCGTGGTCGACGAAGTGAGATTCGATCGCTCCGACCTGCCGTTCGAGACCAGTCAGGCGATCTATGACCGAATGAAATCGGAACGGCAGCGCGAGGCGAAGGAGCTGAGGGCGCAAGGCTTCGAATGGGCGCAGCAGATCGAGGCCCGCGCCGACCACGATCGCACCGTCGTCCTCTCGGAGGCCCACCGCGACGCGGCGGTCGCGCGCGGCGACGGCGACGCCGAGGCCAACCGGACGCTTGCCGAGGCCTTCTCGCAAGACCCGCAATTCTATTCCTTCTACCGCTCGCTGGAGACCTATCGCAATGCGCTCGCCAATTCCGCGCCGACGATGGTCGTAAGCCCGGACGCCGACTTCATTCAGATTCTCAAGTCCGGCCCCAGGCCCGACGCCGCGCCGGCGCCGGTCGCGGAGGGCGCGAAGCCTTGAGCCGCCGGCGCGCCGCGGCCCTCGCCCCGGCCGCGCCCAAACCTCGGTCGGCGGCGTCCGTGCGCGGCGCGGCGCCGGAGGCTCGGACATGATCGACAGCGCCGGCTGGATCGTCGTTCTGGTGCAGATCTTCTGCCTCGATCTCCTGCTCGGCGCCGATAACGCCGTGGTGATCGGGCTCGCCTGTTCACGGCTGCCGGCGGAAGAGGCGCGCCGCGCGGTGATGCTTGGCGCGGTCGGCGCGATTGCGCTCCGGCTCGCGATGCTCGCGTTCGCCAACGCCCTTCTCGACGTGCCGCTGGTCAAGCTCGTCGCCGCCTGGACGCTGATCGTCATCGCCCTCAACGTGCGCGCCCGGAGGGCGGACCAAGGCCTGGCGGCAAAGGGCGCTTCCGCCGCGGGCGATTTCGTCACCGCGGCGGCGGTGATCATGTTGGCCGACGCGGCGATGAGCCTCGACAATGTCGTCGCGCTCGCAGCCATCGCCGGGGGGAGCTTCTGGCTCCTGGCTCTGGGCGTCCTTCTGAGCATACCCATCATTGCCTTCGGCGGCCTCATCCTCTCCGGAATCATTCGCCGCGCGCCGGCGATCCTGACGCTGGGCGCGGTGGTTCTCGGTTGGATCGCGGGCGAGATGGCGGTCTCCGATCCGCTTGTCGCCGCGTGGGTGCAGGCGAACGCGCCGGCGCTTCCCGTCTTCGCCCCTGCTCTGGGAGCCGCGTTCGTGTGGCTCGCCGGCGACGGCGCAGCGCGATGCCAGCCGCCGCGCCCCGCCTTCGAGCCGGCCCGCGCAATTCCGGCCGGCCCTCCGCTCCGCCTCGCGGTTGAGACGCAGCCGGCGATGGCTCGCCTCGAAGCGATCCCGCGTCAGGCCGCCGACCGGCCGTCGCGCCAAGACCTTGGCCCTGCGAGGGCCCCCGACCCGTCCTTGACGCAGGCGCCGCCTGGATGGAGTGAGGAGCGCGCGGTGATTGTCGGCCTCGTCATCCTGGCGGCGCTCGCCGGGCTCATCATATTCGTCGCCTCGTTCCTCGACAGCCTCACGTGAACGCCGCCGATTCCTCGCCTTGGCCGGCGCCAGCGGGGTTCAGCCTGGAGCGCAGGTTCGATCAAGAAGGGAAACCATGACTCAAGACCTTCCGGCGGCCGACGTCCTGCGCGCGCCCAAGCGCAGCGAGCGCCTGCGGCAGCGGGCGGCCTGGATGTATTTCGTCGAGGAGATGACCCAGAGCGCAATCGCCGAAGCGCTCGGCGTCGGCCGGGTGACGGTGGTCAGAATGCTGGCGGAGGCGAAGGCGCTGGGCGAGGTCAGGATCGCGCTCTCGCGCGGCGACGCGGAGCTTGGCGGCCTCGAGGCGGCTTTATGCCGGCTCTACGGATTCTCCGAGGCGATCGTTGCGCCGCTCTCCTCGGCCTCCGCCGACCCGACCGCCCCGATCGGCGCCGCGCTTGGCGATTGCGTCTCGGGGCTCTTGCGCAACGACATGAAGATCGGCCTCGGCTGGGGACGCACCCTCAACCGTTCGCTCGAATATCTGCGCGAGCGCTCGCTGCGCGGCCTCAACGTCGTCTCGCTGGTCGGCGGGGTCACCCGCTTCGTCCACGACAATCCGGCCGAGTTCCCCTCCGCCTTCGCCCATGCCTTCAACGCCGACTGCTATCTCATTCCCGCGCCCGCCCTCGTCGACAGCGCGGCGACCAAGGCGGCGCTCATCGAGCGCTGCGGGCTTAAGGAAGTCTACGATTTCGCCCAGGCGCTCGACGCGGCGGTGGTCAGCGTCGGCTCGCTCGGGTCCGAGGCGGCGATCGCCCGCTTTGCCCTGATCGGCGAGGCCGACCGCAAGGCGTTGCGCGAATATGGCGGCGTCGGCGAACTCCTGTGCAACGTCTTCGACCGCGACGGGCGGATCCTCGATCACCCGCTCAATCAGCGGGTGATGTCGGTTCCGATCGAACTCGGTCCGCGCCGCCCCGATCCGGGTGCTCGCCGCCGGCGGCGCCCACAAACAGGCCGCGCTCGCCGGCGCGATCAAGCTCCTGAAGCCGACCACGCTCGTCACCGACGCCGCGACCGCGCGGAGGCTGACCGGCGGGGCGGGCTGAAACCATGTCCGAAGCGCCAGACAACCCAGACAATGGCGCACAGTCATGGCCGTCCCCGGACTTGATCCGGGACTGACCCGGCCACCCACGAAGTTGTAAAGCGGTCGTAGTTAGATGGGCGTCCGTGCCCATTGGCCTGCGCACATTTTACCAAAATTTACGGCCGGTTATTCTCAATTAAGTGCAGTTACCAACCATTCGCTTTAACCTGGTCATTTCCGCTCAAGTAGCGGTGAAAACTGTATCCTGCTAGTCTAGGTGACCCGCAAGCGTTGCGCCCATGGGAGGTGCGTTCGGATGCGAATCTTGATTGCTGCTCTCCGACTTGCTGCGCTGTGCCTGGCAATTGCTGGATGTGCAGAAAACGCTCAGACATACGGTCAAGCGCCGTCTGCCGGCGCAGCTACGACGACCAGTCAGTGCGATGCGGAGTACGCCGCCAATAAGGCCACGATCAAAGCATCCGGTCAGACAAAGCGCGCATTCGTCGCGGCTTGCCCGGCGCGCAACGCCACGATGCCGCAAAGCGCAGCAGGCGCGCCGCCGCCTCCACCGCTCCCGCCACCTCCACCGCCTCCCTCATGGTGGCCGACTAGTTCGCTGCTTCGGCCCTAGCTCCGGCCCCCGCCGCGACATGCTAGTGGTTAAAATCAATCGGAAAAGTCCGGGGCAATGTGGGACATCTCAGTAGCTTACGCCGCCGTCTGAGGGTTCCAAGTGTCGGATTCGATCCACTAGCAGGCGCCGCGCGCAACGGGCGCGGGTGAGTTCCGAACCACTCAGCGGGCACAAGCGGGACGTCCGACGGACAAGGTCGTGTGGGTCAACGCGCGCTCGACAGGCGGTTCGCCAGAAACTCCTATTCGATACCCATCGAAGTGCGATGCTAAAACCGACTCGCGCGGGCTGTTTCCATCTCTTTGCGCGCGGCCACGCTGAAATCCTTCAGCGGATCGATTCCGTCGGCGGCCGTCATCAGATCGCGCAGCTCCTTGAACGTCTTGTTGGGCGCAAGATACGTGTCGCTGATCGAGCGCATGAGCTTTTCGCCGGCGGCGACGGTCTCTGGTCCGCACAGCACGCGCATCCTGCTGATCAGGGCGTAGAGCTCTACGAGCTCGGGGATCTTCGGCTCGTTCGACGTCAGCGCCTCGCCATACACCCTCGAGGCCGAGACGATGAAGTCTCTGAAGAGCTCTTGCCGTCGGGCCAAGTGACTGGAGAGCAACTCGGCCTTTGCCGAAACGCTCTGACTGATCCACGCTGAGAGGGCCGTCGTCAGCCCCCCGACCGCCGATCCCGCGAGCGCCGACAAGGCCGAAAGGTAAGCAGCGTCCATGATTGTCTCCTGTCGGGGCGCCTGGCGCCGCGGTAACTCCCTGCCCCGCCCGCGGTAGGTCCTTCGTCCCGGCGGAGTCATTCTCGCGACATCAGCTCCCTGCTCACGCGCATGGCTGGCGAGCAGTCGCCTCGTCCCCAATTCGTGTGGTTAGCGGAGCTCCTTGGTCTTGCGGGCTGGGGTCGCGAAAGGATCCCGAAATTTCGCCGCTACCAAATTTTCAAGGTGATCGACGACCACAGACGTGTGTCATAACCGCCATAGTTATCCTGATAGATGACACGGGTGAGATAAGTTTGCAGGACCGCCGGACCGATGTGGTAGCCGACCAGGAAGCCAACCGCGAATTGGCTTTGCTTCTGGTAACTCGGAATTGGCTTGTTCAGATCGGTCGAATAATAGGCGACCGGGCCTAGCTCCCAATCGCCGAACCTCTTGGTCGTGGTGATATCATTGTTATAAAAGTTGGTATTGCACCCTTTGACGGGCAACGTCGGGCAGGGCGTTCCGTGCGGGTAGTCCGTGAGCGGGTGGTCGACGAGACCCAAGATATTGTTCGTGGTCAGGTTCCAGCCGTTGGCGGTGTAGCTCAGCCCGAAGCGTTGATTGACCGAGTTTGAGCTGCTGGAAATTGTGCCTTGGATGGCGGTATAATACCCGAGCATGTAGTAGAATCCCCAGCCATGGCCGAGATCCCAGGCCAGTGACGCGGCGACAAAGGGATCGTACAGGCCAGAGGAGGTAATGCCGTGTTCGCCGTACCACACGGGTATGACCGGCGCCACAGTGAACTGTAGCCTGGCCCCCGCAATCGTCCAGGGCGTCGACCAGAGCAGGACCGGGATGTCGTCGCCCAGGTGCAGATCGCTTGGGCTTGTTCGGCTCCCCTGGGTAATCCAATCGGAAAAATAGACGCCGGGAGGGGTTGGCGCACCTACGGGGGGGCCTATCGTCGAGCCCGGCTGCGTGTAAGAACCGGCGACCGCAGAGACCGCCGAGCAAAGCGACAATGCGCCGGCCGCCGCAAACTTCGTCAGAGCGCTTTTTATCTTCCCCGTCCAGGTCCGCAAGACCTGACTGCGAACAGCTGTCTCTTCCAAGTCATTGCAGCCGGCCAGGGGCAGCGTGCGGGAAAGGGTTTGAAACATGACCCGTAGGCCCCTCTTGGCGGCGCCTCGTCAGAAGAGCTGTGGAACTTTGGCGCCGGGGAGGATAAACTGCAGCGTGAACTTCACGGTCCAGTTGCCGACGTTGGTTATCCCCGACGCGTGGCCGAGCGCGCCGTTGTAATATGCGTTGAGTTCTGTGTTCACGAGCGTGCCGCCGACCGGAAACACCCGCCCGCCGCCGCCGCCGATCGGCAATGTCCATTTGTGACTAGGCACGGTCCAGTCGGCCGTGATGACTGGGAGCGAAGAAACATACCATCCCGCATCGAGATTGTAGAAAATGAAAGGCTGAAGCGCCATCTGATTGATACGCTGCAAGGTCGCGCTCGACCCCTGACTCTGGTTCCCGGCCCATGTGTTGGTGGCTAGGATGCCATAAAGCGCAGGTCCCTGGATGTTCAGCGCCAACGCTAATGGGCCGCCGCCGAAATGGTTCACGCCCAACGTCTTGTCGGTCGCGGTCGGCAACCAGCCGTTGGCACCCAGGGCCCAGACAAAGCCGTCCCCCTTATGGGCTGGCGTAAAGAAGAACTGCGGCGCGACATTGCCGAGCCCGGCCTCCGGACCGATGCCGGGCATCGGACCGATGGATTTCGAGAGCGCCGGCATCCAAACCACAGGCGTGATCCAGCGCGTTATCAGGTTGAAGTCCGGCGTAAGCCTGACCGGAATCACGGGCTCGACGAGAAGTATGTCCTGCGTCTGCTTGAGCGGGCCCACGCCGAGATTGGTGCTGTTTTCATTCAGGAGGCTGTACAATGGCGTGAGCGGGTTCTGCGCGTTACGCTGTGCGTCGTAGGAATTCGTCGGCGAGGCAGACGTTGCTCTAGCTGCGGGATTTGCTGCAGTCGCGGGATCTGGGTCGGCCTTTGACGCCGGTTTCTGCTTCTTTTTGGCGTCGGCGCTCCGGGCCTTCGCCGGCTGCGCGGAGGACGGCGTCGCAGCGGCGCTTATTGAGTCAGAGCTGTTCGGCGCCGACTGCGCGGACGCCGAAGTCGCAACGGCAATAGCCGTCATGAAGGCCAAGGCCGTCGCGCCTACTTTCTTGGATAACGAATGCTCTGACATCCGCCCGCCCTCCCAAACCGCGTCGCCGCTTTGCCGCTACGGCGACGCGGTCGAAACCGCATCGGCCAAATTCAAGACCTCGCCGAGCAACGAGGTGATTTCCCCTTTGGTAATCGTCACGGCGCCGTCTGGGCGGCGCCGTGACGACATTCTTTCGTCAGAAGACATCGGGGTCGGGCATATGGCTCACTGCTGCGTCAAGAAGTCGTGCGGTGGACCCGCCCGTGGAGCTCCTGACTTTATCGAGTATTTCGAGGCTCAGCGTATCGGTCCCGGCCGCCATCTTGAGCGATTTGGCGATAACCCGGATGTCGAAGAGCGGCTCGTACATGGGGATCTCCGGCTTCTCCAGCCCGGTGAGGCCCCAGACTGCCATCATTGCCGTGCGCACGGAGCTCTCGACCGTGAAGGACACGTCCGCGGGCGTCTCAACGTATTGGCCGATGAATGCGAGGTTGACACAGCCGTCAGGAATGACCTTGGGCCGGTCGGCGATCCGGCGGGGCATGAACTGGCTCGTGATGTACGGCATCGCCGCAATCGACACGTACGAGTGCTTGAGGATCTGGTCGATCTTGTCCTTGAGGCCGCAGTGATAGAGCAATTCGGAGAAGATTTCGTTTCCGGTGCACTCCTGCGCCGGCTTCTTGATGAAGTTGCCCGGTCTGTCATGGCAGAACAGAATGTAGCCGTGCACGATGTCCACGTCATCGGGCTGGTTGCGGTAGTACTTCTTGCCGTACACGAAGAAGGTGATCATCCAGTTCGAGTTGACGATCGTGATGCAGCCATTCTTGATGAGGGGCGGCGTGACGCCCGTCTTGGCGGACATGTAATCGGCGAACGTCGAATTGCCTTTGATTGTGATCGTGAAGGTGTGAAAAGCACTTCCTTTGATGTCGGAGATGAACGGCTCGGGCCGGCCGAATTTGGGATCCCGCGCCGCCAACTTCTTCCAGACGTCAAACACCCCCAGGTCAGTTGTATCGCGGTTGTAGGTCGCGACGGTGTCATTGTCGCCATACGTGTTGCCGTGGACCATCGAACCGTTGGTGAAGAACACCAGGTCATCCCGCGTTAACGGAATAGACTGGCGCCCAGAGGCGCCGTCGTAGACCAGCGTCGTAGCGAGGGTCTCTTTGCCCTGGTTCTTAGTCTCGATGTCGCGCACGCGCGTCTCCATCTGGAAGCGCACGCCCTTCTCCTTCAGCCACACCTCAACGGGATCGACGATCGAGTCGTACTCGTTGTACTGGGTGTGGATGATCATCGACAGCTCTAGCAGCGGCTTGCCGACGTACATGGCGAAGCGGGCCAAGTAGCGCCGGCACTCGATCAGGGAATGCTGGGGCGCCAACGCGAATATGTAGGCCCAGTAGTACCAGAAGTCGGACGTGAACATCTCGGGGCTGAACCATTCCGCACACGACAGTCCTTCGAACTTCTCTTCGGGGGTCAGCATCAGCTCGAGCATCTTCTGGCCGTCGGCGGCGGACATCAAGGGGCCCGTCGGCGAACGCTTTTTGCCCTGGCGTTCCATCAGGCGTAAGCCTGAGCGGGTGGGATTCTCCACGTTCGCCTGGAACGTCTCGTCGAGGAGCGTACGGCCCGGAGTTTGTATCGACGGAATTTTTTCCATCAGGTAGGAGAGGCACTCGTAGCGCCGCTCGAACATGCGCGATCCGGGATTCCTGTATCTCGCTGACTTCGGGTCCCAGGCGGCCTCCAGACAGCCGCCATTCAAAGATTTTGACTTGTAGATGGTGATCTTCTCGCCCGGCATGTGGGCCTCATCAACCAAGAACACGGCCGTCGCCAGGCCGGCGATGCCGCCCCCGACGATATGCGCTCGCTTGCGCTCGATGCCCTTTGGGGGCATCGCGTTGATGCGGTAATAATTCTTCATCGGAGTCTCCCGTCGCTTCGCTGGCGTTGGCGATTGACTACCTCGGTGGCTCTCGCAGCGCCCGGCCCGTTTCGCGTTGCTCTAACGTCGCGAATTGGGCGCGCGCAGTATATTGTCCGTGGGGAGGACGAGATTCGCCTTTGGTCGGCGATGCTGATCGATAGCTTAGACTGGAAGCGATGCGGGGCCATTCCATCGCTGCTGCATCGCGCGGGCGGAGCGAGCAGGTCTGGGGCGCCTTCTTCAGCACGGGCACGAACTCTTGGCCTCCCCTGGCCGTGTAGTCTTCACGTGGTCACCGGCGCCGTCGCACGCTTCAGCCGACTTAACGAAGCGTGACTTGGCAGCCCTCCCGAGTCTTGCCTCGCCATGCCAGGATTGACTGCACGCGCCAGCCGGCGGAAGGTTTCAGGGAGTTGATCCAGGTCAAGACCGCTCCCGGTCTGGCGGAGCAAGATGGCCGATTGTGCTAAGGGAGGCTCAGACCCAGTGGGGGCGCCTAACATTGTTCGCGTGGAGGTGGAGCGGCCCAGCGGCCGGCTGCACAAGTGGGAGGACGCGCATAGCGCTCATTTTGGGCGAATCGATCCTATGCTTCGCGAAGGGGTGCGTTGCCTCCCGATAGGTAGACGCCCGTTCGCGGGGTGCATCGAATATGGCGCTCTCGGCGAGATGGTGCTGTGCAAGTTGGCGGCCACCCAATTTCGGCTGACCCGCTCATTGACCATGCCGACATTGCCAGCCCCGCTGATGCTCGTTTCGGTTTCCCGAGGGAGCGTCAACTTTGTCCAACCCGGCCGCACTTGCATTCTGGGCCCGCGCGACTGGGCCCTGATCGAACTCGAAGCTGTCGCACGGGTACGAGATCTCAAGCCCCGAGATCGAAGCGTTCGTGACCATGCTGCCGCGTCCATCCGATCCCGCGATTGCCGCCCTCTTCGAGCGTGGCGTCGCACATCGATGGAACGGCAGGGCGGGATTGTCTCGGATCCTGCTCGCCATGGTGGCCGAGAGCTTCGGCGAGATGAGTTGTTTTCCACGATGCAGC
The DNA here is from genome assembly GCA_963794155.1 of uncultured Alphaproteobacteria bacterium. Classification (GTDB taxonomy): domain Bacteria; phylum Pseudomonadota; class Alphaproteobacteria; order Rhizobiales; family Beijerinckiaceae; genus Roseiarcus. The sequence continues at coordinate 297,984 of CAWCCX010000013.1, read as the reverse complement.
GGAAGAAAACTGGGCGCGGCCATTACCACGATGACTTGGGATGCCCTACGCGAGCAGATCGAGACGCCGCCGATGATCGGGCGCCGCGACGAACTATCGACGCGGGTCAAGACCTATATCGAGGCGAACCTCGCCGATTCCGAGCTCTCCATCGAGCAGATCGCGCACGCATGCAGCATTTCCGTTCGTGGGCTGCACCGTCATTTCGCCGAGGATCCGGCCGGCTCCGTATCGCGCTATCTTTGGCAGCGTCGGCTCATCCGCTGCGCGGAGGCGCTTCGAGACCCGAGCCAGACGCATCTCTCGATAACCGACGTCTGTTTCTCATACGGCTTTAGCAGCTCGTCGCATTTCAGCCGGCTGTTCCAGGATCGGTTCGGAGTTCCGCCGGTTCGCTATCGCGTCAGGCTGGCCTGCTCCCTTCGGGGGATGCGGGATCAATGTTAAGGCTCTGCGCGCCGGACGCCGCAAACACTTATGTAAAAGTCGGGCTTGCCTCAATAGGCGAATGATGGTGGTGCCCAAACTGCGGCTCATGCGTAGGATCGCTATATCCCCAAATGAACAGAGGGGGGTATAGGGAAAGGAGATTTTGAGCACGATCTTGACCAACGTCGGAACGCGATAATTTGGAAACCAACAAGAGCGGAATTTCAGAGCCGCGAAGTGGATGCCGCAAATGGCGGACGTTCCCGAACGACGTGGCGAATGAATTTCGATCGATCCTGAAATCCAGTCGAATCACGACCCCCCATGGGTTGAAAGAATTTCGGGTGCTGCCGGCGCTCTTGAGCGAAGCTCTCGATCTGCCGGTCGCAAGAAGAGACGAACCCCGAAGGAATTGGGGACAATCTAGGACGTCCGTATCGCCGATTCGGGCCCCGCGAAATCCTGGCACATGCGTTATACCAAAGGCCCCATCGGCTCACTCATGATTGGGATTCCCACGAATCGGGATTTGTGACTCATTTGGCGCGAGGAGATTCGCGCCATGCCAGCAGCGGTGAGATTGCGGGAAGACTATTCGGCGGAGGCGCTTCGGGCGCTCGCCCGCCGGTCGAAGGCCGTCAATCAGAGCCGGCGGCTTCTTTCGCTGGCTGCGGTTCGAGACGGGATGGATCGCGGCGCAGCGGCGAAGATCGGCGGGATGGACCGGCAGACGCTGCGCGACTGGGTTCATCGCTTCAACGCCTCGGGCCCTGACGGGCTCCTCGACAACTGGACCGAGGGTCCGAAGTCGCGCCTGTCGACCGAGCAGAGGGCTGAATTCGCCAGGATCGTCGAGGCCGGCCCCGATCGTGAGAAGGACGGCGTTGTCCGCTGGCGACGGATCGATCTCAAGCGCCTCATCGCCGAGCGGTTCGGCGTCGACTTTCATCCGCGCTATGTCGGAAAACTTTTGAAGAAGCTCGGCTTCTCGCACATCAGCGCGCGGCCCCGTCATCCGGCTCAGGACGAACGGATTGTCGAAGCGTTCAAAAAAACTTTCCACGCGCGCTGAAAGCTCATCTCGAAGGGCTGCCCGAGACGACGCCGGTCGAAATCTGGTTCCAGGATGAAGCTCGGATCGGCCAGAAGAACGGCCTTGTCCGGCAATGGGCCAGACGCGCTGGTCGTCAAGAACGAAAATAGAACAAATGAGGTTTTGTTGCTTCCTATCAAACGGTTATAGACATTCTTTGCAACCCAGCGAGAACCGCGAGCGAGGCGCCTGTTTTTCGCCTGTTCGCGCGTTTCGGCCGCCTGTTATGCCCCTGATAATTGGAATTATCCGCCTGTTACGCTCCTGTTGGCCTCCTGTTCAATTTGCTCTTCCAGCGCATGAACGTGTTCAAATAGCCAATTGACATTCATGACTCTCATCGCCTGAGTTTGGCGGAAGCAGGCGGCTATCCCCCTGTTTTTCCCTGTTTTTCAGGAAAAAATCGTCAGGCGACTAAGGCACGATCCAAAGACCCGATCCCGCGACCGCTTGCCTGTCGCCCTAAGCCGGCGTCGCCGTCCTCGCCAGCTCCTCGATCAGCCTCGCGACCTCGTGGCGGGCTTCGAGATGCGGCATGTGGCCGATGCGGGGAAAGCGGTGCAGCGCGATCAGGCCGCTCAAGCCCTCGGCGTGATGAGCCGGCGTTATCCGGTCCTCAAGCCCGATCACGATCTTGGTCGGCGCCACGGGCGCGGCGAGATGGCCGCGGATGTCGATCGCCTGTCGGCTGCCGGCAAACAAGGCTCCGGCCAATCGCCTTTGCTCGGCGACCAGCGGCCGCTCCTTGCGCTGGCGCAGCGTGGTCCTGGCGAGAGCCGAGCCCAGCGCCGTGGGGTCGACCACCAGCATATGCAGCCAAGGCGTCAGGGCGGCCTCGGCATCGGCCTGGAGATAGCCGTCGAAGAAGGCCGCGTTGACCTCCTCGCCGAGCCCTGCCGGCGCGATCAGCAGGAGCGACAGCGTCTTGACGCCGGGCTCATGCGAAAGCGCGGCGGCGACCGCGCCGCCGAGCGAGTGGCCGACAAGATGCGCTTCTCCGACCCCCTCCTCCGCCAGCGCCGCGCGCGCCGCTTCGACCAGCGCCGCGAAGCTCGCCTCCTCGCCGAGCGGGGTGAGACCGTGGCCGGGCAGGTCGATCGCCAGCGCCGGACGGGTCTCCGGGAGCAGACGATGCGCCGGCCGCCAGCCGTTGAGATCGGCGCCGAACCCGTGCAGGAACACGATCGGCGCGCCCTCGCCTCGCGCAAGCCACAAGCGATGCACGTTCGCGACGGCGGACGCGCGAGCCGCCGACGCCTCGATGTCGCGCCGTTGGACGCGGCCGTGCGGCCCTGAGCCGCTCACGCTCTCCAGCCGCAATCCGCGCTCCCGCGCGATCCGGCGAGCGGCGGGGGTCGCGCGCGGGCGCGCGCCCTCATCCGGCGCCAATAGCCCGTCCGAAAGGACGGGCGTCCTTCCGGACGCCCTATCGCGCCACCTTCTCCCAGTGGGAGAAGGGGTCGCCGGCGGCGACGCAGCGCCCCCTCTCCCTCGGGGAGAGGGCCGGGGTGAGGGGGCAGGCGGGCTCGCACCCGCCGGCGGCGCGAAGCTCTCGCCCTCGGCGACGATCCAGCCGATGCAGGCGCCGACCGGCAGCACGTCGCCTTCCAACGCCGCGACGAACTTGAGCACGCCCGAGGCCGGCGCGTCGACCTCCATCGCCGCCTTGTCGGTCTCGATCTCGAACAGCGTCGCTCCCTTGACGACATGGGCGCCTTCGGCCGCATGCCAGCGGCCCATCCGGCCCGAGCTCATATCCATGTCGACCCGCGGCATGACGATCTCGACCGCCATGTCAGACCTCGGTCAGCGCCAGACGCCGCGCCGCCGCGACAATGTCGTCGATTTGCGGAACGGCCGCCTTCTCCAGCACCGGGCTGTACGGGATCGGCGCCTCGACGCCGCCGAGCCGCATGATCGGCGCGTCGAGATAGTCGAAGGCCTCGCTCTCGGCGACGATGGCCGAGATTTCCGCCCCGATGCCGAGCGTCTTGACGCCCTCGTAGACCGCGAGCAGCCGCCCGGTCCGCTTGACGCTGGCCACGATCGCGTCTTCGTTGATCGGCCTGAGAGAGCGAAGGTCGATCACCTCGGCCTCGATCCCGTCTCCGGCCACAATCTCCGCCGCCTCGAGCGCGCGATGGACCATGATGGCGGTCGCAACGATGGTGAGATCGCGGCCTTCGCGCCTGACGACCGCCCGGTCGAGCGGCGTCTCGTAGTAGCCCTCGGGCGTCGGGCCTTTCAGCTTGTAGAGCAGCTTGTGCTCGAACACGATCACCGGGTCGGGGTCCCTGATCGCGGCGAGCAGCATGCCTTTGACGTCTTCGGGCGTCGACGGCTCGACGACCTTCAGGCCCGGGACATGGGCGTACCAGGCTTCGATGCTCTGGCTGTGCTGCGCAGCGCCGCCGAGCCCGGAGCCGGTCGGCATGCGGAAGACGACCGGGACACTGACCGCCCCGCCCAGCATGTAGCGAAGCTTCGCGGCCTGATTGACGATCTGCTCCATCGCCAGCATCGAAAAATCGGAGAACTGGAATTCGTACACCGGGCGCATTCCGGTCAGGGCGGCGCCGACCGCGACCCCGGCTCCGCCGAGTTCCGAGATCGGCGTATCCATGACCCGCTCCTCGCCGAAGCGCTCGACGAGATCGCCGGTCACCTGGAAGGCGCCTCCATAGACGCCGATGTCCTCCCCCATCAGGAACACCCGCTCGTCGCGCTCGAGCGCAATGGCGAGCGCTTCGCGGATCGCTTCCGCGTAGGAGAGTTCGCGAGCGCTCACGGACGCGCGTCTTCGGCGGGCGAATAGACGTCGCGCATGACATCGGCGACCGCCGGCCACGGGCTCGCGCTCGCCTCGGCCGCGGCTTCGGCCATTTCCTTCTCGACTTCGGCCGCGATCGCCGCGACCTGCGCCTCGGTCGCAAACCCGAGCGCGACCATCTCCGCCTCGAAGCGCGCGATCGGATCGCGCGCCTTCCATTCGTCGATCTCCTCGCGTGAACGATAGCGATTGCGGTCGGAACGGGAATGGCCGCGGGTGCGATAGGTCTTGGCCTCGATCAGCGTCGGCCCCTGGCCCGCCCGCGCCCGATCCGTCGCCGCAAACGAAGCCTCAGCCACGGCGGCGAAATCGTTGCCGTCGACGATGACGCCCGGAATCGCATAGGCGCTCGCGCGGTCGGCGACATTGGCGACCGCGGTCGCGCGGGCCATCGACATCGACATCGCATATTGATTGTTCTCGCAGAGGAAGATCACCGGCAGCTTCCAGATCGAGGCGAGATTGAGCGCCTCGTGAAAGGCGCCCTCGTTGTTGGCCCCGTCGCCGAAGAACGCCAGCGCCACTGCGCCGGTTCGCCGCTTCTTGGCGCTGAGCGCGGCGCCGACCGCGATCGGCAGGCCGCCGCCGACGATGCCGTTGGCGCCGAGATTGCCTTTTGCCGGCTCGGCGATGTGCATCGAGCCGCCGCGACCCTTGCAGTATCCGCCCTCGCGGCCCAGGAACTCGGCGAACATCGGCTTGAGCTCGGCGCCCTTGGCGATGCAATGACCGTGGCCGCGATGGGTCGAGGTGATGCAATCGGCGTCCTTGAGCGGCATGCACGCGCCGACCGCCGTCGCCTCCTGCCCGATCGACAGGTGCATCGTGCCGTAGCTCAAGCCGCGGATGTATGAATCTTCGGCCGCTTCTTCGAACCGGCGAATGCGGTGCATTCGCCTCAGCGCGCCGAGGACGTCGTCCGCGCTCAACCGGTCATAGACCTTCGGACGGTTGACTCTGAACCGCGCGGACCTGGAATGTGACGTCAAATTGAATCGCCCCCCAGGGCCTGGCTCTCACGACTCCGTCCACTAGCGCATTTGAGAACTTTTGTCGCGCGCGAAAATCAAACGTTCTGCGCCGCGCCGCGCCGCGCGCCCGACCGGCCAACCTCACGCCGGCCGCCAAATCGGAAGTCGACCAAATGATAGCCATTGCCTATCGGATGATCAGTATAAAAATGGGAAAAATTCCTGGTCCATTTGCTTGCGGATTCCCGGTCTTCACGCCAAGATGTCCTGGTCAGGGAGGGAACATCGATGACCAAAGTCGTCAATAAATCGCTTTTGCTTGGGTCCATCTGCGTTGCTGGGATTGTAGCCGCCGGGGCGGCGAATGCGCAGCAGGAGGTCAAGGCAGGGATGAACGCGATGGCCGCGACCGCGGCGATCACGCCGGTCTCGCAGCAGCAACTCAGCAATGCCCACAAAGATGGGGCGAATTTCCTTCTCACCAACGCCAACTACGAGCAGACCCGCTTCTATCCGAATGGGCAGATCAACCGCGGCAACGTCGGCCATCTGCACCCGGCCTGGATCTTCTCGACCGAGGTCAAAGAGTTGATGGAGACCTCGCCGATCATCGTCGACGGCGTCATGTACGTCACCACGTCATTCAGCCATGTCTACGCGCTCGACGCCAAGACCGGCGCCCAAATCTGGCATTACAAGCCCAAGCTCGGCCCGGTGACGACCTTCTGCTGCGGCCCGAACAACCGTGGCGTCGCCGTCTATGAGGACAAGGTCTATGTCGGCACCCTCGACGCCAAGCTCGTCGCGCTCGACGCGAAGACCGGCAGCGAGGTTTGGTCGCAACAGGTCGGCGATCCCGAGAAGGGCTACAGCGAGACGATGGCCCCGACCGCCGTCGACGGCAAAATCCTCATCGGCACGAACGGCGGCGAGTATGGCATCCGCGGTTTCGTCAAGGCCTATGACGCCAAGGATGGCAAGCTGATCTGGAGTTTCGACACCATCCCCGAGAACTCCGTCGGCGTTTGGGCGACCAAGGACGCCACGGGCCGCGATGAACATCGCGACATCGACGCGGAGAAGGCGGCGCTGGCCAAGAACGGCGACCCCTACAAGACGCTGGGCGGCGGGGTGTGGCAGAACCCCTCGGTCGATCTGGCGGCGAAGCGCATCTACTTCGTTGTCGGCAACCCCTCGCCCGATCTCGACGGCGCGATCCGCCCCGGCGACAATCTCTACACCGACTCCCTCATCTCACTCGATCTCGACACTGGCAAGTACGTCTGCCACTTTCAATACATTCCGCATGACGTGTGGGACCTCGACGCCGTGAGCCCGACTGTGCTCGTCAACGCAGCGGACAAGTCGGGCAAGATGATTCCGGCCGTCATGCACGCCGGCAAGACAGGTTACGTCTACGTGCACGATCGCAAGGACTGCAGCCTCATCAGGTTCTCCGACCCGATGGTGGATCAGAAGGGACGGTGGACGCTGCCGACGCCGACCGCGCCGCTCGATCCGAATTCGGCCCGGATGTTCCCGGGCGCGAACGGAGGCGTCGAATGGTCGCCGCTCTCGACCGACCCGGCTCACAACATGGCTTTCGCGATCAACCTGCATCAGCCAATGACCTATACGGTCGCCAGCGCCCCTTATCCGGACGGGAAGCTATGGCTCGGCGGCGCCTTCACGGTCATCCCCGGCGAGGAGAGCTTCGGCAATGTCACCGCGGTCGACTACAACAACGGAAAGATCGCCTGGCAGGTCAAGACGCCGGAGCCGATGATCGGCGGCTCTCTCGCTACCGCTGGCGGGCTTCTCTTCACTGGCGAAGCCAATGGCTGGTTCAAAGCCTACGACACGGCCAACGGCAAGGTGCTCTGGCAGTTCCAGACTGGCGCGGGCGTCAATGCGCCCCCGTCTTCGTATGAGGTCGGCGGTAAGCAGTACGTCGTCGTCGGCTCGGGCGGCAACGCCCAGATCGAACTCCAAGCGCGGCAACAACATCATCGCCTTCACGATCGAGTGACGCTTCGCGCCTCAAGGCCGCTTCGCTCGACGAGCGGAGCGGCCTTTTTTGTTTGACCTCATGACGACCCGGCGCGCAAATGAGCGCGATGTTGGCGCGCGAGGGAATCATTGGATGTTGCGTTTCGCTGTCGCAGCCGCGCTCCTGCCTGGCGCAACCGCCGCCTGGGCGGATACGATCGAGGACAAGGCGGTGCTCTGCGGCGCGTGCCACGGCGCCAAAGGGGTCCCGGATGACAAGTCGATCCCGATCATCTGGGGCCAGAATGCAGGCTACCTCTACCTCCAGTTCCGCGATTTCCAGAAGGGCGCGCGCAAGGACGATCGCATGACGCCGATCGCTCAGGGACTGGTGAAGGAAGACGCGCTCGCGCTCGCCGAATATTTCGCCGCCAAGCCGTGGCCGAACACGAGCGCGCCCTCGGCTTCTAAGGCCGACGTCGCGGTCGCGATGACGGCGATCAAGTCGGTCGTCTGCACGAGCTGCCATCTCGAAGAGTTTCAGGGCGATTCATCCGTGCCTCGCCTCGCCGGGCAAGTGCATGGTTACCTGTTCAAGACAATGACGGATTTCCGCGACCATACGCGCGCGAACAATCCTGGCATGTCCGACCTGATGAACACCGTCACGCCCGACCAGCTCGCCGCGATAGCCAATTATCTTGCCGGCTTGTGAACGGCGAGCCACGCGCGCCCACGACGACTCCCGCGACGGCAAGGCGACCAGCCCGCGTCCTTGCCAATGATGGCGCACCTTTGCGCCCTATTGCTCCAGCGCCTTCGCCGCCCGCTCATCTCCGAGCCCGCGGGCGATGTCGGCGGCCGTCTTGCCGCGGTCGTCCTTGAGGCGCAAATCGGCGCCGCGGTCGATGAGGAGTTTGAGCGTCGCCTCGACGTCGTCGACGCCCGCCGACGCGTCATGCCCGGCCGCCCACATCAGTGCGGTGAGGCCATGGGCGTATCGACGGTTGACGTCGACGCCCGCCGCAATCATGAGGGCGACGATCGGCGCATAGGCGCGGCCGGCGGCGTAGACTATCGCGCTCTTGCCTTCGTCGTCGATCGCGTTCGGGTCGGCGCCGCGCTTGAGCAGCAATTCGGCGCTCTCCGCCGAACCGTTGTAGGCGGCGGCGGCGAGCGGGCGCACGCGCTTCCGTCCCGGCAGGTTGGGATCGGCGCCGCGATCGATGAGGAGGCGCGCCATTGCGGCGCGGTCGGCCTCGGCGGCGTAGAACAAAGGCGTCGATCCGTCGACGGCGCGCGCATTGACGTTTGCGCCCCTGTCGATCAGCAGCGTCGCGACCGCTGTCTTGCCCGCCTGAGCGGCCCGGCCAAGCGCGGTCGCGCCTTCGCGGTCCCGGGCGTCGACCGCCGCGCCCCGATCGATGAGAGCCCGCGCTTCGCGCTCGCAGCCGAGCCGCACGACCGAAAACAGCAGCGCCGCCGCCTGATATTCGTCGCCTTGGCGAAGCTCCGCGACCGCGACCGCTTTGTCGGCGCAAGGGTCGGCGGCGCGCGCCGGGCTTGCGGCGCACGAGAGAGCAAGACCCGCCCACGCGATGAGCCGGAGCCGCCGTCCCCCGCGGCGGCCGGGGACCGCGCGGCAGGGCTCGCCTTTGACCTTGGCCTTGATCGCCGATGCCGCCGTCGTTCCATCCCTCGTCTGGACAACCATCGAATCGCCCCTCACGCGAGCGGACCTGCGGGACGCAGGCGGCCGACCTCGGCGCCGTTCCAGTTCAAGAGCCGCAGCGAGATAAAAGGCTGAAGGCGCGCCGCCGTCCCGTCGTCGAAGCCGCCGAAGCGCTGGATCAGCGCGGCGATCATGACTTGCGCCGCGCGGCCTCCCCCATCGTCGGCCTTGACCGCGAGTCCGAGTCCGGCTTCGGGCAGTGCAGCGCAGAAGACCCCTTCGGCGCCGCCCTTGGTGAAGGCGCGCGCGCCAAGCAGGCTCATGATCTCGGTGTCGAAACGGCCTCTTCCGGCGACCGTCGAGGGATGGGCGGCGACGGCCGAGCGGATCCGCGCCGCGGCTTTGCGGCGGGCGGGCGAAAGCCGTTCGGCGCTTCCGAGCCGGGCGAACCCTCGCGCGAGCGCGATCAATGGCACGGCGTAAGTTGGAATCGCGCAGCCATCGATTCCGCGCGTCTCCTCGCTCAAGGCCACGCCGGTCACCGCCGCGATCGCCGCGGCGACCTCGCGCTGAACGGCATGATCGGGCGCGACGTAGTGCTCCGGCTCGACGCCCATCGCGCAGCACACGCAAACGAAGCCTGCGTGCTTGCCCGAGCAGTTGTTGTGCAGCGCACTTGGCGTTCTCCCCGAGCGCGCCAGCGCGCGCGCTTCATCCTCGCCGAGCGGCCAATGGACGCCGCATTCGAGGACCTCTTCGTCGCGCCCGGCCTTGGCGAGCATCGCGCGCGCGGTCGCAACGTGCTCGTCGCCGCCCGAGTGGGAGGCGCAAGCAAGCGCTATCTCCTTGTCGGTCAGGCCCAGGCGGTCAGCGGCGCCGCTCTCGATGAGCGGCAGAGCCTGCAGCGCCTTGATAGCCGACCGCGGATAGACCGCCCGCTCCGCATCGCCGAAGGCCATCACGAGCCGGCCGTCTGCGTCCACGACGGCGCCAGCGCCGCGATGGGCGGATTCGATCGCTTTCCCGCGCGTGGCCTCCACGACAACCGGATTTGCCATGCTTGCTCCCACAGGCCTAACGCGCAAGTTCCAGCCAATAGCAAATGACAGGCGCGGCCATCAGTCGCAACCGTGTTCGCCCGCTCGCACTTGCCACTTGCCGGCCCCGCGGCGCTTACTGCCGGCGGCGCCCAGTCCATTTCCAGGGCAGCGTCCACGCGAGGATCGAGAGAATGCGGGTTCGGGACGTGATGACCTATGGCGTGATCGGCGTGGCCGAGACCGCAAGTCTCGCCGAGGCGGTCGAGACGATGTTGCGTTCGCGAGTGAGCGCGCTCTTCGTCTTCGACGCCGATCATGCGCTGATCGGGGTCTTGAGCGAAGGCGACCTCCTCCGCCGAGCCGAGCTCGGCGCCGAACGAAAGCGCCCCCATTGGCTCGAACTCCTCATCGGCAGCGGGCGACTTGCCGAGGCCTATGCGCACGAGCATGGGCGCAAGGCCGGCGAGGTGATGACCCGCGAGGTCGAGACGATTGGGGAAAACGCCGAGCTCAGCGAGGCAGTCGATCGGATGATCCACCGTCGCATTAAGCGGCTGCCGGTGCTTCGAGGCGAAACCGTCGTCGGCGTCATCTCACGCTCGGACCTCCTCAAGGGATTGTTGGCTGCGCAACCTGGCGCAGCCGCCCCCCATCCCGACGCGGAGATCAAGGCCGCCATCCAGAGCGAGCTCGACAAACTCCAGTGGGCGCCGCGCGCGAGTGTGCACGTCGAAGTCGCCAACGGCGTCGTCACCTTCGGCGGGGCGATCACCGACGAGCGGCTGCGCGACGGCCTCAAGGTGATCGCCGAGAACACCCCGGGCGTCACCGCCTACCGCGACCACATGGCCTGGATCGAGCCGAACTCAGGCTTCGTCATTCCGCCGGAAGGGGACGACTCGAAGCGATAAACTGTGGGCGCGAGCGCTCGCGCCCGATGACCTCGCCTCACCCGGCAACGGCCGCCTGATTGGCCGGCTCCTCAGCGTTTAGCGTCGCCGCCAGCCCGTGTGTCGGCGACTCTCCGCAGCCGCAGGCGGCGAGAAAGAAAGCGACGGAACGGGCGGCGTGGGGGCCGATCTCCGCACGCAGCCCGGCCAGATCCTCGCCGAACAGCGCTCTCACCAGCATCGGCAACACCACCAGGTCGAGGAACCGGCGCGCCGTCTCCGGGAGCCGGTCGGGCCCGAAGGCGGGCGAGGATCCGATGTCGTCGGAGGCGGCCAATTCGCCAAAAGCGCGGGCTACCGCTTCCGTCGGGCGCTCGCGCCCCATGCAGCTGACGCTCGTTGCAAGATTGGGAAACCGCCGCGCTTCGGCGACGGCAACCCGGATCAGCCCGATCGTTTCCGGGGTCAGGACCCTGGTCAGAATGACGGCGGCGAGCGCCTCGAGCCGCTCCTCGGTCGCGCCGCCGGCGCAAGAAAACGCTTCGAGGCTCGTGTTCCGGCGCACGAGGCGCTCGACGACGGCGGCGAACAACGCCTGTTTACTGGGAAATCTAGAGTAGATCGTCGGCTTTCCGGCGCAGGCGGCCTCGGCGATTTCATCGACGCTCGCGCCGCTGAAGCCATGCTCGAGGAACACTTTGCCCGCCGCATCGAGGATTCTTTCCTCGACCTTGCCGGCAAGTCCGCGCGGCGGGCGACCGCAACGGACGGCGCGCGCCCGCTCGGAAGCGGCTTCCGCTTGCATCTTTCTTTCCCCCTCCATCATGCGTCCTTTCACAAAACAGTGATCGCCGGAAACTCCCTTCTCACCCCTTGATTTAGGTTGGACCCTCGCCAAAGTAAAGTGAACGGAACAGTGTCGTTTCGGAGGCGTTTCGCTGGGGGGCCGCAGGTTGGAGAGATTCGGCCATGGCGCGCGGGAATCAGGACCGAGGCCGGCAAATGTACAGGGACGCGCCGGCGCCCGAACCCGGTTGGGACGAGGGACGGCGCGCCGGAGGCTCGCTATCGGCGGGCCCCAAACGGGACATCATGACTCTGCGCGCTCCGCGGCCCGAGAGTGCGCCGACGGCCGAGCGGCCTGTTGAGCCCGACGAGCGCCCGACCAAGCCCGCCGAGAAGGAACCCGAACCCGGCCAGCGGCCGGATGCAAAAGAGCAAAAGCCCAGCGAAAAACCGCGTAAGGGCTGGCTCCGCCGGCATCCGGTCCTGGCGCCGGTCGGACTCACAGCGCTCTTGGCGGCTGCGGCGGCGGGATTACTCTACTGGGATCACACGGGACATTTCGAGTTCGACGGACGACGCCTTCATTGCGGCGCGCCAGTTCGCGATCGCGCCCGAGGTCGCGGGCTACGTCACCGCGGTTCGGGTTACCGACAACCAGCATGTCGACAAGGGCGCCGTAATCGCCGAAATCGACCAACGCCCCTACCGCGTGGCGCTCGCGCAGGCCGAGGCTCAGGTGACGGGGGCGGAAGCCGGCATCCGCAACATCGACACGCAGATCGCCACCCAAGACGCACAGATCGCCGCAAACCAGGCGCAGGTGAGCCAGGCGCAGGCGAACCTGGAGCTCACGAAGGTCACGTGGGAACGCGATAAGCCGCTCGTCAACCAGGGTTGGGCGACGGCTCAGCAGGGCACGGTCGACGTCCAGAACCTCAAGGCCCAGCAGGCCGCTGTCGACAGCGCGCAAGCAACGCTCAAAGTGGCGCAGCGGCAGATCGATACGCTGAAGGCGCAGCGCGCCTCGGCGGAGGCGAGCCTCGCGCAGGCGCAGGCTCAACGCGACCAGGCCGCGCTCAACCTCACCTATACAACCGTCATCGCCGACCAGCCGGGCCGCGTCGTCAACCTCACCGGCGCCGTCGGGCAATATGCGCAAGCGGGCACGAACCTCACCATGTTCGTGCCCGACGAGATCTGGGTTGTTGCAAACTACAAGGAGACCCAGCTCGACCGCATGCGGCCGGAGCAACCCGTCGACATCGAGATCGACTCCTACCCGGAGCGGGACTTCCGCGGCCAGGTCGCCAGCGTGCAGCCCGGCTCAGGCCCGGCGTTCTCGCTGCTGCCGCCCGAAAACGCCACCGGGAATTACGTCAAGATCGTCCAGCGCGTGCCGGTCAAGATCATCCTGGAAAATCCGCCGACCGACGTCTCCCTCGGTCCCGGCATGTCGGTCATCCCGACCGTGCGCGTCGATCCGTCGCCGTCTCTCTATGAGCGGCTGAAGGCCCGCGTAGAGCAATGGTGGAGGCGGGGGTGAGCGACGCGGCCGCGCAGCAGGCCGGCGCTCCGACGGCTGGCAGCGCAGCGTCGGGCAGCCCCTGGCTGATCGCCGTCCTGGTCGCGCTTGCGGCCTTCATGGAGGTGCTCGACACCACTATCGCCAACGTGGTCCTGCCTTACATCGCCGGCGGGATGGGAGTCAGCGATGACGAAGCCTCGTGGGTGGTGACGACTTATCTGGTCGCCAATGCCGTGAGCCTGACCGCCAGCCCCTTCCTCGCCAGGCGGCTCGGCCGCAAGGCCTTCTTCCTGATCTGCCTTGGACTCTTCAGCGTAAGCTCCTTGCTCTGCGCCCAGGCGTGGAATCTCGACTCACTTCTGCTGTTCCGAATCCTGCAGGGCCTGGCTGGAGGCGGCATGGTGCCGGTCTCGCAATCGATCCTGGCGGATTCGTTCCCGCCGGAGAAGCGCGGGCAGGCCTTCGCGCTGTTCGGCGTCGCGGTGGTCGTCGCGCCAGTGGTCGGCCCGACGCTCGGCGGCTGGCTGGCGGACAATCTCAGCTGGCGATGGTGCTTCCTGATCAACGGTCCGGTCGGCCTCGCCACGATCGCGCTGATCGCCATCCTTTTGCCTGCGGACAAACCCAACCAGGCGCGATCCGTCCGGTTCGATTTCATTGGCTTCCTGCTGGTCGCGACTTTCCTCGGCGCGCTCGAGATCGTGCTCGATCGCGGCCTTGAGGATGACTGGTTTGGCTCAAACTTCATCGTCACGTTCACAATCATTTGCGCCGTTGCATTCGTCCTGATGATCCCCTGGGAGATGTCCAGGTCTGATCCTATGATCGACGTGAGGATGGTGGGGTCGCGGCAGTTCGGCGCGTCGTTCCTTGTCATGGCGGCGACTGGCGCGATCCTCTACGCGACCACCCAGTTCCTGCCGCTCCTGGTGCAGACGAACTTCGGCTACACCGCGACCTGGGCCGGCCTCGTGCTGTCGCCGGGCGGTCTTGTCACCCTGGTGATGATGTTCGTCGTCGGGCAGGTGTCGAGCCGGATCCAGCCAAAATACCTGATCATGACCGGCGCGATCTTCGCGGCGATCTCGATGTATCAGTTGACCAACGTGTACGGCGATCTCGACTTCTGGTTTTTCGCCCGCACGCGCATGTTTCTCGGCGTCGGATTGCCGCTCATCTTCATCCCAATCATCACAGCGTCTTACGACGGGATCCCACCAAACCGGGTTGACATGGCCTCAGCCCTTATCAACGCGGCGCGCAACACGGGCGGCTCGATCGGCGTCTCGCTCGCCTCCAACGTGCTCAACCATCGCGAGCAGTTCCACCAGAGCCGGCTCATCGAGCACGCGATCCCGTCGAGCCAGCAATATCAGGACACGCTGCAGCAAGCGACGCACTATTTTCTCGCGCAGGGCAGTCTGCTTCCCGAGGCGCAGCAGCAGGCCGTCTCCTGGATCGGCCAGCAGGTTCAGGCACAATCCGCCTTTCTCGCCTACATGGACGTCTTTTGGGTGCTGACGCTGCTTTCGCTGGCCGCGGTGCCGCTGGCGCTGAGCCTGCGCAAGGTCAAGCTCGGCGGCGCGGCCCCGGCTGCGCACTGACCCCGCCCGTCGTCGCGGGTCTGCCAGTCACCGGGTGAGCCGGAGCGCGGCGACGTTCTCCGCCGTCAGGCGCGAACTCTCGGCGCCGAACCGCGCGGTGACGTAGTTGGCGGCGGCGGCGACCTCGGCGTCAGAATAAGCCTCGCCGAAGGCTGGCATCGCCATCCCCGCTTCGCCCGGCCGGCGTCCTCCCCCGAACAGGATGACCTGCGCGACATTGACGCCGGACGGATCGTTGACCGAGCGCGCGCCCGCGATCGTCGCGAGTCCGGAGATCGGGCTCCTGCCCGTCCATCCGTGGCAGCTCGCGCACGCTTCCGCATAGATCCGCTCGCCGAGCGGATTGCCGCCCTGACCCGGCTCGGGCGCCGCTATCGCATTCGGCGCCCGGGGCGCAGGCAGGCTCGGATTGGCGATCGGCGGGACGGTGCGCAGATAGGCGACCATGGCCGCGATGTCTTCGCCGGTCAGGTGCACGAGACTGAGGTCGACCGCTTCGCCCATGGGCCCGGCCGCCGTGCCGCGTCCCTCGGCGTGTCCCGTCGCGAGATAGTGCGCCAGCGCCTGTTCGGTCCAGTCGCCGACCCCGCTCGTCGGATCGCTCGTGATGTTGTAGGCGCGCCAGCCGCCGGTGACGGCGCCGGCGAATTTGCCGCGCTCGTCGAGCGCCTGGAACAGGTTGCGCGGCGTATGGCATTCCCCGCAATGGGCGAGGGCCTCGACCAGATAGGCGCCTCGATTCCACTCCGCGCTGCGGTCGGCGTGCGGTTCGAAGCGCCGATCGGCGTTGAACATCATAGCCCATATGCCCATCGCCCAGCGCTGATTGAACGGAAATGCGAAGGTGTTCGGGATCGCCGGCGCGTTGATCGGATTGAGGCTGAAGAGATAGGCTTTGATGGCGAGCGCGTCGGCGTCAGTCAGATAGGTGTAACTGGCGAAGGGCATCGCGGGATAGAGCCGCGCACCGTCGCGTCGGACGCCGCGGTGGACCGCCGCGAGAAAATCCGCGTCGCTATATCGGCCGATGCCCGTTTCGCTGTTGGGCGTGATGTTGGTGGAATAGATCGTCCCAAAGGGCAGGACGAAGGCCCGGCCGCCGGCGAAAGGTTGCCCGCCGATAGCCGTATGGCAGGCCTCGCAATCGGCGGCGCGTATGAGGTAACGGCCCCGATCGATGAGGCTCGCGTCCTTGAGGCTCGCGGGAACGCCAGCCGGGTCGGCTCCCTTATAGTCAGTGAGCGCGACCTGGTCCGGGCCCGCGAAATCGGTCGGGCCCGGACCGAACACGATCCAGCCGACAAAGACGAGAGCGACGACGACGAGCGCGGTCGCCGAGATAAGGACGCGCCAGAAGGCGCTCACGCGGCCTTCCCCGGCACGAGCTGCTTGCGGTCCACGGGCAGGCTACGCAACCGTACGCCAGTCGCCGCGAACAGCGCATTGGCGAGCGCGGGGCCGGCGATCGAGGTGCCCGGCTCGCCGATGCCGCCCGGCGCCTCGCCGTTCCGCACCAGATGGACCTCGATTGCCGGGGTTTCGTTGATCCGCATCATCCGGTAGTTGTTGAAGTTGCTCTGCTGCACCCGGCCTTTCGCGATCGTGATCTCGTTGTAGAGGGCGGCCGTAAGCCCGAAGATGAGGCCGCCCTGAATCTGCGCCTCGACGGTGTCGGGATTGATTGCCGTGCCGCAATCGACCGCCGCGGTGACGCGGCGGATCGCGACCCCGCCGTCGTTGTCGACCTCGGCTTCCACGATCGCCGCGGCATAAGAGCCGAACACGCTTTGGCAGGCGACCCCGCGTCCAGCGCGCGCGGGAAGCGTACTTCCCCAGCCCGCCTTTTCCGCCGCGAGATCGAGGCAGGCAAGAAGCCGCGGCTCCTTCGCGAGGTGCGCCCGCCGGAAGGCGACCGGATCCTGCCCGGCGGCATGCGCCAGCTCGTCGACAAAACTCTCGACGACGAAGATATTGTGTCCCGGACCCACGCTTCGCCAGAAGCAGGTCGGCACGCCGGGCGGCTCGGCGCGCACGTATTCGACATGAAGGTTCGGCGTGTCGTAGGGAAAATCGATCGCCCCGTCGACCGCGTCCCCGTCGAGCCCGTCCTTGAAAGCAGGAGGCGCCCAGCGGGCGAGTATCGACGAGCCGGCGATCTTGTGACTCCACGCCGTTATCTTGCCGTTCGACAGGCTTGCTGCGAAGCGGTCGAAATAGAAGGGCCGGTAGAGCGCCTGCTGGATGTCCTCTTCGCGTGTCCAGATGACCTTGAGAGGCCCGTCGACCTTCTGGCCGATGCGTACGGCCTTGCCGATGTAGTCCACTTCGAGCCGCCGGCCGAAACCGCCGCCGATCAGATGGTTGTGGACGATAACCTTCTCGAGCGGCAGCCCAGTCAGCTTCGCCGCGATCCCTTGCGCGCGGGTGATGACCTGATTGCCGACCCAGATCTCGCAGGAGTTGGAGCGAACGTGCACGGTGCAGTTCGCCGGCTCCATCGGCGCATGGGCAAGGAACGGAACATGATAGGTCGCGTCGAGCCTGGTGCCCTCGGCCAGAGCCTTGGCGGCGTCGCCGGTCGATTTCCCGACCGCGCCCGCTTTGTCGCTTGCGGCGACAAGACCGTTGAGCACATCGGCCGTCGACAGGTCGGCGTTCGGCCCTTCGTCCCACGTGATGTCGAGGGCGTCGAGCCCCTGCTTGGCGGCCCACATGTGATCGCCGACGACCGCAACGAGATCGTCAAGAACGACGACCTGCCGAACTCCTGGCACGGTCTTGGCCCGCCCGTCGCTCACATGCGCGACCTTGCCGCCGAACACGGGGCAGCTCGCGAGCGTCGCGATCTTCACGCCCGGCGGCCGGGCGTCGATGCCATAGACGGCTTTGCCGTTGACCTTGTCGGGCGTGTCGAGCCGTTTCAGCGACTTGCCGATGAGCTTGAAGTTCGCGGGCGATTTCAGCTGCGGATCTTGTGGCGGCGTCAGAGCGGCGGCCGCCTGCGTGAGTTCGCCGTAGGCGGCCTTCTGTGAGCTCGCATCGTGAAGGACTTCGCCGTTCTCCGTCCGGCAGGAGGCCGGATCGACGCTCCACTTCGCCGCCGCGGCTTGCACCAGCATGGCCCGGGCGGTCGCGCCGGCGATTCGCATCGGCTTCCAGAACGCGCGGACGGAGGTCGAGCCGCCGGTCACCTGGAACCCAAGAAGCGGGTTCCCGTAGAGCTTGTCATTCGGCGGCGCAGCCACTGCGGTCACGTGCTCGAAAGGCGCGTCAAGCTCTTCGGCGAGGATCATGGAGAGGGCTGTGTAGATGCCCTGCCCCATCTCGACTTGCGGGATTGTGAAGGTGACCTTGCCGTCAGGATCTATGCGCACGAAAGCATTCGGCGCGAAATCCGCGTCCGACTCCGCCGCGAGCGCAGCGTTGAGCCGTGGAATTGAGACGCTGAGGACGAAGCCGCCGCCCGCAGCGGCTGTCGCCTTCAGCATCGTGCGGCGGGTGAGCTTCGGGGCGGAGGAGATCTGCGTCATGGGGCGAGTTTCCTTCAGGCCGACCGGGCGGCTTGCTTGATCGCGGCGCGGATGCGCACATAGGTGCCGCACCGGCAGATGTTGCCGGCCATTGCTGCATCAATGTCGGAATCTTTCGGGTCGGGAGTTCCTGGCGAGCAAAGCCGCGGCGGACATGATCTGGCCGGACTGGCAGTAGCCGCATTGCACGACCTCGAGGTCCAGCCACGCCTTCTGGATCTTGCGTCCCGCCTCCGTCGCGCCGATTCCCTCGATGGTGGTAATGCTTCGGTCGCCGATCGAGCCGATCGGCAGCAGACAGGAGCGGACCGGTTCGCCGTCGATTTGTACGGTGCAGGCGCCGCATTGTGCGATGCCGCAGCCGAACTTCGTGCCGGTCATACCCAGGACGTCGCGCAATACCCACAAGAGAGGGGTGCCGCTGTCGACTTCCACCGTCTGATCGAACCCATTGACCTTAATTGTGGCGGCCATCGCTACCCTCATCCTGTTCGCCTGCGTGCGACTCGTACGACGTCCGTGCTCACTGCGTTAGGGGTCACTTATCCATTTCGGCGCGTGTCTGGGGTTGATTTGTGCGGCTAGCGCCCTCGCATCAGTAACCCGCCGAAGTGCAACAGGACTTCTTGTCATTTTCGTGCAAAAACGACGTGTCGAGACCGATATTGCAGCCCAACAGCCTGCGTCGCTCTATGGGCCGCTCGCCCCTCGCCAAAGGCTTCCCGCTCATGGCGGCGCCGCCGCATCGATTCTAACGCGTGGTTTCACCCGATCTGGGAACTGTTCCTCGGCCGGCGCATGCCCTGGGTGGCGCCGGTTCCAGGCGCGGCGCAGTTCGAAGGCAATCCGGACATCTAAGGGGAGACCGCGATTGGGCGGCCGCCGCGGTCAAGCCACGATTTATCACGGCGAGCGTCCATTGTACGCTGAGCGGTCCTCCTTCGAGGTCTCGCCCTTTGCCGCCGATCAGACGAAGGGAAGAAGCGCGTTCCTCTTCGCCCTGCGATAGCCGGCGAAGGCGAGGCCGGCGAAGCCGAACAGCATCGTCGCCCAGGTCGAGGGCTCCGGCACGGCGAAATAGGCAAACGTGGTTGTGCCGCCGTTGGGGTCGATCATCGAGATCAGGTCGCCATACGCGTCATAAGCGAATTTCGTAATATTGTCTTCGGGATCGGTCACCTGGATGAGATTGCCCTCGGAGTGATAGCTGTACATCGTGATGTCCGTGACGCCGCCGATCGTCTCGGTCTCTTTGATGAGTTGATCCTGGAGGTCGTACGTGTAGGTCGTGGTTGTGCCGTCGCTTTCGCTAACGGAGATGACATCGCCGGCGGCGTCGTAGGTGATGGTCGTGGTCAGGCCGCCGCTAGGGGGCGTCACCGTCTCCGAGGCGAGCCGGCCTGAACTGTCATACGTATAGGTCGTCTCCGCGCCGTCGCTATTGGTGACCTCGCTCAAGCGGCTGCTCGAATTGTACATGTAAGTGATCGTGTCGCCCAGAGTGTCGGTCTGCTGGGTGAGGCGGCCGGCGGAATCATAGGTGTTGGTCGTCGTGACGCCGGCCGCGTCGGTCGAGGTCATCATCCTGCCTTGTGAATTGTAGGTCGAGGTGGTCACGCCGCCGAGCGGATCGGTTACCTGCGTCGCGCGCTCGGCTGAATTGTAGACATATCTCGTCTCGTTCGACATCGGATCCGTGACCTGCGCCACCGATCCGGCAGAGTCGTAAGTGAAGGTCGTGGTGTGGCCGAGCGGATCGGTCAAGGTCGACAGCACGCCGTGCTCCGGACCGACAATGATGGTGTCGCCGACCGAATTGGTCACGCCCACGACCCCTCCGGTCTGGTCGTAGATGGTTGTCGTCGTCGTATAGGGATCGTATGCGTAGCCAGTGACTCGGCCGGCGAAATTTGCCGTGCCGTCGTAGAACGCCTCCGTGCAATTGAGCGGCATGCCGGCCGGCGCGGGGATCATGTTCCCGGTCGGGCCGACTGAGACCTGCCCAGGACAGGCCGACGTCGGCCCAGCCACTGAGGGCGCTTGCGCGCCGAAAAGGAGCAGACCGGCTACGGTCGCGGCCAATCCAATTTTGGCAAAGGAGAGTGAGGTCATCGTGGCGCCCCCAAGCCGATGTCGGGGACAGCGCCACGACCGAGAGCAACGATTTGCCCCCTCGCCGCCGTTTCCCCCAAAATCTCGCGCTGAAGCTGCGCCCGCCGGGAGGCTTTGACAAGACTGAAATGTCGTTGAGACCCGGCCGCGGCTTGTGGAATTGTCTGCCGCCCGACAGGTAGCGCACTGACGACGACAGTGCGAATTTCTTTGACCTTTCCAGAATTGCTGCTATGCTGTCTTCTCCCAGTCAGAACCTTCGCGATGGGAGAATGTAACATAATTAGGTCGGACGAATCGCGAGGGCGCGGGGCAGAGGCGGCGACGGGCGATCGACGAGCGCGCTCGCCCGACTGTCCTCCGGCAGTGGGTTATGTCGACCGTCGAAAACGGGATCTAACCATTTGAAAAGATAGAGATCGAGGAGGGAAATCGGCTTTGTTTTTGTTCCGCACTGTCTCTGCTTTCCTTCCATCTTTCCTTTGCTTTCCTACCGCTATTCTTTGCTTTCCTGCGCCGGGGCTTGGTTTTCCTTCCGGCGCAGAGGCCTATCGCCCTCAGTCCGCGCGCCCCTCCCCCGCCTCCGCGAGCGCCTTCAAGCCCTCGCGGTAGGTTGGATAGGCCGGGGAGAATCCCAGCCGGGACTTCGCCTTTGCGACCGAGACCCGCTTGTTGTCGGCGTAGAACTCGGCCGTCATCGGCGAAAGCCGCACTTCCTTGAATGGCTCCTCGGGCGGCGGCGGGAGGCCGAGGAGCGCCGCCGCGTAGGCGATCACGTCCTGCGGCGGGGCCGGCTCGTCGTCGGCGACATTCCAGATCTGGCCTTCGAGCCGCCGCACAAGCACGAGCCGCGTGAGTTCGGCGATGTCGTCGACATGCGCGCGGTTGAAGACCTGCCCCGGCTTGACGATCCGGCGGGGCTGGCCCCGGCGCAGATTGACGAGCGCATTGCGGTCGGGCCCGTAGATCCCGGCGAGGCGCAGGATGTCTGCTTCGATCCCGCGCGCTTGGCCCTCCGCCGTCCAGCGGGCTTCGTCCGCGACCCGCGCGAGCCCTCGCGCTGTCCGCGTCAGGGTCGCGCTCGTCTCGTCCACCCAGGCCCCGGCGTGATCGCCATAAACGCCAATGGTCGAATAGTAGACGATCCGGCGCAATTGCGGCGCGGCGGCGATTGTCGCCGCGAAAAGCTCGCGCGCACGGCTGGACCCGTCGCGCGGCGGAATGGAGACGACAATCGCCTCCGACCGGCGAATCGCGTCCTCGACGCCCGCAGCCACGCTCGCGCCGTCGAAGGCGTAGGCCTCGATCCCCTCGCGTTGCAGCGCCGCGACGCGTTCGGCGGTCCGCGCAGTTCCGCTCGCTTTGATCCATGGTTCGCGAGCAATCAGCCGCCGGGCGCAATATCCAAGGCCGAAGAAGAACACCCTCATCGGCGCCCGCCCCTGCCGAACGCCGCTCAGGCCTTCTTCTTCGGCATGTAAAGGTCGGTGAGCGTCCCGGCGAACGCTTCGGCCGACATCGCGAACGTCTCGGATAGCGTTGGGTGGGGATGAATGGTGAGCCCGACATCTTCGGCTTCGGCGCCCATCTCGATCGCCAGCGCCGCTTCCGAGATGAGGTCGCCGGCGTTGGGCCCGACGATGCCGCATCCGATCAGCCGCTGGGTCTGTTCGTCCCACAAGGTCTTGGTCAGGCCCTCGTCGCGACCGAGCGACAGCGACCGCCCGCTCGCCGCCCACGGGAACACCGCCTTGCCGTACTTGATCCCCTTGGCCTTGGCTTCGATCTCCGTCATGCCCGCCCACGCGACCTCCGGATCGGTGTAAGCGACCGACGGGATCGCCTTGGCGTCGAACGAGGATTTGTGCCCGCTCGCCACCTCCGCCGCGACCTTGCCCTCATGCGTGCCTTTGTGCGCGAGCATCGGCTGGCCAACGATGTCGCCGACCGCGAAGATATGCGAGACGTTGGTCCGCATCTGCTTGTCGACGGCGATGAAGCCGCGCTCGTCGACCGCCACTCCCGCCGCCTCGGCTCCGATCCCCTTGCCATTAGGACGTCGGCCAACGGAGACGAGCATGGCGTCGAAGACTTCCGTCTTGGCGCCGTCTGGCCCCTCATAGGAAACGTGGAGGCCGTCAACTTTGGCCTCGACCCTGGTGACCTTCGTTTTGAGCAAGATCTTGTCGTAAAGCTCGCCGACGCGCTTGGCGAGCGGGGCGACGACGTCCGGATCGGCGCCCGGCATGAGCTGGTCCATCATCTCGATAACGGTGATCCCGGCGCCGAGCGAGTGGTAGACCGTCGCCATTTCCAGCCCGATGATCCCGCCGCCGAGGACGAGCATGCGGTTGGGGATGAAACTCACTTCCAGCGCCGAGGTCGAGTCCCAGATGCGCGCATCGGAGGGGATGAAGCCCGGCGCGACCGGCTCGGAGCCTGCCGCGATGATCGCCTTGGCGAACCGGAGGGTCTTCGGCCCTTCCGCGGTCTCGACGCGAACGGTATTCGGAGACGTGAACTTGGCGTCGCCGGTGACCACCGTCACCTTGCGCTGCTTCGAAAGCCCTGTCAGGCCGGTCGTCAGGCGCTTGACGACGGAGGATTTCCAGTCGCGGATCGCGTCGAGTTTGAAGGTAGGCTTGCCGAAGGCCACTCCATGCGCGCCCATCGTCGCCGCCTCGTCGATCACCTTGGCGACGTGCAACAGCGCCTTCGACGGAATGCAGCCGACGTTGAGGCAGACGCCGCCGAGGGTCTGGCGTTTGTCAACAAGCACGACCTTCTGGCCGAGATCGGCGGCGCGGAAGGCCGCGGTGTAGCCGGCGGGGCCGGCCCCGAGGACGAGAATGTCTGCCTCGACATCAGCCTTTCCGCCCGGATCGGCCGCAGGCTTCGGAGGAGTCGCGGGCGCGGCTTTTGGCGCAGGCTCTTGGATCTCGACGCCGCCGTAAGGCGCGGCGGCGGCTGCATCGCCTTCGGCATAGGTCGCGAGCAGCGCGCCCTCGCTGATCTTGTCGCCGACCTTCACACGGACCTCGCCGATCACGCCGTCCTCGGGCGCGGGCACGTCCATCGTCGCCTTGTCGCTTTCAAGCGTCAGGATCGTCTCTTCCTTGCGGATGCTCTTTCCGGGCGCAATCTGGATCTCGATGATCGGCACGTCCTTGAAGTCGCCGATGTCGGGCAGCCTGATTTCCTTGGCCATGGCCGCGTGTCTCCCGCTATCCCGCCGCAATCACAGAAGCACGCGCCGCATGTCCTCGACGATCCCCGCCAGATGGCGCATGAAACGCGCGGCCGCGGCGCCGTCGATGACTCGATGATCATAGGAGAGGCAAAGCGGCAGCATTAGGCGCGGCTGAAAAGTCTTCCCGTCCCACACCGGGGCCATCTTTGAACGCACGACGCCGAGTATCGCCACCTCGGGCGCATTCACGATCGGCGAGAACGCCGTCCCGCCGATCCCGCCCAGGGAAGAGATGGTGAAGGTCGCGCCTTGCATCTCGGTCGGCGCAAGCTTTCCTGAGCGCGCCTTTTCGGACAGGGCGCCAAGCTCCCGGGCGAGCTCGATCACGCCCTTGCGATCGACGTCCTTGACCACCGCGACCACGAGGCCGTCTGGGGTGTCGACGGCGACGCCGATATGCCAATAGCGGCGCAGAATGAGCGCGTCGCCCCCTGGACTTAGCGCGGCGTTGAAGGTCGGGAAGGTCTTGAGCGTCGCGACCGTGGCCCGCATGAGCAGGGGCAGCAGGGATACGCGATAGGGCTTGGCCTTGTCCTTCTTCGCCTCCTCATCGAGGGCTTTGCGGAAGGCCTCGAGCTCGGTGATGTCGGCGTCGTCGCAATGCGTCACATGCGGCACGTTGACCCAGGAGGCGTGGAGGCGCGGGCCTGAGATGCGCTTGATCCGCGACAGCGGAACGGTCTCGATTGGTCCGAATTTGGCGAAATCGACAGCCGGGATCGGAGGAAGAGCGGCTCCGCCGGCTCCAGCGCCGCCGGGACCCGCGAGCGCGGCCTTGATGTCCTCGCGCGTGATCCGCCCCTTTTCGCCCGTGCCCCTGATCTGATTGAGATCAAGTCCGAGCTCGCGCGCCAGCCTCCGGACCGCAGGGCCGGCGAATACGCCGGAGAAGTCCGCGGGCGCCGAGCCTGGGCCGGCCTTCATTGTCGGCGGGAGATCCGTCGGCGCGACGGGCGAGGTCAAGGGCGCATTCGCCGCGTCCTCTTCCTCCTTCGCCTCCGCCTCGCCCTCCTGCTCAGGCGGGATCGGCGCAGCCGGTCCGCCCGCGTCGAGCCTCGCAATCAGTGCGCCCATCGACACTTTGTCGCCGACCTTAGCGACCATCTGTGTGATCTTGCCCGCCGCGGGCGACGGCACGTCCATCGTCGCCTTATCCGATTCGAGCGTCACCAGCGGTTGTTCGGCCTCGACCGTATCGCCAGCCTTCACCAGAACCTCGATGATCGGCACGTCCTTGAAGTCGCCGATGTCGGGGACTGTGACATCGATCGTCGCCGCTTTGGCTTGCGCGGGGGCTGCGGCCTTGGCGGGGCTCGATGGCGCGGCGGACTTGGCGGCCGCTTTGGCGGGGGCCGCAGGCTGCGCGGTCCCGGCTGCGGCGGAATTGATGCGCGCGATTAGCGTGCCCATCGACACTTTGTCGCCGACCTTGGCCACGAGGTCGGCAACAGTACCCGCGACCGGCGACGGCACGTCCATCGTCGCCTTGTCGGACTCGAGCGTCACCAGCGACTGCTCGGCCTTCACGACGTCGCCGGGCTTAACCAGGACTTCGATGATCGGAACGTCCTTGAAGTCGCCGATGTCGGGAACGTTCACGTCGATTTTCGCCACCGGCGCTCTCCTCAGCGACAAAAGTTGAATGGGGACGGCGAACGTTCAGCTTCGCGCCGGGTTCGGCCCCTCGGGGTCGATGCCGTATTTGGCGATCGCCTCGGCGACCCGCCGCGTCGGCAGCAATTGCTCGTCCGCCAGCGCCTTCAGGCTCGCGACCGTGACATGATAGCGGTCGACCTCGAAGAACGAGCGCAGACGGCGACGGTAGTCGGAGCGTCCGAATCCGTCGGTTCCGAGCACATTGTAGCGGGCGGGCACATAAGGCCGGATTCCGTCCGCGACCGCCTTCATGTAATCGGTCGACGCGATCACCGGCCCCTTCCCGCCCGATAGCGCGCGGGCGATGAACGGAACCTTCGGGTCAGCTTCCGGGTGCAACAGGTTCCACCGTTCGACGTCGAGGCCCTCCCGGCGCAGTTCGGTAAAGCTCGTTACGCTCCAGACTTCGCTGCTGACGCCGTGCTCGCTCGCCAACATCTCGGCCGCCGCCTCGACCTCGCGCAGGATCGCGCCGGCACCCAAGAGACGCACCTGCAGTCCGGGCCGGTCGGCCTTGACCTCGCGCAGCTTATAGGCGCCGCGCAGGATTCCCTCTTCCGCGCCTTCCGGCATGGCCGGATGGGCGTAATTCTCGTTGAGGGTCGTGATGTAATAGTAGACGTCATCCTGATCGACGAGCATGCGCTTCAAGCCGGCGTGGACGATCACCGCGAGTTCGTAGGCGTAGGTCGGGTCGTAAGTCACGCAATTGGGAATTGTCGAGGCCAGAACATGGCTGTGGCCGTCCTCATGCTGCAGGCCTTCGCCATTGAGAGTGGTGCGGCCCGATGTGCCGCCAATAAGGAAGCCGCGGGTCCGCATGTCGCCCGCCGCCCAGGCGAGATCGCCGACGCGCTGGAAGCCAAACATCGAGTAGTAAATATAGAACGGAATCATCGGCACGTTGGAGGTCGAATACGATGTGCCTGCGGCGATGAAGGAGGCCATCGCGCCTGGCTCGTTGATGCCTTCCTGAAGGATCTGTCCCTTCGGATCCTCGCGATAATACATGAGCTGATCGGCGTCCTGCGGCCGATAGAGCTGGCCCACCTGGCTGAAGATGCCGACCTGGCGAAACAACCCCTCCATGCCGAAAGTGCGGCTCTCGTCGGGGACGATCGGAACCACATGCGGACCGATGTCCTTGTCGCGCAAAAGCGTTGTCAACACCCGGACGAAGGCCATGGTGGTTGAGATTTCCCGTCCCTCTGCAGTCGCCTTGAGCAGCGCGTCAAAGGCGGAAAGGGGCGGAATGTTGAGCGGGTCGCTTTTGCGTCGGCGTGCTGGCAGGTAGCCGCCGAGCGCCGCCCGCCGCTCACGCAGATAGCTCATCTCCTCGCTGTCCTCGGGGAAGCGCAGGAACGGAACCTTGTCAAGGTCGGCGTCCGTGACAGGGATCTGGAACCGGTCGCGAAAAGCCTTGAGCGCATCGTGGCCGAGCTTTTTCGCCTGATGGGCGATCATCTGCCCTTCGCCAGCCGCGCCCATGCCGTAGCCCTTCACGGTCTTGGCGAGAATGACGGTCGGCTGGCCCTTGTGCTCGACCGCGGCCTTGTAGGCAGCGTAGACCTTCACTGGGTCATGCCCGCCCCGGGTTAGCGCCCAGATTTCGGCGTCGGTCCAATCCTCGACCATCGCCGCGGTCTCGGGATAGCGGCCAAAGAAGTGCTTGCGAATATAGGCGCCGTCCTTCGACTTGAAGTCCTGGTATTCGCCGTCGACGCATTCCTCCATCAGCTGGCGCAGCCTGCCCGCCGTGTCCTTGGCCAGGAGCTGGTCCCAACCCGATCCCCAAAGACACTTAATGACGTTCCAGCCCGCGCCGCGGAAGTCGGCCTCGAGCTCCTGCACGATCTTGCCGTTGCCGCGCACCGGCCCGTCGAGACGCTGGAGGTTGCAATTGATGACGAAGATGAGATTGTCAAGCTTCTCGCGTCCTGCGAGCGAGATCGCGCCGAGGGATTCCGGCTCGTCCATCTCGCCATCACCACAGAAGACCCAGACCTTGCGCGGCGCGGTGTCGGCGAGACCGCGACAATGCAAATAGCGCAAGAACCTCGCCTGATAGATCGCCATCAATGGGCCGAGCCCCATCGAGACGGTCGGGAACTGCCAGAACTCCGGCATCAGCCACGGGTGAGGATAAGACGACAGTCCCTTACGGCTGACCTCCTGGCGGAAGTTTAGCAGTTGGTCGTCACTGAGACGGCCCTCCATGAATGCTCGAGCGTAAATTCCTGGCGAGCTGTGGCCCTGGAAATAGACCAGGTCGCCGCCATGGGTCTCGTTGCAGGCATGCCAGAAATGCATGAATCCGGTGTCGTACAGCGTCGCCGCCGACTGGAAGCTCGCAATATGGCCGCCGAGCTCCGAAGACTCCTTGTTCGCCTTGACGACGATCGCCGCCGCATTCCAGCGCACGTAGCGCCGGATGATTTGCTCGATCTTCCGGTTCCCCGGATGGGGCGGCTGCTCCGCGGGCGGTATGGTGTTGACATAGGCGGTGTTGGCCGCGAACGGCAGTCTCGCGCCCTTGCGCCGGGCGGCGGCGACCACCGAATCGAGGATTTCATCAACCTTGCCAATACCCTCGAAGGCTGCGACCGAATCGAGCGCGTCGAGCCATTCGTCGGTCTCGTCGGATTGATCCAAAACTCGATCGTCCATCGGGCCGCCCTCCCCTTCACTCATACGAAAGTCGCAAGCGCGAGTTTATTTCTGTCTTCTCATGGGTCCGCGGAATTGGCAATCGCGATGCACGGCGCTGCTGCCATGTCAATCACGCATGGAGGCGGGCGCAGTGGCCCCCCCCCGGCGGTCGGGGTAGGGTACTCTCGCGCGGTCCCGCTCTCGGAGGTCCGGCGCACCGATGGAGGAGGATTTGGCTGGCCTCACGACCCATGTCCTCGACGTTACGCGCGGTCGGCCGGCGGAAGGCGTGTGGGTGGAGCTCTACGAGTTCGTTGGCGCGGGCGAGCGCAGCCTCGTCGCCGATGTTGCGACCAATGCCGACGGCCGGACGGATAAACCATTGATCAGCGCCCACGACGCACGCTCCGGCCGGTTCGAACTCGTCTTCCATGTCGGCGATCATTTCCGCCGCCAGGGCGCAAAGTTGGCCGACCCGCCGTTTCTCGATCTCGTCCCGATTCGCTTCTTTATCGCCGATCGGACCGCGCACTATCACGTTCCCCTCATCGTCTCGCCGTGGAGCTATTCGACTTATCGCGGCAGCTGAGACCCATCGGGGCCGGCTTCGCCGCGGCGCATGGAGGTTGGCATGGAGGCACTGTCCACGATCGAACAGATCGTTCGCGACTTCCTCGTCTTCGTCGTCGCAATGACCGCGATCCTGGCGGCGCTCTTGGTGATCATCTCGCGGATGTCAAACGACAACCCGCTGAAGCGGATCATGGTGGCGCTGAGCTATCGGGTCGGCGCGACCGCGGCCGCGGGAATGCTGGTCATCCCCACAACGCCGATCCCCGGGCTCGACGCCGTCATTGATATCGGCGCGCCGCTCGCCCTCATCTGGTATTGGTGGACCTTCTTCCGCGACGCGCGCCGCGGCGACTCGAACAGGGCGCCGGCGCGGCCGACGTCGGAACCCGGCTGATTGCGGCGCTGCGGCTCTTTCATGGAATCCTTTGAGTTGAGATTTATTCAGGCGAACGGCCTTACGGTGCATTACCTCGACGAAGGTCCGGACGGATTGTCGCCGCTCGTCTTCATCAACCCGCTTGGCTGCGATTTGCGCGTCTGGAGCGACGTCGCCTGCATCCTGAAGCCCGAATTCCGCGTCGTCCGCTACGACAAGCGCGGTCACGGCCTTTCTGAATCCGGCGCGGACGGCGTCGAGATGGCCGATTATGCGCGCGACCTTGCCGCGCTTCTCGACTCAATCGCAATCGCCCGCGCCGCGATCGTCGGGATTTCGATCGGCGGGGTTATCGCGCAAGAGCTCTATCGTCAGCGGCCGGAACTCGTCGGCGCGCTTGTGCTCTGCGACACTGCGGCGAAGGTCGGAACGGACCAATCCTGGGATGAGCGTATCGCCGCGGTCGAGCGCGGCGGCGTCGAGTTGGTCGCCGGCCCCATTCTCGAGCGTTGGTTCACGGCCGAATTCCGCGCTGGACGCGCTGCGGAATTCGCCGGCTATCGGGCGATGCTTACGCGAGCGCCGAAGCATGGCTATCTCACCGCTTGCGGCGCCTTGAAGCGCGCCGACCTTCGGCCTGGCCTCGACTTGATCGAAGCGCCGACACTTTGCCTGGTCGGCGACCAGGACGGCGCGACCCCAGTCGCGCTGGTCAGGGAAACGGCGGCGCTCATCAAAGGCTCGCGCTTTGAGATCATCGAGGGCGCGGGCCATCTGCCGAATGTGGAGAAACCGGCGACCGTAGCGCGGCTGATCGCCGAACACATCGCGCGGACGGCGGCTTAAGAACGCGGATTTGTTGTCGCGCCGCCCGTCCCCGCTGCCGAGCCGCGCCGCCCGTCCCCGCTGCCGAGCCGCGCCGCCGAGAGTTCGTCGAAACGCGGAAAATATTGCCCTTCCTGTTCAAGAGATGAGAGAGTATAGACACGCGCCGTTTTGAAGGCCCGGCGGCAGCCGGCGACCGCGGGATTCCCGTTTCGCATGTCCCACCCCATTTCGAAGGACGTCGTTCCGCCCGCATCCGTGAGCGGAGAGGGCGAGAGCCTCGCCCATTCGCCCGCGCATTTCTGGGTTCTCGCGCTTGGTTCGATCGGCGTCGTTTTCGGCGACATCGGCACGAGCCCCCTTTACGCGCTGCAGGCGGCGCTGGGTCAATTCAAGGGCGACGCGCTCGGGCCAGCCGAGGTGATTGGGGTCGTCTCGCTCATCATCTGGGCGCTGCTGATCGTGGTCACCGGAAAATACGTGCTGTTCCTGATGCAGGCCGACAACAAGGGCGAGGGCGGCATCCTGTCGCTCAAGGCGCTTGCACAACGCGCGCTTGGACAGCGGACGACGCTGGCTTTTTTCCTCGGAGTGGCCGGGTCGGCGCTGTTCTCGGGCGACGCGATGATCACGCCGGCGATCTCCGTTCTTTCCGCGCTCGAGGGTCTCAAACAGGTCGACGCCGGCCTCGGGGCTTACGTTCTGCCGGCGACAATTGTCATACTTGTCCTGTTGTTCGGCGCACAGAGCCGGGGCACGGCCAGAGTCGCTGCCTTCTTCAGCCCGATCATGGTGATCTTCTTCGCCGTCAACGCCGTGCTTGGCGTCCTGCATATCGCCTGGGCATGGAGCATCTTGGGGGCCCTTAGCCCAATGGCGGGCCTTGGCTTCATCCATGCCCACGGGACGACCGGGTTCATCGTGCTCGGCGCTGTCTTTCTGGCGGTGACCGGAGCGGAGGCGCTTTACGCCGACATGGGCCATTTCGGCCGGCGGCCGATCCAGGCGGCCTGGCTGTTCATCGTTCTTCCAGCGCTGGTGTGCAATTATCTCGGCCAGGGCGCCCTGATCCTCAGTGACCCCAAGGCGGTTGCGAATCCCTTTTATTTGATGGCGCCCGGATGGGGCTTGGTGCCGCTGATTCTCTTGTCGACCGCCGCCACCGTGATCGCCAGCCAAGCCGTCATTACCGGCGCCTATTCGCTCGCCAGCCAGGCGATCCAGCTCGGTTTGCTGCCGCGCCTTGAGATCGTCCATACCTCCTCGACCCAGGAGGGCCAGATTTTCATCCCGCGAGTCAATCGGGTGCTGCTGTTCGGCGTGCTGGGGCTGGTGCTGCTGTTCCGCTCCTCCGACGCCTTGGCCAACGCTTATGGAATCGCGGTCTCGGGCACGATGGTGGCGACGACCGCGCTTGCGTTCTTCGTGGTGTGGAAGCTGTGGCGATGGCCGCTCTGGGCGGCGCTGACCCTGACTGGCGCGTTTCTCTCGATCGACGTCGGCTTTTTTATCGCCAATCTCTATAAAGTCTTGGACGGCGGTTGGGTGCCGCTGACGCTCGCCGCTGCGATGTTCGTTCTGATGTGGACCTGGTCGCGGGGCAGCGGGATCCTGCACGTTCGAACCCACCGGGACTCGATCCCGACGCTGGACCTTATAAAGATGCTCGAGAAATCGAAACCGGTCCGGGTTCCCGGAACCGCCGTCTTCCTCACCAACGATCCGACCTCCGCGCCGTCCTCGCTCATGCACAACCTCAAGCACAACAAGGTGTTGCACGAGCGCGTCGTCCTCCTGAATGTCCGCACCGAGACGACCCCGCGCGTGCCGGCTGCAAGTCGCTACCAGATGACCAGCCTGTCGCCGGATTTCATGTTGGTTACGCTCCATTTCGGCTATATGGAGCAGCCGAACATCCCTCGGGCATTGGCGGCGATGCGAAAGGCCGGACTTAAGTTCGACATCATGACCACTTCGTTCTTCCTCGGCCGACGGACGCTGAAAACCGCGCCCAACTCCGGCATGCCCGAATGGCAGGACAAACTGTTCATCGCCATGACCAAGCAAGCGGCGAGCGCGCCGGACTTCTTCAATTTGCCCTCCGATCGCGTGGTCGAACTCGGAGCGCAGATGAAGGTGTGAGCTCCAAGCCTCGAGCGCCGTCGCGAACGTTTGACGCCGGGCGAACAGCGACTTGAAGCGCCGGGCGTCCGGGCCATGAAGATTTATCTCATCAATCTCGACCGTCACCCCGACCGCCTCGCGCACATGCGCAATCAGCTGAACGGGATCGGCTTCGAGCGCCTGTCCGCGGTCGACGGATCCGACCGGCCGCCGACGGCGAAAGGCCTCACCCGGTTCGAATTGGCGTGCCTGGAAAGCCACCGGGCCGCATGGCTGAAGTTCTTGCAGGGGCGCGACGCCCATGCCTGTTTCCTGGAGGACGACCTGCACGTCTGGCCGGGGTTTGCTGACCTGATGGGGAGCCAAGCATGGATTCCGGCCGACGCCCATTCGGTGAAGCTCGACACCTATCTTCAGGCGGTCGAGCTCAGCGACAAAACGGCCGCGGTCGGCGGGCGTGGGATCGCCAGGCTCCATAGTCGCCACCAAAGCAGCGCCGCTTATGTCCTCACCCGGGAGGGGGCCGCCCGCTATCTCGAATTGACTGCCGACGCCTCTCTGCCGGCCGATTATTCGCTATTCCCCAGTCGCCCCCGCCGCGTCGGCTTGCGCATCTATCAGCTCATTCCCGCCGTCGCCATCCAGGATCACCTTCTCCCGCCAGAACAAGGCGGGCGGTCTTTCGCCACCGGAATGGCCGGCGCCGACGGGAGCGCTCAGCCCCACCGCGGCTCGACGCTCAAGAAGCTCGGACGCGAGAGCGGTCGCCTCGCGGGTCAGGCCGCCGGCCTCATCGAATGGGCCTATCAGAAGGCTATCCTGCGCCTCGAGACCACGACGGTCGGCGTCGGCTGAGCGCCGAAGAGCAGGGAATTTCTTTCTCAGAGCAGGGAATTTTATCTCCGGGAGCAGGGAATTTTTTCGCGCGAGCAGGGAATTTTTTTCGGCGAGCAGGGAATTCTGGCCGCGCACGGCGCTTTGGCCTCCCCGCCGCCTCGATTCCCCATGATCTCGGCGTGCTATAGGCCGCGATCCGCCGATCCGATCCGGCTCAGCCGCCGATATTGAAGCTCGCCATCGCCGCCATGTTGACGATGTCGGAGTCCTTCGCCCCGAGCGAGACGATCTGGACCGGCTTCTCGAGCCCGACGATGAGCGGTCCGATAACCGTCGCGCCGCCCAATTCCTGCAGCATCCGGGTGGAGATCGAGGCGGAGTGAAAAGCCGGCATGATGAGCACGTTGGCGGTGTCCTTCAGCCGGCAGAACGGATAGGCGGCCATGAGCTCCTTGTTGAGGGCGACGTCGGCGCTCATTTCGCCGTCGTATTCGAAATCGACCCGCTTGGCGTCGAGAATCCGCACCGCTTCCTGCACCCGCAGGGTGCGCTCGCCGGGAGGATGGCCGAAATTGGAGAAGGCGAGCAGGGCGAGGCGCGGTTCGTAGCCAAGCCGGCGCGCCACGCCCGCCGCCTCGATCGCGATCTCCGCCAGATCCTCGGCGGTCGGCATTTCGGTGATCGCGGTGTCGGCCGCCAGAATCGGCCGACCGCGCGAAAGGATGATGGAGACGCCGACGACCCGGTGACCCGGCTTGTCGTCGATCACCCGCCGCACCTCCTCCAAGGCGACCGAGAAGTTGCGGGTGACGCCGGTCACGATCGCGTCGGCGTCGCCGCGCGCGACCATGGCGGCGCCGAAGTAGTTGCGATCCTGGTTGATCATGCGCTGGCAGTCGCGCAGGAGATACCCCTTCCTCTGCAGCCGCTCATAAAGGAACTGCGCGTAGAGCGCGTTGCGGTGCGACAGGCGCGCATTGTGAATTTCGATCCCCTTGTCGGAGAGATCGAGGCCCGACGCCTTGGCCGCGGTCCTGACCCGCTCCTCGCGGCCAACCAGAATGGCGGCGCCAAGACCCTGATTGACGAACGAATAAGCGGCGCGGATGACCTGCTCCTCCTCGCCCTCGGCGAATACCACCCGTTTCGGCGAGCGGCGGACGCGCTCGATGATCCGCTGCATCGCGCCCGCAATCGGATCGCGGCGGGCGGACAATTGCGCCTTGTAGGCGGCAAGATCGACGATCGGCCGCCGCGCCACGCCTGACGCCATCGCGGCTTTGGCGACCGCGATCGGCACGACGTGAATGAGGCGCGGATCGAACGGGACGGGAATGATGTAGTCGCGGCCGAAACGGGGCCTTGCGCCGCGATAGGCGTTCGCCACCTCGTCGGGAACGTCCTCACGCGCAAGATCGGCCAAAGCCTGCGCGGCGGCGACCTTCATCTCCATGTTGATCGTCTTGGCGCGCACGTCGAGCGCGCCGCGGAAGATATAGGGAAAACCGAGGACGTTGTTGACCTGGTTGGGGTAGTCGGAGCGCCCGGTGGCGATGATCACGTCGTCGCGCGTCTTCTGCGCCTCCTCCGGCGTGATTTCGGGGTCGGGGTTCGCCATCGCGAAAATGATCGGGTTCGCCGCCATCGACCTGACCATATCCGCCGTCAGCGCCCCCTGGGCGGAAAGGCCGAAGAAAATATCCGCCCCCGTCATCGCTTCCGCGAGCGTGCGCAGCGGCGTCTCGACCGCATGGGCCGATTTCCATTGGTTCATGCCCTCCTGCCGGCCGCGATAGACAACGCCCTTGGTGTCGCAGAGCATGACGTTCGAGGGCTCGAACCCGATCGACTTGATCAGGTCGAGACAGGCGATGCCGGCCGCGCCGGCGCCGTTGCAGACCAGTCGCGTGGTCTTGATGTCGCGGCCGGTCAGATGGATCGCGTTGATCATTCCTGCCGCGGCGATGATCGCGGTGCCGTGCTGGTCGTCGTGGAAGACGGGAATGTCCATCATCTCGCGCAGGCGCTCCTCGATGTAGAAGCACTCCGGCGCCTTGATGTCCTCGAGATTGATGCCGCCGAACGACGGACCAAGATACTTCACCGCGTTGATGAATTCGTCCGGATCCTCGGTGTCCACTTCGAGGTCGATCGAATCGACGTCGGCGAAGCGCTTGAACAGCACCGCCTTGCCTTCCATCACCGGCTTCGAGGCCAGCGCTCCGAGGTTGCCGAGGCCGAGGATGGCGGTGCCGTTGGTAATGACCGCGACCATATTGCCGCGGGTGGTGTAGTCGAAGACTGTCGAGGGATCGGCCGCGATCGCCTTGACCGGAACCGCGACGCCGGGCGAATAGGCCAGCGACAAGTCGCGCTGGGTGGCCATCGGCTTGGTCGGCATGATCTCAAGTTTGCCGGGACGCCCGCGGGCGTGGAACTGGAGCGCTTCCTGATCGGTGATCGAAGGGCGTTTGGTCGGTCCGTCGGCTTTGTCAGCCATAATTCAGATCCTGCCTGAATTTTCGAATTGGGAGCGCGCATCGCCGGTCAAAATGCCGACGCGGTGGGGTCTTGCGCAGCGTCATCCGATCGGTTTCCCCCGACGGCGCGCCTTATTCATGGGCGATGAGAAGCGCCGTTTCGACTGACGGCCATACTGAGCGGACGTCGGGCATTTGGCAAATTGGCGAGAGTCCGACGCAGGCCTGGGTTAGAACCCAATCAGCCTGACCGGTTTCGACGCGTGAAACGGACGTAGCAGATCGCCGGCGGACGTCGAGGAGTCGCGCCGTCGTCGTTATAACGTGCCCGCACGGCGCGGCCGAGGATGGCGGTGACCGTCACGGCCTGACGGCACTAAGGGCCGACCTTGTTCGCATCGCTATAGTGACGGCAGACGACCAAGCGGACTACGACAGCTTGACAAGGGAAGCGGCGTCATAATTAACGCAGAGCCAGTGGTAGAACGAAACTTGCCTAAGTTTCGGCCACTCGGCGACACGCAAATCTTGCTGGGTCTTTACGCTAAATGGGTCGCTGTTAGTTGCGGTACCAGTGATGACTCCGCTACCGTCCGACTCACCGAGACGGGAAAGAAATATGTGAGGGTTATTGCGACCTCTTCACCGAGAGAGGCTACTGCATGGAACCAGCCGTCGGGTATGAACAGCGCTTCTCCCGCGTGAACGACGGTATAGGTCGGCCTGTTGTTTTTAAAAAGCGGATAGCGTTCTAGCTCGGGCTTGAGGAAGCGAACGGGCGACCAATTCTTTCGCGAACCTATGTAAAGCGCTTCCGTATTCTCCTTGCTAGGTTCATGTAGCAAGAGTTCCTTTCGACCGGTGACTTGATACATAAATGCGTCATAGCCCCCATGTTCGTGACAGTCGGTGAAGCTGTATCGTCCAACGAACATCTTTATGAATGCACCGCTTTCTGATGATCGGACGGCGCTACTCCAGTTACGAAATAGCTCGAGCGGTCTCTCTACGTCCGTCAACATTGCCGACGGTACATCATGATTTTGTAGATAGGAAGCATACTCCTTGGAATAACAGCTATTAGTGATTAAATCTAAATACTCGCAGAAGCGAGCCAGCCTTTTCGTGCGTGCGTCCAGGGTTAAACCCTGAGTTACCCCTACCAGTTGGTCTCCAGCCAGTCTTCGGAGGTAATCCATGTCCCGCCATTTCTCGACGGCTGTATTTTTTTTAAGACCGGTGGATCTCAGGAGGACCGGTCGTCTGTGCTCTGAAACGCTTTCTGCGAAAAAGTTGCTGTGGGTCTCCTCGAGATCGAGGACAGGGACTTGGTCCGCCGAATCGAAATTCGGTACGAGCGCGAATGAAGTCTCGGGCGTCACGGCGTCAGCGTCGACCGCACGCGAGAATTGTTCGCTCGCCACGCGGGTCAGAAGCATTTGCACTTGCTGCGCCTGCAATGACTCAGCAATGACAGCGAATGCCTCCACGTTTCCCAGGATTTTCTGGCATGCGTCGCATGGATCCGTCACCCTGCCTGGAACCAGGTCCGCGCGGTTCGCCTGTCGCAACAACTCGACGAGATGCTTCGGCCCCTTAAAGGCGACCAAGGAGTTGAATAGTGGATTTACCGACGACCTTCTGATTATGTTAGCCAGCGAATCGGATTTGATGTTCCCCATTGTCAGTCTGTCGACCATCAATCCGGCGCCGCAACACGGCTTGACGTCCCCATTCGCTTGGACGTTGATCACGTTTCCTGCACTGCAGCGGCCATACGGCATGTCGTCGATTTCAGCGAGCGGCTGTTTTTCAACCTCAATGTTTGAACCCAGGCCGATCGGAATGCAGGGATTCTCGACCCACCTGACGCGTTCAGTGTCGCACAAGCGTCCCAGGGTTTCTTTGATGGAATCTATTCGAGTTGCCCCCTTGATATAGATATTCTGAATGACGGGCTGAATGTCGAACTCATTGCATGCCGTGATCGCGTTGGCGATTTGCTCAATATTTCCGAAAAGAGAATGGAAATCGTCCCAGCTTAACAGCAAGGACTTCATTCCGTACTGCGCTAGGCGTTCAAGCTTTTGACGGGCGCTCTCAAGACTTTTGGCCCAATATGAGTTCGTCGACGCGGTCAATGGCACATTGTAACGCTCAAAGACGTATCTCGCGATCCGTACCATGAGCGGGTGCACAAGAAACGGTTCGCCGCCAACAAACGCGACGCCGCCGATTGTTTCTAAATCGGCCGCAGAATTGATGATATTTACGGCCTCATCATAGGAGAGATGCTCTTTCGACGACAGCATGTCTCCGACGAGACACGACGGACACCGATAATTGCAGCGATACACGAGAGTTAACGTAAGCTCTGAAAAATTGATGACTCCGCTTTGCGAGGTAGTCATGTCATTTCCTCAATGAAAAAACCCAGCCGCAAATCTCGACTCCCCGCTAGGAGATGTTCGGATCGACGCTCCACTTCCTCCCCGCACCGCCGATTGAACGCAACATGTTTCTGGCTGCGCTGCCCCACTGAAAAGCGCGCACAGATTATCTCGGCCTCTTTTGCGCCGGCCCGAATAAGATAGCGGAACCTGAATAACAAATCGAAATTACTTTTGATCGGGTTTCCTTATCTCTCGCCGCATCACCAGCCTTGGCCTTGCTTCGAGGCTATCAGTTACCACCACCTCAGTGACTACTACTTCCACAACGACTTCATCCGCTACACGGCTGATGGTGAAATTGGGGAAGTTGATAGCGGTGTTTCTGTCGAGGATGGCGGCACGAAGGCTATCCGTAGTTACCGGCGTCCCAGCGTCCGACAAGAGCTTGGCTAGGGGAGCTGCAAGCCTGTCGGCGAGAAGTTCGCGTTCGATACCGAGGGCAGAAATCAGGTTTGCCATGAGCACCTCCCTATGATCGCAATTTCTCTGCCACTCCCTGAGAACCGTGTGGACTTAGAGTATCGCAGGAAGCGGGCGTGAATAAAGTACAGCTTCGCCAAAACCAAGAAGCCCATTCGGAAATGATCATAAATCTAGAGAGTTGTCAATCATATTTAGAGGAAACTAAGACACACTTCACACCATATACTTGTTCAAGGCCAAGACCTCGCGACCACCTCCCGCGGATCGGCCCAATGCAGATCCTCGAAGACGATGACGGCCGGCTGCGACCGCGCGCCTGCCAAGACCCAGGCGGTCATCGCCGCCAGTTGCCGGCGCCGCAATTCCTCGGGCGTAAACTTCACCCGGCGGTCCTCCGGCAGCGGAATGTCGACCAGCGGCGCGAGTAGGGGCGCGTATTCGGCCGCATCGAGGCCGATCAGCCTCAAAGTGTTCTGGAGGTCGGCGAGACGCCCCTCGTCGAGAATCGTGCGGTAATGGCGAGGTTGCGCCAGAACGGCGGTAGAGGACGGGCTTACCCCGACCAAGTTTCATTGTTCTGAGGTCGCCCCAAAAGTTGCCATTCGCCCAAGCACAGCTGTGGGGCGATCGAGCGGCGCCGCGCTTGGATTGGTGCTACACTGCCGGCATCCGGAGGGAGCAGTGACCGAAACTCGGAAGCTCGCGGCAATCCTGGTGTCCGACGTCGTCGGCTACAGCCGGCTCGCTGGCGCGGACGAAGATCGCATCCTCGCCCGGCTCCGAACCCTGCGCAGCGATCTGATTGATCCCACAATCTCCGTTCATCACGGCCGGATCGTCAAGCGCACCGGCGACGGCACCATTATCGAGTTCCGCAGCGTAGTCGACGCGGTGCGCTGCGCGCTCGAGGTGCAGCACGCCATGGTAGAGCGCAATGCGGGGGTGGCGCTCGACAAACGCATAGAATTTCGCATCGGCATTCATTTGGGCGACGTCGTCGAGGAGAGCGATGGCGACCTGATGGGCGACGGCGTCAACATCGCCGCGCGACTGGAAGGGATCGCTGAGCCTGGAGCGGTCTGTCTGTCAGAGGACGCCTACCGTCAGGTGAGCGGCAGGCTCGATATGGCGGTCACGGATCTCGGCCAGACGCAGCTCAAGAACATCGAAAGGTCGATCCGGGTCTATTCGCTGCAAGTGGGCGTCCCCGCCCAAGCGAAACCTGCAACCGAGGCCAAGCCCGCCGAACCGAAAAGGCGTTCGTCGCTCGCGCGGCTCGCGCTCGGGTTCGTGGCGTTGGTCATATTGGTCGCGGCCGGCGCCTGGTATTTCGTCGGCGCGAACCGTCCCGCCGAGGCCGCGCATCTTTCAATTGTTGTGCTGCCCTTCGCCAATCTCTCGGGCGATCCGGCGCAGGATTATTTCGCTGACGGGATCACTGAAAATCTGACCACCGAACTGTCGCGCATCCACGACAGTTTCGTGATCGCCCGCAACACCGCTTTCGCCTACAAGGGCAAACCAATCGACGCCAAGGAGATCGGCAAGGAACTCGGCGTTCGCTATGTGCTCGAAGGCTCGGTCCAGCGCGACCAAAATCGGGTGCGGGTCAACGCCCAACTCATCGATACCGAGTTCGGCGCGCACCTCTGGGCCGAGCGATTTGAGGAAGACATGGCCGACCTGTTCAAGCTGCAGGATCAGATCGTCGCGCGGTTGGCCAACACGTTGGACGCAGCACTTATTAAGGCGGAAGCGGCGAAGGGCGCCCGCTCGACCAACCCGGATGCGAACGATCTCGTCATGCGCGGTCTGGCGCTCTACAACAACGAGCTTTTTCAGCCCAGCAAGGAGAAGAACGATGCGGCGCGGACTTTGTTCGAACAGGCGCTCGCAATCGATCCCAACAACGCGGCGGCGATCGCCGGTTTGGCTGGCACATATTTCCAGGAGTACTTTTTTGGATTCGGAAATCCCGGGACCGATTACGACGCCAAAATACTTGGTCAGGCAGACCGAGCGATCGCGCTCGCACCGGATTACGACGTACCGTACGAGACGAAAAGCATTTACTTGGCTCTGTCGCGCCGTTATGACGAGGCCATCCGCTCTGCCAACGCTGGCCTCGATATCAATCCGAACAATCAAGATTTCTACCATACGCGAGCGCTCGCGGAAATATTCCTGGGCCGTTTCGACGAGGCGAAATCCGATTTGCAACAGGCGATGCGGTTGAGCCCGCATGATCCGCGTATGGCGACCATGATTACGTCGCTTGGCGACATAGAAATTGGCTCCGGTCGTCCCGAATCCGCGCTCGTCGAATATAAAAAGGCGTTCGACGCCGGCGATCATCATTACTGGATCTATGCAAACCTCGCCGCTTCTTATGCGCTTTTGGGCAAAATGGACGAGGCAAAGCCGTTCGTGGCCGAAACCCTTCGCGTCAACCCAAGCTTCACCATCAAATGGTTTCGAGAGCACGTCCCCTACGACCTTCAGACCCGCGACGAGGGTCTGCGCAAGGCGGGGTTTGCGGAGGAATGAAGGCGGAGCGCGGTCGCTGACTGCTTAGCATCCCAAAAACCCCTAGCCACGACGCCCCATTACCTGGGCGATCCGTGCCGCGCGTGGTGTAGTCGAAGACTGTCGAGGGATCGGCCGCGGTCGCCTTGACCGATCGCTTCGATGAATTTCCGCCCCGCGGAACGCCTCGATTTCGAGGTTTCTTGGAATTGAGCACCGGCCATTCGGGAATGCCGACTCGCCTTGGGCACAATCTTTTCTTGTTGCTCCTATTGCATTGGCGTTTCGATGCAATAAACCGTCACTTCGATTCCGTCCCTGCCGCCGCGACCCCATCCCATAGTGTGACATGGCCTCTTCATAGTGTGACATAGCCTCGTTAGAACCAATCCAAATCAAGGTTTTATCCGAATAGTTGGCGCCCGGGCCTAGTGTGGCTGCGCTCGTTGGGACTGTGTGCTAGCGTGCGCAACGTCCGAACGCTGCGCGACGCGCCGCCCCTTCGCTACTCGACGCGAGACGGATCAAGTGAGCGACCATCGAGCGACGCCGTCATCTTCTGCGACGCCCACGGGCGAGCGGCGGCAGGTGACCGCGATGTTCGCAGACATGGTCGGCTTCACCGCAATTTCAGAACGACTCGGCGAGGAAGGGACCTACGGGCTCGTCCGGATGGTCTTCGAAGCCGTGACCGGGGCGGTCAAGGAGCAAAGCGGTTCAGTCCAGGATTTTAGCGGCGATGGCGTCATGGCGCTGTTCGGGGTGCCGGACGCTCTCGAAAATGGTCCGCTTCTCG
This sequence comes from uncultured Alphaproteobacteria bacterium, assembly GCA_963794155.1. GTDB lineage: Bacteria > Pseudomonadota > Alphaproteobacteria > Rhizobiales > Beijerinckiaceae > Roseiarcus. The sequence continues at coordinate 256,545 of CAWCCX010000013.1, read as the reverse complement.
CCTGTCGCGCGGCACTGCTGATCCACGAGCGACTCGCCGCGCTCGCGCCGGCGCTGCACGCCAAATACGGCGTGAGGCCGCAGGTGCGGATCGCGATCAACTCGGGGCCGGTCGTGGTCACCAGAAGCTTCGGTCACGCTGCCGCTCCGACCGCCTTAGGCGATGTGGTGAACCTTGCGTCGCGGCTACAAGCTCTCGCGGAACCGGGGGGCGTCCTTCTGAGCGAACGCACGTTTGGCCTGGTTGAGGGGTTTGTCGAGACGACCTTCTTCGGGTCCCACGCGGTCAAGGGGAAGGCCGAGCCGCAGAAGGTTTGGCGTCTCGATTCCATCCGTGAGGGCGCGACCCGTTTCGATATCGCGGTGAGGCAGGGCCTGACCGCCTACGTAGGGCGCGAGCGCGAGCTGGGCATCTTGGAGCGCGAGCTCGCTTCGGCCCGCAGCCGTCTTCGGGTAGTCGACATCGTGGCCGAGCCAGGAATGGGCAAGTCGCGATTGCTGTATGAATTCCGCAGCCGCGCCGCCAAGGCCGGGGCCGTCATCATCTCCGGAAACTGTTCCGCTGTGGGGCGACATACGCCGTTCCTGCCCTTTATCGAAGTTGTGCGGGATTGGTTCCGGGTTAAGGCGGGAGAAGCCGAGGCTGAGATCGCGGAAAAGCTCGAGGCCGGACTCAATTCCATCGGACTGAACACACTCGAGAATCTGGGCCTCCTACTCAATTTGCTCAGTCTTGTCCCACCCGCAGGAGCACTCGTTCGTCTTGACGGCGTCCTGATTGGCTTGCGCACCCGCGACCTGCTTTTGCAGATGTTCGACGCCCTCTGCCGTCTATCGCCCGTAGTCTTGCTGATCGAAGATCTACATTGGATCGACAGCGCGTCGCAGGAGTTGCTCAGTCAGATCGTCGAGAACGCGGACAAGCTGCACTTGTTGGTCCTGCTCACCCGCCGGCCGGACTACGAACCGGCTTGGCGCGCCGCGTCCGCGGTCGAGACCTTGACGTTGGAGCGTCTACCGGCAGCGGATGTCCGGCGTCTCATCCAGGTGAGACTTGGGCTCGAAGCGTTGCCGGAGGATCTGGCTCGGCACGTGACCGAGAGGGCCGAAGGCAATCCGTTGTTCGCCGAGGAAATCTTGAGTTTCCTCGGCCAGCGGGGCGCATTGCGCACGAGCGGCGCGAGCGTGGAGTTCGACGCCAGCGCCGTGGCGGCGGCTCTCCCCGCGAGCTTGCAGGGTCTCCTATCTGCGCGCATCGATCGGCTGGCGCCGCGGGACCGCACGCTTCTGCAGGCCGCCGCGGCCATCGGCAGACAGTTCGACCCGACTCTGCTGGCCGCGGTCGCCGACGACGGAACCGATGTCGACGCGCGGCTTGCGACGATGACGGCTCTCGATCTGGTCTACCCGGAAGCGGGGCCCGAAAACTATTCGTTCAAACATGCGCTGGTGCGAGACACCGTCTATCAAAGTCTGCTGACCGGACCGCGCTCGGCGCTCCACTTGAAAATTGCCGAGGAAATTGAGCGGCGCAGCAGCAATCGGCTCACCGAAGTGGCTGATGCGCTCGCATACCATTATAGCCGGACGGATCGCGCCGACAAAGCCTTTACCTATCTCGCATGGGCTGGCGCAAAGAGCCTCGGGGTCTATTCGCTCGATGAGGCGAGCCAGTATTTCGCCGCCGCCGCGGAGCTGATTGAAAGGCGGCCGGAGTGCGCTACGGATGCGGAACTGGCCGAGATGCTCGCCAATTACGCCCTCTGCTCCAACATTTCCCTGAATCTGAAGCAGATCATCGACATTGCAACGCGATTCAAACCGAGGCTCGAGCGGCTGGGCGATAGCCAACAGCGCGTCCTGGTTCAATACCATTACGTACAGACGCTCCTTTGGTCATCGAAATTCAAGCAGGCGGAACAGGCGCAACGCGAACTGATCGCGATGGCGGACAGATTGGATGACGCGAGGTCGAGGGCCTATGCGCTCGTCACCGGCATGCTGGTCTCCACTCACGTTGCGCCAAAGCCCGTCGCCGCCGTCAGGGCCGACAGCAGAGAAGCGCTTGCGGCCGCCCAGAGCTTCGAGGACGCCTATCTTCAGCATAACGTTCTCGCGGCCGCCGGCTGGGACGAACTGAACCGGGGGCTGATCACCGAGGCCAGCTGGGCGGCGGAGGAGATGTTGGCCGCCGGACGGCGAACGAAAGACCCGAGGTCCATGGGCTACGCGATGGCGCTGAAAGCGCTGATCGCGTTGATGCACGACGACTATCTCGCGACGTTGCAATTCGCCGAAGAAGCCATCAACATCTCTCGCGTTCCGTTCGATCGCGAGACCGCCAACAGCGCGAGGAACACCGCGCTTGTCTTGCTGCGGCGACCGGAGGCCATGGCCTCAGTGCGGGCGTTCATGGACACGTGCGTGCGAAACGGTTGGCATCTGCTGCACAGCGGCCCCGACGATCTCTGGGGCGTCGCGCTGATCTTGAGCGGCGACGTCGGCGGCGGCCTGCGCTACATGAAGGAGGCGATTCTCAGGCGCGAGGCCGAAGGCTATCGAGGCTCGGCGGACTGGACGCGGATGTTCCTGTGCGAAATCTATCTCCAGCTCCTCTCCGGCGGCGGGAAGGCGTCCGCGCGCGTGCTGATGAAGAACTTCGTGACCCTCGTGAAGATCAGATTGACCGCGCCGGGGCAGATCGTCGCGCTTATCAAGGAGGTGCGGTCGAACCCGCAATTCGACCCCAACGGCATTTTCGTCGCCCGCTGCGAGATGATCCTCGGGCAGCTTTGCAAAGTGAGGAAGCAGCGGGCGAGAGCGATCAAGCATCTAACCGAAGCGAAGCGAATCACGTCGCAATTCGGCGCCTCTCCGATCCTGGCGCGCATCGAGGCCGCGCTGTCCGAGTTGGCCGCCTGACCTTTCTGGCGAACCTTTCGCGAAGACCGGCTCTCCGACTCAGATTGCCACACTCCGGGACCGCGCAGGCGCCGGAGCCTTTGGGGGATCGAGCACGGGCCGACGCATCGCGGGCGGCACCAGTTCCGCGTAACGGCCGAGGCGCCGCTCGAAGAGCCAGTTGTAAAACGGCGGCAGCTCGCGGGTGCGTCCCTCGTGATAGGCGCGGAACGGCCTGTCGCTGGCGAGCATGTCGCGGATCTGACGCATGTCGCGCATGAAGAGGCGGGTGTAGATCGTCCGCATGGCGTGGGCGATCCGGATGACCCGCGACGTCCCCGACCCAAGGCGGCGAAACATCATGGCGACGGAGGCCATCGCCTCGTGCATTTCGATCAGCTTGTCGTAATAGGTGAGGGGATCGTAGTGCTTGAGCGTGATCGCAAGATAGGGGTTGTAGTAGAAGGCGAAGGGCGTCGCCTCGAGGATACGGCCCTCGCGCCGCATCTGGTCGTAGAGCGGCGTTCCGCCATAGGGCGTGGGGATATTGACGGTCGGAAACACGTTGGGCGTTCTGAGAATGAACTCCTTGGTGAGGGTGAGCGAGTTGGGGCCCACTTCCGAATCCGACCCGAAGATGAAATTCGCCTGAAGCCCGGGCACGTACCGGCCGAGCAGGTCGAAATGAGCGATCACCTTTTCGAGCTTGTCGCGCCCAGTCCGGTTTCCCGCGGCCGTCTTGCCCGAAAATTCGGTCCAGGATTCGACGCCCGGCGCCACGTAGACGCAGTTGGTCTCGGCGAGACGCGGCAAGCGTTCGGGCTTCAGAACCGACAGCGAGGCTTCCATCACATACCGGTTGCGCCGGCCCTTGGGGATTTGCTCGATGACGTCCATCGTCTCGTCGAAGCGAATGCCAAAGTTCGGATCGTGAAAAAGGATGAGGAGCTTCGGATGGCGCTCGGAAAGGAAGCGAAGATCAGCCAGCAGCCGGTCCCGGTCGAGGGATATGAATTTCGAGTTCCAGTCGACGCAAAACGCGCAATCGTAGGGGCAGCCGACGCTGGTCATGATCGGCACGGCGCTGGCGGCGCGCCGCCGCTCGCCGCGAAAAGCCGCGATCTTGATGTAGGGCATCCGTTCTTCGACACTGGGAAACTCGGTCGGAGACCGGCCGCTCGAAACGATCGCCGGCGGATCGACATGCCCGCGCAGGATGTCGTCAAGGAGCGCGCGGTCGCATTCCTGCACGACGATGTCGAAGAACCGCGCGCAATCGGTCGGGAAGGCGCGCGCGTGCGGTCCGCCCAGAACCGTGAGCGTTCCGCGCCGCCGGAAGACGGTCGCGATCGCGTACGCGACGGCGCTCGATTGGGTATAGGAGCTCACGAAAAGGATATCGACGTCGTCCGGCACGAGCTTCAGCGGCTCTTCCTGACCCCAGTAGGTCCGGTAGTGGACGTCGTGTCCGGCCTCGCTGCACCAGACCGCGATCGTCTGCGGCATGATGCTCATGAACTGTTGGCGGAAGTAGTCGCTGGGGCCGCCCCCGGGTCCCCGGTCGTGCAGGAGTTCGAGGATCGCGACCCGCATGAGCGAGGGGCCCCCCGGCCCGGATGGGAAGGTTCGTCGAGCGCCGACGATTTGAGCGAAGGTTACGGCGCCTGACCTCAAACGACGTTAGCGTAGAAGGTTCCGGCGTCGTTCGCCTGTCTATGTTCGGATAGTCGCTGCGGAAAGACCTTACGTCAAGGGAGCGCAAATCAAGGCTCGCCAAGGACATGCGAACGAGCCTGGCCCCCTCGCCGCCCAGTGGCGCTATCGCCTCTTCTGGCGTGGCGCGGCCGAAGGGCTCACTGCGAAACCTCCGAACGTCAGTTTGGCGCTCCTATGCTTGCCGCCTTCGAACATCGTGCGATAGGACGGCGAAGCGAACGTTATGTGACGCTGTTAAATATCTGAAAAATAACGATAATACAGGCATGTTGCCATACGGCGCGAGATCAGGCGCGATCGTCGATCTCAGCCAGCCGTTCCGCCTCGGCGAGGTCGTCGACGGTGTTGGCGTTGAAAAAGGGATCGAGCGGCTCGGCCGGCCATGTGACCGTCGCCAATCGATAGCGCGCGGTCCAGCGGTCGATCTTGCGGACGCCTTCGACGGCCAGCGCTTCGCGCAGCGCATCGCGCAAGGCGACGCGCCACAAGCCGATGACGGGATGAGATCGCCCTCGCGAAGCTGCGACCGCCAGTTCGGCGCTCTCGGCGATCACGGCCGCGCTCAGACGCGCGACAAGATCGCGGGGCAGAAACGGACAGTCGCCGGGAGCGCTGAGAATCCAGGCCGCCTCCGGCCGGTTGGACGCGGCCCAATCGAGCGCGGCGAGGATTCCGGCCAGCGGTCCTGGATAGCCTTCGACTCCATCGGCGATGACCGGCAGACCGAACGGCGCGAAGCGCTGAAGATCGCCGTTGGCGTTGATAACGAGGCTTCCGCACTGCGGCGCGAGCCGGGCGATGACCCGGGCGAGGATCGTGCGCCCGCCGATCTCGCGCAACGGCTTGTCGCCGCCGCCCATCCGCCGCCCGAGGCCGCCGGCAAGCACGACGCCCGGCGGGTCACGGGCTTCCGTCGCTTCGGTCCTGATCATGGCTGACCCGGTTGCATGAACTGATGGAGGGAGGAACGCAAGGAGCCGATCGCTTGCGGCGATCCTGCCGCCGGCGTGGCGATTGACGGTCCGCAAACGATCGGCGCAAATCGTGACCGTGACCGTCATCAAGCTCGACCTCTCGGGCCTCAAATGCCCTCTGCCGGCGCTCAAGACCCGAAAGGCGTTGAAATTGCTCGCGCCTGGAGATCGGCTGGAAGTGCGCTGCACCGATCCGCTGGCAGCGATCGACATTCCCCATCTGGTCGGAACGACCGGCGACCGCGTGGAGGGCGTCGAACGCGGCGAGCGCGAGATCGTGTTCCTCATTGAAAAATCCGCACCCTCGATGTCTCCAAAGCCGCCGCGCTGGTGATCGGGGGAGGTCGGCCGGAGAGGGATTCCGGAGACCCGGGAGTCAGATTTCTTGCTCGCAGCCTCTTGCGTTAGCGTACTTCGTATATTATAAGCATGCTTATGTTATCACTTGTCCAGAAACCGATGATCTCGCCGGCCCGCGAGTTCGGCTTCGCGCTCCACGACGTAGCGCGCCTCTTGAGGACCTATTCCGACCAGCGCGCCCGCGAACTCGGGACGACGCGGGCCCAATGGGCGGTGCTTTCGCGCCTGCAGCGCTGCGAAGGCGTGAAGCAAAACGAATTGGCTGAAGCGCTCGACCTCGCGCCGATCACGCTCGGCCGCCTGATCGACAAGCTGACCGCCGCCGGCCTGGTCGAGCGGCGCGACGATGCGGCCGACCGGCGCGCCAACCGTCTTTATCTGACCGAAAGAGCCGCGCCCGCGCTGAAGGAACTCGGCGCGCTCGCCGAGGACCTGATGGGGCGCGCTCTGGCGGGCGTCGACGAACGGACGATCCGCGCGATGCACGACGGCCTCAAGGTCATCAAGGCCAATCTCAAGAACGAATTGATTTCGGGAGCCTAATCCAAGTGACCCAGCCCAAGCCGGCCGCCGGGCGCGACCCCGGGCCTGAAGACGCCTCGCCCGCTGCGCCGCAGCCGCTGCCATTTGCGCCGACGAAATCGAGCCCGCAGGCGGCGCGCGAGCCTGCGCCGCAGCAATCGCCTTCATCCGCCGTCCAGTCGTCTCAGCCCATCCAGTTCGCGCCGGCGCGAACGCCTGCGCCGAGCCCGCAAGCTCCGCCGGCGCCGTCGCCTGCGGCGGATACGCCGATCACCATCAAGCGCACGCGCCGCGGCGTCAGCCGCTTCGTGATGCTCGTGGTCATCCCGCTCGTGGCGCTCGCGCTCGGCTTTAGCTGGTGGCTGAGCAGCGGGCGCTATGTCTCGACCGACAACGCCTATGTCGGCGCCGACAAGTCGCTGATCACGCCCCAGGTTACCGGCGCGATCGTCGCGGTTCATGTGGTCGAGGGGCAACAGGTCAAGGTCGGCGATCCGCTGTTCGACATCGACCCGCAGCCGTATGAAATCGCGCTCGCGCTCGCCAAGGGCCGCCTCGAAGCGGCGAAGGTCGAATTCGCCAATTTGAAGTCCTCATACGCAAGCAACGCCGAGCAGATCAAAATGGGCGAGGACGCGGTGGCGGTGCGCCAGACCGACTTCGATCGCAAGAACGGCCTGGCGATCCACGGCACCGGAACGACCGCCGATCGCGACACCTCGATGGGCAACCTCATCCAGGCCAAGCAGATCCTCGAATTCGTCCGCCAGCAGCAGGCGACGGTGACAGTGAAGCTTGGCGGCGGTCCCGATGCGTTGATTGAGAACTTTCCCGACTACATGCAGGCGAAGGCCGGCCTCGAGGACGCCGAACGCAATCTGCGCGACGCCAAGGTCGTCGCGCCGATCGACGGGGTTGCGACGCAAGTGCCCGAGATCCAGGTTGGGCGCGTGGCGGCGGCGGGCCAGCCGGTGTTCGCGATCGTCGCCAACACCGGCCTCTGGGTCGACGCCAATCCGAAGGAATCCGACCTGACCTACGTCCATGCCGGCCTGCCGGCGACGGTGAGCGTCGACACTTTTCCCGACCGGGAATGGAAGGGCTCGATCTGCTCGATCGCGCCGGGAACGGGCGCGCAATTCGCGATCCTGCCGGCGCAGAATGCGACCGGCAACTGGGTCAAGGTCGTCCAGCGGGTGCCGCTGCGCTTCTGCTTCGATCCGCATGAGGATACGACCGGCCTGAGAGCGGGCATGAGCGCCTATCTGACCATCGACACCGGCCGAGTGCGCACGCTCGCGGGCGCGCTTGAAGGGTTCAAGCTTTGGGTAGTTGGTTACGTTGAAACCCTTCTGGGCGCGAGGACGGCCGTCATCAGATGAATGCGGCCGCCCCTGCCCCGCCGCTCTACGAGACGATCTCGCCGACGCTCAAGTGGCTGCTCACCGTCTGCATCATGATGGCGACGATCATGCAGGCGCTCGACACGACGATCGCCAATGTCGCCCTGCCCTATATGCAGGGCTCGCTGTCGACGACCCAGGACCAGATCAACTGGGTTTTGACCTCCTACATCGTCGCCGCCGCGATCATGACCTCGCCGCTCGGCTGGGTGGCGACCCGGTTCGGCCGCAAGAAGCTGTTCATCGTCTGCACCGCCGGATTTACCGTCGCCTCGATGCTCTGCGGCATTGCGCTCTCGATCGAGCAGATGGTCGCCTATCGGCTGTTGCAGGGGGTATTCGGCGCGGCGTTGGTGCCGCTGAGCCAGGCGGTGATGCTTGACATCTTCCCGCCGAACAAGCGCGGCTCGGCGATGGCGATCTGGGGCATGGGCGTCATGCTCGGGCCGATCATGGGTCCGACGCTCGGCGGCTTTCTGACCAACTCCTATTCCTGGCGCTGGGTGTTCTTCGTCAACCTTCCGTTCGGAATCCTCACCACCGTCGGACTCTGGCTCTTCATGAGCGAGACCCCGACCCGGCGCGACGTGCCCTTCTCCTGGTTCGGTTTCCTGAGCCTCTCGCTTGGCATCGGATCGTTGCAGATGATGCTCGACCGCGGCGAGCAGCTCGGCTGGTTCGGTTCGACCGAGATCATCCTCGAAGCGATCCTTGCGGTTGTCGGCTTCTATTTCTTTCTCGCTGACTGTTTCACCTCCAAGCGGCCGTTCATCAGCGTCCGCATCTTCCGCGACTGGAACTTCTCGATCGCCCTTGTTTTCATGTTTCTGGTCGGCGTCATCCTGCTCGCGACCATGGCGCTGGTTACGCCATTCATCCAGAACATGCTCGGCTACCCGGTGCTTTCGAGCGGCTATCTGCTCGGCGCGCGCGGCGTCGGCACGTTCGTCTCGATGTTCCTGGTCGGGCGCCTAACCGGCAAGGTCGATGCGCGCCTCCTTATCTTCATCGGCCTCGTCCTCGCCACGACCTCGCAATACCTGATGGTCGGCTGGTCGCTCGACGTGTCCGCCCGGACGATCGCGATCAATTCGATCGCCCAGGGCATGGGCCTCGGCTTCATCTTCGTGCCGCTCAACACCATCGCCTTCGCCAGCCTGCCGGGCGAACTCAGGACCGAAGGCGCGGCGCTGTGGACGCTCATCCGCAACATTGGCTCGGCGGTCGGCATCTCGATCGTCATCGCCCGGCTGACCAGCTCGATCACGATGTACCACAGCCAACTGGTCGAGCACGTGACGCCGTTCAACGACGCGATGCGAATGCCGAACGCCTCGCTGCTGTCGGGCCACGGATTGCCGAGCCTGGCGATGCTCGAAGGCATGGTCACGCAGCAGGCGGCGGCGATGGCCTACTCGAACGATTTCCTGTTCATGACCTTCGTCTCGCTCTGCGCCTTCCCGTTGCTCGCCCTCATCCGCTCGCCGAAATCCGTAGCGGCGGCCGCCTCGCGAGAAGCGGCGGCGCATGCGGTGATGGACTGACGTCCGAAGCGCCCGCCGTTTTTCGCTCAGCAAGCCTCCGCGCGGCGTCCGGGTCGTGCGCCGGCAAGTAAATCGTCGGCCGCGACGCGGCGAATGCCTGGATGGCGGCGAGCGTCGCCGCCGCTTGCCCTTCGTCGTCGCTGACGCCGTCGATCGCGCCAGCGCGCATCGTCGCCTCGCTGTAGGAAGCGTCGCCGGCGATGAAGATGGCCGTGTCTCCATCCTCGACGATGACCGAGAGATGGTCGGGCGTGTGGCCGGGCGTCGCCACGGCGACGATCGCGCCATCGGCAGTGAGCCGCCGCGAGCGCGCGAACGGCCCGTATGGCCCGCCGTCGAGGACGAGCGGCTTTGGATCGAAATCGGTGGGCCAGCGCTGCGGCAGATAGCCGCCAATCCGGCCGGCGATCCCGGACGCGCGCCGAAGCTCGCCTGGGCTGACCAGAATTTCGCTCGCCGGGAACGCCGCGAGCCCGCCGTCATGATCGATGTGGAGATGGGTCTGCACAATCCGCCTGACGTCGGCTGATCGAATGCCGATCGCCCTAAGCTGCGGCCCGGCTTCCTCTTCCGGCTCGATATCGAAGCGCACCGCGTTCCGGAAGTAGGGATGCCAGCGTGGCAGGCGCTTGGCGGCGGCGGATGCGCCCGTATCGACGAGGATAACCCCGTCGCGATGCTCGATCGCGTAGGCGAAGATCGGCAGCCAGGGTGACCACTCGCTGTCGATCAGCGGCGCGAGGCGGCGCCTGAGCCCATGGCCACGTGCGACGATCTGGCTCGCCTTGATCCGCACCCGGCCAGTCTGAATGGCGTGCACACGCATGGATGGTCTCCGATCGTCCGAGGATTGCGCTGGCGGCTGCGCGCTCTCCCGCCCCCCTTGTGGGGGCGGGGATGTTCACGCCCGGCCGACGCGGCCGAGATGGGTGTCGCGGAAACCGCTCGCATATTTGAGGCCGTAGCCGAGCATGCGGTCCATGCCGATGTGGGCGATCCAGATGAGCCCGACAGCCGAGGCGAGCGGCGAGGCGAGCCAATAGCCGGCGAGCGCAAGCGGAACGGCGAGCGCGTAGGTATGGACGACATTATAGGCCGCCGCGCCAGCTCTGGGGCCAATGAGATAGGCGAGCATCGCCAGGTCCGGCGCGAGAAGCAGGAGGGCGAACAGCGGCCACGAAAATCCGGTGTGGGCGTAGAGCGCGACCGCGGCGGCAAGAGCGGCCGCGCCCTCGAGGCGCAGGATCGCCTTGACCCCAGCCGGCGAAGAGAAGCCGGCGCCGCGCGTGGCGGACGCTGGCGGGGAGTGATCGGCGAAGCGAGAAGCGATCGCGGTCATTTTGGCCTCCTTTGCCGATGGCGCCTGCCGCGCCGCTTCGACGCTTCCTCGATACGCCCTCCCTCCCCTCTGCGGAATTGCATATTTATCTTGACCGGCTATACATTTTCGTATGAGCCGACGCGAGCCTGCCTGGGACGAACTGCGCACCTTCCTCGAGGTCGCGCGCGACGGAAGCCTGAGCGGCGCCGCGCGCCGGCTCGGCCTGACCCAGCCGACGGTCGGGCGCCATATCGACGCGCTCGAAGACGCGCTGGGCGTGACCCTGTTCACCCGCTCCCCGCGCGGGCTTAGCCCCACGGCCGCGGCGAAAGCGCTCAGCCCCCATGGCGAGGCGATGGCCGCGGCCGCCGCGGCGCTCGCGCGCTCAGCCTCGTCGGCGGCTTCGATCGATCGCGGGGTCGTGCGGGTGACCGCGAGCGAGATCATGGGGGCGGAGGCGCTGCCGGCGATGTTCGCCGGCTTCCGCGCCCGCAATCCCGGGATCGCGATCGAGCTTGCGCTCAGCAACCGCAACCAGGATCTCGCCCGCGGCGAGGCCGACATCGCGGTCAGGATGATCCGCCCGACCCAGAGCGGACTCGTCGCCCGCCGCATCGGCTCGACCCGCATCCGGCTCTATGCGCACCGCGACTATCTCGCCCGGTTCGGCGAACCGTGCTCGCTCGCCGATCTGCCGCAGCATTGCTTCATCGGCTTCGACCGCGACAACCAGACGTTTCGCTCCGCGGGCTCATTCGCGAAGGCGCTCACGCGGGAGGATTTCGGCTTTCGCTGCGACAGCGATCTCGCCCAGCTCGCCGCGTTGCGCGCCGGCGTCGGCATCGGCGGCTGCCAGGACATGATCGCCCGTCGCACGCCCGAACTCGTCCCGGTACTACCCAACGCCTTCCAGATGACGCTCGAAGTCTGGCTGGTCATGCACCGCGACTTGAAGACCGCGCCGCGAGTGCGGCTTCTGTTCGACTGGCTCGCCTCTGGGCTGACGGATTACGTCAAGGGACGAACCCAAGCCACTGCGGCGTAACGCCGCGCCGCCAGGCGAAAGTCGAATATTCGGCTCGTGCGCATGCTTCCCATTGGCGGCGACCATTCGTCGCGCGACGCGGCGTCGGGAGTGCCCGCCGGCTTCGCGTTCCTTCGCATCGGTCCCTATCGGCTTGCGCGCGTGCGGATATCCCCCCATGATCGCCGAGGCGCCGCGGACTTAAAAGCGCTCGGCCTTGAGGCGCGCCGTCGAGGGAGGAACGCAATGGCAAGCCTGGTCGTGCTCTACAAGAACTCCGAAGGACGCAGCCGCGTTCGACAAATATTACGCGGAGACCCACATCCCGATCGCCAAGAAGCTTCCTGGGCTCAGGCGCTACGAGATCAGCCGCGGTCCTGTGGCTTCGCCAGCGGGGGCGACCGGCGTTCATCTCGTTGCGACTTTGAGCTTTGACAGTATGGCGGCGATCCAAAGCGCCTTCGGCAGCGCCGAAGGCCAAGCGGCCGCCGCCGACGTGCAAAAATTCGCAACCGGACATGTTGATGTTCGACAACGCCCCGGCCTAGCGGTTCGTCAAGTTCGCTGAGTCGCGAGCAGCTCTTCGGCCGGCTGCGCGACCTCCATCACGAGGTCGGCGAGGCGCTCGGCGGCGTCCGGGACGCCGACCGACTTCGCCGCCGCGGCTTGGGCGGCGAGCTTCTCGGGCGCGGCAAGCGCGCCCTTTAGGATCGCCGCCAGCCGCTCGGCGGTGAATTCGGGCTGCGGCACGACCACCGCGCCGCCGCTGGCCGCGAGCGCCGCCGCATTCGCCGCCTGGTCCTGGTCGAGCGCGTGCGGGAACGGCACGAGGACGGAAGCCCGGCCGATCACCGCCAGCTCCGAGACGGTCGAGGCGCCGGCGCGGCCGATGACGAGATGAGCGGCGGCGATCCGCGCCGGCAGGTCGGAGAAGAACTCGGCGATCTCGACCGGAAAGCCCATTCGCGCGCAGGCCGCCGCGACCCGCGAAGAGTCCTCGCCGCGCGCCTGCTGGGTGAGGCGGATCCATTGCCGCTCGTCCGGCGCCAAAAGCGCCAGCGCCGCCGGCACGACGTCGGCCATGACCCGCGCCCCCTGCGAACCGCCGGTGACGAGAACGTTCAGGCGCCGCCCGACCTGTTCGGGATAAGGAAGCGCCGCCGCGGCGATGACCGAGGGGCGCACCGGATTGCCGGTGACCCGGATTTTGGCCTCGATCGCGCGATCGACCCCCTTCAGGGGAAAGCCGCAGGCGATGCGGTTGACGCGGGAGCTCAAAAACCGGTTGGCCCGGCCCATCACCGCGTTCTGCTCATGCAGGACGCTCGGAACTCGCAAGAGCCAGGCGGCGAGGAGCGGCGGCACGGTCGGATAGCCGCCGAAGCCGACGACCGCCCGCGGCCCGATGGCTCTCAGCTTCAGAAGCGCGGTCGCAAGCCCAGCGCCAAGGGTGACCGCGGCGCGCGCCTTGGCGAGCGCGCCCGCGTCCGTGGTCGTCGCCGCCGGAAAGGCGTGGATGGCGCGGGCGGGAAAATCGCCGCCGTATTTGAGCGCCCGGCTGTCGGTCGCGAGCTCGACTTCCACCCCCCGCTTGGCGAGCGAGGCGGCCAGCGCGGCCGCGGGAAAGAGATGGCCGCCGGTGCCGCCGGCCGCGAGCAGGATCGGGCGCGCCGCGCTCATTCGTCCGGGGGGCCCGGGTGATCGAGATCGGCGGCCGGACGCTTGCGGGTCGCGGCGATGAGGAAGCCCATGCCGAGGCCGAGCGCCAAGAGCGACGAGCCGCCATAGGAGATGAACGGCAAGGTCATTCCCTTGGCCGGCATGGCCCGCAGGTTGACCGCCATGTTGATCCAGCTTTGGACGCCGAACATCACCGTCAGGCCAGCGGCCGCGAGACGGCAGAACGGGTCCGGGTTACGGGCGGCGAGAAAGAGCGCGCGCAGCACGATGAAGGCGAAAAAGACGATCAGCGCCATGCATGCGATCATGCCGAATTCTTCGCCGGTCACGGCGAAGACGAAGTCGGTGTGCGCGTCGGGCAGGATACGCTTGTAGACGCCCTCGCCCGGCCCGCGACCAAACCAGCCGCCCGACAGAATGCTTTGCAGGGCGGTGTCGACCTGGAAGGTGTCGACCAGGCCGCCGGTCGAATCCGGATCGAGAAAGCGCAGCACCCGCTCGTGCACGTGCGGCGACAATTTGAACACCGCGAAGCCGCCGGCCATGCCCATTCCACCGACCGCGACCACCCAGAACCAGTGCAGGCCGGCGAGGAAGAAGAGCGCGGTCCAGACGATCGCGACCAGCATCGTCTGGCCGAAGTCGGGCTCGAGGATGAGCGGCGCAATAGTGAGCGGCAGCAATACGAACGAAAGGATCTTGGCCGGAACCGCAGTCGGGCCGGTCCGTCCGCCTTCGGTGAACGCCCAGGCGGCGAGAACGACGAACGCGGGTTTGATGAACTCCGACGGCTGGAGGCCGAAGATCCAGCGCCGCGCCCCCTTGACCTCGGCGCCGAACATCAGCGCGAGAATGATCAGTGCGAACGACAAGATAAACGTCAAGAGCGCCGCGCGCCGCACGTGGCGCGGCGATAGGAACGAGGTCGCGATCATCAGCGCCGCGGTCGGAACCAGCATCAGCGCCTGCCGGTCGACGAAGTGGAAGGTCGAGAGGTTGAGCCGTTCGGCGACCGCGGGAGAAGCCGCGAGCGCCATCACGAGCCCAATCACCATGAGCGCCACGAACGACCCGATCAGCCAGCGGTCGGCGGTGCGCATCCAGTCCGCAAGCGGGCCGCGTTCGAACTCTCGACACCATCGGCTCTAGGCCTCCTTCTTTGCGTGCATCCCGGCCGCCGCGCGGCGCTCGAGCCATTGGGCGACGTACGCGCGAAAGGCGTCGCCGCGGGCCTCGAAATTCGCGAACTGATCGAACGACGCACAGGCCGGCGACAACAGGACCGCAGGCTCGCTTGCTGGCGAGCGCGCCGCGTCCTCGGCCGCCGCTTCGGTCGCCGCGCTTAGGGTCCCACAGCGTTCGAAAGGAACCGCTCCGGCGAGGGTCTGCGCGAACTCGTCGCTGGATTCCCCGATCAGGTAGGCCTTCGCGACGCGCGGGAAGAGCGCGCGCAGCGGCTCGACGCCGCCCGCCTTCGGCCGGCCGCCGACAATCCAGTGGATGTCGCGAAAGCAGAGCAGCGCCTTTTCGGCCGCGTCGGCGTTGGTCGCCTTCGAGTCGTTGATGAACAGCGCCCGGCCAAACCGGCCGACTTCTTCCATGCGGTGAGCGAGCCCGGGAAAGGTTAAGAAGCCGCGCTGGATCAGCTCGCGTTCGACCCCGAGCGTCCGCGCGGCGGCGTAAGCGAAGGCCGCGTTCTGCCCATTGTGGACGCCGCGAAGCGCGCGCGCGGCCGCAAGGTCGGCCGCCGGCGCGGCCTCTCCGCGCGCCATCACCCGATGCTCCGTGACCCAGATGTCGGCGAGCGGAGATTCCTTGCCCGAGATCGCGACAGCGCGAGGCGCGCCCGCCCGCGCCTTCAGCCGCGCATAGATTTCGCGGCACGGCTCATCGTCGACGCCGACCAGCGCGACGTCAGAATGGGCGACCAGGCGCTCCTTGACCGCCGCGTAGCCGGCAAGATCGCCATGCCGGTCGAGATGGTCGGGGGTGATATTGATGAGGAGGCCGACGCTCGGCGCGAGCGAGGGGGCGAGATCGATCTGGTAGGACGAGCACTCGACGACATGCGTGCGCAGGGGCGCCGGCGGCGGCAGGTCGAGGACCGGGACGCCGATATTGCCGCCCATCGCCACGTCGCGCCCGGCTTCTCTCAACACATGGGCGATAAGCGCGGTGGTGGTCGATTTGCCGTTGGTGCCGGTGATGGCGACGAACGGCGCGTCGGGCGCTCTCGCGCCGCGCTCGCGAGCGAAGAGCTCGATGTCGCCGACGATCGGAACGCCCGCCGCATCGGCGAGGTTGACCGTCCAGTGCGGCGCCGGATGCGTGAGCGGCACGCCGGGCGCGAGCACGAACAGCATGAAGCCCCGCCAGTCAGCCTCGGCGAGGTCGATGAGCGCAATGCCTGCGGCGCCAGCGCGTTCCCGGGCGGCGGCGCTGTCGTCCCAGGCGGCCACGTCCGCGCCGCCTTCGACCAGCGCCCGCGCGGTCGAGAGCCCGGAGCCGCCGAGGCCGAAGAGGGCGACGCTCTGCCCGCGCATGGTCTCGACCGGCGTCATCGTCACCTCAGCTTGAGCGAGGCGAGACCGACCATCGCGAGCACGAAGGCGATGATCCAGAACCGCATGACGATTTGCGGCTCGGACCAGCCGAGCTGCTCGAAGTGATGATGGATCGGCGCCATCCGGAATACCCGCTTGCCGGTCAGCTTGAACGACGCCACCTGCACCACGACCGACGCCGCCTCCATTACGAACAACCCCCCGATCACCGCGAGCACGACTTCGTGCTTGATCGCGACCGCGGTCGCGCCGAGGAGGCCGCCCAGCGCCAGCGAGCCGGTGTCGCCCATGAAGATCTGCGCCGGGGGAGCGTTGAACCACAGGAACCCGACGCCTGCGCCGATCAGAGCCCCGCAGACCACCATCAGGTCGCCGGCGAACGGCACGTGATTGATCAGAAGATAGTGCGAATACAAAAGATTGCCGGCGAAATAGGCGATCAGGCCGAGGGTCGCGGCAGCGATCATCACCGGCACGATGGCAAGCCCATCGAGCCCGTCGGTCAGATTGACCGCATTGCCGAAGGCGACGATCACGAACGGGCCGAACAGCAGGAACGCCCAGCCGAAATCGAACACGAAGCCGCTGACGAACGGCACCGCGAGCGCGGTCGCGCCATTGGCGCCGACCAGCATCATCGCATAGCAGGCGAGCGCGGCGATGATGAATTCGCCGACGAGGCGGGCGCGGCCGGAGAAGCCGCGATCCGACTGCTTGGTCACCTTGAGATAGTCGTCGTAGAAGCCGATGACGGCGAAGCCGGCGGTGACGAACAGCACAATCCACACATACGGGCTTTCGAGATTGGCCCACAGCAGCGCGGAGACGAAGAGGCCGAACAGGATCATGAGCCCGCCCATGGTCGGCGTGCCCTTCTTGCTCAGGAGATGCGAGGTCGGTCCGTCGAGGCGGATCGGCTGTCCCCCATGCTGTCTCAGCCGCAGGGCGGAGATGATCGTCGGGCCGAAGAAGAAGACCAGGAACAGTCCGGTCCCCGCGGCGCCGATAGTGCGGAAGGTCAGATAGCGGAACAGGTGAAAAGCGCCCGGGAGCTCAGACAGCCATGTGAGCATCGATGTCTAGCCTCCCGCGCCGCGGGCGAAGTGGTTGCGCAGCGCCGCGACCAACGGACCCATGCGGCTGCCGTTCGAGCCTTTGACCATCGCGATGTCGCCGCCGCGCAGGGTGCGGACGACCTGGTCCGCGAGTTCGTTCGACCGCTCGGCCCAGGCCGCGCGCATCGAGGCTGGGGCGGCGTCGTAGAGCGCGCGGGTGAGCGGGCCGGCGCCGAACAGGAGGTCGACGCGGTTGGCGCTAAGATCGGCGGCGAGTTCGGCGTGCATCGCCCTCGCCTTCTCGCCGAGCTCGAGCATGTCGCCGATGACGGCGATGCGGCGCCCTTTCGGCCCCGGGTTCGCTGCCGCCAGCAGCTTGAGCGCGGCTCGCATCGACGCCGGATTGGCGTTGTAGCTTTCGTCGATGATGGTCGCCGGGCCGTCTGGCGTCGCCACCGAGAAGCGCGCCCCTCTGCCCTCTTGGGGCGAAAACGAGCTCAGCGCCGCGGCGCAGGCGTCAAGGTCGACGCCAAGGGCTTCCGCCGCCAGCAGCGCGCCCAGCGTGTTCTCCGCCATGTGGACGCCGGGCGCGCCGAGCACGAAATCAAGCTCGCGGCCGAGGATCTGCGTCCTCACCCGCGAGCCGCCGTCGATCGGCTCGACCTCGATCAGCCGCGCGTCGCAATCGGCGCCGCGGCCGAACTTGAGGACCCGCGCGCCCCGCGCCCGGGCTTTGTTCGCGAGCCGCTCGAATTGCGGCGCGTCGCGGTTGAGCGCGGCCGGGCCCCCCGGCTCGAGACCGAGGAAGATCTCGGCTTTTGCGTCGGCGATTGCTTCGATCGAGCCGAGGTGCTCGATGTGGACCGGGGCGATCGTCGTCACCAGGGCCGCGTTCGGCCGCGCCATGCGCGCAAGCGGCGCAATCTCGCCTGCGTGATTCATGCCGATCTCGATGACCCCATAGCGGGCGTTCGCAGGCATGCGCGCAAGCGTCAGCGGAACGCCCCAGTGATTGTTGTAGGAATGAGCCGAGGCATGCGTCGCGCCTGAGGCCGAAAGCATCGTCCGCAGCATCTCCTTGACCGTCGTCTTGCCGACCGAACCGGTCACCGCGACGATTCGCGCCCGCGACCGCGCGCGGCCCGCAACGCCGAGCCGCTCCATCGCCTCTAGCGTGTCGTCGACCGCGAACACCGGCCCGAATGCGGCGAGCCGGCCGGCCCGCTCGCGCGATACGACCGCGGCGACAGCTCCGGCTTCGAAGGCGCGCGCGAGATGATCGTGGCCGTCATGCGCGTCGCCTTTGATGGCGACGAAGAGATCGTCGGCCTCAAGCGTCCGGCTGTCGATCGAGACGCCGCCAACGGCCGCGTCCAACGGCGCGCTCGGGGCCGCGCCGAGCGCGCCGATGAGTTCGGTCTCGCTCCACAGCGCTGTCACGCCGCCTCCTTGAGCGCCGCGCGCGCTTCGTCGGCGTCGGAGAACGGCAGCGTCTTCGCGCCGACGATCTGGCCGGTCTCGTGACCCTTGCCGGCGATCATGAGCGCGTCGCCGTCGGCGAGCATCGCGATCCCCGCCCGGATGGCCGCCGCCCGATCGCCGATTTCGACCGCCGAAGGCGCGGCGGCGAGGATCTGGGCGCGAATGGCGGCGGGATTCTCGGAGCGCGGATTGTCGTCGGTGACGATCGCCACATCGGCCAGCCGCGCGGCGATCCCGCCCATGATCGGGCGCTTCCCCGGATCGCGATCCCCGCCGCAGCCGAAAACGAGCACGAGGCGACCGCGCACGAAAGGCCGCAAGGCGGCGAGCGCCTTTTCGAGCGCGTCGGGTTTGTGCGCGTAGTCGACGAACACCGCCGCGCCGCGGACTTCGCCGACGCGCTCCAGGCGCCCCGGCGCGCCGCGCAGCCCTTGCAGCGCATCAAAGACGGCGTCGGCTTCGCCGCCCGCAGCGATGCAGAGACCGGCGGCGACCAGCGCGTTCGAGATCTGGAAGCCGCCGGGCAGAGGAAACTTCACGCGGCGGCGGCGGCCGCCGAATTCGAGCTCGAGATTCGACGAGAAGCGGTCGCGCGCGGTCGAGACGAGCCGGATCGTTTCTCCCTTCTCGCCGACCGTCACCGCCTCGAGCCCGCGCGTTTTTGCCGCCGCGATCACGCGCGGCGCGATTGCGCTGTCGGCGTCGATGACGGCCGGGGCGCCGTCGGGCAGGAGATCCCGGAACAACCGCAACTTGGCGGCGAGATAGTCCTCGACCGTCGCATGGTAGTCCATGTGGTCGCGGGTCAGATTGGTGAAGGCGCCCGCGCGCAGGCGGACGCCGTCGAGCCGCTTCTGGTCGAGTCCATGCGAGGAGGCCTCAATGGCGAGGTGGGTGACGCCAAGCGCAGCAAGCCGGTCGAGAAGCTCGTGGAGCGCGATCGGGTCGGGGGTGGTCAGCGATCCGTAGACCGTCAGCGGGTCCGACACGACGCCGAGCGTCCCGATCGAGGCCGCCTTAAGCCCGAGCGCCCGCCAGACCTGGCGGACGAAAGCGACGACCGAAGTCTTCCCGCTGGTTCCGGTGACGGCGACGATGCTCTCGGGCTCACGCGGATAGAAGCGCGCGGCGGCGTGGGCAAGCGCGGCGCGGGCATCGGCGACCCTGACGAAGGCGGCGTTCGGGACTTCCGTCCAGCGTTCGGCGACGACCGCCGCGGCGCCTTTCGCCACCGCCTGGGCGATGTGCTGGAAGCCGTCGTCCTTCGCGCCGGCAAGGGCGAAGAAGACGTCGCCGGGCGCGGTCTTCCGGCTGTCGAAGGCGAGCCCGGCGACCGCCCGCGAAGCGAGCGCGCGATCGGAGCCCTTGAGCTCGAGGATGTCGCCAAGCCGTCTCATCGCCCGCGTTTCACTCCTTGCCGGTCTTGTCGGCGTCGGCTCCATACCCCAATCGGGCGATGATGGGGAACGGCTGATCCGGCAGCTCCTTCATGGGCGGAACGCCCATCAACGGCTCGACGCGACGAATCAGCGCGCCCGCGACCCGCCCGGCGTTGTAGGCGGCGGTATGGAATCCATGGTCCTCCGGCGCGGGCTGCGGATCGTCGTAGATGGTCAGATAGAGGTACTTTGGCTTGTCAGCCGGCGTGATCGCCATGAAAGTGTTGAAAACCTTGTTCTCCGAATAGTGGCCGTGGATGATCTTGTCGGCGGTCCCGGTCTTGCCGCCGACGTAGTAGCCGGGAATATTGGCGAAACTTGCCGACCCATGGGTCGCGTTCGAGCGCATCAGGTAGCGCATCGACTCGGAAGTCTGTTCGCTCACGACGCGATGGCTGACCTTCTCCGCCTCATCTTCGGTGCGCGGCAGAAAGGTCGGCGTCATCATCTTGCCGCCGTTGGCCAGAGCGCAGACCGCCATCACCGCCTGAATCGGCGCGACATTGAGTCCTTGGCCGAAGGCAATGGTCATCGTGTTGAGAAGCGCCCAGCGCTTGGGCACCAGCGGCTCGGCGCTCTCCGGCAATTCGGTGCGCAGCCGGTCGAGCTGGCCCATCTTCCGCAAGAAGGCCTTATGGCCCTCGACGCCAACCATCAGCGCGAGGCGCGCCGCGCCGATGTTCGACGAATGGGTGAATACTTCCGGCACCGTAAGCACGCGATGGGTGGCGTGAAAGTCGTGAATGGTGAACCGCCCGTAGCGCAAGCTGTCGCGCGCGTCCACATGCGAGCCGAGATTGACCTTGCCCGACTCGAGCGCCATCGCGATCGAGAGCGCCTTGAATGTCGAGCCCATTTCATAGACGCCGACATTGATGCGGTTGATCTTGGTCGGGTCGCGCACGTCGCCCGGGTCGTTCGGATCGAAATCCGGCAGGGATTCGAGCGCCAGCACCTCGCCGGTGTTGACATCGATGACCACGCCCGCGGCGGCCTTGGCGTGGAAGCGCCCAAGGCCGTCCAGGAGCTCGTCGCGCAGCGCGTGGGTCACCCTGAGGTCGAGCGACAGCCTGAACGGCTTCAGGCTGTCGGGATCGACGGTGAAGCCGGCGACATGCGGATCGGTCAGGCTCTGCTGGTCGAGATATTTCTCCATGCCGGCGATGCCGACATTGTCTTTGTCGACGAACCCGATCACATGCGCGCCAATCGGTCCATTGGGATAGACGCGCTTGTTTTCGGGGAGGAATCCGACGCCTGGCAATCCGAGATGAAAGATTTCGGCCTGCTCTTTTGGCGTGATCTGCCGCTTGACCCAGATGAAGCCTTTTTTCGAGCTCAACCGCTCGCGCAGCTCCTTGGCGTCGACATCCGGCAGCACGGCGGTGATGAGCTCGACCGCCTCGTCCTTGTCGATGATCCGGTTCGGCTCGGCGAACACCGACATCGTCCTGACGTCGGTGGCGAGAATGGCGCCGTTCCGGTCCAAAAGATCGGGCCTCGCGCCGGAGACCGCGTCATCGGCCGCAGCTTTCAGCGTCTGCGGCGGATCATGCGAGAGGCCGAGCACGAGCAGTTTCGCGCCGAGGACGCCGTAGGCGACGAACAGGCCAAGCGCCAGGGTGCGGACGCGCGCGCCCGAGCGGTCGAGCCGGGTCGACAGGAGCTCGCGCGCGAAGGCCTTCAGCTTCGCATTCGTCGCCTTCGCGGCGGGCGACGGCGGCGCGGTTTGGGGGAGGTCAACGCCGAAATTCTCCGGCAGGAAGCGCCGCAGCCGCACGATCGCGGCGTCAGCCAGCACATCCGCCGGATTGAGGTTGAACCGGACCTTTGGCTTTGCGCTTGGCTCGGTTGGGGTCTTGGCCATCCCTCACCACCTCACCGGAGGCGTCGAGTCGGCGGCGGTGACGGCCGGCGTCGAATTGTCGGCCGTGAATCCGAGGGTCTCGAGAGTGCGGCCGATCGAGTCGACCTTCGGCTGGGCCTCCGGCAATTCATCGACGGTCGCGATCTGGGTCAGGGCCAGCGGCTGCAGGCCGAGTTTGGATTCTGCGAGCGCCTGAACGCGGTCGGGGCGCGCGAGATGCGCATATTCCGCCCGCAGGAGATTGATCGCATCCTTCTCCTTGTCGATGAGATGGCGGGTCTTCACGAGCTCCTCGGAGGCGTAGATGGTGCGGTACTTGACGCCATAGACATAAGCCGCCGATCCGATGAGCGCGGCGATCGCGGCCGCGTGCATGAAACGCCACATCAGCCGCGTCTCCCCCGTCGAGCCGGCAGTCGCGCGAGCGCCTCGATCGCCGGGTCCATTTCCAGCGGCGGCGCGCCGGTTCGCACGCCGTAACGCAGTTTGGCCGACCGCGAGCGCGGATTTGCGAGCGCTTCCGCTTCACCAGGCTCGATCGGCTGGCCGCGCGGGACCTCGAACGTGGGCTCGGCTTCCTTGGGCTCGCCGGGCAATCGGCGCGAGGCGGCGCGGCCGCGGCCTGAGCGGCCGGCGAAGAAAAGCTTGACGATGCGGTCCTCGAGCGAATGGAAAGTCACCGCCGCGAGCCGGCCGCCCGGCTTGAGGAGCCGCTCGGCGGCGGCAAGGCCGCGCACGAGCTCGCCAAGCTCGTCGTTGACCGCGATGCGCAGGGCCTGGAAGGCGCGCGTCGCCGGATGGGTCATCTCGCCGCGCCGCGCCGGGGCGACGCGGGCGATGAGCCTGGCAAGCTCGAGCGTCGACGCAAATGGCTTCGCCGTCCGGTCGGCGACGATGGCGCGGGCGATGCGGCGCGCGGCCCGCTCCTCGCCGAAGTGATAGAGGATGTCGGCGATCGTCGCCTCGTCCTCATCGCGGAGGATGTCGGCGGCCGAGCGTCCCTCGCCCTCCATGCGCATGTCGAGCGGCGCGTCGAACCTGAGCGAAAACCCGCGCCCCGCTTCGTCGAGCTGCATCGACGAAACCCCGATGTCGAACACGACGCCATCGGCCGCCTCGACGCCGAGACGCTTCGCCGCCGCGTCGAGTTCGCCGAAGCGCGCTTCCATGAGCCGAAGCCGGCCGCCAGACGAAGCTTGAAGAGCCGCGCCGGCCCGAATGGCCGACGGGTCGCGATCGAGGGCGATCACCGAGCCGCCGCGATCGAGAAGCGCGCGCGCATAGCCGCCGGCGCCGAAGGTGGCGTCGACATAGAGGCCGCCGGCCCGAGGCTCGAGCGCCGCGATCGCCTGATCGAGAAGGACGGGAACGTGGCCAAGCTCAGCCGGAACGGCTCGGCTCATCGCGGCGTCTCCGCCGGCGCGAGCGCTTCGCGCTCCGCGCGCAATCGCCGGACCCGGGCCCGCGCCTCTTCGAGATGGGTCTGAAACCGCCCGGGCTCCCAGATCTGGAACTTGTGCCCCTGCCCGACGAACACCGCTTCGCCGTCGAGCCCCAGCGCCGACTTCAGCCGCTCCTCGAAAAAGACCCGGCCCTCCGCGTCGAGGCGCAGAATCTCGCTCATGCCAAGAAGCGCGGTCGCGAAAGCGTCGCGGGCCGGCGAATAGGGCGGCATCGTCTGAAGCAGCGTGTCGATCTCGGCGATGAGCGCGTGGCCGCCGCAGTCGAGCGCGGGCTGATCGAGCGACGGATAGGCGTAGACGCCAGCGAAGCCGTCCTTCGCCAGCACCTGGCGGAAGGCGGCCGGAATCGAGATCCGGCCCTTGGCGTCGAACCGATGAGTGAAGTGCGAAAGAAATCGATCCACCGCGCGGCCCCTCGGCGCGCGAGCAGGCGTGCGCCGGGCGCATCTCGGCGCTCGGCGACTGCGCGCAGGCGCGGTCAGTTGACGGGATGGCGTGGGATAGCATGGGACCCCGTGGGCGTCAACGAATCCGAGGGGATTCCCGCCCGCGGGACCGCCCCCGTGCGACATTAGGGGTCGTTAAGGTTAATCTTCCGTTAGGGCGTGGGATTTTCGGGGGTTGGAAGTCGACGTCCCGCGCTTCGTCTTGAATCGGCGCGCGGAACGACGAACGCGCTTACCCCGCGTCCGCCCAATGGGTTAGGGGCCGTCGTCCGCCCCAGAGGCCCCAGTGACCCAGTCGAGATAAGCGCCAACTCGATCCCAGTCCCCGCGCCGGGCGGTCATCGCCACATAGCCGTCGGGCCGCACGAGCCAAATCCCGTCGTCCGCAAAAGCCGCCCGGGTTTCGGGCTCCAGCAGATCGGCGTAGCGAGCGATCAGGGCCGTGCTTCCCTCATCGGCGACCGCGAAGATTGCAAACCGCGGCCGGTCGCCTGACCCCACGCGATGCCCGGCGGCGCTGACCGGCGCCCGCGCGCCCGGAGCCGGCTTAGAATGCGTGTGTCCCGCTGCGGTGATGGGACCATGAGGGTAGCCGATCGACAGTTCCGACATCTCATTGGTCATTGCTCGCATGACCGGCGAGAGGCCAAAGAGAAGCTGAGCGAGATGGTTGCGAATGCCCTGCGCCAGGCCGCCGCGCAGCGTTGCGATCGTCGTCAGGCGGCCGGCGTTCGCCAGCACTTCTCTGCCGACCTCGCTGCGCTCGCTGCTGTAGCTCGCGAGCAGCGGCTCCGGGTTGGCAAGGCCGCGGCAGACGAGCGCGAGCTTCCATGCGAGGTTGATCGCGTCCTGCATCCCGGTGTTCATTCCCTGCCCGCCGGCGGGACTGTGGATGTGGGCGGCGTCGCCGGCGAGGAATACCCGCTCGACGCGATAGTCGGTCACCTTGCGCTCGTTGATCGTGAACGGAGAAAGCCAGATCGGCGCGGAGGCCCTGATGCCGCCCGGCCCACGCTGATCGATGAGCGACTGCACCTCTTCCAGGGTCGGGTCGCTCGGATGCTCGCCCGGCTTGACGTCGCCGACATCGGCAATCACCCGATAGCGTCCAGGAGTGATCGGAAACAGGGCCAGTATGCCGTCCGCATGCCAGTAGATCTCGATCTCATCCTGCGGCGCCGGGCCGCCGGCGAGGTGAAGGTCGGCGAGGATCCAGTGGGTGACCAACGTGTCGCCCTCGAACTCCATGCCCAGGCCGTGACGCACGACGCTGTGTGCGCCGTCGCAGCCAATCATCCAGTCGACGTCGAGTGTTTCCTCGCTCCCGTCAGGGCGGCGCAGGAAGGCTGTCACCGCATCTTCGTCGGCGACGAACCGGGTCAATTCGACCCGCCGCTCGACCTCGACGCCGAACGAATTCAGATGCTGCTCCATCAACCGCTCGGTCTCGCTCTGGGGCAGCATCAACCCATAAGGGTGCGGCGTCTCGAGGCCATCGAAGCCTATGTGCGCGATCCCGGTCGCGCCGGCGATGATATTGGCCCCGCGCACCTTGAGACCGGCCTCGACAAAAGACACTCCGCAGCCCATGCGGTCGATGAGTTCGAGCGTGCGGCTCCAGAGCACCAGCGCCTTCGACTTGTCGGTTCGCGCTGCCGCCTTGTCGACGATCCGAACGCTGACGCCGTAACGCGCCAGCTCGGCCGCCATGGTCAGCCCTACCGGGCCAGCGCCAACGATAAGCGCTTGAGGTTTCATCGAACGGCTCCATGAGTTGCCGGGCGGCGCGCGTCCATCCTATCACCAGCGCCCGGCGGGGGCTTGTCGGCGTCTATCGCCTCATTGGAGGAACCGCGCAATGGAAGGGTTCGAGGGCAAGACCGCGCTCATCACCGGGGGCGCCGGCGGCATCGGTTCGAAGGTCTCGGAAGCGCTCATCGAGAGCGGATGCCGGGTGGTCCTTCACGATCTTGCGGCGTCGGACGGGGTGGAAAAGGCGCGCGCGCTCTCACGAAGATTCGGGAAGGGGCGTGCGATCTTCGCCTCCGGCGATCTCGGCGACCTCCCGCGCCTCAAACTGGAGAGCGAAGCGCTCGCCGCCAAGCTCGACGGTTTTGACTTCCTCGTCAACAACGCGGCGATCGATCCCGTGGCGCCGATCGAGGCCTATTCGCTCGAGGAGTTCCTGGCGGTTCAGACGATCAACGCCCACGCCGCCTTCGTGCTGTGCCAGACGCTCGCGCCGCACATGAAGCGCAAAGGCGGAGGCGGGATCGTCAATGTGATGAGCGTCATTCTCTCGGGAGGCTGGGCCGAGAAGGTCCCGTACGCGATGTCGAAAGGTGCGCTTCTCGGCCTTACCCGATCGCTCGCGCGGGAGCTTGGTCCGCACAATATCCGGGTCAATGCGGTGAGCCCTGGGGCCATTCCGACCGCGCTCGAGCACAAGCACTACGGCGATGACCGCGCGGCCTTCGACCAATGGGTGATCAGCAAGCAATCCCTGCCATTCCGCTCGGATATTCGCGACGTCGCCGACGCGGCGGTCTACCTGCTCTCGCCCCTGAGCCGGTTCATTACCGGGCAGGAGCTGCATGTGAACGGCGGAATGTACATGGGCTAAGAACCTCGAACAACGCGCAAGGACGCCGATGGACAGCCGATTCCGGTTCGCGCATTGTGGCGGCCTTTCGCCAGGGCGTCTCGGACAATCAGCCGTCCGGTTCCCCCCATTGCACCCAAAACAAGAACCTTCATGTTCGAACTCGATCTTTCTTGGTGTGAACGTCGCAGTTCACGCCGTCGCGGCCTTCCGGGCCGCCGCGAAGACTTCGCGAGCGGACGTCGTCCCTGCGACGTGCTCCGTGTCCTTGACGCCAAGGTCCATCCAGCCCGCGTTGACGGCCTCGAACATCGCTTCGGCCGGTCCGGTCTGGCCCTTCGGGATGCCGAACTGCTCGAACGCTGCTGGCCACCCGGCCCGTGGGACGCTAAACGCCTTGACGTCGCGCTGCATGACTTCGCCCAACTGAGCCGCGACTTCATCCGCGCTGACCATCGAGCCTAGCTCGACGATGCGAACTCCCCGACCACGCCGGCCCGATCAGCAGCGTTGCCGCCTCAGCGCCGATGTCGTTTGCTGCGACCATCGTCGATTTCCGGTTGGTCGGATTGTAGTAGACGGGCAGCGTGCCGCCCTGGGCGACGTGCAGGCCGTAAAGGAAGTTTTCGAAGAACCCGCCGGCGCGCACGAAGGCGATTGGCGATGCCAGGTCACGAAAGCCTTGCTCCAGCAGCGACAGCGCCGTGATCATCCCCAGCCCGCTGGTCCTGTTTGCCCCCATCGACGAGAGCGCCACCACCCGCGGCGGCGCTGCCCTGGTGAGCGCCTCGACATAGTTTGCAATCACACCCTTTGCTTCTTTGAAATCGGGCGAGGGGGCCCAGATAGCCGGCAACATGACAAACGCGCCTTCGACGCCTTTGAGCGCCCGCTCGATGGCTGCCGAATCATTCCAATCGCCGTCAACCAGTTCCACGCCCTGGTTCGCCCAGCTTGACGCCTTCTCGCGATTGCGGACCAGCGCGCGGACTTCCTTGCCGTGCGCCAATAGATGTTCTGCCGTTGCGCCGCCCACTTTTCCCGTGATTCCCATTACTAAAAACATGCACCTTCTCCTGATCTTGAGGGACAGAGCCCTGCCCCTGTTGGTTCAACGGATGAGCGGCAGAATGGCCCGGACACGGGGATCGCGCGCGTAGAGGCCGCCCCATGTCATCGCGCCCAGAAGCAGGGAAATGATTTCCGGCGGCGACCCCAGCTCACCAATGCGGACATGGGCGCAGATGGCGCCTCCCAGAAAGCCCGTCACGAGGATTGCGCCGAGGACGGCGGTGGCCGGGATGGCGTAAAGGATGGCGCAGGCGAGTATGATCGGACCCACGATACGGGTCAGGTCCATCGCAAACCCCGTTTCCTGCAACATGCTCGCGATCTGTGCCGGCGCGAAAAGCTGAATAGTCCCATCTGCCAACAGAGCGATAACGACAAACGCGCTCATTATCCGGCCGGCCCACAGGGCGCGATGCAAGTTCATGGCTTCGGGCGCCAGATGCAGGTTCATAGTTTCAGACACTTGTCGTTCTCCGATGGGGTTGCCTATCTTCGAGGCTTACTGCTTACTGTGTCTCTTGGGTATGATAAATACCGAGGAATTGAACTCACTGTTCTCTCTGCGGTGAACAATGCCAAGGCACGAAAATGCAAAATCTCGAACCCATCCTCATTTTCATAACGGTAGCGGAAATGGGGAGCTTCACCCGCGCAGCCGATAGCCTGGGCATCCAGAAGGGAAGGGCCTCAACGGCGGTCCGGAAGCTGGAAGAAGATGTCGGTGTCAAACTCCTGCACCGGACGACGCGCAGCGTGCAGTTAACGGAAGACGGACGGGTATTTCATGCCCGTGCCCGGGATCTGCTTGCTGACGTTGATGACCTACACTCGATGTTCGCAGGCGATCGCGTAGCGCTTCGCGGGCGCTTACGGGTCGATCTTCCAACCGAGGTAGCGCGCACGACGATCGTGCCAGCCTTGCCGGATTTTATGGCCACTCACCCCGAATTGGAGCTGGAGGTGTCGAGTACGGATCGGCAAGTTGATCTGGTTCAAGAGGGGTTTGACTGCGTATTGCGACTTGGTTCCATCGGGGACGAGACGCTGATTGCCCGCCCGCTGGGCAAGTTGCGCATGGTGAACGCTGCCAGTCCCGCCTATCTGGCACGCTATGGCGTCCCTCGATCGCTAGAAGATCTCCAGCGTCAGGAACATCGGACAATTCATTTTTCGACGATGCTGGGCGCAAGACCCTATGGATGGGAATATCCGGACGGCGACAGCTACGCGACGCTTCAGTTGCCAGGTGCGCTACACGTCAACAGCGCGCAGACCTACGAAGCCGCCGCCCTCGCTGGCCTTGGCCTGATTCAGGCGCCACTCTTGGGGATTGGCCGATACTTGGAGAGTGGAGCGCTTGTGGAGATCATACCCGATTTTCGTCGCCGGGCGCTCGCCGTGTCCCTAGTCGTAGCACATCGGAGCAACCTGTCGCGCCGAGTCCGCGCATTCATGAAATGGATCGAAAATGTGCTCGCGCCCTACCTAGAATAGCGAAACGAACCGCACATGGCCTAAGAACCTAGAACAATGCGCAAAGACGCCGATGGACAGCCGATTCCGGTTCGCGCATTGTGGCCGCGTTCCGCAACGAGCGGATCGTCTGGGGAGGTTACGGTGAAAAAGTTTGCTGCAATCGGACTTGGAGCGCTCGTCGCCCTTTCGCCGCTCGGCGCTTTGGCTCAGTCCGACGCGACGGCTCAGCCGATGCAAGTTGCGCAGGCAACGACCAGCTCAGCCCACGCGGGTGGAGGCGGGTCGCACAGCAGGCATCTGCGCCACAGCCGCAACGCGCACAAGGAACAAGCAAGGGCGGGGGCTGAACATATGCGAATGATGCGCACGGGGACCGCGCCCAAGAGCTGAGCGATCCCAGGTCGACGCGCCCGTCAAACGCGCGCCGAGCGCGTCCAACGAGAGCCGCCGCTGGGCGGACTATGTGACTGGACAGGGCTTCGCGCCCCAAATCTCGTCGGCGTATTGCTGGATCGTGCGGTCGCTGGAGAATTTGCCCGAGCCGGCGATGTTGAGAATGCTCTTGCGCGCCCACTCGTCCGGTTTGCGATAGAGATCGCAAAGGGCGCCGTCCGCCTTGAGGTAGGACGTGAGATCCGCGAGATGCATATAGGCGTCGCCGTGGGTCAAGAGCGCGCCGCGGAGCGGCTCGAATATGCCCGGCTCGTCCCGGCTGAAATGATCGGAAAAGATCAAGTCGAGCGCTTTCCGCGTCTCCGCCTCGTTCTGGTAGTGCCAGTACGGAGAGTACCAGGGGCGGCTGTTGGCGACTTCCTCGGCGGTGAGGCCAAACAGGAAGAAATTCTCTTCCCCCGCCTCCTCCACCATCTCGATCGTCGCGCCGTCGCGCGTTCCGAGCGTCAGCGCCCCGTTCATCATGAACTTCATGTTGCTGGTGCCGCTTGCTTCATACCCTGCCGTCGAGATCTGGTTCGAGACGTCGGCCGCGGGGATGCAGCGCTCGGCCAGCGTGACATTGTATTCCGGCAGGAACACCACTTTGAGCTTTCCCTGAACCGCCGGATCGTTGTCGATGGTCCTCGCCAGATTGTTGATGAACTTGATGATCACCTTGGCGAGCTGATAGGCGGGCGCGGCCTTGCCGGCGAAGAAGAAAGTTCGGGGCGGCATGGCGAGGCCGGGGTTTTCGCGCAGGCGATCGTAGAGAACGACGATCCTCAGAGCGTTGAGCAATTGCCGCTTATATTCGTGAATGCGCTTGATCTGGCAATCGAAGATCGTGTCCGGATCGACGACGACCTCCGTGTGCCGCTTGACCCAGTCGACGAACCTCGTCTTGGCCGCGCGTTTGGCCGCGAGAACCTTAACGCGAAACGCTGCATCGTCCGCGAGCGGGCGCAGCTCCTTCAATCGGCTGAGGTCGGCGATCCAGGCGTCGCCGATGGCGGCGGAAATTGTCTCAGCAAGAGGCGGATTGGCAAGCCGGAGCCAGCGCCTCGGCGTCACGCCGTTCGTTTTGTTGCTGAAGCGCTCGGGAAAGGCTTCCGCAAGGTCGCGGACCGTCGTCTCGCGCAGAAGCTTCGAATGGATCGCCGCCACGCCGTTGGTGCTGTGCGAGGCGACAATCGCGAGATTGGCCATGCGGACGTGCCTGGCCTGTCCCTCCTCGATGAGGCTGATCCTGGCAAGGCGTCCCTCGTCGCCCGGAAAGCGGGCGCGAATATCGTCCATGAGCCGCCGGTTGATCTCGTAGATGATCTCGAGATGGCGCGGAATGAGGAATTGCATCCATTCGACCGGCCAGCGCTCGAGCGCCTCGGGCAAGAGCGTATGATTGGTGTAGGCGAGCGTGCGCTTTGTGAGGTCGAACGCCTCATCCCACCCGAGATGCGCGTCGTCGAGCAGAATGCGCATGAGTTCCGGCGCCGCCAGGGTCGGATGCGTATCGTTCATCTGGATCGCCGCCTTGTCGGGCAGCGTCCGCCAGTCCGAGTTCGATTCGCGAAATCGGCGAACGATGTCGCCGAGCGAGCAGGCGACGAGGAAATATTCCTGCATGAGCCTGAGTTCGCGCCCTTGCACCGTATGATCGTCGGGG
Source organism: uncultured Alphaproteobacteria bacterium (assembly GCA_963794155.1). GTDB lineage: Bacteria > Pseudomonadota > Alphaproteobacteria > Rhizobiales > Beijerinckiaceae > Roseiarcus. The sequence goes on along the minus strand of CAWCCX010000013.1, from coordinate 225,538 downwards.
TAGAGAACGCGGGTCAGCGATTCCGCGTTGAGCGCCTCGGCGATCGAGGCCACGAAATCGCCGCCGCTGAACCGCTGAAAGTCAAACCCCTCCGAGGCCGTGGCGCTCCACAATCGCAGCGTGTTGACCGTGTTCCCGCCGTAGCCGACCACCGGCCGATCATAGGGGACGCCAACGAGCGTCGAGGGGCTGTTCGGGATCATGCGCAGCACGCCCTGACGCAACTCGAATGAGCATCCGAACGTCACCTCGATGCTTTCGGCGGGGCGCACCACCTCCCACGGGTCGGGATGCCTCAGCCAATTGTCCGGGCGCTCCTCTTGCCAGCCGTTGCGAATTTTCTGCTGGAAGATGCCATGTTCGTAGCGCAGGCCATGGCCGATCGCCGGCAACTTCATCGTGGCCATCGAGTCAAGGAAGCAGGCCGCCAGACGACCGAGGCCGCCGTTGCCAAGACCCGCGTCGGGCTCCTCGTGGAGGATCTCCCACCACTCGCGACCGTCGCCGCCAAAACTCCGCTCGACTATGGGATCGAGCATGAGGTTCATGACATTGTTGCCGAGCGAGCGGCCGATGAGGAACTCAATCGAGAGATAGTAGACCCACTTCGGATTGTCGCGCGCGTAGGTCTTGTTGGTGCGCAGCCAGCGGTCGGAGAGAATGTCTCTTACCGCGCGAGCGGCGCCCTTGTAGCGCTCGCGCGTATTGGCGGTCTCGGGTTCGACGATGTTGTCGAATTTGAGCCGCCGCTCGAAGAGCGCGTCCGGCGCCCCGGCGAAGCGCGCGGAGCCGAGGCCGTACTGGTCAAGGGTCTTGCCGGAAGCCAATGAGCTCCGCTCCGCCTTGTCGAACGCCCTCGGTTTCTCTTCCATCGCTCCACCCGCGTTTTTCCTTGTTGTGCTCTTTGGCGGCGCGTTAGTGATAGCCCGTCCGGTCGTTGTCCCCACCCAGCGGGAGCCATCTTGCCTTGGCTACGCGTGGAGACGTTTTTAGCAAAAACCGCCAAGTGATCTTGGTAGCGTCTCCTCATGACGCCTTCGCGACGCAATTCTCGCGACCCCGACCTCGGTCAAACATTGCCCCCAGGTCCAAGTCTCTGTCGGCTAAAGCGAATTCGCGCGTAGCATCTGCGCTTACTTGAAAGGCTGACCGCGCTTGCGCATGCCAGTACGCAACCAAGTCTAGAAGCCTACCCCTTCAGCCGCCTCCTTCAATATCTCCGCGCTCCGCTTGAGCGCGCCACTCTCAGCGGCATCGAGTTTTGGCGCGAGAGTACGCACGACGCCGGCCGCACCGAGCACGCGCGGCAGGGACAGGGCCACGTCGCGGACACCCTGGCACTCCGCCGTCAACATGGAGCAGGTGAGCAATGCCCGCTCGTCGCCCTGAATGACCTGAGCCAGCCGGGCAAGACCGGCGCCGACGCCGAACCAAGTCGCTCCTTTGCCCTTGATGATAGCATGGGCGGCGCGGCGCACCGCAGTATCGATGCGGCTGCGGTCGGCGCCCGTCAGTTCCCGTCCCATCTGGCGCGCCGCCTCCGCCACCGACAGGTTGCCGGCCACGGCCCCGGACCAGTGCAAAACCTGGCTGTCGCCATGTTCGCCCAACACCCGGGCATCGATGTATGCCGGGTTGATTCCGAGATGTGCGGCGAGCGCCGTACAGAACCGGGCGGAGTCGAGGATCGTTCCGGACCCGATTACGCGCTCTGGCGCCACTCCGTGCCGGCCGGCGAGGACAGTCACAATCTGGGTCATAACGTCGAGCGGATTGGTCGCCACAAGGAAGATAGGATCGGCTACCGCCGCCAGTACCGCCGGCACGATCTCCGCGAAGATTTCGGCGTTGCGCGCCAGTAAGTCCAAACGGCTCTCCCCCTGCCTCTGGTTGACGCCGGCGGCAAGCACGACAACACGCGCGCCCTCCAGTTTCGCCAACTCGCCGGCCCGAACCCGGAGGGGGTCCGCAAGAGTTGCAGCGTCCAGAATATCGCGCGCCTGAGCCACCGCCAGATCTGCATTTCGGTCGACGAGCACGATTTCCGAACCGACGCCACGCATCATCATGGCGTAAGCGGTGGTTGCGCCGACCTGTCCGGCGCCTACGATCCCGATCTTCACGCCGTTCCTCCTCTATCGAGAACGGATATTCCAGCGGCGGCAACGAGATTCCGTCGTCGAGCACCCTGTCTCTATGGCGATCGCGCTGCCGGCAGGAGGCAAAAATCTCCTGAGGAAAGCGTCAAGCTCATAACCTGACAGGCCTCAAAGCTTGGATGAGGATGCTTTAAGCCCCAAAGGGCTCCCTCCTTTGCGACAAGCGCCTTCTTGGCTGGAGTTCGCCAAACTCAGTTGCATCCGTCGGGTCCGCGGACGTCCAGAGACGACAGAACCCCGACCGCCCGCACTGCGTCCAGGCCCCAACGCCAGGCGGGGCGCAACTCACACGTTGTCGCCCTCAGTCGAGGTTGCGCCCCTCGCAGAGGACGCCGCCACGCCGCCCCAGGTCCAGTTCTTGATCTCCGGCATGTCGTCGCCGTAGCGGCGGATGTATTCGCGATGGTCGATCAGCCGGTCGCGGATTTCCTGCTTGGCGTAGGCGGCGCGCTCGCCAAGCTTCGGCACGCGGTCAATGACGTCGCCGACCAGATGGAAACGGTCGAGGTCGTTGATCACGCACATATCGAAAGGCGTTGTCGTCGTCCCCTCTTCCTTGTAGCCGCGCACATGAATGTTGTCGTGGCCGGTCCGCCGATAGGTCAGCCGATGGATAAGCCACGGGTAGCCATGAAAGGCGAAGATGATCGGTTTATCGACGGTGAAGAGGGCGTCGAAGTCGCGGTCGGCAAGGCCATGCGGGTGTTCGCGTGCGGGCTGTAGCGTCGTCAGATCGACGACATTGACGACCCTTATTTTCAGTTCGGGCGCATGCTGGCGCAGGAGTTTGACCGCGGCCAGGGTCTCAAGCGTCGGCACGTCGCCGCAGCAGGCCATCACCACGTCCGGCTCGGCGCCGTGGTCGTTGCTTGCCCATGGCCAGATGCCCAACCCCGCCTCGCAGTGCTTGACCGCCTCCTCCATGGTCAGCCATTGCGGCGATGGCTGCTTGCCGGCGACGATCACATTCACGTAGTTGCGGCTCTTCAGGCAATGGTCGGTGACCGAAAGCAGGCAGTTCGCGTCAGGCGGCAGATAGATCCGCACCACCTCCGCCTTCTTGTTCATCACATGATCGATGAAGCCGGGGTCTTGGTGGGAAAAGCCATTGTGGTCCTGACGCCAGACATGGCTCGACAGCAGGTAGTTGAGCGAGGCGATCGGCCGGCGCCACGGGATATGACCACAGACCTTCAGCCACTTCGCGTGCTGGTTGAACATGGAATCAATGATGTGGATGAAGGCCTCGTAGCAGGAGAAGAAGCCGTGCCGCCCGGTCAAGAGATAGCCTTCGAGCCAGCCCTGGCACTGGTGCTCGCTTAACATCTCCATCACGCGTCCATCGGGCGCGAGATGGTCGTCGTAAGATAAAGTCTCGGCGGCCCAGGCGCGGTTTGTGACCTCGAGCACGTCCTGCCAGCGATTGGAATTGTTCTCGTCCGGGCTGAACAGGCGGAAATTGCGCGAATCGAGATTAAGTTTCATCACGTCGCGCAGGAATTCGCCCATGACCCGCGTCGCTTCCGCGGTTGAAGCGCCAGGCGAAGGCACTTTGACCGCATAGTCGCGGAAGTTCGGCAGCCGCAGGTCGCGCAGGAGGAGGCCGCCATTGGCGTGCGGATTGGCGCTCATTCGCCGGTTCCACTGCGGCGCAAGCGCGGCAATCTCGCCCTTGAGGCGGCCCTTGTCGTCGAACAACTCCTTGGGGCGATAGCTCTTCATCCACGTCTCGAGGATCCGGACGTGCCCGGGGTTGCCGCGCATCTCGCTCATCGGCACCTGGTGGGAGCGCCAGTAGCCCTCTTCCCGCTTGCCGTCGATCTCCTTGGGACAGGTCCAGCCCTTCGGCGTGCGCATGACGATCATCGGCCAGACTGGGCGCTTGGTGAAGCCGTTGCGCCGCGCGTCCGCCTGAATGCGGCGGATGTCCTCGATAACCGTTTCCAGCGTCTTCGCCATCAGCTGATGCATTGTCGCCGGATCGTCGCCCTCGACGAAATGGGGCTCATAGCCGTAGCCGCGCATGAGATGGTCAAGCTCATCGTGCGGAATGCGCGCGAGCACGGTCGGATTGGCGATCTTGTAGCCGTTGAGGTGCAGGATCGGCAGTACGGCCCCGTCCCGCACAGGATTGAGGAACTTGTTGGAATGCCAGCTCGTCGCCAGCGGTCCAGTCTCCGCCTCGCCATCGCCGACGACCGCGGCGACGATCAGGTCGGGGTTATCGAAAGCGGCGCCGAAGGCGTGCGACAGCGCGTAGCCGAGCTCGCCTCCCTCGTGGATCGAGCCGGGCGTCTCGGGCGCGACGTGACTCGGAATGCCGCCAGGAAAGGAGAACTGGGTGAAGAGCCGCTTCATCCCCTCCTCGTCCTGGGAGATGTTGGGATAGACTTCGCTGTAGGTCCCTTCGAGATAGGCGTTGGCGACCAGTCCGGGACCGCCGTGGCCAGGGCCGGTGATGTAGATCATGTCGAGATCGTGCTTCTTGATCAGCCGGTTGAGATGGACGTAGATGAAGTTGAGGCCAGGCGTTGTGCCCCAGTGGCCAAGCAGGCGCGGCTTGATGTGCTCCTCCTTGAGAGGCTCGCGCAGTAAGGGATTGTCGAACAGGTAGATCTGTCCTACCGAGAGATAGTTGGCGGCGCGCCAGTAGGCGTCGATGAGCGCGCTTTCGCTTTTCGACAGCGTGCTTTCAGTTTTTGACGGAGCGCTTTCTTTCTTCGAGGGAGCGCTTTCTTTTTTCAGAGTGGTCGCCATTAAAATCCTCCCGTTGTCCTAAAGCTGGCTCAGCCAAACAGACGCCCGGTTGTCGCTCGATCAATGCAACAAGCCGTCCCAGTTCATGCCTCAAGCCGCTGCCTGCGGGTTGCGCGCCACCGACCGCCAACGCCTCGCGGCCGAGATTGTGCCCGCCCCATGACATTTAGACAACACCGCTCGCTTCTTCCTCGAACTCCAAAGACATCCGCCATGTCTTGGGACCGCGCTAGTCCTGTTCCTAGTTGAGGAGTAGGCTCAGGATCAACGATCCGCCAAAGATAAAACATGGAAGCGCAGGACATTCCGCTGAGGACGACCGGACTCCGTTTCGTCCGGGCGGTCAGGAATTCTTGCGCAATCCGAAGTTGGCTGGAAGGCCAAGGTCATCTTCGCCGCGCTGGTCCTGCTCCTCTGCGCGTCGAATGCGCTCAACGTCATCAACAGCTATGTCGGCCGCAATTTTATGACCGCGATCGCCGATCGCGATATGTCCGGCTTCGTTCGCCAGGCTTTTATCTATATTGCCGTTTTCGCCGCCTTGACGCTTGTCGCGGTGGTCGCCCGCTTCGGCGAGGAGCGGCTCGGGCTTTTGTGGCGCGACACGATGACCCGCGCGAGCTTGCGTGGCTATCTTGCCGATGGGACCTATCATCGCCTCAACGCCTCGGGAGCGATCGCCAATCCTGACCAGCGCATCTCCGAGGACGTTCGCGCCTTCACGGTCACGACGCTTTCCTTCGCGCTCATGGCGCTCAACAGCGTCTTCACGATCGTCGCTTTCTCAGGGGTTCTGTGGACCATTAGCCCGCTCCTGTTTGGCGTCTCCGTGCTTTACGCGGCGGTCGGCTCGCTTTTCACCTTCATGTTTGGACGCCCGCTGATCAGGCTGAACTATGACCAGCTCGACAAGGAAGCGGGCTTCCGCTCTGGCCTCATCCATGTCCGAAACAACGCCGAGGCCATTATGGCGGCGCAAGACGAAAACTCGCAAATGGCTCAGTTGCTTGGTCGGCTCGACGACCTCGTCGTCAATTTTCGCAAGATCACCTCGATCAACCGCAATGTTGGTTTCTTCACCACCGGCTACAATTGGATGATCCAGATTATCCCGGCCCTCATCATTGCTCCGGCCTTTATCGAAGGGAAGATCGAGTTCGGCGTCATTACTCAGTCGGCGGTCGCCTTCTCGAACTCTTGTCGCCGCCTTCTCTCTCATCGTGAGCCAGTTCCAGTCGCTGTCGAGCTACGCTGCGGTCGTGTCGCGGCTGAGCGCGCTCGTCGAGGCCGTCGAACAGCCCGGCGATCTCGTAACGAGCGAGCCTGGACTGCCGGGCCAGTGAACCGGCGGATCGACGCGCGCGGCGCTCCCCATTGCGCCGAGCCGGAAACTTCGCTCAACTGGCTTGCCGGTCGTCTTGAAAAAGCCGAATCGCGATGGCGGCCGGAACGGGCGTCGCCGCCGACCGAAGACCGTCCGAACTCAAAGGGAGGAATAGGCCATGCTTTCACGACGCGCTTTTGCCGCTTGCGCCCTATGCGCGGCGAGTGGATTTCTGGCGACGGGAGCGGACGCGCAGACGCCCGGGTTCAAACGCACCCTCCTCAAGCAAACCGACGGGCCGGTTGACGGCTATACGACGATCGAGATGCGGGTCGAAATCGACCCCAACGCGACGGTCCCGCGCCATACCCATCCGGGGATCGAAACGGGCTACGTCGTGGAAGGAGGAACCGAACTCACCATCGACGGCCTGGGCACGTTCAAGCTTGGGCCGGGCGATGGATTTCAGGTGCCGACAGGGACGCCGCACGGCGGGCCGAACGGGCCGGCAAAGACGGTTGTCATTTCGACCTACGTCGTCGAAAAGGGCAAGCCCCTCGCTTCGCCTGCGTGAGCCGACAAAGGAAGAGCCGTGTCCGCCGCCCCGCCAGCGCATGCCGACAACGCCGCCCAGATCGAATATTGGAATTCCATCGCCGGACGGCGATGGACCGACCGCCAGCAGGAGCAGGACCTGGTGCTGCGCCCGGTCTCCGATCGGCTCATTGCGACGGCTGACGCGAAGCCCGGCCAACGGGTCATCGACATCGGCTGCGGCTGCGGCGACACGACGATCGATTTCGCCGCCCGGGTCATGCCCGGAGGGGAAGCGCTGGGGCTCGACATTTCCGAGCCGATGCTGGCGCGCGCTCGCGAGCGAGCGCCAAGCGCGCTGCCGGCCCGTTTCGTTCTCGCCGACGCCACCGTCTACGATTTCGAGCCCGCATCGGCCGATCTCGTGGTGTCACGATTCGGCGTCATGTTCTTTGGCGATCCAGCGCGATCCTTCGCCAATCTGCGCAAGGGCCTCAAGCCCGGCGCGCGGCTCGCTTTCGTTTGCTGGCGCGAGGCCAAGCAGAATCCGTGGATGATGATCCCGCTGCGCGAAGCGAAGAAGCACGCCCCGCCCCTGCCCGAGACCAACCCCGAGGACCCCGGCCCGTTCGCCTTCGCCGACAATGCGCGCGTGCGGCGCGTCTTGAGCGGCGCCGGCTTCGCCGACATTGTCGTGACCCCGCAGGATCTCGATCTCGACCTCGCCATCGGCCGCGGACTCGACGCCGCCGTCGCCGGCGCGCTCGGCATCGGACCGACCAGCCGCATCCTCGACGGCCAGCCGGAAGCCGTTCGCGCCGCCGCCGCCGCGGACATCCGCAAGGCTCTGGCCGAGCGCGCGCAGGGCGACCGGGTCCCACTCGGGGCGGCGATCTGGATGGTGACCGCGGTCAATCCCGGCGGGTGACATTACAGCGCGTTCCGCGCCTGCAGAAACGCCCGCATGCCGAAGCTCGCCTGCTCTGGACCATAGGCATGTTCCGCGCCGACCGGGCAGGCCCGCCGGGCCCGGCAGCCTAAATCCATGCAATCGGCGCCGGCGTCGGTCTCGAGATGGCTTGCGCAGGCGGCGACATCGTAGCCGCTCACTGAGAATGCGCCGACTGGACAGGCGTTCAGGCAGGGGCGCCCCGGCAGGACTCGCATGGACCGGCGAGCGCTTCCGGCTCGGGAATATCGAGCGCCTCGCGAAAGCCAAGCGCGCCGCGGTAGCTGTGCCAAAGCCCATAAGCGGGGTGGATCAGCACGCCAATCGGCGAGGGATGCACCGACTCCGCGCGCGTCGCCCATTGCTGGAACGGCCAGTATGGCGGCCCGTCGAACGGGAAAAACGCCGTCGCCCCGAGTTCGCGCGCCAGTGTTTCGATCACCCGCCGGCTCCAGCGGTCGAGCGGGTGGTCGGCCCAATCGCTCGCCTCGGGGCTCGCGGCGAAGGCGCTCCAGCCTTCGCGCCCGACCATCCCGGCGAGAACGATCGTGCGGATCGAGGCGAGCACGCCGCGCCGCTCCGCCGCGGCGAGCGTGAGCGCGCCGCGCGGAACAAGGCCCACCCGCTCAATGGCGGCGGACGCGGTCTCAAGTCGTGCGCCGCTCATGGGGAGCGTACTTGCCCGTCGGCCGTGGCGCGCCATGGATTCTCCACGCATATTTGTCATAGTAGTTCATATACGAACCATCTTGTGTCGAGCCTGCTTATGCCGCAAAGTCGACAGCGCGCCGCCGAGGCAAGGGCGGCGCGACGGCGGAGGGTCCCATTGGACGCAGCCTACAGCCAAATCACGGAAGGCGTCTTTCGCGCCAGCCCGCTCACTCGCGGCCCGTGGCACCCCGATCATCAGCACGCCGGTCCGCCCTCGGCGCTGATTTGCCGGGCGGTCGAGCGCGCCGCGGCCGATGAGGGGCTGACGCATCTCGGACGGCTCACCGTCAATCTGCTCAGGCCTGCGCCCGTCGGCGAGTGCCGCGTCGAGGCGGCGACCGACTACCTCGGGCGCAACGCCGGCCATTATTCCGGCCGGCTCCTCGCGGAGGACAAGGAGATCGCCCGTTTCACCGCGCTCATGCAGCGCGAGGACGACCTGCCGATCCCCGCTGGCGCGCCAGGCCACCCGCCGCCGCACGCGCCCAAGCCGGTGCGGGAAAGCCCTCCGGTCAGCTTTCCCTTCCCCGGCGTTGAACTTGGCTACCCAAACCTGGTCGAGAACCGGATCGCCGCGGGCAAGTTCTTCGACGGGCCCTGCGCCGCCTGGTTCCGCATGAAGCACCCGCTGATCGACGGCAAGTCCCCGAGCCCTTATCAGCGCGTGGCGGTGGCGGCGGACTCAGGCAACGGCATCAGCGCGGTGCTGGACTTCGGCAAATATCTTTTCCTCAACTGCGACCTGACGATCAACCTCTTCCGCCGTCCGGAGGGAGAGTGGATCTGCCTCGAGGCGCAGAGCCTGTTCGGCGGCAACGGCTGCGGACTGGCCGAGTCCGCCCTCTATGACGAACAGGGAATGATCGGGCGAGCGACGCAGAGCCTCGCGGTGCGGCGGCGGTCGCCGTAGGTTCAAAACTCGAGAGTGTCCACCCGCGGGAAGGAGAGGAAGGCGACTTTGACGGCCAGATTCTCGCTCGCGCACCTGACGGTGCTGAGCCTTGCGCCTCCGGAGGTGGTCGAGGTGGCCGCGCGCACTGGATACCAGACAGTGGGGCTGCGTCTGTTCCGGGTGATGGAGACGACGCCCGGCTATCCGCTGATGGACGATAAACCAATGATGCGGGCCACCAAGACGGCTATGGCGGCCACTGGTGTTGGCGTGCTCGATATCGAGCTCGTCAGGATTACGCCGGATATCGAAGTGGCCTCGCTCGAGCCCTTCCTGGCCGCCGGCGCGGAACTCGGCGCGAGATACGTGATTACGTCTCCCTATGATTCCGACTTGGCGCGTTTGGCCGACCGGTTGGCCGCGATCAGCGACTTGGCCTCACGGTGCGGACTTCGCGCCGTGCTGGAGTTCTTTCCGTGGACGGTTGTCCCGGATCTGGGCTCCGCGTTGAGGATGGTGGAAGCCGCAGACCGGGCCGAACTCGGGATTTTGGTGGACACGCTTCACTTCAACCGATCAGCCAGCCGGTACGAGCAGCTCGATCGGATTCCCGCGGCGCGACTGCCCTTCGTCCATGTATCCGACGCTCCGGTGCAGGAGAGCTACACGACCGATGAGCTTCTGTACGCGGGGCGCGTGGAGCGGCTGCCGCCGGGCGAGGGCGGGATTGATATCAAGGGTATTCTGAGTCACATGCCGCGCGGCATCCCGATCGCGCTGGAAGTGCCGATGACGTCCTTGAGCGCTGTCGAAGGCGCCGAGGCGGTTGCGCTCCGAGTGCGTCAGGCGGCCGAGCGGCTGCTCGGGCCCTGACCGTCGCCAGGCGTTGCTTTTCGCGCCAGTCTTGAGCAGACCCCTACTTCACCCTGAGCGCTTCGACGCCCGGCAGGGCCTTGCCTTCCATCCATTCGAGGAAGGCGCCGCCGGCGGTCGAGACATAGGTGAAGTCGTCGGCGACTTTGGCCTCGTTGAGCGCGGCGACCGTGTCGCCGCCGCCGGCCACCGACTTCAATTTGCCGTGCTTGGTAAGCGATGCGGCGGTCTTCGCGATCGCCATCGTGGCGGCGTCGAAAGGCGGCGTCTCGAACGCGCCGAACGGTCCGTTCCAGACCAGGGTCTTGATCTGGCCCAAAACCTCCTCGACCCCGGCGACGGACTTCGGCCCGATATCGAGGATCATTTCGTCTTCGCCGACATGGTCGACGCTGACGACGTGAGCCGGCGCGTGGGCTTTGAGCTCCTTGGCCACGGTCGCGTCCACCGGCAGCAGGATGCGGCACTTCGCCTTTTGCGCGGCCGCCACGATCGCGCGCGCTTTGTCAGCGAGGTCCTTCTCGCACAAAGACCTGCCGACGGGCTTGCCTTCGGCGAACAGGAAGGTGTTGGCCATGCCGCCGCCGATGATGAGAATGTCGACCTTGCTCACAAGGTTGCCGAGCAGCTCGAGCTTGGTCGACACTTTCGCTCCGCCGACGATCGCGGCGACCGGCCGGGCGGGATTCCCGAGCGCAAGCGTGAGAGCCTCGAGCTCCTTTTGCATCGCCCGCCCCGCGTACGCCGGCAGCTTGTGGGCGAGGCCCTCGGTGGTGGCGTGCGCGCGGTGGGCGGCGGAGAAAGCGTCGTTGACATAGAGATCGCCGAGCTTGGCGAGCTCTTCGACATGGGCGGGATCGTTCTTCTCCTCGCCCTTGTAGAAACGGGTGTTCTCCAAGAGCAGAACATCGCCGTTCTTCATTTTGGCGATCGCGTCGGCTGCCGTCTTGCCGATGCAGTCGGCGCAGAAGGCGACCGGGCGCTTGACGATATCGGCGACTGCAGCTGCGACGTGCCTCAGCGAATTGGCCTCATCCGGTCCGCCTTTGGGCCGGCCGAAATGCGCAAGAAGGATGACTTTGCCGCCTTTGGCGGCGAGTTCCTCGATCGTCGGCGCGACGCGCTCGATGCGCGTCGCGTCGGTCACGCGGCCGTTTTCGGTCGGGACGTTGAGGTCGACGCGCAGGAGGACGCGCTTGCCCGCAACGTCGGCGTCATCGAGGGTGCGGAATGGACTGCTCATGTTCGCTTCCCTTGGACGGCGAGGTCCACTCTGAACCGGCGCCGACGCTCAGATCAGCTTGCTCATCGCGACCGCGGTGTCGGCCATCCGGTTGGAGAAGCCCCATTCGTTGTCGTACCAGGACAGAACGCGGACGAACTTGCCGTCGATGACCTTGGTCTGGTCGAGATGAAAGACCGAGGAGCGGTTGTCGTGATTGAAGTCGGTCGAGACATTGGGATGGTCGGTATAGCCAAGGATGCCCTTGAGCGGCCCGTTGCCATCCGCCGCGGCCTTGATCGCATCGTTGATCTCTTCCTTGTTCGTGGCCCGCTTGGCGACGAACTTGAGGTCGACCACTGACACGTTGGGCGTCGGCACCCGAATCGCCGAGCCGTCGAGCTTGCCCTTGAGTTCCGGCAGCACCAGGCCGACCGCCTTGGCCGCGCCGGTCGTGGTCGGGATCATCGACAGCGCCGCAGCGCGCGAGCGGTAGAGATCCTTGTGCAGCGTGTCGAGCGTCGGCTGGTCGCCGGTATAGGAATGGATCGTCGTCATGAAGCCGTGCTCGATGCCGATGGCGTCATTGAGCACCTTGACGACCGGCGCCAGGCAATTGGTCGTGCACGAAGCGTTCGAGATGACGAGATGATCCTTGGTCAGCTTGCCGTGGTTGACGCCATAGACGACGGTGAGATCCGCGCCGTCCGAGGGCGCCGAGACGATGACCCGCTTCGCGCCCGCCTTCAGATGCGCAGCGGCCTTTTCGCGTGAAGTGAAGATGCCCGTGCATTCGAGCACGATGTCGACGCCGAGGTCCTTGTGCGGAAGCAAGGCCGGGTCCTTGATCGCCGTCACCTTCATCTTGTGCCGGCCGACCACGATCGCGTCGCCCTCGACCTTGACCTCGTGCGGAAAACGTCCGTGCACGCTGTCGAACCGCAGGAGGTGGGCGTTGGTCTCGACAGGTCCAAGGTCGTTGATCAGGACGATGTCGATGTCGTCACGGCCGGATTCGATGATCGCCCGCGCCACGAGCCGCCCGATGCGGCCGAATCCATTGATCGCTACCTTAGTGGCCATCGCCATCCCTCCTCTCGCGCCCGCTGACAATCGGCGGCCGCCCGAGGCCTGAGCGCAGGCGCGCGTCCGCATGGTGAAAGCGAGCGCTTAATGTCCGATCCGCGGCCCAAAGTCTAGGCGAATCGATGCGCGTGCGACAATTCGCCGGCGCCCTAGGCGCCCCACACCTGGACCATCCGGGGAAGCGCGACCAACGTGGAGCGGTCCTCGGCGAACGCCTCGAGCCTTTGCGTGACCGAGTTCGACCTCGGCGGCCTCCGCAAGGCCGTAGCGTAGCACCGAAGCGCGGATCATCTCCATCGTGACCGCGGTCAGCCGCTTCTCGGGACCGGAGGCGTGGACCGGTTGGAACACCCGCCAGCGCGCCTGAAGTCCCGCCGCGAGAGCCACTGCAGGCAGCCGACGGCCGAGGTTCGCATCCCCCCCGCCGCGTCGCACCGCATCCGTATAGAGCGCCTGGTAGCGATCTTGCGCCGCATCGGCCGGAAAACAGTAGGCGCCGGACATGTCGATATCCTCGACCGCGATTCGCCCGCCGGGCGCGAGCATGGCCTTGAGCCGGCCGAAGACCTGCTCGGGCTCGCTGACGTGCGAAAGAAGGAAACGGGCGTGGATGAAAGAGAACGGACCGCCGTCGAAGCTGTGCGCGTCGGCGGTCTCGAATTCGACCGTCCCGACACCCGCCGTCCGCGCGTCCTCGCGCGCGAGTTCGAGCACATGCGGATCGAAGTCGATTCCGAGAACGTGACCCTCGGACCCGACGATCCGCGCCATATCCAGCGCAACATGACCGCCGCCGCAGCCAACGTCGAGGACCCGGTCTCCGCGCTTGAGCCCTGCGTCCTCGAGGAACCGCAGGGTTGTCTCGCGCATGATGTCGGAGAGAAGGTCGAGCCGCCGCTTTCCGTCCTCGCCGCCGGCGATCGCGTATGTGTGCGGCGCGGCGCCGCTCAGACTGGCCACGCTCCCGCTCCTATCAATGACAAGCCTGCGGCGGAAAGCCGCCTGAGGCCGTTGCTTATGGCCGTGCCGGCGCGCTCATGCCTTGAGCCGAGCGAGCGCCGCTTGAACAACCGCTTCAGGCGTGATCCCGAAATGCTGAAACACGGCCTTGTAGGGCCCGCTTTCGCCGAAGCTGTGCATACCGATGAACGGGCCGTCGCCAATGATGGCGTCCCATCCGAACCTCACCGCAGCCTCGACGCCAACCCTCACCTTCGCTGAGCCGATGACCGAGCGGCGATAGTCCTCCGGCTGTTCGAAGAACACCGGAAAGCAGGGGATCGAGACGACCCGGGCGGCGACGCCCTTCTCCTTCAGCTGCGCCTGCGCGGCGACAGCGAGCGACACTTCGGAACCCGAGGCGAAGATCGACACCTGGGCCTCGCCTGAAGCCGGAGAAATCTCATAGCCGCCGCGCGCGCACAGGTTTTCCGCCACATGGGTGGTCCTGAGCGCCGGCAGGCCCTGCCGGGTCAGCGCCAGGATCGAAGGCGAATGCTCGCGCTTGAGCGCCGCCTGCCAGCACTCGACCGTCTCGACGCTGTCGGCCGGGCGCCAGACATAAAAGTTTGGCATCGCCCGCATCGCCGCCAGATGCTCGACCGGTTGATGGGTCGGGCCGTCCTCCCCGAGGCCGATCGAATCATGGGTGAACACATGCGTGACCCTGATTTTCATCAGCGCGGCGATCCTGAGCGAAGGACGGCAATAGTCGGTGAAGCAGAAGAACGACGCCCCGGACGGGATGAAGCCGCCGTGCACGGCGATGCCATTGCACGCCGCGGCCATCCCGTGCTCGCGGATGCCAAAGTGGATGTAGCGGCCGGAGAAGTCGTCGGGCGTGATTTCCTTCTCGTTGTTGAACTTGGTGTTGTTGGACGGCGTCAGGTCGGCCGAGCTGGTGATGAGCTCCGGAACGGCTGCCCCGATCACATCGAGCGCCGCCTGGCCCGCCTTGCGGGTCGCGAGTTCCGGCTTCTCGGCGGCGAGCTTCTTCTTATAGGCGTCGATGACCTGATCGAGATCCTTCGGCAACTCGCCACGCAGGCGGCGCTCGAACTCGGCCCGCTGGTCGGGGGCGAGCGCGGCCAGCGCGGTCCGCCATTCGGCGCTCTTCGCCTTGCCCTTGGGCCCGACCGCGCGCCACGCCGCCAGAATGTCATCCGGAATGACGAACGGCTCATAGGGCCAGTTCAGCGCCTTGCGCGCGCCGGCGACCTCGGACGCCCCCTGCGCGTCGCTGTGCGCCTTGCTGGTCCCCGCGTGCGTGGGCAGGCCAAAGCCGATCGTCGTCTTGCAGGCGATCATCGTCGGCCGGTCGGAGTTCTGCGCCGCACGGGCCGCGTCGAGGACCGCCTTGGGGTCGTGGCCGTCGATGTGGACCGAATTCCAGCCCGCCGACTGGAAACGGGCGACCTGGTCGATGTTGTCGGCGAGGACCGGGACCTGCCCGTCGATCGAGATCCCATTGTTGTCCCAGAAAACGATCAGCTTCTTGAGCCTGAGATGGCCGGCGATGCCGATCGCCTCCTGGCTCACCCCTTCCATCAAATCGCCATCGGAAGCGATCACATAGGTATGGTGGTCGACGACGCCGGGGAAGCGGGCGGCCAGCATCCGCTCGGCGATCGCCATGCCGACCGCGGTCGAAATCCCCTGCCCGAGCGGGCCGGTCGTCGTCTCGACGCCCGGAGCGCACCAATATTCGGGATGCCCCGGCGTCCTAGACCCGACCTGCCGGAACTGCTTGATGTCGTCGATGCTGATTGCCTTGTCTCCTCCGACCCCGGTCAGATAGAGCAGGCTGTACAACAGCATGCAGCCGTGGCCGCCGGACAGGACGAACCGGTCGCGATCGGGCCAACGCGGGTCGGCTGGGTCGAACTTCAGGACGTCGCGCCAGAGAACCGTCGCGACGTCGGCCATCCCCATCGGCAGGCCGGGGTGGCCGCTCTTGGCCTTCTCCACCGCGTCGAGGGCGAGAAAGCGGATCGCGTTCGCCATTGCGTCATGAGACACGCTCGCAGCCATCGGGGCTCTCCTTGATTGATTTGGGCGCCGCCTCCTCGCGGTCCGGGGCCGGGCCGCGAGGGCCGCTCCAAGCGGGCGACCCTACCGTCAGAGTGAGGCGGTCGCATGAACCTGTCAATTACTCACCCCGCCGGTTGCCGCGCGCGTTGACGCCCCGTTCAAGCATCGCGTAAACAAAGCGTGGCAATGGACGGAAGCAAAACCTCGTTGGAACCGGTTGAACACTCGCTGAAACGGCTCGCCTCCGCGGTCGAGGCGCTCGAGCACGCCGCCGACCGGCGCATGCGTCACGACGAGGCGCGCGCAAACGAGCAAGAAGAATTCGCCTTGATGCAAGACGACCGGTCGCGGCTCGCGGTCGAACTCGACGCCGCGGTCGACCGGTCGCGGGCGCTCGAATCCGCCAACAGCGAGGCGGCCAAGCGCCTCGCCCAGGCCGCACAGGCGATCGAGCGCATTCTCGGCCGGCTGAAGCCGGAAGCGGGCTCTTAAGGTCCCGCTCAAACGGAAAAGGCGCGCGGCATGGCGCAAGTTTCGGTGACCATCGACGGCCGCAAGTATCGCCTCGCCTGCAACGAAGGCGAGGAGGCCCGCCTCGAGTTGCTGGCCGGCCTGATCGACGACAAGATCGGCGAAATGCGCAAAGAGTTCGGCGAGATCGGCGACCAGCGCCTCGTCATCATGGCGGCGCTCACCATCGCCGACAACCTCGCCGAAGCCCGCGACGAGGCCGCGGCCGAGCGCAAGCGCTCCGACGCCGCCGACGAGCGCGCCCAAGCCCTTGCTTCCCGGCTCGACGAGCTCGGTTCCAGGCTCGAGTCGCTCGCCGCGCGCCTCGCCGGCGGCGCGGAGGCCTGAACCGAGCGCCGCCGTCAACAACCGACGGGGCTTTTCCGATCAGACCCGGTTGCGCCCCGGCGCCATCGCGGGTATATACCCGCACCATGGACACACTTTGCTATTGCGCCGCGGTTCGGACCGCTGCGCGGAAGACAACCGCCCTCTATGATTCGATCCTCGAGCCGGCCGGCGTCACGCTCGCGCAATACAGTCTGCTCAGAAGGATCGAGCGCGCCGGAACGGTTTCGCTGACCAAACTTGGACGACTGGCGGAGCTCGAGCGATCGACAGTCGGCCGCAACGTGAAAGCGCTGGAAGGCCTTCGGTTCGTGCGCACGGCCCCTGCGGAGGACCAGCGCGAGGCGGCGGTGCGGCTTACGCCCGCCGGGGCGGAGGCGCTGCAACGCGCCGCTCCTCTCTGGCGGCAAGCGCAGCGGCGGGTCGAGAGCGCATTGGGCGCCGCCGGGGCCGAGCAATTGCGGACGCTTGCGCTCAGCTTTTGATTTTTTTTTGCCAAGACGCGGGTAGATACCCGTAACATGGAGCAGGAAATGACCATATCAACGCCGGCCGGTGAAATTTCGACCCCGGCTCCGCCGCAGCGACGATCGGCAGCGTTCTCGCTCTCCAACTCACTCGCCGCTGCGATGGCTGCGCGCGACATCCACTACGGCTGGATCGTGGCGGGGGCGACCTTCGTCGTCATGCTGGCGACCGCCGGAGCGATGGGGGCGCCCGGCGTCTTCATCGGACCGCTGCAAACGGAATTCGGCTGGAGCGCCGCCGACATCTCGTTCGCCCTCGCCGTCAGGCTGATGCTGTTCGGGCTGATGGCGCCGTTTGCGGCCGCCTTCATCAACCGCTTCGGCGTGCGGCCAGTGGTGGTCGCCGCGATCAGCATGATCGCGCTCGGCATCCTCGCGTCGCTGGCGATGACCCAGGTCTGGCAGCTCGTGGCGCTCTGGGGCGTGATCGTCGGCTTCGGCGCCGGCATGGTCGCGCTCGTGCTCGGCGCGACGATCGCAACCCGCTGGTTTGCCGAGCGGCGCGGCCTGGTGGTCGGCATGCTGACGGCGAGCAACGCGACCGGACAGCTCATCTTCCTGCCCCTGCTCGCGAAGCTGACCCAGGACCACGGCTGGCGGACCGCGCTCGTGTTCGTCGTCGCGATGCTTTTCGTCGCCGGCGTCATCGGATTGCTGGCGCTGCGCGACCGACCGAGCGACGTCGGGCTCGCGCCCTACGGCGCGCGCGCGATCGAGCCGCCGCTGAAGCAGGACCTGTCGCTGACCGCGATGATGTCGTCGCCGTTGAAGGCGCTGTACGCGGCGCGCGCGAGCCGGACCTTCTGGGTGCTGTTCGCGACCTTCTATGTCTGCGGCCTATCGACCAACGGCCTGATCCAGACCCATTGGATCGCGCTCTGCGGCGATTATGGCGTCGCGCCGATTGGCGCCGCGGGCGCGCTCGCCGCCATCGGCGCCTTCGATTTCATCGGCACGATCCTGTCGGGGTGGCTCTCCGACCGCTATGACAACCGCTGGCTGCTGTTCGTCTATTACGGCCTGCGCGGCCTGTCGCTGATCGCTTTGCCGTTCACGGATTTCTCGGTGCTCGGACTGTCGGCTTTTGCGGTCTTCTACGGCCTCGACTGGGTGGCCACGGTTCCCCCGACCGTGCGCCTGACCGCCGAGCGGTTCGGGGCCGAAAGGGCGAACCTGACCTTCGGCTGGATCTTCACCGCCCACCAGCTCGGCGCGGCCACCGCGGCGTTCGGCGCCGGCGTCTCGCGCACCGAACTCGCGACCTATCTGCCGGCGCTCTATGTCGCCGGCGTCGCCTGCGTGATCGCGGCGGCGCTGGCGCTGACGATCGGCCCGCGGCGCAGGGAAATGCTGCCGGCGGTTTGAGTCGACAGTCGAGGCGCACGCCGCGGAACTTCGCTCGCGCACCTGTGCGTTGACCGGAATCTTGTTGGCCCCATAGAGTCGCGGAACCATGGGCGCATGCGTAGGCTTGCGCCCCGTCCCAACGCCAAAGGTCCATGAGGAAACGATGCCGAGGACATCCCGCCGCGCGACCGCCGCCTTTTCGCTTATCGGCCTCGGAATGGCCGTTCCACTCTCGGCCGAAGCCGCGGCGACTTGCACGGCCGAAGCGCTGACCGGGCTCGACGTTCCGAACTTCACTGTCGCTTCTTCGAAGGCGGCGGGCGCCGAGGGCCCCTTCCCTGCCCGTTGCGTGGTCGAGGGAACGGTCGCCACGGACGGCGAAGGAGCAGGGCCAAACTCGGCCCGCCTCCGCGTCGAGCTCCCCGAGAGCTGGAACGGCAAGCTCGTCTTCTTCGGGGTCGGAGGCCTCGCCGGGTCGCTCAATCCCTCGGCCAGCCCGCACGACTCCATCTCCGCGCTTGGTCAGGGCTACGCAACCGCGATCACCGACACCGGGCATATCGGCAAGAACCCGTTTGACGCCGACTGGGTCCTGGATGCGTCGGGCAAGCCGAACGAGGCCAGGATCGCCGACTATTTTTACCGCGCGCCGCATCAGGCCACGATCGCCGCCAAGGTCATCGCGTCCCGATTTTATGGCGTGCCGGGAGTGTCGCGCGCCTATTTCGACGGATGCTCGTTCGGCGGCCACATGGGGCTCATGGAGGCGATGCGGTATCCCGACGACTACGACGGCGTCATCGCCGGCGCGCCCTACATGGACAATCACACCCAGCTTTGGGGCTACAAGAACGCGAAGGCGTTCCTCAAGGCGCACGTCACGCCGGACGTGGTCGCCAAGGTCAATGAAGCTGTCCTCTCCAAATGCGACGCCGACGACGGCGCCAAGGACGGGCTGATCCAGAACCCCGGCAAGTGCAGCTTCGATCCGCAGTCGCTCGTGCCGGCGACGCTCACCCAGGCGCAGGCGGACGCCTTCAAGACCTTCATGGCGCCAGTGACCGACGCGCGCGGGGATGCGATCTATCCAGGCTCGCCGATCGCCAGCCTCGCGGCGGCCGACGGGCCGGCGGGCGGCTTCGTCGGCTGGGTCGTCACCCCGGCCCCGCCGGCCAATCCCGCCGCGGCCGAGCCCTGGGGCGCGGCGCCGCCGGTCTTATGGGCCGCCGCCGAAGGCTTCACCAAATACATCGACCTCCACGACCCGGCCTTCGACTTCAACAACAATTGGCATGAGACCGACGGCCAGATCGCGGATGACGCCTTGAACCAGTTCGACGCCAGGCTTGGCGTCGGCGACGCCGACCAGCCGGAACGGCTCGCGCCGTTCTTCGCCGAGGGGAGGAAGCTCATCCTCTATCACGGCTACGGCGACACGGCGATTTCCCCGTTCCGGACGGTCTGGTTTTATGAGGACCTCGCGAAGACTTCGGGCGGCTACGACAAGCTCCGCGACCATGCGCGCCTGTTCATGGCGCCTGGCATGCTTCACTGCTTCGGCGGCGACGGTCCAAGCGACTTCGACACCTTGAGCGCGCTCGACCGCTGGGTGAACGAGGGCAAGGCGCCGGATGGACTCGTGGCTGCGAAGCTCCCCGACAACAAGCCCGGCCAGAAGCCCGTGCGCACCATGCCGCTCTGCGCCTTTCCCGAACAGGCCCGATACAGCGGAACGGGCGACGTCAATTCGGCCGAGAACTGGACCTGCTCCCCCGGGGACACATCGCAGCTCGAGATCGGACCGGATGGCGCCGCCGCCGGCTTGGGCGAGGGCCGGAAGTAACGTCTACGGCGCGGCCACGACCCGGATCGGCTTTCCGTCGAGAAAGGCCAACGCATTCTCGATGCTCCGAGGATAGAAATCGGCCCACGTCTCCGCGAAGCCGTAGCCAAGATGGGGGTGAGCACGATATGGCTCAGGGCGCGGAAGGGATGGTGTTCGGGCAAGGGCTCTTTGTCGAACACGTCGAGCGCGGCGACGATTTTGCCCGCCTTGACCGCGGCCACGAGCGCGGCCTCGTCGATCAATGGGCCGCGGGACGTGTTGATCACAATGGCGCCCGGCTTCATGCGGCCAATGTCTTCGGCGCCGATGATGCCGCGACTTCGCGGCGAAAGAACCATATGGATCGAGATCGCGTCGGACGCGGCCATGAGATCTGATTTGCTCACGAGGCGGGCGCCGGCCTGCCGAGCCTTGTCTTCGGTCAGATTTGGACTCCACGCCACGACATTCATGTCGAGCGTCAGCGCGTAGCGGGCCATCCGGGCCCCAAGCCGGCCCAGGCCGACGACGCCGAGCGTCTTGCCGGCGAGGCTCACCCCGACCGGCACGCCGCGCTGGAAGCCGCCCGCCCGGATGGACGCGTCGGCGGCGGGAATCGAGCGGGCGGCGGCGATCAGCAATCCGAGCGCCAATTCGGCGGTGGCGTATGGGGCCGCGTGGCCGCCGCCCGCGGTGTTGCAAACCACTATGCCCTGCCGGGCGCAGGCCGCGAGGTCCAGCGTCGCGACAGAAGCGCCGGTGATGCCGATCATCCGCAACTTCACGAGACGGCGGATGAGGGTCGCCGGAAACGCCGTGCGTTCTCGCATCGTCAAGAGAATTTCGAAATCGGCCAGCGCGACAGCCGCCTCGTCCTCAGTGCCGAACGCGTCGGCGAAGAACATGAGTTCGGCGCGGGCGGCGAGGTTAGACCAGTCCGCGCTCTTGCGGGCGTGTCCTGCCAATCGTCCAAGACAGCAATTTTGACCATGATCGTTTCCTGCCTTGCGGTAGAACTTCCGGCCGACGCCGCATGGGCTTCACCAGAGGGTTTTGGGCTGTCACCCTGACCCGCCTAACCCCGATCGCGTCCTGCGAGTCCCATCGCGGGGCGCCGGTCGGGTCGCTCATCGGCATCTGGAAGTCTCGTCTTCACCGCCTATATGCGCGTCAACGCGCTGCGCCGGCTATGAACGCCCTTGGCGGCGCCACCCGCACGGCGAAAGCCCGCGGCATACCCCCTTGCCGCTGGACGACCGCTGAGGGCTACGTCACCGGCTCGCTATCCTCCCATGCGAGCCGGTGACACGTTTTCGCCTCGGCGCCCTTACAGCGTGGGCTGACGACGGCTAACCCCTAGGCTAGGTCAAGTGCTGAAAGCTTGGCCGCAACTGCCGCATGCGTGCCACGTCCCGAAATGATTGGCCTCCTTCGAGCATTCGCCGCGGGGCTGGTTCGAGCAGACCGCGTGGGTCACGCCGCAGCGCGCCGCCATCGCGACTTCCCCGGCTTCGATTTCGCCAATTCCGACGTCTCGCTCTTTGGATCCAGGCGTAGACGAAAATATGTCGCGGCAGACGAACATGGCTTTGCCTCCTGCGCCGAAACGAACCCACTTTGCCAGGAGTTCGTGGCCGTTGAGGACGCGGCCGACGGCGACCCGTCGCCGCGCCTCATCCTTATCGTTACTTGTGAGAATGCGTATGCGCGGTCTCAGTGTGCTTGTGCGCGAGCTCGCTGTGTTCGCGAGCAGCCTTGGCATGGTGCTTCGCCTGTTCGTGCTCGCCGAGCGCATGGTGGTGGTCGGCCTGGTGGTGGTGATGCGCGGCGGCGTGGTGGTGGCTGGCCGCGGTGTGGTGGTGCTCTGACGCAGGGTGCTTTGCCATTTGAGCGCTCTCCCGTTCCCTTCGATTTGATCGGATCGATGTTCAACAGTCCGACATTCCCAGGATAACCCAGGAATTGGGCGGAGCCTAGGTATTCCTGCCTAGTTTCACGGGTGCGTCGAGATAAAGAGCCAGACGGCAAGGTCTCTTAAGCGATCGGGGCGATCGCCCGAGCGGGCCTCATCGACTTCTCTGCCCGTCTAATGTAAGTATCCTTTACATGACTTGGAGCAAAGACGGGCCCGGCGAGCGCGACCCGCCGCGCAGCTATCATCACGGCAATTTGCGCGAGGCGCTGATCCGCGCGGCGCTGGAATTGATCGCCAGAAAAGGGACAGCGGGGTTCACCTTCGCCGAGGCTGCGCGCTTCGCCGGCGTCAGCCCGGCGGCGCCCTATCGGCATTTCCGCGACCGCGACGAACTGATGGCGAACGTGGCGCTGCGCGGCTTCGAGCAGTTCGCGGCGGCGCTGGCGCAGGCCTGGGACGACGGACGCCCCGATGAATTCACTGCGTTGGACCGGCTCGGCAAGGCCTATCTCGAATTCGCCCGCGCTGAGCCGGCCTTCTACTCGGCGATGTTCGAAGCCGGCGTTCCGGTCGGCGCCCATCCCGCGCTGCGGGAAGCCGGCGATCGGGCGTTCGCGGTGTTGCGCGGCGCCGCCGACAAAGTCTGCGCCGCAATGCCCGCGGCCGGCCGGCCGCCGGCCTTGATGGTCGCGCTCCACATCTGGGCCGTGGCGCACGGCGTCGCGTCGCTGTTTGGGCGCGGCGACGGCGCGCAACGGGCGTTGCCGATGTCGCCGGCGGAACTTCTTGAAGCGCACATGCTCGTCTATTTGCGAGGGCTGGGGGTCAATGCGGCGCAGCCGTGAGAGAGCGTTGTCATACCCGCGAAAGCGGGTATCCAGATGTTGCGGCGGTCTGGATTCCCGCGTTCGCGGGAATGACAGATTGTCATTACCGCGCCCATGCCCGCCGCAATCGGGATCGCGAGACCCGGCAAGAAGACGCTTGACAACCGCCGCCGCTGATGTAAATGTTCATTACATTCACAAACGGGGACGCGCCATGCCTCTCATTCTGATGGTCTTGGGGTTTATGTGGTGGTGGCCGCTGGGACTCCTGATGCTCGGCTTCCTGATTGCGAGAGGAAGGTTCGGCTGTTGGGGTCATTCGATAACCGCGGGAGATGGACCGATGCTCAACTGGGAACACGGCGGGGATCGCTGGGAGCGGAAGATGGCTCGCATGCAGGACAAAATGGAACGCATGCGCGGCAGGATGGACCGTTTCAGGAGCCGCAGCGACTGGTTCGGTCCGGCGTCGAGCGGCAACCGCGCCTTTGACGATTATCGCTCGGAGACGCTGAAGCGCCTCGAAGACGAGCAGCGCGAGTTCAAGGATTTCCTCGCCCGGCTGCGCTTCGCGAAGGACCGCACCGAGTTCGACCAGTTCATGGCCGAGCGGCGCCAGCGCCCCGTCGAGCCGAATTCGCCAACCGAGCCGCCGCCGGCCGACCCGCGCAACTGAGGCTTGCCTGCGGTCCGCGTGTTCCCCTCGGGCCGCCTGATCTGGAAATCTCATCATCGCCGCCTTACTTCGCCCGGGCAACGCGCAGCGTCGGCTATGAACGGGCCTCGGCGCCACCCGCATGGCGAAAGCCCGCGGCATACCCCCTTCTCGCTGGCCGACCGCTGAGGACTACGTCGCCGGCTCGCTATCCTCCCGTGCGAGCCGGTGACACCCTTAGAAGACGGCCGCGCGACTTCCGGCCCATCCACGGGCGGTAGCTTTGATCGCCCCGCCCGCTCTTCTTCCGCCATCCTGCGTCAGTGCGCCGCCCTCCCTTGCGGCGCGGGGGCTTTTGAACCAGCCGAGCGCGTGAGCGATCGACGGGCGCCCGCGCCAACGCAAGCCGAAGCATCGGCTCGCGGTCCCGCGGTTCTGATCGGGTCCGGGGCGCTGTAGCGCGGCCGCAATGTCGGAAGCACGGAACACCGATAGTGTCTGCGCGTAGTCTTGGAGCGCACAGTCTTTGCGCGTAGTCTTCGACCGTGAGGCGGGAGGCAGAAATCCGCAGCACAATGGGAAACTGAGACGTGAAGGCCCGTTCGGCGATCGCGCTGGGGCTCGGGATCGTGCTTATCGGCGTCGTCGTGGCCTATGTGGCGGCAAGCCGCTCGAGGCGCGCGGCTGAGGCGCCGGCGGCGGGCGACGCGCCGATCCCGGTCGAGGCCGGCGAGGTTTCGAACAAGGACGTTCCCATCCTGATCAATGCGCTCGGCACGGTCACGCCGATCGAGACGGTCGCCGTTCAATCACGGGTGAACGGTCAGATCATGCAGGCTTTTTTTCAACAGGGACAAGTAGTGAAGAAGGGCGACCCGCTTTTCCTGATCGATCCGCGCCCCTATCAGGCGGCCCTCGACCAGTCTCAGGCCCAGCTCGAGCATGATCAAGCCGTCTCCGCCGAGGCCAGTACCGATCTCGCGCGCTACCAGAAGTTGGAGACTGAGAATTCGATCGCCCAACAGAAGACCGAGGATCAAGCCTTTGTGGTGCAGCAGGACCAAGGCACAGTAAAGCTCGATCAGGCCAACGTCGAGACAGCCAAGCTCAACCTCGAATACGCTCACATCAACTCCCCAGTCACGGGCATAGCAGGCGCGATGGCGGTTGATCCGGGAAATTATATCGCGGCCGGGGCCGGCACGACGCTGGTGACCATCACCCAGATCTCGCCGATCTACGTAGCCTTCCCCATTCCGCAGAGCGAACTGAACGTGGTTCGCGCCGCCCAGAACAAAGCGCCGCTCGATGTGCACGCGCTCTCGCAGGAGGGAAAAGAACTCGGCGACGGCAAGCTTACCTTCATCAACAATCAGGTCGTCACGACGACCGGCACCGTCATGCTCTACGCGACTTTCCCCAATGAAGATGAAGCGCTCTGGCCCGGCGCATTCGTTACCATCCAACTGGTGGTCGGACAGCGCCAGAACGCCATCACAGCGCCGGTCGGAAGCGTCATGTCCGGCCCAGACGGCGACTATGTCTACACGATCTCGTCCGACAATGTCGCAACCCGCGTCCCCGTCCTGGTCGAAGTTCGCCAGCATGGCTTGGCCGTATTTACGAAAGGCGTCTCGGTGGGCGAACGGGTCGTCGTCAACGGGCAGTACAATCTCGCCAACGGCGTGAAGGTCGCGATCGAACCGCCCAAGGCTCCCGCGAGCGACGCGAAATGAACATTCCGGAGATCTTTATCCGCCGGCCGATCGCGACCGCGCTGATGACGGCAGGTCTTTTTGTGTTCGGCGCGGTCTGCTTCAGGCTCCTGCCTGTCGCCGCGCTGCCCAACGTCGAATTCCCAACCATTGTGGTGTCCGCTCAGCTCCCGGGCGCGAGCCCCACCGTGATGGCCTCGACCGTGGCGACCCCGCTCGAAGACCAGTTCAGCGCCATTCCCGGGCTCGCCTCGATGACTTCGACGAGCGGACTCGGCACGACGTCGATCACGCTCCAGTTCGACCTGAGCGTAAACATCGCCGCCGCCGCCGGCTTCGTCGAGCAGGCGATCCAGGCGGCGAGCGCCCTTCTGCCCAAGAATCTCCCGAACCCGCCGACCTACAAAGAGGCCAATCCGGCGGATGCGCCCATTCTGATCTACGCGGTTCATTCCGACGCTTATCCGATCCAGGAGCTCGATCAGTACGCCAATATCCTTCTCGGCCAGTCGCTCTCGCGAGTGAGCGGCGTCGGCCAGGTGAGCATCGCCGGCCAGGCTCAGCCCGCGGTGCAGGTGCGGCTCAATCCCAATGCGCTTGCAGCAAAAGGACTGGGCTTCGCGCAGATCAGCGCCGCGCTCACTTCCGAGAGCGCTCTCCAGGCGACCGGCAATCTCGAAGGACGCCACGAGGAATTTCCGCTCGACGTCAACCAGCAGCTGACCAACGCCGATCAGTTCCGCAAGGTGATCGTGGCCTACATCAACGGCGCGCCGGTGCAGCTCGGGGACATCGCAACCGTGATCGACGGGCCGCAAAACCCCCGCACCGGCGCCTGGTTCGGGACCCAACTGGCCGAGGTTCTGTTGATCTTCAAGGCGCCCGGCGCCAACACGCTCGATGTCGTCGACAGCATCAAGGCGATGATGCCGCAGCTCGAAAAGTCGATCCCGCGCTCGGTGCACGTCGATCTCGTTTCCGACCGCTCGCTCTCGATTCGCGCCTCCGTCTCGGACGTCGAGTTTACGCTCGTGCTGGCGCTGGCGCTTGTCGTCATGGTGATCTTCCTGTTCCTGCGCAAGTTCTGGGCGACCGTGATTCCAAGCATCACCTTGCCGGTCGTGATCGTCCAGACGTTCGCGGCGATGTATCTGCTCGGCTACAGCATCGACAATCTGTCGCTGATGGCGCTCACCATCGCCATCGGCTTCCTCGTCGACGATGCGATCGTGATGATCGAGAACATCGTCCGCCACATCGAGGCGGGGAAGCCGCCGCTCGAGGCCGCGCTCGATGGCGCGGGCGAGATCGGCTTCACCATTCTCTCCATCACGCTGTCGCTCGCGGCGGTCTTTATTCCGGTCGTGTTCATGGCGGGCGTGGTCGGGCTGCTTTTCCATGAATTCGCGATGGTGACAATCCTCGCGATATTCCTCTCCGGCTTCGTGTCGCTCACGCTCACGCCGATGATGTGCGCGCAGTTTCTGACCCGCGAGAGCGGCGAGCAGCAGGGCCGCTTCAGCCGCTGGCTCGAGAGCGGCTTCGACCGAATGCGCGACCTCTACGACCGTGGACTGACCTGGGCGCTCGGTCACCAGTTTCCGATGCTGCTCGTCACCCTCGGCCTGATCGCCTTGACAGTGGGCCTCTACATCGTGATCCCGAAGGGGTTCTTGCCGGAACGGGACACCGGCATGATTATGGGCCAGGCGCAGGCGCGAGAAGACATCGCCTTCGATGCGATGACGGAAATCGTGAAACAATGCGCCGCCATCATCCTCAAGGATCCTGCCGTCTCCGGCGTCGTCAGCTTCGCCGGCGCGACCGGAGGCAATGCGACCGAGAACACCGCGCGCATGTTCGTCCAGCTCAAGCCGTTCAACGAGCGGCCGTCCGTGCAGGAGGTGATGGCTCGGCTCAGGCCCGGGCTCGCCAAGGTGATCGGCGTCAGGTTCTACATGCAGGCGGTGCCGGACATTCGTATAGGCGGCCGGATCGAGCAGGCGGAATACCAGTTTACGCTGACCGACACGAGCACGGACGAGCTCAATCGCTGGGCCCCGCTTTTGCTTACAAAGCTCGAGGGCATGAAAATCCTGACCGACGTCGCGTCGGACCAGCAGATCAACTCGACCCATGTCGTCGTCGAGGTCGATCGGGATCGGGCTTCAAGCCTCAATGTGCCGATCGCGAACGTCGACGCGGCGCTCCAGGACGCCTTCGGGCAGGCGCAAATCGCGAATATCTATTTGCCGACCCAACAGGCGTATTTGATCCTCGAGGTCGAGAGGAAATTTCAGGCCGGCCCGGAGGCGCTGTCGAGCATCTACGTCACGAATGCGACGGGCGGTCAGGTCCCGCTGTCGGCGGTCACGCATGTGACGCGCACGGTTGAGCCGCTGACCATCAACCACCAGGGCGTCTTCCCCGCCGTGACGCTTTCCTTCAATCTCGCCCCGGGCGAGTCGCTGAGCCAGGCGGTCGACGCCATCAACGCGGCGAAGGCGAGCCTCGGCGCGCCGCCGACCCTGGTCGGCCAGTTCCAGGGCACGGCGCAGGCGTTCCAGGCTTCGCTCGTGACCATGCCGCTCCTCGTCATGGCGGCGATCGTGGTGATCTACATCATCATGGGCATGCTCTACGAGAGCTTCATCCACCCGATCACCATTCTCTCCGCGCTTCCGGCGGCTGGAGTGGGCGCCCTGCTCATCCTGCTGGCGACCGGCTACGATTTGACCCTGATTGCCCTCATCGGCGTCCTCCTCTTGATCGGCATCGTCAAGAAGAACGCGATCATGATGATCGACTTCGCGCTGGTCGCCGAGCGGGAGGGCAAAATGAGCCCGGTCGAGGCGGTCCACCAGGCGTGCCTGCAGCGCTTCCGCCCGATCATGATGACGACGGTGTGCGCGCTCATCGTCGCCCTGCCGCTCGCCTTCGAAACCGGCGCGGGCGCGGAACTGCGCAGGCCACTGGGGATCGCGATCGTCGGCGGTCTCATTGTCTCCCAGTGGCTGACCCTCTACACGACGCCGATCGTCTATATCTACCTCGATCGCCTGAACGCGTGGATCATCCGCCCTCGCCTGCCCTTTTGGCGGCGAACCCGGCGCCCGGCCTGAGCGGGAGCCGCGAGGACCGCAATATTGGTCATTGGGCGCCTCACGCCGGTTCGAGCGCAACGCGTTCGAGCGGCTCGGCCTTGCCGCGCAACGCCGACCGATCCCCGCAACGCAAGCGCGAATACTGGCCCTTCTGCACTCGACGATGCTAGCCTTGCCAAGTCTTTGCGAACAGGATGGCCGGGGCGGCGCGCCCTGCGAGCATGATCCGAAGTCCTTGGGCCGCCGACTCCGAAAACCGCGGAGCGGGGAATAATGGAGGGGGGAAAAGTGGCGAAGTTCGACGCCGTGTTCGTCGGGTTGACGATTCTCGATATCGCCGGGCGCCCGGTGAGCAAGATTCCGGACGGCGGCGGGGTCGCGTTCATCGAGGAAATCCGCCTGAACCCGGCCGGCACCGCCTCCGGCGCGGTGATGAACGCCGCCAAGCTTGGGGCTTCGACCGCGACCGTCGCCTGCCTCGGCGCCGATGAGAAGGGCGACCTCATCCTCGATTTCTATCGCCGCCTCGGCATCGATTGCTCGATGGTCCAGCGCACCGACAGGGCCCCGACCTCGGCGACCATCCTGACCATTCGCCCGAACGGCGAGCGCCCGGCGCTGCATTGCCGGGGCGCCTCGGATCATCTCTATGTCGCCGAGACCGAGTTCGACGCCGTCTGCGACGCCCGCGTCCTCCATCTCGGCGGCACCGGCCTCATCGCGGCGATGGACAGCGGGCAGAGCGCCAAGCTGCTTCGCCACGCCAAGACGAAGGGCCTCACCACCACCTTCGACCTCATCGCGCCCAACGAGACGACGCTCTCGATCATGACGGATCTGCTCCCCTCGGTCGACTATTTCATGCCCTCGCTCGAGGAGGCGGCGTTCCTCTCCGGCCGCGCCGACCCGGCCGACGCCGCGGCGTTCTTCATGGATCGCGGCGCCGGCGCCTGCATCTTCAAGATGGGCGATAAGGGTTCGTTCGCGCGCACCCGCGACGGCGCCTTTCGCACCCCCGCCTTCAAGGTACCGATCTCCGACACGACCGGATGCGGCGACGCCTATTGCGGCGGCTTTGTCGTCGGACTTGTCGAGGGCCTTGCCCTCGAAGGCGCCTGTCGTCTCGGCGCCGCGACGGCGGCGCTGGTCGCAACGGGTCTGGGGTCGGACGCGGGCGTCGTCGACCGGGCGCAGGTCGAGGCGTTCATGGCGAAGGCGGAGAGGCGCGATTGATACTGCATAATCAGTCATTTGCAGTCGGTTTCTCTTCCAGGAATTAAAGAAATGACCTGATCCTGGACAAAGCGCCCTCAAGTTATTACTTTTGTATAATTCCAATGTGGAGGCCGGCCGATGGTCACGCTCAAAGTTCGCCGTTTCGGCAACTCGCTCGGCGTGGTCCTGCCGAAGGAAGTCATTGCGCGCCTCAACACCGGGGACGGAGCGCCGCTCTATCTCACCGAGACGCCGGACGGCTACCAGCTCGTCCCCCATGATCCCGATTTCCGGGCCAAAATGCAGAAGGCCGAGGAGATCATGCGTCGCTATCCGGACACGTTGCACGTCCTCACACAGTGAGCGAGGTCGTCTGGATCGAAGAGCGCGAGGCTCTCGCCATCCACCAGAGGCTTCTCGCGCTCCATGGCGGCGCCGCGGGAATCCGGGACGAAGCCCTGCTGCAATCCGCACTCGCCCGGCCCCGGCAGGCGGCGGCTTACGCCGACCGTCCAACCATACCGGACCTCGCCGCCTTCTACACGGCCGGCGTCGTGAAGAACCATCCCTTCATCGACGGCAACAAGCGAACCGGCTTTCTGCTCGGCGTGCTCTTCCTTGAGCTCAACGGTTTCGTTTTCACCGCGGCGCAGGAAGAAGCCGCCAATGCGATTCTGGCGCTCGCCGAAGGCTCGTCCGACGAAAAGGCATACGCGGCGTTCCTCAGGAGCGCCTCTCGTCCGCGCAAATAGCCTGGATCGCGGGCATGGGCCCGCCGCCAAGCCTCATCGCCCCCACCCCCGGCCCGGCTCGTTCTCTTCCGCCATCGCCCGCCAGTACTCCGCCATGGCCGGCGCGCGCGGGCGGCTCCTGATCCAGGCCAGCGCCTGGGCGGTCGAGTTCGACCTGGTCGTCATGGCGGCCGGCGGGAAAGAGGGTGAGCTCGCGCAAATATTCGGCGAGCCAGGGCGCCTCGTGCGGCAGCCAGACGAAGCCGTTCTCGATCGCCGCCGTCTGCGCATGCAGGCGCATGAGCTTGTCGCCCTCGGGCGAACAGCGGGTCGCGTGCTTCACGCCCATCTCGATCAGCGTCTGCACGAGCTGCGTTCCGGAGGCCCGGTCCTCGATCAGGATGAGTTCGGGCGAGAACCGCGCGTCCTCGTCGATTGCCGCGCGGATCAGATCCGGGAACGCGAGCCGCTTGCGATGGACGTTGAGGAGGTAGGCGTTGGGGCCTTTCAGCCCCCAGGTGGTGCAGACTGAATAGTCGGCGAGTTCGCTCGGCTTGTTGGCGGTGTCCCAGCTCTGGATGATGCGCTCGAAGACTGGCCGCTCGGCCTCGGAGAAGCGCGGAAACCACGCCTCCCTGATCATCCCCCCGCCCGCCGGCGCCGGCCGCTGCTGATATTGCCCGGCGAAGTTCGCCTCTCCGATGGTCGCCCGGATTTGCTCGAGCGTATGAAGCGGCTCGCGCTCGGGGTGCAGCGCTTCGCCCTCCTTTCGCGCGAATGTCTTGCCCCCGACCGACGTCTCGATGTCGTGCGTCTCGTCGGCCTCCGCGATCGCCGGGAACGACACAATTTCCCAGCCCTCCTTTTTGAGCACGTGGCCGACGAGATCGTCTTCGTGCAGCCGCTGCATCACGATGACGATCGAGCCCTTGGCCTTGTCGTTGAGGCGCGAATAGAGCGTGCCGTCGAACCAGGAATTGGCGGCCGCGCGGCGGCTCTCCGACATCGCGTCGGCGGGCTTCAAGGGATCGTCGATCAGGATCACGTCGGCCCCGCGCCCGGTGAGCACGCCCCCGACCGAGGTCGCCATCCGGAACCCGCCCCGGGTGGTGACAAGCTCGCGCAGCGGCGGCCGCGCGGCGCGAAGGCGGGTCGAAAACAGCTCCCGGTAAGTCGCGGAGGCCATCAGCGCCCGGCAATCGCGGGCGAAGGCGTCGGACAGGTCCTGCGCGTAAGTGGCGTTGACGATCGCGAGGCTCGGATCGTGGCCGAGCAGCCAGGCGGGAAGCGCGATCGAGGCGGCGAGCGATTTTAGATGCCGCGGCGGGATGTTGACGATGAGCCGCCGCGCCCGGCCCTCGCCGACCGCCTGAAGCCTCGCCGCCATGACTTCGATATGCCAGCCGGTGACGAAGGACGCCCCGCCATTGCGGTCGACGAACGAGTGCAGCATGAACGAATAGAAATCGCCGCGCAGGCTCGCCTGAACGTCGGCCAGGCGAACCCTTCCCGCTTCGGGTGAAGGCGGCGCGGAGCGACGGATGAGGGCCCGCCGCCGCGGCCTTATCTCCGGTTGGCTCACGATTCGCCCGAACGCCTGGCGCCCAGACTCTTCAGCCCCGGAGGTCTGTACGTGGTCAATCGGCGGCGAAGCTCGGCGATCACGATCGCGTCAGCCTCGCTCACGCGCTCATCGGGACCCCTGCCCTTCGGCTCCGCGAGCGCGCGTTCATCGGCCTTGATGAGCGCGAACAGGAGCTTGGTCGCTGCCGCGTCGCCTTTGACCGCGCCGTCGACAATCTGCTTCACCATCGCTTCGAGATCCCATGAGGCGATGGTAGCGACCTGCGATTCGGGAGCATGAGGTCGCTTACCACCCACTCTGGAGGCGACCATGCAAAACGTAGCTGATCAATTAGCACCGACCACGATCCGGGCCGATCTTTGCGCAATATTCATCTCATTGGAACTGAGCCGATCGACCTGGCTGGTTACGTCATTGTCGCCAGGCCGCGGAGAGAAGATGTCAAAGCACAGCGTGTCCGCCGGGGATATCGCTGCGCTGTTGGCCCGCATTTTGGAGCTCAGGAGGAAAGCGTACGCGCGGACCGGAAAATCCTTCCCGATCATCGTCATTCAAGAAGCGGGGTTGGACGGTTTCTGGATTTACCGTGTCTTGCTGAGTGAGGGAATTGAGAGCCACGTTGTCGATGCAGCCTCAATTGCGACTTCGCGCCGGCGGCGTCGGGCCAAGACCGACAGGATCGATGGCGAGGCTTTGCTTCGCGCGCTGCTCGCCCACAAGCGCGGCGAACCGCGGGTCTGTTCAATGGTTCGGGCGCCGACGCCTGAAGATGAAGACCGCCGCCGGATTTGCCGTGAGCGCAAGGTGCTGATCATGGAACGGGTTCAGCACGTCAACCGGATCAAAGGATTGCTCTTCTCTCAGGGCGCATCCGAGTATGAGCCGTTGCGTCGCGATCGACGGGCGCGGCTGGATGCGCTCCAGACTGGCGACGGCCGTCGCTTGCCCGAACATCTCAAAGCCCAGGTTTGTCGAGAACTCGATCGGCTCGAATTGCTTCTCGAGCAGATCAAAGCTGTGGAGTCCGAGCGGGACGCGCTGCTCAACGCACAACAAACCAAAGGGTTGGCCCCGCCGCCGATGTTGCTGGGTGTCCATGGGATTGGGCCGGAATTCGCTTCGGTCCTCTGGTCTGAGGGACTCTCCAGGCACTTCGATAACCGCCGACAGGTCGCCGCTTATGCCGGCCTTGCCCCGACGCCTTGGCAAAGCGGGTCGGTCAATCGCGAGCAGGGCATCTCGCAATCGGGCAACCCGCGACTACGGACAACGATGATTCAGCTCGCCTGGCTTTGGATACGCTATCAGCCGCGCTCCGCACTCACCCTCTGGTTCCAGGACCGAAACGAACGTAACGGCGGTCGTCGGCGCAAGACGACGATCGTGGCGCTGGCGCGAAAGCTGCTGGTCGCACTCTGGAAATATCTGAGCGCTGGGGTCGTGATCGAAGGCGCCATGATTAGGCCCGCCTGACGATAGCCCCCGTCTTCCACGCATCCAATCCCGTAATCCTCAGGACGTGATCAGTCCTGACGGATCCAGGTGGACGAACCGAAGCAAGCCGTGGCCTGAAACGCCGTTTTCGAGAAAGGTTCTCGTCTTCCTGAGCCCTACCCGCCGCAAGCGGGATGTTGGTGCAGCCGTCGCGAACGGCGACCGTATGTGAGGTTGATCGTGCTCGGAAACGAGCCGCGTCACGCTTAGAGGGCTCAGAACCTCGGATACCGGACAAACCGCTGGAGACTTATCACCCGGAAACAAACCGCTTGACTGCCACCTGCTCATGTGAGCTTGCTCAAGCGCCGGACGCGCCCGTCCGTCTCCGGCACCGCGACCCGCTCGCTGAGCGCCCGGGCGACAACGGCGCCAAGATGGCGGGCGCGCTTCGGCAGGCCGCGCGGGTTGCCGGACCGGCCGGGGCGGAATCGGGTCGCGATCGGGGGCCGGCCATAGCCAACCCGCTCCGCTTGAGACGCGATCGCCGACCGCGTCTCCTCGACGGCTTCCGCCTCGCTGGCCGGCGCCGCCTCACTAGCCTGCGCCGCTGCGTTGGCCTGCGGCGCTTCGCTGGCCTGCGGCGCTTCGGCCGCGGCCTCCTCTTCGTTCGAACTCACAAAACGCTTCCCGGTTCCGATTGCGCCCCGTTTTCAAACTAGCACGAATTCCGGTTTTCCGGAAGCAAATGTTCGGAAATTCAGTTAGGCTTGCTCTATTCGAGATTGGCAATGTTAATGCCGCAACTAAAGAAGATGTTGTATATTTCTAATATAAAACATGAAACTGTCTATCCAAGGAGCTGATTGCGAATCTCCGGGTTGTGAGCCAACATCCGGCTCCGCCGCATCACATCCGCTCGAAGCGAGCGTTGAACTGCGCCTCAAGTGCGGTCGCTGCGACTTCTTTTTAAGGCTCGAGAGGAGAAACAGGCATGGTCAATTCTCATGGCCGTTTCGTCTGGTACGAGCTGATGACGACAGACATGGAAAGCGCCAGGGCCTTCTACGCCAATGTCGTGGGCTGGGGCGCGCGGGACGCCTCGATCCCCGGTCCGGCCTATAGCCTGTTCACCATCGGAGAGTCTCCGGTCGCCGGCCTCATGAACTTGCCGGAGGACGCGAGGAGAACCGGCGTGACGCCGCACTGGATCGGATATGTCGGAGTCGACGACGTCGACGCTGCCGTCGCCCGGACCAAAAAGCTTGGCGGAGCGGTGTACGTCCCACCCGCGGATGTCCCCGGCGTCAGCCGCTTTTCGGTCGTCGCCGACCCGCAAATGGCGACGCTGGCGTTGGTCAAGGGGCTGAAATCCGGTGAAACGCAGTCGGCCGAACTCAAGGCGCCGGGGCGCGTGGGCTGGCATGAGTTGCTTGCCGCCGACTGGGAGAAGGCGTTCGCTTTCTACGGCGAGCTGTTCGGCTGGCGAAAGGCCGAGAGCCATACCGGCGTGATGGGCGCCTATCAGGGGTTCTCCGCCGGAGGGGAGACGATCGGCGGCATGTTCACCAAGCCTGCGACATTGCCGCTTCCCTTCTGGCTTTACTATTTCAACATCGATGACATCGTCGCAGCGGCGAAGCGGGTGGAAGCCGGCGGCGGCCAAATCCTCTATGGCCCGACCGCCGTGCCGGGCGGCGCCCTGATCGTCCATTGCACCGACCCTCAGGGCGCCATATTCGGACTTCTGGACAAGGGCAGCCGCAAGGCTCTCGGATATGTCTATTTCGAGCGCGTCGCGCCCCGCGACCCCGCCGATGCGCCGAGCCGCCGGTAGCGTCTCGGTTTGAAATTCCGGTTTGGACCCCGAAGCGCAAGTTCTCCGCATGGCGGAGGTCTGCTTGGCGCAGATAGCCATTCACCGTGGGCATGCAGAGTGGGTCAGCTCGCGCCTGAGTGGTCAGGCAGCGGGGCGAAGCGCGTTTGGTCGAGGGACGTCGGACGGAACCTGCGCGGCGTCGCCCAGCGCCGACAAAAAAAGCACTGGCTGCCCGCGCACAATGGGACGTTCTCGTTCTACTTTCGCGCCACCACTGTCGCCGAAGGTCGAGAAGGCGATGTGAAAAAGCAGCTGCCGGTCTGGCTGCGTCTATGCTATGGCATCGACACCGCAAGTGGATGAGCTAGCGGTGAGGGAGGATAGAATGATTAGAATCGCTTTAGCAGTCGTTGCTGCGGTTGGCCTGACCTTCGCGGCCCACGCCGAGATTGGTCCCCTTTGTCAGACCACTGATGGCGCTCTGATTGTCTGTCACCACGGGCACGGTGACGCCTCGCAGATTGGTCCCCTCTGTCAGACCCCCGATGGCGGTCTGGTTGTCTGTCACCACGGGCACGGTGACGCCTCGCAGATTGGTCCCCTCTGTCAGACCCCCGATGGCGGTCTGGTTGTCTGTCACCACGGGTGAGGTCGACCCCTAGAGATCTTCATTTAGGGGGGCCATGCTTCGATGAAGTAGGAGCCCCCCGGGTCCGGGCCCATTGACGGCCGTCCGACTGGAACGCATGGCTGACGCTTTCGATCTCGCCCGCGGTTCCCGCCGCCAGGAATTGAGGCGAGCTTGATGGGTCGCTAAGCGGGGTCCGCGTATGTCCGCTTCATGTCGATAGTGTTCTCTAATGGGTCAAGGAGAAAGGCTCTTCCGGTTTTCGACGCCTAGGGATGCCTGTGTTCTCTGCGCGCTCGCTGGCGCTTGATGGGGTAAGCTGGGCGCAGTGCGGCGAGGTTGAAACCGCAGTCGGCTGGTAGTTGCCGCTGCAACACAATCGGCGCCGTCGTCTGCTCCCTCCCTCGGGCGTCGCTCCTTGCGGGAGCTGGATGCGGTCTCCTGTCTCGGTGATTGGTTAGGCCTACGCCGCGAGGAACTCGGTCTCGTCCCGCAGCATCGCGTGCATGATGATCGCGAGGCGACGCGCCAAAGCAACGCGCGCCTTACGCATGCTCGACCGCTTCGCGATCGCGAAGGCCCAGTCCTTGAGCTTGAGCTGGCCCTTGTAGCGGGTCAGCATGACATTGGCGGCCTCGTACAGCAGGGTCCGCACCCGCCGGTCGCCGCATTTCGAGATTCCGCCGACATAGTCGACCTCGCCCGACTGATAGCGTCTTGGAACCAGGCCCAGATAGGCGCCGACGTCTCGTGATCGGCGGATGCGCGAGGGATCGTCGATCGCGGCGACAAAGGCGAGCGCGGTCAGTTGACCGACACCTGGGATTGTCATCAGCCGGCGGCAGGCGTCCGAAGCTCTCGTCATCCGCCTCATATCGGCGTCGATCGCCGCGACCGCGCTCATAACCGCGGTG
Organism: uncultured Alphaproteobacteria bacterium; assembly: GCA_963794155.1. Taxonomy (GTDB): domain Bacteria; phylum Pseudomonadota; class Alphaproteobacteria; order Rhizobiales; family Beijerinckiaceae; genus Roseiarcus. The sequence goes on along the minus strand of CAWCCX010000013.1, from coordinate 188,902 downwards.
CGCGCGGCGATCAGACCCCGCATGGCGGCGGAGAGGCCCGCCACACCCTCGCTGGCTTTGAGAGCCTGGTTGACGAACGCGGTGGTGAGCGCCCGAGGAAGCCGGATCCCAAAGACGACCGCCAGGCCTCGGATCTGATTTTCCAGGGTCACACGCTGGCCGACCAGCTTCTTGCGCGCGATGATCAACGAACGGACGGCGTGGGCCGACAAAGACTTCACGTGCACGGGCTTGAAGAACCCGGTGCGGGCCAAGTGCGCTAGCCCTCGCGCGTCATTGCGATCGGTCTTGTGGGTCGCGAGCGACTTGAGCGCCTGGTAGGCCTGCCGACTTTCGACGCAGACCACAGGCAGACCGAGTTGGCTCAACCCATGGAACAGGATCGGCGCCATGCGTCCGGTCTCAAAGACGATCCGATGGCAGATTGGCGCTTTCGACAACTCGTGGGCGATCGCTTGCGCGGTCGATGCTGTCTTGCTCTCGCGAACGACCTCGCCTTCCCGGTCGAGAACGCAAACGTGGGTCTCGTCCATCGAGATATCTAGCCCAGCAAAGTAATCCATCGAAAAGTCTCCTCTTCCAAACCAGGGCCGATCCTATCGGCCCCCGAAGGAAGAGCCCCGCCCATTACCCGATGTTGAAAAACTCGAATTTCCGCATCGATCACAATTCAGGAGACCGCTGGCGGCCTCGGTGAAAAATTCCTTAGGGGGTCGGCGGACCGACCGGGTTTGCCGCGTGCGACGCTCCTATATGCCCTGCCGTGAGGAGTATCGGCTGAGTTGACGCGACGCCCGCGAAAACGAGATTTTAGCGGTGGCTCAATTTCCGAGTTTTTCAACACTATTTGTCGACTTCAGACTTTGCGGAATGATTGAGCCTTGTCCGCTCTCCGCCCAAACGCGCGAAATTCAAACTTTGCCCGCGCCATCGCCGTTTACGCGGGCCGTTGCGTGAGCCACGCCGACGCCCATACGAAGCGTCAGTCGGAAGCGTCCGATTTCGCGCCGCGACCGATCGCAAATTGACCGACCGGTCCCTCGACGTGGAATCCGATTCCCGTCATCTTTTCGAACAGATCGATATTCGCGATCCCGACCGCACATCCGCCGAGCCCCATGCCGGCCGCCATCAAGTAGAAGGTTTGCGTCAATACGCCGACGTCCTTCAGAATGAGCGCATAGCCGATCGAGCTGTACTTCCATGAAATCCGGCCAAAGCGGGCGGCGATCGTGATCAGGATCTGGGGCGGAGCGGGCGCGCCCATTGCCTGTTCGGCTCCCGCCAACAGCGCTTCGAGCTCATGTCCGCGGACGCTGATCGGCGCCAGCGCGTGCGCCCCGGCGTCGTAATGATAGAAGCCGCGTCCAAGCCCTTCGCAGTGGTTGACGGCCAGATAGAGCTCGAGCCCGTAAGCAGCGCCCGCCGACGGGTACGGCCTCACGGTGTGACCGCCCTCGTCGAGGTCGAGCTTCGCGTCCGATCTCGAAAGAACGCGCGCGGCCCCGTCAAGAAACTGCGCCAGCTCGGCGAGCGTGATCGGTCGCTCATCATCAAAGCTGCGCGTCGAATGGCGCTCGCGCAGGAGCTTTGCGACTGGCGACATTGCCTCCGGAAACCCTGCCGAGACCTTGCTGAGATCGATCGTCTTTCCAGGCCAGCTCGGCCGAACGGCGGGCAGCGCGGAAATGACGCCGACATGCGGATAGGTTCCGCCCAGCGGATTGGCGTGCCGGCCTTCCGTGCTTCGCGCGTGGAACAGAAGATCATGAAAGTCCCAAAGAGCGAGGCTCTCGTCGTCGCCCTCGTCCAGTCGAGGTCTGCTTTCGCCGGGTGCGGCGGCCTTGAAAAGGATTTGGCAATCGAGAAGGAGGGCGGAAAGCGCGACCCCAGCAAAACCCTCCTGCCGACGCAGCTCTTTGATTTGCCGCGGGGTCGAGAGCATGGCGATGGCGGTCGCAATCTTCGGATCGCAAATCTTGAACAGCGCGCCGGCGCGCGGCGATTCCAGGACCATCTCGGCGCCGCGCCGCCGCATATACGCGAACCGCGACAGGACGAGAGCGTCGGCATTGCCGAGCTTAGGCGTCTGCGGCCAATAATCGGGAACCTGCGGTTCGATGACGACCAGGTCGTCGCCGTCGCGCGAGCGCCCGAGGCGATATTCCAATAGGCCGCGGCTCGCCAATCGGCGGACCAATAGAGAAATCTCTTTGCCGGTGTTCCGGGTGTCCGACGCGAACGAGCTGAGCGGCACACCTATGCGCAGTCCCTGCGCCCGATCGGCCGCGCCGGCGCTGAACCTTCCCAGGCCGACCGAATAGCCATTGAAGCAGGCGACGATTTCTCCGTTCGCCTGCGCTTCGAGCCTGACGTGACCGCGGAGCCGCACCGAAACAGTCGCCGGCGCGGCCGCTCGCACTCTCTTTGGTCCGCTCCGGCTTTCACGCATCTCGGGCGCCAAGCGCAACCCTTCCCCAGCTGGCTGCTACGATATGCACACATCGACGTAGGCCCACGAATTGATATGCGGAAATGGTTTTCGAGAGAATATCAGGCGATTGCGCACCCCTTCTCCGCAACGCGGGGAAGGTGTCGGGCGAAGCGCGACGGATGGGGTGTGGAAAGCAGGAGGGCGCAGCTTGGCGAGTTGGTTTGTGCCGCGGAAACGCTTTTCGCCTTTAGGCTCCTTAGCAGCATTCCCGACCTGCCCAAGCCTCGCGGCCTTCTTTGACCAACATCCAAACGATCGCCAGTGATCCGACGCCATCAATCCACCATCCGCCGAACGCCCATTGAGCGGCGAGGCTAACAACGACGACGGCTGAGAGCCAGCCGCAGGTTACGGCTTCCATCGCATCCGCCCTGAGGGCGCGACTGCCGATCTTATCCGCTATCGCGATCTTACGACGCGCCAGATAACGCATCGATGGAATCGCAGCCAAAGCGACGATGAAGCCCGGCCACGAGAACACTTCGCCTTGTCGCGTCCATAGGCTCCAAAGAGCCGCGACCGTGACGTAAGCGGCCAATGCGAGAAGCAATCCGCCCGCGATCCGACTCGCCAGCCGCTCGGCATTCTCGGAGAATGCCTGGCCGTGACGAAGCTCAACCGTTAGCCGCCAGACGAGGGCGCCAGCCGAGGCCAACTCGATCACGCTGTCGAGGCCAAAGGCGATCAAAACGAGGCTGCCCGCCGCAAGACCAGATGCTAGAGCGACTATGGCTTCGACGCTCATCCATCCGATTGTCAGCCATTCGAGCCTGAACGCTTCGCGGATAAGCGCTTCCCGGCCATCGGAGGACTTGGAAGGCAGGATCAATGCGGCCGGGGCGCAGCAATCGTCCGCGCATCCGGTCGTCATCTTCTCGGCCTGGGCCTGACTCATTCGCTTTCTTCCGTGCTTCTCACCAAGGATATAGGAAGCGGACGGCGGGCGCGAGGGAGGCGTCAAAGCCGCAAAAATTCAGACTGACCCACTTCCACCGATCATAGGAGCGACCGGTCCCGTACTGCCCCTAAGGCTGGATCGCGAACACCAGGGCGATCAGTCTATGTTGCGGTTTCCGAACGAAGAGTTGCGCTGCACGACCTTCACCGCGAAGTCTTCGCCGAGAGATTCCTGCGCTCCACACCCCATCCGTCAGGCTTCGCCCGACACCTTCGCCGCTTCGCGGAGAAGGAGGAGACTCACGTATGGGGATGAACCGGATTGAGCTCGTTTTCCTTCAGCGGCCGGTCACGCCAACCGAGCTTCACCGGCACATCGTAAAGCCGGCCGGGCGCGAAGCGGCGATAGAAATGCCGCAATCCCGGAACGATCACTCTGACGACCGGCGCCTCGATGTCGGGACGGGTCTGATCGAGGACGAGGAAGTCGAGACCCGCTCGCTTGGCGAGGGAGACGCAGGCCAATGCCTGCTCGCGGGTGTCGAGATGGCCAAACTTCGAGCCGAACTCGGGCTCGACCATCGGATTTCCGTTCGGCGTCAAATAGGGATGGTCCTCGAGGCGCAACGGAGTGGCGCCGTCAAGGCTCGATTTCTCCCCTGTCCCGCCGCCCATGAGACCCAGGGACAGAAATTGATTGAGCTCCGTCATCGCCCGCAACAAGGCGATTCGTGCATCGAAATGCGCGCCGGACCCGAATTCGATATTTTCCCGCCCGTTTTGCATCCAGTGCGTGACCGCCACAAACGTCGGGATCCCGAGATCGCTCGTCACGTCGAGCGCCCAAAGCCGGCGGCCGGCTTGGGCCAGCCGATTTTGCAGATCGCGAACATAGGAATCATCAAACTGGCCGAGGTCCAATTCCGGCCGCTCAAGTCGATTGTACCACCAGATCGCGTATGCATCTCTTTCCACCAGCTCGAGGAATCCCTGGACGATTGCCTCCTCGAGCGTGTTGCCGGCCGCGCAGCCGTTTGAATCAGCGGCGAAGGCGGCGGCGCCCCGGTAAAAAAAATACAGAAGGCTGGTCGGAAGATATTTGAACCGCGCGTCGCGCAGAGACCAGACCGGCGAGTATTCGATCCTTGCCGATCGATCGAAGAGCGCCGGGACCGCCTCCTGTTCGTGCGAGCCCGACGTCGGCGCCCGGCCTTGCCGCAATTGCGTGTCGCTGAACAGCAGGACTTCATTTGGCGGAATGGCCTCGCCTGACGGGAAATCGGCGAACCGCCGCTTTGCCCGGATCTCGTCGCCCTGAAAAATCCCGGAATAGCGCTCGATCGCCTCCATGAGCGCGCTGGCTTCGCCCTGTTCGGCGGTGCTGCCCTTGCCGAAGCTGCCGCTGCTCAAGCCCGCCCTGAGCTGATGGACCGTCTCCGCCGGCCCGGAAAAATTGTGCGTGGCATAGTAGTTGGTGTTCAACGGCAAATCGGCTTGGATCCGCTCGAGGCGTGAGACAACGCCGGTGAGCGGGCTCACGTGCCTGCGGAACCGTGCAACCGTGGCCAACGACGAAACGCTGCGGTACCCGCCGCTCGTCATGACGACCTTGCCGCCTGCGCCAAGCTCGACCGGCGCCGGCGCGCGCCGGGGATCGCGCAGCGTCTTGCGGCCGCAGGCCGGACATTGCGGGCGGGCCGCCACATGATGCTTCACAATGGTCGAGCCCAGGAGGTCGAGGCTGATGATGTGATCGCTGACCGGCGTGCGAAAATCGGTGGCGATCGCTCTCGCAACCTCGACGGCCGCCAGTTGGACGGCGCTCTGTCCGACGGTCTCATGAGCCAGAGGCGAAACGGCGACGCAGCGGGCCTCTCTGCGGTCGAGGAGCGACTTGACCTCCCGGTTCCTTTTCATCCGTTCGGCAAGACACATCCAGCAGGCGCCCTGCCCCGGTCTGAACACCGGCCCCACCAGCGGGAAAATACCGGACGGTTGGGCGAGCGCCCACGGGGCGCCATCCAACAAATGCTGCCGGTTCAATTCGGCCAATCGCGCTTCGAGATAGTCGTTCACCAAGATGACCGTCAGGTTGGGAGAGCGCTTGACGACGCGAACGCCGAGCCCGCTCAGAGCAGCCCCGAGTTCTCTTTCCCCTTGCACGTCGATTGATTGAATGCGCACCCGGCATTTCTGAAGATTTTGCTCGGCGGTCTCCGGCGATAGGCCGAGGCTCGCCCAATAGGCCGCTGCGACGCCATTCGAAGCGCGGGATGCCGGAACGACATAGCGGCGGTCGACCAGCCGCTTCAGAGCTTCATGGATTTTGTCGGATGGAAAATCCTGCTCGAGGTCGCGAACGAGCTCGCGAAAGCTCTTTCCACCCTTTCCTATCGCGTCGGCGAGCGCACAATAGAGCTCGCCGTGGAGCAAGAACTTCCGGTCCTCGGAATACAGGCACACGACATCGGGCGGCAGCACATAGACGGTGAAATTCGGCGCGAACCGCGGAACGTCTTTGCCGTTATGCTGGGTAAACTTGATTCCGTGATCGCCTGTCATGAGGTCAGTACGCGCACCTTCGCCGCAGCCTGGCACTCCGGGTGGCCGGTCGAAACCTGGTCAAACCCGGGCGCGACGACTTGCATCTGTCAACGGTAACGCAAGGCGCTCCCCTCTAGCAGGGGCCGCAACCTCCCCACGAGAGGCAGCAGCCGCCGCCCCAGCCCCAGCCCCAACCGCAGCCGCCGCAGCCTCCCCAGCCGCCGCAGCCGCCACAGCCTCCCACGCGGCAGGCTCCCACGCGGCAGCCTCCAACGCGGCAGCCGCCGACACGGCAGCCTCCGCCGCAGCCTCCGACACGGCAGCCTCTAGCGCCTCCACAGCCGTGTCCGCAGCCGCAGCCGCCGCAGCCTGCCCTCAGGGCAAGTTGAATGCCTGGCCGGGAGTTTCCGGGGTCTTCTTTGTCGAAGAGATGGAATGTCGCCAGGCTGACGTCGGAGATTTCCTCGTCATCGATAGCGGGGAGTTGAAAAGGCGCCGCATTCTGCCAGAGTTTATCGGCTACCGATCCTGCGGTCGGCGCCGCCAAAGACGCCGGCGGTATATCCGCTGGCGATCCGCCGGTCGAAGCCGCCAAGGACACTCCGGCGATTCCTAGCACGGAGACAGCTTTACTTGGACGCTTCTCCCTCGAAGCTCGCTTTGCTTGCGGCATAGCAGAGTTCCTCCTCTACCCTTCTTCGACCAAACACGCCACGAACGGATTTTATTCGTAGCACATTTCGGCCGCCCTGAATAGCCCTGCGCACGTCTGTGGATATCGAAGTTCGACCGCTGGTCCGCAATCGTCAAACCTCGCCGCCAAGTCACGTCGCGCCGCGACGGCCGCCTTCGTTCGTTGATGAAATCCAAGCCGGTTGACCGCTCACTAAATGCGATGGCCGCCCTGAGGTTCCAATGTGTGAATTCACGAACGTGCGCGACGCGGGAAGGCGCGGAAGAATTGGACGCCGAGAACGCGGGCGCCAAGCTAGCGTGATTGTTCGCTGGGCTTCTTCAGCAGCACGCAGTCCATGATCCAGCCGTTCTCCCGTCGCGCAGCTGTTCTGATCCTTTCGATCTCATCGACAATGTCCTTGAGCTTGCCCGAAACCAGAATCTCTTCCGGCATGCCGACATAAGCTCCCCAATAGGCGTCAAGCTCGCCATCGGCGCTGCGCAGCGCTTTGTCCGCATTCAAAAGGACAACGACGCTATCGACATTGTCGGGAAATTCTACTGCAAGCGACCGGCCACTGGTTATGAGAACAGAGCGGCCAATCTCGTTGATCGGAACCCGGTGCTGCGCCGCCAGCGCCTGAACGCTGCTGATGCCCGGGATGACCTCATAGTCCAGCGCGAAGCTTCCTTTCGTTCGGAGATGCTCGAGGATCCTTAGCGTGCTGTCATAGAGAGTCGGATCGCCCCAGACCAAAAAAGCGCCGGTCTCGGTTTCGCTGAGTTCCTCTTGAATCAGCCGGCCGTAGGTTTCGCCGATCTTGGCATGCCATGCCGAAACCGCCCCTTCATAATTGTCGGTCTCTTGTTCAGAGTTGTCGGTCACTTGGCGTCGAGACGGAACCTTGTACTCGACTGTCCGAACAGAACGATTGCGAACGTGCCGATCGATGATCAAGCGTCGAAGGCGACGGAGATCGCCCTTTTCAAGTCCTTTGTCGGGGATGAAGAAGACATCGACCCGGTTCATCGCCTCGACCGCCTGGATCGTCACATGATCCGGGTTGCCGGCCCCGATGCCGATGATCATGACTTTGCGTTTCATCGGCCGGATTCCTCCCAACGCCACACCATACAGAGGCGATCAGCATCCGTCGTGCGCCCCCGCCGGCTTGGCGAGATCGTATTTCAGTCGCCATTGCGTTAGATTTGGCGACGAGCCGTTCAGGGCATTGAGCTGGCGAAGAGCGACCCGTATCACGGCCCTCGCGAACCTGCTTTTAGGCGCCGTCAGAGCCTCCGGGCGGTCCCCCGAGGCCACGCCATCGAAGACCCGCCTCTCCAACTCCACAAGCTCCCGGTCGCCGAACAACGCGAGAGCCCTCTGGAACGGGTCGTGTTCGGCCCGGTTGAAGGGTAGGCCGCTCCCAGGCCATCCTTTTGCGGATTGGCCGCAATCTCGCGGGATCGGGACTGTCGCCGGATGGGTGCGTCCGCTGCGCAGAAGCTTCGGCGACAGATGGGTGTGAGGACCGTCGGACTCCTGCCATCAGCCGAGGGAATGGGCGGTCGCAGCTGAGGTTCCAGTGTCTGGATTCAGGGACGTCAAACGGCGCGAGACGGAGTTGCTCGGGGGAAAGGGGGGCGTACGGGACACAACCGCGCCCCGCCTGACTAAAGCGCGTTTCTAAAAATAACATGACCCTTTCCTGGACAGGGACTTCCGGAGCTCGCGGCTGGTCAAAATTTAACGCCCGGTTGCTCGGCGCCGGAAAGTCGCGGAAGGGCGCCAAGCGCCTATGACTCCAACAATCACCCGACGGGCGCCGGCGAAACCGAGGCCGGCGAAACCGAGCAGTAGCATCGCCCAGGTCGAAGGCTCGGGAATGCCGCTAGAAAGCTTTATATTCGGGCTAAACACCAAGCTGTAGTCAGGATTATTCGCTAGAAAGCTTGGATCGATTGTAATCATCGGATCGACTGTAGCCGAATACAAGCCAGTACCCTTAACAGATTGACCCTCCACCGCCAAAAACACATAGGCTGCTGAGTTCGCGGTTGCAGTAAAAGCAACATCGCTCAAATCAACAGAGGCGGGCGGTGATCCAAATTCAGTGCAATAGCTTCCTGTTCCTGAACATGCGTAAACCGTTTGACCCAATTCGTTTTGGACCTCCGCTAAAGCTTCTACATTTGCGCCATTTGCCGAAGTGGATAGAGCGGCCGAAAGTTCCAATGGAACAGGGATACTTTGCGGGCCCAGGACTTCATAGTACTACAGAACGCTAGCCTGCGAGGCGGCATCGGCGGTCCCGGCGCCGCCAGTTGTCGACCCGGTCGCCGAAAGGATCAGTCCCGGGGTCGCGTATGCGGTGCTCGTTTCGCACCCGCTGCCAGCGCCGGTCGAGCATGCCGTCCCCGACAGCACGCCTGGGGTCGACATACTGTCCGAGAATCCGGGGATTTCCCCGGGAATGACCCCAACCTCGGGAATATTTATCACCTGAACTGTATAGGTTGCGTTCGCGGGTTGGGCGTGAGACTCGGTTGCGAACAACGCAATTGAAGTCAGAATGGTTAGGGTCGCGCCAATGGAGAAAAGTCGGCGACTGCACATGCCTGAATTCCTTAATTATGCTTACCGGTCTTTCATCTTGACGCTATTCGCTTATGCAAACGCCTCGGATCAGGCGGAACAACAGACGCCGGCCTGACGCCACATAAGAGGCCGCGCACTTCGGCGCCCTCTCATTCTCGGTCGCCGTCCGCTCTTGCGCGATACGCGATAGCCAGCAAGGCCGAAACCGGCAAAGCCAAGCAGCAACATGGCCCAGGTGGAGGGCTCGGGGACGGATAAACTACCAGAGGTAAGAGATTGGAATTGTGGGAGGCCGCCGGGTTCTAGATAACTTTGGGCGGAGAGCGAGCAAGGGTACATTGTAGAACACATGGAGCCACCGAATTAACCAATCAAGGTGCTGGTGGGCAGGAATAGGACGAGGACGTCAGAAGTCGCGGACATACCGTCAGAAAGAGAGATGTACAAGAGATGATCGGACGGCGGGTATTCGGCTAGATTGTCTATGGTGGTGAAAGGCCCAGTAACAGCGGGTGAGGTGCCTAACGCCGTTACATCTGCTGAGATCACCGTACCCGTGATGACATCTATATTGATTGTACCGCCGAGCGTGCCGGTCGCGAATGTGCCAGAAACATCGAACGTGGCTGCGTCGCAGGTGGCTGTAACAGCCGCGAGTCCGGCAAATGGAAGCGCGCACGCTGCGAGCAAGCATCCTGTAAATTTGGGTCTGAACGACATGTTACACATCCCTGCGCGTGAATGCCGTACTATTAAGAATTAACCCGACATTCGCCAGATGACAGCCTTATCGCGGCTGGGACTGCGCCCATAGGCGGCGAGGGCGGCGCTCTGCGCGATGCGCGATAGCCAGCGAGGCCGATGCCGGCGAAGCCGAGCAGCAGCATCGCCCAGGTCGAGGGCTCAGGAATACCGTTCGGATTGATATTCGAGCTGAACACCAGGGTGAATGTCTCCCCGGGATTGTCGGCTAGAAACGTGGGATCCAGGGTGATCATCGGATCGGCGGAGGCGGAATAGACGCCGGCGCCCTCGCTGGAACCGCCGTAAGCCGTCAAAACAATATCCTCGACCGACCCCGTGGGAACGTAATACGCGACGCCACTCGCGCTCGCGCTTGATTTTTCGCCGCTCGGGCAAAGAGCCGGCCCCGACGATGAGCACGCTTCCAGGTTGGGGGCATACGAGCCTCCGATTCCAGCGTCACCCGTCGCATTCGCTCCTCCGGCGGATGTCGTCACAACGCCGGAAAAGTCTAATTCGGCCTGGTACGAGGGGCCGTTGACCTCTTAGTAGTAGGTCATTTGAGATTGGGAGCCGGCCACAGCTGTGTCAACGCCGCCTGTGGTCGATCCGCCCACTGAAACCATCAATCCCGGAGTGACAGAACCGCTGCTTGTCTCGCATCCGCCATAGACGCCGCTTATACACGCGGTCCCGGTCAGAGCGCCGGGAAAACCAGCAAAGTCATCAAGGCCGGAATTGGATACGGTCTCAGGGCTGTTGATGACGCCGACCCCGCCGGTCGCGGGCGGGACCTGGGCGTCGACGCCCGTCGCCGTCAGAGCGATCGGGACAAAAGCGGCGAGTACCGCGGCGACGCGAACCAATTGGCGTTTTGCCATGGCCCCAACTCCCGAAAGGACCTTCGCCTGATGACAACGACAGAATCCTGCGCCGATGGCCGCACTTTGACAAGAATGAAATGTCGATGGGACCCTGGATAGGTTTGTAGTACGCTTCGCATCGACCCGGCGCCCGTTTCGCTGCCCAACGCCGAGAAATTCGGCGCGCGCCCGCGCCAAGCGCGCCACCGCCAAATAAATTCCCTGCTCCGGCAGAAAAAATTCCCTGCTCCGGCAGAAGAAATTCCCTGCTCGCGCGAATGAATTCCCTGCTCGGTTCCCTGCGCAACTCCTTGTTCGGAGGCGCGTTTCTCCGCCCGAGCGGCGGGCCGCCCCGGGCGCCTAAACTCCGCCGTCGCGGCGCATGAGCCGCATGACCGCGCTCAAAGTCGCCTTGAGCGACGCCATCACGATGCTGGGGTCGATCCCCACCCCGTGCAGCACCCGCCCGCTCGCGTCCTGGATCTCGACGTAGCTCGCGGCGGTCGCATTGGCGCCGCGGCCGACCGCGTGCTCGTGATAGTCGATGAACGAGAACTCGACTCCGAACGCCTTCTTAAGCGCGTCGACGAAAGCGTCGATCGGGCCGTTGCCCTCGCCCTCGATCGTCACCGTCGAGCCGTCGGCTTTGCGCAAGACCGCGAACAGCTCGCGGTTGTCGGGGCTCGACGGAATGATCTGCTGCTTGACGAGGGTCATCGGCGCGTCGTCGAGCAGGTACGCCTTCCGGAACAGCGCCCAAAGCTCGGGCGAGGTCAGCTCCTTGCCGTCGGCGTCCATCCGCTCCTGCGCGATCCTGGAGAACTCGACTTGCAGCGACCGCGGCAGGTCGAGTCCATGGTCGGCGCGCAGGATATAGGCCATGCCGCCCTTGCCGGACTGGCTGTTGATGCGGATCACCGCCTCATAGTCGCGCCCGACGTCCTTTGGGTCGATCGGCAGGTAGGGCACGAGAAACAGCGGATCGTTGCGCTTTTCCTGGGCTTCGAAGCCCTTCTTGATCGCGTCCTGGTGCGAGCCGGAGAAGGCGGTGTAGACGAGTTCGCCGACGTAGGGGTGGCGCTGATGCACCGGCAATTGATTGCAGTGCTCGGCGATCTCCTTAATCGCGCTGACGTCGTGGAGGTCGAGATGAGGCTCGACTCCCTGGGTGAACAGGTTCAGCGCCATTGTGACGATGTCGACGTTGCCGGTGCGCTCGCCGTTGCCGAACAGCGTCCCCTCGACCCGCTCGGCGCCGGCCATCAGCGCGAGCTCCGCCGCCGCGATCGCGGTGCCGCGATCGTTGTGCGGGTGGACCGAGAGGATCACGTTCGATCGGCCGGATATGCGCCGCCCGAACCACTCGAACTGGTCGGCGTAAGTGTTGGGCGTCGCCATCTCGACCGTCGCCGGCAGGTTGAGGATCAAGCGTTTCTCGGGCGTCGGCTCGATGACGTCCTTGACCGCCTCGCAGATTTCGAGGGCGAAATCGAGCTCGGTGCCGGTGAAGCTCTCGGGCGAATATTCGAACTGGAAGCGCGTGCCGGGCGCGGCGCTCGCCAGCGCCTTGACCTGCCGCGCGGCGCTGACGGCGATCTCCGTCACCCCCTTGCGGTCGGTCTTGAACACCACCTCGCGCTGCAAGGTCGAAGTCGAGTTATAGAAGTGGACGATGACGTTCTTCGCGCCCTTGACCGCCTCGAACGTGCGCTCGATCAGCTCCGGGCGGCACTGGGTCAACACCTGGATCGCGACGTCGTCGGGGATCGCGCCGCTCTCGATGATCGAGCGAACGAAATCGAAGTCGATTTGCGAGGCCGACGGAAAGGCGACCTCGATCTCCTTGAACCCCATGCCGACAAGCAGCCGGAACATTCGGTTCTTGCGATCGACGCCCATCGGCTCGATGAGCGCCTGATTGCCGTCGCGCAGGTCAACCGAGCACCAGATCGGGGCCTTGTCGATAACCCGCGAGGGCCACTGGCGGTCGGGCAGGATGATCGGCGCATAAGCGCGGTACTTTTGAACGGGCATCTGTGTCATGGCGAACCCTGAAGAAGCATTGCCGCCGCCCCGGCTGAGTTGAGCCGGCCGCGCGTGGCCTGTCGCTATTTGAAGAAATCGGAGGCGAGGATATGCGTCCCGGCGCGTCTAGCGCGCCGGGCGGCTAAGGTTGAGGCTCGTCGACCACATTCGCATCGCCCTCTTCAACCAGACGCGGGCAAGAAAATCAACCACCCAAATGGATCAGCGGGCAGCTCACGGCTTGCGCCCGAGTTCGCCGATCGAGGCCAAGAGCGTCGCGCGCGCGGTCGCCATGTGGGCGCGGCAGCTTTCGGTCGCCCTCGCCCGGTCGCGGCTTTCGAGCCCGGCGATATAGATCAGGTGCTCGCGCATCGCAGCAATGTTGCGTTGCTTCTCGTCTCGTTTGTTCCATTGGTAGTGATAGTGGAATATCATTGATATGAGATCGTAGAAACTGACGATGAACCGGTTGCGCGATGCGTCGTTGATGAGGCGATGGAACCGCTCGTCGAGTTCCGAGAAGTCGGCAAAACGACTTTCCGCCTGATCGAGCAGGACGACATGTTCCTGCTTGACCCGCGCTAGCGCCGCCCAGGCCGGATCATCCGCGGCAAGGGCTACGAATCGCTGGGCGGAGCGCAATTCGAACATTTCCCGCACCTCGAACAGTTCCTCGGCGAATTCGTTGGTGAAGCCTTTGAACGCCCAGCTTCCGCTCGGCCGCCGTTCCAGAAGTCCGAACTGACTAAAGCGGTTGAGATAGTCGCGGATCGCCGAGGTCGAGACGCCGAACTGCCGCGCGAGCTCGAGCCCGTTGATCTGCTGGCCCGGCTTGCAATCGCCGTCCAGGATCCACTTCATAAACCGCTTCTCGACAATCGCGCCGAGCTGCTCGGTCTCGAGGTCCGGGTAGAGGTCGGTCGAAACCGGGCGCCGCAGAAGCACCTTGCGCCTTCCGTCACGCGCCAGGATTCCCTTGGCCGCGAGCGCCGCGACGATTGAGCGGACGGTCGTTCGGCTGACGCCGAGCGCCTCCGACCAGTAGGGCTCGGATCCGATGTCGGAATTGATCGCATGGCCGCCGAGGCGCGAGAGCCATTGATTGTGGGCGCGCTTGAAAACGGTGTTGGTCTTCACCTGTGACGCCCTCCGAATTGGCCTGTTTTTAACGGCTGGCCGTTTTATATAAAAAACAGATTGACTCGTCGAATGGCAAGAGGTTTTTTGTCTATAACATACAAACTTCGAGTTTGCGGGAGGGCCAAATGCGGACCCTGGTCTGCAATCGCCCGGGCGACATCGCCATTTCGGACCAGCCGCGACCTTCTCCGGGGCCGGGGCAGGTCGTGGTGAGAATCCGCCGCGCCGGCGTCTGCGGCACCGATCTCCACATTTTCGACGGTTCCCATCCTTTCCTCGAATATCCGCGGGTCATCGGCCACGAGTTGGCGGGCGAGGTGGCGGAGACTGGAGAGGGGACCACGATCGCGGTCGGTCAGCAGGTCTATGTGATTCCGTATGTCGCCTGCGGCGTCTGCGTCGCCTGCCGGCGCGGCAAGACCAACTGTTGCCAGCGCATTGGCGTTCTGGGGGTGCACATCGACGGCGGCATGGCCGACTACGTCTGTGTGCCGGAAGGCAATGTCGCCCCGGCCGATGGCGTCACCCTCGATCAGGCGGCGATGATCGAGTTTCTAGCGATCGGCGCCCATGCAATCCGTCGCGCAAGCCCACGCAAGGACGACCGCATTCTCGTTGCCGGCGCCGGTCCTATTGGCATCGGATGCATGCTGTTCGCAAGCCTCGAGGGCGGCTCAGTCACGGCGCTCGACCTGCGACGGGACCGCCTCGACTTCTGCCGCCGTCAGCTCGGCGTCGATCACACCGTCGCCGCGGGACCGAACGCCGCCGAAGCGCTGTCGGCGCTCACCTCGGGCGAGTTCTTCGACCTCGTCATTGACGCGACCGGAAACGTGAAGTCGATGATGGCGGGATTGAACCACGTCGCCCATGGAGGCGCCTACGTCCTGGTCAGCGTGGTGCGCGACGCGATTTGCTTCGCCGACCCCGAGTTCCACAAGCGCGAGACCTCGCTTCTCGCCAGCCGCAACGCCACTCCCGAAGATTTCTTGAAAGTGATCGACGCGATGCGTCAGGGTCTGGTTCCGACTGAAGCGCTGGTCACCCACCGCGTCTCGCTCGACGACGCGCCCGACAACTTTCCAATCTGGATCAGGCCCGAGACGGGCGTGATCAAGGCTCTCATCGAGATCTAGGCTCAGTTGACCCCGTTCCCGATCCTCCAGTTCGGCACCAGCCGCTTCCTGCAGGCGCACGTGGACCTCTTCGTGAGCGAGGCGATGGCGCAGGGCGAAGCCATGGGCCGGATCGCCGTCGTGCAGACGACGTCGAGCAGGGCGAGCCGCAAGCGACTCGAGACTTTCGCCGCGGGTAAGCCCTATACCGTGCGGGTCAAAGGCCTCGCCAATGGGAAAATCGTCGATGAAAGCGTGGAAGTGACGAGCGTCGGCGCCGGCCTCGACGCCGCGGCGCAATGGGACGATGTCGAGCGCGTCTTTGTCGCGGCGCGCTGCGCGGTGTCGAACACCGCCGACCGCGGCTACGAAACCGATCCCACCGACCGGCCGGACGGCGGGCCGCCGCGGTCCTTCCCGGCCAAGCTCGCCAAACTCTTGCTCGCGCGCCATCGCGCCGGGGCCGAGCCGATCACGCTTTTCCCATGCGAATTGACGCCCGAAAACGGCAAGGCGCTGCGCGGGGCGGTGATCGGCGTGCTCGATCGCTGGAGCGTTCCGCCGAAGGCGCGCCGCTGGATCGAGGACGAGTGCGTCTGGGTCAATTCGCTCGTCGACCGGATCGTCTCCGAGCCGCTCGAGCCAGCGGGCGCGGTGGCCGAGCCCTATGCGCTGTGGGCGATCGAGGACCAGCCCGGCCTCCAGCTCCCCTGCCGGCACGTTTCGATCACGCTCACCGACGATCTCAAGCCCTACGAGCGGTTGAAGCTGTTCATTCTCAATCTTGGTCACACTTATCTCGCCGAGATTTGGGCGCGAGACGGCGGCGCGCCGGCGTTCACCGTCCGCGAAGCGATGGCCGAGAACGCGACCCGTTCGGAACTCGACGATCTCTACGACAAGGAAGTGCTGCCCGTGTTTGAGGGGATCGGCATGCGAGAAGAAGCGGAGGCCTATCGGGCGACCGTCACCGAAAGGTTGTGCAATCCCTTTCTAGACCACCGCATTGCAGAAATCTTCATCAATCACGACGCCAAGAAGCGGCGGCGTTTCGGCGGCCTGGTCGAGCTCGCCGAGGCGAATGACGTTCGGGTCAAGCTGCCGCGGCTCAGAGCCGCGCTTGCCTCCGCGATCGAAGACCGTTTAACACATGCTGGATGACGTCGCCGTCATCCAAACGAAGCACCCTCCGGGGAACCGGAGATGCAAATGGAGATGAGAGCGAACTTGCTCTCATCAATGGAGGAAGCTCATGAAGACAATGCTTATTGCGGCCGCCGTCGCCATGGCGGCCGCGCTCAGCGCCCCCGCTTATGCCGCTGAGCCCACGATTCCGATCATCGTCAAGGACACGACATCCAACTATTGGCAAATCGTCCTGGCGGGTGCGCGCAAGGCCGGCCAGGACCTCGGCGTCAAGGTTCCCGAACTCGGCGCCCAGTCCGAATCCGACATCAACGGCCAGATTTCGATCCTCGAGAACGCCGTCGCCGAAAAGCCGGCGGCGGTCGTCATATCGCCGACCGAGTTCAAGGCGCTCGGCAAGCCGGTCGATGAAGCAGCGAAAAAGGTGCCGATCATCGGCATCGATTCTGCGGCGGACTCAAAGGCATTCACCTCGTTCCTGACCACAGACAACGTCCAGGGCGGGCGGATCGGGGCGGATGGCCTTGCCGAGGCGATCAAGGAGAAATACGGCAAAGCCGAGGGTGACGTCGCGCTGATCACTTCGCTCCCGGGCGTCGGTTCGCTCGACCAACGCGCCAAGGGGTTCAAGGAAGAGCTCGCGGCCAAATATCCCGGCCTGAAGCTGGTGGCTGACAAAGTCGCCGACGGCAAGGCGACGACCGCGCTCAACATCATGACCGACCTCATTACCGCCAACCCTAACCTGCGCGGCGTCTTCGCTTCCAACCTCATCATGGCCCAGGGCGCCGGTCAGGCGATCGCCGAGAACAAAAAGGCCGATACGATCAAGCTCGTCGGCTTCGACAGCGACGACAAGCTCATCGGCTTCCTCAAGGACGGAACGATCTATGCTCTCGTCGTGCAGGACCCCTATCGGATGGGCTACGACGGCATCAAGACCGCGCTCGCCGCCTCCAAGGGCGAGAAGGTCGAGAAATTCGTCGACACCGGCGCGAACCTGATCACCAAGGCCAACATGGACGGCGAGAAGCAGCACGCGCTGCTCTTCCCGAAAGTCAAGTAATCACGGCTTCCGTGACGCCTCCCCTTTTCCAGCGCGGGGAAAGGGGAACTCTCGTTAGCCTCCCGGGAGGCGGCCAGCCTCGGGGTTTGGGCCGCCTTGCGTGGCGGCCCGGGGGCGGCGAAGATGCCGTCTCCTTGAAGCTGCTGCCTTGCCGAATGGTCCATGACCCACCTCAATAGTCCCGCCGCAGTTGAGCCCGCCGCCGGCGCTCCGATCCTAGTGCTTGAAAAGCTCGACAAGCGCTTTGGCGGTACCCACGCGCTGAAAGCGGTCGACCTCGCGTTCGAGGAGGGCGAGATTCACGCCATTGTGGGTGAAAACGGCGCAGGCAAGTCGACGCTGATCAAGCTCCTGACCGGCGTCCATCCGCGCTCCTCGGGCGCGGTCTACTGGCGCGGCAAGGCGGTCTCGCTTTCCAACCCGCACGAAGCGATCGGCCTCGGCATCAACGCCGTCCATCAGGAAGTCGTTCTTTGTCCGCATCTGACCGTCGCCGGCAATATCTTCCTTGGCGACGAGGAGATGCGCGCTGGGCTGCTCGATCACAAGCGGATGGTCCGCGACGGCCAAAAGCTGCTCGACAACCTTGGATTCTCCTTGCCGGCGGACGTGATCCTGTCGTCGTTGACCATCGGCCAGCAGCAACTGGTGGCGACGGCGCGCGCCGAGCGGCGCGGAGCGAAATTTCTCATCTTCGACGAGCCGACGGCCTATCTCACCCGCCAGGAAGCGGCCGCCCTGTTCACGCTGATCCGCCGGCTCAAGGCCAACGGGGTGACAATCGTCTATATCAGCCATCGGCTGGAAGAGGTGTTCGAGCTCTGCGACCGCGTGTCGGTGCTGCGCGACGGAGCGCTCGTCGGCACACGCCGGATTGGGGACACGAACGAGGCCGACCTGATCGCGCTGATGATCAACCGCACGATCGAGCAAATCTACTACAAGGATTCGATTCCGATCAGCGCGACAATTCTCGAGACTGAGAAGCTCTCGGGCGACGGCTTTCGTGACGTTTCGATCCAGGTTCGCGAAGGGGAGATCGTGGGTCTGTATGGCCTCATCGGCGCGGGGCGCAGCGAATTCGTCCAGAGCGTCTTCGGCCGCCACCCGGCGTCGAGCGGCCGCATTTCCTGGCAGGGTCGCCAGGTCTCGATCCGCAACGAGCGCCAGGCGATGGACCTCGGAATCGCGCTCGCCCCGGAGAGCCGCAGGGACCAGGGACTCTGCCTCAACCTCGGCGTCGGCTTCAACCTCAACCTGCCGATCTTCAAGCGCCTGAGCCTCGGTCCTTTGATCAACGGTCCCAAAGAGGTTCGGGCCGCCGACAGGCAGATCCGCGACGTCCAGATCAAGACCGCGGCGCAGACCGCGCTTGTTTCGAGCCTGTCCGGCGGCAATCAGCAGAAGGTCGTGATCGGTAAATGGCTCAATCACGGGGCCAAGCTCTTCATCTTCGACGAGCCGACCGTCGGCGTCGATGTCGGCACCAAGGCGGAGATCTATCGGCTGCTCGCCAGCCTCCTCAAAGAGGGCGCGGGCATCATCATGATCTCGTCCTATCTTCCCGAAGTTTACGAACTGGCCGACACGCTGCACGTCTTCCGTGGCGGCGGCATCGTCGCCAGCCACAAGTATAGAGACGCCTCGCACGAGACCATCTTGAGCGAGGCGATCGGCGTCTAGGGCAAGGGGAACGTAGCGGGAATGAGCGATCAAACAATTGCGCGAACGCGCCCAGTCGGCGCCGGGCTCGGCGTCTTTCTCGGCCTGACCTTACTCGGCCTCCTGGCGCTGATGTGGGTCGCGCTGTCGGTCGAGACAACGACGTTCTGGACGGCCAACAACGTCGCCAACCTTTTGCGCCAGACCGCATTCATCGCCATTCTAGCGATTGGACAAACCTTCGTCATCATCACCGGTGGCATCGATCTATCCGTCGGCGCGGTCGAGGGCTTCATCAGTATGATCGTCGCGCTGCTGCTGACCAACGATCTTGGCTTCGCCTCGACGATCACCGGCGCCGTCACGATTTCGCTCCTAATCGGCGTCGGCATCGGCCTCTTCCATGCCTTCGGCGTCGTCCAAATGGGCCTTCCGCCGTTCATCATGACGCTGTCGACGATGTACGCGTTGCGCGGCATCGGCCTCCTGATCACCAACGGCGCGACCATCTCGATCACCAACGACGCGTTCACCAATTTCTCGCGCACGTCGTTTCTCGGCTTTCCATGGACGGACGGGACCTGGTTCCAATTCCCTCCCTCGTATGGATGGTATTCCTGGTGGCCGTTCCCTCCCACGTCTTTCTCAATCACAGCCGTTGGGGCCGCTATCTGTTCGCAATCGGCTCGAACAAGGAGGCGGCGCGGCTTTCCGGCGTCAACGTCAAGGCGATCACCTATGTCGCCTATGTGCTGTGCTCGCTGCTCGCGGCCTTTGTCGGCGTGCTGCTGGCGACCCGAATCGGGATCGGCAATCCGACCCAGGGCCAAGGCGACGAATTGCAGTCGATCGCCTCGTCTGTCATCGGCGGCGCGAGCCTCTTCGGCGCGGTCGGCTCGGTCCACGGTCCGGTGATCGGCGCCCTGATCCTGCAGACGATCAGCAATGGGGCCAATCTGCTGAACGTCAACTCGTTCTGGCAGACGATTATTACAGGCGCGCTCATCATCATCGTCGTCTATTTCGACAGCCTCAGGCGCAGGAAGCGCTGAGCGCGCGGGTGACGCGCGACCCTCTCGCCGCGGACGATCCTCTCGCCGAGCGCCGCTTCGTTTACGCCAGGGCCGCGGCCGACGAGGGTGACTTTGCCGCAGCGGCGGAAGTTCTCGAACAGACGCTCGAACGTGCGCCGGACTGGGCCGCGGCGTGGTTCGCCCTCGGCGAAGCGCGCGAGCGGCTGGGCGAGATCGACGCCGCCGCCGCGGCCTTTCGCGCGGCGCTGATCGCCGACCCCGCCGACGCGCAAGGGGCGGCGGCGCGGCTCGCGCTTATTGGCCGAGGCGACGCGCCGGCCGCCCTGCCGACGGCTTATGTTGCGCGCCTCTTCGACGCCTATGCGCCGCGTTTCAACGCCCATCTCGTCGGGACGCTTGGCTACCGCGCCCCTGCCCTCGTCGCCGAGGCGCTGAGCGCCGCTGCGCCAGGCCGCCGTTTCGCCCGCGCCCTCGACCTCGGTTGCGGCGCCGGCCTCATGGGCAAGGCGCTTCGCGACCGCATCGACCATCTGACCGGCGTCGACCTTTCGCCGGCCATGGTCGGGAAGGCCCGGGAGAGCGGAGTCTACGACGCCCTCATCGTCGGCGACGCTACGGCGCTGCTGAGGCGAAAACCGCCGGCGGCGTTCGATCTCGTCGTCGCCGCCAACTCGCTCGTCTACATCGGCGACCTCGCACCCGTCTTCGCGGTCGTCGCGAGCGCGCTGACCGCGGACGGCCTCATGGCGTTCTCGCTCGAGACGACCGAGCGCGAGGGCTTCACGCTCGGCGCGTCGATGCGCTTCGCCCATTCGCGCGCCTATGTAGAGTCGACCGCCCGCGCGGCGGCCTTGAGCCCGCTCCACATCCGGTCCGCCTCGATCCGGCGCGAGGCGGGCGCCGAAACGATCGGCCTGATCGCCGTGTTCAAAGGAATCACATAACACGCAAGGTATACGATCAATCTACGGACGCGCTTCGCTGGCCCTTGTTTGGAATTGCTTGGATTTGTTTGGAATTCCTTGGTTTTGCTTTGTATTGCTTGGTCTTATTCGTCCGAATCGGGCCTTTTCAATGGGTTATAGCGAAAAAAATAGAATCATTTCTCACTCCGTTCTCCTTGCCACCGCCGGCCCGTCATTTTTTCTGACAACTCACCAAACATAATACGTGATTCTGATTTTTGCAAGAAAATGAATCGAAAAATTGGCGGCGCCGCGACCTCTGCTCGCGGGCGCGGCATCATCCCGCCGCCCGCTGCTGGCGCGCGGTGATGATGGCCGCGTTGAGCTCGCCGCCGAACACGAACAGGAGCGCGACCCAATAGAGATAGACAAGCGCGATCATCACCGACGCGAGGCCGGCGTAGGTCGAAATGTAGTTGCGCAGGTATTCGCTCAAATAAAACCCGAAAACCTCGCCGAAGACGATGCTGGCGAGGAAGGTCACCGCGACGCCGGGCAGGATGTCGCGAAACCCGACCCGATGAGCCGGGAGAATGATGTGGGCGAGAATAAGCGAGATCGCGAGCATCGAGCCGGCGACGCCAATGCGGACGAAGGTCAGAAGCTCATGCGCCTGCGCCACCGCGGGAAAGAAGGTTGCGAGCGTGTCCAGAATCAGCGGCCCGAGCACGACCAGGAAGGCGAGCGCGAGCAGCGCAATCGACCCGACTAGCACGAGCCCCAGCGACTGGAGCCTGAGCAGCCACCACGGCCGCTTCTCAACGAGGCCATAGGCGCGATTGAGCCCGACCCGAAGCGCTTCGATCGCGCTGGAAGCGAAATAGAAGGAGAAGACCGCCCCGAAGGTGAGCAATCCGCCGCTGCGCGGGGTCGTCAGAACCCGCTCCACCTCGTCCGCGATCGGGCGGGCCACGACCTCCGGCCATTCGGCGAACACAAGTTTCGCCGCCTCCTTCGCCAGTTCCCCCGAGCCCAGGAACCCGGCGAGCGCGGCGACGAAAATCAGGAACGGGAACAACGAGGTCAGGAGCGTGAGGCCGATATAGCTGGCGATCGCCCAGCCGTCGTCGGCGGCGAATTTCTCCGCTGCGTTCCAGACGGTTCTGAAGACTGCGCCCACCCTCGCCTCGAGCGTTCCCCCGCACAGGCCATTTTGGCCCGGCGCGGGGCCGAACGCCACCCGGGACCCTGAGATTTCTCCCTCGGCGGCGCAAAGACACGCATTGCAACGAGGAAGGCGCCGACGCATGCTGCGGCGCAGCAACGGCGCCGGCCTGAAGGAGAGACGCCCCCGTGACCCTCGACGACCTCGCCCGCCAAGCCCAGTTCGCCGCCGAGGGGCTGATGGATTGCGCCCTCAACGCGGTGCGCGAACGGGTGAGTGAGAACGGCAAGCTCAGCGCCGCCAGGATCGAGGCCGAGCAGCACGCCGCCCATGGCCTCGCATGGCTCGCGACCTATGTCGAGGCGATCAAAGAAATGGCGGCGTACGCAGCGCGCATGCGCGAGGAGGGCCGCTTCGGCCAGACCGAGGACCTGCTCACGCGGGTGGGCCTGGGCGAATATCTCGCGCAAGTTTTCGGCGGCATTCCGATGAACCAGGGCGAAATCGTGCGCCTCGCCGACTTCGGCCTCGCCCCCCAGGACATCGCGCCTTTTCGGACCGAAGTGGTCGAGACCCTCATCGCCTCCGGCAACACGCGCGAGAACCGCGCCGCCCTCGCCGCGCTGATTGCAAAGGCGGAAGGGGTCGTTGGCGACCGCGGCCTCGATGAGACCTTCGAGGCGATCCGCAGCGAGATGCGCCGCTTCGCCGACGTCGAAGTCGCGCCGCATGCGCAAGGCTGGCACCGCGCCAACGCCTATATCCCGCTCGAGGTCATCACAGGCCTTTCGGAAATGGGCGTGTTCGGCCTCACCATCCCCGAGGCCTACGGCGGGATGGGGCTCGGCAAGGTCGCAATGTGCGTGGTGTCGGAGGAGCTGTCGCGCGGCTATATCGGCGTTGGCTCTCTCGGCACCCGGTCCGAAATCGCCGCCGAGCTCATCGTGGTGGGGGGCACCGAGGCGCAGAAGCAAAAGTATCTGCCGAAGATCGCGAGCGGCGAGATCCTACCGACCGCCGTCTTCACCGAGCCCAACACCGGTTCCGACCTCGCGTCCTTGCGTACCCGCGCGGTGCGTGAAGGCGACGAATACGTCGTCAATGGGGCCAAGACCTGGATCACCCATCCGGTCCGCGCCGACCTGATGACGCTGCTCGCGCGCACCAATCCCGACGAGCACGGCTACCGGGGCCTGTCGATGTTCCTGGCCGAGAAACCGCGCGGGACTGACGCCGAACCGTTTCCGGCCAAGGGCATGTCGGGCGGCGAAATCGAGGTACTCGGCTACCGCGGCATGAAGGAATACGAGATCGCCTTCGACGGCTTCCGCCTTCCCGCCGACGCGCTGCTCGGCGGCGAGGAAGGCCAGGGCTTCAAGCAATTGATGGAGACTTTCGAATTCGGCGCGCATTCAGACCGCGGCCCGCGCCGTGGGGGTGGCCCAATGCGCCTTCGAGCTTGGCCTGCGCTACGCCCGTGAGCGGGTGCAGTTCGGCAAGACGATCATCCATTTCCCCCGCGTCGCCGACAAGCTGGCGCTGATGGCGGCCGAGATCCACATCGCCCGCCAGATCACCTATTTCGCCGGCCGGGCCAAGGACGAGGGCCGGCGCTGCGACCTCGAAGCGGGGATGGCGAAGCTGCTCGCGGCCCGCGTCGCCTGGACGGCGGCCGACAATGCGCTCCAGATCCACGGCGGCAACGGCTTCGCGCTCGAATATCCAATCTCGCGGGTTTTATGCGACGCCCGCATTCTCAACATTTTCGAAGGCGCGGCGGAGATCCAGGCGCAGGTGATCGCGCGGCGGCTCCTGGAGGGCGGGAACTAGCCGCGGTGGTGGTTTGGCGGCGGCGAGGCGCAGCAATCATCCTTCGGGCCCCCCCGGACTGCGATCCGGCGGAAGGTTCGCGTTGGCCTCAAGTTAAGGGGAAGCGCCGCCTGGCCAATAGTTTCGGCCCGTTTCGGGAGCATCGAACCGGTAGTGTGATTTCGGCCTCCGAAATCGGATAGATGGCTCAGTCGCTCTGTGCAAAGCCGAGCGCGAAAGAGCTACCATGTGGTAGGAGCGTCGGGCGGCCCGATATCAATCTTGCTATCTCGCGACACGTCAGCCACCCCGCGCACCTTCCGCAGTTTCACAATACTCTTCGGCTGTGCGCTGCCAGTCACAACGCCGATGGCGTCAAGCACCCCCTCAACTTGAAGACCGGCCGCCTTAAGATCGCGGACCACCTCGCTGACAGGGCGGCCTTTCGAAACGGTGACGATTAAAGACTGCATTTTGGCCTCTGCCATCGCTCTGCTTCCGCTACCAACAGTCAGAGGCGCCCGCGCGATAGCCTCTGGTCTTCATCTCGGTAATGATGTTTCTAAGCTTCGCCTTCGATACGACCATGCCGGCTCCGTGCAAGCAATTTGTAGGCGCTTCGGTTTTCGGTCAGCTGTCGGTCCCACTTAGCCACTTCCACGCGCGCTTCAATGTGAACTTGGGAATGCTCTGCGGCGACTTCAAGGGCAGATCGTCGAAGGTGGCGCGGAATGAGGATCACTTGCGCAATCGAATCCCCGATAGCAACGTGTACCGAACCCGGTGGTTTGCCGAGCACCAGGTTCACTGGACTGCCATACCATTCGGTTTCCACCAATCCGCACGCCACACCGAACCCGTGAGACGGACGGTTCAGAGGCGGCAGAAAAAGACTATCCAGGCCCCGTGGCGTTCGCCAGATGTAAGGCAGGTGAAGCTTGAAGAGATTTTGCTGATCCGTTCGATCGAAGAAGCTAAGGCCAGGCTCAGGGCCCCTGGATGGACAGGACTCCGGTCGAGGATCGTCTTCGAGTTGGTATGCATTGCCAGAGAAGTCGCAGTCTGGATCGTCGAAGACATAGAAAAGCCGTGGATCGGCGAAACGACCTTGGGCGTCCAGTTGGTCCAACGGCGATCGAAACGCCCGACATCCCGGCGGGAGCTCATCGTGTCGGCACAGTCCGAACCGAATCGGCGACGGGACCAGGACGCCAAGAGCGCTGGCCGCCGTGAAGGGAAGACATTGCTCTCGAACCCCGTAGCCGGAAGGAATGGCGGCGCGCGTACGCGCCGTCGCGACGTGCGGGAGCCTTACGTTCCGCACCAAGGGGATGACTGTAAAGGCGCCGGAACTGAGGGGCATCGCGAAATTCCCCGTTTTGTCCAAGCCCCAACCGCGCCACAAGACACGCGGCGGTAATCTGCGTGGCGCTACGGCGCCTGCACCAAGCCTGCGCCCACGTCACTCGGCGGGAACGGCAAGTGCTGAGCAGTCGCCACCAGCTTGGCGCGGAGCGCCGCCCCGCGCAAGGCGGCGCTGCTCTCAGCCCATAGCGCGGCGCAGCCGGAGACGTGGGGGGTCGCCATGCTGGTGCCGCTGATCGTGTTGTGCAAAGTTGGGCGGGGCCAGGATGAGAACACGTTCACCCCCGGTCCCGCGATATCGACCTTCCGGCCATTAGAGAACACCGCAACACGCAGCGAACTGTCGAGCGCCGCAACCGACATGATCGTGGGCGAATTGGCCGGCGCGCCCGCCGGATTGATGACTCCTGGCCGACTGCTGGCGTTTCCTGCCGCCGCGATGATCAGGCATCCGGCAGCGAGCGCCGCCGCGCCCGCTGCGGTGTAGGACGGTTGCACAGGAATTTGCGCCCCCAAGGACATGGAGATGACTGCGCACTTATTGGCGATCGCCCAGTTCATTCCGGCAAGGACCTGAGCCTGCGTGCCAGAGCCAGAGTTCGTCAACACCTTGCCGACGAAGATCTGCGCGCCATAAGCGATGCCATAGCGCTGAATCGGGCCGGCCGGAGCCAACGGCCCGCACGCCGTTCCGGTGGTGTGAGTGCCGTGGCCGTGCAGGTCCTGCACCGGTTGGCCAACGAATGTGTTGGTGACGAAGGAGCGGCCGGCAAACTCCGGATGGCCGAGGTCGAAGCCGGTGTCAAGCACCGCAACCTTAATGCCTTTGCCGCTGAAATGGCTTTGCGGCACCCTGCATGCGGTGAGGCCCCATGTCGCGCCTGCGGCCTGGGCGGAGACATCCGTCGGCATCATCGTCGGGGCGATGTCGCCAAGATCCTTGGCGATCATCTCGGCGGTGTGCAGGACACCCTTGAGATAATCCGACGGATTGATCTGCGACGCGAACATGAAGTATTCGGGGTCGACGGAGTGTGTGCTTGTGTCTTCCTCAGCGAACGCGGCCGTCGTCAGACCGTGCTCGGCAACAGCCTCGCCGCTCACCAACGCCACGCCGATCTCGGGAAACATCACCGCATCGGCATCTCCGACCTGCTGAAGGTCCATCGCCTGGTTCGTAAAATCCTTGGCACTCGCTACGCGCAGTTTTCTTGACTGCAGCGCTTTCACTCCGGCTGCAGCGCCGCTCTCCTTGAACGTCACCAGGAAGCGTCCCGTCTTGCTCGTATCGCCTCCCCGCTCAAGCGCGGCTATCAGGAGGTCGTCCGTGCTCATGGAGACTTTCTGGTCGGTCGCCACGGTTCTCTTTGCTGGTCGCCTTACCATTGCATCCTCCCTGCTCGAAAAACGTCAATTAAATGTCAAAAGGCACCCCCCACGCGGAAACGATGACGGGCTGTCGCAGTTGGGAAGTTGCATATTCCTGCTCACCTGAATGTGACGCGGATCACAGTCGCCGCATGCGGAGGAGGTTCTAAAGGTACGCCCGCGCCTCGAAGGCTGGTCTTCGACGATTCCGCCGGTGCAGGTCTCGCTGCCGCGACGGTTCGCGGGGCCTGCGGGCCGAGGCGGATCGCTCCCGATCCATTCGCACACCCGCGCTGAATTGAGCGAAAGCAGGCCCCGTGGTAGGCGTCGCGCGCCGCCAAGGAGGACATTCGATGAAAAAATTCATGGTCTTATACATGGCCGACCCGACCGCGTTCGAGACAATGATGCGGAACTCCACCCCGGAGACGCGGAAGAAGGGAATGGAGGCGTGGATGCATTGGATGGGCGCGCATAAGGCATCCATCATCGACGGCGGGGCGCCGCTCGGGAAAACCAGGCGGGTCGACGCGAAGGGCGCCAAAGACGCGAAAAATGGGATTGGCGGCTATTCGGTCGTCCAGGCCGATTCCCACGAGGCCGCCGCCAAGTTGTTCGGCAAGGACCACCCCCATCTTCAGATGCCCGGCGCGTGGGTGGAAATCGTCGAAATCATGCCGATGCCGGGAATGTAAGGTTCCTCGCCCCGATCTGGCGGCTCTCAACCGCGGCCGCCCTCAGCCGACGTGCTCGCGCCGACCCCTTCGGCTTCGACCACGAAGTCCGGCCCCTAGGCCGACGCGGGCGATACGCCCGCCAACGAACCGGTCGCGCCGCAGACGGGCAGCTTTGCCGGCATCTAGCCCTTCCCGCCGCCCCCGCTGGAGATCAGCGCTGCGGCGGCGGAAAGAAATAGCCGATCCGGAGGAGAACTCAGAGCCTCTCGATCTTCACTCGCGCGAGGCCCGCCTGGCGGAAACCGAGCACGCCGGCGGCGAAGGGCGAGACGTCGATGATCCGGCCGCGGATGAACGGCCCGCGGTCGACGATCTTCACGATCGCGCTCTTGCCATTGTCGAGATTGAGCACCTTGACCCGCGTCCCAAACGGGAGCGTCTTGTGGGCCGCGATCAGGCCGCCGTAATACGGATTTTGATAATATGAGGCTATACCCGATTCACCGGCGGCGGCAACACCGGTAAATCCGATGAACATCGCACAAGCAAAAACAATCTTCCGCATTCATTTCACCTTTTTTTCATGAACGTTGCGCGGTTCGTCTGGAGGACAGTTGGGGCGAAAACAAGGCTGCCTCGTTTTCACTGCCGCAATGCTCAGAACAACTTGACAAGGAGACACGGATATGCAGGCCGGCAAAACCGCTCTAGATTGCGTTGACCCATCAACGAACGATGATCGGGGAGCAGCAAAGGCAGCGAGGTTCTGATGAAGGTGCTCATCATCGGCGCGGCGGGCATGGTCGGGCGCAAGCTCACGGCGCGGCTCGCCCACGACGGACGCCTCGCCGGGCAGACCATCGACCACGCGCATCTGGTCGACATTGTCGCGCCGCAGCCGCTGAAGGACGCGCCCTTCCCGGTCACGCTCGACGCCTTCGACATCGCCGCGCCCTATGTCGGGCCGAAGCTCATCGGGCCGCGGCCGGACATCATTTTCCTGCTCGCCTCGGTGGTCTCCGGCGAGGCCGAGGCGGACTTCGACAAGGGCTACGCCATTAATGTCGGCGGAACCCAGGCGCTGTTCGAGGCGGTCCGGCGCGAGCAGGCGCTGGCTGGCGGCGCCTACCGGCCGCGCCTCATCTTCACCTCCTCGATCGCCGTCTACGGCGCGCCGTTCCCAGATAAGATCGGCGACGAATTCGTCGCCGCGCCCCTGACCAGCTATGGGACCCAGAAGGCGATCTCGGAGCTCCTACTCGCCGACTACTCGCGGCGCGGATTTTTCGACGGCATCGGCCTGCGCCTGCCGACGATTTGCGTGCGCCCCGGCGCGCCCAACAAGGCGGCCTCAGGGTTCTTTTCCGGCATCATCCGCGAGCCGCTCAACGGCAAGGAAGCGATCCTGCCGGTCGGCGACGAGGTCCGTCACTGGCACGCTTCGCCCCGCGCCGCGGTCGAGTTTCTGCTGCGGGCAGCGGAGCTCGATCTTTCCCTGCTTGGCGCCCGCCGTTCGCTCAGTCTGCCCGGGGTCAGCGTCACGGTCGGCGAGCAGATCGAGGCGCTCCGCGCCATTGCCGGCGACAAGACCGTGAGCCTCATCCGCCGGGTCCCGGACGAGACGATCGCCCGCATCGTCGCCGGCTGGCCGCGAGATCTCGATCCGGCGCGGGCGAAGAGCCTCGGATTTCGCGCCGACGCCAACTTTTCTGCTATAATCAATGCCTATATTGAGGACGAACTGAAGACCTGAAGCGGCCTGAGCGGACATGCTTGACCTCCCGGCTCGAAGCCAAAGCGGCGCGGAAGCGCCCGCCCTCGCTGAAGCGCTCGCCCGACACGCGAAGGCTTCGGGCGTCGCCCTGCCTTGGCGCGGGTTCGGGCTTGCGGCGCGGGTTCTCGCGGTGACGGTCAGCTTCGTCCTGTTGGCGATGGGCCTCTTCTATGTGACCCGTCTCACCGCGTATCGCGAGACGTGGCTTCACAACAAAATTGCCTCGGCGCAGACCGCGGTCGAGGCCTTCGACGCCGCCGGCCCCGTCCCCCCGCCCGAGGATTTGTCGCGCCGGATCCTCAGCAGCGTCGGCCTCAAATCGATTGCGGTCCTGACCCCGGCCGGGCGGCGGGAGATTGCTCTTCCCGGGGCGAGACCCGCGACCGCGCAAGCCATCTCGGCGGACGACAGTTCCTATTTCGAAGGGATCGGGGCGACGTTTCGGGCGCTGTTCACTGCCCCCGGGACGATCGTGAAGGTCGGTTCGTCCGCGCCGCCAGATGAGGCGGCGATCGAGGTGACGTTCGACGAGACCCCCCTGATCGAGGCGCTGTGGCGCGTCTCGCACAACTTCCTCAACATTTCGCTCACCATCGCCGCCGTCGTCACCTGCGTGCTGTGGGCGGCGCTGTGGAGCATGGTGCTGCGGCCGGTGCGGCGCTTGACGACCAACATCATCGCCTTCGGCGAAAGTCCGCAGGACGCCTCGCGGGTGATCGCGTCGAGCGGGCGGCGCAACGAGATTGGGCGCGCCGAGGCGGCGCTCGCCGTCATGCAGCGGTCGCTTGCGCATGAACTGACCCAGCGCAAGCGCCTGGCCGAGCTCGGCATGGCGGTTGCGCGCATCAATCACGACCTGCGCAACATGCTGTCAGCGGCGCAGCTCATTTCCGATCGTCTGGCGGCGATTCCCGATCCGCTCGCCCAGCGGCTCGCGCCCCGTCTGGTCGCGACCCTCGATCGCGCGATCGAGTTCTGTCAGTCGACCCTGACCTATGGCGCGGGCCGCGAACTGCCGCCGTCGCGCCGGCGGTTCGATTTGCGCGAGGTGGTGCGGCAGGTGGTCGAGGCGGCGCGAGCCGAACGCGGCGAGGCGATCGACTACGACATCGACATTCCACCGCGTTTCGACCTCTACGCCGACCCCGACCATATCCTTCGCGTGCTGGAAAACCTGAGTCGCAACGCCGCCCAGGCGCTGATGGCCAAGGGCGCCGAGGACGGCCGCCCGAAAGCCATCCGCTTCGCCGCCATTCGCACCGAAGGCCTGGCGCTGATCGAGATCAGCGACACCGGTCCCGGATTTCCCGCCGATCAGGCCGAGCGGATCTTCGAGCCGTTCCACCAGTCGACGAGCCAGGCCGGCGCCGGCCTCGGCCTCGCGATCGCAGCTGACCTCGTGACGCGAAACGGCGGGGCGATCACCCTCGCCCCGGCGAAGGCGGACGACTTCTATTGCGGCGCGCGGTTCCTGATCAAGCTGCCGACGCCGGAGGGCGCCGCGCGTCGGGCCGCCCGCATCCTGCCCGAGGCGTGAGCCTCGGCTTTGAGATTTGCCCCTCGCCTGAGCGCAACCGCACGCTTCGCTCACGCCCTACGGCGTCCCCAGCGCGGCGGCTTTCACGCGGGGCGACGCTCGGATATGAGAGGGTCGCGCCCGAGACGGGACGCGAGGCGCCCGGTGGGGGAGTGCGCATGTCGGTCGTGACGCCAGCGGCGCGAACGCAAACGATCGCCTTCCTGTCGTCGGGCGCGAAGGAAGCCAACGAAGCGCTCGAGAGGCTCAAGGCGCTCTACGGCGACGGCCCGCTCGACCAGGCCGACGTCATTGTCGCGCTCGGCGGCGACGGCCTGATGCTGCAGACCCTGCATAAGACCATGAAGGCGCCAAAGCCGATCTTCGGCATGAACCGCGGATCGGTCGGGTTCCTGATGAATGATTACTCCGAATTCCGCCTGCGCGAGCGTCTTCAAGCGGCGCTGCCGGCGATCATCCACCCCCTCATCATGCGCGCCCGCGACGTTCACGGGGCCGAGACGACAGCGCGGGCGATCAACGAGGTGTCGCTTCTGCGCCAGACCTATCAGGCGGCCAAGCTCAGGATAGAGATCGATCATCAGACGCAGCTCGAGGAACTTATCGCCGACGGCATCCTGGTTGCGACCCCGGCCGGCTCGACCGCCTACAACCTCTCAGCCAACGGACCGATCCTGCCGCTCGGCGTGCCGCTGATGGCGCTGACGCCGCTCTCGCCGTTCCGTCCCCGCCGCTGGCGCGGGGCGCTGCTCAGGGATTCGCAACGGGTGACGATCGAGGTCATGGAAGCCGAGAAGCGCCCGGTCGCCGCCGCGGCCGACCACTTCGAAATCCGCCGCGTGGTCGAAGTCGACGTGGCGATGGACAAGGCGACGTCGCTCATCCTGCTGCACGATCCCGGCCATTCGCTCGACGAGCGGATCCTGAGCGAACAATTCCGATACTAGGGGCGCGTAAATGGCCAAAGCCGCGCGCGTGATCGGCGAGACGCTCCTCAACCGAGGCCGGTTCGATCTCACGCGCACCGAGATCGAGGTCGTCGAGGAGGACGGCTCGACGCGCAAGCTTGCGCACGAGGTCTATCGCCATGGGCCGGCGGCGGCGGTGCTGCTCTACGATCCGAAGCGCGGCGTCGTCGCGCTGGTCAAGCAGTTCCGCGCCGGCGCTTATCTCAGCGACGGGGCGCTGGCGACGATCGAGGCCTGCGCCGGGATGCTGGACGGCGACGATCCAGAGACCTGCGCCGTCCGCGAGGCGCTTGAGGAGACGGGGATCGCGATCCGCGCGCCTATCCACGCCTTCGACGCCTATATGAGCCCGGGCGGCGTAACGGAAAAGATCGCCTGCTTCGTCGCGCCTTACGGCGAAGCCGACCACGCCGGACGCGGCGGCGGCGTCGACGACGACGAGCATATCGAGGTCCTCGAGATCGCGTTCGCAGAAGCGTTGACAATGATCGAGCGCGGCGCAATCGCTGACGCCAAGACGATCGCGCTGCTCTACTTCGCCAAGGTAAAAGGGCTTATGGATTAGGAGGCGGCGTCGCGTCCGCGAACCTCAGGGGGCTTTCAATGGCGGGGTCAGGCGCCATCGATCGGTCATTGTCCTCTGCGAAGCCTGACTTGGGAGCGAACCGTTGGGGAGGAAAACATGGCGACGTTCGATACGCTGATCGACGACTTGGCAAACCGGCACGGGCTTGGCGCCAACGCCCGGTCGCTCATCAAAGAAATCCTGACGATGATCTCGAGCTCCCCGGGGGGCTTAGGTGGTTTCCTCGATAGGTTCAAATCGACTGGACTGACCTCGGAGGTCGCGTCTTGGCTCGACCATCCGGACGCGAGTCCGATTGCCGCCGGGCAAGTCGAACGCGCCCTCGGCACGACTGCCCTAAGCGGGATTGCGGGCCGTCTCGGCCTGGCGCAGGGCGTCGTGTCGACCGCGCTTGGCTACGCCTTACCGAAGGTCGTTGGCCTGTTGACGCCCGGCGGCGTCGTGCCCGCCGGCGTGCCCCCGGAGGTCACGGCTCTTCTCTCGCAACCGCGAGCCGCAGCCGCAGCGACGGAACCGGCCGCGGCTCGGCGGGTCGACATCTATCCGGCGAGCGCGCAGAACGAATCCAGCGTCCGGCGCTGGTTATGGCCTGCGCTCGCGGCGCTGGTCGTCGTTGCCCTGCTTTCCTATTTATGGTCGACGCTCAACCGAATGCCGTCGGCTCCGCCGGTTGCAAAGGCTCCGGAGCCTGCTGCGCCCGCAACCATCGCGCAGGCGCCGCCCCCGCCCCCCGCTCCTTCGCCAGCGGCGCAAACGCCAGCCCCGGCGCCTTCGTCCTCGGCGGACGCGCAAGCGCCTGCGCCAGCGCCTCAGCCTCCAGCGCAGGTCGCCGCGCCTGCTCCTTCGACGCCCCCTCCGCCATCTGCGCCGCCTGCCCCAGCTACCTCGACTCCAACGCAGGCGACAGCGCCTCCGCCGCCGGCGCCTGCTCCCTCGACGGAAGCCCAAGCGACAACGCCGCCGGCTTCGCCGCCGCCGCCGGCGCAAGCGCCCGCCCCCCGGCTCCGCCGACGACAACCGAACAGGCGCCTACAACCCCGGCTCCTGCGGCGGTCGCAACGGCTGAACCAACCGCGCCCGTGTCCGCCTACACGCCGTCCCAACTCGCGCTCAGCAACGACAATGGCGTGGTGCGCGCGTCAGGCGTCGTGCGCGACGAGGACGCGAAGACGTCGATCCTCGATGCGCTCAATGCGGTCTTCGGCGCGGATAAGGTGAAAACAGACATCAGCCTCGACAAGGGCGCCGCCCCGGCGCCGTGGCTCGGCGCCTTCCGCGCCGCGCTTGACGCGCTCAAGAACGGAAACGTCGACGCAATCTTCGCGGGCGATAAGGTCAATGTCGGCGGCGCCGCTCTGGGGGACGCGGCGCGCGACACAATCATCGCGGCATTGAAGAACGCGCTCGGCGCGAGCATCGCGGTCGGCGCGCTAACCGACAAGACCGCCGCGGCGGTCGCCATCGCCAATGACAAAGCGACGACCGAGCTTGCGTCGCTTGGGTCCGGCTTCGGCGTCAAGGACCTCCTGTTCGCGCTCAATGACTCCGTGGTCAACTTCGCTTCGGATAGCGCGGAAGTGCCGGAAGCGATGGCGCCGTTCCTGAAGAGCGCAGCCTCTGACTTGAAGCAGCTCAAGGCCGGCAATGTGCTCGAGATCGCGGGTTATACCGACAATACCGGCGATGCGGCGCTGAACCTGGCGCTGTCGCAGAAACGCGCCGAGGCGGTGCGCGAGGCGCTCATCAAGTATGGCGCGGATCCGGACATGCTGGTCGCCAAAGGCTACGGCGAGGCCGATCCGGTCGCCACCAACGACACCGCCGAGGGACGGCTGAAGAACCGCCGGATCGAATATCATGTCGTGAAGACGCCGACGTAGGACGCAAGCCCCATAGACGCCGCCAAGCAGCGAAACGATGGGCGCACCTCACGCGCCGACCGCTCTTTTCGCCGCGGCAAGCGTGTTCGCCATCAGCATGGCGATGGTCATGCGGCCGACGCCGCCGGGAACGGGCGTGATCGCGCCGGCGACCTCGGCGGCCGCGGCATAGGCGACGTCGCCCACGAGGCGGGTCTTGGGTTTGCCCGAGGGGTCGAGCCCCTGGGCGGGAACGCGGTTGATGCCGACGTCGATCACGATCGCGCCGGGCTTGATCCAGTCGCCGCGCACCATCTCCGGCCGGCCGACGGCGGCGACGAGAATGTCGGCGCGGCGCGCGACCGCGGGCAGATCGAGGGTGCGCGAATGGGCGATGGTCACCGTGCAGTGGCGGGCGAGCAGAAGCTGAGCCATCGGCTTGCCGACGATGTTCGAGCGGCCAACGATCACCGCCTCCATGCCCGGCAGCGACCAGCCCAGCCGGTCGCAGGCCTTGTCGACGAGGATCATCGCGCCCGCCGGGGTGCAGGGGATGAGCGCGCGGCTTGTATCGCCGATCGATAGCAGGCCGACATTGATCGGATGAAAGCCGTCGACGTCCTTGGCTGGCGCGATCGCTTCCAGCACCCGCGCCGAATCGATGTGCCTCGGAAGCGGCAATTGCACCAGAACGCCGTGGACGGCGCCATCGGCGTTGAGCGCGTCGACCAGTGCAAGCAAGTCGGCCTCGCTCGTCCCGACCGGCAGGTTGTGCTGGATCGAATGGAAGCCGCACGCCTTGGCCGCCCTGCTCTTGCCGGCGACATAGGTCTGGCTCGCCGGATTGTCGCCGACCAGGACGACCGCGAGACCGGGCGTCACGCCCCTTGCGACGAGCGCGTGCGCCTCTTCCGCGACCTTGGTCAGCACGCCGTCGGCGATCGCCGCGCCGTCGAGCACGAAGGCGGAAGCCTCGGTCGTCGATCGTCCTTTCGCTGACATTCCGATGAAGCCTCACTCCGGCCGGAAGACGTAGCGCGCCTCGTGGCGGACGCGCGCTCCCGGCTTAAGAACGCGCATGCCGGGCTTGTCGAAGAGGTCGCCCTCGAACCCCTCCGGATCGCTGTAGCCGGTCCAGGTCTCGAGGCAGAGGAACGGCGCGCCGGGCCTCGTCCACAGCGCCGCGTGCGGAAAGCCCGGAAACTCCATCGTGATCGACGCCCCCGAGGCGTCGACGAACGTGAGCGATCGACTGGCGCAGTCGAGGAAGCACAGCGCGTCGTGAGCGAATAGCGCGTCGGTAAGCGGCAGGTCGCGACCATGAAGAGGGATCGGACGCTTGGTCTCGCCAATCAGACCGCCCGGCGCGACGCGCGGAACTTCAGAAGGCTCGGTCTTCTCGAACCGGACAAAAGCGCTCTCGCGCCCCGCCAGGCCGAGCGGCCAGCGGAAGCCTGGATGCAGCCCGCAGGCGTAGGGCGCGGGCTCGGCGCCGGGATTGACGACTTCGATCGCGATCGCAAGCGCGTCGGCGGCGAGCCGGTATTCGAGCGCGAACGAAAAGTCGAACGGATAGATCGCGCGGGTGCGCGCGTTGTCGCTGATCGAAAGCCGTGCGAAGTCGGGCCTAATGGCCTCGACAGCGAAAGTCTCGAATCGGGCGAAGCCGTGCACGGCGAGCGGGTAGCTCCTGCCTTTGACCCGTTCCTCGCCGTTCCGCGTCCACCCGACGACCGGATAGAGGATCGGACTGATGTCGCTCCAGATCGTCGGATCGCCCGGCCACAGGAGGTCGCGTCCGGCGATCTGCCATTCTCTCGCCTCAGCGCCGAGGAGCGCAATCGTCGCCTGCGCGTCGCCGTTGGCGAGCGTGATTTCGCTCATGCGGCGATTCCCTCGAAAGCGGCGGCGGCGATCAGCGCATCCTTGATCCCAGGCGCGCTGGCGATAAGAGCGTTGCCTTTCACGAGGCCGTCGCCCTTCAGAAAATCGCTGACATAGCCGCCCGATTCGCTCACGAGCAAGATCCCGGCCAGACAGTCCCAGCTGTTGATGTGATGCTCGACGAAGCCGTCGAGGCGCCCTGCGGCGACATACGCGATGGCGAGCGCGCCGGACCCGGTGCGCGAAGGCGAAGCTCCGGTCGAGGCGATCCGGCGAAGCAGATCGACATATTGAGCGAAGCCCGCGCGCGAGTTCCAGCCGACCTCGACGGCGGCGTTGGCGAGCTGGTCTACGGGGGACCCGCTGATCGGCGCGCCGTTCAGTCGCGCCCCGCCGCCGCGCTTCGCCGCGAACAATTCGTCGAGCATCGGGTTGTAGATGACGCCGACCTCGATCTTATCCCCGGCGACGCAGGCGATCGAGACGCAGAAATGCGGCGCGCCGCGGGCGAAGTTCGCGGTGCCGTCAATGGGGTCGACGACCCACACCGCCCCGCCCTCGCCCGCTGGCCTTGCGGCGCTCTCTTCGCCGATGAACCCGTCCTCGGGAAAGACCCGGCTCAGGCGCTCGGCGATGAACGCCTCCGTCTCGCCGTCGACCTCGGTCAGGTAGTCTTGCCGGCCTTTGAACGCGACGGTGAACGAACGGTCGAGAAAGCGCCGCCGCGCAAGAGCGCCAGCCTCGCGGGCGACCGCCTCCGCCGCGAGCAACCGCATCTCCATGGACGCAGCCTGGGTTTTGGTCATGCTGGCGGCCCTCAGAAATGGTTATAGGCGCCGCGCGCGAACACGACCGGATTGCCGTCGGGGCCGACGAAGCTCGGCGGCCGCCGCCCTTCGACCGCTTCGCCGATGAACGTCAACGGCACCCCCGCCGCTGCGGCCTCGGCCTCGAGCGCGGGCGCGGAATCAGGCGACGCCGAGACGAGAAGCTCATAGTCGTCGCCGCCGGTCGCCGCAACTTCAAACAGGCCGGGGTCGGCGGCGATCGCCGCCCGCGCGGCTTTCGACAGCGGCAGGCGAATGATCGGCGCCCGGGCGCTGACGCCCGAAACGGCGAGCATCTTGGCGAGATCGCCGGCGAAGCCGTCCGAGACGTCCATGCCGGCGTTCGCGTGGACGGCCATGGCGCCCGCCAGCGCCAGACGCGGTTCGGGCTTGAGATAACGTTCGAGCAAATAGGCCTTGTCGACTTGAGGAATGTCGGGGCCGCGGCCCTGCCGGACCTTGAGGCCGATCGCCGCATCGCCGATCGTCCCGGTGACATAGAGGCGGTCGCCGGGCTTAACCCCGGTGCGCCGCGCCATCCGCCCCTGCCGAACCGAACCGATCGCGGTGACGCTGAGCACAAGCGGCCCCGGCGTCGCCACCGTGTCGCCGCCGATCAGCGGGCAATCATACGTCTGAGCGTCGACGCCGAGACCGTCGGCGAAGGCTTCGAGCCAAGCTTCGCGCCAATCACCGGGCAGCGCGAGCGTCAATAGAAATCCGAGCGGCCGCGCGCCCTTGGCCGCGAGATCGGAAAGGTTCACGCGCAGCGCCTTGCGCGCGATCGCCTCCGGCGGATCGTCGGCGAAGAAATGCACCCCCGCGACCAGCGCATCGGCGGTGAGCACCAGATCCTCCCCGGGGGTCGGGCGCATCAGCGCCGCGTCGTCGCGCAACCCCAACCCCGCCGGCCCGGCCAGCGGGGCGAAATAGCGGGCGATGAGATCGTCTTCGCCGAGGCGCGGGGACATGAGGCGGGTCTGTTAGCGCATCCGGACCGCGATGTCGCGCGAAGGTCCGCGCCACGACTTAACTAGCCGCGAGCCTCGGAACGTCCAGCGTCCGGCGTCGGATAAACGCAAAGGCGGCGCGACTGCCAAACTGGCCGTCTGCCCTTTGGATTGGCGCCCATCGACAACGTAAGCGATTCCGTGACTTGAGGCGTAGCTCAGACGCTGATCGAAGCATGTCGGTGCGCAGCAGTGTTCCGTCCAGATCGACACGGAGCGAAAGGGGCAGGAGGCGCCGACTTCAACGTCAAATCTTCAGGGCGGCTCATTCGTCTTGATATCGTGACGCGCGCGAGCGACACCGGTATATCGTCGATCAAACGGGGATTAATTTTTTGGGCCGCCTTTGAACCGCCAGATACTTGGGCTCAGACACTTCGCTCCCGTGCAGCCTCCTGGAGGGTCCCCTAATGATTGTGAACAAGCGGCGCTGGCCGATCTGCGCCGGCGCTTTGTGCATTGCCGCCGTGTTCGGCGGCCGCGCCGGCGCGACGGAGGTTTACCCGGGCTGCCCCGCCCCGCCAACGACTTTCAAGCACATCTGGTACATCGATCCGGTCAACGGCAAGACGCCGGCCGAGGGGGGTGTTGGCACAAAGGCGGCGCCGTGGAATTCGCTTCAGGCGGCATTTTCGGTCCAGCCCGGCTACAAGACTCCGCTTCTCTCGACCTCGCCTTACCGGGGCGCCGATCCGGCAAACCCCGGCGGGGGCCCGATTGAGCCCGGCGACGAAATCCTGCTCATGAGCGGGAACTACGGCGATATCTCGACCAGCGATTGGAATGTTGGCCTCAAAAACCCTGCTTTCGTCACCATCGCCGCCGCGCCGGATCAGACGCCGGTGTTCTCGTGGCTCGCCGCCGTGGCCTCGTCATACTTGGTGTTTTCTGGGATCAAAGTCGAGGGAACCGCGGACAGTTCGCCTATGCATGCCAGGTATCCTCTGGTTTACGTCGCCGCCCACAGCCCCGGTCTGACGAGCTCCAACTTGGTCTTCACGAACATGCGCGTCTCGTCAGCGGACGACACGTCCGGCTGGACGCGGGCTGAGTGGCTGGCGCGGATCCGCAACGGCGGGATCTTCGCCGGGGGGGGCGCCGGTACAACCTGCATCTCGATGACGAATTCGCACATATCGAACGTCATGTTTGGCGCATCCGTCACGGCCAACAATATGCTGTTTTCCGGCAATGAGATCGATGGCTTCGGCGACGACGGGTCGACTACAATGCGAGCAACATTATGATGACCAAGAATTACATTCATGACGGTGTGGACCTCGGCAACGGCGCGCACCCGGACGGCATGCAGGGCTATCCCGGCAAGTACAGCAACGTCGTGATCGACAGCAATAGGGTCATCCGGCAGACCAATCCAAATCTGGCGTTCCCGAACTTCCTTCAAGGCATCGACGCCTTCGACGGCGATTGGGAAAACATAACGGTGACGAACAACGTCGTCGTGACCAGCGCCTGTTGGGGGATCGCCCTTTTTAGCGTGCATCACGGCCGGATCTTCAACAACACGGTTGTTTGGGACGAGTGGCCTCCCCAGGCCGGAAAGTGCAAACCGGGCGTCGCCGTCGGCGACAAGACCCATCAGGGCGCCTCGTCTAACGACGTGATCATTCGCAACAATCTGGCGAATGGTCTGAGCATCTACAACGTCAACCCCGACATGGTGATGGATCACAACGTCTGCGTCACGATCGAAGGTGGTTGCGTGATCATGGAATATGAAAACGGAAAGCCCAGATGGGGTATCTACAAGCCTGGCGTATATTACGATCATAATCTCATCGACCGGAAAGGCCCGGACTCCCAATTTGTCAACTTCGATCCGGCCAAGTTCGTTTTCGACCTCAGGCTGAAAGCTGGGGCGTCGGCGATTGGAGCGGGCAGTCCCGACGGCGCGCCAGCAGTCGACATCACCGGAGCGGCCCGCGGAAATCCGATCGACGCCGGAGCCTACAGCTTTCGCCCAGGCAAATAGGCAGCGCTTCTCGCGCGATGATGCGCGG
Source organism: uncultured Alphaproteobacteria bacterium (assembly GCA_963794155.1). GTDB lineage: Bacteria > Pseudomonadota > Alphaproteobacteria > Rhizobiales > Beijerinckiaceae > Roseiarcus. The sequence goes on along the minus strand of CAWCCX010000013.1, from coordinate 149,143 downwards.
GGGCGAGCGAACCCTGCGGTTGCGCCTCCCCGCCTGCGCGCCTAAAGCTCCGGCGAGAAAAAAGCGCCCAGAGGACCGAGCTTGACCGACCTGTTCAAACCCCGATCCGACTTCCTGCGCGTGATGCAGGAGCGCGGATTCGTGCATCAATGCTCCGATCTTCCGGGGCTCGACGACAAGGCGCGTTCGGGGACGCTCGCCGGCTATATCGGCTTCGATTGCACCGCGCCGTCCCTGCATGTCGGCAACCTGGTCGGGATCATGATGCTGCACTGGCTGCAGCAGGCCGGCGGCAAGCCGGTCGCGCTCATGGGCGGCGGCACAACGATGGTCGGCGATCCGTCCGGCAAGGACGAGAGCCGCAAACTGCTGACGATCGAGGACATCGAAACCAACAAGGCGGGCATCCGCAAGGCGTTCGCCCATTTCATGCGCTTCGGCGACGGCAAGCACGACGCGATCATGCTCGACAACGCCGATTGGCTCGCCAAACTCAACTATATCGAGTTCCTGCGCGACGTCGGGCGGCATTTCTCGGTCAACCGGATGCTGGCGATGGATTCGGTCAAGCTGCGCTTGAGCCGCGAGCATGAGCTCACGTTTCTCGAGTTCAACTACATGTGCCTGCAGGCTTACGACTTCACCGAGCTCAACAGGCGCCACGGCGTGACGCTGCAGATGGGCGGCTCCGACCAGTGGGGCAACATCGTCACCGGCATCGATCTCGGCCGCCGGATGGGGCTCGAACAGTTTTACGCTTTGACCACGCCGCTCATCACCCTTGCCTCGGGCGCGAAGATGGGCAAGACCGCCGCGGGAGCGATCTGGCTCGACGAGGCGATGCTCGCGCCCTACGACTATTGGCAGTTCTGGCGCAATGTCGACGACGCCGACGTCGGCCGGTTCCTGAGGCTGTTCACCCTCCTGCCCATAGGAGAAATCCGCCAGCTGGAAAGCCTGGTCGGAGCCGAGAGCAACGAGGCGAAGAAGGCGCTGGCCAATGAGGCGACAGCGCTTCTGCATGGCCGCACGGCGGCCGAGGCGGCGGCCGCGACCGCCCGCAAAACCTTCGAGGAAGGGGAGCTGGCCGAAAGCCTCCCTACGGTCGACGTGCCGGAGGTTGAATTCGACGCGGGCTTAGGCGCGCTGAACGCGTTCGTGCGCGCAGGCCTCGTCGCCTCGACCGGAGAGGCGCGTCGCCAGATCCGCGGCGGGGGCCTAAGGGTCAACGACGCCGCGCTCGGCGATGAAAGGGCGCTCATCACTCGCGAGGCGCTCAAGGCTGGCGGCGTCGTCAAGCTCTCGCTCGGCCGGAAGAAGCATGTGCTCTTGCGGGCGGTGTAAGCTACCGTGTCGACCGCTGAGGCGGCAATTGGTCCGCTTCCGCGGGTTCGGGCGCGCCGACGCGGCTCGTCGTACCGTCGATTGCGCCGAGAATCCGGTGCAGGATGCCAGGCGCGATCACCCCTAGTGGGTTGACGGTCCGCGTCGGCCCGCTCATTGGCCCGTGCACGCGATAGCCGACGCCGAAAACGCCCTCGTTTTGTCCGCCGCTGAGAAGGAGGCCGACGAGCGGTATCTTGGTCAGCATCGTGTTGACCTGGTAGGCCGGAACGAACGACCCGCTGACGTCGATCTGGTCGTGCTCGAAATCGATCAGGCCCTGGGCCGTCAGCCCCATGTAGGGGTTATAGATGACCGCGTCCTGGATCTTGAGTCTTCCAGGCGAGCGCTCGAACGAGGCCGTCATCTTGTCGAAGCGCACCAGCGAAGGATCGATGGCGGCGCCGCCGTCCTCCGACGCGCGCGGCCGCCCGGCGCTGACCAGCTGGCGGAACGCCGGCTCGTCGCGCAGCACGAAATTGGTGAGAATCGCCTCGCCGGCGCTGGCGTCGCCCTTTGATCGCAACGTAAGATCGAGATTGCCGCCCTCGAGGCGCGAATAGAGATCGGCGAAGCGGACCAGCGCGCCGGCGTCGGTCGTCGTGAGCCGCATTTCCCCGCCGCTGCCCGTCGCGGCCACCTGCCCGCTTCCGATCCGCCCCCGCAAGGAGCCGAGCCGCATCTCCCCGCCGCGGCGGAAAGCGGTCAGCTCTATGTTGGCGATCGTCTGCTTGTTCGAGCCGATGACGTTCGCGACGTTGATGTCGAGGTCGAGGTCCTTGGCGGCGGGTTGCCCGGACGGCGTCCCGTCGAACAACGATTTGACGAAGGCGCGGCCGTCGAGCGCCGCCCCGCGCAACGAGACCTTGAGCAAAGCCGGGCTGTTGACGACGTCGGCCTTGAAGTCATCGCCAGGCGCGATGCGCGCCTGGGTGATCGTCGCGCTCTCAATCGAGCCGTCGGCGCCCGTCTGGGCCGACCCGCGCAGCATCGACGGGCCGAGATCGACCGCGACGTTGCTGAGGGAAGCGCCCTCGGGCGCCGGCTTGGCGACGAAGGTCGCCTTGCCCGGCTTGCCCGGCGGCTTCGAGACGCCCGGCACCGGATTTTCGACGCCGGCAGGCGTCAAGTCGATTTCGACCTCGGCGCTGGTGCGGCTTAGCGGCGCCTTGAGCTTGACCGGCAACGTTCCGGTGAGCCACGAGCCGAAATTCATGCCCCTCTTGGCGCGCGCGGCTGCGTCGAGGGCGAATGTGATCGTCGCCGCGCCCTCGTCGCCGGCCCCGCGGCTGACCTCGATATGAGTCGCCGTGCCAAGGACCGTGCCGTCGCCTGCTATCTTGAGCATGTTGCGGTCGGCTTCAAACGTGGCGGTGGCCGATTCCAGTCGTTCGTCGGCGAGGAATTTGTCGAGCTGGAAATTGGCGAGCGCGCCTGTGGCGTGGAACTGCGTATCGTCGGGACGCGCGGTCTTCCCGAGCTTGAGATCGAGCGTGAGATCGCCTTCCGCCTGCCCCTTCACGCTCGCGGGATCGAGCGCCAGATTCGCCTCACGGCGCAGCGGCTCGCGCGAAAGCAGATCGGCGAGCGCGTCGGCCGTTCCAGTCATGTGCGCATGCGTAGAGGCGTCGACGATGGCTCTCGGCGTCGTATCGGCGACGGAGAAGACGAGGTCGCTCGCCACCACGCGCCGGGTCGGCGAAAGGGTCATGACGGCGCGATTGCCGGAGAGGGAAAAATCGTGGCCGGTGAAGGTTCCCGAGCCCTCGTCGGTCATCATCGTCGGCAAGCCGGGCAAGAGGTCGACGCCGACGTCGCGGGTGGTGAACTGGCCGTGGAGGCTCTCCCGCGGCAAGCCGCGCTTATGCGCCATCGCGTCGAGGTCGGCGGCGGTCCAGTTGGCCTTCATCGTTCCCTGCAGCCGTCCGCCGTGCAGGTTATGCGCGCACCATTCGCGAACGTCGGGATTGATGAATTGCGGCCACAGGCGGATCAGGTCGAGAGTGGCGCTGGGTCCGGCCTCGAGGTCTAGCTTTAGCGACGAGCCGTCGCCGTCCGGCGCCGACTCGACCTTGAGGGCCAGATCGACCGTCGGTCCGCGAGCGGTGAGGCTGTCAATGACAAACTGCGACGTCGGCTCGATAAGGCGCGCATCGGCGACGATCGACTCGAGCCCGACCGGGTTCGCGCCCGCGCGCTCCGGGCTGAATTTCGCATCGCGCGAACTCGAGATGGGCGGTCCAGACCCGGTCCGCGTCCGAAGGGGGCGTGACCCACCCCTGCGCCTGCACATGCGTCAGTCCGGCGAGAACCTCGAGGTTGCCGACGCGAAACCGCCGCGCGTCGTCATCCCAGGTGACAGCGCCGCTCGCCTCGTCGATGAGAAACGGCACGGCATCGGGATTGTTGAAGCGCACCCGTCCGGCCCCGACGCTGAATAGGCTGGTGAAGCTCCGCAAAGTCGACTGCGGCGTAAGCTCAGCCTCAAGCTTAATCGCGATCGGCCCCTCGGCGGCAAGGGGAGGAGGCCGTCTATCAAAGACCTGGAGATCGGCGAGGCTCAAGTCGTGCGCATCGATCGAAAGCGCCGGCGCGTCTCCATCGGAGGCGTGCGCGGCGATTGTCCAAGGGCCGGCGGGACCGGTCGCCGAGATCGCAGCGTGCGCCCTCGATCCGGAATGATCGAACGCGACGGCGAAATCCTGGTAGACGACTGAGCGTTGGGTCGCCTCGTTGTCGATCTCGAAATGGCCATGGGCGAGAGTGAGGCGGTCCAGGGCTTGCGCGGCGCCGGCCATGGCTTCGGCAGCACCGCGGACGAAAGCGGCGAGACCGGGTGCGCCTTCGCCCGCGGGCGCCGCCGCCGGCAGCGGGATTGGAGTCGCGCCCGAATTGCTCGCGACCGCGAGCGATAGCGCGCCGTCGGCAGCGACGCGCAGGCGTAGGTCGAGCCCGTCGAGTTCAAGCCGGCGCACCCTGACGTCGAGCAGCGCCAGCGCGAACGGGTCGAGACCCACCCTGCCGCTTGGGGCCGATAGGACCGTCCGTCCGGCGGCGTCGCGCAGCGTCAGGCCCTTGAAGCCTAGGCCCAAACCCCAGGAATCATGCATGATGTAGGTCGGACCGAGGGCGAGGACGTAACTGTCGCCGACCCGCTCCTGCAAGGAGGATTCGATCCGGTCGTGCAGGCCGACCAGCCGAATGGGCCCGCGCGCCAGCACCGAGGCCAGCACCAGCCCCCAGACGATGAACAGGGCGGCCAGGAACTCTACCGTCCGGAGGCAGACATGGGCGATACGTCCGGCGCTGAACCTCCGCCAGCGCGACCGAAGACGAGGACCCTCGGCGTCCGCCGCCATGCCGCGCATGGCGGTTCGGGCGCGAGCCCGCGTCGCCATGCTAAACCGACCGATCAATAGCGATCATCCTCCATGGGCCGAGCAAGGCTCCTAAGCCCTATCTTAGTGGATTCGAAGGCGCCCCGCCGTACGTCGACAGCACTCGCGGCGGCCCGTCCCGATCCCGGCTTGAAAGGGGCGCCGCCACGGGTCAATGTCGGCCCGACGGCGAAGCCGCGTTCGGCTGCCACTGATCCGATATTGAGACAAAACGAGGGCGACATGGCGAAGGAATTGGCCGAGGGCGATTCGGCCCCCGACTTCGAGCTTACGACCGACGGCGGAGGCCGCGCGCGTCTCAAGGATCTGAAGGGCAAGCTTGCCGTGATCTACTTTTATCCCAAGGACGACACCTCGGGCTGCACCGCCGAAGCGATCGCCTTCAACGCGCTGAGGGCCAAATTCGCCGCCGCCGAAACCGCGATCATCGGCGTCTCGCCGGACAGCGCTGCGAGCCACGACAAGTTCAAGCGCAAACACGAGCTCAAGATCGCGCTCGCGGCCGACCCGGAGCGCTCCGCGATCGAGGCCTACGACGTGTGGAAGGAAAAGAGCATGTACGGCCGCAAGTACTACGGCGTCGAGCGCTCGACCTTTCTCATCGGCCGAGACGGTCGAATCGCCAAGGTCTGGCGCAAGGTCAAGGTCCCAGGCCATGCCGAGGAGGTCCTCGCGGCGGCGAAGGGGCTCTGAAGGTCGCGACACGCTCCCGACGCCGGCCGACGCCCCGCGCTTCGCCGATTTGCGATCCATTAACCTTAATGAGCTTTGCTCGGCGCCCGAGGCTGCCCCCATTCGCCGGGCTGGAGCGCTGGTGCATGTCGCTGCGAGAAGGCTACCCGGAGCCGGAGCTGCCGACGACCCATTATTTTTTGTCGCTGTCCCGCGGCGCCGCCATCCGGACCGTGATGCTTCGGCCGGCGGGTTTGTGGGCGATCGCAATGCTCGCGGTCCTCCTCTGCGTCTGGGCCGGCGCGGTCACCGCCTATCTCGCCTTTCACGACGACCTGATCGGGGCGGTGGTCGCCCGGCAGGCGGAAATGAAGCGGACTTACGAGAACCGCCTGGCGGAAGCGCGCGCCCGGCTCGACGAGGCCGCGAGCCGGCGGGCGCTCGACCAGAACGCGTTCGCGGCCAAGCTCAGCCAACTCATGTCCCGTGAGGCCCGGCTCGAACACCAGGGCGCGATCGTCGCCGCGCTCGCCGCCGAAACGGAAGGGCGCAAACCGTCCCCGCTCCAGCCCCGCCCGGCGGCGGCGTCGCCGGCCGCCGCCGATGCGCTGAGCGCGATTGAGGCTCTGGCGCCTCCGACCGCGACTGAGGAAAGTCCCGCCGCGGCGCGCGCCTACGCGCCCCTCCCCGGCCTCAGCATCGCGCCGCGGCTAGATAAGCCGCATCCGATCGAAGAGCCGAGCGAGCCCCTGAGCAGGTTGACCGGCGCAGCGCAGCCTGACCCGACTGCGGCCGCGGACAATCTCGACCCGGCGGCGCGCCTCGCCCTCGTCGACCGATCGCTCGACCGAATGGACAACGGCCAGATGAACGCTCTCGCGGCGATCGACCGCTCGGCCGAGCGCGCCGCGTCACGCGATGCGGCGATCGTCGCCAGCACCGGCCTGGATCCGGCGAAGCTCGCAGCCCCGCATGGCGAGGGCGGCGTCGGCGGCCCTTACATCCCGGCGGAGGTCGATCCGAACGCGCCCGCCTTCGATGAGGCGCTTGCGCGCGCCACGCGGGACGTTGCGACGGCCGAGCGTCTCAGGGCGCTGATGCCGTTCGTGCCGCTGCGGATGCCGCTCTCGGGCGACGCCAGCATCACCTCGCCGTTCGGCTATCGCGCCGACCCCTTCCTCGGCCGCCTCGCGCTGCATCCGGGCGTCGATCTCACCGAGGCTTGGGGCGCCGAGATCCACGCCACGGGCGCCGGACGCGTGACCCATGCCGGACCGATGGGCGGCTACGGAATCATGGTCGAGATCGATCACGGCAACGGCCTCGTCACCCGATACGCGCACATGTCGAAAGCGCTGGTCGAGGAAGGCCAGGAGGTCGCGCAGGGAGCGGTGCTGGGCAAAATGGGCTCGAGCGGCCGCTCGACCGGGCCGCACCTGCACTACGAAGTGCGTGTCGACGGCGAGCCGGTCGATCCCGAACGCTATCTGCGCGCCGGCGCCGAACTCGCCGCAGCGGAATAACGACGGGGCGCGGTTCCGCTTTGTGAACCGCGTCGCTAAGCAGGACGGATGGACGTCCTGCTGTTCCGGGCGCTCGCCCTTCTCGGACTGGCGATTCTGGTGGCGCTCGCGGCGCGCCGCCTGCGCCTGCCCTATACGGTCGGCCTTGTGCTCGCGGGGGCGGCGCTCGCCGCCACCCGCATCCAGGCCGGCCTGGCGCTGACCCACGACCTGATCTTCGACGTCGTGCTGCCGCCGCTCCTGTTCGAGGCGGCGCTCAACCTGCGCTGGAGCGATCTCAAGCGCGATCTCGTTCCGGTGGTCGCGCTTTCGACCGTTGGCGTTGTGCTCTGCGCCCTTATCGTCGCCGGCGGCCTTGCGCTGTGGCTCGGCTGGCCGCTCGAATCCGCCCTGGTCTTCGGCGCGCTGATCGGGGCGACCGATCCAATCGCGGTCATCGCGCTGTTGCGGGAATTGGGCGTGACCGGCCGGCTGCGCCTGCTGATCGAAGCCGAGAGCCTGTTCAACGACGGCGCCGCCGCGGTCCTGTTCACGCTAATTCTCGTCTGGGCGGCGCATGACCCGGGAAACGCGCAGGGCCCGCTCTCGGCGGTGACCGCCTTTCTGATCATCGCCGGCGGCGGCCTTGCCGCTGGATTTAGCGTCGGACTGATCGCGGTCGCGATCGCGGGGACCTCGGACGATCATCTGGTCGAAACAGCGCTGACCGCGGTCGCCGCCTTCGGCTCGTTCCTCATCGCCGAGCATTTCGGCGCCTCGGGCGTGCTGGCGACCGTCGCCGCCGGCCTGACGATGGGCAATCTCGGCGTGCTCATGCCGAGGGAGCGCTTCGGCCTCTCGCTCACGCCGCATGGGCGCGCGTTCGTGCTCGAGTTCTGGGAGTTCGCCGCCTTCCTCGCCAATTCGCTGGTGTTTCTCTTGATCGGCTCGGCGATGGCGACGATCGACTTCGCCCGCGAAGGGCTCGCTGCGCTGGCGCTGGTGATTGCGCTTTCGCTCGCCGGACGGGCGGCCGCGGTCTATCCGGTCTGCCTCGCCTTGGCGCGCACCCGCTGGGCGATACCGCTCGCTGAGCAGCACCTCATGTGGTGGGGCGGCTTGCGCGGCGCGCTGGCTCTGGCGCTCGCGCTTTCGCTGCCCGCCGACCTCGCCCGGCGCGACGACATTCTCATCTCCGCCTTCGCGGTGGTCGCCTTTTCGGTCATCGTCCAGGGACTGAGCGCGCCGATCGCGTTGCGCGCGCTGAGGTTGACTTCGAGCAAAGAGGCGACAGGCAGTCGGCGCTAGCCAATTAACATGACGATACAGTGATACTCTTCACAAAATGGTAACGGCGACATTTTTTTCGTCGCTGTCGAAGGTCGCCAAAAGCGCTCTCGTGTAACAATAGCATGAATTTGTTTTCGGGAAAAGACAAAAATGATAAGCCTTTGAAAAGACGCCGATTTTAACGGGCGTCCATCGCGTCGACCGGGCTTGCTTGGCAAAAACGCCCTCCGCGCGACGCTGCGTGAGGAGGGAACTGAGCAGGGAATTTTTTCACCCGAGCAGGGAATTTTTTTGGCGCGAGCAGGGAATTATTTGGCGCGAGCAGGGAATTTTGGACGACGAGCAGGGATCTTTGGATTTGACCGGTGGTCTAAGCGCCGATCTTGGAATAAGCGGGCGTCCCACACTCGTTTTATTCAAATTCCATCCTATATGTGCGTTGTCGCTCAAAACAACGCCCGTTCGCGTGAGTGACCCGCGCGAAGAGGACAGACCGGAACGCCCATGACCACGTTCGACTACAACGTTCCGGCGGAGCTGTTCCCGCCGCGGCTTCGCAAATCCCCGCACCATCGATTTGGCTACAAACGGTTCGCGCGGGCGGGCGACGCCATTCGCTTTGCGATCGAAGTGCTTCCGCCCGAGCTGCTCCTCGGCGCGGTTCTCGAGGTCGAGGGCGAGAGGTATGTCGGCGGGGACATTCGGCGCCTGTACGATAGCGCCGATTTCGCCCTGCTCGTAGGCGCGGCCGCCTAGGGTCAAACCCAATCGGTCTGCTTCCGCGGGCGGCCGTTTCGCGCAAATAGCGGTCATAGCCAAACGGGGCGGCGAACGCGAAGTTTCGACCCCTTTGCCGACCTTCCTGAGCGGTTCGATGAACAGGCGGAGAGCGCAGGAAAGCGGTCTAGGTGCTACGGACAGGTTTGCGCCAAGAACCGGGCATATCCCAGTTAGACAGCAGGCGGATGGAATTTCGACGACGGGCAATTGGAGCTTGAGTGCGCCTACTCCGCGAAGACTTGCCTTAGCCGCGGCGCTGCAAAATCGAGAAAAGCGCGCACCTTGATCGGCAGAAATCGGTTGGCGGTGTAGACGAGGTGAACCGGCAGCGGCGCCGGCTGGAACTCATCCAAGAGGGCCGTCAGCGCTCCGCGCTCCAGAGCTGTCCGGACAAGGTGAGAACCCACGGCGGTAATTCCGATGCCGGCGCACGCTGCGTCACAGGCCGCCTCAGTACTGCCGACAACGAGCCGCGCATGCACCGGAACGGCAACGTTCGTCTTGTCTCTGACGAATGTCCAAACATCCGGTGACACTGACACAAGGCCTGTAACGCTGATGCAGTCGTGCCCGGCCAGATCCTCGGGCGTGCGAGGCGTTCCGCGAGCCGCGAGATACGTGGGACTGGCGCAGACCACGCGGTGAAAGGCACCGACCCGGATCGCAACCATGCTACTGTCCGGCAGCGCGCCGATGCGGAGCCCGACATCGATCTCTTCCTGAAAGAGACTCAGCACGCGATCGTTGAGGATCAGACTGACATCGATATCCGGATAGGCCTTCAGGAAATCCACCAGGATCGGGATGAGGCAAACGCGCCCGAAGACAACTGGGGCTGTGACGACCAGCTCGCCGGTCGGCGCGGCATATTCGCCGGCGGCGGCGCGCTCGGCCTCCGTCACGGCCGCGAGAATGCCCTTGCACGCGACAAGATATGAGCTGCCTGCATCGGTGAGCACCAGCTTGCGGCTCGACCGATTGAAGAGCTGCGTCCGCAGGTGTGACTCAAGCTCAGAGATCTTGCGGCTGACCGTTGCGAGCGGCGTCTTCAAGCGGCGTGACGCGGCGGATAGGCTGCCGTGCTCGACCACGGCGAGGAAGGTCGACATTGCTTCGAGGCGATCCATGGGGGGACCTTTCCAAAACCCGGAAGGATAGCTCCCGACTTTGCCGTATGGCGGCGGGTTTCGCGAGATCCTAGCTCCTCACCGCATCAGGAGTGAGGTCATGAGCGCCGTTGCAAGGGGCATCGCCCTCATCATTCGCATGTCCGTAGCCATCGGGGCCGCCTTCGCGGGGGCGGTGCCATCTCGGGCGCGAGCAACGATCCCATGACGACCGCGACCATCCCGCGTCCGTTGAGCTTTGGCGGCGCTCCGTTGAGCGCCTGGGCTTTTGGGATCCGCATTTGGGTGGCGGTTGTGATCGCCCTGGCGGCGAGCTTCTGGCTCGAACTGGAGGCGCCCTCCTCGGCCGCCCTCACGGTCGCGATCCTGGCGGCGCCGACACGCGGCCAGGCGCTGGAGAAGGCCTGCTTTCGGTTGCTCGGGACGGCGATCGGCGTCACGGCAGCCCTCGCAGTTACTGCAGTCTTCTCGCAAACCAGAGACCTGATCCTCGCCGCCTTCGCCGGATGGATCGGACTCTGCGTGTTCGCAGCCGGACTCATGGATGGGAACCGCGCCTACGCGGCGGTGCTCTCCGGTTACACGCTAGCGCTCATCGCCATCCAGCAGCTCGATACGCCCCAGCATGTCTTTGAAAGCAGTGTGGCGCGCGGCGCCGCGATCGCGGTCGGCATCGCGGCTGTCGCCTTTGTGAACGACCTACTTGCGGCGCCCGACAGCTTCCCGCGGCTGGCGTCCCAGCTGGCCGCCCTCCACGCCCGTGTTCGCGATTATGCGAAGCCCGTTCCCAGAGATGAGGCGACCGACGCGGCGACTGCCGCGGGGCTGCTGCGCGACATCGCGGCGCTCCGCCCCGAGATCACAAGCTTGGCCACGGAGTCGGCGAGCGGCTCGATCCGAGCGCGGCAGCTCGAAGCACGGCCGTTGCGCTCGTAGCGGCGGTTCATGCCGCCCGCGTCCTGAACGCAGTCTTCGCGGCAACCAATCCGGCCATGGGCGATACGAGCGCTGCAACCCTGCGGTCACCGGCATTGGCCCCGGCCTCGCGCGAGTTTCTTCGGCGAACCTCCGAGGTTCGCGAAGGACTTGCCGCGCTGAACGCCGGCCACCGAGTCCGTTGGGGGTGGCGGATGCCGCTTTATCGATCGCGCGCCATCGCGGCGGCTGCGGGGTTGCGAGCCGCAGTCTATCTGGTGCTGGCATCCGGCTTCTTCGTCCTGGCCGGATGGCCTTCAGCCGAGGTGTCTCTGTCGCTGGTCGCCCTTGTGATCGGGTTGGGCGCCGTGACTCCGAATCCGCAAGGCTTCACCGTCGCAGCATTTATTGCGGCGCCGATCGCAGCGGTTCTGGCGGGGACGCTGGAATTTCTGATCCTCGACGGCGTCACGGAATTCCCATTGCTCGCACTCGCGCTCGCGCCCTTCGTGATCGGCACAATGGTGGTGGCGACAAGGCCGCATCCCATGGTCGCGTCGCTCGGTCGGCTCAACCTGATCTTCATTCTCGTCATTCTATCCCCCAGCAACCCGCAGTCTTACGATCCGAACTCGTTCCTGTTCGTCGTCTTGTTCTTGTGCACTGGCATCGGCCTGTTGCTGGCGGCACAGACCCTCATTCCGCCTGAATCGATCGAGCGTCGGCAACGCTGGATCATGGCATCGGTGCGGCGCGACTTCGAGCTGGTGCTCTCCAAGCACGATCGACGCCTGGCGCCGGAAGAGGCCATGTTCCGCGACGCCGCTCGGATCGGTCAGATCACGGCCGGCGAGACGAGCCCTCGGGACAGCAAGATTCTGGCGGAAGCCCTCTCATATTTCGATCGCGCGGCTGCCATCCGGCTTGGTCGCGAGAGCATGGCTCGGCTAGCCGAGACCTCGCTGTCTCATCTTGCGTCCGAGGCGGAGGAGGCGCTCGCGGCCGAGGACACGCAACGCCTGCGCGAAGTGGGTCTCAACTTGAAAGATGCCGGGAGGGGGCTCGCCGAAGAGATGAGCGGTGAGCTCAACCTCGCGGCCATCGTCATCGACGCCGCGAGACACGTGGCCCCGCAAGCCATGGAGACCATGTCGTGACGCACTCGTTTTCCGAGTTGGTCATCGGCGACGTATTTGTCGCGCCCTTCGTCGTCTATGCAGTGGCGGCGCTCGCCATCTTCCTCGCTCTTCGTCCGATCCTGCGTTTGTCCGGGTTCGACAAGCTATTCAGCAATCCGGGTCTCGCTGAGCTCAGCCTCTACGTGGCGATCCTCGGCCTGCTGACGGTCGCCTTTTAGGAGTGACGGTCATGCATCATGCCAAAGTCATGGAGCCGACGGTTCGACAGGTCGAGCCCAGTCTACCTGCTCAAGAACCAGCAGCCGGCGGCGTTCCTGCCATGGGGCGTCAAACGCCTGCTGTTCAGCCGCTCACAGTTGAGCCCCAGCCGCAGGAAACAGCGCGTGAGGGCGGGCCGCTCGACCGACGTCGCTCTTCGAGTGGACGACGGCTTGCGCTTCGATGGATCCTCGCTGGCCTCAAGCGGCTTGCAACCCTGGCGATCGCGCTCGTCGCCATCGTCATGGCCTTGGTGACATGGGAGTATTATGTCACGGCGCCATGGACGCGAGACGGCCGCGTCCGCGTGCAGGTCGCAAGCATTGCACCGCAGGTCTCCGGCCAGATCATAGAACTCCGGGTCGGCGACAATCAGTACGTTCACAAAGGCGACGTGCTCTACGTGATCGATCCGTTCGACTTTGAAGTGGCGTTGCAGGAAGATCGGGCCCAGTTGCGGCAAAAGGCGGCTGATCTGCAGGTCAAGCAGGCGCAGTCCGAGCGGCGACAGCGGCTCTCGGATCTCGCGACCACCCCTGAGGAACAGCAAACCTTCGCCGGCTCCGCGGTGCAAGCGAAAGCCGCGTTCGAAGCAGCGCAGCAACAGGTGGCGCAGGCAGAGATCAATCTGCGCCGAACCCAGGTTCGCAGCTCAGTCAATGGCTACGTCACGAACCTCTTGATGCGGGTCGGCGATTTTGCCCATGAGGGCGGCGCCAATATCTCGGTCGTCGACACCGACAGCTATTGGATTGACGGGTACTTCGAGGAGACCAAGCTGGCGCGGGTCTGCATCGGCGATCGCGTCGAAGCGAAGCTGATGGGATACGCCGAGCCCATCCTCGGACACATGACCAGCGTGACGCGCGGCATCGGCGTGTCGGACGCCGCAGGCGGCACGCAGGGACTGCCCAACGTCAACCCCGTCTTCACCTGGGTCCGCCTAGCCGAACGCGTGCCGGTTCGCATCGCAATCGATCATGTTCCTGCGGGCGTGCCGCTTGTCTCCGGCTTGACCGCGACGGTGACGATCAAAGAGGGCGCCGTCGGCGCCCAAGGCCGACCCTGGCTCGACCGCGCCGTCGCGGAGGTTGCGACCCGGCTGTCGGATGTCCTGATGAGTCCACCTGCCCGGGCCGGATGTATTCCGGCGACAACCACGGATCGAGCAACCCCGCAGTTCCTCCCGGGGGACACGGCAAAGTCGGCGGCCACCCCGGAAGAGATCAATCCCGGCCTCGCGCCGGGCATAGACAAGTCTCCGAGGAACAGGAGCTGATCATGCCCAACGATTATCCCAGTCTACGACACCGCCGCGGCAAGGCGCGTCCACGACTGGCAACCCAGCCAACTGTTGGCCCCAACAAGGAGTGTCGTACATGAGCGCCCTGATTCACCCGAAGACAGTCACGGTTGACGGACTGTCGGTTCGCTACGCCGAAGGCGGCCAAGACGGTCCCGACGCGATCCTGATGAGCCCCTGGCCTGAAAGCGTATTCGCCTTCGAGCCGACCTGGCCGCACCTCGCGGCCGCCGCGCATCTGGTCGCCATCGATCCCCCCGGCTTCGGCGGGTCCGACTACCGCCAAACGCTGATGAACCCGAAGGCGATGGGGCATTTCATCCTCAAGGTCGCCGACTCCCTCGGCCTCGATAACCCCCACATCGTCGGCCCCGACATCGGGACCTCCTCAGTTCTGTTTGCCGCCGCCGCCGACCAGGACAGATTCCGCAGCATCGTCGTCGGCAGTGGCGGAGTCGCGGTCCCGCTGGATGTCACCGGCGTTCTCAAGGAGTGGATCGAAGCGACCGACCTCGCGCCCTACCGCCGGATCGGCGGGCGCAAGATCGTCGAGATCGCCCTGGGCACGATCGCGGGCTACGCCCCGTCAGACGAGATCCGCGAAGACTACATGTCTTGCTACGAAGGCGATCGCTTCGCCGACACGATCCCGTACGCCCAGAGCTACCGCGAATACCTTCCCGAGCTCGCCAAGCTCCTGCCAGGCATCCAAACACCGGTCCGGATCGTTGCCGGAGCCAACGACCAGGTGGTGCCACCCGTGTCCAACGGCGAGTTCCTCCATAAGCGACTGCCCAACGCCCAGGTCGATCTCATTGCTGGCGCGGGCCATTTCTGCTGGGAAGAAAAACCCGCTGAATACGCCGCGCTGCTCACCAGCTGGTGGAACCGAGCCAACGCGGCATCGAAAAGCTAAATGAACCAACGAGAGAACAGGGAGTGCGAACATGACGACCCCGGACATCCTGACCGACATGGTGCTGGTCAAAACCGAGAAGACCGCGATGATCCACGCCCCGGTCGAGCGCGTCGACATCGCCGACTGGCTACTGCACCTGCCCGATGCGGAGTACCAGCGTTGCGCACCACCGGATCATATCGCCGCTGGAACAACAACGACCGACGTCGATCAACGTGGAGGTGATCGGCGGCACCCTCATGGTGCAGCATTACGTGGCCGAGGTACATGAACCCCAGCATTGCCGGATGGTGTCGCTCAGCGACGTGCAGACACCGGCCGGTTGGACGAAGATCGAGGTAATTTGGGACCTCAGCGTCACCCCACTGGACTCGGGCAGCTGCCGATACACCAACCAGGTGCTCAGCTACCCGACACCGGCGTTCCTTGAGACGCTAAAGGCCGCCGGGATCTCGTTCGAAGACGCCGTGGCCGACCGCCAAGCCGCCAGTGATGACCACAACCGCCGTGAGACAGCTCTCTATGCACAAAGTCTCGAACGGAAGGCCCTGGCCCGCAATTAGATCCCTGATTCTGTTCTGACGCCGAACGAATTCTCAAATGACCGGAATCTGCCCTCGCGATAGTCCGCTCGGGCCGCGATGAATGGGTGCTCCGGGCGGCGAAGCCTATTTGGCGCTCGCAATGGAACGGCGGCTTTGGTGCGCACTCCGGTCCTTGCCGAGCAACTCTTGTAGGTCTGGAGTCCGCCTAATTGAGGCGTTCGCGGTCGCGGCGTGCAACGGCTGCAATACGTCGATAGTGTTGAAAAACTCGGAAATTGAGTGACCGCGAGAATCTCGTTTTCGCGCCCATAGCGGGATCTAAGCCGGTAGTCGCCACGGCAAGCCATATGGGAGGGTCGCACGCGGCAAAGGCGGCCCGTCCGCCGAACCCCCAAGGAATTTTCCATCGAGGCTGCCAGCGGTCTTCTGAATTGTGATCGAAGCGAAAATCCGAGTTTTTCAACATGGGGTAATGGGCGGGAGCTCTTCCACGAAGGCCGCTACGATCGGCCCGTCATTGGAAGAGGAGACCGTTCAATGGACTATTTTGCCGGCCTCGATATCTCGATGGACGAGACCCATATCTGCGTCCTCGACCGCGAAGGTGTGGTGGTTCGCGAAAGCAAAACCGACTCGACGGCGGCGGCGATCGCTATCGAATTGGCGAAAGCGCCAGATTGTCGTCGCATCGTGTTTGAGACGGGGCGAATGGCGCCGATCCTGTTTCACGGGTTGAGCCAACTGGGCCTTCCCGTGGTATGCGTCGAGAGTTCGGCAGGCCTACCAAGCGCTCAGGTCACTGGCGACCCACAAGACCGATCGCAACGACGCGCGAGGTCTAGCGCATTTGGCCCGTACTGGCTTCTTCAAGCCCGTGCATGTGAAGTCGCTGCAAGCTCATGCGCTCCGGTCGCTGATTAGCGCGCGTAAGAAGCTTGTCGGCCAGCGAGTAACCTTGGAAAATCAGATCCGAGGCTTGGCGGTTGTGTTCGGGGTTCGGTTGCCACGCGCGCTCACCGCAGCGTTCATCGATCAGGCTCTCAAGGCAAGCGAGGAGATCGCCGGTCTTTCTGCCGCCATGCGGGGATTGTTTGCGGCACGAACCGCAGTGATGACGGCGGTCGCTGCAATCGACGCGGACATGAGACATATGACAAGAGCCTCGGCGGCCTGCCGCCGGCTCATGACCATCCCAGGCGTCGGCCAACTGACAGCGCTCGCGTTTGTGGCTGCGATCGACGATCCTTTGCGCATCCGCCGATCCAGAGATATTGGCGCTTATCTGGGGCTGGTTCCAAAGCGCCATCAGTCGGGAGAGCTCGACTACACCGGCGGCATCTCGAAATGCGGGGATGGGCGGGTGCGAACCCTCCTGTACGAGGCCGCCAACGTCATGCTGACCCGCTACAAGGGCCAGCTCAAGCTGAAGGACTGGGCCTTCGCCATCGCTAGGCGGTCAACGATGCGCAAGGCGAGGGTTGCTCTGGCTCGCCGCCTCGCGATCATCATGCATGCGATGCTTCGAGACGGGACGGAGTTCGAGTTCGCCTAAGCCTGCAAGCCACGAGACAGGAGGCCGAATCCAGCTCCCAAGCGGAGCGACGCCCAAGGGAGGGAGCAGACGACGGCGTGGATTGTGTAGCAGGGGCCAGCCGTTGGCCGACTGCGATTTCAACCGAGCCGCGCTGCACCCAGCTTACCCCATCAAGTGCCGAACGAGCACGCAGAGAACGCAGGCACCCGAAAGCGTCGACACCCGAAGAGCTTCCGCCTTGACCCATTAGAGAACACAATACGTCGACACCGGCCGTCCCCTTCGCGCAAATTGCGGTCATTCACCGACGGCGTGGCGAACGGGTCAATTCGACCCAAAGCGGCTGTTCGGGCAATTGACTGACTCCAGCGCGTTCCGCGGTCCGCGTTGCCCACAGGCCGCCCGTCCACTAGAATTCAACCCCGGCCAATCGTAGAGGGTGGATCACAGGGACACGGTGCGATTTGTTCTCGCTCGACAAGTTGCGGCCCCAAAACCGTGTCGCGGATGGAATCTGCGGCCGAAATCTCGGGAGATGCGTCAATGACCGCATTCAATGTCGTTCGGTTTCGTGTCAAGCCGGGACGTGAACAAGAATTTCTCGATGCGCACCGAAATATTCAGTCGAAGAGGCTCGGGTGGAAACGAGCCGATATGATCCGAACCGGCGATAGGTCGTATTGCGTCATCGGCGAATGGGAAGATATGGCGGCGGTGGCGGCTGCCCGGCCGAACATGATCGCGACCCTCAACTCGTTTCGCGATACGCTCGAAGATCTCGGCGGCGACCTCGGGGTTAGGGATCCGGTGTCAGGCCCGGTCGTTCTCGAGATCAGATAGACCCCTAAGTCGGTCGCGCCGGGTCTCGCAGCCGCCGGCGGGGGCCTTGGCGAACCACAGCGGGGTAGGGACGGACCGGGGCGTCCGCCGCGGCGGTCGGAGCCGGCCCATTTCCGACACGCTTTCGTGCTTCGTGCTTGGGCGCCAGGGTCTTCACGGCATAGCCGGGGTGAGGGCAGTCGGTCGCATTTATCAAAGGCGCAATAGTGGAGGAGACCATGGGACGAAAGTTCATCGATTACCGTGAAACGTCTAGCGTCATGAATTGCTCGATCGCGATTTCGGCCGACAGCGAAGAGGAGCTCATTGATGCGGCGGTTCAGCACGCCGTTAGCGTCCACGGGCATAAAGACACAGCGGATTTTCGCACGCTCATCAAGGGAGCAATTCGAGAGGGAACGCCGCCGCTCGAGGCGTCGCCGCGGAACGCTTGAGGAAGCGCTCGGCGAGGAAGTCGACTCACCCGCCTTGCCCCCGCTAGACGTGGGCGCCAAGCGTTGGATTCGATTTACCAGAAAAGATTGAGCGCGCCAATTATGCAGAACCAAGAAGCGGGTATTGCTTCTCTGCAAGTAGCGGCAACCGTTCAATCAAACCGCCAATATCACCAGAACTCAAAAATAGCACAGCATCGTCCTTGCGTAACTCAGCGCCAATTTTGGCAAGGGCCTCGTCGCAGGAATGTACGGGCGTGGCGTCCACGCCGGCAGCGCACACTCGCGCCATAATCTCGTTAAGACTTGCTTGCTCATGGGCGCCGGCCCCTTGGCTCGCTGGCTCAAATATGAAAACGCGATCACAGCCGCTGAACACGTCATCATACCATTCAAGCTTGTTGCGATTGCGCCACGAAAACGTGTGAGGCTCGAACACGACAAGGAGGCGTCGCTGCGCAAAATGCTTTTTCATCGCGGCAATCGCGCTCTTCGCCTTGTCATAGGACGATCCAAAGCCTTCGAACATTTGGACGCTGGTATGATCCGATTTTCGGTCGAGCCGGCGCATTACGCCGCGAAAGCTCGCCATCGCCGCTGTGTATTGCTCGACGCTGGCAAGGCCGCGGGTCAGCACAAACGCCCCAATCCCAACCATGTTTTCGATATTGTGCGCGCCGAGCTGGGTGGTCTTTACGGGGGCGATCTCGCGGCCTCGCTCAGTCAATGTGAATTGGGAGACGGCGCCATACTCGATATTTTCCGCGCGCCAATCGCCCCTTGTGAGCCCGAACGTCACGACATCGCGTTTCGCTTCGGCCAGAAATCGCTCGCTGAGGTCGCCTGAGGTCGCCGCAACGATGAGCCCGTCGCGCGGGACCAAATCAAAGAGCTGATGGAAGGGCGCGAGATAGGCCTCGATCGTTGGAAAGACGTTGACGTGGTCATGCGCTAGGGGCGCCAGCAACACGTGGGCAGGACGATAATGGAGAAATTTCGACTGATTGTCGGTGTTGGAAGATGGATATTCGTCGCCTTCAAGCAAGAATAATCGTCCCCTGCCGGCATTGGACGCCCGAGCAGGCGACAAAGGCACGGCGCCGATCATCCACGAGGGATCGAGCCCTGCGCTCGCGAGGCAATGCGCCATCATCGAAACGCTCGTCGTCTTGCCGAAAGATCCCGCCACCACAATGTTCTCGTGTCCACGCGAAAGAAGCGCGAGCACTTCGGCGAAGGACAGAATTTTCGGCCCTCCGGGTCTCGCGGCGCGCCTGAAAGCCTCCGCCACCTCATCATTCTCGCTCGGAACCAACCGCGCGTTCTTGCCGATGACGATAAGATCGGCGTCGTCAGGAATGTTCTGCGCCGCATAAGGCGCTCGGCACGCAAATTCTTCACGAGCCAGCACCTGCGAGATCGGCGGGTAGATGGCTTCGTCGGAGCCTGTTACGGCAACGCCGCTGTCGCGCAGCAGGATAGCTGTGGCGCTCATGCCCACGCCGGCAAGGCCGATAAAGTGGGCTTTACGAAATGGAAATGCGGTCATAGTCGCTTTGTCTGGAAGCTCCCGGATCATGCGCCGCCCAATTCATCGAATCAGAGCGGCGCACGGCTGCGAGCACCTGCGTTATGCCAGCGACCCCAGCAACAAGGAATGTGCGCTCCGTCGCCTCCCGCGGCCAAGGGCCGTTGGCGGCGTCCGCCGAGAGGCCGGACAAAGCCGGAAAGCTCATGCTCCTTGTCGCATCTGATCGGGACTGATGTGCGGATAGTGACAGCCCGTGATGTCCATCGGGCTTTGGTCCGATTGGGCCGCTTCGCTCAAATACCGGTCATTCGCCAATGCCTCGCGGAACGGGCCAAATGACCCTAAGCGGAAGTTCGAGCAGGACGCGATTTAGCACGCGCCCCATCCCAGCTAGCCTCCTGGGGTTGCGGACGATCCTCCCGGCGTCCAGCCGCCCGCGCTGAACGAGCGCCGGCCTTCCATTCCCAAGTCCGTTGTGGTTACGCTAGCCGCATTCACATTCCACAGGGACAGTCCTGTTGTCTGAGCACCAGCGAAAGAAGCGTGATCTTGCAGCGCATCAATACAAGGATGAGCTTGTAGCGCGTCAATACAAGGATTGGGTATATCCGCAACCCATTCCGGACATATCTGAATTCGTCAAACAATATTATGACCTGTCGGACCCGTCGCTGTTCCGTCGGAAGCTTTGGCCGAGAAAAATCGAGCCGGAGAACCTTAGCATTCTGATTGCCGGATGCGGAGCCAACCAAGCCGCCCACTATGCATTCACCAACCGGAATTCCGAGGTTCTGGGAATCGACGTATCGGACAGCTCATTGGGCCACGAAGCCCATCTGAAGCAAAAGCATCGGTTGGACAACCTTGAATTGCTACAGATGAGCCTTGGCGAGATAGGCTCTCTTGGGCGAACCTTCGACCTGATCGTATGCACCGGCGTCTTGCATCATCTGCCAGATCCAGACGCGGGCCTACGCTGTCTGCGTGACGTCCTGAAGCCTCACGGCGTCATAAGTATAATGCTTTATGGCTCCTTCCCTCGCGTGGGCGTCTATATGTTGCAAGAGGTGTTCCGTCTGCTTGGTCTGAAGCAGGACGTTGAGGGTATAGGTATCGTTAAGCGCGCAATCGATGTGTTACCGAGGTGGCATCACCTTAATGCATACATGAAAATTGCACCCGACCTGGGCTACGACTCTGGCTTGGTGGATACATTCTTGCACCCCGCAGACAGAGCCTTCACTGTTTCGGAGATTCTCAAGTTCGTGCGGGACAACGACTTAAAGCTTCAGTCATGGCTCGATAACCTGCAATATTCGTTGTCAGCGACCATTGGAGACCCCCAGAATCCTGTCAGAAAACTCGCCGAGACACTTCCCGTCGCCAACCAGTGGGAGATCGTTGAGTTGATGGGACAGTCCGTGGCCCGTCACAATTTTCTTCTTTGCCATCCAGAAAAGGAGAAGCGAGACTATATACTCGAGTTTTCAGGAGACGAATGGCTCGATTACATTCCAAGCCGACGCCATCCGCTCGCGGTGCAGCCGACATCTGAGCGGGATCGAGCGTCGAGGCCAATAGTGATACATCGCTTATCGCATTCGGTAGCGCTAGACACTTTTGAAGCCGCCCTGTTCGAGCAAGTCGACGGCAACCGGACGATCAGGGACATTTTGCAAACGACGCATGCCGCACAAAACAATGAGGATTTGCTGCTGGCGGCAAGAAGGTTCTTTGGTTGCATGGCGGACTGGGACCATCTGCAATTTAAAATCCCTTAGGCGACATATCAATACGCAGAGTTTTAATCTGCTGCGTTTGAGGGATTGACACCGGAACTTTGGCGGGTATCGGGCGCGAGTGACCCGCTTTCGCCCGGACTGCGGTGTTCCCGAGGCGACCCTGTAGGCCCGCTTTCCGCTCAATTGAGGCGTCCAAGACCGCAGCCTGCTGCTATGTCGGCAATATGTCGAAACCGGGTCAGGCTGATTGGGTTTTGACCTAGGCCGTCGGCGCGGCGGCCTGGACAAGGTCCGGCGCGTTCAGCGCGGGGTCAACCTCATAGGTCCAGACGCGAAAAGACTTCAGGACATGGGGTCCGAACGAGTTGATGAGCGGGATATCCGCCGCATCCCGGCCCCGCGCGACGACGATTTTGCCTATCCGTGGGACATTGTTGCGCGGGTCGAACGTCCACCACGACCCGGCGAGGTACACTTCGATCCAGGCGCTGAAATCCATTGGGTCGACGACCGGCACGCCGATGTCGCCAAGATGGCCGTTGACGTAGCGAGCCGGAATGTTGAGGCAGCGGCAAAGGGTCACCGCCAGATGGGCGAAATCCCGGCAGACGCCGATCCGTTCGTTGAAGGCTTCGAACGCCGTTCGGGTCGATCGCGCCTGCATATAGTCAAACTTGATGTGCCGATGGACAAAATCGCATACCGCCTGGACGCGCCCCCAGCCCGGCGGGACTTTGCCAAATAGATCCCAAGCCGTCTGGCTCATCTTGTCGGTCTCGCAATAGCGGCTTCCCATCAGATAGAGCAGGCATGAATCAGGCAGTTCCGCGACCGGAACTTCAACCGCGCCAAAGTCCGCGGGATCAATCTTGCCATCGTCTTCGATCGTCGCGTCGCCCCAAATTGTCAGGTCGCCGGCAGGGGCCACCAGCCTGCGGCAGCGATTGCCGAACGTGTCGACATAGGTGGTCGTCGGGATGATCGGGGTCGTAAACACCTTTTCAGGGACGCGCATGTCGGTCTTCCGATCTTCGCTGACCGACATGAGGCAGACCATCGCGGTTGGCTGCGCGCAAGTGACCGTGATTTCATAGCCGTAGCGGATCAGCATTGATCACCGACATATGCTTGTTGGGCGACGAAACGCCGGACGCACGGCCGACGGGAGCGTCATGCCGACCGTCCTTGCCGGCTCTGCTGTCCGAACCTATTTCAGGTTGCTGAGCAGAGCGGCGCAGGCCTGGGGCACGCCGGAATCGGGGGTCTTGCGCCAGGCATCACCGCCCAGCCGCCTTTCTCGACGAACGCTCCCTGATCCCAGGTGCTGACCTTCTTCAGCGCCGTCAGGTTGACGGCGGCATCGGCGCTGCGCTGGAACTGGTCGGCGCAGATGGGCGCGATCGCCGCGACGACTGCGCTCGTGGACGCGTTCTCGGCCATGTCCTTGGCGGAGCTTCCGAGCATCCACCCGCCCCAGCCAAAGCCGATGACGAGAGTGGCCACGGCGCCAACGGCGACGCCTTGCAACAGCCGGGTCAGCGATTCCCCTCGATACCATACGGAATTCTGCATGACATATCCTCCCATCGCGGGGAGGAAGGATTCCTCCCCTCCGGGCAGTCGCACGACCCATTCGGAAGGCGCGGCGTCTAAAGCGCCGCGCCCCGGCCCTGGTCGTTTCGCTCAGTAGTCCATGCCGCCGCCCATGCCGCCACCGGGCATGGCGGGCGCGCCGTTCTTCTTCGGCGTCTCGGCGACCATTGCTTCGGTCGTGATCATCAGGCCGGCGATCGAAGCCGCGTCCTGCAGGGCGACCCGCACGACCTTCGCCGGATCGACGATGCCGGCGTTCAACATATCGACATATTGCTCGGTCTGGGCGTCGAAGCCGAAGGTCTGCGACTTGTTCTCAAGCACCTTGCCGACGACGATCGAGCCTTCCATGCCGGAATTCTCGGCGATCTGACGGATCGGCGCTTCGAGCGCCCGGAGCACGATGTTGATGCCGGACTGGACGTCCTCGTTGTCGTTGGTGAGCTTGCCGATCGCCGCCTTGGCGCGCAACAGCGCGACGCCGCCGCCGGAAACGATGCCCTCTTCGACCGCCGCCTTGGTCGCATGCATGGCGTCGTCGACGCGGTCCTTCTTCTCCTTGACCTCGACCTCGGTCGAGCCGCCGACGCGGATGATAGCCACCCCGCCCGCGAGCTTGGCGAGCCGCTCCTGCAGCTTCTCCTTGTCGTAGTCGGAGGTCGTCTCCTCGATCTGCGCCTTGATCTGGGCGATGCGGGCCTGAATGTCTTGTTTCTTGCCGGCGCCGTCGATGATCGTGGTGTTTTCCTTTTCGATCCGCACCCGCTTGGCGCGGCCGAGCATCTGAAGCGTCACGTTCTCGAGCTTGATGCCGAGATCCTCGGCGATCATCGTGCCGGTGGTGAGGACGGCAATGTCCTCGAGCATCGCCTTGCGGCGATCGCCGAAGCCCGGCGCCTTGACCGCCGCCACCTTCAAGCCGCCGCGCAGCTTGTTGACGACCAGCGTCGCCAACGCCTCGCCCTCGATGTCCTCGGCAATGATGAGGAGAGGCTTGCCGGCCTGAACGACCGCCTCGAGCACGGGGAGCATCGGCTGGAGCGAGGAGAGCTTCTTCTCGTGGATGAGGATATACGGGTCCTCGAGCTCGGCGATCATCTTCTCGGCATTGGTGACGAAATAGGGC
The DNA here is from genome assembly GCA_963794155.1 of uncultured Alphaproteobacteria bacterium. Lineage (GTDB taxonomy): Bacteria > Pseudomonadota > Alphaproteobacteria > Rhizobiales > Beijerinckiaceae > Roseiarcus. The sequence goes on along the minus strand of CAWCCX010000013.1, from coordinate 125,112 downwards.
GAGAGATAGCCGCGGTCGAACTGCATGCCCTCGACCACATCGAGCTCGGTCTCGGCGGTCTTGGCTTCCTCGACTGTGATCACGCCCTCGTTGCCGACCTTTTTCATCGCGTCGGCGATCATCTTGCCGATCGTCTTGTCGCCATTCGAGGCGATGGTGCCGATCTGCGCGATCTCTTCAGAGGATTGCACCTTCTTGGCGCGGCGTTCGATGTCCTTGACGACCGCGGTCACTGCGATGTCGATGCCGCGCTTCAAGTCCATCGGGTTCATGCCGGCGGCGACGAGCTTGAGGCCCTCTTTCATGATCGAGGCCGCGAGCACGGTCGCGGTGGTGGTGCCGTCGCCGGCGAGATCGTTGGTCTTCGAGGCGACCTCGCGCACCATTTGCGCGCCCATGTTCTCGAACTTGTCTTCAAGCTCGATCTCCTTGGCGACGGTGACGCCGTCCTTGGTGATGCGCGGCGCGCCGTAGGACTTGTCGAGGATGACGTTGCGGCCCTTGGGGCCGAGGGTCACCTTGACCGCGTTGTTGAGGATGTCGACGCCGCGGAGCATTCGGTCGCGGGCGTCGGAGGAGAAGCGTACGTCTTTGGCGGGCATGGCTCTTAAGTCCTTCGATTGTTGAAAGGGGTTTTGGTTCAGGCAGCCTTCTTTGGTTCAGGCAGCCTTCTTGGCGGGTTTGGCGGCGACCGCGCCTTCGATCACGCCCATGACGTCGGTCTCCTTCATGATCAGGAGTTCCTCGCCGTCGATCTTGACTTCCGTGCCGGACCACTTGCCGAACAGGACCCGTTCGCCTGGCTTGAGTTCGACAGGCGTGAGCTTGCCGCTTTCATCGCGGCCGCCGGGTCCGACGGCGACGACCTCGCCCTCTTGCGGCTTCTCCTTGACGGTGTCGGGAATGATGATGCCGCCTTTCGTCTTATCCTCGCCCTCGATACGGCGGATGACGACGCGGTCGTGCAATGGACGGAATTTCATGTAGGCTCATTTCCGGCGAGCCGCAGCCGGGCTGGAAGCGAACGCCTCCAGTCTCCGACGTTTCGCTCAACCTGTCCCGTACATGGCGACTGTTAGCACTCGTTACAAGGGAGTGCTAAGCGGTTTTTTGCCAGTGATCGAATGCGGCAAGAAGAGGCGAACGGCTTCGTCGCCTGTCGGCCCTTCGCGACGGCTGCCGGCGCCTCGCCAGGGTCAAAACCCAATCGGTCTGCTTCCGCGGGCAGCCGCTTCGCGTAGAGTAGGAGTGTGGCGCGGTGGCGTTAGGTTGAGCATGTCTGTTTGCCGCCCCTTTCGTCTGGCGGTGCCTTAGTGGCTCACCCGTGGCTCCGTTTCCACACCCCCCTCATCGAACCGGACGTGCAGATTTCCCGCATCCGGCTCTCGGACAAGAGCTCACGCCTTCGTCCACGGCACGTCGTGCCCAAGCCGGGTCAGACGTACGAGCCCGAAGTGCCCGTAGAGGTGCGAGAGTGGATAGCTCCCGCCCCTTCGTCGCCTGACTTTGTGCTTGAAGCGCAACCACCGGCGCAACCGCATCGCCGCGTAAGCATCGAGCGCCCGATACGCCTTGCTGACGGTTCCTACCCGAAAGTAGTTCGCCCATCCGCGCAGCGTGCGGTTCACTTTGCTCACCAGCGTTGTGGTCTCTTGCCATGTACCCGATCGGTCGGTCAGCGCGTGGACCTTCTCAACCATCCGCTGAATGCTTTTCTTTGACGGCCGGTAGCCGATACGCGGCCTGGCCGGTCCTCGCCGAAAACATTCGCCCGAACGTGTATCCCAGAAAGTCGAACGCTCCTTCCGGCACTTTGCAGATGCGTGTCTTCTCCTCGCTCACCGTCAGCTTCAGCTTGCCCATGATCTCGCGCAGGCTTTGCAAGGCCGCTTCGGCTTTGCCTCGTCTGCACAAGATCACGAGGTCGTCAGCGTAGGTTATGAGGCGAGTGCCGAGGGTTCGCTCGAGCCCCAACATCTTCCATCCCAGCACGAACCGGCGCATGTAGAGATTCGCCAGCAGCGGTGAGAGGGGTGAGCCCTGCGGAATGCCGCGCCGCTTGTCTCGCGCCTCGGTCGTGCGCGTCTTCCGTCCCCGATCGTCGGTTTCTTCCACGGGACAATCCAGCCACATCCGGATTAGATGCAGCACGCGCCGATCAACGATCCGGCGCGCTACCGACTTCAAAAGCTCGGCATGGGGAATGCTCCCGAAGTAGTCCGCGAGGTCGGCGTCCACCACTTCCGGATGGCCGCGAAACAGCAGTTCTTCCACCTCGACCACCGCCTGCTGGGCGTTGCGCCCGGGACGGTAGGCGTAGAGTTCAGGTGGAAGGTCGGCCTCAAAGATCGGCTCCAGCACCAGCATCGCTGCCGTCATGCAGACCCGATCCCGCACGGTTGAGATGCCCAGCGGCCTGAGCTTGCCGTTGGCCTTCGGTATGTACACGCGTCTGATCGGGTCCGGTCGGTAAGTCTCCTGCCTGAGCGCAAGCACCAGTTCGCCCAGCCATCGCTCGACCCCATACGCCTCGATCGCCTCGAAGTCCTGACGGTCCACGCCCGGCGCGCCCTTGTTGGAGCGGCACTGGGCATAGGCGTGCGCCAGAATGTCCTCGCGGCTGATCTTGTCGTAGAGAGCGTAGAAGCGGTAGCCGGCTTCAGCCTTCGCTTTCGCGTGCAACGCCGTCTGCAGTTTCTGAACGCTGTCCGGAGTTGATAGGTTGCCCAATCTCCAGGTCCTTCACCACGTCTTGCGTCTGTCTTGAACTGAGGCCCCTTCCCTCCCCCGGCGTTACCCGGCTTCTTCGGTACTACGAACCTCTCCGCCACCCATGAGCGCCCGGCCTGTCCCTCGCGGGCGTCCGGTTGGTCATCCCCGACCACGCCCATGGGCTTCCCGTGTTGCGCGCGCTTTCCTTGTGTGCGTGCTGCCGCCAGTACCCCGGTGCAGCGACTGGGTGTCGTCTTCGCTCATCTCACCCAGCCGTATCAGCCTTCCCCGAAATTGCAGTCGGGTCGGCCTGCACATCGTCCTTTTCGAGATCCCATGAGGCGATGGTAGCGACCTGCGATTCGGGAGCATGAGGTCGCTTACCACCCACTCTGGAGGCGACCATGCAAAACGTTCTGATTCCGACGGAAGCCGCCACCTTTAACGAGATGATGTCGCCACTCATAACGAGATGATTGCGCCACCTGCAACGGGATGATCCCGCCAGGGTGGGCGTCTCGCTGGCCAGATTTAAGGTCGCTTCTTTGGGCCACCAAGGGAGCACCGATGCTCGTCCAGCTCGCCCAGGCAAAGGTGAAGCTCGATGCGCCGAGCAGACGCTTCCCGATTGGATCGACGCCCACGTGCATGCTTTCGCGGCGATCGGCGGCGTTCCCCATTTGCTCGTGCCGGACAATACCAGGACCGCCGTCATAAAGGCCTGCTTCTATGACCCTCTGGTCAATCGCACCTATGCCGAAATGGCGGCCCATTACGACACCGCCATCCTGCCGGCGCGGCCGAGAAAACCTCGCGACAAGGCGAAAGTCGAACAAGCGGTGCTGATTGTCGAGCGCTGGCTGCTCGGGCGGTTGCGTCACCGCATCTTCATCAGCCTGGCTGAGGTCAACGAAGCCATCGGCGAGTTGCTCAAGCATCTGAACGAAGAACGACCCATCCGGAGGCTCGGCGTGACTCGCCGGCAATTGCTGGAGGCGATCGACCGTCCGGCGCTCAAGTCTCTGCCGGCCGAGCCCTATGTCTTTAGCGAATGGCGCGTCTGTCGGGTCGGCATCGATTATCACGTCGACGCCGGCTCTCACTATTACAGCGTTCCCTATCGCTTCGCCCGCGCCGAGGTGGACGTCCGGATGACCGCCAGGACGGTCGAGATTTTCCTCAAAGGCGAGCGGATCGCCGCGCATTTGCGCATCAGCGGCAATCGCAAACATACGACGATCCCCGAACACATGCCGTCCTCCCACCGCCGCTATGCGGGCTGGACGATCGACCGCATCCGCCAGGATGCGCGCGCGATCGGACCGGCGACTGCGGCGCTCTGCGAGCAGATTCTCGAGCATAGACCGCATCCGGAACAGGGCTACCGGGCGTGTCTGGGGATCGTCCGCCTTTCCGGTCCCTATGGCGTCGGACGCGTCGAAGCGGCGGCCGAACGCGCCATTGATATCGGCGCGCACACCTATGGCTCCGTCAAGTCCATCCTCGACAACAATCTTGATCGGCGCCCCGCGCAAAAGCGCGCCGCGGACGGAACGCCGATCCTGCATCCCAATATCCGTGGCCCGCGCTATTACAATTAGGAGAAGCGATCTTGCTCAAACATCCGACCCTCGATCAACTTTACGCCCTCGGCCTCCAGGGCATGGCCAAGGGCTTTACGGAAATCGGCGCCGAGGCCGACAATCTCGACAAACGCGAATGGCTGGGGCTTCTGCTCGATCGCGAGGCGTCATGGCGTCAGGATAAGAGATTCGCGGCGCGACTGCGCTACGCCAAATTGCGCCAGCAAGCCTGCGCCGAAGATGTCGATTATCGAAGCCCGCGCGGCCTCGATCGGCCCCTGTTCCAAAAGCTCGTCGAGGGGCATTGGGTCGAGGCCCACGAAAACTTGACCCTCGTTGGCCCGACCGGCGTCGGCAAGTCATGGCTCGCTTCAGCGCTTGGCCACAAGGCCTGCCGCGATAATCGCTCGGTGCTCTATCACCGCATCCCAAAGCTCTTCGAAGATCTCGCCCTGGCGCGCGGCGATGGCCGTCATCCGCGCCTCCTGCGTGCGCTCGGCCGCGCCGACCTTCTCATTCTCGACGATTGGGGATTGGAGCCACTCGACGCCGGCGCCCGGCATGATCTTCTGGAAATCCTCGAAGAGCGATACGGCCGCCGCTCGACCATCGTCACATCCCAACTCCCCGTGGACCGCTGGCATCAAGTCGTCAACGACCCAACCTACGCCGATGCGATCCTCGACCGTCTCGTTCACAACGCCCATCGGATCGAACTGGCTGGCGAAAGCTTGCGACGCGTCCGGCCAAGTCGTGAAAAAATTGCAGATGAAAGCTTGACCAGACAACAGCCCAAGCGCCAATAATCGAAGCGCCAGCGAGCCCGCACCACCATGGCGGCATCATTCCGTTACAGGTGGCGGCATCACGTCGTTACAACATGGCGCTTTCGTCGGAATCCGCAAAACGTAGCTGATCAATTAGCACCGACCACGATCCGGGCCGATCTTTGCGCAATATTCATCTCATTGGAACTGAGCCGATCGACCTGGCTGGTTACGTCATTGTCGCCAGGCCGCGGAGAGAAGATGTCAAAGCACAGCGTGTCCGCCGGGGATATCGCTGCGCTGTTGGCCCGCATTTTGGAGCTCAGGAGGAAAGCGTACGCGCGGACCGGAAAATCCTTCCCGATCATCGTCATTCAAGAAGCGGGGTTGGACGGTTTCTGGATTCACCGTGTCTTGCTGAGTGAGGGAATTGAGAGCCACGTTGTCGATGCAGCCTCAATTGCGACTTCGCGCCGGCGGCGTCGGGCCAAGACCGACAGGATCGATGGCGAGGCTTTGCTTCGCGCGCTGCTCGCCCACAAGCGCGGCGAACCGCGGGTCTGTTCAATGGTTCGGGCGCCGACGCCTGAAGATGAAGACCGCCGCCGGATTTGCCGTGAGCGCAAGGTGCTGATCATGGAACGGGTTCAGCACGTCAACCGGATCAAAGGATTGCTCTTCTCTCAGGGCGCATCCGAGTATGAGCCGTTGCGTCGCGATCGACGGGCGCGGCTGGATGCGCTCCAGACTGGCGACGGCCGTCGCTTGCCCGAACATCTCAAAGCCCAGGTTTGTCGAGAACTCGATCGGCTCGAATTGCTTCTCGAGCAGATCAAAGCTGTGGAGTCCGAGCGGGACGCGCTGCTCAACGCACAACAAACCAAAGGGTTGGCCCCGCCGCCGATGTTGCTGGGTGTCCATGGGATTGGGCCGGAATTCGCTTCGGTCCTCTGGTCTGAGGGACTCTCCAGGCACTTCGATAACCGCCGACAGGTCGCCGCTTATGCCGGCCTTGCCCCGACGCCTTGGCAAAGCGGGTCGGTCAATCGCGAGCAGGGCATCTCGCAATCGGGCAACCCGCGACTACGGACAACGATGATTCAGCTCGCCTGGCTTTGGATACGCTATCAGCCGCGCTCCGCACTCACCCTCTGGTTCCAGGACCGAAACGAACGTAACGGCGGTCGTCGGCGCAAGACGACGATCGTGGCGCTGGCGCGAAAGCTGCTGGTCGCACTCTGGAAATATCTGAGCGCTGGGGTCGTGATCGAAGGCGCCATGATTAGGCCCGCCTGACGATAGCCCCCGTCTTCCACGCATCCAATCCCGTAATCCTCAGGACGTGATCAGTCCTGACGGATCCAGGTGGACGAACCGAAGCAAGCCGTGGCCTGAAACGCCGTTTTCGAGAAAGGTTCTCGTCTTCCTGAGCCCTACCCGCCGCAAGCGGGATGTTGGTGCAGCCGTCGCGAACGGCGACCGTATGTGAGGTTGATCGTGCTCGGAAACGAGCCGCGTCACGCTTAGAGGGCTCAGAACCTCGGATACCGGACAAACCGCTGGAGACTTATCACCCGGAAACAAACCGCTTGACTGCCACCTGCTCATGTGAGGCTTGCTCGGCGTTCACTCGCGTTGCGGCCCGCACACTCGCGCGGTCACCTATACGTGACCCGCTATACCGAAGGCTTCAGCCATTTCGTCACCTCCATGACTACTCCGGTTGCTTCCGGCTGGAGCGTTCGCCGGGTGGGACTTGCACCCACTGGAAAGCGCCGCCTTCTCACGGCGCACGCAAATAGCAGTCATTTGTGCGGGACGGCGTCGTGCCGATCCGCCCAGTAGTCGCCTCGAACCTGCCCTTGCAACGGTCATAGATGCTCGCCGCGGTTCGGCGATAGGGGCGCCCCGCAGAGTAGAGCCCGCGTCGACCGCGGGGCTCGCAGGCATCGCCAGGAACGGCGTGCCACGACGACTTGTCCTTGCGAGAACTGCGAGCACGACAGCAATCGCGTTCTACACCGTTGCCAACCTAGGTATAACTACCTAGGAATATCGACGCGCCCGGGCCGGCGCGCCTAGGCAGGCCGTTCAGATTATGTGCGGGGGTGTTCTCAAGATTCTGATTGCCGCCGTGGTTGCTTGCACTGCGTGCGCGCGCGCATCTTTACAAAGAAATTGTGAGTTTCCGTGGCGCAACATCGCTTTGCTCTGTATCGTGCTCATTGGAACCTGGCTGCGGTTCCGAAACCTAGGCGCCGACAGCATCTGGGTTGACGAGGCGGAGTCTTGGCGACAGTCCAAGGGAAGTCTGGCAGAGCTGATCTCAACGACGGCCGAGGATAACTACCCGCCACTTCATAACCTGCTTCTCTTCGCCCTTTATGAAGGTGAGCGGAACTGACACCGAATGGGTGCTACGTGCGCCGTCTGCGCTGCTTGGTGTTGGAAACATTGTCGCGATTTACTCGCTTGGGGCCCTTATCGGCGGCCCGATGGCTGGCCTGTTGGCGGCAGCAATCTTGGCGACCTCCGGCTTTCACATTGATTACTCGCAAGAAGCTCGCATGTATGCGCTCCTCGCGCTTGCCGCGACGCTCTACGCAGCCGCGGCGTTCTTCTTCGTGAAGTCTTCAAATTATGCTCGCGCCGGATTACTCGTAGTCTGCGGCTTAGCGCTCGTTTATTCGCACCCCTTCGGAATGTTGAACTGGATCGCCATCGCCATCGGGTTCAGCGCAAATATCCTGTTGGCTTCCGATCTTCGACGCCGCGCCCTCCGCCCATGGGTGATTGCAAACGCGGTGATAGCGGTCGGTTTTTTTCCATGGGCACTCATATTATTACAGCGAGCCGTGGAGGTCGGCGGACATTTCTGGGCGCCTTATCCATCTCCCGATGTCATTTAATGGGAGCTTTACTCTTTACTCGGCGGCCGCTTAGTAGCCGCCGGCCTATTGATCGGTGCGGGTGTCGCCCTTGGTTCCAATTTTAGCGCTTCGGTCGTGCTGCTGTTCTGGGCGGTCGCACCCGCCGTACTAGCCCTGATTGAGTTTTTGGTCTCGACGCCCATCTTTCTTGACCGTTATTTCATCGGCTCGCTTCCTGCCCTATTCACACTCGCCGCCGTTGGCGCGGCTCATCTTTTGAGCCGTCAAAAATGGCCAACGACAGTCGGGGCCGCAGTCGTTTTGGCCGCGACTATCGTCGGGAACCTGCCATACGACACAGACCATCACGACGATTGGCGCACGGCCGCGGCGTATCTTCAGGACCACCTTCAGAATTCAGACTGCGTCCTTGTGTATCCGACTTTTAATATCACTCCGCTCCGCTACTACTTACGAAGAGAATTTTGCGCTATCCTGCCAACTGCCAACGGGGAAATTGACGGTCAGGTGATCGGGGCGACCCGGACTTTTGTCGTGTTTTCGCATGACAAGATGTCAGAGAATGTTATTCGGGCTGCAAACCGTATTCGGGCTACGATGAATAGCTACGGCCGCGAAGCAGAGCATTTTGACGCTCTCGAGATCGCTATTATCGAATACCAGCGCTAGCGACACAACGCAAGCCCGGCCCCGGCGCCGTCAAGAAAACCTCTTGCATCGACGGGGGCCTCCACACATGACCCTAAAGCCTCAAAACAACGAAGGCCGCCGAGGTGGCGGCCTTCGCAGAGATGCACTGATTGCAGGACGATCAGAACGCTGCGATCGGTTGCTTGCGCGACCGGCGCGGTGGCCGGAAGAGGGGCCCGGAATGGTCCATTCTTAAATTACAAAACCGACAATTGACCGAGAGCGTCCCCCTGCTGTCACAGAGGTAGGGAACTCCAGGTCGAGGTCATGAGGACGGATAATTAGACCTCAATCGAAACGGGCTTGCGGGTCCTCCGATAGCCAACGAAGCCAAGGACGGCGAAGCCGAGGCCCATCATCGCCCAGGTCGAGAGCTCGGGAACAGAGCTCGGTGAAGGCAGGCTGTCTCCAATGAACCCACCCGTCTGGCCGGGATCGAGTTGGAAATATTCTGGCTCAAAGCCGTCAATGATCCCGTATAGGGAAGCACTCGCCGAATCGCCCTCCAGAACATTGAAAGACGTCGTTATCCCCTCGACATTGAGATAGTCGGCATTTTGTGCCGCGGTGCCGTCATTGACGGTCGCCGTGAACTTGAAATCAACAGATCCAATGGGAATATTACCGAGGGTCGGATCAACGGCGTACAATACCAAAGTCGCCCCAAAAATTTCGGTCCCATTGAGGCTGGTGCCATTTGTGTAGTTAAAGCTTCCGATCGGAAAAACTTCCGAGGCATAGCCCGCGGGAATGACATCGCCGGTGAACGCTACAGAGCTCGATATTGGAGCGGTGCATGGGGAGCAGGTGTTGGCGCCCCAGGTTATTGTCGTCGGGGACCCGGGCGTTGCGCTACCCAAGCTATAGGAGGCCGAGCTCGATGTGTCTACGGTTCCGGAATAAACAGCTCCGGTCGCCCCGTCGAGCAGGGTCCCGACGAAAATAGGGTCTTCCCACTGACCGTAAACCTGATCTCCTGCGAGCGTGCCGCCAACCATCGTTTGCGCTACAGCCCCGCCCGCGAAACCAAACAAAGCAATCGTTGCTGCGGCAACGGAAAGAACCACAATCCCTTTCATGGTATCTGCTCCCCCGGGTTTTTAGGCCAAAACTTCGATCAATTACCGAATGCGGTCGTCCAAACCCGCATGCGCGCAACCGGCTTTGACTTGACGTCAAGACTAAGGCAGCCAAACGCAATAACTTGCGGCAGTTGTATAGTTGCACATGAAGAGCGGCCTGGAAATGGCCTATTCAGGCCAGTCTATTGAGGCCCCAGGCGTCATTGGGAATTGAGTCCGGCTCACACGGCCGTGGCGATGCCGAGCGACACGCTGAGCGCCGCCATATGGGCGCGGTTCCGGGCGTTCAGGCGCTTGCGCCCAGCTTCGACATGCTTATGCGCCGTGGATTCCGAGATCCCGAGCGCGGCGGCAATCTCCGGATCCGAGAAGCCCAATGCGATCAGGCGCGCCGCCTCGACTTCCCGCTCGCTCATGCCGGCCGGCGGCATTGCGTATTCCACCTTCGGCTGCAGTGCGTGCACGCGGCCCAAGAGACATTCGCTGATCAGGCAGAGAACCCCGCGGTGAAACGCGTCGAGCGGCTCCCCGTGGCCGATCATCGTCACCACCCCGATCCGGGTGCCGCCGCGAGCGACCGGCACAACGAGGCCGCGGCTCCAGCCGTTTTCGGCCGCGGCACGCATCATCTCGCGATCACCGCTCGAAAATCTCGGATCGCGGACGATGTCGGCGAATTCGAAGGGCTGGCGATAAAACGCCAAGGCGTTGATGAGCGGATCCCTTTTGACGAAACCCGACTTCTCATAATAGCGCCGCCAGGCTTGCGGCCATTCGGCGATGAACAGCACGTTTCGGTCGCGATCGGCGAGGTCGAGCTCGCCGCAGGCGAAGGCGATCATGCCAAATCGCGCGATGGCATCCTTGAACAGCGCCGAGCACGCGGCGACCGACGTTCTTTGCCGCAATTCTGTATAAAATCGCAGCACGTCCGGCGCTTCACTGTCGTGTTTCACGCGTCCCCCCTCTCGCAGCACACGGGGCGGATTCGAGCGTAGTTTTCACACCATACGGCCGATGTAACCTTAACGTAAAGCGTGCTCTATCGGGGGTTTCCCAACCTACGCGCGGTCCCCTCAATCCTTCCCTTGAGCGGCGCGAGCAAGGGGCCCTGGATGAGGCTGCCGCTGTAGCCCCGTCCGGGTTTTGACTCTAAAGCCTCAAAACAACGAAGGCCGCCGAGGCGGCGGCCTTCGCAGAGATGCACTGATTGCAGACGATCAGAACGCTGCGACCGGCTGCTTGCGCGACCGGCGGAATCCCGCGACGCCAAGACCTACGAAGCCGGCGAGCATCATCGCCCAGGTCGACGGCTCCGGGGCCGACGACGGCAGGGCGCCGTTGAAGAGATTGTCGTTGTGCAGTTCTCCGCCGCCGGAGTAACTCGCGGCGAACACCGAGCCCGAGATATTTCCGTTCAGAATCGAAACCGCGGCATCGGGCGCAAGGATCGAGGCATTCCAGTTTCCGACCTGCACCGTGGTCGCGTCATAGAAATTGAACAGCGCGTTCGACTGAAGCGAGTTCCAATTGTCGCCGCTCGGCTCGCTGAAGTCGCCCTCGACATTGATGATGAAGGCGGTGACGCCCGTGCCGGTGAAGGTGATGTTGGAGCCGAGGTCCGCCTCCAGTTCCGTCCCGGTAACGTCGAAGACGACGATGCCGGTGTTGGAGTCGGCGTTGAAATTACCGTCGGAGATGGTAGCGCCGGGAGACGGGCTCAGTCCCTTGAGCTGGTGCGAAAGAGCAGTCAGCGGACCGGTATAATCGGTGAGCGGGGTCGTCACAGTATCGAGCGGTTTCTGACTGCCGCCGCCGTTGAAGTTCACCTGAGGAGCCCCGGACACGGGGTGGCTCGGCGTGCTGATCGTGCCGTTGTAGAAGAGGTCGCCACCCGCATTGATATTGGTGGTGGAGGTCGGGTTGATGCTTCCGTAGACGTCAAGCACCGGCGAGGCAGGCACATTGGAGCCGCCCGCGAAGAATGACGCCCCGCCTAGGGTCCCGCCTACGACCGTATTGCCCACAATGTCCGAGCTGGTCGACGCGTTGCCCGTCGTGACCAGGTTGAAGGTCGACAGGATCTCCGGAGCCGTCAACGGATCCGCGCTGGCGGTTCCTGCCGTGACCGCAAACACGGCAATTGCCGAAACGGAACGCCATCCAAGCATAGACTTGATCATCTTTTCCCCTTGCTTTCCATCAACTCCGCGGGCCGCGCATATCCGGCTGCCGCAAGGTAACGATGCCTTTCGACCTCGCTCCCGGCAGTCAGCAACCACACACACTGGACTGTGAATCCGCAACCGGCATGAAACCCGCCGGAGGGGGTTTGTCAAGACTGGGCTGGCAATCTGTCTGGTGTAGACTTTCCGCTACGGAAAGCGGGGTTTCGTGAGCCGGGGAGCCGGCTTCAGAAGCTGGCGAAGAACGGTCCCGCCTTGCCAGAAGCGACAACTCGGTCCAGATTTTCGGCGGAATCTGGCCAACAGCGTTGATGGCGGGCACGTGGCTCTAAGCGCGGCGTGGAGTTCGAACAATTGAGCACAATTGCGAGGCCGGTCGAACACCTCGATCTCGATACGGCGATCAAGGTGTCGCAAGCGGTCTCGGGCGAGATCGTCCTCGAAAAGCTGATCGACACGCTCATGCGCGCCGCGATCGAAGAGGCCGGCGCGGAGCGAGGTTTGTTGATCCGTCCGCGAGGGGTCGAGCAGCGGCTGGAGGCGGAAGGCGCAAGGAGCGGCGACTCGGTCATTGTGCAGCTGCGCGACGAGCCGGCGGGCGCGGCTGCGCTCCCGGAATTGGTGCTCGACCACGTCTTGCGCACCGGGGAGAGCGTCCGTCTCGACGATGCCGCGGCCCAGTCCGCATTTGCCGACGACCCCACCATCCGGGAGCGGCGGACCCGCTCCATTCTCTGCCTGCCCTTGATCAACCAAGGCAAGCTCAACGGCGTGCTCTACCTCGAGAACAATCTGAACCGCGCCTTCGCGCCGGCCCGGACCGCGGTCCTGAAGCTCCTCGCCTCCCAGGCCGCGATCGCTTTGGAGAACGCAACCCTCTATCAGGCGCTCCAGGAGAGCGAACAGCGGTTTCGCGACTATGCCGAAACGGCTTCCGATTGGTACTGGGAAACCGATCCCGAGCACAAATTCACCCCCCTCGCGGAAGGACTTCGCGCGCTAGGGCGCCTGCCTTTGACGAGCCGAATCGGGCAAACCCGATGGGATTTCGCGATCGACGTCGAATCGGAGCCGGAAAAGTGGGAGCTTCATCGGTCGACGCTCGAGGCCCGTCAGCCGTTCCGCGATTTCGTTTACCCGGCCCTGCGCTTCGACGGATCTCTGATGTATGTCAGGGTCAGCGGCAAGCCATGCTTTGACGCAAAGGGCGCTTTTCTCGGTTATAGGGGCACCGGCAGCGGGGTCACCGAAGCGGTGCGCGCCGATCAGGCCGAGGCGGCGTTGCGCGAGGTGCGAGCCGAGCTCCTGCGTATCGCCCGGGTTACGACCTTGGGAGAACTTGCCGCTTCGATCGCCCATGAAGTGAACCAGCCGATCGCCGGTACGCTCATCAACGCTCAAGTTGCGTTGCGCCGGCTTGGCGCTGAACGGCCGGATCTGGATGAGGTTCGGACCGCGCTCGACCGCATTGTCAGAGACAGCCTCCGGGCGGGCGCCGTCGTCGGCCGGATCCGCGATCTCGTCAAGAAGGCGCCGGCGCGGGAGGACCGCGTGGACATCAATGCGGCGATCCGGGGAGTGATCGAGCTGACCCGGAGCGAAGCGACGAAGAACGGCGTCCTGGTGCGGACGGAGCTCGCCGAAAGCCTGCCGCTCGTCCGCGGCGATCGAATCGAACTGCAGCAAGTGGTCCTCAACCTCGTCCTTAACGCGGCGGAAGCGATGAGCGAATTGGCCGAGGGGCCGCGGGAACTTGAGATCGTGACGAGCAGGACCGGGTCGGATCACGTGCTGGTCGCGGTCCGCGATACCGGTCCGGGACTGACCCCCGCAGTTGAGGAAAAACTCTTCAAGGCCTTCCATACGACCAAGCCGAACGGGATGGGGCTGGGGCTGTCGATTTGCCGATCGATCGTCGAATCGCGCGGCGGACAAATGTCGGCGCGCGCCAACACGCCCCGCGGCGCCGTCTTTGAATTCACGCTGCCGGTCCATCCAGAAATCGCAACGTAATCGTGTGCGCCGACGGCGTAGAGGGCGCATCGCGTCTCGAGGTATGCGGGACCGAAGCCGCGAAGACGCGCCGCTTGGCCCTCAGGTCGAATTGCCCGTGAGCAGGTTCGCCTTCGCGACTTTCGCCGCCCGCAGCCGCGCGACCTCGATCATGTCCGCGCCCAGCAGCGGGCGCAGATAGTCGCGGAAGGCGGGCGTCACGTCGTTGCCGGCGGCGTTGATGAAATGGTCCTCCATCACCCGCGTCTTGCCGGCCACCATCTCAAGCGGGATCAGCGGATAGTCGACGGCGTAGTCGGCGACCCGCCGGATCGCGACCGAGCCCTCGCCCGCGCCAAGAAGCGCATATTGCACCGCCTTCTCGCCGACCTCGCGCGCCTCGCGCTGATCGACCGGGCTCACGCAGCCGACGAACGAGCGCTGCAGGTAACCGAAGGTGTCGCCGCGCACGCGCTTGATGCCGAGCTTCGCCTTCACCTCCTCGCACAGGAGATCGGCAAGCGCGCCGGTGCCGGAGAGCTGGACGTTGCCATGCGCGTCCTTTTCCGTTTTCCCCATGAGCCTGGTGATGATCGCCTCGCCCTTCTCGTCGTGGATGCCCTCGGAGACGGCGACAATGCAGCGCCCGTGGCGCTCGAAGACCTCCTTCACGTCGGCGAGGAACTTGTCGACGACGAAGGTGCGCTCGGGCAGATAGACGAGATGGGGGCCGTCGTCGGGATATTTGCGGGCCAGCGCCGAAGCCGCGGTCAAGAATCCGGCGTGCCGTCCCATCACCACCGCGCAATAGACGCCCTTCAGCGCCTGATTGTCGAGATTGGCGCCGGCGAAGGCCTGGGCGACGAAGCGCGCCGCGGATGGATAGCCCGGCACATGGTCGAAGCCGACGAGATCGTTGTCGATGGTCTTGGGGATATGGATCGCCCGAAGCCCATGATCGGAGTTCTTCGCCTCCTCGGCGACGATGCGCACGGTGTCTGAGGAATTGTTGCCGCCGATATAGAAGAACGTGTCGATCGCGTGGGCCTTGAGGACCTTGAAGATTTCCTGGCAATATTTGCGGTCCGGCTTGTCGCGGGTCGAGCCGAGCGCGGCGGCGGGAGTAGCCGCGACCGCCTCGAGATTGGCGACCGTTTCCTGGCCCAGATCGACGAGGTCGTCGTTGACGATGCCGCGCACGCCCTCAAGCGCGCCATAGACATGCGTCACCTCGGGAAAGCGCCGCGCCTCGAGCGCCACCCCGGCCAGCGACTGGTTGATGACCGCCGTCGGGCCGCCGCCCTGGGCGACCAGGATCTTGTGCGGCATTCCCATCCTCCCTCTCGCCAACGGCGGACTTCGCCGGAGCGCCTGACGCGCGCGCCAAGGCTTTAGGCGCCGCGCGCGTCACGCGCAAGCGGGCAGACTCCGGTTCACGCGCCTGCCGCGCCCCTCTATGGTGGCGAGAACGTTGAGGGGCAGGCGTCATGCATATCCGCGTCATCAATCCGAACACCACCCGCTCGATGACGCTGAAGATCGGCTTGGCCGCCAAGGCCGCCGCTTCGCCCGCGGTCGAGGTCACCGCCGTCAATCCGGACTTTGGGCCGCCAAGCATCGAAGGCTATTTCGACGAGGCGTTCTCGGTTCCGGGGCTGATCGAGGAGATCGGCAAGGCCAAGGGCGCCGACGCCTTCGTCGTTGCCTGTTTCGACGACACTGGGCTCGACGCGGCGCGCTGCGCGACGGACAAGCCGGTCGTCGGCATCGGCGAGGCCGCGTTTCATCTCGCGAGCCTGATCGCGGCGAAATTCAGCGTCGTCACCACGCTCGCGCGCTCGATCGCGCCGATCGAACACAATCTCGCGAAGTACGGGCTTTCCTCGCGCTGTGCGCGCGTTCGGGCCGCCGAGGTTCCGGTGCTGGCGCTCGAGGAGCCCGGGTCGACCGCGAGGGCCACGATCGAAAAGGAAATCGGGCGCGCGCTCGCCGAGGACGGGGCCGAGGCGATCGTGCTCGGCTGCGCCGGCATGACCGATCTCGCGCGCGACCTCGAGCGCAAGGTCGGCGTTCCGGTGCTCGATGGGGTCGCGTGCGCGGTCTCGCTCGCCGAAAGCCTGGTCCGGCTGGGCTTGAGAACGTCGAAGCGCAGGACCTACGCGGCGCCGCTCGCCAAGCCTTACGCCGGAGAGTTCGACCGCTTCTCGCCGCGCTGATCGGCGCCGAGAGTTTCCCGAGGGGTTCCGTGATGATCCGACGAAGCGAACTGAGCGTGTCTGGGGTCCGCACCGTGGCAGCGGAGTCGGGGCCCGAGGACAGCGACGAGGCCTTGGTTTTCCTGCACGGCAATCCCGGCTTCTCGGGCGACTGGATAGATTTGATGACCCGCGCCGGCGCTTTCCGCCGCTGCGTGGCGCCCGACATGCCCGGCTTTGGCCACTCCGACAAACCGGAGAGGTTCGACTATACGGTGGGCGGCTACGCCCGCCATCTCGGCGCGCTGCTCGCGCAGCTCAAGGTCCGCCGCGCTCATCTCGTGCTGCACGATTTCGGCGGACCGTGGGGGCTCGCATGGGCGCTTTCCGCTCCTTCCGCGCTCGCAAGCCTGACCCTCATCAACACCGGCGTGTTGCCGGGCTACAAATGGCATTTCTTCGCCCGCCTTTGGCGCACGCCGCTCATCGGCGAGGCGGTGATGGCGACCACGACTCGCGCGGGTTTTCGCCTGCTGATCCGGCGCGGCAATCCGCGCGGATTGCCGAGAGAGTTCGTCGACTCCATGTTCGACTGCTTCGACGCTGGCACCAAGCGGGCGGTCTTGCGGCTCTATCGCGCGACGGGCAATCCAGCCGATCTCGCGGAGAAATTCGGCCCGGCCTTGCGCAGCTGGACCTGCCCGGTTCTGGTCATCTGGGGCCGCGCCGACCCCTATATTGCCGCGAGCTACGCCGAACGTCAGCGGGAGTTCTTTCCCGCAGCGCAGGTCTCGGTTCTCGATCAGAGCGGCCACTGGCCGCATGCGGACGATCCCGAGCGGGTCGCGTCGCTCGCCCTGCCCTTCTGGCGGGCGGCGACGCCGAAGGCGCAGACCGCCTGAACTTCGGCTTCAAATGAAGGCGCCGAGCCATCGCGGCTTGCAAAGCCGCGCTCGAATCCTTACTCTTACAAGTAAGAGTAAGGAGACAATCCCGTGCGCATCACATCCAAAGGTCAAGTGACAATTCCGATCGAAATCCGCGAGCAGGCCGGTCTACTGCCGCAGACCGAAGTGGAGTTCGAATACGACGGTAAGGCTGTGCGCATCGTTCGCGCTAAAGCCCGCAAAAGCGACGGCCGCGGCGCCCGTTTGATCCGTCATTTGCGAGGAAGCGGCGATGTCGTGATGAGCACGAACGCAATCATGGCCCTGACCCGCGATGACTGAGTGACCGCCGTTCTGGTCGACGCAAACGTCCTTCTCGACGTCATCACGGAGGACGAGCGCTGGCTCGCGTGGTCCGCCGACGCGCTCGAGCGCGCCGCCGAACGCTATCGCCTCGTCATCAATCCCGTCGTCTACGCCGAGGTCTCGATTCGTTATTCGCGCATCGAGGCGCTCGACGCCGCGTTGCCGAAGGCCTCGTTCGACCGCGAAGCAATTCCCTACGAAGCCGCCTTTCTCGCCGGCAAGGCGTTCCTCGCTTATCGGCGGCGGGGCGGAACAAAGCGAGCGCCGTTGCCCGATTTCTTCATTGGCGCGCATGCGGCCGTCGCCGGCTATCTCCTGATGACCCGCGACGCAGCGCGCTACCGAACCTATTTCCCCAAATTGCCGCTGATCGCCCCCGGCTGAGCCCCGCTTCCACAGCAAACCTTAGGGCATCACGTAAGTCGCCCGCCCCTTGCCGAGGAGCGCCGAGGGGATGGCGCCCGGCTCGTCGACCGAGAAGACGACGATCGGGATGCCGTTGTCGCGGGCGAGCGCGAAGGCGGCGGTGTCCATCACCTGCAGCTTGCGGGCGATCGCCTCGTCGTGGGTGAGGCGTTCGTAGCGCTTGGCGTCCGGGTTCTTCTTCGGATCGGCGGTATAGATGCCGTCAACCTGCGTCGCCTTCATCACCGCATCGCACGCGAGCTCCGCCGCCCGCAGCGCCGCGCCGGTGTCGGTGGTGAAGAACGGATTTCCGGTCCCGCCGGCAAGGATGATCACCCGATGCTTGACGAGATGAGCGAGCGCCGCCTGGCGGGAATAGGGCTGGCAGAGCGACGGCATGGCCACAGCCGAGAGCACGCGCGCGGGCTGGCCGATCTGCTCGAGCGCCCCCTCCATCGCCAGCGCGTTCATGACCGTCGCCAGCATGCCAATCGAATCGGCGCGCGCGCGCTCGATGCCCTTGTCGGCTCCCTGCAGCCCGCGAAAGAAATTGCCGCCCCCGACTACGACCGCGACCTGCACCCCCAAGTCCGCCGCGGCCTTCAGATCGCCCGCCATTCGCTGCACGGTCGGGGCGTGGAGGCCATGCGTGTCCGGCCCCATCAGCGCTTCGCCCGAGAGCTTGACGACGACGCGGCGGAACATTGGTTTCGGCGCTTTGGTCATCATCTCTCCCCTCCTCGAACCGGCGATCGCGCCACCCGTCGTCGCGCCATCGTCTGTCCGGCAATCCTTCGATATAAAAAAGGCGGCCCCGGGGGCCGCCTGGTGAATTCGTCAGGCCGTCAGGCCTCTTCCGCCGGCTTCTCGACGCCTTCGCCCAACGCGTAGCGGACGAAGCCGGTGACGGCGATCGGCGCCCCGACCGTCTTCTCGGCCTCCTTGATCGCCTGAGCGACGGTCTTGGCGGGGTCGTGGACGTAAGCCTGATCGACGAGGCAAACCTCCTTGTAGAAGGTCTTCAGACCCGATTCGACGATCTTCTCGAGCACGTTTGCGGGCTTGCCGGCGTTCTTCTCGGCCAGCACCGCCCGCTCGCGCGCAACGGTCGCCGGATCGAGCCCGGCGGGGTCGAGAGCGACCGGGCTCGCGGCGGCGACATGCATGGCGAGCTGGCGGCCGAGCGCGACCAGCCGATCCCTGTCGCCGGCGGATTTGAGCCCAACAATCACCCCGATCCGGCCGAGGCCGTCGGCGATCGACCCATGCACGTAATGGCCAATCGCACCCTCGGCGACTTGCAGACCCTGCGCGCGGCGCAGCGTCATGTTCTCGCCGATGGTGGCGATGGCGTTGGCGATCGCCTCGCTCACCGTGCCGCCGCCCGGATAATGCGCGCCGAGCACCGTCTCTGCATTGACCTCGGGCGCGTGGTCGAGCGCGACCGCGAGCACGCCTCTGACCAGCGCCTGGAAGTCGTCGTTGCGGGCGACGAAATCGGTCTCGGAATTGACCTCGACGACGACGCCGAGATTGGCCTCGACGGCCAGTCCGACAAGACCCTCAGCCGCCACCCGCCCGCTTTTCTTGGCCGCCTTGGCGAGGCCTTTCTTGCGCAGCCAGTCGACCGCCTGGTCGATGTCGCCGTTGGTCTCGCTCAGCGCATTCTTGCAATCCATCATGCCCGCGCCGGTCTTTTCGCGCAGATCCTTGACCAGCCCCGCGGAAATGGTCGCCATCGCGTCCCTCTTCAATTCTCATGCGCCGCGCGCCCGGCGCAACGCGCCGCCGCGACGCGGCTTTGGATCAGATCAAGGCCTACTCGGCGGCCATCAGCGCGCGCGCCTGCTCGCTCCACTTGTCGCGGGCGACCCGGCCGTTGAACCTGAGATCGGCATCGAGCTTGGCCGCATCCTCCGGCGTCATCGCAGCGAGTTGCCAGTAGTGAAACACGCCATGTTCGTTGAGCTTCTTGACGATCTGCGGGCCGACGCCGGTGAGCTTGGCCAGGTCGTCCGGGGCGCCGCGCGGCGCGGCGAGGAGCTCGAACTGCTCGGTCGGTGACGCCTCAGCCTCGGCCGTCGAAGCCCCCTCGAGTTCGACGGGCTCCGGCAACGGTTCGACGACCGGCGTCTCCGCCGCGCCAACGTCGACCCCATGCGCGCCTTGACCCCTCGAGATGCCGTCGATCGCGGCGCGGGCGACGAGGTCGCAATAGAGCTGAATGGCGCGGCCGGCGTCGTCGTTCGCCGGGACGGGAAAGGCGATGCCGTCCGGGTCGCTATTGGTGTCCAGGATGGCGATCACCGGAATCTTCAGGCGGTTGGCCTCCTTGATCGCCAGCGCTTCCTTGTTGGTGTCGATGACGAAAACCAGATCGGGAACGCCGCCCATGTCCTTGATGCCGCCGAGCGCGGTCTCAAGTTTTTCGCGCTCCCGCGACAGCATTAGGCGCTCCTTCTTGGTCAGGCCTTTCGCGCCTTCGCCCAGGAGCTCGTCGACTTTGCGCAGGCGCGAGATCGAAGCCGAGATCGTCTTCCAGTTGGTCAGCATGCCGCCGAGCCAGCGCGCGTTGACGAAATATTGCGCCGAACGCTTGGCCGCAGCCGCGATCTCGTCGGACGCCTGGCGCTTGGTGCCGACGAACAGCACCCGTCCGCCCTTGGCGACCGTGTCGGAGACCGTCTTCAGCGCCTGATGGAGCAACGGCACCGTCTGGGCGAGGTCGATGATGTGGATCGAGTTGCGCGAACCGTAGATATAGCGCTCCATTTTCGGGTTCCAGCGGTGCGACTGGTGGCCGAAATGGGCGCCCGCCTCGAGCAACTGGCGCATGGTGAAATCTGGCAAAGCCATGGGGGTCGTCCTTCATCCGGTTGAGCCTCGGCGGATCAGTGAAGGCGAAGCAAGCTCCGCCACCGGAGCGGGACCTTGAGCAGGAGCCGCGAATAATCCGCCTGTGGAATGGCGGGCGATATAGGAGACCCGAAGCGGAAAGGCAAGCCGAGCGCAAAAAGCCCAGCCGGCCAGAATTGGCGTTCGCGCACCGAAACGCCAGTCCGTCCCGCCCTCGGCACGCGACCCCGCGCCCCACGATCCTTGTCGTCATACTGTCATAGCCGCTGCTCATGGCTAGCCTCGGGCGCGACCTCAGGCGGGCGGCGCAAATTCCGATTGCTTCGGCCGCGACAAACGTGTTTGACGCTTTCTTAGCGTCCGTTTGGCCGCCCCGCTCGCCCCCGCGTCGCCTCGCCAAGCGGAAGTCGCCGATGCCTCAACTGACCACCTTTGTGTCCGCCGGGCGCCGAATCCTGCCGAACCAATGGGACCTCATCGCTTTCGCGGCGATTCTGGCGGTCCTGACCGGGATCGCCAAAAGCTATCACGGCATTTCCGCGCCTTTGCCGGCGGCGAACGAACAGGTGGTGTCGCTCGACTATTGGCAATTGCCCTATTACGCGTTCCGGACGGTCCTGCGCATGTTCGCCGCGCTCGCCGCGTCGCTCGTTTTCACCTTCACCTACGCCACACTCGCAGCCAAGAGCCGGCGGGCGGAGATGGTGCTGATCCCGGTGCTCGACATCCTTCAGTCGGTGCCGATCCTCGGCTTTCTGTCGTTCACCGTGACCTTCTTCCTCGGCCTCTTCCCCGGCAACACCTTGGGCGCGGAGCTGGCGGCGATCTTCGCCATCTTCACCAGCCAAGCCTGGAACATGGCCTTTTCGTTCTACCAGTCGCTGCGCACCGTGCCGCCCGATCTGGACGAAGTCGCGCGCGGCTTCCGGCTCACCGGGTGGCAGAAGTTCTGGCAGCTCGAAGCGCCGTTCGCGATGCCGGGCCTGATCTGGAACACCATGATGTCGATGTCGGGCGGCTGGTTCTTCGTCGTCGCCTCGGAGGCGATCACGGTCGGCGACACGACCATCACCCTGCCGGGAGTTGGTTCCTACATCGCCAAGGCGAACGACGAAGGCAACTGGTGGGCGATCAGCGCAGCGGTGCTGACGATGGGGATCGTCATCCTCCTTTACGACCAGTTGCTGTTCCGGCCGATCGTCGCCTGGGCGGCGAAGTTCCGGGTCGAATTGTCGGAGAGCCAGGATGTCGAGACCTCCTGGATGCTCAACCTGATCAAGCGCACATTTTGGCTGAAGTCGGGTTTCTTGCCGATCGCCGCCGCAATGCGCAGCCTGAGCTTCTGGCCGGTGCGCCTCCCACGTTTTGCGTCGGCGCCAGGTCCGTCGAAATCGCAGGCGCCTTCGCGGCTGATCGACGCGCTATGGATCCTCATCGTCATCGCCGTCGCCGCGTGGGCTGCCTGGCTCACCATCTCCTATATCGCCACCGGCGTGAGCTGGGACGAGGTGGCGCGGGTCTTTGTTCTCACCTTCTACACGCTCATTCGCGTCGTCGCGCTCATGGCGCTCGCAACCGTGGTCTGGGTGCCGATCAGCGTCTGGGTCGGGCTTAGACCGCGCTGGGCGGAAGCCGTTCAGCCGGTCGCCCAGTTCCTCGCCGCCTTCCCGGTCAACCTCCTGTTCGGCGCCGCTGTCAGCCTGGTGCTCGCTTACAATCTCAACCCCAACATTTGGCTGAGCTTCCTCATCGTTTTCGGCACCCAGTGGTACATCGTGTTCAACACGATCGGCGGCGCGGCGGCCTTTCCCAACGACCTCCGGGAGGCGGCGGCGAATTTCCACGTGCACGGCTGGCAATGGTGGAAGCAGGTCATCATTCCGGGCGTCATGCCCTATTACATAACGGGCGCGATCACCGCCTCGGGCGGCTCGTGGAACGCCTCGATCGTCGCCGAATACGTGAAGTGGAAGGACCATACCGTGGTCGCCGACGGCGTCGGCTCCTATATCGCCAAGGCGACCGGCAAGGGCGACTTCCCAAAAATCGTGCTTGGCGTCGCCGTCATGTCGCTGTTCGTCACGGTTTTCAATCGCTTGTTCTGGCGCCGGCTCTACGCCTACGCCGAGCGCCGGCTGCGCCTTTAGTCCCTATCGTCCATCGAGGAGTTGGCCATGTTGGACCCAGCGATCACGACGCTCCTGAACATCGACAAAGTGACCCAGGTCTTCCAAACCGGGTCGGGCGAGTCCCGCGCGCCGGTCTTGAGCGAGGTTTCGCTGAGCATGAAGACCGGGGAGATCGTCGCCCTGCTTGGCCGGTCGGGCTCCGGCAAGTCGACGCTGTTGCGCATCATCTCCGGGCTCACGCGGCCGACCGAGGGGACGGTCACGATCTCCGGCGAGCCGGTCATTGGGCCGGCCAAGGATGTTGCGATGGTCTTTCAGAGCTTCGCCCTCTTCCCGTGGCTCGACGTGCTCGACAACGTCGAACTCGGGCTGCGCGCCGACGGGGTGCCGGTGGACGAGACACGCAAGCGGGCGCTCAAGGCGATCGACACGATCGGGCTGGACGGCTTCGAATTGGCCTATCCGAAGGAATTGTCGGGCGGCATGCGTCAGCGCGTCGGCTTCGCCCGGGCGCTGGTCATGCAGCCGAAGATCCTGTTGATGGACGAGCCGTTTTCGGCGCTCGACGTCCTCACCGCCGAAACCCTGCGCACCGATCTGCTCGACCTGTGGCAAGAGGGGCGGATCCCGATCAAGGCCATCCTGATGGTCACCCACAACATCGAGGAGGCGGTCCTGATGGCCGACCGGGTCCTGGTGCTGTCGTCCAATCCCGGCCGCATCGCTTCCGAGATTCCGGTCACGCTGCCCCACCCGCGCGACCGGCTCGACCCGAACTTCCGCGAGCTGGTCGACGGGATCTATGCCTTGATGACCCAACGGCCGGACACCACCAAGCCGGCGGCGCGCGAAGCCGCGGCGGCGGCGATGGGCCTTGGGCTTGCGCTTCCGCGGGTGTCGACCAACTCGCTCGCCGGCATGCTCGAGGAGATCGCCGCCCCGCCGTACAACGGCAAGGCGGACCTTCCGCATCTGGCCGACTCGCTCCAGCTCGAGATCGACGAACTGTTCCCGCTCGGCGAAACGTTGCAATTGTTGCGCTTGGCGGAGTTCGAGGACGCCGACATCAAACTCACCCCCCTCGGCCAGCGCTTCGTCGACATGGATGTCGACCAGCGCAAGAAGGTGTTCGGCGACCAGGTGCTCGCGCATATCCCCCTCGCCTCCCACATCAAGCGGGTTCTCGACGAACGCCCAACCCATCGCGCGCCCGCGACCCGCTTTCGCGAGGAACTGGAAGATTATATGAGCGAGGACTACGCTGAGCGGACCCTGAGGTCGATCACCAATCTCGGCCGTTATGGCGAGTTGTTCGCGTACGATGAAAACAGCCAGACGTTCAGCTTCGAAAATCCGCAATAGCCGCCGGCCGTCACGCTCCTTTGGTTTGACTTGTCGCCCGTAATGCGCTGCAATAAAGATATTGCAGTGCAAGAGCGCTTTGAGCCTATGGGAGACGCTCGATGACACCGACCTCCGCCACCCTCGCCGTCGACGACAAACCGACCAGGAAGTCGGCCCCGGCCGTCGCCACTCTGACCGTCGGCCAGAAATCGGTCGAGCTGCCGATCAAGCACGGCACCATCGGCCCCTCGGTCGTCGACATCGGCAAGCTCTACGGCCAGACCGGCATGTTCACCTACGACCCCGGTTTCACCTCGACTGCGAGCACGGAATTGAAAATCACCTATATCGACGGCGATGAGGGGGTGCTGCTCTACCGCGGCTATCCGATCGACGAGCTCGCCGAGCACGGCGATTTCCTCGAGACCTGCTACCTGCTCCTGTACGGCGAACTGCCGAACGCGGCGCAGAAGGCCGACTTCGACTACCGGGTCACGCGCCACACGATGGTGCACGAACAGATGAACCGGTTCTTCAACGGTTTCCGCCGCGACGCGCATCCGATGTCGGTGATGGTGGCGAGCGTCGGCGCGCTCGCCGCCTTCTATCACGACTCCACCGATATCAACGATCCATGGCAGCGCGAGGTCGCTTCGATCCGCATGATCGCCAAGGCGCCGACGCTTGCCGCGATGGCTTTCAAATATGCGATCGGCCAGCCGTTCGTCTATCCGAAGAACGAGCTCGACTATGCTTCGAATTTTCTGCGGATGTGCTTCTCGGTTCCGTGCGAGGATTACAAGGCCAACGCCGTGCTGGCGCGGGCGCTCGACCGCATCTTCATTCTCCACGCCGACCACGAGCAGAACGCCTCGACGTCGACGGTGCGGCTCGCCGGATCGTCGGGCGCGAATCCTTTCGCCTGCATCGCCGCCGGCATCGCCTGTCTCTGGGGTCCGGCGCACGGCGGCGCCAACGAGGCGGCGCTGAAGATGCTGGGCGAGATCGGAAGGGTCGAAAATATTCCCAAATTCATCGCCAAGGCGAAGGACAAGAACGATCCGTTCCGCCTGATGGGGTTTGGCCATCGGGTGTACAAGAACTACGATCCGCGCGCCAAAATCATGCAGAAGACCGCGCACGAGGTGCTCAACGAGCTTGGGATCAAGGACGATCCGCTGCTCGACGTGGCGGTAGAGCTCGAGCGCATCGCGCTTCACGACGATTATTTCATCGAGAAGAAGCTCTATCCGAACATCGACTTTTATTCCGGGATCACGCTGAAGGCGATGGGTTTTCCGACCTCGATGTTCACCGTCCTGTTCGCGGTCGCTCGCACCGTCGGCTGGATCGCCCAGTGGAAGGAGATGATCCAAGATCCCGAGCAGAAGATCGGCCGGCCGCGCCAGCTCTACACCGGCTCGCCGGCGCGCGAATATAAGCCGATGGGCAACCGGTGAGGGAGCTTCGCTAGTCGAGGAGGCTCGCCAAGAGCCGCTTGGCGGCCTTGAGGTCCGCGGTATCAAGCCCTCAGCGAACTTGTCGTAGGCTCCGTGGAGAAGCGTGAGGGCGGCGGTCGATCGTCCCTGATCGGCAAGCAGCCCTGCGAGGTCGATCGCCGTCCGCAACTCCCACGCCGGAGCGCCCTGACCGCGGGCGAGTTCAAGCGACCGCGCAAAGCACGCTTCCGCCTCATCGCCTCCAGGCCGTGGCGACGCCAATAGAAGTCGGCCCTTCACCCGCAGCAATTCCGGCAGGTGACAGGCGTCGTCGTTCGCACCGACGAGGCCGTCGGCGAGCCGGCTGGCCGCCGCGAGGCCTTGGACCAGCGCGATGCTGAGCGGCTCGTAAGGCATGGCGTGAAGCCGCTTTGCCCGATGGGGAATGGTCATGTCCGCCATGTCGTCATCGCCCACCCGCCGCAGTTCGCCTCGCCCGCGGTCGGCGATACCATCGTCCAGTAGCGGCCCTCTGGAGCCCGAGTTAAATTCCGGACATCCTAATTGCGGTTTCCCCGGGAGGCTGTCGTGAACGCAGCACCGAAGACGGCGCAGATCCGGCTCGCCCGGCGGTCGCCCGCCTATTGGCGGATCACATTTGATAATCCGCCGCTCAATCTCATTGAGCTTCGAGTTGAACAGGTGTGAAGACAGCGTTCCATCGCCCCTTCTCAGGTCAGGAGAACGATCGTGGCGGCACTTTCATCGTCATCCACCCGGCGCAGCTTTCTCGCCGCCTCCGCGGCCGCTGGCGCCGCTGGCGTAATTTCTTCGGGGTCGCCGGCAGCGACCGAGGACAAAGCAATCCGTCCCTTCCAGATCAACGTTCCAGAAGACGCGCTCGCCGACCTCCGCCGGCGCATCGCCGCAACCCGGTGGCCTGACCGCGAAACGGTCACGGATGAATCACAAGGCGTGCCGCTCTCGATGTTGCAGGAACTCACGCGCTATTGGGCCAAGGATTACGACTGGCGCAAGGTGGAGGCGCGGCTCAACGCCTTGCCGGAATTCATAACTGAGATCGATGGGCTCGACATTCATTTCATTCATGTTCGTTCCAAACGTGAAAATGCATTGCCGCTGATCGTCACGCACGGGTGGCCCGGCTCGATCATCGAGCAGCTGAAGATCATCGCCCCACTGACCGATCCCACCGCGCATGGCGCGACCGCCGCAGACGCTTTCCATCTCGTAATTCCATCGATGCCGGGCTACGGCTTTTCCGGCAAGCCGACCACGACCGGGTGGGATCCTCCCCACATCGCACGCGCTTGGATCGTGCTGATGAAGCGGCTCGGCTACACGCGTTTCGTCGCCCAAGGCGGGGATTGGGGTTCGCCCGTGTCGAACGAGATGGCCAAGCTGGCGCCGCTGGAATTGCTGGGCATCCACGTCAACCTGCCCGGTGTCGTTCCGCCCGAGATCGTGAAAGCGCTGCAGTCCGGCGACCCGCCGCCAGCCGGTCTCACCGCAGACGAAGACCATGCTTTCGAGCAGCTCAAGCTGTCATTCGGCAAGCGACGCGCCTACGCGCAGATCATGGGAACGCGCCCGCAAACGCTCTCCGGCTTGGCGGATTCGCCTGCCGGCTTGGCGGCCTGGCTGCTCGATCACGGCGACGGCTATGCCCAGCCGGCGGCGCCGATCACCTCGGCGGTGCTCGGGCGCACAGTCGAGGGACACTCTGCCGGCGATCTAACGCGCGACGACGTGCTCGACAACATCACGCTCTACTGGCTGACGAACACAGCGATTTCTTCGGCGCGACTCTATTGGGAAAACAAGATCAATCTTTACCTCCCCGCCAACGTCTCCATCCCTGCGGCCGTGACCGTCTTCCCCGGCGAGAGTTTTCAAGCCCCCCAGAGCTGGACGGAGCGGGCCTACCACAAACTGATCTATTTCCATCGGGCCGACAAAGGGGGCCACTTCGCGGCCTGGGAACAGCCGGAGCTGTTCAGCACCGAGGTCCGAGCCGCGTTTCGATCACTCCGCTAGCCCGCTGCGGGCGACCCGCCTTCCAACCAGGCATCGAACCAAGGAGATTTTTCGATGAGCACGGCCCAAAACGATGCGATCCGCCCTTTCCACATCGCGGTGTCCGACGAGGCGCTCGCCGACCTCCGGCGGCGGATCGCCGCGACAAAGTGGCCTAAGCGGGAACTGGTCGCGGATGCAACGCAAGGCGTGCAGCTGGCGACGATGCAGAACGTCGCGCGCTATTGGCAGACGGATTACGACTGGCGGAAGGTCGAGGCGAGGCTGAACGCCTTGCCGCAGTTCATGACGAACATCGATGGACTCGATGTTCATTTCATCCACGTTCGTTCGAAGCACGAAAATGCGCTGCCGCTCATCGTCACCCACGGATGGCCCGGCTCGGTCATCGAGCAACTGAAGATCGTCGGTCCCCTGACCGATCCGACCGCGCACGGGGCGAGCGCGTCGGACGCTTTTGACCTGGTGATTCCGTCGATGCCGGGCTACGGGTTTTCGGGCAAGCCGACGGCGACCGGTTGGGACGCTGTTCGCATCGCACGCGCCTGGATCGTGCTGATGAAGCGCCTTGGATACACGAGATACGTGGCGCAAGGCGGCGATTGGGGCGCGCTCGTCACCGATCAGATCGGCGTGCAGGCGCCTCCGGAATTGCTCGGCATTCACAACAGCATGCCGGGCGCAGTTCCAGCCGACATCGACGGGGCGGCTTTAGGCGGCGCGCCGGCGCCGTCAGGTCTCTTACCCGACGAGAGAGGCGCATACGAGCAGCTGGCCTTTTTCTACAAGCATGGCCTCTCCTACGCCCTCGAGATGGGGAACCACCCACAGACGCTGTACGGGATCGAGGATTCACCCGCGGGTCTCGCGGCCTGGATCCTCGATCACGACGCGCGGAGCTACGAACTGATGGCGCGCGTGTTTGACGGACAATCCGTCGGCCTCACGCGAGATGACGTGCTCGAAAACATCACGCTTTATTGGCTGACGAACACGGGGGTCTCGTCGGCGCGTCTCTATTGGGAGAACAAACTGGCGTTTTTCGCCCCGAAGGGCGTCTCGATCCCGGTCGCGGTCAGCGCCTTCCCTGACGAGCTCTATCAGTGCCCGCGAAGTTGGGCGGAGCGGGCGTATCCCAAACTTATCTATTACAACAAGGTCGAAAAAGGCGGGCACTTTGCCGCCTGGGAACAGCCGCACCTGTTCAGCGCCGAGATGCGAGAGGCGTTCCGATCGCTACGGGCCTCCTAAAGCGGGCGTCGGGATCAACCTAGTTTGAGCGCCTTCCATCATTGCAAGCGAAGTGAAGCAATCCACGACCGGCGCCGCCCTACGATCCCTGGATTGCTTCGTCCCCCGGGTCAAAGCCCCGAGGTCCTCGCAATGACGGTTGTGCGTGGTTTCAAGGAGCGCCATCAATGGACACCATCCACACGAGCGAAGATCTCGACCTTCACCGCCGCCGCTTCCTCGGCGCCGCGACGATGAGCATCGCCGCCGCCCAGTTGGGCGTCATGGGAACTGCGAACGCGCAAGCCGCCGAAACGACGTCGCCCGCGGCCAAGCCGGGAACGAACGCCGCGTTCGGCCCGTTGAACCAGATCGACGCCGGCGTCCTCAATATCGGCTACGCCGAAGCCGGCCCCGCTGAGGGTCCGGCGGTCTTGCTTCTCCATGGCTGGCCTTACGACATCCATAGCTTCGTCGACGTCGCGCCCTTGCTGGCCTCGGCGGGCTACCGGGTGATCGTCCCCTATGTGCGCGGATACGGCACGACGCGCTTTCTGTCGGACGACACTGTCCGCAACGGCCAGCAATCGGCGGTCGCGCTCGATACGATCGCCTTGATGGATGCGCTCAAGATCGACAAGGCGGTGCTTGCGGGTTTCGATTGGGGCGCGCGCACGGCCGACATCGTCGCCGCGCTTTGGCCCGAGCGCTGCAAGGCGCTGGTCTCGGTCAGCGGCTACCTGATCGGCAGCCAGGAAGCCGGCAAGGCGCCATTGCCGCCGGCGGCCGAACTCCAATGGTGGTACCAATTCTATTTCGCCACCGAGCGCCGCCGCGTCGGCTATGACAAGAACCGACACGACTTTGCGAAGCTCATCTGGCGGCTCGCCTCGCCGAAATGGGACTTCGACGACGCTGCGTTCGACCGCAGCGCGGCGGCCTTCGACAACCCCGACCACGTCGCGATCGTGATCCACAATTACCGCTGGCGGCTCGATCTCGCCGACGGCGAGCGAAAATACGACGATGTGGAAAAGAAACTCGCCGAAGGGCCGGTCATCACCGTGCCCACGATCACGATGGAAGGCGACGCCAACGGCGCGCCCCACCCGGAGCCTGCAGCCTATCGCGGCAAATTCTCGGGCCGATACGAGCACCGGCTCATCAAAGGCGGCGTCGGCCACAACCTGCCGCAAGAGGCCCCGCAAGCCTTCGCCGAAGCGGTCATATCGGCGGCCAAGGCTTGAGGAGCCGACCCGCATTGGCCCGGCGAGCTGACCACCGCGCCCGCGTGACGGCGCCATGGTCATGACGCGTGCGACAGCTTAAATGAGAACGCTCGGGTGGACCCCGGCACAGGCGCCAGAGGAGAGTTGACATGATTCGCAAGGCGAAAGCGGTTTGGCACGGGACGGGTCGGGACGGGAGCGGCAGTCTCTCCAGCGATTCCGGCGTGCTCGCGGGCACCCCCTATTCCTTCAAGACGCGGTTCGAGAACGAGAAGGGGACCAATCCCGAAGAGCTCATCGCCGCGGCGCACGCCGGTTGCTTCACCATGGCGCTCGCATTCGGAATGCAGCTCGCGGGTCTTAACCCGACCGAGCTTGAGACCGAGGCCGCGGTCACGCTCGAGCCCGAAGGCCAGGGTTTCAAGATCAGCAAGTCGGCTCTCACCCTGCGCGCCAAGGTCCCGAACCTGGACGCAGCCAAATTCGCCGAATTGGCGAAAGGCGCCGAGAAGAACTGCCCGGTCTCCAAAGTCCTGAACGCAGAGATCACGCTGGACGCCAAGCTCGTCTGAGCCGTCATGTTCGGGTCGCTGACCGGGCTTTCGCCGGTCCGCCTCGGCGCGAGGCCGCTCGAGAAAACCGCCGCGTTGGCGCTGGCGGTTTTCTCGTTGCTCGCGTCCTTTCCATTTGCGGCTCACGCCCAAGAGAAGGAGCGCGCCGTGGAACGCCCGACGCTCTATCGCACGGTTGAGGTCGATGGGCTCTCCATCTTCTACCGGGAGGCGGGCCCGAAAGACGCGCCGACGCTTCTGCTTTTGCACGGTTTTCCCTCGTCGTCGCGGATGTACGAGCCTCTCTTCGCCCGGCTCGCCGATCGCTATCACCTGATCGCGCCCGACTACCCGGGCTTCGGACACAGCGACTGGCCGGACCCGAAGACATTCGCCTACACGTTCGATCATCTCGCCGCGATCATGGACCGCTTCACCGAAGCGCTCGGGCTCTCGCGTTACACGCTCTACCTGCAGGATTACGGCGGCCCGGTCGGTTTTCGCATGGGCCTCGCCCATCCTGAGCGCGTCGAGGCGCTCATCATTCAGAACGCTGTCGCCCACAACGAAGGTCTCGGCGCGCTCTGGAAGCCGCGCCGCGCCTTCTGGGCCGATCGCGCCGCCAACGAAAGCGGGCTCAGGGCGAATTTCCTATCGCTGGCGACAACGCGAGGCCGCCATGTCGGCAGCGATCCGGACGTCAATCGCTACGACCCCGATTTTTGGACAGACGAATTCGCGTTCCTGAGCAGGCCCGGGCAGACGGACATCCAGACCGACCTCTTCTACGACTATCGCACCAACGTCGAGGCCTACCCCCGCTGGCAGGCATGGCTGCGCGAGCGGCAGCCGCGGCTTCTTGTCCTGTGGGGCAAACACGACCCGTCGTTCGACATCTCGGAGCCGGACGCCTATCGCCGCGATGTTCCGAAGGCCGAAGTCCATGTCCTCGACGCCGGTCATTTCGCGCTCGACACGGCGGCGGATCAGATTGCCCGTCTCGTCCGGGGCTTCATGAACTAGTTGGCGGCGCCCTGAAAGGAACGGCCATGTCTGAAGCGAACAAAGCCAATACCGTCGCCTTCTACAAGAAGGCGCTCTTTGAAGGCGACGTCGAGAACGCGTTCCGGATCTATGCCGGCAGCCCGTATCGCCAGCACAATCCTCTCATCGAGGACGGCGTGGAGGGCGTACGCAAGTTCGTCGCCTGGATTCTGGCCAATCATCCGGACGCGCATGGCGAGATCAAGCGCGTCTTCGCGGACGGTGATTACGTCATCCTCCACAGCCACTGGCACGGCCTATCGGACAATCCGCGCGGCGAAGCCGTCGTTGACATCTTCCGGTTGGAAGAGGGCAAGGTGGTCGAGCACTGGGATGTGATCCAGCCGATCCCGGAAACGGCGGCGAACAACAACACGATGTTCTGAGCCGTTGGCCGCGCGCGGCGGCGGAACCATCAATATTTATCCGCCAACGCACACGGAAGAGGAGATTGTCGATGGCGAGAACCCACCAGCCGGGCGAGACCGCCTTCCGAGCCGTGCTGCCCGATGACATCGAATGGCGGCCGTTTCCGGCGTTCCCGCCTTCGGTCCGCCTCGCCGTCCTTGTTGGCGATCCCGCCAAGCCGGGCCCCTACGTGATCAGGGTCAAGGCGCCGATGGGCGTCAAGCTTATGCCGCACCGGCATCCGGAGGACCGCATCTATACGGTCATTTCCGGCGTTTTCTACATCGGCCTCGGCGAAAAGTTCGACGGCGACAACGTCACGGCCTATCCGCCCGGCAGCGTCATCGTCCTGCCCGGCGATACGTGGCATTTCCACTGGGCGAAGTCCGGCGAGTACGTCAGTCAGGTCAACGCGATCGGGCCGCTCGGCCTCGAATATCTCGATCCGGGCGACGATCCGCGCGGGCAAGATCGCCCGGGCTCGGCGCCGTCGACGAACTAGCTCTTGGAGGCTTATCAAGCGACCGGAGTGCGAGCCGCCGCTAGCCCGGCCAACACCGGCCCCGACGCCGAAATAACAAAACAAAATGGGGCACATAAACTGCATGGGCCACACGTGAGGCTGGCTGGCGCTGAAAACATGGAAGCGCCAGCCGCCTTGTCGATTGGGCGGCCATGGACCTCAACGCCATCACGACGGTTGCGCGGCCTCGGAGCCGCGACGACATCGGATCCTTCGCCGCCGGCGACGCATGGCTCGCGGGCGGCACCTGGCTGTTTTCGGAGCCGCAACCCAACTTAAGACGCCTCATCGACCTCTCGACCCTCGACTGGGCGCCCTTGCGGATAGGCGACTCCGGGCTGTTTGTCGCCGCGACTTGCACGATCGCGTCGCTCAACGCTTTCGAGGCGCCCGCCTCGTGGACCGCGGCCGAGCTTATCGGCCAGTGCTGCCGCGCCTTTCTCGCCTCGTTCAAGATCTGGAACATGGCGACCGTCGGCGGCAACTTGTGCATGGCGCTGCCGGCCGGGCCGATGATCTCGCTCTCGGCGGCGCTCGACGGGGTCTGCGTGATCTGGATGCCGGAGGGCGGCGAGCGGCGCCTCTCCATATTCGACTTCGTCCTCGATCCGCAACGCAACGCCCTGCGCCAGGGCGAGCTTCTGCGCGGGGTCGAACTCCCGCGCGCGGCGCTGATGCGGCGCACGGCGTTCCGCCGCGTCTCGCTCACCCCGCTCGGCCGGTCCGGCGCCCTGGTGACCGGCTCGCGCGCGGCGGACGGTGGATTCACTCTATGCGTCACCGCCTCCACCCTGCGGCCAGTGCGGCTGATCTTCGACCGCGCCCCCGAACCGGACGCCCTGGCCCAACGGCTCGACAGCGAAATTCCGCCGAGTCAATTCTATGACGACGTCCACGGCCGGCCGGACTGGCGCCGGCATATGACCTTCGCGTTCGCCGCGGAAATCCTGAACGAACTCGGCCGAGGCCGGCCTTGAGTTTCCTCGTCAACGGCACGAGCCATGCGGCGACGCCGCGGCCCGGCCAGTGCCTGCGCACCTTCCTGCGCGAGCTTGGCTGGTTCGGGGTGAAGAAAGGCTGCGACGCCGGCGACTGCGGCGCCTGCACCGTCCATCTCGACGGCAAGCCGGTGCATAGCTGCCTCGTGCCTGCCTTCCGTGCCGAGGGGCGCGCGGTAACGACGATCGAGGGGCTCGCCGGCGAGGACGGCCGCCTGCATCCGGCGCAACAGGCCTTTCTCGACGCCCAAGGTTTCCAGTGCGGCTTCTGCACCGCTGGCCTGGTGATGACCGCCTCGGCGCTCGACGAAGCGCAACGCCGCGATCTGCCGCGCGCGCTCAAGGGAAACCTCTGCCGCTGCACCGGCTACCGGGCGATCGCCGACGCGGTCAATGGCGTCCGCCACGTGGAGGAAGCGGCGCCCGGCGAGGCCTTCGGCCGCAACCTCGCCGCGCCCGCGAGCCAGGCCATCGTCACCGGCCGCGCCCGCTACACGATGGACGTCGCGATCGATGGGCTCTTGCATATGAAGATCCTGCGCTCGCCGCATGCTTCGGCCCGCATTGCGCGGATCGACGCCAGCGCCGCACTCGCCGCGCCGGGCGTCGTTGCGGTTCTGACCCACGAGGATGTCCCGCAACGGCACTTCTCGACCGCGCGCCATGAGCTGTTCACCGACGACCCCGACGACACTTTGGCGCTCGATCCGGTCATTCGCTGCGTCGGCCAGCGAGTCGCCGCAGTGGTGGGCACAAGCGAGGCGGCTGCCGAGGCCGCCTGCGAGCTCATCCAGGTGATCTATGAACTCTTGCCCGCCGTGTTCGACCCTGAGGAGGCGATGCGTCCCGGCGCGCCTCTGCTCCACGACAAGCTGGCTGCGTCGCGCATCGCCAACCCCAAGCGCAACATCGTCGCCGAGCTGCACAGCCATGTCGGCGACGTCGAAGCCGGCTTCGCCGAAGCCGATTTCGTCCACGAAGGCGTCTACGCGACTCAGAGGGTGCAGCACGCCCATCTCGAAACCCACGGCGCGATCGGCTGGCTGGATAAGGATCAGCGGCTCAATATCCGCACCAGCACGCAGACGCCCTTTCTCACCCGCGCCGCGCTTTGCGCCCTCCTCGACCTGCCGCCAGACAAAGTTCGGGTGTTCGCCGAGCGCGTCGGCGGGGGCTTCGGCGGCAAGCAGGAGATGATCGTCGAGGACATCGTCGCGCTCGCCGTTCTGAGAACCGGCCGTCCGGTCAAGCTCGAATACACCCGCCAGGAGCAGTTTACCGCTTCCACCAGCCGGCATCCGATGCGGATAAAGGTCAAGGTCGGCGCGCGCCGCGACGGCCGGTTGACCGCGATCTCGATGCGGATGGTCGCCAACACCGGCGCCTACGGCAACCACGGCCCCGGCGTCCTCTTCCATGGCGCGGGCGAGTCGGTGACGCTATACCGGTGCCCAAACAAGAGGATCGACGGCTATTCCGTCTATACCCACACGATGCCGAGCGGGGCGTTTCGCGGCTATGGCCTCAGCCAAACCATTTTCGCCATCGAATCGGCGATGGACGAACTGGCGCGCCTGCTTCGCATGGACCCGTTCGCGTTCCGCCGCCTCAATGTCGTGGGTCCGGGGGATCGGCTCGGCTCCGACGATGACGTGAACCATGACGTCGAATTCGGCAGCTACGGCCTCGATCAGTGCCTGGATATCGTCGAAGCGCGCCTCACGGCCGTTCCGCTCGCGAACCTTGGGGATGACTGGCTCGTCGGTCGCGGCGTCGCGGCGGCGATGATCGACACCATCCCGCCGCGCGGCCATCACGCCGACTGCCGCGCGCGCCTCGCCGAAGATGGAGCGTACGATCTGTTCGTCGGCACCGCCGAGTTCGGCAACGGCACGAGCACGGTGCACGGACAGATCGCCGCGAGCGTGCTCGTGACGACGATCGAGCGGGTGCGCATCCGCCAGTCCGACACCGACCTTGTTGAGCATGACACCGGGGCCTTCGGCAGCACCGGCACTGTCGTCGCCGGGGCGGCGACGCGCGCGGCTTCAGCGGCGCTCGCCGAGGCGATCCTCGACTTCGCCGCCGCGCATTTCGGCAATGATCGACAGGCTTGCCGGCTCGGCCCCGACCATGTCGCGGTCGGCACGCGCTTCATTGTGCTTTCCGAGCTCGCCACGGCCGCGATCGCCGCCGGGGCGCCGC
Source organism: uncultured Alphaproteobacteria bacterium (assembly GCA_963794155.1). Lineage (GTDB taxonomy): Bacteria > Pseudomonadota > Alphaproteobacteria > Rhizobiales > Beijerinckiaceae > Roseiarcus. The sequence goes on along the minus strand of CAWCCX010000013.1, from coordinate 89,342 downwards.
TCGAAGGGGCGGGCAAAAGCGCCGGGACGCCGCGGTCGGTCGCCTTCAATGTGCAGGGCTTCGAGGTCGCCGTGCATCGGCGCTATGGCGAGATCCGCATCCTGAGGAGCATCCACGCCGCCGACGCGGGCGCGGTCGTCAATCCGATGCAATGCCGCGGACAGGTCGAGGGCGGCGTCACGCAGGCGCTCGGCGCTGCGCTGACCGAGAAGCTGATCATTGACGCCGAGGGCCGCATCGCCAACCCGACCTTTCGCGGCTACCGCATTCCCGCTTTCGCCGACGCGCCTGCGACCGAGGTGCATTTCGCCAAGACGTTCGACGCGATCGGTCCGCTCGGGGCCAAATCCATGAGCGAGAGCCCTTACAATCCAGTCGCCGCCGCGCTCGCCAACGCGATCCGCGACGCAACCGGCGTGCGCCTCTTCGAGACGCCGTTCATGGCTGACGAGATCTATCGCGCGGTGATCGAGCGAGATGTCTCGCCTCTGTCGACCGGCGGACCAGTGGGCCTTCCGACAACGGCGAGTGGCGACGTCATTGCGAGCGATAGGGCGCCGAAAGACGCCCGTCTCTCGACGGGCTAGGGCGAAGCAATCCAGAGGACCATGGGGCGCGCCTTACGAATCCTGGATTGCTTCCTCGCTTCGCTCGTCGCAATGACGGGACCGCCAGCCCGCGCCTAAACGCCATCCCTCGCCGCGATCGTCTCCAGGACCGCGCGGGCGGCATGGGCGCTTGGCGCGCCGCCGTCGGGGAGGCTCATCAGCCGGTCCAGCCGCGACAAGGCGCGGAGTTGCGCATCGCGCGCCGGGCCATCGCGAACGATGTCCGCGAGCGCCGCCCCGAGAGTGGCGGGCGTGCACTCGCGCTGCAGGAACTCCGGGATGGCCCGCTCGCCGAGGATGAGGTTGGGCAACAGGATCGACGGGACCTTGATCAGGTACTTGAGCTGCTCCTCGACCAGCGAGACCTTGTAGGCGCCGACCATCGGAACGCCGGCAAGCGCGAGTTCGAGCGTCGCCGTTCCCGAGGCCGCGAGGCCGGCGCGCGCCGCGCGAAACGCGGCGCATTTCGGCTCTTCGCCGAGCACGATTTTCGGCGCCTCCGGCCAACGCGCGGCCAAAGACCGGACCTCGCGCTCGAGATGCGGCAGCGTCGGCAGAACGGCCCTGAATGGCCCGACCGACTGGCGCAGGACCTCGAGGGCGCCGCCGAAGTCGGCCATCAGCCGGCCGACTTCCGAGCGACGCGACCCCGGCAGCACGACGATGAGCGGGTGCGCCGCGGCGCGGCGGCGCGTTTCATCAACGTTCGGCCGAAGTTCGTCGAGGCGCTCGATCAGCGGATGCCCGACATAGACGCAGCGCGGCCCTTTGAGCCGCCGATAAGCCTCGGGCTCGAACGGCAGGAGCGCCAGCACGCAATCGACGTAAGCCCGCATCGCCTTTGCGCGTCCGGGCCGCCAAGCCCAGACGCTCGGACTGACGTAGTCGACGATCGGCAATTTCGGCAGCGCGGCGCGCACGCGGCGGGCGACGCGGTGTGTGAAGTCGGGGCTGTCGATGATGACGAGCGCGTCCGGCCGCGCGGCGACGATCGCCTCGGCGGTCTGATGGATCCGTGCAAGAAGCTTCGGCAGCCGGGCCAACACCGGAAGGATGCCCATGACCGCAATGTCGCTGATCGGAAACAGGCTCTTGAGGCCCGCCGCCGCCATCGCCTCGCCGCCGACGCCGAGAAAGGCGACCTCGCCTGCACGCGCTTCGCCGAGCGCCCGCATCAGCTTGTAGCCGAGCTGGTCGCCCGAGTGCTCCCCGGCGACCAGCGTGATGCGCACAGGGCTCATCGCGCCGCGACCGTGGGGGCGAATCCGGCGACAAACAGGCTGGCGGCGTCGGCGTCGCGCGCCGAGCGCTCGCGGTCGACGACAAGGACGCGTCCCGCCGCGACCGCCGCCCCGCGCAGTTGCGCCCTGGCCGCGCCTTCAATGGTCTTCGGCCCGATCGCCGGCATGTCGAGCCTGAGATCCTGCCCGCGCTTGGACGCTTTCACCAGCACGCCCGCCGGGCCGGCGAAGCGGAGCCGTCCGTTGGCGCGCATCTCCGCAACCCGGGCAAGCATCGCGTCGGTGCCCTCCGCCGCCTCGATCGCCAGAACCCGGCCGGCCGCGACGACCGCCCCCTGCCCCGCGTCGAAGCTCGAGAGCGCGTCCAGCATGCGGGCGCCGAAGGCGATGTCGGTTTCGTCCTCCGGCGACGGCGCGCGCGCGCCGAACGGACCGACCGGCGCGAGCAGGCGCGGCGCAACATCGTGCGCGCCGACGATGCGAATTCCCTCGCGCTCGATGATCTCGGCCAAGCCGGCGAGGAGCCCGTTGTCGCCGCGGCGGAACAACTGCGCCAGCCCCGCCGCCCGCTTCACCGCGCCCCAATCCAGCCTGAGGTCGGCGAATTCCGGCCTCGCCATCGCGCCGATGATCACCATCTCGGCGATCTCGCGCGCTCTCAAGGCCGAAAACAGCTTGCCGACCTCGCCCATGCGCACCCAGACGTGGGAATAGGCTTCGATCGCCGAATTGGTTGCGCCCACGACGCCGACGAGAAACGGCTCCCTTCCAGCCTCGCGCGCCTCGCGGGCGACTTCGAGCGGAAACGCGCCCGCGCCGCAGAGGATCGCCAGAGGCGGACCCGAGGCGGCGGCGCGCAGCCCGTTCACCCCTCGTCGTCCTTGGCGGCGCGCGGGACGCAGATGGCGCGATCTCCGCCCTGCTGAAGAAAGGCGACGATCTGTTGCACGGCCTCCTGACCGGGGAACGCTTCGGCGACTTCGGCGACGCGCTCCCTCAGGGTGCCGCCGCCGTTGAACAGCATCTTATAGGCGCGCCTGAGTTCGTGGATCGCCTCGTGCGAAAAGCCCCGGCGCTTCATGCCGATGACATTGAGGCCGGCCAGCCCGGCGCGATTGCCGAGCGCGAGGCCGAACGGAATGAGATCATGCTCGACCCCCGCCAGCCCGCCGACGAACGCGTGCGCGCCGATGCGGACGAACTGATGCGCCGCGGCGCCCCCGCCGATATTGGCGAAATCGCCGATCTGGCAATGCCCGCCGAGCATCACATTGTTGGAGAGAATGACGCCCTCGCCGATCCGGCAATCATGCCCGACATGCGCGTTGGCCAGGAACACGCAGTGCGGCCCGATCACCGTCTCCGAGCCGCCGCCCGCGGTGCCGGGGTTCATCGTCACTCCCTCACGAATGAGGCAGTCTTCACCGATGGCGAGGCGAACCGGCTCGCCGCGGTATTTGAGGTCCTGCGGCGGCTGCCCGATCGAGGCGAAGGGATAAATGACCGTGCGCGCGCCGATGGTGGTGTCGCCGGCCAGGCTCACATGCGAGACAAGCCGGACGCCGTCGCTCAGCGTCGCTTGCGGGCCAATGTGGCAAAAGGGCCCGACCTCGACCCCCGCCCCGAGCCGCGCGCCGTCCCCGACGACGGCGGTCGGATGGATCGCTTTCTTCATTCACGCACCAGCATCGCCGACACTTCGGCTTCGCAAACGAGCTCGCCGTCGACTTTGGCTTCGCCGCGAAACCACCACATGTTGCGGCGCTTGGCGATGCGAGTCATGTGAAACCGCACCTGGTCGCCAGGAACGACCGGCTTGCGGAACTTGGCTTTGTCGATCGTCATCATATAGACCACGCTCGGCGCGCCGCTCGCTTGCTGTGATGCGACGCAGAGCGCGCCCGCCGTTTGCGCCATCGCCTCGATCAGCAACACGCCCGGCATGACCGGCCGGCCGGGGAAATGGCCCTGGAAATGAGGCTCATTGGCGGTCACGTTCTTCACCCCAACGCCATATTCGTCGCCGCGCGCTTCGATGATGCGGTCGACAAGCAAAAACGGATAGCGGTGCGGCAAGAGCGCGAGGAGCTTCTGGATGTCGAAACTTTCGAACGCCCGGCCGATCGGTTCGTTCATCCCGTTTTCCTCTCCATCCTCCGCGTCCGCCTGGCGGGCGTCATTCTGCATTGCTTTCGCCCCGGGAATCGCCGACCAGCCGCTTGATCGCGGCGACTTCCCGGAAGAACTCCCGGACCGGCTTGGCCGGGGCGCCGGCCCACCGCTCTCCGGCGGGAATGTCGGTCATTACGCCCGCGGCGGCGGCGACCTGGGCGCCAGCGCCGATCGTGAGGTGTCCGGCGATGCCGGCCTGCCCGCCGAGGGCGGCAAAATCGCCGATCGCGCTCGATCCGGAAACCCCGGATTGCGCCACCAGCACCGCATGGCGGCCGACGACCACGTTGTGGCCAATCTGCACGAGGTTGTCGATCTTCGCCCCCTCGCCGATCACGGTGTCGCGGTTCGCGCCCCGGTCGATTGTGACTCCCGCGCCGATCTCGACATCGTCCTGAATGATGACGCGCCCGATTTGAGGCACTTTGAGATGGCCCCGCGCCCCAAGCGCGAACCCGAAGCCGTCCTGCCCAATATGCGCGCCGGGATGAATGATCACCCGATCGCCGATCAGCGCCGCGCCGATCGTCGTCGAGGCGCCGACGGAGCCGTCGCGGCCGATCCGGACCTCGGGACCGATGACCGCATTGGGGCCGATGATCGTACCGGCGCCGATCTCAGCGCCGCGCCCGATCACCGCGCCAGGATCGACAGTCACCCCCGGTTCGAGCCGCGCTGAAGGATGAACCGACGCCGCGGGCGAGACGCCGGGCTCGCCGAACACCGAGCCCGGCTTGACAGCGCCCGGATAGAGCTTCGTCATCACCAAGGCCATCGCCCGATAGGGCTCCGGGACGATGAGCGCGGCGCAGGTCGCCGGCGCAGCGCCGGCGTAGCGCGGCGCAACCAGGGCGGCGGCGGCCCGGGTGCGCTTGAACGCGTCGAGATATTTCGGGTTGTCGAGGAAGGTCAGTTCGCCCGGGGCCGCCTGATCGAGGGCGGCGACATCCCGGATCACCCGGTCGGCGTCGGCGCCGGCAGCGAGCGTCGCGCCGCACCAGGTCGCCACTTCGGCCAGCGAAGGCGCTGAGCTCGGCGGGAAAAAGCGTATCCTGGCCAATTGCGGGGTTCCGTCAGAAGCGACGACGGGCGCGCCAGCTCTGGCGCGCCCGCTTGTTGGGGAAGCCGGTAGATCGGCCCTAGAAGGTCGTGCCGCCCGAGAAGTTGAAGAACTGGGTCTGGTCGTACTTGCCCTTTACAACCGGGATCGCGAAGTCGAATCGGATCGGCCCCATCGGCGAGGCCCAGATCAAGCTCGCGCCGACCGAGGCGCGGATCTGGTTCGGGTCCCACACGCTGGCGCAACTGACCTGGGTGATAGGAAAAGTCCCGGGCGTCGGGCAGTAGGTATATCCAAGAAATCTCGTGAAATCCGTTGGACCCGAATATCCAATCAGGGTGCCGGCGTCGGTGAACAGCGCGCCCTTCAGCCCGATTTCCCGCGGCAGGCCGAAGATCGGGAAGTCGACCTCGGCCGAAGCGCCGTAATAGGTGGTGCCCCCAAGGGCCGCGGACTGAATGTCATACGGGTTCGAGATATCGCGCGGGCCGATGCCCGAGGGCGCGAAGCCGCGCACGAGCGCCGGGCCCTGCATGAAATTATTGATGATGAGCGGCTGATTGTTGCCGAAGGAATTGATCTGGCCGGCCTGGAGATGAATCTGGCCAATAAAATCCTCCGTGATCGGATGATACCAGCGCGCGTCGAACGTTTCACGGATGAAGTCGGATTGGCCGCCGAGGCCCGCGAACTCCTGCTTGTAGTTGACATACCACCCAGTGGTCGGGTCCTTGCGATTGTCGATATTGCTGTAGAGGAGCGAGAACCCGGCTAGCGAAGTCACGATGGCGCCTTGCGCCGCCGCCTGCTTGATTTCGACCGGCGCCTCGCCGTTGCTCAAGCAGTTGATGAACGGGTCCGGCACGACAGGGATGAAGGTCCCCCCAGGAAACCAGGTCTGATTGGGACCGACGCAATCGTCGTAGGGCTGCGACGAGGTGTTCGGAATCGTGATCTTCAACTCGTATATCGAATAGTTGGGCTGGAACGTCAAGTCATCGGTGATCGGAATGCCGAGCCGGACAGTCGCACCCGTCGTCCAGTTCTGGTAGAGCGCATATTGGTTCTGATTGTTGACCTGATGGTAAAGATCAAAGCCGGCAGCCAAGCGCTGGCCGAGGAAATAGGGTTCGGTGAACGAGGCTTTCCAACCCTGGGTGTACTGACCGTCGGAGACGCTCAACCGCACATACTGGCCGCGGCCAAGGAAGTTAGTCTCCGTATAGGCGAGCTCGGCCAAGAAACCCTGACTCGTCGAGTAACCGCCGCTGAGGCTGATCGAGCCCGTCGGCTGGTCCTCGACCTCCACGACCACGATGACGCGGTCTGGGGCCGACCCAGGCCGGTTCGAGATATGGACCTTCTTGAAATAGCCAAGGCTGTTGAGGCGACGCTCGGCGCGCTCAATCAGAACGTGGTTATAGGGATCGCCTTCACCAATATCGAATTCACGGCGAATGACATAGTCGCGGGTGCGCGTGTTGCCGATAATGTCGATCCGCTCGATGTAGACCTTGGGACCATTGTCGACCGAGAACGAGATCGCAATCGTATGATTGACAGTGTCGCGATCGCCGTGCGGACGCGCCTCCGAAAACGCGTACCCCTGCGTCGCGACATCGCGGGTGATTGCCTCGACCGACTTGTCGATGGCGCTCGCATCGTAGACGTCGCCCGCCCTCAAACTGACAAGATGGGCAAGGGCCGGCCCATCGACCTTGGGAATGTTGGAAACCACGTTCACGCTCGAGACGTGGTATTGCGGGCCCTCGTCCAACGTGATCGTTATGATGTAACCGGCGGGATCGGCCTGATAGACGACGTCGGTACTGACGATCCGAAAATCGGCGTAGCCGTTCTTCATGTAGTACCGCCGAATCGCCTCCTCATCGGAGGCCAAACGATCGGGATCATAGACGTCGGTGCTCTTGATGAACGAAAGGAAATTCATCGTGCTGGTCTGTATCAGGCCGTGCAGCCGGTAGCTTGACACGGCCTGATTGCCGACGAACTTGATCTCTCGGATGCCGGTCTTCCCGCCTTCGTCGATGGTGAACACCAGATCCACGCGCCCGTTCGGCAATTGGACCAGCCTTTTGGTCACCTTCGCTTCGTTGCGGCCGTACTTCTTGTAGGCGTCCTTGATTCGGCCGACATCGCCGACGGCGGTCTCCTCGTTGTAGGCGGTATGCGGTTTCGACTGCACTTCGACTTCAAGCTGTTTCGTTTCGATCTGCTTGTTGCCTTCGAACGCCACTCTGTTGATGATCTGCGAGCCGCCGCTCAGGTTGACCACGATCTTGCCATCGACCAGCTTCGCGCTGACGTTGGAATAGACGCCGGTCGCCTCTAGATCTTCGACCCCACGCTGGATCGACGCCGGATCGGTTCCGCTGAAGTACGGCTTAAGCGTCGAGGGGTCGACGTTGGCGCCCTGAACGACGATCTGCTGCGCGCTCGCGGGCGTCGTCCAGTTCAAGCCGCACAGACCAAGGGCCACCGCAAGGAGGACGCCGCCAACAAAACCGCAAATCCAATCCATATGGCCCAGAGCCCCTGTTCGCGCCGTCGCAGCGTTCGCCTCTACGGCGCCGCTTCGGCGAGATCCTGCCTGTGCGCCCCTCACCAGCGCCCTGTGGCGCCGATCGTGGGCGACGCCGCAGACGCGACGCAGCGCTCAACCCCCACCGGGCGGCGGTCGGAACGATTAACGGCGTTTTACAATTTTTGCTCGCCCGTGCAAACCGTTATTGGCTCGAGCGTACACCATTTCTCGCGAGCGTTGCGCCGGGGACACGCAACATGGTCGATTGTTGGTTAATTGCCGTTCGTGACTAAGCGCAAGATGTCGTGTGAAGTGGTGAAAACCACCAGGAGCGCGACCAGGGCGATTCCGATCCTGAGGCCGATTTCCTGCGCCCGTTCGCTCAAGGGGCGTCCGCGCAGGCCCTCGAAGGCGTAGAACGCAAGGTGGCCGCCGTCGAGCATCGGCACCGGCAGGAGATTCATCAGGCCGACCGACACCGAAAACCACGCGGCGAGGCTGAACAGCTCCCAAAAGCTGATTTTCGCCATCTCGCCAGCCATTTGCGCCGCGCCGATCAATCCCGACATTTGATCCGTTGATTCGCGGCCGGCGAAGATCCCGACGATATAGGTTCCGGTCGCCTTGACGATGAACCATTCCTGCGCCGCGCCCCAGGCGGCGCAGGTCAAAAGCCCGCAGCGCTCGGCCCTGGCGTCGCTGGGGTCAGCCGAGGACGCAAGTCCGAGATGGCCCATGCGGCGCTTGCCGAATACGCCCTGGTCGACCACGGTGATCTTCGGCGTCGCCGTCAGATCGACGTCGCGGCCCTGCCGGTCGACGACAAAGCTCATCGGCAGCCCGGTGCTCATCAGCGTCGATTCCTGAAGCGATTCAAAGCTGTCGATCGGCGCGCCGTTGATCGACTTGACAAGGTCTCCGGCCTGAAATCCGGCCGCGGCCGCCGGACTGTTCAGCTCGACCCGCCCAATCCGGGCCAGATGCTCGACCCGGCCAAAGGCCATGAACATTCCGGTGAAGATCACGAGCGCCAGAATGAAATTGGCGACCGGTCCCGCAAGCACGATCGCGGCGCGATTTCCCAGCGGCTGCCCGGCGAGGGTCAACGACCGGTCCACCGACGGATCCGTCGCGGCGCCGTCGGCGACGCTGGCGACATTGGCGTCGCCGTGGAACTTGACGTATCCGCCGAGCGGCAGCGCGCCAACCCGCCAGCGCGTGCCGCGCGAGTCGACCCGGGCGATGAGCTCCGGACCGAAGCCAAGGGAAAAGGCGTCGATTTTAACGCCGCACCAGCGTCCGACCAGATAGTGCCCGAGCTCGTGGATGAAGACGATGAGGCTCAAAATCAGGATGAACGGGACGACGTACCATCCAAGCCAGGCCACGAGGTCGGCGATCGCGTTTACTACCGCCATCCGCGGCCTCCGGCTTCGCCAGCCGCCGCTTGCGGGCGCTGGAGGAAGGTTACTGAACAGTTAGAGTGGCGCAAGTCCGCGCTCACGCCAATAGGCTCGTCGCCCTATCTAGCGCGATATGGTGAACTGCCAGCGCTTCCGCAATGTCAGCCGGGGCGGCCAATTCGCCGGCCGCGCTCATCGCCGCGAGCGTTTTCCCGACCAGGGGGGCGATTTCGCCGAAGCTGATTCGTCGACTGAGAAACGCCGCCACCGCGATCTCGTTAGCGGCGTTCAACGCGGTGGGCGCCCCGCCGCCGGACCTCAGCGCCTCGATCGCCAGCGAAAGCGCGGGAAAACGCGCAAGGTCGGCGCGCTCGAAGGTCAGACGGCCGAGCGCCGCGAGGTCGGGCGGGCGCACGCCCGAGGCGATCCGGTCTGGATAGGCGAGGCAATGGGCGATCGGAGTGCGCATGTCTGGAGACGCCATGCCGGCGATCAACGAGCCGTCGGCGAATGCGATAAGGCCATGCACGATCGATTGCGGGTGGACGACGACGTCGAGCCGGTCGGCCGGCAAGCCGAACAGATGGTGGGCTTCGATCAGTTCGAGCCCCTTGTTCATGAGCCCGGCCGAATCGATCGTCACCTTGGGCCCCATCACCCAGTTCGGATGGGCGAGCGCCTGTTCGCGCGTGGCGGCTGAGATGCGCTCGGCGCTCCATTCGCGGAAGGGGCCGCCGGACGCGGTGATGGTCATGGTCTCGATCGTACCCGGATCGCGCCCCCCAATCGCCTGAAACAGGGCGTTGTGCTCGGAGTCCATCGGCAGCAGCGTCGAGCCGGCGCGCCGCGCCGTCGCCATCACCGCTTCGCCGGCGCAAACCAGGGTCTCCTTGTTGGCGATCGCGACGGTGCGCCCGGCCGCGACAGCGGCGAAGGTCGGCTCGAGCCCCGCGGCGCCGACGATCGCCGCGACCACCAGATCGGCTTCGCGCAGCGCCGCTTCCTTGACCGCTTCCGGGCCGGCGGCGATTTCGACCTCGAAGCCCGCCAAACCCGCCTTCAACTCCCGATAGCCGGCGGGATCGGCGAGCGCGGCAAATTCGGCCTCGAGCTCGATTGCGCATTTCGCCAGCGCGGCGCCATTGCTGCCGCCTGCGACCGAGACAACCGAAAACCTGTCGGGCGCGGCGGCGATAACTTGCGCGCATGAGCCCCCGATCGACCCTGTCGCCCCGAGAATCGCCAGGCGTTTGCGCGGCCGGGCGGTCGGGTCAGGCGCGCGCTTGCGCGAGCCGAGCGGCGCGGCCGGAACGAGTTGAGAAACGCTCACCATTGAAACAGCCCACTCGCGATATAATCGCCCTTTGGATGCACAATTGCGACCATCGCGGCGAAAAAGGATGCCGAAGTGAAAGCGTCGAGGCGATCCATCAATCCGCCGTGGCCGGGAATGAGGCCGCTCGAATCCTTGACGCCGAAACGGCGCTTGAGCGCAGATTCGAATAAGTCCCCGAGTTCGGAGACGATCGCCGTCATGAGCCCGAGCCAGAACAGCGCCGCGAGACGGTTGGTCCAGGCCGCGAGCATGAGGCCAAGGACGGCCCCGGCGAACGCGCCGACGATCGCCCCGGCCCAGGTCTTGCCTGGCGAAACGCTCGGCCAAAGGCGCGGCCCGCCGATCAGCCGGCCGGCGAAATAGGCCGCGATATCGGTTCCCCACACGACCGCAAAGAGCCACAAAATCGCGGCCATGCCGAAGCTCGGGGAGACCCTGAGCAGCCCGACGCTGGCGACGAGCGCGCCAGCGTAGAGGGCCCCCGCAGCCGCCCACAGCGCCTGCCGCCGTCCTGCGAGAAAACCGACTGCGGCGGCGCCGAGAACCAGCGCCGCCACGGCCCCGGGGATCGAATTGTGAAGAGCCGCGAGCGCGGCGAGCGCAAGCGCGAGGGCGCCGACGACGACCCGCTCGATGAGCCGCGCGCCGCCGACCAGACGCTGCCACTCCCAAAATACGACGCTCGACGCGAGCCACCAGAACGCCGCGAACACGAAGCCGCCAATCCATGTCGCCGCCAGCGCGACCATCCCCATCGCGACCGCCGCCGCCACCCGCGGCTTGAGATCGGGACCGAACCGCGCGCCTGGCCGTTGCGGCGCCGATCCGGTCGCCGGGCCCCCTCCGGTGGCCGCCATCAACATTCCCTCATGACGCCGACTTGACGGCGGCGGGTTCGACAATGGCGCCGAACCGCCGCTCGCGCGCCGCATATTGATCGAGCGCGGAGACGAAAGCCGCGTCGTCGAAATCGGGCCAGAGGATCGGCAGGAAGACGAGCTCAGCGTAGGCCGTCTGCCAAAGCAGAAAATTCGACAGGCGCATCTCGCCGGAGGTGCGAATGATGAGATCGGGATCGGGCAGCCCGACCGTATCAAGCCGGTCGGCAAAGTCATCCTGGCTGATCGCGTGCGCGTCAAGGCGACCGTCGCGAACCTCGATCGCAAGGCGCCGGGCCGCCTCGACGATCTCCTGCCGCGCCCCGTAATTGAAGGCGACCGTCAGCGTGAGCCCGCGATTGTCGGCGGTAAGGGTCTCGGCCTCGACAATGAGCGCCACAATATCGGGCGCAAGGTTGTCCCGTTCGCCGATGATCCGCACCTTGACGCCGTGGGCGCTGAGTTCGGCGAGGTCGTTGCGAATGAACCGCTTGAGCAGGCCCATCAGCATCGCCACCTCCTCCGGCGGACGGCTCCAATTCTCCGACGAAAAACTGTATATTGTCAGGAACCGCACATCGTGCTCGATCGCCGAGCGGACGGCCCGGCGCACCGCCTCGACGCCCCGCCGGTGGCCTTCGAAGCGCGGCAGGCCGCGCGCCTGCGCCCAGCGGCCGTTGCCGTCCATGATGATGGCGACGTGGGCCGGCTTTCGAGCGCCGCGGGGACCGAGATTGGAGCGTGGATAATGCATGAGGGCCTCGGACAATGAGGGCGATCGCCTAGACCTGCATGATCTCCTTTTCCTTCGAGGCGAGGGAGGCGTCGATCTCGTGGATCGCCTGATCGGTCGCCTTCTGCACTTCCGCCTCCTCGCGCTTTTCGTCGTCCTCGCTGATCGCGTGCTCCTTCAAGAGCTTCTTGAGAATGTCGAACCCGTCACGGCGCACGTGCCGTACCGCGACGCGCGCGTCCTCGGCGTATTTATGCGCGATCTTGACCATTTCCTTGCGCCGCTGCTCATTGAGCTCGGGAATGCGGATGCGCAGGAGTGAGCCCTCGATGCTTGGACTGAGGCCGAGATTGGCGTCCCGGATCGCCTTGTCGACCGCCTGCACCATGCTTTTGTCCCATACCGAGACCGAAAGCGCCCGCGGCTCGGGAACGCTGATCGTCGCCACCTGATTGATCGGCATCCGCTGGCCGTAGGCCTCTACGTTCACCGGCTCAAGAAGGCTCGCGCTTGCCCGGCCGGTCCGCAGTCCGCCCAGTTCGTGCTTGAGGGTCGCATGCGCGGCCTGCATGCGGCGTTTGAGTTCGGCAAGGTCAAATTGAGGCAGTTGCGCCATGTGCGTCCTATGAATTCAAGGCCGAACCACGCCGGCGCGTGCGAAGCGCGGGCCAAAAGGCGAGTCGGCGACGATATCCCGCGCCCGGGGCCTCATTAGCATAGCTTGCGGCCTCTGACAGCGCCCAAACCGGTGGAGAATCAGGCCCGGACGCACGAGGCGAAAACAGCCGCCGACGCCGCGCCTGCCCTGTCGGCCTGCGATTGGTGGCAGCTGGTCGGCGAGCGCCTCACGCCTGGGTCTCCATTTGCGGCTTGGCGAGTTTCGCCGCTTCCGCCATCGCGGCCAGCGCCGCCTGGCCCTGGGGTTGAATGAGGCCCGCCGACATGATGAGCTTCGCCGCGTCGTCGGCGGAAATCGGCAATTCGATGACCTCATCGGCGGCGATATAGAAAAAGAATCCCGTGGTCGGATTGGGCGTGCAGGGCATGAACACCGAGATCATCGGTTTCGCGCCGGGCAGCGCACCGGCGACGATCTCGCCCGGGGCCGACGAAACGAACACGATCGACCAGCTGCCCTTGACCGGAAACTCAACCAGGCCGACCTTGCGGAACTGACTCCCCGACTGGCTGAAAATCGTCTCGAACACCTGCTTGAAGCCCTTGTGGACGCCGCGAACGAGCGGCATCCGATCGAGCATCGCCTCGCCGAACCGCACCAGCGACCGGCCGACGAAGTTGGCGGTCAGGAAGCCGAGCAGCGTCAGGCCGGCGATCGCAATGACGACGCCGAAGCCCGGAACGTGGAACGGCAGATAGCCGTCCGGCGACAGGCTCAGCGGGAACCAGGGCCTCACCCAATTGTCGACCGTATCGATCACCCACCAGGCGATATAGGCGGTGACCGCAACCGGCCCGAACACGACAAGGCCAGTGAAGAACCACGAGCGAAGGCGCTGGGCGAGCGAGCGGTGTAACGGCGGCGGGAAGGAATTGGACATGAGTCTCTCGGCGCTTCGCGCGCGCGAAGATGACGGCTCGCGCGACAGGTTGCAAGGCGAACCCAACCGATCCCAAGGCGCTGACGCGCCAGCTTTCCTCGCCGGACCTTTGGGTCGCAGTCCGCCGACGAGCGGCCGATCGGCTAGCGGTTCTGCGCGCAATACCAATCCCAGGTCTCTTCGAGTCCGGCCCGGAGCGAGTAGTTCGGCTGAAACCCGATCGCGCGGAGCTTGGTCAGGTCATAGGCTCGATAGGCCTGACCATTGGGTTTCGAAGCGTCCCACTCAATTCGCCCGCTCATCCCGGTCAGGTCGCAGAGTGTATCGACGACGTCGCGGATGCGATGGACGTCGCCGCTCCCCATGTTGATCGCTCCATCGGCCTTGGTCATCACCTCGAGAGCGGCTCTCGCCGCGTCCTTGACGTAGATGATGTCGCGCTGGGCGGAGCCGTCGCCCCAGACCTGAACATCGCCGCCGCTTGCCTTCGCGTCGTAGAATTTCTTGATCAAAGAAGGAACGACATTGCCGAATTCGACGTCGAACCGGTCGCGAGGGCCAAAAAGATTGGCCGATACGATATACGCCCACTTCAAGCCGTAGCTTTCTTCATACGCTTCGAGCATCGCCAGCATCGCCCGCTTGGCGTTCGCGTAGCCTGCCTGGGCGGGATGGGGACGCCCAAGGAAGATCATGTCTTCTTTCAGCGGAAGGCCCGGCGAGGGAAACGGATAGACCGCGCCAGTGCCCATAACCGTCACTTTGCGCGCGCCGGCGCGACGCGACGCCTCGACGACATTCGTGTTGATCATCACGTTTTCGTAGAACGAGGAGCCCTGATGCTTCATGCTCCCCCCGAGGCCGTATACCCTCGCCGCCGCGTGGAAGACGTGATCCGGGCGACGGCGTTCGAATTCGGCGAAGGTCGCGACGACATCGAGAAGGTCGCAGTCGGCTCGACGCAATCCGACGACATGTTCGTAGCCCTGCGCGCCCAAATGCTCGACCAACGCCGACCCCACCAGGCCTGCCGCGCCGGTGACGACAATCCTATCGGACTTGTTCAGAAGCATGCTTCTCCGTCCTCGCGCCGGCGCTTGGCCCGCAGACGGCGACGCGGTTGGCGAACGGGCTCGCGCGACAGGGTCTATTGGTCGCGCGTGGCGCGCTCGGGCCGGCATTCCAGCCTGTCGGGCGCCCACGAACCTCGGCCAGACGAGCGATTTGGGTTCAGCCCGAAGCGGATGACGATTGGGCGGATGCGCCAAATCGCTTGGTTGATTTCAGGTCGTGCGCCGCGTCGTGCGGCAAGCCCAGGCGGCCGACGACGCGACCCGATTGGGGCTCATTTTGCACCTTGGGAAATTCAATCGCCGCGCCGTTGGCGAGATAATCGAAAATCTGCTCGGCGCGCCGCTGCCATGAATGATGTTCGCGCACGAGCTCGCAGGCGGCCTCAACCGCGCGCTGATTGTCGGGATTGTTTCGATCCTCATCGAGGCGTTGGGCGAGATCGGAACCGTCCGGCGCCACGTTACAGAACGCGTTGGTGGGCAGGATCGCCTCATATTCGCCGCTTCGCGGCAACACGCCGAGCAGGCGCGTCCCTGCCGCCAGGCCTTCAAAATACCGCATGACCAGGGGACTGAAACCGCCTGTCCGCTTGGGGTTGTCCAGATCGGGCGGAGTGGCGACGAAGTACTCGGCGCCGGACGAAAGTTCCCCCAGTTCATCGGTCGTCAAGCTGCCGTCGTTCGAATAGACGTAGCGCAGGCCGCGCGCTTCGCAATAGGCCAGCAGCGCCTGATGCAATGGGTCGTGACGGCGCCCCATCCAAAAGGCGAAAACCGACTTTGCTTCCTTGCGGGGGTAGAAAGTGTCGGTGTGGGCGCCAAACGGCACCCAGACGAATTTCGACCATGGAAATCGACGCTGAAGTTCGTCCGCCGCCTCGCGATAGGCGACGAAACACGGATCGAGACGATCGAGGGTCGCGACAATGCCGATCTTGGTCAGGGAAGATTTCCACGCGTCGAGGACGAAATTGGAGCGGCGGGCGCGCACATTCAGATACGACGCAAAATGAATCGCGGGCAGAGGACGCGCGCCGAGCTGAATCCAAAAAAGCGCGTCGCACCCCTTCACCTGGGACCGGACCTCACCCCATTCTTTCCGTCGCTCCCAGGCGACGGGCGGAGGAGAGATGATCCGAACCCCCGGCTGGCGAGCCAGGCCGGAGAAGAGCGGCGGCAACAACGTCGTCCAATAGACGCGCGGATTCAGCGCCGAGTTGGAAAGCAGACCGAGTTCCATAACACCCCCACGAACCCCTGCCGCAAACGTCCCTTCCCGAGTGGGCATGGTCGCGAGCCGCGCAGTCGCCCGTCCGTTAACTTTGCCTGAGTTCCGCGAGTTTGGCAAACCCACGGGGACGATCGATCGCGCTCCGCTTCAACATCCCGTGATCGCTGCAATCCATCGAACAGATGGGGTTGCGCGGCGAGTCATTCCGTGAACGCAGGCGAGGGAAGCGCGCGCGACATTCGCTGCTGCGCCGATCGCGCGCCCGCGGCGGATCGCAAGCAGACCGAGGCTCGAGCGAGCGCCATCTCGCCGTCGCCGTCCGGCCAATAGATTTCTCTTTACTTGTCGAAGGCGTTCGGACACGCTTTCGTGGCGACGGCGCAATTTCAGGTTATTGTTTCGACTTCGAAGCGAGAATAGAGAGGTCAATAGAAAAGCGTTTGACGAAATCCATGCATCGTTGCTTGCTCTTTTATCAGCATTTTGTTGCGAGGTTTGGCGGGGAGGCGATGGATGTTTGGTTTTCTTCGGAACGGCGTTGATTTGGTTCGTACTCAGCGGAACGCGGCGTTCATGACCTTTATGCAGCGGCAAATCGACGACTTGAGAGCGCGCTATTCCGGCGATAAGCGTCTCGAGCCGGCGGGTTATCAAGTATTCTCGCAAGGGGACGAGGATGGAATCATCGCGGAGATATTCCGCCGCATCGGGACGACCGATCGCCGGTTCGTCGAGTTCGATTGCGGCGACGGCATCGAGAACAATACGGCGTACCTGTTGTTTCAGGGCTGGTCGGGGCTTTGGATCAATTCGCTGGAAAGCAACGAGCCTACCCTGAAGCGGCGGTGGAGCAGCGAGATCGCGCAAGGCAAATTGACCTTTCAGCGAGCGATGATAACGGCGAGCAATATCGATTCTCTCCTCGCCGCCGGAGGAATATCGGGTCCGATCGATCTTTTGTCAGTCGACATCGACTCCAATGATTATCACGTATGGAAAGCCATTACGGCAATTCAGCCGAGAGTGGTCTGCATCGAGTACAATGCGAAGTTCCGGCCGCCGGTCGAATGGGTCATGCCTCGCGACGACGCTTATGTGTGGAACGGAACCGACCGGATGGGCGCATCGCTGTCGGCGATGGCCAAACTCGGCTTGGAGAAGGGCTACGCGCTGGTCGGGTGCGACATTATCGGGGCCAATGCTTTTTTCGTCCGCGAGGATTTGGCGAAAGGGCAGTTTGCCGAGCCGTTCACCGCCGAGAACCATTATCAGCCGCCGCGATACTATCTCACCCACGGCTTCTTCTCCGGACATCCGGCGGAAAAATGAGGCGAATGACTGCGGGGTTGGGGTCGTCAAACTCGCAGCCTACTCAACCGTCACCGACTTCGCCAGATTGCGGGGCTGATCGGCGTCTTTCCCCATGATAACGGCGGTGTGGTAGGCGAGCATCTGGATCGGCGCGGCATAGACGATCGGGGCGAAATTGGCGCTCATGTCGGGCATGGCGAGGAAGTGCTCGATTGTGACCGCGGCCTCCTCGGCGGCGCGCTTTTCGCCGATCAGCATGATCCGGCCGCCGCGCGCCGCGACCTCCTGCATATTGGAGACGATCTTCTCGAACACCAAATCGCGGGGCGCGATGACGATCACCGGCATTGCCTCGTCGATGAGCGCGATCGGCCCGTGCTTGAGTTCGCCGGCGGCGTAGCCTTCGGCGTGGATGTAGCTCAGCTCCTTGAGCTTCAGCGCGCCTTCGAGCGCCAGCGGATAGGCGGCGCCGCGGCCGAGGTAGAGCACGTCACGCGCCCGGGCGACCGCATGCGCGAGCTTCTCGGCGGCGGGTTCGAGCTTCAGCGCCTCGGCGAGGAGGCCGGGGGTTGCGACCAGTTCGCTGACGAGCCCCGTCTCGGCGGCCTCGTCGATCGTTCCGCGCGCTCGGCCCAACCCGATCGCGAGCGCCGCCAGCGCGGCGAGCTGGCAGGTGAAGGCCTTGGTCGAGGCGACGCCGATCTCGGGCCCGGCGAGCGTCGGCGCCAGCGCGTCGGTCAGTCGCGCGACGCTCGAATCCGGAACGTTGACGACGCCGACCGTCTTCGATCCCTTGTCTTTCACATAACGCAGCGAAGCGAGCGTATCGGCGGTCTCGCCTGATTGAGAGACGACGATCGTCAGTCCCCCATCGTCGACCGGCGCCTCGCGATAGCGATACTCCGAAGCGACGTCGATCTCGACCGGCAGGCGCGCGAACCGTTCGATCCAATACTTGCCGATGAGCCCGGCCATATAGGCGGTGCCGCAGGCGACGATCGTGACACGGTTGAGTTTGGTCGGGTCGGCCGGCCAGGCGAACGGCTTGAGGCGCATCGTCGCCATGTCGACGTAGTGGGCGAGGGTGTGGCCGACGACCTCGGGCTGCTCGTGGATTTCCTTGGCCATGAAGTGTCGATAATTGCCCTTTTCGGCGAGCAGGCTTCCGGCCGGGCTGCGCTGGATGCGGCGCTTGACCCGTTTCCCGTCGCGGTCGCGAATGTCGGCGCCTCCGCGCGTCACCACTGCCCAGTCGCCCTCCTCGAGATACGCGATGCGATCCGTGAACGGAGCGAGCGCGATGGCGTCGGAGCCGAGATACATCTCTCCGTCGCCAAACCCGATCGCGAGCGGCGCGCCCTGGCGGGCGCCGATCAGGAGGTCGTCCTCGCCCGCGAACAGGTAGACCAGCGCGAACGCCCCGCGCAGCCGGCGAAGGGCGGCGTGAACCGCCTGTTCGGGCGTCTTGCCCTGCGCCAGCTCGTCCTCGACCGCGAACGCCGCAATCTCGGAATCGGTCTCGGTCGCGAAACGGTATCCCTTGGCGGCGAGCTCCTCGCGCAGCGCCTTGAAGTTCTCGATGATGCCATTGTGGACCACGGCGAGCCGGGGCGAAGCGTGCGGATGGGCGTTGGCGACAGTCGGCTTGCCGTGCGTCGCCCAGCGGGTATGGCCGATGCCGATCGCGCCGCCCAGGGGCTCGGCCGCTAGCTTGGCTTCGAGGTTCTTGAGCTTGCCCTCGACGCGCCGCCGCTCGAGGCGCCCATTCTCGAGGGTCGCGACGCCGGCTGAATCATAGCCGCGGTATTCGAGGCGCTTCAGCGCTTCCATGATCGGCCCGGCGACCGGACCGCGGCCCAGGACGCCCACAATGCCGCACATTGGCGAAATGTCCCTCTACGCCCGAATCGAATCGGAGAAGCGTTAGGCCAGGGTTCGACCGGCGCACAAGTCACTTTCAATGAAGGATTGTTTCGGGGAGCCGCTGAGCGCCAGGAATTGCGCCGGCCAACGCATTCGGCTACCTAATGAGCATCGGAGGGTGTGCCGGTGTGCCTTGCGCGCCGCAAATCAGGGCTTAGGACGCGACCCGAGCGGCGGGGTCTCGCGTCGCTCCGGTCGCCGCTGACCGCGTTCGTCGTCGCGCTGTCGCTCATTGCCCAGCTGATGGCGATGCCCTTCCAGCAGGCGCTGGCCGGGCCGGCGGCGCCGGGTGCGGATACCGCGGCGATCGCGGCCGATCTCAAGGCGGCGTTCGGCGACGCCGCCGGTTTCTGCGCCCATATCGGCGACAAGGGAGCGCCTTCGCCGCAAGCGCCGTGCAATCATTGCGACGATCAATGTCCGCTTTGCCGGACTGTGGCGCAGGCCGCGGCCAACGTCCCGCCCGACGCCGCGACCCTGCCCGCGAGGCCCGAACTCGGGCCGCCATACGATCGGCGCGGGGCCTGATTTCGGCGCGTTTTCCGCCTGCCCGGCCCAACGCAACCGCGCCCGAGCGCCGCCCCTCGCAGTCTGACGATTGTTCGCCGCCCCGCCCGCTCATGGGCGCGCGCACGCATTCTTTCAGATTCGAGGACCTCCTTCTATGCAGACCCCCAAAATCCGCTCGACCGCGGGCGTGCTTTGCGCCGCCGCCGCGGCTCTGTGGCTGACGCCCGCCTACCCGCACGCCGTTTGCGGCGCCCGTACCTTCCCAGCCACGCTCGCCATCGACGATCCAGGCGTTCTAGACGAGCTCACGCTGCCGACTGTCAGCTGGGTTCCCTACAATTCCGACGGCGCCCACGAGTGGGACGCAAGCTTCAGCTGGACCAAGACGATCACCCCGGGCCTCAGCGTGGTGATCGGCTCCGGACCAACATGGGAGCACCCGGGCGGCTACGGCTGGAACGCGCTCGACACCGAGCTGCAGTGGCAGGCGCTGTGCATTCCAGACGCCGAGTTCATGTTCAAGGTCGGCTTCGACATATCCTGGGCCGGAACCGGCACGGGAATGCTGGCGGGCTCCGGCGGGCAAAACACTTACTCTCCGCTGGTGGACTTTGGTCTCGGCTTCGGAACGCTGCCGCCCGCTCTCAAATACTTGCGCCCGTTCGCCATCACCGGCGAATTCAGCACGACCACGCCGGGGCAAGACTACACGAACGGCAGCCCCAACGTGTCCACCTTCAACTGGGGGTTCACACTCCAATACAGCCTGCCATACTTCAACACGCAGTTGGCTGCGATCGACAACGACTTCCTCAAGCGTCTGATCCCGGTCGCCGAGTTCGCCTTCCAGACCCCGATCTACAATGGAGCGGTCGCCGGACAAACGACCACGGGATACTTCCAGCCCGGCGTCATCTACGAAGCTGACAAATGGCAGATCGCCCTCGAGGCCATGGTCCCGATGACGGGCGCGACCGGTCACGGCGTCGGCGTGATCGGCTCACTTGATTTCTACCTCGACGACATCCCCAACAGAATCGACGAACCGATCTTCCCTCACGGACTTGGCATAGCGCCAGGAATCTGACCCAAGGAGTCTGACACCATGCGCATAAACATCCTCGAAATCGCTGCTCCGTTCGCCTTCGCGCTCATCGCTACCCAGGCTTTCGCCCACGCCCAGCTCGAGAAGGCGACACCGGCGGTCGGCGGGACGGTCGCCTCAGCGTCCGAAATCCGGCTCGAGTTCAGCGAGGGCGTCGAGCTGAAATTCACCAAGGTCACGCTGACCGGTCCGGGCGGCGCCGCGGCGCCGCTTGGAGCTGCGAGCACGGAATCCGGTAACCAGGCAGTTTTAATCGTGCCGATCTCCAAACCGCTTTCCGCCGGCGTTTACACCGTGCGTTGGCAAGCGGTCTCGGTCGACACGCACCATACCCAGGGAACCTTCGAATTCACCGTGAAGCCATGATGGCCCCGTCGGCGCTGAAGGACCGGCGCAGATCGAGCCGAAAAGGTTAGCAATCGGAAAGGATGGAACATGAGGCATTCTTCAATATTCGCCCTGGCGTTCGCCTTCGCCCTCAGCGTCGCGCCTGCGCTGGCGCAGGAGTTCAAGACAGGCGACATCGTTGTTGAAAAGCCCTGGGCGCGCGCGACCCCGAAAGGCGCCGAGGTCGCCGGGGCCTACGCGACTATCCTCAACAAGGGCGCTGCGCCCGACCGACTGACCGGAGGCTCGGCGGATTTCGCCACCGTCGAGATCCATGAGACAAAGTCGGAAAACGGCGTGATGGAGATGCGCGAGGTCGCTGGCGGGCTCGAGATCCCCGCGCACGGCACGGTCGGGCTCGCGCCCGGCGGCTACCACATTATGCTCACCCACCTCACTCATCCCCTGGCGAAGGGCGAGAGCGTCAAGGCGACGCTCAGTTTCGAGCACGCCGGCCCGGTGGAGGTCGAGTTCAAGGTGGTCGGCGTGGGCGCCTCCAGCGGCGGCATGAAGGGCGGAAACATGGGCGGGATGAAGATGTGACCGGTCGGATGCGGGCGCGAGCACCCGGCCGCTCGCGGGCTCGGCCCACCGCCCGCTGATCGCGCGTGACGGCTCTCGCCCTCTGCCGCTTCGCCCATTTCCTGGCCGCGATGCTGACCTTCGGCTCGAGCGCCTATCTTTGGCTCTATGCGCCGGAGCGACTCAGGCTCGCGCTCTCGCCGGCCGTCCGGCGCCTGGCGCTCATCGGCAGCCTCGTTGCGCTTGTGACCGTGATTGTGTGGCTCGCGCTCGAATCGGCCTCGATGGCCGACGACTGGAGCGCCGCCCTCGATCCCGGTGCGATCGCTGGCGTGCTCGCCGACACCGCCTTCGGCCATGCCTGGGCCGCACATCTCGTTCTGGCCGCGGCGCTTGTCGCCGTCGTCGTCCTCGGCCCGCGCACCCAATGGGCGCCGGCGACGATCGCCTCGGGGGCGCTGCTGGCGAGCCTCGGCCTCGTCGGCCACGCCGCGATGCAGATCGGCGCCGAAGGAGTTCTGCATCGGGCCAACCATGCCGTCCATCTAATCGCCGCCGGGGCGTGGATCGGCGCCCTCGTTCCGTTCCTCATGTGCCTTGGCGTCTACCAACGCCGCGAATTGCGGAAAGAGGCGGTCAAGGCGATGACCCGCTTTTCCTTCTCAGGCCATTTCATCGTCGCGGCGATCGTCCTCACCGGCGCGGTCAACATTGCCTTGACCTCAGGCCGCCCGCCGATCCCGCCCGACACCCCCTACCGCGCCCTTCTGGTCGCGAAAATCATCGTCGTCGCGATCATGATCTTCGCTGCGATCTTCAATCGCTATGTTCTCGCGCCGCGACTCAAGCCCCATGCGTGGGCGCTTCTCGTTCTCCGCGCGACCAGCACGGCGGAAGTCGCGCTGGGCTGCTTGGCCATCGCCCTCGTCAGCGTGTTCGCGCTCCTCGACCCGGCGTGAAACTTTTTGAGCGCATGTCGCGCTGCCAATCGAGCGCCGCGACGCTATGCTCTGATTTTGCCGAGTGGGGGCGGCACGCTGGATCGCGGCCGAGCCGGCCGCTCATGCTTTCTTGTGCCTGTCTCGGAACGCCTTGGCCCAGCCGGCTCTCGTCTCCTGCCGGCCGCGCGCGACCGCGAGCGCGTCCGGCTCGACCGATTTGGTAATGACCGAACCTGAACCGATATAGGCGCCGTCGCCGATTGTGACCGGGGCGACGAGGGCCGAGTTCGAGCCGACGAAGGCGCCCGCGCCGATGTCGGTCCTATGCTTGTCGAAGCCGTCGTAATTGCAGGTTATGGTTCCGGCGCCGATGTTGGCGTTCGCCCCCACCCGGGCGTCGCCGATATAAGTCAGGTGATTGACCTTGGCGCCCTCCTCGATCTTGGCCTCCTTGATCTCGACGAAGTTGCCGATTCGGGCGTTGGCGGCGATGTCCGCTCCCGGCCTCAGACGGGCGAACGGGCCGATCGACGCGCCCCCCGCGACCCGCGCGCCCTCGAGATGCGAGAACGCGCGGATCACCGCGCCGTCCCCGATTTCGACCCCGCGGCCGATCACAACATGGGGCTCGATGAGGACGTCGCGGCCTATTGTGGCGTCATAGGCCAGGAACACCGTGTCGGGGGCGATAAGCGTCGCCCCCTCGGCCATCGCCCGCCTCCGCAGCCGATCCTGCAGCGCCGCCTCGGCTTGGGCGAGCTGCGCCCGGTCGTTGACCCCCATCACCTCCTTCTCGTCGGCGATCAGCGCCCGCGCGACGAGGCCCCGCGTGTTCGCGATCTCGACAATGTCGGTGAGGTAATATTCCCTTTGGGCGTTGTCGGGCTTGACCGCGTCCAGGAGCTTCAACGCCTCGGCTCCGCTGAAGGCGAGCGGTCCGGCGTTGCACAGGCGCGAGGGCCTCTCTTCGGCGCTTGCGTCCTTGTGTTCGCGGATCGCCGTCAGGCGTCCGCCGCGCTCGATCAGCCGGCCGTAGCCGGCCGGATCGGCGGCGTCGAAGCCCAGCGCGACCACATCCGCGCCTTGGGCGAGTTCGGCCCGCAGCGCCGCGAGCGTCGCGGGTTTGATGAGGGGAATATCGGCGTAGAGGACGAGAATGTCGTCGTAGCCCTGGGCAATCTGCCCGCGGGCCGCGAGGACGGCGTCGGCGGTGCCCCGCCGCTCGGGCTGAACGACGACTTTCGCCCCCGGTGCGACCTTCAGCGCTTCGGCCGCGACACTCGCGCGGTCCGGCCCGACGACGACGGCGACGTCGCCCACGGCGCCCTCGAGCGCGGCCGAGAGCGTGTGCCCCAGCATCGAGCGGCCCGCGAGTTCGTGCAGGACCTTGGGCCGGTCGGAGCGCATCCGCACCCCTTCGCCGGCGGCAAGCACGATGGTCAGACAGCGGCGGGCGTTGGCGGTCATGGGCCGTTTGCTCTCTCGTCAGGGCGCGGATCAGGCCGAATTGCCGGCGCGATCGGCCAGGCTTCGCCCAATATCGCCGTCCGCGACCGCAGTTTCCAGCCGCCACGCGGCGGGCAATCGACGCCAATTGAACGTGGAGGCAAAATGCGTCTCGCTGCGCCGCAAAAAACGATATACAACCAACCCGCCAGGGACGGAACGCGCCGGGCTTGCGGCGCGTTTTTCTCCTCCTTTAGGGCTGATTTTTCATTTTGGCTGGGAGCGACGCCGTTTCGGGCCGAATATGCGCGGTCTCGGTTCGGCGTCGGACGAATGAAGAATACGATGGCGGACAGGCAACGTCGCGAATTCTTACAGCTGGCGGTCGGCGGGGCGGTCGCGGCTTCGCTGGCCGGGTCCAGCTCGCCGCCCGCCGCCGCCGAGCCGCTGGGCCAGCCGGTTCCGTTCTCCGCCGACTCGGTGGTGAGGATGGCGGTCGAACTCGCCTCGAAGCCGTTCAAGGAGCCCGAAGCGCCGCTGCCAAGTGTGTTTTCCGGCCTCAACTTCGATCAGTACGCATCGATCCGGCGCGTGCCAGGCAGCGCGATCTGGAGCGACGAGAAACTCGGATTTTCGCTTGAGCCGCTGCATCGGGGCTTCGTCTATACAACCCCAATCGGCATCAACATCGTCGAGAACGGTCTGGCGCAAAAGGTGATCTACGACGCTGCCGACTTCGACTTCGGCAAGTTGCAGCCGCCTGCCGTTCTAGGCGACCTTGGCTTTTCCGGCTTACGCATTCTCAAGGCGTCAGACCAGGGATTCGACGATGTGGCCATCTTCCAGGGCGCGAACTTCTATCGCGCGCGGGCGCGCGCCCAACCTTTCGGCCTCACTGCGCGCGGGCTCGCAATTCGGACCGGCGACGAGCCAGGCGAGGAATTCCCTTTGTTTCGCGAGTTCTGGGTCGAGAAGCCCAATCCGGCCGCCAATACGCTGACCATTCACGCCCTGCTCGATTCGACGAGCGTCACCGGCGCCTTTCGTTTCACCCTGCGTCCGCTTGAAGCCACAATCATTGACACCGAGACGACGCTGATCGCGAGGGCCGCGGTCGACAAACTTGGATTCGGGGCCATGGCCGCGGCCTATTTCTTCAGCGGCCTCGACCATCGCCTCACTGACGATGTCCGCGCCGCCGCCTATGAATTGGCGGGGCTGCAGATACTGACCGGAAGCGGCGAGTGGCTCTGGCGCCCGGTCTCCAACCGCGAGACCCTACAGATCTCGGCATTTTCCGACCTCAACCCGCGCGGCTTCGGACTTCTGCAGCGCAGCCGTTCCTTCGACGCGTTCTACGACGACGACGCGCATTGGGAACTGAAGCCCTCACTGTGGATCGAGCCGATCGGCGATTGGGGCGAGGGCGACCTGCGCCTGCTGGAGATTCCGGCCGCCGCCGAGACCAACGAGAACGTCATCGCCCAATGGCGCCCCAAGGTAGGGATGGCGGCGGCGACGAGCCAGTCCGTCGCCTTCCGGCAGTTCTGGTGCTGGTCGCCGCCTTCGAGGCCGCCGCTCGCCTCGTGCGTATCGTCGCGGCGCGGCAAAATCGGCAATCGCCAGCGGTTTGCGGTTGAGATGGCAGGCGACCTGTTCGCGGACCTGGCGAAAGCCGAGGCGGCAAGCGCGGACGTTCATGCGAGCCCGGGCAAGATCGTCTCCGTTCGCCTTTTTCCCAACAAGGACAGACGTTCGGTGCGCGTGGTCTTCGATCTTGACCCCGGATCGGAAACCTATTCCGAGCTGCGTCTGACCCTCAGCGTCGACAACCAGCCGGCGAGCGAAACATGGCTCTACCGGTGGACAGCCTGACGCTCGCCCCCAAGGACGCCGGGCCGAGCGACATGGGCTCGTCGCTTGGATCCTCGATGCCCGGCTTCGCGCCGCTCGCCATGCCAGCGCAGTCGTTCAAACGCTTCTCGCGCCGCGATCGCCGGAGGCTGGCTGCGCCGCGCCTCGCAAGGGCCCCGGTTCTGACCAGGCTCTTCGTTTTCGGCGGCGCCCTGGCTCTGACCGTCTATGGCGCCGACCAGATGTTCAGGGTCGTTGCGGTCGGTACGATCACCCCGCTCGAATGGGCGTTGGTGGTGCTGTTCGTCATCACGTTTTCCTGGGTGACGGTCTCGCTTACCGCCAGCATCGTCGGTTTTGTCTGGCTTCTGGCGCACCGGGGCCGCGGCCAGCCCCCGCCGCCGTTGCGCGAGCGAACAGCGATCGTGATGCCGATCTATAACGAAGCGCCCTCACGGGTTTTCGGCGCCATGCAGGCGATTTTCGAGGACGTCGAACGCACGGGCCAAGCGCATGCGTTCGACTTTTTCCTGCTTTCCGACACCACGGACGCCAATGTCTGGATCGCGGAGGAACGGGCCTTTTTGGCGATGCGCGCGCGCCTGCCGCAGGCGCGGATCTACTACCGGCGGCGGCGCAAAAATTTGGGCCGCAAGGCCGGCAATATCGCCGATTTCGTCACCCACTGGGGCGGCCATTATCCGCACATGGTCGTGCTCGACGCCGACAGCGTGATGACCGGAGAGGCTATTGTGGGCCTGGCTGCGGCGATGGAGGCCGACCCCGACGCCGGCATCATTCAAAGCCTGCCTCTGATCATCAACCGCAATACGATGTTCGCGCGCCTGCAGCAGTTCGCCGCCCGGATCGCTGGCCCGGTCATTGGCGCGGGCTTGGGCGCGTGGATGGGACGCGACGGCAACTACTGGGGCCATAACGCGGTCATCCGCACCCGCGCGTTCGCCGATCATTGCGGACTGCCGGACCTGCCGGGCAAGCCGCCGTTCGGCGGCCATATTCTCAGCCACGATTTCATCGAGGCGGGGCTGATGCTTCGCGCCGGTTACACCGTCTACATGCTTCCCGACCTCGGCGGCTCGTACGAAGAGAGCCCGCCCTCGCTCATCGATCTTGCCGCCCGCGACCGGCGGTGGTGCCAGGGCAACCTTCAGCACGCGCGGCTCATCGGCGCGAAGGGCTTCACCCTGGCGACGCGACAGCATCTGGCGAACGGCATCATGGGCTACCTCGCTTCGCCCTTATGGATGGCGCAGTTGCTGGTCGGCATCGTGCTGGTGTTGCAGTCGCACTACATCCGACCCGAATATTTCACCAAGGAATTCTCATTGTTTCCGGCGTGGCCGCGTTTCGACTATGAGCGCGCGCTGCAGCTGTTCGAGCTGACGATCGGCATCCTGCTCGCACCCAAGTTTCTCGGCCTCCTGATCGCGCTCATCGACCCGAAGGCGCGCCGCGGCTCGGGCGGGGCGGCGGCGCTTGTCGCGTCGACGATCGTCGAGATCATCATTTCAGCCGCGGTCGCGCCGATCATGATGCTGATCCAGTCCGGATCGGTGGCGCAGATCCTGTCGGGGCGGGACACCGGCTGGAATCCCCAGCGGCGGGACGACGGCTCGATTCCCTTTCGCAGCATCGCGCGGCGGCACCGCGCCCATGCCGTGCTTGGCGTCATCACCCTGTTCGCGGCGGCGCTCATCTCGCCTTCGCTGGTCGTCTGGATGTCGCCGACGATCGCCGGCCTCATCCTCTCAATTCCGCTCTCCTGGGCGAGCGGCAGCCTCACGCTCGGCCTCGCGCTCCGCCGCATTGGGCTCTTCAGGACGCCGGAGGAGACCTCGCCGCCGGAGGTCGTCGAACGCGCCAATCTGCTAGCGGCGGAGCTCGCCCTGACCGGCGCCGATCACGACGACGGTCTCGAGGCGATCTCGGCCGATCCAGCGCTGCGCGCCGTTCATGAGTTGTTTCTCGCCGAGGCGCCGAGGCGCCGGCGGGGCGAGGTCGAGGTCGAGACCGCCGTCGCCGCGGCGAAGCTCAACGACGCCCAGACGCTCGAGGACGCGCGCGCATGGCTGACGCCGCGGGAACGGGTCGCGGTCCTGGGCGACCGGGCGCTCATCGCCATGCTGGCGCGCCTGCCGAGCGCCGTGGAGCGGCCGAACGCGGCCTAGCCACCGCTCGTGGCGGGTCAGAGCGAACGGGCGATCAGTCCGTTCGCCGGCTCCTTGGGGTCGAGCAGGCGCCTCGTCTGCTCGGCGCCGGACACCGGCAGCGCGTTCGGGTCGAGCAATCCGATCTGGACCAGGAGACTCGCCTGATCCCAATAGATGTGCTCGTAGGCGACACGGCCGGCGTCGTCGAAGCCCATCACGACCACATTCGGCAATGTGACCTTGCGGCCCGTCGGCGCGACGCCCGGGAGATAGGTCTTCATTTCGCGGTCGTGGGTGAAACTGACGATAAGCTCGTCGACGACCCGGTTCTTGCCGATCGTGCGCGACAGCGATTTGACCTCGACGTCGTCGGGCCAGCAGCCGACAAAATAGTCGCGGTAGAAGCTCTCGACCTCCTTCCGCCCCGTTCCGCCCGCCAGCGTCGGGACATGGGTCAAGTAGGGCTCCTCGACCATCGTCGCCATTGTCGCGGCGACATCCTTGTCGACGAACTCCGCCCTGACATGGGCGTCGAACACGGCGCCCAGATCCTCATTTGGCCGGCCTCGGTCACTCACGGTCGGACCTCCTTTCGCTTCCCCCAATTCCGCTCTCGATTCAGCCCCTCATGTCGGGCCGCCGCCGTGCGGACTTCCGCGCCCCTCTCCCGGCCGGGATTGCGCGGCCCGGTTCAGCGCCGTGATCGACAGAAACCCGCCGATCCAGGACCCGAGCGCGGCGAACAGCACATAGACCCAGTTCGACGTATAGCTGATGACGGCAAAGGCCGCGAGCAGGTACCAGGCGCTGCTCCACGACGCCGCCGCCAACCGGCGCCGGGCCGCGACGGCGGCGGTGAATTGCACATAGATGGCGTCCGTGAGCGCGGTCGTGAGAACGACCCCTCCCGCGATCAACGGATCGATGGTCGGCAGAATCATGGCTCCCCGCTTCGGTTTGGACGGCTTGGGTGGTTCGCCATTAACGGCGTCTACCCACTGCTCCGCATCGATCAGGCGTAGCGGTTTTTGACCGCGCTGTCCGGCAAGCGTCGGCGTATGCGCGGTCAGGGCGGCGGCTCAGGGGCGAGTTCGCCGGTCATCGGCGGCGCGCGGAATGGGCGGTCGAACAGCGGAAACAGAACGAGCCCGGCGGCAAAACCGCCGAGATGGGCGATCCAGGCGACCGGCGCGTCCGAAAAGCCGAGCGTCTGCGCGCCCGCGCCGAAAATGAAGTTGCTCACGAGCCAGATCCCAAGGAAGATCAGGGCCCGGCGGTCGACGAAGACGCCGCGCAGACTCGCGGGTGGGATTGATTCGATCTCAGGGTGGCCGATCCGGGCCAAGGGGCCGAGCGGCGCCCCGGGCTGAAACATGAAACGCGTCGCCGCGCCCATCAGCCCGGAATCCGCCCCCGACGCGCCGATGAGCGGGGAGAAATCCATCGGCGCGCTGGCCCAATGCGCGAGCGCGCTGCAGATCGCGGTTACAGCCATGAACAGAAGAAACCTCGGCGCGCCGAAGCGGCGCGCGATCGGCGGCCCGAAGGCGATGAGCCAGATGCTGTTGAGCAGCACATGGGTCCACGAACCGTGCAGAAAAGCGTAAGTCAGAAGCGTCCAGGGCTTCACTCCGCCGCCGAGAATGCGCAATTCGCGGATAGCCCTCGCCTGCTGGAGCGCCGCCGGATCGGAATTCGCCCGCTCAAGCAACTCGATCAGCCGCCGCGGCCAGATTGCGATCGTCAATCGACCGGGAACGAAGGCGAAGTCGCGCACGACCCCGTCCTGGATCGCGTCGGGCGCCCAGTTGAGAGCCGCCTGGATCGCGACGAGGATAATGACGAGGCCAAGGACCACGAGGGGCGCATTGAACATCGGCTCGCGGCGGCGCGCCATCCTGCGCGGCTCGATAACGCTCATACCCTTGGCAGCCTCTCGGTCACAACCCCGACGCCCCTCGAACGAAGCCGGGACCGACGCCGGGCGGGATTCCCGCCCCAAAATAGTCTAAACCCACAACGCTGCTTTGGCGAAATTGGGGCTCCGCACAAGTCGCCACAAAACGCCGCTCCGAACGGTTGCGCAGCGACACGACCGTTCAACGAAAAGTCTTCGCCGCTGCGAAGGGGGCCGACCCGGGCGTCCGCCATCCAATCCCATGGAAAGGTCGTACCGAAGCGGCGCCGGCTTGCAAGGGCGTCCAAATTCCGCAAGCTTGTACTGGACCGGCGACTGTCCGCGTGAGCGGAAAGCCTACCGGAGCCAATCGTAACCAACAATATCGCGGAGGAGCGCATGAGGCCCACCAGACGGTCCGTAAACTTGGGGCTCGTCGCAAGTCTCGCAGCCCCGACGTTCTCGCGCGTCGCTCGCGCCGAAGGGGAAACGATCAAGATCGGCATGGTGCTGCCCGTCACCGGGCCCGCCGCTGACAGCGGCAAATACGCCCTGACCGGCGCCAAGATCGCGCTCGATCGCGTCAACAAGTCGGGCGGCGTACTCGGAAAGCCGATCGAGCTCGTCACCGAGGACGATCAGACCACCAATCCGGGCGCGGTGCTGGCCTTCTCCAAGCTCGCCGCCCAACCCGACATCGTCGCCTTCCTCGGCTCGATCCGTTCGACGCAGAATCACGCCATGGCGGCCGATATCTTGAAGGCAGGCAAACCTGTCTGCTTTGGCGGCACAGATCCCGCGCTGACGAAGATGGGCAATCCCTGGCTCATTCGCTTCCGGCCCAACGATTCGTATTCGGGACGGGTGATCGCCGCTTACGGCGTCGATACGCTCGGCAAGAAAAACTGGGCGATCGTTCATTCGACCGACGCGTTCGGGACCGGCGGCTTCAAGGCGCTGTCGGCTGCGCTCGACAAGAACGGGGCTAAGGTCGCGATCGACCAGGGCTATCCCAACCAGAGCCAGGATTTCACCCCTGTCGTGCTTGCGATCAAATCCTCCGGCGCCGACATCATCGGCTCGTATTTCACCTTCGACAACGACATCGCGATCTTCGCCCGCCAGCTGAGGCAACTCGGGGTGACGCTGCCCTGGGTCGGTTCGGCCTCGATCATCGTCGCCGGCGCGGTGAAGCTTGCCGGCCCGGCGCTCTGGGGCACCTTCGGGGTCGCCGACTACGCCATCGATTCGAGCCCGGAGGCGCAGGAATTCGCGAAGCTCTACGCCGCCGTATCGAATACTCCGGCGGACAATTACAGCTCCTGGACCTATGACGCGATCGGCGTTCTCAGCGCCGCCATCAACAAGGCCGGCTCCACCGACCCCGACAAGATACGCGCCGCGATCCTGTCAACCAAGGGCTACAAGGGCGCCGAGGGCGAATATAATTTCGACGAATTCGGCGACGGCCTGCACGGCTACAACATCGTGCGCAACGAAAAAGGCGTGATCGTCTTCGACAAGCATATCGAGTTCACGGACTGAAGCGCGGCGCTCAACTTCGCGGTTTGACGTTAAGGAGCATTCGAAAGCGCCGCCGCATGGATTTCTTTCTCCAACTGCTTTTCGCAGGCGTCGGCATCGGCGCCGTTTACGCCCTCGTTGCGCTCGGCTTCGTGCTGATTTTCCGCGCCACCAGCGTCGTCAATTTCGCCCAAGGCGAATTCTCGATGGTGGCGGCCTATCTGATGGTCGTGTTCGCGGTGGATCTCGGCTGGCCCTACTGGCTCGCCTTTCTGATCGCGATCGCAGGCATGGCGCTGCTCGGCGCGGTGTTCAATCTCACCGTCTATTATCCGCTTCGCAATCGAACCTATTTGCCGGTGCTGATCTCGACGATCGGCGCCTCGATCTTCCTCTCCAACACCGTACTGGCGCTCTACGGACCACAGCCGCAGGTGCTGCCGGGCTGGCTTGAAACGCCGGGATTCCAGATCGGACCCGTCTATCTCGATAGCCAATATCTTGTTGTCATCGCTGTCACCCTGGCGCTTGTCGCGTTCCAGTATTGGCTCTTCGAGCGCACGCTCTTGGGCAAGAAGCTGCAGGCGACGAGCCAGGACAAAGAAATGGCGGCGTTGCTAGGCATCCCCGTCGCAGCAATGATCATGATCACGTTCGTCTATAGCGCTGTGCTCGGCGGCATCGCCGGCATACTGGTCGCGCCGATTCTCTTCGTCTCGATCCAGATTGGTTCGACGATCGCGCTCAAGGCGTTCGCGGCGACGATCATCGGCGGCTTCGGCGACGTCGCGGGAGCGATCCTGGGCGGCTTCGCCATTGGAATCATCGAGACCTTCGGCGCGGCGTATATTTCCGTGCCGTTCAAGGACGCCTTCGCCTTTCTCGTGCTCATTCTCTTTCTCGCCATTCGCCCGCAGGGCATATTTGGCGAACGCGTGGCGGAAAAGGCATGAGCCGCTCGCGCGCCTTCGCCCTCGGACAGATGCTCTATGCCCTTGCCGCAGTCACGCTGGTTGCGCTCGCGGCGAGCGTCAAGACCGACGGCTATGTCGCCAACATCCTGATGCAGGCGGCGACATATGCGATCGCGGTCTTCGGCCTGTCGATCGTGCTCGGCCTCTGCGGTCAGATCAATCTCGCGCAAGCCGCGTTCTTCGCGTTGGGCGCTTATGGGGTCGGTCTGGGCACCTCCGACTATCACTTGCCGTTCTGGCTCTGCCTTCTCGGAGGCACGGCGCTCGCCGCCGCGGCGGGCGCAGGGCTCGGCGTTTCCACCTTGCGCCTGGGCGGCCATTACCTGGCGATGGTCACGATCTCCTTCCAGCAAATCCTGACCGTCGTCCTGATCAACGCAATCCGCGTCACCCATGGGCCCGACGGCGTCAGTTCCATCGCGCGTCCGGCGGGGTTCGGATCGGGTCAAGCCTATCTTGCGCTCGTCGTCGCCGTGCTCGCGCTCTCAGGCTATCTCGTCTGGCGCCTCGCCGACACGCGTCTAGGCCGAGCGATGCGCGCCGTACGCGACAACGAACTTGCCGCCGGGGCGGCGGGCGTCGACGTCTTCCGCACCAAACTGATCGCCTTCGCGCTCTGCGCGCTCCTGGGTGGCCTCGGCGGGGGATTGTTCGCCGGCGGCTTTTCCTACATCAGCCCGGATCAGTTCGCCTTCTCCGATTCAATCGTGCTGTTGACGATGGCGCTGCTCGGTGGCGTCACTTCGCCGATCGGTTCGGCGATCGGCACCGCGCTGTTGATCCTGATTCCCGAATGGCTGCGCTTTCTGAAGAGCGTGCCCGGCCTCTACCTCGCGATCTACGGCGCCGCCGTTATTCTGATCGTCATTTTCATGCCCGAGGGCATCTGGGGTTTCATCCGGCGGCTATTTGCGAGCCGAGCGCCCTCCGCGCCGGCCGCTCCCGAGCCGCTGGTGCTGCGCCCCGCCGATTCCGGCGCTTCGATCGCGTTGGAAGTGCGGGGTCTCGCCAAATATTTCGGAGGTTTGAAGGCAGTCGACGGCGTCGATTTTCAGGTGCGTCGCGGCGGCGTGCACGCGTTGATTGGCCCGAACGGCAGCGGCAAAACGACAACGCTCAATGTCGTTACAGGCCTCTATCGCGCCAGCGCAGGCGCGATTTTCGTCGACGGTGTCGAAGTGACGGCCCTGCCGCCGCATAAGCGCAACGCCTTCGGCCTCGCCCGCACTTTTCAGAACATCAGGCTGTTCCGCTCAATGACCGCGTTTGAAAACGTCGTCATCGGCGCCGAACGCGATGGCAATGCGCTTGTCGCCGCAGGCCCCGCGGCGTTGCGGCGGCGCGCCCAAGCCGCGCTCGATTTTG
The DNA here is from genome assembly GCA_963794155.1 of uncultured Alphaproteobacteria bacterium. GTDB lineage: Bacteria > Pseudomonadota > Alphaproteobacteria > Rhizobiales > Beijerinckiaceae > Roseiarcus. Next base: position 55,573 of record CAWCCX010000013.1, on the reverse strand, counting down.
TCGGGCTCGGCGCCCGAGCGAGCGAGACGATCTCGAGCTTCAGCTACGGGCATCAGCGCTTGATCGAGTTTGCGCGCGCCCTGGCGGCCAATCCGACCGTGCTGCTGCTCGACGAGCCTGCAGCGGGCCTCAATTCCAGCGAGAAGAGGACGCTGCACGATCTGCTCGACCGCATCGCCGCGCAAGGGTTGACGATCCTCATCATCGATCACGATATGACCTTGATTGCGGGCGTGGCGAAACATCTGACCGTTCTCAACTTCGGCAAGCGGATCGCTGACGGCGAGACCGCGGACGTGCTTCGGCAGGCCGACGTCGTCGCTGCTTATCTTGGAGCCTCGTGATGGCGCTGCTCAAGGTCGAAGACTTATGCGTCGGCTACGGCGAGATCGAGGTCTTACGCGGGGTCTCGTTCGTGATCGAGGAGGGCGCCGTCGTCACGCTGCTTGGACCCAACGGCGCAGGAAAGTCGACCACGCTGCGCGCGGTCTCCGGCCTTGTGGCGCCGCGCTCGGGTTCGATCCAGCTTGACGGCAGGCCGATCGCGGGTCTGGGGCCGCGCGCGATCGTCAAGCTCGGCGTCGCCCACGTGCCGGAAGGGCGGCGGGTATTTCCTGGCCTCACAGTGCGCGAGAACATCATGCTCGGCGCTTCGAACAGCGCCGCGTCGACCTCGGCGATCCGGCGCGACGCCGACGCGATGTTCGGTCTCTTTCCCGACCTCCGACCGTTCGCCGACGCGCTCGGCTGGACGCTTTCGGGCGGCCAGCAACAGATGGTCGCGCTCGCGCGCGGCTTGATGGCCAAGCCCCGCCTGCTGCTGCTCGACGAGCCGTCGCTCGGCCTCGCGCCGGTCATCGTGCAGGGCGTGTTCCAGATCATCGCCGAAATTCATGAGCGGGGAACGACAGTGTTGCTGGTCGAACAGAACGCCCATATGGCGCTCAAGGTGGCCGACTGGGGATATGTCCTGGAGACCGGTCGCGTCGCATTAGGGGGCGACCCCGCGGCGCTATGGAGCGACGAGAGAATCCGCGACGCCTATCTGGGCGGCCCGCAGGCGAAGGCGCCGATATGACGATTCGAATTGCCGCTGACTCGTTGACCGATTTCTGCGCCGAGATTTTCGCCCGAGTCGGCTGCCGCTCGGAGGAAGCGCGCCGCGTCTCCGCCTCTCTCGTCGACGCCAATCTCACCGGCCACGACAGCCACGGCGTCATTCGCGTGCCGCGTTACGTCGACGCGGTCCGGGAAGGCGCCCTCATTCCCAATCAGTTCATCGAGCGCGTCGTTGATACGCCGGTCATCGGCGTCGTCGACGGGCGCTTCGGCTTCGGTCAGACGATGGCGCCGATGGCCGTCGACATCGGCGTTGAAAAGGCGAAGGCGATGGGCCTTTCGGCAATTTCGCTGCGCAATTCCGGCCATGTCGGCCGCGTCGGAGAATGGGCGGAGCGCGCCGCCGCGGCCGGCTTGATCTCGATTCATTTCGTCAATGCCGCCGGCTCGATCCTGGTCGCGCCGTTCGGCGGATTGGACCGTCGGCTCTCGACCGCGCCGTTTTGCGCCGGCATTCCGCGCGAAGGCGCCGCGCCCGTCGTGCTTGACTTCGCAACATCGTTGGTCGCGGAAGGCAAGGTCAATGTCGCGAGCCGCGGCGGCAAGCCGCTGCCGGCAGACGCGTTGATCGGTCCCGACGGAGCCCTCTCCGGCGATCCCGCGCTGCTCTACGGCCCTTTGACTTCGGATGGACCGCGCGACTACAGCCGCGGCGCGGGCGCAATCCGCGCCTTTGGCGAGCATAAGGGCTCCGGCCTGGCGCTCATCTGCGAGCTTCTCGGCGGCTCGCTCACCGGCAACGGCGCAACCAGCCCGGACCGCAAATTCTCAAACGGCATGTTCTCGTTCTACGTCGACCCCAAACGGGTCGACCCATCGAATGTGTTCGACGCCGATATGACCCGCTATCTCGATTGGCTCCAACGGGCCAAAACCATGCCAGGCAAGGCGATCATGACGCCCGGCGAGCCAGAGCGCGCCGCGCGCGCAGAACGCGCCGCAAGCGGCGTGCCGCTGCCCGGCGAGGCTTGGAGCTCGATCGTCGCGGCGGCGCGGAGCGTCGGGGTGAACCGGGACCCTTCGTTCTGAGCCCTTGGCCGCGTGTGGATCGGCGCGATGCTGGATCCCTGTCCAATCCGGCCGAAGCGGCCAAATCGCCCCCGGTTCCCCTCGCCTTGACTTGTCCCGATTCTGGACCAGCTGGACGATCTTGGGGTTAGCCCAAGGTAAACGCTGACCTCTTGGCCCAAGCGGCGCTGGCGCGGGCGCTACCGTTGGGGAATGGCACGGTCCCTGCCTCGTCTGACGAGGCCGCGCAAGGACGTCCCATTTCGGGACGGGCGTACGGGAATGAGTCGCAGGGGGATTGACGTGAAGCTCGCCGTCACCACGGAACTCTACGCCTACTGGAACCGGCTCAGGGGCGCGCGCAGCGCCCCCGAGCGCAACGATGTCGACCCCGGCGCGATCCGCGGCGTGCTGGCCGATACTTTCGTGCTCGATTTCGACGAGGGGCGCGGGTTTCCGTTTCGCATCGCCGGCTCGAGAGCCAATTCGATTTTCCTCAAGGAGCTGAGGGGCCTCTCGTTTCTCGACCTTTGGCGCGACGCCGACCGCAAGGAGATTGATCTGCTCCTTCATTGCGTCGCCGACGAAGCGCAGCCGTTCCTCGTCGGCGCCGAGGCCCGCCCTCCCGGTCTTGGAACGCTGGACATTGAGGCGATTTTCTTGCCGCTTCGTCATCACGGATTGACCCATTCCCGCATCCTCGGCGCCTTCGCGGTCCATGCGGCGCCGTCCTGGATCGGCCTTGTCGGCGCGGGGCCGATCACGTTGACTTCGCTGCGGGCGCTCGATTCGCAGTCACGCCCCGCCTCGGCGCGGGACGGCGCGGCGCCGGCCGGCTTTTCGCTTCGCAATCCGCCGAGGCGCTACAAGCATCTCTTCGTCTATTCCTCCGAACGGGGGGCAACCTGACGGCGGCGAGCGCGTGGCGCGTAAGAGCGCCTTAATTCCTGCCGGTTAAGGTTATGACGCCGGCCTCGGCTTGCTCGCGAACGACCGATCGCGTCAGCAGCCGCTTGCAGCCGGCGCCGAGAATCCAAGGGGCAAACCGCCATGGGCGCCGTGGCATGGAGCATCGCCGAGCCGTCGCAATTGGAGCGGCGGCGCCACCAGCGCGTCAAGGTGCGCCTGGCGGGACGGTTCATGCGCTCCGACCGGCTGGAATTCGACTGTGAGTTGATCGACGCCTCCCCCGGCGGCATCGCGCTCGCCTCCGACGCCGGGGTGCAGCCGGGCGAGCGGATTGTCGCCTATTTGAATCAAATCGGACGGATCGAGGGCCGGGTGGCGCGGACCTTTCCCGCCGGGTTCGCGGTCCAGATGACCTTGCCGCAGGTGAAGCGCGAGAAGCTCGCCGACCAGCTCACCTGGCTCGCCAACCGCCAGTCGCTCGGGCTGCCGGAGGATCGCCGCCACGAGCGCATCACGCCGCGCGATCGCTATGCGACGCTCAGAACTCGCCAACGGGCGCGAATTCACCGCGAGCCTTATCGACATCTCGATCTCAGGCGCGGCGCTCAGGGTCGACTTCCAGCCCCCGCTCGGCGCGCGCGTGGTCGTCGGCTCGACGGCGGCCCAGGTCGTGCGTCACATCGATCTCGGGATTGCGGTCGAGTTCATGCGTCCGTTTCCCGCCGACGAATTCAACGATGAAACCAGGCTATAACTTTGGCTCAGGCCTCTTGGTCGATCGGCGCCAGCCCCTTCGCGAAGCGGCGCCAATTGTCGACATAGTGGGCGGCGGAACCGCGGAGCGCCTCGACCGCATCCGGCTTGAGAATCCGCACCGCTCTGGCGGGTGAACCCATGATGAGGGAGAAGTCGTCGAAGCTTTTGCCCTCGGTCACCAGGGCGCCGGCGCCGACCAGCGAGCCGCGACCGATCCTCGCGCGGTTGAGAACGATCGAGCCCATGCCGATCAACGACCCCTCGCCGATCGTGCAGCCATGCAGGATGACATTATGGCCGATGGTGCAGTCCTCGCCGATGTCGAGGGGCGAACCCATGTCGGTGTGCAGGGTGCAGGATTCCTGAATGTTCGTGCGGGCGCCGACGACGATCGGCTCGTTGTCGCCGCGCAGGACCGCGCCAAACCAAATCCCGACGTCGGTCCCGAGCCGGACGTCGCCAATGAGACAAGCGGTGGGCGCGATCCAGAAGCGGCCTTCCGCCGGCAGGGTCGGCCCGCGGTCGTGGAGGGAATAGAGCGGCATCGCCTATTCCTCGTCGTCGAGATCGACGTCGAGGATCGCCATTTGCAAGGTGAAAGTCGAGCCGTCTTGATCGTCGGCGGAGATGACGCCGAGAAAATCGGGACCATTGTTGAGTTCGACCGAGTCGGTCTTCTTGAGCCGCCCGGCGACGGTCAGCTTGTCGTTCTCGAACAGCCGGCGAAGATAGTCCTGGAGCACCGGGCGGCCGACCGGCACTTTCATCGCGAACGCGAACGAGCGGTCGCCGTCCTCGTCGTCGACCGTGATCGTCCCGAGCTTGCGTTCGCCGAGCGATACGTCCGCCGCTTCCGCTGGACTTCGAATTCGGCGCAACCTGAAGCGTCGGCGCGCCAAACGAGCGGCGCAGGAACTCGCGCAGTTTCACGATCTCGGCTTTGTCCATGATCTCTCCTCGCCTCGAGGGCGGCGCGACGAGGGTCTGCCACGAAGCGGCGCAGCGTTGCAAGACGGGGAATTCACGCCGATCGACGAATTCGCGAGACGCCCTAGGCTTCGAACGCCTTGTCGGCGAGGATCTGGTTCATGTCGCGCGCCGGCTCGGCGCAGCCCGCCTCGCCGACGATGCGCGCCGGCACCCCCGCGACCGTCTTGTTGTGCGGCACAGGCTGGAGCACCACCGACCCCGCCGCCACCCGCGCGCAATAGCCGATCTCGATGTTGCCGAGGATTTTGGCGCCGGCGCCGATCAGCACCCCATGGCGGATCTTGGGATGGCGGTCGCCGGTCTCCTTGCCGGTGCCGCCGAGGGTCACGCCCTGCAGGATCGAGACGTTGTCTTCAATCACCGTCGTTTCGCCAACCACGAGGCTGGTCGCGTGATCGAGGAATATCCCCTTGCCAATGCGCGCGGCCGGATTGATGTCGACCCCGAACACCGCCGAAACCAGGCTTTGCAGGCTCAAGGCGAAATCGCGCTTTCCCGCCTTCAACAGCCAATGCGATAGGCGATAAGCCTGAAGCGCCTGGAAGCCTTTGAAATAGAGCACCGGCTCGATCATCCTGAGGCATGCGGGGTCGCGGTCGGCGACCGCGATGATATCGGCGCGGAAGGCGTCGCCGATCGAGGGGTCGCGCGCGATCGCCTCGGCGAACGTCTGCCGGATCAGCGCGGCGGGAAGGTCGCGATGATCGAGCCGTGAAGCGACGCGGTGCGAGACCGCCCCTTCCAGTGTGTCGTGGTTGAGAACGTTCACGGAAAGAAACAGGGCGAGCTCTGGCTCGCGCTGCATCGCTTCTTCCGCTTCTTGCCGGATGCGGGCGAATAACGGATCGTTGCCGGCGAGCCCGACGATCCGGGCGGTCGAACCTTGCGCCATGACCAACTCCCAAACTCGGCCGGACAGGGACGGCCAAGCGCTAGTCTACCACAGACCCCCGGCCGGCGCGAAGGCCGGCCGGGTTCAGGCGTTGCTGGTGGCTCTACCCGACGCCGACCTCAATTCGGGCAATCGGTCGTCTGCCGGGTGACGCTGGCGCCGGTATTGTTGTCCTGGGTCGTCGTGGTTCGGGTGCTGCACGGCGCTGCCGGGACAACGGGCGCAGGAGCGACGACGACCGGCCCCGGTCCGGAAGCCACGCCGCCGATCACGCCGCCGGCGACGCCACCGACTGCCGCGCCGACCGGGCCACCCACCACCGCGCCGCCACCGCGCCGCCAGCCGCGCCGGTCAAGGCCCCATCGCCGTCGGCGAGGGCGACGGTCGGTAAGGCAGCGAGCGCCAAGATTGAAAGTCCCGCGATCATAACACACATGAGTTCCTCCTCGGTTCTAGTCGAGAGGGCGAGGAACGCGCGGTCCAATGAATGGTTCCGGAGGCGGCCGCTGCCTGCATGGGGCAGGATGCGCGTCCGTTGTGTCAGATTCTCGAATCCGCCGCGAGGGACGGAACAAGCGCGGCTGATCGGTGTTGTCTCTGTTAGTCGTCAGCCCGGACGACGCTAGGACTTGCCAAGATGCGCCTCGTGCTCGCCCTGATCGTCATCATTTACCTGGTCGGCGTCGGCGTCGTCCTGTCGCCGGTCATTCGATCGACATGGAACAACGAACCCGCGTCGGCGCTCGCCAACACTGTCGCGCAGTCGCTGCCCGACGCGCTCGCCTGGCCGGTCAGGGCCGCCCACGCAGTGAGCGGCTCGTGAGCGCCGAGCCAGTTACGATTTGGCGATCCGCGCGGCCGGCCGAAATCGCGGCCACATCCGGGTTAACACGCTGTCGCGCTTGATCGCGGCATGCCATACGACCGCGCCGAGATGGGCGGCGAGCACAAAGGCGATCGTCCAGGCGAACACTAAATGCGCCTGCCCGGCCGCCACCCTAAGCGTATCGTTCTTCGGCAGCAGGTGAGGAAAGGAAAAGAGACCGAACCAGGGAACAACGGCGCCGGCGCCGTTTGAGGACAGGTAGCCGCTGACCGGCAGCGCAATCATCAACGCATAGAGCGCAATATGCCCGGCCTGCGCCGCAGCGTGCGTCAGTTTGCCGAGCGGTTCGGAATAGGCCGGCGCGCCGGCGGCGAGGCACCAGACGATGCGCAGCACGACCAGGCCCAGCACGGTCATGCCGATCGATTTATGGAAGAACAGAATGTCCGATCGCTGAGGCCCGCGCGGCAGCTCGGAGGCCCACACCCCAAGCGGCAGCCCGACGAAGATCAGCGCCGCCATTAGCCAATGGAGGAGGCGCAGACCCGGATTGTGGATTTGGAGCGCGCTCGGCGGCGGAAGGGCTTTCATCGATTATGTCTCGTATCATATTGATATAACTGCCATTTCTGAAGCAACTATATCACTGCGCACAACCAAAGGCACCTTCAATTCCCGGCTATCGCCGGACACAGCCGGATTATAACAAGAAGACGTCTGTCTTCCAACCTGCTCGAGCGCGTTGGCGATGACCGCCAAGCCCGCTGCGGCCGTCCGGGCCTCGGGCGGTCATGAAAGGAACCGCGCCCAAGGCAAGCGGATCGGCGGGCTTCCTATGGGCTTGGCGGTGGCAAGCCGCCATTGTGCTCGGCCGGTCACTCTAACACCCTTCATTGACGCGCTCGCTCACGGTCGCATCCGTCGTCGCGATTCAACGCAGCGGCAAAGAAGTCGAGGTCGGATTGATTGGCCGCGAAGGTATGACTGGGCTGCCTATCGTGCTCGGCAATCATCGCTCCCCCCACGCCGTTTATATTCAGGCGTCGGGAAAGGGTCACTGCATGCCGCGAGCGAGTTGCGGGAGGCGATAAAGGCGAGCGGGTCCCTTCGCGACTCCCTCCTGAAATTCGTAACTTTCTTGATGGTGTTCCTGATTCAGAACACCCAGAATCGCGACGGCGCAGCTATCCAGGCGAATAGTTTTGCCTTGGGCGCGTCGGCGGTAAGCCAAAGGGGGTCATCGCAGAATCTTCCCAAAATCGTACGCTAAGGATTTGAGACTGGCTCAGACTCCGGCGCGCGCCTGAGAAACGATCCGCGTCACGGTTGCTCGGTGAATTAGTGGTCAAAACCTGACGCTTGGTTCTCGTGCCGACTGGCCGGAGTCGACCCTCAGCGGTAGTTCACGACCGCCGTCGTCCGACCGCAAGCGGACGGAAAGCCGCCGTTCCCAAATACCCGCGGGCGTTGATATTGGTCGATACGGTCAGCTCCCTGCCGATAGACCTACCCCAAGGTTCACGCCCTCATTGTCTAGCGCCGCAAGCAGCGCCTGCCCTCCGCGATCTCGGGCATTTCCGGCGTCGGCGCGAAGCCTTCGAGCGCCGGCGCGAGGACGGCGTGGGCGTCGGCGGGGTGGCCGGTCGATTGGTAGAGCTTGGCGAGCGCAAGCGCCGCGCGCAGTTCGAAGCTGCGCGTGGCCTGCCGCTTCGCGACCGCGATGGCGGTCAGGAAGGCTTCTTGCGCGGGCGCGGGGTTGGCGGGGTCGCGCTTCAGCAGGATATCGCCGCGCACCCGATGCAGTTCTGCTTCGAATGCGCGATAACCTAGCCGATCCGCGGTCGCCAGCGCTTCGTCGAGGATCGCGACGGCGCGATCGGGATCGCCCGCGCGGGCTTCGGCCTCAGCCAGCGCAATTTTCACGAACCCGTCGGACAACAGAACGTTCTGTTCGCGCAGCAGCTCTGCGCCGCGGCGCATGTCCTCGAGCCCGCTGCCGAGGGCGCCGGTCGCAGCGGTCGCCCAACCCTCGAGAAACACGCCGAAAGCGCGAAACAAGAGCAGGTCGTGCTCGCGAGTGAGACGGGCGAGTTCGAAAGCGTTCGCCGTGGCGCGCGCGTGGTCGCCACGCATCAATTCGAACATGGCCGCGTGCATTCTTTCGTTTGCGAGCGTGCCGACATGGGTGAGGTCCGCGATCCGCGCCTGCATGCGGTCGATGAGCGAAACCGCGCGATCGACTTCGCCGAGAGGCCATAGCGCAGTCGCCAGATAGGCCATCGCGCCGACGTCGGGGTCCCATCCGAAGCGAAAGGCCAGATCGTCGTCGCGCCCGGGTTGGAACAAGGCGAGCGCGCGTTCCAAATGATCCCGCGCCTCGCGATACTCGCCGGCGAACCAGCAATTGACCCCGGCGGCGCGATGGGCGACGCCGGCCTCGGGCGAATCGGGTCTCGCCTCGACGTCGCTGAGGAAGGCCGCCGCGTGCGCCCGCATCGCCGGCAAGTCGCCTCGCCACGTACTGCTGGCCCACAAGCCAAAGTCGGCCGCCAGCCGGCCCGGCGCATCCTTGTCGCCATAGGCCGACTCGCGGGCCTTCGCGAAGGCTTCCGTCGTTTCCGGCGCGCCGTAGCCGCGGGCGGCAATGAGTGCGTTCCCGTAGGAAACGTGCAACTGCGTCAGCCGCTGGTTCGGAACGGCCGAGCCGCCTATTGAGCGGCGCGCCGTCGCGCCCGCCTTGTCCGCCATGGCGATCGCCTTGCCGAGATGGGCGATCGCTTCCTGGAGGGCCGACCGGCGCAGGGCCTGGTCGCCCGCTCTTCCCCACCATTCGATCGCGAGGTCGTCGAGTCCGGCCTCGGTGAAGTGATGGGCGATGACTTCCGGCTCGGCTGCAGCGCCCTCGGGCTGATCGCGCCGGATTTCGGCGGCGCGACGGTGCAGCGCCCGGCGGCGGCTCTTGAGCAGGCTCTCGTAGGCTGCGTCCTGGATCAGCGCGTGCTTGAAGCGATAGTTCGCCTCATGGCCCGCGCCCTCGGCGATGAGGAGGTCCGCGCCGGCGAGCCTGTCGAGCGCGGACTGAAGGGCGGGGTCGTCGACTCCGCCAACCGCGCGCAACAGCGAATAGGTGAAATCACGCCCTAGGACGGCGCCGATCTGCGCGACTTCGCGCGCCTGGCCAAGCCGATCGAGCCGCGCCGCGAGCGACTGTTGTAGCGTCGGCGGGATCGCCTGCAACCCGCCGGCCTCGCCTCGCTCGAGCAGAAGCCGCGTGACCTCCTCGACGAACAATGGCACCCCGCCGGTGCGTTCGCTCACGCCCTCGATCACCTCCTTGCTCAGCGCATGGCGAGCGGCGAGTTCGCCGACCATCTGCGCCACGTCGGCGCGATCAAGGGGGCTGAGCGAGATGACGCTGTGATGCGAGCGCAGGCTCCAGGGCGGGCGGAATTCCGGCCGCGCGGTTGCGATAATGAAGAGCGGCGCCGTCCGACCGCGCTCGGCGAGAGCCTGCATGAGATCAAGCGAGGTCGGATCGGCCCAGTGCAGGTCCTCAAACGCGAGCGCTGCGGGCTGTGAGCGCGCCCCTGCCAGAAACCATGTCGTTATCGCCGCCAATTGCCGGCGGCGCAAATCTTCGGGCGCGAGCTTCGCCGCGCGCTCTTCCGGCAGCGGGATGTCCACCAGCGGCGCGAGCAGGGGCGCATATTCTAAGGCGTCGAGGCCGATCAGCCGAAGCGTATTCTCGAGGTCAGCGAGGCGCCGAGCGGCGGGCTCATCCGCGGCGAAGCGCTGGCGTCCCCATTCGGCGATCGGGTGCAACGGCGTATTCTGTAACAGTTGCGACGATGAGAATTCGGCCCAAGTGTGCGGCGTCTCGCCGAGCTTCAGGCGAAACTCCTCGACGAGGCGCGACTTGCCAATGCCGGGTTCGCCGACCACCAGCGCGAGTTGGCCCTCGCCTCTCACCGCCCGCTCCCAGCGCCGACGCAGAAGGTCAAGCTCCTCCTCGCGCCCGACCAGCGGAGTAAGTGTGCGGGCGCCGAAGCGCCGGCCGCCGCTCGCTCGAACAACGCGGAAAAGCTGGATCGGTTGGGCCACGCCTTTCAGTTCGCGTGGACCTTGCTCCTCAACGACGAAAAGCCCGGCAACCTGGCGCTGGACGTTCATGGTGATCAGCACCGAGCCCGGCTCGGCGACGCCTTGAACGCGAGCGGCGACATTGGGCGCATCGCCGAACACCTCGCCGCTGTCCTCGACGACCACGGGTCCGGACTCAAGACCGATGCGGGCCGATAGCTCAGGCCCGCCTGCGGCGGAGTTCCTGGCGTTGATGTCCGCAAGGCCGCGCTGGATCGCCAGCGCCGCCCGCACGGCGCGCTCGGCGTCATTCTCCTGCGCGTGCGGATAGCCAAAGAGCGCCATCAGCCCATCGCCCAGCCGCTTGAGGACATAGCCGCCGAGCACGGTTACAGCCCGAGTCGCCTCGTCGAGGTAGGCGTTGACCAGGTTTCGCCAGTCTTCGGCGTCGAGCGCGGCCGAAATGGTGGTTGAGCCCACGAGATCGCAGAACATCACTGTGATCGGGCGGCGCTCGGCCGAGACTTGGGGAGTTTTTGGTGGCGCGGACTTTGATGAGGAAACAGCAACGTCCGCCGGAGGTTTTGCGCCGGCCAATGTCGCGATCGCGTCGAGTAGCCGTCTTCGATCGCCAACAACAGAAACGCCAATGTCCTTGAGGTCGTCAACTGTCAGCCGCGGCAGCAGGTCCGCGTCGATCTTGTTGTCCCGGAACTTCTCCTCGTATTGGCCGAGCCCAAGACCGCGAAGCCACCCGCCGACGTCCATCGCCGCGCCCTACATCGCTTGGTGGGATAATCGTCCAGTCCGGGCGAGGTGTCTAGCGGCACGATCGGGCTATTTCGAGCGAAGAGACTGGGGGGCTTCGGTCGATCCGACCCGTTCGGAAAGCCGCCAAGGACCGACAGTTCCCACGCAACCCTACCGGTGCGCCTTGGACCGATCTCCATCCTAAACCGGACCTTCGGTCTACGACCGCAATCCGCCAATTGCGTTGAAAAACTCCGCTTGATCGAGGCGCCGGAGACTGATTCTCTTCTCTTTGGGGGAAGGAGATTCGGTCGATGATGGGCGAGCGGCGGGTGATGCAAGAGGCGCTGTTCTACGGCTTCAGCCTGGAGCGGCACGTTCCCGACGGTCACCTGCTTCGCAAGATTGACCGGTTCGTCGACCTTTCGGCCGTTCGGGCGCATCTCGAGCCCTATTACAGCGAGGTCGGGCGGCCTTCGATCGACCCCGAGCTGATGATCCGGATGCTCATCGTCGGCTATTGCTTCGGCGTTCGCTCGGAACGGCGGCTGTGCGAGGAGGTCCACCTCAATCTGGCCTATCGCTGGTTTTGCCGGCTGGGGCTCGACGGCGACGTTCCGGACCATTCGACGTTCTCGAAGAACCGCCACGGCCGCTTCCGTGAGAGCGACCTGTTGCGCAAGCTGTTCGAGACCGTGGTGGCGCGCTGCATGAAGGAAGGGATCGTGGGAGGCGAAGCTTTCGCAGTTGACGCCAGCATGATCGTGGCCGACGCGCATCGACGGCGAAGCGTCGCCAAGGTCGAGGACCTTGATCCGACGTCCAGCCGCGCGGTCGCCGAATATCTTTCGGTTCTGGATGACGCGGCCTTCGGCGGGGCGACGCCGGTCGAGCCGAAGTCGATCTCTCCGACCGATCCGGCCGCCCGCTACACAGCCGCGGCCGACAAGCCGGCGGTCTACGCCTATTCCGACAACTACCTTATCGATCTCAAGCATGCGGTGATCATGGACGTCGAGGCGACGACGGCCATTCGTCAGGCGGAGGTCGGAGCGGCCAAGACGATGCTCGACCGCACCGCCGAACAGTTCGAGGTCACCCCGTCGCGTCTGGTCGCCGACGCGGGTTACGGCTCGGCCGAGATGGTTGGATGGCTGGTGGACGAGCGCGGGATCGAGCCGCACGTGAAACTGATGGACAAGTCCGAGCGCACGGACGGAACTCTTTCGCGCAGCGACTTCGCCTTCGATCCAGAGCGCAACCTCTATGTCTGCCCTGGCGGCAAAGAGCTGAAGAAATACCATGTATGGATGCCCCCGCTCGCGCAAGATGGTTTCGAATGGTTTGGTCGCGTGATCGGGTGCGGTCATGTATCAGGCCTTTGGCGCGGCCTGTCACGACCGCTGGCCGGTATGGAGATGCGCGGACCGGGCGCAAATCACCGCGGCGAGCTTTTGAGCTCGATGGTATTTATTGCATTTCCTGGCCCGGATCTGACCGATCATTTGCCCTTACCGTTCCTCGACCTCCTCACACGCCCGACGTTCCCTTGGCCGCTCAACCTGATCGTGGATCAGGGGGTGGCAGCCACAGGACCTCGATAATCTTCCCCCTTTGTCAGCATGACCCAGATTGAACGGGCCATTTTGTTGGCGAGGGCGATCGCCACAAGCATGCGCGGTTTGCGGCCGAGCATGCGGTGCAGCCAGGTTCCTTCCTGCGCCCCCTTCCGGCAAGCCCAGCGCACGATGACCATTGCGCCGGTGATTAACAGCCGGCGAATATCGCGCTGCCCCATTTTGGAAGTTTTCCCGAGAACCTGCTTGCCTCCGGTCGAGTGTTGCACAGGGACGAGCCCAAGCCAGGCTGCGAAATCGCGCCCGCGGCGGAATACCTCCATTGGCGGCGCGAACGTCTCGATCGCCATGGCCGTGATCGGCCCAACGCCCGGCATTGTCTGCAGGCGACGGGTCATGGCGCCACGCTTGGCTTCGCACGCTATCGCCTTCTCGAGCCCCGCGACCTTCTCCGAAAGCCCGTCTATCTGATCGAGGTATACGCGCGCCAATTCGACCACGAGCAACGGAAGTGAAGGCGTCATGTCGTCGATCGCCTGAGCGAGAATCGCCACGTTCGCGGGCCCTTGCGGCGCCACGACGCCATGTTCGGATAATTGACCGCGCAGCGCATTGATCAGTTGCGTGCGTTGACGGACCAGGAGATCCCGTGTCCGAAACAGCATGGCGCGCGCCTGTTGTTCCTCCGTTTTGACCGCAACGAAGCGCATGGTCGGTCGGCTCGCCGCTTCCACAATCGCTTCCGCGTCCGCCGCGTCGTTCTTCTGGCGTTTGACAAAAGGCTTGACGTACGCAGGCGGGATCAAGCGAACTTCATGCCCGGCGTCGCGAATAGCCCGACCCCAGTGATGGGCGCTCCCGCAGGCCTCCATGGCGACGACGCAGCGTGGCTGCTCGGCAAGAAAGCCGAGGACTTTCTCGCGCGTGAGCTTCTTTCGAAAGGCTACGCTTCCGTCCGCTAGAGCGCCGTGCGCCTGAAAGGACCGCTTTGAAAGGTCGAGACCGATGATGCTAGCTTCTTTCATGGATGCCCTCTCCGTTGCGTGGGGTACGACAAACATCGCCACCTTGGCACATTGCGATGCCGTCAGGAGGGGGCATCCACTCCATCACCGCGCTTTCGCCAAGCCACGCGACGGGCTGACGAAGGACGGCACGATGATCTACTTTGCGCGCAAGCGTGACTGCGAGGCCTGCGCGCTCAAGCCCAAGTGTTGCCCGAACTCGCCTGCACGCAAGATCGCGCGCTCGGTCCACGAAGCTGCTCGCGACAAGGCGCGCGCAATCGCCAAGACCGAGGCCTACGCCGTCTCACGCCGGGAACGAAAGAAGGTCGAGATGCTCTTCGCTCACCTGAAGCGCATCCTCAGGCTCGGTCGATTGCGTCTGCGTGGGCCGAGCGGAGCCAAAGACGAGTTCCTGTTGGCCGCCACCGCCCAAAATCTGCGGAAACTGGCGAAGCTCATCCCCTTCCCGGCGCCGATCTTCGCCACCTGAGGCGCAGAGGACCAGCTTTGCCTCGCCGAAAGCCGCCTATGACGCCAATCGCCGCCAAGCGGAAACGGAGTTCTTCAACGAAATCGGTAGAGTTCGAGACGTGGCGCGGTGGCGTTAGGTTGAGCATGTCTGTTTCCGCCCCTTTCGTCTGGCGGTGCCTTGGTGGCTCAACCATAGCTCCGTTTCCACGCCCCGCTCATCGAACCGGACGTGCGGATTTCCCGCATCCGGCTCTCGGACAAGACCCTCACGCCGTCTTTCGCGTGCGACGCCATCGGCAGCTCTTGAACATCATGTGGAGTTGATAGGTTGCCCAATCTCCATGTCCGTCGCCACGTCCCGCGTCTGTCTTGAACTGAGGCTCCTTCCCTCCGCCGGAGTTACCCGGTTTCCGCGGTACTACGAACCTCTCCGCCACCCCAGAGCGCCCGGCCTGTCCCTCGCGGGCGTCCAGTTGGTCCTGTCATCCCTGACCTAACCACGCTTTGGGGCTTCCCGTGTTGCGCGCGCTTTCCTTGTGTGCGTGCTGCCGCCACTACCCCGGTGCAGCGGCCGGGTGTCGTCTTCGCTCATCTCACCCTGCCGTATCAGCCTTCCCCGATAACGTGGTCGGGTCGGCCTGTACATCGTCCTTTTCGGGGCCTGCTCAGCGTTCACTCGCGTTGCGGCCCGCACACTCGCGCGGTCACCTATACGTGACCAGCTACACCGAAGGCTTCAGCCATTTCGTTACCTCCATGACTGCTCCGGTTGCTTCCGGCTGGAGCGGTTGGCCGGGCGGGGCTTGCACCCGCCGGAAAGCGCCACCTTTGCACGGCGCACACGTACACCGGACATTCGTAGGGCGCGCGTGGCGCCAATATCGCGCCGGTGGTCGAGGTTTTGGCCGCAGGGCTTGCAGGCGACAACTGGGCCCTAGACGCGCCCTCGTTCACAAAGGGTGGTCGCTCGCCTTGGGCGCTGGCTCGCCATCGCGGTGACCCTGCTCGCGTTGGAATTTCGGAAGCGGCGGCTGTTCAGCTCCAAGCCGCAGCGGTGATGCTGTTCGGCTCGCACCGGATCGGAATTTGAGTATTGGAGCAACGACATCGCTAGGATGAAGACTGAGAAAGCAATCGTAAGGAAGCTTACCGCACTGGTCGCCGTTGTGCCGACGGGAAAGTAAACCGGCAGAAGGGTAACGACGATAACGCATCCTGAAATCAATGCGATCGTTCGATTCAACCTTGTCGCGGTGTCCCAATCGCTGCGCGGCGTTGAAACGCGACCCCTTGGTGGTTTTGAGTTCGCGGAGGAGCTGTTGCTTTTCCTTTTCGATGTCGATTGGCGGGATGGACGGAGCCGAAACCGCCCGCAGGCCCAAGCTCAAGGGCTCGACAGGCGGCGAGGCTTGATCGGGTTCGTGTTGAACGTTCTTCGGCATCTGGACGGGCGCGATTAAAAGGCGACGCAACCTACATCATCGCGCTGTCGCTTGCTACAAGTTGTCCAACAGCAAAGCACGCCACGGGTCCAGGAGGTTTTCGTGACAGCTAGGCCGTGAACCCATCAATCTGCCGGTCGGTGGGCGTGCTAGAGTGCGCTATGCCCCAATGGCGACCAATTCCGCAGCACAGCTAAATGACGCGATTTGCCGGAGCTGGACTTGTCTCAAACCGGCTGACGGCATGGCGCGAATCCTCCGCGCCACCTTGAATCACCCCCGCCGCGATTCGGGAATCTAGAGGCTTCTGTGAGGTCCGCGGCGCAACATTGCGAGCATAGGGTAGCGGACCTCATTGAAGCCGGATTGAACGAAGTCGCGGGGAGGTTGGCTGGCGGCGCTATGGGCTTTGTGTAAGGCGCGAGCGCGCTTTCGTCGCTTCGGCTTGCGACGCGCGGCGAACATGATGGGTTTGGCGAGCGGCCGACAGCGAAACGGGGCTTGCATGGGCTGGAAGTGCGCGCCAGTAGCGTCTGATGAGCGCTGCGACTTCGGGAGGGCTCAAGTTGTTTCGACCGCCTCCGATTGTTGGCGTGACGGAAAGGGCGCGAACCGTGATTGTGGGCGGGATCGTCACAGCGGCGCTCATGAAGTATCGCACCAAAACGACGACGTCTTGGACCGAGGCCGTTCGCCGCTACGAGGAAGGTCGGCGACGAACCTCATCGGCCCGCCGCAATCCGGACAGGGCGGAGGATCGACGCCGTTACTGTTGTCCGGTTCGGGCGAGGCCGGTTCTTCCTTTCCGTGCGCTGTCGGCTCGACCTGGCTTGCCAGGAGCGAGCGACAGAGGGCCAGCCTTTCGGTTCGATGGCCATTGGCGAGGAATCCAAAGTGACGAATGCGATGGAAGCCGTCGGGCAAGGCGTGGAGCAGGAAGCGCCGGATGAACTCGTCGGGCTTCAGATTCATGGTCTTTACGGCGCCGTCCTCGCGATAGTCCTTCCAGGTGAATCTGACATGTTCGTCGTCGCAGGCTTGGATGCGGCTGTTGGCGATGGCGACGCGATGGGTGTAGCGGCCGAGATAGGCGAGAACTCGCGCGGGTCCGCCAAGGGGCTTCTTGGCGTAGACGATCCAATCGAGGCGACGCACCGCAGCCAGCTGTGCGGCGAAGGCGGCGCGATCGGCGAGATAGGCGAGATCACCGAAGAATCCGAGGCCCTTCGCGTCGAAGGCGGCTTGCAGGCGTTCGAGGAACAGGCGACGGAACAGCCGGGCGAGCGGCTTGACGGCCAGAAAGAAGCTCGAGCGCGCCTCGATCCATCGGGAGCCGTCGATGGAAAGTCCGCCGCCGGGGACGACGCAATGGATGTGAGGGTGGTGCGTCAGCGCCTGCCCCCAAGTGTGCAGGATGGCCAGGCCGCCGATCCGCGCTCCGAGCCTGCGGTGATTGGCGGCCAGCGTGGTCACGGCCTCAATGGCGGTCTTGAACAGCATCGCATAGACGGCGCTCTTATTCTGGAAGGCGACAGCCGCGATCGGCGCGGGCAGCGTGAACACGAGGTGGAAATAGGGAACCGGCAACAGTTCGGCCTGCCGGTGGGCTAGCCATTGCGCCCGCGCCGCTCCTTGGCACTTCGGGCAGTGCCGATTGCGGCACGAGTTGTAAGCGATGCGCGTCGCGCCACAATCGTCGCAGGCTTCGACATGGCCGCCGAGCGCCGCCGTTCGGCACGCCGCGATCGCGCTCATCACGCGCTGCTCGGTCCGCCCTACATGTCCGACGTGATCGCGAAGATAGGCCTCGCCATGGCGACGCAGAATATCCGCGACTTCGATTGTCGGTCGGTCGAAGGAAGCTCCGGCGCGTGCCATTGCCAGCGCCGGAGCGCCCGTCTATCCCGGCGGCATGACCTCCAACGACAATCGATCGAGCGGACTCTGCGTCGCCCGGATCGTGTGGGTCGCGACTTGCGTGTAGCGCGCCGTCGACGACAGATTGTTATGACCGAGCAGAACCTGAATGATCCGGATGTCCGTTCCGCTTTCCAAGAGATGCGTCGCGAAGCTATGGCGCAACGTGTGCAACGTGACCCGCTTGGTCAACCCGGCGGCATTGACCGCCGATCGGCACGCAGCGTGCAACACCGTCGGATCAATCGGATGCTCTTCATCCCGTCCGGGAAAGAGATAGATCGTTGGCCGGGCGAGCCTCCAATAGGCGCGCAAAATGCCGAGCAATTGCGTAGACAGCATCACGTTGCGATCTTTCGCGCCTTTGCCATGACGGACCAGGATCACGCCCCGCGTGCTGTCGATGTCCGCCACTCTCAGCCCCGCGACCTCCGAGGCCCTGAGCCCGGCCGCATAGGCCGTGGTCAACGCCGCCCGGCTCTTCAGGCTCGAGACGGACTCCAGAAACAGCACCACCTCGTCGGCGCTCAACACAACCGGCAGTTTGCGCGGCTCGCGCGCATAGGGGATACGCTCGGGAACGTTCGCCTCGCCGAGCGTGATGCCGTAGAAGAAGCGTAAGGCGCAGACGATCTGGTTGAGACCAGGCCATGAGATGCCCGTCGAGACGAGATGGACCTGAAAAGCGCGAACGTCTTCCAGATCCAGCTGCTCGGGCGACTTGCCAAAATACCGGCTGAACTTCGAAACCGCGCTGACGTAGGATCGCTGCGTCGCCGGCGACATGTTACGGACGGTCATGTCCTCGATCATGCGGCGGCGAAGAGGGCTCAACTGGGCCATCGGCTACTCCTGTCTGAGGGATGGGCTTCAACATCCACATCCTCTCAGGCAGGAGACCCTCACAAAATCTCGATGTGCGCGCCGCGGTAGCGGCTTCGTTCAATCCCCCATAAGTCAGCCAGCAGAGCCTTTGGTATAAGACCCATGCTGGCTGAGCTTGCGCTTGACTCAGTGCCGCGCCTTTTGTTGGTTTGATGGTTTGAGCCACTACTCGCCTGCTCAGGCGTTGTGGTCGGCAACTCGAGGGTTTCTCGATGCGACTGCCGTTCTTTGATCCGCGCAGGGGTGAGGTCGCGGCAGTTGCGACAGACCTGATCACGCGATTTGGTCTTCGCGCGCACGACGAAGCCGCGTATTTGACTGAGCTTGCCGCGCAAATGCGCTCTCGCAGGCACAAAGTGCTTTATGAGCTGGTGACCCATAAGATAGACGCGAGCTTTGCCGAGGCGCAAAGGCGACTGAGCCTTCGTCAAAGCCTCCCCTCAATCTCGCCGGCACCCGACCCCCCAACGAGCCTTGTCGCGGAGCTCAACCTCATCGACATCAACGTGTTGCCTCGCCGCCGCTTCGGTTCGCGCTGAAGGACGCGCTGTCCCTGGCGTTTATCGAGCGCCTGGACGGGAGACCTTGCAGCGCGCACAGGGATAATCGGTAACGCGGCGGTTCGACTGGTTGCGAAGTGTGACGCTGATCACAGCGAGACGGGCTGAATATGTGCCATCAAGGAGGAATTAGTTTCGCTTCGGCGATCCGAAGACGATTCCAGTGAGGTTGGGCGCGCCTTGAGGATCTGAAGCGTTTGATTCTATCCACTAGCGTTCGTCTTGAAGAGTTTTCGCTTCAGGCGATAAGGCCGCGGACGGCGGGGAAATCGGCATGTGGAGAATCGCTATTCTCGTCGCGGCGATTCAGGCGCTCATCGCGCCAGCCGCGGCGGCCGCGACGAGCCTCGGTTGGACGGAGACGATCGGACAGCTGGCTGAAGCGCGCTCGAGAGCCGAGATCTGCGCCGAAACGTTGAAATCTAGCACTGACAAGGCGGCGATCAAGAGCGGCGGGTTCACCTATGGGTTGGCTAAATCCGCAGCCCACGGGGCTATCGCCGCGTTGACGGTCGCGCTTGTTGAGGGCGGCAACCCGGAAACGCTGCCGACCGTCCTGGCCGACGTCAAGAAGGCCGGCGCGGGGCTGCAGGAGGTCTGCGACGCCGCGCTGAAGACAGTTTCAGATTCTGGCGGGACCAAAGGCGTGGTCGAAGACATTTTGAAAGCGCCGGTCGAACCCATCATCAACGCCATTTCCGCTGGCGTCAGCGCGCTCTGGGCGCGGAAAGTCGAAACCGACAAGCTTGAGCTGGAGACGATCAAGACCCAACTGGAGGCTGCCGAATGGCCCGATTTTGGAGTCGCGCCGGCACAATAGCCGCCGCGCTGGCTCTTGTCGCAGTTCTACTTGTGGCGTCCGCCGCCGCGCAGGACCTCTATGACCGACCAATTCTCGTCGTCGATCCTGGGATGCACACTTCCTCCATTTGGTCTCTGGTGGTGGATCATGAGGGCCGGTTCGCGATCACCGGCGGCGCCGATCGTACAGTGAGGATTTGGTCTGTCGCGGACGGCAAGCTGTTGAGGACGATATGGATCCCGACCGGGCCCAATCCGGTTGGAAATATCTTCGCGGTGACGATCAGCCCCGACGGATCGACCATCGCGGCCGGAGGTCGGACCGAGAGCCTCTCCGGCCCCACGGCTATTTATTTGTTCGATCGTGAAAGCGGCGACATGATCCGACGCATTTACGAAGGCTTGCCAAGCGCCGTCATGGCTCTCGCCTTCTCCCACGACGGGCGCTACCTCGCTGCCACTCTGGAAGAGGGTGGCCTCCAAGTCTTCGACCGCGACAGGCAATGGGGCGAAGCTTTTCGAGACGACTACGACGGCGTCAGCTTAGGCGTTGCATTCGCGCCTGACGGCCGAACTCGCAACGGCGTCCCAGGACTCAGCTGGGACAATTCGGCTCTACGACTCGAAGTTTCGCCTCTTCGACAAGCCGGTTAAGGCACCGAGCGGAGATCTTCCTCGCACCATAGCTTTCAGTCCGGACGGCCAGCTTCTCGCGGTCGGCTACGAGGATATCGCGGCCGTCGACGTTCTGAGCGGAACGTCCCTCACTCGCGCCCCTGGGCCAGGCCGAACTAATCTGAATTCCGGGCCAGCCGGACTCTCGGTGGTTGCCTGGTCCCGCGACGGGCACACCTTGTTCGCGGCCGGCAATCCCATCGCCGACGGACGATTTGTCGTATTGGCGTGGGATCAGGCCGGAGGGGGAAGAGAACGGCGGCTGACCTCTTGCGGGCCAAACCTCGTTGCAGATATCCCGCTCGATACGGGAATTGCGGCCTTGCCTGGGGGCCGTATTCTTGTCGCATCGTTCTCGCCATGCCTCAAACTGATGACCGCCGAGGGACAGAACATTTGGACAGTTCCATCGCCACTCCCCTATTTTACCGGTCGGCCCGACACACTGAAAGTTTCCAAGGACGCGACGATCATCGATTTCGGCTTTGGCGATGCAGCAAATACCAAACTGAGATTCGATGTGCGGTCCCTTCGATTGAGCGCCAACGCACCAAATGACGATCAGACGCTCCCACCAAACCGAATGGGATTGGCGGTAGAAGGTTGGCGCGCTGCTCGCGATCCTCCCACGCTGGCCGGTAAATCACTTCCAACTGAAGAATATGGACTTTCTCGAAGTCTCGCGATCGCCCCAGGCAGCAAACGATTTTATCTCGGTTTGAGCTCCGCCCTTGCCGCATTCGACGATGCGGGCGCGCTCAAATGGCGACGATTGACGCGAGAAGAAGTCTGGGCGGTCAACGCCAGCAGGGATGGTCAAATCGTCGTCGCGGCCCACGGCGATGGTACGATCCGCTGGCGTCGCGGCGACGACGGGACCGAACTGCTCGCATTGCAAGTGCTCCCAAACAAAAGAGATTGGGTGCTGTGGACGCCGGAAGGTTTCTATGAGGCGACCGACGGGGCGAAAGATGCGCTGAAATGGGTGGTCAATCACGGAACGGACGAGGCCGCGAAGACTTTCTCCGTCTCCTCAATACCGGCGCTGCACCGACCGGACGCCTTGAAGATCGTTCTGGATCAGCTCGAAATCGCCCGCGCGCTCCCCATCGCCGATGTCGCGACGGCCCGCGTAAGCGTTCAGAACGCCACTGGCAGCTTGAAGCCGCCTGGGGCAGTGCTGCATGTGCTGGCGATCGGCATCGACCATTTCGGCGACAAGGCTGGTGCTCTGCATCTCGACTACGCGGCCGACGACGCGCGCGAGGTGGCGCGCGCGCTTCTGAACCAGAAGAGCATGCCCGACAGGGCGACCCTGTATGTCGACGTCAAGCCCGTCCTCCTGCGCGATCAGACGGCAGGCCGGAAGGCCATCCTAGATGCGATGGACGATATCGCGAGGACGATGCAGGCCGGGCCGGTGGAGGACGTTGCGGTCATCCTGATTTCAACGCACGGCGCATTGATCAAGGATGATGATTTCTACCTTATACCCTATGGATTTGACATCGCGACACAAAGAGCGATGCAAACAACCGGGGTTTCTCTAACCGAATTTGCCAAGGCGGTGACGGCAGTCGCGGAGAAGGGGAAGGTCCTGTTGCTTCTTGACGCTTGCCACTCCGGTGCGGCCGGGCTCGGTGCCTCCGCGATAAATCTCGACGCCGTTCTGCGCAATCTGGTCACGAGAGACACTGTCACAGTACTGACGTCTTCGAGTAAGGACGAGCTTTCGATGGAGAGCGCCGCTTGGAATCACGGGGCGTTCACACAGGCCTTTCTCGACGCGCTCGCTGGTGGAGCTCGCGCTGACGATGAGGGCAGGATTTCAATGCCCGAACTGGCCAGGGCCATGGACAGAGACTTGGATACGCTGACGAAGGGCAAACAGCACCTTGGGCCGCACGTGAATTTCTTGAGCGACGTCTTCGTCGTCAATCGGTAGGGCTTTGTCACGTTGCGGTGCCGCGGGCGCGAAGCGCCGCAGAAATTGTCAGGCCACTGCGACCTGCTGCATCTTGCGCTCTCGCCGCGGCGCCGACTGATGCGAACTCTGTGCGCGATTGTTCTTTCATCGCCCGCGCTCATGCCGAGGTTGGATCCGATGCCATCCCTCAGCGATCGGAGCTTTTTTGGCAATAGGCTTATGATCTATTTACTTAAAGAATATTACGGGCCGGTCCAAACACGACGAGTTTTCTGACGCTCTACGAGCCTTTTCTCCTCAATGTCGACCATATAGAACTTCGAAGCGTCATAGGCCTCCGGTGAAAGGTGTAAAATTTCTAAAGCTTCGACGAGGTGCCCAGCCGCAGCTGCATTTTCCTTCGCGTGCACCGCGACTTCTTCATCCGTTTCTAATTTGCCCCCAGCAAGGACGGTCGACCGATGCACGTGTACAATACGCCCATTACTCGGATTATAAAGAACACAGATCTTATCCGAAACCTTCTCTGAGTTTCTGTTCATCGCGATTATTCCCAACCGAACACTTGAAATGTGAGGTCGGCGTTTACAAGATCGTCTATGTTCTGGAAACCTCCTGGAACATCTACGTCCGACGGAGCACTCACACCCCAAGCAAAGGTGACAGCAGAAACGTCTGAATCGAAGATGCCTGGCACCACACCATACCTTTGGCCCTGACCAATGGTTATGTTCACTCCTCCTTTGACATACGATCTGATTCCGCTGTAGACTGCGATATCGTGATAACCCGACGGTGGAGTACCTCCTCCCGCAGTAAACACCTGTGTCTCAAGCGATTGTATGCTCGTAAAGGCGTAGACTGTCGGACTGGGAGGGGCGTTATGGCATAAGTTGGCAGTCGCCAACAACTGAAACCGAACGGATTGTGTTATGCCGGCAAAGCAAACTCGACTGTCCGACGCCGAGCGCGCCAAGCGCATGCGCGCCCTCGGGCGCGAGGTGGAAGCCGGCGACGATCCGGCAGTACTCGACGGAGCGCTTAGGAAGATCGTTCAACACCGTTCGGAAGCTCAGAAGCCCGTTCCAATCAAGAAATAGCCCCCCTCCCATGAAACAAGACGACCTCACGCCTGGACATTTAGGGTGGTTGGTCGATAGTCGCGCGAGAAACCAACGATCTGCACTCGAATTATTTAAATTATTTGAGAAATACCCGAGCAGGGCCAAGAGCCAAGATTATAATTACATATCTCAAACACTTGTCGCCATTTGTTTCTCTTTATGGCGTGCCGCGTTCTTGGCAGATAAGACCGGCGTCCGAGTTGCTGTGTTCGAGGACGCGAGGTTATTTCTGGCAAAAATGCTTACAGATAACGCGATCAGTTATCCCCAAGACCGCAGCGCGCGAGAGTGGACATTCAATTATTATATGAACAATGCCAGAGATGGTCTTCTCAATTTACCGGATCGATGGAGTGACGTTATCTCGACCCTCTCAGCCCGCAACCGACCTCGGAAAGGTACTACGGCCCCCGAAAGACGCTGGGATCGCCATCAGCGAGCGTTCGAAATGGCGGTGGCCGCCCTTGCTGCCGAGTTGAAAGAGAAACCAAAATGACGCCGACCACCTATGGGATATGGTCACGGTAAGTATAATATCGCCGTCCGAAACCTTCCGCGTCCTGAGGGACAACGAAAAGAAACGCTACGGCGAATACCGCACCCGCCGCCTCGTCCTCGAAGCCTGGGATCGCCAGACTGGGAGCCGCAGCGCCGCATAACGCTTGACCACAAAGGCGGATCGCACAAAAATTCGGCAGGGACAATGGCCACAATGGCGCAAGGCAAGCGCCCGAAGATCAGGCGCAGACATGATCGATCACGGCTCCTGGCGGATTGAGATGCTCGCCAACACCAGCGGGTTTCCGATCAGCCTCGGCCGGGACGATTTCGGCTACCGCTTCGGCGGCCCGGGCCTGAACGGGAAGTCCGTTTCGATCCGCTGGACGAGGCCGGACACCCTCGCCATGCGGGTTCCTTCCCTGGTGTCGCTGGAAATGCGCAAGGACGCCGAGAGCACCGCGCCCTATGCCGTCGACGCCGTCGGCCTCATCATTTTCGGCGACGCCGGCCCCTACGCCGACAAGGCGATCCGCCGCGCCGCCGCCCTCATACGCGCGCTCCCCGACACGCCGCTGGCCGCCTACCGCGAAAAGACACAGTCCATGCCCACCGCCACCGAGACCGAGCGCCTCGCGAAGCAGCGTATCGGCCAGGACATCTTCCGCGCGTCCCTCGAAGACTACTGGAGCGGCCGCTGCCCCATCACCGGCATCGGCGACCGCGCGCTCCTTCGCGCCAGCCATATAAAGCCATGGGCCGACTGCGCGTCCGACGAAGAACGCCTCGACGTCTACAACGGTTTCCTCCTCGCCGCGCACCTCGACGCCGCCTTCGACGCCGCCCTGATGACGTTCGACGATGAGGGCCCAATCCTGCTGTCGCGGCGGCTGTCTGAGCAGGCAACGTTGTTGCTGAAGAACGGCGAGGACCACATCAGGATCGCGGAGGGCCACAAGCAGTACCTTGCCCAACATCGTGAACGCTTCCAGAAGGTCAGCGAGTGACGCTGGCACCCGGGTTAGATTCGAAACCTCGCGGGCCCGCCCAGTTCGTAGGCTTCGATTCCGCCTGGGCTGACAACGCCAAGGCGCCGGGTGCGATCTGCTCCGTGCATTTCGACGGTGTCGGGTTCATGGATTTCCGGCCACCGGAATTGGTCGGGTTCGATCGCGCTCTCAACTACATCCGTGACGTTCACCGCCCAGGCGCGCTCGCGATCGTCGCCTTGGACCAACCGACGATCGTGTCCAACTCGACCGGAATGAGGCCAGTCGAGAGAGTGGCGGCGAGCTTGATCTCTTGGATGGGCGGCGGTGTGCAGCCGGCGAACACGGGGCGTCCGCTGTTCGGCCCTGCCGCGCCGATTACACGATTTCTTGGGCAGCTTGGCGCCGCGGAAGACCCGGAGATAGCTCGGACCGCCGGCCGCGGCTTGCACCTGATTGAAGTCTTCCCCGCACTCGCGCTTGCCTCCCTGGAGCCAGCGTTCTTCGGCCTCCGGCAAGGACCGCGATACAACCCTGCGCGACGCCGAACGTTTCGGATCGAGGACTGGAATGCGGTCGTCGAGACGGCGATGCGCGAGGCGAGGAATTTCGCATGCGCACCTTTGGTCGGTTGGCTCGAAGGGATGCGGACGATTGCCGCGCCGCTCAAAGAGCACCAGGACCGCGTGGACGCGGCCTTGTGTCTGCTGATCGCGATCCGATGGCGGCTAGGCCGACGCGAGCAATCGACCGCAATCGGCGACCTGAGGAACGGCTACATCGTCGCGCCGGTGTCGGAGCCAGTTCTCAAACGGCTACGCGAGGTGGCTGCCGAACGAGGAGTGCCGATGGACGATCTTTCAGGAGGAGGTACTCCTGGCCTCCAACAACAAGCTTGAGACCTCGCCCCCGCAGTGGCTGCGTCTCGCCTTCCTCGCAATCGCGCTGGTCGTCACCGCCGTGACCCGTGCGCACGAGGTCGACTACAGCCTGACAACGCGCCTCGAAGCTATCGACGTCGAACTCATCACCACCGCGAAGCAGTGCATCGACTTCGCTTCCTACGCGATGATCGACAGCGCCGCGATCGACGCGCTCAACGCCGACGACCGCCGAGGCGTCGCGGTCCGGATCGTGCTCGATCCGCGCGAGCGGCACGATTTCGTCGCCCTCGGCGACCTATCCGACAACGTGCGCATCAAGCGCGGCGGCTCCGTCATGCAGCTGAAGGCCTACGCGATTGATGTCGTCCTGCTGCGGACCGGGTCGGCGAATTTCAGCACAAGCGGTGAGAATGCGCAGGACAATGACCTGATCGTGATCCGAGATGCGGGGGCCGCGGCCAAGTTTGACGCGCACTTCGAGCGCATGTGGGATGCGGCTCAGTCCATGATCGATTTCGACCCCGCGATCCGCGCGCTCGAAATCCGCCCGATGACGTGGGCGTCGGTCGAGCATAAATTGGACACTGTACTGCCAGCAGGCGGCTGGCCTGGAGTTCGGATGTTGGTTTGACCCGCAAACGGCGTCGCGAGGTCGCAAGTCTGACCGACGCTGACGCGACGGCGCTGATCGCGGTGTGCGGCGCCGGCGCCTATGCTGAGGCCCGGAAATAATCGCTATCCTTCTGTTCCCTCCTGGGCAGTCCTCGACGTAAAGGTCCTTTCGTCAGAGGAAGTTTTTATATGCGTCTCATCATCGCCCTCTCGCAGGTCTCGTCTGCCTGATCCTCCAGATCACGTTGATCGGGTGGCTCCCCGCGGCGATTTGGGCGGTCTACGCCCTCAACCAGTACAAGACCGACCAAAGGATCGACAGGGCCCTGCGGCAGCAGGCAAGAGGGCGTTGACCGCGATCCGCGCGGCTTACTTGAGCCGTAGCCACACTCTTCATCGGCCGGCTGGGAAGGTTTGGAATATTTGCTTGGACTGCACGGCGTGGCGAGATCGCCAAGCAGACGGAGGCTGACGCGACGGCGCTGATCGCCGAGCACGGCGCTGGCGCCTACGCAGAGGTCCGCCGGCGACAACAGGACGCCTTCAAAGCCGAAGACGCCGCTCGCTGGCGGCGCGCGGCCATCGCGATCGCGACGCAACCAGGATGGCGGATTGGCCTGGACACGGCCACGCGGATGGCCGCCGCCGAGATGACCGGGACGCCAGACGTCGCCAGGACGCCCGGTATGCGCCGGCGCCCGAAGAGATCGACCCGCTGGAGGAGTTGTCGGCGGCGATAGCGCGCTCGGAGCGCCGGGACGGGTTAGACGGTGGCATTTAAGGCGCTCGATCTAAACCAAAATTTCTCTTGCGCTAGAAGATCTGCAATCCTCATCCGATGCGATTCTTGGACGACGGGCCGGACATTCCGGAATCCCTGATACGGGAGCACTTGGCCGGCAACGTTGTGTTCGTCGTGGGCGCTGGGTTGTCCCTCAACGCCGGGTTCCCGCTCTTCAAGGGGCTAGTCGAGGACGTCTACACCGGGCTCAGGCTCGATTTCCCAACTGTACGACGCGATGACCACCCGGGGGAAGCTGAGGCCTGCGATCAAGGTCAATGGGACCGAGCCCTCGGAATGCTGGAAGCGAGGTTGGGAGACCTGAATCCCGTGCGTCCGCACCACCAAGGGCTTGTACGGGCGGCAGTGGCAGAGCGGCTTAAGTCGCATGGTCGAGACACCTCATCACACCAGGTTCTCCTGCGCCTGAGCGCGGACGGACACGGGCGCCCGCGGGTGGTGACCACCAACTTTGACACACTTTTCGAAAGGGCTTGGACCGCCGCGACTGCGACCCCGCTCCGTAGCGTCGCCGGCGCCGGCATGCCTGCTGTCGGCTCATATGAGTTCTCCGGTGTAATGCACCTGCACGGACGCCTTCCGGACCCTGACGTTCCGACTGAGGGGTCCGATCTGATCCTGACAAGCGGGGATTTCGGCGAGGCCTATCTACGATCCGGATGGGCCGCGCGTTTCGTCTACGACCTCCTGAGACGGTACACCGTCGTCTTCGTCGGCTATTCTGCTGACGACCCTCCCATGCGGTACATGCTGGAGGCCGCGCACGCCGGGCGATATCGCTTCCCCGACATCAAGAGCGCGTACGCCTTTGCCGGCGCCGAGCCTGCACGGGAGGCAGAAGCCGTCGACAAATGGAACGGCAAGGGACTCAAGGCCCTGCTCTACCGAGTTGGGGCAGTCCACGACCACGGTGCATTGCACCGCACCCTCCAAGCATGGGCCACATGCTATGAGGATACCACAGGCTGGTCGTCGAACGAGATTCGGGTGCGCACGGGCCTGTCCTACGAAGCGTCTCCCGCCGACAACAGGAATAAGGTCAAGTTCCTGGTCCAGACAATGTCGGACGCGGTCACGCTGTCCCAGCACGCGCTTGCAGCGGGGCACGTCGACTGGGTTCGTTGCTTCCTCGACGCTCATGCCGAGAACAACCAGGCTATGGCGGTGCCTGCACTGGCGCGGCAGTTGGGGGTGTGGTTTGAGGCGAGAGCGGAAAACGCCGACGCCATCCGCTGGCTGCTCGAAGCCGACAACGAAACGTTACGGTGCATCGTGGCCGAGGTGATGGCTTGGCCCGCACGCAAAGGAACCCTTGCTCCGCCCTTCGACGTCTTCTGGCGGTCCTTCGTTGCATGCACCGATCCGCCGGCTTCGCTGAAGCTCAGGGCAATGCCAGGAAACTGGTCGCGGCGTGACGGCTTCTCTCCAATGGGCGTAGCGCTGGCAGTCGAAACGGTCTGCCCCCGTCTGACCCTTAGCGCGCCTCTTCGGGTCCTTCCGCCGACTGGCGCGAACTCTCGACATTGCCGACCTCTGCCGCGCGGAACTTCGTTGCCGCGATCCAAGCGCCGTCCGGGGAATACTCGCCGCAATTCCCGACCTCGCCACCCGTAAGCGGCTACTGGAAGCCGCCGATCACGCGCTTGTCGATGTCTGCGAGCGAGCTAGGCCGCTCGCAGTGTTCGATGGATACGGTCGTTCGTACCGCGACCCGAATTACGTGCATGATCCGGACGGCGTCGACAGCCGAGAGTTCCTCGGCGAGCCAGTCGGCCAGGGATCGGGATGGAAACGTCGCGCACCCGATTCGCTGGACTCCGTCTTCGCGCCGATCACCCGGTTATTGACGTCGTGCTGGGCTGGCGCCGCCGAGCACGATCCGATGTTCGCGGAAGGCATCGCAAAAGTCTGGTTGGCCAGAGACTTCTACATTTTCCGCCGAATGGCGGTCTGGGCTGCCACGGTTGCGCCCGACTTGCTGGCGACCGACGTCGAACGGACGCTGAGCGAAATGGGGCGAAACGAGTTTTGGGGCCCCGGGCTCAACGCCGAGTTCGCCCGCTTCTGGTGCTCGCGCTGGTCCGTCATGAATCCGTCCGCCCGCAACGCGATCGAGATCAATATTCTCGCGGGTACCGAGGGCGGCAGAGATGACGCCGAAGGCTTCCGCGACCGCACCATCTACCGCGAGCTGACCAGGATCGTCTCCTGGGACGGAAACGTGCTTTCCGATCGGGCGGCGAGCGATCGGGCGGCGATCGCTTCCCGGATTGCAGGACTGCCAGAACGGCTTGGCGTTACGGAGAGATTGGTATCCTCGTCGTGGAGCGGAATGGGCCGGTTCGGCGACACGAGTTCGGTTCAAGGCGTGCCCGCGGACAGCCTTCTCGAACGGGTGCAGGCTATCGAGGAGAGCGATCCGTTCAACCAGGGCGAGCTGTGGAGCAAGCTCTGCGAGGAGAATCCGTCACGGGCGTTCGAAGCGCTCGAAGATGCCGCCAGGACCGGTGAGTGGCCTAAAGTGCGCTGGGCCTCGTTCCTCAGTTTCGGCGCGCTATCTACCGATCCGCCCGGACCGGACGTGGGCAACCTTCTCGATCGGATCGGGCAGATGCCCGACGACGTGATGAGGGAAATCCTGCCGTACTTGACCTCCTGCGCGCGCGACATCGCGGAACGGGGCGCATCCGGCGACGTGCGAGAGCGGCTGTTCGCGCTATACGACCGGCTGACGGATCTGGTCGCTCTGACGTCAGCGGATGCGGACGACGGCTCCGACATGATGTTCAAGGCGCTAAACGGGCCAGCCGGCCAGATCGCGTCAGGAATACTTTCCCTTTTGTTCGAGTCGACGAGTGGCGACGCAGAGGTGTTGCAGCGGCTGGACGCGTTGTTCGGTCTTCCGGGTCGTCCGCGCCTGTTCGCCTTGGCAATGTTGGTTCGGAATCTGACACATCTCTGCGTCCGCGAACGCTTGTGGGTAAACGACCGGCTGCTTCCGGCCATGACAGACGGTTCGTCCGACTCCGTGCGCCTCCTCGGGCTGTGGGCCCAACATGACGGGAATATCGACCCGATGCTCTTCCCGGCCCTGCGCTACCCATTGGAACGGGCGCTGGTCTCGACGGAGATCGACGAGGAGTCCAGGAAGGCGCTCACGACGGTCGTCACCCGCGTCGCATTTCTCGTTCTTGCGGGCGACCCAAACATCGGGGTAACCAGAACCGACGTCCGGCGAATGTTGACGCGATGCCGCGGTGAGGCCCTCGGCCACGCCGCCTGGCTGATCGCGCATCAAGTCGCGCCCCAGGACGACGCGTGGAACCGTTGGGTGAAACCGTTCTTCGAGGAATTCTGGCCAATCGATGCGGAGACGCGCGGACCCGAGGTTACCCGGCACGTAGCAATGATTCCGGCCGCGTGCGGCGACCATTTCCCGGCCGCGGTGGAGGCGCTTTCTCGGTTCATCGTCGCGGCCCGGACCGACAGCGTCTTCTTCGGGCTCGGTCTCGACGGCGAGGCCAGGGCGCTCATCGAGCGATTCCCGGACGCCGCGCTTCAGATCGCAGAGGAGGCGATCGACCCGGAAAGTTACGTTCCCTATGATCTCCCGGAATTTCTAGACGCCATCGCCGGAGCAGACCCGGCGCAGAGTAGGCACTGGCGATATCGTCGGCTAAAGGCTTATGTCAGGGGCCGTTAGAACCTCACTCGTTCCCCCGCGAGCGCGCAGAGGGATGGCGATGGCGTCTACTTGCCGCGCCCTCGGATCCGGTGACCGTTCGCACGCCGACGTCATGTCTTCCCGCCCTCGATCACCCTGAGTCGTCTTCCTTCCGCCGCCGGGACTCCGGCGGCTTCGGGTCGACCAGGTCCGGCAGATAGGCTTGGCATCGACGCCCGGGATGCTTCTCCTTGTTCCGCAGGCATGCCGCCGAGATCGCCTCCAAGACGTCGACCATTGGCATTTCGGCGCCGAAGCGCTCAGCGAGAACCGCGAGCCGATACCGCCCCATCCGCGGGCAATCTCGGCAGGCAAAGCGGACGACAACGTAGGGGTAGTCGCGCAGGCGCAGGCTTCGGTCCATGAGGAACAGAATGGGAACGACAAGCCGAGGTAAAGGACCTCGTGGGCGCATGCGACATCGCAGCTCACCTGTCCGCCGATGGCGCCCAGCGTGTCGGGCGCCTATGTCATAGCTGGCGGCGCAGCTGCCCGGGTGTCGCCACGAAATGGACAACGTCCATGACCGCGACAACGATCATCCTCGGAAAACTCCTCGGGCTCTACCTCGTCGCGATCTCGATAGGCATGCTCGCCAACCGGAAGCGCACGATTGCGACCCTCGACGAGATGGCGCGCAGCGGGCCCTGGAGGCTGTTCTCGGGCATGGTCGCCACCGCCGCAGGGCTGGCTGTCGTGCTCGGGCACAATGTCTGGAACGGCGGCATGCTGCCGATTGTGGTCACGCTCGTCGGCTGGGCCGCGCTCATGAAGGGGATCACGCTGCTGCTGGTTCCACACGAGCGGATGGCCGACGCCTACAAAGGCATCGGCTTCGAGCGGTACTTCTTTGCCTGGATGGTCGTCGTGTTGGCGATGGGATTGTGGATGACGGCTGCCGCGTTTGCCCGCTGAAGGCCATCGACAGCAAAGCCATGGTGGCTGCTGTCGATGGGGAGTGCTTGGACGGACACATCAGCCCGTCGGAACATCGATCGTGAAACTCGGATCGAAATCCTTCGCCGAATCCTCCCCGATATGCCCGCGCGCGTTGCAGACGATTCGCGTCGATCCGACCGGGTAGTCCGTTTTGCCGTGCACATGGCCGTGGAACCAGAGATCGGGCTGCCGGTCCTGGATCAATCGACTGAGGTCGCTCGCATAGCAGTGCGCGAGGTCGAAATCCGGTGATGGCAGCGAAGCCGGATGCGGCGCGTGATGCGTAACGACAACGCTCGGGCCGGCAACGACCGCGAAAACTTGCGGCTAACTGAGGTCCTTCGGACCTGCGCCGGCTGGTCGTCAGACCGTGCTATCGTGGCGCATGTCCCAGACCGCGATTATTGTCGGACGGCTTCTGGGCGGTTGGTGCGATCTGATCGCTTCGCGTCTTCAGCGGGCCGTCATCTTGTCGAACGTGTCGGGCTCGTCTTCCGCATCCCGGAACCAGCTCGGTCCCGAAAGCTCCTTCGGGAGGTGCAGCAGCGTTAGCGTCATGTCGTACCGTTTGGTGCAGAGCGAGGTCTCCTCAACCTCTTCCGGGAACCAAACGCCCGCCGGTAGAACTCCGGACGCCTTACCATCGGCGTCGAACTTACCTTGGACTGCGAGCGATGCGTCCGGGAGCATGAAGGTCTCGGCAGCAGTGCGGAAGAATCGTCCGGTCTTGAATGCCGGCTCGCTCGATCGGGCCCACTTCGCCCCGCCGTCGCGCGAAACGACGAAAACGGCTCTGCGGTTCGTGTATTCCAGCCAGCGTAAGGCCGACGCCATCAGCGAGACACCGTACCGTTTCGCGCCGCCGACGAGGTCGTCCAGCGATGGCTTGTCATCCGGTCCGATGCGGGCGCGGAAGTCGTCAAGCGGCATCAGCAACCCAGCGGCGAACTCGTCGGCCTCCTTCTCGATTCCTTTTCCCTCCCGCCGCGTGATGACCTTTTCGTCACACTCAATACCATTGGGAAGCTTCGTGCGATGAAGCAGGTAATGTCCGAATTCGTGCGAGACCGTGAATTTCTTGCGCCCGACGCTGATACCGCTCTCGTTGTAGATGATCGCCCATCCCGTGGCGGGATCGCCCAGCGGGTAGAGCGCACCCTCGAAATTCGGGAGGTGTCCGCCCTTGATCGCTTTGACAGGATCGGACGGGAAACGAGCAGCGGACAGGTCAGGGGCGATCGCCTCGACATCGACCGGGAACCGCGTGTCCCCCGCGACCGCACGCCAGAGCTTCGATATCTCGATCGCCCAGCGTTGCGGAGACCATTCCTTCTGATCAGCCATTTTTCTTCGCGATCACATCCAACATCTGTCTGATTGTATCCTTGGTGCTCGTGTCCATCGACTGGTATTTCCTGAAAAACGCCTTGTCGGTGGCGGATGCCTCCGTTTCCGTATCGAGCGCCAAGAGATAGTCGCTGGTCGTGCCGAGCGCTTTCGCGATGCTAGCGAGTTTGTCCGCGGAGGGTCGAGGCGGATTCTTGTTCTCGAGCTCCCAGATGTAGCTCTTGCTGCAACCGGAGGCCTCGGCGAGCTGGTCCAGGGTCAATCCCGCCTCCTTTCGCCTGGCTCTGATCCGCTCCCCGGATTTCTCTGCCATCGTCCCCGCTCCGTTTCGCTTTGTTCAGAGTAGGCGTATCTTAAGTGCTTGACAAGCACAAACGACTCAGGCAAGGAAGTTCAGAGTAGACATAGTTAATGACCCGTCATGGCGGCACATGCTTCCGGGGTACAAGGAGGTTTGAATGGCGGCCAAGACGACCCACTACCGCGTTGGCAACGGGGACATGACGCTCTTCGAATTCGAGAGCGGCGCGACCCTTCTGGTGGACTGCAATATCCGCGACGCCGCCGAGGACCCCGACGACGAACCCGCAGACGTTGCCAGTCAACTCCGAAGCCGATTGAAGCGCGACCCTCATGGTCGGCTGTACGTGGATGCGTTCCTCCTCACCCATCCCGACCAGGACCATTGCCGCGGGCTCCAGAACCACTTCCATCTGGGTCCGCCCGGCGACTGGAAAGAGAATGACGACAAGATTTTGATCAAGGAGATGTGGTCGTCACCGATTGTTTTTCGCCGAGCGTCCAAGCTTCATTCCCTCTGCGACGACGCGAAAGCCTGGAACAAGGAAGCGCGGCGGCGCGTGGCTTATTACCGGGCGTGCCACTACGCGGTCGATGGCGAACGCATCAAGATCCTGGGACGCGACGTCGACGGCAAGACCGACGACCTCGCGGGCATCCTCGTCGAGGTGGATACCGACTTCAGCGCTATCGCCGGCTCCATCGATCTTACCTTCACCGCGCGGCTCATCGCGCCGCTTCCGGCGGATGACGACGTCGAAGAGGACGTGTTGGCCAAGAACGACTCCAGCGCGATCCTCGGCATCTCCATGAAGTCCAATTGGGTCGAAGGCGCCCGCTATTTGATCGGCGGCGATGCAGAGGTCGGCGTGTGGGAACGCGTTTGGGAGCGCAACAAGGAACGCAAGTACGTTCTTGAATACGACGTGCTGGTCGCTCCTCACCATTGCTCCTGGCACAGCCTCTCCTGGGATAGCTGGTCTGACTGCGGCGAGGACGCGGACGTTTCCGCGGATGCGCGCGATGCTCTCGGCCAGGCCCGACCTGGCGCCAGGATCGTCGCCAGCAGCAAACGCATCCTCGATGACGACATCGACCCGCCCTGCATCCGCGCCAAACGCGAATACGAAGCAATCGCCAAGGAAGCGAAAGGGGAGTTCGTCTGCGTGAGCGATGGTTCCGGGGACGCGCCGCTTGAGTTCGAGATCCGGCGGCGTGTCCCGCAAGAAGGTTCTCGCCTCCATTCTTGGGGCAACCTCGGCGTTCGCGACTTCGCGCGTCGGCGCCCAGCCATTGGGCCATGGCTGATGGATATGGGAGAGATTTCCGCAGGCATCGCCCGCGCGCTGCGCCAAATGTCGGCGCACCCGCGCGTGCGGTCCGTGAGGATGTCTGCTCCCGGGGTCGCGCGGATCGAGGTCGACTTTGATCTGCCGAGCAGATGGCGCGCGTTGGGCGAAAGCCCAAACGGAGTCCGCGCGATCGAGCCGATGACGATAGGCTTCCCCGACGAATTCCCGGCCTCTGCGCCGAGTTTCTTTCTCCGAGAAGACTTCGACCGCTCCCATCCGCATCTCCTCCCCGTCCACGACGGGCCGCCCCGGCCGTGCCTTCTGAACGGCTCAACGAACGAATTGATGCGGAGCCGTGGAATCTGGGGCCTGATCGACCAGCTTGCTCTGTGGCTTGAGCGCGCCGCCAGAGTACAGCTCATCGATCCAAAACAGGGGTGGGAACCGGTTCGGCGCGATAGCATTGACGACGTCGTCGTAACGGACTCCGACCTGTTGCGGGAGGCCGTGCGGCGCGAGGCAGGGTGTGAGGCGCGCTGGTCCACATTCTGCACTTTCGTCGTCCCGGACGATGGTCTGCGCTTTCACCGCGTCGTAGTCGGCAACGAACGCGCCGCTATCTCCGATGAATGGGTGCTTCGGGGCGGAGACTGTGCCTATAGGCGTCGGTAGGCAAGGTCCGCTTACTTGCCTACCTGCGACGTTCGCGGTCGCAATCTGCAACGGTAGCTTAACGTCAATTCGAGACGTCGCCTCAAACGTCTCAAAATGCGCAATTCGTCGACGGCTTGGAGAGCGGGTCGAATTCGATCGCTTGGCCACTCCCGGTACGGCGGACCCGACCAGCGGCCAATACAAAGATGACCGAATTTGGATATTGAGGATTGGCGATGTACTCGGCCAAGATAGCAATCGTCTTGAAGAACGGAGAAGAACGATCTCGTCGGTTTCCAAAGGCCTCGGGATGGGACCACCGGACCGATCCGCCGCGCAGCCAGCGGCTGCGCGGCGCCATCGGGCTCGGATTAAAGGCTGCGAAGAAACGCTACTAGGTCCTGTTCGTCCTGGAGGGATAGTCCAATACTGAATCGCGTGTTGTAGAAGGAAACGACGTCAAGCAGGGTCGCCGCGGACCCGTCGCTGAAATATGGAGCCCGAGCGGCGAGCCCACGCAGCTGCGGCACCGTGAACCGACCGATATCGGCGCATTTCCCGGTGATCATCGCAAGCCCCGGATCGTTGGTGACGACCTTTGGGCCCTGGTAGACGGTTGTCTTGCCGGAGGCCGTGCAGTCCAATTCGAAGATCGGCAGCAAGGTCGACGGTTGAGGAAACGTGTTTGGCGCGCCGGGAACCGGCGGCGCGCCCGGGGCTGGTGACGTCCCGCCGATCCCGATGTCATGCTGGGACGCGACGAAGGAGTCGTTGCCCGTGTTCACCTGATTGTGACAGCTTGAGCATGTTCCTAGTTGCTGTGCCTTGACGGCGCCAATATTTGTGAGGCCGGCGACACCGTTGATGGCGAACGTTCGGGTCTCGAAAATCACTTCGCCGCGTGCGACGGACGCGCGTTGCGCGGCGCGATCAGCGGCCGCGGAAAGGCTGGCCCAGTCGTCGAACAGCGGGAAGGTCGCGCCTGCGACTTGCGGCGGCAGCCCTGGCATGCCGTTGGACAGATAGATCGGCCCGCCGAGGGCGTCTTTTTCGTTCAGCTGGTGCGCCCAGGCGTCCCAGACCTGCGCATTGAAGATGCCGAGTTCGAACTGCACCATCTCGGCGACCTGCGTATCTGTTGGTGGGTTTGTCGCCTGCGCGTGGCCGAGCGTGGCGTCAGTGGCCTGATGCTCCAGTGTGGGCTCGCGCCCGTCCCACATGATGTTGCCGCTAATGGCGCGGCCCGTGCTGGGGTCGATCTTGAAGCCGTCCACATCCAGCGGTGGAAGTGGATTGGGAGCCGGTACTGGCTGTATCGGATCCGTGGCAGGATTTGGATTGGCCAAAGACAGCTCTGCGCCGGTCGTCGGCGGCGTTGCGCCCCCATTGTCAACGTCCGAGCGTGTGATCAGGACATACATCAGATTGCCGGCGATGCGCGGACGCCGATACATGGAGAGCGTCGGCACAGGGTTGCCGTTCGAATCGGGCGGCGCCGCATAAGTCGGATCGGTGTTGCAGCCGTCTTTGTTGAACGGAGGCTGAGCGGTCGCCGAATTGGTGGGGTCGTGAAGGACCGTGACCGTGAACTCGGGATTGTCCGGGATCGCCAGGAAGATGCGGAACAGCCCCCGATCCAGCAGCATGGAATGCGCCGCACGACTATTGGTGGGCGCTACCTTGTTCGGGCAATCGGTGCCGTCCACAGGCGCGAAGATTGAATTGTTGCCGGTCGTTGCGATCCAGCGCGCGTTGATGTTCTGAACGCTCACGCTCATTGCGTTCGGCGGCAGATGGCAGGTGACGCAGGTGCGGCCGTTGTTGCCCAAGCTTTGAAAGAAAGCGTTGCTTGCGGTCGGCGTCGGGCCGAGCGGTTGGTACGAAGCAGTTCGGCCGCTGGCGTCAGGATCAACCTCATATTCCGGTATGACCGGGGGAACCCCGCCCTGCTGGAAGATTTCAGCCGGCAGCGGCGCCTGGAGGAACTGGTGAAAGATCTTTTGGAAGTACCGAGGCGTGCGGGGCGGTAGTATCGATTGCTCTTGGCCGAGCGGGACGGTGATCGGCCTGGAATGGCCTGTCGAATGGCCCGGCGTATCCGCTTTAAAGGTATCAGCCGTGATCGCCGGTGGCGCTGCCTCGGGCGGAGGTTGTTGAGCTGAGCTGGGCGCCGACACCAGCAGCGCCGGCCCCAACAGCGCGATGAGGAAGGGGAAATGGTTGTCTGAGGTGTGCGAAGGATTGCCAGTCGACTGCGACGCCATTTTTATCCTCCCATTCGAGGTCTATCTCCCATTCACGTTGCCCCGAGCCGACGTGAGCCGACGGGTAACCGATTCTTGGTCAAACTGACTGTCGTCGGTGTGACCGTCGTCACAGATTAAACACATTGTGGCACTGAGTTTCGAACGGAGAGGCAAAAGGCAACTATCATAACAACAGGAAGTAGAATTCCGCCCGAAAGCCCATCGAACGATTTCCATTGAGAGCCCGACCAAGGCCCAAAAGGCCGCTTCGGGCGGAATCTTACCGTTGCGCGGCGGCCGTTGCGCCGAAGAACTCCTCGAGTTCCACCGGCAATTTGCTATGTTCGCTTTACGTCGACTCCAGCCGGCCGCCGTGCGTCTAAAGCCGCCCTCCTCTGTCAGCGGTGCAAAAAGGCCTCGATCAAAGCCGGGCGATGGCTGCAATAGATAGAAATTGCAGCCTCAACGTCGAACTGCATGGCGCTGGCGTAGGCGAGTCTCGCGCGACAACGGACGCGACGCGCTTCGTCTGGATTGTGACGAGCATCACAGTAACAACGGCCGAGTTGTGGTTAGGACGCCTCCCCGCGCGGCTCATCCGCCTGCGGGCAACCCCACAGATCTAGAGGGAGTGCTTGACCCCCGTTCGAGGCGGAGATGCACTGGATCGAGAAGCAGGCCAGATATTACAAGGGCTATTTGGCCGACGAACGCGGCTTGATTCCCGTGACGATCCTTCTCGCCAACGCGGTCGCCATCTGGCTGCTCGTGTATCTAATCAGTTCGGTCGGCACTCGCTCCCAGCCGCAGACAGGTTTGTCGCCGCACCCATACACGTCAGCGATCTTCCAACGCGCGTCGAATGAGAGGCCGCAGCCCTGACTCGCAGGAAGCGGGCCGCCGACTGCTGGGTTGAGACAATCTCGGCCCAGCAAGAAGCGCTCCTCATTAGCGCGGCAATAAAGCTTGAAGTGTCGCGCTTGTCCCGTGTCAGTCGAGAATCATAGTCCTCCACGCACGGCCGGTTGCGTCAACTCCAGCCGGCCGCTTTGCGTAGAGTAGGAGTGTGGCGCGGTGGCGTTAGGTTGAGCATGTCTGTTTGCCGCCCCTTTCGTCTGGCGGTGCCTTAGTGGCTCACCCGTGGCTCCGTTTCCACACCCCCCTCATCGAACCGGACGTGCAGATTTCCCGCATCCGGCTCTCGGACAAGAGCTCACGCCTTCGTCCACGGCACGTCGTGCCCAAGCCGGGTCAGACGTACGAGCCCGAAGTGCCCGTAGAGGTGCGAGAGTGGATAGCTCCCGCCCCTTCGTCGCCTGACTT
Source organism: uncultured Alphaproteobacteria bacterium (assembly GCA_963794155.1). Lineage (GTDB taxonomy): Bacteria > Pseudomonadota > Alphaproteobacteria > Rhizobiales > Beijerinckiaceae > Roseiarcus. The sequence goes on along the minus strand of CAWCCX010000013.1, from coordinate 16,247 downwards.
TGTGCTTGAAGCGCAACCACCGGCGCAACCGCATCGCCGCGTAAGCATCGAGCGCCCGATACGCCTTGCTGACGGTTCCTACCCGAAAGTAGTTCGCCCATCCGCGCAGCGTGCGGTTCACTTTGCTCACCAGCGTTGTGGTCTCTTGCCATGTACCCGATCGGTCGGTCAGCGCGTGGACCTTCTCAACCATCCGCTGAATGCTTTTCTTTGACGGCCGGTAGCCGATACGCGCCTGGCCGGTCCTCGCCGAAAACATTCGCCCGAACGTGTATCCCAGAAAGTCGAACGCTCCTTCCGGCACTTTGCAGATGCGTGTCTTCTCCTCGCTCACCGTCAGCTTCAGCTTGCCCATGATCTCGCGCAGGCTTTGCAAGGCCGCTTCGGCTTTGCCTCGTCTGCACAAGATCACGAGGTCGTCAGCGTAGGTTATGAGGCGAGAGCCGAGGGTTCGCTCGAGCCCCAACATCTTCCATCCCAGCACGAACCGGCGCATGTAGAGATTCGCCAGCAGCGGTGAGAGGGGTGAGCCCTGCGGAATGCCGCGCCGCTTGTCTCGCGCCTCGGTCGTGCGCGTCTTCCGTCCCCGATCGTCGGTTTCTTCCACGGGACAATCCAGCCACATCCGGATTAGATGCAGCACGCGCCGATCAACGATCCGGCGCGCTACCGACTTCAAAAGCTCGGCATGGGGAATGCTCCCGAAGTAGTCCGCGAGGTCGGCGTCCACCACTTCCGGATGGCCGCGAAACAGCAGTTCTTCCACCTCGACCACCGCCTGCTGGGCGTTGCGCCCGGGACGGTAGGCGTAGAGTTCAGGTGGAAGGTCGGCCTCAAAGATCGGCTCCAGCACCAGCATCGCTGCCGTCATGCAGACCCGATCCCGCACGGTTGAGATGCCCAGCGGCCTGAGCTTGCCGTTGGCCTTCGGTATGTACACGCGTCTGATCGGGTCCGGTCGGTAAGTCTCCTGCCTGAGCGCAAGCACCAGTTCGCCCAGCCATCGCTCGACCCCGTACGCCTCGATCGCCTCGAAGTCCTGACGGTCCACGCCCGGCGCGCCCTTGTTGGAGCGGCACTGGGCATAGGCGTGCGCCAGAATGTCCTCGCGGCTGATCTTGTCGTAGAGAGCGTAGAAGCGGTAGCCGGCTTCAGCCTTCGCTTTCGCGTGCAACGCCGTCTGCAGTTTCTGAACGCTGTCCGGAGTTGATAGGTTGCCCAATCTCCAGGTCCTTCACCACGTCTTGCGTCTGTCTTGAACTGAGGCCCCTTCCCTCCCCCGGCGTTACCCGGCTTCTTCGGTACTACGAACCTCTCCGCCACCCATGAGCGCCCGGCCTGTCCCTCGCGGGCGTCCGGTTGGTCATCCCCGACCACGCCCATGGGCTTCCCGTGTTGCGCGCGCTTTCCTTGTGTGCGTGCTGCCGCCAGTACCCCGGTGCAGCGACTGGGTGTCGTCTTCGCTCATCTCACCCAGCCGTATCAGCCTTCCCCGAAATTGCAGTCGGGTCGGCCTGCACATCGTCCTTTTCGAGATCCCATGAGGCGATGGTAGCGACCTGCGATTCGGGAGCATGAGGTCGCTTACCACCCACTCTGGAGGCGACCATGCAAAACGTAGCTGATCAATTAGCACCGACCACGATCCGGGCCGATCTTTGCGCAATATTCATCTCATTGGAACTGAGCCGATCGACCTGGCTGGTTACGTCATTGTCGCCAGGCCGCGGAGAGAAGATGTCAAAGCACAGCGTGTCCGCCGGGGATATCGCTGCGCTGTTGGCCCGCATTTTGGAGCTCAGGAGGAAAGCGTACGCGCGGACCGGAAAATCCTTCCCGATCATCGTCATTCAAGAAGCGGGGTTGGACGGTTTCTGGATTCACCGTGTCTTGCTGAGTGAGGGAATTGAGAGCCACGTTGTCGATGCAGCCTCAATTGCGACTTCGCGCCGGCGGCGTCGGGCCAAGACCGACAGGATCGATGGCGAGGCTTTGCTTCGCGCGCTGCTCGCCCACAAGCGCGGCGAACCGCGGGTCTGTTCAATGGTTCGGGCGCCGACGCCTGAAGATGAAGACCGCCGCCGGATTTGCCGTGAGCGCAAGGTGCTGATCATGGAACGGGTTCAGCACGTCAACCGGATCAAAGGATTGCTCTTCTCTCAGGGCGCATCCGAGTATGAGCCGTTGCGTCGCGATCGACGGGCGCGGCTGGATGCGCTCCAGACTGGCGACGGCCGTCGCTTGCCCGAACATCTCAAAGCCCAGGTTTGTCGAGAACTCGATCGGCTCGAATTGCTTCTCGAGCAGATCAAAGCTGTGGAGTCCGAGCGGGACGCGCTGCTCAACGCACAACAAACCAAAGGGTTGGCCCCGCCGCCGATGTTGCTGGGTGTCCATGGGATTGGGCCGGAATTCGCTTCGGTCCTCTGGTCTGAGGGACTCTCCAGGCACTTCGATAACCGCCGACAGGTCGCCGCTTATGCCGGCCTTGCCCCGACGCCTTGGCAAAGCGGGTCGGTCAATCGCGAGCAGGGCATCTCGCAATCGGGCAACCCGCGACTACGGACAACGATGATTCAGCTCGCCTGGCTTTGGATACGCTATCAGCCGCGCTCCGCACTCACCCTCTGGTTCCAGGACCGAAACGAACGTAACGGCGGTCGTCGGCGCAAGACGACGATCGTGGCGCTGGCGCGAAAGCTGCTGGTCGCACTCTGGAAATATCTGAGCGCTGGGGTCGTGATCGAAGGCGCCATGATTAGGCCCGCCTGACGATAGCCCCCGTCTTCCACGCATCCAATCCCGTAATCCTCAGGACGTGATCAGTCCTGACGGATCCAGGTGGACGAACCGAAGCAAGCCGTGGCCTGAAACGCCGTTTTCGAGAAAGGTTCTCGTCTTCCTGAGCCCTACCCGCCGCAAGCGGGATGTTGGTGCAGCCGTCGCGAACGGCGACCGTATGTGAGGTTGATCGTGCTCGGAAACGAGCCGCGTCACGCTTAGAGGGCTCAGAACCTCGGATACCGGACAAACCGCTGGAGACTTATCACCCGGAAACAAACCGCTTGACTGCCACCTGCTCATGTGAGGCTTGCTCGGCGTTCACTCGCGTTGCGGCCCGCACACTCGCGCGGTCACCTATACGTGACCCGCTATACCGAAGGCTTCAGCCATTTCGTCACCTCCATGACTACTCCGGTTGCTTCCGGCTGGAGCGTTCGCCGGGTGGGACTTGCACCCACTGGAAAGCGCCGCCTTCTCACGGCGCACGCAAATAGCGGCCATTACCTGACGGCGTGGGGAACGAGTTGGCGGCCATGTCCTTAAGAAGCTCGGCGATGGGCTGATGGCGCTCTTCAGCAGGCTCAAGAGAACGACGCCGAGCGCGGCGTGCGGGTGGCGCTCGCCTCCAGCGCGAGTCTCGGTGTCGGCGATTTCGGTATCTACTCAGGCTCATTGGGTCTAGACAAGGATGTGAGCGTCGGAGTTAGGCAGCCTCAGACCTTGGCGACCTTCGGCTACGCTTCCGCCTGTCCGCTCAATGGCCCTCGGCGGATCGGGCCATCGGCCAAGCGATCGGCCGCACCGAGTTCAATTAAAAATCACCGTCGAGTTCCGCGTCGACGCAACCAGGAAGGAAACTCCCATGGCAATGAGGCCTGATCCGACCTTTCACGCGTCGCCGAAGCTTGCGATGGAAGCGCCGCCGGAGGAATTCGCGTACACCGCGCTGTTGAGCCCCGACTTCTCGAAGGCCGATGCGCTTGCCGTGATCGACGTGAAGCCCGGCTCACCCACATATAGCCAGATCGTCCACACGGTGACGATGCCCTACAAGGGCGATGAGTTCCACCATTTCGGCTGGAATGCTTGCTCATCGTCCTTGTCGCCGCTCGCCGGCCACTCGTTCCTTGAGCGCCGCTATCTGATCATTCCCGGCATACGCTCATCGCGCATCTATGTGGTGGATACGAAGCCCCATCCGACCCGGGCGAAGATCCATAAGATCATCGAGCCGGAGGAGATGTTTAGGAAGACGGGCTATTCGCGGCCCCATACCGTCCATTGCGGGCCGGAGGGCATCTACATCAGCACGCTTGGGGGCGGCGGTAAGGACGGCACAGAAGGGCCCCCCGGCGTCTTCATCATGGACTGCGAAACGTTCGATATCCTCGGCCGATGGGAGATCGATCGTGGGCCCCAAAAGCTCCACTATGATTTCTGGTGGAACCTGCCGCGCGACTACATGGTGTCAAGCGAATGGGGGCTGCCGCCGCAATTCGAGAACGGGATCGTCGCGGAAGATCTGCTTTCGAACAAGTATGGCCACCATCTACACTTCTGGAACCTCCGGGCCAGGCGCAATGTGCAGACGATCGATCTCGGAGCCAATCATCAAATGCCTCTGGAGGTCCGGCCCGCGCATGATCCCGTGCGCGAGTACGGTTTTGTCGGTGTCGTCGTCGACACAACGAACCTGGAGGGCTCGATTTGGACTTGGTGGCGGGAGAACGGCGAGTTCCACGTCGAGAAGACGGCGACGATCCCGCCAGAGCCGGCGCCCAAGGACCGGTTGCCGCCCCTGTTGCAGGGATTTGGCGCGGTACCGCCGCTGATTAGCGATATCGACCTCTCCATGGATGACAAGTTCCTGTACGTCGCCTGCTGGGGAACCGGGGAGATGCGCCAGTACGACGTCACCGAGCCGAGGAAGCCCAAGCTCGCCGGCTCCGTCCATGTCGGCGGCATCGTTCGCAGCACGGCCCATCCGAACGGCAAATCCTTTGCAGGCGGGCCCCAGATGGTCGAGATCAGCCGTGACGGCAAACGGGTCTACTGGACCAACTCGCTTTATTCCACCTGGGACGCGCAGTTCTATCCCGACGGCGTGCCAGGAGCCGAGGTCATGGCTATCGCTAGCCCTGCCGGCGGCCTGGAGTTGGCCAAGGACTACTGGGTAAGCTTCCCACACGGATACCGTGCGCATCAGATCCGGCTCGACGGCGGGGACTGCTCGACGGATTCGTTCTGCTATCCATCGGCTTGAACGGGAGCGGGGCCGACTGGGCCATCACGGGACTCTGGCTGGCTGTCATTGCGAGCGGCCTCTACCACGGGGTGAACCCCGGGATGGGCTGGCCGCTCGCGGTTTCGGCTGGAATGATGGAAAAAAGTCCGCGCGCCCTCTTGTCGGCGCTTTGGGCGCTCGCGGCCGGCCATCTGCTGGCGATGCTTCTGATGATCCTTCCGTTCTCCCTGCTGGTCACTCTCGTGTATTGGCAGCGGCAGATCCGGATCAGCGCCAGCCTTTTGGTCATCGGATTTGGCGTCTTCCGATTTCTCGATCGGCGCCATCCCCGGGCGCTGGCGCGCATACGGCCAACACAAGTCGGGCTTTGGTCTTTTGCGGTGGCGATCGCGCACGGCGCGGGATTGATGCTGGTGCCGATCTATCTCGGTCTCTGCCGCGCCAGCGGCCTCGACAGAGGCGATGAGGCCGCGAGCGCGCTTATAAGCGCCAACCTCGGAATGGCCGTCGCGGTCTCCATCGTCCATTCTGCCGCGATGATCGCGGCCGGCGGATTATCCGCCTGGTTGGTCTACCGTTACCTAGGGCTGAAATTCGTGTCGCGGACTTGGTTCAATCTTGATGCGACCTGGGCCATCACGCTCGTCTTGGTCGGCGCTCTCTCGCTGGCGTTTTGTGTTGCGGACTCGCACTGAAATGCAATCGGAAAGGCGCGCCACCAGCTGGTCATGAGGCTTTTTTCAAACGTCCCGAACCCCACCTCCGTCCCCCGTGTCCGCAATGTCTGCATTTCGTCGAACTCGGGTCGTCAGCTTCGCGCAAAAAGCGGCCGTTCCTCGACGGCTTGGCGAACGGGTCAGATCGACCCAGGCTGTGTGAAAACGTTGGTTGGGTTAAAATCCTGATGGATTGAGTCGGGGTTCTTGATGAAGCGCTTTGTAGAGGGTGAAGACCGGTTGCAAGGCATTTTGCTCCCCGAGTTCCTCGACGATTATGTGGCAGAAGACAATTTAGTGCGGGTGATCGACGTCTTCGTCGACGAGTTGGATTTGCGGGCGCTGGGGTTTGAGGGCGTCGTTCCTGAAGCGACAGGTCGGCCTGCTTATCATCCCGCGACGCTGCTGAAGATCTATCTCTACGGCTATCTCAATCGCATCCAGTCGAGCCGGCGGCTCGAACGGGAGACCCAACGCAACATCGAGCTGATGTGGCTGACCGGCCGACTGACGCCTGACTTCAAGACGATCGCCGACTTCCGCCGCGACAGCGGGCCTGCGATCCGCGCGGCCTGTGCGCAGTTCATCGTGCTGTGCCGTCAGTTCAACCTTTTCACGCGGACTGTCATTGCGATCGACGGGAGCAAGTTCAAGGCAGTCAACAATCGCGACAAGAACTTCACAGTGGCAAAGGTCGCCAAGCGCATTGAGCAGGTGGAGGCCAGCATTGCGCGCTACCTGGCGGCCTTGGATCGCGCCGACCGGGAGGACGGCGATGTGGCTGAGGCAAAGACAGTCCGCCTCAAGGAGAAGATCGAGGGCCTGCGGCGGCAGATGCAGTCCCTCAAGGAGATTGGTCAGCAGGTCGAGGCCGCGCCCGACAAACAGGTCTCCCTGACCGATCCCGATGCCCGCTCGATGGCGACCAGCGGCAAGGGCACCGGCATCGTCGGGTACAACGTGCAGATCGCTGTCGATGCCGAGCACCATCTGATCGTCGCACATGAGGTTACCAATGTCGGCAGCGATCGGGCGCAACTGACCGCAATGGGCCGCAGGGTCCGCGAGGCAAGCGGATGCGAGGAGGTCACGGTGCTGGCCGACAGAGGCTATTACAATGGCGACGAGGTGCTGGCCTGCGAGGGCGCAGGCATTCTACCAGTCATCCCCAAGACGCAAACCTCCGGCAACCCCAAGCGCGGCCTCTTCACCGTGGCGGACTTTATCTACGACGCCGAGAACGATCGCTATACCTGCCCCGCCGGAGAGCACCTGACCAAGGGAAAGGTGCGCTCAGACCGCCGCGATAATATCGATCACTATCGCAACCTCACCGCATGCCTAACCTGTGCGCTCAAGTCTCGATGCACGCCCGACAAGGTCAAACGCCTGAAGCGCTGGGAGCACGAGAGCGTGCTTGACAAGATGCAAGCCAGGCTCGACCACATGCCGGAGGCCATGATAATCCGCCGGCAGACCGTCGAGCATCCGTTCGGCACGCTCAAGGCTTGGATGGGCAGCACCGACTTCCTGACCAGGACCCTCGAAAAGGTCAAAACCGAGATGAGCCTGCAGGTGCTGGCCTATAATATGAAGCGAATGATCAACCTCTTCGGCGTCAAACCGCTGATGCAGGCGATCGCGACCTGACCGCGCGCGCCTGCCGGCGCGAGCTACCGCTGTCGCGCAACACCCGCATAGGAAATCATCTTTTCACACGACCTCGACCCTTAGCGCCCTTTCAAGTGTGCTTCGATGTACGGGCGGTGCACGTCGGAATGCGGTCGTTCGCGGAACGCGGCTGTGGCCACCACTAGCGGGGGCGGATCTTGTCTGCTGGCTCAGGCGCTCGGGAGTATGGCGCGCTCGAAAGGGCTGCGGGCGCCTTTGCCCGACACGTATCCCTTATTTCGTCAACGGGCAGCCGCTGTTGGCAACGGTCGGATAAGCGGTGTCGCCGGGCACAGTGGCGAGCAAATTGTAATAGTCCCAGTCGCGCTTGCTGTCCGACGGCTTCTTGACCTCAAACAGATAGAGATCCGACACCATGCGGCCATTGGCCTGCACATGCCCATGCGCAGTGAATGCGTCATCGACCGGCAGCTCCTTCAGTTTCTTGGCGACCGCGTCAGCGTCCTTGGTCCCCGCGGCTTTCACTGCCTTGAGATATTGCAGGGTCGCCGAATACATGCCGGCCTGGACCATGTTCGGCATTCGCCCGGTACGCTTGAAGAAGCGCTCGCCGAATTCGCGGGTCCGGTCGTTGAGGTCCCAATAGTAGCTTTCAGTCAGCACCGAGCCCTGCGCGGCTTCGAGCCCGAGGCCGTGGACTTCCGCCACGGTCAGCAGCGTCGCCGCGAGCCGCTGGCCGCTCGCGCCGATGCCAAATTCCGCCGCCTGCTTGATCGCGTTGATGACATCTTGGCCGCCGGTGGCGAGAGCGACAATGTTCGCTTTCGAGCTTTGCGCTTGCAAGAGAAAGGACGAGAAGTCTGGCGTGTTGAGCGGGAAGAGCACGTGGCCGAGCACCTTGCCCCCGTTGGCTTCGACGACGCTCCTCACATCTTTTTCCATCGCGTGACCGGCGGCGTAGTCCACGGTGAGGAAGAACCACGTGACGGCGCCCGTCTTCACTAGCGCCCCGCCCGTCGAGACCGCGAGCGCGTGCGAGTCATAGGCCCAGTGAAAGCCGTAAGCGGTGCAGGCCGGGCCGGTCAGCGCCGACGTTGACGAGGCCACGACGATATCGATCTTTTTCCTCTCGGCGGCGATTGCCTGCACCGCAAGCGCAATCGAGGACAAGGTGAGGTCGCTGATCATGTCGACGCCTTCGACGTCATACCAGCGGCGCGCGATGGCCGTAGCGAGATCCACCTTGTTCTGATGATCGGCGTCGATCAGCTCGATCTTCTCGCCAAGTACGCTGCCGCCGAAGTCCTCGACCGCCATCTTCGCGGCTTCGACCGACCACTTGCCGTCAAAATCGGCGTAGGTTCCGGACTGGTCGGCAAGAACGCCGATCTTGACGCCCTGCGCCAACGCCAGCGCGCTGGCAAGCACGCTGCAGGCTGCGACAGCGGCGGCTGCGAATAGAATGCTTCCCGCGCTGGTTTTCATAATTTCTCCTCGTAGGGGGCGCGATCGCTTCGGCGGAGCGCCCCATCTCAGGCAAGCTCGCCCAGGAGCCTCTTCGCATTCTTGAGGTCGGCGGTGTTGAAGCCTTCGGTGAACCAGCCGTAGACTGGCGCCAGCAGGTCGTGGGCGTTCCGCCGCTCGCCCCGATCGGCCCAGAGCCGCGCAAGATCGCAGGCGGCTCGAAGTTCGAAGATGCGTGACGATTGGTGACGGGCGGCGGCGAGCGCAGCGTTGAGATCAGCCTCGGCGACATGACTGTCGCTAGCATCGAGAGCCAGGCAGGCGCGGGCGTGCAGCCGGTGCAGCTCGGCGGTGCAGAAATACTCGCCTCTCGCCTCGGCGCGAGCCAGACCCTCCTTGATAGCGGCCAGCGCCTCGTCCGGTCGGCCAAGCTGCAACCAAGCGTCGGCCAACAGCATGAGGAAATAGGTGTGCACAAAGACCGTACCCATGGACGCGCGTCGGTCGAGGAAATTTCGCATCTCCTCGGCGGCGCGTGGATCCCCCTCCTGGTGAATCGCGCGCCATGCGGCCAAGATGCGCGCTTCGGGGTAGTACATAGCGAGGCCGTGCTCGTTGGCGAGCCGCGCGAGCAGGGTGGCCCGGCGGTCGAGCTCTTCGAGGTCGCCAGCGAGCTGCAGCAACATCGCCCCCCAGTTGTGGGCGTGCGCGACCACCTGGGGTTGCCCGAGCGCCAGCGCATGCGTAATACCCTCCGCGTTACGGGCGAACGCCCGCTCGGGATAGCCCAGAAGAAATAGAGCGCCGCTGCTGTTGCTGAGACCGCACTCCCGGGCGTCGTGGCCACCGAAGTTGAGCGCCTGCGTTCCGTGGCGCTCGACCTCGTAGAGGGCGAGCATGCAATCCACGTGGTGACAAGTCGCCTCCAGATCACCGCGGAAAATAGACGACGACCACAGCGCATGGCGCGCCTGCAGCTCGTGATCGACATCGCACTCTGCTTGGGCCTCCGCCAGGAGCGCGTTGCTCGCCGCGAGAGCTGAATCGTATTCAGCGCGCACGTTGTGCACGCGCCAGAGGTTCCAGCGAGCGCGAAACCGGCCCTCGCGGTCGCCGAGTTCCTGGGACAACTGATCCGCGCGCTCGTGCGCCGCCTGAGCTTCAGCAGAGGCCGGGCCGAGCGTATTGGTGAGAGCGGCACCAAGGCCGCCAAGCAGCTCGAGCTCGAGGCGCTGTCGATCGGGCGAGGACGGCATTCCCCGCAGCAGTCCGACCGCCCGAGAGAGCGAGTTCGCCGCCTCGCGCATCGCCGACCGACCGAGGGCCGCGCGACCGGCCCGCGCCCATGCATCCGCGGCGGGCGCGTCGAGCCCAGCTTCGGTCAGGTGATATGCGAGCAGTTCTGGTTGGGTTTCGACGACAGCCGGAAACCGCTCCTCGAACACGTGCGCGACGCGAGCGTGCAGCATGTTGGCGCCTGGACTTGAGCAACGACTGATAGGCGGCGTCCTTGACCAGCGCGTGCTTGAAACTGTAGATCGCCTCGGGCGGGCTGCCGCGGCGAAACACGAGCTCGGAGGCGACCAGCTGGTCGAGCCAGCTTTCCAACTGCTCCTGCGGCCGGTCGGCGACTGCGGCGAGCAGCTCGTGGGAGAACTCGCGGCCGATCACGGCGCCGATCTGGGCGAGCTCCTTGACCGGGGCCAGCCGGTCGAGCCGCGCCATCAGCGAATCGTGCAGGTTCGCCGGGATCGCAAGCGGGGGCAGCGGCCCCGCAAGGTCGTAGCGATCGCCTGCCTCGGTCATGAGGCCCGATTCGAGCAGCGTCCTGGTCAGCTCCTCGACGAATAAAGGCACGCCGTCGGTACGCTCCAGGATCTGGTCCAGGATCTCGCGCGGCAGCGCCTTGCCGCCCGTGACCTGAAGCGCCATCGCGGCCCCCTGACGCCGGCCAAGGCGGTTAACCTGCAGCGCCGTCACGTGCGCCTGGCCCGACCACGGCGGGGCGAACTGTGGCCGGTGGGTGATCACCACGAGGACGGGCAGAGCACGCGTCCGCTCGACCACCATGTCAAGCAGCTCCAGAGTCGAAGGATCGGCCCAGTGCAGGTCTTCATACAGCTGGAGCACGGGCCGCTCGCGGGCGAGCCCGACCAGCTGCTCGATCAGAACCTCGAAGGTGCGCTGTTTCTGGCGCTGCGGGCTAAAGTTCAGGGCGTGGTAGCGCTCATCAGTCGGGACGGCCAGCAACGCCCCGACCAGCGGCGCCGCTTCGTCCAGCTGCTCGGCGCCCTGAGCGAGCAGCGCCTCCAGCTTGGCGAGCCGGTCCCCGGGTTCGTCATGGGTGGCGAAGCCCGCCGCCCGCTCCAGCTGTGCGACGACCGGGTAGAGCGCGCTGTTCGTGTGGTAGGCGGAGCAGAAATGGCTCAGCGCGAAGTGCGGCTCGTCTGTCAGCTTCTCGCGAAGGGCGCGCAGCAGCCGCGACTTGCCAATGCCCGCCTCACCCGCGATCAGGACCACCTGGCCGTCGCCGTCCTTGGCCCAGCTCCAGCGCTCCATGAGCATGGCCAGCTCGTTCTCGCGTCCGATCAGCGGCGTGACGCGATGCCCATGGAGGGCCTCGAAGCGGCCATCGGCCGAGCCTTCGCCCTCAACCCGGAACGCGGCGACAGGCTCTGGGAAGCCCTTGATCCGGGTCGGACCGAGGTCGGTCAGCTCGAACAGACTGCCGACGAGGCGCCGAGTCGCCTGGCTGATCACGACGCTGCCGGGGGCGGCAAGCGCCTGCAGCCGGGCGGCAAGGTTCGGCGTCTCGCCGACCACGGCGCGTTCCTGCGCCTCACCCTCGCCCACCGACTCGCCGACCACCACGAGGCCGGTCGCGATCCCGATCCGGGCCGCGAGCCGACGGCCGCTCGCCTCAAGCGCGCCCACGGTTTGGACGAGCGCGAGGCCCGCCCGCACCGCCCGCTCGGCGTCATCCTCATGCGCTTGCGGCCAGCCAAAATAGGCCAGCACGCCGTCGCCCATGAACTTGGCGATGTGGCCCTCGAAGCGCAGGGTCTCGCCGGCCACCGCATTCTGGTAGACACGAATGGCCGCGCCCATCTCCTCGGGATCGAGCGCCGCCGACAACGCGGTCGAGCCCACAAGATCGACGAACATCACGGTCAGCTGCCGCCGCTCAGCTGCAGAAGGCGGCCCCGTCGGCGGAGCCTCGCCTGGGGCGCGCGGTCCTGCTCGTCCCGCCAAAGTAGGCTTGGGCAGCGCGGCGATCGCCTCTAGAAGCTTGCGGCGATGCCCGACGATGGTGACGCCAATGTCTTTGAGATCGTCAGCAGTCAGCTTCGGCAGAATGTCGGCAGCGATCTCATTCTCCCGGAACGCCTGCTCATAGCGCTCCAGGCCTAGTTCCCGCAGCCACGCCAAGATCTCCACGGCGTTTCCCAGCAAGGCAATCAGATCAGCCGCACTCAGGCTATCAGAACGACGACCCGCAGGCCACCAAAGCGGGCGCGGCCAAACCCCAGCAACTACCGCCACGCGTCGAAACGGATTACACGCTCGCATGGAACGGCGGCTTTGGCGTGCACTCCGGTCATTCCCGAAGCGACGCCGCTACGCGCGCTATCCGCCCAATTGAGGCGTCCAAAACCGCAGCCTGCTATGTCCGCTCTACGTCGATAGTGTTGAAAAACTCGGAAATTGAGTGACCGCGAGAATCTCGTTTTCGCGCCCATAGCGGGATCTAAGCCGGTAGTCGCCACGGCAAGCCATATGGGAGGGTCGCACGCGGCAAAGGCGGCCCGTCCGCCGAACCCCCAAGGAATTTTCCATCGAGGCTGCCAGCGGTCTTCTGAATTGTGATCGAAGCGAAAATCCGAGTTTTTCAACACAATACGTCGACTCCGGCCGTCCGCTCGCGTAGAGTAGGAGTGTGGCGCGGTGGCGTTAGGTTGAGCATATCGGTTTGCCGCCCCTTTCGTCTGGCGGTGCCTTAGTGGCTCGACCATGGCTCCGTTTCCACACCCCCCTCATCGAACCGGACGTGCAGATTTCCCGCATCCGGCTCTCGGACAAGACCTCACGCCTTCGTCCACGGCACGTCGTGCCCAAGGCGGCTCAGGCGTACGAGCCCGAAGTGCCCGTAGAGGTGCGAGAGTGGATAGCTCCCGCCCCTTCGTCGCCTGACCTTGTGCTTGGAGCGCAACCACCGGCGCAACCGCACCGCCGTGTAAGCATCGAGCGCCCGATACGCCTTGTTGATGGTTCCTACCTGGAAGTAGTTCGCCCATCCGCGCAGCGTGCGGTTCACTTTGCCCACCAGCGTTGTGGTCTCTTGCCATGTTCCCGCTCGGTCGGTCAGCGCGTGGACTTTCTCAACCATCGCGCTCAATGCTTTTCTTTGACGGCCGGTAGCCGATACGCGCCTCGCCGGTCCTTGCCGAAAACATTCGCCCGAACGTGTATCCCAGGAAATCGAACTCTCCTCCCGGCACTTTGCAGATCCGTGTCTTCTCCTCGCTCACCGTGAGCTTCAGCTTGCCCATGATCTCGCGCAGGCTTTGCAAGGCCGCTTCGGCCTTGCCTCGTCTGCACAGGATCACGAGGTCGTCGGCGTAGGTTATGAGGCGCGCGCCGAGGCTTCGCTCGAGCCCGAACATCTTCCATCCCAGCACGAACCGGCGCATGTAAATATTCGCCAGCAGGGGTGAGAGGGGCGAGCCCTGCGGAATGCCGCGCCGCTTGTCTCGCGCCTCGGTCGTGCGTGTCTTCCGACCCCGATCATCGGTTTCTTCCACGGGACAATCCAGCCACATCCTGATCAGATGCAGCATGCGCCGATCAACGATCCGGCGCGCTACCGACTTCAAAAGCTCGGTATGGGGAATGCTCCCGAAGTAGTCCGCGAGGTCGGCGTCCACCACTTCCGGATGGCCGCGAAACAGCAGCTCTCCCGCCGCGACCACCGCCTGTTGGGCGTTTCGCCCGGGACGGTAGGCGTAGAGTTCAGATGGAAGGTCGGCTTCGAAGATCGGCTCCAGCACCAGCATCGCTGCTGTCATGCAGACCCGATCCCGCAAGGTTGAGATGCCCAGCGGCCTGAGCTTGCCGTTGGCCTTCGGTATGTAAACGCGTCTGATAGGGTCCGGTCGGTAAGTCTCCTGCCTGAGCGCAAGCGCCAGTTCGCCCAGCCATCGCTCCACCCCGTACGTCTCGACGGCCTCGAAGTCCTGACGGTCCACGCCCGGCGCGCCCTTGTTGGAGCGGCACTGGGCATAGGCGTGCGCCAGAATGTCCTCGCGGCTGATCTTGTCGTAGAGAGCGTAGAAGCGGTAGCCGGCTTCAGCCTTCGCTTTCGCGTGCAACGCCGTCTGCAGTTTCTGAACGCTGTCCGGAGTTGATAGGTTGCCCAATCTCCAGGTCCTTCACCACGTCTTGCGTCTGTCTTGAACTGAGGCCCCTTCCCTCCCCCGGCGTTACCCGGCTTCTTCGGTACTACGAACCTCTCCGCCACCCATGAGCGCCCGGCCTGTCCCTCGCGGGCGTCCGGTTGGTCATCCCCGACCACGCCCATGGGCTTCCCGTGTTGCGCGCGCTTTCCTTGTGTGCGTGCTGCCGCCAGTACCCCGGTGCAGCGACTGGGTGTCGTCTTCGCTCATCTCACCCAGCCGTATCAGCCTTCCCCGAAATTGCAGTCGGGTCGGCCTGCACATCGTCCTTTTCGAGATCCCATGAGGCGATGGTAGCGACCTGCGATTCGGGAGCATGAGGTCGCTTACCACCCACTCTGGAGGCGACCATGCAAAACGTAGCTGATCAATTAGCACCGACCACGATCCGGGCCGATCTTTGCGCAATATTCATCTCATTGGAACTGAGCCGATCGACCTGGCTGGTTACGTCATTGTCGCCAGGCCGCGGAGAGAAGATGTCAAAGCACAGCGTGTCCGCCGGGGATATCGCTGCGCTGTTGGCCCGCATTTTGGAGCTCAGGAGGAAAGCGTACGCGCGGACCGGAAAATCCTTCCCGATCATCGTCATTCAAGAAGCGGGGTTGGACGGTTTCTGGATTCACCGTGTCTTGCTGAGTGAGGGAATTGAGAGCCACGTTGTCGATGCAGCCTCAATTGCGACTTCGCGCCGGCGGCGTCGGGCCAAGACCGACAGGATCGATGGCGAGGCTTTGCTTCGCGCGCTGCTCGCCCACAAGCGCGGCGAACCGCGGGTCTGTTCAATGGTTCGGGCGCCGACGCCTGAAGATGAAGACCGCCGCCGGATTTGCCGTGAGCGCAAGGTGCTGATCATGGAACGGGTTCAGCACGTCAACCGGATCAAAGGATTGCTCTTCTCTCAGGGCGCATCCGAGTATGAGCCGTTGCGTCGCGATCGACGGGCGCGGCTGGATGCGCTCCAGACTGGCGACGGCCGTCGCTTGCCCGAACATCTCAAAGCCCAGGTTTGTCGAGAACTCGATCGGCTCGAATTGCTTCTCGAGCAGATCAAAGCTGTGAAGTCCGAGCGGGACGCGCTGCTCAACGCACAACAAACCAAAGGGTTGGCCCCGCCGCCGATGTTGCTGGGTGTCCATGGGATTGGGCCGGAATTCGCTTCGGTCCTCTGGTCTGAGGGACTCTCCAGGCACTTCGATAACCGCCGACAGGTCGCCGCTTATGCCGGCCTTGCCCCGACGCCTTGGCAAAGCGGGTCGGTCAATCGCGAGCAGGGCATCTCGCAATCGGGCAACCCGCGACTACGGACAACGATAATTCAGCTCGCCTGGCTTTGGATACGCTATCAGCCGCGCTCCGCACTCACCCTCTGGTTCCAGGACCGAAACGAACGTAACGGCGGTCGTCGGCGCAAGACGACGATCGTGGCGCTGGCGCGAAAGCTGCTGGTCGCACTCTGGAAATATCTGAGCGCTGGGGTCGTGATCGAAGGCGCCATGATTAGGCCCGCCTGACGATAGCCCCCGTCTTCCACGCATCCAATCCCGTAATCCTCAGGACGTGATCAGTCCTGACGGATCCAGGTGGACGAACCGAAGCAAGCCGTGGCCTGAAACGCCGTTTTCGAGAAAGGTTCTCGTCTTCCTGAGCCCTACCCGCCGCAAGCGGGATGTTGGTGCAGCCGTCGCGAACGGCGACCGTATGTGAGGTTGATCGTGCTCGGAAACGAGCCGCGTCACGCTTAGAGGGCTCAGAACCTCGGATACCGGACAAACCGCTGGAGACTTATCACCCGGAAACAAACCGCTTGACTGCCACCTGCTCATGTGAGGCTTGCTCGGCGTTCACTCGCGTTGCGGCCCGCACACTCGCGCGGTCACCTATACGTGACCCGCTATACCGAAGGCTTCAGCCATTTCGTCACCTCCATGACTACTCCGGTTGCTTCCGGCT
>CAWCCX010000012.1:0-193449 GCA_963794155.1 uncultured Alphaproteobacteria bacterium | reverse complement strand
GCGACCGCCGACGCCCGGTCCGCCAAGCGTGTCGTGGAGAAATTCTCGCACTTCGCGCCCGCGCTCGCCGACGAGGGCGATCACGACCGTATCGATTGGCGTCGCTCGCAGCATCGCCAGAACGGACTTGCCCACCCCCGAGCCCGCGAACACGCCCACCCTCTGCCCCAGACACAATGGGGTGAAGAGGTCGACGCCCCGGACCCCGGTGCGAAGCGGCGCGTGAACCCGCCCGCGCTTGAGAGGAGGAGGAGGAGGGGCGTCAATGGACGCTGACTTGTCGCCGCAGGCGAGCTCGCCTGCTCCGTCGATAGGCCGACCGAGCGCGTCCATGACCCGTCCTTTCCAGGACCGATGCGGCGCGAGCGAGAGATCGTCGGCGCGATAGGCGCGTGCGCCGATCGCCGCGTCGCTGCGCGCGTCGAACGGCTTGAGGGTGGCCGAGCCGCCGTCGATCCTGACGACCTCGCCGATCTGAATGCGATCGCCAACGTCGACGCCGACGCACTCGCCGAGCTTGAGAAAGCGTGACAGGCCAGCGACGCGATAGTGCGACATCGAGACCTCGACGACGGCGCCGCTCACCCGCGCCGATTTGAGGTTCCGCACTGCCCACGCAACCCGCCGCTCGAGGCGCTCGAGCGGCGGCAACCCGGCGTCGGAGGGAGCCTCGATCAAGCGGACGACCCCAGGGCCTTGATCGCGTCCTGCAACGACGCCTCGGATTGCGTGGCTTCGGCCGCAACGCCGTCGAAAGCGCGGGTCACGTCGATCAGTCTGGTCATCTCGCGCACCGGATCGACGTTGGAGCTTTCGACTGCGCCCTGAACGACGCCGTCGCGGGTGAATTCGAGGATCGGCTTTGCCGGCTTGTCCGGCGCGACGCCCGAATTTCCGCCCGCATCAGGATGCGTCCGGATCGATCGCAAACAGGCCGATCGCGCCGACTTGGAGGTTCGTTCTGGCTGATCATGCCATCGGCCGAGACCGTCAACGGCCCCCCGCGCCATCGATCAGGATTGGCGTGCCCCGGGCATCGAGGATTGCATCGCCGTTGAGCGTGCGCAGGGCGCCCGAAATGTCGATCCGGGCGCGGCCGTCTCGGGTATAGGCGGGTCCCCGCGGCGTCTGAATCCCGAACCAGCCGTCGCCCTGCACAGCGAAATCGAGCGGGTTGTCGGTCTTCACCAATCCTCCGGCGCGCCGGGATATAAAGTCCGAACCGGACGAGACGTAGTCGAGCCTCGCGTCGCCGGACCTCGCCATTTCGGTTTCGAACGACACCCCGGTCGCCCGGTATCCCACGGTGTTCAAGTTGGCGATGTTGTCGGCGATGGTTTCCAGCCGTCGCTCGAGCGCAACCTGGGCCGAAATCGCGACATAAAGCCCGTTTTGCATGACGCTGTTCCGCCAAGCCTGAAAGCGCGCATCGGCCGTTCGCCCGAACGATGGCCGCGCCGGCTTGTCCGGGGCTGACTTCGCTTTGACAGCTTGGCGTCAGTCTTGAACGGCAATTCTTGCCGCCGTCCGCACCCGGAGCAAATCCGAATTTCGCCATTGGTCTCGTCATCACCGTCGGATGCATCCTCGGCGGCTACGCGGCGCTTGGCGGGCATCTCAACGTGCTGCTGCAGCCCTACGAATTTGTCATCATCGCCGGATCGTCGCTCGGCATTTTTATCGTCGCCAACGCTACCTCCACGATCAAAGATTGCGGCAAGGCGTGTCTCGAGGCGGTCTTCGACAAGGCGCCCAAGCCGCGCGACTTCCTCGACGTGCTTTCCGCCCTGCACGCGCTCATGAGGGAGCTCAGAGCCAAGTCCCGCAGCGAAGTCGAGGCCCATTTCGACAATCCCGGGGAATCGGAGATTTTCAGGAATTTTCCCAAGCTGCTCGCCGACACAGACCTGGTGACGTTCATCTGCGACTACGGCCGCCTCATCATCATCGGCAACGCGCGAACGCACGAGATCGAGGCGTTGATGGATGAGGAAATCGAAACCCTGGCGCACGACCGCTACAAGCCGGTGCAGGCGTTTCAGGCGGTCGCCGACGGACTGCCCGCGCTCGGCATCGTGGCCGCGGTCCTGGGCATCATCCACGCCATGGGCGCACTCGACCAATCGCCGGAGATTCTCGGCGGACTCATCGGCGCGGCGCTGGTCGGCACCTTCGCCGGGATCTTCCTCTCCTATGCGGTCATGACGCCCATCGCCCAGAAGGTCAGGACGGTCCGGCAAAAGCAACTGCGGCTGTTCACGCTGGTGAAGCAAAGCCTGCTCGCCTTCATGAACGGGGCGATGCCGCAGGTGGCGGTGGAGTTCGGCCGCAAGACCATTCCCTCCAAAGAGCGGCCGACGATCGACGTGGTCGAGAATGAGGCCGCCCCCACAGGCGGCGAGGCCGCGCTCAAGGAGGCCGCGTGAACATCGGCGGCGGCGCGAGCGAGTTCGATCATGGCGCCCGCAAGCTTGAAGGCGCGATGCTCGAACACCCGAACCTCGCCATCGAGCGAATGCCGGGGCTCGGCTACGCCCTCGACCGGTTCATCGCCGATGCGCCGCAGCGGCTGTCGTCGCTCATCGGCCGTCCTTCCGGCGGCTCGATCGAGGAGGTCCGGGCAACGACCCTGTTTCAAGCGATTGGCGACTGTTCCGGCCTGACCGCGGCCGTGTATGCGAGCGCGGAGCCGGAGGCGCGGCTGCTCATTGCGCTCGACGAGCGCATCGACCGCCTGATCGTTGGCTCAATTTTCGGCGATGTCGTCCCCGCCGATATTTCCGACAATCCGGGAAGCGAAGTCCGCAAGCCGCGCACCGCGATCGAGGCGGCGCTCATCGAGGGGTTCGCGCGCGCGCTCGGCGAGGCGTTGGGCGCGGCCTTCGCTTCCCTGGCCCCGATTGTCCTGAACTTCGAGCGGCTTCAGACGCTTGCCGATCCGTTCGCGCTCGGCCGGCGGGATGGCGAGGCGGCGGCGGCGCAATTCTCGCTGAACATGAGCGGCGACGTCTGCGAGTGCCTGCTCCTGCTCCCACAAGCCTTTCTTCTACTCTTTCGCAACGAGCTGGCGCGCGATCCCGAAGCCGAGGCGCCGGCCGTGGACCGGCGCTGGTCCCGACTGTTGGAGTTCGGCGTCCAACAAACGCGCCTGCCGGTCACCGCCATTCTGGAGGAGGTTCCGATCAGTCTCGGCGACATCGCTAATTTTCGCGCCGGCGGGCTCTTGTCCCTGCAATGCAACGATCTCACCGCCGTTCGCCTCGAATGCTCCGGCCGCGGCATGTTCACGTGCAAACTCGGGCAGGCGGACGGCCGCTACCGTCTCGAAATCGAGAGCCCGATCGCACAAGGATCCGAAGCGGCCAAGCGGTAGGTCGGAGCCGCCAACGACCTCACCACCAGCGAGCGAGACCTCAGTCCAATGGACGAAGCCGCCATATCTTCCGGGCCGCCGGGCGCAGCAGACCAGCCGAAGCCGGAGCCGGTCGCGGGCCCTCTCAACCTCGACGCGATCCTGTCGATCCCGGTCACGGTGCAGGTCGTGCTGGGCTCGACCTCGCTGCCGGTCGCCGGCCTCATGAAGCTCGCCCGCGGCGCGGTCGTCTCGCTTGACCAGCGCGTCGGCGATCCTGTCGACATCGTCGTCAACGGCACGGTGATCGCGCGCGGCGAGATCGTGGTCGTCGACGAGGCCAGTCAGCGTTTCGGCGTGTCGCTCCTGGAAGTGGTCGCTGGCGTCGGCCTTGAACGGGCCGCCTAGGCCTGATCCGAAAGCAGGGCGATGTCCGAGGCGGCGACCAGCGGCGAACGGGAACTCAGCGGCGCCGAAAAAGCCGCAGCCCTGCTGCTTGTGATGGGAAAGCCGCCGGCCGCGCGGCTGCTCAAACAGCTCGACCAGCCCGACTTGCGCGCGGTGGCGCTCGCCGCGGCCGGGCTCGGCGCGATCCCAGCGGCCACGCTCGACCGGCTGGTCGACGAATTCGTGACCGACTTCTCGGCCGGCGCCGACCTGCTTGGCGACGCGGGCCAGGCCAAGAGCCTGCTCGCCGACGCTCTGCCGCCCGACCAGATCGCCGACATCCTTGGCCCTGGACCTGGGGAAGGCGGCGAACCCGACGTGTGGCGGTCGTTGGCGCTATCTCCGGAAAGCGTGATCATCGACTTGCTGATGGCCGAACGTCAGGCGACGGCGACCTACATCCTTTCCAAACTCGATCCCGCGATTGCGTCAAGAATTGTCGCCGCGCTGCCGCGCGATCGGCGCAATGCCGCCCTCTGCGGGCTGGTTGCGCCGCTCGACGTAGCGCCGCTTGCCGCGCAGCTGATCGAACAGGCGGTGGAAGCCGCCTTGAAACAGGCGCCGAGCTCTGCCGCCGACGCGGACGGACGGTCCCGTCTCGCCGGCATCATCAACAGCCTTGATCCGGAGGAGGCCGAGGACGCCATGCGAGCGCTTGAACAAGTTCGCCCGAAGGACGCGGCGATTGTCAAAACAATGCTCTTCTCCTTCAACGACCTGCCGAGGCTGTCCGAACGGGCGCGGGCGCTCTTGTTCGACCGGGCCTCGATCGACGTCGTCGTCATGGCCCTGCGCGGAACCGACCAGGATTTCCGCGACACGATTCTCTCGTCAATGCCCTCGCGAGGGCGCCGCCTGGTCGAAGGCGAGCTCAATTCCGGCGCCTTCGCGGGCCCGCAAGAAATCGCCAAGGCGCGCAAGGCGATTGCCGAAATCGTACTCGGCATGGCGAGCCGTAGTGAGATCGAGCTTGGCGGTCCTCTGGCCGCCAACTCGCAGTGAGCATGCGCGCGATGCCCGGCGGTCGCCGTTGCCTGGCCGGTTGAGCCATGAGCGCCGAAGTCGATCCCGAAGACCAGACTGAGGAACCGACCGAAAAGCGGCTCAATGACGCAACTGAGCGCGGCGAGGTCGCCTTCTCCCGGGAAGCGCAGTTGTTCGCCTCTCTGTCCGCGGCCCTGGTCGCGCTGATCTTTCTCATCCCCGGGCGCGCCGATACGCTCCTTACGGCGCTCGTCGGCGTCATCGGCGACCCTGCCGGCTGGCGGATCGAGCGCGGCGAAGACATCCTTGCTCTCGCCGGCCCCGTCCTCATCGCCAGCGCGCGTTTCCTTCTGCCGACGGTGATCCTCCTGATCGCCGCCGGCGTCCTCGCGTCTGCCGCTCAGAGCCCGCCCCGCATCGTGCCTGAGAGAATCATTCCCGACGCCTCTCGCATCTCGCTACGCAAGGGCTTGCGTCGGTTGCTGGGCGCCCGCGGATGGACCGAATTCGTGAAGAGCCTGATCAAACTCGCGGCGGTGATCGCCGTCGCGACCACGTTGCTTGTCGGCCAGAAGGTCGTCCTGCTCTCGGCGATGGACGTCGATCCGGGCGTGCTGCCGCAGCGCGTGCTCGACCTCTGCGTCAAAGCGATCGCCGCCGTGCTCGTTGCGACGCTCGCGGTGGCCGCCGCCGACCTCGCCTGGTCGCGGATTCTCTGGCGGCGCGATCACCGCATGAGCAGGCAGGAACTCAAGGAGGAGCTCCGGCAGGCCGAGGGCGACCGGATGATCAAGGCGAGGCTGCGTTCGCTTCGTCTCGACCGGTCGCGCAGGCGCATGCTCTCCGCAGTGCCGCGCGCGACGATGGTCGTGGTCAATCCCACCCATTACGCGGTCGCCATGCGATACGTTCGCGCCGAGGGCGGCGCGCCGACCGTGGTCGCCAAGGGCGCCGATTTCATCGCCCTGAAAATCCGGTCGATCGCCGAGGACCATGACATCCCGGTCGTCGAAGACCAGCCGCTCGCGCGCTCGCTCTACGCCGCGGTCGATGTCGACCGCCAAATTCCGGCGGAGTTTTACCGGGCGGTCGCCGAGATTGTACACCTGATCCAGCAGAGGAAGGCTCAATGGGCCCAGCGACGGCAATGAACCCGGCCGGGCGGGGTCCGCGACTGCGTCGTCCATTCGCGCGCGAGCAGATCATCGCCGATGCGCTGGTCGATGTCGCCAGCGAACTCCGCTTGACTGACGCAACGGAACTCATGTCGATGATCTTGAACGACCATGCGGCCAATATCGCCGACCTTGTCAATTCTTCGACCGAACTCTTCTTCAAGAGCGGAACTCTGCGCTACGCGCTGTCGGCGAGCTTCGCGGCGCCGTGGGACGCAACGCCGATCGTCGAGATCGACCTGGAGTTCCGCCATGCCGCCGTGTGCGCGTTCTTTCGCCTGAAGATCGGCCAGCGCCGAGCGGGAGTCGAAATCATCGACATCCTGTTCGACGAGCAGGGGCTGGACGAATCGGCCAAGGCCGAACGCCTCTGCGCCGCCCTCGACAGCGCGCGGCTAGGGTCTCGCTAGCCCAGTCTCGGCGCAAGCCCCATGCAAGGCGCGACGCGCAGGGTCGATCCGATCCGCGCCCAGGAAGCTCGTCCGCTTGTCCCCGATCTATCTCTTTGAAGTCGCGGCGCAGAAGGCGCAATGGCTGTCGGCGCGCCAGACGGCGATCGCAGGCAACGTCGCCAACGCGAGCACGCCGGGCTATCGCGCTCTCGACATCCAGCCGTTTTCCGCTGTCCTCAACTCCTCGCCGATCGAGATGACCGCAACCAACCCCGCTCATCTGTCGTCGCCTCAATCGCAGGCGGGCGAGTTGCGTGAAATCGAGGTCGCCCCGTCGGAACAGACGCTATCGGGCAACACCGTCAACCTCGAACAGCAGATGATGAACCTCGGCGACGTCAATCGGGACTACACGATGAGCGCCAACATTCGCCGCGCCTTTCACCAGCTTCTTCTCTCGGCTCTCAAGTGAACGCTCATGCCCGACCCGCTCCAGACCGCGCTCCGGATCGCCGCATCCGGACTTCAGGCGCAATCGATGCGGCTGCGCATCGTCTCGGAGAATATCGCCAACGCCCAATCGACGGGCCCGACTCCCGGGGCGGACCCTTACGCGCGGCAGACCGTCTCGTTCGAGAGCGAGATGGATCGTGCGCTCGGCGCCAACCTGGTCGAAGTCAAGTCGATCGGCGTCGATTCGGCGCCGTTCAAGCTCGAGCGCGACCCGGGCAATCCGGCGGCGGACCAAAACGGCATGGTGAAGATGCCGAATGTCGACGTGCTGGTCGAGTTGGCCGACATGCGCGAGGCCAACCGCAGCTACGAGGCCAATCTTCAGGTCGCCAAGCAGTCGGCCGAGATGCTCAATACCGCCGTCAGCCTCATGAAGGACGCGTGAATGGCGAGCGCCAGCGGAACGAGGATTGAACGATGATCGAAGGCATTTCCGCGCTTGGCTCCGCGAGTCCGCTCGCCGGCGCACGGAGCCCGCAAGCCGTCGCTGCGACAACCGCCGGGCCGGGCTTCGATCAGGCGCTGACGCAAGCGATCGGTTCGGCGATCGATACGCTGCAAACCGGCGAGGCGGTCGCAATTCAGGGCGTCGAAGGCGCCGCGGCGCCGATGAAGGTCGTCGAGTCTGTGATGGCCGCGCAGCGCTCGCTGCAGACCGTTCTGGCGATCCGGGACAAGGCGGTCGCCGCCTATCAAGAGATTGCGCGCATGACGATCTGACCGGGAGCCTGGATGTTGAGTGATTGGGCGTTGCGCCCTGGGGTTCAGAGTGGAAGCGGAGGATATCGAAATGAGAGCGCTGGCGATCGCGGCGACGGGCATGAGCGTCCAGGAGCAGAACCTGGAAGTGATCGCGAACAATGTCGCCAATATCAACACCACCGGGTTCAAACGCTCCCGGGCTGAATTCACCGACCTCATCTATCAAACCGAGCGTCTGATGGGGGTTTCGAACCGCGGCCGCGACGCGACCATTCCCGAGGGCGCGCAGATCGGCCTCGGCGTTCGCACCGCGGCGATTCGCAGCGTTAACACCCAGGGCGCCCTGACCAATACCGGCAACACCCTCGATCTCGCGATCAATGGGCGCGGCTGGTTCGAGGTGACGACGCCGAACGGCGACACCGTCTACACTCGTGACGGGGCCTTCAACACCAGCGCCACCGGCCAGCTTGTCACCATGGACGGCTATACGGTGACGCCGCCAATTCTGATCCCCGCGACGGCTACGGCGGTCGCGGTCAGCCAGACCGGCATGGTGACGGCGACGATTCCCGGCCAGACGACGCCGCAGCAGCTCGGGCAATTGACAATCGCAAACTTCGTCAATGACGCCGGCCTGGAAGCGCTCGGCGGCAACTACTTCCAGCAGACCGCGGCATCCGGCCAGCCGACCGTCGGCGTTCCCGGCGACACCGCCTTCGGCATCATCCAACAGGGCTACGTCGAGGCGTCCAACGTCGATCCGGTCACCGAGATCACCAATCTCATTTCGGCCCAGCGCGCCTATGAGATGAACTCGAAGGTGATTCAGGCGGCAGACCAGATGTCTGGCACGATCTCCAACTTGCGCAGTTAGGCCGAAGCCCGGAGACGCATGCAATGAGCTCGACGCGAACCCGACCCGTCCTCAACGCCGCGTTCGCCACGCTCGCCGCCGTCTGCGCAACTCCGGCGGCGGCTGAGGAAGTCCTCGCCCCGACCCCAAGGGTTGTCATCTATCCGGGCGATGTGATCCGCGACGATATGCTCGCCGACATTTCGGGGGTCGCACGCGACGGATCGGGACCGTTCGTCGAGCAGCGGTCGCTGATCGTCGGCAAAGTCGCGCGGCTCACCCTGCTTCCGGGCCACGCGATCCCCTTTTCCGGCGTTTCCAATCGCAAGGTTGTCGCCAACGGGGCGGAGGTCAAGCTCGTCTATTCCGAAGGCGGACTCGTCATCACAACGACCGGCGCGGCGCTGCAGGACGGCTCGATCGGGGACGTCGTCAAGGTCCGCAACAGCGACAGCGGCGTCACCGTGTCCGGCGCGGTCCAGCCGGACGGCTCGGTCAGTGTGAGCGGGGGATGACGCGCCGACTGTTTCTTGCGCTCATGCTTTGCCTCGTCGCCGCGCCCGCCGCCGCGGTTCGCATCAAGGATATCTCGGTCTTGCGCGGCGCGCGCGACAGCCAATTGGTCGGCTATGGCCTGGTGGTCGGTCTTCAAGGCTCTGGCGACACCTTGCGCAACGCGCCGTTCACCGAGCAATCCATCCAGGCGATGCTCGAGCACTTGGGGCTTGACGTCCATGGCGCGTCGCTGCGCAACCGCAACGTCGCCTCGGTCATCGTCACCACGGATCTCGCCGCCGGAACGGAGCCGGGCTCGCGGCTCGACGTCACCGTCTCGGCGCTCGGCGACGCGCCGTCGCTGATGGGCGGAACCCTGCTCTTGACCCAGCTCCAGTCGTCGGACGGGGTGGTGTATGCGACGGCGCAAGGCGCGGTGTCCGTGACCGGGTTCGAGACCGCCGGACAGGGGGAGACACTGTCGCAGGGCGTGCCGACCGCCGGCCGCATTCCCAACGGCGCGATCGTCGAGCACGAAGTTCCGTCGTTCCCCGACCAGATGCGCTCCATGCTCGAATTGAAGAACCCCGATTACGCGACGGCGGTCAGGATTGTCGATGCGATCAACGCCTATTCGCGCGGACGATTCCGGGCTCATGCGGCCTACGAAGTGGACGGCCGGACCGTCGAATTGTTCTGCCCGCGCAATGTCTCGTTCGCGCGCTTCATGGCGGAGGTCGGCGAACTGCAGGTCGAGCCGGATATGGCCGCGCGCGTGGTTCTCGACGCGCGAACCGGCACCGTCGTCGTCGGTCAGGACGTACAGATTTCGACGGTCGCGGTGACCTACGGGACGCTGACGGTCCGGGTCGCCGAGCAGCCGCGGGTCTCCCAGCCCGCGCCATTCTCTCAGGGCAAGACGGTCGTCACGCCCAACACCAAGATCGACGTCGAGCAGGGGGGCGGGCCGATCGCGATCGTCGGCGGATCGAGTCTCAGAGCGCTGGTCGGCGGCTTGAACCGGATCGGCGTCAAGCCGCCTGGAATCATCGCCATCCTCCAGGCGATCAAGACCGCGGGCGCGCTGCAGGCCGATCTGGTGATTCAGTGACCCTGCCGGTGCGGGATTCAATCAACGCAAGTCAGCCCAGCACAAGCCGACTGATTGAGGATGGCGCCCATTCGCGGGGCCGATGAATGCCAGCTTCTTCTCTCTCCCACGGCGGGAAAACTCGATCGCGCGTGGCCTCGGCATGGCTTGGCGCCTCTATTGCCGCCGCTTTGCTGTTCGGTCCGGCGAGCGCCCAGGATGGGCGGACAGCAGAGAACCAAAAGGCAAAAGCGAACGCCGACAAAGCGGTGGAAATCGAAGCCAGCCGCTTCTGCGCCAACGTCGCCCCTTCGATCGCCGAGGCTCGGATCGCTTGGCAAACGAAGCGCCTCGGCGAGCTCGACACCGAGGTCAAGCTGCGTCTCGCTGATCTCGAAAAGGCGGAGGCCTCGGTGCAGGAATGGGTCGCCAAACGCGACGCCCTGCTCAAGGCGGCGAGCGACGACCTCGTCGCCATATACGCCAGGATGCAGCCGGAGAACGCGGCCGTTCAGCTCAGCGCCATGGACGATCAAACGGCGGCGGCCATTTTGGCGAAACTCAAACCCGGCGCCGCAGGGGCGATTCTCGACGAGATGGAGGCGGAGCGAGCGAGCAAACTCGCGTCCTTCCTCTCGGGCGCGAACGGCGCAGAGAAAAGATCGTAATGCGGCTCGCACTGCCGCCAATGTGGCTCGCGATCGCGATATCGGTCACCGGCTGTTGGAACAGCGCGAGCGAATTCATGCGCGAACCCTTTTTCTCCCCGGTCGGGGCGGGCCTCGTCCCCGACGAGACGGCGGGCATCCAGAACGCCAGAGCCCCCGCCGGTCCGCCCGCGCCCACCGGACCCCCGCCCTCGTTGTACAGCCAACCGCGCATCGCCCATGTCGGCGACATCGTGCGGGTGCTGATTTCCATCAACGACAAGGCGACGCTCGGCAACACCACCGGCCGCTCGCAGACGACGAAGGACGGCGTTGCGATCGACTTTGGCTATAACAGCGGATCGTCCTCGTCATCGTCCAGCCAGCCATCCAAGCTGCTCGGCGATCTCTCCTCGGAGGCGTCCACTCAGGGACAGGGCAGCATCGACCGTTCCGAGCAGATTCAAGTCTCGGTCGCAGCGGTGGTCACCCGCGTCCTTCCCAACGGAAATCTTGTCATCTCGGGATCGCAGGAAGTGCGGGTGAATTACGAACTGCGCCAGCTGACCGTCGCAGGCATCGTGAACCCGCTCGATATCTCGCTCAATAATTCGGTGGCCTATGACAGGATCGCCGAGGCTCGGATCTCCTATGGCGGCCGCGGACGGTCGAGCGATTTTCAGCAGCCATCCTGGGGACAACAGATTTACGACACGGTCAGACCATTCTAGCCGGAGCGCTGATGTCTGATTCCGCCCTGCCAAAGGCCGCGGCGAAGGGCTCGCTGAAGGGATCGCTGATCGAACTGGCGATCGTTGTCGCTCTCGGCGGCTGCGCCGGCGCGGCCTTCGAAGCGTTGCGCGCCGGCGCGCCGCCCGGAGCGGACGGGCCCGCGGAATCGTCGGCCGGCGCGCCGCCGGCGCAGCCCTCGACGATCGTCGATCTGCCGCCGATCGTGACCAATCTCGGCGCGCCGCAGGATACCTGGGTCAGGCTTGAGGGCTCGATCATTTTCGACCCCAGGACGATGCCGCATCCCGAGGCGGTGGCGGGTCAGATCGGCGACGATATCCTTGCCTATTTGCGCACCGTTTCCCTGCGTCAGCTCGAGGGGCCGATTGGGCTTGAGAATATCCGTGAGGACCTCAGCGAGCGGGCGGCAATCCGCAGCGACGGCAAGGTGCGCGCGTTCGTGATTCGAACGCTGGTGGTGCAATGAAACTGGCGGTCTTCGCTGCCGCCGCGCTGCTGGCGGCAACCGCTCCGGCGTCGGCGCAGACCGTCGACCTCAACGCCCTCATCCCCGCCGGCGGGGCCACGGCAAGCGGCCACATCATCGAGCTGGTCGCGATTCTGACCGTGCTTTCGGTCGCGCCCGGCCTTCTCATCATGGTCACGAGTTTCACGCGCTTCATCGTCGCGCTCTCGTTTCTGCGTTCCGGCCTCGGGTTGCAGAGCGCGCCGGCCAATCTCGTCCTGATCAGTCTGTCGTTGTTCATGACATTCTTCGTGATGGCGCCGACCTTCGACCGCGCCTGGCAAAACGGACTGAAGCCGATGATGGACAATCAAATCAGTCAGCAGGACGCGCTTGCCGCCGTGGTTGAACCGTTTCGCGAATTCATGCTTGCCCAGGTGCGGGAGAAGGACATGGCGCTGTTCGAGAGCCTGTCGAAAGGGCGGTTCGAGGTCGCGGACCGCTCCAAGGCGGACTTGAGGCTCCTCATCCCCGCCTTCATGATTTCCGAGCTCCGTCGAGGCTTCGAGATCGGGTTTTTGATCGTGTTGCCATTTCTCGTCATCGACATGATCGTCGCGACGCTGACCATGTCGATGGGGATGATGATGCTCCCCCCTTCGGTCATCTCGCTGCCGGTCAAGATCCTCTTTTTCGTGCTGATCGACGGCTGGAACCTGCTGATCGGCAGCCTGGTGCGCTCGGCGAGCTGATCTCGCGGGCGGCAGTCCAAATGGATCGTTGCGGGCGCCGGGCGCCAGCCTCGCACAAGGCCACGCGCCTCAAATGGGCGAGCCCGCCCAGGAGAGGCCCCATGACCATTCTGAACGCCAGCGTGTCGGGAATGTTGGCCGATTCAAACTGGCTTTCGTCGATCTCGCAGAATGTCGCCAACGCCAACACGACCGGCTACAAGAACGTCGAAACCGACTTTTCGTCGCTGGTCGATCAGATATCCGGCGGCGACCCGGACTTCGGCGGCGTGGCGACGAGCCAAGTTTCGCTCAATTCGCTTCAAGGCAATGTCGTCTCGACTTCGACGCCGACCGACCTCGCCATCCAGGGCTCGGGCTTTTTCGTTGTGTCCGACTCCAGCGGCGCGCTCTATCTGACCCGCAACGGTTCCTTCACCCCCGACGCCTCCGGCAACCTCGTTAACAGCGCCGGCTATTACCTCATGGGCGCGAACGTTCAGGACGGCGCTTCGCCGCTGGCGGCAAACTCGCTGACCGGACTGGTGAAGGTCAACGTCCTCAACGCCGGCCAGACCGCGACGGCGACGACCGCCGGCTCGCTCACCGCCAATTTGCCGTCGACGGCGACCCCGGTCGCCCCCGCCAATCTGCCGTCGGCCAATTCGGCAAGCTCGACCTATTCCGAGGCGACGTCGCTCGTGGTCTACGACAATCTCGGCGGCGCGCACACGATCAATCTCTATTTCACCAATACCGGGCCAAACACCTGGGAGGTCGACGCCTTCGACGCATCGGATGCGTCCGCCAGCGGCGGCTTTCCCTATTCTTCCGGTCCGCTCGCCACCCAGACCCTCACCTTCGATCCGACGACCGGGGCCCTGTCCTCGGGCTCGCCGCTCTCGATCGCGATTCCAAACGGGCAGACGATGTCCCTCGATCTCGGTAACACGACGCAGCTCGCGGCGAGTTTCAACGTGGCCGCCGCGACCGCCAACGGGAACGCTCCCAGCGGCATTACCAGCGTCTCCGTCGGGGCCAACGGATCCTTGACCTTCAATTATGCGAACGGGACGTCGAACTCCGCTTACGAAATTCCGCTGGCCAATGTGGTGAGCCCCGACAATCTCATTTCCGTCAACGGCGACGCCTTCCTGCCAACATCCGCTTCCGGCCCCGTTTATCTGGGAACGGCCGGCGGCGCGGGCTTCGGTTCGATCGAATCCTCGTCGCTCGAAAGCTCGACGGTCGACTTGGCCACGGAATTGACCGAGATGATCCAGGCGCAAAGCGCCTATGAGGCAAACTCCAAGGTGTTTCAAACCGGGGCCGATATACTCGACGTCTTGAACGGGCTGAAGCCATGAGGCCGAACCAGCCCGGGAATCCTCGATGAGCCTGTCGGCCGCCTTCAACGTCATCAGCTCTTCCTTCGCCGTCAATTCGGCGCAAACCGCCGTCGTCTCAAACAACATCGCCAACGCCAATACGCCCGGCTATTCGCGCGAGATCGCGAATGTCGTGACGAATTCCTACGGCGGCGCAGACGTCGCTTCGGTCACCCGCGAGGCCAACGCTGCGCTGCTCGAGCAGGTCTCGAGCTCGACCTCGCAGGCGGCGACGCAGCAGGCGATATCGGACGGTCTGTCGACGCTTGCCCAGACCGTCGACGATAGTTCATCGGCCTCGTCGACCTCGGGCGCAAACCAGAACGGCGCCTCGCCGTCGGCCATGCTCGCCAATCTGCAGAGCGCGCTTACGACCTACGAAGATTCGCCAACCTCGTCGTCGGCCGCCGAGGCCGCGGTGTCGGCCGCCTCCGATCTCGCTTCGTCGCTCAACAGCGGGAGCGCGACGGTCGCGCAGGTGCGCGAGCTGGTCGACCAGAGCATGGCTTCGTCGGTCGGTACCATCAACTCGCTTCTCAGCCAGTTCACCGCCGCCAACAACGCGGTCGTCAATGGACTTCAGGCCGGCGCCAATGTGGCAACCGCCGAGGATACGCGCAACTCGATCGTGACCCAGCTCGCGCAGCAGATTGGCGTCTCGACGGTCACCGCCGCCAACGGATCAGAGTCCATCTACACCGACAGCGGGGTCGCCCTGTTCCAGGATACGCCGCGCGTCGTCGCCTTCACCGCGACGCCGACGCTGGTCGACGGCGCGAGCGGCGCCCCAGTCACCGTCGACGGCGTGCCGATCACCGGCGCCAATTCGCCGATGCCGATCCAATCGGGCGCGCTCGCCGGCTACGCAGCGATACGGGACACGCTCGCGCCCGAATATCAGGCGCAGCTCGACCAGATCGCCGGCGGCCTCATCAACGCCTTCGCCGAAAGCGATCAATCGGCGACCCCCACGCTGCCGTCGCTGCCCGGCCTGTTCACCACTCCCGGAGCGACCAGCCTGCCCTCAGCGGCGGCGACAACGGGCCTTGCCGCCGCGATCGAAATCAATCCGAATGTCGACGCGTCGCAGGGCGGCGACCCGAACCTTCTGCGCGACGGCGGCATCTCCGATCCCGGAGACCCCGCCTACACCTACAACACGACCGGCTCGGCGAGCTATACCGGACGCATCCAGGAGCTCATCGGCGGGATCAGCGCGACGCAGAGCTTCGACCCGTCCGCGGGCCTCGGCTCGTCCTCGAGCCTCGCCGACTACGCCAACGCCTCGGTGAGCTGGCTCCAGGGCCAGAACCAGCAGGCGAGCGACTCCTCGTCCTATCAGAATGCTCTCGCGGCCCAGGCGACGTCGGCGCTGTCAAACGCGACCGGCGTCAACCTCGACGCCGAGATGACCAACATGCTCAACCTCGAAAATTCCTACGCCTCCTCGGCGAAGCTCTTGACCACCGTCACCAGCATGTTCTCCGCCCTCCTGGACGCCGCATGATGACGGTGAGCGCGAACTTCGTGTCCAGCCAGGCCCTGGCCAACAGCCTTGTGGTTCCGGTCATGCAGGCCCAGTCGTCGCTGACGACGGCGATGACCGAGGAATCGACCGGCCAATACGCCGATCTCGGCCTGGAGCTCGGCGAGCAATCCGGCTACGAGCTCTCGCTCAAGGAGCAAGCCGGGCTCCTGCAGACGCTCACCAGCAATAACAGCCTCGTTTCGACCGGCCTGTCGACCGCGCAGAGCGCGCTGTCGTCGATCAGCTCGAGCGCCCAGACGACCTTGAACGACCTGACGACCTGGACGCCAGGCGCCAATTCCGGCGCCTCGCTCCAAAACATGGGTCAGTCGGCGCTGCGATCGCTCATCGCCTCGGCGAATGCGACGTCGGGCGACCAATATGTGTTCGGCGGGATCAATTCCGCCGTCGCCCCGATTGCGGACTATTATTCCACGCCCACGTCGGCCGCCAAGACCGCAATCGACCAGGCGTTTCAGACCACATTCGGGGTCCTGCCGAGCGATCCGGCGGCGGCGAATATTTCGGCGTCGGCCATGCAGAGCTTTCTTTCCGGGCCGTATGCGGCGCTGTTCCAGGGCGCTTCGTGGAGCGCGGACTGGTCGTCGGCCTCTAGCGCCAACACCAGCGCCGAGATCGCGCCGGGCGAGACCGTCACGACCTCGACCAACGCCAATCAGCCTGGCTTTCAGGAGCTGGCGCAGGCTTACGCGATGCTGAGCGAATTCGGCGGATCGGAGCTCAGCAGCGGCGCACAACAGGCCGTCGCGACTGCCGCCTCGTCGCTCGTCTCGCAGGGCATGGATTCGATGACCAACATCCAGGCCGACCTTGGCTCAACCCAGAGCGCCGTCACCGACGCCAACAATACGATGAGCTCACAGCTCACGATCCTCGAGCAGCAGGTCGGCAATCTCGACGACGTCAACGCCAATACGACGGCGGTTCAGATCAACAGCCTGACCAATCAGATCCAGATGGCCTATGAGCTCACCTCGCGCCTGCAAGAGCTCAATCTGGCGCAGTACCTTCCGGTCCCCTGAAGCGTGAAAGATTGCGATGTACGAATTCGCTTACAATGAAGTGATCGAGGATTCGCGCCAGGCGATGCGGGCTCGCGAGCGGCAGGCGATGGATCGTGTAATCGTGATGCTCCGCGCGGCCCAGGAGAAGGGCCCGCAATCTCGCGAACGCGTGGACGCGCTCTACTATCTCCACCGCCTGTGGATGATCTTCCTCAACGATCTCAACGATTCGAACAACGAGCTGCCCGACCAGCTCAGAGCTGGCATCATCTCGATCGGCATCTGGATGAACAAGGAAATTGATCGTGTGCGCGGCGGCGTGACAAGCGACCTGACGCCGATGATCGAAATCAACGAACTCATCCGCGACGGATTGAAGTGAGGGGCGCTCCATGAACATCACGCTCAGAGCGGGGGAACGGTTCTTCATCAACGGCGCGGTGATCCGCATCGACCGCAAGGCGTCGATCGAGCTTTTGAACGAGGTCAGCTTCCTGCTCGAGAACCATGTCATGCAGGCCGAGAAGGCGACGACGCTGGTCCGCCAGATTTATTTCGCGGTCCAGATCATGCTCATGGACCCGACAGCCGCCGCCAGCGCCGGGCCGCTCGCCCGATCGCTCATCGAATCGGCGCTTGGAGCCTATCGCGCGCCCGAATTGACGGCGGGCCTCAAAAGCGCGGCCGCATCGCTCGTCCGCAGCCGCAACTTCGAGGCGCTGAAGACGCTCCGCAGCTTGTTCGCCCTCGAAGACAAGGAGCTTCAGCCGCTCGCGGAGACATCGAGCGCCGCCTGAAAAAATGGAGAACGCCATGACCGTCACCGCTCCCTCCCCCGTCGCCACGTCCGTCGCGTCGACTTCGTCCGCCTCGTCTGCGGCGGCCACCGCAGCGACGCAAAGCCTTAGCTACAACGACTTCCTGACCCTTCTGATGGCGGAGATGAAGAACCAAGACCCGACCAAGCCGATGGACCCGTCGCAGATGGTGTCGCAACTCGCGACCGTCTCCGAGGTCGGACAGGCGGTGCAGACCAATACGACGCTCAGCTCGCTGCTGACCGCGACCTCGCTTTCGCAGGCCGAACAGCTGATCGGCCAGACGATCACCTCGTCCGACGGCACGACGTCGGGTCAAGTCGCCTCGGTTAGCGTCGCCAGCACTGGCGCGGTCGCCACTCTGACCAACGGGGCGACCGTCTCACTCGCCAACGGCGCGAGCGTGCAGTGAACGAAGGCGACGCGATCGATCTCGTCCAGTCCGCGATCTGGATGGTCGTAGTCGGC
Source organism: uncultured Alphaproteobacteria bacterium (assembly GCA_963794155.1). Classification (GTDB taxonomy): domain Bacteria; phylum Pseudomonadota; class Alphaproteobacteria; order Rhizobiales; family Beijerinckiaceae; genus Roseiarcus. Next base: position 175,640 of record CAWCCX010000012.1, on the reverse strand, counting down.
GCGGGCCCTTGCGTCGGCGCGGCGATGGCGGTCGGCGTGGTCATCGCGCTCCTGCAGGCCCTGACCCAAATTCAGGAGATGACGCTGACCTTCGTTCCAGAGATGATCGCGGTCTTCGTCGCCGCGAGTCTCACCGCCTCGTTCGTCGGCGCCAAGTTCTCGATCTTCACTCAGGGCGTCTATGGGCGGATCGAGCAGGGCTACAAATAAGTGAGAATGAGGCGCGTCCGCATCCGAACGTCATTGCGCGCGAAGCGCAGCAATCCAGGGGAACCTGGTGCGCCCTGCGTTCCCGTGGATTGCTTCGTCGCTGCGCTCCTCGCAATGACGTTCCGGCGTCATGGGAAAATGCGTTACGCAGCCCAAAGCGCGGGAAATTGCGAGCCCAGCCATTTCGCGAGCGCCGCATTGACCTCGGCCGGCTTCTCCTGCGCCATCCAATGGCCGGAGGCGATCGTCGTTTCGGTCAGGTCGCCGCAGTAGGCTCGCATCGGCTCGGCGAGGCGCGAGACCAGCGTCTCGCACACGTAGTCGTAGGCGCCATGCATGAAGAGCACGGGCATGTCGAGCCGCCAAGCGTCTTTCGCCCGTCCGGCGTAGGCGAGATTGGCCTTCCAGTTCATGTACCAGCTGCACGGGCCGAAAAAGCCGTTGCGTTCGAGCGCGGCGGCGTAGCGAAGCTCGTCCTCCTCGTTCAGCACGGCCGGATCGCGCGGCGCATCGGGCGCCCTGTTCGCTGTGCGGAACCAGCCGCCGTTGGCGCGGGTGAAGGCGGTCGGGGCCGGCTTGCCTTTGCCGGAAGGGTTGCCGGAGCGGAAAAGCGCCCTGACAGTCGCGCCGACATCGCCCTCGAAGCCGGTCTCGGCGGTCGCGAAACTCTCGCGGTAGAACAGTTGATAGTCCCATTGCGCTGCCGGAAACTTGTCGGCGGGATAGACGTTCCGGTCGGCCAACGGAACAACCGTCTCGACCGCAAAGCCTTCGGGCTGATAGGGCACGCAGAGATTGGCGACGCCGTGGCAGAGGTCTGGATGGTGCTGGGCGATCGACCAGACCACCGGCGAACCCCAATCGTGGCCGACCCAGATCGCCTTCTTGGCCCCGAGCGCGCCCAGGAGCTCGACCATGTCGGCGACGACCTCTTCGAGCGCGTAATCCTCGTGGCGCGAATAGACGCTTGAACGCCCATAGCCGCGCATGTCGGGCGCAATCGCGCGAAAGCCAAGGCCAGCGAACACCGGGAGCTGGCCGCGCCACGAGATCGACAGCTCCGGCCAGCCGTGCACGAAGATGATCGGCGTCGCTTCCGCGCGCCCGGCCGAAAGATAGAAGGTCGTGTGCCGCGCGGTCTTGGCGACGCGTTCCAGGATGGGGAAGGTCATGCGGGTCTCCGAAGTCTTCGGGCTGTTATCCCCCGCGGTTCGATCCTCGCGCAAGCTTCGCCGCCCACTCTCCCGCGCATGCGCCACATGCCGGCGCCTTAAAAGCGAGGGCAGCGATGTCATTGACCGTGGGAGTGGCGCCGGCGGCGAACCGCGGCGGCAAGGATATCGCCTTCGCTGTCGGCATCGTCCTCATTCTTTGCCTGTTCTTCCTCCCCGTTCCAGCTTTCATGATCGACTTCGGCCTGGCGCTGTCGATCGCGCTCGCCGTCCTGATCCTGATGGTGGCGTTGTGGATCCACAAACCGCTCGAGTTCTCGGCCTTCCCGACCGTGCTCCTGGTCGCGACGATCTTGAGGCTCGCGCTGAACATTTCGACCACAAGGCTCATCCTCTCGCGCGGCGAGCAGGGGCCGACCTCGGCTGGCTACATCATCGGCGGCTTCGCCCGCCTGGTGATGGGCGGCGATTTTGTCATCGGCATCATCGTCTTCCTCATCCTGGTGACGATCAATTTCCTGGTCATCACCAAGGGCGCGACCCGTATCGCCGAGGTTGGCGCGCGGTTCACCCTCGACGCCATCCCTGGCAAGCAGATGGCGATCGACGCCGATCTCTCGGCCGGCCTCATCGACGAGAAGGTGGCGCAGGCGCGCAGGCGCGAGCTCGAGGAGGAGAGCGCCTTCTTCGGCTCGATGGACGGCGCGTCGAAATTCGTCCGCGGCGACGCGATCGCCGGGCTCATCATTCTCGCTGTCAACATTTTCGGCGGCATCGTGATCGGCGTTACCCGGCATGCTCTCACGCTCTCCGCCGCGGCCGACATTTTCACCAAACTCTCGGTCGGCGACGGCCTGGTGACCCAGATTCCGGCCCTCATCATTTCGCTCGCCGCTGGTCTCCTGGTCGCCAAGGGCGGAACCCGCGGCTCGGCCGACAAGGCGGTCATCGATCAATTGAGCGGCTATCCGAACGCGCTCTTTCTCGCCGCGGCGACGATGGCGGTGCTCGGGGTCGTTCCCGGTCTGCCGCTCCTGCCCTTCGCGCTCATCGGCGGGCTGATGGCCTTCGTCGGGGTCGCCATTCCGCGGCGGATCGAAAAAGAACGCGTAGCTGAGGCGGCGAAGTCCGCCGCGAGGGACGAGCGCTCCAAGGCCGAGGCGCGCGCCTCGATCAAGGAGCAGCTCAGGGCGTTTGAGATCGAACTTGTGCTAAGCAAGGAGCTCAACGCCGCGCTTCTCGGCTCGCGCGACGAGATCGGTTCGCGCATCGCCAAGATGCGGCGCAAGTTCGCCCGCCAATACGGCTTCGTCGTGCCGGAGGTCCGTCTCGCCGACGACATGAAGGCGCCGCCGAAGACCTACCAAATCAAAATTCACGGCGCGGCCGTCACGACCCAGGAGCTCAGGGTCAGGGACTTCCTCGTCATCATCGGCGATGGTCCCCGACCCAATCTGCCCGGCGACGAAGTCCGCGAACCCGCGTTCGGCATGCGGGCGATCGCGATCCCCGAAACCTTCATCAAGGACGCCAAGCGCCAGGGCTTCAAGCCGATCGATCCGGTCTCCGTCTTGCTCACTCACTTGAGCGAAGTCATCCACAACAATCTCGCGCAGCTCCTGTCGTTCAAGGACATGCGCGCGCTTCTCGACCGGCTCGAGCCCGAGTACAAGCGGCTGCTCGACGACATGTCTCCGTCGCAAATCTCGCAGTCCGGGCTCCTCGCGACGCTGAAGCTCTTGCTCGCCGAGCGTGTATCCATCCGCAACCTGAACCTGATCCTGGAAGCGGTGGCCGAAATCGCGCCGCACGTGCGACGGCCGGAGCAAATCGCCGAGCACGTGCGTATCCGTCTCTCCCAGCAGATCTGCGGCGACCTTGCCGACAACGGCCTGCTTTCCGTCTTGAGACTCGGAAATCGCTGGGACCTCGTCTTCCACCAGAGCCTCAAACGCGACGCGAAGGGCGAGGTGATCGAGTTCGACATTGATCCGCGGCTGATGGAGCAATTCGCCGCTGAGGCTTCGACGGCGATCCGCAAGCGAATGGACGAGCAGCGCCTGTTCGCGATCGTTACCGCCGCAGAGACTCGCCCTTGCGTGCGCATGATCGTCGAACGCATGTTCCCGACCCTGGCCGTGCTCTCACAGCTCGAAATCGCCCGGGGTTTCGAGGTCAAGTCGCTCGGGACGATTGCGTGACAGCCCTTGTCGCCGGAGCCCTCGCGGCGCCGCATGAGGCGCTGGTGCCGAAGGCGGCGATCGGCGCCTTCGTGCTGTTCTGCCGCATCGGCGCCTGCCTCATGCTGGCGCCGGGATTCTCGAACGCCCAGATTCCGGCGCAGGTCCGGTTGTTCGTCGCGCTGGCGGTGACCCTGACGCTGACGCCGCTATTGCTCGAGCGCGTGCCGAGCTCCGTATTTGGCGACGATCCGATTCTCACCCTGAAAGTGATCGCCGTCGAATCGCTGGTCGGCGGCATGATCGGATTTCTTGCCCGGGTCTTCTACCTGGCGCTCGAAGCCCTTGCCGTGGGCGCGGCGACGATGCTCGGCTTTTCCAATCCGTTCGGGTTTCAGGTTGAAGGGGATGAGGCGATGACGCCGCTGGCGACGCTGATCTCGTTTGCCGCAATCGCGCTCCTGTTCGCGGCCGACCTTCATTGGGAGCTGTTGCGCGGGCTGGTCGTCTCCTACGACGTCATCCCGGTTGGGGCGGATTTCGACCCGAGGCTGGCGCTAAGGCAAGTCGCCGATGCGCTCGGCGAATCGTTCCGCCTCGCCCTCAGGATCGCTTCGCCCTATGTGATCTATGCGCTGGTCGTCAATCTGGCGCTGGCGCTGGTCAACCGGCTGACGCCACAGGTCCAGGTTTTCTTCGTCGCCATGCCCTTCGTCGCCGCGGGCGGCCTCATCCTGCTCTATTTCACCATCAAACCGGCGATCGACGCCTTCATGAGCGGCTTCGGCGCCTGGCTCGTTTCCGGATAGACAATGAAGAAACGTCTCGACGCGCTGACCCGCATCGGTCGGCTCCAGGCGCTGATGCACGATCTCGGCCGCTGGCGGCTTCATTCGCTCGAACGACAGCAAGCGGGATTGGGCGACGATCTGGGGGCGGCGCTCCAGACGCTGGAGTCGGGCGAACACGCCTATGGCGCCCAAGCCGGACTGGCCGCGCGCCACATTCGCGCGTTGCAGCGCCGGATCGATCAGCTCGGCCGGAACCAGGAAACGGCGCGCCACAGCGCGCTCGCGCATGGGACACGCGCGAAGCTGGCCGAGCAGGCGGTCGAAACGGCGGCGCTCGGTTATCAGCGCTTGAAGGAGCGCAAGGAGTTGGCCGAGCTCATCGAGCGGGCGATCGCGCGCGCGGGCGCAAGCTCGACATAAGGCTCGGGGCGGACGCTCGCGCATCCCTCGCTACCAATGACGGCGTCCATGGCTTTCAATCCTCGCACCGATGTCGTCATGGAGGTCGTCAACGCGGCCGATCCGTCCCGGGCCAGCCTAGCCGCCCAGCGGCTCGGCGCGCTTGCCGGATCGAATGCGCAAGGAGCCGATTTTGCCGCCGATCTCGACCGGGCGGCGAGGCCGACGGCCGCGATTCCCGCCCCTCTCGCCAACGCAGCCAACGCCCGCTCGCGCCTGGCCGAGACGCCCGGCGGGCCGGACAAGCTCGGCCAGGCGAAGTCCCAGTTCGAGGCGATGATGCTGAGTCCGCTGGTGGGCGAATTGTTGCCGAAGGACGCGAGCGATGTCTTCGGCCAAGGAACCGCGGGCGACATCTGGCGATCAATGCTCGCCGAGCAGATGTCGCTTCAGATCGCCAAATCCGGCAAGCTCGGCCTCGCCAGGCGCCTGTTCGCGACCCACGAGCTCACGCCGCGCGGCCGCGCGGCGCATCCCGCAGAAGCGGCCGGGGCCGCGGCGGAGGCGGCCCAAATGAGCGCAAACATCCTCTCGGCGCCGGTCGGCGCAGAGTTGAAGAATGGCGCCATCCTATTCGCCGGCCGCAAGCGGACATGAGCCAGGTCGAGCGGCGATCCCAATCCGCCGCGGCCGCCGCGGCGCTGCCGATCCTCGAGCGCCTGAGGGCGACCATCGACGCGGAAAATCAGGACCTCGAGTTGGGACGCCCGGCCCATTACGAGGCCTATAGTCTGCGAAAGAACCAGGGCCTGCTCGAGCTCAACCGCCTCATTCCGGCGCTCACTGGCGCGGCGGCGGCCGGGCCATTGCGGGAGGCGCTGGCTGACCTGCACGTCAGGCTCGAGACCAACCGGCGGGCGCTGGCGCTGCAGCTCAAGGCCTGCGGCGCAGTTTCGGAGATCATCGCCCGCGCCATTCAGGACGGCCAGTCCGACGGAACCTACACCGCGCTCGCCTGGAGACGGACGCGCGAATGATCAAGGCCGTCATCTTCGGTCTCGCGGCGACCGCCGCCGCAATCGCCGCCGAGGCGGGGACCGACAAGGTTCTCGCGCTGCGCGAAGCGCATTCGGCGGCGCCTGTTGCGAGGGCGACCGAAGCGCGCAAGACCCACGAGATCAACGTCCCTCGGATCAAGGACGGCGCGATCAAGGGCTACGCCGTGATGCTGTTGAGCTACACGCTCGACTTGAACGCGCTGAGGATCGCGGCGATGGCGCCAGAACTCGATCCTCGTCGACGAGGCGTTTCGCTATGTCTACAAAGACGATACGATCGACTTCGACCACCTCGATCGGTTCGATATCGCAAAGATGAGCAAGGCGCTCGCCCGGGCGGTCAACGCCAGGGTCAAGAGCGACGTCGTTGTCGACGTCGGGGTGCAGGAGTTCACCTACGCTCCGATCGGCGACACCCGCGGGCGCCCGTGAGCTTCAGGCCGCCCGTGGCGCTCCAGCCGCCTTCGAGGCGGCGATCAAGTCGACGAAGCGGCGGAAGAGATAGTGACTGTCGCGAGGCCCGGGCGAGGCCTCGGGGTGATATTGCACCGAGAAGGCCGGACGGTCGGCGAGCGCGATGCCGCAATTCGAGCCGTCGAACAGCGACACATGCGTTTCCTCGACGCTCGCGGGCAGGCTCGCGCGATCGACCGCGAAGCCGTGGTTCATCGACACGATCTCGACCTTGCCGGTGGTGAAGTCCTTGACCGGATGGTTGGCGCCGTGATGGCCCTGCGGCATCTTGACGGTGCGTCCGCCGACGGCGAGCCCGAGAAGCTGATGGCCGAGACAAATGCCGAACAGCGGCGTTTTCGCGGCCAAGAGCCCCTTGATCGTCGGCACGGCGTATTCGCCGGTGGCCGCCGGGTCGCCGGGTCCGTTGGAGAGGACGACCCCATCGGGCTTGAGGGCCAGGATGTCCTCGGCGGTCGCTGTCGCCGGAACCACGGTCACGGCGCAGCCGCAGTCGTTGAGGAGTTTGAGGATGTTGCGCTTGGTCCCGTAGTCGATCGCGACCACGTGAAAGCGTGTCGCCTGCCGCCGGCCATAGCCCGCTTCCAGGCTCCAGCTGGTCTCGTCCCAGTCGTAACGCTGGGTTGACCCCACCGCCGGAACCAGGTCCATGCCGTCGATGCCGGGCCAGCGCGCGGCCGTGGCGCGCAGCGCGTCGAGGTCGAACGCGCCATCCGGCGAATGGGCGATGACCCCGTTCGGCATGCCATGCTTGCGGATGAGGGTGGTCAGCGCGCGGGTGTCAACCCCGGTCACGCCGATAATCCCGCGCGCCTTGAGCCAGCCGCCGAGCCGCGCCAGGCTACGAAAATTCGACGGCTCGGACAGGTCGGCGCGCATGATTGCGCCGACCGCGGCCGAGGCGGCAGCGTTGACAACCTCGATGTCCTCGTCGTTGACGCCGACGATTCCGATATGCGGGAAGGTGAAGGTGACGATCTGGGCGGCGTAGGAGGGGTCGGTCAGAATCTCCTCATAGCCCGTCATCGCGGTGTTGAAGCAGACTTCCCCGACCGCCGAGCCGGTCGCGCCGACCCCGAAGCCCTCGATCACCGCGCCGTCGGCGAGTACGATCACGCCGGTCGCGATGCGCGGGCGCCAGCCGGAGGACGGATCGTCCGCGGTCTCCGAGGGGTTGGAGCGTGTTGCGCTTGACATGCGGCTGTGCTTAAGCGCCGCCCACGCCGCGCGTCAAGCCGCGCGCAGAAATCGAACGATCGAGGACTTAAATGCCGGATTCAGCGCCGTTGCGCGACGCCGTGGCCCAGCAGATGAAAGAGGCGATGAAGGGAGGCGACAAGGTTCGCGTCGGCGCCCTGCGTCTCATCATGGCGGCGCTGAAGGATCGCGAGATCGAGGCGCGCGGCGCTGGCAAGATCGTCAGCCGCGCCGACGAGCTTGCGCTCCTCACCAAGATGGTCAAATCCCGCCAGGAATTCGGCGACGATCTACGCCGAGGCGGGACGCGCCCAGCTCGCCGAGCAGGAGAACGCGGAGATCGCCGTCATCAACGAATTCCTGCCGAGGCAGATGGACGAGCAAGCGGTGATCGCCGTCGCCAAGGCGGCCATCGCCTCGACCGGCGCGGCCGGCATCAGGGACATGGGCAAGGTCGTGAACGCCCTCAAGGCCGCCCACCCCGGGCAGATGGACTTCGCCAAGGCGAGCGCGATCGTGAAGGGGCTGCTCGCCGGGTAGGGCGAACGGCGGCTTTCGCCCCGCCTCCAGCCAGCGCCCGGGCTGGTTTCGGACTCCCTCAAGGCCGAGCGGCTCCGCGATCTTGTCGCCGTTGTCGCCGACCCTGATCGCCTTTCCGATTAGAAGGTGATCCGCATGGTGGCGACGAAATTGTTTTTGACGACCGGATTTGAAGTCACTGCAATCTGATATCCGGCGCCGAAGATCAGGTTGATCGGCCGGGCCGGGGTATCCTGGCCGATCTTGAAGCGCCCGAATATGATGCCCGGCGTGAGCAAGACCTGGTTGAGGCCGACGTGTTCGCCATTCGGCCAGTACTCGTAGTTGACCTCAAGTTCCGGCCAAAAATACTGCATGAAATGATACTGGAACGCGGTGTTCCAAAGTATGGGATCACCGAAGGCTTGCCTATTCATTTCGGGCGTGTTGCCGGGTGAACCATGGCCCTGGACGGGAATCTGCACGCTGAGGGTCGACTGTATATCAAAATCGCCCCAGCCCTTGCCTGCAGCGATTGTCGGCTGGGCGGTCAGAACATGGTTTGAAATCTTCCCTTCAGTGTTCAACGCTTCCGTCATCTGGAAGAAGCCGGTGACGATGTAATCGCCGTTGTCCTTGTTGGCGGAAAGGAAGCGGTATTTGGCGAGGAAGAGCGGGTAATCGCCCCAGCCCCACGCGTCCCCCTTGGGGCCGCTGGCAACCGCGTAAGGCGGCGCCGCCACAATGAGCTCAATGTTATAGGCGGGGATAAACTCCACCCTGAAGCCGCCTGGCCCGCCGTAATTGTCAATTCGTTGGCCGTTCCCCTGGCTCCCCGTCCCGTTTTGCTGGCCATAGAAATCAGCCCGCAACTCTTGTTCGAGGCGCGGTGTGACGGTCACGAGGGGCGTCATCCAATTCGGTTGCGCCGCTTGGGTGGCCGAAACCATGTCGAGCCAGGAGAGGACGGCTGGGGGAGGATTGAAAGATAGAGGTCCGCTCGCCGGCGACGCCAGGGCCGGAAGCGACAACGACGGTTCCGCGCTCTGGGCGTGTGCGCCAAGCGGCGCCAGCGCGAACGCCGCTCCAGCCGCTATCTCCAGCCATTGAGTGTTCAATTGGTTGCCGGGATTTTGCGCGTTGCTTTTCATGTGCCCCGCCCCTTGCAAACGTCAGCGCCCCAACGCTGTATTCGCCAGGCTATATCGTTGAGTTGTCGGTGGGGCATTGTCAATAACGCATCCTGCGTTTTCCACCCCTTCCCGAAATGTGCGGTATTATTGGACGGCGCCCCGAGTGGCGCCGTGTGCAGCCGCCGGGCGCTGTTGAAGCTCTTCGGAGCGCTGCCGCGTCGCCCAAGCAGAGATTCTGGCATCTCCAACGGATCGGCGATGCGCTCGCGGCTGAGATCAATGAAGGCGTCAGCGATGGCTTGGTCGAGCGCGTCGGCGCCTGTGAAGGTCTATTGGGTGATTGAAAACCTATCCGCCCGCTCAAGGGCCAGACTGGCTGCACCGACGCGATCCCGAAATACTACAACGCTGACGACCTGAAGGCGACGCTCGCCAACGGCTACCTGGCGGCTCAGAGCATCGACCCGACGGTCGGCTGCGGACCAAGTTCTGGCCTCGCCTTTTACACCAAGGTCACGTCCTGACCGACGCCCGGTTCCTCGCGGCTGAGCGTCGACGTAGTTCGGCTCGGAGAAGGCGATCCGGCGAGGCGCGTCGGGGAAGCAAACGGCCCGGCCCGAAACGGGAGCTCGAAAGTTCGCTGTCCGATTTGTCCAAGACCGGCCGGCGGACCGCGAACTAAACATCCCCCGTCAAGTCAAAAACGACGGAGGTTGACGCATGACGCCGCATTCCCTCGCCGGTCTCATCGTTTATGGCGAGAAGCCGGGAAGCCTGCTCTCCTTCTATCGCGACCAGCTCAGACTTCCACTCGCGCTCGCCAAGCACGGACAGATCGCCGAGCATTACGAGGCCATGCTCGAGCATTCGCATGTCGCGCTGTTTCCGGGCCCGCCGCGGATCGTGCCTTCGTTCCGGGTCGCCGATCTCGACGCGGCGCTCGCCGCCGCCGAAGCGCGCGGCGCGACGAGAGCGCTCGATCCGCTCGAGCTCGGCGAAGGCAAGCGGGTCGCCGGTCTTCGCGGCCCGGATGGATTCGAGATAAGGTTGATCGAGATCCATGACCGATGATTCAATGACTGACTTGGCACGCACCGTTGCATTCCCGCCGCCCCAAAGCCTCAGGCGATGGGTCGCCGGCGCCTGGCGGGTCGAGGCGCCGGACGGGCATGAGGTTCACACCGCCCCCGACGCGAGCATCGACATTGTGCTCGCGTCGAACGAGGCGTTCGACGGCGTCTTCGTCGGCGGACCCTTAAGGACCTTCACCAAGCGCGCTCTCAAAGGGCGGACCCGCCTCTGGGGCGTCAGCCTCAGGCCGGGCTTCGCCGCGCTCCTCGGCGTGAGCGCCGACGCTCTTCCGGCCGACTGGACTCCGCTCGCCGCATTGCGGCTTTCGGGCGCGAGAGGCGCGCCGGACGCGGGCCTTGCCGGCCTCTTTCGGCTGATCGAAGCGCGCGCGGAGACCGCGCATTTTGACGAGCGCGTCGCCGCGACGATCGCGCGCATCAATGAGAGCCGGCGCGCCTTGAGCGTCGCGGCGCTCGCGCGCCAAGCGGGCTTAAGCGAAAGATCTCTCCGCCGCTTGTTCGAGCGCCACGTCGGGATGGCGCCCGCGGCCTACCTGCGCATCCTGCGCTTCAACCGCGCGGTCAGGCGTCTGCGCGCGAGGCGAACGGAGGGGCTGGCGGAAACGGCGCTCGCGATCGGATTCACTGATCAGAGCCACATGGCGCGGGATTTGCGCGAACTCGGCGGGGTGACCGCGACGGAGCTGATGCGCGGCAGGGCGCTCGCGCTGATGTCGTCTTCCGCGCTCATGCAAAGCGGTCTGTAGATCGGCGGCAGGGCGATGGCCTTTCGAGGGCCGCGCGGCTGGGTCGCGTTCCCACGACACGTCGGAGGCAAGCCTTGAGACCCAGGTCGCACGCGACTTACGCACGCGACTTACAAAAGCGGCAGTCGAGACCGTAACCCTGGGCAATCTGTCCCGTTAGGACCCGGCCGATGGCCGTTTCAAACCTTTTCAAGACGCACGACGCCGTGTGATTCTGTCTTTATACCGAGCCAAGAGCGGCCAGAACGCTTAACAACGCGCAAAGCGACCCGCTCGATGATGGTCGGCGGACTTCAAAGGCCGAGCGGGAGAAGACGACCGAAGCGACCTACGGATCATGTCGGGAGGGTTCAACCAATGAAGACAAAACCTCCGGTGCGGCTGACTCTGGACAAGGTCGTCGTGCGCGTAGTCCAGATCCCGATGCGCCGCCCGATTGTCGCGAGGCTCGGCGAATTCAAGAGCTTTCCCTACATCCTGACGGATGTGCATACAAAAGAGGGCGTGATTGGCCGCAGCTATCTCGAGCCATACCGGGCTACCGCCGCCAAATCGATCGTCGCCCTCATCGAGGACATGGCGGAGCAGCAGCGCGGCAAGCCTGTGGCGCCGTTCGATCGGTTCGAAGAGGCGGTGCGCTCGCTGCATCTGCTGGGCCGCCAGGGCGTGATGCTGATCGCCATCGCGGCGATGGACATGGCCATGTGGGACGCCTTGGCCAAAGCCCAGGGGCTGCCCCTGGTTGTGCTGCTCGGCGGCACGGTGGGGCCGGTCCGCGCCTACAATACGAACGGACTTTGGCTCATTCCGATCGAGCGCCTCGCGGATGAAGCGAGCGCACTTGTCGCCGAGGGAGACTTCTCGGCGTTGAAAATCAGGCTCGGCCGCGACACCGTCAAAGACGACCTCAAGGCCATTGCAGAAGTGCGCCGGGCGGTGGGCGACGACATTATCTTGATGGGCGACTTCAACCAGGGTCTGTCGTTTAGCGCGGCCAAGCGCCGGCTGCATCAGCTCGACGATCAGGGACTGGAATGGTTCGAAGAGCCGATCGTTTTCGACGACTTCACCGGCTCTGCGCGGCTTGCGAACGAGCTGAAGACTCCGGTGCAGATTGGCGAAAACATCTATGGCCCCAGGCATTTCCTCCAGGCGGTCGCAGCTGGCGCGGCGGATTGCTACATGCCTGATTTGGAACGGATCGGCGGCGTTACGGGGTGGCTCAGATCCGCGGCGATTGCCGGCGCCGCAGGCCTGCCGATGTCGACGCATCTCTATCCGGAGTTTTCCGCCCATCTGATGCGCGTCACGGAGACCGCCGACTGGCTGGAATGGCGCGACTGGGGCAATCCGGTCCTGGCGGAGCCGTTTGAGGTTCGCAGCGGCGCGATTCATATTCCGGACCGGCCGGGCGCGGGTATCGCGTGGGACGAGGCCGCCGTGAAAAGATTCGCGATCTAGCCTTGCGAGAGCAATCCCCGAGGCCGCAGGCTTACGATCATCGTCCATTGTCTCTCAGACGCCCCTGCTCGATCCAACCAACCCCGACGCCAGGCGACCGACAACAAGAGGGGTGACCCATGAACGCGCCCGAGTTTCCCTCCAGCAACCTCTCCATCCCCGCCGAATTTCATGCGCGCTTCTCCGGGCAGCGCGCGGCCTTCCTCAAGGCGCCTGACCCGAGCCACGCCGAACGGCTCGCCGACCTCAAGGCGCTCTCGCGGCTGCTCAAGGACAATCAGGCGGCGATCGTCAAGGCGATCGACGCCGACTACGGCGGCCGCAGTGAATTCGAGACCATATTCGGGGAGATCTTCGCCTCGCTGGATGGGCTTCGCGACGCGCAAAAGCGCCTTGCGCGCTGGATGCGGCCGCGCCGGCGCAGCGTCGATCCGCTCCTTTATCCCGGCGCGCGCAATCGCCTGATCCCGCAACCCATCGGCGTTGTCGGCGTGATCGTGCCGTGGAACTATCCGATCTTCCTGAGCTTCGGGCCGCTCACCGGCGCTCTTGCCGCTGGGAACCGGGCGATGGTGAAGATGTCGGAGAATTCACAAGCCCTGGTTGAACTCCTTGCCGGGATTTCGCCGAAGTACTTGCCCGAGGACAAGCTCGCGTTCTTTGCCGATGGGGGCGGCAGGGGGCCGGCGTTCTCGTCGCTGCCGTTCGACTATCTCTTCTTCACCGGGTCCGGGACGACCGGACGGGCGGTCATGGCCAACGCCGCCCGCAACCTGACGCCGGTGACGCTCGAACTCGGCGGCAAATCGCCAGCCATCGTCGCGCCGGGTTACCCGATCGCCACCGCTGCCGAGCGCATTCTCTGGGCGAAGACCTTCAACGCCGGGCAAACTTGCGTCGCGGTCGACTACGCCTTCCTGCCCCGCGGGTTGGAGGACGCGTTTGTCATCCATTGCCGGGGGCTGTTCGCGAAGCGCTACCCGGACATCAACGGCCCCGATTTCACTTCGATCATCGACCAGCGCTCATACGATCGGCTTACCGCCGCACTCGATGACGCGCGCGCCAAAGGCGCGAGGCTCGTCAATCTCGCCGAGGGCCAGACGCCCGACAAGTCGAAGCGCCGACTCGCGCCGCACATTGTGCTGAACGTGACGCCTGAAATGGAGCTGATGCGGCGCGAAATCTTCGGCCCGATCCTGCCGATCCTGACCTATGCCGACCTGCAGGAAGTGGTCGATGCGATTAATTCTCGCGACCGGCCGCTCGCCCTCTATCCCTTCGTTCGCGACGGCGCGACCCGCCGCTTCCTCATCGCCAACACCCGTTCCGGCGGCGTCTCGGTCAATGACGCGATCCTGCATGTCGTCCAGCACGACCTGCCGTTCGGCGGCGTCGGGCCGAGCGGCATGGGGCACTATCACGGCCGCGAGGGCTTCGAGACCTTCTCAAAGCTCAGGCCGGTGTTCGAGGAGGGTTGGATTTCGGCGGTGCAGACCTTCATGCAGCCGCCCTATACGCGCTTTTCCCGCCGCATCGTCGACCTCATGGTGTGGATGAAGAGCTGACCGGATCGCAATTCCATCTGAGTGACGCCGGCGGCAGCGATCACTCGTCGATATCGAAAGCCGAGCTACCGAAAGCGGGACGGCTGCAAAGGAGGTTACGGTGACAGAACACTCGCTCCAGACGTCGACTGAGAAAAAAATGCGGCTCGTGAGCGTAGCTGACTACATTGTTCAACGCATTGCCGACGAGGGCGTCGCACATTGCTTCGGGGTCGCTGGGGATTATTTGTTCCCGATGTGCAACGCGGTCGAGCTCAGCCCATCGGTCAAATGGATCGGTTGTGCAAATGAATTGAACGCCGCGTACGCTGCCGATGGCTATGCCCGCATACGCGGCGCGGGAATGCTCGCGACCACTTATGGGGTCGGCGAATTGTCCGCGCTAAACGGCGTGATGGGCGCGAAAGCCGAACGCTCGCTTGTATTCCACGTCGTGGGCATGCCGTCCTACCAGAACCAGCGCTTGAGCAAGATCGCTCATCACACCCTGGGCGACGGCCATTTCGGGAATTTCGCCGGCCTGTCTGCTGCGGCGGCCTGTTGCTTCGCGCTCATCAATCCGGACAATTGCGTCATCGAGATGGAGCGCGTGATCGGAGAGGCGCGGCGCAACAATCAGCCTGCGTATATCCTCGTTCCGTCCGACTACGCGCTCGCGCCAGTCACGCCAGTCGACGCGCGTCCCCTGACTCTCAGGTCGAGCGCGACGGTGCTGAAAAAGGCGGTCGAGGCCGTCACGGAACGGCTGAGGGGCGCAAAGTCGGTTGTCGTCTTGCCGGCCTTCACCATCGCGCGCCTTGGGTTGCAAAAGGAGTTGCGAGAGGCAATCGAAGCGCTCGGATCCCCGTTTGCGACGATGCTGATGGAAAAATGCATCATCGACGAGAGCCATCCGCAATTCGCTGGCCTCTACGCGGGCGCGATGTCGGCGCAAAGCACCCGTGAAATCGTCGAGGGCGCGGACCTCGTGCTTGACCTCGGAGGCGTCAACCTCAACGACATCACCACCGCTGCCTATTCGGCGAAGCTCGACCCGGCGCGGTTCATCACAATCGGTCTCAACGACGTACGGATGGGCGAGAAAGTGATCGGCGGCGTGCGCCTTGCGGACATGCTGGTCGAACTCGCGAAGCTGAAACTGGACACCCCGCCGTTTCGGCGCACCGTCGAAAGCGTCCCACCCATCGCCGGCAGGCCATCTGACAAGATCACGATGGATGCGCTCTATCCACGCTACGCCGCCTTCATCCGGGCCGGAGATACGGTCGTTCTTGAAACTGGCAGTTCAACGCTCGGCTTGGCGCCCACGCCGCTTGCCGGCGGTGTGCGCGTCGAGGCCCAGGTCCTGTGGGGGTCGATCGGATGGGCCACGCCCGCCGCCTTTGGCGTTGCGCTCGCCGATCCAGGCCGGCGCACAATCCTCATTACGGGAGAGGGCTCGCACCAATTGACCGCAAACGAGATCGGCAGCATGGGGCGGTTCGGCGCCAATGTCATCGTCTTTGTTCTCAACAACGAGGGCTATCTGATCGAGCGAGCCTTGGAGGAAAATCCGGATTGGTCGTACAACGACCTCGCGCGCTGGCGATATGCGGAATTGCCGAGCGCGCTCGGGTGCGCCGATTGGTTCACGGCGCGGGTCACGACGCTCGGCGAACTCGACGCCGCGATGAAAGCCGCCCGTGAAAGCAAATCCGGCGCCTATGTCGAGGTTGTCGGCGCACGAATGGACATGCCGCCTATCCTCGCATTCGCTCATGGCCGGCTGGGAACCATGTACGGCGACGCGCCCTGACGCGGCGCCTCCCTAAGTGTCGGCGCCAAGTTTCGTTGAGCTTCAACGAGGCTTCATCGCGCGCGGAGCATTGCGGACGATAGTGATTCTGCGGCCGTTCAAAAAAGGAGATGGCTCAATGTGGCGCCAACTTCAACGAGACCGTCCGTGGGATCAGGCTATGCGAAGGTTGTCGCGCCGGCCTTTGCGGGCCGTGATGACAAACGACCGAACGCGCCGCGCTCAGGCCCTCATTAGAACAATACGACCTGTCTCACCCCAACCCCCTCGCGCAGCCGGTCGAAGCCTCCGTTGATGTCGTCAAGCTTGAGCCGATGGGTGAGCAGCTGGTCGACCGGCAGGCGGCCGGCGCGGAAGAGGGCGATCATCCGCGGCACGTCGCGCTGGGGAACGGCCGAGCCGACATAGGAGCCTTTGAGCGTCCGCTCCTCGGCGACCAGCACGAGCGGCGAGAGGCTCATGCGCTTGTCCGGATGGGGCAGGCCGGCGGTGACCGTCGTGCCGCCGCGGGCGGTCGCGGCATAAGCGAGTTCGAGCGCCGGAACCGAGCCGGCCATCTCGAAGGCGACATCGACGCCGGCGCCGGAGAAGCGTCTGATTTCGCCGACGGCGTCGTTCGAGCGGGCGTTGACCGTGTGGGTCGCGCCGAGCTTTAAGGCGAAGGCAAGCTTGTCGTCCGAGAGATCGACGGCGAGGATCTGGCGCGCGCCGGCGAGCCTCGCGCCGAGAACGACGCTCAGGCCGACGCCGCCGAGGCCAACCACCGCGACCGATTGTCCCGGCTCGACTTTGGCGGTGTTGACGACCGCGCCGACCCCGGTCAGCACCGCGCAACCGAACAGCGCAGCCAGTTCGAGCGGCAGGTCGGGGTCGATCTTCACGCAGGATTCGCGCGCCACCACCGCGTGGGTCGCAAAGGCCGAGACGCCGAGAAGGTGGTTGATCGGCTCGGCGTGGAACGAAAGCCGCCGATCGCCGGAAAGCAGGGTTCCGGCGGCATTGGCCTTGGCCCCCGGCTCGCAGAGCGCCGGGCGCCCGGCGGCGCAAGGGCCGCAACGGCCGCAGCTCGGCACGAAGACCAGCACGACGTGGTCCCCGGCCTTAAGGTCAGTCACCCCTTCGCCTACTTTCTCGACGATCCCGGCCGCTTCGTGGCCGAGCGCCATCGGCATTGGGCGCGGCCGAGACCCGTCGATCACCGACAGGTCCGAATGGCAAAGGCCCGCCGCCCGGATTCGCACCATGAGTTCGCCGCGGGCGGGTGGCTCAAGGTCAAGTTCGGCGATTTCGAGCGGCTTCGACACCGCGTAGGGAGGCGGGAGGCCAGCCTGGCGAAGAACGGCGGCTTTGATGCGCATAGTCAGGGTCTCGAATGAAGGAGGGGCGATGCTGGGCGAGATCGGCGGCCGGGGCAACGGGAAAATCGCCCCGCCCCAGGCCAGCCCTTGCGCCCTGGCGCGCCCGCGCCACATGCTATTGTCAAGCCCGCCTCGCGCGCGGGCGCCGCCGCCGGAGCCCCGTGTCATGCCGCAAACCCAGAGCCGCTTCTTCGACGATCTCTCCCGCCTCATGACCGACGCGGCGGGCCTTGCCGACGGCGCGAGGCGCGAGGCTCAGACCTTTGCCCGGACGCAAATGGAGCGGATGATGTCGGGAATGGACATCGTCACCCGGGAGGAGTTCGAGGCGGTCAAGGAAATGGCGGCGCGAGCCCGCGACGACAACGAGAAGCTCGCCCAGCGGATCGCGGCGCTCGAGGCGAGGCTTGCCGAGCCAAAGCCTTGATTGGACTCGCTTTCCTCTAGCAGAGCGTTGATTCCGTTCGCAGATTCTGTGGACGGAAAATTCGGCTCGGTTTACGAACAGTCACGAATCAGCAAGGTTGCCGCGCGCCGCCCGGCGTGAAGGGCCGAGTCGGCTCGCCACCGAGTTCGTCCCGTTGAATCCTTTGCTGAAAGACCAATGATGACCCTGATCGAATGCAGCCCGGACGATCGCCCTGAACATCCCGTCGACGTCGTCGAGCGTCTGGCCGCCGTGAACGAATGGGAATTCGATCGGGCCGAGGTCGACGAGATTTCGATCCTGGTCTCGGGCCGGGTCGCCAATTATGACGTCGCCATCACCTGGATGCCGGACCTCGAATCGCTGCATGTCAGCTGTTCGTTCGACCTCAAGACGCCGGCGCACAAACGCTCGGCGATCGGCGAACTGACGCAGCTCATCAATGAACAGCTGTGGCTCGGCCATTTTGACCTGTGGAGCCAGCAGGACATGGTGATGTTTCGCCACGCTTTGTGCCTGGCGGGCGGCGCGCGAGCGAGCGACGCGCAATGCGCCGCGGTGGTGAAGGCGGCCGTCGACGCCTGCGAGACCTATTTCCAGGCGTTCCAGTTCGTGCAGTGGGCGAATCGCGGCCCGCGCGAGGCGATCGCTCTTGCCGCATTCGAGACCCGAGGGGCGGCCTGAGGCGTCGCTCGAGGGACTGGCGCTGAGCCTCGATTGCGTGTATGAGCCGCGCCTTCTTATTTCCGGGCCCTTCGGGTCCCGCGCTTCCGATTGGAGTTCATTCGATGGCCGTTCCCAGACGCAAGACGTCGCCCTCGCGCCGCGGCATGCGCCGTTCGGCCGACGCGCTTAAAGCTCCCGCCTATGTCGAGGACAAGGATTCAGGCGAGCTGCGACGCCCGCATCATATCGACCTCAAGAGCGGCATGTACCGGGGCCGCCAGGTTCTCAAGCCGAAGTCGAAGCTTGCCGACGCGTAACTGACGAACGGGCTTTCCCCTTCTCCATGAAGCGGTAGTTAGCGCCGGATGGGGTGTGGCCGCCGCCGCACCGCGGGCGGGCATGCGCGACCGTTGCGGCGAATCGGCTCCGATCCGGCCCTGCTTTCCGCACCCCATCCGACCCTACGGGTCACCTTCCCCAGCCCAGATGGGGAAGGTGGGTCAGCACTCGCATTACCAAGCTTTCATGTTCGCGCCATCGCCCGTTTAGGCGGCCCGGCGCATTGTCCGCTCCGAGGCTGGCGGTTCGAGGTCTACGCGCCAGGCCATTGGATCAGCGGGAGTTCCCATGACTTTCAATCGTCCCTATTCCCTCCGTGCGGCGCTTCTCGGCGCTGTGGCGCTAGCCGCGCTCGGCGGAGGCGCGTACGAGACCTCGGTCATTCCGGTCTTCGCCGCCGCCACGAGCGCTCAAGCCCCAGCCGGCCCGGCGTCGTTCGCCGACGTCGTCGACCGCGTGAAACCTGCCGTCGTCTCGGTCAAGGTCAAGCTGGCTGACGCCGACCCGGTCGATGACGAGGATTCCGAGGGAATGCCGGCATTGCCGGATTTCCCCAAGAACAGCCCCTTCTATCATTTCTTCCGCCGTTTCGGCATGCCGGACGGCAATAACGACGGCGAGCACGGGCCGCGCCATCATATGGCGCAGGCGCAGGGCTCCGGATTTTTCATCTCGGCCGACGGCTACATCGTCACCAATGACCACGTTGTCGACCACGCGACGGAAGTGACCGTCACCACCGCCGACGGCAAGTCGATGCCGGCCAAGGTGATCGGCATCGACAGCAAGACCGATCTTGCCCTCCTGAAGGCGCAGGGCGACAACTACCCCTACGTCAACTTCGCCTCCCAGGCGCCGCGCGTCGGCGATTGGGTGATCGCAGTCGGCAACCCCTTTGGCCTCGGCGGCACGGTGACCGCGGGCATCGTCTCGGCGCGCGGGCGCGACATCGGCTCCGGGCCCTATGACGACTTCCTCCAGATCGACGCGCCGGTCAATCACGGCAACTCCGGCGGCCCGACCTTCAACGCCGAAGGCGACGTGGTCGGCGTCAACACCGCGATCTTCTCGCCGTCGGGCGGCAGCGTCGGCATCGGCTTCGCCATCGCCAGCGACGTCGTCAAGAATGTCGTTCAGCAGCTCAAGGACAACGGCTCGGTGACCCGCGGCTGGATCGGCGTCCAGATCCAGAACGTCACCCCGGATCTGGCCGACAACCTCGGGCTCAAGAGCGAATCGGGCGCGCTTGTGGCCGAGGCCCAGAAGGATTCGCCGGCCGCGGCCGCCGGCGTCAAGAGCGGCGACGTGATCACCGCGGTCGACGGCGACGCGGTCGCGGATCCGCACGACCTCGCTCGCCGGATCGCGGCGCTCGGCCCAAAGAAGACGGCCAAGCTGTCGATCGTCCGCAACGGCTCGCCGATGACCGTCGACGTGACGCTCGGAACCATGCCGGTCGAAAAGACCGCGAGCGTGGAGACGCGCAATTCCGATAGCAACGACGGCTCCTCGTCGGTGCTCGCCAAGCTCGGTCTGACGCTGCACTCCGCGCATGGGCAGGATGGCGTCGTCGTCGGCGAGATCGATCCGGACGGCGCCGCGGCGGACAAGGGCCTGAAGGAAGGCGATGTCATCCTCGAGGTCGCGGGCAAGTCGGTCAGCCGGCCGTCCGAGGTCGCCGAGGCGATCAGCGCCGCCAAGTCCGACGGCAAGAAGTCGGTTCTGTTGCGCGTCAAGTCGGGCGACGGGGAGCGCTTCCTCACGCTGCCCACGCGCGCATCCTGATACTCGGCGTCCCGCGGCAGCGTGGGACGCCGACATGAAATGGGCGGAAGGGTTCATGGGCTCGTCCCCGGCCCGCGCATAGCGCACCCTTCCGTCCAAGTCGGCGGTCGCACAATTCCCCGCCCGCGCGACCCCGACAAGGTGGCGGCAGGTCCCACAAGCCCCCCGAGGACCTGCCGCCATTCCTTTTTGGCCTGAGCGCCCCGGATTCGCTATATGTCCGACATGCGCATCCTCATCATCGAAGACGACCGCGACGCGGCGGCCTACCTCGCCAAGGCCTTCCGCGAGGCCGGACATGTCGCCGATCAGGCCAATGACGGCGTCACTGGATACGATCTGGCGCTCGAAGGCGCCTACGATGTCGCCGTCGTCGATCGCATGCTGCCGAAAATGGACGGCCTCACCCTGGTCGGCTCGCTGCGCAGCCAGAACAACGAGACGCCGGTCCTTATCCTGTCCGCGCTCGGCCAGGTCGACGACCGGGTCAAAGGCCTCCGCGCCGGCGGCGACGATTACCTGGCCAAACCCTACGCGTTCTCCGAGCTCCTGGCCCGGGTCGAGGCGCTGGCGCGCCGCCGCCCCAAGGGCGCGCCGGAGGAGACGGTGCTCAGGGTCGCGGACCTGGTGCTCGATCGGCTGTCGCACAAGGTCACGCGCCGCGGAGAAGAGATCGTGCTCCAGCCGCGCGAATTCCGGCTGCTCGAATTTCTGATGCAAAACGCCGGCAAGGTTGTCACTCGCACCATGTTGCTCGAGCACGTTTGGGACTATCATTTCGATCCGCAAACCAATGTGATCGACGTGCATGTCTCGCGCCTGAGGGCCAAGATCGATCGCGATTTCGACGCGCCGCTGCTCAGCACCGTCCGCGGCGCCGGTTATATGATTCGTGACGGCGCTCGGTAAGCTCTTCCGCGCCACCGCCTTTCGCCTCGCGCTGGCGATTCTGCTCTTGAGCGCCATCGGGGCCGGGATCGTGCTTTCGGTCATCGCCTGGCAGGTGGTTTCGGTCGTCGACAGGGAGACTGCGGAGACCATCGACGCCGAGGCCAAAGGCCTGATCGAGACCTTCGACGGCGCGGGGCTGCGCACCCTCGGCGCCGTCATCGAGGCGCGGAAGCGCGAACCCGGCGCCTCGCTGTATTTGCTGACCAACCCGCTCGGCGAGCCGCTGGCCGGAAATGTCGAGCAGATCCCGGCCCAGGTGCTGTTGCACCGCGGCTTTATGCCGATCTTCTACCGCGGAAATACGAGCGGCGATCGCGACCGCCAGGCGCTGGTGGGGGTCTATGTGCTGCCGGGCGGCTTCCGCCTGCTGATTGGGCATGACCTCGGCGACCGCGCCCGGATCGGGGCGGTGATGGTGCGCGCGCTCGCAATTTCCTTGGTGTTCTTCGCCGCGCTCGGCGCGGTCGGGGCGCTGTTCGTGGCCCGGCGGGTGCTGCAGCGGATCGATGACATCAATACCTCGGCGCACGGCATAATGGCCGGCGACCTCACGCGCCGCCTGCCGGTGTCGGGCTCCGGCGACGAATTGGACCGGCTGGCGGAAGGCCTCAACGAGATGCTCGGGCGAATCGCTGAGCTGATGGCGGGATTGAGGGAGGTTTCCGACAACATCGCCCATGACTTGCGCACGCCGCTCACCCGCCTGCGCAACCACGCCGAGGCGGCCCTGGCGTTCGGCGGCGACGCCGCCTCCTATCGGACCGCGCTCGAGAAGACGATCGAGGAATTGGACGCGCTCATCAAGATTTTCAACGCCCTGCTCTTGATCGCGCGCGCGGAGGCCGGCGGCGACGTCGGGCCGCTTCAGCCCTTCGACGTCGGCGAATTCAGCGCGAAGCGTCGCCGAGCTTTACGAGCCGATCGCCGAAGAGGAGGGAGTCGCGCTAACGGTCAGCGCTTCTGGGCCGCTCACGGTCCTGGGCAATCGCGAGCTGATCGGCCAGGCGATCGCCAACCTCGTCGACAACGCGCTCAAATACGGCGCGCCGAACCGCGGATCGTCCGACGCGGAGGCGAAGCCCGACGTGGTCATAACGGCTGAGCGGGCCGGCCGGTTTATCGTCCTCACGATCGCTGACCGCGGTCCGGGCATCGCGCCGGCCGACCGGACCCGGGTTCTCGGCCGGTTCGTTCGGCTCGAAGGCTCGCGCTCGCGGCCCGGCTCGGGCTTGGGACTTTCGCTCGCCGCAGCGGTCGCGCGGATGCACGGCGGCTCGGTCGAGCTCGACGACAACGAGCCGGGACTTCGCGTGCGCCTCACGCTGCCCGCGGCCGACGAGCCGCTCCTGCCGCCGCCTGCGCCCGCCGACCTGGTCATGAATGACCGCGGCGCTCGCTGAAAGCCTCATCGACGCGCCCCGGCTCAGTACGCCGGCCGAATCCCGGCGTCGGCTCGCGTCGCTGATCGAGACGCCGTCAGGCGGCGACCTCGCCGCCGTGCTGAGCCGCGGCCGGACGCGCGACGTCCTTCTCGGCCTCGCCGACCATTCGCCCTACCTTTGGACGCTTGTTCGGGAAGATCCGCGCCGGCTCGTTCGGCTGCTCAGCCGTCCCCCCGCCGAATCGCTCGACGCCTTGACCCGAGCGCTCGGCGAGCGGCGCGACGATGACGAGGCCGAACTGATGCGGGCCCTGCGCCGCGCCAAACGCGAATCGGCGCTTCTGATCGGGCTTGCCGACATCGGCGGCGTCTGGGATGTCGTCGCGGCGACCGAGGCCCTGACCCGCTTCGCCGACGCCGCCGTCAGCGCCGCGCTCGCGTTCCTGCTGCGCCGGCACGCGCGCGCCGGGCTTTTGGCGCTCGACCCCCAAGCGCCCGATCCGCAAATCGGCTCCGGCTTGGTCGTGCTGGCGCTCGGCAAGATGGGCGCGGGCGAGCTCAATTATTCGAGCGACGTCGACCTCATCGTCCTCTACGACCCCGCGGCGGCCTCGATTCCGGCCGAAGCGGAGCCTGGGCCGCTGTTCGTCCGCATGGCCAAGGCGCTGACGCGTCTCTTGCAGGAACGGACCAGCGACGGCTACGTGCTGCGGGTCGACCTTCGCCTGCGGCCCGATCCCGCTTCGACCCCGGTCGCGCTCTCGACCTTGAGCGCCTACGCGTATTACGAGACCGTCGGCCAGAACTGGGAGCGCGCCGCGCTCATCAAGGCCCGCCCAGCGGCGGGCGACCTCAAGCTCGGCGAGCGTTTCCTTGCCGACCTCGCGCCGTTCATCTGGCGCAAGTATTTCGACTACGCGGCGATCGCCGACATCCATGCGATGAAACGGCAAATTCACGCGGTCCGTGGCCACGAGCAGGTCGTCGTCCCGGGTCACGACGTCAAGCTCGGGCGCGGCGGCATTCGCGAGATCGAGTTCTTCGTCCAGACGCAGCAGCTCATCTTCGGCGGACGCCGTCCCCAGATGCGTGGCGCCCGCACGCTCGACATGCTCGAGCGCCTTCACGCCGACAAATGGGTCAGCGCCGAAGCGGTCGACGATCTGAGCCGGGCCTATCAATTCCTGCGCCGCGTCGAGCATCGGCTGCAGATGGTTCGCGACGAGCAGACGCAGCGCCTGCCATTCGAGCGGCCGGCGCTCGCCTCCTTCGCCAGATTCTGCGGCTATTCGCGGGTCGAAAGTTTCGCCCGGGACGTCACCCATCACATGACCATGGTCGAACGCCACTACGCGCGGCTGTTCGAGGCCGCGCCGGAGCTCAGCGTCGCTTCGGGAAATCTCGTCTTCACCGGCGTCGCCGATGATCCGGATACGCTTGGGACCTTGCGCGCGCTCGGATTCCAGCGCTCGGAAGCCGCGGCGGAGACCCTTCGCGGCTGGCATTTCGGCCGCCGCGCGGGGGTCCGAAGCCCGCGGGCGAGAGAAGTGCTGACGGAGCTGACCCCGGCGCTGCTCGAAGCCTTCGCCGGGTCGGGCGACCCTGACGCCGCGCTCGCGGCCTTCGACGAAGCTTTGGCGCGCATGCCGGCAAGCGTCGAACTGCTGTCGATTCTTCGCTCCAACGCCTCTTTACGCGAATTGTTCGGCGACGTGCTCGGCAGCGCCCCGAGGCTGGCGCAGGTGATCGCGACCCGGCCCCATGTGCTTGACGCGGCGATCGATCCGGCGCGCGGAGTTGATCTCGACGCGAGCCTCGACGACGCCAGAATGAGCGAGCGGGTCGAGGCCTTTGTTGCCCAGGCGCCGGGCTACGAGGAGGCGCTCAACCGCGCCCGCGACTTCGCCGCCGAGGAGAAGTTTCACATCGGCCTCAATCTCTTGTCGGGACAGCTCGATCCCGATCGCGCCGGGCGCGCCTATAGCGCGCTGGCCGAGGGGCTGATCGCGGCGCTGCTCGAGCGCGTCGCCGATTCCTTCGCCGCCGAGCACGGCCGCATAAAGGGCGGCCGGATCGTGGTGGTCGCGCTCGGCAAGTTCGGCTCGCGCGAAATGACCGCGGCCTCCGACCTCGATCTCATACTCGTCTACGATTTTCCCACCGACGCCGACGAGTTCGAGCGGCCGCAAACGGCTCAGTCCCGCGGTCTATTATTCGCGGCTGACGCAGCGGCTCATCGCCGCCTTGACCGCGCCGACCAAAGCGGGCCGCCTCTACGACGTCGACATGCGGCTCAGGCCGTCCGGGCGCCAGGGGCCGCTCGCGACCCAGCTCTCATCGCTCAAGCTCTATCAGCGGGAGGAGGCGGAGACCTGGGAGCACATGGCGCTGACCCGCGCGCGCGTCGTCGCCGGCGACAAGAGCCTGGCGGCGGAGGTCGCCAGGACGGTGCGCGACACCCTGACCCGCAAGCGCGACGCGACGAAGATCGCGCGCGACGCCGGCGCGATGCGCAAGCTCATCGCCGCCGAGAAGGGCGACAAAGACGTCTGGGACCTGAAGCTGGTTAGGGGCGGCCTCATCGACATCGAATTCATCGCCCAATACCTGGAATTGGCCTTCGCGCATAAGCGACCGGACATCCTCGACGTGTCGACGCGCAACGCGCTCGAAAAGGCCGGCGCCGCCGGGCTGATCACCGCCGAAGACGCCGAAGTCCTCATCGACGCCCACCGGCTTTACACCGAGGCGACCCAGTTCATGCGTCTGGCGATGTCCGGTCCGTTCGATCCCGCCAAAGCCGCCGCCGGCGTTAAGCGCCGCATCGCCGCGGCGAGCGGCTTTCCCGACTTCGAGGCGTTCACGGCGGCGCTGGACGAGGCGCGCAAGCGTGTGAGGGCGGCGTTCGCGGCGATTGTCGGCGGTTAGACACTTGCAACCTGGCCAATTGTCGGCTAGCCCTTGACGTTGCGGCAACACAGCACGCCGGAGTGAAACATTCGGGCGCCCGGCGATCTGGTCAATGAGGGCACAATTCATGGGTTGCAAGATGAAGCCCGGCAAGAAAACGGCCGTCGCGGGCGCCGCTCTCGCCGTCCTGTGTCTGGGCTCCGCCGCCGCCTTCGCCGATATCACCTACATCGTCGATCAGACGGTCACCGACGGCAGCAAGATCGGAACAGTCGTCGGGATCATCACGACCGACGGCGCCTTGGGCACGCTCTCGCCATCCGACTTCAAGTCCTGGAACCTCGAGCTGACCGGGATCGGCGCGTCCCTAGACCTCAACAATTCGAACAGCACCGTTTATGGCGCAGGATCGGACGTCTTTGCGACGGCGAGGGAAATCACCTACGACTACAGCGCTGGCGACATGGGATATCTGGTCTTTCAGGAGCCGGCAGGGATAGGGAACGGACACTTCTATTGGTGCAATGCAGCGCCGCAGGAAATACCTGCCTCGCCGGCATATCCGTAGTCCCACAATTCGTGATGGACGCCAGCGCGGTAATCGGTACTCCGACCGGAACCCTGGCGATCGCCACCGCGCCCGAACCGTCGACCTGGATTATGATGCTTCTCGGCTTTGGCGCGCTCGGATTCGCCGCCGTCACCAAGGCCGGGAAGGCGCGGCCAGCCCCGGTGAGGGCTTAAACGCTGAGGGCGACCGCCTTCGCGGCGCCTAGCCGAGCCTTCCCTCAAATCGGCCAACCATTCCCTTCCCGGCGCCTAGCCAGTCCTCTTTGGCTTGAATTCAGCCGCACGGTCGTGACACGGTGGCGCGTTCATAGGGGGAGGCGCCATGGACCAGGCACTCGGCAGCCCGGCTTTGGCCGGTCACAATCGCCCGCGCAATCCCGGCGTTCCGCTGGCGCCCGACTGGTTCGAGAGCGTCGGCGTCAACTTGAGCGCGGTCGAGCGCCGGGCCGCGACGCTGACGACCCGCCGCTCGGTCAAGAAGGAATACCAGGCCGCCTGGCTGGTGAAGGCGATGACCTGCATCGACTTGACCACGCTCTCCGGCGACGACACGCCCGAACGCGTGCGCCGGCTCTGCGCCAAGGCGCGCCGCCCGCTCAGCGACGAGCTGCTCGACGCGCTCGATCTCGCCGACCTCGGCCTGACGGTCGCCGCGGTCTGCGTCTACCCGACCATGGTCGCGCCCGCGGTCAAGGCGCTGGAGGGTTCGGAGATACCGGTCGCCTCGGTGGCCACCGGCTTTCCCGCCGGGCTCACCCCCTTGAAGCAGCGGCTCGAGGAGATCCGCTACGCGGTCTCCGAGGGCGCGGGCGAGATCGACATCGTCATCACCCGCGCTTACGTGCTCGGCCGCGACTGGAGCGCGCTCTATGACGAGGTCGCGGCGATGCGGGACGCCTGCGGGCCGGCCCACTTGAAGGCGATCCTCGGCACGGGGGATTTGAAGACCCTGCGCAACGTCTACGCCGCCAGCATGGTCGCGATGCAGGCGGGCGCCGACTTCATCAAGACCTCGACAGGCAAGGAGGACGTCAACGCCACCCTTCCGGTGAGCCTGGTCATGGTCCGGGCCCTGCGCGATTATCGCGAGCGCGCCGGCGTCGACATCGGCTTCAAGCCGGCGGGCGGCCTGCGCACGACCAGGGACGCGCTGGCCTGGCTCATCCTGATGAAGGAGGAACTCGGCCTGCCGTGGATGCAGCCTGATCTCTTCCGCATCGGCGCGAGCGGCTTACTGACCGACATCGAGCGGCAGCTCGACCATTTCGTGACCGGGCGCTATTCGGCCGCCCATCGCCACCCGATGGCGTGAGGGAAAAGATGGGCCTCATCAAGGACGTCCTGCGCACCATGGATTACGGTCCCTCGCCCGAAGGCGCCGAGCACGTCAGGGCCTGGCTCGAGACCCACGCGGGTGGCTTCGGCTGCTTCATCAACGGCTCGTTCACGAGACCGCATGATCTGTTCGACGTCTTCAATCCCGCGACCGGCGAGCGGATCGCCCGCGCGACCCAGGGTTCGCCGGCGGATGTCGGGGCCGCGGTCGCCG
Source organism: uncultured Alphaproteobacteria bacterium (assembly GCA_963794155.1). Taxonomy (GTDB): domain Bacteria; phylum Pseudomonadota; class Alphaproteobacteria; order Rhizobiales; family Beijerinckiaceae; genus Roseiarcus. The sequence continues at coordinate 147,910 of CAWCCX010000012.1, read as the reverse complement.
CGGCGCGGAAGGCGCAAGCCAAGTGGGCGGCGCTCTCCGGCTTCGAGCGGTCGAAACATCTCTACGCGCTTGCCCGCCATGTGCAGAAGCGCGAGCGCTTCCTCTCGGTTCTGGAAACGATCGACAACGGCAAGCCGATCCGCGAATCGCGCGACATTGACATTCCGCTGGTCGCCCGCCACTTTTATCATCACGCCGGCTGGGCCTCGCTGATCGAGAGCGAGTTTCCGAGGACGAAACCGGTCGGCGTCTGCGGACAGATCATCCCGTGGAACTTTCCGCTGCTGATGCTCGCCTGGAAGATCGCGCCCGCGCTCGCGGCCGGCAACACCGTGGTGCTGAAGCCGGCGGAATATACGCCTTTGACCGCGCTCGCCTTCGCGGCGATCTGCGTCGAGGCGAAGCTGCCCGCGGGGGTCGTCAACATCGTCACCGGCGACGGCGCGACCGGGGCGGCGCTCGTCGCCCATCCGGGCGTGGACAAGATCGCCTTCACCGGCTCGACCGAGGTTGGCCGCGCGATCCGCAACGCGACTGCCGGCACGGGCAAGAAGCTGTCGCTCGAACTTGGCGGCAAGTCGCCGTTCGTCGTGTTCGAGGACGCCGACCTCGACGGCGCCGTCGAGGGCGTCGTCGACGCGATCTGGTTCAACCAGGGTGAGGTCTGCTGCGCCGGCTCGCGACTCCTGGTCGTCGAGAGCGTCGCCGAGGCGCTATACGCCAAGCTGCGCGCGCGGATGGCGAAGCTCCGGGTCGGCGATCCGCTCGACAAGTCGACCGACGTCGGAGCGATCGTCGCGCCGGCCCAGCTTGAGCGGATCAGGCGGCTGATCGGTGAAGGCGAGAAGGAAGGCCTCGAGTTCTTTCGCGCTGACGATGAGCTTCCGGAGCGAGGTTGCTTCTATCCGCCCACCCTGGTCACCGGAGTGGAGCCCGCCTCGGTCCTCGCGCGCGAGGAAATCTTCGGTCCGGTGCTGGTGGCGACCACCTTCCGCACCCCCGACGAGGCGATCGCGCTCGCCAACAACACCCGCTACGGCCTCGCGGCGTCGGTCTGGACCGAGAACGTCAATCGCGCGCTCGAGGTCGCGGCGCGCATCAAGGCCGGCGTCGTCTGGATCAATTCGACCAACATGTTCGACGCCGCCTCAGGCTTCGGCGGCTATCGCGAAAGCGGCTTCGGCCGCGAAGGAGGGCGCGAGGGCCTCAGCGAATATCGGATCGCCGACGGGCCAAAGACGAAGCCAAGCCCGGTGAAGCGGGCGCGTCTCAACGCCGCGCCCGGGACGATACCCGCCTCGGCGGCCATCGATGAGGGCCCTGACCGAACCGCGAAGCTCTACATCGGCGGCAAGCAGGCGCGTCCCGATTCCGGCTATAGCTACGCGGTTCTCGACCCCGCCGGCCGCGAGGTCGGACTTGCCGGTCTCGGCAACCGCAAGGATATCCGAAACGCCGTCGAGGCGGCGGCCAAGGCTGCGGCCTGGGGCGCGGCGACCGCGCACAATCGCGCCCAGGTGCTCTATTACGCAGCCGAGAACCTCAGCGCCCGAGCCGGCGAATTCGCGCGCCGCCTGAGAGCGATGACCGGCGCCTCCGCCCGCGCGGCGGAGGCCGAGGTCGAGGCCTCGATCCGCCGCGCCTTTTTCTATGCCGGATTTGCCGACAAGTTCGACGGCGCAGTTCACGCGACGCGGTCGCGCTTCGTCACCCTGGCGATGAACGAGCCGTGGGGCGTTATGGGCGTCGTCTGCCCGGACCAAGCGCCGCTCATCGCTTTCGTCTCGCTCGTCATGCCGGCGATCGCGATGGGCAATTGCGTGATCGCGATCCCGTCAGCCAGCCACCCGTTGAGCGCCACCGACTTCTACTCGATCCTCGATACGTCGGATGTTCCCGGGGGCGTCGTCAACATCGTCACCGGCGAGGCGAACGCGCTGGCTCGAACGCTCGCCGAGCACGATGGCGTCGACGCGATGTGGTACGTCGGGGACCCGGACGGAGCGGCGCAAGTGGAGGCGCTTTCCGCCGGCAATCTCAAAGCGGCCTGGGTCTCCGCGACAGCCATCGACTGGCGACAAGCCGAAGGCCGTGAATTCCTGCGCCGGGCGACGCAGGTCAAGAACATCTGGACCCCTTACGGGGAGTGACGATTCTTAGACTCTATCAGGTCGCGAGAATCCTATGGTCTCCTCCGGTCAGCAAGTTTCCGCTTGCAAGAGCGGGCAAGTCTCGTAAATAAGCAATCCAGGCCAAACCAGATGCCGACGAATGTAGAAGATAACGACTTAATCGAAGCCCAGGCGACGCCCGGGGCGGCTGGTCAATCGAATCGTATTGTGAAATATATTGGACTTGCGGCGGCCATTATTGGCGGCCTCACGTTCCTGCTAAAAGAACTGCCGGATTTTTTTTCCAGCAGCAAGCAAGCATATGTCGCTTTAGTAGGAATGCTTAATCCAGGGTCGAACCCGGGTTCGTCGCCACAAGTCACTAACGGTCAATTGCCGAGGTCAAATACGGCCGAATCGACCCCGATGTCCGCCGCGCCTGTCGGGTTTAACTCGGTAGATCCGGGGCCGAAGCCTCGCGGTGATTGCCACCTTGTCTCGTCGACCGATCTCACTGTGATCCCGCCTGTCTATAAGAGGACTTGGGAATGCAAGTGAAGCCGAAGGTTCGTTCCTGGCTAATGGCCGGCTGTTTCCTCTCTATTGCCTGCATGGGGGCAATCGCTCAGGAGTCGAACGCGCAGCAAGCAGCCGAGAACGTTTTGCGTTCTCTCGCGGCGCAGAAGTTCCAACACGTGTGGACTGACCTGACAAGCGATTGGGGACATAAGAATTGGACGCAAGACAGCTTTCTGTCCACTATGTCCTTGCAGCGTCCAATGCTCGGAAATTTGCTTGATCTTACTGTCGTCGGTCGAGATCACTTCAATCACGACCCTTCGACGAACGTCGACGGTGACATTTATGTCATTACATTTCGATCAAAATACACAGCCGGAGAGTTTTACGAAAAAATCGTTGTCATCAAGGATGCTGATGGCCAATATAGGCTCTCGGGCATTTATGGGGCCCCGGTCCCGCAAAACTGAAAGTTCTTTCACCATTCCGGCTCGACCCGATACCCCATCGCTCGAAACCGTTCGATAAGCCCGTCCCTGCCCGATAGATGAAGGGCGCCGACGGCGATGAATGCGCCGCCCGAAGCCAGGAGCGGCGCGGCGCGCTCGGCCATGACCGCGTTGCGGTCGACAAGCAGGACGCGCATGAATTCGTCCTGCGCCGAACGCTCGGCCTCGCTCAATCCCCCCAAGGCGTCTGAAATGGGCAGGATTTCCGCCGGCCAACCCTCGCGGTAGAGTCGCAGCAAGGTTGCATAGAGGTCGTCGTTCATGCCCGGATCGCGCGCGGCGACGGTCAAGAGCGCCGCCGCGACTTCCGGGCGCATCGTCGCGATGGCGTCGAGCTGCTCCTCTGGGGTCTCGAGACCGACGACCTTCACCCCCAGGTCTTTTGCCGTTTGGGCGAGGAACTGATCGACCTCCGGCAGATTGAGCGCCTCGCGTTCCGCTTCACACCTGGGCAGCGCGCTCAGAACCGCGAGAAACCAGGGCTTCAAGTGGCGAGCGAATTCAGCCGGATAGCCTTGGCCGGCAAGAAACGTCTCGATTCGTTGCCGGTCCTCCGGCGGCGCGATTCCCGCCAAAGCATCGCCGTCGCGTTCGAGCGCCTTGGCCAGCATCGCCGCGGCGATGTTCGCCTTGTCGATCGCGTCGAACGGCCGCCGAGCTCAGTCGCCGCGATCTTGGCGTTTCTGACCAGCTGCGCCGCCCGGTGGGCGACTTCGAGCGCCGAGTCGTCGGTGGAATGGATCGTGCCGAACAGGTGCGAGGGCGCGAGATTCGGCTTCTCGATCCGCCACAAGAGGCCATCAGCGTTGACGAGATCGTCGGCTCGCTTCGCTTCGGCGGAGGCCAAGCCTTCCACATGGGCGAGATCCGCGCCGCCACAAGTCACGGACGTCTCGGCGCGCGCGGAGGCCAAGGTCAGAAGGACGAGAAGCCATGCGCATGCGCCAGGCGCCGATTGCCGCATCACAGCTTTCTCAACGCCACTTCTTCGATCCGGTGGCTCGCGCCCTTGGTCAAGAGGAGGTCGGCGCGCGGCCGCGTCGGCAGAATATTCTCGTGCAGATTGACGAGATTGATGCGCCGCCAGATCGATCGCCCCGTCGCTTCGGCCTCAGCGTCGTTGAGATCGGCGTACTGGCGGAAATAGCTGCGGGGATCCCGGAACGCGGTGTCGCGCAGCCCCATGAAGCGCTGGATGTACCATTGTTCAAGCAGGGCATCGTCGGCGTCGAGGAAAATCGAGAAGTCAAAGAAGTCGGACACGAAGGGGATCTCCTTCCCGTCGCGCGGCAGCCGGTTCGGCAATAGAACGTTGATCCCTTCGAAGATGAGAATGTCTGGCCGGTCGACGATGACCGTGTCGCCGGGCACGATGTCGTAAGTGATGTGCGAATAGACGGGGGCGGCTACGTTGTGCTCGCCGGCTTTCACCGCTGAGAGAAAGTGAATCAGCTTCGTGCCGTCGTAGCTTTCGGGGAAGCCCTTGCGGTCCATGATGCCTTGGCGGATCAGTTCGGAATTCGGGTGCAGAAAACCGTCGGTCGTGACCAGCTGCACCTTGGGCGTATTCGGCCAGCGCGTCAGCAGCGCCTGCAAGACCCGCGCGGTCGTCGACTTGCCGACCGAGACCGATCCGGCGATCCCGATGATGTAAGGGACCTTCCCGTCCGTCGCGCCGAGGAAGCGCTGGGTCGCCTTGAACAGCCCCTGGGTCGCCGCGACGTAGAGCGCGAGCAGCCGCGACAGCGGCAGATAGATGGCGACAACCTCGTCGAGCGAAATCGGATCGTGCGTCGATTGCAACTTGCGAAGATCGTCGATGGTCAGCGTGAGCTGGGTGTCGGCGCGCAACTGCGCCCATTCGTCGCGGGTAAATCGACGGAATGGCGACAGTTGAACGTCGGATCGGGTCACTCGAAATTCCCCTCGCTCAAGCCATGAAGGCCGAGGCGCGACCTCATCGGGTCCGAGACGCTTTTTCTTCGTGGCCGCCGCGTCCCGATCTCTTGTCCAATTCGTTCATGACTGACGAAAGCGCCACCCCCCGCGCACGCAGGACGACCAGGAGGTGGTAAAGAACATCCGCCGCCTCCGCGCGAACTGCGCTCTCGTCGAGCGCCGCCGCGGCGATCGCCAATTCAACCGCCTCTTCGCCGAATTTGCGCGCGCAGTGCGCGGCCCCCTTGTCGAGCAGGCTGCGGGTATAGGAGGTCTCCGCGCTCGCCCCGGCGCGCTGGTCGATCGTTCGGGCGAGTTCATCCAGCGTGAACACCGCGTCAATCCTGTCTTCTCTCATGTCGCGCCTTTATCTCCCGTCGCGCCGGCGGCGGCAACAGGGCGCCCGCATGCGAGCCTGCGCGCCGCCGAGCTTCTTGACTTGGCTCCGGCGCGGGCCATAAAGCGTGTCGGCCTCAGGGAAAGGGCGATTAGCTCAGCGGTAGAGCACTCCCTTCACACGGGAGGGGTCGCAGGTTCGATCCCTGCATCGCCCACCAGCCACTCCCGGCAAACCGGCAAGTATCCGGGTCGGCAGAAGCCCCGTAATTTCTGTGGGTTAGCGAGGTAGGTCGCGGTCTGCGAGCCGGATCGCGAGGGTTCGCCTGCGTTCTGCGCCCTAATTCGCCCGCCAGTCTCATCCGGCAAAACTGCGTTTCCCGGACCGCGAGATCGAGCGGCGACACCAAAACACGCTCCAAAAATTACGGGTCGACAGAATCAGCGTCAGGCGCGCGCCGTCGCGCCAGCTTCATCGACAGCTCGCACCCGGCATATCCTGGACCGCAACGACGTCCTCGCACCGGACGTCGTCGATTGGTCAGTATTGATCGTAGTGGTGGTGATAGGGGTGGTTAGCGTAGCCGCGATGATAGCGCCCATGATTGGTCATCGAGTTTCCGATCGCCGCGCCCCCGACGCCACCCACGACCGCGCCGACCGGACCGCCGACAACAGCCCCGGCGACAGCGCCCCCGACACCTCCAGTGATCGCGCCGCTTTCGTCAGCAAAGGCAAATTGAGATGAGGCGCAGAGCAACGCTGCGGTTGAAAGAGCAAGAATCATTCTGGAAATAGAGACCTCCTATAATTCGGCGAAACTCGCCGTGGCTCTTTGCCAGTTAGTCGCCAACTGATCCGAATGGTAAGTGTCGGAATCTACTCAGCACCGCTCTTGTCGGCCGAGTGCACGAGCCGTCGCCCCCGGTTCCGGTGCAGGGCCGCGTCGACGATGCGCCTTCTTGAGATGTCGACACCTGCTGGCGGAGCGTAGGTGTTTTCCGAGCCTATCGCCGCGTCGAATTTCCCGCCATGGTCACTTTAGTAAGGCCGATGCGGAGAAACTATCGAACATCGCTCCGAAACTCAGGAAGGTACAACAATGGATACGAATACATTATTGATCATCCTCGTCGTGATATTTCTATTCGGCGGGTTCGGCTTTTATGGGCGGGGACGTTGGTTCTAGACTGACGCTGCAGAAATTCGTAACCAACCCTCATTGAAGGATTTCCAGTCAGGGCCAATTCGGCCGTGTTGACCAAGAGCGGTCAAGCCGCGGCCGTTTGTGCAATGCGAATACTTCGAGCTTTCGGCAAAAGACGCATTTGCCGCAGGCGATGATGCGGGAAATGAGGACGCGGTCAGCCGGCTTCGGCACTATGACGGCCGCGCCGACCTCCTCGACGACGCCGACGCCCTCGTGGCCGAGCCAGCCGTTCTCACCGCTCGGGTCGCAGCGCGTAGTCTTGGCGCTCGCCGGGCGAAATCGATAAAGTCAGAAACCACTCAGCTCGTGCGCGGCGCGCCTGTCGGGGCGAAGTGGGTCCGGATTTTTGCCAAGCGTCAAACGCCAATATTCGGCCGATGATTTTGCCAGCCCGTCTTTATTGGCGCGGCATATCCGTTGAGGCGTGATCGCCGTGAGGCTGGAGCGGATTCGCTCCGTTTCCGAGCCCAGGCGAAAGAATGGCGGAGATCGCGCAAACAATGAGCATCATCACGGCAAAGGCGCTCAGTGCAATGAGGAATTGTGACCCGCGCAAGCCCGCCATCGCTAGTCCGCTATCCGAAGAACGGACGTCGAGAGTCCTGCCCTTTGGCAACAGCGCAACGAGATCCGCGATCATCCTTGAGGGGGTGGCGTCCGCCGTCGCGCCCGGCAGCGCGTCAATCAGCTCGGTCAATCGCGCGGCAGCCGCATCCCTCGGCATTAGCGCGAGGCTCGTTGCTTCTTGCCAGGGATCGACATTGAGCCGGGCGAACGCGGAAAGGACGCTGAGCCTTGTTCCGTTTCGATCTTCGCCAAGTGACGCGCCGAGGAATTCGTCGAACTCCGGTCCGATGAGTGGCGATAGGGCGGCGTGGGTCATATCACTACCCCGTCCCTTTCACTTTGCTCCGCGACGCGCTCACAAGCCGGCGACGTTGCGAGCGCCCTTTGAATCGCTCGCTCCAGGTCCGACACGCGGAAGGGCTTTTGAATAAGGATGGTATCTGGACCCAACGGTATCCCTCTCACCGCATTGCCTGTGACGAACACATGCGGGACGAATCTGCTTTGGAGAATCTCTTTGACCGCCGCTACTCCGCTCGCTTCGCCAAGTCCGACGTCGACGATCATCAAGTCTGGGAGCCAATACGAAGCGGAGGCCACGGCGTTGGCGACATTGCTCTCCACGGCGCAGACCGTGTGACCGATACCCTCGAGCGTTTCAGCAAGCAATCCGCCGATCATTGCGTCGTCTTCCACGATCAGGGTGTGCAGCGCCTTCATCGAATAACCTCCCCACCTGCGCCGCCCTCATTTACCCGGACGGCGACAGGCGGTCGCGGCGCGGCGCCCGGCGCGCCAGCCTGTAGCGACGCGAGAGCCAAAGTGATGAGATCGCTGGCTGAAGAGGATTGGCTCACCGCCGAAGCACGCGAGCGCCAACGTAACCGACCGCGACGGCGATGCTCAGCGCATGTCGGCCTGTGGGCAGGTGAGAGTCGTCTGGAACGACGCCTTTACGGCTTCTTCGCCGCGTCGCGCACCGCGTCGCTCAGACCGCCGACGGCGTTTTGAATCTTACCGACGGCCTTGTCGGTTTCGCCGTCACTCTGCAACTTCGCGTCTCCGATAGCCTTGCCAACGGCCTCTTTGGCGGCGCCTTTGATTTCCTTGATCGAGCCGGCGATTCTGTTGTTGTCCATGACTGCTCTCCTTAGGTGATTCGAAGACACTTGACGGCCTTAGGCGTGAGCTATTCGCGTCTGGCATTCAGACGGTAGGGGAGAAATCCGAGTGAAGGCAGCCTCGGAAAGTACTTACGGGCGGACCGATCAACTTCCCCACGTCGCGAACATGCCGACCGCCGCAACCGCCATTGCCGCGGTGGCGAGCCAGCCAAGAGCCTTGAGCAAGGGCTGCAGGGCGAACTCGCCCATGACATGTCTTCGCGAAGCCATCAGCATGATGATGACCATGATTGGAACCGCAGCCACCCCGTTGATGACCGCGCTCCAGAACAAGGCCTTAATGGGATCGAGCGGCGTAAAGTTCAGAATTGCGCCGCTGCGGCGGCCGTTCTTCCAGTCGAACAGTCTGATCGACCGAGCGCCTATTCAGACCCAGCCCGTCGGACCTCCATTTCGGCCGTCTCATCGAATCGCTTGTACGCTTGAGCTGCGAGCACTATCGCCTCGGATTGCGCCGGGTAAGTGTGCACGACAGCCGCGAGTGCCCTCATGCCAATGCCTGCGGCCATGACGACCGCCATTTCGTTGATAAGTTCGCTTGCCCGCGAGGCGACGATGGTCGCGCCCAAAATTCTGTCAGATCCTTCCGCGACGTGGATTTTGACGAAGCCAGTGTCCCGACCATCCGTGATCGAGCGATCGACATCGTGCATCATCACTGTGAAGCTCTTAATCGGAATCGATTGCTGGCGCGCTTCCCAAACGTGCAAGCCGATATGCGCGATCTCAGGATCGCAATAAGTACACCAGGGTATGGTCGCTCCGCTTTTCCGTTGTTGCATTTTCATCAAGGCGTTTTGCACTGCCATGCAGGCCGAGGACTGCGCAGCGTTGGTGAATCTCAACTCCAGGCAGACGTCACCGGCGGCGTAAACGTTTGGATTTGTGCTGCGTAGAAAGTCGTCGACCCTGATCCCTTGGTCGATGTCGAAATCCACACCTGCGGTTTCAAGGCCAAGCTCCTCAACGTTTGGAAGCCGGCCGATACTCAACAGGACCTCGTCGGCCTGAATTTCGCTTTCGTTCCCGCTATTGACGATATGCAGAGTCTTGGCGCCCCTGTCTCGCCGTGCGCCGACGACTGTGGTGTTGAGGCGAATCTCCACGCCGTCTCGCGCCAGGGAACGGGACAAAATCTCGGCTGCGTCGCGTTCCTCGCGGGGAAGGAATTTTGCATCGTTCTGCACGATCGTGACATGCGAACCCAGCCTGCAAAAGGCTTGCGCCAGTTCGCAGCCCAGCGGCCCGCCCCCGATGACGGCGAGGCGCTTCGGCAAGGCCGTCAGCTCGAAGATCGTCGCGCTCGTGCGATAGCCGGTCTGGTCGAGGCCGGCAATGCCTGGCGCCCTGGGACGAGCGCCGGTGGCGATCAGCGCTTTCTTGAAATGCAGCCGTGCGTCGCCGACGAGGAGCGCGTCCGCACCATCAAATCGGGCAGAACCGAAAAAAATGTCGATCCCAAGCGCGGCGAGTTCGTGAACCGAATGGTGCTCCGAAATTCGCATCCGGATTCGGCGCATGCGAGCCATCACTTTGCCAAATTCGAGAGCCGGTTCGTTCGGGACCGGCGCGCCAAACGCTTCGGCCTCCAGCATTGCGCCATAAACTCGCGCGGCGCCGATGATTGCCTTGGATGGCACCGACCCTACATTCAGCGAGTTTCCGCCGATGCGATTGCGCTCGATGAGAACGACGGAGAATCCGAGCCGTGCAGCGGATTCCGCCGCCGCAAGTCCGGCTGGCCCCGCTCCCACGATCGCGAAATCATAGCCGCTCCGCGGCTCGGGGTTTTCCCAGTCCTCGGGGCGTACGCGGCTGAGGAAGGTATGCTCGTCGTCAGGCTTCGCTCTTGACGTAGCATTTTGCATCGCTAGAGCCACCCGCCGTCAAAGCTAGCGCGTTTGAGCCCATCGCGCACGTAGCCGCAATGCCGCACGATCTCCCAAATCAATCCCGTCCGATGATTTTCGATCATCATCGCGACTAGGCCTTGGTCGAGCCCGTACCATCCTTCGGAAAGCCAGCCGCCCGCATTGCCCCGCAGCGTCGGATTGAAGCCGCTTGAAAATCTGTCCTGGGGGCAGACCTGCGGATAGATTTCGAGAAGACGGCGCGTGCCCGCAAGCGCTGCCTCGGCTGCAAACGGCAGGGTTGCAAGCATCGCCCAAGGTGCGATCGTGCCGTCGTCAGGGCCGCAGGGCACGCCGCGCGACATATAGCCGAAGAAGCGGCGGTCTCTCCGGCGCGAGGGCATTTCCCGATCGTTTGGACCGTCTCCTGCCGTCACGCCCCAGAAATCGCGGCTATAGGCTTTGAACCCATAGGGATTGCGTTCGCCGTATTCGCGATGGATGGCGATGGCGCTCTTCGTATTCTCGAAATAGTCGCTGCGCTTTTCACGCATGAATGCATCGCGGATGCCACGAAAGTCGATCCACGCGTGGGAGAACAGGTGCGTGAAAAGCGGACCGGAATAGAGGATATCCCGGCCCAGCAGGTTTTCCCACTGATAGGTCAGCTGCCATGTGACGTATGCGGCTGGCTCGAGCGGAAAGGTCGGCGAGCCAAGACCTAGAACGTAGAGAAGCGCCGCTTCGTTGTATCCCTCCCAGCCATAGTGGAGAAACCCGGACTCCGGCTTCCATCCCTGCGAAAGCCCTCGGGCGCCGTTCTGGGCCCAGCGCCAGTCGACACGGCGATACAAGGCGTCGGCCGTTTCACGAATTTCCCTCTCGCCCTCGGCGTCGAAATAGCATCCAGCCACGAGGACGCCCGCGATCAGCAGCGCGGTATCGATCAGCGAGAGTTCGCATTGCCATACCCGCTTGCCCGTCCGCATGTCTAGAAAGTGATAGTAGAAGCCTTTGTATCCGGTCGCGTCGGACGCATCGCTCTGAGTGCTTTGCGAGAAGAATCTGAGAATTTTGAGTGTCCGAGTGGCGGCGTCCGCACGCGACAACCAGCCGTTCCGGACCGCGACGGGATAACAGGACAGCGCGAAACCGACCACGGCGATGCTGCATGGCGACCCTTGGCGTGAAGTATCCGCGACGAGGCCGGTATCGTCATTCGTGTAATCGGACAAATAGGAAAGGGCTGCACGCTGCAAGCGGACGATGAGCGCCTCGTCGGAAATCCGCGCCAAATCGCCCATCTCACTCAATTCACGAAACATATCGCCGCAAACGATTGTAGCGGTATGGAGACTTCATCAGTTGCCAGCCCTATCTTCGAGCGGCGCGACAGATAAACTATCCGCCCATCGATTTTAGGTTGGCTTCGTCAAGCTGCCAAGTGGCGCGCGGCTTCGACGCCGAGGGCGAGGTCGAGATCCTCGACGTGCTTGTCCAATCCAGGCGACAAACCAGCCGCTCTGACACTAATGCGCAAGCTTCTGAAGAAATATCCATTCGCTTCGGAGCGGTTCGTCACGGACGACTTGGGGCGCTATGGCGCTGTTCCGGGTGATCATCAGGGAGGCGGTGAATAATCGCGAACTCAACTATTCTTGCGCGATTGGCCGCCGATGGCAGCCCTTGCGGCGAGGGTAAAGAGATCCGGCGGTTTCGTAAGACGCGGCGATTTTTCTCGGTGGCAGGCAACCCGACCGTGGCTTGCCAGCCAGGAATGCCGCGAAGAAAAAATGCCGCGTGCGAACGCCCTGCTTGTTTTCCGCGCCGGGTTTCGCGGAACCTGACGGGCCTCTCCTGCGTTTCCGCTCCTAAATAAAAGATGGGTGAGGGCCGGCGTTTGAACAGAGCGGCAGGAGGCGTTCATGAACTGGGCTCTATTCGATCTCACTTGGAAGCAGCTCAAGGAAAAAATGGCCTTTCAAAAAGTCAAAATCACCGATGATCGGAAAATTGCTGAGACTTTGAAAAGCGCCCAAATAAGCGATCGCCAAACGGCGCCGTTTCGGCCTGACAATCGCGAAAAGCGGCATGAGTTCTCGCAACACATCGGCAGTTGATAAATTGCGGGGCGCCGCCGGCTGGAGCTAGCCCAGTGCAACGAAGAGGCCGAAAACAGGTTCGGCCTCGATGCGCTCGGCAACGTACACGACGCGACGGCGCTTCGGTACGGGCATGGCGTGGTCGACGATCGTCCGGTTGATCAATTCAAGGGCCTCCTCGGATTCTAGTAGCGTAGCTTCACGCTCTTCGCATCGACCTGTCCAGCACCAGCAGGGCCCATTGCTCCGCGGTGAGCGGCTCGCCAGCTCAACGTGCGAATCCGACTTGCCCCAGGCGCGGCGTCAATCTCCCCACCGCGGCAATCAGCCTAATTTTACGAGGACGCGATGCAAGGCGCCGTCATCGACAATGGGCAGTCGCAAAGGGCGCTCCAAGATTTCAATCCCGTCCATCTGAGCGAAGCGAATTCCCCGACTCGACTCCGGCCGGATTGTCGACAATGATTTCATAGCGCGCCGATTGACGGCGAACCGTCATCTCGAACGTCGCCCAGCTTTTGGGAATGCAGGGGTCGAGATGCAAGAAAGCGCCGTGGATGCGCAGCCCGAGAATGCTCTCTACGCCGGCGCGCTGCATCCAACCCGCCGAGCCCGTGTACCACGTCCAGCCGCCCCGCCCGATATGGGGCGCGCTCGCATAGATGTCGGCCGCGACGACGTAGGGCTCCACCTTGTAGCGATGCACGTCGGAGCGGGTTCGCGCATGATTGATGGGGTTGAGCAACGAGAACAGGTCGGCTGCCTTGTCGCCTTCGCCGAGCCCGGCGAGGGCCATCACTGACCATAGGGCCGCGTGGGTATACTGGCCGCCGTTCTCCCGAATTCCCGGCGGGTAGCCCTTGATGTAACCGGGATCGAGCGCGGTCTTGTCAAATGGCGGCGCGAACAACAATGCAAGGCCCTCGTCGCGCCGGATCAGCTCCCGCTCGACTGAGTTCATCGCTTCTGCCGCCCGTTCGAGCGCCGCCGCGCCGGATAGCACCGCCCAGGATTGCGCGATCGAATCGATGCGGCATTCTTCACTCGCCGACGCGCCTAGTGGCTCGCCGTTGTCGAAAAAGGCGCGCCGATACCATTTTCCATCCCATGCTTCGTGTTCGAGCGAGGCTCGCAACGCGGCGGCGTGCGTGCTCCATGTCGTTGCTCTGGCCTTTTCTTGACGCGTTTCTGCGATCGGGATGAAGGCCATCAACGCAGCGTGGAGGAACCAGCCGAGCCAAACGCTTTCACCGTAGCCTCTTTCGCCTACGCGGTTCATGCCGTCGTTCCAGTCGCCGGTCCCGATCAGAGGAAGCCCATGGACGCCCAGCGCAAGTGAGGCGTCGAGCGCGAGAGCGCAGTGCTCGAACACGGTTGCCTTTTGGTCAGAGACGGTCGGATTGAAGAAGCTGTCATGTTCGCCGGGCTCGAGCGTCTGACCTTCCAGGAAAGGGACTCTTTCATCAAGGATAGCGAAGTCCCCGGTAGCATCGACGTAGTGGGCAACCGCATAGGCGAGCCACGGACGGTCATCCGAGATGCGGGTTCGCACGCCCTGACCCGAATGCGGCAGCCACCAATGCTGGACATCGCCTTCGACGAACTGTCGCGCGGTGGCCCGCAGCAGATGATCGCGGGTCAACATGGGCCGTGTCATGGCCAACGCCATGCCATCCTGCAACTGATCGCGGAAGCCATAGGCGCCGCTGGCCTGATAGAAAGCGGAGCGCGCCCAGAACCGACAGCTTAGGGTCTGGTAGAGAAGCCAGCCGTTGAGCATGACGTCCATCGACCGGTCCGGCGTCTTCACGACGATCGAACCAAGGATTTCGTCCCACTGGCGTTCGACGTCCGCCTCGACCGCGTCGAGATCGGCTGCGCGATAGCGGGTGACGAGGCCGCGCGCCGCTTCGTCGTTTTCAGCTTCGCCTAGCAAGAAAATGACCTCGATTGAGTTGCTGGGCGACAATTCGATTGTGGCGCTCAAAGCCGCGCAGGGATCGAGGCCCGCCCCAACTGTCTTGGAGAGCGCGTCGACGGCGCAGAGTGCGGCGGGGTCCGCGAGCGTGCCGTTTCGACCGATGAATTCGCGCCGATCGCCGGTCCAGCTGGTCTGGGCCCCGCACAGGTCCGCGAAGGCGACGCGGGAGCCAAAGCTCGAACTCCAGGGATTGCGGGCGAACATTGCGCCGGTGGCCGCGTCGATCTCAGTCGAAACAAACGGCAGCGACGTGGAACGCGCCGAGCCCAGAACCCATTCGACGTAGGCTGTAACGCTGAGCCGACGAGGCCGGCTCGAGCGATTGGTCAACACAAGGCGCGAAATCTTGATTGGATCGTCGACCGGCACATACTGCAGCAGATCCGAAGCAATCTCATGTGCGACATGCTCGAACCGGCTGTATCCGCGGCCATGTCGGGCGACATAGGTCGCCGAGAGGTCGCGGATCGGCAGCGCCGTGGGGGCCCAGAGATCGCCTGTGTCTTTATCGCGCAGATAGAACGCTTCGCCAGGACGATCGCTCACCGGATCATTCGACCACGGCGTGATCTGATTCTCACGGCTGTTGACCGACCAGGTGTGGCCGCCGCCGTCGGTTCCCGCCTGGAACCCGAACGCCGGATTGGCGATGACATTGATCCAAGGCGCGGGCGTCGACTGGCCAGGCCCGAGGACCGTCACGTACTCGCGTCCATCTAACGCGAACCCGCCGAGACCGTTGAAGAACTCGAGATCGGGGACGCGAACCCTCCCAGGCGCCCTCAAGCGAGGGACGATACGCTTCGGCACGGGTTTCGGGAGTACAACAGGCTCCAGAATGCGATCGAGCTGCTCCGATAGTCTCCCACGTTGCGCCACAAGAACGACCCGCGCTACCGAGGGTAGAAGGCTCTTCGTTTCGCCAGCGATCAGGTCGGCGCGCAACAGGAAGACGCGGCCCGGTCGGTGCTCTGTACCCGGCAGCGGAGACGACCTGCTCGTCCGCACGAGGGTCTCGATTGCGATCTGTAGTTCCTGAACGTAGGAGGATTGGCGATCGTTCAGGATGACGAGATCGACGGCTAGCTGTTTCATCCACCAGTATTCGTGCGCCTGCAGAAGCTCTCGGACGATGTCCAGGTTTTCGATGTCCGAGATGCGCAGAAGAACGATCGGCAGATCCCCGGAAATGCCCTGCGACCATAGGCCCGACTGTGCGCCGCAGCCCCGCAGGATCGTTTCCGAAGATGGCCGCATCGCCGACGCCGCGTAAATCACGTGCCCCGCCAGTCGCTGAAACAGGCTCGCTTCGCCCGCGGTGACGCCAAGATGATGCAACTGCACCTGCCCCTGGGTCCAGGCGAGCGTCGAGGCGCGCGTGAACGCCGTCGCGTCGCGGTGTTTGTCGACGCCGTCGAGAAGCGCTTCGCGACTGGCGGCGACAATCGTCCAATAGGCGACTCGTACAGTCACGCCCGGCGCAATGCGAACGCGTCGGCGGATGGAAAAAATGGGATCGAGGACGGCGCCAATTGAGTTCGAGAGCGGCCGGCTGTCCATGATCGCGATCGGCGCACGAACAGTGTGGCTGCGACCGAGGAATCGCGCCCTGTCCGTCTCGAATTGCGGCGCGCCGACGGCCTCGCCGTCAACGACCGTCAAATGCGCGGACCAGATTTCGGGGTCGCTCGGCGACCGCTTTCGCCGCGTCGCAAGGATGGCGCCGACATCGGGAAGATATTCCGTTACCAAGAACAATTTCGAGAAGGCTGCATGAGCGACGTCGGCGTTCTGGGGCGCGAGGACGAGTTCGGCGTAGGACGTGATCTCGATGTCGCGCGGGCGGCTTCCGGAATTTGTGATTGAAACCCGGCGAACTTCCGCGTCGTCCTCGGCCGATACAATTACGTCCAGCGTCGTCCTCAGCGAGCCGTCGCGGCGCGTAATCTCGGCGCGGTCCTCGTCGAAGATGACGGCGTAACCGTCCGGTTCGACGCCGCTCGGTTGAAAGCCCGCCGACCACGCAACGCCGGTGTGTAAGTCCTTGACATAGATGTAGAAGCCTGAGTCGTCACAGGTCGCATCCTCACGCCAACGCGTCAGCGCGAGATCGCCCCAGCGGCTGTATCCCGAGCCGGCGGCAGTGAGCATCGTCGAGTAGCGGCCGTTCGAAAGCAGATGTGTGGCAGGCGTGGCCTGTTGCGCGGACGCGAGCCGGCGACCGCTCGACGGTTCGACATTGCGAGCGCCGACCGCCGACTTCACGTCGGCGGCCCAAAGACGCGTCGCCGCGACGTCGCGCGGCATGCGCTCCTGCAGAAGCAGTTCGGTCGCCTTGATGATCGGCTCGGCATGGAATCGCGCCCGCATCGCGCCGTCCAGCACGGCGTCGGCAATGGCGACAATCGTCATACCCTGATGATGCGCCATGAAGGCGTGGATTGTGGCAACGCTTTCGCCCTCCGGAAGGCGCGCCGGCGTGTAGTCCAAAGCCTCGTAGAACCCATAGCGGCCTTGCGCTCCGATCTCGGCCAAACGCGTGAGATTGGTGACCGCTGACCGGGGATCGACCATTGCAGCCAGAGCGGTTGCGTAGGGCGCGATTACCTTGTTTTCGCCAAGCCCGCGTTTCAGCCCGAGCCCCGGAACGCCGAAATTGGAGTATTGATAGGTCAGTTCCAGATCGCGCGCGTTATAGGCGGATTCGGATATGCCCCATGGCAGTCCAAGCTTCGCAGCGTAGGCGATCTGACGGCGCACGATCAGACGGTTTGTCTGCTCAAGCAGGCTTCCGGCCGGCGCTTGCATGACGAGAGAGGGCATCAAATATTCAAACATTGATCCCGACCACGAGATCAAGGCGGCGGCGCCGCGCGCGACAGGAGTGGCGGCGCGGCCCAGGCGGAACCAATGCTTCGCCGGAATGTCCCCTTTGGCGATTGCGAAGAAGCTGGCCAGGTTCGCCTCGGAAGCCAGGAGATCGTAACAGTTGCTATCAAGTGCGCCTTCGTTGACCAGATATCCGATCGATAGCAATTGCCGGTCGTGGTCGAGCAGGAAACCGAACTCCATCGCAAGCGCCATCGACCGCGCCGCGCTTTCGAGAACAGCTAGCCTTTCACGCTGGACATCGGTCGCCTCCGCGACCTGCGCGATATCGTGTCGGTGGGCTTCGATCGAACTCAAGACCGCGCGCGCCCAATGCAGCATATCCGCGCTCGTTCCGTCGCCACGTTCGACAGCGAGCGCGCTCGCGATGTCGACCATGATCTCTACATTCGCGCGAAGGTCGGCGAGTTGCGACGGATAGTCGACTTGCGAAAGCGAGGCCTGTTGCAAAGCCGACGCGACCGCGGCGAGTGCGTCGTCTAACTGATGCAAAGTCACGGTCTGTGTCTTGCGGCCGTCACGCAGACGGGCGCATTCGGCGCGGGTTATGTCGAGCGCATCGGCGACGCCGCTGAAGCGCCGCGCCGCGTTGAGGGGACGATCGCTCCATTCCCTGCACGCATTGGCGAGCGCGATGAGATGTCCTGCCAAATTGCCGCTATCGACGGCGGATACGTATCTTGGCTCTAGTGGTCGAAGATCTCTCGTGTCGTACCAGTTTAGGAAGTGACCGCGCACGCGTTGCAGGCGATCCATCGTCGCGAGCGTCGCCTCAAGACGATCGATCGCTTGATCAGTCCCGATCCAACCGAAATCACGAGCGCAAACGACCGAAAGAAGATAAAGGCCGATATTGGTCGGCGAGGTCCGATGCGCCACCGCAGGCGCCGGATCGTCCTGAAAATTGTCGGGCGGCAGCATGTTGTCAGCCGACGTCACGAAAGTCTCAAAAAATCGCCAAGTGCGGCGGGCGGTCCGCCTCAACACCTCCGCATCGGCATCGGCCATCGGGAGGCGAGCTGCAGCGCCAGAAGGGAGGCTTACGAACCGGGCGACGGCCGGAGAAGCCAGCCAGAGCGCGGCGAAGGGAAGCGCCACCGGCCAAGAACCATGGCGAGAGGTCAGCGCGACAATGGCCGCAACCACGCCGATGACGATCGCGCCCGTCATTCGGCGCACGAATCCCATTAAGTCCAGACGTGGCCCGGTCGTCGCCTGCGCGGCTGGAATCCATTCGAGCAAATGGCGCCGGCTCACGCTGAGCCGCCAGAGCGTGCGTCCGATCGCATCAGCCATGAGCCACGCCTGATCCGCCAGGAACACGACGGTCAGCGTTGATAGGCTCCAGGCGAGGCCAAGATCGTAGCCGAGCGCGTTCAAATGGCTTGACATCGTCACACCGGGGCGGCGGGGCGGAATCGCGGCCGCTACAGGAATGAATGTCGGTAGCGCGATCGTCAGGACAACAAACAGAGTCCAGAGCAGCGCCACATGAAGCGGCAGGGCCCAACCCGCGAGCAGCGCAAGGACCGCAGAAGGCGCGGAGAGCGTGCGGCGAAGGTTGTCCAGCATCTTCCAGCGGCCGATTGCTGGTAGGGCCCTCGACGCCGCCGCGGCGCCTGGTTGTACAGGCGCACGCCCAGAAATCCAGGGAAGCAATTGCCAATCGCCGCGCGCCCATCGGTGGTGGCGAATGGCGCCGATGTCGTAGCGTGCGGGGAATTCCTCGACGACTTCGACATCCGAGGCGAGTCCTGCGCGCGCGAAAACGCCCTCGAAAAGATCGTGGCTGAGAAGAGTGGAGTCGGGCGTGCGATTCGAGAGCGCAGCCTCGAAAGCGTCAACGTCATAAATGCCTTTTCCGGCATAGGATCCCTCGCCAAACAGATCCTGATAGACGTCGGAGACTGCCGAGGCGTACGGGTCGATGCCGCTCACGCTCGAGAAGATTCGCTGGAACAGCGAGCCTTCGCTAGCGGTCGGCAGCGACGGCGTAACGCGAGGCTGTAAGATCGCATAGCCTTCGACGACGCGGCGCCCATCCTCGTCCAGGCGCGGCCGGTTCAGCGGGTGGGCCATCTTGCCGATCAGGCGACGCACCGCGTCGCGCGGCAATCGTGTATCCGAATCAAGTGTCACGACGTAGCGAATGCCTGGAGGGGCGGCGGGTGTTCCGAAACCCACGTCGATGAAAGTGGTGTCAGCCGCGCCGCGCAGAAGCCGATTCAGTTCATGAAGCTTGCCGCGCTTGCGCTCCCATCCGATCCACCGCGATTCACCCTCATTCCAGACGCGCCGCCGGTGGAGAAGGAGGAAACGCGCTCCGCCTGGCGCCGGGCCATAGCGCAGATTAAGACGCGCGACCCCGTCCGCCGCAGCGGCGATGAGCGAAGCGTCGCCGTCGGCCCGCTCGTTCGCGGCGTCGGTCCAGTCGGTCACCAGCGCGAAATGAAGATCGCCTTCAGGGCTCGCAAGGTGGTGAATCTCGAGTCGTTCGATTAGGTCTTCGACGCCTCCCAACGTGGTGAGCAACGTCGGTACCGCGACGAGCGTGCGCAAATGCGTGGGCACTCCGTCGGGTAGCTCCAGAGCCGGGAGCAGCGACGCGGCGAAGCCGATGTTCACCCCGCGGTTGACCAAGGCGACAGCGGCGTCGATCGCGGGAATGGCGCCGAGCGCGCCGAGCAGGCCAAGAACGGCCAGGCCAACTCCGGCGGCGGCAAGCGCGAACAGCGGCGCCGCAAGAAGGATTGCGGAGACGAGAGAGATCAATGTCACATAGCCGCCAACGCCGACGGATCGGTTGACGCGCGACGCCCAGCTTCGCAGGGGCCGGCGATAGGCAACCGCTTCTTCAAAAGCGCGGCGCCCGCCGGCGAGCAGGATGTATCCTGGATCCCCTCGGCGCTCCTGTTCCATTGCCGGCGCCTCGGCCTCGGCCCGCTTCGCCGCGAGCACCGCAGCGCTGGCGATGTCGAGCTCGGCGCGCTTCGAGCCGCGCGACAGATCCTCGATTGCGCTGCGGTAGAGCGTGCGCGTTGGAAAATCCATGCTTTTGAAGCCGCTGTCGGCCGCAAGGACTGCGTCGACGAGGCTCAACCGCTCGAACAATTGCGTCCAGTCGACGTCGGAAATCAGGCGCAAACTGGTAATGATGTTGCGAACGGAGACATTCGCTGCGCCTTGCTGGCGATGGACATCGCGTACTGCTATATCGGTCGTCGTGTCCTGAATCGTCAGACGCTCGTCGAGCCATTTCAGCGCGGGGGTGACCATCGGATCTTGATCGCGCAATCGATGAACGAGCTGGACGGCGAATGCCTGCGAGAGCGGCCGGCCCTCGTGCGGAGCCAGAACAATGGCGGCGGATTCGGCCGATCGTCCGCCCGCGCCAAGCAACCGATCAGCGAGTCCGTCCGCCAGATCCCTCTCGGCGCGGCTCGTGGTAATCTGCTGCGCGAGGCGTCCGAGATTCTCAATCAGAACGATCCGCAGGGTGATCGATACCGCCCAGAGCTCGCCGATGGTGAGCGGCTGCACCTCTTGATAGGCCCCAACGAAGCGAACCAGCATCTCGGAGTCGAAACGGCTATCGGAATGGGCGATGAAGGCCCAGGCGATGCCGAACACTCTGGGATAGCCCGTGAACGGACCATCAGCCAGTTTGGGGAGTTGACGATAGTAGCCGGGCGGTAGGTCCGAGCGAATCTCATGGATCCGCCTTTCCACGAGATGGTAATTATCGACGAGCCATTCCGCCGCGGGCGTGACGGGACGAGCGTCATTGATCGCTTTTACGGTGGCGCGATAGGCGCGGAGCAAAACCGCCCGATTCTCAGCGAGACGCTTCGCTAGAAGTCGCCCTTTACTCGCCCGCGACGACACGATCTGCGCGACCGCAAGGCTGCGGGCATGGTCCTCCAGGCGCTCTACGCCGAAAAGTTCTTCGCGAATCGGTTCGCGGCTATCCCAAGGCGATGAAAGGCGTTCGCCTTCAAAAGCGCTCCGCAAGAAGGCTTTCAATTTGTCCCTTCTGCCGCACGATCCGCGGAGTAAGACCGCCGGCGCGGGATTCGCGAGACCTTGATGCGGGCTGTTATCCTATCGCCCTGACCGTAACTCCGTAAGGGGTGTTGCCCGGGTGTGATCGAAATACAATGCTCGGTAGAACTCTTCAGTCGAGTTCGAGTCGAACTGACGTGACGCCCGGCGCGTCGTCGCACGAACGCCCCAGCGCCCAAAGATTGGCGAAGATGCGGCTTCAATAGTGTTCATACTAAGTCCGAGTTGCAGACGAGCCAGCGACGAAAAGTCGTGGATGGAGCGCGGCACGTTGCCAACTCCGCCGTGCTTCCCCGGGTGAAGTCAGAATCAGCTAAGGTTCAATCAAGGCGTTCCGACATGCTTCGAAATTGAATTTCTCGCCATGTCTCGTTTTCACGAGCCCTGGTGCGGTTCTTGAAGTCGATGGTCAAAGATGTTGTCGCGAGAACATTCGCCGTCTCTGTGATAGTCCGGATTTTCCCTTGCTCCCGCGAGCGGCGGCCTAGTCTAGGGCTGCGCACGCGAACGATAGCGGCTACCTGTCGGTGAATCCCAGCTTGCTCTCGCCTCACCGCCCGCGCAAGGAAGCGCGCCGACCGGCCCGCGGCGAAGACGATTGCGCCGACCCTATTCAAAGGATGCGCGCGGTTGAGGGCGAGCGCCGATCTCCATCAGGAGGCCGCCCACCCCCATGGCGCGGATGTCCGCGTCGCCGATCGGTTAGGCGTAGATCTTCACGGACTTGCCCACGAGATACGGCGGCTCAGCCGCGACGCACCCGGCGATCGACAGGCCAAGCGCCAGCGCCGACAGCGTCTTCAGCAATCGGTCCATGGCCGCTCTCCATCCAAACGAACAATCGCCAGCCAGACGCAAGCACAGGGGTTTTGACCTTAGCTCGCCCCCCTGACGCCGGCGCAGCGGTTCCATCCCCGTCCCCGGTCGCCGAACCCTTCGCAGCCGCTTTCGGTGACCGCGACCGTGTCCTCGAGCTTGATGAAGCCACGGCGCGGATGAAGGATCGTCGTCTCGATCGACAGAACCATTCCCTTCCGCAAGGGCAGATCCGCATCATGGGCGGGGTACGGCACTGGGCCGCGATCGGTGAGCCGGGGGGCTTCGTGACTGATGAGGCCCATTCCGTGGGCGACGAATTCGAGCGAATTGCCATGCGGCGAGTCGCGGGTCAGCGCCTCGGCGGCGGCGAAAACGTCGCCGCCGCGCGCGCCGTCCCGGATCGGCCGTCTCGCGGCCTGCTGGATCGCGTCGACCTCGCCGAGCAGGTCTTCGAGCTCGGCGTCCGGCTCACCGAAAATGCCCATCCGGCAGAGGTCGCCGATATAGCCCTTGTAGTTGCCGCCGGAGTCGAGCGAGAGAATGTCGCCCTCGCGCAGGATCTGGTCGGACGGCGCCCGGTTGAGGCTGGTTCCGGCCGTAATCAGACAATATTCAAACGTGAGGCCGCGATTGACCTCCTCGCGGCGCAGCGCTTCGACCAGCTCGTGCTTGGTCGCGCCGGGCTGCGCGCGATCCATCACGGCGAGCATCGAATCGACGACGAGATCGCTCGCGCGCCGCAAGCATTCCAGTTCCTGCGCCGTCTTGACCGCCCGAAGGCGTTCGAGCGGAAGCTGCGCCTCGACGAACTGGGCCTGAGGGATTCCCTTTCGCAGCGCGCTTTCGGCGTCCGATGGCAGGAACGAGCGCTCGATTCCGATCCTTTTTGCTTTCGGCGCGAGGCTCGTCAGCCGCTCGATCGCGGCTTCCATCCCGTCGGTGCTCCCGCGCGCGGAGCCGCTGAACGTCGGGACCCAGAACCGGTTGAGCTCGTTCTCGTAGCTCTCCATCGGATGTCCGACATAAGTCGCCCGTTCCGGATCGCCCTTCACATAGATCAGGACAGGCAGATAGCGGCCGACGCCGATCGCGTCGAAATGATCGAAGAAGAAGAACCGGTAGCCGCCGAGAAGATATTGGATGTTGTGCTTTGAGGTGACGACGAGGGCGTCGATCCCGGCCTCCTCCATCAGCGCGTCAAGCCGGCCCGCGTCGAAAGGAATCGGCGGCCGGCCGGCGTTCGCGCCTTGAACGCGATTCCGGGCGATGGCCGACGTCGCAATCGCTTCCATGGGTTTCCTCCGTCAAATCAGACCCGCGATCATAGGCCAGCGAGGCCGCACGCGCGAGGGCCTCGTCGGCTCCCTCACGTTGTCACCCACAAGAGGTCGTGGGCGAATCAAACCAGATCGGCCCGAAGCGCCCCCTCCCATCGCCGCCAATAGGCCTCGAGGCCCGGAATGGTCCAGGCGCGCGCAGACTCGAGGCGGGGCGGATCGTGGGGCTCGCCCCAATGGGCGAGCAGCGCCGCGCCGGCGGCGGCGCCCGCGCTCATCGGAGCGACGACGACCCTCCGGCCGGACATGAGGCTGGCGAGAACGGCAGCGAAGGCCGGCGAGCGGGTGAAGCCGCCCTCGACGATGAGGTCTCCCGGCGCTTCGAGACGCCCGAGAAGATGGGCGGTCATCAGCGCCGAATAAAGGGTCGCCAGCGCCGCGCGGGCTTTGGGCGTGGCGGGCGCTTCGCCTTCGATCCGTCCGACGCGCCCGGCAAACGGGCCCCCCTGGTCGGAAAAGGCCGGCAGCGCGAGCGCGCCCGAGGCGACCGCGCCTGCGATGTCGGCCTCGCCGGCGTCGGCCGGCGTTTCGCCCGCAAGGACCGCGAATTCGCGTCCGCCCATGAAGCGCGCGGTCGGAACCGGCTGGCCGCGTACGTCGACGTTGGCCAGCATGTCGGCCTTGGGATCGAGCCTCCCCTTTCCGCCGACGGCCATGATGATGACCCAGGTCCCGGTCGAGATCACGGTGAAGGGATCGCGCCGCGACACCAGATGCGGAACGAGGGAGGCGTTCGAATCGTGGGCGCCGCAGACGACGCGGACGTTACGCGCGAGCCCCGTGGCCGCGGCGACTTCGGGCTTGAGCGTTCCGAGCGTGTCCCAGGCGTTGCGCATCGGCGGGAAGAGCCGCCGCCAGCCTAGCTTGTCGACCATGCTCGATAGCCGGCCCTCGGTCGGGCGCCAGAGATCCGTATGCGCGCCGAGCGAGGTCGCCTCGGACGCCATGACCCCGCTCAGGCGCCAGGCGAAATATTGCGGATAGGTCGAGGAACGCGCGTCGCCTGCTTGAATTGAGTCGGGAAATACCGCTCAAAATAGAAAATGTGCCTGCCGAGATTGAGGCCGCGCGGCAGGCGGGGCGATCGGGTCTCCTCGTAGGGCGGCCGCGCCGTGTCGTAGTCGTCGACAGCGGCAAATCCATCGAACTCATAGTCGAGCGGCGGAAGCGCGACGCCGTCGGGCCCCATGAGGACGCCGGCGCAGCCGTGCGTCGCCGTCGAGATCGCTTCGATCGGATGGCGGAGGCCTAGCTCCTTCAACCCGCCGATGAGGAAAGACCAAGCGCGTTCAGTATCGAGTTTCAGATAAGGCCATTGCGCGTCAGCGGCGAGCGGCGCGTTGGGCGCGGAGCGCTCTGCGAGAACCGCACCGTCGCGATCGAAGATGACGACCTTGATGTTGGTCTTGCCGAGGTCGAAAACCGCGACGCACCCGTTCATGCCCGCGCGCCCCGTTCATTCCAGATGAAACATCTCGACCAGGGGCGTGGTAACCGGGCTCCCGTCGGGGTTGGCGGCCATGATGTCCTTCATGTGCGCCCACCAGCGCCGCATCACCGAATGCTTAGTCACCTCGTCCATGCGATGGTCGTCGGTGCGCTCGAGATAGGCGAAAAGCGTGTTGGTGTCGGGGTCGAGAAAGATCGAATAGTTCCTGACGCCCAATTCGCCGAGCAGCGCCTGCAACTCCGGCCAGATCGCGTCGTGCCGGCGGCGGTATTCGTGCGCCTCGCCGGGATTGAGGAACATTTTGAACGCATAGCGTTGCATCGCCGCTCGGCCTCGCTAAACCTCAGGGCGAGAGTCGCCCGGCCTCCCGCCAAAGAGAGGCCGAGCGAAACACCGTCTTGTTAGAAGTCGAACTTGGCGACGTTGTCCTTGGTGTAGATAAACGGAGCCCCAAGCAGGATTTCGCTGCCGTTGACGACGGTGAGCTTGCCGAGCTTGCCCGCGTCGACCGAGGTCGCGCCAGGCTTGAGCTTGCCGTCGACGACGGCCCGCATGACGTAGGTCGCCGCATAGCCGAGATCGATCGGGTTCCAGAGCACGACCGACTTGACGCAGCCGGCGTTGACATAGGGCTTCATGGCGTTCGGGGTCGCAAGGCCGACAACGGCGATCTTGCCGCATTGGCCGGCCTTGGTGACCGCTTCGGCGGAAGCCGGCGTCGCGACCGAGGTCATGCCGAAGAGACCCTTCAGCTTGTCGCCGTGCTTGTTGATGAGCGTCGTCGCCTGATTGAACGAGAGGTTGTTGTCCTCCTGCGCCTCGACTGTTTCGAGCCATGTCATCTTCGGATGGCACTTGGCGGCGTATGCGGACATCTCGGCGATCCAGCGCGCCTGGTTCGGCGTGGTGAAGGTCGATGTGACGATCGCGAAGCTGCCGTCCTCGCCGATCTCCTTGGCCATCGAATCCATCATCGCCTTGCCGATGCCGTTGAACTCGGCCTGGTTGACGAACCATTCGCGCGCGTCGGGCGTCGAGTTGGCGTCGTAGCCGACGACATGGATGCCCTTCGACAGCGCCTTCTTGAGCACCGGCGCGATCGCGACCGGATCGTTGGCGGCGAACAACACGCCGTCGACGCCGCGGGTGATGTAATTGTCGATGAACTTGATCTGCTCGTCGATCTTGGCTTCGGTTGGACCGTCGGTCGTCACCGTGACGTTGCCGAGCTCCTTGGCGGCGTCCTGCATGCCTTTGGACGTGGCGTTGAAATAGCCGATGCCGATCAATTTCGGCACGTCGACGAGGGTAATCGGCTTGCCCGCTTTGTCCGGCGGGTTGGTCGGCTTCCCGCCGTCATAGGGCTTGGCTGCGACCGGGGCCGCCGCGCCGCTGGCGTCGCAGGCGAGAGGATTCGTCGGCAGATCGTCGGCGCCGTCCCATTTGCTCGCGGCATTTGCGCCGCTCGCGGCAAACGCGAGGGCGACAATCGTCGCCGCCGTGCTGGTGAGTAGTCTCGCTTTCATTTCAGGCTCCTCCCTGGATGCCGCCAGCGGCGGCGTTGGCCCTCCGAAGGCGCGCGCTCAGTCGCGGCGGCGCTGGAGGGAACTCGCTATCAACACCGACAGAATGAGCGCTACGCCGATCACGACGATCGTCGCGTCGCCCTTGACGCCGGTCAACGCCAAACCGTTCTTCAACAGCTGGATCATCGCCAGCCCGATCGCGGTGCCCCAGATCGTGCCCGAGCCGCCAAAGATGCTCGTGCCGCCCAGCACCACTGCGGCGATCACGTCGAGTTCGTATCCCATTCCCATGTCCATGCGGGTCGTCGTCACGCGGGAGACCAGCACGATGGCGGCGAGGCCCGAGGCGAGGCCTGACAGGGTATAGACGATGAGCTTGACCCGATCGACCGAGAGCGCCGAGAAGCGCGCCGCTGTCTCGTTGGCGCCGATCGCGTAGAGGGTGCGGCCGAATGTCGTGCGGTCAAGCGCAACGCCCGCGATGATCATAAGGATCGCGAGAACGAGGAGTTGCGTCGGCACGCCGAAGAGGTCACCCTGGCCGAGGACGTAGAACCATTCGGGATAGCCGCGCACCGAATGGGCCTGGCTGATCCCTTCGGCGAGGCCGCGATAGAGCGCGAGCGTGGCGATCGTCATGATGAGCGGCGGAACCTTGATCCGGGTAATGACGAACCCATTGACGAATCCGGCGAGGCCGCCGACCGCGAGCGCGAAGACGATTGCGACCGGTAGCGGGAAGCCGAAATTCTTCCACGAATAGCCGAGCATGATCGCGCAGAGCCCCACGACCGCGCCGACCGAAAGATCAATCCCGCCGGTGATGATGATGAATGTCATCGGCAGCGCGATGAGGCCGATCTCGGTCATTAACCGGCCCTGATTAAGGAGGTTGTCGACGGTCAGAAAGCGCTCGTTGGAAGCCCCGAGACCGACCAGCGCGATCACGAGGATGATCGCCAGCAGCGTCTCGTGCCGCTTCAGCCACCACGGCAACCCGCGGACGGGCGCTTCGGCCGCAACGCTCATTTCGACCATCCTCGAGCGGCGCGGCGCTGGCGGCGAAGGATATCGGCGATGACCGTCGCGAGGATGAGGCCGCCGCGGAGGGCGTCGGTCCAATAAGGCGATACATTGATGAAGACGAGCGCGCTCGTGATCTCGGCGATCAGGATCGCCGCCAGCGTCGAGCCGACGACGGTGCCGACGCCGCCAAGAATACTGACCCCGCCGACCACGGACGCGGTGATGACGGTCAGCTCGAGCCCGGGCGGCGTGGTCGACTGGATCACCCGCAGTTGGGTGGCGTAGACGAGAGTCGCAATACCAGCGAAAAATCCGTGCAGCGCGAACACCATGACGACAGTGCGCTGGGGATTGACGCCGCAGAGACGCGCGGCTTCAGCGTTGCCTCCGGTCGCGTAGATCGCCCGGCCGCTGGCGCTGTAGCGCATCCACAACGCCGCCAGCGCGGTCGCCAGAACCATGATGACCACCGGCATCGGAACATCGAAGACGGCAAGGTCGGCGAGATGGAAGTTCTGCGGCAGATCGGTGATCCATTTTCCGCCGGTGACGCTGATGAGGCCGCCCTTCAGGATCGAGAGCATGCCAAGCGTCACGACGATGGCCGGAATGCGCAAATAGGCGACGACGGCGCCCTGGGCCGCCATGACCGCGACGCCGAGCACCAGGGGGACGAGCCAGCTCACGAGAATGGGTGCGCCCGCCACGGCGAGCGAGCCGCTGATCGTCGCCAGCACGCCGATGAGCGCGCCGACCGAAATGTCGATATTGCCGGATATGATCACCATGGACATGCCGATCGCAGCGACAGCGATATAGGCGTTGCCGAGCAGAAGGTCGGAAAGATTGCGAATCGCCAGAAAGCGGGGGTTGATCAAGCCGACGACGACGGCCAGGCCGATCACCGCGACCGCAAGCAAGGCTTCCTGCGAAGCGAAGCGCCTCAGCCCGCCGCTCTCGGCCCGGCTCGCGCCTGCAATAGCCGCCGCGCTCATGCCGCCCTCCCCACGCTGGTCGCCTCTCCCATCATCGCCGCCCCGACCGTTTCGGAGGTTGCGTGCGCCCGATCAAACTCGGCGACCAGCCGTCCCTCGCGCATGACGAGCACCCGGTCGCTCATGCCGAGCACTTCCGGCAATTCGCTCGAGATCATCAGGATGGCGACGCCCGCGGCGGCGAGTTCGCACATGAGGCGATGGATTTCGGCTTTCGCGCCGACGTCGATGCCGCGCGTCGGCTCGTCGAGAATCAGCAGTTTCGGATTGTTGGCGAGCCATTTGCCGAGCACGATCTTCTGCTGGTTGCCGCCGGAGAGGCGCCCTGCGATCTCGTCGACCGAACTCGTCTTGACCCTGAATCGCCGGACGCCCTCCTCCGCCATGCGCCGCTCAGCGCCCCGGTCGATGAAGCCCGCGCGGGACAGTCCGCCAAGCGCCGCGAGGGAGAAATTGTGCGCGACGCTCATTGGCCGCACAAGCCCCTGGACCCCGCGGTCCTCCGGCACGTAAGCAATCCCCTTCGAGCGCGCGCTCTCAGCCGAGCGGATGGTAACGTCCTCGCCCATGAGCCGGATCTCGCCCGACTCTGCGGGTGTGATTCCGAACAGCGTCTGGGCGAGTTCACTGCGTCCTGAGCCGACGAGTTCCGCGAGCCCGACGATCTCGCCTGCGCACACCGTGAGGCTGACGCTCTTGGTCATCGGATGGCGCACGATGTCGCGCGCCTCCAGCACCGGGGCGCCGATCGGAACGGTGGTTTTCGGAAAGAGGTTGTCGATCCGCCGTCCCACCATCATCTGCACCAGCTCAGAGGCGTTGGTTTCGGCGACATTGCGCGCCCCGACATAGGCGCCGTCGCGAAGCACGGTGACGCGGTCGCCAATAGCGAATATCTCGTCGAGACGATGGCTTATGTAAACGATGCCGACGCCGCGGGCCCGAAGGCGGCGCACGATATCGAAGAGCCGCGTCACATCGCTTTCGGTCAGCGCCGCCGTCGGCTCGTCCATGATGAGGATGCGCGCGTCGTGAGAGAGCGCGCGTAGAATTTCGACGCGCTGGCGGTTGCCGACCGAAAGCGCCCCGACGACCTGGTTCGCCGCGAGATCGTCGATCTCGAGCGAGTTGAGGAGCGCCTCGGCTTGGGCGCCCATCGCGCGCCAGTCGATGCGGCCCATTCCGGCGCGAGGCGCGTGGCCGAGAAAAATGTTCTCCGCGACCGTGAGCTCGGGAAAGAGCAACAGCTCCTGATAGATCGTGGCGACGCCCGCGCGCTTGGCGTCCTCGGGACTGGTGAAGCGCGTCTCCTGGCCGCCAATCAATATCGAGCCGCTGTCGGGTTCGTAGACCCCGGAAAGGATCTTGATGAGAGTCGATTTGCCGGCGCCGTTTTCCCCCAGAAGCGCATGAACCTCACCGGCGCGAACTTCGAACGACACGCCCGACAGCGCGCGCACCCCGGGAAATGTCTTCTCGATATCGCGCGCCTCGAGCAGCGGAGCGCCTCGCCCCGGGGCGGCTTCACCTTCCAAGGCCGCGCTCACGCCGCCTCCGTCGCGCGCGTCTCGGGATTGACAACGATTGTCTGCACCCCGGCGTCGCGCAGCATGGCGAGCGCCTCCGGCGGCGCCGCCTGATCAGTTATGAGCGCATGAACGCGCGCGAGCGGACAAACGACAAGGCTGCCTCGCTGGGCGAATTTCGACGAGTCCGCGAGCACGACCAGTTTTTCCGCCCGTCTTAGAAGTTTCGTTTCGGCGCGCGCGATCAGCGGATCGCCCTCAATCACGCCGAGCGGACCGATCGAGATCGCGCTCATGAACATGATGCGCGCCGAATAGTGCTGAATTGCGTCGTCGTCGAATGGCGCGACGATGAGCTTTTGATCGCGGTAGACCTCGCCGCCCGGCAAGGCGACGCGGTTCTGCGTCTCACGAATGAGAAACTCGGCGAGCGGATAGGAGTTGGTCAAGATCTTCAGGCGCGTATCGCGGAGGAATTCCGCCATCTGAAACGTCGTCGTGCCGCCGTTGATGATGATCACATCGCCGTCGACGCATATTTCCAGCGCCCTCCGCGCGATAGCGCGCTTGGCTTCGATGTTGATCGTGCGGCTGACTTCGAACGCCTGCGTCTCGAGCGACGCCTGGCCCATTCGTCTGGAAAAGGCGCCCCCGATCGCCTGGACGCCGCCGTACACCCGCTCCGCATAGCCGGCCTGAGCCAAGCGCGCGGCGTCTCGCCTCGCCGAGGCGGCGGAAACGCCCGTCGCCGCCATGAGGTCGGGAATCGAAAGGAACCCTTGCACGGCGAGCAGATTGCGGACGACTTCGACGCGCTGTCTCTCGCGCATGGCCCTTGACGTTTCCCCGCTTATTGGTTGTTGCTGTTTCAGTGCCACACGTCCCAAGCACTGTCAATCAAGTTCAATCAATTTTGCTCATTGCAGCGCACAATCGCGCAAGAGGATTGACGCACTTCGATCATTTGCATATTGATTGATCAAAATTGCATGGCATGAAGAGGAACGACCCATGAGCGGCGATCAAGTTCGTTTTGACGCTCCGCTGCCTGACCTGTGGGACGACGAACATGCGGCTTCCCTCGACGATCCCGGCCTGTTGCTCTACCGGTCCAATCTGCTTGGCAGCGACCTGCGAATCACCAATTTCGGCGGCGGCAACACGTCTGCAAAACTTACCGCCGCCGATCCGCTGACCGGCGCGCCGACCAAAGTCCTTTGGGTCAAGGGCTCTGGCGGCGACATCGGCTCGATGAAACTCGACGGTTTCTCGACGCTCTATCTCGACAAGCTTCTCGGCCTTCGATCGATCTATCGCGGCCTCGAGCACGAGGACGAGATGGTCGCATTGTTCAATCATTGCACTTTCAATCTCAACCCGCGCGCGACTTCGATCGATACCCCCCTGCACGGCTTCGTTCCCCATCCGCATGTCGACCACGTTCACGCCGACGCGGTCATTGCGATCGCCGCGAGCGAGAACGCCGAAGCGCTGACGAGCAAGATTTACGAGGGGGAACTCGGCTTTCTGCCGTGGCAGCGGCCTGGCTTTGACCTCGGCCTGAAGCTCGGCGCCTTGGCCGAGGCCAATCCCAATTTGAGAGGGGTAGTGCTTGGCGGCCACGGCTTGTTCACCTGGGGGCCGACATCGAAGGACTGCTACCGGACAACGCTGGAGATGATCAACAGGGCCGCCCGATGGCTCGGCGCAAACGCGCGGGGAGAGGCGTTCGGAGGGCCGCGCGTCGAGGCCCTGCCGCGGACGGACCGGCGCGACATCGCCGCAAGACTCTTGCCCGCCATTCGCAAGCGCATATCGACCGGGGAACGCAAGATCGGACACTTCACCGATGCGGCGGCGGTATTGGAATTCGTCAATTCCCGCGAGCTCAAGGCCCTCGCGGCGCTTGGGACGTCGTGCCCGGATCATTTCCTGCGCACCAAGATCCGCCCGGTGGTGCTGCCTTTCGATCCGGCGGCGCGCAACCTCGACTCGGTCCTCGCTTCGCTCGACCAGAGGCTTGCCGATTATCGCGCCGACTACGAGGCCTATTACCGGCGATGCAAACGACCGAATTCGCCGCCGATGCGCGATCCCAACGCAGTCATTTATCTGGTCCCGGGCGTCGGCATGCTGTCTTTCGCCAAGGACAAATCGACCGCGCGCATCGCCTCTGAATTCTACGTCAATGCGATCAACGTCATGCGGGGAGCGTCCAGCGTCAGCCGCTACATCGGGCTGGCCGAGAAGGAGGCGTTCGGGATCGAATATTGGCTGCTCGAGGAAGCGAAGCTTCAACGGATGCCCAAGCCCAAATCGCTCGCTGGGCGCGTCGCCCTGGTGACCGGCGGCGCGGGCGGCATCGGGCAGTCGATTGCGGCTCGGCTCTTGGACGAGGGCGCATGCGTCGTGCTCGCGGACATCGACGCCAGAAGTCTCGAAGCGGCGGTCGCCGACTTCGGCAAGCGATTCGGCAAGGACGCGGTCGCCGGAGTTCATGTCGATGTGACGAGCGAACCTGCGGTCGAGGCGGCGTTCCGCGAGGCCGTTCTCGCCTACGGCGGAATCGACATTGTCGTCGCCAACGCCGGCATCGCCTCCGCCGCGCCGTTCGAGGACACCTCGCTCGAGCTTTGGAATCGCAACTTCGCGATCCTCGCCACCGGGTATTTTCTCTCGGCGCGCGCGGGCTACCGGATCATGAAGGATCAGGGGCTCGGCGGAAGCATCGTCTTCATCGCCTCGAAGAACGCGCTCGCAGCCTCGCCTGGGGCGTCAGCCTATTGCAGCGCCAAGGCGGCAGAGGTTCATCTCGCGCGATGTCTCGCGCTCGAAGGCGCGCCCCACGGCATTCGCGCCAATACGGTCAACCCCGACGCGGTGCTGCGCGGCTCCAAGATCTGGCAGGGGGAATGGCGGGCGCAACGGGCAGCGTCCAACAAGGTCGGCGAGGCGGAGCTCGAAGAGGTCTACCGCCAGCGCTCACTGTTGAAGCTCTCGGTGTACCCGGAGGACATCGCCGAGGCAGTCTACTACTTCGCCTCCGATCTCTCCGCCAAAAGCACCGGAAATATCCTAAACGTCGATGCGGGCAACGCCGTCAGCTTCACCCGTTGAGGACGTGACGCAAACGGAGCGGCCATGCCCTATCGCATCCCCGAGTCACTGATCGGCGAGGAGAACGCCAGGCTCGCGCCCGCGCAGGCGGAAGACTATGCGGCGCTCGGCGCGCGACTCGGACGCGCGGGCGTGGACATAGAGACGATCACGGCCAAGATCGCGGCTTTTGCGGTCGCCGTGCCGACCTGGGGAGTGGGGACGGGCGGCACCCGGTTCGCCCGCTTCCCTGGGCCCGGCGAGCCGCGCAGCATCTTTGACAAGCTCGAGGATTGCGCGACCATCCATCAGCTCACCCGCGCGACGCCAACCTGCTCACCGCATTTCCCGTGGGACAAGGTCGACGACTATCGCGAGCTGGCCGAACGCGCGACGGCGCTCGGCGTCGGCTTCGACGCCGTCAATTCGAACACCTTTCAGGATCAGCCCGGCCAGACGCTTTCCTACAAATTCGGATCGCTGAGCCACAGCCGGAAGGCGGTGCGCGATCAAGCGGTGGCGCACAACGTCGAATGCATCGAGCTCGGCGTGAAACTGGGGTCGAAGGCGCTGACGGTCTGGATCGCGGACGGTTCGAATTTTCCTGGCCAGTCGAACCTCAACCGCGTGTTCGACTGGTACGTGGAATTGATGGTCGAGATCTATGCGCGCCTGCCTGGGGACTGGCGGGTGTTTCTCGAACACAAGCTCAATGAGCCCGCGTTCTACTCGACGGTGGTCTCCGACTGGGGGACAAGCCTTATGGCGGCTGAGGCGCTGGGGCCGAAGGCCTATTGCCTCGTCGACCTCGGTCACCACGCGCCCAACGTCAACATTGAGCAGATCGTGTCGCGGCTCATCCGCGCCGGTCGGCTGGCCGGCTTTCATTTCAACGATTCGAAATATGGTGACGACGATCTCGATGCCGGATCGATCGACCCGTTCCGTCTGTTCCGCGTGTTCAATGAACTCGTCGATGCGACGGCGCGCGGCGCCGCTGGCTTCGATCCAAGCTATATGCTCGACCAGTCGCATAACGTCACCGATCCGATCGAGAGCCTGATGGCCTCGGCGATCGAGGCTGAGCGCGCCTATGCGCAGGCGCTCATCGTCGACCGGGAAGCGCTGGCCGGCGCGCAGGTCGAGAACGACGTCATGCTCGCCCACCGCATCCTGAAGGCCGGCTTCCTCACCGACGTCTCGCCGATCTTGGCCGAGGCGCGTTTGCGCGAAGGGGGGGCGATCGATCCGATCGCCGTCTATCGGGCGTCGAATTATCGCAAGGTCAAAGCCAAGGAGCGTCCCGCGGTCGCAGGTTCGTCGTCGGGGATTGTCTGAGGGGGGACCGGACTCTCCGACTTCGCGGCGCGAACTCCATCTCCTGCGCCTGCGGGCGCAGCGACGAGGTTCGATCGACCAGTCCGGGCCGCGCCGCAGACGGCGGCGCGGTTTCGGAGACGAGCCGCCAGGCTATTCCGCCGGCGTCGCCGACACGCCCTCAACGGGAATGGCGGCCGGTTCGGCCTCGCGCCGGAATCGCCGCCAGGCCATCTGGATGTCGCGGAACAGCCTGACCCAGGCATTGGGGGCGCGGAAGTGCGACGCGAACTCCCGATTGGTCTCGAGCGGGACCCAATAGGAGTGGCGCCAGGTCTTGAACATCGTATGGAGTTCGTCGGCCTGCTCTGGCCTTATTGATAGCGCCGCGCAGCCGCAAAGCGCGTCGATTGTCACCCGCCCGCTTCGGTCGAATTGGAAGCGATGGCGGCTCGGCACGTGATTCAGCCAGCCACGAGAATATTCGAAATCGGAAGGCTGAAAACGAAGCGCGCCGATCATAGGCGCGACGTCGAGATAGCGAACCGAGCGCCCTGACGCTAATCTGTATTCCACGTTTGGCATCATAGTCTCCTGACCTAGGAGCCCCGACCATAGCCCTCAACGTTATGGCGCATCGCCGTATTCCGCGGGACGCGCCGGCCTCGACGCTTTTTTTGGGCGCAAACCGCGATGCGGAATGCCGGAGCATCGCAACGACGGCGCGCCAGTTGCGCTAATGTTCAGTCTAACGCCGTTTGCCGCCTCGCCGCAATCGATTCCATCGCCAAGCCCCGATCGCGATCGCCCGGCGCAAATTCAGGTTCGGCGACCAACGATCGTCGTTTCAGCGCGCGCCTTTCGTGCTGGCGCGAGCCGCGATTTGACGCCCCGCGGATAGCGCGGCGCTAGGCTTGAATAAGACAGATATCTGACTAAAGTCAGGTAATGAACGAGAGCCAGCTTCGACAGGTTCGTCGCTTCAACCGCCTGGTCACTCAACGCGTCGGGGCGCTGGAGGCCAACTATCTGCGTCGTGGCCGCCCCCTGGCGGAAGCGCGGCTCATCTTCGATGTCGGCGCCGACGGCGTCGATGTCCGCACGCTACGCAACCGGCTAGGACTCGATTCGGGCTATCTCAGCCGTCTCCTGCAATCCCTAAGGACGCAGGGCTTGGTCGCGGTCGTGAAGGGGAGCGGGGACGGTCGCCGGCGCCGGGTGAATCTCACCCGCAAGGGAAGCGTGGAGCGCGCAGCCTACGACCGACTCTCCGACCGCCTCGCGGCGTCGATGCTTGAGGGCCTCGACGACGCCGAGCGCGAGCGCCTGACAGCGGCGATGGGAGAGGTCGAACGGCTGATGCATGCGGCATCGGTGGTTGTCGCGGCGGAAGCGCCGGACAGCGCCGACGCCCAGTCGTGTCTCGACGCCTACTTCCGCGAACTTGCGGCGCGTTTCGACGGCGGCTTCGACCCCGCCAGCGATGATTCCACGCGCGCCGACGACATGACGCCCCCGTCGGGCCTGTTCGTGGTCGCCGAGACTCGACGGCGACGCCGTCGGGTGCGGCGGCCTCAAGCGCGTGGACAAGACGACCGGAGAGATCAAGCGGGTCTGGACCGCCCCGTCCGCCCGCGGCGTCGGCGTTGCGCGCCGAATGCTGCGGGCGCTGGAATCCTCGGCGCGCGCCATGCGCCTGAAGGCGCTTCGCCTGGACACCAACCGGGCGCTGACCGAGGCCCATGCGCTCTACCGGAAGGAGGGGTTCCGGGAAATCGCCCGCTTCAACGACAACCCTTACGCCGATCACTGGTTCGAGAAACGGCTTTAGGGTCCGTTTCCACGGGTGCTCGCGACGTTGCCGCGCCGGATCATCCGCGCCAGCACGGCTTGTTGATTTCCGCCCAGCGCTCGGCGGAGGTGACGCCGATGTCATGGAGTTCGCCGTCCGACATTCGGGCGAGCTCGTCGCGTTCGCGCGCGCGCCGGCGCCATGACTGCAGTTCGGCTCGCCAGTGGAAAATTCGGGGCGACGTTTCGAACGCGATATACGGGAATGCGATGCGCATAAAAGCCTCCTCAGCGACTTCCGCTCATCAGCGGTGAGGTGATGCAGCCCGGTTTGGCCAAGACAGACTTGAGAGGTCACCCCTCAAATGGCCCATCTCGATCGATTCGCCTTCGCCCGGCAATGCCGCTGAGGAGTGCATAGGCTCCGTGGCTGTGACCGGTCAAACGATCTCTCGTCATGAATGGCATGCATAGAAGGAATGCGAATGCTCTCCCTTGCGAGAAAAGGGTTGGCGCGACAACGCCTCTTTAAAGCGCATCTCGGTGGGGGGGGGCAAACTCCTCATCGGTTAGGCTTCGCTTGCGGTTTTGGCCCGCAAAGGAAGAAGGGAGGTCACGGCCCGCTGCCCTGGCCCGGCTTGACAAAGCCCGGCGGGCCAAGGAGGGTGCAGCGCTATCGCATGAGGAAATCGCATGCGACATTTTCCGATTCGGCTGCCGTCGCTCGATCTCCTCCGCGGTTTCGTCGCCGTCGGCCGACGCATGAGCATTACGCTCGCCGCGCAGGATCTTTTCCTCACCCAATCCGCGGTGAGCCGCCAGATCCTCGCGCTCGAGGAGGCGCTCGGCGTCAGGTTGCTCGACCGCGGCTATCGCTCGATCAGCTTTACGTCTGAGGGCGAACGGTTCTTTCGGGTCGCCGACAGCGCCCTTCAACAGCTTCAAGATGGCGTCGACGCGCTCGCGGCCGGGCGCGACCGCCAGCCGGTGACGATCACCGCCAGTATCGGCGTCACGGGCTTGTGGATCATGCCGCGCCTAGGCGGCTTCCAACAGCGCCATCCCGAAATCGACGTCCGCGTGGCGGCGAACAACAAGGTCGTAGATCTGAGAACCAAGAGCGCGGATATCGCCATTCGCTACTGCCCCGCCGCCGCCGCGCCCGAGGGATCGCACCGCCTGTTTGGCGAAGCGGTCGCGCCCGTCGCTCATCCCTCGCTCGGGGTGAGCCGGCTCGACGCGGCCTCGATCGCCAAACAGGTTCTTATTGAATACGACGACTCGAACCGCCCGTGGCTGCAATGGGCCGACCGGCTCCATTCCATGGGTTTGAGCGCCATCAAGCCCAAGGGCGTCCTGCGCTACAATCAATACGACCAGGCGATCCGG
This sequence comes from uncultured Alphaproteobacteria bacterium, assembly GCA_963794155.1. Taxonomy (GTDB): domain Bacteria; phylum Pseudomonadota; class Alphaproteobacteria; order Rhizobiales; family Beijerinckiaceae; genus Roseiarcus. Next base: position 110,380 of record CAWCCX010000012.1, on the reverse strand, counting down.
GCGGCATTGGAAGGCCAGGGAATCGCGCTTGGCCGCATCGCCCTGATCGAGCCCTTGCTGTCCGACGGGAGGCTCATCGCGGTCGGCGGGGCGGGCGCCGATCAGGCGCATGGATACGCCTATTGGCTGGTCCAAGCGGAACCTGCGCCCCGCGACGACGTCCAGGTCGTGATCGACTGGATCAAGATCGAGGCGAAGAGTGTGGAATTGCGGCTTGAGGATGAATTGAACGTCCTTGCCGGAATCGAACCTCAGCCGAAGTGAGCAGGCGACAGCGCGCCGCCGTCCGGCCCTCCAACCCATGCCGAGGACGCCTGCGGCGAAGACGCTCAATGCGATTGTCGCGGCATGAGTTCCGGCCGCCCCTTGCGTCGGAACCGATCCCACCCAACCGCAATCCGCTTTTAGTTTGCTTCGCTTTTCGCCACGCGCTCGTACTTGCGGGCGGCGGCGGTGACGGCGAGCGCGGCGGCGCCGAGCGGGCCGGCCGGAGCCTCGCCGCCAGGGCTGGATTGGCGAGCGAGCAGCGCCTCAAGCCAGCCGCGGAGCGCCGGGTCCGGACTGGGAGCGCCGGTCTGAGCGGCGAGACGGGCGGCCGAGAGCTGGGCTACGAGGCTATAGGCCGCAATCAGAAGGCCCGCCATTTCGTCGAGGCCCTTGCGCGCCGCCATCGGCTCGATGCTCATGCGGCCGGCGGAATCGGACAGCGCCGCGATGGCCTCGATCACGTTCTTGCGCGCGAGCCGGTAGTCATGATCGCTGACATCGGCCCGGAGCGCGGCGGCGGCGAAGGCGGCAAGCTGGGCCTCAAGGCGGCTCACCAGCCGCGGCGCCTCGGAAGATTCCCAGCGCGGCCAGAGATAGTTGAAAAGATGCGCGATCGCCGCGCCCACCAGCGTATCGGCGAGGCGCACCAGGATCGGCGCCGAGACCCACGGCTGGACCAGATGCAGCGACACCAGCGCAGTCACTGAGGCGCCGGTTGAAGCGATGCGATAATTGAGCCGCGCAAAGCTGTGGGTGACGGCGACCGCGAGGCCCTGCACCGCGACCAGCCAGCCAGCCGGCAGGTAGGAGACCAAGCCGGCCGCAAGGACGCAGCCGATCAGCGTGCCGATGACGCGGTCGTCTCGCCGCTGCTTGGTCGTCCCGTAGCCTGCCCGCATCACCACCGCGATGGTGAGCAGGACCCAGTTGCCATGGCGCTCGTCGCCGAGCGATTGCGCGACCACCGCCCCGGCCATCATCGCCAACGCGAGGCGCACGGCGAATTGCAGCACCGGCGACTCGAGGCTCAATTGCGGGGCGAGCGCGCTCAGCGCATAGTTCCGCCGGGGAATGAAGGCGGCGAGGTCGACGTCGCCGATCGCGGCCCGCGCGGTCTCGTCGTTCGACAGGGCCTGCTCCAGCCGGCGGACGTGCCCAAGCGACAGGACGAGTCGCGAGGTCGTGGCTTCGAGCGCCGCGCGGGCTTTCGGATCCATCGCCTCGTTCGCTTCGATCCGCGCCGCCTCGCGTTTGAGCGCACTAATCGCAAGCTGGTGGTCGGGCGGCAGGACTGGGTGGCCGGTGGTCAGGAGCTCAAGGCTCAAGTGCTCGAGATCGAGCGACCCGACCCGCAACGCCTCGCCGATCCGCGCCAGAACCGTCGCCGCCGCCGGGGTCCCGCGGATGAGTTCGACGTCGCACTGGGCCGCGACCAGCGCATCGAGCGCGTCGAGCAGGATGCCGATCGACGCCGCGAGCCGCATTCGCTCTCCCACTTTTCCCGGCCGTTCGAGCAAGAGCGCGCGCGCCGACTGCAACTGCTCGGAGAGCGCCGACTGTTGGCGGATCGTCGCCCCGTAGGCCGCCGCCAGATCCTGGTCAGGATCAAAAGCGCCTGCCACTGCGCGCATGTAGATCGAGAATTCGCGGATGCATTCGCTCGCGACCATCCGGCGGGCGCTGGCGTCGGTGAAGATTGTCGCCAGAAGCGCAATGGCGATATAGGCGACGCCCCCGCCGGCGAGCAGCAGCTCGATGCGAACCGCGGCCGGAAAAGTCTCGCGCGGGAATCCCAGAATGAAGACCATCGGGATGACCGCCTGCATGCCGACCGCCACCGCCCATCGCCCGAGCCCGGTGACGAGGCCGCCGACAAAGCTGATGACGCCGATCATGAGGAGCGCGGCGACCGGCCACGGCAGCGCCAACTGGATCGCCGCGGTCGAGAGAAGCGCGAGCGCAAAGCCGAAGCCGAGCGTCCGCGCCTTCTCGCGCCAGGGCGCCGGCAGATCGGAGATGCTTGCCGATATCGCGCCAAGCGTCGCCGGCTGGCCGGCGGCGAAGCCGAAAATCGCCGAGGCGGCGAGCGCGACCGCGATCACTCCGAGGCCGACGCTCGCGCCGTTGATGATGTGCTGACCGACAAAGAGCCGTAGCAGATTGGGAGGGCGCGGCCAGCGAGGCATGGGGCCCGGTAGAGTTCTTAAGCGGCCGTCGCGCTCTGTTTCAACGATTCGACCGCGCGCGCCGCGATCGCGTTGAGGCCGGGATGGCCCTGATCGGCGAAGGCGATGATCTCGCGAATCATCTTCGGCGTCCAGTACATGCGCAGATGCGTGGCGGCGCCCTCGATCCCTTCCCGCTCGGGCATGGCGGCATAGAAGTCGCCGATCTGATTGGCCATGCGCACGAGCTTGCCGATCTTGCCGGTCGTCAAGCGGCCAGCCCTCCCTTCAACGTGTCCTTGCCGTCTTCGAAGGATAAAGCCTGATCGCCGCGCGCAACGGCGATCAGGCGGACGCCGAAACGGCGCGCCCGCTCAAGCGCGAGCGAGGTCGGGGCCGAAACCGATGCCAGGGTCCCGGCGCCGAAAATGGCCGCCTTGGCGACCATTTCGAACGAGCAGCGGCTGGTGATGAGAAAGAATCCGCTGTCCGGCGCAACGCCGGCGCGGGTCAGAGCTCCAATCGCCTTGTCGAGCGCATTGTGCCGGCCGACGTCCTCGCGCGACAACACGATCTTCCCATCCCGCCCGCACCAGGCCGCGGCATGGACCGCGCGGGTTAGGCGATTGAGGGGCTGCCAGGCCTCGAGTCCGCCAATCGCGGCGCGGATCGCGGCGGGCTCGATCGGCGCTTGCGCATGGAGCGGCGGCCGGGGCGAAGGCATCTGCGAAAAATCCTCGATGCCGCAGAGGCCGCAGCCGGTGCGCCCGCTCATCGCCCGGCCGCGGGCGAGATGGGCCTGCAATCGTTCGCTGGTGAGCGCGATCTTGAGCTTCCAGCCATCCTCGACGGCTTCGACCTCAATCCCCCGGATGTCGGCGACGCTCTCGGCGATCTGCTCGGTCAGGACAAAGCCGGCGGCGAAATCTTCGAGATCCTGCGGGGTCGCCATCATGACGGCGAACGGCGCGCCGCTGAGGACGATCTGGACGGGGGCTTCGACGGCGATGGCGCGCGCGAACTCCTTTCCGCTGGCGCCCAGGTCGTAGGAAAAGACGCGGGCCGGAACTTCGATCGAGCCGGCTCCCTCACTCGGCCGCATCGGCCAGCGCTTTCGCCATCTGCCGCAACGACACACCCTCTTCGCGATCGCGCAGTTGCCAATCGGAATAGTGGTTGGTGCGCCGGACCTGCACCGCGGTCACCTTGTATTCCGGGCAATTCGTCGCCCAATCCGAATAGTCGGTTGTGACCACATTCGCGCCTGTGACCGCATGGTGGAAGGTCGTATAGACGACGCCAGGTTGGACGCGCTCGGTGATTTTGGCGTGGAGCGAAATCTCGCCTGTCCGGCTCTTCAGCGCCACAAGATCGCCGTCACGCACGCCGCGCTGTTCGGCGTCGAAAGGATGAATCTCGAGCACGTCCTCGCTATGCCAGGCGGTGCTCGCCGTCCGCCGCGTCTGGGCGCCGACATTGTATTGCGACAGGATTCGGCCGGTCGTCAGCAAAAGCGGGAACCGCGGTCCGACGCGCTCTTCGGTGGCAACAAACTCGGTCAGCATGAACTGGCCCTTGCCGCGCACGAAGCGATCGACATGCATGATCGGTGTGCCAGTTGGGGCGGCGTCGTTGCACGGCCACTGGATCGAGCCGAGTTCGTCCAGGCGGGCGTAGGACACGCCCTTGAAGGTCGGCGTCGTGGCCGCGACCTCATCCATGATCTCGCTCGGATGGGTGTAGCTCATCGGGACGCCGATAGCGTTGGCGAGCGCCATCGTCGCTTCCCAGTCGGCCAGTCCGGCGAGCGGAGGAATCGCCTGGCGCACGCGGTTGATACGGCGCTCGGCATTGGTGAAGGTCCCATCCTTCTCCAGAAACGATGCGCCGGGCAGGAACACGTGCGCGTAGCGCGCCGTTTCATTGAGGAAGAGATCCTGCACGACAACGCATTCCATCGCCCGTAAGCCTGCGGTGATATGCTTAGTGTCCGGATCAGACTGAGCGATATCCTCGCCCTGAACGTAAAGCCACTTGAACGAGCCGTCGACCGCCTCATCCATCATATTGGGAATGCGCAAGCCCGGCTCGTTACTGAGCGGCACGCCCCACAGGCGCTCGAACGTCTCGCGAACAGTGTCGGTGGACACATGGCGGTAGCCGGAAAACTCGTGCGGGAACGATCCCATGTCGCACGAGCCTTGTACGTTGTTCTGACCACGCAGCGGATTCACCCCGACGCCTTCACGGCCGATATTCCCGGTCGCCATCGCGAGATTGGCGATCGCCATGACCGCGGTCGAGCCCTGGCTGTGTTCGGTGACGCCAAGACCGTAGTAGATTGCCGCATTGCCGCCGCTGGCGTAGAGGCGCGCAGCCGCGCGCAGCTCGCGCGGATCGATCCCGCTGGCCTTTGCCGTCGCCTCAGGCGAATGACGCGGGTCGGCGACGAAGCGCGCCCAGGATTCGAAATGGGCGAGGTCGCAGCGTTCGCGCACGAACGCCTCATTCACCAAGCCTTCGGTGACGACAACATGCGCCAAGGCATTGAGGACAGCAACGTTGGTTCCGGGCTTCAGCGCGAGATGATAGTCGGCCTTGATGTGCGTGCTCTTAACCAGATCGATGCGGCGCGGGTCGATGACGATGAGGCGGGCGCCGGCGCGCAGGCGCTGCTTGAGGCGGGAGGCGAACACCGGATGGGCGTCGGTCGGATTGGCGCCGATCACGACTACAACGTCCGACTTTTCGACCGACTTGAAATCCTGGGTGCCGGCCGAGGTGCCGTAGGTCTTGGATAGGCCGAAGCCAGTCGGCGAGTGGCAGACACGGGCGCAAGTGTCGATGTTGTTATTACCGAACCCGGCGCGCACCAGTTTCTGGACGAGAAACACTTCCTCATTGGTGCAGCGCGACGAGCTGATCGCCCCGACCGAGTCGCGGCCGTATTGCGCCTGGATGCGCCTGAATTCGCTCGCGGCATAGCCGATGGCCTCGTCCCAGGAAACCTCGCGCCACGGGTCCTCGATCCGGCTGCGGATCATCGGCTTGAGAACACGGTCCTTGTGGGTGGCGTAGCCGTAGGCGAACCGCCCCTTGACGCAGGAATGGCCCTCGTTGGCCTTGCCGGCCTTGTAGGGAACCATGCGCAGGACTTCGTCGCCCTTGAGTTCCGCCTTGAAAGAGCAGCCAACGCCGCAATAGGCGCAAGTCGTCACCACCGAGCGCTCGGGCGTTCCATGCTCGATGACCGGCTTCTCGTTGAGGGTCGCAGTCGGGCAGGCCTGGACGCAGGCGCCGCAGGAGACGCATTCGGACGACAGGAAATCGACGCCCCCCGTGCCGACCTTCGAGTCGAATCCACGGCCTAGGATAGTCAGCGCGAATGTGCCCTGCACCTCCTCGCAGGCGCGCACGCAGCGCGAGCAGACGATGCATTTCGAGGATTCGAAACTAAAATAGGGGTTGGAGGCGTCGATCGGCTCCTGCGCATGCTTGGCGCCGTCGTAGCCGTAACGGACGTCGCGCAAACCAACGTTCCCGGCCTGGGTCTGCAATTCGCAGTCGCCATTGGCGCTGCAGGTCAGGCAGTCGAGCGGATGATCGGAAATATAAAGCTCCATGACGCCACGCCGGAGCCGCTCGAGCCGCGGCGTCTTGGTGCGGACGATCATCCCCTGTTCGGCCGGAGTCGTGCACGAGGCCGGCGTACCCTTCCGGCCCTCGATCTCGACGAGGCAGAGCCGACAGGAGCCGAAGGCCTCGAGATTGTCGGTCGCGCAGAGTTTGGGGATCGGGTTATCGATCAGGGCGGCCGCAGCCATCACCGACGTCCCCGGCGGAACGCTGACCTTGCGCCCATCGACGGTCAGGGTGACGGTCGCTTCGCCGGTGCGGATCGGCGTCCCGGTATCCAGTTCCTGCAACAGCGCCATGGCTGGTCTCCTATTCCGCCGCGGCGCGCGCGGGCGCCCTGGCGAAATCCTCGCTGAAATGGTCGAGCGCGCTGAGGACGGGCAGCGGCGTAAGCCCGCCGAGCGCGCAAAGCGAGCCGTCGGTCATCACCTCGCAAAGATCGCGCAGAAGTTCGACGTTTTTTTGCTGGTCGCGGCCGTCGATGATCTTGTCGACCGTCTCCACGCCGCGGATCGAGCCAATCCGGCACGGCGTGCATTTGCCGCAGCTTTCCTTGGCGCAGAATTCGAAGGCGAAGCGCGCCTGGCGCGCCATGTCGACCCGGTCGTCGAAAACGACAATCCCGCCATGGCCCAGCATGCCCCTGGCCGCAGTCATCGACTCGTAGTCGAGCGGCGTATCGAGGAGTGAAGCGGGAAAATAGGCGCCGAGCGGTCCGCCGACCTGAACCGCCCGGATTGGCCGACCGGTGCTTGTACCGCCGCCGAAGCCTTCGACCAGGTCGCGCAAGCTCGCGCCGAAGGCGAGCTCGACGAGCCCGCCATATCGGATGTTGCCGGCAAGCTGGAAAGGCTGCGATCCGAGCGACCGACCGACGCCGTAATCGGCATAGGCCTTCGCTCCGTGCTCGAGGATCCACGGCGCCGAGGCGAAGCTCAGCACGTTGTTGACGACCGTCGGCTTGCCGAACAGGCCGGCGATCGCCGGCAACGGCGGCTTGACCCGAATCTGGCCCCGCCTTCCCTCGAGGCTTTCGAGGAGGGAGGTTTCCTCGCCGCAGATATACGCCCCGGCGCCGAGTCTTGCCTCGAGATCGAAGGCGTGGCCGGAGCCGAGCACGCTCGGACCGAGAAGTCCCCCGGCCCGCGCCAACTCGATTGCGCGTGAAAAGGCGGCGAACGCATGCGGATATTCGGAACGGATGTAGACATAGCCTTTGGTCGCGCCGACCGAGAGCGCAGCGATCGCCATGCCCTCGATCAGCAGAAACGGGTCGCCCTCCATCAGCATGCGATCGGCGAAGGTGCCGCTGTCGCCTTCGTCGGCGTTGCAGACGACGTATTTTTGATCGGCGTCGACCCCCGCGGTCGTCCGCCATTTGACGCCGGTCGGAAATCCCGCGCCGCCGCGCCCGCGCAAGCCCGAGGCGAGAATCTCTTCGATCGTCGCCTTGGGCCCGAGGCGCAACGCGCGTTCGAGGCCCCGGAGCCCGCCATGATCGCGGTAATTGTCGAGCGAGAGAGGATCGGTGATTCCGCAGCGGGCAAAAATAAGCCGCTGCTGGCGCGCCAGATAGGGAATGTCGTCGACACGGCCGAGGAACTTGGGATGGGGGCCGCCGCTCAAGAAGCCCGCCTCGATGAGCCCGGCGACGTCGCCCGGGGCGATCGGACCGTAGCCGACACGGCCAGCCGGGGTTTCGATCTCGATGAGCGGCTCGAGCCAGAAGAGGCCGCGCGACCCGGTGCGCACGATCGCGATGTCGAGGCCACGGCGTCGCGCCTCGTCGGCGATCGCGCCGGCGACCGCGTCCGCGCCGACCGACAGGGCCGAAGAATCGGCGGGAACGAAGACCCGCCCGCTCATTGCATCTTCCCGCGGGCGCCAGCGACAATCGCGTCGAGGCGATCGCGGTCGAGGCGGCCGATCGGTTCGCCGTCCAGGAGCGCGGCCGGGGAGAGGGCGCAGTTGCCGAGGCAGTAGACGGATTCGACGTGAATCCCTGAGATGCCCCCGTCGGCGCCGTCGACCGCGACCCCGTGCTGGGCGGCAAGATGGGAAACGAGGTCTTCGCATCCCATGGCCTGACAGGATTCGGCGCGGCAAAGCTTCAGCACCTTCCCGTCGACCGGCGAACGGCGGAAATCATGGTAGAAGCTGACGACGCCGAGCGCTTCGGCTCTCGAGATGTTCAGCGCGTCGGCGATCAGCGGGATGACGGCGTCGTCAATATAGCCGAATTGCTCTTGCAGTTCGTGGAGAATCGGTAGGGTCGCCCCCGCCGTCGCACGCTTGCGATCGATCAGGGTTCGCGCCAGATCAACATCGAAGGCCGTTCGGCCGGACAAGACATTCCTCCCGGGTCGCGACAAAATATGCGCCCGGGCGGTGCCTGGTTCAAATTGAACGTTTGGAAGTAGCGATAGGAAAATTCTATCGAACCGCCTTCCGGTCATTCCCGCCGAGCGGATTCGGCGGCTGGATGAGCGCCCCGATATCGGCGGGAAATTGCATCGCGAACAGGTTGCGGGCGAGCGGCGAGGGCGGCTCGCGGTCGCTCATCACCAAGCCAATCGTGCGGCGCGCGGTCGGCTCAACAAGCTCGATCGCCCGGGTGCCGGTCGGCACCCCGAAAAAACGCAACAACTGGCGCGGCACGATCGCCGACCATTGGCCCGCGCTCACGTGCGACACGAGATTGAAGATCGAGTTGGTCTCCACCGCCGCCGCCGGCTTGGCGCCGACCGAGCGGAACACGCCGTCGATGATGCGCCGGTTCTGCATATCGGGCGTGAGCAGGCAGAGAGGCGCTTCGGCCGCTTCCCGCCATGTGACTTGCCCTCGGCCGGCGAGCGGACCGGTGGCCGGGGTCAAGAACAGGTATTCCTCAATGCAGAGCGGCTTTGTTTTGAAGCGCCCGAGCGGTTCGGCGTCCAGATAGGTGAGGCCCGCGTCAAGCTCAAAGTCTTCGATTCCCCGTTCGATCTCCTGGCTGGTCTGGGACAGAACCGTCACCGTCACCCCGGGAAAACGGGCGAAGAAGGGACCAGTGAGCTGGGAGACGATCGGCAGCGCAGTGGGAATCGCGCCGATGCGGAGACGGCCGGTCAGGCCCTTGTCGATCTCGTCGAGCGCGTGGCGCAGATTCTCGACCTCGGCGAGAATCCGATGGGCGTGCTCCAGAGCGACCTGCCCCTGCGGCGTCAAACCCACGTACCGATGGCCGCGCTCGACGATCGGCGCCCCGAGATCGTCTTCGAGCAGACGGATCGCTGCCGACAGGGTCGGCTGCGATACATGGCAGGCGTCGGCGGCGCGGCCAAAGTGCTTTTCGCGCGCCAGCGCCGCCAGATATTCGAGTTGTCGGAGGACCATGACGCCATATCCAGACCCCTCTCGTGGCGCCGGGCAAAGGCGAGGTCAATAGCGAGCTTCTATCGGCTCAGCTCAGGCAACGTCTGGAGATCGCCCAATTTGATGCTTATGAAGCGATCCGACCGACCCCGAATGGAGATGAGATGCCGGCCGTCCAACCGAACAGCGCGCCTCAGTCGCGGGCGTTCGTGATCCGCGTAATCGCGACCCTCGTCGCGGTTGCAGTCCTCGGCGTCGCGGCGTTCATGCTCACAAGCGGGCCGCAAAGGTCGCGCGCCGCTCTGATCGGCGGGGCCTTCTCGCTGAAGGCCGGCGACGGCAAGATCGTCAGCGATCAGACGCTGCGCGGCCGGCCCTTCCTGGTCTATTTCGGGTATACCCACTGCCCCGACGTCTGTCCGACCGAGCTCGCACGCATCTCCGATGTTTTGAATCAAATGGGCGACAAGCCCATTCCTGCCCTGTTTATCACGGTCGATCCGGAGCGCGACACGCCCAAGATCATGCAGGACTATGTGAGCAGCTTCAATCCGGCCATCATCGGGCTTTCCGGCAGCCCGCAGGCGGTCGAAGCGGCGGAGAAGACTTTTCGGGTGTTCGCCCGCAAGGGTGAGAAGCAGCCGGACGGCGACTATTCCATGGACCACAGCTCGATCGTCTATCTGATGGACAAGAACGGCGCCTTCGTCGAGGCCTTCAATGTCGAACGCCCGCCCAAGGACTCGGCCAAGGACCTTGAACGGTTTCTGTGAGCGCCGGCCGCCATTGCCCGAGACGGCGCAGCTTGTTAGACCGCGCTCCGAGATGACGGGTCGGGCAAGCGTTCAAAGTGAAAGAGCCTGGAAGGAATGGACAAGTTTACGACATTGACCGGGGTGGCGGCGCCGCTGGCGATCGACAACATCGACACCGACATGATCATCCCCAAGCAATATCTCAAGACAATCAAGCGCACCGGGCTAGGCGCTGGCCTGTTCGCGGAGATGCGCTATCGCGAGGACGGATCCGAGCACCCCGACTTCGTTCTCAACAAGCAGGCGTACCGAAAAGCGTCGATTATCGTCGGCGGCCACAATTTCGGCTGCGGCTCCTCGCGCGAGCATGCGCCCTGGGCGCTGCTCGACTTTGGCATCCGCTGCGTCATAGCGACCGACTTCGCCGACATTTTCTATAACAACTGCTTCAAGAACGGCATCCTGCCGATCAAGGTTTCGCCCGAGGACCACGCCAAGCTGATCGACGACGCCGAGCGCGGCGCCAATGCGACCTTGACCATCGATCTGCCGGCGCAGGAAATCCGCGGCCCCGATGGCGGCGTCGTCAAGTTCGAGCTCGACGCGTTCCGGAAGCAGTGCCTGATCGAAGGCCTCGATCATATCGACCTCACTCTGGTCGAGGCGCCGGCGATCGAGGCGCACGAGAAAAAGGCTGCCGCCGCGCATCCTTGGCGATAAGGGTCCGGGCGCCGCTCCGCCGTCGATTCCACGGACTGCCGTCATGGTTTAATATGCCGGATCATTGAGCAAGGGGCGGACGCTCACTGCGATGAACGGCACGACGGTATTCCTGACCGCCATCGGCTACGTCTTCCTGCTGTTCCTCATCGCCTGGTGGGGCGATCGGGGGGGACGACGTGTGGCGTCTGGCCGGTCGCGAGCGGTTGTCTATGCGCTCAGTCTCGCCGTCTATTGCACGTCCTGGACCTATTACGGCTCGGTCGGGCTCGCTTCCGAGCACGGGCTTGATTTTCTCCCGATTTACATCGGGCCCATTCTTGTGATCGGCCTCGGCGCGCCGTTCATCGCCCGTATCGCCAATCTCGCCCATGCGCAGAACGTCACCACGGTCGCCGATTTCGTTTCGGCGCGATACGGAAAATCCCAGCCGGTCGCCGCGGTCGCGGCGCTGATCGCGCTCATCGGGTCGGCGCCCTATGTCGCGCTTCAGCTCAAGGCGGTCGCGCCGACCGTATTGATGGTCGTCGATTCGTTCGATCGCGCCCGGCTGACGCCGGACACGCCCTCGACTTCGTTTTATCTCGCGGTGTCGCTGCTGCTCGCCGCGTTCGCGATGGCCTTCGGCACCCGGCGCATCAACCCCAAGGAGCATCAGGACGGTCTCATCCTCGCCATCGCGGTCGAATTGATCGTTAAGCTGGTTGCGTTTCTCGCCGTCGGCGCCTTCGTCGTCTGGAGGCTTAACGGCGGGATCGTCGATCTGACCGAGATTGCGCAATCCGATCCCAGGATCGCCCGGGTCATCCAGACCCCGCCCGATCCCGCCGTCTGGGTGGTGACCACCCTATTGTCGGCGTTCGCCATCGTGCTCTTGCCCCGCCAGTTCCATGTCGCGGTGGTCGAGAACCACGATGAGCGCGGCATCCGCACCGCGGCCTGGCTCTTTCCGACCTATCTTGTGCTGATCAATCTGTTCGTTGCGCCGCTGGCCATCGCCGGCCTCAAGGTTTTCCCGGATGGGTCGATCAATCGCGACTTGACCGTTCTTGCGCTGCCGCTCAGCGCCGGCGCGCACGGGGTTGCGCTATTGACGATGGTTGGCGGCCTCTCGGCCGCGACCGGCATGGTGGTGGTCGAAAGCGTCGCGCTCGCGATAACGATTTCCAACGACCTCGTGATGCCGCTTTTGCTCCGGCGGCGCGGCGTGCAGGCGCACACGGTCGAGGGCGACATCGGCGCGCTGGTGCTATGGGTCCGCCGGATCGCGATCGTCGGCGTTCTGGCCCTCGGCTTCGCTTACGAGCGGATGGCCGGCGAAGCGGGTCTGGTGTCGATCGGCCTTCTGTCGTTCGCGGCGGTGGCGCAGATCGCGCCGGCCTTTCTCGGCGGCCTCCTCTGGCGCCGCGGAACGGCGCGAGGCGCGATCGCCGGCATGACCGCGGGGTCGCTGGCCTGGTTCTACCTTTTGCTTCTGCCCTCGATCCGGCCGGAAGCGGCGCTTTCGGGCCTCTTGGCGCACGGGCCGCTGGCGATCGCATGGCTGAGCCCGGCCACGCTTGTCTCCTTCGCGCCCAACGCGCTGGTGGGCGGCGTGATCCTTTCGCTGGCGGCGAATATTGCGGCGTTTTTCGCCTTTTCATTCACTCGTCAACCGAGCGCGCTCGAACGCGCCCAAGCGAGCGCCTTCGCCGGCGTGGGCGTCGGAGGCAAACCTCAGGCGTTCCGCCTTTGGCGTTCGTCGACGACAGCGGGCGAACTCGAGGCGGCGGTCGCCCGCTATCTCGGAGCGGGGCGGGCGCGCCGCGCCTTTGCCGGCTTCATGCGCGAGCGCGGCGTGGTCTACGACCCCGCGCTCGAGGCCAGCGCGCAACTCATTCGCCACGCGGAATTCCTGCTCTCGCCGGCGATCGGCGCCTCGACGTCGCGCCAGGTCCTGTCGCTGCTGCTGAGGCCCCGGACGGTATCCGGCCAATCGGCGCTCAAGCTCATCGACGAAGCTTCGGCCGCGATCCAGTCGAGCCGCGATCAATTGCAGCATGCGCTCGATCACGCGCGGCAGGGCATCACCGTTTTTGACGCCAATCTGGCGCTGACCGCCTGGAACCGCGAATTCGCCGACCTTTTCGACCTGCCGCCCGCAATGCTGCGTCATGGCGTTGGGCTTGACGAGATCGTGCGCTTCAACGCCGGCCGCGGCGCCTACGGGCCGGGCGATTCGGAGGACTTCGTGGCCGAGCGGGTCGCGAGCCTGCTCTATGACGATCAGCCCAACCGGCTGCGCCTGTTCTCGACCCACCGCGTCATCGAGGTGCGCTCGGCCCGGCTCCCGGACGGCGGGATCGTCACCACCTATACCGATGTGACGCAAACCGTTCAGGTCGAGGAAGCGCTTGAGGCCGCCAACGAGATGCTCGAACGCCGCGTCGATGAGCGCACAGCGGAATTGCAGCGGCTCAACACCGAGCTCGAGCGGGCGAAGAACGAGGCCGACGCAGCCAATCTCTCCAAGACCCGTTTCCTCGCCGCGGCCAGCCACGATATTCTGCAGCCGCTCAACGCCGCGCGGCTCTATGCAAGCTCGCTCTCCGAGGGCGCGAGCCAGATCGGGGTCGAGGAGCGCGCCGACCTCGCGCGCAACGTCGATGTATCGCTCGAGGCGGTCGAGGAGATCCTGGGTGCGCTGCTCGACATTTCGCGGCTCGACGCTGGCGCGACGCGGCCGGAAATCTCCGACGTCCCGGTCGCCGAACTCATGGGGATGCTCGAGATCGAGTTCGCGGCCCTCGCCCGGGCGAAGGGCCTCGACCTCAGCTTCGTCCCGACCAGGCTCGCCATCCGCACCGATCGGCGGCTGATGCGACGCCTGCTGCAGAACCTCATTTCGAACGCGCTCAAATATACGCCGAGCGGCCGGGTGTTGGTCGGCTGCCGACGCATTCGCGGCGCAGCCCGGATTGAGGTGTGGGACACGGGCCTCGGCATTCCGCCGGAGCAACAGCGAGCGGTGTTCACCGAGTTCCGGCGGCTCGACCAGGGGGCGCGGGTTGCGCGCGGCCTCGGGCTCGGACTGTCGATCGTCGAGCGCCTGGGGAGGTTGCTCAAGCATCCGGTCGGTTTGCGCTCGCGCCCCGGCAAGGGCTCGGTGTTCTTCGTCGCTGCGCCGCTCGGACGCGCGACGCCCAAAGCCCGCCCTGAACCGGGTGCGCCCGAGCCCATCGCGGCGGGCGAGCCGCTCGAGGGGCTGAAGGTTCTCGCGATCGACAACGAGCCGCGGGTTCTGGAAGGCATGCGCGTTCTCCTCAGGCGATGGGGTTGCGTCGTTGCGACCGCCCCCGGCCTCGACGAGGCGAGAGCCTTGCTCGCCGAATTTGGCGCGCCCGACGTCATCGTCGCCGATTACCATCTCGATTCGGACAACGGCGTCGCCGCGATCCGGGCGCTGCGCGAGCTTTACGGGCGAAGCATTCCGGCGATCCTCGCGACCGCCGATCGAAGCCCCGAGGTCCGCGATCAGGCTTCGCGCGAGGACATCCTGGTCATGCACAAGCCGCTCAAGCCCGCTCCCTTAAGGGCGCAGCTGACCCGCTATGGCGCGATGCGCGAGGCGGCGGAGTAGCGGCGCGGCGGGCTTCTGGAGCAAGCGCTGGCGCCGCGATCCTGGGCCATGGCCGAGCGAGCCCCCGAAGTCCGCGACCGAAGCATCGAACGCGGTGGGTCGCGAAGCTGCGACGTAGCGGCACCGCTTCGTCTCTCGGCGCGACGGAAACCGCCGATTTTCTGATCACGGATCACGTCGCCAGCGCAATTCGCCTCAAGAGGCAAAAAGCACCCGCGTCGCCGTCATGTTCTGAATTTAAATCGCAGAGTAAACTTCTATCAAAACATGCGCTGCCGAGGTCTAGTGATCGCCAACATTACTTATAGCTGGTGGGATCTCTCATACACTTTTGATATTCGTCTCTCTTCTGATCGCCCTTTAGTCCTTTTTTGCCGACCAAGTCGCCGCACATCTTACCCATCTGGCAATGCCCGCCACAGTAGGCAAACGAAGGAGCGGCGTCGACCAAAAGGAGCCCAAACCCTAACAACCCAAGAATACTCAGGTTGATCGCGTTGCGAATGATGCGTTGCTTGACCATGATCGTTTCCCCTTTTGAAATCGAATTGCGGGTCAACTAGCGTCGTTAGTTTGTTCAAAATTGACGCTTCTGTCAAGGTAAAAAGAATTGGGATTGGCGATTTCGGCAGCGACGCGCGGCGTCCTTTTCCCTCCGGCCCGTTTTCGCCTATAGGGGCGGCGCCATCCAGCGCCGAGACCGAATTCATGTCTTCCGCCTCCCGCCCCTTCGACGATATCCGCGCGCTTCTTGGCCAAATGCCCAAAGCGGACGAGGCGGCGCGGGCGGCGGCGCGCGAGCGCGAGGGGCAACTGACCAAGCCCGCGGGCTCGCTCGGGCGGCTCGAGGAGATCGCCGAGTGGATGGCGGCCTGGCAGGGATCGGCGCGGCCGCATGTCGACAATCCGCTCGTCGCGGTCTTCGCCGGCAATCACGGCGTCGTCGCGCAGGGGGTCTCGGCGTTTCCGCCGTCGGTCACCGAGGCGATGGTGGCGAATTTCACCGCCGGCGGCGCCGCCATCAATCAGATCTGCAAGACCTTCGACATCTCGCTGAAAGTCTACGAACTGGCGCTCGAAAAGCCGACCGGCGACATCACCCAGGAGCCGGCGCTCGACGAGAAGGCCTGCGCGGCGACGATGGCCTTCGGCATGGAGGCGCTCGCCTCCGAACCCGATCTGCTCGTCCTGGGCGAGATGGGCATTGGCAACACGACCCCGGCGGCGGCGATTTATCACGCGCTCTACGGGGGCGAAGCGGAGGAGTGGGTCGGCCGCGGGACTGGCGTCGACGACGACGGCTTGAGGCGCAAGGCCGACGCGGTGCGCGCCGCAGTCGCGCGCCACAAGCAGCATCTCAGCGATCCTTTGGAGATTCTGGCCCGCCTCGGCGGGCGCGAGACCGCCGCGATCGCGGGCGCGATTCTCGCCGCTCGCCTGCGCCGCACCCCGGTAGTGCTGGACGGCTTCGTGGTGTGCGCGGCCGCCGCGGTGCTGCAGGCCCTCGACGATTCCGCGCTCGACCATTGCCTCGCCGGCCATGTCTCGGCCGAGCGCGCGCATCGGCACGCGCTGAAGCGCATCGGCAAAATCCCGCTGCTCGATCTCGGGATGCGGCTCGGCGAGGGCTCCGGCGCGGCGCTGGCAGTCGGAATCGTCAAAGCCGCGGTCGCCTGCCACAACGGCATGGCGACGTTCGCGGAAGCCGGCGTGGCCGGCAAGGAAGAATGAACCGCGGAAAGATGAGGAGCCGATCGCCGTGAACCGGAATCTCTGGCGAGCGGTCGACGCCTATGTCACCGAGACGATCGTCGCCCCGGACCCAGCGCTCGAGGCTGCGCTCGCCGCCAATGCGGCGGCCGGCCTGCCATCGATCGACGTCTCGGCGCCGCAAGGCAAGCTCATCCATCTCCTGGCGCGGATGATGGGGGCTCGGAAGGCGCTCGAGATCGGGACGCTTGGCGGCTATTCGACCATCTGGCTCGCAAGCGCGCTCCCCGACCGCGGCCGGCTCATCAGTCTCGAACGGAGCGCCAGACACGCCGAAGTCGCGCGCCGGAACATCGCCCGCGCCGGTCTTGGCGCCAAGGTCGAGGTCAGAACCGGCCCGGCGCTCGAGACGCTGCCGAAGATCGAGGCCGAGGGGCTCGGGCCGTTCGATTTCGTTTTCATTGACGCCGACAAGGAGAACAATCCCGCCTATCTCGAATGGGCTCTGCGGCTTTCCCGCCCCGGAACAGCGATCGTGGTCGACAACGTCGTGCGCGACGGCGAGGTCGCCGAAACGAGGAGCACGGATTCGGACGTTGTCGGGGTGCGGCGGATGTTCGAGATGATCGCGCGCGAGCCGCGACTGAGCGCCACTGCAATTCAGACTGTGGGAGCCAAGGGCTGGGACGGCTTCGCGCTGGCGGTTGTGCAGTGATATCGTACATTCTCGCGCGACTGGCCGAATTCCCGCCCCGCGTGTGGGGGCGGGACCGCTTGGCCCTACCCTTTTTGCGCGCCAATCAGCGTCGCGATCCGGTGCAGCGCGAACGCATAGCCCTGCGCGCCGCAGCCGACGATGACCCCGGAGGCGACACTCGAAACGAAGGAATGATGCCGGAAAGCCTCGCGCTTGTGGACGTTGGAAATGTGCACCTCGATGATTGGCCCTGAAAACGTATGAAGCGCATCGAGGATGGCGACCGAGGTGTGGGTGAAGGCGGCGGGATTGATCACGATGCCGGCGGTGCGCTCGCGAGCGCCGTGAATGAAGTCGATGATCTCGTATTCGCGATTGCTCTGATGAAATTCGATCGATAGCCCGAGCTCAGCCCCGACGCGGCGGCAGTCGGCTTCGACGTCGGCGAGCGTCTCGCGGCCGTATATCTCCGGTTCGCGCTTGCCGAGCAGATTGAGATTGGGACCGTTCAGGACGACGACGATCGGGCTCACCACGCTTCCCCTGAATAAGCCGCCGTCATTGCGAGGAGCCATAGGGCGTCGAAAGACGCCCGTCTTTCGTCGGGCTATGGCGACGAAGCAATCCAGCGGCCGAAGGGCGCCCGACGTTCCCCTGGATTGCTTCGCTTCGCTCGCAATGACGGTTGCGAGTTCGACTCGAAGTCATCTTCTCTAGCACGCGCAAGTGCATGCCTCCGCTCAATAATGGGCGATGACGACCATCTTCTTCGTCTGAAGCTCGGCGGGAGGAAAGGTCTGGACGCCGTCCGGCCCGGCGCCGGGCCACTCTGCGATATCGGCTGAGGATATTCCGTTGCGCTGCAATTCAGCCCGCACCGTCGCAACCCGGCGGTCGATCATGCGCGCGCGCCGTTCCGCGTCGCCGGCGACCTCCGCTCGCGCGTCGACGTCGATCAGCGTTACCGTTTGCGGCGCGGCGCCGGCAGCGGCGTCGACCACCCTCTGCCGGCCGGGGACGGTGAGCGCCGCCCCTCGCCATGCCGACTGATCGAGGTAAGTCGCGCTTGACCACGGGCGGCGTCGCGCAGCCGGCCGCCGCGAAAGCGAGCGCGCAGGCCAAAAGGGCGCGCTTCAGCCGTGCCACGCCGCGACCGTTTTGAGCGCCGAGAAGCCGTAGAGCGCTTCGAAGCCCTTCTCGCGGCCATGCCCCGATTTGCCGACGCCGCCGAACGGCAGCTCGACGCCCCCGCCCGCACCGTAATTGTTGATGAACACCTGCCCGGAGCGCAGCGCTTTGGCGAGCCGCATCTGCCGCCCTCCGTCGGCCGTCCACACGCCGGCCACGAGGCCGTAGCCGGTCCCGTTGGCGATCGCGACCGCCTCGGCCTCGTCGTCGAAGGGAATGACAACCTGCACAGGGCCGAAAATCTCCTCCTGGGCGAGGCGGTGACCAGGCGCGACATCGGCGAACAGCGTCGGGGCGACATAGTGCCCCCCCTCCGGCGCGCCGCCGACGATCTCGCCGGTCGCGGCGGTGTTGAGATCCGCGCCCTCGGCGATGAATCGGCGCACGATCGACTTCTGCCGCTCGGAGATGAGCGGCCCGACGTCAAGATCGGCGTCCGCCGGGCCGACTTGCAATGTTCGGTAGCGCGTCGCCATCCGCTCGACGACCTCGCCATAGCGCCGACGCTCGACCAGTATGCGCGAGGCCGCCGAGCAGGTCTGCCCCGCATTCTGGATCCCTGCATTGACGAGGAACGGCAGCGCCCGGTCGAGGTCGGCGTCGGCGAACACCAGCTGAGGCGACTTGCCGCCGAGCTCGAGCGTCACCGGCGCGACGTGGCGAGCCGCCGCGGCCTGGACCAGGGCCCCGACGGCGACCGACCCGGTGAAGGAAAGGTGTCTCACGCCCGGATGGGCGGCAAGCGCCGCGCCGGCCTCCTCGCCAAGGCCCGGGACGACGTTGAGCGCGCCTGCGGGAAAGCCCGCCTCCCGCGCGAGGTCGGCGAGCGCAAGCGAGGTGAGGCAGGCTTCCTCCGCCGGCTTCAAGACGCAGGCGTTGCCCATCGCCAGCGCCGCCCCGATCGTGCGCCCGGCGATCTGCATCGGATAGTTCCACGGCACGATATGTCCGGTCACCCCGTGCGGCTCGCGCAAGGTGTAGACCGTATAGCCGCCGAGATAGGGGATGGTCTCGCCCATCACCTTGTCGGCCGCGCCGGCGTAGAATTCCATGTAGCGCGCCAACGCCAGCGCGTCGGCTCGTCCTTGCTTCAGCGGCTTGCCGACGTCGAGCGCCTCGATGCGCGCGAGTTCCTCGACTCTCGCGTTGACGAGTTCAGCGAGCTTTGCGAGCAGCCGCCCGCGCTCAGTCGCCGTCAGACGCCCCCAGGCGCCCTGAAGCGCGCGCTCGGCCGCTTCGACC
The DNA here is from genome assembly GCA_963794155.1 of uncultured Alphaproteobacteria bacterium. GTDB lineage: Bacteria > Pseudomonadota > Alphaproteobacteria > Rhizobiales > Beijerinckiaceae > Roseiarcus. The sequence goes on along the minus strand of CAWCCX010000012.1, from coordinate 91,027 downwards.
GCGGCATCGATGTCGGCAGCCTCTCCACGGGCGATCTCGCCGATCTCGATTCCGCGCGACGGGTCTTCGATCGGCAGGGTCCGCCCCGATTGCGCCGCGACCCAGCGCCCGTTGATGAAACACTTGTCCATGTCGAACCAGAACGGCTTCTCCCCCTTTGCCGTGGGGTCGGCGAGCGCGCTTCTCAGATGAGGTCCCATGAGCTTCCCCGTTTTGAAGGCGGTTTCCGGGATTCTGGCCATACGGCTCCGAGGCGGAAGGCGAGCCGGAGCATAGTTTCAAGTGCGGCTATACAACGATACTCCAAGACGCAAGAGGCCACCCCAAGGCGCTTTACAACATCGGGATAGCGTATTGCGCCTCGCCGGCAATCCCTTCGACCGAAGCTTCACGAGGAGGTGAACTCGCCGGAACCCAAAAGCAAGCATCCCGGGGAACACGGCGAGCCGGTCCGCCGTTGAGTTCGGCATAAGTCCGCGGCCAGGAATCGCGGGCAGCCGCGGACTTTGTCGTGGGACAGGGTCAGGCGGCAACGACCACAACTATTGGAGAGACACCATGAGAATCGCACTGATGACGCTCGCCTCGGCCGCTTCTCTTTGCGCCCTCGCAACGGCCGCATCGGCCCAGGACTATTCCTTTGGCGGAGAGCCGGGAACGCCGCCATACGCCTACCACCATACCGGACCTCAACCCGGCGCGGTTGGAAGTTGCCAGATCATAGCCGGCAACCGCGTCTGCGACGCCAGTCCGGCAAGGTTCGGGTACGATCAAGGCTCCTGGGGCCCGGTGGGCGCTGTGATCGGCGCGCCTTACGCGATAATCGCAGCGCCGTTTGGCATGATGGGGGCCGCCGGCCCAGGCGCCACGGAGGGTCCGGGCACGGGCGCGCCGCCCTACAGCTACGAGAGCCAGCTCGCGCCTCAACCTGGGGCGACCGGATACTGCGACATCATCTCCGGCAACCGGGTCTGCTTCCCCTGACGTTCGCGGGCCGACAAATCTCGTAACGCTCATGCAGTGATGAATCGCCCCGTCCGCCCGCTGAAAGGGCAGGCGGGGCGTGGACTTTTCCGGCGCGAAGCCGCCCGAAGTCCTGGGACGAGGGGCGCTTGTCCGCTGCGGCTTTGCTTGTCGCGATCGGAGAACGGCCGTTTACGTCTTACCCCAGACCTCTTCGGCGATTTCGACCAGGCGCGCAAGCTTGATCCACTGATCGGCCTCGGTGAGATCGTTGCCGTGCGCAGTCGAGGAGAAGCCGCACTGATGGCTGAGCGCGCATTGGCTTAAGGGAACATATTTCGTCGCCTCGTCGATGCGGCGCTTGACGCTGTCCTTCGGCTCGGCCTCCGCCCGCTTCGAGCTCATCAGGCCAAGCACGATGGTCGCGCTTTTTGGCGCAAAGCGGAGCGGCGCGAAATCGCCGGAACGCTCGTCGTCGTATTCGAGGAAGAAGCCGTCGATCTTCATCTCGTTGAGGAGGATTTCGGCGACCGGCTCATAGCCGCCCTGCGCGACCCAGGCGCTCTTGAAATTGCCGCGACAGAGATGGACGGAAACCGTCATGTCGCGCGGCCGGTCGCGGATCGAATCGTTGATCAGCCGGCAGTAGAGGCGGGTGAGCGAATCCGGATCGTCGCCGCGCGCTTTGGTCCGGGCGCGAATCTCCGGATCGCAGAGATAGGCGAGATTGGTGTCGTCGAACTGAAGGTAGCGCAGGCCCCGGGCCGCGAGATCGGCGATCTCAGCCCGATAGGCCGCAGTCAGATCGGCGTAGAAATCCTCGAGGTCCGGATAGATCGCCTCGCTGATCGCCTCGCGCCCGCCGCGGAAATGCAGCATTGACGGCGCCGGGATGCAGACTTTCGGCGTGCGGGTCGTAACCGACTTCAGGAAGTCGAAGTCCGGACCCTGAATCGGCCCCACCCATTTGATCTTGCTGCCGACATGCATCGTCGGCGGCTTGAAACCGACCTCGGAGCCGTCGTCCTTGCGGAACTTGGCGACGAATTCGCCGTAGTGGGTCTCGACCCCCTCGAGGCGTTCGAGAAAATCGATGTGAAAGTAGCCGCGGCGAAACTCGCCGTCGGTGATTCCCTGCAAGCCGACGTGCTCCTGGGCATGCACCACTTCGCGAATGCAGTCGTCCTCGATCGCGTGCAGTTCGTCCGCCGCCATGTGGCCGGCGGCGAACCGCTCGCGCGCTTCCTTGAGCCGCTCGGGGCGAAGAAAGCTGCCGACATGGTCGGCGCGGAACGGCGGACGGGACATGGTTCCTCCCTCTGAACGGACGACCATTGCTTGAGCGCGATGCTCTCACGCCGCGCGAGGTTTTGGCAACCGGAGACATAAACGTCCGCCCTGTCGACGCGATCATTGATCGCGTCTGCCGCGGTCGGCGACCGCGGCTACAGGCGCCTGGCGGAGAAGAACTTCCGCAGCATCGCCGCCGCCTCGCTCTCGCGGACCCCGCCGTAGACCTCCGGCGCGTGGTGGCAGGTCGGCTGATGGAAGAAGCGCGGCCCGTTGTCGACCGCACCGCCTTTAGGATCCGGGGCGGCGTAATAGAGACGGCGCAGGCGAGCCAGGGAGATCGCGCCGGCGCACATCGCGCATGGCTCCAGCGTCGCATAGAGATCGCAACCGGCCAGCCGTTCGGAGCCAAGTATCGCCGCGGCCTCGCGGATGACGAGCATTTCGGCATGCGCGGTCGGATCGTTGAGTTCGCGGGTGCGATTCCCGCCGCTCGCGATCACAAGTTCGCCGCTAACGATCGCGGCTCCGATCGGCGTCTCGCCACGCCGCTCGGCGGAACGGGCCTCGGCGAAGGCCACGCTCATCGGATCGCCGCCCATTCGCTCATCGCTCGACATGATCGGGCTCCGCCCCGGCCTTGCGCTTTCGCCGACGCCAAGCGCTTTTCGGTTGGCGGCGCGGCGCGTTCGGGCTTAGGACAAGCGGCCGCCGACGGCAACGCGGGCGCGGGCGACGAAACGAAGCGAGCATGAGCGACGAAACGAAGCACGAAGTCTCGCCGGTCCGCGCCGGCCAACGGATCGCCAAGGTCATGGCGCGAGCCGGCGTTTGCTCCCGCCGCGACGCCGAGGCCTGGATCGCCGAGGGGCGGGTGAGCGTCAACGGTGAAGTGCTCCTGAGCCCCGCTTTCAACGTCAGCGAAGCCGACGACGTGCGCGTCGACGGCAAGCGGCTCGGCGCCGCCGAGCGCACGCGACTCTTTCTGTTTCACAAGCCTCGGGGGTTGGTCACCACCGCGCGCGACCCGGAGGGCCGGCCGACGGTTTTCGACGCGCTGCCGCCCGGCCTGCCCCGCGTGGTCGCGGTCGGCCGGCTCGACATCAACACCGAAGGGCTGCTGCTCCTCACCAACGACGGCGGACTGGCGCGGGTGCTGGAGCTGCCGTCGACCGGCTGGCTGCGCCGCTATCGCGTGCGCGCGCACGGGAACATCGATCGGGCGGCGCTCGATGCTTTAAGCAGCGGGATCACCATCGACGGCGTCGCCTATCTGGGCATCGAAGCCAGGCTTGACCGCGAGCAGGGCTCGAACGTCTGGATCACGTTGGGCCTGAGAGAGGGAAAGAACCGCGAGATCAAGAAGGTGCTCGAGCACCTGGGGCTCGCGGTCAACCGCCTGATCCGCATCTCCTTCGGCCCGTTCGAGCTCGGCGACCTCGCCGAGGGCGAGGCGGCGGAAGTGCGCACCCGGGTGCTGCGCGACCAATTGGGCGTGAAGCTCGCTAGGGAAGCCCAAGCCAATTTCGACGCGCCGCTGATCGCTCGCGACGCCCCAACGCCCACAGAGCCGAGCGCGGACGAGCGGGGCGCCCGGCGCGCGGGCGCAGCCCGCGAGCGCTCCGGGGACTCTAAGCCCGATCGGAACACGCAGCGTGGGCGCGGCGAGGAACGGGAGCGACGGTTCGACCCTGACGCCCCGGCGCGCCGCCCGCCGCCAGCGCGGTCGACGCCCGAGCCCCGCCGCAAGCACGTATCGCGCCTGCGGGCGGAGATCGCCGCCGACGCGGCGAAGACACGCAAGCGCATCGAGCGCAGCGCCACGCGCGACCGCAAGGGGCGGACAATTGTGGTCGAACGCATTTCACCAACCCGAGAGGAAGCGCGGAGGCGCGCCGCCGCCGAAACCCGCAAGCCACACGGAGCAGGTCGCGGCGCCGGCAAACGCGGCGGGAAAGAGCGCGAGCGGTTCCCGCGCTCGGACCATCCGGAAGACGGCCGCCGCGCAGAATTCGAGCCGCGCACCGAGCGCCCCGAGAGACGCGTGGGCGGCCCGCGCGAGCGTGCCTTCGACCGACCGCAGAGCCGGAAGCATGATCGCGCCGGCGAGAGCCGGCCGCCGCTCGCGGACGCCAAGGACCGCGGACCGCGCTCCGAATTCAAGCCGCCCGGGCCACGCACGGAGGCGCGCGACAGCGCCGCGCGTGCGCGCCGCTTCGACCGCTCCGCGGATCAACGCAAAGGCGAGCGCGAGTTTGACCGGCCGCGGGGCCAAAGCCGCGAGACAGGCAACGGCGGCGGACCGTCGGGCGTTCGCTCCGCGCCGGGGCGACCCTACGGGCCGCTTGGCAAGGGACCGCGGAGAGGCGCAGGCGGCCCGCGCCGCCCGCCGCGGAAGCCGTGACCGATGCGGATTGTCGGCGGCCGATTTAAGGGCCGCGTGCTTTCGGCCCCGTCGTCGCGCGCCATCCGTCCGACCTCGGAGCGGCTGCGGGAGTTGATCTTCGACATTCTCGAGCATCGATTCCCCGGCCGTATCGAGGGCGCGCGCGTTGTTGACCTCTTTGCCGGATCGGGGGCGCTGGCGATCGAGGCGCTGTCGCGCGGCGCCCGCTTCGCGCTCTTCATCGACAACGGCGCCGAGGCGCGCGCCCTCATTCGCGCCAATGTCGAGGCGTTCGCGCTCGGCGGATCAACCCGCATCTGGCGCGCTGACGCGACCAGGCTGGGTTCGGCGCCGGCCGCGGGGCCGTTCGCGCTCGCCTTTCTCGACCCGCCTTACGGACAGGGTCTCGCTCTGCCGGCGCTCGCCTCGCTCGTCGATGGAGGCTGGCTCGAGCCGAACGGGCTCTGCGTCGTCGAGGAATCGGTCAAGGCCGAAGTCGCCGCGCCGGCCGGTCTCGTCCGCGTCGACGAGCGGATATACGGCGATACGCGGATCGCGATCTTTGAGGCCGGCGCGCCGACGGCGACGTGATTTGAGCCCGCATTGTCAAACACGCGCGATTGGGCGAACGTCCGGCGCGAATCCTCGAGGAAGCGCATGAGCAAATCGGTCGCGACGCTTGGCCTCCTCGCCGTGCTGGCGCTGGAGGGATGCGAACCCCTCGAAACCGACCAGGTCGCGCAGCAGTCGATGATCGGGCTTAAGGCGCGCGACATCCGCGCCTGTCTCGGCCCGCCGCTCAATCGCGCACCGGCCGGCCAGGCGACCGAGATCTGGACCTATGCCGATGGTGAAACGCGCGGCTATGGACCGCAATGGGCGATCCTCCTCAATACCAACCTGCCGCCGTTCGGGCGGCCGGGAACCTGCGAAGTCAAGCTGGTGATGACCAACGCCCGAGTGAGCCAGGTGAGCTATGCCGGCGGGGACGGCGAGCCGCTGCCGCTCGGCCAGGAATGCCTGTTCCCGGTCGAGGCTTGCGTGAAAGCGCCCTGACGGGTGGGGTTAAGCAATGTCCCGCGCCGAGCGGCTGCTCGAGCTCATGCAGAGCCTTCGCCTCCGCCGCCGCCCAGTCGCGGGCCAAGCGCTGGCGGATGAGCTCGGGGTGTCGCTGCGCACGCTCTACCGCGACATCGAGGCCTTGAAGGCCCAAGGGGCGCGGATCGAGGGCGAGGCGGGGCTCGGCTATGTGCTGAGGCCCGGCTTCACCCTGCCGCCGCTCATGTTCAGCCTCGAGGAGGTCGAGGCGCTGGCGCTCGGCGCAGCCTGGGTCGAGGGCCGGGCCGACGAGGGCCTCAAGCGGGCGGCGCGCGGCGCGCTCGCCAAGATCGCCGCCGTCCTGCCGCCCGAGCGGGCGGAGGCGCTCGACTGGCCGACGCTGCTCGCCGGCGCGAGCGCGCTGAGCGCGCGGGAGGCGGCGAGCCTGCCGCTGGTCCGGGAGGCGCTCGGCGCCGAGCGCAAGCTCAAGCTCGCCTATATCGACAAAGGCGGCCGCTCGACGACCCGGGTCGTCTGGCCGGTCGCGCTCGGCTTCTTCGACCATGCTCGGATGCTCGCCGCCTGGTGCGAGACGCGCGAGGCCTTCCGGCATTTCCGCCTCGACCGGATGGAAAAGGTCGGGGTGCTCGACGAGCGCCCGCCGAAGGCGCGTCGCACGTTGCTCATCGACTGGCGCCGCGCCGAAGGCCTCGACGAATGAGTTGGTGGGCCATGCACGAGGCGCCCGCGCCGCTTTTTGAGCCCGCGATCCATGCAGCCCGGACATGGGCGCCGCGGCCGAGGCGCGGATTGGGGCAAGATCGTGGAATGGCGTCTGGTGTTCCCTGTTCCGGCGGTTATTTTCCCTGTTCCAGCCCGATAACGTCCTTGTTCCGCGCTCGGGAATTGTGGCGCGACGTCGCCGCCTAATCCATGCAAGGAGCGCATGGCGCCAAGATTTCGCCCTGCGGGGAGCATTCGCCGGGAGTGATTGAGTCCGGCTCCTCGCGCATGGCCAAGGCTGACGTTGAACAATCCGAGCGTTGACGGGCCCGTCCGGCCTTGATATGGCGGGCGCCATATACACGACTTGACGTTTATCAACCGAGGATATCATGCGCGTCGCCAGATGGGGGAACAGTCTCGCTATCAGGCTGCCCAAGGCGCTGGTCGACGAACTCTCCTTGGCGGCTGGCGACGAACTCGAGGTCGTCGACGCCACCCGGGAGCGTCTGGCGGTCGTCAAGGACGAGCGCCGCAAGCAGGCGCTCGCGCGGCTGGCGTCGATGCGGGTCACGCTTCCGTCCGACTGCAAATTCGGTCGCGAAGAAGCCAACGAGCGGTAGCGCCGCAGGACGGCCTCGCGCCGCCTATGGGAGATTTACATGCACGTCGCGAAATGGGGAAACAGTCTGGCGGTCAGACTACCCAAGGCGCTCGTCGACGAGCTTCATCTTGCGCCTGGGGACGAACTGAGCATCGTCGCCGCCAGCAAGAACGAGATCGTTGTCGAGAAGCGCGACCGGCGGGCGGAGTTCCTGAAAGCGATGGAGCAGTTCAACTGGCCCGCTCCGGAGGGCTACAAGTTCGATCGTGACGAAGCGAACGACCGTTGAGCTCGTTCTTCGACTCGAACGTTCTTGTCTACGCGTTTCTGGTTGTGGAGAAGCGCGAGCGCGCCCTCGAAGTTCTCGCAAGAGGCGGCGTCATCAGCGCCCAGGTGCTCAACGAATTCACGCATGTCGCTCACAAAAAGCGCCGGCGCCCCTGGGCGGACATCGAGGCCGCGCTCGGCGTCATTCGCGATTGGTTTCACGATATTGTACCGATCACTTCCTCTACGCACGCGAGTGCCGTAGAGCTCGCGCGTGACCACGGCTTAGCATTCTACGACGCCTTGATCCTCGCCGCCGCGATCGAGGCGGGCTGCGAGACGCTCTATAGCGAGGATTTTCAGCACGGCCGGCGCTTCGGCGACTGCATGATCGTCAATCCGTTTATGGAAGGCGTGAGCCCATGAATTCCGAAATCCCCGCGGCCGGCGCGGTGTGGGATTGAGTCAAGCGCCGCCGCAACAGCCACAAAAGGGAGGAGCGCCGCGATGCCTTATGTCGACGCATCCGGGATCAAACTCTATGTCGAGGATACGGGCGGCGGGCGCCCGGTCGTTTTTGTCCACGAGTTCGGCTCCGACTGCCGTCAATGGGAGTCCCAGGTCCGCTTCTTCTCTCGCGCCTACCGCTGCATCACTTACAATGCCCGCGGATATCCGCCGAGCGATGTTCCTGAGGACGCGGATCTCTACGGCTGGGAGTTTTCGGTCAACGACATCGCCGCCGTCATGCAGGGTCTCGCGATCGAGCGCGCCCACGTCGTTGGGCTGAGTATGGGCGCCTATGCGGCGCTCCAGTTTGGGCTCAGATTTCCGGAGAAAGCCGACGCCATTGTCGCCGCCGGGGTCGGGTCCGGTTCGCCGCCGTCGGCGCGTTCGGCCTGGCAGGAACAGTCAAGGGCGCTCGCGCAGGGATTTATCGAGCGTGGCATGGCGGCGATGGCGCAAGAAATGGCGCACAATCCGAACCGCGTCCAGTTGAAACACAAGGACCCGCGCGGCTGGCGGGAATTCGTCGATTGCCTTGGCCAGCATTCGCCGCGCGGCATGGCGAATACGGTGGCGCGCTACCAGGCGTTGCGGCCCTCATTGTACGACTTTCGCGATCAATTCTCGCGGATGACGATTCCCGTCCTGCTGGCGGTGGGCGACGAAGACGAACCGTGCGTCGAGACGAACCTGATGCTGAAATCAGCCCTTCCCAACGCCGGCCTGTGGATGTGCCCCAACAGCGGCCACGCGATCAATCTCGAAGAGCCGGGGGCGTTCAATGCTCAGGTCGCGGCATTTTTCAGCGCCGTCGAGCAGGGAAGCTGGCGCCGCGGCTATGCGGGCGGACGGACGGGCGAGGCTTGATCGGCGCAGACCGCCGACATGCCCGTACGGAGACGCCTGCCTCTCAGGGTCCTCCGGAATTCGGCGCTTCCTCCGACTCGCAAGCCGCGCGGCGGCGCCCTATATGTCGCGGGATCGTCACGATTGGGCCGCGCAGCGGCCTTATCGGCGGCGAGGGTCCGAGACACGAAAAACGAGCTCTGATGACGTCTCATGTTCAGCCAGCGGCCAAGGTCGCGCATTTCACCCTTGCCAACGGCCTCGACGTGATCGTCATTCCCGATCATCGCGCCCCCGTCGTCACCCACATGGTCTGGTACCGCAACGGGTCGGCCGACGATCCGCCGGGGAAGTCGGGGATCGCCCACTTCCTCGAACACCTGATGTTCAAGGGCACCAAGAGCCATCCCAAGGGCGAGTTCTCGGAATTCGTCTCCGAGGTCGGCGGCCAGGAGAACGCGTTCACCAGCAACGATTTCACCGCCTATTTCCAGCAGGTCGCCAAGCAGCACCTCAAAGCCTGCATGGAGTTCGAGGCCGACCGGATGACCGGCCTCACCCTCACCGACGACATCGTCGCCCCCGAGCGCGACGTGGTGCTCGAGGAGCGGCGCATGCATTACGACAGCGACCCCGGCGCGCAGCTCGGCGAAGCGGTGCAGGCGACCCTCTTCACCCACCATCCCTACGGGATTCCGGTCATCGGCTGGGGGCACGAGATCGAGGGCCTGAAGCGCGAGGACGCATTCGCTTATTACCGGCGGTTCTATACGCCCGAAAACGCCATTCTCGTCGTGGCGGGCGACGTCGAGGCGGGAGAGGCCCGCACGCTTGCGGACAAGACCTACGGCAAGATCAAGCCGCGCGGGGCGAAGCCCGAGCGCGTGCGGCCGATGGAGCCGCCGACGGTCGCGAGCCGGGTGGTCACGGTCGCCGACGACAAGGTCGAGCAGCCCGGCTGGCAGCGGCACTATCTCGCCCCCTCCGCCCGCACCGCAAAGGAAGGCGAAGCCGAAGCGCTCGAAGTGCTCGGCCATCTCCTCGGCGGCGGCCAGACGAGCCTCCTCTACCGCACGCTGGTGATCGAGGAGAAACTCGCGGTCTCGGCCTGGGCCTATTATCACGGCACCGCGGTCGACCAGAGCCGGTTCATCGTCAACATGACCCCGGCGCCTGGGGTTGCGCTCGAGACGCTCGACAAGGCGTTCGACCGCGCGCTGGCCAAGTTCCTGCATGAGGGCGTCGACTTGGGCGACCTCGAGCGGGCCAAGACCCGCCTCGTCGCCGACGCGACTTACGCCCGCGACAGCCAGTCGGACCTCGCCCGCTGGTACGGTTCGTCGCTGGCGATTGGCCAGACGCTCCGCGACGTCGAGGAATGGCCGGCGCGGATCGAGGCGGTTACGCCGGAGACGGTGATCGAAGCGGCCCGCCGCTGGCTCGATCACAAGCCGGCGGTCACCGGACATCTCCTGCCGATCGAGAGCGAGGCGGCTTAGGCGGAGGCCCATTCGCTGGGCCGCCCAACCAAGGCGCCGGGCCAACAAGACGAACACTTATGGAAACGCCCATGCAGAAACACCTTGCCGTCTCTCCCTCTCATTCCGCCGTCAATGTCGACATCGTCACGACCCCGCGGGGCCTGAAGCTGTGGCTCGTGCGCTCCTACGCGGTGCCGCTGGTGTCGCTCGAATTCGCGATGCGCGGCGGCGCGGCGCAGGACCCGGCCGAGAAGGCGGGCCTGGGCGCGCTCATATCGGGGCTCCTCGACGAGGGCGCGGGAGAATTCGATTCGCAAGCCTTCCATCGGGCGCTCGACGAGAAGGCGGTCGAGATGAGCTTCCACTGCGACCGCGACCATTGGAGCGGGCGCATGCGCACGCTCATCAAGAACCTCGATCGCGCCGGCGAGCTTCTGCGTCTTGCGGTCAACGCGCCGCGGTTCGACGAGGAGCCGTTCGAGCGGGTGCGCGAGCACATGAACGCGCGCCTGCGGCATGTCGCCAACGACCCCGGCACCCTCGCCAACCGCAACTGGAAGGCGAAGGCCTTTCCCGGCCACCCCTACGGCCAGCCGGCCGACGGCTCGCTCGAGACGCTGGCCCGGATCGAGCGGGCCGACCTCATCGAGGCCGCGAAAGGCGGGATCGCCCGCGACCAGTTGATGATCGCGGTCGTCGGCGCGATCGACGAAGCGGGCGCTGCGGCGCTGGTCGACAAGGCGTTCGCCGACCTGCCGGCGAAGGGGCGCCTCAAGCCGGTCCCCGAGGCCGCCTTTAAGGGCTTAGGCGCGATCGACCTTATCGATCTCGACGTGCCGCAATCGACCATCCGCTTCGGCCGGCCGGCGCTCAGGCGCGACGATCCGGATTACATCGCCAGCATCGTCGCCGCCCATGTGCTGGGCGGCTCGGGCTCGATGACCTCGCGCCTGTTCCGCGAGGTGCGGGAGAAGCGCGGCCTCGCCTATACGGTGTTCGGGACCTTCTACGCGCTCGAGCATGGCACCTATTTCTACGGCGGCACGACGACCAAGAACGAGCGGGCGCGCGAATCCTTCGACGTCGCGTCGGCGGAAATCCGCGACGTGGCGCTGAACGGCCTGGGCGGGGAGGAGCTCGAAAAGGGCAAGACCTATCTCATCGGCTCCTATCCGTTGCGCTTCGACACCTCGGCCAAGATCGCCTCCCAACTGATCCAGATCCAGCTCGAGCGCCGCGCGCCCGGCTGGCTCGTCGAGCGCAACCGGGAGATCGCGGCGGTGACGATCGAGAGCGTCCGCCGCGCGGCGCATCGCGCGTTCGGCGACGGGTCGCTGCATACGACGGTGGTCGGACGGCCGGAGGGGTTCTGAAGCCGCCGGCCGCTTCGCTGTCCTAGCGCGGCGGGAGGCGTTCGAATGTCGGCAGGCCTTCAGGGATAACGTGGAAGGACTGCTTGTCGAGGGTGTTGATCGCCATCTGCGGACGGCCATAGAGACTCGGGTCGTCAAGGGTGCCCACCTTCAGAATCACCAACGGAACGTTGGGGCTCCGGGTCGTGAGGTGGGCGCCGCAGTTCTCGCAGAACTCACGCGTCACCGGCCGGTCGAGATCATGTCGGGTGAAGGTCTTCGGCAACCCGCTCACATAGCGGAAGCCCGCGGGCGGCATCAGCATGAACATGTTCGGCGCGCCCCCGCTGATGTACTGGCATTCACGACAATGGCATTGCGCCTTGAGGACCGGGTCGCCCTCGGCCACGTAACGAACCTTCCGGCAATAGCAGCCGCCCTCGAACCTCATGCCTCGTCCTCCTGAGCGCGCCATCAAAGCGCCGCCTGGCTCCGGCGGAAGCTAGCGCTTTCCCGGCTCGTCCGCCAATGCGATAGTGCGCTTGAGGCCAGCACCCCCATGCCGATTCGCCGAACTCGATCCCTTAACCATCGACCGCATCGCCGCGGGCGAGGTGATCGAGCGGCCGGCGGCGGCGATCAAGGAACTCATCGAGAACGCGCTCGACGCCGGGGCGAAGACGATCGAGGTCGCAATCGAGGCCGGCGGGCGAAGGCTGATCCGGGTCGTCGACGACGGGCGCGGCATGGACGAAGCGGATCTCGCTTTGAGCGTCGAGCGGCACGCGACGTCGAAAATTCCCGACGGCGATCTGACCGCGATTGCGACCTTCGGCTTCCGCGGCGAGGCGCTGCCATCGATCGCCTCGGTGTCGCGGCTCGAAATCCGCTCTCGTTGTCCGGGCGGGCCGACCGGCCTCAAGCTCGTGGTCGAGGACGGGAGAAAGAGCTTAATCGAACCCTGCGGCGCGCCGCCGGGGACGCGGATCGAGGCGCGCGATCTCTTCGCCGCGACGCCGGCGCGGCTCAAGTTTCTCAAATCCGACCGGTCGGAGGCGCTGGCCGCGGCCGACGCGGTCAAACGGCTGGCGATGGCCGCGCCGGACGCGCGCTTTTCGTTTGCGAGCGACATCGGCTCGGGTTTCGACTGGCCGGCCGCAGGCCAAGGCGAAGCGGGTTCCATTGAGCGGCTGCGCCAGGCGTTGGGCGACGACTTCGCCGCGAATTCGATTGCGCTCGACGCGCGCCGCGACGGCGCAAGGCTCACTGGCCGCATCGGGCTGCCGACCTTCAGCCGGCCGAACGCCTCCCAGCAGTTCCTGTTCGTCAACGGGCGGGCGGTGCGCGACAAGACGCTCGCCGGCGCGCTGCGCGGGGCCTACCTCGATTTCCTGCCGCCCGACCGGCACGCGGCCGCGGCCCTCTTCGTCGAATGCGATCCGCGCGAGGTCGACGTCAACGTCCATCCGGCCAAGGCCGAGGTGCGCTTTCGCGACCCCGCCGCTGTCCGCAGCCTGATCGTCGGCGCGATCAAGCAGGGCTTAGGCGAGGCGCTGCATCGGGCGGCGACCACCGGCGGGACGGCGACGATCCTCGCCATGCGCCCGCCGCAAACCTGGCGCGGAGCGCGATCCTCGGCCCGCTGGGACTGGCGCGCCTCGCCCGCCGCGCCGCGGCTCGCCGAGCCGGCGCAGGCGGCCTTCGCCGAGCTCGCGCCCTCGGCGCCGGCGGCCGCGCGAGCGGAGGAGCGCGACCTCATGGCTCCGCTCGGCGCGGCGCGGGCGCAGGTGCATGAAAATTACATCATCTCCCAGACCGCCGACGGCGTCGTCATTGTCGACCAGCACGCGGCGCACGAGCGGATCGTCTACGAGAAGCTCAAGCGGGAGCGCGAGGAGGGCGGGATCGAGCGGCAGATGCTCCTGACCCCGCTCGTGGTCGATCTCGATCCCGACGCGTCGGCGCTCATCGACGCCCATGCCGACGCGCTCGCCGGCCTCGGCCTCGTCGTCGAGGGCTTCGGCCCCGGCGCGGTGATGGTGCGCGAAGCGCCCTCGGCGATCGCCGAGGGCGACCTTACCGGCCTCGTGCGCGATCTCGCCGCCGACCTCGCGGCCGACGACGGCGCGCAGAGTCTGGCGCGCCGCCTCGATCGCTGGCTCGGGACTTTCGCCTGCCGCCATTCGGTGCGCGCCGGGCGGGCGCTCAAGCCCGACGAGATGAACGCCCTCCTGCGCGAGATGGAGCGGACGCCAGGCGCCGGCCAATGCAACCATGGCCGCCCGACTTACGTCGAGCTCAAGCTCGCCGACATCGAGCGGCTGTTCGGGCGAAGGTGAGGCGGAGCTGCGTCGCGCGGCGCCTTCGCTTCAAAGCTGAGATTCGATCGCCGCCTTGTCGATGACCGACCAGACCTGCTCGATCTTGCCGCTCCGGAATTTGTAAAACACGTTCTCTGCGAAGGACACCCGTTTCCCATTGACCGGCAGGCCGAGGAACAGACCCTTGGGCGTGCAGTCGAATCTCAGCCGGCTTGCGACCAGGGGCGGTTCGCTGACCAGCAATTCGACATTGAACCGAAGGTCGGGGATCGCATCGAAATCGCGCTCGAGCATGGCGCGATAGCCAGCAAGCCCGAACGGCCGACCGTTGTGGCGCACATCGTCCCGGACGAACTTTGGCAAATCGAGCCAATGCTGCCGGTTCAGGCAGCCGATATAGTCCCGGTAGAGCTCGGAGAGGGCGGATTCGGTCATGGCGATCGTCCCGGCGGGTCGAAGGAGAGTCCGATTTCGCCGCCCGCGGCCTCGGCCTCATCGTCGAGGGCTTCGGTCCTGGCGCGGTCATGGTGCGCGAAGCGCGCACAGCGATCGCGGCGGGGGACCTTGCGGGCCTCGTGCGCGACCTTGCCTACGACAAGCCCGACGAGATGAACGCGCTCCTGCGCGAGATGGAGGCGACGCCGGGAGCCGGCCAATGCAACCACGGCCGCCCGACCTATGTCAGCTCAAGCCCGCCGACATCGAGCGGCTGTTCGGGCGGCGGTGAGGCGGAACCAGTTCCGCAAATCCGTTCTGCCGCGCCCAGTCGACCCAATCGACAGTTTCTTCCGTAATGACCTCCAGCCGCTCGGTCGGCAGGTGGTTGCTTTGGTAGATCATCAGATTGTCGCATTGCCAGCGAGCGGACGGCGCAATCAGGCCGTCAATACCCAGGAACGCGAGCGCCGCGCCAACGCTCTGTGTCCGACGGTAGTCGCGTTCGCCGTATCGCGCCATATCAATGCCCAATACCTCAAGACCAACACGCGCAAGCCGCAGCGTCCTTGCCGTGGAAACCCCGAGCCACGATACCTTGAGCGGTCGCGACACCGGCAGTGGCGTTAGCTGCATCAGATAGGACACAATTTCGGCGAGGGCGCCATCGCGCGCGACGCTAGTGTAGAGAACAGGCACGTCTGCTCCATCTTGCGGCGCCGGCGCCCAGCGGCCGCCGTTGACCGAGAAGGCCAAAGGATCGGCGCTGATGCCTGTTGCCCGAAAGACCTCACCATTGAAACGCTCAACCGCGAGCGCGCTTAGCTGATCGACGAGGCCCTGATCGTGAATCATGGCCGTCCGCGACTTAGAAATGAACAGCTTCGCGGAGTTGCCCCACCAACCGCATGACTTCATCAATCCGGCCACTGCGAATCAACTCCGCAGGCGATACTCCCGCCAGCAGCTTTTGCGGCGCGAAGATCCATTGTCGCGCTTCATTTGGTTCGTAGAAGTCTGCAAGCTGATCGACGATGTACTCCAGCTCAAGCAGCGTCTTTTCCGTAGAGGCATGCGGGTAAGCGCGGCCCTGATTCCAGCGCGAGACGGTTTCTGGCCTCGATCCCAGGAGATTGGCGACTTCGATATTCTTCATTGCTCCCTTAGTACGGAGCGAATCTAGTCGTCTGGCGACTGCGTTGGTCATTGCCTTAGCCTCGCCCGCGTATGATCGTTTTCCTTGCTCGCATAGCTACCCGCCTTTCGGCATTTGACGGCGCGGAGGGGCCATGGCCACTGAGGGAGACGCAATGCTCTCAAGGAGGTGCGCCATCATCGGCCGGAAGCGACTCATTTCGCGTTGCTTCTCGCGAAGGACTCTCGCCAAGTCTGGGTCGTCAAACGGAATGGCCGCGACATGCGCAACATCGTCGGACGCCCGGCGCACATTTTGGTTCAGGTACTGCCCCGCGCGCACCGTCTCCGGGACTGAGCTGAGACGCTCGATTTCTCGTGCGCGCTGATAGATGGCGTGCCGGGCGGGATGATTCAGCATATCGCCCGGGCCATGCGGGCAACAATGCGTGTCCCGGCAGCCGCACATCGCCCTGATTTTCGGCGACGCCCCGAAAAGATTCTGCGCGGCATTGCGTCTAAGCAGAAGATCGAGTTGCGGAATGTAGATGCGCCAGCTCGGGCCGCCGCTTCCCTTTACACGGGGGCGACGCCAGCCGGACGCCTTGAAGTTCTGCTGCATCGTGACGCCGTGTGCGATACCGCCTACCGCGCCAAAAGCTAGTGCTCCAAGCCCCGGCAGGCCGCCTATATAATCCCCTATGAGCGGCAGACCGCACGCATGGAAATCCCTGCAAGCGTCGATATACGCGGCCACTTTTTCCCCTGTCGCGTCGTCGCCAAAATTTTCCACCTTCAGCCAGATCGCCGTGCAGGGCGCATCTGCAACCCCCGCAATGATGGCGCGACGCTCGACCCTGTCGCGTAAGAGAGTCATCGGAATCGCGAGCGAATAGATTAGATCTAGTTTCGTGCCAGTCCGGGCAATCCGGTCGGCCGTCCAGTTCATCATCGCAATGTCGCGGCGGAGCCATGGATCATTCGGACTGCTCAGAAGATGCGTCGGACCCAGTATCTGTGTGAAGCCGTTCATCGCGGCGGCTTCAACGATCTGCGCCGCGCGGCGTTGGCCGTTTTCGCCGTCAAAGTCGGTTACGTTGTGGTGTCGTTCCAGTCCCCAAGGCAACGCCGCCAGCACTTCGGTGTGAGCACCGGGAAAACTCATTTGCTGGGTTTTCGGGTCAAGAATAACGTCGAGGCCGTGACGACGCGCTTCTGTCACAAGGTCCTGGTGACGCTTGATGTTATGGGCATCAATGACGAAACCGAAAATTCCCATCTCACCCGTTCGAAGCAAATGCAACAATTCTACGTGGTCGCTTCGGTTAACGCGCACGTAGAATCCCAATCCCTAAATCGCGGGCCGCTGCGACTGGGGCCGCGGCAGTTGGACCACGTTAGACATGGATAGCTCCTTCAATAATTGACATTATCATTGATTTTTCATTTGCGCAACTAATTGATGATAAAATTGACATTTTTATTGGCGAACCTACGATGGCCTCTTTGGCGACGCTCGGCGCCGAGGAGCCAGCGCCAAAACTTGAGATAACGCGCGCGCGCGGATATGGGGCGCAACGAATATTTGATCGAGTTGGGATATAGAGCCGTTGAGTGTTTCCGAACCGAAAGTCGACGAGGCGCTCGCCGTCGCGCATGGGCTCAAGCCCGACGAATACGCGCGGCTTGTGGCGCTCATCGGACGCAACCCCACCTTCACCGAACTCGGCATCATCTCGGCGATGTGGAACGAGCATTGCTCGTATAAGTCCTCGCGCCTCCATCTGCGCAAGCTGCCGACGACAGGCCCCCATGTCATCCACGGCCCGGGCGAGAACGCCGGGGTCGTCGACATCGGCGACGGCGACGTCTGCGTGTTCAAGATGGAGAGCCACAACCATCCCTCGTTCATCGAGCCCTACCAGGGCGCGGCTACGGGAGTCGGCGGCATCCTGCGCGACGTCTTCACCATGGGCGCAAGGCCGATCGCCTGCCTCGATTTCCTCCGCTTCGGCGCGCCCGATCATCCGAAGACCCGGCGGCTGGTCGCGGGGGTGGCGGCGGGGATCGGCGGCTACGGCAATTCATTCGGGGTGCCGACGGTCGGCGGCTCGGTCGGCTTCCATCGGCGCTACGACGGCAACATCCTCGTGAACTCGATGGCGGTCGGCGTCGCCAAACGGGACGCGATCTTCACCTCGAAGGCGACGGGCGTCGGCAATCCGATCGTCTATCTCGGCTCGAAGACCGGACGCGACGGCATCCATGGCGCGACCATGGCCTCGGCGTCCTTCGCCGAGGACGCCGAGGAGCGGCGCCCGACCGTCCAGGTCGGCGATCCGTTCGCCGAGAAGCTCCTGCTCGAGGCCTGCCTCGAATTAATGGCCTCAGGCGCGGTGGTCGCGATCCAGGACATGGGCGCGGCGGGCCTCACCTCGTCGGCGGCCGAGATGGGGGCCAAGGGCGACCTCGGGGTCGAGCTCGACCTCGACCGCGTGCCCTGCCGCGAGACCGAAATGAGCGCCTATGAGATCATGCTGTCCGAGAGCCAGGAGCGGATGCTGATGGTGCTCAGACCCGAGAAGGAACACGAGGCAGAGGCCATCTTCCGCAAGTGGGGGCTCGATTTCGCCGTCATCGGCAGGACCACCGATTCCAGGCGGTTCGTGGTCAGGCAGGGCGGTAAGGTCAAGGCAGATCTGCCGATCAAGGAGCTCGGCAGCGAAGCGCCGCTCTATGACCGCCCGTGGACGCAGACGCGGCCCTCGCCGGTCCTCGACCCTGCCGCGATCATTGCCCCGGCGCCGACCGACGCGGCCCTGATCAAGCTCTTGTCGTCGCCCGATCTCTCGTCCAAGCGCTGGATCACAGAGCAGTACGACACCCTTATCCTCGGCAACACCATTGAGGGCCCCGGCGGCGACGCCGCGGTGGTCAGGCTCGGCGAGGGGCCGAAGGGCCTGGCGCTCACGACCGACTGCACCGAGCGTTATTGCTCAGCCGATCCGCGCGAGGGGGGAAAACAGGCGGTGGCTGAGGCGTGGCGCAATCTGATCGCCGTCGGCGCGCGCCCGCTCGCGCTCACCGACAATCTCAATTTCGGCAATCCCGAGCGGCCCGAGGCGATGGGGGAACTGGTCGGCTGCATCGAGGGCGTCGGCGAGGCGGCGCGCGCGCTCGACTTTCCCGTCGTGTCGGGCAACGTGTCGCTCTACAATGAGACGATGGGCGAGGGCATCCCGCCGACGCCGGCGATCGGCGGGGTCGGCCTCATCGACGACGTCGCCAACTCGGCGACGCTCGCTTTTAAGACGGCCGGAGAGGATATCCTCCTGATCGGCGGGACGACGTCCTGGCTTGGCCGGTCGGCCTGGCTGGTGACAGTCGCGGGACGGGAGGAGGGCGCGCCGCCGCCGGTCGATCTCGCCGCCGAGCGCCGCAACGGCGCATTCGTCGCCTCGCTCATTCGGGCGAGGCGGGTCGGCGCCGTCCACGACCTTTCCGACGGCGGCCTCGCGGTGACGCTGGCCGAAATGGCGCTTGCCGGAGGGGTCGGCGCGACGATCGCGGCCTTTGGACTCGAGCATGCGTTCTTCTTCGGCGAGGACCAGGGCCGCTACGTCCTGACCTCAGCCCCGGCCGAAAGGGCGGCCATCGCCGACGAGGCGAAGCGGCTGGAGGTCCCGCTCTCGCGGATCGGCGTCACCGGCGGCGAGAGCTTGAGGCTCGGCGGCGCCGCGCCGCTCGCCCTTGCGGCGCTGAGACAAGCATACGAGAGTTGGCTTCCAGACTTCATGGATCGCCAATAGGGGGAAAACGCATGATTCCGTTCGTCGTCGTCAAGACCAAAGCGGGCTTCGCCTATGTCCGGCCCGAGCATGTGGTCGCCATCAACGCATCCGATTCCGTCGACTGCCTTATCCTCATGACCGACGGCGTCACCATCGCCGCGACCGAACCGGCCGAGGATATCGTCGCCCGGCTCGAGTCCGAGGCCGAGGAAGAGGACCACGCGGTCGAGGCAATCAGGGAGCACAATCGCCATGGCAATGTCCCAAACCGAGATTGAGCGGATGATCCGCGAGGCTTTCCCCGACGCCCGCGTCGAAGTGAAGGACCTAGCGGGCGACGGGAACCACTATGCCGCGACCGTCGTCACCTCAGCCTTCAAGGGCAAGAGCCGGGTTAAGCAGCACCAGATGGTCTACGAAGCGCTGAAAGGCCGGATGGGCGGCGAGTTGCACGCGCTGGCGCTCACCACGTCGGAGGGCTGACGCGTCGGTCACCAAGAAACGCCCGACTTCGGCTTGAATCGACGGGCGGGCGCGCCGATATGAGCGCGCACCCGCAATTTTGGCCGGCCGTTCCGACCCATCATTCTCGAAGAGGTTTGAGACTTGACCGCCGACGCCCAGACCCCGACCAGCGAAGCGAGGACCCAGAGCTTCGAGGCCGACGTTTCGCGCCTGCTGCATCTGATGGTCCATTCGGTCTATTCCGACCGGGAGATTTTCGTCCGAGAACTCGTCTCCAACGCCGCCGACGCCTGCGAGAAACTGCGGTACGAGGCGATCTCCCGCCCCGAGCTGATCGAGGACGGCGCCCCCTTCGCAATCGAGATTGCCATCAATCCTGACGCCAAGACGCTGACCTTCTCGGACAACGGCGTCGGCATGACCCACGACGACCTGACCGAGGGGCTCGGCACGATCGCCCGCTCCGGCACCAAGGCCTTTCTGGAGAAGCTGGCGGCCGATGACGCGAGCAAGGAAGCGGCGGCCCTCATCGGCCAGTTCGGCATCGGCTTTTATTCGTCGTTCATGGTCGCGGACGAAGTCACGGTCGACACCCGCCGCGCCGGGACCGCCGAGGCCTGGCGCTGGTCGTCGGACGGCAAAGGCTCGTTCACCATCGCGCCGCTCATGCTCGAATCCGCGCCGAAGCGCGGCACGCGCGTCGTTCTTCATCTCAACGACGCGTCGCACGAATTCGCCGAGCCGCGGAGGCTCGAGCGGATCGTGCGCGAGCACTCGGGCGCAGTCGCCGTGCCGATCGACCTTATCGAGAAGCTCGGGGCCGAGAAGCGCCGGATCGCTGACGGGGCGGCGATCTGGGCCAAGTCCAAGTCGGACGTGACGGCGGAGGAATACACAGAATTCTACCGCGGCCTCGCGGGCCAGTTCGACGAGCCGGCGCTGACGCTCCATTGGCGGGCGGAGGGAAGGCATGAATATACCGTGCTCGCCTTCATTCCAAGCTCGCGGCCATTCGATCTGTTCGATCCGGCGCGCAAGGGGCGCAACAAGCTTTACGTGCGCCGCGTCCTCATCACCGAAGACGCCGACCTCCTTCCCGGCTGGCTGCGCTTTGTGCGCCTGGTGGTCGACAGCGCCGACCTGCCGCTCAACGTCTCGCGCGAGCTGATCCAGAAGAGCGACGTCTTCGCCGCGATCCGCAAGGGGGTGACCAACCGCATTGTCCAGGAGTTGGGCAAGCTCGCCGAGGCCGAGCCGGACAAGTTCGCCAAGGTCTGGGAGCAGTTCGGCCCGGTCATCAAGGAGGGTCTGTACGAGGACCCCGAGCGCCGCGACGGCCTGTTCAAGATCGCCCGCTTCGTCACCACCACCCACGCCGGGGGTGACCGGACACTGGCGCAATATGTTGCGTCCTTACGCGAGAACCAGACGGCGATCTTCTATCTGACCGGCGACGACGCCAAACGCCTCGCCGCGAGCCCCCAGCTCGAAGGGTTCAAGGCGCGCGGGGTCGAAGTGCTGCTGCTCGCTGACCCGGTCGACGCCTTCTGGGTGTCGACGGCAGCGGGATTCGACGGCAAGCCGTTCAAGTCAGTGAGCCAGGGCGCAACCGACATCAAGTCGATCGCGCTCATCGAGGGGGCAAACGCGCCGGCCGAGGCGACCGGCGAAGTGGCGACCCTCTTTGCGTTCTTCAAGCAGACCCTGGGCGATGAGGTCGCCGAGGTTCGCGCGTCCGACCGCCTGACCGACAGCGTCGCCTGTCTCATCGCGCCCGAATTCGGCCCCGACCGCCAGCTCGAAAGGATGCTGGCCGCGCATGGGCGGATCGCCGAGCGGACGAAGCCCATCCTCGAGATCAACCCCACGCACCCGCTAACCCTCGCTCTCGCCGGGCGCTTCAAGGAGGGCAAGGACAAGCCGCTGATCGAGGACGCAGCCTGGCTCATGCTCGACGAGGCCCGGCTCCTCGAGGGTGCGGGGGTCGAGGACCCGCCCGCCTTCGCCGCGCGGCTGCGGCGGGTGATGGAGAAGGCGCTGGGATAACAAGCGAGTTTAGATCTGAGCTCGGCTCCGGCGACCGCCCTCCGACGTCCCGGCGGCTTTCGCTTGCTCGGAGAGCGCGGCTTTGCCAAAAGGGGCTAGCCCACCGGAGCCACAAGTCTTGACCGCGATCAATTCCGCCTTCGGGCGGATGGGGGAGGAAAACGCTTTCGCCGTTCTGGCGAGGGCGGCCGAGCTCACGCGCCAGGGGCGCGACATCATCAATCTCGGCATCGGCCAGCCCGACTTTAAAACCCCGCCGCACATCGTCGAGGCCGCCGTCAAGGCGCTGCGCGACGGCGAGCACGGCTATACCGACGCCACCGGAATCGCACCGTTGCGCGAGGCGGTAGCGGAAGACCTGCACCGCCGTCTCAACGTCGCAGTTTCGCCGGACCTCGTCCTCATCGTTCCGGGCGGCAAGGTGACGATGTTCATGGCGATCATGATGTTCGGCGACAAGGGCGCCGACATCGTCTATCCGGACCCCGGATTCCCGATCTACCGCTCGATGATCGAATTCGCGGGCGCGCGGCCGATTCCCCTGCCGATGCGCGAGTTCGAACGGCTTCGCCTTCTCGGCTGAGGAGGCGCTGAAGCTGATGACGCCCGAGACGCGCCTCGTCATTCTCAATTCGCCCGCCAACCCGACCGGCGGCGTGACGCCGCGCGAAGAGATCGACAAGCTGGTCGCCGGGCTTGCGCAATGGCCGAAGGCGGCGATCCTGTCGGACGAAATCTACGGACAATTGACTTACGACGGGCTCGCCCATCGGTCGCTCCTCGCCTATCCGGAGATCCGCGATCGGCTGATCCTGCTCGACGGCTGGTCGAAGACCTACGCCATGACTGGGTGGCGGCTCGGCTATTCCGTTTGGCCGAAGCCCTGGCGCGAAATTGCGCGGAAACTGGCGGTCAATTCCTATTCCTGCGTCAATGCGGCGACGCAATTCGCCGGGATCGCGGCGCTGAAAGGTCCGCAGGAACTCGGTCGACGCCATGCGGGCAGAATTCGACCGGCGCCGCCGAGCGGTGACCGTCGGCCTCAATCGGCTGCCCGGCGTTCGCGCCGCGACGACCAAGGGCGCCTTCTACGCTTTTCCGAATGTCGCCCGCACCGGCTGGAAGGCGAAGCCCCTCGCTTCGGCCCTGCTGCAGCAGGCGGGCGTGGCGGTCATCGGGGGTCCTGATTTCGGCGTCCACGGCGAGGGATACTTGCGCCTGTCCTACGCCAACTCGCTAGAGAATATAGAACGCGCCCTCGAGCGTATGCAGGAGTTTCTCAGCCGTCCCGCGCAGGCGGCGGCGGGCCTGTGAAGCGCTCTCCCCATCTCCTTTTCCGGGTGACCAACGTGATCAAGCGATCCCTCGTGCTTGCCGCCGCCGTGATCGCCTTGTCTTCGTTGGCTCGAGCCGAGGACGCGCGCCCATCCCAGGCCGCCTGCGACGCCGCCAAGATCGGGGCGCGCGAACTTGCCGAGTGCCTGAGGACCAACGCCGACCGGTCCGAGAGGGAGCTTTCCGCGGCGGTTGAGGCGGCGATGAAATCCATCGACGCCCGCCAGGGCTTGATGTCGACGCAAAAGGCCCGGTGGCGCCACTCGCTCAGTGACGCGCAGGCGCAATGGGCCGCCTGGCGCGATTCGGAATGTCAAGACGTGGCGCCGTTCGAATCGGGCATGGACGCCAAGGGCGGCGACCCGCGCCTGCGCTGCATCATCGACTATGACGCGGCCCGGATCTCGAACCTCAAGGCGCGCTATCCTTGAGCCGCGGCCTCGCTGCGCTCGCCATGGGATTTCTTCGCCGTCCGCGCCAATTCGCCGACTGAGCTCGGCTGAAGGAGGTCAGGCATTGGCAGCTCTCGAAGGCCTCGGCTTTGTCGTCGATTGGTTTGATCGCGGATCGTATCGACGCGAGGATCCGGCGGAGGTCGCTCGCCTGCGCGCCCGCGAAGACGCCCGCGCGCTCCTCATCGCCCGCGACATGCCGATCTTGCGCAATACGGCGAACGGGCTCGACGCGCTGCTGCCGGTCGGCGAGATCGGGGCGCTCGGAAGGGCTGAGGTCGAAGCGCTTCTCGGCCTCGCGCCCGACGGCGCGCCGATTTTCGCCGCCCTCATGGCTGACGAGGCGGTCGAACTGCGCGCGGACGCAAGCGACGGGTTTCTCGATCGGCGGGTTCTGATCGTTCCGGGCCGCGAGGATTTGAAGCTCATCGACCTTCGCTCGATCGCAGTCGGCGGGCTCGCGCCGCAGGACCAGGCGGCGATGCTGGCCACCGCCAAGGCGCTCATGCACTGGCACGCCCATCATCGCTTCTGCGCCAACTGCGGCGCCCCCACCGAGGTCGCGGTGGCGGGCTGGCGGCGAGACTGCACGGTCTGCAAGGCGACGCATTTCCCGCGCACCGATCCAGTGGTCATCATGCTTGCGATCGACGGCGATTCCTGCCTGCTCGGCCGCCAGCCGAGGTTCCCGAAGGGCATGTATTCGGCGCTGGCCGGATTCGTTGAACCCGGAGAGACGGTCGAGGCTGCCGTCAGGCGTGAAATCTGGGAGGAGGCCGGCGTCCTTTGCGGCGCGGTCCAGTATTTTGCTTCGCAGCCGTGGCCTTTCCCGGCCTCGCTGATGATCGGCTGCTTCGCCCGGGCTCGGGGCCGCGCCGTCAAGGTCGATCAGGTTGAATTGGAGGATGCCCGCTGGTTCAGCCGTGAAGAGGCGCTCGCGCTCCTCGAACGACGCCACCCCGATCGCCTCGCAGCGCCAATGCCGGTGGCGATCGCGCATCACCTGCTGAAGCGGTGGGCTTACGAGAGGGTTGAATTCGGCGGGTAAGGCCGGTCGTTCCGCCGCGCGGACAAAAAAAGAGCGGATCGGCTAGGAGGGGGCCCGCCGATCCGCTAGCCTTCGTGGAATGCCTTCGGTCCGTCTTGGCGCTCGGGGGCTGGGGGGCAAGAAAACCGAGCTAACCGCGAACCGATCCCACGCGGCACCCTTTCAATATGCTCCGGCGTTGCGGCGCGCGCTTGACCACAAACTGGCCAAACTAAGGCAGGGTGTAAAAAATTTCTTCTACTTCCGCGTGCTATATTTTGGCAGCGGAATTCGATTCTTTTTCGACCCAAAACTCACGATTATTTGATCGAAACGCCCTACTTGTCGCTGTCGCCGCTGCCGGCCTTGGACTTGACGGTTTTTGCCGCCACGAGTTTCTGCGCCTTGGTCGCCGCGGTGGCATCGCGGATGGGCTTCGACTTGCTCCTCACGCGGTGAGGGGTGGTCGGCGCCTCGGCGCCGGCGGTTACGCCCTGAGCAAGGTTGGACGCCGCCGCCGCGCCGGTGGGACGGGCGCCGAGCGCCGGACCTTTCCACCCCGGGGCGGGACCGAGAAAGACGGGAACCGGATCAAACCGGATCCTTTCGTCCGAGAGCTGGGTGTGCGCGGGCGCGAGCAGCGCCGCGAACGGATTAGCGAACGGGACCCCGCGGCCGGCGGACCCAGCCGACTGAATCGGCTGGGCGACGCCCTCGTCTTCAGCGGCGGCGATCGCGGCTGCGTTGCGACGCAGGCAAACGTCGGCGCGCATGTTGGGCGCCGGGCCTGAGCCAGAAGGCAGCGATTCGAGCGACCCGACGCCGCCGTTTATGGCGAAGCCGCGGTCGAAGAGGTCCGCGGCTTCCTGGTTGCGCGATTTCGCCGTCGGCGCGCCGAGCACGACGACGATCAGGCGCCGTCCGTAGTCGCTGGCGCTCGCCACCACATTGAAGCCCGCCGGACAGGTGAAGCCGGTCTTCATCCCGTCGGCGCCGGGATAGCGGCCAAGCAGGCCGTTATGATTGGGGATGTACTGTTTGCCGAGCTGAAGCGCCCCGATGCTGAAGAGGTCGGCATGCTCAGGAAACTCGCGCAGCAGCGCCCGGGCGATCATCGCCATGTCGCGGGCGGACGACACGTGGGCGGAATCATGCAGGCCGTTAGGATTGACGAAATGCAATTCGTGCAGGCCCAGGCGCTCCCCGGCCGCATTCATGTCGTCGGCGAAGGCTTCGACCGAGCCCGAAACACCCTCGGCGACCATCACCGCGACGTCGTTGGGCGACTTGACCATCAGCATCTTGAGCGCATTGTCGAGCGTCACTTCGGTGCCCGGCCGGAACCCCATTTTCGACGGCGGCATCCGCGCCGCGCGCGCCGACATGACGAGCGGCGTGTCGAGCGTGAGCTTGCCGCCGCGCACCGCGTCCAGCGCCACATAGACCGTCATCAGCTTTGTTAGCGAGGCCGGATACCACGGGGCGGTCGCCTCGTCCTGAATCAGCACCTGGCCGCTGTCGGCGTCGACGACCAGATAGGGCGTCGCCTGCGCCGAAACGGCGCCGATCGCGAGCATGGCGGCGAGGACGACGATCGCCCGCCGCCCGATCGAGCCCACGTCAAGTGCTATCATTGCGTCCCCGCGAGCTTCCCACGCAGGCCTGTTCCTAGAGGAGAATGCCCGCAATCTCAAGCTGCGGGCATGGTTTACAGCTGTGTCGACCCGCGCCGGGAGCCGACAAATCCCGCATCCCGTGATGCTTGACGCTCACACGACGTGAAACCGTTGCCGCTTTAAGAGATCAACAAACTCTCCCGGCGGGAATGGTCCGGCGAGAAGATCGCCGCAGCGCTGGGCGAGCCCGAGCAGCGCGGTTTCCGTCGCCCCAGCGGCGAGCGGTCCAAGCGCTTCGTCGACGACGGCTTGCCAGCGGTCGTGATTGACCGCTCGCGCCGCATCCTCAGCCGGCACGATCCGGATGTAATGCTCGGCCAGCGACACATAAACGAGAGCGCCGCACTGCGAGCGGTCGATCCCGCGCAGCGCGAATTGCGCCAGCGCCGCCCGGTGGCCGGCCGAGCGCGCCATGCGCTTCGGGACGAGCCAGCGCCGAACCGGTGGCAGCGAACCCAAGACCGCGGCGAGAATGGCGACCAGCAGTTGCGCGACGTAGATGCGGTGGGCGGAAAGTTCAGTGAACAGCAACAGCGGCAGCGGCGTCGCCAGGGCGAGAATGCAGGCGCCGAGCAGAAACTCGGCGTCGCGGGAGGCGGAAGCGCCGGCGAGAACGCAAACGAGGGGCGCGCGGGTCTTGAGTTGCGCGGCGTCGAACGCCGCTTCGACGCGCGCCGCCTCGGCCGCCTCGAGGATCATCACCAGCCTCCCGAGGCGCCGCCGCCGCCCGATGAGCCGCCGCCGCCGGAAAAACCGCCGCCAAACCCGCCGCCGCCGAAGCCGCCGCCACCGCCAAAACCGCCGCGGCCGAAGCCGCCGCCCGTGCCCATCGGAATGAAGATGACATTGCCGCCGCCGCTCCGCCGGGAGATCCGCGAAATCACGAACACGATGAAGAGGAAAATTAGGAACGGCGCAAGCGTATCGAGCAGCGAAGCCTCATGCTCGGCCCGCATGTCGGTCGGCTTCGGTTTCCACTCGGCCGAATCGGTGGTGAGCGCGGTGATGATGTCGTCGACGCCGCGGGTGACGCCGCCGTTGAAATCGCCGGCCTTGAATTTGGGCGCGATCGCGTTGGCGATGATGATGCTGGAGACGGCGTCGGTCAGCGTGCCCTCGAGGCCGTAGCCGACCTCGATCCGCACCCTACGCTCGTTCGGGGCGATCAGGAGCAGAGCGCCGTTGTTCTTCTTCGCTTCGCCCAGTTTCCAGGCGCGGAAGAGCGCGTTGGCGTAGGGCTCGATCTCCTCGCCGCCGAGCGAGGGCACGGTCGCCACGACCAGCTGGATTCCGGACTTCTGCTCGAGGTCGGCGAGCTTGCGGTCGAGGTCGGCGGCGGTGACGGGCGACAGGATGTGCGCCTCGTCAACCACCCGTCCGGTGAGCGGAGGGAAGCTCGACGCTGCAATCGCCGCGCTGATCCACAGCGCCGCGACAAGGGCGCCGATCAGGGCCGGCGGCCAGCGGCGAAGCATCCGAACGCTCCCGGTTCGAGGGCTAGAACTTCACCTTCGGCGCCGCCTGGGCTCCGGAGTCGGCGGTGAACGGAACAAGCGGCTTGATCGAGCGAAACACCGTCTGCGCCCACAGCACGGTTGGGAAGGTCCTGAGCGTGGTGTTGAAGTCCTGCACGGCGGCGATGTAGTCCCTGCGGGCGACGGCGATCCGGTTCTCGGTCCCCTCGAGCTGGGATTGCAGCGCCAGGAAGTTCTGGTTCGATTTGAGGTCGGGATAGTTTTCGCTGACCGCGAGCAGCCGCCCAAGCGCGCCCGAGAGAGCGTTTTGCGCGTCCTGCAGCTCCTTGACCTTCGCCGGGTCGGTCAGGTCGTTGGCGTCGAGGTGGATCGAGGTCGCCTTGGCGCGCGCCTCGGTGACCTGGACGAAGACGTCCTTCTCCTGCTTGGCGTAGCCCTGGACCGTCGCGACCAGGTTGGGGACGAGATCGGCCCGGCGCTGGTACTGGTTCTGGACCTCCGCCCAAGCCGCGTTGGCGGCCTCCTGCTTGGTTGGGATGACGTTGTAGCCGCAGGCCGAAACCGAAATGGCGATCAGCGCGAGTAACGCCAGCGACCGCAACCGTTGAAGCAAGCGCATGGAAAACCCCTCCCCGCCAGACCCCGCCGCTTCGCGGGCCGGAGCGAATAATAGGGCGCCGCCGCCATAAGGCCAACCGCCGCGGGAGGCGCTCCGGCCTTCGGCGCGCGCGGCCTCTTCCGGTCCGCTTGATCGCGCCGCCCGCATTCACTAGAAACCCCGGCCATCGGCGCGGCGGCCCCGTCGCCCGACCCTCTTTTCAGCGCAAAGCCGGGTTTGGCGCGCGAGACACCAGGATTAGACATGCGCGTTTACTACGACCGGGACTCCGATCTCAATCTCATCAAGGGCAAGAAGGTGGCCGTCATCGGCTACGGCAGCCAGGGCCACGCGCATCTGCTCAACATGCGCGACAGCGGCGTCAAGGACATAGCCGTGGGCTTGAGGCCGGACTCGGCGTCGGCCAAGAAGGCGGAGGCCGAGGGCGTCAAAGTGATGGGGGTCGCCCAGGCGGCCAAATGGGCCGACATCGTGATGATGCTGACGCCGGACGAGCTGCAGGCCGAAATCTATCGCAATGAGCTTGCGCCAAACATGAAGAAGGGCGCGGCGCTGATGTTCGCCCACGGGCTCAACGTCCACTTCAACCTGATCGAGCCGCGCGCCGATCTCGACGTGCTGATGGTCGCTCCGAAGGGACCCGGGCACACGGTGCGCTCTGAGTACAAGCGCGGCGGGGGTGTGCCCTGCCTGATCGCGATCCATCAGAACGCGAGCGGCAACGCCCACGATCTCGGCCTTTCCTACGCGTCCGCGATCGGCGGCGGGCGCGCCGGAGTTATCGAGACTTCGTTCCGCGAGGAATGCGAGACCGATCTCTTCGGCGAGCAGGTGGTCCTGTGCGGCGGCCTGGTCGAACTGATCCGCGGCGGCTACGAGACCCTGGTTGAGGCCGGCTACGCGCCGGAAATGGCCTATTTCGAGTGCCTGCACGAGGTGAAACTGATCGTCGACCTCATCTATGAAGGCGGCATCGCCAACATGAACTACTCGATCTCCAACACCGCCGAATATGGCGAATACGTCTCTGGGCCCCGCATCATCACCGGCCAAACCAAGGCGGAGATGAAACGGGTCCTCGACGACATCCAGTCGGGCAAATTCACCCGCGACTGGATGCTGGAAAACCGGGTCAACCAAACCTCGTTCAAGGCGATGCGCGCGCGCGCCAACGCCCATCCGATCGAAGAGGTGGGGGCGAAATTGCGCGCCATGATGCCCTGGATCGGCAAGAACAAGCTGGTCGACAAGGCGAAGAACTGACGCCCGTCGGCAACGGCGCGGCAACGCGCGGACGGGGGCATCCCATGCGCCCGTTTCCGCTGGACAGCCCGCCGAGCCTTTGCTAAACGCCGGCCCTTGCCGAGCGGAGGCGCCCGGCGGACGCGATGGGCGCATAGCTCAGTTGGTAGAGCAGCTGACTCTTAATCAGCGGGTCCAAGGTTCGAGCCCTTGTGCGCCCACCATCGAAATCAAATGTAATCAGATAGTTAGCTATCTTGATCGGAATTCGGAAGGGGATGGTTTGCAGGTTGGTTTGCAGATTTTGTTCCCTGTTCGAGCTTGCGAATGGCGCTGGCGGCCATGGCTGGATCTCGGCTGAAATAGAATTTGTCGATGATGGATTTGACGTTGCTGACGGCGTGGCCGGTGATAACAGCGATCTCGATCTCGGTCGCGCCTGCACTGGCCAATCGCGAAACAGCAGTGCCGCGGAGGTCGTGGAACGTGAGGCCCTTTATGCCGGCTCGTTCACACGTCTTGCGCCACGTAGCCCGAAATCCATCCGACGTGTAGGGTCGGTTATCCCCGGAAGAGATGATGAACGGTGACGCTCGACGTGTGGCGTCCAGAATTGACTTCAGTGGTGCCCCGACAGGGATGACCACGCGAACGCCGGTCTTCGATTGTCGGAGACGAATGAAGTGTCCGTCGTAGGCGTTCCAGGTGAGGCGTAGAAGGTCTCCCTGTCTTTGCCCTGTCCAGAGGGCGAGCTTGATTGCGAGGGCCATCTGGGGGCTCGCCACAGCGAGCAAGCTCCTTTCATCGTCGTCGCCCCAGACTTTTTCAGCTCTTGATCCCTTCCAAACACGACCGGGTTTTTTGAGCGGATTTACGGAGATCATCCCGCGGTCCAATGCCCATGCGAGAGCACGGGCAAACACGGCAATCATGTAATCCGACTGACGGGGAGAGGATTTCGCTATCTGATCGCGCCATTCGAGGAAGTCCCCACGCACTCTTCTGTCTTCGAGAAGCTTGATAGGACAATCGCCGAATTTATCGCCAATTGAATGGAGAATTCTCTTGTAGTCCCTCTTGGTCTTCGAAGCGAGACAACGGAAAGCTTCTGCGTCTTGATAAGCGTCGAGAACGGAACTCAAAAGACTATTGTTCGGCCTCCGTCGTGCGGCTACCGCCGTATTGTATGAGGCGACGAATTCAGCCGTACCGGGGCTACCTTCGAGGCGAGGGCCACCCCTCCAAGCGTACCAGTAGTTTCGGACTGTCCCATCCGCTAATTTTTTTCGGGTTTGGGCAACACCCTTAAGCTGAATTCGCACCACGTCCTTGCTTCCAAGCCATATATTCGTCGCGGGGCTGATATTCGTGAGGCACCCCGGATGTGATAACAATCCTTCCGTCTGTGTCTATCTCGATTTTCGACACCGATATCCCAGCGGCCTTAGCTCCCTTTACGGCACGAGCAATGTCGGCCTGTCGAAACCTAACGCCACGTGTCATGTGTGACTCTACGCAGCCAAAATAACTTATCGTTCAATTCCATTATAATATTCGCTCCTATTTATGTAATCGGCGGACAACTCCTCGTTGCTAGAGATGCGGACTATACACTATTATTAAATGATTGTCAAACGAAACGTGTTATTATTTAATTCGTTCACCGACCCCCTCCCTACATCATCCAATTATGTGCTCTTGACATAGGTCTGACCAGAGCAAGGGATACGGGTCACTTGAATTTATGTAATTGCTATGGTACCCGCGTTGCCACTGAGTCGTCTTTGAGGAAAGCAAATGGCAAATTCGAACGTTGATCCATCAGATAAACTCTCTGTGGCAGCCGAGATCGTCGCCGCCTATGTGGCGCATAACTCCGTCACTCCCGGTGGGCTGCCTGCTTTATTCGAGTCGGTTCATCGGGCTCTCACGAACCTTGGTGCCATGGAAGCTGTTCCCAAAGCTGAGGGCCCTGTGCCAGCAGTGTCGGTTAGGAAGTCGATCACCCCGAGCTTTCTCATTTGTCTCGATGATGGAAGAAAATTGAAAACCTTGAAGCGTCATCTTGCGAATTTAGGGATGACACCGGATCAGTACAGGACGAAATGGGGTCTTCCTGACACCTATCCGATGGTCGCGCCCGAATACGCGGCAAAGAGGTCGGCGCTTGCGAAATCGTTTGGCCTTGGCCAACTCCGCAAAGACACCCCCAAGCGAAAGTCTGGAAGGAAGCCTAAGGCGGTGATGGAGACTGCGTCGTAGGAAGACCACCGCTCGGCCCGCCCGGGCCCCTCACCGGCGCTGCAACTTGGAAGCGCTGGAAGGAAGCCGGACATAACCGTTTGATTTTATCCACCAGGTCATCCCCACCCGCGTTTCCAGAACGTTTCACCTTGACCGCCGCGTTGAATTGACGGCAACATCCGAATGCACACGCCACGTCGGCGTTAATTCGGAGGGTGACATGCGCAGTATTATTACTTCCGCCATTTGTGCTATCGTGCTGGGAACTGGCTTTCTAAGTACCCCAGCATCTGCCACCGTCTATACATTGGATTTATATAATGTTGATGACGTGATGACGGCGTATATCACGAATTCAGCCTATACTAACTTTGAGATTCTACAGACTACCTTTTTACAGAATTCGGGTGCCGTAAATATTTCCGCTTTTGTAGAGCCCGGAATGAATGATATCACAATTCAGGATTACAATGAAGGCCAAGGATGGACTTACGGCTACAACTTTTCCATCGATTCCGTACCATTTGCAGTTGGAAGTTGCGGTACGGCAAACATTTATGGTTGCGATAACAATGAGCAAGGTCCAATCAACTCGGTTGCATTCTCAACTGATATCAAGTTTAACGTCAGCGGTGTTCCAGAAGCCGGGACATGGTTGATGATGCTGCTCGGGTTCGCGGGTCTCGGGTTTGCTGGTTTCCGTCGGACTAGCAGGCGAGGGCAATTGGCTTCGGCGTACCCTGAGAGCGTCCATTGCTAAATGGTATCAAGCAGCCTTCGGGTGATCCTAGGTCACCGACTCATAAACCGAAACCATATCCGGATGGCGGCGAGTTTGATGAGGGCGAGGTAGTTTGCGTCGTGCTTTTCGTAGCGCGTCGCCACCGCGCGAAAGTGCTTGAGTTTGTTGAAGAAGCGTTCGACCAGATTGCGAAAGCGATAGAGATAAGGGCTGAAGCAAGGAACGTTTACGCGGCCGGGCATGGGTTTGATGTTGCCCATGCGCCTTGACTGGCGAGGCGCGCTCTCAGGGCGTCGCTGTCGTAGCCCCGGTCGGCCAGGAGGATTTGCCCTTGGCTGAGGCCGTCCAGCATGTCGGCGACGCTTCGCCTGTCATGAGCTTGTCCGGGCGTCAGCTTCAAGAGAATGGGTAGGCCGTTGGCGTCGACGAGGGCATGGATTTTTGTCGTTAGTCCGCCTCGCGAGCGCCCCATGCAGCGGGCTCCAGCGACGTCCCCAGCGGGGGACGGCGTTTCTTCAGACCCCCCTTTTTGCCGTTCGCACCATGCTGGTGGACGCGGATCGAGGAACTGTCGATCATCTGCAAATCGCCGTCGTAGGCCTTCGAGATCGCCTCGAATATCCGGTCCCAGACGCCAATCTTCGCCCAGCGGACAAAGCGATTGTAGCAGGTCGTTGAAGGTCCATAGCGTTCAGGAATGTCGGCCCAGGGCGAGCCGGAGCGCAGCCGCCAGCAAATCCCGTTGAGCACCTTGCGATCGTCCGAGCGTGGCACCCCCCGCGGCTTATTCGGCAACAGCGGCTCGATGATCGACCACTCAAAGTCAGAAAGCTCGTATCGGCGCGGCGTCATCTTCGCTCCCTCTCAAGGAGCTTGAATCATGCCTCGCCCAAAAACGGAATCTAGAGGCTTCTGTGAGGTCCGCGGCGCAACATTGCGAGCATAGGGTAGCGGACCTCATTGAAGCCGGATTGAACGAAGTCGCGGGGAGGTTGGCTGGCGGCGCTATGGGCTTTGTGTAAGGCGCGAGCGCGCTTTCGTCGCTTCGGCTTGCGACGCGCGGCGAACATGATGGGTTTGGCGAGCGGCCGACAGCGAAACGGGGCTTGCATGGGCTGGAAGTGCGCGCCAGTAGCGTCTGATGAGCGCTGCGACTTCGGGAGGGCTCAAGTTGTTTCGACCGCCTCCGATTGTTGGCGTGACGGAAAGGGCGCGAACCGTGATTGTGGGCGGGATCGTCACAGCGGCGCTCATGAAGTATCGCACCAAAACGACGACGTCTTGGACCGAGGCCGTTCGCCGCTACGAGGAAGGTCGGCGACGAACCTCATCGGCCCGCCGCAATCCGGACAGGGCGGAGGATCGACGCCGTTACTGTTGTCCGGTTCGGGCGAGGCCGGTTCTTCCTTTCCGTGCGCTGTCGGCTCGACCTGGCTTGCCAGGAGCGAGCGACAGAGGGCCAGCCTTTCGGTTCGATGGCCATTGGCGAGGAATCCAAAGTGACGAATGCGATGGAAGCCGTCGGGCAAGGCGTGGAGCAGGAAGCGCCGGATGAACTCGTCGGGCTTCAGATTCATGGTCTTTACGGCGCCGTCCTCGCGATAGTCCTTCCAGGTGAATTTGACATGTTCGTCGTCGCAGGCTTGGATGCGGCTGTTGGCGATGGCGACGCGATGGGTGTAGCGGCCGAGATAGGCGAGAACTCGCGCGGGTCCGCCAAGGGGCTTCTTGGCGTAGACGATCCAATCGAGGCGACGCACCGCAGCCAGCTGTGCGGCGAAGGCGGCGCGATCGGCGAGATAGGCGAGATCACCGAAGAATCCGAGGCCCTTCGCGTCGAAGGCGGCTTGCAGGCGTTCGAGGAACAGGCGACGGAACAGCCGGGCGAGCGGCTTGACGGCCAGAAAGAAGCTCGAGCGCGCCTCGATCCATCGGGAGCCGTCGATGGAAAGTCCGCCGCCGGGGACGACGCAATGGATGTGAGGGTGGTGCGTCAGCGCCTGCCCCCAAGTGTGCAGGATGGCCAGGCCGCCGATCCGCGCTCCGAGCCTGCGGTGATTGGCGGCCAGCGTGGTCACGGCCTCAATGGCGGTCTTGAACAGCATCGCATAGACGGCGCTCTTATTCTGGAAGGCGACAGCCGCGATCGGCGCGGGCAGCGTGAACACGAGGTGGAAATAGGGAACCGGCAACAGTTCGGCCTGCCGGTGGGCTAGCCATTGCGCCCGCGCCGCTCCTTGGCACTTCGGGCAGTGCCGATTGCGGCACGAGTTGTAAGCGATGCGCGTCGCGCCACAATCGTCGCAGGCTTCGACATGGCCGCCGAGCGCCGCCGTTCGGCACGCCGCGATCGCGCTCATCACGCGCTGCTCGGTCCGCCCTACATGTCCGACGTGATCGCGAAGATAGGCCTCGCCATGGCGACGCAGAATATCCGCGACTTCGATTGTCGGTCGGTCGAAGGAAGCTCCGGCGCGTGCCATTGCCAGCGCCGGAGCGCCCGTCTATCCCGGCGGCATGACCTCCAACGACAATCGATCGAGCGGACTCTGCGTCGCCCGGATCGTGTGGGTCGCGACTTGCGTGTAGCGCGCCGTCGACGACAGATTGTTATGACCGAGCAGAACCTGAATGATCCGGATGTCCGTTCCGCTTTCCAAGAGATGCGTCGCGAAGCTATGGCGCAACGTGTGCAACGTGACCCGCTTGGTCAACCCGGCGGCATTGACCGCCGATCGGCACGCAGCGTGCAACACCGTCGGATCAATCGGATGCTCTTCATCCCGTCCGGGAAAGAGATAGATCGTTGGCCGGGCGAGCCTCCAATAGGCGCGCAAAATGCCGAGCAATTGCGTAGACAGCATCACGTTGCGATCTTTCGCGCCTTTGCCATGACGGACCAGGATCACGCCCCGCGTGCTGTCGATGTCCGCCACTCTCAGCCCCGCGACCTCCGAGGCCCTGAGCCCGGCCGCATAGGCCGTGGTCAACGCCGCCCGGCTCTTCAGGCTCGAGACGGACTCCAGAAACAGCACCACCTCGTCGGCGCTCAACACAACCGGCAGTTTGCGCGGCTCGCGCGCATAGGGGATACGCTCGGGAACGTTCGCCTCGCCGAGCGTGATGCCGTAGAAGAAGCGTAAGGCGCAGACGATCTGGTTGAGACCAGGCCATGAGATGCCCGTCGAGACGAGATGGACCTGAAAAGCGCGAACGTCTTCCAGATCCAGCTGCTCGGGCGACTTGCCAAAATACCGGCTGAACTTCGAAACCGCGCTGACGTAGGATCGCTGCGTCGCCGGCGACATGTTACGGACGGTCATGTCCTCGATCATGCGGCGGCGAAGAGGGCTCAACTGGGCCATCGGCTACTCCTGTCTGAGGGATGGGCTTCAACATCCACATCCTCTCAGGCAGGAGACCCTCACAAAATCTCGATGTGCGCGCCGCGGTAGCGGCTTCGTTCAATCCCCTTTATGAGTTTGCGACCTAAGGCCCACGGGGGGCTAGAGGCGGCCAGGCGATGCCTCTCAGCCCCTCAGCGATGGCCCACAGATCAGAAAAAGGGGATGAACCAAGGTTCCCTCAGAGCCGGGACCTCATTGCCAAGGCCGAAATCCCAGTCCTTCCTCAGTCGCCCTCGATGGCAATGATAGAGACTGCCACGTCGGCCACTTTACTCATAGCCGTGATGTCCTTCTTGATTTGCTCAATTACTCTCTGATTATCGTAATCAAAGCGTGCGATATATGCAAATTCAGAGGACAAACCTCGATCGTCGTCGCTTTCTTGTAAGTACGATTTCTTTATCGTCCCCCTTGGCTTATTGGTTTGTGCTTTTAAAATCTCTCGTATTGTTTTCAATTTCGTTTCCTCTCCTTTTGTTGTGTAAATTGTCGTTTCCCTAATCCCACCGTGACTTCATACCCTGAAATAGTACAGAAATGTGGATGTCACTCCTAGAGATACGCAGAACCAAGCAATAAGCAACCGCCAAGGACATTGATGGAGTTCAATCAATCTACTTGATCGTGTCCTGTCGGTCTCTTCTCTCTTTTTAAGCAATCCATTAAACTCCACCTCCTGCAAATATCTTCTGAGGCCTTCTCTTATGAATTCCGATTTTGATTGACGCTGACTAAAGGCCACGATTTCAATGGCCGTGTTCAATTCTTCAGGCATCCTCAACAGAAATCTAAAATCGTTAGTATTCAATACGATTGCCCCCACTCACTGTCCCATGAACAAGCTCAGAATGGCTTATGTTTATTTGCCAGCATACATCCTTCTTATCACGCTTAGTGTGCCGATGACTGCGCTGATATCTGATACCTCCTTTAACGCAAACTCAGCCTTTGGGTACTCTGATTTGCATTCGTCACTAACCATATCCCATTGATGATCCAGAAGTTTCCATCGCTTGTACAGCAATTGCATTTCCATGTAATCTAACAACGTCATTTATACATCTCCTTTCTAACTGATACTTCCCGGCTGCATCCACTATATATATGCTATTTATATTTTTAATATTCTTAACAAATATCTGTGATATCCATAGGAAAAGTTCCTGTAAATGTCCCTGCGGCATCACAAGCGACCTGATCATAATAACTCAGGTGATGGAGTTCTCGACGTTCACATCCGCAAGCCGAGGTGAATTACATAATATTTTCAGTAAATGT
Organism: uncultured Alphaproteobacteria bacterium; assembly: GCA_963794155.1. Lineage (GTDB taxonomy): Bacteria > Pseudomonadota > Alphaproteobacteria > Rhizobiales > Beijerinckiaceae > Roseiarcus. The sequence goes on along the minus strand of CAWCCX010000012.1, from coordinate 53,881 downwards.
TCCATTTGGGATATATAAATTAACATTTACTGAAATATATTAAATCATTAAAGTTGCAATACTTAAACACCCCGGGGTGCCGGAGGTGACCACTTTATTTTTTGCCTTCCGGCATCAAGGCAAAACCTATAGATGTTGGCCCAAGGTAGTCGGGGAAGAACATGTCAACACCGAAGCCACTCCTGGCAAAGCCCACAATGAGGATACAGGAACGAAATCCTGACGATCCCGAATCCAATGAATTCCACCAAATCGACCTTCAGTCTGAAGGCAGCCGATTTCATCCAACCGCCAGCCCCAACAACAATCTTCCAAAAGAGGAATGGTAAGAAGGCGGCGAAGGCTGAGGACGCCTACCTTATTGTTGGATTTGATACAGAGTTCAAGGGACCAGACGAAGCTGTGACCAGAGAGGAAATCAAGGACGGCGAGGCGACATACAGGGTGCTATCTTACCAATTTCATTGCCGACTCGAATCCGGGGAGCATTGGTCCGGTGTTGGATGCCCAGATCACGATGAACGCATAAGCCTTGGTGAATTTCTGGTGTTCGCTCTCGGCTCTGGAATTGAGAGTGGAGTTGTCACAACTTTGCCAACGACAATCTATCTCGTCGGTCATTTCACAAGGGCTGATGTACCAGCCTTCTCCGATTTCAAAGACATTCAAAGCATTCTTACTGCGGTTCGCAATACGTTCGTTTCAATCAATCAGTGTATTCATCTCAATATTGAGTGCGAAAGAGATTCCCCAATTGAACTACAAGTCCATCTCAGAGATACGATGCTCCTTAGTCCGGGGTCAACGAAGAGCCTTGCAGCCCTTGGAGACCTCGTGGGGAGACCTAAGATCGTTCTCGGACCTGAAAAATTAGGCGACCGATATTTCAAGAAGAACATGGATGTACTACGCAGGGATAACTGGCCTTTGTTTAGAGAATATGCTCTAAACGACGCTGTAATTTGTGTGGAATATGTGCAGAGATTAATGAAGCAAACGGAACAAGCTACCGGCAGCAGAAAGATACCAGTGACGCTGACCTCAATAGGTGTCGATCTTCTCCTGAAATCCTGGAAAGATAAGCTAAATATTGATCGTCTCTCTGTCCTTGGATTGGAGAAAAGTACTACTGATAAATGGGATCAAAGGCTTGGCCATTATCGCAAGGTGTTCGAAGAAGTACCCTTGGAGGAGTGTGCCTGGCACCTTGACTTTGTCACAGAGACCTATCACGGCGGCAGGAACGAGCAGTTCTGGTTCGGACCGGCATATGAGGTTGACTGGACCGACTACGACCTGTCCAGCGCCTACCCAACCGCTATGTCCCTCATAGGCACATGCCGCATTGGAAGGAGCTGCACAACTCCACAAAGCCAGATGACTACGATGCTACAACGCTTGGGTTCGCTTGCGTGGACTTCAAGTTTCCTAAGACCGTGAGATACCCGGTGCTACCCATTCGAACCCAAAACGGGCTGGTCTTTCCCCTCGAAGGGCGTAGCTACTGTGCAGCCCCAGAAATCATCGCAGCCCTTCAACTCGGGGCGGATATCACCATCCGCCATGGCGTTGTCGTGCCGACCACCGACAACCTGCGCATCTTCGGGGATTTTATTGCTGACTGCCTCAAGAGGCGTTCGGATTATCCGAAGAAGTCCATTGATGCCCTATTTTGGAAGGAAATATCGAACGCGACGTATGGAAAGACTGCCCAAGGGTTGCGTGAAAAGAGGGTCTTTGACATGCGGGAGGAAGCAACTAGACCCCTCGCCCCTAGCCAGATCACAAACCCCTTCTTCGCTTCTTACATCACATCGTTTGTCCGTGGTGTCCTAGGTGAGATAATCAACTCACTGCCTGCCAATGTGATGGTTTTCAGTTGCACGACGGACGGCTTCATTACGGATGCAAACGACGAGCAGGTTAGGGAGAGCGAAAGCGGCACTCTCTCAGCGATTTTTGCCACTTCAAGAGGTCTTCTTACAGGAATTCCCTCAGTCCTTGAGAAGAAACACCAAATTCGGTTGCCTCTGGGATGGCGAACCCGAGGACAGGCCACCCTAAAGTCCGGTCCTGACAATGCAGAAGACCTATCTTACGGAACGATCCTCGCAAAGGCAGGAATCTCTCTTTCTGACGAATATGAAACCATTCAGGACTCCGTAAGCCAGTTTGGCTTGTCGTTCGTCCAGAGTTTACTTGCCTTCGCCCGCTTAGCCATTGTCGAAGTCACCCTGCGCTTTGTTTCGGCCCGTGATGGGCCCGTCGATCTGGCGCGCAGGCCCCTCGCCGCTTTGATGGAGCGCGTTCGCGAATGTCAACTCGCGGAATGGTGGAAGGATGGAGGGTATTGAGGGTATTGAGGTCACCCATTGCGACCGGGTCGCGAGGCCTCCATACTTTCGTCATCCGACGGATCCAAGGGGGTCCTAGTGCTCTGGCGCGCATGCGAGAATCAAGGACTTTCAGGAATGGGAGACAATGCAGTAGCAACCCCCATCAAGAACGCCGTTGGCCCCTTGATACTGCTTGGTTCTGGGCGCTTTTTCGACTATGACAACCCTGGCACTAGCCGAATGACCATTGAAGACTACGCATATGGTCTGGCCTTCACATGTAGGTTTTCGGGCCAGTGTGTTAGCCGAAAAACGGGCCGCCGAGTTTATTATTCGGTCGCACAGCATTGCGAAATTATGAGTCGCGCCGTTCCCGTCGGGCATGAGTATGCTGCACTAATGCATGAAAGCGGCGAGCCCGTTTGTGGCGATCTCACCACGCCGCTTAAATCGAAGCTCCCCGAGTATCGAACGATAGAGAAGCGATGTGAAAAGGCGATAATGGGTATATTCAAGGTTGTTGTTCAAGATCCGGCACTTATTCAAAGAATTCGACGTGCGTATGTGGGCTACCGAGCGGCGACATCTTATGAATTGGGACGGCAACCAGTGGGCGTCCGATGATTCCGTCGAACCCCTTGAATTCGAAATTGAACCGTTGGGGCCTTATGAAGCTGCCGATAGCTTTCTGAAACGGTTCCATGAGATAGCTCCTCCCGATGTTGTCGGCACGAATTCTCTGCCAGCCGGCAGATGCTCGCTCGAACTCACCGGCCACCGCGACATCGTTGAGAGCGGTAATAAGAGCTGGCGCTTCCAATCAGCTTCGGACGTTCGGACGAGAGCCCGATACTTTCATCGCCGGACATGGCGTCTATGGCCTTCCTCGCCCTTCCGGCGGCTGACAACGGCCCACGAGGAATTGGTGAGCTACTTCCATCCGTGCGCGGTGGAGCAGGTGTCGCCGCCGTCCGCTTCGGCCTCGGATGCAATGACTAGAGGAGCGGGTTTGAGAAGCGCCTTCGCGCACGTCCACGCGCACGCAGAACTTATGACCTTGAGGAAACAGTCCGCACCCAAGCGGGCCCGCTCGCAGGCTACAAGAAAGCCGATCGCCGCGGTTCGCTCGACTGCAGCGGCTAGCGCCAGCCGAGCGCCGGCGCGACGTGCTTGAGGATCATCTCGATCACGTGAGCGTTGTAGGCAACACCAAGCTGGTTCGGTACGGTGAGGAGCAGCGTGTCGGCCTCGGCGATCGCCTCGTCGCGTGCAAGCTCCTTCACCAACACATCCGGCTCCGCTGCATAGCTGCGGCCGAAGATTGCGCGCGTGTTGGCTTCGATGAAGCCGATCTGGTCCTGCTCCTTGCCGCCACCGCCGAAATAGGCCCGGTCCATGTCGTTGACGAGCGTGATGACGCTTCGGCTCACTGAGACGCGCGGCTCGCGCGCGTGGCCGGCCTTCCTCCATGCCGCGCGGAACGCGCGGATCTGATTCGCCTGTTGGACGTGAAATGGCTCCCCGCCTTCGTCGAATTTAAGTGTTGAACTTTGCAAGTTCATGCCGACCGTCGCCGCCCATTCGGCGGTGCCGTTAGTGGCCGCGCCCCACCAAATACGCTCGCGCAAGCCTTCCGAATGCGGCTCGACGCGCAAGAGGCCCGGCGGGTTTGGAAACATCGGACGCGGGTTCGGTTGCGCGAAGCCCAGCCCCTTTAGCAGTTCGAGAAAAACTTCGGCATGACGCCGCGCCATATCTGCGTCGGTCTCACCGTCGGTCGGGGCGTAACCAAAGTAGCGCCAGCCATCGATCACCTGCTCGGGTGAGCCGCGGCTAATGCCGAGCTGTAACCGGCCACCGGCGATGAGATCAGCGGCGCCCGCATCCTCCACCATGTAGAGCGGGTTCTCGTAGCGCATATCGATGACAGCCGTACCGATCTCGATACGCCTCGTCTTGGCGCCGACCGCAGCGAGCAATGGGAACGGTGAACTGAGTTGGCGGGCGAAGTGGTGCACGCGGAAATACGCCCCGTCCGCGCCCAATTGCTCGGCGGCGACGGCTAGTTCGATGGACTGCAACAGAGCGTCGGATGCCGACCGTGTCTGCGATTGCGGCGAGAGTGTCCAGTGGCCGAACGATAGAAAGCCGATTTTCTTCATCTTGTTCTCGAAGTTCAGGACGCTGGCGGCGACGCCGCGATCAGTCCGACGGCTCGATCAGGCGCGGAGACAGCCATCTCGAAATGATCTTCTTGCACGATGTCTTTGATATTGCGCGTACGAGCACCCACCTAATCTTCGGGCGGGCACAGGAGGATCTGATGGCTGAATTGGCAAAACCGCGCCTCGTTGGCTTCAACCATGTGGCGCTGGAAGTAGGGGATGTCGAAGAGGCGCTGGCATTCTATGGCCGCCTCTTCACATTCGAGCTGCGCGGTAAGAGCGACTCCATGGCCTTCATCGACCTGGGTGACCAGTTCATCGCCCTGCAGGAGGGCCGTAAGCAGCCGGCCGACGATGGCCGCCATTTCGGCCTTGTGATCGACGACAAGGAGGCGGCTCGCCGGGCGCTCGACGCTGCAGGAGTCGCCTCGACTGATGGACCCTTCCTAGACTTTCGCGACCCCTGGGGCAACCGCATCGAGATCGTCGGCTACGACAACATCCAATTCACCAAGGCTCCCAATGTGCTCCGTGGTATGGGTCTGACGCATCTTACCAAGAGCGAGCATGCGAAGCAGGAGTTGGCCGATAAGGGCATGGCGGTTGGGCAGGGTTGATGCGTGGCCACGAATTGCTGGCGGATCAATTTGTTTTGAGACTCGCCGATCTGCCGGATGCACCCAGCGGCACGGGGCTTCCCATCCCGCAAGCTCATGTGAGAGGGCTCATTGCAGGCGGGCCTCGGGCGCTTGAGCCTCGTTGGCGGGGCTGGTAACGAAGCACTATCGCGATCGCTCTAGTTTTGATTCTCCGCCGTGCGTTCGTAATCTTCGTCTTCACCGACGGCGCCATGCGGGCAGGGGTGGGTGACAAGTCAAATGCCGTCTAGGCTCAGGCGGCTGGTTTCCCGGCCCGTTGGCTGTGCGGCGGTTGCGATGGCCTTGCTGGCCTCGGGTTGCGGCGGCGGCGGCCCGCTAGAATCTGAACAGGTCTTCTCGGACAACGTCTTTTCGGGCAACCATCTCAAGCCAAAGGACTACCCGATCCACGGCATCGACGTGTCCAAGTTCCAGGGCGATATTGATTGGAACGCGGTCGCCAACAGCGGCGTCAAATTCGCCTGGATCAAGGCGACTGAGGGCGGCGACCGGGACGCGCACTTCCAGGCGAACTGGGAGGGGGCCAAGGCCGCCGGCATCCCCCATGGCGCCTATCACTTCGTCTATTGGTGCCGACCGCCGCTCGAGGAGATCCAAATCTTCGAACAGAATGCGCCGGTCGAGGACGACGCGCTCCCGCCGGTGCTCGACGCCGAGGCGACACCAACCTCACCGACCTGCCGCCGCCATGTCAGCCAAGACGAGGCCATCGCCGACATGCAAGTCATGCTGCAGGAGATGGAGCGCCATTACGGCAAGCGGCCGATCATTTATACGACCGTCGATTTCTACGAAGCGAATCTTTCCAACGGCGCGTTGACGGACTATCCGATCTGGGTGCGCTCGACCAAACACCATCCTGCGGTGAAGTACGGGTCGCGCGCCTGGCATTTCTGGCAGTATCAATCCGACGGTCGGGTCCCGGGCATCGGCGGCAACGTCGACAAGGACGCCTTCTACGGCACGAAGGAGCAGTGGGACGCCTTCCTGAGGGAGCCGGGGGTGCGCCCCGTGCAGACCGGCGCCGGAGGGCCTGCGCCTGCCCCTACGGCCTCGCAGACGGCGGCTGCGCAGCCGCAGGAGTCTATCGCCGAGCCCGCCAGCGCCCCCGCGGAATAAGGCGCGCATCGTCTGGCCTGGAACATTGCTCAGCTGCCCCAGTCCCACTATGCCTTCCCTGCGTCCGTCCGTCCGAACGCCCCAGAGCTCTTGATGGACACGCCGATCATCCGACCGGACGGACGGACGCCGGACATGATGGTGGGGGATGCGGGGTCGCGAGCCTGATGCTTTCATCGCCGGGTACGGCCTATGGCCCTTCCTCGCGCTTCCGGCGCTGACGACGGCCAATGAGGAATTGGCCAGCTACTTCCATGCCTGCGCTGTGCAGAGGGCGTCGGCGGCGCCCTCCTTAGCTCGGATGGAATACGAGACGGGCCTTGACCAGAACGGCGTCTTTGAACAGCGCCCTTGGAAGACTATGGAGTTCGCCTGCACGACGAGGCCGCGAAGCCTCCATGCTTTCGTCGCCGGACGATCTGAGGGATCCTACTGCTCTCGCGCGCGTACGCGAGAATTATGACACTGAGGAACCGACGATTCGGGTCGCCTTTCTTGAATCACAACCGATTCCAACGATTCGTTAAGTTCCCGGACGGGCTCTCAGGTCGATAAGCATGGGCCACAATTTTCCGGAGAGAGTGGTGCTGCGCTCAAACATTCTCCGCTCCTTGCACGCGAGCGGTCCCCCAAAGTTCGCTATCGGCGTCCCGAAACTATTATAGCGCCCCCTTGCCAGCTTTTGTTCCCGGCGCGCGCTTGATCGCGCACACCTCGCCGATGCAGAAATGCATTGTCGATCGCATCGGCCCTTATGTGACGACGCTTGACAACTTATGGTTTGAACAGCCAAGCTCTCTCGAACGTACGCTTATCGTGCTTCTGCTGACCGCGAGGCAGTATGCTCGGCGACGAACGAGGCGAAGGCACGAAGAGGCCGCCCGCACGTGTCGCGGAGGGAGCACCCGATAAATTCGCCGACGGTCCGACCTCTCCGCCGACGATATCGCTACCCAACGGTGGCGGCGCCCTGCGCTCGATCGACGAAAAATTCAAGGTCAACGCGGCCAACGGGACCTGCTCGCTGAGCGTCACGCTGCCTTTTTCCAAGGCACGCAGCGACGTCGGCCTGAACCTCACGCTCGATTACAATTCCGGCTCGGGCAACGGCGCCTTCGGCCTCGGCTGGAGCATCAGCCTGCCGTCAATTCATCGCCGAACCGAGAAGCAGCTCCCGCTCTATCGCGACGCCGACGAAAGCGACGTCTTCGTCCTGTCGGGCAGCGAAGACCTGGTGCCGGGCTTCGTCCCGGATGGCCAGGGCGGCTGGAATCCCGACACGACGGGCAGCGGCACCGTCCATGTCCGGCGCTACCGGCCGCGCATCGACAGCCAGTTTGCCCGCATCGAGGAGATTTCCATCGACGGCGAAGCGGGCTTCTACTGGAAGGTGACGACGCGGGAGAACGTGGTCACGATCTTCGGCCGCACCACCGCCGCCCGCATCGCCGATCCCGACGACCCTGCGCGCATCTTCCGCTGGCTGCCCGAATGGGCTTTCGACGACCGCGGCAACTGCGTGCAATTCACGTACAAGAACGAGGATCTGACCAATGTCCCGACGAGCGTCGAGGAGAGAAACCGGCTCAATGTGCTCGTGCCGATCGCCAACAAATATTTGAAATACATCAGCTACGGCAATATCGATCCGTATTCCCCGGGCGCCGATGCCCCGTTCGATCCGCCGGTCCCGCAGATCAAGACCTATTTCTTCCAGGCGGTCTTCGACTATGGCGAGCACGACCCTGCGGCGCCCACGCCCGACGAGACGACGACCTGGCCCTGCCGGTATGACCCCTTCAGCGATTGCCGGGCCGGCTTCGACATCCGCACCTGGCGCCTGTGCCGCCGCGTCCTGTTCTTTAGCAACTTCGCCGAGCTGCCGTTTTCGTCTTCGTCTTCACCCTGCCTCGTGCGCTCGCTCGATTTCACCTATCAGAGCTTTCAGTTCGGCGGCGCGCCGCATCAATACCAGGAAGCCGATTTCATCACCTCGATCCGGCGCACCTACTACACGCGCACTGCCGCTGCCGTCTATGATGCGCAGAGCTGGCCGGCGCTCGATTTCACCTATCAGCCGCTCGCCTGGAACAAGACGGTGCGCAGCGTCGCGCCTGACGACGTAATCGGCGCGCCCGCCGGCATCGGGCGCAGCTATCAATGGCTCGACTATTTCGGCGACGGCGCCCCGGGCATCGTCACCGAGCAGGCGGACCGCTGGTACTTCAAGGGCAATCTTACCGATGGGCGGTTCGACCAGCCGCGGCTCATCGCCGAGAAGCCATCGTTCGCCGGTGTCGGCGCCGCGGCGCTCGATTTCCAGGATCTGGCGGCCGACGGCGGCAAGCAGCTCGTCGCAACTCGGACGGATCCACGCGGCTATTTCGAGCTCGACGACGACAATCGCTGGCTGCCGTTCCGCGAGTTCGCCCGCTTCGTCAACATCGACCTGCGCGATCTCAACACCAAGCTCGTCGACCTGAACGGCGACGGCGCTCCCGATCTGCTGATCTCCGAGGAATTCGTCTTCCGCTGGCATCCCTCGCTCGGTCGCGAGGGCTACGACTCGGCGCAATACGCGGCCAAGCCGTTCGACGAGGAAGCTGGGCCGGCGGTGCTGTTCGGCGACGGCACCCAGACCGTGATGACCGCCGACATGAACGGCGACGGCCTCACCGACATCGTGCGCGTGCGCAACGGCGAGGTCTGCTACTGGCCCAACCTCGGCTATGGCCGGTTCGGCGCCAAGGTCTCGATGCGCGATGCGCCCCATTTCGACCTGCCGGACGGCTTCGACCCGACCAGGGTGCAGTTCGCCGACGTGAGCGGAACGGGCGCGGCCGACCTCATCTATCTCGGCCGCGGCGGCTTCGTCGCCTGGATCAACCTCGCCGGAAATGCCTGGAGCGCGCCGCAACCGATCGACCCGTTTCCCGGCACCGAAAATCCCAACCGCGTCTTCGCGCTCGACATTCTCGGCAACGGCACCGCGAGCCTCGTGTGGTCGTCGGAGCTGCCGGCGAACGGCACCGCACCGCTGCGCTATGTCGATCTCATGGGCGGCAAGAAGCCCCACATTCTTGCCGGCTATCAGAACAATTTCGGCGCCGCGGTCGCGCTCACCTACACGAGCTCCGCGCACTTCGCCCTGCTCGACCGGCGCGACGGCCACCCGTGGGCGACCAAGCTGCCCTTCCCGACCCAATGCGTGACTTGCGTCGAAAGCACCGACAGCGTCACCGGTGCGCGCTTCGTTCGGCGCTATCGCTACCGGCACGGCTATTACGACCATGTCGAGCGCGAATTCCGCGGCTTCGGCATGGTCGAGGAGACCGACTCGGAGAGCTTCGACAATTTCCAGGCGAGCGGCGCGAGCAACGTCGTCGACCAGACCGTATTCCAGGCGCCGGTGCGCATGCGCACCTGGTTTCACACCGGCGCCTATCTGCGCGGCGGCCGCATCCTACGCCAGTTCACGCGCGATTACTTCACGGGCGCGACCAATCCGGAATTCGTCCTGCCGGACGCGACGATCGACACAACGGCGCTGGGCAGCGGTGTGGCGCCGAGCGCGGGCGAGCTGCGCGAGGCGGCGCGCGCCTGCAAGGGGATGACGCTGCGCGAGGAGGTCTACGCAGACGACGATAGCCCGCTCGCCGCCCTGCCTTATTCGACCAGCGAGCACAACTGCTACGTCCGCCTGCTGCAGCCGCGCCTCACCAACCGCTACGCGATCTACCTCGCGCACGAGAGCGAGACGCTCGCCTATCACTACGAGCGCAATCCGACCGATCCGCGCATTACGCACGAGATCAACACGGTGGTCGATACTTTCGGCTACGTGGTCGAGCAGGCGAGCATCGTATATGCGCGGCAGGACCCCGACCCGACGCTACCCCCCGAGGTCGGCGCCGCGCAGGGCTTGCGCGCAACCTATCGGGTGAACGGCTATACGCAGGATCTCATCACCGACGGCATCTATCGCCCGCATGTGCTGTGCGAGGCGCAAGCCTTCGAGCTGACCGGCGTGAAGCCGAGCCAGGCCTGCTTCTCGCTCGCCGAGATCAGCGGCTTCTTCCAAGCCGCAGCCGTGCTGCCGTTCGAGGGGCAGCCGCATCCCGGAATGATGGAAAAGCGCCCGATCAGCCGCGAGCGCACGCTCTATGCGGCGGACGCCGATCCCAACACGCCGCTTGCGCTCGGATCGCTCGGATCGCACGGGTTGACGTACGAGACCTATCGGCTGGCCTTCACGCCCTCGCTGCTCACGACGCTCTATGCCGGCAAGGTGACGGCCGCGATGCTGGCGGAAGGCGGCTATCTCGCGGGCGACACCTATGTCGGCAGCGGGCTCTTTCCGGCCAACGATCCCGCGGGCTACGTCTGGAGCCGCGCCGGGCAAACGCAGTATCCGGTCAATCCGAGCCAGACCTTCTTCCTGCCCAGCGCCTATCTGGATGCGTTCGGCAACCAGACGAGCGTGCGCTATTACGGCGCGTACAATCTGCTGATCGACCAGGTCACCGATCCGCTCGGCAACGTCACGTCGGCCGACGCGTTCGACTTCCGCTTCATCCTGCCGCAGGCCTCGACCGACATCAACGGCAATCACAGCGCGGTCGCCTTCGACATCTTCGGGCAGGTGGTCGGCCTCGCGCTCGAGGGCAAGGGGGCCGAGGCCGACAACCTCACCGGCTTCCAGGCCGACCTCACCCAGGCGCAGATCGGCGCTTTCGTGCAGAACCCGGCCGCGACGGGTGCGGCGCTGCTCGCCAACGCGACCGCGCGCTACGTCTACAGCTTTGCGACCCTGCCGGCGGTCGCGGCGACGATCCGGCGCGAGACCCATGCGGCGGCGGCGCTCGCGGCCGGCACGCCGTCGAAGCTGCAGTTCGCCTTCGAATATTCCGACGGCGCCGGCCGCATCGCGATGAAGAAAGCGCAGACCGAGCCCGGCCGGGCGAACCAGGTGACCGTCAACCCGAACGGCACCTTCACGCTCACGGTGCTCGACACCACGCCCAACCTGCGCTGGATCGGCAGCGGCCGCACCGTCGTCAACAACAAGAACAAGCCGGTGATGCAGTACGAGCCCTATTTCGCGACGAGCCCCGCCTACGAAACCGACCCGCAGCTCGTCGAGACCGGCGTCACCCCGATCTTCCACTACGATCCGCCCGGGCGGGCGATCCGCACCGATTTTCCCGACGGCTCGTTCGCTACCGTCGCGTTCGACGCCTGGCAACAGACGAGCTACGACCGCAACGACAATGTGCTGGCCAGCGCCTGGTATGCGGCGCGCATCGGCGGGGCGCTCGGCACTGCGGCGCAAACCGCGGCGCAGAACACCAAGGTGCACAACGACACGCCGCAGGTGCAGCACATCGATTCGCTCGGCCGCGCCATCTATTCGATCGACGACAACAAATTCATCGATCGCACAACGGGGGCGACCGACGAGGAGCTCTATCCGACCCTAACCAATCTCGACATTTCCGGCAACCGGCTGTCGGTGCGCGACGCGCGCAGCAACACGGTGATGCAGTACGCCTACGACATGCTTAACCGCGCCGCGATGACCACGAGCATGGACGCGGGCGTGCGCGTCTTTCTTCCCGACACGGCCGGCCAGCCGCTCTATCGCTGGGACGCCAAGGGCAACCGCTTCCACACGGTCTACGATCAACTGCGCCGGCCGCTGCAGCGCGAGGTGCTCACGCCGACGCCGGCGACGATCGTCTATGAAAAATTGGTCTACGGCACCGACACGAGCAAGAACCAGAACGGCCGATTGATCACGCAATTCGACCAGTCCGGCACGGTGAGCTGCGACCTCTACGATTTCAAAGGCAATCTGCTGTCGTCGACCCGCGGCTTCACGACGGACTTCCAGGACGACATCGACTGGACGAACCCGGCGGCGATCGGGCTCGATCCGCCGTCCTACCCGACCACCGCGACCTTCGATGCGCTCAACCGCGTCACGACCGGCACGACGCCGGACAACAGCACCGTCGCAATCGCCTACAGCGCATCCGGGCTGCTCTCGGGCGTCGCCGCCGCGCTGCGCGGCGGCGCATCGCAGCCCTTCATCGTCGGCATCGCGCATGACGAGAAGTTGCGCCGGCAGAAGGTCACCTACGCGAACGGCGCGGTGACGACCTTCACCTACGACCCGATCACGTACCGCGTCACTGGCATCCTGACGGTGCGCGCCACCGACGGTGTGACCCTGCAGGATCTCAATTACACCTATGATCCAATCGGCAACGTCACGCAGATCCGCGACGACGCCCAGCAGGTCGTCTATTTCAACAACCAGGTCGTCACGCCGCAGAACGACTTCGTCTACGACGCGGTCTATCGCCTCGTCTCGGCGACCGGGCGCGAGCATATCGGGCAGAACGCGCCGGTCGACGAGTTCGACGCGGCGCGCACCAACCTGCCGCAGCCGTCCGACGGCACGGCGATGCAGCGCTACCGGCAGCAATACGACTACGACCAAGTCGGCAACCTGCTCGCCATGGTGCACAGCTCGGGCGCCGGACCGTTCGTCAACCAGTGGACGCGCCAGTTCACGCCGGCCGCGACGAACAATCGCCTGATCCAGTCGCAGGTCGGTGGCACGCTCGAGAGCTATGGCTACGACGTGCACGGCAACATGACGGCGCTTGCCGCCATGCCGACGCTCAACTGGGACTTCAAGGACCAGCTGCGCAGCGTCGATCTCGGCGGCGGAGGCACCGCCTACTATTCGTACGACGCCGCCGGCGAGCGCACCCGCAAGGTGATCCAGCGCCGCAACGGATCGCTGATCGAGCGCCGGCTCTATCTCGGCGCGCTGGAGATCTACGACCAGATCCAGGGCGGCACGCCGACGCTCGAGCGCCAGACGCTGCATCTCATGGACGGCACGGGCCGCCTCGCCATGGTCGACAGCCGCACGGTCGGCGACGACGGCACACCGGCGCAGCTCATCCGCTACGAGTTCGCCAACCACCTCGGCACCGCGGTGCTCGAGCTCGACGACGCCGCGCAGATCATCGCCTACGAGGAGTATTACCCCTACGGCAGCACGAGCTTCCAGTCGGTCGATACGAGCCGCGAGGTGCCGGCGCGACGCTATCGCTACACCGGCAAGGAGCGCGACGAGGAAAGCGGCCTCTACTATCACGGCGCGCGCTATTACGCGCCGTGGATCGCGCGGTGGACGGCGGCCGATCCGACCGGCATCAAGGATGGTCCCAACGTCTACGCCTATTGCTCGGACAATCCGATCAATCTCGCGGATGCCCGCGGCACCCAGGGCACGGAGCCCGACGCGGAGAACGCGCAACGCATTGAAGATGCCCAGAAGTTTTTTGAAGCGCTGGGTAAAGCGGCCGAGGCGGCCGTGAAGGACTATGTGGAGGCGCTGCAGAAGGCGGAGGCCGCAGTTGCGGCCGAAGCGCAACAGGAAAAGAGCGATTTCAAGGAAACGTCGCCGGGGCACTTCGAGCTGACCGGGCCAAGCGAAAAGCAACAAGCCACCGACCTTGCGAATGCGGAGGATATCGCCGCGGCGAGAAACCGGCTGCGACTTCAACCAATACCGGGACCCGATCCGACCACCCTCGGCATCGATACCCAGATCGGCGGCTCGGCGGTCGGGCTCGGCGCGGATCACCCAAAGGGCTCGTTCGACTATCTTCAGCTCACCGTCTTGCCGCGCAATTTTGAAACCTTCCCGATCTACTTCGAGAAAGATGGTTTCGACATCGGCGCATTCAAGGAATGGGGCGCCCAGCTTCAATTGCAGGACCAGCCGAATGATCCGAAGCCGACGACCCCGGGCCAGCCGACAGGCAAGAGTCAGAGCCCAGGTTGGCAGACCCACGTCACTACGGGCATCACGGTCGACGTGCTCAACGTCTCCTACGATCCCGTCGAGGTCGCGATAACAGCCAACGCTGGCTACGACTTCACCGGCGGGAATTTCACATTCACCGGCGTGCTGGGCGGCAAGGTCACGCTGTGGGACAGCAAGGACAAGGAATCGAGTGTGAGCGACCGCGCCGGGACTTTCAAGCTTCGCCTCTACGGAGGGGTCGGAGTTGAGGGAGATGCCGGCGTCACGTCCGGCGCCCCTTCCGGCTGGGGCGGCGTGTCTGTCGGCGGCGGACTGCTGCTCGAATGGAATCCCCGTGAGAAGAAGGGCAACGATTAACGGCCCGCTCATGGGCAGCGGATGGCTTTGCGGAATTGCCGTTGACCGGGGCTGGATGCCGTCCGGCTTCGCAATGATGGAGGATGCAAAATGTCTTCCGGGTCGCCTATCGAGAGGCTCGCCGCCTACGTCGATGCTTCGAGACTCCACGCCGCCAAATATTCGATCGCAGACATCCCGGCCGATCGGCTCACCCACCTCATCTACGCCTTCGCCAAGGTGTCGGAGTCGGCTGAATGCATCTCCGCCGACACGGCGGACGACAGCGTCAACTTCCCGCAGCTCATCGCGCTCAAGCAGGCGCACCCCAATGTCGCAACGCTGATCGCGATCGGCGGCCCGGCGCATTCGGGCCATTTCGCCCATGCGGCCGCCAACCAGCAGACGCGGCGGAACTTCGTCGCCTCTTGCATCCATTTCATGCAGCGGCACGCGTTCGACGGCATCGAGATCGACTGGAACGATCTGCGCGAGGAGGAGGCGGAGAAATTCATCCAGCTGCTCGCCGAGCTGCGCGCGCGCATCGACGCGATCGGCGCCGAGCAGAACCGGCACTATCTGCTCACCGTCGCGGTCCCGGCCGAGCCGGAGCAGCGCGCGCATCTCGATCTCGCGCGCATCCATCCGTGCGTCGACTGGATCAATCTCCTGGCCTTCGGCTTCACGCCGGTCACGCGCGATACCACCGACCTCGCGGCGCCATTGATGGCGTATGACGTGACCTCGTTCCCGGATCACGCCAACGCCAATGTCGACGCCGTGGTGCAGGCCGTCCTGCATGCCCGCGTGTCGGCCGACAAGGTCGTGCTCGGCGTCGACTTCATCGGCACCGGCTGGGCCGGCGTGCCGAACATCAACAACGGGCTCTACCAGCACGATACCGGTCGGGCGCGCGGGACCTGGGACGCGGCGGGCGCGCCGCCGAGCGGCCAGCTCGCCTTTGCGGACTTGAAGCAGAACTACATCGGCAGCTCGCAGCGCTTCTGGCACCCGGCCGCGCAGGTGCCGTGGCTCTATCAGCCGGCCGCCGGCGGCGCGCCCGGCCTGATGATCAGCTACGAGGACCCGCAATCGCTCGCCGCCAAGGCGGCCTATGTGCAATCCGGCAGCCTCGGCGGCATGGTCATCGCGGGGCTCGAGGCGGACGACGACCAGCAGAGCCTGGTCGCCGCCATAGCGGATGCGCTGGGCATCGGGGAGACGGCGACCGGCGGGGGCACTTATCTTGCGACCGGCACGGTCACGCAGCCCGACGGCACGCCGGCGCGCGGCCTCGCGGTCGCGGCGTTTGCGCAGAGCATGCGCAAGCGCACCCTGCTCGGCCGTACGCGGACCGGGGCGGACGGCGTCTATCACATCAGCTATGCGGCACCAACGGCGCAGTCGGGAAGCGGACCCGGCCTCGTCATCGAGGTGTACGGCCAGAACCAGGAGGTGCTTGCGACCAGCGCCGTGGTGTTCGACGCCGCCCGGATCGAGACGGTCGACATCGAGCTCACGCAAAGCGGCAGCGAGGTCGAGTACGACCGCATCGTCCGCCTGCTGACGCCGCTCGTCGCCGGCCAGGACGTCACGCTTGCGACGCTGGAGGAAAACAGCCAGTACCATGATCTCACGTTCGCGGCCGGCGAGACCGGGGTCGCGCTCGGCGATCTCAACGCCTTCGCGGTCGCGCAACGCTTGGCGAGCCAGAGCCAGCTTCCCGCCCAGTTCTGGTTCGCGGTGCTGGCGACCAACACGATCTCACTGCCAGCGCTGCCGCCCGCGACCACCAGCATCGAGGCGCTCGCCGCCGCGGCGCTCGCCGCAGTGCCGCAGACGCCCGACACCGCCGTGCAGGCGGGGCTCGCCAAGGCGGGCGCCGCCAACGCGACCACGGCGCCGTCGGCCGACCAGCTGCAGGCCTGGCTCACCCAGTATCGCGCGCTGATGGCGACCGAGGCGGTGAAGCCGGGCGCCGCCGGCATTGCGGGCACCATCCTGGATGCTTCGGGCGTGCCGCAGGCGAAACGCGATGCCCTGCTCACCGCCTATCTGGCGGGCGGCAACCGCAACGACATTATCGCCCGCCTCATGAGCGGCAACCAGTTCACCAGCGCCGAGCTCGACGCGATCGGGGCGGCGCTGACGGTGCGCGATCTCACTTTCGGCGATGCAAGCCTCGTCACCCACTTCGCCAAGACGATCACCACCGGCGCGGCCGCGTCCTCGCTCGCCGCCATGTCGGCGGCCGACTGGCAGACGGCGCTCAGCCAAGCCGGCACCGTCGCGCCGGATTTCGTCGCCGGCGCGACGCCTGCCGCGCAGCTCACGAACTACGCGACCCTGCTCGCCAAGCGCGCCGCCCTGAGCTACCCGACCGCGGCCTTCGCGGGCGACCTGTCGCGCGCGCTCGCCCAGCCGGGCGGGAGCGCGTTCCAATCCGGCACGACCATGCTTGCCTTCTTGCAGGCGCATCCGGAGTTCGAGCTGGCGACGACCTCGGTCGACGGGTTCCTCGCCAACAACGCCAATCCGAACTTCTTCAACACCGCCGCCGCCAGCGCCCAGTTCACGCAGGACCTTAAGGCGGCGCAGCGCGTCTTCAAGGTGGCGCCGAGCTTCGCGGCGACCAATCACTTGGTCCGGGACGGGCTGCACTCGGCGATGCAGATCTACAAGCTCGGCAAGACCCAGATGGTGCGCAAATACGGCAGCCAGCCGGGTTTCACAGCGGCGTCGGCGGGCGACACTTACGAGCGCGCCGCGAGCACCCACGCCGCGACGCTGACGGTCGTGGGCCACCTGCGCTCGACGCAGAGCGCCAACCGGTTCCAGGCTCTCTCGAATCCGCAGTCGACGCTCGACAATTTTCCCGACCTGCAGAACCTGTTCGGCAACGTGCAGTCCTGCGACTGCGACGACTGCCAATCGATCTTCAGCCCGGCCGCCTATCTGACCGACCTCCTGCACTACCTCGAAGGCCGGCTCGTCGACGTGAACAACCCGGCCGCCGGCACCGTGAAGGACATCGTCAACAGCCGGCGTCCCGACATCGGCTATATCGAGCTCAGCTGCAACAATGCCGAAACGCCGCTGCTCTACATCGATCTCGCCTGCGAGGTGATGGAGGATCGCGTCGCCCCATGGGTGCTGTTCACGCTCCCGGCGGCGCAGCAGGCGAACCTCGTGCAGGGCGCGCCCGGCGCCGCGCTGGTGGCGGCGTTCGCGGCGGGCGGCACCACGCTGTCCACGAGCGCGCGCGTCTCGGCCAAGGACGAGTTTGGCAACTGGGTGATCCACGACACGGCGCAGACCTACCTGGTGCAGGGCGGCTCCCTCAACGTCTCGATCCTGCGCCAGACCCATCTCACCGAGGACGAGCTGTCCGCCTATCCGGAATACGTCAACCCGAACGCCTACGCGACGCTGAGCACCGCCAACTTCCCGCAGGTGCTGCCGTTCGACCTCTACACCGAGGAAGTGCGCGCGTATCTCGCCAACATGAACGTGCCGCGCACGACCCTGATGGAGACGTTCGCCGGGCCGAACGCGCCCAACAATCCGCAGCCGCTCGACATCGCGGCCGAATACATGCAGATCGCGAGCTACGAGCAGACGCTCATCTTCAACGCCGATCCAAACAACCAGTTCAAGTATTGGGGCACGCCCAACAATGCCGCCGCGCTCGCGAATATGAGCACGGTGAGCACTTTCCTCGCCACGACCGGCATCCTCTACACCGACCTCTTGAAGTTCCTCACGCTCGCGTTCGTCAATCCGAACGGCACGATCGTCATCCAGAATCCGGCCGGCGATTGCGACCTCACGCAGATGACGCTGCAGCCGCTCGACACCAATGCGCTCGACCGCTTCCACCGCTTCCTGCGCCTGTGGCGCAAGCTCGGCTGGCAGATGTGGGAGGTCGATCTCGTCATCAACCACCCGGCGCTCGGCAACGGCACGCTCGACAGCAGCTTCGCGCTCGCGCTCTACCCGTTCCTGCGCATCAAGGACAAGCTCGGCAGCTTCTCGGTCGAGCAGCTCGGCGCCTTCTGGGGCAACATCAACACGACGGCGAAGTTCACCGCCGCCTATCAGCCGCCCGACCCGTCGCTGTACGAGACGCTGTTCCTCAACAAGAAGCTGACCAACCCGCTCGATCCCAACTTCGCCATCAGCGCGGTCACGGCGGCGGTGCCGACCGTGATGCTCACCGACGATTTCCAGCCGATTCTGGCGGCCGCCAAGATCAAGCAGACCGACCTGGCGATCCTGATCGGGCTGACCGCTCCGGCCAACGGCCCGCCCTTCATCGCCAACCCCAATCTCACCCTCGCCAACCTGTCCTTCATCTATCGCCACAGCGTGCTGGCGAAGGCGCTCGGGATCAAGATCGCCGACTGGGCAACGCTGCTCTATCTGCTGCAGCAGGACGTCTTTCACGACACGGCGACCACCTGGGCCTTCCTCAAGCTCTGGGACCGCATCAAGGCGAGCGGCTTCTCGATCGACCAGCTCGACTACATCGTGAGCGCCGATCCCACCGCGAAATCGGCGGTGGCCGACAAGTCGATCACGACCGTACTGGCGGCGCTGCAGAAGAGCCTGCAGGCGATCGCGGCGGCGGCCAATCCGGCCAACATCCCGACCGTGGCGGACGGGCTCACGGCCGCTATCCTCGCGCAGCTGCAGACGCTCGGCTGGGATGCCGTGTCGGCGACGGCCGCCGTCGGGGTGCTCAACGGCCAGATCCAGCAGCAGCGGCTGGTGCAGGGAATGCCGGCGAACTTCACTTTCCCGGCGGCCATCACGGCGGCCGCGCCGACCGGCGCCGGCATTTCGATCGGCTACGACACGACCGCAGGAGCGATCCGCCTCACCGGCGTTCTGACCAGCGCGCAGCAGACCCAGCTCCTCAACGATCCATCGCTCGCCGCCGTCACGGGCATCGCGTCCTACCAGGCGGCGATCAACGACATGGCCGCGATGGCGGGATTGCTGATCAAATACTACGATCCGTTCTTCACGGCGCCGCTTGCCACGCTACCGAGCACCGTGCAGTTGGGCTCGCTGGCGAGCCCGCTGTCGGCGAAGGTCGCCTACGACACCGATCTCGACCAGCTCACCTTCATGGGCATCATGAGCACGGACGAGCAGGCCGCGCTCAACAACCTGTCGGCCGACGCGAACTACCGGGCGGCCGTGCTGTCGCTGTTCAACCAGCCGCGCAGTCCGACACCGCCACCTCCGTCGGAGCAATGGCTGACCCTCGCGGCGCTCACGATGCCGGTGGACGACCCGACAAATCCGCCGCCGAACCCGCCGAGCGCCACAATTCAAGCGAACATCCTCGCCAATCTGACACTGGCCGAGCTCGGCTCGGCCACCGTGTTCGGCCTCAACGCCTATGTGGTGCGCAAGCTCTCGACCGATCAGGTCATGCAGCAGCTCGCCGCCGGCCTCGGCCTCACCCAGGCGATCGTCAGCTACCTGGTGACGCAATTCGCGATCTTCGGCACGGCCCCGCCGCACGCACTGCTCGGCGATTTTCTCGATCCCTCCTTCGTCAACGCGAGCTCGGCGGTCACGGCGAACGGCTTCCCCGAGATCTTCCAGGGCTATCGCTGGCTCAGCCGCGTCGCGCTCATCACCAAGACGCTGGCCATGGGGTTCGCCGACCTGCAATGGACGGTCGACGACCAGGCGCAGACCGGCGTGCTCGACATCACGACGCTGCCGCTCGCCGACAGCGCCACGCTCATTCCGCCGCCGCTCGGCGGGCTGATCGATCTCACCGATATCATGCGCTATCACCATTCGGCGTCGACCACGGATCTGACGCTGCTCGACATCATCGACGACCTGATCAATCCGCCGAGCGGCGGGTACAGCAGCCAGCAGTTCGCCGACGACCTCGTCACGCTGACCGACTGGACGGCGTCCGACGTCGTCTGGATGGCCGCCGCCGGCAATGTCGCGCAGGCCTTCCCGGGCGCCTACGAGACCGCGGCCGGGTGGAACTGGATCTTCGAGGCGGAGTTGCTGATGCTGCAGCTCGGCGCGACCGCGCAGGCGGCGGCGAGCTGGACCGCGCCCAAGCTGGCGAGCGCCGACTCGGCGAGCCTCAAGCAGACGCTGCGCGGCCAGTTCGACGAGGCGACGTTCCTCACCCTGAACAAGCCGATCGAGGACGGTCTGCGCCAGCGCAAGCGCGACAGTCTGGTGGCCTGGCTGCTGGCGCAGCCGATGCCAGCCGACAACCCGACCGGCAAATGGACCGACCCGGACGACCTGTTCGCCTACTACCTGATCGACGTCGAGATGTGCTCGTGCCAGCCGAGCTCGCGCATCGTCCAGGCGTCGGCGTCGGTGCAGCTGTTCGTGCAGCGCGCCTTCATGGGCCTCGAGCCGAAGGTGCAGGTGAGCGTCGATGCCGACAGCGGCTGGAACGACTGGAGCTGGATGAACGAATACCGGGTGTGGGAGGCAAACCGCATGGTGTTCGCCTATCCGGAGAACTATTGCGAGCCCGACCTCCGCAAGGACAAGTCGGACCTATTCTCCGCGCTCGAGAACGAGCTGCAGCAGAACCAGGTCACCAAGGACACGGTCGAGACGGCGTTCGAGCATTACCTCGACGGACTCGACAACGTGTCGAAGCTCGAGGTCTCGGGCATGTTCTACCAGGAGTTCAACCAGACCCTGCACGTATTCGCCAACACGTCGGCCAATCCGCCGATCTTCTACTACCGGCCATTCATCCAGGGGCAGCGTTGGACCGCCTGGTCGCAGGTCGGTTGCGACATCAAGGCGAATTATGTCGTCCCGCTGGTGAACAACGAGCGGCTCTACATCGTATGGCCGGAAGTTCAATCGTCGGCGAACCCGCCGACCAGCGTCAACATCCCGAGCCAGAGCGACCAGACGCAGGGATCGATGAACGTCGATCCTCCGGCCAAAGATCGCAACATGAACATCGCGATTTCCGAGTTCAAGAGCGGGCAATGGCAGCCGAAGAAGGTCTCGACCGACCAGGTCTGGCTCGGCGCCTGGACCGACGAAGACTTCAATCCGGGCGACTTCTTCATCCTGCCGCTCGACCTCACCTGGATTCCGAACGCGGTCTTTCCCCCGCCGGCAAAGCCGCCGGCGACCATTGGGCCCGGACTGCAGTGGATTCTCGACGGTACCTTCCTGCTGCAGGTCTGTCGCTGGACGCCGTCGGCAATGGGCGTCGAGACGATCAGTCCGCCCTTCGAGCTTGCTGGCTGCAAGGGCTACCCGGCCGAGTTCGACGGTACGCTCAATTTCTATCCGCTCGTTCAGGACTTCTACGAGGACTACCTCTACTACGGTCACAACATAGAATATGAAGCCGGCGGCACCCTGACGCCCGCCTCACAAAACCAGCCGGTGTCGTCGCTTGAGATACTCGGCAACACGCCGACCGCGTTCGAGGTGTGCTGCCCGCACAGTCTGTCGTTCTTCGACAAGCTGTTCTTCCTGTCCGGGCTGGGCGAGGGGATCTCTCGGTGGGCGGGAACCCCGCAGTATGTCACCATGGGCACGTTTTACGACTGGTTCTACGGCGACAAGCTGCGCTGCTTCCTCGTGCGGCCGGAGCTCTATCCGACCAGACTGTATCGCGGGCTGACGCCGGCGTCGGGCAACTGCGTCTCGACGCTCTACTACGAGGACCTGCTCAACCTGATGCAGCAGCTGAGCACGCTCATCGCACAGAAAAAATGGGCCGAGTTCTTCCAGACGCTGCTCGCCTTCTTCGCGGCCGACTACCAGTTCCGCTGGCATTTCTTCACCTTCTTCCATCCGCTGGTGTGCTTGTTCGCCAAGAATCTGTACCAGAAGGACGTCGAAGGGCTGATGGCGCGCGCGACCCAGTTCGCCGATCGCGGCCTCGATTTCGCCGGCACCTACCAGCCGACGGCCATCGTCGATCCGGGCTATCCCAAGGAGACCGTGCACTTCGCCTGGAAGGAGAGCTACGCTATCTACAATTGGGAGCTGTTCTACTTCGCGCCCATCTACGTCGCCGAGCTGCTCACCACCAACCAGCAGTACGACGAGGCGCTGCGCTGGTTCCACTTCGTGTTCGATCCGACCGGCGCGGATGGCACCGACCCGCGCACCGGCAATCCGGCGCCCGCGCCGCAGAAGTACTGGATCACCAAGCCGTTCTTCCTGCGCCAGGACGGCGGCCCGAACGGCTATCTCGCCGAGTCGCTCGACCAGCTCATGAACATGCTGGCGTCCGACCCGAACAATCCGACCCCCAATTGTGCGATCCAGGAGCTGCAGGAGCAGGTCGCGCAGTGGCGGCAGAACCCGTTCGATCCGCATATCATCGCGATGTATCGCACCGTCGCATACCAGAAGTTCGCGTTCATGAAATATTGCGACTGCCTGCTCGCCGCCGGCGACAGCTATTTCAGCCAGGACACGATCGAGACGATCAACATCGCGACGCAGTACTACGTGTGCGTCGCCGAGCTTCTAGGCACGCAGCCGCAAGACGTCCCGCCGCCGGCCGAGCCGCTGCCGCTCACCTTCAACGAGCTCGACCCGCAGCTCGATGCCTTCTCGAACGCGCTCGTCAGCTTCGAGAACCTCATTCCGGCGATGCCGGTCGGGCCGAGCAACGGGCCGCCGCCGCCGCCGCTGCCGAGCATCCTGTATTTCTGCATTCCGCAGAACGCGCAGCTCATGAGCTACTGGGGCACGGTCGAGGACCGGCTCTACAAGATCCGCAACTGCCTCAACCTGCAGGGCGTGTTCAGCCCGGCCGCACTGTTCGCGCCGCCGATCAACCCGATGGCGCTGGTCGAGGCGACGGCGGCCGGCGAGGACATCTCCTCGGCGCTCGCCGATCTCGACGCGCCGCTGCCGTACTACCGTTTCGCCACGATGCTGCAGAAGGCGAACGAGTTCAACAACGACGTCAAGGCGCTCGGCGCGGCGCTGCTCGCCGCTTTGGAGAAGAACGACGCCGAGGGGCTCGCGCTGCTGCGCCAGACGCAGGAGATCGCCCTGCTGCAGGCGGTGCGCGCCGTGAAGCAGCGGCAGATCGACGACGCGCAGGCCGGCGTCGACGGCCTCACCAAGAACCAGGAGCTGGTCACCATCAGGCTCGACTACTACGCGAGCCGACCGTTCATGAACCCGGGCGAGACGACCGCGGCTTCGCTCACCGGGACGGGCCTGACGGCGCATGCCGGCGCCATCATCGCCGACGTTCTCGCCGGCGTGATGTTCCTCATTCCGAACTTCCACGTCGGCGCCGCCGGCTTCGGCGGATCGCCGCAGATACATGTGAGCGAAGGAGGAACGAATACCGGCAAGAGCGGCGAGCGCGGCGCCAACGGCCTCTATCAGGCCGCACAGGCGCTCGACTGGGGCGGCCGGATCGCAGCCACGGTCGCCGGATATCAGCGCCGCATGGACGATTGGCAGAACCAGATCGCCATGGCGAGCAAGGAGCTGGAGCAGATCGCCAAGCAGCTGAACGGGGCGAACGCCCGGCTCGACATCGCCAACAAGGACCTCGCCAACCAGGACCTGCAGATTTCCAATTCGCAGGCCGTCAGCCAGTTCATGCTGTCGAAATACACCGACCAGGAACTCTATCAGTGGATGATCGGGCGCATTTCGCAGACCTATTTCCAGGCCTATCAGCTCGCCTACAACCTGGCCAAGCAGGCCGAGCGCTGCTACCGCTTCGAGATCGGGCTTGACGACAGCAACATCATCCAATTCGGCTACTGGGACAGCCTGCGCAAGGGTCTGCATGCGGGCGAGCTCCTGGGGCTCGGCCTCCGCAACTTGGAGAACGCCTATCTCGGTCAGAACAAGCGCGAGTTCGAATGCACCAAGAACGTCTCCCTCGCGCTGTACTGCCCGCTGGCGCTCGTCGCGCTGCGCGACGCCGGTATCTGCGCCTTCACGCTGCCCGAGGAGCTGTTCGACCTCGATTATCAGGGGCACTATTTCCGCCGCATCAAGTCGATGAGCTTGACGATCCCCTGCGTCGCCGGCCCCAACACCACGGTGAGCGCGACGCTGCGGCTCATGAACAACATGATCCGCATCAACAGCTCGACCAGCCCCCAATACGTGCACAACCAGGATGACAGCGGCGCCTTCACGGACGACGTCCGCTTCCGCCAGAGCGGCATCCGCATCAACGCCATCGCGGCAAGCTCGGCGCAGAACGACAGCGGCATGTTCGAGCTCAATTTCCGTGACGAGCGCTACCTGCCGTTCGAGGGCGCGGGCGCCATCTCGACCTGGCAGCTCGAATTGACGCAGGATCCGCAACTGCGCCAGTTCTCCTACGACACGATCTCCGACGTGATCCTGCACGTGCGCTACACCTCGCGCGAGGACGTGGGCCAGTTCCGCACTGCGGCGGTGGCGCATCTCAAGCAGGACGTGCTCGGCAACATCAGCCCGCAGCTGCCGCTCTACCGGCTGTTCGACGTGATGCACGAGTTCCCGACCGAATGGTACGCCTTCCTGCATCCGCCGACCGGCCAGCCCGAGACCTGCACGCTGCCGATCAAGACGCACCACTTCCCGTTCATCGCGCAGAACCGCGCGATCCAGGTCCAGGGCTTTTCGCTCGTGGTGCGGACGATCCCCTCGATCACCTCCGCGCTCGCGGGCACCGTCGACCCGGGGACCAGCGGCGCGAACGTCTTCACGATGCACTTCCCTCCGCCGGACAAGAACGGGTTCAGCACCGCCCAGCAGGACGGCGGGCTCGCCATCGGCTTCGTTCCGACCCAGCCATGGGTCATCCAGCTCGGGACGAAGCCGAACCAGTTCAACACGCTCAGCGAGGGCGACGTGCTCGATTGCTATCTGCTGGTCGAATACACGCTGTCGTGAATACTGGCTGACAACTACCGAGAGGCAGCACATGATTCCCGATTTTGCGACTCAACGGGCGCTGTCACGCGAACTGAATTTGGCTGCGCGAAGATTGGAAAGCCCAGTTCGGACTCAGGCCACGGTGGCGGCTCGCCATGTCCGGAACGCTTCGTGTCGGAGGACGCGGAGCGTGCGGCGGGATGTGAGATGGCGCTGGACGTTGAAAGTGTTTTGGACGGCGGCGTGAACAGACAGGAAGCGCTGGGCTGATCCGGGCGATGTGAAGCGCTGCATCTTACGCTCGCGTCGCCGGGTCGGCTGATGCGAATTCTCAGCCCGATTGTTCTTGCGCAAGCCCTGCTCATGGCGAGCCGACAATCCGATTTCGGACTTGGCCGCGCCGTAGGAGCGCAGTTTGTCGGTCACCAGCACCTCGGGTGCGAAGCCTTGTTTCTTGAGCAGCTTGCGCATGAGTTTCACTGCTGCAGCCTTGTTGCGCCGTCGCTGCACGAGCAGATCGAGAACCTCGCCTTCATCATCGACAGCGCGCCAGAGCCAGAACTGCCGCCCCGCAATCATCACGGCCATCTCATCGAGATGCCACCGCGCCGGTGGCCGCGAATGTCGACTGCGAAGTTCTCGGGCAAACAATGGCCCGAACTTCAAAACCCATCGCCGCACCGTTTCGTAGGAGACGTCCAGACCGCGCTCCGCGAGCAGATCTTCGACGTCGCGATAACTGAGCGTGAAACGCACATAGAGCCAAACCGCGTGCTGAATGATCGCAGGTGGAAACTGGTGGCGGGCGAACGAAATCGTCATGCGCCATCTTAGCCGTCATACCAAAATGCGCTACCGTTGGCGTGACAAAGCCCTCTACGTCCTCAGCCATGTTGCGTGCGGCAGAAGGACGAGTGTAGCTTCCAGCGCCTACCTGTTTGGAGCCTAACAAGCAGAGGAGAGCCCGATGCAGCGCCGCGACCTCAACGCTCCCGACACGCCCCCTCCTGTCGCCGCCTACACAAATGCGATCGAAGTCTCAGGCGTCACCCGCACGCAGTACATCAGCGGGCAGGTTGTGCAGAGGATGGACGGCACAATTCCCGACGATATCGTCGAGCAGAGCCGCCTTGCCTGGCAAAATCTGGAGGCGCAGGTCAGGGCTGCGGGCATGACCTTGGACAATCTCGTCAAGGTGACCACCATCCTGCCGAACCGTGGAGATGTCGCCGCGGCCCGCGAGGCGCGCAGCAAGGTGCTTGGCGATCGCAAGCCGGCGAGCACACTCATCGTCGGCGGCCTCGCCAACCCCGCTTGGAAGATCGAGGTCGAGGGCATCGCCGTCGCTTGAGCAAGACCGCGCTCCGAACAGCCCGCAGGATTCGGCTCAGTCATCCTGCATTTGGACCTCGACCGAAAATCCCAGGGGAATGTCTGCTTTTTGCGCTCAGCGGCCGGCTTGAGTTGGTAGAGTAGGAGTGTGGCGCGGTGGCGTTAGGTTGAGCATATCGGTTTGCCGCCCCTTTCGTCTGGCGGTGCCTTAGTGGCTCGACCATGGCTCCGTTTCCACACCCCCCTCATCGAACCGGACGTGCAGATTTCCCGCATCCGGCTCTCGGACAAGACCTCACGCCTTCGTCCACGGCACGTCGTGCCCAAGGCGGCTCAGGCGTACGAGCCCGAAGTGCCCGTAGAGGTGCGAGAGTGGATAGCTCCCGCCCCTTCGTCGCCTGACCTTGTGCTTGGAGCGCAACCACCGGCGCAACCGCATCGCCGCGTAAGCATCGAGCGCCCGATACGCCTTGCTGACGGTTCCTACCCGAAAGTAGTTCGCCCATCCGCGCAGCGTGCGGTTCACTTTGCTCACCAGCGTTGTGGTCTCTTGCCATGTACCCGATCGGCCGGTCAGCGCGTGGACCTTCTCAACCATCCGCTGAATGCTTTTCTTTGACGGCCGGTAGCCGATACGCGCCTGGCCGGTCCTTGCCGAAAACATTCGCCCGAACGTGTATCCCAGAAAGTCGAACGCTCCTTCCGGCACTTTGCAGATGCGTGTCTTCTCCTCGCTCACCGTCAGCTTCAGCTTGCCCATGATCTCGCGCAGGCTTTGCAAGGCCGCTTCGGCTTTGCCTCGTCTGCACAAGATCACGAGGTCGTCAGCGTAGGTTATGAGGCGAGAGCCGAGGGTTCGCTCGAGCCCCAACATCTTCCATCCCAGCACGAACCGGCGCATGTAGAGATTCGCCAGCAGGGGTGAGATGGGCGAGCCCTGCGGAATGCCGCGCCGCTTGTCTCGCGCCTCGGTCGTGCGCGTCTTCCGTCCCCGATCGTCGGTTTCTTCCACGGGACAATCCAGCCACATCCGGATTAGATGCAGCACGCGCCGATCAACGATCCGGCGCGCTACCGACTTCAAAAGCTCGGCATGGGGAATGCTCCCGAAGTAGTCCGCGAGGTCGGCGTCCACCACTTCCGGATGGCCGCGAAACAGCAGTTCTTCCACCTCGACCACCGCCTGCTGGGCGTTGCGCCCGGGACGGTAGGCGTAGAGTTCAGGTGGAAGGTCGGCCTCAAAGATCGGCTCCAGCACCAGCATCGCTGCCGTCATGCAGACCCGATCCCGCACGGTTGAGATGCCCAGCGGCCTGAGCTTGCCGTTGGCCTTCGGTATGTACACGCGTCTGATCGGGTCCGGTCGGTAAGTCTCCTGCCTGAGCGCAAGCACCAGTTCGCCCAGCCATCGCTCGACCCCGTACGCCTCGATCGCCTCGAAGTCCTGACGGTCCACGCCCGGCGCGCCCTTGTTGGAGCGGCACTGGGCATAGGCGTGCGCCAGAATGTCCTCGCGGCTGATCTTGTCGTAGAGAGCGTAGAAGCGGTAGCCGGCTTCAGCCTTCGCTTTCGCGTGCAACGCCGTCTGCAGTTTCTGAACGCTGTCCGGAGTTGATAGGTTGCCCAATCTCCAGGTCCTTCACCACGTCTTGCGTCTGTCTTGAACTGAGGCCCCTTCCCTCCCCCGGCGTTACCCGGCTTCTTCGGTACTACGAACCTCTCCGCCACCCATGAGCGCCCGGCCTGTCCCTCGCGGGCGTCCGGTTGGTCATCCCCGACCACGCCCATGGGCTTCCCGTGTTGCGCGCGCTTTCCTTGTGTGCGTGCTGCCGCCAGTACCCCGGTGCAGCGACTGGGCGTCGTCTTCGCTCATCTCACCCAGCCGTATCAGCCTTCCCCGAAATTGTCAGTCGGGTCGGCCTGCACATCGTCCTTTTCGAGATCCCATGAGGCGATGGTAGCGACCTGCAATTCGGGAGCATGAGGTCGCTTACCACCCACTCTGGAGGCGACCATGCAAAACGTAGCTGATCAATTAGCACCGACCACGATCCGGGCCGATCTTTGCGCAATATTCATCTCATTGGAACTGAGCCGATCGACCTGGCTGGTTACGTCATTGTCGCCAGGCCGCGGAGAGAAGATGTCAAAGCACAGCGTGTCCGCCGGGGATATCGCTGCGCTGTTGGCCCGCATTTTGGAGCTCAGGAGGAAAGCGTACGCGCGGACCGGAAAATCCTTCCCGATCATCGTCATTCAAGAAGCGGGGTTGGACGGTTTCTGGATTCACCGTGTCTTGCTGAGTGAGGGAATTGAGAGCCACGTTGTCGATGCAGCCTCAATTGCGACTTCGCGCCGGCGGCGTCGGGCCAAGACCGACAGGATCGATGGCGAGGCTTTGCTTCGCGCGCTGCTCGCCCACAAGCGCGGCGAACCGCGGGTCTGTTCAATGGTTCGGGCGCCGACGCCTGAAGATGAAGACCGCCGCCGGATTTGCCGTGAGCGCAAGGTGCTGATCATGGAACGGGTTCAGCACGTCAACCGGATCAAAGGATTGCTCTTCTCTCAGGGCGCATCCGAGTATGAGCCGTTGCGTCGCGATCGACGGGCGCGGCTGGATGCGCTCCAGACTGGCGACGGCCGTCGCTTGCCCGAACATCTCAAAGCCCAGGTTTGTCGAGAACTCGATCGGCTCGAATTGCTTCTCGAGCAGATCAAAGCTGTGGAGTCCGAGCGGGACGCGCTGCTCAACGCACAACAAACCAAAGGGTTGGCCCCGCCGCCGATGTTGCTGGGTGTCCATGGGATTGGGCCGGAATTCGCTTCGGTCCTCTGGTCTGAGGGACTCTCCAGGCACTTCGATAACCGCCGACAGGTCGCCGCTTATGCCGGCCTTGCCCCGACGCCTTGGCAAAGCGGGTCGGTCAATCGCGAGCAGGGCATCTCGCAATCGGGCAACCCGCGACTACGGACAACGATGATTCAGCTCGCCTGGCTTTGGATACGCTATCAGCCGCGCTCCGCACTCACCCTCTGGTTCCAGGACCGAAACGAACGTAACGGCGGTCGTCGGCGCAAGACGACGATCGTGGCGCTGGCGCGAAAGCTGCTGGTCGCACTCTGGAAATATCTGAGCGCTGGGGTCGTGATCGAAGGCGCCATGATTAGGCCCGCCTGACGATAGCCCCCGTCTTCCACGCATCCAATCCCGTAATCCTCAGGACGTGATCAGTCCTGACGGATCCAGGTGGACGAACCGAAGCAAGCCGTGGCCTGAAACGCCGTTTTCGAGAAAGGTTCTCGTCTTCCTGAGCCCTACCCGCCGCAAGCGGGATGTTGGTGCAGCCGTCGCGAACGGCGACCGTATGTGAGGTTGATCGTGCTCGGAAACGAGCCGCGTCACGCTTAGAGGGCTCAGAACCTCGGATACCGGACAAACCGCTGGAGACTTATCACCCGGAAACAAACCGCTTGACTGCCACCTGCTCATGTGAGGCTTGCTCAGCGTTCACTCGCGTTGCGGCCCGCACACTCGCGCGGTCACCTATATGTGACCAGCTACACCGAAGGCTTCAGCCATTTCGTCACCTCCATGACTGCTCCGGTTGCTTCCGGCTGGAGCGTTCGCCGGGTGGGACTTGCACCCACTGGAAAGCGCCGCCTTCTCACGGCGCACGCAAACAGCAGTCATTGCCGAATGGCGCGCCGAACGTGTCAAACCGACCCTGAGCTGCCCTTTGAGATTGGCCCTATGAGCCGGCGGTAAGCGCGAGAAAGCGGTCTTTGGCTGAAGGCTTGATGTAAGAAAACTCGGCCCGCCTGCGGAGCGGCTCCCGGGAATAGATCTACAAGTCACAGCTGGGTCTCGACGACATTTTAGTCTTGTCAAAGTCTGGGATATCGAGGAGCCTAACACGTGAGAAGGTGGGTCATCTGACGAATTTCGGAGAGGGGGCAATTATGTGTGCCTCGTTCCTTCCGTCGCGGCGGTCGCCTAAAGCCGCCGCTCCCTTTGTCACACTTTCCTCAGTAACGCTGGCCGCTACCGTGCCTCCCGCGCGGACAACATCGATCACGATTCCGGGCGGCGCAATTTTCCTCTTGCCCACAAATGATAGGCATCGGCCGCCGCAAGCGAGCTAAGCGGGGCAATGCGGCTTTCTGGCGCGACGGCGGTCAATCTTGGCTTGGCGCAGCTTCAAGTCTCAATAGTTCCGGATCAGTTAGAAGGGGAAGAGCTATGAAGAAACAAATATTAACCATTTTAGTCGCGGGTCTGATCGGCCTGATGGTTCCGACGGCATCGGATGCCCTTGTCTTCACATTTTCGTTCACCAACGCCACCGGGACTGTAGAAGGAACGGTCACTGGCCAGATCTTCGGCCTGCCGGTCAACGGGACCAATGTCGCCGCGACGGATGTAATTCTCTATGGCTATCCGTCCGGCTTGGGCCTACCCACCGCCCCGTTAGATGTATTCACCGGTGCAAGCGTAACGTTAAACAGCTTTGACGTTGCGGGTGGTCAGATCGTCACCGGATACTTTGAATTGACGTTTGCTGGGGGGAGCAGCCTCAATCTTTGGCCCCTGCATTGGGACGCAGTACTTCAAGGTCCTACCGGTAGTACGGTTATTTCAACCGGAGCGGCAACCTACGCCCTCATCCCCGAGCCGTCGACCTGGGCAATGATGCTGCTCGGCTTCGCTGGACTGGGCTTTGCCGGGTATCGAGCCTCCAAAAAGAGGGCTGCGCTCAGCGTTTAGGACGCGGAGCCTACCTGCCGAGAGCGCTGTGCGAGTGTCTGTCGCTCCGCACCATATTGTCGAACCGGCGCTCGTCCTCGGGCGCAACAGCGCCTGACCCAAGACGCAGCCGCGCGGCCGGCTCGACGCCTTGCGCGCGTTCGGCCCCGAGGACTTCTCGCGCCGCTCAAGGCGATTCCGTCAGAACGCGTCATGCCTGAGAAAGGCTTGTCAACCGGCGGTCGTCGCTCGACGTCCGCGATCCCGCAACAGCCCCGCCAATCCGAGCGCGGCGACGCCTGAGCCGAAAAGCATGAATGTCGCAGGCTCCGGAACGGGTGCCCCCTGATAGGCGTCGATGAAGGCATAGGTATAGCCCGCGGCGGGATCATAGATCTGGCCGAGCGCGACGTCCCACAAATAGGGCGCCGGATCCGGGAAGGGGTTGTTGAAGCTTTGCAGCTCGCCCGAAGTGAGCGTGAACGTCGAGGGCGAACCCAGCACCGCGCCGCTCGGTAGATCGCCCGCCGCAATGCTGACAAGGCTGAGAGCGGCCAGTTGGCTGGTGGTGATATCGCCCATGAAGGCCAGATTTTCGACTGTAAACGTGGTGTCTGAAAACAAGCTTGTGTCGAGATCGTTGTAGATCGTGTAGGAGGTGTCGAATATGCCGCTCGCGCCCGGGGTTCTCAAGGCGCCGTTGGTGGACGGGTTATTATTCGCTGGGTTAATGTCGAGATACAGACCGCCGTTCGTCCTGACAGTAACATTGCCCGTAAACAGCAAATTGAACGTCAGCATGTCTCCAGGCATGAGCAGCGCCGTACCTGCCGTGCCAAAGGAAATGAAGCCGGGTTTTGCCTGGGTCATTCCCATTGCGGGCTGTGACGACACCGACGCGCCGACCGGTACGATGATTTCCTGCCCCCCCGGCCGGTTGATGGTCAGAAACGAATTCGCCGTCTCCAATGACATTCCGTTGTAGGTTCCGGTGATCACGAGGCGCGCCACCTCGGAGGTTACGTTCTCCGGGGTAGGGGAATAGGGTATGGGGCCGATATCGACAATGGTTGCGTTGATCCTGCGGGCTTCAGCGGGCGCCGCCCACCCCGCCAGAAGAGCGATCGCAAGGATCGTAAGCCAGGCGACGATCCGCCCGGAGTGATTGCGAAATAGGGAAAGGATGTGCATCCGCCGCCTCCCAAGGCGACCCAGTGGATCACGCCGCCTTCGAAAGATCGCCCCAGGGGAATGCTACGCTGTCCACTTTTCCTTAACGTATTTTTGCTGTTTTGTCAATTGGCCAAATCTTCAAGTAGCCCAAGACTCGCGAATAGGGGTCCTGTCAAACGCTGGTGACGCCTACTCGTCGCTCGCGGCGGAATGGCGGCAACTCCGGTCCTTCCCGAGGCACTGACTGTGCGGGTGCTTTCCGCCCAACTGAGGCGTCCAAGACCCCGGTCCACTACGTCCGCTTCACGTCGATAGTGTTCTCTAATGGGTCATATGTGGACGGCCCCTTGGCAAGCGTTTTTATTTCAGCGGTGAACGGCTGGCGGCCTTCGGTCATATGTCCGGCCTGTTGGCGCGGACTGGGTCCGCTGGCCCTGATGAAGTCCGACGACCCCGGGCTCCCAATCAAGGGGGCGAGCTTTGGGCTCCTGACCCATTGCGGAGTGTCCGATGGTCTTCGATCGTCTCGCCGTGTCGTTCATCACGTCGTCTTCGCGCTCGCCAAACTCTTGAGCCTGCGTTCTTCTTTTCGAATGCGTCGCCCCGGCTTTGGATCAGGCCTTAGCGTAGATGGAGCTGCGGAACGCCTCGCCGGTGGTGATGATCGCCCAGACGATCCGGGCAAGCTTGTTGGCCAACGCCACGGCCACGACCTTGGCCGGTTTGCGCGCTCTGAGCGCAGCCAACCAGTCGCACAACGCGCCCTTGCGCTTTGGCGCCGCCCGCAAGATCGAGATGGCGCCCAACACCAGTAGCCGTCGGATATAGCGATTGCCCTGTTTGGTTATCGACCCGAATTTCTCCTTGCCGCCGGTCGAGTTCTGCTTGGGCGTCGCGCCAAGCCAGGCGGCGAAATCGCGGCCGGATTTGAAGGCGTGCGGATCTGGCGCGCTGGCCAGAATCGCCGAAGCGGCGAGCGCGCCGACGCCGGGGACGCTCGCCGCCAGCCGGCTGACCGGATCGCGTCGATGGTCGGCGACGATCGCGCGCTCGAGCTCGTCGATCGCCGCGTCGAGAGACCGCAATTGCGCAAGCAGAACCCCCAGCGTCGCCTGGACCATCGCCGGAAGGTCGGCGGTGGCGGCTCTCTCGACGAGTTCCTCGACGTGGCCGATCCCTTTGGCGGCGATGACACCGAACTCCGCCAGATGACCGCGCAAGGCGTTCACGCTCATCGTGCGCTGCTTGATCAGCAGTTCGCGGGTCTTGTGCGCCATCAGCGTGGCCTGTTGGTCCTCGCTCTTGACGGCGACGAAACGCATGTTTGGCCGAGACATCGCCTCGCAGATCGCCGCCGCATCCGCCGCGTCGTTCTTTCCGCGCTTGACATAGGGTTTCACGTAAATCGGCGGCGTGAGTTTCACCTCGTGGCCCATCGCGCGAAACCGCCGCGCCCAATAATGCGCCGAGCCGCAAGCCTCTATGCCGATCGCGCACGGCTCGACCTCGGCGAGGAATTTGACGATCCCCGAACGGCTCAGTTTATGTTTCGTGGCGGAACAATCTTCGCTCTCCAGCGCGTGGACCTGAAAGGAATTCTTGGCGATGTCGACGCCAATTCGGATATATTTCCGCATGGACGGCCTCCCTCTTGGTGGCGCACCAGCGACCACCTTTCGGCACTTAGATGCCCCCTAGGCGGGGCCGTCCACATCATCAAGGGGGGGAGCTCTTCTCGGTTTTCGACGCCTTGGGATGCCTGTGTTCTCTGCGCGCTCGCAGGCGCTTGATGGGGTAAGCTGGGTACAGGGCGGCGAGGTTGAAAACGCAGTCGGCTGGTTGGCCGCGTGCGACAGAATCGGCGCCGTCGTCTGCTCCCTCCCTGGGTCGTCGCTCCTTGCGGGAGCTGGATGCGGTCTCCTGTCTCTGCGATTGCTTTGCCTACGCCGCGAGGAACTCTGTTCCGTCCCGCAGCATGGCGTGCATGATGATTGCGAGACGACGCGCCAAAGCGATACGGGCCTTGCGCATGGTTGATCGCCTGGCGATTGCGAAGGCCCAGTCCTTCAGCTTGAGCTGGCCCTTGTAGCGGGTCAGCATGACGTTGGCGGCTTCGTACAGCAGGGTCCGCACCCGCCGGTCTCCGCATTTCGAGATGCCGCCGACATAGTCGACTTCTCCGGACTGATAGCGTTTTGGGACCAGGCCCAGATAGGCGCCGACGTCTCGCGATCGGTGGATGCGTGACGGATCGTCGATTGCGGCGACAAAGGCGAGCGCGGTCAGTTGACCGACGCCTGGGATTGTCATGAGCCGACGACAGGCGCCCGAGGCTCTCGTCATGCGCCTCATGTCGGCGTCGATCGACGCGACCGCCGTCATAACCGCGGTTCGCGCCGCAATCAGACCCCGCATGGCGGCAGAGAGGCCAGCGATCCCCTCGCTGACCTTCAGAGCCTGATCGATGAAGGCGGCGGTGAGCGCGCGAGGAAGCCGAGCCCCGAACACAACGGCCAGGCCCCGGATCTGATTTTCCAAGGTCACGCGTTGCCCGACCAGCTTCTTGCGCGCGATGATCAGCGAGCGGACGGCGTGGGCCGACAAAGACTTCACGTGCACGGGCTTGAAGAAGCCGGTGCGAGCCAGATGCGCCAGCCCTCGCGCATCGTTGCGGTCGGTCTTATGGGTCGCAAGCGACTTGAGCGCCTGGTAGGCCTGCCGGCTCTCGACGCAGACCACGGGGAGGCCAAGTTGGCTCAACCCGTGGAACAGGATCGGCGCCATGCGCCCGGTCTCAAAGACGATCCGACGGCAGCTCGGCGCTTTCGCCAACTCGTCCGCGATCGCCTCAGCCATCGATGCCGACTTGCCCTCGTAGACAACAGCTCCATCGCGGTCGACGACGCAGACGTGGGTCTCATCCATTGAGATATCGAGGCCAGCAAAATAGTCCATCGAACGGTCTCCTCTTCCAAATCACGGCCGATCCTATCGACCTCCGTGGAAGAGCTCCCGCCCATTACCCGATGTTGAAAAACTCGGAAATTGAGTGACCGCGAGAATCTCGTTTTCGCGCCCATAGCGGGATCTAAGCCGGTAGTCGCCACGTCAAGCCATATGGGAGGGTCGCACGCGGCAAAGGCGGCCCGTCCGCCGAACCCCCAAGGAATTTTCCATCGAGGCTGCCAGCGGTCTTCTGAATTGTGATCGAAGCGAAAATCCGAGTTTTTCAACATCGGGTAATGGGCGGGAGCTCTTCCGCTGAGGCCGATAGGATCGGCAACGATTCGGAAGAGGAGACCCAATATGGACTATTTTGCTGGCCTCGATATCTCAATGGATGAGAATCACGTTTGCGTTCTCGACCGCGAAGGGGTGGTGGTTCGCGAGAGCAAGACAGTATCGACCGCGGAAGCGATCGCCGACGAGTTGGTGAAAGCGCCGAGCTGTAGTCGTATCGTATTCGAGACAGGTCGAATGACGCCGATCCTATTTCATGGGTTGCGCGAGCTCGGATTTCCCGTGGTCTGCGTCGAGAGCCGACAGGCCTATCAGGCGCTCAAGTCGCTTTCTACCCACAAGACCGATCGCAACGACGCTCGGGGACTGGCGCATTTGGCCCGCGCTGGCTTCTTCAAGCCGGTGCATGTGAAGTCGCTGCCGGCCCACGCCGTCCGCTCGCTGATCAGCGCGCGCAAGAAGCTGGTGGGCCAACGAGTAACCTTGGAAAATCAGATCCGAGGTTTGGCGATCGTGTTCGGAGTCCGCCTCCCACGGGCTCTCACCGCCGCCTTCATCGACGAGGCTCTCAAAGCAAGCGAAGGGATCGCGGGTCTTTCCGCCGCCATGCGAGGTTTGATTGCGGCTCGGACTGCCGTGATGACGGCGGTCGCCGCGATCGACGCCGACATAAGACGCATGACGAGGGCCTCGGCGCCTTGCCGTCGGCTAATGACCATCCCCGGCGTCGGCCAACTGACCGCTCTGGCCTTTGTAGCCGCAATCGACGATCCATCGCGCATCCGCCGATCCAGAGAGATCGGCGCCTATCTGGGCCTGGTTCCGAGGCGCTATCAGTCGGGCGAAGTCGACTACGTCGGCGGCATCTCGAAATGCGGCGACCGACGGGTGCGGACCCTGCTGTATGAAGCCGCCAACGTCATGCTGACCCGCTACAAGGGCCAGCTCAAACTGAAGGACTGGGCCTTCGCCATCGCCAGGCGATCGACGATGCGCAAGGCGCGGATTGCTCTGGCGCGTCGTCTCGCGATCATCATGCATGCCATGTTGCGCGACGGAACCGAGTTCGCACCGGCCTAGGCGGTTTAAGGCCGCAAGCCTAGACAGGAGGCCGCATCCAGCTCCCGCAAGGAGCGACGCCCGAGGGAGGAAGCAGACGACGGCGCGGATTGTGTTGCAGCGGCTAACTTCTAGCCGACTGCGCTTTCAACCTAGCCGCCCTGCACCCAGCTTACCCCATCAAGTGCCGAACGAGCACGCAGAGAACGCAGGCACCCGAAAGCGTCGATACCCGGAAGAGCTCCCGCCCTTGACCGATTAGAGAACACAATACGTCGACACCGGACGGAGTGGGCCGTTTTGGGCCTCCTCCGCTATCCGCCCTGAAGAGAGATTCCCGCCCGACCATGCTGAACAGGCTCACATGCGGGATGGTGGGCCCTCCCCGGCACCAGGCCGAGTGTCCGCCGCGTTATTGCAGTTCCCGTTCTCGATCCGCGCCGCCACGTCAGCCCAGAAGGCGAAGCGCTTCTTCGATCGTGCGCGCCTTGCCCTTCGCTGCTCTGTCAGCGCGATCTTTCGGGCGTCGGCTTCGGCATGCCGTTCTCGCAGCAGAGCGACCGCGACCGGCGCTTTCATGAAGTGAGAGACCGCCTGTCTCTCCCGTTCGCGCCTCCGCCTTCGTTTTTCTGTCACTCGCCCGTTCACGGCGCGCTCCCCGCGTAAGCTCGATCGAGCGCCTTCACCGCGTCTTCGCCGCCGCGCATAGCATGGGTGTAATGGCTCAACGTCACCACCGCGCTCTTGTGGCCGGCGAGCTTGGCGACGAGCCCGACCTCGACGCCCTGCGCCTGCAACACCGAGATGAAGGAATGCCGGGCGCTGTGCGGCGTTACCGCCGGGAGGCCGAGACGCTTCAGCATCGGGGCCCAGTAGCGCTTGCGGAAGTTGCCGTAGACAAGCGGCCCGCCGCCGCCCTCGCGCGGGAGAGGCCAAGCCCGCGGGGCGCCGGGGGCGGGGAACACGCGGCGAAGCTCGCCGTCCTTCCGCGGGCAGCGAACGCGCCAGGCGAGCAGCATCTCGCGCAGCAGCGGCGACATCGGAATGTCGCGCCGACCGGCCTCCGTCTTGGTGAACTCGGACAGCGAGCCGTAGCGCAACTGGATGCGCCGGATGCGGATGACGTTCGCCTCGAAGTCGACGTCGTCCCACATGAGCCCGAGCTGCTCTGACGGCCGGGTGCCCATCAGGAACGGGGCGGCGTAATAGACGCCATGCTCCAGGTCGCCGCGGGCCGAGGCGATCACCAGGGCGACTTCGTCGGGCGTCAGCACGGCCTTCCGCGCCTTATCGCGCTGACGCTGCAGGCCAGTCGGCATGGCGGGCGGCCGAAACTCGTGATCCTCGGCAGAGAGCGCGAGCGCGGCCTTCAACTTGATCAGCGCCTTGTTGGCGGAATAGACCGAGACCTCCTCCGAAATGAGCTTGTGCCAGGCGCGGACCCGGCGCGGGGTCAGCTCCTGAACCTTGACGCGGCCGAGGAGCTCGATCGGCTTCGCCTTGGGCCTGGCGCCGACGCCCGACCGGATGGTCGCTTGCCGCGCCTCGCTCGGTAAAAGAGGGCCGACGATGTAGCGGATTTCGAACTCATAGCTCGCGAAGGTGATCGGCCGGACGACGCCGCGCTTGCTCTCGAGCCACGCGGCGACGGCGTCGGCGACGGTCACGGAGCGGTTTGAGGAGCTGTAGACCCCCCGGTCGAATGCCGCGACAAGCTCGGCGCGCCGCTCCTGGGCGTCCTTCTGGCGCTCGAAGAACCGCTGCTCCCTCGCGCCCGTCCGGGGATCGCGCCAGTTCAAGACGAAGCGGACCTGTTCGACGACGGCACCGGACTTCAGTTTGCGGCGGCGAATGCGGCGAGTGAGGTTGATGTTGAGCGTCATGGGGGAGCCTGTTGATCAAATGCAAACGAAAACGAAAACACGCAGCGCAAACGAGAACAATTATTCATGTGATCGCATTTGCCGCCGAACGTCCCGCTTCGGTTTCGAAGGGGTCCGAAAGGCGGCTGGTGGCGCGCGCGGGGAACCACGGCGATAACCACGGCGCGGCGAACGCCCCGGCGACGGGCGTGAGGTACGACGGGCCGGGGTCGCGAGGGGGGAAGACCACAGCCGGTTGAGCTGGCGGCGGGGATGAACCAAGGCCTAGCGAGCCTGGGGTCGGCCTGGTGCGGCGCACAATCGACACCCGCAAAAGGGACGACCGGACGGAACGGACGCTTTCTACAGAGATAGAGGGAAAGATAGGGAGCAGCATCGGTCGGCGGGCCTCTTCTGACCCTCCCTCCCCCCTCTCTCTGGGCGTCCGTCCGTTCCTGCCGTCCCACCGATCTCGGCCGCTCTGTCGGAGCCCACGTCAATACCTCGCGGCCATGAAATCAGAGTCGTATTCTCTCCCGAGCTCCGCAAGATCGAGCTCCGGCAAGAGTTCGATCGGAAGACCGATGGCGCGGAACTTACTCTTTGCCGCAGCGAAGTGGATGGGGTTCTTCAGCGCGAAGTAACCGTCAATTTTGCGCAGCGCCCTCTCCCATGCGCCGCGCGCCCATTTCGTATCGCGAAAGATCGCCTCGACCGCGGGAGACCCGTTTCGGATGAAAAAGCCCGACTCGTCGCCGGCCCGCACGACGATTTCGAAGTTGCGCGGTATTCGCTTTGCTGATTCCTTCAACCATCGCTGCTCCGGCAGTCTGTCTTCGGCATCGGCCAGCGCGATCGCCAGCCAGAAACCTAGCGTCCATTTCTCAAGCGGGTATGCAAAAAGGTGCTGCAGACACTCCATTGAGTTGTCACGCTCAAACGCTTCAGCATGCAGTTCGATCGAGCCTCTGTAGGTCTCCGCCATCGCTGAGGCCTCGGCTTCGATTGGCGCCCTTCCTTCGAGTGCGACGAACGCGCCAGCGAGCAGCGTCGCGATGTTATTCCGGTGCCGCGAGTCAATCCCCGGCAAAGCTTTCTTGAAGACTGCGATCGCCAGCGGGATGACGCCGGCGAGTCCCGCCATGTAGCCGCACCATTCCGGCCCCTTATCCGCGAAGAACGCCTCGTCGTCGGCGATCCGCGCCGCCTCGTCCGGGTCGTTCCCGTGCGCGAGCATCTCGAACATCAAAATCCGCGTGGCGTCAGCCGGCGACATGCCGGAAGGATTGACGGCGGCAAAGAAGAAACACGTCCGCAGCGCGAACTGCATCGCTTTGCCCTCTGGAGTACCGCGCAGGACGGGAGTCTCAGCGGATGAGGCGCTCCGAGCCAACCGGATCACGCCGGAGATGTGACTGCGTCCTTGGTCCGACTCAAACTCGTCGATGATGACCGGTCGGCTGTCGGCCTTGATCATCTGCCGGATGCCGGCCTCGCTGCTATGCCCATCCGCGGATAGGCCGAGCGGCTCAAGCAGGCTGCGGGCGGCAGAATGAATCGTCGTCTTGCCGCAGTTCGGCGGCCCATAGACGAAGCAGTGCGGTCGCCACGATAGCACCCCGCAGATGGGAGCGATGGCTAACCAGCCGAGCAGAAGCATCGCGTCCTGCGGGTTCCGCCAGATGAACCGTTGGAGCAACTTCAGCAAGCGGGTTGTGTCGAACGCGCCGACCGATCGTAGCGGCAGGGGCTCGAAGCAGAGGTAGACGTGCCGAACAGCCGGCGGAAGGGCGCCGCCGAGGTTGACGATGACGCGGTCGCCTTCGAGCCACACGCCTCGACCACTGACTCGGCGCGGATCGAACGGACCCATGCGCCGACATTCCTCCATGAGGGTTTGGCCGGCATCCGACGAGCTAAACGCCGCGCCTTCCTTCTTCGCGGGAAATCTTTGGGCCCAGTAACGCACGTTGGCGAGGCCAAGAAGGACCTGCGGTGACAACAGCTGAGACGGGCCGGCAACGACGATAATCTGCCGGCCTTGGTCGAGGAGGACGAAATTCCCCTCGGCGGTGTATCCGAGCGGAAGCAGACCCTTCGGCCCAGGATCGTAACTTGAAGGACCGAGCTGGATGGGCGATGTGATCTGCCCCCAGTGCGGGCAGGCGTCGCAAAGCTCGCGATGGCCCAGATCATCCGCGACGCTGGCGCACGTTCGCGGCGCGTTGCTCTTGACCGCCCGGCGAAACTTGCCCCGCGCCTCGCGCTCCTTAAATTCTGGGTGTTTGCCGCTGTACGCTAGAAACTGCGATTCGCCGTCCTTGCACAGCGCGGTGATTGACGCGCCGGCGAACCAGTCGGGCTCCGAGCAGGTCGCCGCGCCCTCGACCACGACAGTGCGATACCATGCGCAACCTTCAACGATCTTGGCATGGTCAGCCGACGGTGCTGAGGGGCGTCGATCACCTTCGCGCCTAGTCGTACGCGTTCCGACGAGTTTCCGAATCGCCTCGATCGAATGTCGCCGCGTGGGGTCAAATTCGATAAGCCGCACCGTCTTCGGCGGGTTGCTCTTGTGATTGAGGGTGCCCGGGGGCCGGAAGTTGCGCACGATGTCGCCGACACTATCGATCTTGCGTCCATGCGCACGAAAGTGGGCGACCAGAACTCGTTGAAAGGCCGTTGACAAGTCTGCGGCGGCGGCACGGTCGGCGGGCGTTCTAAGGAGCCAAGGCTTGTCGAAATCGTAATGTACGTGTACGCCGTTTCCGGTATGAACGGTCGAGGTCGGCTGAACCGGAAACGCCGACAGAATCTTGATGGCCTCTTCCTCATTCTTTGGATAACCGGTCTGCTCGCCCTTGGCGCCGGCGAGGTCAATGTCTCCGAACAGGCCCGTCAACGAGCTTACGGTGTCAGCACTTCCGCGCCTTCGACGAGTGGGCGGTTCGACCTGTGTGCCGATCGCGATGTAGACGTCGTCCTTTTTCGACGCGCGCTCGATAAAAGCAGTTACGTCTTCCAAGCGATTTACGGGGAACGCCTCCGTCGTGTTACCGCGTTTGACCCACACGCAGAGGTAGCCCTCCGCTTGGCCAAACTTGGCCGCGACGAAGTCGTGCAAGTGGGTGCCGGTGGCGTTCGTGTTCAATTGTAGCCCTCGATTGGCAAGCCGATCTCGTTCCCCGCAAAGGTGTTCGCAGGGGCTGTAGTTCGGCGGATTGTTTGAAGCTGACGGGCTATTCCGCCCGTTAGCGATTTGCGTTGCGCGTCATCAGTTCGAGAAAATCGCGCAACCTCACGTAAGGACGCGAAGTGCTCAATCGATAGGTCGGAACGAGTCCTCGACGCGCGGCTCTCTGGACGACATGGTAGCCTACGCCAAGATGAGCGGCGGCCTCCTTAAATGTCCTAGGTTTGTCTAGCTCAGCGAGGATCGGCGTATCGCCGGTCGTGACCTGGATCGCGCCTTCGCAACTGATTCTGTGGTGGGCTGGTGTCCGCATTGGCACCCCTACGTTGGTGCCTCTTCAGATCACAGCTTTTCAACTTTCGCGAAGGATTTAACTCGCCGATTTTCCTACTTTGGGGTCAATCCGCCGGATTATGCGCTGCGTGTCACAGGCAACTCCCAGCGCCGTCAGCTCCTCAAGGATGCTAAGGATTCGATAGTGAAATGCGGGCAAGTCCCATTTCAACTCGACTGTAGCCCGGGCCAAAATACGATCGCGATCGGCGACAAACTTTCTCTGTAGCCGCCGGAAGTCATCTTTAACGATCACGTCCGGGATTCGCCCGCTAGCCCTAGCCTCTGCCAGAATCTCTCGAGCAATTGGACCGACTTCGATCTTGTGATCCGGGTCGTCGAGCCACTTCTTGAAATAGCGCCTACCGAGTTCTCGCAACATGTCCTCATCATCGTGAGGGTCGTTTCCTCGTGGTCGCTTTCTGCCAAGTAAGACAGCTTCCGCTTCATCAATTCGGCGGGCGCGAGCTCGACCAAGAGCATCAACGTGAGCGTCAATGATTGCGCCAAGAATCAGACGTAGCGCGCTCTCTGGCTCATAGCCTTGCTCCCGGAGCAGTTTGTTTGGATCGAGTTTGCCGTCTTCGCCGGGCCAAGCGCAGTCGTCGGCCGTAATGTTTGCTGTCGACGCCTTCGCTTCCGCGTCGGAAATCTTGAAATCGCGGATTAGAGTTGCTTCCGCGTCGGAAATTATGAAATCGGGGATCAGATCAGAATTGCCAGCTGTTGTCCGGCGCATCTGGGGTCGGGGTGCGACACCCGTTCCACCGGGCTCACTGCGTTCGGGCTTCCGCTTCAACAGACGTCCCTCGATGTAGAATCAGTGCTTCAACACACAATATACCCAACCGCTTCCGCGCAACACGGATGCCGTCGCCGAGCACGAAAATTGATCACCGCGAACGAGGATTGCTCGACGAATCTCGTCCATCGGCGGTCAAGGGGGCTCCTGCCCTCGCCCACGTAGCCTATCTCACTTGCCCTCGTCTCCGATGATGAGGCTCCCCCACCTGCGCGCCTGCAAATTGGCCTCTGATCCGGGGCGCTGGATCCCCAGGCCGGTCTCGCCTCGCAGCCGGGGTGAATGCCGCCGATGCGTCGCCGGGCACGCGCTGCTCCTCGATGTGCGCGCCCTGCGGAGCTGCGAGACCTCCCTGCCTCGCCTTGACGATTCGAGGGACGCTACTGCCTTCGCGCGCGTGCACGG
This sequence comes from uncultured Alphaproteobacteria bacterium, assembly GCA_963794155.1. Taxonomy (GTDB): domain Bacteria; phylum Pseudomonadota; class Alphaproteobacteria; order Rhizobiales; family Beijerinckiaceae; genus Roseiarcus. The sequence goes on along the minus strand of CAWCCX010000012.1, from coordinate 10,384 downwards.
AACTAGTGACCTTGATGAACCGGCCGGCTCAATATCGCTCCTTTTATGAGCAATGGAAGACCAAGACCATCCTGTTCGATCCGCAGGTGGCTGCCCGCTGACGCGGCATGAGCCACCTGCGGTTCTGCCGGATACACCGGGCAGCCGACGGGGGGTTCCCAACCCGCAAGCGCGTATGAGAGTGTCGCCCCATTTCAGGGCGGGTCTCGAGCGCTTGAGCCTCGTGGGCGGGGCTGGTAACTGAGCCTTGCCGCGATTGCTATAGAGTAGCTTGAATATGCCCGCCGTGCGCTCGCCATGTTTAATCTTCGCCGGCGCACGCGGCGTAAGGCGGGGGACAGGGCGAATGCCGTCTAGGCTCAGGCGGCTGGTTTCCCGGCCCGTTGGCTGTGCGGCGGTTGCGATGGCCTTGCTGGCCTCGGGTTGCGGCGGCGGCGGCCCGCTAGAATTTGAACAGGTCTTCTCGGACAACGTCTTTTCGGGCAACCATCTCAAGCCAAAGGACTACCCGATCCACGGCATCGACGTGTCCAAGTTCCAGGGCGATATTGATTGGAACGCGGTCGCCAACAGCGGCGTCAAATTCGCCTGGATCAAGGCGACTGAGGGCGGCGATCGGGACGCGCACTTCCAGGCGAACTGGGAGGGGGCCAAGGCCGCCGGCATCCCCCATGGCGCCTATCACTTCGTCTATTGGTGCCGACCGCCGCTCGAGGAGATCCAAATCTTCGAACAGAATGCGCCGGTCGAGGACGACGCGCTCCCGCCGGTGCTCGACGCCGAGGCGACACCAACCTCACCGACCTGCCGCCGCCATGTCACCCAAGACGAGGCCATCGCCGACATGCAGGTCATGCTGCAGGAGATGGAGCGCCATTACGGCAAGCGGCCGATCATCTATACGACCGTCGATTTCTACGAAGCGAATCTTTCCAACGGCGCGTTGACGGATTATCCGATCTGGGTACGCTCGACCAAACACTATCCTGCGGTGAAGTACGGGTCGCGCGCCTGGCATTTCTGGCAATATCAATCCGACGGCAGAGTCCCAGGCATCGGCGGCAACGTCGACAAGGACGCCTTCTACGGTACGAAGGAGCAGTGGGACGCCTTCCTGAGGGAGCCGGGGGTGCGCCCCGTGCAGACCGGCGCCGGAGGGCCTGCACCCGCCCCTACGGCCTCGCAGACGGCGGCTGCGCAGCCGCAGGAGTTTATCGCCGAGCCCGCCAGCGCCCCCGCGGAATAAGGCGCGCATCGTCTGGCCTGGAACATTGCTCAGCTGCCCCAGTCCCCCTATGTCTTTCGCGCGTCCGTCCGTCCAAACGTCCCAGATCTTCGGATGAGATAGCCCTTGACGAACCCGTCGATCAACTTCGGACGTTCGGACGGACGGACGCAGGACGTGATGGTGGGGATATGGGGCCCGAGTTCCGATACTTTCATCGCCGGACATGGCGTCTGTGGCCCTTCCTCGCGCCTCCGGCGGCCGCCGAGGCCCAAGGGAAATCCGCGGGGAAGCCGGTGTCGGCGGCGCGTTCCTCGCGCGCGTGCGCGAGACTTCGTGCGCGAGACTCAATTACATTGAGGAACGTGTCGGCGATGATCGGCCGCGAACGTCATGGGCTGGGGCGGCGATTTGTCTTCGGCCCAATATCTTAGCAATGTTGCCGGTTGGGTTGCGAATCAGGGCGACCGGATAGAGGAAGAGCATGCATCTGTCGGACCAAGGGCTGCTTGTCATTTTGGTCGTCGGGGTCATTGCCGGATGGTTGGCGGGCAAGATTGTTAAGGGGCACGGCTTCGGTCTCGTCGGCGACGCGGCGATCGGTATAGTCGGGGCGCTCATCGGTGACTGGCTCTTGCATCGACTAGGATTTCACTTCGGCGCTGGAATCATTGGCCTCGTCATCAACGCCACAGTCGGAGCGATCGTGTTGCTCCTGGCTTTACGGCTTGTGGGCGCGAGCGGATGGGGCGGTCATTCGCGATGAGGCCGGGACGCGCAAGCGATTAGAAACCGCTGGGCGGCAAAAGGGACGATCCCGTAATTCGCATGAGGTCAACGCCAGAATCATCGACCCAGGAAGTGCTCGCCGGCCTCGTCGAGCGTGTCACCTTCCACAACGCCGAAAACGGGTTTTGCGTCCTGAGGGCGAAAGCGCGCGGTCATCGCGACTTGGTGACCGTCGTCGGCCATGCTGCGATCATCTCCGCCGGCGAGTGGATCACCGCATCCGGCGAATGGATCAACGATCGCGCCCACGGACAGCAGTTCAAGGCGCGCTTTCTCAAGACCTCGGCTCCCAGTTCGATCGACGGGATCGAGAAATATCTCGGCTCCGGAATGATCCGGGGCATCGGGCCTGTCTATGCCAAGAAGATGGTCAAGGCCTTCGGGGAAAAGGTCTTCGACGTCATCGAGGCCGAGCCCGGTCGGCTTCGCGAGGTGACGGGCATTGCCGCGGTTCGGGCCAAGCGGATCACGGACGCCTGGGCCGAGCAGAAGATCGTCCGGGAGATCATGATCTTCCTTCACAGCAACGGGGTCGGAACGGCGCGAGCGGTCCGCATCTTCAAGACATATGGGGCGGACGCTGTCCAGGTCATGACGGAGAACCCCTATCAGCTCGCCCGGGATATTCGAGGCATCGGGTTCAAGACCGCCGACGCGATCGCAATGAAGCTCGGCATCGAGAAGACGGCGATGATCCGGTTGCGTGCTGGCGTCTCATACGCATTGACCGAGGCGATGGACGAAGGGCATTGCGGGCTGCCGACGGATCAGTTGATTCCGCTCGCCGAAAAATTGCTTGAAGCGCCGAAGGAATTGATCCTGACGGCCCTCGAGCTCGAACAATCCGACGGCGCCGTGATCGCCGATCGCGTCGGCGACACCGCCTGCACGTTCCTGGCTGGCCTCTACAGGGCGGAGCAAGCGATTGCCGATCGGCTCATTCGCATCGCCAATGGCAAGCTTCCCTGGGCATGGATAGACGAAGAGAAGGCCATCCCCTGGGTCGAAAGACGCAGCGGCCTCCAGCTGGCTGACAGTCAGAGGGCGGCGATCCGCCTGGCGCTGGTGGCGAAGGCGCTCGTGATCACCGGGGGCCCAGGCGTCGGCAAGACGACGATCGTCAATTCGATCCTCAAGATTCTCGCAGCCAAAGGCGTGCGATTATTGCTTTGCGCCCCCACGGGCCGGGCGGCGAAACGCATGACCGAAGCGACGGGGGTCGAGGCCAGGACGATCCACCGGCTCCTGGAGGTTGATCCCAAGAGCGGCGGCTTCAAACGCAACGCCGACAATCCCCTCGAGTGCGATCTGCTTGTCGTCGACGAGGCTTCGATGGTCGACGTCATGCTGATGCAAGCGCTCATGAAGGCGACGCCAGACAATGCGGCGCTGCTGATCGTCGGCGATATCGACCAGCTGCCATCGGTCGGACCTGGGCAGATGCTGGCCGACATCATCGGCTCGGGCGCCGTGCCTGTAGTGCGATTGACCGAGGTGTTCCGGCAGGTCGCGGCAAGCCGGATCATCATCAACGCCCACCGCATCAATCAGGGCGCGATGCCCGATCTCACCGCGCCTGCCGGCGACAGTGACTTCTACTTCGTCCCGGCCGAAGATCCCGAGACTGCCGTTCAGCGCATCTTGGAATTGGTGAAGACCCGAATCCCAAAACGCTTTGGCTTGAACCCGATCCGCGACATCCAGGTGCTCTGTCCGATGAACCGCGGCGGCGTTGGGGCGCGTTCGCTCAACATCGAACTGCAGGCGGCATTGAACCCCGCCGGCGAGCGCAAAGTGGAGCGGTTCGGCTGGACCTTTGCGCCCGGCGACAAGGTCATGCAGATCGAGAACGACTATGACAAGGAAGTCTACAACGGGGACATCGCCTATATCGACGACGTCGACCCCGAGGCGGGCGAACTCAAGGCGAGCTTCGACGGGCGCGCCTTGACCTACGGCTTCGGCGAACTTGACGCGCTGGTTCCCGCCTACGCCGCCACCATCCACAAGAGCCAGGGCTCCGAATATCCCGCCGTGATCATCCCGGTCCTCACCCAGCACTACGCAATGCTGCAGCGAAACCTCCTCTATACCGGCGTCACGCGTGGCAAGCGGCTCGTCGTTCTCGTAGGACAGATAAAGGCCGTCGCGATCGCGGTGAGAAATGTCTCAGGTCGCCGACGCTGGTCGAAGCTCGACGAATGGCTTCGGCTCGGCGCAGCGCGCGATTTGCTCGCGACCTCGCAATATGGGTGAGCAAGGTCGCGCTCAGACAACGTTGCGGCCGTCGACATGCAAGGGCATTTTCCGGCGACCTTGCTACGGATCGAGTGTTTAGCAGGGCCGGTCTCCAGACCGACGCGCCAGTCCCCCCTATGTCTACCGCACCTCCGTCCGTCCGAACGTCCTGATCTTCGAATGAGATAGCCCTAGGCGGACACGGCAATCAACTTCGGACTCCCGGACGGGACGGACGCGGGACATGGTGGTGGGGGATGCGGCGCCGCGAGCTCAGGTACTGTCATCGCGGGGATTACGTTTGTGGCTCTTCCTCGCCCTACCGGCGGCTGACGACGGCCCGCTAGGAGTTGGCGACCTACATCGACGGGCGGCAGCCGAAGTGGCCGTCAACGGCGCATTCTTTGGCTCAGATTCAATGCGAGACGCGGCCCTGACCAGAATAGCGGCTTTGAGGAGTGATCCGAGGCCGCTCGCGCGCGCGTGCGCGAAACTTATGACCTTGAGGAACCCGGAGTATGCCCTGGCGATCCGTCAACGACATCCGGCGGGGTGGCATTTGCCGGAAGACCGCGAAACTGATCGAACCTCGCCGCAGCCTCCGCTTCGAGCTCCGCGCCACGAGCCGAAACGTTCTCCATGAACGTTGCCAGCGCCGCCTCACTCTGCCGAGAGTAGTTGCCCAAGCGCGTCCACAACGCCGACGAGCTCATGTCTGAGACGTCGCCAAGCGCCTGGTCCAACCCCTGGAGCGATCGGGATTTGTCGTAATGAAGAAGCCGCCGATCGGAGGCGGCGCGGCAACTGGGGCGGGGATTCGGGGGCTGACCCGGTCATTGCCCCGCGCATGGAAAGGCCCGACTGAGGGTCGCCGCCATCGCGGCTCCATAGGGCTGTCCGGCCATCTGCGGATGGTCGCCCAAAAACGCTTCGAAAGCGACCATGATCTTCGGCCCCTTAAGATCGGGCGGGGCGCAATAGGTGTGCCTCCCGCTCGCATCACCACCCCATGAGAAGCCGCTCGCGAATGCGCTGGCGATGACCTCGGCCAGCATTTTCATTCCGGGGTCATCTTCCTTCCAACTCGTGAGCAGCCTTTGAGCCGATATGTCTGGCGGATCGGCTCGGACCGGAGCCGAAAAGGCAATCACGGAAAAAGCGCCGGCAACGAGGCGACGCTTGCGTATCGTGTCCGACCATCGCCCGTTCGGGGTAAAGCGTTGGGTACTGACAAGCCCCCAACCAAGCGGTAGGCTCGCCTTCAATCTGCTGGCGGGGGGTTCATTCATGCGTCTAACTCGATTTGCCGCGGCCATTGCGGTTCTCGTTGGAATGGCGGGCGCCGCCAACGCCGAAACCGTCATGAAGCAATGCGGCGACCAGTGGCAAGCGGCCAAGGCGGACGGGACCACGAACGGGGAGACTTGGCCGCAATTTCTGTCGCAGTGTCGCGCGCAGCTGAAGGGCGCAGGCTCCGCGGCGGCGCCAGCTCCAGCACCTCAGCAGCAGTCCGGTTCGCTCTTCCCATGGCAAAACCCCGCTCCTGCCGCCACTGCCGCGCCGACTTCAAACCAGAGCGTCATGGCCGCCTGCGGGGAGCAGTGGAAACAAGCGAAAGCTGCGGGCACGACGGGCGGAGCGACTTGGCCGCAGTTCTTGAAGCAATGCCGGACGCAGATGGCAGGTATGGGAGGCGGCGGCACCGCCGCGCCTCAGGGCGGCTTTGCTCCCGCAGCCCCCGCACCGGCCCCCGCTCCCGCCCCGGCGCCGCAAACAGGCTCTCTGTTCCCGTGGCAACAGCCGGCCGCGCCGGCCCCGGCGCCCGCGCCAGCGCCAGCAAACTATGGCGCCCCAGCCCCGACCGCCGCTGGCAGTTCCGCTTCTGCGCAGCAGGCTCAGTATCGCTGCCCTGGTGCAACCGTCGTTTGGGTGAACGAGAAATCGCACATCTACCACTTCCCGGGAACGCACGATTATGGAAATACAAAGCGCGGCGAGTACATGTGCGAGGCCGACGCTCAAGCGGCCGGCAACCGCGCCGCCAAGAATGAACATCACCCATGATGCGGTGGCTTCACCGCTGGCGCGAGCGTGACGATCAGCACCTCTTCAAGGCGAGCACGCCGTTGCCTGACATCGATCCGATCGAGGAGCTTGCTCGCATAGTCGGCGACGCTCAAGAGAGCGACGCTGATGATGAGCGCGGATTTGCCGATCTCGCGCGAATCCATGACCGGCCAAAGAGCGGACGGCATCGCTCCTAGTCGCGGCGCTTGTCCCTCGAAGCCCGCGCCCGTTGACGCGCACCGCTCAAAATAAGACAGGCCCAGACGCGAACACCCCGTGTCTGAGCCCGCATGGGCACGCGGGAGGGGGTCCGGCGGCAGCCCGCTATTGTTCAACTACGAATTGGACAAATGGTCTAGGTGATTGTCAATCCGCGATCGACCGCGGCTTGCACGTCCGCCGATAGCCGACGAAGCCGAGGCCCGCGAAGCCAAGCAGCATCATCCCCCAAGTGGATGGCTCGGGGACGGAGCCGCTGAGTTCGATGTTCGCGCCAAACCAACTTGCGTCGTTGGCGCCATGGCCTTCAGAATCAATCGGCTCGACCAGCGGCGAAGGGGCAGTTCCGGTGACAGTAGAGAGATCGGTGTTGAATGTGATGCGCGGATCGAAGGTCGCATCGGTGACTTCGCCCGTGTAGTCCGCCCCGCCCTGCGCCCCCACGATGTACGTCTGTCCGGCGACCAGCGTCACCGGCGTGATCGACTCGAAAACCCACGGTGCGCTGCCGACCGGCGTTTCACTGCCCGTCACGTAGACGCTCGCCAGCAGCACGCCGCTCGAATTCCAGAGACCGATCTGCTGATCGTTAGGGAACGAACTTCCTCCCGCCCAGTTCCCGAGTGCAACAACCTCGACGTTTGAATTCGCTGTAAACGACCATCCTAAATTCCAAATGCTCGTGCTGTTATCAGTGGAGCCGGCGGGAAAGTCGACGCCGAGGCTGTCCGCGGCCCGCGCGGGCGCATACGGGGTCAAACTCACGGCAAGCAACGCCAAACCGGCAAGCGCATTTGAGATTTTCATAATCTGAATCCCCCGCAGTTAACTCGCCACAGGTCGGATGCAGACTGGAGCACCCACCTTAGTCACGCTGGCAGCGCGATCCCCTAATTGAAGCCCATGCGGGCGCCCGGAGAAGGCAGTACAACACTGCCCGGCGACCCCGGCGATTGTAAAGCGTGAAATTGTGTGGCTGACCCACATTGCGAAGCGGAGTGCCCCTCAGTGGGGCACACCTGCGCCGCTAGTCGCGCCGCGCCATGACAACACCCGGCCCGTCACCGTCAATAAACTTGGCTCCCGCCGCTTCGAAGGTTCGCCTCAAGTCCGCTATCGCGCGCGTTGCGAGATTACTTGCACTGAGCGTGCAAGTTGACGCAAGCGGAGTGCATTCTCGCCGCGCCTGCGGCCCCATTGAGCGTGACCGGCCGCCTCGCGCCGCCAGCGACAGGCCTTGCGCTCTATGAGATCGCCTTCGCCAGCCGCAAGATGACATCGCTGTAGCTCTCGCCCGGCGCGCGCATCTGGGCCAGCCGGTCGACGAACTTGCGATCAAGCCAGATACGGATGAGGCCATCAGGCCCCGGCTTCGACTCGGCTGCAATTCTTGGCAACGACTCGTTCTGGATCGCGTCGTATGCGGGAGGGGTGATCGAGATCGCGATCATGCGCCGCTCGCCTTCCGAATCTTGACGCCCAACTCGTCACCGTTCGTGAAGGCGACTCCCCCCGATTCAAGGGCCCCGCGGATCGCCCCTGCCGTTCGCTCTCTTATCCGCCCGCCGGTCTCAAAACTCATGACTGTTTTCGGCGAGACGTTGGCCTTCGTCGCCAATTCTCTGATGGTCATATCGAGCAACGCGCGCCCGGCTCGGCATTGTGCGGCGATCATCTTCAGACCTTATCAGAAGGCCCGCCATCGGCCCCTTGCGCCTCCCCTTCGCATCTGGCGAACGCCTTCGTCGCGGAGTTTGGCCGCGTCAAGAGTTGCTTGACCGGCCGCAAGGTTGATGACGATTTTTGCCGCCATTTCCCTGTCGGCGATGGTCCGCAAATCAAGCTCGGCAACGATGGCGTCGAAAGCCTCAACGAGGATCGCAACGGCTTTCGGATCGAAGTTTCTCCCTTCCAACAGGCGCTTGATTGGCATGCTTCGAGCCTCCAAAAGTGCTCTTGCAGCATCACGATTCTGCCGCGGTCGAAGCCGCCCGCAAGTCTAATTTTCGTGAGCGAGTGCGGCACCTATGGCTCTCGCCGGGCCGAACGGAGATTTTGCTCTCGCCCACATGGCGTAAATGCCGGCGATTTGTTCTCGCTCAATCGAGTCAGTGAGCGCTCCAGTGCCGATGCCGAATACGTCGTGACCCTCGTCGATCAGGCGGCAGGCGTTTTCAATTGCAGTCTCGGGAGTCGGAAACATCACGAGATGATCCATCCCGCCTCGCCGATATTGGACGTGCCAATCCATCCGCTAAACGGTGAAAGAGTCGCAGAAATTTAGCAATAGAGTAGTTCTACTCAGGGCAAAGCCGCCCTTTCATAACGCCGGCCCTTCGGCCGGTTCGGATGGCTGGGGCCAAGTGGTCGGTCACTGTAGCTCTCGCCAGGGGCGGGCGCCTGGCCTCGCCTCGAATCTTTACCACGAATGGGAAAATGAATTGCCCCGCGCGAGCGGGAGGCGCTCGATCCCGCGGTGAAGTTTTTCCCTTCACTTCCTCATGGAGGTACGATTGATATCCCTATCAACCTTACGTATGGCCGCCGCCTCGTTCGTTCTGGCGGTAACGGCCAGCGCAGCCGGGGCAACGATCATCCTCTCTCCGGTGCCGAACCCGATTCCCAACGGAAGCACTTGGGACCTCCTCGGTACGTTCCTCACTCCCTTCGGATGGGTCCGAGTCACGACAGTGTCGGACTTCAAGCTTCTCTCCGCGAGCATCACTCCGGAAGGATTGGAGGCGACGTATTCCGCCGATCTCTCGCAAACGGCATACACCATGGAGACGGGCGGAATGTCGCTTGGAGCCAATCTCCTTACGACCGACGATTTCGAGGTTTTCATCGGGGGCGGCTTCGATCCCCTGACGAACTATCTTGGCACGTTCCCAGAGACATTCGTGTCGGCGACATTCACCGGCGACGTAGACGGAAATGCTGTGGTCGACGAGTTGGACCCCTCGCACCCGAGCTTGGGGTCGGTCACCATCAGCGCCGCCCCGGGAGGCGGGTTCTTCATCGACAATAGAGCTGCTATCTATGGCGTATACACCATCAACGGCGGCGCTCCCATCACCGTGCCAGTTGCGCTGACTGTCGGAGTGCCGGAGCCCTCGACCTGGGCGATGATGCTACTCGGATTCGGCGGCCTCGGCTTTGCTGGATATAGGGCGTCGCGCAGGAGTGCGGTTCCCACCTAAGGGGCGCAGACGGCCTCGGCTTCGCTGGAGTGTGTGGCCGGCGCTACCGGGTAGTTGCCGCCATCCGTTCGTCATTATCCTCATTCATGATCCCGCAGCAGGAACGGGAGCGTCATGAGTATTAAGCCTTTTCTTATGGCGATAGCTTTCGCCGCGACCTCGCTTTGCGCGTCAGCGGCGCGGGCGAATCTGGTATTGGATTGGGCGGGAACCTGCATGTTCAACTGCACCGATACGGCGACCGGCGTGCTCACCCTCACCGACGGCTATGTGTTTGGAAGCGCCATCTCGGCGGCGGACTTTGTGTCTCTGGTTTATGACTCTAACGACCCGTCACAAGATATCACCTCCGCCTCGCTTCTCACGGGTGGCGTAAACGTCGATGGTTCAATCGCCTTGGGCGTCCTCAATATTCGAGGCCCCTCGAATTTCCCCCAATAATCAGAAACCGATGAAGGGGACTGGCAATTAATGCCTAATGCGACGACGACAAAGCCTGACCTGGGAATTGATGGCAAGTTTAGCCTCCTAGCAAACAGCGCAATCCCCGAACCCTCGACCTGGGCCATGATGCTGCTCGGCTTCGCGGGCCTGGGCTTTGCCGGGTACCGCCAGCGCCAGAAACTCGCGGGCGCTGCAAGCGTCT
>CAWCCX010000011.1:0-153228 GCA_963794155.1 uncultured Alphaproteobacteria bacterium | reverse complement strand
ATTGGACTTGCCTCGTAAAACTGGAGAGCTCTTCTGAGGGAAAGAGGAGCATTTGATGGGCAAGGCGCAGCGCCGGTTTGGCAAGGAATTTGAGGCAGAGGCCGTGCGTCTGGTGGAGGCAAGCGGGCGCACACAGCGCGAGATTGCCGAGGATCTCGGGATCGGCCTTTCGACGCTGCGGCGATGGATCGACAAGCGTCGGGAGCGTGATCTGGAAGCGCCGCCTCCCGAGCGGCAGGAGGATATGGCGGCCGAGTTGAAGCGGTTACGGCGCGAGAACGAGATCTTGCGGCAGGAACGCGAGATCCTGAAGAGGGCTGCGACTTTTTTCGCCAAGGAGGGAAGTCGATGAGGTTCCGTCTCATCGATGCGGCGAAGAAGGATTTCCCCGTCCAGCGTCTCTGCAAGGCCCTCGACGTCAGTGCGAGCGGATACTTCGCCCGGAAGGAGCGCCCGGCCTGCCGCCGACAGCGTGACGATACGGTGCTGCTGGCTCATGTCCGCTCGGCCTTCACCCTTTCGAACGGGACCTACGGCAGCCCGCGCATGGTGCGCGAACTTCGCGACAATGGGCTTACCATCGGCCGCAGACGCGTCGCCCGGCTGATGCGCGAGAATGGGCTCAGGGCTCGGCAGAAGCGGCGGTTCAAGCGCACCACGGACAGCCTTCACGCCTTTCCGATCGCCCCGAACCTTCTGGACCAGGACTTCGCAGCGGCCGGGCCGAACCAGAAGTGGGGCGCCGACATCTCCTACGTCTGGACCCGCGAGGGCTGGCTCTACCTCGCCGTCGTCATCGACCTCTTCGGCCGGCGCGTCGTCGGCTGGGCAACCAGCGATCGGCTCCACAAGGAACTGGCATTGTCGGCTCTGCGCCGGGCCATCGCCGTGCGGCGTCCTGCCGCCCGCCTCATTCACCACGCGGACCGTGGCAGCCAATACTGCTCCCTCGATTACCAGGCTGAGCTGCGGAAGAACGGCATCGTGATCTCGATGTCGGGAAAGGGAAACTGCTTCGATAACGCCATGGTCGAGACGTTCTTCAAGACGCTGAAGGCCGAACTCGTCTGGCGCACCGTATTCCAGAGCCGGACTGAAGCGACCGCCGCAATCGGACGCTACATCGACGCCTTCTACAATCCCGTCCGGCGCCATTCCGCGCTCGACTTCATCAGCCCTCTTCAGTTCGAGAGGCAGGCGCGTAAACTTGAAAACGCTCTCCACAAATGCGGGGCAAGTCCAGGAACACCCTCAGTCGCCATTTAGGACAGCTTTTCCGGCTGGGGTGACGGCCCATTTGCCGAGCGTTTCTTTGACTAACTTTTTGTGTTTGAGAGCCTGCAGTCGGCGGCAGACGGTTGACACTGATTTGCCAAGCGCGGCGGCCCAAGTTCGTTGGGTGGATCCGGGGCTGTCGAGCATCGCTTGCAAGAGCGCCCGGCTGGCGTCGTATTCGGTCTGCTCGCGATCGTCGGCCGATTCGGGCGAACTGGGGAGCATGACCAGGAGCGCAACCTCCGCGCCTTTGATGTCCTTAACATCGGGGCTGATCACCGTTTCAATCCTGAACAACATAGGAGAAAACTCGACCCCCCTTAGCTTGCCCTGCCAATGAAGGCTAACCTCTCCTGTGCCGCCCGCCTTCCATAGCGTCAAATTCCCGTCCACCTCATTTAAGATTGCTCCCGAACCGTAGGGAAGGAGGTTATCTTTGTCGGCGTTCTTGACGGGGTGTGCTGCTACGATGACTGCCGGGAGGCCCTTGATCTGAGTGATCGGTCTCAGGCCCCTCATAAAGTTCCCAGCCTGCACAGCATCGTTGATGTCTTGGCCATTGTAGAAAGCGGCCAAAGTGAAAAGCGAGAAGCCGGCCGACGCGGGCGCGTCGGACCGGCTTCATAAATCTGCGCACTTTGGCAAGAGACGCAGTTCCGCAGGTCGCACAGACCCTATCGAGGGCGGCAGCATGAGCAGCGACAGCGAGCTCCTCGATGATGAGAACGCCATTCTGCCGGCTGACTTAGACCAACGCCTAGGGCCGAGAATTGACCGGCCACGCCCTGCCCCAAAACGGCTACGATTCAAAAGCGTGTCCGAGTTCTGCGGCGAATATACTCCGCTCGCCTATGTGGTCGAGGGCATTGTCCGCTCAGGCTCTCTCTACACGCTGACGGCAAAGACCGGCGCGGGGAAGACGGCATTCAATGTCATACTCACGCTCGTAGTCGAGAGCGGACGCGACGACATTCTAGGACGGGACGTCACGCGCGGGCGTGTTGCTTATCTAGCCTGCGAAAACCCCGATGACATACGGATGCGGTTTATGATCGCGGCCCATCAATGGGGCCTCCACCTGGACGAAATTACGGATCGAATTGTCATCCTCGATCGATGCGAGAAGCCAGAGGAAGTTTGCGCAGAGCTAAAGCACGCGCCCGAGGCAATCGCCAGACCGAAAGCGGCGCCCAGTCCGATGAGCCATCGGGATCGCCTCATTTGGCCCGCCAACGCTATCGCGCCGTGGGTTATAAGCTCGTTGAGGGTTATGGTAAAGAACCAACCGGCGCGATCGCCTATGCTGCGTCTTTACTGGCGTTCGACGGTTGGTTAACTTTGTGTTCGAGCCCGCGACGAACCACGGGCGTGAGGAGTTTTTCGCCCGATACCCAATCAATTCTACCCGGACAGTGCGGAGGCGAGCCATGGCATCAGCGGTTCAATGCGCGAGACGCGTCTTCCTGATCGCGGCGGCGCTTTTTCTCTCGTGTGGACTTAATTCCGGCAGAGCCGACGCGAAAACAGTCACGATGCAGTTCCAGGATCTCAAAATCCTCTATACGGCCGCGGTCGCTGGGACCATGTCGACCAGCATCGATCTCGTGCTGCAGGACGCTAATGGTAACGCGCTCAGCAAGTTTCAGGTGGCAGTGAGCGCGCCCGGTTATACGGTGGTTTACGCCGGAAATGGCACCTGGAAGCTGACCGGCAATACCGCCGACAAGGGGACTACGACGATCAAAATCGCGAGCGTCGCCGCATACAAGGGCAACATCAGCCTGCAGTCGGCCATTTTCCTCAACGGCGCAGCTGCGACCGGCCAGGGTGCGGTTACCGGAGGCAAATTGGCGGGAGATCCCACATACGAGGTCACCGATGCGGTGACGTCTTCGCCGGATCTGACGGTTGAGGACCTCATGTTCTACGAAGACCACCGCCCGTCGACCTCGCCACGCTTGACCCCTCGGTGCCTATCGGCGGGGGCACACCGGAGGCGAACGCGGTACTGGACGCCGCTGACATGGAGGAGGTGGACTACTCGGGTTTGCCGCAGAGCGCAGACTACCCCGGTTACTTTCTGGCCCAGGGAGAAGTGTTCGAACAAGGCAGTACGACGCCTGTCGCCTGGTTCGTCGACGGCTACACGGCAGTTCCGGAGCCTTCCACTTGGGCCTTGATGCTGATCGGCTTCGCCGGCTTGGGCTACGCCGGATATCGAGCCTCGCGCAAGGCCGCCTCTAATGCGGCGTGACCGAGGAGTATTTGCGGATTCCGCTAGCTCGTGCGTGGCGTTTCCCGACTTCGCGCGCAGGCTTGTCGGCTCGGAGGCCAATATAAACCGTGTGCCGCAAGAGCCCGTCAGCGGTCCAGGTCAGATAGGTAATCTCTGCGACGAGATCGGGCTCGACCCAATGCACCCGGGAAAGAACGAGCGGCGATCCGAAGCGGGTCTTGCGCGGCGGCGGCGCGCTAAGCGGTGAACTCGCGCGCCCCAACGGATCTAGGCGGCGACGCAAATCGGCGAGCACTTTGTCGGGCATGCCCGTCCCTACGCGGCCGGCGTAAATGAGTTTGCCGTCGACGCTGTAGTAGCCGAGCAAAAGCGCGCCGAGATGGGGCCTCGATCCTTCCGGGTCAGTCCAGCCGACGACAACGAATTCCTGGCGATTGAGGCATTTGGACTTGCGCCACAGGCCCCGGTTACCGGGAGCATAAGGCGCGTCGATCGTCTTGGAGACCACGCCCTCGAATCCAAGCTCGCAGGCATGCTTGCGGATGAGCTCGCCATCGCCTGTCTCATGGGGTTGATGAGGCGCAGTTGGCTTCGGGCGCTCCCGCCGCAAAATCCATTCCCAAATCCCTGCGGCTACTCATGGACGTTGTAGCCGAAGCACTGAGCGAGTCCGGAATTGAAATTCAGGCCTTTGGAGCGTCCGGCCCGAAAGTGAACCGGGCAGTTGGTTTCGAATGTTGTTCCTAGCGGCCCGCCATCGCCCTAGTCGCATCGGAGGCGCTGACCCGCTCGACTTGGGCGGCGGAACCTGGTTCCGCGGGCACGCTCATCGCTGCCGACGCGATGCCGGACGCACCCGAGGGAGCCCGTGCATATCGGATTCGATATTGGTCCACAGGTCTTGACGCAAAGCCTATCGAGGTCACGGGCGTGGTGATTGCACCCCGCGGATTGCCGCCGCCGGGCGGCCGCCTGATGGCTGCTCGAAGCCAAGAATTGAGTTGGTAGACAATCAAAAACTTAGTAGCATCGTCGACCATCGGATCGGAGCCAAATGCGTTCCGTCCCCAAAAGGAAACGCGAACTCTCTCGTCAGCGCGGGCGAGCGGTCATGCGGTGCTATTTTCTCAGGGCAGGGCGTCTCGCGGGCGTCGAAGCGCTGCCTGCCGGACTCTCAGACGAAGAGGCGATCGCAAGGGCTCACGCGCTAATGGCAAAACGCAAGGGTCCGTTCGACAGACTTGAGGTTTGGGAGGGCTCCCGCTTCGTCTTCTGGCAACCCCTGTCCGCCGAGGTGCCTGGCGCCGATCGGCCGCTGGCGCCAGCGCCCGATGATAGCTGACGACCAGGACGCGCCAGGGCCGCCTATGAGCCGGCCTTCGCCAGCCGCAGGATCACGTCGCTGTAGCTTTCGCCCGGGCCGCGGAGGATAACGGGGACAAACGCCGCTCGGAGCTTGACCGCCAGGAGCGAACGAGCCGAGCATGTCCGCGATGCCTGCTACGTTCGACGCCACAAGCGCTGTGATCTTCCTGTTGGCCATCGGCTTGCTGGCGGTCGTGGTAATTGCCCTTGCGGCTTACGTGGCGACGGGCCGCAGCGAGGGCCGCGCAGCCCGCCTAGGGCTCGCGGATCATTCGCGACCTCGGCGGACATTCTAGGGCCGCCCTGGGGCCGCTTAGAGGCCATGATCGCGATTGCAGTTACCGCCGAGGCCTACGGGGCCGCAGGATGCGCGCTGAGCGCCGCGCATTCGGTCATGTCGAGGAAGCAGGTCAAATTCCAGGGCCCCACCCCGAACGCCACCGGGGACATGGGCGTTGTTACGTATCCCCTTCCCCGCGCCATCGAGGTTTTTTGAATGGCCAGAAGCCGGCTACTTAGCCTGCGCGAGGCCGCCGACCGAGGACAGCATAGGCCGCCGTCCGCTGAGCGCTGAAGGCACTGTTGAAGGCGGCAAAGGGGACGCCCGTCACGACTACGGCGAACGTCAAGATCGACGTCTTTGTCGCCAGCGAACTCGTCGCGTCAAAGATCATGTCGCAGATCGAAAGCGCCTTGCGTTCGGGTTCGTTCGACCCGACGCCATGTATCGGTTGCGCCCATCCAAGATCATCCCCTAATGAAAGGGTGATTGGATCGCGAAACCCATTGCCGCGACTGCTCTTAACCAGATTCGGCCAGCCTGTCTCGCACCCATAGGAGGGCCATCGCCATGAAAAACAGGGGGACGATCCAAATCACACGACTTTGATATCGGTCGTGAACGGAAGATAAGGCGCCAGTGACCAAGCCGTTGAGCAGAACGCCAAAGATTCCAAAAAAGAAGGGAAATGCAACCTCCGCCCGCCGCTTTCTTGAAGCGAGAACCAGTATTATCGGCAAAACAATAATTGCCCCAACGGTGGCACACCACCGGAGGGTTTCAATCCATCCAACATAAAACGATTCATCCGCGACAAGTGCCCGATATTGCGACGTATTTACAAAGTACACAACAAGAGGTGAACCACCATTGTAGAATTGCCCGTAAATATCATTTACCCTTGTCGATCGAAAACGCTCACTTGCACTGTCATCGTTAAATCGTATTAGCTGCTTTAGCCCGCCATCGATAAACGAAGATGCCACCTCGATCGGATATATTTCAAGAGTTTCGCGGTCTATCTCTTTTGCTTGTTCGATAAAGAGGTCCGTATCTCCTATCGTTCTTCTTATTCCATACTGTCCCCACAAAAAGTTGTCGCTTATCGAGGCATCACTTGCAGAAACGTCTTTAGGTACTTCAACTCTATCGAGATCGTCGCAAACGGCGTATTTTTTCGTCGCGCACGACGCCCTGAGGTAGTCGATTGCCGCACCGGACTGGATTAATCGAGCAAGCAAAAATACTGGCGAGCTAGCTGAGACAACCATTTGCCTTGTGATTAAGAAATTGCTTCCAGCGAGTAATATAGAGGCCAAAACAATCGGGACAACCAAAGCAGTAATTATATCACACGCGCGTATCCGCATCGTGTGAAAACATAAATATGTAATCGCCATGACTAAAGTGAGCCCAATAGCTAAAACTAGATGGCTCAAATGAACTGATATCAGTAATGTAATTAAGGCAATAGCAAAGCACCGAGAGCCTATCGACATGTGTGGCCACGAATATAGCGACGAGCAGACAAATAGTATAAGTATGCCAGTAAATATATCAGGCATTATATAGTTAACGTGGATCGACAGGTTTGTCAATAAGAACAACGCTACAACAACAACTAAAAGTTCTATTGCGTTGATACCCTCAAAAAAAGTCGAGAAAAATCTAACTATGCCGTACACAACAAGACCCGCCTGAATCAACGGAATCAAAAAAATTGCTCGCCCTGACGAAAATGGCGCTAAAAATAGTGAGTAAGGAAAAGGTCTAAAATATAGTGCGAGATTTGTACATGATAGCCGACAATCTATCACCCTACGGGTAATTGACAACGCTGGTGCGGATTGTCCAGACGACACACCCCCCAATATCCACGTGCCAAGCTTCGTCAACAGGCCAAAAATTCCTTTGCTGAAACTTGAGGCAAGCGACAAATATCCTACACTATCGGGAAATATATATGGGAGACCATTTAAGAAGGATGGCGCCGCAAGAAGGGCAACACAAACCGCGATCACAAGGGTTCGAAGCGCAACGCTATCAGGAATATTCGTCAACGTTCAGATACCATAACCGACCCCCATTCGCGGCATTGAACACGCAAGTATGGCACTCGAGTCAAAGCTGAGCCGCTCCACAAAAATGCAGAGGTCGACTTTCGCCGCTGCGCGCCGACCGTTTCGTTGCTCCATTCTCGTTGGCGCGGTAGGGCCCCGCCATGCGCGACGACGAAAAGCTTACGCCCGCGGACCCGTCCGACCTCGCCCAAACGCTCGCCTTTGCCCTGCGATACGAAGGCCGAAAGCGCGTTCGCAGCGCCGACGAATACATGGCCGCCATCGCCGCCAGACTCAAACAACCTCATAACGCCAGAATTGGAGCGTATCGAACTCGGAAAGTCCTCAACGCTTCGAGGGTCGCACCGGACGAACCTTCGATCGACGAACCCCAAATTATTGAGCCTGTCTTCGTGAGCGGCATAGCTCAGGCGAAGGTGATTGGAGGGCTGCTCTACTTGGCACTGTTCGTTCAACAACCCGGAGAATGGCAGGACAACTGCCAGCGCCTCATCAAAGCCCGCCTCATCATGCCGATCACGGCTCTGATGGACGGCCGTGCGAAAGTCTTATGTGGCTAATACTGACGCAAACAAAGTTTCGGTCGTCGATACCGCACTCAACAAGGTAACGGCCGAAGTCGAGATTGGCGGCGCAATTCCGGGGGCAATCGCCATTTTTGCTCGTCAGCCATAGCATACCTTGTCCCGATTGAGCATTTTTCAAAACCACGCATTCATTTGCATCTTGACGGCCCTTGTCGCCCTTCCCACAGCGGCGGATGCGACGGGTGCTCTTGGAGTCATTGAACACAGGTTCGGGAGCGTTAAGGCCGGGGACCGCTACGTTGTGTTCGAGCCTGATGGCCCCCCGCGGGCGTCGTGATCGAATAACGGTTCGCCGGCGGTGCTTGCTTGGCCCCGCCGGTTTGAGGCGGCGCCGCGCTCGGTTAGTGACTTTCCCGGACGCGGCGTAGGCCCTAGCTTATGATTGCCTATCAGGCGCTAGATGCCGAAAAATTCAAGCAAAAGCTGGCAGTTTAGGCTGCTGGTGTTCACTGGGGTAACGCGAGGGTAGCGTCGTGGCCGCGTAACGCAACTAAGGGTCGGCGCTTTTGCCGTCCCTCAACCATAAGGCGCGCCCATGTCTGAGATCACGATTTACCTCCGCGCGTAGGCAGCAAGCGGTATTTGGCAAAGCCGCGACGGTGGTCGACTCGCGACCCTGAGTTTAGATCGGTTGATGCAGGGCATCGCCGAGGGCGCAAACAGGAACTCCACCGATCGCCTCGAGGCCGGCCTGATCATGCGCAACTCGGCGTAGCGGCGGCCAAGAAGCTTCCCTTGGACCCGGGTCGGTCTTGATTTTCGGTTTGGACAGAAGAGCCGTTCCTTGGATCAGCCAAAGATCCGCTCTCCGCCCCCGATTGCGACGTTCCCGCCCGCCATCAGCAATGTCCGCTTTGACGTCGAGTCGAGACGTCGCCTCAAACGTCTCAAATGCGTAGAGTAGGAGTGTGGCGCGGTGGCGTTAGGTTGAGCATGTCTGTTTGCCGCCCCTTTCGTCTGGCGGTGCCTTAGTGGCTCACCCGTGGCTCCGTTTCCACACCCCCCTCATCGAACCGGACGTGCAGATTTCCCGCATCCGGCTCTCGGACAAGAGCTCACGCCTTCGTCCACGGCACGTCGTGCCCAAGCCGGGTCAGACGTACGAGCCCGAAGTGCCCGTAGAGGTGCGAGAGTGGATAGCTCCCGCCCCTTCGTCGCCTGACTTTGTGCTTGAAGCGCAACCACCGGCGCAACCGCATCGCCGCGTAAGCATCGAGCGCCCGATACGCCTTGCTGACGGTTCCTACCCGAAAGTAGTTCGCCCATCCGCGCAGCGTGCGGTTCACTTTGCTCACCAGCGTTGTGGTCTCTTGCCATGTACCCGATCGGCCGGTCAGCGCGTGGACCTTCTCAACCACCCGCTGAATGCTTTTCTTTGACGGCCGGTAGCCGATACGCGCCTGGCCGGTCCTCGCCGAAAACATTCGCCCGAACGTGTATCCCAGAAAGTCGAACGCTCCTTCCGGCACTTTGCAGATGCGTGTCTTCTCCTCGCTCACCGTCAGCTTCAGCTTGCCCATGATCTCGCGCAGGCTTTGCAAAGCCGCTTCGGCTTTGCCTCGTCTGCACAAGATCACGAGGTCGTCAGCGTAGGTTATGAGGCGAGTGCCGAGGGTTCGCTCGAGCCCCAACATCTTCCATCCCAGCACGAACCGGCGCATGTAGAGATTCGCCAGCAGCGGTGAGAGGGGTGAGCCCTGCGGAATGCCGCGCCGCTTGTCTCGCGCCTCGGTCGTGCGCGTCTTCCGTCCCCGATCGTCGGTTTCTTCCACGGGACAATCCAGCCACATCCGGATTAGATGCAGCACGCGCCGATCAACGATCCGGCGCGCTACCGACTTCAAAAGCTCGGCATGGGGAATGCTCCCGAAGTAGTCCGCGAGGTCGGCGTCCACCACTTCCGGATGGCCGCGAAACAGCAGTTCTTCCACCTCGACCACCGCCTGCTGGGCGTTGCGCCCGGGACGGTAGGCGTAGAGTTCAGGTGGAAGGTCGGCCTCAAAGATCGGCTCCAGCACCAGCATCGCTGCCGTCATGCAGACCCGATCCCGCACGGTTGAGATGCCCAGCGGCCTGAGCTTGCCGTTGGCCTTCGGTATGTACACGCGTCTGATCGGGTCCGGTCGGTAAGTCTCCTGCCTGAGCGCAAGCACCAGTTCGCCCAGCTGTTGATTTCCACTGAGAGCTGACCCGGGCGCTACGGGTTTTTCCACCGAGAACTGACCCATGTTCGAACCTTCCCCCCTTGGCCACTTGGGGGGGCATCGGAGTGATCGACATGGAGTTATTGAGCGTCATCCGACGCTGGCACTATCGAGATCATTTCTCGATCCGAGAGATATCCCGACGCACAGGTCTGTCGAGGAACACAGTCCGCAAATACCTGCGCTCGGACACCGTTGAACCGAAGTTCAACATCCCTGACCGCCCGAGCAAGCTGGACCCTTACGCCGACAAGCTGTCGCAGATGCTGCGGCAGGAGTCCGGGAAGTCCCGCAAGCAGAAGCGGACGACCAAGCAACTGCACGCTGATCTGGCCGCCCTCGGCTATGACGGCTCCTACAATCGGGTGGCGGCCTTCGCTCGCGACTGGAAGGCCGCTCGGCAACAGGAACAGAAGACGTGCGGCCGCGGCGTGTTCGTGCCGCTGGCGTTTTTGCCTGGCGAAGCGTTCCAGTTCGACTGGTCGGAAGACTGGGCGGTCATCGGCGGCGAGCGGACCAAGTTGCAGGTCGCCCACTTCAAGCTCTCCTACAGCCGCGCCTTCATACTCCGCGCCTATCCTCAGCAGACCCACGAGATGCTGTTCGACGCCCATAACCACGCCTTCCGCGTGCTGGGGGGCGTGCCGCGGCGGGGCATCTACGACAACATGCGAACGGCCGTTGACAAGGTCGGCCGGGGAAAGGAGCGCCAAGTCAACGCGCGCTTCTCAGCCATGGTCAGCCACTTCCTATTCGAGGCCGAGTTCTGCAATCCGGCTTCCGGGTGGGAGAAGGGGCAGATCGAGAAGAACGTCCAGGACGCCCGCCATCGGTTCTGGCAACCAGCGCCGAACTTCCCCTCCCTGGCGGCGCTGAATGATTGGCTGGAGGCGCGATGCCGGGAGTTGTGGGCCCAGACGCTGCATGGCTCGCAACCAGGCGCGATCGCCGACATCTGGATAGAGGAAGCCGGGCGCTTGATGCCGCTTTCCAGGACGTTCGACGGCTTCGTCGAATACGCCAAGCGCGTGTCGCCGACGTGCCTAATCCATTTGGACCGTAATCGCTACAGCGTGCCCGCCTCCTTCGCCAATCGTCCGGTCAGCGTGCGGGTGTATCCGGAGCGCATCGTCGTCGTCGGCGAGGGGCAGATCGTGTGCGAGCATCGTCGTGTCTTTGCCCGCTCTCACGAACGGAAGAGCACCACAACGGTTTACGACTGGCGGCACTATCTGGCGGTCGTTCAACGCAAGCCCGGAGCCCTGCGCAATGGCGCGCCGTTCGCCGAACTGCCGCCGGCCTTCCGGGCTCTACAGGAGCGCATGCTTAAGACGCCAGGCGGCGACCGCGAGATGGTCGAGATTTTGGCCCTGGTTCTCCAGCATGACGAACAAGCTGTGCTCGCCGCCGTCGAACTGGCGCTGGAGGCCGGCGCCCCGACGAAGACCCATATCCTGAACTTGCTGCACCGCTTGGTCGACGGGAAGCCAACGGACACGCCTACGATAAAGGCGCCCCAGGCTCTGACGCTGACCACCGAGCCGCAGTCCAACGTCGAGCGCTACGACGCCCTGCGCAAAGTCCGGGAGGCGCGCCATGCGTCATAATCCCGCCGCCGGCGCGATCATCATCATGCTGCGCAGTCTCAAAATGCACGGCATGGCTCAGGCGGTCGGCGAGTTGACCGAACAAGGCTCTCCGGCCTTTGAGGCGGCGCTGCCCATCCTATCGCAGCTCCTGAAGGCGGAGACGGCCGACAGGGAGGTGAGATCGACGGCCTATCAGCTCAAGGCCGCCCGCTTTCCGAACTATCGCGATTTCGCCGGCTTCGACTTCGCCAGCAGTGAGGTCAACGAGGCGCTCGCACGTCAACTCCACCGATGCGAGTTCCTGGAAGACGCCCACAATGTCGTCCTGGTCGGCGGCCCCGGCACGGGGAAAACGCATCTCGCCACGGCGATCGGCGTCCAGGCCATCGAGCATCACCACAAGCGCGTCCGCTTCTTCCCCACCGTCGAACTCGTCAACGCTCTCGAACAAGAGAAGCTTCAGGGCAAACCCGGCCAGCTCGCGGCGCGGCTCACCCACTCTGATCTCGTCATCCTCGACGAGCTTGGTTACCTGCCGTTCAGCGCCTCAGGCGGCGCGTTGCTCTTCCATCTGCTGAGCAAGCTCTACGAGCGAACCAGCGTCATCATCACAACCAATCTCAGCTTCGGCGAGTGGGCAACCGTGTTCGGAGACCCGAAGATGACGACCGCTCTACTCGATCGTCTCACCCACCGCTGTCATATCCTCGAAACCGGAAACGACAGCTTCCGCTTCAAGAACAGCTCGGCAAAAGCCGCCAAACCCGCAAAGGAGAAATCTCGGAACTTGACGAACGCCTGACCCCGAAACCATCATCAAGCCGGGTCAGTTCTCAATGGAAATCCCGGGTCAAATCTCAGCGGAAATCGACATCGAGGGCAAGCCCGGCTTTGACTTCGCTCTTCGCTTCGTCGAGCCGGCCAAGCTCCACCAGAATAGCGGCACAATAGCTGAAACGCGTGGGATAATTCCGGTTCAGTTCGATCGAGCGGTGACACAGATTGAGTGCGTCCTCGTAAGCGCCAAGATACAGCTTGGCCTCGGCCATCCATCCGACCCAAAAATAAGCATCCGTGTCGCGCGGACTGGTTTTGGTGTCGGCACGACTGGTCCCCTGCTGAGATTTCGAGAGCCTTTGATGGAACGCATCTCAAGGTACTCCCCGACATGCCATCGGTCTTTGGGTACTTCTACCCCCTGGATAATGGATCTAGTGCGCCAGGCCTTCTTGGGCCGCCCGCGGCCCTTGCGAGAGCTACAGCGACATGATCCTGGGGCTTGCGAAGGGGTGAGCGCTGGGCTGGGTCGTCGCAAGTCGCGCTTCCTCAAGCGGTCCGCTGCGACGCCTCGAGCGGCGAGGTCCCTTCTCGGATCAAGCGTGCTGCGGCGGCGCCTCGAGCGGCGGGGTCCCTTCTCGGATCAAGCGTGCTGCGGCGGCGCCACGCAAGCGGGCCTCGTAAGCCCGCACTCGTTCAGCGCCCAACCGGCGCGCCAGGCTGAGCGAGGATATGGCTGGTCCTTCGTAGTTCTACCTATTGCCAAGCGCGTACAATTGCTCTGTCCTGCTGACCATCCGGCTAGAGGGCAAGGGGTTATTTATCTGCCAGCGACTGTGGTCTTGCGTCCGCAGCTATTTTGTCGTGTCACGAATAATAGCGTTGATGGGATAGAAAGTGCTTTTTTGGGGAGTGGAAATGCTCAGATCACGCGTTCTCAAGCAAGTAATTGTGCCTGCAGGGGTTTTCTTACATCTTTCTGGAGCGGGTTTTTGCCAGTCCAGCATCTCCATCTTTCCGCAACCGCCTCAAAGTTTTTCCAACGGAACCGGCTACAACGCAGTTGTAATCGATCATACGAGCAACAAAGCTTACGAATGCGCCGCAACTTACCCGCATCCACCTGCGGCACTATTCTCGAGTTGCCAAAAAGTCCCCGACTATAGGAGCAATCTTTCGCCCTCGACGCCAGTTTCAACCTACTCATCGCCGATACCTCCTGGAAACGCGGAAGCAGCCTTTGGAGTCTGGCAAACAGATGGAACCGGGGTCGAATTTTGCGTAATCGCAGCCGCCGGGTCTGGTTCAACTTTAGGGCCCTGCATCACATTACACTTACCGGATTAGACAAGACCAAATAACACCGCAGGACACTATTATCTGTTACTGTTGGGAGATAAGACGATGCCGAACCCGCAAAACGCGATCGCTGCGCCCGTCGCCTATGTTGCGACTGGGAACCCGAATGCCGTGCTGGTGCTCGATACGGCGACGAACCACATACTCGACTCTGTCGCATTGGGAGACTTGAGCGCGGTCGCCGATCTGGCCGTGAGCCCGGACGGAAAACGCGCTTATATAACCGCAAGCGAGGACGGGCCTCACGGCGGTCCTCAGGGGGCCTTGCACGTGGTCGATACGGCCACGAATAAGGTCCTGACGTCGATCAATAATATCCGCGCGCCGGGAGCTGTAGCGCTCTCCCCGGACGGCAAACGGGCGTATGTCGCGACCAATGACTCGCTTCAGGTGATCGACACGGCGGGCAACACGGTTCTGTCCTCGATCGGCTTCGAACTGCCGCCCAAAGACGTGGCGACGGACGGCAAGCGCCTCTACGTAACCGTCACTACAGAAAGTCCCGCGGTCACGAATTTGCGGGTGATCGACGCCGACACCAGCGCGACCCTTTCCACTCAGACGATCAATGCAAACGTCGGCGGGATCGCCCTTACTCCCGACGGCAGCCGTCTTTACCTTTCGACGACGGAGTCCGGCGGCATAGGGATCGGAATTCAAGTGCTGAACACGGCGACCAACGCGCTGACTGGAGCGGAGACCCATGAAGGTTGCTGCGGAATCGTCGTCGCTCCGGATGGCAAACGCGCGTATTACCTTTTCGGCTCCCGCTCAGACGCTGAGCCTCTTACGCTTGGCACGATTGATACGGCCACCAATAAGGACGTCGAAGAGGTGGAATTGGGGCTCGGTAGCTTCGAGGGCGCCTTCTCAGTGGGTATGGCGATCACCCCTGACGGCAAGGCCGTTTATGTGGCTAATACTGACGCAAACAAAGTTTCGGTCGTCGATACCGCACTCAACAAGGTAACGGCCGAAGTCGAGATTGGCGGCGCAATTCCGGGGGCAATCGCCATTTTTGCTCGTCAGCCATAGCATACCTTGTCCCGATTGAGCATTTTTCAAAACCACGCATTCATTTGCATCTTGACGGCCCTTGTCGCCCTTCCCACAGCGGCGGATGCGACGGGTGCTCTTGGAGTCATTGAACACAGGTTCGGGAGCGTTGCCGACGCCAAGGCTGTCTACGTTCTTGCGGCTCCCACGAGGTCCGCTACGGGTCCGCGCGAATACTCAGCGTGTGCAATTAATTGGCCTAGCTGGCGAAAAGCTCAATCATTTAATGGACTTCGATGGTGGGCGCACAAGGTTGGACCCGCTGATTAAGAGAAATCGGGTCTCCTGGGCGCATTATCTTCGCACCCGACAGGCTTGTTGTTGTCCCACGTGGTCCGGTCGAGCGATTGCAGGCGGCAATTCTCGCTTGGTTCGCTTGCCGGCGTTGCGACATGGCTACTTCGATACTACCCTGCCGACACTCCATGTAAAACAATCTGGTTGATAGGGGTAACCAAAATCACGCGCCAAGCCCACAGAAACTGCGGAAGTTCCACGGCCTTAGACTGGATGTTGTGAAAGGAAGCTCGGTTCCAGAAGACCCTGTTCCGACGAACAGTCGAGCCAACTGATCGAGGCGGCGCGGCGGATCGATGGGATTGCTTGTTTGGCCCGAAGATCGGAAATTGTCCTACGCATGCCAAGTACCCTCTGGTCGTCCAAACTGTGGGACCAATAGTGGGACCTAAATGACTGCGAAGCTATCAAGTAGTTGAGCTATTTGCTTTATTTTTGATTAAATGGAGCGGGTGAAGGGAATCGAACCCTCGTATTCAGCTTGGAAGGCTGCTGCTCTACCATTGAGCTACACCCGCGCGTAAGCCGCGTTTCTTGGCAATCCGGCGCGGCGAAGTCAATGCGGCCGCGAGCGGGCGCCTACGGTCGGCGCTCTCGTTCCGGCGCGGCCGCCCTTGCTGGCGGACGGGCGAAAATGCGAATATGACGGCTCGCGGCGCGAACGCGCCAGTCATGTTTCCAACTCAAGGCGTAAGATGCCTCCCTATCGCTCCCGCACTACGACCCATGGCCGCAACATGGCGGGCGCCCGCGGCCTTTGGCGCGCGACCGGCATGAAGGACGGCGATTTCGGCAAGCCGATCATCGCGGTCGCCAATTCCTTCACCCAGTTCGTGCCGGGCCACGTGCATCTCAAGGACTTGGGACAATTGGTCGCCCGCGAGATCGAGGCGGCGGGCGGGGTCGCCAAGGAGTTCAACACCATCGCCGTCGACGACGGCATCGCGATGGGCCACGACGGCATGCTCTATTCGCTGCCCTCGCGGGAGGTCATCGCCGACAGCGTCGAATATATGGCCAACGCCCATTGCGCCGACGCGCTGGTGTGCATCTCGAACTGCGACAAGATCACGCCCGGCATGCTGATGGCGGCGCTGCGCCTCAATATCCCCGCCGTGTTCGTCTCCGGCGGGCCGATGGAGGCTGGCAAGGTCAAGCTCTCGACCGGCGCTCGCAGCATCGACCTCATCGACGCCATGGTCGCGGCGGCTGATTCCAAAGTCTCAGACGCCGACGTTGCGGTGATCGAGCGCTCGGCCTGCCCGACCTGCGGCTCATGCTCGGGCATGTTCACCGCCAATTCAATGAACTGCCTCACGGAAGCGCTGGGATTGTCGCTGCCTGGCAACGGGACGGTGGTCGCGACCCACGCCGACCGCCGGCGCCTGTTCGTCGAGGCGGGGCATCTCGTCGTCGATCTGGCGCGCCGCTGGTACGAGGACGGCGACCAGGGCGCGCTGCCGCGCGGGATTGCGACCTTCGCGGCATTCGAGAACGCGATGACGCTCGACATCGCCATGGGCGGCTCGACCAACACCGTCCTGCACCTGCTCGCCGCCGCGCACGAAGCCGAGGTCGAATTCACCATGGCCGACATCGACCGGCTGTCGCGCCGGGTGCCCTGCCTGTGCAAGGTCGCGCCGTCGGCGGCTGAGGTGCATGTCGAGGACGTCCACCGCGCCGGCGGGGTGATGGGCATATTGGGCGAGCTCGACCGCGCGAAACTGCTCAATCGCGAGGTTCGGATGGTCCACGCCGAGTCGCTCGACCATGCGCTCTCCCGCAACGACATCATGCGGGCAAAGAGCAAGGCGACGCGCGAATTCTTCCTCGCCGCTCCCGGCGGCGTGCCGACCCAAGTCGCCTTCAGCCAGTCGGCCCGCTATCCCTCACTCGACGAGGATCGCGCCAAAGGCGTCATCCGCGACGCTGAGCACGCCTTCTCCAAGGACGGCGGCCTCGCCGTGCTCTACGGCAACATCGCGCTCGACGGCTCGATCGTGAAGACGGCCGGGGTTGACGCCGGCAATCTAAAGTTTAGCGGTCCGGCGCGCATCTTCGAAAGCCAGGACGACGCGGTGCAGGGGATCCTGAGCGGCAAAGTCGCCGCCGGCGACGTCGTCGTGATCCGGTACGAGGGGCCGCGCGGCGGCCCGGGCATGCAGGAAATGCTCTATCCGACCAGCTATCTCAAATCGCGCGGCCTCGGCAAGGCATGCGCCCTCGTCACCGACGGACGCTTCTCCGGCGGCACCTCGGGCCTGTCGATCGGGCATGTTTCGCCGGAAGCGGCCGAGGGCGGCGCGATCGCGCTGATCGAGGAGGGTGATATGATCGCGATCGACATTCCCGCCCGTTCGATCGACGTCGTCGTCGACGATGCGACGCTTGGTCGGCGCCGGGCGGCGAAGGAGGCCAGGGGCGGAGGCGCCTGGAAGCCCGCCAAGCCGCGCACGCGGCAGGTCAGCACGGCGCTGCGCGCCTACGCCGCGTTCGCGACCAGCGCCGCGCGTGGGGCGGTCCGGGAAGTGCCGTAAAGCTTCTTCAATGTTCAAGGCGCTCAGCGCGCGGTCGATCGCCTCGCGCCTGTTTCTTTCGGCGGCCTTCTGGAGCACGCTCATCCTGGTCCTCGCCGGCCTGGGCTTGAGCGCGCTCAACGCCCGCTGGACGGAAGCCAATTTCGACGACCAGCTCGGCGTTTACCTCAAGGCGCTGGTCGCCAATGTCGCGATTCCGAACGAGGAGACCAAGGCCGGCGCCCAGGCGGCGATCGCGCCGCAGTTCGAGCTCGCCTTCTCCGGCTGGTATTGGCAAATCACCCGCACCGACGTGAACCCGCCGGAAATCCGGGCCTCGAAGTCGCTGTTTGCGACCCAATTGCCGCATCTGCCCGCCGGCGGCGAACCCGGCGCCACCTTGAGCGCCTACGTGGTCGGGCCGGGCGGGCATGAGGTGAGGATGATCGAGCGCGAGATCGACGCCGGCGAGGAAGGGCGCTTCCTGGTCCAGGTCGCCGCCAACGCCGACGTGATCCAGGGCCAGGAGCGAAGCTTCGAATGGGCGCTGGCGGCGACCTTCCTGACGTTGGCGCTGGCGCTGATCGGCTCGACGGCGCTCGCGGTCCGCTTCGGCCTGCGTCCGCTGCGGGTGCTGCGGGAAGGGGTGGCGGCGATCCGGCGCGGCGAGGCCGAGCGCGTCGTCGGCGAATTTCCCCAGGACGTCGCGCCGCTGGCGACCGAAGTCAATCAGCTCATCGACGCCAACCGGGAGATCGTCGAGCGCGCGCGCACCCAGGTCGGCAATCTCGCCCATGCGCTCAAGACGCCGCTCAGCGTGCTCATGAATGAGGCCGACGCGATGAGCCCCTCGTTGTCGGAAAAGGTCCGCGATCAGGCCGAGATCATGCGCCGGCAGGTGACGTTCTATCTCGACCGGGCGCGCGCCGCCGCCCGCGCGAGGACGTTCGGGCTGGCGACGGAGGTGAGGCCGGTGGTCGAGGGCCTTGTTCGCACCTATGAGCAACTGCACGACGACCGGGCGCTGACATTCGACGTCGAATTGCAGCCGGGGCTCAAGTTCCGCGGCGAAGCCCAGGATCTCACCGATCTGATCGGCAACCTGCTCGACAACGCCGGAAAGTGGGCGCGCGAGCGGGTTTCAATTCGCGCCGCGCGGGCGGCCGGCGGCGATCAGGGCCCGGCTTCTTTTCTCGTCGCCGAGATCGACGACGACGGCCCGGGCCTCGACAAAAGCGCGCGCGTCGCGGCGGTCGAGCGCGGAAAGCGGCTCGACGAGTCGCGGCCCGGCTCCGGACTTGGCCTCTCGATCGTCGTCGATCTCGCCTCGATCTATGGCGGCTCGCTCGATCTCGACGAAAGCCCGCTCGGGGGCTTGCGGGCAATTCTGAGGCTGCCATGCATTTGAGGACGCCGCCTGAACGCGCGCTCAGGATAGGGAAAACAATGCGGCAGGCGCTTCTTGTCATGGTTACGCTCTGGCCGCTCGGCCTTGCCGGCTGTTCGAGCGTCGGCTCGGGCGCGGTGCCGCCGGCCGTCCCTGCCGCGCCGGCGCAAGGCGGCGCCCCGGAGACGCCAACCGGCGCGGCGCTCGGCGGCGCGCTCGGCGGACCGGTCGGCGCATCGCTCGCCGAGGACGACCGCACCGCGGCATGGGAGGCGCAGGTCGCCGCGCTCGATTCCGGCCAGCGGCGATCTTGGCGCGGCTCGCATGGTGTGTTCGGGTTCATCGAGCCCGGCGCCTCGGCCGGCGACGGCTGCCGCGCCTATTCCCAGACCATCTATATCGCCGGCCGGCCCAACCGCGGCCACGGCGTCGGCTGCAAGCAGCCGGACGGAAGCTGGAAAATGACAAGTTGAGGTTTTGACGAGACCTCAACTTCGCTTTGGGATAACAGAGCGCGGACTTTTCCGCGGGCCTTGTCGCGAAGGCTGCCCTGAGGCTGATTGATGTTGTGGTTCATCATGGCGGGAATGGCCGCTTTTGCGGTCCTCGCCGCGCTTTGGCCGCTGCTTCGCCGCTCTTCGGGCGCGCAGGCGGACCCCGCCCCGAACGAAGCGGCGTTCTATAAGGCGCAGCTCGAGGAAATTCGGCGCGACGTCCAGCGCGGCCTATTGCCGCAAGGGGAGGCCGAAGGCGCCCGCGCCGAAGCCGCGCGCCGCCTCATCGCGGCGGCGGCCGGACCCCCGCCAACCCCGCTGGCGGGCCCGCGCACTCGCCTCGCGGCGGCGGCGCTGATCGCCCTCGGGCTGCCGGCGATCGCGTTTCCGCTTTACGCGTTCCTGGGCCAGCCCCGGATGCCCGACGAGCCGCTGGCGAGCCGCCAGGTTGGGGCGCATACCGCTGGCGAGATCGAGGCGGCGGTCGCAGCGGTCGAGGCGCGGCTCATCGCCCACCCCGACGATGGCAAGGGCTGGGCGGTCATCGCGCCGGTTTATATGCGCCTCGAGCGCTATGGCGATGCAACGCACGCATATGCCGAGGCGCTTCGTCTCGTCGGCGAGGACCCCTTGCGCCGCGCCGCTTACGGCGAGGCTCTTGTCGCCGCGGCGGGGGGCGTGGTCACCGACGAGGCGCGTCAGGCGTTCGATCGCGCCCTTGCCGAACAGCCGGGCCAGCCGCAGGCCCGGTTCTATCTTGCGCTCGGCGCCGAGCAGGACGGCAAGAAGGCCGAGGCGATCCGCGCTTACGAGTCGCTGATCGCCGATACGCCGCCCGATGCGTCGTGGCGGGGCGTGGTCGGCGCGCGTCTCGCTGCGCTCAAGGGCGAGCCGGCGCCGGCGGAAGCGAGCGCGGGCTCGCCCGCAGCCATTCCCGAGGCGCAGCGGCCGATGATCGAGGGAATGGTGAGCCGGCTCGCTGAGCGGCTGGCGAGCAATGGCGGCAGCGTGGACGAATGGTCGCGCCTTATTCGCGCCTATGCGGTGCTGCATGAGGCGGACAAGGCCAAGGCGGCGCTCGTCGACGCCCGCAAAGCGCTCGCTCCCGATCCGAACGCGGTCGCGAGCCTCGACGCGCTGGCGCACGACCTCGGCCTGGGGGGCGCCAATTGACCCGTCGCGGCCGCCGACTCACGCTCATCGCCGCGGCGCTCGCCGTCGTCGGCGCGGCGGCGGGCCTTGCGCTCTATGCGCTGAGCGACAGCATCGTGTTCTTCTACAGCCCGTCCGAAGTCGTTCAGAAAGCGGCGAGGCCGGGCGCGCGGCTTCGCGTCGGCGGCCTGGTGAAGACCGGCTCGGTCGTGAAATCCGCGGGCGAGACGGTCGCGTTCGTCGTCACCGACGGCGCCAACGATCTCAAGGTTTCCTATCAGGGCCTCCTGCCGGACCTGTTCCGCGAGGGTCAGGGGGTTGTCGCCGAGGGCGTGCTGGAGCCGTCCGGTCAGATGCGCGCCGAGACCATTCTCGCCAAGCACGACGAGCGCTATATGCCGCGCGAGGTGGTCGAGGCGCTGAAGAAAGCTGGCCGCTGGCAGGAAGGGGAAAGCGTGGCCAAGCCATGATCGTCGAGATCGGCCATTTCGCCCTCGTGCTCGCGCTTTGCGCCGCCCTCGCGCAGACGGTTGTGCCGTTCTGGGGCGCGCGGGTCGGCGACGGCGGCCTGATGGCGGTCGGGCCCAGCGCCGCGCTGACGCAATTTGCGCTGATCGCGATCGCCTTCGCGGCGCTGGTCAACGCCCATCTGACCTCGGATTTTTCGGTTCTCAACGTTGCCGAGAATTCGCATAGCGCGGTGCCGGCGATCTACAAGATTTCCGGGGTATGGGGGAACCACGAGGGCTCAATGCTGCTGTGGGTCCTGATTCTGGCGGTGTTCGGCGCGCTCGTGGCCCTCTTCGGCCGCGCCCTGCCGCGCAGCTTGCGCGCCGACGCGCTCGCCGTCCAGGGCCTGATCAGCGTCGCCTTCCTCGCCTTCATTCTCCTGACCTCGAACCCGTTCGAGCGCCTCACGCCTGCGCCATTCGAGGGACGTGACCTCAATCCCATTCTCCAGGACCCCGGCCTCGCGATCCATCCGCCGCTGCTCTATCTCGGGTATGTCGGCTTCTCGATCGTCTATTCCTTCGCCGCGGCGGCGCTGATCGAGGGCCGCATCGACGCTGCCTGGGCGCGGTTCGTGCGGCCGTTCACCCTCGTCGCCTGGAGCTTTCTCACCCTTGGCATCGCCGCCGGTTCGTTCTGGGCCTATTACACCCTCGGCTGGGGCGGCTTCTGGTTCTGGGACCCGGTCGAGAACGCCTCCCTCATGCCGTGGCTCGCGGGGACCGCCTTCGTCCATTCGGTCGCGGTGATGGAGAAGCGGGACGCGCTCAAGGTGTGGACGATCTTTCTCGCCATTCTCGCCTTCTCGTTTTCGCTGCTCGGCACCTTCCTCGTCCGGTCGGGCGTCCTCACTTCGGTGCACGCCTTCGCCAGCGATCCGCGCCGCGGCGTTTTCATTCTCGCCATCCTGGCGCTGTTCATTTTCGGTTCGTTCGCTCTGTTCGCCTGGCGGGCCCCGATGCTCAAGCAAGGCGGACTGTTCGCGCCGATCTCGCGCGAGGGCGCGCTCATCGTCAACAATCTCCTGCTGACGACCGCATGCGCGACCGTGCTGCTCGGCACCCTCTACCCGCTGGCTCTCGAGCAATTGACCGGCGAGAAGATCACCGTCGGCGCGCCCTTCTTCAATCTGACCTGCGGCGCGCTGTTGATGACCGCCTGCTTCGTCGCCCCATTCGGCTTCTCGCTCGCCTGGAAGCGCGGCGATCTGCTGGCGGTCGCCCAACGCCTGACCCTGGCTATCGTCGCCGGGGCGGCGACCGCCATCCTTGGCGAGGCGTGGCTGCAGGGAGGGTCCATTTTCGCTCCGCTCGCGGCGGGTCTCGCGATCTTCGTCATCATCGGCACGCTGATCGAAGTCGCAATGCGGGCGCAGCGGCCAGGTCTTGCGCCCGGCGCCGCGCTCAAGCGCGCGCTCGGGTTGCCTTTGTCGTTCTACGGCGGGTCGCTCGCTCATCTCGGCCTTGGCGTGACGCTGCTTGGCCTCGCCGGCCTCGGCTTCGGGGCCGAGACGATCGCAACCCTGCACAAGGGCGTCCCGGAGCAAATCGGGCCCTACTCGATCACCCTCGATTCGGTCGGTGAGCGGGTCGGGCCGAACTACAAGGAAGCGGCGACGTCGATGACCGTGCGCTCCGGCGATAAGGTCGTCGCCGAGATCGCGCCGGCGCGCCGCCAGTTCGCCGCCCGGCAGATGACGACGACCCAGGCCGGGCTGGCGACGCTGAACTTCGGTCAGGTCTATGTCGCGATCGCCGACCCGACGCCTGACGGCGACGTGCCCGCCCGTCTCTATTGGAAGCCCTTGGTCACTCTGATCTGGCTCGGAGCCGCCGCCATGGCGCTCGGGGGGGCCCTCTCGCTCGCCGACCGGCGCCTTCGCTTCGGCGCTGCAGCGCGGGCGAAGGCCGGCTCCGCCCCCCTCGTTCAGCCGGCGCAATGACCATGCGTCGGCGCCGGTTTGTCGTCCTGGCCGCGGTTGTGCTCATGTCGGCGCCGGCGCCGGCCGTCCAGCCGGACGAGGTGATGAAGGACCCGGCGCTCGAGGCGCGGGCGCGCGCGCTGTCGGAAGAATTGCGCTGCATGGTCTGCCAGAACCAGTCGATCGACGATTCCGACGCCCCGCTCGCCCGCGACATCCGCATCCTTATCCGCCAGCGCATCGCGGGCGGCGAAAGCAACGATGCGGTTCGCGCCTATCTCGTCTCGCGCTACGGCGATTTCATCCTGCTCAAGCCGCCGTTCAAGCCGGAGACGCTGCTCCTCTGGCTGACCCCGGCGCTGACGCTCGGTCTTGGTCTCGCCGCCGCGCTCATCGCCCGCCGCCGGGCGCCCCGCGCGACCCCGGCGCTCAGCGCCGAGGAGGAAGCGCGGCTCTCGGCGCTGACGGGCGGAGATGCGACCGGGGGTTGACGTACGGCAGTTCCGCGACCTCAGGGCATTCAGCGCAGCTATTCCGGCGCGGGTTCGTACGTTCAATTCTTCGTGCGCGCGGTTCGGCGCCCCGTCCCGGCGCCGCCCTGGCCGTTTTCCCGGCGTACGCGAGTTCCTCGGGCAAGGGCCTGCCCGCGTAGACCAAGTGACCGCTCACCGGGGCGCGGGCGACGTCGTTTGCAAGCGGATTTGCGGGTGGCCAGGCGATTTCGGCTCAGATGACAGGCGAAACAACTGGATATATCCGCGCAGCGGGCGCGTCGCGTTGTTGTCGCCGGGGCGCGATCCCAACCGCGGGTTCTTCTTTGGTGCAGTGCACGCTCCCGACGTGTTGATCTTCGTGGCGCCTGCTAACAGGGTGTAGCGTTTCAGCTTTTCGCCATATGCGATGGGGGCGCTCCCGGCGCATTAACCATCCGCACCCGCTAACGAACGCTGAACACTAGTAAATAATAGAAAGGACTTGATTGTTTCCCCGCGTTCCTTCTCTTAGGGCTGCATGGTGACTGTAGTCCTTGTCGATCAGGGGGTTTCCAATCAGAAGTTTGGTATTCGCAGGAGTGATGGCGGGCGTCGCAGCGTTCGCTGGCGCGGTCCCGGCGAGCGCCTCGGTGTTCGATCTGGCGTTTACGGGCACAGGAATATCCGGCGTGCTCGTTCTCGCGCTCGGTAGCGGCCCGTCGCCCTATACGGTCACCGGAGTCGATACTGGGTCGTGGGTGGACATCGGCGGGACCACTTACACCATCACCGGACTGACAACCTACGCCGGCGATGACCAGAAGGCCTATTTTCCGACCTCGAGTTCAAACGGCTACGTCGATTTTCCGGGCATCTCGGCATCGTTCGGGAGCGGCGACGCTCTGAACTTGTTTGCTTTCAACCCCACCAGTTACGGCCTCCTGTTGCAGGACCAGAATGCCAGCGGGAATCCATTCACCGGACCTTATTACGCGGTGACCGTTACCGACTCTCCGATCGGCCCCGACGCTCCCGAGGCGTCAACTTGGGCGATGATGCTGCTCGGCTTCGCGGGTTTGGGGTTTGTCGCAACTCGGCGGCGCAGGACGCCAAGCGCCGCGCTGAGCTGATCGCGCTCGCAACAGATCGAGCTTGGAAAGCCGCCGCGAGGCGGCTTTCGTTTTTGTGTTCGGGGCTTCTCGTGGCGACGCGGGGCGCGTAGAGGCGCACCCTCAAGGACGCGACCGTCAAACGCTCGTTCTACGAGGCCCACGACCCGCTGCGAACCCCTGCGCGATTTCGAGACCAGCGCCAAATAAATTCCCTGCCCCGGCGAAAAAAATTCCCTGCTCGGGTCGAAAAAATTCCCTGCTCGCCCAAAACAATTCCCTGCTCGCGTCCCTGCTCAACCCCTTGTTCGGACGCGTGTTTCCGCGTTAAGGACGAGGTTGGCGGACGGTGTCCGATTCCGCCGATTCCCAATGCGCTCTAGAAATCGTTGGTCGCCTTCTCGTCTTTCGTTTCGTAACGCATGATGAGCGGCGCTTGGGCGAGCGCGAACAAAAGCGTGATCGGCAGGAACCCGAAGGTTTTGAACTTGACCCAAACGTCGGTCGTCTGAGTGCGCCATACGATCTCGTTGAGGACCGCAAGCGCCAGGAAAAAGAACGCCCAGCGCCAAGTGAGCTTGCGCCATCCTTCATCGGTCACGTGCAAGGCCCCGTCGAACAGGATCTTGAGCAGCGGCCGCTTGATCCACAGGCCGGCGAATAGGGCCGCGCCGAACAGAAGATAGAGCGCCGTCGGCTTGATCTTGATCAGCGTCTCGTCATGAAAGATGAGGGTGAGCGAGCCGAAGATGAGGACGATCACCGCCGTCACCAGCGGCATCACGGGAATGCGCTTCAGCATCGCA
Organism: uncultured Alphaproteobacteria bacterium; assembly: GCA_963794155.1. Classification (GTDB taxonomy): domain Bacteria; phylum Pseudomonadota; class Alphaproteobacteria; order Rhizobiales; family Beijerinckiaceae; genus Roseiarcus. The sequence continues at coordinate 127,754 of CAWCCX010000011.1, read as the reverse complement.
TAAGACACGCCGAGCGTCACAAACACGCACGCCATCAGCACGGCGGTCGCCGCGAAAATGCCGAGCCGCGAATAGGCGGCGAAGAAAAGGACCAGCGGCCCGAGCTCGAGCGCGAACTTGAGCATCGGATTGAGCGCCTTGCGCGGCGGCGGGGCGGCTTCGGTCAAGGGCGTTCTCGTCATTTCAGGCGCCGTCATGCCTCCGCTCGATCAACCCCGGCGATCGCCTCGGCGAAGTCGCGCGCGGCAAAAGGTTCGAGGTCGTCGACGCCCTCGCCGACGCCGATGAAATGGATGGGAAGCCCGAATTTGTCGGCGATCGCCACCAGGATGCCGCCGCGCGCCGTGCCGTCGAGCTTGGTCATCACGAGGCCGGTGACGCCCGCGGTGCGGCCGAAGACCTCGACCTGGCTCAGCGCGTTCTGCCCGACGGTGGCGTCGAGCACCAGCAGGACGGCGTGCGGCGCAGAAGCGTCGATCTTCCTCATCACCCGGATGATCTTTTCGAGCTCGCTCATGAGTTCCGCGCGATTCTGCAATCGCCCGGCGGTGTCCATCAGCACGACGTTGACGCCAAGCTCGCGGGCGCGGGCCAGCGCGTCGAAAGCGAGCCCGGCCGCGTCGGCGCCCTGCTCTCGCTCGACGATCGCGGAAAACGTGCGCCGCGCCCAGACGCGCAATTGCTCGATCGCGGCGGCGCGGAAGGTGTCGCCTGCAGCGAGCAGGACCGTCCTGCCCTCGGCCCTGAACCTGGCGGCGAGCTTGCCGATCGTCGTCGTCTTGCCGGAACCGTTGACCCCGACGACGAGGATCACGAACGGGCGCTTGTCCGGATCGATAACGAGCGGGCGAGCGACCGGGGCGAGCGCGCGCTCGACCTCGTCGGCGAGGATCCGCTTGACCTCTTCGGGATTGATCCCGCGCTCATAGCGCCCGCGAGCGACGGCCTCGCGAATGCGAGCCGCCACGCCAAGCCCGAGGTCGGCCTGGATGAGGACGTCCTCGAGATCGTCGAGCGACGCGGCGTCGAGCTTGCGCTTGGTGAAGATGTCCGCGACCCCGCGGGCAATGTTCGACGACGAGCGCGAGAGGCCCGATCGCAAGCGGTGAAGCCAGCTTTGCTTCGGTTCTGATGCAACCGGTGCGGCGCTGGGCGAGGCCGGAGCGGCAGCCGGCGCCGAGGTCGCCACGTCGCCGCCGCCGAGCCAGCGACCCATGAGGCCCGATTTCGCCTTTTTCTCGTCGTCCTCGTCCAAGTTGAAACAAACCTCGTGACGGCGCTGATGCGCGCGTGGCCCGGTTGGCATACCACTCAACCCATGACGCCGGAAGAAACAAGAGCGCGGCTGCTTTATCGCGACGGACTGATGCTGGTTCTCGACAAGCCGGCGGGCGTCGCAGTCCATCGGGGGCCGAAGGGCGGCCTGAGCCTCGAGGATGATTTCGGCGCGCTCAGGTTCGGCCTGCCGCGAAATCCGGCGCTCGCCCACCGGCTCGACCGCGAGACCGCGGGCTGTCTTATTCTTGGCCGCCATCACAAGGCGTTGGAGAGATTGGGCCTCCTGTTCAAGCAGGGAAAGATCGGCAAGACCTATTGGGCGATCGTCGCCGGCGCCCCGGTGGGCGACGAGGGGACGATCGATCTGCCGCTCGGCCGGCTCGACGACAGGCGCGGCTGGTGGATGAAGGTCGATCCGAACGGCCAGAGGGCGCTGACCCTCTGGCGGGTCAAGGGCCGCGGAGACTGGCGCGGCGCGCCGATCGCCTGGCTCGAGCTCGAGCCGCAAACAGGACGCACCCACCAATTGCGGGTCCATTGCGCCTCGCAAGGCTGGTCGCTCCTCGGCGACGCAATCTACGGCGCGTCAGCCGAGGTTCCGCTGCAACTGCTGGCGCGCAAGGTCGTCGTGCCGCTCTCGAAGGGAAAACCGCCGATCGAGGTCGAGGCGCCTGCCCCACCGCACATGCTGGCGACGCTGGCGGCGTGCGGATTTACGGATGAACCGCTGCGGTGAAGGGCGAGCGGTCAACGGCGATTGTGCGGCGCAGCAGATTATGAAAGGGTCCTTTGATCCATCACCATTCCGCGCGATCCATGTCCATCCGAGCCGCCATCCATCATCTCACGCATTACCTATACGACCGACCGGTTTCGCTCGGGCCGCAGATTATCCGGCTCAGGCCCGCGCCGCATAGCCGGACCCGGGTCATCTCGCACTCGCTCAAAGTTTCGCCGGCCGACCATTTCGTCAATACGCAGCAGGACCCCTACGGCAACTGGCTCGCCCGCTACGTCTTTCCCGAGCTGGTCAGGGAACTGAAGATCGAAGTCGACGTCGTCGCCGATATGACGGTCTACAATCCGTTCGATTTCTTCGTCGAGGAAAGCGCCGAGATTTGGCCGTTCGAATATGGCGAGGACCTTAGGCCCGATCTCATCATCTATCGCACGCCTGAGCCCGTGGGGCCGCGCCTCCAAGCGTTTCTGAACAGGATCGACCGATCGCGCAAGCGCACCGTCGATTTCGTGGTCGATCTCAACAGCCAACTTTCGCGCGAGATCAAATATCTCATTCGCATGGAGCCGGGGGTACAAAGCCCGGAGGAGACGCTGGATCGCGCGTCCGGCTCGTGCCGCGACTCGAGTTGGCTCCTGGTGCAGATCCTCCGCAACCTCGGCCTCGCCGCCCGGTTCGTGTCCGGCTATCTCATCCAGCTCAGGCCCGATCTCATCGCCCTCGACGGGCCGCCCGGCACCGACCACGACTTCACCGACCTCCATGCCTGGGCCGAGGTCTATCTTCCCGGCGCCGGCTGGATCGGGCTCGATCCGACCTCGGGCCTCCTGACCGGGGAGAGCCATATTCCGCTCGCCGCGACGCCCCACTACCGCAACGCCGCGCCGATTTCGGGCCTCGCCAGTTTCGCCAACGTCGATTTCAAGTTCGACATGCGAGTCGAGAGGGTCGCCGAACATCCGCGCATAACCAAGCCGTTCTCCGAAGAGGCGTGGAAGGCGCTCGACTCTCTTGGCGAAGAGGTCGACAGGAAACTTGCCGCTGACGACGTCAGGCTCACCATGGGCGGCGAGCCGACCTTCGTTTCGATCGATGACTTCGAATCCGGCGAGTGGAACACCGACGCCGTCGGTCCGACCAAGCGTGCGCTCGCCGACCGGCTCATCCGGCGCCTGCGCGACCGTTTCGCGCCGGGCGGGTTCCTACACTATGGGCAGGGCAAATGGTACCCGGGCGAGACGCTGCCGCGCTGGACGTTCTCGCTCTACTGGCGCCGCGACGGCAAGCCAATCTGGGCGAACCCCAAAAGCATCGCGGTCGAGGGGATCGAGACCGGCGCAACCAGCGACAAAGCGCAGGCGCTCCTCGGCGCAATCGCCTCCGAGCTCGGCGTCGCCTTCGATTATGTCGCGCCAGCCTACGAAGACCCAGCCGAGTGGATCGTGAAGGAGGCCAATCTGCCGCCGAACGTCACGCCGGAAAACTCCAAGCTCAAGGATCCCGAGGAGCGTCACCGCATCGCCCGCGTGTTCTCCCGCGGCCTGACCGAGCCTTCCGGATATGTGCTGCCGGTCCAGCGCTGGCAGGCGAAGGCCGAAGGGCATCGCTGGCGCAGCGAAAAATGGAAGACCCGCCGCGGCGCCCTGCATCTGGTTCCTGGCGACAGCCCGGTCGGTTACCGCCTGCCGCTGGGCGCGTTGCCCTACGTTCCGCCAGCATCCTACCCCTATATCGTCGAGGCTGATCCGACCGAGCCGCGCGGGCTGCTGCCCGATTTCCATGACCCGCGGGAACGCGCCCAAAGGGTCGCCTCATTCGCCGCCGCGGAGGGGGGCCAGCAGGAGCGGGTCGAGCAGCGGCTCGGCGACATCGACGGCGCCGTCCGCACCGCGGTCACGGTCGAGGCGCGCGACGGACATCTCTGCGTGTTCCTGCCGCCGGTCGAGCGGCTCGAAGATTATCTCGAACTCGTCGCCGCCGCCGAGGCGGCGGCCGAGAAGGTGGGACTGCCGGTGCAGATCGAGGGCTACCCGCCCCCAGCCGATCCGCGCATGAACGTCATCCGCGTCGCGCCCGACCCGGGCGTGATCGAGGTCAACATCCATCCGTCGGCGAGCTGGCGCGAATGCGTCGCCACGACCGAGGCAATCTATGAGGAGGCGCGGCTCGCCCGCCTTGGCGCCGACAAATTCATGATCGACGGCAAGCATTCCGGAACCGGCGGGGGCAATCATGTCGTCGTCGGCGGGGCGACGCCGCTCGACAGCCCGTTCCTCAGGCGGCCCGACCTGCTCAAGAGCCTTGTCATCCATTGGCTGAGGCATCCGAGCCTCAGCTATTTCTTCTCCGGTCTGTTCATCGGTCCGACCAGCCAGGCGCCCCGCGTCGACGAAGCGCGCCACGACAGCCTTTACGAGCTCGAGATCGCCCTGGCTCAGATCCCGCCGCCCGGCAAGGGCGATATCCCGCGGCCATGGCTCATCGACCGGCTCATGCGCAATCTGCTCACCGACGTCACCGGCAACACCCACCGGGCCGAGATCTGCGTCGACAAGCTCTATTCGCCCGACGGCCCGACCGGTCGTCTCGGCCTGATCGAGTTCCGCGGCTTCGAGATGCCGCCGGACGCGCGCATGAGCCTGGCGCAGCAATTGCTCATCCGGGCGATTCTCTCGCGGCTATGGCGCAGTCCGCTCGACGGGTCGCTGCCGCGCTGGGGTTCGTCGCTGCACGACCGGTTCATGCTGCCGCATTTCGTCTGGCAGGATGTCCTCGACGTGCTCGCCGATCTCAAGGCGCACGGCTACGCGCTCCGCTCCGACTGGTACGAGGCGCAGGCCGAATTCCGCTTTCCGTTCTGCGGCGAGGTCGAGTACGAGGGGGTCAAGCTCGAACTGCGGCAGGCGCTCGAGCCGTGGCACGTACTGGGCGAGACCGGCGCGATCGGCGGCACCGCCCGCTATACCGACTTTTCGACTGAGCGGGTGCAGGTCAAGCTCACCACGTCCGATCCCGAGCGCTACATCGTCGCCTGCAACCGGCGCCGGGTGCCTTTGCGCGGCGCGGCGACCGAGGGGGTCGCGGTCGGCGCGGTGCGCTACAAGGCCTGGAAGCCGGCGATGGCGATGCATCCGACCGTGCCGGTCCAGGCGCCGCTGGTGTTGGATATTTTCGACGCCTGGAGCGGTCGCGCGCTCGGCGGCTGCGTCTATCACGTCGCCCATCCAGGCGGGCGCAGCTACGACACCTTCCCGGTCAACTCCAACGAGGCCGAGGCCAGGCGCCTCGCGCGGTTCGAGGCGCGCGGCCATACGCCCGGCGCCTACGAGCCGCCGCCCGAAGCGCCCCATCCGGAGTTTCCGCTGACGCTGGACTTGAGGCGGCCGGCGGGGGTGTAGTAAAAGGTCGGTTTTCTACGCATGAGTTCAAGATAACAGCTATTGGCGAGTTAAATATTGAACTGAGTAACCTAAATTCATTTCTTTCAGAACAATTTGGTTCCAAGCATTTGTTCATTCGACAATCTGCCTCTCAGGCTGACACAGAATTTGCCCAATTTAAGACCTACGGTGTATATAGTTCTGCAGCACTATATTCCACAAAGTTTATGAGTGCGTCTGGACAAGCCTTCTGCATCTAGGCTGACGCATAACCTGCGCCAGTGAGATAGTTTGCGCATTCGTCTGGTGGGATGGTGGTGAGGGCTTGGGCGATGGCGTCGGAGACGGCGTCGAGGGTTTGGGGCGCGGTTTTTCGGACGAAGCCTTTGAGCTTGGCGAAGAGCTGCTCGATCGGGTTGAGGTCGGGTGAGTATTTGGGCAGGAACAGGAGACGCGCGCCGGCGGCCTTGATCGCATTTCGCACGGCTTTGCCTTTGTGCGATCCCAGATTGTCGAGCACGACGATGTCGTTGCGCTTGAGGGTCGGAACCAGGAACTGTTCGACGTAGGCGAGAAACCGCTCGCCGTTGATGGGACCGTCGAACACGCAGGGCGCGTCGATGCGGTCGTTGCGCAGCGCAGCCAGGAATGTCGCCGTCTTCCAGTGGCCGTGCGGGATCTTGGCGACGAGCCTGCGTCCGCGCGGCGCCCAGCCGTAAAGGCGGGTCATGTTGGTCTTGGTCCAGAGCCTGCCCTCGGGCTTGACCCGAGGGTCTCGTCGATGAAGACGAGACGCGAAGGATCGACCCGCTTCTGATGGCTTCGCCAGCGCCGGCGATGGCGCTTTATGTCGACACGATCCTGCTCGCGCGCGATGAGCGTCTTTTTTTGAGCGTGACGCCAATGCGGCGGAAGAAGCGGCTCATCATCGCCGTGTCGGCTCGCACCCCACGCTCCGCCAGCAACCGGTCGCAAAGCGCCTGCAGGGTGATGTCGGATTTCTCTGCTCGCAGCGCTTCGAGAAACTCACGGTGCGGTTCAAGTCTCGGACGCAGATAACCGCCCATCTTGCTCGCCGCCCGCGAACCGCTCCGTTCGAAGCGCTGCACCCACTTGATCGCCGAGGACTCGCTCACCCCAAAGCGGGCCGCCGCCGCCCGCCGGCTCATCTTTCCCTGAACCACCGCGTCGATCACCCGGTCGCGCAAATCTTGCGAATATGCACTGGCCATCCCTGCTGGCCTCCGCCCAGCCAGCAGGTTGAATCAGAATAACGCCGATTTGGGAATTTAGAGGCTTCTGTGAGGTCCGCGGCGCAACATTGCGAGCATAGGGTAGCGGACCTCATTGAAGCCGGATTGAACGAAGTCGCGGGGAGGTTGGCTGGCGGCGCTATGGGCTTTGTGTAAGGCGCGAGCGCGCTTTCGTCGCTTCGGCTTGCGACGCGCGGCGAACATGATGGGTTTGGCGAGCGGCCGACAGCGAAACGGGGCTTGCATGGGCTGGAAGTGCGCGCCAGTAGCGTCTGATGAGCGCTGCGACTTCGGGAGGGCTCAAGTTGTTTCGACCGCCTCCGATTGTTGGCGTGATGGAAAGGGCGCGAACCGTGATTGTGGGCGGGATCGTCACAGCGGCGCTCATGAAGTATCGCACCAAAACGACGACGTCTTGGACCGAGGCCGTTCGCCGCTACGAGGAAGGTCGGCGACGAACCTCATCGGCCCGCCGCAATCCGGACAGGGCGGAGGATCGACGCCGTTACTGTTGTCCGGTTCGGGCGAGGCCGGTTCTTCCTTTCCGTGCGCTGTCGGCTCGACCTGGCTTGCCAGGAGCGAGCGACAGAGGGCCAGCCTTTCGGTTCGATGGCCATTGGCGAGGAATCCAAAGTGACGAATGCGATGGAAGCCGTCGGGCAAGGCGTGGAGCAGGAAGCGCCGGATGAACTCGTCGGGCTTCAGATTCATGGTCTTTACGGCGCCGTCCTCGCGATAGTCCTTCCAGGTGAATCTGACATGTTCGTCGTCGCAGGCTTGGATGCGGCTGTTGGCGATGGCGACGCGATGGGTGTAGCGGCCGAGATAGGCGAGAACTCGCGCGGGTCCGCCAAGGGGCTTCTTGGCGTAGACGATCCAATCGAGGCGACGCACCGCAGCCAGCTGTGCGGCGAAGGCGGCGCGATCGGCGAGATAGGCGAGATCACCGAAGAATCCGAGGCCCTTCGCGTCGAAGGCGGCTTGCAGGCGTTCGAGGAACAGGCGACGGAACAGCCGGGCGAGCGGCTTGACGGCCAGAAAGAAGCTCGAGCGCGCCTCGATCCATCGGGAGCCGTCGATGGAAAGTCCGCCGCCGGGGACGACGCAATGGATGTGAGGGTGGTGCGTCAGCGCCTGCCCCCAAGTGTGCAGGATGGCCAGGCCGCCGATCCGCGCTCCGAGCCTGCGGTGATTGGCGGCCAGCGTGGTCACGGCCTCAATGGCGGTCTTGAACAGCATCGCATAGACGGCGCTCTTATTCTGGAAGGCGACAGCCGCGATCGGCGCGGGCAGCGTGAACACGACGTGGAAATAGGGAACCGGCAACAGTTCGGCCTGCCGGTGGGCTAGCCATTGCGCCCGCGCCGCTCCTTGGCACTTCGGGCAGTGCCGATTGCGGCACGAGTTGTAAGCGATGCGCGTCGCGCCACAATCGTCGCAGGCTTCGACATGGCCGCCGAGCGCCGCCGTTCGGCACGCCGCGATCGCGCTCATCACGCGCTGCTCGGTCCGCCCTACATGTCCGACGTGATCGCGAAGATAGGCCTCGCCATGGCGACGCAGAATATCCGCGACTTCGATTGTCGGTCGGTCGAAGGAAGCTCCGGCGCGTGCCATTGCCAGCGCCGGAGCGCCCGTCTATCCCGGCGGCATGACCTCCAACGACAATCGATCGAGCGGACTCTGCGTCGCCCGGATCGTGTGGGTCGCGACTTGCGTGTAGCGCGCCGTCGACGACAGATTGTTATGACCGAGCAGAACCTGAATGATCCGGATGTCCGTTCCGCTTTCCAAGAGATGCGTCGCGAAGCTATGGCGCAACGTGTGCAACGTGACCCGCTTGGTCAACCCGGCGGCATTGACCGCCGATCGGCACGCAGCGTGCAACACCGTCGGATCAATCGGATGCTCTTCATCCCGTCCGGGAAAGAGATAGATCGTTGGCCGGGCGAGCCTCCAATAGGCGCGCAAAATGCCGAGCAATTGCGTAGACAGCATCACGTTGCGATCTTTCGCGCCTTTGCCATGACGGACCAGGATCACGCCCCGCGTGCTGTCGATGTCCGCCACTCTCAGCCCCGCGACCTCCGAGGCCCTGAGCCCGGCCGCATAGGCCGTGGTCAACGCCGCCCGGCTCTTCAGGCTCGAGACGGACTCCAGAAACAGCACCACCTCGTCGGCGCTCAACACAACCGGCAGTTTGCGCGGCTCGCGCGCATAGGGGATACGCTCGGGAACGTTCGCCTCGCCGAGCGTGATGCCGTAGAAGAAGCGTAAGGCGCAGACGATCTGGTTGAGACCAGGCCATGAGATGCCCGTCGAGACGAGATGGACCTGAAAAGCGCGAACGTCTTCCAGATCCAGCTGCTCGGGCGACTTGCCAAAATACCGGCTGAACTTCGAAACCGCGCTGACGTAGGATCGCTGCGTCGCCGGCGACATGTTACGGACGGTCATGTCCTCGATCATGCGGCGGCGAAGAGGGCTCAACTGGGCCATCGGCTACTCCTGTCTGAGGGATGGGCTTCAACATCCACATCCTCTCAGGCAGGAGACCCTCACAAAATCTCGATGTGCGCGCCGCGGTAGCGGCTTCGTTCAATCCCAAGCCGATTCAAATTAGCCACAGCTCGCTCTAGGCAATTAAGGGCGGTGCTGTTCATTGGCTCGATCGTAATACGACGAGCAATAAGGCTGGCACAATTCTCGATTTCCGAGGGTGATCTTCTAGGTTTTCTATGGCAGCTCCGGGACTATTATTGAAAGAATGGGTCATATACGTTATCTTGTTGCGCAATTGGATAGGCTATCGGGGAGCGCTCCGAGCGACAGCACGCCCCAGTCCTTCATTGCCACATTTGAACTGGATAGAACCATTAAAAACGCGCTCTATGGCACGACAATTAAGTGGAACGATCTAGTCAGTAGAGAGCTTGTTGACCCTAAGATTGAACACTTGGTTGTAAGAAAACAAAAGAGTCGTTGGGGGATCATAGTGCTAAACAGGTATTGGACAAAATTGATGAATTAAACAAAGCCGTAAAGGGTACCCGCGCGGCATACGAGATACTGTGTGATTTATTTGCATCCTAATGTTGGTGACTATTTTGCTATCACGTCGTCGTATACAGAGCGGGCCGAGCGCTACGGCCTGAGATTGATTACCAGAGAACTGTCCCTAACAGGCATCTCAGACGCAAGGACCGCTGACAACATTGTGCTCGATAGGGTATACAAGTACTATATTAAGCTTATCGGTCAGTTTACCGCGGATATCAAAGCTGCGATTGCATTTGCTGAGGTGCTCGAGAATAAATTGAAGATATACGTAAGAGCTGCCATTCGTAACAACCGAAAAGCTTATAAGCGTGGGGACACATGTCCCTGCTGCTCGAGCCTGTCGGTTGGAAATTGCTGTGGCAAGGGTCTTAATCTCGATGTTTAAAATGTGGGTGGATTCGCTAGCCTCCCGTGCCGAACGCCGCTGTGATGTCGTTCATCGTGGGCAGGCCGGCGAGCGCGTCGAAGCGTCCATGCTCCGCAATGTCGCGCGCAGCCTTCATCAGCCCGCCCCAGGCGGCCCGGGCGAGCGCGCCGCCGACCGAGATGCGCTTGACGCCAAGGTCCTCAAGCTCGCGCTTGGTGAAGCCCGGCCAGCCGACGAGCACATTGACCGGCAGCTTGCCCGCGACCCGTACGACCTCGGCGACCTCCTCACGCGTCCTAACCATAGGCGCATAGAGCACGTCGGCGCCGGCTTCGGCGTAAGCGGCGAGGCGGCGCAGAGCTTCGGCAAGCCCGCCGGCCTGACGCAGGATCGCCTCGCTTCGGGCGGTCAAGAGCACCGTCTCGCCGCTGGCGTTGATCGCCGCGCGCGCCGCCCGCAGCCGCTCGACCGCTTCGCTGAGACCGTAGAGCGGCGCGGCGGGATCGCCGGTGTAATCCTCGATCGAAAAGCCGGCGACGCCGGCGCCGATGCACAGGCGCGCGCTTTCGTGCACGCCCTCGGCGTCGCGGGCGAAGCCGGCCTCATAGTCGGCGTTGAGCGGGCAATCGACTGCGCCCGCAAGCTCGCCAACGTGCTTGAGCGCATAAGGTCGGGTGACTGCGCCGTCGGCGAGTTCCGCCGCGAACGCCATGCCGGCGCTCGTGCTCGCCAGCGCCGGAAAGCCGAGGGAAGCGAGATATTTCGCCGAGCCGGCGTCGAACGGATTCGGCATGACGAAACTTCCCGGCGCCCGATGCAGTTCGGCAAAGCGGGCGCGCTTCTGAGCGGTCGTGGGCGTCATGATGCGGTCCCCGGCATCAGTTGCGAAAGGCTGGTCTTCTGGCGGCCTTCGACATCGAAATTGTCCAGCTTGAGCCAGCGCTCATAGGCCACCTTGCGCGCCGGCCACTCGCTGTCGAGCATCGCGAACCAGGCGGTGTCGCGGTTGCGGCCCTTGACGATCATGTGCTGGCGAAAGACGCCCTCGAACGTGAAGCCGAAACGTTGCGCCGCACGGCGCGAAGGGGCGTTGAGGGCGTTGCACTTCCACTCGTAGCGGCGGTAGCCGAGCTCGTCGAAGACGTACCTGGCGAACAGATATTGAGCCTCGGTCGCGCCCGGCGTGCGCTGCAGAGCGGGCGCGTACAGGATGTTGCCGACCTCGATGACCCGGTTCGGCGGGTCGATGCGCAGAAAGGTCTGATAGCCGAGCGCCCGTCCCGAGGCGTTGTCGATGACCGCGAAGAACAGCGGGTCGGCCGAGCGGGCTTTCGCTTCAAGGTCGGCGCGAAACGCGTCGAACGAGCGATTCGGCGGATCGAACAGATAGTCCCAGACCGCGTCGCGCGTGGCGTCGCCGGACGAGGCTTCGAACAGGTCTTTCGCGTGAGCCTCCGCGTCGAGCGGGACAAGTGTGACCCAGCGCCCTTTCATGGTGATCCGCGCAGGCCGCTTCGCGGGATGGGAGTCCACAGCTGGGCCGATGGGGCGGTCGGCGGCGGGGTCGGTCATCAGCGGGCGTTTCCTCAAAGGCTCGCGAGGGGGATGCTCACTTCTATCCCGCGGCTTTAGCGAATGCGACCGTCCTCGACGTTTCGTTAGCGAATCAGCCGTTAGGCCGCTCTCCATATTGGGCGCCGGACTTCACAATCCCTCGTTCACATCCGTCCTTGCAAAGTCGTCGCGCTTGAACAGTAATGTCGCACCATGCGCTTTGGCGCAGGCGTAAGAAAGACAGTCGGCGAAGTTCAGGCGTGCGGGATGCCGGCCTTTTCCGTAGCGCTCGAAGCAGGCGACAGCCGCTGCGCCGGTGGATGTGTCGATCGGCGCCTCCACGATACCGGCTTCCTCGAGAAACTTCTCAAACTGAGTCTCGACCTCGAGTGGGGTCAGCAACAGGCGCGTCGCCAGAACAATGCAGGTTTCGAGGCGAACGACGGGAGACGCGAAGCGCGCCTCAGCCGCGCCAATGGCTCTGGACAAATCCGACCAGTCCGGCTCTTTGGCAAGGATCGCAACGAAAACCGAGGTGTCGACGAAGATCACTGACCCCATAGATCGTCGATTTCTTTCTTCGTCATCACGTGGCCGCTGGGCCTCCCCATAGCGATCGTTTCCTCCGCAAGCCGCCTGAGCGGCTCCGCAAGCGGCGTTTTCTCGCGCTCGCGCTTGAGCTCGTGCGCAATGCGTGAGCGATCGCCTCGGTCATATTGGTCTTGCGCAATCTGGCGAGCTCGCGGGCGAGCTGACCGACTTGCGGGTCACGGATGCTGATGCCCACGCCGCCTCTCGTCTATACGCTATGATCAAAACGGTACATACAGCATCCGCCTTCCCGTCAATGATTGTCCCGCGGCACGCCCATGGTCTGCGCCAAGCGCTGGTAGTGGACCGCCGGCTTTAGCACCATGCCCTCGTCAAACTGCGCCACCATCTCGCGTTGGATCTGCTGCCATGGCGTCTGGCTCTCGGGATAGGGGTAGCCACCGCGCTTGGTGAGCGCGGCGCGGCGCTCGTTGAGTTCGGCGTCCGGGATCAGGATATTGGCTGAGCGCTTCTTGAGGTCGATGCGGATGCGGTCGCCGGTCTTGATGAGCGCAAGACCCCCTCCCGCCGCCGCCTCGGGCGAAGCGTTGAGGATCGACGGCGAGCCGGAGGTGCCGGATTGTCGCCCGTCGCCGACGCAGGGAAGCGCGTGGACGCCCTTCTTGATGAGCGCCGCCGGCGGCTGCATGTTGACCACTTCCGCCCCGCCCGGATAGCCGATCGGCCCGGTGCCGCGAATGAACAGAATGCTGTGCTCGTCGATCTTGAGCTTCGGGTCGTCGATGCGGTGATGATAGTCTTCCGGTCCGTCGAACACGATCGCTCGTCCCTCGAACGCTTCTGGATCTTTCGGGTTTGACAGGAATCGCCTCCGGAACTCCTCGTCGATGACGCTGGTCTTCATGATCGCATCGTTGAACAGATTGCCGCTGAGCACGATGAAGCCGGCGTTCGCCTTCAACGGCTTGTCGATTGGGAAGATGACATCGGGATCATCGGAGCGCGTCTTGGCGCAATTCTCGCCGATCGTCTTGCCGTTAACGGTCAGCGCCTTCTCGTGAATGAGTTTTCGCTTCATCAGCTCGTTGACGACCGCTGGAACGCCACCGGCGCGGTGGAATTCTTCGCCGAGATATTTGCCCGCTGGCTGCATGTTGACGAGCAGCGGCACTTTGTGTCCGACCGTTTCCCAATCTCCAATCGAGAGCGGCACGCCAATGTGGCGGGCGATGGCGTTGATGTGGATCGGCGCGTTGGTGGATCCGCCAATGGCGCTGTTGACGACAATCGTGTTCTCGAACGCCTCTCGAGTCAGGATGTCGGACGGCTTCAGGTCTTCCCAAACCATTTCGACGATCCGTCTACCGGTGTGATAGGCGATCTGACCACGCTCGCGGTGGGGCCCGGGGATCGCCGCACAGCCGGGCAGGCTCATGCCGAGCGCTTCGGCGAGCGCGTTCATGGTCGAGGCCGTGCCCATCGTATTGCAATGACCGACCGAGGGCGCCGACGAGGTGACGATCTCCATGAACTGTTCATAATCGATCTTGCCCTCGGCGAGGTCGGAGCGGGCGCGCCAGACGACGGTGCCCGAGCCGGCGCGTTCGCCGTGATGCCAGCCGTTGTTCATCGGGCCGCCCGACAGCACGATCGCCGGAATGTTTACCGTCGCCGCCGCCATGATGCAGGCAGGCGTCGTCTTGTCGCAGCCGGTCGTCAGCACCACGCCGTCGAGGAAATAGCCCATCAAAATCTCGACCAGGCCGAGATAGGCGAGGTTGCGGTCAAGCGCCGCGGTCGGCCGCTTGCCCGTCTCCTGAATCGGATGGACCGGAAATTCGAACGCAACCCCTCCCGCGGCCGTGATTCCATCGCGCACCCGCTTGGCGAGTTCGAGGTGGTGTCGGTTGCAGGGCGAAAGATCGGAGCCGGTCTGGGCGATGCCGATGATCGGCTTGCCTGAGCGCAACTCGCCGGGCGTCAGTCCGAAATTGAGATAGCGCTCGATATAGAGCGCGGTCATGCCGGGGTTTTCCGGATTGTCGAACCAGAGCCGGGATCGCAGCCGCCTGGCGTCGCTCTTGGAGCCGCCGTTTGATTTGCTCTTGGACTTCTCGGCCATGGCCTCTCGCCTCCCCGGCGCGCCGGTCGCGCGCTCTGACATGCCAGTATGGGGTGGGAAAGGACGCGAATCAACGTTTCGCGCAATCGCTGCTCGCCGTCAGGCCGGTTCGTGCTTCACATGCTCGCCGTACTGCACGACTTGAACCTTCTCCAGCGTCACCAGCCCGCTCGGCATCATCGAGTTCAAGCGTCGGCAGGAAATCCTTTATTTTCGCTTCCGTGTCGACGATTTCAATGATGAGGGGCAAATCCCCCGAGAGCCTCAGGATCTTGGCGGTGTGGAGCAGGCTCGAATGGCCGAATCCCATTGGCCCCCGCAACACGGTCGCTCCGGCGAGATGGGCCTCGCGCGCCTTCAGCACGATCGCTTCATAGAGCGGCCGGCCGTCACGACTCCGGTCGTCCTCGCCGATGAAGATGCGGAGCAGCATCGCGTCGCGTGGGAGGGTCATGGTCCATGCTCCCCTATGCCCCGAGCGGCGAAACACCGAACAGCCAGTAGTGCAGCCAAAAGGCGATCACCGCCCACAGCGCAATCCCGACGACGATCGCGCCGATCGTTGCGCTCCACTGCGGCTCGGGATAGGCGGCGCCGTCGCGACGATCCCGGGCATATGCGCTCACGAGGTCGGCCAACGCCCAGACGAAGAATGCGCCGAACAACACGAAATCGGCGGCCGAGCCGTTGGCGATGAGATGGGCCAGCCCGAACACCGCCACGCTCCAGACCATCGGGTGATGCACCGCGGCCGTGATATGACTCTGCTTGAAGAGATAGGCGGCGAGCAGCACCATCGCCACGAGCATCAGGAAGATGGTCGCGTGCCGGGCGCCGGGCAGCGGCGACCAGAGCGTGGGAGCATCGTAGCGCGCCTCAGCGAATCCCCAGACGATCAGCACGAAGCCGACCGCCGACAGGAGCGAATATATCCCCTTCCAGGGGCCCTCGCCGAGCCGCGCGATCGCCTTCTCCCGTCCCCCCTCGGAGACGATGCGGGTCGAGTGAAGGCCGAGAAAAATGATGAGGCCGAGCACGAGAATCGTCATCGAAAATCCGCCTCGCGACGGGAACGGCCGTCGCCGAGCACGTTACGCGTCCAGGCGCAGCAAAAGCAACATGGGGACCGGCGCTCATGCTTGCGCCTCGCCCGGTGCCGGCGCATGGAGACCGGACCCGCCCCTTTCAACGGACGCCTGCGATGTCCTGGTCCGCCGCCCAATATGTGAAGTTCGAGGATGAGCGAACCCGGCCGGCGCGTGATCTCGTCCAGCGCATTCCAAACGGCGCAGTCTCGCGCGCCGCCGACATCGGCTGCGGTCCTGGCAATTCGACCGAGGTTCTGCGCGAGCGCTACCCGCATGCGCATATCGTCGGCGTCGACTCTTCGTCCGACATGATCGACGCGGCGCGAAAGCGCCTTCCCGGCATTGCCTTCGAGGTCGCCGATATTCGGCAATGGCGCCCGGAGAAGACGCTCGACGTGATCCTAGCCAACGCGGCGCTGCAATGGATTCCCGGCCACGAGACGCTGCTGCCGGCGCTGATCGCCAGGCTCAACCATGGCGGCGCGCTCGCCGTCCAGACGCCGGACAATCTCGACGAGCCGTCGCATCGCCTCATGAGCGAGATCGCCGGAGCGGGGTCCTGGGCGGCGAAGCTCAAGGACGCCGCCAAGACGCGCGCCGCCCGCCGCGGCCCCGAGTGTTATTTCCGTCTGCTGCGTTCCTACGCGTCCCGTGTCGACGTCTGGCGCACGACCTATTACCATCCGCTCGCCGGCGCGCATGCGGTCGTCGAGTGGCTGAAGGGAACCGGCCTTCGCCGGTTCCTCGACCCGCTCGAGAAGAGCGAGCGCGAAGCCTTTCTCGCGCGCTACGAGGCGGCGATCGCCGAGGCCTATCCGGTTGAACCCGACGGGACCGTTCTCTTGCCGTTTCCGCGGCTGTTCTTCGTCGCGACGAGATGACGCCGAGCCTAATTGCCCCTCGCGGCTGTTGGTAATAGCATCAACGTCGCCGCTATGGCGCTTATGGTCAATCAAAGCGGCGCTGTGGCGACGAAGACGATCGTCCTCCTCACGCCTGAGAGATGGACAAGGCGGCCAAGAAGACCCTCGCCTATCGCGCCCCGGGGCATTGAGGCTCGAGCCGGCGCCCGTTCGCGGGCGTCGGCCTAACGACGAAGGGATCGCGCCATGCCAAAATATTTGTTCGAAGCGCGCTACACCACGGAAGGCGCCAAGGGCGTCGAAAAAGAAGGCGGCGTGAGCCGGCGCGAAGCGGTCAAGAAGCATCTCGAGCAGCTCGGCGGCAAGCTCGAAGCCATGTATTTCGCGTTCGGCGACGTCGACTGCTACTCGATCGTCGATCTCCCCGACAATGTGAGCGCCGCCGCTCTCTCGTTCGCCGTCAACGAGAGCGGCGCGATCGCAACCAAGACCGTAGTCCTATTGACGCCGGAAGAAGTGGACAAGGCAGTCAAGAAAAAGGTCAATTTCCGCGCGCCCGGCTGCTGACGCCGGCGAGACCGGCGCGCTTCCAACGCGCCTGCGCTTCATGCTAAAGACGGGCGCGTTCGCGCGCCCGTAGCTCAACTGGATAGAGTATCGGTCTTCGAAACCGAGGGTTGGGAGTTCAAGCCTCTCCGGGCGCGCCAGTTATTTCAGATAGTTATCCAGATTTCTTGAGCAATCAAAGGGAGAGGCTGCTGATCGGGGGTATTCTTTAGGGTAACGCGGGGACCGCTCCTAGGCTCCCGTCCAGGCGATCGCCTCGACCCTGCCGCTCGGATCCGTCGGCTACGAGGCGGAGGTCGGCGCCAACGGAGAACGGCTAATCTGGCTGCGCCCAACGTGGTCGACCGGCTGCGCGCGTTGCGCGGGCCGGGAGAGTCCTATGCGGTTCCGTGCGGGTGTGAAGTTCCCCAACCGCGGTTTCCGTATTCCTCTTCCTTATTGCCCCGCCTCAGCCGATCGCGAAATAGCGCACTGACGGCAACGCGGCCGAGAACATCGAGGCAATCGATGCGATTGACTAGAAGCTCAAAACGTGAACGAACTCTCCGCAATTATCCTTAACAAGCCTATTGCGAATGCGGCGAATTCGTGACATGGCTGATCACGATTTAGTGATCTCATACTCTCTAGATCTGATCACAGACTCTAGTTGCGGTTTAGAGACTCTAGTCCGGATTCACTGCGTCCGTTAGCCCAACGGAATCCGGGGTCCACGTTGTTAGGCGGGTCGAAAAAGCGAACTCTACTGAGAACAAAAGTCTGTGCGAATATTAAGATCAGTTTGTGGAGGGGCACTGCCGATGCGTCGATTTAATGGAGGCTTTGGCGTCTTCTTCGGCGCGTCGATTTCCCTCTCAATGAGCGTATTGCTCGCGGGATGTGGCCTTAGAGTACCCCCAATTCAAGAAGTTGGGGATCGGACCGACGGGCAGCGATTCGTGCAAGCAGTTGTTACTAACATCAACTGTGAGTTACGTGGGGCGTTTAATGATTTGCGCCAAGCGTATCCGCAGGGCACATTTCTAGATAAGTGGGGCGTGCAAACAACGCTGACGCTCACCTATGATGAAAGCGGTGCTCTGGCCCCCACCGTTCTGGGGACACCAGCCCCAGCGATTGGGGTGTTCTCTATCGGCGCTGGGCTAAACCTTTCTTCCGAGGCGGTTCGGACAGAGACGCTCAACGCCTACTTTTTGGTTTCAGACCTCAATAAGGGGCGATGCTCGGAGGCCGCGCTCGCGAACGGTCCTTTCTTGCTTCAGAGTGATCTTAAATTATCTGAATGGCTCTTCGACGCCGTTAGCGCGTCTATGACGCAAACGGTGAATTTCGATGTAACTACCGCGGCGGGGACAAGTAACGTTATCCAGCACGAGATTAGATTCATAATCGTCACAAGCGGTACGCTTAATCCAAGTTGGAAGATTTCGACAGTTACCGTGAACAGCGGGAACTTGCTGTCACTGTCGCGCTCGAGAACGAACGATTTGACGATGACATTAGGCCCGGCTGTTGCGGGAGCGGTGACCGCGGATAAGAACGGACATAAGGTAGTAACGTTTGGACCGAGCGAACAAGCCGCGAATTTGCATTTATCATCGACAATCGGGAACGCGATCAACAACGCTATTACGAACGGGTTGAATGTTAACGGTTTCATTATACACTAACTTAAGTACTCTGGGGAGAAGGATCTATGGCCAAGTCCCAATCAAAGACGCCGACACGAAATGCGACACGCGGTCAATCCCCGCCACGACCTGAAACTGCAAATATACCAAAAGGCTTCAAGCGTCCAAAACTCATCCGAGCCGCAGATGCTCATCTCCTAGTCGCGACGACTGCTGCATCCATGGGGCCGCCTCCGTTCATTTGCGTGCCGAGCGGGCCCCCGCCAGCGCCCTGCTTGAGGTACGGCCTCGATTCCGCTACGGGGCTATATAGTATTCCGCCTTTCGGAGAAGTTATGGACTGCGCGGCCTGCCGGGGAAGCTGATCGCCCGCAATTCTAGCTCGTAGACCGCCTCCTGCCCGGAGCCATCCGGGGAATGCCTATGGGAGCCGCTCCAGCGCTCCTCGAAGTCTACTCTTCGTTGGAGCTGTCCTCGTTGTCGTTCGGTTGGTTTGGACACTTTTGATTGGGAGGCTGTCATGGCGATAGAACGCAATGGAATCGTTTTCTTCGGATTGACGGAGAAGTACGACGATCATCCTGCATTCATGGCGCTAAAGGAAGTATCCCTAGGTGATGTGCGTTTTCCGTTCGGCTTTTTTTTGGTCGAAGAGGACGGAAAGAAGCATGTCCTTCCAGGCACAAAAGAGGATCTTCTCAAGAGGTTGCTGACTGTTTTCCCATATTATCCGACGCAATCTCTCACAGGTGTTTGCACTGCGAATGCTTTCGAAACGGGGTGCGAAGGAGGTTGCGGAGAAATGGGCGTCACATTTAAATGCCGGAGAATTTATGACGATCCATTTCACTATTATGCTTGCGCCTGTGTCGATATGTCATGAGCGGTAGGAATTCGGCCAGCTCTTGTTGCAGTTTCCATCACCGATAGCGGACGGACCACGCGAACGTTCGCGACTTTGGCGACCGTCTCCCGTCAGCCCGTCACGCTGTCAAGCCGCGTTTTCGCCTGAGCGCGCGACACGAGCAGCCTAGCACCGCGGCTCGCGCCGGCAGCGTCGGCCGCCAGCGGCCATTCGCCGACCCGGGGTTTCGTGAGACCAAGCGCCATTCCTGCACGTCGTCTGCGAGCGCAGCCGCCGGCGACACGAGGGAAACAGACAAGATAGGTAGTATCACCTATAGCCGTATAGACAAAATAGGTAGTGTCGCCCATGGCCGATTAGAGAATTGCAGTATAAGGTAGATTTTGTCGCTGATTTGAGCGGCAGACGGCAAACAGTCGGGGCCTCGAGGGAAGAACTCGCCGGGCATGTTGGTGCGCGGCGCGCCAAGGTAGTCGCGGCGTGGATGTTCTATTAGGCTGAGGACGGCAAGCAGCGGCCGCAAGCGCAAGGCCGACCGGCCGTCGGGGCGACTCGGCGGTCGTTTTGTTTATTAAATGATCCGTTTAGAGGATCCCAGGGTTTTTCTTGGAGGAAAGTGCATGTTGTTGATTTGTGATCAAAAGAGACGAAGTCTTGTACATTCAATGATGAGCCGGGCGGCAGGCGTATTTGCTGTCGATTAAGTGGACCGTTCGCGAACGCGTTTCCTGCCTTTGTGAGCATAGCCTCGATCGGCTGGACGGCAACGCGCCACGCGGGTTATGCCGTGAGCCAACGCGTCCGCAAGCGGATCGAAGAGGCCTTCGGCTGGATCAAGACAGTCGCCGGCCAGGAACGGACCAAGTTCCGCGGCCGCGAACGGGTCGGATGGGCCTTCACCTTCGCGGCCGCCGCCTACAATCTGGCGCGGCTGCCGAAGCTCCTGGAGGCTCCAGCGTGAAGGCCCCGGCCGACTGCCGCCTGATCGGCCGCTGGCGGATCGTCGAGGCCGACCTCTGGGATCGCGATTACCTCGACCTCTGCGGTCCGGCGACGCTGACCGTCACCGCGCAGGACGGCGAAATCGCCTTTGGAGCCATGGAGGCTGGTCTCGATGTCGAATACGCCCGCGACTCGATCGGCTTCCGCTGGGCCGGATGCGACGAAGGCGACGAGGTCCGAGGCGAAGGAACCGCCGAACTCCTCGACGACGGCACGATCGAGATCGAACTCGGCTACGACAACGGCGACGAAGCCGTCCTCAAAGCGAAACGAGACCCTTCTTCAACAGCCTGCTAGACGCATAAATACAGTTGATGGCCGGATACGCCCCTCCAGAGCGGTGTCAGCGTCGAACCGGTTTGCGTCCGCTCTTGGACGGAGCAACGCTCTCGCTTCCCGTCTATGCCTCGTTGCTGCCCGCGCGGGCGGCTGGGCTTTGGCGAGTTGACGGCGGTCTTCGTTCCATAACCGATCGCGAATGATCAACGGTGTAGATCGGCCTCTGCTTCGTCTCGAGGAAGATGCGGGCAATATATTCACCTATGATCCCGAGAGATATGAGCTGAACTCCGCCCATGAACAGGATGGCGGTGATAAGCGACGCGTATCCGGGGACGTCAAGGCCGAGGATCAGCGTCGTCGCGACAATCCAGAGCGCATAGAGCAAGCTCACGCTGGCGATCAGCGCGCCGACATAGGTCCATATGCGGATCGGGACTGTCGAGAAGCTGAATATGCCGTCCAGAGCGAAGTTCCATAATTTCCAGTAACTCCACTTGGTCGCGCCCACCTGCCGGGCCGGGGTCTCGTACGCAACATGCGCAGTCTTGAATCCGACCGCCGAAAACAGACCCTTCATAAATCGAGTCCGCTCGCGGTAGTTCGACAGAGCGGCCACGACGGAACGATCCATGAGGCGGAAGTCGCCAGCATCGGGCGGAATGTCCGACTGCGCCAGTGCGTTGAAGACGCGATAGAAGATGCGCGACATCGTTCGCCTCAGCCACGACTCTCCGCCCCGTTCTATCCGCCTGCCATAAACGACCTTGCTTCCGCGGCGCCATTCCTCGATGAACAGCGGAATGATTTCCGGCGGGTGCTGCAGATCCACGTCTATGGGGATGACCGCGTCGCCGGCGGCAGCATCCAGTCCGGCGGTGAGCGCGGCCTCTTTTCCGAAATTCCGGGACAGCGCCAACAGCTGGATCGGAATGGCGTGCCTCTCCGCCGCCGCGGCGATCTCGTCGCAAGTCGCATCGCTTGATCCGTCGTCGACAAAAAGGATTTCTAGCTCCGCGTCCACGGCGCTAGTTGCGGCTTCAACGGCATTGATGAACGGTTCAATGGCGCCCACTTCGTTATAGACGGGAACGATGAGCGACACCCTACCTTGCACGTTGCCTTCCCGGGCGGCCTTGTCTTAAGACGACATTCTATACGCCGCTCAAGTCAGGTTACCCCAACCGTTGCCGCATGAGTATATTGATTCTCAGGGGCGAACGCGATGAAACCCGACTGCCGCGCGCAACGTCCCACAGTTTATCAACCCGACGGGCCATCCCGAAATTAGCGACGGCATTTGTAGAGTTATCAGGAAACACGGATGGGCCCCTCCAGTCCTATGACTCGGCTGCATTATCTCGCGGCGCCGCTTTTTCTTTTTTGGTGGTTCTACAGTTTGTCGATACTCGACCCAATGAATGTGGGCTGGTTGAAAGACAACGAGGATCCCTTCCAGGCGTTTCTTGGCTGGACAGCCTTCCGTTTCAGCGACTGGCAATGGCCCTTAGGGTTGTCGCGTCTGGTCGCCTATCCAAATGGGATGCCACTAATCGCCACGGACAGCAACCCGCTGGTGTCCATTCCGCTGAAGCTGCTTTCCCCACTCTTGCCTTACCCCTTTCAGTTCGAGGGGTGGTGGCTGCTCATCTCGGTGTTTCTCTCTTACAGCCTCGCCTTCGGGCTGTTCCTGGATTTGTCGGGACGCCCTCTCGGTTCGGCGTTGGGCGCCGCTCTCGTAGCGGTTGCGCCGATCCTCCCCTTCCGGTGGCTTCACAATTCGCTGTCGTCGCAGTGGCTAATCGTTGGGGCGTTTTCCATCTTTCTGCGGCCCAAGTCCGATAGGGTAGCGGTAACGAGATACGCGGGCCTGCACGCGCTGGTGATCGCCCTTCATCCCTACTTCGTCCCGATGGTGGCCCCAATCGCAGGGATGGACCTCGTCCGCAGGTCCGTCCGGCGCCTGCGCGAGCAGGAGGGATGGCTCCATTCGCTCGCTCCGCTCGTCCTTGGCTCGGCGGTCATCGCCCTCTCCGGTTTGATCGCGGCCTGGGTGACTGGAATACTGGTTCTGACCAATGTGGGCGCGGATCTCGGACTCTTCACGATGGATCCGCTCGCCTGGTTCAACCCGATGGGCACGTCGTCAATCCTGCCGTCGTGGACGACTGGCTGGGCACAATACGAAGGCTACCAGTATCTCGGACTTGGCGGATTTCTTCTCGTTCTGGCAGGCGCCGTGAGTTTGGCGCTGCGGCGAGGCCAAGATGCAAGGCGCCTGAGACATGCGGCGCTGTGGCTCACGCCAGCGTTTGTTGTCTGGTACGTGATGGCGGTCTCTCCAACTGTGACGGCCTTCGGCCACGTCATACTGTCGCTTAACATCGACAATCTGCCGCTGGTGGCCCGCGTGTTGTCCATCTTTAGGTCGTCCGGAAGGTTTGGATGGCCGATCACCTATTTTGTCCTTCTCTCGGGCGTCCTTCTGACGCTGACCGTGGACCGGAGAGCGGCGCTTGCAATCCTCACCGCCGCCTTGCTCATCCAGGTCTGGGACTTGGCTCCGTTGGCCCGATCCGTAAAGGCCGGGACCGCGGGCCGGGGACGGGAGTTCACGTCGAGCACAGACCCGTGGCGCGCAATCGCGAGTGCGGCAAAGTGGATCTATGTCTCTCCGGATATCGTCGGTCCCGATGTCGAAAACATCGCGATCCTATTGAAGCTTGGGAGCATCGCCTTTCCCCGCAGGATCCCGATGAATTGGTTTTATTATGCCCAGGACATGTCGACCGCGGCGGAGACCAGCGTGAACATCGCCGAGGACAAGAAAGTCCTCGCGGGTGATAACCTGGACCCCGGCGTGCTCTACTTGATCAACAACAGCATCCTGGAGTTGTGGACGCGAACGGGAGCGCCAGCACTGAGCCGACTTGCGCTCTTCGACGGCCGCCTGATCGTTCCTCCGGCTGACGCGCGGCCCAACCCAGCGGGGTTGCTCCGTTTTGCGCCACTGGCATCTGACGTGTCGCCTGATGGGCTCGTGCAGGATTGCAGCGAGGAATGCGCGCTCGCCCTCGTCATCCGGGAGGACGCGGCCAAGCGCCTTTCGAGCGATTTCGTCGAGCTTATGAATTCGCGCGGTGCTGCGCATCTCGAGGACTTGGCCGGTCAGGGCTCCTACGCCGCCCTTCTCGTCAATGGCCGAGTGGTCAAGGAGGCGGTCTCGCCTGACAAGGAAGTGGTTGTTGACGGACGGCCGTTTGATATCGACGTTCGCGCAGTCAGCGGCGGCGCGCGCGCCTCGAACAGCTCAGGCCTCTTCGTGAACGGTGCGAATTCTGTCACCCGACAGGCGCGGGCTCAACATCGTGGAATTGCGGCCGGGTAGAATCGCCTATGTGGGCGATTTCGATACAAGCGCCGACGCAGCTGCGAGCCAGCCCCGGAGATGACGCTGACTTTCATGCCGAAGATGATCGGGGTCTTCGTCGCCGCGAGCCCGACGACCTCGATTGTCGGCGAGATGGTCTGAGTCCGACATGATGAAGCGGCGCCTGCGCGAGGGCTCGGAGTTCTTCGTTTTTCTGCGCGAGCCGCGGGCGACCAGGCAGTGAAATATCTGATCGTCACCGCCGACGATTTTGGCCTCGCCGACGAAGTGAACCGCGCGGTCGAGATCGCCCACCTCGAAGGCGTGCTCACGGCTGCGAGCCTGATGGTCGGAGCGCCGGCGGCGGCGGGCGCCGTCGAAACAGCGCGCCGGCTGCCCCGGCTCGCGGTTGGACTACATCTCGCCCTTGTCGACGCGCTGCCCGTTCTGCCGGCCTCCGCCGCACCCGACCTCGTCGACGCGCATGGACGATTGCGGACCGACATGGCGCGGGTCGGTGCGGCCATATCCTTCTTGCCTCGAGTCCGCAGGCAGATGTTGGCGGAGATCCGCGCCCAGTTCGAGGCCTTCCGCGCGACCGGGCTTAAGCTCGATCACGTGAGCGGACACAGGCATTTTCACCTCCACCCGTCGGTGACCTCAGCCATTCTCGACCACGCGGCGCAATTTGGCGTGCGCGCCGTTCGCGCGCCGCTGGAGCCCCGGGCGGTCCTGAAGCGGATCGAAGGCGGAAGCTCCCGTCTGGCGGCGACTGCGGCCCGCCCCTGGGCGCGGCTTCAGCGCCTGCGTCTCAGGCGCGGCGGCCTAGCCACGCCCGATCAGGTCTTCGGGCTCGCCTGGAGCGGAGCGATGACGGAAGCGCGGCTCGCGGGGCTCATCGCGCGTCTGCCCGATGGCGTCAGCGAAATCTATTCCCATCCCGCGACCGCGTCGGTGTTCCCCGGATCCGCGCCGGGCTACCGCTACCGGGAGGAATTGGCCGCGCTGACGTCGCCTGAGCTGCGTCGCCAGATTGAGGCCGCTGGCCTCGTTACCGGGGGGTTCGCGGACGCGGAACAATGGCGGCAACCGTCCGGTTAGACTGAGCAATCGAGAATCACGTAGCCGCCTCACACAAGGCGCATATACCAGATGTCGGCGCCGCGCGAGCCGCGCGTCGGACAGGACAGGCTCGACCAGCCGACCAACTGACGACCGCTCCGGCGCCTTTCGACGCCCCCATGGCCCGTCAAATGACGGGCGTCTTTCGACGCCCTATTGCTCCTCGCCATGGCGTCCGATCGCAGCCCCAAGGAGCAAAGACTAAATCGACGGCGCCCATTGCGCCGGCCGCGCGCCCGCCGCGGCCTCGTCCGCGCGCCGGGACTCGATTGCAGCCATTGTCGCGCGCAACACCTCGGTCACGCCGGTTCGCGTCGCCGTCGCCAGCAACAAAGGGCTGGCGCGCTTAGCGCCTTCAGCAAGCGGCGGCCCGAAGCTTCGCATCGCCCGCTTCAACCGTTCCATCTGCTTTTTGCCCGTCTCCTCGTCGACCGCGTCGACCTTCGACAGCGCGACGATCTCGGCTTTTTCATCAAGCCCTGCGCCATAGGCGGTGAGCTCGCGCCGCACCGTGCGGTAGTCGGCGCCGGCGTTGGCGCTGGTCGCGTCGACGAGATGCACCAGAGCGCCGCAGCGCTCGACATGGCCAAGGAACCGGTCGCCGAGGCCGTGACCCTCATGCGCTCCCTCGATGAGGCCGGGAATGTCGGCGAGCACGAAGTCGCGGCCGTCGATTTTCACCACGCCGAGGCCGGGATGCACGGTCGTGAACGGATAGTCGGCGATCTTGGGCTTGGCGGCCGAAACGGCGGCGAGGAAGGTCGATTTGCCGGCGTTCGGCAGACCGATCAGGCCGGCGTCGGCGATCAGCTTGAGCCTGAGCAGGAGCGTGCGCTCGACCCCGCTCTGGCCGGGATTGGCTCGGCGCGGCGCGCGATTGGTCGAGGTCGTGAAATGGGCGTTGCCGAAGCCGCCATTTCCGCCCGCGGCGACGACGACCCGCTCGCCAGGCTCCTTGAGGTCTGCGAGCATCGCCCCGCTCTCCTCGTCGAAGACCTGCGTTCCGACCGGAACTTTCAGCACCGCATCCGCGCCCCGCCCGCCGGCGCGATTGCGGCCCATGCCGTGCATCCCGGTCTTGGCTTTGAAATGCTGCTGGTAGCGAAAGTCGATCAGAGTGTTGAGCCCCTCGGCGCATTCGACTGCGACGTCGCCGCCGCGCCCGCCGTCGCCGCCATCCGGGCCGCCGAACTCGATGAATTTCTCCCGCCGGAACGACACGGCGCCCGCCCCGCCGTCGCCGGAGCGGATATAGACTCGCGCCTGATCCAGAAACTTCATCGTCGCCGACCCGTCACAAGGCTTCCGGCAGATTCGATCGACGCCGCGTCGGAATACTCGATCGCGTCCTTCGAGACGCGACGCTTCGCATAGCTCCTCAGAACGAGGGCCATGTGCTCGCGGCGCGCACGCAGATCCTCATGCCTCAAGGAGCCCGCGAAGCGCGCGTCTCGAAGGACGAGGATTTCAGTCCGAATGGCGGCGGCGCAGCGATCATCCGCAAGCCATATCACGACGCGCGCGCCAACGCGGCGGACGCCTTGCGGCGCTGGTCTGCGGCCGCCGCCCAATCCGGGCGAGCGAGGCGGAAGCTGTGGCAGGGCATCATGCCGCCGCGCGCCGGCGCGCCTTGCGGGCCGGTGCCCGCAAGGACGAAGCCGCACTTCTCCAGCACCCCATGCGAGGGCGAATTCTCGACCCTGACGCTGGCCAGGATCTCGACCGCGGGCGTCAGCCCGAAGCCGGCGTCGATCATCGCTTGGGCGGCCTCGCTGGCGAGGCCCTTGCCCCAGACCTCCGGCGCGAGCACGTAGCCGAGCGCCAAGCGGTCCTTGCCGCGCGATTCGAGGCTGATCGAGCCGACCGCGTCCCGCTTTCCCTTGATCGGGGTCATGACCAGGGTCAGGTCGCGTCCGGAGGCGTTGGCTTCCCGCGCCGCGTAGATGAAACGCTCGGCCGAGCCTTGGGGATAAGGGTGAGGGATGCGGGCGGTAAAGCGGGCGACTTCCCATTGGCTGCAAAATTTGTGGATCGCCGGCGCGTCGCAGATTCTCGGCCAGCGCAGCCATAGCCGCGGCGTCTCGATGCGGAACACATCGTCTCTGGCAAGATCGGGGAACATGGTCTCTCCGGTCAGCGTCCCCTTTTCAAGGGGCCGAAAACGACGAAGGGGATGCGGCGACCGCATCCCCTTCGTAAGCTCGGCTTACCGGACGGTTATTGAGGCTCTTGGCCTTCAATCTCATCTCGAAGCTTTATGTTCGAGAACGTCCGCGGGGGCTTGTCGCCGAAGCGGGGTTCTCGTCTGCTCCCCGCTTTATTCTGTCGCGCTTTGGGCGCGCACCGATACATATTGGCGTCCGTCGCCTTTACACTCGAAGGCGACCTCGCCGGCGGCGGTGGCGAACAAAGTATGGTCCGTACCGATGCCGACATTACGCCCGGGGTGAAACTTGGTCCCTCGCTGACGTACAAGAATCATGCCGCCAATCACGCGTTCACCGCCGAACTTCTTCACGCCCAGACGGCGGCCGTCCGAATCGCGCCCGTTGCGCGACGAACCGCCTGCTTTCTTATGGGCCATGGACCTTGCTCCAAAACTTCGAGGGGCCGGCGCTCAAAGCGCGCGGCAAGATTGCTTCCCCTATAGCGCATTCGAGCGGACGAGGGAATCGTTCGCTTGAGCCTCTTTGCCGCGGGCTGCGGCTTTCGGCGCGGCGCCGGGCAGAATCTCGGTCACCCGGACGATCGTGAGATCCTGCCGATGGCCGCGCTTGCGCTTCGAATTCTTGCGCCGGCGCTTCTTGAACGCGACGACCTTGGGGCCGCGCGTCTGCTCGACGATTTCGCCGACCACGCTCGCGCCTTGAACGCGCGGGGCGCCGACATGGTGGGCCTCTCCGTCGAACAGCGCCAGCACCTCGTCGAACACGATCCTCTCGCCCGCTTCGCCGGGCAGCGCCATGACCGTGATCTTGTTGTCGGCGGCGACCTTGTACTGCTTGCCGCCGGTCTTGATGACTGCGAACATCGTTTTTTCCCCGTGTTCCGCCCGGCTTGTTACGCGAAACATTCGCGCAGGCCGGCTTCTTGGCAGTGGACCGAAATTGCGGCTCTCGCGAACCGCGGCGAACGCCGGGAATTGAGGCTCGGCTCAAAACCAAAAGCGCGGCTTTTCGGCCGCGCTCCAGCAAAGCGGAGCCTATAGGCAGCGCGTCCGCCAAAGTCAATTGATTTGACAACCCTTGGATCGCCCGACAAGGGGGACCCAGGCGGAGGCTCGGGATTCAGGGGCTTGGGATTCATGTTCGTCGACTGGCTCTTGGCGAGCTTCCATCACCTGGCGGTGTTTTCGCTCGCCGCGATCCTGTCGGCCGAGATCTTCCTCACCGGCGGCGCAATCGACGGCCGAACGGCGCTGAGGGTGGCGCGCATCGACGCCTGGTTCGGCATCATGGCGGCGCTGGCGCTCGCCGCCGGGGTGCTCAGGGTGTTCTTCGGCGCCAAGGGCGTCGACTATTATTTCGTCAACATCTTTTTCTGGGCCAAGATGGCGCTGTTCGCCGGGATCGGCCTCCTCTCGGTCGCGCCGACCTATCTCTACATCGTCTGGCGGAGAAAGGTCCGCGCCGACCCGTCGTTCCGCCCGCCGGCGGAGGAGATCGCCCAATTGCGGCGGGCGCTCTATGTCGAGGCGGGCCTCTTCGCCCTCATTCCGCTCTGCGCGGCGGCGATGGCGCGCGGCTACGGGATGTAGCGGTCAAGAGGAAGGCGCGTCCGAACAAGGGGTTGCGCAGGAACCCGAGCAGGGAATTGTTTCGAGCGAGCACGGAATTTTTTCGGGCGAGCAGGGAATTTTTTCCGCCCGAGGGAATTTTTTCGCCGGAGCAGGGAATTTATCCGCCGCTACACCCCCTCGACGATGCGAATCTCCCGATCGGCTCCGCCGGCGAGCGCGGCCAGCGCCTCTTGATAGGCCGGGCCGTCATGCGCCGCTCGCGCCGCCTCCACGCTGTCAAATTCGAGCAGCACCGTGCGCTGCTTCAGGCCGGCCTCGTAGACATGCGCCGGCGTTCCGCGCGCCAGGAAACGCCCGCCGGCGGCGGTGAGCGCCGGACCCGCCAGCTTGGCGTAGGCCGCCATCGCATCCGGGTTGCTGACCGATCGATAAGTGGAAATCCAATAGGCTTTGGCCATCCTGCTTCTCTCCCCTCTCATCCCTGCCTAGTCGATCAGCTTGTAAGCCGGCAGGGTCAGGAACTCGTCAAAAGTGTCGCTGAGCGACATGTCGGAGAAGAGCGCAATCGCCTCCTTGAACCGCCCGCCGTCGAAAGCCTTGGCCCCGACCTCGCCCTTGACCCGCTCCATCTCGCCCTTGAGCGCCTCCTTAAACAGCGCCGGCGTCGCCTCGCGGCCGTCGTCGAACCTGGCCTTGAGATGCAGCCATTGCCAGACCTGGGCGCGGGAGATCTCGGCGGTCGCCGCGTCCTCCATCAGGTTATAGATCGGCACCGCGCCGCGGCCCCGGAGCCAGGCCTCGATATATTGCACCCCGACCCGGATGTTCTCGCGCAAGCCCTCCTCGGTGCGCTTGCCCTTGTGGACTTCGATGAGGTCGGCCTGGCTCGCGTGGACGTCGTCGCTCTTGACCGAAAGCTGGTTCGGCTTCGGCATTAGCCGGTCGAACACTTCCATCGCGATCGGCACCAGATCGGGATGGGCGACCCAGGTGCCGTCATGGCCGTTGGTCGCCTCGCGCTCCTTGTCGGCGCGGACCTTGGCGAAGGCCGCTTCGTTCGCCTGTTTGTCGCCCTTGACCGGAATCTGCGCCGCCATGCCGCCCATGGCGAAGGCGCCGCGGCGGTGGCAGGTCTTGATCAGGAGAAGCGAATAGGCGCTGAGGAACGCCTTGCCCATCGTCATTTCCGAGCGATCGGGAGTGAGGAAGGCCGGGTTCTTGCCGAGGCGCTTGATGAACGAGAAAATATAGTCCCAGCGGCCGCAATTCAGCCCGACGATGTGATCGCGGAGCTCGTAGAGAATCTCTTCCATCTCGAACGCCGCCGGCAAAGTCTCGATCAGCACCGTCGCCTTGAACGCGCCATGCGGGACTCCGAGCTCGCGCTCGGCGTGGGAGAAAACCTCGTTCCAAAGTCTCGCTTCGAGATGGCTCTCCAGTTTGGGCAGATAGAACGCGGGCGTCGCGCCCTTGGCCATTTGCGCTTCGGCGCAATGGAAGACGTAAAGGCCGAAGTCGAACAGCGCGCCGGACATTTCCTCGCCATCGACGGCGACATGCCGCTCGGGCAAGTGCCAGCCGCGCGGACGCACCATCAGCACGGCGGGATCGCGCTTGAGCGCGTAGGTTTTTCCGGTTCCGGAATCGACAAAGTCGATCTTGCCGGCCCAACGGTCTTTGAGATTGGCCTGGCCTTCGACCATGTTGGCGAACATGGGCGAGGTGGCGTCCTCGAAGTCGGCCATGAACACCTTCGCGCCCGAATTCAGCGCGTTGACGATCATCTTGCGGTCGACCGGGCCGGTGATCTCGACCCGCCGGTCGAGAAGGTCGGCCGGGATCGGCGCGACCTTCCAGTCGCCGTCCCGAATCAATTTTGTCTCGGCAAGAAAATCCGGCAGCTTCCCGCCGTCGAAGTCTTCCTGGCGACCCAGTCGTTTGACGAGCAATTCAAGCCGCCGCCGATTGAAGCGCCGATGCAGTCCGGCGAGAAACGCGAGCGCCTCGGCGCTCAGAATTTCGGCCTGCCGGCCGCCCGGCTTGGCGTTGATCTCGACGCCCGCTGCGGCCGAGTGCGCTGTCATGAAGTCCCTCCGAAAAGGCGGTCGCGGTCTTGGGAAAACTTCCTAGACCTTTTCGCCGCCTTTGGGGAGGGCCGGGCGTCGCGTTCGCGCGCGCCGCTCAAGTCCCGCGATCAGGCCGCCAGATTGGTGCGTCCCTCGGCCGGCCGCCGCTCACGCCAGGCCCGCCGCCTGACGAGCAGGCCGGACGGATCGGCGTCGAGGGGCAGCGCCGTCGCATCGTTGATGTCGGACCGGGTCAGGCCTATGTCGCGCAGCTCATATTCCGACATCCGCGCCAATTCGGACATCGTGCGCCGCGCCGCGCCCACCCGCGCCGGCCATGAGACAATGCGCCACAAGGCGTTCGCAGCGTGAGAGGCTGAATGTGTGAATGAAGCAACCATGTTCGCCTCCTGCTTGAAGGGACGACCATCCGTTCGGCGCCAAGCCGGCGCCGGGTAGGCCGTTCAATCTCGGAATGACGCCACATATATAGGGAACCCTATTGATCGGTCCAACGAATGTTTGTAGAGTAACTGATCATTTTTTCGGATAGGTCCCATGCTCGACACCGACCAGCTTCGCTCGTTCCTCGCCATTGTCGATTCCGGCTCGTTCACCAGGGCGGCGGAACGGGTGCACAAGACCCAGTCCGCCGTCTCGATGCACATCCGCCGGCTGGAGGAGCAGTTGGGCTGCGCGCTGTTCGTGAAGCAGGGTCGCGGCGCCCGCCTGACCGACGAGGGCGAGCGGCTGATCGAATTCGCCCGCCGTATTGTCCAGGTCGAGGCGGGCGCGATGGCGGCGTTGTCGCGCAAGGGCCTCAGGGGCGCCGTCAGGCTCGGGATTCCCGACGACTACGCCGAGTCGTTCCTGGCCGAGATTCTGTCGCGGTTCAATCGACGCCACCCTCTGGTGGAAGTCTCGGTCGCCTGCGAAGCGTCGATCGAACTCGCGGCGCAGGTTGCGGCCGGCGCGCTTGAACTGGCGCTGGTCACTGCCGGGGCGCTCGAGCCGGGGAGGCTGGCGGGATTCCATGGCTTCGAGCTCCTGCGCGAGGAGCCGTTGGTCTGGGCGGCCGCCGAGCGGTTCCGGACCGAGGAGGGGTCGCCCATACCGCTGGCGCTGGCCAGCGGCACCTGCGTCTGGCGGCGCGCCGCCGAAGACGCGCTCGCCGCCTCCCCGCGAGCGACGCGGGGATTGTTCTTTTCCAAGAATTTCACGGCGATCGGATCGATCGTTCGCGCCGGGCTCGCGGCGACCATCCTCCCCGTCTCTATGGTCGGCCAAGGCTTGCGCGCGCTGGGCCGGACCGAGGGCCTGCCCGAATTGCCCCTGACCCGGATGGGCCTCATCCATGCGCCGGGCGCCCGACCGAAGAGGCCACGGCGCTCGCCGAGGCGATCCGGGGAACGATCGCTGCGCCGGAGCGCCGGGCCGCTTGACCAGCAAGAGCGGGCACGCCGGGCAGTTTCCTGCGCATCTGGCAAGCGTCTCACCTATCAATGAACGAGTCGCTCGAAACCGACTGCGCCGCGCGACGGCAAAGCTACCCGTCATCTTGGCGTTGCTTGGGCGAACAAGGTAGCCCCCACAAACGAATGGGACTCCAACTCTCGACTCGGCTAGAGTCTTCCGAATTTACTGATTCTCGCAGTGAAGGCAGACCGACGCGTCTTTTGGATTGGAACCCCATGACGCGTCGGTCTGAACCGCAACCCTAATATAAGGATCGCGTTATATGTCTACTCAACCCTATCAGTCAGTCAACCCCACCCCACGTCTCGTGTGGTCGGGGTACAGCGGGACCAAGTACGAATTTGAGCACTTCGCACTTAGAAACGTCTCGTTTAACGAGGTCGGCGGGGTGTACATCTTTTGCTATCAAGCCGCCGATGGCCGGTGGCATGCGATATATATCGGCGAGACGGAATATATCGGCGAGACGGACAATTTTCGCCGACGTCTCGCCGATGAACTTCCTACCCACCACAGATGGCAGGACATAACCCGCGCCGGGGCCACACACATCTGCGCAATGGTCGTCAGCGGGCCGAACGCCGCCCAGCGTCGACTCGATATCGAGACCGATCTGCGTCATAAGCAGAATCCACCCTGCAATCGTCAATAAACCCCTAACGCATGGAGCCCGGACCTTGTGCCGGGCTTTTTGCTTTTCTGATGCGCTTCCGGGGAATATCCTTCATGGGGTGCGGTTCGGCGGAGCGAGCGCCGCGTAGCGCTGCCTCAAATCTGTGCCCCGCCTCTTCGGTGTCATAGGATTGCTCTTCGTGATTTCGTGGCATAGCGAACGCCTTTAGGCCAATTTCGAACCGCCGGATAGGGGCATGATAGAGCACAAAACAGTCGATCGAGCTGAGGCCAACAGGATTCTCGCGCTGGAGGAAAGCCACTTCCTCGACTTCAAGTCACGTGCCGTTGCTCCAGCCAAACTAAGCGAGTCGATCTCCGCGTTTGCCAATACGGCAGGCGGAGAGTTGTTTGTAGGTATCTCTCAGATAAATAACAAACTCGTCAACGAGTGGGATGGATTTCGATCATATGAGGATTCGAATGGCATTTTTGCTTATATACAAAGCGTAAACGCTGTCGCTGCCTCATATGCTGGCGTATGGCTCAATTGCCATGAATGCAACGGGCACGTACTCCAACTGATAATCTCTAAGACCAGAGACATTATCCTGGTGACGGATGGTTATGCGTATGTCCGACACAATGCTCAAAACATACGTCTGCGAAGTCCAGAAGAAATAAACCGACTTCAGCTCGATAAGGGAATAGTCACTTACGAAGATGAAGTCACCAGCGTAGATAAGGAAACTATAACTAATTCTGTTGTGACCTTGAACTTTATCCTTAGTCAAGTCCCGTCTGCCGAACCAGACGATTGGATGACCAAACAGCGTTTATTGATTAGCACCGATCGCCCAACTGTCGCTGGCGTCTTACTTTTTGCAGATGAACCACAAGCAGCACTCCCCAAACGATCTGCGATAAAGGTTCTTAGGTATGGAAGCAGGGAAGAAGAAGGGCGTCGCGAGCAGCTCGCCGGGAATCCCTTGACTATTGAAGGATGCATCTACGCGCAAATTGCGGCGGCAGTCGAAACGACTAAGAGAATTATCGAAGATGTTAGGACGCTCACTCCGCAGGGCTTATCGCCAGTTAAATACCCAGACGAAACTCTCCATGAGATTATAACTAACGCGGTGTTGCATCGCGACTATAGCATTCCTTCGGACGTACAGGTCAGGATATTCGACGATCGAATTGAGGTCGAAAGCCCCGGCCGCTTGCCCGGTCATATTACAGAGGAAAACATCCTGCGAGAACAATCGGCGAGAAATCCTAAGCTAGTGCGTCTAATAAATAAGTTTCCAGACCCGCCCAATAAAGACGTCGGCGAGGGGCTAAATACCGCGTTTGAGGCGATGAGAAAACTCAGATTGGAAGAGCCGGAAATCGAAGAGAGCGACCACTCGGTCACTGTTTACATCCGGCACACCGCGCTCGCCTCAGCGCACGAGACTGTAATGGCATACCTCGAAAAAAACGGAGAGATAACGAATCGGATTGCGCGTGAATTAACCGGAATACGCTCGGAAAATAGCATAAAAAATGTGTTTCTTAAGCTCAAGGAACCTAGCATGATCGAACCGGTCCCCGGCAAGGAGATTGGCGGCGGCGCTGCGTGGCGGAAGGTTTCCACATAAGACTGAGTAAATATATCAAATGGTTACGCCGAACCGGTTACTGATTCGCTGCAACCGGTTCGACTTGATTTTGGAAAACGTCCTACCCGATTCCTTCCTCTCGGCGCGCCAGCCCCGGGCCGGAGCGGAGGCGGACTCAGCCCTACATGTTGCGGCATGTATAATCGCCGAGGGCATCAGTCCCTTCAATCATAACTAAGGGTTAGGGTTAAGACGCCGTTAAGACCGGCATGGCAGGTTTTCCCGGGTTTCGAGGCGCAAAAAGTGGGGTCTGGCGCGCCGAACGGAGGGGACCGTCGTCATGGCCAGGCTCGGGCCCCTCGCTTGCTTAGCGATCGCCGCGGCTTCCTGCGGATGGGCAAAAGCCGCCGATTTGCCGGCGGCGCCGTCCCTTCCTCCGGCGTCGGGCGCCGAGGAGGAATTCAGCGGCTGGTATTTGCGCGGCGACGTGGGCGGCGGCGTCAATGCGGCGGCGCCGAAACTCGAGATCACGCCCGGGCCGCTCGCCGGCCCGATCGCAACCCAATCGGTCTGGCTCCCGTCGCTTTCGCCCTTCGGCATGGTCGATGTCGGCGCCGGCTATCAAGCGACGAGCTGGTTTCGCGCCGATGCGACGATCGAATATCGCGGCGGCGCAAGCCTCCGCTCGGGCGCGGCTTACGCCTGGGCAGGATTAGCACAAACCGGGGACGCCTTTCGCGCTGACGTCGCCTCTTTCGTCGGCCTGGTCAACGGCTATGTGAGCCCGGGCGCCTGGTACGGGTTTTCGCCTTTCCTCGGCGCCGGAGTAGGCTTCGCCGACAACCGGCTCTCGAGCGTCAGCGTAAGCCGCCCCGGGTGGGGCGGAGGCTTCGCCTCGGGCTCGCGAACGAGCTTCGCCTGGGCGGCGATGGCCGGCGTGGACTACGACCTCACGGCCAGGCTGAAGCTCGAACTGAGCTACCGCTACCTGAGCTATGGGCTAGGGGCGACCGGCGGCTCCGACGCCTACCCGGGCCTCGCGGGTCCGATCTCATCCCGCAACCGACTGGCTTCAAACGACTTCAGGCTGGGCCTGATCTACCTGATTGGCGAGGCGGCGCCGGAGCGCAAGCGGTCTGCACTTTGGTAGATTCTCCAGTCGGTTTGCGCACCCGCCCTCCTTGCGGGGGCGGGTAGGGGTGGGGGGTCGCGCGGATCGCAGAGATTGGCCTTTCGCGCCGCTTCTCTTGGATCAGCCGCGGCGCGACCCCCCTCCTTAATCCTCCCCCACAAGGGGGGAGGAAGCGCTCCAATCCACTGGCGTGCCTCTATCTAAATGCAGACTGCTCTGGGGGAAAATTCGAGCACCGTATTCAAACTGGCCCACTACCCCAACGCCGCCCGGATTGCCTTCGGCCGCCGCTCGGCTTATTCCGTGCTGCGCTTCTCGTTCCGTGCTCGCGCTCCGCGCCCCGCCGCGCGCGGGCCAATCGAAGAATGCGCCAGAGGCCGCCGAACACTTTCATGACCGACGCGACCGCCCCCAGAGCCGGGCTCATGCACTCGGCTTGGGCCAACCCGATCCTTTTGCTCGTTCTGACGACCCTGATCTGGGCCGGACATTCGATCGTCGGCCGGCTGGCGGTCGGCCAGATCGGGCCGATGACGCTCACCTGCCTGCGATGGGGTGTGGCGCTCATCCCCATCCTCATGGCCGCCCGTCCGGCGCTGCGAAGGGACTGGCCGGTGCTTCGCGCTCATTGGCCATATGTCGCCGCGATGGGCGCGCTCGGCTACACCGCGTTCAACGCGCTTTTCTACGTCGCCGCGCATCGAACGAGCGCGCTCAATCTCTCGATCATCCAGGGCGCGATCCCGGCGCTGGTGCTGATCGGCGGAAGGCTGTTTCTCGGCGCCCGGTTCACCGCGCTGCAGGCCGCGGGCGCGGTGATAACCATGGCCGGGGTCGCGGCGATCGCCGCCCAGGGCGAGTTCAGCCGGCTCGCGGCGCTGGCGTTCAACGATGGCGACGTGATGATGGTCATCGCCGCGATTCTCTACGCGGGCTATACGATCGGGCTCCGCCGGCGGCCGCTGGTCTCAGGCTTGAGCCTGCTCGCCGGCATGGCGTTCGCGGCCTTCGTCACCTCCGTGCCGCTGATGATCTGGGAGATTGCCGCCGGCGGTTTCATCTGGCCGACCGCGGCGGGCCTGGCGACGCTCGTCTATGTCGCGCTTGGACCGGCCTTCGTGTCGCAGATCATGTTCATGCGCGGGGTCGAACTGATCGGGCCCGGCCGGGCGGGGGTATTCGTGAATCTGGTGCCGGTGTTCGGCGCGATCATGGCGGTCGCGATCCTTGGCGAGCCGTTCGCGGCCTATCATGTCGTCGCGCTGCTCTTGGTCGTGGGCGGCATCGCGATCGCACAGCGCGGCTCGAGCCGGTCTTCAGCGCTCAGCAACTCTTGAACGGGAGACGATGAACATGGCGTGGATTGAACTGAAGCCGGAAGGGGCGGGACCGATCCGGGCCTGGCGCGCCGATCCCAAGGAGCGCCCGCGCGGCGGAGTGGTCGTGGTGCAGGAGATCTTCGGCGTCAACGCTCATATCCGGGCGGTCGCCGACCGGTTCGCCGCCGAGGGCTATCTCGCGGTCGCGCCGGCGATTTTCGAGCACGCCGAGAAAGGGTTCGAGGTCGGCTACGACCCCGAGTCGAGGGCGCGCGGCATGGCGATCGCCGGCAAGACCGACCGCGAGCAGATGCTCAAGGACGTCGCCGCCGCGATCGCGGTCGCCAAGGAAGGCGGCAAGGTCGCGGTGGTCGGCTTCTGCCTCGGCGGCACGATCGCCTGGGCGGCGGCGGGGCGGCTCGCGGGCTTGACCGCCGCGGTCGGATACTACGGCGGCGGGATCATCGGCCTCAAGGACTTGAAGCCCCAGGTTCCGACGCTGCTGCATTTTGGCGACAAGGACCAGCACATCCCGATCGCCGGCGTGCGCGAGGTCGCCGCCGCCCATCCCGAAGTCGAGGTCCACATCTATCCGGCTGATCACGGCTTCAACTGCGACCATCGCGAGAGCTACGACGCCCCGAGCGCCGCGCTCGCCTGGACCCGCACGCTGGCGTTCCTCCGAAAGCACCTGGGGTGAACGGACGTCTGGAAAGCTGCGATGGTTGTAGCCGCGGTCGGTGACCGCGGCCGGCGCGCTCAGCGATCGCGCCTACAACCGCCGCACGGGCTTACTTCAGCGCCTGGGCCGGGATGACGCCGGTCGCGAATGCGACCGCGGCCGCATGGGTCAGGTTCACGCAGCGCAATTTGCGGCGCGCGCCGTCGAGATGGGTTTTCACGCTGCCAAACGCCACACCGAGGATTTCGGCGATCTCCTGGTAGGTCTTTCCCCGCGCCGCCCAGAGCAGGCACTGCTCTTCCCGGCTCGACAAGGGAACCGGAACCGGCGGCAATTTGAAATTGATGTTGGCGGCCGAATCGATCAGGACCGACAACAGCTGGAGCCTTTTCATATGGCTCGCCTTGTAGGTTTCCCATTCGTCGCGCGAAAGGTCGCTGGTGAAGGAGACGAGCGCGAAAACGCCGCGCCGGTTCCTCAACGGGATGGAAAGGCCGTTGCGTCCAACGCTGTGATTGAGGGCGTCGGCGAAGAACGCCCCCGTCGCCGCGTCGTCGAGAGGCAGGGTCGTCCAGTCGAATGGCGCGACCGCTTGCCGGCCGTAGGAAATCACCGGGTCATTCGACATATACTTCTTCACGAAGTATCGGTGCTGCCAGAGCCTTGAATAGGTGACGACGGCGACGAGAAGACAAACATCGGCGCTCTTGTCCGGCGAGAGCCGCAAATAGGCGATATGAGAAAGACCAAGGTCGGAGGCGACGGCTCGCAGGGTCTCGGAGAGATCACGATCAAATTCGCCGAGGATCGTGTCGGTCAGGCGCGCCGTCGCCGATTCGAACTTGCCGATAGCGCTTGACAGAAAGCTAAGGTCTGACATCGAAGATTCCAGCCATCACTTCATCGCGGGCGTGCGCCACCATATAGCCGGCTTGAGGGTCTATTCTTCCTGAAACATGAGTGCACAATTCGAGCAATTCGACACATATGGAATACAACCTGCGCGCCTCGCAGGGAGACAGGTTTAATTCTCCAACGTGCGTCTTCGCTTCTTCGGGCTTCGGGGCGCGCTTTTTCGTTTTCTTGGCCAATCGACCCTCCCAACCTTGATTCTCTGCTCGAATGGCAGTGTGATGACGTAAAGGCGGAATGACAATCAACAGACTTGTAGACAACAAAACAGGAACATCGCGCCGCCGCCCTTAGGCGAAGGCCAGTTCTCTCGCGCCGGGAGCAAGGACCGAATCCCCGATGCCCAAAGCGGCCCGGAACGCCTGGAGCGGACCCTCGCCGGTGTCGAAAAGACCGACGTGGCTCATGGCGTCGCCGATTCGCTGCGGGGCGCCGATGATCTGGGGATTGCATCCGGCGGCCCTCAGAATGCGAAAAATTCTGGCGTCGAACACCGAAACGATCTGAGTGAGGCCCGCGACGACCGCAACTTCGCCGATGCCCAAAATGAGTTCGCTCAGGACACGATTGACGCCGCTCTTGCTTCGCTCGGGCTGGCCGGGCGCGGCGATTGCGCAGATTCGTGAGCTTTCCCAGATCGTGGCGCTCTCGATGAAGTCTCCATCAAGCAACTGCGGGAAAACGTCGCGCAGCATGTTTGGGCCGGTGGTCGGCAGAAGCCTGAGCGAGCCCCAGTATTCTTCGGTTTCCGGATCGACCGATACGAGATACAACGGGTTTGCATCATCGAAACTGTCCCGCTCATAACCGTCCTTGACCACGACCTGCCAGCCGAGCCGGCCGGAAAAGGTCTCCGCCCGGTTGCGGAACATCGCGTCGATTTCCTTGGGGAAGAATGAGGCGCAGGAACCTTCGATCAGCTTCAACATCGCGAAATCACTCCTTTTCACACTCGAACACTGGCGACACTGGGATCTTTCGCGAGCGCGACCCGGGCCAGGGCGCCTTCGGGTCTTCGCGGTAGTGTTCTTGTTTTGTTCATGGTGCGAAAAAGAGAAACGCAAGTCAACGCCGGGACGTCAGCTCTCAAGGCTTTCGCAAGGATTGGTTAACCACGGCGAGAGTTCTCCACCCCTGCGCAGGGCGGAGGCCCGTCACCAAGCGCGCCGGCGCGCCGGTTCCCGCTCGGGGCGCT
Source organism: uncultured Alphaproteobacteria bacterium (assembly GCA_963794155.1). Lineage (GTDB taxonomy): Bacteria > Pseudomonadota > Alphaproteobacteria > Rhizobiales > Beijerinckiaceae > Roseiarcus. The sequence goes on along the minus strand of CAWCCX010000011.1, from coordinate 87,925 downwards.
CGAATGCGCCTGACGCGGGCCTGGGGCGGAGGCCCACAAGGTGGCAGATGGCGAACACCAGGTCGGCGCGGTTCATGGTGTAGAAGTGCAGTTCCTCGACCCCGTGGTCGATCAGGCCGATCACCTGCTCGGCGCAGACGGCGGCGGCGACCAGCCGCCGCGTTGCGGGGTCGTCCTCGAGGCCCTCGAACCGGTCAGCGAGCCATTGCGGAACGCTGGCCCCGGTGCGGCGGGCGAAATTGGCGGTCTGCTTGAAATTCTGCACCGGAAAGACGCCCGGCACGATCGGAACCTTGATCCCCGCCGCGGCGGCGACGTCGAGAAAGCGGAAATAGACAGAGTTATCGAAGAAGAACTGGGTGATCGCCCGGGTCGCTCCAGCGTCGACCTTCTGCTTGAGGATCTCGATGTCGTGCAGGAGGTTCGGGCTCTGCGGGTGCTGCTCGGGATAGGTTCCGACCGAGACTTCGAAATCGGCGATCCGCCGGGCGTCGGCGACCAGATCGGCGGTCGACCGATAGCCGTCAGGCGCAGCCTCGTAAGGGGCGTCGAAGCCGGTCGGCGGATCGCCGCGCAGCGCCACGATATGGCGGACGCCGGCTGAGTGATAGGCGCGGAGCGTGGTTTGGATTTCGTCCTTCGAGGCGCCGACGCAGGTAAGGTGCGCCGCGGGCTTCATCGTCGTCTCGCGCGCGATCCGCTCGACCAGCGCATGGGTGCGCTCTCGGGTCGAGCCGCCGGCGCCGTAGGTGACCGAGACGAAGGCGGGATCGAGCGGCTCAAGCCGAGTCGCGGCCTCCCACAGGTTGGCCTCCATCTCCGGGGTCTTGGGCGGGAAGAACTCAAACGAAACCTGAACCCGCGCGCCGGCGCGGCTCAACGGCACTGGTTTCGCGGCCATCAGGCGAACTCCACGTCGCTCTTCGGGAACGAATTGGAAATGACGCGAGGATCCTCGGCGATCCACAGCGCGACCGTCAGCTTGCCCGCCTCGCCCTTGGCCGGCGGCACGCGGTCGAAGCGAACGTTGGCGAGGCCTGCCTCGACCAGGAAGCCCTGAACCTCCTGAACGGAGAAGCCGAGCCGCCGGTGGGCGAATTCGTCGCGCAGGAATTCCTGGTCATGGGCGTCGAAATCCACGACCGCGAGCCGGCCCCCGGGGGCGAGCGCCCGCGCCGCTTCGCTCAGCGCCCGCGCCGGATCGTCGAGGAAGTGCAGCACCTGGTGGATGACGACGAGATCATAGGCGTTGCGCTCGACCGGCGGGGCGTAGATGTCACCCTGGCGCAGCGAGACCTGGCGCAGGCCGGCCTCGTCGATCCGGCTACGGGCGAGGGCCAGCATCGCCGCGCTCTGATCGACGCCGACGGCGCGCGACGCGCGGGGCGCCAGAAGCTCGAGCATCCGGCCGGTGCCGGTGCCGAGATCGAGCAGGTTGCGGTACGGGATCGAGCCGATCATCGCGATCAGCGCCGCCTCCACCCGCTCCTCCGGCGCGTGCAGGGCGCGGATCTGGTCCCAGTCAGCGGCGCGGGAGGCAAAATAGGCCGCCGCCTGCTTACGCCGCGCCTCGCGCGCGACTTCGAGCCGGGCGCGGTCGGCGCTGACCGTGGGATCCGCCGGATCAAGACGGCGAAGCCAATCGCGCGCCAGCGCCCCGCCCGGTTCGGCGAGGCGAAAGAAGGCCCAGGCGCCCTCCCGCTGCCGGGTGGCGAGACCCGCCTCGACCAGGAGCTTGAGATGGCGCGATACGCGCGGCTGCGACTGGCCGAGGATGGCGACCAGCTCGCTCACCGTGAGTTCCGCGGCGTCGAGCAGACAGAGGACGCGGAGTCTCGTCTCTTCGCCGGCCGCTTCGAGGCCGGCGAGCAGGGCCGGAAAGGCGATCGGCCAGGCTAAGCGTTCGTTAGACATAAACATATCTTTATGTCTAATCCGGAGCGCGCGCAAGCGCAAAGTCGTCGATCGCGCGCTCGGCGAGGACGAAGGCGGCGCGGAAGACGGGAAAGAGCTCGGCGATGTCTCGCATGGACGAGGAGGGCATTGGCGCTCGTTCCGATGGGTCACGCCGCGTCGAAATTTCGATGGTTGCGCCGCAGCCGGCGGATCCGCTTGGCTTGAAAATTCCGCCGCTGCCCTTATAGCTTGCGCCGGGGTCGGATGAACCATAGTCGACGGCGGGAATACCTGAGCTGATGCGAATCACGACCCTGGTTTGCGCCTGCGCGCTCGCTATTGCCGCTTCGGAAACGGGCGTGCCTTCCGGCGCTGCGGCGCAGACCTCAACAGCAGGCATGGCAACCTCCTCCGGCGGCAGTTCGTCCGGCGCCGCCGCGTCCACCGGCGTCGCAGACATGAAGCCAAATTCCGTTCCCCTTCCCGCCGCCGAGCAAGACCCGGCCGCGCGATCAGCCAGGTCCATCGAATGCGCCCAAAAGGCCGACGCCGGGGCGCTGCAGGGCAAGCCGCGCAAGCGCTTCCTGCGCGAGTGCAGAAGCGGCGTATGAGCGGCGACCCGGACGCCGCCGTCCTTGTCTGACGCTGAGCGCGACGAGCGGATCGAAACGTTCCTCACCCCGCGTGACTGGCTACGTTACGCCGTCGGCCGCTTTCTCGCCGCCGGCCTCGCCTTCGGTCATGGCGCGACGACCGCGCTCGACGAAGCCGCTTTTCTCATCCTCGAGGGCCTCAAGCTGCCGATCGATCTGCTCGATCCGTTTCTCGACGCCAAGCTCACCCGCCACGAGCGGGCGCGGCTCTCCAATCTGATCGAAGCGCGGGCGACGACCCGCAAGCCCGCCGCCTATCTGCTCAACCGCGCCTATATTCAGGGCGTGCCGTTCTATGTCGACGAGCGGGTCATCGTCCCGCGCAGCCTGATCGGCGAGCTGCTGATGACCGCGTTCGCCGAGGACAACGCGCTGACCGGCGATCCTCAGCGCATCGCCTCTGCGCTCGATCTTTGCACCGGCGGCGGCTCGCTCGCCATCCTCGCCACCCGGGTCTTTCCAAACGCCCGGGTGGAAGCAGTCGATTGTTCGGCTGACGCCCTCGAAGTCGCCAAGCGCAACGTTGAGGAGCACGGGCTCTCCGAACGCGTCCTGCTCAATCGAGGCGATCTGTTCGCCCCGGTCAAGAATGCCCGCTACGACCTGATCCTTGCCAACCCCCCCTATGTCGACGCGGCGACGATCGCGGAATTCCCGCCCGAATTCGCGGCCGAACCGCGAATCGCGCATGCCGGCGGAGCCGACGGGCTCGACATCGTGCGCCGGATCCTGAGCGAAGCGCCGGCCCATCTGACCGCAGGGGGGATCATTGTGTGCGAAGTCGGAGGCGGTCGGGCGTTGCTGGAGCGCGGCTTCCCACATCTTCCGTTCGTATGGCTCGACACCGAGGAGACGAGCGGAGAAGTGTTCCTCCTGCGCGCGAGCGATTTCGGAGCGCCGAAGAGGAAAAAGGCCACGCCCAAGCGGTAGGGGCCTAGATCGCGGGTCGCGCTGGAGCGGGCCTATTCTTTCCTAGCCTGTCAATTCTTCTTCAAGAGCGGGGGCGAGCGCCGCCGCCGTTCACGTTATCCGGGCAGGATGTGTCCGTGTTCGTTTTGCCTGTGCAATTGGGCTGCTGGTGTAAATCGGCCGCAGCTTGGCGAGCAGCGTCTGGCCGTCCGGACTGCCCCAGCCGCTGCAGGCGTCCCATCCTTGCCCGGCCGGATAACCGGGAGCGCCCGCGTTGGCGTTGTCCTTAGGCCCCACGCCCGGAACGATATCGCGGAAGCCGGCGCCCGCGAGCTTATAGAGGGCCGGATTGACGAAGCCGAGGTTGACGCCGAGCGCAGCGTTCATGACAGCGATGAGGCCCGCCCATTGCGGGGCCGACGCGCTGGTGCCGTTGCCAGGATTCCCGGTTGAACCGCCGACCACTATGCCCGAATAGCCGCTCGCGATGTTGGCGTTGCCCGCAACGTCGGGCAGAGCGCGCCCGCGATGGGTCGCGTCATTCAGCGAGGCGGGAACCTTTATGTTTGCTTGGTAGCTTGGTACGGGGAACCTCGTGCTGACGCCTCCACCGGTTGTGCCCCAATTATTCTGATCCGGATCGTTCCAGACGTACTCGTCGAAGGATGAGCCGCTAACGTTGCCGATGGTCGTGCCTCCGACCGCGAGCACCCACGGGTCGCTGGCTGGGTACTGCACATGCACCTTGCCGTCGCCCACGTTGGAATCGGTGCCGCGGTCACCGGTAGCGATGCATACCGTGACCCCCTGGAGAGCGGCGTCTTGGAAGGCGTTGCTGACAGCATTAATGAAGGCGTCAGTGACGCCAAATTTTGTCATCCCTGCGGGATCATCCCCATCACAGATGAACCAGCTGCTCGAGAGCACAGCGCACGGACTATCCGCCGGATCGGGATGTGCGACTCGGCTGATGGTATCGACCCAACCCTGCTGGTCGCCTTTGCTGATGTAGACGTTGACTGCGGCTCCTGGCGCGAAGGCGGCGGCGATGTCGATATCCTGCGTAGTCTCGCCATATTGATCGCGGCCCGGGTTGGTGGCGCCATCAATGAGGATGTCTTTGATCGTCGGGGGCTTGTATCCGGGCAGAGACTTGAAAAATTTTGTGATGTCGGCGCGGGCGTATCCTGACAACGAGACGATCCCTATGGTCTGGCCCGCCGCCGAATTCGTCGGATAATTGTAGAGTTTGGAGACCGTGGGAATTGTAAGGGGATGGGTGTTAGGCGGCTGGGCGCGGTTGCGGCCCCCGACCCGTCGATTATCGAGGCCAAACACGCCGACGACAATGCCCCGCAAGGAGGCGGGAATGTTGATTACGCCATCGCGTCCGCGATAGTTCTCTTTCTCAGGTTCGCCTTTGCTGTGGAATTTCGCGGAGTGCTCATAGCGGCCGAGATCGACGGCGAAGGCCCGGTTCATCTGGGCCACTGAGCCTCGCACGACCATGGTCCGGCGGTCTGCATGAGTCTCGAGGACATCAAGCCCATGACTCTTTGCGAATGTTCCGACCTGGTCGATGTCCTGTGGCGAGGCGCCGTAGAGGCGCGCAAATTCGTCACTGGAGATTTGCCGGCGCGGCGCCGGCGGCGTGGTCATGAAGGCGTCGTGGCCAGGCGGCTGCGACCCGTCGAGTTGGCGGCGAAGCACGATCGTGACGGCAAGCATCTCAGCAGGATCCGCGGGGCCGACACGCGTCGCGCCTGGCGACGGATGACGCTCACTGCCATCAAGCGGAACGTAGTCATTGGCCACTGAATGACTGGACGTCATTACCTTTCCCCTCAGTTGCAATCCGTGGACCGATGGCCCCGGTTAGATGCGGATGAATTCCACATCCCAACCACGACCCACCACAGGCCAGGACATACAGCGGCGTGGATACGCTGTCTGTGACGGGGATCACACCGCCACGCCCGTTTGACGCATGAATCCCAGCTGGTGTGGGTCAGCTGACCTTTAACGGGCCAACGAGCTTAGCGTCTTAAGGCGTAGGAGATCGCGAGGCTTGCCAGACCCGTCGCCGCTCTACTCCGCCGCTGCGCGCATAGCTGCGCGCAGATCGTCAATCGGCGTTAGCCGGCCGGCGCGTTCGATGTGCCAAAATGTCCAGCCGTTGCAGGCCGGCAGCCCCTGCGCCAGCGCCCCGATCTTGTGGATAGAGCCGACGGCGGGGCCTAAGGCGAGGGCGCCGTCGGCCCGGACAAATGCGCTGTGACGGCGCCCGGCGTCGGTCAGCCGTTCCCCCGGTTGCGCCAGCCCCGCTTCGACCACGCTCGCAAAGGCGACCCTGGGCTCGCTGCGCCGCGTCGGCGCGGTCGCGACCGCCTCTTCGGCCAACGGCGCGACCGCGTCGATTCGCCGGCGCGCCGCTTCGGCGTAAACGGGGTCGCGCTCGATGCCGATGAACGAACGGTGGAGGCGGCGGGCGGCGACCCCGGTCGTCCCGGAGCCGAAAAACGGGTCGAGAACGAGATCGCCGGCGTTGGAGGCGGCGAGGATGAGGCGCGTCAGCAGCGCTTCGGGCTTTTGGGTCGGATGAGCCTTGCGTCCCGTCTCGTCCTTCAACCGCTCGGCTCCGGAGCAGATCGGCAGGAACCAGTCGGAGCGCACCTGGCAGTCCTCGTTGCCGGCCTTGAGGGTCTCATAATTGAACGTATAGCCCTTGGCGTCGGCGCTGCGCGCCGCCCAGATCATCGTCTCGTGGGCGTTGGTGAAGCGGCGGCCGCGGAAATTCGGCATCGGATTGGCTTTGCGCCAGACGATGTCATTGAGGATCCAGAAGCCGAGATCCTGGAGAATGGCGCCGACGCGGAAGATGTTGTGGTATGAGCCGATGACGACGATCGTGGCTGAGGGCTTCATCAGCCGCCGGACGGCGGTCAGCCAGGCGCGGGTGAACGCGTCATATTCGGCGAAATCGGCGAACTTGTCCCAGGCGTCGTCGACCGCGTCGACCAGACTCTGGTCGGGGCGCGACAGCGCGCCCTCGAGCTGCAGGTTGTAAGGGGGATCGGCGAAGACAAGATCGACCGAGGCTTCGGGGAGCCGGGTCATCTCGGCCACGCAGTCGCCGATCAGGATCGAATCGCGCTGAAGCGGGCGATGGTCGCCGAGTGTCCGAACAATTGCGGCCGGGCGTTTCGCCTCGCCGCCAGTACGCGAAACCTGAAACTGGGCGGGGAGGCGGAACGCTCCGGCACGCGCGATACGCATGAACGCAAATCACTCGACGCTGTCGCCAGATCGTTCGAGCCGGCGCGTCGTTTATGCTCGATTTTAAGTAAAGGTCCGGTTATGGCGCCGCCCATGCCGCTGTGTCGTTTTCGTACGGCGCAAGTCATTCTAAAGGATATCTAAATTCAACCGTTTTGAAACCTTTTCCGGTCTTGGGTCAGTCTTCTTCCGGCCCGAGCCGGAACGAGCGCCGGTGGTAGGGGCAGGGGCCAGAAAGCGCGAGCGCCCGGCGGTGGCTCGCGGTCGCATAGCCGACGTGGTCGGCGAAGCCATACTGCGGATAGTCGCGGCCGAGATTGCGCATGAGCGCGTCGCGCATCGTCTTGGCGACGATCGAGGCGGCGGCGATCGACATCGAAAGCGCATCCCCGTCGATGATCGGGCGCGCGGGGCAGATGAGACCGTCCGGCAAATCCCGGCCGTCGATCAGCGCGAAGTGCGGACGCATGCTTAAGGCCGCGACAGCCCGCGTCATTGCCCGAAGCGCGGCGCCGCGAATATTGAAAAGGTCGATTTCCTCGACGCTGGCGAATACAACAGAGACGCTCAGCGCCTTGGCGAAGATGATTTCGCAGAGCGACTCACGCACGGGCGCCTGGAGCACTTTCGAATCGTTGAGCCCTTCTGGCAGATCGTCGGGATCGAGAATAACCGCCGCGACCCCGACCGGCCCGGCGAGTGGGCCGCGCCCGACCTCATCGACACCCGCAACCCACCGATGGCCGCAGGCGAAAGCCTCGCGCTCGAAATCGAAATGCGGCGTGATCGGCGCCGGGAGCAGCGCCGGCTGCTTCTTCACCGATCTCGCGGCGCTTGTCACGAATCGCTCCGACTGGTTCGTGGCTAGGCTATCGCGGCCTCACCGCCGAAGCCAAGATGGCCGGGCGCGCAAGCCGGTGGAAACAGTCGAACGCGAACGCGGAACGCCCGGCCGAAGCCGACCGGTAGGAGCCAGACCCGGCAAAATGCGTCGGCGCGGGAATTCGTATATCAGACGTGTCATGACCATCGACGCGATTCGCATTCTCGGCGTCGATCCCGGCCTGCGCACGACCGGATGGGGCGTGATCGAGGCCGTCGGGTCGCGGCTCACCTTCGTTCGCTGCGGTTCGATCGAGACCGACGCATCGGCCTCGCTCGCCGAGCGGCTGGCGGCGATTCATCGCTCGCTTGCCGGGCTCGTCGAGCGCGAGGGACCGGACGAGGCCGCGATCGAGGAGACGTTCGTCAATCGCGACCCGCAATCCGCTTTGAAGCTCGGGCAGGCGCGCGGCGTCGCCCTCGCTTCTCTGGCTCTGACCGGGCTGCCGGTGGCGGAATACGCCGCCAACCTGATCAAGAAGACCGTGGTCGGGGTTGGACACGCGGAAAAGCGACAAGTGGCGATGATGGTCAGGATGCTTTTGCCCGCCTCGACAGCGGCGACGCCGGACGCGGCCGACGCGCTGGCGGTCGCCATCTGCCACGCCCAGCATCGGGCGTCGCGGGCGCGAGGCGCGGCATGATCGGCAAGCTCCGGGGCGTCGTCGACAGCGTGGACGAAGAGGTCCTGATCCTTGACGTCAACGGAGTGGGCTATCTCGTTTCCGCGTCCGCCCGCACCCTCCGGGCGCTGCCCGCGGCTGGGGAGGCGGCGGAGCTCCTGGTCGAGACCCAGGTGCGCGAAGACGCGATCAGGCTGTACGGGTTCCTCACCGCCGGGGAGCGCGATTGGTTTCGGCTGTTGCAAAGCGTGCAGGGCGTCGGCGCCAAAGTGGCGCTCGGGATCCTCGGCGCCTTGTCGGCGGAAGCGCTGAGCGCCGCCATATCCCGGCAGGACAAGGCGATGATGGCCCGCGCCCCGGGCGTCGGCCCGAAGCTCGCCGCGCGCCTGGTGCTCGAGCTCAAGGATAAGGCCCCCGCCTTTGCGGCCGTCGATTTCGCCGCCGGGGAGGCCGGCCGCGAACGCGCCTCCAAACTGACCCGAGCGGCTGAGGACGCGATCCTCGCCCTCGTCGGCCTGGGGTACGCCCATCCGCAAGCCGCCGCCGCGGTCGCCAGAATTTCCGCCGAGCTCGGGCAGGAAGCCCAGACCGCCACGCTGGTTCGCGCTGGCCTGAAGGAGCTGGCGCAATGATCCGGAAGTCTGGCGGGATGATCGATCGATGACCGAGCCGGCGCGACCGTTCTTTGTTCCGATGATGGGCATCATCGCGCTGTTCGCGGCTTTGGGCCCGGCAATCGGCGGGGCGATGTTCATTCCCCTTTCGGTGGTCTTCAAGCCGACCATCACGCCGGACACGATCGCGCTTCTGGTCTTGATCGCCGCATTGTTTGGCCACGCAATCGGATTGATCGCGGCCTATGCCGTCGGGGTCGGACCGGCCGCGGCGACCGGCTTTCTCTATGCGCTTTGGGACGCCGCGGCGCCGGCGCGCTGGCCGCGCGCGCTCGTGGCCGCGCTGATCGGCGGACTGGTCGCCTATGGCCTCGCGTTGCGTCTTGCGCCCCTCGGCGCGTCGGTTGAGATGACGGTCGAGTTCCAGCGCCCGCGCGCCCGCTGCCGAATGGATCGACGCCGCCTCGCCGGACCGGATCGGAGTGACGCTCGGCCACGCCTTTGTCGCTTGCGGCGCGATCGCGGGCTTCGTCTGCGCCCTGACCGCGAATCTCATCGGCCTGACCATGCGGCCGGAATTCGCGCGACCCGACGCCGTCGCTCCCCCGGGCGAAGGGGCCTGAGGTGGCCGAGGCTCCCCGTCGCCTCGTGTCGGCCGACAAGCGTCCCGAGGACGAGGCGGCGATCCGCCCGCAGTTCCTCGCCGATTTCGCCGGCCAGGAGGCGGCGCGCAAGAATCTCGGCGTCTTCATCGCTTCCGCCAAATCGCGCGGCGAAGCCCTCGATCACGTGCTGTTCCTTGGTCCGCCCGGCCTCGGCAAGACGACGCTGGCGCAGATCGTGGCGCGCGAGCTTGGGGTCAACTTCCGCGCGACCTCGGGTCCGGTCATTGTCAAGGCGGGAGATCTGGCGGCGCAGCTCACCAATCTCGAACCGCGAGACGTGCTCTTCATCGACGAGATTCACCGCCTCAATCCGGCGGTCGAGGAGATTCTTTATCCGGCGATGGAGGATTTCCAGCTCGACCTCATCATCGGCGCCGGCCCCGCGGCGCGCTCGGTGAAGATCGACCTCGCCCGGTTCACGCTCATCGGCGCGACCACCCGCGCCGGACTGCTCACGACCCCGCTTCGCGACCGGTTCGGCATTCCGATACGGCTCAATTTCTATACGACCGAGGAACTCGAGGGCATCGTCGTACGCAGCGCCAGGGTGATCGGCCTCCCCCTCGCCGAAGACGGCGCGAACGAGATTGCGAAGCGTTCCCGCGGCACCCCGCGCATCGCCGGGCGCCTGTTGCGGAGGGTGCGCGATTTCGCCGTGGTCGAGGGGGCGACGAGCGTCACCCGCGCGCTTGCCGACCGCGCGCTCAAGCTGCTCGACGTCGATCGGATCGGCCTCGACCAGATGGATCGGCGATATCTCGACGCGATCGCGGTCAAGTTCGGCGGCGGACCGGTCGGCGTCGAAACCATCGCTGCCGCGCTCTCCGAGCCCCGCGACGCGATCGAGGACATCATCGAGCCCTATCTCATCCAGCTCGGCTTCGTGCAGCGCACCCCGCGCGGGCGATTGCTGACGTCGCACGCCTTCCGCCATCTCGGCCTCGCGGAGCCGCGGCGCGAGGGACCGCAGCCGGCCCTGTTCGAGGACGACTAGGGCGACATGAAGACGCAGACCGCCTCTCGCGTCACCGGCTTCCTCGAGGCTCTCGCTTCCGAGCGGGGCGCGAGCGCAAACACGATCGACGCCTATCGCCGCGATCTCGCCGACTACGAGGCCTATCTCAGGCTTCAGGGCGTGGACGCGCTGAAGGCGGACGCAAGCTCGGTGCGCGGTTTTCTCGCTGCGCGCGACGCGCGGTCGCTGAGCCCCGCATCGCTCGCCCGGCGCCTTTCCGCGATCCGTCAGTTTCACAAGTTTCTTTGCGCCGAAGGATGGCGTCGCGACGACCCGACACTGGCGATCGAGGGCCCACGCCGGTCGCGCCCGCCGCCCAAGCTCCTCAGCATGGCCGAGGTTGAGCGCCTGATTGCGACTGCGCGGGAGGGGCTCGACGCCGCGGAGCGACCGTTGCGCGAGCGGCTGGAAGCGGCGCGGATCGCCTGCCTGATCGAACTCATTTACGCCTCGGGCCTCAGGGTGTCGGAAGCGCTCTCTCTGAAGAGGTCGGCGGCGACGGCGAAGTCCCCGCTCATCGCCGTCGTCGGCAAGGGCGACAAGGAGCGACTGGCGCCGCTCTCCGGCCCCGCCCGCGCGGCGATGACAACGTTCCGCGCCCTGCTCGATCAGGCGGCCCCCGGCGCGGCCGCGGGCCCATGGCTCTTTCCCGCCACAAGCGCGAGCGGGCATATGACGCGGCAGGCGTTCGCGCGCGATCTCAAGCGAGTCGCCGCCGGCGCCGGAATCGAGCCCAAGCGAGTGAGCCCGCATGTGTTGCGCCACGCCTTCGCCAGTCATCTGTTGCAGAATGGCGCGGATCTGCGGGTGGTCCAGGATCTGCTCGGCCACGCCGACATTTCCACCACCCAGATCTATACCCATGTGCTCGACGAGCGAGCCAAGGCGATGGTGCGCGATCTGCATCCCATGAACGACGAGGCCGAGGGTGAATGACCGCGCCCGCAGCGCCGTGGCGGAGGACGGCCGATGGGGTCGTCGTCGCCTGCCGTCTGACCCCGAGGGGCGGACGCAACGCGATTGAGGGCGTCGCTGAGCTCGCTGACGGAACCCTCGTTCTCGTGGCGCGGGTGCGCAACGCGCCGCACGAGGGCGAAGCCAATCAAGCGCTGTGCGCGCTGCTGGCGGACCGACTCGACGTCTCGGCCTCGCAGGCGCGGGTCGTCGCGGGGCTGAAGAGCCGGGTGAAGCAGGTCGCGGTTTCGGGCGACCCGGCGGCCTTGATCGGCCGGCTCGAAGCGCTCAAGCCGAGCCGCCGATGACGGGCGCAGGAGCGCGCGACGGCCATTGCGCTGAAAGCGAAAAAGGGCTTCGATGGCGCAGGCGCTCGTTGCGCGAATTCATGTCTGGAGGCGATGGATGAAAGCCCTCACGTTTGCCGGCGTCGGACTGGCTGCCTTGCTCGCGAGCGTCGGCGTGGCTTCCGCCAAGACCCTGGTCTATTGCTCGGAAGGCAGCCCGGAAAACTTCACCCCGGCGATCAACACCACCGGGACCAGCTTCGACGCGGCCCGGCCCGTCTACAATCGTCTGACCGAATTCAAGCGCGGCACAACCGACGTCGTTCCGGGCCTCGCCGAGAGCTGGGAGGTCACGGACGGCGGCAAGACGATCACCTTCCATCTGCGCAAGGGCGTCAAGTTTCATTCGATGAAGGACTTCAAGCCGACTCTGGGACTTCAACGCCGACGACGTCTTGTTCTCGTTCAATCGGCAGTGGAAGCCCGACAATCCCTACTCCAAGGTCTCCGGCGGCAAGTACGACTATTTCGACGACATGGATATGCCGAAACTGCTCGATTCGGTCGAGAAGACGGACGACTACACCGTCGTCATGAAGCTCAAGACGCCGAATGTCGCTATCCTCGCCAATCTGGCTATGGACTTCATGGCGATCGGCTCCGCCGAATACGCCGATTTCCTGCTCAAGAAAGGAACGCCCGAGCAGTTCGATCAGGCCCCGGTCGGCACCGGCCCATTCTCGTTCGTCGCCTATCAGAAGGATTCCGTCATCCGCTACAAAGCGAACAAGGACTATTACGGCGAGAAGCCGCTGGTCGACGACCTCGTCTTCGCCATCACTCCGGACGCGACCGCGCGCTACGCCAAGCTGAAAGCCGGCGAATGCCACGTCAACGCCTATCCAAGGCCTGCCGACCTCGAGGAGATGGAGAAGGATCCGTCGCTCAAGGTGATCAACATGCCGGGCCTCAATGTCGCCTATTGGGCCTTCAACGCGACCAAGCCGCCCTTCGACAAGAAGGAGGTTCGTCAGGCGCTGTCGATGGCGATCGACCGTGATGCGATCATTAAGGACGTCTACTTAGGCGCTGGTCAAAAGGCGACGACGCTCATCCCGTCCACAATGTGGTCCTTCAACGACAAGATTCCGGACGTGCCTTACGACCCGCAGAAAGCCAAGGCGATGCTGGCGGCTGCTGGCGTTACCACTCCGCTCGACATCGACCTCTGGTACCAGCCGGTGCAGCGGCCCTACAATCCCAACGGCAAGCGCATCGGCGAAATGATGCAGGCTGATCTCGCCAAGATCGGCGTCAACGCCAAGCTGGTCACCTATGAGTGGGGCGAGTATCGCAAGCGTCTGTCGAACGGCGAACCCATGACGGCCCAATATGGCTGGACCGGCGACAATGGAGATCCCGACAATTTCTTTTTCCTCCGAAGCTGTCCCGAGGGAAAGCCGGCCGCGAACAACGCCGCTAAGTGGTGCAACGCTGAATTCGACGATCTGCTGGTTAAGGCGCGCCTGATCTCGGACCAGGCTGAACGGGCGAAGCTCTATTCGCGCATGCAGGAGATCGAGCACGCCGAAGCCCCCGAACTTCTGCTCGCGCATTCGATCGTGTTCGAAGCCATGCGCTCGAATGTGACCGGCTACAAGCAGAGCCCGCTCGGAACGCACGCGTTTGAAGGCGTCGACCTCCAGTAAGGCCGGTCCGGGCTCCGCCGCGTCCCGTCAGGGGCGGAGCTCGTCGTTTTCGGATCGGCCATGCTCGCTTATGTCCTTCGCCGTATCGCGCTGACCATCCCGACCTTTCTGGCGTTGATGTTCCTGACTTTCGTCGCCATCCGTCTCGTGCCGGGGGATCCGGTCGAGGTCAGGGTCGGCGAGCACGGCATATCGCCGGACAGGCTGGCCTACTTCCGTCATGAACTCGGCCTCGACCAGCCGGTCTGGAAGCAGTTTCTCGACTACGCCTGGCGCCTCGCGCACGGCGATTTCGGCGTCTCGCTGTCCTCGCAGCAAAAGGTTCTGACCGAGTTTCTGACCCTGTTCCCGGCGACGCTCGAACTGTCGTTCTTCGCGATGTTGTTCGCGATCGGGGTCGGCGTGCCCGCCGGAGTGTTCGCCGCGGTCAAGCGCGGCGGCGTCTACGACCAGGCGCTGATGACCATCTCGCTGTTCGGCTATTCGATGCCGATCTTCTGGTGGGGCCTGCTGCTCATCATGTTCGTCTCCGTCAGACTTGGACTCATGCCGGTCTCGGGCCGCATCGACCTCATCAACTACGCGTTCGATCAGCCGACTGGATTCATGACCATCGACGCGCTTCTGTCCGATCAGCAGGGCGCCTTCCTCGACGCGCTGCGCCACCTTGTCCTGCCGGCGATCGTGCTCGGCACAGTGCCGCTCGCCGTCATCGCCCGCATGACCCGCTCCTCGATGCTCGAAGTTCTGAACGAGGATTACGTGCGGACCGCGCGCGCCAAGGGGCTCACGCCTCGTCGGGTCATCGGGGTGCATGCCTTGCGCAATGCGCTGTTGCCGGTGGTGACCGTGATCGGCCTCTCGATTTCCGGACTGATGGCCGGGGCTGTGTTGACCGAGACCATCTTTTCTTGGCCGGGCGTCGGCCATTGGCTCATCGATTCGATCGGCCGGCGCGACTACCCGGCGCTGCAGGGCGGGGTCATGCTGATTTCGGCGGTCGTGATCGGCGTCAATCTGATGGTCGATCTCATCTACGGCGTCATCGATCCGAGGATTCGCCATGGCCGCTGACGCCGCCGCGCTCGATACCCGGATCGGCGACGAGGCGACCATCGTCCTCGCCCAACCCTCGCCGCTGGCGTCCTTCTGGGCCGCCTTCCGCGAGAACAGAGGCGCGGTCTTCGGCCTCGCCGTGTTCGCTCTCGTCGTCCTCATCGCGCTCGCGGCGAATGTCGTCGCCCCCTATTCGCCGATCGAGCAGTTCCGCGACGCCGTGCGGACGCCGCCGGTGTGGCAGGCGGGCGGCTCCTGGCGTTTTGTGCTTGGAACCGACGGTGACGGCCACGACATGCTGTCGCGCCTCATCTTCGGGGCGCGGGTGTCCCTGTTCATCGGCTTTTCGGTGATGTGCGTATCGTTCGTCGTCGGCGTCGCGCTCGGGCTCGCCGCTGCGATGGCCGGCCCGATCGTCGACGTCGCCATTACGCGGGTGATGGATTTGATCATGGCGGTTCCGAGCCTGGTGCTCGCCATTCTCGTTGTCGCGGTTCTGGGGCCGAGCCTCGCCAACACCATCGTCGCGGTGACGATCGTCTACTTGCCAGGCTACGTGCGCCTGGCGCGCGCTTCCGCGCTCGGGGAGCTCAACAAGGACTATGTGACCGCCGCGCGCGTCGCCGGCGTCGGGCCGCTAAGGCTTGCATATTCGACCGTGCTGCCCAATTGCCTCGCGCCCCTGATCGTGACAGCGGCGCTCGGGGTGTCGAGCGCCATTCTGGAGGCGGCGGCGCTCGGCTTTCTCGGCCTCGGCGCCCAGCCGCCGACCCCGGAATGGGGCACGATGCTTGCGGATGCGCGCGAATTCATCCGCTCCGACCCGTGGATTGTCACGCTCCCTGGTTTGGCCATTCTCATCACCGTCCTCGCCATCAACCTGACAGGCGACGGCCTGCGCGACGCGCTCGATCCCAGGATGCGGCGAAGCTGATGGCGGCGCATCTGCTCGACATTCGCAATCTCTCCGTCTCCTTTGCGACCCGGCACGGAGCGTTCACGGCGGTCGATGGGTTCGACCTTACGCTTGAGCGCGACGAAGTGCTGGCGATCGTCGGCGAATCGGGCTCCGGCAAGTCGGTCGCGATGCTGGCGGCGATGGGACTTCTGCCTCCGGCCACGACCGTCGTCGCCGACCGCATGGCCTTCGGCGGCGCCGATCTTCTGTCGATGAGCGCTGAAGAGCGCCGCCGGATCGCCGGCAAGGACATGGCGATGATCTTCCAGGAGCCGATGTCGTCGCTCAATCCCTGCTTCACTGTCGGCTTTCAGATCGGCGAAACGCTGAAGACGCACCTTGGCTTCAGTCGCGCCGAGCGCGGCGCGCGTATCGTCGAGCTTCTGGCCGAGGTCGGCATTCCCGACCCGGCGCGCCGGGCGCGCGCCTTTCCCCACCAGCTTTCCGGCGGCATGAGCCAGCGGGTGATGATCGCGATGGCGCTCGCCTGCCGGCCGAAGCTCCTGATTGCCGACGAGCCGACGACCGCGCTCGACGTAACCATCCAGGCGCAAATCCTCGATCTACTGATGCGGCTCAGGCGCGACAACGGCATGGGGCTCGTGCTCATCACCCATGACATGGGAGTCGTCGCCGAAACCGCCGACCGGGTCATCGTCCAATACGCCGGTCAGCAGATGGAGGCGAACACGACGCGCGACCTGTTCGCCGATCCGCATCATCCCTATACCGCCGCGCTGCTCGCGGCGTTGCCGGAGCGGGCGACCGAACGGCGCTTGCCCGCGATTCCCGGCGTCGTGCCGGGGCAGTTCGACCGGCCGCGCGGCTGCTCGTTCTCGCCCCGCTGCGCCTTTGTCTTTGACGCCTGCCGTCACGTTGCGCCGCAGCGGGCGGAGGCCGCGCTCGGCCACGCCCGATGCCTGACCCCCCTCGTCTCGGGGCTGCCCCAGGCGCTTGCGCTGCGCGGAGCCGCCTCGTGACCGCCATCCTCGAGGCCCGGGGCCTGACGCGAGACTATTCCGTCTCGCGCGGCGCGTTCCGCTCCCATGCGACGATCAAGGCGCTATCGGGCGTGTCGTTTTCGCTTGCGGCCGGGCGCACATTGGCGGTCGTAGGCGAATCCGGGTCGGGCAAATCAACACTGGCGCGGCTGCTGACCCTGATTGAACATCCCTCGGCAGGCGCGCTGCTGATCGACGGCGAAGACGTCGCGCATTCGAGCGTCACGACGCTGAAGCGCCTGCGGCGGGAAATCCAGATCGTGTTCCAGAACCCGTACGGTTCGCTCAATCCGCGCCAGACGATCGGCAAGGCGCTCGAGGAGCCGCTCCTCGTCAACACGCGCCTTGGCGCTGCCGAACGCAAGGCGGAGGCGTTGTCGATGATGGCCAAGGTGGGCTTGAGGCCCGAATATTATCATCGCTATCCGCACATGTTTTCCGGCGGCCAGCGCCAGCGCATCGCCATCGCCCGAGCGCTCATGCTCAAGCCGAAGATCCTGGTGCTCGACGAGCCGGTGTCGGCGCTGGACGTTTCGATCCGCGCCCAGGCGCTCAATCTGCTGGCGAGTTTGCAGGACGAATTCGCGCTCGCCTATGTCTTCGTCTCGCACGACCTCTCCGTCGTGCGCCACATCGCCGACGAGGTGATGGTGATCTACCTGGGCCACGCTGTCGAGATCGGCGTGCGCGACGCGATCTTCGCGAACCCGCAGCATCCCTATACGCGCGCGCTGCTGTCGGCGACCCCGATCGCCGACCCGGCCGCCAGGCGCGAGCGCATCCTGCTGCCCGGCGAGCCGCCGTCGCCGTTCGCGCCGCCGCCGGGGTGCCCGTTCAATCCGCGCTGTCCCCTGGCCTTCGACCGTTGCCGGGTCGAGAAGCCGCCGCTCGCGCGCAAACAAGGGCGGGACGTCGCCTGCTGGGCGGTTGGCCCGTGAGCGCGGAGACCTACGATTTCATCGTCGTCGGCGCCGGCTCGGCCGGATGCGTGCTCGCCAATCGGTTGAGCCGCGACCCCGGCAACCGCGTGCTCGTCGTCGAGGCCGGCGGGAGCGACAACTGGATCTGGTTCCACATTCCCGTCGGCTACCTCTACGCGATCGGCAATCCGCGCGCCGACTGGATGTTCAAGACCGCGCCCGAGCCGGGCCTCGGCGGCCGCTCGATCGCCTATCCGCGCGGCAGGGTGGTTGGCGGCTCGTCGGCCATCAACGCGATGATCTATATGCGCGGCCAGGCGGCAGATTACGACGGCTGGCGACAGCTCGGCCTTCAAGGATGGGGCTGGGACGACGTGCTGCCGATCTTCATCCGCCAGGAGGACCATCACGGCGGATCGAGCGCCCTGCACGGCGCGGGCGGCGAATGGCGGGTCGAACGGCCGCGGGTGTCGTGGCCGATTCTGGACGCGGTCCGCGAGGCCGGAGTTGAGATCGGCATTCCGAAAATCGACGACTTCAATCGCGGCGACAACGAAGGCTCGGCCTATTTCGAAGTCAATCAACGCCGCGGGCGCCGCTGGAGCGCGGCGAGGGGGTTTCTCCAGCCGATCCTCAAGCGGCCGAACCTTCGCCTGGCGAAGGAGGCCCATGTCGAGCGCATCCTGTTCGAGGGGCGTCGCGCAACGGGCGTGCGCTATATCCAGGACGGCCAGAGCCAAGAGGCGCGCGCGAGGGGCGAGGTCGTGCTGGCAGCTGGCGCAATCGGGTCGCCGCAGCTCCTCGAGCTTTCCGGGGTCGGCAGGCCGGAACTCATTAAGGCGCTGGGGGCGTCAGTCGTCAACGCGCTGCCGGGGGTTGGCGAAAACCTGCAGGACCACCTGCAGCTCAGGGCCATTTTCTCCGTCCAAGACGCGCGCACGCTCAATGTCGACTATCAGTCCCTGTTCAAACGGGCGCTGATCGGGCTCGACTACGGCTTTCGCCGGCGCGGGCCGATGACCATGGCGCCGTCGCAGCTCGGCCTGTTCACGCGGTCGTCGCCTGAATACGCCACCGCCAATATCGAATTCCATGTCCAGCCGCTGTCGCTCGACCGGTTCGGCGAACCGCTGCATGCGTTTCCGGCGATAACGATCAGCGTCTGCAACCTCCGGCCGGAGAGCCGCGGCTCGACCCACGCCGCGAGCGCCGATCCGCGCGCCGCGCCGGTCATCCAGCCCAATTATCTGTCGACGATGGCTGACCGGCGGGTCGCTGTCGAACTCGATCCGCCTTGCGCGCCGGCTCGCCGGGGCGCCCGCGCTCGCCCGCTATAAGCTCCACGAGCTCAAGCCCGGCGCACAGTTCAAGGACGACGATGAGCTGGCGCAGGCCGCGAGCGAGATCGGCACGACGATTTTCCATCCCGTCGGGACCGCGAGGATGGGATCGGTGCAGGATCCGGCCGCGGTGGTTGATGAGCGGCTCAGGGTTTACGGCTTGGGCGGCTTGCGCGTCGCTGACGCTTCGGTCATGCCGCGCATCACCTCGGGCAACACGGGTTCCCCGACCATGATGATCGCCGATAGGGCGGCCGAAATGATCCTCGCCGAGGCGAAGGCCGCCTGATGCAGGATGAATGGCAGGGCCTTCCGGGAGACGGGCGCCAATCGGGAACCGCGCTGATGATCGCGCGCGGCGTGCGGCGGCTTCTGAGGACGCGCGGGTTCTCGAGCCTGACCGAGCTGCCGTTGACCGACGGGCGCCGCGCGGACATCGCCGCGGTCAATCGGGACGGCGAAGTGCTGATCGTCGAGGTCAAGTCGTCGCCGGCGGATTTTCGCACCGATCGGAAATGGCGCGACTATGCCGCCTCATGCGACCGGCTTTATTTCGCCATTTCGGAGTGCACGCCGGCCGAAATGATGCCGGTCGAGGCGGGCCTCATCGTCGCCGATCCCTTCGGGGCCGAAATCGTGCGTGAAGGCGAGCTTCAGCGCATGGCGCCGGCCAGCCGCCGGGCGCTCTTGCTGCGCTTCGCCCAGGCCGCCGCCGATCGATTGCATCGTCTGGCCGATCCGGCGGGAATGTTGGAATTCTAAGGCGATTCCATTCGGTCCGCGCGGCCACACAAGGAATCATACGGCGATCAATCCGCTAAACGCAAATTGGGTTCGTTTTGCCAAAATGAGTATAATACATACGTTAGTTGGTTTTGAATTGCCACGGTCGCCATTCGCTCTGAAGCCTAGTTTTCGATCGGTCGTTGGCGGGCCTCCAATGCCGCCCGGGCGGTTTCGTAGTCACGGATCGCAAATTTGCGTCGTGACCGGGCGCGCCTTTCATAGCGGTCGAGGGCGCCCGCTTCAAAGTCTTTACTCAATATCCTCAGCGGACTGACTTCATTGCGCGAGGCGCCGTGAACTAGACCCGATGAATCTGCTCTTAAGTTCTCTAGAGGCCGTGGAGGTAAGAAGCATTTGCGCGCTCCGGACACGTCGTAAGCTCAACTCGGCATCCGCCACCCGGCGCGCCAAGGCCAGCAGTTCGGATCCCCGTTTTTCCGCGCCCACAATCGCATGCGCGAGCGCCTCGATCTCCTGGCCGGCACCGGGCTCATAGTGCGACGCGGCCGCCAGGCCATGACGCAATGCATTGAGCCGCGTGGCGGCTTTGCCCCCCTCAGTGCGCGGTCCGGTGCTTCGCGCCTCGTTGGCGCGATTGGCCCTTACTTGGCGATTGTTGGCGACCATCGCTTCGCTTCGCCCTAGGGAGCGGTCTCGTGTCTGTGCGCCTTGCGCGTCCGACCCGCCGCGGGTCCTGTTGTCGTTGCGTCGGACAGGTCGGGCTCAGCCTCGGGTGCGCCCGATGCCAATTCATGGAATTCCCCTTCAATAATTTCCTCGCTCGCGCGCCGCACCAGCTTCGCCCAGCCCGAGCGTCGCCGCTCGATTTGCCGCAGAATCTCGTCGCGACGCCCGGCAAGGCGCTCGTCACGCTCGTCGAGCCGATCAAATTCCTGGGATTGCGTGGATAACGACTGCAAATCGACGTCGCCCATCGAGAGCCCAGCCTGAGCCAGCAACTCGTCGACGCGCTTTACCCCCTTAATGTCACCGCGAGCCCATTTCGCCGCGATCCTGGACACCGTCGGGTCATTTTTGACCGCGTAAGAAGAGCCGTTTTCCGAGTACAAGATCGAAAAGATAACAGTCTGCAGGCTAGACAGCCGCTCGGTCTGCATAAGCCTTTCGCGCTGGAGGTGAGTCCGTTGGATTTCCCAAGTCAGGTCCACGATGTCTTTCACCAACAACCAGTCGATGAAGTCGATAGGCTGCGCTGCGGCGCCAACCTCCGCGAGGACCTTTTCGTATCGTTCGGGATCTTCGCCCTCAATAATCCAACTCGGCCCCAGGAGCGGCCGGACGCTCGCGAGGGTGGGAAAGCCGGCATCCACTCCAACGGTCTTTGGAACCGCGGCGATCCTTTCAGCCTTTGACATCGGGGTACTCCAAATGCGGCATGTCGTATATGATTCTTCACCTTCCTCCTGGTCTACACGTATTCACGGTCTGTTCTTTTGTCGAGAGCCGATGCTGACCCGGCTGAGTTGACCCAACGGGCAGCGACTTCTCATTCGCAGCGCGTTGAGAGGGTACGAATTCGGATTCCAGGTCCATCCATCGGCGAGCCGATGAACTCGATGCCGCCCGCTTCCAATGCCGACTGAACGTCGAGCAGGTCGTAGAACGACCGGACGGGACGCCATCGGCCGCGATCTGTACGATGAGATGCTAAACCTCGTCGTCTGGAACAAAACGAACGCTGGCCAAGGTTGGCCTTACCGTTCCCAGCACGAGCCCATTGCCGTGTCCCGCGTTGGCCGACAGCCGCAGCAGAACAACGCCGAGTTGAAAAGCGTCCTTTCCGGGCCAGCCCCAGCTCATTCCTCGGTCTGTTTCCTCGCCTTGGCCTCGCGGAAGCGCACGCCCGCGCCCCCGCCGTTCTCATCAATGAACTCTACCCCGCCAAATTCGAGGCACCGCCGCACCACCTCCAGCGTCGCCCGACGCGGTTGATGTGTGCCCGCCTCGAGCTGGCGCACCGTCACTACGCCGACTCGCGCCTTATCGGCGAGCTCCTGCTGGCTCCAGTCAAGGAGGCCTCGAGCGGCCCTACATTGAGCTGACGAGATCATTTCCGACGATTCGCACAGGCAAATGAAATCATCAATCCGATCGAAAAACGCTTGACTCATCGATATATCTTTTATAAACGTAAGCATCGTTTTACGACAGTCTGTAAACCCAGCTTCCATCGGACCTACGCAACATCGTGAGCCTCGCTGAGGTGGCTCCGATCCACCGGCAAGGAAAAGCACGGTCCAGTACGAAATCGGTCCGCCAAGGAGAATTCGAATGAAAATTAGACTGAACGACCTCATCCCGGCTCCGCATTCGATAAAGCCAGACCGGCGGCTCTTCATCGGCGGGTCGGATGCGCGGATCATCATGAGCCCGGACGAAGCGGCGCTGATCCGTCTCTGGAGGGAAAAACGTGGCGAGGTCGAACCGATGGACCTCAGCGACAACCTCGTTGTCCAACTCGGGATCGTCACCGAGGCGCTGAACCGAAGCTGGTATGAGCGCAACACGGGGCGCTCCGTCACCGACAGTCAGCGCTGGGTTCAGCATCCTGTGCACCGGTGGATAGCGGCGACTCTCGATGGATTTGTCAACGACCTCGACGCGGTGTTCGAGGCCAAGTTTGCGCTGCCCTGGTCGTTCTCGGAAGAGGCGGCGGCGGAAAAGCACATGGCTCAGCTCCAGCACAACATGTGGGTGACCAACGCCCGCTCGGCGGTCCTCTCGATCATCACCGGCGGGGGCAAATGGATTGAGATGACCATTCCCGGGGACGCGCTCTATCAGCATTTTCTGGTCACAGCCGAGAAGCGGTTCTGGCGCTGCGTGCAATCCGGGGAGACGCCTCGCCCTTATGGCATCGAGCCGCCGCGGCCGCGGATCGAGGCCGTCCGTATTGTCGACATGAGCGAGTCCAACTCCTGGGCGGAATTCGCCTGCCTGTTCTGCGCCACCCGTTCGGCTTTTCTCGACCATGAGCGAGCCAAGTCCGAACTCAAGGCCCTGATGCCCGAGGACGCCAAGGAAGCCTCCGGCCATGGCGTTCGGGCCAAACGCTCGAAGTCGGGCGCGGTCAGCTTCGATCTTTTCACGCAGGGTGAAGGAAGCCATGCAGCGGTCCAGTGAAACGATCGGGGCGATCGCCGCCGCCCTCGCCAAGGCGCAGGCCGAGCTGACCAATCCCGAGAAGTCGCTGGTTGCGACCATTCGGGCGTCCGGTCCGCGCGAGACGGATCAGACCTTTCGCTACGCGGCGCTCGCGAGCGGCCTCGATATCGTGCGCAAGGCGCTCGGCGGCCACGAGATCGCGACCGTGCAAACCACCGCGATCGACAAAGAGGCTGGACTGATCCGCCTCACCACCACGCTCGCCCATGCGTCCGGAGAATGGCTGTCGTCGGAATGGCCGGTGTGCCCGATCGCCGAAACTTCTGCGCCTCGCCGGATGGGAGCCGCGCTCACTTATGCGCGAAGGTACGCCTTGTTCACCCTGGTTGGAATCGCCGGCGAGGACGATCTCAACGCCCCGGACTTAGCCGAGGGCGCGAGAGCGGATGCTGCCGCCAGGGCCGATGATGCTGGCATACCCGCCCGGCTGCGGCCTGCCCCGGCGGCGGAGGCAGGAGCGGCCGCGACGGCGGCGACGCGCGGCAAGGAGAAGCTCATCCGTCCGGCTCGGGTACTTCTCGGGACTGAGCAATCGGCGGCGTTGCGGGAGCGGTTGCTCGCCAGTCTCGGCCAGCTCCAATCCGCCGACGAGGCCGCGGTCTGGGTCCATGCTAACCTTGCGGCCAAAAACACGCTGATCGCCGCCGACGCGGACAGGGTCGAATTGGGTTTCCGCGACAGGCTCGCCGCGATTGACGCGGCTTCCTCTCGCGAGGCAGACCCGCAGTCAGCGCCGGCGGCAGGAATCGCTTCTCCCGTCGAGAAGCCTTTCCTGGCTCCGACGGATGACACCGCTGCGGCTGCGATCATCCTGCCCTCAGGCCCTGGCGCACCACGCCGACGCATGACGGGGAAGACGATTCGCCTGCGCGATAAGGAGCACTGTAAGTTCGTGGCCTCTCAGCCCTGCATTGTCTGCGGCCGGACGCCTAGCGAGGCGCATCACATTCGCTTCGCCCAGCCGCGCGCGCTCGGCCGCAAGGTCAGCGACGAATACACCGTCCCCGTCTGCCAACTCCATCACCGCGATCTGCACAGCTACGGCGATGAGGCCTCATGGTGGGCCGGCGTCGGCATCGACCCGTTGCCCATCGCCCTGGCGCTCTGGACTAGGTCGCGATCCCCAAACTCCTCCCAAGTCACCCCGCATTCGCCGGATGACGTGATGATTTAAGTCTTCTTCGAAAATTCCGCTATAATAGTCAACAAGTTCGGCTAACTCGGAAACCGACGCTCTGGGGAACCCGGACGGCCCCCGCTGCCGACGACTGGGGCCGCACCGAAAACACGAGTGGGCAGGCAAGTCCACCAAAGAAAGGGGCCGCCCCGAGGCGGCCCCTTCAACTCTCTGCTCGGCCAGCGATCAAATCGCGACTTCGACCGTTCGAAGTCTTCGCATTACGGCGGAACGCCGCGTAGCCAAGGCCCGCAAATCCGAGCAACACCATCCCGCAAGTCGACGGCTCAGGAACCCCCGATGTCAACACGCTGCGACGCCGAGCGTCAGTGCACCCGCCGTCGTTCCCTTTACATTGTTGGCTCCCGTTATCTCGACGAGATAATCATGCAAGCTTCGTCATTTAATCCCCGAGTTTCCCCATACCGAAACTATCAATAAGCTGCACATGTAGAATTGAGCGGATCGGGCAGCAAGGTCAAGTCCCGTTTCGCTAATTTCGGCTAAAAAGGATTACCGCACGTTCGCGGCCGCCGGCTTATCGAGTCAGGACGGCGGAGCAGCGGATGACGACCCAGCTCCGCGCCCTCAAGGCGTTCGTGTCGAGGCTGCCGCGCCGGCGCCAGGCGTCAATGCTGCGGCGACGCGAAGGCGACGGCACGGAAGCGCCGCGCGCCGGCGGCTCCGCGTGCTTGTGCCAAACCGCGCGTTAGCCGCGCCCTGGCCGTGATCGCTGTCAGGTGGATTAGGGCTATCGTGTCATTTTGCACGAGACGACCAATAAGGACCGTGCCGACTAAGAGGCTGCACTGCGCGGCAGGCAACTGAAATTTTAATGCAGCGTTTCTTCCGAATCCGACGACAGGGGCCACGACAGCACGGCACTCTGATTATCGCCAAAGCGTCGTCGCGCTTGCCCACGTCACAATCCCTAGAAGAAAAAGGCCGCCCCGCGGGGCGGCCATTTCCTCTATTTCAGTCGAGATATCGGCGAATGTCAGATTGGGCTGACGGCTGATTGATCCTTCGCGTTTCGGCGGAACGCGGCGTAGCCAAGGCCGATAAACCCGATCACCATCATCGCCCACGTCGAGGGCTCGGGGATCGTCGGGCTCACGCTGACGGACGCCACTTCGAGGGCAGGCGAAGTCGAAAGGAAGCTCACGCTCGTAGCCGCCTCGCCGGGACTAAAGAAGAAGGAGAAAAGGCCGTTCGAGGTGCCTAGAACTTGGTTACTGTCGGCGATGGCCCCAGTCATCGAAGCGAGCTCGGCACCTGTATAGGTAACAGTGCCAGCAGCCGATGTAAACGAAATCGAGTTGTAGGTGTCCAACGAGCCGACATAGATCTCGACCTTCTGCCAGGCTGCACCGAGGGCGAGCGAGGCCGTGCCGCCGGGTTCGGCCGCGAGATATGTGCCGGTAACGACAGTCGTCGCGCTCGTCGCGGGGGCGGCATAAACGTCGGGCACGGACCCGCTCACAAGGCTAGACCCGCCCGTGAAAACCGCTCCCGCAAGGGAGACCGATGTTTCGCCAGGAGGGACAAGTGCCCCAGGAGGGACACCGTAATCGGAAAAGGTAACGCTGATCAAGGTAGCGCTTGCGGCAACGGTCAGGCCTACCCACGCAACAGTCGCCGCCGCCAACAGATGAAACTTCCGCATCGCAAACCCCCTTAAGGTTGTCTCCACATTCTCCGTACCGAACGTCATTCCAGGAGTCAACCCCAAATCTATCTGGCGGCGCCGAAAAGGACGAACAAGCGTTCTGTCACACTAGCAGACAGAAGGTTCGGTGTCGGATGTCGAACACCCAACGCGGTTAACTCGTGATAATTACCGCCTGACAATCCGAAGGTATAGACAGATTTGGGCGCGAATTGTGGCCCTCTGCGCCGCGCGGCGCGGCCGTTTTGCTTCGCTGCAGTGCGAGATTCTCATATTTCTCGCTGGTTGCAATTGGCCAGTGCGACATCAGGACCGGCAGCGACTGCTGATGCGTGAGATCCATGCTCACCCCGCCGAACAGCCCCTGGTAAAGCCTCGAATGACCGAAAGCGCCAGCGACGAAGAGATCGGCGTCCTGGGTGTCGAGGCTGGCAAACAGCGCCTCAACCGCGGTCAGGCCGCCGGTGTTGGTCCAGTCCGAGATGTGCTCGGCCTTGACGCCGTGCGCCGCCAGACGATCGACCAGCATCTGGGCTGACTTGCGCAAGCCGCTCGGCCGCGACGAGAACGCGAACAGGGTGACCTTTTTCGCCCGTTCGAGCAGCGGCATCGCGTCGTGGACGGCGCGCAAGGCTTCGCGACCGGCGTTCCAGGCAATGACGATGTTGTCGCCGATCGGGCCGGGCGTCCAGTCCGGCGGCAGGATGAGCATCGGAACGCCGGATTCGAGAAGCGCGCGGTCGAGAGCGCCGGGACGGATGACGTCATGGGCCAGGCTTTCGGGGCCGGGAGCAATCATCAAGTCCACGCAACGGCTGTAGAGGTCGCCCTCGCCGGGCTTCTCCGCCGAAGACCGCGGCCAGCGTCGCTTGCCGCGTTGCCTCGGCGAACATCCGGGCCGCCGGCGCGCTCTCCTCCTCTTTGCCCCCGGCGGCGCGCTGACGTCGACCCCGATCAATCTCGCCCCGTGTGTTTTCGCCAGCAACACGCGAGGCGCGATCGCTCCGCCGCTTAGGCATTTGGGCCCTTCCGAAGCCAGTCGGCAAGGCAAGCTCGTCAGGCCACCAAGGATCGTGGTGGCCGCGGACCAGTCGGAGACGCTCCGCGACCGACTGGCCGACGAAATCGGCGATCTCAAATCCGCGGACGAGACCGTCGACTGGGTGCACAAGAATCTCCGCGTTTCTGTTGTCGATTGCTGAAGGCCCACCGTGGGTGGTGACACACGCGTAAACCAAATCGTCATCGCCAGGGGAACCGCGGGCTGCGTCGTAGCCGGATGTCGATGCGATCGGCGAACGCCCGCATCGTCGGGGACGATCAAGCCTGCGCCCTGCGGCCCTAGCCCGTCCACAGGCTTCAGCCCTGAGCGCCCCCGCGACCCGCAGTAAGGTCCAGTCCTCGGCCTTTTTGCGAGCCTCCGCGAGCCCCAACGCCGAGCCGACGTCGAAACGCCGCATTTTTCCAGCGACGCGGATATTGAGCGACCAGCTTCGGGTGCTGGCGGGCCGATCCGCACTCGCAGTCGCGGTACAACAATAACTTGTGGGTTTGCATGAGTCTTGACTAGGCGGGATGAGTCTTGACTAGGCGGGATGAGACTGGTCTATCCCAATTACACGCGGGTGTGCGCACACCATGGAATTAATCACTATTCGTCGAAGGTTATTTTGGTTTCGAATCTGCGAAACGCCTTTGATTAGGAGGTTGATTTGCTGCTCGGACACCGAATCGCCGTGGTGCTGCCGGCCTACAACGCTGCTCGGACCTTACGTCAGACCTATGCGGAAATTCCGCACGAGATCGTTGACGACGTGATTCTGACCGATGACCACAGCTGCGACGACACCGCGACGATCGCGCGAGAACTCGGCATTCACACGCTGGAGCACGAATACAATCGCGGCTATGGCGGCAATCAAAAGACCTGTTACGCAGCGGCATTGGCGCGCTCAGCGGATATCGTGGTCATGCTGCACCCCGATTATCAGTATACGCCGAAACTGGTGGCGGCGATGGCTTCGATGATCACATCGGATCAGTACGACGTGGTGCTGGCTTCGCGAATCCTGGGCCGCGGGGCGCTGGTGGGTGGAATGCCCCGTCACAAATACGTGTTCAATCGGATGCTGACACTGATAGAAAACATCCTCGTTGGTCAGAAGCTATCAGAGTATCACACCGGCTATCGCGCCTGGAGACGGCGCGTCCTCGAACGCCTCCCCCTTGAGCTTTGCTCCGACGATTTCGTGTTCGACAACCAAATGCTGGCGCAATCCATTTACGCGGGTTTCCGCATTGGCGAGATTTCCTGTCCGACCAAATATTTTCCGGAAGCCTCCGAGATCGACTTTCGTCGCAGTGTGATCTACGGGCTCGGCGTCCTGCGCACCGCGGTTCAGTTCCGGCTGCATCGCTGGGGCCTCGTGCGAAGCTCGATTTTTGTCCCGCTCGACGCCCCGGTCGCAGATCCGGAGTCAGCCAAGCGACGAGTGTCCGCCCAGTGACCACTAGAAGTATCTCGCCGCCAACCACTGCCTTGCTGTCAATCGCGCTGGGCGCTGTCATTCTGACGGGCTTGGCGATGGGGGTGTTGTGGCCAGGCTTCCTGACCACAGTCTTCCAGCATACGCTGGACGCGACGCGCAATGCGGGGCCGGCGGGATACGTCGCGTTCGCCGCCCTCACATCGATCGTCGCTGCTAGCGGAGTCCTGCCGGCCTCCCTGCTCGGCATAGCTGCGGGCGCCTCGTATGGATTGCCGTTCGGATTTCTGCTTGCCGCGGTCGGCACGATGGCTGGCGCCATTCTCGCTTTCGCGCTCAGCCGTTCGCTGTTCCGCGACGCCATCGCGCGGCAGCTTGCGCGCCGGCCGAGACTTACTCGTTTCGACGAACTGCTTGCGCGCGACGGCTGGCGCATCGTTTGCCTCCTGCGGATTTCGCCAGTTATGCCTTTCGCCGCGACAAGCTACGCTCTTGGCTTGTCTGCAATTGGGGCCAAGGCCTATCTGATTGGCACAGCCGCGTCCTTGCCCGCGCTGCTGCTCTACGTCTACATCGGCACACTGGCTGACGCCGGTCTCTCCGCCTGGACGACCGGCGCGGCGCCGTTACGCTGGGCCACACTCGGCTTCGGCGGATTAGCGACCGTGGCCCTTACGGTTATGCTGTCCCGCATGGGGCGCCGCGCCCTCGGGGCTGAATCCTATTCGACCAGTTCTCCCTCCGGTCAGACCCATTGATCCGGTGGAATCACGCCGGAGGTGTTCCCGTTGTTCGCGGGCTCGCCTCGAGAATCTCGGTGGTGAAAATCGGCCGCGATGGTTGTAGCCTCGCAAGCGCCTACGAGAGCATCCGCGCTATCGCGCATCGGAAAATCGGTCACAAGACATCGCGAAGCGGCGCGTGAATGAGACCTTCCGGGCATCTTTCCGGCGAGCCCGGAACCCAACCCTGCTTCTCATCACCCGAGAGGGGCTCAATATCGCGGCTGTCGGCCAGATTTGAGACGACCCCGAAAGACTGCAGGCACGCCGCGCCGCTGTCCAGCCAGCCGAGGCGCCAGATCCGTCTGTGCGGGTAGCGGTCAATCGCCAGCCGGTTGAATTCGGGGTCGTCATTGATCCAGATCGTCTTCTCGTCATCGATGTCCGCGTCGTTGAAGACCAGATCCTTCCCTACCGGCGAATTCGGGCCAGTATCGACGATAAGCAGGTTTTTGCCTTCGTAATGATCAACTGCATCGGCGACAGTCGTATGAAGCGAGCGCGGCCGGAGCCAGCAACAGGGCGGCGTATCATGACTCGTCAGATAAAAGACCGGCCAGCCGCTCAACGCCGAGCTCAGTGGAACGACCGATCCAACGACCAGCGCTAACGGCAGAACCCGTGTGAGCGACAACCCATAGGAATAGCCCCAAGGCCGCCATTGCCGCAGGGTTCTAAATCCGGCCATGGTAGCCAGGATGACGAGACCGAAACCGGGCGCCGCGTAATGGGCGGAATTGAAGCTGCCGAGCGAAAGACCGACGCCGAGCGAGGCCGCCGCAAGTAAAAAGGTCGGCTCGCCATTGAGAGCGTAAATTCCGACCACGAACGGAATGAGGAGCGCGAAACCGACATAAAAGAGCCAATAATGCCGAAAGCGGGATGTCTCCGCGAAGAAAATCCCAAGCCAAGTTTCTCGACGATCATAAAACGCCACATCATAATTGACTGCTTTTTGGGTCGCGGCGTACCGAGCTTGGCCTTCACCCCGCGGATCGTGGCTCTCTACCAGGAAGGCGGGCACTTGGCCGACCGTCTGACGGTAGAGCAAATAGGGCGAAACCTTCCAGTCTCCCGTCACGGCCTGGTCATGAGCCAAGGTAAGCCCAAATCCGGCCCCGACCAGGAAAGCCGCCGACAGACCGACCGGCACCAGCGCCCTCCGCTCCGGGCTCTTCGACCGAACAAAGTGAATGACCAGAGCCACTCCAAAGGGAAGCGCGTAAACCATTCCCTCATATGGCCGCGTTGTCATCAGAACGACGACGCCCAGGCCGACTGCGGCGCCGTTCAATAGAGTCGGGCGCGATTTGACTGCCTTGAATCCCCCCAACAACAAGACCCCGCCAAGCGCGGTAAACGCTCCGCCAAAATATGAATTCACCCAAAAGCTGAAAAGCCCGTATCGTATGATGACGATCAAAGCGGCGATGAAGGCGTATCTGGCATTGATCCATTCCCTCACCATCCAATACACCGCCACGGTCAGCGCAACCACGGAGAGAAGAACGCCTCCCCATGCTCCGATGCCGAGGCAATAGCCTACGACCAGCGGGAACGAGCGAAGGACCGGATACTGAGACGAATAGGTCGGAGAGAGAAGGACATAGACGGATTCAAAGTCAGGCAACAAATTGACATGGTTGGCCAGACGTCCGCTGAAATATGTCTGGGCCTGCAACATCAGGCTGGGCTCGTCGGGCACGATCGGCTGTGGGGTTCCGATAAACGGCGACAAAGACAAGCGAAGGCAGGCAGCGACGCCGGCAAGCAACGCCGCGCTGAGGTAAGGCCGGTCTTCGATCTTGCGAATGAGGTCTTCAATTTTGACGAACAGTCCTATCTCGTTTTTTGTGATTATCGCGGCAGCCAATAACATAAGCAGGGTTAGAGGCAGCTGCCAAGCTTCGTATAACCCAACTCTTTCGACGAACGCACCGCCAAGATTTGGCAATAAATGCATGCTTACCCTCGACAGGAATCGGTTAGCGGCTTTAACGATCGCGGGCGCCGCTTTGCTAATGCACTATCTCAGATAAAGAGTTTAAATTGTGCGGCGCAACAAGGTCAAGCGTGGCCTTCGTCCGAGCTCGACACCGCCAACCGCCGCCTGGCCGCACACGGGATCTCGCCAGGTCCAAGGCCCGGCGCCGCCTTCGGCAGATCGGCGCGGTTGCGGACGTTCAGTGCGACATCAGCACCGGCAGCGATTGCTGGCGCATGAGGTCCATGCTCACACCACCGAACAGGCCCTCGTAGAGCCTCGAATGGCCGAAGGCGCCGGCGACGATGAGATCGGCGTCCTGCGTGTCGAGGCTGGCGAACAGCGCTTCGACCGCGGTCAGGTCACCGGTATTAGTCCAGTCCGAGATATGCTCGGCTTTGACGCCATGCGCCGCCAGGTGATCGACCAGCATCTGCGCCGACCTGCGCAGGGCGCTCGGCCGTGACGAAAACGCGAACAGGGTGACCTTTTTCGCCTTCTCAAGCACCGGCATCGCGTCATGCACGGCGCGCAAGGCCTCGCGCGCGGCGTTCCAAGCGATGACGACGTTGTCGCCGATCGGGCCTGGCCTCCAGTCCGGCGGCAGGATCAGCATCGGAACGCCGGATTCGAGCAGCGCCCGATCGAGGGCGCCGCCGCGAATGGCTTCACGCGCCAGGCTTTCAGGGCCGGGCGCAATCATCAAGTCGACGCAATGGCAGAAGAGGTCGGCGTCGCCCGGCTTGTCCGCTGGCACGAAGACGGCCGCCGACGCGGCCTCCCGGGTCGCCTCGGCGAACATCCGCTCAGTTGTCCCCGCGCTTTCCTCTTCCTTACCGGCGGGCGGCGCGCTGACGTCGATCCCGATCAATCGCGCCCCGTGCGTCTTTGCCAGCGAGACCGCGAAGCGGGTGCGCTCGACCGCCTCGGCCGTCGGATCGAGAAAGACAAGGATATCCTTGTAGGCCATATTCTCCCTCCCCTGCGGCGGCCGGGGCGCCCTCATCCGCTGCGCGCCAGCCCTGTGGTTTGCCTCGCCGCGGCGAATCGCAGCCGAGGCTCCTTGGGGCCGGCGCGAGCCGGCTTGCTCACTCTAACATGGGCCGCGCCCCTGTCGACGACCGCATTCGAGTTTAGGCCTGCCTTCGCGGTCATCATGTCGGGTTTCAGAGATGTCCGCTTCACGTGTGCGCCGTGAGAAGGCGGCGCTTTTCCAGTGGGTGCAAGTCCCACCCGGCGAACGCTCCAGCCGGAAGCAACCGGAGCAGTCATGGAGGTGACGAAATGGCTGAAGCCTTCGGTGTAGCTGGTCACATATAGGTGACCGCGCGAGTGTGCGGGCCGCAACGCGAGTAAACGCCGAGCAAGCCTCACATGAGCAGGTGGCAGTCAAGCGGTTTGTTTCCGGGTGATAAGTCTCCAGCGGTTTGTCCGGTATCCGAGGTTCTGAGCCCTCTAAGCGTGACGCGGCTCGTTTCCGAGCACGATCAACCTCACATACGGTCGCCGTTCGCGACGGCTGCACCAACATCCCGCTTGCGGCGGGTAGGGCTCAGGAAGACGAGAACCTTTCTCGAAAACGGCGTTTCAGGCCACGGCTTGCTTCGGTTCGTCCACCTGGATCCGTCAGGACTGATCACGTCCTGAGGATTACGGGATTGGATGCGTGGAAGACGGGGGCTATCGTCAGGCGGGCCTAATCATGGCGCCTTCGATCACGACCCCAGCGCTCAGATATTTCCAGAGTGCGACCAGCAGCTTTCGCGCCAGCGCCACGATCGTCGTCTTGCGCCGACGACCGCCGTTACGTTCGTTTCGGTCCTGGAACCAGAGGGTGAGTGCGGAGCGCGGCTGATAGCGTATCCAAAGCCAGGCGAGCTGAATCATCGTTGTCCGTAGTCGCGGGTTGCCCGATTGCGAGATGCCCTGCTCGCGATTGACCGACCCGCTTTGCCAAGGCGTCGGGGCAAGGCCGGCATAAGCGGCGACCTGTCGGCGGTTATCGAAGTGCCTGGAGAGTCCCTCAGACCAGAGGACCGAAGCGAATTCCGGCCCAATCCCATGGACACCCAGCAACATCGGCGGCGGGGCCAACCCTTTGGTTTGTTGTGCGTTGAGCAGCGCGTCCCGCTCGGACTCCACAGCTTTGATCTGCTCGAGAAGCAATTCGAGCCGATCGAGTTCTCGACAAACCTGGGCTTTGAGATGTTCGGGCAAGCGACGGCCGTCGCCAGTCTGGAGCGCATCCAGCCGCGCCCGTCGATCGCGACGCAACGGCTCATACTCGGATGCGCCCTGAGAGAAGAGCAATCCTTTGATCCGGTTGACGTGCTGAACCCGTTCCATGATCAGCACCTTGCGCTCACGGCAAATCCGGCGGCGGTCTTCATCTTCAGGCGTCGGCGCCCGAACCATTGAACAGACCCGCGGTTCGCCGCGCTTGTGGGCGAGCAGCGCGCGAAGCAAAGCCTCGCCATCGATCCTGTCGGTCTTGGCCCGACGCCGCCGGCGCGAAGTCGCAATTGAGGCTGCATCGACAACGTGGCTCTCAATTCCCTCACTCAGCAAGACACGGTGAATCCAGAAACCGTCCAACCCCGCTTCTTGAATGACGATGATCGGGAAGGATTTTCCGGTCCGCGCGTACGCTTTCCTCCTGAGCTCCAAAATGCGGGCCAACAGCGCAGCGATATCCCCGGCGGACACGCTGTGCTTTGACATCTTCTCTCCGCGGCCTGGCGACAATGACGTAACCAGCCAGGTCGATCGGCTCAGTTCCAATGAGATGAATATTGCGCAAAGATCGGCCCGGATCGTGGTCGGTGCTAATTGATCAGCTACGTTTTGCATGGTCGCCTCCAGAGTGGGTGGTAAGCGACCTCATGCTCCCGAATCGCAGGTCGCTACCATCGCCTCATGGGATCTCGAAAAGGACGATGTGCAGGCCGACCCGACGACGTTTTCGGGGAAGGCTGATACGGCTGGGCGAGATGAGCGAAGACGACGCCCAGTCGCTGCACCGGGGTAGTGGCGGCAGCACGTACACAAGGAAAGCGCGCGCAACACGGGAAGCCCCATGGCGTGGTCAGGGATGACCAACCGGACGCCCGCGAGGGATGGGCCGGGCCTCATGGGGTCGCGGAGAGGTTCGTAGTACCGCTGAAGCCGGATAACGCCGGGGAGGGAAGGGACCTCAGTTCAAGACAGACGCAAGACGCAGCGAGGGACCTGGAGATTGGGCAACCTATCAACTCCGGACGGCGTTCAGAAACTGCAGACGGCGTTGCACGCGAAAGCGAAGGCAGAACCCGGCTACCGCTTCTACGTCCTCTACGACAAGATCCGCCGCGACGACACTCTGGCGCACGCCTATGCCCAGTGCCGCTCCAACAAGGGCGCGCCGGGCGTGGACCGTCAGGACTTCGAGGCCGTCGAGACGTATGGGGTGGAGCGATGGCTGGGCGAACTGGCGCTTGCGCTCAGGCAGGAGACTTACCGACCGGACCCTATCAGACGCGTTTACATACCGAAGGCCAACGGCAAGCTCAGGCCGCTGGGCATCTCAACCTTGCGGGATCGGGTCTGCATGACAGCAGCGATGCTGGTGCTGGAGCCGATCTTCGAAGCCGACCTCCCATCGGAACTCTACGCCTACCGCCCCGGGCGAAACGCCCAACAGGCGGTGGTCGCGGCGGGAGAGCTGCTGTTTCGCGGCCATCCGGAAGTGGTGGACGCCGACCTCGCGGACTACTTCGGGAGCATTCCCCATACCGAGCTTTTGAAGTCGGTAGCGCGCCGGATCGTTGATCGGCGCATGCTGCATCTGATCAGGATGTGGCTGGATTGTCCCGTGGAAGAAACCGATGATCGGGGTCGGAAGACACGCACGACCGAGGCGCGGGACACGCGGCGCGGCATTCCGCAGGGCTCGCCCATCTCACCCCTGCTGGCCAATATTTACATGCGCCGGTTTGTGCTGGGATGGAAGATGTTCGGGCTCGAGCGAAGCCTCGGCGCGCGGCTCGTGACCTACGCCGACGACCTCGTGATCCTGTGCAGAAGGGGCAAGGCCGAAGCGGCCTTGCACAGCCTGCGCGAGATCATGGGCAAGCTGAAGCTCACGGTGAACGAGGAGAAGACACGGATCTGCACAGTGCCGGGAGGAGAGTTCGATTTCCTGGGATACACGTTCGGGCGAATGTTTTCGGCAAGGACCGGCGAGGCCCGTATCGGCTACCGGCCGTCAAAGAAAAGCATTGAGCGCGTGGTCGAGAAAGTCCACGCGCTGACCGACCGAGCGGGAACATGGCAAGAGACCACAACGCTGGTGGGCAAAGTGAACCGCACGTTGCGCGGATGGGCGAACTACTTCCAAGTAGGAACCATCAACAAGGCGTATCGGGCGCTCGACGCTTACACAGCGGTGCGGTTGCGCCGGTGGTTGCGCTCCAAGCACAAGGTCAGGCGACGAGGGGGCGGGAGCTATCCACTCTCGCACCTCTACGGGCACTTCGGGCTCGTACGCCTGAGCCGCCTTGGGCACGACGTGCCGTGGACGAAGGCGTGAGGTCTTGTCCGAGAGCCGGATGCGGGAAATCTGCACGTCCGGTTCGATGAGGGGGGTGTGGAAACGGAGCCATGGTCGAGCCACTAAGGCACCGCCAGACGAAAGGGGCGGCAAACCGATATGCTCAACCTAACGCCACCGCGCCACACTCCTACTCTACCGGTCGAGCGCTGGCGGCGCGCCGAGCCGTGGCTGGGCGAGATGCGGGAGCCTTCGCCGGCCGCGGAAACCCCGGCAAAGCCGCGCGGATCCCGTGCCTGTGCGCAAGCGCGTTCGGGATGGCGAGCTGAACCGTGTCGGTCGAAGCGGTGGGATGTCCGGCGAACGCAAATCCAGCTTCGTCGCCGAGCAGCTTCTGTTATGCGAAAAAACCGCCTGTTATGGGAGAGAAAATCGCCCTGTTCTGGGAGTAAAATACCCTGTCAATTGCGCTCGCCAGAGCTTTGCCAATTCAGCAGCATCGATTTGTTGTTAAGGCGTCGCCGAGCGAAGAGAAGGCCTGACCCCGGAGCCGCGAAGGAGCCAGGATCAAGCCAATTGCGCCGCGCTCCGATCGCTCAATTGTCGAGGAAGCTCCTCAGCTTCCGGCTCCGGCTCGGGTGCTTGAGCTTGCGCAAGGCCTTGGCTTCGATCTGGCGGATGCGCTCGCGCGTCACCGAGAACTGCTGACCGACCTCTTCGAGCGTGTGGTCGGTGTTCATGCCGATGCCGAAGCGCATGCGCAGCACCCGCTCTTCGCGCGGGGTGAGCGAAGCCAGCACGCGGGTCGTCGTCTCGCGCAGGTTCGACTGGATCGCCGCGTCGATCGGCAAGACCGCGTTCTTGTCCTCGATGAAGTCGCCGAGGTGGCTGTCCTCCTCGTCGCCGATCGGGGTCTCGAGGCTGATCGGCTCCTTGGCGATCTTGAGCACTTTGCGCACTTTTTCGAGCGGCATGGCGAGCTTTTCCGAGAGCTCCTCCGGCGTCGGCTCGCGGCCTATCTCGTGCAGCATCTGGCGCGAGGTGCGCACGATCTTGTTGATTGTCTCGATCATGTGGACGGGGATGCGGATCGTCCTTGCCTGATCGGCGATCGAGCGGGTGATCGCCTGCCGAATCCACCAGGTGGCGTAGGTCGAGAACTTGTAGCCGCGGCGATACTCGAACTTGTCGACCGCCTTCATGAGGCCGATGTTGCCTTCCTGAATGAGATCGAGAAACTGCAGGCCGCGATTGGTGTATTTCTTGGCGATTGAGATCACGAGACGCAGGTTAGCCTCGACCATCTCTTTCTTCGCCTGCCGCGCCTCCCGCTCGCCCTTCTGCACCATCTGCACCAGCCGGCGGAATTCCTGGATCTCAAGCCCGGTCTCGGTCGCCAGCGACTGGATTTCGGCCCGGATTTCCTTGATCGCGTTCTTGTCGGCAGCGATGAAGTCCTTCCACCCGCGCGTCGACAGCTTCGAGACGCGAAGCAGCCATTTCGGATCGAGCTCCGAATTCTGGTAGTTCTTGAGAAAGTCCTCGCGGCCGACGCGGTGGGTCTCGGCCATCCGCATGAGGCGGATGTCGAGGCCGATCAGGCGCTTGTTGATGTCGTAGAGCTGCTCGACCAGGGCGTCGATGCGGTTCTGGTTGAGCGACAGCGACTTGACGTCGCCGACGATCTCCTTCTTCAGCGTCTTGTATTTGCGCTCCTGGGCCGGCGAGAGCGATTCGCTCCTGAGCTTATTCTCGACGTTCTGATCCTGCAGGCGGCGCAGCTTCTTATAGGCGTCGGCGATGCGGTCGAAGGTCTCGAGCACTTTTGGCTTGAGGTCGGCCTCCATCGCCGACAGCGAGACCGAATTCTCAAGATCGTCCTCGTCGTCGAGGCTTTCGGGCGTCGGGACCTGATCGCCCTCGAATCCTTCCGGCGGCGCCTGGGGCGCGGTCGCCGGCGCGATGCGGTCGCGGGCCGGATTGGGCGGCGGCGGCGCGCCGGGAGCGGAATAGTCGGTCTTGGGCGCCTTCTTGCCGTCGGGGCCGGCGTAGGTTGCTTCGAGATCAATGATGTCGCGGAGAAGAATCTTGCCGTCGTTGAGTTCGTCGCGCCAGATGATGATCGCCTGGAAGGTGAGCGGGCTTTCGCACAGACCCGCGATCATCGCCTCGCGGCCGGCCTCGATCCGCTTGGCGATGGCGATTTCGCCCTCGCGCGACAGGAGCTCGACCGAGCCCATCTCGCGCAGGTACATGCGAACCGGATCGTCGGTGCGTTCGGCGGGCTCGGAACTGCGCGTCACGACCGCGGTCGATCGCGCCGCCTCGACGATTTCGCCGCCTTCGGCCTCTTCCTCCTCGACGGTCTCGGAGCTTTCCTTTTCCGCTTCTTCCGCGTCTTCGCTCTCGACGACATTGATGCCCATCTCGCTGAGCATCGCATTCATGTCCTCGATCTGGTCGGACGAAATTTCTTCCGATGGGAGGACGGCGTTCAATTCCTCCTGCGTCACCCAGCCGCGCTTCTTGGCGATCTTGAGCATCCGCTTGACGGCGGCGTCGCTGAGATCGAGCAGCGGGCTGTCGGGAGTCTCGACGACCGTCGCTTCGCTCTCGCCCTTCGCCTCATCTTTTTTTGCCATTGCGGCGTCTCCGTCATCCCGCAGCCAACGGCGCCGGGTCTATCGTCCCTCGACCGTCCCGCAACTGCGGGCAGCCGCAAATCAAGATTGCTCAGGCGAAGCCTAAGGCTGGCTTTCCGCGGGCCCCCAAGGAAACGCCGCACTTTCTGTTTTTTGGCCTTCCGTTGTTGGCTCGCCCTGGTCAGATCGCGGACGAGGCGCGCCCGGATTGATCGCCAAAACCGTCAATCGCTGCTTCGGCGTCCGCAAGGTCGGCCAAATTCGCTTTGATATCAAGCAGTCGCGCAAGATTAAGCTCGTTCGACTCCGCCGCGAGAGACCGCTCCGCGAGCTTCAGGTCCCTATGTAACGCGCCTGCTCGCCGATGCAAGGCCAAGCTTTGTCTGAGCACCAGATCGGCGTCGGCGACCGCAGCTTCCGGCCGCATGCACCACCAGTTGGGCATCTTGGCGGCTAGCGCCACGATGCGCTCGCATTCCGCTCTGCGCCCCGCGCCGGTTAGCCATTCCGCCAGCGCCGCAGAACCAAGCAGCGCCTCGGCCGGAGCGGCGAGCAGCGCATCGCGGAACGCGCCGAGGCCGGCGCCAGCGAATTCGGTCGCCGCAAGCTCCTCGCTGTGCCGCTCCAGCAACGAGGGATGGCTTAGGGCGATCGCCAGAATCATGATTTCACGCGCGGGAGAGTGGGCCTTGCGGGAGAGCTTGCTCTGGGGAGCCAGCGGCGACTCGGCGAGGCCGACGCGAGGCCCGTGCGGGGAGAAAGGTCCGCCGCGCCGCGGGGCGAAGGCTCGCCTTGCGCCGCCGACGCCCCAGCCCAAGCGCTCGCGCTCGTCGCCAAAGAACGCCGCAAGGCGCCGCTTCACGTACGCCTGGTAGTGGCGGCGCAGCGGTTCGTCCACGATTTTTGCAACCGCTTCGCCGAGTCGCCGCTCGAGCGCCGCGCGCTGTTCGGGGGTGTCAAACCGCTCGCCGTCGGTCTCCCGGATAAACAGCATGTCGGCGAACGGCCGCGCGGCCTTGATGTGCTCGGCCATCGCTTCAGGCCCGCTCAGGCGGATGAGGTCGTCCGGATCCTGACCTTCGGGCAGAAGCGCGAAGCGCAGGCTCTTTGCGGCGCCGATCAGCGGCAACGCCATCTCGATGGCGCGGAAGGCCGCCCGCCGGCCGGCGCCGTCGCCGTCGAAGCACAGGATCGGCTCGCTCGCCATCGCCCAAAGAAGTGCGCACTGGTCGGGCGTGAGCGCGGTGCCGAGCGGCGCGACGACATTGGGGAACCC
Organism: uncultured Alphaproteobacteria bacterium; assembly: GCA_963794155.1. Lineage (GTDB taxonomy): Bacteria > Pseudomonadota > Alphaproteobacteria > Rhizobiales > Beijerinckiaceae > Roseiarcus. The sequence goes on along the minus strand of CAWCCX010000011.1, from coordinate 48,651 downwards.
TGCCTCGCTCACCGCGATCGCGTCGATATAGCCCTCGACGACGATGACTTCGCCCAAGTCGTGCGCGGCTTTGCGGGCGCGATGGTGATTGAACAGCAGCGCGCCTTTGTGGAAGAGCGCGGTCTCCGGCGAATTGAGGTATTTCGCCTTGGCCCCCGGCTCCATCGCCCGGCCGCCGAAGGCGATGACGCGACCCGCGCGGTCGTGGATCGGAAACATCACCCGGTCGCGGAACCGGTCATAAGGAACAGCGATATCCTCGCCATGGATGAGGAGGCCCGCCTCGATCAACTGATCGACGCCGACCCCTTTGGCCGCGAGCCCATCGCGTAGATGAAAGCGCTCGGGCGACGCATAGCCGAGCGAAAAGCGCTGCTGCACCGCGGGCCCAAGACCGCGGTCGGAAAGATAGCCGCGCGCTTTTGCCCCGACCGGCTGCTGGAGGTTCGATTCAAAGATGCGCGCAGCCATGGCGATGACTTCGATCAGACTCGCGCGTTTTTTCTCCTCAGCCGCATCGGCGTCGCTCCGGCGCGGCATGGGGAGGCCCGCCATCCCGGCGAGCCGCTCGACCGCCTCGGGGAAGCTCAGGCCCTCGATCTCCATCAGGAAATTGAAGATCGTTCCGTGCTTGCCCGACGAGAAGTCATGGAAGAACCGCTTCTGGTCGTTGACGAAGAAGGAGGGCGTTTTCTCTGAGGTGAACGGCGACAGGCCGCGCCATTCCCGCCCGGCTTTCCGCAATTTGACCCGCGCTCCCGCCACTTCGGAGACCGGCAGCCGGGCCATGATCTCGTCAAGAAATTCAGGCGGGAACTTCATGGGACGCCAGATTGGCCGGCATTACGGCTTTGGCAAGGAGGCGTAACGGTTGTCCCCGGCTTTTGCGAGGACGCCAGGGTTCCTCACACGTCCAAATTCGCGACGTTTAGCGCATTGTCCTGGATGAACTCGCGCCTCGGCTCGACGATGTCGCCCATGAGCTTGACGAAGATGTCGTCGGCCTCGTCGACCTCGCGGATCTTGACCTGCAAGAGCGTCCGGGCGTCGCGGTCGAGCGTCGTCTCCCAGAGCTGGTCTTTGTTCATTTCGCCTAAGCCCTTGTAGCGCTGAAAGGTCACGCCCTTGCGGCCGGCCGCGTTGACGGCCTCGAGAAGCTCCGAGGGACCAGAGACGGTCGTCGTCTCGCCCCGGCGCTGAAACGTCGCCGGTTGGGCGAAGGCCTCGCGCAACGGCCCGGCGTGCTCGTCGAGGCGGCGCGCGTCGGCAGAGGCGAGGAGGCCGGCATCAAGCGCCGCCGCCTGGCGGACGCCGCGAACCTCGCGCGTCAGCACATAACCGCCGGCCTCGACCCGGCCGCTCCAGCCGCGCTCGGTCTCTTCGGCGATGGCGTTCATACGCTCGGCGAGGCGCAGCGCGCGCGGCTCGGCCTCCGGATCGTCTGGCCCGCTCAAAGGCCTGAGCGCGCCGGCGAGCGCAGCCTGCTCGACCAGGGTGCGGTTATAGCGCGAATGAAGCCCGTCGAGCAGGTGACGAAGCGCGCGCGCCTCCTCGACCAGCGCCCGCAGGTCTTGGCCGGCCAGCACTTCGCCGCCGGCGAGAGTCAGCGTCGCCCCGTCGAGCCCCGTCTCGACCAGATAGTCCTCGAGCGCCCGCTCGTCCTTGAGATACTGCTCCGATTGTCCGCGTTTGACCTTGAACAGCGGCGGCTGGGCGATGAACAGATGCCCCGCCTCGATGACCGGGCGCATCTGGCGGAAGAAGAAGGTGAGCAGAAGGGTGCGGATGTGCGAGCCGTCGACGTCGGCGTCGGTCATGATGATGATCTTGTGGTAGCGCAGCTTCTCCAGATTGAAGTCGTCGCGCCCAATTCCCGCGCCGAGCGCGGTGATCAAGGTGCCGATTTGCTCACTGCCCAGCATTTTGTCGAAGCGCGCGCGCTCGACGTTGAGGATCTTGCCGCGCAGCGGCAACACCGCCTGGAACTCGCGGTTGCGGCCCTGCTTGGCGGTGCCGCCGGCCGAATCGCCCTCGACGATGAAAATCTCCGACTTCGCCGGATCGCGCTCTTGGCAGTCGGCGAGCTTGCCGGGCAGGCTCGCGATGTCGAGCGCCCCCTTGCGGCGCGTAAGCTCGCGCGCCTTGCGCGCCGCCTCGCGCGCCATGGCCGCCTCGACCACCTTGCCGACGATCACCCGCGCCTCCTGCGGATGCTCCTCGAACCATTGCGACATGAGGTCGTTGACCAGGCCCTCGACGACCGGCCTGACCTCGGAGGAGACCAGCTTGTCCTTGGTCTGCGAAGAGAATTTCGGATCCGGGCACTTGATGCTCAAGACGCAGGTCAGGCCCTCGCGGGTGTCGTCTCCGGAGAGGTCGACCCGTTCTTTCTTTAAAAGCCCGGAACTTTCGGCGTAGCCGACCACCTGGCGGGTGAGCGCGCTGCGCAAGCCGATGAGATGCGTGCCGCCGTCGCGCTGCGGGATGTTGTTGGTGAACGGGAGCACGTTCTCGTGGTAGCTGTCGTTCCACCACAGCGCGACCTCGACTCCGATCCCGTCGCGCTCGCCCCTGATGAGGATCGGCTTGTCGATGAGCGCCGTCTTGGCGCGGTCGAGATAACGCACGAACGCCTCGAGACCCCCTTCGTAGTGAAGCTCCTCCCGCTTGGGCTCGGCGTGGCGCAAGTCGGTCAGCACGATGCGCACGCCGGAATTGAGGAAGGCGAGCTCGCGCAGGCGATGCTCGATCGTCGCATAGTCGAACTCGACCATGGTGAAGGTTTTGGGCGAGGGCGTGAACGTGACCTCGGTGCCGCGCTTCGGCCGCCCGTCGACAAGCGGAGCAGGCCCTGCGACCTTCAGCGGCGCAACCACGTCGCCATCGGCGAATTCGACGAAATGCTCGAGCCCGTCGCGCCAGACCCGCAGGATGAGCTGCGTCGACAGCGCATTGACCACCGACACGCCGACGCCATGCAGGCCGCCGGAAACCTTGTAGGAGTTCTGGTCGAATTTCCCGCCGGCGTGCAACTGGGTCATGATGACCTCGGCCGCCGAGACGCCCTCCTCGTCGTGGATGCCAGTCGGGATGCCGCGTCCGTCGTCGGTCACGGTGCAGGAGCCGTCGGCGTTCAAGGTCACGGTGACAAGCTTGGCGTGGCCGGCGAGCGCCTCATCGATGGCGTTGTCGACCACCTCGTAGATCATGTGGTGGAGACCCGACCCGTCGTCGGTGTCGCCGATATACATGCCCGGCCGCTTGCGCACCGCGTCCAGGCCGCGCAGCACCTTGATCGAATCCGCGCCGTAGCTTTCGCCGACAGACTCAGCCTCGTCGGCCAGGTCCTTGCCTTCTTCCTGCAAAATCAAAGCCTTTTAAGTGATTGGGCTTAAGGTCCGGCGGAGCTCGATTCGCGCCTTCTCCACATTAGCCTCTTGGGCTCCCGGATGCACGCTTGAACCCGGCTCTGTGTCAGCCCGCTGCGGCGCGCGCGGAAATCATCGAACGTAGACGGGATATGGGCCCTGAATTGGATTTTTCCAGTGCGGCGGCGATCCTCAGGGGCGTTCAGTCCGCGCGGCGGCGAGCTCGGCCTGGGCGCTCGCGCGCATGAGCGCATGGTCGCTGGCGATGGTGCACACCCGATAGCCGAGCGCGAGCATCGCGCGCGCGTCCGCGCCGTCGAAGCAGAACATCGCCGCGTATTTTCCGCTCGCCTTCGCCCGCCCGGCGACCCGCCGCGCCTCGGTCATCAGGGCCCCGCTGCGCGGCTCGACGCTCGCGCCCGCGCTGAGCGCGATTGAGAGGTCGGACGGGCCGACGAACACGCCGTCGATTCCCGCGACTGCGAGAATATCGTCGAGCGCGTCAAGCGCAGCGCGCGTCTCGATCATCGCGATCGCCTGTGTCATCGCGTTGGCCGCGTTGAGATAGTGAGTCGCGTCGAGGCCACTCAGCGGTAGCGCCGTCCGCGGTCCCCACGAGCGGCGCCCGAGCGGAGGAAATTTGACGAAGTCGACGAAGCTCCTCGCGTCGTCGCCGCTGTTGATCATTGGCGCCAGTATGCCGCTTGCCCCAGCGTCAAGGAGCTGGCTGGCGAGGGCAAATTCCCCAACCGGCACACGCACGATGGTTGGCTTGCCGGCGAGAGCGACGCTGAGGATCGAGCGCATCGCGCCGGCGAAGTCGATCGCCCCATGCTGCATGTCGAGCATGACCGCGTCGAAATCTTCGCGCGCCAGCCACTCGGCGATTGCCGGCTCGTTCACGGTGACCCAGGCGCACAAAGCCTCGCCGTTGGCCGCCAGCCGGCTAGCGAACTTTTCCAGCACTGATTCGCTCATCTCCGCTCCCGTGTACGACAGACGTCGCGCCCTTGCGGGCCAACCTTCGCGTTTACCGCAAAGTCTTCGTCCTGCCGCCTTTCGGCTTCATTACGCCGAGTTAATTTGCATTTCATCTTGTATGCGATCACCGTCCTGTTCGACCAATCAGGACAGGGGTCCTTGTCATGAAACGCACAGTCCTCGGGGTTCTAGCCGCGCTTTCTGTCTCTGCTTCCGCTTTCGCGCTGACCGCTGCGGCGGCCGGCGACCAGCCGCCGTCGCATGCCGAGCGTATGCAGCATTGGGCGGCCGATCGCGAGACGATGCTCGACGCCAAGCTCGCCGGCATGAAGGCCGGTCTTCAGCTGACCCCCGACCAGGAGAAACTGTGGGGCCCGTTTGAAGCCGCGGTCAAGGACGCCGCCAAGGCGCGCATGGACGCGATGCAGAAAATGATGCAGACCCGCGACGAGGGCGAGCGCATGTCGCCGATCGACCATCTCGAGGCGATGGCCGACCGTCTCTCGCAGGGCGCGGCCGACATCAAGAAGATCGCCGACGCCGCCAAGCCGCTCTACGCAAGTCTCGACGATTCGCAGCAACACAGGTTTGGCATGCTTGGACGCATGCTGATGCCGGAGCGGGCGCGGTTCGCGATGGACATGATGCGCCATCACATGGGCGAGCGCGACGGCGACGGCGCCGAGTAGTCCCGGGGCAAGCGTTTATCAGCCTCGGCGAAGCGAAGACGCGGCCGGTCCCCCTCGGCCGCGTCTTCCATTTTTGGCGAAGCCGGGGCGCGCTCGATAGTTTCACGATCTCAGCGTCGCCATCGCCGCCATTACGCGCTGCATCCGGTCCGGCCGCCTGAGCACGGCGCCCGGCGTCGTCATTTGGCCCGTGCCAATGTAGTCCGCGTGAAGTTCAGGATCGTCCGCCAGAAGCATCCGCAACGCGCGCAGATAGATGACGGCCTGTTTGGATCCCGGGTGCAGGTCGCCGGTCACTTCCGGATAGGCCGAATCGACCAGCGTGCTGCCGCTCCAGGCTTCTTTGCAGATCCGCGCGGCCTCAGGAAAATATTCGCTCGCCAGTCCTTCGAGACCACGCTTGGCGGCGGCGCGTTGGCTCAATAGTTCCTCCAGCGCGACCGCCTCGAGCCACGCGGTCGACATGCCCTGGCCAAAGATTGGATTGAAACTGGCCATGGAATCTCCGACCAGCAGAAATCCATCGGGCAAGTTCGCCACCTTGTTGAAACGCCGCCACGCCGCCTCCGGTTTACGGAAGGAACGTATCGGCGTCAGAACCTTGGCTTGCTTGAGGAAGTCAGCGGCGTCGGGCGTCTCGATCTCGCTCGCGAATTCGATCATCTCCTCCTGTGTCGCCGGCAGTTTCCTTTCGAACCGCGTGTGCAGCGAAACCAGCCACTTGCCATCCTCGATCAGGCTCACGAAAGCGCCGCGTTTGTTTGGCGGCGACGGCAAGACGACAAACCCCTTGCTTCCGTCGGCCGCTCCATCCGGCGCGTCGTAAATCGCGCTCGTGTACGAAATTCCGATATTGATCCTGAATGTCGGAACTGTGTGAGCGACGCCGGCCGACAGGATATCAGTCGCTTTCGACAGATGACCGGTGCAATCGACCACGAGATCCGCGTTCACGCGCTCGGGCGCCTTCCCGATTGTTTGCGCCATGACGGCGCAGACACGCCCCTCGCCGGTGAAGACGAGGTTCTCCAGACTTGTCGCCGGACGCACTTCGACGTTCGACTCCTGCATGAGGCGCCGCGCCACGACATGCTCGATGAGCGGGCGCGACGCGCAAATATTGTCGTAGCCAAGATCGCGCCTGGGCAATCTTTCGCCATGGTCGCTGATCCTGATGTCGATGCCGGAGCGTACCGGCACTGCGACTTGAGCCATGAGCTCGGCGCAGGCTCCCGGGAGGAGCTTTTCGATCGAGAGTTCCCCTCCCTTCAACAAATTGTGCAGGTGATGACCCTGCCCGACCCCGACGCGTGGATCCGGACCGGCTGGCAAATCATCCCTGTCCAAAATTAGGACGCGATCAAAGCGCTTGGCGACTGCGGCCGCCGCAGCGAGCCCGGCCATACTTCGCCCCGCCACAATGGCGGTTCCTCCGAGCTTCGTCATTCCTTCGGTCTCTCAAGGGAGGAAGCGGCTCCGTCGAGATATACATTGCGACGCCTGAGATCGAAAGGTTGGGCGACAGCCCGATCCGCGGGGTCGCCGTTTCGCCTCTCCGGCGCCGCCTATGCCCGGCTGAAAGCGTGTCCTTATCGGATTGCCGAGCGGCGCCGAGCGAAAGCGTGGAGGTCGCGAAACCTTGCGCCTCCCGCCGCCGTGGCGCACAGTCGCCTGAAGGCTGCGAGGGGGAAGCTTGAACACGAACGTCATCATTTCCTGCGCCGTGACCGGCGCCGGCGACACCGTCGGCAAGCATCCGGCGATTCCGGTGACGCCGCGCCAGATCGCCGATTCGGCGCTCGAGGCCCACGCGGCGGGCGCGGCGATCGTACACCTGCATGTGCGCGATCCGAAGAGCGGGAAGGCCGCGCGCGATTCTAAGCTCTACCGCGAGACAGTCGATCTCATCCGCTCATCGGGCGCCGACGTCGTCATCAATCTTACCGCTGGAATGGGCGGCGATTTTTTCTTCGATCCCGCCAATCCGGCGTCGGGCAGCCCCCGCACCGACATGGCGGGCGCGGCCGAGCGCGTCGCCCATGTCGAGGCGCTCAGGCCCGAGATCTGCACCCTCGATTGCGGCTCGCTCAACTTCGGCGACGGCGCTTTTCTGGCGACCGCCGATGTGTTGCGCGAGATGGCGCGGCGCATCCAGGCGGCAGGGGTCAAGCCGGAGATCGAGTGCTTCGAGCTCGGCCATATCTGGCTCGCCAAGCAGCTCATCGCCGAGGGGCTGATCGACCCGCCGCCGCTCTTTCAGCTCTGCCTCGGCATTCCCTGGGGGGCGGAGGCGACCACCGAAGCGATGCTGGCGATGCGAGGCCATCTGCCGGCCGGGGCCAACTGGGCCGGCTTCGCCATCGGCCGGATGCAGATGCCGTTCGCCGCCCAGGCGGTTCTGCTCGGCGGCCATGTGCGGGTTGGGCTCGAGGACAACCTCTGGCTTGACCGCGGCGTGCCGGCGAGCAACGGCGCGCTGGTCAAGCGGGCGCGGGAGATCGTCGAGCGAATGGGCGCGTCCGTCTGCACTCCCGCCGAAGCGCGCGCCAGGCTCGGTCTCAAGAAACAGAAGTGAATGATGCGGCGGCAGGTTTCAGGCGAAGGACTGCGGGCCGGGCCGATCCTGACAAATCCGATATGAGCGTCGCTGAGGCCCAAGCAGCGCCGGGGCGCGGATACCTGGTTGGCGCGCTATATGTTCTCGCCGCGGGACTTTCTTGGAGCTTTACCGGGATCTTCCTGCGGCTCGCGCCGAATCTCAATTCCTGGCAGTTCCTGGTGTGGCGCAACCTTGGCATCGCCTGCGCCTTCGCCATTATTTTGCGGGCCCGAGGCGCCGGACCGCTCCTGGCGCGCTTCATCGCGACCGGGAGGGTCGGGGTGATTGTCGCGCTGTCACTTTGCCTCTCTTCGATCGCGTTTATCTTCGCCATGAAGACGACGACCGTCGCGAACGCGCTCTTTCTTTCCTCTTGCGCGCCGCTCCTCGCGGCGTTGTTCGGCTATGTCTTTCTCGGCGAGCGGTTGAGCCTGCGTCAGGCCGCATCGATTGCGCTCGGTCTCGCCGGCCTCGCCGTCATCGTCGGCGGGGCGTTCGAAGCCGGCCATCTCGCGGGCAACATCGCCGCCGTCCTCACCGCGCTCGGATTCGCCGGCGCCAGCGTCGCCATGCGTTATGGACCTCTTCGCGACTATTCGCCGGCGGTATTCGCCTATGGGCTGATCGCCTGCGCTTTGTCGGCGGGCGTCTGCCTTGCGAAGGGCGTCACCCTGCTCCCCTCGCCGTCCGGCGTGCTCGCGGCGTTCGCGGCCGGCTTCTTGGTCATGGGGCTGGGGTTCACGCTGTTCCTGCGCGGCGCCCCGCATGTGCCGGCGGCCGGGCAGACCGTGTTGGCGCAAACGGAGACGATCTTCGGACCGATCTGGGTATGGCTGGCTTTCGGCGAAACGCCCGCCGCGGCGACAGTGATCGGCGGCGCGATCATTCTTGGCGCGGTCGTTTCGATGGCCGCCGCCGGGCCCAGCTCGCGGATGCCCGCGACGACGACGTGAGACGCATTGAGGCAAAATCAGCGACACTGAAAAGAGGCAGGCAGGTAATGGCTCCCACAGTCGAACGGATCGCAATTGTTGGCGCGGGCGTGATCGGGTCTGGCTGGGCGACCCGGTTCCTCGGCGCGGGCCTCGACGTCGACGCGTGGGACCCGGCCCCCGACGCCCGGAGCAAGGCGTTCGCCGCCATCGATACGGCGTGGCCGGCGATCGCCCGCCGGGGAATCGCTCAAGACGCGAGCCCTTCGCGGCTCACCTTTCACGAGAGGCTGGAGGATTGCGTGGCCGGCGCCGACTTCATTCAGGAGAACGCTCCCGAACGCGAGGCCCTCAAGCAGGACCTGCTCGCCCGCATGGACGCCGCCAATCCTGACGCCATCGTCGCCTCGTCGACCTCCGGGCTGCTTCCGACCATCCTCGCCGAGCGGATGACCCGGCCCGAACGGATGCTCGTCGGCCATCCGTTCAATCCGGTCTATCTGCTGCCGCTCGTGGAGCTGGTGGGCGGCGAGAGAACCGCGCCCGCGACCATCGAAAGGGCCGCGGCATTTTACCGCTCGCTCGGTATGCGCCCCCTGCCGGTGCGCAAGGAGATCGTCGGCTTCATCGCCGACCGGCTGATGGAGGCTTTGTGGCGCGAGGCGTTGTGGCTGGTCAACGACGACATCGCCACCACCGAGGAGGTCGACGCCGCAGTCGTTTACGGCTGCGGCCTTCGCTGGCCGCTGATGGGCACATTTCTGACCTTCCATCTCGCTGGGGGAGAGGGGGGCATGCGCCATATGCTGCAGCAGTTCGGCCCGGCGCTGAAGCTGCCATGGACGAAGCTGGTCGCGCCCGAATTGACCGATGCTCTCATCGACAAGGTCGCCGACGGCTGCGCCGATCAGGCCGCCGGCCGCTCGATCAGGGAGCTTGAGGCGCGGCGCGACGAATTCCTTGTCGAACTCCTCGCGCTGGTGCAGAAATACTGGCCCGAGGCGGAAGGCCGTCCGGGCCGGCTCTGATAATTTCTTCGGGGGAACGCCATGCGGCGCGGCTTAGCGCTTCCGGTGCTCGAAGCGACCGTGGTCAGCGAATGGGTCGACTACAACGGCCATATGAACGATGCGGCCTACGCGCTTGTCTTCAGTCGCGCTGGCGACGCGCTGATGGACCGCATCGGCCTCGACGCCGCCGGGCGCAGAAAGAGTGGCCAATCCATCTATACGCTGCAGGTGATGCTGCATTATTTCAAGGAGGCGAAGGAGGGCGACGCCCTCGCCGTCACCTGCCATCTGCTTGAGCATGACGACAAGCGCATGCGCGTCTGGCTTAACATGACCTCAAGCGGCGGCGAGCGCCTCGCCGCCTCCGAGCAACTCCTGATCTCGGTCGCTCAGGGCGAAGCGGGCGCGCGCGCCGCGCCGTGGGGCCACGAGACCAGAGCCGCGCTCGAAGCCCTCGCCAAGGCCCAAAGCGGCCTGCCCCATCCGCCCTCCGCCGGCGCGGGCGTCGCGCTCAAGCGCAAGGGCTGAAGGAGGGCGCCCCGGTCCGCCGGAAGGAAAGCCAACGCGAGGAGCCGCGCCCGGAAGCCCGCCCGGCCTTTCTCCCCAAATCCGCGCTGGAATTTGACCGGGCGATGAACTTGTGCGGAAGTGGCGCCGGCCGCACCCTTCCGTGACGGCTCGGGGGAACGGGGACGCGACATGGCTCTGGCTTTGGTCACAGGCACGAGCACCGGCATCGGTTTCGCGACGGCCGTTGCGCTCGCCCGCGCCGGACATTCCGTGGCCGCAACAATGCGCAACCTGGACCGCGGGGCGGACTTGCGCAAAATCGCCGAGAAAGAAAAGCTTCCGATTCACCTGGTCGCGCTCGACGTCGACGACGACGCCTCGGTGCGCGAGGGCTTCGCCAAAGTTGTCGCCGAACACGGACCGATCGACGTCCTGGTGAACAACGCCGGCATCCCCGGCGGCGGCCCGGTGGAAGAGACGACGCTCGACCTGTTTCGCCGGGTGATGGAAACGAATTTCTTCGGCGGTCTTCGCTGCATCAAGGCGGTGGTCGGGAGCATGCGTGAAGGGCGCAAAGGGACCATCGTCAACGTCACTTCGATCGCTGGCCGCACGGCAATCCCGCCGATGGCGAGTTACGCCGCGTCGAAATGGGCCTTCGAGGCGCTGAGCGAGGTCCTTGCCCAGGAGATGCGGGCGTTCAACGTTCGCGTTGCGATTGTGGAGCCTGGAGTCATCGCCACGCCGATCTTCACCAAGGGGGCCCCGCCGCCGCCGCACAGTCACTATCCGCACGGGCGGCGGCTCGGGGCCATGTTCGCCGCCGCGCTCGCCAACCCAACCCCACCCTCTGTCGTCGGCGACCTGATTCGAGACATCGTCGACGGCGACAGCTGGCAGCTTCGCTACCCGGCCGGGCCGGACGCTGAGCCGATTTTGAAGCGCAGGGCGAGCAAGACCGACGAACAGGTCATTCAGGAAGGTGCCGAGAGCGACGAGGAATTCCTGGCGCGGATCAAGCGCGAAATCGGGATCGATCTCAAGCTTTAGGCGGAGCGCGTATCCGGTTGCGGCGCTGGGCGTCGGTCGATTCCCGGTCAGACCTTCGGTCTGCCGGCAATGACAGGACGCGGTCGGCGACCGCGTCTACAACGCTCCGAACACCCGAGCGAAAATCGCATCCGCCTGTTTCAGGTGATAGCCGAGGTCGAACAAGGCCTCGAGCTCCTTTACGCTCAACGCTTTGGCGACCGCCTTGTCGGCTTTGAGGAGCTTCAGGAACTCTCCTTCGCCGCGCCAGGCGCGCATCGCGTTGCGCTGGACGATCGCATAGGCGTCCTCGCGCGAGACGTCCTTCTGGGTCAGCGCCAGCAGCACCCGCTGCGAATGGATCAGGCCGCCGAGGCGGTCGAGGTTCCTCAGCATGGTTTCGGGATAGACGATGAGCTTGTCGATCACGCCGGCGAGCCGCGCCAGCGCGAAATCAAGGGTGATCGTCGCGTCGGGGCCGATCATCCGCTCGACCGAGGAATGGGAGATGTCGCGCTCGTGCCATAGCGCGACGTCCTCGAGCGCCGGGATCACGGCCGAGCGCACCATGCGGGCGAGGCCGGTGAGGTTCTCGGCCAGCACCGGATTGCGCTTGTGCGGCATGGAGGACGAGCCCTTCTGGCCTTCGGCGAAGAATTCCTCCGCCTCCATCACCTCGGTGCGCTGGAGGTGGCGGATCTCGGTCGCGAGCCGCTCGACCGAGGAGGCGACCACGGCGAGCGCGGCGAAGAACGCGGCGTGCCGGTCGCGCGGGATCACCTGGGTCGAGATCGGCTCCACCTTCAGGCCGAGTTTCGCCGCCACATGGCTCTCGACCCTCGGGTCGATATTGGCGAAGGTGCCGACCGCGCCGGAGATCGCCGCGGTCGAAATCTCCTCCCGCGCCGCGACGAGCCGCGCCCGGGCGCGGGCAAATTCGGCATAAGCGTAGGCGAGCTTGAGACCGAAGGTGGTCGGCTCGGCGTGGACGCCATGCGAACGGCCGATCGTCGGGGTCATTTTGTGCTCGAAGGCGCGGCGCCTGAGCGCTGCAAGCAGCGCGTCGACGTCGGCGATCAGGATGTCCGCCGCCCGTCTGAGCTGGACCGCAAGGCAGGTGTCGAGCACGTCCGAACTGGTAAGCCCCAAATGGACGAACCGCGCCTCGGGGCCGATCAGTTCGGCGAGATGGGTGAGGAAGGCGATGACGTCGTGCTTGGTCGTCTTCTCGATCTCGTCGATCCGCGCGACGTCAAACTTGGCCTTGTTCCCCTTCTTGCGGATCGACCTCGCCGCCTCCTTCGGAATGAGGCCGATATCGGCCATCGCCTCGGCCGCCGCGGCCTCGATCTCGAACCAGATGCGAAACCGCGTCTCGGGCGACCAGACCTGGGTCATCTCGGGGCGGGAATAGCGGGGAATCATTGGGCTCGGCCGCTTTCTGTTGTTCCTTCGGGGCGGGGTCTATAGGAACGGCGGTCGAGAAGCGAGGCGCTTCGTGTATGCGCCTCTTGTAGACGCGCTCGCTGAGCGCGTCTGCCGGGGTCCCCGACCCCGGCTACAATCCGAGGCCGCCCATGCCTGCTGAGACCGTCGACGCGATCGTGCTCGGCGCCGGATTTGTCGGCGTGTCGGCAGCGCTTACGCTTCAGGCGCGCGGCCGGCGGGTCGCGCTCGTCGACCGCTATGCAAAGGCGGCGAGCGAGACCAGTTTCGGCAACGCCGGCATCGTCCAGACCGAAGCGGTCATGCCCTATGTCTTTCCGCGCGCGCCCAGGGAGATCGCCCGAGGGGCGCTCAATCTCGACCCGCGCGCCCACATCCGCTATGGCGCCCTACCCTCGATCGGGTCAGCCGTCTTTCGCTATTTCGCCGCCTCAACGCCGGCGGGCAAGCACGCGACCGCGCGGGCGATGGCCCCGCTTCTCGCCCGCGCGAGCGCCGAGCACCTGAAGCTGGCCGAAGCCGCGGGCGCCGACGCTCTGCTGCGCCGAGGCGGCTGGATCAAGGCGTTCCGCAGCGCCCGCGGCGAGGATATGGCGATGCGGGAAGCCGAGGAGCTGAAGCCTTACGGGATCAAGCCGGCGTTTCTCGACCGGGCTGCGCTCATCGCACTCGAACCCAACTTAAGCGAAAAGGCGATCGGCGGCGCTCACTATGCCGATCCGCTCTCGACGCCCGACCCGCAGGGGCTCGCCCAGAGCTACCTCGACCTGTTCATCAAGCGCGGCGGGCGGATGGACACGGGCGACGCGCTAAGCCTCGAGTCGGCGAGCGGAGGCTGGATGGTCAAGACGGCGTCCGGCCGGCTCGCGGCCCGCGACGTGGTGATCGCGCTGGGGCCATGGTCGGATGAACTGGCGCGCTCGCTCGGCCTTCGCCTGCCGTTCTTCGTCAAGCGCGGCTACCACATGCATTATGAGGTCAAGGGCAACGCCGGCCTCACCCGCCCGGTGCTCGATCTCGAGCGGGGCTATCTTGTGACTCCGATGATCCGGGGGCTGCGTCTGACGACGGGAGCGGAATTCGCCCGGCGCGACGACCCGCCGTCGCCCGCTCAGCTCGACCGGGTCGAGCCGTTCGCCCGAGAACTCTTTCCGATCGGGGCGCGCAAGGAGTCTATGCCCTGGCTCGGCCGGCGCCCCTGCCTGCCGGACATGCGCCCGGTGATCGGGCCGTTCCCGGGCAAGCCGGGCTTGTGGCTCGACTCCGGCCATCATCATCTGGGATTGACCCTCGGGCCGGTCACCGGGCGCCTGTTGGCGGACCTCATGACCGGCGAAACGCCGATGGTCGACCCCGCTCCGTTCCGGGCGGAGCGGTTCGGAAGTTAGCAAGATTCCCTTCTCCCTCGGCAGAGGGTGGCGGGCGAACGCCTCATCCCAACCCCTCTCCCTATGAAGAGGGGGCCCGCTCCCAGTCGGTCACGGTCACTTCGTCGTCGAGCCAGAGCGTCGGGCCGGGTTTGAGGCCAGACGCCGCCAGGGCCGCCTCGGGCTCGCCGCCGAACGCCTCGCGGATGAAGACCGGCAGGCCGTCGGGGAGCCACACCTTGACCGCCCGGCTAAGGTGGAAGTTGTCGTAGCCCTGCTTGAGAAAGAGCGTGTAGACGAGCGGCCCGCCGATGATCGCGACCGTCCCCGAGCTCAGGCCGAGCGCGGCGCAGGCCTCCTCGAACGACGCCCCGGCGGGATTCCAGAGCCGCGTCTTGGGGTTGCCGGGGTGGGGCGCGAGCGCCGGGACGCTGCGGGTCAGGATCAGCCTTCGCCGGGCAGCCGAGTTCGGATGGCCCTCGTGCGAATGCCGGCCGTGGACCACCGCATCGACATGGTCGAGCCCGTTCTCGAAAAAACGCCGGTCGGCGTCGAGGCTGAGCGACGCCGGGTGGTGTCCGCTCGCGTCGGCGATCCGGCCGTCGGCGGAGGCGATGACGTAGCCCACGATGCGAAAGGCGCCGATCATGAAGCGGCGCGCTACTCGGTGGTGTCGGCGTTGACGAGGGCGAGGAACTCTTGCCGGGTCGCCGGCTGGTCGCGGAACACGCCCAGCATGCGGCTGGTGACGAGGTCGGCCCCGCGCTTGCGGACGCCGCGGTCGATCATGCAATGATGCGCCGCCCTCACCACCACCGCGACGCCGCTGGGCTTCAGCGCCTCGTCGACGGCGTTGGCGATCTGGGCCGTCAGGCGCTCCTGGATCTGCAGCCGCTTGGAGAAGATCTCGACCACCCGGGCGAGCTTGGAGATCCCGACCACCCGCTTGTCGGGGATGTAGCCGACCCAAACCCGGCCGATGATCGGGGCGAGGTGATGCTCGCAATGGCTCTCGAAGGTCACGCCGCGCAGCACGATCATCTCGTCGTAGCCCTCGACCTCGGTGAAGGTCTTGCGCAGGACCTCCTCCGGGTCTTCCGCGTAGCCGGCAAAATATTCGCGATAGGCGCGCACCATGCGGTCGGGCGTCTCGATGAGCCCGTCGCGGTTCGGGTCCTCGCCGATCCATTTGATGATGGTGCGGAAGGCGTCCTCGACTTTGGCGTCGGCGACCGCCTTGCCGCCGCCGCCGGCACCGGCACGATTGTCTTCCTTCAGCGCCATGCCACAATTCCTGATTTCACGCCCCGCCGCCATTTAGTGGCTCGGCGGCATTTGTCAAAGGCGGGTCCAGACGCAGATCGCCGGACAAGGCCAGCCTCAGCGTCCGCGCGAGGCTCAGTCAGGCCGCCTTGCCCAGGCGCTCCGCGATCCACAGCTTGACGAGCGCCTGACGAGTCACCCCCAAGCGCCGGGCCTCGCGGTCGAGGGCTTCAACCACCCATGACGGGAAATCGACATTGACGCGCTTGAGCTTGAGATTGGGGCGGCGCGCGTTGCCCCAGTCGACATCGCCGGAGACGTCGGCGCCGGCGTCGAACTTCTGATCAAAATCACGCGCTTTCATAAGCGTCGATCTCCTCGCTGCGGGACCGCCGGACAGAGATGATCCGCGTTCGTTCTCCGCGCCTTGCACAGATAGCCGACCAATGTCGATCGCCGATGCGGCCGATGACGAAGAAACGCGGCTCATCGACGGTTCGTGCAGGCGCTTCAATGAGGGCTTCGTCCCGCCATAGCGCCTGAGCTTCAACAAAATCGATCCCGTGCTTGGCCTTATTGGCCGAGCTCTTCTTTGGATCAAACTCGAACTCCACAGATGGTAATAATAGTATAGAAAATATACCATTTCAAGCAGGCCTGGCCCGGCGATGGCGCGGGAGGGCTATCCGGCGACCTTCGAGAAATCGGCGATGCCGTGCATGGCTTCGCGTAACTCGTTCAAGAGCCTCAGACGGTTCCGCCGCAAATCGGCGTCGTCCGCGTTGACGGTGACGTCGAGAAAGAAAGCGTCGACGGGCGCGCGCAGGGTGGCGAGCGCCCGCATCGCGCCCTCGAAATCCTCACGCGCCCCCCGCTCGCGCGCCGCCGCGCCGGCCGCGGCGAGCACGTCGGCGAGATCCTTCTCCGCCGGCAGGACGAGGAGGGCCGGATCGTGCCGATCCGCAAAGGCTTGGGCGCCGTCCCTCTTTTCCTCGGCGCGCAGGATGTTGGCGGCGCGGCGATAGCCGGCGAGGAGGTTCTTGCCGTCTTCCGTGTCGAGGAAACGGCCGAGCGCCTCGACCCGTCGGACGATCATGAGCAGATCGTCCTGGCCGGGCAGCGCGAACACCGCGTCGATGAGATCGTGCCGCGCCCCCTTGTCGCGGAGATAGACTTTGAGGCGGTCGGCGAAGAAGGCGAGGAGGTCAGTCCGTTTCGTGGGGCGAACAGAAGAGTCGGGCGCTCCGCTTGCCGCTACATCGAGCGCAGCATCTGAGATATTCGTTATAGTCCGTTCGACCGGCTCAAACGCGACATCAAAAACCGAACCAAGTTGTAGCCGCAGTCCGTTTTCCAGCACGATCCGGATCACGCCGAGCGCCGCGCGCCTGAGCGCATAGGGATCCTTGCTGCCGGTCGGCTTCTCGTCGATCGCCCAGAAGCCGACGAGCGTGTCGAGTTTGTCGGCGAGCGCGACCGCGATCGAGACCGGCGCGGTCGGGATACGGTCGTTCGGCCCCTGCGGTTTGTAGTGGTCTTCGATCGCGTCGGCGACGCTAGGCTCTTCGCCTTGGGCGAGCGCGTAATAGCGGCCCATGAGGCCCTGCAGCTCGGGGAACTCGCCGACCATCTCGGTCGCGAGATCGGCTTTGGCGAGGTGGGCGGCGCGCGCCGCAAGGCCCGGGTCGGCGAGGACGCGCGGCGCGAGCTCCGCCGCCAGCGCCTCGATCCGCGCGACCCGCTCGCCTTGCGTTCCGAGTTTCTCGTGAAAGACGACCCGCTCGAGTTTGGCGAGGCGCTGGTCGAGCGGCTTTGCGCTTCTGTCCCTGGCGTCCGGCAGGGAGGCGACGTCGGTCAGCCAGAAGTGGCGCGCGTCGGCGAGGCGGGCGCGCACGACCCTTGCGTTGCCGGCCGCGATCGCCGCCCCGCCCTCCGGGGCGACGAGATTGGCGACGAGGATGAATTTGCTGGCGAGCTTGCCCTCGCTGTCGCGCAGGACCCAGCATTTCTGGTTGGCGCGGATGGTGGCGCGGATCACCTCGGGCGGCAGGTCGAGGAACGCCGGCTCGAATTCGCCCATCAGCGCGACCGGCCATTCGACCAGGCCCGCCACTTCCTCGAGCAGGCCCTCGTCCTCGATAAGCTCAAGCCCGCGGGCGAAGGCGAGGTCCTTGGCGTCGGCGAGGATGATCGCCTTGCGCCTTTCCCGGTCGAGCACGACCTTGGCCTTGTGAAGCGCATCGACGTAGTCGTCGTAGCGGCGGACATGAATCGGCTTCGGCGCCATGAAACGGTGGCCAAAGGTCACATCGCCGGACTGAATCCCGTCGATCTCGAAGGAGACGACCTCGGAGGCGTCGTGCGGGACGGCGAGCGTGCAGACGATTCCGCGTAGCGGCCTGACCCAGCGCAGCGCGTCGGGCTTTGCCGAGGCCGCGCCCCAGCGCATCGATTTTGGCCACGGAAAGCAGCGGACGATCGCGGGGATGATCTCGGCGATTGCGTCCTTGGTCTCGCGGCCCGGCTTCTCGATGACCGCGACGTAGAACTCGCCCTTCTTCGGGTCGGCCTCGATCCTGGCGTCCTCGATGCGCTTGAGCCCTGCGCTCTTCAAGAAACCCTGGATGGCGGCGTCCGGCGCGCCGACCCGGGGCCCTTTTCGCTCCTCGCGCAGATTGGGCTGGGCGGCCGGAAGGCCGACGACATGAAGCGTGAGGCGCCGCGGGGTGACGAAGCTCTGCGCGCCTTCGTAGACGAGATTGTGCTCGACGAGGGCGTTGGTCACGAGGCGCTTCAAGTCCTCCGCCGCCTGCCTTTGCATGCGGGCGGGAATTTCTTCGCTGAAGAGTTCAAGCAGGAGGTCGGGCATCAGAGCTCGTTAAGGAACGGCCAGGAGCGAAAGTCAAAAGCGGGGCCTATGCCGCCCCGCCCCCCGCCGTCCTGAGCCAGGCCGCGCCGCAGGCCTTGGCGAGTTCGCGCACTCTTAAGATGTAGCTCTGGCGCTCGGTGACCGAGATCGCGCCGCGGGCGTCGAGGAGATTGAAGGCGTGGCTCGCCTTGATGCACTGGTCGTAGGCCGGGAGCGCCATCAGGTGCCGGTCGCCCGCCGCGCCGCGTTCGAGCAACGCGATGCATTCGGCTTCCGCGTCCTTGAAATGCTGGAACAGAACCTCGGTGTTGGCGTGCTCGAAATTGAAGCGGGAATATTCCTCTTCCGCCTGCTGGAACACGTCGCCGTAGGTGACGCGCTCGGCCCCGTCGCGGCCGTTGAAGTTGATGTCGTAGATGCTGTCGACGCCCTGCACATACATCGCCAGACGCTCGAGGCCGTAGGTCAGCTCGCCGGAAACGGGGGCGCATTCGAATCCCGCGACCTGCTGAAAATAGGTGAATTGCGACACTTCCATGCCGTCGCACCAGCATTCCCACCCCAAGCCCCAAGCGCCCAGGGTCGGGCTCTCCCAGTCGTCCTCGACGAAGCGCACGTCGTGGAGGGCCATATCGACGCCGATCGCAACGAGCGAATCGAGATAAAGCTCCTGAAGATTCTCGGGGCTCGGCTTCAGGATCACCTGATACTGATAATAGTGTTGCAGACGGTTAGGGTTCTCGCCGTAGCGTCCGTCCTTCGGCCGGCGGGACGGCTGTACATAGGCGGCCTTCCACGGCCTCGGCCCGAGCGAACGCAGCGTCGTCGCCGGATGGAATGTGCCGGCGCCGACCTCCATGTCATAGGGTTGCAGCATGACGCAGCCCCGCTGCGCCCAGAAGGTCTGCAAGGTCAGGATGAGCCCCTGAAACGATCGGGCCGGGTCGAGCGCGGAATCGTAAGCAGGCGGCATGGGGGTTCGGTCGTGGATCATGGGCCGCGGCGACCCTAGAGAGGCGGGCGCCGATGGTCAACGCGGCCCGCCTTCTTCAAGGCTCAGCGCCCTGCCGCGCAAGAATTTGCCTCGCCCCGCGTCTGCCGCTAGAGCCAGTCGCTCACAATCAGGGAGGTTCGCCCATGCGTCCGTCCAAACGCGCCGCCGATGAAATGCGTCCGGTCAGCTTCGAGCGCGGGGTCGCGCGCTACGCGGAAGGTTCGTGCCTCATCCGGTTTGGCGAAACGCATGTGCTGTGCGCGGCCTCGCTCGAGGACAAGCCGCCGCCGTGGCTGCGCGGCCAGGGACGGGGCTGGGTCACCGCCGAATATGCGATGCTGCCGCGCGCGACCCTGACCCGGACCAAGCGCGAATCCGCGACCGGCAAAGTTTCCGGCCGCGCCCAGGAGATTCAGCGGCTCATCGGCCGATCGTTGCGATCGGTCGTGGATTTGCCGCGCCTCGGCGAGCGGCAGATCACCATCGATTGCGACGTCTTGCAGGCGGACGGCGGCACTCGAACCGCCGCGATCACCGGCGCCTGGGTGGCGCTGCGCGACTGCCTGGACTGGATGGCGCAACGCTCGATCATCCGCGAGAGTCCGCTCAAAGACCATGTCGCCGCCGTTTCTTGCGGCATCGTCGGCGGCGAGGCAGTGATCGATCTTGACTACGCCGAGGACTCAACCGCCCATACGGACGCGAATTTCGTCATGACCGGGACCGGGGGCCTGGTCGAAGTGCAGGGATCGGCGGAAGGCGCGCCGTTCACCGAGGCCGAGCTCGTGCGAATGCTGGGGCTGGCGCGGAGCGGCATCGGCCGGCTGGTCGCCTTGCAGAAGGCGGCGATCGTTCAGCCTCATCGCGTCGCGGCGGGCGCAGTTCAGGGATAGTCGTGCGAGAAAACGTCCATGGCCTCGAATCCGGCGAGGTCGAGGCGCACGCGATCGGGCAAATAGGCGAAGGCGGCGCGGGCATGCTTCTCCCGGCCCTCGCGCTCAAGCATCGCGTTCAACTTCTCGCGCAGGGCATGCAGATGCAGAACGTCGGACGCCGCATAGGCGAGCTGCGCTTCGCTCAAGGCCTCGGCCCCCCAGTCCGAGGACTGCTGCTGCTTTGAGATCTCGACCCCCAACAGTTCGCGGGCGAGATCCTTCAGTCCGTGACGATCGGTGTAGGTGCGGGCGATCTTGGAGGCGATCTTTGTGCAATAGACTGGGGCGGCCATGACCCCAAGGGCATGATGCAGGACCGCCATGTCGAAACGGCCGTAATGGAACAGTTTCACGACCTTCGGATCGGCGAGCAGCCGTTCGAGATTGGGAGCGCTTCGCTGGCCGGCGGCGATCTGCACGATGTCCGCGGTCCCGTCGCCGCGCGACACCTGCACGACGCAAAGCCGGTCCCGGCCGACGACCAGCCCCAAGGTCTCGGTATCGATCGCCGCCGCATCGCCAAACGACGCTTCGGCCGGCAAATCGTTGCGGTGAAAGCGAATCATCGGCGCAGGAATGCCTGATCTCTTCCAAATACCAAGAGGTTAAGTGTCGGCGAGGCTCATGGATAGCAGCCGCCTTCGCGAGGCGTCAATCGGGCCGGCGCGAAGGAACGGGTCGCGATGCGAAACCCGCGGCGTCGATGAACGGTCCGCTTCGGCTCCCGCGAGCGCAGCCTCAGGCGGCAGCCGATTGTCCGGCCTCGCAGATTCTCGCCACGGCGCAGAAGACATAGCCAACGCCGCGCACCGAACGAACGAGCGGGGGACGGTCGGCGCCGCCGGCCAGCTTCTTGCGCAGCCGCGCCACCAGCGTATCGATCGAGCGATCGAAATATGTCCACTCGCGCCCGCGCAGCGTGCCAAGCAGCGCGTCGCGCGACAGGGCTTGCCCCGGCTGGCGGACAAAGGCCAGCAGGAGATCGAACTCGGACGACGTCAGGTCGACCGCCGGCCCGCGGGACTGACGAGGTCGCGCGCCGTCTCCTCGAGCGTCCAGCCGGCGAAGACGGCGCGGCGGATTTCGACCTCGCGCCCGCGGATGGCGTTTTCGATCGCCGAAGGTTCGCGGTCGGCATCGTCCAGAATGAGTATCCGCATCATGCGCCCCCAACTCTGCCAATGCCGCCGCCGCGCGGCGGGCGAATCGTGACATCACTCGCTTTATTGTCAATAATTTACCATACGTGACGCGGTTCGCGATTTTACCTGGGTCCAACGCGCGCGTTGATGGCTACAATCGAGAATTCATCGATTGGTTGATCATGATCATATTCTCGATTGTCTTGTGAGTATCTCGGGCCTGGCGCCGATAAGTGACCTATCACTGGCGCAAGTAGGTCGAGCGAGGGCGATTTCGATTCTTCCCATCGGTCTTTACAATAACTCGACGGAGCCGAAACAGCGAAACGCCAACGGTCCGCGCGCGCCCTGGTCATGGCCGGAGAGAATCGATGTACAAGGGGTAAGCGATAACGGCTCGGGCGTCCCTCATGCGCGGCATCCCCATCGACATCCTGCGCGCCTTTGTCGCCGTCGTGGAGTCTCGGGGGTTCACCCGCGCGGCGGAGGAGTTGGGCCGGACCCAGCCGACCATCAGCCTGCGGGTGAAACGGCTCGAGGAGCTCGTCGAAGCGCCCCTATTCAAGAAAGGCGGACGCTTCGAACTGTCCGGGGTTGGGGAAGTCTGTTTCGACTACGGAAAGCGCTTGCTTCGGCTGCATGACGACATTCTGGAGGAGGTCGGGGGCCGCAACAACCCGAACGGCGTCTTGCGCATTGGCATGCCAGGCGAACTTGCGTCGATCCTGGCGCCGCGGCTCGATCAACTGCGCGCAGACGCGCACACCCGGGCGGCCTTTGAGGTGGTGGTCGAGAGCTCGCAGGCGCTGTCCGCCGCCTTTCGCCAGAATGCGCTTGACGTCGCGTTCGTCATCGGCGTCGGCGGAAGCGAGCCCCACCGGATCGAACAGTGGCGGGGACAGCTCAGTTGGTTTGGCGGGACGTTCGACGGCCATGCAGGCGATCGGCCGCTGCCGCTCGTCGTCGCCCCGCAGGGGTCGCCCATTCACGAGGCGGCGACCGGCGCGCGGCGCGCCCAGGGGCGGAAATTCGACATCGTCTGCACAAGTTCGGACTTCGCGGTGCTCGCCGCCGCTGCCGCGGCCGGTGTTGGCGTCATGCCGATGATAGAAGGCCTGGCGCCGGAGGGTCTGAGGCCCTGTCGCGACAAGAATCTTCCGCTCTTGCCAGAGGTCACGCTGTTGCTCCTGGCGCGGTCTCGGACCTTGGCGCTTGCGAGCCGCCGTTGGGTCGCGGGGATGGTCGAGGCCCTTCAGTCGATTTGACCGCGCGGGCGCAGAATTCACCCTTCATTTCATTTTGTAACAATTCGTCACCCGCCGCATCAATCGATCGTGGCAATATCGGGCGACCTTCGACAGCCTTAGCCCACGCGATGATGCAGACAGAGCTCAAACCGCCGACCGCCGACTCAGCCGGGCGAGCCCCCCCGCAGGTGACCGATGAGAGACGCGAACTGGCGCTTCTCGCCGAGTTCATGCGCTGTGAATCTGGCCTCGCTCGCGAGCGATATCGCCGAACGTTTGGGCGCCGACCCGCGGGGCGAAGATCTGATCGCCGCGGCGGGCCTCGGCGCGCATGGCCGCACAACCGCAAGCGGGGACCGGTCGAGGAGGAAGGCGCTGACCCAGTCTCGACGCCCGACCGCGGATTAACCCGGCCGCAGCACTTCGCGGCTACCATCGAGCGATTGGGTCCCTCCCGGCCCCTCTCGCGACGCGCGTCCGCCGAATTCGTTGATGACCCGCACGACATCAGCCTTTCTCGCTGTGTCGCAAAATCTGTCGCGGTTTCAGGCGATGGCGGTCTCGACGATGATCGTGCGCACGCCGTTGCCGGCAATGTGCTTCAGCATCGCGCCGAGGCCCGGACGCTGGTCGACCGGGTCCGCTCCCTTGACGCCGTCGTCGCTCTATTCGGCGATCCATGCCGGTTTCAGCGCGCGCGATCGGCGTCGACAACAATCTTGTTCATCCCGGCGGTTCGAACAGGCTCTGGAGAATCATTGAGGCGGCCGTTCGCCGTCACCAGGGACCATTGTGGGGCATCGAAGATCTCAATGATTCGCCGGGCGTGGCTGATGCCTCGTTGGGCAGTCTGGGGCTGGCTCGCGACGGAGAATGCGATCCGTTGATCACCAATATGGAGGACGGGCAGCACGCCAGGATTTGCAAACTGCGGCGCGAGTAAGCACGCGAAGCCCGCATGAACGGAGAACTGTCAGTGACGGCCGAGATAGGGGTGCCCGCTCCGACCATCGCGGTTCTCTTGCCCTGCTACAATGAAGCCCCCACCATCGTCGACGTCGTGCGGAGCTTTCGCTTGAGCCTGCCCGAGGCTCAGATCTACGTCTATGACAACAATTCGACTGACGGCAGCGGGGAGCTGGCGCGTAAGGCGGGCGCCATCGTGCGAGCCGAGAGCCGTCAGGGCAAAGGCTACGTGGTCCGCCGAATGTTCGCGGATGTCGATGCCGACATTTGCGTGCTGGTCGACAGCGACGGCACCTACGACGCCAAAGCGGCGCCCCGCCTTGTCGCCAAACTTCTCGCCGGCCGTTTCGACCAGGTGAACGGCGCAAGGGTTCACATATCCGCCCAAGCCTATCGCGCCGGTCATGTCGTCGGCAATCAACTCCTCTCGGGGTTGGTGTCGCTCATTTTTGGCGCTTATAGCCAGGATATGCTGTCGGCTACAAGGTTCTTTCACGCCGCTTCGTCAAGTCCTTTCCGGCGATGAGCACCGGCTTTGAGATCGAAACCGAACTCATCGTCCATGCCCTCGACCTCGATCTACCGATGTCCGAGCTCGAGACCGACTATCGCGAGCGTCCGCCAGGATCGGCGAGCAAGCTTTCGACGATCAAGGACGGGTTGCGAATTCTTTGGCTCATCCTGCATCTCGTGCGCGACCTTCTGCCGCTGCAGTTTTCTCAGCCGTCGGGGCGATATCCGTCATCGCGTCCGTTGCGGCGGCCGTCCCCGTCATTGTGGAATTCGTGGCGACCGGTCTTGTTCCGCGCTTGCCAACCGCGGTTCTGGCGGTTGGCTTGATGACCGTTGGAATCATCGCCGTATTCACCGGCCTCATCCTCGACAGCGTCGCAAAGGGGCGCCGGAAGGCAAAACTCCTCGCCTATTTGAGCCATCCGCCGATTCCCGGCGACGCAGGCTATAGTGAGTCAAAGGGCGCCCTGGCGGCGCGCGAACGCCGCCCTTGAGACCGCGCCGCGTCCCGCCTCTCAACCGGCGCGGCGGTTGAGAAACGCGAGCGTTTTATCGTTGAACTTGCTCACGTTTTCGTAAATCGCGGCGTGGGCGCCCTTAGGCGCGCTCAACTCGCTCCAAAATCCGTTTCACAGAGTTCGGCCCGTGGCCGGTGATTGCGCCGATGGCCCGATACGTCGCGCCGTCTCTCCGCATGGCCTTCATGCGCTCGATCACGTCCATTTCAGGCGCGTTCGGGACGAGCCCGGGGGTCTCTCTCTGTCCAGTCTGACGTCGTACCCGAAGGGCCGCTTTCCGCCGCTGTAGATGCGCTGCGATGTTATTATTAGGGGCGCGAACGGACGGTCATGCTCTCTGGCGCGCAATCCTGCCTGACGAGATCGCCCGGGCCGCGCCAGGCGAAGACGGCCCTTCCGGACAGCCGGCAGGCGCGGGCCACGGCGTCCGGCGCGTCGAGCCGACCAAAGAGCACAGGGTCTCTGTAGTCGACATCGCCGCGGGCGAAATCGAGGCTGGAGGCAGTAACGATGCGGCGCTGCCACGGCCAAATTTTCAACTGACGAGTCGGGACGAGTACGATTGCAGGCTTCACCGGAACCGTATCGACGAGCACGGCCCTTCGGGCGTCAATATAGGCCCGGGTGGTCACGACGAGGCCGGGCAGTACCGCCAGGCAGAAGACCACATTCGCGACCGTCAGGGCGTTGAAATCCAGCCGACGGCGCCACAAGACGAAGGAGCCGTCGGCCTCGACGAATCCGGACGCGATCGTTAGCGCCGCAAGCGGCCACGCCGGAAACCAGTAACGCGGGCCATATTGATGGTCGCCATCGTGGGGAAAGAAAAGAAAGAGCACGATGGTGGCCGGCAGGGCCAGATCGAAAAACCGTAACGATCGCCTGCGGGCTTTGAACACCAAAGCCGGGATCTGCAGGACTAGCAGCACCAGCCCGCCATATTCTCCAAGCTCGCCGGTCCAATAGAGCGTGTGGTGCAGAGCGCGTTTGGCCATGACCCAAGGACCGGTCACGATCGCGCCGAGCTCAAGATCCGGGTTGGTCAGCGTCATCGGCGTCTGAAGCGGATTTCCCGTGATCGCCCAATTATACACAAAGAAAAACATGATTAGGGGAAACGCGCCGACACAAACGGGGACGGCGTCACCAAATGCGGCCCACCGCCTCCGCCATAACCGGTCGGCGGCGTACAGCGCGCCGATTAACAGAAACATCTCGAGGCGTGTCAGCAATTGCAGCCCGAAAAGAACCCCAATCAGGACTTTGCGCCAGGACGATGGCTGCTCCTCGTCCACGAGTTGCTGCCACGCGATGGCCGCTGCCAGCGCTGCGCTCAGCGTGCCTGAAAACAGCGAGGCCCCATTGAACAGCACGAACGGCGACGTCAGAACCAAAAGCAGCATGACAGGCTGAATAGAACCGGGCGCCCGCAGCCGTCGCATCGCGCCCAACAGGCATGCTCCCAGGAGGGCCGTCAGGACCGGGTTCGCGAGCCACGCGACGCCGGCGAAGCGGAACGGCGCGAGAACCAAAGGCCATCCGGGGAGATACTGGCTGAAGGTCGCTCCACGCATCGTAAAGACGCGATACAGCGAGAACAGTTCCGGATCCGGCGCGGGCGGATTGACGAGACGCCCAGCTAGCAGCGTGTCCGCGAGGAACACGTAAGAATGCTCGTCGCCGGAATTCGGCCAGAAGGTTCCGGCGAGGTAGCCGAGCGGTAGGCAGACGAGCCCCACGAGCCAGGGCGACCATGCCGGATCGATCGCCGGCACGCGCAAGGGACGGCCGGCCGCAGCGAATATGGCCGCGACCGTCACGCAACCGACGAGGAGATCCGGGAAGGTGGCTCGTACTACGGAAAAAGTTTGTAATACAGCGAAGGCGATGGCCGAGGCTATCAGGGCGCCAATCCAGACCGGCGGCTTCGAGAGCCAATCGAATGCCGGGGACGGCCGCGATGTGCCCTCTTCTGGCGGTCGAGCGTTTGACGGCATGCTGACGGCTCTCCGGCGCCGAAATCACGAGACAGGCTTTGCAACAGATCGCGTCTGGTGGTCGTAATGGCAGCGCCGCCCAGACAAAACACTTAACACAGATCGCGCCTCCAGGACAGAGACACTTAACAGACGGCGTCAGTATGACAGAAACTACTTGACGCAACCCTGTGTCGCGCAGGGAGGGCTGGATTCATTGTCCTGAGCTTGGCGATGATGCCGGGAATCAGTTCCTCGGGGGGATAAATACGCGGTTGAGGTGTTCTCTGCCCCTGGGAGGGTCGAGAGTGCGCGTCCTACCCTTGCTCGTGACCGGATCGCCGTGGTGCGGCCGCGGAGGGGCACCGCGCCTACCTCGAGGAGGCATTCCACCGGGAGGGCATTCCGGCTCATTTTGCGCGCGGGGGCGGTGCGGCCCGATCCCGCCGGACGCGCCTTCTAAGCGATGGTTGCGCTGACCGTGGCGGTGGATGGTGCGGGAATGATCAATGTTGGGCGGATTCAAGGCAGTCAAATCGCGCCCGACCCTATTGAACGGGTCGGCTTGGGCGTCGTCATCCCGATGACGATGCGGCCCTACGAGGGAGCGAGCCGACCCTCTTGCTCGCGGCCGCCTCGCTCGCTATTGGTTTTTGGCTAGGGAGCTTCGATTTCGCCCATTACGCGGCGCCCGCCTTCGGTCTCGTCATGCTGGCGACCATGGCGGGATTTAGAAGCCTGCGTCAATGGCGGCCTCGGGGCTATTCGTGTCGGTTGTCGGTCACCCGGGTTCTGCCGTTAGCGCTAGTCGTCGGGTCGGTCGTTCCACTGACCAACCTGCCGTGGGTCGCTGACACGCCAGCATTCATGAGGCCTGTTGCTGGTTCGGATACCTTCTTTTCGCTTAACTGTCGAAAATGAGGTCAACGTTCCGAAGGCAAAAACCTGCTCATCGTCGATACTGGCCGAAGTCGCCGGTAGGCGAGTATCTGGTCTCTAACGACGCCAACATCGATGACGAGAAGACGATCTGGATCAATGTCGACTCCGAATTCAACCGGCTGGCGATCGACCGCTACCCGCACAGACGGAGCTGGCGTCTCGCCTGGCTGGACGGCGGCGCGGCGTTCCTGCAGTCTTTCGGTGTCGTCTCAAATCTGGCCGACCCCCTTGCCGACATTGGGCGCCTCTCGGGCGATCGGACCCAAGATTGGGATCTCGGTTCGCTGGGACGATCCCCCGGAGGGCTTGTTTACGCGTTTGGGCGCGAGCAGTCGACGAAAGGGCGGTAGGGTTGCGCCAGCTCGGTGATCCCGTGACCTCGCCGGCGCAGATACCGGCATTCGTTGGCTGGTCTCAGACCGCGGCGCTCGCCGTCATCGGAGCGGCGGCGTCGCTTTTGATTTCAGGCGTGGTCGCCGTCGAGGGGACGAGTTTCTTCCACCTCCAAATTCTTGCCGGACTTTGGCGCGAGCCGCAGTTCGCAGACGATCGATTCGTCCAGTCGCTGCAATACTACGCGAGCGGATTCTGGTTTCCCCTGACGGGAAGATTCGACAGCGATGTGGTCTACCCGCTGCTCGTGACCTTCAATGTGCTTTCACGCATTCTTTTTTTTATTGGCGCGGTCGAATGCGCCGCGGTCCTTCGGGTGGAGACGCCGCGCCAAAGATTGATCTTCGTCCTGCTTGTCGCGCTGGCGACCTCGATGCGCGGTCTATCGCGGGCGGGCGATGGCGGGCTCTTTGAGCCGACCTTCGGCCATTCCGAGCTCGCAAACGGAACGACCCTTCTCGCTCTCGCTTACGCCGCGCGGGGCAGGGTAGCTCTGGCCTTGGCCATGAACGGGGTGACCTTCTTTCTCAGCGGGTTTGTCGCAGTCTGGAATGCGGCGCCGCTTGCGCTCATTTTCGGGAATGAGCTGCGGAACGGCGCGCTCGAGTGGAAAGACGCAGCCCGCCGGGGCGCGGTCGGCCTGGCGCTCGCCGCGATCATCGCGCTGCCGGTCATCAGAAACGTGCTGGCGAATCCCGACTACGGACGACCAATCGATTTCAACTACGTCTCGGCGCTTTTGGATATATGGCCGTACCATTTCTTGATCTGGGCGCAGCCGCTGTCGTCGGTCGTCTGGCTTGTCATGGTGACGGCGGCCGCGTTCCTTGCCGCGGCGCGGATGCGCCCGGTGAGCGACTTCCTGATCGCTGCGCTGATCGGATTCTCTGCGGTCTGGCTCTTTGGCGCGGCGCTGCCGTGGCTCACCCAGGCACCGGCGCTGCTCAATCTGCATCTGCTTCGCGCGAGCAGCTCGATTCAAATCTGCGCGACGATCGCGTTCGCCGCGCTCGGCGCTCTTTGGTTGTCGGGCGAGACCGACGAGAAGAAGACGTTCCTCGGGTGCGTCGTCGCGCTCTTGCTCAGCGTTCCGAACTTTGGCCCGCCGCTGCTGTTGTTGCTTTTCATCGCTGCGCCGATAGTCAGCGTTCCGCGCGCGGTTCTCATGCTTCCCTATCGCGCCGTGACCGTCGCAGCGGTTGTCGTCCTGTTCGCTCTTTCCGTCCTCGGAACCGCGCAGCGCTACCAGGGCCTTGCGCTCGACCGTAGCGAATGGGAATCGCTCGGACGCTGGGCGCGCGCAAACACTGCGGCAGACGCGGTCTTTCTGGTTCCTGTCAGCATGCTGCCGCAACAATATGCTTTCAGCCACGGCTTTCCGAAGGTCGATCCGGCACAGCTGCCGCTCCAAGGCGGCTACGAGGTGTTTCCTTATTTCTCCCATCGGCGGATCTGGACCACTGACCTCGACGGCAACTGCGTCATGTGGAGTCAGCATCTCTATCCGCTCTGGAAGCAGCGGATGGCCGAGACGCTCGCGCTTCAGTCGCTCGACCAGCGTCTCGACTACGCCTCAAGCCACAAAATAGCTTACGTGGTTGACGGATGCGATTCCAAGGCGGCAGTTCCGGTATGGAAATCGCGCCGCCTTTGCGTCTATCGAACGCCAGACGGTGGACACTCCGCCGCGTCGGGCTAGGCTACGGAGGCGGATATGACGCTGTCCGTCGCGGCGAAGACGAACGCCAGCGCGACGGCTGACGCCTATGTCCCGCTGACTTTTGCGCCGAGCGAAGCCTATCAGTTCGACTGGAGCCGCGAGATCGCCGTGCTGGACGGAGTGACGACGATCGTGAAGGTCGCGCATGTCCGCCTCTGCCACAGCCGCATGATGTTCGTGCGCGCCTATCCGCGTGAAGCGCAGGAGATGGTGTTCGACGCCCAAGAGCGGGCGTTCGCGTTCTTCAAAGGCGCCTGTGGGCGCGGCATCTACGACAACATGAAGACGGCGGTGGAGACGATCCTCGTCGGCAAGGATCGCCAGTACAATCGCCGCTTCCTTCAGATGTGTTCGCATCATCTCGTCGAGCCGGTCGCCTGCACGCCGGCGTCGGGATAGGAGAAGGGCCAAGTCGAGAACCAGGTCGGCCTCGTGCGCGAACGATTCTTCACACCGCGGCTGCGGTTCAAGAGCTACGACGAACTGAACGCCTGGCTGCTCGACAAATGCTTGTCCTGGGCGAAAGCGCATGCGCATCCGGAACGTTCAGAGCGGACGATTGGGAGGTGTTTGAGGAAGAGCGGCCGAAGCTCATTCCCTATCGTGGCCGCTTTGACGGCTTCCATGCGTTGCCGGCTTCGGTGTCGAAGACCTGCCACCAGGCGCTCGCCGAGAGCGTCCATTCCGCCGACGTCATCATCAACATCCTGGCGCGCCACCGCGATCCGGGGCCAACGGCGACAATCCTGACGCCGGATGCTTTGCGGCTTCGCCACACTCCGGTCTGGCCTACCCCTTCGGCCTCGACTACGGCGAGGGTATTGTTTGGCAGCAGGCGCTGCTGATCCCAGGGCCGCGAATGTATGGCCCGATTGATCACCTGCCGTTCATCGTTTTCCACTACCCGCCGGCCTTCCGCGTGTCCAAACCCGCGGACCGTATCTCGTCCACTATTCCCCATAAGCGCTTCCACAGGTCGAATTGCACGAGCGATGAGCAGTGCGCCAAACTTGGAATGATCATGACCCTTTCTTGGATCAACCTCTGGATCGCCATCGCGATGAGCTTAGCTGGTCAGACCTTGCTGAAAGCGGGCGCCACGACCGGTCAGGCCTCAGCTGCCCTTCTGGCGCAATTCTTGGACCCGCGCACGGTTGCGGGTCTGATGCTGTCCTTTGTCGCCGCGCTTCTCTACATTATTGCGTTGCGTCGCATTCCACTTTCAGTCGCCCTGCCGTGCACAGCCGCGTCTTACATCGGGGCGGTATTCATCGGTCACTATATGTACAATGAAACAATCACCCTTATCCACCTGACAGCGGTCGCCATCATCGTTTGCGGCGTCATTGTGTTGGCCTTAGCGGCGAGATAACCCACACGGCGGTCGGAATCTTCGTCGGCGACCCATCTTGGTTGGCCCTGAAGGGGAGTGCAGGCGCAGTCACTGTCACGTTGACGCCGGGACCAATGGATCCGTTGTACTTTGCGTCCAAACCTGTCGGCGCAAAGGGTTTCACATTGGACGGGATTAAGTGGACCGGTACCGATGCGGTGACGGCGAAAGGTACGACGACTGGCGTTTCTGCCGCTCCCTTGGGAACGGGCGCCTCGGCGACCGGCACAACCTTTATGGCGGTCGAGGGAGGAGGTACGGACGCTACTTTCTCGACGCCTCAGACCAGCCTAACCCTTTACTGGGGTTCGATCGATGGCGATGTGACTGGAACAGCGAGCGCGGTAATCTGAACACGATATCGATCACGGTCGACGGGTGCACGCTGACCGACGCGGATTTGATTGCAATGGGCGTATCGGTCAATGGTAGCCAGACGGCGACGGATGACAATCTGTTGGTTAAAATCACCTGACTTGCACCCTCCACGGTCGCAACATTCAACACCACGAAGAATGCGTCGAGTTCACCCTGATGCCTTCGACGATACCTGAACCTTCGAACCTGGGCAATGATGGCGCTCGGGTTCGCTGGGCTCGGCTACACGGCGTTCCGCCGCAGGGCGAAGTCACGAGCGATGGTCGAAGGCATCCTCCTAATCTCAAAGGCTAAAGAGGCCGCCAGAAGGTGGCCTCTTCTTTGCCGCGGCGAATTTCGCTCGCGGAACGCCCCAAAATCCTGTGTGGCGCCGGGATCCGCCAGCGGGTACAGCCGATCGTCGCCATAACTCAAGCGCGACGGTCAATGAGTCGACGTTCACACCGCCCACCATGAGGCCTCATCGCCGTAGCTGTGCAGATCGCGGTGATGGAGTCGGCAGACCGGGACGGTGTATTCGTCGCTGACCTTACGGCCGAGCGCGCGCGGTTGCGCGAAGCGGATGTGATGCGCCTCACTGGGCGGGATCATAGCAGACGTTCCGTTTGTCGACGTGCTGGCGACGATGCTCGACGCAAGCTTGCCGCTGACCCCGGCCGAATGGCTGGAATCGGGCGATCCGATCCATGATCGGAAGGCTTTCGAGACCATTCGTTCTTATAGCCCAGTCGACAACGTGCGGGCGCAGCGCTATCCGGCGATCCTAGCGCTCGCGGGCCTCACAGATCCGCGGGTGACCTATTGGGAGCCCGCCAAATGGGTCGCGCGGCTGCGCGCGACCATGACCGGGGGCGGGCCGATCCTGTTGCGCACCGCGATGGGGGCGGGTCACGCCGGCGCGCCGGGACGCTTCGACCGGCTCGATGACGTCGCCCCATCAGCTTCGGCCGGGGGAAACTGGCGGATACGACAAGTAGGCCAGTCTCTTCATCTCGCTGCGCATCGTCGCCACGACATCGAGGATCAGTCCGGCGAGGCAGCTCAGGAAACCGGTGATGATCAGTCCTATGATGAGAACGGCGGTCGGCAGCCGTGGCACGAGCCCTGTCTCAAGATAGGTCTCAGCAAGGGGAACGGCGAGCGCGACGGCGACAAGGATGAGGGCCATGCCGATCAGACCGAAAAACTGCAATGGGCGCTCGTTGCGCACGAGATCGAAGATCAGGCGAAGAATCCTGGCCCCGTCGCGAAAGGTGCTGAGCTTGCTCACTGACCCCGAAGGACGCTCGCCATAGGTCGTGAATTCTTCCCCGGATGGCATGCGCAGTTCGAGAGCGTGCACCGTCAGTTCGGTTTCGATCTCGAATCCTCTCGACATTGCGGGAAAGGATTTGACGTAGCGGCGAGAAAAAACCTTATATCCTGACAACATATCGGTGAATTGCTTGCCAAAAAGACTTCGCACCAGCGCGGTCAGGATGTAATTGCCGAACTGGTGGCCTCTTCGGTAGGCGTCCATGCTCCGGGACACGCGCGCGCCATTGACGAAGTCCAGATTTTCCTCAATCGCCCGGCGAACCATGCGAGGCGCGGCTTGGGCTTCGTAAGTCGCGTCGCCGTCCACCAGTACAAAGACGTCAGCGTCGATATCGGCGAACATCCGACGAACGACATTCCCTTTTCCCTGCCGCGGCTCCTTGCGAACAATCGCCCCCGCGGCCTGAGCAACATCGACGGTGGCGTCTGTGGAGTTGTTGTCGTAGACGTATACCGTCGCTAGAGGCAATGCCTCTCGAAAGGCGCTAACAGTCCTTCCAACCGTCAACTCTTCGTTAAAACAAGGCATCAGGATTGCGATCTCGTGTTGACACACGGTCGCTTCAATTGCGGACTTGGAACTGTCTAGGCTCGTCGTCATTCTCTAAATCTTGCCTCCCGCAAGGCTACCGTTGCGGTTCCGCTCCACAGAAAGAAATCCGGCGGGTCCGGGCTAACATAATGTGCTACACTCCGCTCCGAGTGAGAAACGTTCAGGTCGCATTTGTGGTTCCGGTTGCCAAGATTCGTAGATATGGATAAGATCTTAAGTCTGGCCGGCGCCATCCGGAAAGGACAGGTGTACTGTGACGACCAACCAAGTTGATAGACAATATTACGAAGTGGCAACGCCGGGTTCTATCGCCGAAAAGCTTACAGCGATCGCTCGCGACAAGTATATGCCGATTTCTTGAGACTTTGCAAGCCAAGCGCCTCAGATAGGATTCTCGATGTGGGCGTATCGGACATTGTTGGCGATGCGGCGAACGTACTTGAGCGCCGCTACTCGCCGCAGCACAAAATCACGGCTGTCGGCTTAGGGCGGGGAGACGCGTTCAAGGTTTCGTTTCCGCAAGTCCCATACTGTCAGATTGTCGCCAACGAGGTGTTGTCGTTCGACGACGGATCGCTTGACATTGTTACGTCGAACGCGGTTCTAGCAGGCTGTTGAAGAATCTCTCGTTTGGCTTTGAGGACGGCTTCGTAGCCGTTGTGATAGGCGAATTCGATCTCGATGGAGCCGTCATCGAGCAGTTCAGCGGAGCCGTCGCCGGAGACCTCATCCATTTCGTCGCAGCCCTCCCAGGTGAAACCGACCGACGACCGGCTGTATTCGATGTCGAGGCCGGCCTGGAGAGCGCCGAAGGCGATTTCGCCGCGGCCGTGGTCGGTGATCGTGATTGTCGGTGGGCCACAGAGTTCGAGATGATCGCGGTCCCAAATGTCGGCCTTGACTATTCGCCAGCGGCCGACGAGTTGGCAATTCGCGGGCGCACTCATATCGGCTCCGCCATGAGTTTGGGCAGCCGCGCCAGATTGTAAGCTGCAGCCGCGAAGGTGAAGGCCGATCCGACGCGCTCCCGCCCTCGGAACTTGGTTTTCTCCTGTCCCGCTATTGTCTTGATCCAGCCGAAGGCTTCTTCGATCCGTTTGCGGACGCGCTGACTGACAGCGTAGCCGGCATGTCGCGTCGTGCGGCCGTCAATCGCCGAGGCGCGCCCCGCTCGTGCTCTGCGCCACATGGGACGTCACTTTCATCGCGCGCAGTTCGTTAATGAAGTCCTCGGCGTCATAAGCTTTGTCGGCGGCCAAGGTGATGGTCCGGAGCGGGTGATCCTTGCCGACCCGTCCTTCGAGGTCGACGTAGCTGAACAGATCCCGACCGCTCGTCCTCGTCCGGCATGATTCACTCCCCGCGCCCTCGCGCGGAAACAGAATCACATCGCGATTCCCGTAACCAGAGACTTCTTCAACAGCCTGCTAGAGCACGTCGGGAGTCCTGAAAACCAGCGCTTCTTCCTCTCTGAGTTACTGCGGGTTGGCGGGAGCGTCTTTGTCATCGTGCCGCATCGATTTTTCCCGATCGAACACCATACAGCGATCCTTGCCGACGAGGATCGTCTCCACCGCCGTCTTCATGTTGTCGTAGATGCAGCGCCCACAGGCGCCTTTGAAGAACGCGAACGCCCGCTCTTGGGCGTCGAACACCATCTCCTGCGCTTCACGCGGATAGGCGCGCACGAACATCATGCGGCTGTGGCAGAGGCGGACATGCGCGACCTTCACGATCGTCGTCACTCCGTCCAGCACGGCGATCTCGCGGCTCCAGTCGAACTGATAGGCTTCGCCCGGCGCAAAAGTCAGCGGGACATAGGCCGGCGGGCCGACAATCACGGATGTAGGCGCGTCTTTGCGCCGCGGTGCGCTTTTCAGAGCCCCCTTTACAAACTCAAGCTCCAGCGCCTGCTTGCCGACCAAGCGTTCGAGGGCGGCGATCCGGGCTTCGTATTGTTCGATCAGGTCAGCGGCGACTGCGTCTTCGTCAAGCACGCCGGCCTCGAACCTCTGGACCCAGATGCGGATCAGATTGCGCGATAGCGCGTAGCGCTTCGCCAGGCCGTGAAGCGTCTCGCCAGCGAGAAACTCCTGTGCGACCTGACGCTTAAACTCGAGACTGTGGGTGCGGTGTTTCGCCATGGCTTTCATCCTTCGAAAGTCCGGCTGCCCGGTCAATTGCTAAGCTCAATCCTGTCCAGTCCAAGGGGCCCACTCCAACCCACGGTCAATTCCCTCTCGCCCGATTGTCCGCCCCAAGGGGCCCACTCCAATCTGGGGGCAAACTTGGACGCCGATTGACACCTTGGTCCCCGAAAACGCGAAGTACGGCGAGGCCACGGCCGCGAGAAACGAGAGCACCAGCATCTGACCCGCGCGAGGGCGATTGTGACGAAAGCGGGGGTTTTTTTGAGGCCAACATTCCAATTGCTGGTCGAGACATCGCCGTAGTTCCTGCACATGAGCAGGATTTCGCCGCCAAGTTCGATCGGACCGACGCCGGGGGAAGCCGAATTCGGGCGCTTATAGACAGCGGTCGGTGGGGCCGTGTAGCGCTTGAAGCGAATTCAAGCGCGCCGCGCGCGTGCCAAGACCGCCCTCAGCCGCCGTCTTGCCGTTGACCGGGTCGGGATGTACCAGATGTGGTTGAACGTCGTCGGCGGGACGGCGCAGCCTGGGTAGACATCCGCCGCGGAGGCGGAGCCGGCGTCTTTGGCGGCAAGACATAAAACGCGGGCGCAGATCGCCGACCGCGGCTTGTTCATCACCATTGGCGACTCTCCGGGAGGTTGCGCGGGAGCGGAATGTCTGAGCCGTAGTATCTGGCGGTCCAAAGGCGGCCGGCGAAAAAATCAATCCCGTTTCGCCGACGGTATATCCGACTCGTTCACGCGACGTCAAGACGCTTTGAGCCGCGTCGACCGCCGCCACGAGTTATACGGTGACTTGATGGAATGTATCTGGGGCGTTATTGTTGAATTCGCTTAGTTGCTCCAAAGGTAGCGATCATGACTATGAACCGCCCAGAAGAAAAGACGCTGAAATCGATGCCTTCTGACGTCCTTCCGCTCTGTGTTGATCTGGACGGAACATTGCTGCGCATTGACACGCTTCATGAGAGCACATTCGCGGCTGCATTCGATGACTGGCGGGTCCCGTTCAAACTTCCGGGCTGGCTTGCCGAGGGCAAGGCCAAGCTGAAGGCGGAACTCGCCAGCCGATGGCGATTTGACCCCGCGACGCTTCCATATAATTCCGATCTATTGGAATATATCCGCGCCCAGCGCGAAGCCGGACGGCATCTGGTGCTGTGCACCGCCGCGGACCGTTCGATCGCCGAGCGGGTCGCCGAATACCTCGGCTTGTTCGATGAGGTCATTGCGAGCGACGGACAAACAAACCTGCGCGGCCGATCGAAGGCCGAGGCGCTGCGCCAACGCTTCGGGGCGGGCGGCTTTGTCTATGCCGGCAACGACTCGACGGATTTTCCAGTCTGGGATAACGCGTCGGAAGCGGTTCTGGTCAGTGCCCCCGGTTCGGTACTTCGCGCGGCTCAGTCGCGCTATCAAGTCGCCGCGACCTTCGACGATCGGGGTTCGACCGTCCGCGCTCTGGTGCGCGCCATGCGGCCGTACCAGTGGGTCAAGAATCTGCTCTGCTTCATCCCGGCGATCCCTGCCGGCGACTTTAGCCCTCACTCATGGCTCAGATTGCTGGCCATTGCGGCGGCGTTCTGCTTCGTCGCGTCGGGCCTTTATATCCTGAACGACATCTCCGACCTTGCGGCCGACCGCGCCCATCCGCGAAAGTCGCGTCGCCCCTTCGCAAGCGGCAGCGTCCCCATCGCGGCCGGACTGACGTTGCTACCAGTGATGCTACTGGCCGGGGCGTTTCTCGGCGCAGTCACCAACGGGTGGCCAGCGCTGGTCATGTATCTGGCGGCGTCTCTTTCATACAATTTCTGGTTCAAGGAGAAGCCGCTGATCGACGTTTTCGTGCTCGCGGCACTCTACACGCTTCGACTGTTCGGCGGCACGCTGGCCGGCGGTTACCCGATGTCCCTATGGTTGCTCGCCTTCTCGTCGTTCCTGTTCCTCAGCCTAGCGATCATCAAGCGCGTCTCTGAGCTGCGGCGGCTACGAGGGACCCCGTCGGCCTCCAAAGCTCCGCGGCGCGGCTACACGGTCGAGGATATCCCCATCCTAGAGATGCTCGGGATCGCGGCGAGCTTTACGTCGGCGCTTGTGCTGTCGCTTTATGTGCAGAGCGACACCGCGTTGAACCATTATGGCAATCCGTCGATACTCTGGGGCTCGATCCCACTCCTCCTCTTCTGGCAGTGCCGACTTTGGCTGTCCACGTCGCGGGGCTATATGCACGACGACCCAATTCTTTTCGCCGTCCGAGACCGGGTTTCGTGGACGGTCTTCGCGTCTCTGGGGGTCCTCGTGGTCATAGCACGGATGCCGCCGATCTCCCTTTGAACACGAAGCGGGTTCGCCGCATAGACAGTCGCCGTTCTCCTGCCCGGAGCGTTGGCGACAAACGCGTCGTAGGCGGCGGTCATCGCGGCGACGTCGTCGATCGAAGGCTCCCATCCGAGTTCGGACCGGGTCGCGGAAGTGTCCAGAAGGATATCGAGATCGGCAATCCCGAACTGCTCGGGGTACATCAGCGTGAGGCCAGCGAAATCCAACGCGGCCAATGTCGCCTTGAGCGGCGTAGCCGGGACCGGAATGAGCATCGAACGCGAATTCGCGTGCCGGATCACGGCCTCAAGCAGCGTGCGCGTGGTCGGGGGCGACGCGGACCCCAGGTTGAAGGGACCGGGAGGGCATCCTCGATCGACCGCCCGCGTGGCGGCTGTCACGCAATCCTCAACCGAGACCATTTGATACCGATTGGTCCCCCCGCCGATCAAGGGCACTGGCAAGCCTGCCCGGATCAGGCGGAAGAGACGGTCGAGGATGCCGAGCCGCCCGGGCCCAGTGATGAGGCGCGGGCGGAAAATGGTCGCCGCGATCCCCTCGTTGCGCGCCGCCCGGATCAGCGCCTCCGCACGCTTTTTCGACGCTCCGTACGGCCCCAGCGGCCGCTGGGGATGCGACGGGGTCACAGGCGTCGACTGAGGAACGCCGTAGGTCATGTCGGTGGAGAAGAAGACAAGCTTGTTCGCGCCGCCCCGGGCCATCGCCGCGAGAACTTCGCGCGTTCCCTCTACATTGACAGCCTCGAACCATGCCGTTCGATTGATCCTCGGGACGGCGTCGGCGAACTGCCGGGCCGCCAGGTGATAGACGACGTCGCCGGGTCGAAGACCGATCCGGTCGAGATGGCCGGGGACGGTCGCGTCCCCCTGAACGAAGACCGCGCTGTGGTCGAAACCGGGAGGGCGTCGGTCGAACATGACGACCGCGTCGCCGCGCTGCAGCAGAAAGCTCACGAGATGCCGCCCCGTAAAGCCGGAGCCCCCGGTAATGACGTGACGCATGCGTAATCTACGCCGTGCGGGTAATAAAAAAGAGGCCGCCGCAAATGAGCGCGATGCCAAAAACCCGCAGAAGCGTGACGTTCTCGCCGAGGAAGAAGAATCCGACGAACGCGGTGATGATGTAGCCGATGGAGAGCAGCGGATAGGCGACGCTCACCTCGAGCTTGGAAAGCACGATCAGCCAGACTCCGATGCTGACCGCGTAACACGTCATCCCGCCAATGAACCAGGGATTAAAAACAACTGCGAAAGCATAAGCGAACAGATCCGACCGATCTCCCGGAACGGGTCCGACCCCGACCATCGTCTTTCGCAGGAATATCTGAGCCGCAGCGTTAAGAGAAACGCTGAAGACCGCAAGGATAAGAGTCATCATTTTTGTGGCTGAGCTCCAAAAGTTAACGGAACAAATCAGGATTTCTTTAGCCTGAGGCACTACATTTCTATTGTGACGGATCCGCGAAGGTGATGTATGC
This sequence comes from uncultured Alphaproteobacteria bacterium, assembly GCA_963794155.1. Lineage (GTDB taxonomy): Bacteria > Pseudomonadota > Alphaproteobacteria > Rhizobiales > Beijerinckiaceae > Roseiarcus. Next base: position 9,632 of record CAWCCX010000011.1, on the reverse strand, counting down.
GCGAGAGCGACCGGGCGGCCCGTCGAAGCGACCATGCACTGGCAGCCCGTCGACCTCAAGTGACGGCGAGGCCACGAACGTGGGCGTCCAGACAAAAGATCCTGGGCGCCCTGACCGTCGTCATGATTCGGGTTTTGCTGCAAAGGCCCGTCGTCAAGGTTCCAGGGCTGCGCATCGAAATCGTCAAGCGAGCCGGCGACGTGAAAGGTTTCGTGTTGCCACGCCGCCGGGTGGTCGAGGGCGCCTTCTCTTGGTTCGGACGAAACCGTCGCCTCCGAGAATCTTGCGGGTCACGCCCCGGCCGCCGCAGACACTGTCACGGCAGCCGCCGGTATGCACGGTTCGCCGGCCAAGCGGGCCAATTTCGGCGGCGAAAATTGTGCATTTTGCGTTGGCGCGCTGTGCTATGCGCAGCCTCCGCATTTAAGCCGAGGAGTTGCACGCGAAGTCGCGCGCCGGCCTGTCGGCGGGGGTAAGAGCGCGCGACTCGCCCGGCGCTGGTCTTCCACGGCGCGGGGCTTCCCCGAGGCGCGCTTGTCGAGGGACGGTTATCGCGTCTTTAAAGTCACGCCTCCACTTTGGTGACCAGGCGCGGCCGACGACGGCGATCACCCGCGGAGGCGGGGACGCCAGATCAGATTTGTGCTCACCGAATAGTTCCAGAACAAGCTAAGCATCGCGCCCGCCAGTCCCGGAATCCACCAGGGCCGGCTCGACCTATAGATCCATGCGGCGGCGTCGATGTTCGCCAATACGCCAACGCTGCACGCGGCCGCAAAGGCGAGGAACCCGGGAATCAGGCCTAGGCCGGAATAGCGCAGCCTACGATAAGTGACCTCGTTGTTCAGGACAAAATTGCTGGCCATTGCGACGAGCGTCGCGGCGAACTGCGCCAGGCTGAAGCTGGATGGTCCGGCCGCCAGTTTGAAGGCATAAAGCGTCGCCAGATGGACGACCAAGCCGAACGCTCCGATCAGAGAGAAGAGAACGAAGCGGATCGGCAAGTAGCCGCCGCTCGCGTGACGAACGACGAGGCCGAGAAATTCGAGTCCGACCAGCGCCGAAAATTTCAATTCGCCGGCAGTCCGCTTGCGGAAGCGGTAGGGAATCTCGGCGATCTTGAGGGGCTGGTCTGACGACATAAGGACATCGACCAGGATCTTGAAGCCGTCAGGCGACAAGCGCCTGGCAACGCGCTCGGCGATTTCCCGGCGGAGCATGAAAAATCCGCTCATCGGATCGCTGACCGCCGCGCCTGCGACGGGCCGAAAGAGCCAGGCGCCGAGATCGCTCAGCTTCTGGCGCGCCGCCGAGAAACCGGGCTCGACCCCGTCGTCCTCCACCCGGGTTCCGATCGCAAGCTCCGCCCGGTTCTCCGCCAGGGCCCGATACATTTCGGGCAGGATTCGCTCGTCGTGCTGAAGATCGGCGTCGATCACCGCGACGAACTCGGCGCTTGACGACATCCACCCCTCGATCACCGCGCCGGCGAGGCCCGAGCGCCCGAGTCGCCGCACGCATCGCATCCTCGCGTCGCGGGCCGCGATAGTGAAAGCGACGTCGAAGGTCCCGTCTGGCGAGTCGTCATCGACAACGATCATTTCCCACGCCAAGCCGTCTAGCGCGGCCTTCATGCGCTCGAACAGAATAGGTACGTTTTCCGCTTCCCGAAAGGTCGGCGCGATGACCGACAGGGTCGGACTCGCATTCACCATCACATCACCCCTCATTTTGATTTGGCGACTTGATTGGCGACGGAAAAGGCCGCGTTTTATTTAGGCTGGGCGGATAAGCCCTGAAAGCGGACTCAACGCGCATGACCGTACCATTTCGCGTGGGCGGCGGTTCGGTCAGCGCTGGATCCGGTAGAGGCGGGCGTAACCCTTGTCCGCGACAAGGATCAACTGCTGAGGAGGCGTGAACGGGCCGTTAAAATCCTCGCGATCCATTCCGATTGCGATGACATAGTCGAACTTCTCGCGCCAGTCGGACAGGTAAGGGAAGGCCCGGACCTGGTCGGATGCGTCTGAGGCGTCGAGAATATGAACGTCTGGCATTATCGAAAACGGAGACTTCAACTTCGTCCAAGGCGGAAGCATACGCACGGGTTGTTGCCCGGCCGTCGCAAATAGCGTCGGAACGAACGCCTTGCGCCATGGAACCGCCATAACGGGAACATGCATTAGCGTCGGCATCCTTCGGTCAGCCCGCCCAGCCGCCAGGTAACGCCCGATCGGAGCGGTCGAGACATCGGCGACCTCGCTCTCAACATCGAGGATAGCCGCTCCCAGGGGCGCTTCGCTGAGCGCCGCTTCGACCGCGCGAACGTCCGCTTCCCTCGCCGACCAAATGGCGCCGATCCACAGCGTCCGCGCGACGGCGATCCCAAAAACGCCCGCCGCGGCGGCGCGCTGGAGGAACCGATTGTTGAACGGTTGCGGCAGCGCTCCGGCTAAAAGCAGGTAGGTCGCCATCAGCGGCAAACGCCGATCAATAAAAGAGCCATCGCCCACCTTATAAGGCATGATTAGGGAAAGCGCCGCCGTAATCAGGCCGATTGTGAGCATTCCTGCATGTGTTCCGGCTCTCCTCACCATCAACGCGTACAGGTAAATGGCAAGGACCGGCGAAAAAAACACGAAGTCGACCCAAATCCGATAGGTAACGAAAGGTGAAGCGACGGTAAGGAATAGCCTCCACGGCGACAATCCGCCGCGGATGAAGTATGAAATCCCAGTCTCGTGTTCGCCAGGCGGATTTTGCGCCAGAACCAGAAGCAACGCCACCGGTATGATCCCAGCGATAGTCGGCCAGACAGCGTCCCGGGCAATCTGCAATAGTCTCTTCCGGTCCAATAGGCCGCTCCATGTCTGGCCGATCGTCAAAGCCAGCAGAAGCAAGATGTAAAATACCAATCCGAAAGGATGAATAATCAGCGAGGCCGCGGCGAAGATTACGCGGGCGACGAATTTCGGGACCGGCGACCAAAGTATTCGCGTATCGAGGCAGGCAAACAGAAGCGCCGCCATGAGCGACAACTGGTAGTTGACGAATCCGAAGACAGACGTCGTCGTCCAGGCCAGGAGGAGGAAACTCAGCGACCACCAAGTCCATCGACCGAAGAGGATTTTATTGAGCCACGCCGCGGCCGCGGGCGGGCCGGCAAAGGCTCCGACAAGCAGGAGTTTTCCAGCTACCCAGTACGGAACGATCGCGACCAGAAGGGCGACAATGAGGTCTGCGCCGACATTCGTCGACGCATAGCGCCAATCGATTGCAAACATGCTCGAAGTTGGCGGGACAGACGCGCCCCCTGCAATCAGCCAATAGCGAGCAAGATGATTTGGATAGTCTTGTACAGGAGGTAAGTTGATTCCAAAAATAAGCGCAGCGATCAAAAGCAGACCAACTAGAAAAGCGCCACGCACAGAGAATATCTCTTCGATAGTTCCTTGCACGGCTAGACTCCTCGAAAGGTCAAACACCTGGTGCGCAGTTATACCAATCATACTCTCCCGGTCAAGGCTCCCCTTTAATGGAAATGTCTCGGGCTGACGTTCGTGCCACGATCAGTGGTCAGACTCTCGGTCACGCCGTCGACAAAATAGTCTGCCCGGAATCGCCCCAGAGATTGGCGAACGGGAGAACCAGTGTCGATAGGCGCGGCGGGGCAGAGTTTTCGGGCCCTGAGGCCGGCGCAGGCTTCACCTGGGCGGGCCGGCTGACGTCAAGCGAATAGACCCGGATCGGATCGGCGATGTTCTTGAGCTCTTTCGGGCCAAGGTCGATGACGGCCAGATCAAGCCGCCCCTTCACCAGACGATAGGCGTCCTCAGAGAGACAGATCGCACCGGACTCGCAAATGCCTTCGAGCCGTGCGGCGATGTTGACCCCGTCACCCATGAGGTCACCATCGGCCTCTCGACCACGTCGCCCAGATGAACACCAACGCGGAATTCGATGCGGCGCTCTGGCGGAAGACCTGCATTGCGTTCGACCATGCCGGTCTGCACCTCGATCGCGCAGTGCACAGCGTCGACTACGCAGCGAAACTCGATGAGGCTCCCGTCGCCGTATGCTTGACGATGCGTCCGTGGTGCACGGCGACGGTGGGATCGATGAGATCACTGCGCAGCCCCCGCAGCCGCGCGAGTGTTCGGTCCTCGTCCGCTCCCGCGAGCCGGCTGTAGCCGACCATGCTGGTTCCGACGGAAGCCGCCACCTTTAACGAGATGATGTCGCCACTCATAACGAGATGATTGCGCCACCTGCAACGGGATGATCCCGCCAGGGTGGGCGTCTCGCTGGCCAGATTTAAGGTCGCTTCTTTGGGCCACCAAGGGAGCACCGATGCCAGCCGAGAAAGTCGCCATGCGCGATGTACGCGTGATCATTCGCCTTAAATATTTGTCTTCGCTCACGACGAGCGAGATTGCCCGGCGTCTTGGGTTGGCGCGTTCGACGGTGCGGGAGACCTTGAGCCGTTTCGAGAGTTCGGACTTGATCTGGCCGCTACCCGAGGGCCTGAGCGACGAAGGGTTGGAAGCTGCGCTTTACGCCAACCGGCGCAGTAAAAGGGGGTCATCGGCGCCATGCCGAACCGGACTGGCCGGCGGTTCATCGGGAGATGAAACGCAAGCACGTCACCCTGCTGATCGTCTGGGACGAGTATATTGCGCAGAACCCAGGCGGCTACAGCTATTCGCGGTTCTGCGAACTTTACCGAGCCTTCGAGACAAAATTGTCGCCGACGATGCGCCAGACGCATGCGGCGGGCGAACGATTGTTTGTCGATTACGCCGGCGATGGCGTTCCAGTCCTGATTGATCGGCTGACGGGCGAGATGCGCAAGGCGCAGATATTCGTCGCGGTGCTCGGCGCATCGAGCTTCACCTTTGCCTGGGCGAGCTGGACGCAGACGCTTCCCGATTGGATCGACGCCCACGTGCATGCTTTCGCGGCGATCGGCGGCGTTCCCCATTTGCTCGTGCCGGACAATACCAGGACCGCCGTCATAAAGGCCTGCTTCTATGACCCTCTGGTCAATCGCACCTATGCCGAAATGGCGGCCCATTACGACACCGCCATCCTGCCGGCGCGGCCGAGAAAACCTCGCGACAAGGCGAAAGTCGAACAAGCGGTGCTGATTGTCGAGCGCTGGCTGCTCGGGCGGTTGCGTCACCGCATCTTCATCAGCCTGGCTGAGGTCAACGAAGCCATCGGCGAGTTGCTCAAGCATCTGAACGAAGAACGACCCATCCGGAGGCTCGGCGTGACTCGCCGGCAATTGCTGGAGGCGATCGACCGTCCGGCGCTCAAGTCTCTGCCGGCCGAGCCCTATGTCTTTAGCGAATGGCGCGTCTGTCGGGTCGGCATCGATTATCACGTCGACGCCGGCTCTCACTATTACAGCGTTCCCTATCGCTTCGCCCGCGCCGAGGTGGACGTCCGGATGACCGCCAGGACGGTCGAGATTTTCCTCAAAGGCGAGCGGATCGCCGCGCATTTGCGCATCAGCGGCAATCGCAAACATACGACGATCCCCGAACACATGCCGTCCTCCCACCGCCGCTATGCGGGCTGGACGATCGACCGCATCCGCCAGGATGCGCGCGCGATCGGACCGGCGACTGCGGCGCTCTGCGAGCAGATTCTCGAGCATAGACCGCATCCGGAACAGGGCTACCGGGCGTGTCTGGGGATCGTCCGCCTTTCCGGTCCCTATGGCGTCGGACGCGTCGAAGCGGCGGCCGAACGCGCCATTGATATCGGCGCGCACACCTATGGCTCCGTCAAGTCCATCCTCGACAACAATCTTGATCGGCGCCCCGCGCAAAAGCGCGCCGCGGACGGAACGCCGATCCTGCATCCCAATATCCGTGGCCCGCGCTATTACAATTAGGAGAAGCGATCTTGCTCAAACATCCGACCCTCGATCAACTTTACGCCCTCGGCCTCCAGGGCATGGCCAAGGGCTTTACGGAAATCGGCGCCGAGGCCGACAATCTCGACAAACGCGAATGGCTGGGGCTTCTGCTCGATCGCGAGGCGTCATGGCGTCAGGATAAGAGATTCGCGGCGCGACTGCGCTACGCCAAATTGCGCCAGCAAGCCTGCGCCGAAGATGTCGATTATCGAAGCCCGCGCGGCCTCGATCGGCCCCTGTTCCAAAAGCTCGTCGAGGGGCATTGGGTCGAGGCCCACGAAAACTTGACCCTCGTTGGCCCGACCGGCGTCGGCAAGTCATGGCTCGCTTCAGCGCTTGGCCACAAGGCCTGCCGCGATAATCGCTCGGTGCTCTATCACCGCATCCCAAAGCTCTTCGAAGATCTCGCCCTGGCGCGCGGCGATGGCCGTCATCCGCGCCTCCTGCGTGCGCTCGGCCGCGCCGACCTTCTCATTCTCGACGATTGGGGATTGGAGCCACTCGACGCCGGCGCCCGGCATGATCTTCTGGAAATCCTCGAAGAGCGATACGGCCGCCGCTCGACCATCGTCACATCCCAACTCCCCGTGGACCGCTGGCATCAAGTCGTCAACGACCCAACCTACGCCGATGCGATCCTCGACCGTCTCGTTCACAACGCCCATCGGATCGAACTGGCTGGCGAAAGCTTGCGACGCGTCCGGCCAAGTCGTGAAAAAATTGCAGATGAAAGCTTGACCAGACAACAGCCCAAGCGCCAATAATCGAAGCGCCAGCGAGCCCGCACCACCATGGCGGCATCATTCCGTTACAGGTGGCGGCATCACGTCGTTACAACATGGCGCTTTCGTCGGAATCCGCAGCCGACCATATCGGCCACCAGGATCGCCGCAATTTGACGGGTCTCGGCCATGGCGCGTCCTCACGCGCCATGGAGAATAGCACAAGAGAAGCTTGAGCCGCGCATCTGCCTGTTGCATGCGAACTCGGCGCACGCAGCCACTAGCCCATGGCCCATTTCTGATTTGATGGGCGGGAACGTCGCAGTCGGGTGGAGAGCGCGCCTACAAGGGTCGCTTCCGGAAGGACCGGAATCCGTGCCAAAGCCCGTAATTCCATCGCGTGCCCAAAATGGCCCTCGCCGACCGAACCGGTCGTTGATAGAAAGCCGCCGATGAACAGCTAAGTGTCGAGTCCGTTATGCTCCATGTCCCTTTCACAACTCCGGAACCTGCGGGCCCATCAGCGCTCGGACGGGAGCCTGCTGCGACATTTGAATGACGCGGTTGGATGCACCGCGCTTTGAGCCGCGATGTTGTCCAGACGGGTGTTCCGACGTTTCCGAGAGTGCGCTCGTCCGCCCCTCTTATCTAGCGACCCGTTTCTCGGCCTCCGCGGCCAGATTCCCGATCTCTTCCGCGGAAAGAGCCCGGTCGTAAACGCGGACGTCGTCGACATAGCCGTCGAATACATTTTCAACGTCGTTGATGTCGGCGGCGTTCAGTTCGCCCCCAAGGATTATGGGCCGTTTCAAACTCTCCGCATCGAGCCGGATTTCGCCAGCTTGGGTGTCGCCGCCGATCAGCTTGCCATCGACATAAAGGGAGGCCTTTCCCGTCCCGGCGTCATAGACGCCCGCAATGTGGACCCACCGTCCGACTGCAGGCCGGGTCTGACCGACGGGAAGCCGATAGATGTCGGTTTCTCCTCCCACGAGACCGACATGCCATTTATAGTAGTCAATATTGTCCTCCCGGCCGTACCCGAGATAAAATAGGCCTGGATGCTTGGCTTCTCTCCACTGGCGCTTCACGACAGCCGTAAAACCGGGATCCCCTTTTGCCGGCTTTTCGACGAGCCCTAGCCATTTTCGCGCTCTTTTCCAGAGGCGTTGATAGAGAGTTGGGGGAGACCAAAGGCTTCGAGGATAGATATGCACCGCCACGGTAATGGTGCGCCTCAGCGTGTTGAGGGAGTCGGACGCAGGAACGAAGACGTGACCGCCGTCGCGAACAGAAAGCGATCGCGCGAAATCACCTGTGCCCCATTTCGCCTCCGAGGGTGCCGTCGCGACGATTGCGCCGTCATTGCCGTTGCCGGAGGAGTCCTTGACCGTGTCGCCGCCGCCTTCCTCGAAATTCCAATGCGCCACCAGCCCCGCATCCGCTAAATCGTTGGCCAACGAGGTAGTTGCAGGAAGCGCGGCGAGGCCAACGAGTAGAAGTCCAAAGGCTCGTCTACGACCCATTGGTCGGGAAGACAAAATCGGCATTTAAGCTCCCACGATTGCCCCAATTGCCGCACGAAACGAATGAAAAGCTCTAAGCGCGGCTTTCGAAACGCGGCCCCTTTTTCTGGATGGAGGAGCGCTCGGCTTAAGCCCCTACGAATACAGGTTCACCTGGAATCGGCTGCATTCGACTCTTCACTGGTTTGGGCCAGGCGCTCGCAGTCTCGCACCAGCAAATCTCCGTCCCAGCGATTCGTCAGCGGTCTGGGAACCCGGACGCGAACATTGGCACGGTGGCCACGACAATTCCGTTCTCCGCGATCGCCGAGGGGAGTCGCTCGGCGGTCACGTCGAACGGCTCACGTCCTCGGAATACAAGATAGCCCATGCCTTTGCCCCTCGCTAGCAACAAGTCGCGCTTGTTCGATCGCTGCGCAAGATCGGGGCCAGACGTCGATCGTCGTTCTCAGTTGGAGGCTCGCCGAAATGTCTCAACAAAACGGCCGCCGAGTCGCCCAGGTAGCCGTCAGCCCTTCGGCAGCGTCGACGCGATGGCGACAAAGGTCCTCGGCGGTAATCGAGATCGTGACCGTGCGCGATTATGGACTCGACTGAGTGCGGCTGCGCGGCCCCTAGGTACTAGGCTGAATCGACATTCAGCGCATCCATATCATCGCGGCTGCGAGATGGATGAAGGCGAGAAAGCAGGCGTCGAGCCGGTCGAAGCGGGTTGCGAAGCGTCGGAAGTGCTTGAGCTTGTTGAAGCATCGTTCGATGCGGTTGCGCGCTTTATAGAGGTCGCGGTCGTGCGGGATGATGACTTTGCGTGTTCGGTTGGACGGAATGACCGCTTTCATTCCCGCTTGGGCGATCCGGTTTCGGAAGTCGTTGCTGTCGTAGGCCTTATCGGCGATGAGAGCGTCGCCCTCGACGCCGTCGATCATGGCCGGCGCTGTGACGATGTCATGGACCTGCCCGCCAGTAAGCATGAACCGGAGCGGGCGTCCCAAAGCGTCGGCCAGCATATGGATCTTGGTGGTCAGTCCTCCTCGGGAACGCCCCAGCGCCTGATTTTTGGCCCCCCTTTTCCGGTCGCCGCCTGTTGGTGGGCGCGAACCAGGGTCGTGTCGAGCATGAGGTATTGGTTGTCGCGATCCCGGAGCAAAGCCTCAAACATCCGCTCCCAAACCCCGGCCTTGGCCCACCGCGAAAACCGGGTGTGGACGGTCTTCCACTTGCCGTATCGCTCGGGAAGATCGTGCCAATGCGCCCCCGAACGCAGAACCCAAAGGACGCCGTTGACGAATTGCCGATTGTCGCGTCCCGACCGGCCGGGATCGCCAACTTTACCCGGAAGCAGGTCCTTCACCCGTTCCCACTGCCGGTCCGAAAGCTCGTATCGCTTGACCATGTCCCGTGCTCCGAATCACTTGATCCGGAGCACAAGGAATTATCACCGACTCGCCGTGAGAATCT
>CAWCCX010000010.1:0-308161 GCA_963794155.1 uncultured Alphaproteobacteria bacterium | reverse complement strand
CCAAATCCTCCACCGCTCCAGAACGAAACTGGGCGCTCCTTCTGCGAGGATGGCAATATCGGACCGCGTCATTGATCACACGGTGAGAAGAGTTTTTCTCGGTTGGTCGGCGCAGCTCTTCAGCGGTGGACGCTTGAAAGCGCAAAAGTAAGATCGTCCACGATATCTTGGTGATGCTCCATACCAACGGACAGCCGCAGCAGGCCCGGTTCGACGCCGGCGGCAGCAAGCTGATCGGGCGATTGATGTGAGAAGATCATCGAGGCGGGGTGTGTAATCAAAGTCTCGGTACCACCGAGGCTGGCGGCCGACGTGCATAGGCGAACATTCCTCAACAGGGTCTGAGCCCGTTTGAAGCGTTCTTCCCACGTCGGGCCCGCAACTTCGAAGGACAGCATCCCGCCATAACCCCCTAACATTTGCCGTCGCGCGAGTTCGTGCTGCGGATGCGAGGCGAGGCCCGGGTAGTAGACCTTCGCGACGCCGCTCGCCTTCGCAAGCGCGTCGGCCACCAAGACCCCCGTTTGATTGTGCTGGCGCAGACGCAGCGCATAGGTCTTGAGCCCGCGTCCGAGCAGCCACGCCTCCATTGGATGCAGCACAGGACCATGCACACGCGCATATTCCCAAACCGGCTCGATAAGCTTGCGCGACCCGGCGACGACACCCGCAGTCACATCGCTGTGGCCGTTGAGGTACTTTGTGGCCGAGTGCACAACGAGGTCGACCCCGAGAGCAAGCGGACGCTGATTGAAGCTCGAAGCAAACGTGTTGTCCGTGACTACGATCGCGCCCTGCGCGCGGGCGACCGCCGAAACAGCCTGGAGGTCCGTCAGCGCCATGGTCGGATTGGTTGGAGTCTCGGTGTAGACGACGCGCGTCCTGGGGCCAATCGCTTGGCGGAACGCTTCGATGTCGGTCTGGTCGACCTGCGTGACTTCCACGCCCTGTCGCGGCAGCCATTCGGTGAGAAGGGTAAGCGCTGCGGTATAGTGTGCGGTTTGCGCGACGACGTGATCACCCGCGCGCACGTTGCTTAGGATTGCCGCCGCAATCGCCGCCATGCCGGAGCCGACGGCGACCGCGCTCTCGGCCCCCTCCAGATCAGCGACAATCGCCTCGACATGCGCGACATTGGGCGAGCCATACCGGGTATAGAAGCGTTGCGGGTGCCAGCTGGCCGCGATTTCAGCCCCAAGTTCCGGGGTTGGCAGGACGTAGGTCGAGCTTTGATACACAGGTGGACTTACGGGTTCACCGCCTGACGCCGCCCCGATCCTCGGATGTTGAAGCCGAGTGTCGATCCCGTAAGTATTTTCCCTCATCGCTCTTCGTCCCGTAAATAGCTTTCGCAGCCTTGCAGGATATGCGAACCTAGGAGCCGAAACTCTTTGAAATTGAGCGCAGAGAACCATATCGATGGGTAAAGTCGGCGAGGTTGATCTATTTGACGAGAAAATTATGCACGCCCTGCAAGGAGATGGGCGAAAAACCAGCATCGAACTTGCCGAGGTCGTCGGCCTATCGCCATCGAGTTGTCAGCGCCGACAGCGAGAACTGGAACAGCGTGGCATAATTCGGGGCTACCGCGCTGACATCGACCCGGCAGTTCTCGGTCGGTCATTCACAGTCTTCGCCGCCGTGCAGTTGGAGCGTCACGTGCGCAGCGACGTTCAAGCCTTTCAGAAAGCCGTCATACAGCTTCCCGGAATACTCGAGGTGCACCACATCGCCGGCGCCTTCGACTACCTGCTTCGGGTCGCGGTCTCGGATCTGGCGAGCTACGAGACCTTCCACGCCGATTGCCTTACGACGCTGCCCGGCGTGGCGCACATCACTTCGTACGTTGTGATGTCCACGCTAAAGTGAAAGTCGTTTGCCGCCATGACGATTCGCGCGGGGAGGACGGCAAACGGGTCCACTCAGAACTGCCTCGATGAACCCATACGGATGCATCTTTATGAATTGTTCGAACCCTTGTCCGGCCACGCGAGATTGACGTTAAACTGTCGCTTACGCGCCGCTGACAATCACGGCGCGGGCTTGGATTTCCCTGGTCCGATTGACCACGCGACGCCGACTTGTGCGATCGCCCGCTCGCTGTGCACCGCAGCATATAATATCGGCAGCAAAATCCAGGCGATGGGCAGCCGAAGCCGGGGGTTCGCAGACATCGTGGCTTGGGCTCGGGTAGAAACCGATGAGGCGGCGACGCCCGAATCGCGCGCTCTCCCATCTATCCGCTCTCACCGCGGCCGGAACTCGTCGCGATCGAGCCTCGGCTGGTCTTCTTCATAGCCGCGGATCCGGCCGTGCCGGCGCGGATCGTCGTTGGCTGCTTCGCTTGCCGATAGATCAGAGCGCCGCCGGCTGATGACGGCCAGCAAAGGCACGTTCCTTGCGAGGGCAGGGGCGAGGAGCCGTAAGGGGGGGGTCGAGATGACAAACGCGAACTTCGGTCGAACCCGCGCCCAGATCAAAGGCGCGATCGTGCGGCAAGCGCCGGTCGAGGCCGTGGTGGCATGCGGCATCGAGCAGGCGACCCGTCGCTCATACGCGGGAGCCGCCGGCGTCGGGACATGAGCAAGACCATCGATGTTGCTGCCGAACCCTACGAGTTCACGCTCGACCCTGAGCGTTGCGCGCTCCTGATCATCGACATGCAGCGGGACTTTCTCGAGCCTGGGGGGTTCGGCGAAATGCTCGGCAACGACGTTTCGCAATTGCGCCGGACGATCGAACCCAATCGTCGGCTGCTGGCGGCCTGGCGCGCCGCCGGGCTCCCCGCCCTCCATACCCGCGAAGGCCATCGGCCGGACCTGTCCGACCTGCCGCCGGCCAAGAAAATCCGCGGCAAGAGCAAGACCACCATCGGCGACGCCGGACCCATGGGGCGCATTCTGGTGCGCGGCGAGGCCGGTCACGACATCATTCCGGAGCTCTATCCCGCGCCGGGCGAACCGGTGATCGACAAGCCCGGCAAGGGCGCGTTCCACGCCACCGATCTTCACTCGATCCTGCAGCATCGGGATGTGAAGCAACTGATCGTCACCGGCGTCACGACCGAAGTCTGCGTCAACACCACGGTGCGCGAGGCCAACGACCGCGGTTACGACTGCCTCGTGCTCGACGATTGCTGCGGGTCCTACTTCCCCGAATTCCACGCCATGGGCCTGAAGATGATCAAGGCTCAGGGCGGCATCTTCGGCTGGGTGTCGAGTTCCGAGGGCGTGATCAAGGCTTTGGCGGGGTGGAACGGCGCCGCCTAGGCGGGCGCAGGACTTCAAGGAGGGCGGCGATGTCAGTGACGACGATGGCGACAGGGCGTGAGCGCTATTGGGTTCCGGGCGACTGGAACGCCTTCTTCGGCTTCGGGACGAACATCCTCGTCAATGTCCTTGTTCTAACGGGGCTTTTGCGGTTCGTTCTCAAGATGCCGGACTCGCTCGTCTTCGGCAGAATTCTTCCCGCCCTCGGGCTGATGCTATTCCTCAGCACGGTGTACTACGCTTGGCTCGCCTATCGGCTCGCTCAGAAGACCGGCCGCAACGATGTCTGCGCCCTGCCGTCAGGCACCAGCGTCCCGCACATGTTCGTCGTCACCTTCGTGGTCATGCTGCCGATCCTGCTCCGGACCAACGATCCGATCCAGGCCTGGGAGGCGGGCCTCACCTGGGTGTTCGTCCAGAGTTTCGTCCTGATGGCGGGCGGCTTCATCGCCCCGGTGATCCGCAGGATCACGCCGCGGGCGGCGCTGCTCGGCTCGCTCGCCGGCATTTCCATCACCTTCATTTCAATGCGGCCCGGGCTCCTGGTGTTCGAGACGCCGCTGATCGGCATGGTGTGCTTCGCCATCATCCTGGCCAACTGGTTCGGCGGCGTGCGCTACTTCCAGGACGTGCCGGGCGGCCTGATCGCCATCGCGGCGGGCACGCTCATCGCCTGGGGATCGAACATCTTCGGCCTCGGGTACGGCGGCTTGAGCGTTGGGAGCGTCGGCGACGCCTTTTCGCACTTCGGCTTCTCGTTTCCCATACCGGCCGTGGGCCACGTCTTTTCCGGCTTCAAGTTCATCGGCATCATATTGGTCACTGCGATTCCTTTCGGCATCTATGACCTCGTCGAGGCGATGGACAATGTCGAGAGCGCCGCCGCGGCCGGCGATTCGTTTCCGACGACCCAGGTGCTGACGGCCGACGGCGTCATCAGCCTGATCGGTTGCCTGCTCGGCAATCCGTTCATCAACGCCGTCTACATCGGCCATCCGGGCTGGAAGGCGATGGGCGGGCGGATCGGCTATTCCGCCGCGACCGGAGTGATGGTTCTCGTCCTGACGTGGCTGGGGATCGTTGCTTTGGTCTCGAGCCTGATCCCGGTGGTCGCGATCCTGCCGATCCTCCTCTATATCGGGATGCTGATCGGCTCGCAGGCCTTCCAGGAGACGCCCAGGAGCCATGCGCCGGCGATCATTCTGGCGATGATTCCGCAGATCGCCGCCTGGGGCAAAACCATGATCGATGGCGCGCTCGGCGCCGCCGGCACCAATGCGGCCACGGTCGGCTTCGATAAGCTCGGCAATACCGGCGTATTGTACAAGGGCCTGGAGACGCTCGGCGGCGGCGCCACGCTCGCCGGCATCATTCTGGGCGCGGTCACAGTGTTCATCATCGAACGTCAGCTCGAGAAGGCCGCGGCGTTCGCGCTCGCGGGCTCGATTCTGACGTTCTTCGGTCTGATCCATGCCGAGGATCTCGGCATCGGGCAGTCGCCTGTGGTGTCGCTGAGCTATCTCGGCATCGCCGTCATGCTCTACTGTTTCGCCAAATTCGCCCATGTGGCGCCGGCCGCGGTCGAGTTGCACGGCCACGGCGAAATGAGGGAGCAACCGGCGGAATAGGTCAGAAGCCGGATTTGTCGGCTGGAGCTGGTCTAGCCGATTGTCGTGCCGCCGGTCTGGTCGTAGGCGCCTTCGATATGCAGCGGGTCGGGCGAAGCGCCAACCTGGACCGTGCCGCCGAGCACCTGCACTGGCCCGGCCAGCAGGCCGGTTGCGCCGATCGTTCCTGCCTTGTTGATGATCTGCGACGCCTGCAAAGTCGCGCCCTGACCAACCGCGATGAGACGCCGGGACGCCGCCCGCCAAACGCCGGCGGGGCCGTCGGCCACCTGGAACTGCAATTTGGGAGGAAACCATGCAGGTGAAGTTCGACAGCAAGACCTTGCCCGCCGCCAAACGCCGCCAGGCCTGGCGGGACGCCATCTGCGAAATCTATTTGCAGGTCGACTGCGCGCTACGCGGCGAACTTGACCGTCAGCCGGCTGATGAGAGAGGCGTGCAGCGAGCGCGCTTGCGACCGGTGACGGCCTACACCGATGCTCATCTGAGCGACCCGACTCTGTCCCTGGCCGAGATCGCGAAGAGGAACGGCATTTCGCTGCGCCATCTTCATCAGCGGTTTCGGCTGACGGATATGTCGGCTTCCGAATAGGGCGGCTACGACGACTGCAGCGGTGCTTCGACATGCTGACGTCGTCTCGCCACGCGACGCAATCGATCACGGAAATCTCTTATTCGATGGGATTCAGCAGTTCATCCCATTTCAGCAATCTCTTTCGCGCCCAATTCGGCCTGCGGCCGTCGGACGTCAGGGGCGCTTGCGACACAGCAGACGTATTCCGCAAGACGTCGCTGCTGGCGGAGGGCGCACCAATCGAGCGCCAAGGGCTCGAATGACCGGAACCACGCCGACGCCGGTGCAGGGGGAGGGTACGCTGGTGCCCAGGGGCGGAATTGAACCACCGACACCGTGATTTTCAGTCACAAGATAAGTTGTCCCAAGGGATAACAGGCGATATCAAAAAGTCCTCTGTCACGACACGTTTTCTTGACACTCCGCGAAATCGATGTATCGTGTGGTATCGCGTGGTATCGACCATTAGCAGTCAAAAATGTTGTCCCGGTGTTGTCCCGATAAGTCACGCGACGATTAGTCGGAGGGCGAAAGATGGCAGCCAAACGGGATTTCACCGATCGGTTTTTGAAGTCCATCAAGCCGACCGCCGCGGGGAAACGAGCGATCGTTTTCGACGCGCAGATTCCGGGCTTCGGCATTCGCGTGACCGAGCGCTCCCGCGACGAAGACAAGGGTTCGTTCGTTTTGGTGGCGCGGCTCCCGGGGAGCAAAAACCCGGTTCCGAGGCGGATCGGTGATTATCCCGCCATGTCACTCGCCAAGGCCCGCGAGATCGCCCGCGAATGGCGCGAGGACATACGGCAGGGGATCGATCCAAAGGAGAAGGCCGCGGAGCTCGCGCGCGAACAGCAACGGCGCAAGGCCAACACTTTTGGCGCAGCTTTTGCGAGCTTTGCGGCGGACCATCTGAAGACACTGCGGACCGGCGTCGCGGTTGAAGCGGCGGTCAAAAACCATGTCTTTCCCGCATTGGAAAATCGGCCGATGCGGGAAATCAGGCGTTCTGAGATCCTTGCTGTGATCAGCAAGCTCAAGAGAGAGACGCCAATCGCCGCCAATCGCGTCCTCGCGCACCTCAAGAAATTCTTCGCGTGGGCGCTCGAGAACGAACTTATAGACGACTTGCCGGCGGCTTCGATCAGGCGTCCGACGAGCGAAAAAGAACGCGAGCGCGAACGCGTGTTGGCCGATTGGGAAATTCGCGCGTTCTGGCGGGCGTCTGGTGAAATGGGCGCATTTGGCCGGGCTTTCCGGCTTATGCTCACGACAGGCCAGCGCCGGTCGGAAGTCGGCGCCGCGACCTGGGGCGAGATCGATCAGAATGAGGCCCTGTGGACTCTTGGGAAGGCTCGGACGAAGGCGAAACGCTTGCACGACGTCCCGCTTTCGGACCTCGCGCTATCGATCATTGCCGATTGCCCGAGGGCAGGGGATTTCGTCTTCGCGTCGGGCCGATCCGGCGTCGTGGTCGAAGGCCAGGACCGCAAACCCGTCGCTCTTGCAGGCTGGGGAAAGGCCAAGGAACGCCTCGACGCATTGATGCTCAAACATGCGAATGCCTTGGCGCTTGCGGACGGCAGGAAGGAGCCGGAAGAAATCGCGGAGTGGCGCCTGCACGATCTCCGTCGCACATGCGGGACAAATATGGGGCGGCTCGGCGTCGACCGCCTCGTCCTCAGCAAAGTCTTGAATCACGCCGAGGCGGGCGTCACCAAGCGATACGATCGCCACCGATACGACGCGGAGAAGCGGATTGCGCTCGATCGCTGGGCGGCGCACCTGCGAGGCATCGTCGAGCAGGGACCGAACAACGTCCTTCAACTGCGGGCGGCGCAATGAGATCGCAACGTTCGAAGGGCGTTGTTCCGGCCGGAGCCGCTCTGTCGGCTGAGGACGATGAGATATTCGAACATATTGCGACCCTCGAGCTGGAGCGCTTCGCAGAACGACTCAAGTGCAAGAGTTCGACACCGATTGATCCAGGGCGCGCCTTTTGGCTCCAGTTGCCGAAAGCGCATCGGCAAACCCGGCGCCGTCTCATTGTCCAGTGTTTAAGGGCGTACGCGCACG
Organism: uncultured Alphaproteobacteria bacterium; assembly: GCA_963794155.1. Taxonomy (GTDB): domain Bacteria; phylum Pseudomonadota; class Alphaproteobacteria; order Rhizobiales; family Beijerinckiaceae; genus Roseiarcus. The sequence goes on along the minus strand of CAWCCX010000010.1, from coordinate 300,617 downwards.
CGGACAAACCGCTGCCCCAGAAACTGATCTCGCTCATCGAGTTCGAACTGGAAACGAAAGGCGCGCCGCGCGGGCGGGCTCGATCGCCGGAGGATATGGGGGCGGCGGCGGCTTACTTAGTGCGCAATCCCGGCGCATCGCTGGCGAAGATCGCCATAGCGATCGGCGCGCCGGGCAAGAAAACCACGATCGCGTACTATCTCGCGGGCGACGACTTCTGGAAAATATGCGCCGAGGAGGCGTTGAAACATGACCTTAGTCGGCAATACGAAGTGCTCGCCGACTACGAAAAGCGCTTTGGCCAACTCGACTACAACGGAACCGCACTTTGCTACCTTGTCCCGCAGATGCTAGCCGCACTTGAGGCCAAGCGGCCCTTGGAGCCGTCAAGCTCCGAGAGCGCCGAGAGGGCTTACGCTCAACTTATGACTCGGGATTCGCTCGCGGCGCGACTCCGTCTAGCATAAAACCCTTCGCTGAACGCCCTAAGGCTATGTTCAGGGTCTCCCATGAAGGCCGCCGATAGCCGGCGCGCTCGCATGATGGAGGCCAGCCAATGCGGCTGATCGACTACAACGCGCTGAAGGCGAAGGGCGTCGTCAACAGCAGAATGACCCTGAAGCGACTCATCGACGATCACGGATTTCCGTGCGGCCAGCTGATCACACCGAACGCTCGCCGCTGGAATGAAGACGAGGTCGACGCTTGGGTTGCCGCTCGCCCGGCGGCTCGGAAACTGTCGACCCGGCGCCTCGAGAATGCCGAGCAGGGCGCCGCTTGATCGATGGCCTTGCAAAAACGCTTGGGGCCCGCCCGCTATCGGCATAGCGAGGGGCCCCGGATCGCGGACGAACTTTCCTGGCGCGTCAGCTGCGGTCCAAATAGCGAACTCCAAAGCCATCTGCAAGTCCGCGCGCTCATGTGCCGCTTCGGCGTCGCGCCTGCACTCGCCGCGCTCATCGCCTCACTCGCGTTCGGGGAGGCGCGCGCATGAACGTGCTCTCATGCGATCCCGGCCTCAGTGGCTCCATCGCCGTTCTCGACGAGCTCGCCGACATCGTCGCATGTTTCGACGTCCCGACGATCGGCGACGGCGTCCAGCGACGCGTCGATGCGGCCAACCTGGCCGACGCGATACGCGAGCACACGCCCTATGCGTTCGCGGTCGTCGAGCAAGTCTCCGCGCGCCCCGGCAACGGCGTCTCTTCGATGTTCCGATTTGGGCAGGCTTACGGAACGATCCTCGGCACCATCGGCGCGCTCGCGATCCCAGTGCGTCACGTCAGCCCCGCGCGCTGGAAAAAGGCGCTCGGCCTCAACAGCGATGGCGAAGCGTCGCGCGCCCGCGCGATCGAGACATGGCCCGCTCACGCCGACATGTTCGCTCGGAAGCGCGACCACAACCGCGCGGAGGCGGCGCTCTTGGGGCTCTACGCCCTGAAGGGAGGCGGGCAATGAGCAGCGCTCTCCTTCTCACAGGCAAGCTCGCGAGCGCCGCGGTGCGCCGGAAGCGCCGGTCAGACGGCGCGGTCTACGTCGTCGCTCGTATCCGCGACAGCGATCGTGGAATGCCGCGCGACTGGGCAGTCTTTGCGAACGACCCGGCGATGATGGAGCGGCTCGAAGAATTGCGAGTCGGCGAGCCGGTTGCTTGTTCCGGCCCGTTCTATGTCGCCAGCGATGGCGACGCGATCGCCTACCGGCTGACCGTCGAGACGCTGATCGACACGAAGCGACGGCGCAAGCCGAAGGGACTGATTGCCAAGGAATCCCGCGTCGAGTCGGACGAGGCCGACCTCGCGCCGACGTCGTCGATCGAGGAGGGGAGGCCATTTGATGATCCGCTTCCCTTCTAAAGATGATGGTTCGTGGACCTGTCAGCCGCCGCCCGTTGATGACGATGGCCTGCCCATCGCGGAAACGATCGAGGAATTCCGCGCGCGCGTGACGCCGCCGCAGTCCGGGGGCGAAGCCCGCCTGATCTGGTACGGCGACGCGCCGCCGGCGCCGCCGCAGTATCTGGTCGACGAGACGCTTCCCGAAGTCGGCGTCGCCATCCTCGGCGGCCAGTTCGGCGCAGCAAAAACGTTCGTCGGCGCCGATCTTGGCGGCGCGGTCGTGGTCGGCGGCGAATTCTCCGGGCAGGCCGTCAGACGCAAGGGCGGCGTCCTATGGCTCGCGGCTGAAGGCGAGTCGGAAATCGAGACGCGCGTCCGCGCCGCCATCTCGGCGCGAGGCGGCGACGTGACTCAGCGTCAGCCATTCGCACGGCAGGCGGGAGCCGTCCCCTGTCTCACTGATAAAGAAGCCCCCGAACGGCTGAAGACTCTCGCGGCGCTGGCAGCCGAGCGCTTGCGGAAAGAGTTCGGCTGCGAGCTGGCGCTCATCGCGATCGACACATTGTCGGCCGCCGCGGGCTTTGACGATGAGAACAGCGCCGCCGAGACTCAGAAAGTCATGACGACCTTCGCGGCGCTGGCGCGAGAGACAAAAACGCTTGTTTTGCTCATCGACCATTACGGAAAGCTTGTCGACACCGGCGTCCGTGGCTCATCGGCCAAAAGCGCCGCAGCCGACGCAATCCTCGCCTGCCTCGGCGATCGCGACCAAGCAACGGGCGCGATCAGCAACCGCAGACTTGCCGTCACTAAGCTGCGCGCCGGGCCAACAGGCCGCGTCGTTCCCTTCAAGCTCGCCCAAACGGCCGACGGCCTGACATGCACCGTCAACTGGCAGACAGACGCTGCGCCGGAAACCGCCCCGCCCAAAGGCAAGCAATGGCCTAAGGCGCTCGTCATTTTCCGGCGAGTGCTCGAAAACACGATCGGCGACGCGGGCCAGCGCATTCGCCCTTTCCCCGACGGGCCGGAAATCGTTGCCGCACGCCGAGACGCCGTGCGCGCCGAGTTCATGAAGTCCTACCCCGCCGACAGTCGAAAGGCGAAAGGGATGGCCTTCGGCCGATGTGAAAAGGAAGCGATCGCCGCGGGCCTCATCGTGGCCCGTGAGATCGGGCCGGCCGAAAGCGCGGCAACATTCTTCTGGCCATTGGCCGCTTCATGAAGGCCACAACGACCACACGGGAGCGGCAACACCACAAGCCTATTCTAGGCTTTTGTGGTGTGTTGCCGTCCCTCACGGCGGTAACAAGGGCAACAATGTTGCCGATGTTGCCGATGTTGCCACGGCCCGCAGCAGTGGAACGCCCGAGCGCCGTCACCGCGGCTCGGAACCTTCCAAGGCAGCCATCGGAGGTTGACATTTTTCGTGGGGCCGTCTTCGCCTCGGCCCGACGCCCCGGAGGCTCATGCGTTGCCGCGCCGCCGAATCAGGCCGGCATTTGCATCAGCCGGCGACGGGAAACGTGAGTACAAGTCACGTGGTAAAGAGGGCCCCGATCGCGCTTCTTTGTCGGCACAAACGCCAATGATATCAAATGAGACGTGCTGCGCCGCTTGCCTTGCCGCGACGGATCAAGGCATAATTGGACAACACACGGACAACATTCGCGACGATTCGGCGCGCGATTGAGGCGGAAGCAATGTTTGGAATGACGAGCGTTGTCGAGAGGCCGAAGAAGGCCCGGAGCGGGCTTACGGGGAACGCGTACTTTTTGCCGGGCGTCGACATGCGTTCGCCGCGTGGTCGGCGATATCGCGACATCGTGGCCGGCTTGATCGCGACGTTCGGCGACTCGGATCCGGATGCTCTGCGCGACTTGGCGACATCTCGGCTCGCGCTCGAAGACGTCCAGGCGGAAGTCATCGCCGGCGTGGCGAGCGCGCGCGAGGACATGGTTCGGATCGGCAACCTTATTGCCAGGCGCGAGGCCGCCTTGCGTGAGGCGGCCATTGTGAGCCGTTGCCAACCGCCTTCGCGTCTCGACGCAATGTTGAGCGGGGCGGCGTGACGATGGCCGCCGGCGCCCTCGCCAAGCCCGCCAATGCGCCTCCGAGCGCGCCAAGCCCGCTCGACTTCTTCGCCGAGCTTGTTTGGATCGACGGGCGCCCGCTGCTCGACACGATCGAGCCATATCGCCGAAAAATCCTGACCGACGTGTTGTGGACGTTCGGAGACGACGGCGCGCCGGCCTTCGACATGGCGGTTTGCGGCCGGGCGAAGAAAAACTGGAAAACGTCCGACTTGATCCTGGCGGCGCTGTATCGCTTCCTCGCGTGGCCGAGCGCCGCGGGAAACGATTGCCTGATCGTTGCGAATGACGAAGGGCAGGCCGGCGACGATCTCGCGCTGGCAAAGAAACTGATCGCCGCCAATCCGGCGCTGGCCCAACGCGTGAACGTGCTCGCGAAGGAAATCGTTCGCAAGGATAGCCGCGGCGTGCTTCGCATCTTGCCGGCGAAGGACGTCGTCGGCTTGCACGGCAAAACGTTTCTCTTCGCAGGCTTCGACGAGATTCATGGATACCGATCGCATGATCTTTTCGAGGCGCTCGCGCCGGACCCGACGCGGCGCGACGTTCTGATTTGGATCACGTCTTACGCGGGCATTCGCCACGCGCCGGGCGTTCCGTTGTTTGACTTCATGCAAACAGGGAAGGCCGGCGCGGACCCGCGGATGTATTTCAGTTGGTACGGCGGCGACTTCACGACCGACCCGGCGCTCGCCGATGCGCCGCCGGAGCAACGGGCGAATCCGAGCATGGCGTCGTTCAGCAGCGCCAACTATCTTGCACAGCAGCGGCGCCGGCTGCCGACGCATAAATTCCGCCGCCTTCACCTGAACCTGCCAGGCGCGCCGGACGGCGCCGCGTTTGACGGCGACAAGGTCATGGCCGCGATCGTCACCGGGCGCAAACGGCTCAAACGCGAGGAGGGCCGGCGCTACCATGCCTTCGTCGATATGTCGGGCGGAAGCTCCGATGACGCGGTGCTGGCGATCAGTTACTTCGACGCCGAGCGCAAGGTCGCGGTCCTCGCCTCGCTCATGGCGCAGACAGGCAAGGCGCCATTTAACCCAAGGGACGTTGTTCGCAAGTTTGCAGCCGAGATTCGCGCATGGGGCCTGAGTCGCGTTACCGGCGACGCCTATGCGGGTCAGACTTTCAGGCGGGACTTTGAAGATCTCGGCATTACCTACTCGGTTTCGCGGCAGACGAAGAGCGAAATCTATGACGCCTTCGAGCCGAAGTTGAACGCGGGCGAGGTCGAGCTGCTCGATGATGGCAAGTTGCAGGAGCAGCTTCTGACGCTCGTGATGCGCGGCGCGAAGATCGATCATCAGTCGGGCGATCATGATGATTTTTCGAATGCGGCGTGCGGCGCGCTGATCCTCGCGGCCGCGCGCACGCCGGGCGAGGACACAATCTTCTTCGTCCCAGACCTTTTCCCGCACGCGAGTATCTCGCGCGGGTTCGAGCTCGGTCTTGAACCGGGCCCTGTGCGCGACCCTTTGCTTGCGAATCACCCATGGGAACGATGACTGGAGGCTCGACAATGAACGATGAAGAGGCGCATTCGGTCACGATTGCGGAGGCGAAATGCGCCGAGATTGGCGCGCGGATCGAGCGGGCGAAAGAGGACGCTGCGGGCAATCGTTCGAAGGCTCGCGAGATGGCGTTTGCGGCGCTCGACGACCCGGCGGCGAAGCGTCTTAGCGAGAAGCTCGCTGGCGATGCGCAGCGGCTGGAGGACGATATCGAACACCGCCTCACGCCAGCGCTCGATGAAGCCAAGCGTCGCGTTGCGGTGGCCACGGCGGCGGCGGCGGAAGAAGACAAGCGCCGGCGAGCGGAGCTGGCGGGACCGATCGCAGAAAGGCTCATTGCACGCGGGGGCGACATAGACGACGCGATGCAGCGGGCTCGCGAAAACTGGCGATCACTTCTGGCCGACACGGCGGCTCTCATCAAACTCGGCGCGCCAATTCGTTCGCCGCTCGGGTTTGAGCTGATGAACGCGCTCGATGTTGCGCTCGGCGAATTTCATCCAAATCCGCGGGCGGTTGCGCCTGGTGCGAGGACGACATTTGAGGCGCTTGCTGCGGCGCGCGCTCGACATGTCGCGGCATGGGCCGCGCGTCAGCTTGGCAAGGACGCGCCGGACGCGCAGGGAGAGCCGCCAGCGGCCGTCGCGTCTTCGGCGGCTCTATCCGCCGCGTCGGCGGCTGAGGCTGGTCAGGAGCCGTCTATGGCCCGCAGCGAGGCGATCGAAGAGGAGGCGGCATGATGGCGTTGCGGCATTTCACGATCACGACCGCGGACGGCGTCGTCCACAAATGTTGCCAGGATGAGGCGCCTTTGAATTGCCTCGGGATCACCTCCAAGGCCGTCATCATGAAGCGCGATGACGATGACGACGAACCGGACGACGTGGAGATTTTGCATACGCTCGATGACGAGATGCGCACAGCGTTTACGCAGGGGCGGCTCCCGATCTCGGCCTCCGGTCCCGTGAGCCAGCGGTTGCTCGCGCTGGTGCATTTCGTTGGCCGGGAGGTGCCGCATCTCACGAGCTCTCAGGCATTCGCCGAGGCGTGGTCGCGTCTCTCGGAGAGCGAGCACGCCGCGTTCATCGAGGAAGAGAAACAGGCGCTGACGGATCGGCTCGATGCGAAGCGCGCAGAGGAAGATGCGGCGCGTGCGCGATCGTTGGAGGAGGTTGGAAAGGTTACCGACATGATGGAAGCTTTCGAGAATGTTGCCAAGACCGCGGAGGCGACTGCGATCGCCGGTCGGCCGATGAAGAAGGCCGCCGTCGTCGAGACCATCGCGAAACTCGGCGACGCGATTCGTCGCCCAGGCGAATCGAAGGAGCAAGCGTTCACACGCGCGTTGACAGAAGACGAACGCGGCCGCGCGTTGGCGAAGGCGTTGCCCTACACGATCGGGCCCGATCATACGCCGGCCGTCGAGAAGCGCGAGGCGCCCGCGCCTCTGACCGGCGCTGCGGCCGAGATGAAAAAGCTCGCCGACGCCTGGCGGGGCGCCAATCCCGGCAAGTCGGAAGCGCAGGCGTTCGCCGCCGTCTACACGGCGCGCGAGAACGTCGATTTGAAGAAGCGCTACGACGAGCAGGCGCTCGCCAAGCGCGCAGCGTTCGCCGCTTAAACATAGTTCGTCGCGCCGCGGCGCCGCTACCTCGTTTCGTGGACGTCATGGGGTTTAGGTGGCGAAAGCTTGGGCAAGCGTTCCGCCGACGGACGAAAGGCCAAGCCGCGCGTGGCATTGAAACGGCGGCAAGTGGAGACGCAGGGCTCTCCTTTGTCTGGCAAGGGCCGCTGAGCGGCCGGTCGCCCACCGGCCGGTCGCGATTCCTTTGGGGTGACGAGATGACGATCTTGGCGAATCTCACGATCGCCGCGCCCGTAACGGCGGCGGTGACGTCGCCGATGCAATTCGCCGGCGCGTCCGCGTTCGTGCCGTCGAGCCTCGTTCTTGAGGCGAGCTTTACCTACGGCTCCGGCGGAACATCTGTTTCGGCTTGGGTCCAGACGTCCTTTGATGATCAGCTTACGTGATCGGACATCGCCTTCTTCTCGTTTGCGACGGCGAGCGCGCAGCAGGCCGTCGCGGTCGTTCCTGCGGGCGTGACGACGGCGCTTGCGTTGACGGACGGAACGGCGTCGTCGACGGTCAGCGGCTTCCTCGGCCCATTGTGGCGGGTGAAGTATTCATCCGTCGGAACCTACGCCGCGACGACGCTGCGGATCGACGCGTCGGGGCCGCGAACCATCATGTCGCCGATCTAAGTCACGCCCGCGGTCCCCGCAGGGCGCTCCACGACATAAAGCCGATATAGAATTCCGTCTTGCATTTCGGACAAAATAGAAATTTCTCTTGTCCTTTATGAAGTGGCTGGAGGATTGATTTTTGCGCGTGCTGGTAGCAGTTTGAACATATTTTATGCTCCGGTTCGGTTCCGCGCATGCTTTCTTTTACGACGTAAGCAAGTGAACCTTTCCCGACGTCCTGAAGCTCATAGCGTAGCTTCTCTGTTTCCCATGCTTCAAGGCGGGCAATCTCTGCTTTCGCTTGGCCTATTTCCTCAATAAGGGCCGTGCGCTCCGCGTTCGCAGCGAAAACGCTTTGTTGGGCATCGATGATGGCGCGCTGAAGTTCGAAAACCTTGCCTTGGAAGGCCGTAGCGTCCCTAATGTCTACCATCGCCTTTGCGATGTTTATGGCGGTATTCAGCGACGTCGAGACGACGCCAATTGCGGTCAGGTCAACCATGGCGATCCCTGTGCGGAGATGGCCAATGTGACGCAAATTAGCGGCGACGCCTAGTGCTTGGCGCGCACGGCTCTGCTGACGCAATGGCGCTTCAAATTCAGCTTCCGGACTTCGGCGAGCTTTTGCAGCGCGACGACTGTGGCCTCGTTACGCCGAGCGCGCCGATCGTCGGAGCAACCGTACCGGAGCGCGACACTTGCTGATGTTGATTGCTAAAGTCGCCGCCCGCCGCGCTCAGCCATTTGCCGGAGCAATTCGCCGGCCCGGCGCTCCGCTCGAAGGCGAATCTCGCAACATTCGCGCTCACACGGCGTGGTATTTTCGATCAAAGCGCAAAATTGCGTCTTGATCGGACTTCCGATCTCCGCCGTGCGTCAGGTCTCGATTTTCGCCGCGGACGGCGCACTAACAGCCCATCCATACTAATTTGCGTCACTACCGCCTTCACAGAAATTCAAACTTGGCAGGGGAGTAAAGTCTTTCCTATAGTAAAAACAGAATGCGCTGTAATGCGATTCTCCAAATGTCTCATATGAGAAGCAGCCAACGACAATTATTATGGATGCGCCAGAGAGAAGTTGATCGTCGATTCCGCCCTTGTCGATGGTAACGTTTTGGGAACTGCTAGATAACCCGGTCGTCGGATATACGACTTGCGTTCCGGCGACTGGTTTAGACAGCCGGCAAGTATCCAAATTGTGCGTGATGCGGAAGCCGGTCGTTCCATTTGCCATCTCGGCGCCTGTGGCGATGAAGGGGTCAAGTTTGGGACCGAAACCCCTAGCCGGCTCACGTCCGGTATTCTGATAGGCGATGTGAATTTTAATATCAGCTCCTTTCGCTGGAACCCCGTCCATTGTAGCTCCGCTGGGACCTACCCATGCGCGATTAGCGGCAATTGCCGCGTCTCGCGCCGCGTCGGCTTGAGTCTTGGCTGTGTCGGCTTGGATTTTCGCGGCACTGGCTTGGTCAATAGCCGCCTGAGCTTGCCGGTGGATCTCAGGATACGCTTTCTGCATCTCAGCGACCTGTTGGATTATCGCATAGCAGGTATAGGTCAGAACACAAAAGGTAAGTATGAGGAAGAGCGTGTTAAGAAAATCGACCACAGTTTTTCTATCATCCTCGCTATATTCCTCCTTGCGGTAAGCACGACCCTCCTCGCGTATGGCTTTTATAAGAGCCGCGAACTCGGGGTTGGCGCTCTCGGATATATTTTCGTCGCGATTATATTGGGGATTTAGGGAGGCTGGATATTCTTCGCGGCGACGTTTCGACTCTGACGTTAGAAAAATAGCCGTGATGATCGCGACCGCAACTATCACCAACAGAAACTGGTCAAAGCTCAGCAACATCCGCCCAGCCCTAAATGTCCTCCAATCGTACGCTGTGATGGCGTGCCGCGGCTAGGCTCGCTAGGCTCAGGACTCATTGATTACAGCCAGAAGACGACGGCTGCGGCGATGCAGATTGCCGAGAAGTAGGTGTGGGCGCAACGGTCGTATCGGGTGTGGATGCGCCGCCAGTCTTTGAGGCGCCCGAACATGTTTTCGATTTTGTGGCGCTGCTTGTAGAGGAGGGCGTCATAGGGGATCGCGGTTTTGCGGTTGGATTTCGAAGGAATGCAGGCGGCGATGCGGCGCTTGGCGAGGGCGGCGCGGAACCAATCGGCGTCGTAACCCTTGTCAGCGAGGAGCTGCTTGGCTTTCGGCATGGCCGGCAGCATCAGCGCCGCGCCCTTGTAGTCGCTCATCTGCCCCTCGCTCAAGAGCATGACGAGCGGGCGTCCGTGACCGTCGCAGACCGCGTGCAGCTTGGAGTTCAGACCGCCTTTGGTGCGCCCGATACGTCGGGGAACAGGCCCTTTTTTAAAAGGCTTGCGGCAGTGCGATGCGCCTTCAGATGTGTGGCGTCGATCATGATCCGCTCCGGCTTGCCGCCCTTGCGCGCCAACGTGGCGAAAATCTTGTTGAACACGCCCAAACGGCTCCAGCGAATGAACCGATTGTAGATCGTCTTGTGCGGGCCATACTCGCGCGGCGCGTCGCGCCAACGCAGTCCGTTCTTGATCACAAACACGATCGCGCTCACGATCCGCCGGTCGTCCACCCGCGCGATCCCATGCGAAAGCGGAAAATAGCGCTCGATCCGGCGCATTTGTGCCTCAGAAAGCAGAAACAAATCAGTCATGGCGAAGCCTCCTCGCCCCGCCTATGAATCAGCCAATTCAAGCCAATGCAAGAAATTTAATAGGTCCTGAGCCTAGGAAAAAATGCGCGCTCATCTTTGCCCGCGCGAGCTTATTGGCGATGCTCGCCTTCGTCTCTGTGAAGCCGTGCTCCCGCACGCGCGGCGCAGCAGCGGGGCGAGGTCGCGGCCCAACCGCAGCACGCGCGTCTCATGTTCCAAACGAGAACATGACGGCATCCGTCGTCGACATCGGCCTCACCCGCAAAGACGTTTTCGAAGCGCGGAAGATTCGCGACGCCGAATCGCGTCGCCGGGGATCGTTAGCGCATGATCGGAGCGATGATCAAAAGCTGGATCGCCAGCCCGATCATGCCGCCGATCGCGGCGCTCGCCGTCAGGCCGACGACGCCCGCGCCGATGCGGAGCGCAATGCCGAACGGATCGCGATAGATGCCCGCTGGCGACTCTCGCGCTCCGCCGGTGCATCGCGCGTGCGAGGCGCGTCAGGGCCGCCAGCGAGTCTCTGTGTGGCTGCAATCGCCCGCCCGGATTGTTCGGTCCAGAATAGGCCCGTCGACCGCACGGGCCAACGGTGAACCATGCGCCGGGGCGGCCGATCGAGATCGACGCGCCCGACTTGGAGAGATTGACGCGCAAGCCCTGCGCGATGCGGAGCGGCGGAAGAAGCGAAGAGGCATAGTGGAGTTTTGGCTAATCGGCGAACCATTTCGTGGGCGAGTGCTCGATCTCTTCCCTCGCGGTCTTGCAGAACTGCGCCAAAGGCGCGCGCGGTCGATTCTTGTTGGAAAGAGTTTGAGCTAGGGCTTTTTGTTCGTCCGTAGGAAACTTTTCCAGGCCTGCGACCATCCGGTCGGCAAAGGCCGTGAGCTTGAATCCGCAGAGGTCGCGAGCATCGCGTACGTAATACGCCATCATCGCTGCGACAACGGTCTTTTCGGCAGGCGACAACTCCTGCTTCTGAGCTTCTTCCGGTGTACCGGCAACTTGGGCAAGCGCGGGCTGGGCTGCAATAAGAACCAAAAGAGACAAGGTGAGTTTCTTCATCGGTCCCCTCCCTCTCCAAACCCGATACGGCGGAGCCTAACGCCCGGTTGGTCGCCATTCGTAAACTCAACGCCCGCGGCTTCGAGGGCCGAACGGATCGCCGCGATCGTTGAATTATTGGCCGGTTGCCCTGCCTCGATCCGCGTAACGGTATTGGGCGAGACCCTGGCGAGCGCCGCCAAGTCTCGGACGCTTAGCTTGAGCGCCGCCCGCGCCATCCTGGCTTGGTTCGCATCCATATTGCGACATAGTCCCAAAATCGATATTGCGTCACCGCCCCTTGATTGGTACTATGTCACAACCTTGGGATAATTCCAAGGCTGCTCAAGGAGCAGGCCAATGCCAAACGCCACCGCCAGGGCAAACGCCCGACCCACGCCAAAATCCGCCAGCGGCCCCAATGCCGAGGTCACGACGCTCGCCGACAGACGGCCGCCGCCCGCGCGTGACGCGCCCGACTGGCGCCACGCCTATTTCCAAATGGAAGAGACGGTCAACGACGTCCGCATCTGGTCGTCCATCGGGCAACGGATGAGCGACAATCTGGCGGTGCCGATCACGAGCGACGATCTTCTTAGCCTCTCGTGCTTGGCGCGGGTCATCGAGCGTCTCAGCGAGGCCGCCGCCGACATGTTCCAAGCCTATCACGACGGCAACAAATCCTGCGGCGTCGACGCCCACGAGGACAAAACCGCGGAGGCCGCCGGCGCCGCTTGATCCGATCGCGCGCTGCAATGGACCGGCCGTCGGGGCGACTCGGCGGCCGGTTTGTTTTCAACTGGCGCCCTGCGTTCGCCTATTCCGGGAACGGAAATTGCAGGTCGACTACTCAAAGCGCGCCCGATCGGCCGGGCTCGTAGGAATTCCGAGGCCGAAATGCCGATGGAATATGGCATTGATCTCGACGAGAAGATTCGCACTGGCTTGATCATAGGAAACAATCCGGCGCTAGCCGCATCATTTGCAGTACTTGCCAGTGCCTCCAATACCACTCGGACCCCCACCTCCACTAAAATAAAATGAAAATGTTCCGTCCGGTAACTTATTTATTACATCCAATCTATTACCCTGGAGACCATCTATTTCTACTCCCTCAGGAGTAATTTTCCAATTTCCCCGTCCAATGATAGTGCTTACATAACTACCATCTGGCATGTACGTGGCTTTTCCTTCATGCCCACCTTGCCAGCAGATCGTCTTTCCAGACAAATCTGCCTTTGTTACTGGCCCTGCAGCTGCGGAAGAAACAAAAGTGACAAGGAACAGAGAACCAGCAACGAGGACTCGGACATCTATTTTGCTCATTGGCGCCTCGCCTTGTCGGCACCGCATTATCGACACACTTAAAAACGGCGGTCAACAGGAAAATAGGGAGAAATCCCTAGTCGCACAGCCCGGCGAGAGCTACAGCGACGTGATCCTGAGGCTGGCGAAGGGGACGGTGGCGAGGTTCATCGGCGGCGAGGGCAAGCAATTCGCACAAGAAAATGAAATTCGCGAGATGTTGTCCGAAGCGTTGTCCGGAGCCGCCGATGGCCTTGATTTGTTGCCTCAAGTTCTATATCTAAGTCTTTGATTTTAAATGGTGCCCAGGGGCGGAATCGAACCACCGACACCGTGATTTTCAGTCACGTGCTCTACCAACTGAGCTACCTGGGCGCCTCGCGCCGCCGCGACGCGAGAATTGCGGCTTATAGGCGCTCGCGCCGCGCCTTGTCCAGCGCGGGCGCGCGGCAGTTTCCGATGCGACGCGCGGGATCTCCACAGGGTGCGATCGCGCCGCCGCGGCCATCAATATGCCGCAGTCGAAACCGCAATGCATCGCGTCGCGACTTGTGATAAAAGATGAGGTCATGCGCGTCGTTGTTGTTTTTCTTTCCGCCGTGGGCCTGTGCGCAGCGGCTTGCCTCAAGGCCGAGGCGGCCGACCTGCCGACCGCGCCGCAAAACTATCCGGCGCTCGGCCCCGGCGCAGCCAACGCCGCGCCCGATCCTTGGGCCGGACTTTCGCTCGGCGCGGGAATCTCGGTCTGGGGCGGCAAGGGGGTCAAGGGCGGGGTCGGCGGAGAGACCGACCTGAGCTACGAGCACGTGTTCGACAATGGCGTCATGCTGGGCGTGCAGGCCTCAACCGGCTACATGCCGTATTTCCAGTCGGGCCCGGGGTATTCCCAGTTCACCGGCGGCGCTTTCGCCGGCGGCTCGGCGATCGTCGGATATAACTTCGGCCAGGTGACGCCCTACGTCATCACCGGGGTCGATTTCGTCCGCCCGACCCGGTTCGGCGGCGGCGCGTTCAACGCCAGCGACGCCATCAACACCGTGTTCTCCGGGCCGGGGGCGGTGCAGGCGGTCGGTACCTTGGGCGTCGGGGTCAATTATCAAATCACCTCGAATTTCAGCATGGGGCTCGAGGCGATCGTGCACACAAACCCTGGCGCCGGCGCCGGCCTGTTCGCGCCGTGGCCGTGACGGCGCTTGGCCCACGCCTGCCGTCCGCCCTGGTCCAAGCGCCGCGCAACGCGAAACCTCATCGTCCGGCCTGAATGACCCTCGTGCGCGATCTGTCCCGCCGGGCGTTGCTCGTCAGCTTCGTGGCCGCTTCAGGCGCGCGCTTCGTCGACGGCGCGGCCGCTCAGACCAATGCCCCCCAGACGGCGCCCGGAGCGCCGGCGCCGTTCGGCTACCCCGACGTCGTCAAACGGGCCGGCGACCTCGCCGCGGCGCCGTTCGACGCCTCGATTCCCGCCCTTCCCGACGGCCTCGCCAACCTCGATTTCGACGCCTGGCGCGACATCCGCTTCAAATCCGACAAGCCGCTGCTCGGTCAGGAAGGGGCCAATTTCCGCCTCGAACTGTTTCATCTCGGGCATCTCTACAAGCGCCCGGTGGTCGTCAACGTGCTGCGCGACGGCATCCCTGCCCCGATACCCTACGCCGTCAATCTCTTCGACTATGGCCGCACCAAAATCGACAACACGCTCCCGATCAATCTCGGGTTCGCCGGCTTCCGGCTGCGCTTCCCGCTCAACGCGCCCCACGTCTCGGACGAGGTGATCGCGTTTCTCGGCGCGAGCTATTTCCGCTTTCTCGGCCGCGGCCAGCGTTACGGGCTCTCGGCGCGGGCGCTGGCGATCAACGTCCATCCGGGACTGAAGGAGGAGTTTCCTTTCTTTCGCGAATTCTGGATCGAGACGCCGGACGCCATGGCCGAGCACATTGTGATCTATGCGCTGCTCGACAGCGAATCACTGACTGGCGCGTTCCGGTTCGACCTCACCCCAGGCCAGGAAAGCGTGATCGACGCGCAGGCGTCGCTGTTCGCGCGCAAGGCGACGCCCGCGCTCGGGCTGGCGCCATTGTCGTCGATGTATTTCGTCGGCAAGGCGGACCGGCGATTCCACGACGATTTCCGCGGCGAACTGCACGATTCCGATGGCCTTCTGATGCACACCGGCGCCGGCGAATGGATCTGGCGGCCGCTCAGCAATCCGGCCGCGCCAAGTCTGTCGGCCTTCCTCGACACCAACCCACGCGGCTACGGGCTTCTGCAGCGCGACCGCAATTTCAGCGACTACGAGGATCTCGATCTCGCCTACGAGCTGAGGCCGAGCTACTGGGTCGAGCCGCATGAGGGCTGGGGCGAGGGCAGGGTGGAACTGCTCGAGTTGCCGACCAGCGATGAGACCAACGACAACATCGTCGTCTCCTGGTCGCCGAAGGACGGGCTCGACGCCGGCAAGTCGCTGACCTACGGCTATCGCGTCACCGCGATGGCGATGGATCAAAGCCTGACGCCGGGCGGCCGCACGGTCGGGACGTTCCACGTCGCGCCGCGCGCATTGGGGGCGCCGGAGTCGCCCCCGCCCGGGGCGACGCGGTTCCTGATCGATTTCTCCGGCGGCGACCTGTCCTACTACATGAGCGACCCGTCGATGGTCGAGACGATCGCCACCGCGTCCGTCGGGCGAATCCTGCGCACGTTCCTGATCCCAAACACCCATATCCGCGGCTTCCGCGCCGGCGTCGACGTTGCGGTCGATCCGGGACAGAGTACGGACCTGCGCGTCTTCCTGCGCGCCGGCGCCAAGGCGCTGACCGAGACCTGGACCTTTCCCTGGCGGGCGTGAGAGGGAGCGTCAGACGCCCCAGGAGCAGGGAAAAGACGCCCCAGGAGCAGGGAAAATAAAGCGGCGGAGCAGGGAATTTTTTTCGCCGAGCAGGGAATTATTTTCGCCGGAGCAGGGATTGGATTCGTCAAAACTGCCGATCAATCCTTTGGGTGTCGCAATCTCGATGTTGCTGTAGAGCGGCCGCCTTTTCGCCATGAGTACGCCATCACTGTGAAACGCTTTGCGCGGACGCGGTCCCGATGCGGGCGACGGCTGCGGGGCGCCACTGTCGGATCAGTTTTTCGAACGCCGGATTCTCAATTCGCCTGACCTTTGATGCTTCGACCGGCGGTCGGCGCCGCAAGGCAATCTGGGCGGAGTCGCGCATGATCAGTCTTCCCCGAGGAGGTGTATGTCTGCGCGGCTATGACCCCCAACGCGGTGCGATTATTGGCGCAGAGAATGGTTCTCCTGGGCAAGCGACTTGCTTGCGACCGAGCATGCCTGTCAGGGGCTAACGCTCGCGTCGATTGACGAAGTTCTCGGTCAATAGGCCGCCGCGGGCGTTCCCGCGGAGCTGACGCGGAGAAGCTCAGCGCTCATCGATTGACATCGAAATTGTTGTCGACAACAACTCATTGGCACATCATCGAACAGATCGCGCTCGAACTGGGAGGAATTGCGCATGGAGGAGGCCGGAGTCCTCCAGTTCGAGAACATCGTCAAGGCGTTCGGCGGCACTCAGGCGCTTCGGGGCGTGAGCTTTGGCGTCGGGCGGGGCGAAGTGGTCGCGCTCCTGGGCGAAAACGGCGCCGGGAAATCGACCCTGATAAAAATCCTGGGCGGCATTCATCCAGCCGACGGCGGAGCCGTTTCGATCGACGGCAAGCCCTATCGTCATCGCGCCGACGCTCAGGGCAAGCGACAGCGGGTCGCGTTCGTGCATCAGGATCTCGGTCTCATCGAATGGATGACGGTCGCCGAAAATATGGCGCTCGCGCAAGGGTTTCCGCGGCGCGCCGGATGGGGCGCATTCGGCGTCATCGATTGGCGCCGCGCCGAGACGAGGGCGGGGGAAGCGCTGGCCCAGGTCGGCGGCCAAATCGATCCCGGCCGCCGGGTGCGCAGCTTGAGCCGTACCGAGAAATCGCTGGTCGCGATCGCCCGGGCGCTCGTCGTCGACTGCGATTTCCTGGTTCTGGACGAGCCGACCGCGAGCCTTCCGGCGGACGAGGTCGAGCGCCTGTTCGACGCGATCCGATCTTTAAGAGCGCGCGGCGTCGGCATGATCTACGTCTCGCACCGGCTCGACGAGATCTTCCGCATCGCCGATCGAGTGATCGTGATGCGCGACGGCAGCGTCGTCGGCGAGAAGCCGATCGGCAAGACAAACGCCGACGAGCTCATCGGTCTCATCGTCGGCCGCTCGACCTTCGAACTGTTCCACAAGACGGAGAACGCCGCGGGTCCGATGCGGGTGGCGGTGCGCGATCTCGTGACTCCCGGCGCGGGGCCGGTCGATTTCGATGTTCGACAGGGGGAAATTTTGGGCCTCGTCGGCTTGCGCGGCGCGGGGCAGGAGGAAATCGGCCGCGCGCTGTTCGGCGCCAGCGCTCATCGCGGGTCGATTCTCATCGACGGAAAGCAGCCAGAACTCAACTCTCCTCGCGCGGCGGTGCAGGCTGGCGTTGGCCTTGTCGCCCGCGATCGCGCGGAGGAGTCGGTCGCTTCATCCTTGAGCGTGCGCGAGAACGCCTTTCTCAACCCCGCCGCCTCCGGACGAGGGCTCTTCTCCCGCCTGTCGCCGGGCGCGGAAGCACGCGAGGCGATCACGCTCGGGGCATCGGTTGGACTTCGGCCCAACGACCCGCACCTGCCGATCGAAAGCCTATCCGGAGGCAATCAGCAGAAGGTCGTGGTCGGACGCTGGCTGACCAGCGCGCGCAGCGTCTTGGTCGCCGAGGACCCGACGGCGGGGGTGGATGTCGGGGCGAAGGCTGATATCTATCGGCTGATCGAACAGGCGCTCGGCGAAGGGCTCGCGGTCGTGGTGGTCTCGACCGACTTCGAGGAGATCGCCCATCTCTGCCATCGCGCGCTTGTCTTCAACCGCGGCAGGATCATCGCCGAACTGGCCGGCGCCGAGCTTACGATCGAGTCCGTGATCGCCGCAGCGTCAGCGTCGGAAGCGGCCTGAGGGGAGGGGAAGGAGCAAATGGCCACCAACTCGATCCGCTCCGACGCCCTGGAGCCCACGCGCGCAGAACTCAAGAACGCTTCAATCCGGACGCGCTTCGTTCGCATCCTGCCGGTCTATGGGCTGCCCATTCTCACGATCCTCCTGATCGCGCTTTTTTCCCTCGTTCTGCCCGACACCTTTCCGACCATGCTCAATCTCCGCTCGATTGTCGCCGACAAGGCGATCATCGCGCTTCTCTCACTCGCCGCTATGATCCCGATGGTCACCGGCAAGATCGACCTGACGGTCGGGTACGGAATCGTGCTGTGGCATATTCTCGCCATCAGCCTTCAGACGTCGTTTGGCGTCCCCTGGCCGATTGCGGTCATGATCGTCCTTTGTCTCGGCGCCCTTGTGGGTCTGATCAATGGGGTTCTGGTCGAGATCGCCCAGATCGATTCCTTCATCGCAACGCTCGGCACCGGCACCGCGCTCTACGCCATCGCCCTCTGGCATACCGGCGGGCGGCAGGTCCTGGGCAACTTGCCGGATGGATTTCTGGCGCTGAACGGCACGATGGTCTTCGGATTGCCGATCACCGGCATCTATGTTCTCGGCCTCGCTTTCATCTTATGGTTCGTTCTCGAGCACTTGCCGGTCGGCCGGTATTTGTACGCCATCGGAGCGAATCCGAAAGCTGCGGCCCTCAACGGGATCCCGGTCCGGCGATTCATCGTCGCCGCATTTGTTTTCTCGGGTCTCCTGACCGCGGTCGCCGGCGTTCTCTTGGCGTCGAAACTGAGAATCGGTCAGGCGAGCGTCGGCCTCGAATACCTATTGCCCGCGCTGGTGGGGGCCTTCCTGGGCTCGACCACCATCAAGCCCGGCCGGGTGAACGTTTGGGGCACGCTGGTGGGAGTCGCCATTCTCGCGGTGGGGATAGCCGGCATCCAGCAGTTCGGAGGTTCGTTCTGGGTCGAGCCGATGTTCAACAGCCTCACCCTGCTCGTTTCCATCGGCATTGCCGGCTATGCGCAGCGGCACCGCAGCGCGGTCGAGCGTCAGTTCGTCAAGAAGACCGTCGCGTAGAGCGGCCGTCGCAACACTGGAGGAAGGTCCATGCGGAAAGGCGTATTTCTGGCGGCTGCGAGCATGTTTGCTCTCGGCTCGGTCTTGAGTTCGGCGCGCGCCGATGCGCTCGTCGACGAAGCCAAAGCCGTGGTCGAGAAGGCCACCAGTCGCGCCGACAAGTGGGATGGCCCGACCGCCGGACCCAAGGCGGCCGGCAAGAAGACGGTCGTCTATGTCGCCGGCGACATGCGCAACGGCGGCATCCTCGGCGTCGCCCACGGTCTCAAGGAAGCTTCCGACGTGATCGGCTGGAACTATCGTGAAATCGACGGCCAGGGCACAGTCTCGGGCCAGGCGGCCGCGCTCAGCCAGGCCGTCGCCTTGAAGCCCGACGCGATCGTCGTTGGCGGCAGCGACGCCGTGCAGCAGAAGGCCGGCCTCGAGGATGCGGCGAAGCAGGGGATCACCATCGTCGGCTGGCACGCCGGGCCGAAACCCGGCCCGATGGACGGCGCTCCGGTTTTCGCCAATGTGACCACCGACGCCATGGAAGTCGCCAAGGTCGCGGCGATGAAGGCGATCGCCGACTCGAACGGGACCGCCGGCGTCGTCGTCTTCGCCGATTCTGCTTACGCGATCGCGATCGCCAAGGGACGGGCGATGGAAGCCCAGATCAAGAAATGCGCGGGTTGCAAGGTCCTCGCCTTCGAGGACACGCCGCTCTCCGACACCGCCAATCGCGTACCGCAGCTCACGACGACGCTGCTCCAGCAATTCGGAGCGAAGTGGACGCATTCGCTGGCGATCAACGATCTCTATTATGATTCCATGGGTCCGTCGCTATCCGTCGCCGGGTTGAAGGGGGACGGCGACCCGCAGAACATTTCAGCCGGCGACGGTTCCGAATCCGCCTATCAGCGCATTCGCAAGAAGGATTTCCAGGCGGCGACGGTTCCCGAGCCGCTCAACATGCAGGGATGGCAGCTCGCCGACGAGCTCAATCGCGCCTTTGCGCACGAGAAATGGTCGGGTTTTGTCCCGGGCGTCCATCTCGTGACGGCGGCGAACATCGCTTATGACGGCGGTCCGAAGAACGTCTTTGATCCCGACAACGGATATCGCGACGAATACAAGAAGATCTGGGGCGTAAAATAGACGATCCCGCCCGAGTGGATCATCAATGGGACGCCGCTGTGCGCGGCGTCTCGAGCGCCAAAGATCGTCGCTGGCGGCGAGCGGGAGGATAGGGCGCCTGAAGCCGGCTAACTCTGTCTCCGCCCCAACTTGGTTTGTCGCCGCCCTCATTCCGATGGTGGCCTCCCAGGTGCTGCGCCTGAGCCAGCACGAGCCCGGAGCATGGATTTTTTGGGACTATGCTGGACGTTTCGCCGGTCTCGCTGTCCTGGCCGCCCTGGCTTCGCCAATTGCCTTTCGCCGGGAGAAACTGCGGATGCCGCAGATGAGAATCTCGCTGTGGGTTCTCGGAATAGTGCTCGCGGACCACACCCTTGGCGGCTGGATCAGAACGACCGGCAACGATCTGTTCCCAGCGACCGTTCTTGGACACTATCCGGAGCCTAGCGGCTGGCTGCGCTGGTTTGACACGCTGTTCGGCCTCGGCCTCGTCGCCTATAGCGAAGAGGTCGTTTTTCGTCGCTGTGCTCGTCACGTCTTCAAACCCTACCTCGGGGACGGTCTGCTCCTGGTGTTGGTCACATCTCTCTTATTCGGCGCCTATCATTGGTGGACCGGGATCGGAAACATCCTGGAGGCCATGCTGATGGGCGTCATGTTCATGCTGTTCCTTCAGCGATCAGGATCGCTCTGGCCCGTTGTGCTCGGCCACTATCTGACAGACATCGTCGACTTTGCCTGAGCGACCGCCGGACGAGTAACCCCGTCGGCCTCAACCAATTCAAATCCCGAGCGTTCTTTGCGCGCGTCGGGATACCCCTCTGTTTCCTCATACCGCGGGTTTGGCCGTTCGTGGCCAAGAAACGGATGCGGGCGAAACCGCACTACTCAACAGCCACGTTTAAGATTATTGCTGACTGCCCCATCGGAAATGTGATCGTGTCAACGCCCCTAAATCCGGGAGGAGACGTATACCAAACCTCCCGGGCAGGCCAGTTTGCGCTCCCACATCGATTCTGAGTGACGTCTTTGATGGTCACTGTTCCGTGCTCGACAAAGAATCCGTTGGCCCCTGCCGGAACACGCGACCGTGTGCATAGATAAAAATTCCAGATGTGGGTGAGCTGGCCGGATTTCGCCTGAACGCTATGCACCGGCGCTGCAGCTTGCGCCAATTGAAATGACCCGAGCACAAGTCCGAGGGCGATAACAAAGCCGGTTATACGGGTGGTCCTCACGGATTCGGCCTCCTGTTTCGCACCTCAGGCCAGCACAGCACAGTGATGGGGCACTTTGTCTACACAAGCCTCGGAGATCAACCGGGCGCGTGGTCCAGGGCGCAAAATAGGCGATTCCGCTCGAAGCGGATCATTGACCGGACGCCGCGCGAACGGCGTCCCGTTTCGACGGGCGCCGCCAGACTTCATAGTGTCCGGATGCCCCGTGACCGGAGCGGACTTTTTTCCGGTCCCCTGTTCACGCCTGCGCGACTCGCATAACGCTCGGGTCCTTGGGCTGGGGCCATCGAGAGGAGCGGCAATGGAGTGGGTTCTCAACAGTTACGACCGAAGGACGGACCGAGATGGCCAGAACCGGTTCACCACCGAAGCTGCTTTCGTCGCGGCGGGTCAGGACTTGCTTCGCGACGTGTGGAGAGGGTTTGTCTCCGCAATCCTTCCAGATGGCACCGAGATCAAAGACATAGGCGCGCTGCGGGCCGCAATCGCCGCCAGTCCACTCGCCGCGGGATAGGGCCAGGAGGAAAAAGCCTCGCATGAGTCACGGCGCTGATCTTGGTCGGGTCCGACTGGACGCCCGTTTGGGCGCTGCCCAAGGTTACGCTGGGCGATCCGATGCCCCGCGAGCGCCGCGCGAACGGCGTCCCGTTTCGATGGGCGCCGCCGGTCTTCGGCGGCCTCATGCAACCGAAGTCCCGAGCGATCCTTGCTCGCAAGCGATGCGGTCCATCAGCGCGTCCCGGTCGCTCATCTTGGGTCCAGACGATTTGAGCCGGGCCTTGAACGACGCGATCGGTTCCGCGAGCACGTCCCCGAGATCTTTGACGCAGGGAAAATCGCCGACGACGCTTTTGACCTTGGCGTTGTCGAACAGCGCCGCCCACGTCTTGTCGCCCATGAGCGGGCCTTCCCAGTCGGGAAGATAGCGGATCAGCGTGTCGGTGGGGACATGAACGATATCGGCCTTGACGCCCAAGCCCGTCGCAATCGTGGCGCCCCAGGAGCGCTCAGAACCAACCAACGAACAACAGGATCGCGGCCGCCGCGAGGCAGGCCATCGCGAGAAGATCGGCCGTCAGCAGGGTGATGTTCTTCCACCACAGGATGCGCGACAAACCCGCACATAGGGCGGGGAGCCCCTCGAGCTCGGCCTCAGTGTCGGCGACGAAGTCGAAATCCTCCGGATCAGGATTGCGCCAGATTGGGAAACGCTTCCGCCCGGCGCGGGGAAATTGCGGATAAACTGAGATCAGCAAGCTCAGATAAGCGATCATGAACGGCGTCAGGATGACCGGCACGCTCAGATACCAGGGATAGCGCTCCCGGTACTGGACAACTGTCAGCATCATGATCGCCACGAATAGCACTGCTATGAGCGCCTTGATGTCGCTGAGACGCATCGAGTCGCCGTAGCCGGCAATGAGATTGCGCAACTGTGCGTTCTTGTCTCCGGCCATCAAACGCTCCGGTGCACCCGCGGCGCGCGGCCCAGCATCATCTGAGCGCGGCGTATAGAAGCAGAACCATGGTCAGGACCACGCAGGTGATCGATAGCAGGAAGCCGACGCGGATACACTGCGTCTTCCACCAAAGAATGTCCGACAGCACTGCGCAAGTCAGCTTCAACGGTTCGACGTCGTCCGCAGTCTGGACCACGTACTCGAAATCCGCAGGCGTCAGATTGCGCGCTACGCGGAAGCCCTGGGCGCCGCGCTTTGGATATCGCGGAAAGAGCACCATGAACAAAGACAAGTAGACGACCAGGAAGGGCAGCAGCACGAGCTGGACCGACAGGTAACTCGGAAATGACGTGTAGTTCCAGAGGACCGAACCCATCATGAACGCCACGAACAGGAACGCGATATTCGCCTTGAAATCGCTCGCCCTGATCGCTTCCGTATATCCGGCGATCAAACTGCGATAGGGTTGAGTCGGATTGGAAAGGGATTTGTCCATCTGACTTTCAGTGGCTCCCCTAAGCAAACTTCGCCAAGATGACAGCCACGACGACGGTGCGCCCAAAGCAAGACTTTAGCAAGACTGAAATGTCGCTATGACCCCGCCGTACGTTTCGGGGCCAGCCGGCCGTTTTGTTTGACGGAACAACCCGGCGTGTGTCTAACTGTCTGGCGCGCTCAGTCTTGCCCCCAAGGCTAGGCGCGCCAATCTTGCCCCGCGGTTGAGCCCCGTGCTCGCGCGGGGCTTTTTGTTGGCGAGGCGGTCACTCCGCCCTCGGGCGAGGATTTGAAGGCCGATGACCGAGGCCGACAATCGTGCTTGACGCGAACTCCTCGACGCCGCTCACTAGGGACAGAACACCTCGCCCTCTCCGGTCACCTCAATCCCGTCAGCGCCGTGTACTGTGGCGCCAACTACTTGGTTGCAGCTGAGCGGTGGTCGAATACTGACGTTCCATTCAAATGAACCGTCGGGTCCGACCGTGGCGGAGCCTCGACGAGGCCCTGTATCGAGTGTGATGTTGACCACTGTGCCCGGCGGGAAACCCAAACCTCCCACGCTTATTCCGGTGTACTTTAAGGGGCGAGGGGTATCATTCCCAGCATCTACAAAGACGGAAGGCGTCACCGAATTTGACATCGCAGTTTCCTCCAAGAAAAACCCTGGCCTCTAAACATTTAATGGGTATCCCCGGACGGCCCCGGGTTGCTCCAGAGGTCCTGAGCCAGTCGTCGCGCGCTACCACGCGGGCTGCCCCGTTGACATCGGGGATTGTACCCATCCGCGCCCGCGCTTGACGCCGACGTCCACGCTATTGGCCCGCTTCCGCCAACCGCATGATCACGTCGCTGTAGCTTTCGCCAGGGCGGCGCATCTGGCCGAGCCGGTCGAGCCAGATCCGAATGAGGCCGTCGGGGCGAATGCTGTCGCTGCATCCGCATGGCCCTCCCGATCTGCGGCCGGAGGAAGCCCGAGAGGCAAAGGCAATCGCGGAACTGGTCGTTCGCAACGTTCTGGACTGGCTGGCGAACGGCTGAGCGTCCGGTACAATCCGGTTTTTTAATGCCGGCACGATTGTATGTGGGAACTCGATTAGCCTATAAACCTATTTATTTTCAATACACTAAGCTCGACCAACGCGGACTGAAGCTCCGAGGTCTCAGAGAGCTTGCCGATGATCGCGACGCCGCGGTCCTTGGCAAAACGCGTCGCGAGGGGCCCGACTCGTTCGCTGCTCGCAACGAGGATGGGAAGGTCGGCAAAGTTGGCTCGCATCTCAACCGCCAGCGCTTCACCGGTCTTGTCCGGCAATTCGTCGTCGATCAGCACCGCGTCATAGCGTCCCTGCGCCGCGCGCGCGCGCCCCAATGCCTCTGACCCGGTGGCGGCTTGGTCCACCGCATACCCAAGCTCCACGAGCGCCTGGGCGGCGGACGTCCGGGCGCTTGCATTTTCCGTGACCAACAGGATTCGGCCGATCCGACCCGCTTCCAGGATGTCGGCGACCTTCTGGGCGAGCGCCTGGTAGGTGAAGGGCTTGGCGATCACCTCGACCCCCGCATCGAGGCGTCCGCCATGCACGATCGCGTTGCGCGTATAGCCGGACGTGTAGATGATTTTGAGCTCCGGCTGCACCGCGCGGGCCCTGTCCGCGAGCTCCCGGCCGGACATTCCCGGCATCACCACGTCGGTGAACATGAGATCGATCTGCCGGTCCTGACGCTCGATGAGCCGAAGCGCAGAAGGTCCGTCGTGCGCCTCGAGCACGCGGTAGCCAAGCTCTCGCAAAATCTCGACTGTATAGGCGCGAACGTCGTCGTCGTCCTCCACAACGAGAATGCTACGATCGCGCTTGATGCGGTCGACCGGAGCGCTCTCGCCTTCATCGACGGCTTCGTCGACGTGGAGCAGGCGCGGCAAATAGATCTTCACGGTCGTGCCCTGACCTTCCTCTGAATAGATTTTCAGATGGCCGCCCGACTGCTTGACGAAACCATAGGCCATCGAGAGACCCAGGCCCGTCCCTCTGCCAATCCCCTTCGTGGTGAAGAACGGATCGAGCGCTTTGGAGAGCACTTCGCGGCTCATTCCATGCCCCGTGTCGGTAACGGCGAGGAGGACGTAGCTGCCGGGCGCCACCTCGGCATGCGCGGCGGAGTATTGTTCGTCCAATCGGACGTTCGCGGTCTCGATTGTCAGCTTGCCGCCTTCCGGCATCGCGTCGCGCGCGTTCACCGCCAGGTTCAGGATCGTCGCCTCGAGTTGGTTAGGGTCGGCCTCGACCCTCCACAGACCCGCGGTCGACACAGCCTCCAACTCCACGGTCTCACCAAGCGCGCGGTGAAGCAGATCGCCCATTCCAGCGACAAGCCTATCGACGTCGATAGGCTTCGGCGCGAGCGGTTGCCGGCGCGAAAACGCAAGCAGTCGTTGGGTCAGCGCCGCAGCCCGCTCGGCGCCCTTCTGAGCATTGTCCATGGCCCGGCCGGCTCGGGAGACTTCGCTGTTCGCGAGCGCGCGGCGGGCCATGTCGACATTGCCGATGACGATTGTGAGGAGGTTGTTGAAGTCGTGCGCAATGCCGCCGGTGAGATGTCCCAGGGCTTCCATTTTTACCGCTTGGCGCAGCGCCTCCTCCACACTCTCGCGCTCGGCTATTGCGCTCTGGACGCGACGCTCCAGGTCCTCGTTCATCTCGCGCAAAGCCGTCTCGATAGCCCGCCGATGATCGACATTGATGAGAATACCGGGAAATCGGATCGGCGCGCCGTCAGCGCCCAGGTCCACTCGCCCATTCGCCTCGACCCAGCGATAGCCGCCGTCTTGCTGGCGAACGCGATATTCGCAGCGGTAGGCGCCACCGCTCTGAAGCGCGTCGGCGATCGACCGGGCAACGAACGGCTGTTCCTCCTCGTGGATCGACGCCAATACCTTCGCCAGCGGCAGACCCGCCCTGCATTCTTCCGGAGAAAGGTTGAACGAGCGGGCGAATCTTTCGTCGGCGATCAGCCGATCATTTGGAATGTCCCATACCCAGGTGCCGATGATCGCGCCCGCGTCAAGCGCGAGCTGCACCCGTTCCGCCTGCTCGCGAGCAACCGCCTCGCTCGACCTGACGGCTTCCGCCGCCTCTCGTCGGAGCCGCGCGAGCGCGATATTGGCCGCGACCCGGGCCAGGAGCTCGCGGGCGGAAAAGGGTTTCGCGAGGTAATCGTCGGCGCCCGCCTCGAGGCCCTCGACCTTGGCCTCTTCCCCGGCGCGCGCCGACAGCACGACAACCGGCAGATCGCGCAGCACGGGATCCTCGCGAATGGCGCGCAGGAGTCCGAAACCATCGAGTCGGGGCATCATCACGTCAGTGACGACGAGGTCCGGGCGGCGTCGGCGGATCGCATCGAGCGCTGCTTCACCATCCGCAGCGGGCGTCACCTCATAGCCGTGCTCCGCGAGCAGCCGCGCGATGTAGGAGCGAAGATCGGCGTTGTCATCGGCAAGCAGTATGTGCGGGCCGGAGTTCGACATCGGCGCCGCGGCGCCCATCGAGCCCCGCGGAATGAATTGCGTCGCGCCCGAGTTCGAGGAGAGACTCGCCGGCCTCGCCAGGCAACCAGCGCAGCGCTTCCTCCACATAAGATTGGGCCTGCGCTCGGGTGGGCGCGTCTCCGAGATCGACCTCCACCCGCTCGGCTGGCAGATGCGACGATCCGAGCGGGATCGAGACGGTGAAGGCGGAGCCGCGGTCAAGCTCGCTCGCGACCGAGATCTGCCCTCCATGCAGCTTCACCAATTCTTGAACCAGCGCGAGGCCTATTCCCGACCCCTCGAAACTTCGTCCTCGCGCCTTTTCAACCCGATGAAACCGATCGAACAATTTTGGCAGTTCCGCTTGCGGAATCCCGGTTCCCGTGTCGCGGACGGTGAGGCGCGCCTGTCCTTGCGCTTCGCGAAGCTCGACGGCGATCTCGCCATGAAACGTGAACTTGAAGGCGTTCGACAGCAAATTGAGGACCACCTTTTCCCACATGTCCCGATCGACATAGACCGGCTCTGACAAGGAAGGGGTATCGACAATGAGACCCAGTCCCACTTTGTCGGTCGCGGAACGGAACGAGGCGGCGAGATCGGCAGTCAGCGCCGCGAGATCGGTTGGTCGATAGCTGGCCTGAACACGTCCAGACTCGATGCGCGAGAAGTCGAGCAGCGAGTTGACGAGGCGCAACAGCCTCAGCGCGTTGCGATGCGCGACGTCGAGCCGCTGGCGCTGGTCTTCCGGCAAGGCTCCGGCCTCGGCGAGCGCGTCTTCCAGCGGGCCGAGCATCAGCGTAAGGGGGGTGCGAAATTCGTGGCTGACGTTGGAGAAAAATGCCGTCTTGGCGCGGTCGATTTCGGCCAAAGCTTCCACTCGCGCCCGCGCTCGCTCGAAGTCGTCGGCTCGTACAATGGCGGCCGAAACCTGCCCGGCCAGCAATTCGACAAAGCCGCGGTAGTCGGCGCTGGCCGCGCGGTGCGGATTGAGACCTGCGACAAGAAATCCGAGGGGCGAACCGCCTTGAGCCGATACGATCGGCGCGATCAGCGCCCGGTTCGGCGGCTGCTGCCAATGATCGAGGCGCAGGTTCGCGACCGCTTCCCGCGGGACGCTCACGAGCGCCGGGCCGGCCGCAGCGACATCAAGGGGCCAAAAAGGGCCGCGGCCGTCGAGCGCGATGACTGGGGGAGCCGCGAGAGTGTTTCGCTTCAACCCATGCGCGGCGGTCAGCGCGGCTTCTTTGCCTCCGGACTCCACCAGGTAGGCCAGCGCGAACGGCAAGTCACGAGGCTCCTCCGCGAGACAGACCTCGACCGAAGCCATCACCTCGGCGCGGGTAGACGCCGCCCCCAGCCGGCTGCCCAGATCGCGCAGGGTCGCGAGCTGACGCTCGCCGAGCACCTTTTCCGTCACCTCGGCGACGACGCACAACATTCCAGCGTTGCGGCCGGCATCGTCGGCCAAGGGGGAATAGGAGAACGTGTGATAAGTTTCCTCGGCAAAGCCCCGCCGCTCGAGGTAGAGCAATAAGGCCTCGTCCCATGTCGCTTGGCCGGTTGAGAGCACATGAGCGATTCTGGGGCCGATGTCGGGCCAGATTTCGGCCCAAACCTTGTCCGAGCGACTTCCAATCACCCAATCGCGCTTAACCCCGACAGTCGGGAGGTAGGCATCGTTGCAGAGGAATGTCAGTTCGGGCCCCCAGGCCATCCACATCGCGAAACGGGAGGTCAGCATGACGCCAACCACGGCCCGCAGGGTCGAAGGCCATTGGACCGGGGAGCCAAGCGGCGTCGCGTCCCAGTCACGCGCCCGCATTAACGCGCGGACCTCCCCGGGGCCGGCGAGAAGGTCGACGCCGGAACCCGAGACCATCGTTTCGCGTTTACTCATCGTTCATCCCGGACGAGTTGCTTCGCGCCGCAACGCGGGGGCCTCAGGAGCGGGCCGTCCCTCGTTTAAATCAACCCATCACCCATCATGTTCCCCAGCGCAACCTGCTAGCCTGCGCGGACCGGGCCGGATGTCCGTTTGCGTCTCGCGAGCGGCGGGGTGGACTCAACTCTCGGGTGCTGCCGCCCGCGGAAGCAGTCCGATTGGGCTTTGACCCTGGAGACTGCCGGCGCCGGCGCGCCACGGGAGATGCGGATGGGGCTTCTGTTCAAGGACGATCTGCTCGATGAATTCGGCTCATGGCCGATCGCCTATATCCCTTCTGGCGGGGCCGACTTCGGTGAGATCGCGGCGGTCGCAAGGGTGGCAGGCGACGGCGACGGAAGCGCGTTCCATCAGGCGTGGGCCGCCGCCGGCGACCGGTTCGCGGCTGAAGCCGACGCGGCCGAGCGGCGCGG
This sequence comes from uncultured Alphaproteobacteria bacterium, assembly GCA_963794155.1. Taxonomy (GTDB): domain Bacteria; phylum Pseudomonadota; class Alphaproteobacteria; order Rhizobiales; family Beijerinckiaceae; genus Roseiarcus. Next base: position 271,599 of record CAWCCX010000010.1, on the reverse strand, counting down.
GGCGATCGCCAGCGCCCGCGAACTCTTCTTGCGGGCGAGCGTCTTCTACTCGACCAGCTTGCGCCCCCTGTTCGGAACGCCGGTCGATCCGCGGCTCCTCGCCGCCTATCGCAAAGAGGTCGACGCGTTCGACAGGGGTCTCGCGCTGACCGACCCGCCGATCCGGCCCCGCGCGATCCCCTTCGAGGGCGCCTCCATGGCCGCCTATTTCATCCCGGCCAGGGGAATCGCGGGCGCGCGCCAGCCGACAATCATCTTCACCAACGGCTATGACGGCACTTTAACCGACATGTTCTTTGCTTCGGCGGTCGCGGCGGGCCGTCGCGGCTATCACAGCCTCCTGTTCGATGGGCCGGGCCAGGGAGGGATGCTGTTCGAGCAAAATATTCCGCTCCGGCCGGATTGGGAGACCGTCATCAACGCGGTGGTCGACTTCGCCCTGACCATTCCTCAAGTCGATCCGCAGAAGATCGTCCTAAGCGGCTGGAGCCTTGGAGGATATCTTGCGCCGCGCGCGGCCTCGGGCGAGCCCCGGCTGGCGGCTTGCGTCGCTGATCCGGGACAATGGGCGGTGCTCGATTCCATTCGCTCGGCGGCGATCCGGATGGGCCTTCCGCCCGCGGCCGCCGCCGATCTGGGCTCAATCGACGACGCGACGGCGCGGTTGTTCGAGGGCGTCATCATGGGGAATGCGGCGCAGCGCTGGAGGGTCGTCCAGCGCGGCTTCTGGGCGAACGGCGTGAGCAACCTGCGCGACTATTTCAAGGAGATGGAGCGCTTCACGATGAAGGGCCGGGCGGAGATGATCCACTGCCCGACGCTCATGACGGCGGCGGAGAACGATCCGCTCGCCATCGGCGCGCAGACCCTGTTCGACGCGCTGAAATGTCCGAAGGCGCTGATAAAGTTCACCGCCGCCGAGGGCGCCGGCGGCCATTGCGAGATGCTGAACAGGTCATTGGTGAACCGGACGGTCCTCGACTGGCTCGATCGGACCTTGGGAGCGTCCGCAAGCACGCCCTAAATTCGCCTGGGCCCGCGCTTCAGCAGCCTGCGATCAGCCGACGCCATTGCCTGTCATGCCGGCGAAAGCGCGCATGCAGCCAAAGCTTTGTCGCGAGTCCGGATTCCCGCCTCCCGGATCGTGTTTGCACGACCCGCCTCGATGAATTCGCCCAAAGCAAAACGACAAATAAGACATTGCGCAAACTTAATGATACTGAAAGTCGGCGTTAACTTGCAAGTTGTCATTAACAGCTTACGTTCATCCGCGTTTATAGTTTGGCTAGGAAACTTAGGTAGGAAAGAAAAGAACCTCTTTCTGCAGTGATAACTCTCAGGGCTGCGGTGAACGTCATGCGCGATTGGTACGTCGGCCAAAAAGTCGTCTGCGTCGATGCACAACCCATCGGCGGCCTGAGAAACCGCTTTGTCGATCAACATCTCAGAGAGGGAAAAGTCTACAAAATCAGACAGATTTTGGTATTTAAGTTCATGTCTGGCAATAAATGCGAAGAAAGACTTGCGTTTAGACTGGAAGGGATTGTCCCTCATCTGATCAATGGGACCGAGTACGCCTTCTTTCACGGCCGGTTCAAACCGCTGGAGCCGGGCGACGAAGACGAAGATATCGACATCTCGATCTTTCTCGACGATCTGCGCAAGGTGAACAGCGGCCTCATTCATTTTCGGGATGAAGAGACGCGTGAACTCGAGCGCGTCGACGGGCGAAGGTGAGGCAAGCGCCGCGCCCCTAAAGGCGAGATGGTGCAGACCGTCGACGGCGACCGTGTATGCGTCCGGCGTCGAAACCGTTCAATTTAATATTGCGTTCCGATCAGCTTCCGACTCATCCTCCCAACTTCTCCTTTGGCGTTTCAAATCGAACGAGGGAGGGAATCGTGACGGAGACGCTGGCTCCCCTTGACCCGGGAAATTTTCTTGCCGCCGAGTTTGCGGCCCTGGGGGTGGATTTCGTGCCCGATCCGATGGTCATGCGGATCGCCGATTTGTTCATAGGCGGGAAGTCCTTTGCGAAGACCTCGGGCCTCAAGCCCGAGAAGGTTTGGGCGGCGATCGCCAACAACGCCAACTCCCTCTTCACATTTTTTCACCTCCTGATGACCCGCGATCGAATCCCGCTCATCGACTACGAATCCACCTTCATCACGTCGAATTTCGACTCGCAGCTCAAGGGGTTGGCGGTTGCGATTCATCCGGGAATCTATCGGTCTCTCAAGGAGCGCGCCACAAATCAACTCGAAGAGACGTTGGATTTGGCGCGAATTCCGGCGCAGAGGCGGGCCGAGATTGCGAGCGAGAGCGCCGTCGAACTGGAGGCGGTCGGGTATGACTGGTTTCCCGACGCCGGGGATAAATTCAAGGACGACCGAGTTTTCGGCTCCATGTTGCTTGGCGGCCTGATCTTTGGCGGCTACGCCCAGATGACCGGCTCAGACCACGTTCTCCAGCCAAGTCGCGAGGCGCTGCTCATTGAAGCGATGCAGCCCGAAGACGCTCCGCTGTGGGGCGCGGGTCAGGAAGCCAAGCTCTTCGCCCGGTTGAATGCGATCGTTGCAAAGGACCCGCGCTTGAGTTCGGCCAGCCGCGAATTGCCCCCGACTGTCCTTCCGTATCTCGTCGACCAGCGGCCGACGAGTTCGAAGGACCTTCTCGACAAAGCGCTTGCGCTGCGCGACAGCGACGGAGACTTCAAAGCTTACCGCGAGTGGCATCGCAAGCTGCGCGCGGCCTGGAAGATGGGAACACACAGCGAGGCGGACGAGAAGGCGGTGATCGACGTTACGCGGGAATTGATCAGGCGGTTCCCGCCGGGAAAGGATCCCGTCGACGCGCCGGGCCTCTGGTCGCGCGAAATCGGCCTGAAGGCGAACGCGGAAATCGGGGCTACAGTCGAGGCTGGCGTCGAAGGGGAGCTGGCTGGCGGGGCGAAATTCACAGCGGCCCTCAAGGCCGGTCCTAGAGCGGCGTTGGAAGCGGATTTTGGCAAGGTCACGGTTTCATTTCCGGATGGGATCAGGAATTGGCTGGTCGAAAACGTTCGGTTCCGCAATCACCGCAAGGTGCTGCTTCGCATGGCGCTTGCGAAGAACAGATCCGACTATGCGCTGCTCGGCCTGAAAACGCTGTGGGACGCCGCCTGACGGGCGGGGTCTGGCAACGGCCCGAGCCGGGCGACTTTAAGTCTTGCCGGGCGAGAACTTTCCTGCTAGCGGCTGGCGCACGCCGCATGGGCTCTCCATATGGCGCTTAACCCCGGGCTCCCGTCGTCGGCCGTTTTCGCGCCGGCCCGCCGATAAGGCGGCGATGAGGGCCGCGCTCAGATTCAAGCGCGGGCCTCTCCGACCGGCGGACGCCTGAACGTCAACGCGAACCCAAGCCGGCGCCGCCCGAACTCGGGCTCACTAGGAGAACCAATGGCTTCCACGCAATCCCTGGCGCCGACGCGCGACGATTTCACCGCGCTTCTGAACGAGACCTACGGCGCTGACGAAGCGTTTGAAGGAACGGTCGTCAAGGGCAAGGTCGTCGCGATCGAAAAGGACATGGCGGTCATCGACGTCGGGCTCAAGACTGAAGGGCGCGTCGCGCTCAAGGAATTCACCAATCACGGCCGCGATCCCGCGCCCGGCCTCGGCGACGAAGTCGAAGTCTATCTCGAGCGGATCGAGAACGCGCTCGGCGAAGCGGTCATCTCGCGCGACAAGGCAAGGCGCGAGGAGAGCTGGGTCAAGCTCGAGCAGGCGTTCGAGAAGAACGAGAAGGTCGAAGGGGTCATCTTCAACCAGGTCAAGGGCGGGTTCACCGTCGATCTCGATGGGGCGGTGGCGTTCCTGCCGCGCAGCCAGGTCGACATCCGCCCGGTGCGCGACGTCGGGCCGCTGATGAACGTGCCGCAGCCGTTCCAGATCCTGAAAATGGACCGGCGCCGCGGCAACATCGTCGTCTCGCGCCGCACCGTGCTCGAGGAGAGCCGGGCCGAGCAGCGTCACGAGATCGTCGCCAACCTCGCGGAAGGCCAGGTCATCGACGGCACGGTCAAGAACCTTACCGACTACGGCGCGTTCGTCGATCTCGGCGGCATCGACGGCCTCCTGCATGTGACCGACATCGCCTGGCGGCGCGTCAACCATCCGAGCGAAGTCCTGGCCATCGGCCAGCAGGTCAAGGTCAAGATCATCAAGATCAATCACGAGACCCACCGCATCTCGCTCGGCATGAAGCAGTTGCAGGAAGATCCGTGGTCGAACATCGAGACCCGGTACAGCGTCGGCCAGAAGCTCAAGGGCCGGGTGACCAACATCGCCGACTACGGCGCGTTCGTCGAGCTCGAGCCCGGCATCGAGGGCCTCATCCACGTCTCCGAAATGTCGTGGACCAAGAAGAATGTCCATCCCGGCAAGATCGTGTCCACGAGCCAGGAGGTCGAGGTCCAGGTGCTCGAGGTCGACGCGGCTAAGCGGCGGATTTCGCTCGGCCTCAAGCAGACGCTGCAGAACCCGTGGGAAGCTTTCGCCGAGAAGCACCCGGTCGGCTCGACCGTCGAGGGCGAGGTCAAGAACAAGACCGAGTTCGGACTCTTCATCGGCCTCGACGGCGACGTCGACGGCATGGTGCATCTCAGCGACCTCGACTGGTCGCGACCGGGCGAGCAGGCGATCGAGGACTATAAGAAGGGCGACAAGGTCACAGCCAAGGTGCTGGACGTCGACGTCGAGAAGGAGCGGATCGCGATCGGCCTCAAGCAGCTGACCAACGACCCGTTCGCGGCCAAGAAGACCGGCGACGAGGGCGGCGCGGAAGGCGACTTGCACAAAGGCTCGGTCGTGACCTGCGAGGTGGTCGAGGTCAAGGACGGGGGCATCGAGGTGAAGATCGCCGGCACCGACCTCACCGCCTTCATCAAGCGCAGCGAGCTCGCACGCGATCGCGGCGATCAGCGCCCCGAACGCTTCTCGGTCGGCGAGAAGGTCGATGCCCGCATCACCCAGTTCGACCGGCGCGCGCGTAAAGTGGCCGTCTCCATCAAGGCGCTCGAAGTCGCTGAGGAGAAGGAGGCGATCGCGCAATACGGCTCGGCCGACTCGGGCGCTTCGCTTGGCGATATTCTCGGCGCAGCGCTCAAGGCCCGTGACAAGAGCGACAAGGCGAAGTAGGCGCTTCGCCGCTCGCCGGACACTGGAACAACGGCCCGCTCGGAGCGATCCGGGCGGGCTTTTTTGTCACCGCGTCTCTGAATCCAACGTGTGGTCAGGCGCCGCCGTCGCCGTCAAGGCCCGGCGCTTCGGAGCTCATGTTCGGCTCTCGATGAGAAATTCCGTGTCGACGGGCAATTGCAGGCCCGTCACCAGCGCGTTTGTCTGCGAGGCCATGCCCACGACTGCGAGAAAATCGGCGTATTGCGCGTCGGTCATCCCCTTCGCGCGGGCCGCCGCCGTATGCGAATGGATGCAATAGGCGCAGTTGTTGGTGATCGAAACGGCGATGTAGATCAGTTCCCGAGTCAGGGGATCAAGCGGGCCGGGCGCGCCCATCACCGCTTTCAGCGCGTTCCAGGTGCGTTCGAGACTCTCGGGCTGGTTGGCCAGGCCGCGCCAGAAATTGTTGACGAAGTCCGACTTCCGGGTCGCCCGGATATCGTTGAAGACCGCTTTGACCTTCGGGTGCGCTTCGGCCTCCGCATCGGTCCAGAGCTTGACTGTTGCCATCCTTGCCTCCTCGTGAACGCACCCCGGCCGGCAGGGCGGCCCCAGTCACGGCAAAGGCTGTAGCATGACGGCGACAAGCCCGATGCGGCGGCTCCGCACCCCGGCTGTCAAAGCCGCCAATCAGTGAAGCCCGCCCGGCAGAAACCCAAGCGGGCTTCTTTAGCCGTTGACCCGCATGACGATCCGCCCGAAGGGACGGTCCTCGATCAGGTAACGAACGGCTTCGGCCGCCTCCGCCAGCGGGAAAACCTTCGCGATGGTCGGCTGAAGCGCGCCTTGCGCCGCATATCCGGTCAGCGTCCTCAGCGGCTTCCCGATCGTCTCCGCGGTGGCCGCGGTCAGCGCTCCTTCGGGCGCCATGAGGGCAGCGAGGCGACGGAAGCGATCGCGCGCAATATGACCCGGCCGGGTCGGGGGCTTCGCTCAGCTTTATTGTCTGGGCGGCAACAAGGGCGACAAGGCGAAGTAAACCCTCGCCTCGACACTCTTAAACAAGAGCCTGCCCGGACGCGTTTCTGGCGCGGGCTTTTTCATGTCGTGCGCGGGCCGGCGGCGCGAATGCGGGGGTCGACCGCAGTTGACAGGGGCGGCGGGATTAGTCTTACTATTCAGTCGATCAAATCGGCGTGATCGTCCGCGCCGTCTGACACCTCCAGGGGAAACGCTTGCCGCTCACACGCTTCGCGAAACGGCCCAAGGTTTTGCGGCATGTTCAGGCGGCCGAAAGCCTCGGCCGCCGCATACTGGGTGGCGAGCTCAAGCCTGGCGCCGTCCTCCCGAATGCGACCCAGATGGCGCGCCTTATGTCGGTGTCGCGTCCCGCCTTGCGGGAAGCCCTCAAGCTGCTCGCCGGCAAGGGCTTGCTCGAGTCCTCGCCGAGGCGTGGCACGATCGTTCGGCCGCGCGTGGCCTGGAACCGTCTCGATGAGGATGTCCTCCATTGGCAGATGGGAGAGGCGCTGGACGCCGCGTTTGTGCGCGATCTCTATGAGCTGAGGCGCATGATCGAACCGGAGGCCGCTGCCTTCGCGGCAGCGCGGGCGACGACGGCGCGGCTCGCCGACGTCGAGCGCGCGCTCGGGCAGATGGGGGGCGTCGAGCCCAACTCGCCCGTCTCAGTCCAGGCCGACGTCTCTTTTCACCTGTCGATCCTCGTCGCTTCCGGCAACGAGTTCCTCGCCTCGTTCGGGCCGGCGATCCGCACCTCGCTGACCGTGGCGATCAGCTATCAGCGGGTCAGTTGTCACGGCACGGATCATTTCGTCCCCGATCATCGCGCCATCTTCGAGGCCATCCGGCGGGGCGATCCCGACGCCGCGCGCGCCGCGTCGCTTAAGCATCTCGGGCAAGCCGAAATCGATGCCAAGGAGGCTCTGAGGCGGAGAGGCCAGGCGGCCTGATCGAGGGGCGGGCGTTTCATCGATCCGTCGCAGGCGCTATCCTCGGCGCCGCGACATCATCATGGAGGTGTTCACGAAACGGGCTAGAACAAGCGACGCCATCGTTTGGTATGCATAGACATCCGACACTAACCTAGGGAGGAATGCCATGAACAATCGTTACATCGCGCATGCCGCGCTCGCCGGGCTGTTCGCCGCGGCCTGTGCGTTCTCTGCGCCCGCCTACTCCGCCGGCCCGGAAGTTGTTGCCGGCCCGGCGGCCGAACCGAACTGCTTCGTGCCGTGGACCGACAAGACCAAGTTCTTCAAGTATCCCGCCAAGAAGGGGCCGTTCCGGATCGCCCTTGCCAACGGATACATCGCCAACACCTGGCGCATCCAGATGATCCAGACCGCGAAAGCCTACGCGGCGCAACCGGACGTCGCCGCCAAGCTCAAGGAATTCAAGGTCGTTTCGACCGGCGAGGATGTCGCGGCGCAGATCGCGGCGATCAACAACTTCATCGATTCCGGCTTCGACGCGATCGTCGTCAATGCCCAGAATCCGGCGGCGTTCAAGCCGGTGATCAAGCGCGCCAACGACGCGGGCGTGGTGCTGGTCGCGTTCGACAACATTCTCGACACCGAGGATGCGATCAACGTCGACGTCGATCAGAAAGGGCTTGGCGTCTACTGGGCCAAGTGGCTCGATTCGCACCTGCCGAACGGCGGCAAGGTTCTCGAAGTGCGCGGCGTGTCCGGCACGTCGGTTGACCGCGACCGCCACGACGGCATCCACGAGACGCTGGATAAGACCGGCAAGAAGTGGGACATCGTCGAGGTGTTCGGCAAGTGGGACGACCCGACTGCGCAGAAAGTGACCGCCGACGCGATCGCGGTGCAGAAACATTTCGACGGCTTCACCGCCCAGGGTGGCGACACCGGCGTCGTCCAGGCGATGCTCGACGCCAAGCACCCGATGGCGCCGTTCGGCGGCGAGACCGAGAACGGCTTCCGCAAGTTCTGCGCCAAGCTGTCGGGCGACGGGCTGAAATGCTCATCGGGCGGCACCGGCCCGGCGCAGGTTGCGGTCGCCATCAAGACGGCGATCGCTGCGCTTGAAGGGCAGGTGGTGCCGCAGTCGATCAAGCTGCCGCTGGCGACGGCGGAGGATCCGAACTTCAAGGACGGGGACAACTACTACGCCGCCCAGTCCGACAACTTCTTCGTCGGCAATTCCTTCCCGACCTGCAACATCAATTTCACCGCGCAGGAGATCATGGGACAGACGAAGGAAAACAAGTAGTCTGATTGACGGACCCATCGGCCGCCCCGGGACGGCGACGTTTCGGGGCGGTCTTGGGCCTGGCAGCAGCGCCGGGGCCCTATTGGATCATACACCGGCGAGGTTGGGCGGGTGACGCAACAGGAGCCGACGGCCTCGCCGATCCTGAAGATGGAGGGCGTATCCAAGCGCTATGGCGGGGTGCGGGCGCTCGCCAACGCCGACCTTGTCGTCTTTCCGAGTCGGATCCACGCCATTCTTGGCGAGAACGGCGCGGGCAAGTCGACGCTGATCAAGATTCTTGCCGGGGTGGTCGCGCCCGATTCCGGACGCATCGTCCTCGACGCCGCGGAAGTCACGTTTGATTCCCCCGCCGCCGCCAATCGCGCCGGGATCGTGTGCATCTTCCAGGAGCTGTCGCTCGTTCCCGACCTTTCGGTCGCCGACAACATCGCCATCTCGAATCCGCCGCGGCGCTTCGGAATGATCGACCGGCGCGCGCAGCGGCGCCTTGCCGAGGAAGCGCTCGAGCGGGCCGGCGCGCCGGATATTCATCCGATGGCGCTGGTCAAGGACCTGCCGCTATCTCGCCGCCAGATGGTGGAGATCGCCAAGGCGCTGGCGCGCAAGCCCCGCGTCCTCATCCTCGACGAGGCGACCTCGGCCTTGACCGCAGCCGACGTCGCCAAGGTGTTCGTGGTCTTGAAGCGCTTGCGCCAGGAGGGTCTTGCGCTCTTGTTCATCTCCCACCGCATGCACGAGATCGCCGAGCTCGCCGACGAATGCACGGTGTTCAGGAACGGCGCCAATGTCGCGACCTACGCCGCCGGAACCAAGACCGACAACGAGGTCGTCGAGATGATGATCGGGCGCGAATATAGCCACGTCTTTCCGCCGAAGCCGGCCGAGCGGGCGAACGGCGCGGCGCCGCTCCTCGAGGTCAGGAACCTGAGCTGGACAGACCGGCTGCGCGACATTTCGTTCACCGCCGAAGTTGGCGAAGTCGTCGGCCTCGGCGGCCTCGACGGGCAGGGCCAGCGGGAGCTGCTGCTGGCGCTGTTCGGCGTCCTGCGCGGCGTTTCGGGCGAGATACGGGTCGCGGGCGCGCCGGTTTCGCCATCGAGTCCGCATGCGGCGAAAGCCAAGCCGATCGGCATGGCGCTCATTCCGGAGGATCGCAAGACCGAAGGGTTAATGCTGCCGATGTCGGTGCGCGAAAACCTCTCTTTCGCCGCGCTTGGGCGGGTGTCGAGGGGCGGGGTCGTCGATGCGACGCGGGAAAACAAGCTGGTCGGCGAGATGATTGACCTCCTCGGGATCCACACCGCAGGAACCGACGCCCCGGCGGGCTCGCTGTCGGGCGGCAATCAGCAGAAGGTCGTCATCGCAAAGTGGCTGATGGCCGAACCGCGCATCATTCTGCTCAACGATCCGACGCGCGGCATCGACGTCGGCACCAAGCAGGAGATCTACGTGCTTTTGCGCCGCCTCGCCGATGCCGGCGCTGCGATCGTCTTCTACACCACCGATTATGACGAGCTGATCGGCTGCTGCGATCGGGCGCTTGTGCTCTACGACGGCGCGATCAAGCGGGTGTTGTGCGGGGCGGAGATCACCGAGCGCTCGCTCATCAGCAGCGCACTCAACATTGGGGCCGAAGCGGAAGGCGCCACGGCTGAGGGACCGCGGCAATGAGCGACTGGCGGTATCGGCTGGCCCAGAATCGCGGGACGCTGCTCGCGTTCGTTTTTTTCATAGTCATGTTCGCAATCTACTCGAGCAATCATCCAGCCGGCTTCAGCGCCAACGTCGTGCAGACGGCGGCCAACAAGGGGGTGCTGTTGGCGCTGGTGGCGATGGCCCAGACGTTCGTCGTCATCACCGCCGGGATCGATCTTTCGGTCGGCATGGTGTTCGTTCTGACCAATTGCCTGGCGTCGTGGATCGTGGTCGGCACAGCGGCGACCGCTGCGCTCGGCGTCGCCGGCGTTCTCCTGACCGGTCTTGCGTGCGGCGCGATCAATGGGCTCATCGTCATCTATGGCCGCCTCCAGCCGATCGTCGCCACCATCGCCAGCGGCGCGGTGTTTTTTGGCGTCGCCCTGCTGCTGCGGCCGGTTCCGGGCGGCGACGTGTATGGACCACTCGCGGACGGGCTGACCGGACGCATTTTCGGCGGCGCACCTGCGAGCCTGGTTGCGCTCGCCGTCGTCGTTCTCGTTCTTTGGGTTCCCTATCGCCGGTCGGCGATCGGCCGCGCGGCTTACGCCGTCGGCTCGTCCGAAACCGCAGCGTACATGTCGGGGGTTCCGGTCGACGCGGCTAAGTTCTGGGCCTACCTTCTGTCAGGATTGGCCGCTTCGCTCGCTGGGTTGTTTCTGACGTTCGTGACCTATTCCGGCGAAGCCTCCTCGGCGAACGGCGGCTCCTACACGCTCTTCTCCATCGCCGCGGTGGTGCTGGGCGGCGTGTCGCTGTTCGGCGGATCAGGCAGCGCGATCGGCGCCATCTTCGGCGCGCTGATGTTCCGGACCATCGGCGACCTCCTGTTCGTGTTCAATCTCGACCCCCTGTGGCAACCGCTGTTCCAGGGCTTGGTGCTGCTCGCCGCAGTCTGCGTCGGCTCAGCGCGGCTGTTTCAGGTTCGCAATCGCCTGGAGCTGTTCCCATGAGCCAGGGGACGCAGACCCGGCTGACCGGCGCTCTCCTGCGCCGCGTCGATCCGCCGGTCGCAATCGCCTTCGGCTGCATTATCGCCATGCTGCTCCTGGGCTCGCTCTACTCGCGCAGCTTTCTGTCGCCCGAATATCTGCTGCAGCAATTGAAGGTCGCCTCGTTCCTTGGCGTGATCGCCACCGGCACGATGATCGTCATATTGCTCGGCCAGATCGACCTCTCCGTCCCCTGGGTGGTCGCGGTCGGCGGGATGATGTCGACCGCGGCGACGGGATGGGGCCCGGTCGGCGAAGCGATGGCCATTCCGTTCGGCGTCGGATGCGGAGTTGTCCTCGGCCTCCTCAACGGCTTCGGCGTCGCTTATCTGCGCATTCCCTCGATGATCATCACGCTCGCGGTCAACGCGGTCGCCCAAGGGCTGATGGTGGTCCACACCGGCGGCTTCTCGCCGCAGGATTCATCTTCGCCGGCGATGCGCACGCTCGCCACCGGCGATTTCCTGTTCGGCCTCCCGAACGCTCTTCTCGTCTGGGCCGTGGTCGGCGCGGGCGCGATCTTCCTCCTCAACCGCACCACCTTCGGCCGCGCCGTCTACGGCATCGGCAATCGCGAGCGCGCCGCCTATCTCTCCGGCATCGACACCCAGCGCGTCGTTCTGATCGCCTTCGCCATCGCCGGGGGATTGTCCGCGTTCGGCGGCGTGCTGCTCGCCGGCTACGCCAGCAAGGCCGCCCAGGCGATGGGCGACGCCTACCTCTTGCCGGCGATCGCCGCCGTCGTTCTCGGCGGCGCGTCGATCCTCGGCGGGCGCGGCAGCTATCTCGGCACCATCGCCGGTGTCATTCTGATCACGCTGCTGCAATCCATTCTTTCGGTAATCCAGATGTCGGAGGCGGGACGGCAGATCACCTACGGCGTCGTCATCATCGCCATGCTCTTGCTCTACGGGCGCGAGGGCAGGGCGCGTTAGGCGGGCCAAATCAGACTGAGGCTTCAAACCCTTGCGTCAGGCTCTGGGCCCAACGAATATCTCGCCCACGACAAATTCGCCATTTCGGCGCCGGGCGTTGATGCATGAGCTTCCTGGATCAGCTGGCGTTCGGACCTGGCGGCGACCGAAGGGCGTGGGCGAGGGGCCTGCTCGTCGCGCTCGCGGTTCTCGCGCTGGCCGGCGCGCTCCTCTATTACACCGTCTCAGGCGACTACGCATTCCTGCGCGCTTCCGTCCTGACCGGGTCGCCGACCGGAGCCTATCACGCGCTTGGAGAGCGGCTCGCGGCGCGCGCGCTCAAGAAGAACGGCCATCTGAAGGTCGTCGCCACGGCGGGATCGATCGAAAACATCGCCCGCCTCGGCGGCGAAAACGGGCCCTGCGTTCCCGCGTTCGCTTTCGTCCAGGACGGAGTGCCGGTTCCCGCCGACGCGGGCTTGACGACCCTCGGGCGGTTGCCACAGCCGGAGTCGCTGTTCCTGCTCGCCCGGCACGGGCGCGCCATCAACACGTTCGGCGACCTCAAGGGCGATTCGATAGGCATCGGCCCGGAGGCTTCGGGCACCGCCTATCTGATCCAGCAATTGCTGCAGAATACCGATCTCGGCGGTCTCGATCTGAAGCCGTCCAATCACGATCTCGAGGCGCAAGCGCAACTCGTCCACGACGGAGAGCTCGACCTCGCCGCCTTCGTCATGAACGAGAACGCCGAGATGGTTCATGCGCTCGTCAACAAGTACGATCTCGAGATCGTCGCGCCCGCGGACATCGAAGGCCTGGTGGCGCGGGACAAGTGGCTGAGCCTCGGTCGAATCCCGGCTGGCTACTACGACATCGCCAAACCGAGCCCCGCGACCGACAAGCTCGTCGCCCAGGTCGACACGCTGGTCATGACCAACGCGTGCGTGCATCGCGCCGAGCGGGTCGCCTTCCTGATGCTGCTCAGCGCCGAGTTCCCCAATTTCGTCCGAATGAACCCGCCGCCCTCGGCCAAGTCGCAGGACAGCGCCCCGCTCAGCGACGAGGCGCGTGAATTCTTCGCCACCGGCGAGCCCCAGCTCGCGGACAGATATTTTCCCTGGCTCGTCAACCTGATGTCGCCGGCCTACTGGATCTACCTGGTGATGGCGGCGACGATTCTTTTGAATGCGGTCGGCGCCTATAGCCGCTTCCGCCTCTGGCGCATCGACGCCAACCGGGGGATTCTGGAGGCCCGGCTCAGGGCCCTCGCCCATCCTGGTCTTACCGACGAGCAGATCAAGGCGCTGGCTGCTCCCGGCCTCACGCGAGAGCAGATCAAGACTCTCCCGCCCGAGGCGGTCATCCAGACGCCTGAGGATCGAAAGGCGGCGGAAGACCTGATGAGGGACTTTGAGGCGCTTCGCCGACTCTGCGAGGACCAGTTGAAGTCAATCGTCACGCCGATGGGCAGGGAGATGTACTACCGATACCAGGAGTGGCTGATCGACGAAGCGAAAGCCACGCTTGCCGCATTGCTTCGGCAGCCGAAGCAATGACGGCGCGCCATAAAATCATCTAACCGTTGAGGTAGCAGCGCTCGAGCGCCAGAGTGCGCGCGGCCGATGCACAGCCGACAAAACAAAAAAAGGCGTGGAACGAAGCGTCTCGCGGAGGGTTCCTGCGCCAGTCAGGGCGGAGGGGCGTAAGGGGAAAGTTGCAAGTGACACAGCTTGCTCCCGTCGAAAGCCTCACGCCGGGCGCGGGCCGCCTCGGACGATTGGGCGTGGCGATTGTCGCCGCCATCCTCGCGGGGCCGCCGGCGCGGAGTTCCGGGTGCGCCCGATGCGGCGCTCCGACGCCGGAGTTGAACCACGTCCCGTCAGTTCAATCCGCCGCTCCGAGACAGCCGAAGCATCTGGTCTCGCGCGAAGCTCGACCGAGGCGGTTGACAGGAGAGCTCAAGATCGCGTCGGGCGGATCTTACTTTGTCTGTGTGCGTGCTTGCGACGGCAGCTTCTTTCCCGTCCCTTATGTCGGGGACCGCGACTCGCTCGCGAAGATCTGCCAAGCGTTGTGTCCGAACGCCGAGACACAATTCTATTCTATGCCGTTCGGAGGCACGATCGAGGACTCCGTTTCGACATCCGGCTTGCCGTACGCCAGCCTCCCCAACGCAGGCAAATTCGAGCAGGCGGTCGATCAGGATTGCTCCTGCCGGCGCAAGGATCAGAGCTGGGCGGAGGCGCTGGCGGCGGTCGAGGCGAGGCTTCAGCGCCATGCGGGCGATATCCTGGTGACGCCCGAAATCTCTGAGCAGATGTCCCGCCCGATGGCGCCGCAACCGACCAGCGTCGCCAAGGCCCATGCGACCGAGGCGGACGCCCTGGCGTTGGTCGAGAAACCCGAGCCGCAGTCGGTGGTTCTCGACGCCAATGGCGTGGACTCTAACTTGAACGCGGCGACCGCGGCCGTGTCCCGCGAGACGTCAGGCATTGGCGTGGAAGAGACGGGAGGCGCGCATTACGCCCTCAACCAGGGCCGGATCGTGGGGCAGAAAGGTCCCGACGGATCGGTCAAGCGCGTGCGGATCGTCGCGCCCAACCTCTACTGACGTAACGCGGTTCGCTGCTCCATAGCTCAGGCTACGGCGGCTACGGCGGCCTCAACGAGATTCTCGCGCTGGTGAAAGGCGCCCGGACAGGTCTTCAGACGCTCGCGCAGATCGGCGATCAGCCAGCGACCCGCACGGCCTGGCGCCCGACCGCGCTCGTGGACAATGTAGATCGGCAGGGCGACTTCTTCCCGGTTGGCGATATTAAGCTTCTTCAGCCGACCAGCCGCGATGTGGTCGGCGACCATATGGCTCGGCATGTTGCACCAGCCGAAACCGGCGAGCAGGAAATCGAGGCGGGTGGCGAGATCCGCGAACCGCCAGAGGTGACGGCTGACGATCCCGCCGACCCAGTTTTGGGTCAGCGCGGTTCGATCGGTGAGCACAAGTTGCACGTGGGGCTCGAGCGCCTCACGCGTCAGCGGCTCCGGCAGCGACGCGAGAGGGTGGTCGGCCGCGACCACGGGCCACATGAGCACCCGGGTCATGAACTCGCTCACGAGGTCGGAAGGGGTCGTGGGCGGAACCGTGTAGATCGCCAGCCGAGCCGCGCCGTCGCGCAGCCGCTGTTCGGCGCCGCCGAGCGCCTCGGTGAACACCGTCGCCGGCAAAAGCGGAAAAGCGACGCGGAGCGCCTTCAAACTCTCCATCAACAACGGAATCGGGAACATGGAGTCCACCGCCAGCGTGAGTTCCGGCTCCACGTCGTCAGCCATGCCTTCGGCGCGAGCGCGGATGGCTTGGGCCGCCGCGATCAGTGGGCGCGCGTCGCCGACCAGCGCCTTGCCCGCGTCGGTCAGCCGCGGCGTTTTGCCCGAGCGGTCGAACAGGTTGAGCCTCAGCGTCGTCTCGAGCGTTTGAATCGACTGGCTGATCGCCGACTGGACCCGGCCCAGCTTTCGCGCCGCGGCGGAAAAGCTCCCGGCGTCGGCGACCGCGACGAGAACCCTGAGCTGGTCAAGGGTTAGCGGATCGATCATCGGCCCTTGCTCCTCGATCTATCAACGACACTGATCATAACTAGCACAATTTTGCCGATTGTCATGATGCATAATTGCCCCCATGTTGCAGTGCGACAGAGTTTTGCGCGACTCAGGTATGTGGATTGTCGCCCTGAAAGGATCTGACCGTGAGCAAACCCAAGATCGCCATCATCCTTTCTACTGCCCGCGCCGCCCGCTTCGGCCACAAGGCCGGGCAATGGATCTTTGACATCGCCAAACAGCGAAGCGACATGGAGTTCGACCTGGTCGACCTCCGCGACCATCCGCTGCCGTTCTTCGACGAGATCGCCAGCAACGCCTGGGTTCCAACCCAGAATGCCGAAGGCGTGCGGTGGCAGAAGAAGGTCGGCCACTACGACGGCTATATCTTCGTCACCGCGGAATATAACCACGGCGTTCCGGCGGTTCTCAAGAACGCCCTCGACTTTGCCTATCCCGAGTGGAACAAGAAGCCGGCGGCCTTTGTCGGCTACGGCGCGATCGGCGCGGCGCGCGCAATCGAGCAGCTGAGGCTCATCACGATCGAGTTGCAGATGGCGCCTACGCGGTCGGCAGTTCATCTCGCGGGCGGCGACTTCATGGCCGCGCTGCGCGAGGGCAAGCCGATCTCCGACTTCGCTTATCTGAAGCCGACCGCCGACGCGCTGCTCGACGAACTGGCCTGGTGGACGAAAGCGCTGAAGACCGCGCGCGAAGCGACCGCCAAGAGCACGGCGGTCGCCGCCGAGTAGGCTTGGGCGGCCAGCCGACAAGACGTTTTCAATCTGACCGCGCGCCGCGCTCGATCGCGGTTGCAGGAGCGCGTCTTAACTATCGAAAAGGACGATTGAAATGACCGTAGCAATCAATCCGAGACGTGTTGCGCGCCATGCGCCCCTCGAAGGCGCGGCGCTGGCGAAGCTGTTCCACGACGCGCGCACCCACAGCGCCTTCCTCGACCGCCCGGTTCCGGAAGAGTTGCTGCGAGAGGCGCTCGAACTCGCCAAGATGGGCCCGACGGCTGCGAACAATCAGCCGTTGCGCGTTCTGTTCCTGCGTTCGACCGCGGCCAAGGAGCGTCTGCGTCCGGCGATGGCTCCGGGCAACGTCGATAAGACGATGGCCGCCCCGGTGGTCGCGATCGCCGGTTACGATCTCGAGTTCTACGAGCATTTGCCTTATCTGACGCCGCAGCGGGACTTCAAGAGTCTGTTCGCGGGCAATCCGGAGCTGGCGGCGAAGAGCGCGGCGCAAAGCGGGACGCTCCAGGTCGGCTACTTCATCCTGGCGCTGCGGGCGCTCGGCCTCGACGCCGGGCCGATGGGCGGCTTCGACGCAGCGAAAGTCGAGGCCGAGTTCTTCCCCGAGGGGAAGGTCAAAGCCAACGTCGTCATCAACATTGGCTTCGGCGACGACGCCAAGCTGTTCCCGCGCAATCCGCGCCTCACGTTCGACCAGATGGCGCAGATCCTTTGATGACGCGCGAACTTACCGGGCGGCCGCGATAGCCGGCCATTTTCTCATCATAAGGTGACCCACATGACCAACGTTCTCCCTCGTTCGATGCCCGCGGCGCTGAATTCGGCGCTTCCCATGCCGGTGCTGCTGTCGGTGCTGCGCATCATGACCGGTCTCTTGTTTCTCGAGCACGGAACCGGCAAGCTTCTCGGCTTCCCGGCTGGCTTGCCGTTCATCGACAAGATGCCGGCGGGATTGCTCTACTTCACCGGGACAATGGAGCTCGTCGGCGGCCTATTGATCACGATCGGCCTGTTCACGCGCCCGGTAGCGTTCATTCTGTCCGGCTTCATGGCCGCCGCCTATTTCATGGCCCATTTCCCGATGAGCTTCTTTCCAGCGCTGAACTTCGGGGAACCGGCGGTTCTCTATTGCTTCATCTTCCTGTTCCTCGCCGCCGCCGGCCCCGGCCGGTGGGCGATCGACAACCGGTAACCTCGGTCGCCAACGGAACCGTCATCGTGAAGTCGCCATAAGGGCGTCGAAGGACGCCCTTATGGTTGGTATGAGCCGCGAAATTTCTTCAAGCGTCAAAAAAGCAAGGGAGGTTTGAATGGCGAAAGTTCTTGTCCTGTATTATTCGACTTACGGCCATATCGAGACTATGGCCTACGCGGTTGCCGAAGGCGCGCGCGCGGCGGGCGCGACGGTCGATGTGAAGCGCGTGCCGGAGACCGTTCCGGAGCCAATCGCCAAGGCCGCGCATTTCAAGCTCGATCAATCGGCGCCGATTGCGACGCCCACGGAGCTCGCGAATTACGACGCGATCATTGTCGGCGCCCCGACGCGGTTCGGCCGCATGCCTTCGCCGATGGGGAGCTTCTGGGAGCAGGCGGGCGTGTTGTGGATGAGCGGCGCTCTGCATGGGAAGGTTGGAGGGGCCTTCACCTCCAGCGCGACCCAGCATGGCGGGAACGAGACAACCCTCTTCTCAATCATCGCCAATCTCATGCACTTCGGGATGGTTATCGTCGGTCTGCCGTACAGCCATGCGGGCCAAATGAGTCTCGACGAAATCGTCGGCGGAGCGCCCTATGGAGCGACCACGATCGCCGGCGCGCAGGGGCAGCGTCAGCCGAGCAAGATCGAACTCGACGGCGCCCGTTTCCAGGGCGACCTCGTCGCGAAGGTTGCGGCAAAGCTATCGGCTTAGCAAAGGCGGGTCCCCGAGCGACGTCTGCGGCCGCGACCCCAGCCTCGTCGGCTTATTGCTGCGGGCCGCGCAGGTCGCCCGGACTCGAGGCGGCGGGCGCGGCGCTCTTGAACCCGCCGAACTGCAGGGCGCCGTAGAGCCGGGCGAGAAAGCCGGAGGCGCGCGTTTGCGGCTGCGGCGGGGCGTCGGCCGTCGCCGGCGTCGGGGAAGGCGGGTCGATCTTGGCGATCGGCATCGGCGGCAGCGGCGCGGTCAGCTCGGCCGCCCGCGCCAGCAGCGCGCTGTCGTCATAATCCGCGGCCGGCGGCGCCTCGGCTAGCGCGAGCGCGCCAGTCGGCGCCTTGTCGACGCCGGAGGTGATGATCTTGGGCAAGAGGGCGCGCGGCGCCACCGCGCCGCCGGCGCCCGCCGCTGAGGCGAGGATGAGTTCCGCCGGACGAGCCGGCGGCATTGGCGCGACGGCCAGCGCCGCCGCCAGGTCAAGATCGGCCGGCCGCCGCGGCGGCAGCGGCCCGAACGACTTGGCTAAAGACGCGCTATGCGCCTGGGTCGGCGAGGCGTCGCTTGCGACGTCGGGCTGCTCGAGAGCAGCGACCAGCTCCGGTTTGACCGGCGGCGCCGGCGGCTCGGCGGCGCTGGCATAAGCCGGGCCGGTCGGCAAGTTGCGCTTGGCCTTGGCGACTGCGTCCGGCCCGACATCGAGACCCTGCGGTTTGGCGGCGGCCGGCGGGGCGGCCGGTTCGGCCGCGCTTGCATAAGAGGGACCGGTCGGCAGGTTGCGCTTGGCTTTCGCCACCGCTTCGGGGCCGGCGTCGGCGACTTCGACCTGCGGCTGGCTGGTCCCGCCGCCGCGGCCGCCGCGCGCATTGCCGGTGACCGTCGCTTCCTGCCCGCCTTCTTCCTCCGCGTCGTCTGCGCCGCCGCCGCGAGAGCCGAACAGCCAGGAGAAGATTCCAAATCCGCCGCCGGCCACCTGGACTTCGCCGCCGCGCGCTTCGATTTCGGCCCGCGCCTGCTCGTAGCCGGGCATCGGCTGCCCGTCGGCTGGAATGAACACCGTCTTTCCGTCAGGGAAGAGCCGCGTCAAGGCGTCTCGGCTCATGCGCGGCCAATAGCGGACCGTGCCGCTGTCGATATGCACCCAGGGCGTGATGCCGGTCGGGTAGAAACCGACGCCGCCTTCCTCCATGCGCATGGCGATGTCGCGGATGCGCGCGGTGCCGACGTCGAGGAAGTGGGCGTCGATCGCCTTGCCTTGCATGTGCTGCGAGTGCTCGGCCACCTGCCGCGACCGGCGGCGCAGCATCGCGTTGGTTTGCGGCGAACGGTAGCCGGAGAGAACGTCGATCGGCTGGCTCGACCCCGAACTCGCGGTAGACCTCCCAGATGATGTCAAAAAGGTGGGGGTCCATCTTGGTCGGCTCGTTGAGCCGCCAGTCGCGGCAGAACCAGTTCAGCTTGTCGAGCATCGCCTGGTCATAAACGCCGTTGACCATGAAGGTAAACGAGCCGGACTCGTTGGTGTGCTGGTTCGAAAGGGTGATGGTGCGCGTGTCGCCGTTGGCGACCGCCGATTCGGTCGAATTCGGGACCAGCCAGGCCGCAGCGAATGCCGCAGCTACCGCCAGTTGCGCCGCCGCCCCGCCGCGGCTGGCGCGGGTGGTCATATGAAACCCCGCCAACAAACGATCCTTCCCGAAGGCGGCGCCGCCCGGCGGCGAAGCCGCAGGACTGTGCCTACTCGAATTTCGTACGCATACGCTTCGGCCGGTCTCTCTCCCACCGGCCCCTACGCGATCTTCCGAGTGCGCCTCCCCGGGCGCGCTGTATTCGGACCCTCGCATTGTGGCGACGACGCCACAAGTTAGGCAAAAAGCGATTTAGGATGGCTATAGCTCGATATCGCAGCCCTTTCAATCTTGACTTGGCTGAGGGAGTATGCCCTCGACCCTGCGGGTCAGCCCGTAGATGTCCGCGCGCTCCTGTAGCTCGTCGAATTCGTTAACGAATTCAGTGAAGTACTCGATATGTATGGGCAGCGGGCGGGGCAGGAAGACGGTCCTTTCCGGTCCTCCGATCGCCGCCTCGATTCGCTCGGCGGTCCATCCGCTCGTTCCGCCCTCGAGGACGAGCTCGGCCAGACGCTCCGGGTCTTCGACTCGAATGCAGCCGTGGCTCAAGGCGCGCGCATCCTCGTCGAACAGCTCGCGAGCCGGCGTATCGTGCAGGTAGACCGAATGGTCGTTCGGAAACATGAAGGCGAATCGGCCGAGCGCGTTGTCGTCGCCCGGCAGCTGACGCACGGTCAGCCGTCCGCCGACGGTTTTGACCTCGTACCCGCGGCGGCCCAGGGAGCCGAGCTTGGACATCATCTCTTTCTTGATGATCGAATCGGGCACCTGCCAGGACGGGTTGATGAGCACGTAGCGCATCAGGTTCGAGAAGATCGGCGTTGGCGTATCCGGTTTGCCGACGATAACGCGAGCCTGGTGGACGATTGTATCGCCCTCCATGACCGCGACTGAGAAGTCCGGGATGTTGACCTCGATCCGCCGTTCGCCCATGTCGCGCGGCTCCCAGCGCCACATCTCCATATTGGCGAGGATCGCCGCCCGCTGGCGGGTGAGCGCGCCGAACGCGAGCGCAGCGTCGGCGGAGGCGAGATGGATGGGGCGGCCGGGCCGTTTCGTCCGCCGGTCGCCGGATTGCGGGTCGGCGGAGAGATCGAGCGCGGGTCGCGGCGGCGCCGCCTCGATCAGCCGTTTCCACTGTTCGCGCAGCTGGCGATAGCCTTTCTGCGGCGGATTGAAATCGGCCAGCCGCTGCCCCGGGTCAGCCGCCGCGGCGGTCTCGGTGAGGGCCGCGCCCGGGTCGGCGACGGTCGGGCCGGCTGCGATGAGCGGAGAAACCCGGGAGGGCGCGATGCGCGATCCGGTCGCCTGTTCGGCATAAGTCACGACCGCCGAGGCGATTGTCGTCTCGGCTTCGGCGAGCGCGTCGGGGGCGAGGCCGGCGTCGATCTCGTGCGGCAGGGCAGAGGTTGCGAGGTTCAGGCCGTCGTCCCTGGCGCGTTTCAGCTGCGCGAGCGCGGCGCGCCCAGCCTGGGTCAAACCGTCGGCGCCGACCCACACCGGTTCGTAGTCGCGCGCCGCGTAGAAGAACGCGATCGCCGTGCGTGCGGCGCGCCAGTCGCCGGCGCCGAGCGGGTTCGGCTGATCGCTCTCTGCGACGAGCCGCTCCGTCGCCGCCTGGAGCGCGCCTTGCATCGGCGACAAAGGCGGGGCGGCGGGTTCGGGGACCGGCGGCGGGGAACCGTCCGGCGAGCTTGGCGCGGCCGAAAGCGCGGCGCCGTCCGTCGCGGTCTCGTTGGCGGCGGGCCCGGCAGCGCCGGTTGAGGCCGAAATTTCAGCCGCCGGGACGAAACCGGTCTTGAACGCCGCGAACAGGCTCAAGCCCGACCCGCCATCTCCGCCAGCGCGCGCGGCGTTGAACATCGAAAGCAATGGGCTTGCCTCGATGTCGCCGAAGCTCGGCGGCGCTTCCGGCGCGACCAGCGGGATCGGGGCGCCGCCGCCGGCCGGGGCGCGCCAGGCAGTCGGCAGCCCGTCGGCCGATGCGAGGCTTGCGGCGAGCACGGCCGCGACGGCGCCGACGGCTTGCGGCAACCAGAGACGCGACCCGTACGCGCGCCCGAACGCGCTCATGCTCCGCTCCGCCGCGCGGAGCGCGCAAACTCCCAGTCGCCCGCGCTCAAGCCGCTTCGAGGCAAGGTGTTTTCCGATCGACGCACGCCCACGCTTCGCCCGCATTATGCCGCAGCGTCGCCAAGCATGTCATCACCGATTCCGATGTCCTTCATCTTGCGATAAAGCGTCGAGCGCCCGATGCCGAGCTTGCGCGCCATCTGGGACATCTGTCCGCGGTAGTGGGCGAGCGCGAAGCGAATGGCCTCGGTCTCGATCTCCTCCAGCATCCGCACGTCGCCGCTATCGTTGATGAGCCTGAGCGAGTGCGGATCGTGGTGCTCGAGGGCCGCGGGCCGGAGCGCCACGGAAGCCGCCGGATCGGCGGCGATCGGCGGCGGGGCCGGCGGAATGCGCACGTCGTAGCCCTCGACCTGCGCCGCAATCTGCGGAAACTCCGCGGTCGTGAGTTCGCCGCCGTCGGCCAGCACCACCGCGCGAAACAAAGCGTTCTCGAGCTGGCGGACATTGCCCGGCCAGTCATAGGCGGTCAGAAGCGCGAGCGCGTCGCTGTCGAGCCCGCGGATCCGCTTGCCCTCCTCGACGCAGAAGCGGGCGAGAAAGCGCATCGCCAGATCCGGCACGTCGCAGATCCGGGCCCTGAGCGGCGGAATGGAAATCGGAAACACGTTGAGGCGATAGAAGAGATCTTCGCGGAAGCGCCCGGCTTTGACGAGTTCGATCAGGTTCTGGTTGGTCGCCGACACCAGGCGGAAATCGACCTTGACCGGACGCCGCGCGCCGACGGGATCGATCTCGCCCTCCTGCAGCGCTCTGAGGAGCTTGACCTGCGCTTCGGGAGGCAGTTCGCCGATCTCATCGAGGAAGAGCGTTCCCCCGTTCGCCTCGGCGAACTTGCCGGCGTGCTTGTCGGTGGCCCCAGTGAACGAGCCCTTCTCGTGCCCGAACAGGATCGATTCGACCAGCGTCTCGGGCAGCGCGCCGCAATTGACGGTGACGAACGGTTTGCCGCGCCGTTCGGAGCCGCCCTGGATCGCGCGCGCCATCAGTTCCTTGCCGACCCCGGATTCGCCTTCGATCAGGACCGGGATGTTCGATTTGGCGGCGCGCTCGGCGAGCCGGACGGTGCGCGCCATCGATTCGGCCCGGGTGACAATGTCGCGAAAGCTGAGCTCGCCGGCGTTGCGTCGCGTCGCCCGCCTGAGTTCGTCCTCGAGCGCATCGACGCGCAGCGCATTGCGGATCGACACTTGAAGACGCTCGGCGCCGACCGGCTTGACGACAAAGTCGGTCGCGCCAGCGCGCATGGCGGAGATGACAACTTCGATCGAGCCATGCGCGGTCTGCACGATGGCCGGAACTGCGATGTCGCGCTGGCGCATCCGCGCCAGCACGCCCATGCCGTCGAGATCGGGCATCACCAGATCGAGGATGACGAGATTGATCGGCGGACGGCCGCTGGCCTCGAGACGCGTGAGCGCCGCTTCGCCCAACTCCGCGGTTGCGACGTCATAACCGAATCGTCTGGCCGTCGCCTCGAGCAGGCGGCGCTGGATGGGGTCGTCATCAACAACGAGTATGAGAGCGGTCATCGTCGTCCCGATGGCGGACTTTGGCAGCCGCGCATTGCGCCACCCTCTGACATCACGGTAAACGCGATGTTAATGCGGTCTCCTTCCGACCTCGGCGTCTCCGCAAAAGCGCCGCTTTGTCGGCGTGTAGCAACCTCAGAAGCGTCAGCAAGAGCTTAAAAAGGTCCGGTCGATGAGCTTACCGTTCCATTCCCTTGACGCCGAGCTGGCCCCCTCGCCCGCGTCGGCCGATCTCGGCGAACTGCCGGAGTGGCGGCTCGAGGACTTGTACGAAGGCATGGATTCGCCGCGCTTCGCCGCCGATCTCGAGCGCGCCGAACGGGAAGCCAAGCTGTTCGCCGAAACCTATCGCGGGAAACTCTCCAAATTGGCTGACAGACCGGACGCTGGCGAGGCGCTGGCGGGTGCGGTCCGGACTTATGAGTTCGATGCAGGATTTGACCGGCCGCGTGATGGCCTACGCGTCGCTGCTCTACGCCTCCGACACCAGCGATACCCGACGGGCGAAATTCTACGGCGATGCGCACGAACGGGCGACCGCGCTCGCCGGCGATCTCCTGTTCTTCGAGCTCGAGCTCAACCGCATCGACGACGCAAGGCTCGAGGCCGCGATGGCCGGGCCGGCGCTCGGGCATTACCGTCCTTGGCTCGAGGACATCCGCAAGGAAAAACCGCATCAGCTTCCCGACGACCTCGAGCGGTTGTTCCTGGAGAAATCGGTCAGCGGCGCCGCAGCCTGGAACCGGCTGTTCGACGACACGGCGGCGGGGCTCAGATTCGATTTCGAGGGCGAGAGCCTGACGCTCGAGCCGCTTCTCGGCAAGCTGCAAGACCCGGACCCGGCGAAGCGCGAGGCGGCTGCGAACGCGCTTGCCGCGACGCTCGGCGCCAACCTGCGGCTGTTCGCCCTCATCACCAGCACGCTGGCCAAGGACAAGGAGATCGCCGACCGCTGGCGCAAATTCAAAGACGTCGCCGATTCGCGCCACCTCGCCAATCGGGTCGAGCCCGAGGTGGTCGAGGCGCTGGTCACGGCGGTGACGGACGCCTATCCGCGCCTCTCGCATCGCTATTATGCGCTGAAAGCCCGGTGGTTCGGCAAGGAGCGCCTCGACCATTGGGACCGCAATGCGCCGTTGCCGAACGCCGCTCGGCGCGTCTATCGATGGGAGACCGCGCGCGAGACGGTGCTCGACGCCTATCGCGCGTTCTCCCCGCGGATGGCCGATATCGCCCAGCGATTCTTCGACGAGCGCTGGATCGACGCGCCGGTCAGGCCCGGCAAGGCCCCCGGCGCATTCTCTCATCCGACCACGCCGTCGGCGCACCCCTATATTCTCCTCAACTATCTGGGGAAGACGCGCGACGTGACGACGCTCGCGCACGAGCTTGGCCACGGTGTTCACCAGGTGCTGGCCAACGTCAACGGCCCTCTGATGGCGCCGACGCCGCTGACGCTGGCCGAAACGGCCTCGGTGTTCGGCGAAATGCTGACCTTCCGCTCGATGCTCGCCGCGACCAAAGATCCCGCCGAGCGCAAGTCGATGCTCGCGGCCAAGGTCGAGGACATGCTCAACACCGTCGTGCGCCAGATCGCGTTCTATAAGTTCGAGCGGCTGGTCCACCTTGAGCGCCGCAACGGAGAAATGACGGCCGAGCGGATTGGCGAACTCTGGATGAGCGTCCAGGCCGAAAGCCTCGGCCCAGCGATCGCGCTGAGACAGGGCTACGAGACCTATTGGGCCTATATCGGCCACTTCATCCATTCGCCGTTCTACGTCTACGCCTATGCGTTCGGCGATTGCCTGGTCAATTCGCTCTACGGCCTCTACGAGCGTTCAAGCGAAGGCTTCGCCGAGCGCTATCTCGCCATGCTGTCGGCTGGCGGCTCGAAGTCCTATTCCGAGCTGCTTGCGCCGTTCGGGCTCGACGCGAAGGACCCCGGCTTCTGGAAGATCGGCCTATCGGTGATCGAGCGGATGATCGGCGAACTGGAGGCGATGGGGTAGGGGGTCGCGCGGCGGGGACTGAGGTCCGCAAGGCAGTCGATATCCTCGGGCTCGCACGGCGCAAAGGTCAGCTGGATTTCTTGCGCCTGGGACGTGGAGCCGCTCGAGTCTGACCTCTTGATCGCGCGCCAGAAGGCGTCGCCCCGAGAGCTCCGGCCGAAACCAGATTTGCGGCCCAGAGATTGTCCCTTGCTGGATCGAGGGCGAAATTCGTGCGTGGGATCGACGGGTTAGGCGTCGAAGCCGAATCGAGATCCACTTCCAGCGTGCCGCTGGGGGTGCCGGGCGCGTCGATCAGGCAATGCTGGTCCAGCTGCCAGACGAATGCGCCCGGATAGCCCGAGCCGGCCGGGCTCGGATCAGGATAGTGCGGGCCCGGCACTTTATGCGCTACGGTCGTCGGAACCTTGAAGGCCCACAACAAGGCGGCATTGACCAGAGTCGCTACCTGCGCCGCAAAAGTGTGCGAGCAGTAGACGCCAGAGGTAAATCCGGCCTGCTGGACGGCGGCGCACCAGTTCTTGACATAATCCTTCTGCTTTTGCGGGAACGGCGAACCGTTCTCGAGATCGAGATAGACCACCGACCCCGAGGCAAACCCCTCATTGCTCATGAATTGTGCGGCGTCTTTGCCGTCCACCGTTCCGTGAGCGCCATCGGTATGATGGCTGCCCGGCCCGATCGTCTGCTGCCCCACGTAGAGCGGCGCGATTCCCCAGTTCAGGCGCTGCAGAAGGGCCCGTTTTCCCATCCAACTCGTGCCCGTGTGACTCGGCGTCTTGCCGAAATAGTAGCCGCACCACACGAGATTGGTATTCGCGCGCAGCCACTTCATGATGGCGTCGCTGGGATACGCCGACGAGTTCGAAACCAGCAAAAGCCGTCATCGCCCCCTCCCACAGCGTCGTCTTGGCGTCCGTTGTCCGAAATAGTTCTCCATCCGATCGCGAGATATTGCAAGCCGGAGGAATCGAACTCGGCGAAACGAGAAAATTGACGCGCCCCACGATTTGACGCCGGAGCGCCTGAGTGCCCTTCTGAGCGGCCTCTCGGTAATCGAGCGCTTGATCGACGAACTGGAGGTGATGGGGTAGGGGTCGCCGATGTCCGGCATTCGAAGCCGGTCCCAACAGTCCACATCACGCAGCGCCAGCCGAACCCGCGGGCGCCATTCATCTGCCGTCGAAGACGCCGCGACTGATAGACGATCACCTCCGATGCCGGCCGATGTGGCCGCTGTTTTCTCGGCCTTCCCCGAGCCCGTTCGAACTCAGCTTCTGAAGGTGCGCGATTTGATCTTTGAGGCCGCCGCTGGGGTCGACGGCGTCGGTCCGCTAACGGAAACGTTGAAATGGGGCGAGCCCGCCTATCTGACCGAAGCGACTGGCAGCGGAAGCACCATTCGCCTCGGCTGGTTTCGATCCTCGGGTCGCGAATGCGCGGTGCTCTTCAACTGCCGCACGAAGCTCGTGGACGACTTCCGCAACCAGTTTTCCGACGCGTTCGCCTACGAGAAGAACAGGGCCGTCCTTCTCGACGCGGGCAAGCCGCTGCCGGAGGCTCCGCTCTCGGCTTGTCTCGTGATGGCGCTCACCTACCACCGGCGCCGCTGAGGATCTGTTCTTGGTGGCGGGGGACCGTCACGCCTCTGCTTCCTCGCGGACCCGCTGCTCGTAGTGCGTCGCCCGTTCCTCGAAGCGGGCGAGCACGGCCCGAGCAGCGGACGGCACGACTGAGACCTCCCAATTGGGGCCGGCGAACGTCTTGACGGCCTCCCATGAGGCGAATCGCGTCAGCGTCATGAACTCGACCTCGGCTTCGACCGCGCGGCGGAAAAGCTCGAGCCCTTCCAGTCCCGGGATGGTCCTCGCGAGAATGCCGGGGAAGATCGCCATTGCGATAAGCTCCTCATAGCGGTCCGCGTTTTCGGGCGTGGTCCAGCCGCGCCAGAAGCGCAAAATCATGCCGTCATCCTCCTCATCACCGCCGTGGGGCGCGCGTCGGCCTTTGATCTAGTGCGGGCGCAGGCGAGGCGCTTGGGAAATATTGCGATGTGGACGTTGTTTTGCGCGCGCGGCCTGAAATCGGCCCGCGATCGGACTATATGCTTGGGTTTCAGTCTGGAGACTCATCCGCTTGGACCATGACAACGAAGCCAATCGCCTGAGCGCGCGGGCTGCGCGCTATGCGCGGCTCGGTGTCAACGCCGGCGCGCTGGCGGCGCGGGTCGGGGTTAACCGGCTGCGCGGCGGGACGCGCGCGACGGACGCCAAGGCGCTCGCCTCTGCGCTGGGCTCGATGAAGGGCCCGCTGATGAAAGTCGCGCAGATGCTGTCGACGATCCCCGACGTGCTGCCGGCGGACTTCGCCGCCGAGCTGATGCGGCTGCAGTCGCAGGCGCCGCCGATGGGGGCGGCTTTCGTGCGCCGGCGCATGCAGGCCGAGCTCGGGCCAGACTGGCGCGAGCGGTTCGCCGATTTCGACTTCAAGCCAGCCGCCGCCGCCTCGCTCGGCCAGGTGCATCGCGCGATGAGCCTCGAGGGCGAGCCGCTCGCCTGCAAGCTGCAATATCCGGACATGGCCTCGGCGGTCGAGACCGACCTATCCAACCTCGACCTCCTGTTCTCGCTCCGTCGCCGCGCCGGCGCGCCGATCGATACGCGTGAGGTTGCACGCGAGATCAGGGAGCGGGTGCGCGAGGAGCTCGACTATCAGCACGAGGCCAAGATCGCGCGCCTCTATCGCGTCATGCTGGCTGACCGGCCGTTCGTGCGCGTGCCCAGGATCGACGAGAGCCTGTCGACGCGACGACTTCTCACGCTGGAATGGCTCGACGGCCAGCCGCTCATCGCCTTCGAGGCCGCGCCGCAGGAGGCGCGCGACGCGATCGCCGTCGGCCTGTTCGAGGCGTGGTGGCGCCCGTTTCTGCGCTACGGCGTCATCCATGGCGATCCGCATCTCGGCAATTACACCGTGGCGGGGTCCGGGGAGGGCGCGACACACCGCGTCGAGGGCGTCAACCTGTTCGACTACGGCTGCGTGCGCATCTTCCCGCCGCGGTTCGTTCTCGGCACGGTCAAGCTCTACCGGGCGCTGCAGGCGAGCGACAAGGCGAAAATCGCGGAAGCCTATGCGATGTGGGGTTTCACCCGGCTCACGCCTGGGACAACCGAGGCGATGACGATCTGGGCGCGCTTCATGTGCGGCCCGATTCTCGACGACCGGGTCCGCACCGCCGCCGATGGCGTGAAGCCCGCCGAATACGGACGGCGCGAGATCGGCCAGGTCATGCGGGCGCTGAAGGCGGAAGGCGGCGGCTTGCCGGTGCCGCGCGAATTCGTTTTTCTTGAGCGGGCGACGATTGGCCTCGGCGGCGCGTTCCTCAGGCTTGGCGCGCGGCTTAACTTTCATCGTATGTACGAGGATGCGATCGTCGGCATCGACGAGGCGGCGGTCGCGCGCCGCCAGGCCGGGGCGCTCGCGGCGGTCGGGCTGTAGACTGTAGACGCGGTCGATAGCCCGTCGACGGACGGGCGTCCTTGTGGACGCCCTACGGACCGCGTCTGGCCGCGGTCATCGACCGCGGCTACAGGGTAGGCAGGAGGGAGCATGGACCGCACCCAGGTCGCGATCATCGGCGGCGGGCCCTCCGGCCTTTTGCTCTCCCATCTGCTGCATTTGCACAAAATCGACAGCGTCGTCCTTGAACGGCAGTCCAGGGCGCGGGTGCTTAGGCGCATTCGCGCCGGAGTGCTTGAATTCGGCTCGGTCAAGGTGTTGCGCGAATCGGGCGCGGGCGAACGGATGGACCGCGAAGGCCACGCGCACGACGGCAGCTGGATCGTATGGCAGGACCGCGAGCCGTTTCTCATCGACACCAAGACCTATGCCGGCAGGCCGATGTGGTCGCACGGCCAGACCGCGATCACCGAGGAATTGTACCGGATCCGGGAGCGCGACGGCGGCCGGATCGTCGAAGAGGCCGAGAACGTCCGCCTTCACGACCTGACCACGTCTGCGCCGAAGGTGACGTTCGACAAGGGCGGAGCGGCGAAGACGCTCGAGTGCGAGTTCGTCGCCGGTTGCGACGGGTTTCATGGCGTCTCGCGGCAGAGCATTCCGAAGGAGAAGCTCCGGATCTTCGAACGCGCCTATCCGTTCGGCTGGCTCGGAGTCATGTCGGAAACCCCTCCGGTCGGCGACGTCATCTATGCCCGGCATGAGCGCGGCTTCGCGCTCGCCTCGCTGCGCAATCCCATGCTCAGCCGCTACTACATCCAATGCGGCCTCGATACCGAGATCGCCGATTGGCCCGACGATCGGTTCTGGGAGGAGCTGAAACGGCGGTTTCCGGATGACATCGCGCAGAAGATCGTGACCGGCCCGTCGATCGAAAAGTCGATCGCCCCCTTACGCAGTTTCGTGGCCGAGCCGATGCGCCATGGCCGGCTCTTTCTCGCCGGCGACGCCGCCCATATCGTCCCGCCGACCGGGGCGAAAGGCTTGAACCTCGCGATCTCCGACGTCTTCTACCTTGAGCGGGCGCTGGCCGCGCATTTCGGCAACGGCGACGACGGATACCTCGAGAGCTATTCCGACATGGCGCTGAGGCGGGTCTGGGCGGCCGAGCGCTTTTCCTGGCAGCTGACCAAGCTCTTGCATGTCTTTCCCGACGACGACGCGTTCGAGACCAGGATCAAGCTCAGCGAATTCGACCATCTGCATCGATCGAAGCACGCCCAGGCGCTGATCGCCGAACAATATGCGGGGTTGCCGTTCGAGGACTAAGCGGCGCCGTCATTGCGAGGAGCGTAGCGACGAAGCAATCCAGGGGCCGAAGCGCGCCCTTCGTTCCCCTAGATTGCTTCGCTTCGCTCGCAATGACTGAGGCTTCCGGGGCCAAGGCGCTCCACTAAAGGCGCGAGAGAATTGGCAGCCTCGGCGCGACGGCGTAATTGAGCTGGATGAGGATGATCATCGCAAGCCCAAGCGGCACGTTGGCGAGCCCGACAAGCGCGCCGACGGCGTAAAGCGATTGGGCGACGATGACCCGCCTCCGAAACGCGCCCAACAACGCCGGGGGCGCGTCTTCCCGAAGCAGTTTCGCCCGTTCGGAATAGGCCCAAGTGACGTAAACGGCCACGCCGAGCAGGAAGATGTTGGCCCAGTAGATCAGGAACGCTGTGCGGTAGGTGAAGAAATCAGCCAGCAGCCGGGTCGTGAACGGCAAGAGGGTAATGATGGCGAGAAACGCCAGATGGAGCCAGGTCAGGTCACGGTTCGAGCGCGCAAGTTGGCTGAGCTGCGTCTGCTGGGCGACCCAGAAGATGCCGAGCGTGAGCAGGCTGAGGAGCCACGGCATGAGCCGGTGCGACGAGGCGACGAGGGCGCTGAGCAATTCGGCCTCTGAGTGGATGTCGGCGGGCTCGGGCGAGCGGAAATCGAGCACCAGCACGGTCGCCGCGAAGGCGAAGATGCCGTCGCTCAGCGCCTCGATCCGGCCGACGTCGCCGCCGGCGAAGGCGTTGTAATGGCTCCTCATGGGCTCGGACCATCGCCTTGAGGCGCACTCGGGTCAATCCGCACGGGGCGCGCGCCGGCCCGAGCCATTGCACAGCCTTGCGCGCGTCGGTTCGCCAAGCGATGAATGGTCCCATCCCAAGCAGCCCTCAAAAGTGAAGGAGCAGCCGATGCCGCAGCCGTTCACATTGCGCGTTCCGGACAGCGACCTCGCGGACTTGCGCGAGCGTCTCGCGCGAACCCGTTTTCCCAATTCAGCTCCGGGCGACCCGTGGCTCTACGGGACCAGCGTCGACTACCTCCGAGGCCTCGTCGACTATTGGCGCGGCGCGTTCGATTGGCGCGCCGAGGAAGCGCGGTTGAACGCCTTCCCACAGTTCAAGATCACGGCGCCAGACCACGACCTGCACTATCTGCATGTCCCCGGGAAAGGGCCGAACCCGACGCCGCTCTTGTTAATGCATGGCTGGCCGGGGTCGGTGTTCGAGTTCCTGGATTTCATTCCCCGCCTGACCGATCCGGCGAGCTTCGGCGCCGATCCGGTGGATGCGTTCACGGTCGTCGCACCGTCGCTGCCCGGCTACGGCCTCTCGTTCCCGCCGGGGCAGAAGCGGTTCGGCGTCAAGGAGATTGCTGATTGTTTCGCCGATCTTATGACTGACACGCTTGGCTACAAGCGTTTCGCGGTCCAAGGCGGCGATTGGGGCGGCATCACCGCCGCGCGCATCGGCTACGCGCATGCGGACAAGCTCATCGGCATTCACGTCAACTTCCTGGCCGTCCGCCGCGAGCCGGAGCGGATCAAGAATCCGACTCCCGAGCAGCAAGTTTTTGTCGACCAGCTCAACCATTGGCTCAAGGAAGACGCCGCCTATGCGTCGATTCAAGGCACGCGCCCGCAAACCCTGAGCTTTGGCCTCACCGATTCTCCGGCGGGGCTTGCGGCCTGGATCGTCGAGAAATTTCGCGCCTGGTCCGATTGCGGCGGCGATGTCGAGAGCGTCTTCACCCGCGACCAGATGCTCGCCAACATCAGTTTCTATTGGTTCACTGGCGCGATCGGATCGTCGTTCTATACCTATTATTTCCGCGCTCACCGACCTTGGATGATTCCAGATGGCGCCGCCGTCACGGCGCCGACCGCTTACGCCGAATTTCCAAAGGAGATGCTGCACCCTCCACGCTCGCTGGCCGAGCCGATGTTCACGAACATTCGCCGCTGGACGGTTATGCCGAAGGGCGGCCATTTCGCGGCGATGGAGCAGCCCGAGGCGCTCGCGCAGGACGTGCGCGCATTCTTTCGCTCGTTGCGGGGGTGAGCGCTAAACGGTCACCCCGCAAGCTCCGGGCGGGCGCCGCCGCCCCGCTCGGCGAGCAGCCTCGCAACGTGCGCGCGCAAGTCCGCAATTCCCTCGCCGGCGCGGGCGGACGTCAGCATGACCTCGGGATAGGCGGCGCCGTGCTTGCGCAAGCCTTCGAGCGTCTCCGCGATCCGGGCGCTTCGATCGGCCGCCTTCACTTCGTCGCCCTTGGTCAGCACGACCGCGTAGGAGACGGCGGCGGCGTCGAGCGCCCGCATGGTCGCGTGATCGCTCTCT
The DNA here is from genome assembly GCA_963794155.1 of uncultured Alphaproteobacteria bacterium. Classification (GTDB taxonomy): domain Bacteria; phylum Pseudomonadota; class Alphaproteobacteria; order Rhizobiales; family Beijerinckiaceae; genus Roseiarcus. Next base: position 238,890 of record CAWCCX010000010.1, on the reverse strand, counting down.
TTCAGTCCATGGCGTCCGTCGACCAGCACGAACACCCGCAGGAGCGAGGGGCGGCCACGCAGATAGTCGTGCGCGAGGTCGCCCCAGGAGGCGGATTTCGCCTTGGCGACCTTGGCGAAGCCGTAGCCCGGCATGTCGACCAGCCGCGCCTTGCCGTTAAGATCGAAGAAGATCAGCTCCTGCGTGCGGCCAGGCGTGCGCGACGTGCGCGCAAGCGCGGCGCGGCCGGTCAGCGCATTGATGAGCGAGGATTTGCCGACGTTCGAGCGCCCGGCGAAGGCGATCTCCGGCGCCCCGACCGGCGGCAGGCCGTCGGAACGGGCGGCGGCGAAGACAAATTCGCACGGGGCGGCGAACAGTTTGCGTCCGGCCTCAATCCAGTCCGGCGCGCCGGCAGTTTCGCTCATACGCTCGGGGTCTTCGCCGGGGGCCTGGCGAACAGCTTGAACAGATTGTCCCAAAGCTCGACCTTAACCCCCGCCTTGGTCATGATGTAGTATTGCTGGATGACCGTCAGCGTGTTGTTCCACGTCCAGTAGATGACCAGGCCGGCCGGGAAAGTTCCGAGCATGAAGGTGAAGATCACCGGCATCCAGGCGAACATCGACTTCTGAACCGGGTCGGCGGGCTCAGGGTTCATCTTCATCTGGAAGAACATCGACACGCCCATGATCAAGGGCCAGATGCCGAGCGCGAGGAAATGGCCAATGCCCGGCAACGCGGTCGGGTCCCAGGGAATGAGGCCGAACAGCGTGAACACGTTGGTCGGATCGGGGGCGCTCAGATCCTTGATCCAGCCGAAGAACGGCGCGTGCCGCATCTCGATGGTGATGAAGATGACCTTGTAGAGGGCGAAGAAGACCGGGATCTGGATCACCATCGGCAGGCAACCGGCGACCGGATTGACGCCCTCGCGCTTGAACAGCTCCATCTGCTCCTGCTGCTGCTTGGCGCGATCGTCCGGATAGAGCTCTTTCAGCGCGGCGATTTTCGGCTGGATCTTCTTCATCTTCGCCATCGACTGGTAGGAGCGGTTGGCGAGCGGGAAGAACGCAAGCTTGACGAGCACCGTGACGATGAGGATGGCGATGCCGAAATTGCCGACGACCTTGTAGATCGCGTCCAGAAGCCGGAACATCGGGATCGTGATCATCCAGAACCACCCCCAATCGATCATCAGAGAGAACTTCTTGATGCCGAGGTTGGACTCGTAATTGTCGATCGTACTGACCTCTTTCGCGCCAGCGAAGACGCGGGTTGTGGCCTCGAACGAAGCTCCGGGCGCGATCGTCTGCTCCTTGCCGAGGAAATCAGCCTGGTAGTCGACCGGCTGAACGGTTCCGCTCGCCGAAAATCGGGCTTCGATCGGAGCTGTCTGGTCGGGAATAACCGCCGAGCCCCAATATTTGTCGGTGAAGCCGAGCCAGCCGCCGTCGCCCTTGAAGGAGCGCACCCTGCCGGTGTCCTTTTCGATCGCCGAATAGGTGACTTCTTGAACCGGCAATGTGAGGGCGACCCCCGGCGCGCCGCCGCCGGTGATGACTTCCACGAACCCCTCATGCAGCACCGAGTATCCAGCGATGTTCGGCCTGCCGTGGCGCAGGATGAGCGCATAGGACTGCACAGTCGCCGGCGCGGCGCCCGAGTTCATGACCGAATTGGTGATCGTGAACATGTACTTGTCGTCGACGGCGACGACGCGCTTGAAGATGAGACCCGCGCCGTTGTCCCAGGTTAGCGTGACCGGCTGCTCGACGGTCAGGGTTTTGCGGTCGGCGGTCCAGACGGTGTCGAGATTGGGGGTCTTGGCGCCAGCGGCGCTTACGAACCCCGTCTCCGCCCAATAGGCGTTCGGCGCGCCGGGCGGCGAGAAGAGCCGGATGTTCGGGCTCTTGGGGTCGATGGTCTCCCGATAGTCCTTGAGGGTGATGTCATCGATCTTGCCGCCCTTGAGATCGATCGAGCCGCCGATGCTCGGCGTGTCGATCGTCACCCGCGGGCTCGCCGCAAGGACCTCGGTTACGGACTGGGGCGCGGTCGCCGCTGGGCCGCCCGACGGCGAAGCGGCCGCCGGGCCTCCGGGCGGCGAGGCGGTCGCCGAAAGAGAGACGCCAGGCGCGGCGCCGGGCTCAGCCTCGTTCTTCGGCACCGCATTGTTGGCCTGCATTTGCGCCTGGTGCTCCCGCTGATACAGCGGGCCGGCGTAGAAATATTGCCAGGCGGCCATAACCAGGACCGACAGCGCGATCGCGAGAAAGAGGTTCCGGGTATCCTCGGACTTCATTTTTGTCTGTCTTTGACCTTCGGCGTCCTGTCGGCCGACGCGCGTCCGCGACTGTCGGCGCCGCCGCGCCGGGCGGCGCGAAACGCATTGCGGACATCATCGACAAGCGCGGCGAAACGACGACCCAGCGCCTCGCGCCGGGCCATCAGCACGTAGTCGTGATCGCCCTCCGCCTCAAGAGGCGCCGCCGCCCGCAACGCTTCTTTCAGACGCCGGCGGACCCGATTGCGCTCGACCGCGCCGCCGACGCTTTTGGTCACCGTCAGTCCGACCCGCGCGCCTGCGCCGGAATCCCGCTGCGTTGCCTCGCGCCGTCGGGACTGGAGCGTGAAGGTCTCGACTGCGACGCGCCTCCCGCGCGAGACGCGCTGAAATTCCGACCGCTTGGTCAGGCGGCCCAAAAGCTCGCCAGTTGGTTCCGGCCGTTCATCCTCATCCAAAGACTTGAGGCTCCATTCCGCGGACCGTTCCGGGCGCCGAGCGAGGCGTCGCGCGGCGCCCAAAGCCGCGGACGGTCCAGTCAGGCGGAGAGTTTCTTTCGCCCGCGCGCGCGCCGCGCGGCAAGCACCCTGCGGCCGCCGGCCGTCGCCGAGCGGGCGCGAAAGCCATGACGGCGCTTGCGCACCAGCTTGCTGGGTTGATAGGTCCGCTTCACGTTGGTCTCCGAATCGCTTCGCGCGCCAAGACAATTGAAGCGCGCAAAAACCGGCTTCGCCGCACCGGCCTTTGCGGCCGAGCGGCGAAGCCGGGAAAATCAGCGCGGCGCTTGCGCGCCGATGCGAGGGCGGCTTATGCCGCGTGAGGCGCGCGAAGTCAATCGCAAACCCTTCTTCCGCCTGGTCGTCGGGGAGGGGCGTTCTCCCTAGCGGCGGATGCGGGAAGAGAAGAGGCGCGGCCCTCGTTGCTAACGAAGGTTGAGCCGTTGCTCGCAGTCATGGCGCCCCGAATCCAGGCAATTCTGCAGTTTGCGCTGTTGGTCGAGGTAGTTGAAGGCCCAGTAGCCGAGGGCGATGAGGACGATCACGGCGATGAGGGCGAAAAGATTGCCGCGCCCGCCTGAGTGGGGCTCGTCGTCGCCGGGCGACGATTGGCTCATGCGATCCGGCTCGAGGCCCGCCGGTCGATATCGCCGAGGGCGGCGAGCGCCTTGGCGACGATTCCTTTCGCATCGAGCCCGGCGGCGGCATACATCCGCTCGGGCTTGTCGTGGTCGAGGAATTGGTCGGGCAGCGTCATCGTCCGCACCTTAAGCCCGTTTTCGAGCGCGCCCGCTTCGCTGAGCAAGGTCAGGACGTGCGCGCCGAAACCCCCGCCCGCGCCCTCCTCGATGGTGATCAGGAGCTCGTGAGCGGCGGCGAGGTTGAGGATCAGCTCGCGGTCAAGGGGCTTGGCGAACCGCGCGTCGGCGACGGTGGTCGACAAACCCCGCGCCGCAAGTTCGTCCGCCGCCTTGAGCGCCTCGCCGAGCCGCGCGCCGAGCGACAGGATCGCGATGCGCGAGCCTTCGCGAACAACGCGGCCCTTGCCGATCGGGAGCGCCTCTCCGCGCTCCGGCAGGTCGACGCCGACCCCCTCGCCACGCGGATAGCGCAACGCGATCGGCCCGCCGTCGTGGGCGGCGGCAGTCGCCACCATGTGGACGAGCTCGGCCTCGTCGGCCGCCGCCATCACCGTCATGTTCGGCAGGCAGGCGAGATAAGCGATGTCGAAAGCGCCGGCATGGGTCGGGCCGTCCGCGCCAACCAGCCCGGCGCGATCGATGGCGAAGCGGACCGGCAGATTCTGGATCGCCACATCATGGACGACCTGGTCGTAGCCGCGCTGCAGGAAGGTCGAATAGATAGCGCAGAAAGGCCGAAAGCCTTCGCTCGCCAGGCCGGCCGCGAAGGTCACCGCATGCTGCTCGGCAATGCCGACGTCAAACACCCGCTCCGGAAGCTCCCGCTTCACCCGATCAAGCCCGGTCCCGTCGGGCATGGCGGCGGTGATGGCGACGATCTTGTCGTCGCCCCGCGCTTCCTGAAGCAGCGCGTCGGCGAAAACCTTGGTGTAAGCGGGCGCGTTGCTCTTCGGCTTGGACTGGGCGCCGGTGATGACGTCGAACGCCGAGACGCCATGATATTTGTCATGCGCCGCCTCGGCCGGCGGGTAGCCCTTGCCTTTCTTGGTCACCACATGCACGAGCACCGGGCCGCCCTGCATGTCGCGCGCATTTTTCAAAATTGGCAGCAGATGGTCAAGGTTGTGGCCGTCGATCGGCCCGACGTAATAGAATCCGAGCTCCTCGAACAGGGTGCCGCCGGTCCAGAAGCCGCGGCTGTATTCTTCGGTGCGCCTGGCCTTGTCGTAGAGGAACTTGGGCAGGCGGCGCGCGAGCTGCTTGGCGGCGTCGCGCAACGAGCGATAAGTATGCCCCGAGACCAGGCGCGCCAAATAGGCCGACATCGCCCCGGTCGGCGGCGCGATCGACATGTCGTTGTCGTTGAGGATGACGATGAGCCGAGAGCCCAGGGCCCCGGCGTTGTTCATCGCCTCATAGGCCATCCCGGCTGACATCGCGCCATCGCCGATGACCGCGACGACATGGTTGCCCGCGCGCGAGAGGTCGCGCGCCACCGCCATGCCGAGGCCGGCGGAGATCGAGGTCGAGGAATGGGCCGCTCCGAACGCATCGTATTCGCTTTCCGAGCGCTTGGTGAACCCGCTCAGTCCGCCGCCCTGACGCAGAGTTCGGATCCGCTCGCGTCGTCCAGTCAGGATCTTGTGCGGATAGGCCTGGTGGCCGACGTCCCAAACGATCCGATCGGCCGGCGTATCAAACACATAATGGAGCGCAACCGTCAGCTCGACCACGCCAAGGCCAGCGCCGAGATGTCCGCCCGTCACCGACACCGCGCTGATCGTCTCGGCGCGCAATTCATCGGCGACCTGGCCGAGGTCGCTCTCGTTCAACTTGCGTAGATCGGCGGGCGATTTGATCCGATCCAACAGCGGCGTGGCAGGTTTGGACATTTTACCCCACTGCGCGGCGCTTTACGCGTCGCGGTTCCGCAAAGAAGGCAGACCTACACCAAGACGCAGGCCTGCCGCAATTGTGATCGCTCACGGCGTTCGCAGTCCGGGAGTCCTCGGCGCAATAGACGAAAGTCGAACACAATCGCGTGATGGAATTGATTCTGCTCTTGAGACAGCAGCGTTGGGTCGGATTCATCGAGTTAACCTTCTTTAGGGGCAGGTGGACTTTGCCGACCATGAGCGCAACCGGTGGCCGCGGCTCGCCTCCCGCGCCAGAAGAGCGATAAGCATCAGAATGCCGGCGCCGAGCCATGTGTAGGCCTGGGACAGGAAGATCCTCTTGAACGCTTCGACCCAATTCGGCGCGGGCAGGCGCGATAGCAGCTCCGGCGGCAGGGCGGAGCGAATCTCCGGCGAATCGAGCAATTCGCGCAGCCGGTTGGCCACAGGCGCGGGAATATCAACCAACGGGACGCCCGCGAGATACGAACTGTCGCCAGTCGCGAGATAGCCGCGCAAATTTCTCTCTTGGACCTCGGCGGTTTGGCGCCGCAAATCGATCGAGCCCGGCAGCGGGTGGGCGGGACGAGCCAGGGAAGCGGCGACGATGACAAGCCAGCCCGCGAGGGCGAGAGACCACCATATCCTGCGCTTTCCGCCAGCGGCATACGATCCCACGAGCCAGAAGAAGCTCGTCATGTTGATCGCCAGCCCAATCAAGAGCGTATCCAAATAGCGGGTCTCAACCGGGATCAATGCGCGCCCCGCCGCGAACGCGAGGTATTGCGTGAGGACCCATCCGAATGCCGCGACATTGAACCAGCGCGGATCGCCCAGAGCCGGACGGTCAGCGAAAGCGCGCACGCAAAACACCAGCGTCGGCAAAGCCATGAGCGATCCCAGATTGGGGGGCGCGGGCCAACTCGCCAGTTCGAACACCGCCGACAGGAACTGTCGGAGCGAATGGGCCCTGTAGACGTCCGTGGCCGGGACATTGGGGACGAGGGTCGCCAGGGCTGCGGTTGCCGCCGCGAGGGCGGCGATCCCGAGCCACTCCCGAACGCCCTTCCTCCGGCCGCACCCCATTTGCACGAGGTGCAGGCCGATCGCCGCGGCGAGGGTCAGCGCGCCCGAGGCCATGCAGAGAAACGACCCGAGCCCGAACAGGCCGCCGGCCGCCCATCGCGGCGACCACGCCGGACTGTCGGCCATGAACCACAGACTTGCGAACGAGAACGCCAGCAGGAGATAAAAGTGCGAGTTGAAGCCGAGCAATACGTTGTCGTAGCTCAAGGGAAGGGCATTGACCAAGGCGGATAGGATCATCGCGGCCGGCGCCCAGGCGCCGTGAAGCGGGCGCGAGAGCGCGTAGCTGATCCCGACGACCGTCGCCGCGTCGAGGATCGCATTCACGATCATTTGCAGGACGACATCCCAATAGCCGGACAGGTTGAAGACCGCCAAGGTGAGCAACCGGGTGAAGAATATGACGTGCTCGTTGTGAGCATGAAACAGATCGGCGATCGTCAATGTTCCCTGGAGATAGGGCCTCAGCAGGTTTGCGCCTTCGCCGTCCCATTCGTCGGTGAAGGGAGTTGCGTTTCCGGCGTAGGCGATGACCGCAGCCCGGGATCCGACGACAATGAGAAAGAGCGACGCAAACAGCAATATCCGGCGTCTATCATCGACAAATCGCAGAACTTGTCGCCCGGAGCGCACCTTCGAATCCTGGATTGCTGCAAGCGCGCGCCTCAGCCGCTCCCCGGGCGCCGCCATTTCGAAGCGCTCCACGGGCGTGGCGGCAAGACCCGCCGCCGCTGCTTGCCATCGTGAGGCTCGCGATGCAAGCGCGCGCGACGTCCCGGTCTTCCGATCAATCTGTCGAAAGCATCAGGTCCACGGGCCCGAGCCCGACGATCTTTTCGTCATCGCCGGCCCGCCGTTGATCTCGATCCTTAATGGAGGCGTGCGGCCGCTCATCGCCGATTGCAGGCGCAACTCACCCTCGGAAGGCGCCGCTTGGGCGCTGCGGTTCGCCGCGTCGTCAGACCGCCGGAACTTTGGTCCGCGCGCGACGATATCCCAAGACTCCGAGGCCAGCGAAGCCAGCGAACATCATTGCCCAGGTCGAGGGCTCCGGCACCGCGACCAGCGTGATCCCGGGGAGGTCCGTGCTCGCCACTATTGTGCCCATCGTGTTCTCAAGCGTGACGTCGACGAACACGTCAAAAAAGCTCGTGACTTGGAACAGGGCGCCGTCCGGCATTATGGTCGTCGTTCCGCCCGAGGTGTCCGATGGGTTCAACGCGAGCTTTATCGTGTATCCGTCCAATGGATTGCCGGGCAGCGACAGCGTACCGCTGAGGTTGATGGACGTGATGTCGACCTGGAAACTCCCGATGGCAGAATCACTCGTCCGACTCAGGACCTTCTCGTCCAATGTTCCGGTGAGACTAACCGACCCGATGATCGTGGTTCCCCCGACAGCCGTCAGATTTGCATCGTAAGTGGCGGTCGCCCTGTTTAACTGGTCTCCGAGGGAGAAAACCGGCGGAGTTGCCGAGGTCTGAATGAAGGGTCCCGGCGTTACGCATGCGCCAGCCAAGGTGAAACAGCCCGCCCCGGCGCCTTCCGATTGATACGGGACGCCGATCAACGGCAGCGAGGCCGAAGGCAATATAAGGATTGGTGCGGCCGACCCGGCGCCGGCGCCGGCCGCAAGAGCTCCAGCGGCGAACAGGGCGGCGCGCGTCTGCTTGGAAATGGCGGTCTGCATGATCTGTCTCCCCCGAAGGCGGCGAGCGATCCTTGTGCGGCGGCGGCTTCACACGGGGTTGGAAAATGGATTCTCCGCGAGGAAGGCCCAGCGTAAAGAAATATTCCGGATATGAAGGGTAAAACGCCCGATGAAACCCCGTGGTCAGTGTCCTCGCCGAATGCGGCGGCGTTGTGTCAATGGCGAGGGAAAGTCATCGCGGGCAATCACTGAGCCGCGGGCCTGCTGCAATCGCGGCGGCGGCTTGCCAAGGACCCGGGCGCGCCCCAAGGTCGGGAGATGACTCGCCCCGAACCGCAATCGATCAGAGACGTCGCCGCCTATGCGCCGGACGGTCGCTATAGCTTTTCCCGGCTCGGCTTGGCGCTTCTGATCTCGACTTTGGTCGGGGCCGGCATGTGGGCGATCATCGTCGTCATGCCGCAAGCGCAGCGAGACTTCGGCGTCGACCGGGCGGCGGCTTCGTTCCCGTACACCTTGATGATGTGTACGCTCGCCTTCAGCACCATCGCGCTCGGGCGGATGACGGATCGCCGCGGCATCTTCCTGCCGCTGGCCATTTCGGGCTCAAGCCTGGGGCTGGGGTTCGTCCTCGCCGGATATGCGCCGAACCTCACGATATTTTCGGCCGCTCACCTTTTGATCGGGGTCGGCGCGGGGACCGGCTTTGGGCCGATGATGGCGGATATTTCCCATTGGTTCGTCAAGCGTCGCGGTCTCGCGGTGGTCGTTGTCGCGTCCGGCAACTACATCGCCGGCACGATCTGGCCGCTGGCGATGAGTTTCTCGATGCCGCTCATCGGCTGGCGGGGAACTTACGCGGGAATGGGCGTCATCGTCGCCGCAACCGTCTTGCCGCTCGCCCTGGCGATGCGCCGGCGCCCGCCGGCCGCGGCGCTCGACGAGGCGGAGGCGGCGACCGCGGCGGCGCGCGCCGATGTCGGGATATCGACAAGAACGTTGCTGGCGCTGCTGGTTCTCGCCGGCTTCTCGTGCTGCGTCGCGATGTCGATGCCTCAGGTCCACCTCGTGGCCTATTGCGGCGATCTCGGTTATGGCGTCGCCCGCGGCGCGCAAATGCTGTCGCTGATGATGGCGCTCGGGATTATCTCGCGCATCGGCTCCGGATTTGTCGCCGACGCGATCGGCGGGCCGGCGACCTTGATGATCGGCTCCTTCATGCAGGGGTTGGCGCTTGCGCTCTATCTCTATTTCGACGGCCTGACGTCGCTGTTCGTCGTCTCGGGGATCTTCGGCCTCTTCCAGGGCGGGATTGTGCCGATGTATGCGGTGATCTGCCGCGACCTCCTGCCGCCTCGCCAGGCGGGAGCGGCGATCGGTCTGGTCGTCTCCGCGACCATCTTCGGCATGGCGTTCGGCGGCTATATTTCGGGCGTGATTTTCGACCTGACCAGCTCTTACCGGATGGCGTTCCTGAACGGGCTCCTCTTCAACCTGTTCAATTTCGCGATCGTCGCCTGGCTCTTCTGGCGCCGCCAGCGGGGCCAGCGGGCAGGGGAGTTGCTGGCCGCCTGAGGCTTCCACGTCGGACGTGGCCGAACTCGACGCAAGGTCTAGCCCCTGTGTCGCGGGTCGAAGTTCGTTGTCCTTTTTGGCGGTTCCGGCTCGAAGGCGAAGTCTCGGTCGGAAAAGGTGTAGCGAAACCAGGGGCTGTCCGCGGCCCGGCCGAGTTTTGGCCTCAGCGTCCCGAAGGCCCGGTAAATCGACGGGTATGGCTGGCCATGGTACTTGGCCAGTATCTCCCTCCATGAGCGCGGCGCGGCCTTGATGAAGCCGGTCATGTCCTCGACGAGCGCTGACTCGCTCATCGCCGCCACTTGCGCCGGCGGATCGCCAAGATCGCAAGCCGAGGACCACGCGTAGTCGTCGCGGTTAACGTCGCCGACCAAGGGGATCGTACAGTCGAGTCCGATCTTGGAGGCGTAAAAGGGCTTGTTCGGATCGCCGATCTTCGGGTCCGTCGACATCGTGTTGGACTGCGGAATGATGATCGTATCGCGGTCGGGCATGTAGCGAAAGGCCATCGACTGCGAGATCCGGTTGTCGTCCCAGATGTCGACATCCGCGTCGAACACCATCGCGATCTTGGGCAGGCCTTGCCGCGAACAGGTAAGCATGATCCCGAGCGCCTGCTTTGCGTCGCCGCCGCCCTGCGGCTTGATGCGGGCATAGGCGATGTTGGACAGCCCCCCGGCCGGGGCGCGCACATCCAGAACGTTGATGCCTCCGGCCTGAAGGGCGGTGAAAAGATCGCTTTCGATCGCCGGCAGTTGCAGCATGTTGTCGGTATATCCGGGATGCGCTCCCCCAATCGTCGCCGTCTGATAGATTCCGCCCTTGCGGTAGGTCATGCAGCGAATCACGACGCGCGGGTTGTGCTTGAGGCCGCCGCCGTACATGCCGGTGAACTCGCCATAGGGACCTTCGTCGTGAACCCACCCTTCGGTGGTGACGACCTCGCCCTCGAGCACGATCTCGGCGTTGGCGGGGACCAGGAGATCGTTGGTCTCGCATTTGACCAGTTTCGCGGCGGCCCCGTAGAAGCTCCCGAGCACGTCGAAATCGGGGGTTTGCGGCGGAACTCCGGCGAGACATGCGAGCTTGTCGAGCGTCGGGCCGCCGATGACGATCGCGACCGGCATGTTCTCTCCGCGCGCCTGGTATTTGAGGCCGTTCAGGCGGCCGCGATGACTGGTGCAGGTCATGTCGAACATTTTTTCGTTCTTGGTCCGAAACATTGACCGGTAAACGCCCCAGTCCATCACTTTGGTGTCTGGGTCTTGGGTGACGACGAGATTGTCGTTGGTATAGGCGTGGCCGTCGCGATCATGGTGCAGAAAGAGCGGCAGGCGGGTCAAATCGACGTCCGCGTCCTTGAGCACGACCTCCTTGCAGGGGGCGGTCGGCGCCACTTCGGGCTTTATCCGGCCCTTGGCGAGCTCCGAGACGAGCCTGCCGATCTCATTGCGCTTGCAGCCGAGCGCCCAGGCATATTGCTCGTGGGTGGCGTAGGCGTTGGCGAGGAAGGAGAACTCCGAGTCCTTCACCTTTTCGACCAGAACGGCCTTCGTGGGATATTGCTCCATCAACGGCGGCAGCTGATCGACCCGCTTTTCATCCTTGATCCGCACCAGGAGCCCCGCAGCCTCCATCTCGGCCGTAAACTCGGTGAGGCTCATTTGCCGTCGGATGGAAGCAGGCGCCATCGAAATTCCCGCCAAAATATTGTTCGAATCATTTCGAAAAGAGGTTGTTTCCGCCGCGATTGATTTCGCCCTACCTGGCCGCGTGCAGCGCGGCGATTTGCCGTTCCCACCGCTTGAGGACTTCGTTCTGCCGGTGAAGCTTAAACGTTATTCCGGAGACGACGTCGGCATAGGGGGCGACATGGGTGCGCACTTGCACCACTTCGGCCTCAAAGAGGGCGAGCGGAACGTCCGCCGAAGTCTTGGTCAGGCGCTTGGCTCGCAGCCGCAATTCGCACATTCCGCGCTCGATCGACAGGGTCAGCGAGACGCGCCCATCGCGGGAGAGGTTCGCGGTCGTGGTCGATTCGGCGAAGACCGCGAATCGTACACGCTCAGGCGAGACCGCCAAAGCCTCGCCTGCGCTCAACAATGAAGCGTGCGGCCAGCCGTCCTGATCGACGGTCGAGAGGCGCAGCGCCTGCGTTTTGCCGAGCAGGTCTTGGCCGTTCAGATAACGGCGCACGACGTCCGGAACCGTACGTGCAGCGCTGGTTCTGGGCGCTGTGTACGCATGTTCGCTATCTCTCATCTCTGTCTCCCTTGCGAACCGCCAGCGGCCGCACGACGGCCGGAGACGAATCAGGGCGCATGCCGCTCCAGCGCCTGAGCCCGGGCGCCTCGAGGCCGAAGAGCTCCAGCACGCGGGCGCTGGTCTGCTCGATCAGATCGTCGATGGTTTCGGGATTGGTGTAGAACGCGGGCATCGGCGGGCAAATCACCGCCCCCATGCGGCTCAGCGCCAACATGTTCTCCAGATGGATGTCATTGAGCGGCGTTTCCCGTGGCATCAGCACCAGCCGGCGACGCTCTTTCAAGGTCACATCGGCCGCGCGGGGGATAAGGCCCTCCGAATACCCGAAGCGAATTGCCGCCAGGGTTTTCATACTGCAGGGGGCAACGATCATGCCGTCATGCCGGAAAGATCCGCTGGCGATTTCGGCGCCGACATTGGTCCGCGAGTGAACCATCGAAGCCATCGCGCCGACCTCGCGCGCACTAAGCTTCGTTTCTTTGGCGATCGTCGCCTCGGCCCATTGGCTCAAAACGAGATGCCGCTCGACCCCGAGCTCTCTAAGCTGTCTCAGAAGGTCGATGCCGTAGGCGACGCCGGAGGCGCCGGTGATCGCAATGACGATTCGCATCTCCGCTCACCACAATCGCCCGGGAAAACGAATTCGGGCGGCGTTGCCTCTTGCTTAGCAGGAAACGCCAGCACGGGCGTTGCAGGGCATCTGGATCGGCCAGATCGTTCGCTGCCGAGAATGTCACGAACTGTAAGTTAAATAGAAGGCAAGCGTTCGGCTGGTCGGAGGCTCACTCCTCCAGTTCGCTGTCCCAGTAGAGATAATCCATCCAACTCTCGTGGAGATAGTTGGGCGGGAACAGGCGGCCATTCTGGTGCAGGTCGTGCACGCTCGGCTGGTAGGGCTTGGTCGCCGGCCACATGCGCGCGACCGCGGGCAGCATGTCGGCCTTCTTGAGATTGCAGTCGGAGCAGGCCGCGACCACGTTCTCCCACGTCGTGAAGCCGCCCTTGGAGCGGGGAACGACGTGGTCGAAGGTCAGGTCCTCGCGCTGGCCGCAATATTGGCAAGTGAAGCGGTCACGAAGGAACACGTTGAACCGGGTGAAAGCGGGAAAGCGCGTGGGCTTGACGTAGCTCTTCAGCGACACCACCGACGGCAGGCGCATCTCGAAGCTCGGGCTGTGCACCAGGGTGTCGTATTCCGACAAGATATTCACCCGATCGAGGAACACCGCCTTGATCGCATCCTGCCAGCACCAGATCGACAGCGGATAATAGCTGAGCGGGCGGAAGTCCGCGTTCAACACGAGCGCCGGACAATTCCGCGGCGCGACTGACCGAAAATGAACCGTCACAAAGACGCTCCGTGCCTCCGATTGTCCGACCCACAGCCGGCGCTCAAGTCCGACCGCGGCGATAGTCTACAGGCAGCGTGACGGGGTTGTGAAGGCGCCGGAATCCGGCCGTTTCCAGCGCTTCGCCGACCCGCCGCCCCTGTTGAACTGGCGAATCGGTCAGCGGGCCGACCGCTCAATCGCCTCCATGTCGGCGTCGGACAGTCCGAAATGATGGCCAATCTCGTGCACCAGAACGTGGGTCACGACCTCGTCGAGCGAATCCTCGCCCTCGCACCAGAAGTCGAGCAGCGGCCGACGATAGAGCCAGATCATGTTGGGTAATTCACCGGTCTCCTCCACCGCGCCCCGCTGGGCGAGGCCACGACCGCGAAAGAGGCCGAGCAGGTCGAATTGGCTCTCGGCCCCCATCTCGTCAAGCGTCTCGTCGTCCGGGAAATCGACCACCTGGATCACCAGGCCTTCGCTCAGGCGCCGGAACGAAGCGGGCAGCCGGTCGAACGCGGACTGGGCGAGGGAATCGATGTCTTCCGAGGTCGGCGCGCGTAACGAGGCGAGTCCGCTCAGCGTGTCCGTCATTGCGCAGCTCTTGGCCGCGGCGCGGCGGATTCCTCGAACGAATTCACCCGGGCCGCCTCGAGCCCGTCGATGAGGAGGCGGGTTCGCGCGGCAAGCGCGGCGCGAATCCTCTCGGCGCTGGCCGGGAATTCAGCAAGCACGCGCCGAAACGTTTCGCGCGGAATCCGCATCACGACCGCGTCCTCGACGGCTCGCGCATCGACCCGGCGGGCGGTCGGGACATAGAGCGCGCTCTCGCCGATGAGGGCGCCCGCGCCGACGCGCCGCTCGCCTGTCGGTTTGGCTCCCTCCGCCAATAGCGCGATTGCGCCCGAATGAACGAAATAGCCGGAATCGGCGGCCTCGCCGGCGGCAAACAGCGAGTTGCCGGCGTTCAGGCGCCGCTTCTCGCAGGAAAAGGCGAGGAGCTGGAGGGCCTCGCGCGGCAATAGGTTGAACGGGCGAGTGCGGGCGAGCCGCCCGACGTCGTCGTCCAGCGTCACTCCGACTGCCCCCCCGCCGCCGCGCTCGCCACGAGCTTATAGCCGCCGCCTTCGGTGACGAGAAGTTGCGCTTCCGCCGGATTGTGCTCGATCTTTTGCCGCAGGCGATAAATATGCGTTTCGAGTGTGTGCGTCGTCACGTTGGAATTGTAGCCCCAGACGTGCTTGAGCAGGGTTTCGCGCGGCACCGGCTGCTGTTCGGCGCGATGGAGATAGCGGAGGATCGCGGCCTCCTTTTCGGTCAGCCGCAACTTGACCCCTTGCGGGTCGACAAGGTTCTTCGAGGTCGGCCGAAAGATGTAAGGGCCGACCTGAAACTCCGCATCCTCACTCGCCTCGTATTGGCGCAGCTGCGAACGGATGCGGGCCAGGAGCACGACGAACCGGAACGGTTTGCCGACATAATCGTTGGCCCCCGAATCGAGGCCGACCACGGCGTCGGCGTCCGAATCATGGGCGGTGAGCACGATGATCGGGCGCCGATATCCGTTCCGTCGCATTCGTTTGACCGCCTCCCGCCCGTCGAGGTCGGGCAGGCCGACATCCATGATCACGAGGTCCGGCGCCTCGGTCTCGGCCGCAAGCAGCGCCGCTTCCGCAGTCTCGACCGCCTGGACCTCAAACTCAGGATGCAGAGTCAGCTGCTCGACCAGCGCATGACGCAAGTCGGCGTCGTCGTCCACGATCAGCAAGCGCCGCGTTTGGGTCATTGGCCTTACTTTAGCGATTGAATTGTTTGGCGGCTAGCGCAGGATTGCGGCAAGCATGCGGCTGCGGGCCGGCGCCGCGGCTACCCACGCAGGAGAGGCGTCGTCCCGCTCACCCGCGCCCCCGACCGAGCCGGGGGCGCGTTAAGATATGCGCCTCGAATTGCTTTGCGGGCGCTGGAATTCTGTGCGAGGCGTTTGCCCGGTCGCCGGATCGGAACGGCGCTCGGCCGTATCGACGAGCGGTGAGGCGAGGCGATCGGCGCCGACATTTGGAGAAGCGTTCCTGGCCATGCCGCCGGTCTCATTCTCGTCGCCGGGCCACGCCAACAGGCTGCCTAGCTTTCGCGAAGCGCGCGATCTGCTGCTCAATTTTCGCGACGACTATCACGGCGCCCGGGCCGCGTTCGTCTGGCCACGGCCGGAGCGGTTCAACTGGGCGCTCGATTGGTTCGACGCCGAGCTCGCGGCTGGAGAGCACGGCGCGAAGATCGCTCTGAAAGTCGTTGGCGATCGGGTTGAGACGCGGACGTTCGCCGATCTCCGCCTGGAATTGTCGCGTCTCGCCAACGGCTTGCGAGCGCTAGGCGCGAAGCGCGGCGACCGGCTCTTGATGATGCTGGGCGTCGGTCCCGAACTGTGGGCGACGATGCTGGCCGCGATGAAGCTCGGGCTAGTGCTGATCCCGGCGATGCCGACGCTGGGCTCGGCCGACATTGCCGACCGACTCGAGCGCGGCCAGGCGAAATATCTGGTCGCGCACGGCGCCGACGCGGAAAAATTCGCCGGGCTGGCCGAGGGCGTCAAGCGGGTCGCGGTCGGCGCGGCCCCGCCCCCCTGGCTGCGTTACGCTACGCTTCTTGGCAGCCAATTCTTCGAGCCCGACGGCCCGACGCCGGCCGACGACCCGATGCTGCTCTATTTCACCTCTGGCACGACGGCGCGCTCGAAGCTGGTCGTCCACAGCCACGCGAGCTACCCGATCGGGCATTTGTCGACGATGTACGGGCTCGGGCTCATGCCCGGCGACGCGCATCTCAACATTTCTTCGCCCGGGTGGGCCAAGCACGCCTGGTCGAGCGTCTTTGCGCCCTGGAACGCCGGCGCGACCGTGATCGCGCTCGCCGGACGGTTCGAGCCGCAGGCGGCGCTCGACACGCTGATCGAGCATCAGGTGACGACCTTCTGCGCTCCGCCGACGGTCTGGCGGATGCTGATCCAGCACGACCTTAAACAATGGAAAGTCGCGCTCCGCGAGGTCAATTCGGCCGGCGAGCCTGTCAATCCGGAAATCATCGAGCAGGTGAGGCGGGCCTGGGGCCTGACCTTGCGCGATTCCTACGGTCAAACCGAGACCACGATGATGATCGGCAATTCGCCCGGACAGGGGGTGGTCCCCGGATCGATGGGGCGGCCGTTGCCCGGCTACCGAATTGCGCTCGTCGACGCCGACGGCCTCGAGAGCGACAGCGGCGAGATCGCGATCCCCTTGCGTCCGCGCCCAGTCGGCCTCATGCGCGGCTACCTGAACGATCGCGGCGAACTCGTCTCCATCGACGGCGAATATTACCGCACCGGCGACGTCGCCTCGCGCGATGCCGAAGGCCATATCGCGTTCGTCGGCCGCGCCGACGATGTGTTCAAGTCGAGCGACTATCGCTTAAGCCCGTTCGAGCTGGAGAGCGTCTTGATCGAACACGCGGCGGTGGCGGAAGCCGCGGTCGTGCCAGCGCCCGATCCGGTGCGCTATACGATCGCCAAGGCCTACGTCGCGCTTGTCGCCGGGCATAAGCCGGATCGCGCGACCGCGGCGTCGATCTTCGAGCATCTTCGCGGGCGCCTATCGCCCTATAAAAGGGTGCGGCGGATCGAGTTCTTCGACCTGCCGAAGACGGTGTCGGGCAAGATCCGCAGAGTTGAACTGCGGATGCGCGAAAGCGCGCTCGCCGCCCGCGGCGAGCGGGCTGACGGAGAGTTTAGGGTCGAGGATTTTCCGGAGGGGTAGGGCCCGCTGCGTTGACCGCCTTCGCGGGCATGACAAGCTCTGAAACGAGACCGGCTCCGCCAGGGAGGGGGCGGAGCCGGAAAGCCAACGGACTGGCCTTGGCCTCACATCGCCGTCAGCGAGCCGTGGCCCTTGGGCGTGGTCATGCCCTCGCAAGTGCCCTTGGCGACATATTTCCAGTGTCCAGGATCGTAGTCGACAGTCGAAGTGCCAGCACAAGTCGTGCCGGCGCCGGCGGCGCAGTCGTTCTTGCCGGCGAGCGCCACGCCATAGCACTTGTCGGCGCCTGGCTGAGCCGGGGCCGGGCCCGCCTTGGCGATGGTGGCGAGGGCGCTGGCGAGCGAGACGGCGAGGGCGGCGGCGGTGATCGCATTTCTTGCGTTCATAAGAATAATCCTCCATCCAAACAATAGCTTATGATGGGCGCGGCGGCAGCCTCGCCATTCGGCGGAGCCTTTCCGGCCCTGCATCAGCTTGTACGTCTCCTGCGAACCGAGGTTACGAAACCGCACGATCACGAGTTCGTGAACACAGACTCGCTTGATGATATTTCAGCGCTTGAAGCTGCGTCCGCCATCGCCAGATATCACGCGGCCCCAATTGATCGCCGAACCTCGTCGCGCGAGGGCCGAAGGCTTCGCCCATGACCGAATCGCTCCATGCCGTTTGTCCCCATTGCTCCGCCGTTAACCGCATCCCCGCCGACCGTCCCGCCTCGGAGGCCAAGTGCGGCGTCTGCAAGGCTAGGCTCTTCACCGGCGAACCGATCGCGTTGACGGCGAAAACCTTCGACAAGCATGTCGAACGCAACGACATGCCGCTGATCGTCGACTTCTGGGCCCCCTGGTGCGGCCCCTGTCGCGCCATGGCGCCCATCTTCGACAAGGCGGCGAAGGAGCTCGAACCGCGCGCCCGCTTCGCCAAGGTCAACGTCGACGAGGAGCCGGCGATCGCCGCGCGGTTCGGAATCCGCGGCATTCCGACTCTGATCGCGTTCGAAAAGGGCAAGGTCGCCAAGCAGCACGCCGGCTTGGTGGATGCTGAGTTCCTGCGCCGGCTCGTACAGTGAGGTTGAGCAAGTTTCGCCGGCGCGGGAGCCAGGGGTTGGCGAAACCGCGCTCGAGATCGGAGATCAGCGGGCGGCGCTCTTCTTCAGCGCAGCGTTGATGCGCGTTTGCCAGCCGGCGCCCGTCGCCTTGAACCGCTCGACCACGTCACGATCGAGCCGCAGGGTGACCGACACCTTGCGGTCCGCTCTTGGAGGCCGCCCAACTCGTCGGACAACTCCGGAGACCGGCTCGGAAAGGTCTGGCGCCGCGTCGGGATCGACGGCAATGCCGCGGGCGATCCGCGCGTCTTCCTCTGCTGTCGGACGAACGAGTTCTCTCTCATGGAACGCGACCTCGCGACTGTTGGCCTTCCGGGCCGAAATAATGCGGCGTTCGCCGCCCCGCTCGACATAAACGACAACATGCAAGCGCGCCCCGAGCGGGGTCATCGCGATGAGGCGCGTCTCGCCGTAATCCCTGCGACGATCTTCGAAGATAAGCGCCCGCCGCCAATCCAAGCCTTCAAGGTCCCGGAAGTCGACCCCATGCCTGGCTAAGTTGGCGAGCCGCTTGTTCGTCCCAGGTCGTCACGAGTTTTCGTAGTTACGTAAACGACGTTCGTCAAGATTGATGGCGGCGGGGTCGGGTCTCAGTTTTGGCGCGACAAGCGATACTTGCGGCAAGGGGGTCGGAACTTGTCAAGGCGGCGCTTAGGCCTCAATAGGAGCGCGCCCGTGCGCCGCGCCGAATCGAACGCCCAGGAAGCATAATGCGTCTTTCCCGCTATTTCCTGCCGATCCTCAAGGAGACGCCGAAAGAGGCGGAGATCGTCTCGCACCGGCTGATGCTGCGCTCCGGCATGATCCGGCAAGAGGCTGCGGGCAGCTATGCCTGGCTGCCGCTCGGAGTGAGAGTCCTGCACAAGATCTGCGCTATCGTGCGTGAGGAGCAGAACCGGGCAGGGGCGATCGAGGTCTTGATGCCGACCATCCAGTCGGCGGACTTGTGGCGCGAATCCGGACGCTACGACGATTACGGCAAGGAGATGCTGCGCATCCGCGATCGGCACGAGCGCGACATGCTGTACGGGCCGACCAACGAGGAGATGATCACCGAAATCTTCCGCGCCTCCATCCGGTCCTACAAGGACCTGCCGCTCAACCTCTACCATATCCAGTGGAAATTCCGCGACGAGGTCAGGCCGCGCTTCGGCGTCATGCGCTCGCGCGAGTTCCTGATGAAGGACGCCTATTCATTCGACCTCGACCAGGCCGGCGCGCGCCACTCCTACAACAAGATGTTCAACGCCTACCTGCGCACCTTCGCTCGCCTTGGCCTCACCGCCATTCCGATGCGCGCCGAATCCGGTCCGATCGGCGGCGACCTCAGCCATGAGTTCCTCATTCTCGCTTCGACCGGCGAGAGCGAGGTGTTCTGCCATCGCGACTATCTTAAGTTTCAGACCCCGCCCGAGGACGTCGATTTCGACAACGCCGAGACGATGCAGGCGGTGGTCGACAAATGGACCTCGCTCTATGCGGCGACGTCGGAGAAACACGATCCCGCCGCGTTCGAGCGGCTCGATCCCAAAGACCGGATTTCCGCCCGCGGAATCGAGGTCGGCCATATTTTCTACTTCGGGACCAAGTATTCGAGCCCAATGAAAGCGGTCGTCAACGGTCCGGACGGCAGGGAGCATCCGGTGCACATGGGCTCGTACGGCATCGGCCCGACCCGGCTCGCGGCGGCCCTGATCGAGGCCAACCACGACGACAACGGCCCAATCTGGCCGGAGGCGGTCGCCCCCTTCCGCGTCGGCCTCATCAATCTGAAGGTCGGCGATTCGGCCTGCGACGCGGCTTGCTCGCGCATGCATGCCTCGCTCGAGAGCGCCGGGGTCGACGTTCTCTACGACGATCGCGACGAGCGCCCCGGAGCGAAATTCGCCGCCATGGATCTGGTCGGGGCGCCGCTCCAGGCGATCGTCGGCCCCAAGAGACTGGCTGAGGGAAAGGTCGAGCTCAAAAACCGCCGCGGCGGCGAGCGCGAGCTCTTGAGCCTTGATTCGGCAATCGACCGGCTCGGCGGGAAAGGCGCGACGTGACGGCGATCGCGGTCGAGGCGGCCGCACCCGAGACGGCGCCGGCGACGCGGGCCTTCTCGGCCTTCGAGTGGATGGTCGCCTTTCGCTATCTTCGCGCCCGCAACGCTCAGCGTTCGATCTCGGTCATCGCTGGATTCTCTTTCCTCGGCATCGTTCTCGGCGTCGCGGCGCTGATCGTCGTCATGTCGGTGATGAACGGCTTCCGCCATGACCTGATGGACAAGATGATCGGCCTCAACGGCCACATGTTCCTGCAAGGAGTTCGAGACGCCGCTGACCGACTACGACGCGGTGGCGCAGCGGGTGAGCAAGGTTCCGGGCGTCACCCTGGCGCTGCCGCTGGTCGAGGGCCAGGCGTTCGCGAGTTCCCCCTATGGCTCGTCCGGCGTACTGGTCAGGGGCGTACGCGGGCAGGATCTTGCCCGCCTGCCGGGCGTCGCCGGCCACATCACCCAAGGCTCGCTCGACGGCTTTGATTCCGGGCGTGGGGTTGCGGTCGGCGCCAAGCTCGCGGAGCACTTGAGTCTGAGGGTCGGCGACAAGGTGACGATCATCGCCCCCCATGGCGCCGAAACGCCGTTCGGCGTCACGCCGCGCATCAAGTCCTATCCTGTAGCGGCGATTTTCCAGATCGGCATGACCACCTTTGACAACACTTTCATCTTCATGCCGCTCGCCGAGGCGCAGACGTTCTTCAACCAGGACGGCGAGGCGAGCGTGATCGAAGTCTACGTCGCCGATCCGGACGACATGGACGCAATGCGGCGCGCAATCGAGCCGGCGCAGCAGCGGCCGATGATCGATACCGACTGGCGCCAGCTCAACCGCAGTTTCTTCGACGTCTTGGCGGTCGAGAGCAACGTCATGTTCGCCATTCTGACTCTCATTATGCTGGTGGCCGCGCTCAACATCATCTCCGGCCTCATCATGCTGGTGCAGGACAAGGCGCGCGCGATTGCGGTTCTGCGCACGATGGGCGCGACGCGCGGCGCGATCATGCGCATCTTTCTCATCACCGGAGCGACGATCGGGTTCGTCGGCACCGCCGTCGGTCTCATTCTTGGCCTTGTCGTCGCCTACAATGTCGAGCCGATCCGAAAGGGCCTGAGCTGGCTCACCGGCGCCAATCTTTTTCCGTCCGAATTCTATTTCCTGTCGCAGCTGCCTTCGCGGGTCGAGACCACGGACGTCGTCGCGGTCGTCGCGATGGCGCTGATCCTGTCTCTGGCGGCGACGATCTATCCGTCCTGGCGCGCGGCCAAGCTCGATCCGGTCGAGGCGCTGCGCTATGAATGAGGCCGCGCGCGTCGCCGCGCTCGCCATCGACAGCGTCGAGCGAAGATACGGGCGGGGCGAGACGACGGTCGAGGTCCTGAACGGGGCTTCTCTCGAGCTCTCGCCCGGCCAGTCGGTGGCGCTGATCGCCCCGTCCGGCGCGGGAAAGTCGACGCTTCTGCATCTGGCGGGCCTATTGGAGCGGCCCGACGCCGGAGAAGTGTGGATCGGCGGCGCCGCGACCTCGACGATGAGCGACGACGGGCGGACGGCGCTGAGGCGCACCGAAATCGGCTTCGTCTACCAGTTCCATCACCTCTTGCCGGAATTCTCGGCGCTCGAGAATCTCGTCCTGCCGCAGATGATCGCGGGCCTGCCGCGCGCCCAGGCCGCGAGCCGCGGGCGCGAACTCCTCGCCTATCTCGGCCTCGCCCAGCGCGAGAGCCACCGGCCGGCGGAACTGTCCGGCGGCGAACAGCAGCGAGTCGCGATCGCGCGCGCGGTCGCCAATGGCCCGCGGGTGCTGCTCGCCGACGAGCCGACAGGCAATCTCGACCCAAAGACCGCCGATCTCGTGTTCGCGACCCTCGCGGCGCTGGTCAAGGCGAGCGGCCTCGCAGCCCTGGTCGCCACCCACAACATGGATCTCGCCGCCCGGATGGACCGCCGCGTCACCATCCGCGACGGGCAGGTGAGAGAGATGGATTGAGGCGGGCGAAGTCGCCGTGGCCGCGACCATGGCGATTGACGTCCGCCGCCTCAGGGCGCTCTTTGGGAACGCCCCGAGGTTGGCCGCAGTTCAGGCGTGCGCCGACACTTTTCGGCTCGCGACGGTCGGGGTCGTCGACAGCGCCTTCAGAAGATTTTGTCCCTGCGGCGTGCCGAGGCCGGTGCAGGCGTCCCAGCCCGGGCCAGCGGAGTAGGCGCCGTTGTTGCCGCTCGTGATGTCGTTCAGCACGCCGTGCGCGCATTTGGCGTAAAGCGTGGGATTGATGAAGCCGCAGCGTGCGTTCAGGCCCTGGTTCAAGCGGGCGATGAGCGACGCCCACAGCGGCGTTGCGGCGCTGGTGCCGCCGATCGGTTCAAGGTGCTTGCCGTCGATGTGCATGACCACCACGCCGCTATACGGGTCGGCGTCGGCGGCGACGTCCGGGACGCCTCGGCCGATCTGGTGCGGCGGATTGGCGGACGGCGGCACATTGACGCCGTCTTGCCACGAGGGTTTTGTGAACAGCGCGGAAACGCCACCGCCAGTGGCGCCGGCGCGCTGCGCCACCTCGTTCCACACCACTTCCGACCCGATCTCGGGAGGAGAGAGGCTCGAAGCGGTAAGCTTCGTTCCGCCGACCGCAAGCACATACGGGCTCGAGGCCGGGAAATCGACGTGCGCGCCGCTGGCCACGCCGTCGCTCGATCCGTCGTCCCCGGAAGCGCAACAGATGGTGATGCCGGCGGCGATGGCCGCCTGGAACGCCTGGTTCACGGTCTGCACGCCCTGCGCATCCCAGGCGCCCTGAGGATCGTCCTCGGGATTGCCGTAGCTGATCGAGATCACCGAGATGTCGTTGTCGCCCGCGATTGCGTCCTGCAGAGCGTCAACCCATCCCTGGGTCGTGAACTCGGTGAAGTACATAAAGATGCTGGCGTCTGGCGCGACCGAACCTACGACGCAGGCGTCGAGCATCACTTCGCCGGTCGAATCGCCCTGGTTGTCGGAGGCAGTCGTATCGGGTCCTGGGTCGTTGCCTGGGCCCATCACGACCACGTTGGTGATGGTGGGCATTGTCCCGCCCAGCACGTTGGCGAAATAAGTCTTGAGCGCGGCGGCGCTATAGCCGCCATGCGGGTTTCCGTCGGGCGCGCCATTGAACGACATGATCGCGACGTTCTGGCCCTTGCCCGTCAGGCTGGACGGATAGTCATAGAGTTCTGCGACTTGCGGCGGAAAAAAGGTGCCGGGCCACGGATCTGAGGACCCCGAGCCAGTGGGATGACGACTTCGGGCCTTGCCCGCGGCAATCTTTTGCCATTCGGACTTGGGCATGACCGGGCGGCGCAGCCGTGATCGACCGACCCGCCGGGTGTCGAGGCCGAGCACGCTCTCGACAATGCCGAAGAGGCTCTCGGGCACGTGCACCTGTCCCTCGCGCCCCCGGAACTCATAACCGTCGGGGTGGCGGTAATCGTTGAGCTGCACGTCGAACACCTTGTCGATCGCCGCGACCGAGCCCGAGACTTTGACCCGGCGCTTCGCGGCGTCAGCTTCAACCACTTTGAGCTTGCACGACTTCGCCCAGTCTTCGACCGCCTGCATCTCTCGCGGATCGGCGCCGAACATGGCGCCGAGTTGCGGCTTCGAGAGATAGCGCCGCTCCTGAGGCGGCTGTTCGCTCAAGGTTGCGATCGTGGACCTCGCCTGGCTCGTCATGTTCGGGTTGGTGCGAAGGTACATACTCACCGTGATTGACTTCTTGGGATCTGTCTTTCGGAGCAATTTGGCCCCGTCCAATGGCGGCCTGTTGCTTCCCGCAACGGCGATCATCTTTGAGGATTTTGCCATGTCTGAACTCCTATGGTTTTGATGCTAATCACTCACTTCACAGCCAAAACAAAGATGCGAGCGGCAAACTGACAGTGGAAGGGTTCGCGCCGACCGCACCACCGACCTCAAGTCTCGAGTCTCCGTCCACCGCCGATCGAGCCGTGCGAAGGCCCGAATTTACCCAGTCAGCGCCTGCATTTGCGTCTTGAGTTCCGCCAGCGTGAGGCCGCCCGGGGTCTTCCCGCCGCCGCTGATCCAGGAACCGTCGGCGATCGCGTAGGTCTCGTCGACATATTTGGCGAAGAACGCCCACGTCATCGTGTAATACTGTCCCCACGAGATGACACGCGCGCCGGCAGCCGTATAGCCGGGGAGGACGACGGCGTGTCCGCCGACGATCTTGGCGTTGGTGTTCTCGACGTCCCACACCGACGGCGGCGCGCTGTTCGTCGGGACGATGTATTGCGGGACGTTAAAGCCGATATAGGCCAGCCCGCAGTCATTGATCGTTCGCTTGACGTCATCGGTGTTGCGCGGGTCGACCTCGACGAACGCGTCGATCTTCTGCGTCGTCTGGCCGGTGGGGCCGATGGGCGCGCCCGTGTTGAGCAGATACTTGAGAACATGCTGCTCATTTCCGCCCGGCCCTTCGCCGCCGGCCTGGGGCTTGTAGCCGCACGCTAGCTCGTAGAGCTTCTCGACGTCGGAGTCGGGCTCGGTCTCCATCGACTTGCCTTTGCTGGCGTTGAAGGTCCACACTTGGATAGCGTGATAAACCGCAGCGCAAGTGCAATCGCCGAGCGTGTTGTTCAGCATCATCCCGAGGTTCTTTGGCATTCCCTTGGTGTAATCGACCTGCGCCGGCGGCGGCGGCAAGGACTTCCCCGCCACCAAGGCGCTCAAATGCGGAATCCTGGGATCGTGTGAACGCGGCAGACGTCCGAGTCTGAAATGCATTTGCGAGACCGTATCCTTTGCCATGGCTATCCTCCTCAACCGTCTGCTAGCGACCTCGCTTCTCCGGCGACAGCCGCCCGAGCTTGTACCCGGCGGAGATCGTGCTCGGTTCCGCTGAGCCTCCCGAATGAGCGCTCGCCTGGATGATTGCCCATGTCGCGATGAGACTCGCCGCGGTCGTGAGGCCGCCGTACTTGGCGTAGATGAGTCCCGACTGCTCCCTCGCCTCTTTGATCTTATGGTCCGGATTCGGCATCTGCGGGTCCGAGGCGTTTCGGATCGAATGCCAGGACATCGAGCTGAACGCTTGCAGGGCGTCGGCGACCATCGCGTCGCCCATGTCACAGGCGCGGCCGAGGCCCTGGAGACCGTAGTAATCGGTGGAATCGTCGAAGGCGAAGACGTCGGTCGTCACCACGGCGTCGGCCGGAGACGAGAAGATCTCAGGCGTTGCTCTGGCGCCCGAAATTCGTGACGCGTTGACGCTCATTAGAGCTGGCGACATCGCCGCGAGGGCGCCGGCGGGAAGGGTGGAAGGCGTGTAGCTCTTCGTCGCCCAGGGCTCGTTCTTGAACTGGTGCTTGCAGTCGAACTTGACCGTGCCCGCCACCACGACATCGCCGAGCTTGACGTCCGCGCCGATGGCCCCGCCGGTTCCGGTGGTGATGAACATTTTCGGCTCGACCACCTGGGCGATCTCGGTCATCAGCCTGCGGACCGGAAATTGCGGGCCATCGTAGTCGAGGTGCAGGCCAGACTTGAACAGGAGCACGCGCTTGCCGCGGATGGTGCAAGGAAAGTAAAGACCGAGGCTGTGGTAATACCGCGCCATTTCGGCTCGGGCGTCGTTGAACGGCGCCTTGATGCCGGTCACCAGCGGCACATAATTGGCGACGTTATGACGGTATTCGTACCACTCGGAGGTAGGATGCCCGGGCGTGAACAGGGTGGCCATCGCCGACGCTTCCGCCGCCGTCCAGGTGACGGCGACCACGTCATAGCCCCTGAACTGGGAAAGATCGGCGCTCTCGGACGGAGCTTTCGCAAGCGGAGTCGGCGTTGGCGCAGCGCCGCTTGGCCAGGGCAGCGGCGAGGGCAACGCCGCTTCGGCTACCAGAATGTCAGGGGGAAGCCCCATCGCTCGAAAGCGAGCGTGCGGTTTGGCCGGATCGAAGTTGAGGATGATATCATCGACGTCGACTGGATGAGCCATAATTTGCCCTTCCCCGGACGCGCGCCTTATTCAGCGGCGCGGAGCCCCCCGTTCGAGCGCGAAACCGCCCCTCCAGTAACGAGACCACGGTTTGGCCGGGCGGGCTGTGATGGCGGTCACAGTCGAAACGACCGTCTCGCCCGGCGCCTCACAGCACGAACGGAATCAGCGCCGGCGCTCGCGCGGCGTAGCGGACGTAACCTTCGCCAAATTGCCGGCGCATGACGGCCTCTTCGATCTTGAGCTTGCGCCAGAATGCGGCGGCCGCGAATGCGACGGCGAGCAGGCCGCGCCACTCCCCGACCGCGAGCGCGGTTCCGAGGAGACCGAGCAGGATGCCGGTGTAGATTGGATGACGGACCCACCGATAGGATCCGTTGACGATGAGCTCATGGTCGCGCTTGAGCGTGACGTCCGAGCTCCAGTTGCCGGCGATCCACACTCGCGCCCAAATGGCGAAGGCGATCCCCGCGAAAGTCAGGGCCGCGCTGAGCCGCACGAGCCATGGGCTCAAGGGCGCAAAGCGGTCATTGAGGGGGCCTAAGGGAACATGGGGCGCCGCCATCAGGTAGATTGCGATCGCCAGCGGCAAGTAATGCGAGAGCCGAGAAAAGGCGCTCTCCCGCTCGGCGACGACCTTGCCGCCGCGCGCCATCGCGATCCAGATCGCGACAAAAACGAGCCAAAGGCAGGGGAAGAGCGAACGATAGAACATCCGCCGACCTTCGATGGCGGCGAGGCGTCAGCCCGCAAACTGCTCCACGGTCTGAACATCAGGAACGAAGTGCTTGAGAAGGTTCTCAATTCCGTGTCTCAGCGTTGCCGTCGAAGAGGGGCAGCCGGAGCACGCGCCCTTCATCTTGAGGTAGACCACGCCGTCGCGGAAACCCTTGAAAATGATGTCGCCGCCGTCGCCCGCCACCGCGGGCCTGACCCGGGTCTCGATCAATTCCTTGATCGCCTCGACCGTTTCGGCGTCCTTCGGGTCGAAGAACTCGCCGGAGCCGACCGCATCCGGGCCGCCCTCATCGATCAGCGGCGCGCCGGAAAGATAGAATTCGGTGACGACGCCGAGCACCGCCGGCCGCAGGTGCTGCCATTCGCCTTCGCCTTTGGTCACGGAAATGAAGTCGTCGGAGAAGAAAACGCCGGTCACGCCGGGCAGCTGCATCAACGCCTTGGCGAGCGGCGACCGCTCGGCTTGATCAAGATCGCGCGCCTCGAACGTACCCTGCTCCATCACCGTGCGTCCCGGCAGAAACTTGAGGGTCGCCGGATTGGGCGTCGGTTCGGTCTGGATGAACATGGGGCTTGGCTCCTTTGCTCTAGATAGGCTTGCTGGCGTCCCGGCGCAAGAAATTCCATCGCCTGAGCTAGGCTCTCGCCGCGCCGCGGTGAGCCGCATCGGACTTGCCGCGGCTGCGGGGCTGCGGGCGGATCGTGGCGCCTGGCAGAGCCAGGGTAGTCGTCGCAACTCCGGGGGTCACGCATGCAAGTATACAGAGGCAACAGATGGGCTTTGGCAATGTATAAAATTGCGTTCAATAAACAATTATTTATAGATTGTCTTTTCCTTAAAATAACTTTGTGACGATCGCCTCTAGTTTGTCAAGAAATTGCAGCGCAATTGCCAGAATGATATGCCAGTACTCAAAATGTG
This sequence comes from uncultured Alphaproteobacteria bacterium, assembly GCA_963794155.1. Taxonomy (GTDB): domain Bacteria; phylum Pseudomonadota; class Alphaproteobacteria; order Rhizobiales; family Beijerinckiaceae; genus Roseiarcus. Next base: position 211,092 of record CAWCCX010000010.1, on the reverse strand, counting down.
GAGAATTATTCCGAGATCATAATCATTCGGGGGTGAGACCCCGAGTGATTGCTCGGGGATTAACAATGGGAGGTTTGACATGAGATATACCTTGTCATCTATACTAGCGGCGATGACGGCTTGCGCTTTCGCCAGTGTCATCCCTGGGGCCGCGTTGGCAAACGGTGACGCTAACTTCATGAGGGAACAGGCCCAGACCCATCCGAATGAAGCGAACCAGAGCCCGGGTTACGTGCCGGGTTTTGTCGCCCAAGGAGAAGTCTATGCCCCGGGGGTCCTCGCGAACCATCACCTTGTGAGGTCGCGCTTTGAGAGCGCGACGGCGCTCGCGGCGCTCGCGCCACTCGCGCCGCTTGCCTCGGATTGCCACATGTACCGGACGGATTACGGCGGGTGGTGGTACACGGCGTGTGGTCCGCAATAACCCCTGGCAAGATTTAAATTCCTGCGCCGCCCGCACTTAAGCGGGCGGCGCGCTGTGGTGTTCGCTCTGGCTTCGATCAGCTGCGCCAGGACGGCGGTTCCGTCAGATCGCGTTCCGCTCTACTGTTGAGAGCGGCCGCCAAGCGAGCGTGATAGTCGCCGGCCGCCCGAGGCCGAGCGATGTTCAGCGTCTTCGAGCTCTTCAAGATCGGCATAGGGCCGTCGTCGTCGCATACGGTCGGGCCAATGAAGGCGGCGGCGGCCTTCGCCGATGGGCTCGCCGGATCGAGCGCGATCGACCGGGTCGCTTCGGTCGAGGTCGCGCTGCTCGGTTCGCTCGCTTTCACCGGCCGCGGCCATGCGACCGACAAGGCGGTGATCCTGGGCCTCAGCGGTCAGCGGCCGGACAGCGTCGAACCGGACGCGGCCGAAGCGCTCGCCGCCGAGGTGCGGGCGACGAAGCGCCTCAAGCTCGCGGGGCGACGCTCGATCGCCTTCGATCCGGAGACCGCGATCGCGTTTGACACCGTGACGCCAGCCCCGCGCCATCCGAACACCTTGCGGCTCATCGCTCGCGACGCGGCCCAAGCCGTGCTCGCCGACGAGACCTGGCTTTCGATCGGCGGCGGCTTCGTCATCCGTGACGGCGCCGGCGAGGACGCCTCCGCAATCGACGCCCGCTTGCCCCATCCCTTCCGTTCGGGAGCCGAGCTTCTGGCGCGCGGGCGCGAGGCCGGGCTTTCGATCGCCGAGATGGTGCGGGCCAACGAGGCGGCGCTCAAGTCCCGGAGCGAGGCCGACGCCCACGTGGCGCGGATCGTCGATGTCATGTTCGCCTGCGTCGACCGGGGCCTTGCGCAATCCGGCCCGCTGCCTGGCGGGCTCAAGGTCATGCGCCGCGCCAAGGCGATCCACGACCGCCTGATCGAAGCCTCCAGGCGCAACTTTCACCCGGCGCACGAGATCATGGACTTCGTCAGCGTTTACGCGATGGCGGTCAACGAGGAGAACGCCGCCGGCGGGCGGGTCGTGACCGCCCCGACCAACGGCGCGGCCGGGGTCATTCCGGCGGTCATGCGCTATTACCGCGACCATTGCGAAGGCGCGAACCAGGCGGGCCTCGCCGATTTCCTTCTGACCGCGACCGCGATCGGTTCGCTGTTCAAGCTCAACGCCTCGATTTCGGGGGCCGAGGTCGGCTGCCAGGGCGAAGTCGGCGTCGCCTCGTCGATGGCGGCCGCTGGGCTTTGCGCCGCGCTCGGCGGCTTAAACGAGCAGATCGAGAACGCCGCCGAAATCGCGATGGAGCATCACCTCGGCATGACCTGCGATCCGATCGGCGGCCTGGTGCAGATCCCGTGCATCGAGCGCAACGCCTTCGGCGCGGTCAAAGCGATCGCCGCGGCCTCGCTCGCGCTGCACGGCGACGGGCAGCATCGGGTTTCGTTGGACAGCGTCGTCGCCACCATGCGCCAGACCGGCGCCGACATGCAGTCGAAGTACAAGGAGACGAGCCTTGGGGGGCTGGCGGTGAATTTCGTCGAGTGCTGAAGGCGCGCCCCGGGGATCGCAGGGCATCTTCTGGGCGAACGCCTAAAATGCATGCCCATCGTGCAAAACGGCGCTTGACGATGTGCATACAAAATAGCATATTTTCGTATGACAGCGTGGGCGTTTGATTGGAACGATCACAACCTGGCCAAATGCGTTGCTCGGGTTCCGCGACCAGAAATCGAGCGGCTGTTTGGCGATCCGGCGACCTACCTCGCGGCGGACCCGTACATCGGTGAGATGCGCTATCGGGCGATGGGCCGTAACACCCAGGGCCGGCCGCTGTTTGTCGTATTCACGTTGCGGCGAATTGGCGAAGGTCTGGTCATTCGCCCAATCAGCGCCCGCTACGCCCACGAGAAGGAAGCAACGCGATGGCCAGCAAATTGAAACCGTTTCCCACGTTCGCCAGCGATGCGGAAGCGGAGCGGTTCGTGGAAACCGCGGACTTGAGCCAATATGACCTGATGGCAGGGGCGCTCCCGCGCGACATATGGTTTGCACGGGCGGAGGAGCTCTACAAGGACGCGCGGATCACTCTGCGCCTGCCGCAGGCGGTCGTCGATGCGTACAAGGCCAAGGCCGCGGCCCGCCGCATGCCTTATCAGCGGCTGATGAGGCTGCAGCTGCAAAAGGCGCTGGAGGCTTTGTGACTCCCCGGCGCCATCGGGCGGGCGCGGAGGTCGGCTGCCAGGGCCAAGTCGGCGTCGCCTCGTCGATGGCGGCCGCTGGGCTTTGCGCCGCGCTCGGCGGCTTAAACGAGCAGATCGAGAACGCGGCCGAAATCGCGATGGAGCATCACCTCGGCATGACCTGCGATCCGATCGGCGGCCTGGTGCAGATCCCGTGCATCGAGCGCAACGCCTTCGGCGCGGTCAAGGCGATCGCCGCGGCCTCGCTCGCGCTGCACGGCGACGGGCAGCATCGGGTTTCGTTGGACAGCGTCGTCGCCACCATGCGCCAGACCGGCGCAGATATGCAGTCGAAGTATAAGGAGACGAGCCTTGGGGGGTTGGCGGTGAATGTTGTGGAGTGCTGAGGGCGGTGGCCAGGCGCTCGAGACGCCCATCCGCCCCGTCGCCTCGACACTGGGATGCGCCGCGGAAACCCGATATCGAAGATGAGAGAGCCACTATAGCGAGGACAATGCCCCATAGCGTCGATCGCTTTCTCACGACCCACACCGGGAGCCTGCCGCGTCCGGACGACCTCATTGAGATGATGTACGCCAAGGAGGAGGGCAAGCCGGTCGATCGCGAGGCGCTGACCCTGCGCATCCGCAGCGCCGTCGGCGAAGTGGTGGCGAAGCAGCGCAAGGCGGGCCTCGACATCGTCAACGACGGAGAGATGTCGAAGCCGAGCTACGCGACTTATGTGAAGGACCGCCTGTCCGGTTTTGGCGGGTCAGGCAACACATTCGTCTACCAGGACCTGGTCGAGTTTCCGAACATGGCGAAGCGGGTGTTCGGCGATCCCGGCCGGTCGCGCCGGAAGACGCCGGCCTGCAACGGCCCGATCGCCGTCGCCGACGTCGACGCTGTCCGCCGGGACGTCGACAATCTGAAGCTCGCTGTCGGGGAGAGGGGAGGCCAGCGCGCTTTCATGACCGCCGCGTCGCCCGGCGTCATCTCGCTCTTCTTTCGCAACGACCATTACCCCAGCGAGAGCGCCTATCTCGCAGCGATCTCGGATGCGATGCGGCCCGAATACGAAGCGATCGTCGCGGCTGGCTTCGACTTGCAGATCGATTGCCCCGACCTGGCGATGGGCCGGCATATCCAATATGCGAATCTCGAGGTCAAGGAGTTTCGCAAGCGGGCCGCCGAACATGTCGAAGCGCTGAACGGGGCGCTGGCCAACGTTCCCGCGGAGCGAGTCCGGATGCATCTATGCTGGGGCAACTACGAAGGCCCGCATCATTGCGACGTTCCCCTCGCCGAGATCGTCGACGTCGTGCTTTCCGCCAAGCCAGGGGCCTTGTCACTCGAAGCCGCCAACCCGCGCCACGCGCATGAATGGGCGGTGTTTGAGAACACCAAGCTGCCGGATGGCAAGGTGCTGATTCCAGGCATCATCGAATCGAAGTCGAACTTCATCGAGCATCCGGAAGTCATCGCCAACCGGATCGACAATTACGCCAAGCTCGTCGGCCGTGAGAACGTGATCGCCGGCAGCGATTGCGGATACGGCACCTGGGTCGGCCAGGCCGCGGTCGACCCTGACATTGTCTGGGCGAAATTCGCCGCGCTGACCGAGGGCGCACGGATCGCAAGCGAGCGGTTCTGGCGGTAGGCTGGGGCGTCGCCTTGCCGCCGCTTCGCTGGGGTTGCGCTTGCGCCGGGTCGTCAGGCTGCAGGCGTCACTACCGATGCAATTCGCTCCCCAATTCGACCTCGGCGACCGCGAGTTCGTACGCCGTCTGCGAATTGAGCCAGAACCGCGCGCTATTGCCGAAATAGCGGGCGAGGCGCATCGCGGTCTCGGGCGAAACCCCCCGCTTGCCGTTCAGAATGTCGGTGACGCGGCCCGAGGGCGTGCGCAGGGCGATGGCGAGGGCGTTGGCCGAGAGGCGCCGCGCCTCGATTTCGCGCCTCAGGATTCTGCCGGGATGAACCGGTCTCATCGACTTGACTCCACTAATGATAATCAACGATCTCGACGTCCCAAGCGTCGCCGCCCTCAAAACGGAAACAGACGCGCCACGGGCCGTTGACCGTCATCGCTGCGGCCGATTGCGCAGGCCATGGCGAGCCGCCTACCTCTCCACCCGCGCCCAGCCGTGCAGTCCGAGGCGCTCTTGGGGCAGGTAGGAGGCCTTGTAGCCCATCTTCCTCGAGCCCTCGACCCAGTAGCCGAGATAGACATGCGGCAGGCCGAGGCGCCGCGCCTTCTCGATGTGGTCGAGAATGACGTAACTGCCGAGCGAGCGGCGCGCCACATGGGGATCGTAGAACGAATAGACGAGCGACAGGCCGTCGGCGAGGCGGTCGGTGAGACACACCCCGAGGAGAGGACCCGAGGCCTCGCCGTCGCCGGCGCTGCTGCGCGGGCGATATTCGGTGAGGACGGTGTCGATATGCGTATCCTCGACCATCATCGCGAAATCGAGCGAGGACATGTCCGACATGCCGCCCTCAGGGTGCCGGCGCTCGAGATAGGAGCGAAAGAGGGAATAGTGCTCGTTGGTCGGCTTCGGCGGGACGAAGACGCCGAGAAGGTCGGCGTTGGCCCGGATCGCGCGGCGCTGGCCGGCCGAGGGACGAAAATCGTCGACCAGCACCCGAACCGACACGCAGGCCCGGCAACTCTCGCACGCCGGCCGGTAGGCGATCGTCTGCGAGCGGCGGAACCCGGTCTGGGTGAGCAGGTCGTTCAGCGCCGCCGCCCGCTTGCCGACCAGATGGGTGAAGATCTTCCGTTCCTGTTGGCCGGGCAGGTAGGGGCATGCCGACGGAGCGGTGAGGTAGAACTGCGGAGCGTCGCGCGCTTCCCTGGTCACGCCTTCACCCACTCTCCGCCCGCGCTGGCGGGCAGGGTCAGGCGGTTCTCAATGGCGCGCGACCGTGCGATCAGAGCCTCCGGACGATCAGGACGCCCGCGATGATGTCGTGCAGGCATCGCTTTTCCGCGTCGACCAGGGACACGAGCAAGATCGGCGGGAAGCACCAGCTGACGTAGAACAGCACCGCCTGAACGGCCGCGTTGATGAACGGGACCCGCGCGCCTGATTCGTGCATTCGCATCTCGAGATCGAGCGTCCGCATGCCGGGCGTCGCCATGTTGTGGCCCGAGACGGTGAGGCCATTGTAGAAGAAGGCGACGATCGGAAAGAGCGGCGGCAGGAAGAACAGCGCCAAGCCGAAGGTCAGCGCGATCGACACGATCCACAATGCCGCCACCAGCAGGCTGACCAGCACGAAATCGAGACAAACGGCGAAGATTTGCCGGGTGCGAACGCCAGCTAGCGCGTCGGGGCGCATCGCTGCCGTCGGCGCGGCCGTGTAGAGATTGGACATCGGAGCCTCCGTGCGCGGGCTCGGCCAGCGCGGCCAAGGATGTGGGAGACCCCGGCGCCAAGTCAAGACCGGCGCGGGAATAGGTTGTGCGTGACAGTGTCGCGTTGCCCGAGCAGTCCGGAGGGGCGCAAGGCGATGAAAATGGTGAGCAGCGCGTAGACGGCGATGTCGCGGTAATCGATCGGGAACAGCGCCGACCAGCCGGTTTCGGCGGCCCCGACGATGAGCCCGCCTAGGAATGCGCCGGGCAGCGAGCCGATGCCGCCGACGATCGCCGCGGCGAGCGCCTTCAGAGTCAGGGTCGCCGAGAGGCCATAGCCCACAGCCCCAAAAGCCGCGGTCATGGTCGCGCCGGCGAGCCCGGCGAGGGCCCCGGAGAGCGCGAACGCGCGGGCGGTGATCGCTGCCGGACTGACCCCCATCAACTCGGCGGCGAGGGGATCGTCGGCATAGGCGCGCCATTCGCGACCGATGCGGGAAGCGCGAAAGACGATGACCAGGCCGAGACCGGCGGCGAGCGTGACTGCGCTCGCGAGAAAGGTCATCGGCGTCGCAACGGCTATGAAGTCGCCCGCGCGGGCGAGCGCGAACGGCTGATTGAGCTGGGGGCTCATCCAGCTCCGGTCGCCCTGGGTCAAACGCAAGAGCTCGCGGAGGAAGAGGGCGAGGCCCACGGTCGCCACCAGCACCTGCTGGCCGCGAGCCCGGCGCAGCGGAATGAACACCGCCCGCGCCGCGGCGAAGCCCCAACCCGAGGCGACCGCGGCCGCCAGCGCGAAGGCGCCGGCCAGCAGCGGGGCGGGCGGCCAGCCGACCATGGCCAGAGCGGCGATCGCCGCGGCGTAGCCGCCTGCGGCGGCCATTTCGCCGAAAGCGAAATTGATGCGCCCGATCAGGCCGTAGATCAGCGAGTAAGCCGCCGCCAGAAGCCCGTAGATGGCCGCGAGCGGCAGCCCGTCCACCGCCATTTGCAGGCCATAGGCGAGCGGACCTGGCACGACGGGGAGGCCGCTCAGGTCGCCGAGCGGCGCGGGATCGGAAGCCCGGCCCTCAGGCGTCGCCAGCCAGTAGCGGACGAGGACGTAGAGCCGGGCCTCCGGGAGAGGCCGTCCGTCGAGCCTCAGCGACACAAGATCACGCGACTCGTTCGGCCGTCCCGGCTCGCGAAAGCGGCAGGAGGCGAGATGCTTCTCAGGGTCTTGACGACTCTCAGGATCTTGGCCGGGCATCCAGGCGGTGAAGGCGACGCTCAAGCCGCGCCCGTCGACGTCGGGCTTTTGCCCGACAATGCCGATCCGCGCCTCTTCCGGCATGAGCGCCGGCAGCGCCATCCGACAAAGCCTGGCCTGGTCGGTCTCGAGCGTGGGCGAGCAGCCGGCGAGGGTCGCGGCGGCCAAGAGAACGATCAGGCTAATGACCAGGCGAGGGCTCAATCCCCGCGCCTCCGGGCCGCGAGCCGCCGCTGCTTGGCGCGATTGCCGCAGACCTCCATCTCGCACCACCGGCGGCGGTTGTTCTTGCTGCGATCATGGAAGAGCCAGCCGCAAGCGTGGCCGCCGCATTCTCGGATGCGATGAAAATCGCCCTCGGTGAACAGGTTCACGGCGGCGAGCGCGATCGGACCGAGGGCCGCCTCGACCGGCGCGGCGCGCACGCGCCAGCGCCAACGGCAGGAGACGGCCCCAGGCGCGAGCGTCGCCTTGGCGACAAATCGCGCATGAAGGGCGGAAAGACTGGCGAGCGAAGCCTCGGGCGGCTTCGCCCGGCGCCCGAGCGCCGCGCCGATATCGTGAATCGCCTCGCGCAGGTCGACCGCCCGCGCGAGCAGGTCCCCGCCCAGATCGGCGCGCTTCGAAACCTCATTCTTGAGCCAGTCGGCGTCTTCCGCGGGAAGCGCTTTGGCGTGCTTGAGCCATAGCGCAACGTGCTCCGGCTCGCGGAGGTGGTCCTCGTGCGAGGGAAAGCCGCGACCGGATTCGGTGTTGGCGAAATCGAGGGCCAAGTCGTCGGCGATCAGATCCAGCGAGGCGGCGCGTGAGGGACGAAGTTCGGACTCTATAACCGTCATTCTGCTCTTTACAGGTTAATCCTCCGCGGCTAGTCTCCGCAAGCTAACCCTTCAATCTGATATGGGAGGTTATCGTGCGGACCATCGTTCTGAAAGCCATTCCGGTAGCCTTGTCGCTCTGGCTTGCGGGCGCGGCGCAGGCGCAGATCAAGATCGGTGTCGCCGGGCCGATCACCGGGGCCAACGCGGCGTTCGGGGCCCAACTGAACCAGGGCGTGAACCAGGCGGCCGAAGACATCAACAAGGCCGGCGGCATCCTTGGACAGAAAATCGAAGTCGAGCCGGGCGATGACGTATCCGATCCCAAACAGGGCGTGTCGGTCGCCAACAAGTTCGTCGGCGACGGCGTGAAGTTCGTCGTCGGCCATTTTAATTCCGGCGTGACGATCCCGGCGTCCGATGTCTATTCCGAGAACGGCGTCCTGTTTATCACGCCCTCGGCGACAAATCCCAAGGTCACCGACCGGATGTTGTGGGACGCGTTCCGCACCTGCGGCCGCGACGATCAGCAAGGCATGGTCTGGGCGGAGCTCGCCCGCGACAAGCTCAAGGGCAGGAAGATCGCGGTCGTCCACGACAAGACGACCTACGGCAAGGGGCTTGCCGACGCCGCGCTCGACAACATGCACAAGATGGGTGTCAAGGAAGTCCTCTACGAAGGCGTCAACACCGGCGAGAAGGACTATTCGGCGATCGTCTCCAAGATCAAGGAGGCCGGCGCCGACTATCTGATGTGGGGCGGCCTGCACACCGAGGGCGGGCTCATCGTCCGCCAGATGCGAGATCAAGGCATGAACACGGTGATGATCTCTGGCGACGGCATCACCGATACCGAGTTTGCGGCGATCGGCGGCCCGGGCGTCGAGGGCACGCTGATGACCTTCGGCCCGGAGCCGCGCAAGAACCCGAACGCGCAGGACGCAGTCGCCGCGTTCAAGGCCAAGGGCTTCGACCCGCAGGGCTATACGCTCTACTCCTACGCCGCGGTCCAGATCATCAAGCAGGCGGCGGAAAAGGCGAAGTCGCTCGATCCTAAGAAGGTCGCCGAAGCCATGCACTCCGGCATGACCTTCAACACCGTGATCGGCCCCATCGCCTATGACAAGAAGGGCGACCGCACGACCGTCGACTATGTGTGGTACGTGTGGAAGAAGGGCGCCGACGGCAAGATCGGCTTCGAGCAGCTCTGATGATGCGGCCGCAGCGCGCCGCGGTTGGATCGCGAGCGCGCTGCGTGCGCAGCAGACGAATACGGGACGCCTACGACCTGACGGAGCGCGCCGGATTCGTCCGGCCAAGTCCGATCTTTTTCGCCATCGCCGACCTTTGCGCCGCGTAGTTGGGCGCGACCATCGGATAGTCAGCCGGCAGGTTCCATTTCTGGCGATATTGATCCGGCGTCAGGCCCAGCCCCGCCAAGTGACGCCGCATGGACTTGAATCGTTTGCCGTCCTCGAGACAGATCAAAAATTCCGGCGTGATCGATCTTCGAATTGGCACAGCGGGCGCTTTCGGCTCGACTGGCGCCGGCGCGCTCTTCGGCTCGCCTGCGAGCCTTGTCATAGTTGCGTGCAACGCATGAATCAGAGCGGGCAGCTCGCTCTTTGGCAAAGGGTTATTCGAAACGAAGGCCGCCACCATCTCTGCGGCCAGTTCGATCGGACTTGATGCGCCCATGCTTTGGGATCCCTTGGGCAATCGATTTGCCGCGCGCATCCTTACGCCCGGTTTCTTGATTCGTCGACCCGCGGCTTCAAATAAACGCGGTCGAGACGCTGAATTCGCTGGCTTTCATTCTTTTGAGGCGGGCCAAATCGCATTGAGCTTTCGGACAAACTTATCCGCATCGGTCTGGGCTTCGCGCTTTGTCGCAAAGGAGTAGAAGGATTTGTCTCGCACCTTCTTATTATCGTAAATATTCCAGCGGTAGCGACTGGGATTCCCGACGTCTTTCACCACGTCGGTCGTGAATACGGCGCTGTCTCTCATAGTTTCTATTATGCGCCAATTGCGCCTGTTTGGCCAGCAAAATTTCCTTTGCGACCCTAAAACTGGCTCACTAGCCAATTCCACTCTTTAAAAACAACAAACGCACTTGCTGTGAACACTATTGAGGCCGCTGGTGATGAACCGGGAAGTTCCCGGACGACGGGAGACCCACATGCCCAATCAAGCACACACAAAAGCGGCCGAACACCACGAGAGCGCAGCCAAGTCACATCGCGCTGCCGCGGAGTTTCACGGCAAGAACGACCACATGAAGGGTAACGAGCACGCGACGGAGGCTCAGAAGCACTCCAAGGTCGCCAGCGGAGCCTCCGATGCGGCTCACGCGAAAAGCTCATCGCAGAAGTAGCATTGCAGAGGCCGGGGTAGCGCCCGGCCTTCCATCCTCTCCATTCCTCGTTTCGTTCTTCCGCTCGGCCAAATTCGTTGGCAGCGAAAAAATTGGCCTCGTGGACGCGGCGATGTCTTCCGCGTTCGGGGTCGATTTGACCTACATGCCGTCGCGAATGACTGCTGCTTGCGCAACTCAGCTTTCGCCCCCCGCACTTTAATCATTGACCGGCCCTCTCGCGCGCTTGACTGCGGCCGAACCGAAGAGCCCGCGCCGGTCGCGTTGATGCGCCGACCTCTCCGACCTAAAAGGCGGAGGGAATTTTGACCGATCGGCGCAAGAATGACCGTGCTCGTCACCGGCAGTTCAGGCCATCTGGGCGAAGGGCTGATGCGCACGCTGCGCGCCTCCGGCCGCGCGGCGGTCGGGCTCGACATCATTCCTGGGCCGTTCACTGACGAGGTCGGCTCGATCGCCGACCGCGCCTGGGTCGCCCGCTGCATCGACGGCGCCGACACGGTTTTCCATGCGGCGACGCTGCACAAGCCTCATGTCGCGACCCATGCGCGGGCGGCGTTCGTCGAGACGAACGTCAAGGGAACGCTCGTCCTCCTTGAGGCGGCGGCGCGCGCTCGCGTCCGCGCCTTTGTGATGACCTCGACGACCAGCGCGTTCGGCGACGCGCTGAAGCCCCCGCCGGGCGCCCCCGCCGCGTGGATCGACGAGCGGGTGGCGCCGGTCCCAAAGAACATCTATGGCGTCACCAAGACCGCCGCCGAGGACCTCTGCCAATTGTTCCACCGCAACGAGGGCCTGCCTTCGATCGTGCTCAGAACCTCGCGCTTTTTTCCCGAAGCGGACGACGATCCGGAGGTGCGCGCGGCTTACGCCGACAACAATTCGAAGGCCAACGAATATCTCTTTCGCCGGGTCGCGATCGAGGACGTCGTGGACGCGCATCTTCTGGCGGAGAAGCGGGCGCCCGAGCTCGGCTTTGGCAGGTACATCGTCAGCGCGACGACGCCGTTCCTGCCCCAGGACTGCGCCCGCCTCCGGGTCGATGCGCCCGCCGTCGTCAGCCTCCGGGCGCCGGGGTGGGAGGGCGAATATGCGCGCCGTGGCTGGCGCATCTTCCCGAGCATCGACCGCGTCTACGACAATGCGCTCGCCCGACGCGAGCTCGGCTGGCGGCCGAAGTGGGATTTCGCCGCAATTGTGGAGCGCCTGCGCGCAAGCGACGACGTCCGTGGCCCACTCGCGAAGCTGATCGGCGCGAAGGGCTATCATGGCGAGAAATTTGCCGGCGCGCCCTATCCGGTAGCGGGAAGCTCGAGGTGAGTGAATTTGCGGCGTGGGAACGGCTCGATCGGGCGGGCCGCGACGCGGCGCTGTTGCGGCCCAAAGGCGACGGCTGGCTTCTAGAGGGCGCGGTCGCCTTCGAACACGAGATTGGACCCGCGAGTGTCGCCTACCAGGTGGAAACAGACGCGCGCTGGGAAACCAAACGGGGACTCGTAAGCGGCTTTCTCGGCGAGCAGACGATCCGCAGCGAGATCCGGCGCGAGGAGGGGAGCTGGACCCTAAACGGCGTCCCGGTCAATGGCCTCGAGCATCTGGTCGATCTCGATTACGGCTTCACCCCGGCGACAAACGCGCTGCAGCTGATGCGAATGGCGCTCGCCACCGGCGAGAGGGCCGATCTCCCTGTCGTATGGTTCGATCTGGACAGCGCCTCGCTGATCGAATTGCCCCAGACCTATGAACGGCGCGGCGAGGCATCCTATTGGTACGAGGCGCCGACAATTCCGTATCAGGCGCTCTTGGAAGTCGCCCCGAACGGGTTTGTCCAGTCCTATCCGGGTCTCTGGCGCCTTGTCGCCTGAAGGCCTCACGCCAGCGCCGCCAGGCGCTCGATGAGAAACGCGCGCGCCGCCGGATCGGTCTGCAAGCCGATCGCCTGGGCATAGGCGCGGCGCGCTTCGTCGATTTCGCCCGCCTTGGCGCAGAGGTCGGCTCGCGCAACCCAATAGGGTTCGAACCCGTCGAGGCCGCCTTCCGCTCCGACCTCCTCGAGCAGCTTGAGCCCCGCCGCAGCCCCGCGCGTTTGCGCCGCCGCCGCGGCGCGGTTGACCGCGACCACCGGAGACCCGGTGAGGGCGTAGAGCGCGTCGTAGAGGAGGTGAATCGCAGGCCAGTCGGTCGCTTCGGTCAGCCGGCGGGCGGCGTGCACGGACTGGACGGCGGCCTCGAGCTGGAAGCGCCCCGGCGCGCCGAGCGCGCCTGCAGCCCTGAGCAGCCGTTCCGCTTCCTCGATCGCCGCCTCATCCCATGACCGCGTGTCCTGGTCGCTCAGCGGCACGTAGCGCCCGGCGGCGTCGCGCCGCGCTGCGCGTCGCGCATGGGCGTAGAGCATCAGCGCCAATAGCCCCATCGCCTCGGGCTCGTCCGGGGCGAGCGAGACGACGACGCGGCCGAGCCAGATCGCCTCCTCGGCGAGATTGCGCCCGCGCGGGTCGTCGGCGAACGCCTCCGCCCAGCCGTGCGAAAACGCAGCGTAAATCGCCTCCAGCGCGACCCCGAGTTCGCGCCGGCAAATCCTCCCGCTCGGGGATCCTGAACGGCACTCCGGCGAGGCGGATCTTCGCCTTGGCGCGGGTCAGACGCTGACCCATGGCGGCCGGCGAGACCAGGAAGGCAGATCCGATCGCCGCCGCGTCGAGGCCGAGAATTGTCTGGAGCATCAACGGCGCGCGGACCGATTCCTCAATCGCCGGATGAGCGCAGGCAAACATCAGCGCCAGGCGCCGATCGGGGATCGAGGCGGAAGCTTCCGCCGCCTCCTTGAGGTCGGCGTCGATCATGAGGAGCGCGTCTGTAGCTGCGTCCGCGCTGCGGCGTCGGCGCGCGGCGTCGATCAGCCGCCGCCGCGCCGCAGTCGCGAGCCAGCCTTCCGGGTTCAGGGGCACGCCTTGCGTCGGCCAGACGGCAAGCGCGGCGGCGAAGGCGTCGGCGAGCGCATCCTCGGCCCCGGGCACGTCGCGCGAGGCGGCAGCGAGGTAGGCCACGAGCTTGCCGTAGCTTTCGCGGGCGACCCGCGCCGCCGCGGCGCGGGCGTCGGCTTCATGGCGCCGGGTCATCGGCAGGCCGGTCGATAATGCATCGGCTTGGGTGTGCGTTTTTGCGTCCGACACGATCATTTCAATGGCTTGGGCGCCTTTTTCTGCAACGTGGGCGAGACGGCCCGCGAGACTGCGAGCACGTTTAGTTTGGCGGCCGATCTTATTGCGCGGCGATGCTCCTGTCTAACATTAGCAATCTATCGTAATCAACTGATATGAAAAGCAGCACATATGCAATGGCCAGAGCTTGCCAGCAATGGCCCGCGCTGGTCGAATCTGCCAGCGCTCGCCCGCAGTCATTGAGCCCCGGACGCGAGAAAGGACACATGCGCGACGTGCGCGGCCGTCGGAGCGTGCGGGCCGACGACCCCAACCAAGTATACGAGAAGCCAAAGGCCGACAATCGTCGCCAAGGCCCGCGTCAGCGGGATCAGACTGCGATCATCGATCAGATATCCGCGGTAGAATACCGCCTGCTTCTCGAACCCGGTCATTGCCGTCCGGCCCGCTCATGACGCGCGGCGCCCTTACATCTCCCAGATCGGCCGCACTTCGATCGCCCCATCCTGAGCGCCGGGGCAGCGCGCCGCCCAGGAAATCGCCTGGTCGAGATCGGGCGCGTCGATGAGGAAATAGCCGCCGAGCTGCTCCTTGACCTCGGCATAGGGGCCGTTCAGCACTGAGGTCTTGCCGTTCTTGACCCGGACGGTGGTCGCGGTCGCGCTCGGATGCAGGCGCTGGCCGCCCTTGCTCACGCCCGCGTCCGCCATCGCCTTCATGTAAGAGCCGTAAGCCGCCAGACGCGCCCCATTCTGTTCCGGCGACGCGCCAAGGATCGTCTTCTCGTCGTTGTGAATCATCAGCAGGTACTGCATCGTTCTGCTCCTTGAGGGCGCGCGGCCGAAGCGCCGCGCTCAGTGCAAAGACGATTGAGCGTTCGGTGTTTCGACAGAGGGCGGCGAACAAAATGCGCAAAGCTGCCAATTCAGTTCTCCGGTCGTCTTTTGAGGGATCGGCAGGGCGCGCCGGCGGCGCTGCAAAGAGCCGGGCAGAGGTTGCAGTCGGCAAACCCTCAATTAACCTCGGTTCAGCCGAGGAAAATATATCGAGAGAACCCCGGTTCACTACATAGGGAGGGAACGGACATGAGTGGGACGGGCGCGACTGAAACCCAAAACGTCGCCGTTGTGCGGCGCGGCTACGAAGCCTTCGCGAAAGGCGATATTGAGACGCTGAAGACGCTGTTCACGCCGAACGCGATCTGGCATTCGGTCGGAGCGGGCGTATTGCCCGGAAATTACCGAGGCCTTCAGGCCATCTTGGGGTTCTTTGGTCAGCTCGCTAACGAAACCCAAGGCACGGTGCGCGCCGAACTGCAGACGGTCGCCGCGTCCGGCGATCACGTATTCGCCCTGCACAGGAACAGGGGCGAGCGGAAGGGAAAGACGGTGGACACCAAGTCGGTGCTGGTTTTCAAGGTCGAGAAGGGCGTGGTGACCGAAGTGGCGGAATTTCCTTTCGACCACCCAGCCGAGGTTCGGTTCTGGTCGTAGGCCGGCCGGAAAGAGACGGCCGGTCCGGTCCGGGAGCAGGCAGCCGGAAGGCGGTGGCGGCTATGCGGGCAATCGAACGTTCGTTTTTGACGCGGCTGCTGGCGGCCAGCTCGCTGCCGCTGGCCGTTGTGACGGCGGGCGTCCCCCAAGTTCGTGCGGAAACCGTTATCGTTCCCACAGTGCCGGGCTCATTGGACGGCGCAAACGGCGCAGACGGGGCGAGTCCGCCGGGCGACCCCAATGGCCAGCCCGGCGGCGACGGTTTGCCGGCAAACGCCGACGCAGGCTATTCGGTACCGAACAGCGACGCATCGAATTCGGCCACGGCGGCTGCGGGAAATGGTGGCGCTGGTGGCTATGGAAACTTAGGCGGCGTCGCCGGCAATGGCGGCGCCGGGGGCAACGCAAACGCGACATCAGCGACTACCGTGATTTCCGCCTCGGCGGAAGCGGACGCCAATTCTTCTGGCGGGGCGGGCGGCGTAGGCGGCGGCAACAACGGATTTTCCGAAATTGGCGGCAATGGCGGCGCCGGGGGCAACGCAAACGCGACGAGCGCAGCGAAGAACATGAACTCCAATCCCGTCACCAGCAACGCGACCGCGCAAGGTGGCGCGGGAGGCAGCGGAGCTTTTTTCAACAAGGCCAGTGGAGGCGCTGGGGGTAACGCGACGGCCAGCGGCACGGCGACCTCAAGCGGTGCCGGGGTGGTGTCTTCATCGGCAAGCGCGACGGCGGGCTTGGGCGGATTTAGTGATTTCGACGGACCTGGTCCGACAGGTGGAGTAGTTGGCGGGGCAGGCGGCGACGCAAGCGCCAGCAGCGCGGCGGAGACCACAGGTTCAGGCGGCGTGTCATCGTCCGCGAATGCGACCGGAGGCAGTAGCGGAGGATCCCTCGCGACAAGCGCCGGCGAGGCCGGCAGCGCAGTCGCGCGCAGCGCCGCCACTTCCAGCGGCTCTGGCGGCGCGAATTCGACCGCGAGCGCCGTCGGCGGCGCAGGCGGTGGCAGTTTTTTAGACTTTGGGGCTGGACCAGGCGTGTCGGGCGGTGATGCCAACGCAACGAGCATCGCCACATCGAACGGCTCCGCCTCGGCCAGTTCCGCGGCGAGTGCGACCGGTGGCGTGGGCGGAACGTCTTGGGAAGCTATGCCAGGCACGGGCGGCGACGCGTTCGCAAACAGCACGACGACGGCCAGCGGCACGGGCGGCGCATCATCGTCGGCCATCGCAACCGGGGGCGAGGGAGGCTTCGATCAATATTCCGGAGCTGGCGGCGACGGAGGCGGCGCCACGGCGATGGCCAAAGCGTCGGCGGCAGGCGGCGGGGCGGCGATCGCCATAGCGGTCGCCACCGGCGGATCGGCTGGCGGCTTTGGCGGAGCGGGTCCGCCCGGAGCTTTGGGCTCGGCGAATGCGACGTCATCCGCCGCGACCAATCGCGGCGCATTGGCCCAGGCGCTGTCGACGGCCATCGGGTCGAGCGGAGAGGCCCAGTCGACAGCGGACACCAGCTTCACCAACGTGAAGGTTCAGTCGACGGCAATCGCTGAGGCCGGCAGCACGGCGACCAGCAGTGCGATCGCACAGGCCGGCGGCGCCGGTCAGGCCTTCGTCAATCCAGGTCAGACCGCGTATGCCTCTGCGGTCGGCAACCCGGACAAGGCTTACTCGACATCGCTGATCGACGGCGCGAGTAACGTCGCCAACGCGTTGTTGGGACCGCGGGACATGATATTCGGTGCAGCCATCATGGGGGCGAACTACGCCTCAGACGGTGGCGGGGCCAGCCACACCTACAGCGCCAGTGCGACATTTGATTTCGGTTACGGCGGCGATGTTCTGCTTGGCCTGATCGACGACCAGCACGCGGGCTTCACGGATGGCCTCGGGTTCCAATCGATGGATTTTTTCGTTGACGCCGATGGCGTCGAGATTCTCAATATGAGCTTCACAAATTTGGCCCTCGCGGAAAGCTTCTTTCAGGACAACGTCATCAATTTGGGCTCCGACTTTGGGATCGGGGACGAGCTGACTTTCGGGTACAATCTCGTCGCCAACGGGGCCGGGGGCTTCGGCTTCGACTTTGCGGTTGGTGGCGCGGTCCCTGAACCCTCGACTTGGGCAATGATGCTCGTGGGCTTCGCGGGGCTTGGCTATACGGGCTATCGAAGCGCGCGAAAGGGAAAGGGGAACCCCCTCACCTCCTGTTGACACAGCGGCGCAGGAGGCGCGCAGATTCATTCGCGCTCGATCCTGAAGTCGGGGCGCCAGCCAAGCGTGGCGGTCGCCTTGTCGGTCGAGACCTCGCCGCTTGGGTCGGCGATGTTGAAGAAACCCGGCTCGCCGTGGTCGATCGCCCGCAAGGCGGCATGGGCGGCTGCGTCGACATGCACCGCCAGCGCGCTTGGCGGGGCGTCCGCTCCGCTGCCGGGGCCATAAAGCCGGCCATGGCGCAGCACGAGGCCTTCGATCGGCGACGCGGCGAGCACCTGTCGCTCCAGGGACGCGACCCCGCGCACGCTCACGCCCTGCGGGCCGGCCGCATCAACGTCCAGCGGAGCATCCTCGCGATAAGGCCGAAGGGCCGGACGGCATAGGCCCAGGCGATGCTCTGCGCGATCAGGCGGCGCGCCCCAGACCGAATGGCCATGGGCGCGGAGCAGGGGCGTGAGCCGCCGGCCGATGACGCCGGCCGCGCCGGCGAGAAATATCCGGCTCACGAGACTCCATCAGCTCCGGTTCAAGGCGTGCTCACGCCCGCAAATATTTGTTGAGCCAATCGATCGTCCGCTTCCAGGCTTCTTCGGCTGCCGCCTGATCGTAGCGCGGCGTCGTGTCGTTGTGGAAGCCGTGGTTGGCGCCCTTGTAGATGTGACCCTCGTGCGGAACGCCTGCGCCGGAGAGTGCGGCGTCGAACGCCGGCCAGCCGCTGGTGATGCGGGTGTCGAGCTCGCCGTACTGGGCATTGACGGGCGCCTTGATCTTTGCCGCGTCGGCGGGGTCTGGCTGCAGGCCGTAGAACGGGACCGCGGCGTCGAGGTCGGAACCCATCCGCACGGCGAGCTGGTTCACGACCCCGCCGCCGAAACAGAAGCCGATCGCGCCGAGCTTGCCGGTCGAATCGGGCAGGGACTTGAGCCACCGCGCCGCGGTGGCGAAATCCTCGCGCATCTTGACCGGATCGACCTTGCGGAAGAGCTCAGCGCCCTTTTCGTCGTCGCCTGGATAGCCGCCGACCGAGGTCAGCCCATCGGGGGCGAAGGCGATGAAATTGGCGATCGCCAGGCGCCGGGCGACGTCTTCGATATAGGGGTTCAGGCCCCGGTTCTCGTGGACGACCAGCACTGCCGGCAATTTGTCCGAATTCGCCGGGCGGACGAGGTAGCCCTTGATCGCGCCGTTGCCTTCGGGCGAGGGCACGCTGACGGACTTGGCGGCAATGCGGCTGTCGTCCGGCGGCGCCTGGATCGCCCAGGCGTAGTTGGGTCTCAGCATCTCGAACAAGGCGGACGCGCTGACCCCTCCAGCGGCGAATTTCTGCGCGCCGTCGAGGAACGCCCGGCGGCTCATCCCGCCGTGAACATAGACGTCAAACAGGTTCAAAAGCTCCTGCGGGAAGTCCGACGCCTTCTTTCGCTCCATTTCAGGCTCCTGGTCTGGTATTCGGTGAGCGGCAGGCCCCCCGCGTTTTTACACCAGCTAAGGTGCAGGAGAGCTTCAACAATGCGCGACCGAGAGGCATTTCGCCGCGGATGGACTCCTCGAATGGTCAGGCTTTCGCCAGCTGTGGTGAGTGGCTCGCCAAGAGCTTCGATGGAGGCGACGCCGCCGCGGACTGACCATGCGCTCGCCCGTCGATGAAGCCGCGCCCACCGGCGGGAACGCCGCTCATAGCCGTTCCGGCCGCTCGAGCTTCTTTCGGGAGGCCGCGCGTCGGCGCTCGCTGACCCTCCTCGTGGTCGCAGGCTTCGCCGTTGGCCTCGCCTATCGGGCCCTCTTCGACCGGGCGGACGAACAGACGCCGGGGTACTTTCTTCTCAGCGGAATCCATGGCGCGGGCCTCGCCTTGACCGTCCTCGTCGTGCAGATCGGTTTCGCTTCGGCGGGCCACTCCCGTCTCGGCTCGGCGCTGCGGCGGCTGCCGCTCGGCGCCGAAATCCTCATCCGGGCGCTCGTCATGACGGCGGCGCTGATCGTCGTCGGCCTTCTGATGCAAGCCCTGCTTTACGCGGAAACGCTTCGGCTCAGATGGGTTACGCCCGATTGGTTCACCGTCGAGCTGCCCCGAATGGTGGCTCTCGGTTTCGGATTGTCGCTGGTCATCGGCGCAGCCGTCGAGATTCGCCGGCTCGTCGGCGGACCCCTGCTCACGAGCGCGCTGCTCGGCACCTATCACCGGCCAACCCGCCGGCGCCTGATCGTGATGTTTCTCGACATCGCCCACTCGACGCGCCTCGCCGAGGCGATGGGCGACCTCAAGGTCCACGACCTCGTCACCCGTTTCTTTTATGACATCGACGCGCCAATCAGCGACTTCGGCGGCGCCGTGCACGCCTATGTCGGCGACGAGGTGATCGTGAGCTGGCCGGTGTCGGACGTTCCGGCCCTGAACGCGCGCTGCGTCGAATGTTTCTTTGCAATCGAGAGGACGATCAGGCGCATGGCGGCCGACTATGAGCGCGAGTTCGGCGTCGCGCCCGGCTTCCGCGCCGGGCTCCATGCCGGTCCAGTCATTGTCAGCGAATGCGGCGACGCCAAACGCCAGCTCGCCTATTTCGGCGACACGATGAACGTCGCGGCGCGGCTGTGCGAATATTGCAAGACCATCGACCGGCGGCTGGTCGTGTCGGGCGACGCGCTGCGGCTGATGTCGCTACCGGCCGATCTCGAGATCGGCGACGGCGAGAGCATTGCGGTGCGGGGCCGGGAGGAGCGCGTGGAGGTCCATGTGATCGAACCGCGAACGTGACCGGCGCCCCGGTCAATAGACGCCGGGCGCGAGCCGGCGCCGGACCTTCCGCTTATACTCGGAATAGCCAGGCAGGCGCTGCTCGAGGACGCGTTCCTCGTCCGCGAGCCGCCACATCAGGAACGGCGCCATAAGCGCCACCACCGCGAGCCCCCAATAGGAGCCGAGCGCGAGCGGCGTACCGACGAGATAGACCAAGGCGCCAGCGTACATCGGATGACGGACGATGGCGTAGGGCCCGGTAGACACGAGGGTCTGGCCCTGGGCGACGCCGATCGTTGATGATGCGAACGAGTTCGCTTTGAAGACGAGGAAGACGACGAAGAACCCGACGGCCATCAACGCGCCGCCCGCGAGCGCGACGACTGCGGGCGCCTGCGACCAGCCGAACCGGTGATCGAGCCCCGGGACGACGATGAGGGCGACGAAGCCGAGCGACATGAAGACCATGATAAGCTTTTGGGTCGGCTCCGTCTCTTCGGTCGGCCCTCCGCTCACGCGGCGTTCGAGGAGGGCAGGGTCATTGGCGATCAGGTATTGGGTGATGAGCGACGACGCGCCGAAAAACACGGCGAGAAACGTCCAGCCCTGCCAGAACCAAGGATCGCCGGCCGCCCCGAAGATGAGCGCGCCCATGACGAGCGCGAGCGCGACGAGCCACATCCAGGCTTTCACGCTCGGGGTCATGGTCAACGGAAGCTCTCTGGCTCAACTTAGGTCGGCCCCGGCGCATTTTGGCGCCGAAGGCCGGCCATGACATAGTACCGCAAGCGTGAAACGCCATGCAGGGACGGGAGCCATGCGCGAATACGACCCGTGGAAGGCCGCCGGGCTGCACGAGGAGATCCATTCGCATGTTCCATCCGATTCCGCCTTGCGGGTGAAGGCGCTTGAAAGCCTGCTGGTCGAGAAGGGCATGCTGGATCCGGCGGCGATGGACGCGTGGATCGAGATCTATCGCGACGAGGTTGGCCCGAAAGTCGGCGCGAGCGTGGTGGCGCGGGCGTGGAACGATCCGGACTACAAGGCGCGCCTCCTCGCCGACGGCGCGGCCGGGATCAAGGAGCTCGGCATCGACGGACCTGCGGTCGGTCATCTCAAGGTCGTCGAGAACACCGAGCGGGTCCACAACCTGGTGGTCTGCACGCTCTGCAGCTGCTATCCGCATGCCGTGCTAGGGATGTCGCCGGCCTGGTACAAGAAGGCCGCTTACCGGTCGCGCGCGGTTCGCGAGCCCAGAAGCGTGCTGAAAGAATTTGGCGTCGACCTTCCGGACGAGGTCGCGGTCGAGGTCTGGGACAGCACCGCCGAACTCAGATATCTGGTCCTGCCGCAGCGTCCGTCGGGAACCCAGAGCTGGGATGAGGCCGCGCTGGCCAAGATCGTGACCCGCGACAGCATGATCGGCGTCGAGCGCGCCTTGCGCATCGCCTCGGGGGGTTAGGCAATGGACGGCGTGCACGATCTTGGCGGGCAGCAGAACCATGGGGCCATTGCCGTCCGCGACGATGACGCGCCGTTCCACGGCGAATGGGAATGGCGGATGTGGGCGATCGCCCGCGCCATCGCTCGGCCCCCGGACTGGAACCTCGACAAATTCCGCTTCACCCGCGAGCTGCTGCAGCCGGCGGAATATCTCGTGCGGCCCTATTTCGACCAATGGTGCACGGCCTATGCGGCGATGCTCCTCGGCTCCGGCCTGGCGACGGTCGAGGAACTCTCGACCGGCGCGAGCGCCGAACGGGCTCCAGCGTCGCTGAAGCCCATGAGCGCTGCGGACGTCAGGACGCTCCGAAACGTGTCGATGCGCTTCGACCGGGCTTACGGCGAGGCTCCGCGCTTCGGCGCCGGTCAGCGCGTGCGCGCGCGGCTTTCGGCTTCGCCCGGCCACACCCGGCTGCCGCGCTACGTCCGCGGCCATGCCGGAATTGTTCGAAGCCTCAACGGCGCCCATATCGTTCCCGACGAGAGCGCGGAGGGAAGGGAGGCGGCCGAGCCGCTGTACACGGTAAGCTTCATGCTCGCCGACCTCTTCCCGGAGCGCTCGGGCTCCGCCGACCGGGTCTCGCTCGACCTCTGGGAGCGCTATCTTGAGCCAGTCTAGGCTCAATGCGGAGGGAGCGCCCGGCTTCGCCGAGCCTTGGCAGGCCGAGGCCTATGCGATGGCCCAGACGCTGATCGACTCAGGCCGGATCGCCGCGTCCGAGTGGTCCTCGGTCTTGGGCGCGGCCCTTCGGAAGGCCGCCGAGCACGGGGCGGCGGATGACAGCGACGCCTATTACGCCGCGCTGGTCGAAGCGCTCATGACCATCCTCGTCGCAAAGGGTCGGCTTGAGGGCGACGAGATTGCGCGCCGGGTCGAGGACTGGCGCGCGGCATATTTCAGAACACCGCACGGAAAGCCGGTGACGCTCGCCGGGTCCCATGAGCGCTTGAATTCCGGCGCGATCAGGCGTCCATCTTGAGGACGACGCGGAAGCGGGCCTTGCCGCTCATCATGCGGTCGTATGCCTCCTGCGCCTTTTCGAGCGGATAGATCTCGTTCATCGAGGCGACCTTGTTGCGCTGACTGAAGTTGAGAGTGTCTTCCGAATCCCGGGCGACGCCCGAATACCAGCCTTTGACGGACGCGCGCTTGCCGAGCAGATCGAGCGAATCGACGGTCAGCGGGCCGACCGCGCCAATCACCATCATCACGCCGTTGGGCCCGAGGCCGCCTGCGATCGCCTGCATCGCCTTGCCGTCGGTGACGGTGGCGAGGATCGCTTTCGCTCCGCCCATCGCCTGGAGCGCCTGTGCGGGGTCTTGTGCACCGCTGTCGATATAGTCGCTGGCGCCGAGCTTGCGGGCGAGTTCCTCCTTGTCGCCGCCGCGGTTGACAGCGACGGTGCGGAAGCCCTGCCGCGCCGCGAATTGTATTCCGAGATGTCCAAGCCCACCGACGCCGTGGACCGCCACGACATCGCCGGGGCCTGCGCCGGTGTGGCGAAGCGCGTTGAAGGTGGTGACACCGGCGCACAGCAGTGGCGCGGATTCGACGACGTCGAGATCGTCCGGCACGTGCGCGACCGCCGAGACATGGGCGATCATGTGGGTCGCGTAGCCACCGTCACGTGTCGCCCCGGTCACTGCATGTACGTTCTCGCAGGCGAAGGCGGCGTCGCGCCGGCATCGGCGGCAATAACCGCACGAGCCGCCGAACCAGCCGACGCCCGCCAGCGCGCCGACGCTCCAGCCGTAGACGCCCTCGCCGAGCGCGTCGATTACGCCGATGACCTCATGGCCCGGAAGGCGGATAGGTGACAAACGGCATCAGGCCTTGGACCGTCACCACGTCGCTGTGGCAGACGCCGCAGGCCTGGACGCGGATGCGAATCTCCTCAGGCCCCGGGACCGGAATATCACGCTCCTCCGCTTCCAGCGGCCCGCCGCGTTTCCGAACCACCATCGCCCGCATCTTTGCCATCGCTGGATCTCCCCGTACCGAAACCAACCTACCTTGGCCTCGGGGTTGAGGCCAACATCAGGCGGCGGCAGGGGCGGCGCGATTTGTTTTCGGCGGCGCGATCCGGAAGCGCTTATGGCACGAAGTTGCTCTGTCCAGGGCCGGTCAAATGGTAGATGTTCTGCTTGTCGTCCTGGGTGACCGCGGTCAAACCGGCCTTGGGCTCGAGGATGAGGTCCTTCGCGATCACAGCGGTGCGGAACTTCCAGCCCGGCGGTAGCTTTATGATCGCTTCGAGGGAATCGAGCTTGTCGATGGTCAGGCCGGGACTGTCCCTGTCCGTATAGGCGACCATGACCCAGGTCCGGCCCTTGGGATCATCGAGCAGATAGACTTCCGATCCTTTCTTGAACCCCTCCACCGCCGATCTCGCCAGCAGCACCACGCGATAGGCCGGGGAGCCGGGCTTGGAGGACGCCGCGGCGCTGGGCGCGATACTGTTTCCCATCCACGCGGCGTCGAGACCGTCAAAATTGCGCACCGCGCCGACCCTGTCGGAGAGCCAGTCCAGCGTCCAGTATCGGGGGGGGCTGATCCACGCCGAGACCGCCTGGTATTTTTTGGCGATCTTCTTCGGGTCAACGCTTTGTGCGAGCGGCTTTGGCGCGGAGTCGCGTGGGTCGTCGCCGATGTTCTGGCCGGTCGTGTTGTAGCTGCTGACGTAGAGAAGTTTCTTGAGCGGGTCCCTGGCGAAGAGATCAATTTCCTCGTATCGATAATTGCGCAAATTATCGAATTTTCGATGCTCGGCGCCGGCGCAATCGTCCGGCAGCTGGCTGAAAAATTTGCAGGCTTCGTACTCGGCGCCATTGGCCGCGGGCGCGAATGCGCCGGTCGGCAATTGTGCTCCGAACACCAGACCACAAAACATCGCCAGCCCGCCGCGGCTCTTTCTGAGCGTCGGCATGGCCACCTCCAGTTCGGTCCCCGTTCCCGCGGCGCCCTCCCCAATCATGGATGTTAATTCTGAATGCCGGGTTTCCGCAACCCGTTGCGAGCGCGGCGAGGCAGAAACTCAGCGGTCTTGTGCGCGCTTCATCGCGCGATATCCACCGGAGCCGAGGCTGGCGAAGCCCAAAAGCATCATGCGCCGCCGCCGCCGAGCCCAGCACGCCGCCCGAGCCGCCGTCCGAGCCGACGCCGTTCCAGCCGGAAGCGGCCGCTTGACCGCCGTCCCCTGGGCCGGCGAGCGCGGCGCCGCCGCCGTTCGCGGCGGCGAGCAGGAGCGTCCGCCGTCAGCTGGCGCTGAAGAGACGACGCCCGCCGCCAGCGCGCCCGCGCAACTATCGTTCGTGCGCCCATCGGCCGTCCGCCCTCCTGTCAACCGGCGGGAAGGACCGCTCAACAACAGAGGGGCTCTCGGCCGCGCCTCCAATGTCACCTCTGCCGCAGCTTCTCCGCCGCACTTGGCGTGAAATAAGTCAACACCCCGTCGGCGCCGGCGCGCCTGAAGGCGATGAAGGCTCTCCATCATCGCCTTGTCGCCGTCGATCCAGCCATTGTTGGCCGCCGCCATGATCATCGAATATGCGCAGCGGACCTGATACCGTTACGCCGCCAAGTCGGTCGGCATAACCTACGCTCGGAAGTCAGACGGGAAAGATGTCGTGAGGTTGCCCTTTGCCGACTGTCCGGCTGTTTTCCAAGGATGACTTGAGCCATGCGGCAGATCTGGATTTCGAAGGCCGGCCCACCCGAGGTTCTTGAAGTCAAGGAGGCGCCTGATCCTCGTCCGGCCGCAGATGAGATGCGCATCCGGGTGGAGGCGAGCGGCGTCAATTTCGCTGATATTATGGGCCGCCTCGGGCTCTATCCGGACCTGCCGCGCATCCCCGTTGTGCCTGGTTACGAAGTTGCGGGGCGCGTTGATGCGGCCGGCGCCGGAGTCGATGCTGGCTGGGTCGGGCGCGATGTTTTCGCGGCGACCCATTTCGGCGGCTACGCCGACGTGGTTTGCGTTCCGCAAGCCCAAGTCTTCCCGCGATCGCCGAACATGTCCGCTGAGCAGGGCGCGTCGATCCCAATCAACTACCTGACGGCTTGGCAACTGATTGTCGTGATGGGCGGATTGAAGGCGGGCGAGACGGTGCTCATTCATTCCGCCGGCGGCGGCGTCGGCATCGCTGCAACCCAGGTCGCCAAGCACATCGGGGCGACGGTCATCGGAACGGCGTCCGCAGGCAAGCATGAAGAGCTGCGCGCGCTCGGCGTCGATCACCTGATCGACTATAGGACCGAGGACTTTGAGAAGCGGGCGCGTCAGATCACGGGCGGGCGAGGCGTCGAGCTCATTCTCGACGCGGTCGGTGGAGACTCGCTCAAGAAGGGTTATCGCCTCCTCGCGCCCACTGGCCGCCTCGGCATGTTCGGCGCCTCGTCGGCCGCCACCAAAAAGGCGGCGGGATACCTGGGCATGATGTCGATGCTGGCGAACACGCCCTGGGTCCAGTTCAATCCGCTTTCTCTGATGAACGCCAACAAGGGGGTCTTCGGCGTCAATCTGGGTCACATGTGGGGCGAGTTCGACCGGATGCGGCCCTGGATGGATCAGCTCATGGGATTGTGGGAGATCGGCGCGATCAAGCCGAAAATCGCTCGAGTTTTCAGCTTCGACGAAGCCGCGGCGGCCCATCATTTCATCCAGGACCGCAAGAACATCGGCAAAGTGCTGCTCGCGCCCTAGGGCGGTGCGATGAGGCTCTCCGTCATCGCCCTGTCCCTGTCGAAAGACGCGAGAGGCGCGACACAAGATTGCAGGCTTCGGAACCGCCTACTTATAATAGCCGACGCCGCAGCCGAGATCGTTGTCGGCCCTGGCTACGAAGCTTACCTTCGCAGCAAGCGTATCATCGGGGCCCGGCTTTGGGCTCATATAGCTGACTTCGGTGATTTGACCTTCCGGCTTCTGAATCGCCGCGTAGATTTCCGCCCCAAACGCGTTGCCGGTAGAGTTCTGAGCGGCGCGTATGTCTGTGCCAAGCGCTTCCCTAAGGTTGGGGTTGCCCATCGCGACGATGGTGCCGTCGCTAGCATTTGCACAAAACACGTAGAGGTCTCGATCCCGGAATCCGCCTTCTCCCTTGTTGAACATCTCGAGCGCTTTGTCCTTATCCGCTTTCACAGCGGCGACGGCTCTCATCAGCATGGCCTTGGCTTCTTCGGCCGTGCCCCCGGTTCGCTGAGCGAAAGCCGCGGGCGAGAGTGCGATGACTGCGGCCGACGCCGCGGCGATCGCGAATTTGCGGACCATAGCATTCCTCCCGTCGCGAGATCCGACGAAGGGGCCCCACACGCCAGTATCAAGCCCCGCGGCCTATTCGATCAGAAGCTGCCCCGGCTTTCAATTTGATGTTGGTCGCGCAGCAAAGCGGTCGCCGCACCAAGTTCGAGCGAAATTCGATCCAGACCGCAGTCCTATCCCGCATCGCGATGGGGATCGGTTGCGCCCGTGAACTCACTGCCGTAAGGGGCGTTTCGTTTGGTCAAAATGGAGGCGGCCCGCCGCCGCCGGCAGTGATCCGCGCCGATTGACGCCGAACATCGGAGTAACGACAGGCGGAATCTCATCGAGCGCGAAGCTTCTCCGCCGCCCGCGCCGCAAAATAGGTCAGCACCCCGTCGGCGCCGGCGCGCCTGAAGGCGATGAGGCTTTCCATCATCGCCTTGTCGCCGTCGATCCAGCCGCGCTCGGCGGCGGCCATGATCATCGAATATTCGCCGCTGACCTGATAGGCGAAGGTCGGCGCGCCGAATTCGTCCTTCACCCGGCGGATGATGTCGAGATAGGGCATCCCGGGCTTGACCATCACCATGTCGGCGCCTTCTTCGAGATCGACCCCTTGCCCCTCCCATGCGTCCGGTCGCCCCCTAGCCCCCGGTTATCAGCGTCGCTCATCGGTCTTGTGTCGCGAAGTGTGATCTAGATCACAGTGAAATCAACGAACGTACGGTAAAGCAAGAGTTGCCGGCGTATGCTTGCGAGAAGAGCACTTTGTACGGAGGAAACAATGCCTAACGTTTCTGTTATAAACGAGTCAACAAAAATCGCCGACGCCGACGTTCAAAAGATGCTCCCAGCGTTTACTCAGCAATGGAACAACGACCTACTGCCTGTCTGGGGGGTCGACAAAGCGTCATTTGCGTTCGTTCCAAACTCGAAGAAGCCGCCTGCTGGAAGCTGGTGGCTGGTGTTTTTTGACAATAGTGACCAGGCCGGAGCTCTCGCCTATCACGACTTGACCAACGATGGACTTCCGATTTCCAAGGTCTTCGTCGAGACGATCCTCTCGGCGAATGACAGCGTCAGTGTAGGCGCCACTCATGAACTGGTCGAGATGGCGGTCGATCCCTGGCTGAACAGCGCCTACCAAGACCCTCAAGGCACGTTTTGGGCGGGTGAGGTCGCCGATCCCGTTGAGGACGACCAGTACGGCTACAAGATCGGCGGCGTTCTCGTAACCGACTTCGTGACGCCAAATTGGTTCGCCCATCAGCATTCGGGCAAGGGGATCGACCTGAAAGGGCATTCAAATGCGGCATTTCAGGTTCTCACAGGGGGCTATGCCCAGAAATTCGACCCCCAATCAGGCTGGGAGCAAGTCACGGGCGCGCTTGCTGCAAAGGGCAAGCAGGCTGAAGCCGCGCCTGGTTCGCGGCGCGAACGTCGGAAGCGCCAGTGGAAGCAGGCCTTGCAACCAAGCAAGGTTGTTTGGCCGCACAAGAAATAGCTGTTGCCAATGAAACGAGGGCGCGGCTTCTAGCCGCGCTCTCAGGATGTCTTGTTGGCCAAGCGAGCGAAAAAACCGATGCGAAACTCGGCATGCGCCGACGGGCTTTTCACCCGGCTGGCCTTCCCCGCAGCTTCTCCGCCGCCCGCGCCGCAAAATAGGTCAGCACCCCGTCGGCGCCGGCGCGCTTGAAGGCGATGAGGCTCTCCATCATCGCCTTGTCGCCGTCGATCCAGCCGTGCTCGGCGGCGGCCCTGATCATCGAATATTCGCCGCTGACCTGATAGGCGAAGGTCGGCGCGCCGAATTCGTCCTTCACCCGGCGGATGATGTCGAGATAGGGCATCCCGGGCTTGACCATCACCATGTCGGCGCCTTCTTCGAGGTCGAGCGCGACTTCGCGCAGCGCCTCGTCGCTGTTGGCCGGATCCATCTGATAGGTGCGCTTGTCGCCCTTGAGCGCCCCGGCGGAGCCGAGCGCGTCGCGGAACGGCCCGTAGAAGGCGGAGGCGTATTTCGCCGCATAGGCCATGATCTGCACGTCGAGGAAGCCTTCGGCGTCGAGCGCGGCGCGGATCGCCCCGACCCGGCCGTCCATCATGTCGGAAGGCGCGATGACGTCGGCGCCCGCGCGCGCCTGGGTGAGCGCCTGCCGAACCAGCGCCTCGACCGTTTCGTCGTTGAGAATGCGGATCTCGCCGGCCGGGCTCTCGCTGATGAGGCCGTCATGGCCGTGGCTGGTATAGGGGTCGAGCGCGACGTCGGTGACGAGGCCGAGCTCAGGAAACTCGCGCTTGATCGCGCGGCAGGCTTGGCAGACGAGATTGCCCTCGTTGAAGGCTTCGCTGCCCTCCGCGTCCTTGAGATGCGGCTCGGTGTACGGAAAGAACGCGACCGCCGGGATCTCGAGCTTGACCGCCCGCTCGGCCTCCCGAACCGCCTCGTCGACGCTGAGCCGGTCGACGCCCGGCATCGCCGCGACCGGCGCGCGCCGCTTCTCCCCCTCGATGAGAAAGAGCGGCCAGATGAGGTCGCTCGCCGTCAGAACATGCTCCGCGACCAGCCGCCGCGCCCACTGCGCCTTGCGGTTGCGGCGCGGGCGATGGGTAAGGTCGAGGCGGTAGGATGCGGCGATGCGAGACGACTTGTTCATGGGGCGGACTCCTCGGCCCCTCGCTTATACACCCGCTGACGCGCGGGAGGCGAAACGGCGATCGAGGAGGGCCTCGGGCCGCCGGACTTGCGCAGTCTTCGCGCAGCCTTGCCTAAGGCTGCGGCCCCATCGAGCGCAGCTCATGCTCGGCGCGAAAGACGTTACTGTAGAGGCCGCTGATCCACTGCCGGCCGCTCGCGCTCACGTTGAGGTAGCGGATCGCGTCCCGGATGTAAGGGGACACTTTCCCCCAGTAGAATTGCGGATATTTATCGACCAGATCTGCGGGCGAGCCATAACCGAGCTGCCCGTTCAAGCCGATTTCCTCAAATTCGTAATAGAGCGCATTGGCCTTTTTCAGATAGTGCGGATCGCCGAGCTGCCCGATCAGATCGGCGGCCCTGAGCAGCGCCGCCTCCTCGGGGATGTCGAGGTCTTCGGGCGCCGACGAATACGGAAAGCGCGTGTACTCGATCGCGTCGGCGATCCGCGGGCCGTCGAGCTCTTCGATCGACGCCAGGCGCTCGATGACGAACAGCTTTGACCGCTCGACATGATAGGCAGCAAGCGCGGCGTCGGAGCAACCGCGCGACAGCATCGTCTTGTTGCCGGCGGCATCGACCACGTAACCGTCGCTTCCATCCCCTTTGAGGACGCCGCGCACATAGCCGATGTCGTGCGTCAGGCAGGCGACGATGAAATTGGAATAGTCGTCCGGGGTCGAGTGAGTCAGTAGAGCGCGCCCCTTGAAGATGTCATGGCCAGCGAGGGTGACGAGCATGGTGTGCTCGACGTCGTGGTAAAGGGCGTCGCTGTTGCCGATGCATTCGAGCGCCAGCCGGGCCGCGAACGGGACAATCTCGGCTAGGCGCGAATGCGAGACCCCGAACCGGTCCCTCATGTCGTGCGCCAGAAACGAGCCAAGCGCTTCCGCCGCCAAGCCGGGCAGGGTAATCATGGATCGCGCCAATGGTCGCGGTGGCGAACGCCCGCGATGCAGATCGTTGGTTGTCTTCTCGCGCAGTTCGGGTCAAGCACGTCGCGTAATCCCTGAATATTCACGAAAGACAGCCTATTAATGCGCGTACTCGTCCCCAGAGCGCAAGGGCTATCCCCGTGCGGGAGGTTGACGCAATTCTGGGACTGCGAGGACGATGTCGGCGCACGCGAAGTGGATGGGAGAGGCGCGGCCGATGTCGCTCGCCTCCTTCGCCTTCTCGAGGCGCAGCCCAACGCCGCAGCAAATCGAAAAAAGTATGGTCGCCGAAGCGATAGAGATGTCGGAGGCCCAACTTGTCACGGTAGAACGCCTCCGAAGCGTCGACGTCGCGCCCCGCAAACTGAAGGGCGTTCGGCTTCTCCACTCGGCGATGTTTGTCTTTACCGCGCTACGGCGCCGCAGCTCGTCAAACCTCGTTCCACAATTGAATTGCCGGCTCGCTCTTGTCATGTTCGTAGCCGAGCACGCTCACGCTCGCTGTGCCGAGCACGAAGAGACGTCCCTCCGAAGGCGCAAGGCCGAGCCAGCGCGCCGCCAGCACTCTGAGGATATGGCCGCTCGAGAACAGGATCGCACGGTCGTCGGCTGCGCGCAGGCGGGCGATGACGCGATCGGCGCGGGCGCCGACGTCGGCTGGCTGCTCGCCGTTCGGGCATCCGTCGCGGAACAGCAGCCAGCCGGGGCGCTCGCTCAGGATTTCGCTGGTCTTCAGCCCTTCATAGTCGCCGTAATCCCATTCGAGAAGGTCGGGATCCGCTTTGGCGGCCTCGCCGAAGCCTGCGAGCGCGCAGGTGCGAGCTGCGCGCTGAAGGGGACTGGTGAAGACCCTCTCGAACGCGACGCCTTTGAACCGGTCGCAAAGCGCGCGCGCCTTGCGTTGGCCTTCCTGGGTGAGCGGAATGTCGGTGCGCCCGGTGTGCCTGCCGCTCGCGCTCCATTCGGTTTCGCCGTGGCGGACGAGAGTGACGCTAGGCAGCATGGCGGCTCCGTTCGGCAGCGCGCGCCGACTCCTCTTAAGACTTGACCCGCACATACTCCCCCGGCGCGTCGCCAAGCGGCTTGAGCTTGCCGCCGCCGGGCTTGCGGGCGTCGACTTTTTCCGGCGCCTGGGCGGCAAGCCATGCGAGCCAGTCCGGCCACCAGGAGCCGGGCGTCTCCTTGGCGGCGGCGACCCAGGCGTCGAACTCGCCCTTCGGCGGGCCGCCCGACCAGTACTGATATTTTGGCTTCTCGGGCGGATTGACGACGCCGGCGATATGGCCGGAGCCCGCCATCACATAGCGCACCGGGCCGCCGAAGCATTTCGCCCCGGTGAACACCGAGCGGGCAGGGGCGATATGGTCCTCCTTCGTCGCCAGTTCATAGACCGGGATCGTCACCTTTTTGAGATCGAGCGTCTTGCCGCTCAAGACCATGCGCCCGTTGGAGAGATCGTTCTGCAGGTAGCAGTGGCGAAGGTAGAACTTGTGGTTGGCGGCGGGCATGCGGGTCGAATCCGAATTCCAGACCAGGAGGTCGAACGGCATCGGCTCTTTGCCCTTGAGATAATTGTTGACGTAATAGGACCAGATGAGGTCGTTCGGCCGCAGCATGTTGAAGGCGTTGGCCATCTGCGAGCCGTCGAGATAGCCTTGTTCGGCCATCCGCTCCTCGACTTGTTTGAGTTGCTCGGCGTCGACGAACACCTTGAGATCGCCGGGGTCGGCAAAGTCGATCTGGGCGGCGAAGAAGGTCGCGCTCGAAATGCCCTTGTCGCCGACCGCGGCCATGTAGGCGAGCGTCGCCGCGAGCAGCGTCCCGCCGACGCAATAGCCGATCGCCGCGACATCGCTCTCACCAGTCGCCTGCTCGATGCAATCGAGAGCGGTCAAGATGCCTTCGTGCATGTAGCTGTCGAAATCCTTGTCGGCGCAGCGCTCGTCCGGATTGACCCAGGACACGACGAAGACGGTAAGCCCCTGCGCGACGGCCCAGCGGACGAACGACTTCTCGGGATTGAGGTCGAGGATGTAGAACTTGTTGATCCACGGCGGCACGATCAGGAGCGAGCGCTTATAGACCTGGGGCGTGGCCGGCTCGTACTGGATGAGTTCGATCAGATCGCTGCGGAAGATCACCTTGCCGGGAGTTGCAGCGAGATTGACGCCAAGCTTGAACGCGCGCGCATCGGCCTGGCGAATGCGCAGGTTGCCGTGCCCGGCCTGGATGTCCTCGGCCAGCATTTTCAGGCCTCGGACGAGGTTTTCGCCGCTCTCGGCGAGCGTTGTGCGCAGAAGCTCAGGATTGGTGGCGACGAAGTTCGAGGGCGACAGCGCCGCCGTGACCTGACGGAGATAGAATTTCGCCTTGTCGCGATCGTGCGGCTCGAGATCGCCGGCGTGCTTGACCAGATCGTCCGCCCAGCGCGTCGTCAGCACGTAGGCCTGCTTGATGAAATCGAAATACGGATTGTCGCGCCACGCGGCGTCGGCGAAGCGCTTGTCGGACGCGTCGGGAGGAGCGATGGGCTCAGCCTTTTCGCCCTGCAGCCGGTGCAGCGTCGCGGCCCACAGGTCGACGAACTGCTTGGTCAGCGCCGCCTGCGCCGCGAACGCCCGCTGGGGATCAGCCATGTAATATTCGGCCACCCGGCCGATCGATCGGACCATCTCGCCGATATCGTCGGCCGCCGAGGTCTTGATCTCGCCGCTCTCGCGCGGCCCGAAGTAAGCGGCCAGCACCCTCCCGCCCTGCTCGATCGCCTGGGCGATGTTGTGGGCGAGCGCCTCCACGTCGGGGGTCGGAGGAGAAGCGCCCGCTGCTTTGGCGGCCGCGCCGATGGGAGGCGTCACGGCCGACGGCGCGGCGGCGCTCGCGGGCCGGGGCGCGGGCGGAGCGGGGGAAGCCGCCGGCTTCGCCGGAGCGGGCGCGGTCTGGATTTCGCTTGGTTGCCGCCGCTCCGCCCGCCGCGGCGCGCCCGGCTTGCTTGTTGCGAGGCCGGGCCGCGCGGAGGCTGCCGTCGCGGCGGCTGCGCTAGCCGCCGCTCGATCGTGCGGCCGCGGAACGGCTTTGGCCGGAGTCGACTTGGCTTCGCGGGGGGGACGAAGCGCTTTGCCTGCCGGGCGCCCTTTGACGCGGTCTAAGGCGGCGCTTTTGGCCGCGGCCTTGCTGGGTTCGGACTTGGCGGGCCCCCTCGGCTTGCTCGGAATAGTCCTGGCCATGAAAAAGCGTTTCCTGTCGCTTCCGGGCGCGCGGCCCGGTCCCGTTTTGGTCATAATAGGTCACTATCGATCCGCGACGCCATCAGGACTTTCGGAAACAAAAATGTTGTGCACGATTCGCGCCGAGCGCGATCGACGCGGCCCGCGGCGAACCGCGGTCGCAGGCCTTCTCGCATTCGCCGCGTTCGTCGCCACGGCTGACGCTGGTCGAGCCCAGGAGCAAGGAAACATCCTCCAGCAAGGGGACAACATCCTCAAGCAGGGGGCCAAGCTCCTGGGGTTTGCGACCGACGTCGCGCCGCCCGCCGATTTCGTCGCCAAGTCGCGGCCTGCCGGCGATCTCGACTACATCCCGGTGTTTCAGCCGCCGCCCGAGCCCGTCCGGCCGGCGTTGAAGGACACCGATCTCAAGGCGATGAGGGGCGACCTCGACGCAGTGCAGAAGCAGCATGACGCGCTGAGGCGAGCCTACCCGCCGGCGGTCAAGGCGCTCGCCGAACAGGCTGCGGCGAAGAATAAGCCCAAGACCAACGCCCCGGACGCCCAGCAATAGACAACATCCTGTTTGCGGCCGTTAGGCTTCCAATGCTAACAGAGCTTCGGCGCGTCAGCCGTCGAAGCGGGAAGCGATCCAAGGGCCATATTCTGCGATGAGCGACTTTCACCGGGTGCGGCGCCTGCCGCCTTATGTCTTCGAGCAGGTCAACAAGCTCAAGGCCAAGGCCCGCGCCGGCGGCGCCGACATCGTCGACCTCGGCATGGGCAATCCGGACCTGCCGGCCCCCAGGCATGTGATCGAGAAGCTGATCGAGACGGTCGGCAAGCCGCGGACCGACCGATATTCCGCCTCGAAAGGCGTCGCCGGCCTGCGCCGGGCGCAGGCGGGCTACTACGCGCGCCGGTTCGGGGTGAAGCTTGATCCCGAGACCCAGGTCGTCGCCACCCTTGGCTCGAAGGAAGGCTTCGCCAACATGGCCCAGGCGATCACCGCGCCGGGCGACGTCGTGCTGGTGCCCAACCCGTCCTATCCGATCCACGCCTTCGGCTTCCTGATGGCCGGCGGCGTCATCCGCTCTGTGCCGTCCGAGCCGGGCCCCGAGTTCTTCACCGCGCTCGAGCGGGCGATCATGCATTCGATCCCGAAGCCGATCGCGGTTGTCGTCTGCTATCCCTCAAACCCGACGGCGATGGTCGCCTCGCTCGACTTCTATAAGGATCTGGTGCTGTTCGCAAAGAAGCACGAGATTTTCGTGCTGTCCGACATCGCTTACGCGGAGGTCTATTTCGAGGATACGCCGCCGCCGTCGATCCTGCAGGCGCCAGGCGCGTTCGAGGTCGCGGTCGAGTTCACCTCGATGTCGAAGACCTATTCGATGGCCGGCTGGCGGATCGGATTCGCGGTCGGCAACGAGCGGCTGCTCGAGGCGTTGGCGCGGGTCAAGTCCTATCTCGACTACGGCGCCTATACGCCGATCCAGGTTGCAGCGGCGGCGGCGCTGAACGGTCCTGATGATTGCGTGCGCGAGATGCGGGCGATCTACAAGCGCCGCCGCGACGTGATGATCGAGAGCTTCGCCGCCGCCGGCTGGCCGATCGAGAAACCGAGCGCCTCGATGTTCGCCTGGACGCCGGTGCCGGAGCGCTTCCGCCATCTCGGCAGCCTCGAATTCTCGAAGCTCCTGATCGAAAAGGCCGACGTCGCGGTCGCGCCCGGCGTCGGCTTCGGCGAGCACGGCGACGATTTCGTCCGCCTCGCTTTGGTCGAGAACGAGCAGCGCATCCGCCAGGCCGCGCGCGGCGTGAGGCGGTTCTTCGAAACCGCCGACGCCACCCTGCACAATGTGGTGAAGCTCAAGAAGCAGGCGTGAGCGGGGGACGGACCATCGTCTTCGCGCCTGAGGCGGCGCAAGAGTTCGACGCATTGGACCCTGTCGTTAGAGGCAGGGTCGAGCGCGCGTTGGACCAGCTGGCGACCAACCCGATCGCCGCTCGCGGCCAAATCAAGCGGCTGAGAGGCGATCGGGCATTACGCTTGCGCGTCGGGGACTGGCGCATCATATTCGAACCCCGACGGGATGAGATCGTCGTTCTGGCGATTGCCCATAGAAGAGAAGTTTACCGTTCGGAGCCCTGAGATGAACTCGGCCGTCCAAATCATCGTCACGCCGTCGGGCGAGCGGCTCGCCGTGTTGCCCGAGGAGGACTATCTCCTTCTTCTGGCGGCCAGCGAGGACGACGAAGGCGACGCCAAGCCGGAATTCCTCGAGGAGTTGCGCCGGCGTCGGCAGCGAATCGCCGATGAAGGCGGGCTCGTCGCATTCGACGGGCTGCGAAGCAAAGACTGAGCGCCACTTCAGACACGCCGCCTGCCGCGATCGAAGGCCGCAAGGTCTGCGGTCGACGCGCGACGGGGCGCCATTTCGGGGCGCGAATTGAGCGTTGCCAAAAACTTGCGGCGCCATTTCGTTCCGTCTCGCGCGGGCCGATAGAACCCGCGACCGCAAGGGAACGCTTGCCCGCCTTGCCGCGACGCCCGGTCGCCTGGACGAGTGGGCAGGAAGGGCGTGCGGGCGGCGTTCGGCGTTCGGAAGCGCGACGAGGCCGGGCATGCGGTTCGATCCTTTCGTCAAAATCCAAGCGTACCACGGCCGCCGTCCTTTGTACACTTTTTGTTCTGCGCGAGGTAGACGGTTTTGATCCGGAGCTTTGCTGCCCCGACACATTGCCCGCTCGATGAGGGTCCTCAGCTGTGACGTCATACGGGAAGACTGGGGACGACCGCCAGAAATGAGGATATGAAGGCGTCACCGTAATTCCAGTTATGAAGCTAGGGCGGTCCGGTCGGCAAAGTTGGCGTCGATGGCCAACAGCTCCAAAACATTCTAGGAAGACAACAATTGCTGTCAGCGTTTTTAAAATCCATCTTCGGAAAGCCGGCGAAGATACAGTCTTATACTGATTCTAAGCAGAATATGTCGCTAACACAGGAAGAGTTACAAAACGTTTCCTTTGCCGATTTGTTGTCATTGCTGCGAACTCAAAATGCGTCCAGCATGCCATACGACAATGTCGCAGCTGTAACACGACGATTATACCGAATTGCATTATTTGATAATCATGTTCCAAAGGCAGATCGTGAAGCGGCGTTGAGCCTCGCCGACGCACTCACGGAAGATTTGGCCGCTATGCTGGCAAATCAGTCCTACACGCTTGCCGCCTTAAGGGCCATTAAACCTCGTATGCTTGACCTCGCACGGCAGGGGGGGTGCGGCTCGCTGATATGGAGAATTGGAGAATTCTCTATTTCTCCAGCTGACACAATACCATACATAATGAGGCCAGAGCATCGGCATTTGGTACATGATTATTTTGACGCTCTTCCACAGTTGCTCGCTTCATACAAACATTTATTCGTCCGAGAATTGATTCTACAAAGCAACTACAAGAGCCGAATGCGGTATTAATTCTCCACGGAACCGTTGCTAAAGGCGATAAGGCGGCAGCCGTTCTTTTTACGTCGGACGAATATCGCGCATTGTTGTCGGTGCAAGGACAAGTCAGCGATCTCCACGACGAGCAGCGCATTGTCGGCCCTGAGACCCGGGATGCCGGTCGCGCGACGAAAGCTCACGACGTCCGGCTCGAGATAGGTGTCCTCGCTCAGGCGAAAGGTGGTGGCGATTGCAAGGTCGACGTCGCGCTCCGGTAAGCGATACCAACGATCCGCCAGCGCCGTCTTCAGGACTTCGTGAGCGAGGCCCTTCGGCGACATCGGAACCAATTCCCCCCCGATCAGTTCGACGCGCTCGTCCTCCTCCATCACCCCGGCCGCGACCATCGCCTCGACCTCGGCGACCGTGAAGCGGCGGCGCGGCAAGCCCTCCGCTGCCGAAGTGACCCGGGCGGCCGATCCCATGACTGGAGCACTCCTTTTTCGCCGGCGGCAGAACCGCGGTCCCTTCTACGCGACAAGTTTATCACAGGCGCGCCGCGGCGTCGCGCGATCCGCTCGAAGCGGCGGCCGTTCGGTTGCGGACTGTCCCCGGCTCAGCATAGTCACGCCAATGTCCGCCGCCGTACCCACAGTCGAATTCCGACCCGCCGCCCCGGAAGACGCAGCGAGAATTCGCGACCTGACACGCTCGGCCTACGCCAAATGGGCGGCGCTGATCGGCCGCGAGCCGCTGCCGATGCAGGCGGACTATGACCGGGCCCTCCGCGAGCATGCGTTCGATATCCTGATCGTCGGCGGCGGGCTCGCCGGCCTCATCGAGATGATCGTGCGGCCCGATCACTTATGGATCGCGAATGTCGGGGTCGCGCCGGACCGGCAGGGCAGGGGCTATGGGCGCCTCCTCGTCGCCCAGGCGGAGAAGCGCGCCGTCGAGGCGGGGCGCGGCGAAATCCGCCTCATGACCAATGCGGCCTTCGCCGCCAATCTCGCGTTCTACGCCAGGCTCGGCTATGCGGTCGACCGGACCGAGCCGTTCCGCGGCGGGACGGCGGTCCATATGAGCAAGCGGATCGAGGCTGCGCCTACGGACTGAGCTTCCGAAGCCGCGCTTGCCCCCGCGTCAGGCGACGCGGCTCAGATTCGCCCGCTCTCCGCCAGAGACTCCGCTGCATGGTCCGGCAGTACCAGTCGACGAATTGCGTGACCCCGCCTTCATGCTCGGGCGAGTAAGGGCCGGGCTCGTAAGCGGGAGAGCGAATGCCGATCTGATTTTCTTCGACCACGCGGCGATCCTGATCATTGGTGGCGAGCCAGACGTGGGTCAGCTCCTCGACCGAATAGTCCTTGCCCTCGACGGCGTCCCTGTGAACCAGCCATTTTGTTCTGACCTGAGTCTGCATCGGACCAATCGGCAGCACCTGGAACGAGACGGCATGATCGCCAAGCACATGATTCCAGGTTGACGGATAGTGGAAGATCAACAACGAGCCGATGTTGGGCTCGGTGACGGCGTCGCAGAGCGGCCGACTGACCGCCGCCCGGCCCGACATCGTGTAGCTCACCGCCTTGTCCACGAGCGGGACCCGGCTGGTCCGGTACTGTCCCGATTCCGAGAGCAGAAAGGCGCTCGGCAGCCCCGCCGCCTCACATCGATCCCAATGCGCCGTGACCTCCGGGTCGCCGATGACATCCTCGATTCCCGACACGGTCGGGCGCTCGGGGAACGTCCGGCACAGTTCCGGATGGTTCGCGGCGCAGTGATAGCACTCGCGGTTGTTCTCCCACACCAGCTTCCAGTTGCCGTTCTCGACGATCGTGCTCTCGAAGGCGATCCGGGCGTCGGCGAGCCGGTGCGGCGACGCATAGTGTTCGAGCTGAGCCCGGAAGGGCTCGAAGCTCGGCGCCACCGCGGCTGCGCAGACGAAGATAAAGCCGCCGGCGCTTTCGCAGCGGACCGGCTTGAGCCCGAATTGCGCCTTGTCGACCCCGCCGTCCTGCTGACGGGCGCGGATCAGGGCGCCGTCGAGATCGTAGGTCCATTGATGATAGGGGCAGACGAGCCTTTTCACCGCGCCCTTGGGCGCGGAACAGATTCGCGAGCCGCGATGCCGGCACGTATTGTGGAGGGCGTGGATCGCACCGTCCCGGCCGCGCAGGACGATGATCGGATAGTCGCCGACCTGGAGCGTTAAGTAGTCGCCCGGCGCCGGGATCTCGCAATCGTGGCCGGCGAACAGCCAGTCGCGGTAGAAGATGGTTTCGAGGTCGAGGCGGTAGAAGTCGGGGTCGGTATAGAATCTCCGGTCGAGGCTCATGCCGGGGCGTCGGGCCTGCAGCTCGGCGAGCATGGTGTCGGTCGCGTTCATCTCAGCATCCCGGATAGGAGAGGGTGGATCGTTGATCTTGCCCTCGCCGCCATAGGCCGCCTCCCCGAGGAAGCGGCCACCTTGGCGAGGCGTCAGCCTCCCCCGACCGTATTGATCTCAAGGTCGTCGTAGCCTTTGAGATTGTAGAAAACCACCGAGCCAAGCCAACTCAAGACAAATATTCCGATGATGACATAACCGAGGACGCCGAAATTGTCGTTGATGGCGCCGATCGCGCCCCAAAAGCCGCCGCCGTCGGTGAGGCCAAGCTGGTCGCCGATCAGATTGAGGGTCTCGAGCCCACCGATCAGGACTGCGACGATGACCGAAACCGCGGTGATGGTCATGTTGTAATAGAGCTTGCGGACCGGCTTCATGAACGCCCAGCCGTAAGCGCCGAGCATTAGCACGCCGTCAGTCGTGTCGATGAGGGTCATGCCGGCCGTGAACAGAAGCGGGAACACCATGATCGTGCTCAACGACATGCCATTTGCGGCTTGGGCGGAGGAAATGCCGAACAGGGCCACTTCGGTCGCGGTATCGAACCCCAGCCCGAACAGAAATCCGATCGCCAGCATATGCCAGCTCTTGGTGACGAGCTTGAACAATGGACGAAAGATCCGCGACAGGAACCCACGCTTGTTCAGCAGGAGGTCGAAATCCTCCTCCACGAACGGCTCGCCCCGCTTGACGGCCTGGAAGGTGCGATAGACGGAGATCAGCACCAGAATGTTGATGAACGCGATCGCGAACAGGAACAACGCGGACGCGCTGGTGCTGATGACCCCGCCGACCGCCTTCATCGAATCGAAGCGCGAGGTGAGCGCCGAGGCGGCGAACGCGACGCCGGCAGACATGAGGACCACGATCGCCGAATGGCCGAGCGAGAAGAACAGGCCGACACCTACCGGCCGCTGGCCCTGCTGCATGAGTTTGCGGGTGACGTTGTCGATCGCGGCGATATGGTCGGCGTCGACCGCGTGCCTGAGGCCGAACGTGTAGGCGAGCAAGGCCGTCCCAAGAAGGAGCGGTCGATCGCCCAGGACCACAAGCGCCCAGAGCCAGATAAGGATGTTGCCGCCGATCAGCACGGCGTAAACGGCGATCAATCGGCGCCGCAGATCAGCGCCGCCCTCATTCAGTACAGTTGAGACGATTCCAGGCATGGCGCCCTCGCATGCTGTTGAGGAAAAACAGCGCGATCGCGGGCGTGTGCCCCAAGATTACAGACCATCGGTTCACCTCGCCCGAGATCGGCTGCACGAGCGATGGCAGGTCTCCTGGCTCGCGGGTCAACGACGGACGCCGATCTTCCCGGTTTCCCAGTGATCATGAGTGGCGTCGTCTCGCCGCTTACAGTTGCGGGGGCAGCCACGGCCTCGGCCTTTCGGCCTGCACCGTGTTCCCTTTTGATCCCCGAAGGGAACCATCGCCCGCGAGGCTACAGGAGTCGGGCCCGGGGCGCAAACGCGTCCTCCCGTCGTTCGCGCGCGCCGCTCAACTGGCGCGCTAGCTCGTCGCGACTTCGATCTCGTCGTAACGCTTGGCGCGATAAATGAGGAATGAAATCAGCCAGCTCAGCACGAAAATCCCGACGATGATGTAGCCGAGTGTCCCGAAATTGTCGTTGATCGACCCGATCGCGCCCCAGAAGCCGCCGCCGTCGGCAAGCCCGAGTTGATCGCCGATCAGGTTGAGCACCTCAAGTCCGCCGACGACGACGGCGACAATCACCGATACGGCCGTGATCGTGAGGTTGTAGTAGAGCTTGCGGATCGGCTTGACGAACGCCCAGCCGTAGGCGCCAAGCATCAGGATGCTGTCGGTCGTGTCCATTAGCGACATGCCGGCCGTGAACAGCGCCGGAAATACGAGAATCGACCAGATCGACATGCCCTGCGCGGCCTGTGTCGCCGAGATTCCGAGTAGCCCGACCTCGGTCGCGGTATCGAAGCCAAGCCCGAACAGCAGGCCCAGCGGATACATGTGCCAGCTGCGCTCGATCAGGTGGAAAAAGCGACGCAAGATACGCCCCATGAACCCGCGCTTCGACAGCATGAGATCGAGGTCTTCGTCGACGAACTTGCCGCCGCTCTTCACGGTTTGGAAGGTGCGGTAGATCGAAATGAGGACGAGAATGTTGGCGATGGCGATGGCGAACAGGAACAACGCCGAAACCAGCGTGCCGACCACGCCGCCGATGCTGGTGAAGTTGTCGAACTTCGATTGAAGCGCCGTCGCCGTGACCGCGATTGCGATTGACAGCAACACGACAATCGTCGAATGGCCGAGCGAGAAGAAGAAGCCGACCGCCACCGGCCGCTTTCCCTCCTGCATCAGCTTACGGGTCACGTTGTCAATGGCGGCGATATGATCGGCGTCGAACGCATGACGCAGACCGAATGTGTACGCGAGCATCGCCGTGCCCAAGAGGATTGGGTAGTTGCGAAACGCCGTCAGGGCCCAAAGCCAAGCGGCGATGTTCGCGCCGATCAGCAAGACGTACATGCCGATCACCTTCGCTCGCAGGTTGCCGCCCTCGTCGCTGAACAGGCTCGATAGAACGCTGCTCATCTCTGCCTCCAAGGCTATGTGACCAACGGTCCGGAGCTAGATTTTCGGATGCGTGTGCGTATGGGTGTGTCGGTGCGACGCGCCGCCATGAGTGTGCGTCGTGGCGTCGATCGACACGGGAACGAAGCTGACCTGACCGTGCGTGACGCCGCGTTCGGCGATGATCGCCTTGGCGAACTCGCGCACCTCGACGGCGTCGCCGCGAAGCACCGCGACTTCCAGGCAACTGTCGTGATCGAGGTGGACGTGCATCGTCGCGACCTCATGCGCATGATGCTCGTGGTGCGCATCGGTCAGGCGCTTCGCCAATTCGCGAGTATGGTGGTCGAAGACATAGGAGAGCGTTGCGACGCAGTCTCCGGAGACGCTGTGGTCGATGCGCGCCCGCTTGAGGCCGAGGCGCGCGAGATCGCGAACGGCTTCGGAGCGGTTGTCGTACCGTTCGCTTTCCATGAACGCGGCCAACTCGGCCGCGAATTCGTCGGACACGCTGATCGTGATCCGCTCCATGCAGCCATTCCCTACGCTCGGACGAAAGACGCATGCGAAATGAGACGACGTATGAAGTTTTGAAGAGATTAGCATACACAGGTCGCGTCGCAGGGCAAGCGTAACGCCCGCCAACGAGGGCCCCGGTCGCGGCTTGACGGGCCGGGCGCACGGTTCCACGATTGCGGGCATGAAAACCGCGCCGCGAAAATTCGAGCTGACCGCGGATATCCTGCTCAGGGCCTATTCGATCGGCGTCTTTCCGATGGCCGAAAGCCGCGACGCCCGGGAGCTATTCTGGGTCGAGCCGAACGAGCGCGGCATCTTCCCGCTCGACGAACTCATCGTCTCGCGCAGCCTCGCCAAGACGGTGCGGTCGGATCGATACCGGGTCACCGCCGACCGCGCCTTCGAAACGGTCGTGCGCGCTTGCGCCGAGCGCGAGAAGACCTGGATCAACGACGAGATCGTGCGGCTCTATGGCGAATTGTTTGCCGCCGGCCACGCCCATTCTCTCGAGGCGTACGAGGGCGAAGAGTTGGTGGGCGGCCTTTACGGCGTGAGCCTGCGCGGCGCTTTCTTCGGCGAGAGCATGTTCCATCGCGCCCGCGACGCCTCGAAAGTCGCGCTCGTCCATCTGTTCGCGCGCCTGAAGGCCGGCGGTTTCCGGCTGCTCGACGCACAGTTCTCGACCGAGCACCTGGCGAGCCTCGGCGCGGTCGAGATTTCGCGCGAGGCGTTCCGGCTCAAGCTCGCCGACGCGCTCGCGATCGAAGCGAATTTCGCCGCGTGGCCGGCTGCCGCGGCGATGAGCGGCGCCGAGGCGCTCCTGCGGGCTCGGGGGGACGGCACGGAAGTTGCGACGGGTGAAATACGGAAGCGGGGCGTCGTTCGGGCCTGACGACGCAGCGATGAGGTTTGGGCAGGCGGAATGGCGGCGTTCGACGAAATGGGGATTGCCGGCGGTCCGATGAGGCCGCTCTATCATCAGGTCGCGCGCTGGCTCGATGAAACGCCGCCCGAGCTTCTCGCCTCTCGCCGCGCCCAGGCCGAATACATGTTCCGGCGGATCGGAATCACCTTCGGCGTCTATGGCGACAAGGACGCCGCGGAGCGCCTCATTCCGTTCGACATCGTGCCGCGCCTCATTTCGCGCGCCGAATGGCGCCGGCTGGAGGCCGGCCTCGTCCAGCGGGCTCAGGCCCTCAACCTCTTCCTCAAGGACGTCTACGGACCGCGCGCCATCCTCAAGGAGGCGATCGTCCCCCACGAGCTGATCGTGCGCAATCCATTCTACCGGCCGGAAATGATCGGCCAGCGCGCCCCGCACGACATCTGGGTGCATATCGCGGGGATCGACATCGTGCGCGTGGACGACGAGGAGTTCTACGTCCTCGAAGACAACGCCCGCACGCCGTCAGGCGTCTCGTACATGCTGGAAAACCGCGAAGTGACGATGCGGCTTCTGCCCGACCTGTTCGCGCGCCACAGTGTCGCTCCGGTCGACGATTATCCCGACCAATTGCTCGCCTGCCTGCGCTCGGTCGCGCCGCGTCTCAACGGCGGCGAGGCGACGATCGTGATTCTGACGCCGGGCGCATTCAATTCCGCCTATTACGAGCACTCGTTCCTCGCCGACAAACTCGGGGTCGAATTGGTCGAGGGCCGCGACCTGTTTGTCGACGACGACCAGGTGTTCATGCGCACGACGCTCGGACCGCGCCGGGTCGATGTGATCTACCGGCGCGTCGATGATGATTTTCTCGACCCGCTGGTCTTCAATCCCGCCTCGGTTTTGGGCGTGCCGGGACTCGTCGGCGCCTATTTGGCTGGCAATGTGACGATCGCGAATGCAATTGGAACGGGAATCGCCGATGACAAGGCGATCTACAGCTATATCCCGGACCTCATCCGGTTCTATCTTTCCGAGGAGCCGCTGCTCAAGAACGTGCCGACTTACCGCTGCCGGGAGCCGGGCTCGCTCAAATACGTGATGGAGCGTCTCGATCAACTCGTGGTCAAGGAAGTCAACGGATCGGGCGGCTACGGCATGCTGGTCGGTCCGCATGCGAGCGCCGCCCAGCGCGAACAGTTCGGGGCCAAGGTCATGGCCGATCCGAACAACTACATCGCCCAGCCGACGCTTGCCTTGTCGACCTGTCCGGCCTCGTTCGACACCGGCGTGTCGCCGCGGCACGTGGACTTGCGGCCGTTCGTCCTCTCCGGCGCGGACGGGGTGCGCATCGTCCCGGGCGGCCTCACCCGGGTCGCGCTGAAGGAAGGCTCGCTCGTCGTCAATTCGAGCCA
This sequence comes from uncultured Alphaproteobacteria bacterium, assembly GCA_963794155.1. GTDB lineage: Bacteria > Pseudomonadota > Alphaproteobacteria > Rhizobiales > Beijerinckiaceae > Roseiarcus. Next base: position 166,275 of record CAWCCX010000010.1, on the reverse strand, counting down.
GGGCGGCGGAACCAAGGACACCTGGATCGTCGACGATCTCGAAGGCCCGGCTTGACCGCGATGCTCGCGCGGACCGCCGACAATCTCTTCTGGCTCGCCCGCTCGATGGAGCGGGCCGACTTTATCGCCCGCACCATCGAGGCGACGCTGAGGCTCGAATATCTGCCGAAGAGCGAGAGCGACAAGGTGGGCGAGTGGGAGGGCGCGCTCAACGCCGCCGGCGCCTATGACAGCTTCGTTGAAAAGCACGGCGCGCTCGACGAGGAGGCGGCGGTCGAATATCTGACCTTCGACCTCGCGAACTCGTCCTCGATCCGCAATTGTCTCGAGAATGCGCGCGCCGCGGGACGCGCCGTGCGCACCGCGCTCACCGCCGAGACCTGGACCGCGATCAACGACGCCTGGCTGCAGCTCAAACGGTTCGAGACCAGCCGGGGCCGCAACCGGTCGCTCGACCGCGAGGAGCTCATGCGCTTCCTCGACTATGTGAAGAAGGCCTCGCTCGATTTCGACGGCGCGTGCTACCGCACGATGCTGCGCAACGACGCCTACTGGTTCAACCGGCTCGGCATCTTCGTCGAGCGCGCCGACAACACGGCGCGTCTGCTCGACGTGAAATACCACCTGCTGCTGCCGTCGACGGAGACGGTCGGCGGGCCGCTCGACTATTTCCAGTGGGTGGCGATCCTGCGCGCGGTTTCGGCGGCGACCGCTTATCACTGGGTCTATCGCGACCGGGTCAAGCCGTGGCTGATCGCCGACCTCCTGATCCTGAAGCCGGCGATGCCGCGCTCGCTCATCTCCTGCTACGAGAGCATCGACCGCGCGCTCAATTCGCTCGCCCGCGACGACGGGCGCAGCGGCGTCGCCCAGCGCCAGGCGCGGGCGATGTACGCCAAGCTCGAGCGGTCGAGCATGACCGAGATTTTTCAGGGCGGACTGCACGAGTTCATCACCGAGTTCATCGAGGACAACGCGCGCCTCTCGAACACGATCTCCGAACAATATCTTTTCACCTGAGAAAGGCCGCGCCGGTCCCGACATGCGGATCAGGGTTTCGCACGAGATCATCCATCGCTTCGCCCCGCCGGCCCGCATGGTCAACCAGATCCTGCGGCTGACGCCGCTGTCCTTCGACAGCCAATACGTGCTGCGCTGGCGGATCGACATTGACGCCGACGGCGCGCGGCGCGAGACCGAGGACGCGCACGGCAACGCCGTCACCTCCTACTCCCACCACGGCCTCATCGAGCGCCTGACGATCTCCGCCGCCGGCGAAGTCGAGACCAGCGACGCGGCCGGCGTGGTCAGGGGCGCGGTCGAGCCGCTGCCGGCGGAGATGTATCTGCGCGAAAGCCCGCTCGCTCGCGTCAATGGGGCGCTGCGCGACTTCGCCGCCGAGGCGGCGAAAGGCGCCGCCGGTCCGCTCGAACTCGATGCATCGGCTGATGAGCGCGCTCAATGAGACAATCGCCTTTCACCCTGACGAGAAAGACGCCGCCGGCTCCCCCGTTGAGGCTTTCGCACTGACCCGCGGACGGGCGCGCGATTTCGCCCACATCTTCATCGCCTGCGCGCGCTTTCTCTGCGTCCCTGCGCGCTTCATTTCCGGCTATCGCGTCGCCGGCGAGGGAGCCGAGCCCGCCGGCGCCCATGAATGGGCCGAAGCCCATGTGCCGGTCCTCGGCTGGGTCGCCTTCGATGCGACGGCCCCGATCTGTCCCGACGACCGCTATATCCGCGTCGCCGTCGGCTTCGACGGCCAGGACGGCGCGATGACCCGCTCGGCCCATAGCGGCGGCGAGGAGAAGATCGAGACTGCGGTCCGCGTCGAGCAGGCCGGCGCGCAGAGCCAGGCATGAGCGGCGATGGGCTCCATAGCGGGAATCTCTTTGCGGAGGTTCCGGCGCGCCTCGACATCGAGGAGACCGCAGTCCTCGCCCGGCTTCCCGGCGCGCGCATCGAGCGGATCGTCTCGACCGGGCAGGCGAGCCCGCCCGGCTCCTGGTGCGATCAGGGCTGGACGGAATGGGTCGTCGTCCTGACCGGATCGGCCGGCCTCCTGATCGAGGGAGAGCCTGCGCCGAGAATCCTGGCTCCGGGCGACTGGGTCGAGATTCCGCCGCACGTTCGCCATCGCGTCGAATGGACCGACGCCGACGAGCCGACCGTCTGGCTCGCGGTGCACGCGCGATGACAGGCCCCCGCCGGAGGTCTCATTGCCTGTCGGCGGAGGCGCTCGGTTGAATCCGCATTTTGAGAGCGGTAATGACGGACGGGTGAGCCCGCGCGGCGTCCGGCGCTCCGGTCCTGGCGGCGCCATCGTCGATCCTCGCTTCCGGAGGCGAACGCGTGAATCCCTTCGCCAGAACCCTCGTTGTCGCTGGCCTCACCTTCCTCAGCGGGCTGCTCGGCTTCCTGCTGCAATGGCTGTTGCCGCTGCAGGCCGTCACCGAAGCGAAGGGCATGGTGGGGTCGATCACCGGCCTCGTCATCTTGCTGCTTGCGCTCGTTCTCGGCCTGCTCGTCTGGACGAGCTACGGCGTCTACACCACCCAAACCGCGGAGTCGCAGTCGCTCGGGCCGGTGATTCTGCAGCTTGATTTCGCGCTCGAGCAATATGGGGCGGATGCGCGCGTCGGACGCGAACTCTTGCGCAAAGCGGTGGTGCACGCACGCGAGCGGCTGTGGGGCGGAAAGTCGGGCGGCGTTGCGCCCTATGCGCAAGCGCGCGCTGACCTTGAAGATATCTCCGCCTTCTTCGCCGGCCTCAAACCCGCCGACGACCGGCAGCGGGAGCTTATCGCGACCGCCAAGCCGTTCTTCATCCAGGTCATTCAGACGACCCTCTTGATGAGCCGGCAATTGGCCTCTCCGGTGCCGAAGCTCCTTCTGTTCGTGGTCGTCGGCTGGTCGGCGCTGTTGTTTCTGAGCTTCGGATTCCTCAACACGTTCAACGCCGTCAGCGTCGGCGCGGTGGCCTCGGGCTCGATCGCCGTCGCCAGCGCCATTTTCATGATTCTCGAGTTCAGCCAGCCCTATTCCGGCCTGGTCCGCATTTCGCCGGTTGGCGTCGACAACCTGATCGCTACGCTCGGCCGTTGAGGGCGAGGCGATTTCGAGAGCCGGCGACGCACTCGTCTCGACAAGGCTCCAAGCACTGAGGCATCGTGGATTCCCGGCGCAGGTCGGCCGCGAAGCGGCGAGAATCGATCGTCGCCTCTGGGGAGGAGCGCATGTATCCAGGCCAGCATGCTCGCGCGCGCGCCGATCAGCCGGCGGTGGTGATGGCGGGATCGGGCGAAGCGATCACCTATGGCGAACTCGAGGCGCGCAGCAACCGCCTCGCGCATTGTCTGCGCGCGGCCGGCCTCCGGCGGCTTGATCACTACGCCATCTTCATGGAGAATCATCCGCGGTTCGTCGAGTGCTGCTCAGCCGGCGAGCGCTCGGGCCTCTACTACACCTGCGTCAATTCGTTCCTGACCGCGAGCGAACTCGCCTATATTGTCAATAACAGCCAGTCGAAAGCGCTCATCACGTCGCAGGCGAAACGCGACATCGCGCTCGCGGCGCTCGCCGATTGTCCCCGGGTCGAACTCTGCCTCGTCGTCGACGGGCCCGGCGAGGGGGAGCGGGTGCGCAATCTCGGCGAGGCGACGGCGGAACACGCCGCGACTCCGATTGCCGGCGAGGCGCTGGGCGCAGCGATGCTCTATTCTTCCGGCACCACCGGAAGGCCCAAGGGCGTGCTCCGTCCGTTGCCCAATCAGCCGCCCGCCGAGCCGTTGTCGGCGCTCGCCGCGCGGTTGAACGTCTGGCGGTTTCGCGAGGGCCAGATCTATCTCTCGCCGGCGCCGCTCTACCACTCGGCGCCGCTGGCCGGCGTCGGTGGGACGATCAGGCGCGGCGGGACAGTCGTCGTCATGGAGCGGTTCGACGCAGAGCGCTTCCTTGCGCTCGTCGAGCAATACCGGGTCACCCACGTGCAGCTCGTGCCGACCATGTTCTCGCGCCTGTTGAAGCTGCCCGAGGCGGTGCGCCGAGCTCATGATCTCTCCTCGCTCGAGGTCGCCATCCACGCCGCGGCGCCTTGTCCGATCCCGGTCAAGCGGGCGATGATCGACTGGTGGGGGCCGATCATCCTCGAATATTACAGCGCCACCGAAGCGATGGGCATGACGGTCTGCGACACCGCCGAATGGCTGGCGCATCCGGGCACCGTCGGCAGGTCGGCATTCGGCGAGATTCACGTGCTCGACGACGCCATGCGCGAGGTTCCGCCCGGCGAGACCGGCAAGTTATGGTTCAAGACCGCTTCGCCGTTCGAATATTTCAACGATCCGGTCAAAACGGCGGAGGCGAACTCCCCCGACGGAAAAATGAGCACGCTCGGCGACATCGGCCATGTCGACGAGGAAGGCTACGTCTATCTGACCGACCGCGCGTCGTTCATGATCATCTCCGGCGGGGTCAACATCTATCCGCAGGAATGCGAGAACCTGCTTGTCACCCATCCCATGGTCGCCGACGCCGCCGTGTTCGGCGCGCCGAACGAGGATTTGGGCGAGGAGGTCAAGGCGGTCGTGCAGCTTGCGCCCGGCTTCGCGCCGGGCCCGGAGACGGAGGCTGAGCTCATCAGCTTCTGCCGCGCGAATCTCGCCCACCCCAAATGTCCGCGCTCGATCGATTTCGAGGCCGAGCTGCCGCGCCTGCCGACCGGCAAGCTCATGAAGGCCGCGCTGCGCGACCGCTACTGGAAAGGCCATAAGAGCCGCATCCTGTGAGCGCGGTCTTGCGGTGAAGCGCGCGGCGGGACGAGCAGGACTATCAGGAGACTATGGCTTGGGCGCGAAGGCGGCGAGCACGTTGCCCGGCCTTTTGCCGTAAAGGCCATAGCCCGCATTGACGAAGATCATGCCCCCGGCGACTGTCGGCCCGGCGCCGTCGAGCGCCCCGCCGCTGGCCTCGACATCGTTGACGGTCCTAAACGGCCTCGCCATGTCATAATCCCAGAGGACCCGGCCATCGGCGACCGAATAGGCGCGGATGTGGCTGTCGTCGGAGCCCGACAGCACGAAGCCCGGCGTCGCGGTGACTGCGGCCGACTGCGCGGGACTGCAATCGGGGACGGTTCCGCAGGCTTCCGCCGGCGGCGCCCGCCACAGGACCGCGCCGTCCACGGCGGCGAGGGCGAAGAGTCCGCCCCCAGCCGCTGGATCGGGTCCGGCCGGTCGCCCGGGAGCGCGATCCCGGGCTCTGATGTCCGAGACCGCGACGAAGACGGCGTCGCCGTCGGTCGCCGTTCCCCACTGAACCCCGCCGAGGCGGCCTCCAGCCCCGACGCGGCGGCTCCAGAGGATCCGGCCGCTTTCGTCGGGGTCGAGCGCCCACATCATGCCCGATTTCTGGCCAATCGCCAGCACGCGCCTGCCCGAGCCGAGCGCGATGAGGTTGGCGGACGAGCCGAGATCCTGGTCGGGTCCATGCGGTTCGGGGCAGTTGACCCGATCGGCTGACCCGCAGGCGTCGTTCCATACGTCGCCGGCGAGCAGCTGTTTCGACCAGGCAACCTTGCCGTCGTCGAGTTTGAGCGCGAGAACCGCGTCGCTGGTATCGGTCGCGGGAGCCGAATGATTGTCGCCGGTCCCGACATAGAGAAGCTGCTTGCCGGCGTCGATCGTCGGCGCCGACCACACTGAGGCGCCGGAAGGGCCATAGAGCTGGGTGCCGATCGCGTTTCGGCTTTGCGGCTTGGCCTCGGGGGTCATGTAGGTCTTCCAGACGACGTCGCCGGTCGCGGCGTCGAGCGCGACGACTGCCCCTCTGCCCCTGCAGCATTGGTAGCCCGGATCGCCGCCGCCCTCGCCATTCGAGATCGGAACATAGAGCCTGTTCTCGAACAGGACCGGCGAGCCGGTGATCGACGCTCCGGTTTCGTCATCGGGAGTTGCCTTCCAGATCGTTTCGCCGGTCGCGGCGTCGACGCTATAGGCGTGCCCGCGGCGGTCGCCGAACAGGGCGACGATCCGCCCGCCGACGAGCGCAACCGTAATCGCGGTCCGCACGCCCGCGCTCGCGCGATAGTCCCAGAAATAGCAGCCCGAGCCCATATCGAGCGCGTAGACATGGCCGTTCTGCCCGCCGATGAAGACGCGGCCCGCCGCGACGGTCGGCTGGCCGAACATCAGGATCGCGCCGGGCACGCCGAACGCCCACTTGAGTTCGAGCCGCGGCAGATCATCGGCGGTGAGGCCGGGGTCCGGCTGGAACCGCCAGTTTTCGACATTCGCGCCCCATCCGTTGAACGTGGGCCCCTCGAGCGACAGGGGCGGCGAGTCGGCGCATTTGCCCGCCATCGGCGCCTCGTCGCCGGCCTTGCGGCCGGTCAGATATTCGGCCAGCGCGACCCGCTCCTCGGCGGTGAGGTCTGAGCCTTGCGCCTTCATCACGCCGTTGGTGAGCGCGTCGACAATGAAGCTCGGGGACATTGCGCTCAAAGACGCGCGCGGGGGCGCGCGCCCGGTGGGGATCGCATGGCAAGCCGCGCAGTGGCGCTCGAACAGCGCGGCCTCAGCGCTCGCGTCTGGGGCTTGCGCCTCCGCTGCGCCCGGCCGCAGCGCGAAGCCGAGGACCGCCGCCGCGGCGAGCAGAGAGAGACGGCGTCGCAGGTCCCGGCGCAGCCCTATGAGACGCGGCGCCTCACCCGACGCGAGCGGGGCTGTCAATCGCCGCCTCCTCACCGCATCATGTCGGCGAGCGCATTGCGCATCGACGTGCTGGGAACGCCGAACAGGCCTCCATAGGGTTCGTCCATGTCGAGGATCACAAAGACAATGACGGTGACCGACACCGCGCAGAGAGCGATCACCGTCACCACCATCGGGTTCGGCGGCGCGGTCAGGCAGAACGTGCCGAAGAGCAGTGCAAGCCAGAACGTCAGCACCCAGTAGAAAGGCGCCGAGATCGACCCGCGCACGCCCTCGATCACCTTCCACCGGGCCTGGATCAAATCATGATATTGCAGGACGCAAGCCGCCAGCAGGGTCTGGTGCAGATTGTCCTTCGGTTGCAGCGAGCGGGTCTCGAGTCCGACGTCGTTCATGAGATTGGCGAGGACGGGGACTTCGCCGGTCAGTGGCATTTCCGCTGTGTTCGGATAGGTGACGCCGGCAGGCGGCGGCTCGTCTGGCCAGGTGCTGGCGATGACGGCGGCGACATAGCTCTTAAGCTGCGCCCGGATCGGCGCTGTCTCGGGCCCATAGTCGCTGAGGCAGCGGTCCATCTGGGCGAGCTGGGCGGCATATTCGCCGCGGGCGTTGTAGGCGGTGTCAAATCCGTCCTTGACCGAGGTCGTCAATAGTCCAAGCACGATCGCGGTGAAGGTGACGAGAAGCGAGATCGCGAGTTGCACGAGGGCGATCGATTGCGGCGATCGATGCCGTTCGGGCAGGCGGGGATGGACGAAAAAGCCGAGGATGGAGCTTGCGCACAGAATTGCAAAGAGAATCACCGAGTTGATTGGATCCTGCATGCGGCGTCTTGCGGTCGGAGAATCGCGCCATGCTTCAACGAATTAGCGGAGCGCGCAAGTCGACGGTCGAGGGATCTCGGAGGGAGGCCCGGAAATGAGGTCGCGATCGTCGTTCAACCCGCGACGTCGTCTCAAGCGGCGTCGCGCGGGAACTGCGTCTGGGCGATGTGGCTATAAGTGCGCCCTTGCGCCAGGAGCTCGACGTGGCGGCCGCGCTCGACAATTCGGCCGCGATCGATGACGCAGATCTCGTCGGCCTGCGCTACCGTCGACAGCCGGTGGGCGATGACGATCGTCGTGCGGCCCTCGCACAGCGTGCGCAAAGCCTTCTGGATCGCCTGTTCGGATTCGGAATCGAGCGCCGAGGTCGCTTCATCAAGCAGGATGATCGGCGCGTCCTTGAGGAAGGCCCGCGCGATGGCGATGCGCTGACGCTGGCCGCCGGAAAGTTGCATCCCCTGCTCGCCGCAAGGCGAGTCGTAACCGCCCTCAAAGGTCATGATGAAATCGTGGGCATAGGCCGCTTTGGCGGCGGCGACGATCTCCTCGTCGCTCGCGCCCGGCCGGCCCATGGCGATGTTGTCGCGCAGCGAGCCCTTGAACAGGAAATTCTCCTGCGCGACATAGGCGATCTGGCGCCTAAGCGACGTGAGCCCGACGGTCGCGGTGTCGACGCCGTCACACAGGATCTGCCCCGACTCGACTTCGTAGAGCCGCAGGATGAGGTTCATCATCGTCGATTTGCCGCCGCCCGAGCGGCCGACCAGCGCCGTCGTCCGGCCCGCTTCGGCGACGAAACTGACGGCGTGCAGGACAGGCTCGCCGGGCCGGTAGGCGAAATTCACGTCGCGAAATTCGATCCGGCCAGCGTGGACCTCGAGCTCGCGCGTGTTCGGCTCGTCCTCCTCGTAATCGCGCTCGTCGAGGAACTTATAGAGCAGGCCGACGCCGAAGAGGCTCGTCGACACGTCGACATGCAGCCGCGCCACCCGTTTCATCGGCTCGTAAAGCATGATCACCGACGTGATGAACGAGAACAGGTTCCCGGGCGAATTGCCGCGGATGATAACGGAATAGCCGCTGTAAAGCACGACCGCAGCGATGGCGAAGCCGCCCAGCGTTTCCATGATCGGGCTCGTGCGCGAACTGACCCGGGCGAGTTTGTTCGAGGCCGCCTGGAAGCCGGTGATGGCTTTGTCCTGCCGTGCGCGCATGAAGTCTTCGAGGGTGAAGGCCTTGACGATGCGGATGCCCTGCACGGTCTCGGCAAGCGACTCCATCATCTGCAGCGCGCCCTGGAACTCGGTCGCCATGATGCCGCGCACCCGGACGCCGATCTTGCGCACGCCGACCGCCGCCAATGGCACGAACATCAGCGCCAGGATCGACAGCAAGGGATCTGTCGACACCATCACGATGACGAGCCCGACGATGGTCAGCGCATCGCGCGAAAAAGTGGTGATGAGGACGTTGAGCACGCTGCTCGCCGACTGCGAGATGAACGACTGGCGGGCGATGAATTCCGAGGAATGCGACCGGCTGTAATAGCTGACCTTCATCCTGAGCATCTGGTCGAAGATCTGCCGCTGGATGTCGGCGACGATGGCGTTGCCGACCCGCGACATGACGACCTGCTGGCCGTAGGTGGCCACGCCCTTGACCGTATAGATGACCATGATCGCGGCCGTGATCTCCGACAGCGCGGTCAGGTTGCGGCCGACAAAGACCTGATCGACGACCCGCCCGATGATCCAGGCCGAGAGCGCGGTCGTGGCCGCGATCATGCCCATCATCGCGAAGGCGAAGAGATAGCCTTTCCAGTGCTTTAGGCCCTGATCGAGAAGGAGCCGGCGCAGGAGCGTGTTCGAAGGCGAGTTGAGAAAGGAGCTCGCTCGCTCGCGGGCGTTATGCCAAACCCACAATGCCTCAGTCCCTCGCGCCGCGTCCCGGCGCAAACCGGGCCGCGCCGTCCATATCATGGGCGGCGATTTAATGAAAATCGCTGACCGGCGCCCTGGATCAGGCCTTCTTACGGGCCCTTCCGCCCTGCCGGACGGCGGCATGATATTTGCGCCGGATTTCAGCGAGGTTAACCGACGGCGGCGGGTAGGCGAGGCCGAGATCGGCCATGGCGTCGGCAATGATTTGCGACACCGCCAGGTTGCGGAACCATTTGGCGTTCGACGGAATCACGTACCACGGCGCCTCACGGGTGCTGGTGGCGCGAATGGCGTCCTCGAACGCCTCGACGTAGTCGTCCCAGAACTCGCGTTCCGTATAGTCGGCCTCGCTGATCTTCCAATTTCGCCCCGGGTCTTCGAGGCGTTCGGCGAAACGGGCAAGCTGCTCTTCCTTGCTGATATGGAGGAAGAATTTGAGGATCGTGGTCCCGCTCTGGGTCAGCAGAGCCTCGAAATCGCGAATCTCGCGGTAGCGCCGGGTCCAGGCCGCCTTGTTGATGAGCTTGTGGACCCGCGTCACCAGCACGTCCTCATACTGCGAACGGTTGAAGATCGCGATTTCGCCCCTGCCCGGGGCGTGGGGATGGACGCGCCAAAGGAAATCATGGGCGAGTTCGGTCGAATTCGGCTGCTTGAAGCTGGCGACGCGCACGCCTTGCGGATTGACGCCGCTGAATACGTGCTTGATCGTGCCGTCCTTGCCGCCCGCGTCCATCGCCTGGAGCACGACCAGGATCGAGTGTTTGTGCTCGGCATAGAGTAGGCTTTGCTGGCGGGCGAGTTTGGCGCGGCAGTGTTCCGTGGCCTCTTTCGCCATCGCGTCGGATTCGTGCTCGCCGGTGAACGATGGATCGACCTTGCTGAGCCGCAGCTTTTCGCCTGGTTTGACGCGGAACTTCTTTCGATAGTCCAAGGTTTCGGATCTCCCTCCGCCGAGGCCGGAGCGCCTGCCGATCAGGCTCGACTGCGCGGGCGAGCCGGGCCGCGCGAGCCGCGCCGCGATTCATTGTGATAGTAAAATGACGGTCGAATCAACTTGGGCGTAGAGGAAATCGGGAATTGACGCCAACAGGCGGCGAAGCGGGCGCGCAACCGCGGCCGGTAAGGTTCAGGATTCTCGGCGGTCTCCTTCCGGTCAAACCGCGCGACGCTCTGCGCGATGCGTTCGCCGGCGTGACGCTCGCCTCGATGAATATCCCGCAAGTGCTCGGCTACACCCGTATCGCCGGCACGCCGGTCGTCACCGGCCTTTACACCGTTCTTCTGCCGCTCATCGCCTTCGCCCTCTTCGGTTCGTCGCGCCACTTGGTGGTCGCGGCGGATTCGGCCACCGCGGCGATCTTCTCCGGCTCCCTCTCCCAATGGGCGACGCCGTCCAGCGACGAGTATATGGCGCTGGTCGGCATGCTGACGTTGGAGACGGCCGGCCTCCTGTTGGTCGCTCGGATCTTGAAGGCCGGCTTCCTCGCCGATTTCCTCTCGCGCACGGCGCTGGTTGGGTTCCTGGCCGGAGTCGGCGTGCAGGTCGGCGTGGCGATGCTGGGCGACATGCTGGGGGTCGCTGTCGCCTCCCGCCATACGCTCGTCCAGCTCTGGGAGCTCGCGCGCGCGGCGCCGTCGGCTGATTGGCGCATCGCCGCCTTGTCGATCTTCGTCGCGGCGGCCATTCTCGTCAGCCGCCGGTTTGCGCCCCGCTTTCCGGCGCCGCTCATCCTGGTTGTGGGCATGATCGCGGCGAGCGCCTGGTTCAATCTTGCCCAGCGCGGTTTTGCGGTCATCGGCCCGGTCCCGGGCGGGCTGCCGTCGCTCAAATGGCCGAGCGTGACCTGGAGCCAATCCCTGGCGCTGTTGCCGGTCGCCGGCTCGTGCTTCGTCATGATCATCGCCCAGAGCGCGGCGACGGCGCGCTTCTACGCGGTCAAGCACAAGGAGCGGGTTGACGAGAACGCCGACATCCTCGGACTGGCGGCCGCCAACGCCGCCGCGGCCGTCAGCGGCGCGTTCGTGGTCAACGGCAGCCCGACCCAGACGGCGATGGCGGAAGGGGCGGGGGCGCGGAGCCAGGTCGCACAGCTCGTTTTCGCCGCCGTCGTGGCGGTCGTGCTGATGTTCCTCACCGGCCTGCTGCAATATCTGCCCCGCTGCGTTCTGGCGAGCATCGTGTTCACCATCGCCATTGGCATGATCGACGTTGAGGGCCTCAGCGCCATCAGGCGGGAAAGCCGGGGCGAATTTCTTCTGGCGCTGTTCACCGCCGCGGCGGTGCCAGCGATCGGCGTTGAGCAGGGCATCCTGCTCGCGATCACGGCGTCGCTGATCCGCCACGTCCGCCACAGCTACCGGCCGTTTGCGATGGTCCTGGTCCCCGGCGCCTCGGAGCGGTGGGAGCCTTTCGCTCCCGGCCTCACGACCGATCCCGGGCTGATCGTCTACCGGTTCGGCGCCGACCTCTTCTACGCCAACGCCGACCTCTTCGCCGACCAGGTGCGCGCCCTCGTCGCCGCCGCGCCGGAGCCGGTCAAATGGTTCGTCGTCGATTGCGCCGCGATCTTCGACCTCGACTATACCGCCGCCCGGACAGTCCGCGACCTCGTCGACGAACTCAAGGCCGCGAAAGTCGGCCTGGTGCTGGCGCGCGTCAACGCCTTCCTGCACTCGGATCTCATCCGGCACGGCGTCGCCGCGGCGGTCGGCGAGGAGAGGATCTTCGACACCCTGCACGAGGCGATCGCCGCGGTCCGCGCCGGCGGGCGTCTCGCGGGCGGGACGAAAAGTGCGCTCGCCGGCTAAGCAGAGATTCTTTGAATGACCAACGGATTGACGGTTCGCTCCCGGTTCAGGGCAGCCACGGCTGCGTGGATTGCGCGGTCGAGGGCGTCGGCATCAGCGAAGGTCTGATGGGCCAGATGGCGCGCCTTGAGATCGTGCCAGACAACCTCGATGTCGTTGAGTTCGGGTGCGTATTTTGGCAGCCACTCGACGGTGAGCCAGTGTTTGCGCGCCTCGATGGCTTTAAGAGTGAGCTTGCTGACATGGACCGGCCCGTTGTCCTCGACCAGTACGACCGGTTTTATTGCCCGTCCTGGGTGAGGACCGAACAGGTGGTCGAGTTGCTCGAGGTGAGCGATGAAGTCGCGGCTGCGCTTGGTCTGGCTCGTATGCACACTCAACTGGCGCGTGACATGATCGAGTGAGCCGATTATCGCCACTTTCTTGGCCTGACCCGGCGCCGGCACCCGCAGGTCCGCACCGCGCAAGGCCCACGCCCGCGCCAGATAAGGGTGCGTCAGGGCCTCGCTCTCGTCGCCGTAGAGGAGGATGATGTCGCCGGCTTCGGCCTGAGCCTTGCGCAGTTGAAGGCGCAGTCCCACGCGTTCGATCTCGGCGGCAATCTGGCGGCCTTTCAGCGTGTGCCGGGGCCGCCGCCAACGGAAGTTTTTTTTCGCAACGCCTTGGACAACTGCGACTTGCCGATCTTGACGCCCTCGCGCGCCTCGATCTCGGCCATGAGGCGCGGGATCGTCCAGTTGGGCCGGTCGGCGACGGGAGCTTCGAGCAGAGGCGCGACGACACGCAGCGCGGCTTCGGTCTTTACCGGTGGCGGGCCGGGCGCCACGGTCGCCTTCAACGCCTCGACACCGCCGCGCGCGAACTCGCTGCGCCAAAGACGCACCGTGTCTTCGCGCACGCTGAAGGCTTCCGCAATGCGCGGGCTGGTCCATCCCGACAACGTCAGCAATATCGCCCGCGCCCGATCAGCCTCGCCCCGGTCGCGTGAATGGGCTAACGTCAGCAGTGCGTTGCGCTGTTGGTCACCCGCCGTCACCCGAGATTTGCCCGCCACGCCCCGCCTCCGCGAATCAATGCGAAGATCAAATCACACCCGCGATTCGTTGGTCAAGCTGAGGGAGTCTGCTTAGCTGTTCAGTCCTGCCCTTTCACCAGACCGCGCCTGCGACGTCGCGTCCGCGGCGGGGTCGTGTCCTTCATGGCTTGGAGCGGGTTCCGCCAGCTCCACTTTATGCGCCTCCTCCAGGCATTTTCGCACGGCCTCATGAAGTGAACTCGCAACGTCGGTGCGACCGGTTATTCCCTGCGCCGATAGATCCCCCTGCGGCGCCTCATCCGGCTCCCAGAACCCGATCACGATCGGGGAGAGCGGAAATCGTTGTTGGATTCGGCGCAAGAGATAACGCATATGCGGCGGGCTGCCGATAAGCTCGACGTAGGTGATGCACACCATTGCGACACGGGTGGGGTCGAGGCCGCCGATCCCCGACCTGGACGACGCGTCACGCGGCGCCGCTTGCGCGCCCAGCCCATGCTTGCGCAGCAACTGCGCCAGCATCGCCGCCGCGACGCCGTCGAGGGCGCCGCGCCCTGGGACGCAAAGCACGCCTCGTTCGGTGCGCCAGATTTCGGGTAGATGCGAGTCCTCGTGGACATGTTCTTCCGGCGCCGGTTGGGAGGAGGTCTCGCGTTCAGGGCGGGCGACGCCCGCAACCTCGACCACCGCCGCCTTGGCTTGCTTATCGGTGAGCACCGGGTCGAGGTCATCGTGCGGTTCAAGATCCTGGATCAGTCCAAGCATTTCCTCCCGGATTTTTTCAAGCTGGGCATCCTGCACCACTCCGCGCGATATGTCGCTGCCGACCAGCCGCAGCGCCTTCAAAGCGATGTCATCGTAGTACGAGGAAAGGGCGCGCCCTTTCAGCAGCGTCTCCGCTTGCTCCAATATTTCGTCTGGGTCGCCGGCAAGCAATCGCTGATAGAGGCCTTCGACCGGCGTCAAGGCGGGGCGGTCTCCCAGCAGCACATCGAAAAACTCAAGATGCCGGACATGGCGTCCGACAACGACCAGACACAATGTAAGCGGGGTGGACAAGATCAGGCCGATGGGTCCCCAGATCCAGCTCCAGAAGATGGCGACGACGATGACCGCCGTTGGCGACAAGCCTGTGCTGCTGGCGTAGAGCACAGGCTCCAGGACTTGCCCGGTTACGCCCTCGGCGACGATGAACAGCCCCGCTGTCCAGAGCGCAATGGACCAGCCCGGATCGACCGCGGCGGCCAACGCGATGGGAAGCACGGCGGCGGTGAGCGATCCGACATAGGGTACAAATCGCAGCAGCGCGGCGAGAAGGCCCCAAAGCACCGGGCTCGGCAGGCCGATGAAAAACAAACCGACGCCGACAAACAACCCAAAGCTTGCATTGATCGCGGCTTGGGTCAGAAAATACCTGGTCAGGCGTTGCGTTGCATCGTCGATGGCGAGAGTGGTTCGATGAAGATCATTAGAGCCGAAGAGGCGTATCAGCCGATCGCGAAGATCCTCCTGCCGGACGAGGATGAATATCGTGACGATGAGAACGATCGCGAGGGTTGCGAGGGGAGAAAGAATTGGCTCCAGAATCTCGCGGCCTGTTTCGAGGTAGCTGGTCGACGAAGATTCGATGACGACCGGCATCGGCGGCCGTCCCGGCGCGGCGTTGCCGAACGAGCCGCGCGCCGGGGTCGGGAGTTCGTGCAGCGTGCCGAGACGACTGGTCACCTGTGTGACCAGGCTGTTCACGACTCGATGAACCAACTCGATCTTGTCGTTCACGGTGGAGAGATATTGCGGCAAGTTCCCAATGAGGGCCTTGATTTGCGAGCCGATGATCGCGCCGACCAGGAGTATGACCGCCAGCGCCACGACCACCGCGAGGATGACGGCGGCGACCTTCGGCAGCCGGGCGCGCTGCAGCAACTTCACGATCGGAGCGAGAAAGAAGCTGAGAAAGATCGCCAAAGTTATCGGGATGAGCACATCCCGCGCCAGGTAGAGCGCCGAGACAACAACGACGCCGGTCGCCAAGCCCAGCAAGGGCTCGGACCTCGGAGTTTCAGCCGCCGGGACTTTCACCTTTGGCAATCGCGCCAAACCGAGAGGGTCATCGGCCATCGGTAACGATCTACCACTTCCGGCGAGAGCTGCATCAGCGTCCCTTGGGAACGCCAAATCTAGGCTCTTCGTTCCCGAGATGAGCTCGCGCTCGTGCGGCCCGGTTCAGCCAATGCGCTCGCGCGGCCTAGTCGGGCCGCTATGTCTGCCTGATATGCTTGGGCGAGGCAAATTCGCACGACCGGTCGCGCTCACGGCCCGACTTGACTTGGCCCCCGCGCGGCGCAGGCCTTAAGATCGTCCGCAGGTGGGATATGACGCAACCGGACTGCCCTGGCTGATATGGACGCAGGATGAACATCACCGTCATTGGGGCAGGGGCGATCGGCGGCCATATCGCGGCAAGGCTTGCGGCGGCCGGCGAGAGCGTCAGCGTCGTCGCGCGCGGCGACCACCTGAAGGCGATCCGCGCGCGCGGCCTCAAGCTCAAGGAGGGCGGCGAAGAGATCGTCGCCCGCGTCGAGGCGACCGACCGGATCGCTGAAGTCCGCCGCCCCGACCTCGTCGTGCTCGGGGTCAAGGCGCACCAGCTGGCCCCGATCGCGGCCGACGTCGCCTCGATTCTCGCGCCTTCGACAATGGTTCTGACCACCCAGAACGGCATTCCCTGGTGGTATTTCTTCAAGCACGGCGGCCCTTACGAGGGCCAGCGCCTCGAGAGCGTCGATCCCGGCGGCGTCATCGCCGGCCATCTGCCGATCGACGCGATCATTGCCGGCGTCGGCTATCAGGCGGCGGAGATCGAAAGCCCCGGCGTGATCCGGCACGTCGAGGGCCATCGCCTGCCGCTGGCCGAAATCGACGGCGCGAAGAGCGAGCGCGTCGCGGCGCTCGCCGAACTCTTCTCGCGCGCCGGCTTCAAGTCGCCGGTCTTGACCGACGTGCGCACCGAAATCTGGATGAAGCTCTGGGGCAATCTGACCTTCAATCCGATCAGCGCGCTCGCCCGGGCGACGCTCGAGGACATCTGCCGCTTCGCGCCGACCCGGGCGCTTGCCGTGGCGATGATGCGGGAAGCGCAGACCGTCGGCGAAGCGTTCGGCATCCGCTTCCGCCTCTCAATCGACAAGCGGATCGCCGGCGCCGAGGGGATCGGCGCCCACAAAACCTCGATGCTGCAGGACATCGAGCAGGGAAGGGCGATCGAGATCGACGCGCTGCTCGGCTCGGTCATCGAGCTCGCCCGCCTGGCCAAGGTCGCAACGCCGCATCTCGACGCGGTCTATGCGGCGACCAAGCTTCTCGGCGAGACTGTCGCCCAGAAGGCGCCGCCGCCCTCGCGCGCCTCCCCCACAAGGGGGGAGGAAGACCGCCGGCGCGCGGATTAAGCTTGGCGCGTTCCGCTATTTAGAGTTGAGGATCATGAGCGCACATCGGACGTTGAGAGGCCTCATCGCGGCGGGGGAAGACGAGGCGGTCGCCATCGCCGGCCATGACGCGCCGCCCATGACCTATGCCGACCTTCGCGCCCTCGTCGACCGCACGGTCGCGTCGCTGAACGGCCTTGGCGTGGGGCGCGGCGACCGCGTCGCGATTGTCCTGCCGAACGGCCCCGAGATGGCGACTGCGTTTCTCTGCGTCGCCGCCGCGGGAGCCTCGGCGCCGCTTAATCCCGCCTATCGCCAGGACGAATTCGAGTTCTACCTCGGCGATCTCAAGGCCAAGGCGCTGATCGTCGAAGCCGGCAGCGAATCTCCGGCGCTTCAAGCGGCGCAGAAGCTTGGCGTCGGCCTGATCACGCTCATGCCCGAGACTGAGCGCGGCGCAGGCGCCTTCCGGCTCTGCGGCGACCCCGGGCGCGCCGCCGCCCGTCCCGGCCCCGCCGCCGCCCGTCCCGGCCCCGCCGAAGCGCATGACGTCGCCCTCATCCTGCACACCTCGGGCACCACCTCGCGCCCGAAGATCGTGCCGCTGACCCAGGCCAACATCTGGACTTCGGCTCGAAACATCGCCGCCTCGCTCGAGCTTTCCGCGCGCGACCGCGCCCTCAACGTCATGCCGCTGTTCCATATCCACGGGCTCATCGCCGGCCTCGCCGCGCCGCTCGCGCGCGGCGGCGCGGTGTTCTGCACCGAGCGTTTCAGCGCGCTCAAGTTCTTCGCCGAAATGGAGGAAGCCAAGCTCACCTGGTACACCGCGGTGCCGACCATGCATCAGGCGATCCTGACCCGCGCCGCGCGGAACAAGGACATCATCGCCCGCCACCCTTTGCGCTTCGTGCGCTCTTCGTCGTCGTCGCTGCCGCCGAAGGTCATCGGCGAACTCGAGGCGGTATTCCACGCGCCGGTCATCGAGGCCTACGGCATGACCGAGGCGACGCATCAGATGGCGTGCAATCCGCTGCGCGGCGTCCGCAAGCCCGGATCGGTCGGCCTCGCCGCCGGGCCGGAAATCGCGATCATGGACGAAGCCGGGCGGCTTCTCGGCCCCGGCGCGACCGGCGAAGTCGTCATCCGCGGCGACAATGTCACCGCCGGCTACGACAACCATCCCAAGGCCAATTCCGAGGCCTTCGTCGACGGCTGGTTCCGCACCGGCGACCAGGGCGTCATCGACGCCGACGGCTACCTCACCCTGACCGGCAGGCTGAAGGAGATCATCGTTCGCGGCGGCGAAAAAATTAGCCCGCGCGAGGTTGACGAGGCGCTGATGGATCACCCCGCTGTCCTGCAGGCGGTCGCGTTCGCGATTCCCCACGACATGCTGGGCGAAGACGTCGCCGCGGCGGTCGTCCTGCGCGAGGGCGCGGCGGCGAGCGAGCCGGAGCTGCGCGCATTCGTCACCGAGCGCCTCGCGGCCTACAAGACGCCGCGCAAGATTCTCATCCTCGCTGAGATTCCCAAAGGCGCGACCGGCAAGTTGCAGCGCATCGGACTGGCGCAGAAGCTGGGGCTGACTTAAGGGGATAGGCGCCGGGCGAGGACTCGAGCCCCACCCGACAGTGAGGGGGCAGCGACTTGAAGTACGACATCGAGGCTAATTGGCATCTCCTCAACACCTGCGGCTACCGATGCGAGTACTGCTTCTATTCTCCCGCGGAGCTCGGAGAAAAGCTGAAAATCCACGCCGATCCGGAGGCGTGGAGAAATGCGTTTGATCGGACCAACCTGACCTGGCTCCTCCACATGACCGGCGGCGAGCCGACGCTTTATCACGGCTTCGTCGATCTGTGCGGCCTGCTGGCGAAGAAACACTACATTTCGTTCAACTCCAATCTCAATCATGGATCCGTTGTCGATTTCGCGCGACGCGTCGATCCGTCTCGCGTGAGTTTCATCAATGCGGGTCTGCATCCGGAAGAACGCGGCTTACGCAAGGGCTTGGCAACATTTCTCAAGCATGCGGAGTGCTTGCGGAAGCAAGGCTTTCCAATTTTCGTCAGCGTGGTCGGCACCCCCGAAGTGCTCTCTCGGGTCGACGAAACGATGGCCCTCACGGCGCCGATCGGGCTTGCGCCTGTTCCGAAACTGCTGCGCGGATTCTACCGCGGAAAATGCTATCCGGAGGGTTACAGCGCCGAAGAACGCGCTGCGTTCATCGCCTTCACCGAAAAAGCACGAAAAAGCTACGCCGCGAATCTGATCTTCGCCGCGCAAGAACGTCCGAGCATCGACGTGTTTGGCGACGATAAATATGTCGAGGGCATTCCCTCGTTTCTTGGCAAATCATGCAGGGCCGGTGAAAAATTCGTTGAGATAGGGCCAGACGGCAAGGTTTATCGGTGCGAAGCGAAAGAACAAAATTATATGGGAAACGTACTCGACGATTCATTTCGACGACGAATTGGCGCCTCGCCTTGCGATTCTCGCTATTGCTTCTATTTTTGCCTGAAATATGCCGAAATCAAGCCAAACTTATCCGTCGAACGGGCGAACCGGACTGAACCGATTCCGCCGCAGGCGACACGGCCGGTGTTGAAGAGCCGAGTTTCAGCCGCCGTTCGGCGTCTCGTCGAATTGGCGACCGCCGGTTAACTCGTGGCCGATAGCCCGAGCAGATTGCGCGTTGACGTCGTGGCTGTGGAGTTCGAGCGCTCTTGGTAATCCAAATTCCGATCGATCGGAAATCGGCCGCCGCCCCCGCACCTGGTTTTACGCTCGTTGAAAAAGCCTTGGCGAGACTATGGCCCTATGACCAGCGGTTCGCCGATTCAATTGGCTCTCCGCGAACATTGCCGAGTGAACGCCAAGGCCGCCGTTTCGGCGATGGCCTTTGGCGCCGGCTGGGCGCGAAATTGAGGACGCGGCATTGCGCCTTGTTTCTAACCAGCACGACCGACGACCGCGTGATCAGGCAATTCGAACGCCTTCGCGCTGAGGCGCGGGACTATGTCGATGTCTATCTGGTGGTCAATCCTTCGTCTTTGCCGGTGGTTCCGGGCCTGAACGCCGAAGAGCTGATGCCCCGGCGCTGGAAGGCGATGTTGGCGAACCGCTATATGATTCCGGGCTATCTCGACATGATCTGGATGCCGCTCGGGCTCATGGCTCCCTATCCTTACGTGTGGATGATCGAATTCGACGTCGACTATGCCGGCGACTGGGGCCAGTTCTTCGGCCAATTCAAGCGCAATCGCGCCGACTTGCTGACCACTTCGCTGACCCGCCTCGCCAACGATCCGGGCTGGGATCATTGGGAGAATTTGAGCGCTCCGGCGACGGTCGACGCCGCTGACTGGCATCGCGACTTTCATCCGATCATGCGCCTGTCGCAGCGGTTCATGCGCGCCTATGTCGATCAGATGCGGTCGCCGGACTGGGGCGGGCATCACGAATTCACAATTCCGACGCTCGCGATGCATTTGGGCATGGATGTCGAAGATATCGGCGCGGGCGGACTCAATTACACCAACACCCCGCTCGATCCCGACCTCGCCCCCGGTTCGTTCATCTATCGGCCCGTCATAAGAACCGCCTATTTCCATGAGCGTCCGGAGACATTCGACCAGCCGCGAATGCTCTATCATCCAGTGAAGCCGGATTGGGGACTGCGCCCAAATTGATTCCGCCAGCTGACGACGCCGATCGAGGAGCAATTGCACGCCTTCGTCTGCCAGCGCCTCGCGGCCTTCAAGACGCCGCGCAAGATCTGCTTGTCGCTGAAATCCCCAAAAGCGCAACCGGAAAGTTGCAACGGATCGGGTTTGCCGCAAAAAGCTTGGGCTTGGGCGAACGAATAGTGATTCTAGACTGACTTCGGCAGTTGAATTCGAAGTTGAGCCTAAAGCAAATTCATGCTGTCGTTACGCCAATACGTTTTCATTCCTTCGCCTCAGTCGGGAAAGCGGAGGAAAGACATCGGAGCAGCCGTCCATTATTTAACAACGGCCGTAAGTGACTTTGCAGGTGGGAGGCGACCCATGCGCAGTCGAATTGGCTTTCTCGTTCTTTGCGCGGCCCTTCTGGCGGGGGCGGCAGCGCGGGCGGATACGGTCATTGAACCGGTCGCGCCGCCAGGCGACGCATTCGAACCGAACACCAATGTGGCGTTCCTGCCTCGGGTCCTGGGCGAGACTATAACGGTCCCGACCAACGGCGATACAAGTCTCGTGAGTTTCGGGTTCTCTGTCCTCACCCCGTCCGGCGCCATCCCGGTCGGAATGGTCGCGTACGTTTATGCTTGGGATGGCAGCGAGGCCACGGGGCCGGCCCTCTACGTCAGCGCCCTGACGCCCGTCGGCACGCCACCCGGACCCGATGCCAACTTTCCGCCCAGTCCGATCTTCGAAACCGGCGGCCTCAATCTGATAGCAGGGCGCGAATATGTGATTTTCGTGGATGTCGAAAATTCGCTCTATTTGGACTATCTGATGAATGCCAATGGAGTAGCGGTCGGCGGCCCAGGCTATGGCGACAACACCACTGTGACGACGCAGAACGCCGATCCATCGCTATGGACTACGGAGGCTTGGTCCATAGGGGGATCGAACTTTCAATTTCAGACCAATTACATCGCCACCTTCGCCGCCCCAGTTCCCGAGCCATGGCGCTCGCCGGGTGCGGCGCGATTGGCCTGATCCGCCTCGCCGCGCGAAGAAACCGTCTGGTTCTCTAACGCCGGGCCGTAGCTTCGGCCCCTGCGCCAGCCAATGCGGTCTTTCGCTCGGACCGCGGCCTATTGCTTCACCGCATGCGGCTCCGGAAAGGTCCACGACCCGTCGAGAATCTCCGGTCGCGGCCGATAGAGGCGGACGAGGTAGTTCCAGTCCGGCGGCTTCGGCAGGCAATTCTCGGCATTGCCGTCACAACCGCCGAACTGGATCGCGATCGAGCCATCCGCGCCTGGCTTCGCGGTGAGGTTGTTAAGCGAATAGGCGTTCTGGGGGTTCGGCTCGAAATAGCCCTTGGCGTTATAGACGCTGATCGACCAGAAGCCGTCGACCGGCACGTCCTTGACGTTCAGCCGGTAGACCGTCGTCTTGCCGCTGCGCGGTCAGGGATGCCGGTCGCGAAGCGCCGGGAAAATTTCGGTCTGGGCGCGCGCTATAGGAATAACTACCTATTGATTTTGCTACCACAGGCGCCAAAGGACGCGTCACGTGGCGCGAACTCCGAGAGGGGCGACGAAACGAATGCGCTTGTGCAGGAAATAGTTCTCACCGAAGAATACCCGCCGATGACCGTGAAGGGCTTTGTGCGGCCAATCAACGTGTACAAAGTCCTCGGCACCTACCAGGAACTAGGCTCAGGACTCATTGATTACAGCCAGAAGACGACGGCTGCGGCGATGCAGATTGCCGAGAAGTAAGGTGTGGGCGCAACGGTCGTATCGGGTGTGGATGCGCCGCCAGTCTTTGAGGCGCCCGAACATGTTTTCGATTTTGTGGCGCTGCTTGTAGAGGAGGGCGTCATAGGGGATCGCGGTTTTGCGGTTGGATTTCGAAGGAATGCAGGCGGCGATGCGGCGCTTGGCGAGGGCGGCGCGGAACCAATCGGCGTCGTAACCCTTGTCAGCGAGGAGCTGCTTGGCTTTCGGCATGGCCGGCAGCATCAGCGCCGCGCCCTTGTAGTCGCTCATCTGCCCCTCGCTCAAGAGCATGACGAGCGGGCGTCCGTGACCGTCGCAGACCGCGTGCAGCTTGGAGTTCAGACCGCCTTTGGTGCGCCCGATACGTCGGGGAACAGGCCCTTTTTTAAAAGGCTTGCGGCAGTGCGATGCGCCTTCAGATGTGTGGCGTCGATCATGATCCGCTCCGGCTTGCCGCCCTTGCGCGCCAACGTGGCGAAAATCTTGTTGAACACGCCCAAACGGCTCCAGCGAATGAACCGATTGTAGATCGTCTTGTGCGGGCCATACTCGCGCGGCGCGTCGCGCCAACGCAGTCCGTTCTTGATCACAAACACGATCGCGCTCACGATCCGCCGGTCGTCCACCCGCGCGATCCCATGCGAAAGCGGAAAATAGCGCTCGATCCGGCGCATTTGTGCCTCAGAAAGCAGAAACAAATCAGTCATGGCGAAGCCTCCTCGCCCCGCCTATGAATCAGCCAATTCAAGCCAATGCAAGAAATTTAATAGGTCCTGAGCCTAGTTGACGACGGCAGGGTGGTGCTGCAGGAGCGCGATGGTTTGCGAGTTCTGGTTGACCTGACCAAACAGGTGAGTTCGGAGGCGATCAAGGTGCTGGAAGAGGTATTGGCCGAGCTGAAGCGGCGCAGCGCTGCTGAGTAACCCGCTCGGTGCGGGGACGATCGCTGAGAGTCTGTCCGGAAACATCATGCTGGATTGCATAGCTTTCGCAGCGTGAGGCGGATGAAGGCGAGGCGGAGGAAGCCGAGCGCCTTGCGGTTGAGGCATTCCGAATCCTTGGCCAGGCTGCGGCAGCGGCCAAGCCAGGCGAGGGACGGACGCCCGGAGGACCTTGCGCCCGCCCTTTTCAGCAGTCCGGCCAGTCGCGGCGATCGGCGGCGACTTTGGCTCCGCTCCGCTCGACACTCCGGACCTACCTCATCGGCGTTCGCCCGCCAGTCTACCCGAACCCGCTGCGCCGCTCCAAAGGTCGAGGAGGGTCGAGTGACGGCGGCAAACGTCGCCTCCGCCAAAGCGGGGGTTGAGAGAGGCGCCGCCGTTGCCGTTCGGGATCTTGGTCTGGGGACATCATGTCGTTGTCTTAGGCGATTAATAAAAATAGGGAATTGGCTGTCGAAGGAGAATTATCTTGCAAGAATCAGAACGCCACGCTATGCTTTCGTATTCGCCGGATCGGACCTTTGCGTCGGGGCCACGAGAGGAGGGGAGGCTTTTAATTGGATTCGACATAACCCATTGAAAAGTCCCGATTCGGACGAATAAGGCCAAACAAATCCAACTAAAACCAAGCAAAACCAAGCTATTTCCAAGCAAAACCAAGGAAAGCCAAGTCATTGTACATTGGTGCGAGCGATTTTATTGGCTCCACCGCCGCTCAGGCTGGCCCGGTCGCGACCGGGCAGTCGTCGCGCGAGCCCCATTCCGACCACGAGCCGTCATAGAGGCCCTCGACCTTGCCGCCCGCTTCCTCGACCGCGAGCGCCAGGATCGCGGCCGAGACCCCCGAGCCGCAGGTGGTGATGATCGGCTTCTCAAGGTCGACCTGGTGCTCGGCGAAGACGGCCTTCAGCGCCTCGGGCGGCTTGAGCCGGCCGTGCTCGACGATGTCGACGAACGGCAGATTGAGGCTGCCGGGCATGTGGCCGCTTCTCAAGCCCGGCCGCGGCTCCAGCGCCTCGCCGCTGAAGCGGTCGGAGGGGCGGGCGTCGACCACCTGCGCCGTGCCGCTGGCGAGCGCCTCGCGCACCTCGGCGAGCGAAGCGATGAAGCCTTCGTCGAGCCGCGGGGTGAAGGCGCGGGGCGGCCTTGGCCGCGCCGCGCCGGTTTCGAGCGGGCGGCCTTCCTTGATCCATTTCGGCAGGCCGCCCTCGAGGATGCGGACCTCCTCCGCCCCATAGGCGCGCAGCGTCCACCAGACGCGCGCCGCGGCGAACAGTCCGAGCGTGTCATAGGTCACGAAGCGCATGCCGTCGCCGAGGCCGAGCGCGCTCATCGCTGCGGCCAGCGCCTCAGGCTTTGGCAGCATGTGCGGCAGGCCCTGATCGAGATCAGCGATCGTATCGATGTCGAAGAACACCGCGCCGGGAATATGCCCCTGCCGAAACTCCGACGCCCCGATCCGTCCGTCCGCCGGCAGGTGCCAGGACGCGTCGATCACCCCGAGATCAGGGTCGCCGAGCTCGGCCGCAAGCTCGGCTGTGGTGCGGAAGTTGCGCGAAGACATGGGCTTCAATCCAGGTCAGGCGGCGGCGAGCGCGATGCGCACGCGACGGTTGATCTTGCCCTTCTTTTCGATTCCGGTCACCGAGGCGCGGCCGATCTCGCCGGTGCGCGCGACATGGGTTCCCCCGCACGGCTGGAGATCGAGGCCTTCGATCGCGATCAGGCGGACACGCCCGGTTCCCATCGGCGGCTTGACCGCCATGGTCTTGATCAGGCCTGGGTTGGCCTCGAGCTCCGCGTCGGCGATCCAGCGCTGGCTCACCGCCGCGTCGAGGGCGATCAGTTCGTTGATCCGGCGCTCGACCTCCGCCCGGTCGAGGACGGCCTCGCCCGAATCGAAATCGAGCCGTCCTTCGGCGTCGCCGACCGATCCGCCGGTCACCGGATAGGGCAAGACGACCGAGAGCAGATGCAGCGCGGTATGGGCGCGCATGCGCTTGTAGCGCAGGTCCCAGTCGATGCGGGCGATCACCCGGGCGCCGGGCGCGGGCAGGGCGGCGCCCTCCGCCGGCACGTGCAGAATTGTCGTGCGATCGGCGTCGTAGACCGTGTTCACGATCGGGATCGCTGCGCCGTCCTCGATGATGAGCGTCCCGCGATCGCCGCTCTGCCCGCCGCCTTGCGGATAGAAGACCGTGCGATCGAGCGCGACGCCCCGCGCCTCGGAAAACGTCACCGTCGCTTCCGCCTCGGTTCGATAAGCGTCATCGCGAAAGATCGCCTGCGTCATTTAGGCGAACACTTCAAGCGTCTTTCCCTTCGCCTCCAGCCAGTCTGGAACCGGCAGGTCCTTCGAGCGCAGAAACGCGGGATTGAACAGCTTCGACGCATAGCGAGCGCCGGAATCGCATAAGAGCGTCACGATCGTGTGGCCGGGGCCGAGCTCGCGGGCGAGGCGGAGCGCGCCGGCGATGTTGACGCCTGACGAACCGCCGAGCAGCAGACCTTCGCGCACCACAAGGTCGAAGACGATCGGCACGGACTCGACGTCGGGAACCTCATAGGCGAAGTCGACCGGCGCGCCTTCAAGGTTGGCGGTGACCCGGCTCTGCCCGATGCCCTCAGTGATCGAGGAGCCCGCCATCTTGAGTTCGCCGGTCGTGTAGTAGGAATAGAGCGCCGCGCCGGGCGGATCGGCGAGCGCGATCTTGATGTTCGGGTCGCGCTCCTTGAGCGCCATGCCGACGCCGGCCAGCGTTCCCCCGGTGCCGACCGCGCTCACGAACCCATCGAGCTTGCCGCCGAGGTCGTCGTAGATCTCTGGCCCGGTCGTCTCGTAGTGGCCGCGCCGGTTGGCGACGTTGTCGAACTGGTTCGCCCAGACCGCGCCGTTCGGTTCGCTTTTGGCCAGCGCCTCGGCGAGACGCCCCGAATAGCGGACGTAATTGTTTGGATTGGAATAGGGGACCGCCGGAACCTCGATCAGCTCCGCGCCCGCAAGGCGCAGCATGTCCTTCTTTTCCTGCGCCTGGGTGTCGGGGATGACGATCACGGCCCGATAGCCGAGCGCGCTCGCCACCATCGCGATGCCGATCCCAGTGTTGCCGGCGGTGCCCTCAACGACGACACCGCCGGGCCGCAACGTCCCGCGCGCGATCGCGTCGTCGATGATCGCCATTGCCGCGCGGTCCTTGACCGATCCGCCAGGATTCATGAATTCCGCCTTGCCGAGAATCGTGCATCCGGTCGCCTCGGAGGCGGCGCGAAGCTTGATCAGCGGCGTATGGCCGATCGCGGCGACGACATCGCGGCGGAACTTCATAACGCTCCTCTTCACTCGAGACTCAAGTTAGGCGACGACGCGACTTGCGACAAGCCATCGCCCTTGCCACAAGGGCGGAAGTCAGGGGATGCGCCGCCGGTGTTTTTCATCGCCTCGAAAATATTCTGGATGCTTGCTTCGCCGGTCAACGTCTTGCTGTTCGGCGCGCTCGTCGGCGTTTTGCTATGCTATGGGAGACGCGCCCGGTTCGGGCGTGGGCTGGCGCTGGCGGCGATCCTCGCTCTGCTCGCGGTCGCGACGCTACCCTTGCGCGCGCTGCTGATGGCCCCGCTCGAGGACCGGTTTCCCCAACCGCCGGCCGATTTGACGCCGCCTTACGGGATCATCGTGCTCGGCGGCGCCATCAACGACCCCATCAGCGCCGCCCGCGGCCAGACAATATTCGACGAGGGCGGCGAGCGGATCACCGAGGCGGTCATTCTGGCCAAGCGGTTTCCGGAAGCGCGCGTGGTCTACACCAGCGGAACCAACTCGGTGCTCGGCGGGAGCTCGAGCGAAGCGGCCCGAGCCCGGGACCTCATGGTTCAGATGGGCGTCGCGCCGGACCGGGTGACGATCGAAGACAAGGCGCGCAACACCGAGGAGAACGCCCGCTTCACCGCAGCGATTGTTCACCCCAAACCGTCGCAGCGCTGGATTGTCGTCACCTCCGCCTTCCACATGCCGCGCGCGATGGGCGTGTTCGAAAAGGCCGGATTTCACCCGATCGCCTATCCTGTTTCTTTTTACACCATTGGGCGGGGATTGTATGACCTCTATCCGACCCTCGAGCCGGTGGGAAACCTGCGGGTCTTCACGCTCGCGGTCCATGAATGGATCGGCCTCGCCGCGTATTGGGCGAGCGGGCGGATCGATCGCCTGTTTCCCGGACCCGGGGACGCCGCGTGACGCGCCGATCGCGTCCGACCTTGTTGGCTTGCGTTCACCATTCAACTGACTAGACTGTAGGCAGAATGAAGTGTGCTCATTCTCTAGGCACCACCCCCATTATCGCCATCGGACCCATCCGGCTCGGGGGACGGGCGTTGCTCGCGCCGATGTCCGGGGTCAGCGATCTGGCGATGCGGCGGATTGCCCGCCGTTTCGGGGCGGGGCTTGTGTTCTCGGAAATGGTCGCGGCCGAGACCTATCTCGAGGGCGACGCTGAGGCGTCGATGCGCGCCGAGGGCGAGGGATTGGCTCCCCATGCGGTTCAGCTCGTCGGCCGCGAAGCGCGGGCTTTGACCGAGACCGCGCGAAGAGTTGTGGACGCGGGCGCGGCGCTTATCGACATCAACATGGGTTGTCCGTCGCGGCGGGTATCGGGCGTTCTGGCGGGGGCGGCGCTGATGCGCGATCTTGATCGCGCCGAGCGTCTCATCGCCGCGGTGGTCGAGGCGGCGCCGGTTCCGGTGACCGTCAAGATGCGGCTTGGTTGGGACGAGGCGTCGCTGAACGCGCCCGATCTCGCGCGCCGGGCCGAACAGGCGGGCGCGCGGATGGCGACCGTGCACGGGCGGACGCGGGCGCAGTTCTACGACGGCCGCGCTGACTGGGGCGCCGTCCGCGCGGTGGTTGGGGCGGTCCGGATCCCGGTTATCGTCAACGGCGATTGCGCGACCTTAGAGGATGCGCGCGCGATGCTGGCGCTTTCCGGTGCGGCGGGGGTGATGATCGGGCGCGCCGCGGTCGGCGCGCCGTGGCTGGTGGGCGCCATATCGCGCGCGCTCGACGGCGGCGGCCCGGTTCTCGCGCCGGGAGGCGAGGAGCGCCGCGAGGCCGCGCTCGAACACCTCGATTGGCTCCTCGGCAAGCTTGGGCCTCGCTCAGGCCTTCGCCACGCCAGAAAACATTTGGCCGCTTATGCCGACCAAGCGGGCGGTGGCGAGGGGATTCGGCGCGAACTCGTGACCAGCGAGGACCCGGCCAGGGCGCGGGCGCTACTCGCGCGCGCCTTCGACGTCGAGGACGGCCGCGCGAGGCGGGCGGCATGACTGCGCACCCGGCCCAGCGGCGCCCGGATGCCGCCAAAGTGCTGAACGCGCTCGCCCAGCCATTGCTCACGGTCGACGCGCAAGGTCTGGTGATCGACGTCAACGTGGCGGCAGAGACGTTCTTCGACATGGGGCGGGGCGTGCTGGTGCGGTCGCGGCTGATCGACCTCATTCCTTCAGATTCTCCGGTTTTGGCCCTTCTCGCCGAGGCTCTGAGCAACCGAGCGACCGTCAACGGCTACAAGATTGATATTTCCACGCCCCGGACCGGCAATCGAAATGCAGTGGACGTTTTCATCGCGCCGCTGCCGCAGACCGACGATCAAGTGGCGATTATGCTGCAAGAACGGGCCATTGCCGAAAAAATAGACAGACAGCTCACCCATCGCAGCGCCGCACGCTCAATCAGCGCCCTTGGGCTCATGCTCGCGCACGAGATCAAAAACCCCCTATCCGGCATTCGCGGCGCCGCCCAATTGCTGGAGGCGAACGTCAGCGACGATGATCGCGCCCTGACGCGGCTAATCTGCGAGGAAACCGACCGGATCGTCAAACTCGTCGATCGCATGCAGTCGTTCGCCGATTCGATGCCGTCGCAATGGGAAAGCCTCAATATTCACGCGGTGCTGGATCACGTAAAGCGTTTGGCCCAGGCTGGGTTTGCCCGCCACATTCGCTTTGTCGAGACATACGATCCCTCCCTGCCGCATGTGCAGGGATCCCGGGACCAATTGATCCAGGTGTTCCTCAATTTGGTTAAGAACGCGGCGGAAGCCATTGGAATAGATAGCATTGATGGCGAGATAATCTTGACGACCGCGTACCGTCCGGGGGTCCGTCTTCGCACCGCGCCGAGCGACGAGCCGGTCGCCCTGCCGCTCGAGATCTGCGTTCGGGACAACGGCCCGGGCATCGCGCCCGAGATCCTCGGCAATCTGTTCGACCCGTTTGTGACAACCAAGGCGCAGGGCTCTGGTCTGGGTCTTGCACTGGTCGCAAAGCTGGTCGGCGACCACGGCGGGATCATCGAATGCGAGTCGCATCCGCGCCGAACGATGTTTCGCGTGCTGATGCCGCTCGAGTCGGCGCGCGCCGCGGCGCGATGAGGAGCAGGGCGTCGGGGCGAAGGAGCTAACGGAAATGCCGTCAGGGCATATTCTTGTCGCCGACGACGACGCGGGGATTCGCACCGTCCTCAATCAGGCGCTGACCCGCGCGGGCTATGAGGTTCGTGCGACCGGAACGGTCGCCGGGCTTTGGCGGTGGGTGGCGGCGGGCGAAGGCGATCTCGTGATCACCGACGTCGTGATGCCCGACGACAACGCGTTCGATCTCTTGCCGCGGATCAAGCGGATGCGGCCCGACTTGCCGATCATCGTGATGAGCGCGCAGAATACGTTCATCACCGCGATCAAGGCTTCGGAGCGCGGGGCTTACGAATACCTGCCCAAACCCTTCGACCTGCGCGAATTGGTCGCGATTGTAGGACGCGCGCTCGCCGAGCCCAAGCGGCGGCGGGAGGCGGCGGAAGCAGCGGCCCCGGCCGAGGTGATGCCGATCGTGGGCCGCTCCCCGGCGATGCAGGACATCTTCCGGGTCTTGGCGCGGCTGATGCAGACCGACCTCACGGTGATGATTTCCGGCGAGTCCGGCACTGGCAAGGAACTGGTCGCAAGAGCGCTGCACGACTATGGGAAACGCAAGGGCGGCCCGTTCGTCGCCATCAACATGGCCGCCATCCCGCGCGACCTGATCGAGAGCGAACTCTTCGGACATGAGAAGGGCGCCTTCACCGGCGCCGCCGCCCGCTCGGTGGGACGCTTCGAGCAGGCCGAGGGCGGGACCCTATTTCTCGACGAAATCGGCGATATGCCGATGGAGGCCCAGACGCGCCTCCTGCGCGTGCTCCAGCAGGGCGAATACACGACCGTCGGCGGTCGGACGCCGATCAAGACCAATGTCAGGATCGTCGCCGCGACCAACAAGGATCTGCGCTTCGCCATCCAGCAGGGGGCCTTTCGCGAGGATTTATTCTTCCGCCTCAACGTTGTGCCGCTCCGCCTCCCTCCGTTGCGCGAACGCCCGGAAGACATCCCCGATCTCGTGCGCGCCTTCTTCCAGCGCGGCTCGGCCGAGGGCCTTCCGGTCAAGACGGTCGAGTCCGCGGCGATGGAGCGATTGAGACGCTATCTCTGGCCTGGGAACGTGCGTGAGCTCGAAAATCTCACTCGTCGTCTTGCCGCCCTCTATCCCCAGGATGTGATCGGCGAGGCCTTGATCGAAGCCGAACTCAGCGTCGGGGCGTCGCCGCTGTTTCCGCCGCCGGCCGCCGTCGACGATGGAAGGAAACGCGTCGCGCCGGCGGCCGCGCAGATCGCCGGCGACGGTTTTGACGCGGCCATGGAGCGCGCAGTCGCCGATCTCTTTCGGTCGTTTGGGGGCGCCAATCCTCAGGTCGGGCTCTATCACCGGGTGCTCCACGATCTCGAAGCGCCCCTGATCGCCGCCACGCTCACCTGGACCCGCGGCAATCAGATTAAAGCGGCTGAAATACTTGGGCTCAATCGCAACACCCTGCGCAAGAAGATCCGCGATCTCAATCTGCGCGGCGTCGCCAGCTTTCGTTAATTCCAGACCGAAAGCGTCGCAGTTAGGCAACATCGTTGCAGCTCTGCCACGGAGGCGCTAAACAGTCCGCCATCGCTTGACGAATTTCGCGGCATCCGGTTCAAGGCTTTGACTGGGACGACGATCCAAGACACGCGCGGCGCGGCGCTCTTCGACGACGCCCGGCCGACTGGCCGGTTCGGAGTGATCGTTGTCAGCGCCGCCTTCGTGCTCGCGCTCGCGACATTTCTTGTCTTCGCTGGCTTTACTCCGATCATTCCGACGGCGAACGTCGTCGCAACGCTGTTGTTGGGCGACGGTTTGGTCGTCGTTATCCTGATCATCCTCATCTCGATGGAGCTAGCGCGCCTGAGGGCGGCGCGGCGAGCGGCGCGGGCCGGCGCCAGATTGCACAGTCGATTTGTAGTTCTATTTTCCATTGTCGCCGCAATTCCCGCGATCGTCACCGCGGTCGTGGCCACGGTTTCGGTCGAATGGGCGATCAACCCGCGCTTTATGAGCGACGTCGCGGCCTTCATCAACGAATCGAACCAGGCGACCCAGCTCTATCGCGAGTCCCAGTGCCGGGCGCTACTACGCGACGTCGAGCTCACCGCGAGCGACATCGCGCGCAGCGCCATGCTGCTTCGATCGGATCCCACCCAGTTCAGGCAATATTTCAGTTCGCGCTCCAAGACCCTGGGCTTCAACGCCACGGCGATAATGAAGGGCGACGGAACGCCGATCGAGATCGCCGATGGCTCCGACGAGAAGCTGATCGCCAA
This sequence comes from uncultured Alphaproteobacteria bacterium, assembly GCA_963794155.1. Taxonomy (GTDB): domain Bacteria; phylum Pseudomonadota; class Alphaproteobacteria; order Rhizobiales; family Beijerinckiaceae; genus Roseiarcus. Next base: position 134,437 of record CAWCCX010000010.1, on the reverse strand, counting down.
GCCCGAGGCGTCCGACTTCCAGGACGCGGCGAACGGCGAGGCGCTGTGCGGCCTGCTCGGCGTCGGCAACATATTCGTGGGCATTCGGCCCATCCCAGGCGTCGGCGGAGAATTTCTCTACGCCGCGCGCGGCATCGATCCATTGGCCGCAAAGGTCGCCAATGACGCTGCCGAAGTTGCGAACGTGTTTGGGCGATTTGAAGCTCACCGCCACAGTCTGGAACTCGGCTTCGCCACCGTTTTCGTGCTGCTAGCCCTAACGATGCTGTTTTCCGCGATCTGGCTTGGTCTCGCGTTCGCCAATCGGCTGGTCGGACCGATCCGCCGCCTCATCCGCGCGGCCGACCAGGTCGCGTCCGGCAATCTTCATGTTCAAGTGTCGACCCGCCGCTCCGACGGCGACCTCGGGCATCTCGGCGACACGTTCAACAAGATGACTTCCGAGCTCTCGCGCCAGCAAACCGGCCTGATCGAGGCGAACGCGCTCAATGACGAACGGCGCGCGTTCATCGAGGCGGTGCTGTCGGGCGTGCCGGCCGGGGTTCTCGGCGTCGACAACGACGGCGTCATCACCATCTCAAACGCCGCTGCGGAGCGGTTGCTCGGCGGCGGTCTCACTCTGATCGGACGGTCTCTGAGCGCCGTCCAGCCCAGCATCGGATTGATCTGGGAACAGGCGCGATCGTTGCGGTTGCGACTTCATCAAGGGCAGGCGACGGTCCTGCGGGAGGGACGCGAACGCGTTCTCAATGTCCGCGTCACCGGAAATCCGGCGCGCGACGACCGCGCAAGCGTCATCACGCTCGACGACATCAGCGATTTGGTGACCGCTCAGCGGACCGCCGCATGGGCCGACGTCGCGCGCCGCATCGCGCACGAGATCAGGAATCCGTTGACCCCGATCCAGCTCTCAGCCGAGCGGCTGAAGCGGCGTTACGGCCGGCATATCCTCGAAGGCCGGGAGGTATTCAACCAATGCACGGACACCATCATCAGGCAGGTGGACGACATCAAACGGATGGTCGACGAATTCTCCGCCTTCGCGCGCATGCCCAAGGCGCGCCCTGCGCATGACGATCTTACCGACTGCGTGCGCCAGGCGATATTTCTGATGCGGGTCGGCCGCGCGGACATCACTTTCGAGGAGCGGCTGCCGGACGAGCCCGTGCTCGCCAATTTCGATCGTCGGCTGGTGTCGCAGGCACTCACAAATGTGCTGAAGAACGCAGCGGAAGGCATCGATGCTTTGACGGGATCTCAGGACAAAGGCGTGGTCCTGACCGCCTTGACCGCAGACGGGGCGGACTTTGTCGAGATCGCGGTCAGCGACAACGGCAAAGGATTTCCGCGCGAGGACCGGCATCGCCTCGTTGAGCCATATGTGACGACGCGCGCCGAAGGAACCGGCCTCGGTCTGCCGATCGTCGTCAAGATATTCGAGGACCATGGCGGCAGCGTCGATCTGCTCGACGGGCTGGCGCGCGCCGATGGCGGCCGCGGCGCAAAAGTGTTGATGCGGCTGCCCTTGCGCCTTCACGAGCACGATGGGGCGCAGCCCGAAAATGAGAGGATGGGATCGTCCTGATGGTTGCTGACATTCTCATCGTCGACGACGAAGAGGACATCCGCGAACTCGTCGCCGGCATCTTGGAGGATGAGGGACACGGCGCGCGCGTGGCGCGCGATTCGGACGACGCGATCGCGGCGATCGAAGCGCGCCGCCCGCAGTTGATCCTCCTCGACATCTGGCTGCAGGGATCGAAGCTCGATGGGCTGCAGCTTCTCGAAGCAATTAAGCACCAGCACCCCTCGGTGCCGGTGGTGATGATCTCCGGCCACGGCAACATCGAGACAGCGGTGACGGCGATCAAACTCGGCGCCTACGACTTCATCGAAAAGCCGTTCAAGGCCGACCGCCTGATCCTGATCGCCGAACGGGCGCTGGAAACTTCGCGCCTTAAACGAGAGGTTAGCGATCTCAAAGCGCGCGGCGGCTCGGTGGACCGGATGGTCGGATCGTCGTCGGCGATCGTCAGTCTCAAACGGATCATCGATAAGCTCGGGCCGGCGAATTCGCGGGTGCTCATTTCCGGCGCCGCCGGTTCGGGCAAGGAACTGGCCGCGAGACTCATTCACGAATGCTCGGGGCGCGCCGACGGCCCCTTTGTCGTCATCAATGCGCCGGCGATGTCGCCCGAGAGGATGGAGGCGGAATTATTCGGAGTGGAAGCCGGCGTCGACGAGGCCCCCAGGATCGGGGCCCTCGAGGAGGCGCACGGAGGCACTTTGTATCTGGACGAAGTCGCCGACATGCCGCGCGAGACGCAAGCGAAGATTCTCCGCGTGCTGGTCGATCAGAACTTCCAGCGCGTCGGCGGCGCCTCGCGCGTATTCGTTGATGTGCGGGTCATCTCGTCGACCAGCCGTGACCTAGCGGAAGCGATCACCGAGGGGCGCTTTCGAGAGGATCTTTTTCACCGGCTTTCGGTGGTCCCGATTCGGGTCCCGTCGCTGGCCGAGCGGCGAGAGGACATTCCCGAACTCGTTCAATATTTTGTGAAAATTGTTGCCGCCAGCATGGGGGTCGCGCCGCGGCGGGTCGGGGCGGACGCCATGGCGGTGCTCCAGTCCCATGACTGGCCGGGAAACATCCGGCAGCTCCGGAACAACGTCGAGCGACTGATGATCCTCGCGCTTGGCGACCCCAACGCGGAAATCTCGGCGTCAATGCTTCCGGCCGAGGTCGGCGCACTCGTGCCGGCGATACCAAGCGGCATCGGCGGCGAAAAACTGCTGAGCCTTCCGCTTCGGGAGGCGCGGGAAGCCTTCGAGCGTGACTATCTCGTCGCCCAAATCAACCGTTTCGGCGGGAACATATCGCGGACCGCGGAATTCATCGGCATGGAGCGCTCGGCCCTCCACCGCAAGCTGAAGTCCCTGGGAGTCGAATAGCCTGGCGTCCCCCGGAAGAAAATCCATCTTCGCATTGCACAATAGCGAATGAGCCCACGCGCCCGCCACCGGCGCAAACTGCCGTTCGACGTCCAGCATTCAACCGCTGGCTCGATCGATGGCTGGTCATGAAAGCCGTTTTAACATTGTATTTTCGGCTTATGAGTTCGCCCGCCATGTTTTTTATGCTATAATCCATCCAGACGCTTCATCTGAGGCGAGGGTATAGCCAATAACATCGGCCGAAAAGGCCCAACGAACGGAAAGTCGAATGCCAACCGAGAAGGCGCAAAACCTCCAGGACACGTTCCTCAATCACGTCCGAAAGTCCAAGACGTCGGTCACGATTTTTCTCGTCAACGGAGTAAAGCTGCAGGGTTTCGTCACCTGGTTCGATAATTTCTGCGTCTTGCTGCGGCGCGACGGGCACTCCCAGCTCGTCTATAAGCACGCGATCTCGACGATCATGCCCGCCAGTCCGATTACGATGTTCGAGGCGGTCGAAGACGGCGCGGACGCTCATTGAGCCCTCTCTCCCGGCTCGACCCAGCGGACCAAGCAACAACCGGAAGCGGCTGACGCGTGGCTCTCGCTCGCGCCTGGGTCGTTTGCCCCAGTCTTGTCCGGCAACAGGTCGATGAATCACGCACTCCCGATGCGCGGCGCGATGAGGCGGAAGGACTCGCGCGCGCGATCGACCTCGTCGTGGTGGGCGCCGAGACCGTATCGCTGAGCGAGCTTCGCCCGGCGACCTACCTCGGCAAGGGCAAGGTCGAGGCCATCGCCGCCAAAGTGAAGGCGGAATCGATCGATCTCGTCGTGATGGACTGCGCGCTATCCCCGGCGCAGCAGCGCAACCTTGAACGGGCGTTCGGCTGCAAGGTGATCGACCGGACCGGGCTGATCCTTGAAATCTTCGGCAGCAGGGCGCGCACCGCGGAGGGCGCGCTGCAAGTCGAACTCGCCCATCTCGACTATCAGCGCTCCCGCCTCGTGCGCTCGTGGACCCACCTCGAAAGACAGCGTGGCGGCTTCGGCTTTCTCGGCGGACCCGGCGAAACTCAGATTGAGACCGACCGCCGTCTCATTCAGGAGCGCATCATCCGGATCAAGCGCGAGCTCGAGGCTGTGAAGCGCAGACGCGCTCTGCAAAGGGCGAGCCGCGACGCTGTGCCTTACGCCACGGTCGCGCTGGTCGGCTACACCAACGCCGGCAAATCGACATTGTTCAATCGGCTCACCCGGGCTGAGATCTTGGCTGCCGACATGCTGTTCGCCACCCTCGATCCGACGATGCGGCTCATCAGGCTTCCGCATGGCGGCTCCGCGATCCTGTCCGACACCGTCGGCTTCATCTCGAGCTTGCCGACGACGCTCATTTCCGCTTTCCGCGCCACGCTCGAGGAGGTGCGCGCTGCGGATGTCATCGTCCACGTGCGCGACATTTCCCACACCGACAGCGACGCGCAGATGAGCGACGTCGATGCGATCCTGGCCGAGATCGGGGTCGCGGACCGCAGCGATCGCGTGATCGAGGTCTTTAACAAAACTGACCGCCTCGACCCGGATGCGCGCTTGGCGCTCGCCGACCTGGAAAAGGCGGCTGAGGGAGCGCCGCTGGCCATCTCGGCGGCGACCGGCGAAGGGATCGATCGCCTTTTGCGGGCGATCGAGGACCGATTGGCTCGGGGGCGGCCGATCGTCGAACTCACGCTCCACGCCGGCGACGGACGGGGACTGCACTGGCTCTACGAACACGCCGAGGTCATGAGCCGGCGCGACGAAGAGGCCGGCCTGCGGCTCACGGTGCGCGTCGCGGCCGATCAGATCGAACGCGTCAAGAGACGCTTCGCCGTTGAGGGCGACGTCGGTCGCGCGCGCCAAGACAGACCCGCCGATTAGAGTGCGATCTGCTTTGACTGAATCGAGAGGGGATTGAACGAAGCCGCTACCGCGGCGCGCACATCGAGATTTTGTGAGGGTCTCCTGCCTGAGAGGATGTGGATGTTGAAGCCCATCCCTCAGACAGGAGTAGCCGATGGCCCAGTTGAGCCCTCTTCGCCGCCGCATGATCGAGGACATGACCGTCCGTAACATGTCGCCGGCGACGCAGCGATCCTACGTCAGCGCGGTTTCGAAGTTCAGCCGGTATTTTGGCAAGTCGCCCGAGCAGCTGGATCTGGAAGACGTTCGCGCTTTTCAGGTCCATCTCGTCTCGACGGGCATCTCATGGCCTGGTCTCAACCAGATCGTCTGCGCCTTACGCTTCTTCTACGGCATCACGCTCGGCGAGGCGAACGTTCCCGAGCGTATCCCCTATGCGCGCGAGCCGCGCAAACTGCCGGTTGTGTTGAGCGCCGACGAGGTGGTGCTGTTTCTGGAGTCCGTCTCGAGCCTGAAGAGCCGGGCGGCGTTGACCACGGCCTATGCGGCCGGGCTCAGGGCCTCGGAGGTCGCGGGGCTGAGAGTGGCGGACATCGACAGCACGCGGGGCGTGATCCTGGTCCGTCATGGCAAAGGCGCGAAAGATCGCAACGTGATGCTGTCTACGCAATTGCTCGGCATTTTGCGCGCCTATTGGAGGCTCGCCCGGCCAACGATCTATCTCTTTCCCGGACGGGATGAAGAGCATCCGATTGATCCGACGGTGTTGCACGCTGCGTGCCGATCGGCGGTCAATGCCGCCGGGTTGACCAAGCGGGTCACGTTGCACACGTTGCGCCATAGCTTCGCGACGCATCTCTTGGAAAGCGGAACGGACATCCGGATCATTCAGGTTCTGCTCGGTCATAACAATCTGTCGTCGACGGCGCGCTACACGCAAGTCGCGACCCACACGATCCGGGCGACGCAGAGTCCGCTCGATCGATTGTCGTTGGAGGTCATGCCGCCGGGATAGACGGGCGCTCCGGCGCTGGCAATGGCACGCGCCGGAGCTTCCTTCGACCGACCGACAATCGAAGTCGCGGATATTCTGCGTCGCCATGGCGAGGCCTATCTTCGCGATCACGTCGGACATGTAGGGCGGACCGAGCAGCGCGTGATGAGCGCGATCGCGGCGTGCCGAACGGCGGCGCTCGGCGGCCATGTCGAAGCCTGCGACGATTGTGGCGCGACGCGCATCGCTTACAACTCGTGCCGCAATCGGCACTGCCCGAAGTGCCAAGGAGCGGCGCGGGCGCAATGGCTAGCCCACCGGCAGGCCGAACTGTTGCCGGTTCCCTATTTCCACCTCGTGTTCACGCTGCCCGCGCCGATCGCGGCTGTCGCCTTCCAGAATAAGAGCGCCGTCTATGCGATGCTGTTCAAGACCGCCATTGAGGCCGTGACCACGCTGGCCGCCAATCACCGCAGGCTCGGAGCGCGGATCGGCGGCCTGGCCATCCTGCACACTTGGGGGCAGGCGCTGACGCACCACCCTCACATCCATTGCGTCGTCCCCGGCGGCGGACTTTCCATCGACGGCTCCCGATGGATCGAGGCGCGCTCGAGCTTCTTTCTGGCCGTCAAGCCGCTCGCCCGGCTGTTCCGTCGCCTGTTCCTCGAACGCCTGCAAGCCGCCTTCGACGCGAAGGGCCTCGGATTCTTCGGTGATCTCGCCTATCTCGCCGATCGCGCCGCCTTCGCCGCACAGCTGGCTGCGGTGCGTCGCCTCGATTGGATCGTCTACGCCAAGAAGCCCCTTGGCGGACCCGCGCGAGTTCTCGCCTATCTCGGCCGCTACACCCATCGCGTCGCCATCGCCAACAGCCGCATCCAAGCCTGCGACGACGAACATGTCAGATTCACCTGGAAGGACTATCGCGAGGACGGCGCCGTAAAGACCATGAATCTGAAGCCCGACGAGTTCATCCGGCGCTTCCTGCTCCACGCCTTGCCCGACGGCTTCCATCGCATTCGTCACTTTGGATTCCTCGCCAATGGCCATCGAACCGAAAGGCTGGCCCTCTGTCGCTCGCTCCTGGCAAGCCAGGTCGAGCCGACAGCGCACGGAAAGGAAGAACCGGCCTCGCCCGAACCGGACAACAGTAACGGCGTCGATCCTCCGCCCTGTCCGGATTGCGGCGGGCCGATGAGGTTCGTCGCCGACCTTCCTCGTAGCGGCGAACGGCCTCGGTCCAAGACGTCGTCGTTTTGGTGCGATACTTCATGAGCGCCGCTGTGACGATCCCGCCCACAATCACGGTTCGCGCCCTTTCCGTCACGCCAACAATCGGAGGCGGTCGAAACAACTTGAGCCCTCCCGAAGTCGCAGCGCTCATCAGACGCTACTGGCGCGCACTTCCAGCCCATGCAAGCCCCGTTTCGCTGTCGGCCGCTCGCCAAACCCATCATGTTCGCCGCGCGTCGCAAGCCGAAGCGACGAAAGCGCGCTCGCGCCTTACACAAAGCCCATAGCGCCGCCAGCCAACCTCCCCGCGACTTCGTTCAATCCGGCTTCAATGAGGTCCGCTACCCTATGCTCGCAATGTTGCGCCGCGGACCTCACAGAAGCCTCTAGATTCCCAAGGCGGCGCGAGTCAGATTTCAATCTGCTGGCTGGGATTGGAGGCCAGCAGGAATGGCGCGAGCCTCTTTGGACCTGCGGGAGCGGATGGTTGCGGCGGTGGCCGCGGGCCAGACCTGCCGCGCGGCGGCCAAGACGTTCATGGTCAGCGTCGCCAGCGTTGTGAAGTGGTCGCAGCGCCACCGCGCCGTCGGCAGTCCGGTCGCTCTGAAAATGGGCGGCCACAGGCCTTATGTTGTGGCGTGCGAGAGGGATTGGGTTCTGGCGCGGGTCGCCGAGAAGCCTGACCTGACGCTGCGAGCTCTGCTCAAGGAGTTGGCCGACCGCGGCCTGGTGGTCAGCTACTACGCTCTTTGGCATTTTCTCCAGCATGAAGGCGTGACGTTCAAAAAAAAGCCTTCGCGCCTCCGAACAGGACCGGTCGGACGTCGCCAAGCGGCGTGAGCGGTGGAAGGCGCGTCAGGCGACGATCGATCCAAGGCCGCTTGTCTTCATCGATGAGACCTGGGCCAAAACCAACATGACGCGCACTCATGGCCGATGCGCCAGAGGCGAACGCCTCGTCGCCAAAGCGCCCTTCGGCCGATGGCGGACCCTCACGTTTCTGGCGGCGTTGCAGGACCTGATCACGTTGACCGGTTTCGGCCCGAAGCGGATATTCGTCGCAAACAACTCAGCGTCGCAAATCGAGTGAAGCGGTCATTTCCGAACCACACGATGACTCGCTACCCGCCACCGCTACTCCGCGCTGTGCTGATCGGCCCCGCCAACGCCCAGACGCCTTATCTCCTTCACAAAGCGCCCGCGCTCAGGCACCAGCATTCGGCCGAGCGTGATGAACGTGTGCTTCTGGGTCTCATTGAGGCTCGCGTACAGGGGCTTGGCCGCCTCGACGATCGTCTCGAGATTTGCTGTGCCCTGCGTTAGGCGCTCCGCCTTCGCATTCAGACGATCCATCGGCGACAAGTTGTTGCCTTGCTCCTTTTGCAGGGCGATCACGCGCGCCTTGGCGCCGTCCTTGACTGCGGATTCAAAGGGGCCCCAATCCTTTTCCTGGTCAGCGGTCAGCCGAAGACCAGTCTTCATGCCCTTGAGTTGGGCGTCGAGAGCCGCCTCCGCCCAACGCTGCACGAGCTCGGCGTGCGTGGGCTGCTGATCGCTCTGAGCGGCGGCGGTAATGGTGAAACTGGAAGCGGAGAGGGCGGCTGCGGCGGTCGCGGCAGCAAGCATCCTAAGGAGAGTGCGTCCCATACAACGCCTCAAAAAGTTGGCGACCCAGCCTAATCGGGTCGGCCCGAATCCGAGGCCGACGCCATTCAGCAACTGGGCGACGTCCATCGCCGTTACCGCACAGTTCGACTCTCATGATGGTCCCAGGAAGATTGCGAGTCCAGATCAGGAGAGTTGGCCGGCCCCTATGGGTCAGTTGACCCGTTGCCAAGCCCTCGGCGAATGACCGGAATTTGCGCCGAGGCGACGGCTCCAGTCGACGCATTGCCGCCGAGGCGCGCCTTCCCTACGGCAATCGTTTGGCGAAACAACGCTTTATCGGCTCGACTGGATGTGATTTCTTAGCACAGGATAAACCTGTGTCTCCCAGCGCTTGCCGTTGAAGACCCCGTAGTGGCCGACGCCGGCCTGCAAATGATGGGTCTTCATGTAGGGCCTTAGGCCCGGGCAGAGGTCCTGCGCCGCGAGCGTCTGGCCGACGGCGCAGATGTCGTCTTTCTCGCCCTCGACCGTGAGCAGAAAGGTCCTCTTGATCGCCCTCAGATCGATCGGCTCGCCCTTGTAGCGCATCTGCCCCAGCGGCAAGAGGTAGCGCTGGAAAACCTGGTCGACGGTCTCGAGATAGAAGTCCGCGCTCATGTCCATGATCGCGAAATATTCCTTGTAGAAGTCGCGGATCGCGTCGGCCTTCTCCATGTCGCCGGCGATGCGATGATGGAAGAGGTCGACGAAGGATTTCGAGTGCCGCTCGGCGTTCATGCTCATGAAGGCGCAGAGCTGAAGAAAGCCGGGATAGACCCGGCGCCCGCGGCCCTCGAATTTGGCCGGGACGGTCCCGATCATGTTGGCGCCGAACCATTCGATCGGCTTCTCCTGGGCGAGCTCGTTGACTTTGGTCGGCGAGATGCGGGCATCGATCGGCCCGGCCATCAATGTGAGAACTCGCCGGCTGGACGCCGCCGCGGTCGCGCGCCATGACCGCCGTCGCCGCGAGCGCCGAGACGGTCGGCTGGCAAACGGCGACGATGTGGCAATCCTCGCCGATGAAGCGCACGAAGTCGATGAGGTGGCTGGTATAGTCCTCGAGCGTGAAGTCGCCGTCCTCGAGCTTGACGTTGCGCGGGTTGATCCAGTCGGTGATGTAGACTTGGTGGTCCCGCAACAGCGTGCGGATTGTGCCGCGCAACAGGGTCGCAAAATGACCGGACATCGGCGCGACCAGGAGAATCTTGGGATCGTCCCGGCCGCCTGCTTTCCGGAAATGGAGCAGCTGGCAGAACGGCGTCCATAAGGCCCCGCGCTCTTCAACCGGAACCGGGGCGCCGTTGACGTCGATGGTCTCGATTCCATAGTCCGGGCGGGCGTGGGTGAAGCCGGCGAGCGCCACCAGTTCGTAATAGGCGCTCATCCGCCGCCACGGCGACGCCGTCGGATGCGCGGCCCATGCGCCAAGGATCATCTGCGCGTTTTGGGCCAACTGACGCACGCGATCGCCGACGTCGGCCATCCCTTGATACGCGTCGTACATCATCAAATCGCCCGAGATCTGGCGCAAAGTTAGCAAACGCCATGCCATCAGCTTGTGGCACGTCCTTTGCTAAACCGCCATTGGACGGATTGGATTTTCCCGTCCGTCGTGGACCGCCCAGATGCCGCAAACGACGCTGACCCTGAGCAGCAAGAACTACTCGTCCTGGTCGATGCGAGGCTGGCTGATGGCCAAGCTCGCCCGGATCGATTTCGAGGAAGTCATCGTCGCGCCCGACGACGCGGGCGCCCGCGCCGAGATCCTGCTTCTGTCGCCATCGATCCTTGTTCCCTGCCTGACCTATAAGGGCATCCGGGTCTGGGACACTCTGGCGATCGGAGAATTTCTGAACGAAATCGCGCCAAAAGCTGGACTTCTGCCTAAAGATCAAGCAGAGCGCGCCCATTGCCGATCCATTTGCGGCGAGATGCATTCCGGCTTCGTGTCGCTCCGGCAGGCGCTGCCGATGAACATCAAGGCCCATTTCCCCAACTTCAAGATCTGGTCGAAGGCGCGCGCCGACATCGACCGCATCCTCATCATTTGGAGCGAATGCCTTCAGGCCTATGGCGGCCCGTTCCTGTTCGGCAAGATCACGATGGCCGATGCGATGTACGCGCCGGTGGTGAGCCGCTTCCGCACCTACGGGATCAAGCTCGACGGGGAACTGAAGACCTACGCCGAGCGGATTTGGGACCTTCCCGCGATGCAGGAATGGCGCGAGGCGGCGCTCGCGGAGAAGGAGGAGATCGAGGAGCTCGAGGTCGAGTTCTAGAGGCGGCCGACCGTTGCGACTTCAGCGCTGACGCCGCTCATATGCTCGCCCCCGCCCCCAAAGGGGGCGGGAATCGCGCGTGCCGCCTCAGTCCTTGCCCTCATACTTGAAGGACACCTTGAGCTTGGTGCGGAAGGCTTCGATCTTGCCCTTTTCGATCACCAGGTCCTGCTCGACGACCTCGGCCACCCGCAGGTCTCTCAGGCTGAGGGAGGCGCGCTCGATTGCCGCTTTAGCGGCCTTCTCCCAGGAATCGCTGCTCGTGCCCACGAGCTCAATCACTTTATAGACGCTCTCCGCCATCTTTTTCCTCCCTCGCGCGCGCCGGCTTCTCTGAACGGCCGCCGCCGGCAGCTTGCGGCCCCGACGCCTGCGGGGTCAAGCCGCGATTTCGTCCTCTTAGGCCGGGACCCGGGCGAGGGCGGCGAACATGCGGGCGAGCAATCGCGCGAGTTCCGGCGCCATGAGTTCCGGCCGCATGCCCTCAAAGGGCAGCGCCCGGTCGACCCACAGGGTGGCGAAGCCGTGAACCGCCGACCAAACCGTGAGCACAAGGGCCGCGGGATCGCCCGCCGGCGCCGCTCCAGTGTCCTGGCAGGCGAGAACGGCGTCGCGCAACAGATGGAACGCGCGCAGGCCCGGTTCGGTCGGCCCGGAGGATTTGGCGTCGCCATGGAACATGACCCAGAAATAGCCGGGGCGCGAAACCGCGAATTCGATGTAGGCGCGGCCCAGCGCCTCGAGGCGGGCGCCGGCCTCGGCTCCGGCAGCGTCGCGAGCGGCGATCAAGTTCGTTTCGAGCCGCTCGAATCCCTCCTCCGCGATTGCTCTCAGGAGCTCCTCGCGGCTGGCGAAATGATGATAGGGGGCCCCGGGCGTGACCCCGGCGCGAGCGGCCAATTGGCGCAGGTTGAGTGCGGCAATTCCATGTTTGGCGATCGCGCTCACCGCCGCGTCGATCAGCGCACGGCGCAGATTGCCGTGGTGGTAGTCAGCTTTCCTTTTCGCGCGCATCGTCGTGATTGAACCTAAGTCGGGGCGCGACCGCGGCTACGCGGCGATCGGCCCGCGCTGCAGGAACCGGACGCCCAGCGCGACCAGAACGAGGCATCCCAATGTGACGGAGAGTCCAATCACCAGCGGCATGTGCATGATGTCTGTCGCGTAGCCGAGCCCGCTGATCGCCGCGGCGGCGCCGACGGCGAGGCCGGCAAACGAGAGAGGCTTCGGCAGGAGCGGCGAAACGGCGCTCGCGTCCGCCCATAGGACCGCCATGAAGCCTACGCCGTAGGGAACGTCGCCGGCGGCGAACAGAAAGTCGAACCACGCCTTGAACGCCAGGAACGGGGCGGCGTCGGCAGCATGCGCCAAGGGCCAGAGGAGCGCCGCGGTCATCGAATCGAAGACCAAGGCGATCGCGACGCTGACCGCCATCAGAGCCCAGCCGGCGCGTTCGAGGCCGCTCGCCTGACGACGGCCGCTTGAAGCGAGGGCGACGCAGGCGGCGAGCAACAGGACATCGCCGAGGAACGCAAAGCCGCCGGCGAGCGCCAGTTTCCGGGGCCCAAGCGTGAGCGCGTCCGTGAGCGCCTGCGGTCGCTCGGCGGGCAGCGCGGGCAATCCGAGGGCGGGCGTCAATTGGGCATAAAAGAGCGTGCCGACGAAGAGCGCCGCAGCGCCGAAGATCAGAAGCCCGGCCGAGGCGGCGTCGCTCCGCGAGGGCCCCGGAACACGCGCCGCGTCGAATGAAACTGCCGTCATGGTCGGCCTCCGGCAAATCGGCCCAAACGATCTAAACAAAACTTAGATCGCACGGACGCCTTCGTCAACAGCAATCTGATCGGCGCTTAGATGGAGATTGGGACGCGCCATGCCGCGCCACGTATGACGGCTGGGCCCGGTCCGGGGACATCGGCCCGCGATCGCACGGGGCGCCAGGCGGCTCGGCGCGGTCGGGGCAGGGCCGGGCATTCGCGCCGGCCAAGGGATCATTGCCCCTTCAAATGCGCGGCCGGGAAGTAGAGACCGAGCAGCCGGCGATCCCACCATTGGCCCGCCGCGTGTTCGCTGCTCGAGGCGTAGGTGTAGTCGTAAAATTGCGCCCGCACATAGGTCGGCGGCCTGTCGGGAAACGGGTTCGTTTCCAAAAGCGCCGTCACCGAGGGCTCGTTCTCCAGGAGACGGGCCAGAAAACGCGAGAACCACGGCAGGCGCCCAGGGTCGTCGAGCGCGGCGAACCACATCTGCCAGTCGAGCCGCGGCTGGTGCGGGATGTTCCACGGCGGGCGGCGGCCGACATCGCCGGGCTTGTACCGGAATTCATAGTCGCGCCATTCAACGCCGTCATTGGAGCCCTGGATGACGATCTCGTCGCGGGCTGTGGTCATGACCGCGAACAGGCCGTAAGGGCTCGTGAGATGCAGCGGTTCGAACCAGTCGTCGATCGCCACGGCCGGGTTCGGCGGGCTGCCGCCGAAACGGCTGTCCATCTGGACGAGGCTCAGGAACACCATGAACGCCGCCGCCGCGTTCACGACGACCTTCACCGCCGGTCGCGGCGCCGGACGGCTCACGCGCGCCTCGATTGGTCCGAGAAGGCGGGACGGCAATAGCCTGCGCAGCGCCGCGTCGTCGAACAGCGGCAGGCACAGGAGCATGGTTTGAAGATTGAACCAGTTGTAGTTGCCGGTGAGGAGAATGAAGCCCTGCAGCATGAGGATGCCGAAGGCCGCGAAGAACCTTATCCGGCGCGGGAAGACGATCAGGAACGGCAGCACGAGCTCGACGACGAACACCGCTCCGGTCGCAACTTTCAAAAGCCCGGGCGGCAGCCTTGCGGCTGACCACGCGACCGGCGTCGGCAGGGGCTGGGTCAGGAAATGATAGCCGAGCGCCGAGAGATTTCCACCAGTTGGGATCGCCGCTCAGGAGCTTGACGACGCCGGACATGAACATGAAGCGGAACAGGAGCCAGCGCGCGAGCCAAACGCCGGTCGCCGGCGCGAAGCTCATCAGAAGCGCGACAATCGCCGTTTCCAGAAGGAACGTGTCCCACTGGAAGCTCATGAAGGTTTGCCCGGCATAGAAGAGCGAGAGATAGAGCGCATAGATGAGAACGAGGCTGAGGCGCGGCAGGAGATTGACGACCAGCATCAGCGAAAGACCCGCCCCCGCCCAGCACGCCGCCTGAATCGCGGCGTCGCTGTCGGTGACCCAGAACACCATCGGCATGAGGACGAAGCGCTGCGGCCCGAGCTCATCCGCAAGCGCGTGGACGAGGTCCGCGAGCGGCAGGATGCCGTGGCTGCCGATGAGCCCTTGCGCCTGAACGGCGAAGGAGACGAAGGCGGAAAGCGTGATGAGACCGAACAGGCGCAGGAACAGGAACGAGACGAGTTCATAGCGCGGCGGCTCGTGGTTCCTGCCCCAGAGCATGAGGCTTGCTCGATGGAAGGCGGGACGATGCGCGGCGATGAACGCGTAAGCCCGTTCGGAGACGGCGGCGAAACCGGGCAGATGGCGGTAGAGAGCGAGCCAGAATCCTTTGCCGGGCGCGTGGCTAAGGGTAAGGAAACTGGCCTCGGCGGCGCTGGCGCGGCGCCGATCGGGGGCGATGAATTGCACCGCGCGCTTGAACTCGGCTTCCGGGATGGCCGGATATTGGGACGCGACTTGCTGATAGGGCCGGTATTCGACCTTGTCGCCGGTCAGCTTCTCCCAGTAGCGCGCCCAATAGGCGCAGAACCCGCAATCGCCGTCATAGATGAGCTGCGGGCGCGGACCAGTGACTCGCGCCTGGGCGGCGTCGGCCGACGAATTTCCGGAGTTCTCTGGCACGGCATTCGCGACCACTGACGCCGAGAGGATCCTCGGCGGGCAAGTAAGGCGAATATAGGCCAACGGCGGCCGGCGCGTCTCTGGAGCGGCCGCTGGGGGCGGTTCGATCGTCCCGGGCGTGTCCGCTAGTATGTCGGCGATCGGCGCGAGGTCCGACAGCCTTGCGTGGTGTTCGAAGGGCGACGATGGCCAACGAAGCCTTGCAACCCGCCCCGGCTGCCTCCGCCGCCAAATCCCTCGTCGGCGATGATAAGGCGCGCTCGCTACGGGCGGCGGTCCGAAGCGAGGCGCGGCTGGCCGCGCTTCTCGCTACGATCGCGGGCTTCGTCGACGCCTACGGCATAATCGCCTATGGCGTCTTCGTTTCGTTCATGAGCGGCAATACGACCCAGGCCGGCTACCAGACCGCCGAGGGCGAATTCGGGCCTGCGTCGGCCTCGGCGCTGGCGATCCTGTTCTTCTTCATTGGGACGTTTGTGGGAGCCTTGTTCGCAGGCCTCGCCGGGCGGGCAGCGCGGCGGCTCGTATTCGCGTTCGTCGCGGCGACGCTCGCAGCGATCATCGGCCTGACCCAGTTCGGCCTCCTCTCGACCGGCTTCGCCATCGCGATCGTCAGTTTCGCAATGGGCGTCTTCAACATCGCGCTCTCCCGGGTCGGCGCCCAGGCGGTGAGCTCCACCTTCATTACGGGAACGCTGAGCCGCGTCGGGTCGCATCTGGCGCTGGCGGCGAGGCGCGCGCCGCTGACCGATTCTGAGGGGCCTTGGGACACCCATCTGCGCCGGGCGCTGATGCTGGCTCGCATCTGGACCGGATTCTTCGCCGGCGCATTGTTGTCGGGGGCGGCGACGCCGCGCTTCGGCGCCTGGGTTCTGTCGGCTCCCGTGCTGATCCTGGCGGCGCTCGCGGCGTTCCATCGTCAGGACAGCGCCGCTCGCTGACGGCGCGCGCCGAGCCGCGGTCAGCTTCTCCCAGTAGCGCACCCAATAGGCGCGGAACCCGCAATCGCCGTCACAATGAGAATCTGATCAGCGCCTCGATCGACGTCGGCCGTCCTCGGATTCGCGGCGTCAAATCGTGATCAGCGCGGCCAGTTTGGCGCGAACGAGTTTGGCGGTCTCGCGCGGAATGGCGACGCCGACGGGACGGATCGACCGGGCCAGCGCGTCGATGCTGCGCAGGTGGCTCAAGAGGATTTCGCCCGCGATCGGGAGGCCGTCCGGCAGGACGACGCTGGTTGGGAAGGGCCGGATGCGGGTCGTAATCGGACAGACGAGGACAAAGCCGGTGTTGCGATGAAACGCGGCCGGGGAGATCACAAGGGCAGGGCGGCGGCCCGCCTGCTCGCGGCCGGTCGTCGGATCGAAATTCAACCAAATGAGATCGCCGGCTTCGGGAACGAATTCAGGCGCATTCATTCCTCGATGCGCTCACGCCCCCGATCCGGGCCCCAGTCATACGCGCCGCGGTACAAAGCGCGCCATGCCTGCGGCGACTTGCCGGCGAACATTGACTCCGCGGTCTCTTCCGCCTTGACCTTGCGGATGACGATGGCGTCCTTTGACGACACGATTTCCACCCGTTGTCCGTCGCCGAGGCCCGCCGCCTTGGCGATGTCGGCGGGAAAACGGATTGCGAGGTTTTTTCCCCAGCGTCCGACGACGGCGCGCGCCATGACGGTCTCCCTGATGAGAGATATTCCTGGCATATCCTCAACCGAAAGTCCACCCGGTCGGCGCCGCTACTCCGCCGCGACCGCCGTCATGGGGACATAGTTCAACACCGGCCCCAGCCAGCGCTCGACTTCGGCCACGCCCATGCCTTTGCGCGCCGCATAGTCCTCGACCTGATCGCGCTCGACTTTCGCCACGCCGAAATAGTGAGCCTCGGGGTGCGCGATATAGAGGCCCGAGACCGACGAGGCGGGCCACATGGCGTAACTCTCGGTGAGCTTGACGTCGACCGCGCGCTCAGCGCCGAGCAGGCGAAACAGGGTCGCTTTTTCGGTGTGGTCGGGCTGGGCGGGATAGCCGGGAGCCGGGCGAATGCCCTTATGGGGCTCGGCGATCAGTTCGTCGGGCGTGAACGCTTCGTCCGGCGCATGGCCCCAGAGCTCGCGGCGCACGCGGGTGTGCATCGCCTCGGCCAAAGCTTCCGCGAACCGATCGGCCAGCGCCTTGACCATGATTGACGAATAGTCGTCGTTGGCGTGCTCGAAGCGCTTTGCGATCGCGTCGTCGCCCATGCCGGCGGTGACGACGAACGCGCCAACGTAGTCGCGCACGCCGCTCGAGGCGGGGGCGATGAAATCGGCGAGCGCCACATTTGGCCGCCCGTCGCGGCGCGCGAGCTGTTGGCGCAGCGTGTAGAGAGTCGCGATCGTCGTGGCGCGCGACTCGTCGGCGGACAAGTGAATGTCGTCGCCGGCCGCCGCCGCCGGCCAGAAGCCGACCACCGCCTTCGGCTGAAACCATCGCTCATTGATGATGCGGCTGAGCATCGCCTGCGCGTCGTCGAACAGCGATCGCGCCGCCGCCCCTTGCTCCGGATCGTCGAGCAGGGCGGGGTAGCGGCCCTTGAGCTCCCAGGTCTGGAAGAACGGCGTCCAGTCGATATAGCGCGCTAGGTCGGCGAGATCGCTCCATTCGAACACGCGGGGGCCGAAGTAGCTCGGGGTCGCGGGCCGATAGCCGCTCCAGTCGAGTTTCAGCCCATTGGCCCGGGCTTTCACGAGCGGCACGCGAATCTTGTCGGCTTCGCTGCGTTCGTGCGCTTCCGTTACCTTGCGGTACTCGGCCCGCACCGCCTGGATCGTAGCGGCGCGGGTCTCGGGAGACAAGAGCGAAGAGACGACGCCGACGGCACGGCTCGCGTCGTTGACATGCACCGCCTGGCAGCGGGCGTAGCGCGGATGGATCTTGACCGCGGTGTGGACGCGGCTCGTGGTCGCGCCGCCGATCAGGAGAGGAATGTCGAAGCCCTCGCGCTCCATCTCGGCGGCGACGTGAACCATCTCGTCGAGCGACGGGGTAATAAGGCCGGAAAGACCGATCGCGTGCGCCTTCCGCTCGCGCGCGACGGCGAGAATCTTCGACGCCGGCGTCATCACCCCGAGATCGATGATCTCGTAGTTGTTGCAGGCGAGGACCACGCCGACGATGTTCTTGCCGATGTCGTGCACGTCGCCCTTGACGGTTGCAAGCACGATCGTGCCCGCTGTCTGGCGCTCGTCGCCGCCCGCGGCCTTTTCGGCTTCCATGTAGGGCAGGAGCTTCGCCACCGCCTGCTTCATGACGCGGGCCGACTTCACGACCTGCGGCAGGAACATTTTTCCTGCGCCGAACAGGTCGCCGACCACGTTCATGCCGGCCATCAGCGGGCCTTCAATGACGTCGAGCGGGCGCGCGGCCTGAAGCCGCGCCTCCTCGGTGTCGGCTTCGATGAACTCGGTGATTCCATTGACGAGCGCATGGGCTATGCGCTTGTCAACCGGCCACGTGCGCCATTCGAGGTCCTGCGGCTTCGCGTCCATTCCGCCCTTGCCTCGGAAGCGCTCAGCGATGGTGAGAAGGCGCTCGGTCGCGTCCGGGCGACGGTTGAGGACGACATCCTCGCAGGCCTCGCGCAATTCCGGTTCGATCGTCTCGTAAACCGCAAGCTGGCCGGCATTGACGATGCCCATGTCCATGCCGGCCTGGATGGCGTGGTAGAGGAAGACCGCGTGCATGGCCTCGCGCACCGGCTCGTTGCCGCGGAACGAGAACGACAGGTTGGAGACCCCGCCAGAGATGTGGGCGTGGGGCAGGGTCTGACGGATCTGTCGCGTCGCCTCGATGAAGGCGACGCCATAGCCGTTGTGCTCTTCGATGCCGGTCGCGACGGCGAATATATTGGGATCGAAGACGATGTCCTCGGGTGGGAAGTCCGCCTGCTCGGTCAAAAGTTTGTAGGCGCGCGTGCAGATCGAAACTTTCCGCTCGAACGTATCGGCTTGGCCCTGTTCGTCGAACGCCATCACGACGACCGCCGCGCCATAAGCGCGCACCAGCCGAGCCTGGCGCAGGAATTCCTCCTCGCCTTCCTTCATTGAGATCGAGTTGACGATCGCCTTGCCCTGGACGCACTTGAGCCCGGCTTCGATCACCGAGAACTTCGACGAATCGACCATCACCGGGACGCGGGCGATATCCGGCTCGGAGGCGACGAGGTTAAGAAACTCGACCATCACCGCTTTCGAATCGATCAGCCCCTCGTCCATATTGATGTCGATGATCTGCGCCCCGTTCGCCACCTGGTCGCGGGCGACGACGAGCGCCCCGGAATAGTCGCCCGCGGTGATGAGTTTGCGAAACTTGGCCGAGCCGGTGACGTTGGTGCGCTCGCCGATATTCACGAACGGAATGTCGGATGTCAGCGTGAACGGCTCGAGGCCGGAGAGGCGCATCAGCGGCGCGATCGTCGGGGCCGTGCGCGGCTTGAATTTGCCGACGGCTTGGGCGATGGCGCGGATGTGCTCCGGCGTCGAGCCGCAGCAACCGCCGACGAGGTTGACGATGCCGTCGGCGGCGAACTCGCCGATCTGCTGGGCCATCGCCTGCGGGCTTTCGTCATATTGGCCGAAGGCGTTGGGCAGGCCGGCGTTGGGATAGGCGCACACCAATGTGTCCGCGACGTTGGCGATCTCCGCCAGATGTTCGCGCATGGCGCTCGCGCCAAGGGCGCAATTGAGGCCGACGGAGAAAGGTCGCGCGTGGCGCACCGAGTGCCAGAACGCGGTCGGCGTCTGGCCGGAGAGCGTGCGCCCCGAACGGTCGGTGATGGTGCCCGAGATCATCAGCGGCAAGCGAAGGCCGCGCTCGGCGAACGCCTCGAAGCAGGCGAAGATCGCGGCTTTGGCGTTGAGGGTGTCGAAAATGGTCTCGATCAGGATAAGGTCGGCGCCGCCGTCCATGAGCCCGCGGATCTGCTCGCCGTAGGCGACCCGCAACTCATCGAAGCTCACCGCGCGGAAGCCCGGATTGTTGACGTCCGGCGAGAGCGACGCGGTGCGGTTCGTCGGCCCCAGCGCGCCGGCGACGAAGCGGCGTTTGCCGTCCGCCTTTTCCGCTCTGATCGCCGCCCGCCGCGCCAATCGCGCCCCGTCGCGATTGAGCTCATAGACGAATTCCTGCATTCCATAATCGGCTTGCGCGATCGAGGTCGAAGAGAAGGTGTTGGTTTCGAGAATATCCGCGCCGGCAATTGCGTAGGCGAGATGGATGTCCTCGATCGCCTGGGGCTGGGTCAGGGTCAAGAGATCGTTGTTGCCCTGCAGGTGGCGTTCGCAGGCGTGAAACCGGTCGCCGCGGAAATGGGTCTCATCGAGACCGAGGCACTGGATCTGAGTGCCCATCGCCCCGTCGAGCAGGAGGATGCGCTCGCTCGCGGCGCTGCTCAGGGTCGCGACCGCGCCTTCACTGCGCGCGAACGCCGCGTCGATGGCCTGACGACTCATTCTTCATACCGTCAATGTTGTTTCGCGCTGACATAATCATATAAACATGTCTTTATATGAAAGCAAGCGATTTGACGCGAATGCCTTAGCTCTGCCGGCGCTCACCGCCCTCGGGACGGGCATGAAAAAAAATGCTTGCATCGAGCCTGGCGACGCCGTCCCATCCCCCGAGCGCGAGCGCGCGATCGATCTCGCGGCGGAAGAGTTCGAGCACCCAGAAAACCCCGTCCTCGCCCGCGCAGGCGACGCCCCAGAGATGCGGGCGGCCGATCAGCGCTGCGCGCGCGCCGAGCGCCAGCGCCTTGACGACATCGACGCCGCGCCGGAAGCCGCCGTCGATCAGGACCGGCGCACGGCCGCCGACCGCCTCGACCATGCCCGGCAGCGCGCGGATCGTGGCGACCGCGCCGTCGAGCTGGCGGCCGCCATGGTTGGAGACGATGATTCCGTCGGCGCCGCGGCTGACCGCCTCGCGGGCGTCATCTGGATGTAGGAGCCCCTTGATCAGGAGCGGCCCGCGCCATTGCTTGCGCAGCCGGTCAACGTCGCTCCAGCCGACATCGGGATCGAGCTGCTCGGCCATCAGCGGACCGAAGTCGACGATCGAGGTCCGCTTGCCGTAATTGACGAAGGTCGGCGACGGCGTCTGCGCCATCCGCAGGAGCCAGCCCGGCCGGCTGAGGAAGTCGAGCATGCTGCGCGGCCCCCAATGGAGCGGAAACGTCATGCCGTTGCGGGCGTCGCGGTCCCGCCCCGCCACCACCTGGTTGTCGACGGTGAGGATTAGGGCGCGATAGCCGGCGGCGGCGGCGCGGGCGGCGAATTCCGCGGTGAGGCCGCGATCCTTGTATAGAAAGACCTGCATCCATTTCGGCCCCCGCGTCGCCGCGCCGATCTCCTCGATGGTCGCGGTCGAGGCGTGGCTTGTGCAATAGATCGTCCCGGACCGCGCGGCGGCGCGGGCTGCGGCGAGTTCGGCATGTGGCCACAGCAGGCCCGCAAGGCCGGTCGGCCCGATGATGACCGGCGAGCGGAGCTTGGCGCCGAACAACTCGACCGACTGGTCGCGCGCCGCCGCGCCTTCGAGCAGCTTCGGCGCAAGCTCGATTGCGGCCAGCGCCGCCTCGTTGCGGCGCATGGTGATCTCGTCGCCGGCGGCGCCGTCGACCATGTCGAACAGCATTCTCGGCAGACGCTTCTCGGCTAGCGCCCGCAGGGCGGGGACGCTATAGCCTCGGCGTTGCAAGGCGGCCGCGTTCATCGGAACCTGAGCCGGCGGGCCATTACGGCGGCGCTCCCTCGATCCTAAGAACCGGCCGCCAGCGGCTTTTCGTTCGGGCGCCGCCGACCGGATTTGGGCTCATGAATTCACCTTCCAAACCATGGAGCGGGCGCCTTGCGCGCCGAAGCATGATGCGTGTCGGTCGAAACGAGAGTCGTCATCGCGAGCGCAAGCGAAGCGATCCAGGCGAACGCGGAGCGCCTTTTGGCCTTTGGATTGCTTCGTCGCTATAGCCCGTCGAAAGACGGGCGTTCTTCCGAACGCCCTATGGCTCCTCGCAATGACGGACGTCTCCATCAGGCGTGAAGCCGATAGGCCTTAGCCGCGTTGTCGCGGAAGAGCTTGCGCTTGTCGGCCGGCGAAAAGCCGGCGGTCGCCCAGTCGAGCGTCGCCAGCCATTGCAGATAGCTCCCGGCGAGCTCGGAGACCGGCCAATCGCCGCCGTAAAGAATCCGATCCGGGCCAAAGCACTCGATCACATGATCGACATAGGGCTTGAGCTGATCGCGGGTCCAGGTCTTATGGTCGGCCTCGGTGGTGACGCCGGAGAGTTTGCAGACGACATTAGGGAGCGCCGCCATCTCGCGGATATGCGCGCGCCAGGGGTCGAGGATGCCGGCCTTGATTCCGGGCTTGCCGATGTGGTCGAGGACGAACGACACGTCCGGACAGTGGCGCATCATGGTCAGCGTGTTCGGCATTTGCGGATGCAGGATGCAGATGTCGAAACAGAGGTTATACTTCGGCAACAGCCGGATCGCCTCGAGGAAGCCCGGCCGTAGCGCGAACTCCGGGTCGGACTGGTTCTGGATCAGGCGGCGCACGCCGCGCACAGTCTTGAGCTTCGCGATCCGCGCGATCTCGGGCTCGATTTTCGCCCCCCGCTCGAGCGGCAAGCAGACGACGGCGCCCAGCACCCGGCGGTCGCGCGCGGCGAGGCCGTCTACCCACTCGGCCTCGTCGAGATATTGGGGCATGTCGACATCGACTTCCACGAACACCAACCCCTCGATCTCATACGGTTTCGCTGCATTGGCGAGGTCGTTCGGCGTCCAGTCGCGCTTGAGCGCCGGCTCGCCGTCGGCCCAGGCGTAGCCGAACCGCTTCTGGTCGAGGAGGTGGATGTGAGCGTCGATGATGGGAAAATCGATCATGGCCGATGCCTCCAGCCCCAGATTGAAAACCCCGCCGGCGGGCCTGCGTCAGGTCTTGCCGCCGCGGCTGAGCGCCGGAACGTCGACAGGTAGGTCCTTCAATCCCGCTCGCACCCTCTCGAGCGTGGCGGCCTCGGAAGCCTTGACCTGTTCGAGACTCTCCAGCGTCGCGGAGACGCGCGCGCGCGGAACGACGACAACGCCGTCGCGGTCCCCGACCATCACGTCGCCCGAGGCGATCGCCACGCCGCCGCAGACGATCGGCATGCCGACCGTGCCGGGGCCGCGTCTTTGCGGCGAATTCGGAGTGACACCGATCCCATAGACCGGCAGACCGATCGCCTCGAGGTCGTCGAGGTCGCGCACCAGACCGTCGGTGACGAAGCCCGCGGCGCCGCGATTGTGGGCGACGCCGATGAGCAGGTCTCCGGTCACGGCCGCTCCGAGGTGGCCTCCGGTCGCAACGACGAGCACATCGCCGGGCCGGCAATCGGCGAGCGCCGCCATGAACGCGAGGTTGTCGAGCGGGCCGCAATCGCAGGTGAGCGCGACGCCGACGAGCGAGCGGCCGACGAGCGGCCTGATGCGCCAGTCGAGAGCGCCCGTCCCGCCCATCGCGTCGACAATGAAGCTGGTCGGGACGCCGCGAAAGCGCTCGACGAGCTCGGCCGGAGGTCGTTCGACCGCGGAGGCGAAGACAAGCGGGGGCGGTTCCTCGATCATGGCGGTCCTTGAGGCCGAATTGTTCTACCCACGTGGCGGGTTTCGTGGAAACGAGCGCCCACCCCGTGCGCCTGCAATCCGATAGAATGCATGTCCCGACACGCTCGAGCAACCGCGGCGGAATCGGCTCGGGTTGGCTATGCGCCGCCCCTTCGAGGAAAGGGCCGATGGCCGCCCTATCCGCCGACGCGAAGCGGTGGAGGGGCCACACGCCCCAGGGGATGTCGAACAGGGCGAAGGCGCCGGCCTTGTCGAGGCCGATCTGTCCGCGTCTCAATTGACACCCGGACGAGGCTCGTCAACATTGGCGCTGGCTGAAAAGCGGTTTGAATCCGCCGCCCACAGCGCGGCGTTCGGACCTGTTCAGGATGGGAGCCTCGCCATGACGCAATTCGACAAACTCGCCTTCACCCGGCGCGGCGCGCTTCAGCGCGGATTGGCGGCGGTTGCGGCCTCAGGCGCATTCTTCGGCGCGCCGCGCGCCGCCTTGGCCGACGACACGCTGGCCGAGGTCAAGAAGCGCGGCGAACTCACGACGGCGACCGAAATGCAATTCCCGCCGTTCGACATCTCCGACAATGGAACCTACAAGGGCCTGGATCGCGACCTCGTCGACGCGGTGGCCAAGGAGATGGGCGTCAAGGTCTCCTATCTCGACCTGCCGTGGACCAGCGTTCTGCCCGGCCTCGAAGCGAAGAAATTCGACCTCGTGATCGCGCCGGTCACCATCACCAAGGAGCGCATGAAGCGCTACGCGTTCTCAGTCCCGATCGCCGACGCGACTGCGGCCTTGATGAAACGCGCCAACGATACGAGCATCATGAAGCCCGAGGACATTGCCGGCAAGACGGTCGGCGGCCAGAAGGGCACGTCGCAGGTCGAGCAGCTCAAGGCATTCGCCGCCAAGCTTCCGAAGCCGGTGGAAGTGAAGGAATATGTCGACAACAACCAGTCCTACGCCGATCTGGCGGCCGGGCGCATCGACGCCTCAGTCAATTCGCTGCCCAATCTCGCCTACGCCGCCCAGCAGCGGTCTGACACCTTCGCCGTGGTGACGCCGCCGTTTGGCCAGCCGACCTATTTCTCCTGGGTCGCGCGTCTCGACGACAAGGCGCTGATCGACGCGATCAACGCGGCGATCGTCAAGGTCGAGGCTGACGGGACGATGGCGAACATCCAGAAGACCTGGTTCGGGCAGACGATGGACCTGCCGAAGACGGTCCCCGAGCCGACGATCTGACGGCTCGTCATCGCGAGGAGCCCGGAGGGCGACGTGGCGATCCATAGGGCGAAGGGGCGTCGCTCTATGGTCTCTGGATCGCTTCCCCCCGGACTTGATCCGGGGTTCGCTCGCGATGACGGATTCCGTAAATACCCGGCCCGCTCCAGCGTCAGCTGATGAAGCCCGAGGTCATCCTCCATTCGTTCGGCTATCTCACGCAGGCGGCGACGACGACGGTCGCCGTTTCCCTCGCCGGCATCGTCTTTGGATTTCTGATCGGGGCCGCGGTTTGCGCCGCCCGCGTTTCGCGGCGCGTCTGGCTCAAGCGCCTGGGCGCGGCCTATGTCAGCGTGTTTCGCGGCGTGCCGCTGCTCGTCCAGCTTCTGTTCATCTATTATTTTCTCGCCGTATACGGGCTCGACGTGCCGGCGATCGTCGCCGCGGTCGGCGGGCTCGCTCTCTCTTCGGCCGCTTTTCAGTCGGAAATCCTGCGTGGCGCGCTCAACGCGGTTCCGCTCGGGCAGGGCGAGGCGGCGACCGCGCTCGGCTTCGGCCCCCTCGATATCTGGCGGCGCATTCTCATGCCGCAGGCGCTCAGGATCTCGGTCCCGCCGCTCATCAATGAATTCATCCTGCTGCTGAAGGCGTCGTCACTGGTCTCGGTGGTTGGCATTTCGGAACTGACCCGCGTCAGCATGAACATCGCCTCCCAGACCTATCGGCCGTTCGAAGCCTATGTCGGCGGCGGCCTGTTCTATCTCGCGATCAACCTTTGCCTGGCGGCGCTGGGCGGGCTCGCCGAGCGGCGCTTGGCGGCGGGAAGCGGGCGATGAACCTGGACGTGCTGTGGCGCTACGGGCCTTCACTCATCAGCGGCTTCGGCGTCACGATTCTGTGCTGGGGCTTGGGCGGCGCCCTTGGCCTCCTTCTGGGGTTCGCGATAACGCTCATGAACCGGCTCAGAATCCCGCCGCTGAGCGCGCTCATCAGGGTGTTTGTCGAGGTTTTTCGCGGCACGCCCTTCTTGATGCAGCTCTTTCTCCTTTACGCCGGCGGTCCGTCGATCGGTTTGAGGCTCGGCGCAACGACCGCCGGTATCCTCGGTCTTGGCCTCTACTCCTCGGCGTATTTCGCCGAAATCTTTCGCGCCGGATTCGCCTCGGTGCCGGCCGGCCAGATCGAAGCGGCGGCGAGCATCGGCATGGCGCCGTTCGATACGTTGATGCGGGTCACCCTGCCGGGGGCGCTGATCGCCGCCGTTCCCTCGATCGTCAACATGCTGATCGTGCTGTCGAAGGAGACGGTGGTGCTGTCGATCATCACCGTGCCTGAGCTCATGTATCAGGTGCAGACGATGGCGGCGGAGACTTTCACTGCGTTCGACGCCATCTTCGCCATGGCGGTCTTCTACTGGCTCCTGGTCGAAACGGTGTCGCGTCTCGGCGCCCGGCTCGAAGCGCGGATGACCGCCTTTCTCGTGCAAGAGGAGGCCCGCGCGTGAGCGCGCCGATGATCGAGCTCGCCGGCGTCGGCAAGAGCTTCGCCGCAAATCAGGTGCTGCGAGGCGTCGACCTCGCGGTCCAGCGCTCGGAAGTTGTGTGCCTGATCGGGCGCAGCGGATCGGGCAAGAGCACGCTTCTGCGGTGCGTCAATTTCCTCGAACCCTACGATTCCGGCGAGGTGCGCATCGACGGCCGGCTGATCGGCTACGAGGATTCGGGGAATGGTGCGCGTCGGCCGATGAGCGCGCGGAAGCTTCGCGACATGCGGCGCGAGATCGGCATGGTGTTTCAGCATTTCAACCTCTGGCCGCACATGACCGCGCTCGGCAATGTCGCCGAACCCTTGCGTCGGGTGCGCGGACTGCAATCGCGCGAGGCGGCCGAGCGGGCGACGGCGATGCTGACCCGGGTCGGGCTCGCCGCCAAGGCGGACGCCTATCCCTCGCGTCTCTCGGGCGGCCAGCAGCAGCGCGTCGCCATCGCCCGAGCGCTGGCGATGCAGCCGAGGCTCATGCTGTTCGATGAACCCACCTCGGCGCTCGATCCGGAGCTGGTCGGCGAGGTGCTGGAGGTGATGAAGAGCCTGGCGGCCGAGGGCATGACGATGCTGATCGTCACCCACGAGATGGGCTTCGCCGCCCACGTCGCCGATCGGATCGCCGTCATCGACGAGGGCCGCATCATCGACGAGGGTCCGCCGCGGCGGGTGTTCCACGAGAGCCCGGAGCCGCGCGTGCGCCAGTTCCTGCAGACCTACCACGACCGGAACAGCTTTTAACTCAAGGCGGATTGTTCTGGGCGAACCCCGGAAAGGAAATGAGCATGAAAGCCGCGGTGGTGCTGGGAGCGGGGCAAACGCCGGTCTATGCGGAATTCGTCGAGCCAGAGCGGGCCGCGGGCGAGTCCCGGATCGCGGTGACCGCCGCCGCGATCAGCCAGGTGGTGAAAAGCCGGGCCTCCGGCCGGCACTATAGCTCGGCCGGCCAGTTCCCGTTTGTGGCCGGCATCGACGGCGTGGGGCGTCTCGATGACGGAAGCCGGGTCTATTTCGTCATGCCCCGCCCGCCTCATGGCAGCATGGCCGAGAGAACCGTAGCGCCGTCGGGCCGATGCCTGGCTCTCCCCGACGAGCTCGACGATGTGACGGCGGCGGCGATCGCCAATCCCGGCATGTCGTCGTGGGCGGCCTGCGCCGAACGCGCGAAGCTGAAGGCCGGCGAAACCGTGCTGGTGAATGGCGCGACCGGAACGGCGGGCCAGCTCGCCGTCCAGATCGCGAAGCATCTCGGCGCCGGGAAGGTCATTGCAACCGCGCGCAACGCCGAGGCGCTCAAGTCGATCGGGGCGCTCGGCGCCGATGTGACGATCCCGCTCGTCGACGACGAGGCTGCGTTGGAGGAGCGCTTGAAGCAAGAGTTCGCCCAAGGGGTGGATGTCGTGATCGACTACCTCTGGGGGAAGAGCGCCGAGCGCCTGCTGATTGCCGGAGCGAAGGCGGGAAGGGAGGCGGTCCCGATCCGGTTCGTCCAGATCGGCTCGGTCAGCGGGCCGGACATTGCCCTGCCGAGCGCCGCGCTGCGCTCCTCCGCGATCGTGCTGATGGGGAGCGGCATCGGCAGCATTCCCCTCGATCGCTTCGTCCACGCGATTGACGAGTTGCTGCGGGCGGCCGTCCCGGCCGGCCTTAAGATCGCAACGACTCCGGTTCCACTGTCGGACGTCGAGGAGGCATGGCCACGCGACGACAGCGCCCGGCGCACGGTGTTCACGGTCGGCAATTGACAAGGGCAGCCGGACCGCCGTCGCCGGCGAGGGCGAACCCTCCCACGGGTTCCTCGGCCCAGGAACGGGAACAGACAATGCGCGGCGCGCGTTCCCCTCGGAAATCAAGGTCCGCCAATGCTCAACTCCGGGGTTCGTATTTCCGTCGATCTCGTTATGCCGGCGCCCCCCGGCTTGCGCTATGTGTGCGACGACGCGCCGGCAATCCGGCGCAAGCGGGCGGGCAAGGGCTTTGTCTACCTCGACGCGAAGGGCAGGCGGGTTGCGGACGCCGACATCCTCAAGCGCATACGCTCGCTCGTCATACCACTGGCATGGACCGACGTCTGGATCTGCACCGCCGCGGACGGGCACATTCAGGCCACGGGCCGCGACGCCAAAGGGCGCAAACAATACCGTTACCATGCCGACTACCGCGAGGCGCGGGAGCAGTCGAAATACGAGCACCTGCTCGAATTCGCCCAGGCGTTGCCGACAATTCGGGCGACGGTCACAGAACATATGAGCCTGCGCGGGCTGCCGCGCGAGAAAGTTCTCGCGACGGTCGTTCATCTGCTCGAGACCACCCTGATCCGGGTGGGCAACGACGAATATGCGAGGACCAACCAGAGCTATGGGCTCACCACCCTCAAGAGCGAGCATGTCGCCGTCGAGGGATCGGAAGTGCGTTTCCACTTCACCGGCAAGAGCGGAAAGCAATGGTCCCTCGCCATGCGCGACCGGCGCGTGGCGCGGATCATTCGGGCCTGCCAGGAGCTGCCGGGACAGGACCTTCTGCAGTATTTCGACCAGGAGAAGGAGCTGCGAGCCGTGTCCTCCGGCGACGTCAACGCCTATCTCAGGCAGATCACTGGCCGCGACATTACCGCGAAGGATTTTCGCACCTGGGCAGGGACGGTGCTGATGGCGCGCTTTCTCCGAGCCTCGGGTCGGTCCGAGAGCGCGACGAAGGCGAAGCGCGCGATGAGCGCCGCGGTGAAGCAGGTGGCGGCGGCGTTGGGAAACACCGCAGCCGTTTGCCGCAAGTCCTATATTCATCCTGCCATCTCTATCGCCTATCTCGACGGCGGGCGGGTCCTAAAGTCCGCGGAGATCAGCGGTCGGTCCGAGCCGGCAGGTCTGACCGCTGAGGAAAGAGCCGTCCTCTCGCTGCTCAGGGGCTCATAATTTCGGCCTGGCCGCGGGCCTGCGCCCCTGAGCCGACGCCGGCGGCGATGGGGGCATGTTATCATCGCGCGCTCACCCGCCAGCCGCCGCCCTCCCGCTCCAGCACCGTCGCCCGCATGCCGAACGGCTCCGGCGTGACGCCGCGGATCCAAAGCTCCATGCGCTTGATGTCGACCTCGACGAAGATCGCGTTGGCGCGGTCGGTCTCGCCAGGGAAATAGACGTTATAGGCGTCCTTCCATCGCCTGCGGACCTCGGACGCGCTGTCATGAAGCGCAGCCTTGCCGATCAGGGTGACGAAGGCGAGGTCCGGATCGTGCTGGAACAGGATCGCGATCTCATCGGCGCGCCGCATGTCCGACGCCTTCCGCGACCGGCCATCGGTGACGAACCGGACTGTCCACTGGTCCTCGCCGGGGTCGTTCAACACCCGCCCCATCGGCCGCACGCGGGGAGGGCCGGCTTCGGACGCGGTCGCGAGCCAGCAATAACGCACGCTCGCAACCGTCTTGGCCGCGCCCGCCAAGAGCGGGCTCACGTCAACGGCGTCGGGCTGTTCATTCGGCTGTGACATCGGAGAACCCTTTCCTTCATCCGCAGGGCAGCCGCGGTCGCGGGGGATTGCTTCGCTTCGCTCGCAATGACGATGGCGCCTGCGCTTGATTGAGGCGCACCCTATCAGGTCTTGACCAATCAGTCTAGACCTAATAGTCTACAACTATGGGGCGAGCGCAATTCGATCAAGCCGGCTTCCTGACTGCGGCTCGCGAGCTCATCGCCGAGCGCGGGCCGGCGGCTGTTTCCGTCGACGCCGTCGCCGAGCGGCTCAAGGCGCCCAAAGGCTCATTCTACTATCGCTTCGCCTCGCGGGACGCGCTGCTCGGCGAAGTCTGGCTTCAGACCGTGCTCGCCTATCAGGAGGGTTTCGTCGCCGCGATCGAGGCCGGCGATGGCCTCAGAGCCGCGCTCCACACACCCGCCTGGGCGCGCCCGCATCTCGATGACGCCCGGCTGCTCATGCTCTACAGCCGCCATGACTTCGTTCAGGGCGACTGGCCGGCGGCGCTCAGCCGCGGCGTCGCCGATCAGACGGAGCGCTTCGAGGCGTGCCTCAGGACGTTCGCGCGGCAAGCGTTCGGCCGCGCCAGTCCGACAGCGCTGCGCCGCGCCGCGTTCGTGCTGGCCCAAGTGCCGCTCGCCGCCGTCAAGCCCCACCTTGAGCGCCGCGAACCCCCGCCGCGGCTGGCCGATGAGCTGATCGCGAGGACATATCAGGCGATCGTCGGCGGCGGCTCATGGGAGAATGCGGACGGCGGCGCGCGAAAGCGGTAAGACGTCAGCCTGTCTACGCAGCCGCGCGGGAGGCGATGCTCATGTCCGACCAACGATGGCGCAAGAAATTCGTCGGCGATCGGCCGCTCGCGCCGGAAACCCTGATGATGGGTTACGGCTACGATCCGTTCCTGTCCGAGCGGTCGCTGAAGCCGCCCGTCTTTCACACGTCGACCTTCGTCTTCCGCACCGCCCAGGACGGGAAGGAATTCTTCGAACTGGCCTATGGCCTGCGCCAAAAGCGGCCGAATGAGGAACCGGGCCTCATCTACAGCCGGATCAACAATCCCGATCTCGAAATGCTCGAGGACCGGTTGGCGATCTGGGACGAGGCCGAGGCCAATCTGACCTTCGCCTCGGGCATGGCCGCCATTTCGACCAGCCTCTGGGCGTACGCGCGGCCGGGCTCGGCCATCGTTCATTCGGGCCCGGTCTATGGCGGCACCGATTTTCTCCTGAAGCGGATCCTGCCGCAATTCGGTGTGACCTCGGTCGAATTTGCGGCGGAGAGCGGCACGGAGGCGATGGAGGAAGCGGTCAACCGGGCGCGGGCGATCGGTCCGATCGCGGCGATCTATCTCGAGACGCCGGCCAATCCGACCAACGGCCTCGTCGACATCGGCCGCGCCAGACAGCTCTCCGACGGTCTCAGGGGCGAGGACGGAAAGCGCCCGGTCGTCATCGTCGACAATACGATGCTCGGACCCTTGTACCAGACGCCGTTGGCGCACGGGGCCGATCTGGTCGTGACGTCGCTGACCAAATATGTCGGCGGCCATTCCGATCTGATCGCGGGCGGCTGCTCGGGCGCGGCTGCGGCGCTTGAGGCGATCCGCGGCATGCGCACGATCCTCGGCACGATGTGCGATCCCAATACCGGCTGGATGCTGATGCGCTCGCTCGAAACCCTGAAGCTCAGAATGACCGCGGCCGCCGAGGGCGCGCGCAAGGTCGCGGAATTTCTGCGCGGCCATGCCAAGGTCGCCTCGGTCTGGTATTTGGGCTTTCTGCCCGATGACCATCCCGATCGGCCTATCTTCGAGCACCAGTGCAAAGGCGCGGGCTCGACCTTCAGCTTCGAAGTGAAAGGCGGCGAGGCGCAAGCCTTCGCGGTTTTGGACCGGCTCGAAGTGATCAAGCTTGCCGTCAGCCTGGGCGGAACCGAGACGCTCGCCTCGCACCCGGCGGCCATGACCCATTCCGACATCCCGTCCGAGGAGCAATTGCGCTTAGGGATCACGCCGGCCTTGATCCGCCTCTCGGTCGGCATCGAAAACCCGGACGATCTGATCGCCGATCTTGATCAGGCGCTAAGAGGCTGACGATCTCGGCGCGACGCTTCAAGCCCCTTCTCCCCGCACGGGGAGAAGGTTGGGATGAGGGACCGGGCCGAGAGATCCGCAGCCGGTCGCCTCGCCCGTCATCTCTCCAAACTCGGCAGATCGAGTCCCTTCTCCCGCGCGCACTCGATCGCCGCCTCGTAGCCGGCGTCGGCGTGGCGCATGACGCCGCTCGCCGGGTCGTTCCATAAGACCCGCTCGATCCGCCGCGCCGCTTCCAGCGTGCCGTCGCAGACCACGACCATGCCGGCATGCTGCGAGAAGCCCATGCCGACGCCGCCGCCGTGATGGATCGACACCCAGGTCGCCCCTGAGGCGCAATTCAAAAGCGCGTTGAGAAGCGGCCAGTCGGAAACCGCGTCGGAGCCGTCCTTCATCGCCTCGGTCTCGCGATTGGGCGAGGCGACCGAGCCGGAATTGAGATGATCGCGGCCGATGACGATCGGCGCTTTCAGTTCGCTCGAAGCGACCATGGCGTTGAAGGCGAGGCCGAGCCGATGCCGGTCGCCGAGGCCCACCCAACAGATGCGCGCCGGCAGGCCCTGGAATTTGATCCGCGCCCGCGCCATGTCGAGCCAATTGTGGAGATGCCGGTCGCCAGGCATGAGTTCCTTGACCTTGGCGTCGGTCCTATAGATGTCCTCCGGATCGCCCGACAGCGCCGCCCAGCGGAACGGCCCGACTCCGCGGCAGAACAGAGGTCGGATATAGGCGGGTACGAAGCCCGGGAAGTCGAATGCATCCTTGACGCCCTCCTCGAGCGCCATCTGGCGGATGTTGTTGCCATAGTCGACGGTCGGAACCCCGGCGTGCGCGTAGGCGAGCATCGCCCGCACGTGCTCGGCCATCGACGCCTTGGCGGCGCGCTCCACTCCCTTGGGATCGCTCGAGCGGCGTTCCTCCCACTCAGCGAGCGTCCATCCCTTCGGCAGGTAGCCGTTGACCGGATCGTGCGCCGAGGTCTGGTCGGTGACGATGTCGGGCTTGACGCCGCGGCGCACGAGTTCGGGCATCACTTCGTCGGCGTTGCCGAGCAGCGCGACCGAGACCGCCTTCTTCGCTTTGGTCGCCCTCTCGATGATCGCGAGCGCGTCGTCGAGGTCTTTCGCCTGGACGTCGACATAGCCCGTTCGCAGGCGGAATTCGATGCTGGAGGGGCGGCACTCGACGGCGAGAAGCGAAGCGCCGGCCATCGCCGCGGCAAGCGGCTGGGCGCCGCCCATGCCGCCGAGACCGGCGGTCAGAATCCATTTTCCGGTGAGGTCGCCGCCGTAGTGCCGGCGCCCATCTCGACAAAGGTCTCGTAGGTGCCCTGCACGATGCCCTGCGAGCCGATATAGATCCACGAGCCCGCGGTCATCTGCCCGTACATCATCAGGCCCTTGCGATCGAGGGCGTTGAAACAGTCCCAGGTCGCCCAATGCGGCACGAGATTGGAGTTGGCGATCAGGACGCGCGGCGCGTCGGCGTGGGTGCGAAACACGCCGACCGGCTTGCCTGACTGGACGAGCAGCGTCTCATCGCCGTCGAGGCGGCGCAGCGTCGCGACAATGCGGTCGAACGACGGCCAGTCGCGCGCCGCGCGGCCGATGCCGCCATAGACGACCAGCTCGCCTGGCCGTTCGGCGACGTCGGGATCGAGATTGTTCATCAACATGCGCAACGGCGCTTCGGTGAGCCAACTCTTGGCGCTCAAGCTCGGTCCGCGCGGGGCGTGGATGACGCGCATATTGTCGAAGCGGAGTGGCGCGGTCATGGGGTGGACCTTTCATGCAACATGGCGAACCGTCATTGCGAGGAGCGCAGCGACGAAGCAATCCAGGGGCCGATGTGCGTCCTAAGATCCCTGGATTGCTTCGCTTCGCTCGCAATGACGGTAGGAGATGCAGAAATTGGTATCATTGGCTGAGGCGCTCAAGGATCGCTTCCAGAACATGCTTGACCGTCGCGCGCGTTTGCTCCGCGCGGGCTTCGTCGATCGGCGCTGGCCAATTCTCAGCGGTCGGGCTGTCCGGCTCCGCCATATAGGCACGGCAGGCGATCTCGAGCTGCAAGGCCTCGACGCCCTCATCCGGCTTGCCGTAGGCGCGGGTGATCCAGCCGCCCTTGAACCGCCCGTCGAGTACGATGCTGTCGTTCGACGCGGCGAGAACCGCGCCAACCGCCTTGCGCAGTCCGGCGTTGCAGCTCGCCCCCGAGTTGGTCCCGACATTGAAGACCGGCAGTTCGCCGTCGAAGAGACGGGGGATTTCGCGAGCGGATCGAGTGGGCGTCGAACAGCGCCACGCGCTCAAACCGCCCGCGCAAGCGGGCGATCTCGCCGCCGAGCGCTGCGTGATAGGGTTCGAAGTAGAGGCGGCGCCGCTCGGCGATGCCCCCCGCGTCCGGCGCTCGGCCAGCTCGATAGAGCGGCTCGCCGTCGAAGGTCGTGGTCGGGCACAATTCGGTCGTCGCCAGACCGGGATAAAGCGAGGCCCCGCTCGGATCGCGGTTGACGTCGATGATTGAGCGCGAAAGCCGCGTCTTGACCAAGGTCGCGCCGAGCGTTTCGATGAAATCGTAGAGCTCGTCGAGACGCCAGTCGGCGTCCTTCCGCGCCAGCCAGGGATCGACGAACGCCGGCTCGAACTCGGCGAGGTCGATCCCTGCGTGCGGGATGCTGACGACGAGCGGCTTGTCGCCGCGCTCGACGATCAGCCAGTCGGGATGTCCGGCCGTCATCACGCGCGCCTTTCGAGGCTCGGGAGGAGGGCGTCGCCGACCGTTTCGATGACCGCGCCGTCGCGGGCCAGGGTCGTCGCCGCGGCGATGTCGGGATGAAAAAAGCGGTCGTCCGCGAGCCGCGGAACCTCGCGGCGCAGGCGCGCCCGGAGCGCTTCGAGCGCCGCGCTGGACTTGAGCGGCGCATGAAAGTCGCAGGCCTGGGCCGCCGCGAGGAGCTCGATGCCGACGATCGACAATGCGCTCTCCGCCATCGGCGCGAGACGCCTTGCGCCGTGCGCCGCCATCGAGACGTGATCCTCCTGGTTGGCCGAGGTCGGGATCGAATTGACGCTGGCCGGATAGGCGCGTTGCTTGTTCTCGGCGACCAGAGCTGCCGCGGTCACCTGGGCGATCATGAATCCCGAGTTGAGCCCCGGCCTGGGCGTCAGGAACGCCGGCAGGCCGGACAGGGCCGGATCGACCAGATGCGCGATCCTGCGCTCGGCGAGCGAGCCGATTTCGCAGATCGCCATCGCGATCATGTCGGCGGCGAAGGCGACCGGCTCGGCGTGAAAGTTTCCCCCAGACAAGGCTTCGTCGGTATCGGCGAAGATCAGCGGATTGTCGGAGACTGCGTTCGCCTCCTGAGCCAGCGTCGCCGTGGCCTGGCGCAAAAGGTCGAGACAGGCGCCCATCACCTGCGGCTGGCAGCGCAGGCAATAGGGGTCCTGGACCCGTTCGTCGCCCGTGAGATGCGAAGCGCGAATGGCGCTGCCTGCGAGCAGCGCGCGCAAGGACGCGGCGACCTCGATCTGGCCTTGATGGCGTCTCAGCGCATGAATGCGGGCGTCGAATGGCGCATCCGATCCGCGCGCGCCGTCGGTCGACAGCGCGCCCGCCGCGACGGCCGAGCGGAACAGCGTCTCGGCCTGGAAAAGGCCGATCAGCGCGTTCGCGGTCGAGAACTGCGCGCCGTTGAGCAGCGCCAGCCCCTCCTTCGGCTGAAGCTCGATCGGCGCGAGGCCGGCCTCGGCGAGCGCCGCGGCGGCGGGCGCGATCCGGTCGCCGACGCGCGCCTCCCCGACGCCGATCATCGCCGCCGCCATATGCGCGAGCGGCGCCAGATCGCCCGAGGCGCCGACTGAACCTTGCGAAGGCACCACCGGAGTGACTCCCCGCTCGAGCATCGCCTCGATGAGGCCAAGCGTTCGGGGCTGGGCGCCGGACGCGCCCTGGGCGAGGCTGCCGAGTTTCAGCGCCATCATCAGCCGCGTCGCCGCCACGGTCGCAGGCTCGCCGACCCCCGCGGCGTGCGAGAGCACGATGTTGCGCTGAAGCTGAGCCAGATCGGCGGGCTTGATGCGCACGCCCGCCAGTTTGCCGAAGCCGGTGTTGATGCCATAGACCGGCTCGCCGCGCTCGAGAATCCGCTCGACCGCCGCGGCGCTCGCGGCCACGCCCGCGTGGTGCGAGGGGTCGACGGCGACCGGCGCGCCGCGCCAGATCGCCCGCCAGTCGGCAAGCGATGCCTCTCCGGCGCGGATGACGACGGTCATCGACCCCTCCAGACGCGCGCGTGGAGCGGGTTGAAGCCGAGTCGATAGACGAGCTCAGCCGGACGCTCGATGTCCCAGATCGCGAGATCGGCGCATTTTCCGGCTTCGAGCGTTCCGGTTTCGGCCGCGAGGCCGAGCGCGCGCGCCGCATTGCGGGTGGCGCCGGCGAGGCATTCTTCGACCGTGAGCCCGAACAGCGTCGCCGCCATGTTGAGCGCGAGCAAAAGCGGGGTCATAGGCGAGGTGCCGGGATTGGAGTTGGTCGCGACCGCGATCGGCAGGCGGTGCTTGCGCATGAGCTCGACGGGCGGCGCCTGTCGCTCGCGCAGCACATAGTATGCGCCCGGGAGCAGGACCGCGACCACACTGGCCTTGGCCATCGCCGCGATCCCCTCTTCGTCCGCATATTCGAGGTGATCGGCCGACAGCGCACCGAACTTGGCCGCAAGCGACGCGCCGCCCGAGTTCGACAATTGATCTGCATGCAGCTTGACAGGAAGCCCCGCCCGGCGCGCGGCAGCGAACACGCGCGCGATCTCCTCGCGCGTGAACGCGATCCGCTCGCAAAATCCGTCGACGGCGTCGATCAAGCCTTCCCCCGCTAGCGTCGGGATCATTTCGTCCGCGACTTTGGCGACATAGGCAGTGCGGTCGCCGGCGAATTCCGGCGGCAGGGCGTGCGCGCCGAGGAACGTCGCGCGGACCGTGACCGGACGCTGCTCGCCGAGCCTGCGCGCGACGCGCAGCGATTTGCGCTCGGCCTCGAGCTCGAGCCCGTAACCGGATTTCACTTCGACCGTCCCGACGCCCTCGGCGATCAAAGCGTCTAGACGCCGCAGGGCCGATCGCAGGAGCTCGTCTTCGCTTGCCGCGCGCGTCGCGCGCACGGTCGAAAGGATTCCACCCCCGTTGCGGGCGATCTCTTCATAAGTTGCGCCCTTGAGCCTGAGCTCGAATTCGTGCGCCCGGTCGCCGCCGTAGACGAGGTGGGTGTGGCAATCGATCAGGGCGGGCGTGATCCAGCGGCCTTCGCAATCGACGAAGCGAGCGCCGTTGCGCCAAGCGGCTGGAAGCTCGTCCTGAGGACCGGCGAAAGCGATTCGTCCATCTCGGGCGGCGATCGCGCCGGATTCGATGACCCCAAGCCCCGGCCGCCCCAACGCGAGGGTCGCAAGAGAGGCGTTGAGCCAAACCGCATCAGGACGGCTGGTGTCGATTGCGTGAACCATGGCGCTCAGCGGCTTCCCGCCGCAGATCATTTATTGCATAGACTGAATGGTTCGAAAGGCAAGCGGCGCATTGCCGGCGACGCCGATTGCGGAAAGCGGAGCTCATTCTTGTCTGTTCTCCACGCCGCGAGGGCTTTGACGCCAGAGGGCTGGGCGTCCGACGTGCGGGTCACGATCGAGGCGGGCGTGATCGCCGCCGTGGAGATTGGCGCGGCGGCGCGGGACGACGACGAGCGGCACGCGATCATGGCGCCGGCGGCGGCGAACCTGCACAGCCACGCGTTCCAACGGGCGATGGCTGGCCTCACCGAAATCCGCGGCGAGCAGATCGA
This sequence comes from uncultured Alphaproteobacteria bacterium, assembly GCA_963794155.1. Lineage (GTDB taxonomy): Bacteria > Pseudomonadota > Alphaproteobacteria > Rhizobiales > Beijerinckiaceae > Roseiarcus. The sequence goes on along the minus strand of CAWCCX010000010.1, from coordinate 96,790 downwards.
CACGTTTTGGACCTGGCGCGAGATGATGTACCGCTTCGCGCTCGCGATGTCGCCGGACGATGTTGAGGCGGTCGCCGCGCAAGTCTATGTCGAGATGCTGGAGGCCGGGTTCGCCGCGGTCGCCGAATTTCACTATCTTCATCACGCGCCGGACGGTTCGCCTTATGCATCGCCGGCGGAGATGGCCGGCCGCATCCTCTCGGCCGCCCGAACGACCGGCATCGGCATGACGCTGCTTCCGGTGTTTTACGCCCATTCGACGTTCGGCGGGGCGCAGCCGAAGCCCGAGCAGAGGCGGTTCGTCAACGACGTCGCCTCATTCGCGCGTCTCGTCGACGAATGCCGCCGCTTGCTAAAGGGCGATCCAACGGAGACGATCGGGGTTGCGCCCCATAGTCTTCGCGCCGTGACCCCGGGTGAGCTTGGCGAACTGATGGCGCTCGCCGGCGACGGGCCGATCCACATCCACGCCGCCGAGCAGATTAAGGAAGTCGAGGACTGCGTCGCCTGGTCGGGCGCGCGGCCGGTGCGCTGGCTCATCGATAACGCGAAGGTCGACGAAAAGTGGTGCCTCGTGCATGCGACCCATATGGATGAGGGAGAGAGCCGAGACCTCGCGCGGTCGGGCGCGGTCGCCGGTCTTTGCCCGGTGACCGAAGCCAACCTTGGCGACGGCGTCTTCAACGCGGCGGATTACATCCGCGCTGGCGGGCGCTACGGCGTCGGGACCGACTCGAATGTCAGCATCGGCGTCGCGGCGGAGTTGCGCCAACTCGAATATGGGCAAAGGTTGGGCATGCGGGCGCGCAATGTCTGCGCTCAGCCGGGGGAATCGACTGGGCGCGCGTTACTCGAGGCCATCTGGTCCGGCGGCGCCCAGGCGTTGAGGCGTCGCTGCGGCCGGCTCGCTCCTGGCGCCCTGGCGGACATTCTGACCTTCCGCGCCGACCATCCCACGCTCGCCGGCAAGATGGACGATGAGATTCTCGACGCGTGGATCTTCTCGGCCGGGAATCCGTTCGTCGATTGCGTCTGGAGCAGCGGCCTCAAAGTCGTCATTGGCGGCCGCCATGTTTTTAGGGACCAGATCGCGGCGCAATTCGCAAAAACAATGGCCGAACTTAGCCAGTGACAAAGGCCGCGCCGCCCTACCGCCGTCCGCCAAGCTCATCGATGTGGATCAGCAGGTCGGCTGGGTCCTCGTAGACGCGGAAGGCTGTCGCCTCCTGAAGCTCGCTCGCGCCATAGCCGCCGCACAGGAGCCCAACGCCGAGCGCGCGGCAGCGCGCCGCCGCAAGCATGTCCCAGATGCTGTCGCCGATCACGACGGCGGTCTCGATCGGCGCGTTCAATCGCGCTGCGGCGGCGAGAAACAAGTCGGGATCGGGCTTGGCGTATTTGACCTGATCGCGCGTCACCACCGGTGTTTTCGCCGGATCGACGCCGAGCGCCGCAAGGTTGACCGCCGCCGTCTCCATGCGCCCGCTGGTGGCGATCGCCCATTGGAGGCCGGCGTTGCTGAGCCAGGCGAGCAACTCGCGCGCGCCCGGCAGCGGCCGGATGCGGTCCGACATTCGGCGATACGCCTCCGCGTGCTTCCGGCGCAGGCGCTCGAGCCGGTCTTCGCTCATCTCGACGCCGGTCTCGCGCTCGAGCTGGTTGGTGAACAGGCCCCCGCTCATGCCGATCTTGCGATGGATGCGCCAGACCGAGAGGTCGACCCCCTCGCTGTCGAGAGCCTCCTTCCAGGCCAGGACGTGCTGATAGACGCTGTCCACCAGCGTGCCGTCGAGATCGAACAGAAACACGGGCTCAATGCGCATCGGCCTCCCCTCCTCGGGCAGGCATCGCCGGGCGGGAGCGGCGCGAATGAAGCAGTACGAGGCAATGGCGCCAGCCCGCGCGTCCGTTGTCAATCGGAAATCGCGGGGCCGCGTCAGGGGCGACGGCAGGCGTCGTTAAAACAATGCGAACGCCCGGCTCCACGCCGGCAGCGTAAGGAACGCCGCAACCGTGCCGACCCCGACCAGTAAAGGTTACTCCCAAGATATCCTTTGCGAGACCAGCCATTCGTGCGACGATCCGTCAACGAGTTTTGAAGGTCCACGTTCATGGATGGCATCAATCAGATCGGCTCGATCCTGGGCGATTTCGCCGACGCCGTGATTCACCCCTCGGTCGCCAACCTGCCGATGGGATTTCTCGTCCTCGTGCTGGCGGTTCTGACGGTCGCGGCGCTGCCGGAGGGCGCGCGGGAAAAGATGCGATTGGCCGGGCTGACGGCGTTCGGGCTGATCATTAGTCTTTCGTTATCATGGCCGGTGAATTGGGCCGCGATCTTGCGCTAAGCGGCGCTATCTAAAAAACTGAAGCGCGACGCCGTCGGCCGCCTCCGGGCGCCGTCTGCTTTTGCGGCGCCCAAGCGCAATCGCCGGCGCTTTTTTGGCGCCGTTCGCTCAATAGCGGGCGCGAACGACGGCCGGGTAACCGCCGCCGACACAGCGAACCCCGAGGCGGTGAAGGACAGCGTCGCTCTTCGCCGACGGGTAGGGCGTCCCGGTCAGGTTGGCCCTGAGGTCGGCCATGGTTCCGCAGGCCGAGTAGGGGAGTTCGACCTGGGCGGTGGGCGCCGGCGGCTCGACGGCGCAGCCGAGTAGGCAGGGCAGGAAAATCGCCGCGCTCACCATGCGCATGAAGTTCAGCTCCGAAGCCATGACGAAGGAGTTCTAGGCGCGCAGGCTGGATCGAGCCTGACGCCGCCGATGGCGGCGCTGGCGCATCTCGGACGGCGATCGCAGCGCCTGCGGGGCTCGCAAATTCGATCCGCGCGCCTCGAGGGTCACAGCAGAAAAGCCAGCGCCTCTTCGCAAGCCTGCTCCGCCTTCAGCGATAGGAGCTCGTCGGCGCGGGTTCGGCCGAGGTTGACGGCGGCCACCGGCTTTCCGGCGCCGGCCGCCCGCTGGACGAAGCGGAAGCCCGAATAGACCATGAGCGAGGAGCCGACGATCAGCATCGCGTCGGCCTCGTCCAGACGCCGCTCGGCCGCGTCGACGCGGTCGCGGGGAACGTTCTCGCCGAAAAATACCACGTCGGGCTTGAGCACGCCGTCGCAGCGTTGGCAGGACGGGACGACGAAAGAAGAGAAGTCGGCTTCCTCGAGGTCGGCGTCGCCGTCAGGCGCTTCCCTTGCGTCCAGATCGAGCCAACCGGCGTTCAGCCGGCCGAGTTCGTCCTGCAACTCGTCGCGCGGCGATCTCAACTCGCAAGCCATGCAGCGGACGAGATCGATCCGCCCGTGCAGGTCGATCACCCGGGCGCTGCCGGCGGCTTGGTGCAGCCGGTCGACGTTCTGGGTGAGAATGAGCTCAATTCGGCCCATCGCCTCGAGCCGGGCGAGAGCGCGATGGGCGTCGTTGGGCCGCGCCCGGCGAATGCGCCGCCAGCCGACGAGGCTGCGCGCCCAATAGCGTCGGCGCGTCCTTTCCTCGCCCATGAAGGCCTGGAAGGTCACCGGCTGGGCGCGCTTCCATTGGCCGTCGGCGTTGCGATAGTCGGGAATGCCGGAGCCGGTGCTGCACCCGGCGCCGGTCAAGACGAAGAAACGTCGATGCCGGTCGACGAACTCTTCGAGGCTGCTGCACTCCACCATGAGGCCAGGCTACTGCCTAAACGCCAATCCCGCCATCAGCCGTTCCAGAGCTATCGCGTTCTTCTGGCGTCGACGCCAACATGGACAGAGCCGGGACGGACGGTTACGCTTGGACAAAATCGCGGCGCACGCGTCGGTGAGCGAGAGCGCCGTCTCGCGAGCGGAGGAGAGCAGGATGGGCCGATGGCGGTGGCTCGCGGCAGTCTTTACTGTCGCGATGGGCGCTCTTGGCGACGTTGGGGCGCGGGCGGACGACACGCGCCATTTCAGCTTCGCCTATGACCAGCCCCATTCGACGGGCTACGGGATCGCGGCCGACCTCTTCAATAGCAAGCTCATGGAGATGAGCCACGGGTCGATGGCGATCGACCAGTTTCCCGGCGCGCAACTGGGGCAGGAGCCCCAGATGCTGCAAAAGATCCGCACTGGCGACATCGACTTCATGATCAGCTCGACTGCCAACGCGGCGACCGTCGCCCCGGAATTGGGCGTGCTGTCGATCCACTATCTCTTCCGCTCGGAAGACCAGTTGATCAAGGCGATCGCCGATCCTCGCCTGATCGCGGCGGTGCGGGAAATGTTCGATGCGACCGTCAAGGACGGCCACGTCCTGGCGCTCGCCACGCTCGGCCTTCGCGATCTCTACGGCAAGCGGCCGGTCGCCTCGGTCGACGACCTCAAAGGCTACAAGGTGCGCGTCCAGGCGACTCCGACCGAGGACACGCTGTTCCCGGCCTATGGCGCGCAGACCGTCCACATGCCATTCGGCAGCGTCTACACCTCGCTGCAGACCGGCGTCGTCGATTTCGCCGAAAATGGAATCAACGTCTACGACAGCAACAAGCACTACGAAGTCGCGCCGGTGCTGTCGATGACCGAACACGAGGCCAATAACAGCGTCATTTGGGTCAGCGATAAGCTGTGGGCTTCGCTGACCGACGAACAGAAGAGCTGGGTGCAGGCCGCGGCGGCCGAGGTCGGCGCGAAGCAGCCGGCGCAGGCGATCGCACTCGAGCACAAATCGCTCGCCAGGCTGCAGAAGCTCGGCGTCAAGGTCGTCACCGACGTCGACAAAGCGAGCTTCATCAAGATCGCCGAACCGCTGCAGGACAAGCTCGCCAAAGGCCTCGGCCCGCACGCCGAAAAGATCCTGCAGGTCTGCCGCTCGATCGAATAGGCGATGGACGAGCGCGCCGACCTCGTCCTCGCCGCCGATCGCCACCTGAAGTGGCCGGCGCTGGACCCGCTGGAGCGCGTGCTGATGCAGCTCTGCGGCGTGTGCCTGGTCGGCTTCACCTCGACGACGCTGCTCGACGTCGTGGCGAGGGTGATCGGCCATCCCCTGCTGTGGCCGCAGGAAGTGACGTCGGCCTTCTTCATTTACGGCGTGTTCATCGGGGCGTCGGTAGCGACACGGCGCAACGATCACTTGCAGCTCCTGGCCTTGACCGAGGCGATGAGCGGAATGACGCGTTGCGCCTTCGAGGTCATGAACCGAGCCATTGTCATGGCTGTCGGACTGTTCCTCGTCGTTTACGGCTGGCAGAACTTCCTGACCGGCTTCGGCAGTTTTCGCATGCCGTCGATGCTGCCGATTGCCTATCTCTACGCGCCGATTCCGCTGTGCGGAGCATTGGTGGCCCTATTCAGCCTCGAACAAATCGTCAACGGCCTGCGCCGTGGTTTCGAGCTCCCGGCGCCGAACAGCTCCGCTTAAGCCCGATGCCGAACAGCGCGATCCTTCTGATCATGACGCTGCTGTTCCTGGCGCTCGGCTATCTCGGCGTCCCGGTGGCGTTTTCGCTGATGGCGGGGGTCATCGTCGGGACGATGCTGACGCCGATCTCGTTGCAGTCGATCGTCGGGCAGGCGTTCAACGGCGTCGATTCGGAAGCCTTGATGGCGATCCCTTTCTTCCTTCTTGTTGGGGAACTGATGACGTCGGCGAACGTCGTCATCCGGATCGCCGAACTATCGCAAGCGCTGGTCGGCCACATGCGCGGCGGGCTCGCGCAAGTCACCACAGTCTTTAGCATGTTTTTTTCCGGCATGTCGGGCTCGTCGTCGGCCGACGTCGCGGTGCTGAGCCGGACGATGGCTCGCCCGATGGCGCAGGAGGGCTACTCCCCCGCCTTTGTCGCGGCCCTCATTGCCGCCGCCTCGACCATCGCCAATCTGGTGCCGCCGAGCATCATGGCGGTCGTCTACGGCGCGGTCGGAAATGTCTCGATCGCCGGGCTGTTTCTGGCCGGCATTCTGCCCGGCGCGATGGTCGGCGCCGGCCTCATGCTGTTCTGCTATTTTTTCGGGCCGATCGGATTTCGCCGGCCGCGATCGAGCTTCCGCAATCTCGTCGGCGCGACGCAAGCGGCGGCGCTGCCGGCGCTGATTCCGGTGATCCTGCTCGGCGGCATCATGACCGGCTGGTTCACGCCGACCGAAGCCGGCGTCGTCGCCGTCGCTTATATTCTTATTGTCGTGATCCCGGCGCTCAATCCGCGTCATATGAGGTTGGTGTGGCGCGACTTCGTGCAAGCCGGACTGATCTACTCGCTGCCGCTGATCACCATTGCGGCTGCGTCCGCGTTTGGCTGGCTGCTCGCCTATCTGCGAGGGCCAATCGTCGTCTCGGCATGGATCGGCGATGTTTCGGGCGGCGATCCGCGCGCCATCATGTTCCTCCTGGTGGCGGTATTCACCATCGTCGGCGACTTCATCGAACCGATCCCGGCGATCATCATCTTCATGCCGGTCGTCAATCAACTCACCGACCAGGCGTCGATCAATAGCGTGCATATGGGCATCGTGCTGATCATCACGCTGGCCTTCGGCTTGATCACGCCGCCGTATGGACTGTCCCTGCTGATGGCGTCCAAGTTCGTCGGCGTCCGCTTCTCGGCGGCGCTGCGGGCGTCGCTGCCAATTTACGTGATCTTTTTCGTCACGATCGCTTTCGCGATCTTTTTCCCCAACGCGGTGCTTTGGTTGCCGAAGACGCTGTTTCCGGAGTTGATCGGCTGTTTCAAGGCGCCGGACGGCGCGAGATACATCTGCCCGTAAGAGCTCGCCGTCTAATCAAACCGGTACAGCGCCGCAGGGTTGTCGACGAGGATGCGATTGCGGACCCCCTCTTGAGGGGCCCAGTCGGTTAAGAGGTCGAACAGGATCGCGTCATCCGGCTTGGCGTCGGCCTTTTCGGTCGGGTGCGGCCAGTCGCTGCCCCATACCATTCGCTCCGGCGCGGCCCTGACGTAGGCCTCAGCAACCTTGCTGACGTCGCCATAGGCGGGCGGGCCGCTCCTCGAGTCCTGGTAGGCGCTCGAAAGCTTGACCCACGTCCGCCCGCGATCGATGAGCTTGAGCATCAAGGTGAACGCCGGATGATCGACGCCCGCGGGCTCGGGAACGCGCGCCATATGGTCGAAGACGATCGGGGAGGGCAGCCGTTGCAGCAGCTCGGCGGCTTCGACGATCTGGTCGCCGAGCATATGGATCTGAACATGCCAGCCGAGATCGTTGACGCGCTTCGACAGCGGCTCCACCATATCGATCGTGGTCGCGCCTGACTGGACGAGATTGAAGCGGATCCCGCGCATGCCGAGGCTATCGAGCCGCTTCAGTTCCGCGTCGGTGACGCTTGTGTCAACCACCGCGACGCCCCGAGCGGTCGCGCCGAGCCTGGCGATCGCGTCGAGGCTGCACGAATTGTCCGTGCCGTAGGTCGACGGCGTGACTATGACGTTGCGCGTCGTCCCGATCCGTTTCTGCAACCGGCGATAGTCGTCGACGGTCGCATCCGCCGGCCGGAGCTTGGCGTTTGGGGCTACCGGAAAGCGGCTGTCGTAAATGTGCATGTGACAGTCGCACCCGTTCGGCGGCGCCTTCAGTCTCGGCGGTTCGGTCCCCGAGGACCAGGGCGCAGGCTCTTGCGTCTGCCCTTGGGAACCACTAAATCCGGTAGCCGTCATGACCGTTGCTCCCATCGCTCTCAGCAAAGCCCGGCGGGCGATGTTGTCGCTCATCTCATTTCCTCCCCAGGCCGCATCGCCACCCACTGACCGATCATGGCAACCCGGTCGAGCGGCGCCGCAACGGTTTGGTCTCGAGCGAGGCGTTTATTTTTGACCGATCGCCGGTTGCGCGCAACCGCGCGAGGTCGGGCGCGACGATCCGCGCCACGTCCGCCCGCAGCACCGGCAACAGCTCGAATTCAAACCAGGGATTGCGCTTCAGCCAGGCGTTGTTCCGCCACGAGGGATGCGGCATTGGTATCAGCCGGGGACGGTCGCTGGAGCGATAGACATCTCGCCACTTGCCGACCGTTTCGGTCAATCCATCGGCGACCAGCGCCGCATCGAGATGCCACTTCTGCGCATATTGGCCGACGAGCAGAATGAGCTCAAGATTGGGCAGGAGCGTAAACAATCGCTCGCGCCACGTCTCCGCACATTCGCGGCGAGGCGGCAGGTCGCCGCCTTTGGCGTCAAGCCCCGGAAAACAAAATCCCATCGACACGATCGCAACCTTCATCGGATCGTAGAATATCTCCTCGCCGATCCCCAGCCATTGGCGCAGGCGGACGCCGGACGGATCGGTATAGGGGCGCCCCGAGGCATGAACCCGGACCCCCGGCGCCTGGCCGGCGACGCAGAGGCGCGCGGCGGTCGAGACCTGGAAGGCGGGTCGAGGCTCATGGGGTAGGGGAGCGCCATATCGAGGCGCGTCGCGACAGAGCCGGCAACGGCGAATCTCTTCGGCGATCGTGTCAAGCGAAGCGCATCGCGGGTTCATGGCGTTCGGATAACGAAGCATCGGGGGCTTAAGCAAGTCTTCGTAACCCGTCGCCAAAGAACCCGTTGACCTCCTGCACGGCCAGTTCGGGCTCGAGCCGCTGCCTCCGAAACTGCGCGCGCCTCGCTCGCCTCCTGGCCGTCCATTCGGGCCGCAACTTCGACAGAGTCCTCTCCGCAAACGGGGTGAAGCACGAACGAGACCAAGGTATCAGCGACACCATCGTGCAATAAATTCCCGGCCTTCCTTCGGGTCCCATGACCTTATGGTCGAAAGAAGCCAAGCGCCGATTGGGGATGCTTCGAACGATGGCGGCTGAACCGTCCCTGGTTGTTTGCATCGGAGGAACGGGATGACAAGGATTCAATCGTCGCTGGCGCGCTATCGGAATAGCCGCTCGAGCTCCGTGGCGGAAAGCTCGGAAATGCCGGCAGGACTTTTGGCGCTTGGGTTCCTCGCCCTGATCTGCATGACTGTCGCCGGTTTCGAGTCCACCATGAGAATGCCGAATGCGGGCGACTACGGCTACGCGGAGGGCCAAAGGTCGGGATTTGGAAAGCAGCCAAATGTGCGGGGATGTTGCAAGTCGCCCCCCGCTCCCGGAACGGCGGCAACCCAATTGTCGAGCGACGCGAACGTTGAGTGTTGACACGCGTGACAATTCGGCGTGGACTTATGCCGAACGGGACGTGCGCTGGATCGTGTAGTGCGGCGGGGGCGCGGGGGATGATGGCGAAGGTTCCCTCTCAGCGGCTGTTTTTGCGCTTGGCGCCATTGACCCTCGCCACGTTCCTTGGGGGCTGCGACTGGGCCGTGCTCGATCCGAAAGGTCCGATCGGCGACGGCAACGCGACCCTCCTCATCGATTCGGTGGCCATCATGCTGGTCATCGTGGTCCCGACCATCGTCGCCACCCTCGGCATCGCCTGGTGGTTCCGGTCGTCCAACCAGAGGGCGTTCTATCTGCCGGATTGGGCAGAGTCCGGCCAGCTCGAATTGATCGTCTGGGCGATTCCGCTGCTCACCATCATGCTGCTCGGCGGGGTGACCTGGATCGGCGCGCATGACCTTGATCCGGCGAAGCCGCTTCAATCGAAAGAAGAGCCGCTCAACGTTCAGGTCGTGTCGCTCGACTGGAAATGGCTGTTCATCTACCCCGACCAGCATGTTGCGAGCGTCAATCGTCTGGTGATTCCGGCCGGGACGCCGATCCATTTTTCGCTGACCTCGGGCAGCGTGATGACCGCCTTCTTCGTCCCCCAGCTCGGCAGCATGATCTACACCATGAACCGGATGAGGACGCAGCTCTACCTCTCCGCGGATGAGGCCGGCGTATTTCGCGGCCTCGCGACTCAGATAGCCGGCGACGGATTCGCCGACATGCATTTCGAGGTCGAGGCGAAGTCGTCGCAGGACTTCTTCACCTGGCTCGGTCAGGCGCGCGGCGGCGGACAGGCGTTGACGCCGGAGAGCTATATCGAACTGTCGAAGCAGAGCGTCGTGCCGGCCCCGTTCACTTTCCAAACGGTCTCGGACGGGTTGTTCGAGAAGATTCTCGACCAGACGCTGCCGCCCGGACCGGGTCCGGTCGCCGAGACTGACCCCGGCCTGATGTTGGCGACCACTTCTCAGCTGTGCGTTGGGAGGCGGAACTAGCATGTTCGGCAAGCTGACCTGGGACGCCATTCCCTTAAACGAGCCGATTCCCTTGTTCGCTGGGGCCATCGTCGTTGTGGTGATCCTCGGCGTGCTCGCCTTTGTCGCGATCAAGGGCTGGATCCCTTATCTGTGGCGCGAATGGATCACCAGCGTCGACCATAAGCGGATCGGGGTCATGTACGTCACGCTCGCGGCGGTGATGCTGCTGCGCGGCTTTATCGACGCCATCATGATGCGTTCGCAGCAGGCTTTGGCGTTCCAGTCTAACGGTTACCTGCCGCCGGAGCATTACAACCAGATCTTCTCCGCCCATGGCACGATCATGATCTTCTTCGTCGCCATGCCGTTTGTGATTGGCCTGATGAATATCGTCGTGCCGCTGCAACTTGGCGTGCGCGACGTCGCCTTCCCGACCCTCAATTCGGTCAGTTTCTGGCTGACCGCGACCGGCGCGCTCCTCGTCAACATCTCGCTGGTCGTTGGCGAGTTCTCAAAAACCGGCTGGCTACCGTTTCCGCCGCTGTCGGAGCTCACCTACTCGCCCGGCGTCGGGGTCGACTACTACTTGTGGGGAGTGCAGATCTCCGGGATTGGCACTTTGCTGACCGGGGTCAATTTCGTCACCACCATTCTCAAGATACACGCCCCCGGCATGACCTATATGCGCATGCCGGTCTTCTGCTGGACGGCGCTCGCCACCAATCTCGTGATCGTCGCTGCATTCCCGGTTCTGACCGCGACGCTGGCGATGCTGACGCTCGACCGCTACCTCGGCTTCCATTTCTTCACCAACGAAGCCGGCGGCAACGTGATGATGTTCATGAACCTGATCTGGATCTGGGGCCATCCGGAGGTTTACATCCTCGTCCTCCCCGCGTTCGGCGTGTTCTCCGAGGTGGTGTCGACGTTCTCTCGCAAGCCGCTGTTCGGTTACCGCTCGATGGTCTTGGCGACCATGGCGATTGGCGTCATCTCGTACACGGTCTGGCTGCACCACTTCTTCACGATGGGCGCCGGCGCCAACGTCAACGCGGTCTTCGGCATCGCGTCGATGATCATCGCGGTGCCGACCGGGGTGAAAATATTCAACTGGATGTTCACCATGTACGGGGGCAGGGTCCACTATGCCTCGCCGATGCTGTGGTCGATCGGTTTTATGGTGACCTTCGTCATCGGCGGCCTGACCGGCGTCCTGGTCGCGGTGGTGCCGGCGGATTTCATGCTGCACAACAGCCTGTTCCAGGTGGCTCATTTTCATAACGTCATCATCGGCGGCGTGCTGTTCGGCGCCTTCGCCGGTTACACCTTCTGGTTCCCCAAGGCGTTCGGCTTCCGGCTCGACGAGCGCTGGGGCAAAGCCGCGTTCTGGTGCTGGTTTTTCGGCTTCTATCTCGCGTTCATGCCGCTCTATGTCGTGGGCTTGATGGGCATGACCCGGCGGATGCAGCACTACGACGTGCCCGAATGGCGCCCGTGGCTTTTGGTCGCGGCGTTGGGCGCCGTAGTCGTTCTCGCCGGCATCGTGTGTCAGATCGTGCAACTGGTCGTGAGCATCCGCCATCGCGAGGAATTACGCGACCTGACCGGCGACCCGTGGATGGGCCGGTCGCTCGAATGGTCGACTTCGTCGCCGCCGCCGGCGTTCAACTTCGCCGTCCTGCCCCATGTCGAGGGGCGCGATGACTATTGGCGCAGAGAACATTCACCCGATCGCCAGCCGGAGCCCGAACCCCAGTACCGCGCGATCGAAATGCCGCGAAACAGCGCGACCGGCTTCGTCTGCGCGTTCTTCGCCACCTTCGGCGGCTTCGGCATGATCTGGCAGATCTGGTGGCTGGTCATCGTTTCCGTGGTCGGCGCGTTCGCCACTTTCGTCGTCTTCGCCTGGCGCGACCGGACCGAATACGAGATCCCCGCCGACGAAGTCGCCCGCATCGATCGCGCCAACCGTCTCGCGCGCGCCCAGGCGCGCGTTCAATTGCAGGCCGCGGAATGACCGCCTTCGAAGCCGGCGCCGGCTATGGCGGCCAGAATCGCGGCGGCGGCGCCGACGTCATCCTCGGCGGCGGGTCGGAGCCGCTCTACGCACACGCCGACCGCAGCCCGGCCTCGAAGCGGATCATCGTCGGCTACGGGTTCTGGATCTTCCTCCTCAGCGACATCGTCATGTTCTCGGCGTTCTTCGCCACGTATGCGGTGCTGTCGAGAGAGACCGCCGGCGGCCCGAGCGGGAAGGATCTTTTCAACCTTACCAACGTCGCGATCGAGACCACCTTCCTCCTGCTCTCGAGCTTCACCTGCGGCATCGCCAGCATCGGCGCGAGGGCGCACCGGTCGCTGATGTACTACGGCGGCATGGCGTTGACGTTCCTGTTCGGGGCGGGCTTCCTGTTCATCGAGATCCACGAGTTCGTGGGCATGATCGACCAGGGCGCCGGGCCGACCCGCAGCGCCTTCCTCTCGGCCTTTTTCACCCTCGTCGGATGCCACGGCGTCCACGTGACGCTCGGCCTGTTGTGGCTGCTCACCATGATGGCCCAGGTGTTCGCCAAGGGCTACCGGGCCGACATCCTCCGGCGCGTCCTTTGCTTCGGCCTGTTCTGGCACACGCTCGACATCATCTGGGTCGCGATCTTCACCGTGGTCTATCTGTTGGGAGTAGGCTGATGAGCCAATCCGACCTCGAGAATTCTCGATCACGGCGACGCCGCGCCGGGCGACGAGCCGGCCGGCCGCCACGAGGTGGTGGAAGGCCTTCTGGGCTACCTGGTCGGCCTCTTCCTGGCCGCGTTCATCACCGTCGTCGCATTCTTCATCGCCAAGACCAACCTGGTCTGGGGGCCCAGCATCCCGCTTGCGCTGGTGGTGCTGGCGATCGCCCAGATCGGCGTCCACCTCGTCTTCTTCATCCACATCACCACCGGGCCCGACAACGCTAACAACGTGCTCGCGCTCGCGTTTGGGGTCCTCATCGTCATGTTGATCATGGTCGGGTCGCTCTGGATCATGAGCAACCTCAGCCAAAACATGACGCCGATGCAGATGGGAGCGTTGGCTGCCTTGCGGGCGCTCTGACTTGGAGCGCAGCCCGCGTGCGCTCATGAAGCGGCCGGCGATCGGCGGCGGAGGCTTCAAGGAGCTGTGAACCGCCTCGGTCGTGAATGAAGATCGCGACGTTCAACATCAACAACGTGAACCGTCGCCTGCCCAATCTGCTCGACTGGCTCAAGTCGGCCCGCCCCGATGTCGCGTGCCTGCAAGAGCTTAAATGCTCGGACCTCGATTTTCCGGTCGATGCGGTCACGGCAGCGGGCTACACCGCGGTATGGCGCGGACAAAGAACCTGGAACGGCGTCGCGATCTTGTCCCGGCGCGGAGCGCCGGTGCAAACCAGCTCCGCGCTGTCGGGCGACCCGTCGGACGAGGAGGCGCGATACATCGAAGCCGCGATTGACGGCATTCTCGTCTGCTGCCTCTACGCGCCGAACGGCAATCCCCAGCCTGGTCCGAAGTTCGACTACAAGCTCGCCTGGATTCGCCGGCTCGACAGGCGCGCCCGGGACCTCATGAAAGCGGGGGTCCCAGCGGCGCTGTGCGGGGATTTCAATGTCGCGCCAACTCCGCTCGACATCTACCCGACCACGTCATGGGACGATGACGCGCTTATTCACCCGAAAAGTCGCGCCGCGTTCGCAGAGCTGGTCGGCCAAGGGTGGACGGACGCCCTGCGCGAACAGCATCCAGACGAGCGTATCTACACGTTTTGGCACTATATGCGTCACCGCTGGGAGCGCGACGCCGGTCTTCGCCTCGACCACATATTGTTGAGCCCATCGCTGGCGCCTCGGCTCAAGGAAGCAGGCGTCGACCGAATGACGCGCGGACAGGAGGGCGCGAGCGATCACGCACCGGTGTGGATAACGTTGGATGAGACTCGCCAGCGGCGCGGCCAACCCAAACGGCCCGGCCGCCAGCCGGGCGAAAGTCGCTCGCGCGACAAGCCCGCCGAGACTTCGCCCGCTTCGATCGCCGCGGCCTTGGATCACGCTGGACGCGCGCGCGCCGATTCACGCCAGCCAGGCGCAGCCGCGACCGGTTTTTCTCAACTCGGATCGTGACTGGCAATTTTGATAACGGTTTGGTAGTGTCTGTGGCTTAACGCAAGGTGAGGATCATCCTTGCCGTTATTCTGCAACTGAAAAACGTACCTATGTCACAAAGCGTAGAAACTCTCCAAGGAGGACCTTCGACAAACCTTCGGGGAATCTCCCTCCTCGAAAGGTATGAAAATTGTCTTCCGGACTTCGATAGCCTGGACGAAGAACAGCATCTTAAGTTTGTAAAAGCGATTCGCCTAATATCGGATCAGTTCAAGATCTCGGAGATCCGGTTCGAATCCGAAACCTTGGCTCAGGTCCAGCCGATAGTTGACCGTCTGAGCGAACTCCATAATCTCTATCTTCCCAAGAACGCCATCATAGCATCCGCAATATTCATCGCCTTGGCGCATATCGAATTGTATTACTCCGACGATCCTGACGCGAAACTCGTTCACAATCTGACGGGCCTGCACATTCACTCCCCAATTCAATGGTTGGAGGGGGGCGAGAAAAGTCAGGAGCGCGAGAAGTCCTAGCCGGGCGTTTTGCCGCAGAACGCCGTTTCAGCGACGGCAAAGCGATCTTCATGAGTTTTCGCGGCGGCGCGCCCGCGTTGGCCTGCACGGCCCAAGCCGCAAACGCGCGCATAAGCCCAATGACCCGAGCGGCGCCGGGAAAAATTTCTTCCGATTAACGCACAGATTCTGTTTGGCTGGGGGACCTGGATTCGAACCAAGATTGACGGAGTCGAGAGTTCTACCGTCACCCGTTCCCGGTCTTTCATCTTCATAGCTAAGGCATTGTTTTTGCTCGATCGGCCCTCGCTCTTGTTTCCGCTCCTGTCACCGCTTATGTCGCCAAGTGGTAGCTGGGTGGTAGCTCGCGGAAACAGGAAGGACCGAGACATGCGAACGAAATTGACCGCGAACGCCATCACGGCGCTCAAGAAAAAGCCCGATCGCGAGACGCGATGGGACACTGAGGTCAAGGGCTTCGGCCTGCGACCGACCTCGAAGGGCGATCTCATCTATTGCTTGAAGTACCGCTTCGCCGGCGCTCAGCGCTGGGTGACGATCGGCAAGCATGGCTCGCCCTGGACACCCGATGGCGCCCGCGATGAGGCCCGTCGGTTGCTGGGCGACGTGGCGCGTGGAATTGATCCGGCGGAGAAACGAGCGGCCGATCGAGAGGCGATCACGTTCGCCGAATTGGGCGCGCTCTACTTTGCTGAGGGCGCCGCGCACAAAAAGGCCAGCACATTGCGCTCCGACATCGGGCGCCTCCGGTTGCATCTCTTGCCGGCGCTCGGCTCGAAACGCGTCGACGCTATCACGCGCGCCGACATCGAACGGCTGCTTAACGGACGTGAAAAAGGGCCGCATGCCCACCCCGTCCGCGGGCAAGCGCCGGCCCGGCAGCGTCGCCAAGGGCGGTCCCGGCGTCGCGGCGCAGGCCGTCACCCTGGCGTCGACCATTCTGCAATTCGCCGTCGGTCGCGGTTTGCGGGCTGACAACCCGGCCCGCGGAATTCGGAAGCCGCCGGTCAAAAAGATGACGCGCTTCTTGAGCGAGGCGGAATTAGGCCGGTTATCCGACGCCCTGGCCGCCGAGATCGAGGCCGGCGGGAATTTATTCCCGGTCGCGGCGATCAAGCTGCTCGCGCTCATCGGCGCGCGCCGTTCCGAGGTCATCAAGTTGCTTTGGCGCAACGTCGACCTCGACCATAGCGTGATCCGGCTCGACGACTCGAAGACCGGCGAGAAGCCGATCTATCTCTCGCCGGCCGCGGTGGAGATCCTGGCCGGCCTGCCGCGGGTCGCCGGCAACGAGTTCGTGATCGCCGGCGGTCGAGCCGGGCGCCCGTTTGTAGGCATTGACAAGATATGGGACCGAGTCCGCCGGCGCGCTGGGCTCGCCGAGGTCAGGTTGCACGACCTGAGACATTCATTTGCGAGCGTCGGAGCCGCCGGCGGCCTGGGCTTGCCGGTCATCGGCGCGCTTTTGGGCCACGCCTCGACGGTGACGACGCAGCGCTATGCGCACTTGTCCAGCGATCCGCTCCGGGCCGCCGCGGACGCGATCGGCGGGACGATCGCCGCGGCCATGGCCGGCGACAAGGGGGCTGAGGTCATCCCGCTGCCGGGGAAAAGAGCGCGCGTCTAGGGCCGTGAAAGAAGGCTTTGACACGCAGCCCGGCCGAGGATAGACCCGGAACGCCGATCGGACACTTTCCCCGACCGGCCCGCTTTTGCCAATTTCGGCACGACCGGAAACCGGAGAACACACAATGGACGGCCTGACGCTGGGAGCGTCGGGCGCCATTTGTTCTCCGAATGGCGCTCGATCGCTCTCAAACACGAGAGAGAGATCCGAGCGATGTCACGCAAGCTAGCTGAAGACCTAGCAACCGCCGGCCTTCTACCGGCGCCGAAGGACGGCCGCCTGCTGACCGGCCAGCCGCAAAAGCTGCTTGGCGATGTCAACGTCGCCGCGGCGATGCTGAGCGTCAGCCCTTCCTATCTCAACAAGCTGAGGATGAAGGACGCGGCCGGCCCGCCCTATGTCCTGGTCGGCAGCTTGGTCAGATACATCCTCCCCGAATTGCAAAGCTGGGCGCTGTCGCGTCGTTGCGCGTCGACCAGTGATCCGGTCAACCCGATCGCTGGCCGCGGGCGGGCGCAAGCGCGCGTGCAGAAGGCCAAGGCGGCGAAGGCTAAGGCGATGAAAGCCAAGGCCGCCAAACAGCTTCAACCCGTCTGAATGTGAGGAAGAGGCCGGCGCCGCGCTCGAAACGCGGCGCTCGGCAAATTCGCGTTTTTCCCGGCAAGGAAAGGACAACGAATGAGATCCCCTAGCACAAATCCCTCAAAAGCAAAAAACCGCTCCGTCGTCTGTCGCACGTGTGCCGGCTCCCCGCTCGACGGAGTTGCCCTGTTTGCTGACGGCTATGTTGACGACGGCAAGGGCGTTCGCCGGCCTCGCCGTTTCTGCGCCCTGCACTTGCCGCCGGCCGCGGCGCGCGCCCGCTTCGATCGTCATCTGAAGGGCGACGCGATCCTCGATCCCGACATTGCCGCCATCTTCGCCGCTCGCTTCGCGGGAGATGCGTCATGAGCGCGATCCCCTCCGAAGCCCTGACGATGCGCGACGCCGGCGAGATCGTTGTCCGCGACGGCCGGCGCGTCGGCTGCATCATCCACCTGCGCAACGGTCTGTGGGCCGCGTGGAGCGGGGCCGGCAAGATCGGCGAGTACCCGACACCCGGCGAGGCCGCCAACGCCGCCTACAAGGCTGTTAAGCCCAAGCGCGGGGCGCGCATATGAGCGGCCCTTTTGACGAAGTGATCGTCCGTCCGCCGCGGTTTCGGCAGACCGACACCATGCTCGCCGGCTGCGAGCGCGCTCAGGCGGTCGAGAAGTTGCTCGGCCTCTCGCTTGCTGATCTCGGCCGCCTTATCCGCGCGGCTGAAGAGGCCGAGAAGATCAAAAAGACCGAAGAGATCGAAAGCCGCAAGCGCCGCGCAGCCGAGATCAAGGCGGAATTGGAAGCCGATCCGCTTCTCAGAGCGGCGTTTTACATCGATGACGGGGACCTGTTTTGACCGTCCCCTGGCGCCCGGCCCAGCGCTCGCCGATCGCAACCCGCGACCGCGCCGAATTGTATGAGACGCCCGAAGCCCTCGTCCTCGCCTTGCTGGGAACCGGCGAGTTGAACCGCTTCCGCGGCAGCCCCGTTTGGGAGCCGGCGGTCGGTCGCGGTGCGGTTTCCAGAACGCTCCGGGGCGCGGGCTTCAAGGTCATCGCCCAAGACCTGATCGCCCATCCTGGCGCCGACGCCGACATCCGGACGCCGGTCAATTTCCTGGCGGAGCAAAAAGCGCCGAAGGGCGTCCGTGTCGCCGTGACAAACCCGCCCTTCAGGTTCTCCGATCAATTCATCCGCCACGGCCTCGTGCTCGGCCTAACCCTGATCGTCTTGCTCCGCCTTCAGGCGTTCGAGGGCGTCAGGCGGTCCGATCTCATCGACGGCCATCTGCGGCGCGTTTACGTCGGACGCACCCGCCCGCCGATGATGCACCGCAAGGGCTGGAAGGGAAAGCGCGTCAAGCTGGCCGGTCAGCCTTTCATGTGGGCGATCTTCGAGCCCGGCGTTCGCAGCCTCCCCTTCTCCGAAACCTATCGCATTTCCTGGCCCGAGGACTCGGCATCATGATCCCGTTCTCGCACGTCGGCCTTTTCGCCGGCATCGGCGCTTTCGACCTTGGCTTCGGCGAGCGCTACACGACCACGTTCGCCAACGACCACGACGCAACCAAGGCCAGTTGCTACGCCGCCAACCACGGCCGCGGCGCGCTTCACGTCGGCGACATTGCCGGCGTCACCGCCGACGATATTCCCGGCAGGCCGGATGTGATGTCGGTCGGCTTCCCATGCGTCGACATCTCCGAGGCCGGCAAGCGCGCCGGCATCCGCGGCGAGCGCTCCGGCGTCTTTTGGGAGTTCGTCCGCATCCTGGGCGATCTCAACGGCCAAGGACGGGCGCCACGCGTGGTCGTGGTCGAGAATGTGTCGGCGCTGCTCGGCAACGGTTTTGACGCCGTGGTCGGCGCGTTGAAGGGCTGCGGCTATCGTCGGCTTGGCGCCACCGTTGTCGACGCGGCTCATTTCCGCCCGCAAAGCAGGCTGCGCGTCTTCATCATCGCCGTTCATGGTGATCTCAAAATCCCGGCCGGGCTCGAGGCCGCGGCTCCGGTGAGCGCTTTCACGCCCGCCGCCCTGGTCAAGGCTGTTGCCTCGCTGCCGGGAGAATTGGCGTCAACCTGGATCAATTGGGCGCTGCCAGTCCCGCCGGCGTCAAATGTCCGGCTGGTCGACATCCTCGAGGCCGACGCCGTATGGGATGCGCCGGCCCGGTCCGCGCTCCTGGTCTCGCAATTGTCGGCGATCTCGAAGGCCGAGATCTCGAAGGCCCAAGCCCATGGCGCCACGGCCGCCTTTGCCGCCTTCCGCCGCAAGCGCCCGGTCGTCGGTTCGCAATTCGAGATCCGGACCGACGGCATCGCCGGATGTCTCCGCACCGCATCGGGCGGATCGTCGCGCCAAGCGCTGTTCGCGGTCGACCGCGGCGAGATCCGCACCCGGCTTCTGAGCCCGCGGGAGGCCGCTCGCTTGCAAGGCTTGCCCGACACCTTCCGCCTGCCGCCCAACCTCAACGCCGCGCTGACCGCGTGTGGCGACGCCGTGTGCGTTCCTGTGGTCGCGCATCTCGCAAAGCATCTCGTCACGCCGATCCTGGCGCAAACGAAGGAGTGAGGAATGGGAATGGACATTTACGGTCGCGCGCCGAACGCACCGGAGGGTGAATATCTTCGCAAGAGCCGGCTGTCCTGGGGAGCGCTTGTCGACCTCATGGCAACCTTGTGTCCCGAAGAGACGCGCGGCTGCGGCGGCTGGAATTACAACGATGGCGATGGTCTCAACGCCGACGAGGCGGCCGCTCTCGCCGCGAGGCTTGGGGCGTGTCGGGCCAACAGCGAGGTCGCGGGCTGTTGCGCTGGTCGTGGGGTTGGGCCGGCGGAGAAGATGGCGGTTGCTGTGCTCGACCGCGTCGCCGAGGCGCTGTCATCGGACGGGGAGACGCCAACGATCATGGGTACGCGCGGCGTCAATGCGGAAGACGTTGATGAATTGATCGCGTTCCTGAAGGCGTCCGGCGGGTTTGTGGTTTGGTGAAGGAGTGAGGGAAATGGGAACCAGCCTATTGAAGCCGAGAGAGGGCCTGACCGACGAGGATGTGGCGGCGTTTCTCGCCGGCCGCAAGGAAGCCGGCAAGCTGATCGATCCGGAGAATTGCGAGATCTTCTGGACCTACGCGGAGACGTTTGACGCTTACGGCCTCTTCGTTGTCCCGCCGGACATGCAGCAGGTCGGTCGCGAGTATTTCGCGCGCAGCCTGCCCGATGGCGAGTGGGTGGAATACAGCGACATCCCCCGCGAAACCGTTGCGGCAATTCAGCGCCGGATCAAGGCCGGCGCTTTCGATGTGTGGGGCGTCCCCTACCCGGTCGAGACGACCGAAACCATCACCGCCAAGAGAAAGCGCATCGAAGAGATCGCCGGCGTCCCGCTCGCCGATCTTTGCTTGAAGGCCAGCTTCATGAAGGAAGCCGCGGCGCTGGACATCAGGTCTGAATGGAAGGATCGCCACCCCGAGACCAGCTTTTCCGACATCGAATTGGCGCTCATCTACCATGAGCACTTCCCGCAGTTGAGCGAAGACCAGTGCGTCGCGTGCGGCTTGACGAGGCTTTACCCTGGTCCCGGCTTCCCGGCTCTCCGCAAGATAGAGTTTGTGTGAGCCAAGAGGAACGCCGCGCGCTCGCCGAGATCGTCC
Source organism: uncultured Alphaproteobacteria bacterium (assembly GCA_963794155.1). Lineage (GTDB taxonomy): Bacteria > Pseudomonadota > Alphaproteobacteria > Rhizobiales > Beijerinckiaceae > Roseiarcus. The sequence goes on along the minus strand of CAWCCX010000010.1, from coordinate 76,198 downwards.
GGGAATTGCGCGCCGAGGCGACGGTCGACGGCGTCTTCAGCTTCGAGGCGTTCGGCCGCGGCATGGAGCGAATGGCGCCCGACGCTTGGCTCAGCGAGCACTGGTGTTCGCAGTGCGGTCGGCCGGCTGGGTTTGGATTCGGCGTCTCGATCCAGTTCGGTATCGAAGGCGAATGGCGGTGCCTCGAGCACAGCGGGTTTGCGCCATGACGCCGGCGGCGCTTGTCCTCGAGATCCGCGGTCGGATCGATGCGGTCGCGAACGCCGACACGCGCAAGCGGATCATCGCGGGGCTCGGATGCTTCGAGCACCATGATCCGGGAAGCCCGCGGCATTTTCTCCGGTCAGCCACGATCAGCCCGGCAGGGGTTGTGTTGCTCGACGCCATCGGTGCGTTCGATCTTGCTTGCTGTCGGGGAGATCGCGGCCAGATGGAATTGACCGGCGAGCGCTTGATCGCCCTGTGGGCCGAGAATGTCCTGGCGCTCGAGGCCAAGGGATGAGCCGCCATGGGAGAGACCGCAACCGCACCGCCGGCGCCGATCGTCATCATCAACGGGTGGAGGATCTGCGCCACCGACAAGCTGCAAAAACGGGCGCTCGTTGAATGTCGGGGATGTCAGCGCCGCATGCAAGCGTCGACCGAGAGCCTAGCCGATCGGTCGCTCAAGGCTTGCGGATGCTCCGGCCGGCCAAGCGGCCACGATGGGTGAATATATGAGCGACACCGTAACAACGACCGAAGAGACGATCGCCGAATTCCACGCCGAGCGGCGTCGGAGGATGGAGGTCGTGCGGCCATCGATCTTCTGTCCCTACTTCGAAGGCATGTTTTCGAACGAAGACCGGATGGACGACAAGCGCCTCGAATACTGGTCCGACCAGCGGGCGACTGCCTACCATGAGGCCGGCCATGCGGTCGCGAGTTACGCTCAAGGTCTTGGCTGCGGGCGCATCGAGCTTTCGACGATCCGCCCGGCGCCGGGGATGATCGCTCACAAGGGGGAATTCTTCTCGCCCGTCTATCATCACCGCCGGGTTAACCGGCAGACCAAAAGGGGTGAATTCGATTCCAGCGTCCTGGCCGCCGGCGTTGTTTTTGCTGCCGGGCCGGCCGCCGAGCGCAAATTCTGCATGATCGAGGATCTTCCGGTCCGCGCGCTCGGTCATTCGCAGAGAGACCACGACACGATCGACGCCGTCGCGTGCCGGCTCGCTCTCGTAGGCGGCCGATGGCGCTTCGCATATCGGCGGCTGGTCTGGCGCCGGGCACAGCTTCTTGTGGATGACGAGACGGTCTGGCTCGCCGTGATCGCTCTCAGCCAAGCGCTGATCCATCTCTGGCTCGAGGCGGACGATGTCGTGATGTACGGCCCCACGGCGCGGGCGATCATGCGGCGGGCCGGGGTGACGAATGGCGCACATAAACGGGCTACAGCGAGCCAACCAGCTCAGGACGGCCGAAATGCGCCATGGATGGACGATCAGCCACGGAATTGAAACGCGCCATCCTGGCGCTCCGGCAAGGAAGGTGAGGCAACATGGACGACAAGTACGACACCAATCTCGCGAAGGGTTTTGTTGAGGAAGACGGGACCTGGGATGCTCACATCGGCGATGCATCGACCGGCTCAGAGAAAACAAACCCCGGTTCGCTATCTCCCTTCACGCCGATGCTGCATCGCGTTTACAGCCATGAGGCTTTCCAAGCGCTCGATCCATACGAGCGCGCCTTCTACAACGAGGTCCAACAACGCATCCGCTTCCCCGGCCGAGATCGGGATGGCAACAACGGCCAGATCCGCGGGAGCATAATTGAGATCAGCGCCGGCGCTGGCATGGACCGCCATACGGGAGGCAAGTGCGCCGCCACACTTACGTCGTCTGGCTTCCTTGAATTGATGGAGCCGTCGAAGCGTGAAACCTACGCCAGCCCGTCGGCGAGCGCGCTGTGGCGGGTCGCCTGCTTCCCGTGCGCTGTGACCGGACGGCCTGCCCGCTTCAATTTCAAAATGCCGAAGCGGACATCTCGGTCGAGGCCAAAACGGAGGGAATAGCCGAAAATGGCAATGATGGTCGGTTTCCGGAAACCTCAGCAAAATGCTTGTGGCGCTCTCGACGCCATCGGGGCGGCGCTCTCGACGCCATTAGCGGATGACGCCCCCGGAAACGCCCGGTTTTGCTTGTGGCGCTCTCGACGCCACCTTCTAAGAAGAAAGACTCCCTCCCGACAGAGAAGGAAAGATTCTCTGGGGATAGTGAGCGTTCTAGATTCCGGAGTGCGCATAGGTTGCAAGGTGTGGTGCTGGTCGCGCTGTGAGGGCGCGGAAAGGATCTGACGATGACGACGAAGGCAAAACGGAAAGGCAGGACGTGGACGGCCGAGCAGCGGCGGCAGGCGAGCGCCCGCGGCAAGGAGCAGTACCGCCAAGCGGTGAAAGCCTACGAGCAGCGCCAACGTGACGAGCGGTTGGCGGCCTGGAAGCCTACGATCAAATCGTTCGACGATGACAGCAACCGCATGGCGCTCATCCGCTGGGTGTTGTTCCAAGCCAACAGGTTCGTGCCGCCCGAGCATCGCGACGAGTTCCGGAAAGGGGCCGGCGAGATCTATGAGTTCGCGTTGAAGAAGTTCTTGCCCGACCTCGAGGGCGAAGAGGTCGCGTGATGGTCGACGAAGCCGCTCTCGATCGTCTGGCTGACCGCATTGTCGCCAAGCTGGTGCCCGAGGTCGAAGCGCTGATCGATGGCGCGCTGGCGGTCCTGGCCCAAGGACGGCAGGCAAACCGGATGTCGCCAGACGCTCAGAAGGCGAAGCGCGATGCAGTTCGTGATGCGCTCATCGCCGGCGATCGTCCTGGCGCTCGAGCGCTCATGGCGCAAGATCAGCCGCCCCGGCGACCGCCGGCTCGACGCGTGCTTGCCCATGCGGAGATCGATGCGGCTCTTTCGCTGTCGGGCAACGGCGGTTGCACACGTGCAACAGCGACGGCGCTTGGCATCAAGTACCCCCCGCGCCACGGATGGCTCAAGCGTCTACGTGCTGAGGCTGACCGGCTAGGACCAAGAGCCTCGCCGCCGCGCCGCCCAGAGACGACGCGGGCTCGAGCCAAGGTCGACGCAATGCCCGACGATGAGCCGTTCAATGACGTTGTGATCGACGTACTCAACGACGACCGGGACGATCCGCCGTGGGATATTGGTTGACGAGGGCGGTTTTTTCGTCGCCAACCCTCAACAACGAGCGACCTGAGCGTCCAAGGACGGCCTCGAGGCCCGTCGGCTAGGCAATGACACCGGAACGCCCTTGGGCTAAGAAAGCGGCGTCCTGAAGCGCTCTCTCCGGGGCGCTTCCCACGATCCGAAGCCCATCGATGGTCCTTCGTAAAAGCAGCGGGTCCCTCCGGACCGGTCACCGTCCCGCGGGGGCTGCGCCAGGGACCTCCCGGGCCAGAATTAGTCACAGAGTGGAGCCTCAATAGCTAAATCTGGTATGGTGGCGCATGCAGGGCGCCATCACCAAAGCCGAGTTTGCCGCGCTCGTAGGCGTGAGCCGAGGGCGCGTGTCCCAATGGCTGCGCGCGGGCAAGATCGACGGCGCCGCGATCGTGGGCGAGGGTCGAGACGCGCGGATAGACGCCGAGCTGGCCAAGCAGCAACTGGACGCCCGCCTAGACCTTGGCCAGCGGCTCGGGGCCAACGGCAAGGCCCGGCTCGCGGACTCGCTCCTGCCGATCGACGCCGACATTAAGGCCGCCCGCCTGCGCCAGCTGACGCTCGCCAACGAGCGGGCCGCCGAGGAGGCTAGGCTCCGGGCGGGCTCCTATGTCGCCGCCGACGACGTGAAGCTGGAGATGGGCCGGATCGCCGGCCGCCTGGTCGCCGCCTTCGAGGGCGTCATGCCCGAGCTGGCTGCCGCCGTCGCGGCTCAGTCGGCCCTATCCCAGCGCGACGCGCTCCACCTGATGAGAGGCGCATGGCGTGCGGCCCGGGCGCGCCTGAGCGGCGTCGAGGCCGAGGCCGCTATCCAAGAGCCCGAAACGCTGGAGGCGGCTCAGTGACCGCCCTAGCCAATCCTCGACGACTGGCCCACGAAGCCCTCGCCGCGGCCCTTCGGCCACCATCGCCGATCGACTATCTCGCATGGGCTGCGGACAACGTGGTCTTTGGCGACAGCGACCCGTTCCCAGGGCCATATAACCGGGCGGCCTTCCCTTACTTTGACGAAATCCTCAAAGCCTTGTCGCCGTCCGACCCGTGTCGTTACGTGACCTTCGTCGGCAGCGCACAAGTCGGCAAGACGGTGCTGGGAAACATCTTCGCGTTGGGCTCCGTCACCATGGGACGCGGCACCGTGCTTGTCTGCCATCCGACGATCGACAACGCACTCCGCTGGTCGAAATTGAAGCTCGCCCCGATGATGCGATCGACGCCGATCGTCCAGGGGCATTTCCCTCAGCGGTCGCGAGACACGTCCGACGCGTTGCTGTTCAAGGAGCGCGCCGACGGGCTGGCGAGCCTCTTGATCACCGGGGCGAATAGTCCGGCGAGCTTCAGTCAGATCACCGTCAACTTCCAGGTACAGGACGATCTTTCAAAGTGGGAGATGAATGCCGCTGGCGATCCGGAAACGCAGGCCGACAATCGCTCCCGCGCCATCGAGTTCGCCAAGATACTGAAGACCTCGACGCCGCTCGTCCTCCCCGGTTGCAGGATCACCAAGGACTTCGAGAGCGGCTCTCAGGAATCGCCCTTCGTTCCTTGTCCGCATTGCTCGCATATGCAGGTGCTGGAATGGGACAACATGCTGGCGCAGCTGAACCCTGAGCACCCAGAAGACGCATGCTTCAGCTGCATTGCATGCGGCGGAATTATCGAGGAGCATCATCGCCCGCAGATGCTGGCCGGATTTGAATGGCGCGCGCGCAATCCAGCCGCCCGGCGCGAGCATCGATCATTTTATGTTTGGAGCGCTTATTCGTGTCTGCAATCCTGGTCGCGCATTGCGCGGGAATGGTTGAAGGCGCGCGGCGATCCCGGCGCCGAGCAGACGTTCATCTGCGACACCGTCGGCCGAGCCTACCGCGCTCAGAGTGAGACGACGCCATGGGAGCAACTGCGCGATCGGGCGGCTCTCTCGCACTATGTTCGGGGGACCGTCCCGCAAGGCGCGCTCCTCTTGATGTTGGGCGTTGATTGCCAGGGCGACCGCGTCGAGTGGCAATGCGTCGGCTTCGGCAAGGAGTTCAAGCGATATGTCGTCGACTACGGCATCATCGACCGGCACGTCAGCGACCCGAATTGTCAGCGCAACCTAAACCTCCTCATGCAACGCCGCTGGATCAACAATTATGGCGCCAGTTTCGGCGTTGACTTCGCCGCCGTCGACGGCAACGGCTGGACTGAAGACGTGTGGTCCTTCGCCCGCCAGCATGCCTCCTCCAGGCTGATCATGGTTCGAGGCCGGGGCGACGACGCCGCGCCTCGACTCGCGCGGGTGCTGAAGGAACGCAACGATCGGACCGGGCTTCTCAACCCCTACTCGAAGCGCTTCTATCACCTCGGCGTTTCGACGCTGAAGATGGCGCTCTACCGCGACCTGCAAAAACACGATCCGGAGCAACCCGGCTTCGTGTCATTCCCGTCTGGCCTGGAGGACGAGTATTTCCAAGAGCTGGTCAGCGAGCGGCGGACGCCGGTCAAGCGCAACGGCTTCACGGTCTACCGTTGGACCAAGGATGACCGGCAAGACAACGAGGCCTTGGACACGATGGTCATTGCGACTGGCGCGGCGCTCAAGCACGGCGTCTATGGCCTGGCCGATTCGGGCTGGGCCAGGCTTGAGGCGGAGCGCGGCAAACCGCCTCCGGCGGGTCAGACGGAGCAACGTATCGGCGTGAGGAGATCGATCTGGAGCCAATTGGCTCATTGAAGGGCGCAGACATGCGCGGGATGATTTTGTTTCAAGGCTCGATAGCGGACGCGGCATCGGCGCTGTTGTTCAGAGCGGCCCGAAGTTTCGACCATGCCGACTGCCCGTTTCCCCCAGAACTTTGATCGCGCGTAATGGAGGATGATGCTCGACGAGGCGGAGCGCGCGGGCCGGTGCGTTGAGGGCCGCCTGGACCGTGCGGCCCGGCAGGGCGTTGCGCCGAGAGCCGAGCCCTTTTTTCGCCGTAAGATCGACTTCGGCGACGAGGTTGTGACCCTCGAACTCGGCATCAGCGCCGAGCCCGTCGGCGTCTATCTCGAATGGGCCGGGAAGCAAGTCGTCGTGAGCCTCGACCGCCGCAACGTTCTTCTGATCGCCTTGGCGCGCATCGGCGAGGACGCCGCCGACATCCGGCGAGCGTCCGGGTCTCCGCGCGCCCGCTACAATGTCATTGTACAATGACATTCATTCGTTCGATCACCGCCGGCACGTCGTCAACATCTTCGACGCGAGCCGAAGAGGGAAATGGGGCAGCGAGGCAAAGCAACAATGCTCGAACGCGCAATTGGCGAAGCCACCGCGCGCCGTGTCAAATCATGCGGGATTTTAGCGGCCCGAGGACGAGCAACGGATCGCTTCGCGTCGGTACCGATCGTCCCCTTCGGCGCCACGATCTGCCAGCGATAGACAGCGCCCAGAGCTCAGTTTTGCAACTCGGTCACCGCCTAGCTACTGATGTATCCAATGGGGCACCGACAGATCTGCGCCGCGAGTTCCCCGATTTCGTCGTAGGCGACGTCCGGTGGCGTGTCGAGGATATTAGGCGCGCGCAGCGCTGCGAGGCGCCCGGGCTCTTCGTCTGGCATAGGGGACGGCGCGCGCTGTCGAGATGGTCGATGTAAAGGAACCGAGACGATGATCGTTCGAACTCTTGATGACATACGCGGAACGGAACGGGATGTCAGTGGTCCCGGATGGCAAAGTCGTCGGCTCATTGTGCGCGCCGATGCGATGGGCTGCTCCCTTAGCGACACGATCGTCGCCGCGGGAACCGAACAACGCCTGCACTACAAACACCATCTCGAGACGAACTATTGCATCAGCGGCGAAGGTGAGGTGGAAGACCTCGCGACCGGGCAGGTATTCCCCATCCGTCCTGGAACGGTTTATGCACTCGACAAGAACGATTTGCATGTAGTCCGCGCGACTAAGGGTGAACTCCGGCTCGTCTGCGTTTTCTATCCCGCGTTGGCAGGGTCGGAGACGCATCAAGCCGACGGCAGTTACGCCTCAGCGGACCACGACCAGTATTGAGCGCTTGGGGGAAAGCGTACGGGACGGACCGACTTTTCAAGGGGCGTTGCCGCAGGTAGCCCCCCGCCGCGCCAGATGACCTCGTAGCGGCTCGTTCAGGACGCGGTTTGGGACCGACCGCGATCCAGGGGATTTCAGCGTGCGACTGACGCTTCAGTGGACGGCCGCTGTGCGCAAATAGCGGTCACTTGCCGCCGCGGCAAATTATGCGGTAGCAGGCGAGATGACCGAAAATCGAAAGATCGCGGCGATCCTCGCCGCCGATGTGGTTGGATTCAGCCGTCTAGCCGCGGCTGACGAGGATCGAACACTGGCCCGATTGCGGGCGCTGCGCAGCGACCTGATCGACCCGACCATCGCCGTTCACAAGGGGCGCGTGGTCAAGCGCACCGGCGACGGACTCCTGGTCGAGTTTCGCAGCGTGGTCGATGCGGTGCGGTGCGCGATCGAAGTGCAGCACGGCATGATCGAACGCAATGCAGGCGTGCCGGCAGAGCGCCGCATCGAGTTCCGGGTCGGCATCCATCTTGGCGACGTGGTCGAGGAGAGCGACGGCGACCTCATGGGCGACGGCGTCAACATCGCCGCGCGGCTCGAGGGGATCGCCAAGCCCAGCGCGATCACCCTTTCCGAGGACGCCTATCGTCAGGTGAAGGGGCGGCTCGATCTCGTGGTCCACGATCTCGGCCCGACCCAACTCAAGAACATCGCCGAGCCGATCCGGGTCTATTCGCTGGAAATCGGCGGTGCCGCAGCTACGAAGCCCACGCCGGTCGCAGCGCCCGAAAAATCAGCCCCGCCGCGCCTGTCGATCGTCGTCCTGCCGTTTGCCAATCTTGGCGGCGATCCAAGCCATGAGCATTTCGTTGACGGGGTCACAGAAAGCCTCACGACCGATCTTTCGCGCATTCGAGGGTCGTTCGTGATTGGGCGCAACACGGCCTTCACCTACAAAGGCAAGGCCGTCGATCTGAAGCAAATCGGCCGCGAATTGAAGGTCCGCTATGTCCTCGAGGGCAGCGTTCAGCGCGGCGGAGACCGCATGCGCGTCAACGTGCAGCTCATCGACGCCGAAACGGGCAGTCATCTATGGGCCGAGCGGTTCGACAAGCCGCTGACCGATCTCTTCGACATGCAGGACGAAATCGTCGTGCGCCTGGCGAACGCGCTCAACGCCCAACTCGCCGCCGCCGAGGCGCGACGCGCGGAACAGGCGCCGATCCCCGATTCGATGGACCTCTATTTTCAAGGTTTGGCTTGGCAGAATAAGGGTGTGAGCCCAAACAACTTGGTGCAAGCGCGCACTTTCTACGATCGGGCGCTCAGCGCCGATCCCGACAATGTCGAGGCGCTCATTGGATCGGGGCGGGCGGACGTGCTCGAAGGCGCACATTTCTTTGTGCCCAATCCCATCGCGGCCTTCGCGGCGGCCGAAATAAAGTTGACCAAAGCCTTGTCATTGGTGACGGACCACGCGCTTGGCCACATGTGGTTAGGAGTTGTCGAGATACTCACAAAGCGGGCTGCCGAGGGCATCGCCGAATGTGAGCACGCTTTGGCGCTGGACCGGAACCTTGTCCACGCGCATTCCTATATTGGACTTGGTAAGATTTTGACTGGCCGCCCTGAAGAAACGGAGGCTCACGTTGGCGAGGCCCTCCGCCTCAGTCCACGCGACACGATGGCTTACGTTTGGATGAATATCGCGGGCATGGCGAAGAACACACCCCGGCAGTTACGAACAAGCGGTCGCGTGGTTTCGACGGGCGATCGAGGCTAACCGAAATTATCCTTACTCCTATTTTTGGTTGGCCGCTGCGCTCGCACACCTCGGTCGCCCTGACGAGGCGCGTTCCGCCGTTACGACCGGTCTCGCGCTCTATCCGACCTTCACGATATTGCGCGCCCGCGCCGCCTGGACGGCGATGAGCGACAACCCCGCGCATCACGCTGGAATTGAGCACGTTCTCGAAGGCATGCGCAAGGCCGATGTCCCCGAAGAATGCCCGCCGCCCGGCGCCTCGCCGCGATCCTCGCCACCGACGTCGTCGGCTACTCGTGCCTAATAGGCGAGGACGAGACGGGCAGGGCGCTGTGGAGCCGCGCGAGCAGGGACAGGTCGTGAATCCGACGATGCTCGAACGCTTATGACCGCTCTCCCCGTGTTGCAACGTCCCGCCACCGCGATCGGGATGTCCGGTTTACGTGTGCGCCGTGACAAGGCGGCGCTTTCCAGTGGGTGCAAGCCCCGCCCGGCCAAACGCTCCAGCCGGAAGCAACCGGAGCAGTCATGGAGGTAACGAAATGGCTGAAGCCTTCGGTGTAGCTGGTCACATATAGGTGACCGCGCGAGTGTGCGGGCCGCAACGCGAGTGAACGCTGAGCAATCCTCACATGAGCAGGTGGCAGTCAAGCGGTTTGTTTCCGGGTGATAAGTCTCCAGCGGTTTGTCCGGTATCCGAGGTTCTGAGCCCTCTAAGCGTGACGCGGCTCGTTTCCGAGCACGATCAACCTCACATACGGTCGCCGTTCGCGACGGCTGCACCAACATCCCGCTTGCGGCGGGTAGGGCTCAGGAAGACGAGAACCTTTCTCGAAAACGGCGTTTCAGGCCACGGCTTGCTTCGGTTCGTCCACCTGGATCCGTCAGGACTGATCACGTCCTGAGGATTACGGGATTGGATGCGTGGAAGACGGGGGCTATCGTCAGGCGGGCCTAATCATGGCGCCTTCGATCACGACCCCAGCGCTCAGATATTTCCAGAGTGCGACCAGCAGCTTTCGCGCCAGCGCCACGATCGTCGTCTTGCGCCGACGACCGCCGTTACGTTCGTTTCGGTCCTGGAACCAGAGGGTGAGTGCGGAGCGCGGCTGATAGCGTATCCAAAGCCAGGCGAGCTGAAATCATCGTTGTCCGTAGTCGCGGGTTGCCCGATTGCGAGATGCCCTGCTCGCGATTGACCGACCCGCTTTGCCAAGGCGTCGGGGCAAGGCCGGCATAAGCGGCGACCTGTCGGCGGTTATCGAAGTGCCTGGAGAGTCCCTCAGACCAGAGGACCGAAGCGAATTCCGGCCCAATCCCATGGACACCCAGCAACATCGGCGGCGGGGCCAACCCTTTGGTTTGTTGTGCGTTGAGCAGCGCGTCCCGCTCGGACTCCACAGCTTTGATCTGCTCGAGAAGCAATTCGAGCCGATCGAGTTCTCGACAAACCTGGGCTTTGAGATGTTCGGGCAAGCGACGGCCGTCGCCAGTCTGGAGCGCATCCAGCCGCGCCCGTCGATCGCGACGCAACGGCTCATACTCGGATGCGCCCTGAGAGAAGAGCAATCCTTTGATCCGGTTGACGTGCTGAACCCGTTCCATGATCAGCACCTTGCGCTCACGGCAAATCCGGCGGCGGTCTTCATCTTCAGGCGTCGGCGCCCGAACCATTGAACAGACCCGCGGTTCGCCGCGCTTGTGGGCGAGCAGCGCGCGAAGCAAAGCCTCGCCATCGATCCTGTCGGTCTTGGCCCGACGCCGCCGGCGCGAAGTCGCAATTGAGGCTGCATCGACAACGTGGCTCTCAATTCCCTCACTCAGCAAGACACGGTGAATCCAGAAACCGTCCAACCCCGCTTCTTGAATGACGATGATCGGGAAGGATTTTCCGGTCCGCGCGTACGCTTTCCTCCTGAGCTCCAAAATGCGGGCCAACAGCGCAGCGATATCCCCGGCGGACACGCTGTGCTTTGACATCTTCTCTCCGCGGCCTGGCGACAATGACGTAACCAGCCAGGTCGATCGGCTCAGTTCCAATGAGATGAATATTGCGCAAAGATCGGCCCGGATCGTGGTCGGTGCTAATTGATCAGCTACGTTTTGCATGGTCGCCTCCAGAGTGGGTGGTAAGCGACCTCATGCTCCCGAATCGCAGGTCGCTACCATCGCCTCATGGGATCTCGAAAAGGACGATGTGCAGGCCGACCCGACAACGTTATCGGGGAAGGCTGTTACGGCAGGGTGAGATGAGCGAGAACGACGCCCAGTCGCTGCACCGGGGTAGTGGCGGCAGCACGCACACAAGGAAAGCGCGCGCAACACGGGAAGCCCCAAAGCGTGGTCAGGTCAGGGATGACAGGACCAACCGGACGCCCGTGAGGGACAGGCTGGGCGCTCTGGGGTGGCGGAGAGGTTCGTAGTACCGCGGAAACCGGGTAACTCCGGCGGAGGGAAGGGACCTCAGTTCAAGACAGACGCAGAACGTGGCGAAGGACATGGAGATTGGGCAACCTATCAACTCCACATGATGTTCAGAAGCTGCCGATGGCGTCGCACGCGAAAGACGGCGTGAGGTCTTGTCCGAGAGCCGGATGCGGGAAATCTGCACGTCCGGTTCGATGAGCGGGGCGTGGAAACGGAGCTACGGTTGAGCCACTAAGGCACCGCCAGACGAAAGGGGCGGCAAACAGACATGCTCGACCTAACGCCACCGCGCCACGTCTCGACTCTACCGAGCCCAGCCGGCCGCTTCGCGCAAAATAGCGGACTTCGCCCGCCAGCGTGGCGAACGGGCCAAAGCGATCTGCTGGCGTCGCTAGAGGTGAGTTCGATTAGTTCGATTGGCTCCAGTTCGCTTCCCGAGCGAACGAAAGCGATTGGTCGGTGTCGGGCATAGCCATCCATTCGAAAGTGGCGTCGATTACTGCGCGGATAGTCGTTGGACCAATCATTCGCCGGCAAGTATGGATGGGTGAAGGGCTTCGCGGCTCCATCCTTGGAGCGCTTCGCCAAATTTTAGGGGACGACGCGATGTCTGCCGTACGCATCGTCAGAAAGGCCTTACTCCCTTCCATCTTACTTCTTTGCGTATCTTCAGCGCATGCCCAGGATATTCGGATCGCGGTCGCCGGCTCCATGACCGGTTCCCTGGCGGAGGCCGGCGATGAGGTCAAGCGCGGAGCGGAATTGGCCGCCAGAGACATAAACGCTGCTGGCGGCGTCAACGGCAGAAAGATTGTCCTCAGCATCGAGGACGACGCATGCGATCCCAAACAGGCCGTGTCTGTCGCCAATCATATTGTGGGGGAGCAGATCACCCTTGTCGACGGTCACGTCTGCTCGGGCGCCTCAATACCGGCTTCGGAGGTCTATGCGGAATATAACGTGCTCATGATGACGCCGGCATCGGTCAATTCAAGGCTCACTGACAACGCTTTAGCCAAGGGCTGGCCGACGATCATGCGGCTCTACGCGCGAGACGACAACCAAGGCAAAATGGTCGGCGCGTGGATGGCGGACAGGTATAGGAACAAGAAAATCGCGTTCGTGCACGACAAGAGCACGTACGGCAAGAACCTCGCCGATCAGGTCAAGGCGAACTTGAACGCCGCCGGCGTACAGGAGATTCTCTACGAGGGAATCAACCCTGGCGAAAAGGACTACAGCGCCATTGTCGGGAAGCTTAAGGCGGTTGGGGCCGAAGTCCTCTATTACGGCGGCTATCCGACCGAGGGGGGCCTCATTTTGCGTCAGGCTGCCGACCAGGGCGTCAAATTCCAAATGGTGACGACGTCCGGTTTCGTTTCGCCCGAATTCTGGGCGATCGCAGGTTCTTCTGGCGAAGAAACCTTGTTCCCGTTTCCACGCAATCCCATGGGTCTCGAGGCCGCCAAACATGTCGTCGACGAGTTTCGGGCGACGGGATATGAGCCCGCAGGTTTTACGTTGTTTAGCTACGCGACGGTTCAGGCGCTTGCTGAGGGCGTCCGGCGCGCGGGTAAGGTGGATGGCGCGGCTGTTGCGCATGCGCTGCGCACGGGCGATCCGGTCGACACGGTATTCGGCCCGGTGGCCTTCGACGCAAAGGGGGACGCCGAAGGCATGACCTACGAAATGAACGTTTGGCGCAGCGGCCACTTCGAGAAACTGCCCTGAAGGCAGACCCTGCGTTGGTACGACGAACGAGTGCCAGAGAATGCGGGCACTATCGATTAAGAGCGACGTCCGTCGTGGCGCTCCTCAATGTCCGCTTCACGTGTGCGCCGTGAGAAGGCGGCGCTTTTCCAGTGGGTGCAAGTCCCACCCGGCGAACGCTCCAGCCGGAAGCAACCGGAGCAGTCATGGAGGTGACGAAATGGCTGAAGCCTTCGGTGTAGCTGGTCACATATAGGTGACCGCGCGAGTGTGCGGGCCGCAACGCGAGTGAACGCCGAGCAAGCCTCACATGAGCAGGTGGCAGTCAAGCGGTTTGTTTCCGGGTGATAAGTCTCCAGCGGTTTGTCCGGTATCCGAGGTTCTGAGCCCTCTAAGCGTGACGCGGCTCGTTTCCGAGCACGATCAACCTCACATACGGTCGCCGTTCGCGACGGCTGCACCAACATCCCGCTTGCGGCGGGTAGGGCTCAGGAAGACGAGAACCTTTCTCGAAAACGGCGTTTCAGGCCACGGCTTGCTTCGGTTCGTCCACCTGGATCCGTCAGGACTGATCACGTCCTGAGGATTACGGGATTGGATGCGTGGAAGACGGGGGCTATCGTCAGGCGGGCCTAATCATGGCGCCTTCGATCACGACCCCAGCGCTCAGATATTTCCAGAGTGCGACCAGCAGCTTTCGCGCCAGCGCCACGATCGTCGTCTTGCGCCGACGACCGCCGTTACGTTCGTTTCGGTCCTGGAACCAGAGGGTGAGTGCGGAGCGCGGCTGATAGCGTATCCAAAGCCAGGCGAGCTGAATCATCGTTGTCCGTAGTCGCGGGTTGCCCGATTGCGAGATGCCCTGCTCGCGATTGACCGACCCGCTTTGCCAAGGCGTCGGGGCAAGGCCGGCATAAGCGGCGACCTGTCGGCGGTTATCGAAGTGCCTGGAGAGTCCCTCAGACCAGAGGACCGAAGCGAATTCCGGCCCAATCCCATGGACACCCAGCAACATCGGCGGCGGGGCCAACCCTTTGGTTTGTTGTGCGTTGAGCAGCGCGTCCCGCTCGGACTCCACAGCTTTGATCTGCTCGAGAAGCAATTCGAGCCGATCGAGTTCTCGACAAACCTGGGCTTTGAGATGTTCGGGCAAGCGACGGCCGTCGCCAGTCTGGAGCGCATCCAGCCGCGCCCGTCGATCGCGACGCAACGGCTCATACTCGGATGCGCCCTGAGAGAAGAGCAATCCTTTGATCCGGTTGACGTGCTGAACCCGTTCCATGATCAGCACCTTGCGCTCACGGCAAATCCGGCGGCGGTCTTCATCTTCAGGCGTCGGCGCCCGAACCATTGAACAGACCCGCGGTTCGCCGCGCTTGTGGGCGAGCAGCGCGCGAAGCAAAGCCTCGCCATCGATCCTGTCGGTCTTGGCCCGACGCCGCCGGCGCGAAGTCGCAATTGAGGCTGCATCGACAACGTGGCTCTCAATTCCCTCACTCAGCAAGACACGGTAAATCCAGAAACCGTCCAACCCCGCTTCTTGAATGACGATGATCGGGAAGGATTTTCCGGTCCGCGCGTACGCTTTCCTCCTGAGCTCCAAAATGCGGGCCAACAGCGCAGCGATATCCCCGGCGGACACGCTGTGCTTTGACATCTTCTCTCCGCGGCCTGGCGACAATGACGTAACCAGCCAGGTCGATCGGCTCAGTTCCAATGAGATGAATATTGCGCAAAGATCGGCCCGGATCGTGGTCGGTGCTAATTGATCAGCTACGTTTTGCATGGTCGCCTCCAGAGTGGGTGGTAAGCGACCTCATGCTCCCGAATCGCAGGTCGCTACCATCGCCTCATGGGATCTCGAAAAGGACGATGTGCAGGCCGACCCGACGACGTTTTCGGGGAAGGCTGATACGGCTGGGCGAGATGAGCGAAGACGACGCCCAGTCGCTGCACCGGGGTAGTGGCGGCAGCACGTACACAAGGAAAGCGCGCGCAACACGGGAAGCCCCATAGCGTGGTCAGGGATGACCAACCGGACGCCCGCGAGGGATAGGCCGGGCCTCATGGGGTCGCGGAGAGGTTCGTAGTACCGCTGAAGCCGGATAACGCCGGGGAGGGAAGGGACCTCAGTTCAAGACAGACGCAAGACGCAGCGAGGGACCTGGAGATTGGGCAACCTATCAACTCCGGACGGCGTTCAGAAACTGCAGACGGCGTTGCACGCGAAAGCGAAGGCAGAACCCGGCTACCGCTTCTACGTCCTCTACGACAAGATCCGCCGCGACGACACTCTGGCGCACGCCTATGCCCAGTGCCGCTCCAACAAGGGCGCGCCGGGCGTGGACCGTCAGGACTTCGAGGCCGTCGAGACGTATGGGGTGGAGCGATGGCTGGGCGAACTGGCGCTTGCGCTCAGGCAGGAGACTTACCGACCGGACCCTATCAGACGCGTTTACATACCGAAGGCCAACGGCAAGCTCAGGCCGCTGGGCATCTCAACCTTGCGGGATCGGGTCTGCATGACAGCAGCGATGCTGGTGCTGGAGCCGATCTTCGAAGCCGACCTCCCATCGGAACTCTACGCCTACCGCCCCGGGCGAAACGCCCAACAGGCGGTGGTCGCGGCGGGAGAGCTGCTGTTTCGCGGCCATCCGGAAGTGGTGGACGCCGACCTCGCGGACTACTTCGGGAGCATTCCCCATACCGAGCTTTTGAAGTCGGTAGCGCGCCGGATCGTTGATCGGCGCATGCTGCATCTGATCAGGATGTGGCTGGATTGTCCCGTGGAAGAAACCGATGATCGGGGTCGGAAGACACGCACGACCGAGGCGCGGGACACGCGGCGCGGCATTCCGCAGGGCTCGCCCATCTCACCCCTGCTGGCCAATATTTACATGCGCCGGTTTGTGCTGGGATGGAAGATGTTCGGGCTCGAGCGAAGCCTCGGCGCGCGGCTCGTGACCTACGCCGACGACCTCGTGATCCTGTGCAGAAGGGGCAAGGCCGAAGCGGCCTTGCACAGCCTGCGCGAGATCATGGGCAAGCTGAAGCTCACGGTGAACGAGGAGAAGACACGGATCTGCACAGTGCCGGGAGGAGAGTTCGATTTCCTGGGATACACGTTCGGGCGAATGTTTTCGGCAAGGACCGGCGAGGCCCGTATCGGCTACCGGCCGTCAAAGAAAAGCATTGAGCGCGTGGTCGAGAAAGTCCACGCGCTGACCGACCGAGCGGGAACATGGCAAGAGACCACAACGCTGGTGGGCAAAGTGAACCGCACGTTGCGCGGATGGGCGAACTACTTCCAAGTAGGAACCATCAACAAGGCGTATCGGGCGCTCGACGCTTACACAGCGGTGCGGTTGCGCCGGTGGTTGCGCTCCAAGCACAAGGTCAGGCGACGAGGGGGCGGGAGCTATCCACTCTCGCACCTCTACGGGCACTTCGGGCTCGTACGCCTGAGCCGCCTTGGGCACGACGTGCCGTGGACGAAGGCGTGAGGTCTTGTCCGAGAGCCGGATGCGGGAAATCTGCACGTCCGGTTCGATGAGGGGGGTGTGGAAACGGAGCCATGGTCGAGCCACTAAGGCACCGCCAGACGAAAGGGGCGGCAAACCGATATGCTCAACCTAACGCCACCGCGCCACACTCCTACTCTACCGACACCGGACCGTCTGCCGAGTGGCAAAAACGGGTACCGAGTGACGCAGACCGGACGGACTACGCGCGTGAGACAGGTCTCAACGGCGATGACCAAGACCGACGCCGATTGTTTTCGCCTTTTGCCGGACCGCCGCCTCGGTTCGTTTCATCGCCTTCGCGACATCGACCACAGGGGTCCGCGTTTTCGAATGGGCTTTGAGTTGCCGCAGATCCTCTTTAGTCCATGGTTTGCGGACAGTGGGTTTCTTTTTCGGCATGTCTTCCACTCCTCCCTCTGACGGATCGATCTTGTATCGTCGCAGCTCTCGTTGAGCCGATTCGATTGAGGTTGTCGACTTCTTATCAGGTACCACATCTTCCGATGGACGAAGGCCGGATTCGCAAGATCATCCATATCGACATGGACGCGTTTTATGCGTCCGTTGAACAGCGCGACGAGCCGGCTCTCAAGGGCAAGCCGGTAGCGGTCGGCTATCCGGCCAAACGTGGCGTTGTTGCTGCGGCGAGCTACGAGGCGCGAAGTTTTGGAGTTCGCTCGGCAATGCCGTCAATCGTCGCGATTCGGAGGTGCGCCGAGCTCGTGTTTGTCCCGCCAAGGTTCGACGTGTACCGCGAAGTGTCCAAACAGATTCATGCAATCTTCAAGAACTACACTCCGTTGGTTGAACCGCTCTCCCTCGATGAAGCCTATCTAGACGTAACCGACAATCTCAAAGGCATCCCGACCGCGTGGGAGACCGCCAAAGAAATCAGGGCGCGTATCTACGATGAAACGAAGCTCACAGCCTCGGCTGGAATTTCCTGCAACAAGTTCCTCGCCAAGCTTGCATCGGACTATCGCAAACCAAACGGCCAGTTCGCGATCCTGCCCGACCAAGCGGAAGCCTTTGTTGCGACACTATCGGTCGCGAAGTTCCACGGCGTGGGTCCAAAGACGACGTCCAAGATGCGCGCGCTCGGCATTGAGACCGGGCGCGGACTTGCGACGGCAAACCCTCGATTTCCTACAGAGCCGGTTCGGCAAGTCAGGGAGTTGGTACTACGACATCGCGCGAGGTTGCGACGACCGGCTCGTTCAACCTGACCGAGAACGAAAGTCGTTGGGATCGGAGACGACGTTCCCGGAGGACCGGACTGATCCCGTTCAAATCGAGGCCGGTGTGATCGCGATGGTCGACGATGTCTGGGCTTGGTGCGAGAAAACGAACTCTCGTGGCCGGACCGTCACGGTGAAGATCAAATGGACCGACTTTCAGATATCCACTCGCAGCCGGTCGATGGAAATGACGATCGAGACGAGGGAGAAGCTGCATCAGGTCGTCTTGGACCTGATCCGGTCCGTGTTCCCGCCCCCGAAAGGCGTTCGACTTGTCGGCGTGTCGCTCTCGAACTTTCGATCGCAAACCGCCAGCGAAGCGGCTGAACTGCCTTTTCGTGAAATGTAGAGCGATAGCTCCACAGCAACTTGTCGCTAGGTAGATTTTGAAAAACTAACTGAACTGTGCGTGAGGCGTCGACGCTTGACGTCCGGTGCATCGTCACGTCATAAAACGCGAGGACTTTGGTCACAGTTCGAATCAGGCTTTTGGTTGATTCGAAGGCCCGAGAATCATGCAACGAGCGCGAACGCAACGGGCCGTTGGGTCAGTTTCTGAGCGGACATATATTCGATCCCGAAATTGGCCGCCTGATCGATGCCGGTCGCCACAACCGACACCCGCATCGTATCCTGAAGAGCGGGCTCGACGATTGCCCCCACGATGATATTGGTTTCCTCGTCGACTTCCTGGCGAATCCGGCTCGCGGCTTCATCCACTTCGTACAGCGTCAGATCCGTGCCGGCGTTGATCGAAATGAGGAGGCCCCGGGCTCCTTTCAGTGAGGTGTCGTCAAACAGCGGGTTGGCGATCGCCCCTTCGGCGGCATTAAGGGCGCGACGTTCCCCCATCGCTTCGCCGGTACCGATCATCGCAGTCCCCATTTCGCTCATGATCGAGCACACGTCGGCGAAGTCGAGATTGACGAGCCCCTCCTTGACCATAAGATCAGTGATGCAGGAGATTCCCGAGCAAAGCACCTGGTCCGCCATCGCGAAAGCGTCGACGAAGGTCGTCTTCTCGTTAGCGACGCGGAACAGGTTCTGATTGGGAATGACAATCAGCGTATCGACCGCCTTATGCATCTCAGCGATGCCGGCCTCAGCGACCCTCGTGCGGCGGCCGCTCTCGAAGTGGAACGGCTTGGAGACTACGCCGACCGTGAGGATGCCCATCTCACGAGCAGCTGCCGCGATGACGGGGGCCGCGCCAGTGCCGGTGCCACCGCCCATCCCGGCGGCCAGGAAAACCATGTTTGAACCAGCGAGGTGATCACAAATTTCCTCCAGCGTCTCCTCGGCCGCCGCCTTGCCGATCTCCGGCCTAGAGCCGGCGCCGAGACCCTCCGTCACTCGGGGGCCCATCTGGACGATTCGTTGGGCGCGAGACGAGGCGAGAGCCTGCGCGTCAGTGTTAGCGACGAGGAAGTCGACCCCGGACAAGCCGGCGACGATCATGTTGTTGATCGCGTTGCCACCAGCGCCGCCTACGCCACATACCAGGATGCGGGGCTTCAGTTCTTTCAGTTGAGGGGCCTTCAGATTAATCGGCATATTGCGCCTCGCCTGCTGTTGACGCCCTCCGACGCCGTTTCCGCCAGCTCCGACCTACGGGACACGTCCGGCTTCGTCACGCATGTTGTCTCGCCGAACCAAAACCCGGTCCGACTCGCGCCGCCACGGCAGAGCACCGGTTCAGAGAGGCGGAGTCTTCGCCCTGATGGTTAACATCCGGTTTATGAGGGCGGCGACGAACCGCGGCCTCGTCGCGAGCGCGAACTCCTTTGACTCCTCCTGCTTGCCTTCCATTGACCCCCGCGCGTGCGCGTGTCCTTCGCGGGTCAAGCCGCTTCTTGCTGGAACATCCATTTCGATCAGCGCGAAACGCATGGTTAGGACTCTTTCGGTAAGACCGACGACAGTTCCCCATGACGATGAAATCGACACTCATTGTGCCCATGACGCTCCTCGCAGCACTTTCCGCGGGCGTCGTCGTGCACGACCGCCTCGGGACCGAGTCGCTCGCCGATGACGCGGTTCCTACGCAAACCGCGTCGGCTGCGACGCCCGAGCCCGCCGATCCTCCGCCTGTGAGCCTGCCGCCCGTTTCGGCCCCCGTGCTCGCCTCACAAGAGGCGAGCCGCGTTGAGGACGCGGCTCCTGCGCAAACTGCATCGATTGGGACGGCCGGGCCCGCTGCCGCGACGCCAGTGAGGGTGCAGCCCTTTTCCGCCGCGCCGCCCGGGACGCCCGGCATCGAGCCGCCGCCGCGCATGACTGCCTCCCAAGAGGCGAGCCTCAACGCGTGGATGATCAAGACCTACCTGACGTGTTGGAATCAGGCGGCTCAGCCCCGCCATGCCAATCGTTATGTCGCGCGGGTGCGCCTCAAATTCAAACCCGACGGATCGCTCCTGGAGCCGGCGAAGCTCGTTAATCCGCCGTCCGATCCGGCGCAAAAGCCGCAAGCAAGAAGCGTGTTACAGGCTGTCAAGGCATGCGACCCTTTACCGATGCCGGCTCAATATCGCTCCTTTTATGAGCAATGGAAGACCAAGACCATATTGTTCGATCCGCAGGTCGCTGCGCGCTGACCCGGCATGAGCCACCTGCGGTTCTGCCGGATACACCGGGCAGCCCACGGGGGTTCCCAACCCGCAGGCGCGTATGAGACGGTCCCCCATTTCAGGGCGGGTCTCGAGCGCTTGAGCCTCGCGGGCGGGGCTGGTAACTGAGCCTTGCCGCGATTGCTATAGAGTCGCTTGAATATGCCCGCCGTGCGCTCGCAATGTTAATCTTCGCCGGCGCACGCGGCGCAAGGCGGGGGACAGGGCGAATGCTGTCTAGGCTTAAGCGGCTGGTTTACTGGCCCGTTGGCTGTGTGGCGCTTGCGATGGCCGCGTTTGTCTCGGGTTGCGGGGGCGGCGGCCCGCTGGAATCTGACCTGGTCTTCTCGGGCGACGTCTCTTCCGGCAATCTCAAGCCGAAGGACTACCCGATCCACGGCATCGACGTGTCCAAGTTCCAGGGCGATATCGATTGGAACGCCGTCGCCAACAGCGGCGTCAAATTCGCGTGGATCAAGGCGACCGAGGGTGGCGACCCGGACGCGCGCTTCCAGGCAAACTGGGAGGGGGCCAAGGCCGCCGGCATCCCGCATGGCGCCTATCACTTCATCTATTGGTGCCGCCCGCCGCTCGAGGAGATTAATATCTTCGAACAGAATGCACCGGTCGAGGACGACGCGCTCCCGCCGGTGCTCGACGCCGAGGCGACGCCAACCTCACCGACCTGCCGCCGCCATGTCAGCCAAGACGAGGCCATCGCCGACATGCAGGTCATGCTGCAGGAGATGGAACGCCATTACCGCAAGCGGCCGATCATCTATACGACCGTCGATTTCTACGAGGCGAATCTTTCCAACGGCGCGTTGACGGACTATCCGATCTGGGTGCGCTCGACCAAACACCATCCTGCTGTGAAGTACGGCTCGCGCGCCTGGCATTTCTGGCAGTATCAATCCGACGGCCGGGTCCCGGGCATCGGCGGCAAGGTCGACAAGGACGCCTTCTACGGCACAAAGGAGCAGTGGGACGCCTTCCTGAGGGAGCCGGGGGTGCGCCCAGCGCAGTCCGGGGCCGCAGGGCCCGCGCCCGCCCCTGCGCTCCCGCAAACGGCGGCCGCGCAGCCGCAGGAGTCTATCGCCGAGCCCGCCAGCGCCCCCGCGGAATAAAGCGCCGCCCCTGGGGGGTCGGCAAGAAGGTCGACTTCGCGTCCGGGCCGGCGAAGGCGATTGGTAAACCTCGATGCTGCGGCGCGGGTCCGACGGGCGGCGCTGTCATGCGCTCAAGACCCGCGAAAATTGATGAAGCTCTTCCCTATCTAGCGTCGATCCTCGAAACCCGAAGATCTTTCGTCAACCGATCGGCCTCGAGGGTGGGTCATGATCCTCAGATTAATCGTTCACATCTTCATTTGGTTCGGCGCCATGGCCATCCTGCTCTTTCTGGCGGCAGGAACCTTCGCTTGGCCCGGAGCCTGGGTATTTCTCGTCCTCATGATCTTGCTCAGCTTCACCCTGGGAATCGACCTGGCCCGGCGCGATCCAGGGTTGCTTCGGGAGCGAATGGGCTCACCCGTGCAACGCGATCAGCCGGCCGCCGACAAGGTGCTCTTGATGGTGCTCCTCCTCGTCATCTTCGCCTGGCTCGTCGTCATGGGGCTCGATGCGAAGCGCTTCGCTTGGTCGTCGGTCCCGACATTGGTGCAGGTGCTTGGCGCATTGATCACCCTCTGGTCGACCTGGTTCTGCTACCGGACGATGCGCGAGAACAGCTTCGCGGCTCCGGTGGTCAAGCTGCAGAGGGAGCGCGGGCAGACGGTGATCTCGACCGGACCCTACGCCTTCGTCCGCCACCCGATGTACTTCGGCGCCGCTTTCTACTTCATTGGCGCCGCGCTCCTCCTCGGCTCATGGTGGGGCGTCATATTCGCTTTCGTCCTGATTGGCCTCCTCTGCGTCCGCATCCCGATCGAGGAGAAGGCGTTGCGCGCGGGGCTTGAGGGTTATGACGAATACGCCGGGCGTGTCCGCTATCGGCTGATCCTGCATGTCTGGTAGCGGCTATGCGGAAGAATGCTAGCGCCTAACACAGCGCTCGCTTGCGAAGGCGAGCAGCATAGCAAGGTCTAACTATCCCGGGCTCGCCTCGCATCCGCAGCACGCTATACACATCCATACATATCCACGCGCGCGCTCGCGCGTGAGGAGGCATCTACTCTTCGATCAGTAGGACTCTTCCCATTCTTTCCGTCAGTTCCACACTGAAAGGTTGAGGTAACGGCGCGCTGTTGGTGTACATTGGGACGATCACACTATCCCGTCTGGGCTCGAGAGCCTCAGCATGAGCCGCGAGGGTCCCGAATTGAATTGGTGCGTTCAGGCGGGGACCACTCGGGACCGCGATAAGGGATTTCAGATATGCGACACTGGCTAAATTGAGAAGGGCCAGGGGCGACAAAGGGCGGGGAACTCGGAAGAAAGAAATGCGACCCCAGTGCCGTCGGCTTGGCGCAAATAGCGGTCATTTGCGCGCATCGTTTGCATCCCAAACAGCGTCACATAGCTCTATCGAACGCGACGCTGGCGCCAGCGTCGCGTTGGTCGCGAACGAGTCATTCGGCTGCGCCATGCGCGCGGAATTATCGGGGTCGATACGAACTGCGTGCCGACGTCAATTCCTATGTCGGCATCAAGTACCTCACGTGAACCTGCTCGATCTTGCCGTTAAATTTGAACGGCGCCTTGTCATAGTAATCGAGTGAAACCGGCGACCCGAGCGCCATGCCGATATCGAGGCAGTCATTGGCCGTGAACAGCAGCGGCGCGCTGATCGGAACTTCGCCTTCGGCAACGACCTTGCCGGCCGCCTTCATCGTGATTTTCAGCGGACCGCCAGGCCGAGGCACGACATAGCGGGTCTCGATCTCGATCTTCACCTTGCCGGTCGGCAGCTTTTCCTTGGCGCGGATCTTGGTTCGCTGAATGATAAAGAGGTTGTATTCGTAGGCGAGCACGCCGTCTTCGACGAAGCAGGTCAAGCCGCCGGAATTCGCGCCCAGCTTGTACAACACCCCATTGGCGTTGTCGGGAATGACAGCGTCGATGGTGACGACGTTCGGCTTGTTGCCAAGCGCAGGAGCGCAAAATTCCGGCATCCGGACCATGTCGCTAGCGAAGGTCCACTCCGTGTAAGGTGGAGCAATCCGCAACTCCGGATGGAGCACTGGGATCCAGAGGCCCCCGCCGATCGGCAGCGCCTTGTTCTTTGCGGCTTCGATCAGGAACATGTCCTTCATCTGCGCCAGTTTTTCCGGCATCTTGGCGGCGAGATCGTCGGCTTGGCTCCAATCCTCGTTGAGGTTGTAAAGCTCCCAGACGTCCTTGTCCGGCGTCCATTCCCGAATACCGGCTGGCAGCCCCGGCACCCACGGGATACGCGGCCCCATGACGCAGGCCATCCAACCGTCGTGATAAATGGCGCGGCTGCCCATGATCTCGAAATACTGGGTGAGCAACCGTCCGTTGGCCCTCGCGTCATCGAAAGAGTAGGCGAAACTGACGCCGTCGATCGGGTCCTGCTCGACGCCGTTCACCGTGCGGGGCGGCGTGACGCCGATGATCTCGTAGATCGTCGGGACAACGTCGTTGACATGATGAAACTGCGGCCGTGGGGTTACGTCGGGCTTGATCTTCGCCGGCCAGCGGACGGCCATAGGGTTGCGCGTGCCGCCGAAATGGGAGGCCAGGAGCTTCGTGCCCTTGTAAGGCGTGCTGCCAGCCCAGGCCCATCCCGCATGATACATGGGGTCGGTCTTGGGCGAGCCCAGCATGTCGAGCCCGCCGAGCTGCTCGAGCGCAGCCATATGCTGACCAATGGTGCTGGGAATGCCGTTCTGAGCCAGCAATTCGCTGATCGTGCCGTCCTGACCTTCCGCCGAGGAACCGTTGTCGCCCCAGATGTAGAGGATCAGCGTATTGTCGCCATAGCCGAGCCTGTCGATCTCGTCGACGACCCGGCCGACCTGGACATCCACGTGTTCGGCGAAGCCGGCCGCCACTTCCATCAAGCGGCGCTGGAAGGGCCTCTCGTTCTCGGGGATGCTGTCCCATGACGGCATCGTTTCGTGGCGAGGAGTGAGTTGAGCGTCGGCGGGAATCCACCCCTTCTCCTTGGCTCGCTTGAAAACGCGCTCCCGGTAGGCGTCCCACCCGTCGTCGAACTTGCCCTTGTACTTGTCCGCCCAATCCTTCGCGACGTGATGGGGACCGTGGATCGCGCCGCTCGCCCAATACATGAAGAATGGCTTGTCCGGCTGGAAGGCCTTGTGCCTGTGCAGCCATCCGATCGCGTCGTCGGCCAGGTCTTCGCTGAGGTGGTAGCCCTCTTCCGGAGTTTTCGGCGGGTGCACGTAGGTCGTGTTGCGCACCAGGTTCGGTTCGTATTGCGACGCCTCGCCGGCGAGGAAGCCATAGAAATATTCGAAGCCGAGGCTGGTGGGCCAGTTCTCGAATGGGCCAGCCGGAGTGGTCTCATCGGCCGGCGTATTGTGCCACTTGCCCCACGCGGCGGTGGCGTAGCCGTAATCCTTGAGCACCTCGGGCGCCAAAGCGCTGCTACTGGGAATCTTTCCGGAATAGCCGTCCCAGTCATTGGCCAGTTCTGCGATCTGTCCGTTGCCGACGCGGTGATGATTACGGCCAGTCAAAAGCGAAGCCCGGGTTGGCGAACACATGGCCGTCGTATGAAACCTGTTGTAGGCGATCCCTTCTTTGACGATTCGGTCCATCGTCGGGGTTTGCACCTCGCCGCCGAACGTCGTCGGAAGGCCGGGACCCGCATCGTCGATCAGAACGATCAGTATGTTCGGCGCATCTGCCGGGAGCCGGCGCGGCGTCACCCGCTTCTTGTAGACAAATTCTTGCATCGTACGCCCAGCAATGCTGGCCGAGGGCGTCGGCGGGAACGGAAGGGACTCTTGCTTTTCGAGTTTTTCCTTCGGGTCAGCCATCCGTCCCTCCCTGTTGTTTGCGATCGGCGACCCCGGCTTTCAATCAACGCGCCGCCCGAGCTTGCTTTGAACCTGCCGAGACGTAGCCGCTGGTCGTCGCCGTCGCAAGAGTGGAGAAAATTCGGACACTATAGCGGCGCTGATGAGCACGATCGGCAACGACCGCTTTACGTGTGCGCCGTGACAAGGCGGCGCTTTTCCAGTGGGTGCAAGCCCCACCCGGCCGAACGCTCCAGCCGGAAGCAACCGGAGCAGTCATGGAGGTAACGAAATGGCTGAAGCCTTCGGTGTAGCTGGTCACATATAGGTGACCGCGCGAGTGTGCGGGCCGCAACGCGAGTGAACGCTGAGCAAGCCTCACATGAGCAGGTGGCAGTCAAGCGGTTTGTTTCCGGGTGATAAGTCTCCAGCGGTTTGTCCGGTATCCGAGGTTCTGAGCCCTCTAAGCGTGACGCGGCTCGTTTCCGAGCACGATCAACCTCACATACGGTCGCCGTTCGCGACGGCTGCACCAACATCCCGCTTGCGGCGGGTAGGGCTCAGGAAGACGAGAACCTTTCTCGAAAACGGCGTTTCAGGCCACGGCTTGCTTCGGTTCGTCCACCTGGATCCGTCAGGACTGATCACGTCCTGAGGATTACGGGATTGGATGCGTGGAAGACGGGGGCTATCGTCAGGCGGGCCTAATCATGGCGCCTTCGATCACGACCCCAGCGCTCAGATATTTCCAGAGTGCGACCAGCAGCTTTCGCGCCAGCGCCACGATCGTCGTCTTGCGCCGACGACCGCCGTTACGTTCGTTTCGGTCCTGGAACCAGAGGGTGAGTGCGGAGCGCGGCTGATAGCGTATCCAAAGCCAGGCGAGCTGAATCATCGTTGTCCGTAGTCGCGGGTTGCCCGATTGCGAGATGCCCTGCTCGCGATTGACCGACCCGCTTTGCCAAGGCGTCGGGGCAAGGCCGGCATAAGCGGCGACCTGTCGGCGGTTATCGAAGTGCCTGGAGAGTCCCTCAGACCAGAGGACCGAAGCGAATTCCGGCCCAATCCCATGGACACCCAGCAACATCGGCGGCGGGGCCAACCCTTTGGTTTGTTGTGCGTTGAGCAGCGCGTCCCGCTCGGACTCCACAGCTTTGATCTGCTCGAGAAGCAATTCGAGCCGATCGAGTTCTCGACAAACCTGGGCTTTGAGATGTTCGGGCAAGCGACGGCCGTCGCCAGTCTGGAGCGCATCCAGCCGCGCCCGTCGATCGCGACGCAACGGCTCATACTCGGATGCGCCCTGAGAGAAGAGCAATCCTTTGATCCGGTTGACGTGCTGAACCCGTTCCATGATCAGCACCTTGCGCTCACGGCAAATCCGGCGGCGGTCTTCATCTTCAGGCGTCGGCGCCCGAACCATTGAACAGACCCGCGGTTCGCCGCGCTTGTGGGCGAGCAGCGCGCGAAGCAAAGCCTCGCCATCGATCCTGTCGGTCTTGGCCCGACGCCGCCGGCGCGAAGTCGCAATTGAGGCTGCATCGACAACGTGGCTCTCAATTCCCTCACTCAGCAAGACACGGTGAATCCAGAAACCGTCCAACCCCGCTTCTTGAATGACGATGATCGGGAAGGATTTTCCGGTCCGCGCGTACGCTTTCCTCCTGAGCTCCAAAATGCGGGCCAACAGCGCAGCGATATCCCCGGCGGACACGCTGTGCTTTGACATCTTCTCTCCGCGGCCTGGCGACAATGACGTAACCAGCCAGGTCGATCGGCTCAGTTCCAATGAGATGAATATTGCGCAAAGATCGGCCCGGATCGTGGTCGGTGCTAATTGATCAGCTACGTTTTGCATGGTCGCCTCCAGAGTGGGTGGTAAGCGACCTCATGCTCCCGAATCGCAGGTCGCTACCATCGCCTCATGGGATCTCGAAAAGGACGATGTGCAGGCCGACCCGACAACGTTATCGGGGAAGGCTGTTACGGCTGGGCGAGATGAGCGAAGACGACGCCCAGTCGCTGCACCGGGGTAGTGGCGGCAGCACGTACACAAGGAAAGCGCGCGCAACACGGGAAGCCCCAAAGCGTGGTCAGGTCAGGGATGACAGGACCAACCGGACGCCCGTGAGGGACAGGCTGGGCGCTCTGGGGTGGCGGAGAGGTTCGTAGTACCGCGGAAACCGGGTAACTCCGGCGGAGGGAAGGGACCTCAGTTCAAGACAGACGCAGCACGTGGCGAAGGACATGGAGATTGGGCAACCTATCAACTCCACATGATGTTCAGAAGCTGCCGATGGCGTCGCACGCGAAAGACGGCGTGAGGTCTTGTCCGAGAGCCGGATGCGGGAAATCTGCACGTCCGGTTCGATGAGCGGGGTGTGGAAACGGAGCTACGGTTGAGCCACTAAGGCACCGCCAGACGAAAGGGGCGGCAAACAGACATGCTCGACCTAACGCCACCGCGCCACACCTCGACTCTACCGACTCCAGTCGGATTCCGCCATGTCGCTTCGCGCAAATAGCGGTCATTCCCCAACTGTTAAGCTTGGGCGTGTCAAACGAGCCAAAAGCCGCCTTCGGCTGCTGGCTCGGGGCTGCCCTCCTTCGGGTTGACCGCTCTCCTAGTAGGCCGGCGACTCTCACCGGTCGTTGTGCTAGTCCGCATGCTGCGTGAGGCGCGCCATCTCCGAAATCCGCCAGATTGCTGCGACCCTAGCCGCCGATGCGGTCGGCTACCGCCAACTCGCCGGCGCGAACGAGGATCGCCCGCTTGCCAGACTTCGTGCGCTGCGTAGCGATCTGATCGACCCAACCATCGCCGTGCATCATGCGAATTCCGCAGCGTGGTCGACGCCGCGCGCGGAAGCTGTCTGCACGCGCGCCCGGACTTTTACACGAGATTGCGTGGGCAAGGCGTTAGGGATACTGTTTCGGCCAACGCGTTACAAATCTTCCAACCATATTCGAATTGGGAGGCCACATGCGTAACGGTCTTCGAGCAATATTGGCGGCTTCGGTATCGCTTTGGGTGATGACTGCCGCGGCTCAGAACGAATCCCAACCGAATGACGGATCGAAAATAGGCGAGGTCAATTTCGTCGTTTCCTGTAGCTTGTCGGCGCAGCAAAAGTTCAACCGCGCTGTCGCGATCTTGCATTCCTTTTGGTACGAGGAGGCGGAAAGCGCTTTCACCGACGTAATCAAGACCGATCCATCCTGCGCGATGGGCTATTGGGGGATAGCCATGAGCAATTGGCATCCGCTTTGGTACCCGCCCAGCGCTGAGGAGCTGAGCGCGGGGTCGAAAGCCGCCGCCGCTGCTGCGGCCCTCGGAGGAAGGACCGACCGCGAGCGCGACTACATCGACGCCATCTCCGCCTTCTATCGGGACAGCGAAACGTTAGACCACCACACGCGAGCCGTCGCCTATGAGAAGGCTATGGAGAAGGTTTACCTGCGCTATCCCGAAGACCGAGAGGCGGCAATCTTCTATGCGCTTGCTTTGAACGCGACGGCCTCGCTGTCGGATAAGACCTACTCGAATCAAAAGAAAGCCGCTCAGATATTGAACGAGATCTTCACTGAGCAGCCGGACCACCCGGGCGTAGCCCACTATCTCATTCACAGCTACGACTCTGCGCCGCTTGCCGAGTTAGGGCTGGCGGCTGCGATCTGCTATTCGAAGATTGCGCCGTCAGTGCCTCATGCGCTTCATATGCCCTCGCATATCTTCACCCGGCTGGGCAAATGGCAGGATTTGGTCGACGCGAACCGCTCATCGCTGGCCGCAGCTCAAGATTACGCACTTCGTCACTATGGCGCGGGCGTCGCTTGGGACCAGTCGCTGCATGCCATGGACTATCTCGAATACGCTTACCTGCAGCTTCGGCAAGACCATGCCGCAAAGCAGCTCGTCGACGATGTCAACGCCTTCCGCGAGGCGACGCCAGCGACGCTCCCCGCCGCTTATGCAATGGCGGCCATTCCCGCGCGCTATGCTGTGGAGCGAAGGGATTGGCCGTTGGCCGCGAACCTTTCACTTCCGTCGGCGGCAATTCCTTGGTCCAGTTTTCCCTGGACAAAGGCCATGATCTCTTATGCGCGAGCGCTTGGCGCGGCTCAGACAGGAGACGTCGCTCGCGCCCGGACGGAGATTGAGCAACTGCAATTGGCCCATGACGATCTCGTAGTGCGGAACAAGTACTGGGCCGATCAAATCGAGGTCCAGCGCTTAGCGGCCGCCTCCATGCTCTCGCACGCGCAGGGTCAGGATGAGGAAGCGCTGGCCGAGTTGAGACAAGCGAGTGACCTTGAGGCGTCGATGGACAAGCACCCCGTGACTCCGGGAAGCATTGTGCCGATTTGCGAGCTTCTTGGGGACTTGCTTTTGCAGCTCAATCGACCCGCGCAAGCCTTGATAGCCTATCAGCAAACGCTTGCGACGGACCCGAATCGCCTCCGGAGTGTGTATGGCGCCGCCAAGGCCGCAGCCTCCTCGGGAGATTCCGCGACAGCAAGAGCATACTACGAACAGCTCGTCTTCCTGGAAGGCCATGCAGACAGTGAAACCCCGGAAGTTGCGGAAGCGAAGGCTTATTTGAGGCAACCATAGATCGGTTGCCGCTTTCGCGTAGTGCGGAATCTTTGCAGACTGTGCGAAAAGTCGGGCTGAGCGGATTCCGCGGTTGGCGCGTGCCACGTTAGAATTGGGCATGGCTCACATCGTCGGATTCGAACGTGACCAGCTTCTATTGTTGCGGGCGGCGGGGGACGATTACGTCGAGGCCGACAATCCGCTGCGTTTCATTGACGCCTTCGTCGATGGCTGGCCCTTGCAGCGGCGGGGTTTGCGCGCGTCGAAGCCAAGGCGACGGGCCGGCCCGGCTGCGCGCCGGGGCGCTCTCAGGTCCGTCAGGCGGCCAATGAGGCCGAAACGGCCCCAATTCCCCGCAACTCGCTCCTCCGTCACCGCGCGTGCTCGATGCGGACCGCGAGGATCATTCGGTGATCAGGGGCACCCTCCCGAGGATGACGGCCGTGGGGGCGACTCGGCGGCCGATTTCGTCAACCCAACCTCACGCGGGAACGCCGTTACCGAGTATTGGTTTCAGCCCAGGATCGAGAGCGCCCGATATGTGCGACCTCGATCGGCAGATGACTGCTTCACGTGTGCGCCGTGACAAGGCGGCGCTTTCCAGTGGGTGCAAGCCCCGCCCGGCCAAACGCTCCAGCCGGAAGCAACCGGAGCAGTCATGGAGGTAACGAAATGGCTGAAGCCTTCGGTGTAGCTGGTCACATATAGGTGACCGCGCGAGTGTGCGGGCCGCAACGCGAGTGAACGCTGAGCAAGCCTCACATGAGCAGGTGGCAGTCAAGCGGTTTGTTTCCGGGTGATAAGTCTCCAGCGGTTTGTCCGGTATCCGAGGTTCTGAGCCCTCTAAGCGTGACGCGGCTCGTTTCCGAGCACGATCAACCTCACATACGGTCGCCGTTCGCGACGGCTGCACCAACATCCCGCTTGCGGCGGGTAGGGCTCAGGAAGACGAGAACCTTTCTCGAAAACGGCGTTTCAGGCCACGGCTTGCTTCGGTTCGTCCACCTGGATCCGTCAGGACTGATCACGTCCTGAGGATTACGGGATTGGATGCGTGGAAGACGGGGGCTATCGTCAGGCGGGCCTAATCATGGCGCCTTCGATCACGACCCCAGCGCTCAGATATTTCCAGAGTGCGACCAGCAGCTTTCGCGCCAGCGCCACGATCGTCGTCTTGCGCCGACGACCGCCGTTACGTTCGTTTCGGTCCTGGAACCAGAGGGTGAGTGCGGAGCGCGGCTGATAGCGTATCCAAAGCCAGGCGAGCTGAATTATCGTTGTCCGTAGTCGCGGGTTGCCCGATTGCGAGATGCCCTGCTCGCGATTGACCGACCCGCTTTGCCAAGGCGTCGGGGCAAGGCCGGCATAAGCGGCGACCTGTCGGCGGTTATCGAAGTGCCTGGAGAGTCCCTCAGACCAGAGGACCGAAGCGAATTCCGGCCCAATCCCATGGACACCCAGCAACATCGGCGGCGGGGCCAACCCTTTGGTTTGTTGTGCGTTGAGCAGCGCGTCCCGCTCGGACTCCACAGCTTTGATCTGCTCGAGAAGCAATTCGAGCCGATCGAGTTCTCGACAAACCTGGGCTTTGAGATGTTCGGGCAAGCGACGGCCGTCGCCAGTCTGGAGCGCATCCAGCCGCGCCCGTCGATCGCGACGCAACGGCTCATACTCGGATGCGCCCTGAGAGAAGAGCAATCCTTTGATCCGGTTGACGTGCTGAACCCGTTCCATGATCAGCACCTTGCGCTCACGGCAAATCCGGCGGCGGTCTTCATCTTCAGGCGTCGGCGCCCGAACCATTGAACAGACCCGCGGTTCGCCGCGCTTGTGGGCGAGCAGCGCGCGAAGCAAAGCCTCGCCATCGATCCTGTCGGTCTTGGCCCGACGCCGCCGGCGCGAAGTCGCAATTGAGGCTGCATCGACAACGTGGCTCTCAATTCCCTCACTCAGCAAGACACGGTGAATCCAGAAACCGTCCAACCCCGCTTCTTGAATGACGATGATCGGGAAGGATTTTCCGGTCCGCGCGTACGCTTTCCTCCTGAGCTCCAAAATGCGGGCCAACAGCGCAGCGATATCCCCGGCGGACACGCTGTGCTTTGACATCTTCTCTCCGCGGCCTGGCGACAATGACGTAACCAGCCAGGTCGATCGGCTCAGTTCCAATGAGATGAATATTGCGCAAAGATCGGCCCGGATCGTGGTCGGTGCTAATTGATCAGCTACGTTTTGCATGGTCGCCTCCAGAGTGGGTGGTAAGCGACCTCATGCTCCCGAATTGCAGGTCGCTACCATCGCCTCATGGGATCTCGAAAAGGACGATGTGCAGGCCGACCCGACAACGTTATCGGGGAAGGCTGTTACGGCAGGGTGAGATGAGCGAGAACGACGCCCAGTCGCTGCACCGGGGTAGTGGCGGCAGCACGCACACAAGGAAAGCGCGCGCAACACGGGAAGCCCCAAAGCGTGGTCAGGTCAGGGATGACAGGACCAACCGGACGCCCGTGAGGGACAGGCTGGGCGCTCTGGGGTGGCGGAGAGGTTCGTAGTACCGCGGAAACCGGGTAACTCCGGCGGAGGGAAGGGACCTCAGTTCAAGACAGACGCAGAACGTGGCGAAGGACATGGAGATTGGGCAACCTATCAACTCCACATGATGTTCAGAAGCTGCCGATGGCGTCGCACGCGAAAGACGGCGTGAGGTCTTGTCCGAGAGCCGGATGCGGGAAATCTGCACGTCCGGTTCGATGAGCGGGGCGTGGAAACGGAGCTACGGTTGAGCCACTAAGGCACCGCCAGACGAAAGGGGCGGCAAACAGACATGCTCGACCTAACGCCACCGCGCCACGTCTCGACTTTACCGACTCCGGTCGTCAGATTAGCGCCGTTGGTCGCAGACGAGCAGAATCCTGGGGTTCAGCAGGCTTAATACTACCGAGTGCCGCACCACCGGATTCGAACGTAGACCCGCGCTGCTTCCGCGGCGACGCTACGTTCCCGTTCGTCCGGCCGTCGGACCTTTCGAGGCGTCCGTGTCGCGGCAACGACGGTCGCCTGCCGCATTCCATCTAAGCGCCGGTCGCCAAGCCGATCAACCGCAAGCTGAACATCGGTCTGCACCGAGGTTACACCGGCCGACCGATTGGTCCTCGCCGCCGCCACTGCAAAACGGTCTTACCGCGTAGCCCGCTAAGCTTGGCGCACCGGCTCCAGTATGACCACCGGTATCTCGCGCTCAGTCTTCACCTGATAGTCGGCATAAGGCGGCCAAAATTCGAGCGCCTTTTTCCAAAGTCTGGTCCGCTCGTCGCCCACAGCTGTCCTGGCCCGCGCCCTCATCTTCTTGGTCCCGGCTTGGATCTCGACATCAGGGTGGGCGAGGATATTGCGGTACCACCCAGGGTGTTCGGGCGCGCCACCCTTCGACGCGACTACAAAGTAACTGCCGCCGTCCGTCCCGTAAAACAGCGGCAATATGAACTGATCGCCGGACTTGCGGCCGGTGGTGGTCAGCAGCAGCGCCGGCGCCGTGATCTCACCCCGTCCGGGAACATTGATCTTGTACATGTGTCCCTCGGCTCCGCCACTCGCGATATAGCGATTGGCATGCTTAACCATCCAGTCTGGCAGGTTCGGAGCGAGTTTCGCTTCAGCCATCATGACCTCCTTCAGAGCTCCAGCGATTATAGCGCGAGGCGCGAAGTCGGCCAATGAGGCGGGCGAATCGACCGAGCCTTGGTCCGTGAGAAGCCCGACCCATCCGACGGGGCGTTCGTTTTGGAATGGCCTGAGTTCGTGTCGTTGCCATGTCGGAGCTCGACGATTAGGTTGAGGAACACCCGCGAACATGCGTTCCGGCGAACGCGGCGCGAGAAACCCACGCGATGAGGAGACTGTCATGGCCGCGATACCTGCGGAGTATTTGGATTTGCTACAACAGAAGGCGGCCTTCGCCCACCTGGCGACGATCATGCCAGATGGGACGCCGCAAGTTACTCCCGTATGGTTCGACTACAAGGACGGGAAGATCCGGATAAATTCCGCGAAGGGTCGCGTGAAGGCCCGCAATATGCGGGAAGGCGCGCCCGTGGCGCTTTCAATACTCGACCCGGACAATCCCTATCGGTACATCCAGATCCGGGGCCGGGTTGAGCACGTGGTCGAGGAGGGCGCATCGACGCACATCGATTCGCTCGCGAAGAAGTACCTCGGGAAAGACAAATATCCCTGGACCCAACCTGGCCAGGTCAGGATCACGTTTGAAATTGAGCCCACTGCGGTACAGGCCCAAGGCTGAGTTCCCTCGCGCAAGAGGTCGGCGACTGCGTAACGGTATCGCTCAAGCGCGGTCAGGTGGGCCCGCAATACACGGGAGGCGATGTGGCGGTGTTGGTTCCGCCGGAGGCGCTGTTGAGCGTGACGCGAGTGACGCCCGCGCCCTTCCACACATTGAATTCCTTGCGCCAGCCCGCACCGCGGATGGTGACCCTGATCTCGACGTTGATCCAGGGCCGCCCTACAAATCAGGAGGACGAACCGTCCCCCTAAGTGACCTGTCTACGCTATTATGTCGGCCTTGGGTCGCCAGGGCCCATGACGTCGGAGGACCGTTCGGTGCTCACGCTGGGATATAAGGCGTCGGCAGAGCAATTCGGGCCGTCCGAATTGCTCCGCTTTTCGCGCCTCGCGGAAGAGGTAGGTTTCGACTCGGTCTTCGTCAGCGATCACTTCCAGCCATGGAAGCATCACGGCGGCCACGCTCCCTTTTCGCTCGCGTGGCTAGGCGCGCTCGGCGCGAGTACGTCGCACATCACCATCGGCACGAGCGTGCTCACGCCGACCTTTCGCTATCACCCGGCCGTCCTGGCGCAGGCCTTCGGCACGCTGGGGGTCATGTTTCCCAATCGGATCGTGCTCGGCGTCGGCACCGGGGAATCCTTGAACGAGGTGCCGTCGACCGGCATGGAATGGCCCGAGTTCAAAGAGCGGTTCGCGCGTTTGCGCGAGGCCGTCACGCTTATGCGCCAACTCTGGACCGAGGAGCGGGTAACGTTTGAAGGCCAGTACTATCGGACCAAGGACGCGACCATTTACGATCGGCCTCAGATCCCCGTTCCGATCTATGTCGCCGCGGCCGGCGCCCTGATCGCGAAATACGCCGGCCGAATGGGCGACGGCTTGATCTGCACCAGCGGCAAGGCGCGCGAACTCTATACCGAAACGATATTGCCGAAGGTGGCGGAAGGGCGCGCCGAGGCTGGCTCGCGAGCGCCCGACTACGCGCGCATGATCGAGGTCAAGGTTTCGTTCGACACGGACATGAAGCGCGCGACCGAGGACACCCGCCACTGGGCGGTTCTCGCCTTGACGCCAGAGGAAAAGGTTTCCGTCCACAGTCCGGAAGAGATGGAGCGCCTCGCCGACGGACTCTCCGCCGAGCGCGCCGCGAGCCGCTGGATTGTCTCAACCGATCCGGACGAGCATGTCGAGCGGATTGGCTATTACCTCGATCTTGGCTTCGACCATCTGGTCTTTCACGCGCCGGGTCCCGATCAGGAGCGGTTTCTCCGCCTGTACGCCGAGCACGTTCTGCCGCAACTCCGTCGCCGCGTCGGCGCCCCGGACGAAACCCGCAAGAGCGCATGACCTCCCTTGAGGTCATTGCCCTCGAGGGCTTGCCGTTGATCAAGGCCGGCGACGACCTGGTCGAACTCATTGCGTCGGCCCTCACGCGCAACGACGTCACGCCGCAGGCTCAAGACGTGCTTGTCGTCGCGCAGAAAATTGTTTCCAAAGCCGAGGGTCGCCTGGTCGACTTGGCGACCATCGTGCCCTCCGCCAAAGCCCGCACGCTTGCGGCGGAGGTCGACAAGGACCCGCGGCTTGTTGAGCTTATCCTGTCGGAGTCGGTTCGCGTCGTGCGGGCGCGCCGCAATGTGCTGATCGTGGAACACAGGCTTGGCTTCATCATGGCGAACGCCGGGGTGGACCAATCGAACGTCGGGCCCGCGGATGGGTCGTCTTGCGCGCTTCTGCTGCCGGAGAATCCGGATCGCAGCGCAGAGACGTTGCGCGATGGGCTCGCCGCAGCGACTGGGTCCGATCTCGCGGTGGTAATCAACGACAGCTTCGGACGTCCGTGGCGCCAGGGAACCGCCGGCGTCGCGATCGGGGTCGCCGGCGTCCCTGCGCTGATCGACCTGCGCGGACGGCCTGACCTGTTTGGCCGAAAGCTTGAGGCCAGCATCATCGGTTTCGCGGATGAGATCGCAGCCGCCGCCTCGCTCGTAATGGGCCAGGCGGACGAGGCGTCGCCGATCGTTCTCATCCGCGGCTTGCGCTGGTCAGCGCCGGAGTCGACGGCAGCCAGCATCCTTCGTTCCCAAAATGAGGATCTGTTTCGATGAGTTCGGGATCTTGTCGTCGCCCTGTCGGGCGGCATCGGTGGGGCCAAGCTGGCGCTGGGCCTGAGCCGAATCCTGCCGGCCGACAATCTGCTTGTCGTCGCCAACGTCGGCGATGATTTCGAGCATCTCGGCCTGCACATCTCACCAGACCCCGACACCTTGATGTACACGCTCGCTGGTCTCGACAATGCGAAGCTTGGCTGGGGCCGGCAGGACGAGACGTGGTCGTTCATGGAGACGCTGTCTGCGCTTGGCGGCGAGGACTGGTTCCGTCTCGGCGATCGCGACCTGGCGGTGCATATGGAGCGCACCCGTCGGCTGCGGCAGGGCGAGAGTCTCTCCGCCATCACCGCCGACTTTTGCCGCCGCCTCGGCGTTGGTCCCCGTGTGCTTCCGACGACGGACGATCGATTGCGCACGCGATTGCGGACGGACGAGGGTTGGCTCGACTTCCAGGACTATTTCGTGCGCCTTCGATGCCGCCCTGTCGTGCGCGAGCTTACCTTCGACGGCGCGGAGCACGCGCGTCCTCATCCTGACCTTCTGGCGGCGTTGCGCGACGAACGGTTGCGCGCGGTAATCATCTGCCCTTCCAACCCCTTCATCAGCGTCGAGCCCATCCTCGCGGTGCCGGGGATACGCGAGGCTCTTTCCGCTTGCGCCGCGCCCGTCATCGCTGTTTCTCCGATCATTGGCGGGCGCGCGGTCAAAGGTCCGACCGCCAAAATGATGACGGAGCTTGGCATGCTTCCGAGCGCCGCCGCCGTCGCTGAGCGCTACGGCGATTTGCTCGATGGCTACGTGATGGATGTCGAGGATGCAGAGGAGGCGGGGCGCGTCACGCCAAAAGTAACCCTTGCGCGCACGCTCATGACCAGTCTCGCTGAGCGCGAGCAGTTGGCGCGCATCGTCCTTGAAGCGGCGGACGGGCTAGCCTCTTTGAAACGCAGGCGGGACCTCGTCGCGTGACCGGGATCTGGGCCATCGTCCCCGTCAAGGAGTTCGAGGGCGCCAAGCAACGACTGTCGTCAGCCTTAAGCCCTGAGGAGCGTCGCATACTTGCGGCCACCATGCTCGAGGACGTGCTCGACGCTGTGAGCGCGGTCCAGGAACTTGCCGGCGTGCTCGTCGTGACGGTCGACCCCGCCGCAACATCACTCGCCACTCGGTATGGCGCGCGTATCGTGACCGACGGCGCGCGGGATGGCCACACAGGCGCCGTCACCGCCGCCGCGCGTCTGCTTGTCCGCGAGGGTGGCGCAGGCATGATGACAATGCCCGGCGACATCCCACGATTGTCGTCAGCCGAAATCGCAGCGACGCTTGCGGCGCACCGGGCCGCGCCTGCGTTCACCATCGTGCCCGCGCATGACGATCTCGGATCGAACACGATCGTCTGTTCTCCGTCGGACGCCGTTCCGCTGCGGTTCGGCGAAGACAGTTTTTACCCGCATCTCGATGTGGCGCGAGCCCGCGGAATCGAACCGCTCGTGGTCCGCCATCCTGGGATCGGGATGGATATCGATAATCCCATTGATCTCGTCACGTTTCTGAGAATGTCGCCACCTGTCCGCACGCGAACGCTTGCGTTCCTTGAACAATCGGGCGTCGCCGGTCGCCTTGTGGCGGCGGACCAAGATCTTCGATAGCCGCTATTCAGCTGCGACCAGTTTCCGTGGCGGCGTCAGGACGACCGGAGCCAGATCGGCGGCGTTCAGCGACGCCATCCGGCGCTCCGACGGGACCGGGCCGTAGAGGGTGGTCCGCTGTTCCGGCGTTCGCCAAAGCGACCGGATCAGCGCCTCCATGGCTTCGGGTGGAAACTCCTGTCCGTGCTCCGTGCCGGCGGCGCGAGAGATGCTCTCGTTCATCAAAGTGCCGCCGAGATCGTTGGCGCCGGCGTTGAGGCACGCCGCCGCTCCCTGAGGCCCCATCTTCACCCAGGATGTCTGGATGTTCGTGATGTGGGGGTGGAGCACAAGCCGCGCCACGGCATGCATGAGCACCGCCTCCCGGAAGGTCGGTCCACGCCGGGCCGCGCCCTTGAGATACATCGGGGCTTCCATATGCACGAACGGCAACGGCACGAATTCGGTGAAGCCTCCTGTTTCCACCTGCAAATCCCGCAAGGCCAGGAGATGCCGCGCCCAGGCCGCGGGATGCTCGATATGTCCATACATGATCGTGGATGTCGTGCGCAGGCCGAGGCCATGCGCAGTCCTTGCGACGTCGAGCCATTGCGCCGTGTTCACCTTATCAGCGCAAATGATAGCGCGGACTTCGTCGTCCAGAATCTCCGCGGCGGTGCCTGGCAAGGTGCTTAAGCCCGCCTCCTCGAGCTTGGCGAGAAACGATCGGATCGGCAGCCCAAGCGTCGCCGCGCCCTGCGTGACCTCCAATGGCGAGAACGCGTGGATATGCATGTCCGGGACCGCAGCCTTGATGGCGCGGCAAATGCCGAGATAGGTCTCGCCGGTGTAGTCCGGATGGATGCCCCCCTGGAGGCAGACTTCGGTCGCGCCTCGCTCCCACGCCTCGGTCGCCCGGCGAACGATTTCCTCAAGAGCGAGATCATAAGGCGCGCCGCGCAGCGCCTCGTGCTTTTTGCCCTTGGAGAAAGCGCAGAACGTGCAGCGATAGGAGCATATGTTGGTGTAGTTGATGTTCCGGTTGACAACGTAGCGGATGGTGTCGCCGCTAGTCGCTCGGCGAAGCGCATCGGCTGCGCCGACCACGCGGCGGTAATCAGCGTCGCGGGCTGCGAACAGCCGTACGATCTCCGGTTCGTCCAGGCGGGCGCCGCCTTGAGCACGCTCGGTGATGCGCTCGATCGCCGGGTCCACCGACCGCGCATGAACCGCGGACAGGGGCGGCGCGAATTTTGTTCCCGGCGCCCAATTGTCGTCACGCGCGAAGCCCTCGGCGTCACTGAGGCGGCGCGTCTGCGTGGCGATCTCGGGCGCGGTCCAGGCGCCAAGATCGCGCGTATAGGAGGGGTAGATCGGGAGGCGGTGCACCAGAAGTTTGCCGGTGGCGGCAGTAAGCTCCGCAAGCTCCGTGATCGCCGGCCACGGCGCCTCGGGATTGACGTGGTCCGGGGTAACGGGAGAGACGCCGCCCCAATCATTGATGCCCGCGGCGATCAGCCGCGGATAGACGCGCGGCGAAAGGTTCGGGGGCGCCTGGATATTCATCGCAGGACCCAGGATGAGGCGCGCTGTGGCGAGGCTCCAAAGCAGGTCGTCAAGATCGGGCTCGGCGCCTCCCGCGAGTTTGGTGCCAGGCTTGGCCCGGAAGTTCTGGACGATGACTTCCTGAATGTGCCCGAACTGCCGATGCAGATCGCGGATCGCGAAGAGCGCCTCGAGGCGCTCGGCCCGCGTCTCGCCGATGCCGATCAGAATGCCGGTCGTGAACGGGACGCGGAGTTCGCCTGCCAACCGCAGCGTCTCAAGTCGGACTTCAGGACGCTTGTCGGGCGAGCCATAATGAACTCCGCCCGATTCGTAGAGGCGTGGGCTCAGAGACTCGAGCATGATCCCTTGACTGGCGGACACTCTCCTTAAGCCCGCGATCTCGGAGCGACTCATGATTCCAGGATTGGCGTGCGGCAGCAGTCCCGTCTCGCGCAACACGAGCCCGCACATCGCCTGGAGATAGTCGATCGTGGTCTCATACCCGAGCGCGTCCAACGCCTCCCGGGCGGCGCGGTAGCGCAGCTCCGGCTTATCGCCAAGCGTGAAGAGCGCCTCGGTGCAGCCGGCGCCCGCGCCTGAGCGGGCGATCGCGAGCACGTCGTCCGGGGAAAGGTAAGCGGACTGGCGCGCACGTGGCCGCTCGGCGAAGGTGCAATAGTGGCAGACGTCCCGACAAAGATGGGTGAGCGGAATGAACACCTTGCGCGAATACGAGATATGGCGGCCATGCCCCTCGTCGCGCAGACGACCCGCGGCGCCGATCAGCTCCGCGAGCGGCGCCTGTTCGAGCTGGATAGAAAGCGCATCGTCGCCCGAGTCCCTCATTCACCCACCTTTGAAGCTTTTGGCCCGCGTCTGCGCTGTGTGCGGCGAGCGGACGACGAATGATGTGGTATCTCTAGCGCATATGCAATCGAGCGGGGAGCGGGGAGTTTTTCACGCCGATTTGATGGCCGCGACGTCGCCATAGCTATCCATGTCGCGGGCTCCACGCGGCGCTCTCGAGGAGTTCAAGTGATGAGGCAATTGGGAAAGCTGGGCGTCTGGTATCCGATCGACCGTTTGGACGCAGCCGGGATCAGGCGCCTGCTGCGCACTGTCGAAGACCTCGGCTATTCTACATTTTGGTACCCGGAAGCGGTTGGATATGAATCCCTCTCCATCGCAAGCTTCATGCTGGCGAACACGGAGCGGCTCATCGTCGGCAGCTCAATCGCGAATATCTATGCGCGCGACCCGTACACCGCCCGTCGCGGCCTGGGCACGTTGTCCAGCCTTTATGACGATCGCTTCATCCTCGGCCTCGGTGTCAGCCACGCGCCCATGGTCGAGAAACTGAGAGGTCACGTCTACGATAAGCCCGTGCCGACCATGCGCCGCTATCTCGACGGGCTTTATGAAAATCCATCAAATGCGACAGAGTGGCCCGTCGTCATCGCGGCGCTCGGACCGTTGATGCTGAAACTCGCTGCTGAGCGTACGGCGGGCGCCGTCCCCTATAACGTGACCCCTGAGCATACGCGCGGGGCGAGAGATGCCCTCGGGCCTGACAAGCTGCTGGTGGTCGAGCAGAAGGTTTGCCTCGAGACGGACCTGGGTGTTGCGCGCGGCCTCGCGCGGCGAGAGCTGCATCGCTATATGACTCTGACCAACTACCGAAACAACTGGCTGCGTATCGGCTTCACAGAAGCTGACCTCGCTGACGGCGGTTCGGACAGGTTTCTCGATGCGATGGTGCTCCGGGGCGACGCGGCGACGATTGCTCACGGCCTGAGAGCGCATGTGGAAGCGGGCGCCAATCAAGTCTGCGTTCAGCCGGTCCATGCGGAGGAAGATATGGAAGCGCGCGACAGGACCCTGACGGCGCTGGCGAATGTCTGAGCCCTTTGAATCTGGACGGGTCCAAAGAGTTTGAGTGGACGACAGCCCTACAGCGAGGGATAACTCGCTACGCTCACGAGGAAGGCCTTAGTGGGCGATCTCGACCGCAGTTCACTTCGCCGGCGAGGCCGAGATTGTCGGCGGCGACGATCGGAAATTTCAGTGCGCGGCCGTCCGTGGCACCCTCGCGGGGGCGCGCCGGCCCAAGTGGAGGCTAGGCGTCCCTTAGCGGCACGTGCTTTTGACGAATTACCAACGCCTCCCGACACGGCTACGCCATCCCCCGCCGCCAACCCCGCTGATCAGCCTGAGAACAATGAGCAAGACGATCGCGCCTAGCGTGGCGTTGACGACGAGGGCGACCATCCCTGAGCCGAGGTGGATACCCAATTGCGGAAGCAGCCAATCTCCGATGAACGCCCCGATCACGCCGACTATCAGGTCGCCTATCAGGCCGTAGCCGCCGCCCCGCACAATGTTGCCGGCAAGCCACCCGGCGACAATGCCAACGACAATGATGACGATGAGACTTTCGTTCGATAAGTGCATGGCGTTCCTCTAGGGGACTCTGTGTTTGGCAGATGTGCGCCGCTTACATTATTCTCGTTTCGCCACTTCCGCTTCGCGCAAAGACTGACATTTCCCGAAGGCTTTCATATCGATCCTGAGCTACCCTTCAAGGGTGACCGAACGAATGGGCGGAAAGCGCGAGAAAGCGAGCGTAGGCCGAACGCGGTGCTTGCGCCAAAGCGGATCGTACTTTCGATGGCTCGGCCGATGAGCCAGCATGGCACGGTAAGTGATATGCTGGTAGTCTGACAGTGTCCCATGTACCTCTACCTGACCACCACTGGCCGCGTCACGGGTCAGCCGCGTGAAATCGAGATCTGGTTCACCGAGCATGGCGGATACTTCTACCTTGTTGCCGAGCGCGAGAGCGCCAACTGGGTGCGCAACATCCAGTCGCAGCCGCAGGTCAAGGTCCGGGTCGGCGACGCCGAATTCAACGCCATCGCGCGCGTCGTGCACAATGACCGCGAGCCTCAGCTCGCGGCCACTGTGAAGGCCCTCTTTGATGCCAAGTACGGCTGGAGCGACGGCCTCATATCAGAACTCACGCCCGCGTAAGCGTCACCTCCTGTTGGGCCGCCGACCCAACTGAGGCGCGGCCGCGGCGTGCTATGTCCGCTTCACGTGTGCGCCGTGAGAAGGCGGCGCTTTTCCAGTGGGTGCAAGTCCCACCCGGCGAACGCTCCAGCCGGAAGCAACCGGAGCAGTCATGGAGGTGACGAAATGGCTGAAGCCTTCGGTGTAGCTGGTCACATATAGGTGACCGCGCGAGTGTGCGGGCCGCAACGCGAGTGAACGCCGAGCAAGCCTCACATGAGCAGGTGGCAGTCAAGCGGTTTGTTTCCGGGTGATAAGTCTCCAGCGGTTTGTCCGGTATCCGAGGTTCTGAGCCCTCTAAGCGTGACGCGGCTCGTTTCCGAGCACGATCAACCTCACATACGGTCGCCGTTCGCGACGGCTGCACCAACATCCCGCTTGCGGCGGGTAGGGCTCAGGAAGACGAGAACCTTTCTCGAAAACGGCGTTTCAGGCCACGGCTTGCTTCGGTTCGTCCACCTGGATCCGTCAGGACTGATCACGTCCTGAGGATTACGGGATTGGATGCGTGGAAGACGGGGGCTATCGTCAGGCGGGCCTAATCATGGCGCCTTCGATCACGACCCCAGCGCTCAGATATTTCCAGAGTGCGACCAGCAGCTTTCGCGCCAGCGCCACGATCGTCGTCTTGCGCCGACGACCGCCGTTACGTTCGTTTCGGTCCTGGAACCAGAGGGTGAGTGCGGAGCGCGGCTGATAGCGTATCCAAAGCCAGGCGAGCTGAATCATCGTTGTCCGTAGTCGCGGGTTGCCCGATTGCGAGATGCCCTGCTCGCGATTGACCGACCCGCTTTGCCAAGGCGTCGGGGCAAGGCCGGCATAAGCGGCGACCTGTCGGCGGTTATCGAAGTGCCTGGAGAGTCCCTCAGACCAGAGGACCGAAGCGAATTCCGGCCCAATCCCATGGACACCCAGCAACATCGGCGGCGGGGCCAACCCTTTGGTTTGTTGTGCGTTGAGCAGCGCGTCCCGCTCGGACTCCACAGCTTTGATCTGCTCGAGAAGCAATTCGAGCCGATCGAGTTCTCGACAAACCTGGGCTTTGAGATGTTCGGGCAAGCGACGGCCGTCGCCAGTCTGGAGCGCATCCAGCCGCGCCCGTCGATCGCGACGCAACGGCTCATACTCGGATGCGCCCTGAGAGAAGAGCAATCCTTTGATCCGGTTGACGTGCTGAACCCGTTCCATGATCAGCACCTTGCGCTCACGGCAAATCCGGCGGC
The DNA here is from genome assembly GCA_963794155.1 of uncultured Alphaproteobacteria bacterium. Taxonomy (GTDB): domain Bacteria; phylum Pseudomonadota; class Alphaproteobacteria; order Rhizobiales; family Beijerinckiaceae; genus Roseiarcus. The sequence continues at coordinate 32,266 of CAWCCX010000010.1, read as the reverse complement.
GGTCTTCATCTTCAGGCGTCGGCGCCCGAACCATTGAACAGACCCGCGGTTCGCCGCGCTTGTGGGCGAGCAGCGCGCGAAGCAAAGCCTCGCCATCGATCCTGTCGGTCTTGGCCCGACGCCGCCGGCGCGAAGTCGCAATTGAGGCTGCATCGACAACGTGGCTCTCAATTCCCTCACTCAGCAAGACACGGTGAATCCAGAAACCGTCCAACCCCGCTTCTTGAATGACGATGATCGGGAAGGATTTTCCGGTCCGCGCGTACGCTTTCCTCCTGAGCTCCAAAATGCGGGCCAACAGCGCAGCGATATCCCCGGCGGACACGCTGTGCTTTGACATCTTCTCTCCGCGGCCTGGCGACAATGACGTAACCAGCCAGGTCGATCGGCTCAGTTCCAATGAGATGAATATTGCGCAAAGATCGGCCCGGATCGTGGTCGGTGCTAATTGATCAGCTACGTTTTGCATGGTCGCCTCCAGAGTGGGTGGTAAGCGACCTCATGCTCCCGAATCGCAGGTCGCTACCATCGCCTCATGGGATCTCGAAAAGGACGATGTGCAGGCCGACCCGACGACGTTTTCGGGGAAGGCTGATACGGCTGGGCGAGATGAGCGAAGACGACGCCCAGTCGCTGCACCGGGGTAGTGGCGGCAGCACGTACACAAGGAAAGCGCGCGCAACACGGGAAGCCCCATGGCGTGGTCAGGGATGACCAACCGGACGCCCGCGAGGGATGGGCCGGGCCTCATGGGGTCGCGGAGAGGTTCGTAGTACCGCTGAAGCCGGATAACGCCGGGGAGGGAAGGGACCTCAGTTCAAGACAGACGCAAGACGCAGCGAGGGACCTGGAGATTGGGCAACCTATCAACTCCGGACGGCGTTCAGAAACTGCAGACGGCGTTGCACGCGAAAGCGAAGGCAGAACCCGGCTACCGCTTCTACGTCCTCTACGACAAGATCCGCCGCGACGACACTCTGGCGCACGCCTATGCCCAGTGCCGCTCCAACAAGGGCGCGCCGGGCGTGGACCGTCAGGACTTCGAGGCCGTCGAGACGTATGGGGTGGAGCGATGGCTGGGCGAACTGGCGCTTGCGCTCAGGCAGGAGACTTACCGACCGGACCCTATCAGACGCGTTTACATACCGAAGGCCAACGGCAAGCTCAGGCCGCTGGGCATCTCAACCTTGCGGGATCGGGTCTGCATGACAGCAGCGATGCTGGTGCTGGAGCCGATCTTCGAAGCCGACCTCCCATCGGAACTCTACGCCTACCGCCCCGGGCGAAACGCCCAACAGGCGGTGGTCGCGGCGGGAGAGCTGCTGTTTCGCGGCCATCCGGAAGTGGTGGACGCCGACCTCGCGGACTACTTCGGGAGCATTCCCCATACCGAGCTTTTGAAGTCGGTAGCGCGCCGGATCGTTGATCGGCGCATGCTGCATCTGATCAGGATGTGGCTGGATTGTCCCGTGGAAGAAACCGATGATCGGGGTCGGAAGACACGCACGACCGAGGCGCGGGACACGCGGCGCGGCATTCCGCAGGGCTCGCCCATCTCACCCCTGCTGGCCAATATTTACATGCGCCGGTTTGTGCTGGGATGGAAGATGTTCGGGCTCGAGCGAAGCCTCGGCGCGCGGCTCGTGACCTACGCCGACGACCTCGTGATCCTGTGCAGAAGGGGCAAGGCCGAAGCGGCCTTGCACAGCCTGCGCGAGATCATGGGCAAGCTGAAGCTCACGGTGAACGAGGAGAAGACACGGATCTGCACAGTGCCGGGAGGAGAGTTCGATTTCCTGGGATACACGTTCGGGCGAATGTTTTCGGCAAGGACCGGCGAGGCCCGTATCGGCTACCGGCCGTCAAAGAAAAGCATTGAGCGCGTGGTCGAGAAAGTCCACGCGCTGACCGACCGAGCGGGAACATGGCAAGAGACCACAACGCTGGTGGGCAAAGTGAACCGCACGTTGCGCGGATGGGCGAACTACTTCCAAGTAGGAACCATCAACAAGGCGTATCGGGCGCTCGACGCTTACACAGCGGTGCGGTTGCGCCGGTGGTTGCGCTCCAAGCACAAGGTCAGGCGACGAGGGGGCGGGAGCTATCCACTCTCGCACCTCTACGGGCACTTCGGGCTCGTACGCCTGAGCCGCCTTGGGCACGACGTGCCGTGGACGAAGGCGTGAGGTCTTGTCCGAGAGCCGGATGCGGGAAATCTGCACGTCCGGTTCGATGAGGGGGGTGTGGAAACGGAGCCATGGTCGAGCCACTAAGGCACCGCCAGACGAAAGGGGCGGCAAACCGATATGCTCAACCTAACGCCACCGCGCCACACTCCTACTCTACCGATTCCCGACATAGCCTCGAACGTCCCAACCGCGCAAAAAGCGGTTTATTCACTGGCGGCGTGACGAACGGGTCAATTCGAACCAAAAGGGGTCGATCAGCCGTCCGCGCTGGCTGGAAGTCGTCGTCGTCTTTCTTGATAATCCACCTGAGAACAGGCGACATTCGGTCACACTAGATTTGATCGTGCCAAGCTGAATTGGGGATTTCCAATCGATGGGTTTCGCACGCGCCACCTTCTCGATAGCCGATGTCGCCTTGCCGGACACGGTGTCGAGATAGGGTCTCACCATCTCCGACTGTCTTCATAGAGCCGATCTCCGCCAAACACTCGCCAGCCATGGCTGCTGTTCGCGTGGCGCGCCGTCGGGGCGGTAATAGTGGGTTAGCTCAACGAATCCGGCCGCGGACGCATAAGTGCGCCACGCTTCAAGATCGTGAAACACACAGTAACGCCCGCTGTTCCAACCTTCCTGATCATCGCCGCGCGGGTTCGAGCTGAACAGCACGCCGCCCGGTTTCAAAGTGGAGTGCAGTTCCAGCAGCACGCGCGACAATTCTTGCCTCGGCACATGAAACAAGGCGGCGTTGGCGAACACGCCATCGAAATATTTCTCCGGTAATTCGAGCTGAAGAAAATCTTGCTGCCATACTTCGCGCCCGCTATGGGCTCGCGCCATGGTGACGAAATGCCCGGCGCCTTCCAAACCGATCGCATTGTGGCCTCGTTCGACGAACGCTTTAAGATCGCGCCCAGGCCCGCAGCCGAAGTCGAGTATTGTAAAAGGGGGCTTGCCCTCGATGTGCTGCAACAGCGCTTCAACGTTCTGGCTGACGTCGTGATGGCGCGTACCTTTCCAGAACTCTTCGGAACACTGATTGTAATGCTCCAATGTGAGTCGGGAGATTTTTTTCAGGTCCTGTGGATTCAATTTCATGGGCGAACTTATCACCGAAGATGTTGGCCTGCCGCGGTGCTTCAAATGCCGCAGCCCTGAAGATCCAGTCCCGGTATTGTTATGGGTCCGCGTCACGCGAACGAGGGTGGTCGCCCGCTCCCGAGTCCGCAACGGCGAGGCGCTTCCGATCTGCTGTCGCAAGACACCTTCCCCAACGACTACGAGTTCGAATTCATCGTCCGCCATTTCCGACGCTGCCGCGATCCTCCCGGGTTGACGGTCGCATTCCAACGTTCGATTCGGCAATCGGGAGGCTCGTCGCAGACCCCGCGCGGCAGCGGTTCGCGAGACCGGCTGGACGGCGCCACGCTTCGTTCCGGCCGCATCGGTCGAGACTTGGCACTCTCTTGTAACGAGTGCCAACGGCAGCTATCTACGTCTGGCTTAAGACCTGAGCCGAACGCCAGCGCATCTCGCCGAAGGCCGGCATCGCAGGTCAAACCGGGAGCGAAACTCATGAAATTCCGTCCATTGCACGATCGCGTCGTCATCCGCCGCATTGAAGGAGAGGAAAAGACGAAGGGCGGCATCATCATTCCCGACACGGCCAAGGAAAAGCCGCAGGAGGGCGAGGTTATCGCCGCGGGGCCCGGCGCTCGGGACGAGAGCGGCAAGCTGGTTCCGCTTGATCTCAAAGCTGGCGATCGGGTGCTGTTCGGCAAATGGTCCGGCACGGAGGTCAAGATCGACGGCGAGGACCTTTTGATCATGAAAGAGTCCGACGTCATGGGCGTTATCGAAGGCGCGTCCGCCTCGAAGAAAAAGGCGGCCTAACGCCGCTTATCCCCTCGCCTCAAACCAGGGAGTGAAACCAATGCCCGCCAAAGACGTACGCTTCTCCTCCGATGCCCGCGACCGATTGCTGCGCGGCGTCGATATCCTCAACAACGCCGTCAAGGTGACGCTGGGCCCCAAGGGCCGCAACGTCGTTCTCGACAAGTCATTCGGCGCGCCACGCATCACCAAGGACGGCGTTACCGTCGCCAAGGAGATCGAACTCGAAGACAAGTTCGAGAATATGGGCGCACAGATGGTGCGCGAGGTCGCCTCGAAGACCAGCGACAATGCCGGCGACGGCACCACCACTGCGACGGTGCTAACCGCCTCGATCATGAAGGAGGGCCTCAAGCTGGTCGCCGCCGGCATGAATCCGATGGATCTCAAGCGCGGCATCGATCTGGCCTCGGCGGCCGTCGTCAAAGACATCGAGCGCCGCGCCAAAAAGGTTCAATCCTCCGAGGAGATCGCCCAAGTCGGCACGATCTCTGCCAACGGCGACAAGACGGTCGGCAAGATGATCGCCGACGCGATGAAGAAGGTTGGGAACGAGGGCGTGATCACGGTCGAGGAGGCCAAGACAGCCGTGACCGAGCTCGATGTTGTCGAAGGCATGCAGTTTGATCGCGGCTATCTCTCGCCCTATTTCATCACCAACGCCGAGAAGATGATCGCCGAGCTCGAGGAGCCCTATATCCTCATCCACGAGAAGAAACTCTCCTCGCTCCAGCCGATGCTCCCGATCCTCGAGGCCGTGGTACAGGGCGGCAAGCCATTGCTCATTGTCGCCGAGGACATCGAAGGCGAAGCGCTGGCGACGCTGGTCGTCAACAAGCTGCGCGGCGGCTTGAAGGTCGCGGCGGTCAAGGCCCCGGGCTTCGGAGATCGGCGGAAGGCGATGCTCGAGGATATTGCGGTCCTCACGGCTGGCACTATGATCGCCGAGGACCTTGGCATCAAGCTCGAGAACGTCACGCTGCCGATGCTCGGCAAAGCCAAGCGCGTGCGGATCGAGAAGGAGAACACCACGATCATCGACGGCGCCGGGTCGAAGAAGGATATCGAGGGCCGCATCGCCCAGATCAAGGCGCAGATCGAGGAGACGACCTCCGACTACGACAAGGAGAAGCTGCAGGAGCGGCTGGCCAAGCTCGCCGGCGGCGTCGCGGTCATTCGCGTCGGCGGTTCGACCGAGGTCGAGGTCAAGGAGAAGAAGGACCGCGTCGACGACGCGATGCACGCAACCAAGGCTGCCGTCGAGGAAGGCATCGTGCCGGGAGGCGGCGTCGCGCTTTTGCGCGCCAAGGCGGCGATCGGCAAGCTTGGCGACCACAATGCCGACATCCAGGCCGGCATCAACATCGTGCTCAGGGCGCTCGAGGCCCCGATCCGCCAGATCGCGGAAAATTCCGGGGTGGAGGGTTCGATTGTTGTCGGCAAGGTGCTTGAGAACAAGTCGCAGTCCTATGGCTTCGACGCTCAGACAGAGCAATATGTCGACATGCTGAACGCCGGCATCGTCGATCCGGCGAAGGTTGTGCGGGTCGCGCTGCAGGACGCTGCGTCAGTCGCCGGCCTGATGATCACCACTGAGGCTATGGTCGCGGAGCATCCGAAGAAGGAGGCGCCGGCGATGCCAGGCGGTATGGGCGGTATGGGCGGCATGGACTACTGATCAGCTAACAGATCGGGCGCGGGGCCGTCGCCGTGCGGCCTCGAGCGCTGACTACGTTTTGTGTGGATCGGTCGGTGGTGGCCGGAATCGGGTTGAACAACGACCCCTCCGGCGACATCATCGGTCAGGGGGATGACACCAAGCTAACGCCCTGCCGGCTGCCGACTCAGCTCCTCAAGCAACGGGCGCAAGGCGTCGAGTTCCGCGCCGAAACCGGCCCAATCCCCGGCTTTTAGCCGATCAAGCGCCTGATCATAGTCAGCGAGGGCCTGCCGGGCTCGTTCATCCGCTGGGCCCGACGGCGAAGGCCCGGCGGGAGCCGGCAAGCCCGCGACCGGGGCGGATCCCTTGAACAGTGCGGCCAAGGCCGCAGGGAGCGTTTCCTCCATCACCACGCGGTCGCCGTAGGCCGCTATCACGCGCTTGAGTTCAGGCAGCTGGCCAGACTGCGCGCGGAGATACAGTGGCGATACGTATAGGATGGAGTTCCCGTTGGGCACGACCAGCAGAGTCCCGCGAATGACCCGCGAGCCCATCTGATTCCACAGCGAGATTTGCTGCGAGATCTCCGTGTTCTGATTGATAAGCGCCTCGATCTGGAACGGCCCATAGACCAGCTTGTCCTTAGGGAACTCGTAGACGATGAGTTTGCCGTACTCGGGCAGGTCGCAGCGTGCGGCCAACCAGGCGATCATGTTCTCTCGCTGACTCGGCGTCATGGGCAGCATGAGGAAGAACTCAGTCTGCGGTTCACCGGGCAAGCGCATCATGATGTAGTAGGGCGCCATCCTGGTCTCGCCGGCATTCATCTCGTCGGGGGCGGCTGGCTCGCGAGGGAATTGCCAAAGGTCTTCGCGATTGTAGAAGACCTCAGGCGCGTCCATGTGATACGCGCGATACTGGAGAGCCTGAATATTGAAGAGGTCCTCGGGGTAGCGAATGTGCTTTTGCAGGTCGGGCGGCATCGCATCGAGCGGCTTGAACAGCGCGGGGAAGATTCGGCGATAGGTTGCGACAATCGGATCGGCTGGGTCCGTCACATAGAAGTCTACCGTCCCGTTGTAGGCGTCGATCACCACCTTCACTGAATTGCGGATGTAGTTGAGATCGCCGCCGTCGGGTTCCGGCTTGGCATAGGGGAACCAGGAGGTCGTCGTGTAGGCGTCCTGCACCCAGTAGAGCCGCCCTGCGCTGATCACCACGTAAGGGTCGCGATCGAGCTGAAGGAACGGCGCGATTGTCCCCACCCGATCCTTGATGTCGCGATGAAGCAGGATCCTGCTCTCGCTGGTGATGTAGTCGCTGAGCAGGATGTTGAGGTCGTCCATTTGCCAGGCGAACAAGGCCCTCCAACCGATCCCACCAATGGGAACGCCGTCCGCGCCATCGTAACGCGCGTAGGCGTTGTCTTTGCCCTTGGGATAGTCGAACTCCGGCGTGCCGGTTTTGACAATCACGTAGCCGGGCGACCCCTGTCCAAAATAGATGCGCGGCTCGGTTATCGGGGGACCGCCGGTGGCAATCGGCGGGATATCCTTCAGGTAAAAGATCGGCAGGCCCTCAGCGGACTTCTGGGTGACCGGGGACATGACCACGCCGTTCCCGTGGGTGAACAGGAGATGCAGGTTGACCCAGGTTTGGGCGTTGGCTGACAGCAGCGAAGGGTCGAGCTCGCGCGCCGCGAGCGTCACCTGCTGATAGGAATCGCCGACATGGTAGCGATCGACGTCGACGTCGAGGAACCGGTAGTAGGTGCGGATTTCCTGCAGTTGCGCGTAGGTGTCCATCAGCGGTTGCCAGTCCCATAGCCGAATGTTCTCGATGGTGCCGCTGTTGTCCTTGAGCGACTGAAAAGTGAGATCCTGTTCCGCGGGGAACGGCTTCACCGCGATCTGGACGAGGTTGTAGGCCTCGCGCGTGAACGCGATGTTCCGCTGGATGTAAGGCGTCTCCAGCTGGAGCTCGTTCGGCTTGACAAAGAAGCGCTCAAACAGCCCAGGGATGACTTCGGCAAAGAGGAACGAGCCGCCGAACACCAGCAAAGGCGCGACGATGACGAGGCGGATCGTGCGCAGCCCCACATTGGCCCACGCGACAATGGCCGCAACGGCGGCAAGGACAATGAGCACCCAAAGCGCCGGCAGCTCAACATGAACATCGGTGTAGCCGGCGCCGACGACAACGCCGTTGTCGTCGTAGAGCATGAGGTATCGGTCCAAGGCGTAGGACCAGACCTTGATCGCGAAATAGATGCCTAGCAGCGCTGAGCCATGGGCGATTGCCGCAGACGAGAGGCGCCTGGGAGAAGGATCCAGACTGATGTCGTTGTGCAGGAAATAAATCGAACCGGCCATCAGGGTGGCGAGCAGCAGGAGCCACAGCAGCCAGTTCTTGACCGCGACGTAGACAGGCAGCGAAAAGAGGTAGAAGCCAATGTCCTTGTCGAACAGCGGGTCGTTCCGGCCGTAGGGCGCCTGGTAGACGAATCGGAGGATGAGGTCCCACCTGCCGGTCTCGCCCATGGCGATAAGCAGTCCGAGGACGAGCCCGACGGCGAGGATGAGCAAACGCCATAGCAATGGCGATAGCGGAAGCCCGTACGCTCCCGCGATCGGCCCTGGCAACGCCCGAACTGTCGCATAGGGATCGAACGCTGCCGGAAGGCGCGGCTGCGGCTTTCCCGCAAACCGCAACGCCAAGGCCGCGTTCGCCCAGAGAAGCAGGGTCGAGACGGCAAAGACAACGACAAAGAGCGCGGCTTTCGTGACGAATGCCGTCCAGAAGATGCCAACATACCCGATCGATGAGAACCACGCCCAATCGACCACGACGCTACTGATGCGCGCGAGCGCGAACAGCAAGACGATTGCGGCGATCGGCACCCCGACGCGGCCCCAGGGCATGCTCCTCCCCCGTTCGCAAGGGTCCGCGTTAAAGACTGACAGCCGCCGCCGTTTTGGCAAGCGTATGAGTTTGCACGGCTTTGTCACGCCAACGGTAGCGCATTTTGGTATGACGGCTAAGATGGCGAATGACGATTTCGTTCGCCCGCCACCAGTTTCCGCCTGTAGTCATCCGACACGCCGTTTGGCTTATATCCATTTCACGCTCGCGGTGACGCAGAAGGCAACGCAGAGGCCGGGCGTTAGCTCCCGGAGCTGCAGGAAGCCGCTGCGGAACCGACCTCGCTATGCGGAGGAGGGGTTGATGGAGGGCCGCTTTGTTCGCCCTTTTCCTTTGCGCGGGGCGCTGACGCCGTCGTCGTCTCGACCCACCTCGGCGGTGGGATTCTCGTGCTCATCGGCCTCAAGACGCGCTGGGCCTCGATCGCGCTCATGGGCTTCTGCCTGCTCGCGGCGCTCTTTTTCCACATGAGCGCGGACCAGGCGAACGACTTCGGCAAGAACGTCGCTATCGCCGGCGGGTTTCTGACGCTCGCAACATTCGGTCCGGGCCGCTGGTCGATCGATGGCTGGCGCGGGCGCGCCGGCTGACGGGAAGTCGGAAAGCGATGACCGGGAAGCGGATGAGAGTTGCATGGCCATTCGCCGCTGCGGCCCTGATCGTCGCCGCGGCCGGGGTGCCCGACCGTATCGACGACGCGTCGTCGGCGGGGAAAGGCTCGTTTGCGCTCATCGACAATTTCGCCTGGCGCGCTTTCATCGCGCTCAATTGGCCCTCGCTTCCCGACGCCGCCCACCGCGGTGTCCCCGACCCCTCGAAGTCACTCGGCGATGAGGGCGAGCGCGTCTGGGAGACCTTCAAGTCCGATTATGAGCTTTTCCCGATCGGCGACGACGGCACCGGCGCAGCGCCCTCGCCTTGGACGAGCTACGAGGGCCGCAATCCCTGCGGCGACAAGATCGACAATCGGGAAAAGACGATCGCCTCGTTCGAGCCCTTCGCCGACTTCAACCAGCCGAGCTTCGCCGTCGGCGTCCCGGCCAATCCGCTGGTCGGCGTGAACGGCGCCTATACGCGCTACGAGATCCATTTCAACGAGGCCGAGTTCTCGGCCTTCGCGGCGAACGGCTGGGCTCAAGCGCAGAATCTGCCCGACGAGAGCCATCCCGCGCACCTTCCGGCCGGCTCGATCGCGGTCAAGGCGGCCTGGCTGCCGATGAGCGAAGCCGAGGCTCGGGCAGCGCGCGGGCGCTATTACACCCGCCAGCGCCGCCACTCCGGAGCCACTTCCTCAGGCTTCATCGCATTTTGCGCGAAGCGAGCCCGCGAGCGCTTTTCGCCCTCCTCGGCGTTCCGCCATCGCATCTCCATTTCGGCGACACCAGGTCCGAAATCAAATGCCAGCTGCCGATGCGATTGGCCTCGCTTGCGCAGAAGTACGGCGTTCAACAACGCGCCGGTAACGGCGCCACGCTCTTCGGGCAGCGGGACTGTGACGCCCGTCGCGTCCCGGATCGCCTTAGCCTTGCGCAGGATAACCTCCAGCACGGCACCGTCGATCGCGCTGTCCGGGGAATACAGAATGGCGGAGCGGACGAGCCGCGCGCGCTGACCAAATCGGTCGACGCGCCCTTCGCGCTGCTGGTGCCGAGTGGGGTTCCAGGACAGATCGTAATGGACGACGGAGTCGAAGAGCTCCTGCAGATTGATGCCCTCGGAGAGGCAGTCGGTCGCGACGAGAAGCCGCTGCTCGGACCCGCCCATCGCCTCGACCCGCGCCCGCCGTTCGTCGGCCGTCAGCGCGCCAGTGACCGCGTCGATCCGCAGCTTGGGGAACGCTTTACGCAGGCTCTCCGCAACGTGCATCGCGGTCGCGATGAACCGGCAGAAGACTACCGGATTGGCTCTTTGCTCAATGAGCGGCTTCAAGAGGGCGATGACAGCAATGAGCTTGGGATCGCTTGCGGAGATGAGCCGTTCGGCTTCCTCGACCAATTTGACGAGGGCTTCGTCGGCATGTTCGACGCCGGAGGCGGGCTCGACGTCGACCGCGTCCGTGTCTTCGCCGTCATCGTCAAATATCTGCTCCTCTAGTCGATCCGGGTCGGCGGCTAGCCGATTGCGCAACGCGCTCGCAGCCGCGGCAGGCGACGACCCAACACAGCGCATGAGCGCAAGCGTGCCCCAAAACGCGAGCCTCCTACTGCGCAGCTCGACGCCCGCCCGTTCGACGACGCCGAGGCAGTAGTCGAGGACCCCGTCGTGGAACGCCCGATGCTTGGCGTCGAGCGCGTAGGGCTTCTCGGTTGTGTCGTGGTGCGGGAAGATGCGGTCCTCGCCCCAATCTCGCCCGACGATGTCGATGCGCCGCCGTTGCACGAAGTGTCGGGCGAGACGAACGCGAACGTTTTCATCTTCGAGCGCCCCGCTTCCGAAGGAGGGGTCGACAAGGCCCAATAACCGATCAAAAGCTTGCTCGTCGCCGCTGTGAGGCGTGGCCGTCAGCAACACCATGTGGCGGAACCGGTCCTCTGCAAGCAAGCTCAAGAGCTCGAAGCGCTGCTGCCGGCCGCGATGCGCGCCGACGCAAGCATGGGCCTCGTCGACCACGACCAACGCGGGGCACGCGCGAGCGAAACTCTCCCGGCGGCGGTCGCTCTTGATGTAGTCGAGGCTGACGACCGTGAAGGGATGGGCGTCGAAGAGCGTCTGCGAGATGGCCAAGCCTCGCTCCAGTCGGGCAGCCGAAGTTGCGGTGACCGCGACCGCGTCGAGGTCGAATTTCGACTTGAGCTCGCCGGTCCACTGCTCGACGAGGTGCGGTGGGCATAGGACGGCGAACCGCTCGACCTCGCCCCGATCCAACAGCTCGCGAAGTACGAGGCCGGCCTCAATCGTCTTCCCTATTCCGACGTCGTCAGCGATGAGAAGCCTTACCGTCGCCAGACGCAGCGCCATGAGCAGCGGCACGAGCTGGTATGCCCGGGGCTCGAAAGCGATTCGCCCGGCCGCGCGGAACGGGCCCGCGCCGCGTCGCATCGAGAGATGCAGCGCATCCGAGAGCAGCCTCGCGCCGTCTTGCGTTGCAATGTCGGAGACCTCAGGAGGATCAAACCGCGCGGCACGAACCGGGTCGCGCTCGAGCATTGGGTCCAAGAGAACCGCATCGGCCTCCGCGCCGGACAGCGGCCTCAAGTATAGCCAGTCCGAGTCGGGAGACGGCAAAGCGATCCATTCGCGGCCCCTCGCCTGAACGAGATCACCAGGCGCGAACTGCTCCATGCCCATTTATCCCCCCAGCAAAGCAGTCAGTTCGTTCGGAGCTTTCTCGCCCGGCTCCGACGGCAGGTCGACGAGCGAAAAGCCTTGAGCGGCGAGCGTTTGACGTGTTTGATCGTCGATCCGCCCCGTAGCGCCGACGACAAGAAAGGCTCTCCACACGAGAGGAAAAGTCAATTCTTCGACAAAGATGGGATCAGCGTCCGCCGGCGGGAGTCTCCACCGCTTAAGGGCGTCGCCCCAACCGCCCTCGGCGGCGCCCCGAGGCACCGCCTCTACGGCGCTGCGCGCCATCCGCAGGAGCAGACGAAACGCGTTTTCGTCCCTGCGATCAATCAGCTCATGGTCGGGCTGGTTATAGTAGGAAAGCAGACATCGATAGCAGCCCTTTACGCATTGCGCCCCCTCCCTGTCGCTCAGAAGGGCAGGGTCGCCAGCGGCGGCAGCGGCATTGATGCTGTCGGACTCGAAGTGCATCAGATCAAGAGCTGCGCGGGCAACGCGAGCGAGGCCGTCGCTTTCCGCAGCCAGCCGGCCGAGAACCCCCGCTCCGCCTTCGGTCGCCTCATAGGCTAAAACCGCCCGACGCCGCTCGCGAGAGGGGGCGGGCTCCGTCAGAATCTCGCCCTCCTCTAGCTGGAAGACGACCTCCAGACCGCGAATCAGGGCATGCTGCAAAGTCGTCAGCGTTTCAGGCCCTGGCGGTTGGCCGACAAACCGGAAAAGGGCCGCGTTCTTGTTGTCCTGAACGATTGGCACGACTCGCTGGGGCGCGGGAGCATCAGGAGGTCCCTCATCGTCTTCGTCCGGCCCCTTAGTCCAGCGGCCGGAGGCTGGATCGATTCCGAAGCCCAGGATCGACTTCTCCTTTCGCCGCCTCAGGCCTTTGTTGACCCTGCTGATCAGTGCGCCAGGGGCGTAATCGAGGCTCAGGAACGGACCCCGAGCGTCTCTGGCTACGGCCCTCTCAACGTCGAGCTCGCCTTCGCGCCGTGACCACGCGAAGACCGTTTGAATGTCGAAACCCTGACGCTGTCTCTCCTCGTCATTGGCCGTGATCCTTTCGGCGGGCGCTGTCTCGACGTTGTCGATGCGCAGGATGTTGAAGATTGGCTGTGCCCCCGCGATGGACTCACCACACGCGAGGCAACGCTCGCCCTCCTCATCATGCGCGGCCCCGCAATTGTTGCAGACGAACAACCTGGTCGTCGCCAACCGACCATCCGGCGTGCGCAGACTGGCAGGCAATCGGGCCTTGATGACGCGATAGGCACGGCCCTCATGATAGATCAGGCTGCGCGGTCCAAACTCCGAGATCGCCAGGAAGCGCGCGCGCTGAAGGTACGCCGGCTTCGCCCCCTGGTATCCGGCTGAGGGGATGAAGGCATACAACGGCAATCGAGGGAAATTGTATCCGGGCAAGAACCCCTCGGTCGCGAGATATCGATATGAGAAGAAATCCGCGCTGGCGGCCGAATTGCCCCTCTCTAGCTGTTTCGTCCCAGACTTTGATGGCGCATTATCGAGTGATTCGAAGGATGCGCTATGGGACAGATTCTACACGGGAGCGCCACAACGACAGAGGCGGTCCGTCGAGCGATACAGCATAGTCAAGAGAGCCTGAGGGGGCTTGCGAAGCGCTACGGCGTCAACCCGAAGACGATCGCCAAGTGGAAAGCGCGGTCCTCCGTTTCCGATCTGCCGACAGGACCGAAGGAGCCCAGATCGACAGTCCTGTCAGCAGAGGAAGAGGCCGTCGTCGTTGCATTCCGAAGGCATAGTTTGCTGCCCCTCGACGACTGCCTGTACGCTCTGCAACCCACCATCCCGCATCTGACGCGCTCATCCCTTCACCGGTGTCTGCAACGCAATGGGATCTCCCGGCTGCCGCAGGTCGAAGGCGAAGCCTCGGCCAAACGCAAATTCAAGCCCTATCCGATCGGCTATTTTCATATCGACATCGCCGAGGTTCGAACTGCGCAAGGTAAGCTCTACCTGCTCGTCGCCATCGACCGAACGTCGAAGTTCGCCTTCGTCGAGATGCACGAGAAGGTGGCGCGTCGCACCGCGGGGGACTTCCTGCGCCGCTTGATCGCCGCCGTCCCTTATAAGGTCCATACCGTCCTCACCGACAACGGAACCCACTTCACCACGCCAGGCAATACGAGCTCGGCGGCCACGGACATCAAGGCCGCCCTGGAAGCTGGAGAGCTCGTTTGGGCGCACGCCTTCGAATACGCCTGCGCCCAGAACGACATCGATCATCGGCTGACAAAGCCCAAGCATCCATGGACCAATGGGCAAGTCGAAAGAATGAACCGCACCATCAAGGACGCGACCGTCAAACGCTACTTCTACGAGACCCACGACCAGCTGCGAACCCACCTGCGCGATTTCGTCGACGCCTATAACTTCGCCAGACGCCTCAAAACTCTCCGAGGCCTCACCCCATACGAGTTCATCTGCAATGCCTGGACTTCGCAGCCGCAGCATTCAAAATCAGCCCGCTCCAGCAAATGCCAGGACTAAACATCTAGCAGAATGATCTGTTCTTGGGCTTGTGCCTGACGCGCCTTCGCTTCCTTCCTCTCCTCGGCCGGCAGACCACGAATCTCCGATTTTCGATTGGCCTCCTCAAGCTGAGTTTGCGCTCCGGAATAGAGCTGACGCCAGCGATCGAAGGCGCGGGAAAACTGAGTAAAGGACCTTTCCGCCGTTGACTTTGCGAATGTGCTCCGATCCGCCGCCCACGGCGCGCGGTCCGCCAACTCGACGCTAACGCTCTCCAAAACTCTTTCCATAGCCGCCGTGGCGCGCTGCGTCAGCTCGATAGGCGTAAGGTTGGCCGCAATGTCCGGTCGAACCCCGAGCTTACGCTCCGTGAGTTCCAGGATATTTGGAATGTCCGACGGCAACTCAACCCGCGCTTCAGAAAGCCACACGGCATTCAGGTGCGCCTCGATCAGGTCGCGGTTTGCAAGCTCGATCGCAGGAGGCTTCACGACGCCTCGCACCATCGCCGGCCGCCTATCGAAATAGTACTGATCGTGCGGGCCCTGGGCCGAGCAGTAAGTCACGACAAGCGCGGCATGACCGGATCGGCCGGCGCGGCCGCTTCGTTGCGCGTAGTTCGCAGGAGTTGGCGGAACGTTGCGCAGGTAAACGGCGTTGAGCGCCGAGATGTCGACGCCGAGCTCCATCGTAGGCGAACAGAAAAGAACCGGAAGGAAGTCCTCAGCCTCGCCCGCCTGGCGCATCTGAACTTTGTTGGCCGCGAGGGAAGCTTGATCGTCGTCGCCCCATCGAAATCGCCATTCGCGCCAAACGCGGCGCTCCTGATCGACTTGCGCGGTGTGCTCCCGGCCCTCTAGGCCGAACAGCCCTCCGCCACCTTGGGCGAGCATGTCGGCAAGCGTGTCGTAGAGCTGAACAAAGTAGGCATTTGCCGATCGACCGTCCGCACGTCCAGAGCCTACGACGAAACGCACCGCCTCCGCCGCGAGACGCCAACCGGGTCGTTCAAATGCAGTAGGAAGCATACGCACCAGGCCATAGCTCCCTGCGGCCTTGAGCATCGAGGCGAGGAGCGCACTGAATTCGTCTGCTTTGAACCGCCGTCCCCAGAGCGCCGCGCGGTTCAGTTTCCTGGCCAAAGCGCTCTTTGGCCCGGCTCGAAGGACGAGGAGCTCGCCTTGAAGCCCCGCTTCCTCTCGCCGCGGGGCATCCATCATCAAAGCCGAAGCCGTTCGAAGTCGCTCCTGCTGCCCAATAGCCCACGGCTCGCGAAGATTTTCTGACGCGACGCGTTGCCGACGCCTTCCAGCACCGAGTACTCTAGGGCTTCGGTTGAAATCGCCAAGCCCGTCCGCATCGCGTCCAAGAGAGTTCTTATACGCATCGCGCCGAGTCTCGAGCGTGGCGGCACGCAACTCGGCCGGCGCCGCCGCGAACTCTCCTTGGTCTGCAATTAGCTCGTCGAGCGCCTGATATCGTGCCTCGATCAAACCCAAGTCTTCGAGACTTGGGTTTGTGTATCGCCAGCCCCGTCGTTGATCAGACCACGCCCGATACCAGAGCACCTTGGCGATGGCCTTATCTGCGTTCAGCTGAGCAACGCCCTTGACGTCGGGGTCGAGCATCCATTCGATCCGGCGATCCTTGTTTTCAGCCTTGAAGCCGAGAGCATCCTGAATTCGGACGCCTACGTCGGAGTCACTCAGCCCATTCGCGCCCGCTGTACGCAGCGCGGCGAGCGTTGCCCCGCGCAACAAAGAGACAAAAACGAAATCGTTGAAATGACCCGCTTGCAAGGCCGCGTCTTGGCGGTTGTCGGTGAACCCAAGCAGCTTCCGTTTGTCCGCCGGAATAGGAGATCCCGTTTGGTTCATCCAGCGCAATGCACTCGAAACAAGCAGCGTTGTCGCCGAGCTCCGGCCTTCGGTCGACAGGCTGGCCAGCCTGTTGAATTCACGAGCCTGCACCGGCGGGATATCGCCGCAGTTCAAGCAGAACCCGAATTTGCCCGGGATGAACCAGCAGGGTCGGCCGCCGTCGACGACGACGCCGTCAAAACCTACTTCAACCCTCTTCGGAACGCTCTTCCTCTTGTTGGCCTTGAGCCGAATCCCGTTCGGTCCGGCCTCCTGCCATTCCTCCGGAAAGTCAGCCGGGGACCCGGTGAAGGAAAATTCCTGGTCGTTCTGTGGCTGCGGCATCAGGTAGCCAGCGATCTCCTCCGAGTTCGGCATCCGACAGCGGCACGTCGTCGAGGGACCTCGGCAGAAAGACCGTGGCCTCTTCCGCGGCAGCCATTGTCACTGGGTGATACTCCTGACCGCAGTTGCGGCAGAAATGGGTGGGATAGAGACGCGCCTCCGGGTCGTCGGGATCGAACCTTTGCCCGTCAAGCGACACGCGCCGCTGTCCTTGCGGCCGCACGGTCGCATAGGCATAACCGGCCCCGGAAACGAACCGATGCAGCTTAAATGCTAGGAAAGAGCTGCCGCCGACGCCGCCCCGCTCGGCCTCCGGCCGACTCATGAGCATTAGCATGGATTGCAGTCTGGCCCTGCATATCTCCGCCGGCCTTCCGGCGTCGATGCTCAACAGCTCAGCCGCCTCGGCGAGGGACGTAGGCGGCAGTCGAGTGAGCCTTTGCGCGTCCCTCAATCCAATTCGTAACTCGATCCAAATCGCTAGCGGATGCCGGCGGAGCCTGCTGTCGTCGAGCAGGTCCGGGATTTCTGCGTCGACGGCTTCTGCGAGCTTGTCGGCGAGGTCGGCGAGGCGCAACGTCGGATCCGTCGCGCGCCGCAAGCTCTCGTCGATGACCGCCTCGGGGCCGATCTGCGAACCGAACAAACGTGTCGCAACGGCGGAGACTGAGGCAGCTCGGTCACCCTCGCGCTCTTCGCTCGACATCGTAGCCGAGGTACCGATACAAATTGGCAACTTCGTCCGGCAAAGCCTGTCGCGAACCCGCCGCACGAGCATGGCGACATCCGCCCCTTGCCGGCCGCGATAGGTGTGAAGCTCGTCCAGGACCAAGAAATCGAGATTGACAGCGCTGTCGATGATCTCGCGGTCGCGCTCGCCCTGGCGAGTCATCAATAATTCGAGCATCATAAAATTCGTGAGCAGGATGTCCGGTTTGCCTGCGCGAATGCGGTCGCGCTCGTCGTCGCGGTCCTGGCCCGTGTAGCGCGCGCACGTGGGAAGCAGGTTTGGAGGAAGTCCGCTCTGATCCAGAAATTTCCTGATCTCGTTGATTTGGCTATTGGCCAACGCATTCATGGGATAGACGATTATGGCCTTGGTTCGCGGCGGTTCACCTGCCAGGCGCGCTCGGATGGCCTGGTCGACAATCGGCACGAAGAAGCAGAGAGATTTGCCTGAGCCGGTTCCCGTCGTGACAACGAAGCTCTGCTTGGCCGCCGCCTTTGAGATAGCTTGCGCTTGATGGCGGTACAGTTCGAGCGCCTTGCCCTCCGCCCTGAAGATTCCTCCCGTCTCGGGGCGCAACGTCCCGTCGGCAACGAGCTCATCGATACTCGCGGCACGCTCAAAATGCGGGTTGATCGTAATCAGGGGCTCTGGCCAGAATGTGCCAGTCGCATAGATCGCGTCAATCTGATCGCGGATGTCCGAGCGCGTATCTCGGTGAAAGACCTCGCGAATTTTTCGTAGTCGGCAATCAGAGCTCGATCGAGATCAAAAATGTTCAATTGAGCCCCCTGCCGTCACGTTCGAGGTGACGCCTGGCGCGCGCGCGCGATCCCAGCTTACTCCACACGCCGAATGTTAGTCACGCTGCGCAACTTGCAAAAGGGCTTCTGGACCAGATCAATGTCTCAGTTTGAATATTAACAGAGTTGCCCCGCATTTGCGAGGGCTCTGTCCCTGGTGAGATGCAAGGACGCCAACTTGGCCCGTGCGCGATCCTGAAAGTTTCGACCTGAGCGTCCGCTTAAGCGCGAGCTTCTTGCGCACGTCCTCGGCCTCATGTCGAATCCTATCGACCACAACCCTATCGCTTCACGCCTTCGATCGGGTTGCCGCATAGCGGAGCGCTGCCTTGAACGTGGGCTGTTGGGGGTGTTCCTGGGAGCCAGCCGCGGAAGCCGATCAGGCCGCGACCCCAGAAACATCAACAACCTCGATGAGCACTTGCGGTGCATCGCGGGCCACGCCAGCGGTTTCCTCAGCGATTTTTCTCAAGTGGGCGACGACCTGTTCAAACGTGAGGAACGAGCCATCCGACGCCGCCCATCCGCGCGGTCGAGCTTGCTGGTGGACCAGCAGCAGGATGCCATGTTTGCCGTCCTGCGCACGGAGATAGCGTCCCGCGAGCTGCCCGTTGAGCGCCTCTTCGAGCTCGGCCAACGACCAGCTCTCTGGCACCTTCACCTCGATAGGCAAGCTGGCGTCCGACGCTTTGGCCCGAAGGCGAATGTCGGGCTCCTTCTCATCGACCACGTGCGGCTCGCGCTCCACTGAGTAGGCACGGCCCTGACGGCTTCGCAGCTCGGTCGCCACCCACTTCTGAACCTCCGTCTCATTGGGAAGGTTTTTGACAGTCCGACCTTGAGCGAAGTCGCTGTGCAGAAGGGCATGTTGGATGTCGGCGAGCCGGCGGGCGGCGATCTCTTGCAAATCCTGAGCGGTGGTCGGAGCTGGGTCAAAGTGCTGCTCAAGTGCGTAAGCCTCTGACGCTGGCCAGGGCGCGTGTTCGGAATCCTGCGCGGCGCGGAGAAACGCCAGCTCTCGCAGGCGCCGTGGCCCAACCGCGAAGTCCGGCAATTCAGCCCACCGATTCAGCCCAACGAACGTCGCGCGTCCTGGAGTGTTGGCAAACTGGCTGAAGGCGTTGCTCCGGGCCTCCTGCGCGCGGTCACGGTCGTCCGGCGAATAGACTATTCCGCCGGGGCGCGTCGTATCCTCATCGATGCGAACGGTCCGAAAGGCGACGACGATGAGCCGCTCGAGAACTTCGAAGGGCAGCCGCGGTGGATCGTCCCGGCGGTCGAAGGGTAATCCTCCGAAGAGACGCGGAAGAAGCCGTTGGCCGAGCCGGGTCTGCGCCTCCTGGTCGAGGGAATTGAGCCTTATAGTGAGAGCCTCGATCGCCGCAATTGGGTCGGTCACGAACGCAGCCGAGAGATAAAGTGCGGCAGCTTCTTCGTCGGGCGAACACCCAAAACGCTCAAGAGCCAGACCGGCCAATCGAGCCTTCGCGTCGTCGGAGGTCATGCCGCGCGACAGGATCTCAAGCACCGGTGAGAGCTGGGCTGGCGGGAAGTCTGGCTTGAGCTGGAGGTCTTCGAAGAGGGGTTCGAAGACTGCGGCTGCAACCTCCTGCGGTCCGTACACAAGGTCCTGCAAGATTCCATGGATTGGGGTGCTCCCCTCCACACTGATCCACGAGCGAACCTCGGCCACGAGTACGCCGGCGACCTCGCGTGGCCACGCCACGGCTAGAGCGCCCAACCAGTTCGGGAACCCATTGAGTTCGAGCGTGGCGTACTGAGCGGCCCGGATCGCATCGGATGATGTGAGAGTTGATGGCCAATCGCGCGTCGCTTTGGCCTCAACCGAGACAGCCGCGATCCCCATGCAATCGACCATGTGGATGGTATTCCGCTTCTCCTGAGCGCGCTCACTTACAAGCTGCGGGCGCCATTGACGCCAGAAGCCAATCAGGGCATCGCGGAAGGCCGCCGTCAGATCTGACCCAAGCACCGGCTCGAGCGCTGTAACGTCATCGATCGCGTAGCGATTGATATCCCCCAACGCGCTGCTCAGAAGCTGCCATAGGTCATATAGTCGACCGTCAACGGTCTCCGGGGTGGGCGCACGAAGTTGACGCAGTTGCTCGGGGTTGGCCCGTAGGTCGCCCACAAACTTGGCCCAGTTTCGGTCGCGTTCCGCGGACTCCGCTTCTCGCTGCTGGCGCATCGCCTTCATTTCCGCGGTCTGCCGGTGTTGCTCCTCGGACGTCGGGCGGGGCGAAAGAAAGAAGTTGAAAGCATCGCGCGTCGCGGCGTTGGAGTTGGCGAGCGGACGGATGCGATCGAGGATCTCGTCCGGCTTGTCGCTATCTTGCCAAATGCATAGCGCGGCATTGAGTGCCAAAAGGCGCGCATCGTCTGAGGTATGCGCCTGAAGGTCGGACAATATCCAGTCCAAATCCTCTCGGCGCAATCCCGGCGACCATCCGAGGACTTCCAACTGCGTGGTGTTTGTCACCGGCCTGCCCGACATCATGAAGTGACCCGTGAAACGATCGGCAGCGCGCCAGAAGGCAGCGCGCCGGCGAGCCCCCGATCCGTGAAGGGCAGCTTCCAGATCGGCGTTCTTGCCCCGCTGTCGGTAGAGCCGGTCCTCACCCAAGCGGAGGGCAGCATCGATGGCGACTTCTGGAGCCTCGTTCGGTCGCGCGAGTTCGAGAAGTTTGCTGGCCGCAGCCGCAACACCTGGGGTGAGTGCTTTCTCGGCTTCCGTTTCTTGATCCGTGCCCGGAGGCGCACCTGGACCCATCAATACCATGAAGCCAGCAAGGAGGCGCTCCACATCGGCGCGGCTCGTCAGACGATCGACGAGCTGTGGCCCATGAATTTGTAAGCCATAGTGTTCGTCTCGCTGTTCCGTACTCAGCTCGCCGAGTATCCTGAGCAGCTTGTTGACTGAGATGTATTGTGGGACCAAACGCCCAAGCGCGGTCCAGAGGAACTGCCCAGGGAGCTCTGACGCATCGGTCTTCACGAGATCGGCGAGACGCCTAAGCTGGGTATCGTCCGCGATGGCCGCCAAAGCGGCTACGCCGTAGATCAGCGTGTAACGATCAGTGAACGAGCCGAACACAGCTTCCCGCGCGATATCGAGGCACGCGTCCAGCCGCCCGATCTCAATCATGAGGAGCAGCAACAGGCGGACATTCTCAGTCGCCTTGTGGGCCTCCCATAGAGAGCGGATACAAGGGACCATATCAGGCGTCGAAAGGCGGCGGAGGCTCGGTCGCTCGAATAAGCCCAAGCGATCGCCGGTCGCGACGATTTGCTCGATCGCTCGGTTGAGCGCGGCGCCGCGCGTTCCCAGCGACAGGCTGGCGGGATCACCGTTTTGGAGAAGCAATCGCGGATCGCGCGCGACCACTTCCCCCGCCACATCCTCATCCCAGATCGAGAGCCAGGCCGCGGTCTGAGTCATCGAGGGGCGGACTACGTCGATGCCGTAGGTGGCGGCGAACAACAGTTGGAAAATATCCGCGACTGACGCGTTCGCCTGGCGGCGTCTTCTGAGCCATCGGGCCGCCAGATAGCTGCGAACGACGCCCTGATTGTCGTTGTGCAAGCGAGCGCGGCCGAAGGTGGCCGGGTTAAACACCGCGCGGGATAGTAGCCGTTGGCGATGTTCTGGGGACCAATCGGGAAGGATGACCGCGAGGTCGAAGTCGGGTACGGCGGGTTGAAGATTGAACTGGGAGTCCGGGATGATGATCTTATCGGTGCGGCCGAAGTCGAGCGCAGCGCCGATGCGCTCAAGCGCCTCCATGGCCCGCGTCGTCGGTATTTCATCGTGTCGGTAGCGTTGAGGGTTCGGCTCGCGCAGCCGTTCGGTCAGGCTGCCTGCCCTCTTCCGGTTGACTGCCCTCGCGCAAAACTGTTTTTTGGAGTCAGTCGGCGGCCAATCGCGCCGTCGATACCGTCCCGATCTAGAGCAACCCGCACCCAAAAAAACAGCGTCAAAACTCATGATCGGTTCCTTGAAAATCGGGGCGCAACTCTCGACGTCGCATTCCTTTCGCGACTCGCTCGATCCGCTCGGCATGGTGGAAATGGTGCGCCGCGTGCAGGAGGTGATCGACCTCGATCTCCTCATCGTCGGCTTTCGAGAAGCGCCACAAGTGTTCCAGAAGTTCTGCGGTCCCGACCGGCCAGTCGGCGACTCGATCCTGTGGTATGGGGCCCTTTCCGATATTGAAGGCATGGACGGATCGGACCTCGTCGTGAACTGGCGGGGCGAACGCAGCCGCGGATGGGGAGGCTGGGCCGAAAAAGGAGGCGAAGTGGACGAGACCTTCCGCTTCGTGTGCCCGAACAATCCGGCTGTGCGCCGGAAGACGATTGGGCGGCTTCGGGACCTCCTCGACCAGTATGATTTCGCCGGCGTTTTCCTCGACAAGATTCGCTTTCCCTCGCCCGCCAATGGCGTGGATGAAATGTTGTCGTGTTTTTGCAGCCACTGCCGGGATGCTGCGAAGGGCGTGGGTCTCGACCTCGACTTTGTCATCAAAATCCTCGCCGATGGCGCGATCGACCCTTGGACTTTGCGACCGGAAGCAGCCCGAAGCGGAAACTCCTCATGGCTCGACGCGCTGGTCGCCGGCAAGCCGATCCTTTCGCACTTCTTGCGCTTCCGCGCTGACAGCGTCGCCGCGCTCGTCGCGGAGCTCGCCGAGCAAGCGCGGCGCATGGGGCGGAAGGTTTCGCTCGACCTGTTCTCTCCTTGCCTTGCCCGACTGGTCGGCCAGGACTACCGGGTCCTTAAGCAGCACTGCGACTGGGCCAAGCCCATGACCTATCGACTGGCGCTGGGGCCGGCGGGCTTGCGGCTCGAGATCCCGGCCCTGATCGAGGGGGTCGCAAGCCGGTTCGGCGTCGACGAAGCGCGGATCGTGGAGTGGTCCGCGCGCCACGCCGCCTTCGACAAGGACGCGCTCCACGAAACACGGGAGCGGGCGGTTCCGATCTCCTTCATCCAGGCGGAGATCGAGGCCGCCGTTCGAACCCTGGCGCCAGCGCCCGTCTATTTCGGACTGGAGCTCGTCCGCCAGCCGGGCGTCATCGGCGTCGACCGGCGGCACGTTGTCGATATGGTGAAAGCCGGCCGCGCGGCGAACGCGGCCGGACTTGTGATCTCATGGGATCTGATGCACGCGCCGATTGACTGCGTGCGCGCGCTCGCAGAAGCAGCGTAAGCCCGGGTGAGATCGCACGCACCGCACGGCGAGGAGCCCTTCTCCCGGAGGGAGAAGGGGACATGGCGCCGAAGGAGCGACGTGTGGGTATCGAAGGCGAGACTTCGGAAGTGACGAGACAAGCGATCAGTCGCACCCCCAGGCAGCAGGTGTCTTCTCGGCATTCTCCTTCGTCACCAGCGGCAATGGCAGGAAATTGGGCTTGGGGATGTCGGCGTCCTTTCCGTTGAAGTGCAGCCAGGCCATTTTCATCGCGTTGTAGGCCTGCGGATAAGGATCCTGATCGACGGTGCCGAAGACCTTGCCGTCGTGGATCAATTGCCGGACGTTCTGGTCATAGTCGCCGGCGATGAACTTGATCTCGTCGCGTCCGTTGCGGAGCGCGAAGTCGACTGCAGCGCCCACCTCGGGGCCCTGCACTATGATGGCATCGAGCTGTCCTTTCGGAAACCGGCTCAGAAGATCCTGGACGGCCGCAAGCGCCTTTGCCGCGTCGAAGTCGTCGTTCACCCGGGCCACTTCCTCATATTGCGGGTTCTTGGCGCGAAATTCGTCCCAGCCCTTGGCGCGCAAAATCTGCGGCGACGTGCCGGCGATGCCCATGACATAGGCGACCTTGGCCTTCTTGCCGCCGAAGGCCTGATCAAGAAGCTTGCCCTGCAGCCGGCCGAACTCGACGTCGTCCGCGCCGACGTAGGTGAGCACGTTCGCCTCGCTTTTCCCGAAGCCCGCCTTGTTGTTGACTTCGATGATCGGAATTTTCGCGTCGTTGACGAGCTTGATGCCGGGGATGATGCCGTCGCCGGAGGGCGTGAGAAGGACGAGGTCCTTCTTCTGCGCGATGAAGTTCTGGAGGTTGGCGAGTTCGGTTGCGACGTCGCCGCTGTTGCCGTCGACCAGGTCGTAAGTGAAGCCGAACTGTTTGGCGCCGTCCTCGAGGCCGGTCTTGAAATTGGCGTAGAACGGCACCTTCAGGTAGGCGACGGTGACACCAATCTTCTTGTTCGCCGGCGCAGGAGTTGGGTTCTCCGACAGCCTTTGCGGTGGCAGGCAACTCAGTTTGTCGGCGAGGGCGGAAGGGATGAACGCGCAGAAAAGGCTGGAGGACAGGATTCCCAACATAAGCGCTCTTCGAACCCGCGATCGCGTCTCGCTCGATTTCATAGCTTTTTTGTGGGCCATCTCTGATTCCTCCCGGTTCCTTGTTGCGTGCGCGCGCCGGCTCCCTTGCACGACGGCCGCTAAGGCCATGTTAGCGCATCTCCATTGTTCACAAAACGGCTCACTGTTCGTCTAGCTCAGGTCGAGCCGACCCGCTTCGAATATCCGTCAAAAGCCACGGCTGTGATCAGGATGAGACCGGTCGCGACCGGCTGCCAGAACGGCGAGACGCCGAACAGATTGAGGCCGTTTGCAACCACGCCTAAGAGAAAGACGCCGACGATGGTGCCGGACATGCGACCGTGCCCGCCGCCTAGCGGGGCGCCGCCCACAATCACGGCGGCGATGGCGGTGAGTTCGTATCCGAGCGCCGCCTGAGGCGTCGCGCTGGCCGTCTGGCCGACGAGGATTGTGCCCGAAATCGCCGCGCACAGCGAGACGAGAACGTAAACGGCGAAGCGCACGCGCGCGGCGTTGACACCCATCTGGGAGGAGGCCACGGGATTGCCGCCGACGGCGTAGACGTAATGGCCAAAACGGGTGCGGTGGAGAACAAATCCGAGCGACGCGGCGACGATGAGGAAAACAATCGCCGGATTGGGTACGCCGAAGAGGCGCCCCATCCCCAGCGTGGTGAAGGAATAGGGGACGCCGAAGCGCGGCGATGCGTTTGTCGCGACGTAGATGAGCCCGCGCACGACCGTCATCGTCCCAAGCGTCGCGACGAATGGATTGACGCCGAGATAGGCGATGAGCCAGCCATTCGTCGCGCCGACGAAAAGACAAGCCGCGGCGGCGCCGAGGATGCCGATGGGAATGCCGGGCGTTCCGAGGTTGATCATGATTGTTGCGCCAACCACG
Organism: uncultured Alphaproteobacteria bacterium; assembly: GCA_963794155.1. Lineage (GTDB taxonomy): Bacteria > Pseudomonadota > Alphaproteobacteria > Rhizobiales > Beijerinckiaceae > Roseiarcus. The sequence continues at coordinate 6,828 of CAWCCX010000010.1, read as the reverse complement.
CTGGCAAGGGCGGTCACGGACCCGACGGAAAGATCAAAACCGCCGAGGATGATGGCGAAGGTCATGCCGCAGGCTATGATTCCGATGATCGAGTTCTGTTGCAGGACGTTGATGAGGTTCTGATACGTCCCGAAGGTCGAGGTCGCTGCGAACATGAACGCGACGAGCAGTACGAACGCGATCAGGACGCCCTTGCGCCTGGCGACAGACGCAAGTCTGCTTTTGCGCAGCGTCACGCGCCGGCCCCGGCGGATGCTGCCGCTCCGGTGATCATGCTCACGATCTCGTCCGGATGGGTGCTCGCTGTCTTTCGATAGCCGATGACGCGCCCGCGGCGCAGCACCCAGACGCCGTCCGTGAGGCGAAAGATCTGATCGAGATTATGGCTGATGACCAGGAGGGTCAGCCCCTGCCGCTTCAATCCGAAAATCACCTCTTCGACCGCCTTGGTCTCAACGACCCCGAGCGCCGCCGTCGGCTCGTCCATGAGAATGAGTTTTGAACCCCAGGCGCCGGCGCGCGCAATCGCCACAACCTGCCGCTGCCCGCCGGACAGCATTTCGACCGGCTCGGCGATCGGCGGCACGTTGCGTATGAACCGCTCGAGCATCTCGCCCGTCTTAGAGAGCATGGCGCGCTTGTCGAGGATGTGGAGGAATTTGGGTCCGATTGTCTGTTCGCGACCGAGATACACGTTCGCCCAAACGGCCATGTTTCCGGCGAGCGCGAGGTCCTGATAGACGGTTTCGATTCCATGCTCCCGAGCCTCTGCCGGCGAGGCGAAACGGACCCCTTTTCCTCCGAACTCGATCGACCCGGCGTCGGGCGTGAGCATGCCGCTGATGATCTTGATGAGGGTGGACTTGCCGGCTCCGTTGTCGCCGACAAGTCCGGTGATTTCACCGGTTGGGAGGTGAAGGGTGGCGTCTTGCAGGGCGACCACTGCGCCGAAGCTCTTGCTGATGTGTTCAACGCGAAGAATTGCGTCCGGCCTATTTGCAAACTCAGTCATCGCCGCGTGGGTCCGAGCATCGCTCGCAGCGAATCTCCCCTTTCGCCCAACAGCGCCATTCCCGGGAAAACGATGAGCCCGTCGATCTCGGGGCGCCCGGCGACTTGCGAAAGCGTTTCGCTCCAATCGGAGTTCGACATCGGCGGTCCCCAGTCGCCAGCGACCGTGGGGTCGCGGTTCGAATCGGCCTGCAGGACCGGCAGTGTCTTTTTCCCGGCGACCTTGACAACAGAAGAGACCGCCGATGCGATCCATGTCGAAGGCTGAAGCAAGATGTTGTGGTACAGCATGGGTGCGACCCAGTCGACCAACCGTGCGAGATCGCTGATGCGCTGGCCGGTCAAGGACTCCGTCAAGCGATTCACGTCCGGGACGACGTAAAGGCCGAGCTCCGCATCGGCCTTCGTTTCTCTGAGTGCATTCCGCGCCTCGCCGACGAAATCGTTCACGACCCTGCATTTGAAGTCGAGCCACTCGCCGAGTTGATTCTCCCGGATCCAGGCGGCTCGCGCTGATGTCGAATTGAGACCTCGGGGAAGCGCCCCTGTCGCCTCCTCAAACTTCGCGAGCGTTGCCGGATCGAAAGTCGAATCGAGCGGCCTCCCTCGCCCAGGCCTGAGCTCGATTTCCCAGTGCAAGGGCCAGCGTGCAAAATCGAGAAAAACCCCGTCCACAGGGTAGTTCAGCGCGATCGACTTGATTTCCGCAAGCGCCTCCTCCTGGCGCGTTCGGTCCGTCGGCGACATCCCGACATACCACTCCATCTGGGGGCGGCGCTCTCCGTTCTCGAGGACAGGCCATAACTCCGGCCGTTTGTTCAAAGAGCGAAAATTGGAGGCGTGGTCGGAGAAACAAGCAATACCAGCAAAGAAGCGGAGCCCGGCTTTGTGCGTCGCGTCCAACGCGGAAAGCTCGTAGCTGTCGCTCTCCGTCATGATCGCGTTGACGCCGCAATCTCGCAAACGAACCAGATTCGATTTCGCGCGCAACGAGTTTTCCCAGAAGTCGGGAAAAACGAATGCGCCAACGATCGGCCTAGACGGCAAGATTCCCCTCCTCGACCGCTTACCAGAACGCTCCTCTCGCCGTTGTTGGCGAAATGGGATGATTATCACAAGGTAGCGTTGCGTGCTGAGAAGCGAAAACGGGATGACCGCTCCTGGCGCTCTCTTCGCGTACCGGAGCGACCCGGAACGGTGGCAAAGCGTCGGATAGAAGACGTTCGCACAGTCCCTTCTGACCGCCCGCTTCTTGCGCATTTGAGACGTTTGAGGCGACGTCTCGAATTGACCGAGGCTGTTCTCTAATGAGTTAAGGGCGGGAGGCTCCTCCGGGTGTCGACGCTTTCGGGCGCCTGTGTTCTCTGCGTGCTCGTTCGGCTGCTCCCTCCCTGGGCGTCGCTCCTCTTGGGAGCTAGATTTCGACCTCCCGTCACCTCGATTGCCAAGCCTTCAGACTGGCTCGAACTCCGCCCCGTCTCGCAGCATCGCATGCACGATGATTCCGAGGCGTCGAGCCAGAGCGACCAACGCAATGCGACTTGAGCGCCATTCGCTTTAGGGACACGCCCCAAGAAGTTGAAGCGGCGACACTCGAGCCGCGATTTGCTGATAAGCTAGTTTGGGATGTTTCCCCCGACCCTGAACCTCAAGGCTCGATCTGATGGCCCGTTTCAATCCAGCGCTTGACGTGTCGAAGATCTACCCAATCGCCGAGCGATGGGTGCAAGACTGCCTGGTGGCCGATCGCTCACTGTTTTCGGACTCGTTACTTTGGACGGCGAGCAATATTGATGAGCTAGTTCAGGCGTACGTCCGAAATCCAATCCTCACGCCTGACATCAGCTTCCTCGAAAAGCTTAAGCAGCAATTATCGGCCTGCGCGCCGGAAGTGAAGCAGCTGATGGCCGAGGTTCTGTACGTGCTGACGCTGTTCCAGTCGAATATGCGGCCGGCAACGAAACGGGAGCTGGTGTCCACGGTTTGGTCGTGGTCGGGAACAGTGCTACCGGCAGATCACCCGCTGCTCGAGGACGGGGTGTTGGGCGGAATTGGAAATCCCGGGGTCGCCTATATGACGCAGCGCTGGCGCGAAGCTGCTTATCTGATCGAGCTCGCCACCGCCTTCAAGAAGGAGTTGCACGAGCGGCGCACGGCGCTTGCCGCCAACCCCGATGATTTTGCCAAATGGGTTGATGCGGTACCCAAACAGGGTTACCGGCAATTTCGCAACATCCTCGTTCATCTCGCGTTTTCGGATGAGTTCGAGCGCATCACAGTGGACAGCCATAAGCGGCAAATCGCGCAGGCTTTCCATCTGCTGCCCGCGGCGAAGCTGAAGACCGCGACCGAATACGAGCTGGACCTTGCCTTGCTCGAGTTACGTAAGACACTCGTGACCGACAAAGGGGCGTCTGAAAATCGATTTTTACGACGATACCCTGAAGCCGCAGTGGCAAAGCGGCGGCGACAAAGCGCCCGTGCCCGCGCCGGCATCCGCCCGTGCGTGGCTGCTGAGCTGGAATCCTCGCCGCTGGACTTGGACGAACTTCGCGCAAGACCGGATCGGGGCCGCGCACGGCGACGCGATCACGGAGCCCTGGAGCTGCCGCAACGGTCATGTCGCAACAGGAGATCGCGTTTTTCTAATGCGCGCCGGGGAAGAGCCCCGTGGGATGATCGCTCGCGGAACGGCCCTTTCTGAGCCGTACGAGACCAAGCATTACGATGCGATGCGGGCGGCAGCAGGCGAGACACATGATGTGATCGATGTTGCTTTCGACGATATCCGCGATCCCGCCACAGACGCATTCCTCGGTCTTGATGAGCTCAGGACGATTTCGGGGGAACAGAGCTGGACGCCGCAGCAATCGGGGATCGAGATACGACCTGACATCATTGCTGGTCTTGAAACGGCCTGGGCGAAGTTGGCCAAGCCGGCGCTGGATCAGACGGCGCCGACGAAAACAGAAATTGCTCTGCCTTACACCGCAGACGACATCTTCGCGGAGGGCTGTTTCCATCCCCCCACGGAAATCGAGGCGATTCTGAACAGCTGGAGGGCGAAGAAGAACTTAGTTTTGCAGGGACCGCCTGGCACCGGCAAGACCTGGCTAGCCAAGCGTCTTGCCTATGCGCTGATTGGGTCCAGGGACGAACGGCGGATCGTCACGGCGCAATTCCATCCAAACCTATCCTATGAGGATTTTGTGCGGGGATGGCGGCCAAGCGGCGAGGGCAAGCTGACGCTGGTCGACGGCATTTTTCTTGAAGCCGTAAAGGCCGCGCATGCCGAGCCCACGCTGCCGTTCGTAATCGTCATCGAAGAGATCAATCGCGGTAACCCCGCTCAAATCTTCGGCGAGCTGCTAACGCTTATGGAGGACAGCAAACGCGACAAGAGCGAGGCCATGCGGCTCGCCTATCCGCGCGATGCGACTGAACGAGTCTATGTGCCGGAGAACCTCTACGTTATCGGCACCATGAACGTAGCCGACCGCTCGCTAGCGCTGGTTGACCTCGCGTTGCGTCGGCGCTTTGCCTTCGTCGACCTCGAGCCGCGTTTCAATGATCGTTGGGAGAAGTGTCTAACGGCGGATTGCGGCTTCGACGGAGCCTTCGCTCTCGAGCTTCGCAGCAGGATCGAAGCGCTCAATCAACAGATTGCCGGTGATGACCGGCTTGGGCCGCAGTACCGTATCGGTCATTCCTATCTGACGCCGTCCTCTAGCGTCGATGATCAGAAGGGATGGTTCCGGGACGTGGTCGCGAGGCAGATCGGTCCTCTTCTGCGCGAGTACTGGTTCGACGATAAGGCCGAGAAGGCGCGAAAGGCCTGCGAGCAGCTTCTTAGGGAGCTGCGATGAACGCGGCAATTCCAGACGCCGCCGAGTCAGCAAATCAACCGCAGGGAGCTCGGATGATCGGGCGCATTCCGGTGCGCAATCTCTGGTTCCTGATGTTGTACGCCTCGGACCTCGTGCGTCTGAGCGGCGAAGCGTGGATCAAGCTCGAGCAGGATCCGGAGGAGCTGCCGGATCTGGTCGCCGAGCTTCTTTGTGTGGTCGTTGAGCGGCGTTTGCGGCGCAATCTGAGTTCCGGCTATGCGCCGCGGAATGAGATTTTGCGGCGGGTGCGTGGCCGCATCGACCTCTTGCAAACGGCTAGCCATCGTCTGCTGGAGCGAGGGCAGGTTGCGTGCCGGTTCGAGCAGCTAACTCTTGATACGCCGCGCAATCGCTTCGTGCGGTTTGCGCTCGAAAGGGTGGCTCTCCTCGTCTCAAGCCCCCGGCTGCGGCACATATGCCTGCGCCTTGCCGCGGATTTGGCCTTACTGGGTGTCGGATCCGTGCGGCCAACGCCGGTGCAATTGTCGGCAGACCGATTTGGGCGTAGGGACGCCGACGATCGCCTGATGGTAGCCCTGGCCCAGCTTGCATGCGATCTGGCGCTACCGACCGAGGAAGCAGACGCGGCGCGGCTGTTCACGCCCGGTCGAGAAATAGCGTGGGTTCGCCGGCTGTACGAAAAGGCGATCGCAGGCTTCTACGCCGTTGTTTTGCCGGCCAAAGGTTGGAGGGTGCAGCCGGGGCAGCAACTGAAATGGCCGGTCGGTGCTAAGACGGCGGGCATCCCGGACATTCTTCCCGGCATGCGAACCGATATCGTTTTGGACCGAGCCATAGAGGGACGGCGGATCGTCATCGATACCAAGTTCAACGCGCTCCTGACGAATGGCTGGCATCGCCAGGAGACGCTGCGCAGCAACTATGTCTACCAGATCTACGCCTACCTCCGATCGCAGGAAGGGGCACCTGCCGCCAATGCCGCCGAAGGTTTGCTACTCCATCCCTCCGTGGGTGGGGAGATTGTCGATGAAGCGGTGCGGATCCAAGGCCATGTGATCCGGTTCTCCACTGTTGATCTCTCCCTTGCGGCCGGCAAAATTCGTGAGCGGTTACTGGCCGTCGTCGAGGATGGAATTGAGAGCCATCTCGGACCGGACGCCACCCCGCTCGTCAACCTTGAGGCGGCTGCGTCGCGTCGCCCTCCGTCAGCGTCGCCTTGATGGCTTCGTAGGCCTCCGCGGTGATTGAGATCGTGACCATTGTCGCTGATCGTTAAGCCACGACCCCCTCAGTCTGAATTCGGCCGGCCTGGAAATAATCCGCGTCACCCGTCGGCCCAACCGCGATCGGCACCTTCGCCACGCCGATGGCGGACGCGGAAAAGCAGCGGCTGGCAGTGGACGGACACCGACCTCCCACGCTGCAATTTCGCATCGATGGCGGCGACGGTTTGCGGGCCATATCAGCGGGCACCTGTGTTCGGCGGCGGCGCTGGGCTGTTCGAGTAACCCCCCATGGTCTACTGCCGGCCTTTCGGCAAGTTTCCCCTGGCGACATGCGCAGCTTTTCGCTCAGTTTCTCGGACGAGCTCGCGCCCTATGACGCAATCGAGAGCGTCGTTTCGACCGCCCTCAGCGTCGCCGATGTGTCGCCGGTAGACGATCCCGACGCCGCGGCGCTGTCGCGCAGCTACGTCGTGGTCCGCGGCGAGATCGTCAGCCAGTGCATTTAGGGTTTCAAGCCTAATATTGTCTATACGTGGACCGTCACTGTCAGAACGCTCGACGGCGAGACGATCGTCGCTTTCGCGCACATCCCGATCGCTGATCCGGCAGGCTGGCAACGGGAGCCGGACCGCGATGCGTCATGGTTCGGGACGCGACCATGAGCGCGGTCGCTGGCGCTTGGTAGCTCGGCGGTAGCTCAGGAAAGCGAATCCCCGGCGTAATATCTCGTAAGCCTTTGAAGA
>CAWCCX010000009.1:0-146483 GCA_963794155.1 uncultured Alphaproteobacteria bacterium | reverse complement strand
GACCTCAAACCCAACGAGCCCTTGCAAGTCGCTTATCCGGACGCCAATGCGTCGGGTGTCCTCCTCAAGCTCGGTAGTACCGTTCCAGGCGGAGTTGGGCCCGACGGGGACGTCGTCGGATTTACGACTATATGCCCGCACAAGGGATATCCACTCGGTTACAACGCCTCGGACAAGACGCTGAACTGCCCCGGCCATTACTCCCGATTTGATTGCGAAAACGGCGGCCAGGAAATCTGGGGTCAGGCAACCCAAAACCTTCCTCAATATCTGCTGCGGGTCGACTCGAAAGGCGACATCTATGCCGAAGGCATCGACGAGTTGCTTTACGGCCGCCTGTCAAACGTTCTGGAGGCTTGAGCCATGACATTCAAGCGTCACACCGATCGGCTCCCCATCATCCCCGCGGACGCCAAGGAGCACAACGTCGTCTGCCAGTTTTGCATCGTCGGCTGCGGCTACAAGGCCTATACTTGGGATATCAACGAGCAGGGCGGCACAAGTCCCGGCGAAAACAAGTTCGGCGTCGATCTCTCGAAACAGCAATTGCCGATGACGCCCAACTGGTATTCCCCGTCGATGTACAACATCGTCAAGCAGGACGGGAAAGACGTCCAGCTTGTCATCATGCCTGACCACGACTGCGTCGTGAACTCGGGACTCGCGTCGATCCGGGGCGGGCGCATGGCCGAGGAATCCTTCTCTCCGGCACGCTCGACCCAACAGCAGCGCCTGACCGAACCTATGGTCTGGCGCTACGGTCAGATGCAGCCGACTAGCTGGGACGACGCCCTCGATCTCGTGGCGCGCGTAACAGCGGCGGTGATCGATCGCCACAGCGAGGACGACTTGTTCGTCTCAATGTTCGATCACGGCGGCGCCGGCGGCGGCTACGAAAACACCTGGGGCACGGGGAAGCTCTATTTCGGCGCGATGAAGATCAAGAACGTCCGTATCCACAATCGCCCGGCTTACAACTCCGAGGTGCACGCCACCCGAGACATGGGCGTTGGCGAACTCAATAATTGTTACGAGGACGCCGAACTCGCCGATACGATTGTCGCAGTCGGTACAAATTCGCTCGAGACCCAGACCAACTATTTCCTCAACCATTGGATTCCGAACCTTCAGGGCGCGTCGCTCGCCAAGAAGAATGACCAGCTGGGCGGCGAAGCGCATCCGCCGGCTCGGATCGTTTTCGTCGATCCACGGCGCACGGTGACGATGAACGCTTGCGAGATCGAAGCCGGCAAGGACCGGGTCCTTCACCTTGCCATCAATTCCGGGACCGACCTTGCGCTCTTCAACGCATGGCTCACCTACCTCGCCGACAAGGGCTGGGTCGACAAGGAATTCATCGCAGCCTCGACCAAGGATTTCGAAAAGGCGGTCGCAGCCAACAAGACCAGCCTTGAAGATGCCGCCAAGATCACCGGCCTCAGCGTCGACGACATCCGCAAATCAGCCGAGTGGATAGCGCAACCAAAGGATGGCGGCGCACGGCGAAGAACCATGTTCGCCTACGAGAAAGGCCTGATCTGGGGCAACGACAACTACCGGACCAATGGGGCGCTCGTGAATGTCGCGCTCGCCACCGGCAACGTCGGTCGTCCCGGCGGCGGTTGTGTGCGCATGGGCGGCCATCAGGAAGGTTATGTGCGTCCAGACTATCCCGGTCCTCGACCGGCGCCTTATATCGACAAGCTTCTGATCGAGGGAAAGGGTGGCGTCCACCACATCTGGGCCTGTGATCACTACAAGACCACCCTCAACGCCGACCAGTTCAAACAAGTCTACAAGAAACGGACGGACCTGGTGAAGGACGCGATGTCCGCGGTCCCGTACGGCGACCAAAAAGCAATGGTCGCGGCCATCCTGGCTTCTATCGACAAGGGCGGCCTCTTCTCGGTCGACGTGGATATTATCCCGACCAAGATCGGGCAAGCCAGCCATGTTTGGTTACCGGGCGCGACGGCGGGCGAGATGAACCTTACGTCGATGAACGGCGAGCGCCGGCTGCGGCTGACTGAGCGCTACATGGACCCGCCAGGCCAGTCCCTGCCCGACTGCCTGATCGCGGCGCGTCTGGCCAACAACCTCGAACGCGTGTTTCGCGACCTTGGCAAGCCCGATGTCGCCGACAAGTTCAAGGGCTTCGATTGGAAGACAGAGGAAGACGCTTTCATGGACGGGTATCACGACCATGCGAAGGGCGGCGAGTTTGTCACCTATGAACGGCTGCGGGCGATGGGAACCAACGGCGTCCAGGAGCCTGCGACCGGCTTCGAGAACGGCAAGCTCATCGGAACGAAACGTCTCTTCACCGACGGCAAATTTGGCTCCAAGGACGGTAAGGCGACGTTCATGGCGACTGAGTGGCGAGGGCTCGAGGCGCCCGGCAAAGAACAAGAATCGAAAAAGTTCGCGTTCCTCATCAACAATGGCCGCGCGAATCACGTCTGGCAGAGCGCCTATCTCGACCAGCAGAGCGACTTCGTCATGAACCGCTGGCCTTTCCCATACATCCAGATGAACCCGGACGACATGAAGGATCTCGGTCTTTCCGCGGGCGACCTCGTGGAGGTCTACAACGAAAACGGCGCGACCCAAGCGATGGCCTATCCGACCGCGACCGCGAGGCGCAAGCAGACGTTCATGCTGTTTGCCTTTCCGATGGGCGTGCAGGGAAACGTCGTCTCGCCTGGCGTCAACGAGCTGATTATCCCGAACTACAAACAGACCTGGGGGGACATTCGCAAGATCGCCTCCGCCCCCGGCTCCGCACGCGCCACAAGCTTCAAGTCCTGGGAGTACAAGGTCTGACGAACGGCCTGGAACGGAAGCGGCTTGGGCAGCGCCTTTCCCGAGCCGATTACCTATCGATCGGCAAGAAGGAGATCGTTTGCGCGCCCAGAAAACGGGAGGCGGGATGATTCTGCTGCGCCCGCCACCGAGCGACCTCCAGGCATCTACGGGAACAAGCATGCTAGATCAATTCTCAACGGGCATGCGCAGTTCGCCGCTCATAGACCCGTTTGGCCGGGCGATCACCTACGTTCGCGTGTCGGTCACCGATCGTTGCGATTTTCGCTGCGTCTACTGCATGGCGGAAGAGATGGCGTTTCTGCCCAGGCGCGAACTCCTGACGATAGAGGAGTTGGATCGGCTCTGTTCGGCGTTCATTGAGATGGGAACGCGCAAGATACGAATTACCGGCGGCGAGCCGCTCGTCCGCCGTGACATCATGGGGCTCTTTCGTTCGCTCTCGCAGCATCTCGAAGCCGGAACACTTCACGAGATGACGCTGACCACGAACGGCTCGCAACTGGCGCGGTTCGCGGGTGAACTTGCGAGTTGCGGCGTTCGCCGGATCAACGTTTCGCTTGACACCCTCGATCCCGGCCGCTTCAAGGCGATCACCCGGCGTGGCGATCTCGATCGCGTGCTCTCGGGGATTGACGCAGCGCAGCGGGCCGGGCTCTCGGTGAAAATCAATGTCGTTGCGCTAAAGGGCGTGAACGAGGATGAGTTCGAACCGATGGTCCGGTGGGCGCACACGCGTGGCATGGGGATTACATTCATCGAGGTCATGCCGCTCGGCGAAATCGAAACAGCGCGCATCGACCAGCACTTACCTCTTACCAAAGTGCGCACGCAGCTCGCTCGGCATTTCAGTTTGCAGGAGACCGACTATCGCACCGGCGGACCGGCGCGGTATGTGCGGGTCGCGGAGACCGACGGCCTGATTGGCTTCATCACGCCTCTGACCCATAACTTCTGTGAGACTTGCAACCGGGTGCGGGTGACCTGCACGGGCAGGCTATACATGTGTTTGGGGCACGAAGACGCGGCCGATTTGCGCACGCCGTTGCGCGCTTCGGAGGGGAACGATCTCCTCAACGCGACGGTCAGCGACGCGATCGCCCGTAAACCGAAGGGGCATGATTTCGTCATTGACCGGGCCGACCGCAAGCCGGCGGTGCCGCGACACATGAGCGTGACGGGCGGGTAGCTCCGGAAGGCCAAATCTCGCTGTCGTAAAACTGTCGTCTCTCTGTCGCAATAGACATATCGAGCGAGCCTACAAACGGTCGTCGCGCGCCCATCGCCGCGGCCGAACTCGATCACTGCTAGCGCTTTGGAGGCGTCTGATGACACTCACCAATTTCATTCGCGTCGTTGCGTTCACCGTATGCGCCGCAACGGTGTCCTTCGCGCACGCAGCGAGCGTTTCGGGCGCGGGCGCGACTTTCCCCTATCCGATTTATGCCAAATGGGCCGACATGTATCAAAAGCAGACCGGCTTCAACCTCAATTATCAGTCCATCGGCTCAGGCGGCGGCATCAAACAGATCAAAAACAAGACGGTCACCTTCGGCGCCTCCGACATGCCGCTTGAGCCCAAGGACTTGACGGCCTCGGGTCTGATTCAATTTCCGACAGTGGTCGGTGGCGATGTGCCGGTAGTCAACCTTGATGGCATCGGCCCGAACGATTTGGTCCTCGATGGCCCGACCCTTGCAAACATTTTCCTTGGAAAGATCACGAAGTGGGACGACCCGGCGATCAAGAAGCTCAACTCCGACGCCAAGCTTCCGTCGAACGCGATTGTCGTAGTGCATCGTTCGGACGGTTCCGGGACGACGTTCATATTCACGGATTATTTGTCCAAAGTGAGCCCCGACTGGAAATCCAATGTCGGCGCCAGCACGTCCGTCGAATGGCCAGTCGGGATCGGCGCCAAGGGCAACGAGGGGGTTGCGAACAATGTGGCTCAGACGAAAGGCGCCATCGGTTACGTCGAGTATGCCTACGCCCTCGAAAATAAGATGGCGTCAGTGAAGATGATCAATCAGGACGGGAAAGCTGTCGCGGCTAACGCGGCAGCATTCCAGGCCGCCGCAGCGAACGCTGACTGGGCGCACTCTGATCACTATTACGTCATTCTCACGAATCAGCCGGGCGCAGACACTTGGCCGATCGCCGGCGCAACCTTCATCCTGATGTACCAGCAGGCGGTGGATCCCGCCGCCTCGGCTGAGGCCCTGAAGTTCTTCGATTGGGCCTACAAGAATGGTAAGGAGGCCGCGCAAGCACTCGATTATGTGCCGTTGCCGGACGCGGTGATCGCACAAATCGAAGGGACTTGGACAGAAATCAAAGGCCCCGACGGCAAGCCACTGTACACCCCGTGAGGTTGGCCCGAACGACGATCGCGAGTTCCTCGATCTCGCGATGTTCCCTTCCAGTCGCGGCGGGCTCTGAGCCCGCCGCGACTGCGCCGGAGCTTCTGGGCAATGACTGAGATTACGATGCCGCAGTTCGACGTGGCGGGATCCAAAGCTCTGGCGCGCGAGCGCGCGACAAAGCGCTTTGCCTGGAGCGACAGTTTTTTTCGCCGGCTTACCCAAAGCGCAGCAATTATCGTCTTGTTGATTCTTGGCGGAGTCATTGGGTCGCTGATCAAGGGCTCGATCCCGGCGTTTCAAGCGTTCGGTTTAGGCTTTTTTACGACTTCAGATCTGGAACCCGGTCACCGAGAAATTTGGCGCGCTTGCGCCGATCTATGGAACCGTCGTCACCTCCGTCATTGCGATGGCGATCGCGGTGCCACTGGGCATCGGAATCGCCATCTTTCTCACAGAGCTTTGTCCGCCTGCCTTGCGGCGGCCGATCGGCACCGCCATTGAGCTATTGGCCGGGATCCCGAGCATCATCTACGGAATCTGGGGTTTGTTCGTTTTCGCCCCATTTCTCCAGGTATACCTTCAACCGTTTCTAATTGAGATTTTCTCGAACGTTCCGGTGTTCAATTTCCTCTTCGCCGGGCCTCCTTACGGCATCGGCATACTGACCGCTTCGCTGATCCTTGCGATCATGGTTGTGCCCTTCGTGGCGTCGATTTCGCGCGACGTGTTCGACACAGTTCCGCCGATGTTGAAAGAATCGGCCTACGGAATTGGCTGCACGACCTGGGAAGTCGTGCGGAACGTTGTCATTCCCTACACCCGAGTCGGGGTCATCGGCGGCGTCATGCTGGGGCTCGGACGTGCGCTTGGCGAAACGATGGCGGTGACTTTCGTCATCGGCAACGCGCACAAGATTTCCGCGTCGCTGCTCGCGCCAGGAACAACGATCTCCGCGAGCATCGCCAACGAATTCACCGAAGCGGTTGGCGATCTCTACACGTCGTCGCTGATCGCGCTGGGCCTAATCCTGTTCATGATCACCTTCATCGTGCTCGCGATCGCCCGCATCATGTTGATGCGCCTCGAAATCCAGGCGGGGAGATAGGGCAATGTCCTCTTATTCCGTTTCGGCGCGTTACCCGGCGCGGCGTCGCCGAAGCGCCATTTGGATGGGCCTCAGCGTTGCAGCCGCCGCCATTGGCCTGATCGGGTTGTTCATGATTCTCGTAGTTCTGCTTTGGAAGGGATTCGCGGGGCTGACGGTTGCCGTTTTCACGCAAATGACGCCGCCGCCCGGCAGCGCCGGCGGTCTTTTGAATGCGATCGTCGGAAGCTTGATCATGACGGTGATCGGCGTCGCTGTCGGCACCCCGGTCGGCATGCTGGCAGGAACCTATCTGGCGGAATACGGGAAGTATTCGAGGCTCGCCTTCGTCGTTCGCTTCATCAACGACATCCTGCTCAGCGCCCCGTCGATTGTGATCGGTCTCTTCGTCTACGAGATCATCGTGGCGCCGATGGGTCACTTCTCTGCCATCGCCGGAGCCATCGCGTTAGCGGTCCTGGTGGTTCCGGTCGTGGTTCGGACGACCGAAGACATGCTGAACCTTGTCCCGAATCCATTGCGTGAAGCCGGCTCGGCGCTCGGCATGCCGCGCTCCATGGTGATCCAGCGAATCGGTTATCGCGCCGTCAGAGCCGGTCTGATTACCGGCGTGCTGCTCGCGATTGCGCGAGTGAGCGGCGAGACCGCGCCGCTTCTATTTACCGCGTTGAACAATCAGTTCTTCAGCACGAATCTTCTCAACCCGATGTCGAGCTTGCCGGCCGTAATCTTTCAATTTGCGCTCAGCCCCTACAAGGACTGGCAACAGTTGGCCTGGACCGGCGCTCTGATCATCACGCTGGCCGTCCTGGCGCTCAGCATTGCGGCCCGCGCCCTCACCGCCACAGCGCAACAGAAATAGTTCAAGAGGCTTTTCACGATGAGAGACGAGGTCGCCGCGCAGAAATCTGCCAAGCCGCCAAGTGCGAACAGGGACAAGGTCCTCATTCGCGATCTCAATTTTTATTATGGGCAGACGCATGCGCTCAAGGGCGTGAACCTGAACCTGTTCGCGGGTCAGGTCACCGCGTTCATCGGCCCGTCTGGCTGCGGCAAGTCGACCCTGCTCAGGGTGCTCAATCGGATGTACGACCTCTATCCCGGCCAGCGCGCCGAAGGCGAGGTCATGCTGGACGGAGAGAACATCCTCTCTCCCGGCCTCGACCTCAATCTTCTGCGCTCGCGAGTGGGCATGGTGTTCCAGAAGCCGACCCCGTTTCCGATGACGATCTACGAGAACATCGCTTTTGGCGTTCGCCTTTATGAGAAGCTGCCGAAGTCCGAGATGGACGCGCGGGTCGAATCGGCGCTGCGTCGCGCCGCGCTATGGACCGAGGTCAAGGACAAATTGAGCGCCAGCGGCCTCAGCCTCTCCGGCGGCCAGCAGCAGCGCCTGTGCATCGCCCGGACGGTCGCGATCAGCCCGGAGGTGATCCTGTTCGACGAGCCGGCGTCCGCTCTCGACCCGATTTCGACGGCGAAGATCGAGGAGCTGATCGACGAATTGTCCGGCGACTACACGATCGCGATCGTCACCCACAACATGCAGCAGGCCGCGCGGGTCTCGCACTATACCGCCTTCATGTACCTGGGCGAAATGGTCGAATTCTCGGAGACCAACGCCGTCTTCACCTCGCCGCGCGACAAGCGCACCCAGGATTACGTCACCGGCCGCTTCGGCTGACGGGAGGCAACGCCGTGGTGGATCAGCATACCGTCAAAGCCTACGACAAGGACCTCGATCTGCTTGAGCGCCGAATCGCCGAGATGGGCGGGATCGCCGAGAAAATGGTGATCGACGCGATGGATGCGCTCGCCGCCGCCGACACCGCGCTCGCCCATCAGGTCGTCTCGACCGATCCGCGGCTCGACACCTTACAGCGCGAGGTCGAGGAGCAGGCGATCCTGACCATCGCCCGCCGCCAACCGGTGGCGATCGACCTGCGCGAGATCATCGGCGCCATCCGGGTCGCCGGCGATCTCGAACGGGTTGGCGATCTGGCCAAGAACATCGCCAAGCGCTCGGTCAAGATCGGCGTCGAATCCCGCGTTCCGCGCGCGATCATCGGCATCAAGCACATGAACGACTTCGCCTTGGAACTGATGAAGGACGTGCTCGACGCCTATGCCCAGCGCGACGTCGACCGCGCGCTCGACGTCTGGGAGCGGGACGCCGATCTTGACGCGCTCGAAGATTCGGTCTTCCGCGACCTCCTGACCCATATGATGGAGGATCCGCGCAACATCACGTTCTGCGCCCATCTCCTGTTCTGCTCGAAGAATATCGAGCGGATCGGCGACCACGCCACCAACATTGCCGAGACCGTGTTCTATCTCGTGACCGGCTCGAACCTGCCGACCGACCGGCCGCATCGGCGCCAGCAGGCAGACATCGAGGCCGACGCCGGAGGGGAAGCGTGATGAACCAGGCGCGCAAGGACATCGTCCGTCCCGGGGCCGCGTCCGCCCCCCGCATCCTCATCGTCGAGGACGAGTCGGATCTGGCGTTGCTCTTGAGCTATAACCTCGAGTCGGAAGGCTACATGGTCGAGAACGTGGCGCGCGGCGATGAGGCCGAGTTGCGTCTGGCCGAGAACGCGCCCGACCTCGTCATCCTCGACTGGATGCTGCCGGGCGTGTCGGGCCTCGAGATCTGCCGCCGGCTGCGAGCGCGCGAGGCCACCCGGACCCTGCCGGTCATCATGGTGACCGCACGCGGCGAAGAGGCCGAGCGGGTCCGGGGCCTCTCGGTCGGCGCGGACGACTATGTCGTCAAGCCGTTCTCGGTGCCCGAGCTCATGGCGCGGGTCAGGGCGCTTTTGAGACGCAGCCGGCCGGAGCGGATCGCCGAACGCCTTTTTGCCGGCGATCTCGATCTCGATCGGGAGACCCGGCGGGTTCGCCGCGGCGCGCGCGACATCCACCTCGGCCCGACCGAGTTCCGGCTGCTCGAATATCTGCTCGAAAAGCCGGGCCGGGTGTTCTCGCGCGCCCAATTGCTCGATGGCGTATGGGGGCAGGCGTCGGAGATCGACGAACGGACCGTGGACGTGCACGTCGGGCGGCTGCGCAAGGCGCTGTCGAGGGGGCGCGAACGCGACCCGATCCGCACGGTGCGCGGCACCGGCTACGCCTTCGACGAAACCTTCGGCAAGGCCTGAATGCGTCGGCGACTTTTGACATCTTCAAGTGAGCAACACAGTTGTCATTGCGGGAGGGGACAGCCAGCGAAGGCTACAGCTGGCGAGTAAGCTAACTTCGGATAAATATAGTGCAAAGATCTATAGATCGATTGCCGACTTCAGCATGACCACCAAAAGCGATAAACTTGTTGCCATTCTATTATTGTATCCTGATGAATCTGGTATAATTAACGAATTTATCGAGAACAATACGGTAGCCAGAATTATCGGACTTGCTCCCCTGATATGCGTTTCGACGTCTCCGATGGAAAACAACCGTGTTCGTTCCCTATAGCTCAGAGCGGACGAGTTTCTCATCGAGCCGATTTCGGACAGGGAAATCGCCGCTATCGTCGATCATTCGATTTGCTCATCGCCTGAGATTAAGGATCGCGATGTTTTGACGATTGGGGATATTACACTAGATCGAACCGCACTCGTTGTCACTTTGCGAAATGTGAAACTCCCACTCTACGCGATTCTGGTGCGAATACTAGAGCTTCTTATGCTAAATCCTGGCCGCGCTTTCACAAGAAAGGAAATATCCAAACACATATGGGCCCTCGGTGCTCCTATGGACAGGACCGTTGACGTGTCAATCGGGCGCATACGCGACTCGTTAAGAGATAAGGTAGCGGTTGATCCAATACGTACGATTAGGGGTGTTGGTTACTCGTTCAATGAACGCTTTGCGGAAATAAATTCACTTCCAAGTAAGCGACGCGCCATGAAAAGGTTCAATGAATAGTGGCGCCCACGGTGCATCAATTTATCATGTTCTTGCCAATGATTTCCCCAATCGGCCCGTACTCGACGCCTCATCAGGACATTCCGCTCATCGCCTACCAGCGCCCGCCGGGGGAGTCGGGACCTCACACAAGCGAATAGAGCCTCGGCGATGGCTCCCAGCGTCGTACCCAGACTTCCGGATTTCGGATTGGTGCCCAGGAAAGGACTCGAACCTTCACGGCTTGCACCGCTGGTACCTGAAACCAGTGCGTCTACCAATTCCGCCACCTGGGCATGGGCGGCTTCTTAAGAGGCTGGGCGGGCCGATGTCAACGCCGCGCCGCGTTCGCTGGCCCCAGGCCATGACAATCGCGCCTATGCGGCGCTAAAGTCGTCTGAAATCAGCGCAAGGCGCGCTTTTCGCCCCGCCTGAGGAGTTCCGATGACGAGCGCCCCGCGTCTATCGCTGCACGTTCCGGAGCCGACCGTGCGCCCGGGCGGCAGGCCCGATTTCAGCCACGTCGGCATCGCCGCGGCCGGCGAGGTTCGCCGTCCGCCGATCGACGTCAATCCCTCCGAGATCCGCGACCTCGCCTACACGATGATCCGCGTGCTCGACGACAGGGGCGAGGCGGTCGGCGAGTGGGCGGGGGCGCTCAGCGCCGACGATCTGCGCAAGGGCCTGCGCGACATGATGCTGACCCGCGCCTTCGACGCCCGGATGCTGCTGTCGCAGCGCCAGGGCAAGACCTCGTTCTACATCACCTGCCTCGGCGAGGAGGCGATCGCGACCGCCCATCGCAAGGCGCTCGAGCCGGGCGACATGTGCTTCCCGACCTATCGGCAGCAGGGCCTGCTGATCGCCTACGGCTGGCCGATCGTCGACATGATGTGCCAGATCTTCGCCAACGAAAAAGACCGACTCAAGGGCCGCCAGCTGCCCGGGCTCTATTCGGTCAAGGACGCTGGATTCTTCACCGTCTCCGGCAATCTCGGCACCCAATATCCCCACGCCGTCGGCTGGGCGATGGCGTCGGCGATCTCCGGCGATACGCGCATCGCCTCGGGCTGGATCGGCGAAGGCGCGACGGCGGAGAGCGACTTCCATTCGGCGCTGGTGTTCGCCTCGGTCTACCGGCCGCCGGTTATTCTCAACGTCGTCAACAACCAATGGGCGATCTCCTCCTATCCGGGGATCGCCGGGGGCGAGAGCGCCAAATTCGCCGCCCGCGCGCACGGCTTCGGCATCCCGTCGTTGCGGGTCGACGGCAACGATTATCTCGCCGTCCACGCGGCCTCGCTGTGGGCGGCCGACTGGGCGCGCGCCAACCTGGGCCCGACCCTCGTCGAATGGGTGAGCTACCGCGCCGGCGCGCACTCGACCTCGGACGATCCGTCGAAATATCGCCCCAAGGAGGAGGGGGCCGCTTGGCCTTTGGGCGATCCGATCGAGCGGCTCAAAGTTCACCTCATCCGCGTCGGCGCCTGGAGCGAGGAGCGGCACAAGCAGATGCAGGCCGAGGTCGAGGCCGAAGTGCTCGAGGCCGCGAAAGAGGCGGAAAGCCACGGCACGCTGCACGACGGACCGAGGCCGAGCGCGGCGACGATGTTCGAGCAGGTCTACAAGGAAATGCCACGCCATTTGCGCGAGCAGCGCCAGCAACTCGGAGTTTAGCGCGATGGCGCGAATGTCGATGGTCGAGGCGATCCGCGACGCCATGGACACGAAGATGGCCGAGGATGAGCGCGTCGTGGTGTTCGGCGAGGACGTCGGCTATTTCGGCGGCGTCTTTCGCTGCACCGACGGGCTCCAGCGCAAATATGGCAAGTCGCGCTGCTTTGACGCCCCGATCAACGAATCCGGGATCGTCGGCGTGGCGATCGGCATGGGCGCCTACGGGCTTCGGCCGGTCGCCGAAATCCAGTTCGCCGACTACGTCTATCCGGGCTACGACCAGATCGTTTCGGAGGCGGCCCGGTTGCGCTACCGGTCGGGCGGCGAGTTCTTCGCACCCGTAGTGATCCGCATGCCATGCGGCGGCGGCATCTACGGCGGTCAGACCCACAGCCAGAGCCCAGAGGCGCTGTTCACCCACGTCAGCGGCCTCAAGACCGTCATCCCGTCGAACCCCTATGACGCCAAGGGCCTGCTCATCGCCTCGATCGAGGACGACGATCCGGTCATCTTTCTCGAGCCGAAGCGGCTCTATAACGGTCCGTTCTCGGGCCATCCCGACCAGCCCGTGGTCCCCTGGTCGAAACATCCTCTGAGCGAGACGCCGGCCGGACGCTATGTAGTGCCGCTCGGCAAGGCGGCGGTGCGGCGCGAGGGAAAGGGCGTGACCGTGCTCTGCTACGGCACGATGACCCATGTCGCCGAGGCGGCGGCGGAGGAGACCGGAGTCGACGCGGAAATCATCGATCTGCGTTCGCTCCTGCCGCTCGACATCGACGCAATTCAGGCGTCGGTCGAGAAGACCGGGCGCTGCCTCGTCGTCCATGAGGCGACGCTGACTTCCGGCTTCGGGGCTGAACTCGTCGCGCAAGTGACCGAGCGCTGCTTCTATGCGCTCGAGGCGCCGGTCGAGCGCGTCGCCGGCTGGGACACGCCCTACCCGCACTCGGAAGAGTGGGACTATTTCCCCGGTCCAGCCCGCATCGGGCGCGCGCTCGTCAAAGCGATGGAGACTTGAGATGGGCGTGCGCTCGATCAAGATGCCCGACGTCGGCGAGGGGGTTGCGGAAGCGGAAATCGTCGAGTGGGCGGTCAGGGTCGGCGATCTCGTCAAAGAGGATCAGGTCGTCGCCGCGGTCATGACCGACAAGGCGACGGTGGAAGTTCCGACGCCGGTCGCCGGCAGCGTGCTTGCGCTTGGCGGCGCGGTCGGCGACGTGCTCGCCGTCGGCGCCGAGCTCATTCGCATCGATGCGCCGGGAATGCCGGATTCCTTGGCTCCGGCGGCGCCGAAATCGCGGGTCGCCGCCAAAGACGCCGCGCCGGTCCCGAGCGTCAAGCCGGAGTCCGTTAGGCCCGCTCCGGAGCCGCGCGCCGAGGCCCCGCGCTTGATTGCGCCCGAGCCTGGCGCTGCTGCGCCTCACCCGTCGCGTGTTCCCGGCGAGAGGCCGTTGGCCTCGCCCGCGGTGCGCCTGAAAGCTCGCGAAGCGGGCGTCGACCTCCGTTTCGTGCCCGGCTCGGGACCCGCAGGACGCATCACCCATGACGATCTCGACGGCTATATCGCCCGGCCGCCCGAGCCGCGGTCAAGAGGGTCGGGCAAGGCGCCCAATTCGGCGATCGAGACCATCAAGGTCGTCGGCATGCGCCGGCGGATCGCGCACAACATGGCCGAGTCCTCGCGCCGGGTCGCGCATTTTTCCTACATCGAGGAGACCGACGTCACCGCGCTCGAGGAATTGCGCGCTTCGCTCAACGCCCGTGCGACCGAAGCGCGGCCGAAACTGACCCTGCTGCCGTTCCTCATGCTCGCGCTGGTCAAGGCGGTCGCCGACTTCCCCCAGGTCAATGCCCACTATGACGACGAGAACGACGTCATTCAGCGCTTCGGCGCAGTGCATCTGGGCGTGGCGACGCAGACCCCGAACGGGCTCATGGTTCCGGTCGTGCGCCACGCCGAGACGCTGGACCTCTACAGTTGCGCGCGCGAAATGCGCCGGGTGAGCGAAGCGGCGCGCCAAGGCGTCGCCGCCCGCGACGAGCTTGCCGGCTCGACCATTACCCTCACTTCGCTTGGCGCGTTGGGCGGCGTCGCCTCGACCCCGATCGTCAACCGGCCGGAGGTGGCGATCGTGGGCGTCAACAAGATCATCGTAAAACCGGTCTGGCGCGACGGCGCCTTCGCGCCCCGCAAGACGATGAACCTCTCGTCGTCGTTCGACCACCGGGTCGTCGACGGCCACGACGCCGCAACCTTCATTCAACGCCTGCGCGAACTGATCGAGGCCCCAGCGACGATCTTCATCGAGGGTTGAAAATGGCGGATTTTCATGCCCGCGAACGCGGGCCATCCAGATTCAGCCGCAATGTCTTCGCCGGAAGGCGCTGCGCTTGAGGTCTCTGGACCCCCGCTTTCGCGGGGGTGACGACCCGCCGAGCTTGGGAGCCAAGACATGAACCAGCTTCGCTGCAAGGTTCTCATCATCGGCGGCGGGCCCGGCGGCTATGTCGCAGCGATCCGCGCCGGCCAGCTCGGCCTCGACACGATCCTGGTCGAGGCCGACCGGCTCGGGGGAACTTGCCTCAACGTCGGCTGCATTCCCTCCAAAGCGCTGATCCACGCCGCCGATGCGGCGCATGGGCTTCGCGACCCGCGGGCGCTGAACGCGATCGGCCTCGCGGTCGGGCCGCCCAAGCTCGATTTCGCCAAGACGATCGGCTGGAAGGATTCGATCGTCGCCCGGCTGACCGGGGGCGTCGGCGCGCTGCTCAAGAAAGCGAAAGTGCGCACGCTTTTGGGCTCGGCTGCGATCGTCGACGGCAAGAGCGCGATCGTCCGCGCCGACACTGGCGAGAGCCGCATCGAGGCTGAGCACCTCATCATCGCGACCGGCTCCGCGCCCGTGGAATTGCCGGCGCTGCCGTTCGGCGGCGACGTTTTGTCTTCGACCAATTCGTTGGCGCTGACCGAGGTTCCGGAATCGCTCGCGGTCGTCGGCGCCGGCTATATCGGGCTCGAGCTCGGCATCGCCTTCGCCAAGCTTGGCGCGCGGGTGACGATCGTCGAGGCGCTGGCCAGGATCCTGCCGCTCTACGATCAGGAGCTGACCCAGCCGGTCGCGCGGCGCCTCGCCGATCTTGGCGTCGAGACGCTTGCCAGCGCGCGGGCGACTTCGTTCGCCAATGGCGCGCTCCGGGTCGCGCAGGCGGACGGCGCGGAGCGCGCGATCTCCGCCGACAAGGTTCTGGTCGCCGTCGGCAGGCGCCCGCGCACCGCTGGATTCGGTCTTGAGGCGCTCGATCTGACGATGAGCGGCCCGTTCCTGCGCATCGACGACCAATGTGCGACCTCGATGCGCAACGTCTGGGCGATCGGCGACGTGACCGGCGAGCCGATGCTCGCCCATCGGGCGATGGCGCAAGGCGCGATGGTCGCCGAAATCATCGCCGGCGAGAAGCGCGCCTTCGACCACGCGGCGATTCCCACGATCTGTTTCACCGACCCCGAGATCGTCGCCGTGGGCTTATCGCCCGACGCCGCCAAGGCAGCGCATGGCGAGATTCGCGTCGGCCTCTTCCCGTTCCGCGCCAACGGCCGCGCCATGACTTTGCAGGGTGACGAGGGTTTCGTGCGGGTCGTCGCGCGCGCCGACAACCATGTCGCTCTCGGCATCCACGCCGTCGGCGCCGGCGTCTCCGAACTCTCGACCGCCTTTTCGCTGGCGCTCGAAATGGGCGCGCGCCTCGAGGATATCGCGCTCACCATCCACGCCCACCCCACGATGGGCGAAGCCTTCCACGAGGCGGCGCTCACGGCGCTCGGTCGGCCGCTGCATATTTGAAGGGTATCCGCGACGCCCAGCCGAAACCCTCTTTTGCAGGATCGAATCTTGACATTTGCATATACACACGGCAGACAGTGCCAATGAACCAACCAGCCGTCCGCGGTTTTGATTGGGATCATGGGAACCGCCGCAAATGCCTGAAGCACGGAATGTCGATCGCCGACATCGAGGCGGTGTTCGCGCGGCCGGTCGTCATTCTTCCCGACAAGGAGAGTCCCGCTGGTGAACGTCGACTAAAGGCGATCGGGACGACTCCTTTGGGGCGACACGCGTTCATCGTTTTCACATGGCGCGCGGAGGGAGCGGGCAGCGCGCTGCTGCGGCCAATCAGCGCGCGGTTCATGCACAGGAAGGAAGTTGAGACCTATGAAAAAGCCTATCCCAACCTTTAGGACCGACAAGGAGGCCGAGGATTTCGTAGAGAGAGCCGACTTGACCGATTACGATCTGTCCGGAGGCCAGGTCGTACGCTTCGAAATGCGGCCGAAAGACAAGGCGGTCAGCCTGCGGCTGCCGGAAAAGCTGTTGGAAGCGGTTCGCGGGGAGGCCAAGCGCGAAGGCATTCCCTATCAGCGGTTCATTCGCATGGCGATCGAGACCGCCCTTCACAGAGTGGCGCGGAAGTAGTCCGGACCAGGGCAGCGCTCGTCGCCCTTCCCACGCCGCCCGGCATTCGTTAGCTCCGAGCCAACCTTTTCGAGAGAAGCGCCCATGAACTACGCCAACGTCCTCGTCGAGACCCATGGCCGCGTCGGCCTCATTCGGCTCAACCGGCCGCAGGTTCTGAACGCGCTGTCGACGCTGCTGATCGAGGAACTCAACGCCGCGCTCGAAGCCTTCGAGGCCGACCCCGCCATTGGCGCCATCGTGCTGACGGGCTCGGAGAAGGCGTTCGCCGCCGGGGCCGACATCAAGGAGATGCAGGACAAGACCTTCGCCGAGGCGTTCCTTGGCGACTTCATCGGCCGGTGGGAGAACGTCGCCCGCGTCCGCAAGCCGGTCATCGCCGCCGTCGCCGGCTTCGCGCTCGGCGGCGGCTGCGAGATCGCGATGATGTGCGATTTCATTCTCGCCGCCGATAACGCCAGGTTCGGCCAGCCCGAGATCAAGCTCGGCGTGATCCCCGGCGCCGGCGGGACGCAGCGGCTGACCCGGGTCGTCGGCAAATCGAAGGCGATGGAGATGATCCTGACCGGCCGCATGATGGATGCTGCCGAGGCCGAGCGCTCCGGCCTTGTCTCCCGCGTCGTGCCAGCCGCCGGGCTCATCGAGGAGGCGCTGAAAGTCGCGGCCGCCATCGCCGCCCTCTCGGCGCCGGCGGTCTACGCCGCCAAGGAGGCCGTCAACCGCGCCTATGAGACGACGCTCGCCGAAGGGGTGCGCTTCGAACGCCGCATCTTCCATTCGCTGTTCGCGACCGAAGACCAGAAGGAAGGCATGAAGGCCTTCGCCGAGAAGCGCGAAGCCAAGTTCAAGAACCGGTAGCGCCGATCGGCTATCGCGCCGTCGCCGGCGCTCCCTTGGTTGGCGCCTTCGCCGGATCGCGGCGCAAGGTCTGATCCATATCGAGCGTGCTTTCGACGCCGATCTTGTCGAAGTTCGCCTCGAGCCACTCCTTCGTTTCGGCGCGGCCCAGGTCGCGCAATTGCTTGAGGAAAGGCCAGGAGACGTCGTTCTTGGTCGCCGCGTTGAAAGATTCGAGCCTGCCCGCGCCGCCAATGCGATGCAGCCGCTCCTCGCGGTATTCGTCGCTCTTGAGCACGCCCGAGCGGATCAGGCGGGCAACGAAGTCGGCCGCCCTGAGCTCCGCCAGAAGGCTGGCGTTGAACGTGACCTCGTCGATCCGGTTCCTGATCTCCGCCGGAAGGCGAGGTGTCTGGTCGCGCTCGATCGGATTGATCTGGACGATGATCGCGTCGCGACACGTCGTCTCGTAGAACAAGGGCCACAAGGGGCGGATTGCCGGCGTATCCTCCGTCCCAATAGGGCTCGCCGTCGATGATCACCGATTGAAACAAATCGGGTAGGCACGCCGAGGCCATTGCGTGATCCGCGGTGAGAATATTGCGGCGGAAGATATGGCCGTGTCCGGTCCACACGTTTGTCGCCGCGACAAACAACTGGAGGCCATCGGTCGCGCGAAGACGTTCAAAGTCGACGACCTGCTCGAGATGGACCCGGAGCGGATTGACGTTGAAGGGATTGAACTCGTAGGGGCTTAACAGCCCCGAGACCGCCTCGGTCCAGGCGTCCATCCATCGGGATCCGGGCCAAAAGCCGCCCCAGGCCGCAAGCGCCTTGTCGGCCCATTTGCGCTCGAAGGGCGCGAGCGAGCCCTCCGATGAAACCGAGAGCCAGAATTTCTCCAGCTTCTCGCGGGCGCGGTCCCTTCCGCCCTCGCTCATCCCCGAGGCGAACACGACGGCGTTCATCGTGCCGGCGCTCGCCCCGCTGATGGCGGAAATTTCGATGCGCGGATCCTCGGCCAGGGCGTCGAGCACGCCCCAGGTGTAGGCGCCGTGCGAGCCCCCGCCTTGGAGGGCGAGATTGACGGTCTTGACCGTTTGCTGCGGAGCGGCTGGCTTGGGAGCGACCGACTTCGCCGCGGGTTTCGGGGCGGGGCGTTTCATGCTGCGGTCCATCCGCCGTCGATCGACAAATTGGCGCCGGTGATCTGAGCCGCCGCGTCCGAGCACAGATAGACCGCGAGCGAAGCGACCTGCTCGACGGTGACAAATTGCTTGGTCGGCTGGGCGGCGAGCATGACGTCGCTGATCACCTGCTCGCGCGTCATGTTGCGCGCCTTCATCGTGTCGGGGACCTGGCGCTCGACCAGCGGCGTCCAGACATAGCCGGGCGAAATGCAGTTGGCGGTGACGCCGAATGCGGCGAGCTCGAGCGCCACCGTCTTGGTGAGCCCGGCGAGGCCGTGCTTCGCCGACACATAGGCCGACTTGAACGGTGAGGCGACGAGCGAGTGGGCGGACGCAGTATTGATGATTCGGCCCCATTTCTGGGCCTTCATGCCCGGAACCGCGGCCCGGATCGCGTGGAAGGCAGCGGTGAGGTTGATGGCGATGATCGCATCCCATTTCTCGGGCGGAAAATCCTCGATCGGCGAGACGAACTGGATGCCGGCGTTGCTGACCAGAATGTCGAGCGAACCCATCTTGGCCTGGGCGTCGGCGATCATCGCGGTGATCTCCGTCCCTTTCGACATGTCCGCCCCGTTGTAGAAAGCCCTGACGCGGAAGTCCTTCTCGATCTTGGCTCGCTCGTCCTCGATCGCCGCCTTGTCGCCAAATCCGTTGATGACCACGTCCGCCCCCTCCTTTGCCAGAGCGCGAGCGATCGCGAGACCGATGCCGCTGGTCGAGCCGGTCACGAGGGCGTGGCGCTTGGCGAGGGACATCGGCAGTCTCCTGATTTGGCCGGCGGTTCGGTCCGCTTAAGATGGTCATATTGCAATGCGATGAAGCTCTATATTGCATCGCGGCGAGGGTTTCGAGGGCTCTTTTGCGGGGCCCGGCGGCGGCTCCCGCCGACGGACGACAGGATGACAAATTCCTGGTCAGCGCTTAGAACCCGCCTCGGTCAACTCGACCGGCGCGAGGCAGGCAAGGGATGACGGCGATGAACGTTGCGATGTCCGAAACGCCCTCCGGGCCGTGGGCCCGGCGCCTGACCATCGGCGTTCGCGTCGGCGAAGGCGACGCGGCGGTTGCGGTCGGCGGCGGCGCGCCCATCGTCGTCCAGTCGATGACCAATACCGACACCGCCGACATCGAGGCGACGGCCCGTCAGATCGCGGCGCTGGCCCGGGCGGGCTCGGAGCTGGTGCGCCTGACCGTGGACCGCGACGAGGCCGCCGCGGCCGTGCCGCACATCCGCGACCGCCTCCGCGCCATGGGCGTCAGCGCGCCGCTGATCGGAGACTTCCACTATATCGGCCACAAGTTGCTCAGCGATCATCCGGCCTGCGCGGAGGCGCTCGACAAATATCGCATCAATCCCGGCAATGTCGGCTTCAAGAACAAACGCGACCTGCAGTTCGGCCGGATTATCGAGATCGCGATCAAGAACGGCAAGCCGGTGCGCATCGGCGCCAACTGGGGTTCGCTCGACCAGGAGCTCCTGACCTCGCTCATGGACGAGAATGCGATGAGCGCCGCGCCGCTCGAGGCCGGCGCGGTCACGCGCGAGGCGATGGTCCGCTCGGCGCTTCTGTCGGCGGCGCGGGCGGAGGAGATCGGCCTGCCCCGCGACCGCATCATCCTGTCGGCGAAGGTTTCGGCGGTGCAGGATCTCATCACCGTCTATCGCATGCTCGGCGAGCGCTCCGACTACGCGCTCCATCTCGGCCTGACCGAGGCCGGCATGGGCTCGAAGGGCATCGTCGCGTCTTCGGCCGCGCTCGGCGTTCTGCTGCAAGAGGGCCTCGGCGACACGATCCGCATTTCGCTCACGCCCGAGCCGGGCGGAGACCGGACGCAGGAGGTCAAGGTGGCGCAGGAGCTGCTGCAGACCATGGGGTTTCGCAGTTTCGCGCCGCAGGTCGCCGCCTGTCCCGGCTGCGGCCGCACCACCTCGACCGTGTTCCAGGAGCTGGCGCGCGACATCCAGAATTATCTCGCCGATTCGATGCCGCAATGGCGCGCGCTTTATCCCGGCGTCGAGCAACTCAACGTCGCGGTGATGGGCTGCATCGTCAACGGGCCGGGCGAGAGCAAGCACGCCGACATCGGCATCTCGCTGCCCGGAACGGGCGAGACGCCGGCGGCGCCGGTGTTCGTCGACGGCGTCAAGACCGTCACCCTGCGCGGCCCGCGGATCGCCGAGGAGTTCAAGACGCTGGTCGACGACTATATCGTGAGACGATACGGGCCGGGCCGGCGGGCGGCGGAATGACGCAGGATGATTTCAAGTCGACTCAGACCCGTCATTGCGAGCGAAGCGAAGCAATCCAGGGGAACATCGGGCGCCCTACGTTCACCTGGATTGCTTCGGCGCCATAGCCCGTCGATAGACGGGCGTTCTTCCGAACGCCCTGCGGCTCCTCGCAATGACGGCGATGGTTTCACCCGATCGCTTCATGCTCTATCGCTTCATGCTCTAAGGAGCTGCGACGCCGTCGTCGCGAGAAGCCGCGACGGGGCGACGCGGCGATCCGCAGGCGCCGCTTCGATCCCGAGTCTTCAAAGAAGGAAAGTGTCAGCGTCTTCGTACCGCGCATGAATCAGGCGGTTGACGACCGCGAAAATGAACGCGGTCGAGACGCCGAACATTAGCATTCCGTCCACCGCTTCAAACGGTCCGAGCAGCCTCCATTGCGGCGGCAACACGATGTCGGAGCCCGAAGTCGTATAGCTGCCGGCGGATGAATAAATGGCCGCGCCGATGTCGGGGACTGCGCCGGACATATCGAGGACGAAGGCCCAAAAGGCGATCTCCGCGAGATGGCCGCCGAGCGCGAGCAGGATCGCAGCCGCGATGAATGTCAGGTTCATCCAGGTCCGCACGCCAAGCAAGCCGCGCTTGAGATCGCGGCGCAAGCTCATGATGATGGCGTGGACGACGACGCCATGAATCGCGATCGTGGCGACGGTCGCAGCGAGTCCCGACGAGTGAGTATCGCGATGTGACTCGGCGCCATCTCGCCCGTCCGAATGGTGCGTAAATCAGTGTTGCGGCATCTTGCACAGGACACAAAGAAATCAACTGGTCGGACGGCGATGAAATCCTGCTTTTCCACCCTTCCGCGACTTAAGCTTCAGCGAAAAACGACACATCTCAACCGTGTCGCGTGACGATCCCGCTCTTCACATTCCCGCAGAAATGCCCCACATAAGCGGTTGACGAGGCCGCCTTGTACGAACCCCCCCTCCATCGAAACGAGAATCTGCCGGAGCTGCATGCGCTGATCAGGGAGCGCGTGTTCGGTCTCCTTATCAGCAACGGCGCCGAAGGGCTCGTCGCCAATTCGGTTCCGTTCGTTCTCGATGCCGCCGCCTCCCGGCTCGGGACGCTCAAGGTCCATGTCGCCCGCGGCAATAGCCAGTGGCGCGATCTTCAAACCTCGCCCGACGCGCTGGTCGTGTTCCAGGGCCGCGACCATTACATCACCCCGTCCTGGTACGAGACCAAGCGGGAGACCGGCAAGGTCGTCCCCACCTGGAATTACACGATGGTTCAGGCGAAGGGGCGGGCGAAAGTGATGGATGACGTGTGGCTCGCCCGGCAGATCGAGGAACTGACGCAAACGCTCGAGCAGCGCCGCGAACAGCCCTGGGCGGTCGGCGACGCGCCGGCCGACTTCATCGCCATGCAGCGCCGGGCGATCGTCGGGATCGAGATCGAGATCGTCGACATCCGGGGAAAATGGAAGACAAGCCAGAACCGCAACGCCGCCGACCGCGCCGGCGTCGTGGTCGGACTCGAGGCGCTTGGCGACGACGATGCGACGGCGATGGCGGAGATCGTGCGGGAGACGGGGAGGGACTGAGGGTTTCGCGCGCTTTGCCGGAGCGGGCGACTTGGCCCATAGCGCATCCTTCGAATCATTCGCTAAGAACGCGCCATGAATTCGGACCAAACATTGGGGGCGAAGTCGCAAAGGGGAGCCTTGTGAGCAAGATACTCGTCATCGGAGCTGCGGGCCTGATCGGAGCGCGCGTGGTCGAGGCGCTCGGCGAGGAGCATTGCATTCGGGCCTCTCGCAATTCCGGCGAGCGCGTCGACATTTCGGACCCGAAATCGCTTGCCGCGCTGTTCGAACGCATCGGCGAGGTGGACGGGATCGTTTGTACGGGCGGGGCGGCGCGTTTCAAGCCGTGGGACCAATTGACCGACGAGGACTGGACGTTTTCTCTCGCCAACAAACTCATGGGGCAGGTCAACGTCGTGCGCTACGGCCTGAGGAGCGTCCGGCCGGACGGCGCGATCACCCTCACGACCGGCACGGCGTCGCAAGATCCGTCTCCCGGGAGTGCGATCATCACCACCGTGAATGCCGCGGTCGAGGCCTTCGTGCGCGCAGTGGCGGCCGAGCCGTCCATTTCCGTTCGCGTCAACGCGGTTTCGCCAGGCTGGGTGGCCGAGACGCTTCAACAGATGGGGCGCGATCCGGCGGTCGGAATTCCGGCGGCGGAGGTCGCGCAGGCCTTGGTGCGCCAGCTTCGCGAGGGCCCGTCAGGCTCGGTCGCGCCGTCAGCCCGAGGCTGACGCGCACCACGCTGTCATTCCGTCGGCGCGCCGCGGGCGGCCTCGGCGAGCAAAGCGACGACGTGGGGCGCGAAGGAGCGCCAGACTTCAATATGGAAGGCCGTCGCTGCCCGGCGCCAGAGCACGATCTCCGCCTTGTCGAACAGCGTGCGCGTCGCCACGCCGATCGGGAAAGCTGCAAGGTCGAGATCGAGTGGGCAACCGGCGTTGAGGACGCGCGCCGCCGCAGGCCTGCTGGCGATCAGGCCGATCTGGCGATGCGAAATGTCGACGAGGCTGTGGGCGGTCCCGTCGAGGACGGATTCGAGCATTTCGCCGAGCGGCGCCGCGTCGGCGCCTTCCGCGATCATCAGCCATTCGTCCGGGCCGAGCCACAAAGCCGCGCGCCCGGCGCCTTCGCCCGCCGCCCCGAGTCGCACAGGCGGCTCGGCGCCGAAGGCCATCCCGCACGCGGCGCGCACGCCTTCCCCGCCGCGCAGGATGAAGCGGGCCGCCGGCGGGGCCTCGGACAAGGCGAATCGCGAACCCGCGGGAAGGACGAGAGCTTCGAGCGGCGAGCGCCCGGCGAGGGCCGCGTCAGACATTCAGGCGCGCTCCCGGCTTGTCGTAGAAGATCGGCGCGGTGACGGTCACCGGAATCGCGCCGCCCGGCATCGGAACATTGAGCTTGGCGCCGATGCGTGAACGCCCCCCGGCGACAAGCGCGAGCGCGATCGAGCGGCTGAGCGTTGGGCTTGCGTAGGACGAAGTGACGTGGCCGAGCGCGGACGAGCCAGTCGGCGGGTTCGCGCTTTCCGTCACTTGCGCGCCTTCTTCGAGCACGATCGCCGGATCGTCGGTCAGGAGCCCGACCAGCTGCTTGCGATTGGCCGCCAGCATGTCCGGGCGGACAAGCGAGCGCTTGCCGACGAAATCCTTCTTCGTCTTTCCGATCGCCCAGTCGAGGCCGAGGTCGGCGAGCGTCACCGTCCCGTCGGTCTCCCGGCCGACGATGACGAAGCCCTTCTCGGCCCGCATCACATGCATCGCCTCGGTGCCATAGGCGCAGCCGCCGCGCTTCTCGACCTCGCGCCACGCCGCTTCCCAGACGGCGCGGCCGAAGTGCGACGGCACGTTGATCTCGTAGCCGAGCTCGCCGGTGAAGCTCACCCGCATGAGCCGGGCGGGAACGCCGCCGGCGCGCGCCTCGCGCACGGTCATGTGAGACATGGCGTCGTTGGCGAGATCGACCCCGTCGATGAGCGGCGCGACGCAATCGCGCGCTTTCGGTCCCTGCACCGCGATCGTCGCCCATTGCTCGGTCGTCGACGTTAGCCAGACCTTGAGATCGGTGAATTCGGTCTGGAGATAGTCCTCCATATGGGCGAGGACATGCGGCGCGCCGCCGGTCGTCGTCGTCACATGGAAGCGGTCGGGCGCGAGGCGCGCGATCACCCCGTCATCCATCAGGAAACCCGCTTCGCTCAGCATGAGGCCGTAGCGGCAGCGGCCGGCTTCGAGCTTCTGGAACGCATTGGCGTACATGCGTTCGAGGAAGGTCGCCGCATCGGGGCCGACGACTTCGATCTTGCCGAGCGTCGAGGCGTCGAACAGGCCGACGCTTTCGCGGGTCGTGCGGCATTCGCGCGCGACGGCGTCATGCATCGATTCGCCGGCGCGCGGAAAATACCAGGCGCGTTTCCATAGGCCCACGTCCTCGAACGCGGCGCCGTTTTCGGCCGCCCAGTCGTGAATGGGCGTCCGGCGGATCGGATCGAACAGGTCGCCGCGCGCGGAGCCTGCGAAGGCGCCGAAACTGACCGGCGTATAGGGTGGGCGGAAGGTCGTCAGGCCGACCTCGGGGATAGGCTTCGCCAGCGCCGCGGCCGCGATCGCGAGCGCGTTCATGTTGGAGAGCTTGCCCTGGTCGGTCGCCATGCCGGTGGTGGTGTAGCGCTTGATGTGCTCGATCGAGCGCATTCCCTCCTGCACAGCGAGATCGACGTCCTTGGTGCAGACGTCGTTCTGGAAATCGACGAACGCCTTGGCCCGCCGGTCGCCGCTGACGGGCGGCGTTTGGCTCATCGCGACGCGCGGCGCCGGAAAGGCGCCGCTTACCGCGTAGACCCGCGCGCCCGGAGCAGCAAAGCCGGCCGCGGCCGCCGCGGCGCGCCCGGCCGCATCGCCTTCCGCGAGCGCGCCCTCAAGATCGAAGGTCGCGTTGCAGGCCCCGGCCGACCGCTCGCGCTGAGCGGATGCGCCCGGCTTGAACACCTGCAGCGCCTCGTCGAAGACGAGCTTGCCGCGCGATTGCGAGAAGAGGTGCACCGAAGGCGTCCAGCCGCCCGACATCAGAAGCGCGTCGCAGGCGACAGTCCGCCGTGCGCCGGCGGCGCTTACCTGCACGGCCTTGACCCGAAGACGCCCGTCGACGTTGAGGATCTCCGCCCCGGCCGCGACCTCGACGCCGGCGGTCCGCGCGGCGTCCGGCAGCAGCCCTTTCGCCTCGCGGCGCAAATCAGCGATGAGCGCGACATTGACGCCCGCCGCCCGCAAGTCGAGGGCGGCGCGGTAGGCGCCGTCATGCGCGGTCGCGACGACCACGCGCTCGCCGACCTTGACGCCATACTGGCGGCAATAGCGCCGCGCCGCGTCGGCGAGCATCACGCCCGGGCGGTCGTTATTCGGGAACACCAGCGGACGTTCGATCGCGCCGGTCGCCAGCACCACCTCGCGCGCACGCATCTGCCACAGCCGGTCGCACGGCAAATCGGGATCGGCGACCCGGTCGGGTTCGGCGATGCGTTCATTCAGGGCGACGAAGTTCTGCGCGTAGTAGCCGAACGCCTGGGTTCGCGTCATCAGGCGCACGTTGGCGGCGCCTCGGAGCGCGCCGAGCGCTTGAGCGAGCCAGTCGTGCGCGCTCATCGTCTCAATTCGCGCCTCGGGCTCGGCGAGGAGCGAACCGCCCGGCGTCGGGTTTTCGTCGCAGACGACGACCCGCGCGCCGCTCGCGCTTGCAGTCAGCGCCGCGGCGAGCCCGGCCGGGCCGGCGCCGACGATGAGCACGTCGCAATGGGCGAACGTCCGCTGATAGCGGTCCGGATCAGGTTCGCGCGGAGCTCTTCCCAGACCCGCGGCGCGGCGGATCGCCGGCTCATAGAGGCGCGTCCAGGCCCAGTTCTTGCCGAACAGGTCCGGACCCATGAACGTCTTGTAGTAGAAGCCGGCGCCGAACAACGGCGACATGAGGTCGCTGACCGCGCCAAGGTCGAATGCGAGCGATGGCCAGCGGTTCTGGCTCGACGCTGTGAGGCCCTCGCAGAGCTCGACCTGGGTCGCGCGCAGGTTGGGCGTGAATCGGCCGGGTCCGCGCGAGAGGCTGACCAGCGCATTCGGTTCCTCCGCCCCAGCGGCCAGGATGCCGCGCGGCCGGTGATACTTGTACGACCGCCCGATGAGATGAACGCCGTTGGCGAGAAGCGCCGAGGCGAGCGTGTCGCCAGCGTAGCCCCGATAGGCGACGCCGTCGAAGGTAAACGCCAGAGAGCGCGAGCGGTCGACCGAACCGACGCCGTCGACGCGAAACGGCTGGTTCATCCGCTCCGCCCGGCCTGATCGGCGGCGAGGTCGGGCCGCGCTTCGCCGGCCCTGTAAACCGCCAGGATCCTGTCGCTTGCCGTATCGCGCAGGCAATTGAAGAAGCGGCCGCAGCCGAACGTGTGGCGCCAGCGCTCCGCGGCCACACCCTTGGGGTTCGAGCGGAAATAGAGAAAGTTCGCCCATTCGTCGTCGCTGAGCGCGCCCGGATCGGCGGGCCGGGCGATATGGGCCTCGCCGCCATAGCGGAACTCAATCTCCGGCCGCTCCATGCCGCAATAGGGACAGGCGATCAGCAGCATGACGGGCTTCAGTGCGCGACCGCCGCGGCCGCGGCCTCGTCGATCAGCCGCCCGGTGCGAAAGCGGTCGAGCGTGAAAGGCGCGGCGAACGGATGCGGCTCGCCGCGGGCGATCGTGTGCGCGAACACATGGCCTGAACCGGGGGTCGCCTTGAAGCCGCCGGTGCCCCAGCCGCAATTGACGTAGAGGCCTGGAACCGCGGTTGAGCCGATGATCGGCGAGCGGTCGGGCGTCACGTCGACGATGCCGCCCCAGTTGCGCAGCATGCGCATGCGGCGCACCGTCGGAAAGAGTTCGCAGATCGCCTCGAGCGTGTGGTTGGCGATGTGCAGGCCGCCGGTCTGAGAATAGGAGATGTAAGCGTCGGTGCCGGCGCCGATGACCAGTTCGCCTTTGTCCGACTGCGACATATAAGCGTGGATGGTGTTCGACATGACGACGCACGGCATCATCGGCTTGACCGGCTCCGAGACCAGGGCCTGCAGGGGATAGCTCTCGAGCGGCATCCGGACGCCGGCCATCGCCATGACAACTGAGGTATGGCCAGCCGCGACGACGCCGATCCTCTTGGTGGCGATCAGGCCGCGTGTCGTCTCGACGCCCGAGACCGCGCCCGATGCGTCGCGGCGGATCGCGGTCGCATCGCAATTCTGGACGATGTCGACGCCGCGCGCCGAAGCCGCGCGCGCATAGCCCCAAGCGACGGCGTCGTGACGCGCCGTGCCGCCGCGCCGCTGCAGCGCCGCGCCAACGACCGGATAGCGAATGTCGCGGGCGATGTTCAAAAGCGGACAGAAGGCCTTGGCCTCTTCCGGCGTCAGCCATTCATTGTCGACGCCGGCCAGGCGGTTGGCGTGCACATGGCGCTTGCCGACCTGAACGTCGTGACCATTGTGAGCCAGCATCATGACGCCGCGCGGCGAATACATCACGTTGTAGTTGAGCTCCTGCGACAACCCCTCCCAGAGCTTCAGCGCGTGCTCGTAGAGCGCCGCCGATTCCTCCCACAGATAGTTGGAGCGGATGATCGTGGTGTTGCGCCCGGTATTGCCGCCGCCGAGCCAGCCTTTCTCCAGCACCGCGACATTGGCGAGGCCGTGCTCCTTGGCGAGGTAATAGGCGGTCGCGAGCCCGTGACCGCCGGCGCCGATGATGACCGCGTCATAGGCCGCTTTCGGTTCGGGATTGCGCCACTGTTCCGGCCAGCCCGAATTATGCGCAAATGCCTGCAACGCGACATTGGCAAAGGAAAATCGCACTTGACGCGCCCTGAGTGATTTCGGCGGCGACGATTGCCCGCATTCGCTCGCGATTGCGAGAATAATTTCCCGGCGAAGGCGAAACTTTCTTCTTGGGCCGCCGCGGGCCGGCCTCTAGGCGATCCAAGCCACAGGGACCTCGAGCGCCGCCGCCAGCCGCTCGATCGTGGAATCGAGCCCTTTGCGACGCTTGGTCTCGAGATCCGAAAGATAGCCTTGACCGACGCCGACCTTCGCCGCGAGTTCCGCCTGGGTCATCCCGCGCCATCGCCTCGCCGCCGCCAAGCGGCTCTTGTATCTCAGCAGCAGGGCGGAAAGTTCGGCGGGCAGAGGCGACGCCTCGCCTGCGGCGAGTTCGGCAACCACCGCGTCGTAAGCGGCGAGGTCGGCGAGCTCTTCCGCCGCCTCCTCGGCCATCGCCACGAGGCGCTCATATTCGGCCCGGGGGACGACGACGAGTTCATCGCCGCTCGGGGACTTGATCGTTTGATGCGGCAGCTTCGTCATGGCGTCCTCAAAGAGTAACGTGTGGGTGGAGCGGCGGCCGATGTAGACCGCAAGGATCGTCGTCCGCGATTTGTCGAACAGCACGCGATATTCGCCAATCCGCAGACGATAGCCCGCCCGACCCGAAAGCGGCTTGACATCGCCATGGCCGTCAATCGCGTACCGGCCCAGAGCCGCTTCGATCGCCGCCTGCGCGGCCAAGGGAAGCGCATCGAACTGCTTCGCCGACGCCGATGTGAAGACGATCGTTTTCATCAGCGATAATATCTGTCACATCGCCCTGCGGCAAGCGATAAAATCGCAGGACGGATTTTCCGGCCGGCGTCGATAGCACGGTTCTCAAATGTATCGGTTCTTCCGCGATCCGGAATTTGATCCATTCCCAAGCGCCGCCCGGCGCGTTGGGGAGTGACGGCGGGCGCGGAAGCTGCTAATCGTCATCGGCCCGGGCCAAGCCCGGCCGGAAACGCTTTCTTAGGAGAAACCCATGAGCTGGACTGCTCCCGTTGTTGTCGAAATCTGCGCCGGCCTCGAAGTGACGGCTTATCTCACCGCTGAAATGTGAGTGCGACCGGCGTTTCCGCTCACTGAGCGGATCGCCGGAACGTCCGCTTATAATCGACGATCCGCCGGCGCGTCGCGCCGAGTATAGGCCGCCTCCGGGACCGGGTGCGGCCTTTTTGCTGTGTGCTTTGAATCCTGCGGCTGACGGTCCCCTCCTCACCGAATTGATTTGCCATCGACCCGACGCCGCCGCATTCGTTGCCGAATGTGGCGCGGCTGGCGTTGAAGCGGATTTGACGCGGCCTCAACAGAGGTCAGGGCGCGCAGCCGACAAGATCCTTGTCCTCGATGGAGAACGGCTTGCCCGTCTCGACCCGCACCGACTTGGCCATGCACACCCGTCCATCGGCCAGCTTGAGCCGCGCGTCATATACACCCGTCGCAACGCCCGTCACCTTCAGCCGCTCGTCGTGGTCGACGGCGCCGTCGGGATCGTTGGCGCATTGGTTGGGACCGAAGGCGGACGTGCCGGCGGGCGCAAGTTCGAGCGATTTGACGGTCGAGGACGTGAGGTTCCAGAACCGAGTCTCCTTCGCCGTCGCGGGTTGGAGAAAAACGATCGTGGCGAGGCTGAGCGGAATTGCGCGGTTCATGATCCCTCCCCCAGCGCGGCCGCCGGTTTTCAAGGATCATGGCGCCCGGCGGCGGCCAAGACAACGATCGCGCTCGGTCCTCCTGGCGCTCGCCGTCGTGACGTTCGCGCTGCCTGTCGCCGCCGCGGTCGCCGATCCGCTCGAGGTGAAGGTCGGCGTCCTGCGCATCGAACATTCGCGCGAGACGATTTCGATCCTCGACGTCCCGCCCGCCGACGACTTCGTCGCCGGAGCCAAGATGGCGATGGCCGACAACAACACGACCGGCAAGTTCCTCGACCAGTCGTTCACGGTCGATGATGTCCGGCTCGCCCCGGATGGCGACGCCGCGGCCGGCGCCCGGACGCTCCTCGACCAGGGCGTAGGCTACCTGATCGTCGACCTCCCCGCCGACGCGCTGCTCAAAGTCGCCGACGAGGCTAAAGAACGAGGCGCGCTCGTCTTCAACGCCGGGGCGCCCGACGATCGGCTGCGCGAGCAGGATTGCCGCGCCAATGTCATCCACATCGCCCCGTCGCGCTCGATGCTGGCCGACGGGCTCGCGCAATATCTGATCTGGAAACAGTGGAGAAAATGGCTCCTCGTCGTCGGCTCTCACCCCGAGGATGCCGCGCTCGGCGAGGCTTACGAGCGGTCGGCGAAGAAATTCGGCGCCAAGATCGTCGAAAAGCGCGTGTTCCAGGATACCGGCGGCGGACGTCGTTCCGATTCAGGCGTCGTGCAGACACAGCGTCAGATGCCGGTCTTCACCCAGAATGCGCCCGACTATGATGTCCTCGTCGCCGCGGACGAGAACGAAGTGTTCGCCGGCTATCTGCCCTATCGCACCTGGGACCCGCGGCCGGTGGCCGGCTCAGGCGGCCTGCGGCCGACAAGCTGGGATCCTTCGCACGAGATGTGGGGCGCGGTGCAACTGCAGAACCGGTTTCAGCGCATGTTCCATCGCCCGATGAACGCGCGCGACAATCAGGCGTGGGTCGCGATGCGGATGATCGGCGACGCGGTCAGCCGGGCCAAGACCGCGGACGTGAAGACCGTCCGCGCGCTTATGCTGTCGCCGGACTTCCAGATCGCGGCCTTCAAGGGCGAGGCGCTGACGTTGCGCCCGTGGAACCTGCAGCTTCGCCAGCCGATCCTTCTGACCGACGGACGAGGGACGGTTTCGGTATCGCCGCAGGAGGGTTTCCTGCACCAGGTCTCGGAACTCGATACGCTGGGCTTCGATCAGCCGGAGACCAAATGCAAGCTCTGACCCTTCGCGCTTTAACCCTCGCCGCGGTCTCGCTCTGCGGCTCTGAGCCGTGGTCGTCAACACCTCCGAGACGACGAGCATGCCTTATCTCGCGAGCGCGATCATCGCCGATGATCCCGCGCGCGGGATGTTGATGCGACGCGGCGGCTGAGGGCCTCGGCGGCGCCCGTCTCGAACATGCCGCCGTTTACGGCGGTCATACAGTAAATATCAAACGGCTCTACTGAGCAAAAGACTTCTCGCCAAGCATATGCCCTGAACGATTGGCGACGTCCAGAGAACAAAAGTCCAGTTTCATGCTGCGGCGCACACGCCGCAATGTGACAATTCGTTGACGTTGCGTTGTCTAAACGTTGACTGTCGTCAACTTCAAAGAATTTTTCGCGCTATGACACGCTGAGGACAAATTCGCTCCTCATAACATTCTCTGTCGCCCACGCGAGAGAGGAGCCTGCCTTATGATCGTGCGCGAGATCGTCCTGACTTGCTCCAATCCTCATGTCGCACGCGCGGCGGTCGCCTCGATCGGCGGCGACTTCGCCCGGCGCTTCTCGCGCGACGCGGCCAAGCGCAACCTGACCAGCGGCGTCTTCGCGGCGGGGCTCGTTCGCCGCTTCTCGCGCCGGGCGGCTGACGGCGACTGGGAAGGCGTGGGCCAAGCGACGCGGGGCGCCGACCAGCCGGTCCTCTCGGGTCTCCGGTACATTCTCGACCGTGGCCGCGAATTGGACGACGACGATTCGGAAGCCGTCGAGGGCTGGCCCGCGCCCGCCCCTTCTATCTCCTCTTGCGAGGCCTGGCGCCATTGAAGCGGGCTCCCTTCTCCCCTTGCGGGAGAAGGTGGCCGACGAAGTCGGCCGGATGAGGGGTGCGCCGTAGGCGCGGATCGATAGGGCGCTTGGGCGCCGCAAACCCCTCATCCCGGACCCTTCTCCCGCAAGGGGAGAAGGGAGCTGGGGCGCTTGTGAACGCCCGGGGCGCGGGGCAGACTTCGCGCCATGTATCTCGGACTCGACTGCGGCACCTCCGGGCTCAAGGCGCTCTTGACCGACGAGATCGGCGCGCCGGTGGCGGCCGCTCAGCGCGTCTATTCGCCCGATCGGCCACGCGCCGGCTGGTCGGAGCAGAATCCCGACGTCTGGGTCGCCGCGATAGCTGGCGCGATCGCCGACATCAAAAGCTCGGCTGGCAAGGCGCTCGCTGACGTGAAAGCGGTCGGCTTCTCCGGCCAGATGCACGGCGCGGTCCTCCTCGACCGCGCCATGAAGCCGGTCCGCCCGGCGATCCTGCACAACGACGCGCGCGCCCATCGCGAGGCGCGCGAACTGGCCCGCGATCATCCTGAGCTCGCCGAGGTCGTCGGCGTGAAGCCGATGCCCGGCTTCACTGGGCCGAAGCTCAAGTGGATCGCCCGCCATGAGCCGGACAATCGCCGTCGCGTCGCCGCCATACTGTCGGTGAAGGATTATTTGCGCCTGGCGCTCGGCGGTGAACTTAAGACCGACATGAGCGACGCGGCCGGGACGTGGCTCCTGGACGAGGCGGCCCGGGCCTGGTCGTCGGAAGCCTTCGCGGCCTGCGAGGCGGATCTTCGATGGGCGCCGCCGCTCGCCGAAGGGTCGGCGTCGGCTGGCCGCATCAGGCCCGAGGCCGCCGACGAATTCGGCCTGCCGCGCGGCGTCGTTCTTGCCGCCGGCGGCGGCGACGCCGCGGTCGGCGCGATTGGCCTTGGGGCGATCGCGCCGGGCGAAGCCTTCATTTCGCTCGGGACCGCGACCCAGCTCATCGTCGCGACCGATCGCTTCATGAGCGCGCCGGAAAAGCTCGTGCACAGTTTCGCCCATGCCCTGCCGAACCGCTGGTACGCCATGGCGGCGATGCTCAACGGCGCCGGCGCGCTCGCCTTCGCCGGGCGGCTCGTCGGCGCGCCGCCGGAGGCGCTCGAGCGCGAGGCGGCGGCGGATTATCCCGGGCCGGGCGCGCTTCTCTTCCTGCCCTACCTGTCCGGCGAGCGCACGCCGCTCGACGATCCTTATGCGCGCGGCGTGCTGTTCGGCCTGAGCGAGACGACCTCGCGCGCCGACGTCGCGCGGGCGGTGATGGAAGGGGTCGCGCTCACCCTTGCCGACGCGCGCGATTGCCTCGCCGCCGCGGGCGCTTCGATCGAACGCGTCGGCCTCACCGGCGGGGGCGCGAAGAGCAGTT
This sequence comes from uncultured Alphaproteobacteria bacterium, assembly GCA_963794155.1. Taxonomy (GTDB): domain Bacteria; phylum Pseudomonadota; class Alphaproteobacteria; order Rhizobiales; family Beijerinckiaceae; genus Roseiarcus. Next base: position 113,276 of record CAWCCX010000009.1, on the reverse strand, counting down.
TGTGGACAGGCATGATCGCCGCCGCGACCGGCTTTACGGTCGTGCGCATGAAGGGTGGCGAAACCGGCCCCGCCCTGGGCGCCGCGCGGCTCGCGCGGATGGCGGCGACCGGGGAGCCGCCCGAGGCCGTCTGCCGGCCGCCCGAAATCGCCGATGTGACAGCGCCCGACCCGAAGCGCGCCGCGATGTTCGCCGCCCAGCGCGAGCGATTCAAGGCGCTCTACGAGGTTGTGAAGGGAGAGTTTCGGAGGTAGCGGCGGTTGGCGACCGGGTCACGGTGAGCGACGGACGCCAGGGCCGCGGGCGAGTCGAGATCTCGCGCTCACGCTGTCGTCGCTTCGATCATCAGAATATCGAGGAGAAACGACCCGTCGGGCTCGATCGCAAAATGCGCTTTCGTCTCCGACGAGGCGACGATCTGAAGCGCGCGGATCGCTTTCACATTCTCGTCAGGGGTCCGCATGCGCGCCGTCCAGACCGGAAAATCCATCCGCAGGCGCCACGTCCGCACAGCCTCCAAAGCGAAGCCAGACCGGGCCAGGGCGTCAATCCATTGCGCAGAGGTGTAATTGCGGGCGTGGGAGTGGTCGCGCAACAATTCGATCGCCTGGAGATGCGTGTCGAGGAACGGCGGGGCCGGAGAATAGGCGTCGACGAAAATGGCCTGACCGCCGTGTTTCAGCGAGCGGCGCGCTTCCCGCAGGCCGGCGTCGAAGTCGCGCCAGTGATGAGCGGAGAACCTGGAGGCTACCAAGTCAAACGTTGCGTCTTCGAATGGGAGTTGCTCGGCAGGAGCCTCGACTGTCTCGATATTGCTCAGGCCCTTGTCGCGCGCCGTCGCCGCGACCGCCGCCAGCATCTCGCGCGACAAATCGGAAGCAATGACCCGGCGCGCGTGTCGCGCCATGACATAGGCGACGTGGCCGCCGCCGGCGCCGAGATCGAGCGCCAGCCCCGGACGCAGCTTGCGGGCGAGCGCCTCAATCGCATCAAGGTCGGCTCCCTGAGCGTGGACCGCGCTCTCGACATAGGCCCTCGCCCGAGGACCAAACTGCGCCTCGACGACTTTCTCATGCGCCTCAACCATCAATCCGCTCCCTTGCAACCCGAGACCTCTGCATCCGGTGTTAACTGGTACAAGAGTGAATTTTATCCTATTATGCTCGTCGCTATGCTCGAAGCGGATCAAAGGCGGCTCCTCGGCGACTTCGTGCGCGCTCATCGCGAGCGAATGCAGCCGTCGGCTGCGGCCGGCCGCCGGCGAACGTCGGGGCTCAGGCGCGAGGAACTCGCCGCGCGGGCCGGCATCAGCGTGACCTGGTGCACGTGGATCGAGCAAGGCCGCCCGGTGCAAGCCTCCCCGGAGGCGCTGGGCCGCATCGCGCACGCGCTGTCGCTGTCGCGCGCCGAACGCGACTATCTCTTTGAGCTTGCGGGGCGCATCGATCCGGACGGGTCTGGCGGCTCCTTGCCGGACGCGCCTCCTGCATTGATTGCCGCGGTCAAAGCGATCAAGCACCCGGCCTATGGGCTTGACCGGCTATGGAGCGCCTGCTGCTGGAATGAAGCAGCCGCGCGGCTCTTTCACGGCTGGCTGGACGAGGATTGTCAGCGCAACCTGTTGCGGTACGTGTTTCTGGAGCAGTCAGCCCGGGCGCTCATTCCTGCCTGGAAGGACAGGGCGCGACGGCTGCTCGCCGAATTTCGCGCCGATTTCGCGCACACCTTTCGCGACGCCCGGGTCAAGACCTTCGTTGAAACGCTCCGCAACGAGAGTCCGTTCTTCGCCGAAGCGTGGGATGAGCAAGCCGTTCAAATCCGCGAGGGCGGGCTTCGTACATTCGACCACCCTCGGGACGGGCTCGTGAGCTTCACGCAGCACACCTTCGCGCCGGCTGAGCGGCCCGACTACAAGCTGGTCATGCTCACGCCAGCGCCGGATCGTTGAGGGTTCTGCCCAACGAGCCGGCTCCAGCGTCCTTCCTTGAGAAAGCTTAATGCGCCGGCCAAGTTCCGGATAGGCGCCAAGGCCGATAATCCCGCCAATCGATCGCCGAAACGCGGTCATTCCGGAATCGGGAGTCCTTCATGTCCTACCCCAACTTTGCCAGCCTGCGCGCTCGTCGCAGCACGATCCTCGCCTCGGTCGCGGTGGCTTCGCTCGCCGCCGCGGGCGCGTTCGGCGAAGGCGTTTTCACCAGTTCCCACCCGGCTCATGCCGCCGCCGTCAACACCGCCGATCTCAACGCGCAGGCCGCGCCGTCATTCGCGACGCTGATCGAGCGGGTGAAGCCGGCGGTCGTCTCGGTCAAGGTCAAGATCGCCAACGCGTCGTCGTCCGAAGGCAATGGCGTCCAGATGGACAACCTGCCGCCGGAAATCCAGCAGTTCCTCAAGCGCTTTGGCGGCGGAATGGGCGGAATGAACGGCGCGCCACAGGGCTCGCAGCCGATGATGGTAGGCGAGGGCTCCGGCTTCTTCGTTTCTTCCGACGGCTACATCGTCACCAACAATCACGTGGTTGACCACGCGAAGACCGTCACCGTCACTATGGACAATGGCAAGACGCTCGACGCCAAAGTCGTCGGTACGGACCCAAAGACCGACGTCGCCGTCATCAAGGTTAACGAGCCGGGCGACTACCCGTACGTGACTTTCGCCAAGGAGATGCCGCGGATCGGCGATTGGGTGGTGGCCATCGGCAATCCTTACGGCCTCGGCGGCACCGTGACCGCCGGCATCGTCTCGGCCGAGGGCCGCGACATCGGCGACGGCCCCTATGACCGGTTCCTGCAGATCGACGCGCCGATCAACCGCGGCAATTCCGGCGGACCTACCTTCAACACGCAGGGCCAGGTGGTCGGCATGAACACCGCCATCTATTCGCCCTCGGGTGGCAGCGTGGGCATCGGCTTCGCCATTCCGGCCTCAACCGTGAGCACCGTCGAGGCGGCGCTCGAGCACGGGGGCAGCATTGCCCGCGGCTATCTCGGCGTGGAAATCCAGCCGGTGAGCCAGGACATCGCTGAGAACCTCGGGCTCAAGTCCGCCGCCGGCGCGATCGTCGATAAGGTCATGCCGGGAACGCCGGCCGCCGAGGCTGGCCTCAAGACCGGCGACGTCATCACCAAGCTCAACGGAAAGGATATTGCGGAGGCGTCCGATCTGACCCTTCAGGTCGGCATGCTCAAGCCCGGCGCGAAGGTCCAGTTGACTTATGTCCGCGACGGCTCCGAAAAGACCGCCGAGGCCACGCTCGCCGGCCAGAAGGCCGAGAAGACGGCGTCAGCCGACGAATCCGGAACGAATGACAAGGCCACCCCGGCGCTCGGCATTCAGCTCGCGCCCGCGAGCGAAGTCGCCGGCTCCGGAGACAAGGGCGTCGCCATCACCGGCGTCGACCCGAATGGCCCGGCCGCGGAGCAGGGTCTGGCCTCCGGCCAGGTCATCCTCGAGGTCGCCGGCAAGCCGGTGTCGACGCCTCAGGACGTGAAGTCCGAGGTCGCGAGCGCGCGGAGCCAGGGCAAGAAGTCGGTGCTGATGCGGGTCCAGACCGCAGACGGCGGCGACCGATTCGTGGCCGTCCCGTTCCCCAAGGCGTGACCGCAATCGCACGCTGAACGGGACGGACGGCGGCGCGCCGACTGGGAGGGACGCGCGCCGCCGTTTCGATTGTGAGTAAACGTTAGCGCGTAAGGGCGGCGCCGTTCAACTCGAGGGCGCCGCCGCGTCACGACGAGTCAGTCGGCGCGCCCGGCCTCGGAAGCGGCGCCGACTTTTCCCCAGAATTTCATCGCACTTATTTCCGCGCAGGTGCTAAAGCTGACCCGTTGCTCTTCGAACTGGCGTGTACGGCGACAGGCGGGCGAAACTTGCTGGGGAATATAACGTGATCGCCAAAACTGTTTTCACGACGGTCTCGCTGACCGCCGTCGCGGCCCTCTCGCTCGCGGCGGTCCAATATGCCGAAGCCTGCACCCGGATTTTCGCCAATGACAAGGGCGACACGATGCTGGTCGCGCGCAGCATGGATTGGGCGACGACCACAGAGCCGGTTCTGACCGTGTTTCCCCGCGGGCTTACGCGCGACGGCGGCAACGCAGGACCGATGACCGTAGTCACGGACAATCCGGCGAAATGGACATCGCAATACGGCAGCGTCGTCACGACCATATTCGGCATCGGCACTGCGGACGGGATCAACGAGCGCGGCCTCGCCGCGCATATGCTTTATTTCCCGCCAGCCGACTACGGCCCCCGCGACGCAGCGAAGCCCGGCGTCCAGGCGGCCTTATGGGCGCAATACGCGCTCGACAACGCCGCGACCGTCGAGGAAGCGCTGGCGAAACTTGCGACGGTCCAGATCGTCAAGGTCGAGATCGAGGTTCATGGCCAGAAACAGACCGGGACCGTCCATGTCGCGCTTGAGGACGCCTCGGGCGACTCGGCCATTCTCGAATATCTCGGCGGCAAGCTCGTCGTGCATCACGGGCGGGAATTCCGCGTCATGACCAACGCGCCCGAATACGACAAGCAACTTGAACTCTTGGGCGGCAGGGACTTCGCCAACCCGACCATGGAAACTCAGGTTCCCGGCAATGTGAACCCTCGCGACCGGTTCCAGCGGGCGACCTATTTCCTTTCCGTGCTCACCAAGCCGACGTCGGAGCGGGCCGGGGTCGCCGGCATGTTCGGGCTGATCCGCAACGTGTCGATTCCGTTCGGCGCGCCGGTCAACGGCTCGACCTTCGACACGGAATATCGAACCGTCAGCAATCTCACCGGCAAGCGCTACTTTTTCGAGCTGACCACGGCGCCGAACGTGATCTGGACCGATCTTGGCAAGCTCAATTTTTCCGAGGGCGCTCCCGTCATGACGTTGAACCCCAACAACATCGATCTCAGCGGCGACGTCACGTCGCAGTTCCAGCCGGCCAAGGCGCCGTTCTAGAAAAGGCGCCCGGCCAACCTCAGCCCAAACATCATCGCCGGGCGCAGGGCGTACGGAAGAACGCTGCCCGCCTTCCGGAGGCCGTCGAACGAGGCCGGAAGAGAGCCGGCGACGCGGCGCGGGCTCGGCTGCTCAGTCCGGCCGCCGACGTCGCCTGTACTGGCGCCGCCACCACAGCAGCGCCAGCGCGAGCAGCAGAGCTCCGGCCATCCCGGCATGCAGCCTGAAGCGCCCGCCCGGCTGGTCGAGCCAGCGCAGCCAGGGCGAGGGGCCGGACTCGCCAGGGCGGGGCAGGGCGAAGGCGACCAGCGTGTCGCCGGCCGGGGCGCCGGCCTCGCCATGGCCGCCGGCGCCGATCACGACATATTGGCGACCCTGCCAGAGATAGCTCGTCGGGGTGGCGATGCCGGCGGAGGGCAGGCGGCCGGTCCAGAGCTCGGCGCCGGTCTTCGCGTCGAAGGCGCGCAGATAATCGTCGAGCGCGGCGCCGATGAAGATGAGGCCGCTCGCGGTGGCGAGCGGGCCGCCGAAAGTAGGCGTGCCGATGCGGCGGGCGAGGCCCAGCGGGTTGAGTTCCTCGGTCGTGCCGAGCGGAACCTGCCAGAGGATCTTGCGGCTCCCGAGGTCGAGCGCCGTCAGCACGCCCCAGGGCGGCGGGTTGCACGGCAATCCCAGCGGCGACACCAAAAGCTCGCGCTTCATGCCATAGGGCGCGCCTTGCTGCGGCGAGACCTCCTTGTCCGGGAAGCGCTGCTTCATCTCGCCGTAATCGGCGGCCGGGAAGAGCGTGACCCGGTGCACGAGGTTCGAGCTGTTGACATAGACCATGGCCCTGCCGCCATCGACGGCGAGGCCGCCCCAGTTCACGCCGCCGCCGGTGAAGGGCATGATGAGCGTGCCCTCGAGGCTCGGCGGGGTGAAGCGGCCCTCGTTGCGCGCCGAGGCGATCGCCCGGGCGCATGCGCCGCGATCCCACGGGGTCAGCCCATACGCCTCATCCGGCGTGATCCGGTCGGGGCCGAGCGCCGGCAAATCGGCCGGGAACGGCTGGGTCGGCGACAGCGCCTCGCCTTCGACGCCGCCCTGCGGGACCGGGCGCTCCGCGACCGGCAGGACGGGCTGGCCGGTGTCGCGGTCGAAGACGAAGACGAGCCCCTGCTTGGTGCCCTGGATGACGACGTCGCGCGCCTTGCCGTCGAGGGTGATGGTGGCGAGGCTCGGCTGGGCCGGGATGTCGTAATCCCAGAGGTCGTGGTGGACCAGTTGGAAGCTCCACGCGAGCGCGCCGGTCTCGGCCTTGAGCGCCACCACCGAATCGGCGCGGCGATTGTCGCCGGGGCGAAGGCCGCCGTAGAAATCGGGGCTCGGGCTGGTGGTCGGCAGGAAGATGAGGCCGCGCGCCTCATCGATCGCGATCGGCGCCCAGACATTGGCGGCGCCGGTCGTTCGCCAGCCATCGCCCCAGCTCGCCGCATCCGGATCGTCGGCACGCTCCGGCACCGGGTCCCATTGCCAGCGCGGCGCGCCGGTCCGGACATCGAAGGCCCGCACCGTGCCGCGCGGCGCGTCGACCCGCGCATTGTCGGAGATCGAGGAGCCGAGGATGACGAGGTCGCCGATCACGGCGGGGGGCGAAGTGAACTGGAACTCGTAGGGCGCGATGAGCGGCTTGCCGGGATCGATGCGGACCGCGCCGTCCTGGCCGAAATCGGCGCATGGGCGGCCGTCCTTGAGGTCGAGGGCGATCAGCCGGAGATCGGCGGTCGCGGTCAGGATCCGCTCGGCGCACGGGCCGGCCGCGCCGGCGGGGCCATGCCACACCGCGACGCCGCGGCAGGTGAACATGTTGCCCGGGCGGTAATCGGTCTTGATCTCCGGGTCGTAGCGCCAAAGCTCCTGTCCCGTGCCGGGGTCGAGCGCGACCACGGCGTTGAACGGCGTGCAGGCGATGAGTTTGTCGCCGGTGAGGATCGGCGTGATCTCGAATTTCGAGCGCTTCAGCACGTCCGCGGCGCGGCTCTTGAGATCGCCGGTATGATAGGTCCAGGCCGGGATCAGTTGGCCGACATTCCCGGGCGTGATCTGGTCGAGCGGCGCGAAGCGGCTGCCGCCCTGATCGTAGCCATAATATTCGGCTGCGCCGGCTCGGGCGGCCGGTAAGAGGAGCGCAAGCAGCAGCGCGGCGAGCCAGCTATAGCCGACCAGGATCGCCGCGAGGCGGCGAGCGGCGGTCATTATTCGGGGACTCCGGCCTTGCGCATGCCTTCGAGAATGCGCTCGGTCCCGGCCAGGTACGTCGGGTCGTCGCTCATCGCCGTCCAGGCGGCGCGAGCGCGAGAGATGGCGAAGACCGGGTTGAGCGCAAGACCGGCTCTGACGGCGGAATGCGCCTCATCAAGTCGACCAAGCTGCGCGAGCGCGGCGGCCAAGTGAAAATATGGATGCGGATAATTTCGATTGGCCTCGATCGACCGTCGAAACCATGCGACCGCTTCTTCCCAGGAGCCGAGGTGGTTCATCGCAATGCCCGCGAAACCCCTCCAGGTATGGGCATTAGTATCGCGCGGACTAAGGCGCAAGGCTTCACCAATGTGAGCCTCGGTTTCTTCGGCACGACCGACGAAGGTCTTACCAAGTCCGATAAATGCATGAGCGCTGGCAAGATTTCGATCCAGCTCCAACGCGCGTTCACATTCGGCGATGCCCTGCACAGCGCGCTTAGTCAATATTTCGACATACCCCAACAACCTATGGCCGCGCGCGTGGTCCGGGACCGACGACAACGCTCTGGTCAACTTGGCTTCGGCTGCCGCAAAGGCCCCCATCGGATCGGTCACAAAGAAATTTGCACCCTCGCGCACGTCCGAGCGCGCCGATCCAATGAGTGCGTCGACATTGTCGGGATCGGTAACCAGCGCGCGATCGAAAAAGCTGCGCGCTTGCGCAACTTTGTTAGGGCTCGGACCCCTATTGAGCCAGGCCAAGCCCTGAAAATAGAGGTCCATCGAGTTGGGGGTCGGGGCACGTTCTGCGCGCCGCGCCTCGGCCGCGACGAGCTGAGCGTTCAGCGTGCCTGCCAGGCGTGCGACGATTTCGTCCTGCATGTCGAAGAGATCGGCCAGCGGCTTATCGAACCGCTCGGCCCAGAGATGATTGCCACTTTCGGCGTCGATGAGCTGGACATTGACGCGCATGCGGGTTCCGCTGCGCTGGACGCTGCCCTCGAGCACATAGCGGACGTTCAGCTCCCGCCCGATCGCCTTCACGTCGACGGGCTTGCCCTTGTACGTGAACGCGGTGTTGCGAGCTATGACGAAGGCGCCGGAGACGCGCGAGATATCGGTGGTTAAGCACTCGGTGACGCCATCGACGAAATATTCCTGCTCGGGATCGCTGCCGATATTGGCGAAAGGCAAGACCACGAGCGAAAGGCGCGGCCGATCAGCTTTTTCACGCGCGGACGCTGACAGCGCAGGCTTCACCTGCGCTGGCTTGCCGACCTCAAGCGAATAGACCCGGATCGGCTCGGCGATGTTCTTCAGTTGGGTCGGGCCAAGGTCGCTCACTGCGAGATCGAGACGTCCTTTGACCTGCCGATAGGCGTCCTCCGACAGGCAGACCGCGCCCGGCTTGCAAATCCCCTCAAGGCGAGCGGCGATATTGACGCCGTCGCCCATCAGGTCGCCGTCGGACTCCTCGACCACGTCGCCGAGATGAATGCCGACACGGAACTCGATGCGGCGCTCGGGCGGCAGGCCGGCGTTGCGCTCGATCAGGCCGTTTTGCACTTCGATCGCGCAGCGCACGGCGTCGACCACGCTGCGAAACTCGATCAGGCTGCCGTCGCCGGTGCGCTTGACGATCCGCCCGCGATGGGCGGCGATCGCGGGGTCGATCAGATCGCTCCTCAAGCCCCGAAGGCGCGAGAGCGTGCGATCCTCGTCCGCTCCCGCGAGCCGGCTATAGCCGACCACATCGGCGACCAGGATCGCCGCAATTTTCCGGGTCTCGCTCATGGGCAGCGCCCTCGGCCGCCAGCGAGACTAGCACAGAAGCCCGTTCCGAAGCGCTTCCAATCCAGAGGCGCGGGAACGCGCGCTGTTACCGGCCCAGGCCCTTGCGGGGTCCGAAGCCAGGCGTCAAACCGAGGCGCCGCCCCTCGCCGCGCCGCCGCTGAGCCACGGATGCGCCGGCGCCGAGGATCGCGGCGAGGCGGCGGGCGGCGGTCATTGCTCGGGCAGTCCTGCCTTGCGGAGGTCCTCGAAAATGGGCTCAAGCTGGGCGAGATACGTCGTGTCATCGCTCATCGCCGTCCAGGAGGCGCGGGCGCGGGAGATGGTGAAGGCCGGGTTGAGCGCAAGGCCGGCCTTGACCGCGGAACGCGCCTCGTCCAGTCGGCCAAGCTGGACGAGTGAGGCGCCCAACACAAAATGTGGTTGCGGGTTATTTCGGTTGGCCTCGATCGCCCGCCGAAGCCACGCTGCCGCTTGCTCCCGGCTGCCGAGATGGAGCTTCGCTATGCCCGCGTGCATCATCCAGGTGTAAGCCATCGTATCGCGCGGACTGAGGCGCAGGGCCTCGGTAACGTGAGCCTCCGTTTCTTCGGCGCGACCAACAAAGATCTTACCTCTTCCGATAATGGAATGGGCTTGGGCGAGATTTCGATCAAGCGCCAAAGCGTGTTCGCACTCGGCGATCCCCTCGGAAGCGCGGCTCGTGAATATGTCAACAATTCCCAACAACAAATGTGCGCGGGCATGATCTGGAACCCACGACAAGGCTCTGGTCAACTTCGCTTCGGCCGATTCGAACGCAACCTTGGGATCGCTCACAAACAAAAATGCGCCCTCGACCGCGTCCGCGCGCGCCGACCCAATCAGCGCGTCGACATTTGTCGGGATCGGCGATGAGCGCGCGATCGAAAAAGCTTCGCGCTTGCGCCACATCGTCGGGGGTAAAACCCTTGTTGAGCCAAGCCAGACCCTGAAAATAAAAGTCCATGGAATTGGGGTTCGGGGCCTGTTCCGCGCGCCGCGCCTCGGCGGCTAGAAGTTGGGCGTTAAGCGCGCCCGCCAGGCGCGCGACAATCTCGTCCTGCATGTCGAAAAGGTCGGCGAGCGGCTTATCGAACCGCTCCGCCCAGAGATGGTTGCCGGCATCGGCGTCGATGAGCTGCACGTTGACGCGCATTCGGTTTCCGCCGCGCTGAACGCTGCCCTCGAGGACATAGCGGACGTTCAACTCGCGCCCGGTCTGCTTCAGGTCGACGGCTTTGCCCTTGTAGGTGAAAGCGGTATTGCGCCCGATCACGAACGAGCCGCGAAGACGCGAAAGATCGGTCGTCAGGCTCTCCGTGACCCCGTCGACGAAGTGCTCCTGCTCCGGATCGCCGCCGATATTGGCGAACGGCAGGACGACGATCGAGAGGCGCGGCGGCCCGGATTTTTCGGGCGGCTTCGCCTCCGTCGCAGGTTTCGCTTGGGCGGGCGCGCCGACGTTAAGCGAATAGACCCGAACCGGTTCGGCGATGTTCTTCAGTTGCGTCGGGCCGAGATCGCTGACCGCGAGATCGAGCCGCCCCTTCACTTGGCGATAGGCATCCTCCGACAGGCAGACCGCGCCCGGCTTGCAAATCCCCTCCAATCGCGCGGCGATGTTGACCCCGTCGCCCATCAGATCGCCGTCGCTCTCCTCGACCACATCGCCGAGATGAATGCCGACGCGGAACTCGATGCGGCGCTCGGGCGGCAGGCCGGCGTTGCGTTCGATCAGGCCATTCTGCACTTCGATCGCGCAGCGCACGGCGTCGACCACGCTGCGGAACTCGATCAGGCTCCCGTCGCCGGTGCGCTTGACGATCCGCCCGCGATGCGCGGCGATCGCGGGATCAATCAGGTCGCTCCTGAGACCCCGAAGGCGCGAGAGCGTGCGATCCTCGTCCGCTCCCGCGAGCCGGCTGTAGCCGACGACATCGGCGACCAGGATCGCCGCGATCTTCCGGGTCTCGCTCATTCCTCCGGCAGCCCCGCCTTGCGCAGGCCTTCATAAAGGCGGTCGTAATAGCTGCGCAAATTGGGAGTGTCGTATGGCTGGCGCGCCTTGAATTGGGCGATCGTCTTCGGGATGTTGAACGGCAGCGCGAGATAGCGACGCAATGTCTCGCCCGCCTCCGCATCGTGGCCTGAGAGCGCGAGGGAGGCTGCCAGCTTAAAGGAGGGCATCACGGTCTCCGGGGCCACCGCAATCGCGCGTTTGAAAAATTCAGCCGCCTCATCGTAGCGGGACTGATTGAAAAGTCCGTCGCCCTTCTCTCCGAGAAATACAACGGCAAGGGAGTCGTGGGGACCGAGCCGCAATGCCTCATCAAGGTATTGATCGGCCTTTTCTGCGCGTCCCGCCGTCCAATTCGCGATCCAAAGCGAAATGTAGGCCGGAAGGAAACTCGGATTGAGAGCAAGAGCCCGCTCTGCTTCGACAATCGCCTCATCCGGGCGTTGCGGCGCCAGGAACTGCGACCTGGCGTAATGAGCGAAGTAATTGTTCGAATCAACCGCAAGGGCGCGCGATATCAACTCATCGGATGCGAGGCGATCGGCTTGGGGGTCAGCGCTTTGCCAATTGTACACCAGCGCCAGACGTCTTATCGCCAAAACCACCAGGGCGCGAACATTGTTTTTGTCGATCCGCAGAGCCTGTTCGCAAAGGCCAGAGGCTTGCGCCATTTCTTTCGATATTGGGCCACTGTGAAGATAGGCGGCCTCGCACTGCAGGGCGAGTTCCTCCGCGTCACGATTTTCAGGGTGCGCCCGCGCGACGCGGCTCGCTTCCGCCGTGGTCAATTCGACTTGTATAGCCCGGGCGAGGTGAGTGACGATCTCGTCCTGTAGTGTGAGGAGATCGGTTTTATCGGCGTCGAACTGATCCGCCCAAAGGTGAGCTCCCGTCGCCGCGTCAATAAGCTGGGCGTCGACCCGCACGCGCGTCCCGCTCTTTTGCGCGCTCCCCTCCAGCACATAGCGCACGCCGAGCTCTTTGCCGATCTGCTTTACGTCCATCGCCTTGCCGCGATAGGAGAAGGCCGTCGTGCGCGAGACGACGAAACTCCCGGGCAGCCGCGACAGGCTGGTGGTCAGCTCTTCGGTCAGAACGTCGCCGAGATAATCCTGGCTCGCATCGCCCGAGAGATTCGAGAAAGGCAGCACGACGATGGAAAGTTGCGCGGCCTCGGGCTGGACGGGGTTGACGCCCCAAAAATGCCAAGCGCCGGCTGCGATCGCGACCAGCGCGGCGACCCCCGCGACGATCAGCGCGGCGATCGAGCGACGGAGGGGAGCGCCCGTCTTGGCCGGTTTCGCCAGCGCCGGCTTGCCGACCTCAAGCGAATAGGCGCGGATTGGCTTTTCGATATTCTTGAGCTTGGTCGGGCCGAGATCAGTCACCTCCATGTCGAGCCTGCCGCTCACCTGACGATAGGCGTCCTCCGACAGGCAGACCGCGCCCGGCTTGCAAATCCCCTCAAGGCGAGCGGCGATATTGACCCCGTCGCCCATCAGGTCGCCGTCGCTCTCCTCGACCACGTCGCCCAGATGGACGCCGACGCGGAATTCTATGCGGCGCTCCGGCGGCAGGCCGGCGTTGCGCTCGATCAGGCCGTTCTGCACTTCGATCGCGCAGCGCACCGCGTCGACCACGCTGCGGAACTCGATCAGGCTCCCGTCGCCGGTGCGCTTGACGATCCGCCCGCGATGGGCGGCGATCGCGGGGTCGATCAGATCGCTCCTCAAGCCCCGAAGGCGCGAGAGCGTGCGATCCTCGTCCGCTCCCGCGAGCCGGCTATAGCCGACCACATCGGCGACCAGGATCGCCGCAATTTTCCGGGTCTCGCTCACTCCTCCGGCATCCCCGCCTTGCGCAGGCCGGCGAGAGTCCGTTCGTCGCGCTCGACGAGGCGCGGGTCGACATGCTGTTCTGAGACGAAATGATACTTCCACGCCGCGATCGTCTTGAGCGGCCCGGTGGAGGGCAGCGCGAGGAAGCGCTGCAGCGCCTCGCGCGCTTCCGCATCATGATCGGTCAAGGCGAGCGCCGCCACAAGCATCGCGTGCGAAAACGCGTTGTAATCAGGATTGATCGCGATCGCACGGCGAGCCAATTCAATCGCCTGGTCATAACGCTTCAGCGCGAAATTGGCCTCCGCCTTGGCGCCGTACCACCATCTGAGCGCCGGATCGTGTGGGCTCGCCAGAATCGCCTTGTGCAGATATTCAAGGCTTTTGTCGAATTCCCCGAGGTTTGCGTAGTCGAAGCCCAGTTCGCCGGCGGCGTTCACGTTGGACGGATCCAGGGCGAGCGCGCGCTCTTGCTCCGCGACAGCTTCCTCGGGGCGCCCCTGGACCCGAAGAACACCGCCCTTCTGCTCGTGAGTCCAAGTCCAATCTGGATCGATGGCGAGCGCCTTCGACTCCAATTCGTCGGCCCGCGCGAGGTCGCCTTTAGGGTCGCCGGAAACCTCAAACACCGCCCGCACCCAGAACTTGGTCCCCAATGCCATCAGGGCGCGGACATTGTTGGGATCGATGGCGAGCGCCTGTTCGCAGAGCGCGTAGGCCGCATCCGCCTCTTTGCCGATCGACCCGGCCTTCCATGCGCCATGGGAGCATTGCAGAGCCAAGTCCTCGGCGTCACGATTGGCCGCGGGCGTTCGTTTGACGCTTGCGACGTAGGCCTGCTGAAGCTGAAGGTCGAGCGTATTCGCTAAATGCGCGACGATCGCATCCTGCGTCTGCAACAGATCGGCGCGGGGCGTGTCGAATTGTTCGGCCCACAGGTGAGCGCCGCTCTCGGCGTCGATGAGCTGGGCGTTGACCCTCGTCCGATCGCCGCTCGGCTGCACCGAGCCTTCGAGAACATAGCGCACGCCAAGATCCTTGCCGATCGCCTTGACGTCGATCGGCTTGCCCTTGAAGGTCATGGCCGTGTTGCGCGCGATGACGAAGGTGTCGCGCATGCGCGCGAGACTGGTGGTCAGTTCGTCGGTCAGGGCGTCGACGAGGTAGTCCTGGTTCGGATCGCCAGAGAGATTGGCGAAGGGCAGCACGACGATCGAAAGCCGCGCGGCCTCGGCGGGCGACTTCGCAGCGACGCTTGCGGGCCGGTTGGCATTGAGGAACCACCATGCGCCGCCCGCGATCACGATGAGCAGCGCCGCGAGCGCGGCGGCGAGCGGCGCAAGCCCGAAACGCCTCTTCTGCGGTGTGGGCGCCGGGGCCGTTGCCGGCTTCGCCCGCGCCGGCTCGCTGACGTCAAGCGAATAGACCCGGATCGGATCGGCGATGTTCTTGAGCTGGGTCGGGCCTAGATCGGTCACAGCGAGGTCAAGCCGCCCCTTGACCTGACGATAAGCGTCCTCCGACAGACAGATCGCGCCCGGCTTGCAAATGCCTTCGAGCCGCGCCGCGATATTGACGCCGTCGCCCATCAGGTCGCCGTCGCTCTCCTCGACCACGTCGCCGAGATGGATGCCGACGCGGAACTCGATCCGGCGCTCGGGCGGCAGGCCGGCGTTGCGCTCGATCAGGCCGTTCTGCACCTCGATCGCAAGGCGCACCGCGTCGACCACGCTGCGGAACTCGATCAGGCTTCCGTCGCCGGTGCGCTTGACGATCCGCCCGTGATGGGCGGCGATGGCGGGGTCGATCAGGTCGCTCCTCAAGCCCCGAAGGCGCGAGAGCGTGCGATCCTCGTCCGCTCCCGCGAGCCGGCTATAGCCGACCACATCGGCGACCAGGATCGCCGCAATTTTCCGGGTCTCGCTCATGGGCGCGCCCCTCGGCCGCCGGCGAGATTAGCACGGAAGTCCGTTCCGAAGCGCTCCTAATCCTGAGGCGCGGGAACGAGCGCCGCTAGGAGCGAATTGCGCCTTGGTGTACCCACACCCTCGTCCTGAGGCGCGCCGAAGGCGCGTCTCGAAGGGCGGTCCAGTAGGCGGCGCGCTCGGGGCGTCCTGGAGCGTCCTTCGAGGCCGCCACGCGGCGCCTCAGGACGAGGTCGGGTGGGAGAGCGGTTAGGTCTAACTGCCACGCGCTCCAGTGGCCTACGCCCCTGATAGTCGGAAGCCGAAATTCAGACTGAGACGCCGCCCCTCGCCGCGCCGCCGTTGAGCCACGGATGCGCCCTCGCAGCAGCTTCGGTCTTCGCCAGCCGGTAGAAGATCACGATGTGAATGAACATCAGGCTCGGGACCAGGAATCCTGGAATGATCAGCCAGGGCAAGGTCGTCATCAGCGCCGAGGTCGGCGGGCCGGCGAAGACTTGAATCGGGCCCGGGGCGGATAACGCGCCGAGTCCGACCGCGGAGATCAGATCCGCCAATCCGATCGCGTTCCAGAGCAGGACGAGCGGCCAGACCCGCGAGCCGAACCAGAGCATCGCCCAGGCGACTGGCAGCGCCGTGACGCCGGCGAAAATATCGCCCCAGCCGGCGCTCGGAGCGAATGGCGCCGGCAGCCGACCCGCGGCGTAAAGCGCTACGAAGGTCACTCCGAGCACGCGTATCGCATTGACCGCGACGAGCGCCGGCAACGGCGTTGCCAGCATGGCGCTGCGGATCGACGGGAAGGCGAAGAAGACGCCGGTGAGCGCGGCGACCGGCGCCGCGACGGTCAACCCCAATCCGGGAACGCCCGCCTCGTCCCCGGGGCTAAGCACGTCGGCCGCCCCGATTGAAAGCACAAGCGCGAACCAGGCCACAAGCACGCCGGCGACGATGAGCCGCCCGAGCGGAGTCCGCGCGAGCGCGTAGGATAGAAAGGCGACGACAATCGAGGCGCCGACCGTCAAGGCGATGGTGGACAGAGTTTCGAACATGGCTGCTGCTCCTTGTTAAGGTGTATCTACACGTAAAAAGCCAAAATTTTTTACCCCTGCGCCGCCCTCGCCAGCGCCGCGTCCTGAGCCTTTCGCCAGAAAGGAAACGCCGCGCGCGCCGCCTCTTCTCCTTTCGCGGTAAGGGCGACTTTGTGAACCCGGCGATCCGCGCCGTCCTCGATGATGACATGACCGTCGCGAACCAGCGGGCGAAGGTTGCGGGTCAGCGTCGTCCGCTCGAGGCCAAGAAAATCGGCGAGCCGGGTCGCCGGGATCGGGCCGGTCTGGATCAAGGTCGCGAGCAGGGTGAACTGGGACGCCCGGAGGCCCGAGCCACGCATCGCCTGTTCGTAGAACCGGGTCAGCTCGCGGCTCCGGCGGCGCGCGTCCGAGCACGCGCATTTCCGGCATTCGGTGAAGTCGATCGCGTCCGCGGTCATATTGGGTGCATATACACTCTTTACGCTCCCGTCAAGGCGGGGGAGGCTCGAGTCGCGCCCGCGCCCGGCAACGGGCGAGCGTTGAATTGCAAATCCCTGCTACGTCTCGGTCCTTAGGAGCGGTTTTCGACTGCCCGGGGCCGGCCTCGACGCTGGCTCCCGGCCTCTTTTCCCCTTCCGACGGCGGCTGGTCTGGCGCTTAAATCCCAGTCTTTTCAAAAGTTTGTAAGATTTGTCTTTTCCAGGACCAAGCTTCGTGCTATGTTATGTGTTTGAGGTCTTCAAACTTGGCGGCGCGGGGATCGACGGCGCAAAAAAAATTCGTTTTTTGCGCTTTTGGATTATCTCATCTCGAGCGTGTTATTAAGCCGCTCGCCCGGCTGGATCAATCCAATTGCAACATTTCTGGATTGTGTTTTGTCTCAGATCAAACACGAATTGCGAATGTTTAATGCCCGTCACCGCGCCTGCTCCCAGCCGCCCTCGTCGCTCTCGCGCCAATAGCTGATCGCGCGGCCCTGGTCCTTGAGCCGCCGCCATTCGGCCCGGGCGTGAGCGAGCGACGGCTCGTCGCGTCCGTCGAACAAAAGAAGGGCGAGATTGAACGGCTCGTCGGCCTCCCCGCCCTCGGCCCCGGGAAGCCTCACCAGTATCGTCGCGGCGTTGGGGTTGCCGGCCTCTGAGGTCAGGAAGATCGGCTGAGTCATCGGATCGCCGTCGCCGGCCCCGCCGTGCGGCAGGAAGCTGGCGTCGTTATAGGTCCACAGCCGCTCGTTGAGCGCTGCGACCGCCTCTTCGGACGAAGCGCGCACGAGGACGCGCCGCCCCTCCTCCAGCGCCCGCTCGAGGAGGCTCGGCAGCGCCTCATCGATCCGCCGCCGCTCGAGATGATGAAAGCGGACCTCGCTCACTCGCCCGCCGGGCCGACGATGACGAACGTGCGGTCGGAGCCGGTCGCCATCAGCCCGAGGCTCACGCCGCCGGGTACGTGCTCTTCGGTCTTGCCGGCGACATAGACGTCGCCGCGCTCGCGCGAGGCGGCGAGATATTCCCGCGCATCCGCGGTCATGCTGCGCAGGACGCCGCGGCTCTTGCCGGCGTCCCAGCCCAGCGCCGCCTTCAGCGCGGCGGTCTGAAAGCGCTCGAAATTCGTGGTCGTGCGGGCGTTCGCCGGCTCGCCGACCCGCGCCTCGAAGCGCAAGAATTCGTCGCCGCGGCAGCTCAGCGTCGCGTCGACGTCCACTTTTGTCGTCACGTCGAACACGTTGGAATCAGAGCGGGTCCGGGACACGACCACGGCCCGTCCGAACTCAACCTGCATATCGCTCGCCTCGGCGCGCAGGGCGGCGGAAAAAGCGTCGCATCCGGCGATCGCCCACACGCGCTCAGTCGACCCGCCCCAGGCGGCGGCGGCAAGCGCGAAGATCGTGGATCGAACCCGCATCCTGGCGCCCTCCGCGCCAATTCTCGTATCAAATCGTCAACGACAGCCTAATCCTCGTAGGAGTCGGCCATAAGACGATTGAGCAGCCGCACTCCCCACCCCGAACCCCAGGACTGATTGATGTCCGAGGGCGGCAACGCCATCGCCATCCCCGCGACATCGAGATGCGCCCACGGCGTCTCCTTGATGAATCGCTGCAGGAACTGCGCGGCGGTGATCGAGCCGCCGTTGCGGCCGCCGGCATTCTTCATGTCGGCGAATTTGGAGTCGATCAGCTTGTCGTAAGCCGCGCCGAGCGGCATGCGCCAGACCTTTTCGCCCGTCGCTTCGCCGGCCGCGGCGAGCCGTTGAGCGAGCTCGTCGTTATTGGCGAACAGCCCCGCCGCCTCATGCCCGAGCGCGACGATGACCGCGCCGGTCAGCGTTGCGAGGTCGATGATCGCCCGCGGCGAGAACGTCTCCTGCGTATACCAAAGCGCATCGGCCAGGACGAGCCGGCCCTCGGCGTCCGTATTGACGATCTCGATCGTCTGTCCGGACATTGAGGTGATGATGTCGCCCGGCCGGATCGCGTCGCCATCGGGCATGTTCTCGACCAGTCCGATGACGCCGACCACGTTGACTTTCGCCTTCCGGGCGGCGAGCGCGTGCAAGAGGCCGGCGACGCAGGCCGCGCCGCCCATGTCGCCCTTCATATCTTCCATGCCGGAGGAGGGTTTGATGGATAGGCCGCCGGAATCGAAGCAGACCCCCTTGCCGACGATGGCGATCGGTTTGGTTCGTTTTGATCGCGCCCCGTTCCACCGCATGGTGACAAGACGGCTTTCGCGCGCCGATCCCCGGCCCACTCCGAGCAGGGCGTTCATCCCGAGCTTGCCCATTGCCTTCTCGTCGAGTTCTTCCACCCCGACGCCGAGCTTCTCCAGCGATTTGACGCGATCCGCGAACTCGACCGGAAAGAGAACGTTCGGGGGCTCGTTGACGAGATTGCGCGCCAATTCGACGCCTTCAGCGACGGCGAACCGATCCTGCGCCGCCGCGCGAGCGGCGGCGGCATGGCTGGAGCCGATCACGAAATCAGGCGCTTCGGCGCTGTCGTCTTCCGCTTCTTTCTTACGGGTCTTGTATTTGTCAAACCGGTAGCCGCGCAGACGAAGGCCGAGAGCGAAATCGGCGGCCGCCGGGCCGTCCCAGGTTCCAGCCGGGGCCTCAAACGCGACTTCGACCCGCTTCGCGCCGGTCACCTTGCCGAACGTGAAGCCGCCGAGCGTAACGAAATCGACCGGCGCGTTGTCCTTGCCCGGGGCTACGCCGATGACCATGAGTCGCGAAGCGTCGAGGCCGGCCGGCGCAAGGATGTCGAGAGCGGTGCGCTGGGCGCCGCGAAAGTTGGACGCCCTGGCTGCGGCGCGAATCAACGGCTCGAGATCGCCGAACTGGGCCGTCACCGTCGGGGCGGGCTTCATATCGGCCCCGACGAACACGATGAGCGCGCTGCCTTTGGGCGCGGACAGCGACCCAAAAGCGATCTTGACGACTCCGCTCATGACCAACGCGTTTCCTTGTCCGGAATTCATGACTTGGGGCCGACGCACGCGACCTGCGGACGGCGGGCGCCGACATATCAGGAGGTTTGGGGCGCTCGTCAACAAGCCGCCGTGATTGAGCGGCACATCTCAGTCGGTTAGGCGTTCGCGCCGAGTGAGAGGAGCAAGTCGCCTTGCAAGGATTGAACGCGCCAGCTAGGCGCTGCCGTGGGCGGGCTCGCGCTGACGCGGGGCCGTTCTCCCGTGGGACGACGCGACGGCAATGATACAACTCGAACGTTATCTGTTCAGGACGGCGACCACAGCCTCGGTTTCTCTGCTCGTGGTCCTGACGGGCGTCGTCTGGGTCACCCAGGCGCTGCGGCAAATCGACCTGATCACCAGCAAAGGCCAGACTATCCTGATATTCCTGATGATGACAGGGCTGGCGATGCCCTCGCTGGTGGCCTTCATTGCCCCTGTGGCGTTGTTCGCGGGAATCCTCTACACGCTCAACAAGCTTAACGGCGACAGCGAGCTTGTGGTCATGGCGGCTTCGGGCGTGTCGCCGATGCGCCTTTTGCGGCCGATGGCGCTCCTGTCGGGACTGGTGTTTGCGGTCGTGGCGGCTCTCTATATCCAGGTTCTGCCCTGGAGTTTTGGCGCAATCCAGAATTTGACGACGTTCGTTCACGCGGATTTTATCGCCAACTTTGCCCGTCCTGGCGCCTTCTCCCAGCTTGAGTCCGGATTCGTGTTTCATTTTCGCGAGCGCACGCCTGATGGAGCGCTGCACGGGGTGTTTATGCAGGACCAGCGGGATCCGGCCAAAGTGACGACCTATATCGCGGAGGCGGGAAAAACCGTCGATCGGGACGGAACGAGTTATCTCCAGCTCTCGAAAGGCGTCCTCTTGCGGCCTCAGTCGGCGGGTGATTCGGCGATGGTGACGTTCGACGACTATACGATCGACCTGTCGCAGTTCATCCACGCCCTCAGCGCGATCAAGAGGCCGCGCGAACGTTCGACCGCGCAATTGATGTCGCCAGACGCGCGGGACCGTGCGGATCCCGCGCTGCTCGGCCATATCCGCAGCGAACTGCTGGACCGCTTGGCTAGCCCGCTTTACGCGTTCGTCGCCGGTCTCATCGCTTTCGCCGCCTTGGGAGAGGCGCGTACGACCCGGCAGGGCCGCGGCCTCGCGATCGCCGGAGCTGTTCTCGCATTTTTTGGCCTTCGGATGCTCGGGGTCGCGGCCACGACGCTCTCTGTCGGCGACCCCTCCGCCGCAGTATTCGTTTGGTCGGTGCCGCTCGCAGCGTGCTTTGGCGCGGTGGCGCTGGTCTTGCGGCGACTCCTTGCAAGTCGCCGAGGGCCGGTCGCGAGGGTTCCGGCATGATCGGCCAAACGCTCTCGTTCTATCTCGCCGATCGCTTCGCGCGCTCGATCTTCGCTGCCTTCATGTTGGTCTTTGTCCTCATCTACGCGGTCGATCTGGTGGAGTTGCTGCGCCGCTCCGGCGATTCGCAGCGCGCCACCGGAATTCTCATGGCCGGTCTGTCGTTTCTTCGAACGCCGACAATCGCTGAGCAGGCTTTGCCATTCGCGGTTCTGTTCGGTTCGATGATCGCATTCCTGAACTTGTCGCGGAAGATGGAACTGGTCGTGGCGCGGGCGGCAGGCGTATCCGTCTGGCAAATCTTGATTCCCCCGCTTGTCGTGATCGTCCTCATCGGGGTGCTGTCGGTCATTGCCTATAACCCGGCATCAACGTGGATGAAACAGAGGTCGGACGATATCGAGTTCGAGCGTGTTTGGCGGCCCCGCCCTCGGCTCGATTGGAATGTGGATTCGGCAAAAGAGCATGGACGGACAGGCCATTATCCGAGCCGACGGCAGGAGCGGGGACGGAACCCAGTTCAACGGAATCCACGTTTTCAACTTCGACGACAACGGTAATTTCATCGAGCGCCTCGAGGCGGCCTCGGGCGAGTTGCACGACGGCTATTGGGCGCTGCACGACGCCGTGGTGGTGACTCCGGGTTTTGCAGCCTTGCCGGTCTCCACCTACTTGCTCGCCACCAACCTCAGCCGCACGGAGGTCGCTCAGGCCTTCGTGGCGCCTGAAACCGTGTCGTTTTGGCGGCTGCCCGCGCTGGCCAATCAGACCGCGCGCGCCGGGCTTGATCCGACGGCTTACGAGTTGAAGTATCAGGAACTTTTGGCGCGCCCGCTCATGCTGGCGTCGATGGTGCTGGTCGCCGCGTGCTTTTCGTTAAGATTCTTCCGAATGGGCGGAATTGAATATATGGTTTCCGGTGGCGTCGTAGCGGGGTTCGTGCTTTATGTGGCGACCAAGGTGGTCAGCGATCTCGGCGGAGCGGGCTTCCTCAGCACCTCCGTGGCCGGGTGGGCGCCTGGGATCGTCGGTTGCTTGTTTGGCGTATATATACTGCTGCAACAAGAGGATGGTTGATGGGCTTCGCCGTCAGCTTTCCCTTTGAGCCAGATCTCCGCCGGCCGCGGAGAGCCCGGGCCGCGTATGCGCGACTATTGGTTCTGGCAGCCGCGGCGCTCTTTGCGTCGGCCCATTTGGTCGCCAGCCCCGCTGTGGCGGAAACCCAGCCCGCTCCCGCCCGGTCGGCGCAGGACAAGCCAAACGACAAGCTCGTCATCGACGCCGACGAGCTCATCTACGACAAGGACAAGAACACGGTTTCGGCTGCGGGCTCGGTTCAGCTCTTCTATCAGGGTCGGGTGCTTCAGGCCGATCGAGTCATTTACGAGCGGGCGACCAAGCGCGTCTACGCCGAGGGCCATGCGAAGATGACGGATGAGCACGGCGACGTCATCTACGGAAGCCGGTTCGAGCTCAGCGACGATTTCCGTGACGGGTTCATCGACAGCGTCCAGGTTCTGACGGCTGACAAGACGCGCTTCACCTCACCGCGCGTGGAGCGCTCGACCGGCGACATTACCGTACTGCAGAAAGGCGCGTACACCGCATGCGAGCCGTGCAAGGACCATCCGCAGCGGCCGCCGTTCTGGCAGGTGCGGGCGACCAAGATCATCGAAAACCAAGAGACTCACACGATCTACTACGAGAACGCGCAGCTTCAGTTCTGGGGCTTTCCCGTATTCTGGATGCCCTATTTTTCCTCGCCGGACGCGACCGTCAACAAGCAGACCGGCCTTTTGGCGCCGTCAATCGTTTCGGGCAGCAATCTCGGCACCGGCTTCAGCATGCCCTATTTCATCAATCTGGCGCCGAACTACGACCTGACGCTCATTCCGACCTACTTGTCCAGGCAGGGGCTCCTCGGCGAAGTCGACTGGCGACAGCGGCTGTCGAACGGCGTTTATAACATTCGCATGACCGGGATCGACCAGGAGCAGCCCGATGCGTTCCCCGGCTATCCCTACGGCGCGGGCGATCAACGCCTGCGCGGCTCGATCGAATCCAGCGGCAACTTTCTTCTCAATGACATGTGGCAGTTCGGCTGGAACGGCACATGGATGAGTGACAAGTTCTTTCTCAACGATTACCGGCTGCAGGGCATCGACTTTGACAATTTCTATTTCCAGGATGTGATCTCGACGGTTTATTTGCGCGGCCAGTCGGCCCAGAGCTATTTCGACCTGAGCGCCTTTCATTTCGAAGGCACGACCGCGAACGACGACAATCGCACGTTGCCGGTCGCGGTCGCGCCGGTGTTCGACTTCAATCGCGTCATCAACGTTCCCGCCGACCGCAGCAACGGGATCGGCGGCGAACTGACGATTGACGCCAACGTCGCAAACATCGACCAGACCAACGCGGCCTTCCAATCGACCGGGCTCCAGACCTTCGACAACGCCTATCACCTCTACAACGTCTGCGAGACGCAGGTCGGCGGCGTATCCGTGAACACGTATTTTCCTGGCAAATGCATGCTGCGCGGCATCGCCGGCGATTACACCCGCGCGACGGGACAGCTATCCTGGCAGCGCTCCTACATCGATCCCATCGGCGAGGTGTGGAAGCCGTTTCTGTTCGCGCGCCTCGACGGCGAAGCGACCGAACTCAACGAAACCGGATCGATCACCTACGCCAGCTCCGCGGGCGTGAGCACAGTCGCCAATTCGAGCCAGGCCGCCTTCTTCTCGGGCTCAAGCCAGGGCGCCTTCGCGCGCGGCATGGCGGGCGCCGGTCTCGAATACCAGTTTCCCTTCGTCTCGACTTCGTCGTGGGGCACGCAGACGATCACGCCGATTGCCCAGTTCATCGCCCGGCCGAGCGAAATCATCCCCAGGATTCAGCCCGACGAGGATTCGCAGAGCCTTGTTTTCGACGAAACGAACCTATTCGCCTGGAACAAGTTCTCCGGTTACGATCGGGTCGAAGGCGGCACGCGACTCAATTACGGGCTGCAATACACTGCCAACTTCGCCAACGGCGGGCACGCCAATTTCGTCGGCGGCGAA
This sequence comes from uncultured Alphaproteobacteria bacterium, assembly GCA_963794155.1. Taxonomy (GTDB): domain Bacteria; phylum Pseudomonadota; class Alphaproteobacteria; order Rhizobiales; family Beijerinckiaceae; genus Roseiarcus. The sequence goes on along the minus strand of CAWCCX010000009.1, from coordinate 89,585 downwards.
TCGATCCAGGTCGCCGGGCAAAATTCCTACACCCTCTATGATCCCGCCAATACGGGCCTCGATTCCGGCCTAGACAAGACGTTCTCGAACTTCGTCTTCGGCGAGACGCTGCAGCCGACCTCAAACCCGATTACGCTGATGAGCAAGCAGCAGTTCGACAGCTCGACGCTGCAGCTCGCCCGCTTCGACGGGATCGCGAGGGCGGACTACGCCGGCGTCTCCGGCAGCGTTGACTACGCCCTCTACGCCGCCCAGCCAGCGCTTGGATTGGAGTACCCGCGCGAAGGCCTCACCGGGAGCGTCGGTTACAAGTTCCAGGACCGCTGGTCGGTCGACGGCTCGCTCGTGCTGGACATGTCGCGCCATTATTACGACACGTTGGGCCAGACGACGCCGATCTTGTATCCGGTCGGCTATTCGTTCGGCGTCGGGTACAAGGACGATTGCACGACGCTGACGGTCAGGTATTCCTCCAATACAAGCACGCCGGCCGTCTACAGCGAATTCCCCGGCGGCCCGGTCATCTATAACCCGGCCACGCGCAATCAGACCTTGATGTTCCAACTCGTGCTGCGCACGCTCGGCGACGTCAAGTCGAACGTCGGCCTCTGATCGTCTCGTCATCCGGCCGGCGAAGCGGCGCCTGGAGTCTCAATTCATGACCGGCGACAAGCCGCCGCTGGCGATGACGATGGGCGACCCGGCAGGGATCGGCCCGGAGCTGGCGCTCTCCGCATGGCGCAATCGGACGACGGGCGCGCCGTTCTTTGTCCTCGCGGCGCCCGGCGTCCTCGCCGCCGCCGCGCGGCGTCTGAGTTTCGAAGCGCCGATCATCGAGACCGATCCCGCCGGGGCTGCGGCGGCGTTCCCAAGCGGCCTGCCGGTCGTCCCACTGATGAGCGCAGTCGAGGATGCGCCCGGCCGCCCGACCGCGACCAACGCCGCGGCAACGATCGAATCGATCGCCCGAGCGGTCGAAGCGGTCCATCACGGCTCAGCGCGGGCGGTCGTGACCAATCCGATCGCCAAGGCCGTGCTCTATGAAGCCGGGTTTAAATTCGCCGGACATACCGAATATCTCGGCGAGCTTGCCAAGGCGTGGGGCGCGCCGGCCTTTCCGGTGATGCTGATCTGGTCGGAGGCGCTCAAGGTCGCCCCGGTGACGATTCATATCCCGCTCGCCGCGGCGGCGCGAGCGCTCAGCGCCGAACTCATCGTCAAGACCGCGCGGGTGGTCGATCGCGACCTGCGCGCCCGGTTCGGCCTCAAGCGGCCTCGTCTGGCGGTCGCCGGCCTCAATCCGCATGCGGGCGAGGGCGGGGCGATGGGGCGCGAGGAGATCACGATCATCGGGCCGGCGATCGAGGCCCTGAGGGCGGAGGGGATCGACGCGGTCGGTCCACTTCCGGCCGATACGATGTTCCACCCCAAGGCGCGGGCGCGCTATGACGTCGCGCTGACCATGTATCACGATCAGGGGCTCATCCCGGTCAAGACATTGGCCTTCGACGAAGGCGTCAACGTCACGCTCGGCCTGCCATTCGTCCGGACCTCGCCCGACCACGGCACCGCGTTCGACATCGCCGGAAAGGGCCTGGCCAATCCGGCCAGCCTCATCGCGGCGATCAAGCTCGCGGACCGGCTGACGCGATGAGCCTGGCCGCGGACGGACTGCCGCCGCTGCGCGAAGTGGTGGCGGCGCACGGGCTCGGCGCGCGCAGGGCGCTCGGCCAGAACTTCCTCTTCGATCTCAACCTGACCCGCAGGATCGCCCGCGCCGCCGGTCCGCTCGAAGGCGTCGCGGTGGTCGAGGTCGGACCGGGTCCCGGCGGCCTTACCCGGGCGCTGTTGTCCGAGGGCGCAGGCAAGGTGATCGCGATCGAACGCGACCCGCGGGCGCTCGGCGCGCTGGCGGAAATCGGCGTGCGCTGGCCTGGGCGGCTCGAGGTCATCGAGGGCGACGCGCTCGGCGTTGCGCCCCAAACGCTGGTCGACAAGGCCGGCGGGGCGCCGCTCAGGATCGCCGCCAACCTGCCCTACAACATCGCCACCGCCCTGCTCGCCGGCTGGCTCGAGACCGAGCCGTGGCCGCCGTTCTACGATCGGCTCACGCTCATGTTCCAGCGCGAGGTCGCCCGCCGGATCGTCGCGAACCCGGCCGAGCGCGCCGAGTACGGGCGCCTCGCGGTGCTCGCGGGATGGCGGACAAGGGCGCGGATCCTGTTCGACGTCGCGCCAGCGGCGTTCATTCCCGCGCCAAAAGTCACCTCGAGCCTGGTCGAGCTCGTCCCGCGCGCCGCGCCGGAGCGGTGCGACGCGGCGACCCTATCGGCCTTGACCCAGGCCGCGTTCGGCCAGCGGCGCAAAATGCTGCGCCAGTCGTTGAAAGCCTTCGCCGCCGCGCGCGGCCTCGACCTTCCCGCCCTCCTCGCCGCCGCCGGGCTCGAGCCGACGATGCGGGCGGAGGAGGTCGACGTCGCGGGGTTCGTGGCCATGGCGCGGGCGGCCGCCGGATGAGGCGAGCGAAAAACCAAACTCGCCGCAACGAAAACCAAAGCCAACCGCAACGAAAACCAAAGCCAACCGCAACGAAAACCAAGCCCGGCGCAACAAAAACCAAATCCAGCGCAACGAAATCAAAATTGATTTTCCTGCCGCTACCCCTGATACTTCAATTGGTTATGCCCGCGACCAGGGCTCTTCTCCTCGTTGGATTTTCCTGACGCCAGACCATCCCCGGAGGGCGCGGGGCTTGGTCCGGCTCATGGGAAAGCTGTAGCACAGTATTCTGATATTCGCAAGCAGTTTTGCATGAGCGCCGCGCGGCGCCCGCCGCTCACAGCGTCATCTGGGTCTGGACGGTCATCGCGACCAGTTTGCCGTCCTCGGTCGAAACCCGCGTCTGCCAGATCTGGGTGCGCCGGCCGCGGTGGACGAGGGTGGCGTGGCGTACGAGGGTCGCGCCGGCTGGCGCGGCGGCGACGAAATTGGTTTTGCTCTCGAGCGTCGTCGTTCCCTTCGCTCTGGCGGAAGATTGACGAAGGCCGCGGCGGCGCCGAGCGTGTCGGCGAAGCTCATGATCGCCCCCCCATGACCAATGTCGCCGAGCGTGCAGAGATCCGGCCTGATCGCCATCCGCGCGGCGAGGGCGTCCGCTTCGACGCTGATGAACTCGATCCCTAGCAGTTGGGCGAACGGCAGCGGGTTCGCGTTGATGCGGTCGAGAAGCGACATGAGCCTGCCCATAGGCCGCGAGTCGAGGCGCTGGCGGTTGGTTCCGCTTAGGCATAGCATCGCTGCGGCGGCGGCGCCACGAAGAGGTCCAGCGAAGCGGGACTTGGCGATGCAGAAGAAGTCGATGATCGGGACGGCGGCGGCGTTCGGCCTGGCGTTCGCGCTGTCGCCCGTGGGGCGCGCGTTGCCGGCGGGCGCGGGGCCCTTCGATGGAACGTGGAACGTCGAGGTCGACTGTCCGGACGTTGGCGACGTGCGTGGCTACAATTGGCGCTTTTCGGCCCAAGTCTCGTCCGGGGTCCTCAGCGGGCACTACCAGTCGCCGACCACGTCGGGGATGGGGAGCCTAAGCGGGCGCATCCGTCCCGACGGCCAAGCAGTACTGACCATGGTCGGAAGGACGGGGCCGGAGGACCGAACGATCGGCCATGCACGCGCGGGGACGCCGATCCGATACACCGCCAACGTCCATTTCGACGCCAACAACGGCTCAGGCATGCGCAACGAACGGCGCGCATGCAGCTTGACGTTCACCAAGGCTTGAGGCGCGTTCGATTGTTCGGCGGAAGTGTTCGACGGGGAGGGCCGATCAGGCTAAGCTCCATCCTAGCGGAGCGCAGGCCGCGACCGGCCGCGCAGGGGAGTGAGAGCCATGGTTCGCAGTCGGATTCTTCTGAGCGCGGTCGTCGCCGGGCTCGCGGTTGCGCTCGCGGGCTGTGAGCCGACAACGGTCTACCCAACCGGCGGTTACGTCGCGCCGTTCTATGCCGGCGGCTATTACGGCGCGCCTTACTATGGCGGTGGCTATTACGGCGGCGGGTACTACGGCGGCGGCTACGGAGGCTACGGCGGCTACCGCACCGCCTATTACGGAGGAGGCGTCTATCACGGCGGCGCCTATTACCGCGGCGGCGTCTATCGCCGCGCCGGCTACGCAGGCGGCCGCTACTACGGTGGCGGTTACCGCGGCGGCTACCATGGCGGGTATCGCGGCGGCGGCTATCACGGCGGATTCAGGCGACCTTAGGCGGAACGAGGGCGCAGCGGCTCGACCCAGCGGGTTAGCAGAGGCTATATGCGCCGCGCCGCTAAGCGCAATGACGGCGCGGACGATCCCGTTCGCGGTTCCGGGACCCCGACATCCAGGGTCGTTTCAGCGCGAACTCGCAACGGGGCGCGCCGCGCTCTTCCACCGTAGACCGCGGCGCCGCCCGCTTCCAACGAACGGCTCAATTGCAGTAGTGCCCCCAAACCTCGACAGAGCCACCGCCTGGAGTTCTCCCATACATGTGAAAGGCTCCGCCCTCCTTGGAAATAGTGAAGGTGTATACGCCATGGTCTCCATCTTCCGTCAGCCTGTCGGCGACCAGGCGCCATGTGCCGTGGCCGACGAGGTTCGAATCGAAAGATCCGTCCTTGCCATAGGTGTTACGAGTTCCGCCATAGCTCCAGCAAATCGTCTTGCCCCTCAGGTCAGCGTCGGTGACCGGGTTGGCCAGCGCAACAATGGGACGGCCGGAGACAAGCACCAATATCGCTATCAAGATGAATTTCGATGCTTTAGGCACGCTTCCCTCCTAAGTCATTTGACGGCCTCGGCTACTCCCACGCGATGAGACTGAGCGATTGCCGTAAACAGCGGACGTCGGGGCTGTAAACGGCTTGTAAACCGCGCTGCTTAAGAGCAGTCTCCGAACATTCTGGATTTGGACGTACCGCCGATGCGCGACGTTCCGGAATTTGACGGCTCCGAGCGCCGACACGACGTCGCGGCGCCCGTGCGCCTCGCGGGCCTCGTCCTCGATCTCGACGCTTGCACGCTTGCGCGCGAATCCGGCGAGGCGATCCCGCTGACGCGGGGCGAGTTCGCGCTGTTGCGCGCGTTCGTCACCCGGCCGGGGCGGGTCATCAGCCGGGACACCCTGCTGGACGCCCTGGCCAATCGGCGCTTCGAGCCGTTCGACCGCAGCGTCGACGTTCTGGTCGGGAGGCTGAAGATCGAGCCCGACCCCAAGCGCCGCGGCTCATCGTCACCGTCCCGGGCGAAGGCTATCGGTTCGACGGGCTGACGAAGAATTCGCTATCCGACCAGAAGCCTTCGACCGCGGCGCCAGCGTCCCGCGACGATGAGCGGCCATTAGAGCAGGGCCTCGGGAGCGGCGCGCCGTCAGAGCAACGCGCCGCGGGCGAAATGGCGGCGGTCCAGCCGAGCCCGACGCCGTCGGCCGATCGGACCAGGTCGGCGGCGCTCAAGCCTCGCTTCGGCCTCGTCCCTTTCGCCGCCGCCATCGCCGCCCTGGTCCTGTTGACGGCCGCAAGCGGCTGGTTTCTCCTTGGCGGACGCCTCGGGAAACTGGCGCTGGCTCCGCCTCTCTCGATCGTCGTGCTGCCCTTCGAGAATCTGAGCGGCGATCCCGAGCAGGAGTATTTCGCCGACGGGATCACCGACGACCTGACGACTAACCTTTCGCATCTCGAAGGCAGCTTCGTCATCGCCCGCGGCACGGCCTTCACTTACAAGGGCAAGTCGGTCGACGCGAAAGAGATCGGGCGCGAGCTCGGTGTGCGCTACCTGCTCGAAGGCAGCGTGCGGCGCGTCGGCGAGACGATTGCGGTCAACGCCCAGCTCGTCTCGACCGAGACGGGCGCGCATGTCTGGGCCGATCGTTTCGAAGGCGGGCGCGGCAATCTCGGCCAACTGCAAGTGGATTTCGTCTCGCGGCTCGCCAATTCGCTCGGCGTCGAGCTTGTCAACGCCGAAGCCTTGCGCGCAATGCGCGAGCGGCCCGACAATCCGGACGCGGTCGAACTCGCGATGGAAGGCTGGGCCGCCCGCCACAAGGGGCTTACCTCCGCCAACGTGAACGAATCCATCGGCGACTTCGAGCGCGCGCTGCAACTGGACCCGGAGCTCGCACGGGCGAAACTCGGGCTCGCTATTGGGCTTATCGACAGGGTCGAAACTTTCAGGAGCGGAAATGAGGGCGAGGACCTCCCGAGGGCGGAGGCGCTGGTCGCGAGCGTCTTGTCCGCGGAGCCGGACAACGCCACGGCGCATCTGATAAAGGCGATCCTGGCGCACGGGCGGAAACAGTTCAACGATACGTTATCGGAGGTCGACGTTGCGGTCGAAGACGATCCAAATCTCGCAGCGGCATACGGCTTTCACGGCCTGACTTCCATCTATGTCGGCCGGGCCAAAGAGGCGATTCCCGAAGTTGAAACCGCGCTTCGCCTAAGCCCGCGCGATCCGATTCGCCATGTGTGGGAATGGTTCCTTTGTGATGCGAACGTGCATTTGGCGGATTGGGAGACGGCGGCCGAGTGGTGCCAAAAATCAATCGCGACCAACGCCGGATATTGGCCCCCCTATCTGGATCTCGCCGCCGCCGACGGCTGGCTCGGCCGCGACGCCGACGCCAAGGCGGCGACCGCCAGCCTCCACAAGCTGATGCCCGGCGTCACGGTGCAAGCCTTTCTAGCCCAATGTGACCAGATTCGGGATAACCCGACCCTTGTTGGCGAGCTTCGGCGCATCGGCGAAGGCCTGCGCAAGGCGGGCTTGCCCGAGGGCGACAAAAACGCGCATTGATCCTCCGACGCGCCTCGACGGGGAGCTGTTTGTTGGACTTCACCATCCGGATCTTTCGAGCTCTGATCGACTCATGACCCATCCAATCATTCTCCACCATTTCGACGAGTCGCCGTTCTCCGAGAAAATCCGGGTGACGTTCGGCTTCAAGGACGTTTCCTGGCGATCGGTCCGCATTCCGCGGATCATGCCCAAGCCCGAATTGATGCCGCTGACCGGAGGCTACCGGCGCACGCCGGTGATGCAGATCGGCGCCGACGTGTTCTGCGACACCCAGATCGTCATCCGCGAGATCGAGCGCCGGTTTCCGTCGCCGACCCTGTTTCCCTCGGGCGGCGGCGTCCCCTGGGCGCTCGGCATGTGGACCGACCGTCCGTTCTTCCAGAGCGCGGTCAATCTGGTCTTCGGCGCTCTCGGCCACAAGGTCCCGCAGAACTTCATCGATGACCGGAGCGAACTGCGCGGAGGCAAGTTCGACGTCGCCAAGATGAGGGCCGCCATTCCCCAGATGCGCGACCAGATTCGCGCTTACCTCGGCTGGATCGAGGCGCAGCTTGGCGATGGACGAAAGTGGCTCCTCGGGGATTTCAGCCTCGCTGACGTCAGCGCCTACATGAATGTCTGGTACATGCGGTCGAGCCTCGCCTCGGCCGAAGATCAGGCAGTCGCGGGACTCGATAAGATCTTCGCCCGTCTGCCGCGCGTCGCGGAATGGGAGAGCCGGGTGCGGACGGTCGGGCACGGGCGGCCGGAGGAAATGTCGGCCGGCGAGGCCCTCGCCATCGCAGCCAAGGCGAGTCCGGAGACGGTCGCCGAGGGCGATCCGGACGATCCCAACGGCCGGAAGGTCGGCGATCACGTCCGGGTCGCGCCCGAGGACTACGGACGAGTCGAGGTTCTTGGCGAGATCGTGTCGCTTTCCGCGCAGCACATCGCCATTCGACGGATCGACGAGCGGGTCGGCGAGATCGTCGTCCATTTCCCGCGCGCGGGGTTCAATATCGTTCCGGATTGAAGGCGGGATCGGGGCTGGTCGGCGCCTTGCGACAAGGCGTCGCTTGCCGCGCTCCGCGGACGCGGCTAGAGGGCGCGGGTGCGTCCGACTGTTCTCGATCCGCTCTTCGCCCCGGCGAGCGCCCTGCCGGGTATCGGGCCCAAGAACGCGAAACTGTTCGATCGCCTGCTCGATAAATCCCAAGGCGCGCGGGTCATCGACGTCCTGTTCCACCTGCCGCAGGCGACCGTCGACCGGCGCGCGCGGCCGAAGATTCGCGATGCGGTTCCCGGCTCGATCGTGACCATCGAGGCCATTGTGACCGAGCATCGCGCGCCGCCGAACGCGCGCTCCCGCGCCCCGTTCAAGGTGCTGGTCGAGGACGATACCGGCGATGTCGAACTCGTGTTCTTCCTCGCCAACCACGAATGGGTGCGCTCAAAGCTGCCGATCGGCGCGACCCGCTGGATCTCGGGCAAGCTCGAGCTTTGGGACGGCCGGCGCCAGATGGTCCATCCGGACCGGGTGATGGACGCCGACGAGCTCGCCCGCCTGCCCGCGGTCGAGCCGGTCTACGGGCTGACCGAGGGCCTTTACCCGCGCACCGTCGCCCGCGCGGCCGAGGGCGTCCTCAAACGCCTGCCGCGGCTGCCGGAATGGATCGGCGAGGAGACGATGCGCCGGCTCGGCCTGCCGGGCTTCGCCGAGGCGCTGGGGGCGATGCATCGCCCGGCGCGGCCCGAGGACATCGATCCGGCCGGCCCGGCGGCGACCCGCCTCGCCTATGACGAATTGCTCGCCAACCAGCTCGCGCTCCTTCTCATGCGCGCGCGGATGCGCGCCATTCCCGGCCGGTCGAACCGCGCCGAAGGGGCTCTGGCGCGCCGCCTCGAGGCCGCGCTGCCGTTCGCGCTGACCCGGGCGCAGCGGCAGGCGATCGACGACATCCGCGCCGACCTGAGCAGCGAGAAGCGCATGCTGCGGCTGCTTCAGGGCGACGTCGGTTCCGGCAAGACCGTCGTCGCGCTGATGGCGATGGCGGACGCGGTCGAAGCGGGACGGCAGGCGGCGATGATGGCGCCGACCGAAATCCTCGCCCGCCAGCATTACGAGCGCATGGCGCCGCTCGCCGAATGCATCGGGTTGCGCATCAAGCTCATCACCGGCCGCGACCGGGCGCCCGCGCGCCGCGCCGCGCTCGCCGCGCTCGCCGAGGGCGCGCTCGACATCGTCGTCGGCACCCATGCGCTCATTCAGGAGAGCGTCGCGTTCGCCGACCTCGGGCTCGCGGTGGTCGACGAACAGCATCGATTCGGCGTCCGCCAGCGGCTCGCGCTAGCCTCCAAGGGGTCGGCCGTCGACCTCCTGGTGATGACCGCGACGCCGATTCCGCGGTCGCTGGTGCTGGCCTATTTCGGCGACATGGATGTCTCGGCGCTACGCGAGAAGCCGCCGGGGCGCCAGCCGATCGAGACGAGGGTGCTGCCGATCGAACGGCTCGGCGAGGTGGTCGCCCGCCTTTCGCAGGCGACCGCCGCCGGCGCCCGCGCCTACTGGATTTGCCCGCTGGTGGAAGAGAGCGAGACCCTCGACGTGGCGGCGGCCGAGGAACGCGCAGGCGCGCTCGCCGCCATCTTCGGCCGCGCCGTCGGACTGGTGCATGGCAAGATGGCCGCCCCGGAACGGGACGCGGCGATGGAGCGGTTCGAGCGCGGGCAAACGACGATCCTGGTCGCAACTACGGTGGTCGAGGTCGGCGTCGACGTGCCCGAAGCGACGATCATGATCGTCGAGCACGCCGAACGGTTCGGGCTCGCCCAATTGCACCAATTGCGCGGCCGCGTCGGGCGTGGCGCCGGCCGATCGTCGTGCGTTCTCATCTACAAAGGGCCGCTCGGCGAAGCGGCTCGGACGCGGCTCGAGACCTTGCGCGAGACCGAGGACGGGTTTCGGATCGCCGAGGAGGACTTAAGGCTGCGCGGCGGGGGCGACGTGCTCGGAGCCCGGCAGGCCGGCCTCCCGGACTTCCGCTTCGCCCGGCTCGACATCCACGGCGGCCTCCTAGCGCAGGCCCGCGAAGAAGCGCAGGAAGCGCTGAGGCGCAATGAGCGGCTCGCGGGCGACGACAACCGCGGCCTGAGGCTCATGCTCTACCTCTTCGAACGCGACGAGGCCGCGCGCCTGATCGAAGCCGGCTGAGCGGGGCGGGCTTGACGCCGCGCCGCGACGTCCCTCAAAGGATCGCCGGACTTCACCAGACGAGCGAAAGTTGTAGGCGATGCAGCGGCGTGCTTGGCGACATGGGACGGTCTCGGCCGTCGGTTTCGGCGCCATGAGCTTCGGCGGCTTCTACGGGCCGACCGACGAAGCCTCGTCGATGCGGACGCTGGCGCGGGCGCTCGAACTCGGCGCTGATTTCTGGGACACCGCCAACGTCTACGGCGATGGGCTTTGCGAGCAGGTGATCGGCAAGTTTCTGGCCGAAGACCGAAGCCGTCGCGCCAAGGTGACGCTGGCGACCAAGTTCGCGATCCGCCGCCGGGCCAACGGAACGCGCACTTTCGACAACAGCGCCGCCCACATCCGCGAGGCCCTCGAAGGGTCGATGAAGCGGCTCAGGGTCGAGCACATCGATCTCTACTATGTCCATCGGGTCGACAGGGAGATTCCGATCGAGGACACCGTTGGCGAACTCGCCCGCCTCGTCAAAGCGGGCGCGATCGGCGCGATCGGCCTCTCCGAAGTCGCGCCCGACACGCTGAGGCGCGCGCATGCGGCGCATCCGATCGCCGCCATCCAGTCCGAATATTCGCTGTGGACGCGCAATTCCGAACTCGGCCTCATCCAGGCGTGCGCGGAATCGGGCGCGATTCTGGTCGCTTTCTCGCCGCTCGGACGCGGGTATTTCAGCGGCCTCTTGCAGGACGTCGAAACCTTCGCCGACAAGGATTTCCGCCACGCGAATCCGCGCTTTGAGGGCGTCAACTGGCGGCGCAACCGCGATCGCCTCGAGGGCTATCTCAAACTCGCCCGTGCTTGGGAGGTTAAGCCTTCGACCCTGGCGATCGCCTGGACGCTCGCCAAGGCGCCGCATGTCGTGCCGATTCCAGGCACTCGGACCGCCGCCCATCTCGAGGATTGCATTGCGGCGGCCGAGATCGATCTGACCGAGTCCCACCTCGCCGAGATCGAGCGCGCGCTGCCGGTCGGCTTCGCCGCCGGAGAACGCTATTCCGACCAGCAATGGGTCGGGATCCAGAAATACTGAGGATTGGCGCGCGCCTCACCTTAGCGCCAGCGGCGCCTGGTCCGTCGGGCCGGCGAACAGTGCGCGAATGCCGGCGAGCAGACTGCGCGAGGGCTGACCGCCGACCAGGGCGGCGAGATAGTCCTCCGCCCATTTCTTGATGTCGTGCTCGAGGAGATGCTCGAGCATTGGCGCGTGGCGCTCGCGGCGCTCCTCGAGGGGCATCTCGAGCGCGCGCTTAAGCGCCGCGGCGACCGCATCCGTCTCGTGCGGATTGACGATCAGCGCCCCGTCAAGCTCCCTCGCCGCGCCGGCGAATTGCGACAGCACCAGCACCCCGGGATCGTCCGGGTTCTGGGCGGCGATATATTCCTTGGCGACGAGATTCATGCCGTCGCGAAGCGGCGTCACCATGCCGACGTCGGCGGCCCGATAGAGGCCGGCGAGAACCGTGCGCGAATAAGACTTGTTGACATAGCGGATCGGCGTCCAGGCGGCGTCGCCGAACTGGCCGTTGACCTTGCCGATAAGGCCGGTGACCTCGGTTTCAATCTCGCCGTATTGCCTGATCTCGGAACGGCTCTTTGGCGTCACCTGCAACAGCGTGACTCTGCCGCGCCATTCGGGGCTGTTCTCAAGCAGCCGCTCGAACGCCTTGATCCGGTCGGGTATGCCTTTCGAATAGTCGAGCCGATCGACGCCGAGCACGAGCCGGTTGCCGCTGAGGCTTTCGCGAACCAGGGCGACCATCGCCGAGCGCCCGGCGCTACGCGCTAGGCGCATGTAGGCCTTGGTCTCGACGCTGACCGGGAAGGCGCCGAGACGCACCTTCTGGCCTTCGAATTCGTAAGCCGACCGGGACTGCGCGGCGCCTTGCGAGATCAGGTAGTGGGCGAAATTGTCACGGTCGTTGTCGGTCTGGAAGCCGACCAGGTCGTAATAGGCGAGGCTGCCCAGAATCGCCCGGTGGTGAGGCAGCGCCTGCAGGATGTCGGGCGGCGCGCAGGGCGTGTGAAGGAAAAATCCGATCGTGTTGCGGTGGCCGCGGGACCTGAGCTCGCGTCCAAGCACCATCAAATGATAATCGTGCACCCAGACGACATCGTCGTCCCTGAGCAGCGGGCTCAGGCGATCGGCGAACAGGCGATTGACCCGCAAATAGCCGCTGGCGTCGGCTCGGGAATATTCCTGCAGGTCGACCCGATAGTGAAGGATCGGCCAGAGCACGCTATTGGCCAGCCCGTTGTAATATTCCTGGATGTCGTTTTTCGACAGATCGACCAGGACATAATGGATCTTGTTGACGTCGACCGCCTGCGGCTCGCCCGGCTCCTCGGCCACCTTGCCGCTCCAGCCGAACCACATTCCGCGGCGATTCTTGAGCGCCGCCTTGACGGCGACCGCCATCCCGCCGGCCAGCGGCGCGCGCGGAGCGTCAGGAACGGCGACGCGATTGGAAACGATAATCAGTCGCGGGCCCATGCCTCCTCCCAACTCGACGACAGCCTCGTCGCGGTGTTGATGATTCCGGCCATGGAGTAGGTCTGGGGCAGGTTTCCCCACAGCTCTCCGGTATCGGGGTGGATGTCTTCCGACAGCAATCCATAAGCATTGCGGCTTGCCAGGATCGACTCGAACAGTTCGCGCGCCTCGGCGGCGCGGCCGATCTGACTCAACGCGTCAGCGTACCAAAAGTTGCATGCCAGGAAGGCCGTTTCCGGTCGGCCGAAATCGTCCGGCGTCGTATAGCGCATGACCAGCTTGTTGCGGATCAGCTCGCGGCCGATCGTGTCGCAGCTTTTGACGAAGCGTTCATCGCTCGCCGAGATGAGGCCGAGCTCGGCGACCAGGAGGACGCTCGCGTCGAGGTCGGGCTCGCCGAACGCGCCGGTCAACGCGCCGCGCTTCTCGTCCCAGGCCTCGGCGAGAATCCTTTCTCGCAAGGGCCGTGCGTTGGCCGCCCAATATTTGGCCCGGTCGGCGATCTTGAGCCTTCGCGCGATGCCGGCGAGCCGGTCGCAGGCCGCCCAGCACAGCGTCGCGGAATAGGTATGGGGGCGCGAGCGGGTGCGATATTCCCATAAACCCGCGTCGGGCTCGAACGCCCGCGCGAGCGCGCTTTCGCCCAAAGCCTCGAGCAGGCGAAACAGCGCCTCATCGCCCATTTGCGGCAGGCGCTCGTCGACAAACATCTGCGTCGCCGCCAGCACGACGCTGCCGTAGACATCGTTTTGAGTCTGGCTCGCGGCCTGATTGCCGACGCGCACTGGACCGTAACCGAGAAAGCCCTTGAGATCCGGCTCTATCGTTTCCTCAAGCGAGGAAAACGGCACGATGCTGTGGACCGGGCTCATGTCCTTGCCGTCAGTGGCGATGGTGGTGATGTAATTGATGTAGGATTCCATGGTCTGGGTGGCGCCGAGCCGGTTGAGCGCGTCGACGACGAAATAGGCGTCGCGGAGCCAGCAATAGCGGTAGTCCCAGGTTCGCGTCGACGACGGCGCTTCCGGAATCGACGTAGTGTGGGCGGCGATGATCGCGCCGGTCTCCATGAAAGAGCACATTTTGAGCGTGACCGCCGCCCGCACAACCGCCGATTGCCACTCGAACGGCACCGCCAGATTGCGCACCCAGGTGAGCCAGTGCTCGTGGGTCCGGTCGAGAAATTCCCGACTTGTCGTATCGATGGCGCTGAGGAACGGATCGTCCTGGCCGAAGATCAGGTTCACGGGGCGGGTGAGCGGGAAGGCGATCTCGTTGACAATGTACGACAGCGGCGCATCCGACGTCAGACGCAGAACCTGCGCTCCGCCGATATAGCGAATGTGGTTGGAGCCGACGACGAAGTTCTTCGTCGGACGCCCATAGTTGTGCGTCGGCCGCACCCGGATGACGATGCGCGGCAGGCCTGAGAGCGGCTCGATGCGGCGGATGATCTGCGGCGGCCGGTACTCGCGCTCGAAACGCTGGAAGCGCGGAGCGAAATCGACAACCCGCGCCTTGTGGCCGTTCGCGTCGGTCAGGATCGTCTCGACGATCGCGGTGTTGCGCACGTAGCGCGACTCGGTCTCCGCCAGCCCAGTGAGCGTGACCTCGCAGAAGCCCTTCTCCTCGTCGTCGGCCAGCAGACGCGAGAAAACCGGATCGGAATCGAAGTAGGGAAAGCACCACCACACGATGCGGGCGTTGCGATCGACGAGGGCGGCGGTGCATGAGTTGCCGATCAGCGCCAGATCGAGGTTCTGGCTCTTGGTTTGAAGACGCCCGGTCATGCGCCGTCCCCGCGATGGGCGTATTCAGCCAGCCAGTCGCGGACCGCGCGCGGCTCGGCGAAGAGGCCGATCGCGCCCGGCCGTAGCCTGCCGACGGAATAGGCGTAGCCGCCGTGAGCGGCGACGACCGCGAATCCGCTTTCGTCGGTCGCATCGTCGCCGACGAAGACCGGCGTCCGGCCGCAGAACTCCGGCCGCGACAGAAACGCCGCAATCGCGCCGCCTTTGTCGTGGCCCGGCGCCTTGAGCTCGATTGCGCAGTGCGCCTCCATAACCTCGACCGCAATCGGCCAAGAGCTGACAAGCCGGGCAATGGCCTGGCGCAGAGGCCGCTCCGCCTCAGGAACGAGGCGATAATGAACGACAAAACTGAAGCGCTTGTTTTCGACGAACGCGCCCGGGAATTCTGCGACCTCGCGGGCCAGCGCCGTCCACAAGGGCGAAGGCAACGCCATTGCCGCCGGCGTCGGCGCCGCCGGTTCTCCCGGCTCAAAGCGGATCTCAGCGCCGTGAATTCCGCTCGCGCGCAGGCGCAGCGGCTCGAACAGGCGATCGAGGTCCCCGATCGCCCTGCCGCTGATGAGCGCCAGAGCGCCAGCGAGCTTGCGCTCGGCTCTGGCGAGCGTCGCGACGAGACCCGCCGGCGTCACGACCTCGTCCGGCCGGTCCGCCAAGTCGAGCAGCGTGCCGTCGACGTCGAGAAAGACGGCGAGCGGCAAGTCGCCCAAAGCCGCCACATCCTCCGTCGTCGCGCCCACAAGGGACGGCGCGCTCATGTGGCACACCCGCGACTCCTGACGCCCCTCGCCGCACGTAGGCAAAATTCTGGGCGAGAGCGTGGTCGTCGTGTGGCCGCGCTTCGGCTCATTGCCGTCTGGCGATCGTGCATCAGATGCGCCGGAAGCGCGGCGCAAGCGACGCCTTCAAGACCGCCGGCGCGGGCGCCACGTCTGCGGACCGGGAGGGGGAGCTGTGTAAAGAGCAGGAGATCCAGGCCTCGCTGATCGAAAGGCCAGGGAAGGCGACTAAGACAAGCACGACGCCGAACATAAGCCCCGACACCCACTCTGCCCGGCGATGTCTGCTGTCGACCGCCACGATTCTCCACACTCCGAGGGCGATCAGAAAAGTGAAGCCAATGAAGCAAAACACCGGCTCGAATAGGTTGCCGCAAACGCCACGCAAATCAGTGAGATAAGGCACGATCGCCATCGCTATGCCGAAACCCCGCCAACGCGGTGCGTAAACTTGTGAGCGGGGCGTTTGTTCCCAACTTTTTCTTCACTGGCGCCAGCCGATATTCGAGAGCGCCGCTGGCCTCCGCACGTCTCGAGCCGGCTTGGCGGATCGAGAAATTCCGCCGTGAATATGGAGGGATGCGAGCACAGGCCGGACGCGGCCATCACTTGCTTTTCCCGGCCCGTCTATTTTATCCGGTCGCTCGGTCGACTATCTGGGTATTCGATGGGCGATCGTGCAATATCCGTCAAAGCCGACCCGGCCCGGGTGCTGACCTTCGACGTCGTCGTCCGCGACGGAATCGGCGAAAGCCGGCATCGGGTCACGCTGCCGGCCGAAGACGCCGCGCGCTGGGCCAAGCTCGGCGCGGAGCCCTCGCATTGCGTCGAGGCTGCGATGCGGTTCCTCCTCGACCGCGAGCCCAAGGAATTGATCCTCGGCGCGTTCGACACGCGCGTCATTCGGCGTTACTTTCCCGAATTCGACGATGCCTTTCCCAGCTATCTCGCCCGCCCTGGCGGCGGCCGGGGGAGGGGCGCATGACGATCGCCAATCGCGGAGGAAAGGATTCATGACCGTCGCCCTCGCCCGGCCGGAGGCGACTCTCGACTCCCGCTATGAAGCGCCGGAGGGTTGGCTCTACATGACCGGCATGCAGGCGCTCGTCCGCCTGCCGATCCAGCAGCGCCTGCGCGACGCCGCCGCGGGCCTCAACACCGGCGGGTATATTTCCGGCTATCGCGGCTCGCCGCTCGGGCGCTACGACATTGAACTCTGGCGCGCGGGGCCGCTGCTGAAGAGCAGCAACATCGTCTTCCGCCCGGGCCTCAACGAGGACCTCGCCGCAACCGCCATCTGGGGCGCGCAATATCTCAACAGCTTTCCGGGCGCGACCGTCGATGGCGTGTTCGGCATCTGGTACGGCAAGGGACCGGGCGTCGACCGCTCGGGCGACGCGTTGCGCCACGCCAATTTCACCGGCGCCTCGCCCAAGGGCGGCGCGATCGCGCTCGCCGGCGACGACCACGGCGCGAAATCCTCGACCGCGGTCAATTTCTCCGACACCTCGTTCATCGCGGTCGGCATGCCGGTGATCTATCCGTCGAACACCCAGGAGCTGATCGATTACGGCCTGCACGGCATCGCCATGTCGCGGTTTTCCGGTTGTTGGGTCGGCATGAAGATCGTCACCGACGTCGCCGAGGGCGGCGGCACGGTCTATGTCGGGCCCGAACTCGCCGCAGATCGTCATCCCCGAACGGCCGAGCAATCCGCCGGGGGGTTTGAGCGCCCGGACGATCGACGCGCCGGTCGCCCAGGAGGAGCGGCTCTACAATCACAAGCTGCCGGCCGCGCTCGCCTATGCCCGCGCCAACGGCCTCAACCGCATCATCGGCGACGTTCCGGAAGCGAGGATCGGCGTCGTTGCGGCCGGCAAGGCCTGGCAAGACCTGTTGCAGGCGCTCGGCAATCTCGGCCTCGCCGACAACGGCGCCTCGCTCGGCCTCCGGCTGCTCAAAGTCGGCATGGTGTGGCCGCTCGATCCGGTGATCGTGCGGGAGTTCGCCCACGGTCTCGACCTCGTCGTGGTCGTCGAGGAGAAACGCCCGCTGATCGAGGATCAGATGCGCTCGACCCTCTACGGCGAGCGAGGCGCGCCGCGCATCGTCGGGAAATATTTCGACGGGCCGGCGTTCGACCCGTCGCGGGGCGCGGCGGCCCTTCCCAATTACGGCGAGATCTCGCCCGAGCTCATAGCCGCGGTGCTCGTCAAGGCGATTACTCGCCACGATCCGAACTGCGGCTTGAGCGCGCCGGAGGCGCAGAGCGCGGCGCTCGGCAATCGTCCCGCGCCGATGCGCAGCCCGGGCTTTTGCGCCGGGTGCCCGCACAATCGTTCGACCCCGGTGCCCGAGGGCAGCCGGGCGCTGGCCGGCATCGGCTGCCATTGGATGGCGACGCTGGTCAACCCGCAACAGACGGCGACCGCCTCGCATATGGGCGGCGAAGGAACGATGTGGCTCGGCCAACAGCCGTTCACCCGCCAGGACCATGTGTTCGCCAACATCGGCGACGGCACCTACGCCCATTCCGGATCGCTCGCGATCCGCCAGGCGATCGCGGCGGACGTGCCGATCACTTACAAGATCCTCTTCAACGGCTTCGTCTCGATGACCGGCGGACAGCCGATCGAGGGCGCCATGACGCCGGTCCAGATTCTGGCCGAGCTCGCGGCGGAGGGGGTCAAGAAAATGGCGCTGGTGGCCGACGAGCCGGAGCGCTACGCCGGCGTCCCGTTGCCTCAGGGCGTCAGCCTTCGCCACCGCGACGCGATGGATGAGACGCAACGCGAATTCCGCGAATTCAAGGGCGTCTCGGTCATTCTCTATGACCAGCCCTGCGCCACCGAGCGCCGGCGGCTGCGAAAGCGCGGCAAATGGGCCGACCCGCCCAAACGCACGTTCATCAACGCCGAAGTCTGCGAAGGCTGCGGCGATTGCGGGCGAGTTTCCAACTGCATGGCGATCGAGCCGCTCGAGACCGAATTCGGGCGCAAGCGGCGGATCAATCAATCGAGCTGCAACAAGGATTTCTCCTGCGTCGAGGGCTTCTGCCCGAGCTTCGTGACCGTGCACGGCGGGCGCTTGCGCAAGCCCGAGGCGACGGCGCCGTTAAGCCAATACCTGCCGCCGGTTCCCGAGCCGGTTCTGCCCGAGATCGGCGAGCGCTACAGCGTGCTCGTCGCCGGGATCGGCGGCTCAGGCATCGTCACGGTGAGCCAGACGATCGCCATCGCCGCCTATCTCGACGGGCTCTTCAGCACCAATCTCGACCTAACCGGCTTGAGCCAGAAATACGGCGCCGTGACCGCGCACGTGCGAATCGCGCGCGACGGGGGCGCGCTGCACGCGACCCGGATCGCCGCGGGAGAGGCGGACGCGCTGATCGGCTGCGACCTCATTGTCGCTGCGGGCGACGAATCGGTCTCGAAGCTCAGACGCGGCAAGACAGGGGCGGTGATCTCCGCCGATCTGACGCCGACCGCCGACTTCGCCCGCAATCCGAACTGGAGCATCGACAAGGACGACCTCGTCGACCGCCTGAAAGGCGCGCTCGGCGACAAGGCGCTCATTCTCGATGCGCAGCGGCTCGCGGCGTCGCTGCTCGGCGACCCGATCGCCTCCAACATGTTCATGCTCGGGGCCGCCTGGCAGAAGGGGCTCGTCCCGATCCGCCGCGAGGCGATCGAACGCGCGATCGAACTCAACGGCGTCGCGATCGAGGCCAACAAGCAGGCGTTCGACTGGGGCCGGCGGGCGGCTCACGATCCGGCGAGCGTTGAAACGCTGGTCGGCTTCGACGAACCGGCGGACGAGGCGCCGCCGCTCGCCGCGCTCATCGCCCGCCGGGTCGCGCATCTGACCGATTATCGGAACGCGGCTTACGCAGCGCGCTATTCGGCCCTCGTCGAGCGCGTGCGCGCGGCTGAATCCAGAGCGGGGCTCGGCGAGGCGTTGACCGCCGCGGTCGCGCGCGCTTATCACAAGCTGCTCGCGGTCAAGGACGAGTGGGAAGTCGCGCGCCTGTTCGCGGCGCCGGGGTTCCAGCAGGCGCTGGCGCGCGAGTTCGAAGGCCCTTACCGGCTGCATTTCCATATCGGGGCCTGGCCGTTCGCCCGGCCCGATCCGGCGACCGGGCGGATGAAGAAAGGCGAGGTCGGCCCGTGGGCGATGAGCGCCTTCCGGGTCATGGCGCGGTTCAAGTCCCTGCGCGGCACATGGCTCGATCCGTTCCGGAACAGCGACGAGCGCAAGCTCGAGAGGCGCCTCATCGCCGATTTCGAGGCCGACGTCGCCGACCTTGTCCAGCGCCTCGCGCCATCGTCCCATCCGGCCGCCGTGCGCGTCGTCAGCGCGTACGAGGCCATCCGCGGCTACGGGCATGTGAAAGAGGCGAGCGCGACGGAGGCGGCGAAAGCACGCGCCACCGCGCTCGGTGAGCTCAAGGGCGGCAGGGCGCCGGCCGAGAAGGCGGCCTAGCGGCTCAGAAGAGGATCACGATGCGCGGCAAGACGATCGTCGTCACTGGCGGGTTCGGGGCGTTGGGGCGGGTTGTCGTCGAGGTTGCAGCCGCGCGCGGCGCGTCGGTCGCGGCGCTCGACCACGCCCCGGCTGCGCCGGAGGGGATGGCCGCGCGCCTCGGGCTCGACGCCCTGCTCATCGGCGGGCTCGACCTCTCATCGCCCGACACGGCGACACAAGCGATGGCCAATGTCAAAACGAAGTTCGGCCGGCTCGACGCGTTGTTCAACATTGCCGGCGGCTTTGCATGGGAAACGGTCGAAGGCGGCAAGGACGATGCGTGGGAGCGCATGTACGCGCTGAACCTCAAGACGGCGCTCAACGCCTGCAGGGCGGCGCTGCCCTATCTCATCGAGAGCGGCGCGGGCCGCATCGTCAATGTTGGAGCGCAATCCGCCCTTCACGCCGCGTCGGGATTTGGCCCCTATGCGGCGAGCAAATCGGCAGTGCACCGGCTGACCGAGAGCCTGGCGCAGGAATTGAAGCTCAGAGGCGTCACCGTCAACGCGGTGCTGCCATCGATCATCGACACGCCGATGAACCGCCGCGACATGCCGAAGGCGGAGTTCGACCGCTGGGTCGCGCCGGCCGATCTCGCCTCGGTCATGCTGTTCCTGGCGTCGGACGAAGCAAGGGCCGTCACCGGCGCGCTGATCCCGGTCACCGGGCGCGTATAGCAGCGGTTCGGCGCGAAGGCCCCTTCGTGCTATAGGCGCGAGCCTGAGGCGCCCCTCTGCCTCGGACGAAAGAGGTCATTGTAAGATGGGCGTTCTCCAAAAGGGATCCTGGCGCGCCGAGGGCGACTTTCCGCACGACCGGACGGGCCATTTCGTCCGGCCCGACGCGCCGTTCCGCAACTGGGTGACTGCGAGCGGCGAAGCGGGACCGAGCGGCTCAGGCGGGTTTAAGGCGGAGGCGGGCCGTTATCACCTCATTATCTCGCTCGCCTGCCCGTGGGCGCACCGCACCCTCATTTTCCGCAAGCTCAAGGGGCTCGAGGGCATGCTCTCGCTCTCGGTCGTCCATTGGCTTTTGCGCGAGCGCGGCTGGATCTTCAACGAGGGCCGGGGCGTCATTCCCGATCCGATTTTCGGCGCCGAGGCGTTGAGCGAGTTCTATGTCAAGGCGCGGCCCGACTATAGCGGCCGGGTCACCGTGCCGGTTCTTTGGGACAAGAAGACGGGCACGATCGTCAACAACGAATCGTCCGAGATCATCCGGATGTTCAACAGCGCCTTCGATGGGGTCGGCGCTGCGGAGGGCGACTATTATCCGCTCGCGCTGAGGGGGGAGATCGACGCGCTCAACGCCCGCATCTACGCAACCGTCAACAACGGCGTCTATCGCGCCGGCTTCGCGACCTCACAAGAAGCTTACGAGGAGGCGTTCCGCGCCCTGTTCGAGACGCTCGACTTTTTGGAGCAGCGGCTCGCGAACAAGCGTTTCCTCTCCGGCGATCGGTTGACGGAAGCGGATTGGCGCCTGTTCACCACCCTCATTCGCTTCGATCCCGTCTATTTCGGCCACTTCAAGTGCAACTTGCGGGAAATCAGAGACTATCCGGCGCTGAGCCGCTATCTCCACGAGCTCTACCACTGGCCGGGCGTCTCGGAGACAGTCGATTTCTTCCACATCAAGCACCACTATTACGCCAGCCACCTGCGCATCAATCCGACCGGGATCGTGCCGCTGGGGCCGGAATTGGACCTGTGACGCTGTTGACGCGACGCTAGGTCGCACGGGCGAGATCAGATGATGGCGTCGTAGTCCGCGTGGGAGCCGATCCAAAACCATAGCAGGTCTGCGTCGACTTCCACCGCCAAGGCCCGGTAGCGGCTGCCGACGCGAACCGACCAGAAGCGCCCGACTTTCTTGAGCTGCAAAGACGGATGTCGCGGATTTTCTTTGAGCAGCTCGTAGTTCTTGTCAGCCAGCTCCCTGACGCTCCGTGGAAGCCTCGAATAGGCCTCCCAGAACGCGGGACTGGCAATGTGCCTCACAGCTCGCGCGCGCGACCCACGCGGAAATCGGCGAGAGCCTGCTCAGCGAGCCGGTCAAGTCGGCCCGCTTTGGCGTCGCGCTCAATCCTTTTGTCGAAACGAGCAGCCTCGAAGGCCTCGAACCAAGCCCGGAACTCGTCCAGCTGGTCGGCGGGCAATTCGGATAGGGCCTTTTCAATGTCATCGAGCGTTCTCATCGTCATCAACCTACCAAACTGGCAATCGCTCGTCAGCCCTTGCTCAGGCGACAGGGTCGCGGAGACCACGATTTCGGTCGATTGTCCGCGTGGCGGGCTCGGTTCTCGCCCGAGAGGAGAAGGAAATGCGTCTTGCTCTCGTTGCGCGCCCGTGGCAATCGACCGGCGTGACCGAAACCTCAGCGCACCGTTCCGCTCCGCGCATATCCTTCGTCTCGCTCGGCTGTCCAAAGGCGCTGGTCGACAGCGAGCGGATTCTAACCCGCCTGCGCGCCGAGGGTTACGAGCTTTCGCGCACTCACGCCGGCGCCGATGCGGTGATCGTCAATACCTGCGGCTTTCTCGACAGCGCCAAGGCGGAAATCCTTGGCGGCGATCGGCGAGGCCATGAACGAGAACGGACGGGTGATCGTCACCGGCTGCATGGGGGCCGAGCCGGGAGCGATCCGCGACGCGTTTCCCAATGTCTCGGCGATCACCGGCCCGCAAGCGTTCGACAGCGTGATGGCGGCGGTGCGCGAGGCCGCTCCCGCGCCCCACGATCCGTTCCTCGATCTCATTCCCGGCGGCGAGGGCGTGCGGCTCACGCCGCGCCACTACGCCTATCTCAAGATCGCCGAAGGTTGCGACAACCGCTGCACCTTCTGCATCATCCCGAGCTTGCGCGGGAACCTCGCCTCGCGCCCGGCGAGCGACGTGCTGCGCGAAGCGGAGCGACTGGTCAAAGCAGGTGTCAAGGAGCTCATCGTCATCGCCCAGGACACCAGCGCCTACGGCCGCGACCTCAAATACGCCGCGAGCGAATGGCGCGGGCGAGAGACGCCGGCGCGCTTTCTCGACATCACCCGCGAACTGGGAGCGCTCGGCGCCTGGGTCAGGCTGCAATATGTCTACCCTTATCCGCATGTCGACGAGGCGATCGCGCTCATGAACGGCGGCAATGTGCTGCCCTATATCGACGTGCCGTTCCAGCACGCTTCGCCCGCAGTCTTGAAAGCGATGCGGCGGCCGGCAGCCCAGGAAAAAACGCTCGAGCGCATCCGCGCCTGGCGCGCGATCTGCCCGGAGCTCACCATCCGCTCGACCTTCATCGTCGGCTTTCCCGGCGAGACCGAGGAGGACTTCCAGTTCCTCCTCGACTGGCTCGTCGAAGCGAAGCTCGACCGCGTCGGGGCCTTCCCCTACGAGCCGGTCAAAGGCGCCGTCGCCAACGACCTCGGCCGTGAGCCCGTGCCGGACGCGATAAAGACGAGCCGGCACAAGCGTTTCATGCAGCGCGCCCAGGCGATCAGCGCGAAGAAGCTCGCCGCCAAGGTCGGCAAGCGCCTCGAAGTCATCGTCGACGAGGGCGGGGCGACTCAGGCGAAGGGCCGCACCAAGGGCGACGCGCCGCAGATCGACGGCGCCGTCCACATCTCGACCCGCCGGCCGTTGCGCGCCGGCGACTTCGTAACGGTCAGAATTGATCGCTCCGACGCATACGACTTGTGGGGGACGGCGGCTTGATGGCGGCGCTCAGGAGGCGCGGAGAGGGCCATCCGATTTGAACCGCCCAGAACCGGTATCCGCCCCGGTCGTCGCCCAGGTCCACGACGGCCTCGCCAATCCGCAGCGCCTCATGGCGTTTTCGACTCTCGCCATGGCGATCACCATGGCGGTGCTGGACGGGTCCATCGTCAACGTGGCGCTGCCGACGATGGCGCGCCAGTTCGCCGTCGCGCCGGAGAGCGCCACCTGGATCGTCAACGCCTTCCAGCTCGCGGTCACCGTCTCGCTGCTGCCGCTGGCCGCGCTCGGCGATATGTTCGGCTACCGGCGCGTCTATTGGTGGGGGCTCGCCGTCTTCACCGTCGCCTCGCTCGCCTGCGCGCTCGCGCCGACCTTCGCGGTGCTGACTTTCGCGCGCCTTGTTCAGGGTCTGGGCGCGGCCGGGATCATGAGCGTCAATATCGCGCTCATCCGATTCATCTACCCGCACGCGCGGCTCGGCCAAGGGGTCGGCAACATGGCGGTGGTGGTCGCCGTGGCCACGGCCGCGAGCCCAAGCGTCGCTGCGGCGATCCTTTCGGTCGCCTCCTGGCATTGGCTGTTTCTGATCAACGTCCCGATTGGCGTGCTGGCGCTAGTCATGGCGGCGCAGACGCTGCCGGCGACGCCGCGCGCCGCCGGGCGCCTCGATATATTGAGCGTCGTTCTTAATGCGCTCGCCTTCGGGCTCTTCATCGCCGGCGTCAACCGGATCGGCGAGAGGGGAAGCGCTTCGCTGGCGCTGGCCGAAATCGGCTTGGGCGCGGCGATCGGCGTCATCCTGGTGAGGAGGCAACTCTCGCTGCCCGCGCCGCTCCTGCCGGTGGATCTCCTGCGCCGGCCGGTGTTCGCCCTATCGCTCGCAACGTCGATCACGTCGTTTGGCGCGCAAAGCCTGGCCTTGGTGGCGTTGCCGTTCTATTTCCAGGACACGCTCGGCCGCTCCGCAGGAGCGACCGGCCTTCTTATGACTCCGTGGCCGGTCGCGACCGCCCTCATCGCGCCGATCGCCGGGCGCCTCGCCGATCGTTTCATCCCCGGCATTCTCGGCAGCATCGGTCTTCTGGCGATGGGAACAGGGCTCGCCCTGGTCGCGCTCAAGGTCGGCGATCCGGATCCCGGCTCGCTCGTCTGGCGGCTCGCCATTTGCGGGCTCGGGTTCGGGTTTTTCCAGTCGCCCAACAACCGGCTCATCATCGGCAGCGCGCCGCGCGAGCGCAGCGGCGGGGCGGCCGGTCTGCAATCCACCGGACGGCTGATCGGCCAGTCGCTTGGAACCGCGCTGATGGCGGTCGCCTTCGGACGCGCGCCCGAGCATGCGACGTCGATTGCGCTCTGGGGCGCCGCCGCCCTCACGCTGGCCGGCGCCTGCGCGAGCGGGTTGCGTCGGGCGGACTGAGGCGAAAGCTACGCACCGCCGGCCGGCTTGCAGAAGGAATCATAGAGCGCGCCGATGATTGACCGCGCCTTGTCGCTGGCGATGCGGTAATAGATCGTCTTGCCGTCGCGGCGCGCGGCGACCAGGCCCTCGAGCCTCAAGCGCGCCAATTGCTGCGACACCGTCGACTGCCGCCTCGAGAGCAGCGCCTCCAATTCGCCGACTGATTTCTCGCCCTGCAAGAGGTCGCACAGGATCATCAGCCGCGATTCGTGCGCAAGCGCCTTCAGAAATTCGCTCGCCTCGCGAGCGCGCGGCGCCATGCGGCCGACGTCGATATTCGGCTGCGGCTGGGTCGCGTCCACGAGCGCCATGGCGGCCTTCATTCGGTCTTGGCGGCGGCCGAGCTATAGCCGAGTAGCCCAGCGCCCGAAACCCCGGGCGGGCTCGACTGCCGCTGCTCGCCTGTCACGGATCGCGATAATCTTCTAGCCGGCCGATCGCCGGTGGCCGGGTCTTGCGCAGCAACTTGCCAACCGCCTCAACCCGCCGCAGCACCCTGAGCATGTTTCTCGACGACATTTTCTCGAGGTCGCGCTCGGAGAAGCCGCGCCGTACCAGTTCCGCGAACAGGTGGGGAAAGCGGCTGACGTCCTCGAGCCCGACCGGCGAAGCGCCGCCGAAATAGTCGGATCCAACCCCGACATGGTCGAGGCCTGCAGTCTCGACCAGCCGCACTATGTGGTCGGCTACCTGCTCAAGGCTCGCCTTCGGCGCCGAGCCGTGCTTGGCCTCGAGACCGGCGAGTTGGGTCTTGGGATCGGCTGCCAGCGGCGCCTTGCCATAAGCATCGCGCGACCGCCGCAGCCAGTCGCGAAGCGGCTGCGAAACAAAACCAGGCACGAAGGTCGCCATCACCAGGCCCCCGTTGGCCTTGAGCTGCCGAAGCACGTCGTCGGGCGCGTTGCGCGGATGATCGCACAGCGAATAGGCGTTGGAGTGTGAGAGCGCCACCGGCGCCTCCGTCACCTCGAGCACCCGGCGCATCGCGTCATGCGACGCATGGGCGAGGTCGATGACCATTCCGAGGCGATTGAGTTCACCGACGACCGCCCGCCCGAAGGCGTTGAGGCCGCCGTTGCGGGGCGCGTCGGTCGCCGAATTGACCCAATCGAGGCTTTCATTGTGGCACAGCGTCATCAGCCGCACGCCGGCTGCATGCCAGATGCGCAGCGGGCTCAGCGAATTCTCGAGCCCAACGCCGCCTTCGACCGCGATGAAGGACGCAATCTTGCCTTCGGACTTGGCCCTGGCGTAGTCCGCCGCCCGCCGCGCCGGCAAGAAGACGTCGGGATGAGCCTCCTCGATGCGGCGGATGAGGTCGATCTGCTCGAGCGCGGTGCGCGCCGGATGGGGCGCATCGGTCGGCTGGAAGGCGGCCCAGAACTGGGCCCCGACCATGCCCTCGCGCAAACGCGGAATGTCGGTGTCGGCGCGCTCATGGACGCGGCCGAGATCGTAAGCGAGGACATCGCCTCGCGCGGCCCGGTCGACGCGGATGACCCAGGCGAGATCATTATGCCCGTCGATGAGCGGCGCGCGCCTGAGAACGTCCCGCGCCACCGCGAGCGCATTGTCCGCTGTCGCTGATCCGTCGGCCATTGCGCCGCTCCTTTTCGTTCAATTGACCGGAACGGCGACGAAGCGCACTTCGCCTTCGCCGTTCGAGACCAAGAGCAGCGCCGGTTTCTTCGAATCCGTCCTCGCGCCATCGATCGCCCTGGCGACGTCGCCCGGGTGTTCGACCGCCTGATGATTGACCTCCTCGATCACGTCGCCCGGCCGCAAGCCCCTTTCCGCCGCGGCGGAGGCGGGATCGACCGACGTCACGACCACGCCCTTGACGCTCTCCTTGATCTTGAACGTCTTGCGCGCCTCGTCGCTGAGGGCGGAAAACTCCATGCCCAACGCCTTGGTGACGGCGTCCGGCTGCAATGCGTCATTGTCCTCGGCGGCGCGCGCGGTTGTCTTTTCTCCGTCTTCCAGGCGCCCGAGCGTTACCGTCTTGGTGACTTCCTTGCCATTGCGCACCACGACGACCTCGACGTCCCTGCCGACCGGCATCGACGCCACGAGACGCGGAAGATCACGTGATTCCTTAACCTCCTTGCCGTCGAACCTGACGATGACGTCGCCCGCCACCAGGCCGGCAGGTTTTGCCGGGCCCTTCGCATCCACGCCGGCGATGAGAGCGCCGCGGGCCGAGCCCAGCCCCAGGCTGTCGGCGATGGTGTCGTCGACCGGCTGAATGCGGACGCCGAGCCAGCCGCGCCGGGTCTCATGGAACTCCCGGAGTTGGGCGATCACCGGCACGACGGTCGCCGAAGGCGTGGCGAAGCCGATGCCGATCGAGCCCCCCGAAGGCGAGAGGATGGCGGTGTTGATGCCGATCACGTCGCCCTGCAGATTGAACAGCGGGCCGCCTGAATTGCCCTTGTTGATCGAGGCGTCGGTCTGCAGAAAGTCGTCGTAGGGGCCGCTGTCGATATTGCGATTGCGGGCTGAAATGATGCCGGCGGTCACGGTTTCGCCGAGGCCGAACGGGTTGCCGACCGCCATCACGCCGTCGCCGACGCGCATTTTGTCGCTGTCGCCGAACTTGACGGTCTTGAGCGGCTTGTCGCTCTCCACCTTCAGGACCGCGACGTCCACCTTGGGATCCTTGCCGATGACGGTGGCCTTGAGTTTGCGGCCGTCGGTGAAGATGACCACGATGTCGTTGGCGTCCCCGACCACGTGGTTGTTGGTGATGACGACGCCGCTCGGATCGACGACGAAGCCGGAGCCCAACGACTGCGCCCTGCGCGCGCGCGGTTGCGGATTGATGCCGTGATTCTTGAAGAACTCCTCGAACATCTCGTCGAACGGCGTGCCCTTGGGCAAGTCCGGCGCGGCGCTGTCTTTGTCATCGACCGTCTGCGTGGCCGAGATGTTGACCACGGCTTCGGAGACCTGGTCGACAAGATCGGCGAGATTGCTCGGCCGCGACTGGGCGGCGGCGGGACTGGCCGGGACCAGCGCCAGGGGAGCGCCGACGAGCGTCGAGACGAACGCAAGCGCGACCGCCGACCTCGCATGGCGCCGATGCGTCGCCGGATTTCGCAGCGCGTCGTACAGCATGAGTTTCTCCTCATTGATCCATCGGCCCGGCGGGACGTCGCTTCGCCGGAAAAGCGGGCTAAAGCAGCGAGCGGGACGCCCAGACGATTCCCACGCCGACAAACGCGGCGCCGAGGCCGATCCCACGCAATTTTCCCGGATCCTCGCGGGCGGCGATCGCCATGCGCGTCCGCATTGAATTGGTGAAGCCGGCCATCAGCAGCCCTTCGATCGCCAGAACGAGCCCGATCGCCACGCTGAAGTCGCGCATCTCAGTCGGTCTTCGCTGTTGGCGCGGTCGCCGTTTCAGGCGCTGGCGTCGGCGTGGAAAAGTAACGGAAGAAGTCCGACTTCGGGCTGATAAGCGCCCGGGTCTGCCCATTGGAGAAGCTATTCTGGTAGGCCTGCATCGAGCGGTAGAAGGAGAAAAACTCCGGGTCCGCGCCATAGGCGTCGGCGAAAATGCGGTTGCGCTCGCCGTCGCCCTCGCCGCGGATCTGCTCCGACTGCTGCTGAGCCTGGGCGGTGATGACGGTGACCTTTCGGTCCGCTTCGGCCTTGATCTGCTGGCTCTGCTGCGACCCTTGCGCCCGATAGGAGGCGGCGCGCTGCTGCCGCTCGGTCTGCATGCGCCGGAACACCGCTTCCGAGTTCTCCGCCGGCAGGTCGGCTCGCTTGATCCGCACGTCGACGACCTGGAGGCCGAAGCGCTTGGCGCCTGCGATCATCTGGTCGCGGATGTCGGCCATCAGCGCGTCGCGCTTGTCGCGCACGATGTCGGTGATCGAGGCCCCGGATAGGCTGCGGCGAAGCGCCGAATTCAGCATGCCGCCGAGTTGCGCGTCGGCGCCGCGGGTGTTGAAGACGGATTGATAGAAGAGCAACGGATCATCGATCTTGTAGCGCACGAAGGCGTCGACCTCCAGGCGCTGATTGTCGGACACCAGCACTTCCTGGCGCTCGTTGTCGAGCGCGAGGATGCGCTTGTCGATATAGACGACTGTGTCGACGAACGGCCACTTGAAATAGAGGCCGGGGGCGTCAATCAAGTCGCGCACCGGTTGGCCGAAACGCAGAATCAGCGCCTGTTCGGTTGGATCGACGACGAACGTCGCCATCGACGCGACAATGATGGCGACGATTGCGATCGCGGCCAGAACGACGCCGTTCAGGGACCACCTCATTTGCCGCTTGCTCCGGGCTTGGACTGCAACGGTTCGAGCGCGATATAGGGCACCGGCGGGCTGGCGGAGTTCGAATCGACGAGTGTCTTGTCCATCGGGCCAAGCACGCGTTCCATGGTCTCGAGGTACATGCGCTCGCGGGTCACGCCCGGCGCCTTCTTGTACTGGTCGTAGATCTGGCTGTAGCGGGAGGTCTGGCCCTTCGCCTCGAGGATCGTCTGCTCGCGATAGGCGTTGGCCTCGGCGACGATGCGGGCGGCCCCGCCCTCGGCCTCGGGCACGACCTTGTTGGCGTAGGTCTCGGCCTCGTTGACCGCACGCTGCTGGTCCTGTTGCGCTGCGGTCACGTCGCGATAGGCGGAAAGGACCTGGCTCGGGGCGTCAACGGACTGCAGCTGCACCTGCTTGACGAGAACGCCAGCCCGGTACGTATTAAGCAGGTCCTGCATCCGCTTTTGCACATCGGCCTCGACCGACGCCCGGTCGGTGGTGAGGATGCCGTCGATGGTCTTCAGGCCGACCACCTCGCGCATGATGCTCTCGGCCACCGCCTTGACCGTCTCACGCGGGTTGAGAATGTTGAACACGTAGTCTTCGGGCTTGGCGGGATCGATCTGCCAGTTCACCCGGAAGTGCACGTCGACGATGTTCTTGTCCCCGGTCAGCATCTGACTCTCTTCGGGAACGTCGGCGCTCGCGCCTAGGCTTCGATAGCCGACTTCGGTGATCTGCTGATCCCAGACCGGGACCTTGATCACCGAGCCGATCGGCCAGGGCCAGTTGGTGTTGAGGCCGGCGGCGGTCTTGCCGGTGTAGCGGCCAAACACGAGATTGATGCCGACTTCGCTCGGCTGGACGGTATAAAAGGTTCCCCATGCGAACCAGAGCAATAGCGCGGCGAGCACTAGAAACAAGGCCGCGCGGCCGCCGAACCCCTTCCCTCCGCCGCCTCCCGATCCGCCGGGGGTCAATTTGGAAAGGGCCTCCTGAACGCGGCGGATGATCTCTTCCAGGTCGCCGGTCGGGGGCGGCCCAAACGGGCCCTGGCCCCACGGGCCGCGCCCCGGCGACTTCCAGGGTCCGCCGCCTTGATTATTCCAGGACATTGAAACCTCTCGCCGGCCGCCGGCCGATGCGCTGGGCGCTTATATAGGCATGTCCATGGAGCCGGCAACGGATCTCGGCGGCGCCTGCCGCCTTCCGGACGCTTGGACGACCGGACTGCGCCTCACTCATGGGGCGCCGCTTCGCCCTCCTGGCCGACCGCTCCGGGCTCAGCACGCGGCGCGAGCGGGGTGATTCTCAGCGCTGCGATCCGATTGCGCTGCTTGCGCAGCACCTCGAAGCGGAAGCCGTGGAAACTGAAAGTCTGGCGCGGCTCGGGAATCGAGCGCGCCTCATGAATGACGAGGCCGGCCACGGTTGCGGCTTCGTCGTCGGGCAAATTCCAGCCCATCGCCCGATTGAGCTCGCGAATGGTGGCCGAGCCGTCGACCACGACCGAACCGTCCCGCTGCTTGCGCACGCCCTGAACGGCCACGTCGTGCTCGTCGCGAATATCGCCGACGATCTCCTCGATGATGTCCTCGAGAGTCACCAGCCCCTGCACGACGCCATATTCGTCGACGACGAGCGCGGAATGGGTCTTTCGGAGCAAGAACGCTCGTAGCTGATCGCGCAGCGTCGTCGACTCGGGGATGAACCAAGGCTCGAGCGTCAAATCGGCGACATTTAGTTTGCTCGCGTCTCCGCCGGCGGCAACATAGGCCCTGAGCAGATCCTTGGCGTGCAGGACGCCGACGATATTGTCCGGGTCGCCGCGCCAGAGCGGCATGCGAGTGTAGGGCGAGGCGATCACTTCGCGCACCAGCTCCTCGGGCGGCAGGTCAGCATCGATGAGTCGCATCTTGGTACGATGAATCATCACGTCAGAGACCGGAATTTCCGACAATTCCAAGAGGCCGCCGAACATGTCGCGCTCGTCCCGCTCGACTTCCCCCTCGCGGTGCAGGATGTCGACCGCCCCCATCAATTCGTCATGGCCGGAGACGCCCGCGTCCTCGTCGACGAGCGAGACGCCGAACAGCCGCAAGACGCCGCGCACCAGCGCCTCGACCGCGCTGACGATGGGGCCGAATATTCGGACGAAAAAGAGAACCAGCGGCGCGATCAAGAGCGAGACGCGGTCCGGATAGGCGATCGCGATCGTCTTCGGCAGCACCTCGCCGAAAATGACGATCAGCGCGGTCATGATGATGGTCGCGGCCAATACGCCGCGATCGCCATACAGGCTGAGCAGGACGCTGGTCGCGATCGCCGACGCGCCGATGGTGACAAACTGACCTCCGAGCAGCATCGAGCTGATGAGGCGCCCGCGCATGCCGATCAGCCGGGTCACCAGTTTCGCCCTGTTGTCACCGGCCATTTCCAGCGCGTGCATGCGCGCGCGGGACGCTGCGGTCAGGGCGGTCTCGGCCCCGGCGAAGAACGCTGCGGCGACGATGCTCAAGACGATGACGACAATGTCGAGGCTATACGCCATGGATCGATTTTAGCACGTGCGCTTGCGGGAGTAATGCGGGCCACGACCGACTTTCAGGTCGAGACGGCGAGCTCGCGAGCCAGGAAAGCCGAGACGCTTGCTTCGTCGAGGTCGCGAGCGACGAAACTCTCGCCGATCCCCCTGGCGAGAATGAAAGTCAGCCGGCCGCGCTCGACTTTCTTGTCCTGGCGCATGGCGGCGAGGATCTCTTCCGCAGCCGCGTCGAAGCCGGGAATGTCGCGCATGCGGGTCGGAAGGCCGGTCGTCTTTAAGTGCGCCTCGACCCGTGTCGCGTCCTGGCCCGAGCATAAGCCGAGGTCGCGCGAGAAACGGAAAGCCGAGACCATGCCGATCGCGACGCCCTCGCCGTGCACAAGCCGCGCCGAATCGTAACCTGTCAGGCTCTCGAGCGCGTGTCCGAACGTATGCCCGAGATTGAGCAGGGCGCGCTCTCCCTGCTCGGTCTCGTCGGCGGCGACCACGCGCGCCTTGGCGGCGCAACTCGCCGCAATGGCTTCAGCGCGCGCCGGACCGCCGGCGAACGCATCGCGCCAACTCGATTCCAGAAACTCGAAAAAGCCGCGGTCGCCGATGAGCCCATATTTGACGACTTCGGCGTAGCCGGCGCGAAAATCGCGCTCGCTCAGCGTATCGAGGCACATGGTGTCGGCCAGCACCAGCGAGGGTTGATGAAAGGCGCCGATGAGGTTCTTGCCGCGCCGAGAATTGATCCCCGTCTTGCCGCCGACGCTCGAATCGACCTGGGCCAGGAGCGTGGTCGGGATCTGGACCAGTCGCACGCCGCGGCGCAGACTCGCGGCGCAGAATCCGGCGAGATCGCCGATGACCCCGCCGCCAAGCGCAATGACGACGTCTCGACGCTCGATGCGCGCCTCAATCAAGGCATCGCAAACGCGGGCGAACTCCGCATAGCTCTTTGTGGCTTCCCCGGGCGGGCAAACGATCGGAGTCGAGCGGAGACCCGCCTGATGCAAGCTTGCGGCGAGCCGATCGAGATAGAGCGGCGCGACGCGGGCGTCGGTTACGATCGCGCAATGAACGCGCGGCGCGATTCTGGCGATCTCGGCCCCAGCCTCGTCGAGGACGCCGGGCCCGATCAGGATCGGATAGGAGCGCGCGCCAAGCTGCACCTCTACTCTGCGCCTCGCCTCCTCGCACGGCTCGACATCCTTGCTCAGCGCCGCGTCGAGTCGCCGCATGATGGCGTCGACGACCGTGTCGTGCGAGCCGTCGACCAATTCGATGGTGAAATCGGCGAGCGCGTAGGTCGGCGTCCGCTCCTCGAGGAGCCGGCGCAGCGTCTGTTCCGGGTCTGCGGTCTTCAAGAGCGGTCGGTTGGATTTCTTGCGCACGCGGGCGAGCAGAATGTCGAAACTCGGGCGAAGCCAGATCGAGACCCCCCGCTTGGCGATATGGTCGCGCGTCGCCGGATTCATGAACGCTCCGCCGCCCGTCGCCAGGACCAGCGGTCCGCCATTGAGCAGGCGCGCGATCACCTTGCGCTCGCCCTCACGGAAATAAAGCTCGCCGAACCGCTCGAAGATCTCGGAGATAGTCAATTGAGCGCCGGCTTCAATTTCGGCGTCGGCATCGACGAATGGCAGTCCGAGCTTGGCCGCAAGCCGCTTGCCGACCGACGTTTTTCCGGCCCCCATCATGCCGACGAGAACCACCGAGCGGCCGCCAAGCGCGGCCGCCACCCGCGCGGCGTCGACCGTTTGGCCCTGACCCATGAACTCTTCCACCTCGCCCGAAACCCGTGTTCGCGCCGTCCCATACAGGACGCGGGCGGCGATTGCGAGAACTCGCCTGCTCGGTGGCTTCGCCAGCGCATTGTCAACCGTCTTGCGCGCCGCCCCCGTTCTTGCAACCATGTCAAGTGCGCGACAGCGCGCGTACCGCACCGACAATGCCGACGCCAGGTCATAAGGCTCGGTCATAATTGATAAAACCGCCTCCGGAGGGACGCCTTCGGGTTCAGGGAGCGGATCGCCTTGCGAATGGGACGCTGGCGGCGCGGCGTATCGCTTGAGGGAGGCCGATATTGAACGGAGCCAATCACGAGAACCGCGTCGCCGGTCCCCGTCTGGTCGCGATCGTCGGGCCGTTTCAAAGCGGCAAGACCAGCCTTCTCGAGGGAATCCTGGCGCGCGGCGGCGGCGTGGCGCGGCAAGGATCGGTGCGCGAAGGCACCAGCGTCGGCGATTCGAGCCCGGAGGCGCGCAGCCACGCAATGAGCGTCGAGCCCAACGTCGCGAGCATCGATTATCTCGGCGATCGGTTCACCTTCTTCGACGCTCCAGGCTCGATCGAATTCATCCATGATATGCGATACGCCCTGCCGATCTGCGACGCGGCCGTCGTCGTTTGCGAGGCCGATCCGCGCAAGGTCCCGGCGCTGCAAGTCATCCTACGAGAGCTCGAAGAGCTCGGGCTGCCGCGCATCCTGTTCCTCAACAAGATCGATCAGGCGAGCGGGAGCTTGCGCGAGACGCTCGAGATGCTGCAGCCCGCCTCGCGCACCCCACTGCTGTTGCGGCAGATTCCGGTGTGGGAGAACGGCGTCGCCACCGGATTCATCGATCTAGCGCTCGAGCGCGCCTTCGTCTATCGCGAGGCCGCGCCGTCCAGCGTCATCGAGATGCCGGCTGGGGTCATCCCCGAGGAAAAGCAGGCGCGCTATCTCATGCTCGAGAAGCTTGCCGACTATGACGACGCGCTGATGGAGCAGCTTATCAGCGACATCGATCCGCCGAAGGATCTTGTGTTCGACGACCTGGCGCGGGAATTGCGCGAGGGGCGCGTCGTGCCGGTGCTGATGGGCTCGGCGACTGGCGGCCATGGAGTCACCAGGCTCCTCAAGGCGCTTCGGCATGAATCGCCCGGCGTCGTCCATACCCGCAAGCGCCTACGGATCGACGACAAAGGTCCGGCGCTGGCGCAGGTGGTCCGGACGATCCACACCGCGCACGGAGGCAAGCTGTCGCTGGCGCGGGTCCTGCGAGGCGCCTTCGCCGATGGGGCGACGGTCGTCAACTCACGCGGGGTCGAGGAGCGCATTGGCGGCCTAGCCCGACTCATGGGCGCCGTATCGTCGAAGCTCACGCGCGCCGAGGAAGGCGACACTGTCGCTTTCGCACGTCTGGAGAACCTCGCCACGGGAGACCGCATCGCCGACGGGCGAGCCCAACCGCCCGCCGCCG
Organism: uncultured Alphaproteobacteria bacterium; assembly: GCA_963794155.1. GTDB lineage: Bacteria > Pseudomonadota > Alphaproteobacteria > Rhizobiales > Beijerinckiaceae > Roseiarcus. The sequence goes on along the minus strand of CAWCCX010000009.1, from coordinate 54,714 downwards.
CGATTCCCGGCGCTCCGCCCCCCACTCAGGGGGTCGCCATCCGCGTCAAGGATCGAAAGGACGAAGTGAGGCTGGCGAGCGCTTTGGCCAAGCTTTGCGAAGAGGATCGCGCGCTCTCTTATGTTCAGGACGCCGAGATGTCTGAATTGAAGCTGTTCGGGCAGGGCGAGATGCACTTGCGCGTCACCACCGAGCGGCTCGCCGACCGGTTCGGCGTGACGATCCAAGCGCACAAGCCGTCGGTCGCCTATCGCGAGTTGATTCGCGACGCCGTCACTGTGCGCGGGCGGCACAAAAAGCAGTCGGGCGGGCATGGTCAGTTCGGCGACGTTCTGGTCGAGGTCGGGCCACGTGGCCGCGGCGAGGGTTTCGCCTTCGCCGAGCGCGTGCACGGGGGATCGGTGCCGAGGCAGTATTTTTCCTCCGTCGAGGCTGGCGCGCGCGACGCGATGGGGCGCGGTCCGCTCGGATTTCCGGTCGTCGACGTCTCCGTCACGCTGATCGACGGCTCCTATCATACGGTCGACTCGTCCGACATGGCTTTCCGCGCCGCGGGCAAACAGGCCTTGGACGAAGCCCTGGTCAAGGCGCGCCCGGTGCTGCTCGAGCCGATCCTGTCGGTGACGATCTACGTGCCGACCGACGCGCTGGCGCGCGCGAGCGCGCTGGTGAGCGCGCGGCGCGGTCAGATCCTCGGTTTCGAGGCCCGGGAGGGGTGGGCGGGCTGGGAGGCGTTGCGGGCGCTGATTCCGGAGGCCGAGATCGGCGATCTGATCGTCGAATTGCGCTCGGCGACCTCGGGCGTCGGCGCGTTCGAAACCAAGTTCGATCATCTGGCCGAGCTTTCGGGGCGCGCGGCGGATCTGGTGGTCGCGGCGCGTCAGAAGGCGAACGCCTGACCTGCGGCGGGCCGCCGAGCGCATTTGCCGGCTGTACAGGCGGGCGGCCTTCGCATAAGGGAGCGGCGCCTCGCCTGTCATGGAGACGACGTCGATGACTGAAGCCACGACTGAAGCCAACCGTCTGGCGACGGTCTTCGGCGGGTCGGGTTTCCTCGGGCGCAATATCGTCAGGGTGTTGGCGCGCAAGGGATGGCGCATTCGTGTCGCCGTGCGCCGCCCTGACCTTGCCGCTTTCCTCGTGCCGCTGGGGGGAGTGGGACAGATCCAGCCGGTGCAGGCCAATGTTCGTTTCCCGGACTCGATCGCCGCCGCGCTCGAGGGCGCAACCGCGGCCGTGAACGCGACCGGCGTGAAGGCCGAAAGCGGGGCGCAAACCTATACGGCCGTACATGTCGAGGGTGCGCTCGCGCTGGCCCGGGCCGCTCTGAGTGCGGGCGTCGGCGCTTATGTCCATGTCTCGGGAATTGGCGCGGACGCCGAATCCGCTTCGCCCTATATCGCTAGCAAGGGGCTGGGCGAACAGGCGACGCGCGATGCGTTCCGTGACGCGATCATCATGCGTCCGTCGGTCGTGTTCGGCCCGGAGGATGATTTCTTCAACCGCTTTGGCGCCCTGGCCTGCCATCTGCCGGTATTGCCCCTATTGGGCGGCGGCAAGACCCGCTTGCAGCCGGTCTATGTCGGCGACGTCGGGCAGGCGGCCGGCGCGGCGCTCTCCGGTTTGGCGAAAGCCGGCACGGTTTACGAGCTCGGCGGTCCGCAGACCATGACGCTGCGCGAAGCAGCCGAGCTCGCGCTGCGCGCGATCGATCGCCGCCGTCTGCTCGTCGGCGTGCCGCTCGGACCATCGCGCTGGATCGCGGCCTCGACCCACTTCGCCGCCCGGGCGACATTCGGGCTTTTTCCGAAATTGCTGACGACGACCCGCGACCAAGTCGATTTGCTGGCGTCGGACAACATCGTATCCGCCGAGGCGGAAGCCGAGGGGCGGGTCTTGAGGGCGCTGGGAGTTGAACCGCAAGCCGCCGAGGCGATCATCTCGTCCTATCTCGTCCGGTTTCGCCGGACCGGACAGTATGAGGTTCAACGTTCGACTTGATCGCCTGTTGGCGCCGCGGTCTCGGAGCATCGCTCTGAGGCTGGACCGTGGCGGATTGCTATTGATGTGGACCGCGATTTCAGGGCATGAAGGCGCGGCGGAACTCCGGGGTCGTTTCGAGTTGGGGATGTTCGGTGATCAAGTCTGAGCTCGTACAGCGCATGGCCGCCCGCAATCCGCACCTCTATCAGCGCGACATCGAGAACATCATCGACGCCATACTCGGCGAAATCGCCAACGCCCTCGCCCGCGGCGAGCGCGTCGAGCTGCGCGGCTTCGGCGCCTTTTCGACCAAACAGCGCCAGGCCCGCACCGGCCGCAATCCGCGCACCGGCGACAAGGTGCCGGTCACCGAGAAGCTCGCGCCGTTCTTCAAGACCGGCAAGGAAATGCGCGAACGTCTCAATCGAGGCGCGGTCGAGCGGGTCTAGGGTCGTTCGAACAACCGCTCAGGCGTGAGCCGTCCAGGCTCGGCGGTTGGGCGGATGAGGCTTGCATGGTTCGCTTCCTGAGACTCGCGGTCCTCGTCATTGCCGCTGGGGTCCTGCTCGGTTTCGCGTTCGCCAATCGGCACTTCGTGACCGTATCGTTCGATCCGTTCGCTACCGAGGTCAGCGCTGCTTTGTCGATCGCCGCGCCGCTCTATGCGGTGGCGATCGTCGCCGCCATGCTCGGCGTGGTCGCAGGCGCGTTCGCAACCTGGCTGTCGCAAGGGCGCCATCGGCGGGCCTCCCGCCTGAGCCGGCTCGAAGCCGACAAATGGCGAGCCCAGGCCGAGGCGTTGAAGGTCGCCCGGTCTCAAGCGGCGGCGCATCCCGCCCTGCCGCGCGACCGCTAACCGGCGCTTCACCATCCAGGCCAGCACGCCAGGTGCTCAAGCGGTGAGCGCGTCGAGCCAGCGGGTCAGGGATTCGCCTGGCCGAGCGGGAACAGCGTATTCCGCCTCGGCGACGGTCTCCCGCGCGCGCTCACGGGCTTCCCCCGGGGTCACGCCGTAAACCTCGTGAAACAGCCGGCTGAAGGCGCTCACGTTTTTGAACCCGAGCCGATAAGCGATCTGGCCGATCCGGCGATTGGAGAATTCGCCCGCGGTAATCTCCTGATAGGCCCGGCTGAGCCGGGCTTTCCGAATATATTTGGCAATGCCGCCGACCGGCTCGAACAGTCGATAGAGCGAGGCCCGGGACAGGCCGAACTCCGCGGCGATCGAAACGGCGCTCAGCTCCTGCTTCGCGAGGTTGCTATCGATATAGCGGCGGATGGTGACGAATGAAGCCAGCGGCGGCGAGGCCGCGACATCGCCGGCCCGGGCGAGTTCCGGAACGATCGATTTCGCCGCCAGCGCGACAAGGCCCTCGGCGACCGCGTCAAAATCGATGAGCCGCATTTTCGGCGCCGACCCGGCGAAAGCCCGCATGGTCGCTCCGACCACCGCCCCGGCCGGCGACTCTGCCTTGAGGACGAGACCGTGCAGCGCGTTCTCATCCGAGACGAGCGGCAGGATCCGGTCGCGCGCCGTCCACAGCGTCACCCCGTCCACCAGACCTTCCGGAGCCGATTGACGCACCGTCATCGCCTGCGACAGGTCGATGAACATGACGTCGCCGGGATCGGCGCGGATCGGACCATCGCCGGCAAGGCCTGCCGCCGAGCCATTGATCTGGAGACTGATCGCAAAACGCTCTTGGGCGCCGCCCGGAGACCGCCGAACCAGCGATAGGGGCGAATGCCGGCTTGCGCTCAGCACATGGCGCGCGGAGGCGTGCACGTCGATCTCGCCTCGGAAGGCCGCGATCTCCGAGGGAGTGGCGCGAACTTCGAACACCTCGCCGAGCGCGCCCCGCCACCGGGCGAACAGTTCCGCTGGAGCGCAATCTTCGGACTTGAGGCGCAGCCGACGCAGACAGGGCGGCGAGGAACTCCCCATCCATTCATCCTGCGATCTTTTTGCCAACGCCGCAAGCGCCCGGGACCCGCCGCGGAATGGGGCCAGACGATCTCCCGCGCATCGGGCGCGGCCTGCGATCGGTCGCGCCCGCCACTCGACGTTCGATCGAGTTGACGGCGGTCCCAATTCGGGTTAGCTGATCGATTGCTTACGAAGGGGAAACTGGATTCATTACGCAATTAAGAAGCGAATATGCAAAGATGATGGGCGGTGGACCCTTGGGTCATGAAAGTTTCGCCTTTTTGTGCACCATATATTTCTAGCGGATCGCGTAAAACAATATTAACACCGGCGCAAGGAGGTCATCCCCAAGCTCTATGGCAGTTGATGCTTACACTTTCTGTTTCGATTGCGCGAGTAGAGTATCCGGGTAGCAAGGTGGAGAAATCGGGCACAAGCGCGAGCGACGGGCCCGGCAATACCGAGGAAGGCATGAGAGCCGTTCTGAGCAGGGTGAATTCGGGTCTCGACAAAGCGCTCGCCCACTTCAGAGGCGGTCTGCTTCGCTCGGTGTGGGGCATGGATATCGGCTCGGGATGTCAGATCTCCCTCACCGCCAACCTCGACACATTCAACCCCCGCGGCGTCCACATTGGGGCCTATACCGACATATCCTCCGGCGCCGACGTCCTGGCGCATGATTCCGTCAACCTTCAGCCCCTCGACACCCGGATCGGCGAGCGCTGCCAGATCGGCTTTGGCGCGATCATCTTTCCCGGGGTCACAGTGGGAGACGGTTGCATTGTCGCCCCGGGCGCGGTCGTCACCCGCGACGTCGCCGACGGTTGCGTCGTCGCCGGCAGCCCGGCCCGCGTGGTTGAGAAGGGCGTCAGGACCGGGAAATACGGCATGAGGCTTGACGCGGCCGGCCCGGAACGCTCCGACCCACAGCCAGCCGCGCCGGACGAACGCAAGGAGGGCGCGCGCGACAAGATCGGCGCCCTTTCATAAGACCTGCGCCGCCGGCGCGTCCTCGCGATCCTGATCGCGATCGCAGGACCGAGAGTCGAACGCCCAAGTGCTCATTTGATGCTCGAATTCATCGTCCGCCGCCTCCAAGTCGGTTGCGCGCCCGGGAACGGCAGGGGCGTGGCCTCGTAGACCCCGCGCGCGACGGCGCGGGCCACGCATTCGGCGGCGAGAGCGCCGATCTCGGTCAAGTCGCGAAGGTCGGGCGCGACGCTCGCCCGCGCAGTCGCGGCGGCGAACACGACGTCGTTATCCATCGGTGCGTGGGCGGGACGAAGCGCCAGCGCGTAGCCGTCCTGGGCCATGATCGCGACCCGCTTGAGCTGGGTCGTGGTCAAGGCCGCGTCGGTTGCTACGACCGCAAGATCGGTGCTCGACGGCGTGTCTGACTTGAGGCGAAGGGCAAGCGCGTCGTGGATGTCCCCGGGGCCGAAGCCGAGGCCGCCGAATTCGGCCCCGCGCTCGTATGGGGCGGCCCAAAAATGGAGGCTTTCGCCGCGCGTCGCCCGCCCGACCGAATTGACGACCGCGAGCGCGCCGACGCGAAAGCCGCTCGAAGTCACAGCGCTCGCCGAGCCGAGGCCGCCTTTGAGATTGTAGGTCGTTGCGCCATATCCAGCGCCGGCAGTCCCGAGCGCGAAAGAAACAGCGGCGGTCGACGCCGCCTTCAGGCCCAGATCCCAGTAGGGCGGCTTGCGGCCCCAGTCCTTGGCGCCCCCGTTGAGAAGATCGAACAGACTCGCGCCCGGCACGATCGGAACCCGCGCCCCGCGGTGCTCGAAGCCGCGTCCGATCTCGGCGAGATAGGCCATCGCCCCGCCCGCCGCGTCGAGGCCGAAGGCCGACCCGCCGGAGAGAACGAAGCCGTCGACGCGCTCGACCGTCATTTCCGGCTCCAGAAGCGCGGCGTCGCGCAACGCCGGCGCGCCGCCGTTGATAGCGATCGACGCGATCGCGGGTTCGTCGAAGAGGACCATTGTTACGCCTGTGGCCACCCGCGCATCATCGGCCGATCCGACCCTGACGCCCTCGACGTCGGTGATGAGATTGGCCGCCATCAGATGTCCTTCATGAGCCGGATCGCGTCGTAGACGGCCGCGTGGATGTTGCGGCTCGCCACCGCGTCGCCGATCCGGAACAGGCGATAGCCGCCTTCAGGGTTGCGGCGCACGGTCTGCGGGCGTCCGGCGATGAGCGCGTCGTAGTCGACTTCGCCGTGGTTGACCGAGCCCGCCTTGAGCTCGAAATAGAGGTCGTCGACCGGGATTGAGCCGTGCTCGACGACGATCATGTCCGCCTCCTTCTCGACCCGCCGCCGGCCGTATTCGTCGAGGAAGACGCCGACGACGCGATTGCCCCGGCGGGCGATCGATTCAAGCCTCAGGTTCAGGAACACCCTGGCGTCGGCGCGGCTGAACGCGCGAAAGTAAGGCGGGTAAGAGGTCCCTCCCACATCGGGCGCGAGCATGCGTTCGGGCGTGACGATCTCGAGCTTCGCTCCGGATTCGGCGACGAACTCGGCGGCGGTGAGGCCAGGATGGGCGCCATTGTCGTCGTAGACGATCACTTCCCCGCTCGGGCGCGCCGCGCCCGCGAGCAGGTCCCAGCTGGTCACGGCGAATTCGCCGCCAGAGTCGAGGAACTCGAGATTGGGCGCGCCTCCCGTCGCGATGACGACGACATCCGGGTCGAGCCCGAGCACCTCGTCCGCGCCGGCGAAGACGTTGAACCGCAGGGCGACCCCGAGGCGATCGCATTCGCTGACCCGCCAGTCGACGATGCCGAGAATTTCGCGCCGGCGCCTGAGTGCGGCGGCGAGCACGATCTGACCGCCCGGCTTCGCCGCGGCCTCGAGAACGACGACGTCATGCCCGCGCTCGCCAGCCACCCGCGCCGCCTCGAGACCCCCGGGACCGGCGCCGACGACGACGACTTTTCGTTTCGGTCCGAGGGATCGCGGGACGACGTGGGGAATTGTCGCCTCGCGGCCGGTCGCCGGATTATGGATGCAGACGGCTTGGCCGACATAAATCGAGTCAATGCAATAGCCCATGCCGACACAAGGACGGATCTCGGCCTCACGCCCTTGTGCGATCTTCAGCCCGATATGCGGATCGGCCATGTGCGGACGGGTCATGCCGACCATGTCGAGCTTGCCGCTCTCGATGGCATGGCGCGCGGTCGCGACGTCCTGGATGCGGGCGGCGTGAAAGGTCGGCAGGCGGGTCTCGGCGCGCACGTCGCCGGCGAAGTCGAGATGCGGGGCCGAACGTTCGCCCATGCCGGGGATGACGCGGCTTAGGGCTTCGTCGCTGTCGATATGGCCGCGGATGACGTTGAGAAAGTCGATCAGCCCAGAGCGGGTCAGGCGGCGCGCGATCTCCATGCCCTCGTCGCGGCTGAGGCCCCGCTCCCAGTCCTCATCGCAGACAAGCCGGGCGCCGATGAGGAAATCGGGGCCGACGCGGCGCCGCACCGCCTCGAACACCGCGAGGCCGAAACGCAGGCGGTTGTCGAGCGATCCGCCATATTCGTCGGCGCGCCGGTTGGTGGCGGGCGACCAGAACTGGTCGATCAAATGCCCGTAGCACTCGAATTCAACCCCATCGAGCCCGCCCGCCTTCGCCCGTTCGGCGCCATCGGCGTAGGCCGCGATCACGCGGGCAATGTCCCAGTCCTCCATCGCCTTGGGGAAGGCCCGATGGGCGGGCTCGCGCACATGCGAGGGCGCGATCACCGGCAGCCAATCATCCCTGCTCCAGCTCGTACGGCGGCCAAGGTGGGTGATCTGGATCATCACCGCGGCGCCCTTCTCGTGCACATCGTCGGCGAGCTCTCTCAGCCAGGGCACACATTCGTCCTTGTAGAGAAGGATGTTGCCGAACGCCTGCGGACTGTCCGGGGCCACGACCGAGGAGCCGCCGATCATGGTGAGCGCGATGCCGCCCCTGGCCTTTTCGGCGTGATAGAGCCGATACCGGGTCTTCGGCATGCCGTCTTCGGTGTAGGCCGGCTCATGCGCGGTCGACATCAACCGGTTGCGCAAGCTCAGCCCACGCAGCTGGAAAGGTTGCAACAGCGGATCCATGGACATTGGGCGGCCTCGGCGCTCGGGCGAACTATCGGGAGCGCGAGGCGCGGGGTCAATCCAAGCCCCCCGGAACGCGCACGGGCGGCGCGGCGCAAGCTCCGGCGAAAGAGTATAGTCCCCGGCGAGGCTGATTCGCCGGGTTTCCAAACGGGCGAACGAAGGACGTCGGCGGCAGTGCGGGACGAACTGAACGAACCGCTGGGGCTCAGAGCCGGCGCGGCGGCTACGGCGCCCGCGGGCCTCATGCGCGCGGCCGGACAGGCGGCTCTCGGCGCCGCGGCGCTCGCGGCGGCGATCGGCCTCGTCACGCTGGCGCGGCGCGACTCGCCCCCCGGCGGCGAACCGCGGTCGCGAAGATCGAAGTCGCGCCGGCGCGGCCGGCTCCCGAAGTCGCGGCAAACGTCCTCGAACGGACGGCGCCCGCCATTGCCTCGGCCGATCAGGTGGAGGCGGCGAGCGGGGTGAAGGTCACGCGCGCCGGCGGCGGCGCCCCGCCTGATGCGCGCATCATCGACGAATAGCGTTGAAAAACTCGGAAATTGAGTGACCGCGAGAATCTCGTTTTCGAGCCTATAGCGTGATCTAAGCCGGTAGTCGCCACGGCAAGGCCTATGGAAGGGTCGCACGCGGCAAAGGCGGCCCGTCCGCCGAACCCCCAAGGAATTTTCCATCGAGGCCGCCAGCGGTCTTCTGAATTGTGATCGAAGCGAAAATCCGAGTTTTTCAACACTATCGACGTTGAGCGGGCGCTCGCGGTCAGGCTCGATCCGGCCCCCGACCCTCGCCTTGCGGAGACCTCGCGCTACGGCCCGTTGCCGCGCATCGGCCCCGATGGCGCGCGGCCGTTCGAGGTCTACGCTAGGCCGGTCATGTTCGACCGGAAATTGAAACCGGGCGGCCCGCGGATCGCGCTCATGGTCGGCGGCCTCGGCCTCAACGCCGAGGGCACCGAAGCCGCGATCGCCAAACTGCCCGGACCGGTCACGCTCGGGTTTGCCCCATATGGCGCGGGAATAGAGGAGCGCGCGGCGGAAGCCCGAGAGGCAGGGCACGAGATCGCCCTGCAGGCGCCGATGGAGGACTTTTCAGAATTGGCCGGCGAGCCGCGGCGCCATACATTGAAGACGTCCGTCTCCGACGCCGACAATCTCGATTCGCTGCGCTGGCTCATGAGCCGGTTCACCGGCTATATTGGGGTGGTCAATCACCTCGGCGGCAAGTTCACCGCCGATACGAAGGAGATATCGCCGATTCTGACCGAAATCGCAGCGCGCGGCCTTGGCTATCTCGACGACGGCGCTTCGCCGCGCAGCGTCGCGCCGGACGTCGCTGCGACGCTGGCCATGCCGTCTGCGCGCGCTGACCTCATCATCGACGCCGACCCGACCCCCGAGGCGATCGAAGCGGCGCTGGCGCGGCTCCTCGATCACGCGCGCGAGCGTGGCTCGGCGATCGGCGTCGCCTCCGCGTCGCCGATGAGCGTCGAGCGATTGGCCCGATGGGCGAACGGGCTGGAATCGAGGGGCGTCGCCCTCGTTCCCCTCTCCGCCCTGATGTCGGCCGCGCCAAGCCCCTCGGCGCAATCGAGACCTTGAACCCGATGAGCGCATGAGTTGCGATCCGTCATATCGCCCTTGCGTCGGCGTCGCGCTGGTCAACCGCGCGGGCGAAGCGTTTGTCGGCCATCGCAAGCGGAAGCGCGGCGCCGAGCTCCTGGACGCCCGGTCCTGGCAAATGCCCCAGGGCGGCATCGACGCCGGCGAACAGCCGCTCGCCGCGGCCAAGCGCGAGCTCTGGGAAGAGACGAGCGTGCGCTCGATCGAATTGATCGCCGAGCTGCCGCGGTGGCTCAAATACGACTTGCCCGACGGCGCGCGCGGACGGTGGGGCGGGCGCTATCGCGGCCAGACCCAGAAATGGTTCCTGTTCCGCTTCGTCGGCCCGGACAAGGAGATCGACGTGCGGCGCCCGGCCGATGGCGCCCATGACGCCGAGTTCGACGACTGGCGCTGGGAGCGGTTCGAGCGGCTGCCGGAAATTGTCGTGCCGTTCAAGCGCGAGGTCTACGAGGAAGTCGCCGCCTCGTTCGCCCCGCTCGCGCGGCCCGAGGGGCGGTAGCGCAAGGCCTCATCCGACCGCGCTTTCAGCGCGGCCGCCTTCTCCCGCATAGGGAGTTGCAGGACCCCCGTCCCTCGACGGGCTTTGCGGGAGAGGGTTGGGGTGAAGGCTATTTCCCGGCTTTGACCGACGCGGTCGCCTCGGCCATTTCCTCGTCGATCTTCTTGCTCAGACGGTGATCGGAGAGGTCGGTATCGCTGCGGCCATAGTCTGCTTTCAGCGCGGCGGCGACTTCGGCGTCGCTTTTGCCGACCTGCGCCGCGACAAATGCGCTGGCGTATTTTTCCGCTTCGGATTGGGGAAGCTTCTTCATTTCGGCGACCCAGAGCGCCAGCGCCTTGTTGCGCCGCGCGACCGCCTTGAAATGCAGGTCCTCGTCGTGGGCGAACTGCTTCTCGAAGGTGTTCTCACGATCCTGGAATGCGTCGGACATGACGGCCTCCGTGACTTGAGCGAAGGCGGCCCGGCGCAGCGCGCTTTCCGGGCCGTTCCTGGCCAGCTCTCGGCCGGCCTTATGACGGTTTCCGGTCCGCCGCGCAATGCGGCGGCTCGCCGCCGCCGCTAGAGGCCGAGGCTCCTCGCTGCGGCTGCGATCAGCGCCTCTGCTTCTGCCCCGTCATATCGGCGCGCAGCGCCAAAGCCCCAGACCGGTCCCGGCCAGGCCGGATCGCCGATCGTGCGGGCGACGACATGCACATGGAGCTGGCGGACGATATTGCCGAGCGCGCCGACATTGATCTTGTCCGCGCGAGCGTGAGCCTTGAGAAAGCGCGAGGCGTAAGCCGCCTCCTCGATCAGTTGCGTCCGATCGCCGGGGTCGAGGTCGGCAAGCTCAACCAGCCCGTCGCGCCGCGGGACCAGGATGAGCCATGGCCAGCGGGCGTCGTTCATCAGGAGAACGCGCGCGAGCGCCATGTCGCCGACAACGAACGTATCGCGGCGAAGTCGTTCGTCGAGCGCAAAGCTCATGCGGCCCGCACTGACCCGTCGCCGTCATTGCGAGCGGAGCGAAGCAATCCAGGGGTTCGTAGAGCAGCGGCCGTCACCCTGGATCGCCGCGTCCCCCCGGGCTTCGACCCGGGGGTCCTCGCGATGACGGCGCTCATGCCGCCCAGGCTCGCCCATGCGGCCCACGCGCCAGGCCGAGCTTGGCAGCGATCGTCTCGGCGACGTCGGCGAGGCTCGCGCGCGCGCCGATCGGGCCAGGGAGAGCGCCGACGCCGAAGGCGAGAATCGGCACATGCTCGCGGGTGTGGTCGAAGCCGCGAAAGGTCGGATCGTTGCCATGGTCGGCGGTGATGACGCAATAGTCGGAAGGCCGCATCGCCGCTTCGATTTCGCCGAGGCGCGCATCGAAAGCCTCAAGGCAGGCCGCGTAGCCCGGAACGTCGCGCCGGTGGCCCCATTCGGTGTCGAAGTCGACCAGATTGACGAGGACGAGGCCGCCCTCGCCGGTCGTCTTGAGCGCTTCGATCAGTAGGTCGACGTTGCCGTCGTTGCTTTTGCCCTTGCGCTCGTCCCCGGTGTCGCGATGGGCGAAGATGTCGCCGATCTTGCCGATCGAGACGACCGCGCGACCCGCCTGCGAGGCGCGTTGCAGGAGGTTGCCGTCCGGCGGGGAAACCGCGAAATCCTTGCGATTGGCGGTGCGAACGAAATCCTTGGCGCTTACGCCCACGAACGGCCGGGCGATGACCCGGCCGATGTTGAGCGGATCGCAGAGGCGGCGCGCGATGCGGCATAAGCCGTAGAGCCGCTCGAGCCCGAAGGCCTGTTCGTGCGCGGCGATCTGAAGCACCGAGTTGGCGGACGTGTAGCAGATCGGCTGGAGCGTCCGCAGGTGCTCTTCGCCGTAGTCCGCGATCACCGCGGTGCCTGAGGCGTGGCGGTTGGCGAGAATCCCGGCAAGCTTGCCTTCGGCGATGAGCGCGGAGGTGAGCGCCTCCGGAAAAGCGGGGACCGTCTCGGGGAAATAGCCCCAGTCGAAGTCGACCGGCGTGCCGGCAAGCTCCCAATGGCCGGACGGCGTGTCCTTGCCGCGCGAAGTCTCGATTCCATAGCCCCACTGACCGCGCGGCTTCATCAGCGCAAAGCCAGGCGGCGCGCGGCCGGTCGAAGCCTTCATCGCATGGCCAAGACCCAGCGCCTCCAGGCGCGGTAGCTTCAAAGGTCCGCGCCTTAGGCCCTCGCGATCGCCCCGTCCATCGGCGCACGCTTGGGCGATATGGCCGAGGGTGTCGGCGCCCTCGTCGCCATAGGCTATGGCGTCTCCGGCGCCGCCGCAGCCGACCGAATCGAGCACGATGAGGATGGCGCGGGTCATCACCCCTTCTCCCCTTGCGGGAGAAGGTGTCGCCGAAGGCGACGGATGAGGGGTTGCCCGCTGGGCAACGTCGTCCCATCGTTCCGCGGCCGATCGACCCCGCGGCCCCGTCGGTGCGCGCGGAGCCCCTCATCCGGCCGCGCGTTCCGCGCGTCCACCTTCTCCCGCAAGGGGAGAAGGGAGGTGCGCGCCCTGGGGACCATCTCGATCGCCATCGTCACTGGCTGACAACTGAGTTGAGCGTCGCCTCGTTGGCGAAGGCGGCGGCGAACAGGGCGCGGGTATAGTCGTTTTGCGGCGCGCTGAAAACCGTGCGCGCGTCCCCGCTTTCGACCACCTTGCCGCGCCGCATGACCATGATCTCGCTCGCCAGCGCCCGCACGACCCTTAAGTCATGCGAGATGAAGAGATAGGCGAGGTTGCGGCGCCGCTGCAATTCGCGCAAGAGATCGACCATCTGCGCCTGGATCGACATGTCGAGCGCCGACGTCGGCTCATCGAGGACGACGAATTGCGGATCAAGCGCCATCGCCCGGGCGATGGCGATGCGCTGGCGCTGCCCGCCGGAGAACTCGTGCGGATAGCGGTCGAGCGTCGAGGGATCGAGGCCGGTGTCGGCGAGCGCTCGCTCGGCGACCCGGCGACGCTCGGCGGCGCTCATCTTCACACCCTGGGCGATCAGGCCTTCCTCGACGATCTCGGCGACCGACATGCGGGGCGAAAGCGAGCCGTACGGGTCCTGGAAGACGATCTGCATCTCGCGCCTCAGCGGGCGCATAGCCTTCGAATTCAAGCCGTCGATCGCCCGCCCGCAATAGACGATTGGTCCCTGAGACCGGATGAGCCTCAGGATCGCAAGGCCAAGGGTCGTCTTGCCGGAGCCGGATTTGCCGACCACGCCGACGGTCTGCCCCTCCCGTACTTCGAGCGAAACGCCGTCGACCGCTTTGACGTGAGCGACGGTGCGGCGCAGGAAGCCTTTCCGGATTGGGAACCAGACCCGCAGATTGTCGGTGCTGGCCACCGTCGGCGCCGAGCGGTCGGCGGGCGGCGGATCGCCCTTGGGTTCGGCGGCAAGCAGCGCGCGGGTATAGGGGTGGCGCGGATCGGCGAACACCCGCGCGGTCTCGCCGGCCTCGACGATGACTCCCTGGCGCATCACCAGCACGTCGTCGGCGATGCGGCGGACGACATTGAGGTCGTGGGTGATGAACAGCATCGCCATCCCGAGCTTGGTCTGCAGATCCTTGAGCAGCTTGAGGATCTGCGCCTGCACGGTGACGTCGAGCGCGGTCGTCGGCTCGTCGGCGATGAGCAAATCGGGACGATTGGCGAGCGCCATCGCGATCATCACCCGCTGGCGCTGGCCGCCGGAAAGCTGGTGGGGATAAGCTCCGAGCCGCTGCGCGGGATCGACGATGCCGACCTCGGTCAGAAGCTCGACGATGCGTTCCCTGTTCGCGGCTGAGCGGCCGTGATGGAGGGCGATGATCTCGCCGATCTGCCGCTCGATCGTATGCAGCGGATTGAGCGAGGTCATCGGCTCCTGAAACACCATCGTCACGGCGGCGCCGCGCATGGCGCGCAATTCGTCGTCGGACATCTCGAGCACGTCCCGGCCGCGAAACAGGATCTCGCCGGTCGGATAGCTTGCGGCCGGCTGCGGCAGGAGGCGCACGATCGCCTGGGCGGTCACGGTCTTGCCGGAGCCGGATTCGCCGACCAGCGCCAGCGCGCGGCCCTTCTCCAGCCGGAAGGAGACGCAGTCGACCACCGTCCTGCGGCCGCCCCCCTGAGCGAAGGCGATCGAGAGATCCCGCACGTCGAGGAGCCGCCCGGCCTCGCTCACGCGAATGTCTTTCTCGGGTCGAAGGCGTCGCGCACCGCCTCGCCGATGAAGATGAGGAGCGACAGCATCAGCGCCGTCACGGCGAAGGCGGAGAGGCCGATCCACGGCGCCGACAGATTGGACTTGCCTTGCAGCAGCAGCTCGCCGAGCGAGGGCGAGCCCGGCGGCATGCCGAGGCCGAGGAAGTCGAGGGAGGTGAGCGTGCTGATGGAGGAATTGACGATGAACGGCAGGAAGGTCAGCGTCGCCACCATCGCGTTCGGGAGCACGTGCTTGACGATGATCTTGGCGTTCGAGAGGCCGAGCGCGCGCGCGGCGTTGACATATTCGAAGTTGCGCGCCCGAAGGAACTCGGCCCTGACCAGGTGAACGAGACTCACCCAGGAGAACAGGAGCAGGATCGTCAACAGGACAAAGAAGCTCGGCGCGAGGATCGCCGACAGGATGATGAGGATATAGAGATGCGGCAGCGACGACCAGATCTCAATCACCCGCTGCATTGTCAGATCGAGCCAGCCGCCGAAGTAGCCCTGCACCGCGCCGGCGAAGACGCCGATCACCGACGAGACGCCCGCGAGAGTGAGCCCGAACAGCACCGAGATGCGAAAGCCGTAGATGAGCCTCGCGACAATGTCGTGCCCGTTCTGATCGGAGCCGAGCCATAACGGCTCAAGGCCGCGGCAGGGACGGGCGAGCGCGGCGGCGTCCTTTGCGCCTTGCTTTTCCAGCGCCGCGCGGCAGTCGGCGTCGCTCAGCATCCAGGTCGGGGGCGTCGGCAGCGGGGTCGGCGGGTTGAGGATAGTGGTCGAGTTGGCGAAGCGGATCGGAGGCCAGATCATCCAGCCATGCGCCTTGATCTCGTCGGCGACAAAGGGGTCGCGAAAGTCGGCGCGAGCCTGGAAGCCGCCGAACTTGTCCTCTGGATAATCGAAGAACACCGGAAGCAGGATTTCTCCCTTGTAGGAGGCGATCAGCGGCCGGTCGTTGGCGATGAACTCCGCGAGCAGCGAGGCGATGAACAGGACGAGAAAAATGCGCAGCGACCAAGCGCCGCGCTTGTTGCGGCGGAAATTGTCGAGCCGTCGCCGGTTCATCGGCGAGAGCCAAGGCCGGCGCTCGACGTCGGCGCGTTCTTTCGCGCGCTCCCAGGCGTCGGTTTCTTCGTCGACCCGAATGACGCGCTTCGCCGCTTCTTCCGCTCGCGGTAGCGGGTCGCCGGGGGGGGCGAAGCGGTCCGTGTCGACCAAGCTCACACCTCGCGGGTTTCGAAATCGATGCGCGGGTCGATCCAGGTGTAGGTGAGGTCGGAAATGAGATTCACGACCAACCCGATCAGGGCGAAGATATAAAGGTTGGCGAGCACCACCGGATAGTCGCGCTGAATGAGCGAATCGTAGGAGAGATAGCCGAGGCCGTCGAGCGAGAACACCTGCTCGATCAGAAGCGAGCCGGTGAAGAACGCGCCGATAAAAGCGCCGGGGAATCCGGCGATCACGATCAGCATCGCGTTGCGGAACACGTGTCCGTAAAGCACCCGCCGCTCGGTCAGCCCCTTCATGCGCGCGGTCTGGACGTAGGACTTCTTGATCTCATCGAGAAAGGAATTCTTGGTCAATAGCGTCGAGGTGGCGAACGCGCCGAGCACCAGCGATGTCACCGGCAACGTGATGTGCCAGAGGTAGTCGAGAATCTTCTGCGGCCAGGCAAGGTCGGCAAAATTGTCCGAGGTCAGCCCGCGCAGGGGGAAAATCTGCCAGAACGAGCCGCCGCAGAACAGCACCACCAGTAGGACTGCGAACAGGAAGCTCGGAATCGCATAGCCGAAGATGACCAGCGCTGAAGTCACGGTGTCGAAGCGCGAGCCGTCTTTAACCGCCTTCCTGACCCCGAGCGGGATCGAGATCGCATAGGAGAGGACCGTCATCCACATCCCAAGCGAGATCGAGACTGGCAGCTTTTCCTTGATCAGCTCGAGCACCGGAACGTCGCGATAATAGCTCTTGCCGAAGTTGAACGTCGAATAGTCGCGGACCAGGATCCAGAACCTCTCGAGCGCCGGCTTATCGAAGCCGTACTGCTTCTCCAGCTCCTTGATGAATTTCGGATCGAGGCCCTGCGAGCCGCGATAGCGCGAGGCGATGTCGCCGCCGGCCTGCGCCACGCCCGAGCCGATCTGGCCGCCGCCGCCGCCGAATTGCGCGGTCGAGCTCTGGTCCATGCCCTGCAGTTGCGCGATCGCGCGCTCGACCGGACCGCCGGGTACGAACTGCACGATCGCGAACGAGACCGCCATGATGCCGAGGATCGTCGGGATCATCAGCAACAGGCGGCGCAGGATATAGACGAGCATGCTTCGTCAGCCCGCCTGCGCCGGGCGGTGCGCTCTGCGTTCCTTAGAGTCCAATGGTCTTGGCCTTCGCTTCGTCCCACCACCAGGTGCCGGGCGCGCCGACGCCGAGCTTGGGCTGGCGCTCGGGCCTCGAAAAGGCGTCCCAATAGGCGACCCACGCGGTGTCGCGATACCACTGCGGAACCCAATAGTGGCCGGCCCGCAGGACGCGATCAAGCGTACGGGCTGCGGTGTTGAGCTCGCTCCGCGATTTCGCGGTCGCGATCGTCTCGATCAGCGCATCGACCGTCGGATCGGCGACGCCAGCCAGGTTGCGGGAGCCGTTCTGGGCGGCGGCGGCCGAGGTGAAGACCACCCGCAATCCGACGCCAGGGGTGTTCGAGCCCGGCAGCGCCTCGACGACGACGTCGAAATCAAACGATTCCGTGCGGCTCTTGAGCTGCGCGGCGTCGACGATGCGCAGATTGGCCTGAATGCCGAGCCGGCCGAGATTCTGCATGAACGGCGTCAGATGCGGCTGCATGACATTGGTGCTGTCGAGGAATTCGATCGTCAGCGGCTTCCCGCTCGGCAGCATCAACGTCTCGCCAACGCGCTTGCAGCCGGCCGAGACGAGGAGGTCGTAGGCTTGCTTGAGCAGCTTGCGGTCGCTGCCGGAACCGTCGCTGACCGGGGGCGTGTACGGATCGTCGAAGACCGATGGGTCAAGTTTGTTGCGGAACGGCTCGAGCAGCTTGAGCTCGTCCGGCCCCGGCTTGCCTTTCGCCTCCATGTCGGTGTTTGGGAAGTAGGAGATGATCCGTTTGTACGACGAATACATCACGTTCTTATTGGTCCATTCGAAATCGAAGGCGAGACCGATCGCCTCGCGCACCCGCGGATCGCGGAACTGCTCGCGGCGGGTATTGAGATACCAGCCTTGGGTGGTCGAGGGGGCGCCGTTGTGGAGCACCTCTTTCTTGACCCGGCCATCCTTGGCGGCCGGAAAGTCGTAGGCCGTCGCCCAAAAGCGCGAGGTGTATTCTTCGTGATAGTTGATCGCCCCAGCCTTGAACGCCTCGAACGCGACCTGCCGCTCGCGATAATATTCAAAGCGCAGGCGGTCGAAATTGTTCTGGCCCAGATTGACCGGCAGCTTTGCCCCCCAGTAACCGGGATCGCGCGCGTATTCGATGAACCGGCCCTGCTCGAAGGTCTTGACCTTGTAGGCGCCCGAGCCGAGGGGCGTCTCGAGGGTCGGGGCGGTGAAATCGCGGCCGCTCCACCACGTCGCCGAAAACACCGGCATGCCGACGACGATGAGATGCGCGTCGCGGCTGCGGCCCTCGACGAAGCGCACATGGACGATATCGTCGCCTTCCGCATTCGCCTGCTCCACTTCTTTCAGGAGCTGGGCGTAGATCGGGTGGCCCTTGTCCCTCAGCACGTTGAGCGAGAAGGCGACGTCGGCCGCGGTGACCTTCGAGCCGTCGAAGAAGCGCGCCTCGGGTCGGAGCAGGAAACGGTAGTCGAGCTTGTCAGCCGAGACCCTGACCGATTGCGCGAGCAGGCCGTAGACCGAATCCGGCTCGTCGCCGTTGGCGGTCATCAGCGTGTCGAAAGTGGCCGACATTCCGGCCGCGCCGTTGCCCTTCCAGGAATAGATATTGAGGGTGTCGAAGGTGTCGAAATTCTGATTGCCGCTCGTCCCGGTGATCTGCAGCGACAGAACGCCGCCGGTCGGGGCCGCGGGATTGACATAGGCGAAATACGGGAAGTCGGGCGGCAGGGCGAGATCGCCGAACGACGACAGGCCATGGGTCTCGATCGAATCATCGGCGAGGGCGGCGAGCGGACGGCACAGAAGCGCCGCCAGCGTCCCGCCCGCGCCGACCTTCAATGCCGCTCTGCGCGTCAATGCAATGGTCATCGAATCGTCCGCCTTGCAACCGGCCGTCACGCGCGATGTACCGCGCTTGCGCGCTCTTTGCTAGCGACCGCGGCGAAAACGAGGCGCAGGCAAGGTATTGTGCGGCGTCTTGCTCGCGCCCGCCGGCGCGCGCATAATCCAAGGCTCACATGACCTTCGCGCCTCCGCCGCCGGACGCCGCGCCCGCCTCGGCCTTAACCAGAAATGAGCCGCGCTCGGCTGACCGGGCAGCGCCTGGACAGGCCGGGCGTGTCACCGTCGACCTTGGCGCGCTCGCCGACAACTGGCGACAGCTCGCCCGCCGCGCTGCGCCCGGACGGTGCGCCGCCGTGATCAAGGCCGACGCCTATGGGGTCGGCGTTTCCGAGGCTGCTCCCGCACTCTGGGCGGCCGGCGCCCGCGTGTTCTTCGTCGCCCATTTCAGCGAAGGGCTTGCGGCGCGTCGCGCTCTGCCGGCGGGAGCGGCGGTTTACGCGCTCAACGGTCTCGAGAGCGGCCCCGAGCCGGACGACTACGTGCAATATCGCCTGGCGCCGGTGATCGGCGGCGAGGAGGAGCTCGCGCGCTGGTCGGCATACGCGGTGCGGCGCGGCCAGACCAGCCCATGCGCGCTGCATCTCGACACCGGCATGAACCGTCTCGGCTTCGATTCGCTCTCCCGGTTGCGGGGGGCGATGGAGACCCACGGCGGGGCCAGCGGGGCCGATTTGCTGATGAGCCATTTCGTTTCGGCGGAAATTCCGGATGACCCTGTCAACGCGGCCCAGATCGACCGATTCGAAGCCGCCCGCGCGGCCTTCCCGAGCCTGCGGGCTTCGCTTGCCAATTCGTCGGGGATGTTCCTGGCGGCAAGTCCGATCTACGACCTCGCGCGGCCGGGCTATGCGCTCTATGGCGGCAATCCCATCCCGGGCCGTCCGACCCCGATGCGTCCGGTGGTGACGCTGACTGTCGCCATCCAGCAGACGCGCTGGATCGAGGCCGGCATGACCTGCGGCTACAACGCCCAATGGACCGCCAAACGCCGCACGCGGCTTGCGACCCTGCTCTCCGGCTACGCCGACGGGTTGCCGCGCGGCGCCGGCGCGACAGATTCAAAGCCGGGCGCCGACGTCACGATCGGCGGCCGCAGCTGCCCGCTGGTCGGCCGCGTATCGATGGACCTGACGATCGTGGACGTGACCGACCTACCCGAAGACGCTGCGCGACCAGGAGATCGGGTCGAGTTTTTCGGTTCGTCGGCGGACCTCGACGACTTCGCGGCCCGTAGCGGGACGATCGGCTATCACGTGCTGACCACCCTCGGGCCGCGCTACCGGCGCGAATATGTCGGCTGACGGCGTCGCGAGGCGAAACGACGGGCCGGCCGCCCAGCGCCCTTTCGCTCAGACGACGCTGAGGAAGAGCGCCAGGGCGCGGTTGACCCGCAAAAGAAGGGCGTCATCGGCGCTGCCGATCGCCATGCCGATCTTGGCGGCTGGCACGACGGTGATCTTGTCGATCGCGATCTGCGAGGCTCGCGCAAGCCATTGTGCGGCGACGGCGCGACGTCGAGCCGGAACTGGTCCGCGTCGTGACGCAGCGTGGTCGTTAGCGGGCAAACGACGACCGAAGGAAGTTCGTCGAACAGATCGCTTTGGACCACGAGCGCCGGTCGCGGCTTGCCATAGTCGCCAGGCGCCGCAACCGTTACGAATTGCCCGCGGCGCATGGTCGCCTAGGGCCACTCATAAACGCTGGCGACAAAGCGCATGATCTCATCGCCCGCTGGATCCGCGGCGGCGACGGCGCGAGCTTGCCGTCGGCACGCTTCAACAAAACCACGAGCTCTAGTGTCCGGAACCCATATCTGCACCGGTCGAAGCCCAGCCGCCCGCATTCGCTGGCGATAGTTCGCCATTCGCTTTGGCGGCGAAACAGGCTTTCGGGACACGCGGGGCATTGAACCTCTGTTCGTGTAACATGTTACATCAAAGGGGTGCGCCGGTCATCAATATTCTTAGGCCGCGCAAGGCTCCCGCTTCAATGCGCCCGGCTGATGGCGAATTCGACTGCGTCGCGCAGGGCGTGCTTCCAGGGCGAGGCGGCGAACAATTCGAGTGCGTCGCGCGCCATCGCGCCATAATGGCGGGCGCGTTCGATCGTGTCTTCGAGCGCGCGATGCTTCTTCATCGTCGCCAGCGCGGTCTCAAGATCGCCGTCGACGACCTCGCCCTTCTCCAGCGTCCGGCGCCAGAATTCGCGTTCATGCGTCGCCCCGCGCCGGAACGACAGCACCACCGGCAACGTGATCTTGCCTTCGCGAAAGTCATCGCCGACATTCTTTCCGAGCTTTGCCGACGAGCCGCCGTAGTCGAGCGCGTCGTCGATAAGCTGAAAGGCGATGCCCAGATTGGCGCCGTAGCCCCGACAGGCGGCGATCTCCGCTTTTGCGCGGCCGGCGAGGGTGGGCCCGACCTCGCAGGCGGCGGCGAACAGCGCCGCGGTCTTGGCCCGGATGACAGCGAGATAGGCGTCCTCGGTCGTTTCGGTGTCCTTGGCGGCGTTAAGCTGCATCACTTCGCCCTCGGCGATCACCACTGCAGCGCTGGACAGCACGTCGAGGCAGGGCAGTGAACCGACTTCGACCATCATCCTGAACGCCTGGCCGAGGAGGAAATCGCCGACGAGCACGCTCGCCTCGTTGCCCCACAGCACCCGTGCGGCCTCTCGTCCACGGCGCATGTCGCTCTCGTCGACCACGTCATCGTGCAGAAGCGTCGCGGTGTGCATGAATTCGACCGCGGCGGCGAGTTTGATGTGGCCGTCGCCGGAATAGCCGCAAAGGCCCGCGGTCGCCAGGGTCAGGATCGGCCTCAGCCGCTTGCCGCCCGAGGAAATGAGGTGGTTGGCGATTTCGGGGATCATCGTCACTTCCGATCCCGTGCGCGACAGAATGGTCTGATTGACCCTGGCCATATCGTCGGCGACGAGCGTCGTCAGCGGTTCGATCAGACGATCGACCGACTTTTCTTCAAGCGGAATGACGACTCCCACGCGACGCTTCCCTTGCCAGATCCCGCGGCTCGACCATAAAGACGGCGATACGAGGCGGCAAGAGAGCCAATCGAGGTCCATTTTGGTCGAAATCGTGCGCACCAACGATCTCGTCCTCATCAGCGTCATCGAATCGATCCTGACCGCCGAACGAATCGGCTATTTCGTCGCCGACCAGCATATGGCCGCGGTCGAAGGATCGCTCGGCTTCCTGCCGAGGCGGATTCTGGTCGACGCGCGCGAACAGGGACGGGCGCGCCGCGTCATCGCCGAAGCCGGCCTCGCGGGGGAATTGCGTGATGCCTGAGCCGTCGCCGGGGCTGGACAGCGATCCGATCGCCGACGGGCTCACGCTCGACCGCTGGCTTGGCGGCAGGCTCGCGCTCGTCCAGCCGAAAGGGGGTCACCGGGTCGGGACGGACGCTGCTCTGCTCGCCGCGGCGGCAGGCGCGCCGGACGGCCGGATCGCCGACGTCGGCTCAGGCGTGGGCGCGGTCGGGTTGGCGCTGGCGCAGCGCTCCCCGAGGGCGGTCGTCGATCTGATCGAGGTCGATCCGGATCTGGCGCGCCTTGCCGAGATCAACGCCGAACGCAACCAACTTTCCGGGCGCGCGCGCGTTCTCAGGCTCGACGTGTTCAACCCCAGCGCGCGACGCGCGGCCGGACTTGCCGGCGAAACGGCCGATTGCGTCGTCACCAACCCGCCGTTCTTCGATGCCCGCGCCGTTCGCGTCTCCCCGGACCCGGGCCGGGCGCGGGCCCATGTCCTCGCGCCCGCGGAGGGCGGCGCGACACTCGAAGCCTGGATTCGGGCCTCGCTCGCTCTCCTCGCGCCGGGCGGCCGGTTCGTGATGATCCACCGCCCCGACGCGCTCGCCGCAATCCTGGCCGCGCTCGAGCGCCGGCTGGGCGCGCTCGCGCTCCTGCCTGTCCATCCGTCGGCCGGCGCCGGCGCCCATCGGCTGCTGATCTCCGGCGTGAAAGGTTCGAAAGCTCCCCTGCGCATTGCCCCGGCCTTGATCCTGCACGAGGCCGACGGCCGCCTGACCGCCGAGGCGGACGCCATCCACCGCGGCGAGGCGCTGCTCCCTTGGGGCGCCTAGAGCGCGCTGCGAAAAAGTGGGAACCGGTTTTTCGCGAAAAGCGCGCGAAATCAAGGAAATCTAGAGCCTCGGCGATTCGACCGAATCGCCGAAAGCTCTAGGCGTCGGCGGGCGTTGACGAGAAGCTGTCGGGAAGCGCCGGGCTGCTCCGGCGCGGCTCGATCAAGGGGCAAGATCATGCGTTCCGTCGCTGAGATCATCCGCTCGCCCGCATTCGCGGCCGCGCTCGCTTCCTTGAGCTTTCTGCCGCTCGCCGGCTGCGAGACCCCGCCTTCAGGCGTCCCGACCGAGGCGAGCATCCGCGGCCTCAAGCCGTCGGGCCATGTGACGATGACGCAATTCTTTGTGTCGGGAACCGGGGTCGGAAGCGGAACCCTGGCCTTCAGGGGCAAGAGCTATCCGTTCACGGTGATCGGCTCGCTCAACGGCCTCGGCGCCATTGCGACGACTGAGGCCTCGGGCGAGGTCTATAAGCTCAGCGATGTCTCGCAGTTCCCGGGCGCATGGATTCAGGGCAACGGCAATCTCGCTATCTCGACGCTCGCGAACGGCGAACTCTGGCTTCAGAACAACCACGGCGTCGTCATGCGCCTGAACGCTGAGCAGGCCGGGATCACGCTCAGCAACGGGCGCTACGAGATTTTCATCCACATGGGTCAATAACGGCGGCCCGGCTACGCCTCGGTCGACCCGCGCCGCGGCCGTTTCAGGCGCTCTCGGTCAGGCCGCCGTGGCGGTCCTCGCCCTGCGATAGCCGGCAAAGCCAAGACCCGCAAAGCCGACGCCCATCATCACCCAGGTCGAGGGTTCCGGGACGGCGGAGTCGTTGACCAAGCTCACCGTCATGTCGCCATCGATCGATCCGAGGCAAGTCCCGCTTGTGCAATCAAAATTGATATACGAATAGGCGGCCTCGCCAAAGTCGGCCGAAAACGGCGTGGTTATCGAAACCGGGAACTGCGGGGGATCTGTGGTGGTTGTGGCTTGGCCATATATGATGTTGCCATTTGCGTCGTAGACGTCGGCTTCCAGAGTGTAAGGTAAGGCGTTTGGCACCTCTCCCGAGCTGCTGTTTTGCAGAAGGGCATAATAGCTGCCGCCCAGGTTATAGGTCTCGCCATTGACGGTTACGGTGGCGTCGCCAACGAGGGGGGTGGGCGGTGGCGCGGGCGGGTTGCCGAACTCTATGTCCGGGGGCAGCGACGACCCTCCATTCGCGTATACTAACGAGCCTGGATAGTCGGCAGTGTATCCGACGCCGGTGTTGAACGTAAAGACCGCGGTGTAGGTATCACCGTCGTAAGGTTCGTTCGTGCAGGCGTCGCCGGTGCATCCGAATATCCCACCGGGATCGTTCGAAGAGCTTACGATTCCGGTGAACGTGAGGGTGACAATGTCGCCCGAGGTGGTAGTGACGGGTGCGACCGCTCCGGCGGATTCGCCAAGGCCGACAAAGGCCAGTCCCGAGAGGGCCGCCAGGACTACGGATCGAGTTTTTGTCATCGCGTCGACTCCCCTGAGGCGCGCCCGCTCCGCGCGGCAAATTAACCCTAATCTGCCCAGTTATCACGCATCGCGCAAGTATCTGACACACATGTGACGCAGGTGATCCGTTCACAAACTTGTGATGAAGAGTGGTAACGCTTCCCGAAACGTTTGCAGAAGCGCGTTGGTTGGATGCGTCCTGTCCAGACGGCTGAATTCGTCCGGGGCCATCGACCTGCGTCTTTTTCCGCGCCAAGCTGACATGAACGGGACCAACCCATGACCGCAGCCTTTCTCGACCACCTCCGCGCGACCCTCAGCGACATCGAGGCCGCGGGCCTGTTCAAGCGCGAGCGCCTCCTGACCGGACCGCAGGGCGGGCGGATCCGAGTCGCCGGGCCGAAAGGCGAGCGCGAGGCCGTCAATCTCTGCGCCAACAATTACCTCGGCCTCGCCGACCACCCCGAGCTCATCGCCGCGGCGAAGACCGCGATGGACGAATTCGGCTTCGGAATGGCCTCGGTGCGCTTCATCTGCGGCGCGCAGACCTTGCACCGCGAGCTCGAACAGGCGATCGCGAAACACCTCGGCAAGGACGACGCGATCGTGTTCGCCGCCTGCTTCGACGCCAACGGCGGGGTGTTCGAGCCGCTGCTCGACGAAGCGGACGCGATCATCTCCGACAGCCTCAACCACGCTTCGATCATCGACGGCGTCCGTCTTTCGAAGGCCAAGCGCTATCGCTTCGCCAATTCGGACATGAACGAGCTCGAGGAGCGCCTCAAAGAAGCGGACGCCGCCGGCGCGCGGTTCAAGCTCATCGCCACCGACGGCGTGTTCTCGATGGACGGCTATCTCGCCAAGCTGAAAGAGATTTGCGCCCTCGCCGACAATTATGGCGCGCTGGTGCTGGTCGACGATTGCCACGCGACCGGGCATCTGGGCGAGAAGGGGCGCGGCACGCCGGCGCTGACCGGCGCCGGTGACCGTGTCGATATCGTCACCGGCACGTTCGGCAAGACGCTCGGCGGCGGCATGGGCGGCTTTGTTGCCGCCGCGCAGCCGATTGTCGATCTTTTGCGCCAGCGTGCGCGGCCCTACCTGTTCTCGAATTCGCTTGCTCCCCCGATCGCCGCCGGGGCGCTCAAGGCGCTCGAGATCGCGATTGGCGCCGACGACCGGCGCGATCTTTTGCAAGCGCATGCGCGCCGGTTTCGCGCCGGGATCGAGAAGGCGGGCTTCAAGGTTCTGCCCGGCGAAACGCCGATCATTCCGGTGATACTGGGAGACGCGCGGCTGGCGCAAAATCTGGCGCAGGCGCTCGACGATCTCGGCGTGTTCGTCGCCGGTTTCTTCTTTCCGGTGGTGCCCAAGGGCGCGGCGCGCATCCGCACGCAGATGTCGGCGGCGCTCAACTCGCAGGATATCGACTTTGCAGTGTCGGCCTTCACCGAGGCCGGCAAGGCGCTGGGGATTGTGTGAGGAGCCGTTAAGAACGAGGGTCGTTGTCCCGCTCGTCGCTCTCTGCCGTCAAAGCATCAGGATCTAATGCCGCTACGCGGCGGGCGAACACACGGTGCAAATCGTTCAGTCTACTTGCGAGCCATTCGTGTTGACGCGGCCAATCGCTTTCGTCTTCGACGTCAATGTTAGTCAGATAAGAGGAGATACGGGAATCGCGTCGCGACGACAGTTCCTCCCACTCAAGCGGATAGCCAAGTTCCTTCTCGATCGCCTCCTTTTGACGCTCGAGAAACTTGAAATAACTCTTCGCCTTATCATTGAGATGTAAAGATAGGCACGAGCCTGCTTTTTGCGTCGATTCATATCTGCTCCCAGATGGAAGCTATTCCGTCCTATCGGATAAGGCATCCAAGACTGCGGTTGAGGACGTCTGTTTCCCGAGACAGCCCCGCCTATCCGATTGAGAATCCCCTGTAGTCCCTCCCAATAGCTCCGCTGCATGATTCGCGTTTCGGAGAGCTCAGCATCATCGATCGCTCGTGCCGCTTGCGCGACGGACTGAGACCAGTCATTTGGTTTTGATACGACATTGAACTTGGGCGCGGCGGGAGAATCGCCTATTCGCCAAAGTTCGACTTCTAGACCAAAAAATCGAAAGCTGTTGTCCGTGATGCGGTTCAGCCAGTCCAAGGTGGAGCGATGCTCCTCCGTGAAGCGGGCAGCGATCCAAACGATGGTGACTGCCTCAAGACCTGAGGCATATGTGAGTAACTGGCCCAGGTGGTTGTGGTCTGTGCGTTCCAACTGGTTCTCGATCAGTACCCAGCGGTCCGTTCCGACGTCTTTGCAAAGGATATCCGCGCGAAATGGGCCGACGGGTCGTTCCTGGGCCTCCAACTCAAGGTCGATACCGAGCGTTTCACCAAGAATGTCGAGATTTTCTTTCTTTGCGAGCCAAGGTGTGAAGTCAGTCGCTTCAGACAGCCAGATGTTTCGTAGCTCGACGCGCTCTAGACGACTCAGACCCCTGCCGTTCATACACGTCCCTCCACCAGGGCCCGCTCAAAGAGTGTACCTAAGTCGCATGCAGAGTCTTGCGGATGCCTCTAGGCAAAGGCCTTGGCGCTGAGGAAACCTACCCGCACTGAGTGATTTGCGCCAGCGTATTGGAGAAAAACAGTGCGCGCCCTCGTCAAGGAAAAGCCTGAGTCAGGCCTATGGCTCGAAGACCAGCCGATCCCGAGATCGGCCCGGACGACGTGCTGGTGAAGGTGCACAAGACCAGCATCTGCGGCACCGACGTGCATATTTAAACTGGGACGAATGGGCGCAGAAGAGAATTCCCGCGGCGCTCGGGCGCCCCACGAAGGAGGAAACCATGGCCGGAGAATTGGCGGGCAAGGTCGCGGCGGTAACCGGGGCAGCGTCCGGCATCGGGCTGGCCAGCTCCGAGGCCATGCTGGCGCTGGGCGCCCGCGTGGCGATGGTCGACCGCGACGAAGCGGCGCTGAAGAAGCTCAGCGAGAGGCACGGCGAGGCGGTGATCCCGCTCATCGTCGACCTGCTCGACCCCAAGGATTGCGCCTCGCTCGTCCCGAGAATTCTCGACAAGGCGGGCCGGCTCGACATCCTGCACGCCAACGCCGGCATCTACGTCGGCGGCGACCTGGTGGACGCCGACAATGCGGCGATCGACCGGATGCTGAACCTCAACGTCAACGTCGTTATGAAGAACGTACACGACGCGCTGCCGCACATGATCGCGCGCCGGACCGGCGACATCATCGTCACGAGCTCGCTTGCAGCCCATTTTCCGACGCCGTGGGAGCCGGTCTACGCGTCTTCCAAATGGGCGATCAACTGCTTTGTCCAGACGGTGCGGCGACAGGTGTGCAAGCACGGCATTCGCGTCGGCTCGATCTCGCCGGGCCCGGTTATCACTTCGCTGCTCGCGGACTGGCCGCCGGAGAAGCTGAAGGAAGCCAAGGAGTCCGGAAGCCTGCTTGAGGCCGGCGAAGTGGCCAATGTGGTGATGTTCATGCTGACTCGGCCACGCGGCATGACGATTCGCGACGTGGTCATGATGCCGACCAATTTCGACCTTTAGGGCGCATGCGATCGAGCTGAACCGCCGCCGTCATTGCGAGGAACGCAGCGACGAAGCAATCCAATTCGCCGGCGCCGACGACCGGCGCGCGCTGTTGCAAGCGCACGCGCGCCGGTTTCCCTCAGGCGTTGAGAAGGCGGGCTTCAAGGTTCTGTCCGGCGAGACGCCGATGATTCCGGTGATGGTGGGCGAGGCGAGGCTGGCGCAGGACGCTCGACGCGCGCGGTCTCTTCGTGGCCGGCTTCTTCTTCCCGGTGGCGCCCAAGGGCCAGGCCCGCATCCGCACGTAAATGTCGGCGGCGCTGAACTCGCAGGACATCGACTTCGCGGTCAACGCGATCGACGCAGTTGGTTTCGAAAACAATTGGTTCTCTACGCCTTGATTTGGCGACCTCTGATCCCCATCTAGAAATCTCGAATTCGGCTGGACTACTTTTGCCTTGTGCGATTCCATCGCTCATGTCGAGGCTTTCCCCCAAAATCGAAACGGTGTGATTTCGCGTCGCGAAATCGCATCTTCATGTTGACATCTGAAAGGGATCGCCATGACGACTGGCACAGTGAAGTGGTACAACGCAACGAAGGGCTTCGGCTTCATTCAACCTGACGACGGGGGCAGCGACGCTTTCGTTCATGTCAGTGCGATTGAACGCGCCGGATTGAGCGACCTGCAAGAGGGTCAGAAGATCAGCTACGAGCTCGTCAAGGATACGCGGTCGGGCAAAATGTCCGCCGACAAACTTCAGGCCGCCTGACAGGGCGGTTGCGAATGACGCTGACGGCGACCGCGGATGTACCGGCGCCGACGGTGGGTCACCGCTGACAATCGTCGGGTGATCGGAGGGGTCAGGATTTATCCTGGCCCTTTTGCTTAACCTTAAGGCGCCAAAAATGAGCGGGCAAAAATTTGCCGTCGGCCAATTCGTAATGTTCGATAAGAGCGCGACCCCCGCGTCCAAGCCGATCGGCCCCTTCGAAGTGTTGCGGGTGCAACCCGCCGACGATGTGCGGTTGCGCGCGTACCGGATCAAGAGCAAGGCCGAACCGTTCGAGCGCAGCGCCAGGGAATACGAGATCGTCGCCGTACCGGACATCTCGGGCGAGCCTCAGGTTTTTGCGGACGGACCCTTGCGCGCTTAGGCGCGTTGCAGCGCCGCTCCGACAAGTATGCTTCGGGTGCGGCTTAAGCATATAACTGGCCGCTTCTCCCTCCTCCCGTCGAGAGAAGATGGCGCGGAGCGCCGAATGAGGGGTCTGGCCGGTCCACGGGTCTTTGACCATAAGGCCACCACCGCTTATTCCAATCCCCATGCGCGCCCTCGTCAAGGAAAAGCCGGAACCCGGCCTGTGGCTCGAACAGCAGCCGGTCCCGGACATCGGTCCCGAAGACGTGCTGGTGAAGGTGCACAAGACCGGGATCTGCGGCACCGACGTCCACATCTTCAACTGGGACGACTGGGCGCGGAAGACGATCCCGACCCCGATGACGATCGGGCATGAATATTCGGGCGAGATCGCCGAAGTTGGCGCGAACGTGAAGCGCCTCAGGGTCGGCCAGCGCGTCTCGGGCGAGGGCCACGTGATCGGCATGCGAAGCCGCGCCGCGCGCGGCGGGCGCTATCACCTCGACCCGGAGACGCGCGGCATCGGCGTCAACATCCCCGGCGCCTTCGCCGAATATGTGCGCGTGCCGGCGTTCAACATCGTGCCGCTGCCCGACGACGTCGACGACGAGCTCGGCGCGATCCTCGATCCGCTCGGCAACGCGGTCCATACCGCGCTCGCCTTCGACCTCGTCGGCGAGGACGTGCTGATCACCGGGGCCGGGCCGATCGGCATCATGGCCGGGGCCGTCGCCCGCCATGTCGGCGCGCGCCATGTCGTCATCACCGACATCAACCCGCGCCGCCTCAAGCTCGCCGAAGAAGTCGCTGACGTCGTCGCGGTCGACGTGTCGAAGGCCGACCTCAAGGAAACCATGAGCCGGCTCAAGATGACCGAAGGCTTCGACGTCGCGCTCGAGATGAGCGGCGCGCCGGCGGCGTTCGATCAATTGTTCGACGCCATCATCGTGGGCGGCCGCGTCGCCCTGCTTGGCCTGCCGGCGAAGCCTGCCCTCGTCGACTGGAACAAGGTCATCTTCAAGCAGCTCACCATCAAGGGAATCTACGGCCGCGAGATGTTCGAGACCTGGCACAAGATGATCGCGATGCTGGAAAGCGGCCTCGACGTGCGCAAGGTCATCACCCACCGCCTGCCGGCGAGCCGGTTTCTCGAAGGGTTCGAGATCATGCGCCGCGGCGAGAGCGGGAAGATCGTGCTGGACTGGGTGGGATAAGGAGGCGCCCGTCGCGTCGAGCCAGCGGCGCCCGTTCGTCGTCCGAAGGTCCCTGCTCGCGACAAAAAATTCCCTGCTCGGGCAAAAAAATTCCCTGCTCGGGCAGAGAAAATTCCCTGCTCGGGTGGAGTGGGCCCCTTGGGGCGGACAGGGATCAGGCAGCTGATTTGACCGTGGGCCGGGGGTTACGGTCCTCGAACTGTTGCGGGCTGAGATAGCCCAGGGCGGAATGGAGGCGGCGTCGGTTGTAGACCTCGTCGAGGAAGCGCGGAAGGTCCTGGGCGACATCGGCGAAGGTTTCATAGGCCATCGGATAGACGGCTTCGACCTTGAGGGTCTTGATGAAGCTCTCGGCTTTGGCGTTGTCGTAAGGATTGCCTCTGCGCCCCATCGAGCCGACAAGACCGCAGCCAAGCAAGGCTTCCCGATAGGCCTGAGCGGCGTATTGCGAACCGCGATCTGAGTGGTGGACGCAGCCGGGAGGAGGCTTGCGGCGTTCGACCGCCGCATTGAGCGCGGCCAGCGTCAGGCGAACGTCGATCGAGCGGCTGATCGCATAGCCGACCGCCCGGCGGGACCAGGCGTCGAGAATGACCGCGAGGTAAGCGAAGCCCTCGACGATGGCGACGTAGGTTATGTCCGCGACCCAGAGCTGGTTCGGTCCGTCGATCGCCAGGTCTTTGGTCCGATTGGGATAGATCGGCTGATCGTGGTCGCTGTCGGTCGTGGCGCCATAGCGCCGGCGCCGGCGGGGCTGAAGGTCGTGCTCGCGCATCAGCCGGCGGACCTTCTTGTGATTGACGATCATCCCTCGATGCCGCAGCTCGGCGCGAACCCGCCTCCAGCCATAGGCTTCGAACTCGTCGCAGATCGCCGCGATCGCCTCGACGATCGCGGTGTCGTCGTGGGCCACAATCGGCTCTTCGTAAAAGGAGGAGCGGGCGATCCCCATCAGCCGGCATCCTTTTGCGATGCTGAGGCCGGGGGGCCGACAATGACGGACATAGTCGCGTTTCTCGGCCGGGGCGCGCTTTTCACAGCCCCCTTTAGAAACTCGAGCTCCAGCGCCTGCTTGCCAACGAGTTGCTCAAGCGCCGCGATCCGGGCTTCGTATTGCTGAAGCAGATCGGCGGCGGCCGCATCATCCTCGAACTCGCCAGCTTCGTACTTCTGAACCCAGATCCGGATCAGGTTTCGGTAAACGTCATGGCGCTTGGCGAGCTCGTGAAGCGTCTCGCCGGCCAGGAACTCCTGAGCGACCTGGCGCTTGAACTCGATGCCGTAGTGCGGTGCTTGGCCATGGGCTTCCTTCTTTCGAAAGCCCGGCCCCACCGTCAATTCCCTCTCGCCCGATTGTCCGCCCCAAGGGGCCCACTCCACGGGAGAGAAAATTCCCTGCTCAGTTCCCTGCTATTTCTCCCTTTCGAGGGCGTTTTCTCGATTACGAAGTCCGGCCCTGGCCGCCGGCTCCCGGCCTTTTCCGGTAACGACCGCGGCCGGGCGAGGGGTTTAATCGTATTCTTTTCAAAGACTTGTCATATTTATCTTTTCCAGAATCAGGATTCATGCTATTCTGGGCATTCGAACTTGGCGGCGCGGAAAAAAATTCGTTTTTCTGCAGCTTTTATATACCTCATTTTGATTTTGTTTTAATAAATCCGACGTTGACATTGCCAGATTACTCTGTTATAAAGAGTAATCTGCATGGAGCCGGTAATGTCAGTCTCAGCCCTCACTCATATGGTCCTCGGGCTCCTCGCCCTGGTTGGCGCTGCGGCGATCGCGGCGGCTCTGATGCTGGCCTCGCCGGTGCGCCCGCCGCCGACCCTCGCCTCGATTCACGAAGGCGCGGCGCGGATCGACGTCGGGGGCGCGCCCGAACTCAGCCGCTTCCAGGCCCGCGACGGGACCTGGCTCGCCTATCGGCTCTATCCCGCCGCCGGCGGAGCGCGAGACCGGATCGCGATCGTGGCGCATGGCTCGTCCGGCAGCTCGATTGAAATGCATGCGGTCTCGACGGCGCTCGCCGGCGCGGGCGTGACCGCGATCGCGCTCGACGTCCGCGGCCACGGCGCCTCTGGGACCCGCGGGGATGTCGCCTATGCGGGCCAGCTCGACGACGACCTCGCCGACCTCGTCGCCGAGCTGCGCAAGTCCTACCCGGCCGCCCGCATGTCGCTGATCGGCCATTCGGCGGGCGGCGGGTTTGCGCTGCGCATAGCCGGAAGCCCGCTCGGCGAAAAATTCGACCGCTTCGTGCTGCTCGCGCCCTATCTCGGCTACTCTGCGCCGACCAACCGGCCGGCGGAAGGGCCGGGCCTATGGGCGTCGCCGGACATGCCGCGCATCGTCGCGAGCGTCATCCTCGAAAGGATCGGGATCGACTGGCCGCAGTCGCTGCCGGCGATCGCTTTCGCCAATGCGCCAGAGGCGAAAATGAACGTGACCAGCCAATATTCCTTCCGCCTGCTGCGTAACTATACCGCCCCGCCCGACTGGAAAGGCGCATTCGCGCGCGCCAAGGGCCGGGTTGCGGTCGTCGCCGGCGCCGACGACGAGCTGATGGACGCCGAGGCCTACCGCCGCGCCTTGCCGCCGCTCGGGGCTCCGGTGACGATTGTTCCCGGCGTCGACCACATGGGGATTGTCTATCGGCCGGAGGCGATCAAGGCGATCCTCGCGGCGATGGCCGAACCCGGCGCCTGAGGCTCCCATGGCGCGCGCTTTCTTTCGCCGTTCACGCTCCTTTGGGCGGCCTATTTCTTCCTCCAGGCGCCGCCTCGGCCCTTTGCCCGAGCCCGTAGAGTCCGCCTCCGGCGCCGGCGCCTTGCGCGCGAGCCGCCCATGACCATCCGCTCCGATGAAGCCGCCGCGATGCTCGCCGACGTCGAGAGCGTCGTCGCCAAGGTCAAGCAATCGCGCATCTACCGCAATGCGGCCCTCATCATCATGCTGTGGGGACTGGTCGACCTCGCGCGCTACGGCCTGATCGCGATCTGGCCAGCATGGTTCGGCTCGCGCTGGTTCCTCATCGACGCGATCGGCGTCGCCGGCACGATCGCCATTCTGCGATACGGCGGCCCGGGCGCGCGCCTGCCGCTCAGAACGCTGGCGGCGTTCCTCTTATTCTACGCTTTCGGCTGGATCTGGGCGGACCTCATCGGGGATTTCAGCCCGCGCCAGCAAATGGCGTTCTGGCCGACGCTGTTCCTGTTCGGCTACGCGGTCGCCGGACTGTGGCTGGGATGGGCCTTCACCGCGATCGGCCTTGGCCTGACCGCCTTGATCCTGGCTGGATATTTGTGGTCGGGCGAAGCGTTCGCTCTCTGGCTCGCCCTGGTCACCGGCGGCGGGTACATCTTGTGCGGCCTCTGGATGCGGCGGGCCTGAAGCGATGGACGGGCCGGACGACGTCATCCATCAGCCGATCCGTCTCAGAGTGATGGCGGCGCTGACCGCGCTCGATCCCGGCGAGGACGGCCTCGACTTCACTCGCCTAAAAGGCCTAACCGGCGCGACCGACGGCAACCTCGGCGCGCATCTCGATCACCTGGCGCGCGCGGGCTATGTCGAAGTGACCAAGGCCTTCGTGGCTCGACGCCCGCGCACCACCGTCAAGGCGAGCATGGCGGGCCGGGCCGCCTTCGCCCGCCATGTCGCCTTCCTCAAGGCGATCATTGCCGGGGCGTAGCGCCTCAGCCGAATGGCTCCTGCCAACGGCGCGCGCGACGGAAGAGTGAACCAGCCGAGGACGGCGACGCGGCCGCCTGCTCAGCCCGCGACGGACTACAACCCGAATTTCAGCAGCGGACATATCTTTGATCGGATCGCCTCGCGGTCGGCCGCACGTCTGGGGGCCACACGCGGGAGCTAAAGCCCGCCGTCCGTCGGGGACGGTAGTTTTAACCGGGCTTGCGATCGCACTTCGCGCACGAGGCTGGTCTCGCGCCGGTCGCCGGGCGTTGACCTCCCCGCCTCCTTGCGGCGACAAAAGCCTCATGATCCGCGGCTTCTTCATCCTGCTCGCGTTCCAACTCGTCGGCGAAGTCGCGGCGCGCGGCCTCGCGCTTCCGGCGCCCGGCCCAGTGATCGGGCTCGCGTTGCTCGTGGTCGCGCTCGCCCTCTACCGGCGCTGGCGGCCGTTCGACGAGGAAGCGCTCGCGGCAAGCGATCTTGGCCACGCGGCGAGGGGGCTTCTCGGGGCTCTCCCGCTGCTGTTCGTCCCGGCGGGCGTCGGCGTGGTTCAATATCTCGGGCTCTTGCGCGACCACGGCCTGGCGCTGGCGGCGGCGCTCGTCGCGTCGACGGTGGCGACGCTCATCGCGACCGTCGGCGTCTTTCTCCTCGTCAAGCGCCTTGCCGGAGCGAAGGGCGAGGCATGACGCCGTTCCGCCTCTGGGTCTATCTGCAGACGACGCCGCTCTTCTGGCTGACCGCGACGCTTGCCGCCTTCCTCGTCGCCGACGCTCTCGCGAGGGCGGCGCGTCGCCATCCGCTCGTCAACCCGGTGCGATCGCGATCGCGCTTCTCGGCGGCCTGCTCAAGCTCGCGGGCGCGGATTATCAGACCTATTTCAACGGCGCCCAATTCGTCCACTTCCTCTTGGGGCCAGCGACGGTGGCGCTCGGCGTGCCGATCTATACCAATCTCGCGCTCATCAAGCGGAACTTCTGGCCCCTCGCGGCGTCGCTCCTCATCGGCGCCGTCGTCGCGATCGTGTCGGCGGTCCTGGTCGCCAAGGGGCTCGGGGCGCCGCGCACGGTCCTGATTGCGCTCGCGCCGAAATCGATCACGGCCGGTGTCGCGATGGCGGTCACAGAGGCGCTGGGGGGCCCGGCGCCGTTGACCGGCGTTCTCGTCATCGCGACCGGCATCCTCGGTGCGGTCATCGTCACCCCGCTGATGAACGCCCTTGGCGTCACAGACTACGCCGCCCGGGGCTTCGCCGTCGGCCTCGCCTCGCACGGAATCGGCACGGCGCGGGCGTTCGCGGTCGATCCGGTCGCCGGCGTCTTCGCCGGCCTCGCCATGGGCCTCAACGCCGTCGTCACCCCGGCAGTGATCCCGGCGCTCGTGCCGTGGCTCGTGGGCTGACTCCAGCGGCGGGCGCGGCCATTACCGCCTCGGATAGCGCTCGCTCAAAAGTTCGAATAGCCCCCGCGCCGCCTGGATCTCGCCGCCCATGGGCCCGTGCGCGCGCGGTTTCGGGTTCCAGGCGTAGACGTCGAAATGCGCCCAGGATCGGGCCTTGGCTACGAACCGCCTGAGGAACAGCGCGGCGGTGATCGAACCCGCCATGCCGGCGCTCGAGCCCGAATTGCTGATGTCGCCGACCGTTCCCTCGATCATCGCGTCGTAGGGGCGCCACAGCGGCATGCGCCACAGGGGATCGCGGACGCGCGCTGCGTGAGCGCCGATCGAGACTGCAAGCGCATCGTCGTCGGTGTAGAAGGGCGGCAGGTCGGGGCCGAGCGCGACCCGCGCAGCGCCGGTCAGCGTTGCGAAATCGAGCATCAGCTCCGGCGCGTCCTCGTCGGCGAGCGCGAGCGCGTCGGCAAGGATGAGCCGGCCCTCGGCGTCGGTGTTGCCGACCTCGACCGAGAGTCCCTTGCGGCTTTTGAGGACGTCGCCCGGCCGCATCGCACGGGCCGAGATCGCGTTCTCGACGATCGGGATCACGACCCTCAAGCGAAGATCAAGCCCTTCCTCCATCACGAGGCGCGCCAGCGTCAGCGCCGTCGCCGCCCCGCCCATGTCCTTTTTCATCAGCTCCATGCCGGACGCTGGCTTGATGTCGAGGCCGCCGGTGTCGAAGGTGACGCCCTTGCCGATCAGCGAAACTTTCGCCGCGTCCTCGCGTCCCCAGGAAAAGTCGACGATCCGCGGCTCTTCCGCGGCCGCGCGTCCCACCGCGTGAATGAGGGGGAAATTGGCGGCGAGAAGTTCGTCGCCGCGGACCATGCTGACGCTGGCGTCAAACTGCTCCGCGAGCTTGACGGCCTCCTGTTCGAGCGCGTCCGGCCCCAGCGCATTGGCGGGCGTGTTTACGAGGTCGCGCCCAAAGCCGACCGCCGCGGCGACGCGCTCGAGCCGCGTCTTGTCGACCCCGTCGGGCGCGACCAGCTGGGGCTTCGGCGCCGGATCGGCCTTGAACCGGTCATAAGCGTAGAGCGCGAGCAGGAAGCCGAGCGCAGCGAGATCGGCGTCCCGAGGCGGGTTGGCGAAGCGGTAGACTCCTTCGGGCAACCACGTCGCGAGCTTGCCGGGCGCGAGCGGATCCCGCGCGGGCGCACTCTCGCCGTCGACTCCGAACAGCACGCCGGCGAGCGCCCCACCCTCGCCCGGGAGAAGCTGCATTCGTCCGGCCTTCGGCTTGAAGCCGCAGCGCTCGGCGAACACCGTCGCGGCCGTCCCGATCGACGATCTGACCGCTTCCCAATTGTCGCCGCTGACCAGCCAGATCGGCGTCGCATCTGGCGTTTGGGAAGCGAATGCGGGCAAGGGGTCAAGCCTCGATCGGACGGACAAGGTCCAAGCCGAATTAACCTCATTTCGCCGGATCGGGATAGGCCGTGGCCTTCGCGCGCGGGATGGGGGCGGATGTTGGGGCCGCGCCTCGCGGGGGTACGAGGCGCGGCCCTTGAGCGCTGCCCGCCATGATCGCTGACGATCAAGGGAGCGCGCCGTTCCCGGTCGATCTGGGGCTTAAGCGACCGGGCGCCCGCTGGCGGCGTACAGCGAGCAATTGTCCTGAGCGAGCGCTTGGATCGATTCGGCGAACGTCATCGCCAGCGAGCCGCTGTAATGGACGGCCAAAGTCCAGCGCCGCGCTCGGGTCGAGCCAGCCCCGAGAGGGTGCGGTCGACCAACCGTCGGTCGACAGCGCGCCGTCGTCGGAATACTCGGCGTCGAGCGCGAACCCGCGGAAGAAACCGGCCATGCTGGAAGTGATCCGAGACAAGAAGTGCCCCCGACTTCGGTCTGCGCTTGCCCCCGGCTTCGGGGCCTCGGCTGGTCTCGCCGCCCCTCATCCTTGGCTGTCGCCGGTTAAAGGCGCGTGTCGGAATCGTATAAAGGTTGCATCTGGTTGGCGATTTTTTTGTCCTGAACCGCATCGCCGGGCCAAAAGCGCCGGTCGACTGCGAATTGGTCTGCCAGCCCCGAGCGTCACGTTCTGGCTTGACTTGCCGGCGCCCTTGCGTTCGTTAGGGCCGCGCAGTCAAATCACGGCGCTTGGGGCGGGAACCCGCGAGCGCGCGCCGAGGAGGATCGATTGTCCGAGCCCAGCGTGAATTCGAAGATTCGTCTGCTCGGGGGGATCGGGACCAGCGATAAGACGTCTCTCCCGCTGCCCGCCCGGGGCGCTCCTGCGCAAGGGGCGGCCCCGGCGGTATCGATCGTGCCCCCGGCCGCCCCGGCCCAAGCCGAGCCGATCTTCCTCGGCGATGCGGCCGACGGAGCCGACGTCCTGAACGCCGCGCAATTGGTGCAGCCGCTGGCTCAACTTTGCATGACCCCGCAGGTCCAGACGCCCTTTCTGGCTGCGATCGCCGGAGCGTCGGGCGCCGGCAAGACCTTCGCATTGACGCGCCTCGCCCAGGCGATCCTCGAACTCAGCAGATCGTCAGCAACGTCGGGCGGCCGCGTGCTGGAGCGGGTTGTGCTGGCGCATGTCGACGCCGGAAGCGGCCTCGAGGCGCCGGTGGCCATCGCCAGCGCCGCCTACGCGGCGCTCGATCGCGAACCCGGCGGCGTCGACTATTCGGCGTTGCTCGACGAGACCGGCCATGCCGGCGGCGATCCTCAGCGCGCCGCGAGGGCCGCGTCCGATCGTCATGACGACCTGGTGAGCAAAGTCGAGGCGGAGCGCGCGCACCGCGACGACATCGAGGCCAAGCGCGCCCGAACTCGCCGACACGCTGCTGTTCGAAACTCCGGGTTCGCGCATTGACGTTTTCGCCCGCGCCCGCCGCGGCACGATCGAGGCGCGGCTGCGCCGGTTCGGCCTCGCCGGATCGGACGCCGACGCCAGCTTCCGCAATCTGGCGCGCGACATGTCGACACTCGGCGCGGGCGCCCGCTCGACGGTCGTGCTCCGCTCGATTTGGGCCTACGGCAGCCAGGCCCGACTGCTCATATGGGCGATCGTCGCCTTCGCGCTCGCATTCGGACTTGGCTTGCTGCATGGCGCGGCGGCGCTCGCGGCGATCGAGCGGCTGGGCGACGCGTTCGCGCCGGTCGCCGCCTGGATCGCCGCCCACGGCGAATGGTTCGACCGGGCCGCGCAGGTTCTGTTTGTTCTCGGCGTTTTGGCCATCGCGCTCAACCTGTGGCGCGCGCTTGGGTTCTCGAGCCTTCTGTTGCGCGGCGCGCGGATGCTCAACCACGAGGCTCGCGATCGGCGACACGACCTCGATGCGCGCGCAGCCCGGCTCAATCAACGCGTCGCCGCGCTGACGGCCGAGGCCGAGACGGCCGCGAAGCGCGCCGAAGCGGCGAGCCAGCGCGCGGGGGGTAAAGCGTCGGTCCGCGCCCCGGGGCCGGAATTTCTCGAATCGAGCCGCGCGCCGTCAGCGTCGGCGCGGGCGTTTCTTGCCGCCCTTGCCACCAGGCTCGGACATCCAAACCCGGCGGCGCCGGCGCCCGATCGGCTCATCTTCGCCATCGACAATCTCGACGTGCTGTCGCCAGGCGCCGCGGTCGCCTGGATCGACGCCGCGCAAAGCGCGATCGGACCCGGCTGCGTCGGCCTCTTGGCCTTCGATCCGGCGCGGCTTGCCGCGACGCTCGGCGGCCCGCGGAAGGCGCGCCGCCGTTTCGGCAAATGGCTGCATGTCAGCCTCAACTTGCCGGATCGGGACAGCGCCGATGGGGAGCGGGTCGTCGCCCGGCTCCTGTCCACCGGCGGGCGGCCGGCGTCGCCGCCGGATACGAAGCTGCCGGCGGCGCTCGTCGAGCCGCTGTCAGGCGCGGAAGCGACGCTGCTCGCGGCGCTCGCCCCGCTCGCCGCCGATTCGCCGCGCGACGCCAAGCGTTTCCTTAACGCTTATCGCCTGGCGCGCTGCTCAGGCGCGCCGCGGCCGGTGATAGCGCTCATGCAGGCCGTGGCCTTTGCCGACGACGATGCGCAGGCGGCGATGCGCGATCGGCTCGCCAAGGGATCGGGCGAGCTTGGCGAGGTCAGCGGCCCGGCCGAGCTGGTAGAGGCGGTCAAAGCCGCCCGCGCCGCCAACAACGGCCCGATATCGATCGAAGACGCGCGGGCCGCGGCGGAGATCGCGCGCCGCTACGCCCTGCCGCTCTGAAGGCCGGCGGCCGGACCCTTCCCTATGTGGCGTCGTCCTTCAGCGCGCGCCGGCCATCGGCGCGGCGCCGACGCCCAGGTAGTAGCGGCGCCATAACCCCGCGAGCCATTTGCCGAAATTATCGAGATAGATGAAAACGACCGGGGTCGTGTACAGCGTCAGGACCTGACTAACGATGAGCCCGCCGACGATGGTGATCCCGAGCGGATGCCTGAGCTCCGAGCCTTCGCCAGTTCCGAACGCCAGCGGCAGCGCGCCGAACAACGCGGCGAAGGTCGTCATCATGATCGGGCGAAAGCGCAGGAGGCATGCCTCCTCGATCGCCTCGCGGGTGTTGCGCCCTGCGCGCTCCGCCTCGAGCGCGAAGTCGACCATCATGATCGCGTTCTTCTTGACGATGCCGATCAGCAACAAAACCCCGATCGCGGCGATGACGGTGAATTGGACGTCGAACAGCCAAAGCGCCAACGCCGCGCCGACACTGGCGGAGAACAGGGTCGAGAGGATGGTGATCGGATGGATCAGGCTCTCGTAGAGAATGCCTAAGACGATATAGATCGTGACCACCGCCGCGCCGAACAGAAGCGGCATGCTCGACTGCGATTGCTGATAGGTTGCGGCGGTGCCGGCGAAGGAGCCGCGGACGGTCGACGGCATGCCGATGCGCTGGATGGCGCTGTCGATCTCCGTCTTGGCTTCGCTGAGCGAGCGGCCCTCGGCAAGGTTGAACGAGATGGTCGAGGCGGCGAACTGTCCCTGATGATTGACGCTGAGGGGCGTGTGGCCCGGCGCGAATTTGGCGAAGGCGGAGAGCGGGACCATCGTCTCGACCGATGTTGTGACCGCGGCGCCCGTCGAAGCGGACGAGTGACCGCTCGCCGCGAGCGCGTTGGTGGCGAGGTTGCGCGCCGAATCGGCCGCCACCGACGCGGCGGTGGTCGCCGTCCCGGTCGAGGAGACGTAGTCGCCGGCGGCGATTCCGGTCTGCTGGACCCCGGTCGGATTGGCGCCGGACGTCGAAACGTAAATCTGGTCGAGCGTCCGCGGGTCCTGCCAATAGCGCGGCGCGACCTCCATGACGACGTGATATTGGTTCAGCGGGTTATAGATCGTCGACACCTGGCGCTGACCGAACGCGTCGTAGAGCGTGTTGTCGATGGCGCTCAAGGTCAGGCCGAGGCGCATCGCGGTGTCGCGGTCGATCGTGACATTGGTTTGCAAGCCGCCCATTTGCTGATCGGAATTGACGTCCTTGACGATGGCGCTCGTCATCAGCGCCTGGGTCAGCTTGGGAGCCCACGCATAGAGCGCCGTCGGATCGTCGGAGAGGAGCGTATATTGGTAGGTCGCGTTGCTCTGCCGCCCGCCGGTTCTCAGGTCGGAGACGGCGACCATAAAGAGCCGCGCGCCGGCGACTTGCGCGAGCTTGGGGCGCAGTCGGGTCACAACCTGGTCGGCGGTGACCTTGCGTTCGGAAAACGGCTTCAGCGACGAGTAGAGAAAGCCGGCGTTGGTCGACCGTCCGCCGGTAAAGCCGACGACGCTTTCAACCGCAGGGTCCTCCTGCACGATGTCCTGCAACTGGGTGAACTTGGTCTTCATCGCCTGGAAGGAGATGCTTTGGTCGGCCTGGATCGAGCCGATTATGAGGCCAGTGTCCTGCACCGGAAAAAGGCCATAGGTCATATGATAGCGGAACATGTAATAATTGAGCCCGACCGTGGCTAATAGGGACAGGGCCACGGTTCCGGGATGCCGAAGCGCTATGCGCAGCGTCGATCGATAGAACGCGAGCATCGCGTCGAAGACGTGCTCCGTCGCTCGATAGAGACGTCCGTGCTCGACTTGCGGCCCCCGCGGCAGGATGAGCGCGCACATCATCGGCGTGGTGGTCAGCGAGACCGCCATGGAGATGAGGACCGCCACCGACAGCGTCAGCGCGAACTCGGTGAACAGGCGCCCGACAATGCCACCGAAGAAGAGGAGCGGCGCGAATACGGCGATCAGCGACAGGCTGATCGAAATGACGGTGAAGCCGACTTCGCCCGCGCCCTGAATCGCCGCCCGGACGCGCGGCACGCCCTGTTCGAGGTAACGTGAGATGTTCTCGAGCACGACGATGGCGTCGTCGACGACGAAGCCGGTCGAAATGGTCAGCGCCATTAGCGACAAGTTGTTCAGGCTGAAGCCGAGCAGGTACATCGCGCCGAACGAGCCGATGATCGAGGTCGGCACGGCGACGCTTGGGATCGCCGCCGCTCGCACGCTGCGCAAGAACGCGAACACGACAAGAATCACCAGCGCGACCGCGATCACCAGCGTCTTCTCGGTGTCCTGCAGAGACTGCCTGATGGTCTTCGAGCGGTCGACGGCGACCGTCAGATCGATATCGCCCGGCAGCGAGGCGATCAGGCGCGGCAGCTCGGCGCGCACGCCGTCGACGGCCTGGATGATATTCGCGCCCGGCTGCCGCGAGAGAATCACCGCGACGCCGGGCTTGCCGTTGACCAGGCCAGCGTTGCGCAGGTCCTCGACCGAATCGACGACCTCGGCGACGTCGGCGAGCCGAACCGGCGCGCCGTTGCGGTACGCGACCACCAGATCACGATATTGGTCGGCGTGCGACGCCTGATCGTTGGCATAGACCTGATAGTGAAAGTCGTCGTCCTCGATCGCGCCCTTCGGGCTGTTGGCGTTCGCCGAGGCGAGCGCGGCGCGGATGTCTTCGAGGCCGATGCCGTAATGAAAGATCGCGCCTGGGTTGATCTCGACCCGCACCGCAGGCAGGGCCGCGCCAGAGATGTCGACTTCGCCGATTCCGGGAAGCTGCGACAGCCGCTGCTGGAGGACGTTGGAGGCGAGATCGTAGAGCTGTCCCGCGGTGTGGGTCGTCGACGACATGGCGATGACCATGATCGGCGCGTCGGCCGGGTTGACCTTATGATAGGTCGGATTCTGGCGCAGGCTCGTCGGCAGGTCGACGCGCGCGGCGACGATCGCCGCCTGGACGTCGCGCGCCGCGCCGTCGATGTCGCGGT
Organism: uncultured Alphaproteobacteria bacterium; assembly: GCA_963794155.1. Lineage (GTDB taxonomy): Bacteria > Pseudomonadota > Alphaproteobacteria > Rhizobiales > Beijerinckiaceae > Roseiarcus. The sequence continues at coordinate 12,280 of CAWCCX010000009.1, read as the reverse complement.
CGAGCCCGAACTGGAGCGTGATGCGGGTCGAGCCCAAAGTGCTCTGTGACGTCATCTCGTTGACGTCGGCAATTTGGCCGAGGTGCCGCTCGAGGGGGGCCGCAACCGAGGTCGCCATGGTGTCGGGGCTGGCCCCAGACATGTTGGCCTGAACCGAAATGACCGGAAAGTCGACCTGCGGCAGAGGCGAAACCGGCAGTTGGGAATAGCCGAGGAGTCCGCCGAAGACGACACCGATGGTCAACAGGATCGTCGCCACCGGCCGGCGAATGAAGATCTCGGAAAAGCGGTTGTTCACGGCGCTTCCGTCGCCAGCCCCGAATCGGCGGCGCCCATGCCGAAGCGCTCGCCGAGCCGCTCGAAGAAAAGATAGATGACCGGCGTCGTATAGAGCGTAAGCACCTGGCTGAACGCAAGGCCGCCGACGATCGCCAGACCCAGCGGGCGGCGAAGCTCCGAGCCGACGCCCGTTCCCAGCATCAGCGGCAGCGCGCCGAAGATCGCCGCGACCGTCGTCATCAGGATCGGCCTCAAGCGCAGCAGGCAGGCCTGATAGATCGCCTCGCGCGCCGCGAGCCCCTGCTGGCGCTGGGCCTCGAGCGCAAAATCGATCATCATGATCGCGTTCTTCTTGACGATGCCGATCAGGAGCACGATGCCGATGACGCCGATGATGTCGAGGCCGGCCCCAGCCGCGTTCAGCGTCAACAGCGCGCCGATGCCGGCGGACGGCAGTGTGGTCAGGATCGTGATCGGGTGGATGAAGCTCTCGTAGAGCACGCCGAGCACGATATACATCGCCGCGACCGCCGCCGCGAGCAGGAACACCTCGTTCGACAGCGCCGACTGGAAGGCCTGCGCCGCGCCCTGGAAGCTGACCGCGAAGCTCGGCGGCAGGCCGATGTCGGCGAGCGCGGCGCCGATCGCGTCAACCGCCTCGCCGAGCGAAGCTCCCGGCGCGAGGTTGAACGAGATCGTCGTCACCGGGAACTGCTTGAGATGCGAGATCTGCAGCGGCGATGTCTTGACCGTGAAATTGGCGACCGAGTCGAGCGGCGTCTGGCCGGTGGTCGATGCGGCTGACGGAAGGTAGAGCGAATCGAGCGATTTCACCGACCGCGCCATGTTCGGATCGATGTCCATGATCACCCGGTATTGGTTGCTCTGGGTGAAGATGGTCGAGATGATGCGCTGGCCGTAAGCGTCGTAGAGCGCATTGTCGACGATCGCCGGAGTGATGCCGAAGCGAGCGGCGTTGGCGCGGTCGAGGTCGACCATCACCGAGCGGCCGTCCGGCTGCATATCGCTGGCGACGTCGACGATCGACTTGATCTGGCCGAGACGCTGCAGCACCTTGGGGGTCCAGGTCTGCAGCGTCGCCAGATCCTGGTTCTCGAGCGTGAACTGATACTGGGTCGCGCTGACCGCGGTGTCGATCGAGAGATCCTGAACCGGCTGCATGAACAGCGATATGCCCGGTACGCTCGCGGTCTCCTGCTGCAGCCGGCGAATGATTTCGCTCGCCGTCGCCTTGCGCGCGCTGTGCGGCTTCAGGTTGATGAGGAAGCGGCCGGAGTTGAGGGTGACGTTCGAGCCGTCGACGCCGATGAAGGAAGAGAGGCTCTCGACGTCCTGATCGGCAAGGATGACTTTCGCCAGCGCCTGCTGATGGTCGGCCATCTGGTCGAACGAAATCGCCTCCGAGGCCTGGGTCACCCCCTGGATGACGCCGGTGTCCTGAATGGGAAAAAAGCCCTTCGGGATCGTCACGTAGAGGTAGCCGGTGAGGAGGAACGTCCCGAGCGCCACCAGCAGCATGACGCCCTGATGATCGAGCACGACGCGGAGCGTCGAGGCGTAAAACCGGGTCAGGGCCTGAAAGAACCGCCCGCCGCTTGCTTCGCCGCCGCGTCCATGCGGACGAAGGAGCTTGGCGCACAGCATCGGCACGAGAGTCAGCGACACGATGGCGGAAATGATGATGGTGGCGGCGAGCGTGATTGCAAACTCGTGGAACAGGCGGCCGACGACATCGCCCATGAAGAGAAGCGGGATCAGGACCGCGATCAGCGACACGGTGAGCGAAATGATGGTGAAGCCGATCTGCGCCGACCCCTTCATCGCCGCGTCGTAGGGGCTGTCGCCGTCCTCGAGAAAGCGGGCGATGTTCTCGATCACCACGATCGCGTCGTCGACCACGAAGCCGGTGGCGATGGTCAGGGCCATGAGCGACAGATTGTCGAGGCTGAAGCCGGCCTCGTACATGATCGCCAGCGCCCCGATCAGCGACAGCGGCACCGACAGGCTCGGGATGATCGTCGCCGGGATGTTGCGCAGGAACAGGAAAATGACCAGCACGACGAGGCCGACCGCGAGCGTCAGCTCGAATTCGACGTCCTCGACCGAGGCGCGGATCGTGATGGTGCGATCGGTCAGCGGCGTCACCGTGATCGCCGCCGGTAGCGACTGACTGAGCGACGGCAACAGCTTCTTGATGCTGTCGACCACCTGGATGACATTCGCGCCAGGCTGGCGCTGGATGTTGACGATCAGCGCCGGGGTGGTGTTCATCCACGCCCGAAGGCGGGTGTTCTCCGGCGCGATTTCGACCCTTGCGACATCGGAAAGCAGGACCGGCGCGTTGTTGCGGTAGGCGATGACCGATTTCGCGTAATCGTTCGGGTCTCGGATTTGATCGTTGGCGTTGATCGCCGAGGATTGCGCCGGCCCGTCGAAATTTCCCTTCGGCGTGTTGACGTTGAGGTTGGCGATCGTCGTGCGCAGGTCGTCCAAGTTGATGCCGACGCCCGACAGGGCGAGCGGATTGACGTGGATTCGGACGGCGGGGCGCTGCCCGCCGGAAATGGAAACCAGGCCGACGCCGGGCAATTGCGACAGTTTCGGCACCAGGCGGGTTTCGATGATGTCCTCGACGTCGGTCAGCTTCATCGAATCCGAAGCGACGCCGAGCGTCAGAATTGGCGCGTCGGCCGGATTGACCTTGGCGTAGATCGGCGGCGCGGGGAGATCGGCGGGCAGAAGATTGCCGGCGGCGTTGATCGCCGCCTGCACTTCCTGCTCGGCGATGTCCAGGCTGATGTCGAGGCCGAACCGAAGCGTGATGACCGAGGCGCCGGCCGAGCTTTGCGACATCATCTGGCTTAAGCTCGGCATCTCGCCGAATTGCCGCTCGAGCGGCGCCGTCACCGACGAGGTCATCACCTCCGGGCTCGCGCCTGGATAAAAGGTCTGGACCTGGATCGTCGGATAATCGACCTCGGGAAGGGCCGAGAGCGGTAGGAAGCGGAACGCCACGATGCCGACGAGCAGGATCGCGATCATCAGAAGACTGGTCGCGACCGGACGATCGATGAAAATGCGGGACGGGTTCACCGCCTCGCCCCGAAGCGCCCCAGAATCATTGCGCCGCGCCCTCCGTCGCCGCCCCGCCCTGTGTCGCTCCGCCTTGTCCCGTCGCCCCGCCCGTCGCCGGCTGCTGGGTCGTCGCGCCGGCCGCCGGCGGGCCCTGCGGCGCGGCGCTCACCGGAGGCGATTGGCCGGCCGCGGCGGCGGGCGCAGGCGAGGGCGAGGCATCGCCCTCGCCGGACTGATCATGGCGATGCCGGCGATGCTGACCGCCGCCATTGGTCGATTCGGCCGCAGATCCCCCGCCGCCTTGCTCGAGGCCCTGGCCGGCCGCGGCCTGCGCCCCCGAAGTCGCCGGACTGTCGGCGATCTTGACCTTCGCGCCGTCGCGCAGACGGTCGACGCCGTCGATCACCACCTTGTCGCCCGCCGTCAGGCCCTTGGTGATTACGGTGCGCTTGCCATCGGTCGGTCCGGTGACGACGTCGCGTTTGGCGACCGTCGAATTGTCGTTGAGGAGGTAGACGAAGTTGCCCGATGCGCCGAGCTGGATCGCCGGGTTGGGGGCGAGGGTCGCCCCGGTCGTGGTGTCGACCAGAAGGCGGACGTTGACAAACTGGTTGGGGAACAGGGCGCCAGTCGGATTGGCGAATGTCGCCCGCATCCTGATCGTCCCGGTGGTGACGTCGATCTGGCTGTCGTAAGTCGTCAGCGTCCCGGTCGCCAGCGCGTGGACATTGTCCCGGTCGAGCACCGTGACCTTCAGCTCGGCGCCGGAATTGAGCCGCGCGGCGATGCGCGGCAGATTGTCCTCCGGCGTCGTGAACACGACGCTGATCGGATCGATCTGGGTGATGACGACGATGCCGTTGGCGTCGGACGGCTGCAGATAATTGCCTGGATCGACCAGCCTCAGGCCCACCCGTCCGGTGACCGGCGAGACGATATGGGTGTAAGCGACATTGAGCTCGGCCGTCTTGACCATCGCCTGATCGGTGGTGATCGCGGCCTTGTCCTGGGCGACCAGCGCGACCTGGTCGGCGACCTGCTGCTGGGCGATCGAATCCTGCTTGGCGAGCTGTTGATAGCGGGCGAGGTCGCTCTGGGCCTGGCCGAGCAGCGCCTGGTCCTTGGCCAATTGCCCCTGCGCCTGGGCCAGCGCAGCCTCATAGGGGCGCGGATCGATCTGGGCGAGGAAGTCGCCGGCCTTCACCGTCTGGCCCTCGGTGAAACCGACGGTCTGCAGCGTCCCGGCGATCTGGGTGCGGACGGTCACGGTCTCGAACGGCGTCACCGTTCCCAGGGCGTCGATGGTCAGCGGCATATCGCCGAGCGTCACCGGCGCCACGCGCACGGTTTGCGCCTCATGTTCGGGACGACCGGAGTTTTGCCCTTCGTTCTTTGACGGGGCGATGTCCTCGAACTTCTGCCACCCGAACACCGCCGCTAGGGCCAACGCCGCGACGATCGCGATCCTCAGCAAATAGCTACGCCGTCGCGGCCGCTTCGTTTCCACGATCGCCGGGGTCGAACGCTGTGTGACGTCGTCGGGCTTAAGGGCCTCGTTCATGCCTAAAGCTCACTTTATCATCAGCCTTGGCACGGATGAACCATCGATTCAAATCAAGCCCACGTGCGCGTCGCGGCCCGACTCGGACTTTTTCCTGTCAGGGTCTAACCGTCAGGGAGTTGCTTTCTGGTTATCGTTGCGCCATAAGCGCCGCCGGCGGCGACGCCGCGTAACGGATGCGGGTGTAGCTCAGGGGTAGAGCACAACCTTGCCAAGGTTGGGGTCGAGGGTTCGAATCCCTTCGCCCGCTCCAAATTTCCTCAAGGAAATGAGTTTCTTAGGGCGGCCCTTCGGGGCCGTTTTTTGCTTCCCCGTTCCGCTCGGCGAAACCGGGGAAGCATAGGGGAAGCGACAAGAAGAAGATCGCAGCGGGCGTCCGGCCACTTTCGGCATATGCATGGCCTCCAATGTCCCGACCCGAGTCACTCCAGGCAACGGCGCAAGACCGCTAGACAACTTGCCGTCGCAAACTGGCTGCGCGTGCTTCCCGAGATGACGATATCGTTCTCGATTCGCTTCCCCAACTGCTTGCTCATGTTCTTCGCCAAGGACGCAGACATGATCATTCAGCTCCTGCACCAGGTAGCCCATCAACATCACGAGGCGTCCAATGAGTCCGGGAGCCACACCGTGCCATACGCAATCCCAAGGCCGCATCATCAATGAGGTGAAGGACATCAACGTCTCCATCTGCTTTGTGATTTATGGAAGGGGCATGAATGATTGAGTGGGAATGATTCAAGCCCATCCGAGCGTATCCTACGGTATCCCACTCTTTCCCACCAACCTGCTGAAATAGATACGAAATTTCCGATATTATTCGCGGACTATCGGTCCGCAGAGATTGCGTTTGTCGGATCGACTGACGGTGCGCGTTCTCATTGCCAAATACATTTTTCGCCGATACCGTCACATTTCGGCCGGCCCATGACGGTATTCTACTCTAACTAAGAGATTGAGATATCGTCATATTTCTCTGACAAGCGGGCCGAAATGTGGCTGACGGTATTTTGCCTGAGGAAGTGCAGATGCTCACGGATGCGGCGCTTAAGTCATTGAAACCAAAGGACACACCGTACAAGATCACTGACCGTGACGGTATGTATGTGCTTGTTAGCCCAAAGGGATCGGTGTCTTTCCGCCTGGACTATCGTCTCAATGGCCGGCGCGAAACCGTCACCTTCGGCAAGTACGGATCGACGGGCTTGTCTCTCGCGCGAGCCCGGGAGCTGTGCATTGACGCCAAGCGCGCGATCAAGGAGGGCCGTTCGCCGGCGATCGAGAAGCAACGCGCGAAGAGGCGGCTGCTGGAAGCGAAGAGCTTCGGCGAATTGGGAGAGAAGTGGCTAAAATCCGCGCCCATGGCCGACAGCACGCGAGCTATGCGCCGGACGATCTTCGAGCGCGAGCTCCTGCCGGTCTGGCGCAAGCGGCTTCTCACAGAGATTTCGCCGGACGACATTCGAGCGCATTGCGGTACCATCGTTGAACGCGGTGCGCCAGCGACTGCGATCCATATCCGGGACATCGTGAAGCAGATCTACGGTTTTGCGATTCTGCATGGCGAGAAGGTTGCCAATCCTGCTGATGAAGTGGCCCCCTCGTCAATCGCCCACTTCGTCCCGAGAGACCGTTCGCTTTCGCCGACCGAAATCCGCATCATGCTCAAGCAGCTCGAGCACGTGGCAACGTTGCCTACTATCAGGCTGGGTCTACGCCTCTATCTTCTGACGATGGTCCGCAAGAGCGAGCTGCAGGACGCGACGTGGAACGAAGTGGATTTCGAGAACGCTGTCTGGACGATTCCGAAGGAGCGCATGAAGCGGACGAAGGCACATAACGTCTACCTCTCGAGACAGGTGCTCGACATCTTCATCGCTCTCAAGACCTGCGCGGGCAACTCTAGGTACGTCTTGCCATCGCGCTACGATGCTGACGCGCCAATGTCCCGCGCCACCTTCAATCGTGTTACCTACCTCGTCGTAGAGCGGGCGAAGAATGAGGGCCTTCCGCTCGAACCTTTCACCGTTCATGACCTGCGGAGGACGGGATCGACGTTGTTAAACGAACTCGGCTTCAACAGCGATTGGATTGAGAAGTGCCTCGCCCACGAGGACGGACGATCCTCGCGGGGCGTCTACAATAAGGCCGAGTACGAAGCGCAGCGCCGGCATATGATGCAGGAGTGGTCAAACATTGTAGATGCCTGGGTCGCAGGTCGGAAGCACAATCCAGTCCTCATTCCGGGGTCGGTGCCGCTCCTCGAACTGGACCCCGCGCTTTGACCGGCCGAAAGCGACGCTTCGCGACGTTGGGATGTTGTGCGCGGATAACTGGCGTTGCTCGGCGCGATGCAAGCCAAGCTTCCACTTCCGCAAGATCCCACACAACGCACCGTGGCGACAGAGCGAAGCGCTGAGGGAAATTTCCACGCTGCTCCATCTCGTAGATCGTGCTATCGGCGAGCGGGACCATTTCGCGCAGCTGATGACGCCGGATGCTTTTCTTGATCGCAGTCTCATGCAGGGGGGCCATCTAACGCTCCATCGATAGTTCTCAGCCGAGAATAGAAGTCGATAGATGCCGAGAATTGGAAGGCTCTCCGGTCGCCCGTAGCACTACGTCGCACGTTTTCGTAGAATTCGGCGGAAGCTGTAGTTCCGGTTGAAGGCCGCGCTGCTAGCAAAGTTCGACGAGATGATCGATCCGGCGGTCCATTGCCTACCGCACCTCCGCGCCGAAGCCGCCGCCGCTGAGCGCGGACTCCTTGGCGAGAAGCTGGCGGTCGATCCAGGTAGCGCCAGGAGCCGAGGCCTGCGCCTCGATCGCCAGGTCTGACCGCGTCGCAAGAGGCGTTTGCAGCCGCCGGCGTCGTCATAGGCCCGCGTCTCGACGATGGCGCCCGGTTTGGCGTCACCCGTCATCTGCAGGTCAGAGAAGACGAGATGGTGCGTGCGACCGTCGACCCCATCGATAATTGCGTATGCCGTGCCCTTCAGCTCGTCATGCGGTCCGCGCTCGACGAGTCGGCCCCAGCACAGGTTCGTCAGCCTCGTCGCTATGGAGCGCGAAGCAGGCGACGTCGGGCTGGCGACCCACGTCCGTCATCGCGCGGTGCATGGTCTTGATGACGTCGCCTCGAATGCCGAGATCGCGCAGTGCCGGCTCGACGTCGGGCTTTAAGGTCCACTGCGCAGGGCCAACCCGTTCCGTCAAGCCGAGGTGCGAATTCCGAGGCAATCCGGCCGGGGATTCCGATTTGATGTCGGCCACCGTTCCGATTTGATTCCGGCCACCATTCCGAAATGAAGCCGGCCACCTGAGCCGGTCACGGCCTCACCGTTTGCTCCCCGCGGTTCAGCAACTGCGGCACTCCTGCCTCGTCGATGATCGACGAGGAGATTGGGATGCCGGCGAAGCGGGAACTGAGCATGCGACAATTGCGACATCTATTGCGACTTCACCATGATGGGGTGAGCGCGCGCGAGATCGGCCGGTGTCTGGGCGTGGCGCGCAGCACGATCCAGGACAATCTGAAACGGGCGGCGGCGGCCGGGCTCAAATGGCCGCTGGCGGACGACGTCACCGAGGAGGCTCTGGAACTCCAGCTCTTTGGGCGCGCCGCGATTGCGACCGGCCAGCGGCGGCGGGTCGAACCGGACTGGGCGGCCTTGGCGCGCGAACTGAAGCGGCCTGGCGTGACGATGATGATCCTCTGGGAGGAGTACCGAGAGGTCCAGCCCGAGGGCTACGGCTACAGTCGGTTCTGCGATCTGCTTCGTGGTTTTGAACGACGCCTGACGCCGGTGATGCGCCAACACCATGTCGCCGGCGAGAAGGCGTTCGTGGACTATTCAGGCAAGCGGATCGGGATCGTCGATCCGACGACGGGCGAAATCCGGGAGGCGGAGATTTTCGTCGGCGTGCTCGGCGCCTCGAACCTCACCTATGCCGAGGCGACGTGGACGCAACAACTGCCGGATTGGACCGGCGCGCATGTGCGCATGTTACGCTTTTTCGGCGGCGCGCCGAAGCTGCTGGTTCCCGACAATCTGAAAAGCGGGGTCAACAAGGCCTCGTTCTACGACCCCGAGATCAACCGCACTTACGGCGCGATGGCGTCGCATTATTCGGTCGGCATCCTCCCGGCCCGTCCGAAAAAGCCGAGGGATAAAGCGAAAGTCGAGGCCGGAGTCAGATTTGCGCAGACCTATATTCTCGGACGGTTGCGCCGGCTGACCTTCTTCTCGCTCGCCGAATGCAACGAGGCGATCGCGCTCGTCATGCAACGCATGAACGAGCGTCCCATGCGCAACCTCGGCCTGAGCCGTCGCGAGCTGTTCGAGAAGATCGAGCGCGACGCCCTCATCGCCTTGCCCGCCGACGATTGGGAGTTCGCGGAATGGCGGCGCGCGCGGGTCAATCTCGACTATCACATCGAGGTCCATGACTTTCTGTATTCGGTTCCACACGCGCTCATCCGCGCCGAGGTTGAGGTGCGGATCGCCGCGCGCACGGTCGAGATCTTCCATCGCGGTCAGCGCGTCGGCGTCCACCAACGCCGCTACATGGGCCGCAAGCACGGCACGGACCCCGACCACATGCCCAGCTCCCACCGGCGTTACGCCGAGTGGACGCCGGATCGGTTCCGCCGCTGGGCCGGCAAGATCGGGCCGAACACCGAAGGCTTGATCAGCGCCGTGCTCGCCAGCCGGCCGCATCCCGAACAGGGGTTCCGCACCTGCCTGGGCATCCTGCGCTCTTATCGCGGCCTCGACCCGGCCCGCGTCGAGGCGGTGTCGGCCCACGCCGTCGAACTGGGCGTCCTCAATTGCAAGGGCGTCGCCTCCCTCCTCGCCCGTAAGCGCGACGCGGCGGCCAATGACAGCCGTTCGGCCACGCTCTTCGACCACGCCAATCTGCGCGGTCCCGGCTACTACCATTGAGAGGAAATCCTCATGCTCGCTCATCCCACACTCGACCAACTGAACGCCCTCGGTCTCTACGGCTTGGCCAAAGGGTTCAAGGAACTGGAACACAAACCGGAGGTGCGTGGCCTCGATCACGCCGAATGGCTCGGCCTGCTACTCGAATACGAGCTGACGCTGCGCCGGCAGAAGCAGTTCGAAACGCGCGCCAGGGTCGCCCGCCTGCGTCATCCCGCCAGCGTCGAGGACGTCAACTATCAAAGTCCTCGCGGGCTCGACCGCGCGCTATTCCTCAAGCTCGCCGCCTGCGACTGGATCGCGGAGCGCCGCAATTTGCTTGTGACGGGGGCGTCCGGTTTGGGCAAAAGTTGGTTAGCTTGTGCTCTCGGCCACAAGGCTTGCCGAGAGAACATGTCCGTCCTCTACACCCGCATGCCCCGGCTCTTCGCCGATCTGGCCATCGCCCATGGGGATGCGCGCTACGCCAGGCTCCTGCGCTCCCTGGCGCGCGTCAAACTGCTGATTCTCGATGATTGGGGCCCCGAAGCGCTCACGCCCAATCAAGCGCGCGATCTGCTCGAAATCGTCGAGGATCGCTACGACAAAGGCTCGCTCATCATCACCAGCCAGGTTCCCGTCGACCGCTGGCACGATCTGATCGGGGTACCCACGCTCGCTGACGCCATCCTCGACCGCGTCATTCATAACGCCTATCGCATCGAACTGGCCGGCGAGAGCTTGCGCAAGCGGTATTCAACACCGTGAAATCGGCCCGCGCGCGATGGCGGGCTCACCGAACCCTCGGCGCGACGAGGCGGTGGACAACGACGGGCTACGCTACAGCGCAATGGAAAGCGCGCTCCGCCCGTCGTTGCCAACCGCCACCCGGGCCGACCCTCACGAACCGAAACTTCTTCTCATTTTGCGGAGGCCCAAATCCATGCCCGCTTGACCAATCCAGCCAAGCAAAACATCATCACTTCGATCCGCGGAAGCAGACCCCCGGTGGCCGACATCAAATCGGAACCCCGGCCGGCTTCAAATCGGAATCAGTGGCCGGCTTCCTATTGGAATGCGTGGCCGGCTTCGTCGGTATCCGCATTCGAGGTTCGAAGTGGTCCCAATGATCGGCGGGAAGGTCGAAGAACGTCGAGCAGTGTCTGCCGATCCTTGATCAGGCATTCGACGGCCTTGTCGTATTTGGGCGTGTATTTTTCGGCGAAGGTCGCCATTGCCGCTTCCGCCGAGGCCCGGTCTGGCGACAACCAGATCTCGCGCAGGTCCTTGTGCGCGTTGGGTTGCAGCAACTTCGGGAACTTGTCGAGTACGTTCAATGTCTTGTGCAGCCAGCATCGTTGGTGACGGGTGGTAGGGAACGCCTCGTCGAGGGCCTTCCAAAACCCGAGCACGCCATCGCCAATGGCCACTTGCGGCGCGACGACCAAGCCGCGCGCCTTCAAATCGACGAGTAGTTCCTTCCAGCTTTGACCGCTCTCCCGCATGCCCGTCTGAAGGCCGATCAGCTCCTTCTTGCCCTCCGCCGTCGCGCCCATCAGCACCAGCATGCATTCGGCCTGCGGCTCCATGCGCGCCTGCAAATAGACGCCGTCCGCCCAGACGTAGACGTAATGGCGCGCCGATAAATCGCGCTTCTGCCATTGCCGATATTCGTCTTCCCATTCGCTCTTGAGGCGCCCGATCACCGCCGCGGAGAGGTTGGGCGCGTCCTTGCCGAGCAAGGCGGCGAGGGCCTCCTGGAAATCGCCGGCTGAAATCCCGCGCAGATAGAGAACCGGCAACAGCGCGTCCAGGCTCTTCGTGCGCCGCGCCCATTTGGGCAGGATATTCGAAGTGAACCGGATCCGCGCCGCCGCCGTCGCGCCGCGATCGCGGGCCTTCGGCTTCTGAACCTCCACCGGCCCGATCCCAGTCTGGATCGCGCGAACCGGATCACGCCCGTGGCGAACCACCCGTTGGCGGCCATCCGGAAGCACGAGATCCACGGTCGAGACCAGAAATGTCTCGAACTCTGCCTCTACCGCCTGGGCAATCAGCCGGCGCGCGCCCGCTCGCAAGATTTCGGTGAGCGGATCATCGACGGCCCCTTTCTGACGCAGGGCAACAACTCTATTCTCGGTCATGGCGTAACGCTCCTGCTTGGAGGTTCGGGTGGCTTGATCACCAACCCCGTTACGCCGCCTTCTTCATACCGTCACCCAGTTTCCCCCATAGCTCCAGACGACTCGGGCTGGCGACCCACGTCCGTCATCGCGCGGTGCATGGTCTTGATGACGTCGCCTCGAATGCCGTGATCGCGCAGTGCCGGCTCGACGTCGGGCTTTAAGGTCCACTGCGCAGGACCAACCTGTTCCGTCAAGCCGAGCCGTTCGAGCGCGGCCGATCATCAACCGGCGCA
>CAWCCX010000008.1:0-935904 GCA_963794155.1 uncultured Alphaproteobacteria bacterium | reverse complement strand
GCGCGCTGACGCTGCCATAACCATCCCAAAGGCGCGGATGACGGTCCCCCGTTGAATCTTATGGTTTCGGGCACACCGACCCATTCGTCACCCAGGCCTCGACGAGCGCGCCCGCCTCCTTTTGCGTGCCTGGCGCGGGTTTGCGGCCGCCCCCGGGCGCCCACGCCCAGCCGACCAGATGGTCCTCGCCGATATGCTCCACGAGGCTCGCCAGCGACCGGTTGCCGTTGCGCGCGGGATTCTTGATCTGGGCGCAGATCTCGCCGATCGTCTTGCCTTCCCAAGCCATCTCGCGCGGCGCGAGATGCCAGATCGGGTTACCCGGCACCCGCCCGGGCTCGAAGTTTGCTGCCTGATGGCAAATCGGACATCGCATCGCTGGCAGGCCGAAGCCGTCGGCGCCCCGTTCGACCGGAGGCTGATGAAGTCGCGCCGTGTCGCCCTGGTGCGGTCGGTCGCCCGCGGGATGGCAATTGAGACAGCGGGGACTGGTCAGCACCTTGCCGAGCTCAGTAAAATAAGCGGCCGATCGCGCAGCCGGATCGCTGATCGACGAAAAGCTCTCGACGCTGGCGAGATTGTCTGAAGCGACGCCGGAAACAGCGTAGGCGGTCAATACGTTCGCCGGCAGCGCCACGGCTGCGACCAAGAGCGTGGTCCGCAGGTCAATCCGCATGATCAACCGCTTCGAAGGTAGCGCGCCGGATCCGCCAAGACCACGTTACGCACCGCTTGATGATATTTGATGTAGCCGGTGCAGCGGCAGAGGTGGCCGTCCAGCGCCTCGGCAATCGTCTTCTCGAGATCGGCCCGGGCGATCGGCGCCTTCGTCAGGCGCTCGAGAAGGACCTGGCCCTCGTTGAGGAAGCCCGCCGTGCAATAGCCGCACTGGAAAGCGAAATTATTAATGAAAGCCTTCTGCAACGGAGTGAGCTCACCGTCCTTCGCATGGCCTTCGACGGTGCGAATCGATTTGCCGTCGAAGCTTGCGGCCGGGACGATGCAGGTCGGGCTCGTATAGCTAGACCGGTCGGGATCATCGATGATAACCGCGCAACTCAGGCATTGCGCGGCGCCGCAGCCGAACTTCGTGCCGGTCATGCCCAGATATTCGCGCAGGAAATCGTTCATTGTCAGGTCGTCGCGCACGTCCTGTGGGCCGTAGGCGCGACCGTTGATGGTGACGGTGAGTGACGTCATTTGGGCGCTTTCCCGAGCACAGCCTGCTTGAGCATGGCTTGGGTCACCGGCAAGGATTGGAAGCGGTGACCGGTCGCATCGTAGATGGCGTTGAGAAGCGCAGGGACTATCGGGGTCATCACGACTTCCGCCATGCCCTTCGGCCGCTCGTCGGCGTCAACGGGCGGCAATACCTCGACCTCGAGCCCATCAAGCGGTAGGTCCGATCCCCGTGCGACGAGGTATTGACCGAGGTTCCATTTCCCATTGCCTGGCCCGTCCTCGTAAGGCGGCAGGGTCTCGAGCAACGCATAACCAACGCCCATTGCGAAGCCGCCCTGCGCCTGTCCCAGCACGACCTCCGGGACTAACGCCTGGCCGCATTCCAGCACGCTGTATGCGTTCGCGATACGCAGCGCGCCGGTTACGCGATCGATCTCGATGCGAACCACGGTGCCACACAATGTCGCATAGGTGGGACCGCTCTGGTTGAAGACGGTAGGCGGAAACTTGACGCTGGTGCGATCAAGACGAACGAAATCGCCGCCGCCGTGGCGGATAGCAAGGGCGTCGATGTCGGCCGTCCACTCCTCTCCAGCCACCGTGAAGGTCGCTTGCGACCATGCCCAGCGATTGAAGCCATGAGCCATCGCTCCGGTCACGCCATTCTGCGCATGAGCCTTGGTCGCCACCGTCCCTAGGGCCAGCGGGACAAGTCCGGGCATGATGAGCTGCCCGTCCTTCCAGCGAGCCTTCTCCCATTCCCCAGCTTTGGGATCACTCGGCGCGATGCCCCACAATTCGAGCGCCGCCGGCCACAGGCCAAAGCGGAAAATGACTCGCGCGGCCTCGGCCGCCGCGTGTGTCCCGGCAAAGGCGCCTGTCGAGGCGGCGGTCGCTGAACTGATCGCCGGCACCCAGCGCGGATCGCGCGCCGCCGCGTCCTGCGTCGTCTGATCGATAGTGTAGGAGTTGCCGGAGGTCACGAGATTCAGCGGGCCGAATGTGTCGACCTGGGCGAGGGCGATTTCGTCAGCGACGCCGCCCAGGTGAGCTGCGATCCGATTAGCGGCTGCTGTCCCGACGGCGTTGCCAATTTCGGTGGCGTCGCAACGGATCGTAATAAGACCGTCGGGAGTGATTTCGACGGATCCCAACACAGTGTCCCCTCCGGTGCCGTAGTTCTTGCTGGCGCAGGCGACGCCGGTGCCGACAAGAATTCCCGGTTGCTGTCCGCGCGCTTTCTCCTCCGCGCGCTGATTCCAAATCGGATGCTTCTCCAACTTATCCAGGATTTCCGGGGTCCGGATCGACACGCTGTAAGTGTTTCCAGCAATGATCCGACCGCCGGCCGCGAGGGCGTTGCGGCGCCGGAACTCGATTGGGTCGAGCGGCAGCGCCGTGCAGATCTCATCGACCATCACTTCGAGCGCCGTCGTTGACTGCACGGTTCCGTAACCTCGCATCGAGCCCGCGGTCACCCCACGCGAGTGGTACGCAAACGTGGTGATGTCGACTTTCGGGACATAGTAAATGCCGACCGCCATGTTGGCGGAGACGGTCGCTACACTGACCGAAAAATTCGCGAGGCCGCCGCCGTCGAGCGCGTGGTCAGCGGCGAATCCGATGATTTTGCCGGTCGCCCGATCAACCCCCATCTGCGTGCGGATCTTGAAGGCGTGCCGCTTGATCCCCGATTGAAACTGCTCGTAGCGGTTGTTCGCGAGCCGAACTGGACGATTCGGGTAGAACATCGCCGCCAATGCGACGTAAAGTGGGAACGGCGTGTGGTCGCGTCCGCCGAATCCGCCGCCGCAATAGGCGGAATTGGTGTTGATGTGCGCCGGTTTGACGGCGGCGTCGGCGTTGCCGAGCAGATATGCGACCGCAGTCGCGACCTCGTAGGGCGACTGCGAGCCAACAACGAGCTCGAGGTTCTTACGCGGCTCGTTAAACCAGGCAAGGCCGCTTTCCGGCTCGAGAAACATTGGGTCGACCGACTGGGTCTCGAATTCACGGTCCAGCACCAAAAGCGCCGGATTGTCCGCAGCGAGTTCAGCACGGATCTGCTCGCCGTGTTCCGCGGCTTCGACATAGGCTTGCCCGGTCTGGATCGGGAGTCGCGCCCATATGGGCTGCCCCGTGTCCTCGAAACGCGCCGGACTAACCCAGCCGTTCTTGAACGGCGAGAAGACGTCGGGCGCCTCGGGAGTCGCGCCGCCGACGCGAGTGAAGCGGAAGGCGCCGTAGTTGGGCATCTTGATGGGGCCCGTTTCCTCCCCGAACTTCGCGAAGGTTGCGTCGCGGAGCGCGAGACGCGCCTGATCGAAGGTGTCGAAGTCCTTGAAGATCAACAACGCCACCGGCTGGCCGAGATAGAGCGGGGTCGTTCCCACCGGGCAAAATAAGTCGCCGGCATAGTATTCGGGGACCCGTAGGCCGTTTCGAGCGAGGTCGGCGGCAGTTACCACCACCAAAGGCTTGACCGTTCCCGGAAGCGCGGAGAGGTCGAGGCCAGCATAAATATGGGTCGCATCCGCCACCCGAAGCAACATGGCGTGAGAAGTTTTCGACGGCCAGCCTGGGAGATCGGCAGCGCGGAAATCGGACGCGTAGAGCTTGGCTCCGGTTACCTTGGCGACGCCGTCGACGCGGCCCACACCGGTGGCGGCTGGGTTCCACCCCCACCGTCCCGGCAGCGTCTCACGTGCCGCAAATCCGGGCTCTTTGGCGATTGCCAGGCGCGACACACTCAGCGCGATGCCGCTTGCCATCGCCAACTTGACGAACTCGCGTCGCGAGGTCCTCATGCTTCCCACCATTTGGTCATCGCCGTTGTGAGCATATCGGCGCTGGTCTCACTGCGCGGGCGCCGCCAACCGTCCGTCGATGCCAGGTCGTCGTCGACCCCTTCCGCGTGAGCGAGCCAGGCGGTCACTTGGGAACAGACGCCTTTAGGATTGCGTCGGTATCGGTCAACCAGACCGCGTCATCCGTCTTGAGGCGCGAAAGCACTCGCCGCAGGGCCGCAGCTCCGTCCGGCGTGCCGACCACGAAGGGATGGATTCCGATGACCACTGTCGTGGCCTCTCGCAAAGGGTCAGCGCGCGCCTCTTTTGCCAGCTCCAAGACGTAGTCCACCCAGAGGGCCTCGATCTCCGAAGGAGATTTCATCCGCGCCAGCTGCTGCCCCATGTCGACGGTGACGACTGGATAGGGCAGCAGAACCACCCACCCGTCTGGGGCCTTCAGACGCGAAATAATGTCCGAATCCATCTGGTCGAGGGTGTAGGCGATGCCCTCCGCGGCTACCGCCTGCATTGTGTCGCCATCGGAATAGACGCTCGGACTCGACCAGCCGGCGGGCCTGACGCCGGTCGCGCCATCGATCATGTCCAGGGTCCGGCGGATGTAGGCTTTTTGCTCGGCAATTCCTCGCCCGAGCGGCAGCATGTGGCTGGTGTTGTTCATGCCATGGGCGATTATTGGCGCCTTCGGCTGCATCGCCCGAAATTCATTCCACACCGACGTGTACTTGCCGGGAAATTCTGCGTTCAACACGACGCTTAACGGAACACCCAGTTCCTTGAACAACCGGCCGACGCGCGCGATGCCCCAGTTGATCCCATATTGTCGAAAAGCCTCGTTCACGAGGTCCGGGTTGCGGGTCGCCAGGTCTGGCCGGAAGACCGGGCCCTGACCCAACCCGAACTCCTCGACGAACAGTGCGAAGCTGACGGCGACCTTTGTGCCGCCAGGCCAGGCGGCGACGTGGACTGGTTCACGCGCAAAGCCGGTGACGGGGTCGATTCCGTCCTGCGCCGAGGTCGCGGAGGTAAACTGAACGGCGAGCAACAGCGCCAAGCCGGCGACTAAGCCTTGCTCCCGCGCCTTCCGGGTCATGGCGTCGACCGTCATGCTTAAACTCACGGAAGGTCGGCCAAGCTCTTGGCGCCGGGTCCGGGCGTGATCAACGTCGGCCACTGGTGCGAACCGAACGGCACCTGCGGCGGCAGGGTTATGGCGATGTTGCGCTTGGCGTCTTGGTCGATGATTGCCTGACGCGCGTCGCCGCCCATCAGCTCGTAGTCCATAAGGTGGTAGTCGCCGAAGAACGCGGCGCCGACGGCCCGGTCGGCAATGATTCGAGTCAGCGAATCCAGCATGTCGTCTGGGGTCGTGGTGAATGAGACCGTCTCGATCAACATCAGACGGTCGTTGATGGCCTCGGGCGGAAAAAATTGCGCGAGGACACTGAACAGAACGTTGTTCTGGCGAGCAACGTAGATCGTGTTGCTTGCCGCGTACGTCTTATCCCAGTCGTCGCCGAGCATCTGCTTCCAGCCACCGATCACATCCATCCAGTGGGCGACCTGGGTCTGCGCCGCCCAGGCGATGTTCTTCTTCAGTAGCGGCGCCTGCTTCTCGGCAAACTCCTGCAGCGCATTCGCCGAGATCGCGTTATTTTTCAGGCACTCGTCCATAAACGCGATGTTGTTCTGCAGAATGCTGCGGTTATTCGGCCGCCAGTCGTCCTGCATGGCTGTGGCGTCAAGGCCGTCGAGGGCGGATTGCATCCGGTCG
Source organism: uncultured Alphaproteobacteria bacterium (assembly GCA_963794155.1). Classification (GTDB taxonomy): domain Bacteria; phylum Pseudomonadota; class Alphaproteobacteria; order Rhizobiales; family Beijerinckiaceae; genus Roseiarcus. The sequence goes on along the minus strand of CAWCCX010000008.1, from coordinate 930,141 downwards.
CGGTACGCCGCCAGCGACGCACGCCAAGTCAAGTCGTTGGGACTGTTCAGGTAGGGAACAACGACTTCCCCTAACGCCATCGTGCTGTGGGCGATGGATTTGAGCAGTTGATACACAATCGGTACCGGCGGCGCGTCAATCGGCGCCATCCCGGGTCGATAGAGGATGAACCGTCCGCCGGCCCCCGAGAACAATCCGAGGATGAGCGGGTGCTGGGCGAGAATGTTCTTCTTGAAGACCTGCCCGGCATCGCCGTAAAGTTCGAACATGGTCGTGTTGAGCTGCAAGATATTTTTGGTCCCGATCTCGGCGGGGCTTGCCGTTTCGATTCCGACGATCTCGTTGAAGTAGGATGGCAGATCCGCAGCGTGCGCAGACGGGCCTGATCCGATAGCGATGAGTGAGGACAGGAACGCGTAGACGCCGCCCAGCATGATCGCAGCTGTCCTCATAAATATTTTCCTCAAAGGGTCGCTTGCGAGAATCGATGAAACGGATCTTCGCTCGCGCAGCATTCATGCGCATCGAAGTAAAAGGTGCCAGCGCCAACCTCTGTTGCCGACCCTGCCAAGCTTGTTAGCGAAACGCGAACCGGGCGGTCAATTCCACATTCGTGAGGAGGCGTGTTTTTCCCCGAATCACCCGATTCAAGATAAAACGTGAGACGTGGGATTGGATTGCTGGTGAGCGCAGACAAACCGCGCTTTTCAGAGTTACAAAGGGTAGACCATTGGGCAATTGGTGACGAACGGACATCGATCTCCGTCATCGCCGAACCGCGTTCGGCTTAAGATAGTCCGACGATGAACCTCGCGAAAATCTTGCGACAGGAGGGGACATGCGTTCGCAAGTAGCTATGTTGGTCTTCGCCATCGTGTTTGGCGCTGAAACTTCGGCCGCGCACGCCCAGCTGCTCCCTCGTCGCGATCTTTCATATTCGATCGCCAAGACAATCGCGGAGACGGCGATCGAGAGCTGCACTGCAGGCGGCTATCGCGTTTCGGCGGTCGTCGTCGACCGCGACGGGGAGACCATAGTGGCCCTGCGTGGCGACAACGCCAGCCCGCACGCTATGGAAAATGCGCGCCGCAAAGCCTACACAGCCCTCAGCTTTCGCACCTCAACTACCGCGTATGCGAAGCGGCTCGCTGACGGCGACGCCGTCGTGCGCGAGCAAGTGACACTGCCGAACGTCATCGCTATCCCGGGTGGCCTTCCGATCAAGGCCGGCGATGATTTTATCGGCGGCGTTGGCCTCTCCGGCTCGCCTGGCGTCGATGAACCCTGCGTCCAGGCGGGCCTGGACAAGGTCGCCGATCAGCTCAAGTGAAGTTCCAACGGCGGGGTCGGTGTCTCCGGCCACACCGCGCACCCGACAGCGGTCGGCGAATGTCCCTTATTTGCGCGAAGCCGAGGGCTCGGCAGACGCCCAAATGTCCTCTAGATACCGATGGCTCGTGACTAGGCCCGTGAGCCACGCCTTGCCATCCGCGGCAGAGGCGCCAGTGCGCCTGCAGAAAAGGTCGACGAAAGCCTGTTTGACGTCGGGCGCCATGCGCGAAGCCTCGCCGCATACAAACACTAGCGCGTCTTTCTGCAAGAGCTCCCACACTGCGTCGCCGTTCGCCGCGATCGCCTGCTGCACATATGTCTTCGGCTTGCCCGGCTCGCGGGAGAATGCGCACACGAGTTTCGTCACACCCCCCGCCTCGAACGCGCGCATCTCGTCCTCGTAAAGGAAGTCCTGCGCGGGATCGCGGCAGCCAAAGAAGAGGAGCGACTCGCCGATCGGCGCGCCCTGTTTTTTAAGCGCCGCGCGCTCGAGCAGGAAGCCACGGAACGGCGCGACACCCGTGCCCGGCCCGATCATGATCATCGGCAGGTGGGGGTTCTCGGAAGGATGGAAGGCGATCGTTGGCTTGCGGACGAACGCATACACCGTGGATTCGGCCGGCTGCGCGGCGAGATAGTTGGAGCAGACCCCGCTGAACTTACCGCGCCCGCTGAGCGCCGGGCTTTCCAGCACCCCGAGAGTGATGCTGCATTTGGCCGCGTCGACAAGTGGCGACGAGGAGATCGAATAATAGCGAGGTCTCAGCGGCGACATCATATCGAGAAAGACCTCGAAAGCCGGCTCGCAGGACCGGTATTCGTCCAGAATATCGAGCACCGACTTTCGCGGTGCGAAAACCTGCTTGCCATAGCTCGCGTCGTCGCCTGCGAGCGCCTCCAGCGCTTGCCGTTCCTTCTCGTCCTTGGCGTGCTGCGCCAAGGTCGAGACTTGCTCGCGCGTCGCGACGTCCTGGAGTTCAATACGGTTGCCGAGTATGCCGAGCAGCGGAACCGGCTCGTTGACCGGCAGGTGCGTGTCAGCGTTGGCGCGCGGCGAGATCGTCGCATAGAGGCTTGGGTCGAGCTTGAACCGTATCAGCACTCGCCGAATCGCTTTGAGGCCGTTGCGCGGCACGATCCCCAGATGATCTCCGGCGTTGTAGGAGACGCCGGAGGGAAGCGCGATCTCGATGTGTCGTGTTGAGCGTTCGGACGGCGGCTCGCAGTCGTGCCGCTGCAATTCTCGGTTCATGCGCATCGTCATGGCGACGGCGCTGTAGGAACGCATAATCGGGCTCGTCGCCAGCCTGCTGACGAAGCCAACCGAAATCCGCGGACCGGCTGTTTTCGCCTCCGCCGTTGTCGCCGGCAGGTCGAGCGCGTTGGCGAGCGAGGGAAACAACTCGTCGTACCACGCGCGGTAGTCCCGATCGAAGTCGCCGCGCGCGTCGCCTTCGCCGCGCTTGTAGATGCGCTTCCCGCCGTGTTTCTCGAGCTCGGCGTCGATGAGAGTCGGGATCGCCTGATAAGTCGCTGACCAATCGCGATTGCCGCAGCCGAAGACGCCGTACTCGACGCCTGCGAAGGCGTCGGAAGGCAAGGCCGGATCGCGCAGCTTCTGGCAGAATTTCGCGGCGTTGTCGGGTGGCTGGCCGTTGTACGAGGCGGTGATGATGACGATGGCGCCTTGCTTGGGTAGCGCGTCTGCGTGGTCGTCGAGTGCCCCGACCGTGGCGGCGAAGCCCCGGCTCCGCGCGTCGTCCGCGACACGGTGCGCGATGCCCTCGGCCGTGCCGAGATTAGAGCCGAACAACACCAGCAGCGGCGTCGCATGCGCGTCCACGGCCGCATCCGAATCCGTGGCCCCGCCGGAGGCGGGTGAGGGCGCGTTCGCGGCCGGCGCGGCGATTGGAGAGGTCGCCTGCTGGGGCGCTGCGAAAAACGCCGTCGAAGCGCGCTTCGCGCGCGGCTTCACTCGAAGGATGAAATTCGCCGGCTTGATCGTCAACGTGTGTTTGGTCTCGAGCTGATAATTGGCGAAGTCGACAAACTCGAAGCGCTGCAGCAGCATGGCTAAGACGAGCGTCGCCTCTTGCAGCGCGAACTGGCGTCCAATGCAGGCGCGCTGCCCCGTGCCGAAGGGCTTATAGGCGTTGGGCGGAATCTTCGCCCGGTTCTCGGGGCTGAAGCGGTCGGGGTCGAAGGTCTCGGGGTCGTCGCCCCAGATTTTTTGATCGCGGTGCAACATCCCGGTGAGCACCACGACTTCGCGGTCCGCGTCGATCTTATACTTGCCGCCGAGGACCGCGTCCTTGTAGGGGCGACGGGTGAAGGCCGGGGCGGTCGGCCATAGCCGCAGGGTCTCCTCGAGGATCTGCGAGACATAGGGCAATTGATGGGTCTGGGCGTAGGTCGGTAGCGCGTTCACATCCCCGCCCAGCACTCGGTCCACCTCCTCGTAGCCCCGCTCGAGGACCTTCGGTTTCTTGATGAGCTCATAGAGCGCGAAGGAGAGGAGCCCACTCGTCGTCTCGTGGCCAGCGATGAGGAAGGTGAGGCATTGCGCGATGATGTTGGTCTCGTCGAGTTTTTCACCAGACTGGCGGTCGACGCCGGTCAGCATCCTATCGAGGAGGTCGTTGACCCTCCCCAGTGCGCCCGACTTGCGCCGCTCTTCAATAATGTGACGCACGGTCTCGACCATGAACTTCTGGTCGGCGCGCACCTTCTTCGCCCGCCCCTGTTTGAGCTTGGTCTGGATGCGGAGTTCCCTTGCGATCGCCTGCGCCGCTTCCAGTGTGTTCAGCATGGCGAGGACGAATGGGTGCGGCGTGTCGCGATAGAATGAGTTGAACCGGTAGTCGAAGCCGCAGAGAGCGATCGTATCCAGCGTCAGACGCGTCATGTCGGCCGGCAGGTCCACCGTTTCGTCCGCGTTCAGCCGCTCCCATTTCAGCATCAGTTGGCTCGCGATATCGAGCATTCGCGGAAGGTAGCCGCGCATTGCGTCCATGCTGAAAGCGGGCAGAAGCACATTGTGCGCCTTGCGCCACTTCGGGTCCTGGGTCTCGGAGGTGAACAGACCGCGCCCAGCGGGACCCGCGGCCAGTTGACTGAGTCCGGCTCCCACTTTCTTGTCGAAACCCGATTCGTCGCAAAGCTCGTCGACCAGATCGAAGCTCGACACGATGGTGAGCGACCGGCCGCGGGGAAGGTCGAGTTCAAAGATCGGGCCGTATTTGCGCGCCAGCTCCATCAGGCTTTCGATCGGATGTCCGGCCTCGAGGTCGAACAGGTTGCCCACCAACATATGGCCCGGCGGGCGAGGAATTGGCTCAAGGTTCGGCGCGGGATCCATGAGTTGCTCCTTTGCGCGTCCTTCGCCTGCGATTGCCCCGGAGAGCGCTGTCGGCGCTCACCCGCCCATTCGCGACTTGATTCTCCGCAGCGTCATTGCGCAGCCGACGCTGATTTCCATCTTATGCGCCTTGAGGCACCTGGCGATGCGTCCGCCGCCGAGCGGCACGCCCGGGCAAAGCCGCTCCATGTCTCGCCTGCAGTATCGCATGGCCTATTGAATCTGGTTCGACTGCGCGGACACCGCCGCCGGCAGCGACATGATCACGATCGCCGACCCCGCTGCGACCACAAATTTGCGAAAAGCCATAGTTTCCTCCCGGCTCTTATAGCGTTATCTGTTGGTATGGCCCGTTTCCGATAGCGCCTTTGATCCAGCTTGGCGGTTCGAGTTTGTCGCCCCAGGCTTCGAGAGCGCGCCGCCAACCGAGATAATTGGGCAGGTTCTTGGTGGCGACGCCGTTGAAGCGGTTGAGCCATTGCTTGAGACGGCCGTGATAGGCGTTGACGTTGTTGATGTGCAGGTGCGGCGCCGCGGGGGACGGCTTTCCCGGCGACGGCACGGTGTGGAAGGCAATCCCGGCTCGACGGGCGAAAGTGGCGATCGCCTTGCCGCCATCGCCGATGAGATGATTGCCCGGCGTGACGATTCCGGCGAGGGCGAGGCTCACCGAAGCGCCGTCGACCTGGGCCAAGATCGCGTCGAAGGTGGCGCCGTTCCGGTCGCGGGCGACAAGGATGGGAATGTTGTCCTGGTGAAGGCCAGGATGCCTGGCCGTTCCGCCGCGCCTTCGCGCCTTTCTCGGCAGGTCGGACCGTCGGCCCTTGAAGGATTCGAGAACGAAGGTTTCGTCCGCTTCGAAATTCCTCTCAAGCTCCGGGGCTTGTCGCTTGCAGGGGCGCGCAGAAACCGATGACGCCAACGAAACGCCGTCGTCGGATGGATTCCGCAGAGCGCCGCGGTCTTGGCCAGGCTCTTGCCCTCGATCATCGCGCGCGCGTGATCGAGCCAGCGGTCCTTCTTGCGCAGATGCGCCATCGGCGTCTTGGTCAGCGTATTGAAGGTGCGCCCGCAGCTCTTGCAGCGAAACCGCAAAAGCCCATGCGAGCGGCCCCAGCCGACGATTTCGCGGCCAGCGCAATGGGGACACCCCTGAGCCGCCACGCGCTCGACGCCGGTCGTTCCGAGCGCGTCCTCCTGGCGCCCGCGCTTGCCGCCCTTCTTGGCGGAAGCTGCAGCCGCGCTCCCAACCACGCTCGCCTTCTCAAGCGCAACCATCGCCTCCCGGCGCTGGTCCTCGCTCATCCCCGAAATCGCCGCCACCCAAGCCGCAAAATCTTCAACCTTCATCGAATCGCTCTCCCGATCCGAACCACTCTAACCAAATCAACAACTAACGCTATAAGAGCCTTCCTCCCTGTCGAGCCAGTTTATGTACGGATGGGGGATCGGTGTCCAGTTAGCGAACAACCGTCGTAACTGACTCGCAGAAGAAACAAGCCCGTATTGGCGCCGTGAGGGGCTGCCCCTGAAGGTGCCGACGCGCCCCAAGGCTGGCGTGACGGCGACTTCGAGCGAACTTGTCCGCCCGCCCGACCGTGTTTGCACCGAACTCGGTGCCGCCACGACGTAGTACTGGGGCGGATGCGAACCGAAGACGGTGGCCGCTGCCCGCCTACGCCACCTCTACATTGGGCTGCGGATTCCGACGAAGCCGGCCAGGCATTCCGACAGGAAGCCGGCCACCGATTCCGATTTGAAGCCGGCCGGGATTCCGATTTGATGTCGGCCACCTGGCGTCTGCTTCCGCGGATCCATGCGATGATGTTTTGCCCGGAGCCGTTGGTCAAGCGGGCTTGGTTTGGATGCCCGCAAGAGCTCGAGTGGCGGTGGGTAACGGCGGACGGAGCGCGCTTTCCATTGCGCCGTAGCGCAGCCCGCCGCTATCCACGGCCTTGTCGCGCCGAGAGTTGAGCGAGCCAGCCTTCGAGCGCCCGTCGATTTCATGGCGAGGATCGCCGCTTGCGCAAGCTCTCGCCGGCCAGATCGATGCGGTAGGCGTTGTGAATGACGCGGTCGAGGATCGCGTCGGCAAGGGTGGGCACGCCGATCAAATCATGCCAGCGGTCCACGGGAACCTGGCTGGTGATGATGAGCGCGCCTTTGTCGTAGCGATCCTCGACGATTTCGAGCAGATCGCGCGCTTGATTGGGCGTGAGCGTTTCGGGTCCCCAATCATCGAGGATGAGCAGTTTGACGCGCGCCAGGGAGCGCAGAAGCCTGGCATAGCGCGCATCCCCATGGGCGATGGCGAGATCGGCGAAGAGCCTGGGCATGCGGGTGTAGAGGACTGACATGTTCTCTCGGCACGCCTTGTGGCCGAGCGCGCAGGCGAGCCAACTTTTGCCCAAGCCGCTCGCCCCGGTTACGAGCAAATTGCGGCGCTCGGCGATCCAATCGCAAGCGGCGAGCTTGAGGAAGAGCGCGCGGTCGAGCCCGCGAGGGCTCTGATAGTTGACGTCCTCGACGCTGGCCGGATGACGCAGCTTAGCGACCCTGGCGCGTGTTTCGAACTGCTTTTGCCGGCGCAACGTCAGCTCGTATTCGAGCAGCAGACCGAGCCATTCGGCATGATCGAGGCCGCGCGCTTCAGGTTTGTGTTCGAGTTCCTTGAACCCTTTGGCCAAGCCGTAAAGACCGAGGGCGTTTAGCTGGTCGAGCGTAGGGTGAGCGAGCATCGGATTTCCTCTCAATGGTAGTAGCCGGGACCGCGCAGATTGGCGTGGTCGAAGAGCGTGGCCGGACGGCTGCCCTTGGCGGCAGCGGGGTCGCGTTTGCGGGCGAGGAGGGAGGCGACGCCCTTGCAATTGAGGACGCCCAATTCGACGGCGCGCGCCGACACCGCTTCGACGCGGACCGGATCGAGGCCGCGACAAGAGCGCAGAATGCCAAGGCAGGCGCGGAACCCCTGTTCGGGATGCGGCCGGCTGGCGAGAACGGCGCTGATCAAGCCTTCGGTGTTCGGCCCGATCTTGCCGGCCCAACGGCGGAACCGATCCGGCGTCCACTCGGCGTAGCGCCGGTGGGAGCTGGGCATATGGTCGGGGTCCGTGCCGTGCTTGCGGCCCATGTAACGACGCTGATGGACGCCGACGCGTTGGCCCCGATGGAAGATCTCGACGGATCGCGCGGTGATCCGCACGTCGACCTCGGCGCGGATGAGCGGGTGCGGAACCGAATACAGAAAGTCGTGGACCTCGATGTGATAGTCGAGATTGACCCGCGCGCGCCTCCACTCCGCGAACTCCCAGTCGTCGGTGGGTAAGGCGATGAGAGCGTCGCGCTCGATCTTCTCGAACAGCTCCCGACGGCTCAGGCCGAGGCTGCGCATGGGACGATCGTTCATGCGGCGCATGACGAGCGCGATCGCCTCGTTGCATTCGGCGAGCGAGAAGAAGGTCAGCCCGCGCAGCCGCCCCAGAATGTAGGTCTGGGCGAATCTGACCCCGGCCTCGACCTTCGCCTTGTCCCGCGGCTTTCCCGGCCGCGCCGGCAGGACGCCGACCGAGTAATGCGCCGCCATGGCTCCGTAGGTCCGGTTGATCTCCGGATCGTAGAAGGAGGCCTTGTTGACCCCGCTCTTCAGATTGTCGGGAACCAACAGCTTCGGCGCGCCGCCGAAGAAACGGAACATGCGCACATGGGCGCCGGTCCAGTCCGGCAACGTCTGCGTCCAGGTCGCCTCGGCATAGGTGAGGTTCGAGGCGCCGAGCACGCCGACGAAAATCTCCGCCTCGCGGATTTCGCCCGTCGACGGATCGACGATGCCGACCCGCTTGCCCGAATAGTCCACGAACGCCTTTTCCCCGGCGACATGGTGCTGGCGCATCACCGGAGTCAGCCGCCGTTCGAATCCACGAAGCAGATCGCAGAAGCGGCTGTAGCCGTAGCCTTCAGGGTGGGCCTCTCGGTATTCCTCCCAGAGGATCGTCATCGTGACGCCAGGACGCTTCAACTCACGCGCCAAGGCCGCCCAGTCCGGCCCGACCCGCCGCCGCTGGCCTTGCGTGACCCCGGCGCGACCAAAGAGTTGGCGCTCCAGAGCCTCGTCGGTGACGCCGTCCGCCAGCGGCCATGCCAACCCGGCCGCTGCCGCCCGTTTCAGATTGTCCTGGATCGTCGAGCGCGCCACGCCCAGACGTCGCCCGATCTCGCGCGCGCTCACCCCATCATGGTGAAGCCGCAATAAGTGTCGCAATTGTCGCATGCTCAATTCCCGCTTCGCCGGCATCCCCATCTCCTCGTCGACCATCGACGGGCCAGGAGTGCCGCAGTTGATGAACCGCGGGGAGCAAACGTTGAGAACCGTGACCGGCTCAGGTGGCCGGCTTCATTTCGGAATGGTGGCCGGAATCAAATCGGAACGGTGGCCGACATCAAATCGGAATCCCTGGCCGGATTGCCTCGGAATTCGCACATTGGGCACGGCAGACTAAGATTGGTTCGAAAGAACTCCGTTGTAACACCGCTGCCGCTCCTGGCGTAACCCCCGCCTTCAGCCAAAGACCGCTTCCCGGCGCTTCGCACTCGTTCACAGGTCTTGAAGGGCCGCGAAGGGTCGATTTGAGGCGTTCACCAACCCGACGTTGAATGACCGCTGTGTGCGCAATTGAGACGTCGAGGCGATGTCGCGAATTGGTAGAGTAGGAGTGTGGCGCGGCGGCTTTAGGTGGAGCATATCGGTTTGCCGCCCCTTTCGTCTGGCGGTGCCTTAGTGGCTCGACCATGGCTCCGTTTCCACACCCCTCTCATCGGTAGGGTCGGGGACTGGCGCGCCGGTTTAGGCCGAACTTCGTGTTCCCTGTTGGCTCGCTCTTTCGTCTGCGAGTGTCACACCATCTCGACCATGCCACGTTTCCAGCCCCCGCCGCGTCGAACGCAGCATGCGGATTTCCTCGCACTGCGCTCACCTGTTTGCTTCGCCTCAAGGCATATGGGACCTATCCTGCCGGGACGGCTTTCAGCGCTGGTCGTACAACCCGATAGCCCTTGAATAGGCCCAGTGTGTTGTACGTCCATTCCCTACTCCACCGCGTCCAGCCGAAGCCCTGACGGTTCCGAGCGCGCTGCATATGGCGCTTGATCTTCTTTTCCACCCAGTCTTTCACGAAGCTAAAGCACTCGCTGGAATGTCCGACCGCAAAGTAATTTACCCAACCGCGTAGCACCGGGTTGATCAACTTCACGACCCGGCCAACCGGTTGCGATTGGTTGCGACCGAACATATCCTTGAGCTTCCGCAACAGCGCCGTCCGCTTCTTGAGCTTGGGCGTGTAGTGAGCACGCCACGCGCCCCTTAAACTGCGCACCTGACGGAAGTCGAACCCCAGAAAGCCGAAGCTTTCGCCGCGGCTGAGGTCCACGATCCGACTCTTCTCCTCGTTGATTTCGACTTGCAGCTCGGCGAGTTCCTCGCGCAGTCGTTTTTCCACCGCCGCCATCAGCCAGTCATGTCGCTTGTAGGCGTCGATCAAGATCACCAGGTCGTCCGCGAATCTCGCATATTCGACGTAGGTGTACTTGCCGTCACGCGAAGCCTCCTTCGCCCGCTCCAGCATCCTGTCGACCTCGGTGAGGTAGATGTTACTGAGCAGCGGCGAAATCACCCCGCCTTGCGGAACGCCTTGCTTCCCGCCGGCTTTGAGCATGATCTTCAGCAGGTGCATCACGTCCGCATCGTCCACGCGTTGAGCGACTTTCGCCAACAGCCGATCGTGCCGGACATTGTCGAAATAGCTGCGCAGGTCGATGTCTATGACGCGTGTCTTGCGCTGAACGATCGCTCGCGCCACACGGTCTACCGCTTCATGAGCTGTCCTCTTGGGACGGTATCCAAACGACCCCGGTTGGAAGTCCGCCTCAAAGATCGGTTCCAATATCAGCTTGAGCGCGCCTTGCACCACCCTGTCGCGGATAGCTGGAATTGAAAGAACGCGGACCTTGCCCCCATCCTTCGGAATCTCCTGCCTCCGAGCCCGCAGCGGTACATAGCTACGCTGGACCAGTTCGTCCGCTATCTGCCCGAGGAAAGCCTCTACGCCTTGCGCTTCGATGGCCTCGAAGGTCACCCCGTCACTTCCCGGAGCCCCGTCGTTCTTTTTGGCCAGCGCATACGCCTCGCGTACCGTTTCCAGCTTGCAGACATGGACATATAGTCCCCAGAACTTCCAGGACGTCTCAGCCTTCGCCTTGACGTATATTCTCCGCCTCAGGTCCTGCAAATCGATGGACGCCTTTGTCATCTCGTCCTTGCCTTCCTTGTGGTCGGAGACGTTACAAACAGCAGGGCTCCTTCGCTCCACGGGCATTACCCCGCCTCAACGCTACTTCGAACCCATCCGTCACCCTCTCGCCTTCGATCGACTTCCCGGTTGAGCCGGTTATACGATCGACCCTGCTCCGATGATTTCTCCTCGGGACGAGGAGGGCTTCTCCAGTTGCTCGGCATGTCCTTGTCACCGTGCTGTCGCTTCCACCCCGCCGAAGCGTTGGAGCCGCATCGATCAGATTTCGGCTCCCCATGCTGCCTTCGCCCTCCGGTTGGGGGCTCGGCCTTCGGGGCTACTCATTTTCGAGGCCACTTTTGCGTTCACTGTTGTTACGGCCCGGTGACTCGTCGCCTCCCCACGGGAGACGTTGTCGATAGGCTTCAGAGTCTTGGTTTCCCGCCACCCTGCTATCCAAACTACGGGGTTCTGATTTTTGCCCCGGCAGGCCTTTCTCCTGCTGAACATGCCAGCCTTCGCTGGACACACAACCGGACATGCAGATTTCCCGCATCCGGCTCTCGGACAAGACTTCACGCCGTCTTTCGCGTGCGACGCCATCGGCAGCTTCTGAACGCTCATTCGGAGTTGATAGGTCGCCCAATCTCCATGTCCTTCGCCACGTTCTGCGTCTGTCTTGAACTGAGGTCCCTTCCCTCCGCCGGAGTTACCCGGTTTCCGCGGTACTACGAACCTCTCCGCCACCCCAGAGCGCCCGGCCTGTCCCTCGCGGGCGTCCGGTTGATCCTGTCATTCCTAACCTGACCACGCTTTGGGGCTTCCCGTGTTGCGTGCGCTTTCCTTGTGTACGTGCTGCCGCCACTACCCCGGTGCAGCGGCTGGGCGTCGTCTTCGCTCATCTCACCCAGCCGTATCAGCCTTCCCCGATAACGTTGTCGGGTCGGCCTGCACATCGTCCTTTTCGAGGAATGCTCAGCGTTCACTCGCGTTGCGGCCCGCACACTCGCGCCGTCACCTATATGTGACCTGCTACACCGAAGGCTTCAGTCATTTTGTTACCTCCATGACTGCTCCGGTTGCTTCCGGCTGGAGCGTTTAGCCGGGTGGGGCTTGCACCCACGGGAAAGCGCCGCCTTGTCACGGCGCACACGTTGAGCGGACATACCGGACCGCGGCCTTGGACGCCTCAGTTAGGCGGAAAGCGCGCCCACCGAAGGTCGCCTCGAGAAGGACCGGAGTGCGCGCGAAAGCCGCCGTTCTATAAGCGGTCTCCCGGAGACGGCGACGGGAAGACGCCCAGCTCCCGATGGGCCAGGCGGTTTCGCGCCCTATCCCCGTCAGCCTCGAGCGCGCAAAGCTCCAACGGACGCTCCTTGCCGCGCAAGGCAAGCTCGCCCAGCCTGCGCCGAGTCACGCCGGGCGGCAGTGCCGCAAGGCGATCGAGGAGCGCGGCAGAGGCGAGAACGCGATTTTCAGTTTCGCGGCAGGCCTCGACGATGCGGGCGGTGGCGTTCATCGTATCGCCGATCAGCGCGATCTCCTTCTTCAGATAGCCAAGTTCGCCGACAGCGACCGGGCCGCAGTGAAGGCCGGCGCGGAAGTCGGGGACGAGGCCGAAGTCGCGCTCGTAAGCGGACCGTTGCGCGTCGATCCGGTCGAACGCGCCGAAGCAGGCGCGCACGCAGTCGACCTGGTTCACGCCTGGAGCGAGCCGCCAGGTCGCGATCACCTCGTCGCCGACATATTTGTGGATCTCGCCGCCGGCCTCGGCGACAGCGAGCGACACGTCGGCAACGAAACGGTTGAGCAGATCCAGAATGCGCAACTCGCCGACGCGCTCGGCAATCGCGGTCGAGGCGCGCATGTCCATGAACAGCAGCGCGCGCTCCTCGATACGGGGGTGGTAATAGCGTCCCGCGGCAAAGGCGAGGAGCGTTCCGGGACCCAACAGCTCATTGACGCCGAGGAACATGGTGGCGGCGAAGGCAAGGACGAGGGAAACCAGGAGGTCGACGCCGCTGATCACCATGAAACGACCCGACAGGACCGAGTTCGCGATGCCGTTGATGACGATGACGACGGCAGCATAAAGACACGTCCGCAGCGCGAGATAGGGCAGAAACGGCAAGCGGGGGACCAGCCCACCGGCGTTCCGCCGCAGCACGAACCGATCGAGCGAGAACAGGGCGGCACCCATCGATCCCCCAATGATCGCCCCGGCGCCGGGCAAACTGTAACGGAGATCGGCGTAAAGCGCGCCGATCAGCACGCTAACAAAGACGATCCAGATGAAGCGCCGAAGGAGGAAAGGATGTGGCATCGGCAGCGACTATAGGCCCAAATCGGTCCCGCGCTTCTGTGCCGTCCTCATGCTCTCCGGAACGACGGAAGAGAGTTGAGCTCGCCCGCTCGGTATGCAGTCGCGGAAAGCCCGCATTTAGCGCATCTTGCCCGTAGCGCCTACGGCCGCTTTCTCGCCGTTTCCGCCCGTTCATAGCGCCCATCTTGAACGCGTGCTTTGCCCGTTCGCCTTTCCATCGGCGACCGGCCGCTATTTGCGCATTTGAGACATAGGGCGACGTCTTGTGTCGACGTTGAGCGGACACTGCCGGCCAAGGCGGCGGACATCCCACAGGGGCGGATACCGGGCCAACATGGTCCGCCTTGGGAAGGCCGGAGACCGCGCCAAAGCCCTCATTGCATTGCGAGCGCGAAACAGGTCCACCGATCGAGGCGGGGCTTCTCGTTGCGGCTCTGGACACGAAACGGACCTTGCGCGGCTTCGCCAGACGCACACCGAACGTGGTCGCACCGCTCAATCCGTCTTCTTGTCGCCCTCCCGCACGCCCGCCCGAGACCTTCGACGATGCCAGAATGATCGCGCAGCTCTGCACGGTGAAGCCCGGCTTCAACTTCAGAAGCTCTGCGACCGCTGGGTGCGCTTTGCGTCGCGCCCAGGACCTCTGAGCGGCGGCAGGAGCACCTTTAGCGGGACGAAATCGACGGAACACGGCCGTAGCGTTTGAGAAGAGCTACCCCAATGCGTTCGTTTTGCATTTCCGTCGTGCCGTCTACATAGGCCGAGATCCGCGCCGATGTTAACAGACGGTCATATCCGTACTGCGGAAATAACCCCACTGCACCCATCGCTTGCATGCAAGCGGCCACGCTCTGGGTGGCAATCTCGGCCGAAAACTTTTTTGCGAGCGCCGCCTCGACCTGCGCATCAAGATCGCGCGCCACAACATGGGCCGCTTGGAGGGTTAGCAGTCGCGCCGCTTCCAGCCTGGTCGCGACGTCAACTAAACTCCAGCGCAGGCCCTGATGATCAATGAGGGGTCGTCCGAAGCTCTTGCGTTCAACGGCGTAATCAACTGCGGTTCCGAGAGCCCTTTCCACCACCGCGCACGTCATTGCCGCGACATAAGTGCGTGCCCCAGAGATGCTCTTCAGGGCTCTCTTGAAGGCCTGACCAGGCGGAGCAAAAAGATCGCGATCGCAGACCTTCACGCGATTGAGGCGAATGGCGCTCGCGCCGATCGCTGCCCCCCCAGTCAGCTGGTAAGGCGGCGACTTGTCGATCCCGGGCGCCTCAAGGTCGACGATGAAGCTCGCGATGCCGTTCCCGCCTGAACCCGGTTCTGTTTGAGCATACAGCACAAGAAGTTTGGCGATCGCTCCGTTGGTGATCCAAGCCTTTTCGCCAGTAATCTCCCAACCCCCGGAACTTTGGTCGCGAGAGTCGTGATCGCCGCAAAGTCGCTTCCTGCCCGGGGTTCGCTCAGAGAGGGCGCGCAGATTAGGGAGCCGTTCATGAGATTCGGCAAATAGCGCTCAACCTGTTCCGCCGTCCCTTCTCGCTCAATCCGCGTGACCGAGCCTTGCATATTGATCAGTGCGAAAGCGCACGGAAAGCAAGAGCGCGCGATCGCTTCAGCGACGGCGACCTTTGCAAAGAAACTTGCTCCCGCGCCTCCCCGCTCGGGCGAGACCTGCATGCCGTTCAGGCCGCAGCCGACCCATTCCGCAATGACGGGCGCAGGGAGTGGCGATTTCTCTTGTTCGAGCCTCTCCGCGATCGGCGCTATCGTGTCCCTGGCAAATATCTCCGCAACGTCGACTAGCGCGGCTTCTTCGCGAAGTCAGAGGCAGCTTGAGACCGCGCGTTTCTTCACCAAGGTCCAAGAGCTCCCCCACGACGTTTGATGGCACCCTCTCGAATTCAAGGCCGCACAAGCCCGAACCCACGCTGCTGGCGAGCGTCGGATCGTCAGTGTGAGCCGTATTGCATCATCCTCGCAAAACAGGGTTGGGTGTCACGAGCTAAACAAGTCTAGGGTCGCGAGCGCACGAAGCTCTCTCAGAACGCGAATGCGTAGATGGCGCCGTCGGCGGCGACATAAAGCCGGTCTTCGGCAGCGATAAGCGTCTGAAAATGGTGCAGACCGCGCATTGTCTCCGGCGGCGTTGCGAGCGGCTCGCCGTCATCGGCCCTGAACGCGTGCAGCCTGTTGTCGCCCTCGGCGCCCACGACCAATACAATCGGATCCGAGCGGCCGTCGGTCGTTGTTACGATCGGGGAGCCGGCGTCGGCGACGGAACCGCACCAGGCGGTCTCGATCACCGGCGCGGGGTCGACGCGAATTTTCAGCGCAACCAGACCGTTCGCCGGCTCACCTCGCGGACAATGCGCGCCATCGCCCTGCAGAACGACAAATACCCCGTCGGCGGCGGTCCAAACCGCCGGCGACGTGATGGCGATGTTTGTAGTCACCCGCGCGCTTGCGAGCGCGCCGCCGACGCCGCCGAGGTTGTCGCGGTCGAGAAGATACGCCTCACCCGTCTTTCCCATGGCGAAAATCAGCTTCCGGGCGCCGTTCTGGCCTGCGACATCGAGCGGGATAGCCGCGGTCCCCCCGAGGTCGAGGTCGTGACGGTCGAGGTCGCGCCAATCCAAGGGGGCGAAATAGTCGCGGCTTTCGCTCGGCCGTACGAGGTCGGGAGAAAGGCGCAGAACGGCTTCGCCATCGCTCCACTCAGCTGCGCCGAACCAGCCGGTCGTGCCGAAGGTGTTGCCAGTGACTGCGAAGAGCGATTGTCCATCGCCGCTGATGCCGCCCTGCGCCCATATGCCGCCGCCACGCGCGCGTGTCGAGAAGCTCGAGACCTTGCCCGGGTCGTCGATGGAAATTCCGACGACAAAACCGTGATAGGCGCCGCAATCGCCCCAGTGCCCGCTAAAGGGAACGAAGACCTTGCCCTTAAACAGCGCCAGCGCGCCACGCTGGTTCTGTACTGACGGATCGAAGCTCGCACCGAGCGCAGCCGCGACGTCGAGCGGCCAGCGGGGCTCGATCGAGCCGTCCGCAAGGGAAAGCGCGAAAATTTCGTGGCGCGGCCCATTGGCGCGCATGATCGCCGCGTCGAGATAGAGCGTCGCACGCTGTTCATCGATCACGGGCGCGCCGGTGACGCCGAGCGACGTAATATTGCCGCAGGGGAGCGCGGAGCGCTGAACGGGCGGGCCCAGCGCGCGCTTCCAGATCTGCGCGCCGCTCCGCGCGTCGAGCGCAAAAACCTCGTTGTCCTCCGTGGCGACGATCAGCTCGCCCTCGCCTGATCCCGGCCGCCGCCAAAGTAGCGGCTGCGCATAGACCTTGCCCTGAAAAGCGGCATGGAACGAAGGATCAAGGCGCAAACCGCGCGCTCGGTCATAGGTGAGGCCGGGCACGACGTATCTCCCGGCGCGGTCGAGCGCGCCGTGGTAGGTCAGAACGGATTGATCGGCATGCGCCGAAACGACGTAGAGAAGCGCGACTGCGATGAGTGCGTTACGCATAGATAGCAATATACCTGATCGCGCTCGGGCTCGTCACGTTGCGCGCATCCATCGGCGCGCCTGAAACGGCCGGCAGACCCATGAAGGGATCCCGCAAGGAATAGCGTCGCGAGAGCCGGTATCCGGTCGCGCGCTCTTCGCCGCAAGGCGGCTGGACCCCTCGAAATCAAGAAGACAAATCGTGTTGTGTGGTGTCCTCGATTTGCGGTGGGGGCGGCAAGGCTCATAAGCGGACATCGAGAGACTCGAGCGATCCGTTACATTCAACGAACGACCGGGCGCGGCGCAACCGATGCCCTCAGCCGAAGACCGCTTTCCGGCACTTACCGCCCGTTCATAGGTTAGTCCTTGAAGGGCAGTAAAGGGTCGACTTGAGGCATTTGCCAGCGAGCAGAGGAAGGGCCGCTATTTGCGCAAGGACTAAACCGCTCGCGCGGTAGGGGTGGCGAGCGGCCGGGGGAGCACCTTGGGCTGAAGAGGAACGCGAAGGTCTGGGCCTGTCTCAAGATCATGGGGTTCAACCCCATGCGAGACAGGAGCTTTCGCGATGACCGACAAGCCCATCAGCCCATTGCGCCAGCGCATGATCGACGACATGACGGCGCGCCGGATCAAGGAGAAGGTGCAGAAAGACTACGTGCGGCACGTCAGAACCTTCGCGGCCTTTCTTGGCCGCTCGCCGGACACCGCCACGAGCGAGGACCTTCGCCGCTTTCAGGTGCATCTGGCACAGCTGCCGATCGGCGTTGCGACCATCAACGCCGCCATCGCCGCGCTGCGGTTCTTTTTCAACGTGACGCTCGAACGGCCCGACCTCGTCCGTCCTCTGACGACCGTGAACACACCGCGTAGGGCGCCGGTCGTCTTGAGCCAGGAGGAGGTGGCGCGCCTCCTCGAAGCCGCGCCCGGCCTCAAGTACAAGGCCGCGCTCAGCGTCGCCTACGGCGCGGGCCTGCGGGTGTCCGAGGTCGTGGCGCTGAAGGTGTCCGACCTCGACAGCCAGCGCATGACGCTTCGGGTCGAGCAAGGCAAGGGGCAGCGGGACCGCTATGTGATGCTCTCGCCGCAACTGCTCGAACTGTTGCGCGACTGGTGGCGCGCGGCGCGGCCTCAGGCCTGGCTGTTCCCTGGCCAGAACCCGGTCAACCCGATGTCGGCCCGCCAGCTGGTGCGCGCCGTCCACGCCGCGGCGCAGGCGGCCGGGATCGCCAAGCGGGTCTCGCCGCATACCTTGCGGCACAGCTTCGCCACCCATCTGCTCGAGCAGAACGTCGACATCCGCGTGATCCAAGTGTTGCTCGGCCACGCCAAGCTGGAGACGACCGCGCTCTACACCCGCGTCGCCGTCAACACGATCCGCGACGTCAAGAGCCCGCTGGAACGGCTGGGCGTCAACCTCGCGAGCCGATCGCCGCCCGCCTGACCGCGGCCGCATGGCGCGGCCCCCGGGTCACAGCCTGGAGGTCGCCGACGTCTTTCACGCCCATGGGGCGGCGTGGCGCAAGGCCAACGCCGGCCATATGAGCCTCGGCCAGCTGAAGGTCATGTCGGCGATCGAGACCTGCCGCACCGCCGCGCTCGGCGGCCACGTCGAGCGCTGCGAGGACTGCGCGCACGAGCGCATCGCCTACAATTCCTGCCGCAACCGCCACTGCCCGAAGTGCCAGGCCGCCGCGGCGCGGCAATGGCTCGAAGACCGCCAAGCCGAACTCCTGCCGGTTCCTTATTATCACGTCGTCTTCACCCTGCCGGCCGCGATCGGCGCCGTCGCGTTCCAGAACAAGGCCGCCGTCTACGACCTCCTGTTCAGGACCGCCGCCGAGACGCTGACCACCCTCGCCGCCGACCCGAAGCATCTGGGCGCGCGCATCGGCCTCACCGCCGTGCTGCACACCTGGGGCTCGGCGCTCACCCACCATCCCCACGTCCACGTCATCGCGCCCGGCGGCGGCCTGTCGCCGGACGGGGCGCGCTGGATCGCCTGCAAGCCCGGCTTCTTCCTGCCCGTGCGCGTGCTGTCGCGTCTCTTCCGCCGGCTCTTTCTCGAAGGCCTCGCCGCGCTCAACCAGGCCGGCCGCCTGGCCTTCTTCGGCGACCTCGCCCCGCTCACCGAGAAAAGCGCCTTCGACGCCGTCCTCACGCGAGCGCGCCGGACCGAGTGGGTCGTCTACGCCAAGCGGCCCTTCGCCGGACCCCAGGCCGTTCTCGCCTATCTCGCGCGCTACACCCACCGCGTCGCCATCTCCAACTCCAGGCTCATCGCGCTCGACGACAAGGGCGTCACCTTCAAATGGAAAGACTACCGGATCAAAGGCCGCGACCGGCTCAAGACCATGACGCTCGACGCCGCCGAGTTCATCCGCCGCTTTCTCCTCCACGTCCTGCCGAGCGGCTTCCACCGCATCCGCCATTACGGCCTCATCGCCGGCGCGGTTCGAGCGCACAACATCGAGCGCGTTCGCCAATTGCTCACCGCGTCCACGCAGCCGCGCGAGCGCGAGCGCGCCGAGGCCGACAACGAGACCGAAACACCTCCGACCGCCCGCCGATGCCCATGTTGCGGCGGCCGGATGATCATCATCGATACGTTCGAGGGCGCGCGCCCTGCGCAATCGCCATCGCGAACCCGGATCAGAATCGACACCTCATGACCGTCGCCGCGCATCTCGCCTCGCAACCTCGATCGCTTTCCCTTCCAGCCGCGCGCCGGAGCACAAGAGCGCTGACCTCGTCACGTCCGAAGATCCGCTTCGACCGCTACGTCAACGCCAAACCCGCACATGCTCCCGACCGAAGAGGCTCGTCTTCGTCGCTGGCCCCGTCACAACTGCGCGCCGTCGGGCTGCGCGCCGACGCATGCGATCTGCTGGCGATCTAGAAATCCCCATAGGCCGCGCCCCACCAAACAGCGCCCTTCCTCCCCGCGGTTTCCTCCTTGCGAGGCTTTCGAACGCCGGCCCCCGGCGGCTCGCCCAACCGTCGTGCAAGGGGCCGGCGTCCGAAACCCTTCAGCATTGCGGCCGGCTGGAATCGACGTAAACCGGTCATCGGAGATTGGGCCAGCGTCTCGTCAGGGGAAGCCGCCGTTCACATTTCAAGGTTTGGACAGCCCGCGATGGCCGTGTCTGCCAAGCCCTCCCGGCCTCTAGGCCGGCTCGCGTTCTGAGGGGGGTCGAGAGCCTTTCGCCCTTGCGCGGAAAATCTGCGGTTCAACGCTTCTCTTCCAGCTAGAGCAGCACCCGAGCTGGAGAATCCGGAGAGGATTCCCGAATCGGGTAAGTTCTGATTCAGGCTGTCTGCCGGATTGGAGGCCGGCGGGCATGTCAAAGGCGCTGTCTCTTGATCTTCGGGTTCGGGTTTTGGCGGCGGTTCAGGCCGGGGCGACGCATCGCTTGGCCGCCGAACGGTTCGGCGTCAGCGCCGCCAGCGTGAGCCGCTGGCGCGCGCGTGAACGCGAGCAGGGGGACGCGCGTCCCAAGGCGCTTGGCGGCGACCGCCGGTCGAAGCGCATCGAAGCCTGCGGCGAAGCCGTTCTTTCGGCGCTCGGACCCGACGGCGACGCGACCATCGAGGAAGTGCGCCGCACGCTTGCCGCGCAAGGGCTCAGCTTCGGCTTCGGCACGATCCAGCGCTTCTTCGCCCGTCATGCCATCACGCGCAAAAAAAGACCGCGCACGCTTCCGAGCAAAGCCGCCCCGATGTTGCGGAGCAGCGCGAAACCTGGTTCGACGGGCAACTCGATCTCGACCCCGAGCGCCTGATCTTCATCGACGAGACCTGGGCCTCCACCAACATGGCGCGGCGTCACGGTCGCGCGCCGCGCGGTCAACGCCTGCGGGTCGGCGTTCCGTACGGACATTGGAAAACCACGACCTTCATTGGAGCCTTGACGCTGCGCGGCTTCATCGCGCCGTTCGTCATCGACGGAGCCGTCGATCGTCTCGCTTTCGAGACCTACGTCGAGAAGGTCCTCGTCCCGGAACTGCGCCAGGGCGACGTCGTCATCATGGACAATCTTCCCGGCCACAAGGGGCCGAAAGTGCGTCAGTTGATCGAAGCCGCGGGCGCAAGCCTTCTCTACCTCCCGCCCTACAGTCCCGACTTCAATCCCATCGAAAACGCCTTCGCCAAGCTCAAGGCGCTCCTGCGAAAGGCCGCTGAGCGGACCGTCGAAGGCCTCTGGAGCGCCATCGGTCAACTCATCGATCTCATCACACCGCAAGAAATCCAAAACCTCTTCGCCGCCGCAGGTTACGATGCAGCGTGATCGGATTCTGCTCTAGTGTTTCGAACCTGACACTTGGTACCCCTTTGGATCGCCGATCGGTGGACCGGACTCGACCCGTTGCAGACCTACGGCGGCGCGAAAGGGACTGCCGCTATGCGCACATGAGCGGCCCTTCCGTCGAAGACAAGCAGACTCGGGATGGCATTTGGGCTAATAGTCGCGATTCATAGGGGGCGGGATGAGCGAGACCCGCAAACTTGCGGCAAGCCAGTCTTCCTCGAAATCGCGCGCGGTTCGATGGCGTACCGTCTCGGGGCTGAGGTGCGTAATGCGCTTCCTTCCGAACATTCGCTACGGTACGGAGCGCTATCCGGAGAGAGTGGCGCGGCGACTCCGAGCCGCCAACATCGCGGCCTGGATCGCTGCCGTCACCCTGGCGTTCTTCGCCGTGACCCGCTTCCTCCAGGGACTTCAGAGTTGGAGGAACCCAGCGCTGCTTTCGCTCGCCTTCGCCTTGAGCCCGATGCTGCATCGCATCGGCGCGCTCGCGGTGCCGCTGGCCTTGACAGCCGTCGCTTACGCTTGGATCACTTATCTTAGCTTCGTTGGCGGCGTCCTCGACGGGACAACCTTCCTATATTTGACCATTGGCGCGCTTGGCATCTTGCTCGTCGGCGCCGAGCGCGTTTTGTTGTGCGGTTTCATCGGCGCTGTCGCAATCGGGTTGTTGCTCTTCATGCATGTCGGCGTGGCACCGCCACGGGACACGAGCTATCCGCCCGGGCCGCTAACCTTCATTGTCAATGCGCTCAGCGCATCGACGATTCTCTTTGTCGTCGTCTTCTATGCCGTCCGGCAGTTCACACTCGCCGAGGAGCGGGTGGAGCGCGAGCACCAGCGTTCCGAGGGTCTGCTGGTCAACATCCTTCCGCCAAGCATCGCGCGTCGCCTGAAAGAGCGCCCGGATGTCGCGATCGTCGACGCCTATCTGGAGGCGTCAATTCTGTTTGCCGACATGGCCGGCTTTACTGCGCGCGCGAGCAAAATGACGCCATATGAGCTCGTTCAATTTCTTAACGCCGTTTATGCGCGGATCGACAATCTCGTCGATCGCCACGGCCTCGAAAAAATCAAGACCACGGGCGATGCTTACATGGTGGTCAGCGGCGTGCCGGAGCCTCGCCCTGACCACGCCGCGAAAATTGCTCATTTGGCCCTCGACGTCCGTGATGCGCTGGCGGGTCTCGTTGATCCCAACGGGGGAGCCGCGCCGTTGCGCATCGGCATCGCGTCTGGGCCGGTGGTCGCCGGAGTGATCGGCACTCGCAAGTTCTTCTATGACGTGTGGGGCGACGCGGTGAACACGGCATCGCGCATGGAATCGACTGGAGAGGCTGGGAGAATCCAAGTTGCGCCGGAGACCTACACGTTGCTGGCGGATGGCTTCGTGCTCGAGAAGCGCGGCGTCATCGACGTGCGGGGAAAAGGTCCGATGCAGACGTGGTTTCTCGTCGGGCGAAAGCCCGCCGAGTTGGTCGACATCGCGCCTTAGTCGACTCCGACAAGCCTACCTTGTCGCCTCGATCCGCGTCCGGCCGCCCATGTAGGGCCGCAAAACTTCGAGGAGCGCGATCGATGTCGAGGAACGGCGACGGCTGAAAATCATTCCCAATGGCTTCGGCGAGAAGCCGGTGCTCAAGCTCATGTTCGGAGCGCTCATCCGGGCCGCCGAACGTTGGCGCGGTCTTCGCTTCACCGAATTCGAGCTGCGCCAGATCGCCGCAGTCAGGAAGGACCTTGACGACGAATATCAGACCTTAATCACGCCGAGGGCAGCGTCATCCCAGCCCCGTATTTCCAGCAAATCCAAGCCTTGACCCAAGGCCGATGCAGCCAATGTTAATACCAAAATATATATTGTAATCGTGTCTTTATTCCGCACTATATATGAAGATATAAGACCAAATACCTTGACGCAAAGAGCCTGTAGGAACCCGGGTTCGGATGTCCAACTAGGAATTTGCCAGTTCATCAGGGCCGGCTCCAATCATCCGAAGGTGACGCAGTATAGCAGTAACCTTTGGCAGGCGGGTCAAGCACTCCGCTATGATTGCAAAAAACTTTGGACTTCGGCGTGGGGGCATTTCCGAGCCCTTTTGCGTGCTGGTGCGCGGCATGGGGGGCGCACAGTATCGAGCGCGCCAGGGCGTTGCTCTAAGGCGCTATCCATATCGGAGGCCCTCGACGAGGGTGGTCTCGCGTCGCTCATTAATGCGACAGCGGTTTAATCCATCGCGATTGCGCGCTGGGGTCGGGTTCGATGCGCTCGGGTTCCGGCGTCGCACCGACGTCGGCGTCGTCCGTCAGCCGCCATCGCCCCGTCGCGTCCTTCTCGACAATCCCGCGCCGGGCGAGCTGGCGCAGACGTTCCCCGGCGGTCGACCGGTTGAAACCCGTCGCATGGGCCAGGGCGATGACGGAAAGGCCGGGAGTGTCGCGCATCGCCTCGATGAGCATCTGCTGCCGCCAGCAGCCGCTCGTTTAGCGCTGCGCTGATCCCCGGCGAGGGGTGATAGTCGACCCCGGCCATTACGGCGCCGCAATATGGTGGCGGGCGACTTTCACTTCTCGCTGCGCGCCGAGGATGGTGATCAGCACGCCCTCGAGCTCGCCGCGGCGCATGCCCGTGTGCAGCCCGGAGAAATGGGAAAATTGACCGGCGATGATCTTGACCGGTTCACCTTTGGCGAACCGACGCTGAGCTTTGGGCGGAGGCGGCGGCGGCAATCGAATGATTCCGCTGGCATCGGCGCGCGCCTTGAGCGCCTCGATCTCGTGGTCCGGCACTCGGCAGGGGCAATCCCCGACCCGCACCAGCGCGAGCACGCCGAAGCAATAATTTATCGCCCGCCATTGCTCGACGATGCGGCAAAAGAAATACGACGCGAACAAGGGCGCCACCGTGTGCTTGGTCTCCACCAAGGGCAGAAACGTCTCGTAGCCGCGCAGGCCGAGCTGCTCGGTGGCGAAGCGCTCGCGCTGTGGTAGGGACCTGACGGCGGCCCAGAATGGCGATGGCATGCGCACGTTCTGGCAAATCTGAATCTACAGGCAAGCGCTTCGCCTTGCGCGAGGTTTGAGGGGCGCTATCGTCCCGCGCCCCCACGCCTTTTAGGAGCCGCGCCCCATGCCGCTGATGCGTATCCCTCCGACGCGGGCCGCCTTGTCGATTCTGAAGCAATGGTGATGCTGCGCAGCTAAGTCGTCCTTATGAGCGAGGTTAGCTGCACAGCATGGGTCGAATGACATTGATCACGGGCGGCGAACGGCATCGTCGTTGGAGCGACGAAGATCGCTTTCGGATTTTGGCGGCAATTGAAGAGCCGGGCGCCGTTGTGGCCGAGGTCGCGCGGCGCGCGGATGTTTGCACGAGCCTCGTCTACAGATGGCGACGTCAAGCGCGACGGGCGAGGAACACGCCAGGCTTCGCCAAGGTGATCGTCGAGGACGCTGCGCCGGTGGCGGTTCAGACGAGCGACGCCGAACTCGGCGTGATCTTGGTGGAGATGAAGGACGCGCGGGTTCGGATCGGCGCGAACGCATCCCCCGCATTGATCGCGTCGGCATTGAAAGCGCTGCGATCTTGATCCCGCTTCCCAGCGGCGCGCGCGTTTGGATCGCGACGGGCCACACGGACATGCGGCGCGGCATGCAGGGGTTGGCGCTTCAAGTCCAAGAGCAACTGAGGCGCGATCCGCACGCGGGCGACCTCTATGTTTTTCGAGGTCGGCGGGGCGACTTGGCGAAAATCCTCTGGCATGACGGCTTGGGGCTATCTCTTTACGCCAAGCGACTGGACCGGGGAAAGTTTATCTGGCCCTCGGCGTCGGACGGCGTCGTTTCGATCTCGGCGGCGCAAATGGCCTATATGTTGGAAGGGATCGACTGGCGAAATCCGCGACTGACGTGGCGACCGGAAAGCGCGGGCTGAGCGAACAAAAACAAGGGGTCACGCGTATTTTAGGGCGCCACGAATAGCAGAAATTGTGATTCACTTCGACGCATGGACGCCGATCCCGAGGCCCTTCCTGACGACATCGCCGCCCTGAAAACGGCGTTGCTCGTCGCGCGGGCGAAGGCTTCGGAAGACAGGGCGCTGATCGCTCAGCAAAAGCTGCGGATCGCTAAGCTGGAACGCCTGATTTACGGGCAGCGATCGGAACGATCGGCGCGGTTGATCGATCAATTGTCGCTCGCGTTTGAAGAGTTGGAAGCCAGCGCGACGGAAGACGAGCTGGCGGCGGAGAAGGCGGTCGCCAAGACGACCACGGTCGCCGGCTTCACGCGCAAGCGCGCCGAGCGCAACACCTTCCCTGACCATCTCCCCCGTGAGCGCGTGGTGATCGATCCGCCCATGGCGTGCGAATGCTGCGGCGGCCGTCGACTTCGCAAACTTAGCGAGGACGTGACGCGGACGCTGGAAACGCAGCCGCGTCGATGGAAAGTGATCGAGACGGTTCGGGAGAAGTTCACCTGTCGAGACTGCGAGAAGATCAGCCAGGCGCCGGCGCCCTTCCATCCGGTACCGCGCGCCTGGGCGGGGCCGAGCCTGTTGGCGATGATAGTGTTCGAGAAGTTTGGCCAGCATCAACCTTTGAATTGTCAGGCCGACCGCTATGCCTTGGAAGGCGTGCCGATCGCGCTGTCGACCATGGCCGACGCGGTGGGGTCGGTCTGCTCGGCGCTCGATCCGCTCCGGCGTCTTGTCGAAGCCCATGTCCTGGCCGCCGAGCGGCTGCACGGCGACGACACGACCATGCCGGTATTGGCGCAAGGCAAGTCTGACACCGGGCGGCTGTGGACCTACGTTCGCGACGACAAGTCGTTCGGTGGTGTCGTGCCGCCGGCGGCGATCTTCTACTACTCACGTGATCGTCGGGGCGAGCATCCGCAGGCGCATCTGGCTGGATATGTGGGCATCCTGCAAGCCGACGCCTATGACGGCTACAACAAGCTGTATTTGGCGGACCGGAGGCCCGGCCCGATCCGGGAAGCGGCATGCTGGGTTCATGCGCGGCGTCCGTTTTACGCCATGGCCGACATCGAGGAGAATGCGCGGCGCAAGGCGTCCGGCAAAAAGGAAATCCCGCTCTCGCCGATCGCCATCGAGGTCGTGCGGCGCATCGACGGGCTGTTCGAGATCGAGCGCGCGATCAACGGCAAGAGCGCTGAGGAGCGCGTGGCAGTGCGACAATCCGCGAGCCGGCCCCTGGTCGGCGACCTTCATGCCTTCATGAGCGCCCAACTCGCGCGCCTCGCGCGCGGGCACGACTTGGTCAAAGCGATCAACTACATGCTCAAGCGCTGGCCGGCGTTCACGCTGTTCCTCGACGACGGGAGAGTTTGTCTGTCGAATAATGCCGCCGAAAGGTCGTTGCGCGGTGTAGCCCTTGGAAGAAAATCGTGGTTGTTCTGCGGCTCCGATCGCGGAGGGCAACGCGCCGCGGCCATGTATAGTCTCATCGTCACCTGCAAGATGAACGGCGTCGACCCTCAAGCTTGGCTCACCGACGTTCTCGCGCGCATCGCCGCGCATCCTGTGCATCGCCTCGATGAACTCCTGCCCTGGACCTGGGCGGCCGAGCGGGAGCGGGTTAAGCTGGCGGCATGACCACCGCCGTTCTCCGCCTCAAAGTCACGCTCGACGACGTTGAGCCCAAGGTTTTGCGCCGCATCGAAGTTCCCGCCGACATCAAGCTCGACCGGCTGCATCTCACGCTGCAAGCCGCGCTTGGCTGGACCAATAGCCACCTCTTTGAAATCCGCGCCGGAGACACAGGCTGGGGCATTCCCAGTCCTGACTGGCCCGACGGGCCGCTCGACGCGCGCAAGGTCAAGCTCATCGACATTATCGAAGACGCGGGGGCGAAGACATTGCGATACACCTACGACTTCGGCGACTGCTGGGAGCACACGATCAAGGTCGAGCGGTTGACCGACGCCGATCCCGGCGTCGCGTATCCGCGCCTTGTCGAGGCGTCCGGCCGCTGTCCGCCCGAAGACGTTGGAGGACCTGGGGGTTACGCCGAGATGCTGGAACCGCTCGCCGATCCGAACCACGAGCGCCACGATGAAATCATCGAGTGGCTCGGCGAGGAGTTTGATCCCAAAGCTTTCAATGTCGCAGCGCGTGAAGCTGAGGTCGCTGCCCTCGCCAAACGTTGGTCCCGAAGGCCCCGCGCAAAGACGCCGCCATCCCAATGAACTGCGGCCGCCGCCGGAGGGATACGCTGATGCTTCCCCTCGATGCGTTGCAGACGATCAGCGACCTCGCTGCTCCTATAGCCGACGCCCGCCGGCCTGAGTTCATGCAGGCGGTCGCGCATGAGCTGGAGAACGCCGCGGCGATCGGCCCCGGTTCCGCGCACCGGGCAGCGCGCGCCGTCATCGCGAATTTCTGGTCGGCGCCGCCAGACCTCAGGCTAGGACGTGTGAGTCCTCGAGGACCGCGCAGCTAAAATTGGAACCATTTTTGGCACCGGACAACTCAATACAAGTCAATATAGGTCGATATGGAAGCCCGGCGATTCGCTCGCTGAAGCCCGAAAAACCTAGATAAATCGATACAATCCGTAACAGATCAATATGGCCGTGAGCGCATTAGCAAACCGCCGCCTTCAGCCTCTCGGCCACATCTCCCGGCGCAATGCGCGGGGGACATATGCCCGAGGCATCCCCCCATTGCAAGCGCGTGGCGATCGAGGTTGGGGGTACCGGCACCCACACCCCTCACATTCAAGGGGGGCCGGCGCAGAGCCGGCGGCGCGGGGGGCCCTGGTCGAGATCAGATGGCGGCGGCCGCCGCGCCATGCCCCTGTGCGCGGTCATGCCAACCACCGATCGTGGACCCAAATACGCGCGCCCATTTCAAACGCGAAATACGAACAGGCTGATCAGGCGAGGCCGAACCGCCGGCAACCGCGCCTGATCAGCCGATACGTCGGAACGCGCAAGCCGATTAGGCGGCGGGCGACGTGTCCGACGATCCTGAGGTCGGCATTGGCATCGCTTTCTTGCGCTTTGCTGGCGCGCGCTTAGCCGCCGACTTCTTCGCGGAGGCTTTCTTCACCGCCCCTTTGCGCGTGGCCTTCTTGGCGACGACCTTGCGGGCGGACTTCTTCGCGGAGGCTTTCTTCACCGCCCCTTTGCGCGTGGCCTTCTTGGCGACGACCTTACGGGCGGACTTCTTCGCGGGCTTCTTGGCGGCGGACTTCTTCGCCGTTTTCTTGGTAGCAGCTTTCGGCATTTATCACGTCCCTCTCAACCATCTGCTCTCAGCACAAACTTTGCGCCATGCAGATGCGCGAGCGAAAGTACATTCGTTTTGATTTCACGCAAGCGTTGCACACGCTTGCGACAAGCGCTGAGCGTCGTGACTATCGAATTATCGCGCGCACTCAGGCCTCTGACATTCATCGACAAGAGCGGTCGTGCACGCCGTTCACTCTGTTGCAACGGCGCGCGTCTTTCGCGCGCAAGGCCTCTGCGCATCAGCTGACGTAGGTTCGCTTGATTCCTGATTTTCCCATATATCGCGCCTGTCTCCAAAACTCTCGCTTGCTCGTATAGATGCAATGCATCGCACTCGCAGAGCCAGCCTAACGCGCGTACGGCAGCGCGAGAACCCAGAGCATTCGTCGCGACGAGCGTATCAAATCGAAACGGCGCGTATGCGCATCGCAATCGAATTTTTCTTGGTGGATAGCATGGGATTTTTGTCGCTGACCGTTGCGATCGCCGACTTCTTCGCGCGAGTCGTGCCGAGAATCATGCGATTCGCTGCGCGTGATTCGGTTGGAGCGTCAGAGCCCGAGCCGTTTTTTGAGCGCGTCGCTCACCGCTTGCGGGTTGGCTTTGCCGCCCGTCGACTTCATCACTTGACCCACAAACCAGCCCAACATGCCAGGCTTCGTTTTGGCCTGTTCCGTCTTGTCAGGATTGGCCGCAATGACGGCATCGACGGCGCTGTCGATTGCGCCCGCATCGGTCACCTGGCGCAGACCGTGAGCTTCGACGAGCGCGCGCGGATCGGCGCCGCGGTCATCCGCGAACAGCCGGACGAGCAGATCCTTGGCGATCTTGCCGGAGATGACGCCCTCGCCGATGAGATCGACGAGGCTCGCCAACGACGCCGCGCTCAAGCCTGCGTCCGCCACGGCGACGCCCTGCGCGTTGGCCTGCGCGGAAATATCGCCCATCAGCCAGTTGGCGACCGCCTTGGCGTCGCGCTTGGCGCCGCCGTGATTGACTGCATCCTCGAAGAAATCAGCCGTCTCCCGTTCCGCGACGAGGATCGAAGCGTCGTAGCCCGAGAGGCCATAGTCGTCGATGAAGCGTGCTCGTTTCGCGTCGGGCAGTTCGGGCAGATCGGCGGCGAGCGCGTCAACGAAAGCCTCATCGAATTCGAGCGGCAGGAGGTCGGGGTCGGGGAAATAGCGATAGTCGTGCGCCTCTTCCTTGGAGCGCAACGAGCGCGTTTCCCCGCGCGCGGGATCGAACAATCGCGTTTCCTGCTCGACTACGCCACCGTCCTCGACGAGGGCGATCTGCCGGCGCGCCTCCGTCTCGATCGCCTGGCCGATGAAGCGAATGGAGTTGACGTTCTTGATCTCGCAGCGCGTGCCCAGCGCCTCCCCAGGACGGCGCACCGAGACATTGACGTCGGCGCGCAGATTGCCCTTCTCCATGTCGCCGTCGCTGGAGCCGATGTAGCGCAGGAGGGTGCGCAACTTGCTGACATAGGCCTTGGCCTCCTCGGCCGAGCGCATGTCGGGCTTGGAGACGATCTCCATCAGAGCGACGCCGGAACGGTTGAGATCGACGAAGCTCATCGTCGGCGACTGGTCGTGCAACGACTTGCCTGCGTCCTGCTCGAGATGCAGGCGCTCGATTCCGACCTTGATGGAATGGTCTGGCGTGAGGTCGACCTGGATCTCCCCCTCCCCGACGATCGGGCTCTTGTACTGCGAGATCTGATAGCCTTGGGGCAGGTCGGGGTAGAAATAGTTCTTGCGGTCGAACGTCGAACGCCGATTGATCTTGGCCTTGAGGCCCAGGCCGGTGCGAACCGCCTGAGCCACACATTCGCGGTTGATCACCGGCAGCATCCCGGGCATCGCCGCATCGACGAGCGAAACGTGCGAGTTGGGCTCGCCGCCGAACGCGGTTGAAGCGGCGGAGAACAGCTTGGAGCGCGAAGTCACCTGGGCGTGGACCTCGAGACCGACGATGACCTCCCAGTCTCCCGTCGCGCCCTTGATGAGCTTCGCGCTCGCCCTGTCCGTCGCCATGTAGTTCGCTCTGCTCTCGTCTGAAGCCCGTCTGGATCTTAGCGCCCGCGCCTCACGTCCACCACGGCTCCGGAAGCGTCATCCGGCCTGCCGACTGTTCGATCGTCTCGCCGAGCGCGAAGAGCGTCTCCTCGTCGAACGGGCGGCCGATCAGCTGCAATCCGAGCGGCAAGCCATCGCTCGACAAGCCCGCGGGCGCGACAAGTCCCGGCAGACCGGCCATGTTGACGGTCACGGTGAAGACGTCGTTGAGGTACATTTCGACGGGGTTGTCGGAGCCCTTCTCGCCGATGCCAAACGCGGCGGACGGCGTGGCCGGGGTCAGGATCGCGTCGACGCCATCGGCGAACACGCGCTCGAAGTCGCGCTTGATGAGGGTCCGGATTTTCTGCGCTCTTACATAATAGGCGTCGTAATAGCCGGCGGAGAGCACGTAGGTGCCAATCATCAGGCGCCGTCGCACTTCTGTCCCGAAACCCTTGGCGCGGGTCTGCTGGTAAAGGTCGGTGATGTCGGCGCCCGGCTCTCGCAGGCCGTAGCGCACGCCATCGTAGCGCGCGAGATTGCTCGAGGCTTCGGCTGGCGCTACTATATAATAAGCGGGAAGCGCGTAAGGCGTATGCGGCAGGCTGACCTCGACCACGCTTGCGCCCGCGGCGCGAAGCCATTCGGCGCCGCGGGCCCATAAGCGCTCAATCTCGCTGCTCATGCCTTCAAGCCGATACTCTTTAGGCACGCCGATCTTCATGCCCTTGACCGAGCGTCCGACCGCGGCTTCGTAGTCTGGAACGGGTGTCGGCGAGCAGGTGGAGTCCTTTGGGTCGGGGCCGGCCATCGACCGCAGCATGATCGCGGTGTCGCGCACCGTGCGCGCAAGCGGTCCCGCCTGGTCGAGTGACGAGGCGAAGGCGACCATGCCGTATCGCGAGCACCGCCCGTAGGTCGGCTTGACGCCGACGATGCCCGTGAAGGCCGCCGGTTGGCGGATGGAGCCGCCGGTGTCGCTCGCCGTGGCGGCAAGGCAGAGGCGCGCCGCGACAGCGGAGGAAGAGCCGCCGGACGAGCCGCCGGGCGTCAGCAGGCCGCGCTTATCGGAAGTCAGCGCTGCCGCGCGCCCTCTGTCGCGGCTCCAGTTGGGCGGCAGCCAGGGCGACGCGACAGGCCCGTAATAGGAGGTCTCGTTCGACGAGCCCATGGCGAACTCGTCCATATTGAGCTTGCCGAGCATCACCGCGCCGTCGCGCCACAAATTCGCGGTGACGGTCGATTCGTACCGTGGCTTGAAGCCCTCGAGAATGTGGCTGCACGCTTGGGTGTGGACCCCTTCCGTCGCGTAAAGGTCCTTCACGCCAATCGGCAACCCCTCGAGCGGGGCCGCTTCTTTCGCAGCAAGACGCGCGTCGCTGGCCTCGGCCATTTGTAGCGCTTTGTCCGCGGTGACGGCGACGAACGTGTTGAGCGCCCCGGAGCGCTCGATCGCTTCGAGATGAGCCTTTGTGATCTCGACGCTGGAAATCGCCCGAGACTTGAGACGATCTCGCGCCTCGGCGAGCGTTAGGGAGGTCAGGTCGGTCAAATTGGATCCTTGACGACGAGCGTCCGGCCTCGGCAGGTCACTCAATCACTTTGGGAACGACAAAGAAGCCGTCCTCGGTCAGCGGCGCGTTGGCGAGCACGAGGGGCGCAATATCGCCGTCCGCGACAACGTCCTCACGCATCGGCAGGCGCATGGGAATGACCGATGTCATCGGCTCGACCCCTTCGACGTCGACCTCATCGAGGGCCTCGACAAACTTGAGAATCGCATTGATCTCGCCTTGCAAATGAGGAATCTCAGCTTCGCTCACAGCAATGCGCGCGAGGTGCGCGATTCGTCGGACGGTGTTGAGATCGACGGACATCCAAAGCTCCCAAAACACGCCGGAACGTGGGGCGCGCCCCTATACATCGCCGATATTTGGCTGGCAAACAGCGATGCGAAAGGCGCTTACCATTGGCCTCCGCCCGCCCGCGACGTCGTCAATCGACTTGCGCTTCGGCGGGTGATAGGCCGGTCACACCAATGCGTCGTCCGGTCGCAATCGAAGATCTCGCCCTCAGCCTTCCTCCCAAGGCGCGCTTGATCGGCATCGACCTTGGCTCAAAAACCATCGGCCTTGCGATCTCCGACATCGAGCGCCGCATAGCCTCGCCCCTTCGGACCCTGCCGCGCGGCGCGTTCGCCGAGAACGCCGAAACCCTGACAGCGATCTTTTTCGAACACGACATCGCCGGCATCGTCCTCGGCCTGCCGCTCGATCTCGACGGGCGCGACAATCCGCGCGCACAATCGACGCGAGCTTTCGGGCGCAATCTTTCCTCGCGGACAGACCTGCCCGTCGTCCTCTGGGATGAGCGGTTCTCGACGGCCGTCGTCACCCGGTCGCTTATCGAAAATGACGTGTCGCGCGCCCGGCGCGCGCAGGTCGTCGACAAGATGGCCGCGGCGTATATTCTTCAGGGCGCCTTGGATCGGCTTAGCGGCCTCATGCGCCCACAAGCCGGCCACCCGTAGCTTGTCTCAACACTTTTTCTCACCTGTCTCTACATAATTGTGGAAGCGCAGGCTCGCCGATATTGTCAGAAACGTCTTGTTTTTTGTTCTAAAATCAGCGCTCTTAAGGTGTAAACTGATGTCGAGCCCGAATCAAAGCGACCCCGCGTTGAGCAGGGCTATCGACCCCGGATCGGGGCGCCCGAAAGGTCCGCCTCCCTCCGCTGAACGGGACTGCGTTGTCGTATGATTGAGGAACTGGGTTTCCCGAGACGGATACGTGGAGAACAGCTGAGGACCGGAAGGAATGGTTCCGGGAGGCCGCTCAGAAAGGCTAGCGATTCGTCTCACCGGGCTGTCACGCATGAAGCGCTTGATGTCGCTCGCTACATCACAGACATGACCGCCCAGCTTGAGGCCATGGCGATCGCCGCGCGCCTCGATCTGCTCGCCTATTTCCTCGGAATGGCGAGAGCGGAAAGCGAAATCTATGTTCGCACCAACGCCGTCGCGGAAGCCGAGCGCGCGGACGAGCAGCACGCCTTCGAGGTTGCGGTTGGATTGCCTCACGTGGGCAGTTCGAGGTAAATCAATCATATTTAATCGCCACCTTAAACATCAGAAATCTCACTTACCTACGGCAATCATATTCAAATAGATCTTTGATTTAAAATAATAATCCGCTCGCGAAGGGCGAATCCCCCAATCGAATCAGGGGTGGCGCTGTCCGAGGCGAATCCGCTGGACAGCCGCGCCGTATCGTGCCAGTCCTTAGCTACCGATTGCTATGGCGCGCCTGAAGGAAAGTTGCAAAAGTGGGTAGAAATCAAAGAGTTAGAATTACATCAAATGTACTAGCGGCGCGACCGGCTGGACCATTCACGATTTTCGATTTGGAGGTGATTGGATTCGTCGCCCGCAGACAAGAATCGGATTTAATTGTTTTTTATGTTGTGTATCAAAGCGATGGCCGTCCGCGCTGGCATAAAATTGGCTATCACGGCGTTTGGACGCCGGATCAAGCGCGTAAGAAAGCACGCGTTATTC
The DNA here is from genome assembly GCA_963794155.1 of uncultured Alphaproteobacteria bacterium. Lineage (GTDB taxonomy): Bacteria > Pseudomonadota > Alphaproteobacteria > Rhizobiales > Beijerinckiaceae > Roseiarcus. The sequence continues at coordinate 896,167 of CAWCCX010000008.1, read as the reverse complement.
GATCCACGGCCGAGGGGGCCATTGATCCGGCCAATGCGAAGCAGGCGCTGCGAAATGGCCCGACGATGGAGGCGCTGCTGAATCAGTACGTCGAGGATATGACGGCGAAAAAAATCAATGGGAAAAAACAATCCACGATTTTGACCGATAAGAGTTGGATCAAAAAACATTTGATGCCAACGTTTGGAAAATTTCGCGCCGCTGCGATCACCAAAGAACAAGTCGAAGATTTTATGAATCAGCACGCGTCAGGGACCGGCAAGCGGCTGGTTGTTTTGTTGTCGGCGATTTTCAATTTCGGCATCCGTAAGAAAATCATCACGGTGAATCCATGCACGGGTGTTCAGAAGCCCGTCGATAAGGTGCGCATCCGGCGCTTGTCGGCGGGCGAGTACAAGACGCTAGGGCGGTCGCTGACGGCCGTCGCCGAGCCAACCGTCCAATCGGTGCTGCGGGCGCTGATGGTCACTGGCTGGCGTTCTGGCGAGATCAGGAGCCTCCGTTGGACCGAGTGCGACCTGCCACGCTTCACGGCCAACCTGGAGAATACGAAATCGGGCCGCAGCGTCCGACCGCTGGGCGCGGAAGCAATCAGGATTATCGAGAGTCAGCCGCGCCGCAATGAGTTTGTGTTCAATCTGAACGGCAAACCAATTAGGAATATAAATTACCACTTCGCAAAATTAGGATTGGATAAAACCATCACGCCTCACGTTTTGCGTCATTCATTTGCATCATTAGCGGCTGATCTTGGTTTTGGCGATCATGTAATAGGATCGTTATTAGGCCACCGACAATCATCAATAACTTCGCGCTACTTGCACCTCGATAAATCATTGATCGAGGCGGCGGACACGGTGGCGCAGCGGACGCTGGAATTAATCGCCCATGGCTGAAAATTCTCACATCTCCTGGACAGACCACACGTTCAATCCATGGATCGGCTGCACTCGCGTTTCACCGGCCTGCGATCACTGCTACGCGGCCAGTTTGAGCGTGCGCCACCATTGGACTGACGGATGGGGAACGGGCGTCCCACGCCACCGCACGAGCGCCAGCACATGGGCTGCGCCGCACGGGTGGAACCGCAAGGCTGAGCGCACCGGAGACCGGCCGCGCGTGTTCTGCGCCAGTCTCGCCGACGTGTTCGACAACGAGGTGGACCCGGCTTGGCGCGTCGATCTGTGGGCGCTGATCCGTGAGACGCCGTTGCTGCGCTGGATGCTGTTGACCAAACGGATCGGCAACGCGGCGCACATGCTGCCGGTGAATTGGCCCATGGCGCACGTCGGTCTCATGGCCACGCTGGAGAACCAAGAGGTTTGGGACCGCGACTTTCCCAAGCTGATCGGGACACCGGCGGCGTGGCATGGCGTCTCAGCCGAGCCGCTGTTGGGTTGGATCGACATGGGCGCGGCGCAGGGACTGGACTGGTTGATCAGCGGGGGCGAGAGCGGTCCGGGCTTCCGGCCGCTGGACATGGACGCCGTGCGCTCGCTGCGCGACCAGTGCGCGCTGCGGGGCGTCGCCTTCCACCACAAGCAGCACGGCGGGCGACGGCCCGGCGCTCAATGCCTGATCGATGGCGTCGAGCACAAAGCGTTTCCGCACCGTCCTGAACCCACGATCTTGGAGGGGGTTCTCGCAATATTGTGAGAACCCCCGCCCTACCCTCAACGGACCTGACTTCGCGGCTCACGGGTCGGTTTGTTTGTAACGCTAAGAGCGTTACCGCCGCGCCGCGCGCCATCGGGCCACGCGCTGCCGGGTCATTGCAAACTCCTTCTCCGCTGGCCGCGTTCCTTTCTATCTGAGATCTGTCACCGTGACTGTAGAAAACGGTCACACCGTGGGCCTGCCTCCCTTTTCTTGGGAGATAGGTGCCGTACTTCTGGCCGACTTGTCAAACCAACCAGGCGCTGTGCTCGCGAGGTTCGGCAGTTTTCCCGAACACCTAGTCCCTAAGGCACTATTGAACCATACCTTTAGAGGCGGATACCTTCTTGCTCCGAACACCCGATATTGGATCGGGCTGACCAGCAACGACCCGAGCGGCCCGCTCGCTTGGATCGGGTGGATCAGTTCATCCAATCTACCCGGCCCAACCGGCACGATTGGCGTCAGGGGAGAATATTGCGCAGCGAATGAAGGGACGTACGCTATCGTTGCCGCGAACGGGCATAATGGATGCCCGTTCCTTGTGCGGCTGAGCGGCCAACCATCGCGACCACCTTCGTTATAAAGAAAAGCAACCGCATAAGTCCGGCCCGCGCCACGCTATCCTCCCAACCGTTCGATAGCCGCGCCCGCGCATTCGGTACGCGTCCTTCCGCACGCGCGTGTGGAATGGCGAACTCGACAGGTCGGAACCAAGCAGCGCTCAATTCTGAACGCAGCCCGAGATGACGCTACTGATATTGGATTCGCTATGCCGTTGAGTGATGAGAAAACATTTCTTTATCTTCAATATGGTGTTGGCGACATCTTCAATATGGTGTTGGCGACCAAGGTCACCTGATTGGCTTTTACAAGGCACGCGACGCTCGCATTGATGCAAAAATAACTGACAAGCCCCGTGCCGCTACCTCCTGCGCCTTCGGCCTCACGCGGAAAAAGACGATGCACCTCCTGGTACCATTCTTGTTAATAATCATCATCATAATTCTACTCAACAAATAAGAAAAGGCCGGAAACGAATTCCGGCCTTTAGCTTTGATCGCGCCGCCATTAGCGCCCTTCTGCGCCTAGCTGCAATTTCGTAAAACCGGCCTGGATTAGAGGCCTCCCGTAACAAGTTTTTGGCCCGAGATCGCCGGACCCAGTGCCGGAACAGTGCCATTTTGGTGACAGAAGAGGGCGATCTCACCCGGTCGCGGGCGGCTTTGGCCCGAAAGGAAGTCTTACAATGAAACGATCGCGCTACGGCCTGTGCCTCGTTGCCTACTATTCGGCGGCCACGGCCGTTAGCGTCTTGCTTTATCAACACGTCATCAGCAGTGAAATCAGCCCCTTGTTCTTTTGCGCGCTGGTCGTGCCCTTCTTCATGGCCACAAAGGCTCGCTCTCATGACGCTGGCTTTGCGCGTTCCGGGAGAATGTCCTTCGCCGTTGCATTGATCCCGCCTTTGGGGATTTGGCTGGCGAGCGACTGCTCGCCGTCGCCCTCGCGGCAATCACCGCCGACGCCGCTCACGCGGCCGACAGGAGCGGGCATCCATGCTGGCGTCTGCGCGATCGGTTTGGTCTGAGCGCCCTGACTGGGCAACACCAGGGTGATGATGCGCCGGCCCAATAAAGGCCGACCTCGGATCGAGGACCGCGCCCGAACCATCGAAGCCCTGAAGCCTTGGCTCAAGCTCGGCATGTCACGTCGGACATGGTACCGCCGCCAAGCCGAAAAGCGTAAGAGCCGGGAGTGATCCTGGCCTTTTTGCTATTTAGCGCTGTTCGCAGACGCTGAACCTGTCTGAATGCTCCTGGCCTAATGGCGCGAGCTTCGAGAGAAGGACGCGTATGCCATTCCCTATGGAACAGAGTGGCGCATCAGGCTCAGGGTGAGGACGGGCAAACGGCCATGGTTGTTGGTCTGTTTTGAAGGAGCAAAGGACCCAGCCCGAGAGGCGGAGGGTTTTCTACGCTAGTCGCCCGATTCAGTCAGATTGAAGGGTATAGGTGCTTAAGCTTGATGCGAGCGTTTGGGGTTGTGAAGTGCCAATGGGCCTTGGCGTGATTGGCATTGCGGTCCTGCTCCCATGCGGCGATTTCCTCGACGAGGGTTTGTTTGTCGGGGATGCGGCGGTCGAGGCATTGGGACGATAGGACGCCGAGTTCCGACTCCGCCAGATCGAGCCAACTGCCGTGCTTTGGCGTGTAATGCCATTCGAAGCGCTCGACCAGCCGCCGGAAAGGCTTCGTAGAGTGACGCCTTGCTGTGGATGTTCAGATTGTCCTGGACCAGAACGACGGTCTGGGCGGCCGAAAAGTGGACATCGGCCAGGTCTTTCAAGACGTGAGCGTAGTCCACGGCGGTGTGGCGATCCGTGACTTTGACATGGCGCCAGCCTTCGAGCGGCGCGAACAGCATGAAGAGGTTGGCGGTCCCATTGCGCTCGTACTCGTAATCGCAACGGGCCGGGCGCCCCGGTATCATCGGGATTGGCGCCCGCGTCTCGGCGAGGAGTTGCTTTGAGGTTTCGTCCAGGCAAACCAGCGGACGATCGGGATCGCGTGGCCGCGTGTAGACGGCCAGCACGTCTTCCATCGCCGCTACGAACGCGCTGTTGGCCTTGGGCGGGATGACCCAGCACTGGCGGCGATGGGGCCGGAGAATGTTTTTTTGAGCGCCCGCCCGATCGTTGAGTTGCTGGCGCGATCGACAATGTGGAGTTCCACGACCTTGTTCTCCAACAATCGCAAGGTCCAGCGTGCGCGTCCCTTGGGCGGTTGGGAACAAGCCAGGGCAATCAGTTTGGCTTCCTTCTCGCCGTCAAAAATCCGCGCAACCGCCGGCGTTGCTCGTTGCTTGCGGCTTAACACCGCCTCAAAACCCTCTTCCACCAGTTGCTTGCGCACCCGGTAAACCATGGATGGGCTGGTCTCCAGCGCTTTGATGATCCGGCTGTCGCTCCACCCTTCACCGGCTTCCGAGACATCGGCCTTCAACAAGATCCGCGCCTTCAGCAGCCGCTGGGCCGGGTTCTTTCCTTTCCGGATCAGCGTCTCAAGTTGCTCCCGCTCAACCGCGCTCAACCGCACCACATACTTCTTTACTGAAATCTCCATCGCCGCCATGATCGCCTCCGTCGTCCGCACCGTCGACAAAGCGAATCATCAAATCATTTCAAATTGATTGAAGCTGGCGACTAGTGGTTAGCCTTCCGTTCTCATCAGCGCGTTCTTCTTCCGTGCGGGGGGGGGATATAGCGATCGTTAGCGTGAGCCGCATTCTGGGCACCATCTTCCCTCTGCTGACTCCGATCAGTTTTTAAATTCAGGCTTTGTCCGCTTTTGACCGCCGAGCATACTTGCGAACGTCAGTTGTCCGCCAAGCTAACCGCATCAGCGAGTGCAAGTGACAGCGCTTCGTCAATTGAAAAAAAGACAACATCGGCTTGCAGGTTGACGCGATCAACAATTGTAGAAACTGGAGTGAGATAGGTGCAAGTATCGAGAAGACGTTTTAGTAGAACACGATACGCGCCTAAGCGGCAGAGTGCTCGAACCGTGTTCCGCACTAAAGCGATATAAGCCGCCGCATCGCGCAGCGGGTGCGCGTGCTTTTGCGCTTCAATCAGCTTGGTGAAGAGACGCACATACGAGGCCCGATCAGGTTTTAGATACCATCCGACTTGAGCCAGCTTAGCCAGCACTCTAATTACGCTGTCCGGATCGTTTGTCAGCACCGCTATCTGAGTCGCGAAGGATTGTAGAGCAGGCGTGATCTTCCAGTTGTCCTTCTCAAGTTGATGCAGAATACTCCGGCAGTCGATGGTCGTAAAAGTATAATTATGAGTGACTAATTTACCGACGATCTCGTAATAATCTAAATCAGAAATATATTGGGCTTTCTTGCCGTTAATTGCGGTGATTTGCGTCCAAATTCCGCCAACATCGTTCAACTCAAAAGCAAGATGACGAAATATATATTCATCAGAATAAAGTAGACGGTTGTCTCCTTGGGCCGCGTAAATGGTATCCAAAAAACTTTGATCGACGTCTTCGAATATTTTACGCCTGTTATCGGCCAGGACGACAGTAGGCGTCGCGGGCAGGAGTGTCAATTCCTCCGCGAAGGATAGAGCAGCCTGTGCTTGTTCGATTCGTTCTAGTGTAAAAACGTCGTCATATTTGACCATTTCATAATCGTGGCCATTCCAGCCAAACGTGCCGTGATCTTTACCGAGTTGAGTCTTCCTTTCTTCGAGGTGTCGACGGAAAAGGTCTATCGTGGTTTGCACGACTCCAAGATCTTCAAAACATGCGCGGGCCTTGTTTGCGATGCCAAGCTGCACAAGACCGTACAATGTTATCGGGTCGATCACGGCTCTTCGATTGGTTGCGAGCAAGTTCGAGGCATTGCTGAGTTCCTGGGAGCCAACACAAGTGCGCATGCCAAGAGTTGGTTGGGCGACGACCCATTCCCAAGCATCGCAGGGCGAATGACCTGCAAGTCTCGACAACATCATCAATGGCAATTGCCCTTGACTGTATTTTTCGGCCAAATCGGCTATGAATTCGCTGCGGCGTTTTGCCGAGTCAAAGATTGGCTTGAATTTCGAATCTCCTTTGCTTTCATCGAGATAAAAAGACCCAAACCCTGGATTGCCCGGAAACAGCGTTTCAAACTGTTCTAAAGAGCGGTAATGCGCGTGAAGATATTTGTTACGGATTTCGCGAATAACATAAACTGTTGGGTGACCACCAATCGATGGAATTTCGATCTCATCACCGACCTTTCGTCCTAGCAGTGTGGGACCGAGTTCCACATCTGGCGTAATTTCGTCTCTCTCAATTTTCGGATCGGGATCTGTTTCGAGGATGCGGGTGAGTTTTCGCCCGCCGTCCTTCTCCGCCATCAGAACCACCGTGTCTGGCTCGACTTCAGTCGGGGTAGTAAAGGCCAACTTTTGTGATTTGCCGGTAAAGACTAAGCCCATGATGTATCCGAGATGCATGGAAGGATCTGACCAACCGATCCGCAACGCTCGATAGGCGAATTGGAAACACCGGGCGTCACCCTGCAAGCGGTCGATCGTTAGAGCGATCCGCATCAGGTCCTGGGGCGTTCCTTGCTGATTGGGACCTAAGGAGTTGAGCCAGCGAATTATGGCCTGTTCGTCGCCGATGCGCTCCAAAAGATTGAGCCAGCGTATGCGTCGACTTAAAAAATCATCGTGGGCGATCGCAGTTTCAACACAGGCACAAGCTTTTCGGAGAAGTCCGGATTGCTCGTAAATGGCGACGCCAACGTCGGCGTAGTGCGGCATTTCCCGCAAAGCAGAAGGCAATGATTCGAACAGCTCCCGCGCGTCGCGCCGCCGATCGGCATAAATGAGCGAGATGATGGCGCGGTAAAGTGCAGGAGTATCTTTCTCACGCGTGTAGGTGCCTACATACATATCCGCGGCGGCGGAGTATTGCTTCGCGATATAGAGCGCCTCGGCCGCATGCAAGCGATCACCCGGGTCACTTATGTGCTGAGCAAGCTCCTTTATTTCGCCAAGCAGCGACGCGCGGCGGGGATCTGCTTCCGGCAGAAAATTGTGTGTTACGGAGCGGAGAACAATCGATTCCGGCCAACGCTCGAGTAGTCCCGGTAAGACGTCGTCCATGCAACCGGCGATGTGCGCCGCGTCGATCTGCATCGTGGCCGCGGTCTCCGCGTTCCTGCCCGAACCCATCTCGAGCTCGAGCGCTGTCGCCGCTTCAAGTCGCCTCCCGTGCCCCCCCTAAATGGGCCGAGGCATTAATCTTCATTAAGCGATCAGAAAATTCGAGTGATGCCGCTGGAATAGAATTAAGGGCCTTGGCCGCGGATGCCCAATCGTTGAGCGCCATCATGCTTTGCGCATAACGACGCAGCAAGGGTGGGGAGGCTGGTGCTACGTTGATCGCCTCGCTCAGAAGCTGATCGTATTCGGCATGACGACCCGAGATTTCCAAAGCTGAAAGTAGGTTGGCGGCGACATAATCGCCGATGACCGCATTGTCGCGCTGCTTAATCTGGGACCACGAGCCTTGCAACAATGCAATCCCACGCTCAAGATCACCCACCTGGTTGGCGGGGACCGCATGAGTGAAGGCGACCCCCTTGAGCTCGAAGATGGGTTCGAGCAAGAATTCCGCTTGAGCTGCAAGAACGCGCCAATCGTTTGGGAATAAAGTTGTAGCACGAGTTAGAAATTTTCCGCGAGACGCGCTGTCTTTTTTGGTTCTAGCACAATGCGTGAGAGTAAGAAGTACATCCATGCGCGATTGAAGACCGACCGGAATAGATGCCTCAAGCTCAGCGATACTCATTTCATCAGTAGCTGTTGCGATTAGGACATTAGCGGCCTGAAAACTGTCTGGATTATCCGCCAAAGCTGCTCTTGCGACCGAGAAGGCCACTTCTTGGTTCCCATCGAGCATTTCGGCAGTAGCAAAAACAGCCCGCGCGTTTGACCAAGTTGGATCTTCAGCGCCCGCCGCGCGCAACTGGAGAACGCCAGACGCCTGGTCGCCGAGCATAAGGTGAGCAAATCCAATGTTCGCTCGAATGAGGTAGCGATTGCGAGGAGACGCGTTGTCGGACTCGCTTGACCAAATGCGCTCTAAGGCTTTGAGGCCGGCACGGACGGAACCTTCCTCGATTAGTTTTGCGGCGTCCAAAATGCGAATTCGCAATGTGTCGCTCGGGTCGCCTCGCTCGACCATGGCTCTAAACGAAGAGAATTGCTCCAGCACAAAAGCTTTAGTAGTCTCGACGCCCAATTCGATTGCCCCGACGATGTCCACGGGCGCAAGGTCGGGAAAGTATTTCCTAACAATCTCTGGATAGTCGGTGACCCACTGATGCAAAGTAGTCCAACCAACAACACGGACCTCGAACCGGCCGTGACGTTTGTGTATTTGAGTTAGTTGCCGAGCAAGTTGCTGCAGCGGCGCGTGATTAGGAGCGGTTGTCGCTAAGATAAACACGTCGATAGGCGGCTTAAAAGACTTCGCCTTCGTGACTTCGCTCCGCAGCTCGGCGGCGGTCAATGCATTGGTGAAGCTTTGGTCTTTGCCTTTGCACTGGACTCCGACGAAGCATCCCTCCACGCGATCAGTTCCATAAACGTCGACGCCAGACTGAGGCTGCCCAACCCGACCGTGCAGTTCAGCGTCGTTGGTCTTCCAAATCCGCGAGAAGACGTCAAAGCAAAGGCGTTCGAAGTCCTGCCAATTTGATGGCGGGGGAAAGGCACGGGACAGGACATTAGTCATTGTGAAACAATGTTTCGACGCGCACGATGCAAAAAGAAAGTTGCTTGGGCCAGAAAAGCTCACTCATTCACAAAACTCAGTTTGAAATTCGCGCGACGCGCGCCCGACTGATAGGGCTGGTCGTGTCGGCCCCCGCATGTCTTGCTACCCCTCCGCTGCCAAATGACCGCGAGTGAGCGATTTGATTTGACGAATTCGGCCCAAACCTAAGCCTGCCGGGCATGTCTTCACAAACCAATCGGATTGACTCTAAACACCGCGCGGGCTGCCTAGCGATTTCGTTCGGCTAAAAGGGTCTTCAATCTTTCCACCAACTCCTCCGTCATCGGCTTTTCCCCACTCAACACCCGACCAATATACGGTCCGGTGAAGCCGATCAGTTTGGCGAGCTTATTCCGTCCGCCAACCTTCTCCTTAAGCCGCCGCAACTCTCCAAGCGCCTTATCCGACGCTGCTGCAATCGGATCGGCTTCCTGGCGCAGAACCTCAACAGCGCGGAACAGCTTCATCAGGGAAGCGTCGGCTATCCGTTTGCCCTCTTTCAGGCCCGCAAGCGTGTGGTGAGAAACGTTCGCCTCGTCGAGCAGCTTGCGATCGCTGATGCCGTATCGCTGTTGAACGTTGAACACCGCCGCGGCAATGGCGGCACGATCAGTCACCTCGACCCCATAGTGGGGCGGATCTGCATCTTCGCCGATGAACTCGTTTTCCTCGATGTTGTCGGCTTCCTTGCCGATCGATTGCTGAGCCAACGCGAAGACATGCCGGCGCTTGAGCGGTCCGCGTTGGTCGTACTCTCCGCCCTGGAATTTGGTCTCTGGGTGTAGATGATAACGGACCAAACTTCGAGCATGGGATTTTAGCCAGGAGGCCGGAATGTCTCCGCCTCGCTCACGATCGAATGCGTGATCCCCGGCCTCGCCGGGCCGCTTGTAATAAGGCGCAGCGGGCCGTGGCTCTCGCCGTCGCCAAAGTTCATCAGAGAGAGCGTCAGGTTCATCCTTGGCCATCTCCATCCGCGACTTTGATTGCAACGACAGGAGAAAGCCGAAGGGGAAGACCCGGCGCCCGCTCGGCTGTCCTTCATTATAACCATCGAACCACCTGAGCAGCTCCGGCGTCGTCGCGGCATATTGGCTCGCGGCGGGCGCGTCGAATCCAGGCATGTCCATGAAGCCTGTTTCGTCAGGCTTGTCCGAGTTTGCGGCCCGGATAATTTCTTTCCATAGGTCCTCCTGCCAAAGGGGCACGTTGATGCGCTCGATCCGCTTGCGGCGTTCGGCGGGAGGTTCATCGTAGGGCGCCATCAGATGCCCTAGGCCATGCCCTGAGGCCTTTCGAATGACGACGCCATCATCATGCCGATTGAACAGAACATAACGCTTGGCGGAGACCGCGAGACACTGGGGTGGGTCAAGGGCGTTGAGGTCGGCGCTCTTGCTCATCGGAAAGTCCACGTCCTCAAGTTGAAGGATCGAACGATCCTCCCCGTATGGATTGAGCTCTTTGAACCAATCGCGGACCTTTAGCGCGGTGGCGATGAACTCGCCTTTCGGAAGGTCTGCGCGTATTGGCGATGGCGATGCTGTCGGTGTCGCAGAACGCCCAATCGAGCTTCTGTTGGATGACCTGATGCTCGGCCAGCGCCAGCATCAATCGCGCTGCGCCGGTGATCAGCGTGGCGAGCAGCGGATGAAAATATGCGCCCGGCTTCTCGAACTTCTTGGACTTGAAGCTGAAGGATTGTTGCCGTCCGCCGTAGCCGATCATCGGCTCGGCGACGTCGAATCCTCAACGTTCGCTCGACGAAAATCCCATAGCTGGTCGCGTTGGCGAGAATTTTGACTGCTTGTCGGTCGCTCTTCAGCCCAACCTTGTCGGCTTCGATCGCGACGTCGAGTTTGGCCTTGATCGCGTTCCGATGGATGATCAAGCGCTGGTAGAAATCATCGGTGGTCGGATCGATCCACTGGCCCGCGACCTCAACCGGAGTGAGGCCCGTTTGTTGTCCTCGGGGCTCAAACCGGAGCGCTGCTACAACCTCGGGCGTCTTACCGCTCAGAATTTTTGAAACTAACACGTCGGCGAGCGTGAACCATTGCGGTTCCTCGGCGGTGAGATAGTTGAGGCCAATATTGAAGGGGTCGCCGTCCGGATATTGCGCCCGGACCGGAAAGAGGTCGCGCTTCGGTCGAACTTGCACCAGCGTGGTCAGGTCGCTCCAGCCTCCGCGCTTGTGAAGCTGCCCCACCAGGTTGCCGCGTGGCTGAGCGAGCATCGCCTTAACGCCGCGGGTGTCGTCGCGATGGGCGACGCCATTGGCGCGCACGAACCTCCACAGCCCCATGAGGGTGCACACGGTCGGATACATGCTCAAAAAGTCGCAATGAATGACCGGCGCGATCTGACGGCGGATATAGACTTCGGCGCGCCCGCCAAAATAGGCGCTCATGATCACGCCGATGAGCTTGGGCGGAAAATCCGGCTGGACCTGCCGCCAAGGCTTGATCTTCATTGTCTTGAGATAAGCCTTGCCGAGACTGGCCTCGCTGTAGAGATCATAGAGGCCGGTCTGATCGAGCCGGAAGGTCGCGAACCGCCGAGACAGGGCATCGAAACATTCCCAGGTCGTCTGCACGTCGCGCAACGCGTAGCGGACATAGTCTGGGGTCAAATCCTCGCCATGCTCGTCCAACTCATTCTTTGGCGTCGTGACCTTCAGCAACTCGGACAAGGAGGCCAACGAGTGCGACTTGCTGGTGAGCGCGGCTGCGAGCGTCTTGACGTCGACGAAGTAGCCCCTGTCGGGTCCTCCCTTCGCCTCCTCGACGTCGTCTGAAGTCGTGGTCTTGATCCGGCCGAGTACCCGCGACTCGGATAAAGGCGGATCGCTGGGTGATGTGCTTCACGACGACCGGTGGCCAGTCTTCCGACAAGGTGAGGCTGAAACCGCCGGCCAAAGAGCGATCAGGGGATCTCTTGGGCGCCCCGGCATCTATTTGCTCAGGGGACCGAGGAGGCGTCACTGCGCGTGCACTGGCATGACGGATCGCGAGCCGAGACAGGTCGAAGGGGAGATTGAAGCCGACGATCTGCGCGCCGACGGCGTAGCTGGACCCGTAAAACACCCCGTCAACAAACTCAGGCCGCGTTATCAGGCGAATGCGCTCGCCCTCGGACCTGGTTTCCTCATCAACTATGAACCGCCGAAGGATCGTGAGCTCATCGGCGCCGAGAACTTCGGGCTCATAAAACACGCCCCATTCCCAGACCTGGCCTTTGTAGCGCAGTTGATATGCCCCAAATCGGAGGCGCTGGTCGGGAGTCGTGCGGGTTTCGCAGTCGAAAACAAGGACCCAATCACTCGGCGGGACCCGCACGGAATACTTTTTGCGCTCGCCAAGCTTTTCGACTTTGGCGATCTTCGCGCCCAACTTGGGCTTCGTTGGCGCTCGCGTGACATATGCGCGAAGAGCTATGACCAATCGGTCGACCGGGTCCGACAGTTTGTTACCACGTTCCCAATCGACCGGCATCGTCTCAGTCCTTCAATTCGGTCGCTCCATTTTTGGCCGCCCGAATCAGAGCTTCTCCCCGCCAACGATGCAGATCGGCGAAGAGCTCGCAAATGTCAGCATACCCCAAGTGTAGTCTGCCCTTTCGCTCCAATGGATTGTCTGTATCAGGTCCATCCTCGGGATGCTCCTCCATCTGACGTCTAGTGAGCTCGCGGTGCACACTGACCGGCACCTCCTCGATGAGATCGCCATACTTCGCACGGGCCAAATGATGGTCTTCTGCGCCCTCGTTGGCCCAGTTCTCGTACCCCCAAGGGGAGGCGGAGGTCTTGCCGGCGAGCTTTGCCCGCCATTGCGCCCGCGCACGGGCCATGAACCGTTCGTACATGTCCATGACGGCGCCCTCACTGCACCGTCTGGCGATAAATATCGACGAACGACAGTTCGCCGACGCTATCGAGCTTGCGCAGAACATTCGGGCGCGTCTCGAACGGATGAAACGCGCCGTCGCTGTCCCGCAATCCCTTGCCGAGAAAATCCACGAGATGCGATGGATCGTTGGTCTCCAGGAACAGGTTGATCGCAGTCCAGTGGCGGCTGATGTCACTGCTCGCATCGTGCGACACTGTGACGGTGCGCATTTTGCCGCGGGTCGCCATGACGACCGACACCGGGCGCGTATCCAAGATGAGCCAACGGCGGCCTTCCCTTCGGGAAATCGTGTTGGCCTTTTGAAACCGGCGTAGCGTCTCCGGCGACACGCCAGCCTGCTTTGCCGCCTCCTTTTGTGAGACGCCCTTCTTCATCAGCTTGAGGGCGTCTTCGAGCGGGCTCAAAACGCCTAAAGGGTTGAGGGCCCGCGTCGCTCGGCAGGTCAGCCGCTCTGGCGTGTCCACGGGCCTGCGATCGGCTCTTGCCGCCAGCGAGTCCGCGGGCGATGCGAATCAGATATTCTTTGGCGTAGTTCCGTTTTCTCTTCGACTTCGAGGCCATTTGGCGCTCCCAAGTTTGAGGGAGCGTGAAAATCAGGCATGCGAATCCTGGAAATCGGCGTTTGGCGTAGGGGTCTATGGCGACGCGGCGAAGTGGTCGAATTGGACTGGGAGACGCAGGCGGAGGTAGACGCCACCCTGTCCCAGATCGGCGGGACCATGGACCAGGTCCGCCGTTGGCGGCGTGAGGGACTGCTCTCCAAAGAGATCGATTGGAGTCCGCTGGACTACCACGGCAGCGTCGTGCGCTATCCCGAAGGGACATGCGCGCAAATCAGAGCGGCCGATGCCCTATTCAAGAAAAAGAAGCGCGTCGACTACGTCGGCAAAGGGCTATGGCGGCAGGGCTTTCCTGTCGACGAGAAACATTGGCGACCGCGACTTCAAAAGTCTGGGCGGCTGCTCGACCGGTTTGTGCCGCTGGTCATGAGGTTGATCGATCGGTTCAATCGCGATTCACAGAGTGAAACCTTTCACGATCGCGCCGCACGCGAGTTTGTAAAGGCTCACGACATCGTTTTTTCGAGGGTGAAAGGTCGCACCAGTGGTGAGAATTTGCCGATCCTTCTCCGCGTTCTCAGTGAGGTCGGTACCGGTGAATTTCACGGCTTTGAAGCGCCTCGTCATCGTGACGAGGACGGCAAGGTATGGCGAAGCGCAGACGAGACCGTGGTCATCGGAGCGCTCGATCTTACCATTGCCGAGTCGCACTCAATCCTTGGCAAAAAGCTCAATCTGATTGAGCTGCTGCCATCCGGGCTCGACCACGTGTCGGCTGCGATGAGCATGGGGAATTTCGCAGGCGTCGCCAATGCTCCAGCTGAAGAAATCGCTCGTGCGCGCGATGACGCAAGGAACAGTGTTGCGATAGGCCTCCACCTCTACGAGGCAAATCGTTGGATCTATGGCGACGGCGCCTTCGGGTTGCGCCTGGCGGCCTGGATCGCCCGCAAGGCTCCAGACGCTTTGGTCGACAGCATGACGCTCTTGATGTTCCGGCTTCGGCAGGTCCCTGACGCGATTCTGCCTTCCGATAAGATCGCCGAACTGGCGAAGCAAGCTCGCAAGGTCTGTCTCCATTCAAAGCGGCATGAATGGCTACTGGCGCAACGATCCTCGCTTCTCGAAAATCCTCGACCCCAAACGAATTAAATCGGCCTTCGCCGACGAAATTGGATTGAAGCACTGGCAACGCGAATTAAATGCGATTATCCTTCAAGCGACGGCAAAAACCCCGATCGGTCTCCAATCATGAAGGTCAAGAGGTCGGCAAAAGTCATTAAACTGCAACCGCCTCTGCGATGCGCCGAGCCGACGCCCGCCAACATGCAATTGGAAGAAGATGACATTGCCTGGGCGACCCGCTCCGGCATGTGGCGAAGCCGCGTGGAAAAGGCTTCGGCGCGACGGACCAAACGGGCAAAGGCGCAGCCGGCATTAATCCTCGCGGGACATGGCGTGTCGCTGCGCGTCGAAAATGGCGCGCTGACCATCCAAAATGGATTTACGCACTACCCGCAGAAGCGCGAAATAATCCGCTATTTCAGCGGCGACGTCGTCATTGCCCGAGCGCATTATTCTTATTGGACGGCAGCGGCAGCATTTCCTTTGACGTTTTATCGTGGCTCGCCGAACAAAAAGTCAGCCTTTATTCGGATTGATTGGAAAGGCGACATTGTCTGTGTCGCCGGCGCATCGGGTTATTCAGCCAATCCTTTTCGCGTCCGCTGGCAATTGGAAACCCGTGAAAATCCGGAACAGAGAAATGAATTTTGCCGCTCGATAATCACGCGGAAAATCGAGGCGAGCAATTATCACCCTCGAAAAATCAATTCCCCGCTCCGATAAATGGGAGCGGGCGATGAAATCAGCTTATGCCGCCTTGTCTCGCCTCGAAGAAAATCCGCCCGAAACCATTTTCGAATTGCGCGCATTGGAGGCCAATTGCGCCGCCTCCTATTTTCGCAGCTGGGTCGGCATGCCGATTAAATGGCGCGGCATAAGCCGCAGGCCAATTCCCGATAATTGGCATTCCATTGGACAGCGCTCGTCGCCTTATCATTTGGCCGGCAACCGCAATGCAGCGCACCCGGTCAATGCAATATTGAATTATGCCTATGCGGTGCTCGAAAGCGAAATTCGGATCAAGGCCATTTCCGAGGGCTATGATCCGACAATCGGCATTATGCACGAAGGCAGCGACGGATCGTCGAAATTCATTTTCGATTTAATGGAGCCGGAGCGACCGAAGATCGATCGAGCGGTGCTGGATTTCGTCAAGGGACATGTTTTCGATCCGGCGGATTTTGTCATTCGCACGCGATGGTGTTTGCCGGCTCAATCCGGAAATGGCGCGCATGGTGGTGGTCGGAGTTTCGACGGTGAGGATTTAGATGAATCGTTGGATGAAAAAATCTCCGCCTGTTGAGAAGGAAGACCTAATCACATAGTCTCGATATGGATATCCTGAGCGCGGGATATCCTGACGCGCCGCGCGGACGGGGGTGATTGCTTGGAAGCAGAGCGGCGGCAGGTCGTCATTCTCTTCGCGGATATGGTTGGCTTCACCGCGTTCTCCGAGCGGTTCGGCGAGGAGGCGGCGTTTGGCCTTATTCAAAGGCTTTCGCAAATCGTTGAAGGTGCCGTCGAGGTTGAAGGCGCGCGCATCCACAACATAGCCGGCGACGGCATGGTGGTTGCCTTTGGGGCACCGATCGCGGTCGAGGATGCGCCGCTTCGTGCCTGCCGGGCGGCGCTCTTGATACTCGAGACGCTAAAGGCCGCGGGGACCGACTTTGAAGTCAAATATGCTGTCCGACCGGAGATGCGGATCGGGATCAACGTCGGATCGGCGGTTGTCGGACAGCTACTTTTAGGCGGAGAGACTGGACTCTCGGTGCTTGGAGACACGGTCAACGTCGCGGCCCGCTTGCAGTCTCTCTCGGAACCGGGTGCCGTGCTCTTGAGTGAGGCGGCGTATAGGCTCGTGGACGGCCTGGTCGAAGCGACCTTCGCCGGCGAACACGCTCTCAAGGGCCGTAGCGCCCCCGAAAGAGTTTATCGGCTCGAGGCGATCCGGAGAAAGGCTTCGCGATTCGACGCCTCGCTCAACCGGGGATTAACGGCTTTCGTCGGCCGCGATCGGGAGCTCGACCTGCTCGAGCACAGCTTCGAGTTGATGGGCTCCGGCGTCCAGGTCATCGACATCGTCGGCGATCCGGGGATCGGCAAGACCCGTCTCATTGCACGAGTTTCACGCACACGCGGCTCAGCGCCGCGCATGGACGCTGACCGGAAATTGCACATCGGACGGCCAGAACACGCCGTTTCGAGCCTTCATCGATATCGTGCGCGGCGTTTTCCGTATCGCGCGCGGCGACGACTTAGCCGACGATTGCAGGCAAAGTGAACGAGGGTCTTCGCGGCCACGCGCTCAATTCCGATGAAAACCTCGGACTTCTTATGAATCTGCTCGGCCATGAATCTCCGCGCGGCTCCCTTGCAGGCCTGGACGGCGTCTTGATTGGGCTGAGGACTCGCGACGTTGTACGACGGCTGGTGCGAGGCGCGCTCTCGGCTTGCCCCGCTCATTTTGCTGTTCGAAGATATTCATTGGCTCGACAGCGCGTCTGAGGCGCTGCTTGGCGCCTTAGTCGCGATCGAGACCCCGCTCAGTCTGTTGATCCTCCATACCAGGCGTCCGACTTACGCTCCGCCCTGGGCCGATAATGCCCGCGTAACGCCGCTAACGCTCAATCCGCTCTCGCCCCGCGAAACCTCCCGCATCGCGCAGGCTCGCCTAGGCGTCGATCGATTGCCGGACGAGCTCAGCAGCCTCATCTCGACTAAGGCCGAAGGCAATGCGCTTTTCGCCGAAGAAATCGTAAGCTTTCTCCTCGAGCGTGGGGTCGTTACTCGCGACGCGGCCAGCGTGACCTTCGACCCGGCGGCGGACGACCGATGCGATGCCGCAGAGTATCCAGTCGATTCTCGCCTCCCGCGTGGATAGACTTCCCGCGTGAAGAGCGCCTCCTCCTTCAGACAGCCGCCGTGATCGGTCGGCGCTTCGATCCCAACCTGGTACTCGCGCTGAGCGACGAACCGAACCGTTCAGCATCGCCATTCGCCTCCATGGAAGTCCAGGATCTCATTCGCAGCGACGAACAATCAGGCGACTACGTCTTCAAGCACATCCTTCTGAGGGAAGCGATCTACGATCGCCTGCTGAGCGGGCCGCGCGGGGCGAGCCATCTCAAGGTCGCTGAGGAGCTTGAGCGGCGCAGCGGCAACGCACTATTCGAGAGGGCCGAGGCGCTCGCCCATCATTTCGCTGCCGGCGGGAATGCGACGAAGGCGTTCCACTATCTAGCGATGGCGGCGAACAAGAGCCTCAACGTCTACGCGATCCCCGGAGCCGAGGGTTATTTTCGCAAGGCGTTAGCGATTGTCGAGCAGAACCCAACCAGCGCCGATCCGCTGCTCGCGGCGCGCGTCGTCGTCGGCCTGCTCGAAACCCTGATGCTCAAGAGCGATTACCGTGAAGCCGGAGCGATAGCTGAGAAGTTCATGCCTCTCGTCAAACGGGCCGGAGAAACGCCCGAACTGGTCACCGCGTACTACTACCAGACGCTATCGCTGGTGCAGCGGTACGAGTTGCGGGTTGGCCTTGCGGTTGTGACCGAGGCTGTCGCAGTCGCTGACCGGATCGGCGACGGACGCGCGGCGGCTTTTGCGCGCGCGGGTCTTCTGCATTGCCGGACGCGGCTTGGGCTCGACACGTTCGAAGAGGCGGAGCGGCGCAAAGCCGACGTGATCAGAGACTGCCTACGCTTGAGGGACAACTTCCTCCGCAACTCGGCTTATTTCTTCATCACTTGGGACTATCTCTATCGTGGACTCATAAAAGACGCGCGAGAGATCGCTCTTCGACTCATCGCCTCCGAAGAGGCGGCCGGCGACCCGCGCTCGATCGGCTTCGCCAACTGGATTCTGGGTTGGATCAATGTCATCGGCGGATCGCCCGAAGCTGCGCTCGGCTACGCCGACGAGTGCCTGCGGGTGGCGATCGCGCCGTTCGACCGCCTCCAGGGCGAGATCATCAAAACGATCGCCGCAATCCTATCCGGGCATTCGCGCGAGGGACTTCCGAAGCTTGAAGCGCTCAACGCCGAGTTTCAGCGTCTGGGTGCGCTCTACAGCGTGCTTGACAGTCTGCGCGGCGTTGCGCTGATCGAAACCGGGCGCGTTGCCGAGGGCGTGCGTCTTATAGAGCGCACGATTGTGGAGCGCGACGCCTCTGGCGACCGAGCCCTGGCCAGTTTCGCGCGTATCCTGCTGGCCGAGGTCTACATCCAGATTCTGGCCGGCGGGCGAAAAGCGCCGGCATCGGTGATCATTAGGAACCTCCCGGCCTTGGCGACGGTCCGTTTTCGCGGCGCGCGCCTCGCCCGTACCCTTCTGGAGGCAGCGGCCTCGCACCCGCAATTCAGTCGAGAAGGCGGCGTCATCGCTCGCATCGACTTCAACCGCGGCCAGTTGTTCGAAATGCGCGGAAAACAGGTGGAGGCGCGCTGCTGCTTCGAGCGTGCCCGGGCTGTTGCTAGTGCGCAGGGACTCGAGACGCTGCGGCAGCGCAGCGAGGCTGCGCTGGCCAAGCTTGCCTAGCCGGGACCCATGGCTTCGAGTTTCCGCCATCTTGCAGATGTCGCTTGCCAAAATCATTTTCAATATTTAGGATAGGTATAAAAACCTAGGGCATGCGCTGCGGAACGGTTAGTTCGCGAGGGGCAAGTGCCGATTTTTGACGATATCATTTCGCCAAGTTTGGTTTGGCCGGTGGAGGCGCGCTGGCCTTGGCTGCGCGCGAATGCCCTGCTCGAGCGGTTCCGCCGCCGCTTCCCGGAGATCTTTTACGACGCCTACTGGGAAACCCGCCTGATGAACGCCCAGGCGTATATCGGCGAGAGGGGGCGCTGCGTGAGGCTATTCGGTGGGCTTGGTCGCCACCGCCAGATCGGCGTCGAGGGCATAGCCTTCGCGCTCGCGCACGAAACCGGCCATCATCTAGGCGGTCTGCCGCATCACCAGTTCTACACGACGATCAGCAGCGAGGAGCGCGCCAACGAATGGGCCGAGGAAACTGGCCTGCCACTCGTTTTTGGAAAAAAGGTCGCGCAACGCTACATCGATTGCGGCACTGCACAACTAGCGGCGGTGTGGAAGAAGTACCGCAACGAGTTCGCCATCCGGGGGTTGAATTAATTAACTTAAGGTAGGAGGTTCAATTGGGTATGCTCTTCAATACTGACACGACAATTGAAATTGTTTCACGGGTGAATACAATTTTCAATAGAGCGGGACTTCGGGCAATCAAGAAGGATGAGCATGACAATCCGGGCAGATGGACTGGCAGATTTAACGCTCTTGGACAGGCCGCAGGCAATCCATATGCTACAGCCGTATTTCTTGGTGTAGATTTGGACAGCGGTAACAGTTTGCGCTCAAGTAGATGGCAAAAGTGGCTTAGATTGCTACAGAGCTATACGATGCCTAATCCTGATGCAGGCGCTGGTGGAGCAATGATCAACGTAGCGACTTACATTGGAAATAAGTTCACTGTTGCAATAACTCCGGCGAACGCGTACAATTCAGTAGAATTTTTTGCCGTCCCCACCCCTGCGGCCGCGGCACCTTTCATCACCGCCAAATGGACTGACTTTACTGACGCAAACGCGGATAAAACGATGATCATGACGATCAATACCACCACGGTCGACCAGGCACAGTAACAGTGCTTCCAGAGCCTCCTCTGGGCTCGTAATTTATTCTCGAAGTAAACGTCGTATCGAATAGTGTTAATAAATCGGCGACAGTCCTTTTGCGTCTTCGCCTATGACCTCGAATATCAAAGGTCAGGCGGACAAGACACGCTCGGCGAGCGAATCAAAGTCAGCATTGCGAATGGTCAGAAATGCCGCCAGCAACGCGAAATTCGCCGCCATGACGTAGTAGGTCGAGGCGCGCGGATCGCCGGTTGCGCCGACCAGCCAGGTGACGACATACGTCGCCATTCCGCCGAAGACGGCCACGCCGACCGAATAGGTCAAGGCAAGCGCAGTCGCGCGCACCGCGCGCGGAAAGATCAGCGGGATCACCATTACGCCGACGCCGGCGCTCATGGCTTGCAACAGGCTTAGGACCGATATCGACAGGATGAGGGTCGTTGCGCTCGGATTGGCGATGAGCAGCTTCATTGTAGGAAACAGGACGAGCATCAACACAATGCGCGGCACGATCGCGATCGTGTGTATTCCCCATCGGTCCGCGAGAAGTCCCCCGGCCAGCGCTCCGATGCAGCCTGTGAGCCCCAAAGTGACCGCGCCGAGCATTGCTGCCGAATCGGGGAGGTGGAGCGTCCTGATCGCGTAAGGCGTCAAGGTCAGCAGGAAATACTGGGTGACCGTGCCGCCGCTGATAATCCCGAGACTCAACAATACGCCGAACCAATTCGATCGCGACCTCGGCAAAGAATCGTTTTGGTCTTCCGCTCCGGTCGTGCGGAAGTGTCTAGAGTTTCGTCCAGCCGGCTTCGAACGTAAGGCGCCGACCGGGGCGATCAGGACGCCGATCGCGTGTGCTTGGCCAATCATAATATCCGCACTCAAGACTGAATGTGAAGAGGTGGTGATCAGGAGTGGTGCCCAAAACGCGGCTCACGCCGACGATCGCTATATCCACTTCCGTGCGGGGGGGATATAGCGATAGCGCCTGTGAGCCACAGTTTAGGCACCCCCTTATAAGTGAAGATGAGGCTTTATCGGCTGTTGACCGCCCGGCATGCTTGCGAGCGCTGGCGGTCCATCGAGCTTGGCAAGGCAAATCTGTTTTGCCAACGCCGACCGCCGCGCAGCGTAATTCGGGGCGACCATCGGAGAGTCGATGGTAAGTTCCATTTGGTCGATATTGCTCGGGCGTCAGGCCGAGCCCGGTCAGGTGGCGTCGTAAGGATTTGAATCGCTTACCGTCTTCCAAACAGATGAGGAAGTCTGGGCTGACCGACTTGCGGACGGCGACCGCCGGTATTTTTACTTCGATTTGAGGCAGCGCGCTGTCCGGTCCAGCTGCAACTTCACCCTTTGGCAAAGGATTATTGGCTACAAACGCTACAACGATCTCCGCGGGCAGACTCGATTGAATTGTATGGCCATGTTTAAAACCCCGAATACAAATCCACTTCAACTCGCATATCTCATGGAGAAAGTCGTGATTTGTGCACACTAGATTGCACGATTAGACATTTTTGCACTACCTGGGTCTGCTTTAATTTTCAAATGTCAATAGATATGACCAGGACGGTGTTTGTTTGTTGGCTTGTGCGCATCATATACTTGAATACGTATTTGCTCAAGTCCCTTTAGTAGCTTTCGCTTCAACCTTCATATCAAAGGTGCAATCAGGCCATACAGCACGTTATCCTCTATATAGCGCATCAACACTTTGTGCTTTCGTTCTCGGTGAAATCATAGCTTGGTGCCACGGTCGTATAGGATCGTACGGAGGGAGTTCTCATTATGGCCTCGTTCACCAAAAACTACAGCAGTTGAATCAAATCTTATATACTGATCGTAAAGACATATACGCTTGGTACTCGGATCTACTGAAGAAATTTTCTACACAAGCATGTTCCATGTTTAATATAGCTGCCTAGTTAAGCCTGCATCATGCGTCCAGCTGCACGCCATATGCTTGATCATGAGGAGTCCATCTCCCTCATTCATAGCTGCGATCCTGATAGGCGAGGCGCAGGGAGCAGTGATCGTCTACACCTCGTCAAACGGCGCTTCCGGCGCTTTGCAGACCTTGCCCAGTCGAATTCGGTACGGCGGCTCAGCGCAAATAGCGGACATTGCCCGAAGCCCTGTGGAAAGGCTCAAATCGACCCGAAGGTGACCTTCCCGGTTGGTGCTCGGTGCAGAAGGAATGCGCACCTGAGCGGTCCTTCCGTCGAAACAGGCAGACTTGGGCTGGCATTTGCGCTAATCTGCAAAGAGCCGGAGGGGCGCAATGAGCGAGACCCGAAAGCTCGCGGCGATCCTGGTTGCGGATGTCGTCGGTTATAGCCGGCTCGCCGGCACCGACGAGGATCGCACGCTTGCGCGGCTCAGGGGCCTTCGCAGCGACCTGATCGATCCCGCCATCGCCGCACATCACGGCCGCATCGTCAAGCGCACCGGCGACGGCTCGATTACTGAGTTTCGCAGCGTCGTGGACGCGGTCCGCTGCGCGATCGAAATCCAAAACGGCCTCATCGAGCGCAACGCCGGTGTGCCCGAGGACCGCCGAATCGAATTCCGCGTCGGGATTCACGTCGGTGACGTCGTCGAGGAGAGCGACGGCGACCTGATGGGGGACGGCGTCAATATCGCCGCCCGGCTGGAAGGGATCGCCAAGCCCGGCACGATCTGCCTGTCGGAAGACGCCTATCGGCAGGTGAGCGGCAGGCTCGAGATGGAAGTCACCGATCTCGGCCCGACCCAACTCAAGAACATCGACAGGCAGATTCGCGCTTATTCGCTGCAGGTTGGCGTCTCCGCGCAGGCGAAGCCGGCGAAAGCCGCGGAACCCGCGACGCCCACGCCGCAGAAGAGGCGTTTCAGACTTGCGCCGCTCGCCGCCGCGCTCGCGGCGCTGCTTATTGTGATCGCGGGCGGCGCGTGGTGGTTCGTCAATGCGAACCGGCCCGCAAGCGTCGCCACAAAGACGCCCGCCGAGGCCGCGCGCCTTTCCATCGTCGTCACGCCCTTCGCCAACCTCTCCGGCGATCCGGGACAGGACTATCTCGTCGACGCACTGACCGACGAACTGACCACGAGTCTCGCGCGCCTCCGCGACACCTTCGTCATCGCGCGCAATACAGCCATGACGTTCAAGGGCAAGCCAATCGACGCCAAGGCGATCGGCAAGGATCTGGGCGTGCGCTATGTCCTCGAAGGCTCGGTACAGCCGAGCGGCGATCGGATGAGGGTCAACGCCCAGCTCATCGACGCCGGCAGCGGCGGTCACCTCTGGGCTGAACAATTCGACACGCCCCGCGCCGATCTGTTGCAGACGCAGGACGCGATCGTCGCGCATTTGACGAATGCACTCGACCTTCAGCTCCAGCAGGCCTACAGCGCAAGCGTCAAACGGACGCCCGCAGCCAATCGTGACGCCGAGGACTTGGCTCTCCAATGCTCCGAGGGCCAATGGAAGGCCGGATATATCGGCAAGGAGGCGGATGCAGCATTCGCGCTCTGCCAACAGGCGCTCGCGATCGATCCCAACAATGTCCGCGCGCTGCTGGCGTTGGGGGCCAAGTTCTTCGTACCGGTGGCGATCGGCGTTTCCGGCGACCCTAAAGGCGACCTCGAGCGGGCCGATGAATTAGAGTTGAAGGCGCTCGCCCTCGATCCAGATTGGACTTGGCCCCACGCTTTGAAGGGCCTCATCCTTCGGACCCAGGGGCGCGCCGAGGAAGCCGTCGCGGAGCACGAGCGCGCTCTCGCCCTGGACCCGTCCAACGCGGAAGCCGCCGCCCAACTGGGCATCGACTACCCATTCCTCGGGCAATTCGACAAAAGCCTTGAATACCTGGACGGGGCGATTCTGGCGAGCCCGCACGATCCGACGCTCAACTATTGGTATGACAGCAAGGCGTGGGCCAATTTCGGGCTGAAGCGTTATGACCAGTCGATTGAACTGGCGCGCCGGGCGCTCGCAATCAATCCTAAAAACCCGTTTGCGCATGTGGTCCTGGTGGCGGCGCTCGCCTTGACCGATCATGATGCGGAAGCGCGCGAGGCGCTGCAGCGCTACCTCGCGCCGCCCTCCATCGCGCCGTTCAAGACGGTCGCGACATGGAAGGCGTACCAGATGTCCCAGGTCCCCAAACAGGGCGGCGATCCACGCTTCCTAGAGATGAGCGAACGATCGTACGAAGGCCTGCGCAAAGCCGGGATGCCGGAGGAGTGAGCGGTCCCGATTCGGGCTAAGACGGCCTGAATGCGCCGCAGGATCGCGCACGCAATCGAATGACGGATATGGCGCGGACCTCGGTCCTTTCGGAGAGGCCCTGTGTAGGTTCGTTAGAGCGGAATCCGTTCAGGTTGTGTCGAGGGCTGGGAATTCGGCGGGGTCATAGCCGCAGGCCTTGAAGTAGCTTTGGCAGTCGGCTGGCTTGAAGAGACCGGCGCATCCCTCCAGGATGGCGAGGAGGCCGGCGACGGTGCGCTCGGCGAGTTTTCGCAGCGCGCTTTTCAGTTTGGAGATCGCCATCTCGATGGGGTTGAAGTCCGGGCTGTAGGGCGGCAGGTATCGGACCGTGCAGTTTTTCCTGGCCAGGATTTCCGCCGCTGTCGGGCTTTTGTGAGCCTTGAGATTGTCGAGCACGACGATGTCGCCCTCCTCCAAAGTCGGCAGGAGATGGTGCTCGAGCCAGGCTTCGAAGGTCTCGGCGTTCATGGCGTGGTCGTAGGCCTTGGGTGCGACGACGCCTCTCAGGCGCAGGCCGAAGACGAAGGTGATCGCTTTGTAATGCCCATGCGGAACGCCGCAGCGCAGACGTTGGCCGCGCCGGCGCCGGCCGTAGCGGCGCGCCATGTTGGTCGTCGCCGCCGTCTCATCGACGAACACCAGTTTCAGCGGATCGAGGTCGAGTTGACCGTCGAACCATCGCCGCCGCCGCTCAAGGACGTCCGGGCGGTCCTGCTCGCTCGCGTGCGCGGATTTTTTTTGAACGTGATGTCGTGGCGGTCGAAAAATCGCCAGATCATCGATGGCGACACCCTCTCGCCTCGCGCACGCGACAGACGATCGCAGATTTCGTTGAGCGTAAGGTCGGGCTCGCGCCGATGAAGGCCAAGCAGAAAATCCGCGTGCGCCTCGACGCGCTGTGAACGCGTATCGCCGCCCATCCGCAGCGGCGCATAGCTGCCACGCTCGTGCAACGCCGCCACCCAACGGATCGCGCTGGAGAAGCTCACCCCGAACCGCCGCGCTGACCCACGACAGGCTCATGCCTTCCTCGCAAACCGCCGAAACCACCCGCTTGCGCAAGTCCTCCGACAAAGGCCCCATCCCGCGCCGCCTCCGATTCGGCGCACCTCAAGAATCACATTTTCAGCGCGTTGGGAACGCCGACCGATTCAACCCGGCCGGAAACCGCTCTAGCCGCCCAACTGAAGCGTCGAGCCGTCGGCCGGAATGCGTAGAGTCGAGGTGTGGCGCGGTGGCGTTAGGTCGAGCATGTCTGTTTGCCGCCCCTTTCGTCTGGCGGTGCCTTAGTGGCTCAACCATAGCTCCGTTTCCACACCCCGCTCATCGAACCGGACGTGCAGATTTCCCGCATCCGGCTCTCGGACAAGACCTCACGCCGTCTTTCGCGTGCGACGCCATCGGCAGCTTCTGAACATCATGTGGAGTTGATAGGTTGCCCAATCTCCATGTCCTTCGCCACGTTCTGCGTCTGTCTTGAACTGAGGTCCCTTCCCTCCGCCGGAGTTACCCGGTTTCCGCGGTACTACGAACCTCTCCGCCACCCCAGAGCGCCCAGCCTGTCCCTCACGGGCGTCCGGTTGGTCCTGTCATCCCTGACCTGACCACGCTTTGGGGCTTCCCGTGTTGCGCGCGCTTTCCTTGTGTGCGTGCTGCCGCCACTACCCCGGTGCAGCGACTGGGCGTCGTTCTCGCTCATCTCACCCTGCCGTAACAGCCTTCCCCGATAACGTTGTCGGGTCGGCCTGCACATCGTCCTTTTCGAGATCCCATGAGGCGATGGTAGCGACCTGCGATTCGGGAGCATGAGGTCGCTTACCACCCACTCTGGAGGCGACCATGCAAAACGTAGCTGATCAATTAGCACCGACCACGATCCGGGCCGATCTTTGCGCAATATTCATCTCATTGGAACTGAGCCGATCGACCTGGCTGGTTACGTCATTGTCGCCAGGCCGCGGAGAGAAGATGTCAAAGCACAGCGTGTCCGCCGGGGATATCGCTGCGCTGTTGGCCCGCATTTTGGAGCTCAGGAGGAAAGCGTACGCGCGGACCGGAAAATCCTTCCCGATCATCGTCATTCAAGAAGCGGGGTTGGACGGTTTCTGGATTCACCGTGTCTTGCTGAGTGAGGGAATTGAGAGCCACGTTGTCGATGCAGCCTCAATTGCGACTTCGCGCCGGCGGCGTCGGGCCAAGACCGACAGGATCGATGGCGAGGCTTTGCTTCGCGCGCTGCTCGCCCACAAGCGCGGCGAACCGCGGGTCTGTTCAATGGTTCGGGCGCCGACGCCTGAAGATGAAGACCGCCGCCGGATTTGCCGTGAGCGCAAGGTGCTGATCATGGAACGGGTTCAGCACGTCAACCGGATCAAAGGATTGCTCTTCTCTCAGGGCGCATCCGAGTATGAGCCGTTGCGTCGCGATCGACGGGCGCGGCTGGATGCGCTCCAGACTGGCGACGGCCGTCGCTTGCCCGAACATCTCAAAGCCCAGGTTTGTCGAGAACTCGATCGGCTCGAATTGCTTCTCGAGCAGATCAAAGCTGTGGAGTCCGAGCGGGACGCGCTGCTCAACGCACAACAAACCAAAGGGTTGGCCCCGCTGCGGATTCCGACGAAAGCGCCATGTTGTAACGACGTGATGCCGCCACCTGTAACGGAATGATGCCGCCATGGTGGTGCGGGCTCGCTGGCGCTTCGATTATTGGCGCTTGGGCTGTTGTCTGGTCAAGCTTTCATCTGCAATTTTTTCACGACTTGGCCGGACGCGTCGCAAGCTTTCGCCAGCCAGTTCGATCCGATGGGCGTTGTGAACGAGACGGTCGAGGATCGCATCGGCGTAGGTTGGGTCGTTGACGACTTGATGCCAGCGGTCCACGGGGAGTTGGGATGTGACGATGGTCGAGCGGCGGCCGTATCGCTCTTCGAGGATTTCCAGAAGATCATGCCGGGCGCCGGCGTCGAGTGGCTCCAATCCCCAATCGTCGAGAATGAGAAGGTCGGCGCGGCCGAGCGCACGCAGGAGGCGCGGATGACGGCCATCGCCGCGCGCCAGGGCGAGATCTTCGAAGAGCTTTGGGATGCGGTGATAGAGCACCGAGCGATTATCGCGGCAGGCCTTGTGGCCAAGCGCTGAAGCGAGCCATGACTTGCCGACGCCGGTCGGGCCAACGAGGGTCAAGTTTTCGTGGGCCTCGACCCAATGCCCCTCGACGAGCTTTTGGAACAGGGGCCGATCGAGGCCGCGCGGGCTTCGATAATCGACATCTTCGGCGCAGGCTTGCTGGCGCAATTTGGCGTAGCGCAGTCGCGCCGCGAACCTCTTATCCTGACGCCATGACGCCTCGCGATCGAGCAGAAGCCCCAGCCATTCGCGTTTGTCGAGATTGTCGGCCTCGGCGCCGATTTCCGTAAAGCCCTTGGCCATGCCCTGGAGGCCGAGGGCGTAAAGTTGATCGAGGGTCGGATGTTTGAGCAAGATCGCTTCTCCTAATTGTAATAGCGCGGGCCACGGATATTGGGATGCAGGATCGGCGTTCCGTCCGCGGCGCGCTTTTGCGCGGGGCGCCGATCAAGATTGTTGTCGAGGATGGACTTGACGGAGCCATAGGTGTGCGCGCCGATATCAATGGCGCGTTCGGCCGCCGCTTCGACGCGTCCGACGCCATAGGGACCGGAAAGGCGGACGATCCCCAGACACGCCCGGTAGCCCTGTTCCGGATGCGGTCTATGCTCGAGAATCTGCTCGCAGAGCGCCGCAGTCGCCGGTCCGATCGCGCGCGCATCCTGGCGGATGCGGTCGATCGTCCAGCCCGCATAGCGGCGGTGGGAGGACGGCATGTGTTCGGGGATCGTCGTATGTTTGCGATTGCCGCTGATGCGCAAATGCGCGGCGATCCGCTCGCCTTTGAGGAAAATCTCGACCGTCCTGGCGGTCATCCGGACGTCCACCTCGGCGCGGGCGAAGCGATAGGGAACGCTGTAATAGTGAGAGCCGGCGTCGACGTGATAATCGATGCCGACCCGACAGACGCGCCATTCGCTAAAGACATAGGGCTCGGCCGGCAGAGACTTGAGCGCCGGACGGTCGATCGCCTCCAGCAATTGCCGGCGAGTCACGCCGAGCCTCCGGATGGGTCGTTCTTCGTTCAGATGCTTGAGCAACTCGCCGATGGCTTCGTTGACCTCAGCCAGGCTGATGAAGATGCGGTGACGCAACCGCCCGAGCAGCCAGCGCTCGACAATCAGCACCGCTTGTTCGACTTTCGCCTTGTCGCGAGGTTTTCTCGGCCGCGCCGGCAGGATGGCGGTGTCGTAATGGGCCGCCATTTCGGCATAGGTGCGATTGACCAGAGGGTCATAGAAGCAGGCCTTTATGACGGCGGTCCTGGTATTGTCCGGCACGAGCAAATGGGGAACGCCGCCGATCGCCGCGAAAGCATGCACGTGGGCGTCGATCCAATCGGGAAGCGTCTGCGTCCAGCTCGCCCAGGCAAAGGTGAAGCTCGATGCGCCGAGCACCGCGACGAATATCTGCGCCTTGCGCATCTCGCCCGTCAGCCGATCAATCAGGACTGGAACGCCATCGCCGGCGTAATCGACAAACAATCGTTCGCCCGCCGCATGCGTCTGGCGCATCGTCGGCGACAATTTTGTCTCGAAGGCTCGGTAAAGTTCGCAGAACCGCGAATAGCTGTAGCCGCCTGGGTTCTGCGCAATATACTCGTCCCAGACGATCAGCAGGGTGACGTGCTTGCGTTTCATCTCCCGATGAACCGCCGGCCAGTCCGGTTCGGCATGGCGCCGATGACCCCGTTTACTGCGCCGGTTGGCGTAAAGCGCAGCTTCCAACCCTTCGTCGCTCAGGCCCTCGGGTAGCGGCCAGATCAAGTCCGAACTCTCGAAACGGCTCAAGGTCTCCCGCACCGTCGAACGCGCCAACCCAAGACGCCGGGCAATCTCGCTCGTCGTGAGCGAAGACAAATATTTAAGGCGAATGATCACGCGTACATCGCGCATGGCGACTCTCTCGGCTGGCATCGGTGCTCCCTTGGTGGCCCAAAGAAGCGACCTTAAATCTGGCCAGCGAGACGCCCACCCTGGCGGGATCATCCCGTTGCAGGTGGCGCAATCATCTCGTTATGAGTGGCGACATCATCTCGTTAAAGGTGGCGGCTTCCGTCGGAATCAGCATGGCCCCGCCGCCGATGTTGCTGGGTGTCCATGGGATTGGGCCGGAATTCGCTTCGGTCCTCTGGTCTGAGGGACTCTCCAGGCACTTCGATAACCGCCGACAGGTCGCCGCTTATGCCGGCCTTGCCCCGACGCCTTGGCAAAGCGGGTCGGTCAATCGCGAGCAGGGCATCTCGCAATCGGGCAACCCGCGACTACGGACAACGATGATTCAGCTCGCCTGGCTTTGGATACGCTATCAGCCGCGCTCCGCACTCACCCTCTGGTTCCAGGACCGAAACGAACGTAACGGCGGTCGTCGGCGCAAGACGACGATCGTGGCGCTGGCGCGAAAGCTGCTGGTCGCACTCTGGAAATATCTGAGCGCTGGGGTCGTGATCGAAGGCGCCATGATTAGGCCCGCCTGACGATAGCCCCCGTCTTCCACGCATCCAATCCCGTAATCCTCAGGACGTGATCAGTCCTGACGGATCCAGGTGGACGAACCGAAGCAAGCCGTGGCCTGAAACGCCGTTTTCGAGAAAGGTTCTCGTCTTCCTGAGCCCTACCCGCCGCAAGCGGGATGTTGGTGCAGCCGTCGCGAACGGCGACCGTATGTGAGGTTGATCGTGCTCGGAAACGAGCCGCGTCACGCTTAGAGGGCTCAGAACCTCGGATACCGGACAAACCGCTGGAGACTTATCACCCGGAAACAAACCGCTTGACTGCCACCTGCTCATGTGAGGATTGCTCAGCGTTCACTCGCGTTGCGGCCCGCACACTCGCGCGGTCACCTATATGTGACCAGCTACACCGAAGGCTTCAGCCATTTCGTTACCTCCATGACTGCTCCGGTTGCTTCCGGCTGGAGCGTTTGGCCGGGCGGGGCTTGCACCCACTGGAAAGCGCCGCCTTGTCACGGCGCACACGTTGAGCGGACATAGCGGGTCACGACGCGAACGGCTCAATTGGGCGGAGAGCGCGCCTACAAGGGTCACTTCGGAAAGGACCGGAATCCGCGCCATAGCCGCCATTCCATTGCTCGCACGAAATAGGCTCCTCCGCCTTTGACACAATCGACATCGCATGCGTCATTAAGGACGCGCCTCAAGGACCATATTGAACGGCGTCTCCGTCGCTTTGCGGACCTTCCCAAATCCGCCTTTCGTTATGGCGGACGAGAGTTTGGCGAAGCCCGCCTGCGCGCCGAACGCCGCCCCGACTGGCTGATCCAGCGAGGTCGGCACGCAGATCATGGTCGAGGCGGCGTAGAACATCCGGCTCACTGGATTGAGATTGTCCTCCAGCCGGTCGCTCGCCGCAGGCTCGACGATCATCCAGCTTCCGTCGGAGTTCAAAGCCGCGCGCACGTGGCGCGCAGCGCCAACCGGGTCGCCCATGTCATGCAGGCAATCGAAGAAGGTCACCAGATCCAAATCTTTGCCAGGAAAATCGCTCGCCGTCGCGACTTCGAACTTCGTGTTCGCAGTCGCTCCATGCTGCTTGGCATGGACCCGCGCCTGCTCAACCGATTCGGGATGAAAGTCGTAGCCGACGAACGTCGATTTCGGGAACGCCTTGGCCATGATGATGGTCGAAAACCCGTGCCCGCAACCAACGTCGGCGACAGTGGCTCCCCGTTCAAGTTTCGCAGCGACGCCGTCCAGGGCCGGCAGCCATGAGCCTACGAGATTGTTGTGATAGCTCGGGCGGAAGAACCGTCCCACGGTGCAGAACAGGCACGGCGTCTGATCGCCCCAGCCGACGCCTTTGCCTGAACGAAATGCGGCCTCGACTTTCGTCTGGTTTTCCACCATCGCCACCGCGAGATCGAAAGCCCCTTGCAGATAGACTGGGCTGTCAATGTCCGCGAACACCATCGCCTGTTCCGGCGGCAAGGCGAACTTGCCCGTTGCGGAGTCGAATTGGAGATAACCGGACGACGCCTGATGCGACAGCCACTCGCGCGCGTAGCGTTCAGCGACTTTCGTCTTCGCCGCGAGTTCCTCGGGCGTCATCGGGCCCTGCTCTTTGAGGGCCTTGTAGAGGCCGAGCTTATCGCCCATGCGCACCATCGGCACGCTGAACGCGCCGCCGAGATCGCCAAGCATCTTGCCGATGAACGCGTTCAGCTTGCTCTCGTCCACCATCTTCGCCTCCTAGAGCTTCTTGACGGCGAGGCGAGACTGCCGGACAGTGAGCGTCAAAGTAATAGACGGTTTGTACGTCGGTTGGCCTGACTGTACCGGTACGGAAACCGGGCCAATTCGACGAGATCGAGAGGCCGCATGCTCTCGCTAGTCGTTAGCCCCACGGGTGAAAGGTCGCTGGTCGACCAGATCGTTGGCGGCGTGAAGCTGCAGATTGATGATCGACGCCTCGCTCCGGGTTCGAGACTGCCGTCGATCCGCAACTTGGCGAAAACGCTCAACGTCAGCCGCTTCACAGTGGTCGAGGCCTATGACCGTCTGGTCGCGCTGGGCTATCTTCAATCCCGTCCTGGCGCTGGGTTCTACGTGGCAAGCTTGGCGCCGTCCGGCGCGGTTGCGGCCCCGCTCGAGAGCTACGAGCGAAACGAGCAACTCCTGTGGCTGGTTCGTCAGCTTCTGGAGGCTGACGAGAACGCTCCCCTCGCCGGCGGCCCATGGCTGCCAAATTCCTGGCTCGACGAGGCCGGCATTCGCCAAAGCCTCAACGCGCTCGTCCGTAAGAACGGATCCCATCTGCTCGAATATGGCCATCCGTTCGGCTATCTGCCTTTGCGTGAGCATCTCACACTGATGCTGGCCGGCCTCGGAATCACTGCGCAATCCGACCAAATCCTGCTGACGAATGGAACGAGTCAGGCGCTCGAACTTGTCATCACTTGCTTGCTGAAGCCCGGTGACGCCGCGATGGTCGATGACCCCGGCTACTACAACATGTTCGGCAATTTGCGCCTTCGCGGGATCGAAATGTTGGCTGTGCCCCGCAATCGAGACGGGCCCGATGTTAACTTTATCGAAGCCATGGTCCCCGAGCGGCGCCCGAAGGTCTATTTCACTCAGTCTGTCATGCAGAACCCGACCGGGACCGACATGAGCCC
Organism: uncultured Alphaproteobacteria bacterium; assembly: GCA_963794155.1. Lineage (GTDB taxonomy): Bacteria > Pseudomonadota > Alphaproteobacteria > Rhizobiales > Beijerinckiaceae > Roseiarcus. The sequence goes on along the minus strand of CAWCCX010000008.1, from coordinate 863,401 downwards.
GCACGTCGCCTTCCGGGTGTTGCAGGCCGCCGAGCGGCATAACTTCGTCATCGTGGAGGATGACATTTTCTCAGACCTCCAGGCGCGGCAAACGCCACGGTTGGCGACGCTCGACCAGCTCAATCGGGTGATCTATGCGCGCAGCTTCTCGAAGACGTTGTCAGGCAGCTTGCGGGTGGGTTTCATCGCCTGTTCCCGGTCGCTGGCGAACCAACTCGCCGACATTAAGATGCTGACCAGCATCACCAGCTCGCAGTTCACCGAGCGGCTGATCTATCTGATGCTGGTCGACGGTCACTACCGTAAATATGTCGCGCGCTTGCAGGAACGGCTGGGCGAAGCGCGCGTCAATACCGCGCGCGCTTTCGAGCGTATGGGATTTGAACTGTTCGTTGAGCCTTCGGATGGAATGTTCGTCTGGGCGCGATTGCCCTACATCGAGGATTCGGTTGCGCTCGCGAAGGCCTCCGAACGTCGCCTCGTGCTGGCGCCGGGCGTGCTCTTTCGTCCTCATCTCGACCCGTCGCCTTGGATGCGGTTCAACGTCGTGGTCTGCGACGACAAGCAGGTTCAAGGATTGTTGGAGCAGGTCGCATCGGCTGTGCGTGAGCAGGGCTAGCGGCCACGGGCGTTGGGCAAGAGTTCACCACGGTCGCGGTGCCCTCGAAGATCGGAGTGAGCGGGCCGCGCGGATGATCTTCTTCTGGCTTGCCGAGTCCCTCGAGGAACATCAAAAGAGCGGGATCCTGGATTGAGAGACCTTGATCGAGTCCTGAGCCTTGGAGGTCTTCTCGAAGGTCAACGTTCAACCTGGTATTCAGCGTTGCGGCTACTGAGACTTGGCTCACAGAGGTTGAGGAACGCTTTCTGGACGCATTTCGTTCGTAACCGGGACCGATCGGGAACGCCTGCTTCGGGTCGAGGGCGGTCAATCGCTGAGCGTGTAGCGATCGTCTCAAAAGGGCGGATTCCGGACCTACAAGAGTCGCTGCGTCTCCTCGTTAGCCGTCATTTCTTTGGGAGCGAGAAAAACGGCGTTCGGTCCCGGCGGAACGCGCGGGAACTCTGATTGACGGTTCAGACCTCCTTATTCCATAGTCGAGCCGTCTCAATAGAAGAAATCGCGGACAAGCGCGGATTTTCAAGCCTTCAAAACAAGGGGGGCGGAGGCTCATGCCTCACTACGTAATCGTGGGGGCCGGGTCGGCCGGCTGCGTGCTGGCGTCGCGGTTGTCCGAAGACCCAGCGGCGGAGGTCGTGCTCATCGAGGCGGGGCCGCCCGACAAGGCGCAGCAAATCCATATCCCGGCCGCCTGGCCGCAGCTCTTCAAGTCGCGATACGACTGGGATTACGCAAGCGAGAGGGAGCCTAGGCTTGACCGCCGGCGCGTCTATCTGCCGCGCGGCAAGGTGCTCGGGGGCTCGAGTTCGATCAACGCGATGGCCTACATCCGAGGCGCCCGTGCCGATTACGACGGCTGGGCGAGGGATGGCGCGACCGGGTGGGCATATGACGACCTCCTACCCTACTTTCGCCGGTCCGAGGCCAATGAGCGTGGCGAGGACCAGTTCCACGGCAAGCTCGGCCCGCTCACGGTCAGCGACGGACGGTCGCGATATTCGCTAATGGACGCCTTCGTAGAGGCGGGGGTCGAGGCAGGTCACGCTCGCAATCCCGACTTCAACGGCGAGACGCAGGAGGGCGTCGGCTTCTATCAGCTCACGCAGCGGGACGGCATGCGCTGCAGCGCCGCGGTCGCCTTTCTTCATCCCGCTCTCGGCCGCCCAAACCTCAAGGTCGTCACGGACGCGCTCGCGACCCGGATTCTGTTCGACGGCGCGCGGGCCAGCGGCGTTGAGTTTTTGCACCATGGGGAGCTTCAGGAGATCGCCGCTGAGACGGAGGTCATATTGTCCGCCGGCGCGTACAATTCGCCGCAACTCCTCATGCTTTCCGGGATCGGCCCGGCCGCCGACCTGGCCCCGCTGATGATCCCCGTCCGTGTCGATCTGCCGGTCGGCCAGGGCTTGCAGGATCATCCCAGTCTCGGGATGAGCTGGCATTCCGACACCGAAGGCCTGCTGACGGCGGCTTCGCCCGCCAACGCCGAACGCCTCAAAAGCGAAGGACGAGGACCGCTCACCTCCAACATCGCCGAAGCCTGCGGGTTCTTCCGAACGCGCGAAGGTCTCGAAGCGCCGGACATTCAGATTAATGCAGTCCCCGCCAATAGCGAGATTGGCGAAGAGGGTCTGGTGGGGTCGACGACTCCGGGGGTCGGGTTCGGACCCTGTGTTCTCAAGCCCACGAGCCGCGGCAAAGTGTCTTTGCGCAGCGCCGATCCCGGCCGGAAACCGCGCATCCTCCACAATTACTTCGCGACCGAGGAGGATAGACGGAGCATGATCGAGGGCGTGCGGATCGCCCTCGACATTGCCGCGCGGCCCGCGCTGCGCGCGCACATCAAAGCGCCGAATTTTATCCCGGCCTCGCGGTCGGATTCCGATATCTGGGAATACGTCCGGCGATACACCGGCACGATCTACCACCCGACAAGCACCTGCGTGATCGGAGGCGTGGTTGACGTTGAGCTCAAGGTCCATGGCGTTCAAGGACTGCGCGTGGTCGACGCCTCAGTCATGCCGAGCATCGTTCGCGGCAACACCAATGCGCCCACGATCATGATTGCAGAGAAGGCCGCCGATATGATCCGCGGTGCGCACAGGGCCGGCGCGACAGTAGCTTAGATACGCAACGTCTCGCCCGCTGCGGCTGGCGCTCTCAGTCGACCACTTCGTCGGACGGTGGGGCAGCACAAAATGCGGGCTAAGGCCGCCCAAACTTGAGCCTCAGTCCAAGCGCGAATGTCCGGTCTTGGGCGCATACCGCCTATTCTGATGCGTTATGGAAACTTCCGCTTGGGGTCGAGTTGACCAGTTCACCAAGCCGTCGGCGAACGGGCGGTATTTGCGCAGTGCGGGCGTTCCCGAGGGGCGGCCGAATTCGCGCAAGTGGCGCAATCGTCCCGTCGCGCCTGCGACCGGATTTTGTCCCATAGCTCCCGTTCGTGGCGACTGCCGTCCGTCCTAAGCGTGCATTCGTCTCAAGAGATTGAGCGCCGGAATCGAAATCGAGCGGTCACCCAAACTGCGCCATGCCCGGAGTATTCGTCCTGGCAACGGGCAAGGTGATGCCGGTTAATCCGGCTACATCCGTGGCGGCTTGAATTGTCGCATGAAGATCAGCGGCGACGAGGCTTCCTTCGAGAAGAACGGATGGGACGAGCGCCGTCGGCGGCTTGAGGAAGTGAAGGCGGAACGTCTGAATCGCTCTCATCGCCCGAGAGTGCGTGCTGAAGTTCTTCCAAAGGGTCAATCTCTGGCTCGGCATAGGGACGACGATCGCGTTCGGCCGACCGGACAACTGGCGCCGCGAAGTCCGCGTCCCTCATCATGCGTGTGGCGGTATCGAAACGGCCGACCTTGCCCGGGACTCGACCAAGGATCGCGTTCGCAAGGCGCTGCAGCCACCCGATCACTTCGGCTCCAGTGCGTTTATCGCCGGTCCGAACTCCGCCATCGGCTCGGCAGCGTCCCACATGCGTTCGAAATGGACGTCGAACTTCGCTGCAACGTCTTTGTCTCGGATCACGATCAAATCATTGTCCTGCGCCCGCTCGCCGCTCGTGCTGAAATTCGCCGATCCCGTGCGCAGCATCTCTCCGTCGACCGAATAGGCCTTCAGGTGCATGAACGGGCCGCCGCGCTTGATCCTCACGTTGTCCGAGAGATCGCCAAGCTTCACAAAGTCGTGGCGCTCACGAGGGTCCAACACGATCCGGATCGCGACGCCGCGACGCTCCGCGGCGTTGAGCGCGTCGATGATGATCGGATCCGTCAGGGCGTAGGAAGCGAAGTCGATCGATTGCTTCGCGTCACCGACGAGCTGTACGTCGATGGCGTCGAGGCGCTCCTCGGGGCTGAAGTGGATCTCCTGCCCGGGCGCCGCCGAGACGCCGAGCAACCCTATCAGCAGGAACGGAGATGCCGCCCGGAATGCTAATTTGTGCCGCAGCATGTCTTGCCCCAGTGCCTCCTCGCGTCAGCGAGCGATGGCGCCAACGTCGAGGAGAACTAAAGACATCGCGAGCGTTACGCGAATGATTTTCATGTCCGCTCCCACGGTCTTATCGCGCAAGGCGCGGGCGAAATCTCGGATCCCCTGAGGGCCTTTGGTGATCGAATACAGATTGCACATCGGTCGAAGGGTACGGTGCTTCCGGGGTCCGGTCCAGCGGATACGTTCTTGTTGTGTTCTCCGAGGTCGACTATTCTGCCCGGATGGTGGACGACGAGAAACTAACTCCCGCCACCGCCGCCGATGTCGCCGACGCGCTGGCCTTCGCGCTGCGTTTTGAGGGCCGCAAGCGGGTCCACAACGCCGACGAGTTCATGTCGGTCATCGTCGCCGAGCGCCTCGTCGAGCACCTCGAGCGCTCCGGTTTTGTCATCATGAAGAAGCCTCCGCTTTGCGGAGGCAGCGCCCTCGGACGCGGGTCCGAGGGTGACCGCTGATGGTCCGAGGTCACGGAACAGCACCTCGCCAAAGCCCATTGTCAATTTCACAACTGAAGCGTCTCTAGAGAGCCGAGCGTTGGTCCCACGACCATCTTCGCGGAATGCCGGCTGGTGGCGCCATCTTGACGCGGCGCTTTCTACGGCTTCCTGGCCGAGACCGACCTTTCGTCTTTCACGATTCACCGGGCCCTGCAGGGCGGCGCGTCGACGGTCCTCGTTACTCGGGCGGCCAGGCAGTCGTGCCGGCAGGGCGGAGTTCCAGCGGTTCGGCGTTGTTGGGCTACAATAATCGGCACCCGGATTGGGACGCTGCAGTTTTGGGAGTGTAAGAGCGAATATATGACCGACGTAGTCTGGCAACCGCTGCCTCCACTCTGGCCGAGTCCTGCGGTTTCGACCGATGTTGGAGGTTTCATGTTGTTGGTCTTTACGGAGGATAACGTCCCGACATGGGAGGTCCGGCGCGAAGCCAAAAGGGGCGGCGGCAGCAGCGATGTTGTCGTTCGCGGCACCGCGGACACATTCGAAGCGGCTAAGGCAGCGGCGCTGTTTGAAACGACGGCCCGGTCCGCAGAATGACGAAACCGTCTAAACCGCGACGACACGAAAAACGCCCGTCAGTCCGCAATGCGAAAGCCCGGATTCGTTGCCTGCGAGAGACCACCCAGCAGGCGATTGACTCTGTCTCCGTCTCACGGGTCCAGCTCTCGTAATGGCAGGAGCCGCAACGTTCGCGGCATCTTGCCGGAAAAGAAATATCAGGCCGTATGAAGTCGAATCCTGAGCCTTCGACACAGGAAGTGCTCGCTGGCCTCGTCGAGCGGGTCACCTTCCACAACCCAGAGAACGGCTTCTGCGTTCTGAGGGCGAAGGCGCGCGGTCACCGCGATCTGGTGACCGTGGTTGGCCACGCCGCCGTCATTTCCGCCGGCGAGTGGATCACCGCATCCGGCGAATGGATCAACGATCGCGCGCATGGTCAGCAGTTCAGGGCGCGCTTTCTCAAGACCTCAGCGCCAAGTTCGATCGACGGGATCGAGAAATACCTGGGCTCCGGCATGATCCGGGCATCGGGCCGGTCTACGCCAAGAAGATGGTCAAGGCCTTCGGCGAGAAGGTTTTTGACATCATCGAGGCCGAACCCGATCGGCTTCGCGAGGTGACCGGCATCGGCGGCGTTCGGGCCAAGCGGATCACCGACGCCTGGGCCGAGCAGAAGGTCGTCCGGGAGATTATGGTTTTCCTTCATAGCAACGGGGTCGGAACCGCCCGGGCCGTCCGCATCTTCAAGACTTACGACGTCGACGCCGTGCAGGTCATGACCGAGAACCCCTATCGCCTTGCTCGGGATATTCGGGGCATCGGCTTCAAGACCGCCGATGCGATCGCGATAAAGCTCGGCATCGAAAAGACCGCCATGATCCGACTACGCGCCGGAATTTCGTACGCGCCGACAGAGGCGATGGACGAGGGTCATTGCGGACTGCCGACGGATCAATTGATTCCGCTTGCCGAAGAATTGCTCGAAGCGCCGAATGAACTGCTCCTGACGGCCCTCGAGCTCGAACGATCCGAGGGCGCCGTGATCGCCGACAAGGTCGGCGACACCGCCTGCATTTTCCTGGCGGGCCTCTACAAGGCCGAGCAAGCGATCGCCGATCGGCTGATCCGCGTCGTGAGCGGCCGGCTGCCCTGGCCATGGATCGACGAAGCGAAGGCCATACCTTGGGTTGAAAAGCGCAGTGGGCTGCAGCTTGCCGACAGTCAGAAGGCGGCGATCCGTCAGGCGCTGATGGCGAAGGCGCTGGTGATCACCGGGGGCCCAGGCGTCGGCAAGACCACGATCGTCAATTCGATCCTCAAGATCCTTGCGGCCAAGGGCGTGCGGCTGCTGCTTTGCGCGCCCACGGGTCGCGCGGCGAAACGCATGACCGAAGCGACGGGCGTTGAGGCCAAGACCATCCACCGTCTCCTTGAGGTCGATCCAAGGAGCGGCGGGTTCAAGCGCAACGCCGAAAATCCCCTCGATTGCGATCTGCTCGTGGTTGACGAGGCCTCGATGATCGACGTCATGCTGATGCAGGCGCTGGTAAAAGCGATCCCGGACGAAGCGGCGCTACTCATTGTCGGCGATATCGACCAACTGCCCTCAGTCGGACCGGGGCAGGTGCTGGCCGACATCATCGGTTCAGGCGCGGTGCCCGTGGTGCGCTTGACCGAGGTGTTCCGGCAGGCCGCCGCGAGCCGGGTCATCATGAACGCCCATCGCATCAATCAGGGCTTGGTGCCCGATCTCAGCTCACCCAGCGGTGACAGCGACTTCTACTTCGTTCCGGCCGAGGATCCCGAGACCGCCGTTCAACGCATCTTGGAATTGGTGAAGACCCGCATCCCCAAACGCTTCGGCCTGAACCCCATCCGCGACATCCAGGTGCTCTGCCCGATGAACCGTGGCGGCGTTGGCGCCCGTTCGCTCAACATCGAACTGCAGGCAGCCTTGAACCCCGCCGGCGAGCGCAAAGTGGAGCGTTTCGGCTGGACCTTTGCGCCCGGCGACAAGGTCATGCAGATCGAGAATGACTATGACAAGGAGGTCTACAACGGCGACATCGGCTACATCGACGACGTCGATCCGGAGGCGGCCGAACTCAAGGCCAGCTTCGACGGGCGCTCGGTGATCTATGGCTTCGGCGAGCTTGACACGCTGGTTCCCGCCTATGCCGCCACCATCCACACAAGGCCCAAGGCTCTGAATATCCCGCCGTCATCATCCCTGTCCTCACCCAGCACTACGTGATGCTGCAGCGGAATCTTCTCTACACTGGCGTCACCCGTGGCAAGAGGCTTGTGGTTCTCGTCGGCCAGAAGAAGGCCATCGCGATCGCGGTTCGCAACGTTTCGGGCCGGCGACGCTGGTCGAAACTCGACGATTGGCTGCGGCTCGGCGCGTCGCGCGCGCCGCTCCTGGCGTCCGCCGTGAGCTGAGGCGCGATGGCGTTCCTGCAGATCTGGGCGCTAGGTCAGGGGGCGCACGCGCGACCTATGGCTGCGAAACGCGCGCCCGCTCAAGACGTGCCGAGCGTATCGGCGGTCAGGAGGCCTTTGATCGTGTCGAACTGCCTGACGCGCTCGGCCGTCCCGGCCGGCTTTCGTCGCGGACCTCAGACTCGTCCGGGTCGCGAGTCTCGGCGTCTTTCTCGGTCTCTTCGCGTTCGAGCCGCTCAAGATGGGTGCGAATTTCATCGGCCGAAAAGAGGCGCCGCACTTCGGAGACAAATCGAGGACGCTCCCTGGCGAAGGCCGAATGGTCACGAGCGACGCTGGCGAAATTCATCAGTTTCTCGCCGACTGCGTAGTCGAACGACGCCTCAAGCCCAAAGCGCTCTCGGATGGTCCGCGCCGCGTCGCATTGCTCGATCCAAACTTGATGGTGTTTGCCCGCACGCATCGCTGGTTCTCGCTGCAATCGGTTTGAGCGAACGGAGGACAATTCCCCACGCAGAGCGCGATGGCAATGATTTCTTCCGCTCCCGGCGTGGGGGCGCTATGCGCGCCGCGCGGCGACGGCCGCTTTTCCCACGAATGATCGCGTCGGCGAAACCCCGCGCCGAAGGACAGGCGGCGACCTTCACAATTGATCAGGCGCTGGGGACGATGAGCAGTTCAGCGGCCGCGCCCACCGCTGATCGTTGGCTCATGGATCGAGCAGGGATTGGTTTCGCCCGCTGCTTCGAAAGCTTTGGCTGACGACTCGGGGCTGGCATGCTCGTTGCGCGCTGGCCCAAATGACAACGCTGCCTTGCGTCCCTCTCGCGCAGCAGAAGGCGCAGCACGCGCTGGCGGCGAGCAGTGCCCGGGCCGTCCAGGCGGTCGCTTACAGCCCCCACATGGAAGCGGCCGGACCAAAGTTGCGTATCTTTGTCGACGCCGACGCGTGTCCGGTGAAGGATGAGGTCTATCGCGTCGCGGCTCGGAGGTGGTGAAGCAGAGGATGGCCCCAGATTGGGGGGCATTCATTGCGAAAACGGCACTCCGTGCGGATTCTTTTTTGGCGCGGTTGTCCGACGCTGAGTTCCAACAAGGCCTAACCGCGATGGAAAACCACGAGCGTCGAGATAGTCCCGTTACCGAAGAAATCGACTGGTTCGTCTTTCGGAGGGATTAATCGCCCCAGAGGTCGGAAGCTGCTGAGTTTCGTGTGGTGGCGCGGCAGGCAACAGCAGACATGGCCGATCGGCATCCGCCAGCGCACGCTCGACAGGTGGGCGAGGTCGCTTTCCCCTGACCATTCTCGTTCGTCCCCGATTACGAGCTACTCGTCATCCCCCAGATGCTTCATAAACTTCGCTAGGTCTTCGCCTTTCAGGGTGCTTTCTGCGATCGTGTTCCAAATCGCCTTGGCTTCCTTTGCCGAGATCTCGTCATCTGCGGGTCGTAGGTCAAAGATTAGGTTATAAGGGTTCGAGATCTTCCGGCTCTGCGACGTCCACCCGAAGACTGTGAACGTCCTTAGGTTGGAATCCAAGGCGATCTGGGTCTCGCCGATGATGTTCGCCCTCGATGACGTTTTTGTGCCGGCGCTGATTGCTTCGAGCGTTTTATCGATTCGTTCCTTGTCCCCTTGAAGCATGATCCCGACTGTCCCGTCCGGGTCATTTCGCGCATAGCCGGCGAGATTGTACATGATCGCCTGTTTCTGGATCAGCGCTCGGTAGCCGACCTTCTGAACCATTTCGCCCATCACGCTGGCCGAAATAGCTTCTTGCCGAGCGCTCTCCGCAAACGCGACCTCGATGAGGCAGCCGGCGATGACAACTGGGGCAAGCAGGCGATCGACCACATCCCAGGTCCTCCCCCGTTCGTGTTGCGCGATTGATCAGCCCGATGGGCTGGCGAGTCAAATACGGTACTCTCGTCGCAAATTAGGCCCAAATTTGAACGAAACCTCGCTTTGCGAGCTGTTAAAAACTCTCTTCGACCGGGCGCGAAGGAGAAGCCATGGACGCCACTCTGAGCCTTCTCAATCTCGCCGGAGCGATCGCACTCCTCCTTTGGGGCGTGCACATGGTCCAGAGCGGCGTGCAGCGCGCCTTCGGGTCCGAGCTCAGGCGTTTTCTCGCCAAGACGCTCGACAACCGGATCAAGGCTGCGGCCGCTGGTCTCGGTGTGACCACGATCCTGCAAAGCAGCACCGCGGCCGGACTGATGATCGCGTCGTTCGCGAGCGCCGGCTTTGTTGCGCTCGTCCCGGCGCTTGCGGCGATGCTTGGCGCCAACGTCGGCACCACGTTGATCGTGCAGGTCCTCTCATTCGATGTATCACGCGCGTCGCCGCTCCTCCTGCTTGGAGGCGTCGTAATGTTTCGAGCCGGAGCCGCCCGCACCCGGGACATCGGGCGCGTCGCCATCGGTCTCGGGCTGATGCTTATCGCGCTGTCGACGCTCCTCGAGATCATCACCCCTTATGAGGATGTTCCGAGCCTGCGCATCCTCATGGGCGGCATTGCGACCGATCGCTTGATCTCGATTGTGTTCGGCGCGCTGTTGGCCTGGGCCGCACATTCGAGCGTGGCGGTGGCGCTGCTAGTCATGTCTTTTGCTGAAAAAGGCGTCGTGCCACTCAATGCGGCGCTGGCGTTGATCATCGGCGCCAATATCGGCACGGCGCTCAATCCGCTCCTCGAAGGCACGCGGGGCGGTGACGCGGCGGGACGCAGGGTCGTGGTCGGGAACCTCCTCAGCCGCCTCGTCGGCGGGGCGATCGCTTTGCCGCTCGTGCCGGCCATCAGCGTTGAGCTCGTCCAGATCGAGCCCAATCTCTCCCGTGCCGTGGCCGACTTCCATACCGCGTTCAATCTCGTCATCGCCCTCGCGTTCCTGCCGCTGCTTCATCCCTTCGCCCGTCTGCTCGAGCGGCTGGTGCCGATCGAGGTCGGCCCGGCCGATCCAAAGCGTCCGCTCTATCTCGACGCTTCGGCGCTGGAGACCCCCTCGATCGCGCTAGGTCACGCCACGAGGGAGGCTTTACGCATGGTCGACGTCCTCGATTCGATGATCGAAGGCGTAGCCGACGCGTTGCGCCTTGGGGATCGCGAGGCCGCCGCCCGCGCTCGCCGCCAGGACGACCTGCTCGACGCGCTGAACAGCGAGATCAAGCGATATTTGACCCGCCTCGACCCGGAAACCCTGACGGACGACGAGCATCGGCGGGCGGAAGCGGTGCTTACGTTCTCGCTCAACCTCGAGGGCGCCGGCGACGTCGTCGAACGCAACCTTGCGAGCTTTGTCGCCAAGCGGCTGAAGCGGGGCGTCGAGTCGTCGCCGGAGGACGATCGGGAGATCCGTGAGGCTTTCGAGGCTGTTCGCGCGAACCTGCGCTCCGCGGCGTCGGTGTTCACGACCGGCGACAGGCGTGCCGCGCGGGTCCTTTCGCAGCAGAAGGCGGAATTTCGCCGCCGGGAGGGCGAAGCGATCAAGGCCCATTTCGCCCGGCTTCGCCAGCAGCGCGAGCCCACGGCGCCGCCGCTTGATCTTCTGCGCGATATCAAGCGTCTCAACGACCATTTGGTGGCCGGGGCGGCCTATCCCGTCCTTGAAGCGGCGGGGGAATTGATGCCAAGCCGGATCGCGGATGATGAGGACGGCCATCCTGCCTGACCGCGGCGCGACGCTCCGATCAAGGAATGGACTTGTTCGCCGCTGCGGCGATGCGCTTCACAAACGTGGCGACGAGCTTCTTGAGGTCCGGCTCCTTGATAAGCGAAGCCGCCTTGCTCGGCTCGACCCATTGGACCGTCCGCTGCTCGAACTCGGGCCAGACCTCGCTTTGCCTCTTGACCAGCAGTGGAAAGACTCTGACCTCGCAGGTCGCCTGCACGCCCGCCTCGTCGAGTGACTTCTCGTAGGTGAAGAGACCGAGCGGCTTGGCGCTGATCTTGCCTCTCACCCCTGCTTCTTCGAACGCTTCGCGAGCCGCCGACTTCGCTGGCCTTAGCCCTTTGATTGGCCATCCTTTCGGGATGATCCACCGCCTCGTTTGCCGCGTCGTTACGAGGAGAATTTCAAGTGCGGCGTGCGGGGTAAACCGGTAGGGCAGCGCGCCGTACTGCACGCGTACAGCCGGCTTGGGTTTTCGTTTTCGCGGCTTGCGAGGAATTTAGTCTCTCATGGTTGTAATGATTCACACATTTACATATAGCGGCCTATCGGGCCAGAGACGAGCCTTGCAAAGCCGCCGGGTTTCGACATCGAGAACGTAATGAGGTTGGTGAAAAGCGACGACGACAGGGCGGCGCGGGTTCGTGGCCAATCGACCCGCCGGTGCGCGCGACTGTTCGGCAAAGGATTTCGTTTCCCTCAGAAACTCTAGGCTGCAAGCGCTGTCGCTATCGTAGATTTGAGTTTATGCGCTGGAACCGGCTCAAAGGCGAGGTCCGTGGTTCCGAAATAGGCCTGGAGATTAGCTGTATTGCGAGTTGCGAAACTGTTGACGACGACCTTGTAGGTCCTGTTGCGATCGACGTTCCGCGCTGTCGAATAGAGGAAGTCGCCCGTCCGGCGCGCATACGGGAAATCGCCGAATTGGTTGGTCATCGGCAGGATCGTGTCAGCCAGCATCGCCCCGCTGATCAACGCCCTCGTGAAACCGCCGTCGAAACGCACGAACGAGGCCAGATCGAAAGCGGTGATTGATTCAGCGGGTAGCCCGTCGCCAAACGTCGTGTGGTTGAGAAGACCAATATCGGCGGCTGCCGCCTTGCGCGCGGCTTGCGCGGCAAAGAGCGCCGCATCGTCAAGAGCGAGCTCGCCTGGGAGGCGACCCACCGGCTTGAGATCAGCCTCCGTCAGGAACATCGATCGTTCGCGGGCGACCAGCGAAGCTAGATCGGGGTCCTGGGGGCTCGTCCGCGTCAATTGGATCTGTTGCGCGTCGATGCGAACGGCGCCCTCCTTGATGAAGGAGACCCCTATTGCCGCGAGGCCGTTGCTCCAATAGCCGCTGTGGATATGGAGCCCGCTCGTCCCGAGCTTTTGGGTCAACCGCAAATGATCGTGGCCGCCGTGCAGAAGGAACGGCGCGTTGGTAGAAGGGAGCACCTCTGAGTCCGCCACGAACCCGGCGTGAACGAGCGCGAGATGAAAATCGGCGCCGGACGCAATCTCGGGGAAATGGGTCGCGGCATAGGGGCCTGGAGCCGGCACCGAATACCACGCTGGGCCGTTGCGATACGTATCAAGCGCGGGCGTACCGATCGCGGAAACCCTCACCATTCTGCCTTTGACGGAGATCTGAGTGCTCGGAATCGCATAGGGCGCGCCGGTGCGTGGATCGGCAATGTTCGTGACGAGCGTTGCCCCGAGCTTCCCGACTTCGGTGGCAAAGACTTGCGGATCGAGGATATCGCCGTCGTGGTTACCGATATTGACGATTGTCGGCGCAAGATTCGCGAAGATTCGCAATACTTCAAGATCAATCTTGCCGTTATTGCGCACGCACAAAATATTACCAAACTCAAAGACGTCACCGTTGACGACAATGGCGGCTTGCGCGGTCGTATTGGCCGCGACAAGGTCGCGGACCGCCTTCACGAGCGCGGCGGTATAAGCATAGCCGGAATGAAGATCGGCAATGAGGATGAGCAGAAGGTCGGGTCCTCCGAGCGCATTCGCCGGGCTCGGCGTCGCCCCCATGAGAGCCGACGCGCCAATGCCGAGGGTGAACTCGCGACGTGTCAGAGAAGCCGGGTTCGCGGCGGACGGAGGTTTGATCACTCGACATCCCTAATAATATGGGATGTTGGCGCGGCCTAACGTTTTGAGCAAGCCAGATGTCATATCTTTCAACGCGTCGCAAAAGGCGAATCGCGCGACCATACGCCAGTACTGTCTGTAACTGATCGCACCGCTCGCGTCCTCACGCGCCTACAATTCTGCCCGCCTTTTTACTCTTGATATTATAACAGAGTTCATCGGGACTACGAGAGCGCCACGCCTGGACACAATGGAGCTTATGCGACTTTGGTGATCAGAGGGTCTGCCCCGGCAACCGCGTCCGTGACGAAGCCCGAAGCATGAGGAACAAGCCCACCGCTAGCGCGACATTGACGGCGGCCGAGGCGACGAAAACCCCCATCGCCCCGTGCACTCCGCCAGTTTCAATCAGAGCCGCGCCGATCGACGGGGCCACCGCCTGAGCAATGAGGCTCGGCATGGCGATGCGCCCCATGATGACCGGATAGCGCTCGGGGCCGAAGACCGCGAGCGGCAGCGTGCCTCTGGCGATGCTTTCGAGCCCGATGCCTGCGCCATAGAGCGCCAAGGCAAGTGGAACGAACGGCGCTTCCATCCACAACGCCGCCAATCCTGCGGCGACGAGCGAGGTGGAGGCGACCTTCGTCCAAATCGGATGATGATAACGCGCGATCGCCATCTCGACCGCGCGGGCCGCTACCTGAGAGGGTCCAACGAGTGCGCCGAGTCCCACGGCGGCAGCGAGGGTGAACCCTCTGGCTTGCAAGACCGTCAGCAAATGAACCGACAGCGTTGTCGAGATCACCGAACTCAGCGTAATGGTTGCGGCCACCAGGAGGAAAATGCTTCCCCAAGGATTGTGGGATGTGGGCGCGTGCGATTGCGAATTCGGCGACACTGAGAGTGGCGCAGGCGGAGATTCGCGCGGCAGCACAAACAGATAGGCCGGCAGCGCAACGACTAGTTGGAAACCGGCATAGACCAGGCACGCGCCGCGCCAGCCAAAATGTGCATCGAGGAAAGCGGAAAGAGGCCAACAGACGGTGCTCGCAAAGCCGCCAAACAGTGTCAGCGTCGTAATCGCCGAGCGTCCGCCATGCCCATAAATGCGGCCGAGAGTCGCAAAGGCCGGATCGTAGAGACCCGCGCCCATGCCGAGCCCAATCAGCGCCCAGGCGATCAGAAAAGCTGGCAGAGAATGCGCCAGCGCGAGAGCGGATAAGCCTACCGCAAAAAGGGCGGCGCTCACGGCCAGGACCGGACGACCGCCACGGCGCGCAATGGCGCGGCCGACCCAAGGAGAAACCAGACCGGCGATCAGCAGCCCGAGGGATAGCCCGCCCACCACCCAGGACAGCGACCAGCCGGTGTCGAAAGCAATCGGCTTCGCCAGAACCGCCGGAAGATAGTAGGACGATCCCCAGGCGAATATCTGCGTCACCCCCAGCACAGAGATGATGACGACGCGGCTCGGAGTCTTGGGCGCGACCCGAACGGTCTCGCCAGCGGCGCTGCTCACGCAGCGGGCTCACATCCGCAACCCGGCTTTCCCAAGTCTTTTGCCACAGCGTCGGCCACGCAGCAGGCATCGACGTTTGCGGGCGCAGAGCCGCCGCAGCAACCGGCTGACGCGCTCGCCACAGTTTCGGGACGAGTGGAGCAAACGCCGGTTTCCGGAAGCACGAGCCGCACGTCGTCAGCGGCGGCCAGGTCGCCCACGATCGCGGCGGCGACGGATCGGACTTGCTCGTAGCCGGTGAGCAGCAGAAACGTCGGCGCGCGGCCGTAACTCTTGATGCCGACTGTGTAAAAGCCAGGCTCCGGATGCGACAGTTCCCGATGTCCGTGCGGCGGCACCGAGCCGCAGGAATGAACGTTCGGGTCGATCAAGGGGCCGAGAGCTTTGGCGCTCTCAAGCAAGGGGTCGAGATCGAGACGCAGCTCGCGCGTCAGCGACAGGTCCGGCCGCTGTCCGGTGGCGGCGATGATCCGATCGACCGGCCCGATCGTGCGCTGGCCGTCTGTCGTCTCGCCTTCAACGACAATCCCTTTGTTCTCTTGACGGAGCGTAACCGAGGCGAATCCGGTCACAAGCATCACTCGCCCGCTGTCGACAAGCGCCCGAGCATCAGCACCGAGCTCGCCACGCGCCGGCAATTGGTCGGCGTCCCCGCCACTGAAGATTCGCGCGAGATTGGTGCTTCGTGTCGCCCACAAAAATGAAGTGCGCGGCCCAGCTTCTGCGAGTTCAGCAAGTTCGAGCAGCGCGTTAGCGGCCGAGTGGCCGGATCCTACAACAAGCGTCTTTCGACCCGCATAGACATGCCGATCGCGGCCAAGGATATCCGGAATGCCGTAGGCGATCCGATCGGCGAACTCAGCCTCACCTGCGGCCGGCAAGCCGCTCGCCCCGAGCGGATTTGGCGTGTTCCATGTGCCCGAGGCGTCGATAATTGCGCGCGCCAAATCACGGCGGACGCCTTTCTTCGATGCCACCGCCAGGACAAAGGGCCGCGTCTCTCGCCCGTGGCTCACGACTTTGTCGACGCCTTGCCGCGAGATCGCTGTAACGCGGGTGTTGGTTTCAATGACGGCGGCCAGCTCAGGCGTTGCTGCGAGCGGTTCGAGATAGTCGCTCAACAGATCGGCCCCTGTCGGATAATGGTCGGCCGCAGGCAACCGCCAACCGTGATGTTCGAGGAGTTTGGTCGCAGCTTGGTCGACACAATAGCGCCAAGGCGTAAAGACACGCACATGACCCCAATCGCGCACGTTCGAACCGACCTCAGAGCCGGCCTCGTAGACCTTCACCGGCACGCCGCGCGCCAAGAAATGCGCAGCTGCGGCCAAACCGACCGGACCGCCGCCGATCACGGCGACCGCAAGGGTTTCCAAAGCCGGCGTCTCCATCTTCTGTCCTTCCAGGAATATAGAAATTGTGAGCAAAAAGGGAGAGGCCTTACGCGGCGGCGTCGCTTTGTGTGGCGGCATCGACACAGCACTCATCCACCAGGAACCCGACCAAGCCGTCCATCGCGGGATAGTTGGCCCGGCAGATCAGCGTCGTGACCTGACGCTCCTGAGTGACCAAGCCCGTCACAATCAGCCGGTGCAGGTGATGCGAGAGCGTCGAAGCGGCGATCCCAAGCTTTTCCTGCAATCGGCCAACGGGCAGGCCCGCATCGCCGGCCCGCACCAGCGTGCGATAAACTTGCAGTCGCGTCGGGTTGCCGAGCGCTTCGAGCTGTTTTGCGGCTTTTTCGACTTTCATGGAAATATGCCTAAACCTCTTTTTTTGCCGGAGTCAAGGAATATTTCGACGATCGTAGAAATTATTGATCTGTTGGCCGACTTTATCCGAGGGACTCGCTAAATGTTGCGCATTGAGCTCGATGATCTTTCGCGACCACCTGTTATCGCGCTCCTCGCCGAGCATTTCCGAAACATGAATGAGCTGTCGCCACCCGACCAGGTGTTCGCCTTCGATGCGAGCAGGCTCAGAGCACCCGACGTTTCCTTCTGGACACATGGGATGGCGAATTGCTGTTGGGCTGCGCAGCGCTCAAAGAGCTCTCATCGACGCAAGGCGAGATTAAGTCCATGCGCACCCCGAGCACGCGGCGTAGAACGGGCGCGGGTCGAGCGCTTCTAAATCACACCATCGATGTAGCCTGTTCTCGCGGCTATCAGGTTTTGTATCTTGAGACCGGCCGTCACCCTGCATTCGTGCCAGCCCAGACGCTGTACGGTAGCGTAGGCTTCAGGCGTTGCGGCCCATTCGGGGCCTACCGTGAAAACGGGAATAGTGTTTTCATGTCGCTCTCACTGCGCTCACCCTAAGGGGTTGTGGATCGCGACTTTATAGCTGAGCCTCCGGGTTCATCGCTTCGCCCTTATCATCCGTTCCGCCGAGGAGCCAGCCCGCCAGAGCGAGACCACAGATCGCGCCTGCGAGCTGCGCTGCGATGAACGCCGGAGCATCGACAGGGCGGGTGCTGGAAAATATGTCCGTGAAAGACCGCGCGATCGCGACCGCTGGATTGGCGAAAGACGTCGAGGGTCGGTAGGGTCGCCGGCGCCGCTCTACTCCTTCGCCTACATGAACCGGCTAATGGGGTTCGAAGACGTGTTGGCGTTCGATAGGGCGCACACGGAGATTTGAACAAGACGGCCTCGCGCCTTGAGATCAGATCGGCTCGTCGGCGCGAATCCCGGACGGCGCCACGCGATCCTGCTGAGTCATGGCTCGCGGGGGCGGAGGGGCTTCCAACGGTCGAAGGCGAGATCCTCGCACTCGCTGAGCTCGGTGCGGACGAGGAGAAAGGTCTTGTCGTCGGCGCCGAATGGATTCTTGACAGTGTCGTGACGCTTCTCCAGCGGTCCGGGCGCCCAAAGATCGGCGCCGTTGGGAATTGTCAGGACGAGAACCTGCCGTCCCTGCAGGCCGAGATAAGCGCCGGGGTCGCCGGGGCCGGCGCAATAAGCGCCGCCCCGAAGCGAATCTCTCACCTTCCCCTCGCCGCATTCCGCGACCCCGGTCAGCATGTCGGCGCGGTCGCGAAACCGGAATGCGAGCGAGACCTGGTACGAATAGGCGCCGGTTTCCGGAGCGAGCGAGGGCTCCCGGTAGTAGGCGGCGATCAGCGCCTTCACAAAGGCGACCTTCTGACCGGGCCGGGCGGCCAATTGAGCCTCTTCATATTGCCGGGAGAAGCAGGCGAATGACTCTCCCTGCCGCGGCAGGCTGCCGAAGAGGGCGGCGAGAAATTCGTTCCCCGGCGCCGCGGCGTGGACGTGCTGAACGGGCGCGACATTCGCGAGGGCGGCGATGATGACGGCTCGACGGAACATTCGGGCTCCCGAATTGGGCCTCTTGAGCGCAGTCGCGGCGCGCAACATAGTCTACCGCGATGAGCCAAAGAGCGGGAGCGGACTCCGCTAGAACGCGCCCTCATAAGCGATTCGGGGAAACGACCATGACGGCGACGGCGGACGCCGCCCCGCGGTGCGATCGTCCTGCGAGACCGCGCTGCACCCGTCGCAGGTCCAGGCGGGGAGAATGGTTCGGGAGGCTCTTTAGCTGTACTTGTCCCTGGTGCGCCTGACGAGTTCGCCAGCATCCACCCTTCCGAAACGGACCCGCCGGCTTCCCGCGCGCCGAAATGGAAACTAGAATAGAACAATGGTCAGACAGTCGAAAAACGAAGGCGGCGACGCCAACTGCGAGACCACTGCCGGTTCCGCAGAGATATTGAGAAGCCGCCGTACAAGCTGACCACGAGGGATTCCGAGACGCTCGCCAAATTCCAAGCTGCGAGCGAAACACGTGGGCCTCGTCTGAAAGTGCTGGCGGACGGAGCGACGGCCAAGTTCAGCGTCGATCAGCCCGACGAAGCGGTCGGAATACTCGCCTTGATGCGGGCGATCGGAACAACGGACCTCGACTTCTACGACGGCCTGTTGGGCCACCTCGCCAATGCGAGCAAGGTGACGACGGTCTCGATGCGAGAACTTCTGTCGTCGTTTGCAGGTCGCCCGCGTCCGCCCCTGTCTCTCGGATAAATATTGGATTTACTGAGCTAAGCCTCTGTTATAGCTGCGCGTGATCAGCCGTGACAAGGCGGCGCTTTCCAGTGGGTGCAAGCCCCACCCGGCCAGATCGCTCCAGCCGGAAGCAACCGGAGCAGTCATGGAGGGGGGGGGGGGGGGGGGGGGAGAAGAAGGGGGGGGGGGGGGGGGAAGGAGGTTGAGGGGGGGGGAAAGAGAGAGGCGCAGAGAAAGGGGCGGAACAGACATGCTCGGCCTAACGTCACCGCGCCACACTTCGACTCTACCGACTCCAGTCGTCCGCTTCGCGCAAATAGCGGTCATTGCCCGACAGCGTGCCGACTGGGTTAAGGCGCCCCGAAGCCGCCATCCGACTATTGGCTAGGGCTTGGCTTCCGTCGGTCCGATTGCTTTCGATAGGTAGACGCGCGGCTCATGCCTTTCCTGTGCTATTCCGCATGATGCGTGAGGGCGCGCCATGTCCAAAATCCGCAAGATTGCTGCGATCCTGGCCGCCGATGTGGTCGGCTACCGCCAACTCGCCGGCGCGGACGCGATCTGATCGACCCAACCATCGCCGTACATCATGGGCGCGCAGTCAAGCGCACCGGCGACGGGCTCATCGTCGAATTCCGCGGCGTGGTCGACGCCGCGCGCGGGAAGCTGTCCGCACGCGCCCGGACTTTTACACGATTGCGTGGGCAGGGCCTTAAGGATAATGTTTCGGCCAACGCGTTACAAATCTTCCAACCATATTCGAATTGGGAGGCCACATGCGTAACGGTCTTCGAGCAATATTGGCGGCTTCGGTATCGCTTTGGGTGATGACTGCCGCGGCTCAGAACGAATCCCAACCGAATGACGGATCGAAAATAGGCGAGGTCAATTTCGTCGTTTCCTGTAGCTTGTCGGCGCAGCAAAAGTTCAACCACGCTGTCGCGATCTTGCATTCCTTTTGGTACGAGGAGGCGGAAAGCGCTTTCACCGACGTGATCAAGACCGATCCATCCTGCGCGATGGGCTATTGGGGGATCGCCATGAGCAATTGGCATCCGCTTTGGTACCCGCCCAGCGCTGAGGAGCTGAGCGCGGGGTCGAAAGCCGCCGCCGCTGCTGCGGCCCTCGGAGGAAGGACCGACCGCGAGCGCAACTACATCGACGCCATCTCCGCCTTCTATCGGGACAGCGAAACGTTAGACCACCACACGCGAGCCGTCGCCTATGAGAAGGCTATGGAGAAGGTTTACCTACTCTATCCCGAAGACCGAGAGGCGGCAATCTTCTATGCGCTTGCTTTGAACGCGACGGCCTCGCTGTCGGATAAGACCTACTCGAATCAAAAGAAAGCCGCTCAGATATTGAACGAGATCTTCACTGAGCAGCCGGACCACCCGGGCGTAGCCCACTATCTCATTCACAGCTACGACTCTGCGCCGCTTGCCGAGTTAGGGCTGGCGGCTGCGATCTGCTATTCGAAGATTGCGCCGTCAGTGCCTCATGCGCTTCATATGCCCTCGCATATCTTCACCCGGCTGGGCAAATGGCAGGATTTGGTCGACGCGAACCGCTCATCGCTGGCCGCAGCTCAAGATTACGCACTTCGTCACTATGGCGCGGGCGTCGCTTGGGACCAGTCGCTGCATGCCATGGACTATCTCGAATACGCTTACCTGCAGCTTCGGCAAGACCATGCGGCAAAGCAGCTCGTCGACGATGTCAACGCCTTCCGCGAGGCAACGCCAGCGACGCTCCCCGCCGCTTATGCAATGGCGGCCATTCCCGCGCGCTATGCTGTGGAGCGAAGGGATTGGCCGTTGGCCGCGAACCTTTCACTTCCGCCGGCGGCAATTCCTTGGTCCAGTTTTCCCTGGACAAAGGCCATGATCTCTTATGCGCGAGCGCTTGGCGCGGCTCAGACAGGAGACGTCGCTCGCGCCCGGACGGAGATTGAGCAACTGCAATTGGCCCATGACGATCTCGTAGTGCGGAACAAGTACTGGGCCGATCAAATCGAGGTCCAGCGCTTAGCGGCGACCTCCATGCTCTCGCACGCGCAGGGTCAGGATGAGGAAGCGCTGGCCGAGTTGAGACAAGCGAGTGACCTTGAGGCGTCGATGGACAAGCACCCCGTGACTCCGGGAAGCATTGTGCCGATTCGCGAGCTTCTTGGGGACTTGCTTTTGCAGCTCAATCGACCCGCGCAAGCCTTGATAGCCTATCAGCAAACGCTTGCGACGGACCCGAATCGCCTCCGTAGTGTGTATGGCTCCGCCAAGGCCGCAGCCTCCTCGGGAGATTCCGCGACAGCAAGAGCATACTACGAACAGCTCGTCTTCCTGGAAGGCCATGCAGACAGTGAAACCCCGGAAGTTGCGGAAGCGAAGGCGTATTTGAGGCAACCATAGATCGGTTGCCGCTTTCGCGTAGTGCGGAATCTTTGCAGACTGTGCGAAAAGTCGGGCTGAGCGGATTCCGCGGTTGGCGCGTGCCACCCTAGAATCGGGCATGGCTCACATCGTCGGATTCAAACGTGACCAGCTTCTATTGTTGCCGGCGGCGGGGACGATACGTCGAGGCCGACAATCCGCTGCGTTTCATTGACGCCTTCGACGATGGGCTGGCCCTTGCAGCGGCGGGGTTGCGCGCGTCGAAGCCAAGGCGACGGGCAGGCCCGGCTACGCGCCGGGGCGCTCTCAGGTCCGTCAGGCGGCCGATGAGGCCGAAACGGCCCCAATTCCTCGCAACTCGCTCCTCGCGCCGTCACCTCGCGTGATCGATGCGGACGCGCGAGGATCATTCGGCGATCAGGGGCTCCCTCCCGAGGATGACAGCCGTGGGGGCGACTCGGCGGCCGATTTCGTCAACCCAACCTCACGCGGGAACGCCGTTACCGAGTATTGGTTTCAGCCCAGGATCGAGAGCGCCTGATGTGCGCGACCTCGATCGGCGGATGACTGCTTGACGTCGATTCCGGCCGGCTGGAATGCGCAAATAGCGGACGTTCCGAAACGAGGGATGCGCGAAATCGCCCTTTCGCGGTCAGTCGCTTCGTCACGCCCGCGCTAAAGTCCGCGCGCCGGCCCGATCTGCGGCGCGCGCACCGGCTTCGCCATGCCGTAGAAAACCACCACGCCCTGCCCGCCGCAGCGAGTCGAGAGCGCCTCCGGAGGGTGGGCGTAACAGCTGTCGACGTTCTGCCAGTTGTTCATCGCCCAGACGTCGCCGGCAGGGTCGATGTCGATATCCGTCTGCATTTGCAGACCACCGCCGACGTAGCCCCCGGGAGGCGAAATCTGGTCGCCGGTCTTCATGCCCGGCGGGCAGTTCTCGGTCCGCACGCCGCAAAGCTGCGCGATCTGACCGGACGCTCCAGCGAAGTTCGAAATCCAGACGTTGTCGTTTCCGTCGACGGCGGCTGCCCACGGCCCCGGTAGGCTGCCACCGGTGAACGGTGAGCCAGGAAAGGGCGTCCCATCAGGCCGCAGCAAGTTCACGCTGCCGCCGAAACGGCCGCCCTTCTGCTCGGACATGATCTTCGTCAGATAGTCCGAAGCGCCCTCAACACCTTCGAGCTTAAAGTGAATCCCAAAGTCGGCCATATGCATCATGCCGAGAAGCCCGTTGCCGAACCGGTCGGTGACCCAGACGTTGCCCTGGCTGTCGATAGCGAGGCGAGGCCTACTGAGCGACTGCGCTTCATCATTGGCGAATCGGCAGGCAAGGGCCGTTATCGCGTCTGATTCGGCTTTCGTGCGAACTCGGCATAGCGGACAGCTCGTCTCGCTCGGCAGTCGCGCCCTAAGCTTCGCGACGACGTCATCTGGCTGCGCGTCAGCAGCCGCCGCATGCATCCACGCCGCCCAATCCTCGAGAAAAGCAGAATAGCCCTCGCAAATTCCCTGAGGCGACGCGATCGACTCATATTGCCAGGTATGGAAGCTGCACAGTCCGCCGCGCTCGGCCAAATCGCGTCGCGCTTCGCGGCCAACGACAATTTCGTACTGGAAGCGGCGCTCGAACTCCCACAAGGCTGATGAAATCGACGCGCAGATTTCGCAGGGTCGAAGTTGCGCGGAGGTCGGGGCCCCGGCTGCCGACTCTTCCACAAGCCCGCTCCGCAATGCCGCCGGAATTCCGCCGGCGATGCGGCTCGACAAGGCGGCGATCTCCTCAACGAGGCCGGCGGCACCATCGGAGTTTGGCAGTGCGCGGGTCAATTCGGCGGCGCGATCACACATGCCCAACAGGAACTCTGATTGTTTCTGGGTAAGGAGGAAGCTGACTAGCTCCTGCTCGAGAGCGGGAATTCCGCTCGCGGCGAGAAGTCGCGAAATCTTGAGATAGCTTCGCTTCCATTCCGTCCCGGGCGGATATCGAAAAGACCTTCGGCACCATTTGGCCAAACATCGCGCTCAGCTCATGCCGAACGTAAGCGAGCGCGTCGGCGCGCTCTTGTTCGCGAACGGTGTCTTGCTTGTTCAGGACCACGAAGATGCGACGTGACGACGAAGCGGCCGTGCGAAAGAACCGCATCTCTTCCTCCGACAAAGGGCTTTCATAGCTCGTGACAAGCAAGAAAGCGTCGGCATCGGGCAGGAAGAATTCGGTTGTTCGGGTATTTTCCTCGATCGCGGATCCGAGCCCGGGCGTGTCGACAAAGTGGAAGCCGCCACGCAGGAATTCAGCGGGCAGTTGCGCCTCGACTTCCTTTATGCCCTTTACGTTTCCAGGATTCCCTCGTTGGGTGACATATTGCGGCAGAGCGGCGAGAGAGATTTCCTGATCCATGAAGTGACGTTCGAAGCGCAGAATGGCTCGCTCCGCACTGCCATACGCGACCCTAGTAATGACCGACGTCAGGGGGACAATTCCCGTCGGGAGGCGGTCTGTGCCTAGCAGCGCGTTCATTAGCGAGGTCTTGCCCCGGCTGAATCGCCCGACGACAACCAGATTGAACCGGTCGTCGGCAAGACGGGCGAACAGGTCCGACGTCCGCTCTCGCCATTTTCGGGGGTCGGACGACACCAGCGACGTCTGTCGCAAGACCTCGGCGATCGCAAATTTGTGCTGCTCGTATTCGCGCAAGTCCATGCCAATACACCAGAGGTAGCTGCGGCCGCCGCAGTTCCAAGATCCGAGTGGCGCTGCATCTCCAGTCATGCCGGGGGCGAAATCACCAGCGCCAAATGCGGGGTCATTAGTGACGGCTCGAGAGCGTGCGCTGATGGGTTCGGGTGACTTTGAGTCCGCCCCAAACCTCATCGCCGTAAACCCGCAAACCTGACGACAAGCTCCCAGAAAATATTTGGCCTTAGGCGCGAAGGCGAGGCTTCACGACCGAGGTCGCTTCGTCAGCGGCAGGCGCCTTTCCGTTCGAAAATATCTCTCGGTACACGTCCTCGCCGAAACTTGTGCCGAGTGGTTCGCTTTCGACCAGTTTGAACGTCCGCCGTCCGTCTTCCTGCCTGTCGGCGCGCAGGAACAGCGCTGCGTCGAGCTGCTTCTCATAAAAGCCGTGGGCGAAGTCGTACTGATGGCTGACGAAGACGACCTTGATCGGCTTTTCTAGGAGCGCGGAGACGATTTGTCGCGCGATCTCCGATCCCTCCCGCTCGTTGGTCGCGGCGAACGACTCGTTGAAGAGGATCAGTGCGTTGGGCGTGACGACATTGGCGATGTCATTCATGCGGCTCAGCTCCTCGTCGAACTTGCCGCTCTTCATCGTTGCGTCCTCTTCATGCTTGAAATGCGTGAACACCCCGTCGACGATGTTCAGTTGAAGGCTCGCGGCAGGCGCGAACATGCCCGATTGCGACATCAGTTGCGCGAGCCCAAAGCTTCTCAGGAACGTCGTCTTGCCGCCCTGGTTGGCGCCAGTGACGATGATCAGGCTCTTGCCGTCCGCATTGATGTCGTTGCCGACCGGGCGTTTGTTCGCGGTCAGCGCCAGGCAGACCTCGTAGAGATCCCTGCATGTTGATTTCCACTGAGAGCTGACCCGGGCGCTACGGGTTTTTCCACCGAGAACTGACCCATGTTCGAACCTTCCCCCCTTGGCCACTTGGGGGGGCATCGGAGTGATCGACATGGAGTTATTGAGCGTCATCCGACGCTGGCGCTATCGGGACCATTTCTCGATCCGAGAGATATCCCGACGCACAGGTCTGTCGAGGAACACAGTCCGCAAATACCTGCGCTCGGACACCGTTGAACCGAAGTTCAACATCCCTGACCGCCCGAGCAAGCTGGACCCTTACGCCGACAAGCTGTCGCAGATGCTGCGGCAGGAGTCCGGGAAGTCCCGCAAGCAGAAGCGGACGACCAAGCAACTGCACGCTGATCTGGCCGCCCTCGGCTATGACGGCTCCTACAATCGGGTGGCGGCCTTCGCTCGCGACTGGAAGGCCGCTCGGCAACAGGAACAGAAGACGTGCGGCCGCGGCGTGTTCGTGCCGCTGGCGTTTTTGCCTGGCGAAGCGTTCCAGTTCGACTGGTCGGAAGACTGGGCGGTCATCGGCGGCGAGCGGACCAAGTTGCAGGTCGCCCACTTCAAGCTCTCCTACAGCCGCGCCTTCATACTCCGCGCCTATCCTCAGCAGACCCACGAGATGCTGTTCGACGCCCATAACCACGCCTTCCGCGTGCTGGGGGGCGTGCCGCGGCGGGGCATCTACGACAACATGCGAACGGCCGTCGACAAGGTCGGTCGGGGAAAGGATCGCCAAGTCAACGCGCGCTTCTCAGCCATGATCAGCCACTTCCTATTCGAGGCCGAGTTCTGCAATCCGGCTTCCGGGTGGGAGAAGGGGCAGATCGAGAAGAACGTCCAGGACGCCCGCCATCGGTTCTGGCAACCAGCGCCGAACTTCCCCTCCCTGGCAGCGCTGAATGATTGGCTGGAGGCGCGATGCCGGGAGTTGTGGGCCCAGACGCTGCACGTCTCACAATCGGGCGCGATCGCCGACGTATGGGCAGAAGAAGTCGGGTGCCTGATGCCGCTTTCCAGGACGTTCGACGGCTTCGTCGAATACGCCAAGCGCGTGTCGCCGACGTGCCTGGTCCATCTGGACCGCAATCGCTACAGCGTGCCGGCCTCCTTCGCCAATCGCCCGGTCAGCGTGCGGGTATATCCCGAGCGAATCGTCGTCGCCGCCGAGGGGCAGATCGTCTGCGAGCATCGTCGTGTCTTTGCCCGCTCTCACGAACGGAAGAGCACCACAACGGTTTACGACTGGCGGCACTATCTGGCGGTCGTTCAACGCAAGCCCGGAGCCCTGCGCAATGGCGCGCCGTTCGCCGAACTGCCGCCGGCCTTCCGGGCTCTACAGGAGCGCATGCTTAAGACGCCAGGCGGCGACCGCGAGATGGTCGAGATTTTGGCCCTGGTTCTCCAGCATGACGAACAAGCTGTGCTCGCCGCCGTCGAACTGGCGCTGGAGGCCGGCGCGCCGACCAAGACCCATATCCTGAACCTGCTGCACCGCTTGGTCGACGGGAAGCCAACGGATGCGCCTACGATAAAGGCGCCCCAGGCTCTGACGCTGACCACCGAGCCGCAGTCCAACGTCGAGCGCTACGACGCCCTGCGCAAAGTCCGGGAGGCGCGCCATGCGTCATAATCCCGCCGCCGGCGCGATCATCATCATGCTGCGCAGTCTCAAAATGCACGGCATGGCTCAGGCGGTCGGCGAGTTGACCGAACAAGGCTCTCCGGCCTTTGAGGCGGCGCTGCCCATCCTATCGCAGCTCCTGAAGGCGGAGACGGCCGACAGGGAGGTGAGATCGACGGCCTATCAGCTCAAGGCCGCCCGCTTTCCGAACTATCGCGATCTCGCCGGCTTCGACTTCGCCAGCAGTGAGGTCAACGAGGCGCTCGCACGTCAACTCCACCGATGCGAGTTCCTGGAAGACGCCCACAATGTCGTCCTGGTCGGCGGCCCCGGCACGGGGAAAACGCATCTCGCCACGGCGATCGGCGTCCAGGCCATCGAGCATCACCGCAAGCGCGTCCGCTTCTTCTCCACCGTCGAACTCGTCAACGCTCTCGAACAAGAGAAGCTTCAGGGCAAACCCGGCCAGCTCGCGGCGCGGCTCACCCACTCTGATCTCGTCATCCTCGACGAGCTTGGTTACCTGCCGTTCAGCGCCTCAGGCGGCGCGTTGCTCTTCCATCTGCTGAGCAAGCTCTACGAGCGAACCAGCGTCATCATCACAACCAATCTCAGCTTCGGCGAGTGGGCAACCGTGTTCGGAGACCCGAAGATGACGACCGCTCTACTCGATCGTCTCACCCACCGCTGTCATATCCTCGAAACCGGAAACGACAGCTTCCGCTTCAAGAACAGCTCGGCAAAAGCCGCCAAACCCGCAAAGGAGAAATCTCGGAACTTGACGAACGCCTGACCCCGAAACCATCATCAAGCCGGGTCAGTTCTCAATGGAAATCCCGGGTCAAATCTCAGCGGAAATCGACACCCGCGGCCAGATGACCGCCCGGCAGGTCGCCAACGTCGATGCGCTGAAAGCGGCGTCCGCCGAGTTCACAGCGATGCGGCGCCTGGCGATGCGGTTTCGAGGCCTGCTTCGCGGTGGAACGGTGGAGGGGTTGGACGCTTGGCTGATCGATGCGCGCGCGTCTGGGATCTACGCGATGCAGCGTTTTGCGAAGGCGATACGCCAAGACCTGGAGGCGGTGCGGAACGCTATGTCGGAGCCCTGGAGCAACGGGCAGACCGAAGGACAGATCAATAGACTGAAGACCCTCAAGCGAGCCATGTATGGCCGCGCCGGTGTCGAGTTGCTCCGCGCTCGGATGATGCCGTTGTAGGAAGGCGATTTGCACCAAGAGTTGATCAGACCCAGCATAGGTGAGAATGTTCGGAAAGCTCTCGCTGGCGTTGAGCAAAATGCGGAGGCGCTGAATGAGCGGATATTCGGTGATCTTCACGTCCGCGCCGACGCGAGGCTCAGCGACTTGCGCGGGATCGGAGGCCCAAGAGCAATTGATCGCTGGGAGCACCACAAGCCGGGCTACAGAAGGCCGCTGAAGGCCGTCGGCGCATCTTGGGGGAGAGAGGGCCCCGGGAAGCGCGGAAGGCGTCGGTGCGGCCCCGGCGCAGTCAGCCCTTCACCGGCCGCAAAACGACGTTGGCTGTAGGTCTCGGCTCGACTTCAAGATGGAACCGCTATTGAGCGATGTCGTCAGAGAGGAGGGCGCGTAGCCAATCGCTCTCAATTGCCGTGAGTTCCGTCGAGTAGCGTCGGGCAAGCGCTACAAATAGCGATGAGAAGCCATCCCAATCTTTGGGCTCGCCGTATTTTCCTTTGATCGGCTTTGGCTTCGGGCGTTAGCCAAACTCATCCAACGCAGCCGCGCCCTTTCGACCATTACACTTGTTGCACGCGGTTGCGAGGTTTTCGTCGCTGTCCGGGCCGCCCGCCGTACGCGCTTTGACATGGTCAACAACCGCCCCGAGTTCGTCGAGGAGCGGCGCATGGCTGCGCGACCAACCGCCCTGAAAATATGTAACGGATAGGTCAGGAGCGGCTGCGCGCATTTCCAGCTCGATCAACCTCATGGCCGGTGCAAAAATTACCGGACGTCTGCACCAGCGGCACAACCAATGATCACGACGGTGAATGGCTATCGAACGCTTTCGATTGTATACCATTCGCGTCTCTCCAATGCGCTTGACTGAAAACGGGTCTAACAGCGTCAACCGGCTGCGTGCGATTTGTTGCGTTCGGCCAGCGCCGAAAACATCCGCTGAAGGCTAGACTGGTGGCGTCAGGTTCTCTTGCAAAAACTCAGCAATGTTTTCGGGGCCGAACTTCACGGTGTTCCCCGGCGCGTCGCCTGAAGCCAGACGTGCGCCTTGCCAAACGCGGATTTATCGTCAGAGTCGAGGGTGATGGAGGGTGATGTCAAAAGGCCCCGACGCGCGGAGTTCTCTGTCCACAGCGTTCAATGAAAGTCCTTGCCTCTTTGCCGCGCCTCGTGCTTCGATGTTCGAAGCGCTCACAAACACAGTTTCCAGGGCAAAAAGCACTGCTCGGATGAGGGCGATTTTCGATCTGCGCTTCGGGCGGCGGCCAAGCCGTTGATCCGAGCTGCGACCGCCAAAACACAGAGGCACTCGCATTTTGAGCGCCTGGACGATTGCCAGACCCTGACTGGGGAATTCATGGCCACGTTGGACGCGGAACTCGAACTGCTGCTCGTCAGGAAGGAGATCTTTGACCGAGACCCGTCAGCCGCTCGATTGGATGTAGCCCCTGACGAATTGATACCCGTGTCGGTCGTATTCAGCGGCGACATCATGACGCTGGAAAAGGCGGGACTCCAAGTCGGCAGCGCGAGCGCCCGGGTCGCTTATGGCGCTACCACTCTGACAGGCCTGCAGGCGCTCGCCGCCCTGCCGCAAGTGGTGTCGATTGAGCGGCAGCGGCATCCCCATCCGCATCTCAACGACAGCATACCGGACATCAAGGCCAATCAGGTGTGGGGTCGCTCCGGCGACGATTTCAACGGTTACACCGGCCGCGGCGTGATTGTCGGCGTCATCGACACCGGCATCGACATCACGCACCCAAACTTCCGCAAAGCCGACGACACACGCATCCTCGCGATCTGGGACCAGACTCTGACCGCGCAGGGTGGTGAAACCGTGCCGGGTCCAATTACCGACCCGAATCTTGTCTCGGTCATACATCCCACGCCGCTTGGGTATGGCGTGGTGTACGACGATGGGCAGATCAACGCTACCCTGAACAGCAGCAACCCCGCGGTCAAGGTGCGGCACATCGACAACGATGGACACGGCACGCACGTCGCCGGCATCGCGGCGGGCAACGGCTCGAAAGGGGCGGCTGCCTCCTCCAGTACCAGTACGTCGGCGTCGCGCCCGAGGCCGATATCGTCATGGTGCGATTGTTCGGGCTATCGAAATCCGACGGCGCGCTGCCTCGCCCTTCCACCACTAACGGCTTTACGGCGGATGCTATCCGCTACATCCTGGACTTCGCCAGAAAAAAAAGTAAGCCCGCGGTCATAAACCTCAGTCTAGGCCTTCTCACCGAATTCATGGATGGCAGTTCGGCCGCCTGCCAGGATTTCGATGCGCTGCTGAACGCCAACTCCCAAGGACGGGCAATCGTCTTTGCGGCCGGAAATGACGCCAACGAGAACTTTCACGCGAGCGCTACGGTCCCTGCGAGTTCGGCGACGCCGTTGGCCCTGACCTTCACCATCTACAACAAGGATACGGCGAACGGCTCGCGTACTCTCATGGTGATGTATTCCGGGTCCAACCTCCAGGCGCAAGTGACGTCTCCCGTGGCGGGCGCCGCGGGCGTCGTCGCCTGGGTATCCGCGGGGGCGAATGGCAGCAGCAGCACTGCCAATGGCCCCAACGGCATGGTCACCATCAAGAACGCCGCCAACCGCATCACCGTTTCGATCAGTTCCACCCAGGCAAGCGCGGGACCGCCCCCGACTTACAATGCGCTGACCGCCGGAACCTGGAAGCTCGAGCTGCGTTCGAGCACCAACGCGGCGACCACGATCGACGCTTATTGCCTCTACGGCAGTTCGCACGATCGTAAATCGCCCAATTTCCTCTCCAACATCACATCCCGCTCGACCCTGGTTGAGTACGCCACTGGCCATGAAACGCTCGCCGTGGGTTCGTGCAAGGTTGGGGGCGACCTCTCCGATTTCTCGGCCCGCGGACCAACTCTGGACGCACGCACCAAACCCGAGCTCTGCGCGCCGGGAGACAGCATTACGTCCGCCCATTCGAGCACCATCGCCAACGATCCCGATTGCTTCATCTGCTGCTGCTCGTGTTGTGAAGCCTATGTCGACAAGGGAGGCACGAGCATGGCGGCGCCGCATATCGCAGGCGTCATCGCGTTGATGCTGCACAGGGACCCTAATCTCAAGCACGACGAAATCACCAAGGCGCTGACCGCCAACGCCGCGCCTAAGCCGAGCGACACATCCCCCAACGACGACTTGGGTTGGGGCGCGGGCCGGGTTGATGCCGATGAGACGATGACCTCGACCGCAGTCGAGGCCGTGAATCCGCCAGTGTTCGCGGAGGCTGCCGACCCGTCGATCGTTCCCGAAGCCCTGCCGCACGCCGACCCGGTTCTCGTCCTGCGCGACGAGCTTCTGGCGACCGAGCGCGGCGCGGAATTTTCTAAACTGTTCGAGCAGCATGCAACGGAGGTCTGGAGTTTGATCAACACCAACCGGCGGGTGGCCACGGTGTGGCGCCGGTGCAAAGGTCCGGTTTGGGTGCGACTGTCGCTGCGCGCCGCGCACTCGCCGGCGCTTCCTTTGCCGATGCGGCTGGATGATCTCACTCTCCACCAAGCGACGGACCGGTTCGCGCGCGTCCTACGGCGCTACGCTTCGGCACCGTTGCGGCGTGATCTGCAAACCTACCTGCCCCAACTCTCGGTCCTGAAGGAAGGCATGGGCCTCTCCGACTTGATCCAGGCGGCGGGGAATAGAGAGGCGTTCGCCGGCGTCGACCCGTTGCCCGCGATGGCATAGCGATGGCTAGCTCCTCCGGCACGCTCGAGACGCTTGTCCTGCAGGTCGGCAAGCTGCTGCAGCCGCTCGAATCCCTTCTGGGCCCCGACTTCTTCTTCAGTCTGGGCGCCGAGTTTCCGCGCGAGATCGCCGGCGATGCGACGCTGCTCAGCCAGCTGTCGGCCGCCTCCGCCGCCGCGGGCTCCCTGGACGGCGACATCACGGCTCTCAGTTCCGCGATCGGCGGCGGCAATACTGCATCTATCGTCTCGACCGGCGCGACCTTGATCACCAGCATCGGCAAACTCATATCCTCGCTCGAGGACGCCGGCGACGCCCTGAATCAGGCCGCCAACGGGCTTAGCGCAGCCGACAAGGCGCGGTTGCAGGCGTTCGCGCCCACGATGGCGGCCCGAACTCTGGAATACATGCTGGTCGGCTACCTGACCGATCAGACACCATCGTTGGCGACCACACTCGATATGTTGGGTCTCATCGACCGGGAATTCACGCCATCCCCTGCGCTGGAAGTGTCCCGTGCGCCGGAAACCGTCACGCCGCGCCGGTTCTACTTCGACCGCATCACTCAGCTGTTCAGCAGTCCCGGCGACTATTTTCAGCAAACCTTCGGCTGGGGCAGCAGCGCGTTCGATGGCGCCGCGCTCTTGCCGAAGGTGCAGGCGCTGTTTGAATCCCTTGGCGTGCCGGCGGAAATTTACACCACCGCGGGTCAGCCGCCGGTGCTTGAGGCATTCATCTTCAATCTGCAAGCCGACAACTCCACGACACCTCCGGGCATGAAAGCGGACGTAAGCCTTCCGGGCAACGAAACCTTTGACCAGACCATCCCGATCTCGACTCTCTGGCAAGCAACGATACATGCCCAGGTCAGTTACGCGGCGGGCGTTGGCGTCACGCTACGCCCGCCTTTCACGGTGAGTGTTCTGCCGCCAACCGGCTCCTTCGATGTCGACCTGCAATTGGGCCTGCAGGCGCCAACGTCCGGCGCGGACCCTGTCGTGATCCTAGGGGTTACGGGCGGCTCGCGGCTCCAGGCGAGCAGCATCGGCGGCAGCGTCGGACTGAACGCCAGCCTTGGCACGGGCGGAGGCGCGCTCTCGCCTGAAATCGGCTTCCAGGTCAAAAGCGGCCAATTGTTCATCGACATGTCGCAAGCCGACGGCTTTCTCGCCGATGTGACGTCGGGAACACCGATCCAGGCGTCGTTCGACCTGGCGGCGACCTGGGCGCCCGAGACCGGCTTGCACGTCACAGGCGGCGCGCAGATCGAGATCGATCTGCCGCTGCATCTCGAGCTCGGCCCAGTGACGTTCGACACAGTCTACGTCATCGGCGGCATCAGCGGCGGCGACCTCACGCTCGAGCTTTCGGCGGCGCTGGGAGTTGTGCTCGGGCCGATACAGGCCTCCGTCGACCGGGTCGGGCTGTTAGGAACCCTGAGTTTCCCCCAGGGCGGCGGCAACCTCGGCCCCGCGGACCTCGAACTGGCGTTCAAGCCGCCGGATGGCCTCGGACTCGAGATCGACGCCGGGCCTGCCGCCGGCGGCGGGTATATCTCCTTCGATCCGGGCAAGGGCCAATATGCAGGCGTCCTTGACGTCTCGATCATGGACGTCGTGCAGGTCAAGGTCATCGGCGTCATCGACACGATCATGCCCGACGGCTCGTCTGGCTTTTCGTTCATTCTCATCATCACCTTCGAACTGCCGCCGATCCAGCTCGGCTTCGGCTTCACGCTGAACGGCGTCGGCGGCCTCGGGGGCGTCAACCGCACCATCGACACGACGGCGTTGCAAGCTGGATTCGTCGCCCACTCGCTAAATTCGATCCTCTTCCCGCCGGACCCGGTCGCCAACGCGCCGGAGATCATCAGCAACATCCGCAATTTCTTTCCCGTCGCCAAGAACAGCTACGTGTTCGGACCGATGATGGAAATCGGATGGGGAACGCCGACGCTGATCACGCTGGAGATCGGCGTCATCCTCGAGCTCCCCCAGCCGGTCGTCATCGTGCTGCTCGGACTGGTCGACGTCGCCCTGCCAGACGCCGATGCGCCGCTCATCCAGCTGCACATCGACGTGCTCGGCACGTTGGATTTCGGCGCCAAGACGCTCCAAGTCGAAGGCGATCTCTACGATTCGTCCG
This sequence comes from uncultured Alphaproteobacteria bacterium, assembly GCA_963794155.1. GTDB lineage: Bacteria > Pseudomonadota > Alphaproteobacteria > Rhizobiales > Beijerinckiaceae > Roseiarcus. Next base: position 829,818 of record CAWCCX010000008.1, on the reverse strand, counting down.
TGCTCATCTACTCGATGGCCGGGAGCCTCTTTTTCCGCATCGGTTGGGGAAGCGATCCGAATTTCATCTACTCCGTCGGCGGCTTCAATCCCCACTTCAATACGGCGGGCCTCGACGTTCCGCAGCTGCAGCGGTGCTCCGTCAGCATCGGCGTCGGCGACAACCCGCGCATCAGCGCCAATAGCTACTTTGCGGTCACGTCGAATTCGCTGCAATTCGGCGCCAATGTGCAGGCGTACGCGTCGGCGGCAGGCTTCTCCGTTCAGGGCTATCTCGGTTTCGACGTACTCATCATCTTTTCGCCGTTCTCGTTCGAGTTCGATTTCGACGCCTCCTTCTCCGTTTCGTTCGAAGGAGTGAACCTGCTGTCATTGAGCGTTAGTGGGTCCTTCTCCGGTCCCACCCCATGGAATTTCAACGGCACGGCGTCGATCAGCATTTTGTTCTGGACGGTGAGCGCCTCGCTCAATTTGACCTGGGGCGACAGCACGCCGGTGACAATCCCGCAAAAGCCGGTGTTGCCCGATCTCGTGAGCGCGCTGCAGTCGCCAGGCAACTGGAGCGCAGCGCTGCCAGCCGGCATGACGCCGGCAGTGTCGCTCAGCGCACCCAATCCGGCCGACCCGACGCTGCTGGTCTACCCAATGGGCGTGTTGAGCGTCCGGGAGAACGTCGTACCCCTGGACATGACGATTAGCCGCTACGGCAACGCAACTCCCTCCGACGGCAACCTGTTTGCGATCAGCGACGTTCAGATCAACGGCCACGAAGCGAGCCGGCAGACCTTCCCGGAGTACTTCGCGCCGGGCCAATTCAACGCTTTGAGCGATGCCGACAAGCTGAGCCTTCCGAGCTTCGTACAATGCGACGCGGGCGTGACGATCGGTTCGGACGCCGTCGACTCCGGAAAGAATTCGGCGCGCACGGTCGTCTACGAAGAGAAATACATCGATGCCCCAATGAGCTACTCGCGCTCGACCGGTCCTTACCTGATGGCCGCCGAGATCTGCGTTGCGCTATCGCGTCAGGGCGCTGGCTATGTTTCGCCGGTGAAGAATACCGGCCTTGGGAAATACAGGGCCGGGCCGGCCACAGCTGCAATCACCACTTTGGAAACAAGCTACGTGGTCGCCAGCGCCAACGACCTGTCGGTGCGGTCGGACGTTTCGTCCGCGTCCGGCGTCACCTACTTCCAGGCGCGCACGGCGCTCAATCTCCACCTCGCCGCCAATCCCGGCGACAACGGCAATCTGCAAATCCTGACGGTCTATGAGGCGGCGGCATGAGCACCGATCTCGGCCGCTATCATTTCCTCGCCTGGACCCGCCGCGGCATCGAGGCGAGCCTGAACAATCATGACACTAACGGCGCGCTTAACGCGCGCGCGAGCCTCGGCGTGCAGGTCACGATCGCGGCGAACGGCGCGACCGCCGCTACGCAGCCGGCGCAAGTGAACGTTGAGCTCTACGGGCCGGGCGACGTAGTCGGCATTGATCCGCGGCACATCATCCGCACGGAGCCGCGTGAGTTCACCGTCAATTACGAACCGAGTTACCTATGCGGGATCGAGTTCGACGCGCCGGATTTTCCCTGGCTTTTCACCCCGGCCGCGCCGAAGGGAGACAGGCTTCGGCCCTGGCTGGTCTTGATTGCTCTCAAGGACGACGAGTTCACCCCGCCGACGCAAGCCCCCAATCCGCTTCCCGTGATCCAGGTGCACTCGGCCTCCGTACTGCCAAATCTCACCGAGTCGTGGAATTGGGCGCACACCCAGATCAGCGGCGACGCGCCCCTCGCCGATGCGATCGCGAGCGACCCGGGCGCGGTGATCTCGCGTCTGATCTGTCCCCGCCGGCTCGACCCCGAGACGGGCTACACGGCGTTCCTTGTGCCGGCGTTCGATGTCGGGGTCCAGGCCGGGATGGGGCAAACGGCGCCGGCGGGCGCCCAGGCGAATCTGGCCTGGCCCCCGCAGTCGAGAGCGCCCATCAGCCTGCCCTTCTATTATAAGTTTCAGTTCCACACGAGCGACGCGGGCGATTTCGAGTCCCTGGTGCGGGCGTTGACCCCGACTGTGCTGCCGGACACAGTCGGGAAGCGTCCGATGGATGTGTCGCAGCCGGGCCTCGGCATTCCCTCGGCCGGAACGCCGCTCGGTCTTCAGGGCGCGCTCGGCAGCGTCAGCGTGACGCCGACCGATTGGGTCGATCCCGCGAAGAGCGCTTTCCAGACCGCGGTACAGACGTTCGTCAATGTACCGGCCGCTGCTACCGACGATCCCGCGAATCCCAACCCGGACGACCCTGTGATCGCCGCGCCGATTTACGGACGCTGGCTCGCCGCGGTGCAGTCGGTGGATCGCACGGCACCCGGATGGGTGAACGATCTCAATCTGGATCCGCGCAACCGCGCCGCGGCAGGCATGGGCTCCGAGGTGGTTCAGACCGAGAGCACGCAATTGATGGCGTCCGCGTGGCAGCAGGTCGAGGGCGTCCTCAAGGCGAACCAGACCCTCAAGCAGGCGCAACTGGCCCGCGCGGTTCTGCAGCAGATCCAGCGCGTGCGTCTGACGGCTGCGCAGCCGACCAGTCTACTGACGCTCACCGCGCCTTTGCATGCGCGTCTGCTGGCGAGCCCAACAACCGTCCTCGCGACGATCCGCGCCAGTCGCGTGCCGGAGCGGATGCTATCGGCGACATTTCGCCGACTGACGCGGCCGCGACGCCGGCGAGGCGCGTCCCCAGCGACTCGCCCCGCGTTACTGACGCGCGTTAATTCCGGCGAGCTGTCCTTCACGCCGCCGGTGACGCCGCCGAACGGCCTGGTCTCCATCGACCAGGTGACTGCGCAAGCATTCGGCCCGGCCCCCCCTGCCCCGACGCCGCCCCTGCCCAATTGGCTCCGCTTCCTGCTGCTTGCGGCGATGGTGATCCTGCTGATCCTTGCGGTCGTCATCGCCGGCGTGATCGGCAGCCCGCTTCTGGCTGGGGCGGTGCTCGTCATCGGGGTCGCCCTGCTGGCGTTGATTTGGACGAGCCTCCTGGGGTCCGGCACGATCCCGCCGCCACCGGCCCCGACGCCGGGCGCCGGGATGACGATCGCGGGCATGACGCCGGCCACGGTCGCCGCGATACCGTCATTGTCGGGATTCCAGATTTTGCCGGCTGGGACGGCGCCTGCGCCGGGGCCGGCGCCCGGGTCCGGACCGGACACGCCCGCGGCAGTCGCGTTCCGGGCCGCGTCATCGGACTTGTTCAGTTACATCGATCTCTCGCCGCCCGATCCACCACCGGCGCCAGCGCTCGATCTGCTCCGACTGCAGGCGGCGCTGATGACGCGCCTCGATCCGGTGGCGACGGTGCCGCGTCGCATGCAATCGCTGATCACGCTGTCGCCACGCCTTGTGTGGCAGCCACTCGATCCACTCGAACCAATTATGGCGGCGCCGACATTCCCGCAGCCGATGTACATTCCGTTGCGCGACTACTCGGAGCAATACCTGCTGCCCGGAGCCGACCTGGTGCCGGCGAACTCGCTCGGCCTGCTTATCGCCAATCATGCATTCATCGAAGCCTACATGACCGGCCTCAATCACGAGATGGGCCGTCAGCTGCTATGGAACGGCTACCCGACCGACCAGCGCGGGAGCTGCTTCCGCCAATTCTGGGATGTCGCCGCCTACGTGCGCAAGCCGAGTGATCCGACCGATCCCGCGGCGCTTGCCGAATTGCTCAAAGACGTGCCGCCGATCAACACTTGGCCCACCTCCACCGCGCTCGGCGCGCATCCCAACCGCACCGACGTTGTCGCGAATAACGTGATTCTGCTGATCAGGGGCGAACTGCTCAAGCGCTACCCCAATGCGATCGTCTCTGCCGGCAAGGCGAAGAAAGACGCCTCCTCGAAGGCCGACCCCAACCATCGCATCCTCGACCCGAGTGACGAACGCTATCCAATTTTCCGCGGCGTCCTGAAGGACGATATGACGTTCCTCGGGTTCGATCTGAGCGTCGCCGACGCCTACGGCGATACGGCGGCGTCGCCGCAGGGGTTCTTTTTCGTCTTCCAGCAGCAGCCATCCGAGCCGCGATTCGGGCTGGAGCCGACGGAGAGCGGCAATCCCACCACCCACTGGGCCGACCTCGCCTGGACGAATTTCGGCGTCAACAAATCGAACGGCGGGGGGATATTCACGCTCCCCGATCTCGGCGACACCACGCGCGGCGGCTTGGTGAAGAACAGTCCGTGGCGGCTGGCGTCCCAGGTGTTCGGGATGGTGCTCGACAGCGTCACGCTGCCGGACTTTCTTTCGCCGAACACCCAACCGCAGCGAACGGCCATCGTATCCGATCCGAACAATCCGGAGGACGCAGACAACAGATGGGGACAGGATAGCGCGCAGACCGCCTATGCACTGCTGCGCATGCCGTTCCGAATTCTCATTCACGCCGACATGATGCTTCCCCATCCGCCGCCAGCCAACCTGTTGGGCCCATGAGGGCGACCCCGGCCGCGAACGCTCCGCTTGGACGGCCGACCGCTGGGTCCGCGACGGGACGCATTCCCAAGACGCTGGATGCGAGCACGCCGTTGCTGCTGCTTCCAATCAACATCGAGACCCGCTTCATCGACGTGAACGAGCGACAAGCGGAACTCTGGGTGCGGATTTATCCCGATCAGATCGCGATCAACACCCACGAGCCGGAACTCACGACTTCAGGAAATCGCCGACGGCCAGTCCTATTGGACTGGGGTTTGGAGTGCGGGAAATCCGCCCTCGCCTGCAGACGGAGCACAAGCCCCTTGGCGGGGCCTGGCCGCGCGCTACGGAGCGCAACGAGCGGCCTGGATCGCCTTGCAATTGACCCCGGCCAATCAGGCCCAGCAACCCGTCGCTCCAACCGCTCCTGGGGCGGCTCCAATCCCCGCGCCGGCCTTTCCCAGCCCTCCGACGCACGACAGCTCGTGGGAGCGGCCGGCGGTCGCCAGCGCCCTGCCCGATGCGTGGACAGTGCGGTTGGTCGACGGAGCCCAGACCACGTCGCACCAGGGCGGCCCGATCACGCCAGTCCTCGCGACCGGGATCACACCTCTGCCTGCCGATCTTCCACCGGGAACAAATCCTTTCCCTGCCGGCTCGCCGGTCGACGCCGGGCTGCAATGGCTGGTCAACTTCGACGCCGCGGTGGCGGCCGGGATGGCGCTCAAGATTCCCCTCACGCCGGACCAGCGCGCCCGCGGCTTCGACCGCATCTTCGTTTATGGACTGAGAACCGTCGGCGCGGGCGGCGGTAGCGATCTTGGGGATCTGCTCGACGCCCATCATTACACCGACGGCTTCGCGCTGGTCCCGCAAGGCTCGCCGACCAAGAACACCACCGACGCCAGTTCGGCATATTCGCGCAAGGATCCCGACTACGACGCCAGTTTCGCCTACGAGCGCCAGGCGCCGTTGACGCAGCAGCCGACCTGCGATGGCAACGTCTTCGCCCGGCTGGTCGGCCTCGACGCGGCCCATCTCGCCCACACGCAATATGCGGACGGCGTCAACAGCCAAAGCGGCACCGACATGCTCACCGCGCTGTGGCCGGCGACGCTCGGTTATTTCCTGCCGCAGATGATGGACCCGGTGTTTTCGGCGAGCCAGATCGAGGCCGCCCGGGAATACGTCGCCGCCAATACGACGCCACGCGGGCCGGCGCCGGCGTTCCGAGTCGGCACGACGCCCTACGGGGTGCTGCCGGTCACCTCGCTCAAGCGCTACCGGCCCCCGCGCCTGGAGCCGCCGGCTGCGACGGTCGAGATGGGCTTGGTGACTTTCATTTTGCGCTTGTGGCCAGCGTGGCTCGCAAGTTCCACCGACGTGCCGCACATGCAAAACACTGGCGACCCGGACGCGCAGCTGATCGGGCTGCTCGGCATGGACGCGAGCTCAACAAACTTCCGCGGGCGGCAGGTCTTCGGCGCCGACTTTCTTTGGAACTATATGATCTTTCTCGGCTTCGCGTTGCCCGACATGAATGCGTGGGTAGCGGGCGCCTTGCCGCCCGGACGCCTGTTGCTCGATTCGCTGGGCTTCGGCGCGTGGGATCCGCGGGTGATCCATCTAGGCCTGTCGGGGAATAGTTTCCCGGTTTCCTGCCCGACCGTTCAATCCGGGCCCCTGTCGGAAACCGACGCGCTGAAAGCCGACGCCAATATCGGCGGCGGAAAGACGGTGAATTACATCCAATGGCTTCGCCAAGCTTCAGTCAGCGACATTCAGGCGCAGAACTATCCCGGCGCGCTGCCGACGTCCCTGCTCTACATGATCTTGCGGCAGTCGCTGATCATTGCCTACGCGAACCTCGCCGCACAGGGAGAGGTCGCCGCCGCGCGCCTCGCCGCGTCGCAATTCAGAGAAATCGAGCTCGTCGGTTTCCCGCAACCAACGCCCCCGGCCACGCCCCCAATCGGCAAGTGGGAGCTGCTGGCGCGGCCCTCTGTGCCGAATCCGGCCTTGACCTGGGCCGACTATCTCGTTGCTCTCAACCCCTCGCCGGGGTCTTCGTTCGACCAGTTGATCGGACTGCGCGCCAGCCTCGACCGCCTGGCCGCGCTGCCCACGGCCGAATTGGATCGGCTTCTTACCGAATGGCTCGACGCAAGCAGCCATCGGCTAGACGTTTGGGCCTCTACTGTGGCCAACGCGATTCTGAATCGCGTGCGCGCAAACAATAACGCTGGCCTGCACCTGGGCGCGTTCGGATGGCTGGAGGAGGTGCGGCCGTCGCCGCAACGCGCCAAGGTCGACGGCGCCGACCTCGCGCTGGTGCAAAAGCTCGACGCGTTGCGGGCGCAACGGGTGCCGAAACGCGCCAGTTCCAGCCACGCCGTTGCAGCCTCTGGTCGACAACGGCGGTTACATTTATGCGCCGTCCGCCGACCAGGGGGCGGTCGCCGCGATCTTGCGCAACGGCTACATGACGCACGCCGGGACCCCTGAAGAGCCACTGTTGAATATCGACCTGTCTTCCGAGCGGGTCCGCTATGCCTTGTCCCTGCTCCACGGCGTGCAGCAGGGGCAAAGCCTGAATGCGCTATTGGGTTACCTGTTCGAAGCGGGTCTCGCCGACCTTGATCTTCAGCAATACATCCAGCCGTTTCGCGACCGTTTCCCGGTCGTCGGCGCCAAGTTGACGCCTTCGAGCGCGCCGACCGAGTCGATCGGCGCATCGAACGTCGTGGACGGTCTGGCGTTGCGTAGCGCATGGGATAGCGGCGGAGCTCGCGGCCGGGTCGAATCTGGGGCGTCGGCCTGCCGCCGCCGGGCGCAGAGCAAACTGCGGTTGTCGGTTTGCTGCAGACGCTCGACGACTATGCCGATGCGCTTGGCGACGTCGGCATGGCGGAGGCCGTGTTTCAGATCATTCGCGGAAATTTCGGCCGTGGCGGGGGGTTGATAGACGCGATATCCAAGGGACAGCGGCCGCCCGATCCTGACGTGATCGCAACGCCGCGCGGCGGTCTCGACCTGACGCACCGCATAGCCGTGCTGCTCGCCGGCCAGCCGACCGGGAACCCGACCTGGACCGGCGGAGCGGCGCACCCGCGCGCGGTCGCGGAGCCATGGCTCGAGGCATGGCTGACCACCTACTCCCCGATCCGTCGACGGTGACCTGTTCGGTGCAGTATTCGGACTCTGCAGGCGGTCACGCCGCCAACGTCAGTCTCCTGCAGACTCGATGTCGGAGCGCTCGATTGCCTCGCCATGGCCGACGCCGCCGAAGTCGCGCAGCAAGCCGAACTGGAAGCGCGCATCCTCTACGCCGCTGCGGTCTCGGCCGGCGCGACCGGCGTGCAGATCAATTATCAGCCCGCCCCGGCGCCGCCAGCGTGGGTCTCATTTCCCGATTTCTTTTTCCTTGCCAAGTCGTTGCGGACGCTCGTCTCAGCGGCCCGCCCCGCTCGGGCCACAAGACATGACGCGCTGCCGGAGAACAACGTTCAGGCGCCGGCCGGCTGGATGTCGCCGATTTAGCGCCAGGACGCGCACTCGGCTGCGCTTGCGACCCTTGACACGCACGATATCGGAGCCGTCGAGCACAGCCGTGACGGCGGCGGCGCTGCGCGCCGCGCTCATCGCCTGCAGCTACTACGGCAGTCGACGGGGTCGATCCCTTCGACGATCACCGACGCCAACCTCGCACAGGCCAAGGCGGTGCTGTCGGTTCTCACCGGCAGGGTTGAGCAGGCGACAGCGCCGAACGTAGATGCGCTCGGCGTGTTGAGCGCGATCTTCGGCAAGGGTTTCGTCGTGCTCCCCGCACTTCACCCCGCCGGATGCCGCCGAATCTGCAACGCGGCCTTTGCGCAGTCCTCCGCGCTCGTTGCGTCGGACCCCGCGGCGCCTTCGCGATGGCTGACGCAAGTGACGCATGTCCGCCCGGGGGTATCGCGGCTCGACGTGGCGATGAACTTGGCGCAGGCGCTTGGCGGGCCGGCGTTCGCCCCGGCTGCGCCCGTGCTGGGGCAATTGCCGATGGTCGCCAACGACCGCTGGCTCGGCCTGCCGATCGACCCGGCCAACCCGCCCGCCAAAGGCCGCGTCGCCCTTGCCTGTTTTGCCCAGGGCGCGCTGACCCAAACGCCTTACGCCGGGCTGCTGGTGGACGAGTGGCCGGAACGAATTCCGAGCACCGCCGAGACCGCATCGGTCGTCGTTCCACTATGAGGAGCCGAAAGCGCGCGCGCCGCAGGCTTGCCTGCTTGCGGTTTGTCCGGACAGTCGCCCCGTCTGGGACGACGATCTCATCGCCGGCATCCTGGAAGAGACCCTCGAACTGGCGAAGATCCGCACCGTGGATCTCTCGAGCCTGCGCGGCATGGGGCAGATTCTGCCGGCGCTCTACTTTGCGCTCAATCTTCAGGCTGCAACCGTTTCGGTCAACTTTGCAACGGAGCGACGCCCTGTCGACGCGACCCTTCATATTTAGACCGCCACGCGCCCCCTCGATCACCACTTGGACGCGGCTCGAGCCATCTCCGCGCGACGCCTCGCTGCAGCGCAGCCTGCAGGCGCAGGTGCGCGATCCCTTGTGGCTGCTCGCGCGCCAGTGGCAGGTCGGGGAATTCCTGGGCGACGACGCAGGATCGCCGGTGCACGCGACGCTCGGGGCAGAGATGCAGACCGTGACAACCTACCGGCCCGGCGCCGACGATTCGGCGACCGCGCCGATCGATCCGACAGTGCCGATCGAGGCGCATGTGGAGCGCGAAGCCGTGGTCCTGCGTTTGCGCGGGAGCGTGCAACAAGGCTTGTACTTCGAGAACCTAGTCCGCCAGGGCGGAGTCGCGACTCCAGAAGCGGTGATCGCGGCGTTTCGCGCCGCCTTTCCCATCGCCGCCAGCCCGCCGGATCCCGAATACGCCCCGCCGGACGCGGCGCGATTCCGGTCCTTGGTCGCCGGGCGGGTCACCGACGGCGAAGCGCTATACGTGTCCGCAGTTGCGACAGCGGCCGGACAAACGCCCACCACGCCTCTACCGACGGCGGCGCAGAGCGCCGGAATGCCGGCGGTGATAGCGGCCTTCGTGACGTTTCGCCGGGCGCTGTTCAGCGAACCTCAGACGGACTCGGCGTGGGCGGCAGAGACCCTCGACTATAGCTTCGCGCTCGGGTCTCCGGCCGGGCGGCCAGAATACCGTGCTGGAGGCGTCCGATTTTCCCGGCGGACGTCTCGATTGGTATTCCTTCTCGCTGCGAACCGCGCAGTCCTTGCCGGTCTTCACGGCTAACCCGGCGCAAGTGACGCCGGTGTCGTTCGATTTCCTTCCAAATCACGTCACCTTCCGCGGCATGGCCACTTCGCGCTGGTGGAACTTCGAGGACGCCGTGACCGATTTCGGGCAACTCGACGCCGAGACCGTGGATCTGGCCAAGCTCCTGGTGATGGAGTTCGCGTTGATTTACGGCAACGATTGGTTCAGCGTGCCCGTGCCGGTGACGGTGGGCGTCACGGGCGCTTCGCCGCCCGGGACGCTCAGCCGCGTGACCACGCTGGTGGTCACCGACACGTTCGGCGTGCGCACGCTGATCCGGCCGTCCGAGCAAACGCAGGTCAATCCGGGCGAGAAGCCCTGGTCGATGTACAAAATCTCCGCTGAGGGAGCACGATCGGATTTCATCCTCATGGCGCCGACGCTCGGCGTGGTCATCGACGCGCCCGCGATCGAGGAAGTGCTGTTCCTGCGCGACGACATGGCGGCGATGGCCTGGGCGGTCGAGAACCGACTGCAAGGCGATCTCGACGCACCCGTCGACGCGTACCAGATGTATCTTCAGCGCATCAAGAACACCCCGCTACCGTCGCCGCCGTCAGCGACCCCGGGCGGCCCGCAGATCTACTATACGCTCGAGACTCCCGTCCCCGACAACTGGATTCCGATGGTCCCGGTGCAGACCACGCAGGGGGGCCTCTATCTGCGTCGTGGAATCATGGAGAGCGGCTCCCCCGCCGTAAACCTGCAGGCGCGCGCGCTCATTCTCGAGCCGCAGCATCCTTTCTTTGTCGCAGATCGCGCCGTCCCCAGGTCGGGCGTGCATGTGGACCGTTACTTTCGCTATACACGCTCTTCGGACGGATCCATCTTCGTTTGGCTGGGCCGAACGTCAGAACAGGGCAAAGGCTCCGGGTGGTCGGGTCTCCGGTTTGACATCATCCGCAATATGGGCCCTGCGCCTCAATAGAGCGCGGCTTCCGACCTTAGTGTTTCGCAAGTCCCTCTTCACTCGGAGGATTGATCGAGGGCGCGCCTCGGAAGGCGGCGACCCGTCAGCCGCCCTCCCAATGATATCGCCGACAGGATCGACCGACGCGGTAGGCGCCGCGTTCCTGAGGCTTCGTTCCAGTCATTTCCGAAGGCGGCGGGGAGACCCCGATGGTCGGGTAGACGCTTACTTCATCCCTGCCGCTTGAAGCGCGCGATAGACGCTCCCCCGGCCGACGCTCAGCGCCGCAGGCGTTGTCACGCCGCGTGGGGCTTGCGGTCCGGCCGGTGGCCGAATAACCGAGCGGATGAAGAAAATCAGCTACAGCGGATATCGTTTCCCGCCTGAGATCATTCACCAAGCTATATGGCTCTATCTTAGGTTCACCCTCAGCCTGCGCGACGTCGAAGATTTGTTGGCGGAACGCGGAGTGGCGGTGTCCTATGAGACGGTTCGGCGTTGGGTGAACCATTTCGGACCGATGATCGCCGCCGACCTACGAAAGCGTCGGCTGAAACCTCACGCGACTTGGCATCTGGATGAGGTCTATCTGAAAATCGACGGCCGAATGGTCTACCTTTGGCGGGCCGTCGACGCGGAGGGCGAGGTACTCGATGTGTTGGTCCAGTCCAAGCGAAACAAGCACGCCGCGCTGAAACTGATGCGCAAGCTCTTGAAGAAGTACGCCTTCGTTCCCGAGCGATTGGTCACCGACGACTTGCGATCATACAGTGCCGCGGTCCGAGACCTTGGAATCGAACGTCGGCATGAGCGCGGGCGATGGAGGAACAATCGAGCGGAGAACTCGCATCAGCCGACGCGACGGCGGGAGCGCAAAATGCAGCGGTTCAAGAGTCCGGGTTCAGCGCAGAAATTTCTCTCCACCCACGCCGCCGTCTACAACACCTTTAACGTCCAACGCCATCTCACCTCGGCCCAAACGCACCGCACGCTGCGCGCCGCGGCGATGGAGACGTGGCGGACCGCAGTCGCAGCGGCCTAACAATTCCTGAGGCGCCGACACTTCGCGCTCGCCGCACGGCAATGTGACGAAGCCGCCCTCGGAGCGGCTGATGAGACGGCTCGGGATGCCGGTCAGCGACACGACGATCCTGGCCGGCCTGAGGAAGCACGCCAGGGCTCGGTCCGAAAGCAGCGCCGTGGCCGCCGTCCATGTGGCTGGCGTCGATGACTGGGCGTGGCGGAAGGGCTCCAACTACGGGACGATCATCGTTGACCTGGAGCGTCGTGAGGTGGTGGACGTGCTGGTGGATCGTTCGGCGGCGACCACGGCCAGTTGGTTCAAGGATCATCCGGACGTGGAGGTGGTCAGCCGCGATCGTGCTGGCCTCTATGCGGAGGCCGCGCGTGAGGGCGCGCCGCAGGCGAGGCAGGTCGCTGATCGTTTTCATCTGCTGCAGAACTTCCGCGAGACCATTGAGCGACAGCTTGGCGGCTATGAGGCGCCGATTCCGGCGTCCCACGTAATCCTGACGATAGTCAGGCTACGATGCCGCTTCTGGCGCAGTCGGATTGCGCCTCTGACGCTGTCACGCAGACGCGCGTGATGGGCCGTGGGCGCCTGGCTATTCGGCAACAGCTATTCGACGAGATCAGGGCTCTTTTTGAAGGGGGCAGTTCCGTCGGGGAGATTGCCCACAAACTCGGTCTTGGTCGCCGACGGGTCGAACGGTGGGTTCGTCGCATCGATTTGCCGGACCGCAACACAATGGCGTCAACCCCTTCCACCCCGGCGTATTTCGGCGTTCTGCTGGAACGGCGGTGGGCCGAAGGCATTACCAAAGTCCGGCACTTGTTCGCCGAGATACGCCATCGCGGCTATACCGGGTCCTTCAGTCATCTAGCGCGTTTCCTTGCACCCTGGCGCAGCGGCGAGCCTTCTCTCGAGGGTGACGAGCAGGAGGAGCCAGCCCCGGTCCGTGTGCGAACGCTGGATCCAATGACCGGTCGGGTGATCTCGCCGCTGACCGCGGCGGCGCTTTGCGTCAAACCCCGCGGCCAGATGACCGCCCGGCAGGTCGCCAACGTCGATGCGCTGAAAGCGGCGTCCGCCGAGTTCACAGCGATGCGGCGCCTGGCGATGCGGTTTCGAGGCCTGCTTCGCGGTGGAACGGTGGAGGGGTTGGACGCTTGGCTGATCGATGCGCGCGCGTCTGGGATCTACGCGATGCAGCGTTTTGCGAAGGCGATACGCCAAGACCTGGAGGCGGTGCGGAACGCTATGTCGGAGCCCTGGAGCAACGGGCAGACCGAAGGACAGATCAATAGACTGAAGACCCTCAAGCGAGCCATGTATGGCCGCGCCGGTGTCGAGTTGCTCCGCGCTCGGATGATGCCGTTGTAGGAAGGCGATTTGCACCAAGAGTTGATCAGACCCAGCCAAGATGGCTCCCGACACTCGGCCAGCGCCACGGCGATCGTATCCTTGTGCACGTCAAGACCGACATATGTGATAGCTTTGTCCAAGACCCCGTCTCCTATGCATGAGGCTCGGCGCCAGAACACCCGGCGCAGCCCTCGATAAGCCTGCATACTGTGAGACGGGTCGCCCTATCTCAGGCGAACATGTGGTCTATCTGGTTTCGAGAAGATTTATTCTTCGCGATGTCGCCCTTTCCCGCGGACGGACGATGACATCGTTGTACGACACAAGTCGTTTTTGCGGATATTCCCCGCGCAGAAACCGTTAAGTGACAACGATCAGATGAATCTCCGAAGAAAATCTAATTTGGTATCACCCGTCTTACTGAGAAACTCGTTGCTCTGTTCCTCATGTGGATTGTCTGCAAAAGAGGAGCGCACGTCGACTATCCGCCTGCGGTCCCGTGGAGGGACTAATGATTTATTCACCGTCGGCCGCAGTCTTCTTCCTTACATGAAAATTCACCTCAATCGCACCCGTTCCGACCAATGTTTGGGTGGAATCCGATTGGCATGTCTCAAGGGCATCTACTCTCAACCTGAAAGAGTAAGTTCCGACCTGCACCTCTGGTGGCAACCGAAAGCTTGGGACAAAGGCGCCGGACTGAACAACGATGCTGGGCGGTTCGAGTGATCCTGTATTGGAGCCCGCGCCAGTTACCTGCCAGCTGAACTTGCCGGGATCTGGAGTGATATTCTCTAAAATAAATCCCATTTCTGGATCCGTAAATTCAACGATCGTATCCTGAAACCCAACAAAAGAATTGGGCCAACGACACTCACCTTGACGAGGGGTTCGGTCCTCGCTTCGAATTCAGCCTGACCATTCCCGACGAGTCCGGCGGGGGTGGCCCCGAAAGAGAACCAGTATAAATTGAGCGTGGGGAAAGGCGGGAACGTAAGGGGGCCCAGCGTGATTGCCTTGTCACCGAAGGGAACGCGCGCGGGGATGCTGTCTAGAAAGGACCCGGCCACGCCAGATTGTTGGCTTGCGCCAACGGACACTTTGTAAGAGACGTCGGCTAATAAGATCTCGCTTAGAACCGCGCCGAGGTAGGGGAGGAAATCTGCAACAAGCCATTCGAGGATGCTACCCGTGCTTGAAGTGGAGTTTGTCGAAAGAACCGCAGGGACCATCTGCTGTAGTTGAGAATCCGATACCGCTTGCAATCCGACTGTCTCGCTGATCGTGAAACTGGCCGGTACAGTGCCATGCAGGATAGAGCCGCTGATATTTGTGTTTACAGTAGTGGGACTTATTGTTTGGACAACAATCGGCGCGTCAATTGCAAACCCCCGCTCGGCGGCCTTGGCCTTAAGGTCGAGAAACATTGCGTCGACGAGATGCTGCAGGGTCGCGGCGGGAATAAATAGCGCGAAGGCCGGAGCGGAGTCCGGCGTCGTTGCGAAAGCCAAAATAGGTGTGGCCGCGAAAGCGGCTGCGGCTGCGGCATCTGAGAGTGTCGGCAAAAGGGAGTCGCCTGATGGAGGTACTACCGGGAAACTGGGGTCCTCAATCCATAGGCCGAGACGCATCAGGTAATGAGCGTTGAATGGTTGAACGGTCACGTTTGGCCCAATGAGTATCTTATTCACGCTGGCTAAAGAAGCCGATAGGGATACGAGCCGTCGCTGTATCGCGCCAATCAGAGACAGGAGTTGTTGGTTATTTGGGTCGATATTGACGAGGAACAGAAGGTCAACTAGCAGCGCCGGAGCATCGACTTGGAAGGGCGTTGTTGCAAAGACAATTACTGTCTTTGTTGCCTTAAGCCCCTCGTCATTCGTAGCCACTACTGTGACGGTGTGGGGATCGTTGCCGCTGGATATCTGCGCCGTGGCATGGAACGTTACTTCTGTAAGCGTCTTGCTCGGAATGATCTTACGAGTTGCTGCAATGAGAGGTCCGTCGTCAACTTGTACAGTTACCGAGTCGATTGAGATGGGTTCCGGCGTCAATCGGTCGGTTACCTGACCGGTGATCTGAAACGGCTGGTCAAAATTGACTTGAAGATTAGGTGTCGGCTGAAAGACAGTCAGAATGGGAGCCGCTGAAATCGTTGGCATGGTCGAAGTCTTAGTCCCGATCTTGTCACTTGAGAAGACGGAATTTGGGTACTGTAGAGATCGCGCTGCCATTTCGCAAATGAACACCGGTCACGACTCGTTTTACGCACCGCTCGAATTTTCACCTCATGGGGGCGACCCAATTGGTCGATTGGATAGATTGGGTGCTTCGGCCGGCAGCACGTCAAGGACGGGGCGATCCAGTTCGTCCAGCAGAAGAACGAACGCAGGTTGCACAAGCAGATGCGTATCCCCATCCACCCCGAGCTGCAGAAGGCCCTCGACACGGTGCCCAAAAACCAGCTGACGTTTCTCGTCACGGAGTTCGGCAAGCCGTTCACGTCGAACGGGTTCGGCAATTGGTTCCGGGACAAGTGCGACCGGGCCGCCCTCAAGGGGTTATCGGCGCACGGGCTGAGAAAAGCCCTCCAGACGATGGGCGCAGACATGGGGTTGAGGGACCGCGAGCTGATGGCGATAGCCGGGCATGAGACGACGGCTATGACCACTCTCTACACGAAGAAGCGAGACCGTGACCTCCTCGCGGAGAGCGGAATGGTCAAGCTGTCGAAACTACAAATTGTCAAACCGTAAATATGGGTGCCTCGGAGGTTTGACAGATCGAGGAAAGAGTTCAATGATTTCAATTGGTTTTAGGGTCTTTGGTGCCCCTAGCCGGAATCATCTTCACCAACGTGGTGAGGCGGGCGGTGAAACTCGTCGCTTTCTACTGCAAGCGCGGAAGCCGGATCAAGGAGGGTAAGGGCGCGATCCGATGGATACCGCTATCCTCTCGCTCCTCCTCCGCCCTCCGCCTCCAGTGTCACTTACTCGCCTCGGCAAGACCCAGTCCGGGGTTGCCAAGAACCGTTCGACGCGCCGGGCTCAGCTCAGAATTGGCCCGTATCGAGCATTTGGTCTAGACTTAATGTGCAAACTCGATGATATTTCGTCGTCGTCCCTGCGGAAACTATCACAACGATACGGACTGGTTGCTGGCGTTTGGCGCCGCGCCACATCGGTTCGCGCACGTAGGCGCATCGTTCAGGAGGTTACCATGGCTGAGCCCCCGTTTCGTGAAGTTCGTTCTGCCGCAGTACCCGGCGAGAGGGTGGGGAGCGACAAGAGCGAATTCGAGGATAAGGTTTCTCAGGACACTGGCGTCTTCAAAGATCGTCTCGATTTGATCGTCGGGAAATTGCAAAACCCCAAGCCCGAAAAAGATGAGGGGGCCGACAAGTACGCCGCTGACTGGGCTAAGACGCACAAGCACGAGAAACTCGAAAAGGATCGCAACGATATCTTTTTTGACGTCGGTTGGGGGACGCTTACTCCTTCGACAAATAGGCAGCCTGTTCAGGACCCGCAACTTTTGGCTCGCGTAGCCGCCCTTGAAGCCGAGATAGGGAAGCTCAAGCACTTTATATCACCCGAGCAACGGCCTGACCTGTCCAAGGGAGCGCTGAGGGACGAGCCCGGCGCCGTTTGAGCTAGGGGATTGCGAGATCCCTTCAGTGCCGCCGGTCGCAAGCTCGCGCCGCTACCTGATAGTCTGTCATGACTATGACGAGGCAGCCCTATGGTTGCATGACCGGCTCTCGACATGGGTCGGCGCCGAAGGAGACCTCGTAAAGAGCAGCGAACTCGACCTGGCGACCAGATGGCACCATCGCCTCGGGTTGGACGATCCCGATATAGAAGTCGATATGGCGGACGGCAGACGGTGGCGTGGGGGATCGTTTGAAGGGGTGCTCAATCGGCTGATAGCTGCACCAGCTTCGCTCGCCAACTTCGCGATTGCCGAAGATCGCGACTATGCAGCTGCCGAGGCGATGGCGTTCGCTATGAGCTGGCTCTCAGGTCTTCCAAATATTCTGAACCCACCCACTCCACAGGGAATGGGCGGCGCTTGGCGCCACATGTCCGAATGGTCAATGCTGGCGTCCGCTGCCCGCCTTACCGTCCCAGACTATCACCAGACCGACGGTGACGGGCCCGAGATTGGCCAGCGTTCGCTGGCGCCTGCGGGCACACCGTTGATCTCGGCCGTTGCGTTCCGGAATGACCTCTTTGGGGCCGCGCTTCCCGCAAATGTGGGCGCGGCATGCCGGCGGATGGCGGAGGCGAGCGGCGCAGATCTTCTCGGAATCAATCTCTTTGAAATACGACCCGGTTGTCTGGCGTTCGCTTATGCGTCGCCATGGCCCGACTTAAGAATAGGGAGCACGGCGCTCGTGAAGCGACTAGCGCTGGCGCTTTGCGGACAAAAACTATGATCCTACTGTGTGGGATCCTCTCGGAGCCGGCGTTAGGGCTAGTTGCCGACAGACTGCGCACTGAAGGAGCAGACATTTTGATGCTCAGCCAGCGTCGATTCGGCGAATGCGCGATAGCGCTTGATGTTTCGCAAGGTCGAATTGGCGGGGCACTGACCGTTGCCGGGAACGGCTACCCACTATCTGAGTTCCGTGCCGCATATCTTCGTCTAATGGATGATCGCAGCCTTCCGGAGCTCGATGGCGAACCCGAAGATTCGCCGCTTCGCTATCGTTGCCGGGGGTTTCACGAGACGTTGACGCGCTGGATGGACATTGCGCCAGGCTGCATGGTCAACCGATCCTGGCCCAGCGCCACTAACATGTCCAAGCCATTCCAGGCTCAGATTATTCGCCGGGCTGGATTCCTCACGCCCGAGACGTTGATCACCAGTGATCCAGAAGCCGTAGTCGCCTTTCACGCTGTACACGGGCGGATCATTTACAAATCGATCAGCGGGATTCGATCGATCGTTTGCGATGCCGACGTCAGCAACTCCGATCGTCTCGAGCGAATCCGTTGGTGCCCTACCCAATTCCAGGCTTTTGTCCCAGGTACCGAGATTCGCGTCCACGTCGTAGGAGAGGAGGTCTTCGCTGCCGCCGTCCAGACGGAGGCGACCGACTACCGATATGCACTCCAGCAGACCGGCCTGGCGGCAGATTTGCGCGAAGTGACCCTATCGACCGAACTCACCGAACGGTGCGTGCGGCTAACGAAGAAGCTGGGTCTTGAAGTGTCGGGTATCGATCTGAAGGTCACGCCTGACGAGAGGGTCTATTGCTTTGAGGTCAATCCTTCGCCAGCCTTCAGCTACTACGAAAACGGTGCGGGCCTGCCGATTGCGGCGGCGATTGCGTGCTTGCTAATGCGGAGTGACAAAAAGCCTTCTACGTCATCGAAAGCGGACCAATCATCGGGGCGCCTTCGAAACTGAATCAGATGCCGCGGGACTAGTTGTGGGACCGCGCGCCTGCCATGAGGCGCTCCTGCCTCGCCGGCCCCTGGGCCAA
This sequence comes from uncultured Alphaproteobacteria bacterium, assembly GCA_963794155.1. GTDB lineage: Bacteria > Pseudomonadota > Alphaproteobacteria > Rhizobiales > Beijerinckiaceae > Roseiarcus. The sequence continues at coordinate 811,230 of CAWCCX010000008.1, read as the reverse complement.
CGCGGGGTCGTGCCCGTGACAGCGGATGCTGTCGAAGCACGAGGAGAACATCATGGCAAAGCTTACAGATACCCAGCGCCGCATCTTCGACGACCGCGGAAATCCGATGACGCCGACGCATGCGAACAAGAAGGGTGTGCGCTATCGTTACTATGTCTCGCACGCCCTGTTGCAGGGGCGGGCTAGTGAAGCTGGATCGGTCGCCAGGATCTCGGCGCCCGACGTCGAGGCTCTAATCGCCAAGGCGCTCGGCGCAAACAGCGACGTTGACAACGACGCATCCAATCGCGAGATCATTGAGGACCATCTCGCGCGAACGATCGTGTGCCGAGATCAGATCACAATCAGACTGCGTTCAGGCGATTTGGCGGAGGCAGCAAGCAACCCGAACGATGGCTTGACCATCTCGATCCCCTTCACGGCGGCCCAACCGCTGCGCAAGGGACTCACGCATACGCCATCCGACGGTCAGGTAATCAGCGAAGCGACGCGATCGGGGTTGCTGATGGCGATCGCGCGGTCGAGAGCGTGGGTCGACATGATCGTCAAAGACCCGGCGGCGGACATCGGGACGATCGCGAAACAGGAAGACCTCGCCGAGCGACACGTCCGGTTTCCGGCGTAGCTGACTTTCTTCATGCTTCACGGGCTACCGCGCCGGCGAAACCCGAACAAGCGAACGCCGACGTCACAATGCCTTACCGAACATCGCCGCGTCTCCGAATGGGCCGCCTAGTGTTCAGGACCCCAGTTCATTTGACCAATTGAGCATAGTCCCTTGTAGCTCGCTGTGACGGTCATCACAGCGCGGGCCTTCGGCGTGCGAGACAGCCCTCGAAATTATCTACAAGCCACAGCGGGTCTCAACGACATTTCAGTCTTGTCAAAGTCTTGCTACGGGCCCAGTCTTAGCCGCAATAAGGCTGTCATCTGGCGAATGTCGCCCAATGGGTCAACTTGACGGAAAAGTCGCCGTTGTAACGGGCGCGACCAGTGGCATCGGCGATCGGATCGCCGAATTATTCGTCGAGGAAGGCGCATCTGTCGTCGCCGCCGGACGGCGCAGCGATGAGGGCAGCGCACTGGAAGCCAGGTGCGGCGACAGCCTCATTTTCATTCGCACTGACGTCTCGGTCGAGGCTGATGTGAAGGCGATGATCGACCATGCCGTCAGCCGGTTCGGACGCCTGGACTGCTTGGTCAACAACGCCGGCTCCGGCTCGCCGATGGTCAGTATTACTGAAGTAACAGCGGAGCAGTTCGACGGCGTATTTGGCGTCAACGTGCGCGGGGTCTTCTTCGGGATCAAGCATGCTGCGGCGGTCATGCTGCGTCAGGGGGCGGGCAGCATCATCACCATCGCCAGTGCAGCCGGACTGCGTGGCGGCCTTGCCGGCCCCATCTACAGCGGGTCGAAGGCAGCGGCGAGCCAGTTGACCCGCTCGGCAGCGGCCGAACTCAGCCACGCTGGAATTCGGCTCAACTGCATTTCACCCGGCGGCATCGTCACCGGCATTTTCGCCAAGACCGCCGGGGTTAGCGGCGCCGATGCTGACCGGGTGTTGGGCGTGATCCGGAACCGCTTCGCCTCGCTGCAGCCTATTCCTCGGGCCGGTGAGACCCATGACGTCGCTCAGGCAGCAGTGTTCCTTGCGAGCGACGCGTCGTCATTCATCACTGGTCAGGACATTGCCGTTGACGGCGGCCTGGCGCCCTTCGGCAATTACGGCTGGCACGAGTCGGTTGGCCTCCGAGCGGACGTGAGCCGTCTGGTCAAGGAGGAGATTGCGAAGGGTTCCTAAAGTGCTGGCCAGAGAGATGCGCGGCAGCGGCCCGCGTAGCGCTGTGTGAAGGGGGCGTTCGCTTCGATGTTCTGTGGATCGCGGCGCGATAACGACGCCCCGGGAGACCGAGGATACGCAGGGCCTGCTCCTGTCGCCTTCGTCACATTGCCGTGCGGCGAGCGCGAAGTGTCGGCGCCTCAGGAATTGTTAGGCCGCTGCGACTGCGGTCCGCCACGTCTCCATCGCCGCGGCGCGCAGCGTGCGGTGCGTTTGGGCCGAGGTGAGATGGCGTTGGACGTTAAAGGTGTTGTAGACGGCGGCGTGGGTGGAGAGAAATTTCTGCGCTGAACCCGGACTCTTGAACCGCTGCATTTTGCGCTCCCGCCGTCGCGTCGGCTGATGCGAGTTCTCCGCTCGATTGTTCCTCCATCGCCCGCGCTCATGCCGACGTTCAATTCCAAGGTCTCGGACCGCGGCACTGTATGATCGCAAGTCGTCGGTGACCAATCGCTCGGGAACGAAGGCGTACTTCTTCAAGAGCTTGCGCATCAGTTTCAGCGCGGCGTGCTTGTTTCGCTTGGACTGGACCAACACATCGAGTACCTCGCCCTCCGCGTCGACGGCCCGCCAAAGGTAGACCATTCGGCCGTCGATTTTCAGATAGACCTCATCCAGATGCCAAGTCGCGTGAGGTTTCAGCCGACGCTTTCGTAGGTCGGCGGCGATCATCGGTCCGAAATGGTTCACCCAACGCCGAACCGTCTCATAGGACACCGCCACTCCGCGTTCCGCCAACAAATCTTCGACGTCGCGCAGGCTGAGGGTGAACCTAAGTTAGAGCCATATAGCTTGGTGAATGATCTCAGGCGGGAAACGATATCCGCTGTAGCTGATTTTCTTCATCCGCTCGGTTATTCGGCCACCGGCCGGACCGCAAGCCCCACGCGGCGTGACAACGCCTGTCCGACGATCTCTCGCACGCTCATGCCGCGAGCGTACATCGAGATGATTTTCTCGTCGAAGCCGGGAAACCGCCGCTGGTACTTGGCGATCAAGTGCGGATCGAAGCTAAGACCGCCAATCTCTTGGCACATGCAGCTCTATCCGAGCGGTGTCGGTAACTACCGTCTTCTTGCCATAGCCGTTGCGGCTGTTGCCGGCCTCGCCATTCGCAAGATGATGATCCATCTCGGCGTTGAGCGCCAGCTCGGCCAGCGCTTTCTTCAAATCGTCCAGAAGGCCGTTCCGATCAAAGGCCGTCTTGGGATCAGCGCCACCAAGAAGCTGATCAAGAATAGCATCCGGGATCTTGGGTTCCTTGCGTCGGGCCATGGGATCGCTCCTCTCTTCCCATTGTGCCCAAACCACACACGAAATTCAGGACAGTCCCCTCATTTACCAGCGTTTCGCGTAGCTTCACGAAGAAACTGTCTGCATCTGTGATCGGGAAGCTCCGACCAGCGCGCTGCTGTAAGACGACTTTCGCAAGCGCGCCAACGTTGCCGCGCGATGCCCAGTAGAGCGGGTATCGCCGAGAAGGGGCGCGAAGGGTCGGCAGATGGCAGCGCCATGTCCCACTCGCCGGCACGAGCCCACCACAAGGAGGCCGAAGTTGTCGAAGACCTGATCCAGCAACGTGTTCATTGCTGGCGAATAGTCCTCGAGCTCGGCGTCCGTGTTCTTGATGCGGGCGTCGAGATAATCGCCGTGGACCTTGATCACTGTGCATTTCGAGTGAACCAAGGGCGTCGCACCGGCAATGGCATCGTCGCTAGCGATCACAGTGGGCTCGACACCAGCCTCACGTAGGGCATTCTCAATCAACCTGTCAAAATTCGTCGTGATGACAACTCGCACCGCCCCCGAAGCAACCAGTTGAGCTATGGCGTGATGTGCCTTGGTCGGTTTGCGAATCTCATCGCCTTGTGATGAACGGTTCTGGTGCGTTGATGTGATTTTTTTTTTTTTTTTTTTTTTTTAGTGACGACGTCACTTCGCCCCCATGCCCCCGTCCACCGTCAGCGTCGCGCCGGTGATGAATGCCGCGTCGGCCGAACACAGGAACAGAACCGCGCGGGCGACATCGTCAGGCGTGCCCGGACGGCCCATCGGGACCTGGGCGAACAGTTCCTTCTTCGACAGCTTGAAATACTCCATGAATTTCACATCCATGGCGCCCTCGATCGCCGCGGGACACACCGCGTTCACCCTGACGCCCTGCGCGGCCACTTCCAGCGCCGCTGACTGGGTCAGGCCAATCACCGCATGTTTGCTTGCGGAGTAGCCGCTTTGATCTCGTCTTCCAATCAGGCCGGCGAGGGACGACGAGTTTACGATCGCGCCTCTGCCGGCGGGAGCCATGCAACGCAACTCGTGCTTCATACAGAGGTACACACCTTTGACATTTGTGTCGTTGATGAGATCGAAGCTTGCTTCCGTCTGTTCGGATATCGGCGAGAGACCAAACGCGCCTGCATTGTTGAAGGCGCAATCCAGACGTCCGTAGGCGGAAAGGGTTCGCTTCACGAGGTTTTCGACCTCAGCTTCCACCGATACGTCAGTCTTCATGAACTCGGCGCTGCCGCCGAATGTATGGATGAGACGTATGGTTTCGGCTCCCTCCGCCTCACGCCGCCCGGCCGCGACGACAACGGCGCCGTCTCGGGCAAAGGCGATCGCCGTGGCCCGACCAATGCCGGATGTGGCCCCGTCACCAGGGCCACCTTGCCCTCAAACCTCGCCACTGATCTCCCTCCGCGCCGCATGCGAGACGCCCATCGACCCCCTCGCTTGGAGAGTGATCCTATCGCTGCTGGGTGGGAACCGAAACACTTTCGGATAGGCATTCCGGGGCGCTGGTCCCGCGCCGGCGCCTGGACGCCGCGAGGCGCCCCGGCCAATTGACTTACGAGACAAAAAGGCCGCCAACAGGCGCCCTCGATCGCCCCGCTCGGAAGCGCGGGATTACTTGATCTTCGTTTCCTTGAACTCCACGTGCTTGCGCGCAACGGGGTCGTATTTCTTGAACGCAAACTTTTCCGGCAGGGCGAACAATCGAAAGGGAGGAATCATGCGTCACCCTCAGGTTCCAACGGCCTGAGCCGCCTGCGATGAGGATGAACGGGGGGCAAGCGGAGGTTCACGCTACGATATGACCGCGGCAGATAGGTAAAAATCTGCCCGGATCAGCCCCCGAAAGGTTCCCGGAGGGGTGCCCAAAATGCGGCTCATGCGTACGATCGCTATATCCCCACTGGAACGAACAGATGGGGATATAGCGATTGATTGATTCAGCCTCATTCTGGGCACCAGGCGAATTTCCATCAGGCTGACCAGGCATTTTGATTGGTTCCGAATGATGCGATAGCGTCCATCCACAGTGTGGGCACCGCCTGATCGCTAAAATTGCACCAAAGCACAGACAGCGGATGCTATCGGTGACCGACGGGCAAACTACGGAAACCTAATCAAGCCGACGCTCTGGAACGACGCCGCTTTGACGTTTTCAACTCAACACCGCGCTCCTCAGCGACGTCTCTCGAGAGCCCGTCGCAAGACCTCCAACTCTCGTCCCTTCGAATTCCCGACCAAAGCCACTCGACGGCGTCGTCTTCAAGCATGTCGGCAACAAACTCACTAAAAGGTCGTTGAGCTTCTTTGGTGTTATTCCAAAGCTTTGAGCTCAATAACATTTCCTCCATGGCTTCAGTAGACCGGTCGTGCTTCGTAAGCCAGCGACCCGCCAAATATGCGTTCATCTGATCGTGTACAAATTCAAATTCCCCCTCGAGTTGCCGGACCAAACGTATTCCCTGATTCATGCCCCCCGGTCCGGCAGCAAGCTGAACCAATAAGCGCTTCGGTAGATCTTTATCTGGAGTGAGCCGTTGTTTATCTTCGTTTGCTTCCCGTTCCGAAAGAAGCTTCCAAGCGGCTGCTTCTAACTGAGTTTGGTCCTGGGCACATTTTTCAGCGTCCCCGTCGGGCCACGCGGACATAACTACGCTATGATACAGTTTAAACTCGATTCTTTGGCAGTGAATTAGTGTTATTGTTATTGTCTTTGACCAAATCGACGATAAGTCTGACATCGTAGCCAGATCGGATAAATCCCATTAATCCGATTTGGGTTAATGCGCAGCATCACCTCGGTTGCCAATGGTTGTAACAAATATAAGTCGAGTAAACTTTCGACGTATTCATGTACGTTGCGAGGCAGCACCCAATTGTGAAACCGGCGATCCGCTGCGTCGACCGATGTCACCAGTATTTTAGTTTGGGGAAAATCGTCAGCGAATGCCTGCATTGCCCGATACCGACCGACCTCATTTAGACCGTCAACAACAACAGCAAGAAATTCCACTATCGAGAAAGGCTTTCACAAAGTTCTCATTTCGTACGCTCAAGCCATTGCTCGACAACGCCGAGCGTACAGCATTGACCGCCCAAGCCAATGTCAAACTTGTCCGAGCTGTCAGTTTCAGCAAAATCCCGCGCTCTGATAAAAACGAGTATGAACCCATGATATCTCGCTGCGTCGAAAGAAATTGTTAACGCCTCTGAAGCAAGTGTCAAAAAGGTGATAGCAAAGTGCGGTTTTACCCATCCCGCTTGCCCCCTGAAATCCATATCCGTCGTTCGCGGTCAAGCCCTGCGACAAGTTTTGCGCTCTCTTGTCTTTCGCCGCGCGGTCCCGTCACTATCATTGACAAGTACGGAGGTGACGTCGCAGGTAGTCCTTCCGTTGTCCTTTTCACGTAAAGATCGAGGATCCATAGTTGGCTAAACCTAAAGTAGCGCAGGAAAAAACTAGGAAGTCTAACCGGAAACGTAGTAAGTTTCCAGTCTTCGTCGGTGAATATCCGGAGAGCCACGGGGTACCAACGCGCGGCAAGAAACAAGCCGACATTTGCAATGAATAGTATCACTCCGACCGCTACGGAAATAACTCCCCACCAACCTTCCAAAGGCAAATGAGTTTTGTTATCGATATTTGCGAGCGCCGCCTTGATGATACCCCTATTCAAGGCATCTGCGCTTTCTGCTCCAAGGACCTTAGCGTATCAATCGCCGGGGCAGCGCTTGGTCCGATGGAGCCAAGGGCGTTTATAAAAGCGTCTGCGTAATACCAACCAAACGTCGAATGCCCATCGAACCTCTTTAGCACAGTAGTTAACGCCGGGACCGCCACTTCAGCCGCAGGCCCCATGTTTGAAAGGGCTTGAGCAATTGCTTTTTGCGTGAGTGGAGTCCTCGCCTTACCCAGCGCGACCGTAAGTTCGCCGGCCGCAGGGATGGCGGCCATACCCATGTTAGCTAAAGCAGTCGCCACTGTTTGCCTCGTAGCCTCCGCGTTTAAATCACTCAATATTTTGGCGAGAGCGGGCACGCTTGGCGCTGCGCTTGGGCCGATATTGCCGAGTGCAGTTGCCAACGCGCTCTGTGTCTGCTAGGTCATGTGGCATCTCAATCAAATGTACCAATGGACCGACTGCGGACGCAGCCGACGGCCCTAAACGCCCTATGGCAAGCGCTATTGTTCGGCGCGACTTTTTCGTTCCCTGCACTATTTAGAGCGTCGACCATCGGTCCGACAGTTTGCGATAGCAAATATTGCGGGCCGACCCAGTGCCTCTGCGGCCGCGTCTCGTACATCAGGATTTTGCAATTTCAAGACATTGAGGAGGCTTTGAAATTTGCTGTGATCGACGATGTTGATTGAGGTTAACGATTTCGCCAATAGCGTTAGAGTGGAAGGATGCGTTTTGTCTGCGAGAGAAAGGAAATTAATTCATCGGTCGCAGGCGTTGCGTCAGACCCCAGACTAGCAAGAACGCCGGCAATTTTCGACGACTTGAATCGTCGTTTGTGGCCGCCAATAGCTTCCCGAGCGCGGTAACTCCCGCTGGAGTGACGGCTCCGATTTGAGGAATCGCTTCGGCAATCGCGACACGCGTCGCGGTCGTCTGAACTGTCTTTCAGCGTCTCGATGAGCACTTCACCTATTGGGTAACCATCGCGACCGAGGAAGTCGTAACCGCTGTAACGATCGCTCAGGCGCCACTGGTCATGGTGGGACATGCGCAAAGCTTTTACGACCGAGGGAACTATTGCGGGACGTGTCGCTTGTGGCGTAACGGTTATGAGACCTACCGCTGCACCCGCGCGAGTTTCGTCAACCTCAGTCCGATCAAGAGCGGCGGTTAAAGCTGATATGATGTCAGGACTTGAAGCGGGACAACAAAGATTCAGATTCCTTAAGGCTCAGCATTAGCGTGGCCTCAATGGTAGCTTTCATTAACTTTTTCGTCGGTAGCTTGTGAAAGCATGTCAACGAGAAGCTCTTATTGTATCGGATTGCTTGTCTGAAAAAAGGCCTACGTTTCCTAAAGCGCCCGCAATCGTGGCCCGGAGTGTGTCGTCTTTGGTCATCCTCGACAATTCTATCAAATCTGGGATCGCAGGTTTTGAATTCGCGACCGATACTCCCTAAAGCGTCAACTATTGGGCGTCGATATAGGTCATAGTTTACGGAGCTCAGTGCGTGCCTTAGAGCTCCAACTGAAGGAGCAGAAGCGGGGCCGAACACGCCCAGAGTTTGCGCGATTTCTGCACGAGCGCCATCGCTGAGTGCCGCAGCCAGCGCTTCGGTCAACGCGTCAATTGCAACTGACGCTGGCTGTCCGATCGCGCCTAACGCCTGCGCAATCGTTGCCCGCAGGTCGTCGTTCGTTGTTGCACTCTAGGGCCTCCGCGAGAGCGCCGACGGCGGGCGCCGACGGGGGGCCTATATTACGCAAGGCGGCCGCGATTGCGATCCGTGTTTAGTCGTCCTTTGTGGCCCTGAGTGATTTGTTTAAAGCATCTACCGCTGGTGCAAACTCGGCACCCATATTTGCGAGCGCGCTACTGATCGATTTAACTGCGTCCTCAGCTTTAGCTGACGTCAGAGCGCTCACCAGTGCGCTGACGGCCGGAGTTGCGGGAGCGCCGATCGCCGCCAGCGCTTGAGCGATGGCATTGCGAGCGTCCGTCATCGGTTGCTACGTCCAGAGCCGCGGCCAGGGAATCGACCGCCGGCGCTCCTATGTTCGCTAAAGCTTGGGCAACCGCAAACCTTGTCGGGCTGTCCTTGGTGTTCTCTCAGCGCATCCGCAAGTTCCTTAGTGGCCGGAGCAGACGGCACGCCAATCGCCGCAAGCGCTTGAGCGATGGCGGTGCGGGTAGGGTCGCCAGTCATGCCGTGAAGCGCTTGGGCGAGCGCTCCCACGGCCGGAGCAGACGGCGCGCCGATCGCCGCAAGCGCTTGAGCGATGGCGGTGCGGGTAGGGTCGTCAGTCGTGCCGTCAAGCGCCTGGGCGAGCGCTCCCACAGCCAGAGCAGACGGTGCGCCGATCGCCGCAAGGGTCTTAGCGATCGCAGCCTTGGTAGGTCGTCGGCGGCAACTTTCAACGCTTTAATGAGCGGCTGAACGGGCGGAGCAGACGGCGCGCCAATCGCCGCAAGCGCTTGAGCGATGGCGTTGCGAGCGTCGTCGTCGGTTGCTGCGTCCAGAGCCGCGGCCAGGAATCGACCGCTGGCGCTCCTATGTTCGCCAAAGCTTGGGCAACCGCAAACCTTGTTCGGGCTGTCCTTGGTGTCTTTCAGCGCATCCGCAAGTTCCTTAGTGGCCGGAGCAGACGGCGCGCCAATCGCCGCAAGCGCTTGAGCAATGGCGGTGCGGGTAGGGTCGTCAGTCGTGCCGTGAAGCGCTTGGGCGAGCGCTCCCACGGCCGGAGCAGACGGCGCGCCGATCGCCGCAAGAGCCTTAGCGATCGCAGCCTTGGTAGGTTCGTCGGCGGCAGCTTTCAACGCTTTGATGAGCGGCTGAACGGCCGGACAGACGGCGCGCCGATCGCCGCCAGCGCTTGAGCGATGGCATTGCGAGCGTCGTCATCGGTTGCTACGTCCAGAGCCGCGGCCAGGGGAATCGACCGCCGGCGCTCCTATGTTCGCTAAAGCTTGGGCAACCGCAAACCTTGTCGGGCTGTCCTTGGTGTTTCTCAGCGCATCCGCAAGTTCCTTAGTGGCCGGAGCAGACGGCACGCCAATCGCCGCAAGCGCTTGAGCGATGGCGGTGCGGGTAGGGTCGCCAGTCGTGCCGTGAAGCGCTTGGGCGAGCACTCCCACGGCCGGAGCAGACGGCGCGCCGATCGCCGCAAGCGCTTGAGCGATGGCGGTGCGGGTAGGGTCGTCAGTCGTGCCGTCAAGCGCCTGGGCGAGCGCTCCCACGGCCGGAGCAGACGGTGCGCCGATCGCCGCAAGGGTCTTAGCGATCGCAGCCTTGGTAGGTTCGTCCGCGGCAACTTTCAACGCTTTTAATGAGCGGCTGAACGGACGGGCAGACAGCGCGCCAATCGCCGCAAGCGCTTGAGCGATGGCGTTGCGAGCGTCGTCGTCGGTTGCTGCGTCCAGAGCCGCGGCCAAGGAATCGACCGCTGGCGCTCCTATGTTCGCCAAAGCTTGGGCAACCGCAAACCTTGTTGGGCTGTCCTTGGTGTCTTTCAGCGCATCCGCAAGTTCCTTAGTGGCCAGCAGACGGCGCGCCAATCGCCGCAAGCGCTTGAGCAATGGCGGTGCGGGTAGGGTCGTCAGTCGTGCCGTGAAGCGCTTGGGCGAGCGCTTCCACGGCCGGAGCAGACGGCGCGCCGATCGCCGCAAGAGCCTTAGCGATCGCAGCCTTGGTAGGTTCGTCGGCGGCAGCTTTCAACGCTTTGATGAGCGGCTGAACGGCCGGAGCAGCAGGGCGCGCCGATCGCCGCCAGCGCTTGAGGCCATGGCCCGCGCGAGAAGAAAGTCATCAGTCGTGCTATTCAGCGCCTGGGCGAGCGCTTCGACGGCCGAGAGCAGACGGTGTGCCGATCGCCGCAAGGGCCTTAGCGACCACAGCCTTGGTAGGTTCGTCGGCGGAAACCTTCAGTGCCTCTGTCAGCTCCCCTGCAGCTGGCGCTGAAGAAGTGCCAATAGCCTCTAACGCTTCGAGCGATGGATTTACGAGAACGTCTCATCGTTAGCTCGCCTAAGTGCTGCCGCCAATGTCTTCCACGGCCGTGCGCCCGATGTGCCCCAGGGCGTCGACTATTGCATTGTGTGTGACCGCGTCATTTTTCTTCCAGAAGGACATTTTCAATAGCAACCGAAGCCGGCGCGGCCTCCGGGCCGGTGTTACTGATTGCTGTCGCGATTACCTGCTTCAAGGTGCCGCTATGTGCTGCTTGTAGAGCTCTGGCAACCGCGTCAATTGTGACATCAGTTTTGGCGTTAACGGCAATTAACGCTTTCACAATCTTGGTGCGGGTGTCGTCGCTCTGTGCCGCGTCCAAAGATTGCACCAATGCAGTAGTCGCAGAATTTGCTGAAGAGCCAACCTCTGATAGAGTTCCTACAAGCGCAGCTCTGGTTTCGTCCGTTCGTGCTTTAGCAAGCTCTTCGCTGAACGCCCCAACTAGCTCCGTTGGATCTTCGCGGAATACCTATTCCGATGAAAGCTATGGCGACGGCACGTCGGGTATAGATCATCTTCGGTATTTTTTATGATCTCAATAAGAGTTGGAGTTGCCAAGGAAGCTTTAGGTACCGACTCGTCCGAAAACGTCGATCAGGATTGAATATTTTCACTCTGTCGTCTTTTGTTCTTCGTAAGAGATCAACAACTGAATCAACAGAAACACTTCCAGAACTAGCAATTAGTTCTTTTAGCTCTTCGGCTTCCACAGAATGCTGGTCAGTAATTACCTCGAGACGCGCGTTTGCGAGTCGTTGCTGGCTCTCATCAGCAAAGCAAATCTGGTCAAATGAAACAAGCAAACTTATTACTGACCATACCAAAGAAATCGTGAAATACGGCGCGTTCGATTTTACTAATTCGTCTAATCGACTTCGCTTGGTCATTACGGTCGTCCCAACGTTAGTTGGTCAAACGGTGATTTCGTCGCAATTTTTCATGAGGCAGGCGCGAGGCCTCGCCACATTGAACACTGACAAAATTAATGTCGCAAGACAAGTGTTGGGCAGGACACTAATCAGTCACGTTTTCCGCACCACGCGGGGAATGCCATTCGTGACCCATGAGGTTCTGGATACTTATGCGATGGCCAGGTTCCCTCCGTGCTGGAAACGGCGCTTGATAGGCATCACTGCGCAAAGGCTCTTGCCCGCTTAGCTGCTCCTGTCCCACCGCCGCCTTGTCGTCTCAATAGCACGACCGCGTCCGTCCCTGGACGCTTTGGCGTATTAGGCATACCGTCCACCCCGATACTTCTTGAGCCAAGAGGTCGATTTATCCTCAATCCAAGTCAGCGCCTCGGCTTCCGTTGTGAAATTCATTAATATGGATTTGTTCGCCATGCGGGAGTGTAATGCGCACGTACCACACTGGCTCAGATTTCGATCTGGACCGGATCGAAAATTTCGTTTGAGGCTTACCCATTCTCTCACTATGGGGATGGCCGGCCAATCTCGCTATAGCGAATTGGCGGCGATCTCCGACCTGATCTCACGGTTTTGCTACCCCCAGAACGGCGGCTACGCGCGGAATTGGCGTTGAAAAACTCCGCTTGATCGAGGCGCCGGAGTACTGATTCTCTTCTTTTTGGGGGAAGGAGATTTGGTCGATGATGGGCGAGCGGCGGGTGATGCAAGAGGCGCTGTTCTACGGCTTCAGCCTGGAGCGGCACGTTCCCGACGGTCACCTGCTTCGCAAGATTGACCGGTTCGTTCGACCTTTCGGCCGTTCGGGCGCATCCTCGAGCCCTATCACAGCGAGGTCGGGCGGCCTTCGATCGACCCCGAGCTGATGATCCGGATGCTCATCGTCGGCTATTGCTTCGGCGTTCGCTCGGAACGGCGGCTATGCGAGGAGGTCCACCTCAATCTGGCCTATCGCTGGTTTTGCCGGCTGGGGCTCGACGGCGACGTTCCGGACCATTCGACGTTCTCGAAGAACCGCCACGGCCGCTTCCGTGAGAGCGACCTGTTGCGCAAGCTGTTCGAGACCGTGGTGGCGCGCTGCATGAAGGAAGGGATCGTGGGAGGCGAAGCTTTCGCAGTTGACGCCAGCATGATCGTGGCCGACGCGCATCGACGGCGAAGCGTCGCCAAGGTCGAGGACCTTGATCCGACGTCCAGCCGCGCGGTCGCCGAATATCTTTCGGTTCTGGATGACGCGGCCTTCGGCGGGGCGACGCCGGTCGAGCCGAAGTCGATCTCTCCGACCGATCCGGCCGCCCGCTACACAGCCGCGGCCGACAAGCCGGCGGTCTACGCCTATTCCGACAACTACCTTATCGATCTCAAGCATGCGGTGATCATGGACGTCGAGGCGACGACGGCCATTCGTCAGGCGGAGGTCGGAGGCGGCCAAGACGATGCTCGACCGCACCGCCGAACAGTTCGAGGTCACCCCGTCGCGTCTGGTCGCCGACGCGGGTTACGGCTCGGCCGAGATGGTTGGATGGCCGGTGGACGAGCGCGGGATCGAGCCGCACGTGAAACTGATGGACAAGTCCGAGCGCACGGACGGAACTCTTCTCGCGCAGCGACTTCGCCTTCGATCCAGAGCGCAACCTCTATGTCTGCCCTGGCGGCAAAGAGATGGAAGAAATACCATCGCTCGTTCGCCAAGCTACGCGACGGGGTGACGAAGGACGGCACGATCATCTACTTCGCGCGCAAGCGTGACTGCGAGGCCTGCGCGCTCAAGGCGCCGCCAACAAGCGCGATATTTTCATCACGCCGCAATCGGCGCCCGAACCCGCGCTCAAAGAAGTCGAGGCGCGCGCGTACGTGGCGACGCAGTTCGAAACGCCGTCTGGGATCGAGAAGGAAGAAGGCGAGCCGATCATTTGGGGCGAGGAGTCAGAAACCGCCGGCCAAGAAACGCCCCAGGCGGTCCAGGACGGTCGAGTCGAGACAGAGACGGACGATGAGACCCTGACAGTGGAAGGGCCGCCCCAAGGGCCGCCAGAGGCGCACCCGGAGACGCCGCCGGAACCCGAGCCGGAGTCCGAGGCCGAATCCGAACCCGAGCTCGAATTCGGAGACGTGGCCGAAGCTCGCGTTCGGCGCCGCGGCGAACGCGCTCGATCGGCTTAACGAGGCGAAACGCGCCGCGAGCGCCAAAGACGCCCCGACGTTCAAGGCGACTCTGCATGAGATCGAGACGCTCAACGCCGCGGCGACGGTGTGGGAGCTGGCGGAATGGCCGGACAACCCGTCGCGACTGAATCGAGCGCACACGGCGCAGACCCGTTTTCGGTCAACGTTCGAAGACCTCCTAGGGAAGGACGCGCCGGCTTACGAACGTTCGTTGAAGAAACTGGCGAAGGCGCTTCACCTTCGCCTCGAAGCCGAGACGATGCTCAAGCCGGAGAGCGCCGGCGATCTCGGCAGCGCGCTCACGCGCATGAGCAAGACGCATGCAGTGGCGATGATCCGCAACAAGACGCGGGTGATCCGCATCGATCCGCCGCCGCCGCGCTCGATCGGCAACCCTGGCCCGCCGATCTTGCGCGCGTTCAGCAAGCAAGACTTCTTCGATCTCTACGCCAACGAACGCTATCCGGTCGGCGACGAACAGGTGAGCGTCGCGAAGATATGGTTTGTCGGCGGGCGGCGAACTTACAAGGACGAAGTCGAGTTCGACCCATCGCATATCGGCACGCGCGACAACGCGACGGCGATCAATCTTTATTGGGGTCTCGCCTATGAGCCGGCGCCGGCGGACCCCTCGATCGATCCGTTCGCCGGAGTTGGCTGGTCGATCTTGCGCGCCCACATGGTCGACAACATGGCCCCGAACGACTTCGACGGGTTCAAGTACACCCTTTGCTGGTACGCCGACATCGTCCAGAACCCAGCGGAGAAGAAAGGCACCGCGCTGGTGTTTCGCGGCGGTCAGGGGGTCGGCAAGTCGACGATCGTGGAAATGTTCGGCCGCCTGTTCGGCCCGCATGATCACTACGTGTCGAAGACCGACGGCGTCGCCGGCAAATTCAACGAGGCGCTGCTCGCCCGCCTGCATGTGGCGATCGAAGAGGCAGTGTGGGCCGGCGATCGCGTCGCCGAAGGGGTGATGAAGGACCTGAAGACGAGCTTGCGGATCAACATCAACCCTAAAGGGATCGCCGAGTTCAGCGCCGCCAATCACTGCCGGTTCGTCATCCTCGGCAACCCGAAATGGCTGATCGCCGCGCCGGAGGACGATCGCCGCGACACGGTGTACCAGTTCGCTGACAGCAACAAGGGCAAGACCAAAACGTTCGCCGCGATGTGGGCGGAGATGGAGGGCGGCGGCTTTAGGGCGCTGCTGCGCGACCTCAAGGCGATCAATCTCAAGACAGTGACGATCAAGGGCGCTCCACTCGACCTGCGCGAGCCCTACGCCACGGCGGCGCTGATCGAGCAAAAGGAACGCTCGATGGAGACCGAGCAGGCGTGGCTCAAGGACTTGCTGCGCCAGGGCGAGATCAGACACCCCTATGACATGCTGGAAACCGAATTGGGTCTGCGCGGCGGGCCGCTGGTTCCGCTCGACGCGCTGATGGTCAACTATCAGGCTTACGCCCGAGACATCGGCGACAGAGGGCGAAAGTCCGATGAAAGCATGATCGGTAAGCTCTTGGTCGAGATTTTCGGCGACGCCCTGGGGCCGCGGATCAGAATCACAGCGAACAAGTTCACATGGAACAATGACGGCTCGTCCTATGCGTCGCCGGCGAGACCGCGGTGCCGGCGGTTTCCGAGCTTGGAAGAGGCGCGGCGACGATTCTTGCGTTTCTTCAAATCCGAAGGCTATGCCGATTGGTTCGACGACGAAACCGTTGACGGAAGCGGCGTAAACGCCGTCGCAGAGTGGAATGTTCGTCACGAACAACGGATTTAGCCGTTATACAGGAGCCGACCAGTGAAACTGTCCCAGGTATTGAAAACGCCCTGGGCGGGCGGCGTTTTTCGACTTTTCAATGGGTTAGAGGGCTGTCCCAGGCCGCGCAAAATCGGCCAAAATCATATATATTTTGAACACATTTTTTTTGCGTCCCAAACGCTGCCAAACTTCGAGGGAAACACCTGGGACGCCTGGGACAGCTGAGACAGCGCTCAATGATCCCAGGCGCTTACTATAGTGTCCCAGGTTTCTTTTAGAGGAAAAGACCTGGGACACCCGGGACAGTGTTCTGGAAAAACCGACACCCCCGGTTTTTCGCACGAAAGCAATGTTTTTAAGATCACGGGTCTTTTTCTCTCTTGCCCCGGCGAGTTCAGCGTGGCCTAAAAGACACATTGCTTTCGCTATTAAAACCGGGGGTGTCTGGGGTCTTTGGACCGCGCTTGCCTCGAATCGCGGTTTCTGTGTAACATTTTCGGGCGGTACAGCGTTTCGCACCCCCGGTTCGCGATGACCGCCGAAAGCAAAGCCTCCGGAGCCGCCCGCCCCTGACAAGGCCGCCGGCTTTCGGGGGTTTGTCTCCTGCGCGCACGTAAATATTTCCTTATATCCTTTCGCAGCCCGTGATGTTCCCGGAAAGCCGCCAAAGGGACGCCCCTGCCTCCCGCGAGGTCGCTCTCGCTTTCCGTCAAACGGCGCTAAAGGGCGGCTTTATTCACCCTCCGGATGGGCGCCAGCAGCCAACCGGGAAGATGGTGGGCGAGCCGAGCTCCATCTGCGCCTCATCGGTTTGGTCGCTGGCCGTGCCTATGATCCCGACCGCGGCCCCGCCGCCGAAATGATGGGCGATCCGGACATGCCGCCTTGGATCGCCTCGGCAAGGTCGGTCAGCAATAGCGGACAGGCGGCCCCGATCAAATGGGGGACATGCTCAACCGTGCAACGGAACCAACGGCCGTCCAGCGAGAGCATAAACCCGGCCCCGGTCGTCTCGGCGATCTTGATCGGGATCGCGGCTTCCGTCAGGGCGTCGTACGCTGTCGCTTCGTCCGGCCAGGCTTCGCCATCGGGCGGCCCCAGCACCGCGAGATCGGCGACCGGGTCGGCGAACAGGCATTCCGCCCAAACGCTCGGGGACGAGCCGAGCGGCGCGAGCAGCTCCTCAAAGGTGCGCTCCTCGGAGAAGCTCGCGCCAGTGCACGGTATGGGCAGGCGCTCGGTGTCGTCGGTCGGCAGACAGTGCGCCGCCGTGACCACAAACCGTAGGCTCCCCCGCGCGATCACAAAACCCCGGCCGCCCCCAACGGTAATGACAGCGGCCTTCGCTCGCTGCGCCGCCGAAACTGCGAGTCTCGCCAGGCGAGCTGGCTTCCGTGGTTCTAAGCGTCAATTCCGGCCTCCCTGTCCCGTCGACGCATTGCCGCCGTCGCCATCGCGGCGAAATTCCGAGCCGTCGCGAGAGCAAATTCGGCGGAAACTCTCAGATTTCACGCACAAGCGAGACCGCGTTCTGCCCAGGATCGCCGCTGCATTAGAGCTAAATTCGCGTCAAGTCAGGTTCGCAGGCGAGAGCAATATCGGCGTTTGCCTCGGCATCCTAGGCAGATTTCATTTTTCGACCAACAATAATAATACAAACAACAGCTTAACTCTGCCGAGGCAGCCGACAAACTTCCGTCGGCAAGCCTCGGCAGTGCCTCGGCAAACAGTAAAGACCTCGCCTAAGCATTACCCGGGGTTTTTCGCTCGACGGCAAAAAGGTCGCCGATTTTCGGGGTTTTGGTTTGCGTCTCAGACCCGCGTCAGCACCCGCAGCACGGTCGTTGCGCTCCATCGGCCGCCGTTCGCGGTCGCGATCCGGCGAGCGTTGAGCTCGCGCGCCATGGCGTTGGCCGACATGGGGCCGAGGCTCATGATGATCGGTCGCACGTTGGCGGCGAAGGCGTCGGCTTCGGCTTTGATCGAAGCGACGCCCTTTGATTGCGCCTCGGCCAGGCGCGGGTTGCCTAGGGGTTCGCCCCGCGCCTTTTTCGCCGCTAAGGCCGCCTTGGTCCGCTGCGAGATCAGCGACCGCTCTTTCTCGGCGACGGCAGCGTAAATGTGTAACATGAATGGGTCGATGTCGGGGCCGAGCTCGGCGACGACGAACGTCGTCTTGTGCGTCATGAGGCCACTGATGAAATGCACGTCGCGTGACAGCCGATCGAGCTTCGACACGACGACTGGGCAACGCAGCGCCTTCGCCTTGTCGAGCGCCGCCGCCAATTGCGGCCGGCGATCGAGCGCGTCCGCGCCCTTGCCGGTTTCGACCTCGACGAATTCGGCGGCGATCTCATGGCCGTGCGCCACGGCGAAGGCGGCGATCGCCGCTCGCTGGCCTCGATTCCTAAGCCGTCCTTGCCTTGGTCGCGAGTCGAGACCCGGAGATACGACACGATGTTCGACATTTCCGTAAGCCTTGCCTGGCTCGTTGCCAACGTTGACGACCGTATACATTTGCAACGGGCATTGCAAGCCTTAACGGCATATTAAATTGGGATGATGGTGCGCTATTGCCCCGTTATGATTAGGCTAAAGATTATGCGAAAGGTGGATTGAGTATATCCGAGCGACTAATAGCAATAGCTAGCAACGTCTAGTAATACTTAAGCACTGTCGCAATCCAGTTTTTACCTGTTTGAGCGACGTACGCGCGCGCCGCCCCCTCTCTAATTGCGCGGGATTTCAAAAGCTGGACTTTTTACATATCACTTATGCTGAATACGGCCACAACGACTTCGATCGCGAGCGCTTTGCCGACGACGACGGCCTAGACGATGCGAGGCAAGGGTTTTGCGACCGAGGCGCGAACGCGCTGATCAACCCCAGAGACTGGTCCGGGGCGACGCTAGTGCCATTGCGCAGTGATTTTGACCGGTTGAGCGTGGCTCCGATTAAGCTCGGGTAAGGTAGGTGCTAGGCGAAATCCTCCTTGACATGTGACCAAATAGTCACTTATTATCCTCCCCCATGGACGACGTGTTCAAAGCCCTCGCCGACCCGACGCGGCGCAGCCTGCTCGACGAGCTTTTCAAGCAAGACGGGCAGACGCTAAGCGCGCTCGAAGAGCGGCTGCCGATGACGCGGTTCGGCGTGATGAAGCACCTGAAGCTGCTCGAAGAGGCGGGCCTAATCGCGACCCGGCGGCGCGGGCGGGAGAAGCTGCATTTCCTCAACCCCGTCCCGATCCGGCTCGTCCACGACCGCTGGGTGAGCAAATACGCCGCGCCCTGGGCCGCCGCCTTGAGCGATTTGAAACAAGAGCTGGAGGACAGAAAAATGGAAAAGATATTCGAAATCTACATCAAGACGACGCCCGAACGGCTGTGGCAGGCGATCACCGATACGGAAATGCGGCGCAAATATAATTTCGGCGCGATCGTCACTTCTGACTGGACGCCGGGCTCCCGATACCGGGGCGTCGGCGGGGAGGCGACGATTTTCGAAGGCGAGAATCTGGAGGTCGAGCCGCCGCGCCGACTCGTCCAGAGCTTTCGCGCTCTATGGGGCGAGGACGTGAAAGCCGAGGGGACTTCGCGGGTGACCTGGGCAATCGAGCCGGTCGGCGATTCCTGCCTGCTCAAAGTAACGCACGATCAGCTGCCCGAAGGCGCCAACAACCAGCTCTATGGCGGCTGGCCGATGGTTCTCTCCGGGATCAAGACCCTGCTGGAGACCGGCGAAATTCTGACGACGCCGGGCTCGCTGAGGTGGCTGCAGCGCGCCTGAAGAGCAGAACAGATCCAGGAGGGTTCGATGCGCTCGAGAGCGTTTCCGTCAGCCGAAGCGCGAGTCCGTATTGAGCGGTCTGGCATTCCCCGAATCGCCGCGCTGGCGCGACGGCCGCCTGTGGGTCTGCAATTGGGGCGCGCAAGAGATCGTCGCCGTCGATCCCGAAGGCGGCAGCGAGGTCGTCTTGCCAGCGCCGACGGCTTCCCTCCCGTTCAGTGTGGATTGGCTGCACGAAGGCCGCATGCTGATCGTCGCCGGCCGCGAGGGCCTTCTCCTGCGTCGGGAGCCCCACGGTTCATTGGCGACCTATGCTGATCTCAACGGCCTCTCCGATCGCGGCTGGAACGAGATCGTCGTCGACGGCCGCGGCAACGCCTATGTCAACGGTCCCGGCTTCGACATGATGGCCGGCGAGGCTTTCGCGCCCGGCATTATCGCGCTGGTCACGCCGAACGGCGCCGTCCGTCAGGTCGCTGACGGCGTCGCCTTCCCCAACGGCATGGCGGTGACCCCTGACAATGCGACGATGATCGTCGCCGAATCCTACGCCAGGAGGCTGACCGCCTTCGCCATAGCCGCCGACGGCAACCTGTCGAACCGCCGCGTCTGGGCCGACCTCGGCGACGGCTGCCCCGACGGCATCTGCCTCGACGCGGAAGGCGCTGTCTGGTACGCCGACGTCCCCAACAAACGCTGCGTGCGCGTGCGCGAAGGCGGCGAACTATTGCAGACAATCGCGCTCGACCGCGGCGGCTTCGCCTGCATGCTCGGCGGGGCGGACAGGCGGACGCTGTTCATCGCCGCCTCGCATTGGCGCGGGCCAGAGACAATGTTTAACGGGGCGCGAACGGGCCAGCTGCTGACCGCGAGCGCGCCGGCGCCGGGTGTGGGGTGGCCGTAGGGGAGCGGGCGATTGGGGACAGGCGGCGGGGCCATCCGGCGCATGGACTCGGCGCGACCACGTTAGGACTACGCCCTCGTTTCGTCATGGCCGTGCTCGTCACGGCCATCCACGTGTTGCGTCCCAGGGCGGAAGAATCCTTCCAGGTGACTGCGTCTCGAGATGGCAGCGAAGAGCCATCGCCGCGCGGAGGCGCCAAGGTTCGTGAAGCGCTGCGCAGCGGCTCCGAACGCGAACATCTCGTTCGCGAGATCGCCGCTTGGCAACAGCAGCGCCACGCCGCGGGCGCACGGGTCGATTGGATGTTCACAAGAGAGCGAGCGCGAACCAAGTTGGCCCGCGCATATCCGAACGCCTCAAAGAGTCACAATCACTGTGCAGAGGCACTAGCCGTCGCTGGCGTTCAAGTCTTCAACCGCGATCGTTCGCAGCCCGGTTCGCCGCTTCCTCAGCCGGACGCCGGGCCGTCGCGGCTCTCGAGGATGAGCTGACACTGACGACCTCTAGGGCGGCGCGCACGGCCTCGATAGCGCGGCGAGAGGGCCGCGAGTGGTTTCCACTCGTTTCGGCGACCGCCGAAGCGACGTTCGCCGCCGCGAAGGGACTGGTGGTCTTCGGCTCGCGCTCCGGATCGAAGACGCGCTACTTTTCCATTCCAGAGGAATTGCCGCCGGACCCGTTGCAACGCCTACTTCGTTCACGCGTGATCGAGGTTTCTTCACTTCGGCCCGGCGCGAATATGGCAATTCGAGGCGCCATTTCAGGCAATGCCGAGCGTTGGCGCGAGCTCGTCGAGACGAGCGCCGAGTCGCTCGCGACCTTCGCGGACAACTCACCCGCCCTCCTCGGAAATGACAACTTTTTCTATCTGGCCTGCTGGCCCTACTCGGGCGTGCTCCGCATGCTGATGGAGTTATTGTGCCGGAAGGCCGGCCTCTCGATGATCGAGCTGCCGGAAGGAGTGCGATTGCGCCGCCGCGGAGATCTCATCTTTGCCTTCAACTACGGGGAGACGTCCTGGCCGTTTGGCGGCGAACCGCTGATTGGCGGCGCATCCGTGGCTCCGCGCAGCTTCAATGTGTGGCGAATCTCCCGAGCCGGCAGAGACGGATGAACCGCCTTGCGTCCAAAGGGGTTGGTCGACATTCGTCGATCCCGGCGGGGCCAGCCTGCCATCCCTGCGTAATGGCCGCTCGGGGCCGCATGGCCGCGGCCCCGAGGTCGACATCTTAGTTGATCAATAGTCCATACCGCCCATGCCGCCGCCTGGCATGGCTGGGGCCTCCTTCTTCTTCGGAGTCTCTGCGACCATAGCCTCGGTCGTGATCATCAAGCCGGCGATTGACGCGGCGTCCTGCAGCGCGACACGAACGACCTTCGCCGGGTCGACGATGCCGGCGCTCAGCATGTCGACGTATTGCTCGGTCTGTGCGTCGAAGCCGTAGGTCTGGGACTTGTTCTCCGTGATCTTGCCGACCACGATCGAGCCCTCTACGCCTGCGTTCTCGGCGATCTGGCGGATCGGCGCTTCAAGCGCCCGGAGCACGATGTTGATGCCGGCCTGGATGTCGGCATTCTCGTCGCTGAGCTTGCTGATCGCCGCCTTGGCCCGCAAAAGCGCCACGCCGCCTCCCGGCACGATGCCTTCTTCAACGGCCGCCTTCGTCGCGTGCATCGCATCGTCGACCCGGTCCTTCTTTTCCTTGACCTCGACCTCGGTCGAACCGCCGACGCGGATCACGGCGACCCCGCCGGCAAGTTTCGCCAGTCGCTCCTGGAGCTTCTCCTTGTCGTAGTCGGAGGTGGTCTCCTCGATCTGCGCCTTGATCTGCGCAATCCGCCCCTCAATGTCCTGCTTCTTGCCGGCGCCTTCGATGATCGTCGTGTTTTCCTTCTCGATGCGCACGCGCTTGGCCTTGCCCAGCATCTGAAGGGTTACGTTCTCGAGCTTGATGCCAAGGTCCTCGGCGATCATGGTGCCCGTGGTGAGGACGGCAATGTCCTCGAGCATAGCTTTGCGGCGATCGCCAAACCCCGGCGCCTTGACCGCCGCGACCTTCAGGCCGCCGCGCAGCTTGTTGACGACAAGCGTCGCCAAGGCTTCGCCTTCGATATCTTCGGCGACGATGAGCAGCGGCTTGCCGGCCTGAACGATCGCCTCGAGGATGGGGAGCAAAGGCTGAAGCGAGGAGAGCTTCTTTTCGTGTATGAGGATGTAGGCGTCCTCGAGCTCGGCCACCATCTTCTCGGCGTTGGTGATGAAATAGGGCGAGAGGTAACCGCGGTCGAACTGCATCCCCTCCACGACGTCGAGTTCGGTCTCGGCGGTCTTGGCCTCTTCGACCGTGATCACGCCCTCATTGCCGACCTTTTTCATCGCGTCGGCTATCATCTTGCCGACCGCCTTGTCGCCATTGGCCGAGATTGTACCGACCTGGGCGATTTCCTCTGAGGATTGGACTTTCTTCGCCCGTCGTTCAATGTCCCTGACGACGGCCGCCGCCGCGATATCGATGCCGCGCTTCAAGTCCATCGGGTTCATGCCGGCCGCCACCAGCTTGAGGCCCTCCTTGATGATCGAGGCGGTCAGCACCGTCGCGGTGGTCGTCCCATCGCCGGCCCTGTCACTGGTCTTCGAGGCGACTTCGCGCACCATCTGGGCGCCCATATTCTCGAACTTGTCTTCGAGTTCGATCTCCTTGGCGACGGTGACGCCGTCCTTGGTGATGCGGGGGGCGCCGTACGACTTGTCGAGCACGACATTGCGGCCCTTGGGGCCCAGCGTCGCCTTCACGGCGTTGTTGAGAATATCGACGCCGCGCAGCATTCGATCGCGGGCGTCGGAGGAGAAGCGTACGTCTTTGGCGGGCATGATGTTCAATCCCTGGTTTGAGAGTGTATGGAGAGACGGCTTCAGGCGGCCTTCTTCTTTGTGGCGCCTGTTCCCTCGACAACGCCCATCACATCGGACTCTTTCATGATCAAAAGGTCCTCCCCGTCGATCTTGACCTCTGAGCCGGACCATTTGCCGAACAGCACCCGATCGCCGGCCTTGAGGTCAATCGGAACGAGCTTGCCGCTTTCGTCGCGAGCTCCCGGGCCCACAGCGATGACCTCGCCTTCTTGCGGCTTCTCCTTTGCGGTGTCTGGAATGATGATGCCGCCCTTCGTCTTCTCCTCACCTTCGATGCGGCGGACGACGACGCGGTCGTGCAATGGACGGAATTTCATGAGTTTGGCTCCCTGTCGACCCGCAATGCCGGTCAGGTGAACTGCCCTGGCGTTCGGCTCGGGTCTTAGGCCGGACAGATAGACACGATTGGCACTCACCACAAGAGAGTGCCAAAACTCAGCGAGACGACTGAGCGCGCCCCATCGAAGCCTTTCCGGTCGAGACCGTGCGGACACTTCCTGATAGAAGACATTCGGAAAGCGTGAGGCTTTGCCGCGGCGGAATTGATTAGGCGTCGACTTCGCTTAGAACAAAGTCTCAGGCGCGGTGAGTACGGACTTGACGGGCTCTGCGCCTCATTGTTGGAATTGAGCGCGGAATTCTTGCTCGCACCCTTGTCACATTGACCCGGCAATGTCCCGGTCGCCAGCTGAGAGGGAGCGACGTCGAGGTTTCGCGACCGTTTCTACAACGAGCGCCCCGATGCGATTGCCATTATTTGACCCGCCTCGAGAGGAGGTCGCAGCAGTCGCCAGCGATCTGATCATTCGGTTTGGCCTTCATGCGCGTGATGAAGCCCTGTTTTTGGCCGGACTTTCTGAGCAAATGCGTGCTCGCTGGAATAGTCAGCTCTACCGGCTGGCGGCTCACGAGATAGAGACGAGCTTTGCCGAGGCACGAAGGCGACTGGACGTGGAAGGCGACCGGATGAAACCCTCCAGTCGTTCGACATCGCCAATCATGCGATGGGTTTTCGCCTTTGCCGCAAACTCGGGCGAAAACGGCGGACAATCTAGGCATTGCCCGCGCCCAAGCGTCTACAGAATTGGAGGCCGGATAAGGGGAAAGCAGCGATGATAGTGGACTTGAAGGACTCGGAGCAGGTGCTGCTGCACGCGGAGAAGGACCTGACGACTAAGGTCGAGCACGACGCGTCGCACTGG
The DNA here is from genome assembly GCA_963794155.1 of uncultured Alphaproteobacteria bacterium. Taxonomy (GTDB): domain Bacteria; phylum Pseudomonadota; class Alphaproteobacteria; order Rhizobiales; family Beijerinckiaceae; genus Roseiarcus. The sequence continues at coordinate 786,734 of CAWCCX010000008.1, read as the reverse complement.
GTGGGGCACGACGAGACCACCACTGTGGACCACGACCGCACCGAGCATGTAAAGCACGATGAGACAATCACCGTTGATCAGAACCGTACAGAGACGGTCCAAGCGAACGAGACAGTCACGATCGGCATGAATCGCGCCCACACTGTGGGGCTGAACGATGAGCTAACGGTCGGCGGTGTCCGGACACTCACGGTGGGGGCGGCGGAGGCGATCACCGTCGGTGCAGCGCGCACGATTTCGGTTGGTGCGTCGCAGTCGATCAGCGTGGGCGACGACCAGTCGATTGATGTTGGGAAGGACGAGACGACGTCGATCGGCAAGGACCGCTCGACCAGCGTGGGGGATAACGAGACGCTGGAGGTAGGCAAGAAGATCACGATTTCGGCGGGCGATGAGATCGTGCTGAAGACCGGTTCGGCGACAATCACCATGCGGAAGAATGGTGATATCACTATCGAAGGCAAGCAGATAACCATCACGGGGTCGGGGGATGTCATCATTAAAGGACAGAAAATCCTTCAAAATTGAGTTGGCTGTCGCGCCCATTCCGGCAGGGGTCGCGACGGGTCCGGCCGAGGCAGTCATCGGTCGGATCGTTGATATCGGGTCCGATGGCGCCGCCGTCGAGATCGCCTGGGGCGGCTAGGGGCCTCTTGCGCGAGAAGCCCGCGTAAATTGACCTGATTTTCCAGGTCAGAATTAGAATAGCTGACAAAGGCTTGTGCGCGAACATCTCCTTTTGACCGCGGTCTCCCGAATTGGCGCGGTCTTCTGGCGTTCCAACTGCGTTAGCCAGGTTCACTCTGGGTTGATCTTGAGGCAATGGTCGGCCTCGACGCGCCGATTACAGGGTATGGCAAGTCTGGAGAGGAACTCATCTGCGGCCAGCGCAGAAGCGCCCTCCGACCAGTCTCGGTCAGGTCGTAGACTCCTCGCTCGACGGCGACGAACCAGCCATAGACGTTTCGATGAAGGATATTGTAAGCGTCTGGGATCGACGCCTTGAGGTCACGCGGACGTCGCGGTCCTTGCGCCAACGCGGCGGCGCAGGCAAGCGCGCGCTGGCGATACGCTGTCATGATCGGCGTCCGCGATCCCCCGCCTTCCGTGGGATCGCCTCGCCGGCGGCGGTGCTCCTCGACGAGACGGGATCGGCGCTGGACGTTTTTGCGCGGCATCGGTGCGGTCGGAGTGACCAGGACCTCAACTTCGCCATTGGGCAATACCCCGAGCAAGCCGAAACCGAGCCTTCTACAAAGGTTGCGAAACCTGGCGTCGCTCTCACGCCCCCTCGCGCGCAACGAGAGGCGAGCGGCCAGCCAAACTTCGTCGCTAGCGGTCGCCCGGTCGACTCCTTGCAAGATGAGCTCGAGATTGAAGGTCAGCTTGAGTTCGCAGATCACGACGACAGGGAGATTATCACCCTTCAACGCGACCAGATCGCAACCTGCGACCTCGCCTTTGACGACAAAGCCCAGCCTTTCGAGGAAGACCTTGACCGGCCGATAAAGGGACGTCTCCAGAATCGCTCTCACGTCTGACCGCTTCATTTCTTTTTGGATTCAGCTTTCAGTCGTGAACGACTACGAATTTCTGAACAGCCGAGCCGAATCGCCATCGCCATCGGACGGGTTCATTCAGGCTTCCTCGAGAATCGAAAGGGCGGGCTTGTATCGCACAGCGTCGAAGTCATGTCATGACGCTTGTGGGTTAACCCCTCGGTTACTTTCGCCGAATACGTGTGTGTCTCTTGGAGAGGGAGCACGCATGACCAACACGGCAGGAATCCCGGGCGATCGCATTTGCTCGTTTATCGAGCGCGTTGAACACATCGACGAAGAGATCAAGACGCTGAATGAGGGCAAGAAGGAAGTCTTCGCAGAGGCCAAGGGCGAGGGCTTCGACGTGAGAGTCCTCAGGGAAATCTTGCGCCTGCGCAAGCAGGACAAGGACGAGCGCGACGAACAGGACTCCCTGCTCGACCTGTATCTCAGAGCCATGGAGAACGCCTCGTCCCAGCCAAGGGCGGCGTAGCGCTAAGCCGGCGACGAATTTCCGGTGGTTGAACGAAGTTGTTTTCACCCCTTCAATCAACGTTCAATGGATTCGACGATCGAGAGGGCGCGCTGAGTCGAAGCCATTCGTCGAGCTTCGACCAGCGTCGCCTGCCCGATACGTTGCGAACCGCGATCGCAATGGCCTTTTTCTGGCCAACGAGGACCACAAGCCTCTTGCCACGCGTGACGCCGGTGTAGAGGAGATTTCGCTGCAGCATTGCGTAGTGCTGGGTGAGGACAGGGATGATCACGGCGGGATATTCGGAGCCCTGGCTCTTGTGGATGGTGGTGGCATAGGCGGGAACCAGCGTGTCAAGCTCGCCGAAGCCGTAGGTCACCGAGCGCCCGTCGAAGCTCGCCTTGAGTTCGCCCACCTCGGGATCGACGTCGTCGATGTAGCCGATATCGCCGTTGTAGACCTCCTTGTCGTAGTCATTCTCGATCTGCATGACCTTGTCGCCCCGCGCAAAGGTCCAGCCGAAACGCTCGATCTTGCGTTCGCCGGCGGGGTTCAAGGCCGCCTGCAGTTCGATGTTGAGCGAACGCGCGCCGACGCCGCCACGGTTCATCGGACAGAGCACCTGGATGTCGCGGATCGGATTCAAGCCGAAGCGTTTGGGGATGCGGGTCTTCACCAACTCCAAGATGCGTTGAACAGCGGTCTCGGGATCCTCGGCGGGCACAAAGTAGAAGTCGCTGTCGCCGGCAGGAGCCGTGAGATCGGGCATCGAGCCCCGATTGATGCGATGGGCGCTCATGATGATCCGACTCGCGGCGGCTTGCCGGAACACCTCGGTCAATCGCACCACGGGCACAGCGCCCGAGCCGATGATGTCGGCCAGCACCTGTCCAGGTCCGACCGATGGCAGTTGGTCGATATCGCCGACAATCAACAGCGCCGCGTCGTCCGGAATCGCTTTCACGAGCGCCTGCATCAGCATGACGTCGACCATCGAGGCCTCGTCGACGACGAGCAGGTCGCAATCGAGTGAATTGTCGGCGTTGCGTTTGAAGCCGCCGCTCTTGGGATCGACCTCCAGGAGACGGTGGATCGTCTTGGCCTCGACGCCCGTCGTTTCGGTCATGCGCTTGGCTGCGCGGCCCGTGGGGGCGCAAAGCAATAGTCGCACGCCTTTGGCCGCGAGAATATTGAGGATCGAATTGACGATGGTCGTCTTGCCGACGCCCGGCCCGCCGGTGATCACCAGCGCCTTCGTCGTCAGAGCCAACCGGATCGCTGCCCTCTGACTGTCGGCAAGCTGCTGACCGCTGCGCTTTTCGACCCAGGGCACGGCCTTCTCGTCGTCGATCCACGGCCAGGGCAGCCTGCCGTTGACGATGCGGATCAGCCGATCGGCGATCGCTTGCTCCGCCCTGTAGAGGCCTGCCAGGAACATACAGGCGGTGTCGCCGACCTTGTCGGCGATCACAGCGCCCTCGGATCGTTCGAGTTCGAGGGCTGTCACGATCAATTGCTTCGGCGCCTCGAGCAATTCTTCGGCGAGTGGGATCAATTGATCCGTCGGCAGTCCGCAATGACCCCCGTCCATCGCCTCGGTCAGCGCGTACGATATCCCGGCGCGCAGTCGGATCATGGCGGTCTTTTCGATGCCGAGCTTCATCGCGATCGCGTCGGCGCTCTTGAAACCGATGCCTCGAATGTCCCGGGCGAGCCGATAGGGGTTCTCGGTCATGACCTGCACGGCGTCCGCGCCGTAGGTCTTGAAGATGCGAACCGCCCGGGCGGTGCCGACCCCGTTGCTGTGCAGGAAGACCATGATCTCCCGGACGATCTTCTGCTCGGCCCAGGCGTCGGTGATCCGCTTGGCCCGGACCGCGCCGATGCCCGTCACCTCCCGAAGCCGGCTGGGTTCGGCCTCGATGACGTCGAAGACCTTCTCCCCAAAGGCCTTGACCATCTTTTTGGCGTAGACCGGGCCGATGCCCCGGATCATTCCTGAGCCGAGATATTTCTCGATCCCGTCGATTGAACTCGGCGCCGAGGTCTTGAGAAACCGCGCCTTGAACTGCTGACCGTGGGCGCGATCATTGATCCATTCGCCCGATGCGGTGATCCACTCGCCGGCGGAGATGATCGCGGCATGGCCCACGACGGTCACCAGATCGCGGTGCCCGCGCGCTTTGGCCCGGAGCACGCAGAAGCCGTTTTCGGCGTTGTGGAAGGTGACCCGCTCGACGAGGCCAGCGAGAACTTCTTGAGCCGATGGCTCAGGATTGGACTTCATACGGATCGCGGGATCCAGACAATTCTTGAGGCGGCGACACTTCGACGCTGGCCGCACAGCAGGGTGACAACCCCGTTGACGTATTGAAGCTGGCGACGTCCTACCTTCGCAAATGTCTTCCTGACGGGTCGAAGCGGAAGACGCTGTCTCAATCGGCTCATAGTTTTGATCACTGATCCGCGTTTAAAGTTGACTCGCCTGTTGAGACGCGCGTTGGGGCAGCACTTGTCGCGTTGACTTCCGCGGGAGGCCGAGCGGCGCGGGTTCGCCGGCGGTGGCTGATGACAAGCGCCGCGAGCGTCGCGAGATAGGGCGAGATGTCGGTCAACTGATTCGGCAGACCCTGGCTTTGCAAATTGACGCTGAGGGCGTCGGCGAAGCCGAAAAGGACGCAGGCACCGGCGGCGTAGAGAGGGTTGTTGCGTCCAAGCATCACCGCGACGACCGCGATCCAACCGCGCCCCGCGCTCATGTCCTCGGAAAAGACGCTGACCGCGCCGAGCGAAAGCTGCGCGCCAGCGAGCCCGGCCAGCGCCCCCGCGACGAGCACCGTAACGACTCGGTAGCGGACGATGTCGACGCCCAATGTCTCTGCCGCGTCGGGCTGCTCGCCAACGCCGCGCAATCTGAGGCCCACAGGCGTCTTGAACAATACGACGCTGACCACCGCCGTCAGCGCCCAGGCGACCCAGGTCAACGCCGACTGCCGGCCGAAGGCCCAGCCGAGGACGGGCACACCTATGAGAGGAGGAATTGTGATCCGCCCGAGACCGACGATGCCGGGATCACTGAAAGTACCGCTGACCCCGAATGTTCCCCTCAGTAGATAGGCCGTCAGCCCGGACGCTAGGAGGTTCATCCCGATGCCGATAACAACCGGATCGCCGCGAAAGACCGTCGCGCCATAGGCTAGCACCAACGAAAAGGCGACCGCGCCGGCCATCGCCGCTGCGACGCCTCCCAATGCGCTATGGGTAAAATAGCTGCCAACGATCGCCGCGAACGCGCCGACCAGCATTTGGCCCTCGAGCGCCAAATTGAAGACACCGACCCGACCGCATAAGACCCCCGCGAGCGACGCGAGCAGGATCGGTGTGATCGCCTGCACTGCCGACTGGAATACAAACGGTGTGAAAATGGCGCTCATAGAGCGCGCCGTCCGACGCCCTGTCGCATCGCGAGGAAAAGGATGACGATCGCCTGCAACACAAGGGTCAGGACGCGCGGCACCGAGGTCTCGCGCTGCATTGCGAAGCCCCCCGTCTGTAACGCCGCGAAAAAGAGGCCGGCGAGGATCGCGCCTGCGGGCTCGCCCGTAACGAGCAGCGCCGCCATCAGGCCCGACCAGGTGTAGGCCGGCGTCAGTAGCGCACCGTCGATAAAGCGAAACTGCGAGCCGAGGACGACAATCGCGCCGACGAGACCCGCGATCGCACCGCTGGCGAACATCGTCCGCATCGCCTCCCGCGGGAGACGAACGCCGCCGTAGCCGGCGAAACGCAGGTTCTTCCCCCGCATGCGGAGTTCGTAGCCTGCGACGGTACGACGATCGACGAAGACGGCGGCGACCGCGATCGCCGCTATGAGAAGGCTCCCGGCGCTGAGCGCTCCACTCAGTGTATAGAGCCGCGCCTCCGTTGGGACCATCGCGGTTTGCGGCAGCCCTGTCGCTACGTCGCGAAAGGGAAAGCGCGCGAGATAGGACGTCACGCCGACGGCCGGATAGCTCAGCAGCAGACTCGAGATCAGCATTGGGATGCCGTGGCGCGCTTCGCCCCAAGCGGCGAGCGCTGCGTAGAGGCCCGCGCCGAGCGCCGCGGCGGCTAGCGCCGCGACAGAAACGAGAGCGCCGGGACCCGGCAAGACGAGCGGCAAGAGCGCGCCTATGAGGCCGCCGATGACGAGCTGTCCGTCGCCACCGAGATTCAACATGCCGCCCCGCAGCGGAATCGCGGCGACGAGCGTCATGCCGACGAGTGGCGTCGCCCAGTTCAGGGTGTCGGGGAGGCTGCCGAGCGACAGCGAGCCCTCGACGATCTCGGCATAGGCATGCAGCGGATTGTGGCCGGAGAAGAGCACGAGCGCCCCGCCGACCAGCGTTGAGAACAAGATCGCGAGCAACACGGGAGGGGGCCGCAGGCGCGGCGAAGTGGCCGTCCATCGCGCGCGGCGGTTCACGCGGCCTCCCGCGCCCGCCCCGCCATAAGGAGGCCCACGCTCTCTTCGTCGGCCTCTTCCTGGGGGAGATCGGCGAGAATGCGTCCTTCAAACATGACGAGCACCCGATCGGAGAGGGCGAGGATCTCGCTCAGCTCCGCAGAGACGAGGAGCACCGCTCGGCCGGCGTCGCGCTCGACGATGAGCCGCTTATGTATGTATTCGGTCGCGCCGACGTCGAGGCCGCGCGTCGGCTGCTCGGCTATCAGCACTGGCGCTTCGTGCGACAGTTCGCGCGCAACGACAACCTTCTGCAGGTTGCCTCCCGAGAGCGTTCCGACGGCCACGCGCTCGCTCGGGATACGGATCGCGTACCGTCGAATGAGCGCACGCGCCCTCTCGGCCATCGCGCCCAGATCGACGAGACCGCCCCGCGCGAGGGGGGCACTGCGCTGGAAGCCCATTGCAAGATTGTCGGCGGCGCTGGCTGTGAGCGCCGACCCGACGGCGGCGCGATCCTCCGGAATATAGGCGAGGCCGGCGGCTCGATGCGCCTCGACACTGGCTGCGCTCACATCAACGCCGCGGATCTCGATCCGGCCGCCGTCTGGGCGCCTTAAGCCGACCAGCGCTTCGATGAGTTCATTCTGCCCGTTGCCCGCGACGCCCGCGATCCCGACGATTTCGCCGCCGCGAACAGACAAACTGACGCGGTCGACCGCTGGTCGTGCCGCGGCGCCTGTGATGGTCAGGTCGACAGCAGTGAGGCGCAGCTCGCCAACGTGCGGCGGCCCCTTCTCGACGTTCAGATTGACATTGCGCCCGGTCATTGCGCGGATGATTTCACGTGGGTTGGTCTCGGCCGTCCGTAGGCTCGCGACCGTGCGAGCGTCGCGCAGGATCGTCACCCGATCGGTGATCGCAATCGCCTCGTGCAGCTTGTGGGTGACGAACAAGACCGTGCGGCCCTCCGCGGCGAGGCGGCGCAATACGCCGAACAAGGCGTCCCGCTCGGGGGGCGTCAGCACCGCGGTCGGCTCATCCAGGATGAGCACGCGCGCGTGGCGATAGAGCGCCTTCAAAATCTCGACGCGTTGGCGCACACCGACGGACAATTCACCCACCGTGGCGTCGGGGTCGACGGCCAGCCGATGGCGCTCGGCCAGCTCCGTGACTTGAGCCCGCGCCGCGCGTCGGTCGATGAACGGCCCGCGCGTAGGCTCTGCGCCGTAGACTATGTTTTCCCACACGTTCAGAGAGGCAAAAAGCTTGAAAGACTGATGCACCATCCCCATGCCCGCGGCCATAGCATCGAGCGGTGAACGGAAGCGGACGGCGGCGTTGCGAAGGCGAATTTCGCCCGCGTCCGGCGCCTGCAGGCCGAACAAGATGCTCATCAGCGTTGTCTTGCCAGCGCCATTCTCGCCCATTACGCCATGGATCTCGCCGCGATCCACCGAAAGGTCGACGCAGTCGTTTGCGACAAGCCCGCCATAGCGCTTGACGATTCCGATCGCTTCGATCTCGGGCACGAGAGGAGACGCGGGTTTCTACTTGGCCGTCATGGGGTCTGCAATCTTGATCGAACCGTTCACGATCTCATCTCGCAACGCCTTTACCTTTGCGATGACATCGGGGTAATCGGCGATGGTGCACTTCGAAGCCTTAACGTCGGGATCGAGCGATGTCAGGGACATGCCGCCTTCTTTCAGGCCGAGAGCCGCGATCGGCGGCTGCGACCCCGTCATGATGCCCTTAACCGCGAGTTCGATCGCGACGTCTGTCTTCTTCACGACATTGTCCATGACGGCCCCCGGCGCCTGCAAACACTGATTGACGTCCACGCCGAAGGCATTAACCCCGGAGGCGTCCTGCACGGCCTTGAAGATCCCACCGTTTGATCCCGCGCCTGCGGCCAGGAATTCGATCAGCGCCGTCCGCGACCATCGCAGCGCCGCGCTCCTGCCCGCGCGCAGGATCGGAGAAGGGGTTGTTGCCGCCGACCCAAAGAGTCGGCGAAATCACGACGTCCGGCTTGACGTGCTTGGCGCCTTCGATGAAGCCATCGGTGTAACGATGTAGAAATGGAATATCGAGAGCGCTTATTGCGCCGACCTTGCCCGTCTTCGTCGTTAGCGCAGCTTCGGCGCCGGTGAGAAAGCTCGCCTCGTATTCGCGGAAGACTGAGCAGTGGATGTTCGGTTTCATTTTATCGAACGGGCAGCTGTCGATCTGCAGAAATTTGACGCTCGGATAAGCAGTCGCGACGTCCGGCAGCATGTCGTTGAACTCGAAACCTATCGAGACCACGACCTTGGCGCCCGCCTTGCCGGCCGCCTCGAGATTTTGGCGCTGCGTGGTAGGATCGGAGCTCTCGTAGGTTTTGGCCTGGCCGCCGAGCTCCTCGGCGACCCTCTCCGTGCCGACCTTCCCGAGCTTGAGGAAGTCATTGACGCCGATCGGGTTCGGCGAGACGTAGATGAACAGCGGCTTATCGTCGGCGAGGCTCGCGTTAGCGAAGAGCGCGGCGAAGGGAAGGACGAGAGCTGCGATGCGTTTCATGGGGTTTTGTCCTGCTGGCTGAAGCTGAAAAAGGGGGGAGCGCGGAGTGAGTCCGCCGCGGCCAGAAGCAACCGAGCGCGACGCAAGCCTCTGGTCTGGTTTCGGCCGCTGTCCATTTCTGAAGACTCCGTCAATACGGCGTGTCGCCGCCATCTGCGCTGATGGCCTGCCCCCGGATGATAATGGCGTCGTCGCTCAGGAGGAAGGATATCGTGCGCGCGACCTCGACCGGCTCGATGTGTCGGACCAACTGCGAACTGATGAGCTGCGGAAAAACGTCCTCGGGGGTCTCGCCGGCGAGCTTGCCATAAGCGACCGCGACCTCCCGCAGCATGTCGGTCGCAACGCCTCCCGGGCAGACGCAATTGACGTTGATGTCGTGCGGGGCGAGCGTCGCGGAGAGCACTCGTGTCATATTGATGAGCGCTGCCTTGCTGGCGCTATAGGCCAGGGACTCGATATGCCCTTTCTTTCCGGCCTCGGAAGCGACGCTGACGATCGCGCCGCGCGCGCCCGATTCGATCATCGACCGCGCAACCAGCCGCGAAGCCTCATAGGCACCGAACAAATTGATCCGGAAGATTCGTTCCCAATCCGCCCAGGCCGTTTCGAGGGGGTCAGCGTGTATAACGATGGCGCCGCAATTGACCAAGCCGTCGAGCGGGCCGAGCTTCGCCTCGGCCGCCGCGACGGCAGCCGCGATCGATGCCGGTTCGGCAAGGTCCAAGCGGACGGCGAACGCATCCCCGCCGATTGCGGCGCGGGCCGCTTCCACCGCATCCGTTCGAATGTCGGCCAGCGCGACGCTCGCGCCTTCGGCGGTCAGTTGCTCGGCGGTTGCGCGGCCCACGCCGCCGGCGGCGCCGGTAACCAGGATGCACCGTCGCTCGTGACGCCTCGACGCGGAAACCTTCCGAACCGGCAACGGCGCGTGAGTTGGACGAGTGAGGAACTGGGCGATCGGATTCCCCTCAAGTCTCTGGGAATCGAATGCTAGACGAGGTCCACTGGCGGCTCAAGAGCGCTCGACTCGGTTGGGCCCGGGGGGCTGATCAAGCTGCCGCCGGGTCTCTCCTCGATGTTGAGGCCCGGCGCGTCGGCAGGCAAGATGAGGAGGCCGAAGCCCGAATTTCGCTTCGATAAGGCTCGCGTGGTCATGTTCGGGTAAATCCAGCCTCGACGGTGCCCGTCCACGAAATGTACGTCGCCAGCCCATGGAAGTGAAGTTCAACAGTGAAGCCATTGACCACGAACGGTCCGGAGCGACGTCCTCCGTGTTCGCCTCAATCTCGGCACCGGCTCGAGGACGTCGAGGATGGAGGGGCAGGACTTCGCGTTCTCAAGCTCGGCGGTGAGACGATCGTCACCAGGAGCGCGACTGGCAAGCTTATTCTCAGCGTCTTCGCCGGCTTCGCGCAGTTCGAACGCGAGATGATGCTCGAGCGTCAGCGTGAAGGGATCGCCAAGGCGAAGGCCGAGAATCCCTACATGGGGCGGAGGCCCGTCCGAGCGGCTTAAAGCCGAAGAGGGCGGTGAGGCTCTTCAAAGCGGGGCGGACGGTGACGCAGATCGCGAACCCCCTCAGTATCGGACGTGGGAGCGTCGAAAGGGCGCTTGAAACCCGCGGCATAAAACAAAAGATAGGTCGGGCGTCAGCCGACCGAGGAAAATGACTGGAGCCGACATAGCGGACTTGCTCAGTCCAGGCTGTATCGTCCGGCGCAAAGCGGAAGCTCGTCGCTCAGGGTCGACCGCAGCTCGCGCATCTACGTCGCCGCCTCTGCCGCGGCCTTAGCCCCTTCGGCGGCCCGGGAGACGTCCGCCCGCGCCCAAACCCTCGCATCGTGAAACGCGGCCCCGCCGAACGGAGCGACGCTATCGGCGCCGGTCAAGGTGTTGACGCCGCGCCCGTCGACGAAGTCGCGATTGTCCCAAAGGCCCTCACTGACGATCATGCCGCGGGTCGCCCCCGCAGAGGGCCTCACGTGCAGGCGGATCTCGCCGCGCGCATTGCCTAGGCGCACGATGTCGCCCTCGCTCAATTCAAGCTCCATCATGTCCCCGGGATGCATGAGCGCGGTTGGGCGGCCCTCGCGGGCGAGCGAGGTCGCAGTCTGGTTGAAGCTCGAATTGAGGAAGTTTCGCGCGGGCGAGGTCGCGAGCTTGAAGGGATGGCGCGCGTCCGCCCCTTCGTTGACCGCCCAATGGTCGGGCAGTGAAGGCAAGCCACGCCACGGGCCACAAAGGCCGTCGTGGTCATAAGGAACGTTCGCCCAGTCGGCCCGGAAATGAAACTTGCCGTCGGTGTGCGCAAAACCATTAAGGAAATGCGCGGTTTCGAACGGAGGCTGGCAGTCGAGCCAGCGCGCGGCTTCAAGCTCCGCGAGCGTGCCTCGTCCCGAGATGCGCAAGGTCTCGTCGATGATCTCACGTGGGCTCATGTCGAATCCGCGGTGCTCGGCGCCGAGCCGGCGAGCGAGCGCGCAAATGACCTCATGATTCGATCGGCATCCTTCGGGCGGATCGATCGTCTTCGGCGCGAACTGGAGAAACTGATGTGCGCTTGCGGTGTAGATGTCGTCGTGCTCGAGGAACATCGTCGCCGGGAGCACAACGTCCGCAAAACGCGCCGTATCGGTCATGAACTGCTCGTGCACGCAGACAAACAGATCCTCGCGCGCGAACCCTTGCCGCACTTTTTCCTGGTCGGGCGCGACCACCATCGGATTGGTGTTCTGGATCAGCATCGCCTTAACTGGGCCGCCCCCTTTGAGCGCCTCGCGGTCGCCGGTCAGGATATCGCCGACGCGCGACTGGTCGAGCCGCCGGACGCTCACATCGCAAGCGTCGAGACCCTGGATCAGAGTCCTGTCGAGCTTGTAGACGGCGCTGGAGGCGTGCAGCGCGCCGCCACCCTCTTGCGCCCAGGCGCCGGTGACCGCGGCAATTGAGAGCGCGGCGTGCATGTTCGCCGCGCCGTTGCGCTGGCGCGAAAAGCCGTAGCCGAGGCGGAAGAACGTGCGCTTATGTCGCCCGACAAGCGCCGCGAAAGCCTCGATCTCCTCCTCCCCGAGCCCCGTGATGGCGCTCGCCCATAGAGGCGAACGGTCGCGAAGGTGGGCTTCGAGCTCCGCCGGCGCGTCCGTATAGCGCGCCATGTAGTCGCGGTCGGCGAGGCCGTCGCGGAAGAGCGCGTGCATCACCGCGCAGGCGAGCGCGCCGTCCGTCCCCGGCCTCAACTGTAGCGCGAGGTCCGCCTGCCGCATCGTCTCGGTCGGATAAATATCGATCGCGACAATTTTGGCGCCATGCTCTTTGCGCGCGCGTGTCGCGTGGGTCATCAGATTGACCTGGGTCGCGGCGGCATTGGTGCCCCAGATCACGACGACCTCGGACTTCGCCATTTCCGATGGCGAAACGCCGGACATGCGCCCGGTTCCTGCAATATAGCCCGGCCAGGCGATGCCGACGCAGATGTTGCCGAAAAAGCGAGAATAGTGCTTGACGTGGGTCAGCCGGTCGATTCCGTCGCGCATCACGAGACCCATCGTGCCGGCGTAGAAGTAGGGCCAGACGCTTTCGGCGCCCCATTCGCGCCCGGCCATCAGGAACGCCTCGGCGACGCGGTCGAGCGCTTCTTCCCAAGAGATCGGGGCAAACTGCGCTGAACCCTTAGGGCCAATGCGCCGCAAGGGCCGCGTGAGCCGGTCGGGGTGATGGATGCGCTCGGAATAGCGCGCCACTTTCGCGCACACGACGCCCTGGGTGTAGGCGTGGCCGGGGGCGCCATGCACGCGGCCGATGCGGTTCCCGCCGATCACCTCGACATCGAGCGCGCAGACCGACGGGCAGTCGTGCGGGCAGACGGAGGAGCGGCGCGCGATGTCGAGTGGGGCGTTCATCTAAACTCCAAAGCCCAAGCTTGGCGAAGCCAAGCCGGCCGCGCAAGGGGTGAGTCGGCAATGGCAAATGACGGGAGTCGACGTAACCCGGCCATTGTAAGATCGCCTTTGTGGACGTCGCATCAGGACGCCCCCATCGGGTGGTGACGCGCTTCAACACCGCCCGCCACAAGCAGGCGTCGGCCATTGGGTTGCCGCGCTCGAGACCCTCGCTCAGAGAGGTGCGGGTGGCGGGACGGTTTATAACATCGCCACACTTACGTTCGTGCGCGCACTTACGCGAAATACGCAAGAGTCCTAGATAGAGACCTCACCGTCAACCCCAGGAGAGTAGGCCATGACCATCGCCGTCACCGGAGCCACAGGCCACCTCGGTCGCCTTGTCGTCGACAAATTGAAAGCCAAGACCGGCGAGGCCATCGTCGCGCTCGTTCGCTCGCCAGCGAAAGCGGGAGGGCTCGGCGTGGCCGTCCGCGAGGCCGACTATGCCAAACCCGCGACGCTGAAATCGGCGCTCGCGGGCGTCGATGCGCTGCTTTTGATCTCTTCTAGCGAAATCGGCCAGCGGGCCTCGCAACACCACAACGTGATCGAGGCAGCGAAAGTAGCCGGCGTGAAGCGTATCGTCTACACGAGTCTCCTCCATGCGGACGTTTCGCCAATAAGCTTGGCCGTCGAGCACAGGGAGACCGAGGCGGAGCTCAAGAGCGCCGGCATTCCGCACACGATTCTGCGGAACGGTTGGTACACCGAGAACCATACCGCCTCGATCGGCGGCGCGCTGGCGGGCGGCGCCGTAATCGGAAGCGCGGGGAACGGCAAGTTTTCGTCCGCGACGCGGGCCGACTACGCGGAGGCCGCCGTCGCGGGGCTCACCGGCAAAGGTCACGACGGCAAGACCTATGAGCTCGCCGGCGACGACGCCTATACGCTTTCGGACTTCCACCGAGATTTCGCGGCAGACAGGCAGGACCATCCCGTACAAGAATTTGCCGGTGGCCGAATATGCGGCGGCGCTTGCCGGTTTCGGCCTCCCGGAGGCGATCGCTAAGGCAGTCGCCAGCTGGGATGCCGACGCGTCGAACGGGGCGCTGTTCGACGGCAGCCGCCAGCTCTCCGCTCTGATCGGCCGACCCACGACGCCGCTCTCGACCGCAGTCGCTGAGGCACTCGCCGCCGTCTCGAAGGCCTAAGACACATCCTCCGGTCGTCGCAGCGCTGTTGGCAACGGCGAGACGACCGGTTTCGACGTATTGCGTTGAAAAAATCCGCTTGATCTGGGCGCCTGTCGCTGATTCTCTTCTCTTTGGAGCAGGAGATTCGGCCGATGATGGGCGAGCGGCGAGTGATGCAGGAGGCGCTATTTTACGGCTTCAGCCTCGAGCGGCACGTCCCCGACAATCACCTGCTTCGCAGGATCGACCGTTTCGTCGATCTTTCTGAGGTGCGGGCGCACCTGGAGCCCTACTACAGCGAGGTCGGACGGCCCTCGATCGATCCCGAGCTGATGATGCGCATGCTGATCGTCGGCTACTGCCTCGGCATTCGTTCAGAGCGGCGGCTGTGCGATGAGGTCCACCTCAATCTGGCTTATCGCTGGTTCAGTCGTCTGGGGCTCGACGGCGTCGTCCCGGATCATTCGACGTTTTCCAAGAACCGCCACGGCCGTTTCCGCGAGAGCGATCTCCTGCGCAAGCTGTTCGAGACCGTAGTCGCGCGCTGCATGAAGGAAGGCATTGTGGGCGGCGAAGCCTTCGCGGTCGACGCGAGCATCATCGTGGCCGACGCTCATCGCAGGCGCGGCGTCGCCAAGATCGAGGACCTCGATCCGACCTCCAATCGGGCGGTCGCGGAATATCTCTCAGTTCTGGATGACGCGGCCTTCGGCGGCGCAACGCCGGTCGAGCCGAAGACGATCTCGCCGACCGATCCGGCCGCCCGCTATACCGCTTCGGCCAACTCTCTCGCCGGTTATGCCTATTCCGACAACTATCTCATCGATCTGAAGCATGCGGTGATCATGGACGCCGAGGCGACGACGACCATTCGCCAAGCCGAAGTCGGCGCGGCCAAAGCCATGCTCGACCGCACGACTGAACAGTTCGGCGTCACGCCGTCGCGCCTGGTCGCGGATGGGGGCTACGGCTCGGCTAAGATGGTCGGCTGGCTGGTGGACGAGCGCGGAATCGAGCCGCACGTGAAAATGTTCGACAATTCTGAGCGTACCGACGCCACCTTCTCGCGCAACGATTTCGCCTACGACGCGATTCCACCGCCACCCTTCCGGCGTCGAGGTTTTGTTGCTTTTCAAGATCTGCGTGTAGGAGAACCTTTGAATAGGGAACTCGCGGTCCGTCGCGGATCGGCGGTCGTCTCACGGGGAGCGAAGCCGCCCCAGGCGCGCCGGAGAGAGCTGCGGACTTTGGAGCCTCAGTTGCGACCGCGATCCACCATCGGGCGCATAGGCCAAGCGCACAGCGCGCTTTGACGTCATTTCACCGTCCTGCGACAACCCGCCGCTTCACCGTCGCGCAACGGCCGGTGCCGTTCGGGGGCTCTATCGGCTTTCCCTTGTGAGACGGAGATGCGGACCAAGGGGCTCGTCAGGCCAAGTCTTCGCCGGAGCTGTTGTCGATTGCTTCCAGAATTTGGTCCGCCTGCGGAGTCCTCGGTAGCTTTATGCGCGGGGCGGCAACCAATTCGTCCCGTCTCGTCTTGGCGCCTCGTACGTCGTCAAACGAGGCCAAGTAGGCGTCGGCTTCATACGGCGGTCGCCTGGGGTAAGGAGTGCACAGGCGTTCTAGCTCACCGCCATCCCTTTTTCCGCCAGCTCGTTTTTCGCGCTTTCGTTCTTGGTCAATTGCTCCAGGCCCATGCCGCGCAGAACGTTTGGAGCCTTGGTGAACTGGATATTGTCATAGCTCACAATCTCGATGCGATTGCCCCAGGGGTCGCGGAAATCGAGAAACGGACCGCCGATCGGCTTGACCCCCGCCGCCTTGAGGGCAGCGCGCGCCGCCTCCTTGTCATCGACAACGAGGCCGACATGACGGCTGTCATCGGCGGCCTGTTTGCGTCCCGCCTGCAACGCGATGAATTGGTCGCCAAGATCGATGAAGGCCATCGTCCTGCTCTTGCCACGCAATTGAAAGTCGAAGATGCGGCCGTAGAATGCCAGCGCCTCCTCGATATCCCCGACTTCCAGCGCTACATGGTTCAAGCCGACGGCGCGCGGCTTTGTGGAGCCAACCATTCAACCCTCCTATTGCCGGTCGCAGCGTATTTGGTAAGAACCGTCCAATCGCGCAACCGTGACCCATGTCGCTCAACATCTCAATCGCGGCGGAGGAAGATACCGGGAAACAGCGGCAGATTGCCGGTGCGGTATTCGCGGGCATGTCGGCGACGCAGGAGTTGGCAATGCTGAGGGACGACAGTGGGAACGGTGGAGGTCGCCCGAGCGCGCCCCGGAATGTCCTCGGCGATCGGCTCGACGTCTGCTCGATGATGCCCAAGACGGGGTTCTTTCGTGACGGTTGCTGCAACACCAATCCAGAAGACCTCGGGAGCCACACGGTCTGCGCCGTCATGACTGCCGCGTTTCTGGAGTTTTCCAAATCCTCCGGCAATGATCTTTCGACGCCGATGCCCCAATTCGGTTTTCCCGGCCTGAGGCCCGGCGACCGCTGGTGCTTGTGTGCGCCCCGCTGGCGCGAAGCGCTGGAGGCGGGCTGCGCGCCCCGCGTGGTCTTGCGGGCTACTCACGAAGGCGCCCTCGACTACTGCTCGCTCCCCGACCTCAAGCGACTCGCCGTGGACCTCGCCTGATTTCCCGAGGCGACCCTTGCAGGCGCGCTCTCCGCCGATGGCACAAGGGCGGAGGCTCTTCTGATTTCCGACGCCTTTGGATGCCTGTGTTCTCTGCGCGCTCGACGGCGCTTGACGGGGTAAGCTGGGCGAAGGGCCGCTATGATCGTGTTGATTGACGGAGGATGACATGACGGAAGCGCTCGTCGAGAAAACTTGCACCCCGTGTCGCGGCGGGATGCCGCCGCTGACGCGAGCGGAAGCCGAAGAACTCCTCCCACAAGCTCCAGAATGGGCGCTCATGGACGACGCGCACCGGATCGAGAAGACTTTTCGTTTCGGGAACTTCCGGGAGGCGCTCGTATTCGTCCAGAAGGTTGGCGAGCTTGCTGAGGCGGAAGGTCACCATCCCGACGTCACCTTCGGCTGGGGCTATGGGACCGTGTCGCTTCGCACCAAGAAGATCAAGGGTCTCCACGAGAACGATTTCATCATGGCGGCAAAGATCGATCGACTTGCGTCGACGGCGGACAAAGCTGCTTGAACACGCATTTCGTCGAAGCCCAGCAAACGGTCGCGATGGGCGGATTGCAGTTATGCCGTCGATCGAGCGACGACTGCACCGCGCTCGCCGAGGAGATGGACGTAACGACAAAACGAGGCGGGTCTCATTTAGCTGATTGTAGAACCTGAGCGCCCACTCGGCGTCGACCGACTCAGCAGCCGCCTTTTCGACGTAGTGGACGTACTTGTCTTGCCCGCCGACCACGTTCGCATTGTTGAGCGCGAGCGGACACAGCCAAGCCGCCACGGTCAGCGCGTCGGAGAAGGGTTGCGAATATCGCGGATCGTCGGGGATGGACGCTTCCCAGCGCGCCGTCGAAAAACGGCGCCCGCGACGTCCCGAAGGGAAGGACCGAAAGCGTGACGCGCGCCAAGGGCAATGACGCATTGTGCAGACCCATCTCGTCGTGACAGGACGAAGAACCGCTGAGTTGTCGAGCTGGTCGGCCGTGTGGCTGGGATCGCGTCCTTGACGCTCATGTTCTCCCTCCCGAGTTACCCTCTGTCGTAGTCCGCGCGGTCGGGACGACGGCTTGGCCGGCACTCAGAAATGCTGGGTGCGACGCTCCCAGGCTTGGCCCCAGACCTTGTCCCGGTCCTCGTCGAAGATCAGCGTAGGATCGGCCTCCGCAGTTCCCCAAGCGCGCAGTTCGATCTCGCGTTCGAGCTGGTCCGGTCCCCAGCCGGCGTAGCCGAAGGCCACGAGGATTTTGGCCGGCCCTTTCTTGGCGCCAATGTCCCGCAATATATCGAGGCTCGACGTCATCGAAACACGATCGTTTACGGCGATGGTCTCCGGGCGATGGTAGTCGGCGCTGTGCACGACGAAGCCGACTTCCGGCTGGACCGGGCCGCCCGAGAACACGCGCAAGTCGCCGGTAACGTCGCCGTCCTTTTGGCCAAGCGCCTCAAAGACGCTGGCAATCGAGGTCTCCCCGATCGGCTTGTTGATGACGATCCCGACGGCGCCGTCCGGGTCGTGCTTGACGATCAAAATGACTGTGCGCTCGAAATGCGGGTCACCCATCGACGGCGCGGCGACCAGCAACTGGCCGGCCAACGAAGGTCGAGCCGGCGCTTCATCCGGATTTGCAGGCAACGCCGCGCAGAGGAGGGCCGTCTGCAGGACGTACGCCAAAATCACGCCGAGAAGACGCCACCCAATGGGGGACATGGCTCGCTCGCGTCCATGGGGCGGACCGAAGCTAGCACGCGCGCAAGGTTCTCGGAAGGAGTTGGTGCGGCGCCCTTTCGCGGGCCAGGGCGGAATGGCAGTTTCCGACCATGAGGGGCCGCTGACGCGATCCGGGCAGTTTTCTCTGACGGCTTACGCCTTCGGCTATGACGCCCAGAGGGAAGAATAGCCGTGGCCGAATGACCGGTATTTGCGGATACTGCTCTCTAATGGGTCAAGGCGTCGATAACCGGAAGAGCCTCGCTCCCTTGACCCATTAGAGAACTGCTCTCAATGGGTCAAGGCGTCGATAACCGGAAGAGCCTCGCTCCCTTGACCCATTAGAGAACACTATCTGCGCATTCCGGCCGTCCACTTAAGCGTCAGTCGCACGGCTGAAATCCAGTAATCGCGGTCGGTCCCAACCAGAATGCGGTGATTCGAATTCGGGACCGCCTCGCGGCTCATGCCCGTAGATCAGCGGGCGGCGACCTGCGGATCGAAGTGGATGGTCTTGGTCTTCCATTGCTCATAAAAGGAGCGATATTCAGCAGGCATCGGTAAAGGGTCGCCTGCCTTGACAGCCTTTAACACGCTCTTTGCCTGTGGCTTCTGCGCGGGATCGGACGGCGGATTGACGAGCTTCGGCGGCTTCAGGAGCGATCCGTCGGGTTTGAATTTGAGGCGCACCCGCGCGACATAAGGATCTGCGTCGGCCGGCTGAGCCGCCGGCTTCCAACACGCGAGGTAGGTCTTGATCATCCACGCGTCGAGGCTCGCCTCTTGCGAGGCGGTCATGCGCCGCGGCGGTTCGGACGCCGTGGCCGAAACGGGCGGCGGGCTCACAGGCGCCGGAGCAGCGGGCGTGGCCGTCGCAATCGATGCGGTTCGGGTCGGAGCCGCGTCCTGGGCGAACGACTTGGTCCTGAGGCGGTCGTGGACGAGGACGCCCGCGGCAAGCGCTGCGAGGAGCGCCATGGGCATGATGAGTGTCGATTTCATGGTCATGGGACTGTCGTCGATCTTGCCGAAAGTGTCCTAACCATGTGTTTCACGCAGATCGGAAATGGACGATCCCAGCAAGAAGCGGCTCTTGCCCTTCGCGTTGGACCTGGCTCATAGGCTGCGCTGCCGAGCGGAAGCGTGGCGACGAGCACCGGACATGCTTCGAGCTTATGGCGATGCGGTCGATCTGTCCCGTTCGCCGCGGTTGTCGGGAGCCATTTTGGCGTGACAATTCAACTTGAAGAAAATCAACGATTTAGTCCGAAGCGCGTGTTTGAGAATATCCATTTAAATTGACAATATGGCCTGCCGAAGCCAGTTAAATTGAGAATTTGTTACTCCAACCTTTTCTTGGATTCGGCGGCCGACGTTGGGCGGAGAGCGTCCAAATTCCTATACGAGACAGCTTGGTTTTAAGCTCAGGCGGCGAGGCAAAGCCATCAAACGTGAGAATATTCCTGGTCGATATTCTCACGTTTCATGGCTTTTTTGGCGTGAAGTTCGATATTCTCAAGCCAAGATGGCTCCCAACACCCGTAATTAGCACGCGTTTGTTTGGTCTAAAATCGCCAAGATAATCTTCAGGTCTGCGCGACCCCTGATTCCGCCCGCTGCCAACATCCACGGCTTCTGTTATATGCTCAAACCGCTGGGCTAGTGGTATTAGTTCGAATGTTATCGACTGCGCATCGCTGTCGATCGCAACGCTCGCGCGAAGTCTTGGACATCACGAGGAACGACGCTGCGATTCGATCGATCGGCCACCAGCGGGAGGGTGAGCGTCCAGTGGGTCGAAAACCGGAACCAGGGAATCGTCGACGGCGTGTATTTGAGCGGCGTTCCGCCATTTGGTATGAACGGGTCGGTGATGACGACGGAGCCGTCGATGGGCTGGAACTCCGCAGTATCGAGGCAATAGTCCAGACGGGAATAAATCCAGGTCCCTGTCGAATTGATCGATATCAGCGGGTGTTCGACCAGGTCGCAGACGGTGCGCAGATCGTCGTTGTCGTCGATGCCGCCCGGCAGATCGGAGGATTTGAGCCAGGTCCTGATCTGGCCCAGATCGCACTGGACATCGAAACTTCCGCCCTTGTCGGCGATCCGGCCGAGCCGCTTGTTGTAGCCGTAGAGGTTTACGCCCAGGAGCACCGGCAGGAACTGGTCGAGGACGAGGTAGGGCATGTATGAGAATGGGCCGCCGCCGGGCGCATCGAGATCGTCCCGGCACACATTCGGTATGATCTCAATGAACTCGTGGTAATTTATCCCGCCGAACGCCACGAAGCCCGGCCGCACGTGGCTTTGCCGCGTGAACAGAAGAACGACCGGGCGCTCGAGATCCGTGTCCAGGTCAGTGCTCATTAGGCTGAGGCCAGGCGGCAGCATCGCCTGCACGTCCTTTTTCACTGCGAGAATGGTCACGCAATAGGCGTCCATCTGGCCCGCCCCGCCCGCAGTGTGGTCCTTTAGCTTGCGCAAGACCTGAAGCAGTGGAAGCGCACTGAAGGGAATGAGCGGCTGGTTCGAATTTCCGTCTCCGGTGATCATGATGTTTGCCCCTGTGATGGATCGTGCGACCATACGGCCGGCAATAACCGCTGCTTCGACGCATCCGGCGTTCAAGCCCGACCTGACCCAATCGCCTGCAAGATAGAGATTCTCAACTCCCGACCCGTCTGGCCGGATCCGGTAAGGCAGCGTGCCCGGCGTCGAAAGCACGTAGCGGTCCCAGGGATTGATGTTCGGACGCAAGTACTGATAGTCGAGCCGAGTCTCCCCGCTCGCGCCGTCCGGCGCCTCCAGCAGGCTCCAGTCGAAGTCGCTGCCTTTCGCCGCGCCCGGCCATAGCGAGGTAAGCCGGGAGCGCATCCAGTCGACGACAGCCTGCCGCGCTCGCGCATTCTCGCGGTTGGGAAAGTCGTGGTCGGTCGGCGGAGGTATATAATCAGCGTCGGGGAACATGCCGACGAAATAGGCGAGGCTGCGCGGCGAGATCGTTTCGCGCGGCCGTTCGAGAGCGAGAAGCCGGGTGTTGTCTTCCCACGATGGAAGGGACGGGGGAACGTCGTCGGGCGTCTCGAAGGCGGTCACCATGGTTTGCGGATCGTCCCACCCAAGGTTCTTCGGTCTCGGGGTAAAGCCACAACTGCAGTGCAAAAGTCTGGATCGTCTCGATATTTTTAAGGGATTGACCCCATGTATCCGGATAGCGGTCCGCCAGATCGGCGCAGGTTGCTTCGAGGCCGCCGAAACCGGTCGCGAGAATTGCGACATCGAAGACTCCGTCGCACATCTCGCGGGCCTTCGCGGAACGGAGGCAAATCCGTCTGTCTGGAAGCCGGCTCGTCCAATCTGTCCACGCGGATTCGAGGTCGTATTCGGCGAGCGAATCTCCATCCTTGATCTGCGACGCGATTGGTCCGTTGGGCCAGGTCCAGCCGCCGGTTTCCGGATTTTCGACGAGTGGAAAATATTCGCTGACGTCGTCGTGAAGCTCGACCTGGCGATCGAACACGATCTCGTCGATCAAAGGCGAGTCATCCGCGAGGTGGAGCGCGGTGACTTTGCAGAAAAATTCGAAGCTCACACCGCGCTTCTTGAGGACCTGATAGAATGGAACCATCAGGCAGTCGCCCATCGGCTCCTTGAGGGCGTAGAGGACAGAGCCTTTGAAAGTCAGCAAGAAGCGCAATAACGCCAAAGTTGCCGTGCCAGCTCCGGCGCTTGGTTCCCCGCCGGCGCCGCGCGCGAACACGTAATCGTAGCAGCCTCGCACGATCGCCGACTGGAGCGTCGCCGTACTGCAGCCGTGATCGTGCATCCACTTCGACCACTCGATCCCATCGATGGCGTCGAACCCGCCGAACAGCACCTCCTCGCTCAAGAGTCCATCCACGAGCGCATAAGCCAAATCGACCACAATGCCGAGCCTGCGGAGATCGTCGCTGTGAGGGCCGCTTGCGACCGCCGCGAGCGTCTGCTCCCTACTCACGGCGACAAGCGCCCTCTGCTTCTCGATGGGAAAACGCAATCGGTCGCCGCGCATTCTTTCGACGAATTCGCGCACAACGGAAAGAATCGTTTCGTGTTCCCCAAGCACGCGGCCAGGATAGACGGCGATGACGGCCCGTTCGGCGCGGGACCGAGCATCGGCGTTCGGATGAACGGGAATGTCGCTGCTTTTCAGCGCCTGCTCGAGAAGGGACAGGAATCCCGTAAACAGCGAGAAGGGCGACAGGTCGGCGGCCCCATCAATCCCGGGATCGAGGTCGTTGGTGGGCGCGGAGATCAGCCACGGAAGCCAGTGTCCGCCGACGTATTCGGTGACGGTGAAATGATTAAGGGGCTCGAAGCAACGCCCCCACGCTCCTTCGTCCTCCCCCAGCGCCTTGTAGAGGATCTGGATGACGTGAAAGGCGTTGTCGTAGAACCCCGCCCAGACGTGCAGACCGTGTTCATACGCCCGGCCGTAATTGTCCATGTCGCGCCGGGAAGCGCATTTACCGCCGAGCCGCCATCCCAACGTATAGATTGTGATGTCGTATTGGGACTGGTCCGGATCCTGCTCCGTGAGTTCGAGGGCGGCGGTCAGCGCCGCTACGCCACCGCCCAGAATGGCGATCTTTTTCCGGGACGCGGAGGTCATCGTGCGCCCCTCCCATTGCCGAGCCGGGCGCGGGCGGCGTGGCGTGCGCCGCTTCCGTTCACCCCGAAAAGGAGGGAGGCCGCCGCCTCGGCCAGGGTCGCCGTTTCCCCGGCGACTTCAATGAGAATCGTCAGCAAACTCGGCTCGAAATACGGAAACCATTCTCCAGGAATGGCGAAGCCATCGCGCCGGATCGCTCGCGCCGCCTGCCGTCCGGACATGGCCGCTGTTTCGATGCATTCCGTGTTGAAGCCGCTGTCGATCCAGCTTCCCGCCAGGAAAAGATGGTCAAATCCGGAAGCGTCGGCGGCGAGCCGCCATCGCGTCGAACCCGGAGGCGATCCCGCGCAACAGTCTGTCGGACTGACACTGGCTTTGACGACCTGGAACCCGAGGCGATCTTTTCCGTCACTCTCGTTCGGGTCGAATAGGAGGTCCCAGTCAAAAGAGCCGTTCGAGACAGCGTTCGGCCAGAGAATGGCCGCCTTGTTCTCGAACCAGTAGGCTGCGGTGTCCAACGCCAGCTTCTGTGAGAGGTCCATGACCCCGTAGGTTCCCGCGGGCTCCCTGAAGAGATCGGTCTCGAGCACATCGCAAAGAAACTGGAGCGAGCGAGGCGCGTCGGAGCCATAGGCCTGCCAGTTCTCGTACGTCATCTCCACGGTGCGATCCGCCCAGATATCGAGCGGCCGGGGTCCGGCGGCGAGCTGGGCTCCGCATATGCCGCCCATGTCGTGGGTCGACTTTGTCATCCAGGCCTGGACCGAAATGCTCGGCACCGGCGACGCGGTTTCCGTCATCCGCCGGAACGACTCGCTCGCCGCGATGAGTTCGGCACAGGGACCTTCGTCGACATCGTTGAGCTGCATGAAGGCGGAGACGGGAATGGCGAGCACGACGATCGTCAAAGTGCTCGCCCTGCGTCAGCGTGCATTCGCCGACCTTCTGCTGACACCAGTAGGAACTCAAGATCCCGTGCATTTGAGCTGCTCGCTCAGGTCGATCTGGCTCCAGTCCGGCTCGTTCGGCCAGTATTCCAGATAGCCCGACGGCTTGGATGGGGGCACAGTGGGTTCATAAGTCCCGCTGTTCAGGCAAACCTGCTGATCGAAGGTGAGCGTGGCGACGCCGTCTTTCGCGCTCGTTGAGCCCGATCCCTGTCAGTTTGTGGAAGAATTCGAAGCTGACGCCTCTCTGGCGCAAGACGCGGTAGATGGGCGTAATGACGACTTCGCCCATGCCGGCCGCGAGCTCGTATACAAAGTCGCCGCGATAGCTCCCGTAGAGGCGAAGCGCGACCTGCGCGGCGACGCCCGCCGCATAACTCGGGCAGCGAGGATCGCCGCCGACATATTGCAGCATGGAATCATAGAGCGCCTTCACGAGGAAGGACTCATAGGCCGAGGATCTGTCCGCTCCGTTCTGGCAGAGCCAATCGCGGAACTCGATCTGGTCGAGATCTGAGATTGTTTTGCCGCCGAGCGCCAGATCGAAAATTAGGCCCTTAATAATCGCAGTCCCGACGTCAAGCAACTGCGTTCGGAAAGGCCCTAGTGGTTCTTTCTGAAAAGCGACATTGGCGCGAACGATCTGCACGATTCCGCGGATGTAGGCGACGTATCCCCGAAGCTCGGACTCGGTCCGCTCTGCAGGATTTTCCGCCAGCTGCGACAACATAGTGCGGGCCTTATCGAATTCGGAGTCGAAGATCGTGATTCTGCGGCGGGGTTGCCGGCGGGAGGTCTTGCCGAGAACCTCCTTAGTATCGTCGAACATGAGGAAGATCACCTTCTGCAATTGTTCGACGCAACCCCAGAAATCCAGATCGGGGTCGCCGACCCCGGCGTGCCCATTCGAAAGATGGGGCCATGGCATACGGACGAATTGAGGAAGGTCGCCGGAGCCGATGATTGTCTCCGCCTGAACCTGGAAGGCTTGATCGATCCCTGTGATCGATTGTCCCTCCTGCGGCTGCCACTCCTCGTAGGCTTCGCGGAGAATGCCAAACGCATTCTCATAACACCCGAACCAAACGTGCAGGCCGTGCTCCACGATGCGGCCATAGGAGTCGCGTCCGCTCGCGGCCTTACCTCCGAGCCGCCAGCCGAGCTGGTATATCGTGACATCGAAGCGGTCCTGGAGGGCTCGCGTCCGAGTGAGCTCGAACGCCACGGAAAGCGCCGCCATCCCACCACCGACGATCGCGATTTTGCGTTTCGCCAATCGCCTCTCCTATGAATTTGAACCGACAATTCGCTAAGAATTCAGGCGTAGCGCTTCGCGCGTCGCCTGCAGATCGCTGAAAGCCCCGATGTTCTCGAATATTTCCGAGGCGCGCAAGAGGAGTTTTTTGGCCGCCCGGTCCCTTGGCCCGGCCAGCCTTCCCATCTCGAGAAGAGCGAGCCCATGCTCCCGTCGCATCTGGAGCCGCTCGGCGCACGCGGCGGCCTTTTCCCAGATTCGGCGCGCCTTCGCCGGTCGTCCCGACAATTGGGCGAGCCTGCCGCGCATAAGCAGCGCCTGCGGCTGGCAGACGGGCGAGGCGCGGGTCGCCCGTCGCGCCTCGCGGATCACCATCCGTAGCCCCAGGCTGATCTTATCGGACGCAGGCGTCGCGCCGGTGCAGGCCGGATCAAGTAAAACATCGACGATTCCGGTCACGCCGTAGACATAACTGCCCCAAACTGTCTCGGTTTTTGTCAGAATGCTAAGGCCGTCGCGGGCCGCGCGGACGGCTTGCGACCATTCTTTGAGGCGATGGTAGGCCGCCGCGGCGACGCCAAAGCAGAGCAGCCGGTCCGCACGGACTAGGTCGCCGGTGGCCGCTTCGTCGACGCGTTCCGCGTCCTCGATCGTGACGTCGCCACGAAGAACGCCGATCAAAGCGACGGCCGCCAAATGCCAGGCCTTGCCCTGGCCGGTGGATTCGAGCGCCGTAGCGGCGCCGAGATCGACGAGAAGCGCCTCGGCGCGAGCGATATCCCCGCGCAAAACCGCCGAGAACAGCTGGACTGTGAGCGGCGCATGGGTGCGGGCGGGATCGCCAAGCTCGCGATACAAGGATAGCGACCGGTCCGCGCAGCGTTCCGTCAGCTCCCATTCTCCAGTCCCGTAGCCGAGGACAGCGGCTAGTAGGTAGGCCCGCGCTGCGGCGGGGTTGGGGTCTGACTGTTCCGCGAGACTCAGAGCCTGCCTGCGATAGAAGTTTGCGCCTATGCGCAGGCCGGACATGCCGAGGCCCAAGGCGAGCGCGCTGTAGCCGCTGATGATCTCCGCGACTGCGCCGCAACGCTCCGCATGGTTGAGCGCCGCCAGCGTCTCGTCTAGGACCGCCACCGATTCATTGCGAAAAAAGTGCCGTTCAGCGAGCCGTTCGCGGATATGAGCGACCCGCTCGTAGCGTCCGCGCTCTTCTCCCGTCAGTTGACCAGGCGATATCGGCAGGACCCGAAGCCGGAACTGCTCGCCGAGATTGCGCATCAGACTGAGCGCGCGCGCTCTCGCAGTCCCTACGACCCGCTCGCGCGCGAATGTCAGAGCGCGCTCATAATGAGCGACCGCGATCTCATATTCGGCGAGTTCGCTGTGCGCGTCTCCCAGAATGGACTCCCAGAGGAAACGGCTGGCGTCCGGCGCGGCGGGCTGGAGGCGCAGCGCTTTCTCTACATAGCGAATCGCGTCGCGATTTGCGTAGATCCGGAGCGACCTTTGCGCCGCCCGCTCAAGGTAGGCGACGGTTCGCCCAATGTCTTCTGCGCCCTCCCAATGGCGCACAAGCTGCCCGAGGTAGCCCTCCAGTCGATCGGCGTGGCGTTTTTCCACGGCCGTCGCGAGCGACGCGTGCAACCGGCGACGCTGGGCGAATGGCAGCAGGCGATAGATTACATCCTCGGTGACGGCGTGGCGAAATACGAAGGTCGCCGCCTCGTTCGTTCGCAGGAAATCCCGCGCGACGAGTTGGTCGAGAATCCCTTCAATGTCCGAGACCGGCGGCGTGCTGGCGAACACGTCCCGGAGCGTGCCGGAGTCGAAAGGCTCCCCAATAGCGCTCGCCGCTTTGAGAATAAGCTGGTCCTCGACCAGGAGGGCGTCGACGCGAGCGATGATCGCGCCTTCGAGGCTGGTTGGAATGGACAGCTCCATGGTCGCCTGCGTGAGCGCCGTGTCAGCTGCACCGTCGCTGCCCGGCGTTGGTATGACATTCGTGTCGCGCAGCGCCGAAGCAAGCTCCTCGCAATACAGAGGATTGCCGCCTGCGCGCTCGTAAATGAATCGAACCAGTTCCTGTGGCGTCGGAGTCGCCTCGAATCGTCTCCGGACCAGTTCGGTGACTGCGCCAAAACTGAGCTCCCGAATCTCGATCACGGTCGCTTGGGCCAGCGCCTCCTTCGCCAACTCGTCCGCTGCACTCCCGGTCCGTCGTGTTGCGACGACGAGCAGGTCCGGGATGCGGCGGACGACGCTCTCCAGGAGGGAAAAGGACGCATCATCGAACCAATGCAGATCTTCTAACAGCAGGATCGACGTGGTCGACGGAGGTCCTTCGAGCAGGGCCACCATCAGCGCTTCGATGCTTGCGGCCCGCGCGGCTCCTGTGATCTGTTCGGTCAGGGGCGTGTCTGAAAGCTCGATTGGCAGAATGTCTCCGAGCAGAGGAAGCCAGCTGAGCAAAGTCGCGTCGCCCCGCAGGCGTGCTACGAGATTTTCCCGCACGCTCGATGGGTCACCCCCCGGCTCCACATCGGCAACCTTAAGCAGAACCCGGCGCCAGGCGAAGAAAGGCGTCGATCTCTCGATCGCCGCCGCGTGTCCCCTCAAAACGCGGACGTCGCGGGTCGCCGCATAGGCCGCGAGATCGTTTAGGAGGCGGGACTTGCCGATGCCCGCCGGTCCATCAAGCACGACACTGCCGCCTTGTCCGCCGCGCAAAGCTTCAATCCGGCTTCGCAGTTCGCTCAGCTCCTGCTCGCGGCCAAGCGTTTCGCCGGCGAAAGCGGCATGACGATCGGCGTAGATTCGAAGGGGACGATAGGCGACGATGGGTTCCTCGCGTCCCTTGATCCTCAGCGGCGGGAGCGCCAACACTTCCGCCTGTGCGGCGATGGCGCGTTCCGTAGCGGCGTCGCAAATCACCTCGCCGTCGGAAAGATCAATGAGACGCGCCGCCAGATTGATGGCCTGCCCGAAGACCGCGTAGTCGCGGCGGGCGCGGCCGCCGTAGTCGCCGCAGAACAATTTGCCTGAGGCGACTCCGATCGTCGGCTGCAGCGGGCTCATCTTTAGTTCGTCGCGGATCTTGAGCCCCGCCAGCACGGCGCGAAGAGGATTGTCCGCGTGAGCGAAGGGTGGTGCCCCAAACGCGAGCCAAACGGACAATCCCTTGTCGTCCATCAGGACGTCGAGAATCGACCCTTCGAGATTCTCCGCGACCAGCTGGATTGATAGCACGCCGGCGTGGAGGGGACCGAGAAGGGCCGATTGAAACCCGTTTTTCAGGAGGCGAATGCAGACGACGGACAGAGTGCGAAACTCGGCGAGCCAGTTTCCTCCCCCGACACGATGGCGGTCCCTCACGACCTCAGGGACCAACAGTTCGTAGGATAGGTCGGTAGCTTCTACGTCGCGTGCGGGCGTAAATGAGACGGTGCGCCGAAGTTCGAGCAGGCGAAAACCGTGGTCGGTCCATTCGCCACGGCAATGATCGGATATGGCATCAAACGCCCCCTTGCATAGGATGACGTCGTCGGCGGACGCTTTTCGGTAGGCCGTCCCGATTTCGTCGATCGGGCCCCCGGCGACCAGATACCGCCACGCGCCTCTAAGGCCCCCGACCTTACAGTAGGAGAGCTCGCCGAGATCTACCGCGATGCGTTGGCTGAGGCGGATGTCTCGGGAGCGACTCCAGTCGGTCATCGCGTTGCGCAGCATCAGGGCACAATGCGAAGCGAGAAGTGCCGCCTGCTCGGCTTCGGTCCCATCCCACACGAGAAGAAACCCGTCTCCGGTAAAGGAGGCGACGTCGGCGCCGTAGTTGTGGGCAACATCGAGCAGTACTGTGAAGCAATTGTTTAGAAGATCGGACAGTTGCTCTGCCCCGCGGTCTCCGTTCAAAGCAAATTGGTTTGAGAGCTGAGTAAATCCGACAATATCCAATAACAATATTGCTGCGGAAGACCTACGGAGGAACGGGGATGATTTCTCGGTTTCACTTTCAGTAGCTACGAAGGCTCTAACCCATCGCGGCAGATAGCAAGACAGTGGCAGTGAGCGGTTATCCAGTAACATAAAATGCTCTTCATAGTCGGCAAGACATCAACTCGAAAACCGGTCGACGCTGAGAAGTCATTTCTGCTGCTGCTGTCAAAGCCAATTTCTGGTATGATTCTCCGAAAATTTATTAAACCTCGGAGGAGGCTCCACGCTAGGCGCAATCTCGCAAACGGTCGTCGGCAGCCCTATTCGATTGATATTAGCCTTAGTAAGCGTGGCCTGCATCCATAATGTTCGGGCCTACCCCGGCTTCGAGTCCAGCTTGCCGCGCTCTCTTACTTTGCCACTAGGCGTCCCTAAATCGCCGTCGACGGGAAACCGAATTTCAAGACCGCTGCCTCGAACGCCACTGGCAGTCCTGACATCCAAACAGCGGCCTCGCTCGAGCTCGAAATGTTCGAGAGCTCGCGCTCCCGGCTCGTCACAGCGATACGAAACGGAGTGGTAGACATTGCGATTATTCCGGGGGCCACGGCGCTGCCTGAATCGAAAACAATGTCGCTGTGGAGCGAGCGCATTCTCGTCGGGGTGCCTGAAGGTCATCCCCTCGCCGAGCGGGAACCTGTGCATTGGATCGATTTGCGGGAGGAGAAGATCCTTCTCAGCCGGCGGGATCCGGGTCCAGAGCTGGGTGACCTCCTGATTGCGAAGGTGACCTCACCGGGCGATCGCCCAAGGATTGTGCGCCATCGCGCTGGTCTTGCGAACCTCAAGAATTTGGTCGGGGCCGGCTTCGGGGTCACCGTGCTGACCGAGGCCTGCGCCGGCGCCAGTTTTCCCGGTGTGATCTATCGCGAGTTGCGCGACGGCGCCGAACCCGCCCGCATCGCCTATTCCGCGCATTGGCGGGCGGACAATCAAAATCCGGCCCTCGCGAACATCCTCAGGATCCTCGGCGAGCGCTATCTGTTGCCAGTCCCCAACGCCTAAGTGATCCGCCTCGCCTCGGCGAAGGCGCGATCGCTCGCCATGAAGCGACGCGAGCATTGGCGTGATCAGTTTAGGGGCTCAATCGTCCCTTGCGCTGTTTCGCGCGCCGGACTTCGGCGTAAGCAAGCGGCCTCGGTCTCGCCGCAAACAGCTTGATTGTGAGCCGGACCGGTTTCAGGTCTCCGATTGCGCCGGGCTTGAGTTTGGCCATCGTTCGCACCTTCAGCCCGCGTAAGGATAAAGCATCAGGTCCCGGTTAACGATGACCCGGACCGGGGAAGCCGGGTCGGACGGTGGTCGTCGGCTAGACCTTGAGCGAGTGATCGACGACCTGCTCTCCGACCTGGCTGAGCCCCTGAACGCCGCGCGCACCGCGGGACAGTGGCGGCTCGGCGGTGCGGCGGAACAACGTGGCTGCAGGAGTCTTGTTCTCTTCTAGGAGGGCGGCGACGATCAAAGCGCCAGCGCGCGAAAGCTGGCAGTTCCTCCGCCGCCCCCCATCGGCGGCGAAGCCTTTCGCCGTCGGTGTCATAGCTCATTTGAAGAACCGCCCGCACCGTCAGCTTGAAAAGCAAGTCCGACAAGGACTGCGCGAAACGCCACCCGCGATGCGCCGGGTCAACACGGCTGTCTCAGGGCTTTTGCTGGTATGACTTCGGTGGCGATAGCGACCGCGACCGCGTGTGTCAAATTTATGCAGCTCAATTTGTGGCGCGCCGTATCCAGATACGTTTTGACGCTTGCGAACGACAGATTCAGAATCCCGGCAATGTCGTGGTATGTCTTGCCTCGCGCCGCCCAGATCAGACATTCCTCCTCTCTTTTCGACAGTTCGACAGGATCCGGACGTCAGTTTGAAATTGATGCCCGCGGCAGAGTCGATCAAAACAGCCATTGGATGTAACTTTACCGATATTTCGCGATTTATACTCGGCCCAGTCGGCTTTCGAATGGTTGCTCGTGAAGGAAACCAACGAACGGACTCCCTTGCGGTTTCGAACCGGGATCGACAACCCATTGCGGCCGACATCATGATGAGCCGCATCGTCAAAAAATGCTAGAACGTGCAGATCGTCCTTGGGCAATTCATCCCAGTCGAAGGGCAGAACCGCCTCGTTTCCCCGAGCAATGACCGGATCGATTCTGGCGTATTGTTTCTTGAAATAGCGCGCTTGCCACGCTACGGGATACGTACAAATCGCACTCAGCAGGTTCGCGTCCTCACTTTTCTGCGAACATAACGGAACATACGCCATATGCAGCAGCCCGATGTTGGCTGCGATTGCCTTCAGCGCCTGTTCGAGATCTAGCTCGTCGTGGCCAAGAATCGTGTCCGTCAGCCGGATCGCCGCCGAGTCAATGGTCATCATGCTTCGCATCTACGCTCCTCATGAGTATGGTTGAGCGCCGACCCCATCGCCCACAGCGTGCCTGCACGAGCTTGTGGGAGGGGTGACGGCAATGAATTCGCTGGGCGGCTAGCACTCCCCGCCCACAAATTCCAACGCCGCCCTAATCATGTCGGCGATATACGGCAATGAACACATTTGTCGAGGTTCCGCAACCTGATAGTCCGCATAAGCCCTTGCCAACTCTGGTAGATTCCGCTCGCGTGGTCGCGCACACTTCACACGGCGCTGCATTCTTCGGCTGAGCCGCGGGGACTTGCACGAGCGTCGGTGGCCGAAAACGCTGTGGCGATCTCGTTACCGATCTCCAGCCGAAGCCATGCACGACCGAACGCATGAGCGCGGCGCCCTCATCGGGCGCAAAGACCGCGATCACGTCGACGTCTAGGCAGACGAGGATGAAGAGTCTCATGACGACGATGCACCTTGGTGTTGAGGCAGGACGTGAGCGGCGCCGGCGTAGAGCTCGCGCATTCGGCGGTCGAATAGCTTCGTTCGCCTTCACGCGCAGAAGCGGCAGCGCAATCTCCGCTAAGACCACATTGAAGAAACGTCGCGGACCCCCCGTTCAGTCAGAAGGTGGCTACGGATCGCCCGGTCGACTGGAGTGGGCCCCTCGGCCCGGACATCGATCAGGCCGCTGATTTGAGCGTCGACCAGTGCGGTGCTCAAATTGTTGTGGACTGAGATAGCTCAGGCGGCATGGAGACGAGGTCGCTTGTAAACCTCGTCCATGAACCGCGTCCTCTTACCGGCAAGGCTCCGGGCGATAGCGTGGTTCTTGAGAATCACGAGATCGAGGTCCTCCGCCGCCGAACAGCAAGGGTTGCTCTGCTTCGTGCGACTTCTCCCATTGTGGCCCTTCGAACCTGAAGGTCGGGCGCTCTCAATGCATGGCCGGCTGCCGCGACCGCTAATATCGAGCAAAGCCGCCTACCTCCGCCAGCCTCCCGGCGAACAACAACGCGCGCCCGACCGCAGGAGCACTGTCTCCCGATTGTGCGCTTTCCCCGCCGATCTCCCGACCGCACCCTCTAATTTCTGGTGAGTTCTTGGTGAGCCGCGATCTACAAAACGAGTCGTTAATCTACTAAGCTTTTGAAGTTATTGGCGCGCCCGACAGGATTCGAACCTGTGGCCTCTGCCTTCGGAGGGCAACGCTCTATCCAGCTGAGCTACGGGCGCAATCGACCGCCGGGGCGGCCGCTTCGGTCGTCTTAACCGAATTTGGCCCGCAAGGGAAACCCTTGCGATCGGCGTCGCGTCAAGCCGCAAGCGGCCCCTCACGAGGCTTGCAAGCGCTCCCGCCACGGCGCCGCCCCGGCTGCGCAGACTCTTTCCACCGTCGCCGCCAACGCGCGGAACTCGACCGGCTTGACCAGGAAGGCGTCGAATCCCGCCGCCATCGCGGAGCGACGGCTCTCGTCGAGGGCGTTGGCGGTCAGCGCGACGATCGGCGTCGGAGACCAGCCGCAGGCGGCTTCGAGCCGCCGCAAGCGCCGCGTCGCCTCGTAGCCGTCGAGCCCCGGCATCTTGAGGTCCATGAGGATAACGTCGAATGGACGCGACGCGAGCGGCGCGAGCGGCGAGGCGAGACGCAGCGCCTCCTCTCCGTCCAGCGCGCGGGCGACCTCGAAGCCCAGGCGGCGCAACGCCTTTTGGCTGATGAGCGCGTTGATGTCGTTATCCTCGGCGACGAGCGCGCGCCGCGCCGGCGCTGAGCCCGAGGCGTGGCGCGACGTCGGAGCCGCGGCGGGCCGCGAATCCCAGCCCGCCCGCTCGAACAGCGAACGCGCCCTGACCGGCTTCACCAGCCAGCCGTCGAAACCCTTGAGCGCCGTCTGGCCGAAGGCGCGCCGTTCGAACGGCGAGAACAGGACCAGGCTCCGCCGCACCCCGGCCGCCCGGGCCGCTTGAGCGAGGCGATTGGTCGCCTCGGGGCCGAGCGCGCAATCGACGATCACGAGGTCGAGCGCAGGCGCGCGGCTCAGCGCCGCGAGGCCGGAGGCGAGGCTCTCGGCGCGCTCGACGCTCGCGCCCGCCTCCGTGAGCCGCGCCTCGATGGCCGGCGCCTCGAACGGCGAACGGGCGATGATGAGGGCGCGCGATCCGTTCAAGGCGCGCGCCCTGGACTCTGCGGCTTGAGCCGGCTCAAGCGCGGCGCATTCCGTCAACCTGACCGCGAAGGCGAACATCGACCCCCCGCCGGGATTGTCGGCAAGCTTGAGCTCGCCGCCCATCAGGCGGACAAGCTCGCGCGAGATTGTCAGGCCGAGCCCGGCGCCCTCGAAGCGGCGGGCGTGCGAGCCGTCGCCCTGTTCGAAACTGTCGAAGATCGCCGCCCGGCGATCCGCCGGCACGCCGGGCCCGGTGTCGACGACCGAGAACCGCGCCTCGCCCCCCTGCCCGCGCTCGACCGCGACGCAGACGCCGCCCTTTTCCGTGAACTTGACCGCGTTGCCGGCGAGATTGGTCAGAACCTGGCGCAGGCGCATGCCGTCGGCGCGCACGAAGCGCGGCGCGGCGGCGCCGAACGAGGCGGCGATCTCGATTCCTTTGCTCTGGGCGCGCGGCGCGAGCAGTTCGACCACGCCTTCGACGAGCTTGCGCAGATCCACGGTCTCGACGATGAGATCGAAATGGCCGGCCTCGATCTTGGAGAGATCGAGGATTTCGTCGATCAGCGCGATCAGCGCGCCGCCCGAACCGCGGATCGCTTCGACATAGCTCGCATTCTCGGGATCGAGCGCCGCCTCCCGCAACAGGTCGGCCATGCCGAGGATGCCGCTGATCGGGGTGCGGATCTCGTGGCTCATCGTCGCCAGAAAGCGCGATTTGGCCTCGCTCGCCGCCTCAGCCCGGTCGCGCCCGGCGGCGGCTTCCTTGAGCCGCCACACTTCGTCGCGCAAGCCTTCGTTTTCGGTGGCGATCCGCGCCGCGCGGGCTTCGGTTCGATGGCGGGCCTGGACCACGGCGGCGGCGAGCGCGAGCGTGAGCGCCATGACCGCCCCGGCCTGCAGGCTCAGCGCGTGAACGGCGAAGTCCGCCAAACCGGCGCCCAAATCCATGGATGATCCCGCTTAGCCCGGCCTCGCGCCGAGGCTTTCGAGCCCATGGTTTCAGGCGGCGGTTGAGAATCCCTTGCAGAATTCGGCCGAATTGTCTGCGTTTGCGTGGATTTGAGCCGCTTACGCCGCGGCAGCGGCGCGGTCGGGCGCGCCGCGATAGGAGAGCGCCTCCGCCAGATGGGCGCGCCGCGTCGGACCGCCGCCGTCGAGGTCGGCGAGCGTGCGGGCGAGCTTGAGCACCCGATGATAGCCGCGCGCCGAGAGCCGCAGCCGCTCGGCGGCGTCGCGCAGCAGGGCGAGGCCGGGAGCATCCGCTTCCGCGATCTCCTCGACGATGCTGGCCGGCGCGCCAGCGTTGCAGACGACGCCCTCAAGTCCGAGCTCGGCATAGCGGGCAAGCTGGATCTTGCGCGCCGCCCCGACCCGGGCAGCGACCTCGGCCGAACCCTCGCGCGCCGGCGGCGTCATCAGGTCCGCGGCCGACACCGAAGGCACGTCGACGATGAGATCGAACCGGTCAATGAGCGGTCCGGACAGGCGGCCGAGATATTGCGCGACACACCGTTCGTTGGGCGCGCGCCGGCAGGCGTAGCCCGGCTCGTTGGCCGAGCCGCAACGGCACGGGTTCATCGCCGCAATCAACTGGAAGCGGGCCGGATAGACGACCCGGTGGTTGGCGCGAGCGATCGCCACTTCGCCGGTCTCGATCGGCTGGCGCAGGCTGTCCAGCGCCTGGGGCTGGAACTCCGGCAGTTCGTCGAGGAACAGGACGCCGTTATGGGCGAGCGAAATCTCGCCGGGCCGGGCGTGCGCGCCGCCGCCGACCAGCGCCGGCATCGAGGCCGAGTGATGGGGGCTTCGGAACGGGCGCCGGTCGGTCAACGCGCCGCCAGCCAAAATTCCGGCAACCGAATGGATCATCGATACTTCGAGCAGTTCACGCGGGGTCAGCGGCGGCAGGATCGAGGGCAGGCGCTGGGCGAGCATCGATTTTCCCGCGCCGGGCGCGCCGCTCATCAGCAGGTTGTGGCCGCCGGCCGCGGCGACTTCGAGCGCGCGCTTGGCGCTCTCCTGGCCTTTGATGTCGCGGAGATCCGGCTGCGGCCCAGCCGACGAGCGGAGCGCCGGCTCGGGCCGGGACAAAACCTGCGAGCCCTTGAAGTGGTTGGCGAGCTGGATCAGCGACCGCGGCGCCAGAATCTCGAGGTCGGCCGACGCCCACGCCGCCTCGGGGCCGCAAGGGGCAGGGCAGATCAGGCCCTTGCCTGCAGCGTTGGCCGCGATCGCCGCCGGCAGCACGCCGGCGACGGCGCTGATCGTCCCGTCGAGCGCCAGCTCCCCGATGACCGCGAACCCGTCGAGCGCGTCGAGCGGGACCGCGCCGATCGCCGCCATCGCTGCAAGCGCGATCGGGAGGTCGTAGTGGCTGCCCTCCTTCGGCATGTCGGCGGGCGCGAGATTGACGGTGATGCGCTTGGCGGGAAGGGCGAGCCCCGAGGCGATCAGCGCCGAGCGCACCCGTTCGCGCGATTCGGCCACCGCCTTGTCGCCGAGGCCGACAATGGTGAAGGCGACCGCGCCGCCGGCGATATGCACCTGGACGTCGACCGGTCGGGCCTCGACGCCCTCGAACGCGACGGTCGATACGCGCGACACCATTTTTCGCCCCCCGCTTGGGCCCGCCGATTACGAGAACATTTGCAGAACATTGGCACGGGCGCAAGGGGAATCTCGATCGTGGCCGGAAGAATTCCACCTGGCAAAAGGCGGCCGGCCGCGGTCGCGCGGCCGTCGCCATGTGGGTCACGCGGCGGCCTTTGAACGGTCCAGGATAATCAAGACTCTGGCGAAAGCACTTGCAGCCCACGAACTAGCTGTCGGGGCGTCGGCCCAATCCCCTTACGGCCGAAGAGCCGCGCAGTGCGAACGTCGAAACCCTCATTGCAGTGGTGGAGGCGACGCCGAGCGTCTCGAAAGCGGAAGCAATAACGTCGGGTGGCTCGCATCAAGCGTCGCCCGGGACATCAACGCTTCGCCGGACTCGCAGCCGTCCAGCGGGACGAAGGTCGCAGCTTTGCCGCGCCACCTCCCGAGCAGCGTCAGTTCGCGCAGCGCGTCCTTGACCGCAGCGCGTGGACCTCGTTCTCGCCGCGCGGGATCGCGACCTCCGACCGTTGGGATATGAAAGGCGCGCCACACATCCGCGTCGTCCAAAGGCGCCGCCCTCGCCGCGACCGCCACCGGTCGAACGCGGCGCATACGGCCGCTTCAGAGGCAAAGCGCCGAGCTATGCGCAATCGACATCCCTCACGGGCCTTTTCACCCATTCGGGGCAATTGTGGCGAGGCGCCACGCGCTCCCTGTTCCGATCCCTGTTCCTTAATTTTATTTCCTTGTTCGGCGCCAAAAAGCGCCCTGTTCGCACGCAGGAATTGTGGCGGAGGCGGTGAGCAAGAATCCATGCGGTCAGCGCATGACGTCCGAATTTCGCCGTGAAATTGCCCGGAGCCCGGGCGCGGGGTCTCGCGCCAGCTTAAAGGATACGCGTGATCCGCGAGTTCAGCGCCTGGCGGCGGCCAGCACCGGTCCGCAGCCTACTCCCTGGACGATCGCCGCCTCGGCAAGGCCGGACTCGCCGCCGCCCGGCAAAGGAAAGCTCGCCGGTTCGCCGCGCCATTTTCCGAGTAGGATCATCTCGCGCACCACGTCCTTATAGGGCAGCGTGTGGCCGGCGTTCTCGCCCCGCGGAATCGAGACCTCGACCGTGCGCGGGATATAGCGGGCAAGCCACACGTCCGCCCCGCCCCGCGGCGAATCCCCTGCCCCGACCGTGACCGCGCCGCCGGAAAAGCCGATATTTGGACCGCCGGCCCCACGATCGCCGCGGCTCATCAGTCCCTGAAGCGCGCCCGGCTCCAGGCCGTCGCCCTCGATGCGGCCGTTGACCACGACCTGGGGCGTATAGACACCGTCGCGGCCCATCGCCCGAGCGTACGAATATTGGCGCGCCGTCCAGGCGGCCTTGGAGAAGGTGTCCTTCCAGCCGAGCCGATCCCAGTAGTCGACGGCGAAGGAGAACGCGAGCACGTCGGCGCGGTCGCTGACCGCCGCTACGTTGGCGGCCGCCGGCGGGCATGACGAGCACCCCTGGCTCTGGAACAGTTCGACCACAGTCGGATGCGCCGCGTCGGCGGCAAGCGCCGACCGCAAGGGCAAGGCGAGCACCGCGAGCGCCACGGCGCAAACTCCCATTTTCAACCACTGAGCCATGGGTATCCTCCTCGCGCGAATGACGGCGCTCACGATACGCCGCGCAAGCCGCATTCGCCGCGGGGCGGGATTTGTTACCACCCGCCCGCGATGGCGGATGGCGCGGGCGCAAGCTATGGGGTGCGAATGGCCCGAACCGAATTCCGAACTCCCCGGCTCTACGTCGAAGCGCCGCTCGCCGAAGGCGGCGAGCTCAAGCTCGACGCGCAGCAGGCGAACTATCTCGTCAACGTGCTCAGGCTCGGCGCGGACGCGCCCGTGCTTCTGTTCAATGGCCGCGACGGAGAGTTCGCATCGAGGCTCTCGGCGAACCCGCGCAAGAGCGCGCTTCTGCGGGTCGACCGGCGGACCCGGCCGCAGGAGGCGCCGCCGGACCTTGACTATCTGTTCGCGCCGCTCAAACACGCGCGCCTCGACTATATGGCGCAAAAGGCGGTCGAGATGGGCGCGCGGCGCTTGCGGCCCGTCTTGACCCGGCGCACCCAGGTCGCGCGCGTCAACCTCGAACGCCTGCGCGCCAACGCGATCGAGGCTTGCGAGCAATGCGGGGTGATCTGGACGCCGGAGGTCGCGCCGGCCGAGCGGCTTGGCGAGGCGCTTCGCCGCTGGCCGCCCGAGCGCCTGCTTGTATTCTGCGACGAGGAGGCGGAGCTGGGGAGCCCGCTCAATGCGCTCGCGAACGCGTCGGCCCACGGCGGCGTCGGCCTGCTGATCGGCCCCGAGGGCGGCTTCGACGACGACGAGCGCGCCGCGATCCTCGCGACTCCGAGGGTGTTGCGCCTGAGCCTCGGCCCGCGCATCCTCCGGGCGGATACGGCGGGGGTCGCCGCACTGGCGCTGATCCAAGCCACGCTCGGCGACTGGCCGAAGCCGCGCGCTGGCGTCGGGTTCTAAATTCCCTCCGGGGTGAAGCGCGCCGGCCATTTTGCCGCCACGTTCTGGCTCCATTCGGACCTGCGATGATTCCTCATCCATCCGACACGCAGCGAAGGGGCAATGGGGCCTTAGCCTTCGCTTGGGCGCCGCTGTTTGCATTCGTGGTCGGCGGCCCGTTGGCGCCCGCGAGCGCCGGCGAATTCGATCGCTCGACGCTTCACGGAGCCGTCGCGGCTCCGACGCAATGCGAAAGCCGCAACGAGGGATCTGACGCCTTCCAGGACGCCGGCGAGTGCTCGCGCATCAGCGGCTATGTAACCGCGGGCGCGCGCTTCGCGCCGGACGAGCGAATTGGCGGCCTCCCCTCTCCCTTCGGTCCGCTCGACGCGCCGGAATTCGTGGGCAGCATTCGCCCTTCCGGAGCGGTGATCGTCGGCTCGCCCGCAAGCCAGGAGCCCCTTTTCCTGCCGCCGGCCGACGCCGACGAAGCGCGCTGAAGCGCCTCGCGCGGGTTGCGGCGATCCGCGACGCGGTTGCTTTCAACGACTAAGTCAACGCCACGGTCGGCAGGTTTCGCGGGAGTGGAATTCGGCCGGCGATCCGTGAACGAGACCTTATTGTTCGCTGTGATCCCTGTCCGATCGCCGCGGTCCGTCATAGAGGCGCCCTATCCTCCTGACCTTCCGCTCAGCCCTGTCGCTTCTGGGTAAAGCTACGTATTGCCATGGGAAGATGTTTATATACCATGGATGAGCATTAGGCTCGCGCGATTATGAGCGTTAGGCTCGCGCGATTACATGACAGATTGACGGTCAAAATCAGTTTCTGACGCGAGCTGGCGCGCAGCAAATTCACGGGGGAACAACATGAGAAGCCGCTTTATTGCAGGAATCGGGGCAATCGGGCTTGCGGCCGGAACGGCAACCATTGCGCACGCGGTCGCCAACGACACAGTCTACGATACCCTTTCCTATACGGTCAACGAACTCGATTATGATGTCACCGATCTATTTTCCGAGCAGGAAATCCCCAATTCGCGCTATGGAAACGGCCTCAACCAATCCTTCGTTTGGCAAATCAATCCTGTCTACGCGCTATCGGCCGAGGGGCCCGACGACGCCGAGACACTGTCTGTCCCGAACATAATATATCCCGACAATCCGACCAGCACATTTCTGTTCGGCCTCGCGACGAATTTGCCGGGAGACGACACATCGGGAGAGGAGCATCTGGTGCTCTTCGCCAATGACGCCTTCGCGCACGCCGCGGCGGGCCTCGACTGGAGTGCGCTCTTTCCGAACAGTAGCGAGGCTGACCTGATCAGCGAGGTGGAAAGTCTGATCGCCGATCCAGACCTTCAAGACTGGAACGATCTTTTCGTCTTTCTGGGGGGAGACGCTTTGAACGCGGGCGTCGGCTTTGCTCCCGGCGACACCTTCACCGCGATTGCTTTCTCAGACGGATTGATCATCGGAACCGGCGTTAGCTCCGAATCCGTGTCCTCGTCCTCATCAACCCCGACCCCCGTTCCCGAGCCTTCGACCTGGGCGATGCTGGCGGCGGGCTTCCTTAGCCTCGCCTGGCTGGGACTGCGCCGGAAGCGCGACCTGTCGGTCGTCCAATAGCGTTGGGCTAGAGCGCGCCGCGTTCAGAGGAATCCGTCATCGCGAGGAGCGAAGCGACGCGGCGATCCAGAGTCGCAGGGCTCCCCACGTTCCCTTGGATTGCTTCGCTACGCTCGCAATAACGGCTGGGTGCCGTCTCAGGGAGTCATGCACTAAAACGCCGCCTCGTCGAAGGCCGGATCGACTGAGCGGCCCCATGGGCCTTCGTAACGCTCGATCCAATGCCGCGCCGGCTCGCGTCCGCTCTCCGCGATCGCCTCGAGCGGACGAAGAAGGATCGTCTCATCCTCGCCTCGGGCGTTGAGCCGGGCGCGCCGCTTGAGGCCGCCGTGCGAGATCGCGAGCATGTCGAGCGCAATCGAGCGCAGATCACGGCCTCGGACCTCGGCGGCAAGGCCAAAAAGCGGCGCGTCGTCGCGCAGCTTCTGCCAATCCTCGGCGCTCCAGCCCTCGATCAGGGTTTCGGCCGAGCGCAGCGCGCCCGGATCATAATAGAGTCCGGCCATCAGCGCCGCGAGCGCGACGATGCGCTCGGGCGGCCCAATGTCCGCTCCGCGCATTTCGAGAAAGCGCTTGAGCCGCACCTCGGGGAAGATCGACGAGAGGTGGTTCGCCCAATCGGCCATTGTGGCGCGCTCCCCCGGCGCCTGCTTGAGCCGGCCCGCGAGAAGGTCGCGGAAGCTCGCCCCGGCGACGTCCTGATAGTGGTCGCCTCGCTTCAGGAAATAGAGCGGCACGTCGAGCGCATAATCGACGTAGCGCTCGAACCCCATGCCGGGCTCGAACACGAACGGGAGCATGCCGGTGCGGGCGGCGTCGGTATGACGCCAGATCTCCGAGCGCGCCGAGAGCAATCCATTGAGCTTGCCGTCGGTGAATGGCGAATTGGCGAAGAGCGCAGCGATCGCCGGCTGCAGCGCCAGACCCACGCGCATTTTCGCCACCATGTCCCGTTCGCTCGCGAAATCGAGATTGACCTGCACCGTCGCGGTGCGAAACATCATGTCGAGGCCGCGGGTTCCGACTTTCGGCATGTATCGGGCCATGATCGCATAGCGGTGCTTGGGCATGACCGGCGTCTCGGCCAGCGACCATTTGGGGCTCATGCCGAGCGCGAGAAAGCCGATCCCCAGCGGCTCGGCGACGGCGCGCGCAGCCGCGAGATGACGATCAAGTTCCTCGACGGTTAAGTGGGCGTCGTCGAGCGGCGCGCCGGAGAGCTCGAACTGTCCTCCCGGCTCGAGCGAGATGGCGCCGCCGCCGTTCGGGTCATAGAGGCCGATGAGATTGCCGCCATCCTCGATTCGGTCCCAGCCGAGGCGCGCGCGCATGCCCTCGAGGAGCGCCCGAATTCCCTTGTCGCCGCCATAGGGAACCGGCGAATGGTCGGCGCGGTAGAAGGGTATCTTTTCGTGCTCGGTTCCGATCCGGAACGGACCCGCCGGCTTGCAGCCCGCCTCGAGCCAGGCGACCAACGCGTCGCGCGAACTCGACAACTTCACTATCGACGACGTCGCGAGCCATGCAGGCGTTCATCCCAGCGGCCGGCGGACCGGCGAACCGGCTAGATAGTCGCGCCGTCCCGACAATGCAACGAAGGGCGACCTCGCGCCCCGCCTTCAGACGCCAGCGCCCGGCGGCGGCTGGCTGAACGACTGGGCGATTGCGCTTATGCTCGCCTGATTGGCCTGGGCGACCTGCACGCCCGAGACGAACATTGCGCTCAAACTGGCGAATCCGGCGATCAGCGCCGCTGCTTCGGGGTTCGCCGTCGGGTGCGCGCCGCCAAACATCGAGCCGAGGATCGAGCCGATGCCGCCGCCGCCCGATCCCGAAGCCGCCGACACGGTCGAACCGAGGCCGCCCGGAGCGGCGGCGCCATTGGCGAGTTGGCCGAGAACGCCCGACAGGCCCTGATTGGCCATCGCATGCGCGAGTCCGCCCATGAGCATCGACGCGACCGCCGGCAGCATGGCGCGGATCGTTTCGGCGCTCACGCCCGAGCCCTCCGCGACATGACGGACGACCGCGTCGATCGCGTCCGGCGAACCGAACAATTGCCCGAGCACGGCGCCGCCAAGCCCGCCCGCGCTTGCGCTCTGGGAAGGATCGGCGAACGATCCGGCGTGCGCGCCGCCTGCAATCTCTTTGAGCACCGCGCCGATCGCCGCGGGGTGGGCGGCCATCGACGTCAAGCCGGCCGAGAACGCCGGGATCATCGCCTGGACCGCCGCCTCGGCGGCCTCCGGCGAAAGGCCGAATTGCGAGCCGAGATTGGCGACCGCCTGGCCGCCCTGCGCGCCGTGCAAGATGTCGTTGAGCGTCATGGCGTTCTTGCTCCTTCTCGCTCGATCGCCGCCGCGGGCCGCGCGCCCGCGCGATCGCCGCCATCGATAGCCTTCATGAGCCGCCAAGTGGCCGCATAGGCCGTCCCGACGGCGATGAGGCCAAACACCGCGCAACCAAGCGCGAAGCCCAGGATGGCGCCCTGCACTCCACCATAGCGCGCGCCGAAGGTCACGAAAGGAATCGTGCCAAGCGTCGCCCGCGCCCAGTTGAACGCCATCGTCAACACCGGAAAGCCGAGGTTGTTGAACGCCGTGTTGGCGACGAACAGGCAGGCCAGGAACAGCCAGGCGGAGACCCCGTACCGGCAGTAGAAGGCGACATATTGCGCGCTATCGCCCTTGGCCTCGAAGGCAGCGATAAGCAGCGGGGCGGCCAGCGCAAGGAGCGCCCAGGCGACGAGAACGTAGCCGATCGACAGGATGAAAGAATCAGTCAACGCCCGCTGAACCCTGCCCATCAGTCTCGCGCCGTAATTCTGACCGATGATCGGACCGATCGACCCGGTGAGGGCGAAGATGACCCCGAACGCCACCGGCGTCACCCGGTCGATGATCGCGGAAGCCGCGATCGCCGCCTCGCCGAAATCGGAGAACACCCTGAGCGTATAGGCCGAGCTGACCGGCGCCGCCATATTGGCCATGATCGCTGGGAACCCGATCGCCATGATCGGGCCGAAGTCGCCGCGCGCAGCGTTGAGCTTCGGCCGGGCGACCAGATCGTGCACGCCGATCGCGCCGCCCCAGCCGACCGCGAGCAAGATCAAGCGCGAGAAGACCGTCGCCCAGGCCGCTCCATAAACCCCGAGACCGAAGCCGAAAATGAGCAGAGGGTCGAGAAAAGCGGTCGCGATCCCAGCTGACAGGGTTACGTACATC
Organism: uncultured Alphaproteobacteria bacterium; assembly: GCA_963794155.1. GTDB lineage: Bacteria > Pseudomonadota > Alphaproteobacteria > Rhizobiales > Beijerinckiaceae > Roseiarcus. The sequence continues at coordinate 742,939 of CAWCCX010000008.1, read as the reverse complement.
GCGCGGCGCGCGTCGCCGACGGCGCGCAAAATGCCCGAGAACGCCATGCCGACCGCGAGCGGCACGTTGGCTGGAATGCTGATGGCGATAAATTTCGAGGCGACCTCGGCCGGCTCGCCGCGGGCGTGGAGCAGCGTCGTCAGCGCCCAATCGCGAAAGACGAACATCGCCGTCGCCATCGCGGCCGAGAAGATCGCGGTAATGACAAGGGCGGAGGCCGCAAGGCGCCGGGCGCGCGGCCGGTCGCCGGCGCCAAGCGCGCGCGACACGGTGGCCGAGGTCGCGATGGTGAGGCCGATGTTGATCGACATCGCGAAGAACGTGGTCAAGCCGACATAGCCGACCGCAGCCTTGAACGCCTGATCGCCAAGCTTCGACACCCAGAAGAGCGACAAAAGATCGACGGCGAACACCGCCATCAAGCCGATGGCCCCGGTCGCCGTCATCACCGCGACGTGGCGCATCAATGACCCGTGCGTGAACACGGGCCGCTTGTCGCGGGCGGCTTCAAGGGCGTTCAAGAGCGCCTGTCCTGATCGTGACGGGAGCGCGGTCTTAGCGCTTGGCGCCGGCGGAAGCTAGCTGGCGACGCCGGGGCTCACGACGTTGGAGCACCCGCGGCGTACCGAACCTCCAAGGCATCGAAAGCGGCCTTATCAACAAGTCGCTGCCGCTCGGCGAACGAGGCGACGGCGCGCTCGTCCAACACCCCTTTGTCCCTCAGCGCCTTGAGCGCGGTCTGCATCCCGAGAAGCGCGCCCTGCAGCGCTGCGTTGGCGTACAGCACCAGGGCGAAGCCCATGCCCGCCGCGTCGGCCGCGCTTATGATCGGGGTCTTCCCGCCCAAAACCATGTTCAGCAATTGCGGCGCGCTTAGGCGCTTGGGGATCGCCTTCAGATCCTCGAGACTCTCCGGCGCTTCGACGAAGGTCATGTCGGCGCCGGCCTCAATATAGCGCTGAGCGCGATCGATCGCCGCGCCGAAGCCCTCGACGGCGCAAGCGTCCGTTCGGGCGATGACGACCATGCCCTCGCGGCGCGCGTCGACGGCGGCGCGCACCTTGCCGACCATCTCGTTGGCCGGGATCAGCTCCTTGCCTACGAAGTGGCCGCAGCGTTTCGGCGCGTGTTGGTCTTCGATCTGAATCGCGCTGGCGCCGGCCTGCTCCAACGTCTTTACGGTATGGGCGACATTGATCGCGTTGCCGAAGCCGGTGTCCGCGTCGACGATCAGCGGCAGGTCGACGACGCCGCGAATGGCCAATACGTGCTCGGCGACCTGGCTCAGGTCCATGAATCCCAAATCCGGAAGTCCGAGATCCATGTTGGTGAGGCCCGCGCCCGTCAAATAGACTGCCTTGAATCCGAGATCGGCGATCACTCGCGCCGCAAGCGCGTTTGGGGCGCCGGGCAGCACCGCGCCCCGATCGTGGGCGAGCATTTCCCGCAACGCCTGAATGTGAGCCCGCATCGGATTGTCCCCCGTGGGTTCGCTCCGGTCGATCGCGCACTTTCTAGAGCCGTGAGCCGTACGAGTGACGTCTATCAGGGCCTGCGCTTAAGCGAAAATGCCCGACTGGGATGAGCCCAAAGGTCGCGAAGCGTGCAAGCGTCTTACGACGCGCAAACGCTGGATCGGGCGGAGGCGCCGCCGCCGATCCATACCAACCCGCGCGGTTGACCCCGGTTCTGAACACGACCACAATCGGAAAAAATAGTCGCATCGGCGCTATCTGATGCGATGAGCACGCTGACCCGCCCTTGCTTGAGCCGGCCAGCCTTGCTGATTTCACCGGGGGGAGGCCATTCGGTGAACAGGGCCGGACGATCGCGACAAGCGGCGGCGCCACGATCTGCGACGGCGCGCTCGGCGGGCGGGATCGTGCGTTTTGTGCGCTCCGCGGCGATGGCGACAGCGCTTCTTTCGTCCGTCGCGTCGGCTCGCGCCGACGGCTGCAGCGTCGGCGATCTCTGGCAGGCGATCGAAAATACCGCCTCCTCCGTCACGTCCGGCGATTGCGCGGCGGCCTGCGCGGACACCGCCGGCGCCGGGTGCACAGCGGCGGCGGCGCTGACCGCGGCCCTCGGCGGCGTCGCCGCGAGCCAGGGCCAGGGCGCCGTCGACGGCTTCTGCAGCCAGGTCAACAACGTCCAGACGGGCGCCGGCGACATCGCCGCGCTCCAGAGCTGGGCCAATGCGGCCGGACTTTCGGTCGACCTCGCCAGCATTCTCGGCAGCCTCGGCGATCCGCTCAGCATCGCCGAGTGCGGCTGCTCACTCGAGCAGGGCCTCAATCAGCTCGGCGGCGACACGCTTTCGTGCATGCAGGACGCCATCTGCGGTCTTCAGCAGGACTTGGGATGGGGCGGCTGCGCCTGTCACCCGCCGACCCCTGTCGCCGCCGATTGCACCCCGCCTCCCGGATGCGCGGAGAACAATACGCTTCCCGGTTGCGAGAATGCGATCTACGGCGCGCCGAGCAATCCTCCTGGACAGGTCGTAAAGCCGCTGTCGAACGGCACGATGGTGATCGACGTCACCGACGGCTGGGACGGCAGCAGCTATTGGTGCTCGCCCGATCGATACTGCTTCTGTCCGAGCCCGATGAAGCTCGTGCCGGTCCCAAACGACTATATGAACGGCGGCACTCCGAGCAACGGCTACGTCATTTACTATTGCCAGTGCCCGAGTCTCGGCGCGGGCCAGAACACACATCCGGCCGCCTCGTCTGGACCGCTCGCCGAGGTCTGCATCTGCGACAACACGGGACTGGCGGCCGTGCCGCCGGTCAAGTCGACCGTCAACCCGACCGCCTCGATCTGCCCGATTCCGCTGACCGGAATTCCGTGTCCCGGCGGCGAGGTCAATGTCGGTGGCAAGTGCGTCGCAGCCTGCTCGAACAATCAAGTGAGGACGCCAAACGGGGCCTGCTGCAGTCCGGCTGAAGTGACGGCGTGCGGTGAGTGCTGCCCGCCAGGAACGACCGCCGATCTCGCGAACGGCACCTGCGAACCTCTCCAGACTACGCAATAGGCCGGCGATGGCATTGAGACGCGCAGGCAAGATCCGGTCGCGCCTGACAAGGCTTCGGGCGCCTTTGTGGCTCGCCGCCATGCTCGTTTGCGCGTTTGCCTCCGACCTCAGGGGTCAGCAGCCGCAGGCCATCCTCGCGCTTGGCAACGCCGCGGTCACCGGCTTTTCTGGCGCGCCGCCCCCTGCCGAGATCGCGCCAGGCGACGATCCCGCCGCCCTCACTTTCATCGACCTCAACGGACCTTCACTGCGGATCGTCGATTTGCGATCGATGGATGGACCGGCGGCGGCCCAGCTCGTCGGCGCCCCGAAACCCTTCACCGTCCCGGCGTCGCAAATCGGCCAGGTGTTCGGGGTCGCGATCGACGACGCCGTCCCGCCCAATCTTTATGTCGCGGCGACGTCCGCCTACGGGCTGCCAATCGTCGCGCCCGGCCCCAACGGCGGCCTCACACGGGTCAAGGCCGGTCAACAAGGCGCCGCCTACATGAACGGGCTCTGGGGACCGCACGGCGGCCCGGGGTCGATCTGGAAGATCGACGGCGCAACCGGGCGCGTCACTCTATTCGCCAATGTGGCGACCGACGGCCGGCCCAATTCTGGCGCGGCGCTCGGGGCGCTCGCGTACGATCCGGGCTCGAAGTCGCTGTTCGTCGCTGACCGCGAGAGCGGCCTCGTCCATCGCTATGGCTTCAGCGGCGCTGATCTCGGAGCCTACGATCACGGCGCAACCGGGCGCGCGGCGGTCGGCCTCCCGCCGGCGCCCCGGACGTCGCGGGAGCCGATCGACCTGTCGAGCCCGGCGTTCGACAGCGCCGAGCCCGCGACTTGGGGCCTCGCCGCGCCGCAACGCCGGATCTTCGGCCTCGCCGTCCATGAAGGCCGCCTTTACTATGCGGTCGCCGACAGCCTGCAAATCTGGTCGATCGGGCTCAAGCCTGACGGCTCGTTCGGCGACGACCCGATCATCGAACTCGCCGTACCCCCCGCTGCCGGCCCGACCGAGATTTCGACGATCGCTTTCGACGATCAAGGGCGCATGCTGCTCGCCGAGCGCGCCGCGGCTACCGGGGCATTCGATTTCGAGGCGCTCGCGGTTCCCGAAATCGGCCGCGTGCTGCGCTACGCGGTTGTCGGCGCGGCCGCCGGCGGCCGGCGCGCATGGCAGGCCGAGCCGGACGAATACGCGATCGGATTTCCGCGCGATCTACGCAACGGCGATGGTGGCCTTGCGATTGGATACAATTACGACCGCGCCGGCGCGATCATCCCCGGATCCTGCGGCGGCTTCGTGTGGTCGACGGGAGAAGTCCTTCGCCAGCCTTCCGATCCGGCGCTTGCGGCGCAGCTGCAACAATCGGGGCCGCTGCATGTCGACGGTCTTCAAGGCGCAGGCGTGTGGCAGGACCGGCCGCGCAACGTTCCGCCGCTCGCAAGCTATTACATCTCCTACATCGACGGGCCTTCCGAGGACGCGGCGCGCGGTTGGCTCGGCGCCGTCGCCATCCGGCGCGATTGCGCGCCGCCCCAGCGCGCAGGCTTCCTGACCCCGGCCGCGCCGGCCGCGCGACCGTCCGCGCCGTCTCTCGCGTCGGGTTCTCCCGGTCCGCCACAAGCGCCCCCCGGCAAACCGCCGGCGGCTCCGCCAGGGAAGCCGCCTGGCCCGCCTGGAATCCCGCCTTCGACGCCGCCTGGCGGATGCCCCTCTGATCAGGTGCGGCGCGTCAGCACCGGCGCCTGCGAGCCGACTTGCCAGCGGCCCGACATTCAGATCGGCGGCCGGTGCTGCCCGCCCGCCGCGCTGGCCGCCAACGCCGCGTGCTCGAATTCCAGTTGCCCCGCTGGGGAGACCGCGATCGGCCCAAGCAACTTTTGCTGCAATTCCGCCCAGGTCTATGCCGGCGCGGGCGGCGCGCCCGCCTGCTGCGCCGGGGCGCTCGTCAACGGCAAGTGCGAGCCCGTCCCGAAGCCGCCGACCTGCGCGCCGAGCGCCGCAAATTCGAACTGCTGCCCGGGCGGCTACGCGTCCGCCGGCGGCGCCTGCTGCCTCGCGAGCAAGATCACCTCGACCGGCGTCTGCTGCCCCACACGGCAAACGCCAAGCGGCCCAAACAACAACGAGTGCGGGCCAATCTTCCACGTTCCGATCGGGCCGCTCTGCTGCTCCTCCGGCCTCATTCCGACCGCGAGCGGAGCCTGCTGCGCGCCGGCCAACGTGACGACGACCGGAATTTGCTGCTCGGCGCCGGTCGATCCGTCCAACCGGGGCGCATGTCCCGCGCAGATCCAAGTCGTCAAGGCCTGCGCGCCCGGATACGCGAAAATGCCGGACGGAAGTTGCTGCGCCAATCGTTTCGTCAGCCGCGATGGGCGCGTCTGCCTGACGGGCGGCGGGCCGCGCCCGCCGCCCCCCGCCTGTCAGTCCGGCGAGGAGCGTACGCGCGCCGGAGCCTGCGCGCCGCTGGCGGCGCCCGCCTGCCCGCCCGGCAAGGCGCGAACGCGGGATGGAGCCTGCGAGCCGATCCCGCCCGCCGCCTGTCCGCCGGGCTATGCGCGTTATCGCCCGGGACCATGCACGCCGGTCCCGAGCCGAGCGTGCAGGCCCGGCGAAGAGCGAACGCGCGAGGGCGTCTGCGTTGAGACGGCGCCGCCACCCTGCCCGCCGGGTGAAACTCGGACGCGTGCGGGCGCCTGCGCGCCGCTCGCAGCGCCCGCCTGTCCGCCAGGCTTCGCTCGCAATCTTCGCGGTCTATGCGTCCGGGCGCCGCCACTCTTCTGTCCGCCCGGCACATTCCGCAATCGCTTCGGCTATTGCATCCCGTTCGGCGCCGCGCCGGCCGGACCGTTTGGCCCGCCGCGGCGCGGTCCGTTCTTACCGCCGCCCGGCGGCGGCCTGGCGCCGCTCCGCTGATCGGCGGACGTTTGGAGGTTGCTCGATGAGAACAGTGATCTTTGTCATCGCCGCGCTCGCGGCGCTCGCGCCTGAGGCCGCCACGGCGCAGGACTTGCGCGCGGAGACCGAGGCGATCGTCAAGGACTATCTCGCGGCGCATCCCGACGATGTCGGCGAGATCGTCAAGGCCTATTTCATCAAGCATCCGGAGGCGGTCGGCCAGATCCTCGCCGAACTCCTGAAGCATCGGCCCGGGGCCTCGGCAAACCCGATCGCGAAGCCGGGTCCGGACCGCAGCGCGGCGATTGCGAGCAACGCCGCCGAGCTCTTCGCCTCGCCGCGCCAGGCGACGCTGGGCGATCCGAACGGCGACGTCACGCTGGTCGAGTTCTTCGACTACAATTGCGGATTCTGCAAGCGCGCCCTCAATGACATGCGCGCGCTGCTGCGCGACGATCCGCATCTCAAAATCGTGCTGAAAGAATTCCCGATCCTGGGCCCGGGCTCGACCGAGGCCGCGCGCGTCGCCATCGCGGCGCGGATGCAGGACCCAGCGAAGTATCTAGCCTTCCATCAGGAGCTGCTCGGCGGCTCCGGCCCGGCGAGCGAGCAGAAGGCGCTCGATGCGGCCAGGGATCAGGGCTTCGACATGACCCGCCTTGAGCGCGACATGGCGAGCGACGAGGTTGGCGCGACGTTGGCCGAAGACATGAGGCTCGCGAGCGCGCTCGGCTTCTCCGGCACGCCGAGTTATGTGATCGGGAACGAGGCCGTCACAGGCGCCGTCGGCGCGGCCGCTTTGGAGGAGCGCATCGCCAAAGCGCGAGCCAACCCTTGACCGCCAGGAAGTGAAGCCGCCGGGCGAATCCGCGCCCGCCGGATCACGCCCCGGCCGCCCTCTCCGCATCGCCGCGCCGTTCCGGTCTGTTGACTTTGACAACCGCTGGGACGAGTCTTTCCTCGCCGCGGTCAAGCATTGCCGCGAAAAACATGTGACCGGAGGGAGGTCATTATGCGAAACGCAAAGGACAGGAGCGCGTATGGAGTAGACTTAGGGGTCCTCGTGAGCGGCGGCGCCGTTCGTTGGACCTTGATTCGTTTAATGGCTTTCATCGCCTTTGTGCTCGGAGCGCCGACGGCGAGCCTGGCGGCGCCATGCGCGGGGGGAACCTTAAAGTCTTATATCGCCCTCGGAGCCGGCGGCTGCACGTTCGCCGGGATGCTGTTCAACAACTTCGAATACACGCCTAGCGCTGATAACGCCACGGAGATCCCATCGAGTGATGTCACTGTGGGCTTTGATTTTGATATAAACGTCGGCTCCGGGCTGATGTTCTCGGCCCCCTGGGAAGTCAACAATGGGGAACTCGACGGAACGATCACCTACGACGTCATGGTGGTGGCCAAAAATCAGAAACTGACCGACGAGGCGCTCATCATCAATGGCGTAAATCTAAGTTGCAATTGCTCCCAGCCGCCCGGCGACGGAGTCGTCTCGGCTTCCTAGGACACTTTGGCGGCCAACCTCGCGGTGGGCCAGAACAAAGAAACGGCTGATACATTTGACTTCGCAACATTTCCCGTGCGGACCACCGATTCGATCGAACTCGGAGATATCTGTCATGGCGGGACCGTTCTCAACGGCCAGCGTGCAATCGATGTCGAATCTGTTTTCGGTCATTTATTCGGTGCCGGAACCATCGACTTGGGCAATGATGATCATCGGCTTCGCAGGGATGGCTTTGGCCGGCTATCGCGCCTCGCGCCGGGGCGTCGCGGCCAAGGCGTAAGCGCGCAATGAAGGCTTGAGCCTAGCTTCGAAGGAAAGGAGGCCGCAACCCGGCGGCCTCCATGCCGAGTTATGTAATCGGGAACGAGGCCGTCACAGGCGCGGTCGGCGCGGCCGCTTTGGAGGAGCGCATCGCCAAAGCGCGAGCCAACCCCTGACCGCCAGGAAGTGAAACCGCCCCGGGCGAATCCGCCGAAGCGGACCTCCCCGCCGCGAAATAGTCATTGGGCTGAGAGGCAATGACTTCGAGCCGGCAATCCGCAGAAGTCACGACCAGGCGCATTGCCCGTCTCACCGATCATTTCGTTTGACCGCTGGCCCGCGCCGGCCCTGTTGCATCGATTTAATTTTGCGCCTGTGGCGCTGCCGCGAGGTCGGCGGATCATGCGAGCATCGCAGGCTCCGTACGGGGTGGCCCCGGTCTACGCAAACCGTTCGCCGACCATCTCCTCGCTCTTCGCCCAGAGCGCCTTGGCGAGCTCGGGATCGAGCGCGTAAGGCTTAACCCCCGCGCGCTTGGCCGGGTCGGGCTCGATCTGCGCCACGTGGCAATCCTCGCAATAGCGGCCGCCGACCTCATCCGCCTTGGCGACCGCAGCCGCCCAAACGGTCGTCGCTGCGCCTTGCGGGATGGTCTTGTAGCGGAAGTCCGACTCGCCCGCAGCGCGCTGGGCCGCGTTGATCCTCTCGATCAACGCTTGCGTCGCCTCGCGCGTGAGATGGCGGGAAAGCTCGGTCTGGATCCCGCCGGGGTGGACCGCCGTCGCCGCCACGCCGCTCGCCTTGTGGCGGCGATCGAACTCGACGGCGAACAGGATGTTCGCGGTTTTCGATCGGCCGTAGCCGATCCATGGGTCGTAGGGCGTGCGGTCGAAGTTCGGATCCTCAAGATCGACGTCGGAGTAGCGATGGCCGGCCGAGGACAGATTGACCAGCCGCGAGCCCGGCTTCATCAGCGCGGCGATCCGGTTCACCAGCACGAAATGACCGAGGTGATTGGTCCCGAACTGGGTCTCGAACCCGTCGGCGGTCTTGCCGAACGGGCAGGCCATGACGCCGGCGTTGGCGATGATGAGGTCGAACATGCCTCCGTCGGCGACGAGCGCGTCGGCGCAGGCGCGCACGCTCTGCAGTGAGGCGAGATCAAGCTCGACGAGCTCGAGGCTGCCGCCGTTCGCGGCGCCCGTGCGCACCGCCGCGGTCGCTTCTTTCGCCTTTACAAGATCGCGCGCGGCGCCAACCACCTCCGCACCGTGCGTGGCGAGAGCGCGCGCTGTCTCCACGCCGAGGCCGGCCGATACGCCCGTTACCAGCGCGCGCTTGCCGCTGAGATCCGCGCCCTCGAGGACTTCGTCGGTGGTTGATGTCGCGCCAAAGGCTTTCGCCATGATCGTCTCCCCTCTCTCGAAGCTAAAAACCCCGTGCTCCGTTTCGCTTCCTTGACGGCCAAGGATTGCCAGCGCTGCGCGGGAGCCATAAACGGAGGTCGTCTCCGATTTATATACGGAGGCTCCCTCCGTTTAGCAAGTGGGAGCGGACAAGTGAGGGCGGAAAGGTGAACCTCCGCGCAAAAGGGCGAGCTGGCCGCGCCGAAGTCGGGCGCGGCCGAGAGAAGCCGGCCGAGACGGGGCGAAAACCGCGCGCCGACGCGCTGCGCAACCGCGACCGGCTGCTCGAGGCGGCCAAGGCGTCATTCGCCGCGGCCGGAGCCGAGGTCAGTCTGGACGAGATCGCCCGCCGCGCCGGCGTCGGGATCGGCACCCTCTACCGCCACTTCCCGACCCGCGAGGCGATCGTCGAAGCCGTCTATCGCCGGGAGGTCGAGCAATTGGCGGATGCGGCAAATCGCCTCACCCGGTCCTTGCCGCCTGGCGAGGCGCTCCATGCCTGGATGCGGCTGTTTGTCGATTATGTCGCGACCAAGAGGGTCATCGCGCCGGCCCTCAAGTCGATGGTCGGAGGCGCCTCGGAGCTCTATGCGTCGTCGGGCGCGCGGATCACCGAGGCCATGGGCCTCATGGTCGAACACGCCAAAGCTGCTGGCGACATTCGCGGCGACGCCGACCCCGCTGACCTCTTGCGCGCGCTCGCCGGTTTCACGCATTTCAACGCCGGCGCCGACTGGGAGGCGAGCGCCCGGCGCTTGATCGATATCCTCATGGACGGACTTCGATCGCCGCCTCGGGCTCGATGATCGTTCAAGCCGGGCCGGGCGCAGCAGCGCCGCATCTCGAACTCTTGACTTGCCGTTCCTACGCTCGGAAAGACGCCATGCCTCGGGTCCTGGAGTCCAGTGCAATGAGCGCTGCGCAGATCAAGCCTTCCCTTCGGGTGGTCCTCTGCGCGCCGCGCGGCTTTTGCGCCGGGGTGGTCCGAGCGATCGACGTGGTCGAGCGGGCGCTCGCGATTTACGGTTCCCCGGTCTACGTGCGTCACGAGATCGTCCACAACAAACATGTCGTCGACGCGCTCAGGGCCAAGGGCGCGGTCTTCATCGCGGAGCTCAGCGAGGCGCCGCCCGGACCACATCCGGTCGTGTTCTCCGCCCACGGCGTCGCCAAGGCGGTCCTGGAGGAGGCGCAAGCGCGCAACCTGTTCGCGATCGACGCCACCTGCCCGCTTGTGACGAAGGTCCATCGCGAGGCGCAGGCCCATTTCAAGCGCGGCCGGCGCGTCATTCTCATCGGCCACGCCGGGCATCCGGAGGTGGTCGGCACGATCGGACAATTGCCGCCGGGAGCGGTGACGCTGGTGAGCACGGTCGAAGAGGCCGAAAGGCTCGCGCCGGCCGGCGGCGACACGGCTTACGTGACCCAGACGACGCTTTCGGTCGACGACGCCCGCGACATCGTGGCCGCGCTCGAACGGCGCTTTCCCTCGATCCACGCCGCGCCGATCGAGGACATCTGTTATGCGACCACCAACCGCCAGGAAGCAGTGAAAACGGCGGCGCGCGAGGTTGAGGCGTTCATTGTCGTCGGGGCCGACAATTCCTCTAATTCGCAGCGCCTGCGTGAGGTCGCCGAGCGCGAGGGCTGCGCCGCCCAGCTCGTCGCCGACGCGCGCGCGATCGACTGGCGAGCGCTCGATGGCCTCCGGTCGGTCGCGGTCACCGCCGGCGCTTCCGCTCCGGAGGCGCTGGTCGAGCGCGTCCTGCAAGCGCTCGGCGAGCGCTACGCGATCGCGATCGAAGCGCTGACCACGGCGAGCGAATCCGTGGTCTTTCCGCTGCCGCGGGTGCTGCGCGAAGCGGTCTGACTCGGCAGGCCGCTCTTGCGCGACGGTCCGATCTCTGCTGATGGTGTCCGGCCCGCGGCGGGGGAAGCGGATCCGGATGAATTCACGATCACGATGCGCTTCGAATCGCAAATCTGCGTAGCGAAACGGTTCGCTGCGAGCTTGAACTTGGCCGCTTTGTCCGGATCGGGCGCAGTTGGCGCCGGTGCGCAATCAGCGCCCGGCAAGTCGATCCCAGCCGATTGAAACCCGATGAAGAGACGCATGATTGTCGCCGCGCTTATCGCCGCGGCGCTGGTAGTGGCGTGCGCCGCGGCGGGATTCGCGCTCTACCGCGCATATCCCACGCAGATGTCCCTGTTTGTCGCCATGACGCGCAACACCCTTCGGTCCTGGGCGGCGCCCAAAGGCGCAATCACGACTGAACTCAACCCGGCCTATAACGGCGTCGCGCCTTCGCCTCCCGTTGCGGCCGCGAACGCCGCCGAGGGCGACTGGCCAAGCTACAACCGGACGCTGACGTCTGAGCGCTACGCGCCATTGGCCGAAATAAACGCCGGCGCGATCGGTAAGCTGAAGGTGTTGTGCACTTACGACACCGGGCAATATTCGAGCTTCGAGTTCGGGCCTTATCATGGTCGAGGGCGCGCTGATCGGCACGACCTTTTCCGACATTTTCTCGCTCGATCCTGCGACCTGCGCCGAGAACTGGCGTACGCACGAGGACTTCCCCCTCTCCTTCCTGTCGGCCGCGCGAGGGGCGGCCTATTGGGACGGCATGCTGTATCGCGGCGCGCAGGACGGGCGTGTGCACGCCTATGACTTCAAGACCGGTAAGCGGATCTGGCAGACGACCATCGCCGACGCGACGAGAGGCGAGTTCGTCCCGGCTGCGCCAATCGCCTGGAACGGCCTGGTCTTCATCGGCAACGCCGGCGGCGACGCCAAAGGCGGAAAAGGGCACTTGTTCGCGCTTGACGCCAAGACCGGCGCGATCGTCTGGGAGTTCTTCCTCGTACCGAAGACCGAGGGCGATCGGATCCTGGGACCGCTAGGCGAATCGCCGCTCGATACCTCGACCTGGAACAACGCGCCGGGGATCCCGATCAGCGGCGGCGCCAGCTGGACGTCCTACACACTCGACCCGGCCACGGGCGAATTATACGTGCCGGTCGGCAATCCCGGGCCAGCTTACGCGATCGGAGTGCGCGAGGGCGCCAATCTCTACACCGGCTCGATCGTCGTGCTTGACGCCAAGACCGGGGCCTACAAACGCCACTTCAAGCTTGTGCAGAGGGACTGGCATGATTGGGACGTCGCGAGCGCGCCGAGCCTCATTGAGACGGCGGGCGGCAAAAAGCTCATGTCGGCGGCGCCCAAGGACGGATATCTCTATGGCGTCGATCTTGCTGCCAACGCCATCATCTATCGCGCGCCGGTGACCAGAATCGAGAACGTCGACGAACCGTTCTCGGTCAACTCCGAAGTCCGATTTTGCCCGGGCGCGACCGGGGGGTCTGAGTGGAACGGGCCAGCCTATGATCCGCAGACCAACCTTATCCTCACCGGCGAGACCGAATGGTGCACGACCGTGAAGCTACAGACGGAGCAGCAGCTGCGGGACGTCCATACCGGCGGCGTGTGGTTTGGAATGGCAACCCGAAACCCGTTTCAGATCCTGGGCAGGCAGGACGACGGACGAGGAGCGTGGGGCGGCTGGGTCTACGCCGTCGACGCCGACACCGGCGTCTGGAAATGGAGGGTGAAGTCCAATTACCCGGTCGTCGGCGGCACGACGCCGACCGCCGGAGGCCTGGTGTTTTTTGGCGACGTCGGCGGCAACTTCTATGCGCTCGACGCAGCGACCGGCGAGAAGTTATGGGGTCAGAAGATCGGCGGCGCGATCGGCGGCGGCGTCATCGCCTATGAGGCCGGCGGCGGCGAAAAAATCGCCGTGACGACCGGCCTTACCGGCGTCTCCTGGCCAACCGAATCCGTGACCGGCAAGATCGTGGTGCTCGGCCTCGACGGGAGCGGAAAACCGTGAGGCGCGGCGGCTGGAGCCTTCGGCTCCGGCGGGGAATCGACAGGGGTGCTTGGCGCCGTCATGAAAGCCATCCGTGGGTCGCATAATCCGGGCGCCGCATGGGAGAGTTTCGTCGCCGTCCGCGCCGCCTGTTCCGCTCCTGTTAGCGCCCTGATAAGCGCGATTATCGCCCTGTTGTCTTCCTGTTCTGTTCGCCGCGACCGGGCGCCGGGGTTTGCGAGGAAATGATTGGAAACAAACGTCCTTTCGCGCCCGAGGCGGCCCCGCCCGGCCCATTCACCCCTGTTTTCTCCTGTTAGCAGGAGCCAGCGCGCCGCCATCCAGCCGCCCCTTGCGCTGGAACCAATCCCACCCAAGCGCAACCCGCTCTAGAATTGCCAATACAGGAACTCGCTCGGGCCGCCAGTGTAAAAGATGGCGACCGCGGCGGCGACCGATATCGCCACCGCCCACGGCAGCGAGGGACCCCAGGCCGGAATTCGAAATCCTCCCAAGAACGGCGCGGTCGACTTCGGCTTCACCCCCAGCGCCGGCTCATAGGGGGCGAGGATCTCGAGGGTGTTGGGACAGACGAGGGCGATGACCAAGAGGATCGCGACCCAGATTGCGGCCTGCTTGATATCGGTGCCGTAGATCTCGGCGACCGCCGCGGCGCCGTGCGGCAGCGCGATGCCATTCAATCCAAAGATGCCCTTGACCAGATCCACCGCCGACCTCACCGTCGCCGCGCGAAAGAAGACCATCGCCGTCGTGACCGAGACGAAGGTCAGGACGAAACCGGCCGGCTGCATGACTCGGGCATAAGCCGCCCTGTCGCGCCACCGATGCGCCGCGTACACCCGCCACCCATGATTGATAACGAGATAGACGCCGTGGATGAGGCCCCAGATGATGAATCCATAACCGGCCCCGTGCCAAAGCCCTGATATGAACATGGTTGCAATCAGCGGAACCATCAGCAGCGACACAAACGCCCCGAGCGAGGGGTTGCGCCCGCCGAATCCGGGCGACCTCGTTCGCCGCCCGGCGTCTCGTCAGCGACAGCACCAGGGGGTTGTATATGTAGGCGGTCAGGAAGCGCGTCAGCGTCATGTGCCAGCGCAGCCAGAAATCGATGATGCTCGAGGCCTTCAGCGGCGAGTTGAAGTTCGGCGGCAGTTTGATGCCGAAGAACCGGCCGAGCCCGAGCGCCATGTCGGTATAGCCGGAGAAGTCAAAATAGATCTGCAGCGTGAAGCCGACCGCCGCCAGCCACGCCAGCAGGAACGGCGTCTGGCCGCCGGCGGCCGAGTGTTGGTAGATCGGCGTGATCAGCGGCGCGATATTGTCGGCGAGCACGACCTTCTTGAACAGGCCGAAAACCAACAGCGTCAGACCGACGGCGAAGTTTTCCTTGTCGAAGCGGCAGGTAGCGGCCGCAAACTGCGGCATCATCTCCCGGTAATGCACGATCGGCCCGGCGATCAGCTGGGGGAAAAAAAGAACGAAGGTGCAATATTCGCGAAACGTGAAGGCTTTGACCCGCCCGGCCTGAACGTCGATCAGGAAGGCGATCTTCTGGAAGGTGATGAACGAGATGCCGAGCGGCAGAATGACATTCAGGAGGATGAGATTGGCGCCAAAGACGTCATTGATCGTGCCATAGACGAAGTCGGCATATTTGAAGAAACCCAGGAAGACGACATTGAAAAGGAGGCCAACGAGCAGCACCGTCCGCGACAGGCCCGGCGAGTCGCCGCGCTGGCTCAGTCGCAGCAGGAACGACGCCAGGGCATAATTGATGACGATCGAGGGAGCAATGATGAGGATGTTGAGCGGCCGCCACCAGCCGTAGAACACCAGCGAGGTCAGAATGAGCCATATGATCGCCGATTGGCGGGAGACGCGGCCGAGTAAATAGAATCCGATCAGGGTCGCCGGCAGAAACACGAACAGGAATTCATGAGAATTAAACAGCATGGTCGCCTATCCTGCCGACAATGTCTGGGCGACGGACCGAGGACCGAACCGCCGCCGGCCGCGTCCGCCCGTCGCCTCGAGCTTCGCATCGGCCGCTAGTCGCTGAGCGCACGGGCCATATCCCCTGCCCGCCCAAGCTCAAGCCAGCATCTTCGTCGTTTCCTTTACGATCGCGCCGACGTTGGCGAACAATTCGATGTCGGCGACTTTGAACTTGACCCCGAATTCAAGTTCGACCGCAACGATGAAGTTGATGTAATTGAACGAATCCCAGTTCGGAACGTCTTCACGCCGGGTTTCCATCGTCAACTCGATCGAGTCGTCGAGCAACAGATCGCGAAGTATGCGGGTGAATTTGGTCAGAATCTCTTGATCGGTCATCCTGCTGCTCTTGCACAACAATGTGAGTGTTCCGGGTGACGTAGTCGGCGAGATCGAGCGCCCAGCGCTTCGCCCCATCTGCGGGCGCTGGCCGCTCGACCTCGGTGAATCCGAGGCTCGGATAGAGCTTGCTGATCACGTCGTTCTTGGGCGTTGGAATGTAATCGGCGACCAGCGTCCGCGCGCCGCGCTCTTTCGCCGCCTCGACCGCGATATTCATCGCCTCGAATTCGAGCTCCCGACCGAACACCCGGCAGCTCATGACCCAATTCTCGATCTCGAGAACCTCGTCGTTGTCTTCCGTCGGACGCAGGATCATCGTGCTCACGAGCCCGTTGTCGCCCACTCGGTCGAGAAGACGGAATTGCAGGGTCACGGCGTCGGGGTCTTCCATGATCCGGGCGATCTCGTCGCCGGCGTAACGTCGGGTCGTGGTGTTGAATTGATTGGTCTTGTTGATGAGCTGGACGACGCGGGCGTGATCGACCGCGGTGAACGGCCCGTAAACGGCGGTCATATTGAGCCCGCGGAGGAAGTCGTCCATGCTCTCGGCCGATCCGAGCAGCGCCTCGCGTTCGGCGTTGGCGGCGTACGCTTCAGCGCGGACCCGGTCCTCGGCGGTGAAGGCGACCGCCTCGAAATAGCCCGCTTCCGCCAGGCAGCGAACATAGAGCGCCGGATCCTCCGGCATTTCCGGCACGGCGACCATCGGCAGGCTCTGGCGCACCCGCGCCCGTTCGATTGGATTGTCGTCGACGAACACCAGGCTGTCGAGGCCAATGTTGAGTTGCTTCGCGATCGCCTTGAGGTTTTGCGCCTTGTCGTCCCAATTCGCCTGAAAGGCCGCGAAGTCCGAGCGGCGCAGCGCCATTTCCGGGTGGTCGCGGACCGCCGCCTCGGCGATCTTGACGTCGTTCTTGGAGCACACGGCCAGGATGACGCCCCGCTCCTTGAGCTGCTTGGCGTAGCGCTGCAAGGCGAGATGGGCTTCGCCGGCGGCGCTGCCTTCGCCCAAAACGATGCCGTCGAGCCCGTCGTCGCCAATCACCCCGCCCCACAGCGTGTTGTCGAGATCGAGCACCAGGCATTTCTTCGACAAACCCCGCAGGGCGGCAAGAATACGGGCGGCGAGATCACCGTACATCGGCGCGGCCTGCGGCGCGATTTCCAGCTTGCCCTGAAGCCAGCGCCCGGCGTCGAACCAAGCGTCGATCCCGTCCCGCTGGCTCGCGCGCGCGACATCGAGGATAAGCGCGCCGTCCCGCGCCGCCGCCTCGCACACCTGGTCGTTGAGCCGGGCGATGACCGTCGCCGGCGCCCCCGGAACCAGACGGTCATAGCCGCCAAACAGCGGATCGCCAACGTCGAGGAAAGTCTGCTGAATGACCGTCGCGCCGCCCAGCTCGCGCGCCTTGCGCCACAGGGACCGCAAGTTGGCGACAAATCTCCCAATCGCGCCATCGACCTCGGCTTGGCTCGCGGCCAACGGAACCCCCGCGATCGCTTCCCGAGCGGTGAGCGAGAACAGCGCAGCCTGGGGTTGAAACCGATGCAGGGCCGAAGCCGGATCGAGCAGGTCCTGGCGGTACTGCCCGTAGGTCCCGCTATGGACGTCGATCAGCAATTTCCGCCCAAGGCCGGCGACGCGAATCGCGGGCGGCAAGTGGTCGACGGTCGAGGAGGCGAGGATCGCGAGCCGGACCGGCTGGAAGCCGGGCGCGTCCTTCAGCCCGAGGCGCGCGAGAGCGCGATCGAGCTGGACCGTCTCCAGGAATCCAAGCCGATGCGCGGCGAGCGAGGCCAGGCCTTCGAGAGCATCGGTCGGCTTCTCTCGAGCCAGCGCCGCGCGCAGATCTTCGCGGAAATTTCCGGCTATCGGCAGCCAGTTCATCATCGGACTATGCAGAGAAACGGATTGCATAGGAGGGCCCGGGTCGGTTGAGCTACGGACAGGGGATGCGCAGCTTACGAAGCTGCCGCGCGGTGCTTGTCGATACAGGACCGGATTTCAGGCCCGGCAGCTTCGAAAAAGGCTTGAGACCAGCGCTCCGCGCTCGGCCCATCAAGATGAGATCCATCAACCGTCTGCAGCCCGTCAGCGATCTCGGGCGTGATGAGCTTCATCCCAAGCGCGGCCGCAACGGCGTTAGCCTCCCCGATCTTGGTCCCGACGCTCGGAACCTGGGTCAGTATAACGCATTTTCCTTGAGTAAACTGCTTCAAGAAATCGATTGCGGCAGCCGTCTCACGGTCAACCTCGTCCTGGCTAACGGCCTCATCGTAAGAAACCGGGATCATGGCATCGGGCTCACGCGAGTAGTACGCTCCGGTCTCACGCGAACGGAAAATAACAGCTTTGCGGCCGCAGAGGCTGCCAAACGAATTGCAGACACGCTCCTGGACATGTTGCCAGAATTGTTTCCCCTCATATCGGCTGCGCCCTTGCGGATCATACATCACAGCTTTGGCTGGCGGCCTTACAGCTCGATCAAAGAAATCGTCGACGTTGATCACGTAGACCGAGGCTTGCGGGTGCATTTTGCGAAGAAGCGCCCCCGCAAAGGTCATGTTCTCCCAGTAGCTGAACCCCATGAGGTAATAACTGGCCGACGCGCCTGAAAACCAATCGGTTGTCGCCTTCGTGGAGAAGCCCTTCTCCAGATGGCTGTTGCCGAGGAACAACACGTCGGCCTTGTTTGCAAAATCGAGGGGGTGCTCAAGGTCAAACCAGAACGCTCCGTGTTCGTAGTCGCCGTAGTTTGCCCCGTTGCAATAGGCGAGATAGCGATCGGCGCTGTATCCGTCCGCCTGGCAGGCAAAGATACTCCGCTCCCTAACCCAGGCTGCATAAGAAGCGAGCGCGGCGACCAAAACAATGCTGATATAAAGCTTGAGACTGTTGGCGAACAAACCTTCCCGCGGCTTGGCCAATGTTTGCGGCGTCACGGGCAGGTCCAAAGCAGTCCTCTCCATATCCGATCTCAGAGCAGCAAGTGGTGACGGTTTTTTGACGGACGACCCGCGGCCAAGCTCTCCCGCGCGGCCGCCGGAAAACGTGCTCTGCAAATACCATACCCGCCGATCATGACAGGTCGATCAAATCACAGCGGCACGCGGTGTTTGGCCCGGGAGCATACGGTCGAAACATCCCCAAGTCCACGCTCCAAAGCGCGAATGTTACGAGGGCCGCCACGCTTCCACGCTGGCCCGATAGGGGCACAGGAGACCGGTTCTTGGGTCAAGAGTTTGAACACGGAGATATTGAATTGATTCGCCGCCCGATTGCTGCAGACTGGACGAATAAATACAGGCCCTTCGGTGTTCAGGGTCGTTCGCGGGAGACGGGTCATGAAACGCTTGACGACTATGGTAATAGCTTTGGCTTGCGGCGCTGGCGCCGTGCTGGCCGACACCGATCCGATCGCCGAACGGCGCGCGCTCATGCATAGCGATGGGCTTGCGGCGAAGAAGATGTTCGACATGTCGAAGGGGACCACTCCATTCGACCTGGCGACTGTGCAGGACTCGTTGAAGACGCTTTACGAGGGCGCATCGAAATCGGCGGCGCTGTTTCCCGATAACAGCCAGACCGGCGGCGGCACGGCGGCGCTGCCGGCGATTTGGCAGAACAAGGCGGATTTCGACGCCCGCTTCGCCAAATTCGTCAAGGATGTCGCGGCGGCCCAGGCGGGAATTGTCGACGAGGCGACTTTCAAAAAATTGGCGCCATCGGTGTTCCAGAATTGCGGCGCCTGCCACGAACTCTACAAGGCCAAGAGCGGCTGAAGCCTGAATTCGCCCGCGCCTGGATGAAGCGGATCGTCTTCATCCTCGCGTTGCTGGTCGCCGGCGCCGCCGCGTTGGCGTGGGTCCTGTCGGCGGCGAAACCTCGCTACACAGAGGCCGGGTGGCAGGCGCTTGGCCTCGCCGGAGACGCCGCCGCGGGGCGGCTCGTCTTCTTCGCCGGCGGCTGCGAATCCTGCCACAAGTCGCCGGGCCAGGATGACCCTTTGCGACTCGGCGGCGGGCTTGCGCTCAAGACGCCGTTCGGGACGTTCCATACGCCGAATATCTCGAGCGATCCGGTTGAGGGGATCGGGGCCTGGCGTCCGGTCGATATCGCCAATGCGCTGCTCTCGGGCGTTTCCCGCGACGGGCAGAACTTCTATCCAGCTTTCCCCTACCCGTCCTACCAGCGGATGACGCCGCAGGACGTGGCCGACCTCGTCGCCTTCCTGCGCACATTGCCGGCGGTTCCGGGCCGGGCGCCGGCAAACGATCTTGCGTTTCCGTTCTCCATTCGCCGGGCGGTCGGCTTATGGAAGCTCCTCTTTTTCGACAATGGCGGCCTTCGTCCCGACCCCTCCCAGAGCGGGCAATGGAACCGCGGCCGCTATCTCGTCGAAGGCCCCGGTCATTGCGGCGAATGTCACACCCCGCGCGGACTGCTCGGCGAGAAGGACGAGACGCGCGCGCTCGCGGGCGCGCCCCTGCCTGACGGCCACGGCAAATCGCCGAGTCTCCGAGGCGGCGACTTCTTGACTTGGACGACCGCCGACATCGTCGAGGCCCTGGCCAGCGGCTTCACTCCAGCAGGAGACGTCCTCGGCGACGGCATGACCGCCGTCTCTCGCAACTTCGCCGAACTGCCCGAGTCCGACCGCCTGGCGATCGCCGTCTATCTGAAGAGCCTGCCCCCGCTCGGCCCGCCGGCGGCAGCCAAGCCCTAGAGCGCATTGGGAATCGGTGGAATCGGACGCCGTCCGCCAACCCCGTCCCGAAGGCCGCGATGCGGGTGTAGAAAAGCGCGTCCGAACAAGGGGTTGCGCAGGGACGCGAGCAGGGAATTGTTTCGCGCGAGCAGGGAATTGTTTCTGCCCGAGCAGGGAATTTTTTCTGCCCGAGCAGGGAATTTTTTTGGCGCCAGAGCTACCCAAAAGCAGAACGCTCCAGGATATTGGGCGCAGGCGGCTTTTGGCGGATGCGTTGCCTTCCCTGGCCGGCCGCCGCAAGCCGAACCCTCGACTTAGCGCGCCGTCCAGACGATGATCGCGGCCGCGGCGACGATCAGCGTCATGCCCAGCCCCTCGCGCAAGCTCGGCGGCTCGCGGAACATCTTGAGCGACCCACCTGCGCCATCGGCACCTCGATCAGCGCCAGCGTCCTGACCGGCGCGGCCTCGCTCAGCGCGAAGACGATGAACCAGAGTTGCGAGGCGAGTGCGCCCATGAAGCCGGCGAACAGCGATGAACGCCAAGCGTTGACGATCGCCCGCGCGCCGGCGCGGTCGAAGAGGGCGAGATAGAGCCCGAGCGCGGCCGACTGGATCGCGAGGCCCGCGACCAGGATGACCGAAGCGGACAGGAGCCTGGACGGGCTCGCGACGCCGATCACCGCCGAGCGGAAGCCGATCGCGGCGAAGGCGAAGAAAGTGGCGGAGAAAAGTCCGAGCGCCGCCGATCGCCGATCGGCGGCGAGCTCCTTGCGGCTTCTGACCGCCATAAGCGCGACGCCGATCGTCGCCAGCGCAATCGCCGCGATCAGCGCCGCCGTTGGCGGGTCGTTGAGCGCGATGAGGCCGAAGAGCGCGATCTGCGCCGCCTCGGTCTTGGTGTAGGCGACCGCGACGACAAAGCTCTTGGTCCGCATCGCCGCCAGCATCATCGCGGTCGCGATCACTTGCGAGATCGCGCCGAACGCCGTCCAGGCGAGATTGAGCGCAGTGAGCCTCGGCGCGTCGAGGCCGGTCGCGGCCAGCATGCCGGCGAGGAAAATCACCGCAAACGGCAGGCCGAAGAGGAAGCGCACCTGCGCTGCGCCAACCGCCCCGAGTGCGCCGATCAGATCGCGCTGCATCGCGTTGCGCAGCGTCTGCGCGCTCGACGCAAGCAGCGTGACTGGAACCCAAGCCGCTCCGTACACGGGCGCGATCTCCCCTGCGCTCGCGGACCCGGTCAGCCGGCGCTCGGGCCCGCCGGCTTTACCGCGTCCGCGGATACGGTCGCGAGCGTCCGTTCATAAGCATTGACATACTTCCGCGCTTCGTTCTCCCACACGAAGGTTTCGGCCGAAAGCTTTCTCCCCGCCGCCGCCGCGCTCTGGCGCAGGTTATCGTCCTCCATCAAGGCGAGGCATGCCGCGGCGAGGCCGGCCGGATCGAGCGTTGGCGCGTAGACGCCCGCTTCGCCGAGGAGCCGCCTGGTCTCGCGGAGAGGATAGCAGGCGGTCGGAATTCCCAGGGCGCAATATTCGAACACCTTGTTCATGCTCATCACGTCATTGGCCTCGTTGAACGGATCGGGGATGACGCCGATGTCGAAGGCGCTGATATGCGCGAACAGCCGCTCGCCGCTGAGATAGCCGGCGAAGAGCACGAAGTCTTCGACACCGAGTGAGCTTGCGAGCGCCCGCACTGAATCGAGCGCCGGCCCGGAGCCGACGACGACGGCGCGAAAATCGCGAAAGCCCTTGACCTTGACCAGATCGGCGACCGCTCGCACCAATTGATCGACGCCATCCTGCTCGTTGATGACGCCAAGATAGCCGAGCACAAACTTGCGCCCGGCGCGCAATCCGGGCTCAGGCTCGACGCGACGGATGCGCTTGCGGTCGGGGACCCCGTAAACAACCTCGACCAGCGCCCGCGCCTTGCCGCCGCGGTTGACGGCCAGGTCCCTGAACGTCGCATTGGCGACAATGACGAAATCCGCCATCGCATAGCTCATGCGCTCGAAAAACATCAGCGCCCGATAAAGGAAGCCCCTGTGGCCGTATTTGACGACGAACAGTTCCGGCCCGACATCGTGCTGATCAAAGATGAACCGCTTGCCCATCAGCTTGAACGGCGCCGCGACGAGAAAGATGAGATCGGGCGGATTGCAGGCCTGGATGATCGAGAAGCCGCGCTCCCGGTGAACCTTGATCAGGAGCCGGAATTCGTGAATGAGCGCCGCCGAATACTCACGGAAGTAAGCGAGCGCTCCGCGCCCTTCGGGCGGCAGCGGATGGCGGTAGATCGCAATGTCGTCGATGACCTCGAACTGCTTCGGAAAGGCCTCGCTTGCTGGGCAGATCACTGAGACCAGCCAGCCGGCGCTCCTCAGGGCCTGAGCCTCCTGCCAGACCCGCCGATCGAACGGGACCGGCAGATTTTCGACGACGATGACACAGGACCGGGGTTGACGCGGCGGCATAAGCGACTTTCGATTATGCGGACTCGGTCGAAAACACCGGCGCTGCTCCCGACGCTCGAGCGCGGGCGATAAGCCTCATCCTTCCCCGCCGAAGCCGCGGCCGACGCAGACGTAACGAAATCCGAGCGCCTTCATCGTTTCTATCGGATAGATGTTGCGCAGGTCGACAATAATCGGCGACGCGAGGCTCGCCTTGACGCGCCCAAGGTCAAGGGCGCGGAACTCATCCCACTCGGTGACGACGACCGCCGCGTCCGCGCCCTTCACGCACGCATAGGCGTTGTCGGCGAATTCGACGCCGGGCAGCAAAGGCTTCGCCATCCGGAGGCCTTCCGGATCGTAGGCGACGACGCGAGCCCCCGCCGCTTGCAGCTCGGGCACGATGACGAGACTCGGCGCGTCGCGCATGTCATCGGTTTTGGGCTTGTAGGTGAGGCCAAGCACGGCGATCCGTTTTCCCTCGACCGAGCCGCCACAGGCGGCGACGACCTTCGCGGCCATCGCCGTCTTACGCTTGTCGTTGACGTCCACCAGGGTTTCGACGAGGCGGATCGGCGCTTTGGCGTCTGCGGCAAGCTTGGTCAGCGCCAGTGTATCCTTGGGAAAGCACGAGCCGCCGAAGCCCGGGCCGGGATTGAGGAACTTGCGACCAATGCGGTCGTCGAGGCCGATCCCGTGGGAAACGTCGAGCACATCGGCGCCCAGCCGTTCGCAAAGGTCGGCGATCTCGTTGATGAAGGTCACCTTCATCGCCAGGAACACATTGGCCGCATATTTGATCATCTCCGAGCTTCGGCGCGACGTATAGATGATCGGTCCGCCATTGCGTTCGATCGGTTGGTAGATCTCGCGCATCACATCGCGAGCGCGATCGTCCTCGACGCCGACCACGACCCGGTCGGGCCGCTTGAAGTCCTCGATCGCCGCCCCCTCGCGCAGGAATTCCGGGTTTGAGACGACCGCAAACAGATCGCGCGGCTTGCGTTCAGTGATGATGCGCTCGACCTCGTCGCCGGCGCCAATCGGCACCGTCGACTTGACGACGACGACGGTAAAGCCCTCGATGACGCCGGCGATCTGGCGCGCTGCGTCATGCACGAAACGCATGTCGGCGGAGCCGACCTCGGCCAGCGACGGCGTGCCGACGGCGATGAAGATCGCCTGCGCGCCGCGCCCGGCAGCCTTGAGGCTGGCAGTGAACGAAAGCCGCCCGGCGGCCTGATTGGCGAGCACCAATTCGCTCAAGCCTGGCTCAAAGATCGGAACGCGACCTTCGCGCAAACTCGCCACTTTGCCCTCGTCGACCTCGACGCAGACCACTTCGTGGCCGAAATCGGCGAGACAAGCCCCCGAAACGAGCCCGACATAGCCGGCTCCAATCATAACGATGCGCATCGAAATGGACCCCCATCCAATCGCCGCCCGCAAAGCGCCGCCAGGGCGCAAGCGGTGGCGCAACGACCAAACCGATTTCCTCCGGACGCCAATATCGAGGACCCCGGCGAGCGGCTGTTCAACCCGTCGCCATCAGCTCGAACCGCGCTCGAGCGCGGAAGTCGCGCGTCCCGACCGCGCGCCTGAGGGCGTGCGGCTGGCGACGAAGCGCGGCGATTGACGCGCCTTATACACGCCGTTAAGCGGGTCCGCCATCACTCTCCTTCGATGCGCCAGGTCAACGGACGGGACATGGCTGTCTACACCGAAGTCTCGGACGACGCGTTGCGCGCCTTTCTCTCGCTTTACGAGATCGGCGAAGTGATTTCATTCAAAGGCATCGCCGAGGGCGTCGAGAACTCCAACTTCCTCATGCGAACGGCGGGGGGTCAATATATCCTCACCCTCTACGAGAAGCGGGTGAAGGCCGAGGACTTGCCGTTCTTCATCGGTTTGATGGAGCATCTGGCCGAGCGCGGCGTCACCTGTCCTCAACCGGTTCGCAATCGGGCCGGCGCGGCGCTCGGCGAGCTTGCCGGCCGGCCGGCGACAATCGTCACATTCCTCGACGGCTTATGGATTCGCCGGCCGAGCGTCCGACATTGCGGCGAGGTGGGAGAAGCGCTGGCGCGGATGCACCTTGCGGGCGCCGATTTCCCGCTCAAACGCGCCAACGCGCTCTCGCTCGAAGGATGGCGATCCCTGTTCCGCGCCGCGGAGGCCCGGGCCGACGAGGTCGCGCCACAATTGCGCGAGGAAAGCGCGGCGGAAATGGCCTTCCTTGACGCTCACTGGCCCAAGGGCCTGCCGAGCGGCGTCATTCATGCCGATCTTTTCAACGACAATGTGTTCTTCCTCGGCGAGAAACTCTCCGGCCTCATCGACTTCTATTTCGCCTGCAACGACGCGCTCGCCTACGATCTGGCGATCTGCCTCAGCGCCTGGTGCTTCGAGCCCGACAACGCCTTCAACGTCTCCAAGGGGCGGGCGCTGATCGCCGGCTACGAGTGCTTGCGGCCGTTGGCCGAGGCGGAGATCGAAGCGCTGCCGGTCCTGGCGCGGGGCGCGGCGTTGCGCTTCATGCTGACCCGGCTCGTCGACTGGCTCGACGTGCCGGCGGGCGCCAAGGTCGCGCCGAAGAATCCGCTCGAATATCGCGACAAGCTGCGCTTCCACCAGCGGGTGAGGTCGGCCGCCGACTATGGGCTCATGCGGTGAGCCGACGCGTCTCGATCTGGACCGACGGGGCCTGTTCCGGCAACCCGGGCCCCGGCGGCTGGGGCGCCGTTTTGCGCTACGGCGGCCACGAAAAGGAGCTCAAAGGCGGCGAGCCGTTCACCACCAACAATCGCATGGAGCTCACCGCGGCGATCGAAGCGCTCCAGTCCCTGAACCGCGCCTGCGAAGTGAGCCTCCACACCGATTCTCAGTATCTGCGCGGCGGCGTCACGAGTTGGATGGACGGCTGGAAGGCCAACGGCTGGCGGACGGCGACCAGAAAGCGGGTCAAGAACGAGGATCTCTGGCGTCGCCTGGATTCTGCTGCTGGGCGGCACAAAATCGAGTGGTTCTGGGTTAAAGGCCATTCAGACGACGAGCTCAACGCCCGCGCCGACAAGCTGGCCCGCCAGGGCATGGCCCCTTACGTGGACGGCGCGCCGGCGGAATCAGGCCCGCCCCCTCGCGGTTGAGCCCGATGGCGATGTAGGCGGCCAAGTGATTTAATAATGACATAATCTTGGAAGATGATTTCTGCGTGGGGCGCAGCACCGATAGTTACCAAAAAGCGCAAAATTAGACTAAATTCGGTGGTAAAGATTTCTGACTAAACGGAACACAAATGGATTTTCAGCGTCTCGTCCCGGCTCCTTGCAATAAAGCCTTTACGGTCCGCTCACGAATCATTGATATTGCATCGGCAAGCGAAGCTTGACGGCGGGGAGAACCCTGAAAACTGGTGGCTGAACTATGAACAAGGTTCTCGTTGGGGTTGTATCGGCGGCCGACTTCGAGCGCGCCCAAGGCTGCATTTCAGAACTGTCGAGCCATCGCGGCTATGACGATTGGCTGGACAGCCGCTATGGCCGGTTCATGGGACTTTCGCTCGGCGGCGACGACGCGCACCTGGTGACGGTCGGTCTAGAAGCCTTCCTGAACTGGTGCGACAACCGTGGCCTTCGCCCGAGCGAATCGACCCTGGACGCGTTCGCGCTCTATTCGACGCGCGGCCTAGACGCTCATCCGGCGGTGGAGAGCTCTGCGCCCAGCCTTCGTCCTCCGGTCCGGTTTACGGCGCCGAAACCGAGATCGAGCTCCCGTCCCCGCGGTCCGAAGACCGCCTCACGCTCAGTCGGCGTCGACTTGTAAAAGGAGTAGCGCGCCTCGATCCGTGCTTGCGCGTCCTGGAACTCGGCGCCCATGCAGCCGAATTTCGCGGTCAGACCAGGATAGGGGCGCGGCTCGCACCATTGCGCGAATAGAAGAACGCGGCGGTAAAAGGCCATGTGTTCGAGGCGGGGCGAGGTGACCGCGAGGTCGATGTCGAAATGCACCGCGGCCATGAAGCCCGGACGCATTGCAAGATAGGCGACTTCCGGATTCGATCCCGAAATTCGAATATTCGCCGCCAGGCGAGTCGTTTCGAGGATCACGAACCCAGCCTTCAGCCTTGGCGCAACCACGTCGGGATAAACGGCCATGCTGGGGAGAACGCAATCCTCGCCGATCCCCAGATTGAGCCTGGTCGTCGCCGCCAGTTCGCCGTCGACGAAGGTCATGGTGATCCAGGCGTTGGCGGCGGTGTCGCAGCGTTTGTCGAAGAGTCTTCGATCGGGCCGTGGCCCCATCAAGTCGTTGCGCACATAGGCGTCGTGTCGCAACTGAAACGCCGCTTCCCGCTCGCAATCCGTCCTCGCGATCCGGTGCTCAACCCTTTCCAGAAAACGCAAGACGCGGTCCGAAAATCCGGGAAGCGCGCCGACTGACGCCGTCATAAGTTTACTCCCGCCAACCAGAGAACGAGGTTAACAGGATCATAAGAAAGGTAAATGGTTGCCCGCGCAACTTGCCATATGTGGTTAACATTCGTGGTCTGGGGAGCGCTAAAGCATGGGCGTCGGCGTACGAACGACCAGCGCGCGGGCGGCCTTTCGATCGGCCAGTGCGCGAGCCAGATCAAGCCATCCCGCCATCCTCGGCCCAAAGCCGGACCCGCAAGCAACCAATTCCGGCGATCCCAGAGACAGGAGCCCGTTAGCGAATTCTTATCAAGGCCTGCGCCTAAAGAACAACGGGCTTCCGCAACGAAATAAAGGACTTGTTATTACTCGAACTTGATACTGATCTCCGGGCTAAAGGCTGTCCGACAGTTTCATGGCGAGCACCACACGAAGCGGAGCTTCTGCGCCGGCTGGCGAATTGCCGGACGAACTCTACATCGGGTTCGTTGATGGCCTCTTGGCCGACGCCGCCCCGGTGTTCGTGGCCGCGCTCGCCGCGACTTCGATGGAGATTGTCGCCGCGATCGCCTCCAGGAGCATGCTGTTGCTGGCCGCATCAGCGGCCCAGCCCGCGATTGCCGCGGTCCGCCTTTTCTACTTGCACCGGCATGCGAAACAACTACCGAGCGCCACGGTCAAAATCGCCCGCCGGCACGAAATGTCGTTCGCCATCGGCGCCTGCGCCAGTCTGGCGGCGATGGCGCTTTGGACCTTTCTCGCCTTTTGCGTCACCCGAGATTCTTTCACCCAGTTTCTTGGGGCGACAATGACCGTCGCCTATGCGTTTGGGATGCTCACTCGCAGCTACGCGATCTATCGCGGCATCAATCTACAGCTTGTCGCGGCTTTCCTCCCCCTGAGTGCAGCGATGTTCGCTGCGGGCGGGTGGTATCCGATCACGATCATCGTCGGCTTTGTGCCGCTCATTTCCTTCATGAAGGGCTATTCGACGCGTCTGAGGGCTAACTTCCTCGGCGTCGTCTCCGCCCAGCAAAAGGCCGCCACCCTAGCCGGGCGGCTCGACACCGCCCTCAACAACATGTCTCATGGCCTGTGCATGATCGACGGGGCTGGGCGCCTCATCCTCGCCAACGATCAATTTCGCGCCATTTTCAAACTCAAGGACGAGGCGGCTCTCGCTGGCGAGAGCGTGCATGCGCTCTTTCGCAGGTCCATCAGGCCACAGCTTCTGCCGGGGTCGCAGGTCTCACCATCGGTTCGCGCGCTTTTTCGCGGCGCCGACATCGCCTCGGACGTGAGCGTGCCGATCGAGACCAAGGACGGCCGCGCAATCGAGGCGACCGTCAACCGGATGAAGAATAACGGGACGGTCCTTGTGGTCCAGGACGTGACCGAACGCCGCAATGCGGCGATTCGGATGAACAGAATGGCGCTTTTCGACGCGGTCACGGACTTGCCCAACCGCCGCAGCTTCGAGGACGAGCTCGCCAAGGCGCTGGAGCCCGGCCGGCCATCGACGGACGGCCTGTCGGTCATGTTTCTCGACCTCGACGACTTCAAGCAGGTCAACGACAGTCTCGGCCACCGCACCGGCGACAAGCTTCTGGTCGAGATCGCCCGCCGGCTGCGCGCCATCACCGGTCCGAGCGATCTGGTCGCGCGCTGGGGCGGCGATGAATTTGTCATCCTTCATCATCACGCACCCGGCCAATTGGAGACGCCTGCCGTCGCCAAGCGCATCATCGACGAGATCAACCGCGCGGTGGTCATCGATGGAAGCGAAGTGATCGTCGGCGCCAGCATCGGCAGCGCCTCGGCGCCCGACGACGGGACCAGTCCCGACGCCCTGCTCTCCAAGGCGGATATCGCGCTTTACGCAGCCAAGGCCGACGGGCGGCGAGTTTGGAGGGCGTTCGAGCCGGCGATGGACGCCAAGATCCAGATTCGCCGGCTGATCGAGCTCGAACTGCGCGCGGCGGTCGCGAGCGGCGCCATCGATGTGCACTTCCAGCCGATCGTCGCCGTCGCGACCCGCAGGATCGTCGGCTTCGAGGCGCTCGCGCGCTGGCAGAGCGCGGTGCTCGGGAGCATTCCGCCGACCGAATTCATCCCAATCGTCGAGGAGATCGGACTGATGGAGGAACTGGGCGCGGCGGTGCTGAGGCGGGCCTGCGCGGCCTGCGCGGCGTGGCCGGACGGCGTCAGCGTATCGGTCAATCTCTCATCGACCCAATTCCGCAACGGCAATCTGGAGCGAACGGTCCTCGGCGCGCTGGCCGGCGCCAACCTCGCGCCCGAGCGCCTTGACCTCGAGATCACCGAATCGACCCTGCTCGAGGATCGGGGCGACACGCGCCGGGCGCTGCAAGCCTTGCGCGCGCGAGGCTTGCGGATTTCGCTCGACGATTTCGGCACCGGATATTCGAGTCTGAGCTATCTGTTGAGCTTCCCGCTCGACCGGATCAAGATCGATCGCACCTTCACGATGGGGCTTGGGATTCAGGAGCGCGCGTCGGTGCTGGTCGAAAGCGTCGCCGCGATGAGCCGCCGGCTCGGCATGTGCGTCTTGATCGAAGGCGTCGAGACGGTGAAGCAGCTCAGGATGATCGAAACGCTGGGCACGATCGCTGAGGCCCAGGGCTTCCTCTTCAGTCCGCCGGTTCCCGAGACAGGCGTGTGCGGACTGCTCAGACGGGATTTTCACGATCAGGCGGCGTAGCGTTCTGGCGCTTTTGCGCGGCTCCGGGGATCGCCCTACCCGCCCTTCAGCGCCCCGACCAGCGCCGCGGCTTCGGCCGAGTCCCATTTGACGGCGCCCTCGACCGCCCCGATTTCGCACCCGTCCCTGTCGACGATCAGAGTGACCGGCAATCCAAGCGCCTTTCCGTCCCTGCGCAGGGCTTCGAAGGCGTCGCCGCTCGGATCGGCGTAGCGGGCCAGCGCCTTTACCCCGACGCTGTCCAAAAAGGCCGCCCGCCGCTCGAGCCGCGCGGTGTCGACATTGATCGCGACCACCTCGAACGCCTGATCCCCCTTCTCCGCCTGAAGCCGGTCGAGCGCCGGCATCTCCGCCCGGCACGGAACGCACCAGGTCGCCCACAAGTTGAGCAGCACCGCGCGGCCGCGAAAGTCGGCGAGCGTCAGCTTACCGCCGTCTTCGCGCTGAAAGGCGAATTGCTCCGCCCGGCGCGGCTCGCTCGCGACCGCGATCGCCGCCAGTTCGCCCTTCGCGAACGGCGCGAGTCTAGCCGCGAGCTTGGCCGAATCGGCGGGGCAATCGGCCCCGGCCTTGCCGGCCGGCGCGACCGTCCCGTATAGGACGGCCGCGGCTGCGATGGCCGTGAGCGCGCCGAAAATGGCCAAAAGAACAAATCGGCGGCGCGGCGGGCTATCGATCTTCGTCATGGTCCAGGCATCCGGGACGACACTAAAATGAGTAACACGATGTGGGGCGGCCGGTTCAAGGGCCGTCCGGCCGAAGCGATGCAGGAGATCAACGCCTCGATCGAATTCGACCGCAAGCTTGCCGCTCAGGACATTGCGGGATCCGAGGCCCATCTCGCCATGCTCGCCCGCCAGGGCATCGTCGAAGCCGCCGACGCCAAGGCGATCGCCGAGGGTCTCGCCCAAGTCAAAGGCGAAATCGAGGCGGGGACGTTCTCATTTAAGCGCGCGCTCGAGGACATCCATATGAACGTGGAGGACCGGGTCGGGCAAATTGTCGGCTCGGCGGCCGGGCGGCTGCACACCGCCCGCTCGCGCAACGATCAGGTCGCGCTCGACCTCAAGCTCTGGGTGCGCGACGCCATCGATGCGATCCTGCTTCAGATCGCTGAATTGCAACGCGCTCTCGCCGCCCGCGCGCTCGACGGCGCCGCGACGGTCATGCCGGGTTTCACCCATCTGCAATCGGCGCAGCCGGTCACCTTCGGCCATCATCTCATGGCTTACGTCGAGATGCTGGCGCGCGACGCGGGGCGCTTCGCCGACGCGCGCAAGCGCCTCAACGAATGTCCGCTCGGGGCGGCCGCGCTTGCCGGCACCTCGTTTCCGATCGACCGCGACATGACCGCGAAGGCCCTCGGCTTCGACCGGCCGACCGCCAATTCGCTCGACAGCGTCGCGGACCGCGACTTCGCGCTTGAGGCGCTGAGCGCTGCGGCGATCGCGGCGACCCATCTCTCGCGCTTCGCCGAGGAGATCGTGCTGTGGACGACGCCGCAATTCGGCTTCGTCAAGCTCTCCGACGCCTTCTCGACCGGCTCCTCGATCATGCCGCAAAAGCGCAATCCGGACGCGGCCGAGCTCGTGCGCGGCAAGACCGGCCGGATCGTCGGCGCGCTCATCGGGCTGCTCACCGTGATGAAGGGCTTGCCGCTCGCCTATTCGAAGGACATGCAGGAGGACAAGGAAGGCGTCTTCGATGCATTCCGGACGCTCGCGCTCTCGCTCGCCGCGATGACCGGGATGGTTGAGGACATGACGCCCGATCCCAAGCGCATGAAAATGGCGGCCGGCGCGGGCTACGCGACCGCGACCGACCTCGCCGACTGGCTTGCGCGGACGCTGAAGATTCCGTTCCGCGAAGCCCACCACGCCACCGGCCGCATCGTCGCCCTCGCCGCCGCGCGCGGCGTCGCGCTCGAGAAGCTCACGCTCGACGAGATGAGGAGCGTCGAGCCGAGGATCACGAAGGACGCTTTTGGCGTGCTTGGCGTGGAGCGCTCGGTCAAGAGCCGCTCGTCCTATGGCGGAACCGCCCCCGCCAACGTGCGCCGCCAGGCGAAGGCCTGGCTGAAGCGGCTCGGCGCGGGCTGACGATCAGGCCGCCTCAGGCCGCGCAGTCCCGGCACAGACCGAGGAGCTCAACCATTTGCCGATGCGGCGCAAAGCCGGCGCGCGCGGCCGCTTCCTGCAGCAGATGGTCGAGTCCGACGTCTTCGATTTCGTCGCTGCGTCCGCATTTGTCGCAGAGCAAGAGCACCCCATGATGGGCGTGGCCGAGGTGCTCGCAAGGCGCATAGGCGTTGCGGCTCTCGATCTTGTAGATAAATCCATGGTCGAGGAAGAAATCGAGCGTGCGGTAGACCGTCGGCGGCGCGATCGGTTTGCCTTCGAGCCGCGAAAGCTGGTCAATGATCGCATAGGCGCCGAGCGGACTTGAGCTTTCGGACAGGATCGTGAGGACCCGCCGGCGCAGCGGGGTCAATTGCAGGCCCAGCCGCGCGCAAGCGCTCTCTACCTTCCCTTGCCAGCCGCTCGCGTGCTCTTCCGGATGACTGCTTTTCATCGGCGCCGTCCTGCTCCTCGCTCGGCCTTCGCTCATATCACGGTTGACCCGCCCAAAAGGCGCCCGGCCGCGGATTCGCCCTTGCGCACTGTTAGGATATAACATAGCAACCCTTCTGTCGCGCACAAAGTGGCGCTCGAACCCGAGAGGAAGGTCCGTTCCCATGATCAACAGGTCTATTCTTGCGGCGATCGTCCTCTGCGGCCTCGCCGCGCCCGCACTGGCCGATCCGGTGAAGGTGGTCGCAGCGGAGAATTTCTATGGCGATCTCGCGACCCAGATCGGCGGCCCGAACGTCGTCGTGACCAGCATTCTCTCCAATCCCGACGATGATCCGCACCTGTTCGAGGCGAGCCCGGACACGGCCAAGGCGCTGACCGACGCCAAAGTCGTCATCGTCAACGGCGTCGATTACGATCCGTGGATGGAAAAGCTGCTCAGCGCCCACAAGGCCCCGGGACGCAAGGAAATCATCGTCGGTGCGCTGGTCGGGCGCAAACCCGGCGACAATCCGCATCTGTGGTACGATCCCGACTATATGAAAGCGGCGGCGAAGGCGCTGGTCGCCGATCTCACCGCCGTCGACCCGGCGCACAAGGCGGACTATGAGCAGGGTCAGGCCAAGTTCCTCGATTCGCTGAAACCCCTGGACGACAAGATCGCCGCGATGCGCAAGTCTTACGCTGGCCAGCCGGTCACCGCTTCCGAGCCGGTGTTCGGCTATCAGGCCGGCCTTATCGGCCTCAAGGTCCATAACGAGAAATACGCGCTCGCGATCATGAACAACGCCGAGCCGACGCCTTCGGAAGTGGCTGCGTTCGAGAACGACCTCAAGGGCAAGAAGGTGAAGGCGATGCTCTATAACGCCCAGGCGAGCGAGCCCGCGGTCGGCAAGCTCGTGCAGCTCGCCAAGGACAACGGCATCCCGGTCGTCGGCGTATCCGAGACCGAGCCGCCCAACGCGACCTATCAGGATTGGATGATGGGACAGCTCGACGCGCTCGACAAGGCGCTCGGCGGCGGGGCCTGATCTATGTCGCGTTCGCGGGGACTCGTCATCGCGAGGAGCCATAGGGCGTTCGGAAGAACGCCCGTCTTTCGACGGGCTATGGCGACGAAGCAATCCAGGGATCATAGGGCGCCCCGCGTTCCTCTGGATTGCTTCGCTCGGCTCGCAATGACGGCGAGGCAGTGAGCGCGCTCCACTTCGACAATGTCACGATCATGCTCGGCGGCCGGGACATCCTCTCGGCCGCCAGCTTCGACATCGAGGACGGCGAATTCGTCGGTATGCTGGGCGCGAACGGGGCCGGCAAGACGACCCTCATGCGCGCCGCGCTCGGCCTCATCCCCGTCGCTTCCGGCGCGATCGCGGTGCTCGACCGCCCGGCCACCCGCGGCAACGCCTATATCGGCTTCATGCCGCAAAACCGCGGCGCCGTCGCCGGCTCGAGGCTCACGGGCTGGGACGTCGTCGCCAGCGCAGCGATCGGCGGCCGGTTCGGCTTCGTCAGTCTGGACAAGGCGACGCGGCGGGAGATCGATTGGGCGCTCGACGAGGTCGGCGCGCGCGCCCTCGCCTTTCGATCGATCGGCGAACTCTCGGGCGGCGAACGCCAGCTCGTCTTGTTGAGCCAGGCGCTCATCGGCAAGCCGCGCCTCATGCTGCTCGACGAGCCGCTGATCTCGCTCGATCCGGCCAACCAGAAGAGCGTGGTCGAAATCGCCAGACGCATCTGCGACGACCTCAAGGCGGCGATCCTGTTCAGCGCCCACGAGCTCAATCCGCTGGTCAACGCCATCGACCGGGTTCTCTATCTTGGCGGCGGAGCGGCGGTGATCGGAGCCGTCGACGAGGTCGTGACCGGGCCGGTGCTGTCGCGCCTCTATCGGGCGGATATCGAGGTCGTCCGCATCAAAGACCGCTATTTCGTGATGGCGGGCGATGTCGACGTCGAACGCGACGCCCATCGGCACGATGACCATGGGCACGGCCATTCGCACGATCACGACGACGCGCATGCTTGAATACGATTTCATGCGCACCGCCTTCTTGGCGTCAGGCACGGCGGCAATCCTCGCCGGAACGGTCGGGTTCTTTCTCGTCCTGCGCGGGCAGACCTTCGCCGGCCATGCACTGTCGCATGTCGGCTTCACCGGCGCGACGGGCGCGGTTCTGTTCGGCCTGTCGCCGCTCGCCGGCCTCGTCGGCTTCACCTTCTTGAGCGGGATCGGCATGGGACTGTTCGGCGAGAAGCTCGCCGAGCGCGACGTCGCGATCGGCATGATGCTGTCGCTGGCGCTTGGCCTGGGCCTCCTGTTCCTGCATTTCTACACCACCGGGGCGACACAGGCGGCGGCGCTGCTGTTTGGCAACGTGCTCGGGGTCGACGACTCGGCCCTGTTGACGTTGGCCCTGCTTTCCGTCGCGAGCCTCGTTGCGCTGGCCTACATCGCCCGGCCGCTCATTTTCGCCTCGCTGCAAAGCGAGCTCGCCGAGGCGCGGGGCGTGCCGGTTCGCTTCGTTTCGGTCGCGTTCCTGGCGATCGTCGGCATCGCGGTCGCCGAATGCGCGCAGATCGTCGGCGTGCTCCTGGTGTTCACGCTGATGGTCGGCCCGGCGGCGGCGGCGCAGAATCTTTCGCGCCGGCTCGCGGGCGGCGTGTTGCTGGCGGCGACTCTCGCGCTCGCCGAGGCCTGGGGCGGCTTGACGCTCGCCTTCTACACCGACTGGCCGACCAGTTTCTGGATCACCGCCCTCTCCGGCCTCGTCTATCTCTCGAGCCTCGCCGCGCGGTTCAGGTCGCGGTAAGAGCGCCCGCCAATAAAGTCGTTTGCCGCTCGCTGTCATCGCGAAGCGTCCCACGCCATGCCCCGCCGCTTCGCCGCAAGGGAGGATCGAAACCGCCGATCATCGCAGCCCGCCCGTCCGGACTGCGTGATTCCTCACCTTGCCCAGCGATTCTTCCCTGATAAGGTGCCGGTACGCCTTAAGCGCTTGAGGAGGAAGCGCTTCATGAGTGCAGACGATCCGTCCGAAGCGGCGCTTGCTGCGAGCCGGCCGATCGCGAATGGCGCGCCGGCGCCGCGCGAGGCGGCAAAGAGCGCCGCCTTGTCGGTCGATGAGATCATGGACGGCCTGGCGGAAGGGTTCTTCGCGCTCGACTCCAATTGGCGATTCGTCGCCTTTAATCGCGCGGCCGAGGAGATGTTCGAGATCTCGCGGGAGCAGGTCCTCGGCAAGCTGCTATGGGAGGTTTCGCCGGCGATTCTCGGCACGGAGTTCGATCGCCGCTATCGCCTGGCGATGGCCAATCGCGAAGAACAGCAGTTCGAAAGCTACACGATCCGGCGGCCGGATCGCTATCACGAGGTGCGCGTTTTTCCGCTGGGCGAAGGGATCGGAGTCGCCTTCAGAGACGCGACCGATCGGCAGAATATCCTACAGACGCTCCGTCGTCGCGAACTCGAGCTCGCGCGAGTCCAGGAAATCGGCGGCGTCGGCGGCATGAGGGTGGACCTCGCCGGCGGCTTTACCGGTTACCGGTCGCCGGAATATCTGCGCCTGCACGGCCTGCCGGCGGACGCGGGCGTCGAAACCCACGAGAATTGGGTGCGCCGCATCCACCCGAACGACCGATCGCGGACGGTCGAGCACTTTCTGCGCGCAGTCGCCGGCGGCGAGACCCAGTACAAGTCGGAATATCGCATCATTCGCCCGAGCGACGGCGCAGTGCGCTGGATCCGGGCCGTCGGCGAGATCGAACGCGATGGAAACGCCGCGCCGATCGCGCTGGTCGGCGCGCACATCGACATCACCGACCGTAAGCTCGCCGAGCAGGAAGCGCTGGAAAGCGAAGAGAAGCTGCGCGCGATCGCCGACGCCCTTCCGGTGCTCATCTCTTACGTCGACAAGGACCAGATCTTTCGCTTCGCCAACAAGGCCTATGAAATCTGGTTCGAACGCCCCTTGTCCGCCGTTCTCGGCCGTCGGGTGAACGAAGTCATGAGCGCGGCGATGTACGAAGCGCGGCGACCTTATCTGGAGCGGGCGCTGGCCGGCGAGAGCGTGTCCTATGAAGCTGATTTTTTTCGTTCGACCGGCGCGTTTGCGACGCAGGTCGTTCACGTCCCGCATCGCGACGCTTCGGGCAGCACCCTCGGCGTCTACGTCGTGGTCAGCGACATCTCGGAGCGAAAGCTGGCCGAGCGCAGGATCGCCGAAAGCGAGGAGAGGTTCCGCTCCATCGCCAACAGCGCCCCGGTGCTGATCTGGGTGACGGGAGCCGACGGCAAAAGGGAATTCGTCAATCAGGCCTATCTCGACCTTCTTGGCCTGACCTATGCTGAGGCGCTCGATTTCGATTGGCGTCGAGCGCTTCACCCCGACGATCTGCCGCGAATCCGCGCCGAGGAGCCGGTCATCGAACCCTCGGTGGGGATCGTCACCGTTGAGGCGCGCTTCCGCCGCGCCGATGGCCAGTGGCGGTGGCTGCGGTCGGAACTCGCAGCCGAGATGGGGGCCGACAGGCGAACATGTCGGCTTCATCGGGGTGGCGCACGACGTTACCGACTCAAAAAAGGCTCAGGAGCAGCTCGCACAAATCAACGAGACATTGGAGCGGCGGGTCGACGAACGAACCGCGCAACTGGCGGCCACCGAGGCGCTCGTCGGCACATTCTTCCGGCACTCTTCGGAATGCCACGCCATTCTCGTCGAGGAGGACGGCGGTTTCCGATATCAGGAGGTCAATCCAGCAACGCTTCGTCTCTATGGAATGGCCAGGGACCAGGTGGTCGGGCGCAAGACCAAGGATGTGCTCGGACCGGAGACGGGCGCTGAGATCGACCGCCATCTGGCGCAGTGCCTTCGCGAGGGAGGCAGCCACCGCTACGAGAGACTGCAAGGCGCAGGCGTGGTCGAGGCGGTCGCGACCGCCGTTCCGACGCGCGATGGCGAACCACGGCGCGTGATCGTGAGCGCTCGCGACGTCACCGAGCGAAGACGCCTCGAGGAGCACTTGCGTCAATCGCAAAAAATGGACGCGCTCGGCCAACTCACTGGCGGAGTGGCGCACGATTTCAACAATATGCTGACATTGGTGCTTGGCGGCCTTGACACTATTGACCGCCAACTCGGCGGTCTGCCCGATTCTCCGGCGACGGTGCGAATTGCCCGCGCCAAGGATATGGCGCTGCAAGGGGTGCAGCGCGCGCAGGCGCTGACCGATCGGCTGCTTGCCTTTTCGCGCCAACAGGCCCTCGCCCCACGGGTCGTCAACGCCAATGCGCTGGTTGCCGGAATTGACGATCTGCTGCAACGAACGCTTGGGGAGCAGATCACGCTCGAGACGGTCCTTGGCGAGGCGCTCTGAACGCCTTCGTCGATCCCAATCAGCTGGAGAACGCTCTCATCAATCTGGCCCTCAACGCGAGGGACGCCATGCCGCGCGGAGGCAAGCTGGTTATCGAAACGGCAAATCGTGTACTGGACGCAACCTTCATCGCCTCGCTGCCTGAACGGATCGAGCCGGGCGATTACGTCATGATCGCGGTCGCCGACACCGGAATGGGCATGGATGAAGGTACGCGCAAACGTGCGTTCGATCCGTTCTTCACGACCAAGGAGATCGGCAAAGGCACTGGCCTGGGCCTGAGTCAGGTTTACGGCTTCACCGTTCAATCATCCGGACAGGTTCAGATCGAAAGCGAATTGGACAAGGGAACGGTCGTCAAGATTTATCTGCCGCGCCAATCAGGCGCGGCGGTTGACTTCAAAGAGCGCGACCGGAAGCCGTCCGCGCCCCCCGTCGGGCGCGAAACCATTCTCGTCGTCGAGGACGACGACGCGGTACGAGCCTACACGTCGGAAATCTTGCGCGAGCTTGGCTACAACGTCGCCGAGGCATCGAGCGCGAAAGCTGCTCTTGCGATCCTTGAAAACGCGGAGCAACTCGACCTGCTTCTGACCGATGTCGTGATGCCTGGAGACATGAACGGACGCGAACTCGCCGATGAAGCGGTCAGGCTTCGCAACGGCCTTCCGGTTCTCTTCATGACCGGATACAGCCGCGACGCAATCATCCGCCACGGGCGACTTGGCCCGGGCGTCCATGTGATCGGAAAGCCGTTTTCCTTTGATGATCTGGCTGCGAAGGTGCGCGACCGGTTGGACGCGCTCAGGTGAGGCGCTTTTCCCCTCTCGGATTTGCCGGACACGACGGCGCCCTTGGGCCGTCCGTCCGCGAACTATAGCGGCGAGCGACGAACTGCGAACGTCATCTAGGTCGCGTCGATCAGCCGCCCGGCTCGGAGGTCCGCGAACGCCTCCAGTATCTCCTCGCGCGTATTCATGACGAATGGCCCGCCCATGGCCACCGGTTCGTCGATGATCGGGCTTGCGAAGATCAGGAGCCGCGCGTCCGCCGCCGCCTGTGCGCTCAGCGCGTCGAAGCCGGCGCCGCCCGACGACGGCGCCGCCCAGGCGACGTCCCCGGCCTTCGCCGGGCGCTTCTCGGTCCCGAGCGCGGCCTCGCCGTCGAGAACGAGGACGAAGGCGCGCTCGCCGGCGGGAACGGGCGCTTCGAACGCCGCGCCCTCCTCGAGCTTCAGATCGATCAGGGTCATCGGCCAGGACGAGGCGAAGGGCGCCTGAACTTCGCCGAGCTTGCCGGCATAGAGGCGCGCCTCGACGCCCCTCTCCCGATGCGCCGGCGCGTCCGAACCGAGCACGTTCTGGTAGCGCGCCCTGACTCGCTTGAGCCGGGCGGGAAGATTGAGCCAGAGCTGGAGGGTGTGCACGCCGCCCGGGCCGGGCATTTCGCTGTGCATGACGCCGCCGCCCGCGGTCATGAACTGGACGTCGCCGGCGCTGAGGTGTCCGGTCCCGCCGGTGTGATCGGCGTGGACGAGTTCGCCGTCGAGGACGACAGTCACCGTCTCGATGCCCCGATGCGGGTGAGTCGGGAACCCGGCAGGCGGCGCGAACCAGTCTTCGGCCATCAGCAGGAACGGGCTGTGCTCGGCGACATGCTCGGGCGGGACAACCAGCCGGGCGCTATGGCCGAGACCGCGCGCCTCGGGCGGCCCGGCGGTCTCGATGGACCCGATCGAAAGCTGCATGAGCGACGCTCCTATCCACGTCTCAAGAGGGAAGCATATACGCCTCCCCGGCGGGGACGAAAATTGGGCGCACGGCGCGGTCAGCGACCGCGCCGCGATATCCGTGCTAATGAGTTCGCCGCCATGGCGCGCATATGGAGAGGCAATGCCCGGCCTTCGCCAGATCAGGCTCGCGACCGGCCTTATCCTCTTCACCTACGTGACGCTGCATTTCGCCAATCACGCGCTCGGCAACATTTCGGTCGAGGCGATGGAGAACGGCCTTCTCGTCCAGAAGGCGATCTGGCAGTCGCTGCCGGGCGCGGCGATCCTTTATCTGTCGCTCCTCACTCACATGAGCCTCGGCTTCTGGGCGCTCTACGCGCGACGTCATTTTCGCTGGACCCGGCTCGAAGCGACGCAGCTCGTGCTCGGCCTTTCGATTCCCTTCCTGCTCGCCGATCATTTCGTCGGCACGCGCGTGGCGCTCGGCCAATTTGGGCTCGAGAAGGGATACGCCCAGGAATTGCTGAAGTTCTGGGTCAACTCGCCGTTCTCTGGCGTGCTGCAGGCGATCCTCTTGCTGATCGTCTGGATTTACGGTTGCCTCGGGCTCCATTTCTGGCTCAGGCTTAAGCCGTTCTATCCGCGGGTGCGGGAGCTCCTCCTGGCCGTCGCCGTGCTGATGCCGACGCTTGCGCTGCTCGGCTTTTACCAGGGCGGCGAGCGCACGCTTCAATCCGCTCAGGATCCCGCATGGCGGGCGCGCAACACGTCGCCCGAACATGTCGGGACCCCGGCTCAGAACGCGGTTCTGGTCGACGATCGCACGGGGATCCTCGTGTTCCTGGGCGCGGCCCTGGCCTTGACGTTTCTCGCCAGGAGCGGCCGCCATTGGCGCGAACGCCGCACGGGCTCGATCAGGCTGACCTATCCCGACCGGACCATCCGCGCGCCGCGCGGTTTCAGCGTTCTCGAGGCCAGCCTCATCAACGACATCCCGCACGCCCATGTGTGCGGCGGGCGCGGCCGTTGCTCCACCTGCCGCATCCGCATCCTGAGCGACATGAGTGCGCTTCCCGCCCCGAGCGCGGCCGAGCAGGCGGTGCTCGAGCGGGTCCATGCTTCCCCCGGCGTCAGGCTCGCCTGCCAGCTTCGCCCGACGAACGATATTGCTTTCGTGCCGATGCTGTCGCCGCACGCGACGACGGTCGACGCCTATCGGAGCGGGTCGGCCTATTCGGGGGTCGAGCGCTATGTCGTCATCATGTTTGTCGACATGCGCGGATCGAGCCGGCTCGCCGAGGGACGGCTGCCGTTCGACACCGTGTTCGTCATCAACCAGTTCCTCAGCGCGGTCAGCAGCGCGGTTCTTGCCGCGGGCGGAGAGCCGAACCAGATCCTGGGCGACGGGCTCCTGGCGCTGTTCGGCATGGGCGGGAGGCCCGAAATCGCGTGCCGGCAGGCGATCGCGGCCTGCGCCGCCATCGCCGCCAGGGTCGAGACGCTGAACGGCGCGCTCGCTTATGCGCTGCTCGAGCCGATCCGCTTCGGCATCGGCATCCATGCCGGCGTGACGATCGCCGGCAATATCGGCTACGACCGCCATGCCCAGTTCACGGTGATCGGCGATCCGGTCAACGTCGCCGCCCGCCTCGAGGAAATGACCAAGACGTTCGGCTGCGAAGTGATGATGTCCGAGGAGGTCTATGAAAGCGCCGGCTTCAGGCCCGGCGACCTGCCGGCGCACGATGTCGCGCCTCGAGGCCGCGAGGCGGGGATGAAGGCGCGGAGCGTCGCCCGCGCAGCCGATCTCGCCGCCCTCATCGACACGCAGGCTCCGACGGCATTGTGACCGGGGCGGCGAGGGGACCTATTCCACCGTCACCTGCGTCGTCACCGAATTGGCGATGAAGCAGATTTCGTGGGCTTGATGGTGCAGATGCTCCAGTTTCTCCTTGTCCGGAGCGGAACCGGTCCACTCGATTCGCGGATGCAACACGACTTTTGTCACCGCCAGCCGTCCTGGAGCGATGTCCCCTGTTACCCCCTCCGCATGATCGGAATAGGCGGCGATCGCAAAGCCGGCCAACCGGGCGAGGTGCAAAAATGACAGCATATGGCAGCTGGACAGAGCGGCGACCAGCATCTCTTCCGGATCGACCGCAGCCTCGACCGCCCATTTGCCGACGACGTGCGGCGACGCGGAGCCGGGGATTGTTATGCCGCCATCGAAGCTAACATCATGCGCGCGGCTAAAGCGGCCTTTTGGGAAATCGTCGCTATCCTTCAGCGTCCACTTCACATCCGCGGTATAGGTCGCCATTCATGCCTCGTTACGATGATTGCGCCTGGCGCGACCACTCACGCCGCCGGCGGCTCCGTCGCCCCCGGCCCAAGCGAGCGCTGCACCATCACGGTGTCTGTCCAACGGCCGAATTTAAAGCCGACCGAGGGCAGATAACCAACCTGGCGGAAGCCGAACCCCTCGTGGAGCTTGATCGAGGCGACGTTGGCGGCGTCGATATAGCCGATCATCTGGCGAAAGCCGGCCGCGGCGCAGGCGTCAATGAGCGCGCTCATGAGCTGGCGCCCGATTCCTGCGTGCAGCCGGTCGCTGCGGACGTAAATCGAATGCTTGACCGTATAGCGATAAGCCGGCCGCTTGCGGAACGGGACGGCGTAGGCGTAGCCGACCACCATTCCCGCGTCCTCTGCGACCAAATGCGGCATTTTGCGCCGGTTCATCGACTTGCGACGCCGCTTGAGGTCCTCAGCGTCGGGGGTTTCAAAATCGCCGTCCACGCCCGGGTCGACGCCGCGCCGGATGTGGTGCAAGTAGATCGCGAGCATCCCCGGCACGTCGCCATCGCGCGAGTTGCGCACCGCGACGGGTCTTACGGCTTCGCGGGCGCCTGCGTCGGCGTCGCGCGGCGAATTCAGCTTGGCGTCCATCGTCGCTCGCTCAACCCCTCATTCCCGGACCACATAAGTATGGAATCGAATCGCTCCCGAAGCGTCCACTTCGCGGTATAGACCCTGGATCTCGGCCTCGAAGCCAGGAAATACGTTGGCGCTCTTCTCGAACATCTTGAGATATTCGATCATCGGCCGCGCCCGCTCGGTCAGCCGTTCGCCGGGAACGATAGTCGCGATGCCCGGCGGATAGACGACGAAGAGCGTCGTAGCGATGCGGCCGTCCAGCGCCTCGAGCGGAATGTAATCGACATTGTTGCGCACCAGATGACGCGAGGCCTCGCGCGGCGTCATGACCATCTCCGGCAGGT
The DNA here is from genome assembly GCA_963794155.1 of uncultured Alphaproteobacteria bacterium. GTDB lineage: Bacteria > Pseudomonadota > Alphaproteobacteria > Rhizobiales > Beijerinckiaceae > Roseiarcus. The sequence continues at coordinate 700,334 of CAWCCX010000008.1, read as the reverse complement.
GCTTGGCGGCGAATTGAGCCCGCTGCAATTGGCTGGCGCCGGCGCTGCGGAAGAAGGCGTGCATCTCGCCGCACAGGTCCTTGAGACGCTTGCCGCGGTAGCGCGCCGGCCGCTTGGCGACGAACTCGGGCATGACATCCTCGAGCAGAACATTGTCGTCGTGCAGGCGCTTGAAAGCGACCAGGGCGGAGACGAGCGTGCCCGCCTTGCTCGACTCGACTCCCGGCGTCAACAGGAAAAGCAGCGAGTTGAGATCGTTCTTCTCCGCTACGACCCGGTTCTCGCGCAAATATTGCGCCACCACCGGCGCGGGAACGCCGTGCGCCTCGTAGTCGCCGGTTGCGCGGTCGAAGCCCGGGGTGAGCAGCGTGAGCTTGGCCGGATCGGTGATCGCGAAGCCCTGTTCGAGCGAGACGAAGCCGTGCCAGGCCTCGCCGGGGGCGAGCGCCCAAAACCGGGCGTCGCGAGCGAGCAGTTCGGTCGACACATGCTCCCACGGAACTTCGTGGGTCGCCCCCTCAAGCGCAGCGTCCCGAATCGAAACCCGCTCGGGCACGAACGGGTCGAAGAACCAGCGCCGCGTCGGGTCCTTCTCCTTCTCCTCGAATTCGCGCCTCACCGCCCTGAGCTTCTTGCGCAATTCGATCCCAAGCCGGATCGTGTCGTCCCACAGGACTTCGCCCGAGCGGCCCTTCATCATCTGCGCCCCGACATCGAGCGAAGCGAATAGGGGATAGAACGGCGAGGTCGAGGCGAACTGCATGAAGCCTTCGTTGAAGCGACGATGTTCGACCCGGCGTCGCTGGCCCTTGATGTGCCGGTCGCGCACATGGATCTGCGAGGCCTGAGAGAAGCTCGCCAGCTGCTTGTGCGCCGACTGGGTGGCGACGATGCCGGGCGACGCTTCGCCGAGGTCGCGCAGGCTCATGGCGAACCGCCGCTCGTAGAGCGGATGAAATTTCATGAAGCCCGCCCAGGCCTCATCGAACATGATGTATTCGCAAAGGCCGCCGATACGCTCGACGATGCGCTCGGCGTCGTAGATCGTGCCGTCGTAGGTGCACTGCTCGATCACCGCGACCCGGAACGGCCGCTCGCGCTTCCACGCGTCCGGATCCTTGATGAGCGGGTGATCGCGGATGCGCTCGCGGATCGCCGTCTCGTCGAGCTCCTCGGGGCGAATCGGACCGATGAGCCCGTAGGCGTTGCGGTCGGTCGACAGATAGACCGGGATGCCGCCGCCCATCAGCAGCGCGCCCTGATGCGCGGCCTTGTGATTGTTGCGGTCGAACAGGACCAGGTCGCCCTCCGCAATGAGGTTGGTCAGCACGATCTTGTTCGAAGACGAGGTGCCGTTGAGGACGAAATAGGTCTTCTCCGCGCCGAAGATGGCGGCGGCCTCTTTCTGCGCCTGCAGCGCCGGCCCCTCGTGGGTCAGGAGATCGCCGAGTTCGAGAATCGAATTGTCGAGGTCGTCGCGAAAGACCGCCTCGCCCAGATGCTCGACGAAGATGCGGCCGATCGGGCTGCGGCTGTAGAAGACGCCGCCGTTGTGGCCGGGGCAGGTCCAGAGCTGATTGCCTTCTTCCTGGTAGTCGACGAGCGCGCCGAAGAACGGGGTCTTCAGCGTGTCGGCGTATTGCTTGAGACGCGAGACGAGGTTTCGGGCGATGAATTCCGGCGTCTCCTCGGCCAGGAACACATAGCCGTCGATGAAATCGAGCACCTCGACCGGAATGTCCTCGAAGCGCTTGCGCCTGACCAAGACGACGATCGGCATGTCGAGACCGCGCTTGCGCATAAGGTTGATGAGCGAGGCCGCCTTGCCCTCGATGCCCTTCTTGCCCCAGTCGACCACCATGCAGCCGATCGCGGCGTCGGTCTGCACCGCGATCTCGGCGTCCTCGACGCGCCGCGCCTTGATCACCTGAAAGCCGAGCCGCTCGATCGCGGTTATGATCTGGCTGACCCTGAGGCCCTCGAGATCGTCGGCGTCGAACACCGGCGCTGAGAACAGGAAGGTCAGACGTTGGGAAAAATTCATCGGCTCACCAGCCCGCGTCGGACGGGCGTCCTTCCTGACGAGCCATAGCCCGTCGTGAGACGGACGTCCTTCGCGACGTCCTATGGTCCGCCGGTCCAGTCGTCCCCTCGGCCGCAGCTTAAGACAGCATACGGGCGGCGGAATCAAGTCCGCCCCGTCGACCTCCGCGCAGAGGTCGTTCATTCAGATGTCATTGCCATAGCGCCATGATATCGTCGCCGCGCGGTCGATGCGTCGCGACATGCTGAAGCTCAGGCGAAGCGCGGTGAGTCGCCCGGGCGTGGACTTTGGCCGCGAGCTGCGCCAAGCTCCCGAGTCGCCGTCTGATCTGGGCTCCTGGCGCTTGCTCGCCAAAGAGCTTGCCTTCGTTGCGCGGGCGGGAGCGGCGTAACCGGCGCCCGGGGATTGCGGCGCCGGTATCGCGAACGAGCCGGGCCGATACATTCGAGCCCGGCTCGACTTTCGGGCGCGTTGGCTTGGGCGCGAAAGCGACAATCGCCAGGGCGGCGGAGGTGCGCATTTGGATCCCGTGATCCTCACTCTCAACGCCGGCTCGTCGTCGATCAAATTCGCTGCGTTCCGCTTCGAGAACAACGCCGAGCTCAAGCCGCTGGCTTCGGGCCAGATCGAAGGGCTTGGCGCAGCCGCCGCCAAGGGACAAATCGAGACTGCAGGCGGCGAGGCGACACCGATCGAACTTGCGCCGTCCGGCGGCGGCCGCATCGACCATGACGCCGCGATGACGGCCATTCTCGACTGGCTGAGGCAAGCCGGTCACGACCGCTCGGTCGCCGCAGTCGGTCATCGCATCGTGCACGGCGGACCGGACCTGATCGCGCCGACGCTGATCGACGATCAAGCGCTGGCGAAGATCCGGCGCCTCATCCCGCTCGCGCCCCTGCACCAGCCGCACAATATCGCGACGCCTCAAGTCGCCTGCTTCGACACCGCCTTCCATCGCAGCCATCCGTTCGTCTCGGACGTGTTCGCGCTGCCGCGCTCCTATTATGACGAAGGCGTGCGCCGATACGGCTTCCACGGCCTCTCCTACGAATACATCGCCCGCAGGCTGAGGACCGTCGCGCCGAGCATTGCGCTTAAGAACGTGATCATCGCCCATCTCGGCAACGGCGCGTCGATGTGCGCGGTCAAGGCCGGCCGGTCAATCGCCTCGACCATGGCGTTCACCGCCCTCGACGGCCTGCCGATGGGCACGCGCTGCGGACAGATCGATCCTGGCGTGTTGCTCTCTCTCATGACCGAAAAGCGGATGAATGCGGATCAGATTTCCGATCTCTTGTACAAGGAGTCCGGTCTTAAAGGCATGTCCGGCCTCTCTCAGGACATGCGCGAGCTGGAAGCCTCCAACAGTTCGGCCGCGCGCGACGCCATCGCCTATTTCGTCGCCCGCGCTCGCCGAGAACTGGGCGCGCTCGCCGCGACGCTTGAGGGCGTCGACGCCTTGGTGTTCACCGCCGGCATCGGCGAGCATGCCTGGCGGGTGCGCGAATCGATCCTCGCCCGCATGGAATGGATGGGGGTTCATCTCGACCGCGAAGCCAACCGCGCCGGCGCGGAGATCATCAGCGCCGGTGGGTCAACCGTCACTGTCTTTGTCATCCCGACGGACGAGGAGCGGATGATCGCCGAACACACGGTCGCCACGGCGGGCCTCATGAAAAATGAGGAGGCCCCATGTCACGGGGCGTGACTACTGTCGCCGCGCTTCATCATCAAATCCGAGCGCCGCGCGGGCCGCGCGCCAGCGCGCCTGGAGCGCGGCGATGTCAGCGTTGTCCAGCGGCGCCAGGCGCTCGAACACGACCGCGCTGACGCCGTTCTCCAGACGAAAGACCTCGCCGGTGCGGCGGAACTTCGCCCCGATCCCCTGCACTGCCAGCATCTCGCGCGACGGCAGGACGACGGTCTGCTGATTGTCGGGATTGAGATGGGTCTGGACCGGATCGCCGACGACGATGACGGCGCAATCCTTCAAACTCGCGGTGGGCGGCCCGTCGACTTCGTCGACGTCCGGCATCTGAACGCTGGTCTTCGGCCTGGGCCAGGTCTCGCGCTCCGGGCGCAGCTGCCACAATTCGCTGATCAGCTGGCCGCTGAAGGTGTAGCTTGAGCCGAGCCCGCAGATCTTGGCGTCGACGCGCGCGCGCGCATCGACCCAATCCTTGAGGCGCTCGAGTTCGTCGAGGTCTGCGCGCGGCGGGCGCGGCAGCGCGGCGACCGGGGCCAGCCCCGACGGATTGAGCGCCGCGGCCAATGGCGAAAGCGTGACCGCTCCGAGCGCAGCCAGGGCCGCCAGAGCCACGCGCGGCGCGCGCGAAAACCAGCATGAGCGCGGCCGCAATCGGCGCTGCGATCGCCGGCGCAATGAGGTCGAGATGGTGGATATAGGGCGTCTGAATGCGCAGGAAGAGCGCGGCCGCGATCGCCGCGCCTCCCAGCGTCAGCCGCAACAGGCGCAGATCCGACGAGCGCGTCCACAGCCACGCCGCCCCGCATCCGGCGGCGAGCGCGGGCAAAAGCCCTACCCAGTCGCCGAGCTCACGCAGAAAGACATCCGGCGGCTTGCGATAGGCGGCGTAAGATCGGGCGTAGTCATGCGCGCTCAGGTTCGGCAGCCAATCGACAATGACCGCGCTCGTGAGCGCGAGCAGCGTGAGGACGCCGAGCGCTGCCGCCCCGACCGCGTCCTTCCAGCGACGGCGCGCGGGCGTCGCGAGTGCGACCGAAGCCACCTCGATCGCGAGCATGACCGCAATTCCCGCCGCGGCGAACGCATACCAGCGACGGAACGCGAACATCGCCGCCATCGTCAGCGCCAGCGCCAAGGCGACCCGCCGCGTCATCGGCGCGACCAACGCGTCATGGCCGTTGCGCAGGGTGAGGAGGCGGGCGAGGCGGTCGGCCAATCCAAGCGCAATGACGGTCAGCACGAGCCCGCCGACGTCCGGCATGCCGCGCGCCGCGACCGCCATCGCGGCCGGATAGGCGACGAACGCGGCGGTGACGGCGAGCGGTAGCCCGCCCTCATCAGTTGGCGGCAAACGCAGCCCCCCGCGGCGGGCGAGGTCGCGGGCCAGGATCGCCAGCGCCAACAGCGCCGGCGCGGCGTAGGCCGCAAGCAGCGCAAACGTATAGACCGCCCGCGAGGTCGGGTCGGTCAGCGCCAGCGCGAGGCCCGGGAGGAGCGCCGGCCCCCACGCATAGTCCTGGGTGATCGACTGGGCGGCGGCCGATGCGAGCAGCGGCCAGTTTCCCGAATCCGCCAATCGGGCGACCATGATCGCGATCCCGCGATAGGTCATGAAATCGGCGATCATCAGGTCGCGCGAAACGAGCACGAGAAAGGCGCCGTAGGCGCAAAGGCCGGCGAGCGCCGCCACGTATAGCGCCGCCAGACGCAACGAAAACCGCGGCCGCTTCCGCGCCGTTCGCGCGAGCCAGAGGAGGAGCACCACGCCAGACGCTACGGAAGCGAAACTGAACAGCCTGAGCCGCGCCTCCGGCTCGGCGAACGCGCCGACGACGAGGAGGCCAACGCCCGCCAGAACGCCTAGCATCAGTTTCGGGAGCGCCTCTTCCCCGAGCGTGAGCGCGAGCGCGCCGACCGAAAGTCCGGAGAGGCCGGCAAGGGCGATGGGAATGATCGCCGGCGCGCTGGGCGCGACGCGACGCAGGAGAAACGCGAGCGACGCCAAAAGCGCAACGGCCGCCAGGACCGCTATCCGGCGCTTCGCGGGCAGGCTCTGGGGCGCTAGCGCGTGCCGCTCGACTACGGTCATCGGCGACCAATAGTCGAAGAGAGTTAAAGCTCTGGCGGCGTCGCGGTCTATCGCCCCGCCAGCCGATCGGCGAACAGCGCCACCGTCTTGGCGTAAATTTCGGCCGAGTTCCATTGCAGGATGGCGGCGAAGTTCGGCTCGCCTTCGTCCCAGCCCTGTCCCGGCTGCCAGCCGTGCCCCTTGAGAAAGGCCGCGGTCGAAGCGAGCGCGTCGACGGAATTGCGAATGAGGTCCGGCGTTCCTGTCCCGTCGGGCGTCGTCGCAAACATGAGATAAGCGGAGGGCATGAGCTGAGTCTGGCCGATCTCGCCCGCCCAGGCGCCGCGCAATTCCCTCGGATGTTGCACGATGCCGCGCTCCACCAGCATCAGGGCGTCGACAAGTTCGGCGCGGTATCGCTCAGCGCGACGGCAGTCCCAGGCGAGGGTAGCGAGAGCGCTATACGTCGGAAACGAGCCGTTGTCGCCGCCGAAGCTGGTTTCCTGCCCCCAGATCGCCACCACCACCGGCCCGGGCACGCCGAAGCGTTGCTCGATCGTCGCCAGCGGCGCGGCGTATCGCTTGAGCTCCGCCTTGCCCCGCGCGACCATTCCCGGCGTGACGTGGCTCGCGGCGAAGCCTGAGAAATTGTGCCCGAACATGGCGACGCCGCCGTCGTGGCGCTTGACCGCAGGGTCATAGGATACGCCGTTGAGAGCGGCGTCAGCGGCCGAAGCCGAGACTCCATTTCCCTGCGCCACCTGCTTGAAGGAGTTGAGCCATTGACTGAACCCCTCCGGACCATGGCCGCAGTCCTCGGCGTGCGCGCCTGCCGCAGCGAGAACGGTCGCGGCCGCCACCGTCGCCAAGGCTCGCGAGACGCGGCTCAGAATGGCGCATTTGCTTCGATCGGCGGCGGGCATTGTCACGCCTGTGGCGGCTCGGGCCATGGTCTCGCCTCCCCTGCTCGCATCACCTCGAAAGCGCGGGCGATCGCCAGCACGCCGACATCGTCGAACCGGCGCCCGACGATCTGCAGCCCGATCGGCAGGCCCTCGGCGTCATAACCGCAGTTGACGGTCGCCGCCGGCTGCTCGGACATGTTGTAGGCGACAGTGAAGCCGATATGTGGGAACGGGTTCAGCGGGTCGCGGCTGGGCGACGGCCATTCGGCGGGAAAGGCGGTCATCGGCGCGGTTGGAGAAAGCACGAAGTCGAACCGGCCGGTCGACGCGATCGCAGCCTTGCGCATTTCTGGAATCTGGTCGAAACCGCGAAACACCTCGACGCCCGAAAAGCCCGCGGCCAACTCCGCCCATTCTCTAATGAAGGGCAAAACGAGGGCTCGCCGTTCCGCGGTCAATTGTCCGATGTCGTTGAGCGCCCGAGCGCGCCAGAAGCGGTCGAGACCGTCGAGCATGTCCTGGGTGAGGAATGGCTTCATCGGCTCGATATGCGCGCCCGCGGCCTCGAAGTCCCGCGCGACGCGCTCAACCGCTGCCTTGACCTCCGCCGTGGGCGCGACGCCGCAGCCCACTTCGACCAGGAGGCCGAGCTTGAGGCCCTTGAGCGGCGCCGGCTCGACTGCCCAATTCAGCTTCTCATATTTGAGGCTCGAATAGTCGCGGTCGTCAGGCAGCGCGAGGGTCGCCATCATCAAGCCGGCGTCGGCCGCGTCACGGGTCATCGGGCCGGCGACCCGGCCGACGTAAGGCGGATCGATCGGAACCCGGCCAGCACTGGGCTTGAGCCCGAACAGGCCGCACCAGCCGGCCGGCAGCCGGATTGAGCCGCCGATGTCGGTGCCGAGATGGAGCGGGCCGTAGAGCGCCGCTCCGGCGGCGCCCGCGCCCGCCGACGAGCCGCCCGGATTGCGGTCGAGCTTCCACGGATTGCGCGCCAGCGCGTGGAAGCTCGAGAGGCCCGACGACAACATGCCGTAGTCGGGCATGGTCGTCTTGGCGAAGATGATGGCCCCGGCCTCACGCAGCCGCTGGGCGGGCGGCGCGTCCGCCAGTTGCGGCGTCATGTCCTCCGCCGCCGTGCCGATGGGCTTGGGGTCGCCGCGGGTGGCGATATTGTCCTTGACCGTGACCGGCACGCCGTCGAGCGGGCCGCGCGGCTCGCCCTTCGCCCAGCGCGCCTCGGACGCCCGCGCCTCCTTGAGCGCTCGCTCCGGAGCATAGAGCCAAGTCGCATGAATATGCGGCTCGTAGGCGGCGACGCGTTCGATGACCGAAGCCATCGCCTCGACCGGCGACAGCGTGCGCGTTCGATAGGCGCTGATGAGCGCCAGAGCCGACATCCGGTACGGCTGCACGTTCAGCCCTTCGCCGGCGCCTCGGCGCGCGCGCTCATTGCCACGACATGGCCGAGAGGTCGTTGACGAAGATCGGCGCGTTCTTCCACAGGCCCTTGAGCTTGGCGTCGGCGACCGTCACGTTCGGCAATTGGAACAGGAAGGCGTTGACGCTGTCCTCGGCGAGTTTCTTCTGCGCTTCGGCCAGCGCCGCCTTGAAGGCCTCGAGATTGGGCGCAGACGTCACTTTGGCGTAAATCGCCTGAAACGCTGGGCTGTCATACTGGAAGTAGTAATTCGGATTGGCGTAGATGCCGATGTCCAGCGGCTCGACGTGGCTGATGATGGTCAGGTCGTAGTTCTTGTCCTTGTAGACGCCACTGAGCCACTGCGCCCATTCGACGTCCTGGATCTTGGCGTTGATCCCGACCTCAGCGAGCTGGGCCGCGACGATCTCGCCACCCGCGCGCGCATAGTTGGCGACCGGCGGCAAGACAAGGCTCAGCTCCAACGGCGTCGCCACGCCGGCCTCTTTCAGGAGCGCCTTCGCCTTCTCGGGATCGTGCGGATACATGCCGGTGAGGTCGATGTAGCCGGGATCGTTGGGCGTCAGATGGCTGCCTATGGGCGTGCCGAGGCCGTTCATCGCCCCATCGATGATCGCCTTGCGGTCGATGGCGTAGGCGATCGCCTGGCGGACCTTGAGATCGTCGAGCGGCTTCTTCTTGTTGTTCATCGCGAGGATCGTTTTGCCCTCGGTGCCTCCGATCAGCACCTGGAAGCGGGGATCCGCCCTGAACTGGCCGAGCGCGTCGAAATTGACCATGCGAGGAAAGTCGTCGACGTCGCCGGCGAGCAAAGCGGCGACCCCGGCCGCCGGCTCTCCGATGAAGCGGAAGGTGGCGTGGGCGAGCGGGATCTTCGCCGCGTCGCGGAATCCGTCCCATTTGTCGAGAGTGATCGACGAACCCTTGGTCCAGGACGAAAGCCTGTAGGGACCGGTGCCGACCGGGCTGGTCGCTTCGCCGGCAGCGCTCTTCTCGTCGAGGATGACCGCCGTATCCATGCCGAGATGAAACAGCGCCTCGAAGCTCGGATCCTTGAACTTGACCACGACGGTCGTCGGGTCGGGCGTGTCGATCGATTCGATCGAGGCGAAGAACCCCCTCTCCTTATTGGTGGAGTCCTTGGCCGCGTAGCGCTCGAAGGAGAACTTCACGTCCTTGGAGGAGAACGGTTCGCCGTCCTGAAACTTGACGTTCGGCTTGAGGGTGAAGGTCAGGGTCTTGAGGTCGGGCGAGAAATCCCATTTCTCGGCGAGAAGGGGGGTGACCGAGAAGTCCTCGTTGATCTTAACCAGCCCTTCGAAAATGTTGTAGTGCGTCACCTCGCCGATCGCCGCGGCCGGGGCGCTCGTCGGATCGAGGCCCGGCGGCTCGAGCACCATGCCGATCGTGACGCTGTCCTTGGCGAAGGCAAGGCCCGGCGCGGCGCAAATGCCGACGCCCAGCATGAGGACAAATCGAGAGACGCGGCGCATGAAGACGCTCCAGGAGATGGGATGGCCGTTCGACCATACCATCGGCTGAGCGGCGACCGTCAACAAAGAAAAGCCCCCTCAGTCTATCGACGAAGGGGGTTTTCTCATTTGCAGAATGAAGGAAGAGTCGTTTAGGCCGGGCGCCCGTCGCCGCCGGCCGGGCGCGCCCGGCGTTCGGCCATGAACCGTTCAAACTCCTCGCGATCCTTGGCGCGGCGGATCGCATCGACATATTCAGCAAATTCGCGCTGAGCCTCGTCAAGCTTGCGCCGCTCTTCGTCGAGCCGGACGAGCTCGGCGGTGCGCCATTCATCGAACGCGGCGTTGCCGGTCGGAGAGGCGTAAAACCGGCTCGCGCGCCTCATCGACCCGCCGCAACTCCAGGAAGAATTCGAACTCATCATGGTGCGCGCGTCCTGCCACTTGTTCGCCGCCAGCGTCTGCAGGTCGGGCCCGCCGTAGCGGCCCTGCCAGAACTTGTAGCCGAGGATCGCCAAGCCGATCGGCCAGAAGACGACGAAGCCGAGAATCATGGCGATGATCTCAAACGCGGTCCAGCGGGAGCCGCGCCGCCAACGGGCGCCTGCCCACTCGCTCGGGCCGAATTCCCGCGCTCCGTACGAACCACCCATCGCATTATCAGCCGTGCCCATTACGAGCCTCCGTGTGCTCACCTGCCGGCGACGCCCGCTGCGGCGATCGCTCACGCGCCTGTCAGATTGGGAGCAGCCAAGCGACGCGCAAGAGCTTTCCGCGCAAAAAGCGTCGCTTTCATGTCAATGACGCTGACCCAATTCGAACCGAAGCCACGACCCCAATAGCAATGCGTTCCGGCGGGTAGTTCGACGCGAATCGCTTAGCCGCGCTGGGCACGCGAAGCGAACCTCACATTCCGCGCAGGCCAAGCGCAACTGCGATCCAGGCGCATCCGTAGAAAATTAGGTCGATTCCGACAAAGAGCCCGATCACCCAAAGTCCGGAAGCAGGCCACTGCGCCAACACAAGCAGACCCAGCACAAAAGTGATGACGGCGTCCGCTGCATACCAACCCCAACCCGGCAACCCGATCGACACAGAGCCTACAAGCTGGAACAGTCCGCCGACCAGAAAGAACGCCGCCATGAACAGGGTCAGGACCTCGGCGCTGATCACCGGCCTCAGCGCCAACAGGAAGCCGACGACCCCGAAGAGGACAGCGGCCAACAGATGTTGAAAAAATCCCGCCCAGTGCCCAACCATGACGGCTTGCGCGACTTCAATCGCCGCCGCCAGCACCAAAAGCCATCCGAAGAACACCATCGAAACGATCGTCGCCGTGACTGAGCGCGCCACGGCGGCGACGCCGAGCACCAACAATCCAACTCCGAAGGCCAGGAACCATCCCCAGTTCTGGATGAGGTCGTGCGAGAACTGAATGTCTAAGCCTTGAACATTCTCCGACGCCATGTCTCACTCCAATTTCCCGGAGCCGATGCTCGCATCCGACTCCGTAGCGCCAGCAGCGTTTTTGCGTTTCACGACCTCATCCATTGCCTGCCGTCCCGGGCCAAGACCACCAACCCGTCTACGGGGGCTCCCTGGTCAGGCGGCGGCTTGCGCGACAACCGCATCCTGGCGCGCGAGCCAAGCTTCGAGCGAAGCCCGCTCGGCCTCATCGAGCGCCGCCTTAGCGACGTCTCGCGCGGCGGCCGCGTACTCCTCGGCGCTTTCGGCTCGATTCTGCAGTTTGGCAATCTCGTGCTTGGTCTTCCACTCGGCGATCTTCGCGTTCGTGGTCGCCTTCTTCTGCTCGACCCATTTCGCCACTTTCGCGTTCGCCGCCGCCACTTTCGCCTGGTCGCCGACGATGCGTCCGTTTACATCGTCGAGATGTTTGCGCACGTCCTGCTCGGCGTTCTGAGCCTTGGCGTCAATCTTAGCCTTCAGGCCGGTCATGCTGTTGTCGATATTCGTGAGTTTGATGCGAAGATCTTCGCAAAACTGATCAATTCGCTCGCCCATAACCGCTATCCTTTCGCGTAAGCGCGGTGCGGCCGACCTGGCTCATAAACTGGCGTTCGCCGGCGGGGGCCACTGAAATAAAAATGCGTCATGTCGACGATTGCAGCAATGTGGCATAGTGTCGCCGGATCTAATCCAGCGGAAACCAGCACGCCGCTCGCCGCGCCCCGCTCTCGAGGCTCTCGAGCACCGGCGCCTCTTCGCGACATTTCGCGCGGACGAAGGCGCAGCGCGCCGCATAAGGGCAGCCGCCGGCGGGCGCCGCGCCGTCCGTGTCCGCGGTCGCAATCGGCTGAACCCGCGTCGGCCGGTCGAGGCGAGGCGTCGCATCGACCAGTTCGCGCGTATAGGGGTGCGCGGGCCGCGCGAACAGGTCCTCTGTTCTGCCGATCTCGACGATCCGCCCGCGGTACATCACCGCTGTCGTCTCGCAGATGTGGGCGACGACGGCGAGATCGTGGCTGATCAAGAGAAAGGTCACCCCAGCCTCGCGCTCGAGGTCGCTCATCAGGTTCAACGCCTGCGCCTGCACCGAGACGTCCAGCGCCGACACCGGCTCGTCGGCGACGACAAGTTTCGGCCGAGTGATGAGGGCTCGCGCGATCGCGATCCGCTGGCGCTGGCCGCCCGAGAATTCATGCGGATGCTTCAGGGCGTCCGAGGCGTTGAGGCCAACCGCTTCGAGCGAGGCCTGGACTCGCGCCCGGCGTTCGGACCTCCCTGCCCCGCCGAGGGCTGCCAGCGGCTCGGCGACGATTTTTTCGACCCGCTGACGCGGGTCGAGCGAACCGTAGGGATCCTGGAAGACCATTTGCATGTGCGCGCGCGCCGCGCGCAATTCGCGCCGGGTGAGTTCGAACAGCGACCGCCCTTCGAGGCGCACCGACCCCAAATCCGGCCGGTCGAGCGCAAGCGCGATCCGCGCCAGGGTCGATTTGCCGGAACCGGATTCGCCGACGATCCCGAACGAGCGCCCGCGCCGCACGGCGAAGCTCACGCCGGCGAGCGCCGGCCGGGCGCTCTTGCGCTGAAACGGGCCGACGCCCCCCAGGCGATAGGTCTTCACGAGCGAAGCGACTTCGAGCAGCGGCGATTCGCTCATTGGGCGAGCCCGACTTCGCCCGCCCGATGACAGCGCGACAGATGACTCGCGCCGAATGCGACCTGAGGCGGCGGCGTCGTCCAGCAGCGATCGACGGTGAGCGCGCATCGGCCGGCGAACGGGCATCCCGGGCGAAGATCAAGTTTGACCGGCGGCGCGCCGGGAATGGTCGCAAGCCGCGCGCCGCGCGGCGCGCCCGGCCGCGGCCGGGCCTCGAGCAGCGCCAGCGTGTAAGGATTTCTCGGCTGGCGCAGAACCGCCTCGACCGGTCCGCTCTCCATGATCACGCCCGCATACATCACCATGACCCGGTCGCAATGTCCGGCGATCACCGCGAGATCGTGGCTCACCAGCAGGACCGCCATCCCTGATTCGGTCCGCAGGCCGTCGATGAGTGAGAGAATGCGCGCCTGCACGGTGACGTCGAGCGCCGTCGTCGGCTCGTCGGCGATGATGAGGCGCGGCGAACAGCCGATCGCCATGGCGATCATCGCCCGCTGGCGTTCGCCGCCGGAGAGCGCGAACGGATAGGAGCGAGCGGCGCGTTCCGGCTCGGCGAGCCGGACGTGTTCGAGCAGCTCCACTGCCCGACGGCGAGCGTCGCTCTTCATCAGTCCGCGATGCAGCATCAGCGGCTCGGCGACTTGCGCGCCGACGCTGTGCAGGGGATTGAGCGCCGTCATCGGCTCCTGAAAGATCATGGCGATGCGGTCGCCGCGCAATTGCCGCATCGCCTCTTCCTTAAGGCCGACGAGCTCCCGCTCCTCGAAACGGATCGAGCCCGAGACGCGCGCTCCCTCCGGCGTCAGGGCCATGAGCGCAAGCGCGGTCATCGTTTTGCCGGAGCCGGATTCCCCCACCACTCCCAGGCTCTCGCCCTCGGCGAGCGAAAACGACGTCCGATCGACAACGCGCTGCGAACCCCCCGGCGTCGGAAGATCGATGGCAAGCTCGGCGACTTCGAGCAGCATCTCAACTTCTCGCCTTGAGTTTCGGATCGAGCGCGTCGCGCAGGCCGTCGCCGAGAAGATTGAGCCCAAGGACGCTGAGCGCGATCGCGACTCCGGGATAGAGCGCAAGTCTCGGCGCGTTGTAGAGAACGTTCTGGGCGTCGGCGAGCATCTTGCCCCACGACGTCTGCGGCGGCTGAGCGCCGAGGCCGAGATAGGAAAGCGCGGCCTCGGCCAGGATGGCGATGGCGAATTGAATCGTCGCCTGCACGATCAGCGCCGGCGCGATATTGGGAAGCACGTGATCGAACGCGATCGCGACTGGCCCGCGGCCGGCGGCGCGGGCGGCGAGCGCATATTCGCGCGCAAGGACGCCGTTGGCGGTCGCGCGCGTGAGTTTGGCGATCACCGGCACGTTGTAGACGCCGATGGAGATAATCGCATTGACGACGCCAGGGCCGAAGGTCGAGGTCAGCATGATCGCCGTCAGAAGGGCCGGAAAAGCGAACACGAAGTCGCTGAACTTCATGATCCCGTCTTCGATGAGGCCCTTGGCGAAAGCCGCCAGAAGGCCGAGGGCGACCCCGAACGCGAGCCCTATGCCGACGGCGATGACGCCAACGAGGATCGAGACCCGGGAGCCGGCCATGATTTGCGACGCGACGTCGCGTCCGAGATTGTCGGTGCCGAACCAATGAGCGGCCGACGGCGGCGCAAGCCTGTGCGGGATGTCAATCGCGGCCGGCGGATAGGGCGTCCAGACGAGCGACAAAGCCGCGGCGACGATGAGCGCGGCGACCAGGACCGCCCCAAGCCATAGGCTTGCGCCGCCGCGCGGGCGAAACCGGAGAGCGCCGCTCACGCGGCGGCGGCCCGGAGCCGGGGATCGATGGCGGCGCAGGCGATGTCGACGACAAAGTTCAGCCCGATCACCATCAGGGCCAGCAGCATCACCCCGTTCTCCACCACCAGGGTGTCGCGATTGGAGATCGATTGCAGCATGAGCCTGCCGAGGCCGGGCAGCACGAATACATTCTCGACGACGATCGCGCCGGCGATCAGGTTGGCGAATTGCAGCCCCATGATGGTCAGGATCGGGGTCAGCGAATTGGGCAGCGCATGGCGCCAGAGCGCGGCGCTCCGCGACACGCCTTTGGCGCGCGCGGTGCGCATGAAGTCCTCGTTCAGGGCCTCGATGAGCGCCGAGCGGGTGACGCGGGTCAGGATCGCCGCCTGCGCGGCGCCGAGCGCGATCGCCGGGAGGATGAGCGCGCCGAGAGCCCGCCACGGGTCAGCCCAACCCGGAAATCCCCCCGCCGGAACGAGCCTCAGCATCACCGCGAAGACGATCACGAGCAGGATCGCCAGCCAGAAGTTCGGCACGGCGACGCCGATCTGACTCACGCCCATCACGATCGCGTCGCCTGCTCGGCCGCGCCGATCGGCGGCATAGACGCCGGCGGCAAGCCCGACCGCTGCAGCGAACGCCATCGCCATCAGCGCCAAGGGGGCGCTGACCGCGAGGCTCGAGGCGATCAGCGGTCCGATCGGCGAGCCATAGGCGTATGAAAGGCCGAGATTGCCGCGCAGCGCGCCGCCGATCCAGTTCAAGTAGCGGATCGGCGCCGGCTGATCGAGGCCGAGCTTGTGCGACAGGGCGGCGACCGCCTCGGGCGTCGCCGTCGGCCCCAGCATCGTCTGGGCGGCGTCGCCCGGCAGAATGTTCATGATCGCGAACACGATCAGCGACGCGATGAGGAGCGTCGCGGCAAACAGGAAGATCCGTTGA
Organism: uncultured Alphaproteobacteria bacterium; assembly: GCA_963794155.1. Classification (GTDB taxonomy): domain Bacteria; phylum Pseudomonadota; class Alphaproteobacteria; order Rhizobiales; family Beijerinckiaceae; genus Roseiarcus. The sequence continues at coordinate 684,830 of CAWCCX010000008.1, read as the reverse complement.
AGAGCGTAAGCGACCATCGCCTTAGGCTAGAGCAAGACGCATCTGGACGGAATCATCAGGGCCGAGCCGTCGAGAGGGCGCCGCCGCCGAAGCCGAATCGCGTCGAGATCCGCCGCACGAGCGCGAAGCCGCGGCAGGCCTCACGACGAGTTCTTTGCGGCCAGCGCCGCGGCGACGCGCACCCAGATATCCGACGATAGCGCGCGCGCCAAGCGAATCTCGGCGTCGCGTTCCGCGCGTAGATCGGCGTAGCGCTGCTGGGAACGATCATAGGCCGCGAAGGCGACGGCCTCTCCGGACAGGACTTCCTTGCCGCCGTCGACGAGGTTGAGGGTAAATTTCGCCGAGCCTTTCACCGTCGCCGAAGTCGCGACGTTGGTTTCCGAATTGACCGTCGGCGTCGACGTGTCGGTCGACACGGTCACCGTCAGACGATACTTCGGCGTCGGCTTCTGTCCCGTGCCGTTGAAATCGGTGGTGAGATTGTCGGCGAGATAATGGCCGATCCGGTCCTTGATCGGCGCAACTTCGATCGCCCGAACCTCTTCGACCAGACCGGGATGCGCCGACTCGCTGTAGAGGGGCTGGAAGCAACCCGCCAGTCCGCCGGCGAGCACGAGCGCAGCGACGGCGCCGAGACCTCTAGACCACGACATTGACGATCCTCAGCGGCACGATGATCACTTTGCGGACCGGCTTATTGTCCATCGCCCGGACGACCGTGTCGAGGGCGAGCGCCGCGCGCTCAATTCGCTTCGCGTCGGCGTCCCGCTCGATCGTCACCTCGCCCCGCTTCTTGCCGTTGACCTGGACGACGTAAGTGACGTGGTTCAAGACGATGAGGCTGCGGTCGGCGACCGGCCACGGGCTCTGGGCGACGAATCCCTTGTGGCCCAGCGCCTCCCAGCATTCTTCCGCGAGATGGGGCATCATCGGCGCGAAGCAATGGACGAGAATGTCGCCCGCCTCGGCGAAGGCGGCGCGCAGATCGTCGCTGGCCGGCGCCTCCGCGATCGCGCCGACCGCGGCTGCGAGTTCATTGGCCAGCTCGTAGATCGCCGCGATGCAGACATTGAACCTGAGCCGCTCGATCTCGTCCTCGATCTTCGCCAGCGCCGCATGGGCGATCCGACGGATGCGCTGCGCTTGATCGCGATAGCCCGCTGGCGGCGCCGGACGCTCTGAACCGACAATGCGTTCGATTTCGCAGGTGAGACGCCATAGCCGCTGGATTTGCTTGTAGGTGCCTTGGACCCCCGCTTCGGTCCAGATCACGTCGCGCTCGGGCGGCGAGTCCGACAGCATGAACCACCTCGCCGTATCGGCGCCGTAGGTGGCGATGATCTCGTCAGGATCGATCGTGTTGCGCTTGGACTTCGACATCTTCTCGGTCGGGCCGATCTCGACCGACTCGCCATCGTCCAGGAGAAAGGCCCGACGCCTCTCTCCGTCCGTTTCGACGCGAACCTCGGACGGGGCGAGCCATTGTCCTTGGGCATCGCGATAGGTCTCGTGCACGACCATGCCCTGAGTGAAAAGACCGGCGAACGGCTCGTCGAGATCGAGATAGCCACACTTGCGCATCGCGCGGGTAAAGAAGCGCGAGTAGAGAAGATGCAAGATCGCGTGCTCGATGCCGCCGATATACTGGTCGACCGCAAGCCAATGATCGGCCGTCTTCGGATCGACGGCGGCGGCCGCATTGTCCGGATCGGTGAAGCGCACGAAATACCAGGACGAATCGACGAACGTATCCATCGTGTCGGTTTCGCGGGTGGCCGGTCCGCCGCATTGCGGACAGGCGACGTGCTTCCAGGTCGGATGGCGGTCGAGCGGATTGCCGGGGTGATCGAGGGTCACGTCCTCGGGCAGCTTGACCGGCAAATCCGCGACCGGGACCGGAACGATTCCGCACCTCTCGCAATGAATGATCGGGATCGGGCAGCCCCAGTAGCGCTGGCGGGACACGCCCCAATCCCTGAGCTTGTAGTTGATTTGCCGCTTCGCCTGCGGCCGATCGCCGAGCGTGATCTGCTCCAGTCGGCGCGCGACTTCCTCTTTCGCCTGCTCGACCGTCAGCCCATCGAGAAAGCGCGAATTGATCATCACCCCGTTGCCGTCGTAAGCGATCCGATCGATCACGAAGTTGGCTGGATCCAGCTCGGGCGGGCACACCACCGGGGTCACGCCCAGGCCGTAGGTGCGGACAAAATCGAGATCGCGCTGGTCGTGGGCGGGGCAGCCGAAAATCGCGCCGGAGCCGTATTCCATCAGGACGAAATTGGCGACGTAGACCGGCAGGCGCCAGGCGGGGTCGAACGGGTGATGGACCTTGAGGCCGGTGTCATAACCCCTCTTTTCGGCGGTCTCGATCGCGGCGACCGAGGTGCCGATCCGGTGGCATTCCGCGATGAACGCCGCCAGCGCCGGATCGCGCTTCGCGGCCGCGCGCGCCAGCGGATGGTCGGGCGCGATCGCCATGAACTTTGCGCCGAACAGCGTGTCCGGGCGGGTGGTGTAGATCTCGAGCTCGCTCGTCCCCGGTTCGCCTGCGAGCGGACCGAGCGCCGCCGGATCGATGACGAAACGAACGAGAAGTCCCTCCGAGCGCCCGATCCAGTTGCGCTGCATGAGGCGGACTTTTTCAGGCCAGCGGTCGAGACGGTCGAGGCTGGCGAGCAGATCGTCCGAATAGTCGGTGATCTTGAGAAACCATTGCGTGAGATCGCGCTGCTCGACGATCGCGCCCGAACGCCAGCCGCGGCCGTCGATCACCTGCTCGTTGGCGAGCACCGTCTGATCGACCGGGTCCCAATTGACCTTCGACTTCTTGCGCGAGACTAGTCCAGCGGCGAGGAAATCGAGGAACAGCTTCTGCTGGTGCTTGTAATAGCTCGGATCGCAGGTCGCGATCTCGCGCGACCAATCGAGCGACAGGCCCATCGACTGCAATTGCGCCCGCATCGCTGCGATGTTGGCGTAGGTCCATTCCGCCGGACTGGTGTTGTTCTGCATCGCGGCGTTCTCGGCCGGCAGACCGAAAGCGTCCCAGCCCATCGGATGGAGGACATTGAACCCCCGCGCGCGCCGGTAGCGCGCGACGACATCGCCCATGGCGTAGTTGCGCACATGGCCCATGTGGATCCGCCCCGAGGGATAGGGAAACATCTCGAGTACGTAATATTTCGGGCGCGGATCGTCGTTAACGGTCTTGAAGATTTGCGCGTCCGCCCAGGCCCTTCGCCACTTGGCTTCCGATTCGCGCACGTTGTATCGTTCGGGCCGCATCGGCGGGCAATCTCGCAGATTATCAGGGCGTTTCGCGTGCGGCGCGACAAAACACGATTTGCCGGGAGGGTCAATCGACGTGGCGGGCGCCGGCGAGGACTGGTTTTACACTGCTGCAAGGCGGGTCCGTTGACCTCGCAGATCAGACAGTTTTGTGACAATCGCCCTTTACCAGAAGGCTTTGGGGGGATCCATGTCGAGCACGCATGAGCCCGTTCTTCAACCGACGCCGATCCTCAGTTTGCGTCCGACCCAGATGACGCTTGGCCTGATCGAGGTCAATGAAAAACGCGAGGCCTGGAAAGCGAAGGTCTCAGGAAAACTGGCCGAGTTTCTCGCCGCTCACATGGTGCCGGTCATCAAAGGCCTCAAGGGCGAACCCTATTTGACCGATCATCATCATCTGGCTCGCGCGCTATACGAGGAGGGGGTGAAAAGCGTCTACATAACCGTCATCGCCGACTTGAGCCGTCTGCCGGAGGATCATTTCTGGAACATGATGGACTTTCATGGCTGGGCGCATCCCTATGACGCCAAGGGCCGTCGGCGGGACTATTCCGAATTGCCGAGGACGATCAAAACGATGGAGGATGATCCTTATCGCTCCTTGGCCGGCCTGTTGCGCACCCAGGGCGGCTTCGCCAAGGATTCAACGCCATTCTCGGAATTCCTGTGGGCCGATTTCTTGCGTCCCCGCATCAAGGCCAAAGCGATCAGAGCCGACTTCAAGGCTGCATTGGAGAAGGCGCTGACCTTGGCGAAGAGCGCCGACGCCGACTATCTGCCCGGCTGGAGCGGACCGCGCGCCTACGCGCATCGCGCGGCAGGAAAGGCGAAGGGCCAAAAAGGCAAGGGGAAAAGCGCCGTCGATGCCCCGTCCCCTCAAGCGGTGGGCTGATCGGCTCGACCCGGCGCCGATCCTCGCTCTTCTCCGGCGGCTCTCAGCCTACCCCGCAAGCAACAGGCGGCGCGCCTTGTCGTAGACGCCCCTGTCGCCGGCGGCGATGATGCGGCCGCCCTTGGCCGCGTCCTCGCCGTCCCAGGTCGAGACGAAGCCGCCCGCCCCCTCGATGATCGGCGTCAGCGCGACGACGTCGTGCGGTTTGAGATTGGTTTCGATGACGAGATCGATGAACCCCGCCGCAAGCGCGCAATAGGCGTAGCAGTCGCCGCCATATCGGATCAGTCGGACCTGGTTTTCGATCCGGGCATAGGCCGCCCGGTCCGCCGGGTCCCGAATCAGGAGCGGGCTCGTCGTCATCAAGGTCGCTTCGCGCAAGGAAGCGCACGAACGCGTGCGCAAAGCCCGCGTCGCCCATTCGGATGGCGGCGCTTCGCCGCGGGAAGGCGCGAGCGTGCGCAGCCTGGCTCGCTTGCCGTCGCCGTAGAACCGTTCGCGCGTGAAGGGCTGCGCCATCATGCCATAGACTGGCTGGCCGCGATGCATGAGCCCGATCAGCGTGCCCCAGGTCGGCAGGCCGGAGATGAAGCTCTTGGTGCCATCGATCGGATCGAGCACCCAGACGTATTCCGCGTCGGGGCGGTCGGGTCCATATTCCTCGCCGATCACGCCGTGGGCGGGAAATGTCTGCGCGATCAGCCGCCTCATCGCTGTCTCGGCGCCCCGGTCAGCCTCAGTCACGGGATCGAAAACACCGCCGCGCGATTTATCTTCCGCACCGATCGCGCTGCGAAAAAACGGGAGAATCACTTCCCCCGACACCTGCGCGAGTCGGTCGACGAAGGCGGCAAAGTCGACGGCGGTCATGGAAAATCCCCAAAAGCGCGACAAAAGTCATGTCCGATGCGCATATCTGCTATCTCAACATGTGGCAGCTCGATCGCCGCCACACGGCGCTATATCGTTATAGGCCATTGTTATTGCGAATTTAATTGACATTTTGACGCCGCGATCGGGACGCGATCAGATTGCAACAGTCCCCTGAATTCCGTGGGCGACTGCTCAAGGGAGGAAGAAAAGTCTTGCAACGGCGGCGGTCAGCGACGATATTGTTGCGGTGCGGCATGACCTGCCGCATATGCCCTCCTTGGGCGTTTCCTCCCTAGACTCAAGGCCGCCGTGGCAACATGGCGGCCTCCTTTTTTCAGCGGCTTCGTGAGCGGGCGGTTTGTGCGCTGCGTCGGACTCGCATTGCAGTGCGAGATGACCATGGTCTCTCCTGCTCACCCGCCCTGCTGCAGGCTCACTCCGCGGCGAGCCGCCCAGCCTCGGTATCCCCGCCAAACTCCTGCGCCAGCGCCTTCGCCGCGGCGAACAGGTCTTCCCGAAGCCTCGTCCACCGTTCCGTTCTGACGATCCGGCGCTCGTCGAGATAGAGCGCCCGGGCGATCTCGATCTGGACCGCATGCGCGCCTTCGGCCGGCGCGCCGAAATGCTCGGTGATGAACCCGCCGGCGAACGGCTTGTTGCGGCGGACCCGATAGCCCGCGCCCCTCAGGCTCGCCTCGAGAGCGTCAACGACGGCGGGCGCGGCGCTCGCGCCGTAGCGGTCGCCAAGCACGATGTCGAGGCCGCTGACGTCGGCGGCGTTGGAGGGCATGGAGTGGCAGTCGAGCAGCACGGCAACCCCGAACCACCCCCTCGCGCGCTCCATCAGGCCCTTCAATTGGGCATGATACGGCCGGTAGAGGGTTTCGATCCGATTGAGGCCATCAGCGACCGAAATCGGCTTCTTGTAGATCGGCTGGGCGTCGCCGACCACCCTTGGAATCGTGCCGAGCCCGACCGCGACCCGGAGCGAGCGGGTGTTGGCGAACTCCGGCAGGCGGCCGTCGAAAACCTGCGGGTCGAGTTCGTACGGTTCGCGGTTCACATCGAGATATGCGCGCGGGAAGAGCGCTCGCAGGAGCGGCGCGCCGAGAGCGACGCACGGCAGGAACAGTTCGTCGACAAAGGCGTCTTCCGAGCGGCGCAAGGTCAGGGGATCAAGCCGGGAGGCGGCGAGAAAGCGCGGCGGATAGGTCGAGCCCGAGTGGGGCGAACTGAAGACAAGCGGCGACGCCAACCGAGCCGGTTCGATCGTCTCGAATGGACAACCGAAGTCCTGGGTTCCGATTCGCTCGACCTGTTCCATCGGCCCTCCGACAAGCGCTTGCTCCGAGCGCGCCGTTCGGCTTTATCATAGCGCTGAAAGGCGGCGCGACGCGAGCCTCGCGCGCCGTTTCAAGAAATCTTTACTGGGGCGCCGCAAAGTTGCAAGCCGCGCCAGGAGACAGCGATGCAGACGCCGGTCGAGATTTCCGCCAAGATTTTGCTTGCGGAGGACGATAACGACATGCGCCGCTTCCTCGTCAAGGCGCTTCAGAACGCGGGCTATGCGGTCACTTCTTTCGACAATGGGCTGTCTGCTTACAATCGGTTGCGCGAGGAGCCATTCGAGCTCTTGCTGACCGATATCGTTATGCCGGAGATGGACGGCATCGAGCTCGCTCGCCGCGCGACCGAGCTCGACCCGGAGATCAAGGTCATGTTCATAACCGGCTTCGCCGCGGTCGCGCTCAACTCCGCGAACGCCGCGCCGAAGGAAGCCCGCATCCTCTCAAAGCCGTTTCATCTTCGCGATTTGGTGAATGAGGTGGAGCGGTTGTTGCGAGCGGCGTGACGGGCCCGCGCTCAGAGGCGACGCCCATGCGCGCGCTGACGCGGCTTCTCGCGGCGCTTTTGGCGATCACCGCCGCCCCCGCTTTCGCCGACGGCTCGCGCCTCGACGCCATCCTCGAGCGCCATGCGCTGCGGGTGGGCACGACCGGCGACTATCGGCCTTTCACCGCGCTCGATAAGGCAAGCGGCGAATATTCCGGTTTCGACATCGACATGGCCCGGGCGCTGGCCAAGGCGCTTGGGGTTTCAATCGCCTTCGCGCCCACGACCTGGAGCAGCCTGGCCAAGGACCTCGCAGAAGGCGACTTCGACATCGCCATGGGCGGGGTGTCGGTAACCCTCGAGCGGCAGAAGACAGGCTTCTTCTCCGCGCCCTACATGCGCGACGGCAAAACGCCGATCGCGCGCTGCGCCGATCAGGACAAGTTCCAGGCCCTGGACAACATCGACCGGCCGGGCGTCAAGGTGATCGCCAATCCGGGCGGGACCAACGAGCGCTTCGACCGCGCGCGCCTGCACGCGGCCGAGATCGTCGTCTATCCGGACAATCTGACGATTTTCGACCAATTGGCCGCAGGACGCGCGGATCTCATGATCACCGACGCCTCGGAGACCCGCTTCCAGGCAAAGCTGCATCCTGGCGTGCTTTGCGCCATCCACCCCGATCAGCCATTCGATTTCGCCGAGAAGGCGTACTGGATGGCCCCCGACCCAGCCTTGAAGGCCTTCGTCGACCAGTGGCTGCATCTGGCGAAGGAGGACGGCGAATTCGACGCGCTTTGCGCCAAGTGGTTCCGCTAAAGCGCATTGCGAATGGAGGGAGGGAGGTCCTGAGGCGCCCGTTTCGCTCAGGCAACCTCGGGCGGCTGAGATGAACCGCCCGAAGTTGTAGTGACGCCGCTTTAGAAGCGATGGGCCCACTGGACGGGGCAGGAACCGTAGTTCGGGAAGCAATAGATGGGATAGGCGGCGATCGAGCCCAGATCGGCAACGCCGCCGACCACGCCATTGGCGGCTGTCGCCACGGGATTGGCGTAGCGATGCCCGTTCCGCCAAGCATAGTGAGGCGCGTAACGGTGGCCATAGTGGCGCACGTAAGGACGCTCGGCGACCACCGCCCGGCTGGGCGCGGACTTCGTCAAACCTGGCGTGGGCGCCGGCTCGCTCAGCGACGGGGCCGCCGCGGCAGGCGCCTCGCCGCTCGGCGACGACGCCGTTGCGACGGATGGCGATGGCGTAGGCGCCGGCTCGCTCGGCGAGGGGGCGGCCGTAGTTGGAGACGCCGTCGCGACCGATGGCGATGTCGGGGCGCCAGGCGCAGGCGCCGGCTCATTCGCGGAGGCCGAGGAGGCATCCAGCGCTGGCGTCGATCCGTTGATCGCCGCCGCTATAGCCCAGGCTGGCGTGGGCGCCGGCTCGCTCAGCGAAAGCGTAGACGTGTCTGCCGGCGACGTCGCGGCGCCTGTCGCGACTGTGGGAGCCGTGGCGGTCATGTCCGCCGAAGCGATCGGAATTGGAGAAAGCGAAGCAAAAGCGGCCGCGCCGAGCGCGATTGCCGAGACTCGAAGAACGCTCTGGGTCATCAAGACCTCCCTGTGTGATACGCGGCGCTGCGCGCCGCGCGAGAACTCCGTCGCTTCACCAACGTGCAAGCCGAGCGATCGTTCCCGCTTAAGACTGCCCTTCGGAAAGGCGCCCAATTCCGTCCAGCCTGAAATGGCCGCATGGGCGCCGGCGGAGGGAGCCCTGCCGGGGAAACGCTCGCCCAAATGAAATCGGGCGGCCCAACTGAGGCCGCCCGATGTCACGATGCCTTCCGAGGCGCGCCTAGCGCATATGCGCGCCGCCGCCGAAGTGACCGCCGCCGAAGCCGCCCATGTGGCCGCCGCCGAAGCCGCCGAAGTGACCGCCGAAGCCGCCGGCCCCGCCGAAGCCGCCCATGTGGCCGAAGTTGCCGCCGGCGAAGTGGGCGGCTCCGCCGTTGAAATGACCGCCGAACATTCGACCGTGGCCGTAACCGCCGCCATAGCCCCCGTAGCCGCCGTAGTACGGGCCATATCCGTACCCGTAGTAGGGCCAGTAACCGTCATCCACCCCGTAGTACGGGCAGGAATTATAGCCGTAATAATAGCTGTCGCAGGAATACGGATAACCGCCGGCCAGTCCGCCAAGGACGCCGCCGATCACTCCGGCCGCGGCGGCCGCGCCGGGATTGTATCCATAGCCGTGCGCGTAGCCGTGGGCGTAATGGCGCACATTATGATGGGCGTAGATGCGCCCATGGACATGGGCGACTTGCCGATGAACGCCATGGGCCGGGTGATGAACCGCGGCGTCTACTGCGGTAAGCGGCGACAAGGTGGCAAAAGCGGCTGCGCCGAGCGCTATGGCCGAGGTTCGAAGAGCGCCGTGGGTCATGGCGACCTCCCTTCTGGTTTGCGGCGCGACGCGCCGCGGGGACGCCCCCTTTGCACTGGGATGTAGATCGGCGCCGCGGATTCGCAAGGTCCGCGCTGGTAACGATTTTGCGCATTCGCGAATTGTGTCAGTCCGACGAGCGTAAGAAAGGCCACGCAAGCTTCTAAAATCAAGTTTAACATCGATCGCTCTCATCCCGAATATTGCCTACGTCGCGCCCTGCGACATGCTGTAGGCCGACAGGGCTCGCTAGACTTGAAGTCCGATCGCACCAACAACGCACGAGACAGTATGATGGTTCCATGGCGGGGTCCGGAAGCGCGATGCGCAGTTTCGTCACGGGCGTCGAGGCGTCGATTGCGCCGGCGCTTTCCGCTATCGGCCCGGCTCTTGACGACGGCTGGCCACCTCATTATGTCAGCGCCGTTAGCACTCGCCACCGGTGAGTGCCAGGGCAAGTTCGCGCCCCACGCGGGCGATTTAGAAAGAGGAAACATTCATGAAATTCCGTCCCCTGCATGACCGCGTCGTCGTCCGTCGCCTCGAGGGCGAGGAAAAGACGAAGGGCGGCATCATCATTCCGGACACCGCCAAGGAGAAGCCGCAAGAAGGCCAAATCATCGCCGTCGGCCCCGGCGGCCGCGACGAGAGCGGCAAGCTCATCCCAATCGACGTCAAGGCGGGCGACAAGGTGCTGTTCGGCAAGTGGAGCGGCACCGAGGTCAAGATCGACGGCGAGGAGCTCCTGATCATGAAGGAGTCCGACATCATGGGGGTGATTGAAGGCACGGCCTCTTCCTCCAAGAAAGCCGCGTAAGATCAACCTCTTACCCACGAATCCTTAAGGACTGAAGCAATGGCTGCTAAAGACGTACGTTTTTCTTCCGACGCGCGCGACAAGATGCTGCGCGGCGTCGATATTCTCGCCAACGCCGTCAAGGTGACGCTGGGCCCCAAGGGCCGCAACGTCATTCTCGACAAGTCGTTTGGCGCGCCACGCATCACCAAGGACGGCGTCACCGTCGCCAAGGAGATCGAGCTCGACGATAAATTCGAGAACATGGGCGCCCAGATGGTGCGCGAAGTGGCCTCGAAGACCAATGACACCGCCGGCGACGGCACCACCACCGCCACCGTTCTCGCCCAGGCGATCGTGCGCGAAGGCGCGAAGCTCGTCGCCGCCGGCATGAACCCGATGGATCTCAAGCGCGGCGTCGACGCGGCGGTCGCGGAAGCGGTGAAGGACATCGCCAAGCGGTCGAAGAAGATCAAGGAATCGGCGGAAGTCGCCCAGGTCGGCTCGATCGCCGCCAATGGCGACAAGTCGATCGGCAAGATGATCGCCGACGCGATGCAGAAGGTCGGCAACGAAGGCGTCATCACCGTCGAGGAGGCCAAGAGCCTCGAGACCGAGCTCGACGTGGTCGAGGGCATGCAGTTCGACCGCGGCTATCTCTCGCCCTATTTCATCACCAACGCCGAGAAGATGCTGGCCGAGCTCGAGGACCCGTATATTCTCATCCACGAGAAGAAGCTCTCCTCGCTCCAGCCGATGCTCCCCGTGCTCGAGGCGGTGGTCCAGACCGGCAAGCCCCTCCTCATCATCGCCGAGGACATCGAGGGCGAGGCGCTGGCGACGCTGGTCGTCAACAAGCTGCGCGGCGGCTTGAAGGTGGCGGCGGTCAAGGCCCCTGGCTTCGGCGACCGCCGCAAGGCGATGCTCGAGGACATCGCGATCCTGACCGGCGGCACGATGATCGCCGAGGACCTCGGGATCAAGCTCGAGAACGTCACGCTTCAGATGCTCGGCAAGGCGAAGCGGGTCAGGATCGAGAAGGAGAACACCACGATCATCAACGGCGTGGGCGCGAAGAAGGACATCGAGGGCCGGATCGGCCAGATCAAGGCGCAGATCGAGGAGACGACCTCCGACTATGACAAGGAGAAGCTGCAGGAGCGTCTGGCCAAGCTCGCCGGCGGGGTCGCGGTGATCCGGGTCGGCGGGGCGACCGAGGTCGAGGTCAAGGAGAAGAAGGACCGCGTCGACGACGCGCTCAACGCCACCCGCGCTGCGGTCGAGGAAGGCATCGTCGCCGGCGGCGGCGTCGCCCTCCTGCGCGCCAAGGCCGCGGTCTCCAAGCTCAAGAGCGAAAACGCCGACGAGCAGGCCGGCATCAGCATCGTGCTGAAGGCGCTCGAATCGCCGATCCGTCAGATCGCCGAGAATGCGGGCGCCGAAGGCTCGATCGTGGTCGGCAAGGTCAGCGAGCACAAGTCGCAGACCTGGGGCTTCAACGCCCAGACCGACGAATACGTCGACATGATCGAGGCCGGCATTGTCGATCCGGCCAAAGTTGTGCGCACGGCGCTGCAGGATGCTGCCTCGGTCGCCGGCCTCCTCATCACCACCGAGGCGATGGTCGCCGAAGTGCCGAAGGACAAGCCCGCTATGCCGATGGGCGGCGGCGGAGGCGGCGGCATGGGCGGCATGGACTTCTGAGGTCCAGGAGCTCAAAAGCAAACGGAAAGGGCGGCTTCGGCCGCCTTTCTTATTGAACCTCGTGCGCGGGTCAGCCGGCCGCGCGGAATACCTGCCAGGCGTCGGGAATGCCCTTCAGGGTATGCGCGCCGAAGTCCTCGAATTTGATTCCCGAGCCGGCCACCAAGTCCTTCACGGTTCGCGACACGAGCACATCGTCGGCGCCGCCAAGCTGCGCCACGCGGGCAGCGATATGCACGGCGATACCGCGCACGTCCTTCTCCGCCAACTCGACCTCGCCGGTATGCACGCCGATGCGCACCGGAAGGTCAAGCCTGCGCAGAGAGTCACGAATGGCGCCCGCGCAGTGGATTGCCCGCGCCGGGCCGTCGAACGTGGCCAAGAAGCCGTCTCCCAAGGATTTCACCTCTTTTCCTCGGAACCGCGAAAGCTCGTGGCGCACCGCGTTGTCATGCGCGTTGAGCAGATCGCGCCAACCCTGGTCGCCCTTCGCCTGCGCGCGCCTGGTCGAATCGACAATGTCCTCGAAGACCACAGTCGCGAGCACTCGATCGACCACCGGAGCCGATCGCGCCCCCGTCAAAAACTCTTCGATCTCCGCGAGGACCCTGTCGTTGGTGTCGTCGTCGAGAAAGAAAAGGTGATCGGCGCCCGGAATCTCAACCAATCGGGCGTCGGGAATGCCCGCGGCCAGTTCGCGGCCGCCTTCGACGCTGACCAACGTGTCCTCCGTCCGATGGATAACCAGCGTCGGAACATTTATGGAGCGGAGGATTCCCGATATGTCGATCTCGCGATTTATCGTCATCAAGGCAATCGCAGCGGACGGGCTCGCGCCAAGCCGCTCGAATTTGCCCCACCATTGCTGAATTGCGGGGTCGTTCGCTTTCGACGGGGCGAAGGCGGGCAAACTTTTGCCGCTGCCCCAGGCCTCATCCATGTATTTCATCAACTGGTCCCACGCCTGGTCGGTCGCGATCCAGTGGCGAAACCGCGCAAAAGAGCCATAGAGGACGAGTGATTGAGTTCGTTCGGGGTGGCTGGCGGCGAAAAGCGCCGCAAGCGAGCCGCCTTCTGAGATCCCCAGCAGCGATGCGCGCTCGACGCCGACCGCGTCCATGACGGCGCGGAGGTCGTCCATGCGCTCGTCCATATGCGGCAGGTGCGCAACGCGGTCAGAGAGCCCGGTCCCGCGCTTGTCGAACAGGACGACGCGAAAGAAGCCGCTAAGCTTGTTCAACGAGCGCGCGAAATGCGGCTCGTCCCAGTAATTCTCGATATGAGAGACGAAGCCCGGCGCTACAACGAGGTCAGGCCCCTCGCCGAAGACCTGGTAGGCGATGTGGACGTCGCCGCTCTTCGCGTAACGTGTGACGGGTTGCATGCGGAAGGTCCCTCCCGTCGTTGCTTCGATCACGCGGCTCGGCGGACCGGCAGAGGGCTCTATCGACCAGGCCCCGTGGCTCCGCCACGCGGGTGCGATAGGGATGAGAGCGTTTCTATGCTGTCACAGGCGTCGCTTTCTGTCCATGCGGCCGTCGTTAGATGGCCGAGGCCCATCGGGCGCGTCGGACCACGAAATCGCCTTGAAAGTGGACCCAACTCCGCCCTATCGGGGCAGAGACCGCAGCGCCGTTGATAAGATTCCCAAGCCAATATGATCTCGCGCACGACCGCGACGCCCTCGTTCTCGCCGGTCTCCTGTCGACGCTTCTGCACCTGGTTTTGCTGAAGTGGCTTGTCGCATATTCGCCAGCGCCCGCCGCCTACGCGCCTTTCCCGGAGACCGAGATCGTTCTGGCCTCCCGCTCCGAGATCGAGAACGACAAGACGCCGCTGACGAACACCGGCGCCGCGCCGGTGGTGCCAAAGAGCCAGCCGGAAATCCAGGCCCGTTCGCCGCCAGCCGATGCGCAATCTCCTGATCAGCGGCGCGAGCCGCGCAGCGACGCGTGGGCGCAATCCCGAGTTATCCTCTCGTCACAGGAATTGGCCGACCCGGGCAATCGCAAGACCGTTGAGACGCTCAAGCGTCTGGAGCCGCAAACGCGCTCCCAGCAGTTGTGCGATTTCGAAGCGATCCTTCAGATCAATCGGCAGTTCAACGAATATGCCGTCGACTTCGTCATCGCCTATGCAACCGGGGCGGTCGTTCGAAAAGGCGACGCCGTCATCGCTCATGGCGCTGCGTTTCACAGCAATGGAGGATGGTATAACCTCGCTTTCGAATGCCAATTGTCCGCCAATCAGCGAGACGTCGCCCACCTCAAATTCAAGCTTGGCGATGCGATTCCAAGGGATCAATGGGCAGACCTCAATCTCCCGAAGGCCCCGGCCAATCCGCTGGGCGGCGATTGACGTCGACGCGACAGCCCTGTGAATGGCGCCGTAATTCTGCACAGCGGCGCCCAATTTAGCGGCTCGAGATTCGATCCGCTTTCACTCTGCCGGGTGAAAAGAGCGCCCGAAACAGTTGGTTGCTAGGCGCCGCCGCCGTCCCCGCCGCTGGCACGAGCGTTGCAGACCAGAATCCTCGCGGACGATCGCTCAGTCGCGAGGTGGTGTTGGAGCCGGCGGACCTCGAACTTATTCATCTCACCAAACGCTATGGCGTCGCGACCGCGGTCGATTCGATCGATCTCAAGGTCCCTGCGGGCGCCTATTGCTGTCTGCTCGGACCGTCTGGCTGCGGCAAGACCTCGACTCTTCGCATGATCGCCGGCCACGAGAGCGCGACCGAGGGCGATATCCTCATCGGCGCGACCAACGTCACCGAATTGCCGCCGGCAAAACGCGGCACGGCGATGATGTTCCAGAGCTACGCGCTCTTTCCTCATCTCTCCTGCGTCGACAACGTCGCCTTTTCGCTCAAGATGAAGGGCGTCGATAAAGTCACGCGGCGCAAGAAGGCGATGGAGTTCCTCGAACTCGTCGCCATGACCCAATACGCCCAGCGCGTACCCGCACAATTGTCGGGCGGCCAGCAGCAGCGGGTCGCGCTCGCCAGGGCGCTGGTCACCGATCCGCAGATTCTGCTGCTCGACGAGCCGTTATCGGCGCTCGACCCCTTCTTAAGGGTCAGGATGCGGGCCGAGCTGCGCCGCTTTCAAAAACAGCTCAACATCCCCTTCATCCATGTCACGCATGGCCAGGACGAGGCCCTGGCGCTCGCCGATCAGGTGGTCGTGATGAACAAGGGGCGCATCGAGCAGATCGCGACCCCTCACGATCTGTTCGAAAAGCCAGCGACGGAATTCATCGCCCGATTTCTCGGCGGTCACAACGTGATCGAGACCACGCTCGGTCCGGTCGCGGTGCGCGCCGACCGGATCACTTTGCGTCGCAACGCCAACGGCGCCGGCTTGAATGACGCCCGGCTCGTCGCTGCCGTGCGCGCAATCGAATATCAGGGCGCCCACTACCAGGTCGCCCTCGACCATCCCGGCCATTCCGAACTCACCGCCCTTGTCAGCGACGAAAGCTTCGCCGGCGAGCCGCTGAGCGTCGGCGACAATGTGTCTGTCCTCTGGGCCGACAAGGATGTGCACGCGCTTGCCCCGGCGCCGTAATGCTTCGGGGAACTAGGAGGAGAAAGCGATGTCGATGAAGCATGGGAAGACGGCGAAGGGCGTGAGCCGCCGCGCCGTACTCAAAGGAGCCGCCGGCCTCGCCGGGGCCGCGGCCGGTTCGGGAGCGATTACTGGCTTCCCGTACGTCTGGTCGCAGGAAGAGAAGGTGCTGCGCTACCTCGGCACCGCGGTCAACCAGTCGGACGACATCACCAAGAAGGTGAAGGAAGAGACCGGGATCACGATTCAGAACATCGTCGCCACCACCGACGACGTGACCAAGCGGGTGATCACCCAGCCGAACTCCTTCGACATCCTCGACACCGAATATTTCAGTCTGAAGAAGCTGGTTCCGTCGGGCAACATTCTCCCGATGGACGCCAAGAAGATCAAGGAATTCGACAACATCACGCCGGTTTTCACCAAGGGCCAATTGCCCAACGGCAAAGTGATCGGCGACCAGGGCACTGCGCCCAAGAAAGTGATGTTCCTCGAAGGCGAGCACTCGACCAAATTCTCAGCCACGCCGACCGAATGGGTGACCTTGATCCCCACCGTCTACAACGCCGACACGCTCGGCATTCGCCCCGACCTGATCAAGCGGCCGATCGAACATTGGTCCGAATTGCTCAACCCCGAATTCAAGGGCAAGGCGGCGATTCTCAACATTCCCTCGATCGGTATCATGGACGCCGCGATGGTCGTCGAATCGCTCGGCAAGTACAAATATCCCGACAAGGGCAACATGACGAAGCCCGAGATCGACATGACCATGGGCGTCCTCACCGAGGCCAAGAAGGCCGGCCAGTTCCGCGCCTTCTGGAAGGACTTCAACGAGAGCGTCAACCTGATGGCGTCGGGCGAGACGGTCATCCAGTCGATGTGGTCGCCTGCGGTGACGGCCGTGCGCACCAAGGGCATTCCTTGCATCTTCCAGCCGCTGAAAGAGGGCTACCGCTCGTGGGCCTCCGGCTTCTGCATGTCCAAGGGCGTGACGCCGAAGCAGGCCGACATGGTCTACGAGTTCGTCAATTGGTACCTCTCGGGATGGGCAGGCGCCTATCTCAACCGGCAGGGCTATTATTCGGCGGTTCTCTCCACCGCTAAGGCCAATATGGCGCCCTACGAATGGGCCTATTGGATGGAAGGCAAGCCGGCCGAACAGGACATCAAAGGACCCGACGGCTCGCTGCTCGAAAAGGCCGGCGCAGTCCGCGACGGCGGCTCGTACGACGAACGCATGGGCAACGTCGCCTGCTGGAACGCGGTCATGGACGAAAACGACTACATGGTCCGCAAATGGAACGAGTTCATCGCGTCTTGATCAAGCACGCGCCTTGTCGCCCCCGCGAAAGCGGGGGCGCAGAGCGTCGCCGCGCTGCCGGATGTCCGCTTTCGCCGGCATGACGCGGCGAGCGCTCGCGTGAGTCAGCGGATTCGAACACCCGAAACGATGGCCTTGCGATGACCGTATCGACAGCCAGTGTGACAGCGGCAAAGGCGGCGCCTGTCGAAGCCGGCGCGCCGCGCGCCGCGATCGACCGCGTCGGCGTGCCCGGGTGGATTCAGGCCATGCCGTTCGGCCTGGTGTTCCTGTTCTTTTTTGTCATCCCGCTCATCCTCGTCGTCATCGTCAGTTTCTGGGACTACAACGACTACGCGATGCTGCCGTCGTTCACCACGCGCAGCTACACCGAGACTTTCGAGGGTTGCCTCACGCAATTTCCGGATCTGTGCACGATCCTGAAGACATACCTGTCAACGGTGAAATTCTGCTTTATCGTGTGGCTGACGACGCTGGTCATTGGCTTCACCGTCGCGTATTTCCTCGCCTTTTACGTGCGCACCGTGACTATGCAGATGGTGCTTTTTCTCGTCTGCACGATTCCGTTCTGGACGTCGAACGTGATCCGCATGATCTCGTGGATTCCGCTGCTTGGCCGCAACGGGCTCGTGAACCTTGCGCTTGAGCGCGCCCATATCGTCGACAAGCCGGTCGAGTGGCTGCTCTATTCGCCGTTCTCGGTCGGCCTCGCCTTTACCCACCTGTTTACTTTCTTCATGGTGGTGCCGATCTTCAATTCTATGATGCGCATCGACCGCCGGCTCATCGAGGCGGCTTACGATTCCGGCGCCTCCGCCTGGCAGACGCTATGGAATCTGATCGTCCCGCTGTGCAAGCCCGGCATCGTCATCGGCTCGATCTTCGTTGTCACCATCGTGATGGGAGACTTCATCACCTTCGACGTGATGGGCGGCGAGCAGATCGCCTCGGCCGGCAAGGTGGTGGAGACGCGGCTGAACGCGCTGCAATTCCCGCCCGCCGCCGCCAACGCCGTCATCCTCCTCGCCGTCACGCTCCTCATCATCGTCGGCCTGAACCGCATCGTCGACGTGCGCAAGGAGCTCTGAGATGGGCGAGGGCCGCTCCCCGGCGTTCTACTGGCTCGCGGCCTTTTTCGCCGCCTTCGTGCTGTTTCTCTATGGGCCGATGATCGTCATTTTCATCCTGTCGTTCCAGGGTCCAACCGGCGGCCTGACCTTCCCGCTGAACGGCCTCTCCACCCATTGGTTCGAACGGCTGTGGCATGGCGGCGGCATCGTCGACATCAGCGGCGCCTTCGAGCGCTCGCTCAAGCTCGGCGTGGTGGTGATGATCCTCACCGTCCTGCTCTCGCTCAGCGCCGGCCTCGCGTTCCGCAAGCGGTTCCAGGGTTCGGACCTCCTGTTCTTCGTCGCCGTCGCGAGCCTCATTGTTCCGTCGATCGTCACCTCTCTCGGCATTGCGCTCGAATTCCGCCTGCTCGACGATTTTCTCAAGAACCATGGCCCCGACTGGCTGGCCGGCGACCTGAAGACGACGATGGGGACATTCACCTCCGGCCTCGGCGCCCATCTCACCTGGACGCTGCCGTTCGGCCTCCTCGTGATGTTTGCGATCTTCAATCGCTTTGACGCCCGCTACGAAGAGGCGGCGCGCGACCTCGGCGCCACGCCCTGGCAGACTTTGCGCTACGTCATTCTGCCGATCATCCTGCCCTCGGTCATCGGCGTCGGGTTGTTCGGCTTCACCCTCTCATGGGACGAGATCGCCCGCTCCAGTCAGGCGATGGGCGAGCACAACACCCTGCCCATGGAATTGCAGGCGCTGACGACTACCGTGACGACGCCGGAAATCTACGCCCTCGGCACCGCGACCACCGGCGTGTCGTTCGCCGTCATCGCGCTCGCGCTTTTCACCATCACCCTCATCCGCGCCCGCCAGGCCCGCCACGGCTCCGACGCCGGCCAGGCGTGAGACGCGCGTTTCGGGAAAAGCGCGAAAGCGCCGGCGGATTGACGGGTCCGCGCATTCTACCTACATACCTTCATTTCCTGACGCGAGGCGATAGCGATGAAGAGGATGACTAGCCGGGAAGCGAACCAGGACTTCAGCCGCGCGAAGCGCGAAGCCAGGTCAGGACCCGTTATCATTACGGAACGCGGGCGTCCTGCGAACGTGTTGATGTCGTATGACGAATACAAGAAACTGACCGGAAAACCCAAGAGTCTCTTCGATCTGTTGTCGACGCCTGCGCAGAAGGAAGTCGATTTTGAGCCGCCGCCGCGTCAAAAGGCGGCGCCGCGCCTAGTCGATCTTTCGTGAGCTATTTGCTTGACACCAATGTCGTCTCGGCGCTTCGATCGCAGGGATCGGGCGGAGAAGCGCGTCCTGAGCTGGTTCGAGTCGTTTGCCGGAGCCGACTTCTTTATATCCGTCCTCACAATGATGGAGATCGAGATCGGAGTGAGCCGGCTCGCGCTCTACGATCACCGGCAGGCCGCCATCATTCGCGCCTGGAAGGAAGGACCTCTCGCGGCGAATTTTCGCGGACGATTGCTGAGCGTCGACCATGAAATCGCTGAGCGCTGCGCGGCGCTCCATGTTCCCGATCCTCAGCCCGAAATCGATGCGCTGATCGCGGCGACCGCGATCGTTAAGCGGCTGACGCTGGTGACGCGCAATGAGCGCGACTTCGCCGCAATGCCCGTCGCTGTCGTCAATCCATGGTCCGGGTCGTAAGCGCCGTGGGGACGCGAGCAGCATATGCCTTCCGATTCGATCAGCCGGTCATTGGCGTCGCGGCCCCCCAAGGCGCGCAACGAACGCGATGCGACACGCAAGCACATCGCCGAATTTGGCCGTCACCGCCGAGACAATAAGCTGGCGGAGCGCGACGCTGTCGTCGCCCGCGGCCGCCGATTTCCGCTCGCCTGAGATGCCCAGGGCGTCTACTGCGCCTTCTCGTGCTCGGCCATTCCGAGCGCCTTATAGTCGTAGGTCGGATAAAACTCCGTCCGATAGGCGCCCCACGCGGTGTCCTCGAGCACCCGGTTGACCTCGCGCAACCGCGAGGCCGGCAGGCGAAGGGTAATCACCTGTCCGATGCCCATCTCCACATACCAGCTCACGACCTCGATCCCGGGCGGCGGGAACGCCTTGTAGAAGCCTTGCCTCGCCAGTTGGGCGTTGAGCTCGCTGAGCGGCCGGGACTGGTCGTGCTTGAGGAAGACGGTCAGAAGGACGGCGTTGTCGGCCGTCGCCTCTTCGGCGTTGGCGGCCAGAGGCGCGCTGGTCTGCGCGGACGCGACGCGGAGCGTAAGCATGAAAGCGACGACGGCCGACCTCGCCGCGCCGCGGGTCTTCGTAGCTCCGAACATGTCGAACTCCTCTCACGCCGTCTTGGTCGGGGCTTCCAACATCTCACTTTTCGACCTCGCGCCTCAACGTACCGGCTGTAAGGGGCGCCATGCCCTCATTCTGAACGCGAGGCGCGGTCACGAAGAGGCGGGACGCAAATCGGGACTCTTGCATTTTCTTGCCAAAATCAGAATAACGTGTTACATCTTTCCCATTCGCCGGATCGAACCCCGCGTTCTTGAGGACGGTACCGGGGCCACGCGATGGGAGAGGGGAAATTTTTCTATTTGGATTCGCCGTAACCCATTGAAACGTCCTGATTTGGACGAATAAGACCAAATAAAACCAAGCAAATCCAAGGGAATCCAAACAAAACCAAATAAAACCAAGCAAACCCAAATAATTTAGCGGATTTGCTTTGGGCTATTTCGCCGCGGCGGCGCCCCCGCCAACCGATCGCTCGCAAGGTTGAAGAAAAGAGGCCTAAGCCTTTGAACACATGGAGTTCGCGGAGGGACGAACGCCTCGCCTGGAGGGGGTCGGCAGGACGGCTCTTCGCCGCAACGCCGCGCCCATCGGCTTAACGCCAACATTGCCGAGATTTCATCAGCGCCCCCGCCCCGCCGCCCTTCTATTGGCCCGGCCCGTCTGCTAGGGCGCAGTCTCGCATTTTGCCCCGCTCAAGGTCCCTGCCCATGTTGCGCATGTTGAGCCTCGCCGCTTTCGCCGTCCTCGCCCTTGCCATCGGCGCCTACGAGCAGGACGAGATGACGCTTCTGATTGGCGGCGCCTCAGTATTGGCCGCGCTCGCGTCGCTGCCGCGCTTCAGGGCTTCGATCTTCCTTTCGATCCTCTCCGACCTCTTCGCCGCCGAGACGATTTTCTTCGGGCTCGCCGACATCCTCACGCTGCTTGGCTATTGGCCGCACGGCTACGAGGAGTATCAGCTGCCCAGCTATCTGCCGCTCGCGACCGCGCTCTTCGGCGTCGTCATCTTCGGCATCTCGCTCTTTCCCTTCGTCCAGCGGATGTTGAGGATCACCGATCCTTTCTTCGCCGCGCGCACGCCGATCACGATCCATCCTTGGCCCTTGGCGCCGATGACGCTCCGCCAGAGCCTCTATGCCCGGATCAACGTGATCTTTCTTATCCTCATCAACCAGTTCCAGGTGGCGATCGGAGTTCGAATCAACTTCTTCTACCGGGCCTTCGGCAACGCCATCCAGGTTCCCGACGCAGCGCATATGGGCGAGTTCTGGCATCAACTGTTGTGGGTGTTCACGCCGCTGGTGACGATCTCGATCCTGGCGTTTTTGGTCGAGTTCTACGTTTCCCTGAACTTCGTCCTGCAATGGCGGCGCTGGATGACGGCGTCCTACACCTCGCGCTGGCTCCTGCACTCAATGCATTACCAGCTGGCGGTGAGAGGCGGCGAGACCGACAACCCGGACCAGCGCATCTCGGAGGACATTGGCGGCTTCATCAGCGGCGAGGGCGGCCGCGGAACGTACATGAACGTTGGCATCTACAATTACACCATTCAGGCGATGGCGACCGCGACCAACCTGGTGGCGTTCTCGATCATCCTGTGGGGGCTCTCCGGAGCCATGGACCCCACGATCTTCGGCATTACGATTCATGGCTTCTTGTTCTGGGTCGCCGTCCTCTACGCCTGCTTCGCCACTGGCATGATGCACCTCATAGGACGATCGCTGTCGCGGCTCATGTTCCGCCAACAGGCGGTCGAGGCCAATTTCCGCTTCGACCTCGCGCGCATCCGAGAATTCAGCGAGCAGATCGCTCTGCTCAAGGGCGAGGACCGGGAGATCGACCGCGCGGGCCGGGTGTTCAACGACGTCTTCCACACCGTCCAGCGCATCATCCGAGTCCGCACCTTCCTGAACGCGTTCCTCCAGTTCTACACCCAGATCTCGTCGATCATTCCCTTTGTCGTGGTCGCGCCCTTCTATTTCGTGGTGAAGAAGGTCGACTTTGGGACTTTCAACCAGGCGGCGGACGCCTTTTCGAACGTCAACTCGTCGATGAATTTCTTTGTCAGTCAATATACCGGCCTCGCCGCTTTCAGCGCCACGATCCAGCGCCTGACCTCCTTCGAAGAAGCCTTCGCGCGCGCCCGCGCGGAGGAGGAAAAGAAGCCCCGGATCGAGATCGCCGCCAGCGGCGGTCCGATCCTGTCGATTCCCAACCTCGATCTCAAGCTGCCCAACGGGCGCGCGCTCGCCCACATCGGCGATCTCGCCCTGATACCGCAGGAGCCGACGCTCTTCGTCGGCCCGACGGGGGTTGGCAAGTCGACGCTCTTTCGCGCCATCGCCGGCCTATGGCCGTTTGGCTCGGGCGAAATACATCAGCCTGCCTACGCCAAGCTGATGCTACTGCCGCAGCGGCCCTATATCCCGAACGGACCGTTGCGCGAGGCGCTCGCCTATCCGGCGGCGAGCACGAATTTCTCCGACCAGCAGTTGCGGGATGCGTTGATCAAGGTCGGCCTTCCCGCGCTTGTTGATCGCCTCAACGACACCGACAGCTGGCAAATGCGGCTATCGGGCGGCGAACAGCAACGGCTTGCGGTCGCGCGCGCGCTGCTGGCGGAGCCGGACTGGCTGTTCCTCGACGAATCGACCGCTTCCCTCGACGAGAAGAGCGAGGCCGATCTCTATCGCGCCATCGCCGCGACGCTGCCTCGCACGACGGTCGTCTCGATCGGCCATCGTTCGACGCTCAGCGCCTTCCACAAGCGCCGGATCGCATTCGAAGCCCACGACGACGGCGCGCCCGCGACGATCGCCGCCGCCGCCGCGCCCGCGACGTGAGCCGCGCTCGATCCTCAGAGCGAACGGGCGAGCCGCATCGATCCGCGCGGTCCCTTGATCACGAGGTCGCCGTTGACCAGGTCCCATTCGGGGCTGCCGAGTAGTCCGGTGAGGAAGCCCGCCTCGAGCGCCATGGTATCCTTGTCGCATTGCTTTTTGGTCAGCGCATAGGGACCGACGGCGAGATGCTGATCCTTGACCGGATACATCGTCGCCGACCACGAATTGCAGCCGGTGTACCCGGAGCCGCGCAGCGTGCCGTCGATTTTGAGACTGACGTCCACCCCGGGCGGCACCGGCTTGCCGTTGAGCTCGCGCAGCGACCAGGTCTGGTCGAGCGGAAAGTTCTTCTGCAGCGGCGGTAGAGGCTTCGGCGGCGCGTCCTTGTCTTCGGTTTGCGGGCCGCCCCCGGCGTATGCGGCGGCGGTGAAGCAGATGGCTGCGGCGACGACCGCGAATCGCGAAAATGACTTCCACATGTGTCTCAGACCTCAAGCTTCGGAAGTTTTGGCCCCTATTCCGGGACCCTCTTTGAAGTTTCCCCACCGATATCCGGCGAATCGCCGGGCCGCTGATCCGTTTCGCCGCAGAGCATGCATTTTTTGTGGCGAAGGCGGCCGCTTGCCCTTGAATTTCGGCCTTTCCGGCCAAAAATTGGGGAGGCTGGGTTCACGCGACCCACAACGGCCCGCGCCGCCTGCGATTGGGGCGCCGGCCGT
This sequence comes from uncultured Alphaproteobacteria bacterium, assembly GCA_963794155.1. Taxonomy (GTDB): domain Bacteria; phylum Pseudomonadota; class Alphaproteobacteria; order Rhizobiales; family Beijerinckiaceae; genus Roseiarcus. The sequence goes on along the minus strand of CAWCCX010000008.1, from coordinate 661,199 downwards.
CATATCGCTCAACCAAGAGGATGTGATCATGTTGAATTACGATCTTTCACCGTTCTATCGTTCCACCGTCGGCTTCGACCGTCTGCTCTCGATGCTCGACAAGGTTTCGGGAGCCGAGCCAAACGCTCCTTCCTATCCTCCTTACAACATCGAGCGGACCAGCGAGAACGCCTATCGCATCACGCTCGCGGTCGCCGGATTTGGCGAGCATGAGCTCACGGTCGAGTTGCGCGACAACACGCTGACCGTGCGGGGATCGAAGGAGACCGTGGCGAAGGACGAGAGCAAGCGCGAAGTCCTCTACCAGGGCATCGCTGCGCGCGCCTTCGAGCGCCGGTTCCAGCTCGCCGACCATGTGGTCGTGACGGGCGCGAGCAGCGAGAACGGTCTGCTCCACATCGATCTGGTGCGCGAGGTCCCCGAGGCCCAGAAGCCGCGGACCATTGCGATCAACAAGGGCGGCAAGACGATCGAAGCCGTCAAGGCGCCGACTGCGCAGGCTGCGTAAACCGATCGCCGTGGATCGAAAGCGAAACGGGGCGCTCCGCCGGGGCGCCCTTTTTCGTCTACTCGAACAGCGCCGCGGGAACGATGCTGACCCTCGATTTATCACTCAGATCGGCGGCCGCCGCGGGAGCATCGGACGGGCTCGGCGCCTGCGTTTGCGCCTCAGGTTGAGGATTGATCTTCGCCGCCTCCGGCTTAGGCTCGGACGCCGCGGGCGGGTTCGCCGTCGAGGCATTGTCGATCTCGCCCGGAGAAGAATCGATCTTCGGCTCCGGTTTGGGCGCCGGCGGCGCTGACTCGTCGGGCTTCGCGGCCTCGCGTGGCGGGGCGGGGGGCGGCAGTGGCGGTGCGGCGGTAGCGGGCGCGGTCTTTGCCGGCAGAGTCTTGCGAGCGGTCGCGGGGGACTTCGGCTTCGGGGGCGCCAAGGTCGGCTCGGCTTGCGAGCCGAAGGGGCTGACCGCGCTTGGAATGCGCACATTCGCCGGGCCGCCGTTGGCGGATTTGGCCGCCGGACCGCCGCTAGGCGCGACCGAGAATCCTGGGCCGGGCTGCGGCCCTACAACTCCGGGCGGCGGCTCGGCCGATTCGCCGTAGCGGACCGCGAACTGAGGGCCGAAGCTTCGAGGCGGGACGATGAAACGCTCGAGAATGTCGCCGCTCCTGTCGTCGATCACCAGGCGCTGATAACCCGCGGGGCCGGCGCGGACGTCGGCGAGATAAATCCCGGGTCGCCGCTGGAGCGGCGCGATGAGCACATAGCCTTGCGCTTCGAGTCGCTGTTCGATTGCGCCGTAGGGGACGGCGACTCTCCAAGGCGGAAGCCATTGCGCCACCGCTGCGGGAATGGCGCCGAGCGCGATGAGGCCGCCGAGCGCCCAACCCGCGAGGCCGCGGCGCACCCCTCTTTTGATCCTTCCCGTCATCGTCAATCGCTCCCAGGCTTGCCCATGTCGATCTGCGCCAATAAATGCGGCGCGTTTACGGCGTGGCGGCGGGGGCGGAGTCCGGCAGGCCAGCGCAAACGCCCATAAGGCGATCAATTTCGCTTGACGCGGTTTCGAACGAAGCCACCAGCCTCACCAGCGTTTCTCCCTTTCGCGGCGCGCGTTCAGGCGCGAGCGATCGCGTAGGCCAGTCATGAAGCCGCGCGCCAGAGGCGCGCCATCGCTCGACCAACCCGCTCGGCGCCACGACAAAGACCTCGTTGGCGTCGGTCGGCCATGCGAGGCGCACGCCAGGCGTCGCCGTCAGCCCGAGGGCGAGCCGGCGCGCGGAATTGTTCGCGCGCTCGGCCAACCGCAGCCAAAGCCCATCGGCGAGATAAGCGTCCATCTGCGCGCCGAGGAAGCGCCCCTTGGACAGGGTCTGCCCGCCGCGCTTGCGCTGAAAGGGGAAATTCTCCGCCGCGCCGGGATCGAAGAACAGGACGGCCTCGCAGGCGAGCGCGCCGTTTTTCGTCGCCCCGAGCGTGAGTATGTCGACGCCCGCGCGCCAGGTCATGTCGGCCGGCGTCGCCTTCGCCGAAACGAGCGCGTTGGCGAACCGGGCCCCGTCCATATGCACCCGGACCCCGTTCCGGCGAGCAATCGAACTGAGCTCCGAGACCTCGCTCACGCTATAGACCGTCCCCGCTTCAGTGGCCTGGGAGAGCGACAGGGCGCCCGGCTGCGACGACTTGACGAGCCCGCGCGGAAATCGCTCCATCGCCTCCCGCAGGCCCTGGGGCGTGATCTTCCCGCCCTCCCCGGCGATTCCGACCAGCTTGGCTCCGCCGGCGAAGAATTCCGGCGCGCCGCATTCGTCGTCGTGGATATGCGCCTCCTCGTGACAGAACACCGCGTCCCAGGGCTTAACGAGCGCCGAAAGCGCAAGGGCGTTCGCCGCGGTGCCCGTCGCCACCAGGAAGCCGGCGATGTCGGTCTCGAACACGTCGCTCAAGCGCGCCAGCGCCCGAGCGGTGTATTCGTCCGCCCCGTAGGCCGGTGCGTTCACGCGCGACGAGGCGACGATCGCATCCAGAATCTCCGGCGCCACGCCGGCGCCGTTGTCGCTGGCGAAATTCATGCTCGCTCCCGTCGGATCCGAGCCGACAATTTGCGTCAAATTGCGCCGCCCTGGCAATTCGCTCGCCCGGGCGATGAATGGGGCGAAGAATTGCGCGCAGACCGCTTGTGTCGACGATCCATTTCTGTCATGGTCGAATAATAGGACAGTTGTGCTGACCATTTTTTGTGCGTCGAGCTCAAAGCTTCGGCGCCGGCAGAAGAACGGGGCTCGAGCGTTGTCGGATCGAACGACAAAGACGGATCGAAAAAAATCCGACGCGTAACGCCCTCGAGCTGCGCGCTACGCAGCCGCCTTTGTCCATGATACGCCTTAAAAATTTGAAATGACGGTCGCAATGAAGTCCGCGACTGCGCGGGGAGCGGAGAGATGAACGCGATAACCCAGCCCACGCTTGAGGAGAGCCGCGAAGCGACGGAGGCCCGTATCGGTCTCGACCCGCTGACGCCGCCCGCTCAAGGGCTCTACGATCCAGCCAAGGAGCATGATTCCTGCGGCGTCGGCTTCGTCGCCGACATGAAGAACCGCAAGTCGCACAGCATCCTCGAAAAGGGCCTGCAGATCCTAGTCAACCTTGACCACCGCGGCGCTGTGGGCGCGGATCCCTCGCTCGGCGACGGTTGCGGCGTTCTGACCCAAATCCCGCACGGATTCTTCGCCCCCGAGTGCGCCAAGCTTGGCTTCGACCTGCCGGCGCCGGGCCGTTACGCGATCGGCCAATTCTTCATGCCGCGCCAGGCTGCGGCTTGTCGTCAGGTGCGTGAGATCGTCGAGGAGGTTGTCGCGACTGAAGGCCTGAGCGTGATCGGCTGGCGCGATGTGCCCGTCGACAATTCCGGTCTCGGCGCACGCGTAAAGGCGGTCGAGCCGGTGATGCAGCAAATCTTCATCGGATGCCCCGCCGACATCGCCAGCGAAGACGATTTTGAGCGTCGCCTGTTCGTCGCCCGCAAGGTCGTCTCCAACCGCGTCTACGCCATCGGCAGCCGCGAGATCCTCGAATATTACCCAGTTTCGATGTCCGCCCGCACCATCGTCTATAAAGGCATGGTGCTGGTCCGGCAGCTCGCGCCCTATTACCGCGACCTCTTGGACTCACGATATGAGACCGCGCTGGCATTGGTTCATCAACGGTTCGCGACCAACACGTTTCCTTCGTGGCGTCTCGCGCACCCCTATCGCATGGTCGCCCACAACGGCGAAATCAACACGTTGCGGGGCAACGTCAACTGGATGGCGGCGCGCCAGGCGAGCGTCGATTCGGAGCGGTTCGGGGCCGACATCTCGAAGCTGTGGCCGATCTCCTATGAGGGTCAGTCGGACACTGCCTGCTTTGACAATGCGCTCGAGTTTCTCGTTCAGGGCGGCTATTCGCTCAGCCACGCGATGATGACGCTGATTCCGGAAGCCTGGGCCGGCAATCCGCTGATGGATGAGGAGCGGCGCGCTTTCTATGAGTATCACGCCGCGTTGATGGAGCCGTGGGACGGCCCGGCGGCGGTCGCCTTCACCGACGGGCGCCAAATCGGCGCGACGCTCGACCGCAACGGCCTCAGGCCGGCCCGGTATTTCGTCACCGACGACGACCTCGTCGTCCTCGCGTCTGAAATGGGCGTGCTGCCGGTGCCTGAGGACACGATCGTCGCCAAATGGCGCCTGCAGCCGGGCAAGATGCTGCTTGTCGATCTCGAACAGCACCGCATCGTGTCGGACGCGGAGATCAAGCAGACATTGTCGCGCGCGCGGCCATACAACGCCTGGCTGCGGGAAAGCCAGATCGTGCTCGAGGACCTCAATCCGGTCGAGCCCCGCGCGTTGCGCACCGACGTTTCTCTGCTCGATCGCCAGCAGGCGTTTGGCTACACGCAAGAGGATCTGGCGATCCTGCTCGCGCCGATGGCGACTACGGGCCAGGAGGCGGTCGGCTCGATGGGCACGGATACGCCGATATCAGCCCTGTCGTCGAAGTCGAAGCCGCTTTACACCTACTTCAAGCAGAACTTCGCTCAGGTGACGAACCCGCCGATCGATCCGATTCGGGAAGAGCTGGTGATGAGCCTCGTCTCCTTCATCGGACCGCGGCCCAATCTGTTCGACCTGGACGGCGCAGCGCGTCGCAAGCGTCTCGAGGTGCGTCAGCCGATCCTGACCAACGAGGATCTCGAGAAGATCCGCTCCATCGGTCAACTCGAGGATTCGTTCGACACCCGAACGCTCGACATCACTTATCCAGTGAAGAAGGGCGCAGCCGGCATGGGCGACGCGCTGCTGCGGCTCTGCGAGCGGGCGGAATTGGCAGTCCACGGCCGGTACAACATCATCGTCCTTTCCGATCGCATGGTCGGTCCGGACCGAATCCCGATTCCGGCCCTTCTGGCGACCGCGGCCGTTCATCATCATCTCATCCGCAAGGGACTTCGCACCTCCGTCGGCCTCGTGGTCGAAACCGGCGAAGCGCGCGAGATCCATCATTTCGCCTGCCTCGCCGGCTACGGCGCCGAAGCAATCAATCCGTATCTCGCATTCGAGACGCTGACGGCGATGGCCAAGGACCTGCCTGAGCAGATCAGCGGCTATGAAGCGGTCAAGCGCTTCATCAAGTCGGTCGACAAGGGCCTGCTCAAGGTCATGTCAAAGATGGGCATTTCAACCTACCAGTCCTATTGCGGCGCGCAGATTTTCGATGCTGTCGGCCTCTCGCGCGCGTTCATCGACGAATACTTCTTCGGAACTGCGACCTCCATCGAGGGCGCGGGCCTCGCCGAGATCGCGCAGGAGACGCAGCGCCGGCACACCGACGCGTTCGGCGACTCGCCGGTTTTGAGCACGGCGCTCGAGGTCGGCGGCGAATACGCCTATCGGGTGCGAGGCGAGACCCACAATTGGACGCCGGAGACGGTCTCGCTGCTGCAGCATGCCGTTCGCGGCAACGCTCGCGAACGCTATGACGCCTTCGCCAAACTTTTGAACGAGCAAAGCGCGCTGCTTTTGACGGTGCGCGGCCTCTTCCGCATCAAGACGGCGGAGGAGGACGGACGAACGCCCGTGCCGCTCGACGAGGTCGAGCCCGCCGTTTCGATCGTCAAGCGCTTCTCGACCGGAGCGATGTCGTTCGGTTCGATCTCGCGGGAAGCCCACACCACGCTCGCCATCGCCATGAACCGGATCGGCGGCAAGTCGAACACCGGAGAAGGAGGCGAGGAGTCCGATCGATACAAGCCGATGGCCAACGGCGACTCGATGCGCAGCGCGATCAAGCAGGTCGCGTCGGGCCGCTTCGGCGTGACCGCGGAATATCTCGTCAACTCGGACATGATGCAGATCAAGATGGCGCAAGGGGCAAAGCCCGGCGAAGGTGGGCAATTGCCCGGCCATAAGGTCGACGCGGTGATCGCCAAGGTGCGTCACTCGACCCAAGGCGTGGGCCTCATCTCGCCGCCGCCTCATCATGACATCTATTCGATCGAAGACTTGAAGCAGCTCGTCTACGACTTGAAGAACGTCAATCCGCTGGCCCAGGTTTCGGTCAAGCTCGTCTCCGAGATCGGCGTCGGCACGGTCGCGGCGGGGGTGGCGAAGTGCAAGGCGGACCACGTCACCATCGCCGGCTTTGAGGGCGGCACCGGCGCTTCGCCGCTGACCTCGATCAAGCATGCCGGAAGCCCGTGGGAGATAGGCCTCGCCGAGACGCATCAGACGCTGGTGATGAACGGCCTGAGATCGCGCATCGCCGTGCAGGTCGACGGCGGGGTCAGAACCGGCCGCGACGTGGTGATCGGTGCGCTTCTTGGGGCAGATGAATTCGGCTTCGCGACCGCTCCATTAATCGCGGCCGGCTGCATTATGATGCGCAAGTGCCATTTGAACACCTGCCCGGTCGGCGTCGCGACCCAGGACCCGGTCCTGCGCAAGCGCTTCGTTGGTAAGCCTGAGCACGTCATCAATTACTTCTTCTTCGTCGCCGAGGAGGTGCGCGCTTTGATGGCCGAACTCGGCTACCGCACCTTCAACGAGATGGTCGGCCAGCGGCAGATGCTGGATAGGGACCAGCTCATCGAACACGCCAAGGCGCGCGGACTGGACTTTTCGAAACTCTTCTTCAAGCCGACGCCTTGGCCCGAGGACACTGTCCACCACAGTGTCAGGCAGGATCACGGGCTCGAAAACGTGCTCGATCGCCGCCTGATCGCTGGCGCCAAGGACGCGATTGAGCGCGGCAAACACGTCCGCCTCGACCTTGCGATTCGCAACTCGGATCGTTCGACTGGAGCGATGCTTTCGGGCGCCATCGCGACGCGATACGGACATGCCGGCCTGCGCGACGAGGCGATCCACATCAAGTTCAAGGGCACCGCGGGCCAGAGCTTCGGCGCCTTCCTTGCCAAGGGTGTGACCCTCGAGCTCGAGGGCGACGCCAATGACTATGTCGGCAAGGGCCTGTCGGGCGGACGTATCGTCGTCTACCCGCCGCAGGAGGCCAAGAAGCTGACGCCGGAGACCTCGATCATCGTCGGCAATACCGTCCTCTACGGGGCGATCGCCGGCGAGTGCTATTTCCGCGGCGTGGCGGGCGAGCGGTTCGGCGTGCGCAATTCCGGCGCGATCGCCGTCGTCGAGGGGACCGGCGATCACGGCTGCGAATATATGACCGGCGGGATCGTCGTCGTCATCGGCGAAACGGGGCGCAATTTCGCCGCCGGCATGTCGGGCGGCATCGCCTACGTCCTAGACGAGGCTGGCACGTTCGCCCAGCGCTGCAACTTGGCGATGGTGGAGCTGGAGCCCGTGGCCGCCGAAGAGGAGGTCATGCAACGGCACCTCCATTCGGGCGGCGATCTCGAACATCACGGCCGGGTCGACGTGATGCGCGACATGAGCCGATTTGACGCCGAGCGCCTGCATCAGCTGATCGCGAACCACGCTCGTTATACCGGCTCTGCCCGGGCGAGGCGCATCCTGGAGGACTGGGAAACCTATCTGCCGAAGTTCCGCAAAGTGATGCCGGTCGAGTATCGGCGGGCGTTGGCGGAGCTTGCCGCGCAGAGCGCGCCGGCGATGCTGGCGGCTGGAGAGTAAGGAAGGCCAAAACCCGCCTCGCCGAAAGGCCGATCGAATTGCGACTGATCGGGTGGCGGCGGCGTCTTTGAACGCCGTGGCCGTCCGGCGCACGGCCGGCAAAGTTCTTGCAAGATAAAGTTGGCGCCTTATTGAAGCAGATCGGAGCCCGGCCCCCGCGATCTGGGAGCGGCGGCGCAGCTCAAGGGTAGCAGCATGGGCAAGGTTACGGGGTTTCTGGAGATCGATCGCGCGGACCGGCGGTACGCCCCGGCCTCGGATCGAATCCGGCACTATCGCGAATTCGTTCTCCCGTTGAGCGAGGAGGCGACGCGCAATCAGGCGGCGCGCTGCATGAATTGCGGCATCCCCTATTGTCACATTGGTTGTCCGGTCAACAACCAGATCCCGGACTGGAACGACCTCGCCTATCGCGGCGACTGGCGGGAAGCGGCGCGCAATCTGCTCTCGACCAACAACTTTCCGGAATTCACCGGCCGGATTTGCCCCGCGCCGTGCGAAGCGTCGTGCACGCTCAACATTCAAGACGCGCCGGTGACGATCAAGACCATCGAATGCGCGATCATCGACCGCGCCTTCGCAGAGGGCTGGGTAAAGCCGGAGCCTGCCGACCGCAGGACCGGCAAGAAGATCGCGGTCGTCGGTTCTGGTCCGGCGGGCCTTGCCTGCGCCCAGCAACTCGCGCGCGCCGGCCACGAGGTCCACGTCTACGAGAAGCAGGCCAAGGCGGGCGGCTTGTTGCGCTACGGCATTCCGGACTTCAAGATGGAGAAGCGCCACGTCGACCGCCGCATCGAGCAGATGGCGGCCGAGGGCGTCGTCTTCCACTACAATGCCCATGTCGGGGTTACCGTCAGCGCCGAGAGCCTTGTCGACTCGCATGACGCCGTCGCCCTCGCCGGCGGGGCCGAGGCGTCCCGCGACTTGCCCGTGCCCGGCCGCGACCTGGCCGGCGTGCATTTCGCGATGGAGTTCCTGCCGCAGCAAAATCGGCGCGTTTCCGGCGAGCCAGTCGGCACCAACGAGCCGATCCTCGCCAGCGGCAAGCACGTCGTGGTGATCGGCGGCGGCGACACTGGGTCCGACTGTATCGGCACGTCCATTCGGCAGGGAGCGCTGAGGGTGACGCAGCTCGAGATCATGCCGATGCCGCCAAAGGCCGAGGATAAGCTTCTCACCTGGCCGAACTGGCCGCTCAAGCTGCGCACCTCGTCCAGCCACGAGGAAGGCGCCGAACGCGAATTCGCGGTCAACACAATCGCCTTCGAAGGCGAGAACGGCGCCGTGACTGGCCTCAAGTGCCTGCATGTCGACGAAAAGTTCAAGCCGATCGAGGGGACCGAGTTCACGCTGAAGGCGGACCTCATTCTGTTGGCGATGGGCTTTGTCTCTCCGGTCAAGGAGGGCCTGCTGTCGGAGCTCGGGGTCTCGCTGGACAGACGCGGCAATGTCGACGCCGACGTCAGCCGCTACGCTGCCTCCCGCGCCAAGGTCTATGCCTGCGGCGACATGCGGCGCGGCCAGTCGCTGGTGGTCTGGGCGATCCGCGAAGGCCGCCAATGCGCGGCCTCGATCGACGAGGCGCTGATGGGCGCGACGGTCCTGCCGCGTTAAGGCGACCGAGGCGCGCTCGGCCCGTCCGCTGGGCAAGAACCAAACTCGACCTTCTCCCGCTAACGGGGCGTTAACCCATCCATGTTGAAAATCAGTCGCCCGGTCGGGCGCGCGGAGGTTGAGGCGCTCCGTCTTGCGCCCCGTTACGGAACTCTCAGACATTCTCGCCGCTTGCCTTCTCTATTGCCCTTGGCTAAAGTGAAGTGCGTTCTCGACTTAAGGTGCTGGGACCAAACTGGCGTTGCGGCAAGAATGAATGGCAGTCCTTGAGAGTTGAAAGGGCTGCCAAGTGGCAAACGCGACGGTTGACTGAACGAATACAGGCCGGGACGAATATAGGCTTCTCAGTTTCGAATGGGTTTTGCCGGAACTGATCGGTGAAAGTCCAGATGATCGTGGGCGCGGAATTTAACAAGGCGGGCGGAGAATCAAATGGCGAGGCAACTGTTTGACATAGTGGCGGGCGGGGAAGGCCCTGAGCACAATATGTTTGGAAGCGAATATATTGTGTCGATTGCGGCTGCTGGGCCGACCTTGGGCGAGGGAGCCGGCGATTATGGGATTTGGACGTCCGAGTGCGGTCCGGCTGACTTGACGGCCGACGCCAAGGCGGCGGGCGAGTTCCGGCGCAAGAAGGCGGCCTAAGCCTCGTTCCGCTTCGGCCCCGTTAGGCGTGGTCGGAGTCGCCTAGGGTAACGTATTCGGTCCTGGCGCCCAGAGGCGTCCGCATCGAGGGGAGTTGGGGCGATAGTCCTTCAGACGATCCTGCAACAGGGCGAGACGCGGTAGGAGCCGGGGCGGACTCAGGTGCCTCGCTCAGCCGCGAAACCCGAAAGGCGTTCGACGCCTCAGCCCGAAACAGCGCGTGAGTCTCGAGCGTATCCTCGCCCCGGCCGATATCCGGGTAAGGCGGCATCACAGCGCGGCGCGCCAGGATCGTCCCCTGGATGACGCGTTTATCGGATAGAACTCGCCGCCCCAATCGTCCCAGAATAGAATGTTGTCGGGCGGAAACCAGTGCAGCTGGTCGACCAAATAGCTCACGGCCGCCTGCTGGGATTGAGAATGCTCCCATTGCAGCCGCAGGCGGTCGGGATGATACCGGTCATCGTCATCCCACTCGCAGATCCACTCGCCGCGCACCCGCGCGATCGCAATATTGCGCTATTCTCCGAGCCTCGGACCGGGCGGGACGCGCTCGTTGCGGATCGACGCGCCCGCGCGCGCGGCTGCAATCGCGCTCACTTCGGCATGGACCGCCTCGTCGCCATCATGAAGGATCAAGCGTTCACGGTCCGAAAAAGTCTGGCGGACGAAATCCGACACCGCCTCGAACAAAAGGCCGGGGCGATCGCCACGCGTGACGCAAAGGCAGCTGATCATTCCCGATCCGGTGTGCGAACGGTATAGAGGCGGGCAATTTGCAGGCGACGTCCTACATCATAACCTATCGCGCAACGGACGATCCAACGCGCCGGGCCAATCTGGAGGCCGTACTGGCCTGGCTGAGGCTCCAGACTCTCGCCGAAGTGATCGTGGTCGAGCAGGACGCGGCGCCGACGCTGGGTGACCTTGGGGCATTCCCGGGCCTGCGCAGTCTGTTCGCCTACAATCCCGGCCCATTCAACAAAAGCTGGGGCTTCAACGTCGGCGTCCGCGCCAGCACGGCTTCCGTGCTTTCCTTTGGCGATTCCGATGTGCTCTGCCGTGGATTGCCGGCCGCGGTCGCCGCCGCGCGCTCCGGCGCGCCGGTGGTCCGTGGGTTTTCGAGGGCCGTCGATCTCGACGAGGCTGACTCGGACATGCTGCGGGCCGACCTTTCCTGCCTTGGCGACCCCAGCTTCGCCGTGACCGCGCCCGACCGCGCCCAGTTGGGTGAAATCATGCCGCTGTGCGGCGGGCTGGTGCTGTTCCAGCGTCAGTTCCTGGTCCGGCTCGGCGGTTGGGACGAACGGTTTCTCGGCCGGGGCGGAGAGGACGACGCCATGGACATCAAGGTCCAGCGGAATGGTGCGCGCGGGGTCATTCTCAAGGGGAGCCCTGGCTTTCACCTGGCGCATCGCAGGGCGGGCGCGAGTATCGGAGCGGACCCCCATTACCGCAATAACGTCGCGTTGCTTCAACAACTACGCGCGATGCCCGACAACGCCCTGCGCAGGATGTGTGAAGTCACGGCGCAGCTGGCGGGCAACCCGGATATGCACCGCCCGATGGATAAACTCGCGTGACCCGTTGGCCGAAATCCTCCCGCATCTCCACAGCGTCGGCTGCCGACGCCACGCCGCCTTTTCTCGCGGGGTGCAACATCATGGTCGGTACGCCCGCCTACGGTGGAATGGTGCATATTGATTACCTCCGCCGCCTGTTCGAATACACAAAGGTTGGAATCCGGTTCGAGCTCGACACCATCGGCAACGAAAGCCTGATCACCCGCGCGCGCAACGCCATTCTTGCCACGTTCCATGTCCGCCGCGAGCTGACGCATCTCCTGTTTCTGGACGCCGATGTAAGTCTGCCCGCAGCGGGACTCGTTCGAATGCTTAAGGCCCGGGCGCCGGTGATCGGCGCGCCGGTCGCGCTTAAGGGATTCGACGCTGACGGCGCCCGCATGTGGAGTGTTGGCCGTTGCGTCGGGGTCGCCGGCTCGCTGCTCAAGGTGGAGAACGTCAGCACGGGAGCCCTGCTGCTGTCGCGCACGGCCTGCGACGCGCTCGTTCAAGATGCGATCGACCACGGACGCACTTACGCGCGCATGAGCACGCTCGTGGGCAACACCGACACATCGATGCATTACGACGTGTTTCGCGTCGGCCTGCAGGCCAACGAGTATCTGTCGGAGGACTACTGGGTCTGCCGCCGCTTGCGGACGCTCGGATTCGACATTCTGATCGACCCGAGCATCATCACCACCCACTATGGCACGATGCCGGTCTGAGCATGAGCGGCAAGGGCGCGATCGAATACATTTCCTACGCCGGCGCGGTGGGCTACGGGACCGCCGCGGTCGGCTATGTGCGCCTGCTCGTCGAAGCGGGGTTCGAGGTCCATTGGATGCCCTATCCGGGCGACGCCATCGGGTCCGGCCGGGTCGGAGAGGGGATCGGGAGCGCCGAGCTCAGCCGCGGCCGCGCCGGCCTGATCGCCCGTAGTGTGGCGGGCGCCGATAGCGGCCTCAAGCCGCTGGTCGAAGCTACGTCGCGCCCGGTCGACGCCCGTATCCGCATTATTCACCTCGTGCCAGGCTACTGGCTCGAACACCTCAGTCCGGTGACCGGAGTACGCCATATCGGCATCGGCACGTGGGAGACCGATACGATCATCCGCAGATGGGTTCCTTCGCTTGCTCGCATGGATCATCTCTGCGTGCCGTCCGCGCACAACGAGGCGGTGCTGCGCGCCGCGCCGGAGCGCCTTCCGGCCGCAACGGTCGTCCCGCATCTCTGTCGGGAGACGCTGCGACCGCCGCCACCCGCGCGCCTCGCCGGGCTCGCGAAATACCTCGGCATCCGTCCGGACGACATCGTGTTCTACACGATCAACGCCTGGGCCCCCCGCAAACGCCTCGCGCAACTCATCGACGGCTTCGTGCGCAGCTTCACGCAGGACGACCGTGTCGCGCTCATCATCAAGACCAGCCGAGAAATCCCGTACGACGAGCCGGCGTCTCCGGTCAGTGACCGCAGCGCAAGCGGCGTCGTGGCGGCGATCATCGCCCGCGCCGCCAGCGAACTCGGCCGGCCGCCGCCCCGCATCGGCGTGATCGCCGACGACGGACTAGCCGACAATTTCATCGACGGACTGCATACGCTCGGGCATTGTTTCGTTTCATTGTCGCGGTCCGAGGGGTTCGGCCTTGGCGGATTTGACGCGGCTACGCACGGCCGACCGGTCATCACGGTGGATTATGGCGGACCAGTCGACTATCTCGGCCCCAATTCGCGCGTCCGCGTGCCGTTCCGGATGACGCCGGCCGAGAACAGTTCCGGATATGACTGGTTCGATGATGGCCATTCGTGGCCGGAGCCCGACGACGCAGCGGCTTTTTCCCTGATGCGAAAATTTGCAGCCGACCCCGCGCCGTTCCGCTCCGAAGCCGAAGCCATGTCGATCCGCATCCGTCAGGAGTTCGGCGCCGAAGCGGTCACGCGGCGACTGCTGGCCGCGCTGGATCAGGTCGCGTGAGCGCACGGATCCTGATCGCGACCCCGGTGAAGGACGCGACGTCGCATCTCGATACGCATTTCGCCTTGCTCGACCGCCTGGACTACCCGCGCGCGCGGATCACCCTGGCCTATCTGGAAAGCGACAGCCGCGACGGCACTCTCGAAGCGCTGGGCGTCCGCCTCGCTGAGGCAGGGCGACATTACCGGCGCTGCCGCCTGCTGCAGCAGAACATGGGCTTCCATCTCCCGCCCGGCACGCCCCGTACGGCGCCCGAAATCCAACTGGCGCGGCGCGCAGCGCTGGCCCGTTCTCGCAATCATCTCCTGTCTCGCGCACTCGACGACGAGGACTGGGTGCTCTGGCTCGATGTCGATGTGATCGACGCGGCGCCAGATCTGATCGACCGCCTATTGGCGACGGGTAAAGACATCGTCCACCCGCACTGCGTGCAGACCCCCGGAGGTCCGACTTTCGACCGCAACGGCTGGCGCGACAACGGCCGGGTGTTGCTCGAGAACCTGCGCGGCCAGGGTCCGCTGACGCGGCTCGATGCGGTCGGCGGGACGGTTCTGATGATCCGCGCCGACATCCACCGCGAGGGCCTCATCTTTCCGCCCTACCTCTATGGCGGCGAACACAAGCTGGCCCGCGATCCAGGCCCCTGGGCTCCTTATGGCCGCCGCGGCGAGATCGAGACCGAGGGGCTCGGGCTGATGGCCTTTGACATGGGGTATCTCTGCTGGGGCATGCCGGATGAGGAAGTCATCCACGCGCCGGCCTGATCCAGGCCGGGACGCCGCGCCCGCTGGGACGCGCGTCCGCGCTCGGCGGGCCCGTTTCCGGTCAGGCGGGAATGCGGTCGTCGCTCGGCGCGGGCTCCCGCAGCACATAGCCGCGGCCCCAGACGGTCTCGATATAGTTGCGCCCGCTCGAGGCCGTCGCGAGCTTTTTGCGCAATTTGCAGATGAAAACGTCGATGATCTTGAGTTCCGGCTCGTCCATGCCGCCATAGAGATGGTTGAGAAACATCTCCTTGGTCAGCGTCGTGCCCTTACGCAGCGAGAGCAGCTCCAGCATCTGGTATTCCTTGCCGGTGAGATGCACCCGCGCTCCGTCGACTTCGACCGTCTTTTGATCGAGGTTGACGGTCAGGTCGCCGGTGATGATGACCGACTGCGCATGTCCCTTCGAACGACGGACGATCGCGTGAATCCGGGCGACCAGCTCATCCTTGTGGAACGGCTTGGTGAGGTAATCGTCGGCGCCGTGGCCAAGCCCTTTGACCTTTTCCTCGATGCCCGCCATCCCGGAAAGGATCAGAATGGGGGTCTTGATCTTGGTCACCCTGAGCGAGCGCAGCACCTCATAGCCGGACATGTCGGGCAGATTGAGGTCAAGCAGGATGATGTCGTAATCATAGAGCTTGCCGAGGTCGATGCCCTCCTCGCCGAGGTCGGTGACGTAAACGTTGAAGCTTTCCGACTTCAACATCAGTTCGATGCTTTGCGCGGTCGCTGTATCGTCTTCGATCAAAAGTACCCGCATTTTAGGCTCCCCGCCTCGCCCGTCGCTTGTTGACCGCGGTTATGTACGTCGCTTTCATGCCCAACCCTCGCCGGCGCGCAGTTCGGAGATCGGACTGATTCGAACGAAGACTGACCGCCATTGGTTAACAAACCATGATTCGTTTGCGCAAGTCCCCCGCCTGCGATATCCTCTACAATAGTAACAAATTGATAATAAAGGGTATTTCGTCGTATCACAATTTAATGTGTCACATTAACCAACCATTCCAACGGATTCATCGGACTCGCGGATCGACGGCTGCTTGAAAGGCGACGCCGCGCTGTTGAATGGGCAAAATATTTTTTTCCGCCTATCCGTTCGACGACCGGCCCCGATTGTTAACGAAGCGCGTAAACGAACTGCTAACGCTGTCGGCGACGCAGTGGTCATTGCGAGCGAAGCGAAGCAATCAAGGGGAACGCAGGCGCCCGACGCCTCGATTGCTTCGTCGCCATAGGGCGTCCTTTCGACGCCCTATTGCTCCTCGCAACGACGATTCCTGGCCCGCCCATCGATTCCCTGACGTAAGAAAAGAGAAACCTTCCTCATGCATCGTCGCGCCGTCTCGTGGTCGTGATTTGAGGACGGCGGTGTCCTCGCGCGTCGCAGTTGTTGAGGAGTGGGCTGGAATGAAGTCGCGGGACATGCTTGTTCGGCTGAAGCGCTTTCAACTCGACGAAAAGCGCCGCCGGGTTCGGCAGATCGAGATGATGCTGGCCGAGTTCACCCGTATGATCGGCGATCTCGATCGTGAGATCGCCACTGAGGAAAAGCGCGCCGGGATCGCCGACCCCGCCCATTTCGCCTATCCGACCTACGCCCGCGCGACCTCGGTCAGACGCGACAATTTGAAGAGCTCGATCGCCGAGCTTCTCGGCCAGCTCGAGGAGGCGAAGGCGGCGCAGGAGGAGGCGGAGACCGAACTTCTCAAGTTCGAGACGCTCGAGGTGCGCGACAAGCCCAACGATCGCCTGGCCGAATCCGTCGCCCGCGCCTGACGCTTCGGCAACCGCCGACGCCGAGACTTTGCGCGCCCGCCCGCTCATGCGCGGCCCATCTGCTTTCGCTTCCTTCATTCGTCTGATCTGGCGCGCGCGGCGCAATCGCTCGCGCCGCCGCTGCCGCGTTGCGGCCGGAAGGCCGATGCTCTAAGGCTGTCCCGCCGGCGCGAGATCGGCTGCCGCTTTGCGCGTGGGACGCGAAGCCGAACGAACGCTCGCCGCGCCAGACGTCGACGGTCTTGGGGAAGGGTTCATGCTGATAGCAGCGCCGGCGGAGACGGATCCGGGGGAAACGCGCGTCGCAGCCACTCCCGAAACGGTCAAGAAATTCGCCGCTCTCGGGGCGGAGGTCGCGGTCGAGCATGACGCGGGCGCCAAGGCCGGGTTTCCCGACGCCGACTATCAGTCGGCGGGCGCGCGGCTCGTTTCCGCGAACGAGGCGCTCGGCGCCGATGTGGTGTTGAAGGTTCGCCGGCCAAATGCGCAGGAAATCGCGCGTCTCAAGCCCGGCGCGCTCATCATCGCGACCATGGACCCTTACGGCCATCGCGAAGCACTCGAAGCGATGGCGAAGGCCGCGGTCGCTGCGTTCGCGATGGAGCTCCTGCCGCGCGTATCCCGCGCCCAGGTCATGGACGTGCTGTCGAGTCAGGCCAACCTCGCCGGATATCGCGCGGTGATCGACGCGACGGCCGAATACGGCCGGGCGATGCCGATGATGATGACGCCGGCCGGCACCGTTCCGGCGGCGAGGATGTTCGTCATGGGGGTCGGAGTCGCCGGCCTTCAGGCGATCGCGACCGGCCGCCGACTGGGCGCGATCGTCACCGCGACTGACGTGCGCCCGGCGACCAAGGAGCAGGTCGAATCGCTCGGGGCGAAATTCGTCGCCGTCGAGGACGAGGAGTTCAAGCAGGCCGAGACCGCGGGCGGCTACGCGAAGGAAATGTCGGACGGCTACAAAGCCAAGCAGGCCGCGCTCATCGCCTCGCATATCGCCAAGCAGGACATCGTCATCACCACTGCGCTGATCCCCGGCCGCCCGGCGCCGCGCCTCGTCAGCGCCGACATGGTCAGGTCGATGCGCGCAGGCTCGGTCATCGTCGATCTCGCGGTCGAACGCGGCGGAAATTGTGAACTGTCGCGGCCGGGAGAATTGGCGGTCAGCGACAACGGCGTCAAGATCGTCGGCTATTCCAACGTGACCCGGATCGCCGCCTCCGCCTCCGCGCTCTATGCGCGCAATCTTTACGCCTTCGCCGAGACGCTGATCGACGCGAAGACAAAGTCGCTCGCGGTCAACTGGGATGACGAACTCGTCAAGGCGACGTGCCTGACCCGCGACGGCGCGATCGTTAACCCCGCCTTCTCGCCGAAATAGACCTTCACCCCAGCCCGCCCCTGGTCGCCGGAGAGCCGCATGGACAGTCTCGACGCCGCAATTGAAAAACTCAGAGCCGCCGCAGACGCGGCGCGCGATGCGGCCCAGGCCGCCGAGGCCTATAGCGACCAGCTCGCGGCCGCCGGCCAGGCCGCCTCGGGCGGCGCGATCGATCCGTTCGTGTTCCGGCTGGCGATTTTCGCCCTGGCCGTATTCGTCGGCTATTACGTCGTCTGGTCGGTCACCCCGGCGCTGCATACGCCGCTGATGTCGGAGACCAACGCCATTTCCTCGGTCATCGTCGTCGGCGCGCTGCTGTCGATCGGAGTCGCCGCGGTTGACAGCGGCTCGGTGTTCGCGCGCTTCGTCGGCTTCATCGCGCTCATCCTCGCCTCGGTCAACATTTTCGGCGGCTTCCTCGTCACCGAGCGCATGCTGGCGATGTACAAAAAGAAGGGCTGACGCCGGTGAACGCCAACCTCGCCGCCCTGCTCTATCTCGCCTCCGGCATCCTGTTCATTCTGGCGCTGCGCGGACTGTCGTCGCCGGCGACCTCCCGCCAGGGAAACCGGTTCGGCATGATCGGCATGGCGATCGCCGTGCTCACGACGCTGGCGTTGCGGCCGCCGTCCAGCGCCCTTGCGTGGCTGCTCATCATTCTCGGCTTCGCCATCGGCGGCGGCATCGGCGCGTGGCGGGCGCGCACTATCCACATGACCGCGATGCCGCAGCTGGTGGCGATGTTTCATTCGCTGGTCGGCCTCGCCGCGGTGCTCGTCGCCGCCGGCGCGTTTTATGCGCCCGAGGCCTTCGGCATCGAAGAGGGCGACATCATTCATCCGGCGAGCACGATCGAGATGTCGCTTGGGCTAGCCATCGGCGCGGTGACCTTTACCGGCTCGATCATCGCCTTTCTCAAGCTCGACGGCCGCATGTCCGGCGCGCCGATCCTTTTGCCCCAGCGTCACCTCGTCAACGGCGGGCTCGGGGTCGCGCTCGTCTTGATGATCGCGCTCTTCTACGCCACCCAATCGCCGGCGTTCTTCTGGCTCATCGCCCTCATCTCGCTCGTGCTCGGCGTCCTGCTCATCGTTCCGATCGGCGGCGCGGACATGCCGGTCGTCATCTCGATGCTCAACTCCTATTCTGGCTGGGCAGCGGCGGGCATCGGTTTCACCCTCGGCAATCTGGCGCTCATCATCACTGGCGCGCTGGTCGGGTCCTCGGGCGCGATCCTGTCCTACATCATGTGCAAGGGCATGAACCGGTCATTCATTTCGGTCATTCTCGGCGGCTGGGGCGGCGAGGTCGCGAGCACGGCGGGGGCCAAGGAGACGAGGCCCGTCAAGCAGGGCTCGGCCGAGGACGCAGCCTTCATGATGAAGAACGCCTCGAAGGTGATCATCGTGCCGGGTTATGGCATGGCGGTCGCGCAGGCCCAGCATTCGCTGCGCGAAATGGCGGATCTCCTCAAGAAGAACGGCGTCGAGGTCAAATATGCGATCCACCCGGTCGCTGGCCGGATGCCGGGCCACATGAACGTGCTGCTGGCCGAAGCCAATGTCCCTTACGACGAAGTGTTCGAGCTTGAGGACATCAACTCCGAGTTCCCGCAGGCCGACGTCGCCTATGTTATCGGCGCCAACGACGTCACCAACCCGGCCGCCAAGACCGACCCCAAGTCGCCGATCTACGGCATGCCGGTCCTCGACGTCGACAAAGCCAAGACGGTGCTGTTCGTCAAGCGTGGCATGGGTTCGGGCTACGCCGGGGTCGAGAACGAGCTCTTCTTCCGCGACAATACCCTGATGCTGTTCGGCGACGCCAAGAAGATGACCGACTCGATCGTGAAAGCGCTCCAGCACTGAGCGCAACGCCGGTCACGGCCGGGCTCGGCGCATCGTGCTGATCGCGATCGCCGCCTGCGCCGGGCTTTACGCCGCGCTGTTCGTCGGGCTTCTGGTCGGCCAGCGCAAGATCCTGTTTCGGTGCGACGCGGCAGACGTCGAGCCCGCGACGCTCGGACTTGAGGCCGAGACGCTGCGTCTTAAGACCGAGGATGGAGAGAGTCTGGCGGCGTGGCGCATCCCGCCTCGGCTGGGGCGGCCGCTGATCCTCTATTTTCACGGCAACGCGGGCGGCCTCGACCTCAGGGTCGAGCGTTTTCGCGCCATGGCGAAGGCAGGCATGGGGGTGCTGGCGATTGAATATCGCGGCTATGCCGGTTCGACCGGCTCTCCGAGCGAGCGCGGGCTCAAGCTCGACGGCGAAGCGGCTTACGCGGCGGCGATCGAGAGCGGCGTTGCGCCGGAGCGCATCGTCGCTCTCGGGGAGTCGCTCGGATCCGGCGTCGCGGTCGCGCTCGCCGCGCGCCACAAGGTTGGCGCGCTCGTTCTCGACTCGCCCTTTTCGTCGATCGCCGACGTCGCGGCGGCTGCGTACTGGTTTGTCCCGGTTCGCGCCTTGCTTCGCGATCCATTCCGCAGCGATTTGCTGATCGGAATGGTGAACGCGCCGACGCTCATGGTCCACGGGACGAAAGATCCCGTCATCCCGGTCCGGTTCGGCGAGAGGCTGTTTGCGCTCGCCAATCCGCCCAAGGCGTTCTGGCGGGTCGAGGGCGCAGGCCATCTCGCCCTGGGCGAGCGCCTCGCCGATGTTCTCGACTGGATTGCGCGAACGGTTGGATGACGGCGAGCCGCTTGAGGAAGCTCATCCCAACCACTCCGCGCCTACGTACTGATCCCAAGTTGCTCCGATTGCGCGCTTCCGCTAATGCCCCTGCCCCCTCTTTTCAGGACCAGCCGACCATGGGCGCCGCAGCGCCGCCATCAAGCGCGACAACCGCCCCGGGCTGGCTCAAGCAAGAGCTCGGCGCGACGCTGGCGCTCGGCTGGCCGATCATCCTCGCCAACGTCGCAATCAACGTGATGACGGCGACGGACTTCATGATGCTGGGGCGGCTTTCGCCCCACGCGCTTGCGGCGGGATCGCTCGGCTTCTTTCTCTATCAGCCGCTGTTCCTGCTCGGAATCGGCGTCGTCGCCGCCTTGTCTCCCATCGCCGCGGCGAAGATCGGCGCGGGGCAGAGCTCTGCCGCGTTGAGGCGCGCGACCCATCAGGCGCTCCTGTCTGCGGTCTTCTTCGCCGTCGTCGTGTGGATCGTTCTCATCGGCGCGACGCCGTTCCTTCTCGCGATCGGCGAGCCGGCGGACGTCGCCCGCGACGCCGGCGTTTACCTCTGGGGCTTCCAGTGGGGCCTCGCGCCAAGCCTGCTGTTCTTCGCCGCGAGGTCGGCGTTTGCGGCGCTCGAGCGCCCCCGTCCGGCGCTGGTTGCGGGCCTTGTCGCCGTCGCGTTCAACGCGCTTGCCAATTACGCGCTGATTTTCGGCAAGCTCGGCATGCCGGCCCTCGGCATCATCGGTTCCGGTCTCGCCACCACCCTGTCGCAGGCGTTGATGTTCGCCATTCTGATGGCGGCCGCGCTGATCGATCCGCGCATGCGGGCGCTGCGGCTGTTCGCCCTGCCGTGGCGCCTTGCTGGCGCCGAACTCGCGGCGCTGTGGCGGCTCGGCCTGCCGATTGGGGTGATGATCGTCGCCGAAGTCGGAGTGTTCGCTGCCGCGACTCTGGCGATGGGCCTCATCAGTCAGACCGCGATCGAGGCGCATACGATCGCGTTGCAGATCGCCTCCCTGGCCTTCATGGTCCCGCTCGGGCTGGGCCAGGCGGCGACTGTCAGGGTCGGCCACGCCTATGGCGCGGGCGACCTTCAAGCGATTTCGCGCGCCGGATGGTCGGCGTTCAGCCTGACGGCGATGTTTGCCGTCCTCTCGGCGGGGGCGATGATCGGCGCGCCGCGGCTGCTCGTCGCCCCGTTCATCGACGTCAGCGCGCCGGCCAACGCCAATTCGGTCGAGCTCGCAATCGCGCTGCTGCAGATCGCTGCCCTGTTCCAGATCTTCGACGCGAGCCAGGCGACGCTCGCCAACATGCTGCGCGGCGTCCACGATTCGCGCATTCCCCTCATCATCGCGCTCATCGGCTACTGGGCGATCGGCGCGCCGGTCGGCATGGCGTTGGGATTCGGAACGTCGCTCGGCGCGGTCGGGGTGTGGATCGGTCTGGCGCTCGGCCTTGCGGTCGTCGCCATCCTTCTGATGTCGCGCTGGCTCAACACGGAACGGCGCGGTTTTTCAGTTTGACCCTGGCTCGCCCGCCCGGCCAGAATATCCCGCCGCACCTGACCGCGATCCGGTGCGGCCTCATGAGAAGACCGGGAGATTGTCGCCATGTCTGAGGTCGCCGAGCCCCTCGTCATCGACGTCGACACCGGCATCGACGACGCGCTCGCGCTGCTCTACGCCTGCGCGCACGAAGAGGCGCAGATTCTCGGCGTCTCCACGGTCGTCGGCAACGTTCCCCTAGCCGCCGCGACGCGCAACACGCGGGCGGTTCTCAAGCTTGCCGGACGCGGCGACATCCCCGTCTGGCCGGGCGCGCCGACCGCGCTCTCGATCTCGGTCAGGGACGCGAGCGAGGTTCACGGCAAGAGTGGCCTCGGTCATGCGGTGCTGCCCGAACCTGAGGACGAGGCGGGGGCGCTTCACGCCGTCGATTCCATCGTCGCCGCCGCCCGCGGGCATGCGGGGCGCCTCATCCTCTGCGCGACCGGGCCATTGACCAATATCGCGCTCGCGCTGATGCGCGACCCCGAACTGCCGCGCCTCGTCAAGCGGTTTGTCATCATGGGCGGCGCCTATGCCGAGCCGGGCAACGTAACGCCTTCGGCCGAGTTCAACATCTGGCACGATCCGGAGGCGGCGCGGATCGTCTTTCGCTCCTTCGGCGGCGTCGGCGCGGCGCCGGTCATCGCGATCGGCCTCGACGTCACCCGCAAGACGATCATCGACGAGGGCGATGTCGCGGCGATCGCGGCGCGCATCGCCGGAAAGCAGCACGGGGCGGCGCTCAGCCGCTTCCTCGAAGACGCCTCGCGCTTCTATTTCGAGCGGATGGAGAAAATGCTCGGCAAACGCATCTTCACGATGCACGACCCGCTCGCGGTCGCGGTCGCCCTCGACCCAACTCTGGTCGAGACGCGCCGCGCCGCGGTCGACGTCGAGACCTCGGGGCGGCTGACGACCGGCGCCACCATCGTCGACTGGCGCGGCCAATGGGGCCGCCTCGCCAACACCGAAGTCGCCGTCGCGGTCGACGCGGAGCGCTTCCGGAGCCTGTTTTTCGCGGCGATGAGCCGGCTGGCGGATGGGCAGGAAATGGATGGGCGCGGGCCGACGGGCGAATTTCCAAATTCTTGACGGGCCTCTCTTGCCTCCAAGATTAACTTGTGGTAACGAACCGGTAATCTCGCGGCCAGGACGTGGTTTTGACGAGATTCGGTCACGACCAGGCGGGTGGGAGGACGAACAGGTGGCGCTCGTTTTTGCTCGCCGGCGCGGCGAGCCTCGGATTCGGCGCCTTTACGCCGGCCCACGCTGTTCTTGCGGTAGATCCAAGCGACTTCGTTTTCATCGAATCGATCACGGGGTCGACTGGGACGTTCACGATCATCAACAATTCGTCGGACTGGTATATTTGGGCGTTCAGCGTGGTCACGGACGCAACCAACCCTGAAACCACGCAGCTCGATTGGAACGCTGGCCCGTGCAGCGGCGGCAATTGCTCGCTGCCCGGCATCGTGGTGCCCGGCTCTGGCGTCTCGTATGAACAATTCACTGGCGCCGCCAACCTTACCGTCGACATAGGTCCGGGCGAAAGCAGTAACAAGTTTACCTTTTCCCTGCCTGTGGGGAGTACGCCCTATTTTTCCGTGGTTAACTCACTCGGTAGCCTCACGTCGTTCACTCCGACCGGATCGATCCCCGAGCCATCAACCTGGGCGATGCTGATCGCGGGATTCGGGTTCCTGGGCTGGCGGTATGGTCTCAACAGAGGCGGCCTGCGCAGGATCTTCCGCACGGCCTGAACGGAATGCGTTCGCGCGGACGGTTGCCGACTTCGGCAAGCCAAGCTCGCGGACGCAGTGACGGAATGACAAGACCCTCTTCTGATTCCAGCAGACAGCAGCGCGCGCCTCAACGCCGCGCGTGGTCCCTCACCGTCACGTAGCGCGCCGGCGCGTCCTCGTCGATCAGCGGGAACGGCTTAAGGGGCGGCACAAAATAATTGTCGGTCGTGTCGTCGTTGGCGAGCGAAACCTCGCCGGCGACGGCCGCGCCGCCCTCGGCCCAGAACGCGTGGGCGATGAAAGGCTCGAGCGTCAGGCTCTCGCCCGGCTCAAGCCGCACCTGGTCGCCGGGACCGAGATCGAGCACGCTCACGTCCTTCAGCGCCCGGAACCTCTCCTTCAGCGGCGCGCCCTCGGGGTCGACCTTGAACAGTTCGACGACGAACCGCGCCCCGCCGCGGTTCAGAATGTCTTCCGTCTTGACCACATGATAGTGATGCGGCGCACGCTGGCCGTCCTCGGCCACGATCGCCTTCTCGGCGTAGAGCCGGCCGCGTTCCGTCTCGAGCTCGCGCCAGTCGCCCATCCGCAGCGTGAACAGGGTCAGGCCCTCGCGCGCGAACAGGCCCGGCTTGAATTCGACCACGTTCCAGCCCATGCCGCGCTCGGCGATCAGTTTCGCCGCCTCCGGGTTGGCGCGAAAGTCATCCTTTCCCCAGAGCGCGAACGGCGGCAGCGCGACGCCGTGGCGGCCGCAGAGGTCGAGCATCCGGTCGATGCGCGCGTCGATGAACGAGCGCTTCACCGGCGCACGTCGCGCGACTGTTCGCTCTTCCGCACCTCGCATCCTCCCTGGCGCGTAAGCGCGCAATCGCGAGCGTCCGATCAGTTCTTGGCCTTCTCGGCGGTTTTCGTCTTCTTGGCCCGCTCGATGCCATCGAGCACCATTCGGCGCGCCTCGTCGGCGTCGCCCCAGCGGACGATCTTGACCCACTTGTTGGGCTCGAGGTCCTTATAGTGGGCGAAGAAATGCTCGATCTGCTGCAGCGTGATCCCCGGCAGATCGGAATAGTTGTGGACATGAGCATAGCGCTGCGTGAGCTTGGCCGACGGCACGGCGAGCAGCTTCTCGTCGCCGCCCGCTTCGTCCTCCATGATCAGGACGCCGACCACCCTGCAGCTCATCACCGCGCCGGGAATGATCGCGCGGGTATTGGCGACGATCACGTCGCACGGGTCGCCGTCGTCGGACAGCGTATGGGGGATGAAGCCGTAATTTCCCGGATAGCGCATCGAGGTGTAGAGAAATCGGTCGACCTGCAGCGCGCCGCTCGCCTTGTCCATTTCATACTTGATCGGCTCGCCGCCGATCGGCACCTCGATCACGACATTGACATCGTGCGGCGGGTTCTTGCCGATCGAGACAGCATTCAAATCCACGTCGACCCTCCCTCGTTGCGGCCGCGCGTTGGCGCTGTCATGGGCCGATTTCAGCGGCTCGTCACGCTGCTCTTATAGAAGGAACGGCTGTTCAGCCAAAGCCGAAAGCGACCCGCTCGCGCTGCTGGCCGCCGAAAGTCTCGCGCGCGCGCCTGAGGACGCGCCCGCCCAGGCGGCGGTAAAAGGAAACCGCGCGCTCGTTATCGGCCAATGCCCAAACGACAAGGTTTGAGAGCCCGTGGCTGGCGAGATCCTTTCGCGCCGCCTCGAACATGCGCCGCCCGAACCCGCACCCCTGGCATTCCGGCGCGAGGTAAAGCTCAAAGATCTCGCCGCCATAGCCCAGCGCCGGCACGCGGTTGCGCCCGTAGCTGACGTAGCCGACAACTGAGTCGGCGAATTCGAGCACCAGGAGCGGCGTGCGCCGCGCGATCGCCAGACGCCACCAAGTCGGCCCGCGCCGCGCGATCATCCGCTCGAGTTCGCGACCGGGAATGACGCCCCGATAGGCCTCGCGCCAAGCCGCGTCGTGCACGGCGGCGATTTCGCTTTCGTCGCCTAGCCGCGCCGCGCGGATGGAAATGACCGTCTCGACCATGGAGGGATGTTAAGTCGGCCCGTGGCCCTGCCGCAAGGTCTTGACAGCGGCGACGGATGACTTTTTTGCTCATTCGAGGTTGCCCTTGAGTTGGCGCATTGGCGCCGGAATATTCGCGCAATCGCCGTTCAATGCGCTTCATGCGCCGGACCAGGAGCTTCGACACCATGCCGCCGCGATCACCATGGGCGCGCCTGGCGTTGGGCGCCGTCGGGATGGCGGCGGCGCTCGTTGCCGCCGCGAGCGCGCGCGCAGATGTCCTGCACGTGACTTATCGCGTGTCGCTGATCGGGCTTCCGATCGGCGCGGTCAACCTCAATGCCAACTTGACCCCGACCAGCTATTCGATCCAGGGCGACGCGAAAGCAACCGGGCTCGCGCGGCTCCTCGCCAACGCGCGCGGCGCTTCGGCCGGCACCGGCGCGATCGTGCAAGGCCATGTGTCGCCCGCGACTTTTGCCACCATCGCCGCGGACTCAAAAATGACGCGCACCATCCGAATGGCGCTCGCCGGCAACGCTGTGACCGGGCTAGAGATCTCGCCGCCGTTCGACGAGAAGCCGGATCGGGTTCCGCTTGGGCCCGGCGACGAGAAGGGCGTCGTCGATCCGGTTGGCGCGGTCATCATTCCGGCGCCCGCCTTGGGACCAATCGTGTCGCCGGCCGCGTGCGATCGCAAGGTTCCGATCTTCGACGGCTACACCCGTTTCGACATCGATCTCACCTATGTCGGCGAGCGCCACGTGGCGACCAAGGGGTACGAGGGCCCGGTCGTAGTCTGCGCCGCGCGTTATGTCCCGATCGCCGGCCATCGGCGCGACCGCCCGGCGACCAAGTTCATGGCCGAGAACAAGGATCTCGAGGTCTGGCTCGCGCCGATCGAACGCGACCACGTCCTGATTCCGTTCCGGGTTTCGGTGCGCACGATGATCGGCACGACCGTCGTCGAGGCGACGGAATTCCGCGTCGACGACCAATAGGGGACAAAACCGGCAATTTCGCTTGTTCGGCCCGGACCAATCCCCGCCGGCAAGGCTAATTGAGCTCATCCTCGAGCATCGGCACCGGCAGCACGTTCACGCCGTCCTCCACCAGCGACCGGGCCTCCTCGAGGCTGGCGCGGCCGCGAATCGCGCGCTCGGGCTCATCGCCGAGGTGGATGGCTCGCGCCACTTGCGGGAACCTTGAGCCGACGTCGTCGGTGTTGGCCTCGATTTCGCGACGCATGCGGAGCATGAATTCGCGCGCCTGGCGGCGCCGATCGTCGACGACGATCGCCGAACTCGAATTCGGCCGCCGCGCGCTCGCCGCCGACCACAGCCGGCGCCATGATCGCTTTGTCCACCTCGGTCGAGCCGCATTCGGGGCAGGCGACGAAGCCGCGCTTGCGTTGCTTCTCATAAGCAGCGCTGTCGGGAAACCAGCTTTCGAACGCGTGCCCTTCGGCGCAACCAAGCGCGTATTTGATCATCGTTCAGCCCGCCAACAGCCCGTCGAGTTCGCCTGCCGCCTCAAGGTCGTGCAAATCATCGCAGCCGCCGACATGGGTCTCGCCGACGAAAATCTGCGGCACCGTCCAGCGGCCGTTCGCCTTCGCCGCCATCGCCGCCTGAGCGGCGCGGTCCCCATCGACGCTGATCTCCTCGAACGGCGCCGCCTTGGTCCGCAGCAGCGCCTTGGCGGCGTGACAATAGGGGCAAGTCGACTTCGTATAAATAACGACCGGGGGCACGCGTGACCAACTCCTAGGCGCGGATTCGCATCCTTTTGGCAATATATGGGAATTCACGCGCCGGTCACAACCCGAGCGAACACCAGCACGTCCACCCGCTTCGCGCCTGCTCTGAGCAGCGCCCGGGAAGCCGCGTTGGCGGTTGCGCCCGAGGTCAAGACGTCGTCGACCAGCACGATGTTGAGCCCCCGCAACGCGGCGTCCGCGGAGGCGCGAAACGCGCCCTGGACGTTTTCCGCCCGCTGGGCGCGGGTGAGCCCGATCTGGCTCCGGGTCGCCTTGACGCGCCGAAGCGCGCTCAGGTCGCAGGGCTTCCCGGTCTGGCGCGATATCTCCATCGCCAGGGACGCCGCCTGGTTGAACCGCCGTCGCCAGAGCCGCAAGGGGTGAAGCGGCACCGCGGTCAAGAGATCGGCGTCGGCGAGCAGGTCGGCGCCGGCGCGCGCCATCCAGCGGGCAATCGGACGGGCGAGTTCGGCGCGGTCGGCATATTTGAGCCGATGGGCAAGCGTGCGCGCCGGCCCATCCTCGAACCGGGCCACCGCCCTGGCTCGGGCGAACGCCGGCGGATCGGCCATCGCCTGCGGCGAGATGAGGCCCTGTCCCAGATCATGCTCGAACGGCGTGCCGAGACGCTCGCAAAACGGCCGCTCGATGAATCGCATCGCGCTCCAGCAGCGCGGGCAAAGCGCTCCATGCGCGTCCGTCGCCGCGCGGCAGGCAAGGCAGGTCGGCGGATAAAGCGTGTCGAGCGCAGATTGAGCCAGGCGTGCGACCAGCGGCCCGACGCGCCGAGCCCACGACCGGCGGTCCGCTTCATCCGCTTCCAGCGCCGGAGTAGCCTCCATTCATCGAGGTTAGCGCGAACCGGAGCTTTGCGCGAGCGGCGGTCTGGCGCATAAGGCGCGGGCATGCCGCCTCCGACGCCGCCGCGGATATTTGATCGCGATCTCATCAATCGACGCCTCGATCGCGCGTGGGCGCGCGGATCTGGCGACGCACGGGCGGACTTCCTCCTGGCCCGGGCGGCGCAGGACCTTGAGGAGCGGTTGTCGCTGGTCAAGCGGCGCTTCGCCCTCGCCGCCGACTTCGGCTCCCCCGGCCCGCAGGGCGCGGTTGCGCTTGCCGCCGGCGGGCAGGTCGACTGCGTCGTCCGGATCGCCCCGACCCAGGCGAGCCTGGGGACCGGCGCTTTTCTTGCCGCCGTCGGCGACCTCGAACGTCTGCCGGTCGCGGATGGCCGCCTTGACCTCGCCGTTTCGCTCCTGGCGCTGCAGAGCGTGAACGATCTGCCGGGCGCGCTCATTCAGATGCGCCGGGGCCTGAAGCCCGATGGCCTCCTCATCGCGGCGCTGATCGGCGGCGAGACGCTGACCGAGCTTCGCCAGAGCCTGACCATCGCCGAGAGCGAAGCGCTGGGCGGGGCGTCGCCGCGGGTTGCGCCGTTCGTCGATGTGCGCGCGCTTGGGCAGCTCGCGCAGCGGGCGGGCTTGGCGCTCCCGGTCGTCGATCTCGACCGCGCGGTCGTTCGCTACCCCGACATGCTGGCCCTGGTCGCCGACCTGCGCGCGATGGGGGGCGCGAACGCGCTCGACGCGCGCAGCCGCAAGCCCTTGCGCCGCGAGGTCCTGGCCCGCGCCGCCGCCCTTTACGCCGACCGCTTCGCCGATCCGGACGGGCGGGTGCGCGCGACTTTCGACCTCGTTTGGCTCGCCGCCTGGGCCCCGCACGAGAGCCAGCCGAAGCCGCTCGAACCCGGATCGGCGACGATGCGGCTCTCCGAGGCGCTGAAAAGCCGCCGCTGACGCCTCAACTGGCGCTTGCCCGAGTCGTGGCCAGGCGAGCCTGAGACGCTTTCGCCGGTCGCAGCGACCGGCCGGTGAGGGCCACGCCGCACAGCACCAGCGCCAGTCCTGCCCAAGCCGAGGCCGCTATGGGTTCGGCGAGCGCGACCGCTCCGCCGATGACGCCGATGAGCGGCACGATGTAGTTGTTGAGGCTCGCGAAGGTCGGACCCTCCTCGTGGACGAGCCGGAAATAGACATAGTAGGCGAGCGCCGTGTTGAAGACGCCGAGCGCGCCCATGGCGAGGAGCGATGCCAAGGGGGTCTGGAAGAGCGTCGCGAGCGGCGGCGGATTCCCGAACGCCAACCCGGTCAGCGCCAGCACGAGCGTCGAAATGGTCATCGAGGCGGTTACCGCCCTGACCGCGCCGATCTCCCTTGTGGCGGCGCCGGAGATGATCGCGCCCGTCCCATAGGAAACGCCCGCGGCGAGGGCGAAAGCCCGCCCCAGGACGGAATGAGAGCCGTCCTGCCCTCCCGGCGACCAAAACGTCACGCCGACGCCGGCAAAGCCAACCAGAAGGCCAAGGGCGCCGAGCCATGTCCAGCGGTCGCGCGATCCCAGAAAGCGGCCGAACAGAAAGACGAAGATCGGTTGGGCGCCCATCATCAGCGCCATGTCGGCGCTGGTCGTCAGCGTCGCCGCTTTTCCGAGCAGCACGAAGGGAATGACCTGCCCGATCAGCGCGAGCGCAAGGAGGTTGAACCACAATCCCGGCCGCCATCCAGGCCAGACCTTGCCCGAAAGGGCGCTCGTAAGCAGCATCGCAGCCGCGGCGACGCCGACGCGGGCGAGCGCGAAGCCCAACGGGTCGAAGGCGCGCGAAGCAATCTTGATGAAAAGAAAGGACGAGCCCCAGAGGAACGACAGGAAGGCCAGCGCCGCATATGCCGCCATGAGGTTCTCAAGGTTTGGTGGGCGCGAACCAGGCGGTTCGAATCGCGGACGTCAACGGAAATTGGTCGAATGCTATCGAGCCCGGCGACCTTCGTAGGCCAGATCGCGCAGCTCGCTCCAGGAAGCGCCGCGCGCGTCGGCTTGCAGTCCCTTGCCCTTGAAGCTCGCGTGGCGCAGCTTGAACGGGCGCCCCGCTTGGTCTCGGTCACGACGCGGCGGAGCCCTCGCTCCACCAGCGCGCGTAACGTCAGCCCCTCGCGCTCAGCAAGTTTGCGAGCCTCGCGAAGAAGCGGATCGGAAATCTCTATAGTCGTCTTCATGACTCGTTTATATGGCACAAGAGATAAGGCCGCCCATAGGCGTATCGGGGCGGGACGAACAAGGCATGGGGGCCTTGGAGCGCCCGTTAGCGGAAATTGCGCCCGGCGGGCATCGCCTGCGCCGGGTCGGCCGTCTCGAGCGGCAGATGAGGCGGCGCGCGCGGGTCCTCAAAGGTCGGGGGCCTGGCGAAGCGATTGCCCTGCCGCTTCTGCGCCATCGTCATCTGCGGCTTCTTCACCTCGTCGGCGCGGGCGAGGGCGCCGATCGTCGCGCCCGCCTCCGACAGAAGCCCAAGCATCGGCGTCAGATCGTTCATGCGCTCGGCGACGATATGGATGACCCCCAATTCACTCTGCAGCTTTCCGGTCACGGCGACGAAGCGGGCGCCGAGCACGATCGCGCGCAGGCGTTCGAAGGCCTTCGGCCACACGATGATATTGGCGATTCCGGTCTCGTCCTCGAGAGTCATGAAGATGACGCCCTTGGCGGTGCCCGGCCGCTGACGCACCAGCACGAGGCCAGCGACCGTGACCCGCTCGCCGTTCTTGACCGACCGCAGCGCGTCGGAGCGCAAGATTCCGCGCCCCGACAAGCGCGCGCGCATGAACGAAGCCGGATGCGCTTTCAAGGACAGCGACAGGCGCCGATAGTCCTCGACCACATGGGCGCCGAGCGGCATCGACGGGAGCCTTGCGTCCGGCTCGGCTTCGCGCGCCGGCCGGCTCGCGAACAGCGGCAGATCGTCCTGGTCGCCAACCCGGTCGAGGCCGCGCACCGCCCATAAGGCCTGCCGCCGGTCGAGGCCGAGCGAGCGGAAGGCGTCGGCGTCGGCGAGCTTTTCCAGCGCCGCGGCCGTGAGGCCGCTGCGCAGCCATAAATCGCGCACCGAATCATAAGCCTGCCCCCGCTGCTCCACGAGCCGGCGCATGTCCTCCTCCCTGACGCCGACGATCTGCCTCAGACCTAAGCGCACGGCATGCGTCGCGCGGATATGCGCCGCCATCTCGGCGTGGCGGGGGTGGATAGCCAAACCCCTCTCCCCTTGCGGGAGAGGGGTAGGGGTGAGGGGACCCCTCATCCGGCCCTTCGGGCCACCTTCCCCCGCCATAGGGCGTTCAAAAGAACGCCCGTCTTTCGACGGGCTATCGGGGGAAGGGAATGGCTCCAGCGTGCAGTCCCAATCGGACAGGTTCACGTCGACTTCGCGCATTTCGATCCCGTGCTCGCGCGCATCGCGCACGAGCTGGGCCGGCGCGTAAAAGCCGAGCGGCTGGGAGTTCAACATCGCCGCGACGAACACGTCCGGATAGCGGCATTTCATCCAGCACGAGACGTAGACCAGAAGCGCAAAGCTCGCCGCATGGCTCTCGGGAAAGCCATATTCGCCGAACCCCTCGATCTGGTGGAAGCAACGCTCGGCGAACTCGCGATCGTAGCCTCTGGCCGCCATGCCCTCGACCATCTTCGCCTGGAACGTCTGGATCGTGCCGACCCGGCGGAAGGTCGCCATTGCGCGGCGCAGTCGATCGGCTTCAGCGGGTGTGAATCCGGCCGCCACAATGGCGATCTTCATCGCCTGCTCCTGGAACAGCGGCACGCCAAGCGTCTTGCTCAACACCGCCTCCAGCTCTGGCGAGGGGTAGGAGACCTCCTCGAGGCCTTGCCGGCGGCGCAAGTAGGGATGCACCATGTCGCCCTGGATCGGGCCGGGGCGCACGATCGCAACTTCGATGACAAGATCGTAATAGCTCGCCGGCTTCAGTCGCGGCAGCATCGACATTTGCGCGCGGCTTTCGATCTGGAACACGCCGATCGTGTCGGCGCGCTGGATCATCGCATAGACTTCAGGCTCCTCTGACGGGATCGTCGCGAGCGTCAGGCGCTCGCCATAGTGTGTGTCGAGAAGCTTGAGACCTTTGCTCAGCGCCGTCAGCATGCCGAGCGCAAGCACGTCGACCTTGAGAAGGCCGAGCGCATCGAGATCGTCCTTGTCCCATTCGACCGTCGTGCAATTCTCCATCGCCGCATTCATCACCGGCGCGACTTCGTCGAGCCGGTCGCGGGTGATGACGAAGCCGCCGCTGTGCTGGGTCAAGTGGCGGGGAAAGCCGATGAGCGCCTCCGCCATCTCGAGCGCAAGCGCCAGCATCGGCTCGGCGGGATCAAGGCCGATCGAACGCACGCGATCCTCGCCGATTGCCGTCGAATTCCTGGCCCCAGGCCGTGCCGTTGAGGGCGGCGATGACGTCGTCGGAGAGGCCAAAAACCTTGGCCGTCTCCCGGATCGCTGAACGCGTGCGATAGGTCGTCACTGCGGCAGCGAGGCCGGCGCGCTCGCGTCCGTAGCGCTGGTAGATGTACTGGATCACGTCCTCACGCCGCTCATGTTCGAAGTCGACGTCGATGTCGGGAGGCTCGTTGCGTTCGGGCGAGATGAAGCGCTCGAACAAAAGATCGAAGCGCGCCGGATCGACCTCGGTGATCCAGAGGCAGTAGCAGACGGCGGAATTGGCCGCCGAGCCGCGGCCCTGGCACAGGATGCCCTTCTCTCGGGCGAAGCGCACAATGTCATGCACGGTGAGAAAATAGGGTGCGTAGTCGAGCGAGGCGATCAGCGTGAGTTCATGGGTCAGCGCCTCGCGCGTGCGCTGGGGAATTCCGTCGGGATAGCGCTTGCGCGCGCCTGCCCAGGCGAAGGCTTCGAGCGCGGCCTGGGCCGTCGCATAGCCTTCGCGCAGCTCTTCCGGATAGCAATGCGACAATTCATCGAGGCTGAACTGAAGGCCGTCGAGGAAGCGCATCGTCTCCGCGACGGCCTCAGGCGCCTCGGCGAAGAGGCGCGCGATTTCGTCCGGAGCCTTGAGATGCCGCTCGGCGTTGGCCTGCGCAAGGCGTCCCGCGGCCTCGAGCGTCGTCTTCTCGCGGATGCAGGCGAGAACGTCGGCGAGCGCGCGCCGCTCGGGCGCATGCATCAGCGCGTCGTTAGTCGCGATCAGCGGCGCGCCGACCTCACGGGCGAGCGCCGCGCGCCGCGCCAGTCCCCCGCGCATGTGCTCGCCATAAGTCAGGCTCGCGCCGATCCATAGGCGTTCGCCGAACGCTTCGCGCAGGCGGAGCAGAATCCCCCTCTCCCCATAGCCCGGCGAGAGACGGGCGTCCTTCTGGACGCCCTTTGGCGGGAGAGGGGTTAGGGGTGAGGGGTTGCGCGACGCCAGTCCCGCACTCATCACTCTGCCCAGCGGCGTAGACCCCTCATCCGGCGCCAATAGCCCGTCCGGAAGGACGGGCGTCCTTCCGGACGCCCTAGGGCGCCACCTTCTCCCGCAAAGGGAAAAGGTGGGTAAAGCCGCGACCTGCAGCCCCTCGCCCTGCTCCAGCAGATCATCCAGGTGAAGCCGGCATTCGCCCTTGGGCGCGCGCAGGTTTCCCGCGGTCAGGATGCGGCAGAGCCGGCCGTAAGCCGCGCGATCCTTCGGATAGACGAGCGCGTCCGGCGCGCCGTCGTCGAAGGCGAGCCGCGCGCCGGGAACGACCCGCGTGGCGCCCATCGTCCCGGCGTTCTCGCGCGCAAACACATGCGCGCGCACGACGCCCGCGAGCGTGTTGCGATCCGCGATCCCGATTGCGGCAAGCCCAAGCTCGGCAGCGCGCGCGACCATCTCCTCGGGATGCGATGCCCCGCGCAAAAACGAAAAATTCGTCATCGCCGCCAGTTCGGCGAACCGCGGCTCGGGGCGGATCATGGGGGCCCCCTTGCGAGGGAGGGTTCGACGCCGAGATCGCAACGACGTTCGTTAGTGTGAACCCCCTTCTCCCCTTGCGGGAGAAGGTGTCGCCGAAGGCGACGGATGAGGGGTCCGGCGCCGCTAGGCGCCTCTGGATAACGCGCCTCACGGCGCAGACCCCTCACCCCCAACCCCTCTCCCGCAAGGGGAGAGGGGGGTGGGGCGCATCTCCTCACCATGGTAGGCCGCACCGAGCGAGAATCGTGCTCAGCACGCTTTCCCGCTCACGCAGGATCTCGTGGTTCCAGAACCGCGCGACGATGAAGCCTTGCTCTCGAAGCCACTCGTCGCGCCTGAGGTCGTGGCTGCTGTCCGCATGCTGAGATCCGTCGGATTCAACAATGAACCTATGCTCAAAACAGACGAAATCGACGACGAAGGCGCCAATCGGAGCCTGACGACGCCACTGCATCGATTGCAGCCGTCGATCCCGCAACAGAAGCCACAACGCCCTTTCCGCATCTGTGGCCTGCGCGCGCATGGCGCGCGCGCGCTCTTTGGCGATCGGAGAAATGGGACGATGATGATGCATCATGATCTTCTTATGCTTTCGTCGACGCAAAACCCCTTCTCCCCTTGCGGGAGAAGGTGGCCGGGCGAAGCCCGGACGGATGAGGGGTCCGCGCCGCAAGGCCCTCTGCATCACGCGCCTGACGGCGCGAACCCCTCACCCCGGCCCTCTCCCGCAAGAGCCTGCGCCCGGGCGCGCGCAAGCGCGGCCCGGGTGGGAGAGGGAGTCTCGGCGCCATCTCCTTTCCCCCTCACCCGAACACCCCGTGCACGAACCATTTCGCCTGCGCCGTCTCGCGGCCCCATAAGCCCTCGCGGTAGAGCCAGAAGCGGCGGCCTTGAGAATCCTCGGCGCGGAAATAGTCGCGCGTCGGCGCGCCAGCGCGCCGCCACCAGGGCGCAGCGATGCGCTCCGGTCCCTCGATGGCGGCAACGTCATGCAGGACGCGCCGCCAGCGGAAGCGCAATGGCGGCCCGTCGGGCACTTCAGCCAGGGCCTCGATCGGCTCCGGGCGAACGAACAGGCGCAATGGCCGAGCCGGCGCGCCGGCCGCAACCGTCTCGATCCTTTCCCCTCGCCCCTCCCCCTGCATCCGCGCTTGGCCCAACGTCGCCGGCGCGGCCGCCTCGGCCTGTTCGGGCAGATGCGCTTCGATGAGCTCGCGCCGCGTCACCGCGCGGGCCCCGAGCCGGGCGCTCAACCGGTCGAGAAGCTCGGCGAGCGCGCTGGCGCGCTCGGCTTCGTACGCGCGCTCCAGCTCGGCCTGCGACGGCGCGAGCGGCTCGGCTGCGAGGCAGGCGAGACGCATCAGGTCGATGCCGTAGCCGGCGTCGATCGCGTCTTCGTCCCGGTTCGCCAGCCGCTCGGCGAAGAGCCGCACGATCGCGCGCGCTTCGTTGAGCGGCCGGGACGCGCCGACGCGGATGCGGCGCACGTCGCCGTCGACGCGATGGAGCTCAAGCCCGATCCGCCGCGCGCCCTTGGCCTGCCGCTCGAGCAGCACCACGAGATCGTCGGCGAGCTTGCGCAACGTCGCCTCGATCGCCTCGACCGTCTGCACGGGCGAGGCGAACCGTCGCTCGGCGCAAAAATCCGGTGGCGCAAAGCGCGGCATGATCGAGGAGCGCTCGAGGCCCTTGAGCGCGTCGAGCCGGGCCACGGAAGCGGATCCGAACCGCGCTGCGATCGGCGCCCGGGGCCTCATCGCGAGGTCGCCGATGCGCCGCAAGCCCGCCCGCGCCATGTCGGCCACGGTTGCCTCGTCGAGGCCGAGCGCGGCGAGCGGCAGATCGTGGAAGAGCTTGGCGAACGCCTTGTCGCTCAACGGCTCGGGCGCGATCTTCACCCGCGAAAACCGCGCCAGCGCCCAGGCGGCGCGCGGATTGCCGCCAATGCCAGCGGCGACGGATACCCCTTGCGCGGCAAGCCGCGCGCGGCAGTCCTCGATCAGCCCCTCTTCGGCCCCGAACAGATGGGCGACGCCGGAAATGTCGAGCATCAGCCCGTCGCGCCGATCGAGCGCGGCGAGCGGGGTGAAGCGCGAGCTCCAGTCGCAGAGGCGCTCGAGCAGCCGCGCCTCTTCCGCCGGCGCCGCCTCGACCGCGACGAGGTTCGGATGGCGCGCGCGCGCGTCGGCAAGCGACAGGCCAATGGTCAATCCGAGCCGTGCGGCCTCGGCGTCGACGCAAACCAGGCGCTCGGCGTTGTTGGCCTTGGCGACTGCCGCCAGCGGCGTACGCTTATCAACGCCGTTGAGACGCCGCGCGCGGTCGGTCGCCAGCCGCGGCAGCCACAGGGAGAGAAATCGCCGGATCGCCAAAAGCCAATTCCTCGAAAACGTTGTCCTGGCTTCGCCATTCCAGACGGATGACGCGCTCGGCGTCGAAAGCCTGTAGCCGCGATCGTTGATCGCGGCCGACGCGGTCCATAGGGGGTCCGTAAGGACGCCCGTCTGTCGACGGGCTAGGGACCGCGTCTACAGGCCCGGCGCGGGCAAGGCGCGCCTTGACGAGCCGCGCCCCGCAGGCGAACGGCCCGGGCAGGTCCCGCCCGGCGGCCGCCGGGGCTTTGACGCTGGGCGCGGCGGCGATCTCGAACCGGGTCTCGGCGGCGCTGGAGAGGCGCTCGGCCTGGCCATAGGCGCTGGCCATGATCAGAAGCGCGGGCGTCCGTCCTTTGCGCGCGGCGAGCAGCAGGCGGCGCGAGGCGGCGAGACTATAGCCCTTGAGGTTCCAGATCTCGCCCACGACCGCGGCCGGCGCGCCGCATTTGAGCGCCTCCTCCATCGCCCAGAAGGCCAAAGCCGGGTCGGGGGCATTGACGAACACGAGGCGGCTTAAGGGAAGCCCGTGCGCGACGAGACCCGGCCCATAGAGCGCGCCCAACTCCTCAGCGGCGAAGCCCTCGCCGATCAGGAGCGCCGAAGCTGGCCGCTGGCTTAAGAACCGCGCGGCGAGCGCGAGCGCAAAGCCCATCGCCGCCGCCCCGTCCTGAGGCTTGGCAGGTGCGATCTCATGCAGGCCATCGTCCGCGAGCCCGCCGCCGAGGGCGGCGTCGAGCGTCCGCCCGAGCGGGAGGCGCCTCGCGGCGGGCTCGCCCGCCGGGCGGACTCCGGCTAAGCTGGCTTCAGCCTCGATCTGGGCGATGGCGCGCCGCAAACGCGCCAGCCCCTCCGCCCTGCCGCTTGGCGACATTCGGTCTGCATCCTATAAGTTCGCTATTTGTTCTTGTTTTGGACCGAAAGGACGGAAAAGTCAAGGGAGGCCCGCCGGGGGTAGCGTCTCAGCTTGACGAACTGACATTTTATGCTTGCTTCAGCGCCTTGCGGCTCGCCACCCGGAAGCGTCGCGGACATCGATTCGTGTTAAGCATCCGGGAAATGAGGAATCAGATTTTTGAGTAGCAGATGTTGACTTAAATGGCAACATTATCTATATTGGCGGATAGAAAGCAGCTGGTCCGCCTGGGAGGAGGGCTGGCGCTCGGCGAGCAGCCGCTACGATTGCTGTATGCATTTCCCCACGTCGCCACCTGGTTGGATAATTCGCTGTCGACGATCATTCCGATGCCAGACAGCGAATTACGTCCAACCGAGCAAGTAGACGCTCTGTTTTACGATTTTGTAAGCGGTGAGGACTTCGCCTACTATGAGCGCTCCCATCGAATGAAACCTATCGATCAAGGGATTTGGGAATTTAAGACAGAGGATATTAGAATATTTGGGTGGTTTCACGTCAAATGTACGTTTGTCATGGCAAATATAGACTCAATGGAGCGAGTGAAAAATCATGGTTTATACGCTGGATACCGCGACGATTGTATTAGACGGAGGGAAGCGCTCGACCTCGACCCACCAAAATTCGTGCTAGGGACTTACTCCGATGTTCTATGAGCTAAAGATAGATGAAAAAGACCGAGTTGCTGGTCGTTTTATAAGCAGCGTTAAGAAGAAGCTGTTTATGGCCGCGTTTGACGAGGCCGGTAAAAAAAAGACCACTCAACA
This sequence comes from uncultured Alphaproteobacteria bacterium, assembly GCA_963794155.1. GTDB lineage: Bacteria > Pseudomonadota > Alphaproteobacteria > Rhizobiales > Beijerinckiaceae > Roseiarcus. The sequence goes on along the minus strand of CAWCCX010000008.1, from coordinate 623,224 downwards.
GGCTATCGCGACGAAGCTTGGCGTAAACCGTTCTGTCATTAATAGAATGTTGCGGAACGGCAACATAACGCTTAGGTCGGTTGGTGAAATTGCGTGGGCGCTCGGTAAGACTCCGCGATTTACCTTAGACGACGAACTAGGTGTGAACCGTATCGGGAGTAATTGGGTCCGCGAGTTTGGGTCGGCGGGAAGTAACATTCTCAAACAAGCCTCAAATCCGAAGCCAACTCAGACCGATCCGGCACAGATTTCGAACGCACCAATATGACATCGGCAACAAACGCTTGGGGTATGTCAATTTTCTGCGATGACATAAGGCAGGAGGTTGCCGGCAAACTATCCCTGATAGGGGTATATGGACCAGACATGGTAATGGCCGGCGCTTTTCCGATGGTGTACCCGAAATTATGTATATTCGTATCGTATTACGAGATTGTCGACTCGTCTACCGCCGACTTATCTCTAAAAATCAGCGTGAAAACCAAAGACAACGAAATGGTAATAAATGAAACACAATTACCTCGTAAAGATGTCATGGCTAATCGACTGCCAATAGACCAGGCGTTAGGAGACACGGAGTCAGGCCGCGTTAACATTTTTCGCCTTCCGATAATATTCTCTCCGTTCCATATACCCGGAGAATGTCTTCTCAAGGTGCGGATGCACTGTGATGACGTAATAACAAAACTCGGGGTTCTGTGGATAAGAGCAATATCCCCGACGGATAACGTTCAATTATCTTGATTGTGCCAACGTTTTTCCGCCACCTTCCTAGCAATCTCTGCTCTCCGCTGAGGTGTCATCTTCGCCGCCCACGCCGCGCCGCGTTTCCAAGCGCCTTTGCCGCCGGGTCTCTCCCTTCGTCCTCTGGCGCGTCGTCAATCTCGCCCGTCGCGATCTTCGCGATAAGGACGGCACGGGCGTTCACGTCGGCGGGGCGCTTCTCGCCTTTAGGTCCGCGGGGCATTTCGCGCTTCTTCAGCTTCCATCTTCATGTAGCCTGCTAGATCAGATTCCGAAATCAGTTTGCCATCCCGCCATATGGCAATCGCATCTGCGCCCTTGTCGTGAAACTCGTCGACCCACGCCTAGGCCATCGCCGCGCCCTCAATCGACTTTTCGCCCTGCCCACCGTGCCGATTCGACCAGACTATCCTATAATTCGCCATCCAATTTCGTCCCGCGTTTCGCGCCAAGCATACCACGGGGCATGAAGCGAGCGTTCGTCAAGCCCATCAATTTTCAAACTGAGACACTACCGGCCGAGGGGTAGTGTCTCAGTTTGAAGATAGCACGTGCGTCCCAGGGGCCGAGCTGATCGGCCGCTACGACAGCGGGCGTTAACCGGTCTCGAAATCCCCCGCCTGAGGCGGGGCGAGCGGCGTGAACAGGCAGCGGTCGGGCTTCAGGTCGATGAGAGGGGTGCGATCGAGGCAATCCAGGCCTCTCACCAGGAGGGTCGGCCCCTCGCGCTTGAAGAGAGCGGCGAGCGCCGTCCCGATCGGGTTCGGCCGGACCGGCGAGCGCAGTGAGAACGTGCCGCGGGTCGCCCCGTCATTGGCCGGGCTTTGACGGACGAGATCGCGCCGGGACTCGTGCAGCCAATAGAGGACCTCGATCCGCTCAAACGCGTCGATTCCGTCCAGCGCCGCGACCCACGGCTCGTAGATTTCGATCCGACAGATCGGCCCGTCGGCCCGCCCCTGTCGGGGACATTCGAGCCGAGATGTCCAAGGCGTGCGAATGACGCCGATGAACGCGAGGCCGGCGTCGAACGCGCTGGGCGCTTCGACCGCGACCTCGTTTGGGCGGACCTCGTTCAATCGCACCATGATCTATCCATCGGGTTGCCTACTCTCACTCCCGCCATAGCCCCAGTCGCCCCTTCTCCGCGGAGCGGGGAAGGTGTCGGCCCAAGGCCGACGGATGGGGTATGGAAAGCAGGGCTGGCGCTCTACAAGTTCGCAACGACGCTCGTGCAATCCGGCCGGCGACGCGGCGATTGCCCACACCCATCCGGCCCTCCGGGCCACCTTCCCCAGCGGACCTGAGGAAGGGATCGCGCGCGCTTCACGCCGCCTCGTAACCGCGCGACTTCGTTTCGACCGCCTTGCCGCTCTTCAGGCCCGACAGGAACTCGTCATGGGTCATCGGCTTCGAGAACATGGGATAGTTCTTCTCGACCGCGGCGCGCTGCTCTTCCTCGCTGACGGTCGCCGTGCAGTCCTTGAGCGTGATGACGTCATAGCCCTTCTCGTATCCGGTCCGCATCGTCGATTCGACGCAGCAATTGGTCAGGAATTCCGCCGAGCGCGATGGTCGATATGCCACGGGCGCGCAGGATGAAATCGAGGTTGGTGGTGGCGAAGCCGTCGAGGCCCCGCTTGCCCTCGATGACGATATCGCCCGGCTCCGGCTTCAGCGCGTCGACGATCGCCGCGCCCCAGGTTCCCTGACGGAATGATTTGCTGTCGACTACGCCTTTCAGGATGCCGTACGGGGTCGGGTTCAGCTCGCGATAATCCTCGGTGAAGGTGATCGGCGCGTAGACGATCGTCGCGCCGAGCTCGCGCGCTTTTTTGACCGTCTCGACCGTGTTCGCCAGCATGTTGGTCTTGTCCATCACCGTCTTCACCGCCCCATGCAGCGTGCCGCCGTCGGAGGTGAAATCGTTCTGGTATTCGATGAGAACGACCGCGGTCGATTTCGGATCCATTGTCTCTCTCCCGATTGTTTTCGGACAGGCTGCCGGCATGCCCGGCCGTGACCTGCGTCCGCTATATATGAAGCAACAGCGCGCTGAAGGCGAGCGCGCGCCCGCTCGCATCCGAACCCCATCGCCACCCGTTGCGAGGCCTATCCGGCGGATGTCGACGCTTGACCATTTTTCGCGGCGCCGAGCTCCATTAGGGATAGCGAACAAATAAGGAACAAATTGTGGACAAAGCTCAGTCAGACGCCGCATGATCGCCTCTTGTCCAGGAGAGCGGCATGAGCTTGATCAATCGCAGTTTTTTCTTCACGCAGGTCCGCCGGACGATGTTCCCCACCTTGCGGCAATCGCAGGTCGACGGAATCAACGCGATTCTCGACGGATGGGAGGCAAAATGCGCGGCCGATGACGACCGTTGGCTCGCCTATGCCTTGGCGACGACCTACCACGAGACCGATCAACACATGCAGCCGATCGAAGAATACGGCAAGGGACGCGGGATGCCATATGGAAGGCCCGATCCGACGACCGGTCTCGTCTATTATGGCCGCGGTTTCGTGCAACTGACCTGGGAGCGCAATTACAAGGTCATGTCGGATTTGCTGGGCGTCGACTTCGTCAATCATCCCAATCTCGCGCTCGAGCTCGACGACGCGACCAACATCATGTTCATGGGGATGACCAAGGGCCTGTTCACCGGCAAGTCGCTCGGCGATTATTTCAACAAGACCAAAGACGATTGGGTCAACGCGCGCAGAATCATCAACGGTTCGGACAAGGCCCAGGCGATAGCCATGTATGGCCACAATTTTTACTCCGCGATCAGTTACACGAGCTGATGCGATGTCTTTGGCGAGATTCCCGTCGGCGGCTTGGCCGCCGCCTCGCCAAGGTTGGCGTGGTTCTCGGGCTGGCGTTGACCGCTCTCCCTGGGCCGGTCCTGGCCGAAGAGCGGTGCGGCTGGCTGGAAAATCCGACCCCGGGCAATTGGTGGCTGAAAGACGCGCACGGCCTCTGGGTCATCTCCGCCCAGGGCGGCCCGTACGCAGAGGGCGTCGAAAAACTGCCAGAGCCGACGCCGGACCGGTTCGTCGCGACCAACGGCCAATACGGGTATTTGTGCGCCTGCCTGAGCGGGACCTTCGACGCTGGCGCGCAAACCATGACGCGCGTCGATGCGGCGCGCGTTTCGCCTTTGTCCGTCTGCCGGGACGACAAGTCGCTGCCGAACCCCTAGGTAAAATGCCCCGAGCCTGCGCGGCTTGATCGTCCCCTACCCGGTCACCTCGAGCGCGATCCGCCCGCTGAGCGGCTGGCCGTATTCGCCGACCGCCTCGACCACCACCCGATAGGTTCCCGGCGCAAGATCGGCGGGAATGCGGGCGATCCAGATGTGCGAGCAATTGTCGGCGCTGACCCAAGCCTTCTTGGTCGCCCCGTTGCGGGCGAACACTTCTTGGACGAACGGGTCGGGCCGGGCACTTCGGGTCATTTCGACCGGCGCCCGGTCGCCGATGACCATCTTGACCTTGGTCTTGTCGCCGCCGTCGAACACGTTGGCGATGAACGTTGACGCGCCCAAGGCGTCGCGCGGGACCGGCGAGCCCAGGAGCTGCACCTGGCGGAAATCGCGGTCGGCGTCCTTGCTGATCCCATGGAAGCGGCTGTCGATCGAAAGCCGCATCTGCCGTCCGTTCGGCTCCTTCGCCGGAATGAAACGGGTCCGATAGTTCAGGCCGTCGACCGAAAGGATGTGGAAGCCATTCGGCGTGCCGTCGCGGCTGTCGGCCGAGGCGACGCCACGATGATCGAAAGGCCCGCTCCACCACGAGCCCGACAGCGCCGTCAAAACGTGATGATGATGGGGCTCAGCGCCTTTCCAGCCGTCGTCGGCGCCGAAATAATGATGCTCGGTCGTATGCGTATGGCCCGCGAAGCTGACCGTGAATTCGACGGCCTTCGAACAGGGAGAAAAAAGCCTCCCGGTTCTGCAGGTTCTGATAGGAATTGTCGTCAAGAAAGGTGCGGATCGGGATGTGCATCACGACGACGATGAGCGTGTCTTCCGGCGTATGGGCGAGTACGTTGCGCATGAACGCGAGCTGCGCCTCATCGAGCCTGCCCTCGTACTTGCCCCCTCCCCCCGGCTTATGCGGGTCAAAGCCGAGATAGTCGACGTCGTCGAGCATGAGGAAGAGCGTCCGGGCGTAGAAGAACGCGTAATAGTTCGGGCCGAAGACGCGCTTGAAAGTCTCCCGGCTGTATTGGCGGTCGGGCGCTTCGAGATTGAGATCGTGGTTGCCGCCAATGTTCCACCACGGCAGTCCGATCGTGCCGAAAATCGCATTTGAGCGGGGGTAGAGCGAGAGGTCGTCGAACATGATGTCGCCGGCGGTGAGCCCGAACTTGGCCTCGACCCCCGCCAGCGCCTGGATCAGGTCCTCGCGGATGAAGTCGACTTCCGCCCCGGTCTCGGGCTGCGGATCGGTCACCAGCACGACGTCGAACGCATTCGGCTCGTCCTGGCGGCGAAGCGCGAAATCGACCGAGGCCGGCAAGGGCCCGGTCGGCGCAAGGCCTTCGAAGGTCAAGTTGAGCTCCGGCGGGGAGCCCTTGGGCTGATGATGGCGGTAGAAACGGGGTAGATTGGTCTCAGGCTCGAGCGGCGGCATGAAGCCTGTCGGCTTGACGACGAAGATCGTCGCCTCGTCTGGAAGCGGCAGCGTATAGCGGCCGTCCGCGCCGGTGACGGCGATCTCGCGGCCGTTCGAGACCAGGACGCCGGGGAGCCCGGGATTGGCGGCGCTGGCCATGCCCGAGCCGTCGCGGTCCTCGAATACGAGGCCAGCGACCTGCGCTCCTTGTGATCCTTGCGCTCCCGCCGGATCAGGCTCGACCGCAGCGAGCGCAAGCCCGCCCGCCGCGCCGATCAGCACCTCGCGCCGCGTGACGCCACTCTTTGCATTTTCCGACATCATCGAAACTCCAAGCATTTCCGCCGACCAGACTACGTCAGGGCGACAGCCGGATGAAGGCTTGATGCTCCTCTTCGATTTGCTGGCGTCGGCCCCGAGCGCATATAGGTTCTGGGATTTTCGAGGGAGGGAGCGCGATGCGGACCAAATTCGCGGTGGCGACCGTCGCTCTGGCCTTTGCCTTTGCGGCGAGCCAAGCCATCGCCAACCCGCTCGGCGTGCCGCCGACAGCCAAGCCGATCGACGTGATCGAAGGCAAGAACATCAGTATCGAACTGGGGACGCCGACCGCGCATGGCTGGTACGTGCTGGTTTGGAGCGGCTACAAGGTCGGCGATCAGGAGTTCGTGGCCCAGGGCGCCGCCAAGGAGGGCGAATTCAACCCTGCCTCCGGCTGCGTGTACGTCGCCTGGGAGGGCGGCGGGCTGTGTTTCGTCCCGTCCGAGAACCAGGGCAACCGGACGCATGAATTTCTCAAGTCGATCCACGGCGGCCCGCCGATCACACTCGGCTTGATTCCGCCCGCAGGCGCACAAGGCGAATTCTATTACCGTGTCGACAATGCGCCCTAAGCGAGGGCGCCCCGGGCGTGAGGCGCCCCCGACTTATGCGCATGCGACGCAGACGGCCCCGCACGGCTTGATCAGGCCGCCTTGAGCAGGCCGAGCTGGGTCAGCGCCGCGACGCCGTCGTCGAGACCGATCTCTTCGGCGATTTCGCCGTCGATCACCTTCAAGACCGTCGTGCCGCTGAAGCGCATCTTGCGACCGGTCGCGGCGGGAAGGCCGCCAAGAAGGAAGTCCTTGAATGCGGGGCCGGTGTGGGTTCCGCCACCTTCCCACCTGCCGACGACATAGTCACCCTCGGCGATCAGGTCTGCGGTCCCCCAGAAGTTGAGGTCGGGGAACGCGGCGCGGAAATCGACCATGAACGCCTTGATGTCGGCGCGGCCGCGGCGAGGCGCATGCAGCGAATATTTCAGCAGCATGTTTGGGGCGGCAATCTCATCGACGACCGCAAGGTTCAGGTCCTTGCCCCAGAATTCGTTGAACCAGCGGCCCACCACGGCCTTGTTGTCATCTTCCTTGCTCATGGAAATCAATCCTCTTGCGTTTTCGTCGGAGGATCATCGAAGTCGCTCGATGAACCGAGCGAAGGGCTACGCTTTGGCTGCGCCCGCCTCACTCCGCTTCTTGCCTTGGAATTGGGGCTGGGCGCGACGACCGAGTCCGGCGGCTTGGACCCCGCGCTTTCCGGCTTAAGCGCCGATCTGTCCCCGATGCCTCAGGAACGCGTCCGCCAGCACGCAGGCGACCATCGCTTCGCCGACCGGCACCGCCCGGATGCCGACGCATGGGTCGTGGCGGCCCTTGGTGACGATCTCCGTATCTTCGATCGCGCGGGTGACGGTGCGCCGGGGCGCGAGGATCGAGGACGTCGGCTTGACCGCGAACCGGGCGACGAGCGGCTGCCCGGTCGAGATGCCGCCGAGAATGCCGCCGGCGTGGTTGGAGAGAAAGCGCGGCTGCCCGTCGTTGCCCCGGCGCATCTCGTCGGCGTTCTCTTCGCCCGAGAGCTCGGCCGCGGCGAAGCCGTCGCCGATCTCGACGCCCTTGACGGCGTTGATCCCCATCAGCGCCGCGGCGAGTTCGGCGTCGAGCTTGCCGTAGATCGGCGCGCCCCAGCCCGCCGGCGCGCCTTCGGCGACGATCTCGATCACCGCGCCGATCGAGGAGCCGGCCTTGCGGATGTCGTCGAGATAGTCGGCGAACCGCTCCGCGGCGGCGGCGTCGGGCGAGAAGAACGGGTTCCGGCCGACCTCGTCCCAATCCCAGCGCGTCCGGTCGATCTTGATCTTCCCCATCTGGACCAGCGCGCCGCGAACGAGAACGCCGGGCGTCACCTTGCGGGCGATCGCCCCAGCGGCGACCCGCGCCGCAGTCTCGCGCGCCGAGGCGCGGCCGCCGCCGCGATAGTCGCGGATGCCATACTTTGCGTCATAGGCGTAGTCCGCATGGCCGGGGCGATACTTGTCCTTGATCTCCCCGTAGTCCTTCGACCGCTGATCGACATTGTCGATGAAGATCCCGATCGGCGTTCCGGTGGTCACCTGACGTCCCGTCGCTTCGTCGGTCATCACGCCGGATAGGATGCGCGCCTCATCCGGCTCGCGGCGCTGGGTAGTGAAGCGCGAGGCGCCGGGCCGGCGCCGATCGAGTTCGGCCTGGATATCGGCCGCTTCGAGCGGAATCCGAGGCGGGCAGCCGTCGACGACGCACCCGATCCCGGCGCCATGGCTTTCGCCGAAGGTGGTGACGCGGAAAAGGCGCCCGAAACTGTTGTGGGACATGGCGGACCTGAGGGTACATACGGGAGAGCCGTCCGCGGCGTCAAACCGGCCGAGCTTCGGCCGCATCGGCGCCCAAATCCCGCCACGCAATATTCATTGCCAATTCATCTTGACGGGCGCATGCCCCGGCCCGCCAAACCAGAGTCGAACGACTCGCATGGAGACTGTACAATGCTGAAGACATTCGCCGCGATCGGGATCTGCGCCGCAATCGCATTCGCGCCGCTCGCCGCCCTCGCCCAGACCGACGCGACGGCGCCGGCTGCCCCCGGCGCCGCGCCTGCGGCCTCCGACGCAATGGCGCCCGCGAAGGACACGATGAAGAAGGCCAAGAAGCCCAAGAAGCACATGGCCAAGAAGGAAAAGGCCACCGACACGATGGCGCCGGCCGCTCCGGCCGCCCCCGCGCAGTAGTCGTCAAGCGACAGTCGAGGTCAGAGAAACGAGCCGCCCCGTCCACCGGTGGGGCGGCTTCGTTGTGTCCGGTTTCGCGACTTCCCCAGCGTCCTGAGCCATGACAGACTCCCGGGCGATCCGGGAGCTGTGCAATGCCGGGCGCGGAGTTCTGGTACGAGTTCGCGAGCACCTATTCCTATCCGGCCGCGCTTCGGGTCGGCGCGCTCGCCGAGGCGCGGGGCGTCAGCCTCGTGTGGCGACCGTTCCTGCTCGGGCCGATCTTCGTCGCCCAGGGCTGGCGGGACTCGCCGTTCAACATTTATCCCGCCAAGGGCCGCTACATGTGGCGCGACCTCGAGCGAACCTGCGAGGCGATGGGCGTCCCGTTCCAGCGGCCGGCGCCCTTTCCGCAACCGAGCCTGCTCGCCGCCCGCGTCGCGTTGGCGCTTGAAGACAAGGCGCGGGCGAACTTTTCCCGTCAGGTGTACGTGGCTGAATTCGGCCGCGGCTTGCCGATCGACGATCGCGCCACACTGACGTCCCTGCTCGCTGCATGCGGCGTCGATCCGGCGGCGACGCTCGAGCGCGCCGAGAGCGACGCCAACAAGGCCGCTCTCAAGGCCGAGTGCGCCCGGGCGGCGGAGATCGGCATCGTCGGCGCGCCCTGCCTCGTCACCGTGGACGGGGAGGTCTTCTGGGGCAACGATCGGCTCGAACAGGGGCTCGACTGGGCCGCGCGAGCGAGCGACTGAACGGTCGTTGCGGATGTCCGGCGACAACGCGGGGATAACATGGCCTTCGATTTGATCGTGCGCAACGCCACGCTTCCTGACGGGCGCAAGGGCCAGGACATCGCCATCGCCGGCGCCCGCATCGTCGCGATCGAACCGGGAATCGAGGCCGAGACGGGACAGACGATCGACGCCGGCGGATACCTGATCGCCCCGCCCTTCATCGATTGCCACTTTCATATGGATGCGACTCTGTCACTCGGACTGCCGCGGCTCAACGTCTCCGGCACACTCTTGGAGGGAATCGCTCTTTGGGGAGAACTGAAGCCGACGCTCACCCACGAGGCCGTCGCCGAACGCGCGTTTCAATATTGCGATCTCGCCGTGTCCCAAGGCCTGCTCGCGATCCGGAGCCATGTCGACGTGTGCGACGACCGGCTGCTGGCGGTCGAGGCGCTGCTCGAGGTGAAGAAAAAAGTGAAGCCCTATCTCGATCTTCAGCTCGTCGCCTTTCCCCAGGACGGCTATTTCCGGTCCCCGGGCGCGGCCCGCAATCTCGAGCGCGCGCTCGATCTCGGCGTCGATGTGGTCGGCGGGATCCCGCATTTTGAACGCACCATGGCGGATGGCGCGGCTTCCGTCCGGTCCTTATGCGAGATCGCGGCGCGGCGAGGGTTGATGGTCGACCTCCACTGCGACGAGAGCGACGATCCGATGTCGCGCCACGTGGAAACTCTGGCGTGCGAAGCCCAAAGACTTGGCCTCGGCGCGCGCGCGACGGGATCGCATCTAACCTCGATGCATTCCATGGATAATTATTACGTTTCGAAACTCCTGCCCTTGATCGCTGAATCCGGAATCTGCGCGATCTCCAATCCGCTCATCAATCTCACGCTGCAAGGCCGGCACGACACTTATCCGAAGCGGCGCGGGATGACGCGCGTTGCGGAAATGCGCGCGCTCGGCATTCCGGTCGCGCTCGGGCAGGATTGCGTCATGGACCCTTGGTACGGCCTCGGCGGCGCCGACATGCTCGACGTTGCGCACATGGCGGTGCACGGGGCGCCGATGACGAGTCGCGAGGCGATCCGCTGGACTTTCGAAGCGGTGACGGAAATTCCCGCGCGAATCCTGGGGCTTGAGGGTTACGGCATCGCCGTCGGCGCCCACGCCGACATGGTGCTGCTGCAGGCGGCCGATCCGATCGAAGCGGTGCGGCTGCGCGCGACCCGGCTCATCGTCGTCCGCCGCGGCCGGATCATTGCCCGCACGCCCGCGCGGACGAGCCAGCTTTCGCTCGAAGGAAGGCCCGCCAAACTCGATCCGGCGTCCTATGCGCCGCGAATAGCCGGTTAGATCCCCTGCAGTTCAAAAAAAGCCTCTATCGCCAAGGAGCTCGCGCCGAGCTCCAGACCAGGGCGACGCCGGAGATGAGAAGGGCGACCAGCACCGCTTGGGTAAAGCTTCGGTCGCTGAATCGCTGATAGACGCGCGCCCCGATGACGGAAGGAATCAGCATCGCCGGTAGGACGATGGCGAACTGGCTGAGGTCGGCGTGCTTGAGCGTCCCGGTGCGAAAATAGATCGCGATCGTCACCACATGCATGGTGATGTTGTACGCCTGCATCGTCGCGCGCCGGAGATGGCGGTTCCAGCCGCGCATCTGGGTCCAGACCGCCGGCATGAATCCGGACATCCCGCCGAGGCCGCCAAACACCCCGCCGATCAGCCCGAACACGGCGTCCAGCGGCATTCCGCCTCGCGTCACCACTGCCGGATGGCGGACGAGAAGCGCGAACAGGCAGTAGCCGGTCAAGAGCGCGCCGACCACAAGCCGGAAGCCGCGCGGATCGGCATTGTGGAGAAAAAATACGCCGAGCGGCACGCCAAGGCAGCCGCCGATGACGAGCGGCAGGATCCGTCTCCATTCGAACCCGCCGCGAAACGAGGCCAGCGAGGCGATTTGCCCCAATAGCGCTCCGAACACCGCGAGCGGGGCCGCAGTCTCGGGCGGCAGCGCCCATGCCCAGAACGAGAGCGCCACGATCGAGAAAGCGAACCCGGTCAACCCCTGCACAAAGCCGGCCGCCGCCGCCCCCGCCGCGATGACGAGGGCCGAAGCCACAGCGTCAGACATCGCCGCCGGTGCGCCTTACGAAGGGGCGCGCTTTTCGAGCGCCTGCGCGCGAATGGCGGAAAGCGTGGTCGCCGGCGTGATCGCTTCGGGATCGACCTTGACATGCAGGATCGACGGCAGGCCGGAGGCCAGAGCCCGTTCGTAGGCGGGCAGGAACTCGGCCGTCTCCTCGACCGTTTCGCCGTGGCCCCCGAACGCGCGGGCGTAAGCCGCAAAATCCGGGTTGCGGAGCGCCGTAGCGATGACGCGGCCGGGAAACATACGCTCCTGATGCATGCGGATCGTGCCGTACATGCCGTTGTCGATCACAACCACGACGACCGGGAGACCATATTGGACGGCAGTGGCGAATTCCTGCCCGTTCATGAGAAAGTCGCCGTCCCCGGCGAAGCAGACGACCGTCCGCTTGGGGAACACGCGCTGGGCGGCGATCGCGGCCGGCAGGCCGAAACCCATCGACCCCGATGTCGGGCCCAACTGCTGTTCGAACCGGCGAAAGCGCAGGAAGCGGCCGACCCAGATCGAGAAATTGCCGGCGCCGTTGGTGACGATGCCGTCGGGCGAGCGTCGCCGGATCGCGAACATGATCTCGCTCAATTGGACCCGGCCCGGATTGGGCGGCGCCTGCTCGCTCCAGGCCAGATAGTCAGCCCGCGCCGCCCGCGTTTCCGCTGACCAGCGGATCGTCGCCGGCGGCTCGACGCCTTCGAGCGCGGCGCAGAACTCGGGCGACGTCGCGACGATGCCGAGCGCGGGATGATAGTTGCGGCCGATCTCGTTCGCGTCGGCATGGACGTGGACGAGCCGCTGCCGCGGCGCGGGAATGCGGAACAGCGTATAGCCCTGAGCCGCGGCCTCCGACATCCGGCTGCCGACCAGGAGCACGAGATCGGCCGCCTCCACCCGCGCTTTGAGCTTGGGGTTGACCGAGTAGCCGATTTCGCCGGCGAAGTTGTCGTGTTCGCCGTCGAAGGCGCTAGCGCGACGAAATGAGCCGATGACCGGCAGATCGAAGCGCTCGGCGAACCGCGTGAACGCTGCGCTCGCCCGCTTGGTCCATGCGCCTCCGCCAAGAACGGCGATCGGTCGGTGCGACGCCCACAGCATCTTCTGCAACTCGGCCATTTGCGTCTGGCCCGGCCAGATCGGGGCCGGCTCGACCCGCGGGGCGTCGAGCGCCTCCGCCGTTTCCGTCAGCATGTCTTCGGGCAGCGCGATCACCACCGGCCCCGGCCGGCCTTGCATCGCGATGTGGAACGCGCGCTGGACGACCTCGGGGACTTGGGCCGCGGATTCGATCTGCGTCGCGAGTTTGGCGGTCGAGGCGAAGAAGGCGCGATAGTCCATCTCCTGAAACGCGCCGCGCCCCATCATCGCCCGCTCGACCTGGCCGATGAACAGGATTAGCGGCGCGGAATCGTGCTCGGCGATATGCACGCCATGCGCGGCGTTGGTCGCGCCGGGGCCGCGGGTGACGAAGCAGATCCCCGGCCGTCCGGTGAGCCGGCCCTCGGTCAACGCCATCATCGCCGCGCCGGCTTCCTGCCGGCAGACGATCGCTTCGATTGGAGAATCGTTCATGGCGTCGAGGGCGGCGAGAAAGGATTCGCCGGGCACGCAATATACCCGCTCGACCCCTTGGATGACGAGCTGGTCGATGAGAATTTGGCCGCCCGTTCGCAACGCCTCGCCCAACCGTCGCTCCTCGCTCCGCTTGTTTGCGGCATGTTTGGCAGGTCAGGCGCCGCTTTTCAATTCCCCGAGGGCGACCGGGGCCGCCTTGCGCGTGAGGCGAGTTCCGGCCATTCTTGCGGCATGTCCGTTCCCGGAGAACGTCCCGCCGAGTCGAGCGCGCTGGCGACGCTGAATGCGCGCGCGAGAGAGATCTTCCGCAGCATTGTAAACTCCTATCTATCCAACGGCGAACCGGTGGGTTCCCGGCATTTGTCGCGCATGCTGCCGATGTCGCTGTCGCCCGCGTCGGTCCGCAATGTGATGCAGGATCTCGAGGAGCTCGGCCTCATCTACGCCCCGCACGCCAGCGCCGGGCGCCTGCCGACCCAGCAGGGTTTGCGATTGTTCGTCGACGCGCTGCTCGAATTCGGCGATTTGGGCCGCGAAGAGCGGGCGCGCATCGACAGCCAGGTGCGGGCGGCGGCGGAGGGGGGCGGGTTCGAAGGCGCGCTCGCCGAGACGACGAGCCTTTTGTCGGAATTGACCCGCGGCGCCGGGGTGGTGCTCACCAGCAAGATCAACTCGCGGCTGAAACATGTCGAGTTCGTGCGACTGGAGGCCCGCAGGGCGCTGGCGATCCTGGTTGCCGAGGACGGCTCGATCGAGAACCGCGTGGTCGCGACGCCGCCGGGCATGCCGGCTTCGACCTTGGTCGAGGCGAGCAACTTTCTTAGCGCCCGCATCCGCGGCCGCACGCTCGCCGAAGTGACGGCGGAAATCGAGGCCGCGCGCCGCGACGCGCGTCAGGAGCTGGACGACATCGCCGCCCGCCTGGTCGAAGCGGGCCTCGTCTCATGGTCCGGCGCCGGCGGATCGGGCGACCAGCTCATCGTCCGCGGCCAGGCCAACCTGCTCGGCGACGTGCACGCCTCGGAGGACCTCGAGCGCATTCGCACTCTGTTCGCCGACCTCGAGACCAAGACCGACGTGATCGAGCTTCTGCATCGCGCAGAGACCGGCGACGGGGTCAAGATTTTCATCGGCTCGGAGAATAAGCTCTTCTCCCTGTCCGGATCGTCGATGATCGCCGCACCGCTTCGGGACAGCGACCATCGCATCGCCGGGGTGCTCGGCGTCATCGGGCCGACCCGGCTCAACTACGGCCGCATCGTGCCGATGGTCGAATATGCGGCGCAAGTGCTCGGCGAGCTCAAGCGCCCGCGTTAGGGCGGTTCAGCGTCTCGCTGCGGGGAGAATGCAATGTCGAACGCGTCGAATGTCGGGACCTCTCAGCATAGCTTGGGCGAGGCGATCGAGCGGCTGCGGGGCAAATGGGCGGCGATCACCGCTTTTGGCGTCCTGCTCGTGATCCTGGGGTTCGCGGCGCTGTTCTTTTCCCTCATCGCGACGATCGCGACCGTCACTCTCAACGGCGTCTTGTTCCTCATCGCCGGCGCGGCCGAAATCGGCATCGGCATGCATTCGCGCACCTGGGCCCGGTTCTTTCTCTGGGTGGTCGGCGGCCTTCTTTATGTCGCCGCCGGGATCTTATGCATTGTCAACCCGCTGCTCGCCTCGGTCGTGCTGACGCTCCTCCTCGGCGCCGGCCTCATCGCCGCGGGCGTAGTTCGCGCCTACTTGGCGACGCAACTTCCGGCCGACCAGCCCCGCGCGCTGGTCTTTCTCGCCGCCGCGGTCACAATCCTTCTCGGTTTGATCATTGTCAGTCACTGGCCGCTGGACAGCGTCTATGTCTTGGGCACCCTGCTCGGCGTCGACCTCCTTTTCCACGGGGTCGGATGGGTGAGCTTCGGCATGGGGTTGCATTCGCGCGCCTGACCGGCGGAAGCCGGCGTTCGCAAAGTTTCGGGGGAGCCGACAATGACGAAGTGGGTCCATTCCTTCAGCGCCGAGCGCGCCGAAGGTCGCGGCGACATGAAGAACCTGCTCGGCGGCAAGGGCGCGAACCTGCACGAGATGGCCTCGCTCGGCCTGCCCGTCCCCCCGGGCTTCACCATCACGACCGAGGTCTGCACCTATTTCTACGCCAATGGAAAGACCTACCCGCCCGACCTCAAGGCGCAAGTCGATGCGGCGGTGGCGGAGGTCGGGCGCCAGACCGGACACGCGTTCGGCGACCCGGCCAATCCGCTCCTGCTTTCGGTCCGATCGGGCGCGCGCGCCTCGATGCCCGGCATGATGGACACCGTCCTCAACCTGGAACTCAACGACGCGGCCGTCGAAAACCTGGCGAGGACATCCGGCGACGCGCGCTTCGCCTATGATTCCTATCGCCGCTTCATTCAGATGTATTCGAACGTCGTGCTCGACGTCGACGTCCACAATTTCGAGGACATCCTCGAACAGTTTAAGGACGGCAAGGGCTACGCGCTCGACACCGACCTCGATGCGGCGGACTGGCGCGCGGTCATCGCCGACTACAAGGCCAAGGTCGTCGAAGCCACCGGCAAGCCGTTCCCGCAAGCCCCTGGCGACCAGCTGTGGGGCGCGATCGGCGCGGTGTTCTCGTCGTGGATGAACCAGCGCGCGATCACCTATCGCCGCCTCAACGCGATTCCCGCCGAATGGGGCACCGCGGTCAATGTCCAGGCGATGGTGTTCGGCAATATGGGCGAGACCTCGGCGACCGGCGTCGCCTTCACTCGCAATCCGTCGACCGGCGCGAACGAGCTTTACGGCGAGTTTCTCGTCAACGCCCAGGGCGAGGATGTGGTGGCTGGCATTCGCACGCCGCAGAACATCACCGAGGCGGCGCGCAAGGCGGCCGGCTCCGACCGTCCCTCGCTCCAGTCGCTGATGCCCGACATCTTCGCCCAGTTTGTCGCCACCACCCAACTCCTGGAGAAGCATTACCGCGATATGCAGGACCTCGAGTTCACGGTCGAGCGCGGCAAATTGTGGATGCTGCAGACCCGCAATGGCAAGCGCACCGCGCGGGCGGCGCTGCGGGTTGCAGTTGAGATGGCCAATGACGGTCTGATCTCGCGCGAGGACGCGCTGACCCGGGTCGAGCCCGCCGCGCTCGATCAGCTTCTCCACCCGACCCTCGACCCCAAGGCGAAACCCAAGGCGCTCGCGACGGGCCTCCCCGCCTCTCCCGGCGCGGCGAGCGGCGAGATCGTCTTTTCCGCCGACGAGGCGCAGGCTTTGCGTCAGGCGGGACGGAAGTCGATCCTGGTCAGGGTCGAGACGTCGCCGGAAGACATTCACGGCATGCACGCCGCCGAGGGCATCGTCACCACTCGCGGCGGCATGACCTCGCACGCCGCCGTGGTCGCGCGCGGCATGGGCAAGGCCTGCGTTTGCGGCGCCAGCACGATCCGCGTCGATTATGCCGCCCAGACGATGACCGTGGGCGGCGTGACGCTGAAGAAAGGCGACATCCTCACCATCGACGGCGGTTCGGGCGAGGTCATGGCCGGCGCGGCGCCGATGGTGAAGCCCGAGATGACCGGCGATTTCGCGACCCTGATGGGCTGGGCCGATTCGGTCAGGCGGATGAAGGTGCGCGCCAACGCCGAGACCCCGACCGACGCGCGGGTCGCCCGCTCGTTCGGCGCCGAGGGCATCGGCCTCTGCCGCACCGAGCACATGTTCTTCGATGGCGAGCGGATCGTCGCGGTGCGCGAAATGATCCTCGCCGACACCGAACAGGGACGTCGCGCCGCGCTCGCCAAGCTGCTCCCGATGCAGCGCCGGGACTTCGCCGAATTGTTCGAGATCATGACCGGGCTTCCGGTCACCATCCGCCTGCTCGATCCGCCGCTGCATGAATTCCTGCCGAAGACGGACGAGGAGATCGACGAGGTCGCCAAGGCGATGAAGGTCAGCGCCGACAAGCTGCGGGCGCGCGCGGCGGAGCTGCACGAGTTCAATCCGATGCTCGGCTTCCGCGGCGTGCGGCTTGCGATCCGCTATCCCGAAATCGCCGAGATGCAGGCGCGCGCGATCTTCGAGGGCGCGGTCGAGGCGGGGCGAAAGACCGGCGCCCCGGTGACGGCCGAGATCATGGTGCCGCTGGTCATCGGGCGCCCCGAGGTCGATGCGGTCAAGGCGATCATCGTCGCCATGGGCGAGACGGTCGCGAAGGAGACCGGGGTCAAAGTGCCCTATCAGGTGGGCACGATGATCGAACTGCCGCGCGCGGCGCTCAGGGCCGGCGAAATCGCCGAGAGCGCCGAATTCTTCTCCTTCGGCACCAACGACCTCACCCAAACCACGCTCGGCGTGTCGCGCGACGACGCTGCGTCATTTCTCGGCACGTATACCGTCAAGGGGCTGCTCAAGACCGATCCGTTCGTGACCCTGGATACCGAAGGCGTCGGCGAACTGATCACAATCGCCTGCGAGCGCGGCCGGGCGACCCGGCCCGACATCAAGCTTGGCGTCTGCGGCGAGCACGGCGGCGACCCGGCCTCGATCGCCTTCTGCGAGCACGCCCATCTCGATTACGTCTCCTGCTCCCCCTTCCGCATCCCCATCGCCCGCCTCGCTGCGGCGCAAGCCGCGCTGGGCAGGAAGGCGGCGAGCACGGCGTGAGGTCCGCTGGCGTCTGTGTCAGCTTCCACCGCGCGCCCAAATCAGAAAGTCGCAGTGCCCGGGTCGGGACCGATCCGGCCATCGGGAGAATCGAGCCCTTCGAAGCGCTGCATGTCGTCGTCATCGAGCCGGAAGTCGAGCGCGCCGATATTTTCCTTCAGCCGTTCGAGGCGCACCGTTTTCGGAATGGCGATCAGACCGCTGTCGAGATGCCACCTGATCACGACTTGCGCCGGGGTCTTTCGATGCTTGCGGGCGATGTCGACGATCGCGACCTCGCCGAGCAAGCCGCCGCGGCCAAGCGGGCTCCAGGATTCCGTTCTGATCCCCTGCTCCTTGTGAAACGCGCGCAGGGCCTTCTGCTGGAAACGCGGGTGAAGCTCGATCTGATTGACGGCGGGTGTGACCCCGGTCTCGGCGATGATCCGCTCGAGGTGCTCGCGATTGAAATTCGAGACCCCGATCGAGCCGACCCGCCCATCCTTTTTCAGCCGGATGAACGCCTTCCAGCTATCGACATAGCGGTTGAATCGCGGGCGCGGCCAATGGATCAGGTAGAGATCGAGCTTGTCGCGGCCAAGCCTCCGCATGCTCGCGTCGAACGCGCGCAAAGCTTCGTCGAAGCCGTGATCGGAATTGCCGAGCTTCGTCGTCACAGACACGTCGGCGCGCCCGCGCAACGCCGCGCCGACCCCCTCCTCGTTCCGGTACATGGACGCCGTATCGACCAGCCGATAACCCTCGTCGACCGCCATTCTCACGATTCGCTCCGTCGCATCGGGCGGCGTCTGGAAAACCCCGAGTCCAAATTGCGGCATGGTCGCGCCGTCGTTGAGGGCGACGGTCGGTTGGGGATCGCTGGTCATTGCGCCGTGTTCTTCGTTGGGGAAAGTTGGGCCGAAGCCTTGGCGCAAGTGGCCGCGCTGGGCAAGCCATTGCAGGAAGCCCTCGGCCGAGGGTGCGCAAAACTCAAACCGGCGCCATATAGTGGCTGCCCCAACGTCATCCGACGACGTCGTCAAGGAGCCGAACTGCGTGCAGCGTCACTTCGAATCAGGGTCGACCTTGGCCGCGCCGACCGGCGCGGGAGCCGATTTTGCGCCCCATCCATCGCCGCCTGACCTTCAGACGCTGTTCCATCCGGCGGTCGTGGGCTGGTTCACCGACAGCTTCGCTGCGCCGACGCCGGCTCAGGCCGAGGCTTGGCCGGCGATCAAGGCCGGCCGGCACACCCTCATCGCCGCGCCAACCGGATCGGGCAAGACGCTCGCCGCCTTTCTGGCGGCGATCGACGACGTGGTCCGGCAGGGCCTCGATGGTCGCCTGACCGACGCGACCCAGGTCGTCTACGTCTCCCCGCTCAAGGCGCTGTCGAACGATATCCACCGCAATCTCGAGGCGCCGCTGGCGGGCATCCGCGAACGGCTGCGCCAGCGCGGGCTCGACGACGTCGAGATCCGCACCTGGGTCAGGACCGGCGACACCCCGGCCGCCGAACGAGAGCGCATGCGCCGCCGCCCGCCTCACATCCTGGTGACGACGCCGGAGTTGCTCTACGTTCTCCTGGGGTCGGAATCTGGGCGGGCCATGCTGGCTTCCGCCCGGTCGGTCATCGTCGACGAAATTCACGCCGTCGCGCCGAACAAGCGCGGCGCCCACCTCGCGCTGTCGCTCGAACGGCTGGCGGCGCTCTGCGGCGACCAGTTGCAGCGCATCGGCCTCTCCGCGACCCAGAATCCGATTCACGTGGTCGCCCATTTCCTCGCCGGCGCAGCTGCTGACGGCAGGCCCGCCGCCGAGGTCGCGACCATCAACGCCGGGCATCATCGCCGCCGCGACCTGAGTGTGGAAATGCCCGATTCGCCACTCGAGACGGTGATGTCGAGCGAGGTCTGGACCCAGGTCTACGCCCGCCTGGCGAAACTCATCGAGGAGCACCGCACGACGCTGGTTTTCGTCAACACCCGCCGGATGGCGGAACGGATCGCCCGCGAGCTGACCGAGCGTCTCGGCGAGCGCGCCGTCACCGCCCATCACGGCAGCATGGCGAAAGAGCTCAGGCTCTCGGCCGAGCAGCGGCTCAAAGGCGGCGAGCTGAAGGCGCTGGTCGCGACCGCCTCGCTCGAGCTCGGGATCGATATCGGCGATGTCGACCTCGTTTGCCAGATCGGTTCGCCGCGCTCGATCGCGACCTTCCTGCAGCGCGTCGGCCGGTCCGGCCACGCGATCGGCGGCACGCCAAGGGGGCGCCTCTTTCCGCTCTCGCGCGACGATCTCGTCGAGTGCGTCGCGCTCATCGACAGCGTCCGCCGCGGCGAGCTCGACCGGCTTGCGATTCCCGAGAAGCCCCTCGACGTGCTCGCCCAGCAGATCGTCGCCGAGGTGGCGGCGCAGGATTGGCCGGAAGTCGCACTCTACGATCTGGTCCGCCGCGCCTGGCCGTTCCGCTCCCTCGCTCGCGAGGACTTCGACGCCGTTGTCCGGATGCTGGCCGAGGGCTTCGCCACCCGCCGGGGCCGGCGCGGGGCGCTCATCCACCGCGACGCGGTCAATCGCATCCTGCGCGGCCGGCGCGGCGCACGCACGACCGCGCTCACCTCGGGCGGCACGATTCCCGACACCGCCGATTATCAGGTGCTCCTCGAGCCGGAGAACCAGGTCATCGGCTCGGTCAACGAAGATTTCGCCGTCGAAAGCATGGCCGGCGACATCTTTCAGCTCGGCAACGCTTCCTATCGCATTCAGCGGGTCGAGCGGGGGACGGTCCGGGTCGAGGACGCGAAGGGGTTGCCCCCGACCATCCCGTTCTGGCTCGGCGAGGCGCCCGGCCGGACCGACGAGCTTTCTGCTTCCGTATCGCGCCTGCGGGCGGAGATGGCGGCCCGCCTGAGCGCCGACCGCTCCGGCGCCTCCGCCCGGCGCTGGCTTGCCGACGAGGTCGGCCTTGGCGAAGAGGCGGCGCTTCAGCTTGTCGACTATCTCGCCGCGGCTGCGACCGCCTTCGGCTTGTTGCCGACCCAGGAAGCGATCGTCTTCGAGCGCTTCTTCGACGAAGCGGGCGGGATGCAGCTCGTCATCCATGCCCCATTCGGCAGCCGCATCAATCGCGCCTGGGGCCTGGCGCTGCGCAAGCGCTTCTGCCGCAAATTCAACTTCGAGCTCCAGGCGGCGGCGACGGAAGACAACATTGTATTGTCGCTGACCACCGCGCATAGCTTCGAGCTCGGCGACGTTGCGCATTACCTCCATTCGAACAGCGTCCGCACAGTGCTCATCCAGGCGATGCTTGACGCGCCGATGTTCACGACCCGCTGGCGGTGGGTCGCGGGCGTCGCCCTCGCCCTGCCGCGATTTCGCGGCGGCAAGAAGGTTCCGCCGCAATTCTTGCGCATGCAGGCCGAGGACCTGGTCGCGGCGGTCTTCCCCGATCAGATCGCCTGCGCCGAAAATCTGATCGGCGAGCGGGAGGTCCCCGACCATCCGCTGACCAATCAGGCGATCAGCGACTGCCTGCACGAGGCGATGGACATCAAGGGCCTCGAGCGGCTGCTCGCCCGCCTCGAAAGCGGCGAAATTCGCGTTGTTCCGTGCGATCTGACCGAGCCTTCGCCGCTCGCCCTCGAGGCGCTGAACGCCAAACCCTATGCGTTCCTCGACGACGCGCCCTTGGAGGAGCGGCGGACCCAGGCGGTCATGGCGCGGCGCTGGCGCGATCCTGAGAGCGCATCGGACCTTGGCCGGCTCGATCCGGAGGCGATCGCCAAGGTTCAAGCCGAGGCTTGGCCCGATCCGATCAACGCCGAGGAGCTTCACGACGCGCTTCTTTGGCTGGGCGCGCTCTCCGAAGCCGAGGCTCGCGCCGCCCCGGCCTGGAGCGAATGGCTCGAGGCGCTTGCGCGCGAGAAGCGCGTCGCGCTTCTCAAGACGCCGCAGGCGAAGCTGTGGATTCCCGCCGAGCGGCTGAACCAGTTCAAGGCCCTGTGGCCCGAGGCTCGGCTCGAGCCGGCGATCGCGCCTCCGGCCGACGAGGCGCAAACGACATGGTCGGCCGATCAGGCGCTGATCGAGATCCTGCGCGGCAGGCTGGAGGGTCTGGGGCCGGTCACGCCGACGGCATTGACGGCGCCGCTCGGGCTCGAGCCGGCGGCGGCGGCGTCCGCGCTCGCGGCGCTCGAAAGTGAAGGCGTGATTCTGCGCGGACGCTTCCTGCCCGGGGTCAACGACGAGCAATGGTGCGACCGCCGCCTATTGGCCCGCGTCCATCACTACACCGTGCGGCGGCTACGGGCGGAAATCGACCCCGTCGCCGCCCGCGACTTCCTCCGTTTCCTGTTCGCTTGGCAGCATGTGACGGAAGAGACACGGCTCGAGGGGCCGGACTCGCTTCCCGTGACTTTAAGCGCGCTTGAAGGCTTCGAGGCGCCGGCCAAGGCCTGGGAGACCGAGATCCTGCCCGCGCGCATCAAGGGCTACCGGGCTTCATGGCTCGACGCTCAATGCCTCGCCGGGCGCACCGCCTGGGCCCGGTTGACGCCGCCCGCCGCCAACGGAAACGGACGCTCCCGTTATGCGACCCCGATCGGCGCCACGCCAATCGCGCTCATCGAGCGTCGCTGCGCGCCGCTGTGGATGGCGCTCGCGCCGATGAGCGGCGTGGCCCCTCTGAGCGGACGCGCCGAGGCCGTGCTCGACTGCCTCAAGGCGCGCGGCGCCATGTTTTTTGACGAACTCGCCGATTCCGCACGCCTGCTGCGCCCCCAGCTCGAGGAAGCGCTCGGCGAGCTCGTGGCCCTCGGGCTCGCGGCTTCCGACAGTTTCGGCGGCCTGCGCGCGCTGCTCGTGCCATCCGGCCAGCGGAAGCCCCCGGCAGGCGCGAGGCGGCGAGGGCGGGTGCTCGCTTTCGACATCGAGACCGGCGGCCGCTGGTCGATGATCGGCCGGGCGCGCGAGAGCGGCGGCGCCGAGTCCCGCGCCGCCGCGGTCGAATATGCGGCGCGCGCGCTGCTCAGACGCTATGGCGTCGTCTTTTGGCGCCTCTTGGCGCAGGAGCCGGGATGGCTGCCGCCGTGGCGCGACCTGCTGAGGGTCTATCGCCGGCTCGAGGCGCGGGGGGAAATTCGCGGCGGCCGCTTCGTTGCCGGTTTCTCCGGCGAGCAGTTCGCGCTGCCGGACGCCGTCGGCCTCATGCGCGAGATTCGCCGCCGCCCGGCCTCCGGCGAGTGGGTGTCGCTGTCGGGAGCCGATCCGCTGAACCTCATCGGCATCCTCACCCCCGGACAAAGGCTCTCGGCGCTGACCGCCAATCGCGTGGTCTACCGCGACGGTTTGCCGGTCGCAGCCCTCACCGGCGGCAAGGCGCAGTTCCTGACCGACCTTGAGACGGCCGACCAATGGGAGGCCGAGAAACGGCTGGTCCGATCGGCCGCCCGCGGCATGCTCGCCGACCTGGTCTGAGCCGGCTTCTCGGCGTCGAACGGCAAGCGTCTGTTGTGCGCTCGTCGTCGCGCTCGCCAGTCGCCACCTTGGCCCATTGATTTCGGCCAGAGGTGTTCCAGCCTCGATTGACCCAGCGCGTCCGGTTTGCTAGCCAAGTCCCCGAAAACGAAGCGCCGCATGGTTCGGCATGCTCCGGCTGGAATGTTTTTGAATGGCCGCAATGATGAGGGGGGCGTCCCAAGTGATCGCACGTCGCGGCGGCGCGCTGGCGCTGGTCGGTCTTCTTGCCGCTTTTCTCGCCGGCTGCGGCGAAACGCCTCCGCCGACCCCCGCGATCGTCGCGCCGGCCGTAAGCGCCGACCAGCTCGTCGGCAAGTGGGGGCTCGCCTCCTATCACAAGGACGAGGATCGGGCGCGGACCATGAAAGAGGCTGCCGCCCAGTGCAACAAGCCCTATGTCATCAACAAGGGGCCGAACGGCGGCCTGATGATGTATCTGGCGGATTCGAAGGAACTGTCGGAAGTGGTGCTCAAAGGCGGGCCGAGCGGCCAGACCTATCTCGGACCGCCCGGCGACGCCGGCACCGCCGACGATCGCATCGTCAGCAATGTCGATCCCAATTCCTTCACGACGATTTGGGTCGATCCCGACAATGCGTCACGCTATGGAACGATGGTCTATGAACGGTGCGGCAAGCGCTGATCATCGATCCGACGAGGACATGTTTTTAGGTCAAAAAATCGACGGAGCGCGCATGAAGGTTCGAGCAGATTTGTTGTTGCGGGTTGCGTTTGGCGCGATGCTCGCAATTGTCGTGGGCTCGGGAGCCGGAGCGGCAACGCCGGGCGAG
This sequence comes from uncultured Alphaproteobacteria bacterium, assembly GCA_963794155.1. Taxonomy (GTDB): domain Bacteria; phylum Pseudomonadota; class Alphaproteobacteria; order Rhizobiales; family Beijerinckiaceae; genus Roseiarcus. The sequence goes on along the minus strand of CAWCCX010000008.1, from coordinate 599,401 downwards.
GACGAGTTGGGTGTGGTCGACCAGCCCGGCTACCAGCCGACGCCGGAAGAAGAGCAGCTCAGCGGCGCTTTTGAAAAGCAGGAGGTGTTCTTCCGCACCTCCGAGGCGCCAGGCACGGTCGTCATCGATACGAAGTCGCGGTTTCTCTATCTGGTGCAGCCCGACAATCGGGCGTTGCGCTACGGCATCGGCGTCGGCCGCGACGGCTTCCAGTGGTCGGGCTTGCAGAAGATTTCGCGCAAGCAGGAATGGCCTGATTGGCGTCCGCCGCCGGAAATGATCGAGCGCCAGCCGTATCTGCCGCGGTTCATGGCTGGCGGGCCGGGCAATCCGCTCGGGGCGCGCGCGATGTATCTCGGCGCCACCGTCTATCGCATCCACGGCACCAACCAGCCGCAGACGATCGGAACCGCCGTCTCGTCGGGCTGCTTCCGTTTGGTCAACGAGGACGTGATCGACCTCTATGGCCGGGTGGCGGTCGGCACCAAGGTGATCATCAAGCAGGCCGTTGCGCTTTAAGCTTGGCGCGGCTTGGAACAGGACGATTTCGAATCGACCGAGACCCGTCATTGCGAGCGACCCCCGGATTAAGTCCGGGGGGAAGCAATCCAGCCGACGTAGGGCGCGGTGCGGCTCCCGGGATTGCTTCGTCGCCGCACCCCGTTTGGAGACGGGCTTCATTCGACGCGCGATCGCTCCTCGCAAGGGCGTGGGCGCTTCCCCCCATACGCATCATGCTTTAGCCCCAAAACGGAATCGAGATTGCACATGCGCAAGATGATGACGCTCCTCGCCCTCGCCGCGGCTGCGGCGTTCGGGGGCTCCGCCGAGGCCCAGACCACTCTCAAGACCGTGCAGGATCGCGGCTCCCTCATCTGCGGCGTCAACCAGGGGCTGGATGGCTTCGCGAGCAAGGACGACAAGGGGCAATGGTCGGGCTTCGATGTCGATTTCTGCCGCGCGCTGGCGGCGGTGATCTTCAACGATCCCTCTAAGGTGCAATACGTGCCGCTCTCGGCTGAGGCGCGGTTCGACGCCCTGAAGAACAAGCAGATCGACGTGCTGTCGCGCAATTCGACCTGGACCATGGGCCGGGAAGGCGATTATGGCGTCATTTTCCCGGGTACGACCTATTACGATGGTCAGGCGTTTCTCGTCCCCAAGAGCCGAAACCTTCAATCGGCGCTCGAGCTGGACGGCAGCAAGGTCTGCGTGCAGCCGGGCACGACGACGGAGCCCAACTTCACTGACTTTTTCGACGCCAACCATATGAAATACGAAGTCGTCCACGAAGGAAGCGCCGCTGACATGATCGCGGCCTATCAGGCTGGACAATGCAACGTGATGACGACCGACGAATCCGCGCTGTTCGCAATGCGCCAGCAGCTGGCGAAGCCAGGCGACAGCATGATCCTGCCCGACGTCATCTCGAAGGAGCCGCTTGGTCCGGTCGTGAGGCAGGACGACGTCCAGTGGTTCAACATCGTCAAATGGGTCAATTTCGCCATGATCAACGCCGAGGAGCTCGGCGTCAGTTCGAAGACCATCGACGATGCGCTGAAGTCGGCGAAGCCCTCGGTCAAGCGGCTCGTCGGAACGGAAGGGGATTTCGGCAAACCGCTCGGCCTCTCCCAGGACTGGGCGGTCCGCGCCATCCGGGCGGTCGGCAACTATGCCGAAGTGTTCGACCGCAACGTCGGCGCCGACTCGAAGCTCGGAATTCCCCGCGGATTGAACGAGCTCTGGGATAATGGCGGCATTCAGTACGCCCCGCCTATCCGCTAATTAAGCGGGACGCCTCTCGTCGACCGGCCTAATCGGGCACGTATGTCCGGCCTTCATAATGCCCGCCGGTCTTGGTCTGGGGCGGGGTATCGGCGGGTTTCGGCTTGTCGGGCGCCGGCCTCGGGGCGGGTTTTGGGTTGGCGTAATCCTGCGCCGGCGGGGGGACAATAACGATCGGCGGATAAAAAAACTGGCTTGAGGCGGGAAACGGCGCCCCGGCAGCGAGGAGCGCGAGCCCGGCGGCAAATCGGACGGCCTTGGTCTTCATGGACGCGTCCCCTGTCCGCGGTCTGCTTGCGGCGAGGCGTGATACATTCGCGCCCGCCGGATGGGATTAGCCCCAACTGAAACCGTCGCCAGCAATTCGCCTATTCGCGTCGCCCGTTGCGCGCCGAACGCCTGTTCCCGGATCCTCGAATTGTCGTTTCGCGGTCCTTCGGACCGTCTTTCCGGGAATGCCTCGAGCGGGTTTCTACCATATCCGGCGCGGAAACGGAATTCCCGAACGAGTGCGGCGAAGCGTCGCGATCACTCGAGATGCATGTTCGTCATGTAGATACGAATTTCGCGGGTCAATTCCACCAGCGAGGCGATCAGCAGCGCCAGCGATACGGCGAACATCAACGCCACAAGGCGGGCATGGCCGACCCCGTCGAGGGCGGCGATGAACGCCCCGATCAGCAGCGCCGCGGTGACCAGCGCGCTCAGCACGGCAAAATAGATGGCGCGGCTCAGGAGGACCATCCGGCGGGAGAACGAAGCGGCCATGGCCCCCGACGGATCGATCGCGGCCCCATCGCCCAAGCGCAGCGCCCGGTTCCGGTCGGCGACCCGCTCCAATCGCGATATGAGAATCGACAGAAAGGCAGCCACTTCGCCGAGCATGAACGCCGGCGCCGTTGCGTGCGAGATGGCCAAGCTCAGATGATCGATATCGGTGACCAGGGCCAATTGCGACGTTCCCTCCTTGCCGAAGCGCGCGATCGGGCGCTTCGCTACGCCGCAGTCGGCGCCGTGCGCATCGTCAAAGCCTGCCGGCCATCATGCGGCGGCGCGGCCTGAGAGTATTGAACGGCGAGCAGGCCGAGGGCCAGCAGACAAAAAAGCAATATGTTTCATCGATGATCTCCTCAAGATCGGATTGACGCGCCTTGACCCTCCGGTCGATCCCCAGCCCGCGCCCTTCATGATGAAGATGAGCATCGCCCGCGTTGCCGAGGATCGAGCCGGATTTACTTGGCGCCCGCTTCCGCCTTCGCCATCGCGTCCTTGCAGCCGTCGCTGAGGTCGGCCGCGTGCTCCTTCATGCAGTCCGCCATCGCCCCCTTGCCCGGCTTGACGTCGGCGCAGAACTGCTTGACGTCCGCCTTGCAAGCCTTGCCGACCGCCGCCGCGCGCACGATCGCCACCTGACAGTCCGCGGACAAGTCGGAAAAATGCGCCTTCACGCAGTCCTTGAGCTTGCCGCCCCCCGGCTTCACGTCGGCGCATTGCGCCTTGATGTCGGCCGCGCAGGCCTTGCCGACCGCCGGGGCGGCGACGGCCGAATGCGTCATCAGCAATGCCGCGCCGAGCGCGGTGATGCAGGTCAGCGTTTTCATGTCGGATCTCCTCCTCATCAGAGAGCCCTCCGGCGTCGCGCCGCCGCGCTCATCGACCTAAATCTTGCATCGTTTTCCGCGGCGCGTCTGCCCCCTTGCGCCAGTTCGGCGACGCACCAGCTCGCCAGCAACCCGAGTCACCCTCTCCGGCCTCGCCGACGAGATGCGGTTCGACGCCGCCCAGAGCCTCTTGCTCAGGGACCGGCGCCTGGCGGAGATCGCCGCCGACCTCGGCTTCGCCGAGCCCAGCGCCTTCATCCGCGCGTTCAAGGCCTGGTCAGGGACAACCCCGGCGCGCTGGCGCGCGGCGCGCCAAGGCGCGGCCCCCGCCGGCGCCCGCCGCCGCGCCCGCTAAGTCGCCCGCGGCGCTGGGCTCGCCGGGCTATCGCCCCCCGCCAAAATCATTAGCGTCGATGTCCCGTGCGCCAGAATGCGGCCTTTGGCGTCGACGATCCGCGCCTCGCAGGAAATGATGCGCCGGCCGCGGCCGATTGCGCGCCCTTCGGCGCGGACCCGTCCGGCGTCCTTGGCGATCGGGCGGGTGAAGTTGGCCTTCGTCTCGATGGTCGTGTAGCTCGAGCCAGCCGGGAGCAGCGTCTGGGCGGCGCAACCGGTCGCGCTGTCGATCAAGGTCAGCGCCCAGCCGCCGTGAACGACGCCGAGCGGGTTGAGAAGATGCTCCCCGGCGTCGCCCTCGAACACCGCGAAACCGTCGCCGACCTCGGCAAGCCAAAACGACAGCGTCCTCGCGATCGGGGGCGCTGGCAGCCGGCCGTCGATGATCGCCTCGAGGAACTCGCGGCCCGACATCAGCCTCGCCTCGGCCGGGTCGGCGACGTCGTAAACGCGCGGCGCGGTGGTCAGCATCGCTTTTCTCCTATCCATGCAGATACAAATGATGCATATGCATACATCCATGCCGAAGTCGAAGCAACCAGTTCCCAAGACCCTCGTCGCCGACTCCCGGGCGGCGGTCGACGCCTGCGCCGGTTGGAACGCCAGGCTCGCCGCGCGCCGCATCACCGCCTTCCTCAACCGGCGGATGCAGGGCTCGGGCCTGAGCCTCGCTCAGTTCGGGCTGATGGCGCAGATCGCCTCGGCGCGCGACGATACGCTCGGCGCGCTCGCCCAGCGCAGCGGGCTCGACCAGTCGACGCTGTCGCGCAACCTGCAGGTGCTCGAGGCTTCAAGCCTGATCGAGATCGCCGCCGGCGATAAGGATGCCCGCCGCCGCGCGGTCTGGCTGACCGAAAAGGGCGCGTTGAGCCTCGAGGCGAGCCTCGCCGACTGGCGCCGCGCCCACGGCGAGCTCGCTGAGCGGATCGACCCCGAAGCCGCCCGGCGCCTCGCGCTCGCGGCCGAGGCGCTGGAGGAGGGGTAGGCGGGGGCTACGAAAGCGGCCTCGGCCGCTTTCGGGACCGATCAAGCGTTCGTGGGCCGGGCCTTTCTCGCGCGCCGACACCCGACGAATCCGAGCCCGCCGAAGCCGAGCAGCAGCATCGCCCACGTCGAGGACTCGGGCACGGGCGAGCCCGGGACGAAGTCCGACGGGGTGAGCTGCAGAATACTGGGATCGGCGTTGGCGACCAGCAGAGCCGTATCGTTGACAAAGAACAGCCCGCGCGGATCGAGCGGGGTGGCGGAGCTGCCCACCAGGTAGTGCGCGACCGTATCGCCCGCCGAGTTAAGCACGTCGATCTCGCCGGTCGCTCCCCCGCCGCCATTCTGAGCCGCGATCGAGACGAACAGGTCTCCTCCCAGATCCTCGCCGTCAGGAAGGGTAAACCCGGGGGGCGCAAAGGCAATCTGCCTAAGACCAGGATCAACGAAGCCGCTCGGCAAGGGGAGCTTGGCAAACAATGTGGCGTCGCCTGCAGCGTCCACGACATAGAGATTTCCGCTCCGGTCATCGGACACGAACAGATCGCCAGCATCCGCTCCAAAGCTCGCTGGCGCGAAGGCCACGCCAAAGGCGCCTGCGTCATTTGGCATGGTTGCAAAAACGAAGGCGCCGGCGCCGTCGAAGTTCAAGGCGTCAATGGCGCCCGGAACGCTGCTAGAGGTTTCATCGTTCGCGAGGACGACCTGACCTTGCGCTATTGTCCCAAAGGCATTGGGCGCAACCGCAGCATCAGTAAAATACGCCCCGGGAGAGAGGATGGTGAGAGCGGGACTGCCAAGGCCCGATGTTCCGGTCAGGGCCGCCACGCCGCCGTTGTTCGAATTTGTCACGCCGTAGGCGAGGTATTGTCCACTGTCTACGTAGCCGCTGGGCAGGGCGATCTCCCCGAAGACCCGAAAGTTCATCAGCGCGCCAGATGTGACCATGCCGCCAGCAGCTGGGACGCTGTAGACTTTGTGGTTGTTGGGGTCCGAAAGCAGGTACGTGCCGTCAAGCCCTGCGGTGATGCCCTCGGGCAGGGCAAAGGGTCCCGAGGCGAATTCCGAAGCCGCACGCGACGGCGCAGCGTTCAGGACTGCCGCGATCACAAACCCCGTTGCGATTGCAGATGTCCGGCGGGCGAACAGAGGGCGGATAGAGGCGTGAGCTCCCATGAAGACAACCCCTCTTGAAGAACGGCTGACCCCTCCTGAGGCGATCGTCTCATGTCGCCTTGTCAAGATAAACGGGGAACTCACGCGGAAAGCCGGCGATAGATATCACGTTGGCGTGATCTTCAGCTTCCAGGCGGGGTCTCGCCGACTCGACCGCCCCTACCCGCTTTCCAGAAGTCCGGCGGCCGCTTCGCCTCCTCGTGATAGAATATATTGGCGACGCTGTCTTGTCGGAGGACTGGAACGTGAAAAGTAATCTTCTCGCGCCTGTGATAACGTCGGCGGTCATCGCTCTCAGCGCCGGCGCCTTAAGTTCAAGCGCATCGGCAGAAGATATTGGCAAAACAACCAGTTCCCAACTTGAGCCTTCTCGCCTCGCTTATGCCCGGTTGTATTGCACTCCTGACCACCAGAGCCATTTCGCAGGGCTGACAGCAGACCTCGCCCGGCAAAATTTCGCCCCTCCTGCCGCGCCGATCTACATTGGCGGCAATCAGCCAGCGTCAAGCACGTTCTTCGCGGGATTCGAGGCACGCTGGGCGCCGCCGACTTGGCGAATCATCTCTATCATCCCACTCCCGCAGTTCAGCTGCTTACTGTGGTCGAGGGCCGATTCTCGATCACGACGACGGATGGCGAGTCGAGACAGCTACGTGCCGGCGACGTCGTCCATCTGGAAGACGTTGCGCCTTGCAAAGGGCACATTACGGTCGTGGGCGACACAACGGGTTTCCTTCTTTTCGCTCGCTAACCGCCTAGGCGAGGCCGCCCTGCTCAACTGAGTTTCGGCCGGTGTTTTCCTTCTGTTATCGCCAGAAGTCCGCCTGAAGCGCGGCGGCTTCCTCCTCGAGCAAGGGTCCAACGACTTCGGTCGCCCGCTGGCCCGCTTGGAACACGATGTCGCAGGGCAGGTCGAGGGTCGGGTTCTCCTCGTGCGCGCCGGTCTGGGCCTTGAGCCCCCTTTCGGTCTGCCCGTAGACGACGCGGCCGATCCCCGCCCAATAGATCGCGCCGGCGCACATCGCGCATGGCTCAGCCGAGGTGTAGAGCGTGCACCGCGCCAGGAACTTGAGGTCGTAGGCGCGGGCCGCGCGCGAAGCGAGCAGGCGCTCGGCATGGGCGGTGCGATCGCCGCCCTCGCTCGTGTAGCCGTTGCCCTGCTCCATAAGCAGGTTCCCCTCCTCGTCGGCGAGCGCGGAGCCGAACGGATGGTCGCCGCCGGCGCGCGAGCGCCTCGCGACCTCGAACGCCTGACGCAGCAGGGCTTCATCATGGGGGCGAGGGCTCGCGGCGGTCATGACGAAGGCTCCGTGTTGCGGCGTGCGTCCGATAGCACGAATAGGAAGCGCGGCGGGTTTCTCCTTCCCAAGCCTTGTTGGGGAAGGGACCCAGCTTCTCAGGCCAAATTCGCGGCGCCGACGCCTCGCGCGCGAGCAAATTGCCCAACAAAGTCCCCGGCTCGCGCCGCCCGCATCTGCACAGGCCATGACCGCCAATTCATTTGACAGTTCAGCGGTCCTCGCTAGGGTTGCCTAAAAACACAGCGTCCGGCGATGGAGGACGCGGGGGGAAATCGCTGGTCTTCGACCTGCCGCCGCACAGGGGCAGGAGCGCCGACGGCGTGATTTTTGCGTCGCGCCGGGTTCACGAGCGGCCGACGGGCTTGGGAGCGAGGGTATGTCGAGGTGAATGGCGAAGCGCCCTTGCGGCTCAAGCTGGTCGGCGTCAGCAAGTCCTTTCCCGGCGTCCGCGCCAACGACAACGTCAACCTCAGCGTCAAGCCGGGCGAGATTCATGCGTTATTGGGCGAGAACGGCGCCGGTAAATCGACCCTGGTCAAGATGATCTACGGCATCCTCGCCCCCGACGAGGGTGAGATTATCTTCGACGGCGCGCCGACCCGAATCTCAAATCCTCGCGCCGCGCGGCGCCTCGGCATCGGCATGGTGTTTCAGCACTTCTCGCTGTTCGAGGCGATGACGGTCCTGGAAAATATCGCCCTCGGCCTCGACTTCGCGCCTGTCGTCGCGCGAGCTCCTCGCCGAGTTCAACCGGGTTCTTGAGGCCTATCAGCTCAAGCTCGATCCCCGCCGCGTCGTCTCGACCTTGAGCGTCGGCGAGCGCCAGCGGATCGAGATCGTGCGCGCGCTGCTCCTCAATCCTCGGCTCCTGATCATGGACGAGCCGACCTCGGTGCTGACGCCGCAGGAAGTCGAGCAATTGTTCGAAACGCTGCGAAAACTCGCCGCGAGCGGCTGCTCGATCCTCTACATCTCGCACAAGCTGCACGAGATCGTGGCGCTCTGCGACACCGCGACCATCCTGCGCGGCGGCAAGGTCGTCGCCCACTGCGATCCGAAGCGCGAGACGTCGCGCTCCATGGCCGAAATGATGATCGGCGCCAATCTGAAAGAGATCGCCAAGCCGGCCAACCGCGGTTTTGGCGCGACCAAGCTCGCGGCGCGGGGCATGAGCTTGCCGAAGCCGAGCGAATTCGGCGTCGCGCTGCAGGACGTCGCGCTCGAAGTGAGGGCCGGCGAGATTTTCGGCGTCGCCGGGGTCGCCGGCAACGGGCAAAACGAGCTCTTGAGCGCAATGAGCGGAGAAACTCTCGCCCCGCGGCCCGAGGCGATTACCCTCGCAGGTCGCGACGTCGGCCGGCTCGGCGTCACCGAGCGGCGCAACCTCGGCCTGTGCGCGGTGCCGGAGGAGCGCAACGGCCACGCGGCGGTCGGCGAGTTCTCGCTCACCGACAACGGCTCGCTCACCGGACGCGACCGCATGGAGATGGTGCGCTTCGGCCTCATCGATCCGACCAAGGCGACGAATTACGCGAGCGAGGTGATCGGCGCCTATACCGTGAAGGCGACCGGGCCGGCCGCGCTCGCGGGCTCGCTCTCCGGCGGAAACTTGCAGAAATTCATCATGGGGCGCGAGATCCTCCAGAGCCCCGAGGCGCTGGTCGTGTGCCAGCCGACCTGGGGGGTCGACGCCGGCGCGGCGGCCGCCATCCACCAGGCGATCGTCGATCTGGCCGCCCGCGGCTCGGCGGTCATGGTCATCTCCCAGGATCTCGACGAGCTGCTTTCGCTCTGCGACACGATCGCGGTCATCAATCTCGGCCGCCTGTCGCCGCCGATGAAGGTCGGCCAAGTGTCGATCGAGGAGATCGGCCTCTTGATGGGCGGAGTGCACGGCGACCCGACGGCGACGGTCGAGATGACAGAGGCCCTGCATGCGCATCCGGCTTGAAAAGCGGCTGACGCCGAGCCGTTTCATGCAGGTGGCGACGCCGATCGCCTCGGTGCTTCTGACCATGGCTCTCGGCGCGATCATCTTTGAGTTGATCGGCTTCGATGGGCCGCATGCGATCTATGAGACCTTCATCACTCCGATCGTCGCCCCTTACAAATGGGTCGACGTGATGACCAAGGCGGCGCCGCTCATCATCATCGCGCTCGGCCTCTCGCTCGGCAACCAGGCCAAGATCTGGAACATCGGCGCCGAAGGACAGTACATCATCGGCGCGATCGCCGGCGCCGGCGTCGCCTTCGCCCTGCCCAACGCCGAAGGCTTCTGGATCATCCCGCTCATGATCGCGGCGGGGATTGCCGGCGGCGCGGCCTGGGCGGCGGTCCCGGCGTTTCTCAAGACCCGCTACCGCGTCTCCGAGGTGCTGTCGACCCTGATGCTGGTCTATGTCGCGCTCCAGGTGCTGAGCTACCTGATCGGCGGCCCCTGGAAGGACCCGAACGGCCATAATTTCCCCCAGACGCCGCCGCTGACGCCGGCTCAGCAATTGCCGCACGTTCTGCCCGGAACCGTGATTCCGCCCGGCCTCGTCGTCGCCGTCGTGTTGACGCTGGTGTTCTGGCTGCTCACGAGCCGCTCGGTCTATGGCTTCTCGGTCCGGACCGTCGGCGCCGCGCCGAGCGCGGCGCGCTATGGCGGCTTCGACGCCTCGCGCACGGTGTGGACGACGCTCCTGATCAGCGGCGGCATGGCCGGGCTCGCCGGCATTCTCGAAGTGGCGAGCCAGCTCGGGCAGATCAACCTCGGCTTCCCCTCGGGCTACGGGTTCACCGGGATCATCGTCTCGTTCCTTGGCCGCCTCAATCCGATCGGCGTCTTTCTCGCCGGCCTGATCCTCGCCGTCACCTATGTCGGCGGGCAGGTCGCGCAGACGGCGGTGCATGTGCCCGAGGCGACCGCCGGCATCTTCCAGGCGACGATGCTGTTCTTCATCCTCGCCAGCGACATCCTGGTCCGCTACCGCTTGAGGATCATTCGCGACGCGCCGCGCGTCGCCCCGGCGGAGGCGGTCGCCTGATGCTGACCTTCATCATCGACGCGCTCGTCACCGTGGTCGGCGTCACGACTCCGATCCTGCTCGCGGCGACCGGCGAATTGGTGGTCGAGAAGAGCGGCGTGCTCAATCTCGGCGTCGAAGGCATGATGCTGATCGGCGCGGTCACCGGATTCGCGATCGCGCTGACCTATGGCGATGACTTCGGCGCTCTTGCGCCCTGGCTTGGCGTGCTGTGCGCCGCGCTTGCCGGCGCCGCCTCCTCGATGCTGTTTGCGGTGCTGATCCTGACGCTTGGCTCCAATCAGGTGGCGACCGGCCTTGCGCTCACCATCTTCGGCATCGGCCTTTCGTCCCTGATCGGGGCCGGCTATGTCGGCGCGGTCATCCCGCCCTTCGACTCGCTCTTTCCCGATTGGCTGGCCGGCGACCCGGTGTGGCGGGTCATATTCGGTTATAGCCCGCTCGTCTATTTCGCCCTCATCATGGTCTTCGCCGTTGGCTGGTTTTTAAACCGCACCCGCGGCGGGCTCATCCTGCGCGCGGTCGGCGAGAACGACAATTCCGCCCATTCGATCGGCTATCCGGTGATCGCGATCCGCTACGGGGCGATCGCTTTCGGCGGCGCGCTTGCGGGAATTGGCGGCGCCTATTTCTCGATGGTGATCACCCCGATGTGGGCCGAGCAGATGACCGCGGGGCGCGGCTGGATCGCGCTGGCGCTGGTGGTGTTCTCCGGCTGGCGGGCCGGGCGGCTGCTCGCAGGCGCTTACTTCTTCGGCGTTCTGATGACGCTCGAGCTTTACGCCAAGGCTTCGGGCTTCTCGTTCCTGCCGTCCCAGTTCTGGGCCTCGATGCCCTACATCATGGCCGTCGCCGTGCTCGCTTTCATGTCGGCGCGCGACGTCACCGGAAGCGAGGCCCCGGCCTGTCTCGGCCGGCCCTTCCTTCCCAGCACTTAGGCATGAGAGCAATGTCACTCAAGGAGAAGAAAATGAGCACAATCACACGGCGCAATTTCGTCCAGGCCGCCGCCGCCGGCCTGGCTCTGCCCGCCCTCGGGCGAAGCGCCCTCGCCGCGGAGCCGCTGAAGATCGGCTACATCTATCTTGGCCCGGTCGGCGATTTCGGCTGGACCTGGGCTCACAACAAGGGACGACTTGCGCTCGACGCCGCGCTCAAGGGCCAAGTCGTCACGTCCTATGTCGAGAACGTGAAAGAGGATGCGAGCGCAATCCCGATCCTGAAAGACCTCGCCCAGCAGGGCAACAAACTGATCTTCACCACCTCCTACGGCTACATGGATCAGACGCTCGAGGTCGCCAAGCAGTTCCCGGACGTCAAGTTCGAGCATTGCACCGGCTACAAGCATGCCGACAATCTCGGCACCTATAACTCCCGCTTCCATCAGGGGCGCGCGGTCGAAGGCACGATCGCCGGCATGATGTCGAAGTCGGGCGTGATCGGCTACCTCGGCTCTTACAAGGTGCCGGAAGTCGTGTTGGGCGTGAACGCCTTCACGCTGTCGGCCCAGGCGGTGAACCCGAAGATCACCACCAAGCTGGTCATGATCGATTCGTGGTTCGATCCGGCCAAGGAAGCCGCGGCGGTGGAGACGCTCGCCAACCTCGGTTGCGACGTCGTCGCCCAGCACACCGACAGCCCGGCGGGCCTCCAGGTCTGCGAGAAGCGCAAGGTGTGGTGCTTCGGCCAGGGCGCGGACATGGCGCGCTTCGCGCCGAAGACGCAATTGTCCGCGATCGAGGACATCTGGGGCCCATATTACATCTCCCGCGCCCAAGCGATGCTCGACGGCAGCTGGAAGCCGGACGACGCCTGGTGGGGCTTCAAGGAGGGCACGGTCGTGATGGGCCCCTACAACAAGGCCCTGCCCGCCGAGGTGGCGGCTGCCGCCGACAAGGTGATCGCCGGCTGGAAGGACGGAACCTACGACGTCTTCACCGGCGAGATCATGGATCAGTCAGGAGCCGTGAAGGTCCCGAAGGGCCAGCGCATGGAGGACAAGGACCTCGCGGTGATCGACTGGTACGTCAAGGGCGTGCAGAGCTGAGCAAGCCCTTATCCGGCGTCAATAATAGCCCGTCCAGAGGGACGGGCGTCCTCCCGGATGCCCTATAGCCCGTCCGGAACGACGGGCGTCCTCCCGGACGCCCTTTAAGCCCGTCCGGAAGTACGGGCCAGGGCTTGAGTCCTGAACCTCCCGTCACGAGGGATTGAGCGGAACGCAGATCCCTGTTCGTCGTCTAAAATTCCCTGCTTGACGAAAAAAATTCCCTGCTCCGGAGAGAAAATTCCCTGCTCCGGAGAGAAAATTCCCTGCTCTGTTTCCTAGTAATTCTCCGCTCCCCGACGCGGGATCGAGGGGTTTTTTTCGCCGAGCAAGGCCCTCCGCGGCGCCGGCTCGCGGCCTCCTTTCGCTTTTTGGAGCGGCTGAGGGGCGTCAAAATCCTCATCTTTTGAAAGGCTTGCCAGATTTCTGTGATTTGTCTTTTCCAGAAATAAAACTCATGCTAAACTTAGTCTTTGGAGACCTCCCGAACATGGGCGGGGTCGCGGGCCGCGAATAAATCTCGCCCAATTTTTTTGCAGCTTTATGTTTTAGCGCTGGAATAACAACATTATGACAATGTTCATTAGGGCTCCGCAGGGTCGCGCGGGCGGCTCCTCCAGTTGACAGTCGACGCGCCGGCGGGCGGAGGCTTGACCTTGTCGGCCGTGGCCCGATCGGGCATATGCCGCGCGACCCTGACGGTTTCCGGCCGTCTCTCGAACGAGATGCGATGACGATCAAGATGCGGCCGTTCTCGCTCGCGGGACGGCAAAACGCCGCGGCTCCCGACAGCGTCGAACGCTCCGCCCGGTTGCGGCTGAGCGAACGCCTGCACACATTCTGGCGCAAGGCCGTCAGAACGCCGTGGCGAAACGCGCGCCGCTCGATGCGCCGGGCGATCGCCGCCGGTTCGGACGCCGGAGTTCCGGTCTCAGTCGATACGACGACCCAATTGGCGGTCGTTCCCTTCGCCGGGCGCTTCCCTCCCCCGCTGACGCAGTGCGAGGTCGTCGCGCCTTGCCAATACCGAACCCGGCTGCATCCGCTGAGCGTGAATTCGACCAAGGACGAATGGGTCCACTATGTCGATCATGCCGTCGATGCGCCGGCGATGATGCTCGAGCACCTCACCGATCAGTACTGGTTTCCGACCTTCGGCCTGCTCGTTTCGCAACAGGGCCAGATTTGGCGCCATTCCTTCCTCGGGCCGTTTCGCGACGGCTTCCTCGCGCGGGTCAAGGCGGTCGTCGACCAGCCGCTGCCCGACGGCGGGAGAGAGCACCGGCTCTACCCGGAGCGGCTCGCGCGCATCCCCAGGATAAAGGGCGAACATCTGCTGCTCGCCGGCTCGGATCAGCCGAACTACGGCCATTACCTGCTCGACGTCGTCCCTCTAATTCACCTCGGCGTCCAGATCGGCATGCCCATGCTCACCTGGACGCTGAGGCCATGGCAGCGCGCGGTCGTTGCGCGGCTCGATGCGCCCCCGGGGCTGATCCGCGAAATCAAGCCGCGGCCGGTTTTTCTCGAACACCCGATCACCAGCAATCGCCACTGCGGCGCGGCTTCGATCAACGCGCACCCGCGGACCAAGGCCGTCTTCGCCTCCATTCTGGCGAACATCGAGAAGCATGCGCCGGCCGCGAACCGGCCGCGCCGGCTTCTGGTCTGCCGCGGCATCCGCGACAGCCGAAACGTAAGGAACAGAAAGGCGGTGATCGAGGCGTTGGAGCCGCTCGGCTTTGTCGCAATTCAACCGGAAAAACTGCCGTTCGACGAGCAGGCGATGCTGTTCGCGAACGCCGAGTTCATCGTCGGCGAATTCGGCTCCGGCCTGGTCAACGCGATTTTCTCGAAGCCGGGAACCAAGCTGGTGGAAATCATCGCCGAGGGACAGTTCGACCCTTGGTCCTCACATTTCGGCGCGATGAATCAGTTCAACCACGTGGTGCTGTTCGAGCATCAGTCCGAGGAAGCTCTGATGAAGGATCCGAGGCACGCCCAGGATTCGGAGTTCGCCTACGACGTCGATGTGCCGCGCCTCGTCGACACAGTCAGGGGACTGCTCGCGGAGTAGCTCCGGCCTCCGCTATTCGCGCGCCAGCCGCGCCGACACCGGCGGCGGCGGCGGGCGCTCGTCGGCGAAGCGCTGGCGATAGACGCCGAGGTTCTCGCTGACCCGCTGCACATAGTCGCGCGTTTCGTCGAACGGGATCCGCTCGATCCAGTCGATGAGATCGGCGCTTCCGTCGCGTGGATCGCCGTGCGCTGCAATCCATTGCGTGACCCGATGGGGGCCGGCATTGTAGGCCGCGAAGGCGAGTTCGCGCGAGCCGCCTTCGTCTTCGATCAATTGACCCAACAGAAACGCGCCGAGCCTGGTGTTGAAGGCCGGATCGACGATGAGGCGGGCGTAGTCGAACTCGACGCCGGCGCTCCGCGCCGTCAGGGCGGCGGTCGAGGGAAGCATCTGCATCAGGCCTTTCGCGCCCGCCCATGATGACGATCGCCAGATGAATTCGCTCTCCTGGCGCGCCACGGCGTAGACGGTGGGCAGATCAGCGGAATGGGCGAGCGGCACGAAGGCCGGCATGCCCGCCGCCGGAAACGCCATGGCGTCGAATGGGTAGCCTCGGATGAGGGCGAACTTGCCGAATTGGACCTGAGTCCCCGCATCGCCGAAACGCTTCACGACCTCCGCCATCGCCGCAATCTGCGACTCGTCCCGCCATCGCCGTGCAGCGTCGAAAGCGAGCGAAGCCGCGACATCGTCGAGCCCGTCAGCATAGAGCGCCGCGACCGCGGCGACCGCCTCATCGCGCTGATCGCCCTCCGCCGGCGCCTTCGGCGCCCGCAGTTCAAGGCGGGTCTGGCCGAGGCGCTTAGCGGCGAGCTGGCCGTAAAACGCGACAGGTTCGCTCGCGGCGCGCGCATAGAAGCCCTTGGCCGCCTCGACGCCGCCCATCGCCTCCGCCGCTCGGCCCTGCCAATAGGCCGCGCGCGCGATCGACAAAGGAGCGTCGGCGGCCTCGGCTGCGAGGGCAAACCGCTCGGCCGCCACGGGCGCGTCGTTAAGGAAGCGCAGGGCGATCCAGCCGGCGTGGAAGGCGGCGTCGACCTCCGCTTCGGAGGTCTCGGGCCGGACGGTCTCGGCGCAGACTTCGAACGCCAGTTGCGGCTCGCCGAGATCGAGCAGCGCCTGGGCGACCATCCTGCGCTCGCTCCACCAACGGTCAGGACTGATGAGTTCGGCGCGATCCTTCGGCGCGAGGCTCAAAAGCACCGCCGCCTCATAGACCCGCCCCGCCCGGCGGGCGTACTGGACCCTGGAAAACAAGAGGCCGGGGTCGTCGCGGAGCGCCGGCGGAACCGCTCTTAAGAGCGCGGCGCTTGCGGGCGCGCGAGCCGCCTCGATGCGGGCTTCGGCCAGCGCCAGAACGTCGGGGCCGGCAAGCGCCGCGGCGCGCACGGCGGCGCCGAGATAGGCAGTGTAAAGCAGGCGGTCGGCGCGATATTTGTGGTCGGCCCTGGCGAGTGAAGCGCCGAAATCGCGCAAGATGACGCTCTCGATCGGAGCGTCGAAATTGCCGTCGCGCCACAGGGCGCGAATGATTCGCGTCGAACTCCTCGTCGCGTCCCATCGCCCTCGCCGCGCGCGCCGCGGCGATCTTTCCGGCGCTCGATTGCGGCGAGCCGCCGGCGAAGAATTCGTCGACTTTCGCCGGCGCCTCGGGATGCGCGGCCAGTTCAGTTTCCTGCTGGTCGCGAATCCAGCCCCGGCTTGGCCAGGCTGGATGGGCCTTGAGGAACGCGGCGAGCGTCGCGAATGAAGGATGCGTGTCGGCGCGCAGCGACGCCCATTCCAGCGCCAATCGCTCGGCCTGGTCATTGGCAGCCTTGGCTAGCGCCGCCAAGCCCGCGACGTCGCCTTTGTTGTACAGGATCGCGGCTGCAGAAATGCGCGGGGTCGGCGGCGGCGAAGACTGGTCCGGCGCGGGGGCCACCGTCGGCGTGGACGGCGCGTTCGCGGAGAACGGGCTAGCCGCGGGCGACCCGCCCGAGAGGTCGGCATAAGCGAATTGGGCGGCGAGGTCGGCGTCGCTCAACGCCGCCTCCGGCGGCGGCGCGGCGACCGCGGCGGGTTCCCCGATAAGCGGCGAAGGCGCCCTCGAACCGACCGAGCGCATCGGCGCCGGCTCGGAAACGTCCGCATCAGCGAATTGGGCCGCGAGGTCCGCGTCGCTCAAGGCTGGCTCGGGAGGCGGGCGGATCACGGCGAGTGCGGCGGCGGAGCGAGCAGCATCGTCGATGCGTTCGTCCGCCGCGCTCGGCCGGGCGGCGGGCGCCGATCGCGCCTCTCCGCCGGCATCGGTCGCCTGTGGGGACGCCGATGCGTCGACGCGCGCGGCCGACGGGCCGATGGCGCTCCGGTCGAGCGCCGAAAGCTCGGCGGGCGGCCGGCGGCCACCGGGAGCGAACGCAATCAGGCAGGCGACGCCGCAAACGCCGAGAAGCAGGCGCGGACGGAGAATCGTCATCGGTCCAGTCCTCTCAAGCGAGGATGGACCCGTTTTAGTGACCAAAACTTAAACTTTGGCCCTGGGCGCATTGCCCCTTTCGCCTGCGGCGCGTCGGGGCTATGTGTCCGCAAGCCGATCGGGGGCACGGAACGAACTGGGCGATGATGGAAAAGCGGGCGAAGTTTCACGGATCGATGCCGGCGCTGGTCACCCCGTTCAAGGACGGCAAAATCGATGAGCAGGCCTACCGGGCGTTGATCGACTGGCAGATCAGTTCGGGCTCGCACGGGCTGGTGCCGGTCGGGACGACCGGCGAGAGCCCGACGCTGACTCATGAAGAGCACCGCCGCGCCATCGACATTTGCATCGACGAGGCGCGCGGCCGAGTTCCGGTGATCGCGGGCGCAGGCTCCAACAACACGGCCGAGGCGATCGAACTTGCCCGCCACGCCGAGCAGAGCGGGGCCGACGCCGTTCTCGTGGTCACGCCGTATTACAACAAGCCGACCCAGGAAGGCCTCTACCAGCACTTCAGGGCCGTCAACGACGCGATTGGTATTCCCATTCTCATCTACAACATTCCTCCGCGAAGCGTGGTCGATATGTCGATCGACACGATGAAGCGGTTGTCCGAGCTCGCCAACATTGTCGGCGTCAAGGACGCGACGGGGGACGTGGGGCGCGTGTCGCGTCAGCGGCACGCAATGGGGCCAGAGTTTATCCAGCTTTCTGGCGAAGACATGACGGCCCTGGCGGCGATGGCCGCGGGCGGGCACGGCTGCATCTCGGTGACAGCGAATATTGCGCCCTCGCCCTGTGCAGAATTGATGGAGGCGACGTTCAAGGGCGACTGGGGCCACGCCTTGAAGATCCAGGACCGCCTCACGCCCCTCCACGCGGCGATCTTCGCCGAGCCCGGCGTCAATGGGACGAAATACGCGCTGAGCCTACTTGGGCGGGCGCGCGCGGAAACCAGGCTGCCGCTCATTCCGGTCAGCGAGGCGACCGAGGCCTTGATCCGGCGCGCCATGGTGCACGCGGGCCTGCTCAACGCCTGAGGAGCGGGCGCCGTGGCGACCGACAAGGAAAAGCCAAATTTCAAGGTGGTCGCGGACAATCGGCGGGCGCGCTTCGACTATGAAATCGGCGAGACGTTCGAGGCCGGCCTCATGCTGACCGGCCCTGAGGTCAAATCGCTTCGGAACGGCAAGGCGACGGTCGCGGAGAGCTACGCCGGCGTCGACCGCAATGGCGAAGTGATGCTCTACAACGCCAACATTCCCGAATACCTTCAGGCCAATCGCTTCAATCACGAACCGAAGAGACCGCGCAAACTACTTCTGCACGCTAAGGAAATTGCCAAACTGGCCAAAGGCGTTGAACGCGAAGGCATGACGATCGTGCCGCTAAGAATCTACTTTAACGCCAAGGGCCGAGCCAAGATCGCCATCGCGCTCGGGCGCGGCAAGAAGCTGCATGACAAGCGAGATGCCGAGAAGGCGCGCGACTGGAACCGCGACAAATCAAGGTTGATGCGCGAGCGGGGCTAACGGATGTCGGCCGAGGAGCTTCTCACGCAGGATTTTGGCGTGTTCCCGCACCTGATCCGTGCGCACGCTCGCGAGCGGCCGGACCATCCGGCGCTGATTGAGCGTGACGCGACCCTGACCTATTCCGGGCTTGCGGCCCTCATGGATCAAATCGCCTTTGCCTTGCAGCGCGAGGGCGTCAGCGCGGGCGAAGCGGTGGCGATCTGCGCGCGGACCTCAATCTCCTATGCGGCGGCTTTCTGTGGGATCCTGGCGGCCGGGGCCGCGGTCGCGCCGCTCGCGCCGTCGTCGACGGCGGCGAGCCTTGCGATGATGATCGACGACTGCGCCGCGAAAGTCCTCTTCCTCGACCGGGAGATGGGAGAGGCGTTGGAAGGCGTGAGCGGCGCAGGACGAGCGAGGCTGGTCGCACTCGACGAGAGCGCCGCGGGCGAGCCGCTTTCACGCTGGCTGGGCCCCGAAGGCGCGAAGCCTGCCGCCGTCGGGTTTCGCCCAGACTGGCCGTTCAACATCATCTACTCGTCCGGCACGACCGGCGCGCCCAAAGGGATCGTCCAGCCCCATCAGATGCGTTGGCGACAGTTCACCCGCGCGTCATACAGGGGCGCGGTGACGCTCGTCTCGACGCCGCTCTATTCGAACACCACGCTCGTCATATTCATTCCGACTTTGGCGCATGGGGGAACGGCGGTCCTGTTGCCGAAATTCGACGCCGGGGAATTCCTTCGCCTGTCCGAAAGGCGGCGCGTGACCCACGCTATGCTGGTCCCGGTCCAATATCGCCGGATCATGGAGCGTCCGGACTTCGGCGACTACGACCTGTCGAGCTACCTCGTGAAGGCCTCGACGAGCGCGCCTTTTTCCGCCGCATTGAAGGCCGACGTCCTCAGCCGCTGGCCCGGCGGCCTGGTCGAATACTACGGCATGACCGAAGGCGGAGGCTCGACAATGCTCGTCGCCCATGAGTTTCCGAATAAATTGCACACCGTCGGCCAGCCGATGCCCGGCCACGACATTCGCCTCATCGACGAAGAGGGCCGCGAGGTCGCGCAGGGTGAGATCGGCGAGGTGGTTGGCAGTTCCGGCATGATCATGACCGGATATCACAATCAGCCGGAGAAGACGCGCATGGCGGAGTGGCGCGACGCAGAAGGACGGCAATTCATCCGCACGGGCGATATCGGGCGCTTCGACGAGGACGGCTTCCTGATCCTCTTGGACCGAAGCAAGGACATTATCATCTCGGGCGGGTTCAACATCTATCCCTCGGACATCGAGGCCGAACTCACGCGCCACGAAGATATTGTCGAAGCGGCAGTCGTCGGAGTCCCCTCGCAGCGCTGGGGTGAAACTCCGATCGCTTTCATAACCCTCCGCAAGGCCGCGAGCGCCGATGGTCCGGCGCTGCTCGAATGGGCGAACGCCAAACTCGGAAAGACCCAGCGCCTTTCCGGATTGACAATCGTGGACAGCCTGCCGCGCAGCGCGATCGGCAAGATTCTCAAACGCGAACTGCGCGATCTCCACCGTCAGCCGGCAAGATCCGACTGACGGCGACGTATTGCCTTCAGGCCGCCGCCTTCAGCGCCTGATCGAGGTCGGCGAGAATGTCGTCAATGTGTTCGATGCCGATCGAGAGCCGCACGTAGTTTTCCGACACGCCGGTCGCGAGCTGCTCCTCGGGCGAAAGCTGCGAGTGGGTGGTGGTCGCCGGATGGATGGCGAGCGAGCGGGCGTCGCCGATGTTGGCGACGTGATAGAGGAGCTTCAAGGCGTCGATGAACTTGCGCCCCGCCTCCTTGCCGCCCCCGAGCTCGAAGCCGACAAGGCCGCCCTGCCCGCCCTTGAGATATTTCTCGGCCCGCCGCTTCGCCTCGCCCTTCTGGAACGACGGATGGATGACATTGGTGACCTCCGGGCGCTTGCCGAGCCAGGCCGCGACTGTCGCCGTGTTCGAGCAGTGGCGCTCGATCCGCAGAGGCAGCGTTTCAATTCCTTGCAGGGTCAGGAACGCGTTGAACGGCGACATGCATGAGCCCAGGTCGCGCAGGAGGGTGGTGCGCGCCTTGATGATATAGGCGATCGGCCCGAGCGGCTTCACCGCCTCCGTCCACACCGCTCCGTGATAGCTCGGGTCGGGCGTGTTGAGCGCCGGCTGGCGCTCCTTGTGTTCCTCCCAGGGGAAATTGCCGCCGTCGACCAGGATGCCGCCGATCGAGTTGCCGTGGCCGCCGAGGTACTTGGTCGACGAATAGACGATGATCGCCGCGCCATGATCGAAGGGACGGGTCAGGATCGGGGCGGCCGTATTGTCCATGACCAAGGGAATCCCGAACGACCGGCCGATCGCCGCGACTTCCACGATCGGGAACGCGATCAGCTTCGGGTTGGGCAGCGTCTCGGCATAGTAGACGCGGGTTCGCGCGTCGGTCGCCTTGCGGAAATTCTCCGGATCGACCGGATCGACGAAGCGCACCTCGATCCCCTGGTCCTTGAAGGTGTTGGCGAACAGGTTCCAGGTGCCGCCGTAAAGGTCGGTCGAGGAGACGACATTGTCGCCGGCGCGGGCGAGATTCTGCAGCGCAAAGGCCGAGGCCGCCTGGCCGCTGGCGAGCGCCAGCGCCGCCACGCCGCCTTCGAGGGCCGCGACGCGCTTCTCGAGCACGTCGGTGGTCGGGTTCATAATGCGGGTGTAGATATTGCCGAGCTCTTTGAGCGCGAACAGATTGGCCGCGTGCTCGGCGCTCTGGAACTGATAAGAGGTGGTCTGATAGATCGGCACCGCGACAGCGCCCGTCGCGGGATCAGCGCGCCAACCGGCGTGAAGCGCCAGAGTTTCAGGCTTTAAGGACATTGTTTTCTCCTTGGGGTTTGTCGCGTGCGTCGCCCGGTTTTCGAAGCCCACGCGCTAGCGCGGGCCTGCATAATACGTTTTAGATACGCTTGTAAGTTCTTATCATGCAGCAATTCGGTGGAATGGTCGACCATAACGGCTCGCTCAACGGTCCGCAAGGCGAGTCCGCCCGCCGAGCTGAAGCTGCCGGGCTCCGTTTTCAGCGCCGCCAGCGCCGGCATATTGGTTTCGGAATTTGTTCTGAGTCCTATCGCGTCGACGCGATGGATGATCGCATAGCGGACGGGGAAGCGTAAACTGCGACTCGAATCGCCAGGGAGAGACCGATGAGCACGGGGCAAGAACCGGCCGATGCGGCGCGGGCGCGAAGATTTCATCTGCCGCACACCCCGCTCGAATCGCCGTTCGGAAACGATTGGTTCGGCAGGAAGGCGGAGGATTTCGCCCGCTTCTTCGGCACGCCGACGTTCCTGGTGGCGCAGACGATCCTCGTGGCGGTCTGGATCTTGGTCAACGTCATTGGCTGGACCCAGTTTGACGTCTATCCCTTCATCCTGCTCAACCTCGCCTTCTCGACCCAGGCCGCCTACGCGGCGCCACTGATCCTTCTGGCGCAGACCCGCCAGGCCGACCGGGACAAGGCCAACAGCATCGCAGATGCGCAGCATCGCGAAGAACTTCACCAGATCACCGATGCGCGCCGAACGCAGTTGCAGCAGCAGACCGGGATGCTGATCGAAATGATGCAGCAAAACACCACCCTCACCGAGCGGGTGGAGACCCTGCTTAAGCAAAACACTGAGCTCACCGACACGGTCCGGATCCTCGTCGAACGGATCGACGCCATGACCACCGAGGTCCATACGCGCATCGCCCACGGCGCGGACCAGCCGTAGCGCGAGAGCATACGGCGACTGGTCACATAACCCCGCGTCCGCGGTGCCGAATTTTGTGGCGTGGCTATTTGTCGATGTACTGCATCGCCTGTTCGAGCGCGGCGGGCGAAACTCGCAGCATGCCTGTATATGGCAAGCCAAGTTCGAGGATGAGGAAGATCGCGAAGGCGATCGACGCCGCCCCGAACGCCAGCGCAGCTATGACCAGCCCGTTAGGCTCGGCGAACAGGCCGATGCCGAAAAACAGCGCCACCGTCCAGAACACCATAATCGCAATCAGGACCCAGGACACCGGCCCGCTCGCCACTTGCAGCGACATCAAGAGCCGCGATTGCTCGACCATGCTCGCGTATGCGTTCGCTGACGCCAGCGCCGCCTTCTGAGCGTCCGTCGTGGGTTTCAGCGTCGCCAGAAAGTCGCTGATGCCTTGCGCGTTGGCCAAGGGCACCTCGACACTCAACAAGTTGGGGTCGCCGTCGCCGCCGCCCCAAAACGTGTCATAGCCTTTTTGGATTCCTGCCTTGATCTTGTCGCGCAACGGCTTGGTCTCCGGCCCATATTGCGCCAGAGACTGATCGAGCCTGAGAACTTGGGCGGCAAACCCCTCGAGTTCGGTTTTCTGGGTCGAGAAATAGGCGAAACTGACGCCGATCAGAGTTCCCAGGACTAACGCGAGAAGTAACGTAAGCAGCCCCGCCACCTGACCGACCACGCCGCGCGATTCGCCCGATTTGTGCTCCGGCGACAGGCGCGCCTGAACCTGCAAGCCGGCATAGCCGGCAGCCATCGTTAAAAGGAAGATGACGATCGATATGAGTACGATATTCATTGGTCTTGCCCCTCCCAGGATCGCGGCACCGTAGTGGATCGTCGCCCGATATCAAGCGGTTTGGCCATGGCGGCAGAGCGACCGGACCGCGCCAAGCCCAGGGCGGCAATTGAAGGAGGTCCGACAGACCCATGCCGGGCGTCCACATTTGTGCGGCGCGAACGGCCGCATCCCTGCTTGCTGGCGATCGTGCGGCGGCTTTGGCTGCCGCTTGTGCTATGAAGAGCGGTCAAATCCGCCAGGGAAACGCCGAGGATGAAAAACCGCCTATGGCTGCTCGCGCGCCGTCCGGACGGAGCGCTCAAGGATAGCGACTTTACCTTCGTCGAAGCCGAGGCGCCTCCGCCCGGCGAAGGCGAGGTCCTCATCCGCAATCTGATCTTGTCCTGCGACCCGACCCAGCGCGCCTGGATCGCCGGCGACACCTATCTGCCGGCGGTCAAGATCGGCGAGGTCGTCCGCTCGTTCGGCGCGGGCCGGATCGAAGCGTCGAACCATCCGGGCTTCAAGGCTGGCGACCTCGTGCTCGGCCTGGTGGGCTGGCAGGATTACGTCGCCATGAACCCTGGCGGCCTGAACAAGCTGCCCCCTGGCGCGCCCATCGAACTCGCGATGGGCGTCCTCGGCATGATTGGAATGACCGCCTATTTCGGTCTTCTCGCCGTCGGCCGTCCGGCCGCGGGCGAGACCGTCGTCGTCTCCGGCGCCGCCGGCGCGACGGGCTCGCTCGTCGGCCAGATCGCGAAGATCAAAGGCTGCCGCGTGATCGGCATCGCCGGCGGGGCGGAGAAATGCCGCTGGCTCACCGGCGAACTCGGGCTCGACGCGGCGATCGACTACAAGGGGGAAAACGTGAAGGCGCGGCTCAAGGAGCTTTGCCCGAACGGCATCGACATCTTCTTCGACAATGTCGGCGGCGATATTCTCGACGCGGCGCTCGGGCGGCTTGCGATGCGCGGGCGGGTCGTTCTCTGCGGGGGGATTTCCGCCTACGACGCGGCCGAGCCGCCGCCGGGACCGAAGAACTACCTGAACCTTGTCTCGAAGCGCGGGCGGATGGAGGGCTTCCTCGTCACCGACTACATGCCGCGCGCAGCCGAGGCGATCGACGCCCTCGGCGGCTGGGTCAAGGAGGGCAAACTCCAATATCGGGTCGACGTGCAGCGCGGCCTCGAAAACGCGCCGGCGACGCTGAGGCGCCTGTTCGAAGGCAAGAACGAGGGCAAGCAGCTCCTGCGGATCGCGGAGTAAGCGAGGCTTCGGGCGGCCCGAACCCTACCGACCTCGTCCTGAGGCGCCGCGAAGCGGCCTCGAAGGACGCTCCACTACGCGCCGAACGGGCGCTGCCCTCGGGGAGCATCCTTCGAGACGCGCCTTCGGGGCTCTTCGAGGCGCGAGGTGTAACTCTAGGAGACGATCATGGAATTTGACCGGCGCCAATTCGCCACCCTCGTCCTCGGGAGCGCGGCGAGCGCAACGCTCGTCTCACCCTCGAATGCTCAGAGCGACCCCCTGCCGTCCTGGAACGATGGGCCGACGAAGGACGCGATCGTCAAATTCGTCCATGCGACCACCAACTCCGCGAGCCCCAACTTCGTGCCGGTCGCGGAGCGCATCGCGACCTTCGATCAGGACGGCACGCTGTGGGTCGAGCATCCGATCTATAGCCAAGTCGTCTATTGCTTCGATCGCGTGCCGGCGGTCATGAAAACGAAGCCCGAACTCGAAAATGAAGAGCCGTTCAAGACCGTCCTCTCGGGCGATCGCGAGGCGATCGCGAAACTCACGATGGACGATCTCCTCAAAATCGTCGCCGCGACCCTGACCGGCATGGACGTCGACGCGTTCCGCGACGAGGTCGCAAAATGGATCGCTGACGCGCGCGATCCGCGCTGGAAGCGGCCTTACTCCGAACTCACCTACGAGCCGCAGATCGAGCTACTCAAATATCTCCGCAGCGTCGGCTTCCGCACATACATCGTCACCGGCGGTGGGCAGGATTTCGTCCGCGTCTATGCGGAGGGCGTCTACGGCATTCCACCCGAGCAGGTAGTCGGCAGTGCGGGCGCCGTCAGCTATCAATATGGCGCGAAGGGGCCCGTTCTCATCAAGGAGCCGAAGCTCCTGCTCAACGATGACAACGCCGGCAAGCCCGAAGGCATTCATCTCATGATCGGCCGCCGCCCTCATTTCGCTTTCGGCAATTCGACCGGCGACCGGCAGATGCTCGAATACACGAAAGCGGGGACCGGCGCCCGGCTCGCAATGCTCGTCCTGCACGACGACGCCGCGCGCGAATACGCCTATGGGCCCGCGCAGGGCTTGCCCGACACCAAAGTCGGCCGGTTCACGCAGGAGCTTTACGAAAAGGCGAAGACGGACGGCTGGATCGTCGTCAGCATGAAGACCGACTGGAAGCGCATCTTCGCGTTCGAATAGAGCGCTTCACCAGCGGATCAGCGCCGCGCCCCAGGTGAAGCCGCCGCCCATTGCTTCGATCATCACCAGATCGCCGGGCTTGATGCGGCCGTCTTTGACGGCGACGTCGAGTGCGAGCGGGATCGAGGCGGCGGAGGTGTTGCCATGCCGGTCGACGGTGACGATCACCTTGTCGCGGGCGATGCCGAGCTTGTCGGCGGTGGCGTCGATGATCCGGCGGTTGGCCTGATGCGGCACGAACCAGTCGATCTCGTCCGCCGTCACGTTCGCATCAGCGAAGCAGCCCTGGATCACGTCGGTCACCATGCCGACGGCATGGCGGAACACTTCCTTGCCCTCCATCCTAAGATGGCCGACGGTCTGGGTGGTCGAAGGCCCGCCGTCGACGTAGAGCTTCGAGCAGTGCCGGCCGTCGGCGCGCAGCCGCGAGGCGATGATTCCGGGTGAGGCCAGGCGCCCGTCGCTCAAGCGCGCCTCGAGCACGACCGCCCCCGCTCCATCGCCGAACAGGACGCAGGTCGTCCGGTCGCTCCAGTCGAGGAGGCGCGAGAACGTCTCGGCGCCGATCACCAGCGCTCGTTTGTGCGAGCCGGAGCGCAGGAATTTATCGGCCGTGGCGACGGCGTAGACGAAGCCGGTGCAGACCGCCTGCAGGTCGAACGCCGCGCCCTCGACGACCCCGAGAGCGGCCTGGACCTGGGTCGCGACGGCGGGAAAAGTGTAGTCCGGGGTCGAGGTCGCGACGATGATGAGATCGATGTCGCGCGCTTCGAGTCCGCCGTCGCTGAGGGCGGCTTCCGCCGCCTTGACCGCCAGCGTCGACGTGGTTTCGCCGGCGCCGGCCACATAGCGCTGGCGGATGCCGGAGCGCTGCACGATCCATTCGTCCGAAGTGTCGACCTTCGTCGCCAATTCGGCGTTAGAGACGACGCGCGCCGGCAGCGCCGCGCCCACCCCGCTCACGCACGAGCGGATCGAGGCCGGAGCCCCGCCGCGGGCAATATCCGGATCGGGGCGGCGCGAGCGGCGGGCTTGAGCCGGAGGGGATGCAAGGTTCATGAGCGGAGGGGGTTCCAATATCAGGATCGGGCGGCGCCCAGATGGGCGGGCGCCGGGCGGAAGCCGTTGGCTTGGCCGATCATTTCGCGAAATCTTGCCGAGCAATTCCTGACGCACCATGTCATAGCCCAATTCCACCGCGCCGGCGTAGCTTTCGGCGTCCGCGCCGCCATGGGCCTTGATGACGACGCCGTCAAGTCCCAGGAACACGCCGCCGCTTGCCCGCGGACCCATTTTGGCGCGCAAAGCCGTAAGCGCCTTGCGCGCGAACAGGAAGCCGATTCGCGACATAAGACTGTAGCTCATGGCGTCGCGGATGTATTGGCTGAGCTGCCTCGCGGTGCCCTCGGCGGTCTTAAGCGCGATGTTGCCGGTGAAGCCTTCGGTAACAAAGACGTCGACGGCGCCCTTGCCGAGGTCGTCGCCTTCGACAAAGCCTTGATAGCGCATGTTGGGCAGGTTGGCTTCGCGCAGGACCCGGCCCGCCGCCCTCACCTCCTCAACCCCCTTGATCTCCTCAACCCCGACGTTGAGGAGGCCGACGGTCGGACTGTCGATATCGAACACGATTCGGGCCATCGCCGCGCCCATCACCGCAAGATCGACGAGATGCTGCGCATCGCCGCCGATGCTCGCCCCGACGTCGAGAACGATCGATTCGCCGCGCAAGGTCGGCCACATCGCCGCGATCGCCGGCCGCTCGATCGGCGACATCGTATGCAGGCAGAACTTCGCCATCGCCATCAATGCGCCGGTATTGCCGGCGGAGACCGCACAATCGGCCGCGCCCGACTTCACCGCTTCGATCGCCTGCCACATCGACGACACGCGCCGCCCGGTGCGCAAGGCCTGGCTCGGCCGGTCGCTCATCTTGACCGCGACGCTGGTGTGAAAAACGCGCGACTTGGCCGCAAGGTTCGCGTGACGCTCGAGAATAGGACCGATCGCCTTCTCCTCGCCGTAGAAGAGAAACTCTACGTCCGGCCGGCGTTCGAGCGCGACCGCCGCAGCGGGCACGACGACGGTCGGCCCATGATCGCCGCCCATTGCGTCCAGCGCTATGCGAATATCGCTCGCCATTCCTTGGTCCGACCGCCCCGGGCGTGTTGCCCGGGCGGCGCCCGGCGCGGGCGCGACAATAGCGGCTTCGCCGGGCAAGGCAACGCCCGGAACGCGGTTTAGGCAGGGCCCTCGGGCCGCGAATCGGTCATTTGATCCCGCAGTTCGTCGCCAAAGCAGCCTCAAGGCGGCAATATCGGGCTTTTCGTTGATTCATGCGCGTGCGAGGATGCGGGCGCGACGCAGCGCCTATTTCTCATGTCCGACCGACTGCAATGCGCGCTGGGCGGCATCGACGCCGCGAATGCGCGCGATCCTAACCTTGATGCCGGCGAGCCCGCCGAGCTCGTCTATGGACGGCGGATGAGCGAGGCGCTCGCCGCCTTTTCCCCGGACGCCTCCGAAGCCCTTCAGATCGCGGTCCGCGGGCAGCATCTCGAGCGCTGGCTCACGCCCCGCCGCGCCTATCCCGACGGCAAGGCGGGTTATATCGCCTGGCGCAATGCGGCCAAGAAGCGCCACGCGGAGCGGGTCGGAGAGATCATGGCGAGTTGCGGCTATGACGAGGCTGCGATCGCCCGCGCAAGCGCGCTCGTGCGCAAGGAGCAGCTGCGCAGCGACGCCGAGGCGCAGACCCTCGAGGACGCCGCTTGCCTGGTATTCCTTCGCCACTACGCCTTGAGCTTCGCCGCCAAGCATCCGGAGGCGAAGGTGCTCGACATCCTCATGAAGACCCAGCGCAAGATGTCGCCGAGAGCGCGCGAGGCCGCGGGCAATTTCGGCTTGGTCGCGGCGGTCCTCGCGCTCTACGAGCGAGCTTCAAGGGCCAGCTCCTGACTGTCATGCCCGCGAAAGCAGGCATCCAGAAGCGGTATTGACGAGACCCCAGGATTCCCGCTCGCGCGGGAATGACAACGTCATCACGCTATCGATTCGCCCGTCTCGCGGCCAGCGCAGCGAATCCCGAATCGGGCGGCGCCGGCCCGCCGCGGCAGTGGAGCAGCCGGCGCGCAAGACAACACGCGGGCTCGACAGCGTTATTCCAAGACCAATCCGCCCGAATCCCGATTCGAGATTCGGGCCTGATTGCTTTATGCGATTCAGTCGTGGTCGCCCTCGACTACGACCATCAGGCGGGGGCCTGGCTGCCCATCAACGCCACGGCGATCTTCTGCGAAATGTATCCGAGCACTGCGCCGATGATCAGCGAGATCACGCCAACGATGAAAGGGTTTTCGAGCGAGGCCGAGGTAATCGCGCCGAGCTTGTTGCCCGTCAAGGCGAGGCCGGCGACAGCCGCGTATCCGAGCACGCCCGCCGGAATGTCGCTCAGCATCGGCGCCTTCGCGGCGTATACGAGAATGAACACCGTTATCAAGACGCATATCCCCGCCCAAAGCGGAACGCCGAGCGCCCCGCCGAGCGGAATTTGAGTGACGAGGAGGAGCGCGATCAAGGCCATGATGGCGCCAAATATATTGTTGGTGAGCGCCTTGGTCAGTCCGGCCTCCTTGCCGCCGCAATGGTAAAACGTCGCCCAGGCGATGAACGCGACCCAGATTTGCAGCCCCATCCCCCACGACAAGAGGACAAACGTCGCGATGCCTCCGAGCACGCCGATACTCACCGCCAATGCAGTAATGAGATCCATAGCTCCCTCCCGATTTCGGCCCGCGTTTCCTCGCTCCCCGAATCGCGCGGGCCTGCTCCCGGCGACGGCCCTTGCCGCCGACTCGGGCAATTGAGGTTAGTCTGTGGCTAAATCTTGTGCAATGGCGGCTGAGGCTGTTTGAACAGAATCATTTACGACTCATTTTCGCTCACGGGTGGCGCAGGCGGCCGCGCAACGAGGCAAAGGGCAAAGACTTGTCGGCCGCCTCCTCCGGCGGCTCGAAGACGACGCCCGGCTTGCGCGGATAGGGATCGAGGCCGAGGGCGAAGAACTCCGCCGCAAGAGCGCCGAGGTCGATTTTTCCGTCGACGACGGGATCGGGATCGTCCTCGTCGGCGAGCGACAAGGTCAGCGTTTCGCGCCTGGCCGAGCGGGTGGGTTCTTCTTCCGCCCGCGGCGCGAACCGCGCGTCGACGGCCTCGTCGACGGTCGCGGCAAACCGCTCGAGCGACACGACGCAGGTTTGGGTAAGCTCGCCGTGGACAACGCCAGTCACCCGCGCGCCGCCGCGTCCGATCGGCTCGAGGCTGAGCGTCGCCGTCAGGACGGCGATCGCCGGCAGTTTAAAGAGAGCGGCGAGCGCCTCCCGCTCGGCGGGGCTCGCCTCGATGGTCACGGTTTGCCCGTCGCGTGGAAGAGCGTCGATGCGCGCCATGCGCGTGAAGGGCCCGGCCTCAGTCATGACGGTCTCCACCCACGATCGAGCCTGGCGGGAAGCGGAATCGGCCAGTCGCGAATTCTTCCATTGGAATCGCCTTCAGCGCCTCGTCAAGCGAGGCGACATAGAAGGCGAGCGCACCGGCGCTCGGGGCGGCCTCGGGATCTGCGGCGCCATAGACGTTCCGCGCCAGCGCTGCGGCGAGATGCGCTCTCGATCCCTCGTCGAGCGCGGCAGCGTAAGCGGCGTTGCGGCCGTAGAAGGCGCTCCCCATCGCCTTCAGGCGTTTCGATACGGCGATGTCGGACAAGCCCATCTCACGCAGCGTATCGTCGAAATGAAGGAAAACGCTATTGACGAGATCCTGCGCGATGGCGTCGGCGAGGCCGCTGAGCGCCGCCAGTCGGCGCAGCACGAGCCCGGCGTGCAGCGTCAGAAGCTCGAATCGGCCGTCGATCCGGTCAGGCGCGTGAAGCGCCTGATAGAGCGCCGGGCGGCGGGCGGCGGCCACGATCTCGCCAAGAATCTGCTCAATGACGGCTCTGCTGGCGCGCTGCGCGCGCCACCGGGCGAAGATCATGCCGATCCCCTCGGGCGGCCAGAAAGATTAGGACTCGCGGGCTTGCGCCTTGCTTTGGCAAGGCGGCATGAGTTAGGCATCCCGGCCCGGTCTGGCAAGCCGAAAGGCTGGTCGAAAGAGAGGCTGAATGCAAATGCCGCCCAACATCCGTCGTCGCGCAATGCTGGGATTGGCGGCCTGCGCCGCGTTGGCGCTCAGCGGTTGCCTCGGTTACGATGGCGACTTCGATCGCGGCTATCAGGTCGACGAAGACACGCTGTCGCAGGTCAAGGTCGGCGCCACGACCAAGCCCGAAGCGCTCGCCCTGCTCGGCACCCCCTCGACCACCTCGACGGTCGGCGGCGACGCTTGGTACTACATCGGCCAGAAAATGAAGCACACGCTTCAGTTCATGCCGGTCCAGATGACCGACCAGCATGTGCTCGCGGTCTATTTCGACAAGGACGGCAAGGTCGGCCGGATCGCCAATTACGGCATGCAGGACGGCAAGGTGTTCGATTTCGTCAGCCGCACCACCCCGACCGGCGGCCAGGAGCCCGACTTCCTGCGCAACATGATGGGCGGCCTGTTCAAGTGGACCTGAGGGCTGGCTTTGTCATGCCCGCGAACGCCGGGGTGACAATATGCGCCGATCCTGTCGTGACGCCCGAGGGCCAACCCGCCAGCGCCGCATGGTCCGTAAAATCAGATCCCATGAGGATTCTATTTTCTGGAAACAGAAAACATGCTACTGTGTCTCATCCGGGCCAAGCGCTGGACAGGCGTTCGGGGCCGCTTGGCGGAGAAGGAGGCCAGTGGGCGGTATCGGCCCGAAACAAAATGACCGTTAAGCCCTTGAAAATACATGATTCCGCGAAATGACCGATTTCGCGCCCCAAGGATTTCAAGGACTTACGCCCCTGCTCGCGAAGCCTTTTGTCGCGTTTGGCGAAAGATTGGTTTCGTTTTGCGCTTCGGGACGCTTCCGAAGGCCGATTAATATGCGGCGCGCCGCCCGCCGCGCCGTCGATCCCGCTCAGCGCGCGAGGATCGCGAGCAGGAGGAGCGCGACGATGTTAGTGATCTTGATCGCCGGGTTGACTGCCGGGCCGGCGGTGTCCTTGTAGGGGTCGCCGACTGTGTCGCCGGTGACGGCCGCCTTGTGGGCCTCCGAGCCCTTGACCCATTTAACGCCGTCCTTGTCGATGAAGCCGTCCTCGAAGCTTTTCTTGGCGTTGTCCCAGGCGCCGCCGCCCGAGGTCATCGAGATGGCGACGAAGAGGCCGTTGACAATGACCCCGAGCAGTGACGCGCCGAGCGCGGCGAAGGCTGACGCCTTCGAGCCCGAAATCCACAGCGCGCCGAAATAGACGACGAACGGGGCCAGCACCGGGAGCAGCGACGGCACGATCATCTCGCGGATGGCCGCCTTGGTCAGCAGGTCGACGGCGCGGCCGTAGTCGGGACGCTGCGTGCCGTTCATGATGCCCGGCATCTCCTTGAACTGGCGGCGCACCTCGAGCACGACCGATCCGGCGGCGCGGCCGACCGCAGTCATCGCGATGCCGGCGAACAGATATGGGATGAGGCCGCCGAAGATCAGGCCGGCGACGACATAGGGGCTGGACAGGCTGAAATCGAGCGCTCCGACGTCCTGGAAATAGGGTGCGCCGATTTCCTTGAAGTGCCGGATGTCGTTGGTGTAGGCGGCGAACAGGACCAGCGCGCCCAAGCCCGCAGAGCCGATGGCGTAGCCCTTGGTGATCGCCTTGGTGGTGTTGCCGACCGCATCGAGCGCGTCGGTCGACTGCCGCACTTCCTTGGGCAGCCCGGCCATTTCAGCGATGCCGCCGGCGTTGTCGGTAACCGGCCCGAAGGCGTCGAGCGCGACGATCATGCCGGCGAGGCCCAGCATGGTTGTGACCGCGATTGCGGTGCCATAGAGGCCGGCGAGCTGGAAGGTCGAGATGATGCCGGCGACAATGACCAGCGCGGGCAGCGCCGTCGAATTCGAGCGACACCGCAAGGCCCTGGATCACGTTGGTGCCGTGGCCCGTGACGGAAGCCTGCGCGATCGAGACCACCGGGCGCTTGCCGGTGCCGGTGTAATATTCGGTGATGACGACGATGAGGCCGGTGACCGCGAGGCCCACGAGGCCGCATACGAACAGGTTCGCGCCTGTCACCGCCTTGTCGGCGACGGTTCCGATCTCGCCCCAGCCGACGACGAAATGGGTGGCGATGGCGAGTTCGATGATCGACAACGCGCCGGTTGCGATCAGGCCCTTGTAGAGCGCGCCCATGATCGAGCCGTTCGCGCCGAGCCTGACGAAAAACGTGCCGATGATCGAGGTCACGATGCAGGCGGCGCAGATCGCGAGCGGATACATCATGGTGGGCAGGAGGGCGGTCGTTCCCTCGAAGAAGATCGAGGCGAGCACCATCGTCGCCACCACCGTCACCGCATAGGTTTCGAAGAGGTCGGCGGCCATGCCGGCGCAATCGCCGACGTTGTCGCCGACATTGTCGGCGATGGTCGCCGGGTTGCGCGGATCGTCCTCCGGGATGCCGGCTTCGACCTTGCCGACGAGATCGGCGCCGACGTCCGCGCCCTTGGTGAAAATGCCGCCCCCGAGTTCGAGCGAAGATGGAGATCAGCGACGCGCCAAAGCCGAGCGCGACCAGAGCGTCGATCGTGGTCCGATCCGACGGCGCATAGCCGAGAACGCCGGTCAAAACGCCGAAATAGCCGGCGACGCCGAGAAGCGCGAGCCCGGCGACCAGAAGGCCGGTCACCGCGCCCGAGCGGAATGCGATATCAAGGCCGCCGGCGAGCGATTTGGTCGCCGCCTGCGCCGTGCGCACGTTGGCGCGCACCGAGACGTTCATGCCGATGAACCCAGCGGCGCCCGACAGGATCGCGCCGATCGCGAACCCGATCGCCACCGTCCACGACAAGAGAAGCCCAAGACCGATGAAGACGACGATTCCGACGCCGGCGATGGTCGTATATTGACGCCGAAGATAAGCCTGCGCCCCTTCCCTGACCGCGCCGGATATCTCCTGCATCCGCTGCGAGCCGGCGTCGGCCGCCATCAGGCTCGAGATCGTGTAGACGCCGTAGACAATGGAAAGGAGCCCACAGACAATAATCAAGCCCAAAAGCATTGCGTAAAGCCCCGTTGGTACGCCGCAGCTGGTCTCCCACGGCTAGTTTCTGGGCGCCTCTTGCCAGAAACCGCGCCTTGCCGCAACGCGGCGCTGGGCTTTTCGGATCAGTTTCGGACCAAAGTCGCGCTGCGGCCGACCGTCGCAGGGCGGAGGCAAGCAAAAAGTGTGGCCCCACGCGATTCCGCTCGCGGCCGTGTTGGCCGCGCCTGCTTTGGTTCAACCTTTGAGGTCGTCGCGCTTCCAGGTCGATTTGCCGATGCGCAGCGACTGGACCTCAAGTTCCCCTTTGGGCTCGAACAGATCGGCGCGGGCGCCGATGCGGCCATTCTCCTGCTCGATCCCGATGAGCGCGTAGGCCGCCGACAGCATGCGCGCGGCCGAACCGGTATACCAAGACCAGCCCCCTCGCCCACCGTGGCCCCAACCTTCGTAAATGTCAGCCGGTTGCTGGGTGGGAATGAGACCATAAACGGCAATGTTCTCAGGGTCGGTCTTCTTCATCGGCGAGATCTTTTCGAAGATCTCGAAAGCGCGGGCGAGGAGCCGGGCGGCCGATTCGCCGTCGTCCCTCGCGTGGGCGGAGAGCGCCAGGCGGATGAAGCCATCGACGATCCAGGTGGCGCCGTGGCTGTATTGGGCGCCGTTCTCACGTACGCCGGGCGGATAATCGGCGATGCGGCCCGGGTAGGGTTGCGAATGCTCGTAGAACGGGGTCTCGAGCAGCAGCACGCGGCTCGGACGCTCGATCCCTTTCAGGCCGCCCTCGATCGCGGCTAGGGCGCGTTTGTCGTCGCAGGCGCCGGAATAGGCGGCCCAGCCGCTCGTCATCGCGTTGCGGACGTCGACCTCGCGTCCGTCGTCGGCGAAGTCGAGCAGGTAGTGGTCGCCGCGCCAGCCGACTTCCAGCGCCTGGCGCTGTCCGGCGAGCGCCGCCTCGCAGCGGGCGGCGAATGTCTCGTCCCCTTTCACGCGCGCGAGAGGGATGAAGCCGTCGAGCACGTTGAAAAGAAAGAAGCCCATCCAGACGCTGGTCCCGATGTCGCGGCGGCCGAGCGCGTCGACGCCGTCGTTCCAGTCGCCGGCGCGCAACAGCGGCAGACCGTTAGCGCCGAGATGCTCGAGGGTGAAGTCGATCGCGAGGCGCGCATGCTCATAGACGGTCGCGCTCTCGCGCGAGGGGCGCGGAATGACGATCCAGGTCTCCTCGTCGGCCGGGACGGCTTCGCCCTCGAGAAAGGGCGTTGTCTCGTCGAGCACTGTTCGGTCGCCGGTGTGGCGTACGTAGCGAGCGAGTGCGTAGGGCAGCCAAAGGTGCGGGTCCGCCGCCTTGGTCCGTTGGCCAAGACCCGTGCCGCCGCCGGGCGCGCGATGCCACCATTTGAGCACGTCGCCCTCGCGGAACTGCTGGCTTGCGTGCAACACGATCTGCGCCCGGGTCAGCCTGGGTTCGATGAGCGCAAGCGGCAGCACGTCCTGCAACTGGTCGCGATAGCCGGTCGCTCCGCCAAGCTGGTTCGGGCCGAGGCGGCCGAACAGCCGCGAGACGTAGAGCTGGTAGGGCAGCCACGTGTTGACCAGTCGGTCGAAGTCCGGTCGGTTGGTTCGGACCTCCACCTTGCCGAGCCGCTCGGCCCAGGAGGCGCGGGTCGCCGCGAGTTCGCTTTCGGCGCTGACGACGCCGACGCGCGCGGCGGCGCCCAGGGCTTCGGCCCGGCTCGGCGCCTGGCCGAAGCCGATGGCGATCTTGGTTTCACCGCCGGGCGGCAGCACGATCACGTCGCAGAAGGCGGCCACTCGCCGTCCGTCGTCGCGCGCGGCACCGTCGCTCGCGCCGGTTTCGACCATCGCCGGGGTTACGATATTGCGTCCCGGCCCGCCGAAGAACCGGGCGCGTATGGTCTCCGTCGCCGGCTCAAGCAAAGTCGTCGCAGCAAAGGCGACGCCGCGCTCGAAATCGTTGCTTGGATTCTGGAACAGGAGCGTCGAGCCCACGGTCTCGTCGCGGATCTTGTCCACGCTCGCGTTCGGATTGTCCTCGAGC
Organism: uncultured Alphaproteobacteria bacterium; assembly: GCA_963794155.1. Taxonomy (GTDB): domain Bacteria; phylum Pseudomonadota; class Alphaproteobacteria; order Rhizobiales; family Beijerinckiaceae; genus Roseiarcus. The sequence continues at coordinate 563,775 of CAWCCX010000008.1, read as the reverse complement.
GCGAGATCGAAAAAGGGCGCGATGCGCAGGCGCTTCGGACTCGCGCCGAGATTGCGCAGGCTCAAGAGACGCATGTCGCCCGGATAGTCGGGCGGGACGAAGACGATATACTCGATCGCCAGATCGTCGCGCTTCGTGACAAAGGTCGCGACCCCGGGCTCGTAAGTCGCCTCGCAGGTCGCATCCTGCGGCTGGAACGGTGCGAAACCAACCGCGCCGGACTCGTCTTTATCGAGGTCGCGCACATAGATAATCTGTCCCGGCTGCACGGCGGTGACGCTGTCAAAGCGGAAAGCGGAGAGCCCATTCTGGCGTGCGTTGCCAAAGGCGGAGAAAATCTCGCCGTCGTTGGACACCATCGTCGCCATGCCGATTTCATTCGCCATCACATGCGCCCAGGGGCGCGGCGTGCGGTGTGTGAGGCTGAGCTGCCTGCCGTCGGCCGAGAAGCCGAACGGCCATCGCGACGGCAGCGCCGGCGAGGGCTCGACGGCGCGCGTTTCGTAGAGGCGCGTCTGCAGCTCTGGCTCGGGCAGTGGCGCGAGGTCCAGGCGCCGGGCGATCAATTCGCTCGCCCACACCGCGTTGTCGGCGCGGCCGACGATGAATTCCGCCTCGGCTGCCCCGCCTGGGGCAAGCGACGCTTGAAGAGTGAAACTCGCGGCCGGATCGAAGGTCCAGACTTTGCCCTCGTCGTCGAGCTTGCGCCAGCGCCAAGGCTCGCAGCCGGTCGGCCGGGTGAGGGAACCCTCGCCGATGAAGCGGATGCGCGAATCCTCGTAGCCGACGAGCTCGGTTCCCGCCCCCGGTTTAACGGCGAAGAACGAGGTTTCACCGCGATCGGAGCGCGCCGAGCGCAAGAGCCGGTTCCGCGCGAGAATGGCGTTGAGCGGACGCACGAACATGGTCTCGATATGCATGCCGGCGAAATCGAGATCCTTCGCGTACGCCCCGGTTTCAGCGCCTGCGATCTCGCAGAAGCTCGTCAGACGGAGCCGGCGCGGCCGGTCCGACCTGTTCTCGAGTCGGACGCGCCAGCTCAAGACCGCCCCGCGCGGATCGGGCGCGATCTCCATCCGCGCCTCGATCCCGCTGAGCGCATTGACGATCGCAAGCCGATTGAAGCCAGGCTCCTCGATCCTATAGTCGCCCGCGCGACGCCCCGGCTCGAAACCGATCGACCATGGTGCCTCGCCGTCCTCGCTCACGTAGAAAAAATGGCCGCGCGCCTGCAGCGGATCGAGCGGGCGGCGGAAGAGATCGATCGGGCCGCCGCCGCGCTCGGCCCCCATGACGAAGGCCGCGCCGCGGCCGTCGCGCTGAATCTCAACCCCGACAGCGCCGTTGTTGAAGACGAAGCAATCGGGCCGCCGCCCAAGTTCGAGCGGCGCGCCTTCGAGCCAGGGCGCCGCCGGTCCCGATTTCGAGCGCTCCTTCACCGCCGCCGCCACGCCCGCCACGGCCACCGCGGCGATCGCCGCGCCATAGGCGAAGCCGAGCGTCCTGATTGCGTCGGGCACTGGAGCGCCGCCGCGCGCGAGCGTCTCCGCCCCGGTCCAGGCCTTGTCCCAGTCCGGACCACGCGGGATGTAGAAGGGAATAAGCAGCGGCGCCCAGGTGCCAAAACGGCGGATGCCGTCCGGAATGGCGCGGGTGCGTCCGTGGTGGCCGATGAATCGCGCCGCCGCTTCATCGGCGCGGTCGCCGCCGAGAAAGGACAGGTTGACCAGAGTCGCGACCCTGAGCCCCATATGGTCGAACCAAATGAGGATGCGAAGCCAGTCGTAGGCGAGCAGGCCGAGAAAAAGCGTTAGACTGAACTGTCGGAAGTCGCCCGGGCTGTGCGTAGCCTCGGTTGCGATGGCGACGCCGGACCGGATCGCGCCATCCTGATTGTACCAGGTCGGGTCCGGCGACTGGCGCAGGAACGAGTTGATGATCGGCGCCATCCACAGGCCCCAGCGCAGAACGCGCACGCCCTGCTCGACCAGGCCCTCGACCCCGCTTGGGCTAACCAGCGTCTTGATCGGCCTCAGGCTTCTCTGCAAGCCCGCATCGAGGAGCACGTAATTGATGGAAAAGAGCGGCGCCGCAAGCGACCAATTGATGACGCCTGCGACCGATTCCGCCCAAAAGAGCCTGACCCCGCCGGCCACTTCGCCGAGGTTGATCATCCCGTATTTGTTGAAGATCGGATAGGTCGTGAAGTCGCCGAGCTGACGCCCGTCGAGGCGGTAATTGACGTCGGCGTAAGCCCAGAACTTGGCGACCACCACCTGAAGCTGCGCCGCATCGAAATACCATCCGAGCGCCCCGGCGACCAAGCCGCCGAGCAGGAGGCCCAGCGCATAGAGCCGCAAGGTTTGCAGCTTCCGACGCTCGCCGTTGATGATGCTCCAGGCGTCGAAGGCCAAATCGACGCCGCCGTAGCAGAGCGCCCCGACCGAGGCCATCGCCAGAAAGCGCGCGCCGCCGTCGTAATTGGCAAGGCCGGCGCGGTACGCGAGCGCCAGGCCGAGTTCCGCGACGATCCCACGCGCCGGCCCGCGCGGATCGCGGTAGGCGCGCCTTAGCCGGCCGAAGAATGGCGCCGTCCCGTCGGCGCTGCCCATGATCGTCTGGGCGAGCGGAAAGGCGAGCGCGCCACCGATGGGGCCGATCAGGAACGCAGCGCGGTCGAGGATCGTCGGCGCGCCGGGAGCGCGCAGGATGAGAGCCGCGACGAGGATGAAGCCCATGAACAGCGCGCCGTAAATCGCGCCTTTGACGAAGCCGGTTCGCCAATGCTCCCAGGCCGCCTCGAAGCGCGGCGGGCGGCCGCCGAGCCAATCGAGGGTAATGCCGGTGAGGAGATAGACGATCGCCCATAGGCCCGCCTGGGCGAGCGCCGCGCAAACGCTCGAGAAAAAAATCGCCAGGAACGGCTGAGGAACCATCTGCGCGGCGTTGGCGATAAGCGGGGTCGCGGCGGCGCCGGCGCCGCTCAGGGCAAACAGCCCGTGTGTGCGCGCCGAACTCGGGAGCCGGTTGACGCTGATGAGGCTAAGGATCGTCAGCATCGCCTCGCCGACGAGCCATAAGGCAAGCGCGCGCCCGATCGCGACCTGGACGGGAAACGGAAGGTTGGCGTGCGGGGTCGCGATGGCGCCAAGCTCGGCCATGTGCCAGTCCGCGCCAGTCGTCATCAGCAGGTTGAACAGGAAAGGGACCGCAATCAGGCTCATCGCCTCGATGAGCCGCAGGCCGCGATAACCGGCGATGAGCGCCATGATCGAACCGCCGGCGTAGACGATCAGCGCAATCGTCGCCCCTGGCGGGTCAAACCGCCAGACGTCAGGCCAGGGTCCGGGCAACTGCCAGAATCCTAGTGAATCGTTGCGCTGGATGGCGAAGATCGCGAAAGCCGCCGCGTCAACGACGATGAGCGCCGCGGAATAGGGCCGCTCAGCCCGCGCCCAGCGCAGAAGAGCGAACCCAACAGCGCCAGCGATTGCGGCTACGATCGGCTGACGCGCCGCGATCGCCGCGTAGAAGCCGACTGCGAGCAGCGCCGCGCCGCCCGCCGCGAGTGAAGTCGGGCCAACGGGCCGGCGCACAAAGGGGCGCGCAAAAGGGGACCTCATCTCCATGCCTTGCGCGCTCCCCGCTTCGCCTTGGGCCTATTCCTCGCGGATTGCTCGCTGAGTCGCAACCTTGCCGGCCGCCCCATAGCCGCCCAATATGGCGTCTATGCGCCTCTCTGCGTTTTCAGCATTTGGCCGCGTCTCCCGCGCCCGCGCCCTCGTCAGGACGAAGCTCATGATTGTCAAACGATGCCTGGCTTGCGCTCTCGCGCTCATGGTCCTCGGCGCAGCCGCCGGGCACGGTGCGGAACTGCCCGCTCAGAACAAGAACCCGACCAAGGCCGAGCCTGCCAAGAAGTGCGACATCGCCGGCAATCCTGGCGTGCTGGCGGCGAACGGCGTCTGCGTGCGGCTCAGCGGCTATGTCTCGTCGCAATTCGGCGCCGGGCAACTGAAAGGGCAGTACAAATAGGCTCGCCGCGGAAGGGGCTTTGGGTTTAAACGGGGCCCATGAGCAGAAAAGCCGAACCCGCCTTCGCCCACCTTGGGCGGAAGTCACAAATTCCCGCTGCGCCGGAGGCCAAGACGCTCGATCGAGCGCCGAACCCGCAGGCCGACACCGACTATATCACCCGATTCACCGCCCCGGAATTCACCTCGATCTGCCCGGTGACGGGGCAGCCTGACTTCGCCCATCTCGTCATCGATTATGCGCCGGACAAATGGATCCTCGAATCGAAGTCGCTGAAGCTCTACCTCGCCAGCTTCCGCAATCACGGCGCGTTCCACGAAGACTGCACCGTGCGAATCGGCAAGGATCTGGTCGGCCTGCTCAACCCTCGGTGGCTCAGAATCGGCGGCTACTGGTTCCCGCGCGGGGGCATGCCGATCGACGTCTTCTGGCAAAGCGGCAAGCTACCAAAAGGCGTCTGGCTGCCCGATCAGGGCGTCGCTCCCTATCGCGGGCGCGCATAAGGCCGCCTCGCCCGACGACGAACGGAACCGTCGTGGACTACGCCGCCCGGCGCGCTCGATGGGCGGCGGGCCGTCGAGGCAAAAGCTTGCGCGCCCGGCGGCGCGGCTTGTCTAAGGCCGCCGCAAGCCTCGCCAGCCCATAGACGCGGGCCCTGAGCTCGTCGGCGAGCGCCTGCCGGTTCCGGATTGCGGCGATCGAGGCGAACGGAACCGGCGCCCCGATCAGGACCGGTAGGCTTGTCCCGATTCGGGTCTTGACTTCATGGAAAATGAGCGAGAGGCGCAAGGTCAGGCTGAGGTGACTGGCGATTTGGAAGAGACGGCTGTTCTGGCCGCCGAACCAGATCGGAACGACCGTCGCCTCCGAGCGCTGGATGAGCTGCGAAACGAACGGCTGCCATCGCCCATCGACCGCGGGCTTGAGGCCGAGTTTGTCGGGCGCGGTCGAGATCGCGCCAGCTGGAAACACCACCACCGCCCCGCCGCGCTCAAGCTGGGCGCGCGCCGCGGCGCGAGAGGCGAGGTTGGTCCGCCCCGCCTCCTCGGTGCCGGAGAAATCGATCGGCAGAATGAACCGCGCCGCCTCCGGCGCGCGCGTCAGCACGACATGGGTGAGGACGACGAAATCGCTTCTGACCTTGCTCACCAGCCACGCCATCACGATACCGTCGAGCACGCCATATGGGTGATTGGCGACGAACACGACCGAGCCGGTCTTGGGAACAGCCGCGAGCGCGTCGGCGTCGTAGCGGACGTCGAGTTCGAGCGACCGCACCGCCGCCTGCCAGAAGGATTCGTCAGCGCGCGGAAAGCGCTGGTTGTGCATATAGATCCGCTTGAGCTTAGGCTGGCCGGTTGCTTTTTCGACCAGCCTGATCAGACCTCGCTTGATCGGGGGATCGCTCGCGGTTGCATAGCTGAAGAGGTACTTGTCCATTGGACTCGTCTTCGCGGCCGGTCGTCCGAGATATTCCGCCCACGCGACCGTCATATGACAGGCGTTGGCCAGAGCGCGAAAGCTCAGCGTTTCGCGAGCCGGTCGAATTCCTGGAGTTCGGCGACGAGCGCCTCGAAGTCTTTCAATGGCACCATATTGGGGCCGTCGGAAGGTGCGCGGTCGGGATCCTGATGGGTCTCGATGAAGACGCCGGCGACGCCGACCGCGACCGCCGCCCGCGCCAGCACCGGAACGAACGCCCGCTCTCCGCCCGAAGCGCTCCCCTCTCCTCCCGGCTGCTGCACCGAGTGGGTGGCGTCGAAGATGACCGGCGCTCCGGTTTCGCGCGCCAGGATCGGCAGCGCCCGCATGTCGGAAACGAGCGTGTTGTAGCCGAAGCTCACGCCCCTCTCGGTCACCAGGATGTTTACCGCGCCGGCCGCGTCGAGCTTGGCGACAACATTCTTCATGTCCCAGGGCGCGAGAAACTGGCCCTTCTTGACGTTGACCGGCCGTCCAGTCTCAGCCGCCGCGACCAATAGATCGGTCTGGCGGCACAGGAAGGCTGGAATTTGCAGCGCGTCGACGGCTTCCGCGACCGGTCGGCATTGGCTGCTCTCGTGGACGTCGGTGATGACCGGGAGGCCGAGCGTATCGCGAATCTCAGCAAAGATCGGCAGCGCCGCCTTCAATCCTACCCCGCGCTTGGCCGAACCCGACGTCCGATTGGCCTTGTCGAATGACGATTTGAACACGAGCCCGATAGCGCGGCGCCCAGCGATCGCTTTCAGGGCCGCGGCCATCTCGAGCGCATGGCCGCGGCTTTCAAGCTGGCACGGCCCGGCGATGAGGGCCAACGGCAGCTTCGGACCGAACCGCACCGCAAGCGGCCCTTGGCCAATCTCAACGATGGCGTTGTTGCGCAACAGAAATCCCGCTTCCAGCCGCGGCTCTTAGCGGCAGACCGGGCTTGATGGCAAGAGCGGGAGGCGGCCGCGAGCCCGCGCCGCAACAGGTCAGGCTTGCGGCTCGGCGCTCTCCGTCGCAGCGAAATCGATCTCGACCCGCGCGCCGCTTGGATCGAAAAAGAACAATTGCCAGACGCCTGCGGCGTGGCCGGCTTGCGGCAACCGGCGCAGGTCGTATTTGACGCCGCGCGCCTTCAGCTTGGCGAGATAGGCCGGAACGTCGGCGCCGAAGAAGGCGATATGGTCAAGCACCCCGCCGCCCTCCGGAATGACCGACTTTTCGACGACATGCAGCACCGCCTTGCCGTCGTTATAGAGCCAGGCGCCTGGGAACGAGAACGCCGGACGCGGGCCGGGCGTGAACCCGAGGATGTCGTGATAGAAGGCGACCGTCTCCGCGGTGCTGGTGGTGAGGATGGTGAAATGATCCATCCGAACGATTGACACGGGCAAATTCCTCCATTGCGGCCGCCTGGGGCGAGGCTGCGCCAGAGTCCGCGCTGCCCGACGCGGCTGTCAAGTCACAATGGTCAAGAGCTGGAATTTGACACTCGACCTGCCCCCGGCGCAGGCTTTGCGCCCATGGATGAGCGTGAGGATGGCGAGCTCGGCATCTTGGCTCGGCGCAGAATCGAGGCGGCGATCATCGCTCCGATCTATGACGAGATGCGCGAGGCGATCGGCGAAGCGAAGGCGCGCGACATCCTGCGCCGCGCCATTCGCCGCGCGGCGATCGATTCCGGCGCCGAGATGGCTTCGCGCGCTCCGGGCGCGGATCTCGAAAGCTTCAAGGCGATCCAGCGCTTATGGACCAAAGACGATGCGCTGACGATCGAGGTCATCGACAGCGCGCCGGGGGTGTTTGACTTCAATGTCACGCGCTGCCGCTACGCCGAAACCTATCGGGCGATGGGCCTTGGCGAGATCGGCGACATCCTCAGCTGCGACCGCGACGGCGCTTTCTGCGAGGGTTACGATCGGCGCATCAAGCTGACCCGGACGCAAACGATCATGGGCGGCGCGAGCCATTGCGATTTCCGCTATCGCACCCTCCCGCCGCCGCAGACTTGAAGCCGGGTCGCAATCGGCGTCAGGCGCCAGCAGTGTCATGGCTTGCGCCGGCCAGGAGAGGATGATGCGCTCAAGTTCGATTCTGATTGCATTCCTGTCAGCGCTCGCTGGGGTCTCGCCGGCGCTCGCGCTCGAGACCCGTCTGATCGACGTCAGCAGCGACCGGTGGATTGAGGTCACCGGCGAGGGTGCGGTCAGCGCTGCTCCCGACTTCGCCCGGGTGACGCTCGGCGTGGCGAGCGCCGGAAAGGACGCGGGCGAGGCGATGGCGGCTAACGCCCGAGCGGCGAGCGCGCTGGTTACGCTCGTCAAGTCCGAGGGCGTCGCGCCGGCCGACATCCGGACCTCGGAAATATCGATTTCGCCGGTATTCTCGCAGCAGTCGCCCGGTCAAGCCCGCGAACCGGCGATCACCGGCTACAGCACTAGCAACAATGTGACAGTCATCGTTCGCGATATTCCCCGCCTCGGCGCCCTCATCGACAAGGCCGTATCCGCCGGCGCGAACGCAATCTACGGCATCGCCTTTGGCCAGAACGATCCGAGCGCCCTCCTCGATAAGGCGCGTCCCCTCGCCGTCGCCGACGCGCGGCGAAAGGCCGAGATCTACGCCAACGCCGGGGCGCCAGGATCGGCCGCCTGATGACGCTGACCGAACAGGCCGGCGGCCAGCAGCCGGTCGCCTTCGCGGCGCGGGCTTACGCTCCGGGCGGGGCCGCGACGCCGATCGAGGCGGGCGAGGACAAGCTTAGGATCGCCGTCACCGCGCGGTTCGAACTGACCCAGTGAAGGACGCTGAAGGAGGCTCCCCATGTGCCGCAACATCCGTCCGCTGTTCAATTTCGAACCGCCTGCGAGCGAAACGGAAATCCGGGCCTCCGCGCTCCAGTTCGTGCGCAAGGTGAGCGGCTTCGCCAAGCCGTCGCACGGCAATGAGGCGGCCTTCGACCGCGCCGTGGACGAGGTCGCCGAGGCGGCGCGCAAGCTGATCTTGTCGCTTCACAGCGCCGCCCCGCCGCGCGATCGGGAAACCGAGGCCCGGAAGGCGCGCGAACGATCGCGGCTGCGCTTCGGATAGGCCGCCGCGCGAAGCGATGCTTCACTCGCCGGAATAGGCGCTGACCTCGGACGGCCGCCAACCCCGAAGCGCTTCGTCAGCCGGGCGGAAAATCTCGACCTTCAGCGGATGGCAGCGCGCCGCGTCGCTCGAATGGGTTTCGCCGCAGTCGCCGCCCGGACAGGCCGAGAGCGCCCCGATAAGATCGATCTCGGCGAAGAATTCGATGAAATCTCCCGGCCGCACCGGGCTCGCCTTCATGAAGTAACGGTGGGACTGGCGCTCAAAGCCGGTGCACATGAACACGTTGAGCACGTCGTGGACATGCGGCTCCGCCTCGCGATGCGAAAGGTTCATGCGCTCCGCGAGCGCGCGCGTCAGGTTCGAATGGCAGCAATGGTGGTAGTCGCCGCCGGTCAGGAGGCGGTTCGTGTACGGGTCGCAGCGGGTGCCGATCACGTCGTGGACGCCGGCGCCGTCGGCGTCGAAGCCGTACCAGTCGAGCGTGTCACGAGTGATGGTCGCCATCGGCCGCAAATAGGGCAGCGCGCTCCACAGCCGGTCGCCCGTGCTCAGATGCGTCGCATTGAGGGCCCGCGTCTTGCCGCTGAAGAAGCGCTCGGCGAGATCGGCGGCGTTCCAGAGGTTGAGGTCGCCGACCTGCGGGCCCTCGATGCTGACGATGCGGAAAAAATGCCCGGCCGGAACGTCGAACGCGCGCGCCTCCCGCGGCGGCGCGATCGTCTCGCCGATCTTCGTCATGCCCGCTCGCGCGCGGTCGTAGAACGCGGCGTCGAAGGCCGGCAGCCTGTCGATGGCATAGACGACGACGGGCTTTGCGGCGCGACGCTGGTCTGCGTCAGGCGGAGGCGTTGTCCGGGGCGGGCTCTGCATGGCGGGAGAGGGTATTGGAAGGCGGGCGGGTCGGCAAAGGGCGGCTCGCGGTTCAGACCCGTCTCGTCGCGGACCACGCGTTATGTTAGCCTTGTGATCCAGTCCGGCGGACGGCCTCGTATCGAACCGGGACGGGGGCGCCAATCTCGACGGAAGGAGCTGTCATGAGGACATTCGTTGCCGACGCCACGTTGCTCGCCGCCGCCCATATGACGGCGATCGTCGCGCCGAAAGCGGAGACGATCCACTACGCGGCGACGCTGACCGGCGCGGCGGAGACCCCGCCAACCGACTCCAAAGGCACGGGCGCGGTCGCGGCGAACTTTGACTCCGAAACCAAGAAGCTCGACTGGACCGTCGATTATTCCGGCCTCACCGGGCCGGCGATCGCCGCCCATTTCCATCGGCCGGCTCCCGTCGGCAAGCCGGCGCCGATCGAGGCGCCGCTGCAGGCCCCGCTCGATAGCCCGACGAAGGGCTCGGCCACGCTAACCGACGCCCAAGCCAAGGACCTGACCGACGGCATGATGTATTTCAACATCCACACCGCCGAGCACAAGCCGGGCGAGATCCGCGGACAGATGGAAAAAGCGATTTAGGGCGGGATCGCGGCGCGTCGAGCCGACGCCGCGCCCGCGACAGGGACGCGCGAAGCGAGCGAGGGAAGTCGATGCCAGCCACCATCGGTCCCGGTTCGACCGGGGACGACGTCAGGCGTCTGCAGCGCGCGCTCGCCCGGCTTTTGCTGTGGAACCCGTTCGGGCCGATAACCGGTCAGTTCGACCCCGGCCTCGAGGCCTGCGTCAAAAGCCTTCAGGCCGCGAACGGCTTGACCGTCGATGGCCTTGTAGGGCCTGCGACCTGGGCGAAACTGCCCGCCTATTGCGAAGCTTCGCCGATGCTGGCCGCCGGACGGACCGGCCCCGCCGTCGCCTGGCTCCAACAGGCGCTGGCCGGCAAGGACCTCGCCGTCAGCTTCGCCCCTTATGCTGGCCCGATCGACGGGCAGTTCGGCCCGCTGACCGAGGCCGCCGTGCGCGCCTTGCAGAACTGGGCCGCTGTCCCCGTGACCGGGGTCGTCGACGACGCAACCTGGTTCGTTTGGATGACCCCTGGTTCCGCCCAGCAGCTCACGCTCGAAAACGCCTGCGGGCTGCTGAATAAACTGTGACCGGCGGGGACAGCGTCGTATCGCCTGTTTTGCGAGGAGAGCCATGACGTCGAAGTGGATCAAGTGCACGCTGACCGAAGGCAAAAAGCCAATTCGCGTGAATATGGCGCTCGCCGCCACCTATGTCCCGCACGGCGTAGGCACCAGGATTTGGATTCCCGGCGACCAGATCGGCATCGATGTGGTGGAGATGCCTGAACAGATCGATGCGGCGATCGCCGATGCGCTCGAAGACGCGCCTCAGGCCTGAAGGCGAGCGCGCGCCGAAACGATCAGGCGCGACGCCAGCCGTTCGCCGACTGTTGCCGAACGGAGCGCCCGCGCCTCGGCTCATGAACGCCCCTCGTCCCTGCGGAACGTGAGTTGGCTGTGCAACCCGGATTGCCGGAACCTGCCCCAGCGCGATTCTTCGAGCGCCTCCCGTCCTATCCGTGGTTCGTGGTCGGCACGGTGTGCATCGGCGCATTCATCGGCCAGGTCGACGCCAGCATCGTGCAACTCGCCCTGCCGTCACTTGAGGACGCATTCGACGCTCCGCTCGAAGCGGTCAGTTGGGTCGCCGTCGCCTATGTGCTGGCTTACGCCGCCGTCCTGCCGGCGTTTGCGCGGCTGGCCGAACTCGCTGGGCGCAAGACGCTCTATCTTTGGGGCTTTGGCCTGTTCGGCCTGTCTTCGGCCCTGTGCGGCCTCGCGCCGAGCCTGTGGCTGCTCGTCGCCTTCCGGTTGCTGCAGGGGATCGGCGGCTCGATGCTGGGGGCCAACAGTGTCGTCATCCTGGTCGTCGCGGCCGGTCCGGAGCGACGCGGGAAGGCGCTCGGAATCATGGCGGCGGCGCAGGCGGTCGGCCTCAGCCTCGGCCCGACGCTGGGCGGCGTTCTCCTCGCGACATCGGGCTGGCGCGCGATCTTCTGGGTCACCGTCCCATTCGCGGTGCTGGGCGCCGCGCTCGGCTGGCTGATCGTGCCGAAGACCACGACCTTCGCCAAGGACCGCCGCTTTGACGCCGCCGGCGCGGCGCTGCTGATTCCGGCGCTCGTCGCCCTCCTGATGACGATTGGGCAATGGCGCGCCTGGGGAGCGTCGGCGCCGCTCATTGCCTGCGCCGCGGGAGCGCCAATCCTGCTCGGCCTGTTCATCTGGCGCGAAGGCAGGGCGCCGGCGCCGCTGATCGACCTTCGTCTCTTCCAGTCCGCCGCCTTCTCGGCCGGCTGCGTCGGCGTCGTCGTGTCCTACGCCATGCTTTACGGAATGTTCTTCGCCATGTCGTTTGCGCTCGTCCGCGGCTACCACGATCCGGCGTTTGCGGCCGGCTTGAGGCTCACCGTCATCCCGGTCGGCCTCGGTCTAGTCGCGCCGTTCGGCGGGGGTTGGTCGGACAAACGGCCGCGGCTCGTCATGGTCGGCGGCATGGGGTTCTGCCTCGCCTCGGCGCTGGCGTTGACGAGGCTGCTCACCGGAACGCCGGGGAGCCTCATCGGCGTTATGGCGGCGCTGGCCGCCTATGGCGTCGGCCTCGGCCTCTATATCGCCCCCAACAACAACGCGACGATCGGCGCGGCGCCCGCCGACAAATCCGGCGTCGCCGGCGGGCTCCTTAATCTTCTGCGCGTGTTTGGGACAGGCGTCGGCGTCGCCGCGGCCTCGACGGCGCTGGGATGGGGGCTGGCGACGGCGACCGGTTCGGAGGCGCGCACCGCGCATGCAAGCGAAGCCCTGCTGCTTTCGGCGGTCGGCGACATCCTCGCGATGCTCGCCGCTTTCGCCGCGCTCGGCGCTGCGGCGGCGCTCGTTCGCGGCAATCCGAAACGGGAGGCGGGAACGCCTGAGCCCGCGCCCCTCGCCACGCCGATCCGCAGCGGCGCGTGAGGCCATCCCTTGGCCCGGCAGGCGCGGAGCGCCCGATGGCCGCATTCTTGCGCGGTTGCGCCGCGCGGCTTTACAACGATCCGTCTCGAGCGAATTGGAAAGCGGCGATGCGGATCCCGGTCATCCTCGCGATGGCGGCATTCGCGCTCGCCGGCTGCAACGCCAATCAGGCGCCCAATCCTTCCTCGCAACGGACTCTGGCCGAAATCTATCCGAACTACACCCCGTATAATCCGATACAATACGCTCAAACCAGCGGCTTCTACGGCGGCCGCTGAGGGCGTTTCCCTCTCGTCGCATCGTCGAGATCATTGTCCGCCGCCTTGCGACCGGCGAGCGGACGGGGCTCAAACCATCGGGAGGAGTGACCATGCCGCTTGTTCGAAATCGACCTCCGCAAGGGCAAGGACACGACATACCGCGAGGAAATCGGCCTGATCATTCATGAAGCGCTGATCAGCGTCGGCGTGCCGAAGGACGACCACTTCCAGGTGATCAGCGAGCACGAGCCGCCGAACCTTGTGTTCGATCCGACCTATCTCGGCATCCGCCGCAGCGAGGACCTCGTCATCATTCAGATCACCTGGAACGAGGGTCGGACCGTCGAGCAGAAGAAGGCGCTCTACAAGGGGCTCGCCGATGGTCTTGCGGGCAGGCTCGGCCTGCGCCGCGAGGACGTCTTCGTCAGCCTCGTCGAGGTCAGACGTGAGAACTGGTCGTTCGGCAATGGGATTGCGCAATACGCTTAGAGCTACTCGCAAATGCGATAGCTGCCGCTCGAGCCGTGCTGTTCGACGTCGAGATGCATGTTGTTGGCGTGGAACGCGTCGGCGCCCGGCCCGAGAACGGTGGTGAACCAGCCGCAAGCCGCAGAGCGTATCGCGCGGAAATAGGATGTTTCGTCGGCGGTCGCCTGGCGCTCCACCGCGATGCGGCGCTTGTCGGCGAATTCGACGGCGACGAAGTCCACCGCCAAGCCCTTGCTGTGGGCGCTGATCTTGGCGCCGGCAATCCGGTCGCGGCTCCGGCATTCGTATCCGGGGCCGGTGTCGATCGAGGCGACCTTGGTCCGCAGCATCGCTTCCCCCAGAGGCGCGACGATGAGGCGCACAAAGTCGGCGAACACTAGCGCGAACGCGCATTCGACAATCGGCCGGTCGGGCAAGCTGACGACGTCGCCATTCGCCAGCATGATCGAGGAGAGGCGCGTCGGCGAGGCCATTCCGCAGCCCTCTACGGTCGGCGTTGGCGCAGGCGCAGCTTCCGCGCGCGAGCCGCCCGCGATCAGCGTCGACAAGCAGCTTGAATCCGCTCTTTCCGGTCTCGCTTGCGGCGCTGGTTGCGGGGCGGGTCCCGACGGCGCCGCCGGCGCGACCTCCGCCGGACGCGGCGGCGGCAATGGCGGCTCTTCCGCCATCGCCGCGCCGGCCGCGGCTGAGGCCAGCGCGAGCGACAAGCTCGGCCATAACGGCTTCAGGGCTTTCCCCCTCAACTGCACTCCGTCGCGCTTCCGCACGTGTCGAACCTGAACCAGACCCGCTGCCCCGGCGAATGCCGGGATCTCCTTACGCCGCTTGCTCCCCGATCTCCACGCACTCCGGCCAACTCGAGGGCTTCGGGATCGGCAACCTGAGGGCCGCCTGCCGGAGAATGCTACTCCCTGCAGATCGGCGCCGGCTCAGGAGGCGGAGCGGGATGCGCCGCGCGCCATCGCGCAAGGATCGGCTCGAGCGTTTCCTTGCCCCAGAACCTCGGAGCGCCGATGTCTTTGAGACATGCGGCGTTCCAATAGAGCCCGGCGCGGGACGGCGACTGGCCCGCCTCAACCGCCCGCGCGACGGCGTCGATGTCGCGCAACTCCGGATAGATGTAGAGCGTGGTCGGATTGTTCTGCACCATCGCCATGATGCTCTCGGCGTCCGAGGGCGACCAGCTGGTGCAGCCGTCGCTGCGCCCGGCCTCGTAATTGACCAGCTTTCCAAACGCAACGTAGCCATCCGCGTCGGCGTGCGGGCTTTGCGGATCCTTTCGACGGCAAACTCCCCGAAGCAGGACCGCGGGATGTCCGCCAATGGCGCGCTCCCGGGCGTTCGCGGTCTCGCCTTCGCCGTCGAACTTGAGGAACGCGCGCTCAAATACCGCGTCGCCCCCGGCCGCGCGATAGTAGCCCTTGTAGGACCCAGTGATCTCGGCCGTCACGTAGTCGCCGCCCGCCGTGAGGTCGGAGTCCATCGCATTGCCGAAATTCTTCACGCATCGCCGGCCGTTGGAGAAATCGGCGGCCCCGTCCAGATCGCGACCGCCGCCGTGGCCGGCGGAGATCGCGCGAAAAGACCGCTGGGCTTCGCAGATGATATAGAAGCGGCGCCCCAGGTCATGGGGACGGGTCGCGTCCATGGCGAAGTAGCAGGGATTGCGAACCCCCCTCCGCTGATAGAGCGCGCGGGCTCTCTCCAGCACGACCGGCGCAATCTGCCCCTCGCCCTCGCCCACATGGGCCTCGAGCCAAGCCGGAACGCCGGGCTCACCCGCGAGAGATGGGGCCGCGCTCACGAGCGCGATCAGGAACCCGAGGCCGACGCGCTCAAGAAGGCGCCAAGCGAACGGCCAACGCTTGATGTTCGATTCGCGCGGCGGCCATTTGGGATTGAGTAAGCTGTCGCCGTAACCCGTCACCGTAACCCCGTAACCCTGACCCCCGACCCGTGGCGCCGCCGGATCGGCGGCAAGCCAGCACGCGCCTCGCGAAACGACAAGAGCCGCCGCTTCTCCTCCTCCCACAACGCGAGACGGACGCAAACGAGGCTGCGCCACAGAGTGAGCCGGCCGACCTCGCCGAGCTCGGGATAGCTCCGCATGACCTCGGGAAGCCGATAGAACGGAACGCCGCTCGACAAGTGGTGCACGTGGTGCACGCCAATATTGGCGCTGAACCAGCGCAGCGCGGGCGGCAAGTCGTAATGCGAGCTGCCGTGCAGCGCCGCTTCAGGCTGGCGCCAATCCGTCGCCCCATCCCATGTTGTCGCCTCGAATTGATGCTGCACGTAGAACAGCCAGACGCCCATCGTCGCGGCGAGCACGACAATCGGCAGTTGGACGATGAGGAACGCCGTGAAGCCCGCGCTTAAGATCAGGGGACCGGCCACGAGCAGAATCCCGGCGTTGGTGGTCATCGTGCTAAGCCACGGCATGGCGCCCTTGCGCATGAAGCCGAAGGGCAAGCGGTTCTCGAACAGGAACATATAGGCCGGGCCCAACCCGAACATCACCAGCGGGTGGCGATAGAGCCGGTAGCGCAGCCGCTCACGCCAGTTGCGGGCGAAATATTCACGCACCGTCAACGTCTTGATGTCGCCAATGCCGCGCCGGTCGAGATTGCCCGATGTTGCGTGATGGATCGCGTGGCTGCGCCGCCAGAGATCGTAGGGCGTCATCGTCAAGACGCCGATCGCGCGGCCCACCCAGTCGTTGGCGAGCTTGCTCGGAAAGAACGAACCGTGCCCGCAATCGTGCTGGATCATGAACAGGCGAATGAGCAGCCCAGCGGCGAGCGGCGCCAGCGCGAAAGAAAGCCAGAACTGGCCATGACGCGAGGCAAGCAGCATCGCAGTCCAGACCGCGGCGAACGGGGGGAAGGTGACCGTGAGCTCAAAGACGCCGCGCGCAACGCTCGCCCGGCGGTAAGGGACGAGCGCCTGCGCCCAGTCGCGCGCCGCCCACGTCGCGCTTTTTGCTTCCGTCGCCGACATCCTGCAACCTCCGCCCGATACGCGCTTTTTATGGAAAGCGTCGTCGAGCGGGTGGTCGACTGCGCCGAGGGAAGAATCAAATGGAGATCTTTGCGGCGACTCGCTTGAGAGGCGCGAGCGCCGGTCTCGAATGTCCCAGCCCAAGACGTTGGACGAGTCCGAGCGCGCCATCATAGACGGACGCCGGTGAAAAAGCGATGACGCTCTCGCCTCGGCCCCCGGAACTGCCGCGCGGGAGCAGCTTGCGGAAATGGGATTTGATAGGCTGTCAACGTAATCGTGATCCGGTCACAGCAATCCCGGAATTGTCATGGCCGGGCTTGTCCCGGCCATCCACGTGGTTCGACCGCCGCGGATTTCGTTGTTCACTGATTAAGCGTCTCATAGAGATCGTTCCAAACAGGATTGGCGTCGAGAATTAATCGAGCCTTCCAGGCGCGGGGCCAATGCTTGATGTTCAATTCGCGCTGGATGGCGTCGGCGATGCGCTCGTAGAACTCCATGTACACGAGCCGTTTCAAGCCGTATCGCTTGGTGAATCCGGGTGCGAGCCCTTCCCTGTGCTCATATGCGCGCCGCGCGATGTCGGACGTCACGCCGGTGTAGAGTATCCCATTCGGGCGGTTTGACATGATGTAGACCCAACCGCTTCGCATCGGGGCCCTCGATGACGATTTGGGTCATCGATCTACACCGTCATGGCCGGGCTTGTCCCGGCCATCCACGGCCTTCCCCCGCCGCCCACGCCAACCGGTTGGCCGCCAAAAACGGCTAGGGATAGTCACCAACAGGCTTTGGATTGGCGCCGCGTGGATGGCCGGGACAAGCCCGGCCATGACGGTTTGGCCCGCTACAATCCCCGGATCAAGTTCTGGAACAGCCATGACGGGATCGGAAACCCGTCCTCCCGCATCCCTTCGAGATGAAATTCGATCGCCTCGCGGATTTCGACTTTCACCTCCTCCAGAGTGTCGCCGACCGACACGCAGCCGGGCAAATCCGGCACGTAGGCCGAATAATTCCCCTCGCCCTTCTCGATCACGACAGCGTAAAGCATGGACTTCAATCCTTGAGGCCGACCTGCAGGAGAATGCTCTTCGACGCCCGTAATCCCCCAAAAAAGTGCACTGTCGCCGTAATCCTGTCACCGTAATCCGAGGAACGCAGGCTCGCGGAGCTGGCCTTTCAGCGCGGTCGCGCGCTCGTCAGGCTGGGTTACCTTCCACCCCAACCTCTTCAACCCCACCAGTCGACGTCATTGTCTCCACTTTGTCTGGCGGAATCAGTTGCCACGCTAAACCATTTTCGGGAAGTAGCCAGCCTCTGTACACAATCCGATGGTAACCGGGCTCATCCTTTTTCGAGACGCTATCGGGGTTTGGTACGAACAGATTGCACGATATCGAGTATCTATTGGGAAAAATAATCGATATATCTATATTTCGACCAGGGTGGGCGATTCTCCAGAAAGAAAAACTTTTGGGATCTTGGAACGCGGCTGCCTCAATTACAACCTTTAATCCATCAATCTCTTTGAAGCTTGACAGCGAAATTCCTTTCGACAATCTATCTACGGTCTCAGCATCAATGGGATTTGCAGAAAGCAGGACCTCCTTTGATCCAAAGCCATCTCCTTGCGGTCGATGCACCGAAACCTCAATCTTTTCTAGTTTTTCGCCCGGATCGAGTTGATATTTGACGGTTTCTTGAATCCCCTGTCCCGCCTTTCTACAAATATACTCCAAATTATCGATGAACTTTATTCTCCCGTCGCTTTCTTCATATCTGATCACCGAAATTATATCCTCACGAAACGGAAATCCAATATATTTCTGAAGATTATTTTCAAAGTGATCCAGAAAACCTTTCTCTCGATCAACGGCAACTCCCTTAACCTTGCCCTCATAACGTTACGCAATATACCGTCGAGAGTTGACGGCTCGAGATTACCCATATAGTCCTGATCAATAACAATTTTCTTCATTCCCTTCTCGAAATAAGCCTTCCAATCTTCAGTTTCTATCCAAAGGTTTAGACCAGCTATTGCAAATCCGGTCACCCCTAACGTTTTAAATCCTTCGACCAAAATGGAACACCAGAAACCTTTGTCTTGACATTCAATTTCGACTATCCAAGCAACTAGGAGAAAGACAAAGCTCACACAAACTATCAGTAGTAACTTAGATATCATTGTAAGCCCGAGGCCAAGAGTCAATATCTATTTGCCGCTTCGATGGTGCGCAGGGGTCACGAGACGCCAACGCGCTCCCGGCCGATCCGTTGGTGGGAGCGGCTTCCCCCTCTTCGAGTCAGCCTGTTCGCCGGTACGACCCCCGCGTGGACCTACCTGCTCATAGATCCCCGAACGCGGCGCTGGAGTTCCGGGCGGCATCGGATTCCTTCTCATGCTTATTCTCCGTAAACTTGCATCAACCGCCTTATATATTGTGTGTCTTGTCGAAAAGGAGGCCCAGAGGCTGGCGACTCCCTCCGCAGCCGGGACGACCACAGTCGGGCCCTCGATGGTCAAACAACGGAACTATCCGTCCATCTTTCGCATAAGCGGTATAATCTTGCCGATCTCTACAGTCCAACCGGTCTGCGTATACTGATTATACTGACAGTATTCAACCAGGAAGCCATCGGCAATTCGAGCAACTGTACAGGGTCTATCTGGCGCCATGGGGAGGTTATCCCATAGAGCTTGGGCCTGTGCAGTCACTTGACTGCCAGCTCGCAACCAATCGATGTCCCTCTTTAGCGAATCAGATAACCGCTTCGGTGCGGCCGAGCGCACCCGTTCAAGACGCCACTGCGCTTCCTCGAGGGGCACGTTCCAACCTGCGCTCACACCACGAACGTCCATCGATGGGTGCATCTTGGTCAATGGCATCGCCAAACAGGCCGCGATCCAGTTGGCCTGATTTTCGGCCGAGCGCTCTGCCTCGATGAATTTGTGGATTGAGTTTCCTGCCACTTCGCGGTTCAGGGTAACTTGGCCTTTTGTTCGCGCTCCGGAGTGCAATACCACGTGCCCGAACTCGTGACGCAGGTCTTTCAAAGCCTCCGCATTATTGTCCTCTGCTTTGTTCCACAACGATGTTCTGGCAGTGACGGTAACTCGACCATCGCCAACCCAGACTTGCGCTAACTTTCCCGGGAGAAGGTCATCGGCGACCAGTTTAAGCCGAAGAGTCTTGACGCCATGGATGGTCTTGATCGTTGGTAATCTTAAAGTCGCGAGGATATCGATCGCACCATTGGCGAGCTTCGGGCACTCGGCCAGAAGCTCGCGTGCGAACCCCTCAATTCTCTCAATTGAGAGGCGATCGACAGCGTAGTCGCTCATTTACGTTGCTCTCCTCAACTGCACCCCGTCGTCGCGCCGCACGTGTCGCACTTCAGGCACGTGCCGTTGCGCACCATGGTGAAGTTGCCGCACTCCGGGCAGGCTTCGCCGACGTAGCCTTTCATGCGCGCTTCGGCCCGCTTCTCAGCGACGGTCTCAGGCGCGGCGCCGAAGGCCAGCGGCGCGGGCTCGGCGAGTTCGCCCTTGAGCGCGGTTGCGCCCTGGACGTAGCCGCCCGCGGGCGAAGCGCCCGCTTTGGCGCCCTGCGCTTCGGCCGCTGTCGCCTGGCGCACCAGCATCAACTTGTCGGCCTTCGAGCGCACGAGGCCGCGCGAGACGATGGCTGAGGCAGCGGGCGCGCCCGAGGCGGCTTCCGGCGCCTTGTCCTGGTCGACGCCGCCGCCGAGCACGGTCGCGCCGATCTCCTCGGGCGCGATATGGGCGAGGTCGTTGCGGCCGAGATAGGAGATGGCGAGCTCGCGGAAGATATAGTCGAGGATCGAGGTCGCGTTCTTGATCGCGTCGTTGCCGTGCACGAATCCGGCCGGCTCGAAGCGGGTGAAAGTGAAGGCCTCGACATATTCTTCGAGCGGCACGCCATATTGCAGGCCGAGCGAGATGGCGATGGCGAAATTGTTCATGAGCGATCGGAAGGCGGCGCCCTCCTTGTGCATGTCGATGAAGATCTCGCCGATGCGCCCGTCCTGATACTCGCCGGTCCGCAGATAGACCTTGTGGCCGCCGACCACCGCTTTCTGGGTATAGCCCTTGCGGCGATCGGGCAGCTTCTCGCGCTCGCGGGTGCGCTCGACCCGCTCGACCACGCGCTCGACGATCCGCTCCGCAATCGCGGCGGCGCGCGCCGGGGCGTTCAGCTGAACCAGCGTCTCGATCGCTTCGTCGTCCTCCTCGTCGTTCTCGATCAGTTGCGCGCTCAACGGCTGCGACAGCTTCGAGCCGTCACGATAGAGCGCGTTCGCCTTGAGCCCTAAGCGCCACGACAGCATGTAGGCGTCCTTGCAATCCTCGACCGTCGCGTCGTTCGCCATGTTGATGGTCTTCGAGATCGCGCCGGTGATGAACGGCTGCGCCGCCGCCATCATCCGGATGTGGCTCTCGACCGAAAGGTAGCGCTTGCCCGTGCGCCCGCAGGGACTCGCGCAGTCGAACACCGGCAGATGCTCGGGCTTGAGATAGGGCGCGCCCTCGAGCGTCATCGCACCGCAGGCGAAGCTGTTCGCGGCCTCGATCTCGGCCCTGGAGAAGCCGAGGGCGGTCAGGAGATCGAAGCCCGGCGCATCGTAGCGCTCGGGCGGAATCTTGAGCGCGCCGCTCAGCGTCTCGGCTCCAAGCGTCCACTTGTTGAAGACGAAGCGGATGTCGAAAGCGCCGGCGAGCGCGGCCTCGGCCTTGTCGATCGCTGCCTCAGGCAGGCCCTTGGCCTTGAGCGCCGCATGATTGACGCCCGGCGCATGGGCGAGCGTCGCCCGGCCGACCGCGTAGGTGACGATGTCGGCGATCTGCTTCTCGTCATAGCCCAGCGCGCGCAGCGCCTCGGGCACGGCGCGGTTGATGATCTTGAAATAGCCGCCGCCGGCGAGCTTCTTGAATTTGACCAGCGCGAAATCGGGCTCGATGCCGGTCGTGTCGCAATCCATGACCAGGCCGATGGTGCCGGTCGGCGCGATCACCGAGACCTGGGCGTTGCGATAGCCGTGCTGCTCGCCGAGCGCGAGCGCGTCGCGCCACGCGGCCCGCGCGGCCTCGCTGAGCTCCGTCCATTCTGGACCGGCCTTGGCGAGCTCGGCGTGATCGAGCGGCGTCGGCGCGACGGAGAGCTTCTCATAAGCCCCGGCCTCGCCGTCGGCGGCGCGCTTATGGTTGCGGATGACGCGCAGCATCGCTTCCGCGTTTGCCCGGTGACCGGGGAAGGCGCCGCTCTTGGCCGCGATCTCGGCCGAAGTCGCATAGGCGCGCCCGGTGAGGATCGCGGTGAGCGCGGCGCAGATCGCCCTGCCCTCGTCGCTGTCATAAGGAATGCCCGACGACATGAGAAGGCCGCCGATATTGGCGTAGCCGAGGCCGAGCGTGCGGTAATCATAGGACAGGCGCGCGATCTCGCGCGAGGGGAATTGCGCCATCGCGACCGAGATCTCGAGCGTCAGCGTCCACAGGCGGATCGCGTGCTCGTAACCCTTGACGTCGAACGCCTTGGTGACCGAGTTGCGGAACTGCAGCAGGTTGAGGGACGCGAGATTGCAGGCCGTGTCGTCGAGGAACATGTACTCGGAGCATGGATTGGAGGCGCGGATCGGCCCCGATTCGGGGCAGGTGTGCCAGTCGTTGATGGTGGTGTGATATTGGATGCCCGGATCGGCCGAGGCCCAGGCGGCGTAGCCGATCTTCTCCCACAGGTCGCGCGCTTTGAGGGTCTTCGCGACCTTGCCGTCGAGGCGCCGGGTGAGATTCCAGTCGCCGTCGTTCTCGACCGCCTTGAGGAAGTCGTCGCTCACGCGCACCGAATTGTTGGAGTTCTGCCCGGAGACGGTGAGATAGGCCTCCGACTCCCAATCGGTGTCGTAGGTGTCGAAATCGAGCTGGGAATAGCCCTGGCGGGCATACTGGATGACCTGCTTGATCATGCCTTCCGGCACGTCGTTCTTGCGCGCGGCCTTCACCTCGCGCTTGAGCGCCGGGTTCATGTCGACATTGAAGCAGTCGTCGCCCGAGCCTTCGCAATTGACGCAGGCCCGGAAGACCGCCTTCAAGTGCCGCTTGACGATTTTCGAGCCGGCCGCGAGCGCGGCCACCTTCCGCTCCTCGTTCACCTTCCAGTCGATATAGGACTCGATGTCGGGGTGGTCGACGTCGACCACCACCATCTTGGCCGCACGGCGCGTCGTGCCGCCTGATTTGATCGCGCCCGCCGCGCGGTCGCCGATCTTTAGGAACGACATCAGGCCCGACGAGCGCCCGCCGCCCGACAGCTTCTCGTTCTCCCCGCGCAGAAGTGAGAAATTGGTGCCGGTGCCGGAGCCGTATTTGAACAGGCGCGCCTCGCGCACCCAGAGGTCCATGATCCCGCCCTCGTTGACGAGATCGTCGGCGACCGACTGGATGAAGCAGGCGTGCGGCTGGGGATGCTCGTAAGCCGACTTCGACTTGACGAGCTTGCCGGTCTCGAAGTCGACGTAATAGTGGCCCTGGCTCGGCCCGTCGACGCCATAGGCCCAATGGAGGCCGGTGTTGAACCATTGCGGCGAATTGGGCGCAGCGACCTGGCGGGCGAGCATGAGCCGCATTTCGTCGAAATAGGTGCGCGCGTCGTCCTCGCCGTCGAAGAGGCCGGCCTTCCAGCCCCAATAGGCCCAGGCGCCGGCGAGCCGGTCGAAGACCTGCTTGGCCGAGGTCTCGGAGCCGAAGCGCTCGTTCTTCGGCAGCGCCCCGAGCGCGGTCTCGTCGGCGACCGAGCGCCACAGGAACGACGGAACGCTCTCCTCCTCGACTCGCTTGAGCCGCGCCGGCACGCCGGCCTTGCGAAAATATTTCTGCGCCAGCACGTCGGCCGCGACCTGGCTCCAGGCGGCCGGAACCTCGACGCCTTCGAGCGAAAAGACGACCGAGCCGTCGGGATTGCGGATTTCGCTCTTGGTCGTCGCGAAGGCGATGAGCTCATAGGGCGAGACGCCCGGCTTGGTGAAATGTCTGTCGATCCGCATTGCTTCCGACCTCGCCCTCGCAGCCATGGGCCATTCGCCCGCGGCGCCCGTTGATCCCTAGTCGTCCCGCCGGGGCGACGCCGTCATGCGCCGCCCGCAAGCGCGCACGTCGCCGCCGGCTCGGCTCAACCCCCGCCCGCCGCCCAAACTCGCGTAAAGCTTTCCAAGACCTCCGCCTCGTCCAATGCGCGTTCGCGCATCCTGACAGGCTTCAAAAACGACCGCCCCTTGACGCTTTTTCCTACCCCGTGCGCCGAATTCCGCCGACGACCGCATATTACAACTCTATGACACCGGCGTCAATACCTTGTATGGCCGCCAACGCCGCAGCACAACATATTGTGGACAACAATCTCTAACGCCCGGTTAACGCCGGCGCGAGGGCAAGAGCATCCAACGAGTTGGGGGAAGCCTGCAAGCCCGTTTTCGCGGTAAGAACGAAAAAGTTCGGCTTGCCTCGCTCCGTCCGCCTCGCCATAGTCCCGCGCGCGCTTAGCCGGCGCCCTGTCCTCACCGAAAAGCGGCGCCTAGCGGATGAAAGAATTTTTCCTCCGGTTCTTCACCTGGTGGAACGGCGCGAATCTCAACACGCTGTTCTACACCCGCCGCTATGGCGAACTCGTCGGCCATGACGAGCAGGGCAACGCCTATTATCGGAAGCCGGGCATCGATCCAGCGCTCGGGTTCGAGCGGCGGTGGGTGATCTACAACGGCGTCTCCGAAGCCTCGAAAACGCCACCGGGCTGGAACGGCTGGCTCCATCACACGGTCGACGTGGCGCCGACCGAGGAAAATTATAAGCCCCACCCGTGGGAGCTGCCGCACATGCCGAATCCGACCGGCACGCCCGCGGCGATCCGGCCCGACGGCTCGACGCTGCGCGCCGGGCCCCGCCAGCCGACCGGGGGCGATTACGAGGCCTGGAGCCCCGGCCCCTGAGGCGCGCCGCCTTCATTCCGCCGCCGTTGACCAGCAAGGCGCCGACATGAATCTCTTCGACCGGGCTCGCGCGATCGGCAGTCGCGCCTTTCCCCCCTCCGGACGGGTGCGAACGCTCGCCGGCGCGGCGCTGACCGCGGCCGCGGCCTTCGGCGCGCCGGAGGCGGCGCTGGCCGACAAGATCAGCCATCCGATCGCGATTTTCGACGGCCTCGACAAGATCACCGGCCGCATCATTTCCTTCGAGGTCGCGATCGACGAGACGGTGCAGTTCGGGGCGCTCCAGATCACGCCGCGCGTCTGCTACTCGCGCCCGCTAACCGAGGCGCCGCAGACCGACGCCTTCGCCCAGGTCGACGAGATCGACGAGCAGAAGCAGCTCAAGCGCATCTTTTCCGGCTGGATGTTCGCCGACAGCCCGGGCCTGCATGGCATCGAGCATCCGATTTTCGACATCTGGCTCACCGGCTGCAAAGGCGGCACGGTGGTCATTCACGACGCCCCGACCGCTGAGGCCTCGGCGCCGAACCCGGACGAAAGTCCGCCGACCGACACTGGCGTCGATGCGACCGCCGGGGACCAGCCGGCCGCCCTCGCCCCGCAACCGAAGCGGAAGAAACCCAAGCCTCAACCGGCGGTGGTCGCGGCGCCGGATGCGGTCACCGTTGCGCCGATCGACCCGCCGGCCCAGCCGACGCCCGGCAACACGCACAACGGGCGGTGACCGAACCGATGTCGCCGGCGGCTCAGGCGAAAAAAAAGCGACAATTTCTTGCGGTAATCAGAAGGCTGCGCCATAATGACCCCTATTGGCAGATGGGCCCCGCGCCGCAGGGTCGCCGGCGAAGCGTCCGCGCCTCACGCTGTTTGGGTTCATCGCGCGTTCGCAGGCGAGAAGGAGGATCGAACGGGCTCGCCCCAGTCCGAATTACCGATCTAAGCAACTGAAAAATATATATTTTTCCGAGGCAGGCCGGTCCGGATTCCGTTCCGATCTTGCTTGGATTTTGTTGCTCCGGATTTGGTTTTTGCTGCGCTGGATTTGGTTTTTGTTGCGGTGAGCTTGGTTTTTGTTGCGGTCGGCTTGGATTTTGTTGCAGCCAGAGACCGGGATGGCGGCGACGCCGCCGCTGGGATAGGATTCGGGGCGAACCCGGCGCGCTAGCCTATCTAAGGCCATGGACGCCGACTAAGAGGAAGCGTCATGACCGCTATTCGCGGCGCCATCAAGCCGAGCCGGCGTCCCGGCGAGCTCGGCGTTCATTCCGTCGACCGGTTTCATTTCGCCGTGCCCGACCTCGCGGTCGCGAAGAATTTCTACGGCGAGTTCGGACTGGAGCTCGACGAGAACGGCGATCTCCTCGCCATGAAGACGCGAGGCAATCCCCATGTCTGGGTGACTGTCGGCGAGGGCCCGCGCAAGAAGCTTGGTCATATCTCGTTCGGCGCGTTCGAAGACGATTTCGATCGTTTCGCCGAGCGGCTTGAGAAGCTTGGCGTCAAGCGGCTCGATCCGCCGCCGGGCGTCGAATTGAACGGCCTATGGTTTCACGATCACGACGGCAACCTGGTCGAAATCAAGGTCGCGGCGAAATCGTCGCCCGACGAGAAGTCCGGGTTTTCCGACGTCTCGGTGGGCCCGGGCGAGCGTGGCGCGCCATACCGGCGTGACGTTGCGCGCGTAAGGCCCAGGCGTCTGGCGCATGTCCTCCTGTTCACGCGCGACGTCGAGAAGGCGGTTCAGTTTTATACGCGCACGTTGGGCCTGCGCCTCTCCGACCGGTCCGGCGACGGCATTGCCTTCCTGCATGGGATTCACGGCAGCGATCATCATATGATCGCCTTCGTCACATCGAGTGCGCCGGGGCTTCATCATCTGAGCTGGGACGTGGGCTCCGTCGACGAGATCGGCCGCGGCGCCACGCATATGCTGGACAAGGGATTTTCGCGCGGATGGGGCCTCGGACGGCACGTCCTGGGCTCCAATTTCTTCCACTATGTCTGCGATCCGTGGGGAAGTTTCAGCGAATATTCGGCCGGCATCGACTATGTGCCCGCCGATTGCAACTGGAAGAGCGGCGACCACCCGCCTGAGGATTCGTTCTATGTGTGGGGCCCGAACCCGCCGGACTATTTCACCCACAATTCCGAGGCGTGAGGCGCGCTCCTATCGCCACGCAAGCCACGCCGTCCCCGCCGCGAGGGTGACGATTGTCAGCGGCGCTCCGACCTTGAAATAGGCCCAGAAGCTGATCGGCATGCCTTCCGAGCGGGCGTGCTCGGCGACAATGAGATTGGCGACCGATCCGAGAAGCGTGAAGTTGCCGGCCAGCGTCGAGCTCATCGCGACCACGAGCCAGGCGCGCTCGGGATCGGCGAAGGTCGGAATGAACGGCCTAAGCGCCAGCACCGCCGGCACGTTGCTGACGATATTGGAAAGCACGGCGGTGAACAGTGACAGACGCCAGACCGAATCGAGGCCGAACGCCTTCGCCATCGCGATCCGATCGGGCGTCAGCAGCGCCTTTTCCGCCCCGGCGACGACGACGAACATGCCGGCGAACAGGATGAGGAGCGGTCCGTCGAGCTCGCGATAGATGCGGCGCGGCTTGATCTGGCGCGTGAGCAGCAGGAACGCGCCGCCCAGAATGGCGGCCTTCGCCGGGGCGACGCCGGTGAAAAAGGCGATCGCGAGCGCAAGGCATGTCACGCTCGCCTTGACGACCTGGCCCTTGTGCATGTGGCCGCGAAAAAGATGTGGCTCAAGCTCGCCTTTGAACGCGAATTCCTGCGCGTAGACGAGGCGCACTACGATGATGACTGCAACAAGGCCGAAAGCGGCGACGGGCGCGAGCGCCGCCGCGAACGCCGGATAGGGAATCCGGGAGAGCGTCCCGATCACCATGTTTTGCGGGTTGCCGGTGATCGTCGCCACGCTGCCGCAATTGGAAGCGGTCGCGACCGCGATGAGATACGGCAGCGGATTGCGGTCGAGCGCCCTGACGACCTGCAGCACGATCGGCGCCATGACGAGGCAGATGGCGTCGTTGACGAGAAAGGCCGACAAGACTCCGGCCAAGACCGTCACGGTGACCAAAAGGATGAACGGCGCGCGGGCGTGATCGATGGCGAGCGCGCCAAGCGCTCTGAACGCGCCCGAGACCTTGAGGTGCGCAACTACGATCATCATGCCGAGGAGGAGCGCGATGGTGTCGAAATCAATGGCGTGGAAGGCCTCCTCGAGGCTCAACGGCCCGAGCGCGATCATCGCCGCGCCGCCGAGAAACGCGATCCCCGCCCGATCGAGCCTGAGGCCGGGAATGCCGCGACCCCGACATAGGTCAGGACGAGGATGATGAGCGCTGCGACGCTGTCTGGGTTCATTCGCCCGGGGGCGCCTTCGATCGTGAGCGTCTCACTGTCGCACGCGCTCGCCTGCTCGTCGCGCGTTTCCGGCATGAACCCGAAGAAGACAAGAAAGGCTACGGCCGCGGTGGCGCCGAGGGCGAGGAACGAGGCCGAATAGCCGAAATGATCGACCATCTCGCCCGCGAACAAGGCGCTGACCGAGGCGCCGATCCCCATCATCGTCGCAACAGCGCCCTGCGCCAGGTTAAATCGACCGCTGCCACGCATGACGTCGGCGATGACCAGCGGCGTCAGCGCGCCATAGTTGCCTGCCCCCACCCCGTCGCAATTGGACGCCGATCAGCCAGAAGGCGTTGTCCGACAGGATATATCGCCGCCCGGATCGGCAGCACGGCGAAGGCAATGAGAAAGATCGGCCGTCGCCCCCAGGAGTCCGCGTTGCGCCCGACGAGAACGGCGATCGGCAGCATCACGCCCTGCGCGGCGACCATGCAGAACGACATCATCGCCGTCGCCTCCTTAGGGAATTGAAGCGCAAGCTTCTGCCCGACGAGGGGCAGCAGCGGCGCGTTGGCGAAGTGGAACAGCATCGCGCAGAGGGCGAAAATCATCAGCGGACGAGTCTCGAACAATATGCGATATCCGGCCGCCGTTCCTTGCGCGTCGCCATTGGAGGAAAGGTCTCTTGCCCGGTCTTGGTTGATTGCATCCGCTGGAATGGCGAGCACGGCCGCCGAGGTCAAGCCGGCGAACACGGGAACCATGAGAAAGACGGCGCGCTGCGAGAAGGCGTAGCCGACCGCGCCGGCCAAAAGCGCAATCGCGATATTGGCGCCGTGGTCGAACGCGGAGTTGCGGCCGAGCCGCCGCGCGAGCTTGTCCTTGGTCACCAGGCCGAGCGTGAGCGCCGAGACCGCCGGAGCGAAGGCGTCGCCCGCGACCGCGAGGATGCTGAGCGCGATCGCCATCGGCCAGAAGGTCGGAGCGGCGAAAATGATGGCGCCTGACAGCGCCATCGCCGCCATCGTCAGAACGATGACGCCGCGCTTGGCTCGCACAATGTCAATCGCGGCGCCGATCGGGGTCTGAAGCGCTATGCCAAGGAGGCCGCTTGCGGTCGTCACCAGTCCGACATCGGTCTGGCTCCAATGCCGGCTTGTGACCAGGAACACGTTGACGAACGGCCCGAACAGGTTGCGGACGTCGGCGGCGAGGAAATTGACTGCGTCAAGCGCATAAGGGATAGGGATTATCGGCGGCATCCGAGACGCGTCCCGACCCCGGGCCGCACCCGACAACGTGCTCGACCGTATTTGTTCCTCCGCGCTGGTCGGCGAAGGCCGGAGCTCTCAATTCAAAGTGAACCTCTTGTCCCCTTCCCTTTATGCCGCCTTTGTCGCAGCAACCGTGGTCCTGATGTTGGTTCCAGGGCCCAATGTCGCCCTGATCGTCGCCAACAGTCTCGCCTTCGGCGCTCGGACCGGCCTGATGACGGTCCTTGGGACCATCGTGGGTATGGTCGTGCAGCTTTCGGTCGCCGCGCTCGGGGTGACCGCGCTCTTCGGCGCGCTTGCGCAGGGCTTCCATACTTTGCGCTGGCTCGGCGTCGCTTATCTGCTGTGGCTCGGCGTTCGCGACTGGCGCACGCCGGCCGGCGACCTTTCGCGCATTCGGCCCATTTCGCCGCGGAGGATCTTCACCCGCGGTTTTCTCGTTTCGCTCACCAATCCGAAGCCGCTCGTGTTCTACGCCGCCTTTCTGCCGCAGTTTCTGGTCGCCGATGCGCCGCTCAACAGGCAGATGGCGCTGCTGAGCGTGACCTTCGTCGCCATTGCGCTCATCGTCGACAGCGGCTGGGCGATTGCCGCTGCGCGCGCTCGCGGCTTCGTCGCCCGATTCGGCCGGGCGCGCAATCGCCTCACCGGCGCGATCCTGGTTGGCGCGGCGCTTGGGCTGGCGTTGGTGACGCGATAGACCTTCATCCGGCCGGCTGTCGCCGGCGACCTTCTCCCGTGATCCCGGGGTCAAGCCCCGGGAGGAGAAGGGTCGGCGCCTCCTCTCCCGTTCACTGGAGAGGGCTGGGGTGAGGCATGCGCAAGCGCGCGGATATCGTTCTGGTCGAGCGCGGCTTTTTTTCGAGCCGGGCGCGGGCGCAGGCTGCGATCGCGGCCGGACTTGTCAGCGTCGGCGGGATCGCGCTCACCAAGGCTTCCGCGGCTTTGGCCGACGACGCGCCGATCGCGGCCGACGCGGCCCATCCCTATGTCTCGCGCGGAGGGGTTAAGCTCGCGGCCGCGCTCGACGCCTTCGGGCTCGATCCCGCAGGTCTCGTCTGCCTCGACGTCGGCGCCTCGACTGGGGGCTTCGCCGACGTCCTGCTCAAGCGCGGCGCCGCCAAGGTCGTTGCGGTCGACGTCGGACGCGGACAGCTCGATCCGCGTCTCGCGGCCGACCCGCGCGTGCGCTCGCTCGAAGGCGTCGATGCGCGCGCGCTCACGCCCGAGCGTCTCGGCGAGCGACCAGGGGCGATCGTCATCGACGTGGGCTTCATCTCGCAGCTGCTGGTACTGCCGCATGTGCTGAAACTCGCCGCCGAGCCAGCGTGGCTCGTGAGCCTCGTCAAGCCGCAGTTCGAAGTCGGGCGGGCCGACATCGTCAAGGGCCGGGTCAGAAGCGAAGCGGCGCTCGAACGCGCCTGCTCGAGCGTCGGCGCCTGCATCGAAGCGCAGGGTTGGACGGTGCTCGGCCTCATCCCATCGCCGATCCTCGGCGGCGCCGGGGCGCGGGAATTCCTGATCGCCGCGCGCCATGGCTGAGCCGGTCGAAGAGCTTTCGATCGTCGGGCTCGACGCGCATGGTGAGGGCGTCGCCGCTGCTGGGCAGATCGTTCCGGGGGCGCTGCCGGGCGAGCGGGCGCTGGTCAGGCTCGCCGGCAAGCGGGCGGAGCTCATCGAGACGCTGAGCGCCGCGCCCGAGCGCGTCGAGCCGATCTGCCCTTGGTACGGCCGTTGCGGCGGCTGCGCGGCGCAGCACATGTCAATCTCGCTCTATCGCGAGTGGAAGCGAGGTCTGGTGGTCGAAGCGCTCACGCGCGAGGGCATCACGGCGGACGTCCGCGAGCTCGTCGACGCGCATGGCTCGGGCCGTCGTCGGGCGACCTTTCACGCCCGATTTCCGCATGGTCAAGCCGAGGAGATCGGCTTCATGCGCGCCCGCTCGCACGAGATCATCGCGATCGACGACTGCCCGCTGTTCAGCCCGGCCATGGCCGGGGCGATTCCCGCCGCCCGCGCGCTGAGCGGCGATCTCAGGGGACTGATGAAGCCGCTCGACATCGGGGTGACCGAAACGCTCGACGGGCTGGACGTGGACCTGCGCGGTTCGGGCCCGCTCGAGCGCGCCGAGGCGCAGAAGCTCGCGCGGACCGCGGACGCGCTCGACCTTGCACGGGTCTCCAATCACGGCGAGGTCGTGATCGAGCGCCGGCCGCCGCGGGTCGCGTTCGGCGAGGCGCTGGTCAGGCTGCCGCCGGGCGCCTTTCTGCAGGCGACCAAAGCCGGCGAAACGCTGCTCGTGGCGTTCGCCGAGCGGGCGCTCGCGGACTCGAAGCGGGTCGCGGACCTCTTCTGCGGCGCTGGCGCCTTCGCGTTGCGGCTCGCCCGGCGGCGCGAGGTATTCGCCGCCGACGCCGACCCCGCGGCGGTCGCCGCGCTCGCCCACGCCGCCGCCACGACGCCGGGCCTTCGCAATCTGTCCGCCGAGACCCGCGATCTCTTCCGCCGCCCGTGGAGAGCCGGCGAACTCGCCGCCTTCGACGCGGCGCTCATTGATCCGCCGCGCGCGGGCGCGCTCGAACAGTCGCGAGCGCTCGCCGCCTCCGCGCTGCCGCTCGTCGTGTCCATTTCCTGCAACCCGGCGACCTTCGCCCGCGACGCGCGAATTCTCATCGACGGCGGCTTTGAGCTCGAAACGACAACGGCGCTTGACCAGTTCCGCTTTTCTCCCCATGTCGAAATCGCCGCCGTCTTTCGCCGACCGAAACCGAAAGCGCGCGCGCGGAGGCTTCTCTAAGTGAACGCGACGAAACGGGATGCCATTCTTGCTTCGCTGCAAAAGATCGTCGGGCCAAGCCATGTGCTGACCGATCCGGCGCTCATTGCTGGCGCGCTCATCGAGCCGCGCGGCCTTTATCATGGCAGGGCGCTCGCGCTCGTGCGTCCGGCCGCGGCCAAGGAAGTCGCAGGCGTCGTCGCCATCTGCAACGAGGCGCGGATCGGCATCGTGCCGCAAGGCGGCAACACCGGGCTGGTCGGCGGCCAGACGCCGGACTTGAGCGGCGAGGAGATCATCCTCTCGACCCAGCGCCTGCGGACGATCCGCGAGGTCGATCTCGACGGCGATGTCATGATCTGCGAAGCGGGCGTCACGCTCGCTGAGGCGCAAGTCGCGGCGCTCGCCGCAGATCGGCTCTTTCCGCTGTCGCTGGCGGCGGAAGGAACGTGCACCATCGGCGGCAATGTCTCGACCAACGCCGGCGGCGTGACCGTGATCGCCTACGGCAATACCCGGGATCTCGTCACCGGGGTCGAGGCCGTGCTCGCCGACGGACGGATCGTCAATGCTCTCAGCAAGCTGCGCAAGGACAATACCGGCTACGATGTGAAGGGCCTCTTCATCGGCGCCGAGGGCACGCTCGGCGTCGTCACCGCCGCTTCGCTCAGGCTGTTTCCAAATCCTCGCGCGCGGGCGACGGCCTTCGTCGGCCTCAAGAGCCCGGAGGATGCGCTCAAGCTCCTGAGAATGGTCCGCGAGCGCCTCGGCGCCGCCGTCACCAGCTTCGAGCTCATCGGGCGCAACGCCTTGGATATCACGGTCAAGAACGGCCTGGCGCGGAAGCCCCTCGCCAGCGAACATGCCTGGTATGTGCTCATGGAGGCGGGGTCGCAAACCGCGGGCGGGCTGGACGAGGCGCTTGCCCAAGCGCTGGAGGCGGCGCTCGAGGACCGGATCATCGAGGATGCATCGATCGCTTCTTCGCTCGAGCAGCGGGCCGAGTTTTGGCGTCTGCGCGAATCGATTCCCGAGGCGCAGGTCAAGGAGGGCGGTTCGATCAAACATGACGTCTCGGTCGAGGTCGGGCTCGTGCCGGCGTTGCTCCGACAGGCGACGCCCGCGGTCGAGGCCTTCGCGCCCGGGGCGCGCGTGGTCGCCTTCGGCCATCTCGGCGACGGCAATATTCACTTCAACATCTCCCAGCCGCTGGGCGCCGACAAACAGGCGTTTCTCGACCGCTGGGATGCGATGAACGAGATCGTGCACGGGATCGTCGGCCGCCTCGGCGGCTCCTATTCCGCCGAGCACGGCGTCGGCCAGCTCAAGCGCGGGCTGCTCGCCCGATGGAAGGACCCTGCCTCCCTCGCCGTAATGCGTCAAATCAAGGCGGCGCTCGACCCGAACGGGGTGATGAATCCCGGCAAGGTGCTGTGACAGAAGGCCTCCAATCTGGCGGCCTTTTCCACTTGGTCAAGGGCGATCGATTCGGCTTTCTTGCTCAGGACGGCGGGTGGCGTCCGGTATCAGAGAAGAGGAGCGATCTTGACGATTCAACGTCTTTCGGAGGCAGACTCGACAACGTTGGAGAACCAGGGCGTTCGATCTCTACAGATCGTGTGGCCTAACAATGCGCCCGAAGCCCGGGTCACGATTACGCGCGTCATGATGGAGCCAGGCGCTACCTCGGCCAGACATGCGCACTCCATAAGCGAACAAATATGGCTCGTTGAGCAGGGTAGCGCCCTGCTTTTGATGGCTGACGGCGAGACTGACAGATTGAGCGTCGGCGACGTTGTGCGCACGCCTCCGGGCACGATCCACGGCGTTGCCAACACAGGCAGCGAGCTCTTCGTATATCTCGCCGTGACAACGCCGCCGCAGGATTTCTCGTCAGCTTACAAAAGACGACAGACGTCAAACTAACGCAAATTCAACCCAAAGCGTTTCCGCGCAGACGTGATGGCTCAAAGCCTGTCGGAGGTTTAGTCTTGACGCGCCCTGATTCGGCAGGCGAAATCAAGGCGCATGAGAATCCGCCGAGCCCCAGCGAGGATCGAATTCCCGTGTCGCGCCGCAGCGGTCTAGCCGCTTCGATCGTACTCTTGTGCCTCGCTCATAATGTAACGCGGGCATTGGCTGCCTGCGCGCCGAAGAGCTTCGACGGGGCGAAATTCACCGTCTGCGCATTCGATCCTCGCCGTGACCAGATTCGCCTGTTTCTCAACGGAACCGATGGCAAGCCCTATGGATCGCTCGCCGCCCTTGCCGCCGCGCTGAAGGCGAAGGGCGAGGGGCTGATGTTTGCGATGAACGCCGGCATGTTCAAAGAGAATCAATCGCCGGTCGGCCTCTACATCGAGAACCGGCAGAAGCTGCAAGAGGCCGACACGCGGGGCGGCGCAACCAATTTTCACCTGAAGCCGAACGGCATCTTCTGGATCGGCGACGGGGTGGCGGGGGTCACAGAGACGAGCCGCTACCTTGCTGCGCCGCCGGCAGCGCGCTACGCGACGCAGTCGGGCCCGATGCTGGTCGTCGACGGTAAGATCCATCCGAAAATCAAGCCGAACGGGACCTCGGAGAAAATTCGCAACGGCGTCGGCGCGTGTGACGGCGGCGCCGTCGTGTTCGCCATCGCCGACGAGCCGGTGACTTTTGACACCTTCGCGCGGCTGTTCCGTGACAGCGTCGGTTGCCGGAACGCGCTCTTTCTGGACGGCTCGGTGTCCTCGCTCTATGCACCCGAGCTCAACCGCGACGACGAACTTGGGCCGATCGGCCCGATCGCCGGGGTCGTGCGGCCGGCGATGACGGGGCCGTCGCAATAATGGCTGTCGCGCTCATGCTGGCGTTCGCCCTCGGCTTCTTTGGTGCGAAATCGTCTCGCCGGCTTCATCGTCGACGCCGCAGCTTCGCGCGGCGCAGCGAAATAGGCGAAGCGCATCATCCGCACACGTCGATGCTTTTGCCACCGCCGGTTACGGCGCCGGCCGTGGCGCTTGAGCGGCCTTTTGCGCCTCGCGGTCGCCCGGCCCTAATACGCGCTGTAGAATCGGCGTGTCGACCCAGCGCCCAGACTTGAAGCCGACCGAACGCAGCGTTCCCATAAGCTCGAAGCCGAAGCGCCGGTGCAACGCGATCGAGCCGGCGTTGGCGCTGTCGCCGACGACTGCGAGCATCTGGCGCCAGGGTCCGCGCTCGCAAGCCGCGATCAGTTCGCCGAGCAGCGCCGAGCCTATACCGGAGCCGCGCCGCCCGTCGGCGACATAGACCGAGTCCTCGATCGTGAAGCGATAGGCGGGGCGCGGGCGATAGACGGCGGCGTAGGCGAAGCCGACCGTTTCCCCTCCCGCTTCACCGACCAGATAGGGCAATCCAAGGTCGACCGAGGCGCGCCGGCGCGCCAGCATCTCCTCGAGCGCCGGCGGCGTCTCCTCGAAAGTGGCGAGCGAGTGGAGGACGTAATGGGCATAGATGTCCCGGACCGCCGCCATGTCGGCCTCGCTGGCGGCGCGAACGCGGAAGGGACGGCTTGGGGCAAGCGGATCGCGGAGCGACGCCATACCCGTGATCTTGCACGGCGATGCCGGTTAAGGAAACAGGCCGCGCATCTGCTTGGCCTTCACCACCCGCTCGACCCCGATCGCCATCGCCGCGGTGCGGTTGGAGACCCCGTCGCGCTTGGCCCGGGCGATGACCATCCCCCACGAGCGGTCGAGCGCCCGTTCGAGACGGTCCATCACTTCGTCCCGCGACCAGAAATATTGTTGCAGGTCTTGGACCCACTCGAAATAGCTGACAATGACGCCGCCGGCGTTGCAAAGGATGTCGGGGATGACGAAAATGCCGTCGTTGCGCTCGGCGAGCACGCGATCGGCCTCCGGCGTGGTCGGGCCATTCGCGCCTTCGGCGATGATGCGGCAGCGCAGGCGCCGGGCGAGGTCGGCGTCGATCACCCGTTCGATCGCGCACGGCGCGAGCACATCGCAGGGCTGCTCGAGCAGCGTGCGCGGATCGATCGTGGCGTGGCTCGAATAGCCGGCCAGCTCGTGGTTCCTCCCGGCGTGAGCGACGAGCGCCTTCACATCAAGTCCCTTGGGATCGTAGTAGGCGGCGGAGTGGTCGCTGACGCCGATCAGCTTGACGCCCCGCGCCGCCAGCCCCATCGCGGCGTGCGAGCCGACATTGCCGAAGCCCTGGACGATCGCGGTCGCTTTGGCCGGCGCGATGTCCAGGGCGTCAAGGGCGCGAAAGGCGAGAAACGCGACGCCGTGACCGGTCGCCTCCCGCCGGCCCAACGTGCCGCCGCTGCCGACCGGCTTGCCGGTGACGATCTCGGGCACCGTGACGCCCTGGTACATCGAATAGGTGTCCATGAACCAGGCCATCACCTGCTCGTTGGTGCCCAGGTCCGGCGCCATCACGTCGACCCTCGGGCCGACGAAGGGGATCATTTCCTGCATATAGCGCCGGGAGAGGTTCTCGAGCTCCTTGGGCTTGAGCGTGCGTGGATCGACCGCGACGCCGCCCTTGCCGCCGCCGAAGGGAAGATCGGCGAGCGCGCATTTCCAGCTCATCCAGACGGCGAGCGCGGCGATCTCGCCGATGTCGACGTTGGCGGCGAAGCGCGTGCCGCCCTTGGCAGGACCGAGCGCCAGGTGATGCTGGACCCGATAGCCGACGAAGAGCTTGGTCCGGTCGTCCTCCATCCGGACCGGACAGGTGACGACAATCGCCCGCTTTGGATAAAGGAGCCAGTCGCGTTCGTCCTCGGGGATGCTCAGATGGTCGGCAATGACAACGAGCTGGTCGCGGGCCATCTCGAACACCGGGCCGGAAAAGAGCCTGTTCACATCCGTTCTCCCGCCCCGCCTGAAGCCCGATGATAACGGGCGCGCACGTCTGCGAAAGTCAAATTTATCCTAAGGATCGGGCGAGGGGTCGGGCGCCCTTGGGGCTGCTTGCCGCGACCGGGCGCAGATCGGCTTGACTTCGCGCCGGGCCGCACTATTTTGCCGGCCGAACATCGGGCCTGCGATATTTCGCCCGCCTTTTTTGGCGCGTCCGGCGCGCCCTCCATCGAAGGACGCACGCGCATGGCCAAGGCCGCCTCGCTCAAGATCAAGCTGCTGTCGACCGCCGACACCGGCTATTTCTACGTCACCAAGAAGAACGCCCGAACCAAGACCGAGAAGCTGACCTTCAAGAAATACGACCCGGTCGCGCGCAAGCACGTCGAGTTCAAGGAGACGAAGATAAAGTAACCGCCGCCATCGCGAGCGCAGCGGGGCGCCCTCGGGCGCCCTTTTTGTTTGGCTCCGGGCGCCGCGGCCCCGCTCCGGCGCAACGCTCGCGCCCGCCGGCCTTGAGCATCCAATGCTCAAGGCGGCGGCGGCATCTTGGCGTAGACTTCCCCGGGAACGATGACGAAAACGAGCGTCGAGGGCGTTTCCTTCGGCCCGAACGGTCCGGGGACGGCGTTCTTCACCGACGGAAGGCTCCTGAGATAGGCGACGATTGCTCGCGCGTCGTCCGAGGTCAGGTGAGAGAGCGCTTCGTACGGCATGATCGGGGCAAGTCGCCGGCCCTCCGGCGTGGTCCCGGCCGTCATGGCCGAGATGATCTGATCGTCAGTCCAGTTTCCGAGACCCGTCTCCTTGTCCGGCGTCAAGTTCGGGCCGGCGAACACGCCGAGCCCGGGAATAGCAAAACCAACTTCCGAACCGCCGAGCGCGCGCGAAAAATCCGGCTTGCCGAGCAGGGCTCCGGGCGTATGGCAGTCGTTGCAGCCGCCGATCGTGACCAGATATTTGCCGCGCGCAATCTCGCCATCGTCCGCGAGCGCCGCGGCGGACGCGCCGAGGATGGCGGCCACCACGACTAAAAGCTTGCATCCCGTTCGCATGTTTCCTCCCGTGGCGAAATCGTCGTTATCGGCTTCTGCGCGCTCGCCGACCATCGGCGCGAAGTCCTGACCCTGCTCAGGTCAGCGAAATACCGGCGTCGACCACGATGTTCTCGCCATTCATGCCTTGGTTGTCGAGCAGGAACAGCGTGGCGCCGACGCAATGCTCGGTGGTGAGAGGTCGGCGGCCGGGCGTGCGGCTCAGCATCCGTTCGCTCACCTCCGTGTTGCCCGCCCAATAGGGACTGTCGCTGACAAATCCAGGATGGATGGCGTTGACGCGCACCGGCGCGAGCTCCACCGCCAGCGTCCTCGTCAGTCCGGTGACCCCGCCATTGATTGAGCTGACCGTCGTCGAGCCCGGATAGGGCCGGTCGCGCGCCAGCCCGCCATAGAGCACGATCGCGGCTTCGGGCGTGAACCGTTCGACGAGCGTGTGCACGACTTCGGCGTAGCCGACCAGCTTGGTCGTCACCAGCCTGGTCGCCGCCGCGATATCGTAGGCCCTGACGGTATTGCGGTCGCGATCGACGGCGGTGATCACGAGATGATCGACCGGACCGACGGGAGCGAACTTCGCGGCGATTTCGTGCGGCTTGGTAAGATCGATGATGATCGTCTTCGCGCCGTGGCCCACTTTGCGCGCCGCCGCTTCCGCCCTCTTCGGATCGCGGCTGGTCACCCAGACCGCCTCGCCCCGCGCGGCCAGAGCCTCGGCGACCGCGAGCCCAATGCCGCTCGAGCCGCCGACAACGACGGCGGTTTCTTTACTGGCCATTCCCCTCAACCCCAGCGCGTCGGCGCAAATGCTGCACGCGATTTATGCCGAAGTGTCGCACGGACAATCCGCCGCGACAAGGCGTAGTACCGGCTCTGCTAATGGGCGCCGTCAGGATCGATCGTCGGATCGGCCGGATCGGCGTCGTGCGAGGCGCCGTGACCGGGGCGAACCACCCGGTCGTCGCGCGCGGGCTCGGGCGCGGGCGACCAGGGGCGGTTCTCAAGCGGGCTGCGGTCGCTCGCCAGGGCAAAACCCTTGTCGTCGCTCCACGTCAGGCCGACGGCGCCGAGCCGCGCGAGCACCGGTTCGTCGAGCACGAACTTCGCCTTGCAGTCCCGAGGCGCGCTAAGCGCGCTGACCACGACCTCAGCGCGGGCGCAATCCTCTTCGAACGCGAGCCGGTCGAGGACGATCGAGAGCGATTCTCCCTCCGGCAGGTCGGCGACGCAGCCGAGGCGATCGCAGGGCTCGTCGGGGCTGCGCGCTTGAGCGGGATCGCGCCCGTCACCGTCGGCGGACAGCCATTGCTCGGCGGCGAAGGCGTTGAAGCGTTTGCCGACGACCTCGAGCGCGCCGTCGGCGTCACGCACCGCCGCCAGATCGCCGGAGGGCGAGATGATGACGTCGTAACGCGGCCCGTGCGCGGCGCCGACAATCCCGATCAGAGCGAGCGGAACCGCGCTTAGGCGGAAGGTCCAGGTCCGCCAGATGGTCGCGCTCATCACCGCAAGCGCCAGAAACGGTAGAGCCGAGGGCGCGAACGCTCGCAAGTGCAGGGTCGAGCCGGGGGCCTCGGCGATGAAGCGCGCTGCCCACAGGATGAACTTGATCCCCGCCCCGACATAGATCCAGACCGGCCCGTCGAGCCCGAGTGGGTAGAGCGCCGCGCCGACGAGCGCGCCAGGCACGGCGAAAAACTCGATGACCGTCAGCGTGAGCGGATTGCCGATCAGCACATAGGGGCTCAGATCGTGGAAGTGATAGGCCATGAAGGAAGCAGTGGCCGAGGTCGCGAAGGCGGTGGCGAAGAGTAGCGTGAGCGGCTTCTCGATGAGATTCGCGACCAGGAGCCCGCGCTTCGGCGGCTCGCCTCGCTTGGGCGCGAAAGGGTCGGGATCGATGTCGCGGGTCGCGAGCCGCGCCTCCATCACCGCAACCAGCGCCGCAACGGCGGCAAATGAAAGCTGGAAGCTGACGCCAAGAATGGCTTCAGGCTCGATCGCGATCACCGCAAGCACCGCGAAGGCGAGATTGCGCATCGTCAGCGCGCGGCGGTCCATGATCACCGCGCCGAGCACGATCAGCGTCATGATCAGCGCCCGCTCCGTGCCGACGCGCGAGCCGGTCGCGACGTCATAGAAGAGCGAACCAGCCATGGCGACGACCGCCGCCCATTTCTTGATCGGGTAGTTCAGCGCCAGCGTCGGCGACAGCGCGAGCAGGCGGCGGGTGACGACAAAGACGATTCCCGCCACCAGCGTCATCTGCACGCCCGAAATGGTGATGATGTGGAAGATGCCGGCTTCGCGGATGAGGTCTTTGGCGTCGGTGGAGAGAAAGTCGCGTTTTCCCGTCACCATCGCCGCCGCGATCGCACCTTCGTCGCCGCCGATGATCGCGTTGACCCTGAGCGCCAGGCGGTTGCGCGCCTGATCGATGGTCGCGGCAAAGCGCTGGCTCAAGCTCGCGTCGGCCGGCGGCGGCAGACGCCGAATCGGCCCCAGCGTCGAGCCGACCGCGCCGACGCCGGCGAAAAACGCGTCGCGGGCGAAGTCGTATCCGCCGGGCAGCACCGCACGCGACGGCGGGAGCAGGCGCGCCTTTAGCTCGACGTAATCGCCCGCCGCGACCTCAGTGGCTTTTCGCGTCGTCACCCGAACCCGTCGCGGAACTTTCTCCCGCGGCATGCCGTCCGCGCCGGCGACGCCGATGACCATCCGCGCGCCGACGGTCCTTAGGTCCACCTCCTCGACGAAGCCTCGCAGAGTGACGATCCGGATCCGGTCGAGCACCGGCGCCGCGACCCGCGCCGTGCGCAGCGACATCGACAGAAAGCCCGCGAACAGCGCGGCAAGCGCCAGCGAGACGCCAAGCGCGAACGGCCGGCTGCGCGATATCCATGCGAGCGCGGCGAACAGAGCCGTCATCAGCGCCGGCAGCCAGAGGACCGGCTCCTGGTCGGCGGCCAGATTGAGCGCGACGCCGCCCATCGCCGCGACCGGAAGCCAGAGGAAAAGACGCCGCTCCTCGGCCTCGCGCGCGAGCGCGCCCAAGAACGCTCCGCGCCAGTCCGGCGCCCACGCGGCGGCGCGCGCGAACCCGGCAGCTGCGGCAAGAGCGCCAGTGCGGGCGGGGGTGGGCATCCGCGGCTACAAGCGCCACGCGCGATATTGGGTCGGCGTCAGGCCGAACGTTGCGCGGAATTGGTGGTTGAACGTGGAAAGGTCGCCGAAGCCGCTGTCGAGCGCAATGTCGAGCACCGGTCGGCGGGACGAGGCGAGCTCGAGCGCCGCGCGGCGCATCCTGGCGCTGAGCAGATACTGATAGGGCGTCATGCCCGTCAGCCGCCGGAAGACGCGCAGGAAGTGGTACCGGCTCATCCCCGCCGTCGCCGCCAGGTCCTGCAGCCGGACCCGCCGAGCCGCGTCCGACTCGACCAAGCGGATCGCTTCGATCACCCGGCGCGCGGCGGGCGCGGCGGGGGGGCGCTTCTGATCGGCCGTCGCGCCGACGACGCGCTCGACGAGCCGCAACGCCAGCTCCTCGCGTCGCAGCGCGGACGCTCCCGACGACAAGGCCCCCATCAGCGCCACGACGGGCAGCGCCTTCGGCGACGGCGGCAGGCTTGGAGCGGAAAAGCGAAAGCCGCTCGTCGCCGCCGCAGCCGCGGCGATCTCGCCGAACAGGTCGTCGCGAACATTCAGGGAAATGCAGCGATCGCCAATCCCATGCGCGTGACCGCATTCGAAACACCAGCCACTGTTTCCGAGCAGCAATGCGCCGGCATAGAGCAGTCCGTGGCCGGCGTCCGAGCGATAGGTGAAGCTCCCTTCCATGACCGCCGAGACGCTGAAGCCGTCGTGCCGCTCCTCGAAGGGCCGGCCGGCGGGTCCCGCGCGGCAGACGACTTCGTGCACGCTCCATCCGTCCCCCGCCGCCAGCATTCGCTTGGCGAGTCCCTCGTCCGGCGACTTCGCCACCCCGGTCGCATGAGGCTTAGCTTCACTTTGCATCAGCGAAGCATAGCAATATTCCCCAAGCGGGAGAACCGGCGCCGTCATAGGCTCCCGGGAACAGCCGAGGTCCGGACGCAACCACCTCGGCGCCAACGCAACGAGGACCGCATGCTTGATCACATTTCGATCGGCGTTCGCGACATCGCGAAAGCCAAGGGCTTCTACGACGCGGCGCTGAAGCCGCTCGGCCTCTCCTGTCTCAGCGCCGACGCGAACTCGCTCGGCTATGGCAAGGAAGGTGTCGGTTTCTGGGTCAATTCGGCCGAGCGTCGGGTCGCCGACGATCCGCAGTCAGGGCTGCACTTCTGCTTCGCCGCGCCGAGCCAGGCGAGCGTCGCCGCCTTTCACGCCGCCGCGCTCGCGCACGGCGGGCGCGACAACGGCAAGCCGGGGCTGCGTAAGGACTACGGGCCGCATTATTACGCAGCCTTTGTCTTCGACCCCGAGGGCTACCGTCTCGAAGCCTATTACGGAGGAAAATAGGCCATGGCGACGATCCGCTCCGAGATCAAAACGGCCGCGAACGCAGGAGACGTCTGGTCGGCGGTCCGGGACATCGGCGCCCTCCATACCCGGCTCGTGCCCGGCTTCGTCGTCGACACCCAGCTCGAGCCCGGCGCGCGCGTCGTGACCTTCATCAACGGCGTCACCCTGCGCGAACCGATCGTAACTGTCGACGACGAGGAGCGGCGGCTGGTCTGGACCGCCGAGGGCGGCCGCGCCCGCCACTATAACGCGTCGCTCGAGGTCTCCGCCCTGCCCGACGGCTTGACCTCGGTCGTCTGGACCGCCGATTTCCTGCCTGACGACCTCCACTCTTATTTCTCGCACGCTATCGAGGCGGGAATGGCGGCGATGCAGAAGACCCTCGACCGCCTGGCGGCGTAGAGAGGGACGTCGAGGCGGAGCGCCGGACGAGTTACGATCGCTGCGCGACATCTCCAGCGAGGCGGCGCCGCAAATCGGACAGGGCAGCTTTGCATCGGAACCGATTCACGCCTACCGTGAACGGGCAGCCGGCATCGTAGGCTCGGTCATTGCGACGGTCCCGTCGCGAAGAACGCCGCGCCGGGGGAGGCAAGCCCATGACCCTGACGGCTCCGGTCGGCCTCATCGGTCTTGTCCTGTCGGTGGCGCCTGCATGGGCTGGGGACTTTAGCGCCGAAGTCGACTTCGTCACCAGGGCCTCAAACGCCAATCTCTTCGCGACCGCGGAGTTGAGGCTCGCACTCGACCGGACCCGCGCTCCCCAGGTGAAGGCCTTCGCCCGGCGCATGGTCGACGACCATCAAAGCGCGGAGGCGG
This sequence comes from uncultured Alphaproteobacteria bacterium, assembly GCA_963794155.1. Lineage (GTDB taxonomy): Bacteria > Pseudomonadota > Alphaproteobacteria > Rhizobiales > Beijerinckiaceae > Roseiarcus. The sequence continues at coordinate 520,868 of CAWCCX010000008.1, read as the reverse complement.
CGCTTCAGACTGCGGCCGAAGGATCCGGCGCGGCGGTCCCGATGACTCTCGACCAGGATCATCAGGCGCGCCTGACGGCGCTGCGGGGCAAGTCTGGCGTCGACTTCGACAAGGCCTACGTTGCCGATCAACTCGAAACCCACTCCAACGCTCTCACCCTTTATGGCGACTACATGCTGTGGGGGGATTACGAGAGGCTTCACGCACTGGCGATCAAGATGATCCCGACTACTGAGGCGCAGCTCAAGGCAGCCCAGGCGCTCGCCGGCGACTGACGGCTGATTGCGTTCGCGCGCGAGGCCCCTGGCGGAACGCGATGAGTTGTGGCTTCCTACATCGTGCTGCGAGGACGTTCGACCATGTCCGGGAATCTCGACATCACCGGCTACGCCATCGTCTCGGACGACGACAAGATTGCCGGCGCCGACGGAATGACGCCGGCTTCGCTGCGCAACGAAAAGGACTGGGAGCTTTACCAGCGGGCTCAGGATGAGGCGAGCCTGGTTGTGTTCGCGCGCCGCAGCCACGAACTCGAGCCCAACATACACCACCGCCCGCGTCTTGTGGTCTCGCGTGAGGCGGCGGGGCTCGAGCAGCGCCCGGACAGTTGGTGGTGGGACCCGCGGCGCACAACTTGGGAAGAAGTTGCAGCTCGGCTGCTGCCGAGGGGCGGCCTCGTCGCGGTAGGCGGCGGCCAGGTGGTGTTCGATCTCTTCCTTATGATCGGTCTTGACGGGTTTCATCTCTCCCGCGCGCACGGGGTCGAGCTTCCCGGCGGCCGGTCGGTGTTTTCCGCCTGCGACGCCGGCGTCTTGGCTGCGACCGTGCTCGAACAGCACGGCCTCGACTTGAGCAAACGGATTCCCCTCGATCCCGCGCTTGGGGTCGAAATGACCGTCTGGCGCCGCGCCGCCTGAGAGGCGCTTGCGGCCCTAGACGGCCGAGGTTTTTCGACTTCGCGCCGCCGGAAGGTTGAATGGCGTGATCACCTGAACCTGTGACGGCGGGGGCGGAGCGCCTTGCGGCAATAGCCGATGCGCCTGCATCACAATTCGGCAAGCTGATCGCATGTCGGCATTGAGATCGTGATGCAGGACCGCCGAAATGCGTTTCTCGCGCAACAGCGCCAAATTGTCCGTGTCGAGGTCATGGCCCACGAACACCTGGCACGGACGCGCCATCGCCTGGAACGCCTCCACCACCGCGCGGTTGCCGCCGCCGATCGAATAGGCGGCGACGATGTCCGGGTCGGCCGCAAGCGCCCTTCGCGCCATAGCGCCTGTCGCCTGGTCGATGCCGAGTCCTTCGCTCACTTCGACGAGGCCGAGGTTGGGGTATCGCGTTCTGAGCGCGCGGCGAAAGCCGATCTCCCGCTCCTCTTCACCGCGGAAACTGTTGCTGCTGAGCGTCGCCAGCACCCTTGCCTTCGCGTCCCCGAGCCACTCGCCGATCAGATAGGCCGCCGTTTCGCCGGCGGCGCGATTGTCCATTCCGACATACGCGGCGCGGCGGCAGTTGGCGACATCGGTGACGAGCGTGACGACAGGCACGCCGCGCGCGACAGCGCGGTCTACCGCCGCGGCGATTTCCGGCTGGTCCGGAGCTTTGAGGAACAGGCCGTGCGCGCCGCGCGCCGCGATCCTGTCGATCAGCGCCGCCAGATCGGCGATCCGCGCAACCTCGCTGAAATGATATCGCGCGCGAAAGACCGCCGGACGCAATGTCGGCATCTCGTCCTCGAGCGCCGCGCGAACGGCTTCCGAAAAGCGATCGGGCGCTTGCATGACGACATCAATAAGGAACTTGCGCCCGGTCAGTCCCGCCTGTTCGATCTGGCCGTGCAACTCGCGTATCGCCTGTTTGACGCGTTGGGCGGTGTGCTTGCGCACCCCGCCGCGCTTATTGAGCACTCGATCGACCGTCGCCTGGCTGAGGCCCGCCTGAAGCGCAATCTCCTTGATGAGAAAAGGGTGAGCCACGGCAGTCGCCTGATGGATTTTTGATGGATTGACGCAATGGTCTTGCCGGACGGCGCCTTTATACTCCGCCTCACAGATCGTTGCACGGAGGACGCCATGAAGGACGACAACGCCAATCTCATCCGAACCAATCGCGTTTGGCTCGCGGCGGAATCGTGCGACCTCGACGAATTCAGGCGGATCGTCGAACGAACCGTCAACCTCGCCGACTATCCCCTCGCCAGCGACGCCATATCGAACGTGCTGGTCTACGACGGCCTCAAGGCGCGCAGCGCCGCCGCCTCGCCCGAGACCCGCAAGGAACTCATGGCGGAGTGGGTCGAGGCGCTGACCGACGGCCCCGGCATCATCGCCATTCGCGGCGCCTTCGCCGACATGACCGCGATCGACGCCGCCAACGATCATTTCTGGGCGATCATCGAGGAGGAGCGCTCGAGCAACGTCGGCGGCGGCGATCATTTCGCCAAGCCGGGCGCGAACGACCGCATCTGGAACGCGCTCGAGAAGCTCTGCCTGCGCGACCCCGCCGCATTCGCGGCCTATTACGGCAATGCGGTCATTGCGCTCGTGAGCGAAGCCTGGCTCGGTCCGTCGTATCAGATCACCTCGCAGCTCAACGTCGTCAATCCAGGCGGGGCGGCGCAGGTTCCGCATCGCGACTATCATCTCGGCTTCCAATCGCCGCAGGCGATCGAGCGCTTTCCCGCCCACGTGCACCGGCTCTCGCCGGTGCTCACCCTGCAAGGCGCGGTCGCCCATTGCGACATGCCGCTCGAAACGGGGCCCACGCTCTACCTGCCGTTCTCGCAAAGCTACCTGCCGGGCTACATGGCGACGGCGCGACCGGAGTTTCGCGACTATTTCGAGGCGCATCACGTCCAGCTGCCGCTCGCCAAGGGCGACGCGGTGTTCTTCAATCCGGCTCTGTTTCACGCCGCCGGAACGAACCGCTCGAAGGACGTTCGCCGAATCGCCAACCTGTTGCAGGTCTCGTCCGCCTTCGGCCGGGCGATGGAGAGCGTCGATCGGCTCAAGATGAGCCTGAAACTCTATCCGGCGCTAAAAGGTCTCCTCAAGGACAACGCCATCACCGCCACACAGGCTGACAATGTCGTCGCGGCTTCAGCGGAAGGCTATTCCTTCCCGACCAATCTCGACCGCGACCCGCCGCTTGGCGGCATGGCGCCCAAGAGCCAGCAGGATTTGATGCGGCAGGGGCTGAAGGAAAACTGGCCGCCGGAAGTCTTCAGCCAGGAGGCCGAGGCGCAGGCGTGGCGGAGGCTCACCTGAGGAGCTTTCGCCTCCTCAAGTCTTCTGGTGCTCGCGAATACGCCTGTTCATGCCTTCTTCCGCGTGCTCGGAGCCATCGTGGAAGGTGCCGAACAGCTTGTCGAGCGGCACCAGGCTGTCGCCGTAGTTCACCTCGGCATGAGGATACCTGAGTAGCGATAGCGTCGTTTCGTGCGGGGCAAAACTGGGGCCCGGTCATCCCGCCGCGCCGCAGTCTTCGAGAACGGCCCTGAGTTGCGCAGCGAGCGATCCGACTCCCGGTGCATAGGACGCGTCGATGGCCGCGGTGCCGATGGTGAAGGCGTCTGCACCGGCGGCGCGGACCGCGTTGACGCGCGCGGCCGAATTGACCGATCCAGCAACCACGACCGCGCCAGAATCGAGAAATCCGCGCCGGCAGGCGGCGACGAGGTCGAGCGGCTCGGCCTCGGTCGCGCGGTAGGCGAGAATGTCGACGCCCGCGCATCCCATTGTGGCGAAGGCCCGGCATTGGGCCTCGACCTCTAACGCCGAGCCGCCAAGCCTGGTCGGATGGCCGCTGGGCTTGCCAGCGAACGGCAGATAGCGGGTCGCCGAGCCCTCGAGGATCCTCAAGCCCTCGTCGACGTGAACGCCGCCCATCAGCAGATCGACGCCGAGGTCGCGGCCGAGCGCGATCGCGCGCAGTTCGGCCTCCCGCGTCGTCGCCACCACCTCCATCCACGGGCTCGCCCCGGCGGCGCGAATGGCTTGGGTCAGGCGCTTGAGCATCGGCGCCTCGACGCCGGCGTCTTTGAAGCCGATGTGGCGCAATCCAAGCTCGCGCGCGATCTCGACGAGGTCGAGCGCGTTCTCGACAGTCGCGTCGTTGCGCGTCAACATGAAGACGAAATCCATTCGCTCAGACCGCCGCGGCGGGGTTGCCGGCCAGGAGCCTAGCACCGCGGGCGCGACAAGCGGAATGCGTTGCGGCGACCGCGCGCACGACGCTGCCCGACCGGGGCACGGCGAGCAGGCGACAATCGAAATGAAGTGCTAGTTATTTTTTTGCCGTCCGGCGCTCAGGCGCCACATCGGACCTCAAGCGACGGAGATCGCCGCCAATGGAGTTGCTCAGGAGCGCCGCCGCGGCGCTGGCGCTCATGACATGGGCCGCCGCCCATGCTGGCGAGGCGGATCAGGCCACGCTCGGCTCGGCCGCCGCCAAGAGGGGTCGCTATTTCGGCGCGGCGCTCGACCCCGACGCCCTCGACGAGCGGCGATATCGCGACCTCGCGGCGACGCAACTGACCTGCGTGACGCCTGAGAACGCGATGAAGTGGGGCTCGGTCGAGCCGCTGCGCGGCGAATACGATTGGGGGCGAGCCGACGCTCTCGTCGCCTTCGCCAAGGCGCACGGGCAAATGGTTCGGGGCCACACGCTGGTCTGGCACTCCCAATTGCCGCTGTGGCTGATCCAAGGCAAGTTTTCTCCCGCCGAACTGCAAGCTCTGATGGTCGCCCATATCGCCGTCGAGGCTGGCCGCTATCGGGGCGCGATCTACGCATGGGACGTCGTCAACGAGCCGTTCACCGACAATGGCGAATGGCGGAAGTCGGTCTTCTATGAGGCGATGGGCCCCGGCTATGTCGCGGTCGCGCTCAAGGCGGCCCGCGCCGCCGACCCCAACGCCAAGCTCTACGTCAATGACTACAATGTCGAGACGGCAGGCCCCAAGATGCAGGCGCTCTACGATCTCGTCGCCTCGCTCAAGCACGACGGGGCCCCGATCGACGGCGTCGGCCTGCAGTCGCATTTTGTCGCCGGGGCGGCGCCGGCCGACTTTCGCGCCGTTATGCAAAAGTTCGCGGCGCTCGGCGTCGACGTGGCGGTCACCGAGCTCGACGTTCGCATCCGCTTGCCTGCTGACGACAAGGCGCTCTCCGCGCAAGCCGACGACTATGGGTCGATCGTCCGCGCATGCCGCTTAACGCCGCGCTGCGTGGGCGTCACGACCTGGGGCATAACCGACGACCGCTCTTGGGTCCCGGCGTTCTTTTCCGGCTATGGCGACGCGTTGCCGTTCGACGAGAATTATCGGCCGAAGCCCGCCGTCGCGGCGATCATCGAGGGTTTTGCCGGCAAGGGCCCTGATGGTCGATAGGCGCGCGTCAGGCCTTGACCGCGCCGGCGGTGAGCCCGGCGACGATATAACGCTGCGCCATCAGGAACATGATGATCGCCGGCAGGATGGTGAGCGTAATGAAGGCCAGCACAAGCTGCCAGGAGGTCATGTACTGGCCCTGGTAGGCCATGAGGCCGAGCGTCCACGGATAGCGCAACTCGCTGTTGAGGACGATGAGCGGCAGGAGATACCCGTTCCAGCTGCCGACGAACGCAATGACTGCGACGGTGGACAGGATCGGCCCCGAGAGCGGCAGGGTCACGTAGAAGAAGTATCGGAAGTAGCCGCAGCCATCCATCATCGCGGCATCGAGCAGTTCGCTCGGCAGCTGTTTGAAGGCGTTGCGGATGAGGAGCACGCTCATCGCCAGCGAGAATGCGACTTGCGGCAAGATGATGCCCCAGTAGGAATCGAGCAAACCGAGATCGCGGATCTTGATGAAAAGCGGCACGATCGCCGTCGCGAGCGGGAACAGCAAACCGAGCTGGATGTAAGCGAGCAGGAATTTGTCGCCGAAGAATCGCAAATGCGCGAAGGCGAACGCGGCCATCGAGGAAACGATGAGCGTCAGCGCGACAGTGAAAAGGGCGATCAGCAGCGAATTGCCGAGCACCTGCCAATAGCGATACCCGGTCAGGATGTCCCAGTAGTTGCTCCACATCCAGACATGCGGCAGGCCGAACGGATTGGTGCGCAATTCGCTCAGATCCTTGAAGCCGTTGAGTGCAGTCGCGAGAACCGGGAAAAGAACGGCGCCGGCGAGCACGACCAGCGCCGCGAAGGTGACGATCGCGGAGAGCCCGCCCGGGCGCCGCCCCGTGGGCCGATTGGCGTCGGCGGCTTCAGTCATCGCGCATCACGAAGCGTTGGTAACCGAACGCGAAGGTCACGCAAATGATGAAAAGCACTACCCCGACCGCGGAGCTGAAACCGATCCGCATCCGGGTCAGGCCGAAAAAGTAGAGGAACGAGACCATCGTATTCGTCGTCTGGAACGGCCCGCCGCCGGTCAACGGCACGATGATGTCGAAGAGCTGGAGCGCGCCGATGACGGAAAAGAAGATCGACAGCCTGATCATCGGTCCGAGCAGCGGCAGCGTGATGTGCCAGAAGCGCTGGAAGGGGGTCGCGCCGTCCATCTCGGCGGCCTCGAGCAGGGCGCCGTCGATCCCCTGCAGGCCGGCGATGTAGAGCATCATGTGGAAGCCGAAATATTTCCACAAAACGACGATCAGCACCGCGGAGAACGCCCAGGTCTTGTCAGCAAGCAGAAAATAGGGCGGCGCGCCGAGCGCGGTGGTGACCGCGCCCGCAAGCCCATGGTCGCCGTCGAACATGAAGTGCCAGATGACGCCTGCGGCGACGTCGGCCAGCACGTAAGGCAGGAAGAAGATCATCCGGAACCAGACTGCGCCGACGACCCGGCCGGCGATCATCACCGCGACCGCCAGCGCAAGCGGCAGCTGGACGAGGAGCGAGAAGACGATGATGATGCCGTTGTTGATCAGCGACCGGGTGAAGGTCGGATTGCCAATCAGATAGCCGTAATTCTTGAGCCCGATGAATTTTTCCGGCCGCCCATAGCCGTTCCAATTGAAGAAGCCATACCAACCGGCCTCCGCGATCGGCAGAAAGACAAAGACCGTAAACAAAAGAAGCGCTGGCGGCAGAAAGACGACAACGACTGCCCAGCCGTTGATGGTCATCCGGCGCGCCGGCTCGGAGTAGGCCGTCGCGGTCGGCTGGGGTTCAGCGTAGGTCGCGGCGGTCAAGAAAACGAGCCTCCAGTCGCGTCACGCGTTTCGGCCTCGCCTGAAATCCAGGCGAGGCCGGGAGCTTATACGCTTTGGGCAGATCCTACTGCTGGTCAGCGGCCTCCTGGATCCCGGCGGCAGCCGCTTCCGGGGTCATCTGGCCTGCGGCGACCGCGACGGAAACGTCGTTGATTACGCGCCCGACCGAAGGTCCCAGGTCCTGATCGAAGTAGTTCTGGTGATAGGTCGTCTTGGAGAGATCGTCAGCGAGGCGCTTGAACAGCGGATCGGTGAACGAAGCCTCCGAGCCCTTGACGACCGGGATATAGGCGGCCTTCTCGGCGGTCTCCTTCGCGTATTTCGCCTGACTGAAGAACTTGAGGAAGTCGACCGCCTCGGGCGGAGCCGACTTGCTGACGAGCCAGCCGTTGATGCCGCCGAGCGTATCCGTCGCCTTGCCCTTCCCGCCAGGCAGGACGGGGAAGGATAGGATGCCAATGTCCTCGGCTGCGACGCCCTTGCCGCTGGTCGAGTTCGGCCCCTGCATGCTGAGGAACCATTGGCCCATCAGGTCCATTGCCGCCTTGCCGTCGCCGAATATGCCCGAGGATTCGGCGTGCTTGGTCGAGAGATAGCCGGGTTGAAACGGCTCGAGCGCGGCGAGTTCCTGCAGCCGCTTGCCGGCCTCGACGAAGGTCGGGTTCTTGAAGCCGCCGTCCTTGCCCGCCTTGGCGTCGGCGAGCGCGTGCTCGCCGCCGATGCGCATGACGAGATAGGAATAATAGAAGTGCATCGGCCATTTTTCGCCGGCCCCGACCACGAGCGGTGTAATCCCGGCCGCTTTGAGCGTCTTCACCGCGCCGAGGAAATCATCCCACGACTTGATGTCCTCGGCCTTCACGCCCGCTTTCTCGAACAGCTTCTTGTTGTAATAGAAGACAACCTCGCCCACCTCGAACGGTACGCCGACGACTTTGCCGTCGACCTTGAACGCGTCGATCGCCGTGGGGGAGAGTTCCGAACTCCCAGGAGGCGACGTCCTTGCTGATGTCCTTGAGGAACCCGGCCTTCTCTTGCGCCTGCATGACGCCGCCGCCCCAGCTATAGAAGAGGTCTGGACGCAACTCGTCGGCTTGCAGCATGGTCGGCAGCTTGGCCTTGAACGCCTCGTTCTCGAGGTACTTGAATTCGACCTTTACCCCTGGATGGGCGGCATTGTAATCATTGGCGATCTGGTCCCAGATCGCCTTTTGGGCGGCGTTGTCGCTGACATGAAGGACGGTGACGTGCGTTTCGGCGTAAGCGGGCGCCGCCAGTGCGGCGAGGCATCCCGCGGCAAACGCGAATTGGCGAAAATTCATCGGTTTCCTCCGGAAGTAAGTGGTCTCGGCGGCATTCTTTTTGTCCGCGATGCGGATAAAATCTGTCCGGAGTTCAGGCGGCTGTCAAGACAACTGACCAGAAATAGCCGAAATATTGAAGCCGGGCGGTTGACAGGCCGTCGCGGAATTGAAAATAATTCCGCCTCCCGTAGAAAAAGAGCGCCCTAAGCGGAAACGTCCGAGCGATGAAGACCGCCGATCCCGAACTGATGCGCGCGATCAATCGCTTCCACGTGATGGACGCGATCCGCCGCTTCGGCCCGGTGTCGCGGGTCGAGATCTCCCAACTGACCGAATTGAGCGCAACCACCGTTTCCGCCATCACCGCGGCGCTGCTCGACGACCGGCTTATCATCCCGCTGCAGGTCGGCGCGGTGCGCGACGCGGGACGCGGCCGGCCCAGGGTCATGCTCAAGCTCAATCCGGGCGCGGCGCACGTGGTGGGCGTCAAGCTGGCTCCTGACCAGATCACCGTCGCGGTGACCAATTTCTGCGCTGACGTCCTGCGCTTGCTGTCGCTGCCGGTCCGGATCGATCGCCAGACGGCCTCGGTCATCGCCGATCTGGTCGAGGACGGCGTGCGCCGCTGCGTCAGCGACGCTGGTCTCGACATCGCCGAAATCTCGGGCGTCTGCGTCGGCCTGCCGGGCGTGGTCGAGCGGGCGGCTGGCGTTTGCCGCCAGAGCCCGATCCTTCAGGAGCGCGACGTTCCCTTCGGCGCCGATCTCACCCATCGCCTCGGCGTGCCCGCCTCGATCGACAGCGACGTCAATCTGGTGACGCTGGCCGAGCATTGGTTTGGACAGGCGCGCGACTTGAACGATTTTCTGGTCGTGAACGTCGAGCGCAGCCTCGGCCTCGGCATTCTTCATAACGGCGAATTGTTTCGCGGCGCGAACGGCCTCAGTCCGGACCTCGGCGATCTTATGGTTCGCCCGCCCGGCAGCGGCGGCGGACGGCTCGCCGACGTTGCGTCGGAGGCGTCGGTGCTGATCGAAGCCGAAGCGCTCATGCGCGACCGTGAGCCGGACGCGGGGTTGCACGCGGGACGGGCGATGGCGCTTTTTTTGCAGCGCGCGGCCGCCGGGGACAAGCGCTGCGCGCGGGTGCTCGCGGCCGCGGGCGAAGCGCTCGGCTTCGCGGTCGCCAATCTCATCACCCTGTTCGCGCCGCCGAAGGTCATTATTTCCGGCCGCGCCATGGCGACTAGCAATCATTTCATCGAGCCGCTGCGCAAAACCGTCGCTCACCTCCTGCCGGCCAGCCTCGCCGACGTCTCGGACATCATCGTTCGGGAATGGAGCGACGGAAACTGGCTGCAAGGCGCAGCGGCGATGACACTTCGCGATCTCTATGGCGCGCCGTGGGGAACGACGGGGCCCGCGCCAATTCGCGAAGCGTTCGCGCCGCAGATCGGAGAATCATGATGAAGCCGGTCGGGATCGGCGTCATTGGCTGCGGCAACATCAGCGCTGCCTATCTGACCGCGGCGAGAAAGTTCCCGATCCTCGACGTCGTCGCGCTCGCCGACGTCAATGCCGCCGCAGCTGAAGCGCGCGCGGCCGAGTTCGGCCTGTCCGCGCGCCCGGTCGATGCGCTGCTTGCCGATCCGGCAGTCGAGATCGTCCTCAATCTCACGGTGCCGAAGGCCCATGTCGACGTCGGCCTCAAGGCGATCGCCGCCGGCAAGCACGTTCACTCGGAAAAGCCGCTCGGCGTCGCCGTCGCTGAGGCGCGCCGGCTAATTGAAGCCGCTGCCGCCCGGGGGCTCAGGCTCGGCTGCGCCCCGGACACGTTTCTCGGCGGCGCCCACCAGACCGCGCGCCGCGCAGTCGACGATGGGCTGATCGGCCGGCCGATCGGCGGCTCGGCCTTCTTCATGTGCCCAGGCCATGAACGCTGGCACCCCAATCCCGGCTTTTACTACCTCGCCGGCGGCGGCCCGATGCTCGATATGGGGCCTTATTATGTGACCGACCTCGTCAATCTTCTCGGGCCGGTGGCCAGCGTGAGCGGCGTCGCGACCCGGACCAGGTCCGAGCGCCTCGTCACGAGCGAGCCGCTGGCGGGAACGCGCGTTCCCGTCGAGGTCGCCACCCATGTCACCGGGACCCTGATGTTCGCCAGCGGAGCGGCGGTCTCGATGACGATGAGCTTCGACGTCGCACGGCACCGGCAGGGACCTATCGAGCTTTACGGCGAGACGGGCTCGCTCATCGTTCCCGACCCGAACCACTTCGGCGGCAAGGTTGAGTTCGCGACCGCTTCGGAGGAGTGGCGCGAAATCCCGACGCAAGGTCCCTATGCCGACGGAAACTACCGCATCGTCGGCCTCGCCGACATGGCGCAGGCGATCCGCTCCGGCCGGCCGCACCGCGCCAGCGGCGAGCTGGCGTTCCATGTGCTCGAAGTAATGGAGGCGTTCCAGAGGTCATCCGACGCCGGCAAGACGATCCCGATCTCGACCCGGCCGCAGCGGCCGGCGCCTTTGCCGCCCTCGCTCCGCGTTGGCGAGCTCGACTGAAGACAAGTTTCAACGGAGGAATCGATGCGCGAAGCGCTCATCGTCTGGGGAGGATGGAGCGGCCATGAGCCGGAGCTAGGCGCGCATATCGTCGCCAAGATGCTCGAAGATCATGACTTCAAGGTCTACATCGAAAACACTACCGAGGCTTTCGCCGATCCGGCGATCGCCGACATGAGTCTCATTGTGCCGATCGTGACGATGTCGAAGATCGAAAAGGAAGAAGTCGAGAACCTGACCGCTGCCGTGCGAGGCGGGGTCGGCCTTGCCGGCTATCACGGCTGCATGTGCGACGCCTTCCGCGACAGCGTCGACTACCAGTTCATGTGCGGCGGTCAATGGGTCGCCCACCCCGGCAACATCATCGACTACCAGGTCGATGTCGCCAAGCCCGACGATCCGGTCATGCACGGAATCTCGAGCTTCCCCTACCGGTCCGAGCAATATTATATGCACGTCGATCCGGCGAACGAGGTGCTGGCGACGACCACCTTCTCGGGCGCGCACGCGCCGTGGACCAAGGGCGTCGTGATGCCAGTCGTGTGGAAGCGCCGGCACGGCGAGGGGCGGGTTTTCTACTCCTCGCTCGGCCATGTCACGGCCGAGTTCGGCGTGCCGGAGATGAGGACGATTTTCGAGCGCGGCATGTTGTGGGCGGCGCGCTGAACGCCCGCGCGCGGAACGGACCAAGGTGCTATCCCTATGCCCCTAACCGGAACTGAGGCGGCCTTTGCCGGGCTTCAATCGGCCGAAACGCTGACCCCGAGCCAGATTGAAGACCGGGCCCGGGCTTTGCGTGACCAGCTCAGCCTCGACGAAAAAATCGACCTGATGCACGGCCAGCTCCCCCTTTGGCCGGGAATGGCGGCGATGACGGCTCCCGGCGGCTACAGCAGCCGGTTTTGGGTGGCCGGCGAGGTGAGGCGTCTCGGCATTCCCGGCGTCCGCTTCACCGATGGGCCTCGGGGCGTCATTCTGGAAGGGGCGACCACATTTCCGGTCACGATGGCGCGGGGAGCCGCCTGGGATCCGGCGCTCGAGGAGCGCGTTGGCGAGGCCATCGGACGCGAAGTGCGCGCTTTGGGAGGAAACTACTTCGGCGGCGTATGCATCAATTTGCTGCGCCACCCGGCATGGGGCCGCGCCCAGGAAACCTACGGCGAAGATCCCCACCATCTGGGCGCCTTGGGCGCCGCATTGACGCGCGGGGTGCAGCGTCATGTGATGGCCTGTGTCAAGCATTTTGCCCTCAACTCGATGGAGAACGTTCGATTCAAGGTCGACGTGACGATTGATCCGCGGACCCTGCACGAGGTCTATCTGCCCCACTTCAAGCGGGTGGTTGGCGAGGGCGTCGCCTCGGTGATGAGCGCCTACAACAGCGTCAACGGCGAATGGTGCGGCCAGAATGCTGAGCTCCTGACCGGCATCCTCAAGGCGCAATGGGATTTCGAAGGATTCGTGGTGACGGATTTCATCTTTGGGATGCGGGACCCCAAGAAGGCGGCGCTGGCCGGCCAGGATGTCGAAATGCCCTTCGGCTTGTTGTTTGAGCGGGACCTGAAAGGCCTGGTTGAGCGAGGCGAGGTTCCCTTGGAACGCGTCGACGACGCGGCGCTGCGCATCTTGCGCCAGCAGGTGCGGTTCGGCCAAGGCCGTAACTCCCGGGACTACGCCCCAGAGGTGATCGGTTGCGAAGCCCACCGGCGGCTGGCCCGCGAAGTGGCGCAAAAAAGCATTGTGCTGCTCAAGAATGACGGCGGGCTGCTGCCGCTCCGAGACGTCGATCGCCTGGCGGTGATCGGCCGTTTGGCTGACGCGCCGAACACCGGCGACGGCGGCTCCAGCAACACGCGGCCGGCTCACGTGGTCACGCCGCTGGAAGGTCTGCGCGCCGCCGTCGGCGCCTCGGTCGACCTGGCTTACGACGATGGCGCGGATGTGTCGCGCGCGGCGGCGATAGCGCGGGGTGCCGATGCGGCGCTGGTGGTCGTCGGCTATACTCACGCGGATGAGGGGGAATACATTCCTCCGGACATTTTCGTCGACTTCTTGCCCACATTCCCGCATCCGGACGCGGAACACGAGGCGTTCGCCCAGAGCTTCCAGGTCGGCGGCGGGGAAACCGGCATGCCGCTGGGCGGCGACCGCGAGCGGCTCTCGCTGCACCCGCGCGATGAGGCGCTGATCGAGACGGTCGCGGCGGCCAATCCTCGGACCATTGTGGCGATCATGGCCGGCAGCGCGGTGATTACCGAGGTATGGCGCGACCGCGTGCCCTCCATCCTGGTGATGTGGTACCCGGGCATGGAGGGCGGTCACGCGCTGGCCGACGTGCTTTCCGGGGCGGTTAACCCCAGCGGCAGGCTGCCGTGCACGTTTCCAGCGGCGGCGGAAGACCTGCCCTTTTTTGATCGGAATGCGACGAAAATCACCTACGACCTGTGGCACGGATACCGCAAGCTGGAGCGCGACGGCGCCCTCCCCGCCTTCCCGTTCGGTTTTGGGTTGAGTTACACGACGTTCGAATACGCCGGCCTCAAGCTCAAAGAAACCGAGATCGACGCCTCGGATGCGGTTGAAGCGACGGTCGAGGTGACCAACGCCGGCGCAGTCGCGGGCGAGGAAGTCGTGCAGCTCTATGTGGGAACAGAGGGTTCCAAAGTGGAGCGTGCACCCAAGGAGTTGAGAGCCTTTGCCCGGGTGGCGCTCGCTCCGGGAGAGACGCGCACGGTGCGTTTGTCCGTTCCGGCGACCGACCTCGCCTATTTCGACGCCGCGACATCCGGCTGGGTCGTTGAGCCGATCACCTACGCCGCGATCGTGGGCCGTCACGCTGCGGACCCGGAGGCCCTTCGGGCAAGGTTCCGAGTGATCTGACGCGAGGGACGATCGATCAGGCGGCGACGGCCTCCTCGTAGGTCGTGACCTCGAAGCGCTTGAGAACCGGCTGGCCGAACGCGGTCGAGATAGCGACATCGGCGGCGTCGCGGCCGCGGGCCATGACGACGCGCCCGATCCGCGGAACATTGTGCCGGGCGTCGAAGGTGAACCAGCGGCCATTGAGAAACACTTCGAACCAGGCGGAGAAATCCATCGGCGCCGGGTCCGGGGGGACGCCGATGTCGCCAAGATAACCGGTGCAATAGCGCGCCGGCACATTCATCGCCCGGCACAACGCCGCCGCGAGATGGGCGAAATCCCGGCAGACGCCGACCCCGTCTCGAAACCCGTCGGAGGCGGTGCGGCGCGGGTTCGCCGCGCCATAGTCGAAGCGGAGGCGAGAATTGACAAAATCGCAGATCGCCTGGACGAGCTTTGCTCCTCCGCCGATTCCGCCGAACTGCGACCAGGCGAAGTCGCTCAAAATGTCGCTGTCGCAATAGCGGCTCGCGAGCAGATAGACGAGCACTTCGCTCGGCAGCCTCGCCACCGGAGTCAGCGGCGTATCCTCGGGGGTCTCGTCGGGCGCGCCGCTGTCGCGGATGGTGAAATCATTGTGGAATGTCACATCGCCCGGGGGCGCCTCGACCCGCGTCACCCGATTGCCGAAGAGATCGAGATACGCGTCGGTCGGGCAGTTCGGCTCGGTTTGCACGACGTCGGGGGAGACGAGATCGCCGGCGCGCGAGGGGTGGATATTCAGGTGCAATATCATTGGCGTCACCGCGGAGCACTCGAAGGCGATCGAATATCCGGCGCGAATGATCATGATCGATATCCCTTGGATCCGCCGACTTACGCCCCGGCGAGGGAGACGCGCTCGGCGTGTTTCGGTTGCGTCACCTCGACGGAAACCTCCATGCCCAGTTCGTCGCCGGAATCGCCGAAATATGCGCCGGTCAGCGGCGCGGCCTGGGCGGGATCGCGGGCCACCGCGACCCGGATAAGGTCCTTCCCGCCGACAAGCCCGTTGGTCGGGTCGAATTCGATCCAGCCGGCGCCGGGCAGATAAATCTGGCACCATGCGTGGGTCGCCCCGCCGCCCAGACGGACCGGCTCGCCGTCCCCGCTCGGGACGTACACATAGCCGGAGACGAAACGCGCGGCGACGCCGAGCACCCGCGCCGCCTCCATCATCAGCACCGCGAAGTCGCGGCAAGAACCGCGACGCCGCTCGAGCGTATGGCGCGGCGACTGCACGCCCGGCGCCTCGCGCCGTTCGTAGGAGAACCCTTCCTTGATCGCATAGGTCATCGTCATCAACAAATGGCTGGTCAGCGTCGTCGCGCCCCCGGCCACGAACTGGCGGACCCAGCGATCGAGATCGCCCGCGGGGTCGCTATAGAGGCGTTCGATCGCCCGGGCGACGTCCGGCAATTCGTCCGGAGCGTAGGAAAAGGGAAAGAACTGCGCCCGCGGGTCGATTTCGCCGCCGGGTTGATCGTCGACAATCCGCTCGACCGTGAACCGGTTCTCTACTGTCAGCGAGGTCCAGGCGCCCGAGAACGACGCGATGGCGACGCAATTGTCGAACGTGTCGTAGAGCCAGCGCAGTCGCCTCGGCTCCGGGTCGATCTCCAGTTCTGACGACAGCAGCCGCTGATCGTGCCCGTCGCGCGGGCGCATCATCATGCGGTGGTCGCCAAACTCGACCGGCCGCGAATAGCGGTAGGCGGTCAGATGGCGGACGTTCAAAATGGCCCTGCCGGACTGCAATTCGATGCTCTCGATCGTGCCGCTCGGGCCCCGTATCGCCATCTTCCCCTCCGTTGTTGCGGTGCGTCAAGGGCGCGTTCCGGCTTGCTCGCCTCGCGCCCTTGACTTTGCCCGCCCGCAGGGCCTCGATAGAGTGGCCGAACCGCGACGGCGATCTGCGGGGGGGCGTCCTCAGGAATGACGCGCGGGCGAAACAAACGGCGCCGCGCCTTGCCGCGCTCAATCGATTCATGGACCGGCGTGGTCGGCCGGCCGAGACGACAATCGTTCGAGGGAGGAAACGGATATGCGCAAACTTGGAAGCGTGGCCATGGCAGCCGGGCTCGCCCTGGCCTTGACGGCGCACGGCGCCGCCGCCGAGAAGCTCAAGATCGGGTTTTTACCGGGGGTCGTCGATCCCTTCTACCAGGTCATGCAGCTTGGCGTCGAGAAGGCGGCGAAGGATCTCGGGATCGACGTCGTCACGCAAATTCCGCCCACATGGGGCGTGGAGGCGCAAACGCCGCTCTTGGATGCGATGGTCGCGCGAGGCGACCTCAACTATCTCATCACCGCCCCGACCGACAAGGATCAACTGGTCGGCCCCCTCCAAGCCGCGGTCGATCACGGCATCAAGGTCATCACTGTCGACACGTATCTCGGCGACGGCGATTACGTCAAAGGGCCGGTCAAGTTTCCGATCAGCTACATCGGCTCGGACAACGTTGAGGGCGGTCGGATCGCGGCGCGCGGGCTCGCCAAGGCGATCGGCGGCAAGGGAACGGTCTACATCAACTCGACCAACCCGAATGTCAGCTCGGTGGAAGGCCGGGCGCAGGGCTTCAAGGAGGTGATGGCGAAGGAATTCCCCGACATCAAGGTTCTCGGACCCGACTTCAATCTGGACGACGAAAACAAGGCGGTGCAGCAGACGGCGGCGGTTCTGGCGCGCGAACCCAATCTTGCCGGCGTGTTCGGCACAAACGTATTCAGCGCCGGGGGCGCTGGCACGGCCGTCGTCAACGCCGGTCTCGGCGGCCACGTCCAAGTGGTCGCCTATGATGCGACCAAGCAGGCGATCGAACTGATGGACAAGGGCGTCGTCAACCTGGTGCTGGCGCAGAAGCCGTTCGACATGGGCTACATGGCGGTGATGTTCGCGGCGGCCGACGCCGCGGGCGTCACCAGCCTGCCGCGCCGGGTCGAAACCGGCTTCGCTATCATCGACAAGCAGAACGTGAAGGATCCTGCGGTCGCCCGCTTCATCTATCAGGTGCCGGGCAAGTAGCGCTGCTTGCCTCTTTATGGAGCCCGCTAACCCTCACCCCAACCCTCTCCCCCATAGGGCGTCGAAAGACGCCCGTCTCGTGACGGGCTATGGCGCCGGATGAGGGCCGGCGGATGAGGGCAAGGTGACCGAGCGCGCCTCGAGGGTCGCCCATGCCCGCGCGTCCGCCGCGCCGTCGGCAATCCGCACGCCGGGGCAGCGGGCGCTCCTCTTCCTCAGCCGCATCTGGGCCTGGCTCTTTCTCGGGCTCCTTATCCTGATCTTCGTTGTCGCAGTGCCGCTGAGCACCGGCGGGTCGGTCAATTTCTTCACCGTGCGCAACTCCCAGAACATTCTCGTCGCCATTATTCCGGTGCTCCTGCTCGGCCTCGGCCAGACTTTCGTTATCATCGGCGCGGGCATCGATCTCTCGGTCGGCTGGGTGATGAGCCTCGCCTCGGTGCTCTCGGCGCTGGCGCTGCGCGCGGCCTTCAATGGCGGCCTGCCGCTCTTCCCCTCGGTGCTGATCGGTCTCGTCGCCGGCGTCGGCGGGGCGGCCGCGGTCGGCCTCGTCAATGGCGTCATCATCGCCAAACTGAAGGTGCCGGCGTTCATCGTCACGCTCGGGACTTCGTTCATCGTCCGCGGCGTCGCCTATCTCATGAGCGAGAACACCACCGTCATCGGCTTACCAGCCGGCATACGCGCCTATGGCAATGACGCGCTCATCTACTACATCTCCGGCGAAGGCGGCGGGCTCTATTTCCTGCACCGGCCCGAGGTCAGCGGCGAGCTTCTGCGCCGGATGGACATCATCCTCCCCTACCCGGTCGTCGTGACCGCGTTCGTCGTCGCCTGGGCGATCTTCCTGCTCCACAAGACCCAATTCGGGCGCCACACCTACGCCATCGGCGGCTCGATGGACGCGGCGGTGCGGAGCGGCATTCCCGTCGATCGCCACATCATTCAGCTCTACATGCTGTCGGCCGCGACCTCCGGCGTCGCGGGTTTCTTATCGACGCTGCGTTTCACCGCGGGCTCGGCGGTGATCGGCGATCCGCTGCTCCTGAGCTCGATCGCCGCCGTCATCATCGGCGGGGTCAGCATGTTCGGCGGGGCGGGAACGGTGATCGGCACGATGATCGGCGCCCTTATCATCGCGGTCCTGACGACCGGGCTCGTGATGCTCAACGTCGACGCTTTCTGGCAGTTCATCGTCGTCGGAACGGTGGTGATCATCGCCGTCCTGATCGACCAGTCGCGCGACCTCATCATGGGCCGCGCGCGGGGAGGCGCGGGGTGATGAGCGAACCGCTCCTCTCGATCCGCGGCCTGAGCAAAATCTTCGGCGGCCTGGTTGCGGTCGATCAGGTGGGCTTCGACGTCGCCCGCGGCGAGGTCGTCGGCTTGTTGGGCGACAACGGCGCCGGCAAGTCGACGCTGATCAAGTGCGTCTCCGGCGTCCACGCGCCGGAAGAAGGCGAGATCGTGTTCGACGGCGCCCCGGTTCACTTCGCGAGCCCGATGGACGCGCGCCGCGCCGGGATCGAGACCATCTACCAGGACCTCGCCCTCGCCAACAATCTCGACGTCGGCGCCAACATCTTTCTTGGCCGCGAGGTGAAGACGCGCCGCCTCGGCGGCCTCGTCCAGACCCTCGACGACAGGCATATGCGCGAGGAATCGCGGGCCACCCTCAATTCGCTGCAAATCCGGTTCCCCACCCTGACCGAGCCGATCGAGAAATTGTCCGGCGGCCAGCGCCAGGCGGTGGCGATCGCGCGTGCGGTCTACTGGGAGGCGCGGCTTATGATCATGGACGAGCCGACCAACAATCTCGGCGTGCCCGAGCAGCACAAGGTCCTCGAGCTCATCCGCACCCTCAAGGGCCGCGGCGTGCCGGTGATCCTCATCACCCACGTCCTGCCCGACGCCTTCGCGGTCACCGACCGCGTCGTCGTGATGCATCGCGGCCGCAAGGTCGCCGAGAAGATCACCGCCCGCACGAGCGCCGAGGAACTGGTGCAATACATGGTCGGCGCGAAAGACGACGCGGCCGCCTAGCGCCTTCGGCTCTGGCGCGGAACCGACAATTGTGCTTGGCCCCGCCATGAGACCCATCCGTGGCTCGCATAACCCAGGCGCCGCATGGGAGATTTTCGTCACCGTCCGCGCCCCCTGTTCCGCTCCTGTTAGCGCCCTGATAAGCGCGATTATCGCCCTGTTGTCTTCCTGTTCTGTTCGCCGCGACCGCGCGCCGGGTTCTGGGAGGAAATGATTGGAAACAAAGGTCCTTTCGCGCCCGAGGCGGCCCCGCCCGGCCCATTCATCCCTGTTTTCTCCTGTTAGAAGGAGCCAGCGCGCCGCCATACAGCCCTCCAACCCATGCCGAGGACGCATGCGGCGAAGAATCTCAATCCGATTGTCGCGGCATGAGTTCCGGCCGCCCCTTGCGCCGGAACCGATCCCAGCCAAGCGCAAGCCGCTCTTGCGGCCACGAGCCGCGGCGCTTGGAACGACAGGTGATCTCGCTACCAAGCCCTGGGGATGATCAACTCGCCTGACAACGTCGCGGTCCCGGAGCCTGCGACCTGAGTCCTGTTGGGCGCCGGGTTCGTAATGATTCAGGTTCTGACGATCGCGAACCGGCGCTTTGCACGGCGGGCGTGAAGACCTGGCCATCCGGCTCGCCGCGGCCTTTTCTTGACTTTCGGTTCGCTGCAGATTCTCCTTACCACACGGACTGAGCCGTCGCCTCCACGCGACGGCCGCGCCGGCTCCAGCCGCGACGCTCGGGAGGGTTGGCGGTGAAAACTCGATCCATACTGGCGACAGTGAAAGACCCGCTCCAGATATCGCGTTGGTTCGACGGCTGAACGTTTCCCGGAGGAGCGCCGTGGCCGTTTCCTGCGACGCAATTGTCGTCGGCGCCGGACCGGCTGGCCTCGCCGCGGCCGCTTGCCTCAAGGCGCGCGGCCGAGACGCGGTCATTCTCGAAAAATCCAACGCGATCGGCGCCGTTTGGCGGCGCCACTACGACCGCTTACACTTGCACACAGATCGCGCCCGCTCCAGCCTACCCGGCCTTTCGATGCCGAAGGTGTATGGCCGCTATCCCTCGCGCGCTCAGGTGGTCGAGTATCTCGAGGCCTACGCCGAGAAGTTCGCGTTGAAACCGGTCTTCAACGCCGCGGTCAGCGTGATTCGCCACGACGGGAGCGTCTGGCGCGCCGAGGCGGGCCAGGATTCCTGGCGCGCTCCCGTCGCCGTCGTCGCGACCGGATGGGCCGACTATCCCTATTCGCCGACATGGCAAGGAATGGAGACGTTCGGCGGTCAGATCCTGCATTCGAGCGCCTATCGCAATCCAGCGCCCTTCGCTCGCAAGCGCGTCCTCATCGTCGGCTACGGCAATTCCGGCGCGGAGATCGCGCTCGATCTCGCCGAGGCCGGAATCGACGTGACCCTCTCAGTCCGGAGCCCAGTCAATGTCATCCCGCGCGAGCTGTTCGGACTGCCGATCCTTGTCTTTCCCATCGCAGAGCAATGGCTCCCGGCGCGCGTGGCCGACACGATCAACGCGCCCCTACTCCGGTTCGCGATCGGCTCGATCGAAAAGCTCGGCTTGAAGCGCTCCCCCAAGGGGCCGCTCCAGTCCATCGAAGAGGATGGGCGCGTGCCGCTCATCGACGTCGGCACGCTTGATGCGATACGCGACGGACGGATCAAGCTTCGCGGCGACGTCGCGAGCTTTGCCCGCGAGAGCGTCGCCTTCAGGCAGTCGCCCATCGAGCGCTTTGACGCCATCATTCTTGCGACCGGCTTCCGCCCCGACCTACGCTCGCTGCTGCCCGGCGCCAACGGCGTCTTAAGCGCGAGCGGAGCGCCGCTCGTCAGCGGCCGGGCGACCTCGGAGGCAGGCCTTTTCTTCTGCGGCGCCATTCCCTCGGCCGTAGGACAATTGCGGCAGATCGGCATCGATGCGACCCGGATCGCCCTGGCCGCGCAGCCGCTGCGCGCCGCCTAACGCGCCTCGGGTCACGGCCCGACGAGCTCTGCGACCCACGCGGGTACCGTCTGGCTGGCCGGCCCATAGCGTTGTTCATCGAATAGGCCCGCATTGTCGGCCGCCTCAAGGTTGATCTCGCATGTGCGGATACCGTAGGCGCGCGCCTCGGCGGCGAAGCCGGCCGCCGGATAGACCGCGCCCGAGGTGCCGACGGCGACGAAGAAATCGGCCTTGCGCAGCGCCCGATCGATCAAATCCATCTCGAGCGGCATTTCGCCGAACCACACCACATGCGGGCGCATCCCGCCCGCGCCCCCGCAATCGGAACAGACGTCCGCAGAGGTGAGGTCCTCCGGCCACAAGCGCACGGAACCGCAGTTCGGGCAGCGCGCCTTCAACAGCTCGCCATGCATGTGGATGACCCGGCGCGACCCGGCGCGTTCGTGCAGATCGTCGATGTTCTGCGTCACCAGGGTGAGATGGCCGCCCCGCGCCGTCAGCGCTTGTTCGAGCCGCGCCAGCGCCCCATGGGCGGCGTTAGGCTCGGCGCTCAAAAGGTTGCGGCGGCGCAGATCGTAGAAGGCGAGCACCGCATCGGGATCGCGGGCGAAGGCTTCGGGCGTCGCGAGCTTCATCGGGTCGAACCGGGCCCAGATCCCCTGCCCGTCCGGATCGCGAAACGTGCCGAGCCCGCTCTCGGCCGAAATTCCAGCGCCGGTGAGGACGAAGATGCTCTTGCTCCGGATCATTCCTCCGGCAATCCAGCCTTGCGCAGGCCGTCGAACGCAGGCTCGAGCACGGGCCGATGTTCGGTCAGCCATCTGATTGAAAGCCTCGGATTGAGACGGCGCGCTTCGTCGAAAGCGGTCTTCGCGTCGCTGTCGTCGGCCTTGAGCGCTTGCGCAGCGGCCAGATTGAGGTACGCGGGAACAGCACGATAGCCGCCGTCGATCGCCTTCTTGCAGGCTTCGATCGCAGCGTCGTAGCGCCCAAGGCCGAGCTCTGGGTCCGCGAACAGATTGTTCCACATCGGCATTGAGGGATCGCGCGGACTGAGCAGCATCGCTTGTCGAATATCGGACTTGGCCTCCTCAAAGCGACGCAAACTCGTATGCGCGGCGCTCCGCGTCGAAAGCAGCGGCGATGAGTCGGGATCAACGGCGAGCCCCGCGTCGATCGCCCGAAGCGCTTCGCGAGGACGCCCTGAAATCAAAAGCAACTGGCCCTTTGTTCTATAGGCGTGAATATCCCCGGGATCCAACGCTATCGCTCTGTCCACTTGACCTAAGGTTTTCGAATCGGCGTCGGGGTCCGAATTCCGCGCTGCGAAATATTCGGACATCGATGCGGCGGCCGCGCCTGCGAGCGCCTCGCTGTCATTCGGGTCAATTCCAAGGGCCTGCTCGAACAACGGTTTGGCGGCTTCGCGATGGGCCCGGGTCGTTGTTGTTTGCTCCAATTCCGCCCAACCTCGCAGCGCCAGATCCATCGCGTCCGGATTCCGCGCGGCCGCTGCCTTTTCCGCTTGCGCGATCGCCAGCTCGTAATGCAAGCCGCTCGCAATTCGCGCGACAATCTGATCCTGGAGCTTTGGCAGGTCGCCGAGGCTTTCCTCAAAATGGTCGGCCCACACACTGGCGTTGGATTGGACGTCGAGCAGCTGCGCGTTGATTCGTGCGCGCCCCTGGTCGCGCTGCACCGACCCTTCGAGCGCGTAGCGAACGCCAAGATCCTTGCCGATCTGCCTGGCGTCGACACTCTCGCCCTTGTAGGTGAAGGCGGTGTTGCGCGCGACGACGAAACTGTCGCGGATGCGCGACAGACCATTGGTGAGGTTCTCGGTGACGCCGTCGGCGAAATAATCCTGCGAGGGATCGCCGGAGAGATTTGCGAAAGGCAGCACGACAACCGAAAGGTGTGTCGGTTCCGTTGAAATCGGAGCACGCCTGCCGAGCACGAACCAAGCGCCGGCTGCGCCGAGGAAGAGAAGGGCGCCGACCCCCGCGGCGAGCGGCGCGACGCCCCAGCGCGGTCCCATTGCAGCCGGCTTCGCCGCCTCCGCGGGCGGCGGGGAGGCGGGCCTGGGTTCGGCTGGCGCGCCGACCTCCAGCGAATAGATGTGCACCGGCTCGACAATGTTTTTGAGCGGCGTCAGGCCGAGATCGCTCACCTTGAGATCGAGCCGCGACCTGACTTGTCGATAGGCGTCCTCGGAAAGACAGATCGCTCCCGGCCTGGCCACTCCTTCGAGGCGCGCGGCGATGTTGACGCCATCGCCCATGAGATCGCCGTCGCTTTCCTCGACGACGTCGCCAATGTGAATCCCGATGCGAAAGACGATGCGCCGATCCTCCGGCACGCCGGCGTTACGCTCGACCATCGAGTTCTGCACTTCGATGGCGCAACGCACGGCGTCGACCACGCTGCGGAACTCCGCCAGAACCCCGTCGCCGGTGCGTTTGACCACGCGGCCCCGATGCACCTCGATCGTCGGGTCGATGAGGTCGCTGCGCAACGCCCGCAGCCGCGCTAGAATGCGGTCTTCGTCGGCGCCGGCGAGCCGGCTGAAGCCCACCACGTCGGCGGCGAATATCGCCGCGAGTTTGCGCGATTCGCTCAACGGTCGTCCTTGACCCTATGATCGGCGATGCGTCGCCGGGTTCAATTCCGTCTGAAATAGAGCAATAGCGCCTTCGAAAGGCAACATCGCCCGGCCCCACCCTACCGCCCATGCAGCGCGAGCGCGATCTGGACGATCGCCGCGATCAGTTCGAGCACGATCAGGATCACGATCGCCGCTTCGAGCCGCGTCGCGCGGTCGGCGTCGATGATGTCGGTGAGCGCCTGCGCGGTGTCGCCGATGACGTCGAGCTTGCGCTTCAGTACGTCTCCGCGTTCGTTGAGCTCGTATTCGTCACTGAGGCGGGCGTAGAGGCGCTCGAGCTCGGGGTGGTCCCACAGCGCGTCCGGCTTCTCCTCGACCGCGACCCGGCCCGAGACCCGATGCTGTGCAAGCAGCGCCTGGCCGATGAGCCGGAGCATCGCGCGGCGGCGGAACGGCGGCCGGCCGCTCGCGGCTAGCTTGGCCGCGAACGGCTCGATCACGTCGAAGACCTTGTTGACCTCGCGCTCGTCGCGCGCCAGCGCCACGGTCTTGGCAAGCGCGTCGGCGATGACCAGAAACCGCGCCGGCGACAGGTTCCTGATCTGGATCGGACCGCCCGAGGACTTCTGCTCGTCGCTATCGGGCGCGATTTCGAGCACTGCAGTCTCGTCGTCGCCGCGGGCCCTTAGGCCCGTGACCCGCGAGGCGAGCTTGACGAGAGTGTCTTCTTCCTCGAGCGGCGTCAGACCAACCAAGACCGCGACGCCGAATCGGAACAGCGCCACCATGCCCCTTTCGCCGACCCGGAAGGCGAGCGGCAGCGACGAGATCATGTCCGGCCGCTCGAGCCCGGCGGTGTCGATGCGTTCGCCGACGATCAGCGCCCGCGCAGTCAGGCGCGTCGGAGCCGTCACGGGCGAGACCTCGGTCATGGCGTCTTTTTACGGCGCCGCATGCGCCATCGCCAGCCGCCCCGCGTCTTGCCGGGCGGCTGGCCGACCGGCCTTGCTGCCGATAGACTGGGCTCGTAATGAGGAGAGCGGCTATGGACGACAGCCAAGCGCGTTGGCGCCTCGACGGCGTCCGAGTGGTCCACGCCAACGAGCTCGACATCAACACGCCGCAGACCGAGGGCATGAATCGCGCCGCGGCGATCACCCGCGCCCGCGCCGGAGCAGAGAAGCTCTGGGCCGGAACCGTCGTCATCCACCCGAAGGCGAAGACCGGGGCGCATCATCACGGGCCGGTCGAGAGCGTGATCTACGTGGTCAGCGGCCGGGCGCGCATGCGCTGGGGCGAGCGGCTCGAATTCGTCGCCGAGGCCGGCCCCGGCGATTTCATCTACGTGCCGCCTTACGTCCCCCATCAGGAAATCAATGCGCGCGACGATGCGCCGCTCTCTTGTGTCCTGGTGCGCAGCGGCCAGGAGCCGGTGGTCGTCAATCTCGATTTGCCGGGCGTCGAGCCGAACCCGGAAACCGTCGAATGGGTCGACGATCTTCATCCGCCCCGGCGCGGGTGACGTCCGGCCGAGCCAGCCCCCGCCCTACCGCCTCAAGACTGGATGCGCCTCGCGCGCCTGCCAGCCGGCGCGCTCGAGCTCCGGGATCAGATGCTCGTCCCGCGGCCAGCCGACGCATAGATAGGCGATGAACGCCCAGGCGCGCGGAACGTCGAGGGCCTCGGCGAGTCCGCCCGGATCGAGTATCGAGACCCAGCCGACGCCGATGCCCCGCGCGCGCGCGGCGAGCCAGAACGTATGCAGCGCGCACACCGTCGAATAGCGCCGGACCTCCGGCATCGTCCGCGCGCCGAGGCCGTGCCCCTGCTCCGTCGCTTCGTCGCAGAACACCGCCACTTGAACCGGCGCGTCGCGTAGGCCCGCGAGCTTGAGCCTGGCGTAAAGCTCGGCCCGTTCGCCGCGATAGGCGCCGAGCGCCTCGCGGTTGGCGGCCTCGAAATTGGCCCGGACTAAGGCGCGGCGCTCCTCGCCGTCGACGCGCACGAACCGGGTCGGCTGGCAATTGCCGACCGAGGGCGCGAGCGCGGCGAGATCGAAGAGCTCGGCCAGCATCGCCTCGTCCAGCGCCGCGGCGGGGCGAAAATGGCGCACGTCGCGCCGCCATGCGAGCAGCTCGGCGAAGCCGGCCCGAAATGCGGCATCGAACTCGGGCGCCGCAGCCGAGGCATAGGCCAATTCCCCCATCGCCGCTCCCAGTTGCCCGACGCCCGTCCCCCGACCGCCTATGGCATAGCGCGCGAGAGGCGCCGTCGGCAAAGACAATCTCGCGCTTCAAGCCTCTCATTTTGCGGCGGAAGGCTGGGGCAAAGCGCCCGGTTCCGCGCCCTGTCGGAAAGGATTTGCATTGCTCCCTGCGTCATCGGATTGTTTTGAAGGAACCCGATTCTATACGCTCCGCTTGATCGGGTTGCACGACCGCGCTGGATGGCGCCTTCGCCACAGCCCAGAGACGCGGGGTTAGGAATCGGATTGCGTCTTTTTCGCCATCCTGACGGGTTCACGCGTCTCTCCCCGTGCGCGTGCCGACGCGCCGTGATCGGGATGGCGGCCGCGCTCTGGGCGGCCTGTTTCGCCTTTGCCGCCTTCGCAGATTCGAACTCGTCCGCGCCGACGCCTCAATCGGCTGCTCCATCGTCAGCGCCGGCCTCTGACGCCACGAGCTCGCCGGGTGCGGTCCCTACCCCGGCCGCCGTCGCGCCATTCGGTTTCCTCAGCCCGTCATGGCAAAATCAGAATCTGCTCGGCGACATGGGCGGCCTAAGGCCCGCCCTGGCGCAGCACGGCGTCACACTGACTATTCTCGAGAACATCGAGACCTTCGGCAATCTCAGCGGCGGCGCCCAACATGGCTTCGAAGCCAACGGACTGACCACCGTTACGCTGCAAATGGACACCGAAAAGGCGTTCGGTCTCAAGGGCGGAACGCTCAACGTCAGCGGTCTCCAATATTGGGGCGGTAACCTGACCGAGAACAATCTCCTGGTCCTTCAGACCCTGACCGACATTGAGGCGCCCGTCGGCGTTCGGCTATGGGAACTTTGGTATCAGCAGAAATTCGGCGACAACTTCGACGTGAAGATTGGTGAGCAGAGCCTCGACGAGGAATTCATTATCGCCCCAAGCGGAAACTCTCTTTTCATTAACGGGGTGTCCGGTTGGCCGGGGCTGCCAACCGTAGATTTACCCGGCAGCGGCCCCGCCTATCCGCTCGCGGGCCTGGGCGTTCGCGGTCGGGCGCAGGTGACGGACAGCGTCACCGTGCTCGCCGGCGTCTTCAACGGCAGCCCGATCCCATGGGATTCGCCGAACACCCCGAGGAGCAATCCCAATGGCGTGAGCTTCCCGCTCGACACCGGGACTTTGGCGATCGCCGAACTGCAATACGCGTTTGGCTCCGGCGCGTCGGGGAAGCCCAACCCCGACGGTCCTCTGCCTGGCGTCTACAAAATCGGCGTCTGGTATGACAGCTACAAATTCGACGACCAGCAATACGACACCATGGGCGCGCCCCTCGCCAGTCCCTTGAGCAACGGGATTCGAGCGACGCTTCACGGCGACTTTTCACTCTATGGGGTCGTGGACCAGATGATCTGGCGTTCGAAGGACGGCGCCAATCGCAGCCTGAATGTCTTCGTCCGTCCGATGTTCACGCCGTACCAGGACCGCAACCTTGTCAGCGCCAGCATCAACGCGGGCTTCGCCTTGAAGGCGCCGTTGCCGACGCGTGACAACGATTCCTTCGGGGTAGAAATGGGAACCGTGTGGGCCAGTAGCAGCGCATCCGCCTTCGACCGGCAAATGCAATTCTTCCAGCCCTCGGTCTATACGCCCATTCGCTCGAACGAGACCTTTCTCGAGGCGACCTATCAGTTTCAGGCTGTACCCTCATGGCAGATTCAGCCGGACGTCCAGTATTTTATCAATCCGGGCCTAAGAATCGCAAACCCGGACGATCCAACGCAGCGGATCAAGAACGAACTGGTGATCGGCTTGCGCACTAACATTACGTTCTGACGCGGCTCGCCACAGCCAACGGAGCGCCGGCGGCAGCTGCGAGGCCCGGGGCCGGACTGCGGCGCGCAAGCACGACCGCAAAGAAAGCGACGCCGGCCGCCGCCACATAGGCTCGGCGAAACGCCATATCCGGACCGATGTTGGCGTCTCAGCTCACCCCAAGCTTGCGCTGCAGGCTAGTCGACGAGGTCGTGTACTGGAAGGTCAGTTTCTTGTCGGGATAGACATAATGATGCACGCGCTGGGCGGCGAGCGTGGCCTCGTGGAAGCCTGATAGGATCAGTTTGAGTTTGCCCGGATAGGTGTTGATGTCGCCGACAGCGAAAATCCCTGGAACGCTGGTTTCGAACTTCGCCGTGTCGACCGGGACCAGATTCTCATGCAGGTTGATCCCCCAGCCGGCGATCGGCCCGAGCTTCATCGTCAGGCCGAAGAACGGCATCATGTCGTCGCAGGGGTGGTCGTAGACCTCGCCGTTTTCGCGGCGGATAGTTAGCGCCGAAAGCTGGCCGCCGTCGCCCTTGACCGCAGTCACCTGGCCGAGAACGAACTCCATGTCGCCCGAATTGACAAGCTCGCGCATGGCGTTGACCGAATGGGGCGCCGCCCGGAACGCGTCGCGGCGGTGAACGAGGGTGATGCGGTCGGCGATGGGATGAAGGTTGAGCGCCCAGTCGAGCGCCGAATCGCCCCCGCCGACGATGACCACTCGTCTCCCCTTGAAATGATCCATCTTACGGACGGAATAGAAGACGCTTTTGTTCTCATACGCGTCGAGCCCCGGGATCGGCGGCTTCTTTGGCTGGAACGATCCCCCTCCGGCGGCGATGAAGACCGACTTGGCCTCGATCGTCTTGTCGTTGTCGGTTCCGATCCGGAAAAGCGGCCGCTCAGGCGTCCCGAGGACCTCCATCCGTTCAACCATCTCGCCAAGATGAAACTTGGGCCCGAACGGATGGATCTGCTTCATCAGATTGTCGACAAGCCCCTGGCCCGAGATCACAGGGAAGCCCGGAATGTCGTAAATCGGCTTCTCGGGATACAGTTCCGCGCATTGACCGCCCGCCTTCGGCAGGATGTCGATCAGATGACACCTGATGTCGAGAAGTCCGAGCTCGAACACGGCAAAGAGGCCGATCGGCCCAGCGCCGACGATGGCGACGTCGGTAGACAACACTTCGATCATGCGGGTTCCTTCGGTTCTTATCCTTGTTTGCCGGGGGTGGTCACGACGAGGCCGTCCAGCGCTTCGTTGACCTTGATCTGGCAGGAGAGCCTCGAGTTGGGGCGCACCTCGAAGGCGAAATCGAGCATGTCCTCCTCCATCTGCGACGCCTTGCCCACGGCCGGCATCCACTCTTCCGCGACATAAACGTGGCAGGTCGCGCAGGCGCAGGCCCCGCCGCACTCCGCCTCGATGCCGGGGACCGAGTTGCGCAGCGCCGTCTCCATCACCGTTGAGCCGATCTGGGCCTCGACGATGCGCGACTGTCCGGACGCGTCAATGAATGTCAGTTTGGTCATGGAACCGGATTTTTCCTCGGGGAGAGCGGCGTCCCGCGCCGTGACGCGTGAATTGGCCTTGGCCTTGTCGCGCGCCTTCATAGAGCAAGCGCGCCGCCGCCGGAAGAGAGTTTGAACCGGTGTTTTTTGGCGCCGGGCGGACTTCTCACAGCCTGACAGCGGACACTTATCCCCAGCCGTCGATTACTGGAACGGACACCGGTCGCTCTAGCCCCGAATCCGTTCGATTTCGACCACGGCCTCAGTCACGGCGGCGAGGAGAGCCGTGATCGCCTCGGCTTCGACCGAGCGTCGGTCCGCGTCTTGCCCCGGTTCGCCGCCCCCGGCCAAGGCCAATTCCTCGAATCGCCACGCCGTCTGGGCCACGCGCCCCGCCCCGACCGCAAGCGCCGAGCCGCGCAGAGTATGAGCGATTTTTGCCTTTGATTCCAACGACAAAAGCGATGAGTCAGATAGCTGCGCGGTCAACGCCGGCGCCTGGAGGCGAAAGAGCCCGAGCAATTCAGCCTCAAGTTCGTGATCGCCCAGGGACTGGCGCGCCAGATGGACGAGATCGAGAGGGGGCTCGGAGCCGCCGGCCGACCACTGGTCGGGATTTGAGACGGCGTCGGCCAGTCTTGCAGCACCTGACGTCTCAAGCATCGCGCCCTCGCGAGCCGTCGACCCGCCGGAGACGCGGCGGGCGCGGCCGATAATCGGCTGAAGACTATGGAAAAACATGGTAACCAAAGCGTTAACGACGTTTGCAAGATGCGTGAGCGGCGCGGTTTAAATCTTTGGGGCGCGGCGGTAGACTGCAACGTGGTTAATTCGCGGCGTTTGGTTCGGCCCAAGCCAGCCGGGGAAACGCTCGGGATGCGGGTCGGTCGTTTGAGCGATCCGGCGCCGACGGAGTGAGGCGTAGACGATGGCAAAACACAACCCGGCGACGGATCCGGTTTCGGCCGCGATGTCGGCGATCGAAAGCGCATTGAACCTCACTGACGACGACGAGGCCGCCTTGACCTCGCGAGAGAGCGCTTCCGCGCCTCAGCTCATCGCGGCGAAGGCGACAACCGCCACCCCGGTTCTCAAGCCGAGCCCGCTCGCCGGCGAAAGTTCGACCCTGCTTCGCCCCAGCCCTTCGTCGCCAGCAAGCGGTCCAGAGAGTGAAGCGAAGCCGGCGATTGCGACCGCGGCGCCGGCAAACGACGACCGCGAGACCGTCGGAGCCATCCTTCAGGCGATGAACGCGCGTCCGGCGAGCCGGGCGCCGTTCATCCTCGCCCTGATCGGCTCGCTCCTCTGGGTGGCGATCTGCGCGCTTTACGCCTATATAGCGTGGTGGCCCTCGGCCCCAATGCGGCCGGACGAGATGCTGCTTCGACCCGAGACGCCGCTATTCCTTCTGGCGGCGCTGGCCCCGATCTTCTCCATGTTCGCCTTTTCCGCGCTATCGCGGCGGCTGCGCGAGCTCAGACAATCGGCGCGCGCGATCTCCCAGGTCGCCGTACGTCTGGCCGAACCCGAGGCGATGGCCGGCGAGCATATGGCGAACCTGTCTCAGGCCATCCGTCGCGAGCTCATTTCGATGGGAGATGGGGTGGAACGCGCGTTGGCGCGCGCGGCGGAACTCGAGACCCGGGTGCGATCCGAGGTTTCGACCCTCGAGCGCTCCTATTCGGACAACGAGCGAAAAATTCGACTGTTGATCGCCGAAATGGCCGATCAGCGCGAGTCCATCGTCACCAGTGGAACGCGGGTCCGCGACGCGATCGCCACCGCCCACGACGGCATCAGCCAGGATATCAACGCCGCTGGCGTCGGTCTGGGCGACCGCCTGACTGAAGCCGGCCAGCGGCTGATCGCATCGCTCGGGGCGACGTCGGAGGACATCGCCCATGGCCTGGACCGCACCGGCTCGGCGACGGTCGAGCGGATTGTCGCGGAAGGCGCGCGGATGAACGTGTCGATCGCCGGGATTGGCGACAGCCTCGCCGAACGCCTCGCCGACACCAGCCAGAGAGCGGCGGGCGATATTCTGGCGCGGGTCGGTGAGGTCGACAACCGCCTCCGCGCGGTCGGCGACACCCTGCTGTCACGCTTTGCCGAGCGGGGCGACGATCTGATCGGACGAATTCAGACCTCGCAGGATTCGGTCGTCGAGGCCATCGACGCGCACGGCGACCGGGTGGCGACGCGACTGGCGGACGCGGCCGAGTTCGCGCGAAACGCCGTCGGCGCCCATGCCGATGAAGTGGTTGGCCGCATCAGCGGTAGCAGCGCCCGGGCCGTCGAGGCGATCAAGGGACATGGAGACGCGATCACAGATCAACTTGCCGCAGCGACGCTCGCGCTGTCGGGCGCGTTCAGCGCTCACGGCGACGACGTCGTCGGGCGCATCAACACAAGCCGGGCAGAAATCCTCGACGCCATTCGGGACCACAGCGATTCCGTCGTCGGTCGCCTCTCCGAGGCCGCCGCCTCGGCCAGCAACGCCATGGGCGCCCACGCGGACGCCGTCGTCAGCCGCGTTGCGTCCAGCACCGCCGAGGCTGCCGAGACGTTGCAAGCGCACGGCGATACCCTCGCGTCGAGGCTGTCAGAAGCCGCCGAAATCGTCAACACGCAGGGTAATGCAGTCGCCGCCCAGCTCGCCGTCGCGTCGGCCGTGATGAGCGGCGCCGTCGCCGCCTACGCCGAGGAGATCGTCGGCCGCGTCAGCGCGAGCGGGATGCAAACCGTCGACGCGATTCGCCTCCACGGCGACGCCGTCGCGGACCAACTCGCCCAGTCCTCCGAGGCGACCCGCGGCGTTGTCGCCGCTTACGCCGATGAGGTCGTCGGCCGCGTCAGTGCGAGCGGCGCGCAGGCAGTCGAGGCGATCCGCGCCCAAGGCAACTCGGTCGCCGACCGGCTCAGCCTGACGACCGACGCGGTCGTTGGCGATTTCAGCGATCGATCGAACGCGCTGATCGAGCGGGTCGAAGCCGGCGGCGCGCGGCTCTCCGACACCATCGTCGTGCATGGCGACAATCTCGTCGTACGCCTGAATGACGCCGCTGACCGTCTGCACGACACCGTCGTTGTACGTGGTCAGGTCCTGGAGGACAGGCTGACTGGCTCAAGCGAGCGGCTGAGCTCCCTGATCCGGGACCGGGCCGAAGACGCAGCCGCGACCCTCGACTCCGCCACGGCCCGCTGGGGTGAACAGTTCGACGCCCGCGAGACCCAATTGCGCGGCGCGATCGACGCTCAGAACGGCGCGCTCGAGACCTTGTTCGACGAATCGACGCGCCGCCTCGTTGGCGCGATTTCGACCGAGGGCGCGATCGCGCAGGCGCAGATCGAAGCGTCAACAACGCAATCGCTGGCCAGGATGAGCGCCGAGACGGCGCAAATCAACGAGCGCTTCACAGCGCTTGCCAGCGATGCTGCGGCCGCAGCCGCGAACGGGGCCGGAAGCGTGCACGACGCCCTGCGCGACCAGATCGCGGCCTTCGACGGCATCGTCAACCACCACGGCGCGAGCCTCGTTGACGCGTTGTCGCAACAAACCGGGCGCATGCGCGAATATCTCGAAACGCTGGATGGTCTCGTCGGCGAAAGCGGGCATAGCGTCATCGACCGCCTGGGGGCGCATTCCGACGAGCTCAACGCGCGCATCCTCGGACATGTCGATGCGCTCGACGTGATGATGAACGCCCGTCGTGATGACTTCGACAAGCGGTTCGGCGACTACACCGATCAGCTAGCGACAAATTCGGCGACCCGCGCGGAGCAGTTCGAAACCGCGGCAGCCGCGCATCAGAATGCGGTCGATTTCGCCCTCGCCTCCCACTCGCGGCGGATGGAGACTTCGCTCGGCGACGCGCTCGCGCGATTCGAGGGCGCGATCGACGGGCGCGGCCGTGACCTCATCGACCAGATCGGCGACCGTTCCGCTTCTCTCGCCGCCGATCTCGGCGCCAAACTCGTCGCAATCGAGGATACTCTCGTGAACCGCGGCGGAGCAATCGACGAGAGGCTCGCCCAGCGCAACGACGACGCGGCCGCCCTGTACGACGCCCGTCTGCAAGCCGTCGAGGAGCGCGCCGGGGCGAAGCTTCGCGACGTCTCGTCGACCCTCGAAAGCCTGCTCATGCGGATCGAGGACGCGCTTGCCCAGCGCGGCCGCGCGCTCACCGAATCTCTCGCTCGCAACACCCTCGAGACCGCCAAAACGCTCGGCGACGGCGGACGCGAACTCGCGCAAGGCCTGGACGCCAAATCGGCGGAAATCGGCGAAACCCTGCAGAGGCGGGCCGAAGAGCTGACGCAGACGCTGTCGACCGTCGCCCGGGACATCAATTCGACGTTGACCGGCCGGGTCGAAGAGGTCTCCCGGTCGCTCGGCGTCAGCGTCGATCAATTCAGGGAGCAAGTCGTCGCCCCGATGCAGGATCTGAGCCGGCGCTTCGATGCGAGCCGGGCGGAGCTGGAAGACAAGGTGGGCGATCACGCCGAGCGGGTCACAGGCATGCTCGACGGGCAAAATGTCTCGATCGGCGCCGCATTCGAGTCGCACCGGGCCATCCTCGCCGACGCCGCCAGACAGACCTCGCAGATCTTTGACGCGCGCCTGGCCGGCCTCTCGGAGGCCGCGGATCAAAGCGCGCGGATCATTGACTCGCGCTTGGCCGACCTGGTCGAGGCGGCCAACCGCAACGCCGAGAGCATCGACGAGCGCCTGGCCGGGCGCATCCAGGCGATGAGCGAGGTCCTGGCGAGAACGGCGTCGGACGCCAATTCTACCTGGGCGGCCCGAGGGGCCAGCGTCGCCGGCGCGATTAGAGCGAGGGTCGACGATCTGCGCGAGGTGATTGAAGGCAAAGGCGCCGACTTGGTGGCCGCGCTTGGCGAGCGTGGCGAAGATGTGTCGGCGAGGATTGCCGACGTGGGCGAGCGAGCGATGCATACGCTCGATCAGCAGATGGCGAGCCTCGCGGCCCTGCTGACCCGGCGAACGGACGAGCTCATCGCCGCCGTCAACGGCAGTGCGGCGGACCCAGTTCGCGCTTTGAGCGCGCTGACCGGGCAATTGCGCTCCGAGGTGGCCGATTCCAGCGAAGCGCTGCGCAATGTCGCCGCCGAAGCAGCCCATCGCTCGGCGGAGACGATCGACGCATTGCTGAAACGACTGACCGAGCAGGTTGAGGCGTCCAGCGCCTCATTGGGCGAGGCCGTCGCCCGCAGCGCGCAAGACTCCGTCGAGGCCCTTACCGGCACGGGCGACCGTGTGCGCAACGAATTGACATTCGTGATCGACAATCTGGGGCAAACCAGCGCCGCGGTCGATCGAACGATCGGATCGGCAGGCGATCGGCTCGCGGAGGTTCAAGGCGGACTCGCCGCCCGGGTCGACGAATTCCAGCACGCGCTCGGGGCCATCGCCTCGCAGGTCGCCGCTCTGGCGCGGCTTTCGGGCGCCACCCAGTCCGACGCGAGCGCGCTTGCCGGACAGCTCGCCCAGCATGCCGAGACTTTGGCCGGGTTCGGACGGGATCTCAATCAGCAACAGCACTCGCTCGACCTCGCTCTCGAGCACCGCCAAAACAGCCTGCAGGCGCTGATTGGCGATCTCTCCGGCCGCAGCGAATCCTTTGAGGCGACGCTCGGGCGGTTCGCGGCCAACGTCGAGGACAGTTTCGCCAGAGCGCAAGCTCGGGCGCAGGAGATCAGCGCCGCCCTCGCTTCAGCAACTCGGGGGGCGTCAATCGCCGTCGCAGGCCAGTTCGAGACCATTCGCGATACGGCGGCCAGAGAGCGCGAGCGAACTGCTCAGACGCTGCAAACGACCATCGAGCAGACCAACGCGCAACTTACCGGCGCGCTTGACCACGCCGCCGATCGTTTCCGTCAATCGGTCGCCGAAGTGAAGGACATGGCGAGCCAGGTTCAGCGCGAACTCGACCAGACGCGTCAGGAGCTGCGTCGCGGCGTCCTCGATCTGCCGCAGGAGACAAGCGAAACCGCCGAAGCGATGCGGCGGGTGGTTTCCGATCAGATCCGGGCGCTGAAGGAGCTCGCCGCGCTGGTCTCGGACTCCGGCGCAACCTACGACGTCGCTGAACCGGCGGCGCTCGCCGTCGGCGCGACCGCAGGCGCAGGCGCACGCTTCGACAAGCCGCAGCCGCGCGCCGCAGAGACGATCGCCGCGCCGGTCATCGAGAGCCCAGCGCCGGGGCAGATCGCCCCCTATGAGCTGAGCCCGCCGCTCGGCCGCGCGCCGACGCAGCCGTGGCCGTCGTCGCCCTCCGCGCCCCCGCCCCAGCCGCTAACGACGCTAGGGGGCTCGGCCTCTGACCGCGCGCAGGCGGGATGGCTCTCCAGCCTGCTCGCGGCGGCCTCGCGCGACGAGCCGGAGGCCGCCGCTTCCAAAGGAGCCGAAACGCTGGAAAGGCTCACCCTGGAAATCGGCGGTCTCATAGACAATGCGGCGGCGGTGGAGATGTGGGATCGATGGCGGCGAGGCGACACCGCCGCCGTCTCGCGCCGCCTCTACACCGAGGCGGGCCAACAGGCGTTCGATGAAATCCGCCGCCGTCATCGCGCCGACCCGCAATTCCGCGACACCACGACCCGCTACATGCAGGAGTTCGAGCGCTTATTGGCGAAAGTCAGCCAGAATGACCGCGACGGCTCGCAGTGGCGCGCTTATCTCTTATCCAACACCGGCAAGGTGTACACCATGCTCGCTCACGCGTCGGGCCGGCTTGGGTAGCGAGAAGCTGCGCTCGGGCCCAGCGCCGATCAAACCACTTCGTCCGACGCGAGAGCGCATGTGGCGGCGCGGTCGATCTCGATTTGCGCCGTCGAATGGCCGATGCGGAATTGTTGCGCCAAGTCCCCCGCCAGCCGATGCAGAAAGCCGTCGCCGGGATGGCCTCCGGGCATCACCAAATGGCAGGTGAGAGCGGCCTCCGTCGTGCTGATGGGCCAGATGTGCAGATCGTGAACGCTCTCGACGCCCGGCAGTTCGATCAGGAAGGCGCGCACCTTGGCGGGATCGATGCGCGCGGGCGCGGCCGCCATTGACATACCGAGCGCATCGCGCAGGAGGCCCCAGGTCGCCCATACGAGCACGGCGTTGATGATCA
Organism: uncultured Alphaproteobacteria bacterium; assembly: GCA_963794155.1. Taxonomy (GTDB): domain Bacteria; phylum Pseudomonadota; class Alphaproteobacteria; order Rhizobiales; family Beijerinckiaceae; genus Roseiarcus. The sequence goes on along the minus strand of CAWCCX010000008.1, from coordinate 484,598 downwards.
GGCTGACGACCGGATCGAGCCATAGCCACCCGGTCATAAGGATCACGAATCCCGCGAGGACGACCCCGACGCTGACCATGGCGTCGGAAGCCATATGGAGAAACGCGCTGCGCAGGTTGATATCGTCCTTACCGCCGGCGAACATCCAGGCCGTGACGCCATTGACGAGAATGCCGAGCGCCGCAACAACCATGACCGTTTTGCCCGCCACCGGTTCGGGCGCGCCAAGCCGCTTGAGCGCTTCCCAGGAGATCGCGCCGACGGTTAGGAGCAGAAACACCGCATTGAACAGCGCAGCGAGAATGGATGAGCCGCTCAGGCCATAAGTGAACCTCGCGGTCGGCGTCCGCTTTGTAAGTTCGCTCGCCAACCATGCGACCGCCAGCGCCAGGACGTCGCTCGAATTATGTCCTGCATCCGCCAGCAAGGCGACGGAATGGCCCAGAACTCCGTAAGTCGCCTCGACGATCACGAACGCCAGGTTGAGCGCGACCCCAAGCGCGAACGCCCGGCCGAAACTCGCGGGGGCATGGTCATGGCCGGCCGCATGGGCGTGGTGGTGGGCGTCGGGGCGCTCGGGCGCATTCATTCGCGATCGCCTTTCGCATCGGCGCTCTGAGCGCGATAAATGTCCTTGTAGTTTTCGCGAAGCGCCGCCTTCTGCACCTTGCCCATCGCGTTGCGCGGCAGCGAATCGACAATGATGATCCGTTTTGGGACCTTAAACTTCGCCAGCCGGCGGCCAAGCGCCGCGAGAATCGCCGTCTCGGTCAAGGCTGCTCTCGGACGCACGACGACGGCTGCCGTGACGCCCTCGCCGAAATCGGCGTGGGCCACCCCGAAGACCGCGCTCTCGAGCACACCCTCGATCGCATCGATCTCGCTCTCGACTTCCTTGGGATAGACATTGAAACCGCCGGAAATCACAAGGTCTTTCGCCCGCCCGACGATGTGGATATAGCCATCGCGATCGAATAGGCCCAAGTCTCCGGTGACAAAGTAGCCGTCGGCGCGAAACTCCAGCGCTGTCTTCTCGGGCATCCGCCAATAACCGGCGAAAACATTGGGGCCCTTAACCTCTATGACCCCGACCTCACCGGCGCCGACCGGCGCCCCCATCCGGATTCATGATGCGCACGCTCACCCCTCGAAGCGCAAAACCGACCGTCCCAGGCCGGCGTTCGCCGTCATAAGGGTTCGATGTGATCATGTTGGTTTCGGTCATGCCGTAGCGCTCGAGGATGGAGAAGCCGGTCCGCTCCCTCCAGGCGTGGTGAGTCTCGGCGAGCAGCGGCGCCGAGCCGGAGACGAAGAGGCGCATGTTGACGCAAGTCTCGCGACCGAGGCGCGGATGATCGAGAAGGCGGGTGTAGAAGGTCGGCACCCCCATCAGCGACGTCGCTCCTGGCATCGCCGCGATCACCGCGTCCGCATCGAACCTGTTCATGTAGATCATCGTCGCCCCCGACAGCAGCGCGACATTGACCGCCACGAACAGCCCATGGGTATGAAACACGGGCAGCGCGTGAATGAGCCGGTCGGCGGCGGTGAAACGCCAGCAGTCGACGAGCGTCAGCGCGTTGGACGACAGATTTTCATGACTCAGCATCGCCCCCTTCGAGCGGCCAGTGGTGCCCGAGGTGTAAAGGATTGCGGCCAGATCGTCGCTCGCGCGCGGCGCCGTTTCGAATGCGGGGGGCGCGGCGGCGATAGCTTGGGCGAAGGTTCCGTCCCGCGCGACGCCGAGGCTTTCGACCCGCGGCAGGCCGAGCTTGCGCGCCAGCGTTCGAACCGGCTCCAGCCGATCTGGCCGGCACAGTGTGAGCGCCGGCTCGGAATCGCCGAGGAAATATTCGAGTTCGGCGTGCGTGTAGGCGGTGTTGAGCGGCAAGAGGACCGCGCCGGCGCGCAGGCACGCAAGCGCCACCACGATCACGTCGGTCGATTTGTCGATCTGCGCGGCGACCCGGTCGCCGGGCTTGACCCCGAGTGCGGCGAAAGCATGGGCCGCTTGCGCCGAGCGCGCGGTGAGCTCGCCATAAGTGAGCGACGTGCCGTCGGAGGTCTCGAGCGCAAGCTTGTCCGGCTGCGGCGCCCGCGCGGCGACAAGATCAAACAGGTTGGCGGAGTGTGGCACGGACCGCTGCTTGCTCTAAGGTTTTCCGATTTCTACCGTAGCTTGCGCTCCCAGGCGAACAAATTGGCGGCCCCGCCGGTCGAGGCGCCTCCGCAGGGCGACCCTCTGCAGACGCGGACGCTTTCTTGGTGCAGATCGCCAGCGTTCCACTGCGGCAATGAAACTTATCCACTTGGATCTTCGTTCCCAGGCAAGGAAATTCTGCGGGTGGACTTGCCGCGAGCCGCAGAATCACAGCACCGCGAAATTATGACTGGGCTCGCTGGGCTTTTATTGCCCCGAGCCACGTCCCTGAGAGGCCGGCATGCGGACGCGGATAGCAGCGTGGATTTTAACCTGCGCCCTTCTTGCCTCCGGTTGCGCGATTTATCCCCAGCCGAGAGACGTCACCGGCGTTCCGACCTTCGAAATCGTGCAGCGGATTCGCTGCGAAACTCGCCAGTCGGTCATCGACCTCGCGCTCACATACGCGCGCTCCAGAAATCGCGACTCCAAGGACGATATCCAAGCAAGGGAAACCGCTCGAAACCTTGACGCGGAGATGGAGGCCAATCCGGACGCCAGCACGAAGCTGAACCCGAATCTGTTCACCGGCGAAGTGCGCAAGACCCTTAGCGCTTTCTGGACCACAGGCGTCGCCTACAATTTCAAGCTTGACATGACCGAGGTCAATAATGTCGACGGGTCGCTCAATGTCGGCAGCCTGTTCGGCCGGCGCACCTTCGGGATTGCGCTTAAGGCGGGGCTGGACCGGACCCGGGAAAACACCCGCACCTTCACGGTCACGGACAATTTCGGCGAGCTCGTCAAAGGGCTGACCGGCTGCAAGGACGAGCTCGTTGGGCCGAATTACATTTATCCGATCACCGGACGCATCGGCGTCGATGATATGATCCGCGAGTTCGTCTACATGTCGATCTTCGCCAACCTTGGCGCGGAGACCACCACCGCGGCGACCGTCCCAAAGGGGCCACCCACGCTCGTCGACGCGCTCGCATTCACGACCATGATCTCCGGCTCGGTCAATCCGACGGTTGCTTTCGCTCCGGCCGGAAGGGAGCTGGGCGTCACAGCGGCCAGCGTCGATTTCGCGGCGAGCCGCACCGACAACCACCAGGTCGTCGTCGGTCTGGCGCTGGCCCCTGCCGGGCAGGCCCAGCTGGGGTCGCTCCGCGAGGCTTACTTCGGATCCTACGTCGCAGCCCCGGGAGCGACGCTTGTCGCCCCGCTCTTGACGGCGTCGCCGACCACTCGCTCGGAGAATATCGCGGCGACCGCGGTCAACCAATTTCTGACGCAACAATTGTTCTCGCCGACAATCAACCTTCCTCCGTGAAAGGCGCAAAGATGACGAGAAGTCCCAAATCGACGGAAGTTCAGTTTGACCGCCCGCGCACAAAGTTCGTCGAGGTTGAATTTGGCGACGTCGTCCAGATTCTCGCAATGATCAACGGCCACGGCCAATCGAGAAAGCTGGCGAGCACGACCAAGGGCGCTGCGCATAAGGTTCGCCTTCCCTCCGAGACGGTCGTGGCCGTAAAGGAGTTGGTGGCAGCTCATCCGGAAATGCGCCGCTCCTCGCTTGGCAAGCGCGTTCTGTACGCGAGGAAGCAGAGACGCCGATCCGAAAGCAAAGCCGCGGTTGCCGCGGTCTCGCGGACCGCCTCAAGCGTGGCCACGGGAAACCAGCTCTGTTGCGGCTTCGGCTCCGGCGGCTAGACGGGGTCCGCCCGGCGAGCGACAAACGTCTCCAGGCGCTCATGCGCGCTGGAGGGTCTTGAACATGCCGCTTGATTTCCCTGCGGGTCCTCGATCAAAAGCGTTTGAGCGAGAGTGGAGACATGGCGGCGAACGAGAAGACTATGCGCGGATCGATCATTGCCCATGGCGCGAGCATCACGGCCGCCGGGCTTGGCGGGGCGCCGGCCGGTGACATTTCGGCGCGATTCGAAGATTCGCTCCTGATCACGCCGAGCGGCGCGAGCTACTTGAGCCTCCGGCCGGCGATGATCGCGCGCATGCCGCTGGTCGGCGAGTACGGCTCCTGGGCTGGCCCGCTCAAGCCCTCCGGCGAATGGCGCATTCACCTCGACATCGCCCGCGCCCGTCCGGACATCGGCGCGATCGTGCGCTTTCAGTCGCCATACGCCACGGCGCTGGCCGTGGCGCGCAGAGACATCCCCGCCGCTCATTCAATGATCGCGCTGTTCGGCGGTCCGGTCGTGCGCTGCGCCAAATACGCCCCGGCCGGAACGAAGGAGCTCGCGGGCTTGACGCTCGAAGCGCTGGATCAAGGCCACGCGGTTCTGCTCAGCAACTATGGCGCGCTGACGACAGGCGCGACGCTTGAAGCCGCGCTCGTCCGGGCGCGAGAGCTCGAGACGCTCGCGAGGCTTTACGCGATCGCCCTTTCGGTCGGTCGACCAGCCATTCTGTCCGACGAGGAGGTTGGGCGCATCGCCGAGCGGATCAAATCCAACGGTTCAGACGTCGAAGCGCGGATCGCGCCCGCGATCAAGAGAAGGGCGAAGGCTAAGGCGCCCGCGAAGCGCAAGCGCATCGCCCGCAAGCGCGGATCGAAGTGAAGCCACTGCGCCGCGAGGCGGCGGAGGGCCACGCGGTTACAAGAATTGTGAGATTTATCTTTACGAAAATCAGAACTCGTGGTAGGTTTGATGTTTGTGTTCGCTCGGGCCAAATGGATTGAACATTGAGCGGACAGAAAGTTTTTGCCAGGGGGTCACCATAATCACTTGAAAAGGCTCAATTCGGACAAGGGAGTCCAAGGAAACGGGGCCTTTTTTCTTTGATTTTCTTTGACCGCGCTTGGGCGAATTTGGAAAAAATTTGGGTCCGGCTTGGAGGGCGTGGTCTAAACCATAGTGTATTCGCAAAATATCTGCCTTTCTCAGGCAGCCCCCTTCAGCGACGCAATGGCGTTCAAGATCGATTCGGGCGTGCACGGCGGATCGAGTTTCGGCTGACCTTTGGGATTGGTTGCATGCACAGCATTGAGGATCGCGGAATAGACAGATATTCCATGCATCAGCGGCGGCTCGCCGACGGCCTTCGAGCGGTAGATGCTCGGGGTAGGATTGGGTCGGGTATAGAGACGGGCGTTGAAGATTGGCGGCGTGTCCGACGCGACGGGAATCTTGTAGGTCGCGGGCGCGTGCGTTTGCAGACGTCCTTCGGGATCATAGACGAGTTCCTCGGTCGTCAACCAGCCCATGCCCTGAATGAACGCGCCTTCGACTTGGCCCAAGTCGATGCCGGGATTGATCGAGGCGCCCACGTCATGCAACAGGTCGGCCCGCAGCACCTTCATCTCGCCGGTCAACGTGTCGATCGCGACCTCCGAGCAGGCGGCGCCGTATGCGAAGTAAAGGAACGGACGCCCCTTCGCTCTGAGGCGATCCCAGTGGATCTCCGGGGTTTTGTAGTAGCCGGCATGCGACAGCTGCACGCGTGCAAGCCGACAGGCCCTGGCAAGCTCGCCGAAGCTCATGGAGATGTTGCCGGCGAACACACGCCCGTCGCGGAACTCGATCGCCTCGGGCGCGACGTTCCAGGAACTCGCGGCAAAGGCGGCCATCCTCTCTCTGATCGCCCCGGCCGCGATCTTGGCCGCAATCCCGTTGAGATCGGTCCCGGACGAAGCGGCGGTCGGCGAGGCGTTGGGAACCTTGGCGGTGTTGGTCGCGGTGATCCGCACGAAATGCAGGGGCACGCCGAATTCTTCGGCGACGATCTGGGCGACCTTGGTGAACAGCCCCTGCCCCATCTCCGTGCCGCCGTGATTGAGGTGGATCGAGCCGTCGGAATAGACATGCACGAGCGCGCCAGCCTGATTGAGCGGAATCAGGGTGAACGAAATCCCGAACATCACCGGCGTCAACGCCATGCCCCGCTTGATAGTCGGGTTTGCGGCGTTGAAGGCGGCGATCCGCTCGCGGCGGGAGCGATAGTCGCTGGAAACCTCGAGATCCTCGATAATCGTCCGTTGGGTTTCGTAGTCTTCGACCGCCTGCTCATATGGGGTGCGTTCGGCGCCGGCTCGCAACAGGTTGGCTTTGCGCACGTCGAGCGGATCGAGGCCGCGCTCGCGCGCGATCGCATCCATCACACGTTCGATGGAGATCATGCCCTGGGGTCCGCCGAAGCCGCGAAAGGCGGTGTTGGAGACGGTATTGGTCTTGAGGCGGCGCGTAAGGATCGAGACCTCGGGCAGCCAGTAGCCGTTGCCAGCGTGAAACATCGCACGGTCGCAGACGCCAGGCGACAAGTCTGCGGAGCAGCCGCAGCGCGCATTGAGCGCCACGTCGTAGCCCGCGACGACGCCTTGATCGTCGTACCCCACTTGCCAATCAGCGCGGAAATCGTGGCGCTTGCCGGTCAGCGCGAAGTCATCGTCGCGGTCGAGACGGATCTTGCACGGACGGCCGGTCACACGCGCGGCGAGGGCGGCGATGGCCGCCCAGGGGCAGGCTTGGCTCTCCTTGCCACCGAATCCGCCGCCCATCCGACGCGTCTCGACGGTCACGAACGCGTCCGGTATCCCGAGAATGCGGGCCACAATATGCTGGGTTTCCGTTGGATCTTGGGTCGAGGCGTGCACGGTCATCTCGTCGCCCTCGCCTGGAAAGGCGAACGACGCCTGGCCCTCGAGATAGAAATGTTCTTGTCCGCCAATCGAAAGCTGGCCCTCCAGCCGATGGGCGGCCTTGCCGATCGCAGCGACCGCATCGCCGCGCCCGAAAGCGTAATCGTCCTGCACGCGCGCGCCGGTGACAAGCGCGTCCGCGATCGTGACCGCCGGGGTCCTCGGCTCGATATCGATCTTGGCGAGACGCGCCGCCCTGCGGGCCTCGTCGCGCGTCCGGGCGACGACAGCAAACAGCGCCTGGCCGTGGAACATCACCTCCTGATGGGCGAATAGCGGCTCGTCGGCGAACACTGGAGCAACGTCGTTTTTGCCCGGAATATCCACCGCCGTCAGGACGGCGACGACGCCGGGCGCGGCATGAACCGCGTCAAGGCGAAGGGCCTTTAAATTGCCAGAGGCCTTGTCGGCCATGCCGATTGCGACGTGCAACGTGCCGGAGGGCTCGCCGATGTCGTCGACATAGTTCGCCGCGCCCTTAACGTGTAGGACGGCAGAATCATGCGGCAGAGGTTTGTGGACGACCGCAGTCGTGAGGGCGAGCGTGGCGTCATCAATCGGCGGCATGGAGCATTCCGATCCGGGTCGGCGCGCCTGCGCCTGAGATTTCCAGCATGGCTTTTTCGAGGAGGTTGGCCGCGACCGTCGCGCGATAATCCGCGCTCGCGCGCTGGTCGGTCAAAGGGGTGAAATCCTTTGAGAGCGCGGCGCAGGCTGCACCCCAACTTTCCCGTTCGCCAAGGTCCGCGCCGAACAGTGCGCGCTCTGCGTTCCCGGCTCGTTTCGGCGTCGCCGCCATGCCGCCGCATGCGATGCGCGCCCCAGCGACGCGTCGGTCCTCTATGTCCAGGCGGACGGCGAGCATCACCGCGGAAATATCCTCATCGAAGCGCTTCGACACCTTCAACGCGCGGTAGTGCTGATGGGCGGCAAGCCGTGGCGCCTCGACCGCCGCCACGAACTCGCCGGTACCCCGATCCTGCTTGCCGTAGGCGATGAAGAACTCCTCCAACGGCAGAACGCGGGCGTCGGCGCCTTTGCGCAACACAAGCCGGCTGTCGAGCGCGATCAGCGCCGGCGCGAGATCGCCGATCGGCGAGCCATTGGCGATATTGCCGCCAATTGTTCCGCTCGCGCGCACTTGCACCGAGCCGAAGCGACGCAGCAATTCGCCTAAGTCGGGATGGATTGCAGCGAGCAGGGGCGCGGCGTCCGCCAGCGTCAGACCGGCCCCAAGGGACAGCACACCGTCGCCACTCTCGGCAACCCTGTCCAATCCAGCAACCCTCCCAAGCCAGATGACGCGCTTCAGGTCGCGCAATTGCTTGGTGATCCAGAGCCCGACGTCGGTGGCCCCGCCGACGAGCGTCGCATCTGGAAAGCGCAGATAGAGCGCTGCGAGGGAATCAAGGCTCGCAGGAGCCGCGAAGAAAATGGCTTCATCACCGAGAAATACATCCCTGTTATCGGCAAGCGCGGCGAGCGACGCGGCGCGCTCTCGCGCCGTCGTGGCGAACTGGTCGGCGGGCGAGCCGCTGCAGGTCTCAAGCCCGGCAGCGATGATCGGACGATAGCCGGTGCATCGACAGAGATTGCCGGCGAGCTGGTCGCAAAGTCCGTCGTAAGTCTGAGGCGCGCCCGAGTGATAGGCGGCGAACAAACTCATGACGATCCCGGGCGTGCAGAAACCACACTGCGATGCGTGCTGATCGACCATCGCCCGCTGCAGAGGATGGAGTTCACTGCCGACGGCAAGGTCCTCGATCGTGATGAGCTCCGCGGCGTCGAGCTGGCCCAAGAGCAGAATGCACGCGTTGAACGGCTCGTACGCGAGCCGACCGCCCCTGAGCCGCGCCAGCACCACAGTGCAGGCGCCGCAATCGCCCTCGGCACAACCTTCCTTCGTGCCCCTCGCCCCCGCTTCCCCGCGCAGCCAATCGAGAACGGTCGCGCGGGGGGAGAAATGCTTAAGCGCGACATCGGCGCCCCGGAAACGGAAGCGCAAGGCGTCGCGCGCGCCGAACGGTTTGGCCACAGACGACATCATTGCTCCTCGAACTCCATGCAATCATGAAGCTTTTGATGGCTAAACGATAGCCGCCGGAAACGCTGAAAACTGGGAACAAATTCTATGCCGGAAAAACTCCTGCGCCTCTGCCGGTGCCTGTGCTCCCGTGGCACGCTCAAATCGATAGGGGACACGCCGGCAGCATAAGGCGCCCCATAAGAACCGCCCTTCATGAGAGTTGCGAGAGCGGACAATCGGTCGACAATCCGTCCGTCGCGCTCTTGTTCGACAATCGGCCGCGCCGGGAGAGCGCTAGCCGCACCACGGGACGTCCGTGTCGCGTCAGGACGATTTGGTCCCCCGGCTCCGCCCGTCGAACCAGATCTGTCAGACGCCCTTTGGCTTCTCTGATCGGTATATTCGTGACCGACGGAAACGCTCGCCTCTTGGCCGCGGCCAAAAACTTGGTCCGCACTTTCGTCTAAATCAACCTGGCGGGGCATCGCCCGCCCGCGGCGCGAGGTCACTATCGAAGGTCCGGCGGCATGGCCTCGAGCGCCAGCGTCTCGAGCGCTTCGTCGACGCCCATGGACGATTGCCCATTTGAGCCGAGGCGACGCAAAGACACAGTGTCTTCACTCGCCTCCTTTCGTCCGAGAGCGATGAGGACCGGAACCTTCGCCAGCGAGTGCTCGCGCACCTTGTAGTTGATCTTCTCGTTGCGGAGATCCGTCTCGACCCTCAAGCCCCGCTTCTTCGCCTTCGCCGCGAATTCGAGGGCGAAATCGTCGGCGTCGCTGGTGATCGTGCAGACGACGATCTGCACAGGCGCGAGCCACAGCGGCAGGTGGCCCGCATGGTGCTCGAGCAGGTTGGCGATGAAGCGCTCCACTGAGCCGAGGATGGCGCGATGGATCATGATTGGCGTGGTCTTCTCGCTGCTCGCCGAGATGTAGAAGGCGCCGAACCGCTCGGGCATGTTGAAGTCGACCTGGGTCGTGCCGCATTGCCAGTCGCGGCCGATGGCGTCGCGCAGCACGTATTCGAACTTCGGCCCGTAGAACGCGCCCTCGCCGGGGTTGACTCCGATCGTCACGACATTGCCGTGCCGCGCCTTGATCTCGTCGAGCACCCGGCTCATTACGCCTTCGGCGTGGTCCCACATGGCGTCCGTTCCGACGCGGTTGTCGGGCCTCGTAGAGAGCTTCACCATGATCCGGTCGAAGCCGAAATGGCCGTAGACCGAGAGGAGCAGCTCGTTGATCTTGTGGCACTCCGCCGCGAGCTGCTCCTCGGTGCAGAAGATGTGCGCATCGTCCTGGGTGAAGGAGCGCACCCGCATGAGGCCATGGAGCGCGCCCGACGGCTCGTAGCGGTTGACCGCGCCGAATTCGGCGAGGCGCACGGGCAACTCGCGATAGCTGCGCAGGCCATGCTTGAAGATCTGCACGTGGCCCGGACAGTTCATCGGTTTGAGCGCATAGAGGCGCTCGTCTTCGCTCTCGGCCTCCTCGCCGGCCGGACGGCACACGAACATGTTCTCGCGGAACCAGCCCCAGTGGCCGGAAGTCTCCCATAGGCGCTTGTCGAGCACCTGCGGCGCGTTGACCTCCTGGTAGTCGCCGGCGAGGCGGCGGCGCATGTAGGCGATCAGGATCTGGAACAGCGTCCAGCCGTTCGGGTGCCAGAAGATCGAGCCCGGCCCTTCCTCCTGGGTATGGAACAGGTCCATCTCGCGGGCGAGCCTGCGATGGTCGCGACGCTCCGCCTCCTCGAGTTGCTTCAAATAGGAGTCGAGTTCTTCCTTGTTTGCGAACGCCGTACCGTAAATCCGCGACAGCATTGGCCGTGTGGAATCGCCTCGCCAATAGGCGCCGGCGACCTTCATCAACCTGAAGGCGTCGCCGACCTTGCCGGTCGAGGTCATATGCGGCCCGCGGCAAAGGTCGGTCCATTCGCCCTGGCTGTAGAGCTTCACCTCTTGGTCGGCGGGAATGGCGTCGATCAGCTCGATCTTGAATGCTTCGCCTTTCTTCTCGAAGAAGCCTTTCGCCTCCCCGCGCGAGACGACGGTCTTCCTAAACGGTTTGTCGCGGGCGATGATCTCACGCATGCGCTTCTCGATCGCCGGGAAATCCTCGGGCGTGAACGGCTCGGGACGATAGAAGTCGTAGTAGAAGCCGTTCTCGATGACCGGTCCAATGGTGACTTGCGTTCGCGGCCAAAGCGACTGTACCGCCTCGGCGAGCACATGCGCCGCATCGTGACGGATCAGCGCGAGGGCCCGTGGATCGTCGCGGGCGATGAACTCGAGCGCCGAGTCCTTATCGACAGGGTCGGCAAGATCAACAAGCTCGCCGTCGCGAACGGCGGCCACCGCGCGCTTGGCGAGAGAGGGAGAAATGGACTTGGCGACGTCGAAGCCCGAAACGCCTGGCTCGTAGGCGCGCTCAGCGCCGTCGGGGAAGGTGACGCGAATCATAAAAGCTCCTCAAGCTCACTCGCCGATACCAGTCGGCGTAAGCGATCGAGGGACGGGATATAGAAGCCGCCCTCGCCGAGAGCAATGGGCGTCGTGCTCGGCCTTTTCGCGGCTAGACCGTGAATTCCTCGATCACGGGCGCGCCAGCATAGTTCGCGTACCGCATCCATCGCGGCTTCACCACGATATAGGCGATATCCGGCCAATTCTCGCGCGAGCGCCCGTCCGGCCACTGGCGGAAATAGGCCGCCTTGGCGTAGGCCAGATCGTCGCCTTGCGGCCGGCGGGCGTCGCCCTCGATCTGGACGGAGACGTCATTGTCCCATCCGATGACCAGCGCCGCAGCGGGACGGTGGGCGATGTTGACGGCCTTGCGGCTCGACCCCAATGTGTCGAACACAACCTCATTACGTTCCGTTAAGGCGAAGCCGACCAGCGCCGCCTCCGGCGCGCCGGAATCGTGAACCGTCGACACCACCGCGAGCCGCCTGCCCTTGACGATGTCGAGTACCTCTTCGAGCTTCATGAGCGCCTCCGGTTTCATCACACGCTAGACCTGAGGGCCTGACTTCGCGGCGCCTCAAGAATGACCATGCCCGATAACTCTGATCTCGTCCTCCGCGTCGTAGTCGAAGGCGTCGTGCAGGGGGTGGGCTACCGCGAATTCACCCGCCACGCGGCGCTGAGATTGAACGTCTCCGGCTGGGTCCGCAACCGATCGGACGGCGCCGTCGAAGCGCTGGTTCAAGGGTCGCGCGCCGACGTCGACGCGCTGATTGCCGAATTGCGCAAAGGGCCCCGATTGGCGGTCGTCGAGAATGTGAGCGTCATCGAGGGTGACGAGACGCCCGGCGACAACGGCGAGACATTCGTCGTCCGATCGACGGCTTAGCTCCGGCCGCCAGTCAGCCGCGCCGCCCCTGCTTGCCTTTCGTCGCCCGCTTCGCCTGCGGTCGCGGCGGGCTTCCGACACAGGTCGGTGTGTTGGCTGGCGGATCGCTCGCCGGAAACGACTCTTCGATCTCCTCGTCGAGCTTGTCCTCGGCCGCCGCTCGGGGGGCGCGTAGCGGTTTCTTGCCCTGGTCTTTCATGTCGGTCGCTCCGTGGGCGACATGCGGCGGGACGCCGCGGGGGTCAAAATCATATAAGCCCAAGGGCGCAGGAAAAGCGAGGCCGAGGAAATAGAGCGAGCGCGTGAACGGGTTGGACTCCAAGTCCAATGCACGCTGCGGGCCTGCGTGTGCGCTTTTGTGGACAATTCAAGCTTTTCAATTCCTTAGCGCCTTTATCTGCAACTCGAAACGGCGCCTCCATTGAATGCGATCAACCTATTATACACAGTAATTATGATATTAGATCGCTCATCCAGGTCTTGATTGTGATCCCTCTGCTTGGCGACCTTGGCCCGCTCGCGCCGACATCAGCAGCGACGCCGCGCTCCTGCACGTCAACGACTTGGCCGCCAACGACAACCGGCCCGAGCCGATCCGCCTTCGTCGTCAGCGCGGCGCGTGAGAAGCTCGTACGGCGGCGATGGGCGAAGGACCTCTTAGCCTCGTTCCTCGCGCTTGCGCGTCGCTGCGCCTTTGACGGCAGTCTTTTTCAGCTCGCCGCGCTCGCGCCTAGTCGCAACGCCTTTGGCGGCGGCCTCTTTCCTCTGGCGTTGGGGATGAGCGCCGAGATCGCGCCATGACGTCTCCGAAAGGTCCACGCCGTAGTGTTCCGCCGCCTTCTCGATATTGGCGAACGCCAACTCCCGATCGGCGTCGGAAACATCAGTGACCTGATCGAACCGGGCGACGGCGTTCCGAACGTGCTTCGCGTCGGTCAGCGGCTCCTTGCGCTGCTTCGGAAAGGCATAGACGCTGTCGGGCAGGTCGCTTTGCGCGGTAAGCACTCCGTGTTTCTCGTGAGGCATCCAGGTCGGTTGCATCGGGAGCTCCTTGCTCGATTATTCTATCCCTTTAACGAGCGTCGAGGCCAGTTGATCCACCCCTGGGCTTCTTTTCACGAGATGCGGAGCCGCTTGATCCCCGGTCATCTTTTCTTCCGGCACAAGAGTCGCTACCTCCCTACCCCTTCTTCCCCGCGATCTTGGCGATCTCGCGCATGATGGTCAGCGTTCCGGCCAGCCGGTCCTCAAGCTTTTCGAACTCGTCGGTCACCACGATGCGCATGTCGGGACGAACGCGGGCGCGGTCGCCTTGGGCGGCGACCCATCGAACCAGGGCCGCTGGGTTGGCGAAGGATTTGTGTCGGAACGCCAGCGTCAGCCCCTTCGGACCGGCCTCGAGCTTTTCGACATTGGCGCGGCGGCAAAGGGCCTTGATCTGCACCAGGTTCATGAGCAGGCCGACTTCGGGAGGCGGAGGGCCGAAGCGGTCGACGATCTCGGCGCCCATCGCGTCGATGTCACCCTCATCCTCGAGCGCCGACAGGCGGCGGTACAACGCCAGCCGCGTCGAAAGGTCGGGGATGTACGCTTCGGGGATCGTCACCGGCGCGCCGAGCTGGATGGTCGGCGACCACATATCTTCCGCCGGCGCGTCCTCGCCAGACTTGATGCGCTCGACAGCTTCGCGCACCATCTGCTGATAAAGCTCGTAGCCTACCTCCTTGATGTGGCCGGACTGCTCTTCGCCCAGAAGGTTGCCGGCGCCGCGCAGGTCGAGGTCGTGGCTTGCGAGCTGGAAGCCGGCGCCGAGCGTATCGAGCGATTGCAAGACCGCGAGCCGCTTCTCAGCCTGGGACGTGATCCTGGCCTTGGCGGGGGTGGTGAAATAGGCGTAGGCGCGGACCTTGGAGCGGCCGACGCGGCCGCGCAGCTGATAGAGCTGCGCCAGGCCGAACATGTCGGCGCGATGGACGATCATGGTGTTGGCGCGCGGAATGTCGAGGCCGGATTCGACGATCGCGGTCGACAACAGGATATCGTACTTGCCGTCGTAGAAGGCGCCGATCTTGTCCTCGAGCTCGCGCGCCGCCATTTGGCCGTGGGCGACGACGAATTTGCACTCGGGCGCGTTCTGGCGCAGGAACGCCGCCGCTTCGTCGAGGTCCTCGATCCGCGGGCAGACGTAGAACGATTGTCCGCCGCGATAACGCTCGCGCAACAACGCCTCGCGGACGATCAGCGTGTCGAAGGGCGAAACGAAGGTGCGCACCGCGAGCCGGTCGATCGGCGGGGTGGCGATGATGGACATGTCGCGCACGCCGGTCATCGCCAGTTGGAGGGTGCGCGGGATCGGCGTCGCCGACAAGGTCAGCACATGCACTTCGGAGCGTAATTCCTTCAGCCGCTCCTTGTGGCCGACGCCGAAATGCTGCTCCTCGTCGACCACGACGAGGCCGAGGTCCTTGAAGCTCATGGTTTTGCCCAAGACCGCGTGGGTGCCGACGACGATGTCGATTGCGCCTTCGGCCGCGCCCTTCTTCACCTCGCGGGTCTCCGCCGCGCCGACCATGCGTGAGAGCTGGCCGATGCCGACCGGCAGGCCGGCGAAGCGATCGCGGAAATTTTTCGTATGCTGGCGGGCGAGCAGGGTCGTCGGCGCGATGATCACGGTCTGCTTGCCGTTGATCGCCGCGGCGAAGGCGGCGCGTAGGGCGACCTCGGTCTTGCCGAAACCGACATCGCCGCAGATCAGCCGGTCCATCGGCCGGCCGGTGGCGATATCATCGAGCGTGGCCTGAATGGCGCTCTCCTGGTCCGGCGTCTCCTCATAGGGAAAGCGAGCGCAGAATTCGTCGTAGAGGCCTTCCGGAACGGTGAGGCGCGGCGCGGCGTGCGTCATCCGCTGGGCGGCGACCCGGATGAGCTCGCCGGCCATCTCGCGCACGCGCTTCTTGAGCCGCGCCTTGCGCGACTGCCAGCCTGCTCCGCCAAGCCGGTCGAGCTCGCCGGTCTCCGAGCCATACCGCGACAGGAGCTCGAGATTTTCGACCGGCAAAAATAGCCGGTCGCCGCCAGCATAGTGAATCTCGAGGCAGTCGTGCGGCGCGCCCACGGCTTCGATCGTCTGAAGGCCGACGAAGCGCCCGACGCCGTGGTCGACATGGACAACGAGGTCGCCGGCGGTGAGCGCGCTCGCCTCCGCCAGCACGTCCTGGGCGCGCCGCCGGCGCCGCGACTGGCGGACTAGCCGATCGCCGAGAATGTCTTGCTCGCCGATGATGGCGAAGTCGGGCGCCTCGAACCCCTGTTCGAGCGCGATAACGGCGAGCGGCAGCGCGCCGCCGCGCGCCGTTTTCGCCTGATGAAAGGACGAGACGAATTCAAGCGATTTCAGGCCATGCTCGGCGAGCACGTGGCTCAGGCGCTCGCGCGAGCCATCGCTCCAGCCGGCGACGATGACGTTCAAACCGCGCGCGCGCAGCGCATTCACATGCGTGACCGCGGCGTCGAACACGTTGGCGCTCTCGTTCTGCCGCTCGGGGGCGAAGTTGCGTCCCGTGTGGCCCCCGCAATCGACGGCGTTAAGGGCGTCGGGCGGCGGTTCGAATGGGGTCAGGCGCGCCAGCGGCCGAGCCGCGAGCTGCTCTTTCCACTCGTCTTCGCTCAGATAAAGCCGGTTGAACGGCAGCGGCTTATAGTCCGCCTTGATCGGATCCTCGCCATAAGCCGTGCGGCGAGCGGCGTAGTTGTCGGCGATCAGGGCGATGCGCTCGTGCGCCGCCTCCTCCGCGCGCGCGTCAAGCACGAAAGGCGCATCACCGAGATAGTCGAACAGCGTGTCGAGGCTCTCGTAGAGGAGTGGCAGCCAATGCTCGAGGCCGATCGCGCGGCGGCCCTCGCTGACGGCGGCGTAGAGGTCGTCGTCACGGCCCGGCGCGCCGAACTCCTGAGCGTAGGCCTGGCGGAAGCGGCGGATCGATTCGGTCGTCAGCCGCGCTTCGCTCACCGGCACCAGATCGAGCGACCGCAATTGCACGGTCGAGCGCTGCGTCTCGGGATCGAAGGCGCGAATCGATTCGAGCGTATCGCCGAAGAAATCGAGCCGGATCGGCGCCGCCATACCGGGCGGATAGAGGTCGAGAATGCCACCGCGCGAGGCGTATTCGCCAACGTCGCGGACGGTGCTCGCCCGAGCGTAGCCGTTCGCCTCCAGCCAGCGGGTCAGATCCTCCATCCGCACGCTGTTGCCGGGCGCGGCCGAGAAGGCGGCCGAGGCGACGAAGGTGAGCGGGGGCGCGCGTTGGGTCATAGCATTGACCGAACCGACAAGAATGCGCGGCCGCTCCACGGCGCCCCTTGTCCGCGCAAGGCGCGCGAGCACCGTCATGCGCTCGGCCGAAGTCGCGGCATTGGGCGAGACGCGATCGTAGGGTTGACAATCCCAGGACGGAAAATGCAGCGCCTCGATCTCGGGCGCGGCGAAGGCGAGCGCATCGATGAGGTTTTGCGCACGCAGGCCGTCGCGGGCGACGAACGCGAGCGTCACCGCACGGTGCTCGCCGGCCTTGGCGAGCGCGCGCGTGAGCTCAGCAACAACAAAGGCGTCGTAGCCCTCGGGCGCGCGCGCCAGCGTGACCGCGCCGCCCTCCTCGAGACGGCGAACGGCGGGTGCAATGGGACTCACGGCGTCTCGTCGGCGCTCGGCGACGGTTCCCGCCCGCGTCCGCGCAGGCCGGCAAACAGCGGCGTGTCGAACTCGCGCGGCGGCGGCTCGCCGCCGATGATCCAGGCGAGCGCTTGCGGGTCCGGGACGTCGAGCAGACGCTCGAACTCGCCGAGTTCGGCCTCGCTCATAGCCGGCAAATATGCGTCCGCGAACCGGCCCATCACCAAATCCATCTCCCGCACGCCGCGGCGCCAGGCGCGAAACAAAATCCGCCTCCGGCGCTCGTCGAGCGTTGCGCTGGTGAGGGCGGAGCCGGACATGTGAGGCCTTTCCGTGCCGACGCGCGAGCTGCCATGGTGGGGCTTGATCCAGTCGTCCACGCGGGCTGCAGCGGCGGGCTTATAGCCCGGAAGGGCGCGCGTGTCAGCGATTTGTGGGCTTCGACGGCTGGACGATTTCGGCAAGACCAAGCCATTCAGCCAGCACAGCAAGCTCCTCGGAGATCGCGTCCATGGCGTCCGAGGGAGCGTGCGGTTCGAGATGCACCGCACGGACGAGCAATCGTCCGGCTTGTCGATCGGCCTTCAGGTCGAGCCGAGCGATGAGCCGGTCGCCGAGCAGGAAGGGAAGGACATAATAGCCGTGCTGGCGTTTGTCGGCCGGCGTGTAAATCTCAATCCGGTAGTGGAAGTCGAAGAGCCGCAAGGCGCGGGAACGCTCCCAGACGAGCGGATCGAACGGCGCCAGGAGAGCGCGCGCCGAGATGCGGCGCGGCCTGCGGGCGTCGCGGCGAAGATAGGCGAGGCGAGCCCATCCAGGCACCTCGACCGGCTCGAGAACGCCTGCCTCGACCAGCGACTCGATCGCCCGTCGCGCCTCATCTGGGCCAAGACGGAAATAGTCGCGCAGATCCTGCGCAGTGGCGACGCCGAGTGCGTAAGCCGCCCGGTTGATGAGGGCGCGCTGCGCCTCCTTCTCGTCTGGGCTCGGCAGGGCGAGAATTTCGGCTGGAATGACGCGCTCGGTGAGGTCGTAGACCCGCTCGAAGCTGCCGCGCCGCGTCGCCGTGGTGATGTGGCCGGCCCAGAACAGCCACTCGAGCGCCCGCTTGGCGTCGCCCCATTCCCACCAGCCCGACCGTCCGCGCTTTTCGTCAAAGTCTGAGGCCGCCCCAGGCCCTTCGTTGCGGATGCGATTGAGAAGAGCTTCCGCCTCGGCCCTGCGCTCGCGCGCAAAGGGCCGCAAGCCCTTCCAACCGGCCTCCCCGCGATCCGCGCGGGCCATCCGCCAGCGCAGCAAGGGATGCAGGGCAAGCGGCAGGAGCGACGCCTCATGGGCCCAGTATTCGAACAGCCGCCGCTTCCTCCGGTTTCCCCAGGCGGCCGCGTCGATCAGCGAACGGTCATATGGTCCGAGCCGAGAGAACGCGGGCAGGTAATGGGCGCGGACCAGGACATTGACGCTATCGATCTGGTGAAGGGACAGCTGGTTGATAGTCCTAAGCCATCGGGCGGCCGTGATCCTTTCCGGGCGCGGGCCGCCGAAGCCTTGGGCTGCCAGGGCGATCCGCCGCGCCTCGTCGAGCGAAAGCTTTTCTACTGTCGTCACATCTGCTCGATCTCGATCAGCGTGCCGGCAAAGTCCTTCGGGTGCAGGAACAGCACCGGCTTGCCGTGAGCGCCGATCTTTGGGTTCCCGTCGCCGAGCACGCGCGCGCCTTTGGCTTTGAGCTGATCGCGCGCGGCGATTATGTCGTCGACCTCGTAGCACAGATGGTGCATGCCGCCTTCCGGATTGCGCTCGAGGAACTTGGCGATCGGCGAACTTGCGCCCAAAGGATGCAGCAATTCGATCTTCGCGTTGGGGAGCTCGACAAACACGACCGTCACGCCGTGGTCGGGCTCGGGCTTGGGGGCCGAGACGCGGGCGCCGAGCGTCTCGCGGTAGGCGGCCGCGGCCTTTTCGAGATCAGGGACGGCGACGGCGACGTGATTCAGTCTTCCGATCATGACGACTGGGCTCGGCTAGACTTCGACAACCAGCACGTGAACCTGGGGCTTCTTGCTCCAGACGGCGTTGACCGAATTGCGCACCGCCCGCTCGACGGCGCTGGAGACGACATCGGCGTCGCGCCGCTTGCCCGGCGGCAGACTCTCGAAGGCCTCGAAGATCGCGTCGTCGATCAGCGCGTCGATCGCGGCGCCCTCCCCCGTGCGCTCGGGCAGGCCGGCGATCATCACATCCGGGTCCCCCGCCAATTCGCCCCTCGGGGTCAGCGCTAACGCAATCGAGACGACCCCGGCGAAGGCGAGTCGGCGGCGCTGGCCCACGCATTCCTGATCCGCCGGCAGGAGAATGGCGCCGTCCTTCAGCCGTCGCCCGCTCGCGACCTTGCCTACGGCCGAAACATCGCCGGGCGCGAACTGGATGAGATCGCCGTCCAAAGCACGCAAGACCTGAGGCACGCCCTGCGCCCTGGCGAACGAGGCATGCTCGCTCAGGTGCAACGGCTCCCCGTGTGCGGGTACTGCGATCCTTGGGCGGGTCCAGGCGTACATTTTCTCCATCTCCGCCCGGCGCGGATGGCCGGAGACATGCACGAGCGCGGTACGGTCGGTGATGACCTTGACGCCCGCGGTCACGAACGCGTTGATGATCTTGCCAACCGCCTTTTCATTGCCGGGAATGGTGCGCGAGGAAAAGATGACAGTGTCCCCGACGCTCAGTTCCGCCGTCGGATGCTCGTCCTGGGCCATCCGCGCGAGCGCCGCGCGCGGCTCGCCCTGGCTGCCGGTGGCGAGCGCCAAAATCTTGTCGCGCGGCAGACGCTCGAACGCGTCCGCTCCCAGGAATGGCGGCACGCCGTCGAGCATCCCGCACTCGCGCGCGACCGCGACGACGCGTTCGATCGCCCGCCCGAGGATGCAGACGTGCCGTCCGGCGGCGAAGCCGGCCTCGGCGGCCGAGCGCAAACGTGCAACGTTGGAGGCGAAGGTAGTCACGACGACCCTGCCCTTCGCCTCGCCGATGAGCCAAGCCAGGGTCTTGGCTACGTCACGCTCCGAAGGGCTCTCGCCTTCGCGCAGGACGTTGGTCGAATCGCAGACCAGCGCCAGCACGCCCTCGTCGCCGAGCGCCTTGAACCGCGCCTCGTCCGTCGGCGCGCCGATGATCGGCGTCGGGTCGATCTTCCAGTCGGCGGTATGGACGACGAGGCCCGCAGGAGTGCGGATCGCCAGCGCCGAGCTTTCGGGGATGGAATGGGCCACGGCGACGAACTCAACGACAAACGGGCCAATCGCGACTTTCTCGCCCTGGGCCACGATCTTCAACGGAATCTTGGGCGCGCCGGGCTCGCCAAGCCGGCGCGCCTCGGCGAGCCCGGCCGCGAAGCGCGTCATATAGACGGGCGCCCCAAGGCTCGGCCACAGTTCGGCGAGCGCGCCGATGTGATCCTCGTGCGCATGGGTGATTATGACACCGACCAGATTTTTCCTCGCCTTCTCGATGAAACCGAGATCGGGCATGATGAGATCGACGCCGGGCAAATCCTCGCCGGCAAAAGCGACGCCGAGGTCGACCATCAGCCATTGGCGCGCGCTCGCGGGCCCGTAGCCGTAGAGGGCGCAATTCATTCCGATCTCGCCCAAGCCGCCGAGGGGGGCGAACACGAATTCGCTGTCGTCGATCATCTAGCTCCGGCCCTCTGGCGGGTGAGAAGCCGGCCAAGCCTCCGGCGGCGGAGCGTCCGATCGCGGCCAAAGCCTGAGGTCGGCCGCCTCGACGCTCTCGAGCCCGCGCTCGGAACGCATAAGCAGGCGGCCGCCGGCATCGATCCCTTCGAAGACGCCCTCGCGGCTGCCGGCGCCGCTGTCGATCGCGACCCGTTCGCCGAGACCGAGAGCGCAGTCGAGCCAAGAGGAGCGAATCCGGTCGAATGCGCGTCCGCCACGCCAAGCCTCGAGCGCCTCCTCAAACCGCTGAGCGAGACGCGCGAACAATTCGCCCGCGTCGACCGCCCGCCCGCCTGCGCGGCGCAGACATGCGGTCGTGCAACCAAGCCCTTCCGGCGCGTGCGCACAATTGACCCCGACCCCAACCGCATAGGCGGTGCGCCGGCCTTCGAGGCCGACGCCTTCGACCAGGATGCCGGCGCATTTGGCGCCGCTCAGCAAGAGATCGTTTGGCCATTTGAGGGTGACATCGGCGACGCCAACGTCCCCGGCGGCGTGCGCCAACGCCACGCCAGCGACGAAGCCGAGCTGCGGCGCCAGCGCGGGCGGACACGGATCGACCAGTAAGGCTGTCGCGTGGAGGTTGGCTTTGAGCGAGATCCAGGCTCGACCGCGGCGCCCTCGCCCGGCGGTTTGCTCGTCGGCGACGATCCAGATGCGATCGGATTCGCCTGCATGCGCGCGGCGGCGCGCCTCCTCGTTGGTCGAATCGATCGCACCGAATCGAATGACGCGCCAAGTCCCAACCGAGTCGTCCAGCCTGGGGGCGGCGGTCAAAAGAGCGACTGGGCGGCCGCCATCGCGGCGTTGGTGATCGGCGAGGGCAGGAACACGAATAAGAGGATCATGAGGGCCGAAAGCGCCAGCACGATGCGCGCGACCGGAGCCGGGCGGTCGAACGCCGGCGCTGGCTCGTCGAAATACATCAGCTTGACGATCCTGAGGTAATAGTAGGCGGCGACGCAACTCGCCAGAACGCCGATGACCGACAGGCCATAGAGACCAGCCTTGATGCCGGCGGCGAAGACATAGAACTTGGCGAAGAAGCCGGCGAGCGGCGGAACGCCGGCAAGTGAGAACATCATCGTAGCCAGGAAGAAGGCCATCGTCGGATTCGTCCGCGCCAGGCCAGCGAGGTCGGCCATCGTCTCGACCGCGCGGCCTTGACGCCGCATGGACAGAATGGCGGCGAAGGTTCCAAGCGTCATCACGACGTAGATCGCCATATAGATGATGACGCTTTGCGCGCCCTCGACCGTGCCAGCGGCGAGACCAACCAGCGCGTATCCCATGTGGCCGATCGACGAATAGGCCATCAGCCGCTTGAAGTTGCGCTGGCCGATTGCGGCGAAAGCGCCAAGAACCATCGAGGCGATCGAGACGAAGGTGAGGATCTGGCGCCAGTCGCTGGAAATGCCGGGAAAGGCGGTGACCATGACCCGAACCAGGACCGCCATTGCCGCAACCTTGGGCGCGGTGGCGAAGAAGGTCGTCACCGGGGTCGGCGCGCCTTCGTAGACGTCGGGCGTCCACATATGAAACGGCACGACGGAAATCTTGAAAGCCAGCCCGACCAGAATGAACACCAGCCCGAACAGCACGCCGATGCTCGCATGATCATGCACGGCTTCGGCGACCGCGCTGAACGAAACCGAGCCCGAATAGCCGTAGATGAGCGAGATCCCGTAGAGCATCATCCCGGAGGATAAAGCGCCGAGGACGAAATACTTGAGGCCGGCTTCCGTCGCGCGCACGTCATGCCGGCGATAAGCCGCGATCACGTAGAGCGCCAAGCTCATTAGCTCGAAACCGAGGTAGAGCGCGATGAAGTCGTCCGCCGAGATCAGCATCAGCATGCCGAGGGTGGAGATCAGGATGAGGACCGGGAATTCAAAACCGCCGATACGCTCCTGACGCATGAACTCGACCGACAGCAGCAGCGTCACCAGCGAGCCGACCAGCATGATCGCGCCCATGAAGCGGGTGAAGGCGTCGTCCGCGAAGGCGCCGTAGAAAGTGACGCCCGTAGGGCGATTCTTGGCCACTATCAGAATCAATACGAGGCCGAGCAGGCCGACGGCAATCTCGTTGATAAGGTTCGACCCCCGCTCGCCGCGCAGGGCTCCGTAAAGCACGAGCGCCAAGGTCCCCGCCGCCAGGACCACCTCCGGCAGGACCACGGGAAGAGAAATGGCCGTCTCGTGCATGAATGTCGCTCGTTCAAAAGCCAAATAATGGGCGGCGCAAGTCCCGGGGCGCCGTCATAAGCCCGCGGTCTTGGTCGCCGTGACGGCGTGTTCGAAGCCCTGGATGAGTTGGTCGATCGAGGCCGCGCTGGCGTCGATGATCGGCTGCGGATGCACGCCGTAGAAGATGACAAGCAGGCCAAGCGGGAGCAGCGTCACGACCTCGCGGCCCGTCAGGTCGGCGATGCCCAACAGGTTCGGCTTCTCGATCACGCCGAAGATGACGCGGCGGTAGAGATAGAGCGCATAGCACGCCGACAGGATGGTCCCGAAGGTGGCGAGAAAGGCGACCCAGTTGTTGATCTGAAACGTGCCGATCAGGGTCAGGAATTCTCCGATAAAGCCCGTGGTCCCCGGCAGCCCGATATTGGCCAGAGTGAACACCATGAAGGCGAGCGCATAAAGCGGCATGCGCTGCACGAGGCCGCCGTAGGCAGCGATATCGTAGGTGTGCATGCGGTCATAAACGACGCCGACACAAAGGAAGAGAGCGCCGGAGATGAGTCCGTGGCTCACCATTTGGTAGACCGCCCCCTGAATCCCCTGGGTGTTGGCGGCGAAGATTCCCATCGTCACGAAACCCATGTGGGCGACCGACGAATAGGCGATCAGCTTCTTCATGCTCTCCTGCGCCAGCGCGACCAGGGAGGTGTAGATGATTGCGATCACCGACAGAGCGAAAATGAGCGGGGTGAAATAGAGCGACGCGTCCGGAAACATCGGCAGCGAAAACCGGATGAAGCCGTAACCGCCCATTTTCAAAAGAATTGCGGCCAGCATCACCGATCCCGCGGTCGGCGCTTCGACATGCGCATCAGGCAGCCAGGTGTGGACCGGCCACATCGGCATCTTGACCGCGAACGAGGCGAAGAACCCAAGCCACAGCCAAGTCTGCATGTTGGCCGGGAAGTGCGTCTTGAGCAGCACCGTGATGTCGGTCGTGCCCGCCGTCCAGTACATGGCCATGATCGCGAGCAGCATCAGAACCGAGCCGGTGAAAGTGTAAAGGAAGAACTTGAAGGCGGCGTACACCCGGTTCCCGTGGCCCCAGACGCCGATGATGATGAACATCGGGATGAGGCCGCCCTCGAAGAACAGATAGAAGAGCACCAGGTCGAGCGCGGCGAAGACGCCGACCATCAGGGTCTCCATCACCAGGAAGGTGATCATGTACTCCTTCACACGGGTCTGAATCGGTGTCCAGGACGCGACAATGCAGATCGGCATGAGAAAGGCGGTGAGCAGGATGAACGGCATCGAAACGCCATCGACGCCAAGCTTGTAGAGAATCGCGTGCGAGAACCAATCGCGCTCCTCGACAAGCTGAAAGCCGGGCTGGGCCGGGTCGAAGCGGGACCAGGCGACGAGGCTCAGGGCGAACGTGATCAGGGTCGCGAACAGCGCAATCCAGCGCGCGTTTCGCTTGGTCGCTTCGCCGTCGCCCGGCAGCAGCAGGATGAACAGCGCGCCGATCAGCGGCAGCGCCAGGATGCCGGAGAGGATCCAGGAACCGTTCATCGCATGGCCCCGTTGAACAGATACCAAGTCGTCAGCGCGGCCGCGCCAATAAGCATCGCGAAAGCGTAGTGGTAGACGTAGCCCGTCTGCAGACGCACGGCGCTCCGAGCGACATCGAGAACGCGGGCCGAGACGCCGTCCGGCCCAAGCCCATCGATGATCGCGCCATCGCCACCTTTCCAGAAGGCGCGGCCGATGGCGAAAGCCGGACGGACGAACAGAAAGTCGTAAAGCTCGTCGAAGTACCACTTGTTGAGCAGGAAGCGGTAGAGCGCGGGGAACGCATTCGCGAGCCGCGCCGGGGCCGTACGGTCTACGAGGTACATGTAATAGGCGATCGCGAGCCCGCCCAGCATGAACAGGCTCGGCGACAGCGAGACAAGCGCCGGTACGTGCTCCATTTCCTCGAGGATGTGGTTCTCCTGTCCGAGGAAAATCGAGTTGCGCCAGAACGCCTCGTAGCCACCGCCAATAAACAGGTAGCGGAAGGCCGTGCCGGCGAAGGTCGCGCCGACGGCCAGGCCGGCCAGGGGCATCAGCATGACAAGTGGTGATTTGTGCGCGGCGTGAGCGCCGTGGGCATGATCGCCATCGCTGTGCTCGTCGCCACCGTGGTCGTTATGCGCGTTCGCCTCAAGGGTCGACGACCAACCGCCGCGCGCCCCGCAGAACGTCATGAATATGAGGCGCCAGGAATAGAAGGCAGTCAGCCCGGCGGCCATGTCGGTGCACAAGAACCCATAGACCGCCCCATAGCGATGCGACGCAAATGCGCCCTCGATGATTGCGTCCTTGGAGACGAAGCCGGCGAACCCGATCGGCGTGAACGGAATGCCGACGCCGGTCAGTGCGAGCGTGCCGATTATCATCATCCAGAAGGTGAATGGGATCTCCTTACGCAGGCCGCCCATCGCGCGCATATCCTGCTCGTGATGCATCGCGGTGATCACCGAGCCCGCGCCAAGGAAGAGGAGCGCCTTGAAAAAGGCGTGAGTGAAGAGGTGGAAAATACCCAGGCTGTAACCGCCAACGCCAAGGCCGACAAACATGTAGCCCAGTTGCGAGCACGTCGAATAGGCGATCACTTTCTTGATGTCGTTCTGCACGAGGCCGACTGTCGCGGCGAAGAAAGCCGTCGTCGCGCCGACGATCGTCACGACGCTGAGCGCGGCCGAAGACAACTCGAACAATGGCGACAGCCTCGCGACCATGAATACACCGGCGGTGACCATGGTCGCCGCATGAATGAGGGCCGAGACCGGGGTCGGACCCTCCATTGCGTCGGGAAGCCAAGTATGCAGCAGGAACTGCGCCGACTTGCCCATCGCGCCCATGAACAGGAGCAGGCAGGCGAGCGTCACGGCGTCCCAATTGAAGCCGATAAAATGCACTGTCTGGCCGACAAGACCGGGCGCGGCGGCGAACACCTGATCGAAGGCGATTGAACCGGTCAGATAGTAGGTGAGGAAGATGCCCAGCGAAAAGCCGAAGTCACCGACCCGATTGACGACGAACGCCTTGATCGCCGCCGCATTGGCCGAGGGCCGCTCATACCAGAAGCCGACCAGCAGGTAGGACATCAGACCGACGCCCTCCCAGCCGAAGAAGAGCTGCACCAGATTGTCCGATGTCACCAGCATCAGCATGGCGAAGGTGAAGAGCGAAAGGTACGCGAAAAACCGCGGTCGCGATGGGTCGTCCGACATGTAGCCAACGGAGTAGATGTGGACGAGGAGCGACACCGTCGTCACCACGACCAGCATGACAGCAGTTAGCGTGTCGATGCGCAAGGCCCAGGCGGCCACGAGCTTGCCCGAGGTGAACCAATTGCCGAGCAGAACGTGAGCGTCCGCTCCGCCCGCGACCATGACGAACGCGATCCACGAGAGAATGAAGGAAACGCCGAGCAGGCCGGTCGTGACATATTCGGCGCCGCGCACGCCAATCCACGGCCCGAAAATGCCGGCGATCAGAAAGCCGAGAAGCGGCAGGAAGACGATCAGCTCGTACATGAATCCGTCTCAGCCCTTCAGCGAATTGATGTCTTCGACCGCAATCGAGCCGCGATTGCGGTAGTAGGCCACCAGGATCGCGAGGCCGATCGCCGACTCCGCCGCGGCGACCGTGAGGATGAAGAGCGCGAAAGCCTGGCCGGTCAAATCGCCCGAGTAAGTCGAAAAGGCTACGAGGTTGATGTTCACGGACAAAAGTATGAGCTCAACCGACATGAGAATGATGATGATGTTCTTATGATTGAGAATGATGCCGGCGATTCCTATCGTAAACACGATCGCAGCAAGGGTGAGATAATTGGAAAGGCCGATTTCCATGCTGCTCATCCTTCAAATTCCGGCCCGCGTGGGCACCTTGCGGACCTCGACGGCCGTTTCGGGGGTGCGCGCGACTTGTGCGCCAACGTCCTGCCGCTTGACCCCCGGCTTGTGATGCAGGGTCAAAACGATCGCGCCGATCATGGCGGTGAGGAGTATCATTCCTGAAGCCTGAAAGAAGTAGAAGTAGCGGGTGTAGAGAACCTCGCCGAGGGCGGCGGTGTTGCTGAGCGTGCCCACCGGCGTCGCTGCCGCGGCGGCCCTGGATGATGGGCCAAGGCCGGAGACGACGTAGATGAGTTCGATGGCCACGACCAAAGCGATCAGCAGCCCCTGAGGCAGATATTCGACGAAGCCCTGCCTAAGGCGGGCGAAATCCACATCAAGCAGCATGACGATGAACAGGAACAGGACAGCGACCGCGCCAACGTAGACGACAAGCAGGATCATCGCCAGGAACTCCGCGCCCATCAGCAGAAACAGGCCGGCGGCACAGACGAAGGAAAGAATCAGGAAGAGGACCGAGTGGACGGGGTTTCTCGCCGTGATTACGGCGAAGGCCGACGCGACCAGAATTGGCGCAAAAATCCAGAAGAACAAAGCATCGGCCTGCATCGCCCGCCTCTCGTCAAAAGCCCCTCGCCCGATGAGGGCTAGAGGTGGGCGCAGAGCGCCGCATTCGTTGGCGCGCCTCTCGCGGTGCGGACTCTTCATCCGGCCAATCAAAAGGCGTCCCCTGGCAACGTCCGTCTTTCGACGGGCGATGGTCGGGATCCATCTCCCGCGAGGGAAGAAGACTGTTATCGATACGGGGCGTCGAGCGCGATGTTGCGCGCCAACTCCCGCTCCCAGCGATCGCCGTTGGCCAGCAATCGTTGCTTGTCGTAGTAAAGCTCTTCGCGCGTTTCGGTCGCAAATTCGAAGTTCGGGCCTTCGACGATCGCGTCAACCGGACAAGCTTCCTGGCACATGCCGCAGTAGATGCATTTGACCATGTCGATGTCGTACCGCGTCGTCCGGCGGGTGCCGTCGTTGCGTCTTGGTCCCGCCTCGATCGTGATCGCCTGGGCAGGACAAATCGCCTCGCACAGCTTGCAAGCGATGCAGCGCTCCTCGCCGTTCGGGTAGCGGCGCAACGCATGCTCGCCACGGAAGCGGGGGCTCAAGGGCGACTTCTCATGTGGATAGTTCAAGGTCGCCTTCGGCTTGAACATGTAGCGGATCGAAAGCGCGAGCGCGGCCATAAATTCCGCGAGGAACAACGAGCGGGCGGATTGAGCGAGCCTGAGAGCCATGGCCTTTCTCTCCTCCGTCAGCCGAGGGGTCCCGAAGCGTCCACGCCGCGTCCAGTGAATTCGAGCACGCCGGCTACGACGACCACCATCACGAGCGAGATCGGCAGGAACACCTTCCAACCGAGCCGCATCAATTGGTCGTAACGATAGCGCGGCACGAACGCTTTCACCATGGAGAACATGAACACCACCGACCACGCTTTGATGAGAAACCAGATCAGACCGGGCACCCAGGTGAAAGGTGGAAAAGGCAGCGGCGACAGCCAGCCGCCCAAGAACAGCACCGCCGTCATAGATGACATGGTCAATATGGAGACCAATTCGGTAAGGTACTGTAGAAGAAAGAGCGAGGCGGAATACTCTACAGAATAGCCGGCGACCAGCTCGGACTCGGCTTCGGTCAGGTCGAACGGCGGCCGGTTTGTCTCCGCAAGGGCGGAGACGAAGAAGATGACAAACACCGGCAATAGCGGCAGCCAATACCAGCCGAGCAAACCAAATTGCGTGTCCTGCGCGCGCACGATATCCGACAGGTTCAGCGAGCCAGCGGACATCACCACGGTGACAATCACGAAACCGATGGACACCTCATACGAAACCATTTGCGCCGCCGAGCGCAAAGCCGACAACAGCGGATATTTCGAGTTGGACGCCCAGCCCGCCATGATGATCCCATAGACGCCAAGCGACGACACGGCGAAGAGATAGAGGACGCCGACGTTGATATTGCTGATCGACCACCCATCGGCGACCGGAATCGCCGCCCAAGCGGAGAGCGCAAGCACGACGGAGACCAGCGGCGCAGCGACGAACACGCCTTTGTTGGCGCTTGCCGGAATGACCGGCTCCTTGAGCATGAACTTGAGAAAGTCGGCGAAGGGCTGCAGGACGCCCCAGGGCCCGACGACGTTCGGTCCGCGCCGCAACTGCACAGAGCCCCAGATCTTCCGCTCGATGTAAATGTACGCCGCGGTCGAGAGGAGAAGGCACACAAGCATCAACAGGCTCTCAAGCACATGTCTCAGCAACGAGCCGGCGTCGCTCTCATGCATCCATTCGCCGACCGCAGACATCGCGCCGCTTTCGACCACAAGCCACAAAAGGGCGACGATAACGACGATGACGAGCGCGCCGATCCCTACAATCGCGGGCCAGGGCGGCGAAGGGGACCGGGAGGGCGTCGTGCTGCTCATTTCGGATCGGCCCTATTCCGCCGCTTCGCGCTGAACACCCCGCGCCAAAGCCGAACATTCGGCCATGACGCGAGAGGCGCGCGCGATCGGATTGGTGAGGTAGAAGTCGCGGATGGCCGGAACGAACGGCGCCTTGTCCACACCGCCGCCAAGCGCAGCGATCCGGCCGAAAACGCTCGAATCCGCAGGCGAAAGAGCGTCGAAGCGCACAAGGAAGGGATAAGCGGCGGCGAGGGTCGCCCGCAATTGGGCGAGCGAGTCGAAGGGCAATCTTGCGCCGATCGGATCCGACAAAGCGCGCAGGATCGACCAATCCTCGCGCGCGTCTCCGGGCGGGAACACCGCGCGCTCGGCGAACTGCGGCCTTCCCTCGATGTTGACATAGATGCCGGTCTTCTCTGTGTACGCCGCGCCCGGCAGGATGACGTCGGCCCTATGCGCCCCGCGATCGCCATGCGTGCCGATGTAGACGACGAAAGCGCCAGGCTCGATGTCAACCTCGTCCGCACCGAAGTTGATCAGCAGGTCGAGCGCGCCGGCCTTCGCCATCGCGGCCGCCTCAAGCGCGCCTTCGCCCGGGACGAGGCCGAGATCGAGCGCGCCTACACGCGAGGCCGCGCTATGCAGCACATTGAAGCCGTTCCAACCTTCCTTCACCACGCCCAGCGACAGCGCCGCCTTGGCGGCGAGCGAGAGAACTGCTTCGCCATCCGGCCGCGCAAAAGCGCCGGCTCCAAGAATGAACATCGGTTTGGTCTTGTTGGCCGGCGGGTGATCAGCGAACGCGGCGAGCGATTCGGGCCCGGCGCCGAGGTAATTGTATTTGAAGGTGAGGTCGGCCTGCTCGCCGATGAGCCCTGTCAACACCCCGCCGTTGAGCCAGCGCTTGCGGATGCGCGCGTTGAGCACTGCCGCTTCGTGGCGCGGATTAGACCCGATGATGAGAATGGCGTCCGCGTGGTCGATGCCGGCGACCGTCGAGTTGAAGAGGTAAGACGCGCGGCCGAACTTTGGATGCAGTTTCGAGCCGTCCTGGCGGCAGTCGATGTTGGGCGAGCCAAGCTTGGCGAAGAGAACCTTGAGCGCGAACATTTCCTCGACCGTCGCCAGATCGCCAACGATCGCGCCGATCCGGAACGGTGATGTCGCGGCGACCTTGCCGGCGATCGCGGCGAACGCCTCCGCCCACCTCGCGGGCTTGAGCGAGCCGTCGAGGCGCACATACGGGCGGTCGAGCCGCTGCGTCTTGAGCCCATCAACGATGTGCCGCGTCTTGTCGGAGATCCATTCCTCGTTGATCGCATCGTTGACGCGCGGCAGGATGCGGACGATCTCGCGGCCGCGAGAATCGAGCCGGATCGAGGAGCCCAGCGCATCCATGACGTCGACTGACTCGGTCTTGATGTACTCCCACGGCCGGGCGTGAAACTCGGTCGGTTTCGAGGTCAGGGCCCCGACGGGACACAAGTCGACGGCGTTGCCCTGCAGCTCGGACGTCAGCGCCCGCTCGAGATAGGACGTGATCTCCATATCCTCGCCGCGGCCGACCGCGCCGAGCTCAGGAACGCCCGCGACTTCGGTGACGAAGCGCACGCATCGCGTGCATTGGATGCAGCGGTTCATCGAGGTCTTGATCAACGGCCCGATAAACTTGTCGACGACAGCGCGCTTGTTCTCCGAGAAGCGCGACGAGTCGGCGCCATAACCCATCGCTTGATCCTGCAGATCGCATTCCCCGCCCTGGTCGCATATCGGACAATCGAGCGGATGGTTGATGAGCAGAAACTCCATCACCCCCTTGCGCGCGTTGCGCGCCATCGGCGAATTGGTGAACACGACCGGCGGCTCCCCGTTTGGACCGGGCCGCAGATCTTTCACCGCCATGGCGCACGACGCGGTCGGCTTTGGGGGCCCGCCCTTCACTTCAACAAGGCACATCCGGCAGTTGCCCGCGATTGAAAGCCGTTCGTGAAAGCAGAACCGCGGTACTTCCGCTCCCGCCGCCTCGCAAGCCTGGAGAAGCGTATATTCGGCAGGGACCTCGAGTTCCTTGCCGTCGATGATCATCTTGCTCATACGCTCTTCGCCTCATGGCCCGCGCGCCAATAGATCCGAAACAGAGATTCCATCGATCGTGGCGCCTTCTAGCGCGACGCCGGCGATCGACGCGTCGGCGAGATTGGCGCTCTCAAGCGTCAACCCAGCGAGATTGGCGTTGCGGACGCGCCAACCGGACATGTTGAGATCCTCGAACGAGCAACCCGACATGTTGATGTCATGAAAGTCGGAGCCGGACAGATTGACGTCATCGAAGCGTGACCCGGAGAGGTCGGCGCGGCAAACCTCGAGCCGATCCTTTTGACAATCGATCTTCACGGCGTCGCTCCGATTCGTCCGCCTATCCGCATTTCCGGCTCATCCACAGCTTGATATGCGCCAGATGCGCCCAGCCGAAAGCAAAGTCGCTGTCGCCGTTTTTCTGCAGATGCGCGAGCCGCGTCATCGCCTCTTCGAGGTCGGGAACTTGCCCCGCGGGAATCGGCCACATAACGAAATGCGGCGCGATCGGCTTTTCGAACCAGGCGCCGTTGCGATTATAAAACTGTTTGTGCACCGTCGCCCAGACAAAGCGTTCAAGCGCTTCGACGGTTTCCCAGACCGACAGATTGACCGCCAACGTCGGGTCACCGGCGGGGCGGATCGAGGTCGCGTTGTTGGTTTCGTCCTTCAGCCGCCAGACGAAGCCCTCGCTACGTTCGGCGATCGCATTGACGCGATCGAGATTGTTCATGAACTCGGCCATGCGCGGATCGTCGGCGGGATATCGGAAGCGGCCGACGTTGAGCTGGGCGATATGGTTCGTCATCTCGCTACTCCGCCGCTACCCGCAATGGTTCGCTGTGCGGGTTTGCCGAATATTGATCGATGCGCCGCTCGATCTCTGGGCGGAAATGGGCGATGAGCCCCTGGATCGGCCAGGCCGCGGCGTCGCCGAGGGCGCAGATTGTGTGCCCTTCAACCTGCTTCGTCACGTCGAGCAGCATGTCGATTTCGCGCTTCTGCGCGCGGCCCTGGACCATTCGCTCCATGACGCGCCACATCCATCCCGCCCCTTCGCGGCACGGCGTGCATTGGCCGCAACTTTCGTGCTTATAGAAATATGAGAGGCGCGCGATGGCGCGGATGATGTCGGTCGACTTGTCCATCACGATCGCCGCCGCCGTGCCGAGGCCGGACTTCAGCTTGGCGAGCGAATCGAAATCCATCGGACAGTCGATGATCTGAGCGGCGGGAACCAGCCGCACCGAGGCGCCGCCCGGGATGACGGCAAGCAGATTGTCCCAGCCGCCACGCACGCCGCCGCAATGCTTGTCGATCAGCTCTCGGAACGGGATCGACATCGCCTCCTCGACATTGCAGGGCTTACTGACGTGGCCCGACACGCAGAAGACCTTGGTGCCGAAATTGTTTGGGGCGCCAAAGCTCATGAACCATGACGCGCCGCGTTTCAAAATCGTCGGCGCGACGGCGATTGATTCGACGTTATTCACTGTCGTCGGAGACCCGTAGAGCCCCATCCCAGCCGGGAAAGGCGGCTTCATCCGCGGCATGCCTTTCTTGCCCTCAAGCGACTCAAGCATCGCTGTCTCTTCGCCGCAGATGTAGGCCCCGGCGCCGTGATGGACGTAGAGATCGAAGGGCCAGCCGTGGATATTGTCTTTGCCGATGAGCCGCGCCTCATAAGCCTCGTCGACCGCTGCTTCGAGGCGTTCGCGCTCCTGAATATATTCGCCGCGCACGTAGATGTAGCAAGCATGCGCACCCATGGCGAACGACGCGATTAGTGCGCCTTCGACCAGCGTGTGCGGGTCGTTGCGCATGATCTCCCGGTCCTTGCAGGTCCCAGGCTCGGATTCGTCAGCGTTAATGACGAGGTAATGCGGGCGCTTGGGATCGACGCTCTTGGGCATGAATGACCACTTAAGGCCGGTGGGGAAGCCTGCGCCGCCGCGCCCGCGCAGGCCAGACGCCTTCATTTCGGCGACGATCCAGTCGCGCCCTTTGTCGATGATCGCCTTGGTGCCATCCCAATTCCCGCGCGCCCGCGCGCCCTTCAGGCTTCGGTCGCCGAGCCCATAGAGATTGGTAAAGATGCGGTCCTTGTCTTCCAGCATCGCTCAGTTCCCGATCTTACCGGTCGGCAGGTGCGTGTGAGTTTGCTCATCCTGGGGTGCACTACCGCCAGCGGCGAGTTTGGCCGCCTGGACCACCCATTGCTCACGATCGATGCGGCCGGGAAACGATAGATAGGCTCCGACCCAGCGAATCTCGCTCCGCCCCCACGCGGCGATCTGATCGAAGTGATAGACGCCAAGCTCGTTCAGGCGTTTCTGATTGACGGGACCGACGCCCTTGATCCGCTGCAGATCGTCAGGACCGCTGCCGCCCGGGGCTTCGATGGCGGGGGGCCGAGTGCCGACCGCGTCGGCCTTCTGCTCAGGCGTCGCATCCGCGGGCAGGGTCGCCAGCGCTGCCTGGATATGGGCGACTTCCGCCTCTGCGTGTGCGTGTGCAGCGGCCTCGGCCGGAGAAATGGGCGGTTGATCGTTCGCGGGCGCTGGCGTGCTCGGGGCGCGGCGCGCGTCGACGCCATAGAGCGTCGATAGCGCGGTCAATCCCCCGACCGGCTCGGACGAGACTCGGCCGATCTGCGAGCCGGTTCTGACCGGCCGGGCCGCCGCCAGATCGTCGAGCAGCTTGGCGAAGTTCTCCGGCGTCAAGTCCTCGTAATAGTCCTCATTGATCTGGACCATCGGCGCATTGCAACAGGCGCCGAGACACTCGACCTCGGTCCAGGAGAACAGGCCGTCGGGCGTCACATGGCCCTGCTCGCCAATGCGCTTGCGGCAGACCGCCTTGAGGTCTTCGGCGCCACACAGCATACATGGCGTGGTCCCGCAGAGTTGAACGTAATGACGTCCAACCGGGGCCAGATTGAACATTGTGTAGAAGGTTGCGACCTCAAGCACGCGGATATTGGGCATGTCGAGCATGGCCGCGACCTTTTCGATCGCCGGTCGTGGCAGCCAGTAACCGCTTTGCTTTTGAGCGCGCCACAACAGAGGAAGCACCGCCGACGCCTGTCGGCCAGGAGGATATTTGGCGAGCTCCTTCTCCGCCCACGCCCTGTTCTCCGGCGTGAACTCGAAGCTTGTCGGCTGCTCTTCGGCGAGGCGGCGGACGGACATCAGTCAGAGGCTCCTCGAGTGAGCCGACGGCGTTGCCTCGGTCATCGGTCGACCTCCCCGAACACGACGTCGATCGCTCCGAGAATGGCGCTGACGTCGGCCAGCATGTGTTTGCGGCAGAGGAAATCCATCGCCTGGAGATGGGCGAAGCTCGGCGCGCGGAGCTTGACGCGATATGGTTTGTTCGTGCCGTCGGACACGAGATAGACGCCGAACTCGCCCTTCGGCGCCTCGACCGCGGCGTAGACTTCGCCGGGTGGTACCTTGTAGCCCTCGGTGTAGAGCTTGAAATGATGGATGAGCGCCTCCATCGACGACTTCATGACCCCCCGCCGCGGCGGCGCGATCTTGCCGTCGTCCGTCTTCACTGGCCCCTCGCCGCCGGGCGACGTCAGTTTTTCGCAGCACTGCTTCATGATCTTGGTCGACTGTCGCATTTCCTCCATGCGGATCACATAGCGGTCATAGCAGTCGCCGTTCTTGCCGACGGGAATGTCGAAGTCCATTTCCTCGTAGCATTCGTAAGGCTGCGCCTTGCGCAAGTCCCATGGCGCGCCAGAGGCGCGCACCATCACGCCCGAAAAGCCCCACGCCCAGGCATCTGCGAGCTTGACGACGCCGATGTCGACGTTGCGCTGCTTGAAGATACGATTTCCGGTGAGCAAGGTTTCCATATCGTCGCAGACGCCAAGGAACGGATCGCAGAAGGCTTCAATGTCGTCGATGAGTTGGCGCGGTAGATCCTGGTGGACACCGCCCGGACGGAAGTAGGCCGCGTGCAATCGGGCGCCGCTCGCGCGCTCGTAGAACACCATCAGCTTCTCGCGCTCCTCGAACCCCCAGAGAATCGGCGTCATCGCACCGATGTCGTTCGCTTGCGACGTGACCTGGAGCAGATGCGACAAGAGGCGGCCAATCTCGCAATAGAGCACGCGGATGAGCTGCGCCCGGCGCGGAATCGAAATGCCTAACAGCCGCTCGACCGCAAGCGCGTAGGCGTGCTCCTGGTTCATCGGCGCGACATAGTCGAGCCGATCGAGATAGGGCACGTTCTGCAAATAGGTGCGCGCCTCCATCAATTTCTCGGTGCCGCGATGCAGGAGGCCGATATGCGGGTCGACGCGCTCGACCACCTCGCCATCGAGCTCGAGAACCAGACGCAAGACGCCGTGGGCCGCCGGATGCTGCGGTCCGAAGTTGATCGAGAAGTTGCGGAGGTTCTGATCCGTCACTGCCTGTTCCCTACTGTCCCTTCGCCTTCTCATCCCCAGGCAGCGGCGCCCCTTCCCACGGGCTCAGGAAATCGAACCGGCGGAATTCCTGATTGAGCTTCACCGGCTCGTAACGCACCCGTTTCTCCTCGTCGTCATACCGCAACTCGACGAAGCCGGTCATCGGGAAGTCCTTGCGCAGCGGGTGACCGTCGAAGCCGTAGTCGGTAAGGATGCGCCGCAAGTCCGGATGGCCATCGAACAGCACGCCGAATAAGTCGTAAACCTCACGCTCGTACCAGTCTGCGCCCGGATAGACGGCCGTCGCGCTCGCGATCGGCGTATCCTCGTCGGTTGCGACCTTCAGCCTGACCCGCCGGTTCATTTTCGGTGACAAAAGGTGGTAGACGACGTCGAACCGTTTCTCGCGCTCCGGATAATCTACGCCTGAAATATCAATGATTGAGACAAACTCAGCCCCCGCATCGTCCCGCAGGAATTGCAGCGCCTCTATGATGCGGGCAGGATCGAGGGTCAGCGTCAGTTCGCCGAACTCGAAATTGGAGTCGAGAACCGCGCCCGGCAGTGCGCCGGCAAGTTTCGCCGCGATGGTCTGCAGTTGCTCGTCCATTTCGCCTAAGCTCTCGCCCTGTTGGCGCTCCCGCTTTTCGCTAGCGTTCGATCGTCCCAGTGCGCCGGATCTTCTTCTGCAGCATCAGCACGCCGTAGAGCAGCGCTTCGGCGGTCGGCGGGCAGCCAGGCACGTAGATGTCGACGGGGACGATCCGGTCGCATCCGCGAACGACCGAATAGGAATAGTGGTAATAGCCGCCGCCGTTGGCGCACGAACCCATCGAGATGACGTAGCGCGGCTCAGGCATCTGATCGTAGACCTTGCGGAGCGCCGGCGCCATCTTGTTGCACAGCGTGCCGGCGACGATCATCACGTCTGACTGGCGCGGGCTCCCGCGCGGCGCGAAACCGAACCGCTCGACGTCATAGCGCGGCATCGACAGCTGCATCATCTCGATTGCGCAGCAGGCAAGCCCGAAGGTCATCCACATCAGCGAGCCGGTGCGCCCCCATTGGATCAGATCGTCAGTCGTGGTGACGAGAAACCCCTTGTCGGCGAGCTCGTCGCTGATCGAACCGAAGTATCGGTCCTCTGGCCGGAGCGGCTTGCCGGTCAGCGGATTGAGGAGGTCAGTCGCGCCAAGCGCAACGGTCGGGCCGGCGCTCAATCCCATTCCAATGCTCCTTTGCTCCATTCGTAAACGAATCCGATGGTCAGCACCGCCAGGAAGATCATCATCGACCAGAACCCGAGCGCGCCAAGGTCGTGAAAGACGATCGCCCACGGAAAGAGGAACGCCACCTCGAGATCGAAGATGATGAACAGGAGCGAAACAAGGTAGAAGCGGGCGTCGAAGCGCATGCGTGCGTCGTCAAACGGAGGAAACCCGCACTCGTAGGGCGAGAGCTTCTCGGCGTCAGGGGCCCTGTAAGCGACCAGGAAGGGCGCCATCAAGAGCGCGCCACCAATTAGCGCTGCTAGAATGATGAACACGACGAGCGGCATATAGTCGGAAATAAGGCTCGGCATGGCCTAGCTCTTCAGGTTTCGACCAAGCGGGCGCGCCAAGCAACGGGCGCGCCGCCTGTGTGGTTGAAGGCGTATCGCAGCGCAGCGAAGCATGCAAGGCGAAAGGCGTCAGGTCGCGATGGGCCGAACAAGGCGCTCTCGCGGCGTCTTCCTGAAGGGGGAGAATGGCGAGAGAGACGGGACTTGAACCCGCGACCTCCGGCGTGACAGGCCGGCGCTCTAACCAACTGAGCTACTCCCCCGCGGGAGAGGAAGGCGGATAAGCCACGCGCTTGTCCAAGTCAAGGATCGCGTGCAGGCAAGGCTCAAGAAACCCTGGCCTTGGGCTCATCTACCAGGTCGTCTCGCGTTCGCCCTCCGCGGCCTAAAATTGGCTCGTCGCCAATGACCAGCGCCGCATTTCGTCGCGCGAGAGCACATGCACGGTGTCGGGCGGCAGCGACTCGGCGGTGCGGACGATGGCTGGATCGACGCCCATTCGCCGCGCGTAGCGTCCAAGCACGGCGACCATCGGCGGATCCGCAAAGCTGCGCGTCACCTGCGGCGGCCGCAAGAAGCCACCCCCTTCGGTCTCAATGATCGACATCCGATGAAGCCCAACCTCGCTGCCGGGGGGAGCGATGCGGCGCACCGCGCCCATCAGCGCGTAGACGCAGGCCGACAGGCATTCTCCAACGTACGGGCCCGGATCGCCTCCCGCGTCGAACCTTCCGACGACGCCTGCGATCCGCAGCCCCCGCAGAATGTGACCAAAGACCATCGAGGCGACGACATTGCCGCCACGAGAATTGAAAAAAACGATGCGGCGCAACTTGGTGTCCGCGCTGCCCGATTTGAGGAAATCGACGAAGGCTTGAGGCGTCTCAGCCTCGATGACGCCATCTGCAACGATCACGTCGGGACAATGTTTGCCGCATTCTCGGGATTCGAGGGGCGCGACGTGGAAACTCATCGGCGTCCCGCGTTCCTGGGCCACAGCAGGCATGAAAGCGACCGCGACGAGCGCGAACGCCCCGGCAGGCCCAAACAAAGCCTTCGCCCGCCCTTGGCTGGTGGGCGGTGACGGGCTCGAACCGCCGACCCTCTCGGTGTAAACGAGATGCTCTGCCAACTGAGCTAACCGCCCTTGTCGCCGCCGGACAGCTCGTCCGGCAACTGCGAAGACTACAGGCTCGCTATTCGCTCGCCAAGCGTACTGCTCGTCAAGAATATCAAAACCGAACGGGCGGCCTCATGGCCGCCCTCTGCTTCGCCAGGCGATTCGCCAAGGTGGCGGATAGAACTATTTCTTTGCCGATTTCTTGTTGAGGCTTGCCTTCAGCGCAGCGCCGGGCTTGAAACGCGCGTTCCGCGACGCGGCGATTTTGATTTCTTTGCCGGTCGCCGGGTTGCGACCCTTCCCGGCCGCCCGCTCGCGCACCGAGAAGGTGCCGAATCCCACCAGACGGACTTCCTCACCCTTCTTCAACGTCTTTTCGATGCCCTCCAGCACGGCCTCGAGCGCGGCAGCGGCGTTAACCTTGGTCAAATCCGCTTCCGTGGCTATGTGATCGACGAGCTCAAGCTTATTCATTATGGCCTCTCCATTCGAATGCGGCGCTCGGTTGTTCGGCGCCGTTTTGAAGTCCGGCGCAGTCCGCGCCTCTATGACGCGGCGCCTTGCGCCGCTGCGCGCTCATACCTGTCCCTCCCCTTGAAGGCGCCCATCGCCGCCCCAGGCGAATCGACAGCAGAGTTCGATCCATAGCTCGCCGTTTCGCCCAAGGAACGCAAGCCTTGGCTGGGATTCCGTGCGAAAAAAGGGCGCTTTTGCCGCCCAAAAATGCTGTGCAGGGGAAGAATCCCCGAATTCCGAAAAATTCGCACCAATTCATGGGAAGGGCTTCCCCCGGCGCCGGAAAGTCAAGGTAGCCGAACGCCGAGGCAAGCACTTGTCAGTGGGCGACGAGACCCTTGCCGTCATCCTCAGTCGGACTCGAAGCCGGCGCCGTGGCGACGTCCCCCTCCCAAGCGATCGGAATCGGCTGACGGACGAGGGCGTGCGCGAGCACTTGATCCATGCGCGACACGGGCACGATCTCCAGTCCGTTCTTCACCGAGCTCGGTATCTCCGCCAGATCCTTGGCGTTGTCCTCCGGAATAAGGACTTTCCTGATTCCGCCTCTCAGCGCCGCCAGCAGCTTCTCCTTGAGACCGCCGATCGGCAGGACGCGCCCTCGCAGCGTGATCTCACCGGTCATGGCAATGTCGCGGCGGACCGGAATTCCGGTCAGCATCGAGACGATGACGGTCGCCATGCCGACGCCCGCGGACGGTCCGTCCTTGGGTGTCGCGCCTTCTGGCACATGCACATGGATGTCGCGCTTGTCGAACATCGGGGGCTCGATGCCGAAATCGACAGCGCGCGATCGCACGTAGGACGCTGCGGCGGAAATCAACTCCTTCATCACTTCTTTAAGATTACCGGTCACCGTCATGCGGCCCCTGCCGGGCATCATGACACCTTCAATCGTCAGGAGTTCGCCGCCGACTTCCGTCCAGGCGAGGCCGGTGACCAACCCAACTTGATCGTCGGCCTCGATTTCGCCATAGCGGAACTTCGGCGGGCCGAGGAACTCGGCGACATTCTCTCCAGTGACGATGATTGTCTTGCTCTTACTCGTCAGAATCTCCTTCACCGCCTTGCGCGCAAGATTGGAAATTTCGCGCTCAAGGTTGCGGACGCCAGCTTCTCGCGTATAGCGCCGAACGAGCTCCATGATTGCGCTGTCCTCGACCACCCATTCCTTGGCGTCGAGACCGTGCTTGGTCATCGAATGGGGCAGGAGATGCCGCTTGGCGATCTCCAGCTTTTCGTCTTCCGTGTAGCCGGCGATGCGAATGATCTCCATTCGGTCCATAAGCGCCGGAGGGATGTTAAGCGTGTTGGCGGTGGTCACGAACATCACGCCTGATAGATCATAGTCGACTTCCAGATAGTGATCGTTAAAGGTCGAGTTCTGTTCTGGATCGAGCACTTCGAGCAGCGCAGACGACGGGTCCCCACGAAAATCCATCCCCATCTTGTCGATTTCGTCGAGTAGAAAGAGCGGATTCGAGGTCTTGGCCTTGCGCATCGACTGGATGACCTTGCCCGGCATCGAGCCGATGTAGGTGCGCCGGTGGCCGCGAATCTCCGCCTCATCTCGCACGCCGCCGAGCGACATGCGAACGAATTCTCGGCCTGTGGCCCTCGCGATCGACTTGCCGAGCGAAGTCTTGCCGACGCCCGGCGGACCAACGAGACACAAAATCGGTCCGGTCAGCTTGTTGGCGCGCTGCTGGACAGCGAGGTATTCGACAATGCGCTCCTTGACCTTGTCGAGGCCGAAATGATCGGCGTCGAGAATCGTCTGCGCGGTCGGCAGGTCCTTCTTGATCTTCGATCGCTTCTGCCATGGGATCGAGAGCAGCCAATCGAGGTAGTTGCGCACGACGGTGGCTTCCGCCGACATCGGCGACATCTGTCTGAGCTTCTTGACCTCGCCCAGCGCCTTCTCGCGCGCTTCCTTGGTGAGCCTCGTCGACTTGATGCGCTCCTCGAGCTCGGACATTTCGTCCTTGCCCTCTTCGTCGCCCAACTCCTTCTGGATGGCCTTCATCTGTTCGTTGAGATAGTACTCGCGCTGGGTCTTCTCCATCTGCCGCTTGACGCGGGTGCGGATACGCTTCTCGACCTGCAGCACCGAGATCTCGCTCTCCATCAGTGCCAGGCACTTCTCGAACCGCTTCGCGATCGAACGCATCTCGAGGATCGCCTGCTTGTCGGATAGCTTAACCGCCAGATGGGACGCAATGGTGTCGGCGAGCTTGCCGTAGTCGTCGATCTGATTCACTGCGCTCACGACTTCAGGCGAGATCTTTTTGTTCAGCTTCACGTAGCTCTCGAACTCGGAGACGACCGACCGCGAAAGAGCCTCGCCCTCTATTTTTTCGATCTGTTCGTCGGCGATCGCGCGAGCCTCAGCCTGAAAAAAACCCTCGCCGGGCATAAACCGCGTCACCTGAGCGCGCGTCGACCCCTCGACCAGCACCTTGACCGTGCCGTCAGGCAATTTGAGCAATTGGAGGACGCTGGCCAGCGTGCCGGCGGAGAAGATCGCCTCGGGCGCCGGATCGTCGTCGGCGGCGTTCTTCTGGGTCGCGAGCAGGATCGGCTTGTCGGACTTCATTACCTCTTCGAGCGCGCGAATGGACTTCTCGCGGCCGACGAACAACGGGACGATCATATGAGGGAAGACCACGATGTCGCGCAGCGGCAGAACGGGATAGACGTCGAGAGTTCCAGGGACGATGGACTTGCGTTGGTTGGTCATGGCTGTCCTGAATTCCGGGAGCCGGCGTTCGCGCCCTCTCCGCATCTTATACGCTTACGAATCCTCGACGACGACTTTCGGGAACGAACCGAAACCGTATGAAGCAAATCTCGTGCCCGGAGAGCATGACAAGAATCGCGCGACTTTGCACGAAAGATGGGCGTCCGACGCGCGACTTTCAAGCAGCGCAGGACACGGAGACAAGATCAGCTCGCGCGCTCGGCGCGCTCAGCATAGATATAAAGGGGGCGAGCCTTGCCCTCGACGACCTCTGGACCGATCACGACCTGCTCGACCCCATCGAGTCCCGGAAGCTCAAACATCGTGTCGAGCAAGATGCTCTCCATGATCGAGCGCAGGCCGCGCGCCCCGGTGCGCCGCTCGATCGCCTTCTTGGCGACGACGCTCAGCGCCTCCTCCTGGATGGTGAGGTCAGTGTTCTCCATCTCGAACAGACGTTGATACTGTTTGACGAGCGCATTCTTCGGCTCGGTCAGGATCTTCTTCAGCGCATCCTCGTCGAGGTCCTCGAGCGTTGCGATGACCGGCAGACGGCCGACGAACTCGGGAATGAGACCGAACTTTAGCAGATCCTCCGGCTCGACCTCGCGGAACACTTCCCCCGTTCGCCGATCGTCAGGCGACTGAACCTTGGCTGAAAATCCGATCGAGGTGCCCTTGCCACGCGCCGAGATGATTCGCTCAAGCCCCGAAAACGCGCCGCCGCAAATGAACAGGATGTTGGTCGTGTCAACCTGCAGGAACTCCTGCTGGGGATGCTTGCGCCCGCCTTGCGGCGGAACGCTCGCAATCGTGCCCTCCATGATTTTGAGCAGCGCCTGCTGCACCCCTTCGCCGGACACGTCGCGCGTGATCGACGGATTGTCCGACTTACGGCTGATTTTGTCGATCTCGTCGATGTAGACAATGCCCCGCTGCGCCCGCTCGACATTGTAGTCGGAAGCCTGCAGGAGCTTCAAAATGATATTCTCGACGTCCTCGCCGACGTAGCCCGCCTCGGTCAACGTTGTAGCGTCGGCCATGGTGAAAGGCACATCCAGGATGCGCGCCAGGGTCTGCGCGAGCAACGTCTTGCCCGAACCGGTCGGGCCGATCAGCAGAATATTTGATTTCGCCAGTTCGACGTCGCCATGCTTGGTGGCGTGATTGAGGCGCTTATAATGATTGTGGACCGCGACCGACAATACGCGCTTGGCCTGGGGCTGACCGATCACATAGTCGTCGAGAACCTTACAGATTTCGCGCGGGGTCGGGATGCCGTCCTTGCTTTTGACCAGCGCGGTCTTGCTCTCCTCGCGGATGATATCCATGCACAATTCGACGCATTCATCGCAGATGAACACAGTCGGCCCAGCGATAAGCTTGCGAACTTCATGCTGGCTCTTGCCGCAGAACGAGCAATAGAGCGTATTTTTGGCGTCGCCTTCGGCCTTGGCCATCGCTTTTCTCCATTTAGGCCGCTTTCGCCGAAGCGAGTTGTCAAACGCCTGACCGCGCAGCCTAACCAAACCACCCTAACGAAACGTAGCCTTGGACCCTGCCTCGCCGTCCCCCGCTTCAGTTCGCCTTCCGCCCGCCGCCGTTGCGTCAGCTCGGGATTTGACAAGCAACCACCAATTTGCGCGCGAAATCAAGCCCGCGCCGCAAAAATCGTCGCGAAGGGAACGATAATCCGGCCTGATAGGGCCGCGGGCTACGCTTTGATCTCTTCGAGTTCAACGGCACGCTTGACGGTCACCTCGTCGACGATACCGAACGCCTTCGCTTCCTCAGCCGACATGAAATGATCGCGATCCAGCGTTCTTTCAATGGCTTCGTACGATTGGCCGGTGTGGTGCACGTAAATCTCGTTGAGGCGCCGCTTGACCTTGAGAATATCCTCAGCGTGTCGCTGGATATCGGACGCTTGCCCCTGGAAACCACCCGACGGCTGATGGACCATGATGCGGGAGTTGGGCAACGCGAATCGCGATCCTTTCTCGCCAGCAGCGAGCAGAAGGGAGCCCATTGACGCCGCCTGTCCGATGCACATAGTCGTAACCTTCGGGCGAATAAACTGCATCGTGTCGTAGATTGACAAGCCCGCAGTGACGATCCCGCCCGGAGAATTGACATAGAGCGCGATTTCTTTCTTCGGATTGTCCGCCTCGAGAAATAGCAACTGGGCCACGACCAGCGAGGCGGAGAGGTCATCGACAGGCCCGATCATGAAAATGATGCGTTCGCGCAGCAATCGCGAGAAAATATCGAAGGAGCGCTCGCCGCGTGCCGACTGTTCGATCACAATCGGCACGAGATTGTTGGTGTAGTAGTCGATTGGATCGCGCATAGGACCTTTCTTTCGCGGGTCCGCCACAGCGCTCGGCTGTGGCA
Organism: uncultured Alphaproteobacteria bacterium; assembly: GCA_963794155.1. Lineage (GTDB taxonomy): Bacteria > Pseudomonadota > Alphaproteobacteria > Rhizobiales > Beijerinckiaceae > Roseiarcus. Next base: position 440,619 of record CAWCCX010000008.1, on the reverse strand, counting down.
TCCCGGCCAACATAGGCGCCCATCATTGCCCCGAAAAGGGGCGCCTGCTCACTCGCCTTCTGACTCGAAACCGAAATTTCGAATCCTACGCATCGCCCGGGTCAGGCCAACGGCGGCTCGTCTTCGGTCGCGGGCTCGCCTGGCGCTTCGTCGTCGATCGGCTTGAGGAGTTCCTCCCTCGTCACCTTACGATCCTCGATCTTGGCCAAGCTGAGGATGTGGTCGACCACCTTCTCCTCATAAATTGGGGCGCGCAATTCAGCCAGCGCTTGGCTGTTGTTGCGATAGAAGTCCCAGACCTGCTTTTCCTGTCCAGGGAAAGACCGCGCCCGAGCGATCAGTGCTTGGGTCATCTCGTCGTCCGAGACCTTTACCTCCGCCCTCGTTCCGACCTCGGCGAGCAAGAGCCCGAGCCTCACCCGCCGCTCGGCGATCTTGCGGTAATCGGCGCGCGCGGCCTCTTCCGTCGTATTCTCGTCCGCGAAACTGCGGCCCGCGGCCTGCTGCTCACGGGTCACCTGCGTCCATATGGAATCGAACTCCTGGTTCACGAGCCCCTCCGGCAGCTCGAAGGAGTAGAGCAGATCGAGCTTGTCGAGGAGCTGGCGCTTGAGCTTGTCGCGCGAGGCGCGCGCATATTCGGCGACGAGCCGGTCGCGGATCGTCTCCTTGAGCTTGTCGACGCTTTCAAACCCAAGGCTCTTCGCGAATTCGTCGTCGATCGCCAGCGGGTTGGGCGCGGCGACCCCCTTCACTGTTACGGCGAAATCGCCCGTTTTTCCGGCGAGCGCGCGTACCGCGTATGCTTCAGGAAAGGTCGCACGGATCGCGCGTTTGTCTCCGGCGGAGACGCCGATGAGTTGGTCCTCGAATCCTGGAATGAAGGTGTTTGAGCCCAGCGCCACTTGGATGTCCCTGCCTTCGCCGCCTTCAAAGGGAATGCCGTCGATTGTTCCATCGAAGTCGACCGTGACGCGGTCGAGGATCTCCGCGGTCGCGCCCGCGGGTTTGTCGGCGTAAGTCCGGCGCTCCTGCGTCAACCGGCCGATCGCGGTCTCGACATCGGCGGGCTCCACATCGACGATCGGGCGCTCGATCGAGATTTGCGAGAACTCGCCAATCTCAAACACCGGCAGAACTTCGAGCGCAACTTTGAAGTTGAGGTCGCCGCGGGCCTCGAGCGCCGCATCGATCGCGGATTGATCGGTGGGCAGCTCGACCTTCGGCTCGCGCGCGAGCCGAAGGTGGTTATCGTCGACGATCTTCTTGTTTGCACTGGCGATGGCCTCCTGTACGACGTCTGCCATCACTGATTTGCCGTAAACCTTCCGCAAGTGCTCAACCGGAACCTTGCCGGGCCGGAAACCGTTGATGCGGACCTTGGCCTTCAGTTCCGCCAATTGCCCGTCCAGCTTGGCTGCCAGATCACTCGCTGGGAGTGAAATGTTGTATTCCCGCTTGAGCCCTTGGCTCAGCGTTTCGGTCACCTGCATCTTGCGTTCCGCCTTGTCGTCGTCGCGGCCGACAGCCCCAACTCGCCGATATCTCTCTGTCGTCCGATCGTCACTTGGTCCTCGGCGCGCTCGCGGGCGCAAAGGAAATGGTGCGGGCGGAGGGACTCGAACCCCCACGACTTTCGCCACCGGAACCTAAATCCGGCGCGTCTACCAATTCCGCCACGCCCGCCGCAAGCGCCAGCTTGACGAGGCCGCATTGCTTTGGGCGCGCTCTATATCAGCTTGCTCGACGCGCGCCATAGAAAAAAGCAGGTTCAAGCGCCGCCCAACTCATTTGCGCACCACGGCGGCGATAGCGATGGTAAAGAGGCCAGCTCCGAGCAAGAGGGTTGTGCCGTCCCCGCGCTGCGCTATGAACAGCGGCGCGGACTCCAACCGCGCCACCGCAACGCAAACGGCGGCAAATCCTAAAGATGCCATGAACTTACGCATAAATGTGCCCTCCTCGCCGGCTAACCCGCAAGTCTCAGGCCAGCGGCAAAGTCCCAGAATGGCGCAGCGAATATCAGGCCAGACTCGGCGCGCGGTTCTCTGCGGCGGACTAGCGGCCGCAGCGTGGGAACTGAGCCAACCCGCCGGCGCCGAGGCGCCGACGCCGGCGGCCGACGGCTTTATCAGCTTCGAGGCCGCTCCTACGTTGCTTCAACTGGGGCCGCCCCCGGTCAAGCCGGCTAAGACTTATGCTTATGGTGACGGGTTCCCGGGCCCTCTCCTGAGGCTTAGGCAAGGCGCGGAGCTGAAGCTGAAGCTCGCCAACAAGCTGCCCGAGCCGACGACACTTAGCTTTCCAGGCTTGCGGACGGCAAACGCTGGCGCGGGCGTCGGGGGCCTTACGCAGGAGCGCGTCAAGCCCGGCGCCAGCGCCGACGTCCGCTTTGTCGCGCCGGACGCGGGCTTCAATCTCTATCTTCCGCATTCGGGCTTGTCCGACGCCGCGCAGCAAGGGCTCGGGCTGTTTGGGCCGATCATTGTCGAGGAGGCAATCAAGCCGGACGTCGATCTGGACGCGGCAATCGTGCTCTCGGATTGGAACATTGACGCCGATGGGCAGGTCAAGGACGACTTCGCCGATCCTGCCATCGCCCGAGGGAGCGGGCGCCGAGGCAGTCTTGTATTCGCTAACGATGCCGTTGCGCCGTTAGAGCTCAGCGCCCGACCAGGGGCGCGCGTGCGGTTGCGTCTTGGCAGCGCCGCGACCGCGCGTGTTGCGGTCATCGCGATAGAGGGCGCAAAAGCCCTCATAGTCGCCGTTGACGGCCAGCCGAGCGAGCCGTTTGAACCGCTCAACAATCGGTTCCCCATGGGGCCCGGAGCCCGTTTCGAACTGATGTTCGACATGCCGCGCGAACTCGGCGTCGGCGTCCGACTTGTCCTGCGGGGCGACGCTGGCGAGGCCGACCGCTCGTTTATCGCTATTGCGACCGATGGCGAGCCGGTCGCTGCGCGCTCCGCGCCGCGGCGCCTTGCCCCCAATCCGCGGCTGCCGGCGGAGATCGCGCTCGAATTGGCCGCGCGCTGCGACTTCATTATCAGCGGCGGCGGATCGGCGCCGTTCGCGGTCAATGGCGTGACTTTCGTCGACTGGTCATCGAGGCCGGCTTTTGTCCTTCCGCTCGGAACGCCGACTGTGTTCGCGCTCGCTAACAAGACTGCGGTCGTCCAGGCGTTGCGGCTTTGGGGCCATGTCGCGCGGTTATTGCATTCGATGGACGACGGTTGGGAGCCCTATTGGCGCGACACCATCCTGATCCAGCCCGGCCGCACCACCCATATCGCCTTCGTCGCCGACAATCCCGGCAAATGGCCGCTTGAATTGGCGATCCCCGAGCACCGTGCAGCCGGTGTGGGATCATGGTTCGAAGTTAGGTGAGCTACGCGGATCCGTTCGGAAGAGCCTGCAGTGCGCCCAGGAACTTCTGCGCGAGATTCGCGAAACCGGTCGGGTAGGGATGAAGCTCATTCGCCCATCCATCGGGATCGAAGGCGACGCGCTGAAGCGTACCGCGCGTGTCGATGAGAACGAACTTGTTTTTCGCTTTGCCTGCCAGGCCATTCAACATGTCATGAAACATGTCGATCATTTTTGACACGATCGGCGATCCCGAGTTGGCGTTATACCCGGCGAATTCGAGCGACGGCAGAAGCCAGGGTCCCGCGCATGCCGGAGCGACGCCATTGGGAATAGCGTAGTCATAGCAGTGCCCGATGATCAAAGCTTTTGGAGCGACAGCGTCACGAAACGCAAACAGATCCAAATAAGATGCCTCTACGGAAGCGAGAGCGCCCTGGAAGCGCGGCACATCGAGCCCTGAACCCTGGTATTGTAAATAGATCGCAAACTGGTCGCCCGCCATGTCGTCGCCGCCCATCGAGACCAGGATTGCGTCCGGGGATCCGTTGATCCACTGAGTCTCATCCGAAACCACATTCACGATGCGCTCTTGATTCTCGTAGGACAAGACGGACGTCGTAGCTTGGCCATAAAGCGCATAATTGAGGACGACCGGCGGCGGATTCCCCATTTGGCTGAGCTGCGCGATGATGTCGGTGTCGCCGGAAAAGGAGACGTCGTTGCCGTTCAGCGGATAGTCGAACCATAAATCGCCGATCGCGAGAAGATCCAGCGATTGCTGAGCGGCCGCGGGCGCGCCCTTGGTCTTGGGGCCCGCTCTTGACCTCAGCGCCTTACCCCTTCTCAGGCGATCGACCCGACGCCCGTGCGCGAGAGTCCGCTTCGTCAACTCGTCCTCGATGGCTTGACGCTGCTGAATGGTCAGTTGAACTCTCGGATCCATGGCTACCTCTCCTCGCAGGAGTTAGCGCGCTTCCACCCTGCCCCGCCTCACAGCCATCTCTTCCAACGAAAGAAGAGATAGGGGAGCACCGCCGCGCAGATCATGAGGCAAATCGCCAGCGGATAGCCCCAGCGCCATCCGAGCTCGGGCATCTCCTTGAAGTTCATGCCGTAGATCGAGGCAATCACCGTGGGCGGCATGAAGATGACGGCCAGGACCGAGAAAAGCTTGATGATGTCGTTCTGCGCCAGGTTGATCAGGCCGAGCGTCGCATCCAGCAGGAACTGCACCTTCTGCGCCTTGACGCTCGCGTCCTGCTCCAATGATTGCAGGTCACGCAGCGCCGACTTCGTCGCCTCGCGCACCGGCTTTGGCGCGTCCGCAGAGCGTCCCTCCGACAACAGGAACAGCAACAGCCGCTCGATCGACACCAGGCTTTCGCGCAGGTTCGAAATCTTCTCGTCCTCGCGCCCAAGCGCGTCGAGGGTCGCGGAATAGATCCGGCTCCTCGCGCCCTGGTCGCCCTTGGCCCGGAAGACCGCGCTGGCGATCGAGTTCGAGCTCCACGCCGACCCTATTCAGCGCGCGGGCCGAACGATTGACGATGGTGTTGATGAGGCCGACCGCGACCGCGTCGGGGTGCAACGCCTGAACGCCCGACTTGCATAGCCTCTGCCCGAAGAGCTCAAAGGCGTCGCCGGGATCGTAGCGGACGGTGACCAGCGTATTCGGCGTGAGCACGAAGGTGATGCCGGTGACGTCGGGCGTGTCCTCCGGTTCGCTCACAAAGCTGCCCTGCAGGTAGCGCACCCCGTTATCAGCGTAATAGGCCTCGGGCGGTTCAGTAAAGTCGGGGTCGGCCCGAGACGGCACCTTGCAGCCGAGATAAAGCTCGACCTTCTGGTCCTCGGCGACGGTCGGCTCAACCATATCGAGCCACACCGCGCCGGCCGGAACCGGCTCGACAAGATCCAGAACTTTCCGCGCGACCGGGCTGGTCCCCGAGGTCTCCCCGACCTGGCTGGTTTTCATGACATAATGCGCAACAATCACCCGAGGCCCCCGAAAGCTAGCGCTCGGTCGAAATTACACCCGTTTTCGTCCCATGCCGACGGCCGGCGACCACTGTTACGCGTCGGGTCCGCTTGGAGGCGCTTGTGAAACACCTTGAAACGGGGCAATTTCTGCGGCTTCCCTTGGCGGAAGTAAGCCTTTTCAGAGAGTTGCGCCGAATCCAAACAAAAAAATCTAGTCCCTTGCCTCTCTCCCTGCTCGCCTTACTGCCTGGCAGCGTTTTTGGCCAAACTAGCATCGATTCGGATTCTCTGCAACGAATTGTCGAAAAGCTTTGAGTGGGCCGGCTTCTCCGAAAGAATTGTGGCGCGGGAACCGCTCCGCCGAAGACACCTTTTACGGCCGTGAAAGCATTGACCCTTCTGAGTTATTTCGCCTGAGGCCGATGCACGTGCGAACAAAACACGAATAAATGCTTGCGCTTTGACGCCGGTCGCGGCATAGTGAGGCAAGTTCGAGACGTGCGACTTCGCGCGCCGGCCTTTCTCCCCGATCCCCGGACCCTTTTCGCTCCGCCTAGCCGCGGAGGCGCTGGGTAGTGGGCCAGTTTGCCTTATTCAAACTGGCCCACTACCAGGCGCTGCGCCCACTTGCGCACTCTCTAACCATCCCTGCAGGCGTAGATGAACGACGCGAACTCATCGGCCCGATCGAGGCGCTGGGCGCCGATCGGCTCGCAACCCTTCTTCGCTTCCCCGAGTGCGGGCGCGGATGCCGACGAGACCGGCGCAAGGGCAAAGATTCCCCGCATTCGAATTGAGGACATGCTGCGCGACGAGCTGCGCCGGCGCTGGGTCGCTCCGGCCGAGGAATACGCCAGATTCCAAATCGCTCAGCTCGACGCCATGATCCTCAAGCTGATCGACCGAATCGAGGAGGGCGACCTCGAGGCGATCGACTGCGCGCTCACACTGGTCGATCGGCGCGACCGGCGTCCCCGACGAGCCCAGGGGCAGCGCGCGACCGAGCGCCGCACCGAGGAGGACCGCGGGCGTTTCTTGCAAATGCTCAACGGGCTCGCGGGCCGCCTCCAACCGGAGACGCCCGAGGAATGACCGGCAAGAAGACGACGGCGGCTCGAGCGCCCCGCGCTCGCCCGAAGACCTATCGTCTCGTCCCAGGCGCCCCGGTCACCCGGGTCGGCGATATTCTCGGCCTCGATCCCGGCGCGCGCGTGCGCCTCCTCGAGTTGATGACGCCGGTCGAATGCGCGCAATTGTTTCATGACTGGACGTTCTGGGCGCGCTCCGACCAGGCGCCGCCGCCGGGCGCCTGGATCATCTGGCTCATCCTTGCTGGCCGCGGCGCCGGAAAGACGCGCGCGGGCGCGGAAGCCGTGCGTCACTGGGTGCAAACCTACCCGATTGTCAACCTCGTCGGCGCAACCGTCGCCGACGTGCGCGATACGATGATCACCGGCGAATCCGGCATTCTCGCCTGCTGCCGGCGCGATGAGCGGCCGCGCTTCCTTGCCGCCGACCTGCGCCTCGAATGGCCGAACGGCGCCGTCAGCTGGCTTTTCTCCGCCGAAGAGCCCGACCGGCTCAGGGGCAAGCAGCACATGAAGCTGTGGTGCGACGAACTCGCCGCTTGGCGGCAGCCGGAGGCCTTCGATCAGGCGCTGCTGGGTCTCAGGCTCGGAGACAAGCCGCAGGCGGTGGTCACCACCACGCCGCGCCCAACCAAGATCATCAAATCGCTCGCCGCCGACAAGGACACCATCGTCACCCGAGGTTCGACGTTCGACAACCGGGCGCACTTGGCGCGGGCGTTTTTCGAGCGCATCACCGCGCGCTATCAGGGCCGGCCGATCGGCCGCCAAGAGCTCATGGCCGAAATCGTCGACGAGACGCCCGGCGCCTTGTGGACGCGGGCGCTGATCGAGCGCCAGCGCGTCGCGCCTGAATCGGCGCCGAAGGAATTCGCAGAAATCGTGGTCGCGGTCGATCCGCCGGCGCGCTCGTCGGCCAAGTCCGACGAATGCGGTCTTGTCGTCGCCGCAAGAGCGGAAAACGGGCTCTTCTACGTGCTCGCCGACCTCACCAGCCAGGGTGATACGCCGGGCGCGTGGGGGGCGCGGGTCGGCGCCGCCTACCGTGGCTTCAAGGCCAACCGGGTGGTCGCCGAAATCAACAATGGCGGCGACATGGTGGCGGAGGTCCTGCGCCAGAGCGAGCCCAACCTGCCGGTGCGGGCGGTTCATGCGACGCGGGGCAAATTCCTCCGCGCCGAGCCGATCGCGGCCGCTTATGAACGCGGGCTCGTCTTTCACGCCGGGACGTTCGGCAAGCTCGAGGATCAGCTCTGCGCGCTGACCCCCGACTTCGACCGCCGCGCCGCCGGCTATTCTCCCGACCGGGCCGACGCGCTGGTCTGGGCGCTGGCTGACCTCCTCGGTCTCGACCGGCGGGGCGCGGGAGGGATGATCGAGTTCTGGTCGGCAAAGGAATTGTAGGCGCCTGTACCGCGCCCCGAGCCGCAGGCGCCAAGCGCGGCTGCATCATGATTAGCCCTGATCGAAGCGGCGCCCACATCGCAAGGAGCCCGCAAGGCGACGTGGCGCTCCGGAACAACCACCGCATTCCTTAGCCCCCTGGATCGCCGCGTCGCGTCGCTCCTGGCGATGACGAAATCCGTCGCAAGGCGATGTGCTCGAGAAAAGCGCAGCGCCGTAACCCCTACCCCCGGCCTCTCTCCCAAATGGGCGAAGGGGGGTTGAGCCAATCCCACAAAGGAAAACACCATGTCAGACACCGCAATCGCGGCGGCGCCGTTCGTCGCCGCCCTGTCGCCGCTCGTCAACGCCGCCGTCTCGGGACTTGTGATCGGGCTCGGCGGCATATTGTTCGCTGCCTTGGCCAGAGTGACCGGGATAGCCTTCACTCCCGACTTCCAGGCGAAGGTTGAGAAAGCAGTCCAGACCGAAGCCGGCATCATCGCGCTCGGGGCAGAAGATGGTTTCTCCAAACTGTCGATCCCGATCAGTTCCCCGATCGTCGCGCAGGCGGCAGTCCAGGTCGCCAATGCTGTGCCGGGAGCTTTGAAGGCGGCAGGGATCACCCCGCAAATGCTGACCCGCATGGTCGCGGGTGAGCTCGGTAAGATCCAGGCGCAGATGTCGACGTCCGAGCCGGCGCCGAGGGCGAAATGAGCCCGATGTCGCGCGCCTGGTTGTTTGCCGGGGCGGTGGCGATAGCGGGCTTGCTGCTTGCGGCGTCGCTTTCGAGTTGCGCCATCGGGCCCGGGCAAACCGAGTTGTGCGCGTTGGCTCCAGGGCAGCAGGGCTGCTGGTTCCCATGATTGCCCTGTTCGAGGTCGACGACGATCTCGGTCGCTTCCAGATCCCCGTTCCGCCCCCCGGCAAAGCCGTCGGCTGAAGCGAGCGCTCTGGCCGTCCGCTCGTTTCCTTCGACGGCTATTCAACCTTAAACCGAGGAAAATCATATGTCCGGTCTTGGTTCCTTCTTCAACAACCTCAGCTCTGCGCTTTCGGCGAACAATGTCTCCGCCGCGGCGACTGCCGCGTCGGCGCTCCAGTCCGCGCTCGGTACGTCGCAGGCCGTCACCGCGCAGGCGACGTCGTTCCTGAACAACTTCACGCTGTCGCAGGCCACGGGCAACACGGTTGGCATGCAGATGGCCATCCAAGGCCTAATGAGCATGCAGGCTCAGTTGCCGGCCGCCGTCGCGCCGCAGCTCGCGCTTCTCAGCAACCCGTCCGTTCAGGCAGACAAGGCCCAGAGCGCCGTCGCGGTGGCGAACATCCAGACCGCGCTGGCGCACAGTAGCTTTCTGTGATCACTGCCGGTCAGGTCGGCTCGGCGATCAAGGCGTTCGGCGACATCAAAACGAGCGCCTTGTCGGCGGCGTGGCGGAGCAAGTTCTCCGACCTCGACGCCGACGCCGTTCTGGCCGAGGACGCGCTTGGCGCGGTCGCCGTGTTTTTCCCGCAAGCGGCGGCGATGGCGGCGCTGATCGCCTTGCTTGTCGAAGTGAGGCCCTTCCTGGATCTTCATGCGCCGACGGGCGATGAGGACCCCGAGCGCGACGCCAACGCCTATCGCGGCCGCGGCGGTCGGGGCGACTGATTGCCGCGGCCCGATCACTCACCCCCGACCCCTCTCCCATTGGGAGAGGGGTCATGTTAACGCCGCGGCGGGAACTCTCCGGCGAGTACGGCGTGCAGCGTCGCACCGAGCTTGCGGTTGAATTCCTCGGCCTCGAACTGGGCGTTGACCGCCTCGGTCTTGTCCTCGCGCGGCTGCGGACATTGCGCGTCGGCGCGCGCGCCCGTCCGCTCGATCATCGCCTTCAACGCGCTTTCGAGCTGCTCGCGGTCCCGTTCGGCGGCGAAGACGTCGGTGATCCAGACGTCGGCGCCGCTCTTCGATGCGGCGACGCAGAACGTCCAACGCGGCCCGGCGTCGGCAAGCGCCGGCAGGCCAACGACGATCGCGACCAGCGCTATCGATCCGCGCACGGCGTCTCCCGTCCACGTTCCGTCATCACGAGCGCAGCGAGGCAATCCACCGCCGCCGCCGCCTAGGCTCTGGATTGCTTCTAGCCCGCCAATCCCTAACGGAAGGCAAAGGCGCTCCGCCGCACCAAGCACCCTCAAGCGCATTTCGCCAAGGAACCGAATCCATGTCGGACGACGCCCTCAGACGGCCCCTGCCCCCAAGCGTTTTCGCCCGCCTCGCCCAGGCGACCCGCTACGCCATCACCGGCGTGTCGCCGGATACCTGGTTCGGACCGCTGCAGCCGCTCGCGCCGATGGCGCCGCCGGAGGTCAAGGGGCGGCAGTTCGACTATCCGTTCGGGGCGAACCTCAACTATATCCCGCGCGCCGAGGACGGCATTTCGTTCCCCGAACTGCGCGGCCTCGCCGACGCGCTGCCGCTCCTGCGCGCGGTGATCGAAACCCGCAAGGACCAGATCGCCGGACAGAGCTATGCGGTGCGCGCGCGCTCGCGCGCCGATACGCCCGACGCGTCGGAAAGCATCGACGCGGTTTCGCGCTTTCTCGTCCGTCCTGACCGGCGCCATTCGTTCGCCGACTGGCTCAGGATGCTGGTCGAGGAGATGCTGGTCATCGACGCGGCGACCATCTATCCGCGCTACGCCAGAGGCGGCGGGCTCTATTCGCTCGACATCATCGATGGGGCGACGATCAAGCCCTTGATCGGCGAGGACGGGCGGGCGCCGGAAGCGCCCGACCCCGCCTATCAGCAGATTCTGAAAGGTGTGCCGGCGGCGGACTTTTCGGCCGACGAGCTCATCTATCTGCCGCGCAACGTCCGCTCGCATCGGCTCTACGGGATGAGTCCGGTCGAGCAGATCGCCCTCACCGTCAACATCGCGCTGAGACGCGACGCCGCCACCCTCGACTATTACCGCACCGGCTCCTCGCCCGACGCGTTCGCCACCCTGCCCAAGGAATGGACCGCCGACCAGATCCGCGCCTTCCAGGATTATTTCGACGCGCTGATGAGCGGCAACCTGGCCAGACGGCGGATGACCAAATTCATGCCCGCCGACTTCAAGCTGATCGAGACCCGCCAGCCGCCGCTCAAAGACATGTACGACGAGTGGCTGGCGCGGCTCATCTGCTAAGCCTTCTCGGTTCCCGCTTCGGCTTTCGTCTCACAAGTCAACCGGGCGACCAGCGAGACCTTGCGGCTACAGGCGACGCAGGAGGGCTTGGTTCCGCTGAAGAGCTGGATCAAGAGCGCGCTCGACCGCGTGATCCAGGACTGCATGGACGAGCCGGGGCTTGAGTTCGTGTGGGTCGGCGACGACGCGGTCGACCCGCTACAGCAGGCGCAAACGCTCAACATTCTCGTGACCGCCGGCATCAAGACCCGCGACGAGGCGCGCGCCGAGCTGGGGCTGGGGGCACAGGGTGGGAATCCCGTCGAGAAGTGGACGTATGATCCCGACCAACCGCGCGATGAACGAGGGAGATGGACAAGCGGGGGAGAATCTGGCGCGCTAGGCGATTCAAGCGACGGAGTTAACGCGAAACCGGAACCAAAGCAGGACGCGAATCGCCGGCCGACCCATTTGCCGCTGCCCCCGGGCATTCAGCTCTCAGCGGCCGAGATGCTAAGCTGCAGCGAGGCGTTAAGGGTATGCGTACAGCAGGCTGTGTGCGCCAGTTCGCCTCCGCTCGAGAATTGCTTTCGCGCGCGAGAAGTTTGTTTAGCAACCGGCCTACCAACAATTTTCGCACCGGGCATCATAGGAACGAATTGAGGCGTATCATGCAAAACGGTGACAACACTGCTTTCAGTTCCACCATTGATGAGATTAGTGTGGCGTATGACCAAAACAAGTACGCACTGTGTATCCAGCTTTGCTCAGAAGCGCTCAAGAATTATACCCCGATTTTGAACGAGAGCATGAAACTAGCTTTGTCTCAATTTATTGATAGGTGCTCAGAGAAACTGTCAGATCACTCATCGACGGGGCAGATTAGCGAACCCTCGTGCTCCTTTTGCGGGAAGGGGCCGCCGTTAGTGCGTCTGGGTGCGGGCCCTTCGGCGTTCATATGCAATGAGTGCGTTGAACTGTTTTCGCAGTCCCTCAAATAGGCGCCCGCGCCAGCCACCAGATCCGCCCGTTCCAGGATTATTTCGACGCGCTGATGAGCGGCAATGTGGCGCGGCGGCGGATGACCAAGTTCATGCCGGCCGACTTCAAGCTGATCGAAACCCGCCAGCCGCCGCTCAAAGACATGTACGACGAGTGGCTGGCGCGCATCATCTGCTACGCCTTCTCGGTCCCCGCCTCGCCGTTCGTGTCGCAGGTCAACCGGGCGACCCGCGAGACCTTGCGCCTGCAAGCGACTCAGGAAGGGCTCGTGCCGCTCAAGAGCTGGATCAAGAGCGCGCTCGACCGCGTGATCCAGTCATGCATGGACGAGCCCGGCCTCGAATTCGTCTGGGTCGGCGACGACGCGATCGATCCGCTCGAACAGGCGCAGACGCTCACCTTTGAGACCGCCACAAGGCCGACGCGTGAACCGCGGGAAAACCCCGGATTCCGGGGCCCAAGAACAAAACACGAACATTTTCTTGACCGCTTACTCGCCCTTCCCAGTCGCGCAGACATTCATGATCTAGAGCTTCGATTGGGAGAGCGGATGGATTCGCTTGCCGTTCGGTTCGACCGAACTGTCGACCCTCGTCATTCGTGATCATATCGATCGTTTCGCAGCGGCAAACGCCTCCAAGAGGACGCGAAAAACATCATAGCAATCCCGTGTCGACCCCGAGCGCCAAACGAGATCTTTTCCGCGACCCAAATCTTAGGGCAGGATGAGGATGCGACGGTTTGAATCTGAGACGTTGTTGGCAAACGATGCGAATTGTCTTTATGGGCACGCCGGAATTTGCGGTTCCGACATTGTTGGAAATCATGAAAAGCGGACACGCGCTTATCGCGGTTTACACTCGCGCGGCTGCGCGCGGCGGCCGCCGAGGACTCGTGTGGAAGAAGACGCCGGTCCATCTCGCCGCGGATTCATTTGGTATCCCGGTCTTCACGCCGACGACATTGCGCGACATCGAAGCGCAGAGGGCCTTTAGCAATCTCTCCGCGGACGTCGCGGTAGTGGTCGCCTACGGATTGTTGTTGCCGATCCCCATCCTAAGGGCACCCCGCCTAGGCTGTATAAACCTCCACGCCTCATTGCTGCCGCGCTGGCGCGGAGCCGCGCCAATCCAACGAGCAATCATGGCCGGCGACGCCCAAACGGGCATCGACGTCATGCGTATGGGTGCAGGCCTCGATACGGGGCCGATCGCGATGCGCGAAATTATCCCGATACGTCCCGAGGACACGGCGGGGGATATAACAACTCATCTTGCTCCCATCGCGGCTAAGCTATCGGTAAGCGCCCTGCGATCATTGGATGCTGGTCTACTTGAGTTTCGGGAGCAATCGACTATTGGCGTTTGCTACGCGCATAAGATCGAGAAAAATGAGACCGAAATTGATTGGACGGAGAGCGCTCAAGCCGTTCGTAACAGGATTCACGGCTTATCACCTGCGGCAGGCGCCTATTCCAAAGTCCTGATTGGAAGTCGCGAGGAAAGCATCAAATTTTTGCGCGCCGAGGCGACAACAGGGAGCGGCTTGCCTGGAGCGATCCTCTCTAAAGATATGAGCGTCGCATGCGGGAGTGGCGCCATACGAGTTCTTCAAGGGCAACGATCGGGTAGGACCGTGATGAGCGGCCACGAATTGATGCGAGGCGCGAACCTCACTCAAGGTACGTTATTTATCCCGTCCAGTGCGTCTTCATCCGCTCCGCGAGCATCAGTTTGAGTTCCTCTTTGCTGCCTTCGGCGGCTCGCAAGATATGGCTGGCGCGAAAAAATCTAGTGGATCGAATCTGACGCTTGGTGCCCAAGCGGGACGCCAGCGATATCAGTACAGTCGATCTTTCGCGTCGACGTCGGCTCTGTGTTGTAGCTCCGCGACGGTCTCGACCGGCCGGGAGACATCGGCGGCCCATTCGGCAAGACGAGGGACGGCGGTTAGGTCCGGCCATCGATCTGGTTTCCATATCTGGCTGCGAACGAATGCTTTGGAACAGTGCATGAAGGCTTCAGTAACGGTAACGGCGAGCGCCAACTCCGGGGGGCGTCCATTGACAGTGTGTCTGGATTGGATGTTCGCATCACGTACAATCTGGGCTGTCCCAGAGACGCGCAATGTCTCGGTATTTCCTAGTATAAAAAAGATTATCGCGATCGCCGGATTTGCCAGAACGTTTTCGAAACTGTCGAGCCTATGGTTGCCGGGCCGGTCGGGAATTATCAATGTGTGATCGTCGACAACTTCAACAAATCCCGGCGGATCGCCCTTTGGGGAGATGTCGAGGCGCCCATCTTTGCCTATGGTGGCAATCAAGATGAATGGCGAGGCCTGAATAAAGAGCCTAGCAAGCTGGGTCACATGGCCTGCCACCTTGTCGATGAACGGGCCATCGTATTCCGGTAAAAGCTCGCGGAGCCGGCTGCGATCGGATATAACCTCATCGAATTGAACGGTCATAGATCCGCTCCCAGGTGATGGCTGTCCTTCGAATTGGTCACTAAGCTTGCATTTTACGTCATTGCGCGCCACTGCCAGTCGGCTTTCTCTAGACCCAGGACGGGATCGAATTTAGCGTTTGGTGCCCGCGCCTGACGGCGGCGATGATTTTGTCTGGATGGGCGACCCATTGGAAGGGTTTGGCTTCGGCGTTGTGGTCTTCGAGGAAGCGGTTGATGGCGGCTTGAAGGTCGGTGACGGATCGGAAGACGCCACGCTTGAGGCGGCGCTTGGTCAGGATGGCGAAGAAGCCCTCGACGGCATTGAGCCAGGAAGCCGAAGTCGGCGTGAAGTGGAAGGTCCAGCGGGGATGGCGCGCGAGCCATCGCCGCACGGCGGGATGTTTGTGGGCGGCATAGTTATCGAGGATCGCGTGGACCGTTTTGCCGGCGGGAACTTCGCGCTCGACGGCGTTGAGGAAGCGGATGAACTCCTGATGCCGGTGGCGCTGCATGTTGTGGCCGATCACGGTTCCGTCGAGCACGTTCATCGCGGCGAACAGGGTCGTCGTCCCGTTTCGCTGGTAGTCGTGGGTCATGGTTCCGGCACGGCCCTTCTTCAGCGGCAAGCCGGGCTGGGTGCGATCAAGGGCCTGGATCTGGCTCTTTTCGTCGACGGAAAGCACGACGGCGTGGGTCGGCGGATCGACATAGAGCCCGACGATGTCGCGCAACTTGTCGACGAAGGCGGGGTCGTTGGACAGCTTGAACTGCCGGACGCGATGCGGCTGCAGCCCGTGAGCCCGCCAGATGCGCTGCACGGAGCTGGCGCTGACGCCGGCCGCCGCGGCCATCGCGGCGCTCGTCCAGTGCGTCGCCTCTTGCGGCGGTTCCTCCATGGTCAGCGCGACGACGCGCTCGGCGACAACAGGATCGAGCTTCGGGATGCGCGAGGGCCGCGTCTTGTCGCGCAAGAGCCCGTCCACGCCTTCGACGGCGAACCGTTCCTGCCAGCGCCAGACGCAGGTCTTGGACTTGCCGGTCTCGCGCATGATCGCGTTCGTGCCGACGCCCTCGGCGCTGAGCAACACGATCTGCGCCCGCCAGACGTGCTTCTGAGGCGCATTGCGGTCCTTGACCAGAGCGCGGAGCCGATCGAGGTCGGCGGGCGTAGCAGATATGGAAATGCCGGATCGCATGCCGCAGACTCGCACGTGGCGAGTTCACCGGGAATCCCTACGGGATTCAAATGTCAGGTGCGATCCACTAGGACTGCGAAATGCTCCACCTTGGGCCGCACGAGAATATCCGCCGCGCGCAGCTTGATTTTTTGGGCAGTGATCGCACTTTGCATGATCTGCGCAGCGCCGAACAACGACGCAAATGACGATGGGGTTCGTCGCTTCGGCAGTCTACCACCGAACGTCACATCGATCGCAACGACAATATCCGCAATTAAACAACAGATGGTACGGCAATGGGTTTACAGCTCCGCCGTCGATCAATAATCCATCGCTAAACATGACCGGCCGAAACAGCCCGGGAATGGCCATCGAACCGGCCACCGCAGGTCTCAGCAGCCCCGCGTCGTACGCAACCTCCTTGCGGTCGAGATAGTTCGTCGCGACAACGATGGTCTTTATGACAAGATCTTCAAAAAGAGCTGGCATGCCGGAGGGCCAGAACAAGTCGAGACAAATCTCCGGGTCCAGCAACACAGGGTTGCCGCGCGCTCGCAGTACGCGGTCGGCGAAACGACCAACTCGCGCCCGCAAGAGCTTGCTCATGACATCGGAACGATTTCGCAAGACTCGCAAGATGTGCGTCCGAATGGCCCGCCCTTCAATTCCAGCCGCATAGCGCCAACGACGAGAGCGCCCATCGACGTGCCGGCGATTGCTACGGGACGAATCCCCATTTCGTCTAATGCTTCGAGCGCCGAGAGACGGGCAATCCCTCGCGCACGGCCACCTCCGAGAGCAATCGCTACCCTTGGTACATGAGAGCGACGTCCGTCCACAGCGGGTGCTATTTGCTTTCGCGAGCCATCGCCCGCCAACCAATATCTCGTCGACAAATCCCTCCGGCCACTTTAACCGATCGACGGCCGCGTATGCCCGGCTGTGCGCTTCAGCAACGTCGCTGCCGAGGGCGGTAATTGCTAACACCCGTCCGCCGTTAGCAAATAAAGCCCCATCAACTTCGCGTGTGCCTCCATGAAAGACGACCACGCCTGGCGAGGCTTCCGCATCTTCGATCCCACTGATACGAGAGCCGAGAACCGGCTCGCCGGGATACCCTCGCGCCGCCATTACGACCGACAGCGCCACATCCGAACAAAACCTCGGAGCATCGCTGCGTAGAGTGCCGTTTGCACAAGCAACAAGAAGCGGCACCAAGTCGTCCTCCAGACGCGGTAGGATAACCTCCGCCTCCGGATCCCCAAACCGGACATTGAATTCGATGACTTTTGGACCTTGTTCGTCGATCATCAACCCAGCAAATAGCACCCCTCGGAAGGGGGATCGTCTTTCGTTCATTCCACGCAATGTCGGCCCGACAACTTCCCGCATGATTTTTTGGCTCAGTTCCGGAGTCATCACAGGAGGCGGAGAATAGGCGCCCATTCCGCCGGTATTTGGTCCCGTATCCCCGTCACCCACGCGCTTGTGGTCCTGCGCGCTGGCGAAAGGCAAGGCAGTCGCGCCGTCGCACAGCGCAAAGAATGACACCTCCTCACCGTTCAGGAACTCCTCGATAACGATTGCCGCTCCCGCTGATCCCAGGGACCCGGACAGCAACGAGTCGACTGCCGCCTCGGCCTCCTCTAACGTCTTCGCAACGACGACACCCTTACCCGCAGCAAGTCCGTCTGCCTTAACGACAATCGGCGCGCCAAGCCTGCGAACATACGCCTTTGCCTCATTCTGGTCTCTGAATTGTCGATACGCGCCGGTGGGAATGCCAAACTCGCAGCAAAAGTCCTTCGCATATCCCTTTGATCCTTCCAGCTTGGCTGCTTCTCTCGTTGGCCCAAAGCAAAGTACATCCGCTGCTATGAGATCGTCAGCCAGTCCGGACACAAGGGGACCCTCCGGCCCAACGACCACGAGATCAATTGATTCCGCTCGGCAAAAAGCAACGATCGCCGCGTGATCCTCCAATCTCAACGGCACTGTCCGTGCGACGCTTGCGCAACCAGGATTGCCAGGAGCAACGAGGAGGCTCCTGGTCAGGGGCGACCTGGCGCACGCCCTCGCCAATGCGTGCTCGCGAGCGCCGGACCCGAGAATTAGTATATTCATAGCTCGGTCTGCATCGCTCCTATTGAACCCTTATAAATGCAGTCTGGATGCGTACTAAAGAGGCGGGTGGCCAATCCGGTTGCTCGTGGGTGCTCTGGTATGGACTTCCGTCTCTCGATATGGCGGGCAACAGCGTTTGCCACGGCTAGAATAGCCATCCGGCAAGGAAATTCCGTCGAATCGCGTGAACCGGCAGTGATAACACTCAGTACCCATATTATTCGCCATGAATAATCTTGCTCTTGAGTTGCCGAATCACAAGTGGGTGGCGCTTGCGAGCCACCGGAGTTGGCTTTTTCGGGAGGCGGAATCGCTATTTTCGTTTTTCGAGCGGAGAATTATCAATCCTCTTGGCGGCTTTCATGACCTTGATGACGAGGGGCGACCGACCGCGCCGGGCTACGGCGTGGTCGCGAAACCGGCCCGATATGTCTTCGCGACCTCGAGAATTACACACGCCTATGCGATCGCCCATCTCATGGGTCGGCCAGGCGCCGACGTGATCGTCGATCATGGAATGGACTTTTTGTGGAGCAGCCATCGCGACTCTGAGTATGGAGGTTATTATTGGGGTGTCGGGTACGATGGGCCCTCAGACACAACCAAACAAGCGTATGGTCACGCATTCGTTCTTTTGGCCGCATCGAGCGCCAAGCTCGCGGGTCATCCCGACGCCGGTCGACTACTCGCTGACGTCTCGACCGTCATAAGGGAGCGATTCTGGGAAGAGGAATTCGGGGCGGTCGCGGAGGAATTCACCTGCGACTGGCAATCCTATGATCGCTATCGCGGCCAGAACTCGAATATGCATCTCACAGAGTCACTAATGGCCGCGTTCGAGGCGACGAACGATTCGACATACCTGAGGATGGCGGAGCGAATCGCCGATCTCATTGTCCATCGCCACGCGGCCGCGAATGGTTGGCGTCTTCCTGAGCATTACACAGATAGGTGGGTGATAAATCGGGGTTACGCCGGCAGCCAAACTTTCCGCCCCTATGGAACCACTCCAGGGCACTGGCTCGAATGGTCGCGGCTGCTGCTCCAGTTATGGGAACTTGGCGGCCGCAAGCTGAATTGGCTTCCTCAATGCTCGAAGGCGCTATTCGACCAAGCGATTAGAGACGGTTGGGACAATGACAAAGGCGGTTTCTATTATACTCTCGATTGGAACGGCACTCCGCTAGTTCGAGACCGATATTGGTGGCCCTGCTGCGAAGGCATAGGAGCGAGCGCATTTCTTAACACGATTGACGGTAACCCTATCTATGAGCACTGGTATCGTAAAATTTGGAGTTTCATAGCTACCCAATTCATCGACCGCGAGAACGGCGGTTGGCGAGCACAGATCGACGATGCATTTCGGCCGAACTCAGGGCCGTTCTTTGGCAAAGTTGATATCTACCACTCTCTGCAAGCTTGTCTCATACCAACCCTGCCAACAACTGGCAGCGTGGCGAGGGGTTTGAGTGAAATGGGCACCAGAGGCAGCCCTTAGTCGCCTTGCACGCGGTTCGCAACCGGGTCAGAGGGGTCTGAATGCCTTCACGGCCGGTGAAAATTCGAACGACAAGTTGATCGTCGATTTGTTTTAGCGCACGAAATCCGCACATTTTTGCGGGCCGTTGTCTCCGGCTCCCCCGGGCTGAATAGGCACCGTCGAAGTCGAGTTTTTGGCCGAACCTTCGATCAGCTTATCGCTAAAGGTCATATAGACCAAAATATTGCGTCTCGTGTCGCAGCCTCGGACGATTTGCATTTTCTTAAACAGGGGTGATCGGCGCTCGCTAAAGACGACATCCCCTTGGGCAAAATGTTCCCTTGAATTTGATCGGACCGTATTGTCGGCACGCCAGCGAAACATCCGACGTTTGCTCGGCCAAGCCAAGTGCGCCTGAGAGTCCACCTTTTTCGGGTGTCGTGTAGTGACATGCGACGCCCTCGATCAACGGATCGTCAATACCGTAAACGGCCAGTTTGTCGTTGGGGGTCAGTAGCTTAAACGTGGCTGATCTGCGGAAAATCAGATCCGGATCAGATGGATCCGCGCTCGCCGCGCAAAACGGCGCGGCGGCGGCAATGAATACCACCGCGATTTGCCCGATACGGTTCATTCTCTTATGCCGCACAATTTGGATACCCGGGTAAGCCCGAACCGCCCTTTTCATGCAGACGCTGCTCCCGCAAGACCAAGATCACAGGCCAGGGCTGGCTTGGCGCCCTGACAGCAGGCATATTACGTTCGACCGATCTCGGAGGCGAAGCGACGCGGCCGATTCGGGTCGTGGACCACGGAGCGATGTGGCTAACTTGCCGGGACGAATCTCTTCAGCGGTAGCCGGCGAAACCTCCGGGTCAGGACGGTTTGAGGCCTGGACCCGCAATTATGCGCCGCTTCCAGGTATTCCAGACGAGTTCATCGACGCTCATGGCTTGAGCCGTCCGCATTGGCGACGAATGTTATCCGCGCTCGCAGAATATGAGCCGAACGAAATACAGCAGAGCTTTGCGACAGCCGATAGACGCATTCGAAATCGCGGGTTGTCATACCGGGTCGCAGGTGAAAAGGACGAACGGGTCTGGCCGATCAGCCGAATGCCGTTGCTCCTGACTGAGAAGGAGTGGCGCGGAATTGCAATCGGCGTGACGCAGCGGGCCGAGTTGTTGGAACGAGTGCTCGCGGATGTTTATGGGGAAGGTCGCCTGATAACGGAGGGCGCGCTCCCGCCGGCCGCGCTTACTGGTTCAAGAGACTACATCGCGGCGATGCGAAGTGTACGACCGCCCGGTGGGCGATGGCTCCGGATTTACGCGGTGGACATCGGCCGCGGACCGGATGGCGCATGGTGGGCGCTGAGCGACCGAGCGCAAGCGCCGTCTGGTTGCGGATACGCTTTAGAAAACCGGCTTGTAGTTTCTCAGGCCTTTCCGGATCTTTACGCTCAACTCAACGTGGAAAGACTGGCGCCATTCTTCCGATCCTTAAGCGCGGGTTTGAAATCATCGGGAGAGAGAGCCGAGCCCCGCATCGGTATACTAACCCCTGGTCCGCTGAGCTTAACTTATTTCGAACAGGCCTATCTGGCGCGCTATCTTGGCTTTCTGCTGGTGGAAGGCGAAGATCTCGTCATGCGAGAGGGGCGCATCTTCGTGCGCACTATCGCTGGCCTCAAGCAGTGCGACGTCATCTGGCGGCATATTGACGCTGACTGGTGCGATCCCCTTGAGCTGAATGCGTCCTCTCGCATAGGCGTGCCGGGTCTCCTCGAGGCGATACGAAAGGGCGGCGTGGCAGTCGAGAACATGCCAGGCGCTGGGCTCGTTGAGTCGCGCGCGCTTCTGGCATTCTTGCCCGCAATTTCGCGGCGCCTTTTCGATCAGGACTTGCTTATTCCCAACATCGCGACTTGGTGGTGCGGGCAACCGCAGGAGCGAGAGAGGGTCCTGGATGAATTCGACAAAATCTCAATCGCCGCGGCGTTCGGAGACGACTTGCCGGGAATGACGGGTCAATCGAGCGTAGTCGCGGCTGAAATGCCGAGAAACGAGCGCAGGCGCCTGCGCGATGCGATCGCCGGGCGCGGGATGGACTATGTTGGACAAGATATTGTTCGATTGTCGACAACGCCGCGCTGGATGGAAGGGAAACTCGAACCGCGGTCGTTCGTGCTCCGCGTTTACTGCGCCGCGACGACAGGAGGCTGGCGCGTTATGCCGGGCGGGTTTTGCCGCATTTCCGATCGCGCCGACGCACGCGCTGTTGCAATGGGCGATGGCGTCGAATCCGCAGACGTCTGGGTTCTCGCCGAAAATCCCGTCGAGGTCTCAAGTCTCCTTCCGTCACCTGAAGGTGCACGAATTACGCGTCTGTTGGGGAACCTCCCTAGTCGAGCTGCGGATAGTCTTTTTTGGTTTGGCCGCTATCTTGAGAGAGCCGAAGCGACGCTGCGGGTTGTGCGTTGTCTCAGCGCGCGGTCCGTTGATCCGGACGCGCCGATGCAGCTCGGCCGCCAGTCGCTCGATCGCCTCATGGGCGTTCTGGTGGGTTGGGGCGCCGTGGATCCGACGACACCCGCGAAAGGGGCGGCGGCAGCCAGCGACCAAGGCCTGCGCGGCGCCGCTAATTATGGTTCCGCCTTGTCGCTCGCCCGTTCAGCCCGCAATGCGGCGTCGGTCATTCGAGAGAGACTTACGCAACAGACCTGGGCCTTAATCAGTCGCCTGGAGATTGCGCTCAACCCCGCGCGAGACCGGCGTCCTTCTGCGGGCGAAATCGTCGATCTCGCCGACGACGCGCTGACCTCCATAGCAGCGCTTTCCGGATTGTTCGACGAAAACTTCAACCGCGGGGCAGGATGGGTATTCTATGTAATCGGACGGTGCGTCGAGCGAGGGGCCAACACCTGCAGGCTACTGCGGCAATTCGCAGCACACGACGCATCCGAGCACCTTCTGGGCGTGATGCTCGACCTTATCGATTCGCAGATCACTTATCGTTCGAGATACCTCGTCGGCATAGCCCTAGCGCCAGTACGAGACATGGCCCTGCTGGATCCGTTTAATCCGCGATCCGTTGCGTTTCAGGTCAATCGTATCGACGAAGGAATAAGCACGCTTCCTATCTTACGCCGAGACGGGATGCTTGAAGAGCCAAGACGGCTAACGACGCTTCTGCGCGCCGAACTAACCGCCGAACGAGCGGAATCGGTCGATGACGCCCGAATTTTGGCAGTCGAGCAAGAACTGCTTACATTGGCAAATGCCATCGCAGCCCGCTACTTCCTCCAAGGAGCCGCTCAGGGCCGCGCCGAAAAAGTTACGGGATTCGAGTGATCTACGAGATCACGCATCTCACTCGCTATAGCTATGGCGCGATCGTCGAGCTCACTACCGGGGTGTTGCGACTTGCCCCTCGTTCGGGCGATGGACAGGAAGTCCAACGCTTTAGCATCGTTACTGATCCGGTCTCACAACCGTCGACCGAGCGACTTGACCCGTTCGGCAACCGCGTCACGAGCTTACGGATCGAGAAACCCCACCGACAACTCTCGATCACGGCGTTGTCGCGCGTACGCGTAAATCGAGCCCCTGCTCCGACGCGAAGCCCAGCTTGGGAGATTGTTGCCACCGAGGCGGCCGCGATAGACTCTCTTGACGCTGACCGCCCCGCAATCGCGCTCTATCCGTCCCGTCGCGTTGCACTTTTTGACCAAGCAACGGCCTACGCCAAGAGGAGCTTCACCCCGCGGCGTCCTATTTTTGACGCGACAAGCGAGTTGGCGCGGCGCATTCATTTCGACTTCGTTTATGATCCGAAGGCGACCGAGGTCAACACGCCAGCAGCCGAAGCGTTCGATCGCCGACGAGGCGTTTGCCAGGATTTCGCTCATATTATGATCGCCGCGGTGCGCGGCATCGCATTGCCGGCGCTCTACGTAAGCGGATATATTCGAACAATTCCACCGCCCGGCAAGGAACGCCTCGCAGGGGCCGACGCGAACTCATGCGTGGGTATCGGTTTGGTGCGGCACAGCCCTGGGTTGGAGAGACTTCGACCCGACCAACGCAACGTCGATCCAGAACGACCACATTGTTGTCGCTAGGGGACGAGACTACTCCGATGTCTCGCCGATCGAAAGCATGGTTCTGTCATCCGGGCGTCATCGGCTCGAGGTGGAAGTCGACGTAATTCCTGTCTAGCTGCGTTCAGGCATCAGCCTCTTTTTGATCCTGCGCTCCCACAGTTCGCGCTACTTCCGAAGATGTTCATTTGCCCATTACATTCCTATATTAGCATATATAAACGTATGGACTTGCGCCACGGGATCGTCGCCGGCCTGGCCTGGGAGCCCGTAGGACCAATGTCGGCCGCCCAGGAGCCAAACTCGTCGCCAAGCGCTGGCGCGGCAATTTCGAACATGCTTTAAGGTCAGCGGCGCCGAGGAGGACCTGGCCATGGCGGATCGCTTCATTCCGCACTTTCACAATGAGCTCGGCGTCCCTTCGATCTCGGTCGGGGTGAAAGAGTTCATGTGCACGGGCGCGAAACCGCCGTTTGACCACCCGCACATCTTCATCGACATGGGCTCAGACGTCGAGGCGATCTGTTCCTATTGCTCGACCAGGTTCGTGTACGACAGCGGGCTGAATGCACCTTGCTCGCCGGCCGAGTGTGAGTTGAGCGAGGTCGCGTGACGCTTGGCGCGGCGCGCGATCATCGTTGGCGCGGGGATCGGCGGACTTGCTTCAGCAATAGCGCTGTCGCAGGCGGGCTTCAAAATCGCAATCCATGAGAGATTGGAGAAGCTCGAGGAATTCGGAGCCGGACTGCAACTCACGCCGAACGCGACCCGCATCTTTTCTCGACTTGGCGTGATCGAGCGAGTGCGGCGGTTGGCGTCGAAGCCACATGCCCTTCTGGCGTTGCGTGGGTCGGACGACACCGAGCTGATGCGTCTGCCCCTGGAGGACGCCGAACGCCGCTGGGGCGCCGAATATCTGGTCATTCATCGGGCGGACTTGCAGAGGGCGCTGGTCGAAACCGTCAGTGGTCAGCCAGACGTCGAGCTGTCCCTCGGCGCAACCGTCACCGGATTCGCAAGCGGCGGCGACGCCATTTCAGTCAGTTTGCAACGCGGCCCTACAACATCGCGCGTCGACGCCGATCTCCTCATCGGCGCTGACGGACTGCGCTCGCAGGTACGCAACGGACTGGGCTTCGGAACGCCGGATCAAGCCGACTTTACCGGACGCGTCGCGTATCGCGCGATTGTTGATGCCGAGGACGCCAATCCGCGGTGGACGCGAAGCGAAATCATTCTGCGCCTCGGACCTGACGCGCATCTCGTCCAGTATCCCTTGCGTCGCGGATCATTGATCAATCTGGTGGCGACCGTAAGAGCGAGCGGCGGCGATCGGCAATGGGACGGCGCGGCCGACCGATCAACTCTTGAACGTGCATTCGCGGGATGGTCGAACGAAGCGCAGGCGCTGATAGCCGCGCCAATTCAATGGCGGGTCTGGCCGCTCTACTGCCGGCCGCCAATTCCCTCTTTTGCGCTCGGTCGCGTGGCGCTGGTCGGCGACGCGGCTCATCCGATGGTCCCGTTCCTGGCACAGGGAGCCGCTCAGGCCATCGAGGATGCGGGCGCGCTCGGGCGTATAGTCGCACAACTGCCTGACATCCCCGACGCCCTGGCAATTTACTCGCGCGATCGCGTCGGGAGGGCTGCTCGAGTTCAACGCGAAGCGCTCAGACAGGGCCGGATCTATCATCTAAGCGGTCCGTTGGCGCTTGCTCGCGACATGACGATGAGGATGCTTGGCCCGCATCGCCTAAGCCAACGCTACGACTGGCTTTACGGTGCGTGATGCCGGCTCGCGAAAATGTCCGCGCGATTCGCGGCCAACTCAATGGAGAATCTGGCTCAGAAACAGCTTCGTGCGTTCATGTCGTGGCCGGTCGAAAAACGGTCCCGGCGCGTTAACTTCGACAATCTCACCCCTGTCCATGAACACGACGCGATCGGCAACCTGTCGCGCGAAACCCATCTCGTGCGTCACCACGATCATCGTCATGCCCTCCTGCGCAAGCGCGGTCATCGTGTCGAGCACTTCCTTCACCATTTCCGGATCGAGAGACGACGTCGGCTCGTCGAACAGCATGATCTTCGGCGTCATGCACAATGCGCGCGCAATCGCCGCGCGTTGTTGCTGACCGCCCGAGAGCTGCCCGGGATATTTGTGAGCCTGATCCAGGATTTTCACCCGCGTAAGCAAATTCAGCGCCAATTCGTCCGCATCACGTTTGGGCATCCTGCGCACCCAGATCGGCGCCAAGGTGCAATTCTGCAGAATGGTCAGATGCGGAAAAAGATTGAAACTCTGGAACACCATCCCGACCTCTCGTCGCACCTCATCGATCCGTTTGATGTCATCGGTCAGCTCCACGCCGTCGACGACAATAGATCCACGCTGATGTTCCTCAAGCCGATTGACGCAGCGGATCAGGGTCGACTTGCCGGAGCCTGATGGACCGCAGACCACGATACGCTCGCCGCGTCCCACCATGAGGTTGATGTTCCGCAAGACGTGAAAGCTTCCGTACCATTTGTGGACTCCTGCAAATCGGATCGCGGCGGCGTCGTCTCGATCAGCGCCGGCCGATGCGCCGACGCTCGACATCATTTGCGCCCTCTCGCGAGGATTCGCTCGACATGCGCCGAGTAGCGCGCCATCCCGTAGCAGAAGCTGAAATAAAAAATGCCGGCGAAGAAGTAACCCGTAACCATGATCGTCGGACCGGCCCAGACTGGATCCTTAATCGCATTGTTCATCGCTTCGAGTAAGTCGGTCATGCCAACGACCGAAATGAGGGTCGTATCCATGAACAAACCGATGAAGTTGTTGACGATCCCGGGTATAACGAAAGTCAGGGCCTGGGGCAGTATGACAAGTCCCATCAAGCGCGGATAGTTTAGTCCGAGCGCCATCGCGGCCTCGTATTGTCCCTTCCCCAACGACTGGAGACCGCCCCGAACTTCCTCCGCCATGTAAGCCGCCGAAAACATGACGATGCCGGCCAATGGGCGCAGGAAGCGATCGGGCGCCCAGGTTTCGGGTAAGAACAACGGAAGCAGATTGTTGGCCATGAATAGGATCGTGATGAACGGCACGCCCCGCACGAATTCGATGAATACGGCGCTCGCCGTTCTGACGACAGGAAGCGGCGACCGGCGCCCGAGTGCCAGAACAACGCCGAGCGGCAAAGAGAAGACGATCCCGACCACCGCCGTAATCAGCGAAACGAAGATGCCTCCCCAAAGCAATGTATCGACCAACGGCAGACCAAGCAGGGTCGAGCCGCGCAGAAGAACGAGCGCCAGGATCGGATAGACGACAAAAAACAGGAAAGCGCCCCAGGCCCGCCGTCGCGCGTTCGTCCACAGCAGCCAGACAATCAAAACCGCACCGATTGCCTCCACAGCGTCGACCCGCCAACGTTCTGTGACCGGATAAGACCCGAAGCGCAGGTAGTCCCACTTAGCGATGACGAACGCCCAGCACGCGCCGTCCTGATGTCGACGGCAGGCAGCCCCGTCAGTCGCAGTCCAGACCGCGCGCGTCGTCGCCCAGGCAACCAGTTGTGGCAGCCAATATGCTCCAAGCCCGACAGCGCCGATGGTGGTGAGACTGGAGCCGAGCGACGAGAACAGATTGGCCCGCGCCCAAAAGAGGACGCCGCTCGACAGGGTCGGCGGCGGATCTTCCGGCTCCGGGGCCTCGCGGACATAGGCCAGAGGCTCCAAGCTCAACGCTCCTTCAGCGCGTAGTGGGCGTTGAAAGCGTTAAGCGCGAGGGCTACGGTCAGCGAAATGACCAGATAGACCGCCATGGTGATCGCCATCACCTGCACCGCTGCCTGCGTCTGATTGAGAACCGTGCCGGCGAAGATCTGCACAAGGTCCGGATACCCAACGAAGACTGCAAGCGACGAGTTCTTGACGATGTTGAGGAATTGCGAGGCTAGAGGCGGCGTGATGAGTCGCATCGCCTGCGGAATGACGACCAGCCTCATTGTCAGACCGCGATGCAAGCCGAGCGCCGCAGCCGCCTGACCCTGGCCGCTCGGCACCGCGAGGACGCCCGCGCGAACGATCTCGGCGATGAACGCCGCGGTGAAGGTGACGAGACCGAAAACGAGCGCGGCCATTTCGGGAATGATCTGAACGCCACCCTGCAGGTTGAATCCGGAGAGTTTCGCGATTTCGAACCCGAACGGGGGCCCGGCCGCCATAGACGTCGCGGCGGGTAGACCGAGGATCAGCGCTATGGCGACAAGGGTGCTGGGAGCTTGCGCGCCGGTGTGTTCTTGGCGCCGTCGCGCCCACTTGCGGAATCCGGCCGCAAGGACGATTGCCGTGATGATTGCGCCCGCGAACCAGGTGGCCTGGTCCCGTGCGACAGGCATGGGCAAATAAAGGCCCCGGTTATTAAGAGATACGACGTCGCCGATGCTGATCGACTGTCGAGGCCCCGGCAGGGATTTCAGAACCGCATTGTACCAGAATAGCAGCAGGAGAAGCAGCGGTATGTTGCGCAGGACGCTGGTGTAGACGAGTGCGAATCGCGACAGCAGCCAATTGGGTGAAAGCCGCGCAAGGCCAATCGCAAAACCCACCAGCGTCGCCAGCGGAATGCAGATGACGGCGATCAGAAGGGTATTGAGGAGCCCGACCCAGAAAGCCTGACCATAGGTGGAGAGGTTCGTGTAGCTTATGAGGTGGAGATTGATGTCGAAGCCGGCGACTTCGTTCCAGAACCCGAAGCCCATCGGAATGCCGCGGGCCCGCATATTGATCACGGCGTTGTAGATTGCGCCGCAAGCCAACGCTCCGATGCCCGCAAGCAGCAAGGTCTGGTAGATGAGCCCGCGCACCCGCTGGTGGTTGAACCAAGTCAACAGCTTGGCGCCCCTTGCCGGGTCCATTCCTCAGATCCTTGGGTCCTCAATGCATCGGTCGAGGATGATCAAGGGATCGATGATGCATGGCGCCACCGATCGTCGCAAGTCCGCTTCCCGTCGCTCACCACATGTCGAGCGCGACGCGCGCTTCGTCCGACATCCGGCTCTGATCCCAAGGGGGATCGAACACCATATTTACTTTCGCGCCTGCGACGCCGGGGACGGCGCTGACCGCATTCTCGACCCACGTGGGCATTTCGCCGGCGACCGGACAAGCGGGCGCGGTCAACGTCATCTCGATGGTGACGAACCGGCTATCCTCTATATCGACGTTGTAAATTAGCCCGAGTTCATAAATGTCGGCCGGAATTTCCGGATCGAAGACAGTCTTAAGCGCCGCTATGATGGCGTCGGTCAGCTGGCGCAGCTCTTCAGGCGCCATTTCTGACGGCGGCCTGATGACCGCATTCCGATTGGAGGAAGCCGCAGAAGTTTCGGCGTCATTCGCGTGGCTTTGGGCCTCGTCCATGCCCATCTCCCTATTGGAAGAGCTTTCGGGCGCGAATCAACGCTTCCGCGAGCGCCTCGACCTCGGCGAAGGTGTTGTAAAGCGCGAACGAGGCTCGGCAGGTGGAGGTCACTCCGAACCGTTGCAAGAGCGGCATGGCGCAATGTGTTCCTGCCCTGACGGCGACCCCCGATCGATCGATCAGGGTCGCGATGTCGTGCGCGTGCGCGCCTTCCATCGTGAATGAGACAATCGGACCCTTCCCCGGCGCCGCGCCGATGATGCGCACCGAATTGATCGAGGACAGAAGCTCGTGCGCATAAGCGCAGAGCGCCTCCTCATGCGCGCGGATGCGCGGCCGCCCGATCCCCTCCATGTAATCGAGCGCCGCCCCAAGTCCGATCGCCTGCACGATTGGCGGGGTGCCAGCCTCGAAACGATGTGGCGGATGGTTGTAGGTGACCGTGTCCCGGGTCACTTCCTCGATCATCTCGCCGCCGCCCTGATAGGGCGGCAACGTTTTGAGGAGTTCGCGCTTGCCGTAGAGAACCCCGATTCCGGTTGGGCCGTAGACCTTGTGTCCGGTGAAAACATAGAAGTCGGCGTCGAGCGCACGCACATCGACATCAAGATGGACCGCGCCTTGCGAACCGTCGACGAGAACGGGAATGCCGCGCTCATGGGCGAGTTTGACCACCTCCTTGATCGGCGGCGCCGTGCCAACGACATTGGACATCTGAGTTATGGCGACGATTTTCGTCCGATCGCTTAGTGCGCGTTCAAACGCGTCGAGCGAAAAGGACCCATCGTCGCCCACATCGACCCAACGCAGGAGTGCGCCCTTGCGCTGGCGATGGAAGTGCCAAGGCACGATGTTGGAGTGATGCTCCATCACGCTCAACACTATCTCGTCGCCCGCGCCGATATGTCCCAGACCGAAGCTGGATGCGACGAGGTTGATCGCCTCGGTCGCCGAACGGGTGAAAACGATTTCCTCAGCCGAAGCGGCATTGACGAACCGCCGCACGACCTCCCGAGCCGCCTCATAGGCTTCGGTCGCCGCGTTTGCGAGATAGTGCAATCCGCGATGCACATTGGCATACTCGTGCTCGTAAGCGTGAGACACCCGGTCAATGACCTTCTTCGGCTTCTGGGCCGAGGCCGCATTGTCCAGATAGACGAGCGGCTTCCCGTAGGGACGCTCGGCGAGAATGGGGAAATCTGCGCGTATCGCCTCGACGTCGTAGGCGTCGAACGCCGTTTGGACGATGTTGTTCACGCCTTCGCCTCCGCCGTGCGGCGCCGCTCGCGCGATCCGAGCCAGGCGCGGAGTTCGGTCGCGCAGGGCGTCGATGAGCACTTCGTCCTCAACGCGATCGATCGACTCCCCTCCAAAAGCCTCGAGCAGCATCGCTGTGGCGTCGCCCTCCCGGATGCCGCGCGATCGCAAATAGAACACCTGCTCGGGATCGAGCGAAGCGACCGTCGCTCCATGCCCGCAGACGACGTCGTCGGCGAAGATTTCGAGCTCCGGCTTCTCGTTCATCTGCGCCCGGGGGGATAACAGAACAGCTTGCGATTTCATCGCCCCGTCAGTCTTCTGCGCCGCTCGCTCGACGACGATCTTTCCTTGAAAGACGCCGACAGCGTCGTCGTCTATGATCGCGCGATAGAATTCGCGGCTCGTCCCGTGCGGGGCGGCATGCACGACTTGCAGCGTCGTGTCGGCGCGCCGGTCGCCGTCGACAAGCGCCAGGCCGCCAAGCGAGACCTTGGCCCGGTCCCCGGTCATCCTGATAAAAATCTGCCGGCGCGTGAGGTCGCCGCCGGAGACCAACCCAAAGGCGCTAAGCTCCGCAGCCTCGGCCAGCTGGCAGATCTGCGTTTCGATATGCAGCCCGGGATCGTCCCCAACCACCGCGACATGCCTCGCCTTGGCGCCTTTGGCCAGCGTCATGAGCGTCGCCGTATGGCGCTGTACGCCCGGACGAGCGTCTTCGAACGCTTCGACGAATGATGCCCGCGCTTCAGCCTTGAGCGCAATTGCGGTCCGCGAAAAGAGTGAATACGCCGAGGCCCCATGCGCCAGGTGGAGGATCTTGATCGGCCTAGCGATGTCAGCCCCGCGCGCAACGGTAATCGTGCAGCCTGAAGGGCTCAGCGCTTCGTTGAGGGCCGCCAGCGGATCGTCGACTTGGTTGGCGGCGACGATTCCCTCGGTCACGGCGACACCCGCCGGGAGGCGATCGGAAAGCTCCGCGATATACCGTCCGCCAAGCAAGACAAGTTGCGTGCTCGCCACAAAGCGCTCGAGGCCGGCGAGCCGGAGGCGCGCCGCCTCGACGTCGGCCGGCTTGGGCGCGTCAAGAACCGGCGCCGCATCCATCATCGCGGCGCGCAAATCCGTATAGTGCCAGGCCTCGACGCGCCGGGTCGGCAGGCCGGCCGCGGCGAATCGGGCGAAAGCCGCAGCGCGGACCGGCGAAGGCTCGCGCCCTTGCCGGTCAGCGAATTGTCTGGCGAGGGTCGTTTCGGCGGCCGATCGGTTGACGATGTGGGCGGTCATCGGTAGCTCACGCAGCCTCGTCGGCGTAGTCGCGATAGCCGTTGCGCTCAAGCTCGAGCGCAAGTTCAGGACCGCCGCTGGCCACAATCCGGCCTCTAGACATTACATGGACGACGTCCGGCTTGATGTGATCGAGCAGCCGTTGGTAGTGGGTGATAACGACAAACGCTCGGTCGGGATCGCGAAGTCCATTGACGCCCTCGGCGACGATCCGCAGCGCGTCGATATCCAGCCCCGAATCGGTTTCGTCGAGGACGCCAATCCGCGGCGCCAGCAGCGCCATCTGCAGCACCTCGAACCTCTTTTTCTCGCCGCCGGAAAAGCCGACATTGAGCGGCCGCCGCAGCATTTCCTGATCGATTTTCAGCGCCTGCGCAGCCTCGCGCACGCGCCGCATGAAATCGGGCGTTGTGAGATCGCTTTCTCCTCTCGCCCGCCGCTGCGCGTTCAGCGCCGCCTTCAGAAAAGTCATCGCGGCGACGCCGGGGATTTCAGTTGGGTACTGGAACGCCAGAAACACTCCCTTGAGCGCGCGCTCATTGGGGTCAAGTTCCAGGAGATTACCGCCGTCGAGAATAATCTCCCCGGATGTGATCGCGTAGCCCGGCTTGCCGGCGATGACATAGGCCAGAGTTGACTTGCCGGAGCCGTTCGGTCCCATGATCGCCGCAACCTCGCCTGCGTTGACGCTGAGGCTGAGGTTGTCGAGGATCACCTTGTCCTGGATCGAGACGCTGAGATTCCTAATTTCGAGCATTGCGCGTCGATCCCCGCTTTGCGCGCCAGAGATCACCCTACGCTCCCTTCGAGACTGATGCTGATGAGCTTTTGCGCTTCGACCGCAAATTCCATCGGCAGTTGCTGCAACACGTCGCGAACAAAGCCGTTGACGATCAGCGCGGTCGCCTCTTCCGCCGACAGCCCGCGCTGGAGACAGTAGAACATCTGCTCTTCCGAGACCTTCGAAGTAGTCGCTTCGTGCTCGATCACCGCGGAGGAATTCTTCGCCTCGATATAGGGCACGGTGTGGGCCCCGCATTCCTGACCGATGAGCAGCGAATCGCAGTTGGTGAAATTGCGCGCTCCGGTCGCCAACCGGTGCGCCGACACCTGCCCCCGATAGGTGTTCTGCGACTTGCCGGCGGCCACGCCCTTCGAGATGATGCGGCTCGTGGTGTTGCGGCCGAGATGGATCATCTTCGTTCCGCTATCGACCTGCTGGTGGCCGTTCGAAATCGCGATCGAATAGAATTCGCCGCGTGAGGCCTCGCCGCGCAAGATGCAGGACGGGTATTTCCAGGTGATCGCGGAGCCCGTCTCGACCTGCGTCCAAGAGATTTTAGACCGAGCGCCCCGACAATCGCCCCGCTTGGTGACGAAATTGTAGATGCCGCCACGACCCTGGGCATCGCCCGGATACCAGTTCTGCACTGTCGAATATTTGATCTCCGCGTCATCGAGCGTGATCAGCTCTACGACCGCAGCGTGAAGCTGGTTCTCGTCTCGCTTTGGAGCCGTGCAGCCCTCGAGGTAACTGACGTACGATCCCTTGTCGGCAATGATGAGCGTGCGCTCGAACTGCCCGGTGTTCTTCTCGTTAATGCGGAAATAGGTCGAGAGCTCCATCGGGCAGCGGATGCCCGGCGGCACATACACAAACGAACCGTCGGAAAACACGGCCGAATTGAGCGTCGCATAAAAGTTGTCGGTGGGCGGCACCACCGAACCGAGGTAGCGCCGCACCAGGTCGGGATGGTTGTGCACCGCCTCGGAGAATGAACTGAAGATGACACCCGCCTTGGCGAGCTCCGCCTTGAAGGTCGTCGCGATCGAAACCGAATCGAAAACGGCGTCGACCGCCACCCTGGGCCTCTCGACCCCGGCAAGGATCTCCTGCTCGACCAGCGGGATGCCGAGCTTGGCGTAGGTGCGCAGGAGCTCCGGGTCGACCTCGTCGAGCGACTTCGGCGCCGGCGAGGATTTCGGCGCGGCGAAATAATAGATGTCCTGGTAGTCGATCGGCGGATAGCTGACGCGCGCCCATTTCGGCTCATCCATCGTCAACCAGCGGCGATAAGCCTCGAGCCGCCACTCCAGCAGCCACTCCGGCTCTTCTTTCTTTAACGAAATGAAGCGGACCGTGTCTTCGCTCAGGCCCTTCGGGGCCATGTCCAACTCGATCGGGCTTATAAAGCCGTACTTGTACGCCTCGACGTCAATCGAGCGCACGCGATCGACGGTCTCCTGGTCGGCCGCCATTGGTGACTTCTCCTCGCCTTGACGGTTTCAAGGACCGCCGGTGGGGGTCGTTGTCGCCCCCGCTCGCAGAGCCTAGCTTTGATGGGGGCAGACGCCTCGCATATATGGCGTTCATGCGCGGCGATTGCAAATGGGCAATCGCCGCGTTGCCGCCAGGAGGGTCGCTACGGCTGACTATATTTTACATATTCATCCAGATATAACCGTCTGGCGGCCAAAGTTCCAAAACTTTGGCGCCGCGTCCCTATCCGGCTTCGCCGCGCAATTGCGCCGCCAGTCGCCTCAGATCGATCGGCTCCACGTCGCGCTCCCCCGGATCGGCGATGACGCGATCGTCCGGGCGCTGGGATATATCCTCGAACTTCATCCGCATCGGCGTGGCGATCGCCTCGCCGAACGCGATCGCCTCGCGGTCGGCGATCGAGGA
This sequence comes from uncultured Alphaproteobacteria bacterium, assembly GCA_963794155.1. GTDB lineage: Bacteria > Pseudomonadota > Alphaproteobacteria > Rhizobiales > Beijerinckiaceae > Roseiarcus. The sequence continues at coordinate 406,662 of CAWCCX010000008.1, read as the reverse complement.
CAGAAAGGCGACCGTGCTGCTCGCCGAAGCGCCGGCCGCGGCGCGGATGATCCCCTTGTCGAGCTCGTTGGCGAGCCTCATTGCGAACAGGGTCGAGCATTGCGAAAGCACTGTCGAATCGAGCTCCGAGGGACGTTGCGACACGACGCCGAGCGAGGCGCCGTATTTACGTCCTTCTTTGGCGATCCGCCCGATCGCCTGCCTGGCGGGGCCAAAAGTTTGCCTGCTTTCAGCCGGAATATAGCGGTGCGCCTCTTCGCAGAGTACGTTGATTTCGTAACTTCCCGAACACCAGAAAGCGATCTCGAACGCAAGCCGCGCCAGCACCGACACGACCGAGTTGATAACTTCGTTGGGCAAACCGGCAAGCTGCACGATGGTGATCGGCAGGCCTCGGGTCGGGATCCGAAAGAGGCGCGATATCACCTTGGCGATATCGTCCTCAACCACCAATCTGCCGAACATGAACCTATACCGCGGATCGCGGTTGAGCCCCTCGAGTCGGTAGCGCAAGGCCCTCAGATCCGAGCGGGGAAACCGCTGATCGAGCATGCCGAGCCAATCCTCGACGATGGCGACGGCGTCGACGATCCGAAAGGGCGTCGGCGTGTCTGCGGTGACCGAAACTCCTTCGGAAACCGGCTGGCGGCGCACCGCGCCGGTTGTCGTCGAGGACCCCAGATCGCCCATGTATTTTGCCCTGGCGGCGCGAATGAGCTCATAGAGCGCGTCCCGCTCGTCCGCGTGCGGCTGACGGCCGCTGAACACGACATCCGCCAGTTCATCGAATCGAAACATCCAGAACGGCAGCTCGAGACTTTCCGAATCGATGATCTGCGCGAGTCCAGGAAAGTGCGCCGCATATTCGTTGTGCGGATCGAAGATGATGACGCGCAGATTCGGCCTCATCGCGACCGACTTCCTCAGCAGCAGGCTGACCGAGGTCGTCTTGCCGACGCCGGTCGAACCCAGCACGGCGAAATGGCGCCTGATCAATTCGCCGACGTCGATTTCGGCCGGGATCGCTTGGTTCTGGCTCAACCGGCCGATTTCAACCCCCTCGCGCCCACGAAATGCGTAGATGGCCCGAAGATCGTCGGCGCGGATGCGATGCGCGGCCGCACCCAGTGAGGGAAACGAACTTACGCCGCGATGGAAGTACGGCGCGCCGGACGAATCGTCGACAATCTCGCCGGCGAGTTCGATCGTCACGCGGGCGGTATTGATCTCGGTCGCCGACCACCGGCCGTCGTGAGTTTCGACGTCGCAGACGGCGCCGACCAGTCGCGCGGTCTTGTGGACGATGGTGATCAGATGGCCGACCGACCAGTCCTCCTCGCTCGTCTCCAGCGGACAGCTGATGACGCCCTGCGTTCCGTTCAATGCCACCAGTCGCCCGATCACGCGCGGCGGCTCGACTTCCCGACGGTCCGAAACGAAGTCTATTCCGGCGCCGGCCTTGCCCGGTTCGAGTTCCTCCCCGCCGACCGGCGCGGACGAAGCTCCGCCGAGACGTTCGAGAGCGTCGCGAAAAAGTCGGCTGTCGGTGCGAAACGAATGCATGTCTGACCGATCGTGAAGACGTGGGGAAGGCAAGCTTGCCGACGAGCGGGTAAAGAATCCGTTCGACGCCTCGACACGTCGGGGCCTGTATCGCCTTTGGAACAGGTAGTGGTCGCATGCCGCTGCGTCACTTATCGACGCCTTCACGCAGCCTCAAGCCGACGCCCGGATTTCCGGATCGCCCCCGATGAGGCGGGCGAACTGTCGCATGCGCGATTGCAGCCGCTCGCTGCTCAGCGGCGCAAGCGCGGACGGCAACCGCAGGATGACGCGACCCTTTTCGCAGATCATCGGCGCGCGCGGCAGCACTCCGGGCATCGCCGCCGAAATGTTGTATGCGACCCGCATCGCCGCGCCGAGAATTCGCGCCCGATCGAGCTGGCGCGCCGTGACCAGGGCGCGCGACTGGGGCGCGACAACGTCTTCGCCCGACATATGCCGGTAGGACGCCGCCAAGGCCAGAAAGGCGCGCGAGGGATGGTCGACGCCGATGAAGGCCGCGTTCGCCACCAGATCGTAGGCCTGGGCGCCGCGATAATCGGGATGGGCCCGCCAGGCGATGTCGGACAGGAGACATGCCGCGTGACGCAGGCGCCTGTCCTGGTCGTCCTCTTCAAGATGTGTCGACGCGATCAACCGGCCCGTCCAATGAAAGAGGTCCTCGCCGTGCTCCGGCGCGCGCGAGCGCAATTGGTTGAATTCGCGCGCAGACACGATGAGGGGATCTTCCGCCTGCTCCTCTGGCGAGAGCCGCGAATAGATGAGCCCTTCGCGCACGCCAAGCGCGGAAATGACGATCTCCTTCGGATTGGCCTGGCGGATGATTTCTTCCAGCACCGCGGCTCCGTAAGCCAGAAGCGGCCTTCGGGCCGAGGAGACCGACTCGATTGACAGCAGCGCGTCGGCTTCGATCCGTTCGACCAGTCGCGCGAATTCGAGCGCGTCGCGGGTAGGGATGACGTAATTGTGCATCACATTCATCGGATACTGCCGCTGGCGCATATGCAGTCGAGCCAGAGCCCGCCAAGTGCCGCCGACTGCGTAGAACGTTCGCCCAGCGAGCCCTTGAAGCGCCTTGACGGGCGCGAGCGTGTCACGGACGATCCTGGCCGCCTTTTTCGGCGAGCGCTCCGACAAGTCCATCAGCGACAGGCCCCCTAGGGGCAGCGTGATCCCCTGCGCGCACCGGCCATCCCTCACGTCGGTCAGTTCGAGCGAGCCGCCGCCAAGATCGCCGACGACGCCGTCGGCCTTGTGAATCGAGCTCACCACGCCAAGCGCCGACAACCTTGCCTCTCGCTGACCGCTCAAAAGCTCGATCTTGCAGCCGATCGCGCCCTCGGCGCGATCGAGAAATTGCGGCCCGTTGGCTGCGTCCCGCACGGCGGCGGTCGCCACGCCCCGGACGTCGCGGATTCGCATGGTGTCGCAGAGAACGCGAAACCGCTGCAGGGCGGCCAGCGCCTTCGCAATGGCGTCCTCGGGCAAAAGTCCGCTCATCGCCACGCCTCGCCCGAGACCGCACAAGGCCTTTTCATTGAACGTCGGCGTCGGCGCGCGCGACTGCAACTCATAGGACACCAGACGCACCGAGTTCGAGCCAATGTCGACGATCGCCAAGGGGTCGCCCGGCAATCGCTCGGGCGCTGGGTTCTCGGGCATGAATGATCCTGCAGGGGCGTCGCGTCGGCGAACAGGGGCGTCTATCAGGCTCTCCTGCGCAGCGCCATCGGAAAGGAGTCCATCAGCGCCTTGCCGCGGCCCGACAAACTCGGATTGGTCATGAAATACTTGTGCGCGTTGAAAGGCTCTTCCCCTTCCGCGGGGACAATTCGCTCGCTCGAGCCGTCCGGCAATATGCGGAAGCTCTGTTGGTTATCCATCAGGTTGGCCTGCATGATCTGGTCGAGCACGTGTTCGTGAACTGTGGGATTGAGCAGCGGAACGAGCGCCTCAACGCGCCGGTCCAGATTGCGCTGCATGAGGTCAGCGGATGAAATGAACACCCGCGCCTTTGGGTTGGGCAGCCCGTGGCCGGCCCCGAACGCATAGATCCGCGCATGCTCCAGAAATCGGCCGACGAGCGATTTCACGCGAATATTGTCGGAAAGTCCGGGGACGCCAGGCCGCAGACAGCATATGCCGCGGATCACGATGTCGATCTGCACGCCAGCGCGGCTGGCCGCATAGAGAGCGTCGATGATCTGCGGATCGACGAGCGCATTGCATTTGATCCAGATCTGCGCCGGCCGGCCGAGCCGGGCGTAGTCGATCTCGTCCGCAATATTTCGCAGGAGCGTTTTCTTGAGCGTGATCGGCGAAATCGCCATCTGCTCCAGACCATCCGGCTCGGCATAACCGGTGATGAAATTGAAGATGCGCGCGACGTCGCGTCCGATAGCCGCATCTGCGGTGAAAAGGGAAATGTCGGCATAGATCCGGGCGGTGACCGGATGATAATTGCCAGTGCCGAGATGACAGTAGCTGACCAGCGCGCCGCCCTCGCGCCGCACAACCATCGAGAGCTTGGCGTGGGTTTTGAGCTCGATGAAGCCATAGACGACCTGGGCGCCGGCGCGCTCGAGATCGCGCGCCCAGCGGATGTTGGCCTCTTCGTCGAACCGCGCCTTGAGTTCGACGAGCGCGGTGACCGACTTTCCAGCCTCCGCGGCTTCGATCAGGGCCCGCACGATCGGGCTGTCGGCCGAGGTCCGGTAGAGCGTCTGCTTGATAGCGACGACGTTCGGATCGTGCGCCGCCTGGTTGAGGAATTGGACGACGACGTCGAAGGATTCGTAAGGATGGTGGACGACGAGGTCCTTCTGCCGAATCGCGGCGAAGCAATCGCCGCCGAGTTCCTTGACCCGCTCCGGAAATCGAGGGTTGTAGGGCGAAAACTTGAGGTCTGGGCGGTCAATCGCAACCAGCTGCGACAAATCGTTGAGCGCCAGCATCCCCTCGACCAGCACGATCCCTGACGACACGACGTCGACGTCGCCGGCAACGAACGCGCGCAGCGATTCCGGCGTGCTGGCTTCGATCTCGAGCCGGATGACGGAGCCGCGCCGCCGCCGCTTGAGCGCGCTCTCGTAAAGGCGAACAAGGTCCTCCGCCTCTTCCTCGACTTCGATGTCGCTGTCGCGAATGACGCGAAAGGCGCCTTCGCCTAACACTTCGTAGCCGGGGAACAATAATCCGATGAAAGCGACGATCAGCCGGTCGAGCATGACGAAGCGCGCGGCGCCCCCGAGCGGTCCGTCCGGCAACCTGATGAAGCGCTCGACGCTTCCGGGAATGCGGACCAGCGCACTCATCGTCTTGCCGTCGCGCGGATTTAAAAGTTCGAGCGCCAGCGTGAATCCGAGATTGGGAATGAACGGGAACGGATGCGCCGGATCGACCGCAAGAGGGGTCAGAATCGGGAACACGTGCGAGAGGAAATAATCCTGCAACCACTCCCGTTCGCGACGAGTTAGGTCGGCGACCTCGAGGATCACGACGCCGTTGGCGGCGAGCTCGGACCGCAGCGCTTTCCACCGCGACTGCTGCGAAGCGACCGTCGCGGCGACGCGCTCGCTGATGCGTTCGAGCTGCTCCGCCGGCGTGCGCCCATCGTCGGAAATCTCCGCCACCCCGGAAAGCACCTGGCCGACCAGACCGGCGACGCGGACCATGAAAAATTCGTCGAGATTGTTGGCGGAAATCGACAGGAACCGGAGCCGCTCGAGCAACGGATGGTTGGGGTTGGCCGCTTCCTCCAGCACCCGCCGGTTGAATTCGAGCCACGACAATTCGCGATTGATGAACCGCTCGGGCGACGTCAACAACGGCGGCGAATCGTCGACCGTCGCCGCCGGAGTCGGCGCAAAAGCCTTCTCGATCGTTGCAACCGCGCGGGCCAAACGCAACTCCCTTATCCTCGCGGCCATATTGCGGCAATTGCGCCCTCCCGCCAAGCGCGACCCGCGCGCTTGCTTTACGGTTGATGCCGAGGCGGCTCGGATCGATGGGAGCCCGGCTCTTCAATGAACGGGGACGGGTTTCGGAAAATCATTTGCCAAAATTCACAGGGGCCTCGGGGGCGGCGGCGCGCAAACCGCGAGCGACCGCATTCAAGGCCTCAGGATAGATCCGGTGCTCCTCTTTCAAAACCCGCGCCGCCAGCGCTTCGGCGTCGTCGCCCGGCCGAACCGGCACGCGCGCCTGAGCGATGATCGGTCCGGCGTCGAGCTCGGCGGTAACGAGATGGACCGTGCATCCATGCTCGGTTAGCCCCTGGGCGAGCGCGCGCTCATGGGTGTTGAGCCCGCGCAGGACCGGCAGCATCGAGGGATGAATGTTGAGCATGCGTCCCTTCCATCGCCGGACGAACGGCGGGCTCAAGACCCGCATGAACCCGGCGAGGCAGATGATTTCGGCCCCGGCGGCGAGAAGCCGCGCCTCGAGCGCCGCCTCGAACGCCTGCTTGCCGGGATAGGTTCGAAAATCCATCGCCTCGGCGGCAACGCCCGCCTCGCGCGCAATCGGAAGACCCGGCGCAGCTGGGTTGTCCGACAGCACAAGCACGATCTCAGCCGAAAAGTCCGGCGAGCGCGCGGCTTCGATCAGGGCGCTCATGTTCGAGCCGCGACCCGAAATGAGAACTGCCGTTCGCGCCCGGGAGCTCACAGCCTGAGCTTCCCATGGGAGAAGATGCGCCGGCCGGCGGTGGGAACAAGTTCTCCGATCCGGACCGGCGACAGGCCCGCGCCTTCGAGGGCCTCGCGCGCCTCGCGATCGAAATCGGCGGAAACGAAAGCCGCCATTCCGTAGCCACAGTTGAAGGTCCGGAGCATCTCCTCCTCATCGAGATCACCGGCCGTGGCGAGCCAGGAAAAGACCGGCGCCGGCGCGAATGCGTCCAAATCGAGCGAGACGGCGAGGCTGTCGTCGAGAACGCGCGGCAGGTTGTCGGGATAGCCGCCGCCGGTGATATGAGCGAGGGCTAATATGCCTCGCGTTCGGGCGAGGGCCTGAAGCAGCGGCCGCACATAGAGACGGGTCGGCGTCAGCAACGCCGCAGCGAGCGAGCGCGACGGATCGAATGGCGCGGGCGCGTCCCATCCAAGGCCGGATCGCGCGACGATCCGCCGCACCAGCGAAAATCCGTTCGAATGGACGCCGGACGAAGGCAGCCCGTAGACAGGGTCGCCCGCTTTCAGTCCCGGCCGGGGCAGCAATGTCCCACGCTCTGCGGCGCCGACTGCAAACCCGGCGATGTCGAAATCCCGGGGGGCGTAAACGCCGGGCATCTCCGCCGTCTCCCCGCCGATCAATGCGCATCCGGACTGGGCGCAGCCCGCTGCTATGCTGCGCACGACCGCCGACACGATCTCTTCGTCGAGCTTCCCGGAGGCGAAATAATCCAGGAAAAACAATGGCTCAGCGCCCTGAACGACAATGTCGTTGACGCACATCGCGACGAGATCGATCCCGATCATCTCAAAGATCCCGCTCTCCACCGCAACCTTCACCTTTGTGCCGACGCCGTCGTTCGCGGCGACCAGGATCGGATCGACAAAGCCCGCCGCTCGGAGATCGAACAGGCCACCAAATCCGCCAAGCTCGGCGCCGGCGCCTGGACGGCGGGTGGCGCGAGCCCAGGGGCGTATCCGATCGACGATCCGGTTGCCGGTATCGATGTCAACACCCGATTCGGCATAGGTGAGAGGCTTGCGGTTTTTGGACATCAAGGCTCCGGGGGTGCTCGGAGTGGCCGGGCGTAATTGCCCCCCACGAAACGCGCAAGGGTCGCAGAAGCGAGCGTGGTTTCCCAACCCAAGTCAATTCATGTTAGTCGTTATGGATGATCCGCGCGAGCGGCGGCATCCAGCGGAGGGGATGAGGGGGCGGTGACGCCGGGGGCGTCAACAACTTGATGAATATTGGCCAAGTCCTCAACAATTTACCCAATCTGATCACGCTGGCGCGAATGCTGATGACGCCTTTGGCCGTAATGATGATTATTTCGCAACAATTCCTTCCCGCGTTTCTGATTTTTATCCTAGCCGGCGTCTCTGATGCGATGGACGGCTTCATCGCCAAAAATTATAATCTGCGCACCGAGTTGGGCGCTTATCTCGATCCGCTGGCGGATAAGGCGCTCCTGATTTCTATCTATGTTTCGCTCGCCATTTACGCCGGTTTGCCGGCTTGGATCGCCGTCACCGTCGTCTCGCGGGACGTCATGATTCTCGTCGCCGTGTTGGTCTCCTGGCTGCTCGACAAGCCAGTCGAAATTCGCCCCGTGTGGGTGTCGAAACTCAACACCGTGGCGCAGATCGCGCTCGCCGGCTTCGCATTGGGCGTACGCGCCTACGGCCTCGATTCCCAACCTTTGCAGACCTTTCTTGAATGGGTGGTCGCTGGGACAACGCTGGCCTCGGGCGGCGTCTATATCGCCCAGTGGCTCGACCATATGAGCCGGTGAGCGCGCGGCCAATGCTCCAGTCTGTCGCCGCTGTGACCGTTATCGTCCCCAGCTATGACGACGGCCTCCGCTTCTTCCGTGACGTCCTCGGCTTTGCTGTTCTTGAAGACTCGCCCCTTGGAGGCAAAAAACGCTGGGTGGTGGTCGCCCCCTCGCGAGGCGCAGGCGCGGCGCTGGTCCTTGCGGTTCCGAGCGATGAGCGACAAAGCGCGCGTCTTGGCGATCAGACCGGGGGACGGGTCGGGTTTTTTCTTCACACCAACGACTTCTGGAGCGATTACCGGACTTTGCACGAGCGCGGCGTCAGATTTCTTGAAACGCCCCGCCCCGAGCCCTACGGTACAGTCGCAGTGTTCCTGGATCCCTGGGGCGGCAAATGGGACCTGCTGCAGCGTTCTGACAGGCCCGGTGGAATCCCATGAGGCTGGGGCGGTGAGCCTGGAGCGCCAAGTTCTGTTCTGGGGCGCCGCGGTCGCGGCCGTCTTGTACGTCGTGTATTTGCTCGGGTCGACGATAACGCCTTTCGCGGCCGGGATCGTGCTGGGCTACCTTCTCGACCCGATCGTGCTCAAGCTCCAGAGTTTGGGACTCAACCGCCTCGGCGCGACGCTACTCATTCTGATCGCATTCGCTCTGGGCGTGGTGCTTGTTCTAATTCTCGTCGCCCCGATCTTGAGCAATCAATTCATAGCCTTTTCTCAACGCCTGCCGAACTATGCGGTGCGCCTGCAGGCGCTCGCCGTGGAGGAGGGCAACGCCCTCATTGCGAAATACGGCGGCGGCTGGCTGCACGCCTTGGGCCTCGGCCAGCAGCTGTCGAGCGCACAAATTCAGAGCTCCGTCAGCAACTTTGTCGCCCAGGGCGCACAATGGCTTCTCAACGCCCTTACGTCGCTCGTCTCCGGCGGCGCCGCGGTATTCAGTTTCCTATCGCTCCTGATCATTACGCCTGTCGTCGCCTTCTATATTCTTATCGACTGGCATCGCATGATCTCAGAAATCGACAGCTGGCTCCCGCTCGATTACCGCGACAGTCTGCGAAAAATCGCCCGAGAGATAAATCACGCTTTGGCGGGTTTCATCAGAGGCCAGTCGATCGTCTGCCTGTTCTTGGGGCTCTGGTACGGCATCGGATTGACGCTGATCGGCCTCGATTTTGGCTTCCTTATTGGCGTATTGGGCGGCTTGTTGAGTTTCGTGCCCTATGTGGGATCGCTGACCGCGCTGGTGCTTTCGCTCGGCGTCGCTCTCGTTCAGGGCTGGCCAAGTCTGAAACCTTTCTTCATGGCGCTCGCCGTTGTCGGGGTCGGCCAATTTCTCGAGGGCAACGTGCTGTCGCCGAAGCTTGTCGGCCAATCGGTCGGGCTTCACCCGGTCTGGTTGATGTTCGCGCTGCTGGCGTTCGGGCAATTGTTCGGATTTCTCGGGCTCCTCATCGCTGTTCCCATGGCTGCAGCAATCGGAGTCGTGGCCCGCCATCTCATTGCGCTCTACCTGACGAGCCCGCTTTATCGAGGCCGCTCTGAACCGGAGGGGCAATGACCTCTCCGCCTCGCCAACTGACGTTTGGCTGGCCGCATTCGCCAAGCTTCGCGCGCGAGGATTTTCTGCCCGCGCCCTCGAACCGCGCGGCGTTGAACGCAATCGAGCGTTGGCCGAACTGGGCGGGTCGAATGTTAGCGCTGGTCGGGCCGGAGGGCGCGGGCAAAAGCCACCTCGGAGCAATCTGGGCCGCCTCCTCCGAGGCAATCACGCTCCAGGGAGAGGCCCTGAACGAAGCGAGCGTCGAGGCCTGCGGCCAAGCCAATGCCGTGCTGTTCGAGGACGCGGACCGCGCCGCGCACACGGAAGCGCTGTTTTTTCACCTTGTGAACACCGCTCTCCAAAACGACGCTTGGCTGCTCTTGACCTCTCGCGCGCCGCCGGACGCATGGGGGCTCAACACTCCCGACTTGTTGTCGCGACTTCGACTGGCGCCCGCCGTGCGCCTCGCCGCGCCGGACACTGAGCTGACAGAGGCGGTTCTTTTCAAGCTGTTCAGCGATCGCCAGCTTCAGGTGGAGCCTCATGTGATCGCTTACATCGCCCTGAGAATCGAACGTTCGCTGGGAGCCGCGCGGGAGATTGTTGCTGCGCTCGACAACGAAGCCTTGACGCAAGGTCGCCGCGTAACCCGCGCCATGGCGAGCGATGCATTGCGCGACCTGGACTCGAAGAACGAAGCGCCTTAGCCGGGCCACAAATTCATGTTTAACGTTTGATTAATAGGCGCCGCCCGCGTGGGAGATTCGCGGACGCCCGGCGGCGAATATTCAAACGAGAATCGCCGGAGGAGACGATGCGGAAGTCCCTCATTCTTGTTCTCACCGCAATCGGAGGCGGAGCGAGCTACGCAGCGGGAGTGACCGAGGTGGCCACTGGCCCCAGCATGGACGATCCGTCTACGTGGCGCTGGCAAGTAACTTCGATTCTGACCCAGCAGAACGATACGGCCCGGATTGAAACTGTCGGCGCGCTCGACGCCGACGCGTTCAACCAACGCTATGAGCGCTACACGCCACTGGGGCTGCCCCAGACGCGGGGCGATTCGCGCTAAAGCAGCCCGCGTTCGGGTGGAATTGTCGCCACGGGCGCGTCGCCGCAGATTGGCGCGATGAACGGTGACAATTGATTGCGATAATCCGAAGTCTGTGCTATGGTGCCTGCTGTCGTTGGATCCGGGATCGACGTCCGGCCGGACGATTGAGGTGGCGCCTCATGCTGTTTGACTTTTGATGCGTTGTCGGGCGGCCAGGCGGAGATCGGAGGATCGCCTGAGTCTTGGACTTGGAGCCTAAGCGGTTGAAAAGTCGCGATCAGCGGAACGAAACTGCTTGGATTTTGCGTCCCTTTTCGCTTGGATTTCGTTCCGCCTGATTTGGATTTCGTTGCGCTTCCTTTGGATTTCCTTCCTGGCGGATTTGGATTTCCTGCGCGTGGATTTGGAAACCTGCCGCCACGTCCAGCAAGGCTCGCACGCATCGAATCGGGCGCGCTGAAGCGACGGTCCCGCCAAAATGAATTCGCTTCGAGACCGCCGGACGTCAGCGACGCCCTTCGAGGGCGTCGATGTTTTGAGCCCGCGCCCATATGCGCTCGAAATTGGCCTCAAAAGCGTCGACAACCGCTGGGTTGGTTATGAAGATGAGATCGTTGTCCTGGCTGGCGAGCCCAGACCGCGAGAAGTTGCCCGAACCTGTACGCAACAGCTCCCCATCGACCGCATACGCTTTCAAATGCATGAGCACACCCTCGCCCTTGACCCGCGCTACGACGTTCGGGTGGGCAAGCAATGCTTCGACGAGCCCGCCTCGAATGGGTCCGTGCTCGGCGAATTGAGACTTGTCGAGATAGAGACGGATGACCACGTTCCGTTCCGCGGCGTCGGTCAACGCCTCGATGATTTGCGGGTCGGAGAGGACGTAAGCCGCCATGTCAATGGAGAGTCCAGCGCGGCCAATCTCCTCAGCGTCCACCGCCTCGAGATTTTCTCGCGGAGCATAATGGATCTCGACCTGGGAGCCGCTCTGGGCCCAGTCGGCAGGATCAACCCGGCGATGCAGACAGTAAGACAGAAGCGGGTCGCCATTGGCAGTTTGCAGAGTCTGAGCGTATACAACTTATAGTTGTATACGCTTGCAGAGACAAGGGGCCGCGATATTGCCAGTCGCGGGCGCTTCATCCGATGATGCAGTCCCTGGAGGGCTGATGAACGCGGTCGCAGAGGTCACGAGACGTCCGTCGGTCTGTCCGCACGACTGTCCGTCGGTATGCGCGCTCGAGGTCGAGGTGATCGGCGATCAGCGCATTGGCCGCATCCACGGCGCGCGCGATCAGACATATACGTCTGGTGTCATATGCGCGAAGGTCGCACGCTATTGGGAGCGAATTCATCACCCGGACAGGCTGACTCAGCCGTTGCGCCGCGTCGGCCCGAAGGGCAGCGGACAGTTTGCGTCGATCAGTTGGGAGGAGGCGCTCGACCGCGTGGGCGAGAGTTTCCTGTCAGTCGAGCGTGAGTCTGGACCCGAAGGCGTCTGGCCCTATTTCTACGCTGGCACGATGGGTCTCGTGATGCGCGACGGAATTGAGCGCCTCACGCATGCAAAACGCTATTCCCGCTTCCACGGGACGATCTGCGTCGGGATCGCCTGGCCCGGGTATGTCGCCGGCGCTGGGCGGCTGATGGGCGCCGATCCGCGGGAAATGGCGAAGTCGGATTGCGTCGTCATCTGGGGCACCAACGCGATCGCCACTCAGGTCAACGTCATGTCCCATGCAATTCGCGCGCGTAAGGAACGCGGCGCCAAGATTGTCGCCGTCGACATCTATGAAACCGAAACGATGCGCCAGGCTGATCTCGCGCTATGCGTGAGGCCGGGGACCGACGGGGCGTTGGCATGCGCAGTAATGCACGTCTTGTTTCGCGACGGTTTGGCCGACTGGGATTATCTTGAGCGATATACCGATGCACCCTACGAGCTCGACGCACACTTGAGAAGCCGGAGTCCCGCGTGGGCGAGCGCGATCACCGGCGTCAGCGCGGCCAAGATTGAGGAATTCGCCGCGCTGGTCGGGCAAACGAAACGGACCTTCTTCCGCCTTGGTTTCGGCTTCTCGCGTCAACGCAATGGCGCCGCAAACATGCATGCGGCTCTTTGTATTCCCGCCGTCACCGGGGCTTGGGCGCACGAGGGAGGCGGCGCCTTCCACAGCAACAGCGGCATATACAAGCTTCGGAAGACGATGATCGAGGGACTGGACGTCCGCGATTCGACTATACGCCGTCTGGATCAGTCACGCGTCGGCGCGATACTGACCGGGGAGGCGGAGGCGCTGAAAGGGGGAGGGCCCGTTCGGGCGATGTTGATCCAGAATACCAATCCGCTGGCCGTCAATCCGGCTCAGGAGAAGGTCCGGCGCGGATTTTCGCGCGACGACCTCTTCACGTGCGTTCACGAGCAGTTCATGACCGACACCGCGCGCTATGCCGATATCGTCCTGCCAGCCACCATGTTCCTCGAACACGACGACATTTACACTGCCGGCGGCCACCAGCACCTGCAGTTCGCAGCGAAAGTGATCGAGCCTCCGGACGGATGCCGCTCGAATCACGAGGTGATCGCCGATCTCGCTCGGCGCGTCGGAGCCGAGCACCCCGCATTTTCGATGTCGCCGCGAGACATCATTGATTGGACGCTGCGCGAATCTGGCTACGGCGATCTTGCGATGCTCGAAGCGGCGCGTTGGCTCGACCTTCAGCCGCCCTTCGAAGAGGCGCACTTCCTTGACGGCTTCGGCTTTCCCGACGGAAAGTTTCGGTTCAAGGCGGACTGGACGGGCGTGCCTCTCGCCAATGACGGAATGCGCGGCCCCTGGCGCCAGATGCCGAGTCTGCCCGACCACTGGCCGATAAATGAAGGCGCGAATGAAGATCGCCCATTCAAACTTGCGACTTCGCCGGCCCGAAATTTTCTCAATTCGAGCTTCACTGAGACGGCGACCTCGCGTTTGCGCGAAAAGCGACCCGAAGTGCTCATGAATCCGTCAGACGCGGCTCGGCTGGAGCTCGCGCAAGGCGACGTCGTGCAACTCGGCAACGAACGCGGAAGAACGCGCTTGCATGTCCGGATTTTTGAAGGCGTGCGGCCGGGGATCCTGGTCAGCGAGGGCCTTTGGCCCCCTTCGGCTTTTCTCGACGGGTGGGGAATCAACGCGCTCGTCGGCGACGACAGCGTCGCTCCGCATGGCGGCGTCGCATTTCACGACGCAAGCGTCTGGGCGCGCCGAGCCTGAACGGCGGCCGCTTATCGTACTTTCTTTGCCAGGGTTGGCGGGATATACGAAAATCCGATTGTTGATGAGCACGTCTTCCCCCGGCGCGAGCAGAACAAAATGAAGAAGCCGTCCGGCACGCAAACCGGGTCAGCGCCAAGCCTTGTTGACGTCGCTGCGATCGACAAGCTCGCGAAGATTGTCACGCAATACGATCTCACCGAGGTCGAAATAGGCGTCGGCGATCTGCGGGTGCGTCTCGCGCGCGAGCGAGGGGCATCAACCCGGGCAGTCGTTGGCGCCATCCCTGAAGTTGCGTCGGTCGCTGGGTCGCTCGCCCCTCTGGCTGAACCTGGGCCACAGGCGGCGGATCTCGCCGGCGCCGTGCGATCGCCTATGGTCGGCACCGCATATTTGCGCGCGAGCCCCGAAGCCAAACCCTTCGTAGAGGTTGGCTCGGTGGTTAAGATTGGGGAAAAGCTGCTGCTCGTCGAGGCCATGAAGACCTTCAATGACATTGTTGCGCCACGGGCCGGCAAGGTCGCCAGCATCCTGGTCGCGGACGGCGCGCCGGTCGAATACGACCAGCCGTTGATGATCATCGAATGACCGGCATGCGCGGTTATGGCGCGAACTTTGCGGGCGATCGGAGAACTCGCCTCGATGTTCGATAAGATCCTGATCGCCAACCGGGGCGAAATTGCACTGCGCGTTATGCGAGCCGCCAAGGAACTCGGCATTGCGACCGTCGCCGTCTATTCAACCGCAGACAGAGACGCTATGCACGTCAAGCTTGCTGACGAGAGCGTATGTATCGGCCCGCCGCCCGCACGCGACAGCTACCTCAATATCCCCGCAATTGTCGCGGCGTGCGAGATCACCGGCGCCGACGCCCTTCATCCAGGCTATGGTTTTTTGTCCGAAAATGCGCGTTTCGCGGATATTCTCGAAGAACACGAGATCGCTTTCATCGGCCCAAAGGCCGAACACATTCGGATGATGGGCGACAAGATCGAGGCCAGACGCACCGCGGCGCGTCTCGGAATCCCGTGTGTTCCGGGCTCGCAAGGCGGCATACGGGACGAAGGAGAAGCGCGACAGATCGCCGCCGAAATTGGCTACCCGGTCATCGTCAAAGCTGGAGCAGGCGGAGGGGGCCGCGGCATGAAGGTCGCGCACCGACCCGATGATCTTGCCGACGCGATCAGCGCCGCGAAAGTCGAAGCAAAGACCGCCTTCGGCGACAACTCGGTGTATATCGAGAAGTATCTCGCGAAGCCCCGCCATATCGAAGTTCAAGTGCTGGGTGATACGCAGGGCCACGCGATTCATCTCGGCGAGCGTGATTGCTCTCTTCAGCGTCGCCATCAGAAGTTGTGGGAAGAAGGTCCCTCCCCTGCCCTGAACGCCGAGCAGCGCGAGGGCCTTGGCGGGATTGTCGCAAAAGCCATGGCTGAACTCGGCTACGTCGGCGCGGGGACGGTCGAGTTCCTCTATGAGGATGGAAAATTTTTCTTCATTGAGATGAACACGCGCGTGCAGGTTGAGCATCCGGTCACAGAAATGATCACCGGAATTGACATAATCAACGAGCAAATCAAGATCGCGACCGGCTCACCGCTTTCCTTCTCGCAAGACGATGTGCAATTCCTTGGCGCAGCGATCGAATGCCGGATCAACGCCGAGGACGCCCGCACG
Organism: uncultured Alphaproteobacteria bacterium; assembly: GCA_963794155.1. GTDB lineage: Bacteria > Pseudomonadota > Alphaproteobacteria > Rhizobiales > Beijerinckiaceae > Roseiarcus. Next base: position 391,118 of record CAWCCX010000008.1, on the reverse strand, counting down.
TTTGTCCCCTCACCGGGTCGAATCACATATTTTCACCCTCCCGGCGGTCTCGGAATTCGCGTCAATTCGGCGGCCTATCAGGGTTACATGATTCCACCGTATTACGACTCTTTGGTCGGCAAGCTGATTGTGCACGGACGAACGCGAACCGAGGCCCTTATGCGACTACGGCGCGCCCTCGACGAATTCATCGTCGATGGCATCGAGACGACGCTGCCGCTCTTTCGCACGCTCGTTCGAAACTCAGATGTGCAGAACGGGCAGTATGATATTCATTGGCTCGAGGATTTCCTCAGAACCGAATCGCTCGAACCTAACGAGCAAGGGTAAACAGAGGGCTTTCGGGCTAGAGAGATTCGCCCGTCTCAGCTCAGGCGTCGCAAAGCGGCGCGTGCTTGACCGTTGTTGGGATCGACCTGGACCGCGCGCTGGTAGGACTCGACCGCTTTGGCGTGGTTGTCCAATTTTTCGTAGCAGAATCCTAGCCCTGCCCAGGCTTCCGAGTTGTTGGCGTTGACGTTGAGCGCGGCGTTGAAGTCCTCGATCGCTGCATCGTATTTGCCGGTCGCCATCAAACTCTGACCGCGCGCCTGGTATGGGGCGCCCGCGAACGGGTCGCGGTCGATCGCATTGTTGAAATCGGTGATCGCCTGGACGTTGTCGCCCTGGCGCTGATAGATTAGCCCTCGCGCATGGTATGCTTGGGCGCCCTCTGGATTGAGTTTGATCGCCTGGTTGAGATCGGCGAGCGCCGCGGGAAAGTCGTTCTCTGACCGTAGAAGATTGCCCCGTCCAAGAAAGGCGGCGGCATCGTTCGGATTGACGATGATAGCCTGGTTGAAATCCTGCAGCGCAAGATTGTCTTTCTTGATCTGGCGATAGGCCAACGCTCGATTGGTGTAAGCGCCGGAGAAGTTCGGATCGAGCTCGATCGTATGCGTGAAATCCTCGATCGCGTTGGAATAGCGTCCGAGCTTGGCGTAGACGACGCCACGCGTGTTGTAAGCGGTGGCGTCATTGGGATTGCGCTCGATGACCTCGGTAAGGGAAGTGATGTTGCCGGCATTGGAGGCCTGCGCTGCGGCATCGGAGTCGACCTCGGCCACATGCGTCGTCGGGTTGAAACCGCCGATCGTTTCGCTGCATGCCGTTAGCATCAGCGCGGTCGCCGCCAGCCCCGTCACGACCCAAGCGCTCTTGAGCGTCGATCTTCCCGTCATCTCGCGGCGACTTCCGCGGGGAGCGCGAAGGCCGATGTGGAACAAGTCCCTCGATCGATCACGGGCGACGGCACGATCAACCCCCCCGCCAGTCGGGCGCGCTCCCAGCAAGCGCCCGCGCTAGGCGCTGAGATCTTGCGAAGCATTTTCGCCGCCAGACAACGGGCCGGCGCGGATCAGCCGGCCGACCGCGGCGCCCCAGGGGCGGGCTTAGCCTTGACCGGGAGCAGGCCTTCGCGCTGCAGCTTCTTGCGCGCGAGCTTGCGCGCGCGCCGGACCGCTTCGGCCTTCTCGCGGGCACGCTTTTCCGATGGCTTTTCGTAATGTCCGCGAAGCTTCATTTCGCGGAAAATTCCCTCGCGCTGCATTTTCTTCTTCAGAGCCTTGAGGGCCTGGTCGACATTGTTGTCGCGAACGAGTACCTGCACGGGTTATCCTGTATGTTAAGGCCGGAGCCTCGTAAATCTGAAGATTGGCCCGCGCTCGCTCCTTCGAGGCGAACACGGCCAAGTTGTTGTGGCGTTTACCAGAGAGGCTATTTCCTGTCCAGAGCGGGTACGCCCGCGTCCAACAACGAGGTTCCATTCGGACGGCGATCGTGGCATAGAACGTCTGAATCGGGAACCTTCGCAATGAACAGATTTGAGCGTCGCCCCGTCGACGCTGGCGAAGCTAAAATTGAGTTTGTCGACGGCGATTATCGGGTCGTCCGCCCTGGCGCCTTCGTGCGCTGCGCCATTACCGGCCAGCCGATCCCTCTCGACGAACTGCGCTATTGGAGCGTCGATCGCCAGGAGGCCTATTCCAGTCCCGCCGCGTCAATGAAGCGTGAGTGCGAGCGCGGCTAGGCGCGCCGACGGGAACATACGTCCGGTAGTCTGGAATCTAGCCAGAAGAAGCGACGATGGCCGTTAGCGCGCCCGGCTTCCCTGTTAACCCGAGATAAGCCCTGCTCTAAGGCGAACAAATGCTCCTGTTCGCACAACGAAGCCGCCTGGTTCGCGCCACCACGCAAATCCTTATTCGTACACGTGTTCCTCGCGCGCCTCGGAGCGCGCGAGGAACAGCTCGGCGGATGGCGCCCGGCTCGGCGCGCCCTATCGGATTGGCGGGGCATATTGAATGCCGCCAGCGTTCCACAACTGGTTAAGTCCGCGCGGTATGGCGAGCTGGGTTTTGGAGCCGAGGTTGCGCTCGAAGACTTCGCCATAGTTCCCGACAAATCGGACAATGTTCGCCGCCCAGGCGTTGGTCAGTCCAATCTGCTCGCCGAAGTCGCCGCTGGTGCCGACCAGGCGCATCACTTCTGGCTTCTGCGATTTCAGCGCCTGATTGATGGTCTTCGAACTGACCCCGAGTTCCTCGGCGTTGACCATCGCGAAATAGGTCCATTTCACTACGCTGATCCATTGCAGGTCGTCGTCCCGCACGACCGGGCCCAAGGGCTCTTTCGAGATTACGTCCGGCAGAATGACATGATCCCTTGGATTGGTGAGCCTTAGTCGCAATGCATAGAGTTGGGAAAGATCGCTGGTCAGCACCGAGCAAAGACCGGCGTCGTAATTCTTGATCGCCTGGTCGGTCGACGAGGATACAACCTCCTGGAGGGTCATGCCGTTGCTGGTGAAGAAATCGGCGAGATTGTCGATCGTCGTAGTGCCGCTTTGCACGCACACCTTCGCTCCGTCGAGCTCGAGGGCCGAATTGATCCGCATGGCGCGGGGCGCCATGAACCCCTGCCCGTCGTAATAGGTGATGCCGACAAACGTCAGGCCGAACTCGGCTTCGCGCCCCATTGTCCAGGTCGAGTTGCGCGATAGGACGTCGATCTTGCCGTCCCTGAGCGCCTGAAACCGAGCGTCCGCGGAAAGCGGCACGAGCTTCACCTTGTTGGAATCGCCAAAGATGGCGGCTGCGATGGCCCGGCAGAAATCGACGTCGAAACCAGTCCAGATCCCCCGTTGGTCGACGAACGAGAAACCGGGCAATCCCTCGTTGACGCCGCAGATCAATGACCCTCGCGCCTTCACCTGATCCAGGGTCGGCGACGACGCGAACGCAGCGCCGCCGATGGTCATCGCGAGCAGAAACGCCGAGAGAGCCCATCCAAGAGCTATTCGACCCAGCCTCGTCGCTCTTTGCAGAGGAACCATGCGGCAATACACCGTCGACCCGTTCCGATTACACTAACTCAGAGAGACGCCCGAGAAAACTGGCGCGGGCCAACCGAAGCCTGCACGAACGAGCGGGGAAGCGTGAAGGTCGAACGACAGACGCAAACGTCTTGCGTCGCTTTTTTTCGCCATGTACGAACCCGTCACGATCGGAACAGGAATTGGGAATCCGTGCGCCGGGGGAGCAGGCGATGATCGAGTGGTTCGATGATCTCGTTCTCGGCATGCGCTTCAAGAGTCCCGAAAAGCGCGTGACCCGCGAAGAGATCAAGCGGTTCGCGTCCGAATACGATCCCCAACCCTACCATCTCGACGAGGCGGCCGCCCAGCGCTCGGTGTTCGAAGGCCTCGCCGCCTCGGGCTGGCACACCGCGGCGATGGCGATGCGCCTCGCGGTTGAAACGCGCCCGTTCGGGCCGCACCCCCTGCTCGGGCTCGGCGTAGACGAGCTCAGATGGCTCGCCCCGGTGCGCCCGGACGACCTGATCCATCTTGAAGGCGAGGTCGTCGAACTGACGCCGTCGCGATCGAAGCCGCAAGGGATCGCCCGGATCAAATGGACGGCGTTCAATCAACGCGGCGAGCCGGTCTATACGTTCAATCCGATTGCAATCGTGCCGCGCCGTCCTACCTGATTGGGCGGCCACGTCACGATTTTGCTTGCAATGGGCCGCACGATGGTTCATATGTGAACTTTCTCGCGGCCTTTACGCTGCGCGCGCGCCATTGGCGGATTTCCGCTTGTCCCTCGGAGAGTGCGATGCCGACATACAAGGCGCCGGTGAGCGACACCGTTTTTCTGCTGAACGACGTGTTCGACTACGCCAGATACGCCAACGCGCCCGGCTTCTCGGAGGCGCCGATCGACGTTATCGAAGCGGTCCTCACCGAGGGCGCGAAATTCGTCGAGGAGGTCATCCAGCCGCTCAACCGTGTCGGCGACATCGAAGGCTGCAAGCGGCTCGACGACGGCAGCGTTATCACGCCCAAAGGCTTCAAGCAGGCCTATAAGGCGCTGGTCGAAGGCGGATGGGTCGGGCTCGCGGGCGATCCGGCCTTCGGCGGCCAGGGCCTGCCGCCGTTCCTGGCGGTCCTGTTTAGCGAATACGCGTATGGCGCCAATATCGCCTTCTCGATGTACCCGGGCCTTACCAATGGCGCGGTCGCCGCGCTGACCGTCCATGGCAGCGAGGATCTCAAGTCCCGCTACTTGCCCAAGATGACCACCGGCGAGTGGACAGGCACCATGTGTCTCACCGAGCCGCATTGCGGCACCGATCTCGGCCTCATCAAGACCCGAGCGGTCGGGTCAGCGGACGGCTCATACGCCATCACCGGCCAGAAGATCTTCATCTCCGCCGGCGAGCATGACCTCGCCGACAACATTGTTCACCTGGTGCTGGCGCGAATCGAGGGCGCTCCCGCGGGCGTGAAGGGCATCTCGCTCTTCCTCGTGCCGAAGTTCCTGCCCGGCCCGGACGGGCGCGTCGGCGAGCGTAACGGCGTCACCTGCGGCTCGATCGAGCACAAGATGGGCATTCACGGCAACACGACAGCCGTTCTCAATTTCGATGGCGCCAAAAGCTGGCTGGTCGGCGAACAGCATCGAGGCCTTCCGGCGATGTTCGTGATGATGAACGGCGCCCGGCTCGGCGTCGCCGTCCAGGGTCTCGGCGTCTCCGAGGTCGCCTATCAGAACGCCGCCGCTTACGCCAAGGAGCGCCGGCAGGGGCGCTCGCTCAAGGGCCCGCTCGAACCGGACAAGCCGGCCGACCGCATCCTGGTCCATCCCGACGTCCGCCGGCTGCTGCTCGAAGTGCGCGCCTTCAACGAAGGAGCGCGCGCGCTGCTGGTCTGGATCGCGCTGACCCAGGACGAAGCGCGCCACGCCCCCGACGAGAAGGCAAGGCAGGCAGCCGACGATCGGCTCGGCCTGATGACGCCGGTGCTCAAGGGCGTGTTCACCGATTACGGCTTCGCCAACGCGGTCAAGGCGCAGCAAGTGCTGGGCGGCCATGGCTACATCGCCGAATCGGGCATGGAGCAGTTCGTCCGCGACGCGCGCATCGCCATGATCTACGAAGGCGCGAACGGCGTGCAGGCCCTCGATCTCGTGGCCCGCAAGCTGCCGAAGGACGGCAGCCGCGCCCTCATGGCGTTCCTCGGCGAGGTTTCGCAGTTCCTGGCGGCGGAAAAGAACGACGCCGTCCTCGCGCCCTATCTCGGCGGCCTCCAAGCCGCGCTCGGCCATCTGCAGCAGGCGAGCCTGTGGCTGTCGCGCAACGGCGTCGCCGATCCCAACAACGCCGGCGCGGCGTCGACCGACTATATGCATCTCTTCGGCCTGACCGCGCTGGGCTACATGTGGGCACGCGTGGTCAGGGCGGTTTTGGCTCGCCAAGCCAGAGGCGAGAGCAATCCCTCTCTTGACGCCAAATTGATCCTCGCGAAGTTCTTCAGCGAGCGTATGCTGCCGGAAACGGCGACGCATCTGGCGCGGCTCAGCTCCGGCGCTTCGACGCTGATGGCGCTGCCTGTGGAAGCGTTCTGAAAGCGCGTTGACGGGAGGTCTAGGGCGATGGCGATCAAAGCGGCGGCTGGCTTGGCGGGAGGCTGCCAGTGCGGCGCGGTGCGCTATCGGCTCATGGCCGAGCCGACCGGCGTCAACGTCTGCCATTGCCGAATGTGCCAAAAGGCGAGTGGCGGACCGTTCATGGCCTTCGGCGGCGTGCGGATATCCGAATTCGTCGTCACCCATGGCGCAATCTCGACCTTTCCCAGTTCGGACATGGCCGAGCGCGGCTTCTGCGGGCAATGTGGGACGCCTCTGACCTACCGAGGCCTGGGCAGCGACCGCGTCAGCGTGACGCTCGGCAGTCTCGACGATCCGAACGCGGCGGAGCCGGCGACACAACTCGGGGTCGAATCAAGAGTGCGCTGGCTTGCGCGCTCCTTGAGCGCTCCGGAGACGCGCACCGAGCAATGGCTCGCGCGGAACAAAATCGCCGCCGTCCACAATCGCCAGCACCCGGATCGCGAAGCTTGAACGCTGCGCGGCTCGCGCGGCAAGGAGAACCCCAATGGTCGACGCCTTCATTTATGATCACGTGCGAACGCCGCGCGGGCGCGGCAAGCCGGACGGCTCGCTGCATACCGCATCCACGCTCCATTTGGCGGCGACCGCGCTCAAGGCGATCAAGGATCGCAACGATCTCGACCCGCTCGACGTCGACGACGTCGTCATGGGCTGCGTCGATCCGGTCGGCGAAGCGGGCGGCGACATCGCGCGGATGGGCGCGCTCGCCGCGGGTTTTGGCCAGACCGTGCCGGGCGTGCAGATCAACCGCTTCTGCGCCTCTGGCCTCGACTTGGTCAATTTCGCCGCCTCGCAGGTGATGAGCGGTCAGCACGAGTTGACAATCGGCGGCGGCGTCGAATCGATGAGCCGCGTCGGCATCGGCGCGTCCGGCGGCGCATGGCCTGTCGATCCCTCGCTCGCGATCCCTGCCTATTTCATGCCGCAGGGCGTATCGGCGGACCTGATCGCGACCAAGTACGGCTTCTCGCGCGATGACGTCGACGCTTACGCGGTCGAATCGCAGAAGCGGGCGGCCGCGGCGTGGAAGGACGGCCGGTTCAAGAACTCGATCGCGCCAGTGCTCGACGTCAATGGCCTCACGATGCTGGACCACGACGAGCACATGCGGCCAAGCACGGACATGCAGTCGCTGGCTTCGCTCAAGCCCTCGTTCGTCATTCCCGGCGAGCAGGGCGGCTTCGACGCGGTCGCCGTTCAGGCGCATCCGGAGGTCGAGCGCATCATCCACGTCCATCACGCCGGCAATTCGTCGGGCATCGTCGACGGCGCCGCGGCGGTGCTTCTGGGTTCGCGCGAGGCCGGGGCGAAAGCCGGCCTCAAGCCCCGGGGGCGCGTCCGCGCGTTCGCCAACATAGGTTCGGAGCCGGCAATCATGCTGACCGGCCCGATCGACGTGACGAAGAAGGTGCTAGCCCGCTCCGGCATGAAAATGAGCGACATCGATCTCTTCGAAGTCAACGAAGCGTTCGCCGCGGTCGTGCTGCGCTTCCTTCAGGCGTTCGACGTCGACGCGGGCAAGGTCAACGTCAACGGCGGCGCGATCGCCATGGGTCATCCGCTCGGCGCAACCGGGGCGATGATCCTCGGCACCGCGCTCGACGAGCTCGAGCGCACCGGCAAGGGCGTTGCGCTCATCACTTTGTGCATCGGCGGCGGCATGGGCACCGCCACGATCATCGAACGCGTCTGACCTCGGGCGGAGACCACGACCATGAATCTCGCCAATTTCCGGCTAGAAACCGACGCCGACGGCGTCGCCCTCGTGACCTGGGACATGCCGGGCCGGTCGATGAACGTGATAACGCAGGAGGTCGTCGCCGAGATGGCCTCCATCGTCGATGCGATCACCAATGACGCTTCAATCAGGGGCGCTGTTTTCACCTCCGGAAAAGACGGCTTTTCCGCCGGCGCCGACCTCACGATGCTGAAGTCGTCGGGCGACGACTACGCCCGTCTCCTGAAGGCGCAAGGCAAAGAGGCGGCGATGCGCTTCTTCGTCGATCGGACGAGACAGGCGTCGCTGATCTACCGGCGCTTGGAAACCTGCGGCAAGCCGGTCGCGGCGGCGATCAACGGCGTATGCCTGGGTGGCGGATTCGAGCTTGCGCTCGCCTGTCACTATCGGATTGTCGCGGACGCGGACAAGGCGCGCGTCGGACTGCCGGAGGTAAAGGTCGGGCTCTTTCCCGGCGGCGGCGGCACCCAGCGCGTCGCCAGGCTCATGCCGACGCCGGAGGCGCTGCAGATGCTGCTCAAGGGCGACCAGATTCGCCCGGCCGCGGCCAAGAAGATGGGCCTGGTGCACGAAATCTCACTCGCCAATCAGATCGTCGCGCTGGCCAGGGCCTGGGTGAAGGCCAACCCGAACGCCAAGGCGCCGTGGGACGATCCGAAGTTCAAGCTGCCGTCGGGCAAGGTCTTCTCGGCTCCGGGCATGATGATCTGGCCGCCGGCCAACGCCATCTATCGCCGCGAGACTTACGATAATTATCCGGCGGCGCGAGCAATCCTGACCTCGGTGTTTGAAGGCCTGCAGCTGCCGATGGACTTGGCGCTCGCGGTAGAGAGCAAGCATTTCGCCAACATCCTTCTCTCCAAGGAAGCCGCGGCGATGATCCGGTCGCTGTTCCTGTCGATGGGCGAACTCAACAAGGGCGCCCGCCGTCCGGCCGGCGTCCCGCCAACGAATCTGCGGAAGATCGGCGTACTCGGCGCCGGGCTTATGGGCGCAGGCATCGCCTACGTCTCGGCCTCGGCCGGGCTAGACGTGACGCTCATCGACCGCGACCAGGAATCGGCCGACAAGGGCAAAGCCTACTCGGACAGGATCGTCAGCTCCCAGGTCGCCAAGGGCCGCGCCAAGACGGCCGACAAGGAGGCGCTGCTGGCCCGCATCAAGCCGACCGCCGATTATGCCGAACTCAAGGGCTGCGACCTCATCATCGAGGCGGTGTTCGAGGATCGCGCGGTCAAGGCCGAGGCGACAAAGAAGGCGCAGGCTGTAGTTGGGCCGGACGTCGTCTTCGCCAGCAACACTTCGACCCTGCCGATCTCGTCGCTGGCCTCCACATCGCTGAACCCCGAGCAATTCATCGGCGTGCATTTCTTCTCGCCGGTCGACAAGATGATGCTGACCGAGATCATCATGGGCGAAAAGACCGGCGTGAAGGCGCTGGCGACGGCGATGGACTACGTGCGCGCGATCAAGAAGACGCCGATCGTCGTCAACGACTGCCGCGGCTTCTATGTCAACCGCTGCGTCGGCAATTACATGGTCGAAGCCCACGCGATGGTTATGGAAGGCGTCCCGCCGGCGATGATCGAGAACGCCGCAAAGATGGCGGGGATGCCGGTCGGGCCGCTGGCGCTCAACGATGAAGTCGGCATCGACCTGTCGTGGAAGATCCTCCAGGCGGCCAAGAACGATCTCGGGGCAAACGCCGTCGATCCGGCCCAGGAGAAGCTCATCGAAGCAGTGGTTGTTGGGCACGGCCGGCTTGGCCGCAAGAACGGCAAGGGCTTCTACGACTATCCGGCGAATGGACCGAAGAGCCTATGGCCGGGACTGGCGTCGATCGTGGGCAAGCGGCTCGATCCCGACACGATCAGCGTCAAGGACCTCAAAGACCGCTACCTGTTCACGGTTGCGATCGAGGCCGCGCGCTGCCTGTTCGAAGGCGTTGTCACCGATCCGCGCGAGGCCGACGTCGGTTCGATTCTCGGCTTCGGCTACGCGCCCTATTCGGGCGGCGCGATCTCGTTCATCGACGGCATGGGGCTCAAGGCCTTCGTCGCCAGGGCCAAGGCGTTGGCGGCAAAATATGGGTCCCGATTCGAGCCCGGCGACAAGCTGACTGCGATGGGCGAGCGGGGCGAGACGTTCTACGGAATCTACGGCGAGAAACAGAAGGCGGCGGCTTGAGGTCTCGGCGAGGCCGGCTGGCGCGCGCCGGGCCATCGTCTTGGGTGGATTCTAGGGCGCCAGCACTCGACCATATCTGCTGCTAACAGTTTGATTTGGCACGACTTTTGCGGAACGAATGATTGCCAGAAAGCGTTGGAGATGACACCATCGCTCACGGAATCAGGAGAACCCGCATGGCCAGCGCCGACTTCCGTCGTCAACTCGAAGGCTACGGCCTCACCACGGCTAATATCCTATACCACATGCCCGACCATCCGGGGATCCTGCAAAATTACATCTGGCAGCAGCACGACCTCCATCCCCATTTTCCCGAACTGAGGAAGTTTCTGGATTTCTGGTCGCGCGAGCTCGAAGGTCTCCTGCACTCCGTCACTGTCGCCCACACGCGCCTAATCCGGCCGGCGGAGTTCACGGCGATCAGCGGGGAGTTCCGGCTGAACTGACCACCCGCTGGGCCGGCTGGCCTAATCCGGTTCCATGGCGGATCCAAGCCCATCGGCTGTTTTCAGATCGCCGATCGCCTCAAGGAAGGCCCGCCGGAACGCGGCGCGGGAAAAGTGGTTTCGGGCATATTCGAGCTGCCCAACCGACGCCTCCCGCCAAAGAGCGTCGTTAAGAAGCAATTTCACCGCGGCGTCCGCCAGGCCGTGCACGTCGTCGGCGATGGCGACACTGGCTTCAATGCCCGGCAGGCCCTGAGCGCCTACCGTCGTAGTGACGAGCGGCAATCCCTCTCGCAGCGCTTCGACCACCTTTGATTTGACGCCCGCGCCTACACGAAGCGGCACCATCGCGATCCGAGCCCGAGCATAGCGCGCCCTCAACTCTTCCTCGCTCACCCGACCCCTAACCTCGACCCTGGCGCTTGCGAGCGCCCGTACCGTTGGGGTCGGATTGGCGCCGACCAACGACAGCGTCGCGTTCGGGACCCGCTCCCAAATCAATTTCATGACATCGCCCGCCAGCCAGACGGCCGCATCCACGTTCGGAGGATGCCCGAACCCTGCCACGAAAAGGATCTCATGATTGCCTGCCGGTTCGCGGCCGTCGCCAAATGCCTCGTACGCGTACGGGACGATGGTCGCCGCCCGCGCCGACAAGGGCAGCGCTACGGCAGTTTCTTCCGGCGACGGATAGAGCACAATATCCGCTTGTCCCCAGACGGATTTTTCGATTCGCTCCATGACGGTCGCATCGACGGCCAACTGAGCATCGTCGGTCCTTTGAGCTTCCATGCGCATGCGCTGAAAATGGAGGTCATGACCATAGTAGACGAGCGTCGCCTTTGAATGCCTTCGCAACGGGCTGATATATCGGGCCGCGACGGCCGGGCGGCTCAGTATGGCGAGCGAAATCGCATCGCCGTTTTGCTTGATCCAGTCGTCGAAATAAATGCCGAATCCGTAAAAGACCTCCACGCCCAACCTTTGAAGAGAAGCGGTGTATTCGGGATCGTAGGCAAGGTTGTCCGGCCAGAACTTGACGATATATCCGACAGATCGCAGACAGTCTATAATGGCGACCATCGTCCGCGAGCCGGCGTCCTGATCGGGTTGCGGAATGTAATGATCGACGACCAACGCAGTCTTACGGCCACGATTTCGGTCGCGCGCCCGCATGATCTCGACGCCGGGACGAAAATTCTCCTTCAATAGGGTCTCACGCCATCGTTCGTAGAATTTCTCCGTATTTGCAGTCTGGTGCGCCTTGATCCCGGACTTTATGTCCCTGCCCTGGCTCAATCCTTCCAAATGCACGACAGCCGAAAACGGACAATAGTAGACCTTTTTGCCTAACGCTCTGATGCGGAACGACATATCGCTGTCCTCGCAATAGGCGGGCGTGTAAACCTCATCGAATCCATCAAGGTTTTGCCAAAGCGCGCGAGGGATGAGCATCGCGCACCCCGAGACGTAGTCGGCCTCCCTGACGTAGTTATACTCGGGCTTGTCTGGGTCATCGGACCTGCCGTAGTTCCACGCCGAACCGTCGTCCCAAATAATGCCACCCGCTTCCTGAAGCGTTCCGTCAGGGTAAAGCAATTTGGAGCCGACCACGCCGGCGTCGGGAAATCGATCGAAGACCGCGAGCAACGGTTCCAGCCAGCCTTCGCACACCAGCGTGTCGTTGTTTAAGAAAAATAGATAATCTCCCTTCGCCAGTTGAGCGCTTTGATTGCACGACTTGAGAAAACCAAGGTTGGTCGGATTGATCTCGAGTTGAAGCCCCGCCATCTCTCTTAGAATCTGAATGCCTGCATCGCCTGAAGCGTCGTCGACAACCATGACTTCGATTGGCGCCTTGGGCGGAAATCTGGCGATCGATTTCAAGCATTGCAAAACCAACCATGGCTTTCCGAAGGTTGGGATTATGACCGACACCAGCGGACGATCGCTAGTCGGCAAGTGCGCGCCGGCAACATCCGCGCTCCGCAGCGGCCGCTTCTCCTCAGAGGTCAAGATCGGCCCAAGCAACAATCGGCTCGGCGCCGGCGCGCCCGGAGGGGCGAAGAATTGATCGAAGCGCGCGGGGCTGCGGCTTTCAGCCGAATTCGCGAACCGCGCCGACCTTCGCTTGGAAATTGGTCTGGACGCGGCGCTGAGTAAACTCAGCAAACGGCGATTGAAGGCATACTTGATCGGCCTCCATGGCCGTTCGTAGGTTCGTTTGAGTTGAGCCGCCAGATCGACGCGCTCGCTCATCAAATGCGCCACCACGGCTCGGAGCGAATCACGCGCCGCAAAGGCTGAATCTCGTTCCATCTCATATTGCGAGGCTCGAGCTTCCGCCAACGCCTGCGCCTGCAGGGCGGCGTCCCGCCCGGCAATGAGATCGGCGTGAGCTTCCGCATGTTCTCGCGGTTGCGTCGCCTCCTTGGCGGCGCTGTCCAACGGCTCAGAATTGTTCACGTCGTTTCAATCCAATTTGATCCCCGGAAGCGCCTGTGAAGCCGATCATATCCGGTAGCCTCCACGTGGCGAAATTGTCGCCGAGCGCCCAGGATTCATCGCGGGCCGGGCGCTTTGATCTCCCCGCGCCGACAGCCCGGACATGGCGTCTCGGTTGCAATTGGCTTTCCGCGACAGGAATTCCCTAAACGCGCGGCCCCTACCACCGGGATCATTTTGCTGTCCAGTCTCTCGCGGCATCGACCGGTGAGAGCAACGCGCGAACCGGCAAACGATGTTGTATCGGCGATCCCAACGTGATTATCACGCCTCCTGGGCCCGCATGCCGATAGTGGCCGATCGATGGTCTTGATCGAGGACGACATGTTCGAACAGCACGGAGATGGTTGGCTCGGCGAAGTTGAGAGCGGCGTTTCGACTTGCAGCACGACCCTGTTCGTCGACGGCGCCCCCGCCCGGGCCCGCTCATGAATGACTCGGCCGCGCCGAGGCGGCTCGCTCTCATCGATCGCGACGGGACGATCATCGTCGACAAGGTCTACTTGAGCGATCCAGACGGAATTGAATTTGCGCCAGGCGCGATTGAAGGTCTGCGATTGTTGCGGGACGCCGGATTCGCGCTGGCCGTGATCACCAATCAGTCGGGAATTGCGCGGGGCTATTTCGATGCGGCGAGGCTCGAACAAATTCATGACCGGCTGCGGTCCATGTTGGCGGCCGAGGGTTTGAGACTCGAAGCGATCTACGTCTGTCCGCATGGCCCCGACGATGGCTGTGATTGCCGCAAGCCGGAGCCGGGAATGGTGAGATCGGCGATGCGCGATTTTGGATTTGGTCCGGATGAGGCGGTGGTCATCGGCGATACCGATGCCGATATGGGGGCTGCTGCGGCGGCGGGCATCACCGGCCTGCGTGTTGGGAGCGCCGTTGATTCCGCCCCGGCTCGCCCCGCCGACGATTTTCTCAAGGCCGCCCGCGGCGCCTGCGCCCTGCTCGCGTCGCGGGAGGGCGGGCAGGCGCCGCGGAGATGACCGCTGCGGCGTGAGGGCGCGACGATTATTCATTCCGACGGCGCTGGGGTCACGTCGTACCCATCGGTGTCGGCAAGCTTGAAGCCGGCGACAAGCGCGGCGGTGGAGAAGAGGCGTTCGACCGCGTGCTCAAGACCGCCGTCCAAGAGCCCCTGCTCCTCGGGAAAGGCGGACGCGAGCGCCAGCTCTCGCAGCGGCCGCAGCGCCTCAGGACGGGCCCAGAACATGGTTCCGCCATAGAAGTCGAGACCAAATTGCTGAGGTGCGACGCCCATCCTCGCCGCCAGCTCCAACACTTTCGGACGGGTCTTGCCCCAGGAAGGCTCCAAGGGAACGTTCGGGTTCGGAAGGCGAAAGGCGCGGGGCCCGATGATCCCGACGCTCGCGTCGGCCTCGAACGCGCGCACGATCGATTCGGCGATCCCCGGTCCGGCGAGGAGGTCGAACAGCGACCGCCGCCGCCACAGCGCGCCAAGATAGGAGATGCGCCCGCCATCGTTCGATTTCTTTCCGTGAAATCTTGCAAACATAGCGATAGCGATCGAGCCGGCCGGTCTCCAGGAGCTGAAGGAAGGGACGGACGTCGCGACCGCGATTCTCGGTCACGATGATCTCGGCGTCAGGAAAGTCGCGAGCCGCCGCGGCGACGAGGCGGTCGCGTCCGGGCACGGTGGTGACAATCAGGTCGAAGGGAATGGTCAGGCGGTTCAGGACGCCGGCGATGTCGGGCCAGGTGTCTTCGTAATAAACGTGCGCGACGATGGCTGCGGCCGGCGTTGACCCGAGTCGCGCTCGAGGGGCGGCGCGTTTGACGGGCGCCCAGCCCTGGAGAAGCTCGGGATGGCTCGTGACCAGGCGCCCATCGAGGGCGACCCCGGTGTTGAACATGTGCTGATTGAAGGTTGTGAAGCGTTTGCGCTCAGGCTTCACGCCGTAGCAGAACAGGGAAAATTCCTCGAACTCCAGGTACTTCTTCTTCTTGAAAAAAAGGGCGAGCCTGAGCCTGACCCAGAGGGTGAGCGGCAGGCTGAGCGGCTCAACGCCAAAGTCGTCGGCTTCGATCGCGCGGGTCGGCCCCGCGGTCGGCACGACAAAATAGCCAAGCCCCGGGGAATAGGGCAGCAGCACGATCTGGCTGGTCTTCTCTCCGCCCATTCGCAGTTGCGAGATGTGGCTATCCAGCGCGCCGCGGCTGGGTCTCAATCGGGTCGCGCGCTCAATGCTCAATCGAAACCTGTTCATCACGGTCAGCGCCGCCGCGTCCTCTCAAAGCGTGACGCCTTTTGCCGGAACGGAGGCCGTCAATCCAGTGCGGCCTTGGCTCCGCCTGGGGCCGAGCGGATCGAAGCCATTGGCCAAGCCTTTCAAGCAAAATCGTTTGGATTTATTTGGTTTTATTTGGTTTTATTTGGATTTGCTTGGTTTTGGTTGGATTTGCTTGGTCTTATTCGTCCGAATCGGGGCTTTTCAATGGGTTGCGAGCAAAAAAATAAGAGTCCTTTCTCCGCTTGCCTTGCGCCTCGGCCGGCCGCAACAGGCGGATTTGATGGGGCTAGCCCTAAATCGTATAGCACGGTATTCTGATTTTTGCAAACTAAATCGCATGGGCGCAGAATTTCCCTCCGCCGCCTGCAGACGGGAGCGGCCAATCGACGGCCGGCTATTTTGCAGGGCCGGCCTGAATCCAGGCATGAAGACGCCCGAAAAAGAGACGGGCGCGCCGACGGCTGGGCGGCTAGAGAGGGCGGGAGGAGAATCGCCGCCCGATGACTGCCAAACCGCCCAACATTCTCATCGTCATCGCCGATCAGATGGCGCCGGCGTGCCTGCCGATCTACGGCCATTCCCTCACCCGCGCGCCGAATATTGAGGCGCTGGCGCGAAGCGGCGTCGTCTTCGACAGCGCCTATTGCAACAGTCCGCTTTGCGCGCCCTCGCGCGCGTCCTTCATGTCCGGCCTCCTGCCGTCGCACACGCGCGTCTACGACAATGCGGCGGAGTTCGCGGCCGACGTTCCGACCTTCGCCCATTGCCTGAGGGTCCGCGGCTATCGCACGATCCTCACCGGCAAGATGCATTTCTGCGGGCCCGATCAACTGCACGGATTCGAGCACCGGCTGACGACCGACATTTATCCCGCCGACTTCGGTTGGACGCCGGACTGGGATCAACCCGAGCATCGCCCGAGCTGGTATCACAACATGAGCTCGGTGCGTGAGGCCGGCGTCTGCGTTCGCACCAACCAGCTCGACTTCGACGACGAGGCCGCGTTTATGGCCGAGCGGGCGATCTTCGACTTCGCCCGCTCCCGCGATACCCGCCCGTTCCTGCTTGTCGCCTCGTTCTCGCATCCGCACGACCCGTTCGCCGTGCCGCAGCCCTACTGGGACCTTTATCGCGATTCGGACATCGACATGCCGGGACCCGCGATCGCCGCCGACGCGCTCGACCCGCATTCGCGCCGCCTCCGCCACGTATGCGCAATGGACGCCGAACCGGTGACTGAAGCCCAAGTCCGCGCGGCCCGCCACGCCTACTACGGCGCGATCGCCTACGTCGACGGCCTCATCGGACGCCTGATGGAGGCGCTGCGCTCGGCCGGCATGGCCGAGGATACGATCGTCGTGCTGACCAGCGATCACGGCGAAATGCTCGGCGAACGCGGCCTCTGGTACAAGATGAGCTTCTTCGAAGGCGCCTGCCGGGTTCCGCTCGTGATCGCGAATCCGGGCCGCTTTACGCCGCGCCGCGTCGCCGCCAGCGTCTCGCTCATCGATCTCATGCCGACGCTGGTCGACATCGCCGGCGGGGGAGCGCAATCGCCCGGCGTTCCGGTCGACGGACGCAGCCTTTCGCCGTGGCTCAGCGGCCGCGCGGGCCATGACGAAGCAATCGGCGAGTATCTCGCCGAAGGCGCGATCGCGCCGATTGTCATGATCCGCGGCGACGAATTCAAATTCATTCATTCGCCCGCCGATCCTGACCAGCTCTATAATCTCAGGCGCGACCCCGGCGAGCGCGACAATCTGGCGGGCAAAGCGGAGTGCGCAACGGTTGCCGCAGCGTTCCGCGCCGAAGTCGCGAAGCGCTGGGACCTCGCCGCATTGGACGCGCAGGTGCGGGCGAGCCAGCGCCGGCGAAGGCTCGTCGACGCCGCTCTCAATCAGGGCGAGATTCGCGCCTGGGATTTTCAGCCGTTCCGTGACGCCCGGCGGCAATATATCCGCAATTCCATGGATCTGGACGACCTCGAGGCGATGGCCAGATTTCCGCCGGCCGGGAGCGCATCGAAATGAACCGCAAGAATCGGGCGGACTGGGCGAATGCGCGGTGCTATCCGCGTGTTCCAACCTGACCTTCCGGAGATTGGGCATGACCGTGGCCGCGCAGCGCGCAATGACCGCGCGCGAATGGGCGCTTCTCGCCTTGCTGTCGCTGCTGTGGGGCGGATCGTACCTTTTTGTCGGTGTGTCGGTCAGGGAGATCCCGCCGCTGACCGTCGTGACCCTGCGCGTCGGCCTCGCGGCGGCGATACTATGGGCATGCGCGCCGATCCTCGGCGTCGCGCTCCCCCGGAGCGCGAAGGCCATTGCGGCGCTGGCGGTGCTTGGCTTCGGCAACAACGCCGTGCCCTTCGCGCTGATCGCCTGGGCCCAGACCCACCTGCCGGGCGGCCTTGCGTCGATTCTCACCGCGTCGACGCCGCTCTTCTCCGTCCTCGCCGGGCATGTACTGACGAAGGAGGAGAAGCTGAGCGCCCTCAAGCTCTCGGGCGCCGTCGCCGGAATGGTCGGAGTGGCGTCGCTGGTCGGTCCCGATCTCCTGACCGGCGCCGGCGCGAACCTCTGGGCGGAACTCGCGGTTCTCGGAGCGGCGTTGAGTTATGCGCTTTCGGCCATCTTCGCCCGGCGCATGGGCTCCCTCGGACTGAAGCCGATCGATGTCGCCGCCGGCCAGTCGACCGCCGCGACCCTCATTCTCGCGCCGCTGGCGCTCGCGATCGACCGGCCCTGGACCCTTCCCGTGCCGAGCGACGCAGCAATCGCCTCGATCCTTGGGATCGCCGCGTTCTCGACCGCGCTCGCCTTCATCGTTTATTTCCGCATCCTGGCCGGCGCGGGCGCGACAAATGTGCTGCTCGTGACCCTTCTCGTCCCCGTAACCGCAGTGCTCCTGGGGGCGCTCTTTCTCGACGAGCGCCTGCTGATCCGCCAATTCCTCGGCTTCGCGCTGATCGCGATCGGCCTTGCCTTCATCGACGGGCGCTTGCCCCGCGCTTTATTCGCCCGCAATAACCCTAACCTCCCGCCGCGCAATTCCAGCCTCCCCATTCACCAGAAATCGCGCTAACCTCCTTCGTCAAACAGGGCCGCGATGGCGACGGAGACCAAAAAACCGATCGATCTTGCCGCTCGCGTCGCCGATCGACGCAGGCTGCGGCGAAGCTCCGTCGCCTCCGACCGAGCCTGGCGGCGCGAGACCTTTTGCCTGCCGCGCGGCGAAGCGCGGGCGAAGGCGCGCGAATGGTTCGAGCGCTTCCCAAAGGCCGCCTACATGACCGAGATCGAATCCTGGCGGGAGCTTGCGGACGATACGATCGAGTTCGTCATGCGCCGGCTGCCCTCCGCCGATTGAGGCTCCTCCCGTCCGCTCGCGGCGATTTCAGCGGAACGCGATCGCCGAATTCGTGGCTCGGCGTGTTCGTTGAATTGTAATGATCGAGGGCGCCATCGCGACGATAGACGATTTTGTTTACCAAGCTATAAGGCGTTATTTTCGCCCGACGGATTAACAACCCGCAAATTAATAATCAATTAATCATGAAGTTCATACGAGCAAAATCACCATATTTTGAATCAAAATACTTGCAATTTATTGCCAGCTTGTTGCCACAATGGGTAACGCCATTGTGTAGTTTCGGCTACAGACTCAATTTTTATTGTCGCCTATCTTGTCTCTCGGCCCCGGAGCGGCGGGATTGCCGCCTCCGACTGAATGTTTCGTCAGGAGAGCAAGATGATGAGGCTTTTGATTGGGGCGCTGCTCGCCAGCGTCGCGACTTCGGCCGTCGCGGCCGACTTGCCAAGCCCTAACACCGCACCGCCGCCGTCGTATTACCCGCCCGCGTTCAGCTGGACCGGGTTCTATCTCGGCGTCAACGGCGGCTACGGCTGGGGAAGCACCAACAGCAATTCCTTTGGCAATGCTTCCGGCGGCTTCGCCGGCGGGACGGTCGGGGGCAACTTCCAAATCGGCCAGTTCGTGGTCGGCGCGGAAGGCGACTGGGATTGGGGCAATATCGCCAACACCCAGACCGGCCTCCTGGTCTCAAATCACATGAACATCAATGAGATCGTGACCGCCCGCGCCCGCCTCGGCTTCGCCTTCGACCGCGCGCTCGTCTACGTCACCGGCGGCTACGGCGGGGTCGGCACGAATGCGTCCTTCGCCACCTTCACCGGCTGGGGCGGCTCGCAGAACACTTGGGTCAACGGCGGCGCGATCGGCGGCGGCGTCGAATATGCATTCACCGACCACGTTTCCGCCAGGGCCGAATACCTCTACCTGCCGCTGGGCAGCACGAATTATTTCAACACGACGGCCTGGTCGGTGCATGCGCCCGAAGACGTCAGCCTGCTGCGCGGCGGCCTCAACTACAAGTTCTGAGCGGCTGTAGCTGCGGTCGATGACCGCGGCCGACGCCGGCCAGAGGGCGTCAGGAGGACGCCCGTTCTGTCGACGGGCCACGGACCGCGTCTACGAACGCCGCCGCCGGATGGCGCCGTTGTCGTCGAACTTTCACCCCCATATAAGAGCAAGGCCGCGCGGATCCGGAAAACGGACCTTGTGGGGCAGCGCCCGAATTTGGGGGCCGAATTGTCTTCGTCCAGAACCGCGCCCGAGCGCGTCGTCATCATCGGGTCGGGACCCGCCGCCTACACGGCGGCGATCTACGCCGCGCGCGCGCTTCTGAAGCCGCTGGTGCTTGCGGGCTTCGAGGCGGGCGGACAATTGATGACCACGACCGACGTTGAGAATTATCCCGGGTTCGCCGAGCCGATCCAGGGGCAGTGGCTTATGGAGCAGATGCGGGCCCAGGCCGAGAATGTCGGCGCGCGCGTCGAAGGCGAGCATGTGACAGCGCTCGAGCTCGGGCGGCGGCCATTCATCGTCCGCTGCGACAGCGGCCGAACGCTGGCCGCCAATTCCATCATCCTGGCGACCGGCGCCAAAGCCAAATGGCTTGGCCTTGCGAGCGAAGACTCGTTCAAGGGCTTCGGCGTCTCAGCTTGCGCGACCTGCGACGGATTCTTTTTCCGCGGCAAGTCGGTGGTCGTCGTCGGCGGCGGCAATACCGCGGTCGAGGAGGCGCTGCATCTCTCCAACATCGCCGCCCATGTCACCGTCGTGCACCGTCGCAACTCCTTCCGGGCGGAGAAAATCCTCCGCGAGCGGCTGGCGTCGCGCCACAATGTGACGATCCGGTGGAACAATGTCGTCGAGGCCGTTCTCGGCGGAGGGACGCCGCGCGGCGTCACCGGGGTCAGGGTCAGAAATGTCGTCACCGGCGCGCTTGACGACCTGACGGCCGATGGGGTCTTTGTCGCCATCGGGCATGAGCCGGCGACCGAACTCGTGCGCGGACAAGTCGAACTCAACCTGAACGGCTACGTTCAGACGACGCCGGGCTCGACGGCGACCAGCGTGGAGGGGGTTTTCGCCGCCGGCGACGTCGCCGACGACGTATTCCGCCAAGCAGTCACCGCCGCGGGGCTCGGCTGCATGGCCGCGCTCGAGGCCGAGCGGTGGCTCGCGGCGCAGGAGCCGGAGCGCGCGGCGGCCGAATAATCCGGCGCGGGCTTCAAGGCCGAAGCGCGACGACCGCGGATCAATGAGCCGGGCGCGGCCAGGGGAAACGTCGATGGATTGGGATAAGCTGCGCGTGTTTCAGGCCGCCGCCGACGCGGGGTCTTTCACGCACGCCGGCGAGACGCTGGGCCTGAGCCAATCGGCGGTGAGCCGTCAGGTCGGGGCGCTGGAGAGCGACCTCGGCGCTCCCTTGTTCCACCGCCACGCCCGCGGGCTCATTCTGACCGAGCAGGGCGAAATGCTGCTCGGCGCGGTGCGCGACGTGGTGCTCAAGCTCGACGCCGTACGCAGCCGGCTCATCGACAGCCGCGAGAAGCCGCACGGCGAATTGCGGGTCACGACGACCCTTGGCCTAGGCGCCAATTGGCTGGCCCCGCGGCTGGGCGAGTTCGTCGATCTCTACCCGGAAATCAAGCTGCAATTGCTGTTGTCGGACGACGATCTCGACCTCGGGATGCGCGAAGCGGACGTCGCGCTGCGCTTGCGCGAGCCGAACCAGCCGGACCTGATCCGGCGCCGGCTGTTCACCGTTCATTTCCACGCCTACGCCTCGGCCGACTATCTGAGGAAGCACCCGCAACCGCGCAAGGTCGAGGATCTCGACCAGCACCATCTGGTCGCTTTCGGCGCGCCGACCGCGACCCATCTCCTTTACGATCTCAATTCGCTCTTGGGCGTGGGGCGCGACCCGAAGACGCCCCGCACGCCGCAGATCACCGTCAACAATCTGGCGGCGATGACCCATGCGGTTGAGCACGGCGTCGGCATCGCCGTATTGCCCGACTATTGCGTGCAGCCGGAATCAGGGCTGGTCCGGCTGCTGCCGCAGGCCGATATGCCGGAGATGGACTGTTTTCTGGTCTATACCGAGGAACTGAAGAGCGTCGCGCGGGTTCAGGCTTTCCGGGACTTCCTCATCACCTCGGCGCAGCGCTGGCGGTACTGAAAGACTGCTCGAGGCGTTGGCGTGATGGCGCTGCATCGCGCGACCGCTTTCGGACATTGGAGCTCAGAAAAGGCGCTCCTTCCAGGTGCGCGGCGTCTTCTCGTTCACGATCTCGAGGTCGATGTGGTACTTGAAGTCGCGCGTGCCGCGCCTGCGGATGGCTTCGATCATCTTGGCGATGCCGGTGTCGAGGTCGACCGAGGTCTTGTACTGAAGAAGCTTGCGCGCCTTGTCCGACGAACAGCTGGCGTGCTCGACTTCCTGGGGCCGGCCGGCCATGAAGATCGGGTCGAGGTTGAACTGAAGCTGGTTGGCGATCCGCTCAGCGAGCTCGATGATCGTGATTGTCTCCTCGTCCGGCCCGATATTGATCACCTCCCCGACCACGTTCTGCCGGAAGGCCATCTCCTTGAGGCAGTACAGGCAGTCGTCAATGAACGAAAAACAACGTCGCTGTTTGCCTGACCCGTAGATGATCGGCTGCCTCCCCTGCATCATGAGGTTGATCATGATCGAGGCGACGTTGCGGAATGGATCGTCCCACTTCTGTCGGGGCCCGATGATGTTGTGTGGCACCGCGATCACATATTCGACGCCATGCGTCTCGCAGAGATTGCGGAGGATGTCCTCGGCCGCAAGCTTGCCAATGCCGTAAGGGTCTTGGGGCTTGGGCGTCAGGTTCTCGGCGAAGGGCGGCTTGAGCGCGCCATAGCGCGCCATCGAGGAACAGAAGACGATGCGCTTGGCGCGATTGGCGACGGCGGCGGAAAAGATTGCGACCGACGCGCCGACGATATTCTGGGTGACGAAATGCGGAGAGAAGACCGAGAGCCCTTCGTATGCCGTCGCCGCGCAATGATAGTAAATATCGCAACCCTTGGATATTTTCTGGATGTGATCGAAGTCGTTGCAGTCAAACTGATGAAAATCCACCTTCGAGGGAACGTTGTCGAGCTCGCCGCCAATCAGATTGTCCACCCCCACCACCTGATGACCATCAGCGATCATCGCGTCAGCCAGATGGCTGCCGAGAAAACCCGCGACACCGGTTACAAAGACTTTCATCGTCCGTCCTTCTCTGACTTTCATTGGGTGAAAAGGCGATAGCCCGTTCAATGCTCGATAAGGCCGGCGGCCTTGCCCAATTGCTCTTGTTTTTGTCGCGCTTGCGCTGTTGCTGGTAAGACAGCGCGGGTCAATCGGCCCGCCTCAGGAAGACCTTGGCGGCGGCCCCTTGTTTGCCGCGCATGAAGCCGGGCATGCCCGTCTCGCCGGCGACCCCAGCCCACCAGCCGTCGAGGCCGAACCGGAACGATCGCGGAGAACGGAAGCGGATCAAGAGCTCGAAGGATTGCAGCAACGCCGCAAGCGCGAACACCGGCCACGCCGCCGGGTGGCGTTTCTTCGCAATGAGGATGCGGTTTCTCTCGGAAAGATAGATGCTGAAGCGCGACCGCTTCGGCCGCGGGCCGCCGGAGCCGGAGGTCGCGCCGGCAAGATGGCGCACCACCGAATCGTGGGCGTATCCGAAACGGAATTTCCCCCGCCGCAGCGACCACTCGGTGTCTTCGTAGTAGACGAAAAAATCCTCGTCCATGACGCCGACCGTTTCGATGTAGTCCCTCGACACGAACATCGAGGTGCCTGAGACGATGTCCATGCGGGCTTCGACATCCTCTACGTTCGGCGTGGCTTCGAACGGCTCGTTGACGCCGAGCGAGCGGCTTCGGCCGAGCAAGGGCCAGTACGTCAAACCGCCCCACAGCTGCACGCGTCCGTTGGCGACGAAAACGATCCTGCTCCCGACCATTCCATACCCGCCATGCGCCTGTCGTCGGACGAGCGCGCCGAGAGCGTCCGGTTCGGGGAACGTGTCGGGATTGAGCACCCAGATAAAATCCCAATCGTCGCCGGCGGCTGCGATGCAGGCGTTGACGCCCCCGCTATAACCGCGGTTTTCGCGCGCTCTCAGGATGGTGACAGGGCGCCGGTCGGCGCCCAAACCAAACCGCCGGCTCTCCGCCTGCCCGGCCCGGATGTCGCCGTCGTCCGCCGCCAGGGTGACGTCATCCATTTTCGCGAGCTCGCGAAGGTCGCGGTCGAAGGCGTCGTAGCCGGCGTTTTCGCAAATTATGACGCTGAAATTGCGGTAGAGAAGCCGGTTCAGCGATCCGAGACAGCCGACGATATTCTTGACTTCGTCCGTCGCAACGATGGCGATGACGACGTGGGGGGAGCTTTCGACTGCGTTCGCAACTTCCGACACTCGACACCACCGTACTTTTGGCCAGCCCCGCGACCGTCTCGCGAAGGGCTTTCGGCGCGCCTAGTCAACCCTCGACCCCATGGGCCCCGGAGCCCCGGGCTGGGCTGGCGACCGTTTCTGCTAGGCCCCCTCCCCTAAGCTTTCGTTTTTGAGGCTTATTTGACCCGTGGTCCGATCGAAGCCGCTATCGGCGCTCCGAGAGGCAATAGCGCGGGCGGCGGTCGCCGACAATTTGCAGATTGCCTAAATTGCTTGAGGGAACAGGTATCGGAGGCGCCTCGGAGTGTCAATTCCCGCACCCCGCGACTGTCTCCCGGCCGCTTGGCGAAGCGCGATTCAATCCTGTGGCGCGCGCAGGACGGCTTGATGCGCGACGACAAATCGATAGGTGTGGATTTGTGCGCGCGCGCCGATCGCCTTGGCGCGATTTGCAGCGCCCTTGAGGCGATTCGTGACGACAATTGCAGCGCCCTTCGGAGCAATCGACAGCAGCATGGCCCAATGCCGGAGGAGGATGGGAAGCGGTCCCTTGCCGTTGCGCCTCGCGCCCTCGCAAGCCTCGAGCGTCAGGCGCCGCCATTTGCGCTTGAGTTCAGCCATCGTTCGGCGGGCGGGGTGGCCAACGACCGATTTCGGCGCATAGGCGATCCGGTAGCCCTTCTCCCGCGCCCGCCGGCACCAATCGAGATCCTCGGGGACCCCGTTTTCAAAGCCGCCGACGGCGTCGAACACCGAGCGCCAGACGAACATCGAGGCGGTGACCGTGAAGTTTAGGCGCTTGACGTACCGTTCGTTCTGGAAGGCGAAGACGCTCTCGAACGCTTCGGCGGCGGTCATCCGCCGCGGATCGTCAACGAGAACGTCGACCCGCCCGCCGGCGAAATCGGCCGCGCGCAGCTCGGCGAGGCCTTCCTCGAGCCAGAGCCGGTCCGGCCGACAATCGCTGTCGATGAAGGCGATCGCCTCGCCCCGCGATGCGCGAACCCCGGCGTTGCGAGCAGGTCCAGCGCCGCGTTCGGCGACCTCGACCACCCGGCCGCGCGCTCCGACGATCCGACGCACGTCGTCGAGCCCGCGCGAGCTGCCATTGTCGGCGACGATGATTTCGATGCGATCGCCGGGAAAGCTCTGCTCTTGAAGCAGCGTCAAACAGGCGTCCAGATTGTCGTAGTCGTTGAGATGCGGCACGATCACCGACACGAGATCGACGTTCCGCGGCGCGCCGTCAGCCTCGAGCGGGGCGGTCCGTTCGGTCTCGCCGACCGTCATGACCGGCTCCGGCGCTGATCGCGACCTGCGCCGCAGCGGGGGCCGTGGATCTCAGTCCGCTTCAATCAGACCTTTCAAGCTCTTGTTGTTGCCGGAAGCCAATCTCATCGACGCCCGGCGATTGTCGCCGCGCGAAGCGAGATGCTTTCGCCTTCAGGCTTCATTGGCGTACTTGCCCATGATCGACACCGTTTTTTCGAAATTGCTCATTTCGAGAATGTCGTCCGTCTCCAGCATCGTATCGAATTCCGATTCGAGGGCGGCGACCAGAATCATATGACCGATTGACGTCCAAGCCGGGTAGGTTGATAGACAAGCTTTGACGTATTGACCTCATCGTCAAGGTCGAAGCTCTCTTTAAACGCGCTATATACTCGGTCCCTTACCGTCATCAACTCCGCCTCCGCAAATCTAAGGTTATTGGCCTAACAGGCGCTCGAACGAGGCGAACGTCACCCCGCCCCGAAGGCGTCCAGCAGGACATCCGCTTCGCCCACATCCGCCTCGGCCTTCGGATCCCCCCTGCGGCCAATAATGCGCGCCGGATTGCCGCCCGCGATTGACCCGGGCGGGAGCGACCGCGTGACGAACGAGTGCGCGGCGACGACGGAGCCGTCGCCGATCTCCACGCCCGCTCCCACCACGACCCGAGCGCCGAGCCATACGTCGGCGCCGATGACCACGTCGCTCTCGTCCATGGGCTGGTCCATGATCGGCGTTCCAAGCTCGAGCCTGTAGTTCGCAGCGGTGATGAAGACCTCAGGACCCAACAGGGCGTGATGCCCGAGAATAACGCGGCCGGCCGTCTTGCCCGCCCACAGCGAGCAGCGAGCCCCGATGTGCGAATAGGCGCCGATCTTGATGCGCTCGGCATTCATCATCGAGACATTGGGCGCCATCCGCACGCCGGGTCCGATGTCGGCCAGACGTCGAGGCTGCACATGGCTGTAGTTGTAATAGTGAACCATACGCAACAGGTGCGCCCAGGCGCGAGGGTCGACGAGGGACATTCCAAAGGACAGGGCTCGACTACTCCCGGCGCCCGCGGCCGGCTGCTTTGATTCAACGCCTGCCATCGCCTGCCACCGATCACGCGCCTTTTCGCCCCTGCCGCCGACCGCCGAGTTCGCACAGATCGCCAAGCCGCGCAAGAGAACGAGGTTGGCCAAGCCGCGACGCCCGAACACGCCGAGAAGCCACTCTACGACTGGCCAGCTTAGTCAAGAATGATAGGTCTGAAACAACGCGAACTCCGAGCAGGATATTGACGACCGCGCTCAAGCCCAAAGCCAGCAAGACGCTCCGAGAAACGCGCGGCCCGGTCGAGACGGCGGGTGGTCGGAGCGGAATGTCGCTGGCGGCGGCGCTCGCGGCGCCGACCCCCTCGCCGCCGACTGGTTCCGAAGGGTGCGCAGGGCTAGCCACACAGACGGCCATCGCGATCTCGCCGGCATGACATATGGAAATCGGACCGAACGCGCATGTCGGCCGCCCGTTCTCGTCGTGGCCAATTTCGATCCGCGCGAGAGCGCCAAGCCGAGCATCGATAATTCCGCGCGCTTTGGCGATCGCTTCCTTAGCTGCCCACAGTCCGGCGAACGAAAGCCCCGGATTGTCCTTTTCAATGCAATGGACGATCTCGGACTTGGAGAAATTATCGACATAGAAGGGGTGAGTTCTGTAGTCCTCGGCCTCGGGGAGCGTCGATACATATTCGATGTCGAGGCCGACCCCGGCAATGGCGCTCCCGCGCTCCGAGGGCGCGACGGGCGCCGAAGTCTCCATCGGACGCGCCGCGGGTCCATCGCCCGCCGGCTCTTGCCCACTGACGAGCATTTTCGCCGACACCCTGGACTTGACCCGGGCCGGGACGCCGAATTCGCTATTCTTGCGGAGCCACGATCGCACCGCGGCCTGTTGCGCCGAGCTAAGCGAAACGACCTCGTCGAACGCGACAGGCCGCCCGGATAGTCGCGAAATATAGTCCTGAAGCGGCTGAGCGCTCATCACCACCCCATCCAGCAAGTGTTGCAGCAAAGAACTTCTTTTCCCGAGGGGGTCACGATTTTGAGGAGGCCTCTCTTGTCCTCATTGATCCGATCCCCCGCCGAGGTTTCGCAGAAGAAACAACGCGCAGGCTGGGCGGCCGCCGCCTCCCGGTCGAAGGACGCGATCCTCTCCGCGAGCTGGTCGAGAAAAAGGGCGACCTCCCGGCCCTCGGTGATCCGGTGATCGAAACCGGCGTAAAGCGAGAATTCCGATTTTGAATTGCGCGTTATGCCGATGATGCAGGACTGCCGAGCCGGGAGGATCGGCAACACGAAATCCAATGGGCTCGCCGACAGATCGGTCAGCGTGAAGGTCGCCCGCGTCATTTCCCGCAGCGAAAGGCGGTCGCTGAGATATCGATCGAGAGCGTCCTCGATCTCCTCCCTGATTTCTCGCAAACCCTTCAGGTTGGAATTCTCGATTCCGTAGACGACGAGCTTTGCGCCGGTATCGAAAGCGACGCCGGCATTGATCGAAGAAAAGTTGAATATTTGATTGTCGGCGAAGGCGGAGTTCAATTTCGGGAACTGCTTCATCAGCCGCGAGGCTTCAAAAACGACGAGATCGAGAATTTTGTCTTCGAAGGCGTCGCCGGCTTCGCGCCGGGCTCTGATTTTGCCGATCCTCACCCCGAGGGTCGACTGCGTCGTGTTTCCGGCCCCGCTTTGAAGCAGGTTGATCTCTTCGCTCTTGCGCGGCGAAATTCGCTCGCCCGGCTCGACGTTGGCGAAGGCTTCGGCCGTCGAGGGCGCGGCCTCGCGTCGGGCAGGTGATTTTTGGGCCGGCGTCCTGCGACCATCGATCTTCTTGCGAACGTCGGCGGCCGAGACGAGATCGGCCGCGAAGTCGGCGTTGGTCAACCCGAATTGGTCGGCAAGTTCGCCGCCGCGCGAGACAGTCTCGACTGGCCGACGCCGGCAGCGCGAGCCGGGGCGTCCGTCGCGCCGGCCAGCGCCAGCGCAGGTTCAGGCCGGCACCTTCGCTTCGGACGCCGCAGCGTCCGCTTGGCGCGTCGGCTCGGTCGATAGGGGCGGCAGCGACCCGTCGGCGCCGATCGCGTCGACGACACAGGCGATTCGCGAGCCGAAGGTCACCGTCGTCCCCTCGGTCAGCTCGTGAAGCACAAAACCGTCGACCGTGGCGCAGATTTCCATGGTCGCCTTGGAGTGTTCGACGTCGAACAGCGGTTGGCCCGACTTGACCGCCGCGCCGGAATCGACGTGAACAGCGACCACAAGGCCGTCCTCGTCGTTCGCCGTTTCGCGTTCGAGAAATATCTCGTTGACCACCGCCATCGGCTATTTCCCAAGGACCGTGGCGATGACCTCTAAGAGGCGAGCCAGGCTCGGCAACACCTCGGCTTCAAGCGCCGGAACTGACGGCGGCGGCATCGGGTAGCTGCCCAGCCGGGCGGCCACGACTCGGTTTCCCGCTGTTTCCTCAATCCTCGCGATCACTTCGGCCCCGAAGCCGGCGGTAACCGATCCCTCCTCGACGACCACCAGACGGCCGGTGCGGCTCGTCAACTCGAGCGCGGGTCGCAGATCGAAAGGATTGAGGGCGGTCGGAACGATCAATTCGCAGATCGCGTCTCCCTCCTCAAAAATCCGCGGCAGGAGGTCAGCGACAAAACGCGCCATAGCGCCATGGCTGACGATCGTCATATTGGCTTCAGCGTTCACCGGCGATATCCGGACGGTCGGAAACAAGCCATTGTCCACATCGATCACGTACGCCGGATCGGGAACAAAATCGCGCAGCGTATAGTCGATCTTGTTCTCGGCGACGATCGCCGGACATTTCAGGGACTTCAGGCCCTCAAGCTGCAAGCTCAGCGGAATCAAGGAATTTGGGCTGATAATACCAAGAGTCATGGGCTGTGACCGATATGCGCCCACTTTCGCATGCCGATTGACGTGATTCTTTCTGGATGGGCTTCGAGGTTGCGCCAAGCGTCGCAGGCGGCGTCGATGATCTCGTCGTAGGTGTCGAAGACGAGGTTCGACAGCCAGTTGCTGCGCAAGAACTGCCAGACGTTCTCGACCGGGTTCAGTTCGGGCGCGCGGGAGGGCAAGAAGATCGGGGTGATGTTGGCCGGGACCTCGAGCTTGGCGGTGGTGTGCCATCCGGCGCGGTCGAGTAGCAGCACGGCGTGGGCGCCCGCGGCGACGGTGCGCGAGATTTCGTCGAGATGGAGTTGCATCATGTCGGTGTCGGCGTAGGGCAGCGCCAGCGCCGCGCCGACCCCGCGCGCCGGGCAGATGGCGCCGAACAGATAGGCGTTGTCGTAACGCTGGTCGGCTGGCTGGCGAGGCCGCGTTCCGCGCCTGGCCCATTGCCGCACAAGGCCGTTCTTCTGGCCGATGCGGGCTTCGTCCTGAAACCAGATTTCGACCGGCGTGGTCGCCGGCAACTCGTCGAGATGGGCGCTCAAGGCGCGCGGGAAGTTTTTTTGAAAGCCTCGACGATCCGTTCGTCTTGCGCGGGGTGGCGCGGCCTTGCGCTGATGTGGGAAAAGCCGAGCTTCTTGAGCAGCTTTCCGACATAGCGTTGGTGATAGTCGACGCCGAATTTCTCGACGATGACGCGCTTGAGGTCGATCCGCCGCCAGCGCACGACGCCGTCGACCTTGCGGTTGGGCCCCGTCTCGACGATCGCGGCGAACTCAGCCAGTTGCTCGCGCGACAGACGCGGCTTCGGGCCCTCCGTCCAATGGTCGAAGAGGCCGTCAGGCCCCGCTGCGTTGAAGCGGTGGACCCAGTCGCGCAAAGTCTGGCGGTCCATGCCGCCGATCCTGGCCGCCGCGCCGCGATCCATCCCGTCGCGAACCGCCGCCAATGACAACAGCCGCCGGCTCTGGTTCGCGTCCTTCGACCGCTTCGCCAGGCTTCGCAGGGCCTCGGCCGAATAATCTTCTCGTATTCTCACCGCTGCTGGCATGACGCGAATCCTCCGCGCCATCCAATGAATCAGCAAAACGGCCCTCGCGGAATCTAGAGGCTTCTGTGAGGTCCGCGGCGCAACATTGCGAGCATAGGGTAGCGGACCTCATTGAAGCCGGATTGAACGAAGTCGCGGGGAGGTTGGCTGGCGGCGCTATGGGCTTTGTGTAAGGCGCGAGCGCGCTTTCGTCGCTTCGGCTTGCGACGCGCGGCGAACATGATGGGTTTGGCGAGCGGCCGACAGCGAAACGGGGCTTGCATGGGCTGGAAGTGCGCGCCAGTAGCGTCTGATGAGCGCTGCGACTTCGGGAGGGCTCAAGTTGTTTCGACCGCCTCCGATTGTTGGCGTGACGGAAAGGGCGCGAACCGTGATTGTGGGCGGGATCGTCACAGCGGCGCTCATGAAGTATCGCACCAAAACGACGACGTCTTGGACCGAGGCCGTTCGCCGCTACGAGGAAGGTCGGCGACGAACCTCATCGGCCCGCCGCAATCCGGACAGGGCGGAGGATCGACGCCGTTACTGTTGTCCGGTTCGGGCGAGGCCGGTTCTTCCTTTCCGTGCGCTGTCGGCTCGACCTGGCTTGCCAGGAGCGAGCGACAGAGGGCCAGCCTTTCGGTTCGATGGCCATTGGCGAGGAATCCAAAGTGACGAATGCGATGGAAGCCGTCGGGCAAGGCGTGGAGCAGGAAGCGCCGGATGAACTCGTCGGGCTTCAGATTCATGGTCTTTACGGCGCCGTCCTCGCGATAGTCCTTCCAGGTGAATCTGACATGTTCGTCGTCGCAGGCTTGGATGCGGCTGTTGGCGATGGCGACGCGATGGGTGTAGCGGCCGAGATAGGCGAGAACTCGCGCGGGTCCGCCAAGGGGCTTCTTGGCGTAGACGATCCAATCGAGGCGACGCACCGCAGCCAGCTGTGCGGCGAAGGCGGCGCGATCGGCGAGATAGGCGAGATCACCGAAGAATCCGAGGCCCTTCGCGTCGAAGGCGGCTTGCAGGCGTTCGAGGAACAGGCGACGGAACAGCCGGGCGAGCGGCTTGACGGCCAGAAAGAAGCTCGAGCGCGCCTCGATCCATCGGGAGCCGTCGATGGAAAGTCCGCCGCCGGGGACGACGCAATGGATGTGAGGGTGGTGCGTCAGCGCCTGCCCCCAAGTGTGCAGGATGGCCAGGCCGCCGATCCGCGCTCCGAGCCTGCGGTGATTGGCGGCCAGCGTGGTCACGGCCTCAATGGCGGTCTTGAACAGCATCGCATAGACGGCGCTCTTATTCTGGAAGGCGACAGCCGCGATCGGCGCGGGCAGCGTGAACACGAGGTGGAAATAGGGAACCGGCAACAGTTCGGCCTGCCGGTGGGCTAGCCATTGCGCCCGCGCCGCTCCTTGGCACTTCGGGCAGTGCCGATTGCGGCACGAGTTGTAAGCGATGCGCGTCGCGCCACAATCGTCGCAGGCTTCGACATGGCCGCCGAGCGCCGCCGTTCGGCACGCCGCGATCGCGCTCATCACGCGCTGCTCGGTCCGCCCTACATGTCCGACGTGATCGCGAAGATAGGCCTCGCCATGGCGACGCAGAATATCCGCGACTTCGATTGTCGGTCGGTCGAAGGAAGCTCCGGCGCGTGCCATTGCCAGCGCCGGAGCGCCCGTCTATCCCGGCGGCATGACCTCCAACGACAATCGATCGAGCGGACTCTGCGTCGCCCGGATCGTGTGGGTCGCGACTTGCGTGTAGCGCGCCGTCGACGACAGATTGTTATGACCGAGCAGAACCTGAATGATCCGGATGTCCGTTCCGCTTTCCAAGAGATGCGTCGCGAAGCTATGGCGCAACGTGTGCAACGTGACCCGCTTGGTCAACCCGGCGGCATTGACCGCCGATCGGCACGCAGCGTGCAACACCGTCGGATCAATCGGATGCTCTTCATCCCGTCCGGGAAAGAGATAGATCGTTGGCCGGGCGAGCCTCCAATAGGCGCGCAAAATGCCGAGCAATTGCGTAGACAGCATCACGTTGCGATCTTTCGCGCCTTTGCCATGACGGACCAGGATCACGCCCCGCGTGCTGTCGATGTCCGCCACTCTCAGCCCCGCGACCTCCGAGGCCCTGAGCCCGGCCGCATAGGCCGTGGTCAACGCCGCCCGGCTCTTCAGGCTCGAGACGGACTCCAGAAACAGCACCACCTCGTCGGCGCTCAACACAACCGGCAGTTTGCGCGGCTCGCGCGCATAGGGGATACGCTCGGGAACGTTCGCCTCGCCGAGCGTGATGCCGTAGAAGAAGCGTAAGGCGCAGACGATCTGGTTGAGACCAGGCCATGAGATGCCCGTCGAGACGAGATGGACCTGAAAAGCGCGAACGTCTTCCAGATCCAGCTGCTCGGGCGACTTGCCAAAATACCGGCTGAACTTCGAAACCGCGCTGACGTAGGATCGCTGCGTCGCCGGCGACATGTTACGGACGGTCATGTCCTCGATCATGCGGCGGCGAAGAGGGCTCAACTGGGCCATCGGCTACTCCTGTCTGAGGGATGGGCTTCAACATCCACATCCTCTCAGGCAGGAGACCCTCACAAAATCTCGATGTGCGCGCCGCGGTAGCGGCTTCGTTCAATCCCCCGTGAGTCAACCAGCAGGGCCTTTGGTATAAGAGAGCAGTTGTCGATCCCCAACAGAAACCGCTCGAGCGATTGCGAATGGGTCGGACCATAGCCGCGACGGCCACCCATCGGGGCCCGCACGATGACCGGACAGCTGAGCTTCCGGTTGTACATGTGATAAAATTTCGACGCATTGTTGATGATCTGGTCGAAGGCGAGGGTGATGAAATCGCCAAACATGATCTCGACAAAGGCGCGTCGTCCCGCAAGAGCGAGGCCAATCCCGACGCCGGTGATCGCGGCCTCGCTGATCGGCGTGGTCAGGGCGCGCTCGGCGAATTGGGTGGTGAAACCCTTGCTGACCTTGAACGCGCCGCCATAGGGGTCGGCGATGTCCTCGCCGAGGAAGACCGCTCGCGCGTCGCTTTCGAGCCAGTCGCCGTAGAATTCGTTGAGCTGTTGGGCGCCGCGTCCTGCGCTGGACGGCTCGCGTCGATTCCACTCGATCGAAGCCTCTGCGCGCGGCAACTGGTCGACCCGATACTCGCTGAGCGACAACTTCGGTTTCCGCATCGCCGCCGCGACGCAGGACGAAACTTCGGCCGCCATTCCCGCATAGGCTTCGGCGAAGTCTTCTTTCTCCCGGATCGCGACATTGACCGGATCGCGGTCAGAAAACCATTTGATTTCTTCCACCGCCCACTGGTCATCTCCCTTCGAATGAGGATTTAGGCGATAGGTCTGGACGATCATCAGCGCCGGTCGACCGCTGTTGCGAACGTAGTCGAGCGCCTGCGCGGCGCTTTCGTTCAAGGTCTCGAGGTCCCACGTATCGGCCTTGAAAACTCGCGAACCGAATGCCTCGGCGCGGGCGCCGATGTCTCCGGCGACCGACATGGATTGGGGCGTCGATTGGCTGTAGCCGTTGTTCTCGCAAACGATCAGATGCGGCAGATGCCACAGGTTTGCGATGTTCAGCGTTTCGTAGACGACCCCCCCGCCAAGCGTGCCTTCGCCGATGAAGGAAACGACGACCGCCTTTTTGCCTGCGAGCTTGCGGTCGAGCGCCACGCCGGCCGCGACCGGCAGGAGCCCGCCCTGTTGGCCGTTGGAAATGAAACGCTCGTCGCAAAGATGCTGGCTGCTGCCAATTCCGGCGCAAACGCCCTCCACGTTGCCGACCAATTCGTCGATCAGGCCACGCCATTGGCCTGTCGTTGCGATGAAATGCCCATGACACCGGTGGTTTGAGGTGACGAAATCGTCGCTCTGAAGCTTGCGGCAAATTGCGACGCCTGAAAACTCCTGGCCGATGCAGGTATGGATTGTGCCTTTCGACGGCTCTAATTCGCAACGCAGTAAGAACAGCGTCGCGACTTTCCGGCCGACGCAAGAATGAAACAGACCTCCGCGGGGTATGATTAGCGGCAAGCCGAAATTCATCTGTCCATTTCGATCGAACGGTTGAAACGATACCCACGGCAGAGCCCCATCCGGCCAAGCATTTGTATTATCGCACCTATTTGTACTATACCCTCCCCGTGCGCGACGATCAATATCGCTCCCACCGGGGCGGCCGTGGACCCTCTTCACGGCGGGTTCTGCGATCAGAGCGGCTAGAGCAGCGTCGCCCGCCAAGCCAAGGCTCCTTGGGCCTCCCCAAACGTTCGCAGAGGTCGGTGCGACATCGTCGGCGCCGGCCTGACCTCAACACGGTCTCGCGCCGACTGCTGGGGAAATCGCACGGATCGCCAATTTGCGCAAGGCCGGAGCGGCCGAGCGCCTCGGCCCGACATGGAACGCTCAGACCTTCTCGACTTGGCCGAATTCGAGATCGACCGGCGTGGCCCGGCCAAAGATCGAGACCGCGACCTTGACCCGCGAACGCGACTCGTCGACTTCCTCGACCACCCCATTGAACGAGGCGAAAGGTCCGTCGGCGACGCGCACGTTCTCCCCGATCTCGAACCGGATCGCCGCCTTCGGCCGCTCGACCCCGTCGGCCACCTGTCCCTTGATTCGATCGGCCTCAAGATCGGAAATCGGCATCGGCTTCTTGTCGGCGCCGAGAAAACCGGTCACCTTGGGCGTGTTCTTGATCAGGTGATAGACTTCGTCCGTCAGGTCGCATTTCACCAGCACGTACCCGGGAAAGAACTTCCGCTCCGAATTGATCTTGCGTCCGCGCCGCATCTCCACGACTTGTTCGGTCGGAACCAGAATATCCTCGAATTTTTCCTCGAGGCCCCGTTGACGGGCCTGCTCGCGGATGGATTCGGCGACCTTCTTCTCGAAGTTGGAATAGGCGTGGACGATGTACCAGCGCATGTTCATGTTCAGGCGTTCCGAATCAATTCTTGAGCCTCGCGTCCAATGATCGGCGCTAGCCGCCGCGACCGAAGCCGAGCACCAGAGACACAACCTGTCGCAGCACCTGATCGACAACGACGAAGAACAGGCTGGTAAAAACAACCAGCACCAACACCAAGCCGGTGGTGATGAGGGTCTCGCGCCTGGTCGGCCAGACCACCTTGGCGGCCTCGGCGCGGACTTGCTGAATGAATTCGAACGGGTTGGTCATTGCTCGTCGATGTGGGCTTTGGGGCTTCCGGCGCAGCGGGCGGCGGGGGCCCAGCCAGAAAAACTCGCGGCGCGGAGCCTCCCGGCGCCGCGCCACCTCGACTCCATATAGGATCGGATGGCCTCTCGCCAAGCGAAATGTGACATTCCGGTCCCCAAACCGTCACAAATGAGGCTGGGCGCGCTTGCGTAGACCAGCCTGAAGACTTCGCTGAGGCCGCCTGAGGCGCGCAATTGAGCGACGAGGGAGCAAAATGGCGACCGGCGCATCGACGGCTCCCGCAATCCGCCGCCCTCGTCCGGCCTCGCCATGATCACCCTCTCGCTCGCCATGATCGTCAGGAACGAAGGCGCGACGATCGAGCGGGCGCTGAACTGCGCCAAGCTCTTCGCCGATGAAATGATCGTGGTCGACACCGGCTCGACCGACGACACCGTCGCCAAAGCGGAGATGATGGGCGCCAAGGTCAGTCATTTCGAGTGGATCGACGATTTCGCCGCTGCCCGCAATTACTCGTTTTCGCAATGCACCATGGACTGGATCATCTGGCTCGACGGCGATGATGTCATTTCGGCGGAGGACCAAAATCGCATCCTCGATCTCAAGCGGGCGGTTCTCAATGACGAGCTGCAGGCGATCTACCTTCGCTACGTCTACCCGCCGTTCGAGCAATGGCGAGAGCGAATGGCCAGGCGGCAGCTCTTTGCCGAGAATAAACTGCAATGGAAGAACCCGGTCCACGAGTTCATCGACGGCATCGACAGCGACAAGGTGAAATATTTCGACGCGATCTCGATCCTGCACGACACA
Organism: uncultured Alphaproteobacteria bacterium; assembly: GCA_963794155.1. Taxonomy (GTDB): domain Bacteria; phylum Pseudomonadota; class Alphaproteobacteria; order Rhizobiales; family Beijerinckiaceae; genus Roseiarcus. Next base: position 354,924 of record CAWCCX010000008.1, on the reverse strand, counting down.
CCGCCTGACCGGCATGCGCTCAAGAAAGACCGCAACATTTCAATTCTGCGCAGGCACTATGCAAACGGGGCAACCGACGACCGCAGCCTCTTCATCTACGCGGTCGAATGCCTGCACAGCTTGCTGAAAGACGAGGCCGAGCAGGTCCTCGACCGCTTCTTCTTCCAGGTCAAGATTTCCGAATATCGATATGAAATGCTGAGCAAAATGTACAACTTCTTCATCCATTTTGGCGAGCCGCAGAGGGCGGTCGAGGCGCTTGGCAGGGCGATCGTTGAGGATCCCTCGCGCGCGGAGGCTTATTACAAACTGGGGAGACATCTCAGCGACAAGGCTGACCAGCCGGCGGCGGCCATTCCCCTGCTGACGGTCGCAGGCATGATCCGCGCCCCGAGTTACGGCACGCCGGAAGCGGAAGCCTATGCCTACGGCCCGTGGGAATCGCTGTGCCGGGCGCATTTTCGGCTCGAGAACATCGACGCGGCGAGACGGCTTGCGGCCGAGGCCCTGAAGCGCAAGCCGCCGGAAACGGAATGGCTGGCGGAACTGGCGCGGGATGCGGCGCCGCAGACGTTCGAGCCGCTGCCGCCGCAATGGCGGGAATGGACCGAGGGCAATCTCGGCAGCGGCGTTCCGCGCTGCAGGATCATTCGCATCCTCGAAGAAAACGGATTCGGCCCCCGGCAAATCATGGAAAGTCTGAGGGCGTTTGATCGGAAGGCGGCGGCCGGCAAGACGCCATCGTAACGCGACAGGGTTCGCTCGACGGGCGCCAGGCCGCCCGCCCATTTCGGAGATCTTGACTGACCTTGCGCCAGTCCAGGTAGCGGCGCTCGGATGGACTCTTTCGACGCCGGCGCCATCGATGTCGAGCCCGCGCGAGCGCGCGCGGATGAGGCGGTCGAATATTCGCTTTCGAACGGCATGGTCGCGCGCCTGGCGAATCTTGACGTTTCGCTCGCGTTTTCCTCCTATCAGTCGGGCATTCTCTATTTCCTCGGCCGCGGTCGCGAGGGCGCCCATCTTCATCAGTCCGGCCTGCCGAAGCCGATGGGGATATGAATTGACGGCCCGGACCGGCTGACGCTCGCGTCGGGCGCCCAGGTCGTACGGTTCCAGAATGTGCTCGCGCCCCATGAGCGCATCAACGACGTCTTCGACGCCTGCTATGTCCCGCGGACCTTCCATCTCACCGGAGACATCGATCTGCACGACATCGGCGTCGACGGGATGGATCGGCCGATTTTCGTCAACACCCGCTTCAATTGCCTGGCGACGCTGTCGCCGAAGCATAGTTTCGCACCGGTCTGGAAGCCGCCATTCGTCTCGCGCCTGCTCGATGGCGACAAGTGCCATCTCAACGGCCTCGCGATGCTGAAGGGCAAGCCAGCCTATGTCACCGCGGTCAGCCGATCGGACGTGATCGACGGCTGGCGCGACCGGCGCGCGGACGGCGGGGTCGTGGTCGATGTCGAGGCGAACCGGATCGTCTGCGAGGGCCTGTCGATGCCTCATTCGCCGCGGATGCATCGCGGCGAGCTTTGGCTCGTGAATTCGGGGACCGGCGAACTCGGCGTCGTCGAGGGCTTGAGGGAGGGCAAGGGCCGCTTCGCGCCGCGCGTCTTCTGCCCCGGCTTTCTGCGGGGTCTCGCGTTCCATGACAAATACGCTGTGGTCGGGCTGTCAAAGCCCCGCTACAAGCGTTTCGAGGGCTTGGCCCTCGACGACCGGCTCCGACTGGCCGACGCCGAGCCCTGGTGCGGCGTGCAGATCATCGACCTCGACGCCGGCGGCTGCGTCGATTGGCTGAGGATCGACGGCGCGGTCGGTGAGCTTTATGATGTCGCGGTCATTCCAGGCTTCAAGCGCCCGATGGCGCTGACGCCCTTTTCCGGCGAAGCGGCCGCGCTCATCACCTTCGAGGCGAATTGACGCGGGCCGACCGCGCCTAGACGCGGAAATGCTTCGACAGCTTGAGCCCCTGGTGCTGGTAGTTGGAGTTCGCATCGGAGCCGTAAAGCTCATCCGCAGGGCCAGCAAGCTTCTCGTACACCAGACGCCCGACCGGCTGGGCGTCCTCGAGCAGGAACGGTACGTCGCGGCTGCGGACCTCCAGCACCGCGCGGGCGGAAGGGCGACCGTCCGCGCCCTGCCCGAAGCCGGGATCGAAGAAGCCGGCGTAGTGGACCCGAAACTCGCCGATCGCCGGGTCGATCGGCGCCATCTCGGCGGCGAGATCGGCCGGTATCTGCACTTTCTCGCGCGAAGCGAGAATGTAAAACTGGTCGGGATCGAGAATGAGCCGCCGGTCTTCGCGGGCATGAATTGGCTCCCAGAAATCCTCGATTCGATAGCCGCGCAGGCGATTGACGTCGATCACGTCGCTGTTCTTGATCGCCCGGTAGCCGACAATGCTCTCGCCCAGGCCGCCGAGATCGATCCTCAGCACCAAACCCTCGCGCAAGTCGAGCGGACCATCGACGAGCGGGTGGGCGGCGTGCCGCTTGCGAATTTCGCCGTCGTCGAGGGCGAAAGTATGCTTGTCCTTTTGCTGAGAATTGCGGCTCCGGAACCGGATCTGATTGAGTTTCGTCCCCGCCTTGACCCGGACGCTGAAGCTGCGCGGCGAAATCTCAAGCCAAAGCTCGCCCTGATAGCCGAGGGGCGCCTCATCGAACGCCTCGCCGCCGTCGACGATGAGCCGGGTGAAAATGTCGAGCCGGCCGGTCGAGCTCTTCGGGTTTGCGGCCCCGGACAGGTTGGGCCTGAGCTCCAGCCGCTCGATGAGCCGCGCGACATAGACGATGCCCTTCTCGAGCACCGCCCCCTTGCCCGCGAGCGACACCGGCTCGGCGTTGAGGCTCTGCAGCCGGTCGCGAACCGAGCATCCGCGCCCCGGCAGGAAGCTCGCGCGGACGCGATAGGCTTCCTTGCTGATCCTGAGGTCGAGGCTCGCCGGCTGGAGCTGCGACGGTTCCAACGGGATTTCCGCCCGGATCAGTTTTCGGCCGATCATGGCGCGGATCTTCTGCCGGCTGAACAGGCCGAACGGGGCTGAGAACAGCGCTTCGGCGACGCCGGGTTCGGCGGCGTCGAGGATCACGGGAAGGGAGGATCGGGTCGGCGTCACTAGGGGAGCCTCGAAGGGCGGTTCGCGTGGTTAGCCCGTGTTGCGCCGCAATCAACCCGTGAACTGAAAACCCTCCTACCGCCTTGTGGGGGAGGTTGGGAGGGGGGTCGCGCTCCCCCCTCCGATTTCGTGCCGGACCCTATCAAGTTTAGCCTGAACTCTCGGTGTTCGATGGTCGGCGCGATCCCCACCCTGTCCCGCACCCGTAAAAGGGAGGCGCGGGGCGGGAAGCGTCGATTCCGCGCACTCTGGCGCACACTAACCTTTAAACCAAGACTTGGCCTTGACGCCAAGACTTCGCCCCGGCTATTCAAGGGTTTCCCGTGGTCATTTGAGCCGGTCGGCTTGCCGCCACGTTAAACATCGGGCTAAAAGATCGGGGCGCTCTCACTCCTTCGCCTCGTCTGGAGCCCGCAAGGCGCGGCCGACGGAGAGGACTGAACGATGACGAGCCCGCGAAAATCCCGCGATCCCAAGACGCTGAGACCGGCGACGCAACTCATCCATGGCGGTTCGCTCCGGTCGATATTCGATGAGACGTCCGAGGCGCTCTTTCTCACTCAGGGCTATCTTTACGACACGATGGAGCTCGCCGAAGCGCGCTTCAAGGGCGAAGACCCAGGCTTCGTCTATTCGCGCTTCTCCAATCCGACCGTGTCGATGTTCGAGCGGCGGATGGCGTTGCTCGAGGGCGCCGACGCGGCGCGGGCGACGGCGAGCGGCATGGCCGCGGTTACCGCGTCCTTGATGGGCCAGCTCAAGGCGGGCGACCACATCGTCGCCGCGCGAGCTTTGTTCGGCTCGTGTCTCTATGTGGTCGAGGAGCTTCTGCCGCGTTTCGGGGTCGCCTCGACCCTCATCGACGGCGCGGACCTCGACGCCTGGCGGGGGGCTCTGCGTCCGAACACCAAGACGGCGTTCCTCGAATTGCCGACCAACCCGACGCTCGAGATCGTCGACATCGCCGGCGTCGCAGACATCATGCATGAGCATGGCGCGACGCTGGTGGTCGACAACGTGTTCGCGACGCCGCTGCTTCAACATCCGATGAAGCTCGGCGCCGATTGCGTCGTCTACTCGGCGACCAAGCACATCGACGGCCAGGGGCGCGTGCTCGGCGGGATTATTCTCGCAAGCGAGAAATTCATCGCCGACCACATTCACAATTTCCTGCGCCAAACCGGCCCTTGTCTCTCGCCGTTCAATGCCTGGACGCTTCTGAAGTCGCTTGAGACGCTCACGGTGCGCGTTGCGGCTCAAACCCGCAGCGCCGGCAAGATCGCCGACTACCTGAGCGATCATCCCGCGGTCGTGCGCACGCTCTATCCCGGCCGCGCCGATCATCCGCAGGCGGCCCTCGCCCGGCGGCAGATGGAGGCCGGGGGCACGATGCTCTCGTTCGAAGTCGCCGGCGGCAAGGCGGCGGCGTTCCGGGTCGCCAACGCGCTTACGATCATCGGGATCTCGAACAACCTCGGCGACGCCAAGAGCCTCATCACCCATCCGGAGACGACGACCCACCAGCGACTCAAGCCCGAGCAGCGCGCCGCGCTCGGCATTGCTCCGGGACTATTGAGATTGTCGGTCGGCCTCGAGGACGTCGACGACCTAATCGAAGATCTCGCGCAGGCGCTGGACAAGGCGTCGCTGCCGCGGCGCCACGCCGCGGAGTGAGCGTCGTCGCCGCGGTCGCGAGACGGGCGTCCCTTGCGGACGCCCTGCGGTCCGTGGCTGCCGCGCTCGCCGAGCGCCGCTACACACGCGACTACAGTCGGCGGATCACTTCTCGAGATCGGCCAATGTCGGCATGCGGCCGTTGGGCGTCAGGTGATTGATGAGCTGCGGCAGCACAGTGGCAAGCTGGTTCAAAAGTTCCTGCTGGCTCATGCCGGTGCGCTGCGACAGTTCGTTGAGCACATTCGGGCCCAAGGCGCCGCCGAGCTGTCCCGGCTGGATCGGCTGGTTCTGCCCGGGGCCGATCCAGGAATTGACCTGAGGCGCCGCGCCGCCGGCGGTGAGCTTGCCGATGAGGTCGCCGAGGCCGCCGAGAACGCTGCCGGCGGGCGGATTGGCCGGCAGGCTTGGAGCGGGCGCCGGCGCCGGCATGGGCCGCCCGGGCGCGGGAGCGGGCGAAGGCGCCGAGCTTCCGCCGAACATCTTGCCAAGGATCAACGCGCCCACCGCGACCGCAATCGGCGTCGCCAGATTGCCGCCGGGCACAGCGTTCTTCATCGCATCGTCAAACGCGCCCATTGCTGTCTCCTCCAAAGGAAATAAGGCCAAGTCAAACAGCGGCTGCGCCGAGATAAAACTCGCGCCGCTTGGCGAAGATATGACGGCCTAGAGTACCGGCTTGCGTTTTCCCCGTCCATACCGCACATTCGCAAAGCCGGCGAGGGGCGCAAGGGAGGCTTTAATATGGGTATTTTGAGCTGGATCATTCTCGGCCTGATCGCCGGGTTCATCGCCAGCAAGATCGTCAACAAAACCGGCTCGGGCATGATGATGGACATCGCGCTCGGCGTTATCGGCGCGATCGTCGGCGGGTTTCTCGCCAGCTTTCTCGGCATCGGCGGCGTGACGGGAGTGAACATCGGCAGCATCATCATCGCGGTGATCGGCGCGGTCGTCGTACTGCTGGTCTACCGCGCGGTGACTTCACGCGCCTGACCCGGCCGGTCCGCCGGCGGCGCTCCAGCGCCTAGCCGACCGGTCGTCATCCCCCTTGGCTTCGACCCAACCCTCGACGGCACCGTCGACGCGTATGGCGCGCTTCCAGAACGGCGCGCGGGTCTTGAGGTAGTCCATCAGCATCTCGGCCGCCGCGAACGCCGCGCCGCGATGCGCCGCCGCGGCCGCGACAAAAACGATCCGCTCGCCCGGCGCAATGCGGCCAAAGCGGTGGATGACGGTGACGCCGAAGAGCGGCCAGCGCGCTTCCGCTTCGCCCGCCGCGCGGGCGATTTCGTCCTCGGCCATGCCGGAATAATGTTCGAGCTCGAGCGCCGCGAGCTGTCCGCCCTCGTCGCGGCAGTAACCGACGAAGCTTGCCACCGCGCCGACGTCCGTCCGTCCGCGGGCCAGCGCATCGGCCTCCGCGCCGGGATCGAAATCGTCGCGCTGAACCCGGACAGTCGCCATTGGCGTCAACCGCCGGTCATCGGCGGAAAGAACGCCACTTCCTTCGCGCCGGCGATCGAAGCGTCGCTGCGGGCGTGAACCCGATCAAGGGCGGCGCGAACGGCCGAAGGCTTCTCGAACGCGTGCGCATAGCCCTCGCCGCGTTGGGAGAGCCAGGAGATCAGGTCGCCGACTGTGGTCACCGTCGCCGGCGGATTGAGCACTTCCTCGGCCTTGCCGACCCGCTCGCGCACCCAGGCGAAATAGAGCGCCTTCATTCTCGCCTCACTCGGTCGCCTCACTCGCCTCCGGCATGGTCGTAGCTCGCCTTCATATAGTCCCAGCCGGTGTAGAGCGTCAGGATCGCGGCGATCCAGAGCAGCACGGTCCCGGTTGTGATCGACCCGGGCAGCAGCGCTTCCCCCGCTGGCCCGACGATCAGGAACCCAAGCGCGACGAACTGGACGGCGGTCTTCCACTTGGCGAGGGCCGTCACGGGAAGCGGAACCCTGAGCTCGGCCAAATATTCGCGCAATCCTGAGACCAGGATTTCCCGACACAGAATAACGATCGCCGCCCACAGCGTCAGGCCCGAAATCGTCTGGTTCGCCGCCAGCACCAGGATGACCGCGGAGACAAGCAGCTTGTCGGCGATCGGGTCGAGCATCCGGCCGAGCGACGACTGTTGCGACCAGGCGCGCGCCAGGTAGCCGTCGAAGAAGTCGGTGATCCCGGCGGCGATGAAGATCGCGAGCGCCGTCCATCGCGCCCAGGGCTCTTCCGGCCAGAACAGAAACCCGGCGACAAGCGGGACCGCCGCGACCCGCGCGTAGGTCAGAATATTGGGCAGAGACCAGTTGCGGCTGATCGGGCGGGCGGCCGAGGAAACCATTTGCAGTGCAAAAGACATCCTGCCCATTCCCGCGTCAATAGCGTCCGGGCGGCGGCGACAAAACTGGGGACGAGCCGCGGGGCCGGCGCTCAATTGAGGCGACATCGTCTAAGGTCAGGGTTTTCCTTGCAGTCGGGACCAAGCTCCGAGGAGGAAGCCTGATGTCGAACGTTCATGTCGTCGGCCATCCGCTGGTGCAGCACAAGCTGACGCTGATGCGCGACAAGACGGTGTCGACGAAAGGCTTCCGGCAGCTGATGAACGAGATCGGGATGTTGCTCGCCTACGAGGTGACGCGCGATCTGCCGCTTGAAATGGTCGAGGTCGAGACCCCGCTGGTCAAGACGATGGCGCCGACGATAGCGGGCAAGAAGCTGGTCTTCGCGCCAATTTTACGCGCTGGTGTCGGGTTTCTTGACGGGATGCTCGATCTGGTGCCCAGCGCCCGCGTTGCTCACATCGGCCTATATCGCGACCCGCAAACGCTGGAGGCGGTCGAATACTACTTCAAGGCCCCGGCCGACGTCGCCGATCGGCTGGTCATCGTGATGGACCCGATGCTGGCGACCGCCAATTCAGCGGTCGCGGCCATCGACCGCCTTAAGCGCCGGGGGGTGAAGGACATCCGCTTCGTCTGCCTTCTTGCGGCGCCCGAGGGGGTCGAACGACTGACCAAGGCGCATCCGGACGTCCAGATCTGGACCGCGGCGATCGACGAACGGCTCAACGACCACGGCTATATCATTCCCGGCCTTGGGGACGCGGGAGACCGAATGTTCGGGACAAAATAGGCGACGTTGAGCCGGGAGCGTGCGCGCTGACGTCGACCGCGGCCGGCAGCGATGACGGCCCCGGCCGCAGGTCGAACCAGGACCCGGCCGCCGGGCTTACTTGCGCCGCCGCCGCTGTTGTCCAAGCCCCATCTGCTTCGCCAACGCCGACCGCGCCTTGGCGTAAGCCGGAGCGACCATGGGATAGTCGGACGGAAGACCCCATTTCTCGCGATATTCTTCGGGAGAGAGGTTGTATTGGGTCCGCAGATGACGCTTCAGAGACTTGAACTTACGACCGTCTTCCAGGCAGATGATGTAATCGCTGGTGATCGACTTCTTGGGCGGGACGGCGGGCTTGGCGGCTTCGACGACGACAGGTTGCGCGCCAGTTGCGACGCGCACGATTGCTGCATGGACGTCGCTGAGAAGCGCCGGCAACTCGCTCGACGGGACGGAATTGTTCGACACATAAGCCGAAACGATCTCCGCCGCGAGTTCGACGTGATTGGTGGATTCGCTCATTGTTGACGATACTCCAAAAGGTTGGCTGCTGAGATCGCTCCGCTGGCGATCAGCTTCAGGCCATTCTGCTCGTCCGACCACGACGAGCGTCCTCATTTATTGCCGCTGAATGCGACTTGGGCGAGCAGCGATATAGCGCAAAATAAAACATCGCACAAGACAAAACGTGGAGATTTCAACTAGGGCATGGACTGAGATTCCTGGAATACTCAATATGCTCGGGCAGTCGGTTGCTGAATTTACACAAAAAAAGAACTTTCTTCACTTGACAGAACGCGGTTAGCGTGCCGCGAACAAGCTTTCTGCGAATTGTCGGGCGGCGATTCCAAGATGCCTTTGCCTCGATGCGCAAGATTGCAATTCTTCCTAACTCTGGGCAAGGAACAGTCGGGCTAACTCTGGGCAAGGAACAGTCGGGCGCGGCGCTCCTCGCCGCCGCGGGCCCGTCACCTGCCTCGCTGCTTGGCGCTGATCTTGAGCGCAAGACGACGGCGGCGCGAAGGATGTCATCGGCGCAGAAAGCGCTTATATGCGGCTTGCCGGACCAGTTGATCGGCCCGCCCCGTGAGTTCCGATGCAACATCATAAGACGTCGACATTCATCGCCCAGCGCAACAATCCGGCGCGGCGGGCGACGCTAGCGGGGACCGCGCAGCTTCTATGGCCTTACATCTGGCCGGCGGACCGCGCTGATCTGAAGCTGCGGGTGTTTCTCGCAGTCGCCCTCATGCTTCTGTCGAAGTTGATCACGATCGCAATACCCTACTCTTACAAGTGGGCTACGGACGCGGTCGCGGGCAAGCTCGCATCCGACGTGGTCCCTCTGCCGGGCGTTTTCGTCGGCGCGGCGGCGCTGACCGTCGCATACGGAGCGCTGCGCGTCGCAATGGCGCTCACTCAGCAGGGGCGCGACGCCCTCTTTGCGGCGGTTGCCATGCACGCGGTGCGCCGATTGGCGATCGAAGTGTTCGAGCACCTGCATCGCCTGTCGCTGCGTTTCCACCTTGAACGCAAGACCGGCGGGCTTACGCGCGTTCTCGACCGCGGCCGCAACGCCGTCGAGACCATCATTCGCACGTCGATGCTGACTGCGGTTCCCACCGTCGTCGAGTTCGCGCTGGTCGTCGCGGCGATGTTTGTCACTTTCGACTGGCGCTATGTCGCGGCGATCGGCGTCACGGTCGTCGTTTATCTGGCCTACACGACCCTCGCCACCAACTGGCGCATCGGCATTCGCCGCTCGATGAACGAGAGCGACACCGACGCCAACACCAAGGCGATCGACAGTCTCCTGAACTTTGAAACGGTGAAATATTTCGGAGCCGAAAAACGCGAAGGCGCGCGTTACGACAAGGCGATGGCGCGTTATGAGCAGATGAGCGTCCGCACCTACGTGTCGCTGGCGGCGCTGAACGCCGGTCAGGCGGTCATTTTCGCCCTCGGCCTAACCGTTGTTCTGGTGATGTGCGTCGGCGAAGTAAGAAGCGGAACCAAGACCGTCGGCGCTTTCGTGCTCCTGAACCTGATCATGCTGCAACTCTATCAGCCGCTCAGTTTCATGGGGATGGTCTATCGGGAAATCAAGCAGGCGATTATCGATGTCGAGGCGATGTTCGCCATCCTGGCGCAGAATCCCCAGATCGAAGACCTTCCCGGGGCGCAGCCGTTGAAGGTGAGCGCCGGGGCGGTCCGGTTCGAGAACGTCGAATTCGCCTATGATCCCGGCAGGCCGATCCTGCGCGGCGTATCGTTCGAGGCGTCCGCGGGCCACACGATCGCGATCGTCGGTCCGTCGGGCGCCGGCAAGTCGACGATCTCGCGGCTCCTGTTCCGGTTCTACGAGCCGAACTCCGGGCGCATCCTGATCGATGGGCAGAACATTGGCGCCGTCACCCAGACTTCGCTGCGCGCCGCTATCGGCATGGTGCCGCAAGACACTGTGCTGTTCAACGATACGATCCTCTATAACATCCGCTACGGGCGCGACAACGCCAGCGAACAGGACGTAGTCGCGGCGGCTGAGAATGCCCAGATCGATCCCTTCATCCGGTCGCTTCCGCTCGGCTATGAGGCGCCGGTCGGCGAGAGAGGCCTCAAGCTCTCGGGCGGCGAGAAGCAGCGGGTCGCCATTGCCCGCACGATGTTGAAGGCGCCGCCGATTCTGGTGCTCGACGAAGCGACCTCGGCGCTCGACAGTTTCACCGAGCGGGAGATCCAGTCGGCGCTTGAGCGCGTCTCGCGCGGACGCACGACCATCGTAATCGCCCATCGCCTGTCGACCGTGGTCGACGCCGACGAAATTCTGGTGCTCGACAAAGGCGTCATCGCCGAGCGGGGCTCGCATACTGAGCTTCTTGCGCGGGGCGGAATTTATTCGGCGATGTGGAGCCGCCAGAGGCAGGTCGACGAGGCGCAAGAATTGTTGCGCCGCGCCGGGAGGGAGGACGATCTCGGCGCGCCCGACGGCCTCGTTTCCCAATCGACGCCGTGACATTCGGGGCGTATGGCGCCATGAGTGCGCGCGGTTTTTCTGCGGTTCCCGGTCAATGAGCATTATCAAATCGCTGCGCGGTCAGCTCGCGCCGATCCATCCGGAAGGCTATTTGTTTGTGGGCGGCTTCGCCGTCGCGACGCTTATCCTGTGGTGGATTTGGTCGCCGCTCGGCTGGCTCGGCCTCATCGCCACATTGTGGTGCGCCTATTTCTTCCGCGATCCGGCGCGCGTCACTCCGGTTCGCGGCGATCTCGTCATTTCGCCTGCCGACGGGGTGGTCAGGTTCGTCGGCTTCGCCGCGCCGCCGCCGGAGCTTGGGCTCGGCATGGCGCCGATGCAGCGGGTGTCGATCTTCATGTCGATCTTCGATTGCCACGTCAATCGCGCTCCGGTCGAGGGACGGGTTGCGCAGATCGTCTATCATCCAGGCCTGTTCGTGAACGCCGACCTCGACAAGGCGAGCGAGGACAATGAGCGCAACAGCATCGCGATCGATACGCCGTCCGGGCGATATGGGGTCGTGCAGATCGCGGGTCTCGTCGCCAGGCGGATCGTGTGTTTCACCCACGAAGGCGCGGTCTTGAGCGCCGGCGAGCGCATCGGCCTCATCCGCTTCGGCTCGCGCGTCGACGTCTATTTGCCGCCGGGCGTGCAGATCGTGGTCGGCCTCGGGTCTCGCACGGTCGCGGGCGAGACGGTGGTCGGCAAGATCGACGGCGGGGCCGCGCCGCCGCCCTTTCAGCGGAGCTGAAGCGTGAACGAGGCCGGCCCGCTTCCTCGGGCGCCGATCGCGGACCCGGCCGGGCCGCTGCGCGGCCGACGCTTCCGCACGGTGCCGCTCAGGCTCTTGATCCCCAACATCATCACCCTGTTCGCCCTCGGTCTTGGGCTGACCGCGATCCGGCTGGCGATGGAGGGGTCGATCGAATGGGCGGTGAGTGCGATCGCCGGCGCCGCCGTGCTCGACGGCCTCGACGGGCGAATTGCGCGGGCGCTTAAGGGAACTTCGCGCTTCGGCGCAGAGCTCGATTCGCTTGCCGACTTCGTCGACTTCGGCGTCGCGCCGGCGCTGGTGCTTTATGTGGCCGACCTGCACGCGGCCAAGAACTTCGGCTGGGTCGCGGCGCTCCTGTTCGCGATGGCCTGCGCGCTTCGCCTCGCCCAATTCAACGTCATGATCGACGAAGATCGTCCGGCCTGGCGCAAGACCTTCTTCGTCGGCATGCCGGCGCCAGCCGGCGCAATCGTAGGCCTCCTGCCGATCTACCTGCACTACGCATTCGATTTCGGGCCGTCGACGCAGCGGTTCGCTCTGGTCGAAAGCCTCTATGTGCTGGCGATTGCGCTCTTGATGGCGAGCCGGGTCCCGCACTTTTCCGGCAAGTCGCTTGGCCGGGTGCCGCGTGAGTATGTGGCGGTGGTGCTGGTCGGGGTTGTCGCGGCGCTGCTCCTGGTGTTCAACTTTCCTATGCAGGCGCTCGTCGCGGTCACCCTCGCCTATCTCGCCTCGATCCCCTTCGCGGTCCGGCGTTATCAGGCGCTCGACCGCGCTGCGCAGTAGCGGCGAAATGTGACGCGTCATTCCCTCTTGCGCTGACGTGCGGGTCAGGCATCATAGGCGGGCGTCGGCGCAATCGAGCGGCGCTGTGGCTATCGGCCTCGTCGATGGATATTGTTGTGCCGCTTGTGGGAATGGCGCCTCGATGTTGACGCATGACTTTCGGTCCCGCCTTCGAACGCGCGGGTGGGTGGTTCGCGCCGCGAGTTTCTGCGCGGCAGTTGTCGCGCTCGCCGCTTGCAACAGCCCCAAGAACGCCTATGTGGCGCCGCCGCCGCCGAAAGTACTCGTGGCGCAACCGCTGCAGCAGCCTGTGACCGAGTATCTCGAGCTGACCGGGAACACCGCCCCGTTCGCCACTGTCGACCTCGTCGCGCGCGTCCAGGGTTTTCTCACCTCGATCGACTACGTCGACGGTGCCACGGTCAAGAAAGGCGCGCAGCTATTCGGCATCGAGCGCGACAACTATCAAGCCCAGGTCGACCAGGCGCAAGCCACGCTCGCCTCCGACCAAGCGACGGAGGAATACGACAAGGCCGAATATGGGCGGCAGGCGGCGCTCGGCAAAGACGACTTCGCCAGCAAGGCGACGGTCCAGGAGTGGAAATCGAAGGCGGACGGGGCGGCGGCCGACATCATGAACGCCAGGGCCGCGATCTGGCTCGCACAGATCAACCTCGGCTACACCCAGGTGCTGGCCCCGTTCGACGGGGTCGTCACCAATCACCTCGTCGACGTCGGCGCGCTCGTCGGGGTGTCGGGGCCGACGAAGCTCGCGACCATCATCCGGAACGATCCCCTCTACGTCTATTTTACCCTGAGCGAGCCGCAAATCCTGTCGATCCAGAGAAACCTCGCCGAGCACGGCATCGCGTTGCGCACCACGGGCCTGTCCGACGTGCCGGTGGAATTTGGGCTGCAGGGCGAGGAGGGCTATCCGCACAAGGCCCATCTAAACTACGCTTCGCCGCAGGTCGATTTCGCCTCGGGCACGCTGACGGCGCGCGCCCTGTTCGACAACAAGGATGGCGCGATCCTGCCGGGCCTGTTCGTGCGAGTGCGCACGCCGATCGCGCAGCACGACAAGGCGCTCCTGACTCGAAACGAAGCGATCGGAACGAGCCAGGAAGGGAGCTACTTGCTGGTCGTCGGCCCCGACAATGTTGTTCAGAAAAAGGTTGTCACCACTGGGGTGCGTGATGGACAGCTTAGGGTGATCGAATTGGGCTTAAGCCCAGACGATTGGGTGGTGACCGAGGGCGTTCAGCGCGCCTTTCCCGGCGCGAAGGTCGATCCGCAGCGCGGGCAGCTCGCATCGGCTGAGCCCGGGCCGGCCGGCGCGGACAAAGCCAGCCCGGCACCGCCCGCCCCTGGCGCCACAACGTCGAAACCTGACAAAACCGGCGCGGCCGATCCGGGTAAGAAATGAACTCGGAAGGCCGAGCGGGAGCGATTTCGCGCTTTTTCATCAGTAGGCCGGTGCTCGCCAATGTGCTTGCGCTGGTGATCGTCGTTATCGGTCTGGTCGCCCTCTTTAACCTGCCCAGCTCGCAATATCCGAACGTCGTTCCGCCGACAGTCCAGGTGACGACGAGCTATCCCGGCGCGAGCGCGATGACGCTCGTCAACACCGTGGCGCTGCCGATCGAGCAGAACGTCAACGGCGTCGAGAACATGATCTACATGCAGTCGACGAACGCGAGCGACGGCACGTACACTTTGACGGTCACGTTCGCGATCGGCACGGATCCGGACGAGGACGAGATCCTGGTGCAGAACCGGGTGTCCGCGGCGCTTTCGTCGCTGCCGCCGGAAGTGCAGCTCCAGGGCGTGACGACGAAGAAGAAGTCGACGTCGATTCTCGAGTTCGTCGTCCTGACCTCCCCCGACAGTCGCTTCGATTTCCTGTTCCTGTCGAACTACGCGGTCATCAATGTGCAAGACGAGCTGCGCCGCCTTCCCGGCGTCGGCGACGTGACCGTGCTCGGCTCCGGGCAATACGCCATGCGCATCTGGCTGGACCCGAACCTTCTGCAGGCGCGGGGACTTACGCCGCAGGACGTCATCAACGTCATTCAGCAGCAGAGCCAGGAAGTGGCGGCCGGACAGATCGGCGCGCCGCCCGCGCCGAAAGGCCAGGACTTCCAGTATACGCTCGACCTCAAGGGCCGGCTCGACGATCCGAGGGAGTTCGAGAACATCATCGTCAAGGTCGATTCGGCGAACGGCGGTCGGATCACCAGGATACGCGACGTGGGGCACGCTGAGCTCGGCGCGCAGACTTATAGCCAATCGTTCAATCTGGACGGCCGGCCCGGCGCGGGCATCGCGGTCTCGCTGCTGCCCAACGCGAACGCGATCGCGGTCTCGAACGAAGTCCAGGCAAAAATGGAGGAACTCGCCAAGGCGTTCCCAGACGGCCTTGCCTATGTCGTGCCCTACAACACGACGAAATTCGTGAAGGCGGCGATCGCCGAAGTCTACAAGACCCTGATCCAAGCGGCGATTCTGGTGCTCATCGTCATCCTCGTCTTCCTCCAGGATTGGCGGGCGATGCTGGTGCCAGCGACGACCGTGCCGGTGACGCTGATCGGCGCGTTCGCGGCAATGGCTGCACTTGGCTTCTCGATCAATCTTCCGACTCTGTTCGCAATCGTGCTCGCCATCGGCATCGTCGTCGACGACGCAATCGTCATCGTCGAGGGCGTCGCGCGATATGTTGAGCAGGGAATCCCGGGCCGCGACGCGGCGGCCCGCGCGATGGACGAACTCACGGGTCCGGTCCTTGGCATCACGCTCGTCTTGATGTCGGTGTTCATTCCCGCCGCCTTTCTGCCTGGACTGACCGGGCAACTCTACCGGCAATTCGCGCTCGTCATCGCCGCCACGGCCTTCATCAGCGCCATCAACGCACTCACGCTCAAGCCCACACAATCAGCGTTGTGGCTCAGGCCGCCGAAGCCTCCCGAGCGGCGCAACTTTTTTTCCCGCGCCTTCAACGCCGTCTATGGCGCTCTCGAACGCGCCTACGCCCGACTGATCGGCGGCATGGTCCACCGCAGCGGCGTGATGGTCGCTCTGGCGCTTATTCTGGTTGGCGTCGCGATCTGGGGACTGACGCGCGTGCCGACCGCGTTCCTGCCGACTGAGGATCAGGGCTACGTGATCGTCGCTGCGCAATTGCCAGACGGCGCGTCAAAGGAACGGACGGATAGAGTGCTGCAGCAGATCCAGGGGATGGCCAGCAAGATCCCCGGCGTCGAGCATGTAGTGACTGTGAGCGGCGTATCCATTCTCGACAATCTGGCGAGCCTCGCCAACGCTGGCGTCGCCTTCGTCGTCCTGAAGGATTGGGACGCGCGTCTCAAAGAGCCAGGGCAGGACGTCCGTACGATCCTCGAGCGCCTCAACGGCGGGCTGCAGGGCGTGCCGCAAGCTTTCGCCTTCGCGCTCCCCCCGCCGCCAATCCAGGGCATCGGCAACGTCGGCGGATTCACGATGCAGGTCGAACTCAGGAATGGGAATTTCGACTACGCCTTGCTTCAAACTCTGACCAACGCGGTGGTCGCCAACAGCAACGCGCAATCTTCGCTTCAGCGGGTCGCCACGACATTCCGCGCGGGGGCGCCGCAAATCTTCGTCGGCGTGAACCGTATCAAGGCGGAGACGATCGGCGTCACGGTTGGACAGCTGTTCGCCGCCCTCTCCGACTATGTTGGCTCGAACTATGTCGGGCAGATCACCAAGTTCGGGCACGTCTTCCAAATCTATGCACAAGCGGAGGCCAAGTATCGCGCCAATGTCGACGACATTCGTAATCTCAAAGTCAAGGCGGGCGATGGAACCATGACGCCGATCGGAACGGTGGTCGACATCAAGGAGGTCCAGGGCCCGTCCCTCATCAGCCTCTACAATCTCTATGCCTCGTCCACCATCGTGGGCAGCCCGGCGCCCGGTTTCAGTTCCGGGCAGTCCCTCGATATCATGGAGCAGATCGCCAACAGCACCTTGCCGACCGGAACGGGTTTCGAATGGACCGCCATGTCTTTCCAGGAGAAGCAGCTCGGTAACCAGACATACTATGTCTTCGGCTTCGCGCTCCTGCTCGTCTATTTCGTTCTGGCTGGCCAATATGAGAGTTGGATTTTGCCGCTGGCGGTGATCCTGTGCGTGCCGATGGCCCTGCTCGGGACGGTCGCCGCTCTGACTACGCTCGGCGCCACCAGCGTCGCCGCTAGCCAAAGCGGCGTCGCCGCCAACAACCTCTACACGCAGATTGGTCTCATCCTGCTGATTGCGCTCGGCGCTAAGAACGCGATCCTGATCGTCGAATATGCTCGCCAGCAGCGCGCGGAAGGCAAGAGCATCGTCGACGCTGCGGTGGAGGGGGCGCGGCTGAGATTCCGACCCATTCTCATGACCTCGTTCGCCTTCATCCTCGGTGTTCTGCCTCTCGTACTGGCGACAGGCGCCGGCGCCTCGGCGCGCAAATCGATTGGGATGGCGGTCTTCTTCGGCATGATCGCTTCGACGTGTCTCGTAGTGGTGTTCGTTCCCTCGTTTTATGTGGTCATGCAATGGCTCGAAGAACGCCGAGGGAGCAAACCCGCGCCTCAGGGCGCGCCGCCGCTCGTTCAGCGGAAGGACGCCGCCCACTCGTCGCCCGGCTGATCGCCGCGCGCGGCCTCCATGCGGCGTCTCATGAAAAAGCGCCGATTGGACGCCGGACGCGTCAACTGGCCATTGGGTGAATTCCACCCTATACCAAGATGCGGCGAGACCGGGCGCCGTTTCCTATAATTGCCCGGATCGGGGAGGACCTGATGACCATTCGACTCGCCAGCCTCGCCCTGTTCGCGCCCCTGACGTTTGCTTCCGCAGCCTTCGGTCAAACGCCGCGAGTGCTTATGTCGGAAACGATGGTCCAATCGTCCGATCCTGGAATCCAAATCTATGTGCGCAACAAGCACCCGGAGGGCATGACGTCCTTCTCCCCCGACCGGACGCTGCTCTTCATTCATGGGGCGACCTATCCCGCGGAAACGAGCTTCGACCTGCCGATTGAAGGCGTGTCGATGATGGACCTCTTTGCCCAGAATGGCTTCGACGTCTATCTGGTCGACGTGCGGTCCTACGGACGATCGACCCGGCCGCCGGAAATGGATGAGCCCCCCGAAGCCAATAAGCCAATCGCGACCTCGGAAGAGGCCGGCCGCGATCTCGGCGCGGCGGTCGACTACATCCTTTCTCTGCGGGGCATTCCGAAACTCGACCTCATGGGCTGGTCCTGGGGCACGTCCCTGGCGGGCAAGTACACCACCGAACACAACGGGAAGGTCAACCGACTGGTCCTTTACGCTCCCGCCTGGACCGTTCAACCTCCAGTGGAACCGCCAACGAAGGCCACTCCCGCCTATCGACTTGTCGGCAGGGATGCTGCCAAGGCCCGTTGGACCAGGGGTGTGCCGGAAGACAAACTGGGGGCGTTGATTCCGCCCGGCGTTTTCGACCAATGGTGGAACGCCACTATCGCGACCGATCCCGTGGGCAGCAGGATGAACCCGCCGATGCTTCGGGCGGCCAACGGCGTCAATGTGGAATTTGATAGCTTTTGGCGCGCCGGCAAGCCGTTCTACGACCCCGGCAAGATCACTGCGCCGACCTTGCTCATCCACGCCGAATGGGACGCCGACCTTCCGAGCTACATGGCTCAAGCCTTTTTCGCCAAGCTGACCGCCGCACCCTATAAGCGCTTCGCGGAGCTTGGCGAAGGCACGCATTCGGTGATGCTGGAAAAGAACCGCATGCAGTTTTTCCACGAGATCCTTGGCTTTCTGACCGAATCAGACGCCATGGCGCTCAAGTAGCTTGGTTTGACGCCCCCTCGCCTGTAAACTGCGTCTCGGACTGGTTGGTTTGCGAGCGCGGCGGACGGGGTTTTGACACCGCAGGGCGGCAGGACAGGCCGCCGCCATTGTGCTAGGGGCGGCGCGGGCGGCCTTTGCCGTTCACCTTCGGCGGCACGCCGATGCGACAAGGAGCCTTATGTCGAAAGAAGAACTGCTTGAATTTCCCGGATTTGTCGTCGAGTTGCTGCCCAACGCGACCTTTCGCGTCAAACTGGAGAACGACCACGAAATCATCGCTCACACCGCGGGCAAGATGCGCAAGAACCGCATCCGCGTGTTGGCCGGCGACAAGGTGCTCGTGGAGATGACGCCCTACGATCTGACCAAGGGGCGCATTACCTACCGCTTCAAATGAATCTGGCCGATTGGCGGTCCGATCATGTCCCCGACCTCTCCGCAGCCGCGCCCGCGCCTCGTGCTCGCGTCGGCTTCGCCGCGCCGGCTCGCGCTCCTGGCCCAGATCGGCGTCAGGCCCGACGCGATCCAGCCGTCCGAGATCGACGAGACGCCGCGCCGCGGCGAAACGCCGCGCGCGCTCGCCGAACGGCTGGCGATGGAGAAGGCGTTCGCCGCAGCGGCAATGGCGCCGAGGCGGGCCGATCTCGCTACCTCCCTGACGCTTGGAGCGGATACAGTGGTTGGCGTGGGCAGGCGAATCCTGCCGAAATGCGAGACGGCTGATCAAGCGGAAGCGTGTCTGCGCCTCCTCTCCGGCCGCGGCCATCGCGTCTATACCGGCCTCGCGCTCATCGGGCCGGGCGGCCCAGCCCGGCGGCGGGTGATCGAGACGCGCCTGAGGCTAAAGCGCCTGTCGGAGAGCGAGGTCGAAGCTTATCTTGCGAGTGGGGAATGGCGCGGCAAGGCCGGCGGCTATGCGATCCAGGGCCTCGCGGGCGCGTTTGTCGAGCAGCTGGTCGGCTCCTACTCGAATGTCGTCGGCCTGCCGCTCGCCGAAACAGCGGCGCTGCTCACCGGCGAAGGCTATGATGTCCACCGGAGCTGGGACGCGAGCCCCACACGATGACCGCGAACGACAATAAACCCCCCGCTCGGCGGTCCCGTCCAGGCAAGAGCGAGCGGGCCTGCCCGATCTGCGGGAAGCCGCGCAGCGAGCGCTACGATCCGTTCTGCTCCAAGCGCTGCGCTGACGTCGACCTGCACCGCTGGCTGAAAGGGAGCTACGTCATCCCCGGCCCGAGCGCGCCGCCAGAGCCGGAAGCCGAAGACGAGTGACGTCCGCAACCGGCGTCCTGCCGCATTGGTTCCAACGTGTTCGGCGCACGCGGACCCGGTCGAATAGTTCTGGCGCCATGTGGTTGACTGCTCCGTCAAGGATGCGCAATGATTGGCCTTCCAAGAAAATGCGTGGGGGTTTTGATGATGCTTCGGCGTCGCTTTTGGCTTGCGTGCGAGGCCGCGTGCAAGGCGCTGGCTTGGTGGACCGAACCGTGGTTAAGCGCGCCTGCCGGTGAAGCAATTTAGGTTATCGACGCATGGCACAGGCTCAAGCCGCAGCTGCTCCGACGTTTTTGGACCGTATTCAAATATACTTGGACAAAAGATCGGTCGCGTCGATTTATGGCCCTTGTGTTTTCATCGCTCTGACCGTCGCCTATTTCTACACCACGACGGTGTTATCTATGCATAGCGAGTTCTGGTTTGACGATGTCGTCGCGGTCCAGACCGCGCAACAGCCGAATTCGCGCGCAATCATAGACGCTGTTTTGGCGGGACTAGAGATGTCCCCGCCAACGTTATATCTCGCGTTGCACCAAATACTTCCACTGACCCATTTCTAGGTTGTGGCCAGGATTCCCCCAACTCTGGCGGCGTTCGGCGCCGCGGTCGTGATATTCGTCTTGTTGCGGCGTAGGGTGGATATGGTTATTTCCCTATTCGCCTTTGGGATTATGCTCACGATGGGTCTCTTTCCCTTCGCGATCCAGGTTCGCGAATATCCCTTTATGGTATTCTTTCTGTCTCTTGCTCTCCTATTTTGGGATAATATAGAAGGTTCCAAGCATGCGGCGATTAACGGTTTTGGGATTTGGATGACGTTGGCGCTGTGCTTGGCTTGGGTGCGGTGACGGCACAATTGACGCAATCATTCAGGAGGCAAGTCCGGCCCTGTCGATCCGCGGCGTCGACATAATGGTGCGGCCGCAGACCAAGATTCCGGTCGAGCCCTTTGACGGCCTCGTCCTTCCGGCGCAGGACCGGTCCGTCGACTCTGTGTTGTTCGTGGACGTGCTGCATCATACCAACGACCCGATGGTCCTCCTCCGGGAGGCGAGGCGCGTGGCGCGGAAAGCGATTGTGATCAAGGATCATTGCTCTGACGGTCTTTTTGGCTATTCGACGCTGCGTCTTATGGACTGGGTCGGCAACGCGCCGCACGGGGTGGTTCTCCCGTACAACTATTGGTCCCGACAGCAATGAACGGCGGCTTTTGCGGAGCTGCAGCTGAAAGTCAGTGTCTGGCAAGATCGACTGGGCCTCTACCCGTTTCCAGCTTCCCTGGCATTCGAGCGTAAGCTACATTTTATCGCCGTGCTCACTCTATAGTCCCATCTCGCCGGTAGCGTCTGCACTGGATGGCAATTCCAATCGATTCAGAGCGCATTGTCGTCACTTTCCATTACTGTCGCGCCAGGCAGCCCGGCCGAAACTCTTCTCACGTTTAGTTTCAGCATACTCAATAAGAAACTCGACAGAATTGCCTCAGACCCCAACAATTCATAGGATCATAACCGGTCAAAAGGGGTCAAGACCGCTTAAATCGTTGACATGTGATGAGCAACCTAAGATATTTGGGGCATAAAGGGTTCTAAGAACATCTCATTTATCTTTGACCGCCATTGCGGGCGAGTCACAAACGGGGCTGCGAGGGTTTCTCCCAGCGATCCTCGAAATGCCTACTAGGGGAGGGCGGACAAAACCCTGCCACGACATGGACAAAGGAGCGAGAAGGAGTGCCGACGGTAGCCAGATTCGTAGTCATCGGCGCAACCGCCGCGGGCGCTTATGTTGCGCTATCGTCTCTCCTTCACGTCCTTGGCCTCCAGGCGTGGATCGCCGGTCTTGTATCCTATTTTTTCATCCTACCTCTTGCGTATCTGGCGCAGCGGAACATCACTTTTGAGTCACGCGCGTCGCATTCCTCCTCTTTCCCGAAATATGTCGCGACCCAGATGGTAGGCTTGGCGCTTTCGGCTCTGGTTCCGTACCAGTTGGAGCAGAGCAGCGGAGTTCCTGCTACCATTGCGTTCGGGCTGGCGGCGATTGTGATTGCGCTCGTGAATTTCATACTCGTGAAATATTGGGCGTTCGCCACACATGCGTCATAGGCGAAACGCCCAATATATCTTGGCTCGACCGGGTTCTTGTCGCCAAATGAGTTCGGTTTTCGGCCCGCGCATTTTTGTTTTCATAAATCGGAATCACGTGGCTAGATCTCCTGGCGACGATTTGCAGCGAGATGAAGAGACCGGCCTACTTGTCGTATCCGCCGGTTTCCCCGGCCAAAGCTGATGGGTCAGCCCCACGCTCCAGACTCTCGGGAGCGGACCAAAAACTCAGGAAGAGGATCAGTCGCCGGTTCTTTCAAAGGTTTGCTGTGACACGAAGAATCTCGACCATTTGTTCTGCCGTCCAGCGCAACCCCGGCGTCGCTTGCCAAGCTTTGTCGACGCATGCCATAGGTAAGTAACAGACGCATTACAATTGACGACCCAGGTTTGGCGAGGGACCGCGCGGGCGATCGATCGACTTTCTAAAGCGGTTACTAGGACTTCTGAATGTCTGTGGAACTAACCATCGTAATGCCGTGTCTCAATGAGGCCGAGACGCTCGAGAAGTGCATAATGAAAGCAAGGAGTTTCCTGGAGCGTTCGGGGATCTCCGGAGAAGTCGTGATCGGCGATAACGGGTCTACCGATGGATCAATCGGGATCGCGCGCCGGTGCGGGGCCCGCGTGGTCGACATCCCAATTCGGGGGTATGGCGCAGCGCTGTACGGCGCGATCGTCGCCTCGCGCGGAAAATATTGCGTAATGGGCGATTCCGATGACAGCTATGATTTCAGCAAACTCGATTTGTTTGTGAATGAACTGCGCGCCGGCGCGGATCTGGTTATGGGCAATCGATTCCTCGGCGGAATTGAGCCGGGCGTGATGCCGTGGAAAAACCGATACATCGGAAACCCAATTCTTTCCTGTGTCGGCCGCTTTCTTTTTGCTGCCCCCGCCAAGGATTTCCATTGCGGCCTGAGGGGATTCTCCCGCGACGCATTTCTGCGTATGGACTTGCGAACGACAGGCATGGAGTTCGCCTCGGAAATGGTGATCAAGGCAACTTTGCTGGACATGAAAATCGTTGAGGTGCCGACGACTTTAAGTCCAGACGGACGTTCTCGGCCACCTCATCTTCGCCCATACAGGGACGGTTGGAGACATTTGCGATTCATGCTTCTTTTTAGCCCCAACTGGCTTTTCCTCTACCCTGGGTTGCTTTTAATGTTTGTTGGAATTCTCCTCGGAGCCAAGCTGCTCGCGAGCCCCGTCTACGTCAATGGCGCACGCTTAAGCGTCGATACATTGATCTATTCCGCGACCATGATCGAGTTCGGCTTTCAGGCGGTCCTTTTTGCTTTGCTGTCAAGAGCCTACGCCGTTCAAGAAGGGCTGTTTCCAAGACCGCTTAAGCGTAGTCTCTTTGATACCTTATTCCGGCTCGAGCGAGGAATAATTCTTGGAGGCGTCCTTATTCTTCTTGGCATTGCGCTTTTCTTCTATGCCTTCAGCATCTGGGGAAACGCACAATTTGGACCGCTCGACGTCGAAAGGGTTACGCCCATTGTAATCGGTTCCTCGCTTTCTCTGTCTTTGGGTTTCGAAGTGATCCTCTCGAGCTTGTTGCTCAGCATGTTGAAGCTGAACGTCAGAACCACTTCCCTGATGGTCTTGGGCGGCGCCGAGAGCAAGAGCGAACGCGAAAGCGAAGGCGCCCTATAAAGCCGGATGCGACAGGGCTCCCGCCACGGCTGCCGACCGCCGTTCTCATCTTAGGACTGATCATCGCCGGTTTCCTGAGCTGCCTCGTCGGACTGATCCTCGATGTCGTTGCGACGATGCGCAGCGAGATGAAGAGACTGGCCTACTTGTCGTATCCGCCAGTTTCCCCCGGCCGAAGCTGATGGGTCACGCAGGCAATGGCGAAGGCGTATTGGCGGGCGACGTCATCGAGCAGGTCGAAGCGTCCCGGCGCGCCGGCGTGACCCGCCCCCATCGCGGTGCGCAACAGGATCGGCCCGCCCCCGGTCATGGTCGCGCGCAGCCGCGCGACCCATTTGGCGGGCTCCCAATAGGTCACCCGCGGATCTGTGAGGCCCGCGAGCGCTAGGATCGCCGGATAGCGCTGCGCCCGCACGTTGTCGACTGGGCTATAAGAACGAATGGTCTCGAAAGCCTTCCGATCGTGGATCGGATCGCCCCATTCCAGCCATTCGGCCGGGGTCAGCGGCAAGCTTGCGTCGAGCATCGTCGCCAGCACGTCGACAAACGGAACGTCTGCTATGATCCCGGCGAACAGGTCCGGCGCGAGATTGGCGACAGCGCCCATGAGCATGCCCCCGGCGCTGCCGCCCTGAGCGACGATCCGGTCCGGACTTGTATAGCCCTCCGCGACGAGGAGCCGCGCGGCGGCGAGAAAATCGTGGAAGGTGTTCGGTTTCTTGTCGAGCTTGCCGTCCTCGTACCAGCGCCAGCCTTTGTCCGTGCCGCCGCGGACATGAGCGATTGCGAACACGAAGCCCCGATCGATCAGCGAAAAGCGGTTGGTCGAAAAGCTCGCGGCGATCGGATAACCGTAGGCGCCGTAACCGGTGAGAAGGAGCGGCGCCGATCCGTCGAGCGTCATGCCCCGCTTGTGGACGAGCGACACCGGCACGCTCTCGCCGTCGTCGGCGGGAGCGAAGACCAGACGGGTGACGTAAGCGTGAGGATCGAAGCCGCGCGGCATCGTTTGCCGTTTGACGAGGGTGCGGCGCCGGCTGGCGATATCGTAGTCGTAGGTTTCCTGCGGCGTCGCAAGCGAGGAATAACTGAAGCGGATGAGCGAGGCATCGAATTCATAAACCGGCTCGAAGCGGAGAAAGTACGTCTCCTCGTCGAAGGTTATCTCGTGCGATTCGGCGCTTTCGAGATCGATGACGGCGATGCGCGGCTGGCTCATCTCGCGAGTAAGCAGCACGAGATGGTCCTTGAACAGCGTCGCGTCGGCGACGAATCGCCCGTCGCGAACGGCGACGAAGTCGCGCCAGTTCGCTTCTTGCGGCGCCTCGCGCGGCGCGACCACGATCTTGAAATCCGGCGCGCCGGCATTGGTGCGGATGAAGAGGCGATCACCGTAGTCCATGACCTCGTAGCGAAATCCCGGCCGGCGCGGCGCCACGAGCCGCGGCGCTGAGGTCGGATGATCGAGATCCACCACTAGCGCCTCTGAGGCGTCGTGACCGTGCACCGAGATGATGGCGGCGCGGCCGAGCCGGGTCGATTCAATGCCGATGAACCAGGCCGGATCGTCCTCCACGAACACCTCGGCATCGTCGCCCTGCGCGGTGCCCAGACAATGCAGCATGACCCGGCGCGGACGATGGTTCTCGTCCTGCTCGACATAGAGAAGCGCCGTCGAATTGCGGGTCCAGACCACTTCTCCCGTCGCCCCGGCGACGCGGTCGGCGAGGTCCACCTGGCGTTCGAGGTCGCGAACCGCAATGGTCAGGATCTCGGAGCCAAGATCGTCGCTCATCCAGGCGAACTTCGCATGGTCGGGCGAATGACCCCCGCCGGCGAGATGAAAGAACGCCTTTCCCTCCGCGCGCGCGTCACCGTCGATCAGCACCGTCTCCGTGCCGCCCTCGCGGGGCTTGCGGCAATAGATGCGGTGCTGGCCGCCGTGGCGAAAACGCGAGTAATAGGCCCATAGCCCGTCGACTTGCGGCGGCTCGCTATCGTCCTCCTTGAGGCGGGCGCGCATTTCGCGCTTGAGCTCTTTCTGCAGACCGGCCGTCGGCGCGAGGAGCGCGTCGGCATAGGCGTTTTCCGTCTTGAGCAATGTGCGGATGCCGGAAGGCAGCTGGTTGGGGTCACGCAGCACTTCGCGCCAGTTCTCGGCCCGGATCCAGGCGTAGTCGTCCGCCCAGGCGACGCCATGGGCGGACAGCAGCGTTGGCCGCGCCTCGGCGCGCGGAGGCGCCGGGATCGAGACGCGCCCGCTCGCTCCGCCGGCCGGCCGCGTTCCGGCGCCGGTCGTCACGCTCGCGCCCATCGCGACGGCGGCGCCCGCGAAAGCGCCCAATATGCCCCGGGAACTTGGGACGGCGAGGCGCACAACGCCGCCGCGCCCGCCTCGCGAAGCTCGTCCGCGCCGCCGTAGCCCCAAAGCGCCCCGATGGTCGGAATCGCGTGCCGGCTCGCGGCCAGGACGTCGTGCCTGCGATCGCCCACCATGCAGCAATCCGCGGCGTCGAGTCCCTCCGTCTCGAGAATATGGGCTACCAGATCCGCCTTGTCCTGAAAGCGCCCGCCGAGTTCGTCGCCATAAGCCGCCTGGAAATGGCGATCGAGGTTGAAGTGGCGGAGAATGCGCTCAGCATAGACGATAGGCTTCGCGGTGCAGAGAAACAATCGCGCCCCCGACGCGCGCAGGTTGGCAAGCGCCTCATCGACGCCGTCATACACCACCGCCTCGAACAGTCCGACTGTCGCATAGCGGCTGCGGTAGACCTTGAGCGCCTCCTCCGGGTCGCCTTGGGCCCCGAGGAATTCGGCGAAGCAGCCGCGCAAAGGCGGGCCGATGATCCAGGTCAGTTCCGCTGCAGGCGGGGGGTTTCGACCCAACGCCTCCAACGCCATCCGAAAGCATCCAACAATGCCCTCGGCCGGATCGGTGAGCGTTCCGTCAAGATCAAGGAGGAGCGCGCTTCGCCGGTCGGGTATGCTCATGGGGGGCATCGGCACTGCGAATTGTTCCCGGCGCTGGCATGGCGACCGCATGGGCCTCAGACACGCGAAGCGATCCTCGCCGTCCCTCACGCTCGCGAACAGCTAGCCGCGGATCGGCTCGTGGGCGAGCGCCGCGCGCAGGAAATAAAAGAGCCCGGTCAGCGCGGCGAGAATGAACACCCCTTCAAGCATCCGAGTGACGCTCTCGCCAAGCTGGAACAGCCCGCCGATCGCCCAACCCGCCGCGGCCCCTGCGCCGACGAGTTCGGTGCCCACGAGAATGGCGACGCTGATCAGCGTTGTCGCATTGGTCCAGTTGATCGGCGCGGCGTCCGCCAAGGCGGTTTCTCCTCAAGGCCCGTGCAAAGCGCACGCCGATATACCAAGGCGTCGTGCGGCGCAAGCCTCAAGGCGCGGCTGCCGTCTTGGCCTGCATCCGTTGCGCCTCGTAGGCTTTGACATGGAGGGTGGCGATGCGCAGCAGCGTGCGCTCGTCCGGCTTCGCGGCGCGGCGCAGGAGATCGCCGAGGATGTGGTCGCCTTCGATCGGCATGTTGCCTTCAATGTCGCGCAGCATCGAGGCCTTGAGTGGCGATCCGGCGGTCATCAAGATCGCGCGCGCCCGCTCGAGCGTCGCCGGGCGCGGCGGATAGCCCTGCCCGGCTGCGATCGTCGCGCATTCGTCGAGGAGCCCGGTCGTGAGGTCGGCGGCGCCCGCGGCGAGATAGTCGCCGACGGACGCGCGCATGAGGCAGCCAATTCCTGCAGCCGACGCGATGAACACCCACTTCTCCCACATCTCCTGGCGGATCTGATCGCTGAGATGGGCCTCGAACCCGGCGGCGCCGACCAGCTCCGAGGCGATCGCCTCGATCCGCCGCGAACGCGAACCGTCGAGCTCGCCGAAGCTGAGCGCGTGCATGTCGTTGAGATGAACGATGGCGCCATCGGCGCCGAGCGTCGCCGAGATCACGCATTGCCCGCCCAGTATGGGCTGGGGCCCAAAGCGGTCGGCGAGGACGTCGAGGTGTCGCATGCCGTTCAGGAGCGGCAGGATCGCCGTGTTCTCGCCGACGGCCCCGGCGAACGACGCGATTGCGCCGTCGAGGTCGTAGGCCTTGCAACTCAGGAGTACGAGGTCGAACGGCGCGCCGAGGTCTTCCTGCAGGACGATGGGCGGCGGCGAGTGATGGAAGTCGCCCAGAGGGCTTCGAATCATCAGCCCATGTTCGGCGAGCTGCGCAGCCCGGCGCGGACGAACGAGAAACGTTACGTCGCGGCCAGCCTGCAGCAGACGTCCGCCGAAATAGCCGCCTACCGCGCCCGCTCCGACAACGAGAATTCTCATTTCAGCCGATCCTCCGTCTTGAGGCGATCTTCGCGCCCGGCTCCGTCACGGTACGGCCGAGACCAGCATGAACGCGGCGAAGATCACGAGATGCACGGCGCCCTGCAGCACGGTCGTGCGGCCAGTGCCGAGCGTCAATGCGCTGATATAGAGCGTCAAGATGAGCAGCGTCATGTCGGTTTGCGACACGCCGAGCGCGATCTGCTGGTTGAGCATGAGCGAAACCAGCGCGACCGCGGGAATCGTCAGCCCGATGCTGGCGATGGCCGAACCGAGCGCAAGGTTGATGCTATTTTGCAGCCGATTGCGAAGAGCCGACTTCACGGCGGCAAGCCCCTCGGGCATGAGCACGATGACCGCAATCACGACGCCAACGAACGCCTTCGGCAGTCCCGCCGTCGCGATGGCCGCGTCGACCGGATAGGACAGCGCCTTGGCCAGCAGCACCACGGCGGCGAGCGCGATGATGAGCAGGGTCAGGCTTATGAGCGTGATCCAGGCGCCCGGAATCTCGTGCGTCGGCTCGTCGAAAGCGTCGCTTGGCGCGTCGAGGAAATAGTCGCGATGCTTGACGGTCTGGACGAATACGAACACCCCCCAAAGAACCAGCGACATGAGGCCGATGCCCTCGAGTTGCAGGATGGAATAGGACGGGCCGGATGCGGCCTCGGCGAAGTTCGGCAGGATCAGCGCCAGCGTCGCCAGCGTCCCGAGCACGGCGAGGGCGGAGGAAGCGCCCTGCAATTGGAAGGTCTGCTCGAAATGTCGCCCTGCGCCCAAGACCAGGCAGAGGCCGACGACGCCGTTGAGGACGATCATCACGGCCGCGAAGACCGTATCGCGGGCCACCCGGTCGCTGCCCTCCGCGCCGGACAGCATGATCGACACGATCAGCCCGACTTCGATCACCGTCACCGCGACCGCAAGCAGGATCGAGCCGAACGGCTCGCCAAGCTTGAGCGCTAGCACTTCCGCATGATGGACGGCGGCGAACACCGTCGCGCCGAGAAGGACGCCCGCGAGAACGAGGACGTATGCCGCGTCGGCGGGGACGACGTGGGTGAATTTGAGTCCGAGGAGGCCGCTCGCGACAAGCGGAACAGCCCAGGTCCAAGCCGGAATGGAGGCATGGTGCGGCGCTGACATCGATCCATTCCGTCGGCAAGACCCGCCAATGTGCAAGAGAAGAGGGGCCGCGGGCAAATGGCTGCCTCTTGACGCTCTCGTTAGTGAGAGTATTTTCCGTATGTGGAAACTCTGCCCTCGTTCCGCGCCGCCGCCGACCTATGCCTCGCCGGACGCCTGCGCGACCTGCGGCGCGCGCGACGCTGGTCGCTCGATGAACTTTCGGCGCGGAGCGGGGTCAGCCGCGCCTCGCTGTCGCGGATCGAAAATGGCGACGTAAGCCCGACGGCATCGGTGCTTGGACGGCTCGCCGGAGCGCACGGCACGACCGTGTCGCGCCTCCTTGCCGACATCGAAGGCGAGGCGCCCGCGCGCGTGGCCCGCCCCGACCAGCCCGAGTGGGTCGATCCCGCCACCGGCTTTCGCCGCCGCTCGGTCTCGCCGCCCTCGCTCGACTTCGATTGCGAGGTGCTGCGCTGCGAACTTCCGGCCGGCGCGAGCATCGACTACCCGCTGCCGCCGCGCCTGGGCCTCGAGCATCATCTTTATCTCGAAGAGGGGGCGCTCGAACTGACGATCGAGGGAACCATCTATCGTCTGAGCGCAGGCGATTGCCTTCGCTACAAGCTGATGGGCGCGAGCCGCTTCCACGCCTCCGGCCGGCGACCGGCGCGTTACATTCTCGTGCTGCGGTGAGCGCGATGGAAGCCTCATCGATAGTCGTCGCGGCGCTCGATGCCGCCTCATTGGCGCAAACCTTGGACCGGCTCGCCGACATTCTGCACGCCTGCGTGCGCGAGGGCGCGAGCGTCGGCTTCATTGCGCCGTTCGGCCGGGATGAGGCGCGCGCCTACTGGCTCAACCGCGTCGCTCCGTCGCACGCGGCCGGCGCCAAGCTGGTGCTTATCGCAACCCTGAGAGGCGAGGTCGCCGGGACGGCGCAGCTCGACCTCGACTCGATGCCGAGCAAACGTCATCACGCCGAGGTCTCCAAGGTCCTGGTCGATCCGGTCTTTCGCCGCGCGGGCGTCGCCCGCGCCCTCATGCGCGAGATCGAACGGCGCGCCGCGACGGAGGGCCGCTGGCTCCTCACGCTCGACACCGCGGGCGACGCGGCCGAGGCCCTCTATCGCTCGCTGGGCTATAGCCTTGCCGGCGCGATTCCGCATTACGCGCGCAATGCTTTTGAGGATCGATACGACGCGACGCGGCTCATGTACAAAGACCTTCGCCGCAGCTAGCTTCCGTCGGCCGAGAGACGGCTGAAGGAGGCCTGTCGTTTTGCTCCGCGGAGGACGCTGATGGATGATCGGAACGGCGCGAGCCTTTTCGGCCGCGTCGTGCTCGTGCTTCTGACGTTCTATGCGCTGGCGATGGTCGCTCCCGACTTTCTCCGGGTCGTTCGCCCGCTGGGCTCGCTCGGTCTGGCGACCAACGGCGACGGGCTGATTTACGACGTTCAGGGTCCATTCGCTGGCGAAGAGGAATCTCCCGCCTGGCGGGCGGGCCTTCGCGTCGGGGACCGGCTCGATCTCGCCGCGATGCGCTGCGTCCCCGTCGATACCCTCGTTTGCGCCAGCCTGCTGTCGCAATTTGGCGGGGTGAACTACGTCGCGCCGGGCCGCGAGGCGACGCTCATTATCGCAGCGACCGCGGGGCGCCCGGCGCGGGAAGTCACGCTCGCCGCCGAGCCGCGCCCCGACAATCGCCTGTTCGAACTCATCGTTGCGCTCGATACGATCGCCGGCATCCTGGTCGTGCTGGGCGCGGCGTGGCTGGTGTGGACGCGTCCAGGGCCCATGACCTGGGGCTTCTTCGTTTACGTCATTCAGTTCAATCCCGGCCAGGCGTTCCAATTCTGGGCGTGGCTTCAGCTCTGGCCGTGGGCGCTGCTGGTGCAGGACGTCATTTCGCTCGTGATGCAGGCTGCCGCCTATACCGGGCTCCTGCTGTTTGCGCTGAGGGCCCCGCTCGACCGGGCTGAAGGCCGATGGCGCAACGTCGAGCGGGCCCTGCCGGCGATTTCGATCGTATTCCTCGCGATCGCGCTTGCGGGCGTCGGAATGGTGTTCGGCTATGGCGCCGAATTCTGGACGAGAGGCACGCTCTTTCTGGGCTTCGCGGTCAGCATCGCCGCGCTCGCGATCCTTCTCGGACGCCGTCGCGACTTGTCGCCGCGCGACTATCAGCGCATCCGCTGGGTGATCTGGGGCTGCCTGATCGGCCTGCCGGCCTATTTGCTGGCCCAGCTGTCTCAGGAAACCTCGCTGTTCGCTGAGTTGTTGGGCCAGGGTCTCACGTCGGAGGAAGTCGCCGGCCTCCTCTACCTCATCAACGGCGTCCTGTGTCTGTTCGTCGTCGAGGCGGTGCGCCGCCCGACGGTGGTCAACGTGTGGATCCCGCTGCGCCGGGCGACCGTGCTGGGACTCCTGCTCAGCGTGCCGGTCCTTTTCCTCCACAAACAGATCGAAGTGATCGACGAATACATCCACCTGCCATACTGGGCCTGGGTCGCGGTCGCTTCGGGTCTGGTCTACCTGATCGCCCGCGCGCACGAGTTTGCGACCGAGATCACGGACCAGCTGTTCGACCGCGAATTCATCCACGCCGAGCGCCATCTCGCCGCGGTGGGCGAGACCATTCTGCATGCGCCCAGTATCTCCGAGGTCGAGCGCCTGCTGGTGAACGAGCCGACCCGGTCGCTCAGCCTCGCGTCGGCGGCGCTGTTTCGCGAGCAGGACGGCGTCTTCCACCGGCGAGTCAGCGCCGGATGGGACGCTGACGACGTCGATGCGCTGGCCGGCGACGAACCGATCGTCGCCGCAAGGTTCGAGCGGAGGCCTTACGCTCTTGATTCGGTCGGCGGGGCGCACGCTTCCCTTGGCCGGCTTCCAGGCGACCTCGCGCGGCCGATTCTCGCCGTACCAGTGGGCAATCCGCGGCGCTGTTACGCGATCCTCCTCTACGGCGGCCACGAGGCCGGAACCGATCTCGACAACAGCGAGCGCCGCCTGCTCGGCAACCTCGCCCACGACGCGGAAATCGCTTACGCGCAGATCGAGAGCGAGAACCTGCGGAAGCGGGTCGCGGCGCTCGAAGGCCAGCTTGCGCGGGCCCCTGAGGCTACCTGACCGTTCCCTGTCGGCTATCGTTTGGAGGCGATCGCCTTGACGCAGTCCCACTCCCTCAAAGGCGTCAGCGCCTGCGTGTTCGACGCCTACGGCACGCTGTTCGACTTCGCCTCCGCCGCCGCGCGCTGCCGCGATATTCCGGCCGAACGGCGCGCGGCGCTGACGGCGCTGTGGCGCGACAAACAGCTCCAGTATGCGTGGCTTCGCACGCTCGAGAACCGCTACGCCGACTTCTGGCGAGTGACCGCGGACGCGCTCGATTTCGCGCTCGAGAGCCTCGATCTCGCCACTCCGGCCCTACGCGACCGGCTGATGGATCTCTATCTCGGCCTCGAGCCGTTCGCCGAAGTTCCCTCGGTCCTCGCGGCGCTCCGCAACGCCGGGTTCAGAACCGCGATCCTCTCCAACGGCTCGCCGCCGATGCTCGACGCGCTTGTCGAACGGTCGGGGCTCAAGCCGATGTTCGACGCCGTCCTCTCGGTCGACGCGGTCCGCGCGTTCAAGACCCACCCCAAGGTCTATCAATACGCGCTCGACTCTCTCGGCCTGCCGGCGAGCGCGATCGCGTTCCAGTCGTCCAACGCCTGGGACGCCCACGCGGCTTCCGACTTCGGCATGCGGGTCGTCTGGTGCAACCGCTACGGCCAGCGCCGTGAGCGGCTCCCCGGCAAGCCCGACTTCGAGATCAGGACCCTCGCCGAACTCCCCGGCCTGCTCGCGGCCGCGGCGGAATGACAGGGACGAGCCGGCGCTGTGAGCGATGCGCCCAAACAAGTCCAAACGCAATTTTGGTTTTGCTTGGTTTTATTTGGTTTTATTTGTTTTTGCTTGGATTTGTTTGGTCTTGCTTGGTTCTATTCGTCCGAATCCAAGCTTTTCAATGGGTTACGACGATTCCAAATAAGAACTTTTCTTCCTCGCTCCTCCTCCCCGCAGTCCCCGGCCCGCAACATCCGTCGAACAGAAAACATGTAGCACATACTTCCGTTTTTGGCAAGGAAATCCTCCTATTGTGCGCCGAAAATCGCTTGGTTTCCGCTGGCTCCTATGCCTGGCGACCTAGAAGCCAAAGCTTTCACTCGACGGAGCAGGTCGCGCTAATGACTTTGTTTAATGAGAAAGCCGCAAATTGACCATTGTCAGAGCGCTTGTCGATCTCGAAAGACGTACCCTTTTGCAAGTAAAACTTCGCCGCAACCCTGCAATTCTTCTTATCGTCGATCTCGATCGTCATTCGAAGCGCCACCTGCTTCCCTGCGGATATCCTTTCGAGGCTGTGCGGGCTACGCACATGCCATGTCGTGGAGGCCCCGTCCCCGCCGAGCGCCGCGTGGGATTCCCCGCCCAAGGGGGCGAAGTGCAAACTGGGATTGTCTCGGTTGCGAATAGGGTTGATCACCCAGGTTTCCTCGACGCGCTTGTCGCTGGAAACTGTGAACGTGAAGTCAGACTTCACGACGATGTCTTTGACCTGATATGGAGGGAGCCGGTCGTGAATTGTCATTAGCGTCCCTTTGATGACGAAAGACGCCCCCGATTCAGCAAGAGCAGCAGACTGGATCATAGGTAGCAGCATGGCAACGATTGTTAGGCGCATCCGCCCCTCTTAAGTCGCTCCAGCGACAACGCCGCTGCCGGCGGTGTTGTGCGACGCACCAGCCAATTGCAAAAGAGAACAGAATAGATTTCAGGCGTATACACCGCGAGAGGAGATGTCCCGTGCGCGCGTGTGCGAGCCTTTCGCCAGCCGCCGCCGAAGGGCCCAGCGCATTGCCAAGCCCGCGATAGGCAAACGACCTAGCATCCGAGCTGAACCAACGCGCCTCACCATCGACCCGACCACCGGCTCCCCGCGGGACATAGTTACTATTATAAGCGGATCGTAGCCAGACCACTCCAGCCAGATCAAAGGAAACACTCGGCTTCGACCGCTTCGAAGGCCGCCGATGACGAGGCCTTCGCTACACACTGATGACCATGAGCTCGCAATCACTCCTCGGTATCAGATGCAGGCAGTTCGTCGGCTCGGCCCAGCGCCACCCGGGCCGCGACGGTTATCAGGCTCCGATCCCGTTTCGAAAGGTCAGGATCTTCCCACACCTGACTATAGAGGGGAACTTCGGAGAGCGCGCTCAGGTTCGGCGTAAAAGCACCGGCGGCCAGGCTGTTGAAATCAGGCTCGGCCATAAGCAGTTTTCCTCGTTCAGGCGCTACTTACCTCTGCAAGCCCTGTGCGCCTGAAAGCGGCGAAGCGCCGTGCGTCGCCAACTCGTCCAGCGGAAATTCAAGAGCTTGCTCGCTGGTGTGAATGGCGCACCTGCGCCTGCGTCATGCGGGCAGAACTGGACAGAAATATCAGCTTGGGATAGCGTTTTGTGCCGGCTCGGAGGGCAAACGTGGCTGCCAGGGGACCGCCATATGAAGACGCAACGCCGTTTGTTGCTCGTCTCTTGCCTAGCCATCCTTTCGTTTTTGATTCTGGCGGCGCCGTGCCTCGCCGATAAGCGCGTTGCGCTCGTCATCGGCAACGGCGCATACAAGAACACCCCTGCCCTCTCCAATCCGCCAAATGACGCCGCGGACGTCGCCGAAGCGCTCAAGGCGATCGGATTCGAGGTGACGCTTAAAGTCGATGTCGAAAAGCGGCAGATGGATCAGGCGATCGCGCAATTCGCCCGCGAAGGAAAAGGGGCCGAGGTCGTGCTCTTCTACTACGCCGGGCACGGCATGCAGTTCGAGGGCAGGAATTACCTCATGCCGGTCGATGCGGAACTGGAGGACGAGGTCAGCCTTCGCTACGAGATGGTCGGCTTCGACGACGTCAAGGCGACGATGCAGCTCTCTCCAGGCATCAAGATCATGGTTCTCGACGCATGCCGCGACAATCCGTTGGCGGAGAAGTTCGTTCGCTCGATCCGCGTTTCGACTCGCGACGTGTCCGTTTCTCGTGGCTTCGCGCCGGTGGAGAGGTCGCAAGGGATGATCGTCGTCTATGCGACGCAGGTCGACGACGTGGCGCAGGACGGGACCGGCCGCAACAGCCCCTTCTCGGCCGCGTTCCTCAAGGAGATCAGGGAACCGGGGCTTGAGGTCGGCTCGATGTTCCGGCGCATCGGCGCCGACGTCTACGCCGCCACGAACGGGCGCCAGTCGCCCGAACTGTCGGTCTCGATGGTTCCCGAGTACTACCTGAACCAGTCCGAGACCGACCAGACGATCTGGGCGCGCATCCGCACCCACGCCGATTTCTCTACGCTGAAAGAATTCCTCACTCGCTATCCCAACAGTTTTTACGCCCCCGACGCGCGCGCGCTCCTGGATCTGCTTGAGCGCGAGGCCCGCGAGAGGGCCGATCGCGAGGCCGCGACGCATGAGAATGAGCAGCGGGAATTGGAGGCGGTCCGCCTGCAAGAGGAACAAGCGAAAAGCGAGCGCGCGGTCAACGAGGCCAGCGCCCATGAGCGCGAGCTTGCCGCGAAGCTTGCGGCCGCGGAGGACGAGCGACGGAAACTGGAGCAGCAATTGACAGAGCGCGCCGCGGATCAGGCGGCGGTAGAAGCCCGCAACAAGTCGGAGCTCGAAAAACTGCAGAAAGCCCAGGACCAACGCGAGGCCGATCTCCGCGCGCAAATCGACAAGGAGCAGGCGACCGCGAGCCAGCTCGAGAAGGAGCGTCTCTTGCGCGAGGCGCTCGAGAAGGAGCGCAAGACTCAGGCGGACGAGGTTCAGGCGCGCGCCGACCGCGACCGCGCCGCCAACGAAGAGAAGGCGCGCGAGCTGCAGTCGGAAAGCGATCGCGCCGATGCTTTGAAGACCCAGATCGCCAAGCTCGAACAGCAAGCCAACGACGCGAAGGCGGCCTCCGACGCCGAGGTGCAAAAGGCCGAGGATGCGAAGAAAGCGGCCGCCGACGCGGCCAAAGCCGCTTCGGCAGTCCCGGCCGCGGCGGCGCCGAGCGGATCGGCTGCAGACCAGAGAACATTCGTCGCGTCGATCGAGGCGGAGCTGCATCGCATCGGCTGCTACGACGCCGGCGAGAAGGACTGGGACGCGCCCGAGGTCCGGCTGGGCCTCGCTGAGTACGCGCGCTACGCCAGGCTCACCGCGACTCCGTCGGCGCCGGACGGCGTCTTGCTCGACAGCCTCAAGAACCTCCGCGAACGGGTCTGTCCCCTCCAATGCGCAATCGGAGAAGTCGCCGTCAACGGACGCTGCGTCGCTGCCGGATGCCCGCGTGGGGAGGCTCTTGGCCGCGACGGCAATTGTTACCCGCTGCCCGCTCCGCGCGTGACCGCGGCGCGGGAAGCCGAGCGCCCAGCCACAAACCGCTCGACAGTCCCGCGCGAAGAGCGAGCGGCGGCTCCGCGCAAGCCGAAACCCGCGCCTCGCGAAGCCGTTCGGGCGTCCGGCGGCCATTGCTTCAGTTTCAACGGTACTCAATATTGCGAGTGATGCCGGTGTCGGGTCGAGCAACAATTTGGCTGACAATTCTCATGGGCCTTTGCGGCTTGGCCCTTGCCGGCGAAGCTGCCGCCGGCCAGTACAATTGCCAGGTTCCGGTGTCGGTGCTCTGCCAGGGCTGCTCGACTGACGTCGCGGTCTCGCTGCAGCCCGGCGGCGGTTGCCGAGTGAGCTTCAGTCCGGGCCCCGCCGCGGCGGCCGCTCAGCAATTGGGGACAGTCAGTCTGCGGATCGTGACTCCCGCGGCGCGGGCGCCCCGGCGCAGGGTTGTCTGGCGCAGCCGGATTGTTGCGGCCTCGCAACCATCGCCCAGGCGGTCCTGCTTTGTCTTCAACGGCCAGCCGTATTGCGAATGATTCCCGCCGCTTTCGTCCAAGATCGATTGCAAGAACTTCGCTGTCCAGGCCGTGAGCGCTCATCGATGTCGACCAAGTGTGCCGTGTTCTGCTGGCTCGCGACGATCGTTGTCGCGCCGCCATGTCTCGCGCAGGACAAAGTGACCACGATCCGCGGCCAGTTTAGCGAGACCCATACGC
Organism: uncultured Alphaproteobacteria bacterium; assembly: GCA_963794155.1. GTDB lineage: Bacteria > Pseudomonadota > Alphaproteobacteria > Rhizobiales > Beijerinckiaceae > Roseiarcus. The sequence goes on along the minus strand of CAWCCX010000008.1, from coordinate 317,922 downwards.
GGCTGGAGTGCGACTGCAATCCGACCACCTGGACACAGAATTTCGTCATCACTCTGTCCGGGAAGAATTATATCCGTGAGGACTGGGACGGTCGAAACAACAACAATGTCACGACGAACGCTCAGCACGAATCCGACTTGGGCGAGGCCAGAGGCAGCGCGATCTGGCGCGTCGCCGGCCCGAACAGGCTTGAAAGGACCGTCGCCTTCAAGCAGCACACCCAGAAGATGACCATTACGACTGCGGGCGACCAATGCACGCTGAATGTCACGTTCAGCCTAAAGCCAGGGTTCAAGGACATGTACGTTCCGCGAGCCGACAACGGCGAATGGGCGCATTTTACGTTGCCCCGGACGACGCAAACCTCGTGCGAAATCTTTTGAACCGACGCGACGAAAACAGGTAGGACTGAGGACGGCGCTCCCGAACGTCCAAGTCCGTTCGGCGTCCGGGATTGCAGCCGAAATCAAGATTGTCCCGTCGACGGCCAACCGAGCACTTCAGCCGCCTGGCCGCGACGGATCGAGCGATACTCGTCGAGCCGCCAGGAACCAAGGGGGGCCGCGGCTCCTGCGTCGCCGAGCCGCCCTCCGGGCTCCTCATGATGACCCTGGGGCTGGTTGCAGCGGAGGGCTACCGCCCCGGGCCGGCCGCCGCCCCTCGGTAAGGCAACGCCTTGAGCCAAAGCGCGCTGCAGTTCGCCGCGCCGTCAAGGTCGGCGGCGCCCATTCCGTCACTCTTCCATTCGAGCACATGGGCCCGCCCGTCGTAGGCGATCCAGGGCTTGCCGGGCGCGGCGGGATTCTCCGCGAAGGCGAACCAAGCGGCGTTCATCGCCTGGGCGAGCGACTGGTCGCTCGCCCGCGGGCGATCGGTCGCTGTCGCCAGCACGTCGAGGGTATCGAACACATAGGGCAGCTCGGCGCCGTGGCAGACATTGGGCTTGGCTCCGCCCGGCGCGCAGGCGCCGAAGTCGGGAACGGTGGCCGGGGGGCGGCCGTAGAGGTCGGCAAACGGCGGCTCTGCAAAAAGGTAGCCGAACGCCGGCTGGGACGCCTGCGCGAGCGCTGCGTTGGCGGCGGAGAGATTGCCGCAGGCGAACACATAGTCGGTCATCAGATTGGCGTAGGCCGCGCCGGCGGCGCTCCAGTAAGGCGACGGGACTTGCGCGCTCGGGGCATAGCGGGGATTGCGCACGATCGCGGCGCTCCTCAAGCCGAACCGCAAGGCGAGGAAGCCGCGGTACGCCCACGGGGTGAAATCCCGCGGCCTCGAGGCGTAGGCCCGGGCGACGAGCAGCGCGCCCTCATCGGCGTTGACGCCGAACGCAATCGGCTTGAACGCCCTGACCTCGGGCGCATAGCCGGCATAGGGCTCGCCGACGACGAGCTTGCCGTCGATCACCGGCGCCCACGGCAGCGACTGAATCTCGATGATCCGCTCGATGAGCTTCGAGAGGCGCAGGTCCGCGAGCCCGATCCGGCGTTCAAGTTTGCCGCTGGCCTCGGTCTGCGCCTTGAGGATGTCGGCGACCGTCGCCTTCATCGCCCACCCCGGGTCGCCCGGGCATCGGGCGGCGGCCGAGGCGTTGACGCCGTCGCAGAGCGCTTGCAGAAATGCCGCGCCGCGCCGCCCGGCCTCGTCAAGCGTGAGATAGTCGATCCCGAGCGGATTGCTTTGCATCAGCGCCGCGGCGAACAGCGCGCCGCTCGACGGCATGTCGAACGTGTGCAGGCCGGCCGACATCGCGCCCGCGCTCTCGCCGAACAGGATCACCCGCTTCGGATCGCCGCCGAACGGGGCGATGTTGCGCTGGACCCAGGCCATCGCTGCCTGCTGGTCCATAAGGCCGAAATTGCCGCCGATCTCGCCTGAGCCCAGCGCATTGGCGGAAAGGAAGCCGAGCGCGCCGAGGCGATAGTTGAAGGTGACGACGACGGCGCCATGCGCCGCGAGCGCGCTGCCGTCATAGAGCGGCGACGAGCCGAGGCCTTTGACGAAGGCGCTTCCATGGATGAACAGCATCACCGGCAGCGACCGGGCGCCGCTGATCGCGTCCCCGGGCGTCCAGACGTTGAGATAGAGACAGTCTTCCGCTGCCGGCTGGGCCGGGGCGTCCTGCGGGCAGATGGGGCCGAACTGGACCGCTTTGAGGCCGCGGGCCGGCGGCCATGCGGCGGCTTGAGGCCCCTGCCAGCGGCCTGCGGTCGCGTAGGCGATGCCTTTGTACGCGAGGACGCCGGGCCGATTGGCGGCGACGCCGCATACGCTCGATGCCGGGCCGAGCGTGATCGTGGAGCCGGTGGCGCAGGCGGGCGGCTCGGATTGCGCGCGGGCGCTCGATGGCGGAGCAAGCCAAAGGCAAGCCACCGAGAGGCCCACGACCGCCCAGCGTTTCGCCATCTCGCCCCCGACCAGTGCCGCCAACGATCGACCGATCAGACTGATAAGTGAACCGCGTAACAAGGCCGGAGCCGTTTCTCGGGCCGCGGCGCGACCGCCACCGAAGGTTATGAACGGCGGATGCTTGACTCTTATATTGCTAACTGACTATATAGCTATATGGCAATCCAACAGCAAAGCACGGACCCGCTCAGCTTCGCCTTCCACGCGCTCGGCGACCCGACCCGGCGGGCGATCCTTGCCCGCCTCGCCAGAGGCGAAGCGAGCGTCTCGGAGCTGATGGCGCCGTTCGAGCTCAGCCAGCCGACCATTTCGAAGCATCTCAAGGTGCTCGAAAAGGCCGGGCTCATCGTTGGCGGGCGCGACGCCCAGAAACGTCCCCGCAAGCTCGCGCCCTCGGCGATGAAGGAGGTCGCGGGCTGGATCGAACCCTTCCGCCAACAGTGGGAACGGAGGCTCGACAATCTCGAGGCCTACCTTTCCGACATGAAACAACAGGAGAAATAACATGCCGTCCGCATTGCAAAACGCGCTGGGATCCAATCTCGGGATCGATCGCGCCTCCAATACGATCAGGCTTGCGCGCGACTTCGACGCGCCGCCCTCCGACATCTTCGAGGCCTGGACGAAGCCCGAGCATGTGACCTGCTGGTGGGACGCCGAGGGCGATCCGCTGGCGGTCTGCGAGATCGACCTGCGGCCCGGCGGTTCGTTCCGATTCGTGACCCGGGGCCATCCGGACTTGCCCTTCGCCGGCGTCTATCGCGAGATCGCTCCGCCCGACCGGCTCGTCTTCGAGGCGCTTGGCTCAACCGGCCGGTTGTTGATGCGCGAGGCCGATGGCAGGACTCATATGACTGTGGAGATCGAATGCGGCTCCAGCGAACAACTCGATCAGTTCCTCAAGATGGGCGTCAGCGCCGGGACGGGCCGGACTCTCGACAGCCTCGTCGCCTACATGCGCAGCCGAGCGTCGAGGGCTGCCTAAAGACTGACCGAGCCACGCCGCCGTCATTGCGAGCGAAGCGAAGCAATCCAGGGAAGGTAGGGTGGACCGGCGACTCTGGATTGCTTCGTCGCTTCGCTCCTCGCAATAACGAATCCGTCTAGACGAGCCACGCGCTACCGTTGGGTTGACCCAAAATCCGTGCTGCCCGACAAGTCAGGGTTGGAGACCCATGATGACGCAATCGCCATATCGCTGGGTGATCGTCGCCGCGGGCGGCTTTCTCGGCTGCGTCGCGCTCGGCGCGATGTTCTGCTTGCCGGTGTTTCTCGTGCCGCTGACGGCGGCGACCGGTTGGTCGCGGACCGGCGTCTCGGGCGCGATGACGATCGGCTTCCTCACGATGGCCGCCTCTGGCCTCGCCTGGGGGTTGCTCGTCGACCGCATCGGGCCGCGGACCGTCGTCCTGATCGGCTCGATCCTGCTCGGCGCCGGCCTCACGCTCGCAAGCCGTGCGACGAGCCTCATCGAGTTCCAGCTTTGCTTCGGGGCGCTGGTCGGCGTCTCGATCTCGGCGATCCTGCCGCCGTTGATGGCGACAGTGACGCGCTGGTTCGAGACCCAGCGCAGTCTCGCCGTTTCGCTGGTTTCGGCCGGGTTCGGCATGGCGCCGATGACGATGTCGCCGTTCGCCGCTTGGCTGATCGCGCGAATGGACTGGCGAAGCGCCATGCTCGTCATCGCCGGGGTCGTTATCGCGCTCATGCTTCCCGCCGCGTTCCTCATCCGCAAGCCTCCGTCGGCCGCGGAAGCCGGGAGGCCGGTTGTCGAAGATTCCGCCGACGATCGCGGCATGACAACTTCGGCCGCGCTGCGCTCGACCCCCTTCCTCATTCTCGCCGCCACCAATTTCTGTTGCTGCGCCGCCCATTCGGGACCGATCTTCCACACGGTGAGCTACGCGATCGCCTGCGGCGTGGCGCCCCTTGCCGCGGTGTCGATCTACAGTCTCGAGGGCCTGACGGGGATGGGCGGGCGCCTCGCGTTCGGCGTCCTCGGCGATCGGCTCGGCGCGAAGCGCGTTCTGGTTGCGGGCCTGTTGATCCAGGCTTTCGGGGCGCTCGCTTACATGTTCGTCGGCAGTCTCGACCAGTTCTATGCGGTCGCGGCGCTGTTCGGCTTCACTTACGCCGGCGTCATGCCGCTCTACGCCGTGCTGGCGCGAGAAAATTTCCCGGCGCGGATGATGGGCGCGATCATCGGCGGGTCGTCGACGGCGGGCAGCCTCGGCATGGCGCTCGGGCCGCTTGCGGGCGAATGGATCTACGACGCCTACGCGACCTAGCCTGGCTTTACCTGGGGTCGTTCGGCATCGGCTTCGGCGCGTTCCTCATCGCGCTGACGTTCAAGCCGTTTCCCAGGATCGAACCCACAGCGGCGCCGCAACCGGCCTGACTACAGCGGGCTCCGTCGCCATTTCTCCTTGAACTGGCGCGGTCGACTTCGACTCTTCAGGCGGAGCGATTCTGATGGACCACGTCATCTCGGCGAAGTCTCTGCGCCCCGAGGGAACCATCGCGACGCTCGCTGGTTCTGGTCAGCGCTTACAAGAGCGGGCCGCCAATATGCCGATGCACAGGTAGACTAAAGGAGCCGACAACCGCGCTTCGTTCCAGAATTGCGGCGCATTGCAGGCAGGACTTGGGCGAGCGGCGGCGCCTCGCACTCATTACCGCCGGAAATGACGATTATTCATCTCGCGCCCCTCGCTAACGTGAATCAGCTTCCCATATGCCGCGTTCCGGCGTGCAGACGGCGGCGCCCTTAGAAGGACGAGAATGGCATGCGCGCATCAATGCCTCACGGTTCGCCGCAGCGAAACGCCGACCTCCGCACGCTATATCTATCGGTTCGCGAAGCAAGCAGGCGCCTCGGCGCGCCTTTGTCTGACGCCGATGCGACCGTGCAGTCGATGCCGGACGCGAGCCCGGCAAAATGGCATCTCGCGCACACAACCTGGTTCTTCGAGAGAATGATTCTCGAACCGAATCATCCCGGCTATCGCGCGTTCGATCCGCAATTCAATTTCCTCTTCAATTCCTACTACGAAAGCATCGGCGCTCGTCAGCCGCGTCCAAGGCGGGGCATGATCACCCGTCCCTCACTCGAGACGATGTATGCGTATCGTGAGCATGTTGATGGCGCGATGGCGTCACTCATGCAGGACGATCTTCCGCCTGCTGTCGCCGATCTGGTCGAACTCGGCTGCAACCACGAGCAGCAGCATCAGGAACTGTTGTTGACGGATATTCTCCACCTGTTCGCGCAGAACCCCCTGCGCCCGGCCTACAAGGATCCGGGTCCGATTGCGGTCGGAGAAACCGACAGCTCCCCTCCTTCCTACCTGAAGTTCGATGGCGGCGTGGTCGAGGTCGGACATGACGGCGCAGGCTTCGGGTTCGATTGCGAAGGGCCGCGGCATCGCGCGCTGATCGACCCTTTTGAACTCGCGAACCAACTCGTCACCAATGCGGAATGGATGGAGTTCATGGCGGACGGCGGCTATCAAACGCCGCTGCTTTGGCTCTCGGCCGGGTGGGCGACGGTGCAGTCGGAAGGCTGGACCGCGCCGCTTTATTGGGATGAGCGCGAGGACGGCTATTGGTCGATGACGCTGCGCGGCGCGCAGCCCGTTGATCCCGCCGCCCCGGTTGCCCATGTCAGCTACTTCGAGGCTGACGCGTTTGCGACCTGGGCTGGCCGCCGCTTGCCCACCGAGTTCGAGTGGGAGCATGCGGCGAGCGGCGAGCGGCTGCGCGGAAATTTCGTCGACTCGGGGCGCCTGCGGCCAGCGCCGCCACAAACACGGCAAACCGGACTGCGCCAGATCTACGGCGATGTGTGGGAGTGGACGCGCAGCGCCTATTCGGCCTATCCGCGCTTCAGGCCGGCGGAGGGCGCGGTCGGCGAATACAACGGCAAGTTCATGTGCGGGCAGTTCGTTTTGCGCGGCGGCTCGTGCGTGACTCCGGCCGGCCACATGCGGCCGAGCTACCGCAATTTCTTTCCGCCCGACGCCAGATGGCAGTTCTCGGGGCTGCGGCTAGCGGGAGACGCCTGATATGCTCGATCTTGTTCAATCGAAACTCAGCCAACGCGAAGCTTTTCGAGCGGATGTGCTCGCCGGCTTGTCGCAACGGCAAAAGACGCTTCCCAGCCGCTGGTTCTACGACCAGCGCGGTTCTGAGCTGTTCGAGGAAATCACTGGCCTCGATGAATATTATTTGACCCGGACCGAGACTGCGATTCTTCGCAGCCATGCCGGTGACATGGCGGGTCTCTGCGGCGAAGGCGTCGTGCTGCTTGAATACGGCGCCGGAGCGGCCATCAAATCTGAAATCCTGATCGATGCCCTTCACGCACCGCGAATGTATGCGCCGATCGACATCGCGGTGGATTTTCTTGCCCAAACCGTCGAGCGCTTTCGCGATCGGTTTCCTGAACTCCCGACGCGACCCATCATCACGGATTTCACCGTCGACTTCGACATCCCCGCCGACATTCCCGCTCGTCCGCGAGCCGCGTTTTTCCCCGGCTCAACACTCGGCAATCTTGGGCCCACTGAAGCTTGCGCCCTGCTCCGCCGGATGCGCGAGCATGTCGGACCAAACGGCGCGGCTATTATCGGAGTCGACCTGCGCAAAGACATGCAAACCTTGATCGCCGCCTATGATGACAAGCGAGGCGTGACCGCGGAATTCAACCTTAACCTTCTCAGGCGCATCAATCGCGAACTGAACGGCGGCTTTCCAGTCGAGATGTTCACGCACGAAGCCCGATGGAACGAGCGAGCGTCCGCAATCGAGATGCACCTCGTCAGCCGCAAGCCTCAGGTTGTTTCCGTAGCTGGCCACAGCTTCGCATTCGAACAGGGCGAAACCATCCATACAGAGACCTGCCGGAAATTCGACGTCGCGGGCTTCGCTCACGCCGCGCAGCGGTCCGGCTGGCGGGTGGATAAAATCTGGAGCGATCCGTCTGAGCTTTTCGCGGTGTTTGGCCTCCGTGCGCAGGAGCGCGAGCCGCGCGCATGATCATCGACCGGGCGTGAGCTCCGGATTGGAGCTCACCATTTCTCCTTGAACGGCCGGGCTTCGACCTCGAAGCTCCAGGCGGCGCGGTCCTGGTTGACCAGATCGGCGGCGATCGCAGCGACCCCTACAGGATCGATGAAGAAGTCATCCGCCCGATCAGTGAACCGCGAGCGCGTGACCGGCCCGCCGACGACGCCGTCGACGACGATCAGCGCGACATGGATACCGGCCGGCCAGAGATGGCGGGCCATCGATTCGGCGAGCGCCCGCTGCGCCATCTTGCCTTGGGCGAACGCCGCCGTCCCGGCCGCGCCGCGGCGCGAGGCGGTCGCGCCGACGACGATGATCGCCCCCTGCCCTTTTTGCCGCATCGCCGGGATCGATTGCCGGGCGGTGAGGAAAAGGCCGAGCGTGTTGATGCGCCATGAGCGCTCGAGGTCCTCGGCCTTGACCTCCTCGACATTGCCCCAGACGCCCGAGCCGGCGTTGAAGACGAGCACGTCCACGTCGCCGAGATCGGCCCGCGTGCTGGCGAAAGCCGCTTCGACCGAGGCCGCGTCGGCGACGTCGCAAGGATAGGCCTTTGCGCCCTTGAGCTCGCCGGCGAGCTTGGCCGTGAGCTCGGTCCGCCGAGCCATCAGCGCCACCGCGTAGCCGTCGGCGGCGAAACGGCGGGCGAACGCCTCGCCATTACCCGGCCCGACGCCGACGATCGCGCACACCCGCGGCTTGGTTGCTTCCGCCATTGCTTTCATCCCTTCCGGCCCGGGAGCGGCGAGCCCACGCTCGCTTTCCCGCCGCTTTTGACCATTTTGCAATGGGGCCGGCCGCCGCGCAACGAAAGCGGTTTCCCGTGCGACCTCGGCGCTTCCGCCATTCACAAGGCCGGCAGCACGCGCTTGACGGCCACCTGGGAACGCGGCAATCCAACGACAAAGCGCCCGCCAGCGACCGCGGCCGGAGCCAATGCGAGGGAACGCGAGGACGGATGATGACGATTCAACCCTGGGTGAAGTCCTATCCGCCGGACGTGCGCAACAACGCGCCGCTCGATCTCTCCTCGGTGCAAAGCGTCCTGGAGAAAGCCGCCGAGCGGTTCGGCGCCCAGCCGGCGCTCGAGTTCATGGGCAAGCGCATCGCCTATGCGGAACTGGAGGCGCTGACCAACCGGGCCGCGGCGGGATTCCAAAAACTCGGCGTTGCGCCCGGGGTGCACGTCGGCCTCTACCTGCCCAACACGCCCCATTACGTCATTGCATTCTTCGGGGTGCTGAAAGCGGGCGGCACAGTCGTCAACTACTCGCCCCTCGACGCGCTGCATACGCTCAAGCACAAAATCGAAGACAGCGAGACCGACTTCCTGGTGACGCTCGACCTTGCCTCGCTCGCTCCGCAGGCGGAGAAGCTGCTCGCATCGACCCGCCTCAAGCGGCTCGTCGTCGGCGAATTCGCCGAAATGGCGGCCGCTCCGGGTCCGATCAAGGCGCACATGGGCGCGGCGGGAATGCTGGCCGAGGTCAAGCACGACGATCGTCACGTCGCCTTCCGCGACTTGATCGACAATGACGGGCGGTATCAGGCCCATCCGCTCGGCGACCTCAAAGAGGCGTTGGCGGTCATTCAATATACCGGCGGCACGACCGGTTCGCCCAAGGGGGCGATGCTGACGCACGCCAATCTCACCGCCGCGTGCTCCCTCTATATGGAGGTCATGACCCGCAGCGGTCCGGACTCGCTGCGCGAGGGCAAGGAGCGCTTTCTCTGCATTCTGCCACTGTTCCACATCTATTCGCTGACCGTCGTCATGCTGCTCGGATTTCGCCTCGGCGCCGAGCTCGTCCTGCATCCGCGCTTCGACCCGGCCGCCGCGGCCAAGGACATCGTCGACAAGAAGATCACCGTCTACATGGGCGTGCCGACGATGCATGTCGCGCTTCTGAGCGTGCCCGGAATCGAGGCGATGGACTGGTCGTCGCTCAGGTTGTGCGCGTCGGGCGGGGCGCCGCTGCCGGTCGCCGTTCAGCAGCGGTTCGAAAAAGCGATCGGCTGCCGATTGACCGAGGGCTGGGGCATGACCGAGACCGCGCCGATCGGCACCTTCACCCCGCGCGTCGGTACGGGGAAGCCCGGCTCGTGCGGCATTCCCTACCCCGGCACCGAGATGAAGTTCATTGATGTCGCCAACCCGGACCGCGAGGTTAAGCCCGGCGAGCGCGGCGAAATCTGCGTCAGGGGCCCGAACGTGATGAAGGGCTACTGGAAGCAGCCGAAAGCGACCGCCGAGTCGATGACCAAGGACGGGTTCTTCCGCACCGGCGACGTCGGCATCATGGACGAGGACGGCTTCGTCTACATCGTCGACCGCACCAAGGACATGCTGCTGTGCGGCGGGTTCAACGTCTATCCGCGCAACATCGAGGAGGCGATCTATCAGCACCCCTCGGTCGAAGAGGTAAGCGTCATCGGCGTGCCGGACGCCTATCGTGGCGAGATCCCGAAAGCGTTCGTCAAGCTCAAGGCCGGCGCGGCGCCGCTCTCGCTCGAGGAGATGAAAGCGTTTCTCAAGGACCGTCTCGGCAAGCATGAGATGATCGGAGCGATGGAGCTCCGCGACGAATTACCCAAGACGCCGGTCGGCAAGATCTCGAAGAAGGACCTTCGCGCCTCGGATTCGCAAGCCCGGGTCGCCTGACCACATGGAGCCTCCGCCGGTCGAATGACGGACGCTTTCGACGCCCATAGCCCGTCAAAAGACGGGCGTCTTCCGACGCCCTACGGCTGACGGCGACGCGCTCTTGACCGCCATCTTCGATGGATATACAGTCTTTCGAATGTCTATCTATCGGAGGGCCTGATGCAGGTCGCCAAATGGGGCAATAGCCTGGCCGTGCGCCTTCCCGCCGCCGTTGTCGAAGCGCTGCGGCTCAAGCCAGGCGATGAGATTGAAGTGCATGTCGCTGGCGAGCGTGCGTTCGCAGTCGCTCGCAAGCCCAACCGAGAGGATTTCCTGAACCGGCTGCGCGCCTTTCGCGGGCGGCTGCCGCCCGATTTCAAGTTCGATCGGGACGAGGCGAATGCCCGGTAATTTCTTCGACACCAATGTTCTGATGTATCTCGCCTCCAGCGATTTGGCGAAGGCCGACCGGGCGGAAGCCGTGCTTCGCGACGGGGGGGCGATCAGCGTTCAGGTGCTAAACGAGATCGCCAATGTCACGCGACGCAAATTGAGAATGTCTTGGGAAGACACACGCGGCTTTCTGTCGTCACTGCGAGGATTGTTGACTGTCCATCCGGTTACTGCCGAGACCCACGAGCTGGGGCTCTCGCTGGCCGAACGTTACAACCTAGCGATCTACGACGCTTTCATCGCCGCTTCCGCCCTGCTCTCGGAGTGCGACCTTCTGTGGTCCGAGGACATGCAGGATGGACTGGCAATCGACAGGCGATTGCGGATCGTCAATCCATTCCGGCAGCAGAAACGATGACGCCCTTCAATCGGCCTTACCCATGAAGCCCGCGACAGCCCCATCGGCCCTCAAGGTTCAGGCCGCGCTCGGCGACCGGCACGAGGTCATGGAGTTCGAGGCGACCACCCGCACCGCCGCCGACGCCGCGGCGGCGATCGGCTGCACGGTCGCCCAGATCGCCAAGTCGCTCGTCTTCCGCGCCGCCGACAGCAATCGCCCGGTGCTGGTGGTCGCCTCCGGCGTCAATCGCGTCGACGAGACGAAGGTTGCGGAGGCGGTCGGCGAGCGGATCGCCCGCGCCGACGCCGACTTCGTGCGCGAGGCGACCGGGTTCGCGATCGGCGGCGTGCCGCCGGTCGGCCACCGGAGCCCGCCGATTGCGCTCATCGACCAATCGCTGATGGCGTTTGCCGAAATCTGGGCCGCCGCCGGCACGCCCAACGCAGTCTTTCGCTTGACGCCCTCCGACCTTGTCGCGCTCACCGGCGGACGCGTCGCGGCGATTGCGCGCGAATAGAGGGCTGGTCGGGACTTGGCGGCAAAACCGGGCGTTCACGGCAAGATCAGGATCGGCGTCGGCGGCTGGACTTACGAGCCGTGGCGGGGCGCGTTCTATCCCAAGGGCCTCGCCCAGAAGCGCGAGCTCGAATATGCGAGCGGCAAACTGACCTCGATCGAGATCAACGGCACCTATTACGGCTCGCAGAAGCCCGAGAGCTTCGCCAAATGGCATGACGAGACGCCGGATGATTTCGTCTTCTCGCTCAAGGCCACCCGCTACGCCACCAATCGCCGGGTCCTTGCCGAAGCGGAACCGACGATCGAGCGTTTCTTCAAGAGCGGCGTGACCGAACTCAAAACCAAGCTTGGGCCGATCAACTGGCAGTTCGCGGCCACGAAGCGCTTCGACCCGGGCGATTTCGCCGCGTTCCTCAAGCTCCTTCCCAAATCGGTCGGCGGCCTCGCCATCCGCCACGCGGTCGAAGTCCGCAACTTGAGTTTCCAGACGCCCGAGTTCGTTGCGCTGGCGCGAGAGCATGGCGTCGCGGTGGTGATCGCCGGCGATTCCGAATACCCGCAAATTGCCGACGTGACCGCGCCGTTCGTCTACGCGCGGATCATGGGAACGACCGAGCCGGAAGCCAATGGCTATTCGAGCCAGGCGCTCGATCTTTGGGCCGGGCGGGCGAAGACCTGGGCCGCGGGCGGCGCTCCCGAAGACCTCAAGACGGTCGCGCCGGCGATCAGCGAAGACGCCGGCCGCGAGGTCTTTCTTTATGTCATTAGCGGATTCAAGGACCGCAACCCGGCCGCCGCGATGGCGTTGATCGACCGCGTCGGCTGACCAGCGCCAGCGGCGTTACTGAGCGGCGACAGCGCCGCCGTGAACCGCGGGGCGATAGCGGGCCGCCGCATGCGCATTGGCGAAGTTCGGCAGCATCGCCTGCCGCGCGGCGTTGAACCTCTCCCATTGTTCGGCGTCGGGCAGCGGCGGAATGGTCACGGCCTCGCGCCGGTCAAAGCCGGCAAGCGCGGCGTCGACCAATTCGTCCACCTCCATCACGCCCTTGAGCGCGTTCACGTCGCGGCCCGACTTCGCCCAGATCTCCGTGCGCGTCGCTGCGGGCAGCACCGCCTGGACATAGACGCCGCGGCCGCCAAGCTCGGCCTGCAGGCTTTGCGACAGGGCCAGAACATAGGCCTTGCTCGGACCATAGGCGCCGAACGAAATCTCCGGCGCGAGACCGACCACCGAAGCGATATTGACGATCGCGCCCTCGCCGCGGGCGAGAAACCGGGGAACGACCGCGCCGGCCAAACGGGTGACCGCGGTAATGTTGAGACGGATCAGCCGGTCCATCGCGTCGAGATCGCCGCCCGCGAAACCGCCGGGCGCCGCCACGCCGGCATTATTGACGAGGATGCCGATGCGGTCGTCGTCGCGAAGGCGGGCTTCGGCCCGGACCAGATCGGCGCTCGCGGTGAGATCGGCGGGAACGACGTCGATTTTGACCCCGGTTTCGGCGCGCAGGCGCGCCGCGAGAGCCTCCATGCGCGCCTCATCGCGCGCGACCAGGACGAGATCATGCCCGCGCCGGGCGAAACGGTCGGCGTAGGTCGCGCCAATTCCGGACGAAGCGCCGGTGACGAGAACGGCCGGAAACGGATGGGTCATGCTGCAAACTCCTATTGATGATCATCATCATGATTGCATTCATTACCAGCATCATGTATATTGTCAAGCGGCAAGGAGGCCGGCAGAAGATGAAAGTCAGCCGCGATCAGGTCGCCGAGCACCGGGCGCGGATTTTGGCCGCCGCGGCGCGTCTGTTCCGGCTGCGTGGGTTCGAAGACGTGACGGTGGCCGAGGTCACGAAGGAGGCCGGCCTCACCCACGGCGCGTTCTACGGGCATTTTCCCTCCAAGGAGGCGCTCGTCGCCGCGGCGGTCGGCGAGGCGCTCGCTCCCGCGCCGGGCGCTGCGACGGGCCGGGAGTTGGTCGCCGCCTTTGCCAACGGCTATCTCAGCCCGCGCCACCGCGACGATCGCGGCGGCTCATGCGTATTTTCGAGTCTCGGAACCGAGGCCGCGCGCGGCTCCGCCGACCTTCGGCGCGCAATGACTCAGTCGGTCCGCCGCCAGATCGATCGATTCAGCGCCGAGGCGAAAGGCAAGACCGCGCGCGAGAAGCGGGGCGCGGCGATCGCCGCGTGGTCGGCGATGGTCGGCGCGATGGTGCTGGCCCGGATCGTCGACGACGAAAAGTTGTCCAAGGAAATCCTGACGGAGACGCGCGCGTCGCTGCCGTTCGCCTAGAGCGCTCTGCGAAAAAGTGGGAACCGGTTTTTCGCGAAAAGAGCGCGAAATCAAGGAAACCTGGAGGGAACGGCGTTTCGCGGCCGGTCAAGCTACGGAGGGCGGCGCCAGGCTCGAACGCCCGGCGCCACGTCGCTTCAGCTCTTTAGGAACGCCAGGAGATCGGCATTGATCGTTTCGGCATGGGTGGTCGGCATGCCGTGCGGAAAGTCCTTGTAGGTTTTGAGCGTGCCGTGCTTCAGGAGCTTCGCGGACTGCGGCCCCGCGGCGACATAGGGCACGATCTGGTCGTCTTCGCTGTGCATCACCAGCACCGGCACATTGATCTTTTTCAGGTCCTCGGTGAAGTCGGTCTGTGAGAACGTGACGATGCCGTCGTAGTGGGCCTTGGCGCCGCCCATCATGCCCTGGCGCCACCAGTTCCAGACCACCGGCTCGATCGTTTTGACGCCCGGGCGGTTGAAACCATAGAACGGTCCTGCTGGGATGTCGTAGTAGAACTTGGACCGGTTCGCCGCGAGTTGCGCCTGCAAGTCGTCGAAAACGCTCTTAGGCAGGCCTTTAGGGTTCGCTTCAGTTTTCACCATCAGCGGCGGCACCGCGCTGATTATCGCTGCTTTCGCCACTTGACGGTCGCTGTGGCGCGCCAGATAGCGCACCACCTCGCCGCCGCCGGTGGAATGCCCGACGTGGATCGCGTTCTTCAGGTCGAGGCGCCTGGTCACTGCAGCCAGGTCGTCGGCGTAATGATCCATGTCATGGTCCCGGCCGATCTGGGTCGAGCGGCCATGGCCGCGCCGGTCGTGCGCGATGACGCGATACCCGTGGCCGAGGAAGAACAGCATCTGCGCGTCCCAGTCGTCCGCGGAAAGCGGCCAGCCGTGGCTGAACACGATCGGTTGCCCGCTGCCCCAATCCTTGTAGAAAATCTCGACGCCGTCGCTCGTGGTGACTGTAGGCATTTCCGTGTCCCTCGCTCCAACCGGAAGCCGCCGCTTCCGACAACGGACAGATAGCGGATAGGGCCGACGATGGCGACCGACAAATCATCCTCGGCCCGACGACACGGGACAGAGCGCGCACTTGGTACAGCCGAGGGTCGTCGACCGAAAACTCGAGCCGCCAGATCCGACAATTGCCCGCCGATAATCGGGAATCCCGATCGCGCGACATTTGTGGTAGGTTTGCAAAAATAGCTCGACGGAGAAGGGACATTGCCCGAGCCGCGCCAAGTGACCGCGCGTTCCGCCTTTGGATCGCTTGTGCTGATCGCAGCCGTCGTCGCGTTCGGCGCCGGCGCCTTCGCTTATACGGCCGGATGGCTTTCGCCGGAACGCCTCACGCCGACGAAGCTCGTTGACGGGTTCAAGTCGCCGGACCCGCAGCTCGGCCACCGTCGCAACCACGCCAAAGGCATCTGCTTCACCGGCGTGTTCGAGGCCAACGGCGCCGGCGCCGAGCTGTCAAAAGCGCAGGTCTTTGCGCGCGGCCAGTACCCGGCGCTTGGACGGTTCAATCTCGGCACCCCCGATCCGGACGCGGCGGATGCGACGGTCAGGGTGCGCGGCCTCGGCCTCAGCATCTCGACCCCGGACGGGCAAGAGTGGCGCAGCGCGATGATCAATGCGCCGATATTCGCCGTCTCGACGCCGCAGGCGTTCTACGAGCTGCTGGTTGCGTCGACCAGCAAGGACTCGAATGCGATGCCGACTTTCGTCGGCGCCCATCCCGAGTTCGCGAAGTTCGGCGCCTGGGCCACGAGCGGGCCCTGGACCGGCAGCTACGCGGAAGAGCGGTTCAACGGCCTCAACAGCTTCATCTTTGTTGATAGCTCCGGTGGGGAGCATGCGGTGCGATGGTCGATGGTTCCGGCGGCGCAGGCGGTCCCCGTCTCGCCCGAAGAGCTCGCCAAGCGCGGCCCCAACTTCCTCGAGCAGGAGATCGCCGAGCGGATCAAAGGCGGGCCGCTGCGCTGGACCTTGTCGGTGACTGTGGCCAATCCCGGCGATCCGACCGCGGACCCGACTCAAGCGTGGCCGGAAGACCGCCGGACAATCGAGGTCGGCACGCTCATCGTGCAGGCGATCGAGGCCGAGGCCGATGGCCCGTGTCGCGACATCAACTTCGATCCGACCGTCCTGCCGAGCGGCATACGCACGTCGGACGATCCGTTCCCGGCGGCGCGGTCGGCGGCCTATGCGAGGTCCTATGACCTGCGCACATCGGAGGCTAAGGACTATCCCCGAACCCCGCCTGGGGCGACACAATGACCGCCATCCAACGCTTCACTCCGCTCCAGCGCCTGCTGCACTGGGTGATCGCCGTCTGCATTCTGGCCATGCTGTTCATCGGCGTCGGCATGGTGTCGAGCGTCGAGCCGAAATACCTGACGCTTGTTTCGATTCACAAGCCGCTCGGCATGGCGATCCTCGTTCTCGCGCTGATCCGCCTCGTCGTGCGCCTGCGCTATGGCGCTCCGCCGCTGCCGGCCGATTTGCCCGAGCCGATGAAGCTTGCGGCCCATCTTTCGCATTACGCGCTCTACGCCCTGATGATCGCGATGCCGCTGATCGGCTGGGGAATGTTGTCGGCCGCGGCCTATCCGGTGAAGTTGTGGGGCGGCGTCTATCTGCCCCAGATTCTACCGCAGAGTGACAGCCTGCACACGGCGCTGTGGAACGCGCATTTCTACCTGGCGTTTCTCTTCTACGCCCTCGTCCTCATGCACATCGCTGCGGCGCTCTTCCATGCGCTCGTCCGGCGGGACGGAGTCTTCGAGTCTATGGGCCCGGCGCTCACCCGCGACGAGGTCGCGCCAGCGGAGTGAGGCGCCTGTCCGAGGCGCCCCGAACGGGCGCGAGGACTTCTCCGAAAGTCTCGACTTGCACGCGTCAGGCCGCCTCGCAACCGGGTCCGCGACCCTCGCCGCAGAAGTGGACGGCGCGCAGCACGGCCTTCCACACGCTGGCTAGCGCATGAAGGCCGTCGCCGATCGCGGAGCCAGCGCCGGTCGGTCCATAGTGGTCGATCGGCGCGAGATGCGCGCGGAGATCGTCGATCTTGAGTCGCCACGCGAGCGGCGCGTTCCGTCGGGCGAGGTTCCGCGGGCCGATCATGGGCCTATCTCCAATGAATGTCGTCGACCGAAGGTAGCGGTCGGGTCTGACGTAATTATGATACGAACAAGGCGGGCGTTGGTTTCAGCGACCGGCGCGGCCATGCGCGAGAAAAGCGGGCGTCCGGCCCGCGCTCACGCCCACTCGCCGTTGCGGAAGACCGGCGTTCGCGCGCCATCGGCATCGACGCCGTCGATCCTGTCCGAGCCGATCATCCAGTCGATATGGATCATGCTCTTGTTGCCGCCGCGCGCCGCGATCTCGTCGGATGTGAGCTTCGCGCCGTCGACGAAGCATTTGGCGTAGCACTGCCCAAGGGCGATGTGGCAGGCGGCGTTCTCGTCGAACAGCGTATTGAAGAACATGAGCCCGCTCTTCGAGATCGGCGAGGAGTGGGGGACGAGCGCGACCTCGCCGAGCCGGCGCGCGCCGTCATCGCTGTCGAGCACTTTATTGAGCACATCCTCGCCGCGCGCGGCCTTGGCCTCGACGATCCGTCCGGCTTCGAACCTGACCGCAATGCCGTCGATCAACGAGCCCTGATAGGCGAGCGGCTTGGTGCTGACGGCATGGCCCTCGACCCGGCGCGCATGCGGGGTCGTGAACACTTCCTCGGTCGGAATGTTCGGATTGCAGGTAATTCCATTCTTCGCCGTCGCCGCGCCGCCCTGCCACTCGTGGCCGTCGGCGAGTCCGATCGTCAGATCCGTGCCCGGCCCGGAATAATGGAGAGCATGAAACTTCCTGGCGTTCAGCCATTCCGTCCGCCGGGTCAGCGAAGCGTTATGCGCGCTCCAGGCGGCGACCGGATCGTCGTTGTCGACCCGCGAAGCGGCGAAGATCGCCTCGGCGAGCCTGCCGACCGCGACCTCCTCCTCGTCGCCCGGAAAGACCCGCTTCGCCCACGAGGCGGTCGGATAGGCGACGATGTTCCAGTTGATGTCGAAGCCGGCGATCTTCTCGAGCGCCGGCTGGTAGGCGATCGAATTGGCCTTGCTGGCGCGCGCGACCTTGGCCGGGTCCTCGTTCGCGAGCAGCATCGGGTCGTCGCCGACAATCGCGAGCCGCGCCGTATTGGCGGCGAAAGCCTTGGCCACGCCGTCATAGAGCCAGCCGGGCGCGCGGTCGAAGCCAGCGTCCGGGGCGAAGCGATATCGCGCGAGCGTCATCTCCTCATCGGCGAGGATCGGCGTCACCAGGCCGGCGCCGGCCTTGTACGCCTCGGCTGCGATCCGCCGCGCCAGAGGCAGCGCGGTGACCGGCGCGGTGAGGAAAAGGTCCTGCCCGGCTTGAAGCCTTAAACCCACCTTGACCGCCGTCTCCGCCAGCCGGTCGAGCTTCGCCGGATCGATCGAGGGGAAGTTGCGCTGATGGGTGGTCATGGAGGCTCCGGGAGGTGGCTGCGCGGGTCATGGCTCAAGACCGTGGCGGCCTGAGGGCGATCGCTCGGCGGTCACGTCGCCGCCCGCGGCCCCCGATCGAGCTCGCCTTAGTGAGAGGACTCATCCAGTTTGGGCCGTCGGCGGACGAACCTGCTCCGTCGGAAGCCCGGACGCGCAGGACCGAGCGTCGGCGCCGGAGGCGAAGGTGTCGTGAGGCGCCCGACAGAGGCGCGGGCGAGTTCGAGCGCAGCGCGACCCACAGCTTCGCGGCCTGCCGCATCGCCGATCTGGCCGGCGATCTGGTTGACGGCGAGGCCGATCAGGGCATCCCGGGCCGCCGGAGAGAGCGCCGTCCAGCCGTCGGGCGGTTGGTTCGGTGGAACGCGGACTCCTCCGCCGCCAACGAGCCCTAGCCCGCCGCCGTCCTGGGTGACGCCGAAGAGGATCGTCGCGACGATCCAGGGGAGTTGGGGATTGACCTGGAGCCCCAAATTCGTCGGCGTGAGAATTGCGGAATGGCCCCAGTCGACAAGGATCTGGCAGAATTCGTTGATCGCGGCCGGCAGCCCCCGTCCGTATCCCGGGGTGGTGACGAGATCGCCGAGCAGGCGGGATGATGTCGCCGTGTCGATCGCTGGGTCGTGGATGAACGAATAGAACAGGGCAACGTCGTCGGGTTGCGTGTTGCCCATCCAGCAGGCGCCGACAATGACTCCTTGGTCGTTGATCGCGCATGTCGCACCACCCAAGAACCCGCCCGGCAACGGCACGGTCATGGGCGTTGGCGGGGTTGTCTTCGTATCCCAGACGATCGGCTTGCCGGACGCGTCGCTGAATCCGGCGAGCCGGCCCGCCGCGTTCATTGGCGCATGGGCGCCGACGCTAAACCACCACGACGGCGACGGAATGGCGATAAATTCGCCGTTCCGAAAGATATACGATGCGTCGAGGTCGTCGAGCAGGAGGACATCGCCGGCGTCATTGATCGAAGCGGGATAGCTGCCCGTTTGACCGGGCGGGGCCGGTATCGCCGTCACGCCCGCGCCAGGATTGTTCAGATCGATCACGAACCCGCTGCCCTCCAGAAAGTTATGGGCGGGGTCGAGTTTATATCCGCAGACCAAACCGCCATTGTTGATACCTGTGCAGGTCGCGTACTGTCCAACCTGCGGCGTCAGGTCGGTCACAACGCTATTTTGGACCATGATCGCAACGTCAGGACCTGAGGCGACCGCTGGCCCTTCACCGACTGCGATTTGGTCGTCGTTTATTGCGTAGAGAGTGGAATTGGCGGGTGTGGTGAAGATCTGTCCGTTCCAGAACCAGATTACGCCCGGGCCAGTTTCCGCGACGCCTGCGGCGTCGCCGAGGTTGTTGAGACCAAGCGCGGCGGCCTCGTCGCTGGGCGAGCCAAACAAAAGGTCCCACGCGTAATTGTGAGTCATGGTTTCGCTCCTCCCTGTCAGGCCTGCTCGAGCCATGAAAACCACCGCGCGGCGCGAGTGACTGAGGAACCGGCCGCATGTGGCCATGATCGACTACGGTGGAACGGTACGTGCTGGCGGCAGGCGTGTCCAATTTGGCTGAGCAATCCGCTCAATTCGCGCCGCATCTCCTCCCGACAAGCCAGCCGACGCGAGGCGACCTATATCTGTGGGCAAGCACAACGTTGGGAGTAAGGCATGGCGCGCGTCTTCATTACGGGTTCGGCAGACGGCCTCGGCCTGATGGTTGGCCGGCTTCTCGCCGATCAGGGCCATCGGGCCGTCTTGCATGCGCGCTACGACGCCCGGGCGGCGGACGCCAGGAAGGCCCTGCCCAAGGCTGAAGCCGTCGTCGTCGGCGATCTCGCGACGATCGCAGCCGCCAAGGACGTCGCCAAGCAAGTCAACGCGCTCGGCTCCTTCGATGCGGTCATTCACAACGCCGCTGTTGGCTTCCGGGAAAGTCATCGCGTCACCAGCGACGGCTTGCCGCATGTGTTCGCGATCAACACGCTCGCGCCCTATGTCCTCACCGCGCTGATCGAAAGGCCGAAGCGCCTCGTCTATCTGAGCTCGGGCATGCACGATCGCGCCAGCGCGCATCTCGATGA
The DNA here is from genome assembly GCA_963794155.1 of uncultured Alphaproteobacteria bacterium. Taxonomy (GTDB): domain Bacteria; phylum Pseudomonadota; class Alphaproteobacteria; order Rhizobiales; family Beijerinckiaceae; genus Roseiarcus. The sequence continues at coordinate 297,602 of CAWCCX010000008.1, read as the reverse complement.
CATCCTGTGGCGCAAGCGGCGCTGGGACGGTTCGTCCGCTTACGCGGAGAGCAAGCTGTACGACGTCCTGCTGGCCTTCGCGGTCGCGCGTCTCTGGCCCAATGTCTTGTCGAACGCGCTGACGCCCGGCTGGGTCCCGACCAAGATGGGCGGGTCGGGCGCGCCCGACGACATCGATCAGGCGCATCTGACCCAAGCCTGGCTCGCGACCAGCGACGATCCCGCCGCGCGAACGACCGGCGGCTACTTCTATCACCTGAAGCGGCGCGAGCCGAACCCCGAGGCTCGCGACGTCGCCTTGCAGGACAGGCTCATCGACATCTGCCGGGAGATTTCCGGGGTCGACCTGGCGGCCTCGCGCTAGCGCGTGCGGGCGTTTCCCGTGTGGTGCGTGTCGCTGAAGCCGTTTGACAGCAGTTCGTTGTATAAACGATCCGTCTCCTCCTGCTGGCTCCGCGAGAATTCGCCTCCCACCGCGCCCCGGGTCGGCTGGTGTTTCACCCCGTTCTCGATCGGCCAACTACCTTCATGAACCGATGAGGAATTCTGGGCAATCACCTGTTGCGCCAGGCACGAAAGCGTCCCAACCAGCGCAAAGACGATGAGCCTTTTGTGTGACATCGGGTGAGTCCTCGATCGGGGTCGAGCAGCAATACCATGGTGACTTGGGGCCGACTTTGAATGATGGAAAATGTTGCGGCAAGTTCAACCCTGCGCGAGCTTCAGCGGCCCTCGATCGCCGCGGGCAACAGGACCCGGATGAACGCCATGGACGACGCCGCCGCGATTTGGCCCGATCTCACCTATCCGGCATGGCGCGAGACGCTCGCGACCTTGCACCTCTGGACCCAGATCGTCGGCAAGATTCGGCTGACGCTGACCCCTTGGCTCAATCACGGCTGACAAGCGCCGCTTTATGTGACCGCCCGGGGCCTCGGCACGTCGCCGATCCCGATCGGAGCCGAGATTTTCGAGATCGAGTTCGATTTTGTCGGCCATCGGCTCACAGTCCGGACCAGCCGAGGGGCGGAACGATCCCTGCCCCTGCGTCCGCAGTCGGTTGCCGATTTCTTTTCCGAGACCGTCGATCTCCTCGAGAGCATCGGCATTGCGGTGACGATCAAGGAGACTCCGAACGAACTCCCAAACCCGATTCGCTTTTCACAGGATCGGGTCCATGCGGCTTACGACGCGGCGGCCGCCCATCGCTTCTGGCGCGCGCTCGTGCAGGCGGATCGCGTCTTCAACCTGTTCCGTACCGGGTTTCTCGGCAAGGCGAGCCCGGTCCACTTCTTCTGGGGCAGCTTCGATCTCGCGGTGACCCGGTTCTCAGGGCGCCGCGCGCCGGTCCATCCGGGCGGCGTGCCCGGACTGCCCGACGCGGTTAGGCGCGAAGCCTATTCGCACGAGGTGAGCAGCGCCGGGTTCTGGCCGGGCAACGAGGCCTTCCCGCGGGCGGCTTTCTATTCCTACGCCTATCCCGAACCGGCCGGCTTTCGCGACCGGGCGGTTGCGCCGGGCGCTGCTTTCGACCCGACGCTGGGAGAATTCATCCTGCCATACGACACGGTTGCTGAAGCGCCGGAGCCGGACGCCCTGCTGCTCGCCTTCCTGTCGACGACCTATGCGGCCGCGGCCGAAACCGGCGGCTGGGACCGCGCCGCCCTGGAATGCCCGCTCGGCGTTCCGGGCCGGGTGCGGCCAATCTAGAGGAGGATGATTTCAGGTCGACCCAGACCCGTCATTGCGAGCGCAGCGAAGCAATCCAGAGGAACGTAGGGCGCCCTATGATCCCTGGATTGCTTCGTCGCTCCGCTCCTCGCAATGACAGCGATAATCCAACCTGATCGCAGCGCGCTCTAGGTCGCCGCGTAGCGGGTTTCGAGCAGGTCGAGGTCGCGCACCAAACTCCGGGCTGTCTCGTCGGGAAGCATCCGCGCCCGGGCGAGTTCGAAGAGCGTATCGCGCTCAGCCCGGATGCCGGCGAGCCTGAGCTCACGTTCGACGTCCTCGATCTTGCGCACCAGCTCGGCCTCTTCGCCGGTTTTCGACTCGCGTTCGATCCGCTGGCGGTAGATCTGCATCATCCGCGCGCCCGCAGCGGCGCAGAGCTCGGCGTCGCGATCCCTTTGGGCGAGATCGTGCTGCGCCCGCGCGATCGCCTTGATTGCGGCTTCGGCGGCCAGGATCCGCGCCCGGTCCTCCTCCTCCCGGTGCGACGGCTCGGGCGGCAGCTCGAGGCCTTTGAGCAGAGGGGCGAGGCCGACGCTCGCCGCGATCAACGAAACGATGATCGCGCCCGCGGCAAGCAGGATCGCGAGGTCGCGGGTCGGGAACGGCGACCCGTCGTTCAAAGCCAGCGGCAGGGTGAGCACGCCGGCCAGCGTGACCGCGCCGCGCACGCCGGCAAGCGAGGTCGCCGCGACCAGCCGCCAGCTCGGCCTGGGCGACGGCTGGCCATGCCGCCTCGCGGTCAAGAGGGTGAAACGCAGCGACACCCACACCCATACGAAGCGCAAGGCCGCGAGCGCCGTATTGATCGCGACCACATAGATCAAGAGCCACGGACGATCCTGATGCCCGGTCTCGCGCACGACCTTCTCGGCGCCGCCGACGATTGTCGGCAATTGCTCGCCAAGCAGGACGAAGATGACGCCGTTTGCGCCAAACTGGACGGTGTCCCAGAACGCCGTCCGGCGCACCCGGGTGAGCGCGCGCGCCCCGCCCGTCTGCTCGGCGTAGCTCATCGTTACGCCAGCGCCGACGGCGGCGAGGATGCCCGAGCAGCCAAGGCGCTCGGCCAGGAGATAGGCGCCGAAGGGGATGAGCAGGCTCAACAGCACCTGTGAGCCGGCCTCCTCGCCGAACCGGCGCGAGGCCCAGTGCTTGGCCTGAGTTATGCCCCAGGTGACGGCGACCCCGATCGCAACGCCGCCGATGGCGAGCCAAAGGAACGTCAAAGAAGCATCGAGCAGCGAAAACGTTCCGGTCAGCGCCGCGACGACGGCGAAGCGCATGCACACGAGGCCCGATGCGTCGTTGAGGAGCGATTCGCCTTCGAGAATATGCATGAGGCGGCCCGGGATCGGCGTCCGCGCCGCGATCGCCGAGACAGCGACGGGATCGGTCGGAGAGACGATCGCGGCAAGCGCGAAGGCGACGGCGAGCGGCATCGCCGGGATCATCCAATGAACGAACAGGCCGACGCCAAGCACGGTGAAAACGACCAGACCGAAGGCGAGCGCGAGAATCGTGCCCTTGTCGCGGAACAGCCCGTCCTTGGGGATGCGCCAGCCATCGAGGAAGAGGAGCGGCGGCAGGAACAGAAGGAAGAAAACCTCGGGACTAAGCTCTACGCCAAGGTCAGCGACGGCGGCGATCGCGGCCCCAACCGCAATCTGCACCAGCGGCAGCGGCAAGGGGACCGGCGAGACGCGGCCGAGCGGCCCGCTCACCACGACGGCAAGCAACAGGATCAGAGCGGTCGTGACCGAGTTCATGCGCGATCCCCTGGAGGCGACCCTTGCACCTCCGCCTGACGGGCGGCGGACGAGGCCCTTCGTCAGAATAGTTCAGGTGATCGCTGATCCGGAATCAGCAAGCGCCGGCTTGCAATCAGGCGTCGGGAGACGCCAGATTGTGGCGCGCCGATCGAGTAGGACGTAGAGCGCCCGGTGTTTCGCGGGCGAGGCTGTCCGCGGTGATCGGCAGATCAGGAATGAAGACATGGTCGCGTGGGACCGCGTAACTCGCGCCGACGTGCTGCGCGCGATAAGGGAGTACGACCGGCTTGGGCCGGAGCGGTTCTTCTCGGAGCATGGTTTCGCTCCGACCACGACCTATGAACTCATCTGGGAAGACCGGCGTTACCCGCCGAAGGCAATCTTGGGCACAGCTTATGAGTTCGCCACCGGCAGGCGTCTTGCCTCCGGCGACTTCGAGGGCGGCAAGGCAGGCGCCGTCAAGGTGCTCGGAGAGCTGGGCTTCACCGTCCAGGAGAAGCGCGGGCCGGCGAGGTAACGCTCACTCCCACTCGATCGTGCCGGGCGGCTTGCTCGTCACGTCGTAGACCACGCGGTTCACTCCCCTGACCTCGTTGATGATCCGGGTCGCGGCGCGGCCGAGGAAGGCGATGTCGAACGGATAGAAGTCGGCGGTCATGCCGTCGACCGAGGTCACCGCGCGCAAAGCGCAGACGTGATCGTAGGTGCGCCCGTCGCCCATGACGCCGACGGTGCGCACCGGCAAGAGCACCGCGAAGGCCTGCCAGATCTTGTCGTAGAGCCCGGCCTTGCGGATCTCGTCGAGATAGATCGCGTCGGCCTGGCGCAGAATGTCGAGCTTCTCGCGGGTGACGGGGCCGGGGCAGCGGACGGCGAGGCCGGGGCCGGGAAACGGGTGGCGGCCGACGAACGCCTCCGGCAGGCCGAGTTCGCGGCCGAGGGCGCGGACCTCGTCCTTGAACAATTCACGCAAGGGTTCGACGAGCTTCATCCGCATCCGCTCGGGCAGACCGCCGACGTTGTGGTGGCTCTTGATCGTCGCCGACGGCCCGCCGGAAAACGAGACGCTCTCGATCACGTCGGGATAGAGCGTGCCCTGAGCCAGATACGCGACCGGCCCCCGGCCGTCGCTGGCGATGCGGCGCGCTTCGGCCTCGAATGCGTCGATGAACAGCTTGCCGATCGTCTTGCGTTTCGCCTCGGGGTCATCGACGCCTTCGAGCGCCTTGAGGAATTCGTCGGCCGCGTCGACATGGACAAGCGGAATGTTGAAATGGCCGCGAAAGAGCTTCACGACCTCGTCCGCCTCCCCTTGCCGCAACAGCCCGTGATCGACGAACACGCAGGTAAGCTGGTCGCCGATCGCCTCGTGGATCAGGACCGCGGCGACTGCCGAATTGACCCCGCCCGAGAGGCCGCAGATGACCCGCGATTTGCCGACCTGGGCGCGGATGCGGCCGATCTCCTCGGCGCGGAAGGCGGCCATTGTCCAGTCGCCCTTGAGGCCGGCGATCTTCAAGAGGAAATTGGCGATGAGCCTCGTGCCGTCGGGCGTATGGACCACCTCGGGGTGGAACATGGTCGTATAGTAGCGGCGCGCCTCGTCGGCGGCGACCGCGTAGGGCGCATTCTCCGACACCGCATAGACGCGGAAACCTTCGGGCAAGCGGGTCACCCGGTCGCCGTGGCTCATCCACACGGGATAGCGCCCGCCCTGGTCCCAGACGCCTTCGAACAGGGCCGAGGGAGCGAGGATTTCGACCTCGGCGCGGCCGAATTCGGCCGCATGCCCGCTCTCGACCTTGCCGCCGAGCTGCTCGCACAGAGTTTGCTGGCCGTAGCAGATCGCGAGGATGGGAACTCCGCTCTCGAAGATCTCCGGCGGCGCGCGCGGGCTTCCCGGCGCCGGAACCGACGCCGGGCCGCCGGAGAAGATCACCGCCTTGGGCTTGAGCCGCGCAAACGCTTCGGCCGATTTCGAGAACGGATGGATTTCGCAATAGACCCCGGCCTCGCGCACCCGCCGGGCGATCAGCTGCGTGACCTGCGAGCCGAAGTCGACAATCAGGACGAGGTCATGATTCATGCGGCCCATGTGACGCAAAGCGCGCCGAGTTGCAATGGCAAGCGCATAGTACTTCTTGCGCTGCGGAAGTGTTGGCGGTGCGCCCCCCCCCGCGCGCCCACGCGCCCCTTTTGGCTCGGACACCGCAAAAAACGGAGTGTGATCGCGGTCACAGCTTACCAGTGCGGAGCCCGTTACTGATTCGTTGTTGCGTCGGGCGGCATCTGGCAAAGCCAGGGACGAACCGGCTCGTACTCCATTTTGGGAGGGCGCCATGTTTTATATGTTCCTCCGAACGCTATTGTTGTTTGCGGTTGGAGCGTTACTGTGTTTTCCAGCCGAAGCCCAGGAGCCCGCATCACAGTTGTTGCCCATTCCTGTCTATGATGGGCTTTGTGGTCTCCTCCTACTGATAGCGCTGATAATGGCGGGCTACTTCGCTCATGCGGCGTTCGACGTGCCTATCGTCACACCGGACTACGGACCTGCACCACCACGTTATATGACTCAGCCACGTCAGTATCGGATGGGAATGATCACATACGTCGGATTGTGTCTAATCGGATATATGTTGATAGTTGCGTTCTACTTCGACCTTTCACCGCTCTTCGCGCCGCTTGAACCAGCCGTGCTAGACAAGCTCGTTCAGACCTACATGAAAGGCGGCCAAATATCCTTTCCGGCGGTCGTCATCCTTGGCGTCGCTGCGCTGGTAACGCTGCTTAGGATAGAACAAGAGTGGAATCCCTTCTCAATTCTTCGTCGAGTTGTGTGGGGTTGGGTCTCCGTTCCCGAGCTCGCGAACACGATCAAGGCGGATGCGCTCAACGATCTGACGGTGCCGGAAAAGGCGCGCGAAAAGGTTGCGAGCGATCCCAAGAACAATGTCGACATTGGCGATTTCGAGAAGGACAGGACCAGTGTCGATCGCAAATGGGCCGAACTTTGTTATGTACGGCTCTGGCTGATGCGCAACGTCGAAGAGGGTTCGCACAACACTTTCTTCAATGAGCCGAGGTTCTCGTGGCGGACTTTGGAATCGGACTTTAGCGCGATGCGCGACAGAATCACGCGAAGTCAAGCAGGCTCCGAAGCCTGACGACGCTTTCGAACGGGATGTCTTTGACGCTATTGCCGGCAGGGCTGAGACCCTTCGCAGTAAATACTGCAGCCTCGCCGCCTTTTTCATACTGTTCAAAAACGCCACCAAAAAGGGGGTGGTCAGCGACGCCACCGAGTTCGGCGTGAAGATTGCAGCCGATGAGGACCGTGCGAATCCAATGCGCTATATCGTGATGTTCCTCCTCGCGATCGTGGCGTCGATCTATCTGGGCGTCTGGCTGTCAGCAACAGTCTGGGATCTCGTCCACCCCACAACCGGAGGGGCGGCGGCCGCCTCGTCGGTCGCGGGAAATGGCGCGGTCGCAACAACTTGGGTCTATTACGGGCTCGCCTCGTTCGGGGCGCCGATCGCCGCCGCCCTCATGCTGCGCTTTGCAACGTGGAAATATGACGCCGAGCAACCGGACTCTTACCCCACTTCCTATGCTGTCATAGTTGCGGTCGCGCTTTGCGTCTCGGTCGCGTCGCTTGCGCTCGCGACTAGGTTAGGTCAGGGCGTCCATGCACACGACTCATGGATCGACCTGATCTCCAGAGACTTCAAATGGGGTTGGGTCCCCGCGCTGATTTGCGTTTACATCATCTACCACATCGACCGGCAGATAGATCCGCTCTTGCCGGACATTGGTAGGCTCGGCGGCGAGGGCGTGTCGCACCGAATATTGGCGTGCTTCTCGTTTGCAATCTTGGTCACGCTATTGTCGGCTTTGCCTACTGCGTCGCTTGAGACGCAGCCCGACTCGCCCTGGTCTATCGAGAAGCTGCAGACAGTGGTTATCGGAACCATCTTCACAATCGGATTCGTGATGGCGCTTGTCAGCCAATTCTGCCTCGTCAAGCCGATGCAACGGGCTGCCCCAGGCGCAGTTCTGGCGAGCGCGGCTCGTGAAGGGAATGTCAAGAGCCAGGACGCCTTTGCCGAGCCCCTGTAGCTAGCCGGCTTTTGTCGGGGCGATAAGTGCCTCAAGCGATTCCGCGAGTTGCCGCGAGCAAACGGGATCGGCCAGGATATCCTCGGCCGTCACCGTCTTTCCGGTAAGCGAGATCGCCGCGAACGCCTCGGGCAGGACGCGTGCGGCCATCGTCGAAAGGATCTCGCGCAGCGACGCCTGAGCGTGGAAGGCGCGCGGCGACGTGTTGATGAGAGCAGTGGGCTTGCCGGCGAAGGTCTCGCTCGCCACCAGCCAATCGAGAGCGTTCTTCAGCGCGCCGGGGACCCCGTGGGCATATTCGGGGGCGGCGATGATCAGCGCGTCGCTCGCCCCGACGAGCGAGCGCAGCGTCTCGACCGGTTCGGGTTTTGGCCTGTCTTCGAGATCATCGTCGGGATTGAACGCCGGCAGCTTGGCGAGATCGCGGTAGACGAGAACTTTCACGCCCTCGGGCGCGAGCCGCGCCACCGCCTCCAGAGCCGCTGTGTTGATGGAGGCGCGGCGCAAGCTTCCGGAGATGGCCAGCAGTCGCATGAAACCCTTTGCTGAAGGCGCAAACTCGGCAAGACTTGCCGCCGTACGGCCGCGACGCCGCTACGCCTCGTCGCCCGGCCAAATGACCGGCCGCTCCATGATCTCGGAGTATTCGTAAGGGCGACTCACAGGAAACGCGGTCAAGGGCAGGCCAGTTTCGGAAGACGCTTCGTCGCGAGCGTCCTCGTAGGCCTCGGAAACCGCTTCGTCGAGCAGCGGTCTCAGGCCAGGGTTCTTACGCAATTGGCGCAGAACTCGCCGCCGCTGCTCGCGAATGGACAGCGTCCAGGAGCGGCTGCGCCGGTCGGGCTGATGGTCCCACTTCAGGAGGTGGAGCATCACCACGCGTAGCGAGCTTTCCAGCTTGTCGTACTGTTCGTCGCCCACGTCGTCGATCTCCTCCGCGATCGCCGCGGGATCGATCTCCGACAGGCGTCCGGCACGCAACAGCTCGGCCTGCCGGCGCGCCCAGGAATAAAGGTCGTCCGCCTTGGAGGGCGCCTCCGCCTTCTCCAAAACATCGTTCCGGGCCATTTGGCCTCCTCGCGCCCTCAGCTCAGGGCGACGTTCAGCGCGCTCTCCGGCAGTTCCTGGCCGAAGCAGCGCTGGTAGAACTCGGCGACCAGGGTTCGCTCGAGCTCGTCGCATTTGTTGAGGAAGGTCAGGCGGAAGGCGAAGCCGATGTCCTTGAAGATTTCGGCATTCTCCGCCCAAGTGATGACGGTGCGCGGGCTCATCACGGTCGACAAATCGCCGTTGACGAAAGCGTTGCGCGTCAGATCGGCGACCCGCACCATCTTGTTGACAATGTCGCGTCCGTCCTTGCGCGCCCGATGCGCGGGCGACTTGGCGAGCACGATATCGACTTCCTTGTCGTGCGGCAGGTAGTTGAGCGTGGCGACGATCGACCAGCGGTCCATCTGGCCCTGATTGATCTGCTGCGTGCCGTGGTAGAGGCCCGAGGTATCCCCGAGGCCGACCGTGTTCGCGGTGGCGAACAGGCGGAAGCCGGGATGGGGACGAATGACGCGCCGCTGGTCGAGCAAGGTCAGGCGGCCCGACACCTCGAGCACCCGCTGGATGACGAACATCACGTCCGGACGGCCGGCGTCATATTCGTCGAAGCAGAGGGCGATATTGTTCTGGATCGCCCAGGGCAGCATGCCGTCGCGGAATTCCGTGACCTGCTTGCCATCCCTGAGCACGATCGCGTCCTTGCCGACCAAATCGATGCGGGAGACGTGGCTGTCGAGGTTGATGCGCACGCAAGGCCAGTTGAGGCGCGCCGCGGTCTGCTCGATGTGAGTCGATTTGCCCGTGCCGTGATAGCCGGTGATCAACACCCGGCGGTTGTAAGCAAAGCCGGCGAGGATCGCGAGCGTCGTGTCGCGGTCAAACAGGTAGTCCGGATCGACATCCGGCACGTGTTCGTCGGTTTGCGAATAAGCAGGCGCCTCCATGTCGGAATCGATGCCGAAAAGCTGACGCACCGATACCCGGATGTCGGGCAGACCGGCCGCAGGTTCGGATTCCACCATCTGTATCGAATTCATCGGGCCTCCACGCTCTCCCGCGCGCGGAAAAGAGCGGCATTCTCATACTCGAATTCCGGGCGCGCGCAAAAACCGTCGGTTTCGCCCGGACAGGGCCCGCGCCGCCGGCCCTTGAGCATCCTCGCCCTGTCATCGACTCGCCGCCGATTGCGATGCGCCCCGCCTAACCCACGGCCGACGAACCGCTCGCTGCGCGCACCGCCCTGATCAGACGAGCTTATTGGCGCGCAGATAATTATAAGCTTGGATGATCTCGCGCAATTTGTCTTCCGACGAACGATCGCCGCCATTGGCGTCCGGGTGATGGCGCTTGACCAGGTCTTTGTACCGCGTCTTGATCTTCGCCTGGGTGGCGTCGCCGTTGAGTTCGAGCGTCATCAACGCCTTGATCGCCAAAGCGTTGTACCGTTGCGGCGCCTCATGCTGCGGCGGTTTGCCGCGCGCCCCGCGCCGCCGCGCGGCCCGGGCTTCGGCGAAGACGGATTCGTCCACCGGATGCCCGGCGGCGGCGCGGGCGCCGAGCTTCCAGGTCGGCCGGTGCCCAACCGCGTCGGCTTGGCGAAATTTCGCCATCGAGGCGTCGTCCATGCCGCGGAAGTAATCGTAGGAGGCGTTATATTCGCGTACGTGGTCACGGCAGAAGCTGAAGTATTCGCCTTCGCGCTCGCGGCCCTTGGGCGCGCGGAACACGCCCTCGGCGCCGCAACCGGGAAAGGAGCACGCCGTCCTCGGCGCTTTTTCCGGCGCGCGCTCGACCGGCTTTACCCGGATACGGTCGAACAAACGGGAATTCAAATCCATGCCATGACCTTTATGACCGCCGACGCTATCGGGCAAGTCCCAAACCATCGGCGCCGGCAAAAGTCCGCCGCCCCGGCCCCAACGCGGGCTCAATATCTTAGCCCGCTCGATTGACTAAGATATGTAGGATCGCGATCGGCCTGACGGGAGTGCGCATTGTGACCATGGAGCAGAGAATTGTCACGCGATTGACGGAGGCGCTCGATCCAATTCTCCTCGATGTCGTCGACGAGTCCGACCGCCATGCGGGGCACGCGGGAGCGCGCCAGGGTGGGGAGACGCACTATCGCGTCCGGATCGTGTCGGCGCGTTTCGAGCGTCGGAGCCGGGTCGAGCGGCATCGCCTGGTCTATGGCCTCCTTGACGCCGAATTCGCCGCTGGCCTGCACGCGCTCGCGCTCGTCGCCAAGGCTCCGGGCGAACCATGACGGCCGATCTTAGCCCCGAACCGCTCGGGCCATACGCATTCACCCTCGCGCCCGCCGAAGCCGAAGCCGCCGCGGCTCGCGCCGGGCTGCGGCTGGCTCTGAGGGGCGGATTGCTCGCCCGTCATCTCGCGCCGCTGACCGCCTTCGCGCTGATCGTCATTTTCGCTTCGGTGCTGGCGCTCACCGGTCTTATCAGCCGCCGCGCAGGCGAAGCGACGCTCATTCTCGCCGCGGCGGCCTTCATGATCCAACGCCTGGCGAACCTCTGGCGGATTCGCCGTGCGCGCGGCGAGGGCCAGGCGGCGATCGCGCGACTTCAGTCGGCAGGCGCGCTGACGGCGACCTTCGACAACGAGTCGCTATCGCTCGATGTCGACGGGCGCATTGAGCGCCTCTGCTACGCGGACTGCGAAGAGGCCGAAGACGCGGGCGGACTCATTTACGTATGGCTGCGCGACGGCGTCCCGATCGTGGTGCCGACGCGTGCGCTCGCGGACGCCGAGGAGTTGGCGCGCCTCATGTCCCGCCTCTCAGGCCGGATCAGCACGATTCGCGGCGCGGGCCAAAAGCGATGACGCGCCGCTATTGCGCCGGCGGCGCCGGGGGCGTTGGCGTCGAGGTCGTCTTCGAAGGATCGGCATCGCCGGAGACCGTCCCCGCGGCGGCCGGCCTCGCGGGCGGCGTCGGCGGCGCGTGCAGCGACGCGAGCCGCACCGGTTTCTCGCCCTGGGAGGCGGTTTCGTCGCGACGGGGAGGCAGCGGAGCGTCCGAGGACGCCGGCTGATCGGGCGCGCTGGCGTCGGCCGGCGGCGGAGCAGGCTGCTCGCCGCCCAGATGCAGCCATTTCTTGACGTTCTGCGCGCCCCCGCTCAAGCCGCCGAGCATGCCGCCTGACGAAGGGCTCGGGGCGGAGGCGAGCGCGACCGCCGGCGTGTCGGGCGCAGCCGGCGGAGTTGTCTGAGCAACCGAGGCCTCGACCGGCGGCGGCGCGGCGTTCGCGGCGCGGCGTTTGGCGGCGTCGGCCGCGGCGATCCTGACGGCGGCCGCCGCGGGTTTGGGATCGTTCAGAACGATCTCCTGCGGTCCAGTCGCGAGCGCGTCCGGGTCGCTCTCGTCCTTGTAGCCGGCGAAGACCGGATTCTGGCCGCCGTCGGCATAGACGATGCGAATTGGTTTGACGCCGGATGCAACCAGCTCCGCGACCTTCGCGTCGTCCTTCTCCGTCTTCTCCGCGACCAGGGCCTCGACATTTTCGTCGCGCGTGAGCGCCGGGCACGGCTTGGTCGACGAAACATCGCCAGTCGCGGTCGCGTCGAAGACATAACGCTTGCCGCAGACCATGACCGACGGCTCAGCCTTGGTGACCTCGAAATGGTCCGAGCCGTTCTTCAGATCCTTCCAGAAGTCGATATTGGGATCGAGCCGGAACTTGGCCATGTTCTCGGCCGTCATGTGGAACGGATAGGACTGCAGCTGGATTTCCCGCTGGCCGCCGGCAAACGATTCGCGCGCAATTGCGTAGATGTCGGCGACCTGCTCGTCGGTCATCGAGAAGCAGCCGGCGGAGGAACAGACCCCATGCACCATGACATTCCCGCCGGAGCGGCCGTAGGCGCGGTCGTAAGCGTTCGGGTAGCCGACGTTGAACGACAAATAGTAATGGGAGTTGGGGTTCATCTGCCCGGGCGCGATCGTATAGAAGCCCTCCGGCACCTGCATATCGCCTTCGCGCTTCTTCGGCCCGAGCTGCCCCGACCAGCGGCACATGGGATAGGTCTTGAGAAGCGCATACTCGCCGCTCGACTTCATTTTCCAGATCTCGAGCTCGGCCTCCTTCTTGTAGGTGCGGATGATGGTCGGCGACGCCGGCGTGGTGTCGAGCTTGTCCATCTCCGCCAGAGTGGCGCTGGAAATAGGCTGCTGGGAGCGCCCCGGCCCCTGATCGAGGTAGGAATCGTCGCAGCCGGCGATCAAGGCGCAAGCTGCAACGGTCAGACCAACGGCGGCCCCGCGCCGGACGATGGAATTCATCAGTCTCCCCGAATTCGACCCAACTCTACCCGCGCGGGCGGCAAAAGTCCACGCGCCCAACTGAAACGCCCGCACGCTTACCGACCCGTTAACGGGATATCCTCGCCTCCGATATTGTGGCTGAGCATCAAAGCGATTGGGGCTTATTTGCGGCGGTCGACGCGGAGCCCGTCACCAGCGGCCGGATTGCGGCGCTGAATCAAAAATCTCCGCAAGCCGCGCCCGTGTGGCCGCGGTCGTCGCCTCCGGCAGCGCCGAGCGCGGGAAAAAGCGCGCTTCCTCGATCTCCCAATCGGGCGCCCGTTCGCCCGCCAGCGTGAACGTCCGGACCAGGTAAACGACCACGTGATCGCGCCGCGACGATTGGGTGTTGAGGAACACGCCGTGGAGGAGCGGCGCGCCTTCAATCGCGACCATCGCCTCTTCCCTAACCTCGCGCTCCAACGCCTCGAGACAGGTCTCCCCCGGCTCGACGCCCCCGCCCGGAAAATGCCAGCCGGAGACGTAGCCGTGCCTGACCAGCAAGACCCGCTCGTCGGCGTCGATCACGATCGCCCTCACGCCGAGCGTCATCGGCCGCGCCAGGAGAAAGCTCCAGTGCAGCAGGCGCAACTTGAGCCTCTCACGAATTGGCGCGGCCATGTCTCACGGGTTGCTCCGGCCCCAGGCGTCCGCGCCCCGGGTTGTGTTTCCGTTCAAGCAATCTTATTGCCAGCCGGTCAATGGCGATCGCTGTGGTCGCCGGACGGGGCGCTCAATGAGCTTTACGATCGCGCATATCACCGACCCGCATCTGAGCCCCGCGCCCATGCCGGGCTTCGCCGATTTGCGGCTCAAGCGCGTCATGGGGTTCATCAACTGGAAGCGCGGACGCGAACGGCTCAACGACATGGGAATGCTGGCCCGGCTGGTCGCCGATTTGCGCGCCCAGCGCCCAGACCATGTCGCGGTGACCGGGGACTTGGTCAATATCGGCATGCCGGTTGAGTTTCATCGCGCTGCGTTGTGGATGAAGACGCTCGGCGATCCGGCCGACGTCAGCTTCGTTCCCGGCAACCACGACGCCTATCTGCGCGCGGTCATGCCGCTGCTCGAGGCGACGTTTGCGCCCTGGACGACGGGCGACACGCCGCGTGGCGAAGCGACCTATCCCTACCTTCGCGTTCGCCGGGAGATTGCGATCATCGGCCTGACCTCAGCCGTGCCGACCGGCCCGCTCATGGCTACGGGCAAGCTCGGCAAAAGGCAGCTCGAGGCGTTCGCCGAACTGCTCGGCGTAACCGGCGCCAAGGGCCTCGCGCGGGTGGTGCTCATTCACCACCCGCCGATCGCGAGGGTCACGCCGCCGCTGCGCGGTCTTTCCGACGCGGCGCAGTTCGAGCGGATCGTTCGCGAGCGCGGCGCCGAGGCGATCCTGCACGGCCATACCCACCAACAGGCTGTCCGCTCTCTCCCCTCGCGCGCCTCGCGCACGGTCGGCGGGGCAGTTCCGGTGATCGGCGCGCCCTCGGCGGCCGCCGCAGCCCGCGACCCGCGCTATCGCGCCGCCTACCATCTGGTCCGGCTTGACCGCGACGGCGACCGTTGGCGGGTCAGCGCCCGGGCGCGGGGGCTCGCGCCGGAAAGCGCGGCGATCGGAGAGCGGGAGGCGTTGCGGGTCTAGGCGCCCGCGATTGACACTGCGGTTTGGCGTGCTCCAGAGACCCGGCGTCGCCGGCGGTCAGGCGCAACGTTGGGCAAAGCAAATGTTGATCGGCCGCATTTCTCGTTTACGCGACGCAATCAGCGTGTTAGTCCGCAGGCTTATTTGGAATTGAGGGACGGGACGCATGTTCGGGGACAGGCGGCATCAATTTATTGCAATCGTTGGACTGTCGTTTCTCTTGAGCGCCGGACTGGGGTCGACGTGCCGCGCCGCGGACGATTCCCCGCCAGCCGCCGATGCGCCGAAGGCGGCCGCAAAGGAGCCGGAGCCGGTCACCACCAAAGACCCTCAGATCGCGCTCGACGATCTCGAACTCCTGCTCGAGCCGATGACTGCGGAGGAGATCGCGACCGAGGCCAAAGGCTGGTTTGCGCTGGTGCAGGCCAAGGAGCGCGAAATCTCCGTCGCCGAACTGGACGTTCGCCGCAAAAATCGCGAGATCGCTCAACTCGACAAGCAGAAGGTGGCCGCAGCCGATCTGGCGAAGGCCACCGAAGAGGTCAAAGCCGCCACATCCGACAAGGACAAGGAGGCGGCCGCCAAGCATCTCGCCGACGCGCAGAAGAATCTCGCCCAAACGGTGGAGACCGCCAGCAAGGAAACCGTCAAGGAAGACAAAAAGGCCGAAGCGACCACCGCCGCGATGGCCAAACAGGCGGAGGCGGCGCCTCCGCCGGCTGCGGTCACCGATTCTGGCTCGGACGGCGGCGCCAAGGTCGTTCCATCAGCGAGCGACAAGGACGTCTTGCAGAAGGCGGCCGAAACGGCCGCAAAGAAGTCTGAAGCCACCGGCGACACAGCGAAGGTCGAAAAGGTGGTCGCGGCGACCGAAAAAGAGGCCGCCGCAAACGACCAAGTGAAATCGCTGGCCGAAGCGACGCCAGCGGCAGCCGGCGCGGCGGCGGCGGCGGGGCCTGGGTCGGCGCCGGCGGCCGTCGCCGACACGTCGAAAAAGGCGGAAAAAATGGCCGAGAAGGCCGACGAAGCCTCGACCGCCAAGGCCGACGTCAAGGTCCAGCTCGTCGACTACAGCACGCAATTGATGAGCGAGCGCACGGCGCTCGTCGACCGCCTCAAACTGGTCCTGGACAAATGGGAGGCCAAGGGCGGCGACCCGAAGGCCTATCGCCTCTACATTGCTTCGATCGGCGGCATCAAGATCGACGTCTCGGATCGGACCGCGACCATGGCGAGGATTTCCGCCTGGCTGACCGCCGACGAAGGTGGGCTCCGGTTGGCGCGGGATCTGGCGACCTTTTTCGGTTACATCATCGGGTCGGTCATCCTCGCCTGGATCGTTCGGATGATCCTGCGTCGAGTGATGGCCGGGTCGCGGGTGACCTCGCATCTGCTGCGCGATTTCATTATCGCCAGTTCCGGGCGCGTCATTGTCCTGATCGGCGTCCTGCTCGGCTTGTCGGCGCTGGAAGTCAACCTCGCGCCGTTGCTGGCGATCATCGGCGCGGCAGGCTTCGTCGTCGCGTTCGCGCTCCAGGGCACGCTCAGCAATTTCGCCAGCGGCCTCCTGATCATGACCAACAAGCCTTTCGATGTCGGCGATGAGGTCGAAGTCGGCGGCGGCATCAAGGGCAGGGTCACACGGGTGAGCATCTTCAGCACCTATATCGAGACCGACGATGGGTTGATGAAGATCGTGCCCAACGACAACATCTGGAAGAGCGTCATCGTCAATCAGACGACCGGCGTGGTGAAGAGCCCACCGGTGGCCGAGGCGAAGCCGGCCGAGGCGAAGCCGGCGGCTGGGTAAGCGCCTACAGGGCGCGGGGTGATCCGAGCGGCCACGTTTGAGGCCCTCGCCGGGGTGATTGTGCTCCAATTCTTTGGCTCTTGACGGAGCTCGCAAATGGCCGTTTTGCGGCCGCTCGGGCAGCGCGCCGCCTTCGCGCCAACGTCAGGGGGCGTGATCTCCCGCATTTCGGCCATTGAATAGTAGAGGAGAACCCGGCGGCGACGACCGACAATCGTCGGATTCCTCATGAAATAGCGCTAGGCTCGCGAATCGCTTCTCTGAACAACGAGGAGCCGCGCTTTTCCGAGGGGAGGCATTCGATGTCTGAAGCCAGCGATACCGCAGTCGAGGCCAAGGAAAAGAGCCAGGCGGTCGCTCTCGTGATTGCGATTCTCGCCCTCTTGCTGGCTCTGGCCGAAGCGGGGGCAAAAAACGCCCAGCACCTGTCGACGGAGAAAAACATCGAGTCCTCCGACTTGTTCAATTTCTACCAGGCCAAGAAAATTCGCTCGACCGTGGTCGAAACGGCGGCGTCGATGCTCGAGGCGCAAAAGACCGCCGTCAGCGACCCCAACGCGCAAGCGGCGTTCGAAAAGCAGATCGCGGATTTCAAGGCGACCGTCGCGCGGTTCGAAAAGGACCCCAAAACCCCGGAAGACAGCATGGATGCGATCCAGGATCGAGCCAAAGAGGCCTCGGAAAGTCGGGAATTGGCCAATCGCCGGCTCGGACATTATGAGCTCGGAAGCGGCCTGACCCAGATCGCGATCGTGTTGGCCTCCGCCGCAATCATTACCGGAATTACCGCCCTCGTGTGGCTCAGCGTCGGATTGGGCGCGATCGGCGCCGCCCTGATCGCCTTCGGATTTCTGGCCCCGACCGTGTTGACGTTCATCGGTTAGCGCAGCGGCTTATCACCGCGCTCGCCGAGCGCAACTCCAATTGACGGCGGCCGCCCAAAGGTAGTCTGCGAGGGTTCTGGCGCGCCGTCCTTGCTTACGCCGTCATTGACAATGGCCGCAGACCCAGCTGCTGTCGCAACAGCTCCATCCGGACGAACACGGCTGGGTTGGCGGTCGAGACCCGCCGCAGGTCGGAGGTGGAACGACGGGAACGCACCGCCCGTTGGTGCATACGTGCTGGCCGCCTATCGCGCAGCACCCCACGCCGGGGACGGAGCACGCGGCGCCGGGCTGTATACAGAAGTCGGCTGCCTGGCAAATGGATTGCGCGCCGTCCGCGTTGCTTTGCGTAAACTGGATGCCGCCATAGGTGGGCGTCGCCTTCCAGGCGCAACAGGTCGTCCCCTCCAGGCTCGTAACCGCCGTAAGATTGTTGGACTCCGCGGTGACGCCGTGTAGTGGCGTCGTACAGGTCGCGTCACCACCCACATCGATCGCGACATTGAAGGTTGTACCGCTGCCGAAGTTGGCCTCAGTCGAGTTCCCGTCGCCGAAGACGTTGAACTCGGTGTCTGTCCAGGCCCCGGTGAGGCCAAGGGGATCGCCGAGACCGGAGCCGGCGTACATGTCCTGGGCAATGTCGAACGTCGACATGACGACGGAATCCGAGTTCGCGGCGACCCGGCCGAGGAGGTTCATATTGAGGAGAGCTTCTCCGGTCAGCGTGATTTGGGGCGTGGCCGGCGAGGTCATTGCGCTATTGCGAAAGCACCCGGGCGCGCCTGAAATCGCAGGGGTCGGTTTGAAGGTATTCCATCCCATCGGGCAGCAACCGCCATGCCCGACGTCCGAATCGGCGGAACACGTGGCGCGGTTGTCGAAGTAACCGATCAGCCAGTATTGTATATACGCGCCACGGGCGAAATTTGAATAGATGAACTGCTGCCACGCGATGCAGTCGCCGGACTTTGCCGTTGTCCCCGGCGGAGTGCAAGCGGCGGTCGTGAACTGGTTGGTATTGAGCTGCAATGAGAAGTCGTTGGCGCCGCGCGCTCCCGTCTCGCTGATGCCTAGGCTGGCTGAACCCGGGAATTGGCCAACCGCTTCGGATATGGCGCCCGCCGCCGAGTGAGCGACGAAGGTTTGGCCACCACCCATCTCCGTTCTCAGACGGTCCTTCATTGGGTACGGGACGTTTGGCGCTATTCTACACGGGACTTCCTCCCACTCGGTGTTCGGGTAAGTCAGATGGAAGCAGCCTTGCCTGGGCGTCGGCTTCCTGATCAGGTTCGAACGCCAGACCTGTCTCGCCGCGCGCTCCTCGACGGACAAGTTCGTGCTCCGGGTGGGCGAAGCATCTGGAGTGCTTGTTTGCGCCAAGGCCGATAAAGACGGCGACAGCGCGCAGAAGACGCCCGCGAGTCCCATAACGAAGAGAATACGCGCCATCGCCCCGCTATTGACTCGAAGTTTCATAGACGTTCCCCCCGTTTGATTGAGCGTTGAACTCCGAAAATAGGCGCCCCCGTCGCTCATCGAGGTTAGCGGAGCGCGCCGCTCAACGGAATCCCACGCAGTCTCTAGGCCTAGCCGATCATCGCTTGTTTGCGATGCCGCAGCATTGCGCCGAGGCCGCAGAAGCCGAGGATCATCATCACCCAAGTCGACGGTTCGGGGACGTCGCCGATGCTAGGCGTGCTGTAGTCGTGCCCGCTCAGGAAGCTCAAGGTTCGAGCGGGTGCGTCGATGTACAGCAGTCCGGTGTCGCTGAGGTCAGCCTCTTCCTCAAAAGAAGTATCATGCCCACCCTGAGATTCCGCTATGGCCACTGCAGTCATCTCATCGAAAATCACATAAGTGTGGCCAGGATCGAGTGTGACATATTCAGATTTAATTTCAGTGGGATCGAACTCATCCACCGCATCAATGATGTCTAGCTCCCCTGAGGCGCCGTCGGCATCGACCACACGGATTTCAGAGCCACCGGTGCCTTCGTTTACGAAGCCTCCTTCGAGGATCGAGGTGAATGTGACGGTCACATCGCTTGTTCCAAGCACGGTCAGTTCGTCGATGAAACCGGCGAAGGCATAGCCGTGCCCGCCGTTCGAATCGTCCAGGGGGCCGTATTGGGCTTGGGCGAAAGCCTCGAGCGCGCCAAAGTCTGCTGCCGCGGAAGCGGCTGCGCTCTCGTTATCCCCTCCGTCAGACGCACTAAGAGAGGTGGCCGCGCCTGATTCTTCCGGATTTCCCGCCGTAAAAGAAGGGGTGCCGAACGTCGTCTTAATGCTTACGGACGAGCAGGTTTTGGCTGCGCCAAAGTCGGTAACCGGAAGAGCGCATTTATCGCCTGGGGCGAAGGAGACGGCGTTTGGGCTACCGAATGTCCCGGGGGTTGGGGTCACCGCGAGAACGGGCGTGACCGGGAAAGGCGCCACCGCAACGGCAATGACAAAGGCCGCGCCGGAAATCCGATTGATCATCTCAGCGCCCCCACCCCGATTATTAAGATCAGCGCCCCCACCCATTATTAAGAAATGACTAATCCAAAAATAAAAACTCATCAAGAATAGAGAACATAGGTAGTTATACCTATAAGAATCCAGGACCTAGGTAGTTATACCTATTGAACGAAGGGGGCAGAGTGCAAACGCGGCCGGGCGAAGGCGTCGAATTGACGGAGCAAACGGGATAGGACTTGGCGACGAGGACGTTGGTTTCTGTTTCTGTTCCAAACTAGACTTTTGGCCCCTCCGGCGAACGCTCATGAAGGGGAGTCCGGAACTGGTTTGAGAGCCGCGATTTTATAGCCGGCGGGACGGCGAAACATTGGGCCGCAAGCGCCGCTAACGATTTCGCCCTTGGATTTCTGGCCCCGACCGTGTTGACGTTCAACGGTTAGCTACGGCAGCGAATGCACGATCACCGGCCCGGCGGTGGCGGTTGCTGGACTGGCGACCAGCGGTCCGAGGTTTTCCTCGATCCAGGCCAGCGCGCGCCGGTTGGATTCCTGCGCTTCCGCCACGGTGTTGAAGACGCTGATCGCAGTCACAATGTCGTCGGGCGCGTAGATGACGTAATAGCCCATGAAGCCCGAAACCTCGCTGATGATCGGGACCGCGCCCTTGATCCGCTCAGCGAGCGCGTCGGCTGAGCCGGGCTTGGCCTTGAACTGACGAATTGCCGCGTACATGGCTTCCTCCCGTTCGCTCAAGCGTTCGACGTCAAAGCGCCCGGCAGCGCCGAGCGGAGCCGCGAGGGGGCGGCGGGCAAGAGCTTCTTCACGGCGCTCGACGCCGCGATCTGGCCGCGGTTGACGAACGCCTCGTGATTGCGCTCGATCTCCTCGAGATCGTAGAGATAATTGACCATGATCCCATAGGACTCGGCGAGGCCTTTCGGCGACAGGTCCCCCTGCCAGTCGATGCGCTCCAGGCTCGCCCCGTTGCCGAGATGAAAGCGGGCGACCGGGTCGAGGACCCGGCCGTCGGGGCGGCGCGCCTTCAGGAAATAATGTGCGGCGAGCGGCTCGAGCGCGGCGCGCAACCGCGCTGCCGCCTCCGGCGCCGACGGCCAATTCTCCTCGGCCGCCAGAGGAAGCGCGGCGTTCTTGAGCCGCGCAACCGCCGGATCCTCCGTCGTCTCGAGCCAGGCGCGAAATCCGGGAACCGGCGAAAGGGTGATGAAGGTCTCGATCAGCGGCAGCTCGCGCCGGATCTCCTCGACCACCTGCTTGATCAGGAAGTTGCCGAAATTGACCCCGGCGAGGCCCTGCTGGCAATTGGAGATCGAATAGAACGCCGCTGCTCGCGCCTTCTCCGGATTGAGGTTGGCGCGCTTTTCCGCGAGCAGCGGCGCAATCGCCGCCGGGGCGGAAAGGGTGAGCGCGACTTCGACGAAGATGAGCGGCTCGTCGACCAGCCGCGGGTGGAAGAATGCGTAGCATCGCCGGTCGGCCGGATCGATGCGCCGCCTGAGCTCGTCCCAGTCGCCGATCTCATGCACCGCTTCATAGCGAATGATCTTCTCGAGCAGGGCCGCCGGCGAGGACCAGTCGATCCGGCGCAACACCAGAAAGCCGCGATTGAACCACGAACCGAACAGATGCAGAAAATCGCGATCGACGATGGCGAGCGACGGGTTCTGGTTCATCAGCGCCAAAAGATCGGCCCGCATCCCGACCAGCGCCGCGGTGCCGCCCGGCGCCCGATTGAGCCGCCGGAACAGCTCATGGCGGCGCGGTTCGGAGGCGTAATGAATTTCGCTCGCCGCCGCCTCGTCGGCGTCCGCGCCGAAGTTGGCGATGGCGCCCACGACCCGCTCCCTATCGGGCCCGAACTCGTCGGCAAGCGCGTGGAAGAACGCCGCATGGTCGGAAGGATCGAGCGTGCGGTAGCGGCTGAGGATCTCGGCGGCGAGCGCAACCCCCGACGCCTCGCCGCGTCCCGCGACCAGCGCCCGGCAGGCCTCGATGAGTTGCTCGGCGCGGTTTTCGGCATCCTTCGGCCAAGGCTTGATCTTGAGCACGGACCGGCCGCGGTCGGCGATCGAGGCCAGAAGATCGTAAAAAAATGCGTTGGACATGATTTCCTTCGGCCTTGGCGCCGCAGCTCCAAATCATCCGACGAGAAGCGATTGTCATGCGAGGCCGGAAGGGAATCAAGCCCACGCCCGGTTTTCAAAACGGCGGCGGGGAAATCCATTCGGCCCAGAGGTCGCGCAGGCGCATCGTCCAGGCGAGATAGCCGCCGAGGCCGATCGCGAATGCGAGGGTGATCGACCCCAGCAACATCAGGAACACGCTCAGCGCGTCGCTGAGCCGCCGGATGAACCCGCGCCTCGGCGGCGCCTCCCACGCAACGGAGCCCGCCTCGATCGCCTCGCTCCCGCCGCCGAGCAGAGAAGACCCGGAGCGTCGCGCCGCCGCGCTGGCGAGCGGCCAGGCCCGCGGTCCCTTCGCCTCGGCTTCCGGCGCGTTGTCGCGAGCACGCCGGCCTTTTTCATCAGCCGGCGGCTCCGGGGCGTCGCGCCCGTCCGCGGCGAGCGCGCGCTCGCGCTCAACCAGACGGCGGGCGACATAATTGGCGACGGCGGAGGCGATAGCGTCGACCGACTGGGTTTCAGCCATCAGCATGCGGCCATGGCGGGTATCCTGATGGAAGCGATAGGTTCGCCGGTCGTGGGCCATGTCGACGAAGGCGATCATGTCGACGAACAGGCGCGGATGCTCGCCCGGCGCCAGCGCCAGATCGAACAGGTCGACGTCCGCGGGCGCCTGCGCCACCACCGGCTTCAGCGCGCTTTCGAGCAGCGCCAGACGGCCCATTTCAATCTCGCGCAAATCCGCTATCGCCTCGGCGCGTTCGGCGTTCTCGACCCGCGCCTGCCGGATCGCGGCGGCGAGGTCCGGCTGGACGGCGGGTTCGATCTCAGGCTTGTCATTCATCGGCTTGGATGTCGTCCGCGCATTATCGCAAGGGTATCGCGAATCCGCCCGCCCGCAAACCGTTCGAGAAACGATGATTTTCCCGCGCCCGTCATCGCGTGCCGCCGGCCCGGCCATTGATCCTTCGCCGAGATTGCCGATAATCGCGCTCCCGGCCGATCGCGGCCGCCCGCGATGAAAGCGTCAAGAGCGATGAGCGCCGCCGATCTCCTGGATTTTTCCCCCGAGGTCGCCGAGGCGCTCTCGGCCAAGAAGCCGATCGTGGCGCTGGAATTGACCATCATCACCCACGGCATGCCCTATCCTCGCAACGTCGAGACGGCGCGTGTCGTCGAGGAGGCGGCGCGCGAGATGGGCGCCGTTCCGGCGACGATCGCCGTCATCGATGGCCGCTTCCGGGTCGGCCTCGAGGGCCACGAGATCGAGCGGCTCGGCGCGCTGACCGGCGGCGTCATCAAGGCCTCGCGGCGCGATCTGGCGCCGGTCGCGGCGCGAAAAGGTTCGGCGGGCACCACGGTTGCGGCGACGATGTTCATCGCCTCCCTCGCGGGCCTGGAAATCTTCGCCACCGGCGGCATCGGCGGCGTCCACCGCGGGGCCGAGGAGACGTTCGACATCTCGGCCGATCTGGTCGAGCTTGCGCGCACCCGCGTCGCCGTGGTTTGCGCCGGCGCCAAATCGATCCTCGACATCGAGAAGACGCTCGAATTCTTGGAGACGCAGGGGGTCGCGATAGTCGGCTACCGCTGCGACGAATTTCCCGCCTTCTACGCCCGCTCGTCCGGCTTCAAGCTCGAACACCGCTGCGACGGGCTCCACGATCTCGCCCGCATGATCCGGCTGCAACGCCAAGTCGGCCCCGGCGGCCTCCTGATCGCCAACCCGATCCCTGAGGATCACGCGCTCGAAGAGGCGGCGATCGAGGAGCGCATCGCCGAGGCGGTGGCGGAAGCGAAAACGCAAGGCGTGGGCAAGAAGGAGGCGACGCCGTTCCTCTTGAAGCGCGTCTTCGAGCTGACCGAGGGCAAGAGCCTCGAAGCCAATATCGCGCTGATCAGGAACAACGCGATGCTAGCCGCGCAGGCGGCGGCGGAGCTGGCGCGGTTGTGAGCCGCTTGACCCTTGACTGTCCTACGGCTAAGCCGTAGACAGTGGATGATGGAATATTCCAGTGGGATGACGCGAAAGCGATCGCGAATGTGGAGCGCCACGGCGTCACGTTCGAAGCGGCGCGCGCAGCGTTCAGGGATCCCTTCGCCCTCGAATGGCTCGACGAGAGTGAGGACTACGACGAGGACCGCTTCGCCCTCATTGGCATGGCCGAGAACCGTCTGCTCTTTGTCGCATACACAATGAGAGGCGAGTCCATCCGAATGATCTCGGCGCGGCTGGCGGAGCCGTTCGAGCGAAGGCGATATCATGACGAAAACAAGAAATGACTGGCGCCGCGCGGACGCGATGTCGGACGACGATATCCATGCCGCAGCGCTTGCCGATCCCGACGCACAACCCCTGACGCCGGAACGGCTGGCGCACATGAAACGGACGCCTCAGGTGAAAGTCATCCGCCGGGCGCTCGGCTTGTCGCAGGAAGAATTCTCAACGCGGTTTCGGATTCCCCTCGGCACGTTGCGGGACTGGGAACAGGGACGCAAAGACCCCGACGCCGCCGCCCGCGCGTACCTTGTTGTAATCGGGCGCAACCCCTCTGCGGTCAGCGAAGCGCTGCGCCGATCGCCGTGAGCCTGCGCGAGAAACAGAGTCATCCACAATCCATCCGCGGCTTTGCGTTGCCGGTTAGCCCAAAGCGGCTGGATTTGGAGTGACCGAAGCGCGACCCGCCTTGCTTCAGCGAATCGCGTCGTCGACGCGGTCATCGCCCCAGAAGACTTCGCCATCGACGACGTAGGTCGGAGAGCCGTATACGCCAAGCGACTTCGCCTCTTCCGGCCCTGACGCCGCCTCTCATTGAGCTGGGGCGTCGTGGCGATCCGGTTCGGAAGGCCTGTCGCTCCCGGGGAAACGGAAGCCATTGTTCTTGAAGGCCAATCCAGCGTCGTTGAGTCTCGGGACGCCGCTGTGGCAGAAATTGCAGTTCCGCCCGGTCTGCCGGGCGAAATTAGGCGTAGCGTCAGCTTTTGGCGCAGGCGCCATCAAAGCCACGCCGAAGGGCGCCGCGATGAGAGCGCACCCGAGCGCGATCGATTTGAACCGGCGACGACCATGGTCGGCAAAAGAGTGCGGGAGCACGTTTCCCTCAGCCCGGCGCCAATCGAGATGAATGGACGGTAGCCGCAGGCCATAGCACAAGCGAAGATGCGCGCCGAGACCAGGCGCTGTGACAAGCAGCAATGCTTTCGGCAAAGCTGCCGGTTCTGAACTCGGGCGGCGACCATCGCACCAAACTCCAACCAAGCCGCTGGCGTCGCGCCCGGTCCCCGCGTCCTCGTTATCGGCGACGTGATGACCGACGTCATCGTCCGCCCCGAGGGGCCGCTCGCGCGGGGCTCGGATCGGCGCGCGTCGATCACGGTTCAGCCCGGCGGATCGGCGGCCAATCAGGCGGCGTGGCTCGCCGCCTTTGGCGCAAAGGTCGATTTCGTCGCCCGCGTCGGCGCAGCCGACGTTGAGAGCGAGACGGCGCGGCTCAGCGCCGTCGGCGTGACGCCGCACCTCGCCGGCGACCCCGAGCGCGAGACCGGCCGGCTCATCGCGCTGATCGATCCGGACGGCGAGCGCAGCTTTCTCACCGACCGGGGCGCGAACGAGGCGCTTGAAGCGACCGACATTCCCGACGCGCTGATCGCCCAAGCGGCGCTCATCCATCTCTCCGGCTATTCGTTCTTCGCCGATTCGCCGCGTGCGGCGGTTCTCGACGTCATGCGGCGCGCGGGAGAAAGGCCGGTCAGCGTCGATCCGGCGTCGGCGGAATTCCTGCGCGAGGCCGGGGCGGACAAGTTTCTCGCCTGGACGCGCGGCGCTTCGATCCTGTTCCCCAACGCCGAGGAAGCCGCGATCCTCGCCGGCTCGGACGATCCCGAGACGCAATGCGCGCGGCTCGCGGCGCTTTATCCGCTCGTCGTCGTCAAGCGCGGCGCGGCCGGATGCGAGGCGGCGGCGGGCGCGCGGCGCTGGCGGGCGGCGGCGCCCACCGTCGTGCCCGTCGACACCACCGGCGCAGGTGACGCCTTCGTCGCCGCTTTTCTTGCCGCGCGGCTCGACGGCGCGGACATTCAGTCTGCGCTCGAGCGCGCCGCCGGCACCGGGGCCCACGCAGCGATGCGGGTCGGCGGACGCCCAGAGACGGCGTAGACGCCGGTCGGGAATGTATGGCCTTGGTCATTGATCGAGCCGCTCTAGGACAATAGGTATTTGTACCTATTGTGATCACGATCTCGTGACTTAAGGTTCTGGGCGTTAGAGACGCGGACTTCATACTCGACGACGAGAATTCCAAAACTGAAAGTCTAGGCCCTGCGACCGTCGGCGAGCGTTCGAACGGGGGCTGCAATGATTAAATCGATGCCGCATCGCTTTGTCCGTGGTTTGCTGATGACCGCGGCGCTGCCGCTTGGCTTGATGACTGCAGGACCGATCGCCGTCCAGGCGGAGGTTCTTGTCGTTCCCACTGTTCCAGGCTCGCTGGACGGCGGCGATGGCGGGGTCGGGCCGCCGCCCGACGAAGACGGTCAGCCGGGTAACCCCGGACAGCCTGCAAATGCGGACGCGGGCTTCACCGTCCCCAACAGCGACGCGCTGAATAGCGCGACCGCGACCGGCGGCGCCGGCGGCAACGGAGGCGACCCCGGTCCTGACAGCATCTACTTCATTTCAGGCGCTGGCGGGGCCGGCGGCGCGGCGAATGCGTTTGCAGGCGCGAGCGGCGCAGCCGCTACGGAGGCGGACGCGCTGGCTCAAGGTGGCCGAGCAGGCGGCGGCGGCCTTATGGGCGGCGTCGGCGGCGGCGGCAAGGGCGGCGACGCGGTCGCCAAAACCACCTTATCGACCACCGGTGCGAACAACGGGAACGCATCGACAACGGCCACCGGCGGCAGCGGCGGAGGGGGCGGCGGCGCCGGCGACGGCGACGGCGGCGACGGCGGAACGGCGACCGTCTCCGCGACGGCTATGTCTCAAAAGGGCTCGGTGTTTTCTGTTGCTATCGGAACCGGCGGGGGCGGCGGCAACGGCGATTACGGTGGCGCTGCCGGCAATGCAAACGTTCAGAACAAAGTCACCGTGGATTCAGGCAGCCAAATATCGCAGGCTCTGGCGACCGGCGGCGATGGCGGCCCAGCTGAATCGCAAGGAAGCAAAGGCGGCGACGCGACCGCGAATCTGACCGCGCAATCTTCGACCGGCAATGTTGCGGCGATAGCCGGGGCGACGGGGGGCGCCGGCGGCGGCGCCTCAACGCAAGATACCGGCCTCGTCGGCGGCGCAGGCGGCATCGGGTTTGCGACTGCGATGGCTGGTTCGACCACCGGCGCGGTGACGGTGAATGTGACCGGCTCCGGCGGCCAGGGCGGGGCCACCAGCGGGATGAGCAATGACATCGCCGGCGATGGCGGCGCCGGAACGACGATGGCCAACGGCGCTACATCAAGCGGCTCGCTCAACGTGGGGGCGACCGCGATTGGCGGAGCGGGCGGTGACGCCACGACCGGCGGCCTGGATAAGGCCGGCGCTGGCGGAGCGGCGAACGCGACCGCCATGGGCGCCGCTTCGGGCCCGGGCCTGGTGAGCGTCTCGGCGTTCGCCACCGGGGGTCAGGGCGGATCGACCACGCTCGATCCCGTTTTCCAAAGCACCGGCGGAGATGGCGGCGGCGCAACCGCCAGCGCGACCGGGTCGTCATCTGGCGGCAAAGTCGTCTCGACCGCCACAGCCACCGGCGGCGCGGGCGGCGACGGAACCGCGTCCGGCGCGAACGGCGGCCAAGCCAGCGCGACCAGTTCGGCAACCTCGACCGGCGCCGCCGCGGTGATCGCGACCTCCACCGCGACCGGGGGAAACGGAGGCGCCACGGACAGCGGCCCAGGAGCGACCGGCCAGGCGAACGCCGACAGCATGAGCCAGAATGGCGGCGGGACCGTCCAGGCGTCGGCCAACTCCCCCGGCGGGGGGCCGGCGAGCGCGATGTCGGTCGCCGCGATCGAGCCGGGCGCCCCACCCGATAGAGATCTCGCCGGGCCAGACCGTCTCCGCCGCGTTGCTGACGGGGGCCGGAGCCGCTGGCGAGATGTCGGCGGGCTATGGTGGAGAGGGGGAAACTCTCGTCTATGAAACGACAGCGGATTTCAGTTTCACAACGACCCAGCCCGACCCTCTTTATCTGACGTTGGTGAATTTTGACGCGACTGGAGATGGTTTTGACAGCCTTGAGTTGACCGTCTCAGACAACGCGGACCCCAACGCGCCTCCCTTGGACTTCACATTCTCGTCGCTGCGCAGCGCGGAAGAGTTTTTCCGCGACAACCGGCTCGATCTTGGCTTCGAGGACGCCGGTCCGCAGGTCGTGGACATCTCGCTCTTTCTCACCGCAAGCACTGTCGGGGATGGCTTCGGCTTCAGCTATACCGTGAACGTCCCTGAAGCCCCGACTTGGGCGATGATGCTGGCAGGCTTCGCGGGACTTGGACTTGCAGGCATCGTTCGGGGCCGGCGAGCGGCGCGCGCCACATAGTCGTTTAGTCCAGGGTCAAGACTTAAGGATGACCGATCTCGCGCCGAAGCGGACATTCGTCCTGAGGAACCGGACGTCCCGATTCGACGAATAGTGTTGAAAAACTCGGAAATTGAGCCACCGCTAAAATCTCGTTTTCGCGGGCGTCGCGTCAACTCAGCCGATACTCCTCACGGCAGGGCATATAGGAGCGTCGCACGCGGCAAACCCGGTCGGTCCGCCGACCCCCTAAGGAATTTTTCACCGAGGCCGCCAGCGGTCTCCTGAATTGTGATCGATGCGGAAATTCGAGTTTTTCAACACTATCGACGTCAAGCGGCCGATCGCGATTGTGACCGGGGACGTCCCAAATTGGCGGCTTCCGACCATTCGGCCTTCGTTCGCCGAACGATGGGGCTCTAGATAAAAAGGTTGCGTCCCACGCCCAGACCTCAACTCGCCGCTGCGCGAAAGCGACTCGGCGGACTTCCGGTCCATCGCCGGAACGCACGCGTGAACGTGGCCTGGTCGGAATAGCCGAGATCGCTCGCGATAGTTGCGATTGTGAGGTTTCGCTCCTTGAGCCGCTTGAGCGTTTCGCTGCGTCGCACATTGGCGAGCAAGTCTGAAAAGCTCGCGCCCTCTTTCTTGAGCTGGCGCTGAAAGGTGCGCGCACTCATTCCCGCCGCGGCGACCACGCGCTTCATGCTCGGCGCCTCGTCATTTTCGATCGTCAAGTTCAGAAAGGCTTTCACCGAATCCGAGAAGGTCTCGCCGCCGCGCAGCGAAGCCCCGCTGTCTAGCGCTCTCGGATTGAGACGATCTCGCGCCACCTTGCCAAAGGCGCGCTCCATGACCCGGTCCTCGATCAGGACCGTAATCCCACGCGATTCCGCTTCGATCACACGGTCGCCGAACCAGCGCCGAAGGTGCTCGACCTTGTGCACGGGATGCGGAGGAATTTCGATCCTCGCAAATCGAGGCGCCGGACTGCCCGCCATGCTGAGTATGCGATCGATCATGGCCGCGGCGTACTGCAGGAGCGTGTGCTGCGTCTCGGGGTCGAACCTATGGGCGAAGAACTCCCGCACGACATATTGGCCCGCCTTCCTCTCGAACGAGACCTGCTCGTGCGAGCAGTAGTACGGCAGCGCGGCCACGATCCTCGCCAGGGCCTCACCTGGCGTTCGAGCGCCAAGAGCAACCTTTCCGAGCATCGCGATCTCAAGGCTGCTCGTCTTTGAAACGATACAGCAAGGAAGGTCCGGCCCATGTTCTCGCGCTGCGTTCCGAAGCAGAGCGGCCGCGTGCGTCAAAGGTATCGGACGAAAGGGATGGGCAATCAGGCTCAGCGAAAGGTCGACCTCCGCGAGTGCGCGTTCGATCGAGACGCCTTCGCCGGCGAGCCAGTGCAACGTGGGCAACAGCGCGAAACCACGTATCAAGGGAATTGCGGCAGGCATCGCACTATCCCCAGTAATTCAGTCCGCGCCAAGCCGCACGGATAATTTGGCGTCAAATGCCAAGCCGACGTCCCAATTTGGGCCTAAGAGCCCGAAGGATCAGTACGCCATCGCCGTTCGACAGGAAATATTCGGCCGCCGTGAATCCGTCGAGCTTGCAATTGTCTTCTCGAGGGAGAGACGACCGATGAATCCGGGGGAGCCGCCTTCGGCGAGCTTATGGATGCGCGCCGCATCGGGCCTCGAGGTCCTAACCGGGGTAGGGCTCATCGTGGCGCCGTCCCTGCTGGCCCGGCTTCTCTTCGGTTCCGACTTGAACGCGGTGGGAGAGGCGACGGGCCGCATCGCCGGACTCGTCATGCTGTGCCTGGCGGTCGGCTGCTGGCCGCGCACCACCCGTGCCGAGGCTCATGCGCTCGCCCCGCTCACGGCTCTAAGTTGGCTCGCGGCGGCCTTCCTCATCGTTACCGGCCTCATGGGTGCGAACGTGGGCATGCTGCTCTGGCCCGCCGCCGCGCTCCATCTGATTTTGGCGGTCCTGCTTACGCGCGCCTGGATGGAAAGCCGGCGCCCGGCGGGATGAAACGCAGCGAAGCGAGGCGGAAAGGGATAATTATGCGCTCAAACTGGAAGATGTCTGCAAACGCGCGGCTGATCAGCGTGACAATGGCCGTGTTTGTGATGGCGGCGGGCGCAGCCGCGCCTGCGATGGCGCAGGATCGGCTGGAGCAGGATTTCGGGCTCATCAAAGCGTGCGCCGGCGATGTCTGGCGTCTGTGCTCGGACGTGCTGCCCGACATCGGACGCATGAAAGCGTGCATGCAGAACAAGATGGGCGAGCTTCCCAAGGCTTGCCTCGACAAGCTTCTCGACGCGATGGCCGGTTCGTCATTCACGGTCTGCAAGGATCAGACTTATGCCCTCTGCGCCGCGGCGCGCTGCAACGTGTACGACGGGGTCGCCTACTGCCAGTGCGAAGAGAAGCACGGCGACAGCATTAGCCTGCCATTTCCGATGGGCAAGGGCGTGGACGTCTGCTCGGTCAATGCCGCCGGCGCCAGCAACCAATTCATGGTGAGCACCTACAGTCTGCCCGAGCAGATCGCCTCGCCGCAGGGAGGCGGCGGGGTCTATACCTGCGAGGGCGGAAAGTCCGGTGGCGCCTATGCCCAATGCGATGGCGGCTTATGCTTCCGCAGCACCGAGGAGACGACGTTCCCCGGCTTCGATAAGCCGGCGCCGAAGGGGCAGATCATCTGTTCATGTCCGATCACCGACGCCAGCTCGGGCAGCGCGCAGGGCTATCAGATCCTCGGACCCTATCCGTGCGATAAGTCCTTCTTCAAATACTGCAAGAGCGACGTCGCCAACGGCAACACCGGTTCGACAATCTACGTTGGCGCTCCGATCGGCACGGCTGCGGCTCTGACCGCCCTGCTCACCGGCAAGCCGACCCCGCCGCTCAACGAATGCGGGTCCGAGTAAGCCGCGCTCCTCGGTGGTCGGTGACCGACCGACATTCAGGCGATCAAGCGCCCGCGATGGCGTTGAATTCGGCGTCTCCGACCCGGACCGTGACCTGCGGCTGCGACTGGACGTTGCGCACCCAGTTGGCGCTCTCGCGCTCGGCAACAAGGCAGAAGCGCCCGCCATGCTCGGTGAACCGGATCTCGACGCGGCTGACCCGTGACGCGGCCAGTGGTGGGTCAGGTAGAGGTACGCTGCCAGACTACAAGCATAGCACTTAGGGGACCTGCCACTAGCTACCTTGTAGATTTCACCCGCCTGGCGGCGGGAGCGGTATGCGTTGGAGGCTTACCCAAGCAGTGCCACTGTTATTGTTGTAGAAGCGCCCAAACGGACCTAAAAACGGGAAGACTTGGATCGCGTCGTTGACGTAGAGGAACAACTCGCCGGACTCCGGTGCTGTGAAATCCGCAACCATCAGACTCGCCAATCCTTGCTTGCGCCAGACGTCGCGCGCAGCAGGAAGCGCTGCTTGGGGAATTGGCTCAAAAAATCCAAACTTGCGCCAGCTGCGTCGAAGCTCGCTATTCGTATCAGCGAACTCGGGGGTGTCCTCGACCCGAACCGGGTACGTCTCCTTGTTTTTGGGGTTGATCGGGTCGCGAGGACGCGGGAGACCATCGGCGGGCATCGCATTGATGTCTTCGAGCGGCAGTTCCGTGTATCCCTCCGTGCCGATGCGCGCGACCGGCTGGAACCAGTCCGCTCGATACAAGCGGCGGATTGGCAGCGCGGCCAGGTGGAGAATGTCGTAGTCTTTAAATCCGTTCGCGCCGGACATGATGGTGCGGTCGAACCACGGATCGCTCACGGCGATCCAGATGCGATACCTGTGGCCATTCTCGACCCCAAGCCCGCTTGCCCAGCACAGCTTGGTGATGTCGAACGGGGCGCGCGCTGCGATCAGCTGTTCACCCACCGCCGTGACGGAGCCTACGCTCTTGCAGAGCTCACCCGTGCCGGCGTTCCAGTTGAAATAACTACGGCCGGCAGCCAACAAGGTTGCGCTGAAAATAGCTGTCAGAAAGATTGCCGGAACCACCAGGTTCGTGAACGCCAAGCGAAGTGGCCAGGCGTACAGCCGCATAACCCGGCCTATCGTCAGTAGCCAACTTGCTTTACCAGTGTCCGGCAACATGGGCCCGGGTCGGTTCCAGGCGAGCCGCGCACGTTCCTGGATGCGATTGCGCAGAAAGGCGTTCCTGCTCCATGCAGTGGCGGCGAGCGCAATGACGGCGGTCGTGGCGACGGGATAGAAGACTGCTATCTTCAACCAATATTCGGCGTATGGTGGCAGGAAGCTCTGAAGTAAATCGGCGACCGATTTCAATACGGGGCCCAGGCCGTCGTCCAGAAAACGAACGAGATCCAGTGCGCTCGAACCTCGGACAACCACCCTGTCTGTCGGGCCCGACAGGATCGCGACGATTTTTCTGGCCACCCAGGGCCACACGGCCAGCAACGCGATCGCCAAGAGCAGCGAATAATATGCAAATTGCCGCCACCACACAGTGTCAAGAACCAGCTTGACCATGTCGTCGTCCGGCGGTGACATCTTGACGAAGGCTTCTGCGGCTGCGGCGGGTGCGTTTTGACCTTTGGGCGAGGTCTCGTACGCGGACTTCATCGCCGCGCGCGTGGCATCCTCCGTCAGCCGCAACACCCGGCCGTCGGGCAGCAGGACTTTTGCACAAGCGGGAAGGGTGATAGGCGCATAGTCGTCACAGCCGTGCAACATTCGCTCAACCACGGCGAGATGCACGACGGGCGGCCCGCCGTCCACCTTTTCGTCCTCCCCGATCGGACGCGGACCATATCGGTACATGACCGCTGCGCCGCTCCGCGAGTTGTGCATTGGGCCGATCGCCGACTGATAGGCTCTGAAGTGATCACCGCTGCCCGGTTGGAAACGAAGGTCTTTCACGACCTGTTCGGCCATCCACAACAAGGGTACATAGGAGAGTGTCCCATCAGGGTAACCGCCGCCGACGTCGGAGTGTACACCTGCGAACCAAACCTCCTTGATCTGATCCACATCTCTCGGATTGCTCTGATCGAACCGGATCGGATGGAAGGTGGTGCGCTCGTCGTCAAGCGAGAGGGCATGTCGCGCGCGCTTGACCTTGTGTGAGAGGAGGCGATTGCGGAAAGAAATTGGCCAGATCGCCCAATCGATTGCGGTGCGAAGCTCTTCGACCGGAACGCCGAACGCTTCAACAGTATCGAACAGCCCGAGAAATTCGATTTCCACCTCGTAGCGGCCACCCATCGCCCTGCGGACGTCCTTGTAGGAGCGGTGCCGTAGGATAAAGTGATAAACAGCGAGCACGATGTCGCGGACGGTGCGCGCAAGCGTGATCGTCGGCAGGCTCTGGTACCATGGCACTGTTTCCCTTCGATACTCGCGCCAGGCGGCCATCGCATTGCGTTGCATTTCGCCATGTGAGACCGGCCCAACCCCATCGATCTCCGCCGGGACCAAGCCTTGTGAGCTGATCAGCGCTACGAGCGTGCGCGCCGTGAACGCGCCGCGGCTGAAACCGAAAATGTAGATCTGATCACCCGGCTGCCAATTCCAGCACAGGAAACGGTAGAGTTTCCGGACGTTGGCTGGCACGCCGATGCCAGTCGCGCCGTCGAGCGCCGCAAGGGGCCGCCAGCCCGCGGTGCCGACGCCTTTAATATAGTAGGCGACCTGATCTGGCTTGCTGCGATCGAGCGCCTCATAAAGGCGCCACACATTGGACTCCTGTGTGGTGAACGCGTTGCCGGTTCCATCCGCGAACAGGACGTATTTTCGGGACGGTCGCGACGAGCTGTCTCTGCGCTCGGGCGGTCCGTTTTCCCGGGCGGGGCGCTCGACAGGCCGTTCCTCGCCGGTTCTCGACATCAGCCCCCCAAGCGTTTTTGCAGACGCCTCCCCACGCAGTTCAGTTGCGGCGCCTTAACGGTATATCTGATCGCTTGCCAATTGGACGTGACGGTCTAAGCATTCATAAATCCTGACTTTTGGAGACAATTTCTCGCCGCCGAGGCGGAACAGTGCATAAGGCTCCTGAAGCGACTGTGATGACCATCACACAACTCGTTAGTTGTATTTGAGGCCAGCCCAAGAAAGGACCGCGCGGCTTAGATCAAATGTTCACAAACCGCCGAGCGCGTTACTGTTTGATGGAATCATACGACCTCCTCGCGCCTCGAGGAGTTGGCGCTGTTGGGCGCGCGCTGGACCGCCCTTCGACACCGCGGCTGCGCCGCCGGCTCAGGACGAGGTGGAGCGAACCGCGCACGCCCAATTGCAATACGCTCCAAGGTCAAAACTCAATCAGCCTGACCGGTCTCGCGCCGAAGCGGACATTCGTCCTGAGGAACCGGACGTCCCGATTCGACGTATTGTGTTCTCTAATGGGTCAAGGCGGAAGCTCTTCGGGTGTCGACGCTTTCGGGTGCCTGCGTTCTCTGCGTGCTCGTTCGGCACTTGATGGGGTAAGCTGGGTGCAGCGCGGCTCGGTTGAAATCGCAGTCGGCCAACGGCTGGCCCCTGCTACACAATCCACGCCGTCGTCTGCTCCCTCCCTTGGGCGTCGCTCCGCTTGGGAGCTGGATTCGGCCTCCTGTCTCGTGGCTTGCAGGCTTAGGCGAACTCGAACTCCGTCCCGTCTCGAAGCATCGCATGCATGATGATCGCGAGGCGGCGAGCCAGAGCAACCCTCGCCTTGCGCATCGTTGACCGCCTAGCGATGGCGAAGGCCCAGTCCTTCAGCTTGAGCTGGCCCTTGTAGCGGGTCAGCATGACGTTGGCGGCCTCGTACAGGAGGGTTCGCACCCGCCCATCCCCGCATTTCGAGATGCCGCCGGTGTAGTCGAGCTCTCCCGACTGATGGCGCTTTGGAACCAGCCCCAGATAAGCGCCAATATCTCTGGATCGGCGGATGCGCAAAGGATCGTCGATCGCAGCCACAAACGCGAGCGCTGTCAGTTGGCCGACGCCTGGGATGGTCATGAGCCGGCGGCAGGCCGCCGAGGCTCTTGTCATATGTCTCATGTCCGCGTCGATTGCAGCGACCGCCGTCATCACTGCGGTTCGTGCCGCAAACAATCCCCGCATGGCGGCAGAAAGACCGGCGATCTCCTCGCTTGCCTTGAGAGCCTGATCGATGAACGCTGCGGTGAGCGCGCGTGGCAACCGAACCCCGAACACAACCGCCAAGCCTCGGATCTGATTTTCCAAGGTTACTCGCTGGCCGACAAGCTTCTTACGCGCGCTAATCAGCGACCGGAGCGCATGAGCTTGCAGCGACTTCACATGCACGGGCTTGAAGAAGCCAGTACGGGCCAAATGCGCTAGACCTCGCGCGTCGTTGCGATCGGTCTTGTGGGTCGCCAGTGACCTGAGCGCTTGGTAGGCCTGCCGACTCTCGACGCATACCACGGGAAGGCCCAGTTGGCTCAACCCGTGAAACAGGATCGGCGCCATTCGCCCCGTCTCAAACACGATGCGACGACAATCTGGCGCTTTCGCCAATTCGATAGCGATCGCCGCCGCCGTCGAGTTGGTTTTGCTTTCGCGAACCACCACACCTTCGCGGTCGAGGACGCAGATATGGGTCTCGTCCATCGAGATATCGAGGCCGGCAAAATAGTCCATTGAACGGTCTCCTCTTCCAATGACGGGCCGATCGTAGCGGCCTTCGTGGAAGAGCTCCGCCCATTACCCCATGTTGAAAAACTCGGATTTTCGCTTCGATCACAATTCAGAAGACCGCTGGCAGCCTCGATGGAAAATTCCTTGGGGGTTCGGCGGACGGGCCGCCTTTGCCGCGTGCGACCCTCCCATATGGCTTGCCGTGGCGACTACCGGCTTAGATCCCGCTATGGGCGCGAAAACGAGATTCTCGCGGTCACTCAATTTCCGAGTTTTTCAACCGGTCTCGCGCCGAAGCGGACATTCGTCCTGAGGAACCGGACGTCCCGATTCGACGTATTGTGTTGAAAAACTCGGATTTTCGCTTCGATCACAATTCAGAAGACCGCTGGCAGCCTCGATGGAAAATTCCTTGGGGGTTCGGCGGACGGGCCGCCTTTGCCGCGTGCGACCCTCCCATATGGCTTGCCGTGGCGACTACCGGCTTAGATCCCGCTATGGGCGCGAAAACGAGATCTTCTCGCGGCCACTCAATTTCCGAGTTTTTCAACATCGGGTAATGGGCCGGAGCTCTTCCACGGAGGTCGATAGGATCGGCCGTGATTTGGAAGAGGAGACCGTTCGATGGACTATTTTGCTGGCCTCGATATCTCAATGGATGAGACCCACGTCTGCGTCGTCGACCGCGATGGAGCTGTTGTCTACGAGGGCAAGTCGGCATCGATGGCTGAGGCGATCGCGGACGAGTTGGCGAAAGCGCCGAGCTGCCGTCGGATCGTCTTTGAGACCGGGCGCATGGCGCCGATCCTGTTCCACGGGTTGAGCCAACTCGGCCTCCCCGTGGTCTGCGTCGAGAGCCGGCAGGCCTACCAGGCGCTCAAGTCGCTTGCGACCCATAAGACCGACCGCAACGATGCGCGAGGGCTGGCGCATCTGGCTCGCACCGGCTTCTTCAAGCCCGTGCACGTGAAGTCTTTGTCGGCCCACGCCGTCCGCTCGCTGATCATCGCGCGCAAGAAGCTGGTCGGGCAACGCGTGACCTTGGAAAATCAGATCCGGGGCCTGGCCGTTGTGTTCGGGGCTCGGCTTCCTCGCGCGCTCACCGCCGCCTTCATCGATCAGGCTCTGAAGGTCAGCGAGGGGATCGCTGGCCTCTCTGCCGCCATGCGGGGTCTGATTGCGGCGCGAACCGCGGTTATGACGGCGGTCGCTTCGATCGACGCCGACATTAGGCGCATGACGAGAGCCTCTGGCGCCTGTCGTCGGCTCATGAAAATCCCTGGCGTCGGTCAACTGACCGCGCTCGCCTTTGTCCCGCGTTCGACCCTCCGTCACGCATCCACCGATCGCGTGCCGTCGGCGCCTATCTGGCCTAGTCCCAAAACGCTATCAGTCCGGAGAAGTCGACTATGTCGGCGGCATCTCGAAATGCCGAGACCGGCGGGTGCGGACCCTGCTGTACGAAGCCGCCAACGTCATGCTGACCCGCTACAAGGGCCAGCTCAAGCTGAAGGACTGGGCCTTCGCAATCGCCAGGCGATCAACCATGCGCAAGGCCCGTATCGCTTTGGCGCGTCGTCTCGCAATCATCATGCACGCCATGCTGCGGGACGGAACAGAGTTCCTCGCGGCGTAGGCAAAGCAATCGCAAGACAAACGCATCCAGCTCCCGCAAGGAGCGACGACCCAGGGAGGGAGCAGACACGGCGCCGATTCTGTCGCACGCGGCCAACCAGCCGACTGCGTTTTCAACCTCGCCGCCCTGTACCCAGCTTACCCCATCAAGCGCCTGCGAGCGCGCAGAGAACACAGGCATCCCAAGGCGTCGAAAACCGAGAAGAGCTCCCCCCTTAACCCATTTTTGAACACTATCGACGTAAAACGGCCGATCGCGGGTCGTGGCAGTTAGGCCGACGCTTGGGGCTTGCCAGTGAGCGGCAAACGGTCGCAGGCTAGGCCTTAATTGGCAGCAATCTGGCGGAATGTCGGATGATCCCGTTCTGCAAATTCGTCTTCCTTGGCATCGCGGTGTGTCTGATCATTTCCGCTGTTCCCGGCGCCGCTGCGCCGTCCGGGAGCGTGGGGGGCACCACAGTCACTGTCGATGGAACGACGGTGACTATCCATGTTCAGATCGAGGTCGTTGGGTTCGCGGGGGAAAAATAACAGACAATGAAACTGGTGAAGTTGTCGACGCCGCCCAGTATGTCCAGCGCGAAGTCGGCCGCATCTGGAACGAGGCGCTCAAGAGCGCCAAGCTAGGAGACTGCCTCACATTCAAGCTTGATTTGCAGATTAAGCCACTTTTGTTTCTCGAAAATTTTAAAACTCCCGGTTGGCACCACGTCATATTTGACCCTGACAACCCTAATAATTATTGGAACTCATCTGGGCCAGATGATCAGGTGCCGACGCTCGACAATCCATTTCCCTATCAGCGCGATTTCAATGGCGTATGGAGTGTGGTTGACCCAGGAGTATTGGCTCACGAGGTTGGCCACGTCCTCGGGCTGGGCGACGACTATTACGTCACCTGCACGAACATCCAAGATCGTAGCACCTGCAAGACGACCGGTTACAAGCCGACTGGACAGTCAATCGAGGGGCTCGACGCGGACCCCGGCGGCACGTTCACGACGGAAGGCGCCGGCGTTCCCGATCCGACCACCGTGTTTCGGGTCATTGAGCAGATTAGCGCGGCGGGACTTTTGCCGCAGTGCTGGATCGGAACCTTCAAGGGCCACAGCGAAGGCAACGTCTACAACGATACAGTGGTGGTGGTCTTCCGTTTTGCCGTGGGGAGCAACGGCAGTGTCATCAAGGGCAAGGGGCTTGCCACGATGACCCATGCTCCGCAGCGTCTCGGCAACTGCACCCATACGCGCCGTGTATCGCCGGACCAATTCGACGTGAACATCGGCGGCACGCTCCAACGGGAACCCGAACCATTGTTCAAACTGGAGCTTAGCACGGAGCAGCGAGCGACCTACCAGTTCACGACATCGGCGTGCGAAAAAGGGCAATGGAACGGGACCGGGCCGCCTGTTTCCGGGGGACCACCGTTTCCCGCATCCCTGAAGGATTTCTATCACCCGCAAGTTCCCGCCAAGGATGGGGCCAGCAGCACCTGGAACGGCACGAACTACGGCATATCCAACACGAGCAGCATCGAGATCCAACGGAAGGATTGAGGCGCGATTTGACCTCCTCGCGAAGCCGTCGGCGAATGGCCGCTATTTGCGGATTGTATTGAAAAAACCCCAAAACACGCTCGCTCCAAATTCTCGCATTTGCGCGTCAAGTCTCGACATCACCGCCGACTGTGCCGTCAAAGTGCATGGGAAGGTCACCAGGGGCGAAGTCATCTCTTAGCTGGGTGCCGCGCCCGAGTAAATTTCATCGAAGCCTGTGCCTGGCCTCGAGAATTGTGAGCGATCCGAAAATTCGAGTTCTTCAACGAAATCGACGAATAGTGTTCTCTAATGGGTCAAGGCGGAAGCTCTTCGGGTGTCGACGCTTTCGGGTGCCTGCGTTCTCTGCGTGCTCGTTCGGCACTTGATGGGGTAAGCTGGGTGCAGCGCGGCTCGGTTGAAATCGCAGTCGGCCAACGGCTGGCCCCTGCTACACAATCCACGCCGTCGTCTGCTCCCTCCCTTGGGCGTCGCTCCGCTTGGGAGCTGGATTCGGCCTCCTGTCTCGTGGCTTGCAGGCTTAGGCGAACTCGAACTCCGTCCCGTCTCGAAGCATCGCATGCATGATGATCGCGAGGCGGCGAGCCAGAGCAACCCTCGCCTTGCGCATCGTTGACCGCCTAGCGATGGCGAAGGCCCAGTCCTTCAGCTTGAGCTGGCCCTTGTAGCGGGTCAGCATGACGTTGGCGGCCTCGTACAGGAGGGTTCGCACCCGCCCATCCCCGCATTTCGAGATGCCGCCGGTGTAGTCGAGCTCTCCCGACTGATGGCGCTTTGGAACCAGCCCCAGATAAGCGCCAATATCTCTGGATCGGCGGATGCGCAAAGGATCGTCGATCGCAGCCACAAACGCGAGCGCTGTCAGTTGGCCGACGCCTGGGATGGTCATGAGCCGGCGGCAGGCCGCCGAGGCTCTTGTCATATGTCTCATGTCCGCGTCGATTGCAGCGACCGCCGTCATCACTGCGGTTCGTGCCGCAAACAATCCCCGCATGGCGGCAGAAAGACCGGCGATCTCCTCGCTTGCCTTGAGAGCCTGATCGATGAACGCTGCGGTGAGCGCGCGTGGCAACCGAACCCCGAACACAACCGCCAAGCCTCGGATCTGATTTTCCAAGGTTACTCGCTGGCCGACAAGCTTCTTACGCGCGCTAATCAGCGACCGGAGCGCATGAGCTTGCAGCGACTTCACATGCACGGGCTTGAAGAAGCCAGTACGGGCCAAATGCGCTAGACCTCGCGCGTCGTTGCGATCGGTCTTGTGGGTCGCCAGTGACCTGAGCGCTTGGTAGGCCTGCCGACTCTCGACGCATACCACGGGAAGGCCCAGTTGGCTCAACCCGTGAAACAGGATCGGCGCCATTCGCCCCGTCTCAAACACGATGCGACGACAATCTGGCGCTTTCGCCAATTCGATAGCGATCGCCGCCGCCGTCGAGTCGGTTTTGCTTTCGCGAACCACCACACCTTCGCGGTCGAGGACGCAGATATGGGTCTCGTCCATCGAGATATCGAGGCCGGCAAAATAGTCCATTGAACGGTCTCCTCTTCCAATGACGGGCCGATCGTAGCGGCCTTCGTGGAAGAGCTCCCGCCCATTACCCCATGTTGAAAAACTCGGAAATTGAGCCACCGCTAAAATCTCGTTTTCGCGGGCGTCGCGTCAACTCAGCCGATACTCCTCACGGCAGGGCATATAGGAGCGTCGCACGCGGCAAACCCGGTCGGTCCGCCGACCCCCTAAGGAATTTTTCACCGAGGCCGCCAGCGGTCTCCTGAATTGTGATCGATGCGGAAATTCGAGTTTTTCAACAGGATTTCGTTGAAGAACCCTGTCTTCAGGCGAGCGCGAGAAGCGTGAGCTGCGGCTGTCAGCGAGGCAAAGCCGCGCCTTTGCGCCTCATGTGGCGAAGATCGGCGCCGGAAGGGGGATGAGCTTCGCCAGTTTCCGCAGGTTTTGGGCTGTGGCGGCCAAGAGGAACTCGTCTTTGGCCCCGCTCGGGCCACGCAGGCGCAATCGACCGAGCCTGAGGATGCGCTTCAGATGAGCGAAGAGCATCTCGACCTTCTTTCGTTCGCGACGTGAGACGGCGTAGGCCTCGGTCTTGGCGATCGCACGGGCTTTGTCGCGCGCGGCTTCATGTACAGAGCGCGCGATTTTGCGCGCAGGAACGTTCAGGCAGCACTTGGGCTTGAGCGCGCAGGCCTCGCAGTCCTGCTTGCGCGCAAAGTAGATCATCGTCCCGTCCTTCGTCAGCCTGTCGCGCGGCTTGGCGAAAGCGCGGTGGTACTTCTTGAGCTCTTTGCCGCCGGGGCAGACATAAAGATTGCGCTC
The DNA here is from genome assembly GCA_963794155.1 of uncultured Alphaproteobacteria bacterium. Taxonomy (GTDB): domain Bacteria; phylum Pseudomonadota; class Alphaproteobacteria; order Rhizobiales; family Beijerinckiaceae; genus Roseiarcus. The sequence continues at coordinate 256,007 of CAWCCX010000008.1, read as the reverse complement.
TGGATCGAAGGTGAAGTCGCTGCGCGAAAGCGTTCCGTCCGTGCGCTCGGCCTTGTCCATGAGCTTCACGTGCGGCTCGATCCCGCGCTCGTCCACCAGCCACCCGACCATCTCGGCCGAGCCGTAGCCCGCATCGGCGACCAGGCGCGACGGCGTGACGCCGAACTGTTCAGCCGTGCGATCGAGCATCGTCTTGGCCGCGCCGACTTCGGCCTGGCGAATGGTCGTCGTCGCCTCGACATCCATGATCACCGCATGCTTCAGATCGATGAGGTAGTTGTCGGAATAGGCATAACCGGCGAGAGAGTTGGCCGAAGCGGTGTAGCGGGCGGCCGGATCGGTCGGCGAGATCGTCTTCGGCTCGACCGGCGTTGCGCCGCCGAAGGCCGCGTCATCCAGAACTGAGAGATATTCCGCGACCGCCCGATTGGACGTCGGATCGAGGTCCTCGATCTTGGCGACGCCGCGCCTGCGATGGGCGTCGGCCACGATGATGCTGGCGTCGACCGCGAATCCCTCACCGCCCACGATCCCTTCCTTCATGCAGCGCGCGACTACGGTCTCGAACAGCTTGCGCAGAAGATCGCTCTCGCGAAAACGGCCGTGGCGGTTCTTGGAAAACGTCGAATGATCGGGGACGTCGCCGTCGAGACCCAAGCGACAGAACCAGCGATAAGCCAGATTGAGGTGGACCTCGTCGCACAGCCGCCGCTCTGAACGAATGCCGAGGCAGTAGCCGACAATCAGCATGCGCATCATCAGCTCGGGATCGATCGAGGGCCGTCCGACCTCGCTGTAGTAGGGGCCCAAGTGCGCCCTCAGCTCCGACAGGTCAACGAAACGATCGATCCTGCGAAGCATGTGATTGTCGGGGACGTGCCGCTCGAGGCTGAAGCCGTAAAACAGCGCCTCCTGCATCACCCGCCGCTCGCCCATCATCGGCCGAATCTCCTGCTCCCAAGAGAAGAGAATCAGCCACCGGCGCCCAGATCAAGCGGAGTTTTTCAACGCAATACGTCGAAACCGGCCAGGCTCATTGCGCTTTGGCCCTAGAGTTGTATCTGTTGGTTGTTGCAACTTTCGATTGCAATCCGGATTCACTCGGGCATAGATGATCCGATTCGCGCAGGGGCGCGCGAATCATGGGGCGCGAACGCAACGGCGCCGACGAAAGGAGAGGCAATGAGCCGGATATCGTCGTTAAATCACTCAAGCGCGGGGACTTCGGCCTCGTTGCTCGGAGAAGAAGGCCGCCTTGCGCCTGACGCGGCGCAGTCGGAGCTGACCATCAGCCAGATGTCCCGCCTGTTCGGCGTCAGCTTGCGGACTCTGCGGTTCTATGAGGATCGCAACCTCATCAAGCCGCGCCGCGAGGGCAACGCCCGGTATTATCGCGCCGGCGACCGCGTCCGGATGGAGATGATTCTCAAGGGCAAGAAGCTCGGGTTCACCCTGACCGAAATCCAGGACCTGATCGGCGGCAAGGGGGCGACGGAAACGCCGGACCTGGAGGATCAGCTCAACGTGCAGCAGATCGTCACCCAGATCGGCCATCTGGAGCGGCAGCGCGGCGAAATCGACAGCGCGATCGAGCGGCTTCGCGCGACCCAAAGCCGGCTCGCCCAGGGCGCCGCCGCCTGACCCGCAAGCATCGACCCAAGCATCGACCGAAAGCATCGACCAAAGCCGCGGCGGCGCGGCGGGCGCTCTACGCCTTGATCCGCGCCGCCTCGACGATGCGCAGGGCCTCGGTGAACGCGGCGTCAATTCCGAGATGCGTGGTGTCGAGCCGAACTGCGTCATCGGCCGGACGCAACGGCGCCGCGGCGCGGCCGGAATCGCGAGCGTCGCGGCGGATGATGTCGGCCAGGATCGCCTCATAGTCGGCCTTTTCGCCGCGCTGAATGAGTTCGACCGCGCGCCGCTGCGCCCGCGCCGCCGCGCTGGCGGTGACGTAGATCTTCACGTCGGCGTCGGGACAGATGATTGTGCCGATGTCCCGCCCGTCGAGCACCGCGCCCCCGGGGCGCGCGGCGAACGCGCGCTGGGTCTCGATCAGCGCCGCGCGCACCCCGGGCATCGCCGCGACCACCGACGCCGCCTCGCCCATCTGGCGCGTGCGCAAGACGGCGTCGTTGAAATCGGTGAGGCCCAGTCCCCGCGCCGCGGCGACGGCGGCGGCCTCGTCGTACAGGTTGCGATCCTCGGCGATCAGGGCGGCGGCGGTCGCCCGGTAGAGCAGTCCGGTGTCGAGATGGGGCAGCCGGTAGTGCGCGGCGATCCGGCGCGCGATGGTGCCCTTGCCCGAGGCCGCGGGGCCGTCGATGGCGATGATCATCGTGAGCCGCCCGCTTCCCCAGGCTCCCTGCCCTCGCCCGCGCTCTTAGAGCGCCGCAAGGCAGCTGTCGAGGCGGGAATGGGTCCACTGCAGGTTGCGTCGCGAGGCCGAACCCGAAAGCGATTCCAGATCACGTCTGGATTGTGTTGAACCGAAAGCGGCGGCGACGCCGGGCGGCGGGCGCGTTTCGACGCTTGGATCCGAACCTCCGCGAAAACGGGGGGAGCGGGAAATGCAGATCCCTGCTCGACCCCAAAAGGGCAAAAAAAATTCCCTGCTCGCGACAAAAAATTCCCTGCTCCGGTAAAAAAATTCCCTGCTCCGTTCCCTGCTATATCCTGCCCGTGAGACGCGGCGCCGAGCGTTTGCTTCGCCCCAGCAAGGCCGGCGCGGTCGCCAGCTCTGCCTTTTGGAAGCGGTTCAGCGGCCTTATAATCCTCATGATTCCAGAGGCTTGCCAGCCCTCAGCGAGTTTTGTCTTTTCCAGAAGCCAGATTCATGCTAAAGTGAACAATAGGCCTCCGAACTTGGCGGCGCGGGCGGCGCGAAAAATCTCGCCTTCGATCTTTTCGATATATAACGTCAATAATATGCTTATTAAGCTGCATTAACCATAATTCGATTCTCTTACCGTGAGTGTGAAACTCAGGTTGACGTTTTGTTAAGGCGCCTACAACCTGCGGGTTGTGACTGGCCTTTGGATGCGGGCGGTTAGCCACGCAATGCGTCGCGCTCGGCGCATATCCAAAGGAGGGACTTCCAGTGAATCAGCGAGTAGTTTTGAGCGCCGCCGCTCTTGCGGCTGTGCTCGCCATGCCTGCGTTCGCAGGCGACCTGGTCACCAACGGCAGCTTCGAAGACAATTTCGGCGCCGGTCAGTTCAATCAAACGCTTCCGGCGACCGCGGGAGGCCAGAACGCAAGCGCCCCTGGCACGACAGCGAGCGGCTGGACGGTGACCGGAACCAACGCCAGCTATCCGGCCGGCTACGCTTTCATCTTCAGCAATGCCAATAGCTTCACCACGACCGACGCGGGGGTCGGGCCGGCGTCCCAGTACGGGAACCCCGGCGGTCCCGCCACATTGCCGCTGTGGGGCAGCTCAGCCGACGCCAGTCCCGAGGGAAGCGATTTCTACGGCGTCGACTCGACCTACCATCCCTCGTCGCTCGGTCAGGTCATCAGCGGCCTTACGGTCGGCGACCAATATACGCTCAGCTTCGAATATGCGGCCGCGCAGCAGTATCTTTACAACGGCAATACCACGGACACATGGGTCGTGACCCTCGGAGGCCAGACAATCGCCACAACTCCGACCATCGACCTCCCCAGCAACGGTTTTTCCGGCTGGATGACCGAAACGGTGACGTTCACCTACGAGGGCGTCGGGCCGGACCCGAACCTGCTGTCGTTCGTCGACTACGGGATGGGAGGCTGCAATTCATCCTTCATGGACTGCGCAATCAACGATCCGGGCGCCAGCGGAGCGCCGCCGTTCTCGCTGCTCGACAGCGTGTCCCTGACGGCGGTTCCGGAGCCGTCGACCTGGGCCATGATGCTCATCGGATTTGCCGGTCTGGGCTACGCGGGTCTTCGCAGCCGGCGCCGGCCCGCGATTTCGATCGTGGGATAGTGAGGGCGTAACCCTGACGGCGAAAAAGCCAAGCCGCCTGCTTGCGGGCGGCTTGGCCGCCATTCGCGCCGAGACTATCTTCCATCGCAGTTTCGTAAATGCCACCACGGCCCGACTTATCGGTCCACGGACGCCGTCATGGCCGCAGACCCCTATCGAGACCTCTTCACCGTCCTGTTTGCCGCGGCAAGGCTCACCATGTGGCTGGCGGTCTTCGCCGCGGTCTTCGTGCCGATCGAGCGGATGTTCGCGCTGCATCGGCAGAAGATCTTTCGCAAGGAGATCGCCGTCGACCTCGGCTATTATTTTCTCAACGGCCTCCTGCCCGGCCTCGTGCTCGGGCCGCCGATTTCGCTCGCCGTCCTGGCGGTCCATCGCCTCATCCCGGACGGCGCGCTGGCGACGATCTCCGCCTGGCCGATCTGGCTCAAGGCCTGCGCCACGATGCTGGTCGGCGAGATCGCCTATTATTGGGCGCATCGCCTGAGCCACCAGATTCCTTCCTCTGGCGATTCCACGCTGTCCATCACAGCGCCGAGGAGCTCGATTTCCTCGTCAATACGCGCATGCATCCAGTCGACCTGGCGTGGTCGCGGATGGTCATGCTGACGCCGATCTTCGCCCTCGGGCTCGCCAATCCAGTCCGCGTCGGCGATGGCCTGATCGCGGCTTTCGTCCTCATCTCCGGGTCGACATGGGGATATTTCATCCATTCCAATGTCCGATGGCGCCTCGGGCCATTCGAATGGCTTCTGACCACGCCGGGCTTCCACCACTGGCACCACACCTGCGGCGGCAAGCGGCGCGACTGCAACTACGCCTCGATGTTTCCGTGGCTCGATCGCATTTTCGGCACCCATCACCTGCCCGACGCGTGGCCGGAACGCTATGGGATCGATGAGCCGATGCCCGACACGCTCGCCGGCCAGTTCATCCATCCGCTCGCGCCGCCGCGGCCCTCGTTCCCGGCCAAAGATTTCGAGCGTTGCGGGTCGGTGAACCCGCTCCCGGGCCGACCGCGAGATCCGCCGCCGAGTTGACGACCGGCGTTTGGCTTGTGCCGCTATCGCGCAGCGCGTATGCATTGATTCTGCAATGAGAAAACGCGTGGGTCTCGGACGAGCGCCGACGCCGCGGGAGGGCGACGATGAACCTTACAGGGGATCAGAAGAAGACGATCGCCGCCGCGTTTCTCGGCTGGATGCTCGACGCGTTCGATTTCTTCCTCCTGACCTTCCTGCTCAAGGACATCGCCAAGGAGTTCGGGGTCGAGATTTCGGCGGTAGCCTATGCGCTCTTTCTCACGCTGGCGATGCGATTCGTCGGCGCATTCATCTTCGGCCGGCTCGGCGACCGGTGGGGACGCAAGCCGGCGCTGATGCTGGACATTCTCTGCTATTCGATCCTCGGCGCGCTTGCCGCCTTCTCACCGAACCTTATTGTGTTCCTGATCTTGCGGGCGTTGTTCGGCATCGCCATGGGCGGCGAATGGGGCCTCGGCAGCTCGCTGGCGATGGAGTCGATCCCGCCGCAGGCGCGCGGGCTCGTCTCCGGGATTCTGCAATGCGGCTATCCGACCGGATTTCTGCTCGCCGCGCTCGCCAACTGGCTGCTGTTCGGCCGCACGTTCGGCGACTACACGGTCGGCTGGCGGGCGATGTTCCTGCTTAGCGTTTTGCCCGCCTTTGTCGTGCTGTTCATCCGGAGCGGCGTGCCCGAGTCGCCGGCGTTCGAAGCGTCGAAGGTGCACGAGAAGCCACACCTCTGGGCGACGATTTCAGAGCACAAGGGTCTGGTCATCTACATGGTCGCACTGATGATGTGCTTCAACCTGTTCAGCCACGGCACGCAGGACCTCTATCCGACGTTCCTGCAGAAGCAGCACAATTTCGATCCGGGAACCGTCAGCCTTATCGTCATCGTCGCCAATCTCGGCGCCATCGCCGGCGGCCTCACCTTTGGCCACGTGTCGGAGAAGATCGGCCGGGTCAACGCGATCACCGTCGCGGCGCTGATCGCGCTGCCGGCGCTGTATCTCTGGGCGTACGGCGCGACGCCCGTTCTGCTGGCCATCGGCGCGTTTATCATGCAGGTCGCGGTTCAGGGCGCGTGGGGCGTGATCCCGGCTCATCTCAATGAACTGGCCCCGGGCGCGGCGCGCGCCACCATTCCGGCCTTCGTCTATCAGGCCGGAAATTTCCTCGCCTCCTACAACGGCCCGCTCCAGGCCCAGATCGCGGAGGCGAACGGCGGCAACTATGCGTTTGCTCTGGCGCTGGTGGCGGGTGTGGTCGCGGTCGCGATCGTCCTCGTGATTCGCTTCAGCCCGGAGCGACGCGGGGAAATCTTGAAGGCGCACTGAAGCGCCGCAGCAGGCCGGGATGGGCGGCCGCGGAACCTTTCAGCCTTCAAACGGTTGATGAAGCCCGAGCACGGCGGATTGCGCGGCGGAGCGCTGCCAACCTCCGCCCAACCTAATGGAGGGTTTTATGTCTCGATGGATGCTTGGCGTTGCTGCTGCGACGCTTCTCTGCGCCTCTTCCCCGGCGGCGTTTGCTGACGAAAGCGGCGCGGTGACCGGAGGGGTTACAGGCGCGGTTGGAGGGGCCCTTGTGGGCGGTCCGGTCGGCGCGGTGGTGGGCGGCGTCGGCGGCGCGGCGATTGGAAACTCGATGACCAATCACCGGCATTACTACCACCATCCTTACGCCTACTACCATCACCCCCACTACTATCATCCGTACTGATCGAAGGTAGGCACGCCGGCGGCAGCCGGCGATTTGCCCTCGTCGCGGCCGGTCAAAAAGGCAGGGCTCAACGGGTCGTCCCGTTGAGCCCGCTTTCCATGTGCCCCGAGCGTCTATTCGGCCGCCGCGGCCCGCTTCGGCAGCACCCAGTTGGGGCGGACATAGTGGCAAGTGTAGCCGTTCGGATAGCGCTCGAGGTAATCCTGATGCTCGGGCTCCGCTTCCCAGAATGGACCCGCCGGCACGACCTCGGTCACTACCTTGCCCGGCCACAGGCCAGAGGCCTCGACATCGGCGGTGGTGTCGAGCGCGACGCGTTTCTGCTCGTCGTTGGTGAAGAAGATCGCCGAGCGGTAGCTCGCGCCAACGTCGTTGCCCTGGCGGTTGCGGGTCGTCGGATCGTGTATCTGAAAGAAGAACTCGAGCAGTTTGCGGTAGCTGATCCTCGCCGGATCGAAGGTGATCTCGATCGCCTCGGCGTGGTTACCGTGGTTGCGGTAGGTCGCATTGGGGACCTCGCCCCCGGTGTAGCCGACCCGCGTCGAGATGACGCCCGGAAAGCGGCGGATCAGGTCCTGCATGCCCCAGAAACACCCGCCCGCGAGAACCGCGCGTTCAGTTGAAGTTGGCATTTGACGGCTCCTTCTGTTGAAGCCCTGGGAGGGGCCGGAATTCTTCGCCCGAATTTGGCGTTCGTTACGGCGTCTTTCAAGCGGACGGCGCGAACTGCGACCTCAGACAATCGTTTTCACCGCAAACAGAACCAGGGCCGCGATCCATAGCGTTTCCGCGACCATGAGCCCGATCGGCCGCCACCCGACCGCGAACAGGGCCTTGAACGAGGTTTTCATGCCGAGCGCCGCGATCGCCGCGACCAGGCACCAGCGCGACGCCTCGTTGGCGAGGGCGATGACGATTTGCGGCAGGAGGTCAAGCGAGTTGACGACGACGAGGGCCGCGAAGCCAACCAGAAACAGCGGCAGCGTCGCCCGCGCGCCTTCGCCGTGGCCGCCGCTCCGGGCGATGAGAAATGAAATCGCGAACACCGCCGGCAGCAGCATCGCCACCCGCAAGAGCTTGACATAGGTGGCGATGTCGCCGGTCTCGTTCGAGATCGAGTAGCCGGCGCCGACGACTTGCGCCACGTCATGGATGGTGCCGCCAATGAAAATGCCGGCCTGTTTGTGGTCGAGGCCGATCGAGGTCGCGAACACTGGATAGAGAATCATCGCCAGCGTGGACAGAGCGGTGACGCTGACCACGGTGAGGATAGTGTCGCGCTCCCGAGTATCGCTGGGCGGCAGGACGGAGGCGATCGCCAGCGCCGCCGAGGCGCCGCAGATCGCGACGGCGCCGCCTGAAAGAACCCCGAACATAGGCGACAGTCCGAGCCGGCGCGCGAGCAGGAAGCCGACGACGATCGTCGTCGCGACACCGACGATCACCGTCGCCACCGGCCATGCGCCGAGCGAGGCGATCTGGCCGAGGGTGATCCTGACCCCAAGCAATCCGACCCCGACCCGCAGCACCGAGCGCGAGGCAAACTCGATGCCGGCGACGCAGCGGCCCTCCTCGTGCAGGAAGTGGAACGCCATGCCGAACAGGAGCGCGAAGAGCATAACCGGCGCCGTGTAGTGTTGGGCGAGCCAGGTCGACGCCAGCGCGATTGTGCCAGCGACGAGCAGGCCGGGATAGACCGCATGGATCAGCTTCGCCCGCGGCCACGACTTCGAACCGCGCCGGCGGCCGGCCGGGATCGATCGCGATGAGGCCCTCCATGCTGTCGTAGGACTCAAAGCCGATGTCGTGCAGTCTGGCCTTGTTCAAATGCGCGAGCTCCCCGTCCTCGTCCCCTATCCGCGACGCGACATCGCTTCTTTGCGCCCGCCGCCGGCGGCGGGCGACTATATGGAAGATGGGAGCGGCGATTGTCTACGTCGAGTGCAGGCGACACATCGAGCCGCCGTGTTCGAGCAGTCTCGACGATTGATCGATCGACAGTCAGCGATCCTCTTCCTAGGCGCTTGCGGCGACGCTGCAAATGTCGATAGCGAGTTGAACGGGCAAATGGTACGTTCGGCCGTCAATGCAGTTGGATCTAGACCCAGTTATCGGCAGACGAAATTTTTTCGGCGGCGGCGGAGAGATGGGCTCTCTGATGCGAGGCTATGATTGGGACGCGAGCCCGCTCGGCTCTCCCGACCATTGGCCGCAAAGCCTCCGCACAGCCATCCGCATCCTTCTCACGACGCAACACCCGATGTTCATCTGGTGGGGACCCGACCTCATTCAATTCTATAACGACGCCTATCGCCAGACGATGGGACCCGAGCGCCATCCGAGCGCCCTCGGCCAGCGCGGAAGAGAGTGCTGGCAGGAAATCCGGGACATCATCGGGCCCCAGATCGATTTGGTCATGCGGGGCGAAGGGGCGACCTGGAACGAAGATCAGCTCGTCCCGGTGACGCGCCACGGCAAGCGGGAGGATGTCTGGTGGACATACAGCTTCGGACCGATCGACGAAGAGACCGCCGCCAACGGCATTGGCGGGGTCCTCGTCGTCTGCAACGACGTTACTGACCGACATCGCGCCTTTCAGGCGCTGGCGGCGAGCGAAGAGCGGCTGAGGCTGGCTCTGTCCGCCGGGGTGATCGGCACTTGGGATTGGCACGTGCAATCCGACCTGGTGTTTGCCGACGAACGCTTTGCGCGAGTTTATGGCGTAGACCCGAAGCAGGCTGAGGCTGGCGCGCCGATCGGCATGTTCATCCAATCCGTACACGCTGAGGACCGAAAACGGCTCGAGCGAAGCATCAATGAGGCTCTGCTTTCGGGGGCCGACTTTTCGGAAGAATATCGCCTTGTGCAGACTGATGGCTCGGTGCGATGGGTCTTGGCGATGGGGCGGGCTTACCGCGACGACCGGGGCCAGGCGACCCGGTTCCCCGGAGCGACCATCGACATCACTGAGAGGAAGCAAATCGAACAACACCGAGACTTGCTGACGAACGAACTGAGTCATCGGGTCAAGAACATGCTCACAACGGTGCAGGCGATCTCGGACCAGACGCTGAGGGAGAGCTCGACGATGTCCGAGGCGCGCAGCAAGCTGTCGACCCGTCTCGTTGCGATGTCACGCGCGCAGGACATCCTGATGGGGAAAGGATTGGCGGGCGTCGAAATCGAATCGATTATCAAAACCGCAATCGAGCCGCACGCCGGCGAGGGCGGGCGATTTCGCTTGCAAGGACCACAGATCGCCGTTTCGCCGCGCTCGGCGCTTTCGTTCTCCCTCGCGTTGCACGAACTTGCGACCAATGCCGCCAAATATGGCGCATTGTCCGCTCCAGACGGCCGCATCGAGATTACCTGGCGAATCGCGCCCGGCGCGGAAAATTCCTTTGAATTGACCTGGGCGGAGACTGGAGGTCCGACTGTGGCCGAGCCGACCCGCAGAGGCTTCGGCTCGCGCATGATCGAAGGCGTCCTCACGGCGGAACTGGGCGCGACCGCATCGGTTCGCTACGCCTCGACGGGCGTGGTCTGGCGCATCGGCGCGCCCTTGGCCAATCTCCGCTGACGTCGCCCGCTAGAGCACGCAGCATTCAGACTGCGCGGTTCGGAAGACGCCCGTCTTTCGACGGGCGACGGCGACGTCGCGATCCAGGACTCATGGGGCTCCCACGTTCCCCTGGATTGCTTCGGCTCACGCTCGCAATAACGCGTGCATTGCCGCTTAACCAGTCACGCTCGCATCTAGATGTTAGACGTTTTCGCCCTGGATGGCCGCGATCGTGGCGTCGGTCACCGCGCGAGTGGTCGCCGAGCCGCCGAGGTCGGGCGTGTGCAGCGACGGGTTTGCGGTGATGCGCTCGATCGCCCGCATGAGGCGAGTGGCAGCGGCCTTTTCGCCGAGATGTTCGAGCATCATTGCGCCGGTCCAGAACGAGCCGATCGGATTGGCGATCCCCTTGCCGGCGATGTCGAACGCCGAGCCGTGAATCGGCTCGAACATCGAAGGATAGGCGCGCTCGGGGTTGAGGTTGGCGGTCGGGGCGATGCCGAGCGAGCCGGCCAAAGCCGCCGCGAGATCGGACAAGATGTCGGCATGGAGGTTCGAGGCGACGATCGTATCGAGGCTCGCGGGCCTGATCGTCATCCGCATCGTCATCGCGTCGACCAGCATCTTGTCTGAGGTCACGTCGGGAAACTCGCGCGCGACTTCGGCGCCGATCTCGTCCCACATCACCATAGCGTGACGCTGGGCGTTCGACTTGGTGACGATGGTGAGCAGCTTGCGCGGCCGCGAGCGGGCGAGCGCGAAGGCGAAGCGGAAGATCCGCTCGACTCCGGCGCGGGTCATGATCGAGACATCGGTCGCGACCTCGATCGGCAGGCCGCGATGCGCGCGCCCGCCGACTCCGGCATATTCGCCCTCCGAATTCTCGCGCACGATCACCCAGTCGAGCTCCGGGCCGCTCACTTGGCGCAGCGGGCTCGTTATCCCCGGCAGCACCCGGGCCGGACGGACGTTTGCGTATTGGTCGAACGGCTGGCAGATCGCGAGCCTTAGGCCCCAGAGGCTGATGTGATCGGGCACCTCGGGCGAGCCGACGGCGCCGAAATAGATCGCGTCATGATCCTTGATTTGCGCCAGGCCGTCCGCCGGCATCATGAGCCCGGTCGAATGATAATAGTCCGAGCCCCAGTCGAAGCGGTCGAAGGCGAATTCGAATCCCTCTCGACCGGCGACCGCTTGAAGCGCCTCGAGCCCGGCCGGAATGACCTCCTTGCCGATCCCGTCGCCCGGAATGACCGCGATTCGATAGTGCCGCATGGATCGGTTCCGACCTATTCTAGGCAGACGCCCCGGCCTAACATGCCGCCCCCTCCTTGTCGCGCCGAGCAGCGTCGCCGCCCTCGCCCCGCCGGCGCCACTTTGCGCGCCAATCATGCGCAAGGGCTATTTTTGACAGCCGGGGGAAAGAGATGACGAGCGTTCATCACGCGGTCGTGGTCGGCGCCGGGTTCGGCGGACTCGAGGCGGTTCACCGGCTCGCGAAGGCGCCGATCCGGGTTACGATCGTCGATCGCCGCAATCACCACCTGTTTCAGCCGCTGCTCTATCAGGCGGCGACGGCGTCGCTTGCGCCGTCCGAGATTGCATGGCCGATCCGGCATCTCTTTGGCCGGCGTCCGAACGTCACCACACTGCTTGCATCCGTCGAGTCCATCGATAAGGAGGCTCGAGAGCTCCGTCTCGATGACGGTTCGACCCTCCGCTATGACACGCTCGTGCTCGCGACCGGTGCGCGGCACGCCTATTTCGGCCATGACGCATGGGAGCCGTTCGCGCCAGGCCTCAAGACGCTGGAGGATGCGACGACCATCAGGAGTTGCTTGCTCCTCGCCTTCGAAGAGGCCGAGCGCCAGCCTGACGAGCAGAAGCGGGCCGCGCTCATGACCTTCGTGATTGTCGGCGCCGGCCCGACCGGTGTCGAGCTCGCCGGCACGATCGCGGAACTCGCGCGCGCCACGCTGCCCGGCGATTTCCGCCGCATCGACACGCGCGAGGCGCGCATCGTCCTGATCGAGGCCGGCCCGCGCGTCCTTCCGGCGTTGGCGGAGGACCTGTCGCTCTATGCGAAGAGCTCGCTGGAAGGGTTGGGGGTCGAGGTCGCGCTCGGGCAGGCGGTTTCGGAATGCAGCGCCGAGGGAGTTGTTTTCGGCGACAAGCGGCTCGCCGCGGCGACGATCATCTGGGCCGCGGGGGTCCAGTCCTCGCCCGCCGCGCAATGGCTCGATGCCCCGGCGGACAAAGCGGGGCGGCTCAAGGTTGAATCTGACCTGACCGTCCCGGGGCATCCGGAGATTTTCGCAATCGGCGACGCGGCCCTCGTCCTTCGACCGGATGGGCGGCCGGTTCCCGGCATCGCGCCGGCCGCCAAGCAGGAAGGCGTCTATGTCGCCAACGTCATCCGGGCCCGGCTCCGCGGCGCTCCCGCGCCGCCGCCGTTCCGCTACAAGCACGCTGGGGACCTGGCGACGATCGGCAAGCAACGGGCGGTGATCGACTTCGGCTGGATCAAGCTGCGCGGAGCCATCGCGTGGTGGCTCTGGGGCTTCGCCCACATCTATTTTCTGATCGGGGTCCGCAACCGGCTGAGCGTCGCGCTCAACTGGCTGTGGATCTACGCCCGCGATCAGCGCAGCGCGCGGCTCATCACCCAGCAGGGCGGAGAGGAGAAGGTGCGCTCCTCTCTCGGCTCGTCGGGAAAGCGGTAGGGCGTAATGGATCGCCTCGCGCCGGCGAGCGCCGCGAGCGCTTCGAGGCCAGCGGGAATGACCTCCTTGCCGATCCCGTTGCCGGGAATGACCGCGATTCGATAGCGCCGCATGGACTTCCTCTGTCCTTCTCCCCTTGGGAGCGACTATGGCGCCGGCGCCGCCAGCGCCTCGGATTTGTGCTCGTCGCTCGGATCGAAATGCGGGACGCAGATGACGCACAGCCTGTTCTTCGCCGATGATGCGACCACCTTGTGGTGCAGGCCCTTGCTGATGACGCAAAGTTCGTCGGCGGCAAGCCTTTGCTCGGTCGTTCTTCCGTTCGCGGGGTCATGCAGCGCAAGCGCAATTTCGCCATCGAGGACGAAATAGATCTCGTCGAAGGTCTTGTGAAAATGGGGGACGGTCTCGCGGATGTCGATGGCCAGCGCGAGGCTTGGGGAATATTCCGCCCCAGTCAGAAATCTCATGGATCGCTCCGCAAAAGGGCGAGGTCTTCACAACATGGTCACGCAGCAGCTTGGTGATCATGGCTCGTCCTTTCGAGGGTCGCGACGCCAGCGACTCGAAAGCGCGCTTCCGCCGGATCGGGGTGGGTTCCGCAGTCGGCTGCGCGAAAGCCTGACAAAATTGCGGCTTCGCTGCAACCAAGGCTTGGCGATGCGCGCTTACAGCGGGTGAAAGCGCCGGCGCGGCCGGAGGCTCGATCAAATCCTGCGGGAGTACCCCATGAGCCTCTTCTCCTCGTCATCATCCTGATCCTGCTGTTCGGCGGCGGGGGCGGACATTACGGCTCCCGCAACTATGGCGGGCCGGGGCTCGGCGGCGCGCGCGGGGCCATCCGGGTCATCATTGTCATCCTCTGGCTGGTTGGCGCGCTCGCCCCCGGTACGCATGTGTGACGGCTCCACGCGGGTCGTACGCAATGGCGGCTGCGGCGCCATCCTAACGAGTTCGAGCCGAGCGGCAGGACGTCGCGGGCGACGACAAGTACGGCGTCGCGTTTGGAACAAAGCGGAAGGAGGCGGAAAGCCGATGAAGGGGGGAATGCTTCTCCTTGCTTCCATTCGGCTTCACTTCATTTCATTCCATTTCCCGGATTCGGCGCTTTTCAATGACTTACGACCGATCCGACCCGATTTTCTTCCAGACGCCCTCAATATCACACCCCAAGATAGCCCTTTTTCTCCGGCGGGCGGGCCGACAGTTCTTATTCTGTGTAATTAGAAAATTATTTGCACAGATTTCTGATTCTGTCAAGTTCTTCTCGACCGACCCCGGCAGCGCGCCGCGCTCAGACCGGGATTTCCGGGGATTCCGTGACACAAGCATAATTGATAATTTACGGACGCATCGGTTCCCTGGGCCGTCGGGTGTCGCGCCCCATCAAGCCTGCGGCCTAAGCGACGGGCCGCGGCTTGCGGGCCGCGCTTGCGCGGCCGCGGATCACGCCCGACCAGCGCGGCGGGTCGGTCCAGAAACGGCGGAGCTCCCAAGGGTCGACCGATCGTGTCGGCGGCGCGCAACCCGGCGATAAGCGCCGCGGCCGGCTCGTCGGCGATCAGATCGGCGAACCGTCCACCGCAGCGTGACAAGAGCGGGGCGACCTCGACCAGCCCGTCGTTCCGGCCGGCCAGATGCGCCCGCACGCTCGACCACGGCCAATCCTCGGCGCGCTCGACGAGCCGCGCCCTGACCGGGTTCATCGCCACGTAGCGCGCCGCCGCCATCAGGTGCTCCTCATCCATTACGACCGAAGAAAACCGCGCCTGGAAGAGATGGCCGGTCACCCGGTTGCGCGCGTTGACAAAGACGGAATAGCGCCGGTGCGCCTTGCCGAGCGCTCGGCCGGGCCCCTCGGGCGTCGCGGGCGTAAGGATGAGATGGACGTGGTTGGGCATCAGGCAATAGCTCCACACCGCGACCGTCTCGCGCGCGCAGGCCTCGTGCAGAAGGTCTCGGTAAAGCTGGTAGTCCGCGTCGGAGAAGAACACCCGCTCGCGCCGATTGCCGCGCTGGGTCACGTGGTGGGGAAGTCCGGGTACGACGTCACCGCAATCCCTTAATCCCGTAATCCCCGCGTAATCCCCGTAATCCCCCAAGTGTCACCGTAATCCCCGTAATCCCGCATAACTTTTGCTTTCGCCACAGCTTATGCGGCCGCGGCGTCAGCAGACGCGGCTGATAGTGCGACGGCCGACGCGAGGGCGGTCTTAGAATTATAGTCACTGATAGCAGCGGATATAGCATTCAGAAGCGGAACAAATCCCACAAAGTTGACGGTCGCCTTATTGGCAGCGATCACTTTCGTGGCAAATACCTTCTTACCATAAAACTTTGTACCGTCTGTCTCGGCGTTCTTCATGTCAAATTTTTTTCCTTCGAAGATCGTTTCGAGTAAGCTTTGATCAAATAGCCTTTCTATCGGCGTATCAACATCCCCCACTTTGGGGATTGGGATGACGTAAAGGTTTGATCCAAGATGGAACCAAGATTGTGTATCAATCTTCAGTCCGGTGCTTTTCTCGACAATCTTGAATAGATCCTTATTAGCACTATCGGAATCAGCTACAATTATCAACGGGTTTCCTGCGGGGCTTCGGAACTTCTCGGTGCGACTCGAATAAGAGCTCACCAATTTCAGTAGCTCTCCACTTCCGCCGCTCAACTGCTGCACCGCTGCAGAAGATTTGGTGTATTTGAACTGCTTGATTTTCAGTTCTCCGGTCGGAGACGACAGCAGCGGGTAATTGGCAGGTGAGGCCTGAATTGCTGCCTTAATATAAATGTTATCCGTCACTCCTTCGCACAAAATCACAGGCCGTTTCGCCCCGTATAGATCGGCGTAGTTCAAAAACCGTTCGAACAGGTCGAAACTCGCCCACCGCTTTTGCCTTTGGCGCTCACTGTCCTCCCCTTTCTGCGCGGCCTTAGGTCCTTTGCCGCGCACCTGATAAATGTAAGCTAGCCGCCCTCGTAACTTACGCCTCTGGTATGGTTTTTTGACGCCGCCGATAGTGACAAAGCACTCTCCGTCCATGAATAGATGATGGCACATGGCTGCAACGGTCTGATAGTAACTGGCAGGTATGTTGACTTTCTGGTTGACGACGACGCCCGTCACTTCCTGCCGCGAGTAGTCAAGCTGCATCCGTGTTTTAGATGGATTTAGTGCGAAACCTGCACGCTCGAGTACTTTCAATAGGTGGGGAGAGGCCTGCCAAAGATTCGGACTGCCAGGTGTTCGTTGCGCGATAGCGGTGGGAAATAGATACTCGCTAGTCGAGAACGTGATATCGTCGGCGTAGCGCGTGTAGGTGCAGTTGTATTTCCGCGCTAGTTCGTTGAGCCGGATATCAAGAACACCAGCGATGAGGTTAGAGATGACCGGCGAGCACGGGCCGCCTTGCGGAAGCTGGTTTTCATGGCAAGCAATCTGTGCGAGGACCGCAGCGACCTTTGGTTTCAGCTCGAATGATTTGTTTTTCAGAAAAAATCCGTATACTCGGCCGAAATTTATGGACGGAAAGAAGTCCTTAAGGTCGATATTTAGCACGTAACGGCGCCGCCGATGGTTTTCCCCGAAGTCATGATCGAGAAGGTCTTTTTGAAGCCGTGCGCGAGAACGCAGTCATGCTTCTTCACGCGCTTAGCCTCAAGATGTGCTTCGATTTCCGACAAGTCTTGCGCCAAACGCTTCTGAATAACTTTCAGCGTCTTATGAGGGGCTCTGACTATGCGGTCGCCACCAGACTTTTTAGGGACTGAAAACTCTGTGTACCGGATGGTGGCCGGCAATTTAAAAATTGCGTAGGAGACATGGGCAGGTAAAAAGCCGAGAATCTTAGCGACATCGGCAAGAGCCTCTGCCTTTCGATACAAATCGAGCTTTAATTCGGCGGCTTCTGACATGGTGAGGTGGCTTGCGGATACTCTTTCGCGACTTCGCGTTTATTCATTGTCACATACCATTCCGATCGGCGTTCTTCGGGAAGCATCAGCGCCGTATTGTTTTCACCTGTGAGGAACCCCCACAGAAAAATCTATCCGCAAGCCGCACGGCATAAACCAGATCGCCGGCGCTTTTTCAAGAGCGGGTGTATTACGGTGACAGGAGCAGGACTGGTAAATTCTGCCGTCTCGGCGCCAAGGCTGGAAGTCTGACTCACCCCCTCCTTCTCCTCCGCCTCCCTGCCCCACCCTTCGGCCGGGCCTCGCCGCCGCCCCAGTTGTGCGGGCCCATGTCTTCGTCGGTGGGCTTGCGCGGGCGCGTAGAGGGCAGGTTCGCCGCGCGCCCGAACTTGCGCTCGCCGGCGTAGGCGCCCGCCTGAGCTTCGACCTCTTCCTGCCGCGCGAGCGGGTCGTCGCCGACCGCCAGCGCGACCGATTGCAGGCGCTTGATCTCGTCGCGCAGGCGCGCGGCCTCCTCGAACTCGAGGTTGCCGGCGGCCTCCTTCATCCGCTTCTCGAGCTCGGCGATCGTTCCCTGCAGATTGCGCCCGATGGCCGGGGAATTGGCGAGGCCGATGTCGACGGTTACGTGGTCGGCCTCGTAGACCGAGCCGAGAATGTCCTGGATGCCGCGGCGGATCGAGGCCGGAGTGATATTGTTGGCCTCGTTATAGGCCGTCTGCTTCAAGCGGCGGCGATTGGTTTCGTCGATCGCGCGTGTAATCGAGCCGGTGATCACGTCCGCATAGAGCACGACCTTGCCGTCGACGTTACGGGCGGCGCGGCCGATCGTCTGCACGAGAGAAGTCTCGGAGCGCAAAAAACCTTCCTTGTCGGCGTCGAGAATGGCGACCAGGGCGCATTCGGGAATGTCCAGCCCTTCGCGCAACAGGTTGATGCCGACCAGCGCGTCGAAGGCGCCGAGACGCAGGTCGCGGATGATCTCGATCCGCTCGATCGTGTCGATGTCGGAATGCATGTAGCGCACCCGGACGCCGTTCTCGTGCAGATATTCGGTCAGGTCCTCGGCCATCCGCTTGGTCAGCACCGTCACCAGCGTGCGATAGCCGCGCCGCGCGACCTCCTTGACCTCGCCGAGCAGGTCGTCGACCTGACTGCGCGCCGGGCGGATCTCGACCGGCGGATCGATGAGCCCGGTCGGGCGGATCACCTGCTCGACGAAGACGCCGCCGGTCTGCTCCATCTCCCAGCGTCCCGGGGTCGCCGAGACATGCACGGTCTGCGGCCGCATCGCCTCCCATTCCTCGAACCTGAGCGGGCGGTTGTCCATGCACGACGGCAGGCGGAAACCGTACTCGGCGAGGGTCGCCTTGCGCCGGTAGTCGCCGCGATACATGCCGCCGATCTGCGGGATCGTCACATGGCTTTCGTCGGTGAACACGAGCGCGTTGTCGGGGAGATATTCGAACAGGGTCGGCGGCGGCTCGCCCGGCCGGCGGCCGGTGAGATAGCGCGAATAGTTCTCGATCCCGGCGCAGGAGCCGGTCGCCTCGAGCATTTCGAGATCGAACAGGCTGCGCTGCTCGAGCCGTTGCGCCTCGAGCAGCCGGCCTTGTTGGTTGAGCCGGTCGAGGCGCTCCTTGAGTTCCTGCTTGATCGCCTCGATCGACTGCAGCAGCGTCGGGCGCGGGGTCACATAGTGCGAGTTGGCGTAGATCTTGACGAACTCGAGGTCCTGGGTCTTGACGCCGGTCAGCGGGTCGAACTCGGCGATCGAACTCGATCTCGTCGCCGAAAAAGCCGATCCGCCAGGCGCGGTCCTCGTAATGGGCGGGGAAGATCTCGATCGTGTCGCCGCGCACCCGGAAGATTCCGCGGGTGAAATCCGCCTGCGAGCGCTTGTACTGGAGCGCGACCAAGTCGTTGATGAGCTGGCGCTGATCGACCCGGTCGCCGAGCTTGAGCGAGAAGGTCATGGCGGTATAGGTCTCGACCGAGCCGATGCCGTAGATGCAGGAGACCGACGCGACGATAATGACGTCGTCGCGCTCCAGCACCGCACGGGTGGCGGCGTGGCGCATCCGGTCGATCTGCTCGTTGATGTCGGATTCCTTCTCGATATAGGTGTCGGTGCGCGGGACGTAGGCCTCCGGCTGGTAATAGTCGTAGTAGGAGACGAAATACTCGACCGCGTTGTCGGGAAAGAAGCTCCTGAACTCTCCGTAGAGCTGCGCGGCAAGCGTCTTGTTGGGCGCGAGGATCAAGGCCGGGCGCTGGGTCGCCTCGATCACCTTGGCCATGGTGAAGGTCTTGCCCGAACCGGTGACGCCGAGCAGCACCTGGTCGCGCTCGTTGGCGCGCACGCCCTTGACCAGCTCTTCGATCGCCTGCGGCTGGTCGCCCTCGGGCTCGAATTCCGACACGACGCGGAACCGCCGCCCGCCCTCGGACTTGTCCGGCCGCGGCGGCCGGTGCGGCGTCCATGGCGGCCGGTTGCGGATGTTGGGGTCGCCCTGTTCGAGGAGCGCCCGGAGCGAATTGGCCGACACCGCCGCGCCGGTGAGGCCGCGCGGATGGCTTTCCGGCGCGGGACTTTCGAACTTGGGCTGCGGCGCTTCGCCAAAGCCCTGCGGCTTGTGCTCGACGAGGGCCGGATTGAGCAGCTCCGCCAGATGCTCGCCGAGCGGATGGACTTCGGGCCGCGAAGCCTTGGACTTGATGGCGCGGGCGGGTTTTTTGGGGGCGGGCATAAGACGAATATGGGACGAGTCCAGCGATGGGGGAAGGGCTGGAATGCGCCGGCAGGAATCAGGTTGAATTTGGGGCTCGGCGGCGCATGTTCCATTGACAATCAATCGGAACCGAAGCGATGAGCCGGGCTGTGCGGAACTATCACGTTTTTGAAAGCGCAATGGGCTTCTGCGCGATCGCCTGGAGCGAAAGAGGCGTCGTGCGGTTTCAATTGCCGACGAAAACCGCCGAGGCGGCCGACCGGCTGATGCGCCGCCGCGCCAAAGGCGCGGAGCCGGCGCCGCCCCCGGAGGACGTTGCGGCGGTCGTTGCGGCCGCGAAGAGATACTTCGACGGCGAGGAGACGGACTTCTCGCACGTCCGGCTCGACCTCGCGGAAGAGGACCCATTCTTCACCCGGATTTACGTCGCCTTGCGTCGGGTCCGTTGGGGCCGCACGACCACTTATGGCGCACTGGCGAAGGAGGTCGGCGCGAGCCGTGAGGCCGCGCGCGACGTCGGCGACGCGATGGCCAAAAATCCGGCGCCGCTCATCGTTCCGTGTCACCGGGTTTTGGCCGCCGGCGGCAAGATCGGCGGCTTCTCGGCGCCCGGCGGTTCGAGGACGAAGCTCCGCATGCTCGAACTGGAGGGCGTTCGGGTCGGGCCGACGGAAGCGGCGCAGCGTTCATTCAGTTTCTGAGCGGAATACGGCGCGAGACCCCTCGGTCCCCTTGTGGCGGATCGCTGGCGCCCGATCATGCCTCCGGCTCGCGCCATTCGAGCTCAGGAAGCCGGGCGTAGTCGCGATCAAACGTGACCCAGGGACCCGTGCTCGATTGCAAGAGCGGCGAACCATGCGTCGGAGACGCGCAGCCCACTGATCCCCGCCGCGACGCAGACTCGGGTGAATATCGACCAATGGCGCGGACCGGGGTGAACCTGCTCGCAGTGTGGTTGTCCAAGCAGATTGTTGCAGAAAGCGAAAGCTTCCTCGATTGAACTGGGTTGGTCGCGATCCGCGCCACAGCGCTCAACGTGAGCGGCGAAAGGTCGAACTAGGCGTCGCCGCCGACGATTGCGTCAAAGCCACCTCTTGCAGACGGAATGACGCGCGGAATCGGCGCGAAAGGCATAGATCAGCACATTGACGTCGGGCAGGATCACCGGAGCCGTCCGGCCGCCTCCAAATCGTCGATCTCCTGCAACTCCGCCGCGTCTTCAAGATTGACTCCGGGCATCAGGCCGCCGGTCGCCGAACTCACCGGCGGAAGGACGCGCTCCGCGAGCGGCGGCCGATCATGGAGAACGCGCCGCAAGCCGTCCTCGATCAGGGCCGTGAGGGAGCGGCCCTCGGCGAGAGCCTTCCGCTTGGCGCGTCTAACGAGATCATCTTGGAGCCGGACCGTGGTTCTTTCGGTCATATGTCACGACATATAGCGGACGGCGCCTCTGTCAATTCCTCTCGGCCAGCGCCTCGCCAAGGTCGCGGATCAAATCGTCGACGGTCTCGAGGCCGATCGACAGGCGGATGACGTCATCGCCGGCGCCGGCGGCGGCGCGCTGCGCGTCGGTGAGCTGACGGTGGGTGGTCGAGGCGGGGTGGAGGATGAGGCTGCGGGTGTCGCCGATGTTGGCGAGATGCGAGAACAGGCGCACATTCTCGACCAGCCTGACGCCCGCCTCGTAGCCGCCCTTGACGCCAAAGGTGAATACGGCGCCCGCGCCTTTCGGCAGATACTTTTGCGCCAGCTTGTAGTACCGGCTCGCTTTGAGACCGGCGTAGGAGACCCAGGCGACCTCGTCGCGCCCGCTCAGGAATTCCGCCACCTTGAGCGCGTTCTCGACATGCCGCACCATCCGCACGTGCAGGGTCTCGACGCCGGTGATGGTGAGAAACGCGTTCATCGGCGCGAGCGCCGGGCCGAAGTCGCGCAGGGCCACCGCCCGGGCCTTCATCGTGAAAGCGAAGTCGCCGAAATTCTCGAAGAACTTGAGCCCGTGATAGGCCGGCTCCGGGTCGGTCAGCGAGGGGAAGCGGTTGCCCTGCGACCAGTCGAACTTGCCCGAATTCGACCACGACACCGCCGAGCGCGTTGCCGTGCCCCGACAAGAACTTGGTCGTCGAATGAACGACGATGTCGGCGCCGTGCTCGATCGGCCGGCAGAGATAAGGAGTGGCCAGCGTATTGTCGACGATGAGCGGCAGGCCGGCGCCATGGGCGATCTCGGCGACACGGGCGATGTCGACGACAATCCCGCCCGGATTCGCGAGGTTCTCGATGAAGATCGCCTTGCATTTCGGAGTGAGCGCCTTACGGAAATTCTCGGGTTCGCTCGGATCGACGAAATGGCAGGTCCAGCCGAGTTTCTTGAATGACAGTCCGAACTGGGTGAGCGAGCCGCCATAGAGATTGCGCGAGGCGACGAACTCGTCGCCCGGCTCCATCAGGGTGAAGAAGGTCAGGAATTGCGCCGCGTGGCCCGAGGCGGCGGCGACCGCCGCTCGCCCGCCTTCGAGCGCGGCGATCCGTTCCTCGAGCACGGCGACGGTCGGATTGGTCAGCCGCGAATAGATGTAGCCGAAATTGTGCAGATTGAAGAGCGAGGCGGCGTGATCGACATCGTCGAACACATAGGCCGTGGTCTGGTAGATCGGAGTCGAGCGTGCGCCGGTCGTCGGGTCGGGCGCGGCGCCCGCGTGGATCGCGCGGGTTTCGAAGCCGTAATCGAGGTTGCGCGGCGGCGCCGGGCGGTGCTTCACCCGGCGCGGCAGCAGCGGCGCTGGGGCGCGATTGCGAATGATGCCGCTATTGACGCCGCTCCATGACAATTCGCCGCCGAGCCGCCCGAACTCGATTTTCGGGCACCGGTTCATGACGACCTCGATCCCCGCGGCTTCCGCCGTCTTGGCCGCCGCGTCGTTGCGGACGCCGAGCTGCATCCACACCACCTTGGCGCCGATCGCGATCGCATCGGCGACGACGCCGGGCGCCTCGCCCGGGGTTCGGAACAAGTCGACCATGTCGACCTGGTCGGGGATGTCGCGGAGAGATGCGTAGACCTTCTCGCCGAGAAGGGTTTTGCCAACGATCGCGGGATTGACCGGGATCACCCGATAGCCCTTGCCCTGGAGGTACTTCATGACGAAGTAGCTGGGCCGGTTCCAGTTGGGCGACGCGCCGACCATCGCGATCGTCCTCACCCGCTCGAGGATCGAGCGGATCTTGGCTTCGGAATAGGGAATGGGCTCGAGGTCTGCCATGCACCGCGCTTTCTATGAAAGCGCGCACTCTAGCGGAAAGCCGCCCGGGCTTCAGCCGAGGCGTTCCGTCTCGCCCAAAGCCAAATAAATCCAAGCAAACCCAAATTGTTTTGAAAAAATTGCCGATCGGGTCGCGCCACCTTGTCGCTCATGGTCGCGGTTCAGGGGCGCGCTTCTCGACCGGCAGGCCGGCCGCGGCCCAGCCGTCGGCGCCATCCGGATACCAGGCGACATGGGAATAGCCGAGCGCCAGCGCGCGCTTGGCGGCGTTCCAAGACATCCAGCAATCCTTGAGACAATAGAACACGAGGGGACGCTGGCCGCCGTCCAAAGCTTTGTCGAGCCCGCGTCGAAAATAGTCGAGCATGACGGGGGCGAGTTCGCCATAACCGGTGTCGGGGAGCCACAGGCTGCCCGGAATATCGAACCGCGGCTTGTCCCGCCAAATGACACCCGCCGGCAAATTTTTGGGACGCGGGACCTGGGGCAGGACATCAATGAAACCGGCTTCCCCCGCGCGCCACATCGCCGCCGCCTCTTCGGTCGTGAGCACGCGCGCGCCTTTCAGGCTTGCGGGCGTCGGCGCGCGATAGTCGCTCTGCCGATAAGAATCGGGCTCGGGCGGCGTGTCGCCAGCTGCCGCCGCGAACGACGCGATCAATGCGGCGCCGAGCGCCCCGGCCAGCGCCCATCGCAGGCTCGATCTGATTTTGCTCACTCCGACTCTGTCCGGCTTCCGCTTTTGGTCGTCTATAGCATGATGTGTGTGGGTCGAACCGCAGTCGTCGTCGCGACCCCCGGGTCTGAGCCGGGGGGAAGCGATCCAAGGACGAAGACTCGGAACGGCGGCCCTGGATCGCCGCGTCGCATAGCCCGTCGAAAGACGGGCGTCCTTTGACGCCTTATGTCTCCTCGCGATGATGATTCCGCAATTGCCGCCGCAGCCGAATTGGTCGTTGCTCATTGTCGGCGCCCGCTGCTATGCTCAACCAAGAAATGTCGGATTGGAACATGCGCTGGCTGGTCGGCGCCCTCATCGCCATCCTGGCGTTCTCGGGGGAAACCGCGCTGTGCGACGAAACTCTGTCCCCGCTGACAATCCACGAAGTCGCGCCGGGCGTGTTCGTCCATACCGGCGAAATCGCCTTGATGAGCGAAGAGAACCTTGGCGATATCGCCAATATCGGCTTCGTGATCGGTGACAAGGGCGTGGCGGTCGTCGACACCGGCGGCAGCGTGCCGATCGGCGAGCGGTTGCTCGCCGCCATCCGCGCTCGCACGAGCAAGCCCATCCTCTATGTCATCAATACGCATGAGCATCCCGATCACGTCTTTGGCGACGCCGCCTTTGATGGGCTTGGCGCGACTTTTGTCGGCCACCACAATCTGCCACGAGCGCTGGCGGTGCGCGGCGAATTCTACCTGAAGGCGTTTCGGCGGATCATTGGCGACAAGCTCATCAACCAGGTGAGACTCATTCCGCCGACCCTGACCGTAGCTGATCGTCTGACGCTGGATCTTGGCGGGAGGTCTCTGGAGTTGCAGGCTTGGCCGCCGGCGCACACGGACTGCGACCTCACCGTCCTCGACACGTCCACGCGGACGCTTTTTGCCGGCGACCTCGTCTTCGTCGAGCATCTGCCGATCATAGACGGCTCTTTGAAGGGGTGGCTTGTCGATTTCAACGCGCTGGCGCAGGTTCCCGCTGCGCGCGTCATTCCCGGCCATGGCCCCGTCGGCCTCCCGTGGCCCCAGGCGCTGGACAGCGAGCGGGCGTATTTCGACCGCCTCGCGAAGGACGTAAAGATGTCGATCGCTAAAGGCGAGCCTGTCGAAGCGGCCGATAAAACGGCCGCACAATCGCAGCGGGACGACTGGCGCCTGTTTGATGACTACAATGCGCGCAACGTAACTGCGGCCTATTCGGAATACGAATGGGACCAGTAGATAAACCGAAATTGAGACGGAGGCGCTTTAATGGCGCGGACACTCACGAGACGACAGACCTTCGCCAGCCTCGCGCTTCTCTGCGTCACGGCTGAGCGCGCTTTCGCTCAAGCCGACCAGGAGGAGCCTGATGCCTGGCCCGACCTCGTGCGGATGTTTTTCAATGATGCGTCGATCGTAGAGGACCAAGGCCTGGTGTCGTTCGAGGCGCCCGCGCGCGTCGATGACGCGGCGCTGGTGCCAATGTCGTTCTCAGCGAAATTGCCAGAGGGAGATTCGCGCCGCGTCGTCAAGCTTACACTTATCATTGATCAAAATCCCGTGCCGCTGGCGGCCTCCTTCACGCTTGGCGAGAAGGCGGGGGACACGCGCATTTCGACCCGGGTGCGGGTCAATTCCTACACCAACGCCCGCGTTGTCGCGGAACTCAGCGATGGCTCGCTCCACATGGCGACTCGCTTCATCAAGGCGTCAGGCGGCTGCTCGGCGCCGATGGCCAAGAGCATGGACGAAGAGTTGGCGACGCTCGGCCAGATGAAGTTCCGCATCCTGCCGGCGACCCCCGAGACGCCGAACGAGGCGCTCCTCATGATCCGCCATCCCAACAATTCCGGTCTCCAGATGGATCAGGTGACCCGGCTTTACACGCCGTCGCGCTACATCGACAAGCTTGCGGTCTACCAGGGGCAGGATCTCGTTTTCTCGATGGCGGCCGGTATCTCGATCTCCGAGGATCCGAACTTTCGCTTCACCTACAAACCCAATGGCGCCAAGGAATTTCGTGTCGAGGCTGAGGACACGGCGGGCAAGACGTTCTCAGGTGCATGGCCCGCGACCCGCGATGGCGCTTAAATCAGCTTGGACTGAGCTCCGGCCGCGAGCTGGAGTTCGACGCGCGATCTCCGAAATAAGCAACAATTGCTTGCGATAATCAGAATGACATGTTCCTTTTCTCTTTGTTTTCCTGCGCCCTGATTTGGATTTTGTTCCGTTTCCCTTTGATTTCCTTCCTGTGGGATTTGGATTTCCTGCGCTTGGATTTGGCGACTCTTCCGCGGCGCAGGGCATGGCGCGGGCCTTCTGACCGCGGCTGTGTCCCCGCTATGCGACTTCCGTTCCGAACCCCCGCAACCGGGCGACCATCTCGTCGGAATATTGGCGCCTCAGGCCCGCGGCCTCCATCGCATCGCCGTTGACCCGGCGGGTGATGGCGTCGATGTCCCAGGCGTCGGCGAGCGGCTGGCAGCCGTTGCCGGCCAGATACCAGCAGCCGGAAAGGGCTGCGCCTTCGGTCGTGGCGCAATAAGCCGCCGCCTCTTCGGGCGTCCTGCCGATCGCCCGGGCGAAGGCCGCATATTCGTCGCGCCCGGTGAGCTGGATAAGGCCCCGGCCGGGTAGCGGTAGCCGTCGCCGCTCGCCGCGTCGCCGTTGCCGTTGATTGGCGTAGACGATGTCGGCGAACATTCTCTGGTCGCCGACATAAGGCTCGGCAGCCTCTGGCGTCGCAAACAGCGCCGGCCAGACCTGCGAGGCGCGCTCGGCGGAATAGTCGAGGTCCTCGACAATCCCGTTCAGGGCCGGGCCCGCCTCGACCAGGAACTGACCCATCGCGGCGGCGCGGCGCCGATCGTTCGAAAAGCCCAACTTTTCAAAGGCGGAGATCAGCGCTGGAACCCATACGGAAGCGTTCGCCTCCGGGCAGACGGCTCGCATCGCGGCGGTCAGCGCCGCAGCGCCATCGTGCGTCGGCGCCTCGGGCGCGGGAGCGTAGGCAGGAGGCGGCGGAGCGGGAACGGAGGCGGGCCGAGGCATTGTCCGGGCCGCCTTCGTCCCCGGGACGACGATCGACATTGCGTTTTCGATGAAGTCCGCGCCGATATAGCCGGAGCCGGCGATGCCCAGCAGGAGCTTCCAGTTGCCTGGGTCGACGGTAATGACGGTTTGCAGATTGAGCGCACGGCCGGCGAGGATTCCGGCGATGAACCCGATCATGAGGCTGAGGACGAGATAGGCGAGGCTGAATTCCGCCTGCTCGGTCGGGGTGGAAGAGTTGAGCGATCCGGCGTTCTTGAGCCCGACGATCGCGCGGACTCCCTGCCCGAGGAGGCCGAGGAGGCCGCATAGCAACAGGGCGAGCAGGATGCTGCCGACCGTCGGAACGCCGCCCTGCCCCGCCATGCGCGTCACCCTGACCCAACGGCATTGTCATTGGCCCCGGATGGTTAACGGAGGGTGAAAGTTCGCGCCGCGGCCGGGCCTCACTCCAC
This sequence comes from uncultured Alphaproteobacteria bacterium, assembly GCA_963794155.1. Classification (GTDB taxonomy): domain Bacteria; phylum Pseudomonadota; class Alphaproteobacteria; order Rhizobiales; family Beijerinckiaceae; genus Roseiarcus. The sequence goes on along the minus strand of CAWCCX010000008.1, from coordinate 228,884 downwards.
CGCGTCCCCCTCCATCTTGCCCCGCGCGGCGACGTAGAGGCCGCTGCCGATGATGATCGCGTTGCCGACGATGATCGGCAGCGTCGGAGCGTCGCGCCACACGATCCAGCCCATGATCGCGGCCCAGAGGATCGCCGAATATTGCAGCGGCGCGAGCACGGCGACGCGGGCCAGCGCCAGCGCCCGCGTGATGCAGATGAAGCAACCCATCGACACGGCCCCGACCAGGAACATGAGGCAAAGATCGAACATCGTCGGCGTCGTCCAGGCGAAAGGGACGGTCGCGGCGCCGATAAGGCCGCTCCCGACGAACTGCCATAGGACCAGCGGCAGCCAATGGACGCCGCGGAGCTGGCGCGTGATCGTCTGGCTCAGTGCGAACATGGTTGCGCCGAATAGGGCGAGTGGCGCCGCCCAAGTGAACATCTGCGGCGTTGGCCTCAGCGCGATGACTACGCCGACGAAGCCGATGAGCACCGCGATCCAGCGGAAGCGTTCGACTTTCTCGCCGAGCAGCGGCGCCGACAGCGCAGTGACGATGAGCGGCGTCGCCATATAGAAGGTCATCACGTCGACGAGCGGCATGAAACGGGTCGCGAAATAGAAGGCGAAGGTGTCGACCGCCGCAATCAGGATCCGCAAGCCCTGCAGCGGCGCCTGACGCCGATCGGCGAGGTCGGCGCGCAACGCAACCGCCATCGGCGCGAGCACGGCGCCCGCGCCGATCGCGCGCAGGATCATCAGTTGGCCGACGCCGTAATCGGCGACCAGCCATTTGCCGAGCGCGTCGTTGACCGAGAACAGGACGACGCCGACGAGATAGAGGACGACGCCGAGGCCCGCGGTTCCGGAGCGAGGGATCGGCATGGGTCCCGCATGGGTTTGATCGTGTCAGCGCGCCACACCCTCACCCCGACCCTCTCCCGCAAGCGGGCGAGGGGCCCTTCTCCCGCAAAATCCGTCGAAACACGGGCGTCTCGACGCCCTATGCAGGAGAAGGTGGGTGGCGAAGCTAGCCGGATGGAGGCCTGCGCCCCTAGTTATGCCTCAGCGCGAATAGAATTCGATGACGAGGTTCGGCTCCATGTGCGTCGGATAGGGCACTTCGGAGAGGCCGGGAATGCGGGTCATCTTGGCCGTGCCCTTGGCGTGATCGACTTCGATATAGTCGGGTACGTCGCGCTCGGCGAGCGCGTTGGCTTCGAGCACCAGAGGCATCTGCCGCGAGGACTCCTTGATCTCGACCAGATCGCCGACCTTCACCTGGTAGGAGGCGATGTTGACGCGGCGGCCGTTGACCTTGATATGGCCGTGGTTGACGAACTGGCGGGCGGCGAACACGGTCGGCACGAACTTCGCCCGATAGATCAGCGCGTCGAGCCGGCGCTCGAGCTGGCCGATGAGATGGGCGCTCGAGTCGCCCTTGAGGCGGCGGGCTTCGACATAATATTTGTGGAACTGCCGCTCGGATATGTTGCCGTAATAGCCCTTGACCTTTTGCTTGGCCTTAAGCTGGGTGCCGAAGTCGGTCGCCTTGCCCTTGCGCCGCTGCCCATGCTGGCCCGGCCCGTATTCACGCTTGTTGTAGGGGCTCTTGGGTCGGCCCCAGATATTCTCGCCCATCCGGCGATCGATCTTGTATTTTGCTTCCGCGCGCTTCGTCATCGCGATTCCTCTTTATGTTCTGCGATCAGGTTCAACGAGGAACGCGCCCTCCTCTGCGCCAAAGGCGCCGACAGGCCACAAGCCGAGCAAGGCTTAAAGCCGCAGGTGCGTCAAACAACAAACGCGCTCCCGTGGGCCGGGGCGCGCCTGAAGGCCGCGTTCGTAGAGGAGCCGGGGCCGAGTGTCAAACCCCGGCGCGGGTCGGCGACGGAGCGGAAGGATGACGCAGGATGCTGCTATGTCAGATTCGCATGTCTTGGTCAGATTTGGTTACAAGTTCGTTAGTTTTCTCGCACTTGAGTGCCGAGTCTCAGAAGCGCCACGCTATCGTCATGCGAATTTCACATGAATTACCGCACTGCGTCATTGACTTTTGCAGCGCAGCATCGTATCTCGCCACGGTCTAGGAGAAGGAGCGAACCCATCGGCCTCGATCGATCGGGGCTCAAATCAGGAGGGCGGTCAACGAAAAGGAGACCGCCATGAAGATGTTTTCTCTTACCCGCTTCCTGCGCGCGCGCCGCGTCTATTGGAACGTGTTGCAGGAGCTTTCGGCGTATACGGACCGCGAATTGAACGATATCGGGATCGATCGCGCTGACATCTATGAAATCGCCCGCCTGGCTTCGCGGGAACAAGACTGACCTTAATGGCGGCGCCCCACGCGGCGCCGCCATAACTCAATTCCGGCTGTAGTCATCCTCGATGCGGACGATATCGTCCTCGCCGAAATAGCTGCCAGTCTGCACCTCAATCAATTCGAGATCGATCTTGCCGGGGTTGGCGAGCCGATGGGTCGAGCCGATCGGCAGGTAGATCGAACTCGTTTTCGTGCAGATGCTCGATCCTGGCGTTGAGCGTCACCTCGGCGACCCCGCGCACGACCACCCAGTGCTCGGCGCGGTGATGGTGTTTTTGCAGCGACAGGCGGCCGCCGGGCCTGACGACGATGCGCTTGACCTGGTAGCGCGAGCCTTGGTCGACGCTCTGATAATAGCCCCATGGCCGATAGATCCGCACATGCTGGGTCGCTTCGGGCTGGCCCTCAGCCTTGAGCCGCTCGACGAGCGCCTTGACCTTGTCGGTCTGCGACCGGTCGGCGACCAACACGGCGTCGCGGGTGGCGACGACGACGACATCGCGAAGCCCGATCACTGCCGCGAGTTGCTCCTCCGAACGCACGAGCACGTTCGACGAATCGATCGCCACCGCCCGGCCGCGAAGACTGTTGCCACGGGCGTCGTGCGGGCTCAGCCGCCAGACCGCCGACCATTCGCCGACATCCGACCAGCCGACGTCGGCCGTCAGCACCGCCGCCCGGGCGGTTCGCTCCATCACCGCATAGTCGATCGAGATCTTCGGCGCCCGGGCGAAGGACGGATGGTCAAGGACGACGAAGCCGAGATCCTTCTTGGCCCTCGCGACCGCCGCCGCGGCGGCGGCGGCGATGTCCGGTTCGAAGCGCTTCAGCTCCTCGAGCATGGCGTCGGCGCGGAAGACGAAATTGCCCGAGTTCCACAGATAGCCGTCTTCGATGAAGGCGCGCGCCCGCTTTTCGTCCGGCTTTTCAACGAAGCGCTCGATGCGCCGCACCCGCGGATCGATCGCCAGCGGCTCGCCCGGGTGAATATAGCCGAAGCCGGTCGCCGGATGGTCGGGCGTGACGCCGAAGGTGACGATCTCGCCGGCCGCGGCCGCGTCGAAGGCCTCGGCGCAGAGCCGCGCGAATTTCTTTCCGTCCTCGAAGACATGGTCGGCCGCGAGCACGGCCATGACCGTCTTCGGATCGCGCTCCGCCGCCCAGGCGGCCGCCGCGCCGACGGCGGCGGCGCTGTCGCGGCGCTCGGGCTCGAGCAGAATTGTCCCCTCGGCCCCGATCTCCCGCAATTGCTCGGCGACCCGGAAGCGATAGTCGATGTTGGTGATGACGATTGACGGCTCGAACACCTTGGGGTCGCCGACTACGCCGACGATCGACTGGAAGGTCGACCGCTCGCCGATCAGGGGAATGAACTGCTTGGGCAGGCTTTCGCGCGATTCCGGCCACATGCGCGACCCCGAACCGCCGCACATGATCACCGGCAGGATTCTTGCCATTTTTTCCCCGCGTTCGCCTCCGGCGCTGGGAATCGCGCGCTGAAGCCCTTCCTCTGCAATAGAGGCTGCGCCAAGGCAATGCCTCGCCTGCCCGTGCGCCTCACGCCTTGCGCGCCGGCCCGGCGAGTCGGCGCAAGGAAGCGAAGGCCGCCGCGGCCGCGGCGGTGACCGCAAGCGCAAGCGCGAAGGCGGCGAACGCGGTCGGCAGGGATAGCATTTGCGCGATCGCGCCGGTCGCTAGCGGCGCCGGGAGGCGGGTCAGCGCGCTGAACAGCGAAGCGGAGGCGAGCCCGACCGCCGGCCCGGCTTCCGACTGGCGCGCGGCAAGGGCGAAGCTGCAAGGCACGATCGGGCCGGTGCCAACCCCGATCAGCGCGAAACCGGCGACGCTCGGGGCAAAGCCAGCCTGGACGCCGACCAGGGCGAAGCCCGAGGCCGCGATCGCGAACGCGGCGATGATGATGCGAAGGTCCGAAACCCGCAGCCGAATGGCGTCGGCGTTGAAACGCAGCGCCGCCTGGCAGGCGGAGAAGAATGCTGCGCCGAGGCCGGAAATCGCCGCCAGCTTCGGCGCCTCTTCGCGCAGGAGCAGCGTCGACCACAAGGACGCCGCCAACTCCGCCGCGATCGAAACCCCGATGACCACGCCGAGCAGGATCAGGGCGGGAGCGAAGGACAACCCGCTTCGCCCGCGCGACGTGGCCGGCGCCGGGGTGGGACGATCGTTCCGGGCCCCGCGATCATAGGCGATCCCCGCCCCGACGAGCGCGAGCGCGGCCAGAATTCCCGCCGCCCAAGGCGTGGGCCCGGCGGCGATCAGGCTGCCGAGAATGGCTCCGATCGCCATGCCGGCCGACGCCGCGGCATGCAGCCGAGCAAGGATCGGGCGGCCGAGCCGCCGTTCGATCCGGGCGCCCTCGGCGTTCATCGTGACGTCGACGACCCCGCCGAGGAACCCGGCGGCGATCAGGGCGATCGCGACCTCGGCCTTGGTCGCAGCGTCAAGCAGTCCGCATAGAGTGGCGCCGTAGACGATCGCGCTCACCGGCAAAACCCGCTCGATGCCGAAGCGATGGGCGAGCGCCCCGCCCGCCGACATCGCAATGAGATAGGCGCCGGTATAGACGGTCAAAAGGATTCCGAATGTCCCCGCGTCGACGCCGGCGCGGGTCAGAATCGCGCCGGAGGCGCCGCCCCACAGGCCGATGCCGACGCCAAGCGCGAAAAACACCGCCGCGACCGCCGCATGCAGCGGCGCGCCGGCGCGGGAGCCGCCCTGCGGTGGAATCGGGCTCAAAAGTCGGTCGGCGCGCCGCCTTCGTCCTTGCGGCGGGCGACGAAGGCGGCAAGAGCCTCGAGACGTTCGGGCTCGAACGGCGGGGCGACGAAATCGCGCAAGCGCTCGGCGACGATGCGCGCGGCGGCGTCAAGGGCGGTCGGCGCGCCGGCTTCACGCCAGCTCTCGTAGTTGCGCCAGTCGGAGATCATCGGCGGAAAGAAGGCGGTGCGATAGCGGCTCTGGGTATGCTCGGCGCCGAAGAAATGCCCGCCGGGGCCAACCTCGCGCATCGCCTCGACCGCCAGCTCCGCTTCGTCGACCTTAAGCGGCCTTAGGAACTCAGCGACCATCGCCAAAAGGTCGGCGTCGAGCGCCATCTTCTCGAATGAGGCCTGCAAGCCGCCTTCCATCCAGCCGGCGCCGTGCATGAGAAAATTGACCCCGCCCATGATCGCGCCCCAGAGCGAGAACACGCTCTCGTAGGCCGCCTGGGCGTCCAGCGAATTGGCGGCGTTGGCGTTCGACGACCGATAGGGCAGACCAAGGCGGCGCGCGAGCTGCCCGCCGACGATCGCGGTTTTCATATATTCGGGGGTACCGAACGCCGGCGCGCCCGATTTCATGTCCACGTTGGAGGTGAAGCCGCCATAAACAAACGGCGCGCCGCGCCGAACGACCTGGGTCATGACGAGGCCTGCGAGCGCCTCGGCATGCTGCTGCGCAAGCGCGCCTGCGAGCGTGACCGGGGCCATTGCGCCGGCCAGCGTGAACGGGGTCAGCACCACCACCTGGTTGCGCCGCGCCATCTGGATGACCCCCTCCAGCATCGGCGTGTCGAGCCGCAACGGCGACGACGAATTGATGACCGTGAACAGCGACGGCTCGCGGTCGAGCGTTTCATCGTCGATCCCGCGGGCGATCTTGACCATCTCGATCGCGTCGAGGTTGCGCTCGCGCCCGAGGCTATAGGCGTGGATCGGTTTGTCGGACAGGGTCAGCATGTCGAACAAAGCCTCGAGATGCCGGATCGAGGCATGAATGTCGACCGGCTCGACCGGATAGCCGCCCCAGAAATGAATCGAATCGAGGCTCTGACCGAGGCGGATGAAGTTCTGATAGTCGCGCTTGGCGCCCGGCCGCCGCCCGCCCGCGCGGTCGAACGCATTGGGAGCGCTGGCGACCGACCCGAAGGCGACGTAACGTCCGCCGATGATGAGATTGCGCGCGGGATTGCGCGCATGGAGAACGAATTGCTTCGGCGCAAGTCCGATATGGGCCTCGACAAGCGCGGGATCGAAGCGAACCCGCCGCGAGGCCGGATCGACATCGGCGCCGACTTGTCTCAGCATCGCCCGTGCTTCGTCGTGAAGAAAGTCGACGCCGATCTCCTTGAGGACCTTGAGCGCGGCCTCATGGATCGATTCGAGCTCGTCACGGGAGACGAGGTCGAGCGGCGCGAACGGCGAGAGCGGCTGGCCGGCCGGCTGCACGGCGCCGGAAGCTCCGCCACGCTCGACCGCGCGCCGGCGTCGGGCGCGCCCCATATCCTGCGGCGGCGAGTCGGTCGTCATTCGTGTTCCCCAGGATCTCGCCGCCCGCTCACGAAACGACGCGGTTTGCGATCGGTCGCGCGCAGCGTTCTAGCGGCGCTGCTCATACCCGCCTCGCGTCAAAATGGCATTGCGGCATACCAATTCGCGCCGCGCTTTGCGCCTCTACTTCGCCGCGCGCAGCTTCGGCGCCTCGACCGGGGCGGGTTCCGGCTCGGGTGGACGGGCGGCCGCGCCGGCGGAGAAGCGGGCGATGAGCCAGGAGCGGAACAGCGCCACCGCCTCGTTGCTCAAGTCCTCGGGATGGGTGGTGAGATAGTAGCCGTAGCCTTCGTCGAGCCAGAGGTCGAATGGCCGCACCAGCCTGCCGGCCTTGATCTCCTCGTGGAACAACAACGGATCGAGCAGCGCCAGCCCGTCGCCCATCATCGCATATTGGGCGGCGAGCTGCTGGGTGTCGAACACGAGGCCCCGGTCGACGGCGATATCTGGCCGCCCGATCGAGCGCACAAACATCTCCCAGAAGAAGTGGCGCTGCCGGCCGTCGATCTTGAGGTGCAGGAGGTCGCTTGCCGCGATCAGCCGTCCGGGATCGCTGGCGTCGGTGCTCTCGAGCAGCTTCGGGCTGCACAGCAGCGTCGAGCGCACCATCCATAAAAGATCGTGGATCGCGTCGGTGACCCGCGGCTCGGAATAGACAATGGCGATGTCGATGTCGCCATCCACTTCCGGCCCTGTCGTCGGCTTGGAGACGATTTCGAGCGAGATGCCGGCGTTTTCGGCACGGAAATCGCGCAGGATCGGGATGGCGAGCCGATGCGCAAACGAGGTCGGCAGGGCGACCTTCAGGACCCGTTTCGGCCGGCCCTTCTCCTTGATCACTTCGCCAAGCGCCTGATCGATCCGATCGAACGACTTCGACACAACGGGGAGAATGTGCCGCCCGGCTTCGGTAAGCACGAGCTGTTGCGGGCGCCGCTCGAACAGCGCCACCCCGAGAAAGTTCTCAAGCACGATCACGTGACGGCTGACCGCGCTCTGGGCGACCGTCAAACTATTGGCGGCGGCGGTGAAGCTGAGATGTTGCCCGGCCGCCTCGAACGCTCGGAGCGCGTTGAGCGGCAACCACTTGCGATCCATTCCTCCTCCGCGCGCCGCGCACTCATCTCACCGCGTGCGAGCGCGTCAATCTTTGGTTCATAACCTATTTCGGGCCGGACAGACAATATGGTCATGCCCGGGATTCGGCCGCGCGGGGCGCCAGCCTCATTGCGAGCGAAGCGAACAATCCAAGGCTGCCGGCGGCCGCAGCCGGTCTACTTGTACGCGGTCCAGATCGTCTTGAAGTCCGTGTACTTGTCGATCGCATGCGGCGAGCGGTCGCGGCCAAAGCCCGATTGCTTGAAGCCGCCGAACGGCGTCGTCAATGACGATCGGTCGAAAGTGTTGACCCATACGGTGCCGGCCCTGATCGCGCGCGAAAGCCGGTGGGCGGCGTTGATGTCGCGCGTCCACACGGCGGCGGCAAGCCCATAGATCGTGTCGTTGGCGAGCTTGACCGCTTCCTCTTCGGTCGTGAACGGAATCACGACGACGACCGGGCCGAAGATCTCCTCTTGCGCAATCCGCATGCCGTTGGTCGCGCCGTCGAGAATGGTCGGCTCGACGTAGAAGCCGCCGGTCTCGGCAAGAACGCGTTTTCCCCCGTGGGCGATCCGCGCTCCCTCTTTGACCCCGAGGTTGATGTAACCGAGGACCCGCTCCATGTGGCGCTCCTCGATCAGAGCGCCGAGTTGCGCATTGGCGTCGAATGGATGGCCGAGCGGGATCGCAGTCTTCTGCACTTGCGCGATCTTCTCGACCAGCGCCTCGCGAATCGAGGCGTGGACGAGCACGCGCGAGCCGGCGTGGCAGGTCTCGCCCTGATTGTAATAGATGCCCCAGGCGATTGCCTCCGCGGCCGCGTCAAGGTCGGCGTCGGGCATCACGACATGGGGCGATTTGCCGCCGCATTCGAGCGCGACCCTCTTCATGTTGCTTTCCCCGGCGTAGACCAGCATCAGCTTGCCGACCTCGGTCGAGCCGGTGAAGGCGATCATGTCGACGTCGGGATGGAGCGCAAGCGGCTTGCCCGCCTTCTCGCCGAAGCCGGGAACGACGTTGAGCACGCCGTCCGGCAGCCCGGCTTCCTTGCCGAGCCGGCCCAGCATGAGGGCGCCGAGCGGCGACTGCTCGGCCGGCTTCAGGATCACCGAATTGCCGGCGACCAGCGCCGGTCCGAGCTTCCAGGCGGCGATGATGAGCGGATAGTTCCACGGCACGATCGCGCCGACGACGCCGAGCGGCTCCTTCACCACCATCGCCACGTCGTGCGCGCCGACGGGGGCGATCTCGTCGGTTAGCTTGTCGGCGAATTCGGCGTAATACTGGATGCAATTGGCGCAGAATGGGACGTCCACCTTGAGCGCATTGGCGATCGGCTTGCCGACGTCGAGCGTCTCCAATAGCGCAAGCTCTTCGCCGTGCTCGCGGATGAGCTCGGCGAAGCGAAGCAGGACCTTCTTCTTCCTGACCGGATCGGCGTCGCGCCAGACCCCGCTGTCGAACGCGCGCCGCGCCGATTTCACCGCCTTGTCGATGTCGGCCGCGCCGCAATCGGCGACGTAGGCGAAGACCTTGCCGTCGATCGGCGAAACCTTGGCGAAGGTTGCGCCGCCTTCCGCGGCAGCGTTGGCGCCGTCGATGAAGGCGCGGCCTTCGATCTTGAGCGCGGCCGCGCGGGCGAGCCAGCCATCGCGGGTGGTTGGGTGGTCGAGCATTGGGGGATTCCTCGCAACGGCTGCCAAGTTGGGCCCGCGACAATGGCGTGCGATTCGCCCCGAGCGAAACGAGATTTTGCAGATGCCCGGATGCCGTCAGGGCATGGATGAGCGCCGCAAAGATCACGCCCGCTAACGTATGACAACAACCTCGGCGTCGATTCTCTTCGAAATTGCGCGCCACTGGCGATCGGCGGTCCATGCCGGAAGCCGATCCCTCGCTGCGAGAGCGAGACAAAACCGGTCTCCGAGCGACAAGCCTGCTTCGGCCGTCAGCCTGCGTAGTCGCCCCGCCATCCAGGCCAGTTCAACGTCCGCATCGATCACCCTCACCGGCAGCGGGGTCAACATGGCGTCGACTTGAGCCGGGGGCAGGCCCGCATAGGTCAGATAGGAGACCACCTCAGCAAAATTGACCGTGCTCATCCGAGCCCGCCCGATAGCCGCCGCCACCGCCGCGCCCCCGGGTTCTTCGCGTATCATGGCGAGAAGGGCCGAGGCGTCCAGCACAATCTCCGGTGTCATTCGCCGCTGTCGGCGCGGCGGTTCGCGAGAAAGGCGTCAACCGAGACCTCCGGCCTGTCCGACAGATAGCGACGGGCGATCGCCTGCGCGTGAGCGACCGCTTGCGCGACCGTTCGCAGCACGAGGCCGTCGGGCGTCTCCTCCATCAGCAAGTCGCCGCCGGCGGACAGCCCGAGCCGCTTTCGGACCTCCGCGGGCAGAACGACACGTCCGTTGGGCGCGACGTTCAGGCGGTAAGGCATGACCAAAACCCCAAGAGGTGGACGAAGGTCGGTGTATGGCAATTTATCCACACTGTGTCAAGCAACCAATAGAGTGACAGATTGATTCTGAGCCGCCTGATCCCAACGGGCGCCTCTTCCCCTTTCCCGTCTCGCGCATTAGATAGGGATCCCAGTCCCCCAGCAATCACAGACCGATGGCCGACCCGAACCCCGTCGCGCGCCGGCGCACTTTCGCGATCATCTCGCACCCGGACGCCGGCAAGACCACGCTGACCGAAAAGATGCTCCTGTTCGGCGGCGCGATCCAGCTCGCCGGCGAAGTCCGGGCCAAGGCCAACCGTCGCCAGACCCGCTCCGACTGGATGGGGATCGAGCGCGAGCGCGGGATCTCGGTCGTGACCTCGGTCATGACCTTTGAAACCTTGGGCTGCGTCTTCAACCTGCTCGACACTCCCGGCCACGAGGACTTTTCCGAGGACACCTACCGAACGCTCACCGCCGTCGATTCGGCGGTGATGGTGATCGACGCCGCCAAGGGCATCGAGGCGCGCACCCGCAAGCTGTTCGAGGTCTGCCGCCTGCGCGACATCCCGATCTTGACCTTCATCAACAAGATGGATCGTGAGACGCGCGATCCGTTCGACCTCATCGACGAGATCGAGAAGACGCTGGCGCTCGACGCCGCGCCGCTCAACTGGACCATCGGCCGCGGCCGCTCGCTCGCTGGCCTCTACGACACTCGCTCGAGGCGCCTGATCCCGTTCGGATCGGACGCCGAGCCTCTTTCCGTCGCCGGCCCCGACGATCCGCGAGTTGCGGCGCTGTTACCGGAGCACGAGCGCGGCGAGGCGCTCGAGGAGCTCAACCTGGCGATCGAGGGGCTCAAGCGCTTCGATCCTCAGGCGTTTCTCGAAGGCCATATGACGCCGGTCTTGTTCGGCAGCGCGCTGAAAGGTTTCGGCGTCAAGGACCTCATCGACGCGCTGGCTAAATTCGCGCCGAGCCCCCGCGCTCAGGCCGCCTCGAGCCGCATGGTCAAGGCCGATGAAGGCAAAATGACCGGCTTTGTGTTCAAGATCCAGGCCAACATGGATCCCAATCATCGCGACCGGATCGCCTTCCTGCGCGTCTGCTCGGGCCAGCTTAGGCGCGGGATGCGGGCGAAGCTCGTGCGCACAGGCAAGCCGGTCACGCTCACGGCGCCGCAATTCTTCTTCGCCCAGGATCGCTCGCTCGCCGAGGAGGCGTTCGCCGGCGACGTCGTCGGCATTCCCAATCATGGCCTCTTGCGCATCGGCGACACACTCTCCGAGGGCGAGGAGATCGTCTTTCGCGGCGTGCCGAGCTTCGCGCCTGAAATCCTGCGAAGGGTCAAGCTCGCCGACGCGATGAAGGCGAAGAAGCTGCGCGAGGCCTTGCAGCAGATGGCGGAAGAGGGCGTGGTGCAGGTGTTCCTGCCGCATGACGGCGCAGCCGCAATCGTCGGCGTGGTCGGGGCGCTGCAGCTCGACGTGCTCACCGAGCGGCTCAACGCCGAATACGGCCTCCCAGTGACTTTCGAGCCGAGCCGGTTCGAGGTCTGCCGCTGGGTGTCGTCAAGCGACAAGGCTGAACTTGAGAAGTTCGTCGACGCCTATCCGTCGTCGGTCGCCGCCGACCTCGACGGCGCGCCGGTGTTCATGGCCTCGAGCGCCTTCAACCTGCGCTATGAGCAGGAACGCTGGCCGAAGGTCGCCTTCGCCGACGTCAAGGACTATCAGAAACAGGCGGCGTGAGACGTCTTCCCTTCCCGCCCTCCTTCGAGGTCTTCGCGCCGGCTCAGCATCCGAGCGCCGGCCCGCCCGTGTTTAGTCACGTTTTTGTGTCCGATGAAGGCCTCTCCGATTCTGCAGGTTGCCTGCGGAGGTTCACAAATTTGTTATCAAAAACAATGACTTCAGTCATTGCCCAAATCGCTTCGTTATCGATAGCTTAACAGTCGTTCGATGATGCTGAGAGGCGGCTCCCTCGAGGGGCGAGAGGCGCTTTTTCCTCGCTAAGGGAGTTAGCGCTTGTTCTTGAGCGTCCGTCAGCCAAGCCGCGACGTCGAACCATTCAACAAGACCGCAGTCCTGGTGCTGGGCATGCACCGCAGCGGGACCTCGAGCGCGGCCGGAACGCTCGTGCGTCTCGGCGTCGCCGCGCCCCGGCATTTGATCGCGCCGAACCCGGGAAATGAGCGAGGATTCTGGGAATCCAAGGTTATTGTGGACCTGAACGACGCCATTCTCGCTGCAGGGGGAAGCGACTGGAAGGATTGGCGCAGGTTCTATCCCGAACGGATTGAAGGCATCGAGGTGGACGCTTTGCGCACCCGCGCAAAGGCGGCCCTGGCGGAAGAATTCGGCGACGCCGGATTGGCGGTCATGAAGGACCCGCGCATGTGCCGGCTCATGCCGTTCTGGGGTCCGGTGTTTGAGGAGGCCAGGTGGTCGGTCCGCGCGCTTCTGCCAATCAGGTCGCCGCTCGAAGTCGCCTGGTCGCTAAATCGCCGCGACGGCGTTGGCCCCGCCTACGGATGTCTGCTCTGGTTGCGCCATGTCCTGGACGCCGAAGCCGAAACGCGCGGCATGGCGCGCGCTGTTCTGGACTGGCCGCAATTTCTGGGCGACCGCCGCAAAGCGCTCATTGAGGTCAGCGAACAATTGGGCCTCATCTGGCCGCACTGGGATGAACGCGCCCTCGCCGAGGTGGACGAATTCGTGTCGGCCGATCTGCGCCGCCAAAGGGCCAGCGAGGCGGATCTGCGGACGCATCCGGCTGTCAACGATTTGGTCCGCGAGACCTACGTCGCAATGATCGACCTTGTCCGCGACTCGGAAGACAACTGCGTCCTGAGAAAACTCGATGGCTTGCGCGCCGGTTTCGAGGCAGCCTCGACGATCTTTGAGTGCGCCATGCGCGACGTCGACGACGAGGTTCGCCGAATCCGGTCACAGGCCGCCGCCGAGATCGTTCGGGCGGAAGCCATGATTGCCCACATCGCCGATCAAGGCAGGGGGACGAGCCAGGATTCGACGAGACTCGGGTCTCGGTCGTTTTGGAAGCCGCGCTCAATAACGGCGGCGGCGCCCACGGTGGACGCGAGAGACCTCGAGGCCATTCGCAACTCGCTCTTTTTCAATTCCGCGCACTACCTCGAAACGAACCCAGACGTTCGCGCGGCAGGATTGGACGCCGCGTTCCACTACCTGGTTCACGGGGGCCGGGAAGGCCGAGACCCTGGGCCATTTTTCTCGACCAAGGCCTATCTCGCTCGATACCCCGACGTCGCCAAGGCCGGCTTCAACGCCCTCTTGCACCACGAAACGCGGGGACGCCGAGAAAATAGAGTAGCGGCGGCCTAGTTCATAAGCTCGAACGCCTTCATCCTGGGCTGCTAGAGAGAGAGCCCGACTTTCGACGGGCAACTGCGACGAAGCAATCCAGGAGTTGTCGGGCGCCCACGTTCCCCTGGATTGCTTCGGCTCACGCTCGCAACGACGGCTAAGTCGCCACTTCAATGCGACATGTTCTAGCAGGAGCGCTGGCCGAAGGTCGCGTTCTCCAGCCACAAGAACTATCTAAAAGTGGCGCAAACGGTTCGCGCCGGCGGGCGGCGGCCTTTGCGAACGCGATCTGGAGGTTGACCCTTTGACCAACCCGAGCAACGCCCGAAACCCGCTTCTCGAGCCCTGGGCCGGACCGTTCGAGGCGCCGCCGTTTGATCGTATCGAGCCCGCGCATTTCCGGCCGGCTTTCGACGCCGCGCTGAGGCAAGTGCGGACGGAGATCGACGCCATCGCCGACAACCCGGCTGAGCCCACTTTCGCCAATACCATCGAAGCCATGGAGCGCAGCGGGCGCAGCCTCGATCGCGTCGGCGGCGTCTTTTTCAATCTCGCCGGCGCGGCGAGCAATGACGAACTGGAGGCGATCGAGCGCGAGATCGCGCCGGTCCTGTCGCGCCTCTCGAGCGACATCTACCTGAATGAGGCGCTGTTCAAGCGCGTCGATGCTCTGAAGACCGCGGAGGACAAACTCGCGCTTTCGGCCGAACAGGCGCGCGTGCTCGAACGCTATCATCTCAAATTCACCCGCGCCGGCGCCGGATTGGCGCCCGAGCCGAAGGCGCGCCTGACCGCAATCGGCGAGCGGCTGGCGACGCTCGCCGCCGAGTTCGGCCAGAATGTGCTGGCGGATGAAAAAGCCTGGCTCATGCTGCTTGACGAGGAGGACCTCGAGGGCCTGCCGGACTTCTATCGCGCCAGCGCAGGGCGCCTCGCCGCCGAGCGCGGCCATCCGGAACGCTTCGCGGTGACGCTCGGGCGGTCGAGCATTGAGCCGTTCCTGCAGTTCTCAGCCAGGCGCGATCTGCGCGAGAATGCCTTTCGCGCCTGGGCTGCGCGCGGCGAAAACGGTGGGCCGACCGACAACCGCGCGATCGCCGCCGAAATGGTGCGGCTCAGGGCCGAGCGCGCGCGCCTACTCGGCTATGAATCCTACGCCCATTATCGCCTCGCCAACACCATGGCGAAAACCCCGCGCGCCGCGCTCGACCTACTCGAGTCAGTCTGGGCGCCGGGCGTTGCGAGCGCGCTTAAAGACCAAGAGGCGCTGCAGGCGATCGCCGCCGCCGAGGGCGGCAATTTCAAGGTCGCGCCCTGGGACTGGCGCTATTTCGCGGAGAAGCGGCGCAAGGCCGAATTCGACTTCGACGAGGCCGAGCTAAAGCCCTACCTGCAGCTCGACCAGATGATCGAGGCGGCCTTTCATGCCGCGAGCCGCTTGTTCGGCCTGAGCTTTGCTGGGCGCGACGACCTCAAGCTCTATGATCCCGACGTTCGCGCCTGGTCCGTGAGCGGGCGTGACGGAGCGCCGATTGCGCTCTTCATCGGCGACTATTTCGCCCGGCCGTCGAAGCGAAGCGGCGCCTGGATGGGCAATTTCCGCGGTCAGCAGAAGCTCGATGGGCCGCAATCGCCAATCGTCGTCAATGTGATGAATTTCGCCAAGGGGGCTCACGGCGAGGCCAGCCTGCTGAGCCTCGCCGATGCGCGGACGCTGTTCCACGAATTCGGCCACGCGCTGCATGGCATCCTGTCCGACGTGACCTATCCCATCATTTCCGGAACCCACGTCGCCGGAGACTTCGTCGAATTTCCCTCGCAGCTTTATGAGCACTGGATCAAGGAGCCCGAAATGCTGCGCCGTTTCGCGCTCCACTACAAGACCGGGAAGCCGATGCCGGAGGCGCTTATCGGCAAGCTTCTGGACGCCCGCCGGTTCAATCAGGGCTGGGCCACGGTCGAATATACCGCCTCGGCTTTGGTCGACCTCAGGCTGCACCTCGATCCGTCACCCTCGTATATCGATGTCGTCGCCTTCGAGCGCCGCGAGCTGGCGCGGATCGGCATGCCCGAGGGGATCGCCATGCGTCATCGCACGCCCCATTTCCAGCATGTCTTTTCAGGCGGCTATTCAGCCGCCTATTACTCTTATCTGTGGTCGGAAGTTCTCGACGCCGACGGTTTCGAGGCGTTTGAGGAAGCCGGCGACATTTTCGACGCCGAGGTCGCCCAGCGGCTCAAGGACTTCGTCTATGCGGCCGGCGGCAGCCGCGACTATGACGCCGCCTATCAAGGCTTCCGCGGCCGCCCGCCATCGCCCGCGGCGCTGTTTCGCAAGCGCGGCTTCGAGGATGGCGGGCGCTGAATGATCGCCAGTTCAGCGCGCTCCGCTGCATTTCCACCAGTCACCATCCTCATGGTAGACGCAGCCATGGCGTTTAAGCACCGCGCTGAGCCGATCGCGAAGTTCGCACTGCTTGGCGTCGCCGCTCTTACACTTCGAATTCGCAACCTGCCACCCCTGCTCTTGAACGGTCAGAGCGTGCGCCGCCGTAGACAGAAGGATGCCAAACGTGAGCGCCGCCAGCGGCGGCGCGAAGGTCGCAATAATCCCTGCGGGCTCGCGCGCCCCAAAGTTCGTCGTCATCGAATCCTCCCTCAACCAATCCGGGTGCTTAGCCGCGCCGGACGGCGGGCCAGCGAACGCCCGCTCGCCACGAGTCCTAGCATATCAGAGACCTCGCCAATGTCCGCTTCTAATGCGACGCTCCATATGCTCTGCGGCAAGATCGCCGCCGGGAAATCGACGCTTTCCGCTCGACTTGCCCAGGCGGAGAGAACTCTGATGATCAGTGAGGATCGCTGGATCGATCGGCTTTATGGGCCCGAACTCCGGACGCTTGCCGATTTTTTTGAGCGTTGCGACAGGCTGCGCGCGACGCTCGCACCGCACGTCGTCGATATCCTGCGGGCCGACGTCTCGGTCGTTCTCGACTTTCACGCCAACACAATCGGCTCAAGGCAGTGGATGCGCGCCATATTCGAAGAGGCTGGGGCGTCTCACCAGCTTCACTTTCTCGACCTTCCCGACGACGTCTGTCGAGCTCGAATGCACGCGCGAAAGGTAGCCGGAGGAGATGGCGTAACCGACGCCGAGTTCGATCATGTGACGAGCTATTTCGTCGCCCCGCACGAAAGCGAGGGCTTCAATGTCATCAGGTACGGTGATGGGTTGCAGCCGCGCCCCATCGGGCGTCCGTAGGAACGAGCGCCGTGGGCGTCAGAGCTTGGCGACGACCGCGAGCTTGTTGATCTGCCCGTTCTGATAGGCCTTGAGGAAGGCCTCGTAGTCCTTGACCGAAACGCAGCCGTTTGAATCGCCGTTCGGGCCGAGCATGAAGGGGTGCGCGAGCAGTCCGGCCCGGCCGTAGAGGCCGCCGTCCCCGATCGGATTGAGGCGGAGCGCCTGAACGCCGTGAAACGATCCCTCACGCAGCGCCAGCTGATAGAGATGCGGCGGGGTCGGACCGCGGGCGCGCTGGCTCACGTAACGTGGGTCGTCCAGCGCGTCGCCTAGGCCCGAATGGGCTTCGAGCTTCGATCCGTCCGGCAGATACAGGGTGCGGGCAGAGATGTCATAGACGGCAGTATAGCGATCGTAGCCGGTGACCGTGGGGGCCGAACCGCCGAACGGCGAGGGCAATGAAAACAACGGCCCCCTGCCTGCGCTGCGGCTCTCAGTTGCGGCGGCGGCGCTGGCGACCGCCCTGTCCGCGGCACCGCTTTCCGGCGCGCCGGAGATTGTCCTGCCGGTCTCGCGGCCCGGCGCCGCGGGCTGCCCAAGCCCGAACAGCTTCTCGAAAATGCTGCGGTTGTCGACCGGGGCGGCGGGGCGAACGCTGCCTGCCCCCGGCTGTGCGACTTGCCGCTCCGGCCCCACGGGCCTCGCCGGCAGGCCGAGTTCAGGCGGGCGCGGCGGCGGCAACGGCGCGTTTTCTCCGATTTCGGAACTCTCGCGGGTCGGCGGCAGGGGCACGCCCTCGGCTTGCGGGATCGCCGGCGCGGGCGGAATCGCCTCCAGGCTCGGCAGCGGGATCGGTGCGTAGGAAGCGGGCGGAACGGCTTCGAGGCTCGCCATCCGAGATGACGCCCCCGGCGCAGCCGCCTTGATTTCGGCGAGCAGATTGGCGTCGATGGCAATGTCGCCGAGCGGCTTCGACGCGGGCTCGGCCGCCGGGGCCGATCGCGCCAATGGGGTGTGGCCCGTGTCCAGAACGGCCGACTGGCGCAGATGCAGCGCCCAAACCCCGACGGCCCCCGCCAGCGCCGCGGCGGCGACGCCAGGAAGGACTTTTTGGAGCACGCGCCGAGAGCTATCCCCGCCCCCGAACGAAACCGCGTCGAATGTCGCTTCTGTCCCCTGCATCCCTCGCCCTACGCTTACGCTTAACCAGTCGAATCAAAATATCGCGTACGCGTTGCATCATTCTTAACGCAGTCCGCGGCGCTTGGCCACCCCGCACAGCGGCCCGCAGATAACCTTCTGAAAAGATGAAAAAAACGGGGCGCTGGTGTTGGGGTTGCCGCCATCGCGGCTCGCGCCGGAGCGACGGGCGCTGCCGGACCTCAACCCCCCGCCGCGCGGCTTCGCGCCCGCTCGAATGCGGCGATCGTCCGCGGTGTCGGCCGGTGGCCCGCGCGCTCGGCGAGCAGCATCCGGGCCAGGCCCCATTGGCCCGAGCGTTCGGCGCCCGCGATCAGGGTCTGATTGACCACGTCGCGCTGGGCGTGGCTGCCGCCGATGCGGACCGCCTCGCGCCGGATGGGCAGCAACGCCTCGACGGCCCGGGCATAGTCGCCGCCGGCGAAGGCGAGCACGCCATCGATGAGGCGCCGGCCGACGTCGGCCATGACCTGCCGATTGTCGCCCGAGCCTGCCCGCTCGTAGTCGTCGAGCGACCGGCCGAGGCGCTTGACGTCGCCTGAGTCGGGCGAGCGCGCGGCGGCGAAGGCGCAATGCAG
This sequence comes from uncultured Alphaproteobacteria bacterium, assembly GCA_963794155.1. Taxonomy (GTDB): domain Bacteria; phylum Pseudomonadota; class Alphaproteobacteria; order Rhizobiales; family Beijerinckiaceae; genus Roseiarcus. Next base: position 210,335 of record CAWCCX010000008.1, on the reverse strand, counting down.
GTCGTTGAAGGCGAGCACGTGGTCGTCGACATGCGCCATCCAGCCCCGCGCGACCGGCGCCCAGCGATCGCCGACGTCGACTCCCGCAAGTTCGAGCCGCCACAGAAGCGCGGCGGCGTCAATGCGGTCGAGGGTCGCGTCGTCGGCGAGCTTCGGGGCCGAGAAGCGGTCGTAGTCGGCGAGAACCTCGTCGAAGCGTCCCTGCTCGATCAGAAACAGCGCCAGATGCCAGCCGTTGTGGCCGGCCATGAAATGCGCGTCCCGCCAATTGTCGCGGGTCGACTTGAGAAAGGCCTCGCCCTCATCGTGGCGGTTCGCGGTCTCCATCACATGGGCGAGCGCATGGGTCGCCCAGGCGTCGCGCGGGTTGAGCGCCAGCGCCTCGCGGCCGAGATCCTCGGCGCGCCCAAGCTCGCCCGTCTCCTCGAGCCCGAAGGCGTGAAGGCCGAGGATGAAGCTCGTGAGCGGATTGCCGCGGTCCCAGGCCGGAAGGACCCGGGCCGCGCAGTCGCGGATGGCCTGCGAGCGGCCGAGGAAGAAATAGGCGTCCTGCACGAGGCGCAGGGCGAGCGCGTCGGTCGGATGATCGGCGAGAATCGCCTCCCAGCCGTGGATCGCCCGCGACGTCCTGCCTTCCGCCCAGGCCTTGGCGGCGGCGAGATGGCTGCGCTCGCGCTCCGAGGCGCGGCGAATCGCCGGCTCCGCCGCAGCGAGCGCATTGGCCACCTCGGCGTGGTCACCGCGAAAGCCGCCGATCATGTAGAGCGCCGCAATCGCCACGCCGCCGAGCGCGAAACCGGGATCGCGCGCCCGCGCCTGCTTGAGAATCCCGACCGGATCGCCGGTCAGGCCATAATAGTCGGCAATCGCCCGATCGAAGGCCGCAGCCGACTCGGGCGAGCCGGCGAGCTTGAGGCCCTGCTGGTCCTTGGCCATGGAACTGTCCTCTGACGGTCGCGCGGCGGGCGGCGGGCGCGAACCCAACATAACCCGGGCGGATCGCGGTCGAAAACCGCATCGACACTTCGAACCGCGTTTTCGCCGCCATTTGACCGGCGTCCCCTTTTGCTTTGCCGGAGCGCGCTTACATGGCGTGGGCGTCGGGGCAGCAGCCGAAGGACCGTTCGATGAAGGGCAAGACCGTTGTCGCGACCGGCGCGACGTCGGGCATCGGCGAATCCGCGATTCTCGGGCTCGCGGGAATGGGGGCCCGGATCGTCTTCGTCGCCCGCGATCAGGCGCGGGCGCAAGCAACGATGCGCAAGCTCGAAGCCAAAGCGCCCGGGCTCGGCCATCGCGTCCATCTGGCCGATCTCTCGAGCATGGCCGAGACCGGCAAGGTTGGGGCGATTATCGCCCAGAGCGAGCCCCGCATCGACGTGCTCGTGAACAACGCCGGCGCGCTCTTTTCCGACCGGCGGGTGACGCCCGAAGGCCTCGAACTGACCTTCGCCCTCAACCATATGGCCTATTTTGTGCTGACCGAGGCGCTGCGCGATAAGCTCGTCGCCTCGGCGCCGGCGCGGATCGTCTCCACCTCTTCGAGCGCCGCATCAGGGCATGCGCCTCGACTTCAACGACTTGCAGAACGCCAAGAGCTACAACGGGCTTAGGGTCTACGGTCGATCGAAGCTCGCCAATATCCTGTTCACCCGCGAGCTGGCCCGGCGCCTCGAGGGAACGGGGGTGACCGCCAATTGCCTCCATCCCGGCGTCGTCGCGACCCGGTTCGGCGATTCGAGCGGCGGCGTCGCCGGCCTCTTGTTCCCTGTCCTCAGACCTTTCTTCATTTCCCCGGAAAAGGGGGGCGACACGATTGTCTACCTCGCCTCCTCGCCGGAGGTCGAAAAAACGAGCGGGGAGTATTTCGTCAAGCGCAAGATCGCCCAGCCCTCGTCCGCCGCACGCGACGACGCGGCGGCGAAGGCGCTGTGGGAGGCGAGCGAGAAGCTCGCCGGCGCCGTGATGGGGAAATGAACGCTCGGCGGCCTAGCGCCGCCTTTCCTTTACCGCGCGCGACGGCCTTTGGCTTTCGCCGCGCGGTGGCGCCAGGCTATCGCGAGCGCGGCGCCAAGCTCCGGCTCGCTGAGCGCCGCGAGCGTCGCCCGGGTCCAGCCCCGCCGGCCCCAGGCGTTGTCGAGCGCCGTGAAGGCGTCGGGATGAACCGCGCATTTGAGCGCCTGTTCGTCCGGGGCAAATTTGAGGTTGGCGGTCAAATCGTCGGGGGCGAGGGTTGCGAAGGTGACCCGCGCCTTGAAGGCGCGACGGTCGAAGTGCGGATATTCGGCGACCCCGGGAAGCGCGAGCGCGAGGCGACGGAAATCGACGGCGTCGGTCATCGGCCACTCCCCGAAACTCGCGCCTGATCGCAATTCGCTGCCAGGCGCCATTGTGCCGGCGGCTGCAACGCGCGTAGTCTCGCGCACGGGGGAGGAGCGCAGCCGGCATGGGTCGCCGCGCGAGGAGAGGCCGAAATGGGCGAGACTGGCTCGGACAAGGTCAAGACCGTTCTGCGCGTCGTAAGCGGCAACTTCCTCGAAATGTATGACTTCTTTCTGTTCGGCATCTTCGCCCGAGAGATTTCGGACACCTTCTTCCCAAGCGACGACCCTTACGCGTCGCTGATGGCGACTTTCCTCAGCTTCGCCGCCGGATTTGCGATGCGCCCGATCGGCGCGCTGGTGCTGGGACCCTACATCGACCGCATCGGCCGGCGCCAGGGTCTGCTCGTCACCCTGGCGATCATGGCGTGCGGGACGATCCTCATCGCCTTCGTGCCGGGGTATGCGACGATCGGCGTGCTCGCGCCGATGCTGGTGGTGTTCGGACGGCTCCTGCAGGGATTCTCGGCCGGTGTCGAGCTCGGCGGCGTCTCGGTCTATCTCTCGGAGATGGCGACGCCTGGGAACAAGGGCTTCTATGTCAGCTGGCAATCGGCAAGCCAGCAGGTCGCGGTCGTGTTCGCCGCGCTGCTCGGCTTCGCGATCGCCAACCTGATGGCGCCCAAAGCGGCCTCCGACTGGGGCTGGCGCATCCCGTTCTTCATCGGCTGCGCGATCGTGCCGTTCCTCTACATGATCCGGCGCTCGTTGCAGGAAACGAAGGAATTCGCGGCGCGCAAAGTCCACCCGACGACCAAGCAGATTTTCGCCACGCTGGCCGCCGATTGGCGCCTTGTGCTCGGAGGCGTGGCGATGGTGATCATGACCACCGTGTCGTTCTACCTCATCACCATCTACACGCCGACCTTTGGCCGCCGCGTCCTCAATCTCACCGAGTCCCAGGTGCTGCTGGCGACAATGGCGATCGCCGTCTCGAATTTCATCTGGCTGCCAATTTCCGGCGCCGTGTCGGACCGCATCGGCCGCAAGCCGATCCTGGTCGGCTTTACGGTTCTCGGTCTGTTGACCGCCTATCCGGCGCTCGCGTGGCTGGTCAGGGAGCCGAGCTTCGACAAGATGCTCGTTGTCGAACTGTGGCTGTCGCTGATCTACGCTTGGTACAACGGCGCAATGGTCGTCGCTTTGACCGAGGTCATCCCGGCCTCGGTGCGCACGTCCGGCTTTTCGCTCGCCTATAGCCTGGCGACGACGCTTGGCGGCTCCTCGCTCCTCATCTCGACCTGGCTCATCCAGCACACTGGCGACAAGGCCGCGCCAGGATATTGGATGAGCTTCGCCGCGCTCTGCGGCCTGATCGCGACGCTCACACTCTATCGCCGGCCCGCAGGCGGCGTCGAGTACGCAACCCCAGGAAAAGCGGTGGGGGGCTAAGCCATTCCGCCGGCTAAGCTGGGCGAGCGCTTTTCAGGCCCCGAGCTTCCTCTTCAGCCGGTAGGCGAAGGCCACCGCCAGCTCCTGCACCCGGCCCTGCAGAGCCTGCTCCGGCAGCGCCTGATCGGTCGGGCTCGAAAAATATGTCGAAACCGCCCGCACGCTGATTGTATGGCCGCCCAGCGTCGCGACGCCTCTCATCCGATCGGGATCGCCGGGTCCGCCGCCGCCCAGATAGAGGGTGTCGATGCGCACGTTGAGCGTCGCCGCGCCAGGGTCGCCCGGCGCGATGCGCGCCCCAAACGCCTGGGCGAATGCGCCCGGCAGGGCCTGCTGAGCCCAGCCCGCGGTCGGATTGCCGACGTAGGCGATCAATGGCGTCGTATCGACATTGATTGCGCCGATCCGTAAGCCGGGCGGCGGCGGCGCCCCGGGCTGGACCCCGGCGGTCGGCGTCGTGTTGCAGCCGGCCAGGGCCGCAGCGGAGAAAGCGCCAAAACTCAACAGCGCGGCGCGGCGCGTCAAAACATATGTCGGCATGTGAACCTCCCTCGATCAGGGTTCCCCTCTTCGCCGCTTCGCGCGGGTCCTGCGAAAGTAACGAACACCGGATCGCCTCGATATATTCTATGCCTCTCAGTAGCAGGGCGGATAGGGGTAGTAGCCGCAGGCCGGCGGCGGCGGAGCCGCGTAGTACGGGTATCCGTAGGGATGATAATAGGCGCCGGCGGCCGCCGCTCCGACCGCCGCCGCGCCCAGGCCGAGAGCCGCCGCTCCCACTGCGACCCCGGCGGGATGACCGTACCAGGCGCCATGCCATCCGCCGCCGTAGCCGCCGGCGACGAATCCTCGACCGCCATAACCGCGCGCGGCGAACCAGTCGATGAACAGGGAAGCGGGCCCTGTCGCCTTCGATAAGCCTCCTTCGAGCACGGTCACCTCGAAGGTCAACTTGTCGCCTTCAAGCTTTGGCGATTTCAGGACCACGACGGCGTCCTCGACGGAGTCGCCTTCGGCGCTCAGCACCGATATCGTGGCGTTCGGAGGATTCTTGGCGAAACTGTCGCTTCCCTCATCCCATTCCTTGAGGAAGTGCTTGGTCAACACGTGCCCGGCGGCCCTGAACGGACGGTCGGCGAAGACGATGGAATTCGACCCGACGTCGGTCATCGTCAGAATGTTGCCCTGGAGGCTCGCCCCACGGGAATTGATGACCGCCAGCGACGGAATCATGTCCCCCTTGCCCGGCTGGCTCGGCTGGCCGATCGTCTTCTGGCCGGGCGCGGTGATCGCGTCCTGCGCCGCCGCGCCGAGAGGCGGCGCGACAAGCGCGACGAAGCCCGCGCATAGGCCGATCACATTGGCGTTCAGCATCGATTGTCTCTCCCTCTCTTGCCGTGGCGTTGGCCTCGGCATTGGCCTTTTCCATCCTTGGCGATCGTGCAACCGTTATCAGGCGCGACCCGAAGAAACCAGATGGCCGGCTCGTGGGCCGGAAACCTCGCAGGCCGCTTGCCGGCCGCGCCCAGCCCCGTATTTGATCAATGCGCTCCCAGCTGCCCCTAATCTGGTTTAGCCTGGCGGCCGAGGCCGATTTTGGCGTGGCGCGAGTGAAGGGAGAGAGAAGATCATGAGCGCATCCAACCAGGAGCCGCAGGGAACTCAAGGCGCGGGCCGGCTGCGCGGCAAGGCCGCGATCGTGACGGGCGCCGCCCGGGGGATCGGTCGCGCGACAGCGGTCGCCTTTGCCCGCGAGGGCGCCGACGTGATGGGCATTGACATCGCCGGGCCGGTGAGCTCGACGCTCGAGGTCACGCCCGCAACGCCGGAGGACTTGGCGGAGACTCGGCGGATGGTCGAGGCCGCCGGAACGCGCTGGCGCGAAGCGCGTCTCGACCAGCGCGACCTTATGGCTCTGCGCGCCGCTGCCGAGGACGCGCGGGCGGCCTTTGGCCGGCTCGACATCCTGTTCGCGAACGCCGGCATTCAGACGTTCAAGCCGATTCTCGACTGGGAAGGCGCGGACTGGCAGGACACGATTGATGTCAACCTGACTGGGACCTGCAACGCCATTCGCGCCGTCGCGCCGCATCTGGTGAAGAATGGCGGCGGACGCATCATCGTCACCTCATCCACCCAAGGCCGACACGGAACCAAATTCGGCGCCGCCTACTCAGCTTCCAAGTGGGGCATCATCGGCCTGATGAAATCGGCCGCGCTCGAGCTCGGCGTCCACAAGATCACCGTCAACGCCGTCATTCCCGGCCTCATCGATACGCCTCTTACCCGACACCGGCAGCGTTACGCGCAGGCCGTCGATGATTTCGACTCCACCCAGCCAACCGCTGTTCTGGAAGCGGAAGCGAACAAGAGGCTCAGCGCCAGGTCGCCGCTCGGCGTTCCGTGGATCGAGCCGGAGGCGGTTGCACCCGTGGTGGTGTTTCTCGCCTCCGACGAAGCCTCCATGGTGAGCGGCGCGACCTATGACGCAACCGGCGGGGACAGCGCCAACTACACGGCGTAGCGATCCTCGGCTCACCTCTTCGGACGCGCTTCTACCCGCCCTTACCCCACCGCCCTTGCCACGGCGTCTCGGGCACGGGCGTGAGCGGCGCCTTGCCGTCAGCCCAGGCGAAAATGTTGCCGACCACGCATTCGGCCATCGCCAGGCGGGTTTTGAACGACGCCGAACCGACATGAGGCAGGAGCACGGCGTTGGGAACCGCGATCAGCTCCGCGGGCACGTTGGGCTCGTTCTCGTAAACGTCGAGGCCGGCGGCCAGGATCTTGCCGCTCCGCAGCGCCTCGATTAGCGCCTGTTCGTCGACCAGCGAGCCGCGCGCAATATTGATGAGCACCCCGTCCGGCCCCAAAGCCTCGAGCACTTCAGCGTTGACGATGTGGCGCGTGCCTGGACCACCGGGCGCGACGACAATGAGAATGTCGGAGGCTTTGGCCATCTCGACGAGCGAGGGATAGTAGCGGTAAGGAACGCCTGGCTGCGGATTGCGTCCGTGGTAGACGACCTCAAGCCCGAAGCCGGCGACGCGAGCTGCGATCGCCTTGCCGATTCGTCCGAGTCCGATGATTCCGACCGTCCGGTCCCTGAGCGAAGGAGTAAGCGGATAGGCGCCCTTCGGCCATAAGCCGGCCCGCAGATGGCGCTCGGCCTGCGGCAATTGGCGCACCGTCATGAGCATGAGGCCGAGAGCCGTGTCGGCGACCTCGTCGTCGAGGACGCCCGGCGTGTTGGTAACGATGATTCCACGCCGCGCCGCCGCCTTGGCGTCGATATGGTCGTAGCCGACGCCGAAGCTCGCGATGATCTCGAGGCTCGGGAATCGCTGCATGTAGGCGTCGTCGGCCCGCACGTGGCCGGCGAGCGCGAGCGCGCGGATTCGCGGCTCCCATTCCGCGAGCCAGAGGTCGGGATTGGGCTCGAGCCACAAGCGATGCAACGGGAGCCGCTCGGCGATCATGTCGCCGATCAGCCCCATGCCTTCGACGGGCGCCAGAACATCGAGGGACTTCATCGGCCACGCTCCATTCTTACCCACTTCCGCGCTGCCGCCAGACGTGGCACACGCCCGGCCGATGACCAGCCTCACCGGTGCTTCTCAAGCCCAAAGGCGCCCCCGCGTGCGGCGCATCATGCTCAGCGATTTTCGCTCTTACGCGGCGCTCGATCTTGCGATCGACGGCCGCCTCGTCGTCCTATGCGGCGAGAACGGCGCCGGCAAGACCAATCTCCTCGAAGCGCTGTCGCTGTTTTCGCCCGGGCGCGGCCTGCGCCGGGCGGAGCTCCAGGAATGCGCCCGGGTCGGCGGGACCGGCGGCTTTGCGCTATCGATTGAGATTGAGGCGGACGGCGAGACCCGCCAGCTCGGCTCGGGCTGGAAGCGCGGCGCCGATGGCGACGAAGCGGAGCGGGCAAATCGGATCGACCGCGTGGCCGTCGCGTCCTCGCGGGCGTTTTGCGACCATGTGCGGATCGTCTGGCTCACCCCGGCGATGGATTCGCTATTCGCCGGACCGGCGAGCGAGCGGCGCCGGTTTCTCGACCGTTTCGTACTGGCGATCGACCCTAACCACGGCGCGCGGGTCGGCAAGTTCGAGCGGGCGCTGCGCGGACGCAACCGACTCCTGGAGGAGGGCGGCCGCAACTCGGCGTGGCTTGACGCGATCGAGCGCGAGGCGGCCGAGCTCGGCGTCGCGGTCGCTGCGGCGCGGCTCGAATGCGTGCGCCGGCTCGAAGCGCTGGTCGCCGCCGATCGCGACGATTCGTCGCCCTTCCCGTGGGCGAAGCTCGCGCTCGAGGGCGAGGTCGAGGCGCTGACCGAGAGCGGCCCGGCGCTGGCTGCGGAGGACCGCTACCGCGCGATCCTGCGCGGCAATCGCGGCCGCGACGCCGCCGCCGGCCGCACCCTGATCGGACCGCATATCAGCGACCTTGGGGTGTGGCACGGGCCGAAACAGACCCCAGCGGCTGCATCCTCCACCGGCGAGCAGAAGGCGCTGATCGTCGGGCTCGCGCTCGCCCACGCGCGACTCGTCGCCGAGATGTCGGGCATCGCGCCGCTGGCGCTCTTCGACGAAATCGCCGCCCATTTCGATCCGCGCCGCCGCGCCGCCTTGTTCGACGCGCTCGAGCGCCTTGGCGGCCAGGTGTTCCTGACCGGCGCCGATCCGGCGGCGTTCGCCGAGCTTCAGGGCCGAGCGCAGATGTTCGAGGTTTCGGCCGAGGCTGGGGTGCGGCCCTCATAGCCCGTCAAAGGACGGGCGTTCTTCCGAACACCCTATGCGTGGCCGGCGTCGGAGGATAGCATCCCTTCGTCCACGCCCAGGATCGCCAGCGCCCGATCGTATTTGCGGGCGAAATCGGGGTCGAAGATGAGCCCGGGATCGGCGGGGCAGGTGAGCCAGCCGTTGGCGAGGATCTCGCTTTCAAGCTGTCCCGAAGCCCAGCCGGCGTAGCCGAGCGCGAGCACCGCGCGCGCCGGGCCGGTCCCCCTGGCGATCGCGCGCAGGATGTCAAGGGTCGCGGTGAGGCAGACGTGCTCGCCGATCTTGACCGTCGAATCGTTGACGCCGTAGTCGTTCGAATGGAGGACAAAGCCTCGGCCCGTCTCGACCGGTCCGCCGCGCAGAACCCTGACCGCTTCGGCGCGCGGCGGCAGGCGGATCGCCTCGGTTTCGGGCACGATGTCGAGCTGCACCAGGAGCTTACCGAAATCGATCTCTTCCGCCCGCTGGTTGATGACGATGCCCATAGCGCCGTCGTCGCGATGGGCGCACATATAGACGACCGACCGCGCGAACGGCCCCTCCCGAAGCGAGGGCATCGCGATCAGGAACTGTCCTTCCAGACTGGTCGGCGGCGGGGTCTCTGCCCGTCTCATGATCGCCTCTGGATTCGCGCTTTCGGGCCAAGCGTGACACATGGAATGCTAGTCGAAATTTGCGGCGTGGTATAGGCAGAGGCGCGATGTGCACAGGATCGGACGACGAGAGGCCGCGCATGTCGCTGCGGCGCGGGCCCTTATGCGCCGCGCTGGCGCTTGTCCTGATCGGCGCGCCCGCGCGCGCCGCCGATTCCTTCTCGACCGATTGGGCGCAAGGCGCGAAGTCTGAGGCGCGCCTCATCGCGGCGGGAGCGGGTCTCGCCGGGTTCGAGATCGCTCTCGCGCCCGGCGCGATCACCTATTGGCGCGATCCCGGCGATTCCGGCCTACCGCCGACGCTTGATTTTTCCGGTTCCGAAAATGTGGCGAGCGTTGAGCCTTTGTTTCCTGCGCCCAAGCGCATCACCGAAGCCGACGGTGGCCAGGCGTTCGGCTACGACGGCAGTGTGATCTTCCCGCTGCGGGTGCAGTTCCGCGACCCGATGAAGCCAGCGACGCTCAAGCTCAACGCCGATTTCGCCGTGTGCGAGAAGGTCTGCCTGCCGGCCAAGGCGCATCTTGAGCTGATGCTGCCGGCAGGGGCAGATTCGCCCTACTCGGGCCCGCTCGACGCCGCCCTCGCCGCCGTCCCGCGCCCGGTTCCGCCGAAGGAGTTCGGCGCGCTCGAGGCAATCGATGCGCGGAGCTGGCGCCTCTGCGCCCCTCACCAGGATGGCCCGCCGCGCGACCTGTTCGTCGAGCCGCCGGAAGGCTGGTGGTTGAAGGTTGCGCCCGTCGCGGGGGCCAGCGGCCAAGACTGCTTCAAGATCGCGCTCGGCGACAAGCCGAAGGACGCCGAACTTCCCGTGTCGCTCCGGCTCACCCTGGCCGGCGGGGCGGGCGCAATGGAGACTACGATGGAGGCTGCGGGGGTGAGGTAGGCGCGCGCAGGGATTTGCTTTGCGCAGCAAAATACGTTTGTCCAGAGCAGTACGGCCCCGGCTTTACGAGCCAATCGCCCGTCGTCTAGTCTTTGGCTTCTGAAGCCGCCGCCTCGAAGCGCGGCCCCTCCCGCAACCAAGGACTGCCCATGACCATCAAAATCGGCGAACGCCTGCCCAACGTCACTGTCCGCCAGGTGACCCCCGACGGGCCGAAGCCGGTCGAGACCAAGGATTATTTCGCAGGCAAAAAGGTGGTGTTGTTCGGCCTGCCGGGCGCCTTCACTCCGACTTGCCACAAGAATCACCTGCCGGGCTTCATCGTCAGCGAGGCCGCGTTCAACGCCAAGGGGGTCGACGCGATCGCCATGACCTCGGTCAACGACCATCATGTGCTCTCGGCCTGGTCGGACGCGACGGGCGCCAAGGGCCACATCGATTTCCTCGCCGACGGCGCCGGCGCCTTCGCCAACGCGCTCGGCCTCGACTTCGACGCTTCGGCCGGGGGCTTGGGCGTGCGCTCGAAGCGCTATGCGATGCTGGTCGTGGATGGGGTCGTCAAGGAGCTCAATATCGAGCCCGAGCCCGGCAAGGCGGACGTTTCCAGCGCCGCGCATCTGCTCGAGCAGATGAAGTAGGCCGCACGGGCCGAACAGGAAGGAGGCCGCAGATGCGCGCGATCGCTGGCGCTGCAGGACTTCCGGGCGCGTTGGCGCTGGCGCTTGTCTGCGCTGCTTCCGTTCAACCTGGGTTCGCCGCGGGCGGAGCGCGCTATTGCGCCTCGGGCGCGGTGGGCAAAATCGCGGCCGTGGTTCCCAAGAAGCTCGAGCCGCTCGTCGCCGAGGTGTTCGGCATCAGCGCGGATCAGGCGCGCAGCAGCGCCTACGTGCGCTGCGCCGGGGCTAAGCTCATGGCCTGCTGGGTTGGCGCCAATCTCGATTGCGGCAAAGCCAATGTGCATCGCTCGCTTCTTGGCGCGAACGCCTATTGCCGCGACAATCCCGGATCGGATTCGATCCCGATGGCGGCGACGGGTCACGACACGATCTATGACTGGCGGTGCGACGGCAAGCGCGCCGTCGCCGGCGAGGCGAACCGGGCGGTCGACGCACAAGGCTATATCGCCGACAACTGGAAGGAGCTGCCCTGAGGCGCGCCGGCCTGTCGGCCCCGATATTCGCTTAGTCGGGTTTTCTGGCTTTGGTCAGCATAGTAATTCTGGGAAGCATCGTCTCCGTGCTCTCGACCATCAACCCGGCGTCGCGCAGAACCCGCTGGACGTAGGCGGGCGTGAGGCAGACCGCGGTGGGGTTGTCGAGCACGCGCCCACAACCTCGCCGGAAACGAACGACGTCGGCATCCAGAAGCCGATCGCGCCATGTTGGGACCGGGCGGTTCGGGACGGGTTTTTGTGCTAATCTCACGCCGGCCGAGGCACCATGAGCGAGACCCGGAAACTTGCGGCGATTCTGGTCGCCGATGTTGTCGGCTACAGCCGGCTCGCGGGCGCGGACGAGGATCGGATTCTTGCGCGGTTGCGGGCGCTGCGCAGCGATCTGATCGATCCCACAATCGCCGTCCACCACGGCCGGATCGTCAAGCGCACCGGCGACGGAAGCATCGTCGAGTTCCGCAGCGTGGTCGATGCGGTCCGCTGCGCAATCGAAGTGCAGCACGGCATGATCGAGCGCAACGCCGGCCTCGCGCCGGACAAGCGCATCGAGTTTCGCATCGGCGTTCATCTCGGCGACGTCGTCGAGGAGGCGGACGGCGATCTGATGGGCGACGGCGTCAATATCGCCGCCCGGCTGGAGGGGATCGCCGCGCCCGGGACGATCTGTCTCTCTGAGGACGCCTATCGACAAGTCAAGGGACGGCTCGATCTGGCCGTAACCGACCTCGGTCCGACCCAACTCAAGAATATCGCCGAGCCGATCCGGGCCTATTCGCTGCAAGTCGGCGTCCCCTCCGAGTCGAAGCCCAAGGCCGCCCCGCAAAGCGAACCCGGGGCGCCCAGGGCGCGCGGCCTCTTGGCGCGCTGGCCCGCGCTCACCGCGGCGCTCATTGTCGCGCTTCTCGCGATAGGTGCTTACGCCTGGCGCGTAGGCTTCGCGCCGCTCCTGCCGGGCGCCTCGGTCGCCGATGACAAGCTTGCCAACGAGCCTCGGCTTTCCATCGTCGTGCTCCCTTTCGAGAACCTGAGCGGCGATCCGGAGCAGGACTATTTCGCCGACGGCATCACCGACGACCTGACGACCGATCTCTCGCAATTTCCGGAGAGCTTCGTCATCGCCCGCAACACCGCCTTCACATATAAGGGCAAGGCGGTCGACGCTAAGGAGATCGGCCGCGAACTCGGCGTGCGCTACGTGCTCGAAGGCAGCGTGCGGCGCGTCGCCGAAACGGTCGCGATTAACGCCCAGCTCATCTCGACTGAGACCGGCGCAGATGTCTGGGCCGACCGGTTCGAGGGCGGGCGCGCCAACCTCGGCCGGCTACAGTTTGAAGTCGTAGCGCGCCTCGCCAACTCGCTCGGGGTGGCCCTGATCAACGCGGAAGGCCTGCGCGCGACGCGCGAACGGTCCAACAATCCCGACGCAGTCGATTTGTGGATGCGCGGCGCAGCGATTTTGGCGTCGAACAATTTCAATCAGGCCGCTTCGAACGACGCCATGCAGCTGCTCGAGCGCGCGCTTGCTCTGGACTCGAAGAACGAGCGGGCGATGACATTCCTTGCAATTGTTTTGACCGTTCGCGCGCAGAATCACTGGAGCGACAATTCGTCAGGCGACCTGGCGCGGGCGCAAGAATTGCTCAATGCGGCCTTCGCCCTTCAACCTGACGATACGTGGGTCCATTATGCGAAGGGGGATATTCTCTCCATCAAGGGGCAATGGAGGCCGGCGCTCGCGGAGGCCGAGATGGCGATCGCGGACGACCGCAACAACTCCAGGGCCTACGGGAACGCCGGCTTCTACAAGATGCACCTCGGCCGTAGCGCCGACGGGATCGCCGACGTTGAAACGGCGCTTCGCTTGGACCCGCATTCGAGCGACGCGCCCTTTTGGCAGGCCAATCTCTGCTACCTGCAAGCCCATCTGGCCCAGTGGGAAGAGGCGATCGAACAATGCGGGAAGGCGCTCGCCGCCAAACCTGACGATAGTGAGTCGTTCGCCGCCCTCGCCGCCGCCTACGCCTGGGCTGGCCATGACAAGGAGGCGAGAGAAACCGCGGCGAAACTGCGTGCGCGCGAGCCAAGTCTCATGCAGACTTTACAGACCAGAATGGCTTCCCATGATGATCCGATCTATAAGGCGGAAATAGCGCGCATCATGGATGGCCTACGCAAGGCGGGCGTTCCGGATGGGGAAAAGGGCACAAATTGATCGATCGGCGCGGCGTCGCGAAATTGGGGTTTGGGCGCAGCGACCGTCGGCCTCCGCCCAGCCGCGTCTTCCCCGCCATCTCCATTTGCCTGCTATCCGCCCATCGCAGAGATTCCTCATTGGGTTTTCACCCTAACGCAATATCTCGACCATCAGCACCCAGGAGTTGAATACGACGGCGATGAGGCATGCGACGTCGCCGGCGGCGATCCAGAAAAGCCCGGCAACCGATCCAAAGAAGAGAAAGGCGCCGCCGATCACGAACGCCAGCGCGAAGCCCACGCTCATCACGGCGCGGGTCACGCGCTCGACCGCCGTAGCTCCGCTGCGGGAGCCCCACGACCGCACTTGAACGATGATCGGAGCAATAGCCATCACGAGGCCAGCCACGATGACTTCGCCGCCCAGGAGCCACGACGGTTGCCCAGGGATAAGAACGAGGCTCGTCGCGGTGATCGCGCCGACCGGACCGATCAAAGCCTCGCCGGCACGGCTCGGAAGCCAGGGATAGGCGAGAATGCGCGACAGGTTGATCGAGATCGCGACCACGACGAAGCCGGTCAGCGCCGCGAGCGCCGCGAGCTCGGCCGAGAAGAAGGTGGCCCAGTCGGGCGTCAGCGGCATGGGCTCGAATCTCGCGACGGCGGCGCGGTGGTCGCCTGTCTTCTAGCGCATGTTGCCGGTATGACCGAGGGAGTAACGGCCGGGCTGCGGCCAGACGGTCAGCCCGTGCGGCATGCCGCCGACGGGAATCGACTTCACCGACCCATCGTCGGTGTTGAAGGCGTAGATGACCCCATCGTAGCGGCCCGACAGCCACAGCCATTTGCCATCGGCGCTCAAATTGCCCATGTCCGGGCTGCCGCCGCCTGGAATCGTCCAGTTGGCGACGACCTTGCGGGTCTTGAAGTCGAGGACCGAGACGCTGCCCTCGCCGTTCCGCTGCCCGGCGAGAGAGTGGGTTCCGCGATTCGAGACATAGAGTTTCGTTCCGTCTCGGCTCGGATAGAGCCCGTGCGCGCCGACCCCAGTCTTGATGAAATCGACTTGCCCGAACGAATCGCCGTCGATGATCATGACTCCGTCGCCCAGCAAATCGGCGACGAAGAAGATCTTGCCCTCCGGCGCGATCCTTATGTCTTGCGGCATGTGGCCGGGCGTGAGCGGCAGCGTGTCGGCAAGCGTGTGATGGACGAGATCGATCTTGGCCAACGCATTGTTGAATTCGCAGGTGAAAATCGCGTAGGCGCCGTCCGGCGAGAAATCGGCGTGATTGATTCCCGCGCATTGCGGGGTCGAGATATAGCCCTGGAGCTCCATCGTATGCGGATCGCGGAATTCGAGCCGCCGCATCGCCTCGGCGACGACGATCGCCGATTTGCCGTCCGGGGTGAAATACATGTTGTACGAATCAGGAACGTCAATCGCCTTGCCGAGCTTGCCGGTCTTCGCGTCGATCGGCATCACGTCGCCGTGGCCGCCGCGATAGCTGACGTCGGCCGAGACCCAAAGCGTCTGCAGGTCCCAGGAGGGGACGATGTGCTCGGGGCTCGGAATCGCCTCCAGGCTGTCGATGACCGTGAAGGTTTCGGGATCGATCACGTCGACCCGGCCGGTGACGAGATTGGGCGAATAGACCCGCGACGGCTGTCCCGCCACCGCGGGACTGAACATGCCGGCCCCGGTCGCGGCGTAGACGTTCTGCGGATCGACGGGGGGCGGCGTGCCGAGGTTCACCGGCGGCATCGCAATCGGCTGCTCGGGGCCAAGCTGGTAGGCGGCGAGGGCGATGAAGTCGCCTGCTGTCCGGCCCTGCTCGGCGACGCTGCGGCAGACGTAAGCGCAGGCGCCGCCCTCGGCGCAAGGGATCGGAATGGTGAAGGATTGCGCGGCGCGCAGTCCAAAACCGGCGCCGAGCGCGATCGCGGTCGCCGCGGCGGCGGCGGCGAGGCCGTTGCGAGAACCCATCTTGCCCTGTCCATCGACCCCGCCTTCCGTTAGGCGATTCGGCGAAGCGGGTCGGGACGCAAGCGTGCGACCGCAATGATGACTGTTCGATGAACGGAACGGAAGCGGAGGTCGCGCGAACCGATGGACCCCGGCTAAGGCATCGCCTATGTGTCTCCCCATGACCCAGCCCCACCGCCCGGTCGGCCCCGGCGACCATGTATTCCTTGTCGACGGTTCGTCGTTCGTCTTCCGCGCCTATTTCCAGTCGATCCGGCAGGATCAGAAATACAATTACCGCTCCGACCGGCTGCCGATGGGGGCGGTGCGCCTCTTTGCCACCAAAATCCTGCAGTTCGTCCGCGACGGAGCGGCCGGGATCAAGCCGACCCATCTTGCGATTATCTTCGACAAGACCGAGGATTCGTTCCGCCGCGAGATCTATCCGCCCTACAAGGCCCACCGCCCCGACCCGCCGGCCGATCTCGTGCCCCAGTTCCCGCTGATGCGCGAAACGGTGCGCGCCTTCGGCATGATCCCGGTCGAGCAGGGCCGCTACGAGGCGGACGACCTCATCGCGACCTATGCCCGCCAGGCGCGCGAGGCGGGCGCGGACGTCCTCATCGTCTCGGCCGACAAGGATCTCATGCAGCTCATCGAGCCGGGGGTTTCGATGTACGACCCGGCTTCGGGCCAAGCCGGGGTCGCAGGCTCTCGCGACGAGCGGCGCTTCGGCGTCGAGGAAGTCGTTAAATATTTCGAGGGAGTCGGGCCCGACAAGGTTGTCGACGTCCAGGCGCTCGCGGGCGATTCGACCGACAACGTCCCGGGCGCGCCCGGTATCGGGCTTAAGACCGCGGCGCAGCTTATTCTCGAATACGGCGATCTCGAGACGCTGCTCGCCCGCGCTGGCGAAATCAAGCAACCGAAGCGGCGCGAGGCGCTGACCGACCCGCAGAATGTCGAGCGCATCCGCATCTCCAAGCAGCTTGTCACGCTCGATCGCGACGTTGCGGTCGAGACGGCGCTCGAAGCCCTTGCGACGCCAAAGCTCGACGGCAAGCGTCTGCTCGGCTTCTTCAAGGCGATGGAGCTCACCACCCTCACTCGCCGGATCGCCGAAATCTGCGGCGTCGAGGCGTCCTCGGTCGAGCCGGACCCGCGCTTCGTCGGCCCCGCAGCCTGGCTCAAGCGCGATGGCGCCCAGGCCGAGGCGCCGGCGCTCGAAGGTCTGGCGCCTGTGTCTACTCCCGAAGCTGCGCTCACCCTCGCGCCTCCGACCCGCGCGGCGACCGCGGAGACTGCGCCCGCCGACCTCGTCCGCGTCCGAGCGGCCGAGGCGCGCGCGCCGATCGACCGCTCGGCTTACACGACAGTGCGGACCGCGGCGGAGCTTGCCGCCTGGATCGCCCGAGCGCAGGCGGAAGGCGTCGCGGCGGTCGATGCGCAGCTCTCATCCATTGACCCGATGCGGGCCGAGCTTATCGGCGTGTCGATGGCGGTAAGGCCCGGCGAAGCCTGCTACATCCCGATCGGGCACCGCGTCGGCGCGGACGACCTCTTCGGCGGAGGCGCTCTGGCCGAGGGGCAAATCAATGAAGCGGAGGCGTTTGCGCTTTTGAGGCCGTTGCTCGAGGCGCCAGGCGTTCTCAAGCTCGGTCACGACGTCAAGTTCGACATGGTGGCGTTTCAGCAGCGCGGGATCGCTCTTGCGCCGTTTGACGACACCTTGCTCATCTCCTATGCGCTCGACGGCGGCCTCACCGGCGACGATCACAGCCTCGAGGCGCTCGGTGACCGGACGCTCGGCCACAAAACGCTCGCGCTCAACGAGGTCGCAGGCTCGGGCCGGAACTTTGTCGGCTTTGCGCGTGCGCCGATCGATCGGGCGTGCGAATACGCGGCCGAGAACGCCGACATTATCCTGCGCCTCTGGCGGGTCTTGAAACCGCGTCTCGCCGCAGAGGCCGTGACGAGCGTCTACGAACGGCTCGAACGTCCACTCGTCCAACCGCTGGCGCGCATGGAGCGGCGCGGCGTCTCGGTCGACCGCGAAATGCTTTCGCGCCTCTCGGGCGAATTTGCGCAAGTCATGGCCCGGCTCGAGGACGAGGTGGCCAAGCTCGTCGGCGCGCCGTTCAATCTTGGCTCGCCGAAGCAGCTCGGTGACATCCTTTTCGGCCAGATGGGCCTGCCGGGCGGCAAGAAGACGGCGACCGGCGCCTGGTCGACCACAGCCAGCGTCCTCGAAGACCTCGCGGCGGAAGGTCACCCCCTGCCAGCGCGGGTGCTCGAATGGCGCCAGTTGTCGAAACTAAAGTCGACCTACACGGACGCCCTGCCGGGATTCGTCAATCCTTCGACCGGACGCGTGCATACGTCCTACGCCCTCGCCGCGACGACCACGGGGCGCCTGTCGTCGTCGGAGCCCAATCTGCAGAACATTCCCGTCCGCACCGAAGAGGGCCGCAAGATCCGCCGCGCCTTCGTCGCTCCGAAGGGCCGCAAACTCATTTCGGCCGACTACAGCCAGATCGAATTGCGTCTCCTGGCTCATATCGCCGACATCCCGGCATTGAAGCAGGCGTTCGCCGAACAGCTCGACATTCACGCCATGACCGCTTCGGAAATGTTCGGCGTCCCGATCGCTGGCATGCCGGGCGAGATCCGGCGGCGGGCGAAAGCGATCAATTTCGGCATCATCTACGGCATCTCGGCGTTCGGCCTCGCCAACCAGCTCGGCATCGGCCGCGAGGAGGCGGGCGCCTATATCCGGAAATATTTCGAGCGCTTCCCCGGCATCCGCGACTATATGGACGCGACCAAGAAGCTGGCGCGCGCCAACGGCTTCGTCACTACGCTGTTCGGCCGCAAATGCCACTATCCGCGCATCAACGCCTCAAACCCTTCGGAGCGGGCGTTCAATGAGCGCGCCGCCATCAACGCGCCCCTCCAGGGTTCGGCGGCCGACATCATCCGTCGCGCAATGACCCATATGGACGAGGCGCTCGCCCGCGCGGGCTTGAGCGCAATGATGCTGCTGCAGGTCCACGACGAACTGGTGTTCGAGGCGCCGGACGATGAGGTCGAGGCGACGCTGCCGGTGGTGGCTAAAGTCATGGTCGACGCGCCCGAGCCTGCTGTCAAACTTCACGTGCCGCTCCAGGTCGACGCCCACGCCGCGCAGAACTGGGAGGAGGCGCATTAGGGAGGCGGGCGTCAGCGAGGCGGAGCGAATCGCCGAAGATAGCTCATGGACTGCTTTTTAGCGCATTCGCGGCGGCGGTCATGACAGGCTTGGCGGGCGCGGCTCCTGCAAAGCCCTCGACCATCGTCGCGGTCGAAGTCACGCGCGAGCAGCCAGCCGGAATCTACGCGGGCGTGACCTACCGCTATGTCGAAGGCGTCATCCGCGGCGAAGTTTCGGCCGCCGGGCCCGTTGCGGGCTTGGGCGAACTTGCGGCTGGACGAGCGACCGTTCCCAATGAGATCGCCTTCCATATCATCGCGCCGGAATTGGCCTCCGAGGCGGACGCCGTTGTTGTCGAGGCACCCAATCGCGGGAACAACATTCTCGCCCGCACGATCGGCGTTCCCGTCGCGACGGCTCCGGAGCAGGCTGCCGGCGCCTCGCCGGCGGCGCCCGCGATCCGCGACGGCTTTCTGCTGAGCCATCGGATTTCCCTCGCCGCCGTCCAATGGCAGGCGGGTCTTCCCGGCGGCCCGCCGGCGAGCGCGCAAGGGATCGGCGAAGTCGCGGTGCGGGATTTCGGCCGCTGGCTCGGCGGCGCGTTCCGAAGCGGGGCGGCGCCCGTGCCGGTCTTCCGCCATCGCATCCTGGCCGGCGTGAGCCAGAGCGCATGGTTTGTGAATAGCTTCATCGCCGAAGGCTTCAACGCCGATCCCGCGACGGGTCGCGGCGTCTACCAGGGAGCGTTCACCCGCAACGGCAATGGCGTCGTGCTGGCGATCAACCGATTCGCGATCGAATACCGGCAATTCCCCTACGCGCGAAATGATCTCCCACCGCTTTCGCCAGACGAGCTGCTTTCCAGACCCGCGAGCGATCCGGAACTCGTCGACGTGATCTCGCTCACCGACTTCTACCGGCTGCGCGCCAGCCTATTCGCCCGCGCGCCCTGTTGCCCCGGCTTGCACCGATATGCAACAGCGGCCCCGCACGCCTCGGGCGGCGGCGCGTCGCCGGAGGTTGTCTTTCAGACCATGAAGTGCAACGGCGGCGCGCCAATCGCGCTGAGCAGGGTCAGCGATGCGCCGTATCTTCGCCCGCTCATTCTGGGCCTGTTTCGTACCATCGCGGACGAGAGGGCGCCCGAACGCGATTTCCCACCCGATGCGCCATTCATGCTCGCGCCGGCGCCGGCGGATCTCGATGGCTTGAACCAACTCGGCTCAACGCCGCTTTGGATCCCCGAGAGCGGGCCCAATGGCGCGCCCATGGGCGGCATCCCGATGCTCGAGGCCGTGTTGCCGCTTGGGCTCGCTCGGCCCATAGCGCTGTCCCCGGCGGAGATCGCCTCGATCAGCGATACCTCCGGCAATTTCTCGGGATGGCGGCCTTTCCCGGCCGGCGAGCTCGCGCGCCGCTATGGCGACCGCGCGAACTACCTGGAGCTTGCGCGCCGGAAGGCGGCAGATCTCGTCGTGGCCGGCTATCTGCTCGCTGAAGATGAGGCGGCCGCAATCCGCCAAGTCGAAACTCAGCTTCCTGCGGATTTCCGATAACGCGCGCCCAGGCCAGAGGCCTTGAATCGGGCCCTCATCGAAACTAATAAGTCGTGAACCTAGCCCTCCTTTCCCATTCTCGGGCCAAGACCCATCCATGAGCCGCATCGCCGAGCGCTACCGCGCGCTCGTTCACGACCGCCGTTTCGAATATGACCCGGCGCAGGCGGAGCTTGCGCGCAAGCTCGATGCGTTGAGCGCAAGGCTCAAGGACTATCGCGCCGAGCCAGAGCCCAGCGCCTTCGCCCGAATGATGGGGCTCAAGGCCACCGAGCCGCCGCACGGCCTTTACGTTTACGGCGCGGTCGGCCGCGGCAAGACCATGCTGATGGACATGTTCTTCGATACGGTCGAGACGCCGCTCAAGCGGCGGGCGCATTTCCACGCCTTCATGGCCGACGTCCACGCCCGGCTGCATCAATGGCGCCAGGCGCTGAAGCGCGGCGAGGTCGCGGGGGAGGACCCGATCGCCCCGGTCGCGGCGGAGCTCACGCGCGAGGCTTCGCTCCTCTGCTTCGACGAGTTTTCGGTGCGCGACATCGCCGACGCGATGATCCTGGGGCGGCTGTTCACGGCGCTGTTTGCCGCCGGGGTGGTGGTGGCGGCGACGTCGAACGTTGCGCCGGACGAGCTTTATAAGGATGGGCTCAATCGGGCTTTGTTCCTGCCCTTCATCGCGTTGATGAAGGAAAGGCTCGGCATAGTCGAACTCGACGCGCGCACCGACTACCGGCTCGAGAAGCTCAAGCGCGCGCCGGTCTATTATTCGCCTATCGGCCCGAAAGCGGACGCCGCCCTCGACGCGGCGTTCCTGGCGCTGACCGGCCATGACAGGGGCGAGCCGGTCCAGATCGAGCTTCTTGGCCGCCATCTCGACGTCCCCCAGGCGATCGACGGCGTCGCAAGGTTCGATTTCGACGGCCTTTGCCGCCGTCCGATGGGCTCGGCCGACTATCTCAAGCTCGCCCAGCGCTTTCACACCCTCATTCTCGACCGCATCCCCGCGCTTGCCGAGAGCGAGCGCAACGAAGCCAAAAGGTTCATCATCCTGATCGACGCCCTCTACGACATGCGTGTCAAGCTGATCGCCTCGGCGGCCGGCGAACCGGAAACCCTCTATGCCGGCGCCGACGGCGCGGAGTTGTTCGAGTTCGCCCGCACCGCCTCGCGTCTGCACGAAATGCGCTCGGCGGACTACCTCGCGCTGCCGCACGGCCGCGACAACGGCTCGCAAGCCGGCGATCTCGGCGGCATTGCCGAGACGTGATCAGGCTAGACGAGGGTAGCCGGCTGCCGCCGCTTCGCGCTCGATCTCAAGGACGCGATCGTATTCGGCCGGATTCGTCTCCCGCGCCCCCTTAAGGCCGAGCGTTGCGCGCGCATCGGCAAGGCTCGGATCGGCGAGGGCCTCAATCAACGCCGCGCGCACCGCGGCGATCGTCGAAGCCTCCAGGCGAGCACTGGCGATGAACGGCAGGCCGGGCGAGGGCGGGCTCTCGGCCACCACGGCTACGCGCTCGATGAGTTCGGGGCGGCCGCGGGCCAGAAGTGCGAAGCTCACGCAGTCGATCGCGGCGAGATCGGCGCGGCCCTCGGCGACCGCAACCACGCTCGCCTCGTGCGATCCGGTGACGGCGATTGCGCGAAAAAAAGGCGCCCCGCCTGCGATCGGGGCGAGCGCAGCGCGAAACAGGTTCATGCCGGTATTGCTGTCCCAGCCGTTCAGCCCGGCAGTGGCGCCGCGAAATCCGGCCAGCGCCCGGCGCGGGTCGCTGGCGCGGCGGATGATGTAGCTTCGATGCCAAGAGTCGTCGCAGCCGGGAAATGCATAGACCGGCGCCGCGATCAGCGCGACCCCCTCCTTGAGGGCACTGGCATAAGGATAGCCGCAACTCTGGCCGAAGACGAGGCGGGGATCGCGCCATTGCGCGTGGAGATCGCCGCCGCGGGTTAGCGTTTTCGGCGCTTCTATGCCGGCCTCTTCCAGCCGAGCGGCCATCGCGGCCCACAGCTCGTCATTCGCCGAGGCGATAAAATCGAAGTCATACATCGGCAGCGCCGCTAGCGGCTCAGCCCCGTTCATGCGGCGCGGTTGTCCCACCCGGGATGAATCGCGCTGTCGTGGGATGTAAGGAGATAGCGCCGCGCGACGTCGAAATAGCTGTTGTAAACAAGGCCACCGTTGCCCTCGATCAGCAAGGCGCGATTGAGGCGATAGAATTTCGGGACCTGATACCAGGGCAGTCTGCCGCGCAGATGATGCGCGGCATGCAGGTTGTTGAACAGGAAAAGCGGCCCAAGAATCCGGGCGTTCTCGACGATCGCCGTTCGCTTGCCTACCTCCTGCTCGGCACGATGCTCAGCGAAGGAGCGAATCAGCGCGAGGCTCACGCCGGGATACACAAAGCACGCGACATAGACCCAGAACGGCATCCCGCAGACGCCGATCACCCAGACGAGCACGACCGCGCATTCGAGGAGGTGCCGCGCGACGATCGCGCGCGTTCTGCCCTTGCCCCGCCAGACGTCGCGAGCCAAGCCGCAAACGAAACGCGAGATTGTCCAGGCCGGACCGAGGATCATGCGCCCGAGCAGCGTCGACTGCGCAGCAACGAGGACGCGCCCGAGCAGCCCTAGCGCTCCCCACTGGTCCTCCGCCCAATAATAGCTCTCAGGATCATCGAGCGGATCGGTCAAATTCTGGTCGCGGTGGTGGGCAAGGTGGGTCGAGCGGTAGATCGCGTAGGGGAGCCACAGCGACAGCGGCCAGCAGCCGATCGCCTCGTTTACCGCGCGCTTGCGGGTCGGATGGCCGTGTATGGTCTCGTGCTGAAGGTTCAGTTGCCAGGCGATGATCCAGGCGCCGATCATTGTCAGGCCCCACCACGGCAGATCGCGGTAGAAATAAGTGGCCAGAAGCCACGAGCCGTAGATGAGCATGGCAAGCGCCGCCGTGGGCCACTCAATGTGGCGACTCAGCGGCGGAAGTTCGACGATCTCCACTAGCGGCGCCCCAGCTGACGCACGGCAAATCACCCGGCCCCGAATCGATAATAAAGCCAACCTCTACGCCTGCAAACATTATTTTCCTATTATCCCCTCAATCGATAAACATAGTAGTGTCAAGCGCCGCGCGCTTCGCCAATTGCGGCGGCAAGCGCGCCGGGCTCGAGCTCGCAATAAAGCAGCCGGGCGGAATCCACCGGGCCCGGCAGCGATATGCGGCCCGCGGGCGCGCGCTGAAATCCCATCCGGGCGTAATAGGGTTCGTCGCCGACCAGGATGACGAGCTTCCAGCCGGCCGCCTTCGCCGCCTCGAGCGAACGCTTGACCAACGCCTCTCCGATGCCCTGGCTGCGGAATACCGGCTCGACGATCAGCGGCCCGAGCAAAAGGGCCGAAGCGTCGCCGATCACGATCGGCGTCATCGCCGAGGCGCCGACCATGAGCGTGCCGACCCGAGCGACGAAACTCAAGCCCGGATCCGCCGCGGTGGTCTCGCGGATCCGATAGGCGCTGCGGGCAAACCGGCCGGGGCCGAAGACCCGTTCGTTAAGGCGTTCGATCGGCCCGGCGTCGTCGTCCGCGGCCGGCTCGAGGATGAGGGGGAGATCGGGCATCGGCGCGGCTTTAGCACGTTCACGAGCCGCCGCGACAACCCCACGGCCTCAGGCCCCTTCTATGTTGGGATCACGCCAGGCGCGCTCGAACGGCAGCCGCCAGGCGTGAGGCGCGATCAACTGATAGATCGACTGCGGTCCCCAACTGCCGGGCGCATAGACCTTCACCGGCGGCGGATAGTCGATGAGCGGCGTCGACACCTCCCATAGCCGCTCGATGCCGTCCGCCGAGCAGAACAGGGTGTGGTCGCCGCGCATGGCGTCGAGGATGAGGCGCTCGTAGGCCTCGAGCACATCGCGGCCCATTCCCGTCTCGTGCATCGCGAATTGCAGGCTCTGCTTGTTGAGCCTCATCCCCGGACCCGGCTTTTTGCCGTAGAAGGAAAGCGACACCTTCGACTGGTCGGCGAGATCAAAGGTCAGGTGATCCGGCCCTTGCGAGCTGATCCCGGAATTGTTCGGGAACATGCTCTTCGGCGGCTCGCGGAACGCAATCGAGATGATGCGCTGCCCTTCCGCCATCCGCTTGCCCGTCCGAAGGTAGAACGGCACGCCCGCCCAGCGCCAATTGTCGATGAAACATTTGATCGCGATGAAGGTTTCGGTGTCCGATTCCGGATCGACGCCCTCCTCCTTGCGATAGCCGACGAACTGGCCGCGGACGGCATGGGCGGGATCGATCGGCATGAGCGAGCGGAACACCTTGTTCTTCTCTTCGCTGATCGGCCCCGGCGCAAGCGAGGTCGGCGGCTCCATCGCCATGAACCCGAGAATCTGGAACAGGTGGGTGACGACCATGTCGCGATAGGCGCCGGTCTGCTCGTAGAAGCCGATGCGGTTGCCGATGTCGAGGGTCTCCGGCACGTCGATCTGCACATGGTCGATGAAATTGCGGTTCCAGATCGGCTCGAACAGGCCGTTGGCGAACCGGAAGGCGAGGATGTTCTGCGCCGGCTCCTTGCCGAGGAAGTGATCGATGCGGAATATCTGATCCTCGGCGAAGACCCTGTGCAGCGCGTCGTTGAGCGCGACCGCGGTTTCGAGATCGGTGCCGAACGGCTTCTCCATGATGACGCGCGATCCCTTGGCGAGATCGGCCGCGGAAAGCATCTTGACCGCCGACAGCGCGGCGTTAGGCGGCACGCTCATATAGTGGACGCGTTGAGCCTCCTCGCCGAACGCTTTCTCGGCCCTTTCGACGGCAGCCTTGAGGGCGTCGGCGCCGGCGGCGATGGGCACGTAGTCGAGCGTCTCCGCGAAAGCGGGCCACGCCTCCTTGTGGGGCTTGCGGTCGTGACGATCGAACGCCGCCTCCCGCGCCATGGCGCGGAAGCCTTCGACGTCGATCGCGTCGAGCGACACCCCGATGATCCGGCATTTCGGGATGAACCCAGTTGAGCAGAGATGAAAAAGACCAGGCAGCAGCTTCTTGTGCGCGAGGTCGCCGGTCGCGCCGAACAGGACCACGATCTGCGGAATTTTGGGGCCAACCCCGACGGGCGCCTTCGCCATAGCGTTCTCCACCCTTTCCAATCAGCCCAGCAAGTTTCCCCGCCCTATGCGACAGAAGCGCGACAACGCTCCCTTGCAGCCGCGCTCGATGAGCGCGGGCGACGCGGTCCATAGGGCGTCCGGCAGGACGCCCGTCTATCGACGGGCTATCGAACGCGTCTCCAAACTCGATTTCACCGCCGCAATCTGAGGCTCGCCCAGTCTTCGAGGTCGATCCGCTCGGCCAGAGTGAACCCTTGCGCCCGCCAGGACGCAAGCACGCCCGGAACATCTGCAAGAAGCAGGCCGGAGACGATCGCTTCGCCCTGAGCGCCGATGACCGCGGCGAGCGACGGCGCAAGCAGCCTCAGCGGCCTCGACAGGATGTTGGCGAACACGAGGTCGTAAGGCGCGCCCTCGCGTAAAGCGCGCGCCTCGACCCCGCGCGAGAGGACCGCCCGGCAGAGCGAGCCGACGCCGTTGAGGAGCGCATTGGCGTTGGCGACTTCGACGGCGACGGGATCGATGTCGCCCGCCCAAACCTTGCGCTTGAGGACCCTGGCGGCGGCGATCGCCAGCACCCCGGCGCCGCAGCCGACGTCCAGCACCCGCGCCGGCCGGCGGCGCTTGAGCAGCCGGTCGAAGTGGAGAAGACAGCCGCGCGTCGTGCCGTGATGGCCGGTGCCGAAGGCGAGCCCCGCCTCGATCTCGATCCCGACGTCGTTGGCGCCCACGCGGGCGCGATCATGGGCGCCATGGACGAGAAAACGCCCGGCCCGCACCGGCTTCAAGTCCGCGAGCGAATTCGCCACCCAGTCGCGCTTTTCCGTGCGGCCAAAGGCGGCCGAGCGCGCGGTATCCTCGTCCGACGCCGCGGCGATCAGCGCCCGGATCGCCTCCTGGTCCGGCTCAAAGCCGAAATAGGCCTCCATCAGCCACGCCCTGCCCCCGCCCGGCCAGCGCTCCTCGGTCTCGAAGGCGGTCGAGGCGACTTCGCCCGGCTCGAAGCTCTCGGCGATGAGGTCGGCGACCGCCCGCGCCCGGCGCTCGTCGCTGACGAGGGAGAGCTTATGCGCGGCGTTGTTAGGCGGCAGGCCTTCGAGCAATTTCCCTTCTCCCGTTTGCGGGAGAAGGTGGCGCCAAAGGGCGTTCTTGGGAACGCCCGTCTTTCGACGAGCTACGGCGCCGGATGAGGGCAAGCCGCATGCCTGGCTGACCCTCATCCGGCCGCGCGTGCCGCGCGTCCACCTTCTCCCGCAGGCGGGAGAAGGGCTCGGGCGACGATTCGGCGATCCCCTTGAGTCCGCCGGGCGCACCTCCGGTTTTCAGGGCGATTTCGAGGCAAAATGTTGCCGCCATGCGCTCGTTGCATGGATTCGGGGCGAGGCCGGCGCCACAATTCGCGCGGAGAAAACAGGGGCGAATTGGCGCTGGAACAGGGACAATAATCGATGGAACAGGCGTGTTCGTCCCCTGTTTCCCCAATCTTGCCCCAATCCGCCCTCGGGCCGCCGAGCCCATGTCCATGGCGCATAGCTGGAGTCGCCGGCGCCTGCGGACGAAGCGGCGCGGCGTGGATGGATGGCCGGCGCAAGTCCGGCCGCGACGCTTTTCTGAAACGAGCCGACCAACACGAATTGCTAGCAATCACTTTAAGAAGCTGCGAGGCGACCTTGCAGGCTTTCACTCAATCCGCGTCAATAACCAATGGCGGCTCGTCTTCCGTTGGAACGGAGGCCGCGGAGAGGCGGCGGATATCTACTTCGACGATCACGGCTACAGATGAGGCGTATGATGCTGACGACCAAACGCAAGCCGGCTACCGTCGGCGAAATCCTGGTGGAAGAGTTCATGCGGCCGATGGGACTCACCCAGTCCGCGCTGGCGGAGGCGATGGGAGTTCAACGCAAGCATGTCAACGAACTGTGCAACAATCGCCGCACAGTCACGGCGGCCACGGCGCTGATTCTGGCGCGCGTGTTCGGAAACAGCCCCGACTTCTGGCTCAACGTCCAGCGGCGAAACGACTTGTGGGAAGCGATGAACAATCCCCGCGACCGACAGCGGATCGAGCGCGCCAAGCCGCTGGGTCATGCGGCGTGATGGCAACCGCCGCTGCCCGGTATAGGACGCCCCGTCGTTGGTCTCGAAAGCGGGAGCGGCGGTTTCGCCCGCTCGAAGCTCTCGACGATGAGATCGGCCACGGCGCGCGGCGCGCGCCTTTCGTCGCTGACGAGTGGGGCGGCGCCCAAGCTAGCGGCGGTGAAGGTCAATGCGGCCGATATTAGTCCACTGTGTCACCCCCGCGAAAGCGGGGGTCCAGTGAGCCGCCGCGGACGATTGACCGCGGAGCGGGTTGGCTGCGACACATGACAACGCTGGACCACGCTTTCGCACGTCTCTCGCGTGGGCGAAGGCGGCTGCGCGGGCAGGAGTGTTGATGATCGAGCGACGCCACAGCGTTTACATCATGGCGAGCCGGCGAAACGGCACTCTGTATGTCGGTGTAACGAACCATCTCGAAGCGCGCGCCTTTCAGCATCGTAACGCGGTCGGCTCGCAGTTCACCACGAAATACGGCGTCAAGGCGCTCGTCTGGTACGAGCACCACGGCGATGTCCGGGAAGCTATCGCGCGCGAAAAACAGTCGAAGAAATGGGAGCGACGGTGGAAGCTCGAACTGATCGAGCGGTTCAATCCAGACTGGCGAGACCTTTACGAGTTGCTGAACAATTGACCTTCGAGGAGCCTGTGGCGGCGTCTCCTGGACCCCCGCTTTCGCGGGGGTGACAACCTGCCCTCACCCCCCGCCCGTGTCGCGGAAGAAGCCGTACACCAGCTTCGCCGTCGCCGCATTGAGGCCCGGCGTATTTTCCAGATCGGCGAGCCCTACTCGGGCGACGGCCTTGGCCGGCCGAAGGCCATCAGCAGCGCCCGCACCCGCTCAAGTTCCTTGCAAGGCCGTGACGACGCTTTCGAGCACCGCGAGCGCATCGCTCGTCCCGTCCGCCTCGCCCTTTTCGAAGTCGCCGCCTGTCTGTCCCATGGTGTTGGTCACATGGGCGAGGCAAAGCACCCGAACCCCTCTCGCGCGCGCGAACGCATAGAGCGCTGCCGCCTCCATTTCGACCGCAAGGATTCCTTTCGCGCGTGCGGCGTCGATCGCTTCGGAGGTTTCGCGGAAAGGCGCGTCGGTTGTCCAGGCGGGTCCCACAAAGCTGCGCAGAATGAGCTTCGTCAGCGCTTTGATTGCAGCGGCCACGAGTTCAGGGTCGCATTCGGCGAAATCCGAGGGTGGGGCGTAGTGGTAGCTTGTTCCCTCATCGCGCAGGGCGCGGTCGATGACCACGAAATACGGAGGGGGCGCCGCGGGCGCGATTTGTCCGGCGGAGGTCAGACTAACGAGAAGTTCGCATCCAGAGGCAAACAACTCTTCCGCCACCAGCACCGCGAAGGACGCGCCGACCACTCTGCCGACAATGCCAACCTCGCGGCCCCGAAGACGAAACGTGTCGAGGTCGGTGTGGTAACACGGCCAACCCTCGAAAGGCTTGGCTGCGCCGGTCCGGCGAAGCTGGCGGACGAGATCGCCGTCGGGGTCAAGGAGGCAAACGGGTGGAACGGCCGCCTCGACAATTCCTTTCTGCCGTCGCGCTTCGCGAAGCAGCGCCGCGGGCAGGAACACTGAGGGCGAATTGACGTGCTTATTGTTCAGGAGAGGAGCCATATCCATCTCAGTTGACCCGCTTATCCCCGTCGAGAGGGAATGCCGTGATGAAGCGCGAAAGTTGGGAGAAGGTTTACACAGACAAGAGCGAGAAAGAAGTGAGCTGGTTTCAGGAGAACCCGGCTCCTTCGCTCGAACTGATCGCGGAAACCCGAGGCCACGCTCGACATCCGCCATCGTCGATGTTGGCGGCGGCGAGTCACGTCTGGTCGGCGCGCTGGTCGAGAGAGGCTTTCGAAACATCGGCGTCCACCGAGTGGGGGCCCCCTCACCGCCCGCATCGCGGAAGAAATCGTAGACCAGCTTCGCTGTCGCCGCGTTGAGGCCCGGGTCTTCTCGAGGTCAGCGAGACCTGCCCCGAGCGATGGCCTTGGCCGAACCGAAGGCCATGAGCCCCCGCCTATTTGCGACGAAGCCCATGAGCCCAAAGCCGAGCAGCAGCATCGTCCAGGGCGCGGGTTCGGGGATCGGCGCGCCCAGAGCCGTGCCGAAGATCTCGAATTGCAGGTTCTGCTCACCAAGGCTGTCCCACGACGACCCATCCGCAGATGTAAAGGCGAAGACCGACGACGATCCGCCGGCGAGCCAATCGAGGGAGCTACTGGCGGAAAGGTTGAGCACCAAGAGGTATTCATTTCCGGTTTGCAGCAAGATCGGCGATCCGCTGTAACTCCCGCTGGCGAGGGTCGCGCTTGACGGGGGCGCGGTCAGAGTTCCGCTCGTCCACAGCGGCGAGCCGGGGACGGACGAATAGAGACCGATCGAGAGAGGTTGCGCCTCAACGTCCGTGTTCGCGACGAACGCAGCCGCGCCGGTGAAATCGAAGTCGCTCGCTGGCGAGAACTCCTCGGCGTAGAAGGCGCCGCCAAATCCGCACTTGCAGTTCGACCCGGTGTAATTGCTGAATACCGTCGCCGCGCGCGCCGAGCGCATGGTGAGCGCGTTACAAACGCCGACCAGCGTCATGAGAACGAGGATCGCGCCAACGGCGTTCTTTGCGGATCGTCTCATGATGGTCTCCTCATCTCGCGGCGTTCTCGTGGAAGAAGTCATACACCAGCTTCGCCGTCGCGGCGTTGAGGCCCGGGGTCTTCTCCAAATCGGCGAGGCCGGCCTTGGCGACGTCGCGGGCCGAGCCGAAGGCGAGCAGGAGCGCCCGCTTGCGCGACGGGCCGATGCCGGGGATTTCGTCGAGCGGGCTCCTGACGAACTCCTTTTTGCGCCGGGCGCGGTGGGTTCCGATGGCGAAGCGGTGGGCTTCGTCGCGCAGGCGCTGGATGAAGAAGAGGGCCGGATCGCGCGGGCTAAGCCTGAACGAGTCGCGGCCCTCGACGAAGAACGTCTCGTGGCCGGCGTTGCGGTCGGGGCCTTTGGCGATCGCGGCGAGCCGCACACCCTGGACGCCGAGCGCGCCCAGAACCTCGCGCGCCGCGTCGAACTGCCCGCGCCCGCCGTCGATGATGACGAGGTCCGGGGTGTCGGGAAATGCGCCGGCTTCGGCCGTCTCGCCCTGCCGCATCAGCCGGGCGAAGCGGCGGGTCAGCACTTCGCGCATCATCGCGTAGTCGTCGCCGGGCGTTAGATCCGCGCTCTTGATGTTGAAGGTGCGGTACTGGTTCTTGACGAAGCCTTCGGGGCCGGCGACGACCATCGCCCCGATCGCGTTGGTCCCCATGATGTGGGAATTGTCGTAGACCTCGACCCGGCGGATCGGGTGATCGACGCCGAACGCCTTGGCGAGCGCTTCGAGGAGCTTCTCCTGGCTCGCGGCTTCGGCGAGCTTGCGCGACAGCGCTTCGCGCGCATTGCGCAACGCCGCGTCGACCAGATCCTTCTTTTCCCCGCGCCGCGGCGCGCCGATCGCAATCCGATGCCCGGCCCGCGCGCTCAACACTTCGCATAAGGTTTCGGCGCTCGCGACGGCGTGGCTGAGCAGAACCAGCCGCGGCGCCGGCCGGTCGAGATAGAATTGCGCCAGGAACGCGTCGAGCACTTCCTCCGGGGCGAGCGCCCGGTCGGCGCGCGGAAAATAGGCGCGGTTGCCCCAGTTCTGGTAGGTGCGGAAGAAGAAAACTTCGACGCAGAACTGCCCCGCCTCCTCGGTGACCGCGAACACGTCCGCTTCGGGAATCGAGCGCGGATTGACGCTCTGCTCGCCCTGGATCGCCGAGAGCGCGCTGATCCGGTCGCGGAGCCTCGCGGCCTTTTCAAAATCGAGCGCCGTCGCGGCCTCGCTCATCTCCTCGCCGAGGCGACTCTTGATCG
Organism: uncultured Alphaproteobacteria bacterium; assembly: GCA_963794155.1. Taxonomy (GTDB): domain Bacteria; phylum Pseudomonadota; class Alphaproteobacteria; order Rhizobiales; family Beijerinckiaceae; genus Roseiarcus. The sequence goes on along the minus strand of CAWCCX010000008.1, from coordinate 179,058 downwards.
CGCGGCTGCGGCCGGAAAGAAAATCGCGCGCCTCGGTCACGAGCTCAGCATAGTCGTCGAGCGCGATCTCCCCGGTGCAGGGCGCCGAGCAGCGCTTGATCTGGTAGAGCAGGCAGGGCCGGGTCCGGTTGGCGTAGAAACTGTCCGAACAGGTGCGCAGGAGAAACGCCCGCTGGAGCGCGTTCAAGGTCCGAAACACCGCCCCGGCGCTGGCGAACGGGCCGAAATAGTCGCCGGGAAGCGATCGCGCGCCGCGATGCTTGACGAGCCTCGCCGCAGGATGTCCGGTGCATATCAGGATATAGGGGAAGCTCTTGTCGTCGCGCAGCGTCACGTTGTAGCGGGGCTTGAGCTGCTTGATGAGATTGGCCTCGAGCAGCAGCGCCTCGGCGTCCGATTCGGTGGTGACGAACACCATCGAGCGGGTCTGGGCGACCATCCGGGCGATGCGCGACGGCTGGCGCTCGGGCGTCATGTAGGCGGCGATGCGCTTTTTGATCGAGCGCGCCTTGCCGACATAGAGCACCTCGCCCTCGGCCCCCATCATCCGGTAGACGCCGGGCCCGAGCGGCGCGTGGCGCCAGAATTCCCGGATCGCGGCCGCTCCGCGCGCGAGCCGTTCCGGCTCGGCGGGGACTTCGTCGAGGTTGATGTCGAGGGGCGCGGAATCCGGCGCGAGTTCGCGCTCGAGCGCGGCTTCGGCGCGCGCTTCGGCCGCGGGCGCTTCGCCCGGAGGAAAGGTTTTCGATACGCCGGTCATGCGGGACCTATCTAGGCGCGCAGGGCGGCGGTGGGAAGCGGGACCGGCGGGGCGCAGTGCTTCCCCAACCGCCCTGGGTCGCTATGGACGTTAAGGGCGTTTGCGGCTAGCTGTTGGCGCGGTCGGCTTAACGGATTATTAACCTTGCTTCGCGGCGGCGGGCGCCGGCGCGAGAGGCAGAGTCGGTTGAGCGTGAGTTTCATGATCAGGGGTCCGGCCGCGGTGGTCCGGGCGTTCGCCTCGAGCCTCGCGCTCATCGTCGGATGCGCGGCGCTGAGCGCCTGCAACGATGTGGGCGCGAACCCGCCAAGCACGGAGGCGCAGGCGCAGTTCGTTCGCCGCGACGACGCGAACATGGCCGCGGCGACGGTCGCGATCGTGTCGGTCGACGGCGCGCCCGCCGACCTTTCGGCCCCTTTGAACCAGAGCCTCAACGAGGCGGCCGCCGCGCGCAGGATCGCGGTCGTGAGTTCCGCCAAGGCGCGCTACCTCGTGCGCGGCTATCTCACCGCCTCGCTTGTCGAGGGCGGAGCGGAGGCCGACTTCGTCTGGGACGTCTTCACCCCCGACAAGAAGCGAATCCAGCGCCTAAGCGACGCGATCGCGGTCAGGGGGACCGGCGACGACCCCTGGGGAATCATCGGCGAGTCGGCGCTCGACAGCGTCGCCACCAAATCCGCCGACGATCTCGCCGCCTACCTCTCCAACACTCCCGAGGCGGCGCCGGCGGGCGCGGCGCTGAGCTTCGCCCAATAAGGCCATTTCTTGTGGACATCCCGCCCGCGGACGGCGGCCGTAATCGGGATGTCATGTTGTTCGCCCGCCGGGCGGCTGCTATGACCCGCCGCGTCCGCGCGCTCAGGCGCGCCTCCGGCGCAGGTTTGGAGAACCGGCCGTGCTCGGCAAGATGAAGATTTTGGCCGGCAATTCCAACCGGCCGCTCGCCGAGGCGATCGCTGCCTATCTCGGCGAGCCGCTGACCGGCTGCCATGTCCGCCGCTTCGCCGACCTCGAGATCTTCGTCGAAATTCTCGAGAACGTGCGTGGCCGCGACGCCTTCATCATCCAGTCGACGTCCTATCCGGTGAACGACAACCTGATGGAGCTTTTGATCATGATCGACGCGCTGCGGCGCGCCTCGGCGCAGCGCATCACCGCGGTCGTCCCCTATTTCGGCTACGCCCGCCAGGATCGGAAGCCGGGGCCGCGCTCGCCGATTTCGGCCAAGCTGGTGGCCAATCTCATCACCCGCGCCGGCGCCGACCGGGTGCTGACCGTCGATCTGCACGCCGGCCAGATCCAGGGGTTTTTCGACATCCCGACCGACAACCTGTTCGGCGCGCCAACGATGGTGCGCGACATCCAGGCCCACCATAACGGCAGCAAGAACGTGATGGTCGTCTCTCCCGACGTCGGCGGCGTGGTGCGCGCCCGCGCGCTCGCCAAGCGCCTCGACGCGCCGCTCGCGATCGTCGACAAGCGGCGCGACCGGGCCGGGGAATTGGAAGTGATGAACGTCATCGGCGACGTCGCGGACCGCAATTGCGTGCTCCTCGACGACATCGTCGATTCGGGCGGCACGCTCTGCAACGCCGCCGAGGCCCTCCTCGAGAAGGGCGCGGCCAGCGTATCGGCCTATATCACCCACGGGGTGCTGTCGGGCGGGGCGGTGGCGCGGGTCGCCGCCTCCAAGCTCACCGAACTGGTCCTCACCGACACCATTCAGCCGACCGAAGCGGTCCGGGTGGCGCGCAACATCCGGGTGATCTCGATTGCGCCCCTGATCGGCGAGGCGATCGGTCGGATCGCCAAGGAGGAGAGCGTCTCCTCCCTGTTCAACTGAACGGTCGAAGCCCGGAGCCGCCCGTCCGCCGGGCTCAAGCCCCACGGATTTTCCAATCCCGGCTTGCCGTCAACATGCCCTTGCGCATAGTCTGATTGCGGCCGGTGGCAAGCGGCCGCACACGCGCCGGCGTCGATCGATCGAACCAAAGTCTTTGAACTTCGGCGCCATTGCTTGACACGTCGGCGGCGGTTGGACTTATGCTGACCAACTGGTCAGTTTCGTTGAGTTTTTCGGGCGCTGAGCCGCCTTCGGCTCCCGCCTTAATCCGGAGGGTTGAAATGTTCGTGCGCGCTCACTGTCTCCTGACCACCGCAATTTGCGCGGGCGGCCTCATCGCCTCCGCCGCGGCTTACGCCGCCGAGATCAAGCCTGCCGTGATCTATGATCTGGGCGGCAAGTTCGACAAATCCTTCAACGAAGGCGTGTTCAACGGCGCGACCAAGTTCAGCAAGGAGTTCAACGTCCCGTTCCGCGACCTGGAGATCCAGAACGACGCCCAGCGCGAGCAGGTCCTGCGCAAGTTCGCCAAGGATGGCTTCGCCCGATCATCATGCCCGGATTTGCCTGGGCGACCGCGCTCGGCAAGATCGCCGACGAGTTCCCCAACACGAAGTTCGGCATCATCGACATGGTCGTCGACAAGCCAAACGTGCAGTCGATGGTGTTCAAGGCCGAAGAAGGCTCGTTCCTGGTCGGGGTGATCGCGAACGAAACCTCGAAGAGCGGCAAGGTCGGCTTCGTCGGCGGCATGGATATCCCGCTGATCTCGGCGTTCGAATGTGGCTACGCGCAAGGGGTCAAATACGATTCCGGCGGCAAGACCGAAGTGATCGCCAATATGACCGGCACGACACCGGCGGCCTGGAACGATCCGGTCAAGGGCGGCGAATTGGCGAAGTCGCAGATGGACCGCGGCGCGGACATCGTGTTCGCCGCCGCCGGCGCGACCGGCCAGGGCGTGCTGAAGGCGGCGGCGGACGGCGGCAAGTTCGGGATCGGCGTCGACTCGGACCAGGATGGGCTCTTCCCCGGCCACGTCCTGACCTCGATGCTGAAGCGCGTCGACGTCGCGACCTATGATTCGTTCAAGGACGCCAAGGATGGGACCTGGAAGGCGGGGGTCCAGGTGTTCGGCCTGAAGAACGACGGCGTCGGCTACGCGGTCGACGACTACAACAAGGCCATCCTAACCGACGCCGCGAAGGCGAAGGCCGAGGCGGCGAAGGCGGACATCATCTCCGGCAAGATCGACGTGCACAACTACATGTCCGACAACAAGTGCCCGGTGTAATCCCTTCCCCTCCGGGGGAAGGTGGGCGCGCGAAGCGCGGCCACCTTCTCGCAAAGGAGAAGGGTGAGCGGTGCGCGGCGTGACGACCGAGGCCGATAGAGCCCCTCCCGCCATCGAACTGATCGGCATCGACAAGAGCTTCGGCCCGGTTCACGCCAACAATCACGTTAATCTCATCGTCGAGCGCGGCGTCATTCACGGCATCGTCGGCGAGAACGGCGCTGGCAAGTCGACGCTGATGTCGATTCTCTACGGCTTCTACGAGGCCAACTCCGGCGAGATCCGCATCAATGGCGAGCCGGTCAGGATCCGCTCGTCGCGCGAGGCGATCAGCCACGGGATCGGCATGGTGCATCAGCACTTCATGCTGGTGCCGCCGCTCTCCGTGCTCGAAAACGTCATGCTCGGCGCCGAGGGCGGGCCGCTGCTCGCCGAGGGCGCCGGAGCGATCCGCAAGCGACTTGGCGAGCTCGGGCGCGAATACGGCCTCGAGGTCAATCCCGAAGCCATTGTCGGCGAATTGTCGGTGGGCCTGCAGCAGCGGGTCGAGATTTTGAAAGCGCTGGTGCGCGGCGCGGACATCCTGGTGCTCGACGAGCCGACCGCAGTGCTGACGCCGGCCGAGGCCGACCAATTGTTCGAAATGCTAAGGGTGCTCAAAGGTGAGAACAAGACCATCATCTTCATCACCCACAAGCTGCGCGAGATCATGAGCCTGACCGACCGGGTGTCGGTGATGCGGCGGGGCGAGATGGTCGCGACCTTCGACACCGCCAAGACTTCGCCGCCTGAGCTCGCCGACGCGATGGTCGGGCGCAAGGTCATTCTCAAGATCGACAAGGGCCCTGCCCATCCGGGCCGGATCGCGCTCGAGGCGCGGGGTCTCGTAGTCCGCGACGACCGCGGGGTCGTTCGGGTCGACGGCGTCTCCTTCACCTTGCGCGAGGGCGAGATCCTCGGCGTCGCGGGCGTCGCCGGCAACGGCCAGTCGGAGCTCCTCGAGGCGCTGGCCGGCATGCGCCCGCCGAGCGCCGGCGAAATTCTCGTCGACGGCGAGCCGTTGACGCACGTGCAGAGCAACCCGCGCGCTGAGCGCCTGATCGGGATCGGCCATGTGCCGGAAGATCGTCATCGCGTTGGCCTCGTGATGCCGTTCGAGGCCTGCGAAAGCGCGATGCTCGGCTTTCATCGCGAGCGTGTCTACGGCAAGGGCGCGCTTTACGACCGGGCTGCCATCATCGCCGACGCCCAGCAAAAGATGAAGGCCTTCGACGTCAGGCCGCCGTCGCCGCTCTTGAAGACCGCCAATTTCTCCGGCGGCAACCAGCAGAAGATCGTGCTGGCGCGCGAAATCGAGCGCAATCCCAAGATCCTCCTGGTCGGGCAGCCGACCCGCGGCGTCGACATCGGCGCGATCGAATTCATCCACAAGCGCATCGTCGCCCAGCGCGACGCCGGCAAGGCGCTGCTGCTCGTCTCGGTCGAACTCGACGAAATCTTCGCCCTTTCCGACCGCATCATCGTGCTCTGCGCCGGGCGGATCACCGGCGAGCGGCGGCCAGAGGACACCAACGCCCAGGACCTCGGCCTCCTGATGGCCGGGGTCAGCGAGCGCGCGGCATGAGCACGCCCTTGAGGCCCCTGCCCATCTGGGCGGACGTTGCGCTCATTCCCCTCATCAACGTCGCCGCCGCTTTCGTGATTTCCGGCTTCGTCGTGCTGGCGATCGGGGAAAATCCGCTCGAGGCGGTCCAAATCCTCATCACCGGCGCCCTCGGCGATCTCGAAGGCATCGGGTTTACGCTCTATTACGCAACCAGTTTCATTTTCACCGGCCTTGCGGTCGCGATCTGTTTCCACGCCGGGCTGTTCAACATCGGCGTCGAGGGCCAGGCCTATGTCGCGGGCCTCGGCGCGGCGCTGGTGGCGCTCCATCTCGGCTTCCTGCCCGGCTATTCGCTGGTCTTCGCCGCGATCATAGGGGCGGCGGTGTTCGGCGCGGCGTTCGCGTTCATTCCCGGCTATCTTCAAGCCAAGCGCGACAGCCACATCGTCATCACGACGATCATGTTCAACTACATCGCCTCGGCCTTGATGGGCTACCTCCTGGTCAATGTCCTGCGCGAACCCAGTCAGATGAACCCCGAGACGCCGACCTTCTCGGTCTACGGCCAGGTCCCCCAGTTCCACGAGCTGCTGACGCCGCTCGGAATCCATTGGCCGGTCACGCCGTTCAATCTGTCGTTCCTGCTCGCGCTCGCCGCCGCGTTCGCGGTCTGGGTGGTGATCTGGCGCACCCGCCTCGGCTACGAGATCCGCACCGTCGGGGCCAATGCGACCGCCGCCGTCTACGGCGGCATTTCGCCGGCGCGGGTGACGATCGTCACCGTGCTTCTGTCAGGGGCGCTGGCCGGCGGCATGGCGGTCAACGTGATCCTCGGCGAGGAGCACCGGCTCATTCTCGAATATACCGCCGGCTTCGGCTTCGTCGGCATCGCGGTCGCGCTGATGGGGCGGGCGCATCCGGTCGGCATCATCCTCGCCGCGATCCTGTTCGGCATCCTCTATCAGGGCGGCGCCGAGCTCGCATTCGAGAAGCCGAAGATCAGCCGCGACATGATCGTCGTCATCCAGGGCCTGGTGGTGCTGTTCGCCGGCGCGCTCGAGCACATGTTCCGCCGTCCGGTCGCGGTGCTGCTGGCGCGCCGCACGACCTCGCCGCCGATCTGACGAGGCCGAGCGCGATGGACCTCTTCAACGCGTTCATCGTCGTCTTCGCTTCCGGCATCAGGCTCGGCACGCCGCTCATCCTGGCCTGCCTCGCGGGCCTGTGGTCGGAGCGCTCGGGCGTGGTCGATATCGGCCTCGAGGGCAAGATCCTGGTCGGGGCCTTCGGCTCCGCCGTGGGGGCGACCTTCACCGGCAGCGTCTGGATCGGGCTGCTCATCGGCGTGGCGGCTACGATCGCCGTTTCTCTCATCCACGGCTACGCTTCGATCGACCAGCGCGCCAACCAGATCGTCTCCGGCACCGCGATCAACATGGTCTCGGACGGCATGACGGCGCTGATCGGCAATGCGATCTGGTCGCAGGGCGGACGGACGCCGGAACTGCCGGCCTACGCCCAGTTCTCGACGATCGAACTGCCGTTCGCCCACGCTTTCGGGGCCGTTCCGATCGTCGGGCCGATCTATGAGCATCTCATCTCGGGACACGACCTCATCACCTATATCGCTTTCCTGCTCGTGCCGCTCACCTATTGGGCGCTCTACAGCACCCGCTTCGGCCTGCGTCTGCGCGCGGTGGGCGAGAACCCGGCCGCGGTCGACACCGCCGGCATATCGGTCAGGGCGCTGCGCTACGGGGCGGTGATGATCTGCGGCGTTCTGGTTGGGCTTGCCGGCGTCTATCTGGTGTTGTCGCAGGAGGCCTATTTCCAGCCGCACATGAGCGCCGGGCGGGGCTTCATCGCGCTCGCGGCGCTGGTGTTCGCCAAGTGGCGTCCCTGGCCGGCGCTGGCGACCTGCCTCCTGTTCGGCTTCCTCGACGCGGTGGCGATCCGGATGCAAGGCGTCGAGCTGCCGGTGCTCGGGCCGGTGCCGGTGCAGGCGATCGAGGCCCTGCCCTATATCCTCACCGTCGTGCTGCTGGCAGGCTTCATCGGCAAGGCGATCCCGCCCAAGGCGTCGGGAATCCCTTATGTCAAAGAGCGCTGAAACGGCGCTCGCCGAACTGTTCGCAGCCGCCAAAGCGGCGCAGGCCAACGCCTATGCGCCCTATTCGCGGTTTTCATGTCGGCGCGGCGCTGCGCACGGAAAGCGGCGCGGTCTATTGCCGGCTGCAATGTCGAGAACGCCGCCTACCCGCAAGGAACCTGCGCCGAAGCGGGCGCAATCGCCGCGATGGCGGCTTGCCGGCGAGCGGCGGATCGCCGCGATCCTCGTCGTCGGAGACGGCGAGGCTCTGTGCACGCCGTGCGGCGGCTGCCGCCAGCGCATCCGCGAGTTCGCCGACGCTGCCACGCGCGTACATGTCGCCGGCCCGCAGGGCGTCCGGCGCCCCTTCACTCTCGCCGAGCTTCTGCCGCAGTCCTTCGGGCCGGAGCATCTCCCCGTCTGAGCGAGGAACGTCCGCCTCATTCGCCCGTCATCGCGAGCGAATGCGAAGCGATCCAGAGGTGAAGGGGCCGCGGAGGCGGCCCTGGATCGCTACGTAGCTTCGCTCTTCGCAATGCCGATTCCACTCGCTTGATTAAAGCGATGTGCATCATGCTCTAAAACAGCGGATCGTCGGCGAACCAGTGTCTGCCCCGGTAGACAATCTCGGTCCCCTCATCGTCGCTGCCGACGACATCGACTTGCACGCCCTTCTTGAGATAGACACAGCCCTTCCATCGCACCGCATAGGGCGGCCGGCCATTGTTGAGGCTCGCCAAGGTGCGCTCGTGCGCCTCGGCCCAGGACGGGCAAAATCGCGCGTCCTGCGGCAGGCCTTTTCTCTCGGGCAGTGTCGACCCGGCGTCCGCTGCGCCCGTGACCGCGCAAATTCCGACGAGCGCTAGGAAGGCGACGCGGTCACCGAAGCAAGTCACTCCTTTCGCCTTGCGTCGCATCATCATTGCCGTCGCCCCGCCCGCTCGCTTTCACTCCGTCCGGGAGGAATCGGCTTGGATACCAAGATCGTCAGCCGCGCATCACACCTCCCGCCACGGCGGCTTCGAGGGATCACTCAAGGTGAAATTGACCGGGCCGATGCCGCAGATGGCGATCACCACCGGCTCGTTGTGGCTGCGGATGACGCCGTCATAGTGCGGCGTCAAGGCGACGCGCCGAACGTAGCTGCCGGCGGGGACCGGCACGCACGAGGCGGGATCGAAATCGGCGCCGCTGTTGCACCACCAGATTCCCGACAGCACCATGCAGAAGCGGTCGGTCGAATAGAAATGCGGCGCGCTCATATATCCCGGATGCCAGCGGACAAGGGTGTAATAGAGGCCGGGCGCGGTGGTTTGCCCGGCGAGCGCGACATTGTCGACGCTTCCCGGCGGAAAGGGCGGCAAGGTTTGCCATTGCAACGTATCCGGCGGCTTGATGATCGTCTGCTCCGGATTGAGCGGGCTGGCGGCCGCCCCAGACATCCCGAGCGGCAGCGCCGCCATCAGCGAGGTCAGCAACACTTCGCGACGGCTTGCATGATGGTCCATGAGGCAACCTCCCAATCAGTCTTTCGGCGTTACGCACGCGCTTCTATTATGCGCCGAGACGAGGGTCGGGTCGAACGCCGCGGGCGCGATCAAAAGTCAATGAGGGGAGACACGATTGACCGCAATATATAATATCTCTATATCTCGTGGTGGTGAAAAGGATCGTCTTTCTGAGACCTGCGCGAGCCGCATTGCTCAAACACAGGAACGTCGCTAGGCGAATCGAGGAAAAGATTTCTGGCTACGCCGCCGATCCGAAGTCGCTCGCTAATGTCGTGACGGAATTGCAGGGAACATCCTTGAAGCGATTGCGGGTCGGGGATTTTCGGATCGTCTTCGAGGAAACCGCGACAGAGATCATCGTGTCGCGAATTGGTCCCCGTGGTTCGATCTACGAGTAAGGTTCCTGTCGCCATGACCGCCAAACTGATCACAACGCCGAGGGGCGAAAAGCTCGCCATTCTCCCCGCCGAGGAATACGAGGACCTCTGCGACGCCCTCGCCCACGCCAACGCCGTGGCCGAATATCGCGCAGGCGGCGATGAGGGACTGACGCTCGAGGAGGTCAACGCCCTGCTTGCCGCGCCGACCCCGCTCGCCTTCTGGCGCGCCAAGCGCGGCCTGACGCAGGCCGCGCTGGCGAAGGCGGCGAAGACGACGCAGCCCCATATCGCCGACCTCGAATCCGGCAAGCACGGCGGCTCGCTCGAAGTGATGGCGCGTATCGCAAAAGCGCTCAAGGTCAAGCTGGACGACCTCGCGGCGGCGGATTGATGCAGAAACTCGCGTGACCGCAGACGCTGCGATCGCCGCGCTCAAGGCCCATGGCCTCGATTCGCTGCCGCCGCTCGCAATCGTGCTCGGCTCGGGCCTTGGCGCCTTCGCCGACGAAGCGCGTGACGCAGTCGCGATCTCCTATCTCGACATCCCCGGCTTTCCCATCCCCACGGTCGAGGGCCACGCCGGGCGGTTGGTGGTGGGGGCGATCGAAGGCCGGCGCGCAGCTTTGTTCCAGGGCCGCGGCCACTATTACGAACGCGGCGACCCCGGAGCGATGCAGGTCGCGATCGACACGTTCAAGAAGCTCGGCGGCGAGGCGCTGCTCCTCACCAACGCCGCCGGCGGTCTCAACAAGGAATGGGCGCCGCCGGCGCTGGTCGCAATCACCGATCACATCAACTTCTCCGGGGCCAACCCGCTGATCGGCCATATCGGCCATGACCGTTTCGTGCCGCTGACCAGAGCCTATGACGAGGGGCTACTGGCCGGGCTGCGTGAAGCGGCGCGAGCGAGCGACGTTGCGCTCAACGAGGGCGTCTACATGTGGTTCTCCGGCCCGACCTTCGAGACCCCGGCCGAGATTCGCGCCGCCCGGATCCTGGGCGCGGATCTGGTCGGCATGTCGACCGTGCCGGAGGTGATCCTGGCCCGCCGCGCCGGCTTGAGATGCGCCGCGGTCTCTGTCGTCACCAACTATGCCGCCGGGCTTGCCGGCGGCGACCCGAGCCACGAGGAGACGCAAGCCGTCGCGCACCAAGCCGCCGACCGCTTCAAGCGCCTGCTGCGCGCCTTCATCCGCGCCTATTCTCCGCCGGCCGCATGATTCTTCCGCAGGAGATCATCCGCGCCAAGCGCGACGGCGAGACCTTGAGCGCGGGTGAGATCGGCGACTTCATCGCCGGCCTCACCAGCGGCGCGGTGACCGAAGGCCAGGTCGCCGCCTTCGCCATGGCGGTCTTTTTTCGCGGCATGACGCTCGACGAGCGGGTGGCGCTGACTCGGGCGATGACCGCCTCGGGCTCGAGCATCGAATGGGGGCAGGAAAACCTCCCCGGCCCGATTCTCGACAAGCATTCGACCGGCGGCGTCGGCGACAATGTCTCGCTGATGCTCGCGCCGATGCTTGCGGCCTCAGGCGCCTATGTGCCGATGATCTCCGGCCGCGGCCTCGGCCATACCGGGGGCACCCTCGACAAGCTCGATTCGATCGAAGGCTATGCCTCACAGCCGGACCTCGCTTTGTTCAAGCGGGTGGTCAAAGAAGCGGGCTGCGCCATCATCGGCCAGACGGCGGAGCTCGCGCCGGCCGACCGGCGGCTCTATGCGATCCGCGACGTCACTGCGACCGTCGAATCGGTTGCGCTCATCACCGCCTCGATCCTGTCGAAGAAGCTCGCCGCCGGCCTGCAGGGGCTGGTCATGGACGTGAAGACAGGCTCGGGCGCCTTCATGCCGACCCTGAACGGGGCGCGCGAGCTTGCATCCAGCATTGCCGCCGTCGCCACCGACGCCGGCCTGCCGACGATCTCGCTCATTACCGACATGAACGAGCCGCTCGCCAGCGCCGCCGGCAACGCGGTCGAAGTCCGCAACGCCGTCGATTACCTGACCGGCGCCAGGCGCGATCCGCGTCTCGATCGGGTGACGATGGCGCTCGGCGCCGAACTGCTGACGCTCTCCGGGCTTGCGCCCGACGCGATTGCCGGCGAAGCGGCGCTGAAGCGCGCGCTCGACAGCGGCGCGGCGGCCGAGCGGTTCGACCGGATGGTGGCGGCGCTCGGCGGGCCGAAGGACTTCGTTTCGCGCGCGCATGATCTTCTGCCTCGCGCCCCGGTGCACGTCGACGCGATTCCGGAGCGCAAAGGCTTCGTCGCCGAGATCGACGTCCGCGCAGTCGGGCTTGCGGTTGTCGCAATGGGCGGCGGCCGGGCGCGCGCCGCCGACGCGATCGACCCCGCCGTCGGCCTGACCGAGCTCGCTCCGATCGGGGCCGAGGTCGGCCCCGACGCGCCGCTGGCGCGCATCCACGCCCGCACGCCCGAGGGAGCCGCGGCGGCGGCGAACCGCCTCCGCGCCGCCTATCGCCTCGGCGAAGCGCCGCTCTCGCCCGCCGACCCGGTGATCGAGCAGATCGCCGGGACGCCGTGAGACACCGAGCGCCGCCGCCCCCTCGACGGGCTTTGGCATGGTGGTGGGGGCAGGCGCCCCGCCTATGAGCATCCTTCTCGCCGTCTCCGGCTGGGACCCCGCGCCTTGGCGGCGGCGGCTCGCGGCGCTCCTGCCCTCGCATGAAATCGCGACGCTCGACGAACCGTTCAACCGCGCTGCCGTCCGCTATGCGCTCTCGTGGCGCCATCCGCCGGGCGCGCTCGTCGGGCTTCCCAATCTCAAGGCGATTTTCTCGCTCGGCGCTGGCGTCGATCATCTCCTCGCCGATCCCGCCCTGCCCGATTGCAGAATCGTGCGCGTGGTCGATCCCGACCTCACCACGCGGATGAGCGAGTGGGTGGCGATGCATGCGCTCATCCATCTGCGCCAGCTGCGCCGCTACGAGCGCCAGCAGCGCGAACGGGAGTGGGCGGACGACGACGATCAGCCGAAGGCCGCCGAGGTCCAGGTCGGCGTGCTCGGCCTCGGCGTCTTGGGGAAGGACGCTGCGGCCAAACTCAGCGCGCTCGGTTTTGCCGTCGCCGGCTGGAGCGCGAGCGAAAAGTCGCTGCCCGGCGTCGCCTGCTTCCATGGGCGCGACGGCCTGAACCGCCTGCTCGCCATGACCGACATGCTGGTCGTCCTCCTGCCGCTGACCGAGGCGACGTGCGGGCTCGTCGACGCTTCGCTCTTGAGCCAGCTCAAGAGGAGCGGGCGGCTCGGCGGCCCGGTCCTCATCAACGCCGGCCGCGGCGGCTTGCAGGTCGAGGCCGACATCCTCGCCGCGCTCGATTCCGGGCGCCTCAAGGGCGCCTCGCTCGACGTGTTCGAGCGCGAGCCGCTGCCCGCGCAGTCGCGCCTGTGGACCCACCCCGCGGTCTATGTGAGCCCGCATAACGCTGCGGTCTCGACGCCCGAAGCGATCGCCGCCTTCGTCGCCGGCGTGATCAAGGCCCACGAACGCGGCGAGCCGCTGCGCCATGTCGTCGACCGGCGGCGAGGATATTGAGTGAGACGTCAAGGTCTACGAACGGCGGTTGCCGCGACAAGGAGTTTGCCGCGCGCTCTTTTTGTAGTAACAGTTATTGGTGAAAATTACCTTCGATCCGGCGAAGCGCCAAACCACGCTCGAGAGTCGCGGCCTGGATATGGCGCTTGCCGGAGAAGTGTTTTCCGGTCCCACCTTGACCGTTCCGTCGGACCGCCAAGGTGAGAATCGTTTTTTCACGCTCGGCTATTTGAACAGCCGGATGGTGGTCATCGTGTGGACGCCGCGAGATGGCGATCGCCGCATTATCTCGATGAGGAAAGCGCATGAGTCCGAACAAAAGCTCTACGGTCCCCGCTTGGATCGACCCTGACGACGCCCCTGATTTGTCGGCTCCGGAATGGGCCGCCAAACTGGCCGCTGCCCCGGTTCGCCGAGGCCGGCCGCGCGCGGCGACGCGAAAAGTGTCGACGACGATCCGTCTCGACGCCGATGTTCTGGCGGCGTTCCGGGAAAAGGGCGAGGGCTGGCAAACCCGACTGAACGCCGCGCTGCGCGATTGGCTCAAGCATCATTGACCGCGCCAACCGGGCAGCATCGTTCGCCAAGCCGCGAGAATCCCGCTATCGTTTCCGTATCGGCGCCGAGATCGAGCATTTCGCGCTCAGTCGCAGCTGTCGCCGCTAAAACGAGCCATGCTTTAGGGGAGGCAAATTATGCTCTGGGGGATCGATCCGCTGCTTGACGCGGACCTGCTTTACGCGTTGCGGCGGATGGGGCACGGCGACGAGATCGCAGTCGTCGACACCAACTACCCCGCCGCCTCGACCGCGATGTCGACCGTCACCGGCGAGCCGCTCTTGATGGCCGGCGTTTCCGCCGCCCGCGCGGTCGAGGCGATCCTCTCGGTGATGCCGCTCGACACCTTCGTCCCGGACCCAGCCGGCCGCATGGAGGTGGTCGGCGATCCTAACGCCATCCCTCCGGTGCAGCGCGAGGTGCAGGCGGTGCTCGACCGCGCCGCGGGCAAGCACGTGCCCCTGCAAGGCATTGAACGCTTCGACTTCTACGAGCGCGCCAAGTCCGCCTTCGTCATCCTCATCACCGGCGAACGCCGCTTCTACGGCGACTTCATCTTCAAGAAAGGCGTCGTGCCGCCGGAATAACCCCTCTCCCAAAGGGAGAGGGGCAGGGGTGAGGGGTTCGCCGTCATGGCGCACGAAGCCGCCGCCGTCATCGCGAGGAGCCCGAAGGCGACGTGGCGATCCAGGAGATCGTACGACAGCGGCGGATAGGCGGGATCGCTTCGCTGGCGCTCGCGATGACGGCGCTGCGCGCCCCGCGTTTACTTGTCCTTGAGCCGGTCGCGGATCGCCTGCGCCTTGGACAATTGCGCCCGAAGTCGTGCGGCCAAGTACTCGTTCCCACCCGAGCCCGCCGTCTCATAGGCCGTCTCAATCTGACGCACAGCGGCCTCCGCACGGGCGGCGTCATTGATGCGATCCGCGATCAACATTAAGCAAATACCCTGATCGCCAAAGCTCTCTGCCCAGTCGAGCGGGGCCCGCTCGCGAGTCCTTTCTTCCAGCGCTGCACGATAGGCCGCGACCGCGTCCTCGAGCCCCGCCGTCCCGCTCTCCCGCTCCCCGAGTGCTTGCAGCGCCATGCCGAGATTGTTCTGCGTCCGCGCCCATTCCAGCGGAACCCGCTCGCGCGTGCTTTCCTTCAGCGCCGCGCGCTCGGCCGCGATCGCCTCCTCGAGCCGCGCCGTCCCGCTCTCCCGCTCGCCAAGCGTTTGGAGCGCCGCGCCGAGATCGTTCTGCGTCTCCGCCCAGTCGAGTGGAAGCCGCTCGCGGGTGCGCTCTTCCAGCGCCGAGCGATAGGCTGCGACTGCTTCCTCGAGCCGCGCCGTCCCGCTCTCTCGCTCGCCGATGCGATAGAGCGCAAACCCGAGATCGTCTTGCGCCCGCGCCCAGGCGAGCGGAACCCGCTCGCGGGTATATTCCTCCAGCGCCGCGCGCTCGGCCGCGACGGCCTCCTCGAGCACCGCTGTCCCGCTCTCCCGCTCGCCGAGCGATTCAAGCGCCTCGCTCAAATTGGTCTCGGTCCCCGCCCATTCGAGCGGAACCCTGTCGCGCGTGTTTTCCGTCAGGGCCGCTTGTTCGGCCGCGACCGCCTCCTCAAGCCGCGCCGTCCCACTCTCTTGCCAACCAAGCAGTCCAAGCGCAATGCCTAGATTCGCCTCGGTCCGCGCCCATTCGAGGGGAACGCGTTCGCGCGTGTTTTCCGTCAGCGCCGCGCGATAGACGGCGACCGCCTCCTCAAGCCGCGCCGTCCCGCTCTCTCGCGCCCCCCATGCTTCAAGCGCATTGCCGAGATTGTTCTGGGTCCGCGCCCATTCGAGGGGAATGCGTTCGCGCGTGTTTTCCGTCAGCGCCGCGCGATAGGCCGCGACTGACTCCTCAAGCCGCCCCGTCCCGCTCTCCCGCGCCCCCAATGCTTCAAGCGCGTTGCCGAGATCGTTCTGGGTAACCGCCCACGAAAGCGGAACCCGCTCGCGCGTCAATTCCTCCAGCGCCGCGCGATAGGCCTGAACCGCTTCCTCGAGCCGCGCCGTTCCGCTCTCCCGCTCGCCGAGATCTTCGAGCGCATTGCCGAGATTGTTCAGCGTCTGAGCCCAGCCGAGCGGATCTGTCATGCGCGTCGACTCCTCAAGCGCCGAACGATAGGTCGCGACCGCTTCCTCGAGCCGCGCCGTCCCATCCTCGCGCTCACCGAGCCTGAAAAGCGCATAGGCTAGATTGTTCTGGGTGGCCGCCCAGTCGAGCGGGGCACGCTCGCGAGTCCTTTCTTCTAGCGCTGCACGATAGGCCGCGATCGCCTCCTCGAGCCGCGCCGTCCCGCTCTCCCGCTCGCCGAGCGACTCAAGCGCATTCGCGAGATTCATCTGCACTCGGGCCCAGTCGAGCGGAACAGTCTCGCGGGACGTTTCTCTCAAGAGGTCGCGATAAAGCCCGATGCTTTCCGCCAATGGCTCGTTTTTTCCGGCCTGCTCACCGTCGAGTTCCAGCGCAGCGGCGAGGCTCGACCGCACTCCGGCAAGAGTTTCGATATCCCATACTCCTTGCTTGCTGTTGACCAAGGAGCGAATTTGCACAATCAGCGGTTCGAGCTTGTCGACGACGTACCGTCCCGACTGACCAGTGACGTCGGCGAGTCGAGATTGGACAAGCAAGCCCAGAATTTTCTTCAAGTCGTCCCAAAACTCTGAAGGCAACGCAATGGTTTCGGTTGGATACTTTCTATTCAACTGAGCTCTGGGTATATCTTCGCGTGGCGTCCAGTAAATCTGCATGGCGCTTTTGGCGCCAAGCGTCTCGACGTAGCCCCAAATTATAACGTCCGCGCCTATCTGCTTGAGCAGGGCTCGCGCGTCCTCGTCGGCCTTGGTTCTGGCTAAAGTTTCAGTTTGCGCCGTTGGCCACTCGACGGTGCGATCGACCCGTTGGACCTCCGCGCTCTCAAGCGTGCGCAGGTCGCCGAGGAGGATCTTCTCCTTCTCCTGGTCTTTGTCATTGTCCAGATGCGCGACCGCTATGGTGAGTTGCCCCGCAGGCGCGGTCGGGAGCGGTTTTTGTTGGAGGCGCTCTAATACCCAGTTGATTCCGGGACGCGTGGCGATTTCGTCCCATTCCCACCAGACGAGACCTCCGGCGAGAGACAAAGTGATCAAGACCGCGACCCGCCAGCCGAATTGCCTTCGCAGCTGCTTAAAGCTCCGGCCGGACAGCCATTCAATCAGCTCGTCGAGCGGACCTTTCTCGACTTCGGCCATTTCTCCTCCCCGGAACCGCTATCCTCGTCAGCGCCGTGATCTACGATGAAATGTTAGTGCATGGACGTTCGTGCAGGCGCCACCAGACAACGGGCGACACGAGCAGCGCGATCATTCGAATCGCGATGCCGATAGAGCCGGCCACCCTTCCCAGTTTGGCGAGCGACGATAAGCCCACGACCTTCCGCCCAATGCGTCTGCCATTCGCGACAAGTTTACAGCTATTTCCGTCGAGATTGCAGGGGGTTTATTTTGCGTACCAGACGGCGACGCGACCCTCTGTGAGGCCGATCACACCTCGTGCGCGTGAGGCGGCACCAAGTTCCCCGCTACTTCTTCGGCCTCAGGCTCACGAGATAGGCGATGACCGCGTCGGCCTGTGCGCCCGGCGCCAGAAAGCCCGGCATCGCGCTCATCGCCCGCGCTTCGCCATGCGGCTTCATGAGAAAATCGCGCAGGAAAGCCTCGTTCACGTTGGGCCGGGCGGCGATCTCGGCGAAGGGCGGCGCGGGCGGCTGCATCGTCGGCGGCTGGGCCTGATCCGCGGCGACGACGTGGCAGGCCGCGCAGACCTTCAGCGCGACCTCGCGGCCGTCGGCGACCTTCTGCGCGTCCTGCCCAAACGCAGGCCGCGCGGCGGCGAAGGCCAGGATCAGTGCAAACGGGAGAACCGATCGCGTCATGGCGTCCTCGATT
This sequence comes from uncultured Alphaproteobacteria bacterium, assembly GCA_963794155.1. Lineage (GTDB taxonomy): Bacteria > Pseudomonadota > Alphaproteobacteria > Rhizobiales > Beijerinckiaceae > Roseiarcus. Next base: position 161,511 of record CAWCCX010000008.1, on the reverse strand, counting down.
GTCGAGCGGCGGACCCGTCTCAAGGCAACATGGTCCAGCCCTCGAGACAATGCGGATTGCGCCGCCGGGCGCCCTTCGCGGCAATTGGCCGCAACATTTCCTTCCCGGCGATCTTGGAAAGCCTACCGCTTTCCTTGGAATTCCTTCCGTCCTAACCCAAGGCCCTCAAGCACCCCCGGCAGCGCCTCCGGCAGGTCCTCGGCGATGAGGCCGGGGCCGACCGCCCGGCCGCAGGCGCCGTGCAGCCAGACCGCGGCGGAGGCGGCTTCGAAGGCCGGCATGCCCTGCGCAGCGAGACCGGAGACGAGGCCCGCGAGCACGTCGCCAGAGCCGGCGGTCGCGAGCCAGGGCGGCAGGTCCCAGCCGATGGTCGCCCGACCGTCCGCCGCGGCGACGACAGTGTCGGCGCCCTTGATGAGCACGGTTGCGCCCATGAGCCGGGCAGCGGCGCGAGCGCGGGCAAGTTTGTCGTCGTCGAGCCTCACGTCGGGCGCGCCGTCGAAGAGCCGCGCGAACTCGCCGTCGTGCGGGGTCATGACGACGCCATGTCCGCCGCGTGCGATGAGCGATGCAAGGCGCGCCGCGTCGCCGGCGAAGCTCGTCAGCGCGTCGGCGTCGAGCACGATCGTGCGCCGTGCGGCGGGCGTGGTCAGCGCCGCGGCGACAAGCTTGCGCAAGGCCGGACCCACGCCCGCGCCGGGGCCGAGCGTGATCGCCCGCCTTCGCTCGTCGGCGAGCAGGGCCTCGAATTCGCTTGCGCTCGCGAACGGCGCGACCATCACCGCGGTCAGATGCGCGGAATTGACCGCGACCGCGTCGGGCGGGCTCGCCAGCGTCACGATGCCGGCGCCTGCGCGCAGCGCTGCGCGGGCGGCGAGCCGGGCGGCGCCGGTCCGATGGGCGCCGCCCGAGAGGACCAGGACTGCGCCCCGCGCGTATTTGTGGCTTTCGGCGTTGGCGCGAGGCAGCGCGGTACGCCATACGGCGGGCGCGTTGACGAACGCCTGCGGGCCGATGCGCGCGAGCGCGCTTCCCGGAATGCCGATGTCGGCGAGCCGGATCGCGCCGCTGAGCATGCGCCCCGGCAGCAAGAGATGGCCGGGCTTGAGCCGAAAGAAGGTGACGCTCGCGCTCGCCTCGACCGCGGCGCCGCGGACCCTGCCGGTTCCCCCGTCGACGCCCGAGGGAACGTCGACCGCGAGCACCCGCCCGCCGGCGCGGGCGAAGCCGTTGACGCGCTCGATGATCGCTTTGGCTTCGCCGTCGATGTCGCGCGTAAGCCCGGCGCCGAACAAGGCGTCGATCACGCAGTCGGCGCCGCCCGGATCGACCGCCGCGGCGTCGCGGACCTCGCCCTCATAGCGCGCGGCGGCGAGCGCCGGATCGCCTCTCAGCGCCTCGCGCCGGCCCATGAGTCCGAGCTCGACCGCATAGCCGCGGCTCGCGAGCAGGCGCGCGGCGACGAAGCCGTCACCGCCATTGCCGCCCGGGCCGCAGAGGACGGCGATACGGCCGCGCGATTTCGCGAGCCGCGCCGCCTCGTCGGCGACCGCAAGCCCGGCGCGCTCCATGAGCGCAATGCCCGGGGTTCCTGCGGCGACGGCGAAGCGGTCGGCCTCGCCCATTTCGGCCGGGGTCAGGAGCTCAGGGACCGCTTTGGGATCGGGCATGGCGGCGAACGTGCTCGCCTCTTTCGCCGGGCGCAAGCGGCAAAAACGCGCTTTCCATCGCCCTCAATTCTGCTATATCCCCGCCGGCGCTGATCCCCGATAGCTCAGCTGGTAGAGCATTCGACTGTTAATCGAATGGTCGCAGGTTCGAAGTCCTGCTCGGGGAGCCACTTTAACGTTCTAAATTCGTCCCGAAGCAGAGTTCGACCTCGAAGGCTCGGTCTGGTCGATTCCGGGCCGGCGTCGAGTTCACGAACGGCGACGAGCCGGGCGTCAAGCTGCGAAAAGGCGAAGGCGTGATCAGAGCAACTTGGAAACCGCCGCCTACGTGGCCAAGAAAATAGGGCACTGACACGCGCCTTCGCGTCCTGGAAGTGGACTTTTCATGACGGAGCAAATGCCGCCGGCGCCACCATCCCGCACAGCCCAGCTCCTGGCGCTCGCGATTCTGTTCCTGCTCGGAGTTTTCCTGCTCGTGGCGATCTTCATCCAAGGCTGAGAAGAACGGCGATTAGCCCGGGTGCGCGCGGCTGAAGGCCGGTTCTTTCCGCCGGTCAGGGCTGCCAGCCGCTGCATGAGCGAAAACACCATCAACGCCGCACTCAAGCGTTGAATTACGGTGCGGCGGTGTGGTTGTTCATCACCGGAATTAAAACAAATAGCCCACTCTCAATTGGGTCTTAAAAGTGTAAACGGGGAAATCCCGAATTATCGGAATGCCGAACTCGGCCGAAATCACGGTATGCTCGGTCGGCTTCCAGCCGACCATGAAGTTGATCGGCAGAAACAATCGGCCGGTCTGGTTCTGCACCGGAGTCCCATAGTTCCATCGGATGTCGGGGCTGGGGTAGAGCGTGAAGAACAGGTTGTGCGGCAGATTGATGTTGAGGCTAGGCGCGATGCGCAACTGCCGCAACAATCCGGCCGTCGTCGTTGCCTTCGAAATCGATTCCGTAACGCACCTGCGGAGCGAAATAGCTGCCCGGACTGATCTCCGGAAGCATTGTGCGGACAGTCAGAATCGTGACCTCTTCCCAGGCGTCCGACGCCACTCCGTTGGTCGAGGTTGGCGCGATCAGCTGCCCGCCGAGCGCGACTGCCCAGCGTTGATCGAGGTCGTGCACGACCCACGCCTGAGTGAGCACGTTGCCGAAGCCGGACACGGTCGCGCCGGTTGGATTCTCGGGCGTCACCCCGTTTGTCCACACGACCGGAATTTCGGCTCGGAAGTTCAACTCCCATTGCGGCGCGAGCCTGAAGCGGCGCGTCGATCCGGGCGAACGGGGTGTTGGTTTGGATTGTTTTGGTCGTTCCCTCTTCGACGCCTGGGCCAGGGGCTTCGGTATAGCGGTCAAGAAGCTCGATCTTGCCCAACGGCTGAGTTGGATCGTCGCCGGTCCCGTTCGCGACGTCGGGGAATCCGAGTCGGCCAGAACGGGGCCCGCCACGCTCAGCGCGCCCAGCGACAGAAGCGCAACGCGCAAGAATGCGAAGTGACTGTTTCTTTCGCGTGTACAAAGCGCGCGCAAGCCTCGAGCAGCACCGCGGCCACACGAACCGCCGCTCACCTCATCGCCGCGAGATTTCGCCAGAAAGTCTCGGAGGCTTTCGGTGCCGCCGAAGAGTGTGGTGAAATTGGTGGAATCGACCAGAACGATGTCTCCCGCCCTCTGTTCGTCCGGCGGCATCCATAGCGAGGCAGTTGAACTCCCTGGCGCCGGCTCTCGGTGAAAGGGTGCGGACGTTCGAGGTCGATCGGCTGCCGCGCCAGCACCTGGACGGAGCTCGGCGCCTCCCGTCAGTTCGTAATGCGGCAGATGCGGGTGGAAGTTGAGGGTCGGGACGTTCTGCAGGAGGCCAAGGCGGTCGAGGTCGTGAAAGGCGGTGAGCGGAGCAATTTCGTTCGTGCCTTTCACCAGCGCAGGCCGAAGGCCGTACGTGTTGTGGACCGGAACGCCAAGACCCTTTCATCAACGAACGCGTATACTGCCCAAACCGCTGCTGGCGAGGGACGAGCGGGTCGCCGTGATGCAGATATTCCATCTGGCGCTGCTTCGTGTCGCCGGCAAAACCGACATCGTGATGGGGCGCAAGCAGAAGACAGGCGCCGTCCCGCTTCAACCATTCGCGAATCGCGGCGATCTCCTCCGGCGCCGCCTCCTGTTCGGAGGCGATATGGTCGAGTCCGAACACCATCAACGTGTCGGCGTCGGCGAGAATGCGTTCATCGATCGGCAGCTTGTAGCCGGCCTGGTCGATGCGCTGGAAGACGGCGACCGGATGGCCGGTCGTTTCGCCGGCGATCTTCTGGAAACTGAGGGTCGAGCGGTGAAACAGCTCGAGCGTTCCCGCGATGCCCTGAAGGAACTGCGCCGCGCTCCATTCCGGCGTCTCGTAGGCCGGCCAGGCGACGCGGCGAACTTCCGTCATGGTCGAAAATCGATTGTCCATCTCCGCAAGGTCGCGCTGCGACTCCCACGGGTAGCTCCAGGTCCAGTAGATGCTCATGCGCCGCTTACCCGGCGTATATTTGCGCGGAACGTGATCCTGATTGTAGGTCCGAGCGGAAGCTGGTGCTGACATGGGATCCTCCCTTTCGCCTTGCCGCGACTCAGGCCTGGGCTTTTGCGTTCAGTGACGCGAGATAGCCTAGCGCCTTGAGGCCCGGGAGAAAGAAGTACGCGCCGCCCTTTAGAGTGGTGAAGGCCGGCAAACCGACGATTTTCTTGCGAATGGGCCGCTTGGGAATTTTGTATTCCAGCGTGCCGTCGTGGGCGCCGATGATCGGGTCCCGTTCGTTGCCGAGCTCGTTGAAGTTCCGGTCGTTGATCCAGACGTTCTGCGCGAACTCGAATTGGCGGATGAGGCTCGCGCAGATGACGAAGGCGGCGATCCCGCGCTCGACCCCGTCGTCGGGCGCGCCTTCCGGCAACGGAGGGCCGTAGGGCGCCCCTCGCCGGATCATCCGGCGCCGGTTCATGTTGTGGCCCATGTCGCGGGGATTCATCCGGCGAATGTGCGATCCGAGCGGGACCGCGTAGCCGTGCGGGTCCTTCTCCTTGTATTTGAAGTCGTTGTTGCGCTGCATGTCGGCGCCGAGCGCCGGATCGTCTTTTTCAGGCGCCAGCACGAGCGGGGCGCCGCTGCGCCAACGCCCCATCAGCTTGGCTGCGACCAGTTCCTGCTCCTCCGCAGTGTCGCCGTGTTGCCGGAGAAACTCGCGAAACTTCCCCACATGCTCCTCGAGCCGCCGGTAGGCGATGTAGCTGCCGTTCCGCGCGAGAATTTCGGGCCGCGGACTGTCGGCTGTGACGCCGTATTCGTCGGGGTAGCCAAGGATGAACTCCCCCGCCTTCAAAGGCTCGCCGGTTCCTGGGGTCGGTTCGACGCCGTTTCCCTCGATGGCCGGCTCCGACAACCTGTCGCGGTAGCCGAAATGCTCATGGGCGTAGCCGTATGGCGGAATGGCCTGAAGGTCGAGCACCGAGAGCACCTCGACCCCCGGGCAGCCGGCGACAAGCTTCTTGTGCTCCAATGCGCATCGGTCGTGCTCCGCCGGGTCCCGCGCAAAGAGAATGACGATTGCGTGCAGATCGGAGCTCGCAAGCCCGCCGACCCAGTGTTCGGGGGCGTTCATGCCAGTGTCCCCGAGCGTCTCCGCCCGCGCCGCCATGCCCTGCTTGAACTCCTCTGGAAAAGACGCGAGCGAAGCGTCATCCAGTCCGAGCGCGCGAAGGCCGTTCCAGGTGAAAGCCGCCGTCACCCAGCGCTTGTCGTGATCGGCGCCAGCGCGCATCGACGCGGCCGAATGAATCGTCTCTTTGATCGCCGACACCCAGGCGCGGGCGCCGGCTCCGTCGCGAAACGACAGAAATTCGTACCGGGCCGTGAGCGCAGGCGCGCGCGTCAGCAGCAGGTGCTGGATGTCGTCGAGTTCGAGCATCGCGACGTTTCCTGTTTAGCGATTTGATGGCCTCACGACGTTCGGCCCCACGCTTGTGCATCGATCTTCCACTCATCGCCATGCTTTGAAAATGTATACGCGAGCGTACCGGTCCGAGCGACGGTTTGGCCCTTGATGGTGACCGTGAACGTCCCCGCTATGACGGCGTACGCATTAGAGCCCTCCACGTTCCAGAACCCCATTTCGTAGGACAGATTCTCATATGAGACCCCGAGGTCCTTACGCCACTTGTCTAAATCAGCAATCCAGTTAGCCGGAGCATTCGGGTTCAACCAGCGATAAGGTGCGATGCCATCAATGATGATGGCGGTGTCTCCGAAAACGCCTAGGAAAAGCTCGTTATTCTGGGTGTTGAAACCGTTGATGTGATTGTCGATAAGAGTCTGGATTTCTCTAGGGGGGTTGTCAGCCATGATCATCCTCCAGTCGCGCTACAACGCTTCGCCTATCATGGTCGTTCGAGCGACCAGCCTGTCCCGAGCAATCATTGCATCTGATCAAGCATGGTCGAGAACGCGGCCTTCAATTTGAGAGCTTTCTTGATTTCAGTGGCGCTCGCATACGGATATTCCGCGTATTCGAGGAAGCTCGGGCATTGATGATCGCGGACAAACTTGACGAACGCGGCGGGATTTGTCTGCCAGTCCGTGGGGAAACCCTCGAGATTCTCGAACACCGTCCTAAGGCCGGTGATGCCGAATAGCGTCACGGCGTCTTCGGTGTACTTATCGAAGTCGGTGTCCAAAATGCCCTGATACATGAAGTAGGTGTCCCCTTTGATCGGAAAGAGCACCCAGCGCAGGTAATGCAGCTGCAAGACCGCCAGGGCTTCCGGCTGCGCGGCGATCGTGTTCTCGATGTCTTTGGCGTATTTGTAGAAGACGTCCTCGCGGCCTGGGATAATTTTCGCGAGAATCGAGAAGCCGTAGCAGGCCGGGGTCTTGGGAAAGATGGGTCCGTACCGTCCCTGCTCGACCTTGTCCTGGAAGTACCCCCCCCTTGGGGATCGCCATCGCGGCCGGCTTCGACCAGTCCTGCGTTTTGGATTCGCTCGACATTGAGTTGACCCTTCCTTGATGTGTTTCCTCAGTGAATGAATTTGTTGCTGTGACCTTACCGGTGGCGGCGGCCGAGCAGTCGGCAAGAACAGCCGCCCGAGGCCACTCGGCGCCACGCGTTCGACTTCGGCGCCCAGCCCCCCGTGCTTCTCCTCGGCCGATCCCGGCTCGAAACGGGGAACAGGGTCACTAGCGTCGACGATCCGTCCCCCTACGGCGGACATTTCTTCAGCGTTGTGGCGAGCGCCGGATCGCCGGAAGCACTATAGACGAGTTCTGTGGCGGAGCGGAGCGCGATTATCACGCTCCGGGAGGTGTAGCTAATCGAGTCCTCACAGTCGGCGCTCACCTTGAGCCCAACTTCCGCTTCAGACGCGCCCTCGATCCGGCAGATGGCGGAAGGCAGAAGGATTTTCTTCGTCGAATTCGACAATCGCGGCCTGGGCGAACTTGTCCACCGGCTGGCGATAGGCCCAGCCGTCGCCGCGCCGCTGGAATAGCCGCTCGCAATCCTCAGTGGAATAGGCCCAGGTCCCGACCAACTGCGCGAGGCTCTTGGGCGCATAAACGCCCTGGACTTCCGCCGCCTCCCGTCCGGGCGCGGGCGGCGGCAGGGGCGCTTCGGCGACCGGCGGAGCCGAGGGCGTCTCGAGAGACGGCGGGGGAGCAGGGGCATGGCGGCTTGCTGTCCTGCATCGGGCGCCGGAGTGGGAGCAGGCGGCGCGGTCGGAGGAGGAGGCGGCGGGGCTGCGGCCTCCTGCGCGGCCGGGGGCGCAGGTGCGGGCGGAGGCGAGGGCGCGGGTTGCTGTGCGACCGGCGCAGGAGCAGGCGGCGCAGGAGCAGGCGGCGCCGGCGCAACCGGCGCGGGAGCGACAGCCGTTGGGCCTGGCGAAACGGGGGGTGGGACATTCGTCTGATTGCGGGCTGCCCAGAGGAGGGCTGCGATCGCGACGAGGACGACGCCCCCCAGCAAACCCCATAACCAGCGCGACATGGCATCCCTTTCGCGTAGCCCGGAACTGTCTCCCTAGAAGTTGATCAGACCATGCTTATGGACATGAGTCACATGAACCAGTGGAGCCACTTCTACCGTCGCGTCGTTCGGTGCTCATCCGCCACAAAAATGTGCATCCGTCGCCTTGCTTACGACAATCGCGGCCATCCTGTTCTGCGCTTGCGCCGTTTCATCGGCAGTCGATGTAAATGGCAGGCGTTCACCGGTCCAGCACAAAGATATCCGGCTCTCTGACACTTTGTTGTCATACACAAGAGCCTCGAATACAGCATTGGCGCGTCGTTGCGATAGATGTTCGTTCAATTCCATAGAGCCAACTGAATCGGTCTTGCCAAGGATCGTGGCGACGTAGTCTGGGTTGCTTTGCATCAGTCCAGCCACGTCGCGGATTTGGGCTTGGTCTTTGGAATCTAACGTATATTTTCCCGTTTCAAAATAGATAAAATGGGCCGTGGCGCCCGGCGGCAAATTCTTCACCTCTTGCGCTGTCACAGCGTAGGCCGCAAAAAAGCTGATGACCGCCACTCCAAGGCTCTTCGTTACATTGCTTCTCATCAATTCGCCCTCCTACTTTTTTGCTCTCTCTACGTTGAAACAAAACTTTGCCTTCAGCAGGCCGCCAACTCATGTCGATTTCGAGTCGGCTCCATCGCCGCCTTGTCGCTATCGAAGTGCAGGCCGTAAAGGTCGAAGCGCTCCTTCGTCTGAAGCGCCTGCTCCATCACCTGGCGGCTATAGCGTGCTCCTGCTCCTCCGAAGTTTGCGCCCGAACTGGCGGGTTCGCGATCATCAGCAGAGCGGCGCTGCTGACGAGCCCGAGAGTTCGTAAGGTGGGTGTTCCTCTGGATGCGTCATTGTTCTGTCCTCAGAATTGGCCGTCGTCGACGCATTGCGTTGACACGGAGCCGTTATCCAGCGGCGGGAGGCCGCTGGACTTGTCGACTAAGGCTTTAATCGCGCGAATCAGATCGGTTGCTGGCTTCGCGCTGAAGCCAGCCGGCAAACTCGCGCGGTGTTCCTAATCGCCGGCGGGGGATGCGATGAACGCAATCGCTCCCCTGCATTGGTCGCTGGTCTCGCCAAGATGCGGCCTCATACAGTCGGCAATGTTGCCGTACGTGGCCTGGGGGCAGAATTGCTGGATGTCCCCTTTGCACTCCGAGAAGACCCATGCAGCCTTCGACAGCCTTGACGAGCAGCCTACGGAGAGTTCGCTCATGTGCGCCTGTATGCACGCGCGAATGTGTCCCTCCCCGGGCGCAATCCCGGCGCACATCGACTTGAGATCGACTGTGCAGTCTCGATCCTCTGCTCGAACCGACGCCGTCGACGCCGTGAGAACCATCGCCGCGCCAAGCGCGACTGTGTAAAAGGCACTCTTCATGTCGCTTCTCCCTTCAGTTTGATGACTGGCACCGTCCTACCACCTTAAAATCTCCCAGTTATCCTCGTATTGCTCCACGGATTTAGCGTCGATGAACCCGATGGGGTTGGAAGTCGGCGATCGGCGAAACCGGGCCGCCAGATCACGGTTCCTGGCCACAAAGAAACGAGCAGACCGTACGCCTCGTTCGAGTCGCAAAAGGACGTACACTGTTACTTGGTCCGCGAGCCTTCCATCAAAACTGGCACGGCGCACGAACCATGGCGGCGAGTGGACGGTTTTCACTTGAACGGGCTTCGGCGCTGCGTCGCCCGCCCGAACGAGCAGGACGTGTTCCCTGCGATCCGAAAGCTGCGACTCGAATCCGCGTCTCGACAATTCGTCCATTGCTAGACGTTCGCCCGCTGTGCGGGCCTTTGGCTTCCTCCCATTTCCTTCGTCTGCGGTCTCGCTCATCGCTTAACCCGCTGGACGCGTTGCGCCGTCCGACGCCCGTCAAACTGCGCGGTCAGGCGACCAGTAGAAGACGGACGGCTATTTCGCCGGCTCTTCAGGCTCCGCCTCTGGTTTCTCCCCCGTTCGTCGCTCGTGCCGGCGCTCCTGGCGGCCGTGGCGTCGCTCATGGCGATTGGCGCGCCGCCCTTGCCGCCGTTGCATCCCGTGGGTTCCGGTGGGCTCGGCGGCGGGTGCGGCAGCCTCCTCCGCTTCGGCCTCCGACGGCTCGAGCGCCGACGATAGCGTGAAGCCTAATGCCGCCCCGAGTCCAAGCAGGGAAAGCGCCTTCCGTCGCGAAACAGATTCCGATTCAATTTTTTCGCGCATTTCCCGTCCCCTTCTTCGCGCCGTGTACCCCAGCGCTCGGTCCCCAAATACCCTCGGACCGTGACTAAGGCGCCGGCATAGAGGCCGAGCGTTCGCGACGCTACGAAAAGGCCAGAGGCATGTAACCTCGTAGAATTACGAGGCCACGCCCTGAAAAATTACGAGGCTGGGGAGGTGGGGAAATCAAAGCACACAGCGACGACCGCCATATCAGATCGTCGCGATCCCATGCTTGATCGCGAAGTGAATAAGCTCAGCGCTGCTATGAAGTCCGTTCATCTCCATCACTTGGTACTTGTGGAACTCGACAGTTCGCGCGGAAATCGCAAGATAGCTCGCAATCTGCTTGGCCGAGAGCCCCTCCGCAAGCAGTCGCAGAATTTCTCTCTGGCGTGGCGTGAGCGCCTTCGCGCCTTCGCTCTCGCCTCGTGCGCCGCTCTCGGCTTCCTCCACCACCTGTTTCGTCAAGGAAGGGGTGATGAATATCCTCCCTTTCAAGGCTGCATGGATGGCCAGCACCAATTCCTCGGGCGCCGAATGCTTGACCACAAAGCCGGAGGCGCCGCCGTCGAGCGCGCGGCGCGCATACGCCGCGTTCTGATGCATCGTCAGGAACACGACCTTGATGTTCGGGTGGGACTTCCTCAGCCGAGCCAACGCCTCGAACCCGTTGAGGTTCGGCATGGCGACATCGGCGACGATGACGTCGGGACGCAGCCTTTCCGCCGCCTCAATCATTGCGCGCCCATCTTCAACAATTCCGACGAGCTCAAACTCATCGGGGAGGAGCGCCTTGAGGCCTTCGGCCATCATGCGATGGTCGTCAGCCAGCAACACCCGCGGACGAACTCACGGCGCGCCTCCTGGTTTCAATGGCGCCCGAGCCACAATGCTCGTCCCACCGCCCGGCGTACTGTTGATCAGGAGCTCGCCGTCGACCAGGGCGAGGCGTTGTCTCATTCCAGCGAGCCCGAGGCTTGGCCGACCTTGTTTTCGGGTTGGATCGAAACCGACGCCATTGTCGCGCACGGCAAGCTCAAGTCCGCCATCGGCTGCGCGAAGCGCGATCTCGACCGAGCTCGCGCCTGAATGGCGCGCGACGTTGCGAAGCGCCTCCTGCGCGACCCTGTAGAGACAAAGGGACACCGCTTGGGTCGGTTGGTCGATATCGTCGGTAGCTCTTAAGCTCGTTGGAATTCCCTCCACGGCGCCGAATTGCGCGCACTCGGCCTTCAGCGCCTCGATCAATCCGAGGTCTTCGAGGATAGCGGGATGCAGCGCGTAGGAGAGCGAGTGGACGTCGTCACTGAGCTGGACCAGGTCGTGACGTATCGAACGCATCGCCTGGCCTGCAATCGTGTCGCCAAGTCCCTTCTCCTTTTGTCCCGCATCGATCGCAAGCAATGCCAACCGCTGGGTAACGTCATCGTGCAGCGCGCGCGCCAACCGGGCGCGTTCATCCTCGTGAGCGGTGATCAGGCGTCCGCTCAGGTCGCGAGCTTCGTCTTCAGCTCGCCGACGTTCAGTGATGTCGATCGATATGGCGCGCAATTGCCTGGGCTTGCCATTTTGGTCGAATTCGATCCGCCCCCGGGCGGCGATCCAACGCACGGTCGAATCCGGCGACATCACTCGATATTCCGTTTCGTATTGTCCGTCGCCTTCGAGCGCCCCGCGGATCGCCTGGTGTAGCGACGCGCGGTCGTCGGGATGCACGGCGTCGATGAAACGATCAAACTGGACAGGCTGCGCCGAGCGCCAGTTTCCGGAACTCCAGTCGCTCTCGCTCGCCCGCACTTCGTCCCGCGGAATGTCCCAAACCCAGAAGCGCAGCTTGGCGGCGATCGCGGCCAGGCTCATGCCCTCTTCGCTTGTCCTCAGTTCGTCATGCGCACGCCGCAGCCGCAGCCGGTTGAGCAGAAGACCGACGATAAGGATCGCCTGAAGCACGGAGAAGGCCGCGGCTGCAAGGATATACCACCTGTATTGCTCCCATAGCGTCGGCTCCCTGAAGCTGATCGTGCTGTGGGGTGGAAGATCGGCCTCTTGTATTCCCCATCGCCGCAACTCCCGCCAGTCAAACTCAGGCTCGCCAAGTTTCTGTGGCGGGGTCTTGATATCGCCCGGCGACGCTCCCGCAAGGATCCGCGCGGCGACCTCGGCGGTCTTCCGGCTCAGCGCGTGGATAGAGAGGAGAGGTCCCCCCACAATCCCGCCGCCCAGCTGATAGTCGTACTGGCTGAATATCGGCGCGTTGGCCACGGCGTGCAGCCGGGACAGAACCTCCTCCTGCCTGTGCGGGATACCTTGCGCGTCAACGATCAAGTCCCCGAAGTAGATTGCGGACCGCGGCGGGAGCGCCGCGACGCGCGTCAGCATGTCTCCGAATGACAGTTCGTTGAGGAAAATAAAATTGATCCGGTTCTCGAACGGCTGGATGACTCGATAAAGTTCTTTCACCCAAAACCTCTCGATCGGAGCATCGCCGGCCACCACCGCGACGGTGGTCGTGCCCGGCAACGTCCGCAAGATGTTTTCAATGAACGCGCGCTGGTCAATCGAGACCGCGACCATCGTGTCATTGGCGGTAAGCGCCCCATCTCCTATTGCTCTCGCGTCGAGGGCGCCAAAAATGACGGGCGTCGAGGGAAAGAGATCTTGTCGATGGCGCTGAATGAAGCGCGCCGCAGGACTTATCATCGTAACGATCAAATCGGGAGGATTGGTCGCGAAAAGGGCTCGCAGATAGTCCACGAACGCTTCGTCCCGCTCGCCGTCGTTGAAGCGCGCGATCTCTAACAGCACCTCGTAGGGTCCAGTGGATAAGGCGATTTCTCAGCCAAATCCGTGCGCAGATAGTCTCGCGAAGGCATCCTCGGCCTGAAAATTCCAGCCGAACGAGTGCAACAACAGCACGCGCTTCGGCTCCGCAGCCGTTGCGTTCCCTGCCGCGAAAGCCAGCAGAGTGACTGCCATCCACGCGTTGCGCGCCCATCCCATGGGATACTCGGGCCATCGACAGCATTCGCCCGTAATCATCGGGACTATGATGGCCTCAGTACCCGAGACCCTGGCGCCGTTGTCAAGCAACATGCGGATCAGCGACTCGGCGAAGGGCGTCCCAAGAGGCAGGTTTGCCGGCCCCCGGGCTGCATCTTTTCGCTCGGCGCGCGCCCCGTAATTTTTCATCCCAAGAGCTAGTAAATTTTCGAGGTCATGTTGACTGCGTTCTGGGTCCAAGGTTCGCTCAAAAAGTCGGGACGCTCCCGGGCGGCGAACGCGAAATCAAGAGATGCCTGCAAAAGAGAGAGGTTGTGCGCTTTTGGCAGATCGGCATCTTGGCTTGATGGAAGGCGTACGCGGCCTCCTTGAAACAGAATTTGAGGCGGTTGTGGTGGTGGGGGATGAAGTTTCGCTGTTCGAGAGTGTGCGTCAGCTCCACGTCGCTATGGCCGTGGTCGATCTCTCGCTACGACGCGGAGACGGGCTGGGATTGGTTCGACGAATTCGGAGTCATTTCCCGCAGCTGAAGCTGATCGCTCTCAGCGTCCACGAGGAAAAGAATGCGGAGTTCGCGGCGATTGAAGCGGGAGCCAACGGATTTGTCCTCAAGCGATCCATTGCAACGGATCTGCTCCCCGCCATCGACGCGGTGCTTGCGGGAAACGCAACCTGACATCTCCAAAAGCGGATGTGATCCGGGGTGGAAGATTGCTGTGTCCTTTTGCAAGGGCGCTGAGGTGCGAAAGCGCTTACTCGGCGGGGACCGGCGGCCGAATCGTCGCTTCGGTCGACCGCCGCCGCGGCCGGCCATTCGCGTCATAGCTGAGCGTGCTGCATGCGCGCAGCCACGCTCAATATTGATGTTCAGGGCGGGGGTGCGCTAGTGAGGAGCGGTCGGCCGTCGCGGTCGTCGCCGAGGCGCAGCGACGAAGGGCGAGCGCGCGGCTCGCCGGTCGTCCGAAGGGGAAACGGGAGGGCGCGCCAATGATGCGTGCAATCGGCCGCGGCGCGAAGCGCGCGCATGGTCTGTTCGCTTTGGCGATGGCCGCAGCCCTGGCCGCCGACCCTCTGCTTGCTGAGGCTCAAAACAATCCACCGACCGCCGCGACGCCAGCGCCAGCCGAAACGGCGGCTCCGGCGCCCGCCGCGACGCCAGCGCCAGCCGAAACGGCGGCTCCGGCGCCCGCCGCGACGCCGGCCCCAGCTGAGTTTGAACAGCCGCCGGCAAACAGCTCATTCACCCGCGAAGAACTCGAAAAGCTGCTCGCGCCCATCGCCCTCTATCCCGATCCCTTGCTCGCGCAGATGCTGCCGGCGAGCGCTTATCCCGTGCAGATCGTCCAGGCGCAGCGCTGGCTTGACAAGAACAAAGCTCTCGTCGCCAACAACGACTATTCCGGCATCGACAACCAGAATTGGGATCCCGCGGTGAAGGCGCTGGCGCGCTTTCCTGATGTTATCAAGATGATGAGCGCCGACCTCGACTGGACGACGGACCTCGGCGACGCTGAGGTCAACCAGCCGCAGGACGTCGCAGAAGTCATCCAGGACCTTCGCGCCAAGGCGGAAGCGGCCGGGACCCTCAAGACGACGGATCAGCAGACGGTCGAGCGCGTGGAGGCGAGCGCGCCGCAAGGAGCGGGCGCGCCTCAGGGGTCCGCGGCGCCGCAAGCCGCCGCGAGCTATATCTCCATCCAGCCGACCGACCCTTCGACCGTTTATGTCCCGACTTATGACCCGTCCTTGGTCTATCAGCCCTATTCCGGCATCGCGCCTCTTCTGGGCTTCGGCGCCGGCATCGCGGTCGGGGCGCTGTGGAACAACAATTATTGGAATTGGGGAACGGGCGCGATCTACCCGCCGGTCTGGGCCGGCTACTCGGGCTGGCGTGGCGCCGTCAATAACGGCAACGTCAATATCGGCAATAACGTCAACCTCGGCAACGTCGGCAATAACGTGAAGCCCTGGCGGCCGAACGCGGACTATCGGCCCGGCATGGGCAGCAAGCCGGGGATCGGCGCCAATCGCCCAGGCGGCGCGGGCCGACCCGGGAGGCCAGGCGGCGTTGGCGGTCCGGGCCGTCCCGGCGGCGTCGGCGGCATCGGGGGGCCGGGCGGCGTCGGGGGACCCGGTGGCATCGGTGGCGCAGGCCGTCCCGGCGGCATCGGCGGGCCAGGTGGGGTTGGCGGCGCAGGCCGTCCCGGCGGGCCAGGCGGCGTCGGCGGTGCAGGCCGGCCAGGCGGTGCAGGCCGGCCAGGCGGTGCAGGTCGGCCAGGCGGCGTCGGCGGTGCGGGCCGGCCAGGCGGCGTCGGCGGTGCAGGCCGGCCAGGCGGAGTTGGCGGTGCAGGCCGGCCAGGCGGCGTCGGCGGTGCAGGCCGGCCAGGCGGAGTTGGCGGTGCAGGCCGGCCAGGCGGTGCAGGCCGACCCGGCGGCGGCGCCCGCCCCGCGGCGAGGCCCGCCAGCCGCCCTGCTGGGCGGCCGAACATGAGCCGGCCGGGAAGCTCGGCCATGGGCGGTATGAGGATGGGTGGGGCCAACGCGGCCTTCGCCAATCGCGGAGCGTTCAGCCGTGGTGGAATGCAGGGCGGCTTCGGCGGCGGTGGACGCGGCGGCGGCTTCGGCGGCGGTGGACGCGGAGGCGGCTTTGGCGGCGGGCGCGGTGGCGGGCGTGGCGGCGGCGGACGCGGCGGGCGTCGTTCCGACATGCGCCTCAAGCATGACGTCGTACTGCTCGGGCGACTCGACGACGGTCTCGGCTATTATCGCTTCGTCTACAACGGCGGCCATACCGCCTATGTCGGCGTGATGGCGCAGGAGGTGCGGACCGTGATGCCGGAAGCAGTGACGCGCGACGCTGACGGCTATATGCGCGTTTCCTACGACCGGCTTGGATTGCCGTTCGAGACCTACGACCAGTGGGTAGCGAGCGGCGCGCATTTACCGGCTGTGAAACCGGCCGCGCATTGATGGCGGAGCCGCGTGGCGCGCGGCATGCGCGCCGGCGACGGGTAAAGCTGGTCGATGGCGGGAACGCGGACGAGGACAACGACGATGACAATAAGGATCGGCGGCATTCTCGCGGCGGCGGTCTTGATCGCCGCCGCGTTTCCGGCGCGCGCCCAGGAGACCTATCCGACTCCGGAAGCCGCGGTGAAGGACCTCGTCGATTCAGCGAAAGCCAAGACGCCAGGCTTCGGCGACCGCATTCTCGGCAAGGACGGCGCCGCGTTGCTCAGGTCGGGCGACGCTGACGAAGACGCCGAGAACCTGAAGGAGTTCAACGAGGCGGCGGTCGCGCTCACCGCGATCGACGACGGTCCCGACGGCACGAAAATATTGCGAGTCGGGAAAAACGGTTGGACCTTGCCGCTGCCGCTCGTCAAGACCGACGCCGGCTGGCGCTTCGACGCAGCCAAAGGAAAGGAGGAAATGACCAATCGCCGGGTCGGGTACAATGAGCTCAGCGCTATGGAAGCGTGCAAGGCCTACGTCGCCGCTCAGGACGAATATTTCAGACTTGATCGCGACGGCAACGGCCTGCGTGAATACGCGCGCAGATTCATCTCGACCCCCGGAGCCCACGACGGCCTCTACTGGCCGCCTGAAAATCAAGCCGATATTTCGCCGCTTGACGGATTCGCTGAAGACGCCAATCTGGCCGAGCGTTCTGGCGAGAAGCCGGAACCTTACATGGGCTACTATTACCGCATCCTCACCGCGCAAGGGCCGGCGGCGCCGGGCGGCGCCTTTTCCTATCTCATCAACGGCCACATGATCGCAGGCCACGCCATGGTCGCCTGGCCAGCGAAATACGGCGACAGCGGCGTCGAGACCTTCATTTGCGGCGAGAACGGCGTCGTCTACCAAAAGGACCTCGGACCAAACACCGCCGCTCTCGGCGCCTCGATGGCCCAGTTCAATCCCGACTCGAGCTGGAAGGTCGTCGAGTAGCGGCGACCCCGCGAGAGTGGCTGACCGTTCAGGCGCCAGAAATAGCTGGATTTGCGAGCGGCAGCGGGCCGCGAGCCGTCATCGCTCTCACGACAGAATCGCTGCCGTATAGCGCGCGATGAGGCGCTCCTCGTCGGTCGGGACGGCCCAAACCGAAACGGCCGAGTTGTCGGCGCTGATCCGGAGGTCGCCGCGCGAATTGCGATCCGGATCGAGGACTGCGCCGATCCATCGGGAACCGTTCACGACCTCGGCCCGGGTCATCGCGTCGTGCTCGCCGATTCCGCCGGAGAAAACCAGCGCATCGATGCCGCCCAAGGCCGCGACCAGCGATCCGAGCTCCCTGACAATGCGATACACGAACAGCGCGATCGCTTCGGCCGCCGCTGGATCGGATGAAGCGCGCAGGGCGCGCATGTCCGAAGAAACGCCTGACACGCCGAGCAAGCCGGATTGGCGGTAAATGAGGTCCTCGATCGCGGCGGCGTCCATACCGTCTTCCTGCATCAGATAGAGGATGACGCCTGGGTCGATCGCGCCGCAGCGCGTTCCCATCATGAGGCCGTCGACTGCGGTGAATCCCATCGTCGTCGCAACGCTGCGGCCGTCCTTGACGGCGCACATGCTGGCGCCATTGCCGAGATGGGCGAAGACGATGCGCGCATTCGCGAGTGAAGGCGCGAGTTCGCCGAAGCGCCCCACAAGAAACTCGTAAGACAGGCCGTGAAACCCGTAGCGCCGAACGCCCGCATCGGTAAACCTGCGCGGCAGGGCGAATGCCTGAGCGAGTTGCGATTGGCTGCGATGAAAGGCGGTGTCGAAACAGGCGACCTGCGGGATTTGCGGCGCGACGTTCAAGATTGTGCGAATGGGAGCGAGATTGTGCGGCTGATGAAGCGGCGCCAAAGGCGCAAGCCTCGCAAGATCGTCCAGGACGCCTTGTGTAACCCGCACTGGGCTGTCGTAGCGCAGACCGCCATGGACCACACGGTGACCGAAGCCAGCAACAGATTCTCCCCGCAACAGTTTGGCCCCAAGGGAGAGGATTTCGCGCATTGCGGCGTCATGGTCGAAGCCTTCGGACGAGAAGGCGCGTTCCTCGACGATCCCGCCCTTGGCGTCGGCGACCTTCAGGCGGGGCGCGACCCCGATCGCATCGATCTGACCGCGGAAGAGACAGATTTCCTCGCTTGTGGCGTCATAGAGAGCGAACTTGATGCTGGAAGACCCGGCGTTGATCACTGCGATGCATTGAGACACGACCACCTCTCGTGGATTGGCGCTTCCTCTATTTCTGTCGGCCTGACGGAGACAACGACCACCTCGTCTCCACCTGCGGCAGTCGTCGCTCAGGCAATGAGGTTGGCGCCGCCGTCGACGTAGACGGTCCCGCCGGTAATTCTCTTGGCGAAAGGCGTCGCCAGATAGGCGCAGGCGAATCCGACGTCCATAATGTCGATGAGTTCCCCGAGAGGCGCCTTTTCAGCCGCTTCCGTGAGCAACAGCTCGAAGTCCTTCAGGCCTGACGCCGCCCGGGTTTTCAGCGGGCCAGGAGACATGGCGTGTACGCGGATGCCCTGCGGGCCGAGTTCATACGCCAGGTAGCGGCACGCCGCCTCCAGCGCCGCCTTGACTGGGCCCATGACGTTATAGTTCGCGACCACCCGGTTGGCGCCGTAATAGCTCATTGCGAACATCGCCCCGCCCTCCGTCATCAGCGGCGCGGCGAGCTTCGCCATTCGAATGAAGGAATGGCACGAAACGTCCATCGCCTTCGCAAACCCTTCTGCGGAACAGTTCAGAAGTCCGCCCTGAAGATCGTCCTTGGGCGCGAAGGCGATCGAATGGACGAGGATATCCAATCGACCCCATTTTGTGCGGATCTGATCGAACATCGCTTCCAATTGTCCAGGGACAGCGACGTCGACCACACCGGTGATCGATGCGTCGAGTTCCGCGGGCAAGCGGCTCGACATGGCGCCTTGCCTTCTCATTAAGCCAGGTGATCGCGAGGTCTGCGCCAGTAGCTTGGAACGCCTTCGCGCATCCATAGGCTATCGATTCCTCGTTCGCCACGCCGATGACAAGCGCCTTTTTTCCAGCAAGAACGGGGCGGAGCGTATCGTCCCCCATTGAGCATTCCTTCAGCGAATGGCCGCGGGCGCGGACTTGCGCCGCGCCGCGGCGACCAAGACCGCCACGGCGCAAGACGCGAGGCGGCTGACCAGTGAATCTGCGCGGCTTGTCAGGATTATCGGCACCCGCGCGCCGAGGACGATCCCGGCGGCTTCGGCCCCGGCGAGGAAGGACAGGCTTTTCGCCAGCATGTTGCCGGCCTCGAGGTCGGGAACCACCAGCACGTTGGCGCGGCCCGCGACTGGCGACGCAATCTTCTTGATCGCCGCCGCTTCAGGGCTAATTGCGTTGTCGAGCGCGAGCGGCCCGTCGAGCAGGGCCCCGGTAATCTGGCCCCGCTCCGCCATCTTGCACAGGGCGGCTGCCTCGATCGTGGACGGCACCTTGGCGGTGACCGTTTCCATAGCGCTCAGGATCGCGACGCGGACGTCGGTCAAACCCATCGCGTGCGCCAAATCGATTGCGTTCTGGATGATATCAACTTTGGCGTCGAGATCTGGCGCTATGTTGACCGCGGCGTCCGTTATGATGAGGGGATCGGGATGGCCCGGCACGTCCATGACGAAGCAGTGGCTGATCCGGCGGGCGGTGCGAATCCCGGATTGTCGCGAGACCACGGCGCCCATCAGTTCGTCCGTGTGGAGGCTGCCCTTCATGAGAGCTTCGACCTTGCCCGCCGTCACCAGCTCGACCGCCTTCGCGGCCGAGTCCTGACTGTGCTCGGAGGCGACAATCTCCATCGTGCTGATATCAAGTCCCGCCTCAGCGGCCACCTTGCGCAGGCGTTCGACCGGACCCACGAGCACAGGCTCGATCAACCCGAGGCGTTTCGCCTCGACCGCTCCGCGTAACGACACTTCGTCGCACGGGTGCGCGACGGCCACCTTGATCGTCTGCTCCTTCTGCGCGGCGGCGATCAGGCGATCGTATTTCTCATGCGGCGCAGCCGCCGCCTCAGTCGCGGACTCAGACACTGGCGACCTTTCCCCTCCGGCCCTGCGGAAGCCTTTCGCCGAGCAGCGCCTCAATCCGCATGAGCCGGCGCCTGCCCTCCAAATCCAGCGCTCCAGGCGCGGCGATCACACGCCGGAGCGTGTCCAAGGCCGTCGCAGCTTCCGCGTCCCCCGCCTTGACGAGCTTGGGCAGTGCGTTGATCGCTCGTTCCTCATCGAGCAGGAGCAGCTGGAACTGCGCCCTCATCATTTCCTTGAACCGCGGGAGGCTCAATCGTTCGTTGGCCTTGCGGGACTCGCGGATAGTCTTGAGCATCCTGAATCCGCGCTCGTCGGCCGCGCCCGCAGGCAGTCGGACATAAATGAGCGAACGCAATAGCGCTTCCTCAAGCCCGCCTTCGTCGAAGCGATGTTCCAGCCCGGACCGCAACTTGGTCACCGCTGCCTCGCGCATGAGATCGCGCTCGATGCGACGCGGAGGCGCGCCCGGTTGCGCGCCGAGTCCGACCATCGCTTGCAACAGCGGAGATGCATACGTGTTCAGAAAGAACGCTTCCGTCATGATGTCGCGGACATCGCCCCAGGTCTGCAACCAAGTCGTGATCGAGGAAGACGCGGCCTTCTCCATCGCAAGCAGCGGATTGTCGCCCTTCACGGCCTTGCGGTTGGCGCGAACCCGCTCTGCGAGGGGCTTTACGGCCCGCATGAGCGGGTCCTGATCGGAAAAGACGCCAAACCGCAACCGGTGCGGGTGCATCGCGCGCATCGCCTCGGCCATCGGCTCAGTGACCGACGCCCGAATCCAGGGTTCAGCGAGCGTTCGATACAGGCCGAGATTGACTTCGGACAAGCGCGCGACGGCTTCAAAGCGCTTGTCGTCCTCGGGCGAGTTGACCCCGAACGCACGGATATCGTCGAGCGTGCGCGCTTCCAGACGGAACAGATATTTTCCATCTACGAGATCGCGATTTTCCGTGTCTTCGCCGGCTTCCGTTATGGTCGCCTCGTAGAGACCGGGCGGCATCAAGTCGATCATCTCCATGCAGGACACGAACTCGCGATGCTCCTTTGTCGCGACCTTGCCGGAGACGAAAATGCCCAGATGCCCGATGGTGTGATGCAGGGTGTAGACGATCGTCTGGCCGTTGGCGATGATCTCCTTCACGTCGTCATAGAGGTCGAGAATCCAGTCCAGCGCCTGCTGTGGCGGCGTAATGTTGTCGCCCCAGGAACAGAAGACGATGATCGGCGACCTGATGTTGCGCAGATCGATGCGCACCCCCTCGGATGTGCGAATCTGGCCGGTCGACAGCTTGTTGCCAACGAACAGGTTGTCGGCGATCCACTGCATCTCTCCCGCGTTGAGGAGGACCGGGCTCCCCCACCAGGTCTCGAACTCAAGAAAGCGCTCAGTCTCGGTGTCGACCTTGGAGTAGACATTGTAGGCCTTGGTCCAGTGGGTGTTGGCCGGATTGAGCGACTCGAAATTGGCGACGAGGTTCGCGCCGTCGAATATGCCGGCGCCGAGATCGCCCGCCAGCGCCGTCAACCACGCGCCTCCGAGCGCGCCGCCCAGATAGCGCATGGGATTCTTGCCTCGGACTCCGGCCCAGTAGGAAAGCGGCGTGCCCGCAAGCATGATCGGGCCAGCCAAGTCCGGGCGGACCGCCGCCATCATCATGATCTGCCAGCCTGCCTGGCAATTGGCGATGATGATCGGCTTGCCTTCGGCCTCGGGATGCCGCGCAGCGACCTCCTCGACGAAGACCGCTTCGGCGCGGCAGACGTCCTCGATCGTCTGGCCCGGCATTGGCTTTGGCGAAAAGCCGATGAAGTAGCAGGGGTGGCCGGCGGCGATCGCGACTCCGATTTCGCTGTCCGGTTTCATGCCCCCGATCCCCGGTCCATGGCCGGCGCGCGGGTCGACGACGATGATCGGCGGCTTGGCGGGATCGACCATGACGCCAGCAGGCGGAACAACGCGCGTGAGACCGTAGTTGACGGGCCGCTCCAAAACCCGCCCGTCCCGCACCAGTTCTACTGGAAAGCTCAGCACATGCGGGATTTCTTGCGAGGCATGCTCATGGTAATTGTTGCCTCGCTCTCGCAACGTGTCCAGGAACAAGACGCCGCGCTGCCATGCATCCGTCCAATATTCCTGCGCCGCGCCGAAGCTAGCCATCTCTTGCCTCATCATCGCCTCTCGTTGCGCTTCTGACACCCCGGCAAGCGCTATACACAGGTCCTTACAGGCCGGGTCAATTTATCATGTTATCGGAGCGGTGCATCAGCCTTATGACTGAGGTCAAGTCGCGTAGCCACGATGGATGCATCTCCTGATCGCCAACGGTTCGAAGGCGAGGCGACCCCGCCGTTGGGCTGAAATGCAGGTCGATGCCGTAGCCCGCTTGCGCCGCCGAGAACGTCCGCCCCGCCAGCGTCCCAGTCGGCTCAGCTATTGGTTGCCCCGGGTCGGAAGCCTTTCTGAGTGAATTCGCGCCCAGCCCCCGATAGCCATAGAGTGACAAGGCTTCCTCGTCGAAGTCGGTCAACGGGCCACATTCCTGACGTGCGTGTGATGTGTTCGCGCTCGCGTCGGCCCAGCCCGATCGCGGTCGCATTTGCGCGGCGTCGCGCCGGGCAGCGCTTCCGCCCGCCGAGATGCGGTACGGCTGCGCCTCCTGCTTCAGCTCTCCGCGCGCCGGCCAAAACTGCTCGCCAGGATGTGGATGCTCAGCAGCAGGACCCAAAGCGGAAAGACCGCGAAGCTCCAGCGCAGGAAAGGACTGCCAAGCAGCAGCAAGACCGCGAGCAGATAGCCGAGCACGGCCAGCCAGCGAGGCGCGAAATGAGTCCCCATCGCTACCGTCGAGGTGGAAATCATGAATACGCCGGCCATCCTGACCATGTAGACGTTGACAAGGTTGTACGAAATCGCCCTCGCAACGCGAAACGCCGGTGAGGCGAACGTCCCGGGATCGTCTTTGAACGCGACCAGCATGGCGCCCGTGACCGCCGCAGCGACGAACAACATGCCCAGGAACAACAGGCCGCTGCCCAAGAATACGGTGGCAAAGAAACGGTCCTCCCGCCGCCCGAGCTGGTCGCGAACGACGCCGATGAACCACAGAAAGGCAATCCCGGCGAAGGGGATGAGGTTGAGCGCCAGCGTGACCTCGGCGGTGTTGGCGGCGAGCCACCCGCCCGACGCCTCCGGATCGGCGGGAATCGCGCCCCACAGCAATCCGAAGCTCGTTAGGGTCAGCAGCGAAAAAACGACGCCGGCGACCGCGGCAGCCCTGGGGGTTCTCAATTCCGCATCGGTTAACCCTTCGGCTTGGCTCATTTTCGTTGCTCTTTCGGGGATCTGCCGAACCGGCGAAGAGACGACCCTAGCAGCATCGGCTTGGGTCCGCCCAGAATTGTCTGTCGCTGTTCGGGTCCGTGTTGGGCTTTTTTGATCGTTCGAAGCCGCCGAGCCAAGACCGCTTGATCCCTGCGACTTCTCGCCATCGATCCAATAGACTGCGAGGGATCGCCCGGGAAATCGGCGACGGTCAAAGCCGCGACAGACGGGTCGGCCCGCAATGCAGCCATGGTTCATTCCGATGTTCTACGTTTGCGGGGCTGTGCTCGGAGGGCTCGCGTTGCCACGAATCGAGCAGGCCTATCTCTCAAGCTACTCTATTGCCCTTTCGGTTGCCTCGGCCCAGGCCCTGCTCTCCGCCGCGGCCTCCGGAATGATGGCGCTGACCGGGATCGTCTTCGCCATGGCCTTCGTCATGGTCCAGTTCAGCGCGATCGCCTACTCGCCGCGGCTCGTGCTTTGGTTCGCGCGCGACCGGATGTTGTTTCACGCACTGGGCGCGTTCACAGCGACTTTTGTCTACGCCCTCTTTGCCCTTGCCTGGGTGGACCGCGGGGGTTCGGCAAAGGTCCCGATGTTCTCGCTGCTTCTCGTTGGGATCATGATCATCATCAGCATGTTCATGTTTGCGCGGTTGATGCAGCGCCTCGGCGACCTTCAGATCGGAAACGTGCTTCACCTGGTCGGCGACCGGGGACGCGCCGTGATCGGCGAGATGTTCCGGCGCCTGGACGAAGCCTCCGCCGCCAGGCGCCCTCCTGAAAGCGCGGCGGGCAAACCGAGAACTCGGTCCCGCAACCCAAACCGTGAAGTATCTTGGCAAGCCCCGCACAATCGCCAAGCTCGATGTCGATTCTCTCGTCGTCCTAGCGCGAAACGCGGGCGGAACCATCGTGATGACGTGCGCGGTCGGCGATACGCTGATCGAGGGTGCGGTTCTTCTCCATGTTCATGGCTCGGGCGCGCCGCTACCGGAGGACGCGCTCAGACGCGCCGTTCATCTCGAGCGCGAACGAACTTTCGAGCAGGACCCGAAATATCCAATCCGCCTTCTCGTGGACATCGCCATCAAGGCGCTGTCGCCGGCGATCAACGACCCGACGACGGCGGTCCAGACTTCGATCAGCTCGAGGACCTCCTGCGCCGTCTCGGCGCGGCCGAACTGGACGCCGGCGACGTCGTTGACGAGACCGGGGCTCTCCGGCTCATCGTCCCGACCCCGACGTGGGAGGACTACCTGACCCTCTCGTTCGACGAGATCCGGCACTTCGGTTCGAGTTCGGTTCAAGTGATGCGGCGGATGAGGTCCGCCCTGGTCGGCCTCGCGGCCTCGCTGCCGAGCCCAGAACGGGTCGAGGCGGTGCGACGATATGTCGAGCACCTCGATCGTGACATTGAAGCCTCGCCGTTCGACGCCGACGACAAGAGAATGGCGCGTCAAGAAGACCGCCAGGGGATCGGCCTCTCGCGCCGTAACGTCGACACGTCGTGAGGTCTGGATCCGTGCGGAGCAGGACGTTACTGCGCCACTAGCCGCCCACTCGGCGCGGACATTGGGTTCCGACGGGTCGGGCCCTTCGTCGGTACTGGCATGGGCCGAGCCGCCGGGCTTATTTCAGCTTGACGGCCCGATATCAGAATGGCTGACTCTTTCCGAATTCGGTCTCGACGACGACACGACAAGCTGTCGCGATGGGAGGGGTCATGGCGGTTCATTTTGAAATACGCCATACGACCACTTACAAATACGCGAACCCCGTGACGTTTGGCACGCACCAAGCCATGTTCTTGCCGCGCCCCGCAGTGCGCGGACGCCTGCTCAGTTGGTCCGCGCGAACGAGTCCTCCTTCCAAGATTCGCTGGGTAAGCGATCCGCTGGCAAACAATATCACCGTCATGGAGTTCTCCGAGCCCGGCCCTGAACTTGTCTTTACGTTTCAATTTCGCGCCGTCCACTACGGCGGACGAGCGGTAGAGGAATTTCCCCTTGAGCCCCGAGCCGAAGACATCCCTGTCCAGTACACTCCGGACGAATGGACCGACCTTGAGGTTTTCATGCGACCCCACGCCGACGATCAGGATTCCAGCGTCGCCGCGTGGGCCAAGAGTTTCGTCTCCGACAATCGGGGGCGAACGACCGATGTTTTGAAACGGATGTTGGATACGTTCCACGACGCCTTCGGCTACAACGCGCGAGAGGCACAAGGCACTCAGGCGCCGGGAGAGACCTTGCGCACGAAATCTGGGACCTGCCGCGACTACGCCTGGCTTATGATCGAGGCGTTGCGCCGGCTCGGCTTCGCTTCCCGCTTTGTTAGCGGCTATCTGTACGATGCAGCGCTCGATGGAGGCGCGACGGGCATGATGGGCTCCGGCGCCACCCATGCGTGGGTGCAGGTGTTTCTCCCCGGCGCCGGATGGGTGCATTACGACCCGACCAACCGCATCACCGCGGGCTATGACCTCATCCCTGTCGCGATCGCGCGCCATCCTGCACAGGCGGTTCCCCTCGCTGGTTCGTGGTTCGGCAAGGCGGAGGATTTCCTCGGCATGTCGGTCAACGTTGCGGTCCACAAGCTCGGTGACGTCTCCGACCCGTCCGAGGAGTAGACCATTCGCGACTTTTCAATCGGCGGGTCGCTGGACTTGTCGCCGAGGGAGGACGACGCGCTATTCATTTATGAAAAAAACTTGCCCCGACCCTTGCGGCGCTGAAATTGATCTGCACGCTTCGCATCCGAACGATGGCCCGCGAACGGCGCGGGTTCACTTGGGCTTCCACTCATCGGCGCCGACAGCGCAACCAACAAATTGCCGCCAAGGGCTCATCTCAATCCTCGGAAGCGACCGGAATTCGGCCCTCCCGGATCCCTTTGACGAAGCCGCGATAGTCGCGAAGGTTCTGGTCGGCGTATTCAACCGCGAACTCGCACACCGCGTCATCGAACGTCGTATTGGAGCCCATGTAGCCGGCGATCCTCGCCGGGTCGCCGGACCGCGCATGGGCCCGCGCAAGCGCCCAGGCGCAGAGCTTGCCAAATTCCTTCAATGTCGCGAGGTCCCAGTCTTCCAGGATCGCTGAGATCTTCGCATCCCGAAGCTGGCGAAAGTAGTAGTCGCGACCATTCAGCCCTCGCGTCCAGCCGAGGAAAATGTCGCTTGCTGACTGCATGAGGCGCTGCCCTACCACCACCCGCTCGCCCTGGTTCTTATGGACAGACCTTCCGGCATAAGGCTCGAGCACCGACTTCCGCGCCTCCTTAACCTGCAGGAAGATTGGGTCGTTATCGGCCGCCATGAACAGCCCGAGCGCGCAATAGGTGCCGACGCTGCCTACGCCGACGACCTTAATCGCAAAGTCAAACAGCCGGAATCGGTCGAACAGCGTTCGAACGTGCTCGGGCAAAGATTTGCGATAGCGTCGGAGCGCATCGGCGTATCCCGACGTTAGGCCCGGCGCCTGCTCCTCTCTTGGATGGAAGATCAGCGGCGGCACGTCCTTGATCCTCGGCGCCGAGCCGTAATGATCGACGAGCTTTGGGAACAGGCTTTCCGGGAGGCTTTTCCGGCGCGCCTGCTCGAACTCTCTGCCTCAGGCGCTCCACCTCGGCTCCGGACGGCAGAACCTTGAGAACGCGCTCGAGATCGATGCGATCGTACCAGACATCCAGCGCGCGCATCGAGGCGTAATCGGCCATTCGTTCACGGTAGGCGCACACGGACTCCGTCGCCGCCTTCGCCGCGTCGCTGTCGAGGAAGTCGAGATGGCGCGCGGCGATGACGATGCTGGCCGCGAGTCGCTTGACGTCCCACTCCCAGGGAGCCGGCAGGGTTTCGTCGAAATCGTTGATGTCGAAAAAGATGTTGCGCTCCGGGGTGGCGAAGCCGCCGAAATTCATGAGGTGAGCGTCGCCGCAGGCCTGCACGATGAGTCCCGACGTTGGGGTCGACGCCAGATCGGCCGCCATGACCGCGGCCGCGCCGCGATAGAAGGCGAAGGGCGATTGGGCCATGCGCCCGAAGCGGATCGGAATCAGCTCCGAGATTCGGCCTTCGTTGGACTCGCGCAGAAGTTCGATCGGATCGCGCCAATTCTTGGGCGGCTTCCAGCCGCCCTGCGCGGCGCGCGGCGTCGCATCGCGCAGCGCTTTCCCGGCCGCGCGCCGCTCGTCCGCCGATATGTACGCGTCCGGGGCGCTGGAGGCGTCTCTCGTCGGTTCGTGTTTCGCCTTAGTCTTGCGCATGCCAATGGTTCCCAGCCGACCATACGTATTCCGGGACACTACACTTAGCACAAGGGAAATTCGAGCCTATCGCGTTGCGCCAAGCATAGGAGCCGCGCGCGGCGCTGCTCGCCATCGATGTCGACCGCCGATTGGCCTGTCTCGCGGCAATCCGACACGACCTCCGCAGTCGAAATCACTGTCCGTAGGGCCCATCGTTCCCGCAACGCTTTGTTGAGCCGCTCGACATCCTGGGGACCAAGCGCCCGGTTTCGACGCGAATTGAGATATGCGGAAGGTCGCGCTCTCGGGCTTCGCAGGGCTCGGCGTAGGGCCGCGCCTGCGCCCTTCCTTGAGGGGAACAACCGAGCGACGGGCGTGTTGAATGGTCTAGTGGCGCGCTTCTTCTTGCTCCTCCCAGCCCGAGCGCGCTGATCGCCCCGCGATCGAGCTTCCACTCGCGCGGGGCTTTTTTTGGTGTGGCGGATTTTGCTCTTTCGCAGGAACAAAGGAAATCGGTTCGCGTTTACATGTTTGGTCGCGAAGGCCCTTCTGGAGCAAAAGTAACCTAACTTGGCCCATGCCTGTCCGACCTGACCCACCCACACCCAGTCCCGAGCCCGACGTGGTTCGCCCACCGATCCCGCTCGAAGAACCCAAGCCGGACGCGGGTCCAGATTTGCCGGAACCGAGGCCCGACGTCATCAATCCGCCGGGAACCGAGGCGCCGATACCTGCTCCGCTGGAAATCCCGCCCCATCGGACGGCCTGACAAGTCGCCGCCGGCGGCGACTGAGAGCAATCTGCTATCTCAATAGGATATCGAACTCCCCCGACTTTCCGGGAGTTCAAGCGCATGCCCCGAACAGCGCTCGGCCTTGAAGCCGTTAGGCAGCGTCGCCGCAATCGTGGCGTATGCGGCGCGGTCGATCAGCCCTTGAAGCCGCGCCCGAGCGCGGAGTGACCGCCGAGCGGGGGCTTTTTCATAACCACGAATCCCGACCGCTCGAGGTGATCGACAAGCCGCTTGGCGACGATCTCCGACATGATCTCGTCGGCGTTGTGGACGCGCTTCCGGCCCTGAAAGCGTAGCGCGAAGGCGAGCGCGGCAGCGAGGTCAGACGGGTCGGCGGGCGTGAGCTTGTCGGCGTCGGGCATCCTGCGACACTACCAGTATGGCAAGAACATAACAAGAACCAAAGTCCTCAGGCCGCGTCACAGCTCTTTCGCGACCCGCGATATCCCGCGAAGCCGAGGCCAATGAAGCCGAGCAGCAGCATCGCCCAGGTCGAGGGCTCCGGAACCGTGGGTGTCGCGGCGGCCGCCGTCGCCGTCACCACGAGTTCGCTTGGACCTTCGTGGCCGTGGGTGAAAGTGAACGAATACCCGTACGTTTCGCCCGGCGTCGTCGCGAATGTCTGCGAGAACGTGTCGTAGTAGCCCACAGACAGGCCACCAAAGATCAGACCGGGAACCGATGTGCCGTCGTCGAATGGATAGGCCAAGCTGCCGCTTGCGGCCGGAGTGAAGCTCCAGGAACCGCCCAAAAGATTCGGACCGCCGCTGGTCCCAACGCTATTGTAGAGGACATCCTCAAAGGAAACGACATCGTAACCCGCGACGGAAAGCGTGGTCTCAGTCGCGGTCGCCGTGAAAAGCAGATTGTAAGCGGTCGTCCCTGCGGGGGAATCGACAAGGTCCAGCAGAACCGTCGCCCATGACGGCGAGGTCGCGGCCATGGCTAACGCGGCCAGAACAACGCACTGCAAATGTTTCATCACGCATTCCCGCGCCCCGCGCTTCGACTATCGCGTCTCGGGTTAACGTTGGGGCCGGTCCAACGTTCCCGCAATCGGTAGAACCGCCTACGGGAGGACGATGCACACGTTGTCGCCGCCGCGCTTAAGACCCGGGCGGACGTTGTTGTGACTGACAATCTCAAAGATTTTCCTGAAAAAATGCTTGGTCAACTCGGGACGGCGAGCCCCGTATCCAACATGATTGTGTCGGCACAAATGCGTCGCTGAGCGAACATCAAGCCAGAGCTCGGCGCCGCACGCCGCCGAAATGTGACGCTGATCACTGCTGGTCCGGCGGTTTTCTGTCACGCCCAACCAGGAGGCCTAATCCTCGGGCTCGACCGAGCTTTTGACGCAAGCCTCCCACAAGGGAGTTCGTCATGTCCATCTACATCCAAACCGACCTAGGCGGTGGTCCAATTGACACGGGCGTGCGACCGCTCCCCGCGGGGGCCAAGTTTTGGGAGAGCCCGTCTATTTTCCTCTCCACGGCCCCGGGGAACGCGGCCATAGACGAGACGACTTACGATCCCAACCAACAAGAACAAGTCATCATCGTCGTCGTTAACAGCAACACTGACGACCCAGTCCCGTACGTTTTCGTCGAACTTTGGGTCTGCGACCCGGCGACGATCGTCGGCCCGGATCAAGCGCTCTATCCTTCCGAGCCGGTCGCCCATCAGCCCCCGCCCAGCAAGTGCCTGACCGGCACTGGGGGCCCTGGCGGGTTCAGCGCCCCCGTCCAAGTGGCTGGGTTCTTTCCCTGGCCGGGCATGAGCTCGCGGCCTGGCGGACACGCTTGCTTGATCGCCAACTGCTATGGCAGCAAAAACTCATCAGGCAGTCCGATATCCGACGGTCAGTCGCTGATCCACTCGACCACCGCCGGCTTCGTCAGTTTAGTCCAGGACGACGCCCACGTAGCGCAGCGCAATATCTTCGCCGAAGCGATGCCGGGGATGTCGAAGAGGTCGCCCGGACACTTGTCTTTCCCCTTCAATGCCGTCGCCGCGGTGCGCAAAGGGGAGGAAAAGGTCGTTCTCGAAATCCAGCACGTTCCGGGGGACGCGGAACTGACCAAGGCCGACTTGGCGTTCCTGCGCAAGGGCCCCTACCGGGGCCTACCGTTGCACGCGGGCAGGTCGCCTCTTAAGGCATTCGCGATCGACGGATCCCACGGCGGGCCGGCGAAGCGCGTTCCGATCGACGTCCATGCCGGACATCCGGTTCCCTTGAGCATCCTGGCGGAAATCGGCCCAGGTGACCCCCAGGTTGGCGGTGTCTACGTCTTCGACGTCGTTCAGAAGACGACCGCGGGCCGCGTGCAGGGCGGGATCCACCTTCTAGCGGTCGTTACTTAGCCATCTGTAGGGCGATAGACCGGGGCAAGCCCCGCGCCATGGAATACCGGCACAGGGCGAGACGCGCGCTCTCATCCCCGCCGCCCGGGCCGGGGCGCGCGCCTCGCTTTTCTCGCTCTCTTTGAGAAGCCGCCCGGCCTTGCGGGTAGCGCGCCAAGGAGGCTCGGCGGCCTGCGATCAGTCCGACGAACACCGAAGCCGCCTCGCAAGCCCGCCAGGCTCGGAAAATGGCGATCGAGGGCGCGCCGGGTCGAATTGACAGCCCACGACTGCTCGGCCTAGCAGGACGCTGAACCCCAGAGTTCGCTTGGAGTGCGCTTTGTGAAGGCTCTTCTCCCGTCGCTCGCGCTCGCGGTTCTCGGTCTTGCGCCTGCGCCCGTTCTCGCTGAGAGCGCTCAGCCGGCCGACAAGACGGCGCCGGCCGAGGCCCCCAAGATCCGCCGCACCGAGACGATTGTCGACGACAACTGGACGGTGACCTGCGCCCTGACCGATCAGAGCGGCGCCAAGCGGCAATGCTCGGCCGTGCTGCGGATCGCGCAGACCGACAAGAACGGCGCCCAGCGGGTCGTCTTTTCGTGGGTGCTTGGCCATCAGGACGGGAAGCTCGAATCCATCCTCCTGATACCGCCGGGACTGCTGATCCAGCCGGGCGTCGAGGTCAAGATCGGCGACAAGGAGACGCGGAAGCTCGTTTATTCGCTGTGCCAGCCGGATCATTGCGAAGCGGTCCTGCCGCTGGACGACGTGATGGTCAAAGGCCTCAGCGCCGCCGCCACGACCGAAGTCACGGTCTATGCCGTCAATGGCTCGGCGGTGAAGTTCACAGTCAACATGAAAGGCTTCGCCCAGGCCCTTTCCGACCTCGGCAAGTAAGACCGGAGTGTTGGCGGTTCCTCGCTCCGCGCATCAACCTCCGCCAGATTCAGCCAGTGTTCACCGTGGGATTGCCGGTCGCTGGAAAATTCATCCGCCGCGCGATAAGCGTTATCGCCTTTGCTGCTCGAGGAGGCAGACACCTCAATTCGTCATGGATACTTCCAAACGAATCGCCGAGAGGACGCAAGGCGATGGACAAAGCTCTGGGATCATGAACCGCGACGAGCGCGCTGAAGTCGTCGTGGCCGACGCCGCCCCCGTCGCGACAACCGGGGACGTGGCGGGTTCGTCGGCGCCGTCGCGCGTGCTCGTCACCGGCGCGAGCGGCTTTCTCGGATCGGCGATCGCCGCCGCGCTCAGAGCGCGCGGGCACGACGTGCAAACGCTGGTGCGGCCATCGAGCCCGCGCACAAATCTCGACCCTCGCGACGGTCTGCGGGTGGGCGACCTCGGCGATCGCGCCTCACTGGCGGCGGCGCTGAAGGGGGTTCGATTCCTCTTTCACGCGGCTGCCGATTATCGTCTCTGGGCGCGAGACCCGGAAGAGATTTACCGAAACAACGTCGAGGGAACGCGGCTCATTATGGAGGAGGCGCTCGTCGCCGGCGTCGAGCGCGTCGTCTACACCAGCAGCGTCGCGACCCTGAAGCTCGCCGTCGGCGCCGCCGCGACCGAGGACTTTCCTTTGGCCGAAGCCGCGGCGGTCGGCGCCTACAAGCGCAGCAAGGTCGCGGCGGAGCGTCTGGTCGAGGCCATGATCCGGCGCGAGGGGCTCAAGGCGGTCATCGTCAACCCGTCGACGCCGATCGGGCCGCGCGACGTGCGCCCGACCCCGACCGGGCGCATCATCATCGAGGCCGCGTCGGGGCGCATGCCGGCCTTCGTCGACACCGGACTGAACCTCGTCCACGTCGACGACGTCGCTTCGGGTCACGTCGCGGCCCTCGATCGCGGCCGGATCGGCGAGCGCTATATCCTCGGCGGCGAGAATGTCCTCCTTGCCGACATGCTCGCCGACATCGCCCGCCTGGTCGGACGGCGTCCTCCCATCGTGAAGCTGCCGCGGAGCGTGATCTACCCGATCGCCTTTGGCGCGGAGTTGATGGCGAAAGTCCGCGGCGGCGAGCCGTTCGTCACTCTCGACGGCCTGCGCATGGCGCGCCATCATATGTTCTTCGACGATTCCAAGGCGCGGCGGGAACTCGGCTATGCGTCGAGGCCCTATCGCGACGGCCTTGCCGATGCGATCGCCTGGTTTCGCTCCCACGGCTATCTCAAATGATCGCGACCGCCGTCTCCCTTCTTTCGCTCGCTGTCTGGGCCTATCTTCTCATTGGCAGGGGACGGTTCTGGCTCTGCGGCGAGCGCGATGACTCGGCCGCGTCGGCGAGCGAGGTTCGGTTGCGCGACGCGCCCGAGTCCTGGCCCAGCGTCGTCGCGATCATTCCGGCCCGGGACGAAGCCGAGATGATCGCCCATAGCGTCGCCTCTCTTCTTCGGCAGGACTATGAGGGGCCGTTCTCGGTGGTGGTCGTCGACGACCAGAGCGCCGACGGCACCGGCGCAGCGGCATCCGCCGCGGCGACGGCGGCCGGCGCGCCCGACCGGCTCCGGGTCGTCGCCGGAACCGGCGTCGCGCCCGGGTGGACCGGAAAATTATGGGCGATGCGGCAAGGCCTTTCGGCGGTCGAAGCTGGCGCGGCGGCGCCCGAGTTCATCCTGTTCACCGACGCCGACATCGCCTACGCGCCGCATGTGCTGGCTCGCCTCGTCACCATCGCCCGGACAAGAAACAGCGTCCTCACCTCTTTGATGGTCAAGCTGCGCTGCGAAAGCTTTGCCGAGCGCTGGCTGGTTCCCGCCTTCGTGTTCTTTTTCCAGATGCTTTATCCCTTCGCCTGGGTGAACGATCCCCACCGGCGCATCGCCGCGGCGGCCGGCGGCTCAATGCTGGCGCGGCGCGACGTCCTCTCCGCGGCCGGGGGCCTCGAGGCGCTGCGCGGCGCTTTGATCGACGATTGCGCGCTCGCCGCGCGGATGAAACATGAAGGGCCGATCTGGCTCGGTCTGACAGAGAGCGTCCATAGCCTGCGCGCCTATCCCAAGGTCGCTGATTTTGGCCGGATGGTGTCCCGCTCCGCCTTTGCCGAATTGCGCTATTCGCCGTTGCGGCTCGCAGGCGTCATCGCCGGCATGGCTCTCGTCTATCTGGCTCCGCCGCTTTTCGCCGTGTTCTCGCACGGCGTCGCGCAAGCAGCCGGCGCGATCGCCTGGGCGATGATGGCGCTGGCGCTCATGCCGACGCTGCGCCTCTACGGGCGCCCGCTGACTGGGGGCCTTGCGCTGCCGGCGATCGCCGCGGCCTATGTCGCCTTCACGCTGGGCTCTTCCGTGCAATATTGGCGCGGGCGCGGCGGCTACTGGAAAGGCCGAATCCAAGCTCCGATCCGGGAGGCGGGGCGCGTATGACCACAGTCACCGAGGCCCTTTCCGGCAAGTCGCACGGGGATGAGAACTTTCCCGTCGCGTCGTGGCTGCTCAGCGACCGGCAACGAGGCCCGATCCTCGCCTTCTATCGTTTCGCGCGCGCCGCCGACGACGTCGCCGATCACCCGACTCTGCCGCCCGACCGCAAGCTCGCGCTGCTCGACCATCTTGACGCTGCGCTGCGCGGCAGCGGGGCGCCCGATCCCGAGGCCGAGCCGCTGCGCCTTGCGCTCATCGAGCGCGGCCTCAAGCCCCGACACGCGCTCGAGCTCCTCGACGCCTTTCGGCTCGACGTCCGCAAGAACCGCTACGCCGACTGGAATGAGCTCATGGACTATTGCCGGCTCTCGGCGGCGCCGGTTGGCCGTTTCGTGCTCGACGTGCACGATGAGGACGAGGCGATCTGGCCCGCTTCGGACGCTTTGTGCGCGGCGCTGCAGGTCAACAACCATCTGCAGGATTGCGCGGTGGACTATCGGCGCCTCGACCGGGTCTACCTGCCGCTCGACGTCCTTGCCGCGCATGGCGCGTCGGTCGAGATGCTGGCTTTTCCGCGCGCCGCCCCGCCTCTCCGCGGCGCCATCGCCGAGCTCGCCCGGCGCGCCGGCGATCTGGCCGCGCGCGGAGAAACTCTGATTCGCGAGATCAAGGACGTCCGGCTCGCGGTTGAGATCGCCGCCATCCAGGCGCTGGGACGCCGCCTCGCGCGCGATCTCGAAAGCCGCGATCCGTTGAGCGAGCGGGTCGGTTTCGGCAAGGCCGGCTTTGCCCTGGTCGGCGGGCTGGGCGCGCTGCGATTTCTCGCCTCGGCCCTGGTCCGATCCGGCCGCGCGCGGCCCAAAGTCTCCGCATGAGCGAGCCCAAGGCGCCCGCGACGCACAGCTCCTTCTACACGGCGATGCGGATCCTGCCGGCGCCGCGACGCGACGCGATGTACGCCCTCTACGACTTCTGCCGCGCTGTCGATGACATCGCCGACGAGCGCGGCCCCGCGAGCGCGGCGCAGCGCCTGGCGGAGCTTGAGCGCTGGCGCGTTGACGTCGCCGAGATGTTCGCCGGCCGCGCGCCGCCGCGTCTCGCCGCCCTCGCCCAGGCGACGCGGGACTTCGAGCTGAAGCAAAAGGATTTCGACGCGGTCATCGACGGCATGGCGATGGACGCAGCCGAGGACATCCGCGCCCCCGACTGGGCGACGCTCGACCTCTATTGCGACCGGGTCGCGAGCGCCGTCGGCCGGCTTTCGGTGCGCATCTTCGGCCTCGCTGCAGAACCCGGCGAGGCGCTGGCCCACCATCTCGGGCGCGCGCTTCAACTCACCAACATTCTGCGCGACATCGACGAGGACGCAGCCGCCGGCCGGCTCTACCTGCCGCGCGAGGCGCTCGCGGCCGCAGGCGTGACGACCGACGCGCCGCTCGAGGCGGCGGCCGATCCGAAACTCGCGAGCGCCTGCGTCGAGGTGGGGAAACGCGCGCGCGCCCATTTCGAGAAGTCGGAGTTGATCATGGCCGCGGCGCCGCGGGCGGCCGTCAAGGCGCCGCGATTGATGGCCGCCGCCTATGGCTCGATTCTCGAGCGAATGGCCGCAAATGGATTCGCGCCGCCGCGGCGCCGCGCGAAGGCGAGCCGATTGAGGATTCTCGGCGCGCTTCTGCGCTATGGCGTTCCGTGAGCGCCCGGACCGTCCATGTCGTCGGCGCAGGAATTGCGGGCTTGAGCGCCGCCGTGCGTCTGCTCGATTCCGGGCGCGAGGTCATCGTGCATGAGGCTGCGTCGTTCGCCGGCGGCCGTTGCCGGTCCTATCCCGACCCGACGCTTGGCCTCGTCATCGATAACGGCAACCACCTGCTGCTGTCCGGCAATCACCAGGCGCTGGACTATCTCGACCGGATCGGAGCGCGCGAGACGCTGCACGATCCCGGCGCCGCGATCTTCGACTTCGCGGACCTGAAGAGCGGCGAACGTTGGCGGCTCGATCTCGGCGAAGGCCGCATCCCATGGTGGCTGTTCGATCGGAAGAAGCGCGTGCCGGGCACGGCGCTCGGCGAATATTTCGCGCCGCTCGGCGTGTTCCTGAAGGGCGGCAAGCGCGACAGTCGGCGAGGCGATGGCGTGCGATGGACCGCTTTACGATCGGCTCTGGCGCCCCCTCCTGACCTCAGCCCTCAACACGGATCCCCCGGAAAGCTCGGCCGCGCTTACCGCGGCTTTGCTGCGCGAGACTCTCGCCGCAGGGGGAAAGGCCTGCCACCCGCTCTTCGCCGGCCATGGGCTCGCTATGAGCTTCGTCGATCCGGCGCTCGCCTTTCTCGCCGCGCGCGGCTCCGGTGTTCGCTTCGGCGACCGCCTCCGGGCGATCCGTTTCGCGGAGAAACGCGCCGTTGCGCTCGACTTTGACGGCGCGCCGCAGACGCTTGGCCCCGACGATTCCGTGATTGTCAGCGTGCCGCCATGGATCGCGAAGGACCTGCTTCCGGGCGTGACCGCGCCAGACGAATTTCGCAGTATTCTCAATGTCCATTTCCGCATCGCGTCGCCTCGCGGCCAACCGGCGATCCTCGGCGTCGTCAACGCCGAGATCGAATGGCTGTTCGCTTTTCCAGACCGGCTCTCCGTCACGATCAGCAACGCCGACCGGCTTATCGATCGTCCTCGCGATGAGCTTGCGGCCACAATCTGGCGCGAGGCGGCGGCCCTGACTGGTCTTCCCGCCAGCCTGCCATCCTGGCAGATCGTCAAGGAAAAGCGCGCGACCTTCGCGGCCACTCCGGCGCAAAACGCCAAACGGCCGGATTCGCGCACCCGATGGGTGAATGTTGTCCTTGCCGGCGACTGGATTCAGACTGGCCTGCCCGCCACCATCGAAGGGGCGGTCCGTTCGGGCTATAAGGCGGCTTCCATTATCCTCGAACCGGGCGCCGTCGCGCCGAAATCCCGCGCGCCTTGAGTGTTTCGCCATGAACATCGCCCTCGACCATTCGGAAGCCCCGCTGTCGCTCGAGGCGCTGGAGGGTCATATTTCCCGCGCCTCGACGGCGCTACTCGCGCTTCAGCGCGACGACGGCCATTGGTGTTTCGAGCTTGAGGCCGACGCGACGATTCCCGCCGAATACGTGCTGCTCAGGCATTTTCGCGGCGAACAGCCCGCGCTCGAACTCGAGCGCCTGATCGCGGTCTATCTCCGGCGAATCCAGGGCGCGCACGGCGGATGGCCGCTTGTTCACGACGGCCCGTTCGACGTGAGCGCCAGCGTCAAGGCCTATTTCGCCCTCAAGATGATCGGCGACGATCCTGACGCGCCGCACATGCGCCGCGCCCGCGAAGCGATCTTCGCTCACGGCGGCGCGGCCAGGACCAACGTCTTCACCCGTTTCCTGCTGGCGCTTTACGGCGCCATTCCCTGGCGCGGCGTTCCGACCATGCCGGTCGAGATCATGCTGCTGCCGCGCTGGTTCCCGTTCCATCTCGACAAGGTTTCCTACTGGGCGCGCACGGTCATGGTCCCGCTGCTCGTCCTGCAGGTCTTGAAGCCGCGCGCCGCCAATCCGCGCGGCGTTGCGATCGGGGAGCTGTTCACCGCGCCGCCGGAGACCGTGCGCAAGTGGCCGACCGGCGCCCACCAGGCTTGGGCGGCCGTGAAGTTCTTCGGCGCGATCGACTGGCTCCTCAAGCGCGCCGACCCTTTTTTTCCTAGGTCGCTGCGGCGCCGCGCGATCGACGCCGCCGCGGCCTTCGTGACCGAGCGGCTCAATGGCGAGGACGGTCTTGGCGCGATCTATCCGGCGATGGCGAATGCGGTCTTGATGTTCGACGCGCTCGGCTACCCGCCCGATCATCCTCACCTGGTCGCGGCGCGCCAGTCGATCGAGCATCTGCTGGTCATCGGCAAGGACGAGGCCTATTGCCAGCCTTGCCTGTCGCCGGTCTGGGACACCGCGCTTGCCGCCCACACGCTGCTCGAGACGGGCGGCGAAGCCGGCGGCGCGCCGGTGAAGGCGGCGCTCGAATGGATCAAGCCGCTCCAGATCCTCGACGTCAAGGGCGACTGGGCCGCGCAGCGCCCGGACGTCCGGCCGGGCGGCTGGGCGTTCCAGTACGCCAATCCCCACTATCCCGACACCGATGACACCGCCGTGGTGGCGATGGCGATGGACCGCGCCGATCGCGGCGGCGTCACCGGCGCCCCAGGCGCCCATTCCGATGCGATCGCCCGGGCGCGCGAATGGATCGAGGGATTGCAAAGCCGAAACGGGGCCTGGGCCGCTTTCGACGCCGACAACACCCATCATTATCTCAATCACATTCCGTTCGCCGATCACGGCGCGCTGCTCGATCCGCCGACCGCGGACGTGACCGCGCGCTGCGTCTCATTGCTCGCCCAGCTTGGCGAGACCCGCAAGACGAGCGCGGTTCTGGCGCGCGGAATCGACGCCCTCAAGGCCGATCAGGAAGAGGACGGAAGCTGGTTTGGCCGGTGGGGCATGAATTACATCTACGGAACCTGGTCGGCGCTTTGCGCATTGGCCGTCGCCGGCGAGGATCCGCAATCGGACCCTGTGCGCCGGGCGGTCGCGTGGCTTACCGCGAATCCAGAATTCCGACGGCGGTTGGGGCGAGAGCGGCGAGAGCTACAAGCTTGACTACAAAGGGTTCGAACCCTCGCCCAGCACCGCCTCGCAGACGGCATGGGCGCTGCTCGGGCTCATGGCGGCAGGCGAAGCCGACCATCCCGCCATAGCCCGCGGCGTCGCCTATCTCGCGGCGGCCCAGGGCGAAGACGGATTTTGGAACGAGCCGTTCCATACCGCGACCGGGTTTCCGCGCGTATTCTACTTGCGTTATCACGGTTATTCGAAGTTTTTTCCGCTTTGGGCGCTCGCCCGCTATCGTAATCTCAAGCGGGGCAACAGCCGGGCCGCGGTCTTCGGCATGTGACAGCGCCGCCAACCGCCGCGCCGTTCCCTTAAGCCGGGGAATCACGGGCGACTTGTCGTCGAATTGTAATAATATATGCTAAGCGGCTTGGCCCGCGTGACGTGTTGTCGCGCGGGCGAAAAATAACAGAGCTATAGAGCAGTTTTCGGTCAAGCCATCGGTCGGCGACCGAATTCAAGGTCGTGAGGGATCTCTATTCGCATGCCAAAGAACATCAAGGTCGCCATCGCCGGCGTCGGCAATTGCGCCAGCGCGCTGGTGCAGGGCGTTGAATATTACCGTAGCCGCCGCAACGCGGCCCTCAATGGGGTGATGCATCAGACCATTGGCGGCTATCGCGCCAGCGATGTCGAGTTCGTCGCCGCGTTCGACGTCGATAAGCGCAAGGTCGGGCGGTCGCTCGAGGAGGCGATCTTCGCCAAGCCCAACAATACGCGGGTGTTCCAGAGCTCGCTGCCGGTCTCGAACGTCGTGGTCCAGATGGGGCCTCTGATGGACGGCGTGGCGCCGCACATGGCGGACTACGACGACGACGTCGCCTTCCGCCCAGCCGACCTTGAGCCGACCGGCATCGCCGAGGCTTTGCGCAAGTCGGGCGCCGAGGTGCTGCTGTGCTATCTCCCGGTTGGCTCCGACAATGCGGTCAAACATTACGCGGAAGCGTGCCTCGAAGCGGGAGTCGCGATGGTCAATTGCGTGCCCGTGTTCCTCGCCTCCGACCCCGAATGGTCGCGGAAGTTCCGTGACGCCGGCGTGCCGATCGTCGGCGACGACATCAAGAGCCAAGTCGGCGCGACGATCGTTCATCGCTCGCTCGCGCGGCTGTTCGCCGACCGCGGCGTCGCCCTCGATCGGACCTACCAGCTCAACACCGCCGGCAACACCGACTTCCTCAATATGCTGGAGCGCAAGCGGCTCAAGTCAAAGAAGATTTCCAAGACCGAATCGGTCCAGTCGCAGCTCGACGAGCGGCTTGACGACGCGGACATTCACATCGGCCCTTCCGACTACATTCCTTGGCAGCACGACAACAAGGTCGCCTTCATTCGCCTGGAGGGCCGCGGCTTCGGCGACGCGCCGCTCGAGATCGAGCTCAGGCTCTCGGTGGAGGATTCCTCGAACAGCGCCGGCGTCGTCATCGACGCTCTGCGCTGCGCCAAGCTGGGATTGGACCGCGGCGTCGGCGGACCGCTTGAAGCGCCATCGGCCTATTATATGAAGAGCCCGCCTCGGCAGTTCCGGGA
Source organism: uncultured Alphaproteobacteria bacterium (assembly GCA_963794155.1). Lineage (GTDB taxonomy): Bacteria > Pseudomonadota > Alphaproteobacteria > Rhizobiales > Beijerinckiaceae > Roseiarcus. Next base: position 121,260 of record CAWCCX010000008.1, on the reverse strand, counting down.
CAGCGTTGCGCGCGACGCCTGCAATGCGTTCATCGACGGCGAGCCTTTCGAGCTTCCCGAAGCTGCGCCGAAGAGCGCGAGGGCTGCGGGTCGTTCCGGCCGCTCGTAGCGGGCTTTCCGCAAAAGTCCGCGCCACGGATGACGGCGGCGATCGACACGCTGCTGTTCGACTTCGGCGGCACGCTCGACGCCGACGGGGCGCCGTGGAAGGACCGCTTCTACGCCCTCTACCGGGCCGAAGGACTCGACATGACCGCCGAGGCGTTTGCGTCCGCCTTCTACGCCGCCGATGACCCGTTGGTCGGCGCGCTCCCGCTCACCGCCGGTCTGTCGGAGACGGTTCATGCGCTGGCCGCCAATCTCGAAAGCGAACTGGGCGGCGCTGGAAGCGACCGCGGCCAGCGCATCGCCTCGCGTTTCCTGTCCGACATGTCGGCCATTTTCGCCCGCAATTGGCCGGTCCTCGAAGCGCTGGCCGAGCGCTATCGGCTGGGCGTGGTGTCGAACTTCTATGGCAATCTCGAAGCGGTGTGCCGGAGCGCGGGCCTCGCCCCCCTGTTTGCGGTCATGACGGATAGCTGCCGCGTCGGCGCCGAAAAGCCCGACCCCGCGATTTTCCGCGCCGCGCTTGAAGCGCTTGACTCGGCGCCGGAAAGAACTGTCTACATCGGCGATTCCCTGCGCCGCGACTGCGAGGGCGCCCGGCGTGCAGGCATGGGTTTCATCTGGATCGCGCCCGAAGGCGTCCAGGCTGCTGCCGCTCAGGCGATCCCGTCCCCGTCCATTCTCGCAGCCGTGACCACGCTGCCCTCACTGTTGAATATCCTCAAATGACCGGCGCATCTGAACATCATCGCCTTCAAGGGGGCGTCATCGCCGCGGGGCACGGAACCCGCTTGCGGGCCGATGGATTGGCTGCCAGCAAGCCGATGACGCTGGTCGGCGGACGGCCCCTTATCGACCACACCCTCGATCGGTTTCGCGCCGTCGGCATCCGCCGGGTGACGATCATCATCAACGAAGAAAGCGACGATTGCCGGCAATGGCTCGGCGACCACGCTCAGGATTTTGATCTCGACCTGATCGTGCGCACGACTCCCTCGTCCTACGCGAGCTTCAAGCTCGTCGCGAGCCGGCTCGCCGGCGCGCCGGCGGTGATCACGACCGTCGATTCGATCATGCCGGTCGCCGACTTCCGCATGTTCGTGAAAAACGCCGCTGGCTTTGGGAAAGACGCGGTCGCGCTTGGCTTGACCAGCCATGTCGATGACGACAAGCCGCTATGGGCGACCCTCGACGTCGCGGATGGCCGCATCCGCCGCCTCGGCGGCGATAGCGGCAGCCACGTAACGGCCGGACTCTATTGGCTGCCGGCGCGCAAGATCGAGGAGCCTGCGACCGCCTTCGACAGGCTGCGCGACTACCTCAGATGGCTGGTTGACGCAGCGCCGCCCCGTTTACGGCGTCGTTCTGCCTCTGGTGTTCGACGTCGACCGGGCGCGCGATGTCGCGGCGGCCGAGTTGGCGGGATTCCTCCGCCGGCATGAGAACGCTGCCGAATGAGCCCGGCCATGACCTGCTGGGGCGTCTACCGCGAGGCGGCGCACTCGCCCGGACGCATCGATGACGACGCCGCAATCCTGGAAAGGGTCGGCGCCGCCTTGGCGGAGCGCGGTTTCGGGGTCGAACTGGTCGAGGCCGACGCCCTTTCCGAAACCCCTTCGGCCAATGTGTTCGTGATGTGCGAGCGTGGCGCAATTCTCGATCGGCTCGCGGCGATGGAGAAGTCGGGCTCGATCGTGGTCAATTCGCCCGCCGCCATTCGCAACACCTATCGCCACCGCATGATCGAGCTGTTCGCGCAACGCCAAGTGCCCGCGCCGCTCAGCCGGATCGTCGCCACCGAAGCGATGAAGCCGCGGCCGGCCGATTGCATGTGGGTCAAACGCTATGATTTTCACGCGACTGAGCCCGAGGATGTGATGTATGTCGCTTCCGAGAGCGGATGGCGCGAGGCCTTGCGCGGATTCGCCGCCCGCGGCATTCCCTTTGTCGTCGCCCAAGAGCATGTCGCCGGCGATCTGGTCAAATTCTATGGGGTCAGAGGCGGCGCCTCGGCCCCCGAGTCCAACTGGTTCGAGTGGTTCTATCATCGCGACAAAGGCATGCTGGGCCATTCGTTCGAAGCAACCCGGCTGCACCGGGCTGCGCTCGACGCCGCCGCCGCGCTCGGGCTCGAGATTTTTGGCGGCGACGCCATCATCCGGCCCAGCGGCGAACCGATGATCATCGACCTCAACGCGTGGCCGAGCTACGCACTCTACCGCGATCACGCCGCGCGGGCGATTGCGGACCACCTCAGCGAGCGCTTCCGGCGGCGCCCGCGCATTGTCGCCTCGACCAGGAATTGATCCCTTGAACGACCTTTCATCCCCCAACGCCTCCGCCGCCGCGCGCGACCTCCCTCGCCGCGCCGTACCTGGCCCGAAGTCGAAGGCGATCTTCGACCGCGAGGCGAAGGCGATGGCGCCGGGCCTCCAGTCGATCGCGCTCTTCTCGCAGATCGTCGTCGACCATGCGCAAGGCTGCACCATCACCGACGTCGACGGCAACGAATATCTCGACTTCATCGCCGGCATCGCGGTCGGCAGCCTCGGCCACGCGCATCCGCGCTTTGTCGCGCGGCTCAAGGAGCAGCTCGACCGCGTCACCTTTGGCAGCTTCACGACCGAAGCGCGCGCGGAGTTCCTTGAGCGCATCGCGGCGACGCTGCCGGAAGGGATCACGCATCTCCAGCTTTTCTCGGGCGGCGCGGAAGCGGTCGAGGCGGCCTTCCGCCTCGCCAAGTCGGTCAGCAAGAAGTTCGAGTTCATCGGCTTCTGGGGCGGCTTTCACGGCAAGTCGCAGGGCGTGATCGGGCTCCTCGGCAGCTCCTACCGCAACCATCAGGGGCCGTTCCCGCCGGGCATGCACCATTCGCCCTACGCCAATTGCTACCGCTGCCCTTGGAACCTGCAGCATCCGTCCTGCGGGATGGCTTGCGCCGAGCATCTGCGCAATGTCATCAAGAACGACACGCAGGGCGAGATCGCCGCGATCATCATCGAGCCGATGCAGGGCACGGCGGGCAACGTGATTCCGCCGGACGACTTCATTCATGCGGTGCGCGAGATTGCGACCGAGGCCGGCGCGCTTCTCATTGCTGACGAGATCCTGGTCGGCTTCGGTCGCACCGGCAAGATGTGGGCTTCGGAACATTTCGGCCTCAAGCCCGACGTCATGACGATCGGCAAGGGGATCGGCGGCGGCTTCCCGATGAGCGCGGTCGCCTCGTCGCTCGAAAACATGTCGGCTGCGCCTTTTGGCGAGCCGAGCGGCTCGTCGTCGAGCTATGGCGGCAATCCGCTCGCCGGCGCAGCAGGCCTCGCTGCAATGGAGGCCCTGACCGAAGACAACCTGGTCGCGAACTCGGCCCGCGTCGGCGCGAAGATGCTCGAGGCCCTTAAGCGCGTGCAGGAGAAATACCGCTTCATCGGCGACGTGCGCGGGCGGGGCTTGATGATCGGCGTCGATATGGTCGCCGATCGCAAGACCAAGGCGCCGCTCGACAAAAAGATAACCCGCGCCTTGTTCCACGAGGCTTTGGAGCGCGGACTCGTCACGATGTCCTATTCCAACGTCATCCGCATCAACCCGCCGCTGGTGATCACCGAGGACGAGGCGCTGCAGGGCGTCGATATCCTCGACCAGTCCTTCGCCGCCATCGCGCAGAGGTTCGGACTGGATTGAGCGACGTGCTTCCCGCGCCGCGCGCCCCATTCCTCCCAACCAAGGGAGAAGGCGCGAAGTGGCGGATGAGTGCGCCGTCGCCCGCGTTAGCTCACCGCATGTGGCCTTATGCGTCATGGCCGGGCTTGTCCCGGCCATCCACGCGGTTCGGCGCCTTGAACGCCGGAACAAAGCGGCCAAAGCCGAAATACCTCGCAAAACTCTTTGCGCGGCCAAGCTCAAACTCGTCCTTGCGGCGGCTCGGCGCGGATGGCCTGGACACCCCCGGATCACAGTCCGGGGGCGGCCATGACGGGCGTTGCAAGTTTCGCCGGCCCAACGAAGAAAGCCGCTCGTGCTGAGAGGCGCCTTCATTGGCTTCGGCAATGTCGCCGACAAGGGGCATATGCCTGGATGGTTGGCCCGCGACGATGTCCGGATCGTCGCCGCGGCGGATGCCGCCCCGTTGCGCCGCGCGGCCTTTCTCGCCGCCTGTCCCGACGGCCGGTGCTACGACACGATCGACGATCTCATTGGGCGCGAACAGCTCGATTTCGTCGACATCTGCGCCCCGCCCGGCAGCCACGCCGCGCTCATCGGACGCGCGCTCAGCGCGGGACTGCATGTGCTCAGCGAGAAGCCGCTGGTCACCCGGGCGGACGACGCCGCCCGCCTGGCGTCGGCCGCCGTGCGCGCCGAGCGTGTCCTCCACACGGTGCACAATTGGCTCAACGCCCCGATCTGCCTCAGGATTTCGGCGCTGATCGACGACGGCGCCATCGGCGCCGTGCGATCCGTGCACTGGCGGACGCTCAGGACTCAGCCGGCGATCGCCGTCAGCGCGCCCGGCGTCGCGAACTGGCGCGTCGACCCGAAGCTCGCGGGCGGCGGAATTTTGTTCGACCATGGCTGGCATGCGCTCTATTGCGTCGCGCGCTGGTCCGGCGCCCCCCATGCCGTCTCGGCGCGGCTGGAGACGCGGCGCTTCCACGACCAGCCGCTCGAGGACACGGCGAGTCTCGACTTGGAGACTGCCGCCGGCTCGAGCAGCATCTTTCTGACCTGGGCCGCCGACGAGCGCTTGAATGCGATCGAGATCGCGGGCGAAAAGGGCGATATCCATGTCGAAGGCGAGAGCGTGATCCTTCGATCCAATGGGCGGAAGCGCCGCTGGTCTTGTCCGCCGTCCCTGTCCCAGGGGTCGCATCATCCCGACTGGTTCGGCGGCGTCGCGGCCGACTTTCTCGCCGCGGCGACGAGCGGCGGCAAGGGCAATCTTGACGAAGCGGTCTTGTGCGCCCGGCTCATCGACGCCGCGCAGCGATCGAGCGGCGCCCGCGTGTCCCTCGCCGGGTAGAGCGCTCCCCGCTGGACGAGCGCCAAATAAATTCCCTGCTCCGGCGAAAAAATTCCCTGCTCCGGCAAAAAAAATTCCCTGCTCGGGCAAAAAAATTCCCTGCTCGCTCGAAACAATTCCCTGCTCGATTCCCTGCTCAACCCCTTGTTCGGATGCCTGTTTCCCCGCCCGCCTCACGGGCCTTCAGGACGAGGTCGGCGGACCGCCTCCAATTCCACCGAGTCCAAGTGCGCTTTCACGCAGGGCGAGGACCAGCACGAGCAGGAAGTAGATCGGCGCGCCGATCCCGGCCAACAGGAGAAACCAGTTCGACCGACCGACCAGCGCAAGGATGAGCACGAGATAGATGAAGTCGCGGCGCGACGCGGCGTCGAGCACGCGCGCCAGCGGGCGTTCGGGCGCGGCCGAGACCGAGGTGAACAGTGCGCCGCCGTGGTCCTTGGCGCGCATGAGCCGCCAATAAACAAAGCCGGCCGACCCCAGCGTGCCGAGAACGGCCGCAGCGCCGAGCCACAGCGGCCAGTTCGCCAGGGCGGCGAAGCTCCAGCCAACCGCCATGCAGCCGAAAACAGTGACGTGGACGATATTGTCTCCCCAGAAGTCGAGAACGCCGCCCCATCGCGATTCCTGGAATTTCAGCCTGGCCAGTTCGCCGTCGCATCCGTCGAGGATTGAATGCGCCAGAAAAAGCAACGCCCCGATCGTTTGCAGAGATGCGCGCTGAGACAGGAAAAACGGGCCGCTGCACAGACCGACGATGATCGAAATCAGGCTCATCTGGTTGGGCGTGATCGCGGTCGGCGCCAGGAGCCGCGATATCTGCAACGAGATCGGGCGCTCGACGTGACGAGCCATGAACCCATCGGTGTCCTTGACCAGCGCCCGCGTAAGCCGACGCTCGGCGATACGGGCTTCAGCGGGCGTCTCCACCGCCATCGGTTCGATTCCGCCCGGAATCGACGCCGGCGGACCAAACCGGCGGGCGAGCTGGTTCTCGACCGCGATCAGCTCATGCGCGCCGCCCTTCTCATTAAGCGCAACAAGCGCATCAGAGACTGACGCGGGGGGGATGATGACGACCCGGTTCGCGACCGCCGCCCAGGCCGCCGAATTCGATTCGAGCCTCCGCAAGCCGTTCGAGCCAATCGGTCTCCCCGAGGATGGCTCCAGGGACAATGACAAGCGGCGCAGGCTGAGGGGACGTCTGGGTTTTGGCGAGGCCGCTCCACTCGGCAACGTTGCTCGCCCCGGCCGTCGCATTGGCTTCTGCCGACAGAAGGAAGACTTGCCCGTAGCCGGCGCGCCGCGCAGCCAGGACCGTGCGCCGGAACAGACTGAGCCCCAGAATCATGCGCTCGCCATCCTGCGCCCGCGCGACGCCCACCGTCTCGAGCGAGTCAAGCGCCGCCGGGAGAACGACAAGGATCGGCGCCGCGGGCATAGGTTAGGATTCCGCTAACGGAGCGATTGGGGATCATCAGCGGCGCCGATTCGGTCGTCTCCAACTGGACAGCGATTGCTGATAGACGTCTCCGCGCCACGATCGTTGTTCCGCACAGTCTTCGAAGGGATCCGCGACCGGACAGGGAGCCATGTCATTTCAATATCGCTGATCATCGCTGCGTTTTTCGGTTTCCTGCTGATCGTCTTTCTCATCATCCACAGCGGCGCCGCCGAGGTGGCTTCCGCCATGCTGGTGCTCGGTTGGTGGTTGGCGCCGATAACGCTCTATCATTTAATTCCCTTATCTCTTGACGCGCTCTCCTGGCGGGAGTTGTTGCCGGCTTCCAGCCGTCCCGGGTTCCTCGGCGTTGTGTGGATCCGTTGGATTCGCGAAATCGATCAACTCGCTGTTGCCGGTCGCCGGCGTAGGCGGCGACGTCGCCGGCGCGCGGCTGGCCCATCAGCGCGGCATTCCAGGCTCGCAGGCGGCCGCCAGCATGGTCGTCGACATCACGGTCGGCGCTGTGACCCAGCTCATCTTTGTCATCGCCGGCGTGACGCTGCTGGCCGTCCGATCGAACGACCACGCCGCAACCGTTGTGGCGCGGGCGCTGCTGATCGGGGCGGCCGTGTTCGCAGCCGGGATCGCCGGGTTCGTGCTCGTCCAGCATAACAGCATGTTCGGCCTGTTCGCCAAGTTCGCCAGCCGAATCGCGCCTGAGAAATGGCTGTCCGCCTTCGCCGGCCGCGCTTCAGAAATCGACGGCGCGGTCGTGGCCAAATATCGTCGCCGCCCAGCCATCTTCCGCGCCAGCATCCTGCGCCTCGCCGGGTGGGCCGCTGGCGCCGGTGAGACGTGGTTGGTCATGTATTTTCTCGGCAGACCGCTCAGCGTGACCGACGCATTTGTGCTCGAAAGCCTCAGTTCCGGGGTACGCGCGGCGGCATTCATGGTGCCTGGGGCGTTGGGCGTTCTCGAGGGCGGCATCGTTGTGTTTGGCGCGCTGTTCGGACTGCCCGCGGACATGGCGTTGGCGATTTCCCTATCCAAAAGGGTCCGGGAGTTGGCCCTGGGCTTGCCGGGTCTCGCAGCCTGGCAGTGGGCCGAAGGGCGTCATCTGATGCGCCGGGGTGAGAATGAGGCCGGCCCGGCGCCCCCATGACCGCCGCTGTCTCTAATGCACCGGTCCGGTGGTGGCCGGCGATTCGATGACCGGCGGCAGGCCAAGCGCCTCGCGCAGGTCAGCGCGGCGCGTCTGATACCAGTCGGAGCGCAAGAAACTGTAGAAGTCGATCGAGGCGTTCTCGGCTTCCTTCCATTGGGCGAGGTGAGCCGTGGCCCCCAAGAGGCCCGAGCCGACCGACCATGGCCAGCCGATCAAAACCCCGCCCATCACCCAGCCGACCGGGTCGGCGACCGTATCCACGGCGCCGCCGACCGCATCGCGCTGCGTTGAGGGGCCATAGTAAGGCGTGTTCACAAAGGTGCCTGCAGGGACGCCCCAGACGAAGAGGGTCTGGCCGAAATCGCCGCTCTGTTTCGGCAACCCCCCTGCTGTAGCGACGTCGAAAATTCCGCCCAGGCCGAAGGTCGTATTAAAGACCAGGCGGGTAAGCGTAATGGCGGCGGCGTTAAAACGGCCCTGAAGGATGTTATTCGCGAAGATGCGCGGCCCCTTCAGGTTCGCGTCCAAATCTTCCAATCGGTCGCGAATTGGCCCCGGCACCGTCTTGACCACATTGGCGGCTGGGTCGAGCACTGCCTGGTTCACGCGGAGAACGCCGCGATTGAATTGTTCGTTGGGGTCGTCGATCGGCAGCGATGCGTCGCGGGGAGCGCCCGCGCAGGCGCTGACGAGCCCCGCCAGCGCCGACGCAGCCATCCACGCAACCCAACGTTCGCCGCCACGCATGCGTTGATGATTCCCCGTAAATGCCCGCGCGACCCTCAATCCCCGCCTGCCCGTCCGAGGGCAGACTCGCGGGGAACGACCAGTTCCGAATCGTGAGGAATCCAGACCCAGCGCGAAGCAAGGTTAACAGAGCGGCGCCCGGGCGACTATCACCCTTTTGCCACACTCTATTCATCTTTTTCGCCGGCGGCCGGGCCGACCGTCAGTCCGAATGGGTCTTCCGCTGAGTCGCCAGCAGGGCGGGCTGGAACAGCACGGCGGCGGAAAGCGTCGTCGCCAGCGCGAGCGCCATCAGCTTGCCCATGCTCGAGGTGCCCGGATGGTGCGAAAACCACAGGCTTCCGAAGGCGGTGGCGGTCGCGCAGGCGCTGAAGAAGACGGCTCTCGTGAGGCTCGATTGGAGAAAATTCGTCTCCCCCGCCCTCCACGCCATGACGTAGTAGATCTTGAACGCAACGCCGACGCCGAGCAACAGCGGCAGGGCGATGATGTTGGCGAAGTTGAGCTGCAGACCGATCGCCACGCAGATCTCGAGCGTGCCGACAATGGCGACCATCAGCGGCACCAGGGTCAGCGCGACGTCGACCCAGCGGCGCAGCGTCACAAACAGGATGATCGCGATCGACGCCACCGACCAGACCGCGGCCTCGAGAAACGCTTTGACGATGGTCGCCGCGGCCTCGACGATGAAAACCGGCGCTCCGGACGCCTGCGGCGCTACCGTTCGGACCGCATCAACGAAACGCCTGAGGACGGCGTTGTCGTTGCCGTCCCCGCTTGGCGCGACCTCCACCCTGACCTCGCCGTCGGCCGAGACCCAGGCGGCCTTGAGCGCCGGGGGAAGAGTATCGATCGTCACATGCTCGGCGGTCAGCAGATCTCTCACCTCCCGCAGCGTGGTCATGAGCGGCGTCACCAGGACCCGCTCCGCCTCGTCTCTTTCGGCCTGGGGCGCCTTAGCCAGAGCGGTCAGCGCGCCCGCCAGGCGGCGGGCCTGCATCGCGGCCGGGCTGTCGATACCTATCGCCGCGCCGAAAAGGTCGGCGGCGGTCTTGTCGATCGCCTCGAGCGTCTGAGCCGGAGTCGGCGCGGAGTCGACCTGGACCGGGGTCAGCGTGTTCTCGAAGAAGAAGCTCGCATCGTCGATGAGGGCCAGCTTCTCGTCCTGGTCATTCGGCACGAAGCTTTCGAGCGTCCGCACCTTGGCGACTTCCTTGAGCCGGCCTAGCTTTTCGGCCAGGGCGGAGGCGCCGGCGAGATCGGGCTCGAGGATATCGATGGTGTTCGGGCTCGTGTCGGGATCGCCCATCAGATCGAGCAGCGTCGAGACCGATTCGACCTGCCTGGAGCGCAGGTCGAGCGGGTTGAAGTCGAAGCGCAGGCTCGCGAGCAGCGGCAGGCCGAGAACGATGGCGGTCAGGGTCAGGCCGACCACCCAGTTGCGCCGCCGGTCGAGAAAGTGGTCGAGCGGCGCGAGCGCCGCCCAGCCGACCGGCGCCGGCTCGCCCGCCGGCCTGAGTCCCGAAAGGAGGGCCGGAAGCAGGGTTATGGTGGTCAGGAATGCGACGATCATCCCGGTTCCGGCAATCAATCCGAGCTCCGAGAGGCCGACATAGGCGGTCGGCAAGAACGAGTAGAAGGCGGCGGCGATCGAGGCGGCGGCAAGCAAAAGCGGCCCCGCGACCCCGCGCGCCGTCGCCTGGAGCGCCTCGCCGAGATCGCGGCTGGCGTGCCGTTCGGCGCGGTAGCGGACGCTGAACTGGATGCCAAAATCGACGCCGAGGCCGATGAACAGCACCGCGAACGCGACCGAGATCAGGTTCAACGCTCCGACCATCGCCAAGCCGATCGCGGCGGTGAACGTCAGCCCGACGGCGAGGTTGACGAGGACCGCGAGCACGATGCGCGCCTGCTTGAGCGCCAGCCACAACAGCAGGAGAACGACGAGGATCGTCACCACGCCGTTCAGGGTCGCCCCGTCGGCGACGGTGGCGAATTCCTCGTCCGAAAGCGCGACCGATCCGGTGAGGCGCACCCTGACGCCCTTATCCGGCGTCAAGCCCAATTTCTCGATGGTCGCGCGGATCGCCTTGGTCGCGCGCCCGCCCGGCTGAAGGTCACCGTAGTTGAGGACTGGCTGGATGTTGACGAACCGCCGAAGCTCGGAGGCCTCGGGCGCATGGCCCGTGATCAGGCGGCGCCACGAAAACACCGGATGCTTTCCTCCCGCGACGCCGTCCAGGGCGTCGGCGATCGCGGTCACCGCCGGCCTCATGCCTTCGAGCGTCGTCTTTCCCAGGCGCACACCCTCGATCGATTGCGAGATCGCGCCGAGGACGCCGCGCAGGGTCGGATCCGCGGCGAGCGTACCAAGGAAGGGCTCGGCCTTGATCAATTGAGCCATGTCGCTTCGCACTTCGTCGACGGATTTGAACAGAATGCCGTTGCGGGCGAAGAACTCGCCGCCATCCGGGCGGGTCACGGTGCGGATCACGTCAGACTGGGGCGCGAGGGCATCCGCCAGCGCCGAGGCCGCCTCTTCGGCGGCCTCGGGCGTCGTCGCGTCGACGACTGCGATGATCCGGTCCGTCCGCTGGGGGAAGAGCTCGTTGAGCCGCATCTCCTGCTGGCGCCAGGGGAGCGAGCTCGACAGGAGCTTGCTGCTGTCGGTGTCGATCGCGATATGGCGCGACAGATAGAAGCCGGCGAGAGCCGCCGCGAGGAGGAAGCCCGGAATGACGAGCCGCGCGTGACGGGTCGAAAGACGCACGGCTCGCGCAACCGCGGCGATGATCAGGGCGCTGTCGTTCGTGTCCATGGGAGCCGGGTGGAGGCCACGGTTCGCGCCGGGTGTCAATCGGAGATGCCCGGCGTCAACACAAGGCGCTGGCGTGGCGCCGCTTAGGGACCGTTCATCAGTATCCGGTGGCGCGGCCAACCCGCGGCGAGTGAGACACGCCGAAAGGGTGAGAATTGTTTCACCTTACTGACGGAGAGCCCTGGATGCGCAAACCGGCCGACCGATATCGATGGTCGGCCGAGCCCGACCAAAGGTTGGTGAAAGCGAAAGGTTCGGATTTTTAAATATAACCTTCTTCTGAAAATCTGGACCGCCAAGGGGATCACAATCTGTTGAAAAGGCTTACCTCGGCAACCGGACTCCCCGGGAAATCACAGCAAGATCATTTGACTGTCTTTCGTGGAATTTGGCCAAGCTTGGGAAATCTTGGGATTGGCTTTGAAAAACCATATCGGTAAGCCGCGTCCCCGGCTGCCGCCATCAGCCTTTCGACTTGGGCGATGTGGCGCGCCAAAACGCACAATCCAGGGGGACCAAGCCTCGACTCGATTTCCCGAATCCGCGCTAGAAGCGCGCGCGAGCCGCAGCGGCCGCGAGTTTTTCGAAAATCATGATCGGCGGCCGGCCATGAGCCAGTCCGTCCAAGCCAAGTGGAATATCGATAATGACGGGTTTCAAACTTCGCCCAATTCCGTCTATGTCCTGGATCGCAGTCCTCGTCGCCCTTCTTTTGTGGGCTCCGACCGCCTCGCTGGCCCAGTCGTCCAGTCCGGCCGCGCGACACATCGAAGCTTACTATCAACAGCTGATGCCGACGCTCAAAGCGGCCGGCTCGCTCAGCGTGCGCCAACGCGACCAGCGCTTCGGGCCCGCGATCAACTCGGCCTTCGACATTGCGAGCATGACGAGACTGGCGACAGGACCCGCCTGGAGCAGCTTCTCGGGCGCCCAGCAGGCCGCGGTTCGGGACGCCTTCGCGCATTTCCTCGTCGCCGACTATGCGCATCAGGTCAGCGATTATTCGGGCGAGAGCTTTGTCGTCGACCCGCAGACGAGCCCCGAATCGCGCGGCGGCGGCGAGATCGTCAAGACCAAGCTTCTCCAGCCTGGCGGCCGGACCGTGCAGATCAATTATCTGGTTCGTGGCGGCCGGGTGATCGACGTCTATCTCAACGGCACGGTCAGCGACCTTGCGACGCGACGCGATGAATTCGCTTCAATCCTCGCCGGCGGCGGCGGCGCCGACGCCTTGGTGAAGACATTGCGCGAACGGACCGACACCTTGTTGGGGAGTTAGCCGTTAGGCCTGGTAAAGCGCCGACGCTGGCCGCGCCCGCAGAGAGCGTTCTCTTTGTCAGCGGATTGAAGCGCGAGGCGGCGATCGTAGCCGGTCCAGGTCGTCTTGCGATCTGTGGCGACGCCGCAACCCTGCATGCCAAACTCACTGGGCTTGTTGGGACACCCATAGGCTTGGTCATTAGCTGGGGCATCTGCGGCGGGCTCGATCCGCGGCTTCGGCCCGGGGATCTCATTCTTGGGGCGGAGGTCGTCTCACCTGACGGACGCATCAGCACCGACGAGGCCGTCACCTCATCCCTCGCGCAAGGCGTGATCGGCGTCGGCGCGCGCGTGACGGTCGAGCGGGTGGCGGGCGCAGACGCTCCGGTTTTGACTGCCCGCGCCAAGGCGGAGCTCCGCCGCGCAACCGGAGCGGCGGCGGTCGACATGGAAAGCCTGACGGCGGGGCGCTTTGCGCTCGAGCGACAGACGCCCTTCGCGATTCTGCGAGCGGTCGCCGACCCGGCAGATCGCGACTTGCCGCCCCTCGTCCTCAGGGCCGTCGACTCCCACGGTCGGATCAAGACCTCTGCCGTGATCGGCGAGTTTGTCCGTTCTCCACGTGAATTCCCTGGGCTGTTTGCAGCCGCGCGCGACAGCCGAGCCGCATTCCAGGCGCTAAGCCGCTGTGGCGGCCTTCTTCCCGGCCTTTTCCTCAGCCTCGGCCCTGCGCATCTCTGAGAGTTTCTGAGTGACGTTGCCGTCGAATACATACGTGGCCGGGCGCTGGCGATCGAGCGGGATGTCCGGAGCCATCGCACCTTCGGTCCTGACGCCCCGCAACGTGACGCCGAGCGCCTTCCACGGCCTCGTGACCGTGTCGCGCACCGCCGTCGCTTCAAAGCCGCTGTGGACCATGCAGTCGGCGCATTTCTCGTAGTTGCCGACGCCGTAGGCATCCCAATCCGTCTCGTCCATGAGCTCCTTGAAGGTCTTGGCGTAGCCCTCGCCGAGGAGATAGCAGGGCCGCTGCCAGCCGAACACCGTACGCGTTGGGTTGCCCCAGGGGGTACAGTGGTAGGTTTGGTTGCCGGCCAGGAAGTCGAGGAACATGGTCGATTGATTGAAGGCCCATTTGCGCGCCCCATCCCCGCGCCGGAATATCGCCCGGAAAAGGTGCTTGGTCGCGGAGCGGTTGAGGAAATGCTTCTGGTCCGGAGCGCGCTCGTAGGCGTAACCCGGCGACATCGTGATACCGTCGACACCAAGCTCCGTCACCGTATCGAAGAACGCGGCGACGCGCTCGGGGTCCGCATCGTTGAAGAAGGTGCAGTTGATCGTGACGCGAAAACCCTTGGATTTTGCGACTTTCAATGCCGAGACAGCGCGATCGTAGACCCCCGGCTGGCACACCGACTTGTCGTGCATCTCCCGGTCGCCGTCGAGATGAATCGACCAAGTGAAATATGGGCTCGGCGCGTACTGATCGATCTTCTTTTCGAGCAAGAGCGCATTCGTGCACACGATCGCAAATTTCTTGCGCGCGATCACGCCTTCGACAATCTTCTGCAACTCCTTATGCAGGAGCGGTTCGCCGCCGGCCATGACGACGACTGGCGCGCCGCACTCATCGACAGACGCGAGAGCGTCAGCCACCGAAATCCGCCTGTCGAGGATGGCGTCGGGATAGTCGATCTTGCCGCAACCCGCGCAAGCGAGATTGCACCGGAACAACGGCTCGAGCATCAAGACCAGCGGATACCGCTTTCGCCGGGCGAGATGCTGCCGGACGATATAGGCGCCAACCCTGGCAACCTGCCTCAAGGGTATGCTCACGCAAGAATCCTTATCAAGCCCCGTTGGTGATGGTTCCGTATATTCAGCTTACGAGTTCTGCAGGAAGGCGAAAGCTCACCGTCTCAATGGGTCCCTCGAGGGCCGAGACTTCTGACGGCGCGATCTGCATCAAGGTCTGAACCACGTTCTCAACGACGATCTCTGGCGCGGATGCGCCAGCCGTAACTCCGACAACCCCCGCATCGCGCACCCATTGCGCATCAATCTCGCTGCTGTCGGCGACGAGGTAGCTCGGGAGACCTGCCTCCTCGCCGATTTCGCGCAGCCGATTGGAGTTGGAGCTATTGCGAGCTCCCACCACGATAAGGACGTCGGCGACCCGCGATAATTCCCGGACGGCGGTCTGCCGATTCTGGGTCGCGTAGCAAATGTCACGGATGTCCGGGCCCGCGACATCGCTAAAGCGCCGATGCAAAGCGGCGATGATGCCGCGAGTATCGTCAACGCTGAGGGTCGTCTGAGTAACATATGCGATTGGCGTGTCGACGGCGAGGGGAAGCCTTTCCACATCGTCCTCGTTTTCGACGAGGTGCAACTCGCCATCGATCTGACCGAGCGTCCCTTCCACTTCCGGATGCCCGCCATGACCTATGAAGACCACGACCCGACCTTGAGCAATATACCGTCGCCCTTGAATATGCACCTTGGTGACCAGCGGACAAGTCGCATCGATGGTCGGCAGCGATCGCGCCTTGGCTTCGTTTTCGACTTTTCGCGACACTCCATGAGCGCTGAAGATCGTCACCGCTCCTTCGGGCACCTCGTCCAGATCCTCGACGAAACGCGCACCTTTCGCCTTGAGCGATTCGACGACATGAGGATTGTGAACGATCTCATGGCGCACGTAGACTGGGGCCCCATACTTGAGGAGGGCCCGTTCGACGATATCGATGGCCCGCACGACCCCCGCGCAAAACCCACGTGGCTGGGCAAGAATGATCTTCATCCAGTTACTCTCTCGCCCGAGCTCCGACGGTCCACGAAATCCGTCGACGGCCGGGTATCCCACTCGCGCACCGTGACTAGTTCTCGAGTGATTCTATAAGCTGCGACCCGTATCGAGGGCAAGAGACTCGTTCTCATACTCTTGCGCCGTCATAAAATGTCACGAGTTTGCCTCGAACGTGACTATGCCATTCTGCTTCGAAGATGACTATGCGATCGCTTGTCGGCGCGATCGTGAGGGACTTAGGCAACGCCGGCGCCTCGGGCTTCGACGCCGCCGTAGCCGATTAATTCGTAGGCGCCTATTTCCTCATCAAACTCCCCCTGGGATCAGTCCGCAACCCGCCGATCGCCCGCTCAACGACGAATAGCAATTCCTTTTCAGTTTGTTAGTGCCACGGCCGGACATGGCACGCGCCTTGTAAGGCAGAGCCCGGCGGGGCGCGCTCGCGTTCCGATTTCACCGCACGAGAGCGGTTCGTTTTCAAGACCGCCGCGGCGCGTCATAGTGGGGCGAGGCTTATGAAAATCGTAATGGCGATCATAAAGCCGTTCAAGCTGGAGGAGGTGCGCGATGCGCTCACCGCCATCGGAGTGCACGGTCTGACGGTTACTGAGGTCAAGGGCTACGGTCGGCAGAAGGGGCACACCGAAATCTATCGCGGAGCGGAATATGCCGTGAGTTTCCTCCCCAAGCTGAAAATCGAAGTCGCGGTGAATGCGGACGTCGCCGACAAGGTCGTCGAAGCGATCGTTGCTGCGGCGCGCACCGGGCAGATCGGCGACGGCAAAATCTTCGTTTACAGCCTCGACTCGGCGGTGAGGATCCGCACGGGCGAGAAGGATAAGGACGCGCTCTGACCTGCGGCGCGCTGCTTCCCATTCGAGATCGGAGTCCTGAAAAATGAATCTGACACCCAAACTCTCTCGCCTTGGCCGGGCGCTGGCGGCGGCCGTCTTCATTGGCCTGTCGCCGGCTTCCGCCTTCGCGCAGGCCGCGGCGCCAGCGACGACCGACGCTCCTCCCGCCGCTGCGGCTCCTGCAGCTCCGGCTGAGCCCGCCGCTGCGGCTCCGGCTGCGCCCGCGGCGACGGCGAAGCCAGCGCCACCCGCAACTCCAGCTTGCGCGGCCGCCACCGCCGCGGTTCCGGAAACCGACAAGTTCGCGGCCGTCGCGGCGGTTCCGGCCGTGCTCACGAACTGCACCCCGAGCGGCGGCGACACCGCGTGGATGCTGACCTCGGTCGCGCTCGTGCTCATGATGACGATCCCGGGCCTCGGGCTCTTCTACGGCGGCATGGTGCGGAAGAAGAATGTCGGCGACACGGTCATGACGAGCTTCGCCATAACCTGTCTGGTCACCGTGATCTACGCCATCGTCACTTACTCCATGTCGTTCACCTCCGGCACCCCGTTCGTCGGCGGATTGAGCCGCGCATTCCTCCAAGGAATCCTCAGCGACATAAACAACGGCGGCATCGGCAATCCCAATCCCCTGGCGCCGACGATCCCCGAAACCGTCTACATGTGCTTCCAGATGACCTTCGCAATCATCACGCCCGCTCTGATCGCCGGCGCCTACGCGGAACGCATGAAATTCTCGGCGATGCTGTGGTTCATGGGCCTGTGGGCGATCTTCGTCTACGCCCCGGTCGCGCACTGGCTCTGGGGACCCGACGGCATCTTCAACTCAGCCAACGATCAGGCATGGGTCAAGGTTCTCGACTTCGCGGGCGGCACCGTCGTGCATATCAACGCGGGCGTTGCCGGTCTGGTCGCCGCAATCATGCTGGGCAAACGCCACGATACCGGCCCGGGCCACAATATGGTCCTGACCTTCATCGGCGCGGCCCTGCTGTGGGTCGGCTGGTTCGGCTTTAACGCGGGCTCGGCGGTCAGCGCCGGCGTCCAGGCTGGCATGGCGATGACAGTCACCCAGATTGCGACTGCGGTTGCGGCTCTGACCTGGATGTTTGTCGAATGGGCGCATCGGGGCAAGCCGACCGTCATCGGCATCGCCTCAGGCGCCGTCGCAGGCCTCGTGGCGATCACCCCGGCCTCGGGGTTCGTCGGTCCCGTCGGCGCTATGGCGATCGGCGTCGCCTGCGGCGTCGGCTGCTACTGGGGCGCGACCGGCCTCAAGCACATGTTCGGCTACGACGACGCGCTGGACTGTTTCGGAGTCCACGGCGTCGGAGGCATGATCGGCGCGTTTCTGACCGGCGTGTTCGCAGTCCAGCAATATGGCGGCACCGCCGGCCTCATCGAGGGCAACCCCGGTCAGGTCGTCAACCAATGCATCGGCATCGTCACGGTCATCGTCTACGACGCGATCGTCACCATCATCATCCTGACCATCATCAAGGCGGTCATCGGCCTGCGCGTCTCCGACGATATCGAGCGCGACGGCCTCGACCTCGCCCTCCACGGCGAAGTCGTTCACTGAGCTGCGGCGCCCGGCGGCTTACGCCGACGCCGGGCGAAGTTCCTCCCCGCGGACCTTGGACGCCCCTCGGGGCGTCCATTTTTCTTTCGCCGAACGCGCGCAGACGCGGCTTGCCGCAGCTACCGCGCGTTAAGGTTAGGCCCGCATTAACTGGACGCGCTTAGGGTCAGCGACGGCGCGGTGGGCGATCACGCCGCGACGAAGCGGCGAGTCAGCGATGCGTACGACGACATTCTCGTTTATCGACCACATGCCCGCCCAGATGCGGGACTTCCCAAAGCGGCGGGCGGCCGAGATCGCTGGCCTTGGCGCGCTGGCCAGCGTGGCCTGTCTCAGCGTTGCGCTGCTGACCTGGTCGGTCAGCGATCCCAGTCTCAATCACGCGACCAACGCCCGGGTCCACAATCTTCTGGGCGCGTCGGGCGCGATCGCCGCTGACCTCATCATGCAGTTCATCGGCCTGGCGGCGGCGGCGTTGCTGATTGGGCCGGCATTCTGGGGCTGGCGCCTCCTCACCCAGCGGCGCCTCGAGCGGCCGTGGTTGAAAGTCGTCCTCTATCTGAGCGGCGTGATCGCGGCGGCGGCCTTGGCTTCGCTGCTTCCTGCTCCCGGAAGCTGGCCGCTGCCCACCGGCCTCGGCGGAGTCGTTGGCGACGCTGTCCTCACGATCCCGCGCCGCGTCCTTCCCGTGTCGGCCTGGGCGACAGTCGCGCTCGGCGCGTCTCTGGCCGGATTTTCGATCCTTGGACTTGCCGCCGCCGCGGGCGTCGGCGGTCCGCGCGGCGACCGTGGCGACCGCGCGCCCCAAAACGCGGCGGCGGGGGCTCGCGCCGCGGCGCTGGCGCGTTTCGACGACGAAGAGGACCAGGACGAGCCAAGCCTCGGGATGGTCTCGATCGGCGCCGTCATTCACGCCCTGCTGACCGTCAAGGGAGCGTTGCGGCGAATCGTCCGTCGAAGCCCGCGGACAGCGCGCAAGTCGTCTCCCTTCTTCAGTCCCGCGCCCCCCACGACCCGCGCGCCATGGTCGGTTCTCAAGGATGTCGACGACGCGCTCAACGATCCGGCGGCTTATGCCCCGCGCTCGCAAGGCACGGCCCCTGCATTCTCCGCCGGCGCGCCGCCAGCCGCCGCTCCGGCCGCCGGACCCAAGGTCCCGAGCCGAGCCCCCGTCGAGGCCAGGTTCGGCGCGGCGCCGCGGGGCGAGTGGAGCATGCCTTCGATCACAATGCTGACCGAGCCGAAGAAATCGGTCGGGACCCGGGTTTCGCAAGACGCGCTGGAGCAGAACGCGCGCCTGCTCGAAGGCGTCCTCGACGATTTTGGCGTCAAGGGCGAGATCGTCAATGTGCGTCCGGGGCCGGTCGTCGCCCTCTATGAGCTCGAACCCGCGCCGGGGATCAAATCGTCGCGGGTGATCGGGCTCGCCGACGACATTGCGCGATCGATGTCGGCCGTCTCGGCCCGGGTCGCGGTGGTTCAGGGCCGCAACGCGATCGGCGTCGAATTGCCGAATCAGCGCCGCGAGACGGTCTATCTGCGCGAGCTTCTCGCCAGCGAGGACTTCGAGAACTCAAAGCATCGGCTCGCCATCGCGCTCGGCAAGACGATCGGCGGCGAGCCGGTGATCGTCGACCTCGCCCGCATGCCTCACCTCCTGGTCGCCGGCACGACCGGCTCGGGCAAGTCGGTGGCGATCAACACCATGATCCTCTCGCTCGTGTTCCGCATGAAGCCCGAGCGGTGCCGGCTCATCATGGTCGATCCGAAAATGCTGGAGCTCTCCGCCTACGACGGCATTCCGCATCTCCTGACCCCGGTCGTCACGGACCCGAAGAAGGCGGTCATTGCGCTCAAATGGGCGGTGCGGGAGATGGAGGACCGCTACAAGAAGATGTCGAAGGTCGGGGTCCGCAACATCGACGGCTTCAACGCCCGCGTCGCCGAAGCCTTGGCCAAGGGCGAGGCGCTGACCCGGACCGTCCAGACCGGGTTCGACCGCGAGACCGGAGAGGCGATCTACGAGCACGAGGACATTCCGCTCGACGAACTGCCCTATATCGTCGTCGTCGTCGACGAGATGGCCGATCTCATGATGGTCGCCGGCAAGGACATCGAGGGCGCGATCCAGCGCCTGGCGCAGATGGCCCGGGCGGCGGGCATCCATCTCATCATGGCCACCCAGCGGCCGTCGGTCGACGTCATCACCGGCACCATCAAGGCCAACTTCCCGACCCGGATCTCGTTTCAGGTGACGAGCAAGATCGACAGCCGGACGATCCTCGGCGAGCAGGGGGCCGAGCAGCTGCTCGGCCAGGGCGATATGCTTTACATGGCCGGCGGCGGCCGGATCGCCCGCGTCCACGGGCCGTTCGTGTCAGAGAACGAGGTCGAGAAGGTCGTCGCCCATCTCAAGCGTCAGGGTGCGCCGGAATACCTGCATGCGATCACCGAGGAGGACGACCGGGGCGACGAAGAGGACGACGACGGCCCCCTGCCCTCTCCCGGGTCGATGGACGCCGAGGAATTGGCCGATTACTACGACCGCGCTGTCAACATCGTCCTGCGCGACCGGAAGGTGTCGACGAGCTATATCCAGCGCCGCCTCTCGGTCGGCTATAACAAGGCTGCCTCGCTGGTCGAGCGGATGGAGAAGGAGGGCGTGGTCAGCCCTCCGAACCACTCGGGCAAGCGGGAGATTCTGGTCGGCAGCGGCGAGCGCGGTGGATTCGAGGACCTGAGCGAAGACTGAGCCATAAGCCTGACCCGCCGAAATCCAGGGTCGGATCCCGGAAGCCGGACGGTCGCTTTTGGTCCGGATGCTTTTATTTCAATGCTTTGCTTGTTCGATTCTGTCAGACTCGCGCAAACTCCACGTCAGGCGGACCGGCGCTCGCCTGCTGGCCCCGCCCAAGCCCGCCTCAGCCCCCGCGAAGCATGGTCCAGACTGCGCCGCTCATGTCGACGAGATGAAATCCGCGTCGCGCGAGTTCGCTTATCGTGACGACGTCGCCCGCATTGACCGTCGCCCAGGCGCCCGGGGGCGCGTCTTTGATTTGATGAAGGTTTCCGGCGTGGAAATGCTGCATCGGTCTCTCCTCAATCTCTTGCCAATCGGACTCGCCCTCCCTCGACCAAGGCCGGGCGTGTAGCACACTATGGTGCGCCGCACAATAAATTGCTGCCATGCACAATCAGCATGGCCACGATCTCTCGCCGAGACCGCTCCCGGGGGCGCCCGCTTCGCCCGAAGCTTCAGGGATCGAACCCGCGTTGGGCGACGACCTCGGCCACCAGCTCCCGCGCCCGCATGGGCGTGAGGCCCTCGCCCGCCGCGACCTCGGTCAGGGACGAGCCGGCGACCAACCGCTCGAGCATCCTCAGCGCCCGCCGCGCCATGTCCTGCGGCGCGGTTCGCGGTTCGCCCCCCGCCGAGCCACCGATCCCCGCCACGCCGCCAGCATCAGCCATCGCCGCCTCCGATCCGATTCCGTGATTCGGAATCAAACATACGACGGATTTTGATTCGCGGAAAGAAATTGTTCGAAAAACTTTGTTAACGTCGATGGCGCTGGCGGTTGTGCACAAATGTTCCTGTATCGGCACAAGTCCGCAGGCCCGTCTCAAAGCATGGCGCGGGCTTGTCGCGGCCATCTACGTGGCTTGGCGCCGAGGCGCTGCGCAGTTTGATGGAATCACTCCACCTCCTCGTCATGAGGAGCGCCGAAGGCGCGTCTCGAAGGACGCTCCAGGAGGCGGCGCTGTTGAGCGCGCACTGGACCGCCCTTCGACACGGCTGCGCCGCCGGCTCAGGACGAAGTGGAGCGAACCGCGTAGCCCAATTGCAACACTCTAGCGGCGGACCGTCATCGCGCACTCACCGCCTCTCATCGATGCTCGCGGCAATGGGCGGCGAGCGCCTCGCGACAAGGGTGGACTGGATGATCGAGGTCGTGGTCATCGCGTGGGGGATGATCTGGTCGATCAGCCGCTCCAGGTCGTCAATCGACTTGAGATGGGCGCGGGCGACGAAGCAATCCTCGCCGGTCACCCGGTCGCATTCCACGATCTCTGGCAGGTTGCGCAGAATCTCCGCGACCGTCTTGAGCTCGCCAGGCATCGGCCGGACGCGCATCCAGGCCGCGACTGTGAGGCCGATCGCCCGAGGGTCGATCACAAGCGCATAGCGCTCGATTACCCCGGCCTCTTCGAGCCGCCTTACCCTTTCCGCCACGCTTGGCGGGGAGAGGCCGACGAGCCGCGCGAGGTCGGCGATGCGAGCCCGCGCGTCGGCCGCGAGGGCCGAAAGAATGCGGGCATCGAGGGCATCGAGATCCGCATTTTCATTTCGAAGGCGGCCCATAGAAAAATCCTTTGATCAGTCGCAATATCAACCATTGTGGCCTTTCTATCTTCATATACGACTCCCGAGTCGCCTCTCATACTGAAAAGCAAGGAGAGCGATATGCCGCGGGCCGGGCCGACATTCACCCAAGCCGCAAATCTCGCCCCGCCGCAGGCCTGGTTCGCGGTCAGCGCGGTCTTCCACTATCTCGGACCCTCGTTCGCGGTTCTCTTGTTTCCGTCGGTCGGGGTGCTCGGCGTCGCCTGGCTGCGGATCGCCGCCGCGGCCGCGATCTTCGCCCCATGGACCGCCCCGTGGCGGACGATCGCCAAAGCTGACCAAGAGACGCGTCGGTTGCTGATCGGCCTCGGCGTCTGTCTCGCGGTCATGAACACCGCGTTCTATCTCGCCCTCGATCGGTTGCCGATGAGCCTCGTCGCGGCGATCGAGTTCGTCGGCACGATCGGCGTCGCGCTTTACGGGCTGCGCACCGCCCGCAATCTGGCGGCGCTCGCGCTCGCCGTTCTCGGCGTGTTTCTCCTTATCAACGTCCGATGGTCGAGCGACCCGATCGGGCTCTTCTGGGCGTTCCTCAACGGGGCGCTGTTCGTCGGCTATATCGTGCTTGGGCATAAGGTATCCGAAGCGGGCGCGAGCGGCGGCGTCGAGCGCCTCGGCGCGGCGATGGCGATCGCGTTCCTCATCATCATGCCGATCGGATTTCGCGAGGCCTGGCGCGCGTTCGCAAGCCCGACGCTGGTCATCGCCGGGATCGGGGTTGGCGTCTGCTCGTCAGTGATCCCCTACGTCTGCGACCAGCTCGCGATGTCGAGGCTGCCGCGGGCGAGCTTCGCGCTGATGCTCGCTTTGCTGCCAGCGACCGCGACGGTGGTCGGGATCATCGTGCTCAGGCAGATTCCGAGCCTTCGGGACACGCTCGGGGTGCTCATGGTGATGGCGGGGGTCGCGATCCACCGGCCGCCGGCCCCCGATCTGCAGCCGGCCGGACGAGTCTCCCGCACTGGCGAGCCGCTGGGACAAGGCAAAGCCGTCGCGCCGACCTCGTCCTGAAGCGAGTTTCCCCTTCTCCGCGCCGCGGGGAAGGTAGAAGCGGGGCGCGACAGACGCCCGCCCCTTGAGGCGCCTCGGGAGCTAGTCTGACGAGCTGCGCTGGAGGAACCAGGCGATAGCGAACAGGATAAGCGCGACGACCAGCGAGCCAAGCGCATGGTTGACGTGCACATGATCGGATCCGGCTTGAAACCCAGGGAGGAAACTGGGAAGGCCGCCCGCGGGCGTAAGCCAGTAGAGGGCGGCGATCGCGAGGGAGACGAGGCCGAGAATGCCAGCGATCAATGGCCCAGGTCTGCTCATGGCGCGGGTCTAGCCGAGGGTCAGGCCGGCGGCAAGAGCCTTGGCCCTGAGGCGTGGCGTCAGCCGAAGCCGACGTGGGCCGCGCCGGGCTGAAGCCGGATGAGCCTCGAATCCTCGACCGCCGCCTGCCGGTGCTTCACCGCCTCACGGTAGACGGGATCTCGAATCATGGCGACGAAGGCGGCGACGCTCGGGTATTGGGCGATGAAGCACAGATCCCAGCGCTCGTCCTGAGGTCCGATCAGTGTCTGCTCGAACCGGCCGCGCCAGACGATCGACCCGCCGAGGCGCGAGAAAACCGGCAGGCTCTCGCGCCCATAAGCCTGATAGGCCTCGGCTCCGGTCGCCTCGCGTCCGTCCGGATAGGCGGCGCGGGCCCGCAAGCGGACGAGGTTGAGCATGTGGATCGGTCCTGGCCGGTCGTCGGCGCGAAAGGCGGCGAACCCCGCCTTGGTCGGATCGATGTGGCCGGTCATGCGGGCTCTCATCTCGTGACGTTTTCCGCCGGCGACCGGGCGGACTTCCGAGCTATACCGGACTTGGCCTCGACGCCAGACCGGGACGGCTTTGAGGCCGGCGGGTCAGGGAGCGGCCGAGGCCTGCGAATTGGCGAGGAGCGCGAGCGGGGTCGCCGAAGCGCTGACGCTGAACGCGCCATAGCCGAGCGTCGAGCCGAAATTGCTTGGCGCGACACCGTCATAGCCGACCTGCGCGGTCGCTGCGGCGCCGCGGTTCGTCGCCGCCACCCTCGGCGTTCCGGCTGCGCCGGGCGGGGCGTTGCGGGCGAAAGCAGCGGCGGCGGCCGCAGCGGCGAGGCCCTCGCCGGCGCCGCCGGAATCGTGCGCGATCGCGATTGCGGCGGCGAGTGAGGCGGCGTCCGCCGCCAGTTGAACCTGGGTCTTGAAGCGCGAGACATGGGCGCAGTCGGCGGCGACCGCGAGCGCCAGCACGACCAGGGGCGCGGCCGAGGCGCAGGCGACCGCAGAGCCGCCGCAGCTCGCATTGGGGCGGCTCAGCCAACGGGGCCGCCGGCCGGCCGCGGAAGGTGTTCGCGGTTTCATCGTCGCTCTCTCAACCAAAATCGAATTTGGTTTCGCGCCAGCTTAGGGCCGTTCGTTTTCCAATTGATTGACCTGGATTGAAGACTTTGCATGTATAAAATTGCGTTGATGGTGTGAATGAAAGATTATCATCTTGTTTACTGCTCGCCGCAGCGTATTGATGCCCGGAGAACCGACCTGAGATAAAAATTTTCGATCGAACAGGACCGGTCTCCCCTCTGCCCTAACGGCGCATACGACGTGGACTTGGGTCGCGGCGCTGAAACCCTAGGAAGTGGGCGAGGCGGTCGCCCGATTCCACGCC
This sequence comes from uncultured Alphaproteobacteria bacterium, assembly GCA_963794155.1. Lineage (GTDB taxonomy): Bacteria > Pseudomonadota > Alphaproteobacteria > Rhizobiales > Beijerinckiaceae > Roseiarcus. The sequence continues at coordinate 96,369 of CAWCCX010000008.1, read as the reverse complement.
GGCCGAACTTTGCCCGTCTTCCGTGGGAGGCCCGACATCTGACCCTGCCCGCCCGCGCATGGCTTTCGCGACACCGAGCGAAAATGCGCGCCAGCGTTGAGAGAAGCCTAATCGTCTCGCCCGGCGACCTGCAGCCAGGCTCACGCGCGGCCTTTCGCCGGACGTCGATTCCGCAGGCTTGATCAAATTTAATTTCGTCTATAGAAATGATATATGATTTGATATACAAACCATATAAGGAAATATGGTGATTTCCGATACCCCCATCTCCATTCCGGCGGCGGCGCCCGTCCGGCTCAGCGAGGACGCGTTGGCGGTTGTCATCGGCTTGGCGGCCTTCGCGCTCGCGCTCTTTTCGCTGTTCGGCGCCGATGCGCTCGGCTGGGTGGCGACGACCTCGGTCTGGGCCGACCCGAGCGCGGCGCTCGCGGCGGCGTCGAAGGCCTACGCGCGCCTCGGCGGCGTGGGCGCGCTCATCGTCACCTATGTCGTGCTGACCGCCATTCTCTCGGGCGCGGCTTACACCCTAGGCGACGACGTGAAGCGCTTTGCGATCCGCTTCACCGTCGCGTTTGCGATCGCCTACGGCGCCTGGTTTGTCGGCAGCTGGGCGCATTTGGCCGCCGTCACTCCGGCCGACCAGGCCAAGTTCGGCGTCTCGTGGTCGCTGAAGCTGACCAGCGAAGGCGGCTTCATCGTCCCGCTTCTCGCCGGCCTCGTCATCGCCAACGGCTTCCCGACGTTCGCCGAATGGCTGAAAAGCGCGATCCGCCCCGAACGCTATATCAAGATCGCCATTGTCATCCTCGGCGCTTTCATCGCCGTGACGGTCGCGAGCAAGCTCACGCTCGCCTCTTCGCTCATGCTGCGCGGCCTTGCTGCGATCGTCGAGGCCTATCTGATCTATTGGCCCGTCGTTTATCTCATCGCACGCAAGGGCTTCGGCTTCAGTCGCGAATGGTCGGCGCCGCTGGCCTCGGGCGTTTCCATCTGCGGCGTCGCCGCGGCGATCGCGACCGGCGGGGCGATCCGGGCGCGCCCGCAAGTGCCGGTGCTGGTGTCGTCGCTGGTGGTGGTCTTCGCCGTCGTCGAAGTCTTGATCCTGCCGGTCATCGCCCAGACCTTCATGGCCCATGAACCGCTGGTCGCAGCAGCGTGGATGGGGCTTGCGGTCAAGACCGAGGGCGCGGCGCTGGCGGCGGGCGGGATAACGCAGTCGCTCATTCAGGCGAAAGCCGCGGCCGAGGGGATCAACTATCAGCCGGGCTGGATACACCGCGTTTCGGCATTCCTGGTCGGGCTTGTGTTCGGGATCGGCCTTTGCATCTCGGGCATGACCCATCCCGACAAGGTGCTCGGCTTCCTTGATCTTGCCGGCGCGTGGGACCCCTCGCTCGCCTTCGTGATGGGCGGCGCGGTCCTTGTCGCTTTCGCGGCCTACCGGATCGCCGCCCGGCGCAACGCCAGCATTTCCGGCGAACCCTTTCATCTGGACGCAAAGGCGATCGACGCGCGCCTGATCGGCGGATCGGTCATCTTCGGGGTCGGCTGGGGGCTCGCCGGCCTCTGTCCGGGACCCGCGATCACAAACCTCGGCTTTCTCAATTGGCGAGCCGCGCTGTTCGTCGCCTCAATGGTCGCCGGCATGAGCCTCTACCGGCTTCTCGGGGCCCTGCCGGCGCCGGCGGCTCGGGTCGAGGCCGCCCTCGACGGTTGATCCTCGGGCGCAACCCTCCATATTGCGACAATGCGAGAGCGGCGCCCCTCGAGGCCGCGGACCCCAACCATGCTGATGAGCGACTGGAACCCAACCCTCTACACCAAATTCGAGGCCGAGCGGATGCGCGCGGCGCGCGATCTCCTGGCGCAGGTTCCGCTCGCTTCGGCCGAGCTCGTCTACGATCTCGGCTGCGGCCCCGGCAACAGCGCCGAGTTGCTTCTGAGCCGCTTCCCCGGCGCGCGAACCATCGGCCTCGACACCTCCGACGCGATGCTGGCGCATGCGCGGGTCCGCGCGCCGAAGGCGGAATTCGTCAAGCATGACATCGCCGATTGGGCGCCCAAGGATCGACCGGACCTCATCTTCGCCAACGCCGCGCTGCAATTCCTGCCCGATCACGACCGGCTTTTTCCTCGGCTGATATCCTATCTTGCGCCAGGCGGCGTGCTCGCGGCGCAGATGCCCAACACGGCGCGCGAATCCTCGCATGCGCTTATGCGCATGGTCGCCGCCGAGGGCCCATGGTCGTCCCGTCTGGTGCCCATCGCCAAGACCCAGCCGCTTATCGCCGGTTACGAGGACTATTACGATTGGCTGCGCCCGCAGGCCTCGCGGGTCGATGTGTGGACCACGACCTATGTTCACCCGCTCGAGGGACCGCAGAGCATCGCCGACTGGTTCGCCGGCTCAACCCTGCAACCATTCCTGGAGCGGCTCGACGACGAGGAGCGGTGCGAATTTCTCGCCCGCTACCGCCGCGGCCTGAAAGAGGCCTATCCGGTTCAGCCGGACGGCCGGACGCTGTTCGCTTATCCGCGCGTGTTCATCGTCGCGGTCAAGGCGGCGGCGTGACGCCGGCTCGCGCGGCCCCCCATTTCGGTGATCAAACTTTATCCTTGCCGTAAAGGCATGCTTTACTACCGTTACGGAAGCCCGGTGTTTCGAGGATCGAATTAACCCCTCGGACGGGCTTGCGGCGCTAGCTTTCCCCTGCGCCCGATGCGTTCCGCCAGGAGCTTCGTCGCCGGCGGCGGGGTTGATGCGAATGGCTAACAGCGATCTTTCGCCTGAGGTTCTCGCTTCTTGCGGCGCAACGCCGCCAGGCGCACCGTCCGAGCTTGCGTTCAAGTCGGCGCTCATGCGCGAGCAATACCGGTCGCTGGCGCGGCTCGGCCCCTACGTCCATGGCGTCGTGATCCTGTCGACCGTGGCTTTGTGCGGTGCGACCACGCCAAGATCGCTCCTCGTCGGAATCGTTCTCCCCGGGTCGCTCGTCGCCGTCTCGATCTTTCGCCTCCTCTCCTGGCTCAAGGCGCGCGCCGGAGTCGAGGGCGTGCCGCTCGACGTCGTCCGGCGCGAGGTCGCCGGCGCGTCCGTCCTCGGGCCGGCGCTAGCCTTTGCGCTCGCCCTCATGGCGGCGTTCTCCGCCGCGCAGGGCAGCGTGGTCGAGTTCGTATTGGCGCAGGTCGCCGTCTGGGTCGCCGTCGCCGCTTGCGCGTTTTGCGTGAGCGCGCTCGGCAGCGCGGCGAGCGTCGTCGTCGCCGCCGCGACCGCTCCGCTCATCGTCGCATTCCTTATCCGCGGGACCGACTTGACGCTGTGGCTCGCGGCCCTGCTGACAATCGCCGCCTGCTTTGTCATCCGCATGCTCGGCGAGAACTTTCGCATGTTCTCGGAGATCGTCCGCTCGCGGTTCGCGATCGCCGAAATGCAGCGCGCGGCCGAGGACGGGAGGCAGGCGGCGATGGCGATCGCGCTCACCGACGACCTGACCGGACTGCCCAACCGGCGCTGCTTCCTGAGCCTGCTCGCCGACCGGATCAGGTCCGGAACCAGGACCGCCCGGCCATTCGCGGTCGCCCTCGTCGACCTCGACGACTTCAAGCCCATCAACGACGTTCACGGACATCCGGCCGGAGACGAAATCCTCAGGCAGGTCGCGGGGCGGCTCGCCAAGGCGATGGCCGGGCGCGGCTTCGCCGCCAGGATGGGCGGCGACGAGTTCGCCATCCTCTGCGACGGGACCGGTACGCGCGACGCCGCGATTGCGCTCGGAGACGAAATCCAGGCGATCTTCGCGGCTCCGTTCGCGGTCGAGGGGCTCGGCATTCGCTTGACCGGCGCCTGCGGCTTCGCGCTCTTCCCGCTGTCCGCGGCGGAGCCGGACGAACTGGTGCGCCGGGCCGACGCCGCGCTCTACCGCGCCAAGGCGATTGGACGGGGCCGCGTGGCCGTCTTCGATCGGTCGCGTGAAATCGAGGCGGTCGGCCGCGGCGCGCGCGAGGGCGCGCTGCGCCGAATGACGCCGGAATCAAAGATTAGCATTGTCTTCCAGCCGATCGTCGCCCTGACGACCGGTCGGATCAGCGGCTTCGACTTGCTTGCGCGCTGGAACGGCGCCGCGCTCGCGCCGTCGGCGTTCGTGTCCCTCGCCGGGCAGATCGGCGCGAGAGGCCATCGGCCGCGCTCCGATTGCGAGCCTGGCGCCGCGCGGTCTCATGTGACCAACTGGACGGCATGCGATTGACCTGGATAAGCTCTGCGTCGCTTAAAACCGCCGGCGGCGACGCCTCAGCCGTCAGGCGGGCGCATTTGCCGCATTGACGCGAGCCGGAGGACCGATCCTGGATAAACTCCCATACACGGCCGAAGCGATCGCTGCGGTCGACTTTGCTGAAATGGCCCAAGTGCTAGACCTGACGAACATCGTCATTCACGATGAGGACGGCAAGGTTCTGTACTGGACGACCGGATGCCAGCGGCTTTACGGCTGGAGCCGTGACGAGGCGCTGGGAAAAGTTGTCCATGAGCTTCTCAAGACCCGCTATGCGCTGCCTCGCGACGACATCATCGCGCAGCTTCGCCAAACTGGCAGCTGGCAAGGCGAAATCGAGCAGCAGACAAAAGACGGCTCTCTCGTCGCGGTGGCGAGTTTGTGGGTTGCGCGGCCGATGGGAAACGAGAGAATCAGGTCGATCTTGCAGATCAACAGCGACATCACCGAGCTCAAGCGCGTCCAGGCCGAGCTCATGAACCGCGAGGCGCATCTGCGCTCGATCCTCGACACCGTCCCCGAGGCGATGATCGTCATCGAAGAAAGCGGTATCGTGAGCTCATTCAGCGCCGCGGCGGCGCAATTGTTCGGCTACCGCCCCGAAGAGGTCATCGGCCGCAACGTCAAGATGCTGATGCCGACGCCCTACCGGGACGAACACGACGGCTACATCGGCCGATATCTGGGAACCGGCGAGGCCCGGATCATCGGTTATGGCCGGGTGGTTCAGGGCCTGACCAAAGCGGGCCAAATCTTTCCGATGGAGCTAGCGGTCGGCGAGGCGCGGGCGGGGGCTCAGCGCATCTTCACCGGCTTCATTCGCGATCTCACAACCCGCCAGAAGATGGAGGCGGAGCTCCGGCAGTCGCAGAAGATGGAGGCGATTGGCCAGCTGACCGGGGGCGTAGCTCATGATTTCAATAACCTGCTCACCGTGATCGCCGGCAATCTGGAATTGATTGAGGCCGGCCTCGGCAACTCCAGTCAGCGCGAGATGTTGAGGGATGCGCAGGCCGCCGTGCAGGACGGCGCCAAGCTGACCTCCCAACTCCTCGCTTTCGGCCGCCGGCAGCCGCTGAATCCGGAGTCGACCGACATCGGCCCACTGGTCTCGAATTACGCCGAATTCTTTCGCCGGGCACTAGGCGAGTCGATAGAACTCAGCATCATCACAACCGGATCAGCTCATCTCGCGGTCGTCGACGCCAGCCAATTGCAAAACGCCTTGCTGAACCTGGCGATCAACGGGCGCGATGCGACGCCGCGCGGTGGACGTCTGACGATCGAAATCTCCCAGGCGCGCCTTGATGCGGATTATGCCCAAATGCACCCGGAGGTCCGAACCGGCCGCTACGTACTGATCGCCGTCACCGACACCGGAGAAGGGATGTCCGAGGAGGTGCGCCAGCGGGCTTTCGAGCCGTTCTTCACTACCAAGCCGACCGGCGCCGGCAGCGGTCTCGGCCTCAGCATGGTCTATGGTTTCGTCAAGCAATCCGGAGGGCACGTCCAGCTCTATAGCGAGTTGGGTCGAGGCACGAGCGTGCGGGTTTATCTGCCGCTGACCGAGGCCGCTCAAAAGGCGGCGGGGCCCGCGGCAGGAAGGGCGGAGACGGACGCCATGCCGGGCGGAGCGGAGACGATTCTGGTCGTCGAAGACGATCCCCGCCTGCGCAAAGTCGTCAACAGGCGCCTGAGGAGCCTCGGCTATCAGGTGGTCGAGGCCGACAATGGGGTGAATGCGCTAGCCCTGCTCGGGACTCATCCGGAAATCGCGATGATCTTTACCGACGTCGTGATGCCGGGCGGCATGAACGGCAACGAGCTGGCCGAGGCCGCGCTTGCGAAGCGGTCGGACCTCAAGGTCCTCTTCACCTCCGGCTACGCCGCCCCGACCGCCGCGCGGCAAAAACTTGGCGCCAAGGCCTGGCTGAAGAAGCCCTATACCGCGGTCGAGCTCGCAGAGAAGATTCGCGACACGCTCGGTCAGCCCGCGGGATAAGGAATCGCACGCCGCCAATCCGGGCTGAAGCTGGCCCAACGGTTTGGACGGGCATAGAATGGCGCCTGGCTTCGGCTCGCGGGCCGAAGTCATCGCCTATCGTTGCGAGAGGCGAAAGGGCGTCGAAAGACGCCCGTCTTTCGACGGGCTACGGGCGACGAAGCAATCCGAGAGCGAAGGGCAGGGGCGAACGGAGACGCGCATGCCAAGCGGCATCCATCATGTGACCAGCATTGCGAGTTCGGCCCGCCGCAACCTGGATTTCTATACCGGAACGCTGGGCTTGCGCCTGGTGAAGAAGACCGTCAACTTCGACGATCCCGGCTCCTATCATTTGTACTATGGTGACGCGGTCGGCCATCCGGGCACGATCCTCACTTTTTTCCCCTGGGAGGGCGTGGCGCCAGGGCGGCTCGGCATCGGGGAAGCGCAGGAGACCGTGTTCAGCGTTCCGGAAGGCTCGATCGGCTACTGGACCGAGCGATTGGTCGACAACGGCGTCGCCCACGATGCGCCAGTCAAGCGGTTCGGCGTAACGACGGTCGCGTTCAGGGATCGCGACAGGACCCGGCTTGCTCTCGCCGGCGTCAAGGAGATCGGGGCCGCGCCGCAATGGAGTGGCGGCGGCGTGCCCACGGAGCACGCGATTCGCGGCTTCCATAGCGTCAGTCTCCTGCTCGCCGAAGCCGCTCCGACCGCCGCCATCCTGACCGACGTTTTCGGCTTCCGCGCCGACGGCCGCGAGGGGGCGACGGAGCGGTATCGTGCCCCGGGGGTCGAGGTCGGCGGCCTCATCGACCTGAGGACGGCGGGAGAATTCCTGATGGCGCGTCAGGGCGCGGGCTCGGTTCACCACGTCGCATTTCGAGCCGCCGACGACGCGGCGCAGGCGGCGATGGTCAAGACGCTGGCCCAGGATCACCATTTGCGCCCCACCGAGCAGAAAGATCGCAACTATTTCCGCTCGGTCTATTTCCGCGAGCCCGGCCGGGTGCTGTTCGAAATCGCCACCGATCCGCCGGGATTCGCCGTCGACGAGCCGACGAACTCGCTCGGCGAGGGGCTCAAATTGCCGCCGTTCCTCGAGGGCCGCCGGGCGCAGATCGAAGCCGCGCTGCCGAAGCTCGATTAGTCCCGACGGAGCGGAAGCCGCTTTTATGACGACTGAGCTTGCCTACATCCACCGCTACGAGCCGGGCCGCGACCCCGCTCGGCCGCCGCTTCTTCTTCTTCACGGGACCGGCGGCGACGAAACCGACCTCCTGCCGCTCGGCCGCGAGATCGCGCCTCGGGCGGCGCTCCTCTCGCCGCGCGGAAACGTGCTCGAAGCCGGCATGCCGCGGTTCTTCCGTCGCTATCGCGAAGGCCTGTTCGACGAGGACGACGTGCGGCGCCGGGCGAATGAGCTTAGCCATTTCGTCGCCGAAGCGCGGCGCGCCTATGGCCTCGCTCGACCGATGGCGCTCGGCTATTCGAACGGCGCGAATATCGCCGCGGCCGTTCTGCTTCTCTATCCGAAGACCCTCGCGGGCGCGATCCTGCTCAGGGCCACGACGCCGCTGACCGAACCGCCGAAACCCGATCTTTCCGGGATACCGGTCATGATCCTGTCGGGATTGAGCGATCCGGTCATTGCCCGCTCCGGCGCCGAGACGCTGGCGCGGGCGCTGGCCAGCGCCGGTGCGCGGGTCGAACGTGTCGAGCTCACCGCCGGCCATGGCCTGACGCAGGCCGACGTCGAGCGCGCCAAAGCGTTCTACGCACAGGAAGCGGCCCACGCCTCCCATCCCGAGGCTTGAGCCGCCGGGGCGACCTTACAACGCCTTGGCGACGAATTTGACGATCTCGGTCATGACCGTCGAAGCCGCCTCATCCATCGCCGCCGCCACGTCTGCGGCGTCGGTCGACGCGACCGGCGCACGCAGGGTGAAAATCTGGTCCGCTGCAATACGCCCACTCCCGAGCGAGACGATCCAGGCGGCGATGTCGACATGGACTTCCTTCGTCTGGGCGTCGAGCTCGAAGGCGCGGATGTCGAGATCGACTTCGTATTCCGCAGTCGCCACGGGCCCGTCGATCCAGCGGGCGAGCCCCGCGTTCTGGAAACTCTGCGCGAGCCGCGCCCGGAACAGCGTCGGCAGCGATTGCGGCCAGCGCGCGCCGGAAAGCAAGGCCAGCGTCCCCGAATCCCGTACGAGGATGCGATCGCTGTCGAGGTCGGCGGTCGCGGTCGGCTGGCCGACGCGGAACTGCGCTCTAACCGCGCGCGCCGCCGGCGGCCTCGCAGCGGCTAGATCGTACATGGTCGCCGGAGGTCCGCTCGCACAGGCGGCGAGCGCAAGCGCGACGGCGCCCGCGGCGGCGAGTTTCGACGGGCCTCTCAGTCCACCCCCCCTGCGCCCCATCATTGCCCGCCCTGATATTCCGGCAGCGACGGCTTCGAGCCGAAGATGAGCTGGTTCGGGTTGCGCTCGAACGAACGCACCGCGCGGTCAATGTCGTCGATCGTCCGCCTCCCCTCGATGGCGAGCGACTCGTATTCGCGCAGGCCCGAATTGACGAACCGGCTGAGGCCGCCGCCGATGTCCTTCACTTTTGCGTCGGTGTCGTCGGCGAGCTTCTTGACCGACAGCGCCGCTTCGCTGATGCGGTCGATCGCTCCCTTTGTGCTGGGCGAGCCCAGGAAGCTTTGGGCGCTCGTCAAAACGCCATCGACCTTGTCGGCCGAATTGTTAAGCTTGCCCGAGAGCTCGGCGAAGTTCTTGAGCGTGAGGTCGACGTTCGCCCTGTTCTGGCTGACCGTCGCCACGACGTCGTTGATCCGGTCGACAATGCTGGCGATCTTTTGCGAGTCGACCGCCTTCATGAGCTGATCGACGTCGACGAGCGCCGTGTCGAGCCGCTTGGCCGAATCGTTGAGATGATTGGCGAGCGCGGCGCCGTCGCGCACCAGGTCCTTGAAATTGTCCGAGCTCGCCGACAATGCCTGGCTGAACGTCTGGACATTGCCGACGACGTCGCGGACCTTGTCCGGGTCGACCGCCGCGATCAGACGATTGGCATTCTCGGACAGGGTCTGGATCTGTGCAACCGCAGGCTGGACCGTCTTGCTGATCTCGGCCAGGTTCTTCAGCGTCACGTCGACGTTGGGGGCGTTGTCGGCGAGGGTCCTGGCGAAGGTGTCGGCGCTCTGAAGCGTCGAATGGATCGAATCGGAGTTGTCGGCAAGAAGCTTGTCGGCGCGATCGACGACTGAGACGCCTTTCGCCGACAGGTTTTGGACGTTGTCGACGATTGTGCGGACCTCGTTGGTGTCGATCGACTGGACGAGCCGGTCGGCGTCATCCGACAGGGTCTGCAGACGTGCGGCGAGCGGCCCGATCTGCTTGCCGAGTTCGCCTACGCTCTTCAGCGCCGCGTCCACTCCGGCCGAGTTGTCGGCCAGCGCCTTGGAGAACTGATCGACGTTGGCGATCGCCGAGTGGATCGGAGCGGAATTGTCGGTGAGGATCTTGTCGGCGTCGTCCAGAACCGAGGTGGCCCTCGTCGACAGGGCGGCGACATTGTCGATAATGTCTTGCAGCTGCACGGACTGTTCGGCGTAGATGACCGCCGGCTGGCCATTCTGGCCGACCAGCGGCGCCCCGGCCTGCGAACTGCCGAGCAAAGCGACCGCCGCGGCGCCGGTGATTCCCGCCGTCTCAAGCCGCGCCTTGGTGTTGCGATTGATCGGCGCGTCCGCGCTGACGTCGATGTCGGCAACGACCTGGTGGGGGTCGCTCCTCGAAAACGTGAGATGCGTGACCTCGCCGACCTTGATGCCGTTGAAGTTAACGTTGGCGCCGTTCGAAAGACCGGAGACCGAGCCGTTGAAAACCACCTGGAAAGTCCGGTGGCCGCCCGGCGTTGCGTAGCCTGCGATCCACATGACAAACAGAAAGGCGCCCACGACCGCCGCCAGTGTAAAGGCGCCGATCACGACATAGTTGGCCCGCGTCTCCATGTCTCGTCAGCGCCCCGCGTTCTTCGACCGGTCGTCCCCGGCCGTCATGGCGGGCCGCTCCGCGACCGCCGAGAGGCGGATCACGCCCCTCTTACCGTGGAAATAGGACTTGAGCCAAGGGTCGTCGGAAAGCAGGAGCTCGCTGATCGGACCGACTGCGATCACCTTGCCATGGCCGAGCACCGCGACCCGGTCGCAGATCGCGAACAGGCTGTCGAGATCGTGGGTGACCATGAACACGGTCAGTCCCAATGTCTTCTGGAGCGTGCCGATGAGATCGTCGAAATCGCCGGCCGAAATCGGATCGAGCCCCGAGGTCGGCTCGTCGAGGAACACGATCTCGGGGTCGAGCGCGAGCGCCCTTGCCAGCGAAACACGCTTGGTCATGCCGCCGGACAGCTCCGAGGGCAACTTGTCGGCCGTTTCCGGAGGCAAGCCGACGAGCGCCAGCTTCTGCGCCGCCAGACCGTCGAGCGTTGACTGGGATAGGTGCAGATGCTCGCGCATCGGGGCCTGGATGTTCTGGCGCACGGTCAAGCTGGAGAACAGCGCCCCCTCCTGAAACAGCACGCCCCATCGCTCGCCGACCTCCAGATGCTCGCGCGGCGTCAGCTTGTCGATATCGTGGCCGAAGACTTCGATGCTTCCCGCTTGTTTGTGGATGAGCCCCAGGATCGTCCGGGTCAGCACCGACTTGCCGGCGCCGGAGGCGCCAACAAAGCCGAGAACCTCGCCGCGATAGAGGTCCAGATCGAGCCCGTCCATCACCAGGTGGTCGCCGAAGCCGACCTTGAGGCCGCGCACGCTGATGATGACTTCACGCGGCCGCGGGCCGGCGGTGGGGGCGCCGTCGCTCAATAGGTCACCGCGGCGAAGAACATCGCAAACAGCCCATCCATGACGATGACCATGAAGATCGACTTGACCACCGATGAGGTGACGCAGCGCCCGAGCGACTCGGCCGACCCCCGCACCTCCATGCCTTCGGTCGAAGCGATGAGACCAATCACCACCGCCATGAACGGGGCCTTGATGAGTCCGACCATGAACGTATTGACGCCTATCGCGTTCTGGAGCCGCAACAGAAAACCCTGCGGCGTCATGCCGGCGTAGAGCCAAGCGACGATAAGACCGCCCCCGATTTGCGCCATGTCGGCGAGGAAGGTCAGGACCGGGAGCGCGATCACCAGCGCCACCAGCCGCGGGATGATCAGCACTTCCAGCGGATCGAGCGCCATAACCTTGAGGGCATCGATCTCCTCGCGCATTTTCATCGAGCCGATCTCGGCCGTGATCGCCGATCCGGTGCGGCCCGCGATCATGATCGAGGTCATCAGCACGCCGAGCTCGCGCAAGCCGAGAACTCCGACCAGGTCGACGGCGTAGGTCGAGGCGCCGAATTTCGCGAGCTGGAAAATGCCCTGCTGGGTGACGATCGCGCCGACCAGGAAGTTGATCAGCATGATGATCGGCACGCTGCGCAGACCAAACATCTCGAGGTGATGGACCATCGAGGTCCAGCGCCAGCGCAACGGATGCGGGGCGAGGCGCAAGAACATCACGACGATTTCGCCGAGATAGTCGACGATGTCGATGAAATCGACACCGGAGTCATGCACCGTCTCGCCGACCGCCGAGAGCAACGCGATTCCATGCGGCGGGGGAACGCGCGTGGGCGCTTCCGGCCGATGATAGCCGGCGTCCTGGAGCAGGGTGGCGTACTCGGGCCGCGCGCCGCGATAGGTAGCGGTCGCCCCGGCCGCCGCCAGCTCCACGCGAGCGCGATCGATGAACCAGGCGCCGGCCGTGTCCATGCGCTGAAGCGCAGAAAGATCGAGGATCACCCGTTTCGCATCGTTGTCCGGCGCGATGAGCGACGCCCCGGCCGCCTCGAGATCGCGTCCCGAGGCGACGGTCCACGTCCCGCCCAGCGCCAGGACGACACTGTCCTGGGCGGCCTCACGAGTTACGGACGGCGTCGTGGTCACCAAGCGCTCCGGCCAGAAACCGCGCTCATATCGCGCGGCGCCCCGCCTGTCGAGCCGAGCGCCGCGTCCGGGTGGGATCAGGGCAACAACAAATCGGGTACGAATCGGAGACCCCGCGACAGGGACTCAGAATCGCCAACAAAGCGAGTCGAATCTTTGTGCGAATCGGCGCAGAGGCCTTCAGGATTGTCGCTTCGTCTTAGCCCCGTTCCTTTCCCGCCGCGATCATGGCCAGCTTGGCGCGTAAAGCGTCAGCGAATCAATTGCTTGCCGAATCGCCAAAGGTGGCCGAGCTTTGTCGCAGGCGCCCCATTGCGTCAAGTCTGTTGCCGAGACCTTGCCGGCCGTCGGGGCTCTCCGCCCCAATCCGGGACGCGAGCGAAAGGACCGGGGACAAACAGAGGCAGAATCAGCGACGCGGCTTTCCCTTCGATTCGTCGCGCGAAACGCAACCCCGATTCGGGCGTGGGCCGCGCTCGGGTCAAATCGTGGTCGTCAAAGGGTTAATCCATCATCGCCGCCTTGAGGATGCACACCATCGTTGCATGCGCTGGCCTCCCGCTCAGGTTGCGGATCCGATGGGGCATGTCGCAGCGATAGCGCAGCGTCTCGCCGGCGCATGCCTTGGCCGACGATCCGGCGACCTCGACCTCGAGCTCGCCGTCGAGGACCGACAAACACTCGACCGACCCGCGCAGATGGGCGGTCGATTTCGAGCACGCCGCCAGAGTCGGCGTGAAAATCGTACCATTGGAGCCAGTCGACGGTCTTCAGCCAGCCGATCACCGCCAGCCGGCACAATCCGTCGTCGGAGACGAAGATTGGCGTCGTTCCCCGGCCGAGATGCTCGATGAACGGCCCCTCTTCGGCGCCCTGGAGCATCGATTCAATCGACGCGTCCAGCGCATGGGCGAGCCGCCAGATGGTCGTCAGCGTCGGGTTGGTCTCGTTGCGCTCGATCTGCGAGATGATGGATTTGGCCACGCCCGACTGCTGCGAGAGGTCGGCGAGCGACAATCCGTAACCCTTGCGCAGCCTGAGAACCGCCTGCCCAAGCTGATTCGAGAGCGAGGCCGCCCCGGCCTCGAGCACCTTCGCCCTGTCCTTGCCTTCAACGCCCATCGCGCGCCTCGAGATTCCGATCCATCCTAGACGAGTTCGTCCGAAATATCGTACGGTTTTGTTCGTTTTCTCAGGCTTCGTCGCTGTCGCCAAGCCCGTGCTCGGCCTGGGGTGGCCATGCGACGACCAATCGGTGTGATGGCGTGACGAGTTGAGCCGTATCTCAGCCGCGATAAACTAGCGGGGCGGGCGCTATGCGCTGCCTCTCAGGCTTCAGCGTTAGGTCCTACAAGTTCTATTCGTATTGAGGAATGATTTGAAAGGTCCACGCAAGAGTCATCGGATGGAGCGGGGCTCGAGAGCCGCTGGTCCGCTCGACACTGCTACGGCGCGATCCGATCATGTTCAGTCCCTCGTTCGAGCGTTGGGGATTATCAACCAGCTCGCGGCGGTCGACGAAGGCATGTCGCTGACCAATATTGCCGAAAGCGTCCGACTTCCGCCGTCCACCGTTCACCGGCTGCTCACGACATTGGAGCAAGAGCGCTACGTCCATTTTGATCACGAACGGCGGCTTTGGTCGGTGGGCGTGCAGGCTTTTGTGGCGGGCGCTGCGTTTCTGAAGACCCGCAACCTTGTTGGCGTCGCGCGCCCATATATGCGGGCGCTGATGAACGAAAGCGCGGAAACGGTGAACCTTGCCGTCGAGGACGAATATGAGGCGGTCTACCTCGCACAAGTCGAGTGCCGCCAGATGATGCGCGCGCTTGCGCGTCCGGGGGCGCGCGTCCCGCTCTACTGCTCAAGCGTCGGAAAAGCGTTACTCAGCGCGATGCCGGACAGCGACCTCGGCAAGGCGCTTCCACGTCAAGGCATGCGGCGCCTGACCGAAAAGACCATCATCAGCAAAGCGGCGCTTCGCGACGAGCTCGCCCTGACGCGCCAGCGCGGATTTGCGATTGATGACGAGGAGCATTCGTTCGGGCTTCGGTGCGTCGCGGGCCTGATCTTCGACGAGTCCGCCGATGCGTTGGCCGCGATATCGATATCGGGACCAACCGCGCGCATCTCCGTCGAACACATGGCACAGCTCGGCGACCTCGTCCGGCGAAAAGCTGACGAGATCACGGCCAGGCTCGGCGGTTCCCTGCCTCAGTGGCGCAAGGTCCGCTAAACGACCCACCCGCATGGAAGATCAGGCCTAGAAATCCATGCTGTCGTCCGGGAGCCGGACTCCGGGCCGCAACAGACGCCTCCCCAGCGCCCCACAATTTCGCCGGACCGCCGGGATTGGGTTTCCACAATGCGGAAAATGTTGTCAAACCCCTATGGCGCGAAGGGCGTTCGGGTATTTTCACTTCGGCCGTCACCGTTCGGCTCAAATGGCCGGCGAGTTAGGGGGGACGTATTGACGGCCGCCGGTCCGTCGCCAACATCGCGCAGCTTTCCACTCCGAGGCGCGGAGTGCTTTGAAAGCGGCGGGTATGGCAGGCGGATAAACGATGTCGATCACGAGAACACGCGCCGACCCTTCCGGCACGCGCGGGCGCGAATAACAATCGAAGGGCAACGCTCCGAGCCGGCTTAGCCGTTTCGGGGAGTCGAACCAATCGATGGGTCACCAGAGGAACCAAGGAGAGTCGAATGAAACTTCACATCGCTTCCGCCGTAGCGCTGTCCGCACTCGCGGCCGCGCTGAGTCCCGCGTGGGCGGACAATAATTTGCAGACGCTGGAAGGTTTTCGGATGACGGCCCCGATCGACTGGCCGACGGTTCCGCAAACCGGGGCCAAGGCGGATGCGGTCAAGGAGATTCTGAAGAAGATCACGCTCCCGCCCGGTTTCCACATCGACCTTTACGCCCTCGTTCCCGACGCACGCCATATGGCGGTCGGCCCGCAAGGCGTCGTGACTTTCGTCGGGACCAGAAAAAACAAGATCTGGGCGGTCACCGATCGTTCTCGCGCGGGCGTCGCCGAGGGGATAGAGGTCAAAGAGTTCGCGCCGACGCTCGCCAAGAAGCTGCCGAACGGACCGTGCTTCTCCAAAGACGGATTTCTTTACGTCGTTGAGCAGAACCGGGTCCTGCAATATCCCGCCGCGGAATTTTTCTATGAGAGCCCTGATGTCGCGGTGAGCGAAGTTGTTCCTGAGGGGAAGCTCATACCGCCATCGGAAGAGAGCTTTAATCACACAGCCCGCGAATGCCGCGTCGGACCGGACAACAAGCTATACATTCAGCTTGGTCAGCCATTCAACGTGCCGACGAAGGAGAAGGCTGACCTCTATCGGAAGATCGGCATGGGCGGCATCATCCGCATGGACCAGGACGGCAAGAATCGCGAAATCTACGCGACCGGTCTACGCAATCCCGTCGGGATGGACTTCAATCCGAAGGACAAGTCGCTCTGGAGCAATGACAATCAGGTCGACGGCATGGGCGACGATATTCCGCCCGGCGAAATGAACCGCATCGACAAGATGGGCGAGGAGTTCGGATTCCCGTGGTACGGCGGCGGACACACCCGCACCAATGAGTTCAAGAACGACACGCCTCCCGCCGACGTGGTCTTCCCGGAGGTCGAGCAGATCGCGCACGCGGCGGACCTCGGACTCAGCTTCTACACCGGAGACATGTTCCCGTCGAAGTACAAGGGCGCGATCTTCTCGACCCAGCATGGTTCGTGGAATTGGACGGTGCCGGTCGGCGCGCGCCTGATGGTCACTTTCCTGAAGGATGACGGTCACGTCGCAGGGCCTTCGATCCCGTTCGCTGAAGGCTGGAACGACAACGGTCACTATCTCGGCCGTCCAGTCGACGTCCAGCAATATTGGGACGGCTCATTGCTCGTGTCCGACGATCTTGTCGGCGCGGTCTACCGCATCTGGTACGACGGCAAGTAGGAAGAACCCGATCGAGCGAGGACAGCTCCCGCGTTCGCAGAAGCTGTCCTTTTCGCGGGGTCGGTGTGGGGGATTGATGCGTTTTGGTCTGCGGCCGGCGTCGAGAACGGCGGCGCTTTGCGGGTGGCTGGCCTTTTGCTTCGCGGCCCAGGACCGGGCCGAGGCGCAAGGCGACGTGAAGGCGGGGCGACAGAAGGCCGAGGTTTGCGCGGTCTGCCACGGTCTCGACGGTCTGGCGAAAATCGCCGAGGCGCCGAATCTGGCGGGGCAGACCGAAGGCTACCTGGTCGAGCAGATAACGGCGTTCAAGTCCGGAGAGCGCAAGAACGAAATGATGTCGGTGGTGGTCCAAAATCTTTCGCCGACTGATATCGAAGATCTCGCGGCATACTATTCGGCGATCGAGATTTCGGTGGGCAAACCGCGTGCTCAGTAAGGCTCGCCCCGCGACGCGACGGCGCCGGCCGATGGCATAAGACGCGCGGTCGGCGCGGAGGGAACGATCGGGATTGCGCTACGTCTTTCGTCGCGCAAGGGGAGGCGCACCATGTTTCAACAATTGCTCACGCCGGTCGCCGGCAGCCTGCTGCTCTCGTTCATCGTTGCGGCGCTTCCAGTTCTCACCGTTCTGGTGTTGCTCGGGATCTTGCGCCGCCCGGCGTGGCAATCGTCGCTGGCGGGTCTGGTGGTCGGATTCATCATCGCGACCACAATCTGGGCCCTTCCTGTCTCCCTCGCTGTCAATTCCATCGCCAACGGCGTCGTGTTCGCGCTCTGGCCGGTGATGTGGATCGTCGTCAACGCCCTGCTGCTTTACAATATCGCGGTCGAGTCCAAGCGATTTGACGCCTTTCGCGCCTGGGTCCTCAACCATCTGCCGAACGATCGGCGCGTGGTCCTCGTCGTCATCGGCTTCTGCTTCGGAGCGCTGCTGGAAGGCATCGCCGGCTTCGGCACTCCGGTCGCGATCACCTCGTCGCTGCTCATCCTGGTCGGCTTTCCCGCGCTCGAAGCGCTGGTCTTCGTCCTGATCTTTAACACCGCTCCGGTCGCCTTCGGAGCGCTCGGCGTGCCGGTGACCGTGCTGGGCGCCGTAACCGGGCTGCCGTCGCAGGTCCTTGGCGCAATGATCGGCCGCCAGTTGCCGTTCATCGCGCTCCTGCTGCCGTTCTATGTGATGGCGCTCTACGGCGGCGCGCGCTCGGTAAGGGCGCTGTGGCCGGTGCTGCTGGTCGCCGGGGGTTCGTTCGCGCTCAGCCAATTCGTCGCATCGAACTTCATCAACTACGCGTTGACGGATGTTCTCTCCTCGCTCGGCTCGCTGATCGTGACCCTGCTGTTCCTGCAAGTCTGGAAACCCGCTCCCGAACCTGAATTCGCGGTGAGAGGACAAGCGGACCTCGGGCATGTCCAATCGAGCGTCGGACCGTGGCAGGGATGGCTTCCGTGGCTCATTGTGACCGTGATCGTGATCCTGTGGACCACGTTCAACATCGCAGCGATCGGGCAGCAGGCGATCCACTGGCCGGGTCTCGACAAAATGATCTCGATCACGCTCTACAACGACAAGCCCTACGCGGCCGTTTGGGCGTTCCAGCCGCTCGCGACCGGCACCGCGATTCTTCTGTCAGCCATCGTGACCGCGGTGGTGGTGGGAATGGGCGCAGCCGACTTCGTGCGCTGCGCGCAAAAGACCGTCGAGCAGGCCTGGATAGCGGTGCTGACAGTGTGCCTCATCGTCGGCCTCGCCTATCTCATGAACTATTCCGGCATGGCGTACACGCTCGGACTGGGCGCGTCTTCGGTCGGGTATGCGTTCGTCTTCGTATCGCCCTTCCTCGGCTGGCTCGCCGTGTTCCTGTCCGGGAGCGACACTTCGGGCAACGCGCTATTCGGCAACCTTCAGGTGGTGGCGGCCAAGCAGCTCAATCTCAATCCGGTGCTGTTCGCCGCGACCAATTCCTCCGGCGGCG
The DNA here is from genome assembly GCA_963794155.1 of uncultured Alphaproteobacteria bacterium. Taxonomy (GTDB): domain Bacteria; phylum Pseudomonadota; class Alphaproteobacteria; order Rhizobiales; family Beijerinckiaceae; genus Roseiarcus. The sequence continues at coordinate 78,163 of CAWCCX010000008.1, read as the reverse complement.
TGATGGGCAAGATGATCTCGCCTCAGAATATCGCGACAGGGGTTTCGGTCACTGACTTGAGAGGACAGGAAGGGCTCGTGTTCGCGCGCACCTTCTGGCACAGCGTTGTGCTGACACTGGCGCTCGGCGTGCTGGTCGCGATCCAGCAATTTGTTGTTCCGGGTATAATCCCGCACTGACCGTCGCCAAGCCAAAGGCTCGATCGCGAGGTCCGGCTCAGCCGCCTGATTGCGACGTTCGAACGGAAAGTCCACGCCGGCAAGACTGACAGGGCTGAAAGCGGGCAGGCGGCAATCAGCGCGGGGCGGGAGTAGATGGATTGACGCCGCCTGCTTTGAGGCCGGCGGCGTCCCAAATCACATCTCCGCGGACAGGTAGCTTGTCACTTCCATGCCGACGCAGACTTCGCGAACTTCAGGAGTCGACCATGCCATAATGTCATTCCTTGATTTTCAGTGCGAAGGCGCATTTACGTTGACCGCGCCCGGTCACAGACCGGGGCAAGTTTGAATTTTATCATGGCGCGCGAAAAGACGTCAATCAAAGTCACTCTCATGGAGGGCCGGCGACGGTCCGGCGGAGGCGCAGATCGTCGGGCGTGCGGAAGATTGGGCGGCTTATGCGCAGCGCTGTTCGTTTGGGCGAACGTCGCGATCTCCGGCGCAGCGGCGCGGACATTTCCCATCCCTCCGGACCACCCTGCTGCGAGGATCGACATTCCCGACGATTGGCGCCCGACGCCCATTGGCGGCGGCGTCGAGGGCTCCGCCATTGACGTCGCAGTGAGGTTGGCGGTTCAATTCATTCCTGCGCCGGATTTGGACGCGGCGGGCGCTACGGCGACAACGAAACTCGCGCGAAGCGGAGTTGTGGTCGATCCTCAATCGCGGCGCGCGGGGCAGCGCCGCTACAATGGCTTCGATGCGCTGAAGATCGACTATTCCGGAACCGACCCAAACGGCGAATCCGACATCACAATCATCCTGGTCGCGTTGCCCGAGAAGTCCGGATTCGTAGCCGTCTGCACCTGGGGCGACGACGAAGCGCAGGAGTCGGTCAGCAATGAGCTGCAAGCCATCGCGGATAGCATCGAGCTTGCGAGATAGGTCGCCTATGCGCAGGATCCCGATTTCTTCGATCTCTATCGCACGCTGCAGGTCTATCGCGCTGGCCTGCGGTCGGGACGCCCACCTTGCTTCTTCCGCCGTCGAGCGAGGTGATGAAGCTTTTCGATGCAGCCCCTTGGTCAAAAAGCCCTGGCGACGGACGCGACGCCGTCGCCAGCGCCGGAGAAGTAGCGTGGGACGTTCCGGCGGGTTCGCGGCGGCTCCAGCGATCCGAATAGCGACGGTCGTGGCGCTCGTCGGGTTCCTTGGCGCCATGGGCCTTGCGCGCGCGCAGGAGGTTTCGCCGTTCCTCAACCTTGACGCCGGCGCGTGCGACAAGCTCGACGACAAGAACCTGCAGGTCGGCCCGCCGGACGCCGATATCCTCGCCGCTTGCGCGGCTTTGAGTCGCGGCGCCGTTCTCGGCCAAAGGTTCTCCGGCGGGCCCGGAGGAATCGCGCTCCTCATTGCGGGGCTGGTCCTGACCTATGTCGTTCTTGGCGTTCCGCTGCGCTCGGTCGCCGCCCTGCTGGGACGAGCGAGCGGACGCTCGGCCACGATGCTCTCGTTCGAGGCGGGGCTGGCGCTTGTCCTGCGCGCCACTGTGGGCGTGCTCGTCCTCGCGGTCCTCAGGATTCCCTATGCGATCCCGGCAGGATGCATCGTGATGCTGACCGCCGCGATCCTCTCGCTTCGAGAGGCGCCCGCCGCGCCGTCGGAGAGCGAGACGGCGCCCGCGCCCTCGCGCGCGAGCTTGGCGCTGGCGGACCCGATCAACGATGTGTACGCCAGCGCGGCCGGCATTCTCGGAATCGCGTTGCTGGCGCGCCGCGATCCATGGTGGCTCGCCTTCGGCCTCGCGCTCGCGCTCGTCGCCTCGGTTCCCGCCGTCATCGCAGCGCGCCGTCGGCTCCGGCGGGCGACGACCGCTCGAATCGCGGCGACCGCAATCTTAGGCGCGCTCTTCGGCGCGGCCGCGGTCGGCGACCCCGATCTCATGACCCGCTTCGGAGACACGGCCACGCCTGCCCTGGCGAGCGCGTGTGTCTTCGCTCTTGCGGTGTTGGGGGCGGACCGATGGATGCGGATTGGCAAGCGTTCGCCAATGCCGGCGAGCTGACGGGACCAATTCCCTATGCGGCTTCAAAAAGCTCCCGGGAAGGCGCCGCCGTCGATGAGAATGTTCTGACCGGTGATGAACCCGGCGTGCGCGCCGGCGAGGAACGCGCAAAGCTCGCCAAATTCCGCCGGATCGCCGAATCGCCCGGCCGGGATTCTCGCCTTCGATTCCGACCGCGCGACGTCCACGCTGACGTTCCGCTGCGCCGCCGTCCGGGCGAGGCCCGATTTCTGCCGGTCGGTTTCAAACGACCCTGGCTGGATCGAATTAATGGTCACGTTGTGGCGGGCAAAGAGGCGCGCCGCCGAGGCGAGGAACGCGGTCAGCCCCGCGCGCCCGCCCGACGAGACGTCGAGGCCGGCGATCGGCGCCCTGACCGAGCTCGAGGTGATGTTGACGATCCGGCCGAACTTGCGTTCCGCCATGCCGGGCGCCAGCGCCTGGACGAGCGCGATCGGGGTCAGCATGTTCAATTCGATCCCCTTGAGAATATCCTCGCGGGTGATCTCAGCGAGCGGCTTGAACGGCGGCCCGCCGTTGTTATTGACGAGAATGTCGGCGTCCGGGCACGCGGCGATCAGCTTCGCGCGCGTCGCCGGGTCGTCGAGATCGCCGAGGATTTCGCGAACCGATACGCCCGTAGCCTCACGCAGTTCGCGCGCGGTACCGGCCAAAGTCTCGGCGTCCCGCCCGTTGAGGACGATTGCGCATCCGGCCTCGGCAAGCGCCCGGGCGCAGGCGCGGCCCAAGCCCTTGCTCGACGCGCAGACGATCGCCTTTCGGCCTGAAATGCCCAGGTCCATGCCTCATTCCCCCAATCTCGACACTCTATGGCCTGACAATTATAACCGGTTCGAGTGCATCGCGTCATCGAAGCGACACGAGAATCTGCGCAGTGAGTTTCTGACCATTCGCCCCCTTGCGAGGAGGCCGCCCGTTGCCCAAGTCCCACGAGACCCACCGCTACCGCACGCTTTTCCTCTCGGATTTGCACTTGGGAACGCGCGGCTGCCAAGCCCATCTTATTCTGGATATGCTGCGCCATGTCGAGGCGGACACGATCTACCTGGTTGGCGACATCATCGATGGCTGGCGTCTCCGCTCCGGCTGGTACTGGCCGCAGATGCACAACGACGTGGTCCAGAAGCTCCTGCGCAAGGTTCGGCGCGGCGCGCGGATGGTGTTCGTTCCCGGCAACCACGACGAATTCGCCCGTCAATTCTTCGGCCTGACCTTCGGGGGGATTGAGATCAAGCGGCAGGCGATCCATGTCGCGGCCGACGGCAAGCGCTACCTCGTCATCCACGGCGACGAATTCGACGTCGTCGTCCGCCACTCGAAGTGGCTCGCCTTCTTCGGCGACTGGGCCTACGATCTGGCCCTGTTCGTCAATACCCATTTCAACGCCGCGCGCCGGACGCTTGGCTTGCCCTATTGGTCGTTTTCGGCCTGGGCGAAACTGAAGGTCAAGAACGCGGTCAATTTCATCGGTTCGTTCGAGCGCGAGCTTGCGGACGAAGCGAGGAAGCGCGGCGTCGACGGCGTGGTCTGCGGCCATATCCATCACCCGATCATCAGGGAGATGGAGGGCGTGATCTACATCAACACCGGCGACTTCGTCGAGTCGTGCTCGCTGGTGGTCGAGCACCACGATGGCCGATTCGAAGTGATCCGGTGGAAGAATCCATTGCAGCTCGCCCCGCGCGTCGACGATCCCGCCTCGTTCGAGGACCAAGCGGCGGAGGGGCGAGCGGAAGAGGCGCAAGCGGAAGCGGCCTGATGCGCATCCTGATCGCGACCGACGCCTGGCGGCCCCAAGTCAACGGCGTGGTGTCGACGCTTGAGCGCATGACCCAGGCCGCGGTCGAATTCGGTGCGGAATTCGAATTTCTCACCCCCCAGGGCATGTGGACCGCGCCATTGCCCTCCTACCCCGAGATTCGCCTGGCGCTGCCAAACTTGTGGCAAATCGACAGCCAAATCGAGGAGGCGGCGCCGGACCATATCCATATCGCCACCGAGGGCCCGATCGGCTGGCTCACGCGGGGCTATTGTCTCCGGCGCAAACGGGTGTTCACCACCAGCTACCACACCCGTTTTCCCGAATATGTGTCGGGCCGGTTCGGCGTGCCCGAATGGCTCACCTATGCCGGGTTGCGCTGCTTTCATGCCCCCTCGGCCGCGGTGATGGCGCCGACGCCGACCATCGCCGCCGATTTGACCCGCCGCGGCTTTGCTCGGGTCAAGCTGTGGACGCGCGGGGTCAACCACGCGCTCTACCGGCCGCGGACAGGGCGCGCGCTCGACCTGCCGCGGCCGATCTTTCTCTCGGTCGGACGGGTGGCGGTAGAAAAGAACCTCGAAGCGCTGCTCCGCCTCGACCTGCCGGGCTCGATCGTCATCGTCGGCGACGGGCCGGAGCGCCGGCGCCTCGAGCGCCGCTACCGCCAAGCGCATTTTCTCGGCGCCAAGCACGGGGAGGCGCTTGCCGACATCTACGCCAGCGCGGACGTATTCGTCTTCCCCTCGCGCACCGATACGTTCGGGATCGTGCTGATCGAGGCGCTCGCGAGCGGCCTTCCGGTCGCGGCGTTTCCCGTGCCGGGGCCGATCGACGTCGTCGCTCCCGGAGCGGGCGTGCTCGACGAGGACTTGAGGGCGGCCTGCCTCAAGGCGCTCGCCATCCCGCGGCAAAAGGCGCGCGAGTTGTCGTTGCGCTTCACCTGGAAGGAGAGCGCGCGCCAATTCCTCGATAACATCGAGGCGAGCCGGCTGACGCGCAGGCAGACTGCGCCCTCGCCCGAAGCGGTCGCGGTCGCCCGGGTCGCCGAACGCGGATAAAGCCCATTAGGCCGCTCGCGCCGCGCCCAAGGAAGCCGACAGGCTGCGTAGCCTCGGCTTCTTCGGCGTGCCTCGGGCTCGGCGTGAATCATCAGGCCCATCACCTGATGATCGCGCGCGGCGAAGGCCCGCACGGATGAGCGTTCAATCCTCCGCGATTGCGGTTGGCTTTCAGCCTGACATGCCGAGGGCCACCCCCGCGGCGGCCGTCAGGACGACGACCAACAGCGGTGGCGCCCGCCAGACGATCAGGGCGACGAAGCCCGCCGCGGCGATGGCGAAATCGGCCGGCCCCCTGACCGTGCTTGTCCATACGGGATTATAGAGCGCGGAGGCGAGGAGGCCGACCACGGCGGCGTTGACGCCCGCCATCGCCGCCCGCGCGGCTCCACGGGAGCGCAGATCGTTCCAGAACGGAAGCGCCGCCATCACCAGCAAAAGTCCGGGCGCGAAGATCGCAATGAGCGTGAGCGCCGCCCCTGTGACGCCTCCCGGCCCAACGGCGGCGACCGCGCCGAGATAGGCGGCGAAGGCGAACAACGGCCCTGGCATGGCCTGGGCGGCGCCGTAGCCTGCCAGAAAGGCGCCGTCCGAAACCCACCCCGGATCGACGACCGCGGCCCGAAGCAGCGGCAGAACCACGTGGCCGCCGCCGAACACCAGAGCGCCGGAGCGGTAGAAGGCGGCCGCGAGGGCCAGCGCGCCCTGGCGGGCCGGAACGAACGACAGCGCCAGGAGGGCGAAGAACACGCCGGCGCAAACGATCGCCGTGCGCCGCGATATCGGCGCCTCGACATCGGCGACGGCGGCCTCTCCGCCCTGCCGGCAGATGACGAATCCGGCGAGCGCGCCGAAGAGAATGACGGCGATCTGAGCCCACCCCGCCGGCGCGAACGCCATCAGGATCAGCGACAGGACGGCGATGGTCGCCCGCGGCCGGTCGGGAGCAAGGCTCTGGGCCATGCCGAGGACCGCTTGGGCGACAATGGCGACCGCGACCAGCCTGAGGCCGTGCAGGAGCCCATCCCCGGCCGGACCTTTCAGCGCGCCCTCGCCATAAGCGAACAGCGTCAGAGCGACCGCTGACGGCGCTGTGAACCCGGTCCAGGCGGCAAGGCCGCCCAGGTAGCCGGCGCGCGTAAGCCCGATCGCGAATCCGGTCTGACTGCTGGCCGGACCGGGCAGGAATTGGCAGAGCGCGACCAAATCGGCATAGGCGCGCTCGTCGAGCCAGCCGCGCTTAACGACGAACTCGCGGCGGAAGTAGCCGAGATGCGCAATCGGCCCGCCGAAACTCAGGAGGCCGAGCCTGAGAAAGACGCGCAGCACTTCGACGATCGAACCGGCTTTGCTTCGCCCGAGCCCGGCGTCCTCGATCGCCGCGCTCATCGGTCAAGCCGGGCCGTCATCGCGCCGCGTCCCGAAGCGCCGCGATCCTGCCGCTCAGCCTGTCATCACGCCGCCTTCGCCAGCCGTTGCTGCACCATCGCCCGCAGCTTCTCAAGGTCGTGGGCGAACAGGCGGATGCCGTCGGAAAGCTTCTCCGTGGCCATCTGGTCCTCGTTGAGCATCCAGCGGAACGTCTTTTCGTCCATCGCAACCTTGGCCGGGGCCGCCCCGGGGTGGGCAGGGTCGAGGTGCCGCTTGAGCAGCCCCTCGTCTTTCGAGAGCGCCTCGAGCAGCTGAGGCGAGATCGTGAGCCGGTCGCAGCCGGCGAGAGCCTCGATTTCGCCGGTGTTGCGGAACGACGCGCCCATGACGACCGTCTTGACGCCGTAGGTCTTGTAATAGGCATAGATCGTGCGGACCGACTGCACGCCGGGATCGGTTTCGGGCGTGTACGGCCCGCCGCCCGCCTTCACATGCCAGTCGAGAATGCGCCCGACGAAAGGCGAAAGGAGGAATGCCTTCGCGTCTCCCGCCGCGATCGCCTGGGCGAGCGAGAAGGCGAGCGTCATATTGCAATCGATGCCCTCGGCCTGCAGGCGCCGCGCCGCTCCGACCCCTTCCCAGGTCGAAGCAAGCTTGATGAGGATGTGTTCGTGGCTGACGCCGCGCTCCTTGTAGGCGGCGATGATCGATTTCGCCTTGGCGACCATGCCCTCGGTGTCGAACGAAAGATCGGCGTCGACTTCGGTCGACACCCGTCCCGGCACGATCTTGGTCAACTCCGAGCCGAAATTGATGGCGATACGATCGGTCACCTCGCCGACCGACGCCTTGCGTTTGCTCCCCCAGACAATCGCCTCGTCGACGAGCCGCGCGTAAGCAGGCATTTCCGAGGCCTTCAGGATCAGCGACGGATTTGTCGTGGCGTCGGTCGGCTTGAAGGCGCGGATCGACTCCATGTCGCCGGTGTCCGAGACGACCGTGGTCACGGCGCGCAATTGTTCGAGCTTGCTGGTCATGGATAAGTCTCCTTGGGCAGGTTCGCTCTGGCGATTGTCGCGCTCGCGGGCGTCATACGCAAGCGGCGGCGTGCGGGCTCGGGGAACCGCCCGAACGAGGTGGAGGGGCGCGATGGCCGGCCGGTCACTCTCGCCCCATGACGGCGCTGAAAAGAAAGCGCGCCAGCGCCGCCAGCGGCGGCGCGAGGCCGACGAAGCAGGCAAGGGTCCAGCCGCCGCGCGCGTAGGCCCAGGCGCCGGCGGCCGACCCGACCGCCCCGGCAGCGAACAGCGACGCCAGATAGACACCATTGAGGCGCCCGCGCGCGTCCGGCGCAAGCGCGAAGATGGCGCGGAAACCGAGGACCAGATTGGCCTGAACGCCGAAATCGATCGCGACCGCCGCCGCCACGAGAAGCGCCAGCGCCAGCGACGAACCCGGCTCCACGACGAGGGTCATGAGCAGAGCCGCGATGACCAGGGCGATGGCCGCCCCGGTCGCCGGCCGGCTTAGCCCGCGGTCGGCGAGCCTGCCCGCGATCGGCGCAGCGATCGCGCCGGAGACGCCGGCGAGAGCGAATAGCGCGATCCCATTCTGCGTCAATTGATAGTGCGGCCCGGCGAGCAGCAGCGGCGTAGTCGTCCAAAACAGGCTGAAGGCGAAAAAGAGGCAGGCCTGATAGAACGCGCGCCGGCGCAGGATCGGCGTCGCGGCAGCCAGATGCGCCATCGAGGCTATCAGCGCGCCATAGGTCATGCGGGTATCGGGGGCGCGAACCGGCAAGGCGCGCGAGAGCACAGCGGCGAGCGCGACCATCATCGCGGTCGAAGCGATGAAGACCGCGCGCCAGGAGGACTGGGCGGCGATGAAGCTCGAAAGCGGCCGCGCCAGCATGATCCCAATCATGAGCCCGCTCGACACCATTCCGACGACCCGTCCGCGCGTGGCGTCGGGCGCGAGATGCGCGGCGAGCGGCACGAGGATCTGCACCGCCACCGAGCCGAGGCCGATCAAGCCGGCGCAAACGAGAAACACCGCGGCGGAAGGCGCGAACGCAGCGGCGGCGAGCGCAACCGCGCTTAGGGCCACAGAGGCGAGAACCAGCGTCCGGTTCTCGATCAGATCGCCGAGCGGGACTATGAACATGAGGCCGGCGCCGTAGCCGATCTGAGACATCGTCACGATGAGCCCGGCAGCCTGCGGCGCAAGGCCAAGCGATTGCGAGATCGGACCGATCAGCGGCTGGGCATAATAGATGTTGGCGACGATGAGGCCGCAGGCCGCGGCGAGCAGCAAGATCGTCCCAGGCGAAATCTCCGGCGGCGACGGCGCCAGTCGAGGCGCTTTCACATGATCCAATGACAACCCCCATTCTTGAAGCACAGCGCGCGGCCTTGGGCGATCGGGGCGTCGGCGGCCTTGGCCGGCGCGACTCCGGCGATCAGCGTCATCAGCGCCCGCGCCACGCCGCCATGCGCCACCACAAACGCGTCCCCGGTCAGCTCATTGAGCCAGGGAAGCAGGCGCTCGGAGAGCATCGCATAGCTTTCGCCGCCGGGCGGGACGAAGCTCCATTTGTCCTTCCTCCGCGCCCGGACGCGCTTCATGTCGCGCGCCTCGATTTCCCGCCACGTCAAGCCCTCCCAGGCGCCGAAGCTGATCTCCTTCAGGACCGGATCGAGACGGTAGCGGCCGGGCGTGAGGCCCATCGCGCCGCGCGCGATCTCCATCGTCTCCCGCGCGCGCTGAAGCGGCGATGCGATGAAGGCGCCCGCCGCCTCCAATTGCGCGATCTCGTCCCCGATCCGCGTTCGAAGCGTCCGACCGACCGACCGCGCCTGCTCGCGCCCGCGCGCGTTGAGGGGAATGTCGAGCTGTCCCTGCAGGCGGTTCTCGGCGTTGTACGCCGTTTCGCCGTGACGCACGAGGATGAGGCGATAGGGGAAGGGCGGCACGCGGAGACGATTCCCATCAAATGACCCAGCGCAGCCTTCGACGCGCAGTCAGGCGTTCACCGAGAGCGGCCGGAAGCCCCATTGCTTCGCCAGCGCCAAGCATTCGGGGACCGTCCCGACCCCCGCCGTCGTCGACACCGCGCGCATCGACGCGGCGGCGCTCGCATGCGCGAGCGCGAGACACTCCTGAAGCGGCCATTGCTCGTGCAGCGCATAAAGCATGCCGGCGGCGAAGGCGTCCCCCGCGCCATTGGCGCCGACGATTGCGCTCGTCGGCAGGGCGAGCGAGCCCAGTGCGACCCGCGACCCGTCGCGCCCGCCAAAGACCGCGCCCTGGGGAAAATGCGCCGCCGCCCCGCGCATCGATCCGAGCGCAAGCACGTCGTCAATCGCGCGCCCGACTTGAGCCGCGTCGGTCGATCCGTCCGCGCGCCGGGTCTCGCGCCCGGCGAGAGCGCCGATCTCGTAATCGTTGACGATGAGCCATTCGAGATGGGGCAAGCAAGGCCGGCCGAGCTCGGCGAGTCGTTCGGCCCGCGTGGTCATCAGTTCGAGATTGGCGGCAAGCCCCGAGGCGCGCGCTTTGCGCAACACCGCGACCCAGCCGTTGGCGTCGCCGCGCCACGGGCCGTCCATCGCCTTGTGCGCGCCCGGCAATCCGAGATGCAGGATTCTCGCGCCAGTCGAAGCAAAATCGAAGCTATCGGGCGTCATCTCGGCGGCGACGCCCTGATGATAGAAATGAGTGCGTCGGCCGGTGGAGGCGACGCTGAAAGCGTCAACGCTCATCGTCGCGCGCCCCGGCAACGCATGAAGCGCAGCGCGATCCACCCCATGCGTGTCGCATTCGTGCATAAGAAAGCGCCCGAGGTCGTCGTCGCCGACGACCCCCATCGCTTGAACCGGAAATTCGGGATCGAGACGCTTGAGGTCGAGCGCCATGTTGAAGCCCGACCCCCCGCCCTGGCGGTCGATCACAAACACCTCGTTCGACGTGTCCTCATCCGGCCAGCGGGCAATCGACTTGTTGAAATCGACGCAAAAAGTGCCCGCCGACAGCACGCCCCGCCGTTCGCTCATCGAGTCAAGCCGGCTTCAGCTCGGATTCGGTGATCGCGCTGTCGTGCGCGAGCTCGCGCAAGGGCTTCAGGCCCTGCTTCTGGAGCGTCGCGTGATAGTCCTTGACCGCCTCGAGCGGAGTCAACGCGCCGTCGGCGACGGCGCGCATGAGACGGACCATCTCAAGCGGGGACTCGGCGAGATTGATCTTGCGTCCGAACAGCGCAACCCGCGCACCGTATTTTTCCGCCTGATGAATGAGCTCGAAACAGTCGCGGGAGGTGCCCGCGCCGCCGCCGAGGACGCCGACAACGAGATCGGGATCGAACGACGCCAGTTCATCGAGCGCCCGCGGCCCATTGTAGACGATCTTGAGGAATTTCGGCCGCTCCGCCTCGGTCAGGCCGGCGAGGCATCGGACGATCGCGTCGTTCACGAACTCAGGCATCGCCTCCGCGCTTAAACCCCGCTCGACGTTCGGATTGAAGACTTCGAGAAAATAAGAGAACCCGTTGGCTTCGGCATCGGCGCGAAAGTCCCGGAACGCCTCGAGCGAGGCATGGTCGGCGTCGAGGTCGTTGGTGAAGGTGATCGAATAGAGGCCGAGGTCGGTGAGCCTCTTCACATGCGGCAGCGAAGCGGTGCGGAACGGCCGCGACGGCTGATGGTGAAAAGTCCCGCCGCGATGGCGCCAGACGTCGGTCGTGTCGTTGGCGCGGATCGCGGGCTTCACCCCGGTTCCGGCCAAAGCGTTGCGCTTGACGAGCTTCTCCAGATTCGAAACCGAGGTCAGCATGATGTCGACGATGTCTTGCTTGACGATCGCCTCGATCGAATCGAGGAACTCCGCCCGGGTGCGGAAGCGGGGGGCCGCGCCGCCGGGCGTCCGCGCCGGCCCGACCGCGTGCAACCCCGGCCCCATGTCAGGGTCCTTGGCGTCGGCGATGATGAAATCCGAGCGCCGGTAGGCGCCGCCGCGGATGCGCGCGAGCTTGTCGTCGAGCCGAACCATAGAAACGCCTCCGCGCGCTTAAGAAGCGGTTGCGCGCCTTATAGCCCGCCGCGACAGGCCGGCGCCACCGGCGCGGTCGGCTGGCGCGACAGCCCCCGTTCCGGTAGTTTGCCCGGCTGCTCCGGGCGCCGCCGACGGCTTCCTGCGCAAAAATCGAGGTCAGCCCGCATGTCCGCCCGTCTTCGCATTCTCCTCGTCGGCGCAAGCGGCGTGCTCGGGCGCGCGATTGCGGCGGAGCTCTCGCCTCGCCATGACGTCGTGACCGCCGGGTCGAAATCGGGCGATGTCCGCATCGACATTGCCGATCCGGCGAGCATTGAAGCGGGCATCAAGGCCGCGGGGCCGCTCGACGCGGTCGCCTGCGCCGCCGGAACCTTCAATTTCCTTCCGCTATCGGAGTTCAAGCCCGCGCCGATCGCGCAATCGCAGTATGGCCTTGGCCTCGCCAACAAATTGATGGGCCAGGTCAATCTCGCTCTCTCGGCCCGCGACCATCTCAACGACGGCGGCTCGATCACGCTGATCTCCGGCGTGCTCGGGGATGAGCCGATCGCCGCCGGGTCGTCGGGCAGCATGGTCGGCGGCGCGCTCGCAGGCTTCGTGATGGGGGCGGCGATTGAGATGCCGCGCGGCATCCGCATCAACCTGGTCAGCCCGGGCGTGTTCGAGGAAGCGATGGACGCGTACGCCCCGTTCTTCCGCGGCTTCGATCCGGTGCCGGTCGCCCGCGCGGCCCGCGGGTTCAGCCGCAGCATCGAGGGCCTCGAGACCGGCAAGACCTATCGAATCTACCTGACGTTGGGTATGAAAGCGCTTGCCCTCTATGTCGCGCTGGCCGCCCTGACGCTCGCCGTCTTCGCGGTCTGGCCGGAGCTCGATCTCAAGGCCGCGCATTACTTCTACCACCGGGGGAGCTTCTTCGGCGGGGTCAGCTTTCTGCGCTTCGCCCGCGACGTCTTCCGGATGACGCCGTTCGTCGTGCTCGCGGCCTATGCGGCGCTGTGGCTCGCCAAGCGCTCTGGCATGAAGCTCCGCTGGGCGCCGAGCGGCCGGGCGGTGATCTTTCTCATCGCGACGATCGCGATCGGGCCCGGCCTCATCGTCAATATCGTCCTCAAGGACCATTGGGGCCGGCCGCGGCCCTACCAGACCCAGGATTTCAACGGCCAAGACCCATTCATGCCGTGGTACGAGACCGACGGGGCGTGCAAAAGGAACTGTTCGTTCGTCTCCGGCGAAGCGGCGACCGGGTTCTGGATGGTCGCGCCGTCAAGCGTCCTGCCCCCGCCCTGGCGCGCTCCGGCGATCGTCGCCGCCTTCGCTTTCGGGGCCTGCGCGAGCCTGCTCAGGCTCGCGTTCGGCGGCCATTATCTCAGCGACGTGCTGCTCGGTGGGCTCATTACCCTGATCGTCATCGAGGTTGTCCGGCGGCTTCTCTGGCCGCGCGGCGCCGCCTAACCACGCGATTTTCATTCCGAGTGCGGGAGAGTTATAAGGTCGGGCGACCATAGAGAGACAATCACAACGAAAAAACCGCCGGTCGGGCAATGGCCGGCAGCGAAGGGCGGGAGACGCCTGTGACCGAGGGAACGCAGAAAATCGGACGCCGCCGATGGGGGATTGGCGCGTTGCTCGGCGTCGGGATTCTCATCAATTATTTCGACCGCGTAAACGTCTCGGTCGCAGCCCCGCAACTGCAGCAGGAATTTGGGCTGACCCCGGCAGATCTCGGGCTTCTGTTCAGCGCGTTTTTCTGGTCCTACGCCATCCTGCAGATTCCGGTGGGCATAGTGCTCGACCGTTTTGGCGTGATGCGCGTCAGCCGGCTGGGCGCGTTCTTATGGGGAATCGCGTCCGGTATTGTCGCGTTCGCCACCGGGTTCGGTCAGATCCTCGCGGCGCGGGTCTTGCTCGGCGTCGCCGAAGCGCCGGCGTTCCCCGCCAATTCCAAGGCGACCGGCTACTGGTTCCCACGCGGCGAACGCGCCACCGCCACAGCGATTTTCGATTCTGCGGCGAAATTCTCCAATGTCATCGGAGTGCCGCTGGTCGCCTTCGCCGTCGTCTGGTTCGGCTGGCGGTGGGGATTTGGTCTGACCGCGATTCTGAGCTTCGTCTACTTCCTGGCCTACTGGATCATCTACCGCGATCCGAGCGCTGACGCGAGGCTCAGCCCCGAGGAGCGCAACTACATCGTCCAAGGCGGCGCGACGCCCGAGGGCGAGGCGGAGGCAAGTCCGATCGGGATGCTCGGCTATCTATTGCGCAACCGTAAAGTCTGGGGTCTCACCATCGGTTTCGCGGCCTACGGATATTCCTTCTATCTTTTCCTCACCTGGCTCCCCGCTTATTTGGTTTCCGAGATGCACATGAGCATCATCAAATCCGCGGGCTATGCCGCGATTCCGTGGATGTTTGCGACCGTCTCCGACTTCTTCATCGGCGGGTTGCTCATCGACCGGATGATCGCGCGCGGCTACGACGAGACGCGGGTGCGCAAGACGGTTCTGGTTGGCGGGATGATCCTTGGCCTGGCGGTCTTCGGCGCCACGAAGACGACCGACCCGGGATGGGCGATCTTCTGGATTTCGATCGCGCTTAGCGGACTTTCGGCCGCGGCTCCGGTCGGATGGTCGATCCCGTCCCTGATCGCGCCTCGGGGCGGCACCGGGACGATCGGCGGGGTGATGAACTTCTTCAATAATCTCATGGGCGCGGTGGCGCCGGCGGTGACCGGCTTCGTGGTCGGCGCGACCAATTCATTCTCGGTGGCCTTCCTGGTGGCCGGCATAGTGCTGCTCATCGGCATTTTTTCCTTCGTCGTGGTGCTTGGCCGGATCGAGCCGATCCCGGAGCCGGCGGACGGCGAGCCCGCACCGCTCCCCGCGTAACGACCATGAACGAAGGCGAGCGCCCCGAGAGGTGTGGACGTGCGGTGGTGCTGATGGGCGTATCGGGCAGCGGCAAGACGACCGTCGCCGAGCGCTTGGCCAAGCAGCTCGGCTGGCAATTCATCGAGGGCGACAAGCTGCATCCTCCGGCCAATGTCGAGAAGATGAAGCAAGGGATCCCGCTGACCGACGTTGACCGCGCCCCCTGGCTCGACCGAATTGGCGAAGAGCTCAGGAGTTGGGCGACCACGGGACAGTCTGGCGTGCTGACCTGCTCGGCGCTCAAGCGCGCCTATCGCGATCGAATCCGCTCCGCTCGTCCCGACGTCCGCATCGTCTATCTGAAGGGCTCGGAGGCGCTGATCGGGAGCCGCGTCGCGACCCGCCATCATGAATATATGCCGGCCTCCTTGCTGCACAGCCAGTTCGCCGCGCTGGAGGAGCCGACCCAGGACGAGGCGGTCGTCACGGTCGACGCCGTCGGGTCTCCAGAGACTGAGGTCGCCGCTGTCATCGCCAAGCTCGGCCTTGCGGCCGGAAAGCGGGCGTAGGGGGCACGGTTGCGCGGCGCGCGCGCGGCTCTATAAGTCCCGCCGACGTTCGGGGCTAAAGCCCCTCCATTGTCATGGCCGGGCTGGACCGGCCATCCACGCCTCCGCCTCACGACCTGGCCCCGTCGCAAGACGCGGTCTCCCGGCGGCATCGAACTCGCGGCCCGCGACTTGGAGCCGCGTGGCGTGGATGGCCGGGTCAAGCCCGGCCGTAACGACCCCGCATGAAGAGAGCCGCCAGAGCCATGCCGAGCCCAAAGAAGCCGCAAGTCAAACGCGTCGTGCTCTCCTATTCGGGCGGGCTCGACACCTCGATCATCCTCAAATGGCTGCAGACCGAATACGGCGCCGAGGTCATCACATTCACCGCCGACCTCGGCCAGGGCGAGGAACTCGAGCCGGCGCGCAAAAAGGCCGAGCTCCTGGGCGTCAAGCCCGAGCATATCTTCATCGAGGATGTGCGCGAGGAATTCGTCCGCGACTACGTATTCCCGATGTTCCGCGCCAACGCCCAGTACGAGGGGCAATATCTGCTCGGCACCTCGATTGCCCGGCCTCTGATCGCCAAACATCTGGTCGACATCGCCCGCAAAGTCGGGGCGGACGCGATCGCGCATGGCGCGACCGGCAAGGGCAACGATCAGGTCCGCTTCGAACTCTCCGCTTACGCTCTCGAACCCGACATCAGGATCATCGCGCCCTGGCGGGAGTGGAGTTTCGCCTCCCGCGGGGCGCTCCTCGCCTTCGCCGAACAGCACCAGATCCCGATCGCCAAGGACAAGCGTGGCGAAGCGCCGTTTTCGGTCGACGCCAACCTCTTGCACGTCTCCTCCGAGGGCAAGGTGCTCGAAGACCCGGCCGAGGAGACGCCCGCTTATGTCTATTCTCGCACCGTCGACCCCGAGCAGGCCCCCGACAGGCCGACCGTGGTCGAGATCGCATTTGAGAAGGGCGATCCAGTCGCCGTCGACGGCAAGCCGATGAGCCCGGCGACGTTGCTCGCCGCACTCAACACGCTCGGCCACGACAATGGAGTTGGCCGGCTCGACCTGGTCGAGAACCGCTACGTCGGCATGAAGTCGCGCGGCATGTACGAGACGCCGGGCGGTACGATCCTGCTCGCGGCGCACCGCGCCATCGAATTGATTGCGCTCGACCGCGGCGCCGCCCATTTAAAAGACGAGCTGATGCCGAAATACGCCGAGCTCATCTACAACGGCTTCTGGTTTTCGCCGGAACGCGAGCTGCTGCAGATTCTCATCGACAAGAGCCAGGAGATGGTCGCCGGGCGGGTGCGGCTCAAGCTCTACAAGGGCGGCGTCCATGTCATCGGCCGCGACAGCCCCTATTCGCTCTACGACCAGGACCTCGTCACCTTCGAGGAAGGAGCCGTCGCCTACGATCACCATGACGCCGCCGGTTTTATCAAGCTCAACGCCCTGCGCCTGCGGACGCTCGCCAAGCGGCGGAAGAAGGCCGAGGCGGGATCGGGGCGGTCACGATGAAAGCCTGCCGCGTCCATCGCTTCGGTGGCCCGGAAGTCATCGAGGTTGCGGACGCGCCGCTGCCCACGCCCGGCCCGGCCAGGTGCGCGTTCGGGTCAGGGCGAGCGGGGTCGGTCCCTGGGACGCCTGGATCCGCTCGGGAAAGAGCGCCGTGCCGCAACCCCTCCCCCTGACTCTCGGCGTCGACGTCGCTGGAGAAATCGACCTGCTTGGCGACGGGGTGACGAGTTTCCGGGTCGGAGAGCCGGTCTTCGGCGCGACGAACGCTCGCTTCACGGACGCGAACGCCGAATATGCAATCGCCTTGGCGGGCAAGCTCGCGTCGAAGCCGGAGCGCGCTTCCTTCGTTGAGGCTGCCGCCGTTCCGGTCGTCGCGGTCACGGCGTGGCAGGCTCTAATCGAAGAAGCGAAGCTTGCGGCGGGCGCCTCTGTCCTGATCCATGGCGCGGCCGGCAGTGTCGGCGCCCTTGCTGTCCAACTCGCGCGCCGGGCGCAATTGAGGGTCTTCGCCACAGCCGGCGCGGGCGACATCGCCTATGTCCGCGGCCTCGGCGCGCATGACGTGACCAACTACCGGGCGGAGCGGTTCGAGGATCGGGCGCGCGGCGTCGATGCGGTGATCGATCTTGTCGGGGGCGATACGCAACGGCGGTGGTTCGAGGTCCTGAAACCCGGCGGCGTCCTTGTCTCCGCGGTGTCCGAGCCTGACCGCGAGGCCGCCGCGCGGAGCGGGGTTCGAGCAGGATTCTTCCTCGTGGACGTCACGACCGAGCGCCTCGTGAGAATCGCCGACCTGCTGGCGAGCGGCGCTCTCTCGGTGGAGATCGGCGCCGTGCTTCCTCTCGATTCAGTGCGCGAAGCCCACGAAATGCTGGACGGCGTCCGGCGCAAGCCGCGCGGCAAGATCGTACTCGCTCCATAGCTTGAGGAGGGGTCAACTCGTTCTGGCGGCGATGGCCGCAAGCGCCGAGGCGCCGCTTGCCGGACAGCGGCTCAGGGGAAAGCGAGCCCCATCGCCTTCGCAGCCGCGGCGACGAACTTCATCGTCTGAGCGAACGCGTCCTTGAGGGGCTCGGCCGTCCTTGCGTCGGAAATCTCGGCGAAGCGCGCGGCGATCGTCTCGGGCGTGCGCTCGCTTTCGTTGAGATAGACGCCCGCCGTCTCCGTGATGTGCGTGACCGCGAAGGCTCCCGCCCCCGCGCCCAGAATGACCCGCGACGGCGCCTCTTCGCTCACCAGATAGAGCAACCCCGGCGTCACTGTCTCGGGCCCCAGAAGCTCGGCCGCTGCTGGCGGCAGCAGCCCTTCGGTCATTCCCGTCCGCGCGGTCGGCGCGAGAATATTGACGCGGAGGTCGTTCTTCGCGCCTTCGAGGTGCAGCACGTTCATTAGCCCAATCATCGCAGCCTTCGCCGCGCCGTAGTTGGCCTGCCCGAAATTGCCGTAAATGCCGGACGCTGACGAAGTCAGCACGATTCGCCCGTAATTGCGCTCGCGCATGCCCGCCCAGACCGCCTTCGTGCAATTGGTGGAGCCGATCAAATGCACCCCGACGACCAGTTCGAAATCGGCCATCTCCATCTTGGCGAAGGTCTTGTCGCGCAAAACTCCGGCGTTGTTGACGAGGATGTCGACTCGCCCCCACTCCTTCTCCGCCTGAGCGACCATGGCGGAGACCTGGGCAAAATCAGCGACGTCGGCGGGGTCGGCCATCGCGACGCCGCCCGCGGCGCGGATCTCCTCCACGACCTTCGACGCATTTTCCGACGGCGCGCCATTCCGCCCGAGATCGTTGACCACGACCTTCGCGCCACGCGCCGCAAGCCCGAGGGCGTGGCAACGCCCGAGCCCGGAGCCCGCCCCGGTGACGATGGCGACCTTCCCGTCGAACTTGATTCTCATCGCGTCCCCGATGGTCACGCCCGAATTCGGCGTTGGCGCCAGGATGGCTCGCCGCCGCGCGCTCGACAAGCCTCCGCCCTTGATCACTTCGCGGAGCGGAGACACGGAAGAGTTGGACGCGCCCCGCTCGGGCAGTGCGGGCCGGGGTCGCCCCCGGACGCGGTCCGCCGCGCCGCTTGTTACACAGGCGTCACATTCGCACGTCAAAGACCGCCTGACGGGGGATTGGGTGACGCCCGTCGACGATTCGCTGGTGCGAAGCGGCGCTATGGCTGGAAAAACCGGAAGCGACCTCGAAGACCTCCGCGGCCTTCTCGCCGAGGTGAAAGCGTTGCGCGAGGACGTTGAGCGCCAGGGAGCCGAACTCAGAAGCGCATGGGGCGCCGGGGCGGATGAGGTTTCCCCCGAATGCTCAATCTTTCCCGCTATGTCGCGCTTCGCGAACATGACCTCACCGACCTTCAATATCGGCTGGCGGCGCGAGGGCTGTCTTCGCTCGGCCGCAGCGAGGGGCAGGTGGCGCTCGCCCTCGATACGCTCATCGCCACGCTCAAGCGCCTGACCGGCGAGCCGGGCGCCGCCTATCCGGCTTCGGCGTCGGCGACGGCCGGCGCGGCGGAATTGGAGGCGGAGGCGGACCGGCTGTTCGGCCGGAGGCAAAGAGGCGGCCCGCGCGCCCGGGTGATGGCGACCTTGCCGACGGAAGCGGCCGCGGAGCCGGAGCTGGTCGACAATCTGGTGGCCGCGGGCATGGACTGCGCCCGCATCAACTGCGCCCACGACGATGCCGAAATCTGGGGGCAGATGATCGAGAACGTGCGCGAGGCCGCGGCAAGGCTCGAGCGTCCGTGCCGGGTGATGATGGACATCGCGGGCCCGAAGTGCCGCGTCCTCAGGGTCAAAGCGCCGCCGAAGACCCGCCTTTCGCGCGGCGACCGGGTCGTGCTGGTCGACGAACTGCGCGAGAAGGCGAAGGAGCCGATCGTCTTCTCGCTCAACTTTCCCGAACTCGTCGACCAGCTCGTGGTCGGCTCGGAGGTGTTCATCGACGACGGCAAGGCGGCGGCGAGAGTCGTCTCCAAGGCCGCGGGTCGGGCGGAGATCGAGGTTTACGCCGCCCGCGAGAAGGGAGTGCGGCTGAAGCCGGGCAAGGGGGTCAATTTTCCGTCGACCGAGCTCGACCTGCCGCCGCTGACCTCGAAGGATTTCCGCGACCTCGACTTCATCGCCGAACAGGCCGACCTCATCGGCTATTCGTTCGTGCAGCGGGTGGACGACATCGAGCTCTTGCAGGACCATCTCGTGGCGCGCGCGCCCAAGCGCGAGCCGCAGGGGCTCGTGCTGAAGATCGAGACGCCGCTCGCAGTGCGCAATCTGCCTACCCTCATCATGCAATCGGCGGCGCACAATCCGACCGCGGTAATGATCGCGCGCGGCGACCTTGCGGTCGAGATCGGCTTCGCAAGGCTCACCGAAATGCAGGAGGAAATCCTGTGGCTGTGCGAGGCCGCCCATACGCCGGTGGTGTGGGCGACGCAGGTGCTCGACAATTACGTCCGCGACGGTGTGGCGAGCCGGGCCGAGATGACCGACGCGGCGATGGCGCAGGGGGCGGAATGCGTGATGCTCAACAAGGGCCCCTATCTCGCCGAGGGCGTCGCCTTTCTGCGCGACGTGCTCGCCCGCATGGACCGCCACAGAAGCAAGAAATTCGCCCGCTTCGCCTCGCTCAAGGCGTGGGCGTAAATGCGCGCTCGCGGCGCCGCACTGGTGGCTCGCAAGCGGGCGCGCTCGGAGCCGGGCCCGATTTTCCCGCCAATGGATGGGACGAACTCCCGCCTGGGAGGGTCGCCGCTGACGACCCTCCTCTAGCGTTCTGCTTTCGGGTAAGCTCGGGCGCCAAAAAAATTCCCTGCTCCGGCGAAACAATTCCCTGCTCGGGCAGAAAAAATTCCCTGCTCGCGCGAAACAATTCCCTGCTCGCGTCCGGCGCAGCCCCTTGTTCGGACGCGCTTTCTCCACCCGAGCGGATTTGGTGAGGCGCCGCGCGGGAGAGAACGCGCGGCCCCGTGACGCTTCAAGCCTGGAGAATCTCGGAAAACTGCTCCCAGCTTTCGCCGTTGAACCTGGCGAGCGCCTCTTGCCGGATTGGGCTGAAATTGTCGGGCGAGGTGTTGATCTTGATGCCCGGCAGCGTCATCGGCAATTCGAGATCCTTGAGGTTCGCCGCCTGCTTCATGACGTTTTCGCGGGACAAGTCGTTGCCGCACTGCTTGAGCACCTGAACCATCGTTGCTCCGGTCCCAAAGCCGTAGACGGCGTTGGAGTCGATCAGGTCGTTGGGCGACATGTATTTGGCTATGAACGCCGAATATTCCTTGAAGCCGGGGGTGTCCTTCCAGCGCGCGTCGGTCGGGTCTTTTCCGTAGACCGCGGTGATCACGCCCTTTGACTTGTCGAGACCGGCCGGCTTCATGACGGTCGCGATCGATTGCGAGACATCGGTCATATAGCGTACGGGCGTCCAGCCGATGTCGACCGTCTTGCGGATCGCCTGGGCCGCGAATTTGGGCGTGGCGGCGATCAGGAGCACGTCCGCGCCTGAACCTTGAAGCGTGACGATTTGCGAATCGACCGTCGGCTCGGACGTCTCGTACGACACTTCCTTGATCACCATGCCGGCGTGGTCCTCGCCGAGACCCGCCTTGAGCCCGATCAGGTAGTCCTTGCCGAAACTATCGTTCTGATAGAGCACTCCGATCTTGCCGTCGGGTTTGGTCTGCAGAATATGCTTGCCGAAGATTTTCGCCTCGGTTTGGTAGTTTGGCTGCCAGCCCATGGTCCAGGGAAAATGCTGCGGGTCGCTGAACATGGCCGCGCCGGTCGCGACGAACAACTGAGGCACCTTGTTGTCGTTGAGATATTGCCGGATGGCCGCATTCGGGGCGGTGCCGAGCGTATTGAACAGAAAGGCGACTTGCTCCTGCTCCACGAGGCGGCGAACCTGTTCGACCGTCTTGGGCGGGCTATAGGCGTCGTCGAGGCTGATGAGATTGATCGTGCGGCCATTGATCCCGCCCTGCTCGTTGATCATTTTGAAATAGGCCGCGCCGGCTCTGCCGATCACGCCATAGGCCGAAGCAGGGCCGCTATAGGGCATGGTCTGACCGATCTTGATTTCCGTATCGGTGACGCCGGGGGCATTGTCGGCGCGCGCCGAACCGGCGCTGGCGGCCAATGCCGCGGCGGCGGCGCTCGATTGGAGGAATGTCCGTCGAGTGATCATGGCGATTCTCCCTTTCTCTCATATTTCACGGCGACGTTCGCGCCGCCGTCGTTTTCAAACTGAATTCGTCGCGACGGAGCAAGCCCGCGCAAGACAGCGGTCGCCCCCGCCCGCAGCGCGCCGGCTGCTCCCGTCGGCATCGCCGCCATTACCAGAATGAGCAGCGCGCCGTAAATCGCGCCCGGCAAGGCCTTGGCGCTTTCGCCGAAATTGACCGAGAGCTGGTCGGCAAGATTGGGCACGAATTCGATGAACAGAGCGCCGAACAAGACCCCGCCGAGCGAGGCAAGGCCGCCGACCACGATCCCGACCAGAAAGGCGAGCGAAAGCGGGAGTCCGAAACTCTCGGGCGAAACGAAGCCGACCGCGATCGCGCTCAATCCTCCCGCCACGCCTGCATAGAGCGCACTGACCCCGAAGCAGGTCGTCTTATAAAGCGCGGCGTTGACGCCCATCGCCTCGGCAGCGATCGGCTGGTCGCGGATGGCGATCAGCGCCCGTCCAATCCGCCCCCGCGCCAGATTCCGCGCCGCCCAGTAAAGCGCCGCGCCGCAGGCTAGGCAGACCAGGTAGAGCCATTGGTCGGGGTTGAGCCTGAGCCCCAGCGGCGCGAGCGGCTTGGGGAGCGAAAGTCCCTGCGAGCCGCCGGTAAAGGAGTCGAAGCCGGTGTAGCTCAGGATCTGGGGCGTGGCGACCGCAAGGGCGAAGGTGGCGAGGGCGAGATAAAGGCCGCCGAACCTGAGCGCGGGAAAGCCGAACAGGAACCCGGCGATGAAGCACACCACGCTGGCCAGCGGAATCGACGCCCAATACGGCAGGCCGAACTTCACCGTCAGGATCGCTGCGCCGTAGCCGCCGACGGCGAAAAAAGCGCCGTGGCCGAGCGAAATCTGGCCGTTGAGCCCGGTCAGGAGATTGAGGCCGAGCAGCGCGATGGCGAGAATGAGCACCTGGGAGCCTTGATAGATGTGATAGCCTGAGGCGAAGAACGGGAAGGCGATCGCGATCAGGCCGACGACCAGGGTAACGAGGACCCGCAACGCGCCGTCGCTTTCCGCCATTGGTCACACCCTCGCCACGAGGCGGCGCCCGAACAGTCCGGATGGCCGCCAGACCAGAACGGCGATGATGATCGCGAGCGCGACCGAAAGCTTGACCTCGTCGCCGACGACATAGGCGCCGACGAGATTGCCGAGCACCCCGACCGCGAACCCGCCGACAGCCGCCCCGAACGGATTGTCGATGCCGCCGAGGACCGCGCCGGCGAAGGCGTAGAGCAGGACGCCGCCCATCATGTTGGGGTCGAGATAGACGATCGGGGCCGCCATCATGCCGGCGATCGACCCGATCGCCGCCGCTAGGCCCCAGCCGATCGCCAGCATCCACCCGACCCGAATGCCGACCAGCCGGCTAGACACCGGATTCTGCGCCGCCGCCCGCATCGCGAGGCCGAGCGGGGTGAAGCGGAAAAACGCATAGACCAGCGCCAGCACGGCCAAGGTTACGAGGATGGACCCAGATTCATGGGCCGACATATAGCCGGCACCGAACCACGGCTTGCTCGCGAACGGGCTATCGAACGATTGGACCGAATATCCGTATAGCCATCCGGCGAGCGAATTGAAGATGAAGGCGAGGCCGATGAATACGATCACCGAGGCGAGGACCGGCGCGTTGGCGAACGGTCGCACTATCAGCCGCTCGATCACCACTCCGCCGATGAACGAGGCGACGACGGTGGCGAAGAACGCGAACCAGTAGGGTTCGCCGCGGTTCATCAGATTCCAGGCGAAATAGGTCGAGAACATTGCCATTTCGCCCTGGGCGAAATTGATGAGCTGCGTCGCCTGATAGATCATCACCAGGGCGAGCGCCATGATCGCGTAGACGCC
This sequence comes from uncultured Alphaproteobacteria bacterium, assembly GCA_963794155.1. Lineage (GTDB taxonomy): Bacteria > Pseudomonadota > Alphaproteobacteria > Rhizobiales > Beijerinckiaceae > Roseiarcus. Next base: position 54,655 of record CAWCCX010000008.1, on the reverse strand, counting down.
CCCCAGCGCCACTCCGGAAGCCAGCTGGTGAAGGAACTCGCCCACGCTTCTTAAGATCTCCCGCTAGTAGCCGAGATAGGCGCGCCGAACCGCGTCGTCGGCGCGGATTCCTTGCGACGGGCCGCTGAGCGCGACCCGCCCGGTCTCGATCAACACCGCATGGTCGGCGAGATCGAGCGCCAGCGAAGCGTTCTGCTCAACGATTAGGAGGCTAACGCCCTCATCGCCATTGATCGCGCCGAGGACGCGAAAGATCTCCGCCACCACCAGCGGCGCCAGGCCGAACGACGGCTCGTCGAGCATCAGGAGGTGGGGCCGCATCAGGAGCGCCCTCGCGATCGCCAGCATTTGCTGCTCGCCGCCGCTGAGCGTTCCCGCCTGCTGGCGGCGCCGCTCCGCGAGGCGGGGAAAGAAGCCGAACACGCGGTCGAAATCCTTGCGGACGCCTTGCCGGTCGCGGCGCACATAGGCGCCGAGCCGCAAGTTCTCCTCAACCGTGAGGTCGGTGAAGGTGCCGCGGCCATCCGGCACATGGGCGACGCCGAGACGGGCGATGTCCTCCGTCGCCAGCGCGCCGATCGGGCGGCCGCGGAAGCGGATGTCGCCGGTGCGGCGGATGAGGCCGCTCAACGCCCTGAGGATCGTGGTCTTGCCGGCGCCGTTGGCGCCGAGCACCGCCGTGGCGCCGCCGTCCTCGACCTCGAAATCGATCCCGTGCAGCGCCCGCGCCGGGCCATACCAGGCTTCAAGGCCTTTGGCCTCGAGGATCGGCGCGCTCAACCACCGCTCCCGAGATAGGCCCGAACCACCTCGCGATTGGCCCTCACCTCGTCGGGGCGGCCATTCGCGATCACCCGGCCGAAGTCGAGCGCGACCACCTGGTCGCTGACCCGCATGACCAGATTCATGTGATGTTCGACCAGGAGCACCGCGACCCCGCGCCGGTCGCGGATGGCGCGGATTTCGTCGGCCAGCCCATCGACCTCCGAGTGGTTGAGGCCGCCGGCCGGTTCGTCCAGCAACAGGAGCTTAGGCCCCTTGGCGAGCGCGCGGGCAAGTTCCACCCGCTTGCGGACCCCGAAAGGAAGCGCGCCTGCGGGCCGGTTGGCGACGCCTTTGAGGCCGAATTCCTCGATCAGCGCGTCCGCGCGCTCGGCGATCCTGAGTTCTTCGCGTCTCGCCAGCGGCGTCGCCAGCGCATTGGTCAGGAATCCGCCGCGCCCGATCGCGTGGGCGCCGACGCACACGTTCTCGCGCACGGTCATGGTTGAGAATAAGGCGACGTTCTGGAAGGTCCGGGCAATGCCGAGCGACGCGAGCTCATGTCTGGCGAAACTGGCGAGGGGACGCCCGTCGAACAGGATCGACCCGGCGCCGGGATCGTAAAGGCGCGAGATGCAGTTGAAGAGCGTCGTCTTCCCGGCTCCGTTCGGCCCAATCAAGCCGCAGATGGCGCCGCGGGCGACTTCGAACGAAACGTCCTGGAGCGCGGTCACCCCCCCGAACCGCATCGTCACCCCGTTGACCATGAGCAGGGCCGAGGCATCCCGATCCACGCCGACATCCACGCCCCCGGCTTTCGCCTCGGCCAGCTCCATGGACTCTCCGCTCCCGGCGTCGTCCGGCCGGTTAGGCCGGCCGTCGATCGCAGTCTTGACGTTTCCTGAAGGCTTGTCACCTGCTTTGTTATTAGGACTTTAGTAGATGACGCGGAACGACGGACGGCTCATTCCCGACGGGCGAGAAAATCCAGCACCCCCGCCTTGAACGTCCGGTCGCCGACCGCGAGATTGTGGTCGCGGCCGGGGATGGAAAGCGCCTCAGCCCGCGGCAGCATGGCCGCGAGCACATGGGGATTCCCGGCGACCGTATCGCGCTCGCCGACCGCGACCAGCGCCGGCTGACTCATGCGCGCCATATCCGCCGGCGTCAGGCTTAGCCGCGAGCCGCGAACGCACGCGGCTAGCGCGGCGCGGTCGCTCTTCGTCCGGTCGGCGAACGCACGAAAGATGCGCTGCGTCGGGTCGGTGAGGCTGTCGAGCGACGGCGCCTCCATCGCCTCGGCGATCGCCTCCGGCAACCCGAAGTCGCGGACCAGCCGGTCGCCGAGGCCGCCCAGAATCAGCGCGCGGATAAGCCTCGGCTCAGCGAGCCCGAGCAAGCTCGCGATCCGCGCGCCCATCGAATAGCCCATGACGTCGGCACGCTCGATTCCCAAATGCGCGAGCAGATTGGCTGCGTCCTGCATCATCAGATCGACGCGATAGTCGGCGGGCGCGTAGAGTTTCTCGCTTTGCCCGTGGCCGCGATTGTCGAACGCGACGACCCGCCGCCCCGCCCTTGCGAGCGCCTCGACCCAGCGCGGTTCGACCCAGTTGACGCGATGGTTGGAGGCGAAGCCGTGGATCAGAAGGATCGGCTCGGCGAGGTCGTGGGCCTGAGGCGCAACGTCGATGAACGCGATGCCGACGCCGTCGGACGAAAAATGCCCAGGCACAGGAGGCGCGCCCCGGCTACAATTTGAATTGTTGTTTGATCATTCTCATCGTGCGGCCCGCGCCCAGCAGGCGGCGCAGCGGAACGAAGCGGCGCGCATCGGGCCCGGCGAGATAGCGCATGCGGTCGCTCGGGTCGGTCGCCGCCGTATAGATGACTTCGGCGACAAGTTCGGCCGTGCTCGAATTCTGCACGAACCTCGAGCGCGCCGCGGTCACCTTGTCCATGAAGCCGGCATAGTCGGGCAACCCGGATATGTCCCAGCGATCCATCGAGCGGCCGCCGAATTCGGTCTTGATCGCGCCGGGTTCGATCACCTTGACCTTGATCCCGAATGTTCCGAGTTCGTACCAGAGGCCTTCCGACAGCCCCTCCACGGCGAACTTCGAGGCATTGTAGACGCTGTAGGCCGGGATCGTCATGATCCCGCCGACCGACGAGACATTGATGAGGACGCCGGCCTTGTTCGCCCGGAAATGCGGCGCGACCGCCTGAACGCAGGCGATGAGGCCGAAGACGTTGACGTCGAACTGACGGCGGATTTGCTCTGGCGAACCGGCCTCGACCGGCCCGAATGCGCCATAGCCGGCGTTGTTGAGCCACGCGTCGATCCGCCCGAAGGCCTTGATCGCCTCGGCGACCGCGGCCTTCGGACTCGCCGGGTTCTGCACGTCAAGCACGACCAGCTTGAGCCGCGCCTCCTCTTTCAGGTCTTTTTCCGCCGCCGGGTCGCGCATCGTGGCGACGACGTTCCAGCCCTTGTCGAGGAAGAGCTGCGCCGTCGCCTTGCCGATGCCGCTGCTGGCGCCGGTGATGACGATGGTCTTTGGCCCCGGGTCGGCCATTTGACGCCTTTCGTCGAGCGCCGCAGCGCGGGTTTTGAAGCCTGGAGGGGTAAGAAGCGCAAGCCCGCGCGCAAGGCTAGGGAGCGCCGACAGCCATGTCAAAGACCAGCCCGCGGGCGGCCGGGCGCCGTCTTTCGTCACAGCGAGGTCGCGAAAGCGGTCAGCCAATCTGGCATGGCCGCGACCAGAACCGCTTCGATGTGATGATCGAAGCCGGTCAGGACCGCAGCGCCGACCATGAGGAACGCCGCGCCGAGCGCTAGCCTGCCTCCCGCGCCCGCCCAGGCGAAGCGGGCCTTCGAGGCGACGCGGCCGGCCGCATAGCCCACGCCGATGAGCGCGCCCGCAGCCCCGAGCGCGTAGGCGGTCATGGTCGCGATCGCCGCGGCGAGCGAACCGCCCTTGGCGGCGAGCACGAGCGCCGCGCCGAGGATGGGGCCGGCGCAAGGAGCCCAGGCGAAGGCCAGAACCGCGCCGGCGGCCGCCTGCCCGGCGAGGCCCGCGTTCGGCAGCCGCTCGCTCATAATGTCAGCCGCGCGGGCGACAAAACCGAGCCGGCGCTCGAACGCTTCCCCGATCGCTGGAGCGAGAAGCGCCGCCCCGATCACGATCATGATCGCGGCGGACGCCGCTCGCGCCAGCTCCGAGTCGCCGAATGCGACGCCGAACGAGGCGAGAAAGCCGCCGACGACGCCGAAGGTCGCCGCGAGCCCTAGGCCGAGCGCGATCGGACCGCGCGGATCGCGGGCGCGGGCGGCTGCGACCACGACCGGAGCCAGCGGCAGCACGCAGGGGCTGAGGATCGTCAGCAACCCGGCCGCAAACGCGAGCGGCAAGTTCAGGATGAGGGTCACATCGCAGCCTTTAGGACGCCGATGACCGCGTCCCGCGAGGTGTCCCAGGACATGCGATCGACTTCCTTGCCGCCCTTATAGGCGATGAGGGTCGCGCGCGGGCAATTGAGCTTCGCCACCACGTCCTTCTGCTTGTCGTAGTCCACCAGAAAGAAGCTGATCCCATCATAGGCTGGGTCGCTCTTCAGACTGTCGAGGATGGCGGCCTGCGCGTGGCATTGCAGGCACCACCACGCCCGGACATGGACAATGACCGGCTTGCCGGATGCGATCGCTTTCTCAACCGAGCCGCCGTCGTAGGGCTCGAACTCGAACGCCCTCGCCGGAACGTCGAACGCCGCCGGAACCGCGGCCACGAGAGCCAGAAACGATCTCCTGCTCCACATCTTTCTCTCCCGGTCCTGTTCGCCTCATATCCTTTTCGCGAGGGCGGCGATATCCGTTACGCGACGGCCGCGAGGAGGGATCACTTTTCATCGCCGCCGCGCCAGACGATCAGCCGGGACTCGCGCCTATGAGCGAAAGCGATTAGCATCGGCGCGTCAAAAGCGACCGCGGATTAGCCTAGGGCGGCCGTTGTTCAGCACGCGCCGCAACGGGGAGGAAAGACCATGAAGGGGTTAGGTCTCATCAAGCACGCTGTCGTCATCGCGACGCTATGCGCCTTTGGATTTCCGCAGGCTGAGGCGATCGAGATTTTCGGCGGGCCGAACCCCGCCGCCCACATGAACGACGACCTTTTGACGCAAGTCCGAGGTGGCGGCGGCCATCGCCGCGGCGGCGGGGGCGGTCATCGCGGCGGCATGCACCGGGGAGGCATGCATGGCGGGGGCATGCACCGCGGGGGCATGAACAGGCCGGGCGGCGCGCACGGCGGGATGCACAGACCCGGCGGAGCCTATGCGGGGCGCGGCAACATCAATCGAGGAAACGTCAACCGGAACGTGAATCGGAACGTGAACCGGAACGTCAACCGCAACGTCAACGTCAATCGCGCGGGCTACGGCTATCGCGGCGGCGCCTGGGTCGGACGGCCGGGCTGGTATCGCTGGCCGGCCGGCGGCGCGATTGCGGCCGGAGCGGCGATCGGTTTCGTCAGCGCGGCGGCGGCGGCCTCGTGGGCCGGCGCGCCCCCACAGGCGGGCTTATGCTGGTATTACACCGACTCCAGCCGCCAGCAGGGCTTCTGGGACCAGTGCCCGTAAAGAACGAAATTCCCTCTCCCGTTCGCGGGAAAGGATTGGGATGAGGGCGAGAGGCGGCCGTCTCAGCCGCCCTTGACCTCGATCTTTTTGACCGGCTTCCGGGCTTCCGGCTTCTTCGGCAGCGTCACTTTGAGGACGCCGTTCTTGAAGTTGGCCTCGATCTTGTCGGCGTCGACGGCGTCGGGAATCCGAACCGAACGGGCGAACGACCCGAAGCGCCGCTCCCTAAGGTGAAAGTCCTCCTTCTTCTCGACTTTCTCCTCTTCCTTCTTCCCCTTGACCGTCAGCACGCCGTTGGCGACGTTCACCTCGATGTTCTTTTCGTCGAGCCCCGGCAGTTCCGCCGTCATCTCGAACGCGCTATCGCGCTCAACGAGGTCGATCGCCGGCTGAGCGACCCACGAATCCGGCTGCCAGAACGGCTCGAGGTCGAACGCCGGCCGCCTGAGCGGAAGCCGGAACGGATTCAAGGTGAAGTCCTCGAACAGCCGGTCGACCTCGCGGCGCAGGCTGTCGAACGGCCGGAAGGCCTGCATTGCGCCGACGGCCGGCGCCGCGGGCCTTGGTTCGTTGGTGACAGCGACTTTTGTTTCAGCTTTTGCCATCGGCTTCCTCCATCGTCGGCGAACTCCCAATCCTTTTTGAACGGTTAGCGCGCCGCCGCGCGTTCCGCATTGACCGGGCGCAATCGGCGCTCGTAGAACGGTCGAGCGCGCGGCCGGGCGCTTGGCGGCCGCCGTCATCCAAGCTTGACGTGATAACGCCGGTTTGGGGCAAAAATCCATGACCGGCAGCCGCCCGACGAAGCTTGCCGAAGCGGCCCCGCGTCGGTTTGCCGCTCCCCCTTGACGGCTCGGCGGCCGCTTCCCAGTTTGATTAGCACTCGAAGCGAGTGAGTGCCAAACCGCCGCCAGAGGGATCAAGCGCCTGGGAAGACGGACGCGACCGGGGCGGAGCCGGCGCTGCTCGCTTGCGAGCGGGAAGGAGGAGACAATGGCAATATTGATGGATCCGTTCGATGCGCTCACGAGCTTCCAGCAGGCTCTGGAGGCGTACCGGACGAGCGGATGGCTGGATTCGAGCGTGAGCGGCGGCGGCGCCTATCCGCCGGTCAACGTGTTCAGAAAAGGCGACGACTTCATCATCATCGCCGAGCTTCCGGGAGTGAAGAAGTCCGATCTGGACGTGCAGGTGAAAGGCCGCACCATCCGGCTCGCCGGGGCCAAAACCGTGAGCTACCCGGACAAGGCGGCGCTGCATCGGCGCGAGCGGCTCGCCGGCCGGTTCGACCGGGCAGTGACGCTGCCGGTCGAGATCAACGCCGACCGGGTCAAGGCCGAGTACCGCGACGGCGTCCTGGCGCTGTTTCTGCCGCGCGACGAGAGCGAGAAGCCGAAGTCGATCAAGGTGGCGTGACATGACAACCCAACACCAAGAAAGGAACGACCATGGCCGAGAAGCAGGAATTGAGCGTGCGTGAGAAGAAGGAGCTGGTGGCGAAGGAGGAGAAGACGATCCCCGGCCGCTATTACGTTCCCTATGCCGACATCTACGAGACCGACGACGCGCTTGCAGTGGTTCTCGAAATGCCGGGCGTCGAGAAGAAGGACCTCAATGTCGCGCTAGAGAACGACGTGCTCAAGGTCGACGGACAGATCGACTTCGTCAAGTACAAGGACATGGAGCCGGTCTATACCGAGTATAACGTCGGTCACTACGCGCGCTCGTTCACGCTGTCTAACAAGGTCGATCAGGAGAAGATCAGCGCCAACCTCGAAGACGGCGTGCTGACGCTGACCCTGCCCAAGGCCAAGCACGCCCAGCCGCGCAAGATCGCGATCGGCTAAGCGGAGGCAGCGGGCGCCGGCCGCGCGCAAAACCGGCGTGCGGGCGCCCGCTTGCCCGGAGGGCGGTCAGGCGAGCAGCGACTTGATCCGGTCCGCGTCCTCCGGCGTCGCCGGATTGTAGACAACCATGGTGAGGTCTGTGCGGCCATCGACCGCGAACGCCGAATACTCGAACGCGAGCGCACCAAGCACCGGGTGGCGTATGTGCTTGACAGCTTCGCCATGGTGGCCGCGAACATCATTCTCGCGCCACATCGCCTTGAACTCGGGACTGAGCCGGCAAAGTTCGTCGACGAGAGGCTCCACCTCGGCTGCGGCTCCGGCGCGGGCCGCGTCCACCCTGAACGCGCCCAACACGAACCGCGCCACGCTTTCCCAGTCGTATTGCGCGGCGCGGGCGCGCGGGTCGAGGAAGATGAAGCGCAGGATGTTGCGCTGCTCCGGCCGCAGCGATCCATAGTCCATGAGCATCACGGTCGCCGCCCGGTTCCAGGCCACGACGTCCCATATCGCGGTCCTGATCACAGCGGGGCTGGGGTCCAACGCATCGAGAACGCGTTGCAGTCGTGGCGTGACGCCTCCGGCCGCGTGGTAATGGACCTCGGGGGGCCGACCCAGCCCGACCAGGAAGAGGTGCTCCCGTTCGACATCCGTCAGCATGAGCGCGCGCGAGATCCGATCGAGCACGTCGGCCGAAGGCGCGCCGCCTCGCCCCTGCTCGAGCCACGTGTACCAGGTCGGGCTGATGTTGGCGCGCTGCGCCACTTCCTCGCGGCGCAGGCCGGGGGTGCGGCGACGCTCCGCGGGCAAGCCAAACGAGGCCGGATCGAGCTTCGTTCGGCGGTCCTTCAGATAGCCCCCGAGCCGGTTCTCCTGCGCAACGGGTCCACTCATCCTGTTAGCCATTATAATACGATAAGATCACTACTTTACTACAATAGCACAAAAAGCGGAAATCTGTCTCCAACGAAAATCGGAGACTCCCCTGATGCGTGTATTTGTCACCGGCGCAACCGGCTGGGTCGGTGCGGCCGTCGTCAAGGACCTCATTGCGGCGGACCATGAGGCGCTTGGCCTCTGTCGTTCGGAGGCAAAGGCGGCAGCTCTGGCCGCCGCCGGCGCCGAGGTCCTTCGCGGATCGCTCGAAGACGTAGATAGCCTCAAGGCCGGCGCCGCTCGATCGGACGGCGTCATCCATGTCGCTTTCAACCATGACTTCTCGAGAATGGCAGAGAATGGCGCGGTCGAGCAGCGCGCCATCGAAGCGATCGGCGCCGTGTTGGAAGGCTCGGATCGGCCGCTGGTCGTCACCTCGGGTATCGCGCTGCTGTCGCCGGGGAGTGTCGCAACGGAACAGAGCGCGCCCCGCCTCGCCTCTGAGTCGTTTCCTCGCAACCCGGAAGCCGCGGCCGCAGCGCTCAAGGCTCGCGGCGTGCGCGCGACGGCCGTGCGGCTGCCGCCGTCGGTGCACGGACATGGCGATCACGGCTTCGTCCCACACGTCATCAGTCTTGCCCGAGACAAGGGCGCCTCCCCCTATGTTGGAGACGGTCTCAACCGCTGGCCAGCCGTCCATCGGCTCGACGCGGCCCGCGTCTTTCGGCTTGCCCTCGAGCGCGGCGCAGAAGGCGGCCCTTTCCACGCAGTCGCTGATAAGGGCGTGCCGTTCAAAGCGATCGCGGAGGTGATTGGCCGGCGATTGAATATTCCGGTCGTCTCACAGTCCGTGGAAGCGGCGGAAGAGCATTTCGGCTGGTTCGCCAGGTTCGCAGCCATCGACTGTCCAGCCTCGAGTGAGAGAACCCGGTCGCTGCTTCGGTGGAAGCCTGAACAGCCTGGCATTATCGCCGATATCGATCATCCCGCATATTTCGCTCTGTAACAAAGGACTTCGAACTCATGCGTATTTTTGTCACTGGCGCTACAGGAAACATTGGCTCCAATGTCGTCCAGGAGTTGATCGCGGGGGGCCATCAGGTGATCGGCCTCTGTCGTTCGGAGGAGAAGGCGCCGGCTTTGGCCGCCGCCGGGGCCGAGGTCTATCGGGGATCGATCGCGGACCCGGACAGCCTAAAGGAAGGCGCCGCTCGGTCGGACGGCGTCATCCATCTGGCGTTCAACCACGATTTCTCAAGATTCGTCCAAAACTGCGAGGACGATCGACGCGTCATCAAGGCGCTCGGCTCCGTTCTCACGGGCTCCGACCGGCCGCTGGTCGTGACGTCCGGGACGGGCATGGCCAATATCGCGCCCGGTCAGCCGGCCAGGGAAGACAATGCGATCGTCGGTGCGGACGTGCATCCTCGCGTGGCATCGGAGGAAGCCGCCTCCGCCGCCGCGGACGGTGTCAATGTGACTGTGGTGCGACTCCCGCAGGTTCACGACCCGGTCACGCAGGGTCTCATTACCCCCGCGATCGGGATGTATCGCGAAAAGGGCGTGTGCGTGTACATCGGAGACGGCGCCAATCGCTGGCCAGCGGCATATGTTCTCGACGTCGCCCACCTGTACAGACTGGCGATCGAAAAGGCGGAGCCGAACGCGAAATATCATGCGGTGGCGGAAGAAGGCGTGCCGATGCGCGATATTGCCGAAGCCATTGGCCGGCGCCTGAAACTGCCGGTCAAATCCATCGCGCCGCAGGAGGCTCAAGCCTATTTCGGCTGGCTCGCCATGTTTGCCGCGCTCGACATGCCCGCCTCTAGCGAGCAAACGCGGAAGAAACTGGGATGGGAACCGACCGGCCCTAAGTTGATCGCCGATCTCGAAAGATTGCGCGTCTCCGATCGCTGAAGTCCGCGCGGACAATCGGACGCGCCGCGCGGTCAGGACGCATTCGCGAAATGCGTCCGCGAAATGCGTCGCATGAGCACGGACGTCGCTTGCCCTCTGAAGCCGCGAGCCCATAATGGCCGAGCGGCCGTTCACACCGCACGCGAGGCCAACATGCGAACCGCATTGCTCGCCGCCGCGCTCGCCGCGACGCTTGCCGCTTCCGCTTCGACCGCGAACGACTCCAGCATCCTCACCTACCACGGCGCGCCCGACCGCACCGGCCGGTACATCGTGCCTGGCCTCACCTACGAGCGGGCGCGGGGCTTGCGCCCCGATCCGTCGTTCGACGCGGCCTATAGCGGCGACGTCTATGCGCAGCCGCTCATTTGGCGCGATCCGAAAACCGGCGTGGGCGTGCTGATCGTGGCGACGGAAGAGGATAAGGTCTACGCGTTCGACGAGAAGACCGGCGCCCAGGTCTGGATGCGCACGCTCGGCGAGCCGGCGCCGCCGGCCGGGTTCCACTGCGGCGATATCTGGCCGCTCGGCGTGACCGGCACGCCGGTCATCGACAAGGCGAGCGCGACGCTTTATCTCGACGCCGCGGTAACCCGTGACGGCAAGCCTCGGCAGGAGATCCATGCGCTGTCGCTCGCCGACGGAGCGGAGAGGTCCGGCTGGCCGGTCGACGTCGCGACGGCGCTGGGCGGAAGATTCAATCCTTTGGTGCAGAATGAGCGTGGGGCGCTCGCCCTGTTCGCCGGGCGGGTCTTTGTTCCACTCGGCGGCCTAGCCGGCGATTGCGGGAACTATCACGGGATGGTCCTCGGCTTTTCGACCGCTGATCCCGGTAAGGCTGTAAGCTTCGCGACCCGCGGCTTGCACGGCGGCATCTGGGCGCAGGGAGGACTGACCAGCGACGGAAAGTCGCTGTTCGCCGCGACCGGCAATACGGCCTTGGTCAAGGGATGGAGCGACGGCGAAGCCGTTCTGCGCCTTTCTCCTGACCTCGCCCGCCCGATTGCGACGCGCGATTATTTCGCCCCCTCGAACTGGAAGGACCTCGACGACCACGACCAGGATCTCGGCGGAACCGCGCCGATTCCGCTCGACGTGCCGAGCGCCAAGGGCGTGCGCAAGCTGATCTTCGCCATCGACAAGACGGGCGACGCCTATCTCCTCGACCGTGACAATCTGGGCGGCGTCGGCGGCGAGCTTCTCAGAGCCCACGTGACCTCAGCGCCGGCCATCGCGTCCCCGGCCGTCTGGAGCGCCGGCGACGCCGTCTTTGTCGCGCTCGAGCTCAATGGCGCGAATTGTCCGGCCGATGCGTCGGGGAAGGGGCTTCTCGTCTTGAAGGTGCGCGCCGACCCCGCCCTGGCGATCGATACCGCCTGGTGCAGCAAGCTTGCGAGCTATGGCGGCTCCCCGATCGTCACCACCTCCGACGGCCGTTCGAATCCGATTGTGTTCGCCCTTGGCTCCCACGGCGACGGCCGGCTCTACGCATACCGGGGCGACACCGGCGACCTTCTCGCGCCGCCGCAGCGCCTGACCGGCACGACAAAGTTTCAGACGCTCATCGCCGCCGACGGCAGGCTCTATGTCACCGGCGGTGGGAGGCTCTACGCCTTTACGTTCTGAGCGGCGCTTGGGGCGAATGCCGCCGGACGCGGCTGTTCGTTCGGGAGAAAGCAGGCAAATACAGGCTCGCCTCGGAACCCCAGCCGCCAGCCGGGCGTTCTCCTGCGCGGCGTTCTACCGCTTACGGGCGCCATACGCGATCGAGAGGTCGGGGAGCCGCATTAATGATGCCGCGCCGCCGCCTTCGCCTCGACGCCAATTTTGTGCGATAAGCCATCTTACGCGACGGCGTGGCAGCGCGGGGGCGCGAATGAGGAAGAAAGCAATGATTCGATCGGGTTTGGTCAAGAGCGCCTGCGTGGCGATTGCGCTCTCCGGGTTCAGTCCGCCGCCGGCTGGCGCCGTTGTGGTCCGTCACGGACCCGCCGGCGGCGTCGGTGTGCACGGCCGCTATGGCGGTGGGGTCTACCGCGGGCCCGGTGGAGGGGTCTATGGCCGCGGGCCCGGCGGCGGGGTCTATCGCGGCGGGGCCTATGGATATCACGGCGGAGTTTATCGCGGCTATGGCGGCTGGGCCCGCCCCGGCTGGTATCACTGGGGCCCCGGCGGCGCGATTGCGGCCGGCGCGGCGCTCGGCGTCCTTGCGACCGGCGCGGCGATCGCCTATGCCGGCCAGCCGCCGGCGCCAGGCCTGTGCTGGTACTACACCGATCCCAGCTACCGGGCGGGCTTCTGGGACGCGTGCTAGGCCCGATCGGCGCGCTCCCTTCTCCCTTTGGGGGGAGAAGGGACGTCCGGGCAAGGGGTTGCACGAGGCGCGAGCAGGGTATTTTGTTCGGGTAAGCAGGGAATTTTTTCCGCCTGAGCAGGGAATTTTTTTCGCGCAAGCAGGGAACGAATTTGTCGGTTTGCTGAATACGGGCTTGGGTCGGGCTGGCGGCCTCGACCAGCCCCTTCGGTCTTGCCAAACGCCGCCGGGCGCCGCCAAGCTCGCCCCGACCGTCGCCAGCCCCGGGCGAGCCCATGATCCCCAACGCGCCCCGTCCATTCGACTTCGACCTCGGCGACAGCGCCGCGATGATCCGCGAGGCCGCGCGCAGCTTCGCCGAGAAGGAGATCGCGCCGCGCGCCGCCGCGATCGACCGCGACAACCTCTTTCCCCGCGACCTCTGGCCGAAAATGGGGGCGCTTGGCCTGCATGGGATCACCGCGCCGGAGGAATACGGCGGCCTGGCCTTGGGCTACCTCGAGCATTGCGTGGCGATGGAGGAGGTGTCGCGCGCGAGCGGCGCCGTCGGCCTCTCCTACGGCGCCCACTCGAACCTGTGCGTGAACCAGATCGTCCGCAACGGAAACGCGAGCCAGAAGGCGCGCTATCTGCCCAAGCTCATCTCCGGCGAGCACGTCGGCGCGCTCGCGATGTCGGAGCCGGGCGCCGGCTCGGACGTCGTCTCGATGACCACCCGGGCGATCCGCATGGGCGACCGCTACCTCATCAATGGCGCGAAGATGTGGATCACCAACGGCCCGATCGCCGAGACCCTCGTCGTCTACGCCAAGACCGACCCCGCCGCCGGGGCGCGCGGCATCACCGCCTTCATCGTCGAGCGCGGCATGAAAGGCTTCACGCAAGGAGCCAAGCTCGACAAGCTCGGCATGCGCGGCTCCGACACCTCCGAGCTCGTGTTCGTCGACTGCGAGGCGCCCGAGGAGAACGTGCTCGGCCAGGTCGGCAAAGGCGTCAACGTGCTGATGAGCGGCCTCGACTATGAGCGCGTGGTGCTGTCGGCCGGCCCGCTCGGCCTGATGCAGGCGGCGCTCGACGTCGCCCTGCCCTACGTCCATGAGCGCAAGCAGTTCGGCCAGCCGATCGGGACCTTCCAGCTCGTTCAGGGCAAGCTCGCCGACATGTATGTGACGATGAACGCCGCGAAGGCTTACGTCTACGCCGTCGCCAAGGCCTGCGATCGCGGCCAGACGACCCGCGAGGACGCGGCCGGCGCGATCCTCTACGCCGCCGAGCGCGCGACCCAGGTCGCCCTCGACGCAATCCAGATCCTGGGCGGAAACGGCTACACCAACGACTATCCGCTTGGACGCCTGCTGCGCGACGCCAAGCTCTATGAGATCGGCGCGGGCACGAGCGAAATCCGGCGCATGCTGATCGGACGGGAGCTGTTCGACAAGAGCGCGTGAGGCGCGGGCGGGCGCGTCAAAAATTCCGCCACACCGCGAGCGCCACGCCATGCTGCGTATTGGTCTTCACCGTCCACACTGTTGAGAACAGGCCGAACTGCACCGACCATTTGTCGTCGAGGGCGTAGACGAGGCTCGCCTCGACCACCGACTGCCGCCAGGTGGAGAAGGTCGGGTTGGTTGAGACGGCCGAGACGGTCGTGAAATCCTGCAGCATCAGCATGACCCGCGGCGTGAATTTGAACCCGACCGTCAAATCCCCGTGCCACTCGTCCGGCGGACCCTCGGTGCGCAAGTGATAGCCGACCTCGGCGTCGACGAAGCCCGGGATCGCGCCAACCTTGAAGTTGGTCCCCGCGTTCAGGCGCGCTTCGCCCGCCCAGCCGGTGTTCCCCTCCTCGGCGGGCGCTTTCGCATCGTGGGCGCCGGGGATGAATGCGGTTCCCTCGGCCGAGAACACCCAGTCTCCGGTCGACCAGAGCTTCGCCCTCAAGCCCACATCCGGTCGAGGCCGTTATAGACATCCGGCGTCGGGTCCCCCAGCGCGTAATGCTCGAATGCGGTCTGGCCAAAAATTGTGATTGAATTGGTAAGGCCGTACTGAACGTAGGTCTGCGCGTCGAAGCGGCTCTGATTGACCGGAGGATTGCCGCCCAAGGCGGGCCGAAGCCGGTCCAGCCGTAGAGCGTCGCGATCAGTTGGCCGCTTCCCTGGGGCAGCGTCCAGGCCCCGCCGTACGCGCCCACCGGCACGCCGACGACGAGTGCGATTGCGCCCGCAGCCACCAATGAACGCCAATGCTTCAACCCGGCGCGGGTCAAGGCCTTACCCCCCAACGCAAGCGGCGTCCCCCTCGAGGGCGCGCTTTCTTTGTTGGAACAACCGGGCGCAACGCCGCGAGGCGTCGCCGCTAAGGAAGCGCCGGCGATGCCGCTCCGTCAAGCGCCAATTGACGCCGTTAACCGAAAAAACCTAACACACGCAACGGATTGCGTGAGGCGCTCATCTGCTGTGGGCTCTCAGACCGGTTGCGCGCAGGTCGCGTCGAGAAATCCGCGGACCACGCTCAGGCATTCGTCTTGGCGCGCTCATTTGGCTCCCCGGGTTTTGGGCGACAGCCCAAGCCGACCGCGCAACCATACGCGCGGCAATGCTCCGAATCGGCTTTGAGGAGTCAAGCCGCCGGCCATCGCGCACAGGGAGATCGCGCGCGCCCGCTCGCGGCTGTGCCCTCCACCTGATAAAAAGTCATTGTGTTGAATTCGCCCCTCGCGCCGCGCGCGTCTCTGCTCGCGCCTGCCAGCGCGTCGCCGGTAGAATGGGTCGTCACCCCGAGACTGACCCAATTCGCCGACGCTCTCGCGGATATGGAAGCGCGGGCGGAAGCGATCGCGCGCGGAGCGGCGCCCGAACGGGTTTGGCTGATCGAGCATCCGCCGCTCTACACCGCCGGCACGAGCGCCAAGGAAAGCGACCTCATCGACGCCCGCTTTCCGGTTCATCGGACCGGCCGCGGCGGCCAGTTCACCTATCACGGGCCGGGACAACGGGTCGCCTATGTCATGCTCGACCTCAAGCGCCGTCGGCCGGACGTCCGGGCCTACGTCGCGACGCTCGAAAACTGGCTGATCGAGACGCTCAAGGCGTTCGACGTCGTCGGCGAGACCCGTGCGGACCGGGTCGGCGTCTGGGTGGTGCGCCCCGACAAATCGCCTTCGGCGCTCGGCGAAATTGCCGAGGACAAGATCGCCGCAATCGGCGTGCGCATCCGGCGCTGGGCGACGCTTCACGGCGTGGCGCTGAACGTCAATCCCGATCTTGCGCACTTTTCCGGCATCGCGCCGTGTGGGATTCGGGAGGCGCACTACGGCGTCACCAGCCTCGCCGATCTCGGGCGCCCCGTGACGATGGCGCAAACCGACGCGGCGTTGCGCGCGGCGTTTGAGGCTGTGTTTGGCCCGACAGCCGATTCGCTTTGAACCCGCGCGACTTTGAGCTTGCGCTCGCGCCCGGGCGATTAAGCCGCGGCATCGAGGCGTCCGCGCCGCAGGTTGCTCGCCCGAGCGGCGGAAACTATAGGCATGACATGGATCTTCACATCGGGCTGCCGGAGGCAAGCCGGCGAGCGTTTTGGGCGAGCCTTTACGCGCGGCGGCGGCTGCTCAGCGAACACTTGGCGCCGTTCGCGCCGGCGCACTACGCGCTGATCGGAGAGAAGCTCGGCTTTCGCCCGAACGGCTTCTTTGACCCGCACTATTTTCGCAGTCGCGCGAGCGGCGTTCGAAGGGCGAGTCAAGGCTTGCTTGAACTCTATCTTGCGCAAGGGCCGAATGCACCTCCGCCTTCGGCCGAATTCGACCAGGCTTGGTACATGTCGCAGAATCCGGACTGGAGCCTGAGCCATCCCCATCCTTTCCTGCACTATCTCGAGACCGGCCTGCCGGCGGGCAAGCGTCCGCGAGCGGACATCGACGTTGCGTTTCTGCGCGACGTGATACGCGGCAAGCGCCGTTCGCTCGAAGAGGCGGCCTACCGGGTGTTCGACCTCAGGCGGCGCGAGGGCGAGTTCACGCCGCCTCTTAACCGGGAGGAATTAAGGGCGCGGCAGGACCGGTTTTTCGCCGTAGGGCGGTTGCGGATCGAACGCGAGTCGAAGCCAACCAGGAGGCGCCTGCTCGTCTATGTCCAGTCCGGAAAGGGATTCAACGCGGCCTATCTCAGCGAGCCGCGCGACTGGGACATTCTGTTGAACTACTACGACGAATCTCCTCCCGATCCCGAGGCGGAAACGGTCATCTACCAGCGCGGATGTAAGAACACCGCCATCCGCCGGCTGCTCGAACTTCGGCCGGACCTTTTGCTGCGCTACGACCGGGTGCTGTTCCTCGACGACGACATCGAAATCGAAGCGGCGCAGATCGATCTTCTCTTCCAGATTGCGGAGCGGGAAAAGCTTGACCTTGCCGGCCCGTCGCTCACCTCCGAATTCGCAGACCGCTTGGCCATTTCTCAAGCAGCCGGGCGCCGGCGACGGGATCATGCGAGTTTCGTCGATCGAAATCATGGCGCCCCTGATCACGCGCCGGGCGCTGGAGGCCGTCGCCTGGGTCTTCGCCGAATCCGCCAGCGGCTGGGGAGGCGATCTGTTGCTGGGGCCGGTGGTGCGCGCCGCTTTCGGCCCGGAGAGGGTTGGCGTGATCGGCGCGGTCCCGGTCCGGCACGCGCGGCCGGTCGACACCAAGGGTGGGACGCTCTACCTCTATCTGCGCAGCTACGGGATCGAAACCGGACACGAAGCCAACCGGATCGCGTTCGACTTCGGCGTCGACCGCTATCTTCGACCGCTCGCGCCCGGCGAAGCGGGTCCGGTCTGCCGGGGCGTAAGGCGCGACGAGCGCTCGCCCGCTCAAACCCCCATTCCCTGATCGACTGAGTTCAACCCGACGTGCGGCCCCGGCAGATCGTTTCGCGTGGCCGCAGGTTCGACGAACAATCGACGCATTGCTGCGTGAGATGGTTCGGTTGATCCGGCGTCCTGACGCAGCGGAGAGACTTCATCGGCTTGACAAGACTGACGTTTCTACTTTTCTGATGTCTCAGGGAGCGGCAAGGACGGCATGCGGAAGGCGAGCGAGGCCAGGATCTATGCGCTGACGACGACCACGGCTTGCGCGCTCGCGCTCTTGGCCGGCGTGGTCGGCGCGCCCACGCGGGCCGTGCTGCAAGACTTGGTTTTCGACCAGTACCAACGCTGGAAGCCGCGCCCCTATACGTTCGACCAGCCGGTCCGCATCATTGAGATCGACGACGAATCGCTGAAGCAACTTGGCCAATGGCCGTGGTCGCGCGAGCGTCTCGCCGCGTTGGTCGACACGTTGAAGAATGCCGGCGCAGCGGCGATCGCTTTCGATTTCCTGTTCTCGGAAAAGGATCGCGCCGACTCCGCCGCGCCGGCTGGGCAGACCCCGGACAGCGCGTTCGCGCATGCGATCGACGGCGCCCCGGTCGTCCTGGGCAGCTTCGTCTCCGATGCCGCCAATGGCGCCGGCGGCTCCGCCAAGGCGGGTTTCGTCACCGCCGGCGACGATGCAACGAAGTTCCTCACTCCCTCGCCCGGGGCCTTGGCGCCCCTGTCGGAGCTGGCGCAACACGCAGCCGGCGTTGGCTTCCTCAATTGGCGGGCGGACTCCGACCGGGTCGTGCGCCGGGTGCCGCTCATCCTCAATGTGGACGGGGCGCTCCACCCAAGTCTGGCGATGGAAGCGCTTCGAGTCGCGCAGGGCGCCTCGACCTATATCGTCAAGTCTTCGAACGCCAGCGGCGAGACGGCCTTCGGGGAAGTCTATGGCGTGCTGGAGGTCCGCAACGGCGCCCTGACGATCGACACCGACGCGGCCGGGGAGATCAGAGTCTACTTCGCGAGCCCCGATCAACGCCGCTCGATTCCAGCGTGGAAGGCGCTCGCGCCCGGCGCCGACCTCAGCGATCTGAAGGGCATGATCGTGTTCGTGGGCGCGAGCGCCGCAACGCTCTCGGACATTGTCGCCACCCCGCTGTCGCCTGTCATGCCTGGCGTCGAAGCCCACGCGCAAATCGTCGAGCAAGTCTTGGGCGGCCAGACGCTGAGGCGTCCCGATTGGGGCCCGGCCGCGGAATGGATGGCGACAGCGGTCATCTGCGCGGCGCTCGTGGCGACGACCTGGGCGCTCGCGCCGCAGTTCGCGGCGCTCGTGTTCGCCGCCGTGGTCGGCGCGATCGTCGCCGCGAGCTGGTTCGCATTTTCGCGCGCCGGATTGCTTATCGAGCCGACCTACCCTGCATTTTCCGCCGCCATGGTTTATTTTACCGGGGTTTCGACCCTCTACGCCGTGAAGCGGCACCAGGAGCGCGAGATTCGCTCGGCCTTTGGCCGTTTCGTCTCGCCCGCGGTGGTCGCGCGCCTGGCGGAAATGCCGGGAGCCCTCGAGCTTGGCGGCTTGCAGCGGCAGCTGACCTTGCTCTTCTGCGACATCCGGTCGTTCACCACCATCTCAGAGGGGTTCAACGCCTCCGAGCTGACCAAGTTCCTCAACGAATATCTCACGCCGATGACCGACGCGATTCTCGATCAGTTGGGCACCGTCGACAAGTACATGGGCGACGCCATCGTCGCGTTCTGGAACGCGCCGCTCGACGACCCTGATCACGCAAGGCACGCGGTCGAATCGGCTCTGGCGATGCGCCGGACCCTGGTCACGCTGAATGAGGGCTGGCGCAAGCGCGCCGAGGCGGACGGGCGGGCGTTCAAGCCGGTGCGATTTGGGATCGGGCTCAATACCGGCGAATGTTGCGTCGGCAATCTGGGCTCGCTCCGCCGGTTCGACTATTCGGCGATCGGCGACGAGGTCAACGTCGCGTCTCGCCTCGAAGGCGCCTGCAAGATTTTTCTGGTCGACGTCATCGGCAGCGAGACGACGCGCGCCGACGCGCCCGAATTCGCCTGGCTCGAAATCGATTCGGTCCTGCTCAAGAACAAGACCCGTCCGGTCGGTCTTTATGCGCTGGCCGGAGACGCGGCCCTCGCCGCAAGCGACGAATTCGCGGCGCTGAACCGCCTGCACTCGGCGATGCTTGCCGCCTACCGGAACCGGGACTTCGCCGGCGCGGTCTCGATGGCGAAGGAGGCGGCGGCGCGCGCGCCCGAAGCCGTTCGCGGCCTTTATTCCTACAACCTTCGCCGCTTCGGCCAATTGGCCGAAACCGCTCAGGATGCGGATTGGCGTCCGGTAATCGCGCTCGACGAAAAATAGCGGCCGGTCTCAGAACGCATAGCGGGCCCCGACGCCGACATGGAGCGTTCGACCGACTTCGCCGCCAAGCGTGCCGATCGCGAAGGCGTCTACGACCAGACTTTGCGAAAAGCGATAGCCGAGCCGGCCGCCGAACTCGCCCCATGTGGAGTTGAGGATCGGAAACGGGGCGATGGACCCAAAATTGAGGACAGCGACTTGCGACCCGAAACTGCTGTCGAAGCCATGGGCCACGGCGGCGTTGACGTTCGCCTCAAGGTTGCCGAAGAACAGATGGGTGTATTGCGCGCCGAGCCGCGCGACGTCTTCCCTGCTAACGCCGTTGCTCACGGTGGCGGGGAAGGGATTGACCGCGGTCGACACTTCGGTATAGCCGCCCTGTTCCTGCCAGCCGCGGACCAGATCGACGAACGCTGCCCCTTCGTCGATCGGCGTCAAGCGGTCGACCCAGCCGACACGCCCGTAGACGGCGAGCCCGCGATCGATTGCCGATCCCACCCCCTCCGCAGGGGTGAAGCCATTGTTGTAGTAACGGGTGTAGCTCGCGCTGATGTACGGCGAAACGGCGGCGCCGAATTCGACGAACGGACGGCTCCTGCCCCAGTTCGGCGGATCGTAGCGAAGCGCGGCGGCCACGATCGGGGAGGCCGAGACATTGGTCCCATCCTGATAGAAGCTGTCCCAGGACATGCCGGCGAGCAGGGTCAGGCTATCGCTGAGCGCCCACCGCCCGTGCGACCCGAGCGAAAACGAGCCGCCCCCGGCAAAGCCGCCGCCGCAATCGCAACCGCTGACCTGTTCGTTGGCGCCGAGCAGCAGCGAGCCGAGCAGTCGGGTGGTGATCATATTATTGAATTGCGCTTGGGCGAGGCTGTTGACAGAGTTTTGGATGCTCGCGGCGGTGATCGCGTTTTCGGGGCTTGGAACCGGCTTCCCCGTCAAATACCAGTCGTCGCTGCTGGGGTCCTCGCTAAGGGTATAGTTGAATCCCCCGACGGTGACCGGGCTGGCGAGTTTAAAGGCGGTCGTCGTCGTCGTCCCGCCGTTGGTCGCGACGACCACGGGGATGCCGGACCCTGTCGTCTGCGCGCCTGCGCCGCCGGCATTTATGATCGTGAGCGACGTCGTCCCTGTCGCCGTGCCGCCCTTGCCGTTGATGATGATCTGGTCGGTTGCAGAGCCCGTCCCGCCCAACACCGTGTTGAGCGTGATGTTCGCCCCCGTGTTGCCCACGAGCGAATTGACAGTCAGGGTCTTGAACCCGCCGGTCGGCGAAAAGACCACGGAGCTGTTGGTGAGGTTGAGGTTCGTCACCATCGACGACCCGGTCATGTTCCAGATCATCTTGTTGGTCGAGCTGTTAGTAAGGAAAACGTTGGTTGTCGAGGTCGCGTCCGTCTGGATGGCGCCGGTCACCGTCGACCCGCTGGCGTTGAATGTGATGACGCTGCCGGCGGTGGCGTTGAGCAGATTGCCGCCGTTGGCGGTGGCTGTCGTGTTGGTGAAATTGATGGTCGCCGTCGATGGATCGGCATGAATCAGGTCGCCTGACGCGCTCGTGATGGTGAAATTGTCAAAGGTCGCGACGGCGTTCGTGGCGCCGGTGATATTGATCGCGACGCCAGCGGCGGACACGGTCCCTCCGCCGGTGGCGAGGATCGACGGCGCAGCCCCGCTCAGCGCGAACGCCACCGAAGACGCCTGCGTAGTCGTCACATTAAGCGTCCCGGTGGACGTCACCGTGCCAGAGGTCGCCTGCACGCCCGTTGAGGAAGCGCCGGAAACCGTGATCGACGTCGGAGCTTCAGTCGTGATCGCCCCGGCCGTCGTCGCGAACAGGCCGGTGTTTGAAGCGCCGTTGAGCGTGACGGTCGTGGCGCCCGAGAGGGTCACCGTGCTCCCGGAACCGCTGGCCTCGACCCCGCCGGCCCCCACGCCGCCATTGATCGTGACGCCCAACGTGCTGCCGATTCCGGTGGTGATGGCGCCGCTGCCGCTGGCGAAGAGCCCGTAAGCGGCTCCGTTGATCGTGAACGTGCTGGCGCCATTGAGAGCGATCGTTGAACCGGCGCTTTGCGCCCACGCGCCATAGGCTCCCGGGAGTGCGCCCGTGGCTGTCCCGGTCGTGACGTTCAGCGCTCCCGAGACCGTGATGTGGCCGCCCTGACCCGTCGCTCCGACGTCGCTCGCGTAAAGTCCAACCGCGCCCTGGCCTGTTGTCGTGATCGTCGCCGCAGCGAGATTGACTTGTGAGGGCGTCGTTCCGCTGCTGCCATCGGCGTTGACGCCATAAGCGTTGAGACTTGTCGTGGTTGAAGTTGTCCCCGATGTCGTGATCGTGATCGGCCCGCTGGCGGTTATGGCGCCGCCGCTCAACGCGTAAAGCCCGATCGCGCCATTGTTGGTCGTGGTGACCGTGTTCGGCGTCGCCGTCGAACCGCCGCTCAGCGTAACCTGCCCGCCGAGGTCGGCCTGCACGCCCGCCGCGGAGTTGCCGTGGGTCGTGATCAAGGCGACGCCCCCGAGGGTTATCGTCGACGGCGTGGTCGATGGCGATGGGGCCGTCCCGGTGGCGTAGACCCCGTTCGCGCTCGTTCCGTTGGTGGTGACGGTGACGGTCGGCGTCCCCGTCGTGTTGATCAACCCGCCGTTGTTGGCGTAGAGCCCGTAGGCGTTGAGGCCATTGGCGCCGGTCCCGGTCGTCGTCACCGTCGTCGCGGCGCCGAGCGTAACTGTCGAGCCCAGCCCGTTGGCGTTGACGCCATAGGCGACGAGACCTGTCGTCGTTGAAGTCGCCCCCGATGTCGAGATCGTGGTCGGTCCGCTGATGTCGATGGTCCCGCCGCTCAGCGCGTAAAGCCCGATCCCGCCGGCGCCAGTGGTGGTGACCGTGTTCGGGGTCGCCGTCGAGCCGCCGCTCAGCGTCACTTGCCCGCCAAGGTCCGCCTGCACGCCTGACGCGGTGTCGCCGCTGGTCATGATCGTGGCGAGGCCCCCAATCGTAATCGTCGAAGGGGTGGCGGGTGTGGTGGAAGTGGACGTCCCCGAGGCGTAGACCCCGATCGCGCCATCTCCATAGGTGGTGACGTTGACGGCCGGCGTCCCCGTCGTCTCGATTGTCCCGCCGGCGCTGGCGTAGAGCCCATAGGCGCTGGTGTAATTGGTCGTGATCATCGTCGCGGCGTTGAGATTGACCTGCGACCCCGCGCCGTCGGCATTGACGCCGTAGGCGTTGGTCCCGGTCGAGGCCTCGCTCACCCCGGTCGTGATATTGACTGGCCCGTTGACGTTGATGATCCCGCCTTGGATGGCCTGGAGTCCGACCGCGTTATCGTTGGTCGTGGTGACACTGGTGGTGGGGACGGCCGTCGTGCTGTACAAGTAGGCCACGCCGCCGGCCTGCGCCAAAACCCCGTCGCTCCCGGCGCCCTCGGTCATGATGGTGACGCCGTTCAGAGTGCCGGTCGCTCCGGCGCCGGCGACCCACACGGCTGTAGAAAAGATATTGAGACTTGTGTCTTCGCCGCCGAGCGTGGTTATCGTCGTCACGCCCTTCGTCCCCGTCACCGTAAGTGTGGTCGGGATCGTCGCCCCGGACTCGGACGTTGCGCCGCCCAGGGCGACCACCCCGGCGGAGCCAACCGCATTCGTCGTGACGCTGCCGCCGTTGATGGTGACGCTCGCCCCGAGTTCGCTCAGCGCGCCGGTATCGTCAGCCGCCTTCGTGTCAATCGTGATATTGGTGATCGAAATCGACGAGCCGACCCCGCTAGCCGAGCCGACGCCGGACGCGATCACGCCAGTCGACTGGGTTGAGGTCGTCTCGAGCGTGATCGAACCGCCGTCGCTCAAGGTCGCGCTGCCGCCGTCGAGCGCATACACCCCAAACGCGGCCGAGCCGAACGTCATGATCGTCACCGGAACCGCCAAATTGACGTTTGACGCGGCAAACGGGGACGAAGCGCTTGCGCCGTTGCTCAATATCGCGTCGGCGCCGTTCGGATTCAGCTTGATGGTGACGGAGGTGAGCCCGGTGATCGTGCTGCCGTCCTCGGCGTACAGGCCGGCGACGTCCCCCTCAGGACTCGCCACCGTCGTCGGAGTGTACGTGCCGGTGGCGACGCAACTTTCGCCGCCAAGAGCGAAGAGGTGGTCGGTGGACGGCGGCATGGGCAAGCACATCGCGCGCGCGCCGGGCGCGGCGGCGAGCGCGAGAAGCGTGATTGCCGTGGTCGCGACTAGCCGTCGCCGCCAGCGAGCGTCGGTCATCCATCCATGCCCGCAAACCGCGCCAGACCTGAACGAGCCTGCGAAACACGGCTTACCAGTTGAATATTAACCGAATCGCCTCGGCGGGACAAAGCGAAGCCTCGCCGCGCCAAAACGGGCGTTCGCGCCCTCGCCTGACATTCCCCAAAGGCCGTTGCGCGCTTCTTATCCACCGTCGCCCGCCCCAAAGCCGCGAATTGATTGTGCGGCAGACCCGCTCCAACCGCAAGTCTCCGGCGGCGACAGTTTCCGGCGGAAATCGCGAGCCGGCCCAGCGACGCCGCCCGTCACGAACCCGCAGGGCGTCCGTAAGGGCGTGGGTCCGCCGCTGGGATGTGGATCGCGTCGCGAAACACCGTCACGGCTCCTCGGAGCGCTCGGGTCCCCACAGCGGGGCCTTCACCCCAACGCGGCGCAAGCGGCCCCCGGATTCCCGGCGCGCGAGACGAGGCGACCTCAGCTTGCGACTCTCCCGACCTACGGCTGCTGCTTCGGCTGACCGATCCGGCTCTTGGAGGCCCGGTCGCCCGCGGCGTTGGCGTCGGCTTCGCACATATAGGCGCCCTGCTTGGTCGTGCCGTAGCTGCGGGTGCCGGCGTAATGATAAATGTGCGACTTGGTGTTGACCCACACGACCGTGTCGCCGGGGCAGCGCGCCTTGGCTTCCGCCTCCGAGCTGAATTGGCCGGCGCCGGTCGGGCGAGCGGCCGTCTGCGCCGGTACGGGCTTCGGCTTCGGCTGATAGGTTTGCGCCGGGGTCGGGGCCGGCGCTGGAGCCGGCGCGGCCGCGGGCACCGCGGCAGGCGCGGCGGCGGGAGTCGCGGAGCTCTCCTTCTGGGTGCGGCACTGCTTCAGGAACTCCTGCCACGTCATGCCGTTGGTCGTGTTGTTGGTCTTGGCGGCCTTCCAGTCGTCGCCGCACTCCTTCATGATGCTTTGGGCCCGGGCAGCGCCGGTCGAAGCCAGACCCAGGGCGCCGGCGAAGAAAAGGGCCGAAAGCGCGACCCTGAATGACGTGGTGATCATTGCCAATCCCTCCTCAATGGGCGCCCCAGCCTTTCGCCGGCTCCCTCCCAGCCCGACAGGAGGCCGAGCTCATTGCTTCTCATGCCGCCGGCCCACTGAACCCGACATGAACATTTCATGATGATGATCCGGACCCCGCGGTCAAGCGCCGGCCTGCGCCAGCGGCCGTTGGCACGGCGCGGCCGTCAAGCGCTCGAGAGCCGCTCCAGCGCCAGTCTCGTCGTTTCGCCGAGGGTCCCGGAAGCTCCCAGCGCCGTCCACCCCCGCTCCCTGAGCGGCTCCGCCGTCTGCCGGCTGGCGACCTCCGCGTCGGCGTCCGAAGCGTCGGCGCGCCGCGAGGCGACGCGCTCCAGGCGGGTCGCCAGCGGGGCGTCGAGAAAAAGGCCGGCGAAGGCGACGCCGGTCTCGGCCGCCGCGCCGGCGGCGGCGGCGCGCACCGAAGCCGCGGCGAAGGTGGCGTCGAGCACCACCGTCTGCCCCGCGCGAAGCGCAACCCGGGCCTTGTCGAAGAGCCGCTGATAGACGCCGCGGGTGACCTCGCGAGCGTAAGCCGAGGCCGGGAGATGGGCGGTCTCCCCGACCGCAAACATTGCCTTGCGCTCGAGATCGCTGCGCAGCCACAGCGCGCCGGGCGCCCGGCCGAGCCGCGGCGCAAGCGCCCCGGCGAGCGCGCTCTTGCCGACCCCAGAAAGCCCGCCGACGGCGATGAGCCGCGGCGAAGCGTAACGGAGAAACGCGACCGCGCAATCGAAATAGCGCCTGGCCAGCGCCCGCGCTTCGCTGCGTTTTTCGCCTTCGAGCCGATCGGCCCCAGCCGCCTCGACCTTGGCCCGGATCGCCGCGCGCAGGCTCAAGAACAGCGGCAGCGCGACGAGGCCGTTCATCGCCCCCGGCGGCTCGGGCGCGAGGTAGCGATTGAAAAGCCGGTTGGCGGAGGCGCGCAGCCCGCGCTCCTCGAGATCCATCAACAGGAATGCGAGATCGTAGAGGACGTCTCCGCTCGCGATCTCGTCCGAGAATTCGACCGCGTCGAACAGCGTCGGCTCGCCGTCGATAAGGACGATGTTGCGCAGGTGGAGATCGCCGTGACAACGGCGGATGAACCCGGCCGCGCCACGGTTGAGCAGGACCGGCCGCACGATCGCGAATGCGAGCCGCGAATTGACGGTAAGCTTCCGGGCCACGGCGCGATCGAAAAGATCCGGACGCTCGGCGAAGGCGGCGTCGTTCTGCTCGATGAAGGTCTCAAGCGCATGGGCCGAGCGCGCCGCATCGCGCACCGGCGCGCGGGCGTGGGACCGGCGGATCGCGAGCGCGAGCTTGTCGATGACGTCCTCCGACACGCCATCGCGCGCCGCGAGCCGGTCGAGCGTCGCATCCTCGTCAAATCGCCGCATATGGACGACCCACTCGACGATTTCGCCCTTGCCGCCGATCGCAAACGCCTTCCCGGTTTGCGTGATCGGCAGCGCTGCCAGATAGACGCCCGGAGCGGAAGCGTGATTGACTGCAATCTCGGCCTCGCAGGCGCGCTGGCGCTTGTCGAGCGTCGAGAGGTCCATGAATGGAAATCTGACCGCCCGCTTGACTTTGTAGGCGTCGGGACCGGCCAGAAATACGATCGCTCCCGCCGTGTCGACGCGTCCGACCGGCTCGCTCAACCCGTGGGTCCGGGGATCGGCGAGAAAGCGGAACACCGCTTCCTGCCGCTCAGCGGGATCGTCGGGAGGGCGACAGCTCATGGGTCCTTTGCCGGCAATGCGCTCCCCGCCCACGCAAGACGTGGTCCGCGCCGTCCCCTGCGAAGGGGACGCTCGTTGAGGCCGGTGGCAAGCGCCACCCACGATCCGTCAGCGGGCGCCGAAGACAAACCGACGATGACCGGAGACAATGTCATACATTCCGGCTAGACCAGTGAGCCTGCGGACATTCTTCTCGTTCCCGACCTCGAGGCCGGCAACATGCTGGCCAAGCAGCTCGTCTATCTCCCCGCCGCCGAGATGGCCGGCATCATGCTCGGGACGCGGACCCCGATCATGCTAACGAGCCGCGCCGATAACACCATCGCCCGACTCGGCTCCGGCGCCATCGCGCTGATCCTGGCGCGCCATCGGGTCGCCCAGCCGCCCTAGATATAGCGCCGGCGTCAAGCCCGTCGCAAAACTGTCGCATGCGTCGTCGAACATTTCGCTCATCGCCGCCGCGTCGTCGCGGCGCGGGCGGCAACCAGGGGAAGCAACCTCAATGAGTGCGAAAAAGGCAAGTCCCGTCAGCGCGTTCCAGAAGCGCGTCAACGCCGAGATCCAGGACAACCTCGACGAGGATATCGAGCTCGAGCTCGAGGACGATCAGCTCGAGGACTTGCTGTCTGAAAGCGAGCATCTTCAGCTGCACGATTCGCTGCCAAGGCAGGTTTATTTCAAGGAGCTTCTGCGCCTGCAGCGCGAGCTCATCAAGCTCCAGGACTGGGTCGTCGCCAAGAAGCTGAAGCTGGTCGTTATCTTTGAAGGGCGAGACTCGGCAGGCAAGGGCGGGGCGATCAAGCGGGTCATGCAGCGTCTCAACCCGCGCGTCTGCCGCGCCGTGGCGCTGCCCGCGCCGACCGAGCGTGAACGCACACAATGGTACTTCCAACGCTATGTCCCGCACCTGCCGGCCGGCGGCGAGATCGTGCTGTTCGACCGTAGCTGGTACAATCGCGCCGGCGTCGAACGAGTGATGGGCTTCTGCACCGATCAGGAATACGAGGAGTTCTTCGAATCTACGCCTGAGTTCGAACGCCTGGTGGTGCGTTCAGGCATCGTGCTGGTCAAATACTGGTTCTCGATCACCGACGACGAACAGCACTTGCGCTTCCTGATGCGCATCAATGATCCGCTGAAGCAGTGGAAGCTCTCGCCGATGGACCTCGAATTGCGCCGCCGGTGGGAGCTCTACACCAAGGCCAAGGAGACGATGCTCGAGCGCACCCATATCCCCGAGGCGCCGTGGTGGGTGGTCGAGGCAGTCGACAAGAAGCGCGCCCGCCTCAATTGCATCGCCCATCTTTTGACCCGCATTCCCTACGAGGAACTGCCGCACGAGAAGCCGGTCCTGCCCGCGCGCGTTCACAACCCCGAGTACCACCGCAATCCTGTTCCCCCCGAGATGTACGTGCCCGACCACTATGGCACCCTGGCGGCGGAAGCGGCGAAATAGGAGAAGGCGGCAAGGGCGAGTTGCAGGGGACATCGGTTCGAGGGCTGGCGGTCATCGTTCGATCTGACCCAGCCGCGAGCGAGGAAGCCGCGCGCGATCTTGCCCGAGTGCAACTTCGCGATCATCGCCGAGAGCGGCGTCTGTTGGGCGATGACAACCCCGTCCCGCACGACAGGGAGGTCCGCGCCGGCGAAGCCAGCGCGGGCGCGGGGAACTAGCGACGTCGGCGCGCTAAGGGGGCGCGGCGCGACGGGCGCGCCGATATCCGACAAGACCAAGCCCGGCGAAGCCAGCCAACAGCATGGCCCAGGTCGAGGTCTCCGGGATCGCCAGATTGTAATCGAAGCCGAAGCCAGCCCCGGGTTCGCTCGCGGTGAGCCAATAGGACACGTCGACGACCTGCGCTCCCGCGCTCCAATCACCGAGGGCGAGCCTGTGGTCCATGAAGAACAACTCGGCTTCACTAAGGGAGGTAAACGAATAGTCGGAAGCGCGTCCGTTGGCGTCGATCTGCAACTCCAAACTGTCGAAGCCGACGCCTGAAAAATTATTGTCGAGCAGCGTGAGGTATAATTCCTCGGCGCGGTGGTCGTGAATGTAAAATCCGCGACGGTTTGGTAGGTCAAAGTCTCGCCCCACCCGCCGTAGTCTGCCGACATCGCGCCGACCCCAATGGTCGGACCGCCCGGCGTCAGCGACGCGTTGGAGACGGATTGACCCGCTGCGAGGGACACCGGACCGGGATCGCCGGCGCCGATGCTGGCCATGGTCATAGCGCTCGCAGCGCCGTAGCCCTCTATCGAACTACCTGCGGCCGGGGACCGGGCTGTCGTCGCCACTGTGCCGCTTGCGTTCTCGGCCGTGCTCTCTGCGTTGGCTGCGCCCGACCCGGGGTAGCCGCCCTCGCCGGCGGTCGCGCCGGCGAACGATGACACGCTGGCCAAACCGGTGGACGTCGCCGTGCTCGTGGCGCTGGCGTCGCCGCCACTGGCGTCGCCACCGACGCCGCCGACCGCGGTCGCCGACGATGACACGCCGCCGGAGCCGCTCGACATCGCCGTGCTGGTGGCGCTGGCGGCGCCACCCGAGCCGAAAGAAGGCGCAGATCCGGGGAAGATCCCAACCGAACCGCCGTTCGCGGTCGCGGTTGAAGTCACGTCGCCCGAACCGCTGGACATCGCCGTGCTGACGGCGGCGCCGCGTCCGCCATTGCCGGAGAAAAAATTCCCGTCCCACCCGCCGACGCCGCCGGTCGCCGTAGCTGACGACGACACGCCGCCCGCGCCGTTGCCCGTCGCCGCGCTGCTCGCGCTGGCGTCGCCACCAGAATATACATCTGATTCGCAGCATCCGCCTGAGCCGCCGACCGCGGTGGCGGACGACGACACGCTGGTCGAGCCGCTCGCCTTCGCCGTGCTGGTGGCCGCGCCGCCGGCGCCGCTCACGCCATTGAAGAGAGCGCCGAAGGTCTCGTTGCTGCCGTTGCCGCCTGTAGAATATGCATTGGCTGCCGCCGCGCCGGAGATGACCGTCGTCTGCGCGGACGAATTCGCCGCGCCGCCTGAGCCGCCGCAGATAACGTCCGGGTAGAAGCATCCGCCGCTGCTACCGCCGGCGCCGAAGCCTACTGCGCCGCCATTTCCGCCATACGAATAGGCGTCCGCTTCCCCCGCCCCGGAGACGATCGACGTCGCCGCCCTCGCGGTTGCGCCGCCGCCATTGCCGCCGTTGCCGCCATTGCCGAGTTCGCGCCCCATTCCGGCCATTCCGCCCATTCCGCCCGCGCCGCCGTTTCCGCCCGTCGCGGTTGCCTGATTGAGGGCATCGGTGTTCGGCGTGCTATAGCCCGCGTCGGCATTCGCAGGTAGGCCGGGATTGCCCGGCTGACCCGAACCGCCGGGACTGACACCATTGGCGCCGTTGGCGCCGTCCAACGAGCCCGGAACAGTCTGAACGACGACGGTCTCGGCACGAACCCCAACGATGCCCGCCATCATCAGCGCGAGCGACAAAGCCGCGCTCGTCAGCAACCGACTGAAATATCGTCGGGACATCACCCGCTCCCTGACGTCGACCTCCCCTACATCGCGCCACTCGGAACTGTCGTGACCGATCTGACGCAATTTTCTATTGAGTTCTTGTCGCACGAACTCTTGTCGGAATTGCGTTGAGAGCTCGTTTATTGTTGTCGATGGCGCCCGCGCCCTCTACACTTCAACCTCGGGGCAAGGCTGAACGCACGTCGTTCAGATCTCGATCTCGCGTCCGATCTCGACCACCTGATCGCAGGGCAACTGGAGATAGTCGCTGATCCGCTCGGCGTTGCGCCCGAGCGCCGCGAACAGCGCCTCCTGCCAGCGCGGGATGCCCTTTCCGTCCTCGCGCGGCACGATGGTTTCGGCGCCGACGTAGAAGGTCACGTCGTCGAGGTCGATATCGACCCCGGTCGCCTTGCACTCCTCAAGGATCTGGGGAATGTCGGGATGCTCCATGAAGCCGCGCCGGGCCTCGGCCCGCCAGAACCTGTCGTCGACGTGCTGCACGGTCAGCCGCTCGTCAGGATCGGTCCATGGAACCGAAAGGACGGTCAGCGTCAGCGCCAGCACCGACTCGTGCAGCGCCCGGTTCTTGCGCACGTGCCAGTCCATGACCGGGGGCGTCTGGTCCTTGGCGCGGCTGAAGAACACCGCCGACCCGGGCACGCGCGCGATCTTGCCCGAGTGCAATTCCGCGATCATCGCCGAGAGCGGCGTCTGTTCGGCGACCACGCTTTCGCGAACCGCGGTCGCGCCGCGGTGCCAGATCCACATCACCCCGTAGACGATCGCAGCCAGCAAGAGCGGGACCCAGCCGCCCTGCATCACCTTGGCGAGGTTGGCGGCGAGAAACGCGCCGTCGATGATAAGGAACAGCCCCGCGACCGCACCCGCGGCGACGATCGGCCAGCCCCAGACCTCGCGCATGGCGATGAAAAGGAGCACGCTCGTCATCAGCATCGTCGCCGAGACAGCGATGCCGTAGGCGGCGGCGAGATTGTCGGACTTGCCGAAGCCGATCGTGAGGCCCAAGGTGACGATCATCAGAAGCCAGTTGACCGCCCCGACGTAGATCTGGCCGTAGCCCTCCGCCGAGGTCTGGGTGATGGCCATGCGCGGCAGCCAGCCGAGCTGTATCGCCTGGCGGGTCATTGAAAAAGCGCCGGTGATGATCGACTGGCTGGCGATCACGGTGGCGATAGTCGCGAGCACGATCATCGGGGTCAGCAGCGGCGCCGGGCAGAGCCGGTAGAAGATGTTGCCTTCGGTCGGCGCGCCGGCGAGTACGATCGCCGCCTGTCCGGCATAGTTGAGGATAAGAGCCGGGAAGACGATCAAACTCCACGACAGACGAATCGGCGTCGGCCCGAAATGGCCCATGTCGGCGTAGAGCGCCTCGGCCCCAGTGACGCAGAGGAAGACGCCGCCGAGGACCAGAAATCCCTGAAAGCCGCCCCTCGATAGGTAATCGAGACCGTAGAGCGGATTGACCGCGGCGAAGACCGATGGGTGCTGGAGGACCCCGCAGGCGCCCAGCGCGGCGATCACCGCAAACCAGGCCAGCATGATCGGGCCGAACGGCGGCCGATCGCGGCCGTGCCGAAAGGCTGGGCCGCAAACAGTGCGAGCAGGATCAGCGTGGCCGCAGGCAGCACGTAGGTCTGCAGGCTCGGCGCGATCTGCTCGACGCCTTCGAGCGCAGAGAGCACCGAGATGGCCGGCGTGATCGCGCCGTCGCCGTAAATGAGCGAGGCGCCGAACAGGGCCGCCGCCACGATCAGCGGCCGTTGACGCCGCCTGACGCCGAGCAGAGTCATCAGCGCGATGATGCCGCCCTCGCCTTCGTTGTCGATGCGCATGGCGACATTGACGTATTTGACCGTCGTGACCAGGATCAGCGTCCATAGGATCAGCGACAGGGCGCCGAGCGTCGCCGGCGGGTCGGGGTGCGGCCCGGTATAGTCAAGCACTGTCTTGAAGGTGTAAAGGGGGCTCGTGCCGATGTCGCCGAACACCACCCCGAGCGCCGCCAGACTGGCGAGCCCCAATCGCCGGTTCGATTGCGGCTCAGCGCCGGTTGCCTCGATTGACATGTCGCTCTCCCTCGCGCGTCCTTCAGCCGCCGCTCGGTCGGGTACTCGCTCATAGATAAAGCGCGAGCAAAACAGATTGTTGACGCTTACCGCGCCCCTCAGGCGAAGCGACACCGGGCGTCAACGTTAACGAATTTTGCGCTGCGAAGGCGCGGCGATGAATAAAATTCGACCGATTTTTTTTCGAGGCCGCCAAGCCGCCGCGGCGATAGTGCCCCCATTCAGATTGGGGGACGACCAATGCTCTCTCGGCTCTTTGGCTACCTCGCCGCGGCGGCGATCTTCGGCCTCGCCTGGAACACCTTCGGAGAAGCGTCCGAGCAGGGCCTTCCCCGAGCCACTTGGACGCCCGTCGGCGGCGAAGCCTCGATTCCCTACGGCTGGGTCGATTTCTGCAATCGCCACACCGAAGAATGCACGCTCGGCAAGCTCAAGCCGATCGACGTGCGCCTGACTTGGCAATCCTGGAAGACCCTCAACGAGATCAATGACGAGGTCAACAGCGCGATCGAACCGATCAGCAACCTCGACCATTGGGGAACGACGCTCGACCATTGGGACTATCCGGTCGATGGCAAGGGCGACTGCAAGATCTACGCCCTGTTCAAGCGTAAGCTATTGATCGAGCGTGGCTTTCCGCGGCAGGCGCTACTGATGACGATCGTCCGCGACCTCAATGGCGAGGGCCACGCGGTACTCACCGTGAAGACCGACCGCGGCGACTTCGTGCTCGACAACCTGTCGGACCGCGTGCGCCCCTGGAGCGCCACCGGCTACCAGTTCTACAAGCGCCAGGCCCAGGACGATCCGAACGTCTGGCTGAGCCTTGGCGGCGTAATCGGCACCGAACCCACCGAGGCGGCGGCGAACGGCAGGTAGGATTGTCAGCCGGAAAGCTGTCGGCCCTGCCGGCCGCCGATCTCCCGATCGCCGATTGTCGCGATCCGCTCCAGGGCTTCGATCCCCTCCGCCGGCAGCGGCCACGAGCGAGCCGCGGCGAGGATGCCGGCGATATAATCGGGGCGCGCGGCGCCCGGCCCGGCGTTGCCGCCGATATAGACGATCGCCCGCTTCGGTCCGCGCTCTGCGACAATCGGCTGGGTCAATTTGGCGTAGAGGCCCTGCGGCAGGCCCTCGTAACGGTCAAGCGCCGCGACGTCGGCGAGCGCCAGGTCCCACAGCACGCCGTGCACGGCGGAGCGAGGGTCGCGCGCCGCCGTCAGCCAGCCCTCGCGCATGGCCGCGAGCCGATGACGCTCGAGCCGCGCCAGGCCAAGCGCCTTGGAACGCGGGCAACGGCGCGCCATCGCTTTCACGTCGATGTTCGAGCCGTAGGCGAAGTAAAGCGGCATCGCCTCCCTATCCGCTCGCCCGCTCGACCTCGTGGACGACGCTCTTCCCGCGCAGCTGCGACAAGACCGCATTGAGGTGCTGGATGTCGCGCACCTGCAGATCGATGACGAACCGTCGGAAGTCGGCGCCGCTGGCCGACGACGAAATAGCGTCGATATTGGCCCCGTATTCGCCAATGGTGGTGGCGATCACGCCGAGCGCGCCGGGCTCGTTAAGCAGCGTGACTACGATCTGGGTCGAGTAGAGCAGGTTCGGCGCATCCTCGAGGTCCCATCGCACGTCCAGCCACAATTCGGGCCGATCGTTATAGTCGACGAGCGCCGGCGAGTGGATCGGATAAATGACAATGCCCTCGGGCGCGCGGATGCCGACGATGCGCTCGCCCGGCACCGCCCCGCCTTTCGGCGCGAACCTGACCGGCGTATCGAGATCGATGCCGCGCAGCGGCAGCGCGCCCGCGGCGTCGGACTCGCCCGGCACTCGGAAGACGAGGTCAGCCGCCTTGGGCAGGCCGAACCAGCCGCTCTCGTTCAAGGGAACGGCCGGACCGGCCTTGCGCTCCTCCTTGAAGTTCGGAAACACGGCGCGCACGACGTCAGTGGAAAAAATCTCGCCGCGCCCGACCCCGATGAATATGTCGTCGATCGAGGCGCGCGCCAGTCGCGGCAGCGCCGCCTTCAGCTTCGCTTCGGCGAATTTCTTGCCCGCGCGCTCGAACGCGCGCTCGACGATCTGGCGACCGAGGCCGCCGAACTGCGACTTCGCCGCCTCGCGGGTCGCCCGGCGAATGGCGGCGCGGGCCCGGCCGGTCACGACGACGCTGTCCCAGGCCGCCGGCGGCGAACCGCCCTCGGCGCGCATGATCAGCACTTCGTCGCCGTTATGCAGCTCCGAGATCAGCGGCGCGATGCGGCCGTTGATCTTCGCGCCGACCGCCGAATTGCCGACGTCGGTATGGACCGCGTAGGCGAAATCGATTGCAGTTGCGCCGCGCGGGAGGGCGATGAGCCGCCCCTTGGGGGTGAAGCAGAACACCTGGTCGTGAAACAGTTCGAGCTTGGTGTGTTCGAGGAACTTCTCCGAATCGTCGCTCGCCAGCGCCTCGATCGTCTGCCGCAAGCCCCGGAAAGCGCGGCTCTCGCTCACGGTCGGCGCGTCGGTCCCGGACGCGCCGTCCTTGTAGATGGCGTGCGCGGCGATGCCGTATTCCGCCACTTCGTGCATCTCGTGGGTGCGGATCTGGAGCTCGACCCGCTGGCTGCCCGGCCCGATGACGGTGGTGTGGATCGAACGATAGTCATTCTGCTTCGGGGTCGAGATATAGTCCTTGAACCGTCCCGGCACGCTGGGCCAGGTCGTGTGGGCGACGCCGACCGCGGCATAGCAGTCGGCGACCGTGTCGACGAGAATGCGAAAGCCGTAAATATCGGACAATTGCTCGAGGGCGATCGAACGGCGCTCCATCTTGCGCCAGATCGAATAGGGCTGCTTCTGGCGGCCCTTGACCTCGACCTTGATGCCGCGGCGGGCGAACTGGTCGGTGAGCTCCGCCGAAATCCGGGCGATGATCGCGCCGTTCTTGGCCTTCATACCCTCGAGGCGCGATACGATGAGCTTATAGACGTCCGGCGTCAGTGAACGAAAGGCAAGGTCTTCGAGCTCGTTGCGCATGCTCTGCATGCCCATCCGCCCGGCGAGGGGCGCATAGATGTCGAGCGTGTCTTCGGCGATCCGGGCGCGCTTGGCCTCCGGCATGAACTGCAGGGTGCGCATGTTGTGCAGGCGGTCGGCCAGTTTGACCAGGAGCACCCGAGCGTCGTCGGCGATAGCGAGCAGGAGCTTGCGAAAATTCTCGGCCTGCTGGGCGTGCCTGGTGACGAAGTCGAGCTTGCCGAGCTTGGTCAAGCCATCGACCAGCCCGCCAATCTCGTCGCTGAACGCCTTGTCGATGTCCTCGCGGGTGACCGTCGTGTCTTCGATCGTGTCGTGCAGCATCGCCGCGACAATGGTCGCGTCGTCGACCTTGAACTCCGTCAGGATGGCCGCGACTTCGAGCGGATGCGAGAAGTAGGGATCGCCCGAGGCCCGCTTCTGACTGCCGTGCGCCTTCATCGCGAACACATAGGCGCGGTTCAGCAGATCCTCGTTGGTGTGAGGATTATAGCGGCGAACCCGCTCCACCAACTCGTATTGCCGCATCATCGCCTGTGACCGACCCTATCGGCGCCGCGCGTCGCCGAATTCGTCGTGGCGGGCGCACCTGCGGTTCAACCAGGACGGATCGGCGCAAGCAAAAGAGCGTAAACATCGGTGCTTGGCTCACGCCAGCCGGCTCCGCCCTCGCGCATCAGCGCGGGCCGAACCGATCATCGGTCGCCAAGGACGCCCACGCAAGCGCTAAAGTTTGGGCGGATGGAGGACCGTCAACGGGAGGAGCCGGAGCGGCGCGAGAGACGCGCGTCGTACGACGCCCTGCGGCTCGCAACGGCGAGCGCAACTCCGTTCGCTCGCGGGGCGGCGCTCCACGGCGGCAACAAAAAAGCCCCGGAGCTTTCGCTCCGGGGCTGTGGAGGTCAACTGATTGGAAGGCGATCAGAAGTACCGGGTAATGCGGAACCGGCCAGCAAACCCGTCGCTGACGCCGTGCCAATCGCCTGGCGCGAATATCGCGCCGCCGATCCCGCCGGTGTTGTAGACGGTCCCGAGGAAGCCGCTCGGCTTCTGCTGGTCCGTGCTCTGATACATCAACTCGAGGTCGAAGTTGAGGTTGGTGACCGGCATCCAGCCGAGGTCGGCGCCGACCAGCCAAGTCGTCGCGCTCGGCGAAAGCGCTCCCTGGATGCCCTGGGCGATGCCGCAACCAAGCCCGTAGTAGTAGCAGCCGCCGCCCTGATTGCTCCACTTCAACTGGCCGACCGACCCTTCGAGGTCGATATAGAAGGCCGGCGTGAAGTGATGCTCGATCAGGGCCGACACTGACCAAGCGGTCGGCTTCGCCCACGAGTTGGTGAATGGGTTGAAATAGGCGTCCGACATATACATCGACTGCCCATTGCCGTTCACCTGGCCGTTCTCGCCCCACATCATGTCGGGCAGACCGGAGTACCAGACCGCGCTTTGGGTGTAGGAACCGGTGACGAGGAAGTCGTCGCCCGCGCCGAACGACGGCAGGTTGATCTTCACGCCAGCGTCGACGCCCCAACCGATCTGGTTGTGCGAATAGTTGCAGTAGGTAACCCCTTCAAGGCCGCATGCCGTCGACTGGTTATAGAGGTTGTCCTCGACATTGACGTTATGGACTACGCCGGAGACCTGGGCCTCGCCCCAGCCCTGCTTGACGTGCAACGCGCCAACGATATCGGGCCATTTCTGGCCGCCATAGACGGTGCTGCCCTCGACCATGTTGGTGCCGCCGCCCGACGCGCCGTTTTGCCCCTCCTGGCCCTGGCTCTGCGCCGCGATCGTTGCGGTGAAGCCGCCGCCGAACGAGGCGGTGTAGGCCAAGAGGTCGGGCTCGTTGAAGCCCTTCTGGTCGGGAGAGGCGAAGTTCGCCCAGTTGTCGCCGCCGCCGGTGAACGAATAGAACGACGCCGCCTTACCGGCCGTGATGCCGGCCCAGGTCAGGTAGCCGGTGTTGAGGTAGGTGTTATTGACGTTGTCGAACCCGTTGCCAGCTTCGGAATTGATGTCGAAATGCCCAATCAGGGGGCCATAGGCCGTGTTCGAGGCCATGTCGAACCCGAAGTTGGCGCGGGTCGTCCAGCCGACCTGATTACGATAGAATGTCGTGTTCTTCTGCGCCGAACTGGCTGCGATGAGGACGCGCTGGCTGACCTGGGGGTCGTTGTACGGGAATCCCGCGACGACCGCCGGCACGGTGACGAGGGCGGTCGTCCCGGTGGAAGTGACCACCGTAGCGGTCGTGCCGGCGATGCCGCCGCCGACGCCCGCCGCCGCACTCGCGGCCGCAATCGAGCCGAAGTTGTACTGGGTGTTGAGGTTGCCGCCCTCGAACTGCGCGGTGATGTAGCCTGAGAACTTCACGCAGGTATCGGAGCCCGGAAGGGTCCAGCCGGTGATGCCGCCCACGTTGCAGACTTTGACATATTCGACCGGCGCCGCCTTCTTGGTCGGCAGATCGGCCGCCTGCGCGCTAGCGACGGCGACGATGCCGGCCGCCGAACCGAGCAGAAGGCTCTTGATGAGCGTCATTTGTGACCTCCAGTTAGACGTGGTGGGCGTCGGTTTTCTTCTCACCTTCGACTCCGGCGGCCCGCCCGCGGACCGATTGCAATCGAAGAGGATCAGCCCCCTCTTCCCGTTTGACCTTTCAATCGCCGCGCTTTGCCCCAGCAAATGCCCGCGACCTCCGCGACCGGGAATCTCCCGCTCACCTGCGACACCATAGCTTCTCTAAATTTCGACACAATAAAATTTCTGCATAAACTGGGTCTCGGATTTCGTTTCCCGTACCTTGTTGCATATTTGTCACTCGATTTTGCCCCAAACGCGCCGCAATCCAGTTTCCGTTGGCCGATCAATTGGTTAGCTTAGAAAAATGGACCCAAACGGGATGGCGCAGGAGCGCTCAAGCGGTCCCCAGCCCCGGGGGGGGGCTGGGCAAGTGCGGTCGTGGGGGACCGAGCTCCGATCGCCGGCTCCCGACCAAAGTTAGGCCTGATTCGGCCTGATTCGAATCCTGGGCTCGGGCCCTTGCGGCGCGCATTTATTCGGCCTCGCCTTTCCGGCGGGCGGGGCGGGCCTCGATGATCACGAACGCCTGGGCGAAGGCCTTCTCGTCGGTGATGGTCAAATGGATGAACGCCTCGGTTCCCGGCGGCAGGATCGCTCTCAGCCGCTCGGAGGCCCCGCCGGTGAGCCGCATGGTCGGCTGTCCGGACGGAAGATTGACGACCCCCATGTCGCGCCAGAACACCCCGCGCCTCAGGCCGGTGCCCAGCGCCTTGGCGCAGGCCTCCTTGGCGGCGAACCGCTTGGCGTAGGAGGCGGCCCGCGCGGCCCGTCCGTCGGAGCGGCGCTGCTCGATCTGAGTGAAGCATCGGTCGATGAAGCGCTCGCCGAAGCGCGCGATTGTCCTCTCGACCCGTTCGATCTCGCAAAGGTCGCTGCCGATGCCCACGATCACCGCCGTCTCTCCGCCGACGCCCGCCCCTCCGCCATCGCCATCCGCATCGCCTTCACGGTCTCGGCGAGCCCGACGAAGATCGCTTCGCCGATGAGGAAATGGCCGATGTTGAGCTCGACGACTTGCGGCAAGGCGGCGATGACGCGCGCGGTCTCGTAGTCGAGGCCATGGCCGGCATGACATTCGAGCCCAAGCGCCGCGGTCTCGGCGGCGGCCACCCTCAGGCGTCCGAACTCGTAATCGGCCTTGGCTGCGTCACCCCTCCCCCGCGCATCGCACCAGGCCCCGGTATGCAACTCGACGACCGGGCTTCCAAGCTCGGCGCTGGCCTTCAGCGCCTCAGGCGACGGCTCGATAAACATCGAGACCCGAATTCCCGCGCGGGTCAGCTCGGCGACGTAAGGTTTCAGCGTCTTGAACCCGCCGACCACGTCGAGGCCGCCCTCGGTCGTGCGCTCGGTCCGCTTTTCCGGAACGATGCAACAGGCGTGCGGACGAATGCTGAGCGCAATGTCGAGCATCGCTTCGGTCGCGGCCATTTCGAAATTGAGCGGCTTCCCGATCGAGGCCTTGAGGCGCCGCATGTCGTCGTCGTGAATGTGCCTCCGGTCCTCGCGCAGATGCGCGGTGATGCCGTCGGCGCCGGCTTCGATCGCCAGCAGCGCCGCGCGGACCGGATCGGGGACGGCGCCGCCGCGCGCGTTGCGGACGGTCGCGACATGGTCGACGTTGACGCCGAGCCGTAGCGCTGTCATCGGGCCGGTCCCCCTTTGTCTAACAGCTTGCCGGCGATCAGGCCGCGCCGACGAGCGCCCGGCTCCCGGGCTTCACAGGCGGAAGCGCCGCGAGCTCCGGCGGGAGGGCGTCGGGCGCATAGGCCGGAATGTCGAGCGTCGCCAGGGCGACGCGCGGGACGCCGATATCCGCCTTGCCGCCGGACCGGTCGATGAGGCAGGCGGCGCCGACAATCGTTCCCGGATGCTCGGCCAGCGCCTCCAAGGTCTCACGCGAGGAGAGACCGGTGGTGATAATGTCCTCGACCATCAGCACGCGCGCGCCCGGCGCGATCGAGAACCCGCGACGCAGCCTAAAGGCGCCGCCCTCGCGCTCGACGAAGATCGCCTTGGCGCCGAGCCAGCGGGCGGTCTCGTAGCCCGGAACGATGCCGCCCAGCGCGGGCGACGCGACGACGTCGATCGGTCCGAACGCTTGGCGCGCCTTAACGGCGAGCGCGCGACAAAGGCGTTCGGTGCGGACCGGATCCTGGAACACGAACATCTTCTGCAGGAACACCGGGGAGTGCAGCCCCGACGACAGGACGAAATGGCCGGTCAGCAGCGCGCCCGCGGCGCGAAACTCGTCAAGCGCCTGATCCGCGGTTAGAGTCGCGTTTGTCATGCCCCCTCTTAGCAGGCCGCTGATCGCCGCGCCAAGACGACGCGGCTCAGGCCCGGCTAAACTCTTGAGGCCCGACCGATGCCGGCGATCGCGACCAAACCCTTCGAAACCAAGCCTCTGGGCGCTGAGCCCGACACGACCGCGCCTGACGGAACAGCGGTGCGCCTGCTGCTCAGCCTTCGCGGCGGAAGCATGGCGCATTTCGAATTGCCCGCCGGCGCGGTCTCGCATGCCGTGAGCCATCGAACCGTCGAGGAAATCTGGTTTGTCACCAGCGGGCGGGGCAGGATCTGGCGCCGCCAGGACGACCTGGAGCGGATCGAGGCGCTCAGCCCTGGCGCGGCGCTCACCATCCCGCTCGGAACAGCGTTTCAGTTCCGCGCCGAGGGGGACGCGCCGCTCGCCTTCGTCGCGATCACCATGCCCCCGTGGCCGGGCATGGAAGAGGCCTTGCCCGCCGAGGGCCCGTGGGCGCCGACTGTCGCCGCCGGCCCCGCCTGAAGCGCGCCCTTGCGCCGGCGCCCCCTCGCTGTTAGCCCATAGCCCCGTGCGCCGCCGGTTTAGCTCAGGTGGTAGAGCAACGGTTTTGTAAACCGTGGGTCGGGGGTTCGAGTCCCTCAACCGGCACCAAATCTCTGTCCGCAGGCGTCCAAAAACGTCCGCAATATCGCGAAAATTCAAGTGATTGTGCGGAAATGGTGTTCGGCGGTGTCTGGCGGTGTCCGTTGCAATCCGGCGAATTTGTTGGTATAAAAGTTGGTATTGCCACCGTTCCAACAGGACATATACCAACATGCCGCTCACCGAACTCCAGGTCCGGTCAGCCAAGCCGCAGCCCAAAATCGCCAAGCTTTCCGATGGCGGCGGCCTCCAGCTCTGGGTGACGCCTGACGGCGCGAAGCGCTGGCGCCTCGCTTACCGCTTCGCGGGCGGTCAGAAGCTGCTTGCGATCGGCGTCTATCCGAGCGTCGGCCTCAAGGAAGCTCGCGCAGCGCGGGAAAAGGCCAGGAGGCTTTTGGCCGACGGTGTCGATCCGTCCGAAGCGAGGAAACAGGCCAAGATCGAAAAGGCCAACGCGGCGGATAACACGTTCGCGGCCATCGCGGCTGAACTGGTTGATAAGAAGCGTCGTGAGCAGAAGGCAGTGGTCACGGTCGCCAAGTCGGAGTGGCTTTTGGGGTTAGCCCTTCCGGCGCTCGGCAACCGCGCGATTAGGGAAATCGCCGCGCCTGAGATCCTCGCTGTGCTCCGAACCGTTGAATTGCGCGGTAAACTTGAGACCGCAAAGCGCCTGCGCGCCACGGTCGGCCAAGTCTTTCGCTATGCGGTCGCCACTGGCCGCGCCGACTCGGACCCAACGGGGGCTCTATCCGGAGCGATAGCGGCGCCCGTCATCAAGCATCGAGCAGCGATTATTGCGCCGAAGGCCTTCGGCGCGCTACTGCGTGCAATGGCCGCCTACGAGGGCGCGCCGGAGACCGTCGCGGCGCTGGAACTGCTTGCGCTCACCTTTGTTCGCCCTGGCGAACTTCGCTCGGCCGAGTGGTCGGAATTCGAGTTCGATGGGGCCATTTGGTCGATCCCCGCCAAGAAGATGAAGATGCGTCGGCCACACCTCGTGCCGCTGTCTCCGAGAGCAGTGGAGGTGCTGCGCGAGCTTCACGCGATCACAGGGAAGGGGCAGTTCTTGTTCCCATCCGTTCGTTCGGTCAAGCGCTGCATGAGCGAGAACACGATCAATGCCGCATTGCGCCGGTTAGGCTTCAAGACGGACGAGATGACGGCACATGGCTTCCGATCGGCAGCATCCTCAATTCTTAATGAGAGCGGTCTCTGGAACCCCGACGCAATTGAACGGCAATTGGCGCATGTCGACGCGGACAGCGTTCGGCGCGCCTATGCGCGCGCCGACTTCTGGGACGAGCGTGTGAAAATGATGAACTGGTGGGCGGAGAAATGCGAAGAGCTCAGACGCGGAGGCGTCATAGTTCCATTGCGGGCTTGACGGTCAACCGCCCATGTCCCTCAAAAACTCCGAGCCGGGCTTCACTCCCGTGACGAGCAGTCGGTCGCGGGCGCGAGTGGCGGCGACATAGAGCAATTGCCGCTCGGTGTCGTAGACGTCCTAGGGACCACAGCGACGCGATCGTCCGTGTGTTGGATTTGTCCAGAATTGACCGCGCCGGTAGAAA
Source organism: uncultured Alphaproteobacteria bacterium (assembly GCA_963794155.1). Taxonomy (GTDB): domain Bacteria; phylum Pseudomonadota; class Alphaproteobacteria; order Rhizobiales; family Beijerinckiaceae; genus Roseiarcus. The sequence goes on along the minus strand of CAWCCX010000008.1, from coordinate 12,353 downwards.
TATGATTTGTTCGTTGCCCGCGGGCGCGAGTGGCGGCGACATAGAGCAATTGCCGCTCGGTGTCGTAGACGTCCTAGGGACCACAGCGACGCGATCGTCCGTGTGTTGGATTTGTCCAGAATTGACCGCGCCGGTAGAAATATGATTCTGTTCGTTGCCCGACAGTAGGGCGACGAGCCCGATATATTTCGTATGATGGACGGCTTTCTCGACCTCTTTTGGAACCTCGATCAGATCCGAGGATGGGCCTGTTCTCGCGATCCCGAGGTCGTCCGCTTCGCGGCCGACGGGCTGCGAGCTGCGCCCGATCGCTCCTCCTTGTCGATCGACGTTCGCACCGCGCACGCCGTCGAAAAGGCCAAGCAGGCCGGTCGAGACGTGAATTTAGAATTGTGGAACGCCAGCGGGTGGCCGCTACCAGATAGCGCGCACGTCGCCCCAACGGCCATGGAGCAACTCGCCGACGAGCTCGGTGTCCCGGTCTTTCAGATATACCGTGATGCGAGCATCGAAACTCAGTTTCCGAGATGTGAGCCCACCGAAGCTCTCCTTGACGCCTATGCGCGCGCAAGCGAGTTCGAGCAAAGGATTCTCACAAGCATCTTCAAGGACTCGCGCCCCACTGAGGAGCCGAGTTGGCTGGAGCGCCCGGCCTATTGGGCCCTCTCGCAACAGATGCAGCAGTTGTTAGAAAGGTACGTCAATCGGAAGGCGGTCCAGGGGCCATACCGCGTCCTGAGGCACGCTCATTTCCCGATCGAGGACTATCTCTTGCATCTGTTTCGGAAGGGGGTGCTGATTGCACACGCAAACCTTCCCGACGATCCTATCGCTCGCACGCTCGCCCCCGCGGATTGGGGAGGACTGGAAATAGCGATCGGGGGAGAGCATCGGCGACTGTCTGTTTGGCGAATAGGGCGTGTCGCCAGCATCGCCAGAGGTGATTTTGAGAGTGTTCGCGTCGAGCGTGAGGCAGTGCTCCGGGAATTTCCTGCTGAGGCGCCGTCCGCTCAGACATTGCCGATCGCCGCGACCGACGATGCGGCGCGCGCGGTGATTCGGCAGGCGCTGAGCGATTCCGGTGGCTTCATCGCCCAGGAGCGAGGCGCTGAAATTGTGCGAGCGAATATCCCTGGCTTTCCGAAAAAGCGTGCGATGCAACTCGTCAAAGAGTTGACCGGAAACGACAAACCAGGCCCGAAAGGGCCTCGAAGAAATCGTGCGGGTAATCGTGTGCCCTGAGCGTACGGCCGCCGAATTGCACATTTCGACAGCCGCGGATTCCTGCCCATACTCGCGCACCATCTCAACCGGAGATGGACCGTTATGGCCAACGAAACTTCCAATATTGCCGCGAACGAACGCATCGCCCTTCGAATTCGTGATGCTTCGATGGTCTCGGGACTTTCTCGTTCGACGCTCTATGAATTGCTGAAAGCCGACAAGCTTCGCGCCGTGAAAATCGGCGGTCGTCGCTTGATCCTACGCGACTCCCTCGAAGCGCTCCTTTACGGGGGCGCCAAATGAACGCTCCCTTTCATGACCCGCCGTCCTCATGGGGCCAGCGCTGACGATGGGTTGCCGTCGCAAACCGTCGCGCCATCGGATCAAGATCCATCGCAGCTACACGGTCGATGAAGTGGCTCGTGTTCTCGGCGTCGCCAAAGGGACCGTGCGGCGCTGGATCAAGGGCGGGTTGCCTGCCCTTACGGATCAGAAGCCCGCACTCGTTCTTGGCGAAGACCTCCTGCAGTTTCTGCTTTTTCGGAACGCACTACACAAAAAATGCGGGCCCGCCGAGTGCTATTGCGTAAAATGTCGGGAGCCCCGGAAGCCGGCTGGGGACATGGCGGAATTCATCCCCCTCACGCCCAAAACGGGAAACCTTCGCGGGATCTGTCCGACCTGCGGGTGCCTCATGCATAAGCGGATCCGATGCGATGCGCTGGACTCAGTCCGTGCGCTTTTGGACGTCACAATCACGCAACCGGTTTCAAGCCTAAAGAAGTGAGAACGTCCCTCCCTGAATGACCACTTGCTGAAGGAGCCTGAGACGATGCGCAAGCATCACCCGAAAAACGAACGGATCAAGCGCGAATATTTCGTCTGGCTGGAGGAAGCGAAGCGGATGAACCCGTCGAGCGTTGACCAAGTCGCGGCGGCGATAGCCCAGTTCGAGGAGTTCAACCGGGCATCGCGATTTTGCAGCGTTCCACTTCGAGCAGGCGCGCAAGTTCAAGCGCGTCCTTGTTGCGTCGACCAATCCGGCCACCGGGGCTGGACTCGCAAAAGCCACGATTTACTCTCGCCTCATGGCGGTCAAGGCGTTCCTTGTTTGGCTAGCCGGGCAGCCCGGTTACAAGTCTCGTCTCACGTACTCGGACATGGACTATTTCAATCCATCCAACAACGACGGCCGGATCGCGAGAGCGACCCGCGAAAGGCCCGCGCCGGCGCTTGAACAGATCCGTCTTGCTCTCTCGGCTATGCCTGCCCAATCGGACATCGAGAAGCGTGATCGGGCGGTGGTTGCCTTTGCCATTCTAAGCGGCGCCAGAGACGACGCGATTGCATCGATGTTGATTCGTCATGTCGACTTGGCCCGGCGCACCGTCTTTCACGACGCGAGGGAGGTTCGCACCAAGAACCGCAAGACCTTTACGTCGATATTTTTCCCGGTTGGAACCGACATCGAGAGCATCGTTGCCGGGTGGATTTCCTTCTTGACGAGAGAGCGGTTGTTCGGGCTTGACGAACCCCTTTTTCCGTCCACGCGGATCGAAGTTGGAGCAACGGGGCTGTTCGAACCAACCGGCCTAGATCGCGTGGGCTGGCGCAATGCGGCCGCCATCCGGCGCATCTTTCGCCGAGCGTTCGAGAGCGTCGGACTGCCGTACTTCAACCCCCACAGTTTCCGGAAGACCCTCGGTGCATTAGGCGAGAAGCTCTGCACCACGCCCGAGCAATTCAAGGCCTGGAGCCAAAATCTTGCCCACGAGAATGTCCTGACGACTTTCACCAGCTACGGCGCCGTGACGTCCAATCGGCAGGCGGACATTCTGACCGAGCTAAGCAAGTCCGGGATAGGAGCTTCAGAGGGCGACCCGGACGAAAGGACAATCCAGCAGGTTGTCGCGTACCTGCAGAAGAAAGCTTCCTAATCACGTTCAGGGTCGGTGTGTCTCAGTGATTGTTGGTAGATTTTGTTGGTACAAACGCCGCAAGTGACTCGAAACGGGCGGCTTTTGAAAGCCTTGGTGGGGCAATGCGATTCCCACCGTCGTACCGGATTCGCGCAACAAGGCGCTTAACGGGACCAGTCGGCTGTGTTCGACTGGGAAGCTCGGCATTCGGTTTGGAAGTTCGGCGCTGGTTTCCGTCAGCGCAGTAGCATTTGGCTCCAGCGCCGACCGGCCGGAGTTGACGTATTGTGTTCTCTAATGGGTCATATGTGGACGGCCCCTTGGCAAGCGTTTTTATTTCAGCGGTGAACGGCTGGCGGCCTTCGGTCATATGTCCGGCCTGTTGGCGCGGACTGGGTCCGCTGGCCCTGATGAAGTCCGACGACCCCGGGCTCCCAATCAAGGGGGCGAGCTTTGGGCTCCTGACCCATTGCGGAGTGTCCGATGGTCTTCGATCGTCTCGCCGTGTCGTTCATCACGTCGTCTTCGCGCTCGCCAAACTCTTGAGCCTGCGTTCTTCTTTTCGAATGCGTCGCCCCGGCTTTGGATCAGGCCTTAGCGTAGATGGAGCTGCGGAACGCCTCGCCGGTGGTGATGATCGCCCAGACGATCCGGGCAAGCTTGTTGGCCAACGCCACGGCCACGACCTTGGCCGGTTTGCGCGCTCTGAGCGCAGCCAACCAGTCGCACAACGCGCCCTTGCGCTTTGGCGCCGCCCGCAAGATCGAGATGGCGCCCAACACCAGTAGCCGTCGGATATAGCGATTGCCCTGTTTGGTTATCGACCCGAATTTCTCCTTGCCGCCGGTCGAGTTCTGCTTGGGCGTCGCGCCAAGCCAGGCGGCGAAATCGCGGCCGGATTTGAAGGCGTGCGGATCTGGCGCGCTGGCCAGAATCGCCGAAGCGGCGAGCGCGCCGACGCCGGGGACGCTCGCCGCCAGCCGGCTGACCGGATCGCGTCGATGGTCGGCGACGATCGCGCGCTCGAGCTCGTCGATCGCCGCGTCGAGAGACCGCAATTGCGCAAGCAGAACCCCCAGCGTCGCCTGGACCATCGCCGGAAGGTCGGCGGTGGCGGCTCTCTCGACGAGTTCCTCGACGTGGCCGATCCCTTTGGCGGCGATGACACCGAACTCCGCCAGATGACCGCGCAAGGCGTTCACGCTCATCGTGCGCTGCTTGATCAGCAGTTCGCGGGTCTTGTGCGCCATCAGCGTGGCCTGTTGGTCCTCGCTCTTGACGGCGACGAAACGCATGTTTGGCCGAGACATCGCCTCGCAGATCGCCGCCGCATCCGCCGCGTCGTTCTTTCCGCGCTTGACATAGGGTTTCACGTAAATCGGCGGCGTGAGTTTCACCTCGTGGCCCATCGCGCGAAACCGCCGCGCCCAATAATGCGCCGAGCCGCAAGCCTCTATGCCGATCGCGCACGGCTCGACCTCGGCGAGGAATTTGACGATCCCCGAACGGCTCAGTTTATGTTTCGTGGCGGAACAATCTTCGCTCTCCAGCGCGTGGACCTGAAAGGAATTCTTGGCGATGTCGACGCCAATTCGGATATATTTCCGCATGGACGGCCTCCCTCTTGGTGGCGCATCAGCGACCACCTTTCGGCACTTAGATGCCCCCTAGGCGGGGCCGTCCACATCATCAAGGGGGGCGAGGCTCTTCCGGTTATCGACGCCTTGGGATGCCTGCGTTCTCTGCGCGCTCGGCTGGCGCTTGATGGGGTAAGCTGGGCGCAGGGCGGCAAGGTTGAAAACGCAGTCGGCCGGTGATGCCGCTGGCTACAAAATCCACGCCGTCGTCTGCTCCCTCCCTCGGGCGTCGCTCCTTGCGGGAGCTCGATGCGGTCTCCTGTCTCGGTGGTCGGTAGGCCTAAGCCGCGATGAACGCCGTTCCGTCCCGCAGCATGGCGTGCATGATGATGGCGAGGCGACGCGCCAGAGCGACGCGCGCCTTGCGCATGGTCGATCGCCTGGCGATGGCGAAGGCCCAGTCCTTGAGCTTGAGCTGGCCCTTGTAGCGGGTCAGCATGACGTTGGCGGCCTCATACAACAGGGTCCGCATCCGCCGGTCGGCGCATTTTGAGATGCCGCCGACATAGTCGACTTCCCCGGACTGATATCGTTTTGGAACGAGGCCCAGATAGGCGCCGACGTCCCGTGATCGGCGGATGCGCGAGGGATCGTCGATTGCGGCGACAAAGGCGAGGGCGGTCAGTTGGCCCACGCCTGGAATCGCCATGAGCCTTCGGCAGGCTTCCGACGCCGTCGTCATGCGCCTGATGTCGGCGTCGATCGCCGCGACTGCGGTCATCACCGCGGTGCGCGCCGCAATCAGTCCGCGCATGGCGGCGGAGAGCCCGGCTACCCCCTCGCTGGCTGTGAGAGCCCGATCGATGAAGGCGGCGGTGAGAGCGCGAGGAAGCCGGACCCCAAACACAACAGCGAGGCCCCGGATTTGATTTTCCAAGGTCACCCGCTGGCCGACCAGCTTCTTGCGCGCGATGATCAGCGACCGGACGGCGTGGGCCGACAAAGACTTCACGTGCACGGGCTTGAAGAACCCGGTGCGCGCCAAGTGCCCCAGTCCGCGAGCGTCGTTGCGATCGGTCTTGTGGGTAGAAAGCGACTTGAGCGCCTGGTAGGCCTGCCGGCTCTCGACGCAGACCACGGGCAGACCGAGTTGGCTCAACCCGTGGAACAGGATCGGCGCCATTCGCCCGGTCTCGAATACGATCCGACGACAACTTGGGGCCTTCGACAGCTCGTCCGCGATCGCGTCTGCCACCGACGCAGACTTGCCTTCATAGACAACAGCGCCCTCGCGATCGAGAACGCAGATGTGAGTCTCGTCCATCGAGACGTCGAGGCCAGCAAAATAATCCATCGAACGGTCTCCTCTTCCAATGACGGGGCCGATCGTAGCGGCCTGCGTGGAAGAGCTCCCGCCCATTACCCGATGTTGAAAAACTCGAATTTCCGCATCGATCACAATTCAGGAGACCGCTGGCAGCCTCGATGAAAAATTCCTTAGGGGGTCGGCGGACCGACCGGGTTTGCCGCGGGCGACGCTCCTATATGCCCTGCCATGAGGAGCATTGGCTGAGTTGACGCGACGCCCGCGAAAATAAGATTTCAGCGGTGGCTCAATTTCCGAGTTTTTCAACATCGGGTAATGGGCGGGGCTCTTCCTTCGGGGGCCGATAGGATCGGCCCTGGTTTGGAAGAGGAGACTTTTCGATGGATTACTTTGCTGGGCTAGATATCTCGATGGACGAGACCCACGTTTGCGTTCTCGACCGGGAAGGCGAGGTCGTTCGCGAGAGCAAGACAGCATCGACCGCGCAAGCGATCGCCCACGAGTTGTCGAAAGCGCCAATCTGCCATCGGATCGTCTTTGAGACCGGACGCATGGCGCCGATCCTGTTCCATGGGTTGAGCCAACTCGGTCTGCCTGTGGTCTGCGTCGAAAGTCGGCAGGCCTACCAGGCGCTCAAGTCGCTCGCGACCCACAAGACCGATCGCAATGACGCGCGAGGGCTAGCGCACTTGGCCCGCACCGGGTTCTTCAAGCCCGTGCACGTGAAGTCTTTGTCGGCCCACGCCGTCCGTTCGTTGATCATCGCGCGCAAGAAGCTGGTCGGCCAGCGTGTGACCCTGGAAAATCAGATCCGAGGCCTGGCGGTCGTCTTTGGGATCCGGCTTCCTCGGGCGCTCACCACCGCGTTCGTCAACCAGGCTCTCAAAGCCAGCGAGGGTGTGGCGGGCCTCTCCGCCGCCATGCGGGGTCTGATCGCCGCGCGCACCGCGGTTATGAGCGCGGTCGCGGCGATCGACGCCGATATGAGGCGGATGACGAGAGCTTCGGACGCCTGCCGCCGGCTGATGACAATCCCAGGTGTCGGTCAACTGACCGCGCTCGCCTTTGTCGCCGCGATCGACGATCCCTCGCGCATCCGCCGATCACGAGACGTCGGCGCCTATCTGGGCCTGGTTCCAAGACGCTATCAGTCGGGCGAGGTCGACTATGTCGGCGGAATCTCGAAATGCGGCGACCGGCGGGTGCGGACCCTGCTGTACGAGGCCGCCAATGTCATGCTGACCCGCTACAAGGGCCAGCTCAAGCTCAAGGACTGGGCCTTCGCGATCGCGAAGCGGTCGAGCATGCGTAAGGCGCGCGTTGCTTTGGCGCGTCGCCTCGCGATCATCATGCACGCGATGCTGCGGGACGAGACCGAGTTCCTCGCGGCGTAGGCCTAACCAATCACCGAGACAGGAGACCGCATCCAGCTCCCGCAAGGAGCGACGCCCGAGGGAGGGAGCAGACGACGGCGCCGATTGTGTTGCAGCGGCAACTACCAGCCGACTGCGGTTTCAACCTCGCCGCACTGCGCCCAGCTTACCCCATCAAGCGCCAGCGAGCGCGCAGAGAACACAGGCATCCCTAGGCGTCGAAAACCGGAAGAGCCTTTCTCCTTGACCCATTAGAGAACACTATCGGTAGAGTAGGAGTGTGGCGCGGTGGCGTTAGGTTGAGCATATCGGTTTGCCGCCCCTTTCGTCTGGCGGTGCCTTAGTGGCTCGACCATGGCTCCGTTTCCACACCCCCCTCATCGAACCGGACGTGCAGATTTCCCGCATCCGGCTCTCGGACAAGACCTCACGCCTTCGTCCACGGCACGTCGTGCCCAAGGCGGCTCAGGCGTACGAGCCCGAAGTGCCCGTAGAGGTGCGAGAGTGGATAGCTCCCGCCCCCTCGTCGCCTGACCTTGTGCTTGGAGCGCAACCACCGGCGCAACCGCACCGCTGTGTAAGCGTCGAGCGCCCGATACGCCTTGTTGATGGTTCCTACTTGGAAGTAGTTCGCCCATCCGCGCAACGTGCGGTTCACTTTGCCCACCAGCGTTGTGGTCTCTTGCCATGTTCCCGCTCGGTCGGTCAGCGCGTGGACTTTCTCGACCACGCGCTCAATGCTTTTCTTTGACGGCCGGTAGCCGATACGGGCCTCGCCGGTCCTTGCCGAAAACATTCGCCCGAACGTGTATCCCAGGAAATCGAACTCTCCTCCCGGCACTGTGCAGATCCGTGTCTTCTCCTCGTTCACCGTGAGCTTCAGCTTGCCCATGATCTCGCGCAGGCTGTGCAAGGCCGCTTCGGCCTTGCCCCTTCTGCACAGGATCACGAGGTCGTCGGCGTAGGTCACGAGCCGCGCGCCGAGGTTTCGCTCGAGCCCGAACATCTTCCATCCCAGCACAAACCGGCGCATGTAAATATTGGCCAGCAGGGGTGAGATGGGCGAGCCCTGCGGAATGCCGCGCCGCGTGTCCCGCGCCTCGGTCGTGCGTGTCTTCCGACCCCGATCATCGGTTTCTTCCACGGGACAATCCAGCCACATCCTGATCAGATGCAGCATGCGCCGATCAACGATCCGGCGCGCTACCGACTTCAAAAGCTCGGTATGGGGAATGCTCCCGAAGTAGTCCGCGAGGTCGGCGTCCACCACTTCCGGATGGCCGCGAAACAGCAGCTCTCCCGCCGCGACCACCGCCTGTTGGGCGTTTCGCCCGGGGCGGTAGGCGTAGAGTTCCGATGGGAGGTCGGCTTCGAAGATCGGCTCCAGCACCAGCATCGCTGCTGTCATGCAGACCCGATCCCGCAAGGTTGAGATGCCCAGCGGCCTGAGCTTGCCGTTGGCCTTCGGTATGTAAACGCGTCTGATTGCGGATTCCGACGAAAGCGCCATGTTGTAACGACGTGATGCCGCCACCTGTAACGGAATGATGCCGCCATGGTGGTGCGGGCTCGCTGGCGCTTCGATTATTGGCGCTTGGGCTGTTGTCTGGTCAAGCTTTCATCTGCAATTTTTTCACGACTTGGCCGGACGCGTCGCAAGCTTTCGCCAGCCAGTTCGATCCGATGGGCGTTGTGAACGAGACGGTCGAGGATCGCATCGGCGTAGGTTGGGTCGTTGACGACTTGATGCCAGCGGTCCACGGGGAGTTGGGATGTGACGATGGTCGAGCGGCGGCCGTATCGCTCTTCGAGGATTTCCAGAAGATCATGCCGGGCGCCGGCGTCGAGTGGCTCCAATCCCCAATCGTCGAGAATGAGAAGGTCGGCGCGGCCGAGCGCACGCAGGAGGCGCGGATGACGGCCATCGCCGCGCGCCAGGGCGAGATCTTCGAAGAGCTTTGGGATGCGGTGATAGAGCACCGAGCGATTATCGCGGCAGGCCTTGTGGCCAAGCGCTGAAGCGAGCCATGACTTGCCGACGCCGGTCGGGCCAACGAGGGTCAAGTTTTCGTGGGCCTCGACCCAATGCCCCTCGACGAGCTTTTGGAACAGGGGCCGATCGAGGCCGCGCGGGCTTCGATAATCGACATCTTCGGCGCAGGCTTGCTGGCGCAATTTGGCGTAGCGCAGTCGCGCCGCGAATCTCTTATCCTGACGCCATGACGCCTCGCGATCGAGCAGAAGCCCCAGCCATTCGCGTTTGTCGAGATTGTCGGCCTCGGCGCCGATTTCCGTAAAGCCCTTGGCCATGCCCTGGAGGCCGAGGGCGTAAAGTTGATCGAGGGTCGGATGTTTGAGCAAGATCGCTTCTCCTAATTGTAATAGCGCGGGCCACGGATATTGGGATGCAGGATCGGCGTTCCGTCCGCGGCGCGCTTTTGCGCGGGGCGCCGATCAAGATTGTTGTCGAGGATGGACTTGACGGAGCCATAGGTGTGCGCGCCGATATCAATGGCGCGTTCGGCCGCCGCTTCGACGCGTCCGACGCCATAGGGACCGGAAAGGCGGACGATCCCCAGACACGCCCGGTAGCCCTGTTCCGGATGCGGTCTATGCTCGAGAATCTGCTCGCAGAGCGCCGCAGTCGCCGGTCCGATCGCGCGCGCATCCTGGCGGATGCGGTCGATCGTCCAGCCCGCATAGCGGCGGTGGGAGGACGGCATGTGTTCGGGGATCGTCGTATGTTTGCGATTGCCGCTGATGCGCAAATGCGCGGCGATCCGCTCGCCTTTGAGGAAAATCTCGACCGTCCTGGCGGTCATCCGGACGTCCACCTCGGCGCGGGCGAAGCGATAGGGAACGCTGTAATAGTGAGAGCCGGCGTCGACGTGATAATCGATGCCGACCCGACAGACGCGCCATTCGCTAAAGACATAGGGCTCGGCCGGCAGAGACTTGAGCGCCGGACGGTCGATCGCCTCCAGCAATTGCCGGCGAGTCACGCCGAGCCTCCGGATGGGTCGTTCTTCGTTCAGATGCTTGAGCAACTCGCCGATGGCTTCGTTGACCTCAGCCAGGCTGATGAAGATGCGGTGACGCAACCGCCCGAGCAGCCAGCGCTCGACAATCAGCACCGCTTGTTCGACTTTCGCCTTGTCGCGAGGTTTTCTCGGCCGCGCCGGCAGGATGGCGGTGTCGTAATGGGCCGCCATTTCGGCATAGGTGCGATTGACCAGAGGGTCATAGAAGCAGGCCTTTATGACGGCGGTCCTGGTATTGTCCGGCACGAGCAAATGGGGAACGCCGCCGATCGCCGCGAAAGCATGCACGTGGGCGTCGATCCAATCGGGAAGCGTCTGCGTCCAGCTCGCCCAGGCAAAGGTGAAGCTCGATGCGCCGAGCACCGCGACGAATATCTGCGCCTTGCGCATCTCGCCCGTCAGCCGATCAATCAGGACTGGAACGCCATCGCCGGCGTAATCGACAAACAATCGTTCGCCCGCCGCATGCGTCTGGCGCATCGTCGGCGACAATTTTGTCTCGAAGGCTCGGTAAAGTTCGCAGAACCGCGAATAGCTGTAGCCGCCTGGGTTCTGCGCAATATACTCGTCCCAGACGATCAGCAGGGTGACGTGCTTGCGTTTCATCTCCCGATGAACCGCCGGCCAGTCCGGTTCGGCATGGCGCCGATGACCCCGTTTACTGCGCCGGTTGGCGTAAAGCGCAGCTTCCAACCCTTCGTCGCTCAGGCCCTCGGGTAGCGGCCAGATCAAGTCCGAACTCTCGAAACGGCTCAAGGTCTCCCGCACCGTCGAACGCGCCAACCCAAGACGCCGGGCAATCTCGCTCGTCGTGAGCGAAGACAAATATTTAAGGCGAATGATCACGCGTACATCGCGCATGGCGACTTTCTCGGCTGGCATCGGTGCTCCCTTGGTGGCCCAAAGAAGCGACCTTAAATCTGGCCAGCGAGACGCCCACCCTGGCGGGATCATCCCGTTGCAGGTGGCGCAATCATCTCGTTATGAGTGGCGACATCATCTCGTTAAAGGTGGCGGCTTCCGTCGGAATCAGCACGTCTGATAGGGTCCGGTCGGTAAGTCTCCTGCCTGAGCGCAAGCGCCAGTTCGCCCAGCCATCGCTCCACCCCATACGTCTCGACGGCCTCGAAGTCCTGACGGTCCACGCCCGGCGCGCCCTTGTTGGAGCGGCACTGGGCATAGGCGTGCGCCAGAGTGTCGTCGCGGCGGATCTTGTCGTAGAGGACGTAGAAGCGGTAGCCGGGTTCTGCCTTCGCTTTCGCGTGCAACGCCGTCTGCAGTTTCTGAACGCCGTCCGGAGTTGATAGGTTGCCCAATCTCCAGGTCCCTCGCTGCGTCTTGCGTCTGTCTTGAACTGAGGTCCCTTCCCTCCCCGGCGTTATCCGGCTTCAGCGGTACTACGAACCTCTCCGCGACCCCATGAGGCCCGGCCCATCCCTCGCGGGCGTCCGGTTGGTCATCCCTGACCACGCCATGGGGCTTCCCGTGTTGCGCGCGCTTTCCTTGTGTACGTGCTGCCGCCACTACCCCGGTGCAGCGACTGGGCGTCGTCTTCGCTCATCTCGCCCAGCCGTATCAGCCTTCCCCGAAAACGTCGTCGGGTCGGCCTGCACATCGTCCTTTTCGAGATCCCATGAGGCGATGGTAGCGACCTGCGATTTGGGAGCATGAGGTCGCTTACCACCCACTCTGGAGGCGACCATGCAAAACGTAGCTGATCAATTAGCACCGACCACGATCCGGGCCGATCTTTGCGCAATATTCATCTCATTGGAACTGAGCCGATCGACCTGGCTGGTTACGTCATTGTCGCCAGGCCGCGGAGAGAAGATGTCAAAGCACAGCGTGTCCGCCGGGGATATCGCTGCGCTGTTGGCCCGCATTTTGGAGCT
>CAWCCX010000007.1:0-76975 GCA_963794155.1 uncultured Alphaproteobacteria bacterium | reverse complement strand
GTATAATGCCCGTGATTTCAAACCCCTGACCAGGATATTTGGAATCCGTCGCGGCGCCGTAGGACACTACGACAGTCCCGCTGATGCCTGCGCCGCTGAGCTGGATGCCGACCGTATTGGCGTGCGCCTGACCTGCTGCCAATCCCGCGAGAGCGGCCATGGCCAAAAGCGTTCTTTTCATCTGAATCTCCCCCTTCGAGTGCGCGGAAAGCTGCGCATCGAGGAGCATTCCTCGCGCGTCCTCCCGGTGTCGTTGAGTAACCCCCGGCCGGCCTTTCAAGCACGACCCGCCCAATCCCTGAGCAGCCGGAACCGTGGTTGAGATATTCGTCCCTGTCAACTCACTCTTATTTGACTGTCCTTCGCTCATGCCGAGGCGGAATGCCGCGACTTTCACCACTAGGCGGCCGGCGCAGCCTTGGCCGCAGCCGGCTCGCCCTCGTCCGTTGTCGGCTTCATGACCGGCCGCGCGAGATAGGCGGCGAGCCGGGCCGCAAAGGCGCTCGGCGTTTCGGCGAACAGGCGATCGAACTCCGCCTGGGCGCGCCGGCGGAGCTTTTTCTGCCTCGCGGCCGTCCGGGCGCCCAGGTCCTTGAGCGCTTCCGGCTTCAGGTCGCCGCGCTCGGCGGCGAACTGCGCGAGCACATGGAAATCGTGGTGGTCGCCGAGCGCCTCGCGAAGCTCATCCAGTCCTTCCGCTTGTGCGTTTAGCGCTTCCGGCCAGGCGCAGGCGAGCAGGGCAAGCTGGTAGCGGAGGTCGACGACGCGGGCGCGAAACGCATGCAGCGCCGCCGGCTCGTCGCTCTTGAAGGCGAGGCGCCCGCGCCGCCGCGCCTGCCGGTAGGTGCGGGCGACGGCGGCGACGATCGCCTGTGTCCCAACCGCGCTCACGTCCCATCCCTCGAGGCGCTTGACGATCGCGCCAAGCCTGGCGCGCGGCGCTTTGGCGGAGAGGCCGCGGCGAGCGCGTTGCGCGGCCGCGCGCTCGCGCTGAATGGCCGCGAGCAGCGGCGCTGCGACTTCAGGCGGCGGCGCGAGGCGCTTGAGGCGAAGCGCCATCACGTCGAGGTCGCGCGCGCGCCCGGTCTGGCGGCGGGTCGCGGCAAGCGCCGCGATCGTCACCCGGGCCGGTTCACCCACGCAAGGAAGAAAGAGCCGGGCGATCGCGCGCGCTTCCTTGAGCGTCTTGCGCACGTCATGGACCCGCTCCGGCGCCTCCTCGCCGGGACCCGGAAATCGCTTCCCGGCGGCGCTGACCGAGTGGATGAGCGCGGCGCGGCAGTATTGCGGCCAGGCGTCGGCGCGCATCGCTTCAAGTCTGCTTCGCGTCGATGAGCTTCGCGCGCTCGCGCAGGGCGAATTTCTGCACTTTCCCGGTCGACGTCTTCGGGATTTCGGCGAAGACGACATGCCGGGGGCACTTGTAGCGGGCGAGCCGCGCCCGACACCATTCGATGAGCTCGTCGGCGGTCGCGCTATGGCCCGGCTTCATCTCGACGAAGGCGCACGGGGTCTCGCCCCATTTGTCGTCCGGCCGCGCCACGACCGCGGCGAGCTCTACGCCTGGATGCTCGAACAAAGCGTCCTCGACCTCGATCGAGGAAATGTTCTCGCCGCCGGAGATGATGATGTCCTTCGACCGGTCGCGCAGCTGCACATAGCCGTCCTTGTGCTTGACGCCGAGGTCGCCGGAATGAAACCAGCCGCCAGCGAACGCCTTGTCGGTCGCCGCCTTATTCTTGAGATACCCCTTCATCACCACGTTGCCGCGGAACATCACCTCGCCCATCGTCTGGCCGTCGGCGGGCACGGGGCTCATCGTTTCCGGATCGATGACGTCGAGGGCTTCCAGCGCATGATAGCGAACGCCCTGGCGCGCCTTGAGATGCGCCTGGGCGTCGGCGTCGAGCGCGTTCCACTCCTCCTTCCAGTCGTTGACGACCGCCGGACCATAGACCTCGGTGAGGCCGTAGAGATGGGTCACCTCGAAGCCCGCCTCGCCCATCGCTTTGAGCACCGCGGCGGGCGGCGGGGCGGCGGCGGTGAAGAAGCGCACCCGATGAGGCAGCGGCCGCTTCTCGTCGTCGCGCGCGTTGAGCAGGACCGACATGACGATCGGCGCGCCGCACATATGCGTCACCTTATGTTCGGCGATGAGGTCGAAGATCGGCTTGGCGCGCACCTGACGCAGGCATACATGCGCGCCCGCCTTCACGCTGATCGACCAGGGAAAGCACCAGCCGTTGCAATGGAACATCGGCAGCGTCCATAAGTAGACCGGGTGGCGCCCGATATCGCCGGTGACGATGTTGCCGACCGCGAGCAGATTGGCGCCGCGATGGTGGTAGACGACGCCCTTCGGATCGCCGGTCGTGCCCGAAGTGTAGTTGAGCGCAATCGCGTCCCACTCGTCCCCGGGCGCCGTGCGCCCGTAAGCCTCGTCGCCCTCGGCGATCAGCGCCTCGTAGTCGAGCGCGCCCAGCTGCTCGCCAGCGCCGCCATATTCCGGGTCGTCGTAGTCGATGACGAGCGGCCGGCCCTTGGCGCGCTTTAGCGCCGCGCCGATGACGGATGAAAACTCGCGGTCGACGATGATCGCCTTGGCCTCGCCATGGTCGAGCATGAACGCGATCGAGGCCGGGTCGAGGCGGGTGTTGAGCGCGTTGAGCACGGCGCCGCACATCGGGACGCCGTAGTGACATTCGAGCATCGCCGGGGTGTTGGCGAGCATGACTGCGACCGTGTCGCCGCGAGCGAAGCCGCGCTTGGCGAGCGCGGACGCGAGCTTCTTCGACCGGGCGTGAAATTCACGGTAGCTGCGGCGCAGGGGCCCATGCACGATCGCCAGCCGATCCGGAAATACCGCTGACGCCCGCTCGAGCAGCGAGAGCGGCGTCAGCGGTTGAAAATTGGCGGTGTTGCGATCGAGATCGCGGTCATAGGGCGAAACGGGCATCGCGCGGAACTCCACGGCGCTTCGACGGGATCATAGCCCGCCCCGGCGCGGTTTGGGCGAGAGAGAATGACAATCTTCAAGGCCGAAAGGCGAAGAACCGAAAACCGAGAAAGGTGAGCGCCATCGCAACGCCGCTGCCGGCGGCCACGAACAGCGGCAGGATGGCCGGCGTGACCGCGATCCCGGCAAAAGGCGCGAGAGCGACGCAGGCCGAATAGACGGAGTAATTGACCGCTAGGCCCGCCGCCGCCACCAGCCAGTAGCGGAGGAAGGAGCTTCCCAGCGGCGCCCCCGCATGGCGGAACGTAATCGACCGGTTGAGGAAGAAGTTGACTATGGTGGCGGTAATGAATCCCGGCGGCCGGGCGAGCGCCGGCGACAGGCCGAGATATTTGGCGCCGAGATAAGTGATCCCGGCGTCGATAAAATAGCCGCTGAGCCCGATCGCCGCGAAGGCGGGGACTTGCGCCGCTATGCGCCCGTGGGCGGCGGCGGTCTCGACGGCGGCCGAACCGTTCGTGCCGGGCTTTGAGGCGGACATTCGGGGTTCCCTAAGCAAGCGCCAGAACGGCGTCATAGGTCAATTTCAACCTGATGAGAAAGGTGAGCGCGAGGATGATCGCGTAGAACCGGTCGCCGGAGACGCGGCGGACCGGCCAGACGCCGCGACCGCCGCGAGATAGAATTGGGTTGGCCCCGACATTGATCCTCATCCTCGAACGCAGGCCCCGGGGGACGGACCATTGGCCCAAGGTCGCCCGCGGACCGCGTTGCCTTTCGACGCGCCAGGCGCGACAATTCGCAAGCGATCGAGCCGCCGTCCCGGATTTCGGCGGCGAGGGAGTGAAACCATGACGGGCGGCTATCGGCAGACCTATGATCGCTGGCGCGCCGATCCGCAAGCCTTCTGGGCTGAGGCAGCGCGCGAGATCGCGTGGACAAGGCCGCCGGAGCGCATTTTCGACCCAGAGGGCGGCGTCTACGGCCGCTGGTTCCCCGACGCGCGCTGCAACGCCTGCTTCAACGCGCTCGACCGGCAGGTGGAGGCCGGGCGCGGCGGCCAAGTCGCGCTTTACTACGATAGCCCCGTCGCCGGGATCAGGCGGGCCATCACCTATCGCGAACTGCTCGACGAGACCGCGACGCTCGGCGCCGCGCTCGAGGATCTCGGCGTTTCCGCAGGCGATCGGGTGTTGATCTACATGCCGATGATTCCGGAGGCGATCGTCGCCATGCTCGCTTGCGCGCGCATCGGCGCCGTGCATTCGGTCGTGTTCGGGGGCTTCGCCGCCAAGGAGCTGGCGACGCGCATCGACGACGCCGAGCCGCACGTCGTTCTGACCGCGAGCTGCGGCCTCGAGCCGGGCCGGATCGTCGAATATAAGCCGCTGCTCGATCTCGCGATTGGCCTCGCCAGGCATAAGCCGACGACCTGCGTCGTCTATCAGCGGCCTCAGATCGAGGCCGCCATGAACGAGGCCCGCGACCAGGACTGGAGCGCGCTTGTCGCCGCCGCGAAGGCGGCGGGCAAGCGGGCGCCCTGCGCCGACCTGGCGGCGACCGATCCGCTCTATATTCTCTACACCTCCGGCACCACCGGCGTACCCAAGGGCGTGGTGCGCGATATCGGCGGCTATCTGGTGGCGCTCAAATGGTCGATGTCGGCGATCTACGACGTCAAGCCCGGCGAAACCTTTTGGGCCGGTTCCGACATCGGCTGGGTGGTCGGCCATTCCTACATCGTCTACGGGCCGCTGCTGCACGGCTGCGCAAGCGTGCTTTACGAGGGCAAGCCGATCGGCACTCCTGACGCCGGCGCCTACTGGCGGGTGATCGAGGACTATCGGGTCGCCGCGTTCTTCACCGCGCCGACCGGCTTGCGCGCGGTGCGCAAGGAGGACCCGCAGGCGAAGCTCCTCAAGAACTACAACATCAAATCGATGCGGACGCTGTTCCTCGCCGGCGAGCGGGCCGATCCTGACACCGTCGCCTGGGCCGGGACGGTCCTCGGCGTTCCGGTGGTCGACCATTGGTGGCAGACCGAGACCGGCTGGCCGATCGTCGCCAATCCGGTCGGTTTGGGGATGCTGCCGATCAAGCTCGGCTCGCCGACCGTGCCGATGCCAGGCTACGAAGTCCGGGTCGTCGACGAGGCGGCAAAGCCGCTGCCCAAGGGGACGATGGGCTCGATCGTCATCAAGCTGCCGTTGCCGCCCGGCTGCCTGCCGACGCTCTACCGCCAGGACGAGCGGATGCGCGAGAGCTACCTCAAGGAGTTCCCCGGCTATTACAAAACCGCTGACGCCGGCTTCATCGACGAGGACGGGTATCTCACGATCCTCGGGCGCACCGACGACATCATCAATGTCGCCGGCCATCGGTTGTCGACCGGCGGCATGGAGGAGGTCATCGCTTCGCACCCCGACGTCGCCGAATGCGCGGTGCTCGGGGTCAAGGACGAGATCAAGGGCGAGAGCCCATGCGGGTTCGTGGTGTTGAAGGCGGGCGTCAACCGGCCGCCCGAGGAGATCGAGAAGGAAGTCGTCAAGCTGGTGCGCGACAAAATCGGCCCGGTCGCGGCGTTCAAGACGGCGATCATCGTGCCGCGCCTGCCGAAGACCCGCTCTGGCAAGATCCTGCGCGGGACGATGAAAAAGATCGCCGACCAGGACGACTGGGCGACCCCGGCCACGATCGAAGACCCGAAGGCGCTGGACGAGATCAAAGAGGCGCTGGAGGCGCGAGCGCGGTAGCCCTCACGGCTGGCGATGACAGCTACGTAGCCATCGAAACGAAACGCGCTCTATGGCGCGCCTTGCAGCCGGCGCTCGGTCTCCTCGATCCAGCCCTTGAGCGGCGCGAGCAGCGGGCCTTGGGTGAGGCCGCCGCAGCCGCGGCCGTGCGGCGCCTGGGCCCAGGCGACAATCGCGATCGCGGTCGAACCGTCGGCCGACCAGATTGGGGCGCCGGAATCGCCGCTGCAGGCGCCTGCCTCCCGTCCGGCCGGATCGGCCGCCCAGATGAGCACGGTCGAGGCAGGCTCGCGGACGGCGAGGGTCACGCTTCGCAGGACGCCGCCCGACGACCAGTCGCCCTCGCGCGCGGCGCCATAGCCTGAGACGATCGCCGGCGCGCCGATCGGCGGCGGTCCGCCGTCCGCAATTCCCGCGGCGGCGAAGCGCGGATCGAGCGGCCGCGCTGTGCGGATCATCGCGAGGTCGATCGATTGGACCCGCGCCTGAATGGCGTCGGCGCGGTAGAGCGGATGGGGGATCGCCGCGTCGACCGGTAAGATGACCGCCGCGCCGGAGGCTTCACGGTAGTGGACCGCCATGTCCCTGAGGGGCCTGAGACAATGGGCGGCGGTGATGAGGATGCGCGGGCTGAGCACCAGGGCCGAGCAGAAGCCGGCGCTGTCGCCGCCGCGGATCAGCACCATCGCCACCCGGTCGGCGAAGCGGCCGTCCGGATTGGCCCCGACCAGCGCCCGCGCTGGAGCCAGCGGCGCCGCGAGCGCCGCCACAATCGCCAGCGATCGGATCGAGCGGGCTATCGGCGCGGTCATGCGCCGGCTTCATGCGCCAGAACGCGAAGCGCTTCAATCGTAGTCATCGCCGCATTCCCGCCCCTTTTCGCCGCGCGCCGCCCGGGCGAGGCTTTGGCTGCGCGTTGCGGCCATTCACATTGCATTCAGCCGGCAATGCGAACATGGTCGGGCAGCGTTTCGCAGCAGAGGCTTTTCATCGTCATGGCCGCCGGGCTCGCCTTGGGTTGCCGCGCCGCGGCGTGGTGCGCCGTCATGGCGTGCGCCTCGGCCAACGCCGTCGAGGCGGAGGCTCCACATGCCGCCGCGGCGAAATCGGTCTGCCTCAACGCCGCCGAGACGCGCGAAGAGGTCAAGTCCCGCCGTCTGATCGAGCCTTTCGCGGCGCTCAAATTCGCCGCCGCGCAACGCAAGGCCGAGGCGCTATCGGCGAGACTCTGTCGTACCGGAGACGATTTCATTTACGAGATCACGCTCTTGCATCGCGACGGGCGCCTCGTGCATGTCGAGATGGAGGCTGCGACCGGCAAGGTGGTTGTCCGCCCGGCGCATGAGCCTCACGATACGCACGATTCGCACGAACCGCAGGTCAAGAACTGATCGCGGGCAATTGGCGGAGAGACAGGAAGCGGATGCGACTTTTGGTTGTCGAAGACGATCGCGATCTCAATCGCCAGGTCTCGGCCGCGCTCGAGGCCGCGGGCTATGCGGTCGACCGCGCTTTCGATGGCGAGGAGGGGTGGTTTCGCGGCGACACCGAGCCCTATGACGCGGTCGTGCTCGACATCGGCCTTCCCAAGCGCGACGGCGTCGCGGTCCTCGAGGCCTGGCGCAAGGCCGGTCGGACAATGCCGGTTCTGATCCTGACCGCCCGCGACCGTTGGAGCGATAAGGTCCAGGGCATCGACGCCGGCGCCGACGATTATGTCGCCAAGCCGTTCCATATGGAGGAGGTGCTGGCGCGCCTCAGAGCGCTGATGCGCCGCGCCGCCGGCCGCGCCTCGAGCGACCTTACGGTCGGCCCGGTCAGGCTGGACGCGCGGGCCGGAAGGGTCACGGTCAACGACCAGGTGGTCAAGCTGACCAGCCACGAGTATCGGCTGTTGTCCTATCTCATGCACCACGCCGGGCGCATAATCTCGCGCGGCGAGATTGTTGAACATTTATACGAGCAGGATTTCGACCGCGATTCGAATACGGTCGAGGTGTTCATCGGCCGCCTGCGCAAGAAGCTCGGCGTCGACATCATCAAGACCGCGCGTGGCCTGGGCTACGCCGTCAGCGTCGATGACGAGACGCCGGCGGGGAAATGACTCCTTCCTCGGCTTTGCTGGGAAGGAGTCCGCACCGCACGCGCTCACTTCTTCCGCGTCGCGATGAAGCGCGCGGTCGCGCGCAAGACGTCGCCCGCGGCGCCGACCCCGGCCGCGTCGACCGCCGAGGTCGCCTCGTCGACCAGGCGGGCGAGCTCGCGGCGCGCCCCCTCGACGCCGAGCGCGCCGACGAGCGTCGCCTTGTTGCGCCCGGCGTCCTTGCCGGCGCGCTTGCCGAGCGTGGCGGCGTCGCCTTCGGCGTCGAGGATGTCGTCGGCGATCTGAAACGCCGCGCCGATCGCCCGCCCGTAGGCCGTGAGGGCCACGCTCGCCTTCGCGCCCGCGCCGGCGAGCCGAGAGCCTGCTTCGACGCTGAAGGTGAGCAGCGCCCCAGTCTTCATCGCCTGCAAGCGGGCGATGTCCTTGACCGAATGCGGCGCGCTCGACCGTTCGGCGTCGATGTCGAGCATCTGCCCGCCGACCATGCCGGCGAGACCGATGGCGCGCGCGAGGCCGGCGCAAAGCGCCGCGCGCACCTCGGCGATCGGGTCGGTCGCCGGATCGGCCAGAATCTCGAACGCCAGCGCCTGCAGTGCGTCGCCGGCGAGAATCGCGGTCGCTTCGCCGAAGGCGCGGTGGGTCGTCGGGCGCCCGCGCCTGAGGTCGTCGTCGTCCATCGCCGGCAGATCGTCGTGAATCAGCGAATAGGCGTGAACGCATTCGATCGCCGCGCCGGCGCGTCGCGGACCTTTGTCCTGGCGTCCGAGCGCCCGCGCCGTCTCCACTGTGAGGAAGGGCCTCAGCCGTTTTCCCCCGCCGAGCGTCGCATAGCGCATCGCTTCGATGAGGCGCGCCGGCCGCGCCGGCTCGCCCGGCCTTGCCTCGGGACCAAGCAACATGTCGAGCTCGCGCTCGACTGCAGCCCCGGATTCGGCGAGCCTGGCCGCAAACGCGGTGTCGTCCATGAACCCGCCCAGACCCTACGCGCCGTAATCGGCCGGATTGAAAACCCGCTTGGTCGAGCAGAATTCGCAGGTGACGCCGATCATCCCGTCGTCGCCGACCATGTCTTTGACCTCATGCGGCGGAAAGCTGCGCAGCATCGCATCGACCCCCTCGGCCGAACAGCGGCAGACGGCGGCCAGCGCCGTCGGCTCGTAGACCCGCACACCGCGCTCGTTGAACAGGCGAAACAGCAGCCGCTCGCCCGATAGCGTCGGATCGATCAGTTCGTGCGCTTCGGTCGTCGCGGCGCGCGCCTTGGCCTCGGTCCATGCGTCGTCTTCGGCAATTGTGTGCGGTTCGACGCCCTCGGGCGCGTCGCCGGGGTCGAAATCCGCTGTGAGCCGCCGCCCGCTCGCCTGCGGCAGATACTGGACGACCAGGCCGCCGGCGCGCCAGGCGCCGCCGCTGGTCGTGACGATCTCGCCGACCGCGAGGCGCACCAGGGTCGGGATTTGCTCCGAACGCTCGAAATAGTGATGCGCCGCCGCCTCTAGCCCTTGGCCATCGAGCGCGATCACGCCCTGGTAGCGGGTCATCTCGCCGCCTGGATCGATTGTGAACGCCAGATGGCCGTGGCCGAGCAAGTCCTCAGCCGCCCTGGAAGCGCGCTCGAGCCGCGTCCGGTCGAACCGCGCGAGCGCGCGCAAATGCGACGGCGCGTCGAAATCGACCAGGAGCATGGAGATCGGCCCGTCGCTCTTGGTCTGCAACTGGAACCGGCCGTTCATCTTCAAGGTCGATCCGAGCAGGGCGGCGAGCGCCGTCGCTTCCGCCACGAGCTTCGACACCGGCTCGGGATAGTCGTGGCGCTTAAGCAACTGATCGATCGCCGGCCCCAGACGCACCAAACGGCCGCGGGTGCTCAAGGATTCGACGGCGAACGGCAGCACGATATCGTCGACGACCTCGGCCGAGACAGCGCGCTCGAGGACCGTCATGGCTCCGCTCCGAGACACCAGACGAGCACCCCCTTCTGGGCGTGCAGGCGGTTTTCCGCTTCGTCGAACACGACCGATTGCGGACCGTCGATCACCTCGTCCGTCACTTCCTCGCCGCGATGGGCGGGCAGACAATGCATGAAAATGGCGTCAGCCGCGGCGTGGCCCATCAGCTCGCGATTGACCTGATAGGGAGCGAGCAGGTTGTGGCGCCGTCCCTCGTCTTCATCACCCATCGAAACCCAGCAATCGGAGATGACGGCCGCCGCGCCACGCGCCGCGGACACGGGATCGTCGCCCATGACCACGTTCGCGCCCGCCGCCCGCGCGGCCTCGAGCCGCTGCTTGCCTGGCTGCAGTTCGCGCGGGCAAGCGATTTCCAGGCGAAAGCCGAACCGCGCCGACGCGTCGATCCAGGACGAGAGCACGTTGTTGTAGTCGCCGGACCACGCGATCTTGCGGCCGCGGATCGGACCCCGCTTCTCCTCGAAGGTCATGAGATCCGCCAACACCTGGCAGGGATGCGACTGTTTGGTCAGGCCGTTGATGACCGGGACCGTCGCGTGCGCCGCCATCTCCGCCATGTCGTCGTGGCTGAGGATTCGAATGACGATTGCATCGACATAGCGCGACAGCACGCGCGCGGTGTCGGCGATGGTTTCGCCGCGGCCCAACTGCATCTCGGCCCCGGTCAGCATGATCGACTCGCCGCCGAGCTCGCGCATGCCGACGTCGAACGAAACCCGGGTGCGGGTCGACGGCCGGTCGAAGATCATCGCCAGCGTCTTGCCGGCGAGCGGACGCCAGTCCGGCTCCGCGCCCTTGAGCCGCGCCGCCTTCATCGCCGCGGCGGTATCGAGAATGCCGCGAAGCTCCCCGCTCGAAAGCTCGAGCAGATCAAGGAAATGGCGCGGCTGGGTGCGAACGGGGGCGTTCATGGCTCGCTCAGTTCACCGCCGGCGCCAGGCGCTTTTCGACCGCGGCGCAAGCGGCGTCGAGCCGCCGCAAGCCTTCCGCGATCTCGTCTTCGGTGGCGACCAGCGGCGGCATGATGCGAACGACGTTGTCGCCCGCCGGAATGACGAGAAGTTTCCGGTCGAGCGCCGCGGCGGCGAAATCGGCCGGCGGGACTTTCAGTCTGAGGCCGATCATCAGCCCTTCGCCGCGAATCTCCTCGATCACGGAATCGTGGCGATCCTTGAGCTCGGCCAGCCGCTGGCGCATGTCCAAACCAAGCCTTGCAACCCGCCCGAGGAAGCCCGGCGCGAGGATGACGTCGAGGGTGGCGTTGCCGACAGCCATCGCCAGCGGGTTGCCGCCGAACGTCGTTCCGTGCACGCCGACGGTAAGGCCGCGGGCGGCGTCGGCGGTCGCGAGACACGCCGACATCGGAAAACCCGCGCCGATCCCCTTGGCGGAAGTGAGGATATCGGGGTGAATGCCGCAGTGCTCGTAGGCGTAAAGCCGGCCCGTGCGGCCGACGCCCGTCTGCACTTCGTCGAAGATCAGCAAGAGCCCGCGCCGATCGCAGATCTCGCGCAGGCCGCGCAGGAAGGCGCGCGGGACGACCCGCACCCCGCCCTCGCCCTGGATCGGCTCGATCATGATCGCCCCTGTTCCCGGTCCGATCGCCGCCTCGACCGCCGCGAGGTCGGTCAGCGGAATCTGGTCGAAGCCGTCGACCTTGGGGCCGAAACCGTCGAGATATTTGGCCTGTCCGCCGGCGGCGATCATCGCCAGGGTGCGACCATGGAACGCGCCTTCGAACGTGAGAATGCGATAGCGCTCAGGCCGGCCGTCGATCGACTGGCGCCGGCGCGCCATCTTCACCGCCGCTTCGTTGGCTTCGGCGCCCGAATTGGCGAAGAAGACGAGGTCGGCGAAGGTGGCGTCGGCAAGGCGGCGCGCAAAGCGCTCGCCCTCGGGATTCTGGTAGAGATTCGAGACGTGCCACAGCTTCGAGCCCTGGGTCGTCAGCGCTTCGACCAGATGCGGATGGGCGTGGCCGACCGAGGTGACGGCGATGCCGGCCCCGAAATCGAGATAGCGCTCGCCTTCCGTCGACACCAGCCAGCAGCCCTCGCCGCGCTCGAAAGCGACGTTCGCGCGAGCGTAAGTCGGCGCGATGGCCGACGTCGAATGGGCAATGTCCACCTGTCCAACTCCTTGTCCAGGCTCGAGATTCTGGCTTCCCGAGGTCGGCGCGCGCGCCGCAAAATAAAAACGCCGCCCCGCTGGGACGGCCGCCGAAAGCCTCCGAAGTATAGCGGAAGGCTGTCGATTTGGTCAAATGGGACGGAAGAGCCAACCATGCGCGGCTCGCGCGCGCTCGCGGCGCATAAAGCCTTGAT
The DNA here is from genome assembly GCA_963794155.1 of uncultured Alphaproteobacteria bacterium. Classification (GTDB taxonomy): domain Bacteria; phylum Pseudomonadota; class Alphaproteobacteria; order Rhizobiales; family Beijerinckiaceae; genus Roseiarcus. The sequence goes on along the minus strand of CAWCCX010000007.1, from coordinate 64,868 downwards.
GCGACTCGCGCAATCGAACGAGCCCAGCCGCCGTCGCCGGACTCGTCGTCGAGAGTTGGGGAAAAGCTGGTCCGATGGGGGCCCCGGACTCTTGCGCGATTCAACGACTAGTGTAGTTTTGCGGTTGAGAGCCACGAGATGTCGTGGCGCCGGTTTCAGAGCGAGTGCTGGTCCGCGTTGCGCCCGACGGGCTTCCGCCAGGCGAGGGTGTTTGATTCTGCCGACCCTGCGCTGCGTTATTTTGCCGAACGACGAACGAGGCGACGATGTCTTGGACGGACGAAAGAATCGAGCAGCTGAAACAGCATTGGATGGAAGGCAAGAGCGCTAGCCAGATCGCGGGCCTCCTCGGCAGCGGCGTGACCCGCAACGCGGTGATTGGAAAGGTGCACCGGCTCGGCCTGGCGGGGCGCGCCAAATCGCCGAGTTCGGGCGTCTCGCGTCCCCGCCGTTCCGCGCCGTCGTCGGCTGTCCATCGCGCCGCCGCGCCTCGCATCGCTTCGGCCGCCCCGCGGATGATGCGCGGCGCGACCGCGCTCGCGCTCGCCCCGGAAGCGCTAATGGACGCCGAACCGGAGGCGTTCGAGAGCGTGGTCGTGCCGATGTCGCTTAGAGTGACGATCATCGATCTGAAAGAGGCGATGTGCCGTTGGCCGCTGGGCGATCCGGCCAGCTCCGAATTCCGCTACTGCGGATCGCCCGCCCCCTCCGGTCCCTATTGCGCTTACCATGGCTCGCTCGCCTACCAGCCGGCCCAGGAACGGCGGCGCGAGCGCGACCGGATGCGCCGCGCGGGCCTGCGCTGAAATAGGGATTACGATTTCGGCTTCTGCTGCAGCGGCACCGATGCGACAAAGAGGGAACCCTGGTTCACGCGGCTGGTGATGGTCAGCCTGCCGCGATGGCGGGTCAGAATGTGCTTGACAATGGCGAGACCGAGGCCGGTGCCGTTCTTGGCCCGGCTCTGAGTGGCGTCGACCCGATAGAAGCGCTCGGTGAGCCGAGGCAGGTGCTCCGGCGCTATGCCATGCCCATAGTCGCGAACGCTCAGGCTGGCCTCCTTCTCAGTCATTGAAACTGAAACTTCGACCGCGCCGACGGCCTCCGAATCGGCGCGGACGCCGTACTTGATGGCATTCTCGATCAGGTTCTCGGCCACCCGCAGCAGCTCGTCCCGGTCGCCGGCCACCATCACCGGCTCTGCCGCGCTGAGACGGATTTCGACTCCGAGATCCTCGGCCATCGGGGTCAGCGCATCGACGACGCTGCGGGTCGTCTGGGCCAGATCGACGACCGTTTCCGGCCGGACGTGCTGCTTCTGCTCGATGCGCGAAAGCGACAGCAAATCTTCGATCAGCCGCGCCATGCGTCGGCCCTGCTCGCGCATGATGGCCAGGAAACGGTCGCGCGCCTTCGCGTCGTCATGTGCCGAGCCTTGCAGAGTCTCGATGAAGCCGACCAGCGAGGCGAGCGGCGTGCGCAGCTCGTGACTGGCGTTGGCGATGAAGTCGACGCGCAGGCGCTCGACTCGCCGCGCCTCAGTCTGATCGCGCAAGGTGATCAGCGTCGCCACGACTTCGCCGTCCGGCGCCGCCAAAGGCGCGACGCAGACATCGAACAGCCGTTCGACCGGCACCCGTTCGCTCCACTGCACGGTCTCGGCTTCGCCGCTCGCCATCACCCGCCGGCGCGCGTCGATGACGTCGGGGGCGCGCAGGCCGAGCACGAACGGGTCGCCGATCCGCAGGCCAGGCAAGAGCTCAAGCGCCGGCTTGTTGGCCGCGGCGGCCCGCTCGTCCGGGCCGACGATGATCGCAGGCTCCGGCATCGCGCCAACGAGTTGGGCGGCAAACGGCGATCCCACGAGGTCGGCCAGCCTCTGAGCGTCGGCGCTTCTCATCGCTTGGCCCGCTAATCGTCGGATGCGGTCGACATCGCTTCCCGCAGCGAACGCCAGCGGCGCACCGCCTCAAGGCCGCCGAGCATCGCCATCGCGGCGATGAAGGGGACAGCGTAGTAGATGCCGCGAAAGAGCAGCAGCGAAGCCAGCACCGCGTCCCCGGAGCCGCCGACGCCCTGGAGGATCGTGGCGTCAAACACGCCGATGCCGCCCGGCGCGTGACTGGCGATGCCAAGCACGGCGGCGAAGGAGTAGAGGGTCGCGAATGTAGGAAAGCCAAACCTTTCGGCTTTCGGCAGCAGAACGTAGAGCGCGGCCGATGCCGAGCAGATGTCGATCACGCCGAGCGCCATTTGTCCGAGCGTCAGCAGTGGGCCCGGAAGCTTGAAATCGCCGACAACCGCAGCGTGCCGCCAGCGCATGCGGCTGATCCAGGCGAGATAGACGATCAGCGCCCCGACGACGCCGGCCCCGATCAGGCGATTGACGAGGGGATGGAAGTGGTCGATGTCGGCGATCGGATCGGACGCGGAGAGAAAACCGGCCCCGACCACCAGAGCCATGCCCAGCCAAAAGGTGATCCCGGCCACGATCGTCAGGCTCGCGATCTTGCCGGCGGTGAGACCCGCGGGCCCATAGATCCAATAGCGGACCGCTCCCCCCGTCACCAACGGAAACCCGAGGGTGAATGAAAACGCGTAGCTCACGAAGGATGCGAGAGCCGTCAGGCGGTAGGGAACCTTGATCCTGAGGTGCCGGAGCGCGAGCCCATCGTAGCCGGTGAGCGCGAGGTAGCTCAATGCCGTGAAGGCGAAGGAGAGGGCGATCTGGTCGCCGCCGGTCGCCGCGATCGCCGCCTTGACCTTGCCGGGGTCGATGCGCATGAGGGTGCGCACGAAGATTGTCGCGGAAACGGCGATGATGATGATGCTGGCCGCGACGCCGAGCCGCCGAAGCGCCAAGCGATGGCCGGCGACAACGTCGATCAGGCGCCCGACGAACGAGGGCGGCGGCGAGGGCGGCGCCTCGATCGGCGCCCAGTTCGAAGCCGGGCGTCGTTTCCGGGCCTGCGCCATGCCTTATTTCCCTTTGACGACGCCGCCGCCTATAGGGCCATGCCGGTTCGCGCGCAAGCGGCGCGAAGGCGCATGTCATCAGCCCACCGCCACGCGCTGCTTGGTCTTCCACGACCGGTAGGCCGCGTCGGCGAGCAGGAGCGCCATGAGCCCGTCCTTCCCGTCGGGCCGGGGCTTGCCGCCGGCCTTGGCGGCGCCGATGAAAGCGTCGAGCTCGTTGCGGTACGCGGCGTCATAGCGCTCGAGGAAGAAGTTGAGCGCCTTGTCGCTGGCGAATCCCTGCGCTCCGGCCGATTCGACCATCGTCTCACGGATATTGTCGACGCGAATCATGCCCTTCGCGCCGTGCGCTTCGACCCGCTGATCGTAGCCGTACTCCGCTCGCCGGGAATTCGAGATCTGCGCCACCTTGCCCGACGCCGTCTCCATGATGACGACCGCGGTGTCGATGTCGCCCGCCTCGCCGATCGCCTTGTCGACCAGCGCCGACCCCATCGCGCTCACCGCCACCGGCTCCTCGCCGAGGACGAACCTGGCCATATCGAAGTCGTGGATCATCATGTCGCGGAAGAGGCCGCCCGAGCGGGCGATGTAGGAGATCGGCGGCGGCGAGGGATCGCGCGAGGTGATCGAAACGATTTCGAGGGCGCCGATCGCGCCCTCCGCGACGCGCCGGCGCAAGGCGGCGAAATGCGGGTCGAACCGGCGGTTGAACCCGACCATCAGCGTCGCGCCGGTCTCACTGACGACGGCGAGGCAGGCGCGGACTCGGCCGACGTCGAGATCGATCGGCTTCTCGCAGAAGATCGCCTTGCCGGCGTGGGCGGCGCGCTCGATGAGATCGGCGTGGGTGTCGGTCGGCGAGCAGATGGCGACCGCGTCGACATCCTTGGCGGCGAGGATCGCGTCGACCGCGGCGACCTTGGCGCCGGTCGCCTTGGCGAGGGCCGCGGCGGCGGCCGGATCGGCGTCCGCGACCAGCGCCACCTGGCTGTCCGGGCGCGCCGCGACGTTGCCGCCGTGGATCTTGCCGATCCTGCCTGCGCCGATGATGCCGAATCTCATGCGTTCCTCCCTCTGGCGGGCGCCTATTGGCGCCACCGCGAGCCCCGTTCAAAAAAAGAATATACGTTCCATATTGACTTGGGAATAGAATTTTTGTTTCATTCTGGCGAGGTACCAGCGCGGCCGCGCGAGGATCGCGGCAAGCAGCGACGTCCCGCCGGAGCGGGGCTTAAGCCCTGAGGAGAGAACGCCCATGGCCAAGACCCCCGCGCCTGAGGCCGCCGCGCCGGCGCGCTCGGCCTATCGCGGGCCGGCGAATTTGTACGGCAAGATCGCCGTCGTGACCGGCGGCAGCCAGGGGCTAGGCGAGGCGATCGCGCGGCTGTTCGCAGAGCGCGGCGCGGCTGGGATCGTCATCTGCGGCCGCAACGCCGAAAGAGGCGAGCGGGTCGCAAGCGACATTTCGGCGGCCGGCTGTCCAACAATGTTCGTCAAGGCCGATCTCGGCAAGGTCGCCGACTGCCGCAAGGTGGTCGCCAAGGCCGACGAGCGGTTCGGCCGCGTCGATGCGCTGGTCAACGCCGCTGCGCTGACCGACCGAGGCGACATCTTCGACACCACCGAGCAGCGCTATAACGAGATCTTCGACGTCAACGTGCGGGCGCCGTTCTTCCTCATCCAGGAGACGGTTCGCATCATGCGGCGGGAGAAAATCGCCGGCGCGATCGTCAACATCCAGTCGATGTCGGCGCATGGCGGGCAGCCGTTCATCACCGCTTATTGCGCTTCGAAAGGCGCGCTCGCCATCCTCACCCGCAACGTCGCCCATTCGCTGCTCAAGTTCCGGATCCGCGTCAACGGCCTCAATATCGGCTGGATGTCGACGCCCGGCGAGGACCGGATCATGAAGACCTATCACGGAGCCAAGGACGGATGGCTCGAGGAAGCCGTCAAGACCAAGCCGTTCGGGCGCCTTATCGATCCCAAGGAGGTCGCGCGCGCCTGCGCCTTCCTGTGCTCCGACGAATCCGGGCTGATGACCGGCTCGAACATCGACTTCGACCAGAACGTGGTCGGCACAGCCGATCCGCCGATCGGGCCTTGAGCCGGAGCCTGGCTTGGCCTCCGATCCCCGCCTCGACGTGATTACGATCGGCCGCTCGTCGGTCGACCTTTACGGCGTGCAGGTCGGCGGGCGCCTTGAAGACATGGCGACTTTCTCCAAGGCGGTCGGCGGCTGCCCGACCAACATCGCCATCGGCACGGCGCGCCTGGGGCTGAAGAGCGGCCTCATCACCCGGGTCGGCGACGAGCACATGGGCCGCTTCATCCGCGAGCAATGCGCGCGCGAGGGCGTCGACGTCGGCGGAATCCGCACCGATCCGGTCCGGCTCACGTCGCTGGTTCTGCTCGGCATCCGCGACGAGAAAACCTTCCCGCTCATCTTTTATCGCGACAATTGCGCCGACAGCGCCCTCGACGAGGACGACATCGATCCGGCCTATGTCGAAGGCGCCAAGGCGATCCTGGTGAGCGGCACCCACTTCGCGCGCCTGAACACCGCCGCCGCCCAGCTCAAGGCGATGCGCGTCGCCCGCGCCGCCGGCCGCAGAATCGTGTTTGACATCGACTACCGGCCCAATTTGTGGGGGCTCGCCGGGCATGGGGCGGGCGAGGAGCGCTATATCAAGTCGAGCGAGGTCACGAAAAGCCTGAGCGCCATCCTGCCGCAATGCGATCTGATCGTCGGCACCGAAGAGGAGATGATGATCGCCGGCGGGGCCGACGACCCGCTCGCGGCGCTGAAGGCGGTGCGCGCGTCGAGCCGGGCGACGCTGGTGCTGAAGCGCGGCCCGATGGGCTGCGTCGTCTTCCCCGGCGCGATCCCCGATTTCCTCGACAAAGGGGTCAAGGGGCCGGGTTTTCCGGTCGAGGTCTATAACGTGCTCGGCGCCGGCGACGCGTTCATGTCCGGCTTCCTGCGCGGCTGGCTCACCGACGAGCCGCTCGAGACCTGCTGCGCCTACGCCAACGCCAACGGCGCCTTCGCGGTCTCGCGTCTCCTGTGCTCGGCCGAATACCCGACCTGGGCCGAGCTCAGCCGGTTCCTCAAACGCGGCTCGCCGCATCGCGCGCTGCGCCGCGACGAGACGCTCAATCACATTCACTGGGCGACGACGCGGCGGCCCGAGCCGCCCTCGATCATGGCGCTGGCGATTGATCATCGGGCGCAATTGGAGAAGATCGCCGACGACGCCGGCGCGCCGCGCGAGCGCATCAGCGCCTTGAAGCTGCTGGCGGTCGAGGCTGCGGCGAAAGTCGCCGCGGGCCGGCCCGGCTACGGCATGCTGCTCGACGGCAAGTACGGGCGTGAAGCTTTGTTCCGGGCCCTCGATCATGACTTCTGGATCGGCCGGCCGGTCGAGGAGCCGGGTTCGCGCCCGCTCGAATTCGAATTCGGCGGCTCGCTCGGGGTCAAGCTCGCGGAATGGCCGGTCGCTCATACGATCAAGTGCCTGTGCTTCTATCACCCCGACGATCCGCCGGACATGAAGGCGCGGCAGGAGCGCGAGCTCCTCCGCCTCCACGACGCCGCCCGAACGCTCGAGCGCGAACTCTTGATCGAGATCATCGCGAGCAAGAACGGAGCGGTTGACAATCGCACGACCGCTCGCGTCATCGAGCGGCTCTATGCGATCGGAATCATGCCGGACTGGTGGAAGCTCGAAGGTCAGGCGAGCGAAGCTGCATGGAGCAATATCGCGCAGGCGATTCGTACCGGCGATCCCTTGTGCCGCGGGATCATGCTGCTTGGGCTCGAGGCGCCGGAAGACGATCTTGCGCAGGCCTTCGCGCTGGCCCGACATTGCCGGCTGGTCAAGGGCTTCGCGGTCGGACGGACGATCTTCGTCGAGCCGGCGGTCGAATGGTTCGCCGGCCGGATCGGCGACCGCGAGGCGGTCGAGCGCATGGCGGGAGCGTTTTCGCGCCTGTGCGATCTGTGGCGCGATTCTGGCCGCGAGGTCGGGTGATGCGCAATTCCCCGCGATCCCGGCGCGGCGGCCCGGCCGGGCGAGGAACTTTGATCAAAGCAAGGAAGTGTGCGCCATGACAACGATCCGGTTGACTGCCGCTCAGGCGATGGTTCGCTTCCTCGCCGCCCAGCGCGTCGAAATCGACGGGCGGAAGCAGCGGCTGTTCGAGGGCGTATTCGCGATTTTCGGCCATGGCAATGTCGCCGCCCTCGGCGAAGCGCTCTACGCCGCGCGCGAACTCGCTCCCGACCTACCGCGCCCATAACGAGCAGGCGATGGCCCATGCCGCGATCGCCTTCGCCAAGGCCTCGCGCCGCCAGCGGATGATGGCCTGCACCACCTCGATTGGCCCCGGCGCAACCAATATGATCACCGCCGCGGCGATGGCGGCTGTCAATCGGCTGCCGGTGCTGCTGATCCCAGGCGACGTGTTCGCCAGCCGCAGGCCCGATCCGGTTCTGCAGCAGGTCGAGGACTTCGGGGATGGAACGGTCAGCGCCAACGACTGCTTCCGTCCGGTGTCGCGGTATTTCGACCGCATTGCGCGCCCCGAGCAGATCGTACCGGCCTTGAACCGGGCGGTCGCGGTGCTGACCGATCCGGCCGAGTGCGGGCCGGTGACGCTCGCCTTCTGCCAGGACGTGCAGGCCGAGGCCTATGACTATCCGGCAAGCTTCTTCGACGAGCGCGTGCATCGCTTGCGCCGCGCTGCGCCTGACCCGCGCGAGGTCGAGGAGGCCGCCGCGCTCCTGCGAACGGCCAAAAAGCCGTTCGTGATCTGCGGCGGCGGCGTCCTTTATTCCGACGCGGAGCGCGAGCTGATCGCGTTCTGCGCCAAGCGCGGAATCCCGGTCGCCGAGACCCAGGCGGGCAAATCGGCGACGCCGGTCGACCATCCCCTGGCCATGGGCGCGGTCGGCGTCACCGGGACCGGGGCGGCCAATGCGCTCGCGGCGCAGGCGGACGTGGTCGTCGGCGTCGGCACCCGGTTCGCCGACTTCACCACCGGATCGTGGGCGCTATTCAAGAATCCGGACCGGCGGTTCATCGGCGTCAACGTGCAGCCGTTCGATGCGCTCAAGCATCGCGCGCTGCCGGTCGTCGGCGACGCCCGGACCGCGCTGGCCGCGCTCGATTCGGCGCTCGGCGCCTGGAAGGCGCCGCGCTCGTGGAGCGACGGCGCCGGCAAGGCCAAGGCCGAATGGGAGGCGACGGCTGCGCGCTACACCGCGCCGACCAACGCGCCGCTGCCGACCGACGCCGAAGTGCTGGGCGCGCTCATGCGCGGCGGCGAAAGGAGCGACGTCGTCGTCTGCGCCGCCGGCGGGCTGCCGGGCGAATTGCACAAGCTTTGGCGGGCCGGGGCGCCGCTCGGCTATCACGTCGAATACGGCTATTCGACGATGGGTTACGAGATCGCCGGCGGAATTGGGGTCAAAATGGCGCTGCCGGAGCGGGAGGTGGTCGTGACCATCGGCGACGGCTCGTACCTGATGATGAATTCCGAGATCGCGACCTCGGTGATGCTCGGGCAAAAGCTCATCATCGTCGTCAACGACAACCGCGGCTTCGGCTGCATCAACCGGCTGCAGCAGGAGACCGGCGGCGCGCCGTTCAACAATCTCTTGCGCGACGCGCGGCACGAGGCGCTGCCGGAGGTCGATTTCGTCGCCCACGCGCGCGCGCTCGGGGCGGAGGCGGTGAAGGTCAGATCGATCGCCGAGCTCGAGGCGGCGTTCAAGAAAGCGCGGGCGGCGAATTCGACCCAGGTGATCGTCATCGAGACCGATCCGGTCGGCTCGACCGACGCCGGCGGCAATTGGTGGGACGTCGCCGTGCCTCAAGTCTCGAGCCGGGCGGAGGTCGGCGCCGCGCGGCGCAATTACGAAGACGCGCGGAAGCTGCAACGGGTTGGAGACTGAGATGGCCATTCGCATCGGCGCCAACCCGATCGGCTGGACCAACGACGATCTTCAGGAGATCGGCGGCGACACGCCGCTCGACACGTGCCTCAGGCAAGCGAAAGAGGCGGGCGTCGTCGGCATGGAGAAGGGGCACAAGATGCCGGGCGATGGAGCGGCGCTCAAGGCGAAGCTCGCCGCGTTCGGCATGGACTTCGTCGGCGGCTGGTATTCGACCGAATTGCTCAAGCGCTCGCCGCGCGAGGAGTTCGAGGCGGCAAAAGCGCATATCGCAATGACCAAAGGCGCCGGGGCCTCGATCATCATCGTCGCCGAGACCTCGAACGCCATTCACGGCGACCGCTCGAAGCCGTTGTCCGAGCGTCCGCGCCTGGGAAAGGGCGACTGGGCGCCTTATGGCGCCAAGATGACGGAATTCGCTCAGCGTCTCGCCGACGAGGGGCTCAGGCCCTGCTACCATCATCACATGGGCACCATCGTCCAGTCGGAACGCGACATCGACGCGCTCATGGCCCACACCAAGCCGCCGGTGCATCTCCTGCTCGACACCGGCCACGCGCGCTGGGGCGGCGTCGATCCGGCGGGGCTCGCGCGCGCCTACCGGTCGCGGATCGGCCACGTTCACTGCAAGGACGTGCGCGAGGCGAAAATGCGCGAATCGAACGCCGGCGACTTAAGCTTCCTCGATTCGATCTTAGGGAGGGGCAAGGAGCTCGGCGTTTACACCGTGCCCGGCGACGGCATGATCGACTATTCCGCGGTGTTCAAGGAGCTTAAATGCTATTCCGGCTGGGTGGTGCTTGAAGCCGAGCAGGACCCCAAGAAAGCCCCCGCTTTGCCCTACGCCAAGAAGGGCGTCGCCCATATCCGCGCCGCGCTGAAGGAGGCGGGATTGATGTGAATCTCCCTCTCCCCTTGCGGGAGAGGGGTCGGGGGTGAGGGTTGGAAAATCACGCCGCGCGCGGCTTGATTGCGTCAAGATCGGGGCCGAGTTCGCGGCGTCGGGCCATTAGATCGTGATCGGCCTGCAGGCCGAGGAAGAAGCCCGGCGTGAGGCCGAAATAGCGGGTCAGGCGCAGGTCGGTATCGGCGGTGACCGCGCGCTTGCCGAGCACGATCTCGTTGATCCGGCGGGGCGGGACGCGCACGGCGACCGCGAGCGCAGTTTGACTGAGACCCAGCGGGCGCAGGAAGTCCTCCAACAGGATTTCGCCCGGCGTTGGATTGGGTAGCCACTCTGCATCAGTGATAGTCTGCGATGTGGACATCGGCTGGACCTCCTTCCCGCCAAGCAAAGCAAATTCGCCATTGGTCGTTGATGCGAATCGAATGTTGCCCCGCCCGCTGGCCCTTCAGCGCCTCAAGGCGATTGCCAGGCGGAACGCGAAGATCGCTCAGCGCCCGCGCCTGATTGAGAAGACGCAGCTTGCGCAGCGCGGTCGCCTGAATGTCGAACGGGAGCTTGCGACTTCTGCGGCCAGACCAAATCAGCGCCGCTTCCTCGTCGGCGAAGCTCTGAATCATATGCGACTATACCGTATAACGTTATACGGCGCAATGTCCTGTCGCGACGCCATACGGCCGCCGGCCGCGCGACGTTTCCGGGTCGAGCCTCTTGCGATAGGATAGATCCAACCGGCGCTATTGGCCATCGCCAGAGGGCGCTCGTTTGAACGTCCAAAGCGGGGGTCGCCATGGCGCAATCGAAATTGCTCGTTCATCCCGCCGCCCATGCCGCCGACGGCGTCGGCCACCGGATCACCCCGGCGAGCGCCGGATGGCGCTATGTCGGCTTCGAGACGCGGACCCTGAAACAGGGCGTCAAGTCGAAGTTCGATACCGGCGACGAAGAAGTCTGCATCGTCATCCTTTCCGGGAAAGCGCGGGTGACCGCGGGCGGCTTCGATTCCGGAACCATCGGCGAGCGCGCGAGCGTGTTCGACGGCCTGCCGTGGTCGGTCTATCTGCCCCCGCGCAGCGCGGCGACGATCGAGGCGGCGACGGATTGCGAGCTGGCTTTATGCTCGGCGCCGGCGAGCGGGCGGTTCAAGGCCCGCGTCATCAAGCCGAGTGACGTCGGCACGCTGACTCGCGGAACCGGCTCGAACGCGCGCTTCATCCGCAACGTCTTGCCCGAGGACGGCGAGGCCGAGAGCGTGCTGGTGGTCGAAGTCATCACGCCCGGCGGCCACTGGTCGAGCTACCCGCCGCACAAGCACGACCGCGACGCGCTCCCCGACGAATCCTATCTCGAGGAGACCTACTATCACCGGCTGAAGCCGCCCCAAGGCTTCGCCTTCCAGCGAATCTATACCGAGGACGGCTCGCTCGACGAGGCGCTGACGGTCAAGGACGGCGACGTCGTGCTGGTGCCGCGCGGCTACCATCCCGTCGCCGCCCCGCACGGCTACGACCTCTTCTATCTCAATGTGATGGCCGGCCCGAAGCGCGTCTGGCGCTTTTATAACGATCCCGAGCACGAGTGGCTGATGAAGCAGGGCGCCGTGCTGTAGACGCGACCGCTGGTCGCGTCAGCCGCTTATCCCCGCCGTCTGCTGACGGCGAGCTTGGTCCCCCGCCTCGCCGTGCGACGCTTTTTCACCGCCGAGCCCATCTTCGCCATCTTGGACGAGGGGTGCTTGACCTCGCCGCCGAACCCGGCCGCACGCAGCGCCTGCTCGACACGGGCGTTATAGCCGCGCCCGCTCGCCTTAATGCTCGCGACGACGTCCGACGCCAACCGAAACCCAATGTGGACTTTCGGCGCCTCGGCCTTCGGGCGACCAAGCTTGCGGCGGAATTCCGCCATGGCCTCAATCAGCTCGGGCATCACCTCGCGAACGGGCCGCATGCCCCTGAAATCCTCGCGGGTCAGTTCTCGCACTTCGCCCTCCTCATCGGTCAGGGCGGGCCTTCTCTTCGGCATAGAACTTCTCCTCGCGCCTATTGGCCTTACGAAAACTGATGATCCGAAACGCACCGCCGCGAATGCAGAAACAGACGACGTGAATCCGGCCCTGCATCGGCGCATACGCCAGGTATCGCGTCTCGCCGTAGGATTGGCGTTGATCCTCGATCGTGTGCGCCGCGTCCCTATCCAGATCGGCGGCGAGTTCGAAGGACAACCCCCGCTCTTTGGCGTTCCTCGCGCTTTTCGCCGGGTCAAACTCAATCCTCACGCATTATTGTAGCAACAAAAACTATGCTGATCAATCGGCAAGAGCATCCTGACTCGACGTTGACCACTCGGGCGGTTAGCGAGGTAGCCTTTCTTGGTGGACCAAATGGAGGGCGCGTTGAGCGAGAGCAATGGACAAACCGGCCAGCGCCAGCGGATTCTCGTCGTCGGCCTCGGCACGATGGGGCTGAGTCACGCCTGCGCCTACAGGGCGATCGACGGCTTCGAGCTCGTGGGGCTCTGCACCCGCAACGCCGCGGGCCGCCATGACCTCGATAAGGAGTTCCCCGGCCTGCCGCGCTACGAGGGCCTGAGCGAAGCGCTTGCGGCTCTCAAGCCCGACGCCGTCGCCATCGCCGCCTATACCGAGCATCACGCGCCGATGGCGCTCGAAGCGCTGCAAGCGGGGGCGCATGTGTTTTGCGAAAAGCCGCTCGCCGATACGCTCAAAGCCGCCGAGAGCGTCGTCGCGGCGGCGCGCGCGGCGAAGAAAGCGCTGCTCGTCGGCTATATCCTGCGCGTCCACCCGTCGTGGACGCGGTTTGTCGAGATCGGCCGCACGCTCGGCAAGCCGCTGGTCATGCGGATGAACCTCAATCAGCAATCATCGGGCTCATTCTGGGGCGTGCACAAGGCGCTCATGCGCTCGACCTCGCCGATCGTCGACTGCGGCGTGCATTATGTCGACGTGATGTGCCAGGTGACGCGGGCGAAGCCGATCGCGGTCCACGCGGTCGGCGCGCGGCTCACCGACGAAATCGCGCCGACGATGGTCAATTACGGCCATCTCCACCTCGCCTTCGACGACGGCTCGGTCGGCTGGTACGAGGCCGGCTGGGGGCCGATGATGAGCGAGACCGCTTTCTTCGTGAAGGACATGATTGGCCCCAAGGGCTGCGTCTCGATCGTCGCCAAGGACTTGGCCAGCGACGTCAAGTCCGCCGACCACGATACGCATACGAAGACCAACGCGCTCCGCATCCATCATGCGACGCTGAACGCCGACGGCGCCTTCGCGCGCGCTGACGAAATTGAATTGACCGAGGACGAGCCCGGCCACCAGGAATTGTGCGAGCGGGAGCAGCGCCTGTTTCTCAAGGCGATCCGCGGCGAAATCGATCTTGAGGATCATCTTGACGACGCGATCAACTCACTGCGCATCGTGTTCGCGGCGGACGAGAGCATGCGGACCGGCGAAGTGGTGAAGCTCTAGCGAGCCAGCCGTCGATAGCGAATTTGCTTGACAAAATCAGAATTACACGCTATACGTTTCGTATTCTCAGGATCGGAAGTTGGGCCTTGAGGGGGCGAAGAGAAAGGATGGGAGTTTTTTTATTTGGATTGGCCGTAACCCGTTGAAACGCGCCGATTCCAACGAATAAGACCAAATAAAACCAAGCGAATCCAAGCAAAACCAAACCCAATCCAAACAAAACCAAGCTTATCCAAGCCGCTTTGCGCCGGCTGGCCAGGCGGGCGCCGCGCTTGGGCTCAATTCCGCCGCCGGGCCAAACGTTTCGGCTAGGCCGCCTCGACCGCCATCGCAGTCGCTTCGCCGCCGCCGATGCACAGCGACGCGACCCCGCGCCTCAACCCGCGCGCCCGCAGCGCGGCGATCAGCGTCACCAGGATGCGCGCGCCCGAGGCGCCGATCGGATGGCCGAGGGCGCAGGCGCCGCCGTTGACGTTGACCTTCTCGTGCGGCAGGCCGAGATCGCGCATCGCCGCCATGGCGACGACCGCGAAGGCCTCGTTGATCTCGTAGAGATCGACCGAATCCTTGCTCCACCCGGTCTTGTCGAGGAGCTTCCTCAGCGCCCCGATCGGGGCGGTCGGGAAGTCTTTCGGCGCGCCGGCATGGGCCGCGTGGGCGACGACCCGGGCGAGGGGCTGCGCGCCGCGCGCCTCGGCCTCGCTTTCGCGCATCATGACGAGCGCGGCGGCGCCGTCGGAGATCGAACTCGAATTGGCGGCCGTGACCGTGCCGCCGTCGCGGAAGGCGGGTTTGAGCGTCGGGATCTTGTCCGGCCGCGCCTTCGGCGGCTGCTCGTCGGTCGCGACGATCGCCTCGGATTTGCCCGCCTTCACGCTGACCGGGGCGATCTCCCAGGCCAAATCGCCGTCATGAATCGCGCGATTGGCGCGCTCGAGCGAGGCGAGCGCGTAGGCGTCCTGCGCCTCGCGGGTGAATTGATAGTCTTGCGCGCAATCTTCGGCGAATGTCCCCATGAGACGCCCCTTGTCATAGGCGTCCTCGAGGCCGTCCAGGAACATGTGATCGATGGTGCGGCCGTGGCCCATGCGGTAGCCGGTTCGCGCCCGGTCGAGCAGATAGGGCGCGTTGCTCATGCTCTCCATGCCGCCGGCGACGACGATGTCGGCCGAGCCCGCGCGCAAAAGGTCATGCGCGACCATCGCCGCTTTCATGCCCGAGCCGCACATCTTGTTTATCGTTGTGGCGCCTGTGGCGAGCGGCAGTCCGGCGCCGATCGCCGCCTGGCGCGCCGGCGCTTGACCCTGGCCCGCGGGCAGCACGCAGCCCATCAGGATTTCGTTGACGCTTGTCGCCGCGATCCCCGCCCGCTCGACCGCGGCCGAGATCGCCCGCGCCCCGAGCGCAGGGGCGGTCACGTCCTTCAATTCCCCGAGAAAGCCGCCCATCGGCGTGCGCGCCGCGCCGACGATGACGATGGCGTCCGATGTGGTCATGACTTTGCTCCGAAAAAAGATGGCGACCGGCTCGCGCGGGGTCTCAAGGGGCGGCCGCCGATCTGCTCTCATATAGGGTGAACAGCGGGACAACCAAAAATCGACGAAGCGGCGGCGAGGTCGCGCGTGCGCACGCGTTGCAGCCAATGGCGCTGGCCGGATCGTCCAGCGGCGTCACTTATCGCTGAACAACGTCAGCAGAACCTTGCCCTTGTCCCCGATGACGCAGACCAGAGTTTGCGGCTTGGTCGTTTTGGTCCGCTCCACATAGGCGTCCCCGATCACGACAGTTCTGATGGGGACGTCTTCAATGGTTGTCTCGGCCTTGATGATTTTTGCGCTGTCGAGATCAATCAGCACGTCCTTCACCTGCGGATATTTCTGCTTGAGCGCCAAGAGTCCGCTCGCCTTGCAGGCGTCCGCCTCGGGAGACAAAGTCTCCGCGACAGCCGTTCCCGCCGCCAGCGACGCCAGCACCCCCAATCCGAGTCTCAACATGACGCTTCTCCAGCCTCAACCTCAACCCGAACGCTGAGCCGACGCCGGTTGTTCCTCATTCACCGGTCCGCCGATAAGGGCTTCGCCTGCCGCAAGCCCGCGTGTAGACTCGCTGGCAAATGACCCTCTCCACCGAAGAAGTCGAGCGTTACGCCCGCCAGATCGTCCTGCACGGACTTGGCGGCCCGGGACAGACGAAGCTCAAAAGCGCGCGCGCGCTCGTCGTTGGCGCAGGCGGCCTCGGCTCGCCGGCGCTGCAATATCTCGCCGGGGCCGGTGTGGGGACGCTCGGGATCGTCGACGACGACGAAGTTGCGCTCTCCAACCTGCATCGCCAGATCATCCACGGAACCGGCGACATCGGGCGGCCCAAGACGGAGAGCGCCGCGGCGGCGATTGCGCGCATCAATCCGCACGTCGCCGTCGAGCCGATCGCCTTGCGACTGGACGGGTCCAACGCGAGGCCGATCGTTACGCGCTTCGATGTCGTGCTCGACGGCTCGGACAATTTCGCCACCCGTTACGCCCTTTCCGACGCCTGTTTCTATGAGCGCCGTCCACTCGTCTCGGCCGCGCTCGGCGAATTCGACGGCACGCTGACAACGCTGAAGCCGTACGAAAATGACGCGGACGGCAGGCCCAACCCGACCTATCGTTGCCTCTTCCCCGACCCGCCAGAACCGGGAACGGTCCCGACCTGCGCCGAGGCCGGGGTGCTGGGGGCGCTCGCCGGCGTGCTCGGCTCGCTGATGGCGCTCGAGGCGATTCGCGCGATCGTCGGCGGCTTCGGCGACGGCGACGATGGCTTGGTCGGCCGGCTCCTGATGATCGACGCCCGCGCGATGCGCTTTGAGACGCTGCGCTACGGTTGGGATCCGGACAATCCCCTGAGCGGCAGCCGGGACCCGGCCGAGGTCTTGGCGACGCGGGATGCGTAGCCAGCGGTTGGAGGGCGGCTCCGACAACCCGCTCGGCGCAAGAGCCCTTTGTCTCGGCTCGTCGCTCTACCGCGTCCACGGAACCAACGAGCCGTTGACCATCGGCCAGAACGTCTCGTCAGGCTGCATCAGGATGATGAACGACGACGTGATCGAGCTCTACGAACGCGTGCCGGTCGGCGCAAAGGTGATCGTCCTTTGGGCTGGCAGGGCGCGCCGAATCGCGCCCCCGCCATATTGCCGATCCCGCGAGATCGTCAGACGTCGTCGTAGCCGCCGCCGCCGTCGGACGATGAGTCGTCCGAGCCGTCGAAGCTCGAATCGTCCAATTGGTCGAAGTTCGCGTCCTGAACGCCCGGCGCGCCCGGATCGAACTGCTGGAAGTCAGCGTTGCTGTCGCCGCCGCCTTTCGCGTCGTCGTAGTAGTTGTTGATCTCGGTCACTTCCGTCGGATTGCCGGACAAGCCCGCGCCGCCCAATCCGGCTGCGCCGGCTCCGCCGCCGAAAAGGCCGCCGCCACCCGAATGGCCGCCGAACAGGCCGCCCAGGAGATTGCCAAGCGCGACCCCGCCGGCGACGCCAGCCGCGGTGGAAGCGGCGTTCTGCAGAAAACTGCCGCCGCCCGAAGGCTGGGGCTGGCCCCAGGGGCCAGGCTGCTGAGGCGGATAGCCTTGTGGGGGCGGCGGATAGCCTTGGGGCGGAGGCGGCGCGTACCCTCGCGGCGGCGGAGGCGCCGGAGCGCGCTGGTAGGCCTGCGGGTCATAGTCCGGCCGGGGCGGGGCTGCCGGCGCGCCGCCGCCGAAAATCGTCTTGCCGAGGTTGCCGAGAAAACTGCCGTGTTCCTGCTCCTGCCCGCCGCCCTGGCTCACAGTCGCCTCAAGCTGGGAAATCCGGTTCGCCGCAGCCTCCAAAGCCTGTTGCTGGACGAGCACGGTTTGCGCCAGAACATAAGGCGCGTGAGGCGCTGCGCGAACTGAATTGTTGATGAAGGATTCGGCCTCGGGGTCGCGCTGCGCAGCTGCGGCCGAGTTGACGCGCTGGAAAAGTCCACCAAGCATCTGGCGTTCTTCGGGGGTCATGTCGCTCTCCCTGCATGCGGATCGCCTGCGCCCGGCATATAGCGAGGCTTGCGGCCAATCCAAGACTTCGCCCGGGGTTTTTCGCTTGCGCGGCGCGCACGCGTTGCCTTCGACGGGCGAAGAGTGTCGCGCCTTTACTCAGGGTTGCCGATCGTCTAGGCGAAGGTCGAAAATTGCCCCGGCTCGGCTCGTTGTCGCTGCGCCGGAGCTTGGCTCGTCTAGAAAAAGCGGAAGAGCAAGCGACGATGGCCAATGTTGTCGTTGTCGGCGCCCAGTGGGGCGACGAAGGAAAAGGCAAGATCGTCGATTGGCTGTCGGTCGGGGCTGATGTCGTGGTGCGATTTCAGGGCGGCCATAACGCCGGCCATACCCTGGTGATCGACGGCAAGACCTATAAGCTGGCGCTGCTTCCGTCTGGGATCGTGCGCCCTGGGAAGCTGTCGATCATCGGCAACGGCGTCGTCCTCGACCCTTATCATCTAGTCGAGGAAATCAAGAAATTGCGCGGCCAGGGGGTCGAAGTGACGCCCGTGAACCTTAAGATCGCCGAGAATGTTCCGCTGATTCTGTCGCTGCATCGCGAACTCGACGCCCACCGCGAGTCGGGTAACGCCGGCGGAGCCAAGATCGGCACCACCAAACGCGGGATCGGCCCCGCCTATGAGGACAAGGTCGCCAGGCGCGCGATCCGGTTGATGGACCTCGCTGACCCGGATGCGCTCGACGAGAAGATCGATCGCTTGCTCGCCCATCACGATCCGCTCTGTCGCGGCCTCGGGCTGCCGCCGCCGAACCCTGCCGCCATACGCGACGAATTGGTCGCGGTCGCGCCCAAGGTTCTGCCATTCATGGCGCCGACGTTCGAAATTCTCGATAGCGAGCGGCGCGCGGGCAAGCGCATTCTGTTCGAGGGGGCGCAAGGCGCGCTCCTCGACGTCGATCACGGCACGTATCCCTATGTCACCTCATCGAACACGGTTGCGGGCAATGCGGCGACCGGCTCGGGCCTCGGGCCCAGAGCGATCGGCTATGTGCTCGGGATCGCCAAGGCCTATACGACGCGCGTCGGCGGCGGCCCTTTCCCGACCGAGCTCGACGACGACATCGGCCGTCTGATCGGTCAGCGCGGCCGCGAATTCGGCACCAACACCGGTCGTCCGCGCCGGTGCGGTTGGTTCGACGCCGTGCTTGCTCGCCAGGCGGTCCGCACCTGCGGCATTGACGGTATCGCGCTGACCAAGCTTGACATTCTCGACGGTTTTGAGACGATCAAGGTGGCGATGCGCTACCGCCTGAACGGCGAGGAGATCGACTATCTGCCGGCTTCCCAATCCGCGCAGGCGCGTATCGAGCCGATTTATGAAACAATCGAAGGCTGGAACGGGACCACCAGTAGAGCGCGATCGTGGGCGGATCTGCCGGCGCAAGCGATAAAATATGTGCGCCGAATTCGAGGAACTGGTCGGCGCCCCGGTCGCCTTATTGTCGACGAGTCCTGAGCGCGACGATACGATTCTTGTGCATGATCCGTTTCAGGACTAAGGGACCGTTCGCGGGTTCCTGCAGAGCGGTTGAGCGGACGCTTTATGGCTGATTATCATTCGCTGCTCATGCGGGCCGTCGCCAATTTGCCGGGCGCCGGAACGCCGGCGACGCGTGAGGCGATCTACGGCCGCGCCCGCAACGCCTTGCTCGAACAGCTGCGGAGCCTCCGCCCGCCGTTGCCCGAAAGCGACATCGCGCGCGAGGCGAACGCGCTCGACGCGGCTATCGCCCAGATCGAGGCGAAATACGGATCGCTCGTCGCCGCTCCGTCCTCAGCTGCCTCGATCTCGGCGACGACGCCGACCCCGCCGCCGAGCGCCGCGCCGGCGCCTTCGCCGAAGACAGCGGCGCCGGCAGTGTCCGCTCAACCCGCGGCTTTTCAGCGCCCGCTGACCCCCGCATCGCCGGCTGGCGCGGGGGCGGCGGGATCGGCCTCTGCTCAATCTGCAAGCGCGCCTCGGCCGCCCTCCCAGGCTGGGTCGCCAAGCCCGCCCGGGCCGGCCCCTAGCGCGCCCCTTCAGCCGGCCGGCCTGCAGCGGCCCTCATCGCCGCCGCGGCCTCAACCGGCCGCTGCACCGCCGCCGCAAGCCCCGGCGGCGCCTGCAAGCAAGCCGGCCGTCGCCACGCCGCCGGTTACGGCCGGCTCCGCGCCCGGCCGGCCCCAACCCGTCTTCTCCTCGGCCAACCCGTCGATGCCCCCCGGATCGAAGGCCGGTCCGGCCGGCCCCGTGGTTGTGGCTAGATACAGCAAGGACGACAATGTCGCGGCTGCGCAACTCGATCTCGCCAAGGGGGTCCGGACGAGAAGGGTGGATGAAGTCCACGCCTCCGACGCGCCGCCGGTTGTCGCGACCCGCCCTGATGAACCGGTGCAATCGGCGGCGGCGCCCGAAGTGCCAAGCGACTTTGACCGCCCCGCCGCGGCCTCCAGACAGGATGTCGAAGGGCAGCGTCCGGTCGCGCCGGGCGCCGACGCGACTAAGCCGAAGCCGTGGCTATGGATCGCGGCGGCGGTCATCCTTGGCGTCGTCCTGGCGGTGGCGGGCGCGGCGATCCTGATGCGCCAGAAACCGCAGGACCTCGCCATCAAGCCTCCCCCCGAAGCGGCGGAACCCCCGGCGCCCCAGTCCCCAGCGAAGACGGCCGAACGGGTTGAAGTCCCTTCAGCGCCCGCCGCCGCGCCCGCGGCTCCACCGAGCGAGCCGAAAGCGGACCAATCGAGCGCGCAGAGCGCGGCGCCGGCGACCCCGGCGACCGAAGCGCAGAACCCGCCTGCGGCGGCCGCAGCGCCCGCGCCGTCGGCAGGTCGCGCGGCGATGCTCGTCGCTTCGGCCGACAATCCGCAGAAGCCGGTCGTGAGCCTGGGCTCGACGGTCTGGTCGTTGATTCCGGCGGCGCCCGGCCAGCCGGCGAGCGTTGCGGTGAAGGCTGAGGCCGACATCCCCGATCTCAAGATGCATGCCACGATGACCCTGAGAAAAAATACCGATCCGACCCTGCAGGCGACGCACACGATCGATCTCAAATTCTCGTTCGCGGAGGGCGCCCCGATAACTGGCTTTAAGGACGTCGGCCTGCCGCAGATGCGCAGGGAGGACTCGACGGCGGCGGAAGCGCTGACCAGCGTCAAGGTCAAGATCAGCGACGTCTATTTTCTTATAGCGCTGGCCAAGGGCGATTCCGACACCGCCCGCAATCTCGACCTAATGCAGACGCGCGCTTGGTTCGACTTCCCGCTCCTTCTTAACGACGATCGCATCGCCAAGGTCGTGTTCCAGAAATCGCCTGAAGGGCAGGCGATGTTGGAGAAGGCGTTCGAGGCGTGGAAGTGAGTCCGGGCTCTACAAACGCAGGTTGAACACCCGGGTCGAGACGAAATAGCCGTCCTCAACGGCGCCGAAGGCGATTAGCGTCCCGAAGCAGTCGGCGTAGGCCGGCCCTCGCAGCGGCGCGGGCCCGCGCAGAAGCAGCTTCTGGCCGCGCCTCAGGATCGCCGCGCCGGCGCGGTCGACGGGCACGAGCGGGATTTCGGCGAGCCCGGCCTTGACCGGAAGAAGCGCGCGGATCATCAAACCCGCGTCCTCGGGGAGCCGGTCGAGCGCAACCGCAGCCTCGGCGGAAAACGGGCCGACACGGGTCCGGCGCAATTCGATGACATGTCCGTAACAGCCGATCGCGCGGCCGAGATCGCGCGCAATCGCGCGGACGTAGGCCCCCTTGCCGCACTCAGCCTCGAGCGTCGCAGCGTCGCGCTCGGCCGAAATCAGGTCGAGCCGGTAGACGTGGATCGGTCGCGGTCGAATTTCGAAACTTTCGCCTTCGCGCGCGAGGTCATAGGCGCGCGCGCCAGCGATTCGAATCGCTGAGAAGGTCGGCGGGGTCTGAACGATGGCGCCGACGAAGCGGGGCAAGAGGGCTTCGATCTGGGCTGGAGATGGGCGCTGGTCAGAGCGCGCGACAATCTCCCCTTCGGCGTCGTCGGTTGCGCTTTCCTCGCCCCAGCGCACCCGGAAGCGGTACGCCTTGGAGCCGTCCTGAACGATTGGTACGGTCCTTGTAGCCTCGCCCAGAGCGACCGGCAGCACCCCCGATGCGAGCGGATCGAGCGTGCCGGCGTGGCCCGCCTTCTTGGCGTTGAACAGAAACTTGAGTTGTCCGACCGCCTGGGTCGAGGAGACGCCGGTCGGCTTGTCGAGATTGACCCAGCCGTCGATCTCAACCCGGGACGAGCGCTTCTGCAGCTTGCGGCTCTGGCGGCCTTCGCGGGATGCGCCGCCGGACAGTCGGTCGTCGCGGGCCTCGTCGGTCATTCTTGATCCTCGTCGGCGGTGCGGTCGAGATCTCGCGCCACCGCCGGCGATCTCAGGAGCGCGTCCATGTGCGCCTGCGCGTCGAAGCTCGTATCCAGTGCGAAGCGCAGATCGGGCGCGAACTTGAGGTTGACGCGCCGCGCGACGAGGGCGCGCAGCTCCTTTTTATGGCGATCGAGCGCCTCGATGGCGGCGGCAGCGCCCTGGCCGCCGAGCGGCATCACCAGAATTGTCGCCAATTTGAGATCTGGCGACATACGGACGGCGGGGATGGTCAGAGGATGGTGATCGAGCGCCTCGTCGCGCAGTTCGCCGCGAGCGAGAATTTCGGCGACCGCATGGCGGATCAGCTCGCCGACCCGCTCAAGCCTGTGGCTCGTACTATGCGGCTTGGAGAGGGAGGGAGGCATGGCGCTTTCCTTCAAGGCGACGCGCGGCGAATGCGAGCCAGGGCGGGGGCGCCGCGGCTGTTTGCCGGCGGGCGCCGAGGTTCGAATCGACCCGAGTTCGGCCGAAAAGCCAAGCAGCGCCGCCAAGGTCGGCGCTATGTCGGGGCTTTGTCCGACGAACCGGAAACCCGCACGCGCAGGATTTCGTCCGCCGTGCAGGACCGGCCGTCCAAACCCTCCGCAGCGCGCGGGCCGCCCGTCACAAAGTGCGGCGAATCTCCTCGACCGTGTAGCACTCGATGACGTCGCCGACTCGCATGTCCTGATAGTTCTCGAACGCCATGCCGCACTCCTGCCCGGCCTGCACCTGGGCGACTTCGTCCTTGAAACGCTTGAGCGTCGACAGCTTGCCTTCATGCACGACGACGCTGTCGCGGATCAGGCGCACATGCGCGCCGCGCTGCACGACGCCGTCGGTCACCCGACAGCCCGCGACGGTCCCGACCTTGGAAATGTTGAACAGTTCGAGGATTTGCGCGTTGCCCAGCATCGTCTCGCGCAGCGTTGGCGCGAGCATCCCGGAGAGGGCGGCTTTCACGTCGTCGACGAGATTGTAGATGATGTTGTAGTAGCGGATTTCGACGCCCGCCTGCTCGGCGAGATCGCGCGCTTCCTTGTGGGCGCGGACATTGAAGCCGACGATGACCGCCTTCGAGGCCTCGGCCAGCGTCACGTCGGATTCGGTCACGCCGCCGACGCCGCCGTGGATGACCCTGGCCACAACTTCGTCGTTGCCAAGCTTCTCGACCGCATTCGTAATCGCCTCCAGCGATCCCTGGACGTCGCCCTTGACCACGAGCGGCAGCTCCTTGCGTCCCGCCGCCTTCAGGTTGCTCATCATGTCCGAGAGCGAGGTCCTCAGAGCGGGCCCGCGCGCGGCGAGCTTCTCCCGTCTCTGGCGCTCGCGGTATTCGGTGATTTCGCGCGCGCGCGCCTCCGATTCAACCACGGCCACCCGATCGCCCGCTTCAGGCGCCCCCGAAAATCCGAGCGCCTCGACCGGTGTCGAAGGTCCTGCCGACTCGAGGGTCTCGCCCTTGTCATCGATCAGCGCCCTAACGCGGCCCCAATGCGAGCCGGCGACAACCAGCGCCCCGACCTTGAGCGTGCCCCGTTGCACGAGCACCGTCGCGACCGGTCCGCGCCCGCGATCGAGCCTGGCCTCGATGACCGTGCCTTCGGCGCTGCGGTCGGGATCGGCGACGAGATCGAGCAGCTCAGCCTGCAGCGCGATCGCCTCGAGAAGCTTGTCGAGATTGATGTTCTTGGTCGCTGAAACTTCGACCGCGAGCGTATCGCCGCCGAACGCCTCGACCTGGACGTCATACTGCAGGAGCTCCTGCATCACCCGTTGAGGATTGGCTTCGGGCTTGTCGATCTTATTGATGGCGACAATGATCGGGGCCCTGGCCGCTTTGGCGTGCCGAATCGCCTCGATTGTCTGTGGCATGACGCCGTCGTCGGCGGCCACGACCAGCACCACGATGTCGGTGACTTTCGCGCCTCGCGCTCGCATGGCGGTGAAGGCGGCATGGCCTGGCGTGTCTATGAATGTGATCGCCTGGCCGCCCGGCGCGACAACCTGATAGGCGCCGATGTGCTGGGTGATGCCGCCGGCTTCGCCCGCCACAACATTGGCATGGCGGATCGCGTCGAGCAGCGAGGTCTTGCCGTGGTCGACATGGCCCATGATGGTGACGATGGGCGGCCGCGGCACGGGCACGCCTTCGTCATCTGGCCGATCAAACAGGCCTTCTTCGACGTCGGATTCGGCAACGCGCTTGACCGAATGCCCCATCTCTTCGGCGACGAGCTGCGCCGTGTCGGCGTCGAGCGCATCGGTCAGCGTCACCATGCGGCCCTGGCGCATCAAAAGCTTGATCACGTCGACCGCGCGTTCGGACATGCGATTGGCGAGTTCCTGAATCGTGATCGCCTCAGGCAGAACGATCTCGCGCGCGATTTTCTCTTTCTGCTCCTGCGCGCCATGGCCCTTGAGCCGCTGGGTGCGGCGACGAAATGAGGCGACCGACCGCGTGCGCTCCTCCTCCCCTGAAGTCGCGCTTGCGACAGTCAGTCGGCCACGGTTGCGCTGCTCGCCGCCGCGTGGCGGGCGCGGCGTCGGGACTATGACCTTCTGTGCTGGCAATCCCAGCGCTGGGCGTCTGACGATCCGACGCGGATCTTCCTCCTCACCTCCGGCGCGGGCGAGCGCTCCAGGCAGGGCGGCGCCAAGCGTGATCTGGGCAGCTCGCGGGATCGATGGGGACTGCGCCGGTTCGCCGCCAGACAAGCGCCTCCGCGCCTCGTCCTCCGACTGACGTTTGAAATTGGCTTCCTGCGCGCGGCGAAGCTCCTCGTCGCGCTTGCGCGCCTCCGCGGCCTCGCGTTCGACGCGATCGCGCGCTTCGCGCTCTCGCCGCGCCTCGGCTTCCGCACCCTGGCGGCGGCGATCCTCCTCCTCCTGAGCGCGTGCGTCGATCAGCGCCCGGTTGCGCGCCTCGCGCTGCTCGGCGGTCAGGGTGGGCAGGACGACCCCGGTTTTGGGCGGCGGCGGAGCGGCGGGCTTTGCGGGCGCGATAGGGGCGACCCTTGCCGCGCCGGCGGCCTGGGTCGGAGCCGCGGCTGGCGGCGCGGCCGGCGCAGGGCGCACCGGGGCGCTGACAGGCGCCGCCTCGCCCGGCGCCAAGATCCGGCGCTTCACTTTCTCCACCACGACCGTCTTGCTGCGCCCATGCGAGAAGCTCTGCCGCACCGAGCCTTGCTCGACCGGGCGCTTCAGGTGCAACGTCGCCTTCGGCGGCGCGGCGCTCACGGACTTGTCGGTATTGTTCGTTTCACTCATGCCTATTCCTAACCGCTTGGCTTCTCAGCCAATTTTCTGGGCCTGCCAAGCGTTCCGGCCTCATCGGCCGGCGCGCCGCCGCGCTCTGTCCTTAGTGTCGCGTCCGCCTTGCTCGCGCGATAGCGGCGCAAACGATCCGCCCTTGCGAGAAAGGCCGAACTCGCTGCGCCTTGTTTGAGCGCAGCATGTATCACATTTGCCCTCCCCAATGCCAAATCCAATTGCCGCGACGTGAACAGATCGACGCGCGCGACGGCTTCAGCGCCCGGCCCGAGTTTGGCGGCGAGATTTTGGGCTCGCTTGGCCGCGCCGTCGGCCGCCCCGTCGGCCGCCTGAATGAGCCCCGCGACGGCCCCGGACTCGATCGCCGCGTCGACTTTGAACGCGCCGGCGACAACGAGACCGGCTTTGTTGGCGATCGAAAGCGACTGCAGCGCGTCGCGCTCCAAGAGCGCGTCGACGGTCTCAGCAAGGGAGGCGGGCGCCTCCGCTTTCGCGCGGAAGGCGCGCGAGAACGCCTGCCTCGAGGCCGCCCGCTCCACGGTCTCGAAGCTCAGCCGGGTCCACACTCCACGGCCAGGCAGTTCGCGACGAATATCGGGCGCAACCGACCCATCAGGGCTCAGTGCGAAGCGCAGCATCGCCTCGGGGACGTCCTTGGTCCCCGTAACAACGCAGGTTCGCTCCGACCCGGCTTCGTCGCCGGCGCTCCTTTTCCTCAATCGACCGGTCCTAAGCGGCGCCTAAGCGCCTTCGCCTTCCTCGGCTTGAGCGCTCTCTTCGGGCGCCGGCGCCTCGATCCAGCCCGCACGCACGCGCGCATCCAGGATCATGGCGTCCGCTTGCGCCCGCGAGACGTCGAAGCCGTTGAGGAAACCGGGCTTCGCCGTCTCCCCGGCCTCGCCCCGTTCGGTCCAGCCGACTAGGTCGTCGCTGGCGCAATCGGCGAGATCCTCGAGCGTCTTGACGCCGTTCTCTCCAAGTTTGACGAGCATGGGCGTGGTGACGCCCGTGACCTCCTTGAGGTCGTCCGAGACCCCAAGCGCCTTGCGCTGGTCGTCGAATTCGGCCTCGATCCGGGCCAGATGTCCTTGCGCGCGCGCCTGGATTTCGGCCGCGGTGTCCGTATCGAAGCCTTCGATCGACGCGAGCTCTCGCGGTTCGACATAGGCGATTTCGTCGACCGTGCGGAAGCCTTCCGACGCGAGGAGCTGGGCGACCGTCTCGTCGACGTCGAGCGCGTCCATGAAGGTCTGCGTGCGCTCGGCGAATTCCTTCTGCCGGCGTTCAGACTCCTCGGCCTCGGTCAGAATGTCGATGTCCCAGCCGGTGAGCTGTGAGGCAAGGCGCACATTCTGTCCCCGGCGGCCGATCGCCAGCGAAAGCTGATCGTCGGGAACGACAACCTCGATGCGGGTCGAATCCTCATCGAGCACGACCTTCATGACCTCGGCCGGCTGGAGCGCGTTGACGATGAAAGTTGCCGCGTCCGGCGACCATGGAATGATGTCGATTTTCTCGCCCTGCAATTCATTGACGACCGCCTGCACGCGCGAGCCGCGCATGCCGACGCAGGCGCCGACCGGGTCGATCGAAGAATTGTTCGACATGACCGCGATCTTGGCGCGCGAGCCCGGATCGCGAGCCACCGACTTCACCTCGACAATGCCGTCGTAGATTTCTGGCACTTCCTGGGCGAACAGCTTCGAGGTGAATTGAGGGTGGGTGCGGGAAAGGAAGATCTGCGGTCCGCGGGCCTCGCGCCGGACGTCATAGACGTAAGCGCGTATTCGGTCGCCCGGCCGGAACATCTCGCGCGGGATCAATTCGTCGCGCCGGACAACCGCTTCGCCTGCGCCGGAGCCGCCAAGATCGACCACGACATTGCCGTATTCGACCCGCTTGACCGCGCCGTTGATGATATCGCCGATGCGATCCTTGTAGACGTCATATTGCTTGTCGCGTTCGGCTTCGCGGATCTTCTGCACCAAGACCTGTTTGGACGCCTGGGCGGGGATGCGCCCGTAGTCGAACGGCGGCAGGGATTCGGCGATCCAGTCGCCGATCTGGGCCGAGGGGTTCTTCTTCTGCGCTTCTGCGAGCGTCATCTGCGTCGCGTCGTTCTCGACCTCGTCAACCACGAGGAGCAGCCGCGAGAATCGGATTTCGCCGGTCTTCGGGTTGATCTCTGCGCGGACCTCGGTTTCCTGGCCATAGCGCGAACGCGCGGCCTTCTG
Source organism: uncultured Alphaproteobacteria bacterium (assembly GCA_963794155.1). Taxonomy (GTDB): domain Bacteria; phylum Pseudomonadota; class Alphaproteobacteria; order Rhizobiales; family Beijerinckiaceae; genus Roseiarcus. Next base: position 37,642 of record CAWCCX010000007.1, on the reverse strand, counting down.
CATCGCGTCCTCCATCGATGCGAGCACGATCGACCGATCGATCGATTTTTCCCGCGCGACCGCGTCGACGATCTGCAAGAGTTCAAGTCGGTTGGCGCTTACGGCCATGGGTCTCTCCATCATCTGGCCCGAGAGGCTTTGAGGCCGCGCCGCGGGCCGCGGCTTTGGGTTCGTTCGATATGGCCTCGGAAGCAGCGCTCCGAGTTGTCTCCCGCCCGGCTCCCGCCCCGCGACCCAGCGCGCGCTTCGCGTCCTTGGCGGCCGCTTTCTCGCGTCTGAGCGCCGCGCGGATGAGATCGTCGGTCAGCACGAGCCTGGCCTCGGCCATGGCGCGGATCGGCAGCTCGGCCTCGGTCTCGCTCTTGTCTTCGGCAACCAGCGTCATCTGCGCCGCCGGTCCCTCGGGACCGGACGCGACTGCCTCAAGTCGCCCGCGAAAGCGCTTGCGGCCATCGATCGCGACCGCCATCTCGATGCGCGCCTCGTGGCCGACGGCGCGGACGAAATCCGACTCGCGCACCAGCGGCCGATCGATGCCCGGCGAGGAAATCTCCAGCCGGTAAGCCTGCGCCACCGGCTCCTCGACATCGAACGCCGGCGACAGCGCTTGGCTCAAGCGCTCGCAGTCCTCGATCGACATCGTTCCGTCAGGACGCTCCGCCATGATCTGGACCGTCGCGCCTGCGGCGGAGGAAATCTTGACCCGGACGACGCGGTAGCCGAGATCCCGCGCGACCTGCGCCGCGATGCGGCCGACGCGCTGGCTTGCGCCTGAGTTTTCGATGAGGCGCGCCTCGTCCAGCCCTTCGACGGGCTCGGCTGCGGTTCGATGCGGGGCTCCGACCATTCGACCTTAGCGGCAATAAAAAAGAGCGGGTCCCAGCCGGGGCCCACTCTCAACTTGTCTCTCCTTGCAGAGAGCTATGAGATTTCGTTGGCCGGTATATAGGCGAAGAAACCCTGCTGCGCAAGGGGAAAGCCGGCGCGCATACGCGCCCCTAGACGTCCGAAGGCGAACGAGCGCTGTTTGCCAAGGTCAGGAAGGAGGGGCGACCCCCGACTTCCGGCTCACTCCGTCGGCAACTTATAGCCCTTGAATGTCTCGCGCAGCTTGAGCTTGTTGATCTTGCCGGTCGCCGTATGGGGGATTTCCTTCACCACCTGCATGTCGTCGGGCATCCACCATTTGGCGATGCGGGGCTTCAAATAGTCAAGGACCTCGTCGGTCTTCGGTGAATGCCCCTCCTTCGGCACGACGATAAGCAGCGGCCGCTCGTCCCATTTCGGGTGGGCGACGCCGATCACCGCCGCCTCGGCGACATCCGGGTGGCCGACCGCCAGATTCTCGATGTCGATGGTCGAGATCCACTCGCCGCCCGACTTGATCACGTCCTTGGCGCGGTCGGTGATCTGCATGACTCCGTCGGGGTCGATGGTTGCGACGTCGCCGGTATCGAAGAAGCCCTTGTCGTCGAGGATCTTGCCGCCCTCGCCCTTGAAATAGCTCTCGACCACGGCGAAGCCCTTGACCTTGAGCCGGCCGAACCGCTTGCCGTCCCAAGGCAGGTCGTTGTTGCCATCGTCGACGATCTTCATCTCGACCCCGAACGGCGACCAGCCCTGCTTGCACTTCAGCGCCAGCTTCTCATTGTGGGAGAGGGCCATCTGACTTGGCTTGAACGAGCCGACCGTGCCGAGCGGGCTCATTTCGGTCATGCCCCAGGCATGCCGCACTTCGACGCCGTAATCCTCCTCGAAAGCGCGGATCACCTCAGGCGGACAGGCCGAGCCGCCGATCACGACGAGCTTGAGCGTCGATAGCTTCTTGCCCTCCTTGCGCAGGTAATGCAGCAGTCCGAGCCAGACTGTCGGAACTGCAGCGGACATCGTGACTTTCTCGGTTTCGAGAAGCTCGTGGACCGAGGCGCCGTCCAGTCTCGCCCCCGGCATGACCATTCGCGCGCCGCGAATGAGGCAGGCGAGCGCAAGGCCCCAGGAGTTGGCGTGAAACATCGGCACGATCGGCAAAACCGAATCGTAGGCGCTGAGCGTCAGGGTTTCGGGGCCGGTCGCCATCATTGAATGCAAGACATTCGAACGATGGGAATAGAGCACGCCCTTGGGATGGCCGGTCGTGCCAGAAGTGTAGCAGAGACCGGCGGCGGTGCGTTCGTCGAATTCCTTCCAGACGTAGTCGCTGTCGACCTCGGCAATCCAGTCCTCGTAGGCGACGGCGTTCTTGAGCTTGGTCGCCGGCATGTGGGCGGCGTCGGTGAGAATGACGTAACGCTCGACGGCCGGCAGCTTATCGGCGATCGCCTCGATCAACGGCACGAAGGTGAGGTCGATCAGCATCATCCGGTCTTCGGCGTCGTTGACGATCCAGGCGATCTGTTCCGGAAAAAGGCGCGGATTGACGGTGTGATAGACCGCGCCGGCGCCGGCGATGCCGTACCAGCTTTCGAGATGGCGATAGCCGTTCCAGGCGAGCGTCGCGACCCGGTCGCCGAGCTTGATTCCGTCGCGGTCCAGCCGTTTGGCGACCTTGAGCGCCCGCGGCCGAACGGCGCGATAGTTCGTGGTATAGATCGGGCCTTCGACCGTCCGCGAGACGACCTCTTGCTCGGGGAACTGGATAGCCGCGAAATCGATGACCTTGTGCATGAGCAGGGGCCACTCCTGCATCCGTCCCAACATGCGTTTTCTCCCGGGTCGCTTATCGGCGCTTGATTGCGACGAGCGGATTGTTCATGGGGTAATACCTTGGCGCCGCATGCGCCCCTTTGCAATCGCCGGAAGTGAAACTTCCCCCGCCGCCTGAAAAAGGAGCCTGATGCCCGACCGGCAGAACTCCGACCGCCCCGTCCGGATCTGGTTCCGCCTGATCCGGCTCGAGTCGCGGATGCAGGCGGCGGTCGGCGAACGACTGCGCGAGATCGGCGTCTCGATCCCGCAATGCGACGTCTTGACGACGCTGACCGAGCGAGAGGGCGTCAGCCAGCAAGAATTGGCCACTAGGCTCTATGTCACCAAGGGCAACATCTCGGGCCTGATCGACCGGCTGGCCGACGCGGGCCTCGTCGAGCGCCGCTCGGCTGCCGTCGACCGTCGCCAGCACGCGATCTACCTCACCGAGCCGGGCCGCCGGATTGCCGGGAAAGCGATCGCCGTCCAGCACCGCTGGATCGCCTCGACCCTCGGCCGGATGGCGGACGCCGACCTCGAGGCCCTGGAGACGCAGCTCATTGCGCTGCGCGACATCGTCCGCGAGCGGGAGTTGCCGGCGCCGGCCAGGGCGGCCAAGGGCTGACCGGACCGATCCTTCCGGCCGCAGTCGGCTCAGCGGCGCAACAGCTTCAAAGCAAAGACGAACGCCAGAAAGCATACGAGCCATAGTGTTATCGGTCCGGAGGGGCCGCTGAACTCGAGCCCGAAGGCTTTGAAGGAGAATGCGCCATTGTCATTTGGCGACGGAGGAAACGCGCGGAGCAAAATCGCCACTACGGCGAAAGCGGATATTGCGGCGCAAGGAAGCCCAATATTTTGCGCAGGAGCGGTTTGAAACCACGCCCGGAGCCTGCCCGCGAGGCTGTCTTGCGCTCCCGGGACAAACGCCGCCACCACCATCGCGAGCGCATAAACGAGGACCCCTACGCCAACCGCCGCAACTGCGATTGTGGGCGCAAATTCAATCAATGCGTCCACAGCGTTCCTCCTCTGATGGATTCACAATTTGTTTCCGGAACTCCGAGCTTAGGTCCGGCTGGAGATTGTCCCTAGATCGGCTGACCTCCGCCAGCGCGCCGCATTGGCTCACCGGTCGAGTCCGCCCATCAGCAAATATTTCAGCTCCGTGAATTCCTCGGCCCCGTGGCGCGAGCCCTCGCGGCCGACGCCGGACTCCTTCACCCCCCCGAACGGCGCGAGCTCGGTTGAGATTGCCCCGGTGTTGATCCCGACCATGCCGTATTCGAGCGCCTCGGCGACGCGCCAGACCCGGCCGAGGTCACGGGCGTAGAAATAGGACGCGAGCCCGAATTGGGTGTCGTTGGCGAGCCGGATCGCGTCGGCCTCGTCCTTGAAGCGAAAGACCGGCGCGACCGGACCGAAGGTTTCCTCGCGCGCGATCAGCATCGAGGGGTCGAGGCCCGAAAGGACCGTAGGCTCGAAGAACGTCCGGCCGAGCTTGTGGCGCTTGCCGCCGATGGTGACCTTGGCGCCTTTTTTCAGCGCGTCGGCGACATGCGCCTCGACCTTCTCGACCGCATCCTCGTTGATGAGCGGTCCCTGGGTCACGCCCGGCTCGGTTCCGTCGCCGACCTTGAGCTTGCCGACGGCGGCGGTGAGCTTGGCGACGAAGGCGTCGTAAATGCCGGCTTGCGCGTAGATGCGGTTGGCGCAGACGCAGGTCTGGCCCATGTTGCGGAATTTGGACATGATCGCGCCCTCGACCGCAGCGTCGACATGGGCGTCGTCGAAGACGATGAACGGCGCGTTGCCGCCGAGTTCGAGCCCGACCTTCTTCACCGTTCCCGCCGCCTGCCGCATGAGCAGCTTGCCGACTTCGGTCGAGCCGGTGAAGCCGATGAAGCGCACAGCGGCATGCTCGCACATCGCCTTGCCGATCGCGGGCGCATCGCCGGTCATGAGATTGAGGACGCCGGCCGGCATGCCGGCGCGCAGCGCCAGTTCCCCGAGCGCGAGCGCGGTCAGCGGCGTCTCGGGCGCGGGCTTGGCGACCACCGTGCAGCCAACCGCTAAGGCGGGGGCGACCTTACGGGTGATCATCGCGGCGGGAAAATTCCACGGCGTGATCGCCGCCACCACCCCGATTGGCTGCCTCAGGACGACGATGCGCGAATTGGCTCGGAAGGTCGGGCTGACCTCGCCATAAATGCGCTTGGCCTCCTCGCCATAGAATTCGATATACGACGCTGCGTAATCGACCTCGCCGCGCGCCTCGGCGAGGGGCTTCCCCTGCTCGCTGGTCATGATGAGGGCGATGTCGTCGCGGTTTTGCATGATGAGATCGAACCAGCGGCGGAGGATTTGCGCCCGCTCTTTCGGCAGCGCTTTCGCCCATGGGCCGAACGCGCGCGCCGCAGCCTCGATCGCGCCCACCGCCTCGGCGTGGCCGAAGCGCGGGACCTTGGCGATAAGCTCGCCGGTCGCCGGATTGACGATCGGATCGACCCCCTCGCCGACCCACTTGCCGTCGACGAGGCATTTGTCCTTGAGCAGGGTCGGATCGGCGAGTTTCATGGGGAGGACCTCCGGAATGGGAGGTATATAGGCGAGCGCGTGGACCGTCGCGAGACCGGGGCTCATGGCCGGCAGCAGTCCGGCGGAACAATCGACGATATTTCGACGCTGCCGATGTATTTCGACGCCGCCGGTGTCGAAATCGGCTTCCCTCATACGTCTCGGTTCATTGGCGCTTGGGTTGATGCGCCTCACGGGCCTGGGCTGATTGGCGCAATTCCAAGCCCAATCGAATTGGAGGGAGCAGAACGCCATGACAACTGACCTTTGGTACCTTGCACTCACAGCAATGCTTACGGCGGCGCTGTGGATTCCCTATATCGCCTGCCAGGTGATGACGAACGGCCCGCTCTCGGGAGAAAACTACGTCAACCCCGCGCCTCGCCCCGTGCCCCTCTGGGGTCAGCGCGCTCACCGCGCCTATCTCAACGCCGTCGAATGCTTCGCCCCTTTCGCCGCCCTGGTGATCGTCGCCCAGGTCGCCGGCAAGGCAAACGGGATGACGGCTTTTTGGGCAATGAGCTATTTCTGGCTCAGATTGGCGCACGCCATCGTCTATTGGACGGCTATTCCCTACCTCAGAACCGTCCTGTTCACGCTCGGCTTCGTTTGCGTCGTGGGGCTCTTTTGGGAGGTGATCAAGTAGCTGCGTCCGGCTGGCGCGCGGAGGTTGTCGGGTCAACCGCGCGATCGGCCGGAGACCGCGCGGACGGTCAATCGAGCATGTGACTGACCATGCCGTCGGCGAGTTTCGGCTCGAACCACGTCGATTTCGGCGGCATGATCGCGCCCGCGTCGGCGACCGACATAAGATCGCGCATCTGCGTCGGATAGAGCGCGAAGGCGACGGCCATCTCGCCTGAAGCGACGAGCCGCTCCATTTCGCCTGGGCCGCGCCCGCCGCCGACGAAGTCGATTTGCTTGTCGCGCCGCTGATCCGAAATGGCGAAAATCGGCTCGAGAATGTTCTTGGCGAGCAGCGTCACCGGCAGCCGCGCCACCGGATCCTTGCTGTCGCGGCATTCCGCTGCGATCTCCGGCCTGAGCGCGAGACGATGCCAGCGCCCGTCAAGAAACATTCCGACCTCGTCCGCGCGAGTCGGACGCGCCGGCCGATCGCTCGGCTCGATTGCGTAGCGGCGCCCGATTTCTCTCAAGACTTCCTCGTGGGTAAGCCCGTTCAAATCGCGCAGCACGCGGTTGTAGTCGAGAATCGTCATTTGCTGCTGCGGCAGCAGAACCGCGAGAAAATAGCCATCCTTCTCGCCGCGCGCTTGGGCCACGCGGAAAGCCGCGGCCGAACGATGATGCCCGTCGGCGATATAGAGCGCTGGCAGAGCATCGACCGCGCGCGTGAGCGTCGCGATCGCCTTCTCATCGGCGATCAGCCAGAGCTCATGCCGTACGCCGTCGTCAGCGGTGACGTCGACCGCCGGTTGATCCGAGGCGGCGCGGGCAAGCAGGGAGTTGATCTCGGGCGCCTCCGGATAGGCCAGCATAACCGGCCCCGTCTGCGCGTCGACCGCCTCGATCTGGCGCACGCGGTCGTCTTCCTTCACCGGCGTGGTCAGTTCATGCTTGCGAATTCGGCCCTCGGCGTAAGCCGCAATCGACGCGACCGCCGCCACGCCTGTTTCGACGCGATCGCGCCAGGTCAGCCGATAGGCGTAATAGCAGGGCTTGTCGTCGCGCACGAGCACCCCGGCGGCGATCATGCGGCGAAGATTCTCGGCCGCCTTGGCGTAGACGGCGGAGTCATCGAAGTTCGATCGCCGGATCGAGGTCGATCTCGGCCTTCGAGACGTGCAGAAAGCTCCACGGCTTGTCCTTGGCGCGGTCGCGCGCTTCCACGCTCGAAAGCACGTCGTAAGGCGGCGCCAACACTGCCGCCGCACGCTCCGGCGTCGGCCGCAGCGCGCGAAAAGGCTTTATCAGGCTCAATGGGACTCTCTCTTTGTGAGGATTTGTTCGCCGCATCAACGGCGTTGGCGGGCGAATCTGCGCCGGCCCGCGCGGTCTGGCAAGTCGGCCGGACTCGCGCGACGACCCAGCGGCCCGCGCGTCGCCTAACCGGCGGCTGGCGTCCTCCGGCATCCCGTTGCGGGACAACGAATTCTTGCGTTTCACCCGACTTCGGCCAGGGGGGTGGATAGATATCACAGCATCGAGCTGGGATCACTTCAGCGCCGGACTTTGATCCATTCCTCTGAGGAATTGTGAATAGCCTGCGGGCGAAGTGAGGATGAGCAGCCGTGATGAAACTCCCGCGCGCCTCGAGACGCGTCGGGCTCGCCTCATCTTTCCCGCATCGCCTTCGAGGCGACTTCGACCAGCGGGGAGAACAGATATTCGAGCATGCGGCGACGGCCGGTCTTGAGCTCGACGGTGACCGCCATCCCGGAAGTTAGCGGCTGATCGGCGCCGTCGACCGAAATCGTCGCCGCATCGGGCTTGAGCACGACCGGGAACACCAGGTTCTGCGTGCGCTCGCCGCCGGCGAAGCCGGACGCGTTCGACGAGCGCGCGGGATCGCCTTCGATCGCCTCGGCGTCGGGCTCGGGGATGGCGTCCCTGGCGATGCGGACCACGTGGGCGTGAATCGCGCCGTAGCGCGTATAGGGAAAGGATTCGACCTTCACCGCGGCCTCCTGGCCGATGCTGACGAAGCCGATGTCGCGATTGCGGACATAAGCCTCGATCTCGAGCCCCGAATCCTCCGGGACGATGCGCATAATCTCCTGGCCGCTCGAGACAACCTGGCCGACATTAGTGATGATCGACGATTGCACCCGCCCGGCGATCGGCGCTTTCAGCGTCAGTCGATCGAGCTCGGCTTGAGCCTTCGCGAGGCGTTGCTCGACCTCCTCGACCCGCCGCTCGGCGTCGTCGAGCTTCTCGGCGTCGTCCGAGACGAACGCCTGGACTGCCTTATCGGCGTCGCGGGCGATGACCTCGAGCCCGGCGGAGAGCGAGGCAGATCTTCCTCCTGCTTCGCCTCCTGGGTAATCTGATATTGCAGCGTTTCGGTCGCGTCGATGACCGCCGCCTTGGCGCCGGCCTTCTCTTCGACCAGCTTCGTGCGCATATTGACCCGCTCTTCGAGGGTCGCGACGAGGTTCTTCTGGGTCGCGATGGTCTCCATGAGCTTGTCGCGCTCGGCGGTCTTTTGCGCCCGCTCGGCGGCGAACGAGGCTTGGGTCGCGGCCAATTGCCCAAGATCGGCGGCGAGAACCCGGTCCTCGCGCTCGCGCAACGCCAACGCCACGTCGTTCGGCCAGTCGATGCTCGGCGGCGGATCGAAAGTATCCGAGCGCGCCGCGATCAGCGCGGTCTTGCGGCGCAGGATTTCCGCCCGCGGACGAAAGTTCAGCCCGCGCGCCTTGCACGTCGGCCTCGGCCGCCGAAGGGTCGAGCTCGACCAGCACGTCGCCAGCCTTCACCATAGCGCCGTTTGCAACGCGGATGTCTTCGACCCTGCCAGTCTCGAGCGGCTCGACGACCTTGACCCGCCCGGTCGGCTGGAACTTGCCCTGCGCGGCGGCGACGATGTCGACCCGGCCGAAATAGGCCCAGGCCAGAGCCGCCACGACAAAGGCGCAAATGATCCACAGGAACGCGATATGCACCGGCGACGGCGGCGTTTCCAGGATCTCAAGCGCCGGGGCCAGGAATTCGCGGTCGCTGAGATTCAACCCCGGCGGCGCAAAGCGCGTGCGTGGGCCGGACGGCGCCGGCTTCGCGGACCGCGGCGCCGGTTCGGTGGACGCGACGGCGCGGATCGCGGTCACGCGGCGATCTCCGCCGGTTGAGTTTGCAGACCCCAAAGATAGGCGTAGAGCCCCCCCGCTGCGAATGAGCTCGTCGTGCGAGCCGACTTCGACGATGCGGCCGCCCGCCATGCCGACGATGCGGTCGCAAGCCCGAACCGCAGCCAGGCGATGAGCGATGATGATGACGGTGCGGCCCTTGACGATGCGGCGCATGTTGCGCTGAACGATCCGCTCGCTGTCGTAATCGAGCGACGACGTCGCCTCGTCGAGAATGAGGATGCGCGGATTGGTCGCCAGCGCCCGGGCGATGGCGATGCGCTGCCTTTGGCCGCCGGAGAGGTTCGCGCCGCGCTCCTCGATCATCGTGTCATAGCCTTGCGTCAGCTTGTCGATGAACTCATCGGCGCCAGCGAGCCGGGCGATCTCGATGACCTGCGCCCGGGCCAGAGCCGGGTTGGCGAAGGCGATGTTCTCGTGAATGGTGCGGTTGAATAGCAGGTTGTCTTGCAGCACGACGCCGAGGTGGCTCCTGAGCCACGCCGGATCGACATGGGCGAGATCCGCGCCGTCGAGCAGCACCTGCCCCTCGCCCGGCGGATAGAGACGCTGGATGAGCTTGGTCAGGGTCGACTTGCCGGAGCCCGACGGGCCGACGATGCCGATCGTCTCGCCCGCCCGGATGGCCAGCGAAACGTCCTTCAGCGCTTCCGGCCCGCCCGGGCGATAGCGGAAGCTGACATGGGCAAATTCGATCGCGCCGCGCGGCGTGGGCGGCAACAGGCGCGTCACAGGCGAGGATTCAGGGGCCGCGTTGAGGATGTCGCCCAGGCGCTCGATCGAGATCTGCACCTGCTGAAAATCCTGCCAGATCTGCGACAGGCGCAGAATCGGCTGGATCGCTTGCGCAGCGATCATGTTGAAGGCGACGAGCGCGCCAACCGTCAATTGCCCGTCGATGACCGCCCTGGCGCCGAACAGAAGCAGCGCGGCGGTGGTTAGCTTGCTGATATATTGAATGGCGAGCTGTCCGCCTGAGCCGAGCATGGCGGCGGAGAAGCTCGTCTTCACGTAGGCCGCAAGCTTCTCTTCCCAGTGCGCGCGCATGATCGGCTCGACAGCCGCGCTCTTGACCGTGTTGACGCCCACGATCGTCTCGACCAGGAACTGCTGGCTCGCCGCGCCGCGATTGAATTTCTCGCTCACGAGCTCGCGTAAGGGGGGCCTGACCGAAAAGCCGATCAAGAGATAGAACGGGATGCCGGCGAGCACGATCAGAAGTCAGCGGCCAGGAATAGGCGAACATGACCGCGATGAACACGAAGGTGAACACGAGGTCGATCGCCGAGAACAGACCCTGCCCGGTGAGGAAGCTGCGAATCGTCTCCAGTTCCCGCACCCGCGCGACCGTCTGCCCGGTCGAACGGGTCTCGAAATAAGCGACCGGCAAGCGCAGCAGGTGTGCGAACAGGCGTTGGCCGAGTTCGACGTCGATTCGATTGGTGGTGTGCGAGAGCGCATAGGTGCGCAGGTATTGAAGCGCCACGTCGAACAGGCCGATGATGACAAGGCCGCCGACGAGCACGAACAGGGTCTCATAGCCGCGATGGGTCAGCACCTTGTCGACGACGACCTGAAAGAACAGCGGCGTCGCGAGGGCGAAAATCTGCACGAACAGCGACGCCGCGAGCACATGACCGAGGGGACGGCGATACCGCCAGATGGTGGGCAGGAACCAGCGCATGCCGAACTGGCGTGGATCGACGCCGGCGCCGCCGATCCGGCGGGCGACGAGCAGCGCCTGTCCGCCGATCTCGCGCGCGACTTCCTCGACCGGCGCCTCGCGGGCGGCGTGGCTGATCGGATCGACCAGCCGGCAGAGCCCTGACGCGGTGCGGCCGGCGAAAACGAGCAGCGCGCCGCTCGTCATCCGCACGATTGCCGGACTGGGCAACGACGCCAGTCGTTCTGGGGTGACCTTGCTGACCAGCCGAGCCTTGAGGCCAACGATCCTCGCGGCGCGGATGAGGTCGGATTCAACGGCCTCCCGCCCGCCGAGCGCCAGTTCGCGCCCGAGATGCAGCGGATCGGCGCCGATGCGGTATTAGGCTGCGATCCCGCATAAAGCGCGCAGGCCCGGATCGAGCGGCGTCGCCTCGGGGCGGGGTGGCGGGGTCTCCATCATCGACGCTCAAGCCTTTCTCGCGGCCCCCACCCGGGGCGCAAACGTCCTTCCGCGCCTCTAGAACGGCGTTCGATCGCGCTTTAGCCGTCATTGCGAGGACCCCGGGGCTTGGACCCGGGGGGACGAAGCAATCCAGAGATCGTAGGGCTTCGCCGCTGGCTTTGGATTGCTTCGCTTCGCTCGCAATGACGGCGACGCCCCGGGCCTGATCGAACACTGCTCTCGCCGCAACCGTACCCAATGACGATCGGTCATGAGCAAGCCGGACCGCAGGACAGGCTTAGCAAACCGTTACGCGCCCCCCGCTTCCGCAGGGGAGACTGGCGGAAGGCGGAGCAGCGCGGAAGGAATCCCGCAAATTGCCATCGCGCTGCCTGAGTCCCGGTCAGAGAGATCGAATTCCATTCGAAGCTCGAACGGCGCTAGATTCGCCTTTAGCGCGTCTTCCCTTCGCCGCTTGGCCTTGGAGCGCCCTCACGGAGTGAACAATGGAAACGATCACGTTGCCTTCGGCGAAAGCGCTCGGACTGCCGTTCTGCTCTGCGGCGCGCGCCGGCGATTTCCTCTTCCTCTCAGGCGCGATCGGCAACAAGCCGGGCACGATGACCCTCGCCGAGGGTGGGCTCCAGGCGCAGGCTCGTCAGGCGATGGAGAACATCGGCGATGTCTTGGCCGCCTGCGGGCTCGGATTCACCGACGCGGTCAAGTTCACAATCATGCTCGCCGATATGCGGCGATGGGCCGAATTCAACGCCGTTTATCTTAGCTACTTCGACCCCGACCGGCTCCCGGCGCGCTCGGCCTTCGGCGCAAGCGGGCTCGCGCTTGGCGGCGAAGTCGAGGTCGAATGCGTTGCATACTGGCCGCGCCAACGCTAGCTGGCGTGACGCTGGCCCTTTCTCGTTTGGTCTCCCACCCCGAGCAGCGATAAAGAGCGGAAGCTGCAATTATCCGCGCTGAGCCTTATCGCGCGCGTTCAAGGCCTGGATCGCCTCGCGCGCTGCTTTCCATTCGCCGTCGCCCCAACGGCGCAACTCATAGAAATTGCCGCCGGTGGCGAGCGCCTCCGCGCCGTCCATCGCGATCGTCTCGCCGCTCAGCCACTCGCAGCCGTCGGACATTAGAAACGTGGCGAGATTCTGCAATTCCTCCATCCGGCCGACGCGTCCCATCGGATTGCGGGCGGCGGACGCGCCGGGTTCGGCGCCGGGCATGAGGCGCTTGCTCATGCCTTCGGTCGGAATTTCGCCCGGCGCGATCGCGTTGAGGCGGATCCCGTAGCGACCCCATTCCTGCGCCAGCGACATGGTCATCGCCTGGATCGCCGCCTTGCTCATCGCCGAGGGGACGACGAACGGACCCCCGTTGCGCACCCAGGTGACCGCGATCGAGACGACGCTGCCCTTCTGCTGGCCCTTGATCCAGCGTTTTCCCACCGCCTGGGTCACGTAGAACGTGCCGTGCATGACGATGTTGGCGATTGCGTCGAACCCGCGCGGCGACAGGTCCTCGGTGCGGGAGATGAAATTGCCAGCAGCGTTGTTGACGAGGCCGGTCAGCGGGCGTTCGCGGAAGATCTCCTCGACCATCGCCTCGACCGCGGCGGCGTCGCGGATGTCGACGCCGTAGCTCGAGACCCGCCCGCCGTGCGCCTTCATCAGTTCCGCGGCGGTTTCGTCGCACACGCTCTTCCGGCGGCCGCAGATGGCGATCTCGGCTCCGAGCCCGAGAAACCGCTCGGCCATCGCCTTGCCGAGCCCGGTGCCGCCGCCGGTGACGAGGATTTTCTTGCCCGCGAACAGGCCGTCGACGAACATGGGCGTTCCTTCCTGGCTCGAAGGCCGGCTCATGGGTACGCGGTTCGGGCGGGTTAGGGAAGGGTGGGCGGCGACAGGTCGCGGGCCTCTGTCCTGGCCGCGAAAGCGGGCATCCAGGCCGCTGTCCGCGGCAGCTCTCTGGCCCCGGCTTTCGCGGGCGCGAGGAAAAGCGCCGGGGGATAGGGCCTATTCCCCATCCGCAAACTGGCCCGCTCTCCCCTCGACTCCCGCTCGCACTGCCTCGACTTGGTTCAGCGAGCCGATTAGCGCAGCCTGCTCCTTCAATTCGGCGAGAAGGATCGCACCCGCGTCGGCGTCGCCTGCCATATTGAGGAGCCGCTTCACGGCGCGGACCGCATCTGGGCTGCGGGCGGCGATCTCCTTTGCCGTAGCGCGGGCCGCGGCGAGCGGGTCGGCGTGGAGGCCGGTGGCGAAGCCATAAGTCAGCGCTTCGGCGCCGGAGAAGACGCGGCCGGTCAGGCTGAGCTCGCGGATGACGTCGGAGCGGGCGAGCTCGCGCATCAGCGCGACGCCGCTCATGTCGGGGACGAGGCCCCACTTGATTTCGAGGATCGAGAGCCGCGCGTCCGGCGCGACGTAGCGGATGTCTGCGCCGAGCGCGATCTGGAAGCCCCCGCCGAGCGCGGCGCCGTGGATCGCCGCGATCACCGGCACGGGCAGCGTGCGCCAGACATAGGCCGCCTGCTGGAAGTCGTTGGCGACTCCATGTGTGCGCTTCATGAGATCCCTGAGCGTCGGCACGGCGCCTCCCGCCGCGATCGATGCGAATGTCTCCCTGTCGAGGCCGGCGCAAAAGCCTTTGCCCGCGCCGGTCAGCACGACGGCGCGCAAGCCTGCCATGCGGATCAGCCCCTCGCCCGCCGCGATAATCGCCTCGAACATCGCTGGATCGAGCGCGTTGAGCTTGTCGGGGCGATTGAGCGTAACCTCGGCGACGCCAGCGGAGACGTCAATCGTCACCCGGTCGCCTACCGGTGATGAGGTTTTGTCCTGCATGCGCAGCTCCCGGTTCTCGTGTTGCCTGTATCGCTAGGAAGTATAACACTCACGAAAATCGACGCCGGCAAGGGAGGAACTTTCATGAATGCATCGGCGTACAAAAAGCGCTCGCAATCATCGAACTCCATGATCTTCCCTGATCATAAGGTCGCTTCCCGTAAGAGGACGCTGTCGGCGCAGACGTTGACCCGAATCCTTTTTAGCCTTGTTCCGGTTCTCGCTCTGGGGAGCACAATCGGCGCCCGCGGCGAGGAGCTTGCTTCGGGGCCGGCGAATAACGGAAGCTGCCCGACCGCGGGCGCCCCTCTCTCCGACATCTCCGACACGCCCCATTGGAATGGTTGGGGGGTAGACCCTTCGCAACATCGCTTCCAGCCGGGCGAGATGGCGCAACTCAGCGCAAACGACTTGCCCCAACTCAAACTGAAATGGGCGTTTGGCTTTCCTGGCGCTACCCGCTCCGTGGCCCAGCCGACCATCGTGGGCGGCCGCGTTTTCATCGGAAGTCAGGGCGGCGAGGTCTATTCGCTCGATGCGAAAAGCGGGTGCGCCTATTGGGAATTCGACGCTGGAAGGACTGTGCGCTCTGCAATTGTCGTTGGTCAAAACGCGAACGGATGGGCCGCCTATTTCGGCGATCAGAGAGCGAACGTCTACGCGGTCGACGCTCTGACCGGGAAATTGCTTTGGAAGGTCCACAGCGATGAGCACCCGGCCGCCATCATCACAGGTTCGCCGACGCTCGTCGGCGGCGTGCTGTTCGTCCCGGTTTCGTCTTTCGAAGAGGTGATCGGCGCCAACCCTGGCTATTCCTGCTGCACCTTCCGAGGCAGCGTCAACGCTTTCGAGGCGGCGACCGGGAAGCTGCTTTGGAAGAGCTATACGATACCGGTCGAGCCCAAGCCCACCACGACGAACTCCGGCGGCGTGCAACTCATGGGACCCTCAGGGGCCGCGGTGTGGTCGTCCCCAACCTTCGACGCCGCCAAAGGCATGGTCTACGTGACGACGGGCGACAATTACTCCGATCCGGCGACCGAAACTTCCGACGCGATCCTCGCGTTCAATGCGAATTCCGGCGCATTCGGGTGGTCGCGTCAGATGACGCCAGGAGACGCGTACACCGTAGCCTGCGGATCGCCCAGGCCGACGAATTGCCCCGCCGACCGCGGCCCCGATTTCGATTTTGGATCGTCCGCCATTCTTGTCGATCTCGCTAACGGAAAGCGCGCGCTGGTCGCAGGGCAGAAATCCGGCGTGGTGACGGCGGTCGATCCGGATCGTGGCGGAGAGATCATCTGGCAGCGAAGGATTGGAAAAGGAAGCCCCATGGGCGGCGTCCAATGGGGAATGGCGACCGACGGCAGCAAGATCTATGCGGCCGTATCAGACCTCGTCGTTTACCCCGCCGCTCCCGGAACGCCGGGAGCACAGCCGCTGGCGTTCAACCCCAACGTCGTGTTGCGGCCGGACAGTCGAGCTGGCGGCGGGCTTCACGCCGTTAAGGTCAACTCAGGCGAAGAAGCCTGGCAGACGCCCCATCCTGGCTGCAACGATGTTCCCGGCTGCAGTCCCGCGCAATCGGCTGCGGTCACGGCGATTCCCGGCATCGTGTTTTCCGGGGGGGTCGATGGGCGTCTTCGCGCTTATTCCGCCGAGGATGGGCGAATACTTTGGGATATGGACACCAAAGGCGAATATCGCACGGTGAATGGCGTCGCTGCGCGCGGCGGTTCGATCGACGGCGCGGGGGCGGTCGTCGTCGGCGGAATGCTTTATGTGACTTCCGGTTCAGCTTTCGTCGGGACCATTCCCGGAAACGTGCTGCTTGCCTATTCGGTCGATGGCCGGTGAAGGCTGTTATTTCGGCGGCGGGAAGGCCAGCACCTCGCCGGTATAGGTCTCGACCACTTCGCTGAACGGCTCGCCGTCGGGCAGCGACAGCACGGCGCGGTGCTCGAGCACATAGGGCGGCGCGGGGAGCGGGCCCTTATCGCCCTCGCCCGGCGCGGCGCTCATCTCCCAGCCCTTCCGCAGCGGGCGCCAGAGCAAATCCGCCGACAGAGTATGGCGGCGGAAGTGGAGGTCGGCGACCGCTTTGCCGAACGGCGCATCGGTGGTCTCCAGCACATGGTTCATTTCCGGCGTCAGCCGCGCCGGCACGTACCAGTTGTCGGCTTCCGAGAGCACGCGGTCGCCGCACTTGAGCCTGACGCGCCGGTAGCCGAGCGGCTCGTCCGGCTTGACGTCGAGCGCGGCGCGCACCTCGGCGGACGCGGGCTTGTCGACGTCATGCACGCGCTCGGCGACGATCCGCGCCGGGTCGGCCAGGCGGTGATCGGCGCACCAGCGTTCGAGCGTTAGCGTCGCGCTATCGTGGCTGAGGAGATCGGCGTTCAGGCTTTCGATCAGCGCCAGCGCCTCGAGCCTCCCGACAAAGCTGTTGGGCCAGGGCGTCGGCTCGGCGGCAAAAGCGCTGGACATCATGAGCAGCCAAACGGCCGCCGCCGCCAGCTGACCGAACGCCATCCCACTCATGTCTGTTCGGCCTCGGCCGACAATTCGAACCACGCTTCCTCGCTCGCGGTCAACGCGCGCTCGAGCTCGGCCCGCTTCTCCGCCAGATCGGCGATTTTCACCGCGTCGCCGCCGCGCGCGCTCGCTTGCGCCAGCGCCTCATCGACCCGGCGCAGGAGATCCTGGAAGCGGCTCATCTTGTCTTCGAGCGCCGCCAGCTCGCGCTTCAGCGGCGTCGGCTCGCGCTTCGGTCCCGCCGGCGCCGACGAAGCCAGCCGGCGTTTGGGCGCTTCGGGGGGCCGCGCCTCGGCGCCGAGGACGAAGCGGCCATAGTCGGCAAGGTCGCCGTCGAACGGCTTCACCGTTCCGTTCGCGGTGAGCCACAGCCGGTCGACGCAGGCCTCGAGCAGCCGCCGGTCGTGCGACACGAGAATGCAGGCGCCTTCATAGTCGTTGATCGCCTCGATCAGTTCGCCACGGCTGTCGATGTCGAGGTGATTGGTCGGCTCGTCGAGGATGAGGAGCTGCGGTCCGTCGAATGCCGCAAGACCCATCATGAGGCGCGCCTTCTCGCCGCCTGACAGCGCCTCGATCCGGGTCGCGGCGCGGGCGCCGGAGAAGCCGATCATCGCTGCGCGGCCGCGGATCTTCAACTCGGTCTGCCCGCGCATGCGCTCGGCGACATGGTCGTAGACGCTGCCGCCCGGCTCGAGTTCGTCGATCTGATGCTGGGCGAAATAGCCGACCTCAAGCTTGCTCGCGCGGGTCATCCGGCCGGCCATCGGCGCGAGCCGCCCCGCGATCAGCTTGGCGAAGGTCGATTTGCCGTTGCCGTTCGGGCCGAGGAGCCCGATGCGGTCGTCGTCGGCGAGCGTGAGGTCGAGGCGCGCGAGCACCGCGCGCCCGTCGTAGCCGGCGCTAACCTTCTCCATTGTCACGATCGGCGGGCTCAGGCGCCGGGCGACCGGCGGCCACTTGAACGGCTGCACGGTCTCGTCGACGATCGCCGCGATCGGCTCCATCCTTGCCAGCATCTTCAGGCGCGACTGGGCCTGGACCGCTTTCGACGCCTTGGCGCGAAAGCGATCGACGAAGGCCTGCAGATGGGCGCGCCGCTCCTCCTGCTTCTTGATCGCCTTGCCGACAAGAATCTGCTGCTCCCGGCGCTGCCGCTCGAAGCTCGAGTAGCCGCCGCTCCACAAGGTCAGCTTGCCGCGCTCGAGGTGGAGGATCTGATTGGCGACATCGTCGAGCAGATCGCGGTCGTGGCTGATGACGACGATCGTGGCTGGGCAGTTCTTCAAATACTGGGTGAGCCACAGCACGCCTTCGAGGTCGAGATAATTGGTCGGTTCGTCGAGCAGCAAAAGGTCGGGCTCGGAGAACAGCACTGCGGCGAGCGCCACCCGCATCCGCCAGCCGCCCGAATATTCCATGAGCGGCCGGCCCTGCGCCGCCTCGTCGAAGCCGAGCCCTTTGAGGATTCGCGCCGCCCGAGCTGGCGCGGTATGGGCGTCGATGTCGACCAGGCGGGTCTGGATTTCGGCGATGCGCTCCGGGTCGCCGGCGATTTCCGCTTCGGCGATCAGGCCGGCGCGCTCGAGGTCGGCTGCGAGCACGAAGTCGACGAGGCTCTCCGAGCCGCCTGGCGCCTCCTGCTCGACGCTGCCGACGCGCGCGCCCTTGGGGACAATGACCGCGCCGCTTTCCGGCGCGAGGTCGCTGCGGATGAGGCGAAAGAGGGTGGTCTTTCCGGCTCCGTTGCGGCCCACGAGCCCGACATGCGCGCCTGAGGGCAACGCCGCGGTGGCGTTGTCGATCAGAAGACGCTCGCCGAGCCGGTAGGTGAGGGCGCTGATGTGCAGCATGGCGGGCTTTTCGCCCGCCGCGCGCGCGCTGGCAAGATAGCGGCGGGTTGGCTCAGGCCTTCTTCGGCGCGTCCAGAAGGGCTCCAGTGCGGAACGCCAAGCCCGCGGCGCCAGCGCCGATGAGCGGCGCGATGATGAACAGCCATAGCTTGGCGACGGCTTCCGGTTTCGAGGCGATTCCGACCAGCGCGGGGCCGATCGAGCGGGCCGGATTGACCGAGGTGCCGGTGATGTTGATGCCGACCAGATGGATGACGACTAGCGTCAGCCCGATGGCGAGGCCAGCAAAGCCGGTCGGCGCGAATGGATGGGTGACGCCGAGAATGCACACCAGGAACAGGAAGGTCGCCACCACTTCGAACACGAAAGCGGAGACGACATTGTATTCGCCGAGATAGCCTGCGCCCCAGCCGTTCTGGCCGAGCCCGCCGTTCCACCCTTGAGCCTTGCCGGACAGGATCAGATAGAGGATGACCGCGCCGACGATCGCGCCCAGAACCTGGGCGACCCAGTAGCTGAGCATGTCGATTGCGCTCATTCGGCCGGCGACATAGACGCCGAAGCTCACCGCCGGATTGACATGACAGCCGGAGATCGGCCCGATGCCATAGGCCATGGCGACAATGGCGAAGCCGAACGCGCTCGCGATTCCCAATAGGTCGATCGCCCCCGGCCCCGATCCCATGCTCCCGACCACCGCCGCCCCGCAGCCGAAGAACACGAGCGCAAAAGTCCCGACAAATTCAGCCGCTTGCTTGTTCATTCCTTGTCCCCTCCATGACCCGCGCCCCAGGCGGCGGACGGCGCTTATAACGATCGTTCCGGCTTTGGAAAAGGACCTGCGTCGGCGGGGCGCCGCGCCGAGGCGGCTTCGTCCGGCCCCGCGGCGTTGCTTTCGCAGGCCCCGCGGCTATATAAGCGACGCCTTTTCAAATGACGCCTTGATGAACGGCGCGGCCTTCGCGTCGCCGGAGCCACCGCCCTCGTGCTGATCACCCCAGCCTACGCTCAAGCCGCCGGCTCGTCCCTATTTGGTGCGAGCGACACGCTGGTGCAGCTCGTGCCGATCGTCGCCATGATCGCGATTGTCTATTTCGTGCTCTGGCGGCCGCAGCAGCGCCGCGCCAAAGAACAGCGCGAGATGGTCCAGGCAGCCCGGCGCGGCGACGTTGTGGTCACCACCGGCGGCCTGATCGGCAAGGTCACCAAATCGGTCGACGAGAATGAGGTCGAGTTCGAGATCGCCCCGAACGTGCGCGCGCGTCTCGCCCGCTCGGGCATCGCCGAAGTGCGCGCCAAGGGCGAACCGGTCAAGGAGCCGCCGCCCGCGAAGTCCCCGCCGGCCAAGAAGGACGCGCCGAACTCTTGACGAAGGCGCGAGCCCGGCCACGGGCGCAGTCAAATCTCTCCCTAGATAGAAAGCCTGATGCTCCGTTTCTCTACCTGGAAATTGGCCTCCGTCCTGGCGCTCGTGGCGGCCGCGGTGCTCGTCGTCTTGCCGAGCTTCATGCCGGCTGAGTCGGTCGACGCGCTCGCCGCCCGGTTCCCGAGCTTCATTCCGCTGCGCCAGATCGTGCTTGGCCTCGACTTGCAGGGCGGCGCCTATCTCCTGATGGAGGTCGACACCCCCTCGGTGACCAAGAGCCAGGTCGAAGCGCTGCGCGACGACGTGCGGCAGAAGCTGCGCGACGGCAAGATCGCCATCTCCGGCGGCATTGCGGTCGAGCCGCGCGGCGTCATAGTGCGGATCGCCGATGCGGCGGAGCGCGCCAAGGCGTTCGAGTTGCTGCAGTCGTTGAGCCAGCCGATCGGCGGGCCGCTCGCGGCGGGCAACGGGCGCACGCTCGACGTGGCGCAAACCGCAGACGGCGTCGGGTTGACGCTGACCGATGCGGCGATCGCCGACAAGGTGCGTCATGCGGTCGGGCAATCGATCGAAGTGCTGAATCGCCGCATCAATGCGATGGGCACCAAGGAGACCGTCATTCAGCAGCAGGGCCCGAACCGCGTCCTGATCGAGGCCCCGGGCAGCCAGGACACGACGACGCTCAAGAACATGATCGGCCAGACCGCCAAGCTCGAGTTCCGCCTCGTCTCCGATCCCGGCGATCCTCCGAATGAGGTCGAGACGCTGCCGATGCAGAAAGGCGGTGGATCGATCCAGGTGCAGAAGCGGGTTATGGTCGACGGCGAGGACCTGGTCGACGCGCAGCAGGGCTTCGAGCAGCAGACCGGCGAGCCCGATGTCAACTTCCGCTTCAACCTGCGCGGCGGCCAGAAATTCGGCCAGGTGACGTCGGAGAACGTCGGCCGGCCGTTCGCGATCGTGCTCGACGGCAAGGTCATTTCGGCCCCGGTGATCCGGTCGCCGATCACCGGCGGTAGCGGTCAGATCACCGGCAACTTCACCCTCGATGAGGCCTCTAGTCTTGCGATACTTCTCCGCGCGGGCGCGCTGCCGGCCAAGCTGACGGTGATCGAGGAGCGAACCGTCGGCCCCGGCCTCGGCCAGGACTCGATCGACGCGGGAAAGCGCGCGGCCTATGTCGGGGCGCTGCTGGTCGTCGTCTACATGATCGCGACCTACGGCATCTTCGGCGTGTTCGCCGATCTCGCGCTCGCGGTGCACATTCTCTTCATCTTCGCCTCGATGGCCCTGCTCGGCGCAACGCTCACCTTGCCCGGCATCGCCGGTATTGTCTTCACCATCGGCATGGCGGTCGATTCGAACGTCCTCATCTACGAGCGGATCCGCGAGGAGGCGCATCTCGGCCGCTCGGTCATTTCCGCCCTCGACGCCGGCTTCCGGCGCGCCTTCGCCACGATTGTCGACTCCAACGTCACCATGTTTGTCGCGGCGCTGATCCTCTATCTGTTCGGATCGGGCGCGGTGCGCGGATTCGCCGTTTCGCTCGGCCTCGGCATTCTGACCTCGGTCATCACCGCGGTCACCATGACGCGGATGATGATCGCGCTCTGGTATCACCGCGGGCGGCCGAAGAGGCTGCCGATATGAGCGCGCCAACGCCGACGAGGGATGTTGCGGCATGAAACTGCTTCGCCTCGCCCCCGAGAACACCAAGTTCGGCTTCATGCGGTTCCGCCGCGTGAGCTATCCGCTGTCGGCGGCGCTGTCGATCGTCTCGGTGCTGATGTTCCTGTTCGTCGGTATGAATTTCGGCATCGATTTCGCTGGCGGCACCCAGGTCGACATGCGCGCCAAAGGCGGCGAGGCCAATATCGCCGAGATTCGCGGTAAGGCCGAGGGTCTCGGCGTGGGGCCGGTCGAAGTCCAGCGGATCGGCGCCGAATCCGACGTTCTGCTGCGCCTCGGCGTGCAGCCTGGCGGCGACGCGGGTCAGCAGACCGCGATCAGCAAGCTTAGGGACGCCTTCGGCGCCGATTACGAGTTCCGCAGCGTCGATTCGGTCGGACCAACTGTTTCCGCCGAGTTGGTTCAACGCGGCACGCTCGGCGTCGTGGTCGCCATCATCGCGGTCCTGACCTATCTGTGGTTCCGGTTCGAGTGGCAGTTCGCGGTCGGGGCGATCATCGGCACGATGCACGACCTCCTGCTGACGGTCGGCTTTTTCTGCGTCACCCAGCTCGAATTCAACCAGACCTCGATCGCGGCGATCCTGACCATCGTCGGTTATTCCCTCAACGAGACGGTCGTCGTGCTCGACCGCATCCGCGAGGTGATGCGCAAATACAAGCGCCTGTCGACCGCCGAGATCATCGACATGTCGGTCAACGCCGTGCTGCCGCGCACGATCATGACCGCGACGACCGTCTTTCTTGCGTTGCTGGCGCTGTTCTTCCTTGGCGGCCACGTCATCCGCTCGTTCTCGGCGGCGATGATCTGGGGCATCTTCGTGGCCACCTATTCGTCGATCTTCATTTGCTCGCCGATGCTCATCTATATGGGCGTCCGCGCCGACACCTTCGACCGGATGCGGGAAAAGGAAGTGGCCGGCGCGGATGTGAAGGCCAAGGAGAAGGCGTGAGCGGGACGCTGCCGCGGTCCGCCTTCGCGCCCGGCAGCCATCCGATCGCGGCGCATGGGCATGGCGCCTTCGCCTTCGCCGGCATGCTGCATGCGGGGTCGATCCTCGCGACGCCTCAGGGGGTGAGACCGATCGAGGCGGCGAGCATCGACGGTCTCGATGCGAGCACGCTCGCGGCGCTGTTCGCCGAATGCGCCGAGAAGCCCGGCTCGATCGAGTTTCTCGTCGTCGGAACCGGCGCGCGGATGGCGCCGATCGGGCGGCCGCTGAAAGACGCTCTCCGCCGCGCGGGTCTTCGCTTCGAAGTGATGGCGACCGGTCCGGCGCTCCGGGTCTACAACGTCATGCAGTCCGAAAACCGGCGCGTCGCGGCGGCGCTGATCGCCACGCCGTGAGCGCCGGCCGTCCACTGGGCGACGGCGCGCTCGACGAGGCCAACCGATATTGCGCCACGCTCGCACGCGGTCAGGCCCGCGATCAGTGGATCGGCGCGCTCTACGCGGGCCAAAGCGCGCGCGACGCTCTTTGCGCGCTGGCCGCTTTCGATCACGAAATCCGTCAGGCGCACTTGCGCGCGCGCGATCCCAATCTCGCGGCGATGCGGCTTGCCTGGTGGCGCGGGGTCATTGGCGGCGAACGGCAGGACGAGGCGGCCGGCAGCCCGGTCGCGCTCGCGCTTTCCGCCGCGATCGACGCCTATGCGCTTCCCCGCGTCTGGCTCGAGGCGATGCTGGACGCCCGCCTCCAGGAGATCGCGCCGCAGGACGATTTCAACCTCGCGGCATTTCGGGCTTTCGCCGATGAAAGCGAGGGCGCGCGGCTGAGGCTCGCGGCGCTGATCGCGGCCGGCGGCGTCGAACTGGATGAGGCGGACGCGCACGCGCCGGCCGGGATGGCGCTGGCGCTGACCCGCCTCCTCCATCAATTGCCGTTCAAGGCCGGATCGGCGCCGACGCTTATTCCCGCCGATGTCGCCGCCCGCCACGGCGCGACCGCGGCCGACTTCGCCGCCCGCCGTCCCAAAGCCGGCATCGTCGCGGCCTGCGCCGAACTCAGGGGCCTGGCGCGCGACGAGCTCGCAGAAGCCGAGCGTCGGCTGGACGGCTCAAGCCCGGCGATTCTGCCGGCCTTCGTTCCGCTTGGGCCCCTGCGTCTCGATCTCGACCGGCTCGAGCGCAACGCCGCGCGTCCGTTCGACCCGATGAGCGAAGTCTCGCCGCTCCGCCGTCAATGGGCGATCTGGCGCTGGGCGCGAGGGCGGTGAGCGAACGCTCCGGGCAGGCGCGACCCTCTTCTCAGACAGCTCCGAAGCCAAAAGCGCACGACGATATAGGGGACGCGCCATCTCCATCGTTGTTCGCGGCGAAGAGGGCGGCCTACACTGCGCCCAAATGCCCAGAACCTCCAACCTAACCGGCATCGCCGCGATGCTCGCGGCGACCGCCTCTTTCGTCGTCTGCGACAGCTTCATGAAGCTGGTCACGACCGATCTTCCGCCGTTCGAGGTGCTTTTCCTGCGCGGCGTCGCGGCCAGTCTCGCCTGCGGCTTCCTCCTCGTCCTGCTCGCGGACTGGCGCGCCATATCCTCCGCCTTCCACCCTCGCGCGCTGCTGCGGGCCGCCGCAGAGACGCTGAGCGTGCTCTGCTACATCGTGGCCCTCGCTCGTCTGCCGATTGCTGACGTGATCGCGATCATGCAGACGGCGCCGTTGTTCTTGATCCTGGCCATCGCCTTCCTCTTGGGCGAGCGGGTCGGCGCGGCGCGTCTCGCCCTTGTTGTACTGGGCTTCGCCGGCGGACTTCTAGTCGCCCAGCCCGGATCCGCCGGCCTGTCGCCGGCAGCTCTGCTGGCATTCGCCTCCGCGGTGTTGATCGCGGCGCGCGATCTCATCGGGCGTGGAGTGCCGGCTCGCGTTCCGGTGATGGTTGTGACCTTCACGACCAATGTCATGGTGATGACGGTTGCGGCCGCGATGTCGTTTGGTCTTGAGAACTGGCGGGCGCCGACGGGCCGGCATCTCGCCTTTCTTGGCTTCGCCGGCCTGTTCGTCACCTTCGGGCATATCGGGCTCCTGCTCGCCTATCGGCTCGGCCGGACCGCCGCGGTCGCGCCCTTCTTCTACAGCTTCGCGTTTTGGGGCGTGCTCTCGGGCCTCTTCGTCTTCGGCGCCCTGCCGAATGCTCTCGCCCTTGCCGGCATTGCTCTGATCGCCGGCAGCGGCATTGCGATCGTGCTGCTCGACCGGCGCCGCGGTCGCGGCGAGGAGATCGCCTTGACGGAAGCGCTATGACCGGGTCGCGCCTGGCCGGCTGAAAAGCCTCGCTCGCCCGATTCGCCACGAGTGGCGATTCGATCAAAGCGCGGCCGCCTCTAAAGATACCGCGCTCCGGCTTCCGCCGCGAACCGGCTCGGGTCGCCCTCCCAGGCGATTCGGCCATGTTCGAGCACATAGACGCGGTCGGCGTGGGGCAGGGCGAAGGTGACATTCTGCTCGCCGAGCAGCACCGTCATGTCCGTCGCCTGTCTTAGCCGCGCGAGCGCTTTCGAAATCTGCTCCATGATGACCGGGGCGAGGCCCAGCGTCGGTTCGTCGAGGATCAAGAGGTCAGGCTTCATCATCAGGGCGCGGGCGATGGTGAGCATCTGCTGCTCGCCGCCGGACAAGGTCGCGGCGGTCTGGCTCTGCCGCTCCTTGAGGACCGGAAACAAATCGAACAGCCATTCCCGGCGCTCGGTCCTCGCATCCTCAGCGAGCCTGTGGCCGCCCATGTCCAGATTCTCGCTGACCGTCATCGCCCCGAACAGCTCGCGCCCCTCTGGCGACTGGACGATCCCTTCGCGCGCGATCGTCGCCGCCGTCTTGCCGCGCAGCGATCGTCCATCGCGGCGAATGTCTCCGGCATAGGCCGTAAGCCCCGAAACGGCGTTGAACAGCGTCGTCTTACCGGCGCCGTTCAGTCCGACCACGGCGACGAATTCGCCTCGATGCACATGGAGCGAGACGTCCTCCAGCGCCTGCGCCTTGCCATAGACGACGTTCAGGTTGTCGATTTCGAGAAACGAAGTATTCGCGTCGCCGAATTCGGCCTCCGGCCGCGCCGCGGTCTCGAGCGCCCCGCCGAGATAGACCTTACGCACCGTCGGATTCGCCATCACCTCCTCGACCGTGCCCTCGGCGATGCGTTCGCCAACATGCATCGCATAGACGCGGTCGACCAGAGCGGAAATGCTCTTCACGTTGTGGTCGACGATCAGGACCGCCCGCCCGTCGTCGCGCATTTCGGCAATCAGGGTTGCGAACGACGCCGTTTCGCGCGCCGTCAAGCCGGCGAACGGTTCGTCGATCAGCACCACCTGAGGATCGCGGGCGATCGCCTTGGCGATCTCCATCTTGCGCAGATCGGCGAACGGCAGCGTCGAAGGGCGCCGGTCGAGCACGCCGGCCAGTCCGACGCGCTCGGCGATCGCTCGCGCCCGCGCGTCGGTGGCGGCGACGGGAAGGACGTCAATGAGCCGGTCGGGCAAGAGTTCGAGGACGATGTTCTCGAGCACCGTCTGCCGATAGAGCGGACGCGAATGCTGGAACACCATGCCGAACTCCGAGCCGCGCGATCCGGTGCGGCGGCCAGCCCGCGACTTCCCGGCCGTCGACCCGGACCGATCCGGCGTCCGGCCGCTCGACCCCGAGGATCGATTTCATCACCGTCGACTTGCCCGACCCGTTAGGGCCGATCAGGCCAAGAATCTCTCCGGCATGAATTGAGAAACTGACGCTTCTCACCGCCGTGAGGCCGCCGAACCGCTTCTGGAGGCCCTCGACTTCGAGCTTTGGCGCGCGAGCGCTCATGTCGCCTCCCTCACGCCCTTGACCATGCCAAGGAGCCCGGCGGGGAAGACGAGAACGACGAAAAGCGCGACCGCCGAGACGATGAAGGTCGCGAGATCGCCGAGCGGGCGCAGCGTCTCGCCGAGGACCACGAGAAACACCGCCCCCAGAACGGCGCCGAGGATGGTGCGCCGTCCGCCGATGACGGCGCCGATGATCACCTGCACCCCGACGGTGACGTCGATGAAGGTGCCGACCGAAGCCGCGCCGAGATAGAAGGCCATCAGCGCGCCGGCGAGTCCGGAGAAGAACGCGCTGACCAGGAACGCCGCGAGCTTGTGCTTCACGACGTTGAACCCGAGCGCTCCGGCCTGCACCGGGTCCTGGCCGCTCGCCTCAAGGATGAGGCCGACCGGCGAGCGCGAAAGCCCATAGAGGATCGCGCCGCTCGCGGCCATGAAGCCGAGCGCGATCCAGTAGTTGACCTTGTCGTCGATCGAAATGACGTCCGGCACCGTCAAGCCGATTTCGCCTCCGGTGAGGCTCGCTGCGACGACCACGAAGTTCTGCAGCATCAGCACGGCGACGAGGGTGGTGAGGCCGAAATAGGGTCCGCGCACCCTCAGCGCCGGCAACGCCAGCACGAGCCCGCCGGTCATCGCCGCGAGCACGCCTGCCGCGATGGAGACTGCGATCGGCGGCTGATAGAGGCTATCGAGGATGCCGGCGGTATAGGCCCCGAGCCCGATCAGGAACGAGGGGCCGAAATTCACTTCGTTGGCGAAGCCGAACAGCAGGTCCCAGGCCATCGAGAACACGCCGAAATAATAGGCGATGGTGAGCAGCCCCAGCACGTAGCCCGAGACATAGAGCGGCAGCGTCGAGGCGAGGAGGATCACGATCAGGCTGATCAGGACCGGCGGCGAGAGCAGCGCGCGGCGCAGCATGACCTAGCGCCTGCCCATCAATCCGCGCGGCCGCACATACATTACCGCGACCAGGAGCAGGAGGGCGGGGATGGCGCGATAGGCGGGCGACACGAGATAGGCGGTGAGCGTCTCGAGATAGCCGACGACGTAAGCCGCGATCAGCGAGCCGGAGACGCTGCCGAGGCCGCCGAGGACGACGATCGAGAACGCGCTCGCTGTCAGGGGTCCGGCGCTGTAGGAGGAGACGCCGAGGAACATGCCGAGCAGTACGCCAGCGACCCCGGCGAGGGCGCCATAGATCGCCCACACCCCGACATAGACGGTCGAGAGCTCGATCCCGAGCAGGGTCACGCCGCGCGGATTCATCGACGCGGCGAGCACCGCTTTGCCGGCCAGCGTGCGATTGACGAATAGCCATAAGCCCCCGATCGTCGCCCAGCAGACGAGCGCGGTGAAAATCTCGTTCGCGGGCGTGCGCACGCCAAGGATCGTGACCACGCCGTCGACGATCGGCAACACGGTCTTGGCGTTGTTGGTGAAGAGATAGGCGATCGCCTCCTGGATCATGATGCCCCAGAGCAGCGTCGCGGTGAGGATGAAGATTTCCTTCTCCTCCTCGCGCACCGCGCGCGACAGTTGCAGCCGCCGGACGATGAGATAATAGGTCGCGAGCGCCAGCAGGAGCGCGACGACAACGCCGAAGACGGCGGCGAGATAGGCGCCCGCGCCCAGATTTCCCGAGGCGGCCCATGCGGCGACCGCGGCGGCGACCATGATCGCCCCGTGCGAGAGGTTGAGCACCCCGGTGACGCCGAAGATGAGGGTGAAGCCGGTCGCGCCAAGCGCGTAGAGCGACGAGATCGCGAAGCCGTCGATCAGGATCTGCCAGATGAGCATCTACAGATCCCCGCCGCCTCTCCTGCCTATTCTGGAAGGCGGCGGGTTCGCCCGCCGGTCAATTGCCGCCGGACGCGATCTTGACGAAGGACGGGAACTCGAGCTTGCCGTTGGCGAGCGCCGCCGGCCACATGTTGATCTGCTTGCCGTTCTGCCATTGCAGCATCAGCCCGGTGATGAAGCCCTGGCCGGTCTTAAGCCCATGCACATGGGGATCGCCCTGCGGCAGAAACTCGATCCGGCCGATCGTGCCGACATAATCGGTCTTCTCCATCGCATCGACGAGCTTGTCGCTGTCGAGGCTGCCGGCGCGCTTGATCGCCTCAGCGATGATGTAGACGTCATCGTAGGCGGTATAGCCGCAATAAGACGGATCGTTGCCGAATTTCTTCACGAACGCGTCGACGAACGGCAGCGTCTTGGGCGTGACTGCGACGCCCGGACCCGAAACACCCTGGTAGATCACGCCTTCGGTTGCGCCGTTGGTGTCCTTCCAGAACGTCGAGTTGGTCGCCTGCGAGGCGATGCCGAACATCGGGATCGGCACCTGCTGACTCTTCCATTGCACGGTCGGCTGCACTCCGACATGCGAGACGCCGGTGATGATCACGTCCGGTTTCTGGCCCTCGATCTTGTTGAAGATCGGGGTGAAATCGGTGGTGTCGGGCGAGAAGCGGACGTGGTCGAGCACCTGAAGCCCGATCTTCGGCAGGCAGGCCTCGTAGCCGGCGTCGAGCGGCGTCGTCCAGGCGGCGTCCTCGCTCATGATCACGGCCGTCTTCATCTTGAGGCCGTCGACCAGCATGTCCTTGGCGGCGTCGCAGACGAGCCCTGAGAGGGCGCCGGACGTGAGGTAGCCGTGGAAAGTGTATTTATTGTGCTCGTAGTCCTTGGCGATATTTTGTGTGATGACGTCGGACGCGGCGCCGGGCGTGATGAAGACGGTCTTGAGCCGCCCCGCCCACGGTTCGAGCGCGAGCACCACCTCGCTGATGTAGCTCCCGATCACCGCGTTGACGTGATCCTCGTTGACGGCGCGCTGGAACGCCCGCACCGATTCGGCGGAAGAGGAATGATTGTCGTACGATACGATCTCAATCTTGCGCCCGTCGACGCCGCCCTTGGCGTTGATCTCGTCGGCGGCGATTTGCGCCGCTTGTGGGATCGAAGAGCCGGCGACCGCCTGCGCTTCGGCGATCACGCCGATCCGGATCGGCCCCTGCTCATCCGCCAAGGCCTGCGGACCGAGCGCGAGCATGAGAGCGGCGGACGCCGCGCCGACCAAGCCTGCCGCGCGCGCCGCAGCGATTTCAGATCGCGCCATTTCATGTTCCTCCCTGAACCGTGACCGGCGTTGACCAGTCTGACCGCACCGCCCCTTGGGGCCAAAGCTGCCGTGTTCGCCGTCTGTTAGCAAGCGGATTTCGGGTTCAGCCGATCGAAGGAACAGCGAATCGGGGACGCCGCTCGGCGCCGCCCGCATGGTCAAGGAGCCGGAGCCCGTCGGCTCGCGGTGAGAAAAATGCGTCCGCCAGGTCCCGGAACGGCCGTCGGTCTCGTCTCCGGCCCGGGCTCGCAGGCCTTGAGGGCGTCGAGGACGTCAGTGCGCGCGGCCGGCATGTTTGTCGCCTCCGCTTTCGGCGTCCGAGTCCGCCGAGGCCCCCGCCGCCCGGCGCACGCCCGCTTCGACCGCCGCCAGCGCCTCCCGCGTCTTGGCGCCGTTCGGGCCGCCGGCCTGGGCCATGTCGGGCCGGCCGCCGCCGCCCTTGCCCCCGAGCGCCGCCGCGCCGAGACGCACCAGTTCCACCGCATTGAAGCGGCCGACGAGATCCGGGGTCACCGCGACGACGATGCTCGCCTTGCCGTCCTCGCTTGCGGCGGCGATCGCAACCACTCCCGAGCCGACGCTCAGTTTCGCCTCGTCGGCAAGCGACTTCAGATCCTTCATGTCAACGCCGCTGACCGCGCGGGCGAGGAGCTGGACGCCGCCGACGTCGCGCGCCGGGCCGGCTTCTCCCTTTCCCCCGCCCATCGCCAGCTTTCGCCTGGCTTCGGCGAGTTCGCGCTCGAGCTTGCGCTTGTCGTCGATCAACGCTTCCAGCCGCTCGGCGGCCTCGCCCGCCGGCGCGCGCAACAGCGCCGCAAGATCGGCGTAACCGCGCGCGTCGGCTTCGAGCCACTTGCGCGCCTCGTCGCGCGTCTTCGCTTCGATGCGTCTGACCCCCGCGGCGTTCGCAGTTTCGCCAACGATGGCGATGAGGCCGATGTCGCCGGTGCGGTGGACATGGGTGCCGCCGCAAAGCTCGACCGAATAGGTCCGCTCATGGTGCGGCGCGTCCTCGATTTCGCCCATGCTGACGACGCGCACTTCGTCGCCGTACTTCTCGCCAAACAGAGCCCGGGCGCCGAGCGCGCGCGCGTCGTCGAGGCCCATAAGTCGCGTCGTCACCTCGGCGTTTTCAAGCACCACGCGATTGGCGATGTCCTCAACCTTTTCGAGCTCGGCGCGCGTGATCGGCTTGGGATGGGCAAAGTCGAACCTCAGCCGCTCAGGCGAGACGAATGAGCCCTTCTGCGCCACGTGATCGCCCAGCACCATGCGCAGCGCCTCATGCAGGATGTGGGTCGCCGAATGATTGGCGCGGGTCGCCGTGCGGGCCGCGTGATCGACTTTGAGCTCGACCGCGAGACCTAAGCTCGCGGCGCCCTCGACGATCATGACGTCGTGGACAACGAGGTCGCCGAGCTTCTTGCGAGTATCCACGACCTCGGCGCGGAACCCGGGCGCGGTGATTTCTCCGACGTCGCCGACCTGGCCGCCGGCCTCGCCGTAGAACGGTGTCTGGTTGAGGATCAGCGATCCCCGTTCGCCCGCCTCGAGCCGCTCGGCCTCGGCGCCGTCCTTGACGATCGCGCTGACGACGCCCTCGGCGGCCTCGGTCTCGTAGCCGAGGAAATCGGTCGCGCCGACGCGTTCGCGCAAGGCGTACCAGACCGCCTCCGTCGCCGCCTCGCCCGAGCCCGCCCAGGCGCGGCGCGCTTCGGCGCGCTGGCGCTCCATCGCCGAATTGAAGCCGTCGACGTCGACCGAAAGCCCGCGCGCGCGGAGCGCGTCCTGGGTCAGATCAAGGGGGAAGCCGTAGGTGTCGTAAAGCCGGAACGCCGTCTCGCCGCTCAGTTCGCCGCCGTCGTCAAGCGAGCGCGTCTCATCCTCGAGAATGGACAAGCCCCGCGCCAGCGTCGAGCGAAAGCGGGTCTCCTCGAGCTTGAGCGTCTCCGAGATCAGCGCCTCGGCGCGCACGAGCTCCGGATAGGCCTGGCCCATTTCGCGGGTCAGCGCCGGAACGAGGCGCCACATCAGCGGGTCGCGCGCGCCCAGGATCTGCGCGTGGCGCATCGCCCGGCGCATGATGCGGCGCAGCACATAGCCACGGCCCTCGTTGGACGGCAGCACCCCATCGGCGACCAGGAAGGCGGAAGCGCGCAGATGGTCGGCGATGACCCGGTGAGAGGCGCGGTGGGGCCCATCGGGATCGACGCCGGTAAGATCGGCGCTGGCGCGAATCAGGCTGCGAAAAAGGTCGATGTCGTAATTGTCGTGCACGCCCTGCAGGACCGCGGCGATCCGCTCGAGTCCCATTCCGGTGTCGATCGACGGACGCGGCAGGTTGACCCGTTCGCCGCCGGCTAGGGTCTCGAACTGCATGAACACCAAATTCCAAATCTCGATGAACCGGTCGCCGTCGGCGTCCGGCGAGCCGGGCGGGCCGCCGGGGATATGGTCGCCGTGATCGTAGAAAATCTCGGAGCATGGGCCGCAGGGACCGGTGTCGCCCATCGCCCAGAAATTGTCGCTGGTGGCGATGCGGATGATCCGCTCCTCCGGCAGGCCGGATATCTTTCGCCACAGATTGAACGCTTCATCGTCGTCGATATAGACAGTGACCGTCAGCTTCGACGCCGGCAGGCCGAATTCGCGCGTCAGCAAATTCCAGGCGAATTCGATCGCATGGTCCTTGAAATAGTCGCCGAACGAGAAGTTGCCCAGCATTTCGAAGAACGTGTGGTGGCGCGCGGTATAGCCGACATTGTCGAGGTCGTTGTGCTTGCCGCCGGCGCGCACGCATTTCTGAGCCGTCGCCGCCCGTCGGTATGGGCGCTTCTCGACCCCGGTGAAGACATTCTTGAACTGCACCATGCCGGCGTTGGTGAACATGAGCGTAGGATCGTTGCGCGGCACCAGCGAGCTCGACGGAACGACGTCATGCCCGTTCCGGACGAAGAACTGGAGGAAGTTCGACCGTATTTCGTTGACGCCGCTCATTCACGCATATCGCCTGGACCGGATGCCGCCCGTTTTCCGCGTTCTAGAGCAAGGTCGGCAAAAGCGCCAACCGGAAAGCGGAATTCGCCGCCGGACTCGACGGCGCGCCGTCGAAGACATCTTCGCGATCGGCAGTTCCATGTTGCGCTAAGACGGGCGTTCCCTCGAACGCCGTCAGCCGCGTCCCGCGAGGGGCGCTCTTCGCCGGCGCCTACCCAGTCGGGAGACGGGCCCTCTTGCGGGCGTCCTTATTGGCGGGAAGACGGGCCCTTTTCCGAGCGCTCTATTGTCGGGAGACAGGCGCTCTTGCGAGCGCTCCTATTGGCGGGAAGACGGGCGCTCCTCCGAGCGCCCTATGGGGTCGGCGGGCTGAAACCGGCGTCTTTCGACGGTTCGCCGGAGGAGAGCGGGCCGGGACGAGCCGCGGCCCGAGCATGATGCGAAGCGGCGGCGCGAGAGCGGCGGGAGGAACCGCTCTCGCGCCGCCCCGGACGCGCGAAGGTCTTGGAAACGCTTTCCTGGCGGATGGGCGCGCCGCCGAAGGCGGGGGACGCGAGGCGCGCCCAAAGGAAGCGGATCAGGCTTCGGCGTCGTCGTCTGCCGCAGGACCGTCGTTTTCGAGGATCCGCTCGGCGATCAGGCCGGCGTTCTCCCGAATGGCGAGTTCGATCCTGTCGGCCATCTCCGGGCTGGTCTTCAAGAGGGCCTTGGCGTTTTCCCGGCCCTGGCCGAGCCGCACGCTGTCGAAGGAAAACCAGGCGCCCGACTTCTCCACCACCCCGGCCTTGACGCCAAGGTCGATGAGCTCGCCCGCCTTGGAGATGCCTTCGCCGTACATGATATCGAACTCGACCTGTTTGAACGGCGGCGCGACCTTGTTCTTGACCACCTTGACCCGGGTCTGGTTGCCGACCACCTGCTCGCGCTCCTTGATCGCGCCGATGCGGCGGATGTCGAGGCGAACGGAAGCGTAGAACTTGAGCGCGTTGCCGCCCGAGGTCGTCTCCGGCGAGCCGTACATGACCCCGATCTTCATCCGGATCTGATTGATGAAGATCACCATCGTGTTGGAGCGCGAGATCGAGGCGGTGAGCTTGCGCAGGGCCTGGCTCATCAGCCGCGCCTGCAATCCCGGCTGCGAGTCGCCCATTTCGCCCTCGATCTCGGCTCTCGGCGTCAGCGCGGCGACCGAATCGATGACCAGCACGTCGATTGCCCCCGACCGCACCAGCGTGTCGGTGATTTCGAGCGCCTGTTCGCCGGTGTCGGGCTGGGAAATCAGGAGGTCGTTCAGATTGACGCCGAGCTTGCGGGCATAAACGGGATCGAGCGCATGTTCGGCATCGACGAAGGCGCAAACCCCGCCCTTCTTCTGCGCTTCCGCGATCACATGCAGCGTCAGCGTCGTCTTGCCCGAGGATTCGGGCCCGTAAATCTCGATCACCCGCCCGCGCGGCAGCCCGCCGACGCCGAGAGCGATGTCGAGGCCGAGCGATCCGGTCGGCACCGTATCGATCTCGACCGCCTTCTGGTTCTTGCCGAGGCGCATGATCGAGCCCTTGCCGAACGCCCTCTCGATTTGCGACAGGGCGGCGTCGAGCGCCTTGGTCTTGTCCACGCTGGTCCCTTCCACGAGGCGAAGATTGGGTTGGGTCATAACCATCGTCCTTCTCTCACGGGCAGCGTCCGATCCGCAATCGCGGTTTTACGCGCCCCCCTTCCAATGCCGTGACTATGTACATGGTTTGTTCTCACGCGCAAGTTCTATTTTGTCCGGATTGGGGTATAGGGAACGGAGAGTTTGAGCACGGTCTTGACCTGATCCAATCAGCGATCGATTGGGTTTAATGGGTCCCGACAGAGAACGCTTGTTAACGAGCTGTTTCGGTCCTCCGGCGAAGCGAGTCGATGATGTTGTCCAGTCGGCGCAGGAGGTCATCGTATGTCATGATGTCCATCATATTTGCGTACTTCCTCTTGATAACTTCAAGATCAAACAATTGAACTGGGTCCAGGGCCGCACCGTCCCAACCGCGATCACGTCCCAAAATTATCATACCCTTAGGATTCGTGATCCGGATATGCATGCCAGTCGGCAGCTTAGTCTCGTATCGTCTTGTAAGTTCCCTCTCCCCATTGATGCCCCATTTTGATAAATGGAACAGGTATTTCTCAGCTTGCATGATGCTTCCCGAAAGTTCCCTTGATGGCACGCTGTTATCTCTATATTTATTCCTACTCAATAGAGCGTTGTCAAAAGGCTTCTTTAGTTCGATTACGTCAACGTTGCCGTTAGCGTCAACCAACGCGATGTCGATGAATCGCTTTCGAGTCGTGGCGGCACTGGAGTAGGAATCCGGCACCTGTATGTTTTCCAAAACGAGCACATACTTAGGGAATATAAGTAGCAAGAGGTCCAAGATCATCTTCTGCCAGTCTCTTTCCGAGCGCTGCTCGGAGGACGAAAGCAAGTCGTCAATTGTGTCGCGGATGAAAATATACTTCTGAAGTTCAATTTGGAGCAATTCCTGCTGGTCCAGCCAACTCAGTTTTACGGCCGATCTCGTTCTGTTGAGATACGTTTCGTAGTTCCCGCGGGCATCCTTCATAAACTGGAAGTAATCGCCGAGTATTATTTCAACCCTAGCGTTTGCATAACGATCGAGCTCCGTCGAGTTCGGAAACTTTTTCAGAAACTCCTCGAAAATGGGAACGGGTATAGCATCGGGGCGATCTCCGCCAATTACTACGTCCTGATCAGGTTTTATCAGCTCCGCGATTCGACGGAAAATCGAGATGTTTCGTTCGGCTACGAACAACTTTCTGGAGAGTTTGAGTGTGTCAGCGATCAGCACCCTGTTTGGAATGTTGAGGATCCGACCTTCAATGTCAAAGTAGTCGCCGCTGCGCGAGGCAAAGCGGAACTCATATTCGAAAGATTCCAGTTCGTTTTCGGCCGTCGACATTGGTTGAGCTATGAGGTCGCGAGGTTCGAAGGTGAAGGCGTGGCCGATGGTAACGCTGCCTTGGTCCTGAAGTTCTCTTAAAACCAAGCTATTGCTCTCTAGCTCGGAATGATATTTGAAGCTTGCCTCGATCGCTGACGCCGAGAACTCTATCACTATTCATCCCTCTCAAATCGATTGTAGAGGCGTATTCGGATTGCATATCAGGCACACTTCTTTCATTGAGTTTGTTGCCAAACGTGTTCCATGAAGCGACTAAGCACATCCCGCGCCATTTCGACGATGTCGGACCGCGCAGCGGGCCAGTCAGTCGCGTTGAACCGCGTGATCGCCATACTCCCCTCCTGGTAGCTGCGGCTGACAAAACCGGGGTAGTGCGGAGGAGTAGGGAAGATCGGTATGGGGGCGGGAACACCGAACGTTGTTGGTTTCCCGAAGATATAACCGGCCTCGTTGCTGAGGTGCGGCTGGTGCTCGAAATATTCAACATACAACGACAAGACCGCCATCTGCGGTTTTCCAGGCTCGTCAAGATAGTTGGCGTGACTTGCTGGCAGTGTGTGTTGCACTTCTGCGCAGACAACTAATCGAAGCACGCAGGTTTTGCGGCGAGCGTCGACAGGCCCATCGCCTCGCCCGCCCCGTTCAAGTCCGAACCGAAGAGAAGACGCGCCAGCAGCGACGGCGCGACGACGAGGCCGAGTCCGGTCAGGACTTCGAGCCCCGACGCCGCGCGTATCCAAAGCGCTGCGGTTCCGCTACCCGCCATGTGCACGAACCCTCCGCCTCGGTTTGGCATCCTGCCTGGCGCCGGCTCTCATCAGCTTCTTCTCGCCGTCCTCGAATTTCTTAGCACGCCAACGGCGCGCCCGGGCACGGCGGATAACGCAGATTGCTGCGGCACGGTGCCGCGGACTGGCAATATCCCACTCATTGACGGTCTCTCAGAACCCCAATTCGGGAATGCTATCCCACGCTCCGAAGCGCTCCGAGCTTCCGCCTCGCGTCGAATTGACCCGCTCGCCGAGTTGTTCGGCAATGCCCGCAATTTGCGTATTTTGTCGAAAAAGTCGGAAATTGAGCTACCCCGAAAATTGCGCTTTCGTGCGCGTCGCGTCATCCCAGGCGATAGTCCTCATGGCAGGGTATGAGGAGGTCCGTATGCGGCAAAACCGGTCGCTCCGCCGAACCCCCAAGCAATTTTCCATCAAGGCTGCCAGCGGTCTCCTGAATTGTGATCGAGGCGAAAAACCGAGCTTTTTGCGCGAAGAGGACGGCCGGAACGACGTCGAGCGATCACTAAAAATTGCGAACCTCCACGTCGCAGTTGCTACCGCCGCATACGTGCGTGGTGACGACAGGAAATTTGCAGTAATATTTCGGCTCTAAGTTGCGAAATTGTGACGACCTCAAGCTTACCAAAGGTCCTACCACCTACTGCGGGAGCCCCTCAACAGCAAATGAACGGAATTTTGCATACTTATCGCCGACCTTACGGTCTTCTTTGTACTGTGCTGAGTTTCGCCAATTCTGAGCTGCTTCCATGCTATCAAACTGGTTGATAGCTACGCGTGTTTTTGGTGGTGCTCCTTCGAACACGACTATATTTTGCCCTGCGGCGAGGAGATGACCACCAGCGGCCTTGATTGAGGCCTGCGCAAGAGGGACGTACTCTTTTTGGTAAGCGTCCAAATTCGTGATTTCGGTCTCAGTGACAACGTAGGCCGGCGGCTTGGTTTGTGCACGAAGGCCCTGAACCGCCAACGCTCCGATTGCAGCGCCCGTCAACATAGCAAATACGGTCGTGTAAAGAGTTCTCATGGCGTTCCTCTCCTTTGCTTGTAATGCACGCATATGCGGAGGGCGGCTCGATTTGGGCCTCCCAACAGCATCTAATACCAATTGAGAGAGCGTAGAAATAACGATTGCCTATCGTTCTTGTCGTTGGCTTGAGTAGCGATGCTCTCACGACCCTAACGCACGGTCGGTCATTCCAACCCATCACCGCACCGTCGGGAATGGCCGGTATTTGTCGATAGTGTTGAAAAACTCGGAAATTGAGTGACCGCGAGAATTCTCGTTTTCGCGCCCATAGCGGGATCTAAGCCGGTAGTCGCCACGGCAAGCCATATGGGAGGGTCGCACGCGGCAAAGGCGGCCCGTCCGCCGAACCCCCAAGGAATTTTCCATCGAGGCTGCCAGCGGTCTACTGAATTGTGATCGAAGCGAAAATCCGAGTTTTTCAACACAATATGC
>CAWCCX010000006.1:0-207105 GCA_963794155.1 uncultured Alphaproteobacteria bacterium | reverse complement strand
GAAGAAGACCGTCGGCTTTGTTCCTGCGACGCCGCCGCGCCAGCGCTTGAACACCGCCTCCGGCGTCGGCCGTTCGGCCATGAGCAGCGCCGTCGCGCCGACGGCGAGCGGAAAGGTGAGCGCATTGCCGAGCCCGTAGGCGAAGAAGAGCTTGGCGGCGGAGAAGCAGACGTCGCTCTCTCGCAAGCCCAGGATCGCCTTGCCGTAGAGCTCGGTCGTCCAATAGGGGTTGGCGTGCGAATGCACGGTCCCCTTCGGCCGCCCGGTCGAGCCCGACGAATAGAGCCAGAAGGCGGGATCGTCGGCATGGGTGCGGGCGGGCTTTTTGAGCGGCGCTGCGCTGGCGACAAAATCCTCGAACGCGATATCGCCGAAGTCCGGCGGGATAAGAGATCGCGAAACGACGACGGTGTGGACCTCGTGATCCGATTTGGCCAGCGCGCCTTTGAGCGTCGGCTTGAGCGCGCCGCTGACAAAGGCGGCCTGGGCGCGCGAATGCTCGAGCATATAGGCGAGATCGTCGGCGGTCAGCAGCGTATTAACCGCGACCGGCACGACGCCCGCCAGAATCGCGCCTAGGAAGGCGACTGGCCAGTCGGCGCCGTCCTGCATGAGGATCAGCGCGCGTTCCTCGCGCTTGACGCCCGCCTCCTTGAGTGCGGCGGCGAACCGCCGGACGCGTTCGTCGAACTCGCCATAAGTCACGGCGCCGAGGTCGTCGATGAACGCCGTCTTGCCCGGCCGCCCCGTATTGGCGCCGAGCATATGCGCCGCAAAGTTGAACGCCTCCGGCGGCGGTTCAACGGCGCTCGCGCTCATCGGCGTCTCCTCGACAAAAAAGCGTTCGTGGCCGGCGCCGAAGGGCGCGCCAAGGCTTGCCCGCCTCGGTTTGATGCAATATTGTGCTTCATGTCCTCTTACGGGCGCGGCCGAATCTTGTCAAACAACCTCATGTCTCCGCCGGTCGAAGCCGAGCCAGCCGCGCTTCGCGCCGCCAGCGAACAGTCGCCTGCCGACTTGGACCAGGGCGCCGCCGCGGCGACAATCGAGGCGACGGACGGACGAAGGGAGCCGTTTCTCGCCGCGCTCGGCGAGCGGCTGAGGGCCTTGCGGTCGCGCCGCGGCCTCACCCGCAAGGCTTTGGCCCGAACGACAGGGGTTTCCGAACGGCACCTGGCCAATCTCGAATATGGGGTCGGAAACGCGTCGATCCTGATCCTCCTCAACGTGACCCAGGCGCTGCAATGCTCGCTGGCCGAGGTTCTGGGCGACGTCACCACCCGATCGCCGGAATGGCTGATGCTGCGCGAAATGCTCTCGGACCGCGACGAGGCGACGCTGCGCCGGGTTCGCGTCGCCGCTTCCGAGCTTGTCGGCGCCGCGCCGCCGCGCAGCGACGAAGCGCCCGCCCGCTCGTCGCGGGTCGCCCTCATTGGCTTGCGCGGCGCCGGCAAATCGACGCTCGGGCGAATGCTGGCCGAAGACCTCGACTTTCCGTTTGTCGAGCTCAGCCGCGAGATCGAGAAGCTCGCTGGTTGCAGCATCAGCGAGATTCTCGGGCTCTATGGCCAGAACGCCTACCGCCGCTACGAGCGCCGCGCGCTCGAGGACGCCATCGACGCCTATCCCGAGGCGGTCATCGCGACCGCCGGGGGCCTCGTCTCCGACCTCGGCAGCTTCAACCTCCTGCTGCGGCGCTGCGCCAGCGTCTGGCTCAAGGCCGATCCCGAAGACCACATGAGCCGGGTCGCGGCGCAAGGCGACCTCAGGCCGATAGCGGCGAGCCGCGAGGCGATGGAGGATCTGAAGACCATCCTCGCCGGCCGGGCGGCCTTCTATTCGAAGGCGGACATGCACATCGACACCAGCGCCCAGCCGCTCATGGAGACCTTTGAGATTCTGCGAGCGCAGGTGCGCGACGCGCTCGGCCTCCCGGCGCAGCCATGAGGCGCAAATCCGGCTTAGGCGCTTGCCGGCTCCTCAGGAATGCACTATGATGCAGTTGATGCATTAAAATGCCTATGGATGGGAGCGCAATGGACCGGGTCGATTATCAAACGGCGCCGGCGCGCTACCGCCACTGGAAGCTCAAGTTCGATGGGCCGGTGGCGACGCTCATCGCGGATTTTGACGAGAACGCGGGCCTCAGGCCCGGCTACAAGCTCAAGCTCAACAGCTATGATCTTGGCGTCGACATCGAACTCAACGACGCCGTCAATCGCATCCGTTTCGAGCATCCGGACGTTCGCGCCGTGGTTATCGCCAGCGCTCGCGAGCGGGTGTTCTGCTCGGGGGCCAATATCTTCATGCTTGGCCTCTCCGGCCACGCGTGGAAGGTCAACTTCTGCAAATTCACCAACGAAACCCGCAACGGCCTCGAAGACTCGTCGAAACATGAGGGTCTGAAGTTCCTGGCCGCGGTCAACGGCTCGTGCGCCGGCGGCGGCTACGAACTGGCGCTGGCCTGCGACGAGATCATCCTCATCGATGACCGCTCGAGCGCGGTGAGCCTGCCCGAGGTGCCGCTGCTCGGCGTCCTCCCCGGCACCGGTGGCCTGACCCGGCTCACCGACAAGCGCCACGTCCGACACGACCTGGCGGATGTTTTCTGCACCACCAGCGAAGGCGTGCGGGGCGAAAAGGCGCTGGCCTGGCGCCTGGTCGACGCGATCGCCAAGCCGGCGCAGTTCGCCGAAGCGGTGCGCGAGCGCGCGCTCGAGCTTGCCGCCGCGAGCGACCGCCCGCCATCGGCCAGGGGTGTTGCGCTGACCCCGATCGAGCGCACAGTGGACGCCGATGCTCTGCGCTACCCGCATGTGACGGTTATGATCGACCGCAGCGCGCGTGCGGCCACGTTCACGGTCAAGGGGCCGAGCGGCCTTGAGCCGCGAGACATCGCGGCGATCGAGGCGGAAGGCGCGCGCTGGTATCCGCTGGCGCTCGCCCGCGAGCTCGAGGATGCGATCCTCTCGATGCGCACCAACGAGCTCGATATCGGGGTCTGGCTGATCAAGACCGAGGGCGAGCTCGAAGCCATGCTGGCG
The DNA here is from genome assembly GCA_963794155.1 of uncultured Alphaproteobacteria bacterium. GTDB lineage: Bacteria > Pseudomonadota > Alphaproteobacteria > Rhizobiales > Beijerinckiaceae > Roseiarcus. Next base: position 204,061 of record CAWCCX010000006.1, on the reverse strand, counting down.
ATGGACGCGACGCTTGGCGCGCTCAGGGGTCATTGGCTGGTGCGGGAGACGATCGGCTACCTGCGCCGCACGTTCAGCCGGCTCGACGTCACCTCGCGCAGCCTGTTCGCGCTCATCGATGAAGGCTCCTGCTTCGCCGGCGCCCTGTTCGAGCTCGCGCTTGCCTGTGACCGCATCTACCATCTGGCGCTGCCCGGGGGCGCTGAGCGCGCGCCCAGGATCGCGCTCAGCGAAGCGAACTTCGGCGATTACCCAATGGCAAGCGGCCAGAGCCGTCTCGGGCGCCGTTTCTACGATGAAAGGCCGGCGCTCGAGGCGCTGAAGGCTGGTATCGGCCGGCCGCTCGACGCCGGGGCGGCGTTCGCCCTCGGCCTCGCGACCAGCATTCCCGACGACATTGACTGGGTGGACGAGGTCCGCATCGCGGTCGAAGAGCGGGCGTCGATGAGCCCTGATGCGCTGACCGCGCTCGAGGCGAACCTGCGCTTCGACGGTCCGGAAACCTTGGCCACCCGCGTCTTCGGCCGCCTGACCGCCTGGCAGAACTGGATCTTCCAGCGTCCCAACGCGGTCGGCGACAAGGGCGCGCTGAAAGTCTACGGCAAGGGCGAAAAAGCCGCGTTCGACTGGAACCGGGTGTGATGGAGCAGTCCGAAGCCGCGGTGATCCGGCAGCACCTGATCGACCCGGAAATCTGCATCCGCTGCAACACCTGCGAATCGACTTGTCCGGTCGGCGCGATCTCGCATGATGCCCGCAATTATGTGGTCGATGCGAACATCTGCAATTTCTGCATGGCCTGCGTCCCGCCCTGTCCGACCGGCAGCATCGACAATTGGCGTCTCATGCCCCGCGTGCGCGCCTATGGCGTCGAGGACCAGTTCGGCTGGGACGTCCTTCCGGCGGAGCTCAGCGCCGACGAACTGGCTTTGGCCGGCGGCGCGGCGGAAGCGGCCGTCGCCGCTCCGCCGCCGGCTCAAGCTCCGCCGGCCGCGGCGAGCGGCGAAGCGGCGTTCGCGGTCAGCGCCTATGCCGCCGTCGCCCCGCCCTGGTCGGCGGAGCGCCCGATCGCCAATCTTTACGGGCCGAAGGCGGCGGCGAGGTCGGTCTCCGCCACAGTGGTCGGCAACGTGCGGGTGACGGAGGTCGGGCGGGACTACGACACCCATCACATCGTGCTCGATTTCGGCGCGACGCCGTTCCCGGTTCTGGAAGGCCAGTCGATCGGAATCGTCCCTCCGGGCGCCGATCCCGACGGGCGGCCGCACTTCCCGCGCCAGTATTCGGTCGCGAGCCCCCGCAACGGCGAGCGGCCGGGCTACAACAACCTCTCGCTCACCGTGAAGCGGGTCCTGGAGGACCATCAGGGCCGCCCCGTGCGCGGCGTCGCCAGCAATTATCTCTGCGACTTGAAAGTGGGCGACACCGTCGAGGCGACCGGGCCGTTCGGCTTGAGTTTCCTCATGCCCAATCACCCGAAAAGCGCGATCGTGATGATCTGCACCGGCACCGGAAGCGCGCCGATGCGGGCGATGACCGAATGGCGCCGGCGCCTGCGCAAGTCCGGCAGGTTCGAGGGCGGGAGGCTGATGCTGTTCTTCGGCGCCCGCACCAAGGAGGAGCTCCCCTATTTCGGGCCGCTCGGCAATCTGCCGAAGGACTTCATCGACGCCAACTTCGCCTTCAGCCGGACGCAGGGCGAGCCCAAGCGCTACGTGCAGGACGCGATGCGCGAGCGCGCCGCCGACCTCGCTCCCCTCATCGCCGACCCGGACGCCTATTTCTACGTCTGCGGCCTCAAGGCGATGGAGGAAGGCGTTGTCATGGCTTTGCGCGACATCGCGGTCGAGGCCGGGCTCGATTGGGAGACCCATGGGCCGGCGCTCAAGCGCGACGGACGGCTGCATCTGGAAACGTACTGAACGGGAGGAACCCATGAGCGCGGAAGACACCGTTAGCGACGCCGCAGGAGCCATCTCCGCCGACCGATTCGTCGAGATCAGTTACGACGAGGTCATTCCCAACAATGTCGCTCTGGGCTCCGACAAGCAGCTTCAGCGCGCGCTCGAGGGCTGGCGGCCGAAATATCTCGACTGGTGGAGCGGCATGGGCCCGGTCGGCTATCAGCAGTCGGAGGTCTATCTGCGCACCGCCGTCGGCGTCGACCCCGCCGGCTGGGCGAAATTCGGCTATGTGAAGATGCCGACCTATCGCTGGGGCATATTGCTCGCGCCCAAGGTCGAGGGCCGCACGATTCCGTTCGGCCGTCATAAAGGCGAGCCCGCGTGGCAGGAAGTGCCGGGCGAGCACCGGGCGCTTCTGCGACGGCTCATCGTGGTGCAGGGCGACACGGAGCCGGCCTCGGTCGAGCAGCAGCGCTTCCTCGGCGCGACCGCGCCGAGCCTCTACGACATGCGCAACCTGTTCCAGGTCAATGTCGAGGAGGGCCGGCATCTCTGGGCGATGGTCTATCTCCTGGTCAAATATTTCGGCAAGGACGGGCGCGAGGAGGCGCAGGCTTTGCTCGAGCGCCAGAGCGGGCAGATGGACAACCCGCGCATCCTCGGCGCCTTCAACGAGCGCACGCCCGACTGGTTGAGCTTCTTCATGTTCACCTTCTTCACCGACCGCGACGGCAAGATGCAGCTCGCGGCGCTCGCCGAAAGCGGCTTCGATCCGCTCTCGCGCACCTGCCGGTTCATGTTGACGGAAGAGGCCCATCACATGTTCGTCGGCGAGACCGGGGTGCAGCGGACGATCGAGGCGACCTGCGCGGCGATGGTCAAGGCCGGGATCAAGGATCCGAACGACGTCGAGGCGGTGCGCAAGCTCGGCGTCGTTGACCTGCCGCTCTTGCAGCGGAAGATGAACTTCCACGCCTCGGTGACCCGCGACCTGTTCGGGGCCGAAATCTCGAGCAACGCCGCCGAGGCGTTCAGCTCAGGCGTCAAGGGCCGCTTCAACGAGGTGAACCTCAAGAGCGACGACCACCTGCTTCAGGACGCGACCTATCCCGTTGCGCGCGTCGTCGACGCGAAGCTCGTCGTGGAGCAGGAGCCGGCTTTGCGCGCCCTTAACGCCCGGCTGCTCGACGACTTCATCGTCGACTGCCAGGGCGGGATCGACCGCTGGAACAAGTCGATCGAGAAGGCTGGCGTCGACTTCAAGTTCGTCCAGCCGCACAAGGGCTTCAACCGCCGGATCGGCGAGTTCGCCGGCAAACGGGTGAGCCCGGCAGGCGAGGTCCTGACCGAAGAGGAATGGGCGGGAAGAAGCGGCGACTGGCTGCCCAACGACGACGACATGCGCTTCATCGGCTCGCTGATGAAGCCTTGCCACGAGCCCGGCAAATACGCGAGCTGGATCGCCCCGCCGCGCGTCGGCGTCAACAACCAGCCCGGCGACTTTGAATATGTGAAGATCGCCTGAGGCGATCCCCTTCCCCCACTGGGGGAAGGTGGCCGGCGAAGCCGGCCGGATGAGGGCGGTGAAACCCTCATCCGTCGCCTTCGGCGACACCTTCTCCCGGAGGGAGAAGGGGGGCGAACCGCGGTCGCTCGCCATGGCGCCGAGAAGGAAACGACATGAGGCTTGGATCGCCGTTGGGGCGCTCTTTTGTCCTTGCCGTCGCCATGTTGCTCGGGTGCGGGCGGCGGCGCTGCCCAGCCATTGCCGTGCGACGACACGATCAAGACGAGCTTCAGGCCCGACGTTGAAACCAGGCGTGAGCCGTCATTGCGGGGAGCAGAGCGACGAAGCAAACGACAGATCGTAGGGCAGAGGCGGCGGGATATAGGTAGTTCTACCCATATTCTCGTCCTTTTCGAACCGCTAGCGTTCGAACCTTGGTCGGCCTGTTCGTCGGAGGCGACCCCGCGAGAGCCTCGGCGATCGCGACGTCTGCTCCGAGCGCGGGGCCAATTCGAAAAATTTCTTTTCCGGGGGGTGCGTCTAGCGATGGACCCATTGGGCCTGACCGGGCTGCTTCCCTTAATGGAGCGCACGAGCGGCAGCTCGCGGATAAAAATCGGGCTTATCGACGGGCCGGTTGCGACCCAACATACCGATTTGGCGGCTGAACGGTTTCATGAAATTCCCGGAGGTAACGGGGCCGCATGCGCCCAAGCCGACAGCGCGGCTTGCCTTCATGGAACTTTCGTAGCCGGAATCCTGTCCGCGAGACGGGGCTCTCGAGCCCCCGCCATCTGTCCCGACTGCACGCTCCTGATACGGCCTGTTTTCACCGAGGCGACCTCCGGCCACGAATCCGCGCCGAGCGCGACGCCCCAGGAACTCGCGACCGCGATCCTCGACTGCATCGGAGCGGGAGCGCGCGTGATCAACCTGAGCCTCGCTCTTGCGCAACCTTCAATCAATGGCGAGCCCGCGCTTGTTGAGGCGTTCGATCAGGCGGTCAGGCGCGGGGTGATCGTGGTTGCGGCGTCGGGCAATCAGGGCGCTCTCGGCGGTTCCGCCATAACGCGGCATCCCTGGGTCATCCCGGTTGTGGGTTGTGACGACCAGGGCAGGCCGACGAATGATTCGAATTTGGGCGGCTCGATTGGCAGACGAGGTTTACGCGCGCCCGGCGCCGGCGTCACAAGCCTCGGCGGCCAGGGCCAGAGCCTCACCTTGGGGGGGACCAGTGTCGCGGCGCCGTTTGTGACCGGCGCGATCGCGCTCTTGTGGTCGGAATTTCCCGCCGCGAGCGCGGCGCAAATCAAACTCGCCGTCACGGAGGGATTCGCGCGACGTCGAACGTCCGTCGTTCCGCCGCTTCTGAACGCCGAGGCCGCTTATCGCGCGTTATCGATTGAACGCGGGCGCAGGAGCGTCGCATGACAAAAAAGATCGACGTCAACGCCCGGCCCGCCGCCGGCGAACGCCAACCGCATCGAATGCGGTTACCCGGGTTTGCGGGCGACGAGGAGATCGGGCTCGGCGACGCGATAAAGCGCGCCGCTTCGTATTTCGGCGCTCGGCCGTGCGGCGGTTGCGAACAGCGGCGCGTCGCACTGAATTGCTGGATGACGTTCGGCGGCGGCCCTCGAAGATAAAATAATTACGGAAGGTTTCTTGAGCGTTTCACGTGGCGTCGACGGCGGGAGGAAAAACGATATGAACGAGCAAACTCAAACGCTCAATTCGCAAGCGCTGGCCTCGGACGAGGCCGATGCTACGCCCTTGGGCTCCCAGCGGCGCGAAGTTCGCACAGACAGTCGGCTCGCCCCGCAGGCAGGAGAGGCGGACTGCGGGTGTGGGCCGACGCCGGACCCCGATCGCAAGAGCGCTGCGCCGGTCACCTATGTCTACGCCATCGGCCGGGTGGAGGCGCGTTTCCCGAACCTTGCGGCGGAAAAGGAATTCGCCCAGGCGGGCGGACGAACGGACACCGCCGGAAAGACCGACCAGCAGACCTTCCACGCGGTTCTGTCCAGGCGCGAGAACCGCTACCTGGTCCGTCAATTGTGCTGGGTGCTGACAATCCAAGGGCTGGAGACCTACCTCCTCGTGCCGCGCGATCCGGCGGATCTCGATCTCTTGGTGGAAGCCATCCGTCCGGTCCCGACCCCGAGCGACATTGATGTCGTGATCGGCATGCGCGGTCCGATCGCGCCCGCGACCATGTGCAATGGCCTGATGGTTCCGATCGTCGCGTTCGACCAGATCTACTCGTTTGATCGCGATGCGCTGATCAAAGCGATCCCAAGGCCGGAGAAGACCACGGCCGCCCAATTCGCCCCGGCGGCCGAGGAATTATTCGGCAGGATCATACAGCTGACCGACAATGCCGGCGCCACCGACGAGCATCGCGCCTTGAACTACCTCGCCATGCGTTATCCCGCCATCTACGCCAAGGCGGCCGAGGGGTTTGGGCGAGACTTTTCACTGAGCGGGGTCGACGTGCGGCCTTCGCTGTTGAGCGGGACGCGGAAGCTTCTCGACGTGATCTTCGCCTACACCAATCGCAACAGCGATTTCACGGAGAAGTTCTTCGTGCGGGTGGATGTGACCGAGGAGTTTCCGTTCCTGGTGACGAGAATGTCGCCGTATTATGATCGTTGACAGCTGAAGGAGCATTGAAATGAAGGCCCAGAACTTGCCTGGATTGCAAATCGAGGGTCCCTAGTTTGGAGGAGGCTTCTAACGTTGAGCCCGTGAGGTAAAAGGGGTCGCACAATGAACGCCACGAACATGCCAGGTTTTACCGCAGAAAACGCGATTTATAAGATTAAGACGCGCTATCACTTCGCGGACAACTTAAATTCCCAAGGTAACACGCGATATGTTCAACCAGCCGTACTCAATCTTTGTGATGTTCTACACGACATGTCGTGGGAGGCGTACTACGCTCATAACTACGGACTCGGCGAATTGATTAACTCAATGATGGAGGGCGCGGGTTGCTTCCGATAGTCGCCAAAGGTGAAGATGAGTACTCAAACAGGCTGGCCATTCTGAGGTTTGTGGTCGCTTAGCGGTCATTACTGGCAGCTGCGTTCGTTCAAGAGTCCTAACCTTGTGTTCGTCCGGGCGGGATGTGACCGAGCCGTTTCCTCTCCCGGTCACTAGAATGTCGCACTACTATGACTGATGCGCGGGGTAAATCCATGTCAGCACCCACGTTTACTGCGGAAGCATCATTATATAAATCGTCGAGGTCGTATCGCGGGCGCAGCGGAAGAACGAGGCTTGGCGCACCTTCGAGTATTGAAGCGGCATTTGGCGCCTGTGAAATATTGTGTCAGATAACAGAAGAAATTGCCGCCGCCGAGTGCTTTGCTGAGTACGTTTGGTGGAACCCGGTCGGGTTGGCGAATTGCATCGGTTCTGCGATGATTGCTTACTCAGATTGCATCTCGGATTGCTCGCCGAGCGGCGGTGGCGGCAATGGCGGCGGTAACCCACACGGACCCTGTAATTGCCCGATCGGCACAAAGTGCTGTGGACGCTGCGAGGTCCAGACGATCGGACTACTAAAACCTGTTCAGGTATGCGTTGGCGGGGGCGGTTGCAAAGCAAAGTGTCCGTAGCAAGGTCCAGACGCGGCAAGATGGCGGGAGGAGGTCCCAGTTCGTGGGCGAAAATGTCGCCATACTATGACCGGTGAGCGAAACCACTCCAAAGGAGATGCAGCATGACAACGATGCACATGCCTGGATTCACCGCAGATGAATCCGTCTATACAACGCATGCGAGCTATAGCCGTGTAGCGAACCAAAGTGACGGCGGCCGGGAGCAAAGAGTGGTCGCGCAGTTGCGCAATTCTTTCGGATGCGCCGGGTGTGTATGGGATTGCTTCGTAAATGGCGGCGCGCCGTTTTTAGGATGCTATAGTTTGTGTAGATTTGTTGGGTACTGCCTATAGCGAGTTGATAGAGAGGCGGCGAAGGAGTTTGAAACTCGCGGCCCCAGCATTCCTGAGTTCACTGCGAAGCAGCTATCTCTGCTGGCTCCGTCCGGAAGATCATCGGTCGACACGGGAATAGAGGGGCCAAAAGGAGGTTGAAATGAATGCCAAGACCATACCGGGATTTACCGCGGAAAGGTCGATTCCACGGACAACGAGGCCCTACCGCCACGCGGGCGCTGTTGGTTCGAAGAGGGGTCAAGCAGACGTCCAACCGGCTTTGCCGAGTAGATGCGATAACCTTTGGACTGCGTATATGAACGCTGCGCCAAATTCGTATGAGGAATGGGTTTTTCTCAGGGCCTATTTCGCTGCCGACTGTATCATCGTTTTCGGTCGAGGCGGGTTTAATTGATCGGGCCCGTCATCGATGGTTGTAGCCTCAGCTAACCTGGAGCGGATGGGCAATGAGCATCGGCAAACTGCCAGGGTTTACCGCGGAAAATGCGGTTTCCAAAACAATCGCGCATTACCGCGCGGCGAGCGTTTTCGATTCCCGGAGCGGCGATCGCGCGTACATTCGACAGGCTGCCCGCGACCCCTGCCTCAACCTTACTTTAGCGTATATGGACGCTCCTGCCGGCTCGTTTGAGGAGGAAGCTTTTCTCGCTGCTTATTATAAGGCCGGATGTAATCTGAGAAGGTAACATGGTGACTATCCATGCAGAGAGGCAAACGCCGGCCCCCGCGAACAGCGGGAATCGCGTGCGAAAGAGAGGCGAATGGGAAAGGGCTGATTCAATGACGATGCCCGGATTTACAGCGGAAACCTCTCTTTACAAGAAGAGGGGTTTATCTGTAGTCGGAACTACCGTTGATCGAAATATTGATCAGCGGGTTATTCCTTCTCTTAAGATTACTTGTTTCAGTGCTGGCGTCTTCGCGTTCTGGGCCTACGAAAGGGGAAATAACCTTCTGTCGGATTATTGGATCGGCATCGCCCGAGGGTTGGGTTGTGACATGTGAGACGAACTCGGAACTGACAGCTTTGCAAGTGCGGCCCTACGCCAGGCCCTCGCTCTTGAGCGCCCGGCGGACGGCCGGGCGTTCGGCCATCCGGTCGCGGTGGTCGAGCACGCGCGGGAAGGCGGCGGGGTCGATGCTGTCGACCTCCATCCAGCGGGCGATGGTGAAAAGATAGGGGTCGGCGATCGTATAGGCCTCGCCCATCACCCATGGGCCCCGCAGCATCTGGCGTTCGATCAGATCAAAGCACGCCCCGACCGATTGCGGGACCTTCTTCTTCATCGCCTCGAACGCCGCCGGATCGTCCGCCCAGCGGTAGCCGCGGGCGCGATGGGCGTGCGCGACATGCACGGTCGCGCAGAGATAAGCGTTGAACGCCTGCAATTCGGCGAACGCGAACGGATCGTCGACCGGCGCGAGCCCCGCCTCTGGATGGCTCTGGGCGATAAAGGCGAGAATGGCCGGCGTCTCGGTCAGCACGCCGCGCCCGGTCAGGAGCGCCGGCACGCGGCCCTTCGGATTGATCTTGAGATACTCGGGCTTGGTCTGCTCGGCGGCGGCGAAGTCGATCCAGCGGGTTTCGAACGCCGCGCCGGCCTCTTCGAGCGCGATATGCGACGCGAGCGCGCAGGTGTTGGTGGCGTAAAAGAGCGTGAGCATGATGGCGCCTCGATCGGCGGCGTTCGCCGCCGGAATTGTATAAGGTCACGATCCGCCCACGCCGTTCAAGCTCGGCGATGACCCGGTCGGCGAGCGCCTCCGGCCTCTCGGCGGCGGAATTGAGCGTCAGCTCCGGCGCCTCGGGCGCCTCGTATGGCTGGTCGACGCCGGTGAAGTTCTTGATCTCGCCGGCCAGCGCCCGCTTGTAGAGGCCCTTGGGATCGCGGGCGATTGCCGTCTCGAGCGGGGCGTCGACGAAAATCTCGAGGAACTCGCCCTCCGCCGCGGTGTCGCGGACCAGGCGCCGCTCGGCCCGGAACGGCGAAATGAAGGAGCAAAGCACGATCAGCCCGGCGTCGGTCATCAGCCGCGCAACTTCGCCGACCCGGCGGATGTTCTCGACCCGGTCGGCGGCGGTGAAGCCGAGGTCCTTGTTGAGGCCGTGGCGGACATTGTCGCCGTCGAGCAGCGCGGTATGGACGCCCCGCGCGTGAAGCCTGGCCTCGACCAGGTTGGCGACCGTCGACTTTCCCGCCCCCGAGAGGCCGGTGAACCACAGGATCGCCGGCTTCTGGTGCTTGAGCGCCGCGTGCGCCTCGCGGCCGACCGTCGCGCCATGGCGGTGCACGTTGGTCGCGCGCCGGAGCCCGTGCGCGATCATTCCCGCCGCCGCGGTCTCGTTGGTGGCGCGATCGATAAGGATGAAGGCGCCAGTTTCGCGATTGTCGCCATAGGGGTCGAAGGCCACGGCCATGGTCGTGGCGATGTTGCAGAAGCCGACCTCGTTGAGATCGAGCTCTTTGGCCGCCAGCTTGTCGAAATTGTTGACGTCGAGACGGTGCTTGAGCTCGGTGATGGAGGCGGGCACGGTGCGCGCGCCGATCTTCATGAGATAGGAGCGGCCGGGCAGCATGGCGTCGGCGCTCATCCAGATCAGATGCGCGGTGAACTGGTCGGCGACCTCCGGCCGGCTCGTCGGGTGTGCGAGCACGTCGCCGCGGGCAAGGTCGATTTCGTCTTCGAGTGTCAGCGTCACCGCGTCGCCCGCTTCGGCGCTTTCCTTCTCGTGGTCGGCGACCAGGATGGACTTTACTTTCGTTTGCTTCCCCGATCCGGCGATGACGATCGGCTCGCCCCGCGCGACGCGCCCGCTCGGGATCGTGCCGGCGAAGCCGCGGAAATCGAGATGCGGGCGGTTGATCCACTGCACCGGGAGGCGGAACGGCGCGCCGCGGCGATCTTCCTCGACTTCGATGGTTTCGAGCCGCTGCAACAAGTGCCCGCCCTGATACCAGGGCGTCTTCGCACTGACCGACGACACATTGTCGCCGAAGCGCGCCGAGATCGGAACCGCGAACAGCGAGCGGAAGGCGAGCGGCTCGGCGAACTTGCGAAAGGCGATGACAATGTCGCGGAAGACGCGCTCATCGTAGTCGACGAGATCGATCTTGTTGACCGCAAGGACAACATGGCGCACCCCGAGCAGCGACACGATGATCGAATGGCGATGGGTCTGCGTAAGCAGCCCCTTGCGCGCGTCGACGAGCACGATCGCGAGGTCGGCGTTGGAGGCGCCGGTCGCCATGTTGCGGGTATATTGCTCGTGGCCTGGCGCATCGGCGACAATGAACGAACGCCTCTCGGTGGCGAAGTAGCGATAGGCGACGTCGATCGTGATGCCCTGTTCGCGCTCGGCTTCGAGGCCGTCGACCAGGAGCGCGTAATCCACGCCGTCGCCGGCGGCGCCGAATTTCTTCGAGTCGCGCTCGAGCGCCGAGAGCTGGTCGTCGAAAATCAGCTTCTTCTCGTACAGCAGGCGCCCGATCAGCGTCGACTTGCCGTCGTCGACCGATCCGCAGGTCAGAAGGCGCAGGGTCGGGAGGCCTGCCTCGTCGCGCGCGACATTCATCAGAAGTACCCTTCGCGCTTCTTCTTTTCCATCGACGAAGCTTCGTCCGAATCGATCAGGCGCCCCTGGCGCTCGGAAGTCGTGGTCTTGCGCATCTCGGCGACGATGTCGTGGAGGGTGTCGGCTTCCGACTCGATCGCGCCGGTCAGCGGGTAGCAGCCGAGGGTGCGGAAGCGCACCCGCCGCATCTGCGGGCTTTCGCCGGGCATGAGCGGCAGCCGGTCGTCGTCGACCATGATCAGCGCGCCTGAGCGCTCGACGACCGGACGGAGCTTGGAGAAATAGAGCGGCACGACCGGAATCGCCTCGGCCAGCACGTATTCCCAGACGTCGAGCTCGGTCCAGTTCGACAGCGGGAAGACCCGCATCGATTCGCCTTCGCGCAGACGGGTGTTGAAGAGCCGCCAGAGTTCCGGCCGCTGATTGCGCGGATCCCACGCATGCGCGGCCGACCGATGGGAAAAGATGCGCTCCTTGGCGCGACTCTTTTCCTCGTCCCGACGCGCGCCCCCGAATGCGGCGTCGAACCGCCCCTCATCGAGCGCCTGCCTGAGCGACTCGGTCTTCATCACCTGGGTGTGGAGCTGCGAGCCCGAGGCGATCGGCGATATGCCCCGCCTGACCCCATCCTCATTGATGTGGACGATGAGATTGAGGCCAAGCCGCCGCGCCGTCTCATCGCGGAACGCGATCATCTCGCGGAACTTCCAGGTCGTGTCGACGTGCAGCAGCGGAAATGGCGGCTTGGCGGGATGGAACGCCTTCATCGCCACATGAAGCATGACGCTCGAGTCCTTGCCGATCGAATACAGCATGACGGGGTTGCGCATTTCGGCGACAACTTCCCGCATGATGTGAATTGACTCGGCCTCCAGCCGCCGGAGATGGGCTGGCAATACGCTCATCGAGAATTCCCTTGAGAAGGCGCGCTACATAGGCGGCTTCCCGGGCGAACGCAATCGATTTAAACTCTACGATTGAGTTGTTAGATATGTATCCCCACGCTAGCTCGGGATACGATCGGCGCCAGACTGTTTGGCGAATTGGTCAATTCGACCCAATCGCGACTTTCACGGCGCAATACGCAATGTCCGCTTGACGGAACGCTCACTTGCAGATGTCGGCCACCGGCAGGCTTGACACGCCCGGCTCTGAGGTTACCGCAAATCTGCGGATTGCAACGCCGAGCAAACGCGTATCCCCGGACGCCGAAGGGCGGTGCGCGTCAGGGAGCCGCAGCGCGAGGGTATTCTGGCTTTTCATGACGCCCGCCGGCAGGTTGAACTGCAGCGGCGTCCAGCGCGGCTCCGTCAGAAGGACGAAGCCGATTTCGGTCCCGTTGATGTCGATGCGGACGTGCTGCTGGGGATGGCCGGAATCGACGAGCGGCAGGACTTCCATCGTGAGGCTGCGGACCTCGCCGGGAGGCGGCGCGAAGAGTATCTCCGCGTCGTTTCCGTCGGTCCAGCGAAATTCAGCCTCCCGTCCGGAAACGCCGTCTCCAGCGAAACGATCGGAACAGGCGGAGGGCATTTGCACCCACGCGTCCCGCGGCAAAGGGCTGAGGTCCCGGATCGGCCGGCGCTTGACAAATGCCGCGAGAAACTGCGGGTCCGACCAATCCCACAAGCGCTCGGGGGCGTCGTCCACGCTCACGGGACTGACATTCCACTGCATGCCGCGCGGCGAACTGACGCCGCCGATATGAACGAAGGCTTCCCAGCAAGCGACGACGCCGAATAGCGAAAGCAGCGCGGCCCGCGCCGGCCTGCCTGAATTCTCGGCGGCGTGCGCGGTGATCAAAGCGAGAAGCGCTACGGCCGGCAATGCGGCTTGAAACAATCGCGGGCCGTAGCTGAACCCGCCCCACCACATCCCGGAGCCGCTGATGCTCAGGACGGCGGCTGTGACGGCGGCGACAGCGATAGCGCTTGCCACAAGAAGCCTGCGGTCTCGGAATACGAAAAACGGAGTGAAAAAGAGGAGAAGGGCCGAGGGCATGAACCAGAAGAGCCCGCGCGAGGGACTGAAAAGGACGCCCAGGATATGTGAGAGGTCGAACGACTCGACCCGCGTCGGCGAAAAGTAAGGCGGTATGAGCGCGCCATAGGTTGCGAAAGACGTGGCGCCGAACAAAATCGCAAAGGCGAGGCAAGCCGCGGCAAACGAAACCTTCGAACGGAGCGGAATCTCGGGGGCGAGAACGACGAGCAGGCCCAGCATCGCCGAGGGAATCGCATAGAGCGGCTTCATCATGAAGGCGAGCGAAAGCAGCGCCGCAAGAAGAAATGGCCAATAGCTTGTCGCCCGCCGGGCGACGATGACGCGCATGAACACGTAGAGCCCCGCGAAACAGAGCGGCAGCGCGAAAGTGTCCGACCACAGCGCGCGGCTCGTGCTGGAGGCGATCAACCCGGCGCCAAGCCATGCCGCGAGCGCCATTGCAAGCGGCCACGCAATCGCGCAACGCGCCGCCGCATAGAAAAATACAATCGTCAGAGCCGCAAGCGTCGCGGCGAGAATTCTCTGATAGAGGGCATTGCGATCGGCGTGGAAAGCGACGCCGTCATAAACGGGCAGTCCGAGCGCGGACGTCAGCACCGAAACTGGCGCGCATAGGAAGCTCGGCCAAGCGGGATAGAGCGGCAGCAGGGGATAGCTCGCGTCGGAAATGCCCGCGGCGGCGCCCGGGACAAAGCGCGCGATTTCCCGTAGGACATAGAAATCGGCGGCGCGCCCTCTGCCGAACGGACCTATGCCGGCCTTTCTTGCCGTCGCAATGACGTCGGGAGCAAGGTCCGTCGAACCGATCAGAAAATAGTAATTGTCGACGGGCGCCTTGTTGGCGTCGGCTTCAACCAGCGGCCTCATGTCAAGGCTGCCGCTTCTCAAGAAGGCATCCGACATGCCAAGGACGTAGCGGCTATCCGTGATCTCCAGTTCCGGAATAAAATAGTAGAAGGCCATTAGCGCCGAGAAAGCGACAACCCACCGAAGCCTCATTGATGAATGAATACCCATGCGGTCCGTTTCTCACTCGGCTCGGGATCGTTGCGCCGCCCACCAGAAATCCTTATATTTCAACCGATGCGGAATTACGCGGTGCCCGGCCGCCGCACGAAAACGCGAGGCTCAAGGCGCTGCGGCGTTTCCCGACCACCGTCATCGGCTGGCGCCCAAGTTGATGCGGCCGAGGTCTGCTTCGGGCGGAGTCCGGCCTCCGCTGGAGCGACGCCCGTAGGTCCGGACTCCGCCCAACTGCGACGTCCCCGCCTGCCTTCCGGAATGTCCGCTTCACCTCGACTCCGGACTTCGGATGATGATTGAGCGTTGTCCGCAATCCGCTCTTTGCCGACGTCCACACCGGGAGCCTCTCCGCGTCTGACTTGACCGTGTAGCCGCCCATCGATAGGCCGAAAAAAAAGGAGTACGCCCCCCGTGTCCAATCCGGTGATCATGGCGCCCTCAATTCTGTCGTCCGACTTTTCGAAGCTCGGCGAGGAAGTGCGCGCGGTCGCCGCCTCCGGCGCCGACTGGATCCATCTCGATGTGATGGACGGGCACTTCGTGCCCAATATCACCTTCGGTCCACCGGTTGTCGCGGCGCTGCGGCCGCATACCAACAAGCCCTTCGACTGCCACCTGATGATCGAGCCCTGCGATCCCTATCTCGAGGCCTTCGCCAAGGCGGGCGCCGACCACATCACTATCCATGCCGAAGCGACCAGGCATCTCGACCGCTCGCTTCAGGAGATCCGCAGGCTCGGCAAAAAGGCCGGAGTCGCGATCAATCCCGCCACGCCCGAGAGCGCGATCGAATATGTGCTCGACCGGCTCGATTTGATTCTCGTCATGACCGTCAATCCCGGGTTTGGCGGCCAGGCGTTCATTCCCGCCATGCTCGACAAGATCGCGCGGGTGAAGCGCATGATCGGGGAGCGGAAGATCCACATCGAAGTCGACGGCGGAGTGGCGCCGGAGACGGCGCCGCTGCTCGCGAAGGCCGGGGCGGATGTCTTTGTCGCCGGCTCGGCCGTCTTCGAGGGCAATCCAGAGGCCTATGCGGGAAACATCGCCGCCATTCGCGACGCGGCCTGAGGCGCTTCGCTCGTGTAGGCCACGTCATGGCCGGCCATGACGCCATCAGGACCGCAGGCGCCTCCCATGTCCGGGTTTCCCGTGCGATCAGCAGCTAATGGTCAAAACCTGACGCATGGTTCCCACATCGACGGATCGGATTCGAGCGAAGCGGTCATTACAGAAAGTCGACGTGGAGCGTCTCAATAAAGGTAAGCCGCACACTGGCGGCCCAGGCGGGCATTGACGCGCATTCAAACGCTGGTGTTTGGACCGATTATCAAGAGTGGAGCCTCATTTTGGGCCGGTGCGCCTGCGTGCATTGCATCCACACTCTGCAACCAATTGACGAATTGCCGATCGTGGGCCAGCGGGAGTATCGACCGCGAGCCTGCTGGGGGGTATCAGTCCCCAACTTGCGGTCTTGCGAAAATGAGCGAAGGCGACTTCAAACTCGAACTCGAGAACGCCACTCTGCGGAGGCTTCTTGAGCACGCCGCGACAGACGCTGCGAGACGCGATAGCGCCGAAAAACTACAGCGGCTCATACTGGAAGAATTGCACCACAGGGTGAAGAACACCCTGGCTATCGTGCAGTCGATAACCAACCAAAGTGTGCGCACCGCCATTGATTTGCCGCACGCTGGCGAAGCAATCTCGGCGCGGTTTGCGGCGTTAGGTCGTGTCCATGACCTGCTTCTGCGGACGAGCTGGGGGGGCGCGATGCTGCCTGATTTGTTGAAGACGGCCATTGAACCTTTTGAAACACTTGGTCGTGAGCAATTCAAAATCCAACCCACGCCGATACGAATTAATCCCGCTGCAGCGCTTCCCTTCGTTATGACGATCAATGAATTGTGTACGAATGCGAGCAAACACGGGGCGCTGACAACCATCAACGGACGCGTGAATATTGCGACGAAAGTCAACGAGCGTGGCGGGACATTTCATTTCAAATGGAGCGAAAAGGGAGGGCCTCTCGTCCGAGAGCCGTCGCGCCGAAGTTTCGGGATGTTTCTCATTGAAAAAGGCTTCGCGGAGCAATTCTCTGGCTCGACGCGAATGCAATTCAAGCCGAGCGGCGTTGTCTGCCAAATTGATGTGCCGTTGGTTGCAATTCAATAACAAACCTCGAACAAGGACGGTAGCCGGAGTCGACGTCAAGCAGCTATTCCGTTGAAGCGGCGCCGCGCCAACACCCGTCGATCGCCGACGAACAGCACACACGCAACGATCTCAAAGGCGGATGCGTGAGTATTTTCCGAGCCTTACTTTGGCGGCAATATGCGCGCACACAGCTTTCTACGGCAGAAGGCTCCATTCACCGCAGCCATGTGCGCGTTTTGAGCCTGTGTTCGCACCATGCCGTATCGGGCGTTTCGAGCGAACGCTAGCAAACTGAACTCTTGCCCCATCGCACTGCCGAGGCTGGCTCACAGCGACGCCGGAAGGAACTTCGACCATGGAAGCTCGCGTGGATCGGCCCGAGGCTCGCAAGTCGGAGACGGGATCGAAGCCTGTCGCCAACGACAATCTGCAAACCCTGTCTTTAGCGGAGGTCGAGAAAGAACTGGGTTCGTCGCCGGATGGCTTGACCCAAGCCGAGGCGCAAAAGCGGCTGACCCAATATGGGCCGAACGAGATCGCGGAGAAGAAGACCAACGAGATCCTCAAGTTCCTCTCCTATTTCTGGGGTCCCATCCCCTGGATGATCGAAGCGGCGGTGATCCTGTCGGCGGCGGCGCGGCATTGGCCGGACTTTGGCATCATTTTTCTTCTGCTCCTTGCCAACGCCGTGGTGGGATTCTGGGAAGAGCATCAGGCGGGCAACGCCATCGCCGCTCTGAAGGCGACGCTGGCGATCAAGGCCAGGGTGAGACGCGACGGGAAGTGGATCAACCCGGCGGCGCGCGAACTTGTGCCCGGAGACGTCATCCGCCTGCGCCTCGGCGACATCGTGCCGGCGGATGCGCGCTTGCTGGACGGCGACGAGATATCCGTAGACCAGTCGGCGCTGACCGGAGAATCCATGCCCGCCACGCGTAAATCGGGCGACGCCATCTTCTCAGGGTCGGTCGTTCGTCGCGGCGAAATCGGTGCTCTGGTCTACGCGACGGGTGGCAGAACCTATTTTGGCAAGACGGCGGAACTGGTGGAGACAGCGGTCACCGTCAGCCATTTCCAGAAAGCCGTGCTGAAGATCGGCAACTATCTGATTATCCTCGCGCTGATCCTCGTCGCGGTGATTATCGGACTTGGAGTCTACCGGGGCGAGCCGATCCTCACTCTGTTGCAGTTCGCGCTCGTCCTGACGGTGGCGGCCATCCCCGTGGCGATGCCGACGGTTTTGTCGGTGACAATGGCGGTCGGAGCTCGCCTGCTCGCCAAGAAACAGGCGATCGTCAGCAAGCTGGTCGCGATCGAGGAACTGGCGGGCGTGGATGTGCTCTGCGCCGACAAGACGGGAACCCTTACCCAGAACAAGTTGACGCTTGGCGATCCGTTCTGTCTGGATGCAATCACCGCCGATGAACTCATCCTCGTCGGCGCGTTGGCGTCGCAGGCGGCGAATAACGATACGATCGATCTCGCGGTCCTTGGCGGTCTGAAGGACGCACAGGCGCTGAAGCCCTATCAGGTCACCCACTTCACGCCATTCGATCCCGTGCACAAACGGACCGAGGCCACGGTCAAGGGCGCGGATGGAAAGACATTCAAGGCGACCAAGGGCGCGCCGCAGGTCATCCTGGCGCTGTCGGCGAACGCGGTCGAGGTGAAGTCCGCCGTCGACAAGGCCGTCGACGACTTCGCCGAGCGCGGCTTTCGTGCGCTCGGGGTGGCGCGTGCCGAGGGCGACGGCAAATGGCGGCTTCTCGGCGTCCTACCGCTCTTCGATCCGCCTCGGGCAGACGCCAAGTCCACCGTCGCGACAGCGGCCGAGATGGGCGTGAAGATCAAGATGGTGACCGGCGACGCTCTGGCGATCGCCCGCGAGATGGCCAAGACGTTGGGAATGGGGGCGAACATCCTCGACGCGAACACCCTCGGCGACGCCAAGACCGAGGAAACCGCCGCGGTGGCCAAGACCATCGAGGATGCGGACGGCTTCGCTCAGGTGTTCCCCGAACACAAGTTTCATATCGTCGACGTGCTGCAGAAGCATGGCCATATCGTCGGCATGACAGGCGACGGCGTGAACGACGCCCCCGCGTTGAAAAAGGCCGACTGCGGGATCGCCGTTTCGGGCGCGACCGATGCGGCGCGGGCGGCCGCGGCCATTGTGCTGCTGACGCCGGGTCTCTCAGTGATTATCGAAGCGATCAAGGAAAGCCGCCGCATCTTTCAGCGGATGAACAGCTACGCGATCTATCGTATCGCCGAGACGCTGCGCGTTCTCTTGTTCATGACGCTGGCGATCGTCGTCTTCAAATTCTATCCCTTGACCGCAATCATGATCGTCATGCTGGCGTTGCTCAACGACGGCGCCATCCTGTCGATCGCGTATGACAACGTCATCTATAAGATGAAGCCCGAAGCCTGGGACATGCGCACGGTCCTGGGCGTCTCGACCGCGCTTGGAGTCATTGGCGTCGTTTCCGCGTTTGGCCTCTTCTATCTCGGCGAGCGCGTCTTCCGTCTCGATCGGGCCCATATACAAACGCTGATGTATCTCAAACTGTCGGTAGCCGGTCACCTCACGATTTTCCTGACACGCACCCGTGGCCCCTTCTGGTCCATACGTCCCGCCCGGATATTGTTGCTCGCGGTGCTGGGCACACAGACAGTCGCCACCCTGATCGCGGTCTACGGGCTGTTCATGACCCCGCTCGGCTGGGGCTGGGCGCTGTTCGTCTGGGGCTACGCCCTGGTCTGGTTCCTTGTGAATGATCGCGTGAAGCTGATCGCTTACTGGGCCCTCGATGGGAGCGCCGCTAAATCCGCGCCGAATGTGCGATCCGAGCCGGCGCCGGAGACGAAGGTCGCGCGGAAAACTGACGCCGAACCGCAGAAGCCCGCCGTTCGCCTCCGACCCACAGGGTAGGCCCGGCGACACCACGTTTGAGTTCACGAGGTCGGGCGCGAGGATGGGCTGACGGAGCGGCGCGTCCGCCAGATCGTCGCCGAACATCTGAAGGATCGGGAAGCGGTCGAAGGCGCGACCCACGCCCATATGCAGATCGACCGGCTCGGATGGTCGATGCGGGTCGCGGCGGGAGGCGATGGCTGAGGGCCACGTCCGGGCGATCGGGCCGTTCATCGGCCCACGGGCGCAAGCGGCGATTCCGCCGCCAGCGAGCCGCCTGCCGAGACCGGCCCGACGCCGGTTTTTTCCGCCGTCGTCTCCCCGTAAGCTATTGATAAGGCTTAATTCCTGGAAGCGGATTGAACCCCAGGAAGGGTTTTGAAGGCCGCTGACACGAACCGCGCGCCCGTCCCGAAGCGCCCGGAAGAAGGCGGTAATTCCGCGCCGCTTGCCTTGCAAGCCGCTCCGACCTAACTGATGGCCCTGGGCGCGAACAGCGCCTCTTGAGGCTCCATGCTGCAAACCCTTCTGGCCGAAGGCCCGCCGCTCTTGGCCGACGGCGCCACCGGCACCAATCTCTTCGCCATGGGCCTGACCTCCGGGGACAGCCCGGAGCTTTGGAACGCGGCCCATCCCGACCGGATCGCGAGCCTGCATCAGGCGTTCGTCGACGCCGGCGCCGATATCATCCTGACCAATAGTTTCGGCGCCAATCGCCGCCGCCTCAAGCTGCACGGCCTCGAAGCCCGGGCGCGCGAGCTCAACCGCCTCGCCGCCCAGATCGCGCGCAAGGTCGCCGACGCGGCTCAGCGGCTCGTCGTCGTCGCCGGGTCGGTCGGACCGACCGGCGACCTCCTCGCCCCGCTCGGACCGTTGAGCGAAGACGAGGCCGTCGAGGTCTTCGCCGAGCAGATCGAGGGCCTGCGCGAAGGCGGCGCCGACGTCGTGTGGATCGAAACCATGTCGGCCGGCGAAGAAATCCGCGCGGCGGCGTTGGCGGCGGCGCGGTGCGGCGCGCCGTACACGATCACTGCGAGCTTCGACACTGCCGGGCGGACGATGATGGGCGTCGCGCCCGCTGCTTTCGGCGCCTTGGTTGAAGCTTTCAATCCCGCGCCCATTGCGTTCGGCGCGAACTGCGGCGTCGGCGCCTCCGACCTTTTGGCCGCGATCCTCGCCATGAGCGCGGCGCGTCCGGGCGCATCGCTCATCGCCAAGGCCAATGCCGGCGTGCCGCAATGGCATGGGGCGGAGATCCACTATTCCGGCACGCCGGGGTTGATGGAGGCCTACGCCGGGCTCGCCGTCGACTGCGGCGCGCGCATCGTCGGCGGCTGCTGTGGCAATACGCCCGCTCACCTGGCGGCGATGCGCCGCGGCCTCGACGCCCATAAGGCCGGCGGCGCGCGTCCGGATCTGGACACGATCGTCGCTGCGCTTGGAGCTCTGGTGGCGCCGCCCGCCGCCGAGTCGGCCGGGCGGACGCGCCGGCGCGAGCGGGCGTGAACGCCAAGGCCAAACGCCGCGCTTGGGGGGCCGCGCCCGAGCCCGAACCAGTCCCGCCGCTCGAATCCCCGCGCCAGCCTCTGGCCGCCCCTTCCAGCCCCCAGGTTTTCGACGTCGACGCGGCGGACGCGGGCGAGCGGCTCGACCGGTTCTTAGGGGCCGCGGCGGCGGCGCGCCGCCTCGCGCTGTCGCGCACTCGGCTCAAGGCGCTGATCGAGGCCGGCGAAGTGAGCGTCGACGGCAGAGTGGCGCGCGACCCCTCGGCCCGGCTCGGGCAAGGCGCGCGCATCGCCTTCGCGGCGCCGCTGGCGGGGGATTCTCCGCTCGCCGGCGAAGACCTGCCGCTTGCCGTCGTTTACGAGGACGAGCACCTGATCGTTATCGACAAGCCGGCTGGGCTCGTCGTCCATCCGGCGCCGGGGCACGCGACGGGCACGCTTGTCAACGCCCTGATCCGCCATTGCGGCGCGAGCCTCTCGGGGATCGGCGGGGTCAGGCGCGCCGGAATCGTGCACCGGCTCGACAAGGATACGTCCGGGCTTCTGGTCGCCGCCAAAACCGATGCGGCGCATCGGGGCCTGGCTGAACTCTTCGCCGACCACGGGCGCACGGGCTCGCTCGAGCGCGAATATCTCGCCCTCGTCTGGGGCGGCTTCGATGCGACGGCGGGCAAGGTCGCGGCGCCGATCGGCCGCGATCCGCGCGATCGAAAAAAAATGGCGGTCGCCGCCGAGGAGCGCGGACGGTATGCCGCCACCCATTGGCGCCTCGAGGAAGCCCTCGGACCGGCGAGCCTCGTGATCTGCCGGCTCGAGACCGGGCGGACCCATCAGATCCGCGTTCACATGGCTTCGATCGGTCATCCGCTCCTGGGCGATTCGGTGTATGGGGGCGGGTTCAAGACCAAGGCCGGCCGTCTCGGCGGGGGCGCCAAGGCGGCGCTCGCCGGGCTCGGGCGCCAGGCTTTGCACGCCTCGGTGTTGGGTTTCGAACATCCGGCCACTGGCGAGACGCTCCGCTTCGAGAGCCCTCCGCCGGAAGACTTTGGTAGATTGATCAGAGCCTTGCGTGCGGGACAGTAACAAATGGGGCCCGCCTGCGAAATGGGGATGAGCAAAAGTTCATCCCGCCTTCCCCTTGAGCACCGCGCGCTGGCCCTTTTTCGGCCACGCTTGCCGGGACATTATCACCTGATGCGGCCCTGGCGCCGACGGAGGCGGGACCACCCGGGCTCCCACTGGAGGATCGAATGGCCGCGTCGCTTCCCATCATTGCGGGCGAATCGGGACTTGCCCGCTATCTGCAGGAAATCAAGCGGTTTCCAATGCTGGAGCCGCAGGAAGAATACATGCTCGCCAAGCGCTGGCGCGAGCACGGCGACCGCGAGGCAGCCCACAAGCTCGTCACTTCACATCTGCGTCTCGTGGCCAAGATCGCCATGGGATATCGCGGCTACGGCTTGCCGATCGGCGAGGTGATTTCCGAGGGCAATGTCGGCCTCATGCAGGCGGTCAAGCGGTTCGAGCCGGACAAGGGATTCAAGCTGGCGACTTACGCCATGTGGTGGATTCGGGCGTCGATCCAGGAATACATCCTGCGCTCCTGGTCGCTGGTAAAGATGGGCACGACGGCGAGTCAGAAGAAACTGTTCTTCAATTTGCGCAAGGCCAAGAGCCGCATTTCGGCGCTCGACGACGGCGACCTGCGCGACGATCAGGTCGAAATCGATCTCGAAGCGGCTCGGCGTCGGCAAGCAGGACGTCATTGACATGAACCGGCGCCTCGGCGGCGACGCCTCGCTCAATTCGCCGCTGCGCGACGGCGGCGAAGGCGAGTGGCAGGACTGGCTCGTCGACGATAGCCCCGACCAGGAATCGCTCCTCGCCGACCGCGAGGAATCGGACGCCCGCATGGGCGCCCTGCGCAACGCCCTTTCCGTGCTCAATCCGCGTGAGCGGCGCATTTTCGAGGCCCGCCGGCTCGCCGACGAGCCGATCACGCTCGAGGAGCTCTCGGCTGAATTTGGGGTGTCGCGCGAGCGGGTGCGGCAAATCGAAGTGCGCGCGTTCGAGAAGGTGCAGGAAGCGGTGAAGGCCGGCGTCGCCAAGGCTCAGGCGCCGAAGAATCGCTCGCCGGCGGCGTTGCCGGCTGGGTGAGGTTCGGCGCCGATCTGCCTAATAAGCCGAACGCCGCCGATGGCGTAATTTGTCGCGCGGCGGCGCGGAATCTGAAATAGGCTGGCGCGGACTCGGAAGATCCTTGTCGAACCGAAGGGCTGCCCCATGCCTTCCAACCGATTCCGTCGGCGCGGGTCGCCTCGGCGTTTTGCGGCTGCGTCGCTAGCCGCAGCCGCGCTCTGCGCGCTTCCCGCGCTCGCCGCCGACAGGCCGGCCACGCCTGAGGGAGCTGAGGCGCTCAGAGCCCTGATCGCCAAATATTTGCCCGCGGCCCAGGCCGGGGCGAGCCCGCTCGTGACGGTGACCCCGGAGGGCGCGGCCTATCGCATCTCCGCCGACCTCAGCGTTCTCAACATGCTCCTCAAAGAGACGGGCTCTTCCTATGAACCAGCGACCATCGTCTATCGGGCGGTGGAGCAGGATGACGGGAATTGGCGGCTCATGATGGATTCCCTGCCCCGGCTCGTTTTCCATTCCAGGGAGGCGAACGGCAGCCTCGAACTGGCGAATTTCCGCTCGATCGCGTTGATCAGCCCGGCAATCGCCTGGCTGCTAGGCGGCTCCGCCAATACGGACAAAGGGACGCTTCAGATTCAGACGGCAAAGGTCCTTGAGTTCGATCGATTTCGGCCCCGTCCAGGAGAACGTCGCAACCACTGCGGGCCCCGAAGGCCCGGTTTCGACGGTGGTGAATGAGGACATTTCCGATATCGCGGTCAAAGCGGCTGGATTTGGCGCCGATGACGCTCCCGTCAACATCAGCGGGCGCGCGGACAAGGCGTTGATCGACCTCGGGGTCGAAGGCTTCAGGAGCCGCAAGGCGTTCGATCTCTGGGGCCTGTTGGCCAGCCACCCGTCGCGCGCCGACCTTGCGGCCCACGAGGCGGAGGTGAAGGGCCTGCTCAGAGAGCTGGCCGCGCCCGGCCTCAAGTTTGCCGAAGGAGTTGAGGTCCAGAAGACGCTCGTCACCGCGTCGATCGGCGCGATTGCGCTGGCCGACGCCAAATATCGGCTTGGCGTGGCCAACGCTGGGCCGGAGAGTTCGGTCAGCCTGGGCGTCTCGGCCGAGGGCCTGAGCTTGCCGGTCGGACTGATCCCGCCCGGCGCGGGCGACCTGACTCCGTCAAGGATCGACGTCGTCGCGACGCTCAAGGGCGTCGATCTTGCCGCGGCGGCGAACGAGTGGATTTCCGCTCTCAGTCTCCAGGGCGACGGACCCATCATGACTGATGAGGACGCGGACAAGGTCGAGGCGGCCCTGCTGAGCGCCGGTCCGATCCGGCTCGAAATCGCGCCTTCGCACGTCATCGCTCCGGCGATCGACGCCGACTTTGCCGGCGTCGTCCGGTTCGATCACGGCAAGCCCGCCGGCGCGATGACGGTCCACATGCGCGGCTTCGACAGGACGATGGCCGCCGTCAGGGCGCTCGGGCCCGAGGTTGCGGTGAAGGCCATGCCCGCCCTTGCTCTGGCGAAGGGGCTCGGCAAGAGCGAAAACGACGGCAGCCTGAGCTGGCTAGTCGAACTGAAACCCGACCGGTCGATGATGGTCAACGGCATTCCGTTCGGCAAGGCGCCGGACTGAGCGACAGCGAAAAACGCGTCTCCGGACCAGGAGTTGCGCGGCGACGCGAGCGCTCGAGCGCCAAAAAAATTCCCTGCTCCGGCGAAACGATTCCCTGCTCGGGCAGAAAAAATTCCCTGCTCGCGCGAAACAATTCCCTGCTCGCGTCCCTGCACAACCCCTTGTTCGGACGCGCTTTTCTCAACCCGCATCGCGGCCTTCAGGACGAGGTGGCGGACGGAGTCCAATTCCACCGATTCCCAATGCGCTCTAGACTATAGCAGCGCGGCAATCGCCGCATACACGGCGAGCGCGGCGCTGGCCAGAACGTTCCAGCCGGCGAGCGACAATCCGGCGATGCGGAGTTGGACCTCGTCGCAGCGCACGACCTTAACCGAATCGAGCGCCTTCACGAGGTCGTTGACGTTGAGCGATTCGGTGAGCCCGCCAGTGCAGGCGGTCGGTCCCGCCCACCAGTGGTATTCGACCCCGACGTGATAGGCGGCGAGCGCAGCGTTGGCGATGAACACCGCCGCCAGCAGCGCGAACCCGGCCCGCGCGAGTCCATGCGCCGAGCGGCTAGCGAGGGCGGCGGTCAAGGCGGCGAGGGGCGCAGCGGCATAGAAGGCGTAGCGCTGGGTCAGGCAGAGTTCGCAGGGCTGATAGCCGAACGCCTGAAAGACCCAGACCGCCGCCAGGATCGCGATCGACGCAGCCGCGATCATGAGCGCCCTCGTGGTCTGCGAGGGCGGCAGGACAATCTCCGCGAGCGTCATCAGAAGACCTTGATCGCGACCACGAAGCCGGCGACGACGAGCGCCGCGAATCCCCCGAGAACGGCGGCGAAATTGCGCTTCATCGCCGCCCGCAAC
This sequence comes from uncultured Alphaproteobacteria bacterium, assembly GCA_963794155.1. Classification (GTDB taxonomy): domain Bacteria; phylum Pseudomonadota; class Alphaproteobacteria; order Rhizobiales; family Beijerinckiaceae; genus Roseiarcus. Next base: position 178,895 of record CAWCCX010000006.1, on the reverse strand, counting down.
GGCTCGCCGAGCCAGCGCAGCGCGCCGGCGACGAGAAAGAACCGCGCCCCGCGGGTCACGACAGACAAGGCGACGAACAGCGGAAAATTGTAGCCAAGCAGACCGCTGGTGATCGTCACCAGCTTATAAGGGATCGGGGTCACGCCCTTGACGAGGATCACGAGCCAGCCCCACGCCGCATAGGTCTGCTTCAGCGCCTCCATCTTGGCCCCATAGCCGTAGAGACTGACCAGCCATTGCCCGATCGTGTCGTAGAGAACGGCGCCGATCGCATAGCCGAGCATGCCGCCAAGCACCGAAGCGACCGTGGCGATCAGCGCATATCGCCAGGCGCGCTCCGGTTTGGCGAGCGCCATCGGGGCGAGCAGCACATCGGGCGGAACGGGGAAGAACGAACTCTCGGCGAAGGCGATCGCAGCCAGGGCGCCTTCCGCGCGCGGACCCTGGGCAAGCGCAGTCAGTCGAGAGTAGAGCGAATCGAACATTGCGGAGCTCAGGTTGTGCGGCGCAACATATAAGACCGCGACGACGGCGTCCATGCGACGCGTTTGCCTCGATTCCTCTGCGAGCTTTGCCGCTGCAGTCTGGGTCGATGCGCCATCGGCGCGCATTGACCCTCAGCGGTCGCGCGTTTTATATCGCGCCGTCCGCTCTGGCGCGGGCCCCTATGGCGGAACTGGTAGACGCGTCCGACTCAAAATCGGATTCCGCAAGGAGTGCTGGTTCGATTCCGGCTAGGGGCACCATATTGAAATTGTAGGGAATTTTCACTCTCACGCCTCCTCGTTTTTGTGTTGATCGGCGCAAAAATATGGGAGTGGGGCGCCGAAAATGTACAGCCCCGGAGTTGGCCGACTTGCGGGCAATCCCCGAGAGAACTCAGCTGCGTTGAACGCCAGCTTTATGCCCGCTTTTGCCGAACACCGCTGCTATGCTGCCAAATTGACCCCAGAGGACGCGGCCGCATGTAATCCAAATCTCGGGCAGCCCAGCCATGAGTTCTGGCCGCCCCTGACCCCTTTGACGCCCGCCTCTATGAATATTTTGCGCGGAGCGCCTACATTGACCCCAAGGAGACGGTATCGGGGAGCGACCGATCACCACTTTCTATTGACTGCTGATACCCGAGCCGCGGAGCAATATGGACCGCCGCAATTTTCTACTCGGTGTCGCCGGGGCGTCGGCAGCGCTAGTGGGCGCAGACGAAGCGCGATTGACCGCGTCCGCGCCGACGGATCAGACGCGCGCAATCACGGGCGAACTGCTGATCGCCGGGTTTTCGGGCAGCAACGCCCAATCTCCCTCGGCGCAGGCGCTCGCGGAGCAGGTTCGCTCGGGCGCGGTCGGCGGAGTCGTCTTCGTTAAGGACAATGTCGGCGACAGGGACGACGTCCAGGGGCTTGTGAGGCTTTTTTCGGCCGGGGGGCCGCGAAAAGTGATTGTCGCCATCGATCACGAGGGAGGCGCCGTCCAGAGGCTGATCGAGGCGCACGGCTGCGCCAGGCTTCCTTCCGCCCGGCAGGTCGCGGCGGACCATACCATCGCCGGGGCGCAAGAGCTCTATGCGGAGGCCGGACGCGCAGTGGCGCGCCTCGGATTCAATCTGAACCTTGCCCCCGTCGTCGACCTCGAGAATGCCGGTAACCCGGCGATCGGCCACTACGGCAGGGCGTTCAGCGGCGACGCCGACACAGTGACGGCATACGCGGGGGCATTCGTGCGGGGTTTCGAGGCGAGCGGCGTCCGCTGTGTTCTCAAGCATTTCCCGGGTCAGGGCGGCGCGCAAAGCGACAGTCACGAGTGGGCGCCCGACATTTCCGCGGTCTGGTCCGAAGCCGACCTCGCGCCGTTCCGGCGCCTCATCAGCGAACGCGGCGTCGATGCGGTCATGAGCGGCTATTCGGTTCTCAGAACCGTCGTCTCCGATGGCAGGCCAGCGGCTTTGTCGCGCGAAATTGTGACCGGGCTCCTGCACGACCAGCTGGGTTTCGACGGCGTCGCGATGACCGACGATCTCGACATGGGCGCGGTCGGATATGGCTTCGCTCGACGCGCGACGATCGTGCAGGCGCTTCAGGCGGGCAACGACGCGCTGATGGTAAGAAACCGCACGAATTACGACTCCGCCCTGCCGGCGTCGATCGCGTCATGGATAAGCGAGGCCCTCGCGGACCGAACGTTGTCCATCGACGCCCTGACCAAATCTGCGGAGCGCGTAAGGAAGTTACGAAACAAACTGACCCAGTTAACGTAAACTAGACGATCCCTGCGCGATGTTTTAGAGACCGCAGGGAACGCACATGGACGTCACGCGAGTCGGTGAATACATTTTCGCTCCAGACAATCTTCTGGACGCGGAGGTCGCTATCGTTCTTGGCATGAGCGACTGGCGCCGGCCGGTCACGCGGGCGGTCGAATTGTACCAGGAGGGTCGTGTTGGACGACTTCTCTTCACCGGCGGCTATAATTCGAAGATCAAAGCTACGGAAGCCCGCCAAATGGCCGCGCTGGCGCTGGCGTCCGGAGTTCCCGAAGCGAACATCCTGGTCGAGCCCAGGGCCGCCCATACCGATCAGAACATGACGTTTTCCAGGGAGGTCCTCGACGCGAGCATCGGCCTGGCCCAGTTGCGGTCGATTTTGCTGGTCACCATCCATTATCACATCAGGCGAGCGATCATCGCAGCGCGACGCCATTTTCCGAGTCCGATCGAGATCGGATGGGTCTGCTACCCCAGCAGGCATTATTCATCGTCGAATTGGCGCTATTCCCGTCATGGGCGGGAACACGTCAGGTCCGAGGTCAGCAAGATCGAAAAATATTACGCCCACTCGGTGCGCGAAAGCGAGGTCTGGACGGCATGACGCTCGCCATCTCATTTGGCGAGAGCGTCGAGGCCGCCCCTTACGCCTCTTTGCGGGACGCGATTATCGGCGCAATCGTGCGTATCCCCGACGGGCATTTCATCCACGCGAGGGCGAACGCGCCATACCGGACCTCGACCTATCGGGAAACGCTTGAAACAGCGACTGACCTCGCCGTGGGCCTCCGGGAGAGGGGAACGCGCCCCGGAGACGGTCTGATCATCAATCTTCGCAACAGCGAGGATTTCATCCCGGCGCTTTGGGCGTCGGCCTTGGCCGGATTCGTCGCCGTGCCGCTTGTTCACGAAATCGGGCGAAGCTTCGGCGAAAAGGGAGGCGATGGAGTTCTTGCATTCGTTCAGGGGAACCTGAAGAGGGCGACGCTCCTCACCGACGATTTGCTCCTTTCCGGGACCGCTCCCCTCGACGCCGTTTTCTTCCCCGACCTTGCCAAGCCGTCACGCCGGCGGCGGGACATCCCCGATGTCCCCGAAGCTGGAGGCGAGCGGCTCTGCCTCGCCGTCCTGACTTCCGGTGCGACAGGCCGACCAAAGATGGTCGGCCTCAAGGAAGGCGCGGTGCTGGCTCGCTGGTGGCCGAAACTGCCGGATGGCGGGAGCAGTAGCACGTTTCTGTCGTGGTCGCCCTTCGACCACGTCATGGGACTGGGGCTCGCCGCTCCGAACCTGAAGCGCAAAGTTCATCTGGACGCGGAGTTTTTCGTCGCCAATCCGCTTCTCTGGCTCGACGCCATGGAAGAGACAAGCGCCACCCATGCGACAATGACGAATTTCGGGGTCTCCCTCATCGTCCGCGCCGTTGAAGCAAACCCCGAACGATCGTGGCGGCTCGGCGATATTCGCAAAATCGGAGTTGGCGCCGAACCCGTCTCCCCCGCCCTCTGCCGTCGCTTTCTCGATTGTCTCGCGCCGTTCGGGTTGCGGAGGGACGCGATCATTCTGGGGTACGGTCTGACCGAATGCGGCCCGGTTGTCGGCGGCGGAACCCCTTTTTCGCTCGGTCTGGCGCCGGAAACCGGCGGTCGGATCCTTCTCGACCGGCCGACGGCGGGCCATGCGGTCCGCATTGTCGGGGAAGATGGCCAGAACCTGAACGAAGATTGTGTTGGCGCGATCGAAGTGCGCGGTCCGACGATGGCCTCGGGCTACATTGGCGACCCAGCCGAGACGGGCCGGCTCTTCACTTCCGACGGTTGGCTACGAACCGGCGATCTCGGCGTGCTCAACGAAGGCAAGCTCGCGGTCATCGGCCGGGAGAAAGAGCTTATCCTCGTCAACGCGCGCAAATATTCATGTCCCGAGATTGAAGAGGCGATCAAGGCGCGCAGCAGATTCGCCGAGGTCTACGCGGCGCCGTTGGACGACGCCGTTCCAGCGCGCGGCAAGCCGTTCGCGATATTCGTCGCGGTCGACGATGTCGGCGACTTCGCGCTCGCCGGAGTGGCGGTCAAGGTCCGCGCGATCCTGGCCTCGACCTTTCGATTTGTCCCCGAGGCGGTCGCTCTCATTAATAGGCGCGACGTGCCAAGAACGCCGCTCGGAAAGGTGCGGCGCCTCGAACTCGCGGCGGCGATCGGAGACGGTCGATTTGAGAACCAGGTCCATCGTCTGGACACAGAGACGCAGAGGGTCGGGAATGCTCGGGGGGGCGAGGCCCTCGAGGAGGCGGCCGCGACCGCCTGGGCGCGACTGTTGAAATGCCCTCTCAACTTCGACCGCGACGCCGATTTTTTCGCCATGGGCGGAGATTCTATTCTGGCGTCAACCCTGTTGGTGGGCATCGAGAAGCGGTTCAAGCGCCAAATCGCGCTTCGTGAGTTTTTCGAGGTTCCGACGTTCAACAATCTTGTCCGCCTGGTGCAAAGCGCTTCGGCGCCGCCGGCAAACGACCAGGACGGGACCCTTTGGAGGCTGCCTTATGCAACCACTCGCGGGATATTGTCCTATGTCGAAGCCTGGAACGGCGAGCGGGTCTCCGAAGATCGTCTAATGCTCGGCGCGAACCGGCATGGTTCGTCGCCTCCGCTATTTTGCGTCCTTCAGGAGGATTACGAGTTCCAATACCTCGCCACGGCGCTGGGTCCGCAGCAGCCGGTTTATGCATTTCGTTCGCTCGCTCACGTCGACAATTACGACGAGGATCTGATCCAGGCGCTGGCGCTGCGCTATGTCAGCAACATTCTGCAGGCCCATCCGGACGGACCGCTGTTTCTCCTGGCCTATTGCCAGGCCTGCAGGATCGCCATCCCGATGGCGCAGCATCTCCTGCGCCGCCGCCGTCATCTGCCTCTGCTCATTCTGGTCGACTGGACCACGGAGCCTTTGTCCTACCCTGGCGAGGCGCTGCTTCTCTACGGGCGGGACAGCCCCTACAATCCCAAATTTGCTTCCTTCAATCCGGAACCCGCCTGGCGACGGATGTTCGGGGACTTCTCCTGCGCCGTGGTGGACGGAGACCACGACGATGACACCCTTTTTCGCCCGAACCCGGTGTCGCTCGCTGGCGAAGTCGCGCAACGCTGCGCGCAGGCTCTCAATCGATCGCGCCCATTCGCGCCGCTGGAGGACTGCGCCGTCGAATTCGCTGTCGCGAAGGCGCCCGGGCGCGCCCGGCCCGGCGCTCGCCTGCGCTTCGAAGTGTCGGTGAAAAATGTCGGGACGGCCCCGATCGGCGGCGAGTTATCCAGCCTTCGCCTCGGCGGTTCATGGACTCGCACTGGGGCAACTCACGGGGCTCGTTTCGTCGAGGCCGATCCGCTACCGGCGATGGCCCCAGGTGACGTCTCGATCGTGAAAATTACTGTTCCCGTTCCAGAGAATGAAGGGAATTTCCAACTCGCCCTCGATCTGTTCGAGGAGCGGGGACAGTCGGTGACGGGACTTGGCGCCGCATCCGCTCGCGCAAGAATCAAGATCACGCGTAGGGCGACGCCCATTCGGGAGTCCTTGCGCTCCCTTTTTATGCGCGAAAAGACCATCGTCGCCTAAACGCATAGTGGCGGCGGACCTGGTGCTCCTGGCCAACCTACGCGTTCAGCCAAAGTTGCTTTCTCGTGATTCCCGCCCGTTTAGGGGTCCGCCCTCGAAGGGCGGCACTTCCGTTGCGGGACCGGCAGAAAGGTCGGGGCCGGTCTCACTTGTCGCTCAAGGCTCACCGTCCTTGAATGGCGGCTCTTTGTCAGCGGGCACACCTTGTTCGGCCATCGCAAGGATCATGGCGACGCCGACATAGGTCCCGGCCACCGCCGTTAGATCGACGACCTGCTGTTCGCCGAGAAGCGTCTTGGCGCGATCGAACAACTCGTCTGACACCGTATGTTTGGTCGTCAACTCGGTCACGAAGTCGTAGACGACCTCTTCCTCGGGGCTCATGCCGGCGGGTCGCTTGTCGGCTTTCAAGTCAGCGATGATCGAATTGGCGAGGCCGGCTTTCTTCGCCAGCGGGGCATGGGCGAACCACTCCACCTGCGAGCGCCATTGCCGGCCGATGATGAGGATAGCCATTTCGTTGAGCTTGGTCGGCAGGGAGGTGTGCCAGCGCAGATAGTCGAGCAAGTCGTACATGCGCTGCGCGTAGACCGGACTGCGCAACATCGGATTGTACGGACCGCCGAGCCCTACGCTCGAGATCTTCACAATCTTCTCGCCGACCGGGCGCTGCTGGTCGTTGAGCTGTTCCAAGGTCAATTGGGGAAACCTGGGCTCCCTGCCTTTGGCCGGTGAACTCGACGTATTAGCGGCGATCCAAGCGAGGGACATTGCGGCCATCACGCATCCCACAGCTGTCAGCATTTGGCGCATGGGTTTCCTCCTTCTGTTTGATTATTCTGTCGGCCTCAAATCGCCGCGCCGCGTGGTGGATCACCCGCATTGTCGAGCGTTTCGATCTTCCGGCAGAGATCGATCCTTTTCTTCGCCTGCGCGCCGGAAACGACGCCGTCCGACGCGCTGGCCTTTACTTCGCTACGGCGACACCAACGATAACGTCAATGGGTTGGCCACCAATCGGGGCGCGACGGCATATATCCTGATTAACACCCTCGTACAGGAGCGTTCGCACTCGCCTGTCCCCGCATTTCAAGATGCCGACGTAGTCGACCTCGCCCGACTGATAACCGCCTGGGACCAAACCCAAATATGCGCCGATGTCCCGGGATCGGCGGATGCGCGATGGATCGTCGATCGCGGCCACAAAGGCGAGCGCAGTCAGTTGGCCTACGCCTGGGATTGTCATCAGCCGGCTGCAGGCGGCCGAGGCCCTCGCCATCCGCCTCATGTCGGCGTCGATCGCGGCGACCGCCGTCATTACGGCAGTTCATGGAGCAATCAGACCCCGCATGGCAGAGAGGCCAGCGATCCCCTCGCTTGCTTTGAGAGCCTGGTTGACGAAGGCCCCAGTGAGCGCGCGAGGCAGCCGGATCCCGAACACGACCACTAAACCTCGGATCTGATTTTCCAAGGTCACTCGCTGGCCCACCAGCTTCTTGCGTGCGGTGATGAGAGAGCGGACGGCGAGACGGCGGCGCATTCCGCGCCAACGGCTCGGCGGGTGCTATCGATAAAACTGCAGGCGCATCCGGTCGCCGGCTGCGCTCGTCCAAGCGCGTTTCGCAGGCGGCAGATCGCCCTGGCGAAGACGTTTGCCCCACGGGGCGAATGCGGCTGAGGGCCCGGAGCGCATTCCCCGACCCCGCGGCGCCGGGTCGCATTGACTTGGGCCGTGGGCCACGTGATGACTTCCGCCACCGACCAGGCCGATGTGCGGCGCCGCCCAGGAGCGCGGATGTTCGAAATCAGGATTTACGGCCGCGGCGGACAGGGCGTGGTCACCGCGGCGGAAATGCTCTCGGTCGCGGCGTTTCTCGAAGGAAAGCATGCGCAGGCGTTTCCGAGCTTCGGCTCGGAGCGGACTGGCGCGCCGGTGGTCGCATTCTGCCGCATCGCGGATAAGGAAATCCGGCTGCGCGAGCCGATCCAGACTCCCGACGCGCTGATCGTCCAGGACCCGACGCTGTTCCGGGCGCTGGACGTCACCGAGGGATTGAAGGACGACGGCTACCTGCTCGTCAACACGGCGCGGACGCTCTCCGAGATTCATCTCGGCGGGGTCGTCGCCCGGCTGCCGGCCGGACACGTCATCGCCGTGCCCGCGACCGAGCTGGCGGTGAAATTCGTCGGCCGTCCGGCGCCGAATACGGCTCTGCTCGGCGCCTTTGCGGCGGAAGTCGGCATCGTCTCGCTCGAGAGCCTCCTGGAAGCAATCCGGCGCGCCTTTCCGGGCAAGGTGGGCGAGGCCAATATCGAGGCCGCCAAAGCGGCGCACGCCCTGGTTGCGGCCAGGGTCGCTGCCTAAAGGGGCGAGGGGAGGGCCGCCAGCAGATGCACGAACAGATCGAAGGCTCCAGGGCGATGGCGCGCACGATCGGGCTCTGCCGGCCGCAAGTGGTCTGCGCCTATCCGATCACGCCGCAGACCCATATCGTCGAGGGTGTTGGCGAACTCGTCCGTTTAGGCAGGCTCGACAATTGCGAGTTCATCAACGTCGAGAGCGAGTTCGCGGCGCTGTCCGTCGCCATCGGCGCTTCGGCCGCGGGAGCGCGCGCCTACACCGCCACCGCGAGCCAGGGCCTGCTGTTCATGGCCGAAGCGGTCTACAACGCCGCCGGCCTCGGCCTGCCGATCGTCATGACTCTTGGCAACCGCGCCATCGGCGCGCCGATCAACATCTGGAACGACCATTCGGATGCGATGGCGCTCCGCGAATCAGGCTGGATCCAGCTGTTCGCCGAAACCAACCAGGAAGCGGCCGACCTCCACATCATCGCCTTCCGCCTCGCCGAAGAACTTTCGGTTCCGACCATGGTCTGCGTCGACGGCTTCATCCTCACTCATGCCGTCGAGCGCATCGACATACCCGATCAGGCGTCCGTCGACGCCTATCTTCCGCCCTACGAACCGATGCAGAGCCTCGATCCCGCCGATCCGATCTCGATTGGCGCGATGGTCGGGCCGGACGCTTTCACCGAAGTGCGCTACCTGCAATATTTCAAGCAGCACGCTGCGCTCGGCTTGATCGAGGTTCTGGCGAGCGAATTCGAAAACCGCTTCGGCCGCCAGGCGGGCGGGTTGCTCAGGACATACGCGGCCGAAGGCGCGGAGACGCTCGTCGTCGCAATGGGTTCGATCAACGGCACGATCAAGGACGTGATCGACGAGATGCGCGCCGACGGCCTCGCGATCGGGCTCATCACGCTCGTCGCCTTCCGCCCGTTCCCGATCCAAGCGCTTCGCCAGGCTTTGGCTCGCGCGCGGGACGTCATCGTCCTCGACAAGGCGGTGGACGTCGGCATGGGCGGCCCGCTCGCCAGCAACGTCGCCATCGCGCTGCGCGAGCTTTCCGATCCCCCGGCGATGCGCTCGGCGATCGTGGGCCTCGGCGGCCGGCCGGTTCCCAAGGCTTCGCTGCATCGCCTCTTCCGCCAGGCGGCCATCCAGCCGTGGGAAGGTCCGCATTTCCTCGACCTCAACGAGCGCGTCGCAGCGAGCGAGATCCATCGGCGCAGCAAGACGCGCCGCGCCGGTCCGGCGGCCGAGGGAATCCTGAAGGAGGTCGAGGAGGAACGGGTCAAAAAACTCGAGGAAGCCGGGCGATGAACGAGGTCCAGAAGCTCAAGTTCTACCAGAAGGGCACGCTGACCGTCGGCAATCGCCTGGTCGACGAGGCCGAGCGCAACGTGCAGGCGAGCCGTGACCGCTCCAACTCGCTGACTTCGGGCCATCGCGCCTGCCAGGGCTGTGGCGAGGCGCTCGGCGCTCGGTATGCGATTGACGCGGCCATGCGCGCGGCCGAGCGAAACCTCATCGCCGTCAATGCGACCGGCTGCCTCGAAGTGTTCACGACGCCCTATCCCGAGACCTCCTGGCAGATTCCATGGATGCATTCGCTGTTCGGCAACGCGGCGGCGGTTGCAACTGGCGTTGCGGCGGCGATGCGGGTCACCGGCAAGAGCGAAACGCGCGTCGTCGCCCAGGGCGGCGACGGCGGCACGACCGACATCGGCTTCGGCTGCCTCTCGGGCATGTTCGAGCGCAACGACGACGTGCTCTATATCTGCTACGACAACGAAGGGTACATGAACACCGGGGTGCAACGTTCCTCGGCGACGCCACCGACAGCGCGCACCGCGACCACTCCGGCGATGGGCAAAGAGCCGGGCAACGTCTTCGGAACCGGCAAGTTCACGCCCAAGATCGCGGTGGCGCACGATATCCCCTACGTTGCGACCGGCAGCGTCGCCGACCTGCACGATCTCGAGGCCAAGGTCACCAAGGCAATGGGTTTTCGCGGCGCGCGCTACATCCAGATCAACGTGCCGTGCCCGCTCGGCTGGGGAGCGGCGTCGCAGGATACGATCAAGCTCGCCAGGCTCGCGATCGAGACCGGGCTCTTCCCCATCTTCGAGGCGGAGAACGGGTACGTCACGAGCGTGCGCAAGATTCGCCGCCCGAAGCCGGTCACCGAATATCTGATGCTCCAGCGCCGCTTCGCTCACCTGTTCCGCGACGGCCGCGTGGACCCGCGGGTCGCCAAGCTGCAAGCGATCGCCGATCGCCACATCAAGGACTACGGGCTCGCGGAGGCGGCGGCGTGAGATGAAACACCCTTACGCCATCGCGCTCGACGTCGGCACGAGCAAGCTCAACCTGACCGGCTCCTGGCGCACGCAGCGGCCGATCTACGTCGACCGGCTGCCCCCGTGCAACGCCGCATGCCCGGCGGGCGAGGACATCCAGGGCTGGCTCAGTCACGCGGAGGAGGGTGATTACGAGGCCGCCTGGCGGGCGCTGACCAAAGACAACCCTTTGCCCGCCGTCATGGGGCGCGTCTGCTACCATCCGTGCGAAACCGCGTGCAATCGGGCGCAGATCGACGAACCGGTCGGCGTCAATTCGGTCGAGCGGTTTCTGGGCGACGTCGCGATTGAAAGAGGCTGGGGGTTCGACAAGCCGAAGACGGATACGGGCAAGCGAGTGCTGGTCATCGGCGCCGGTCCGGCGGGTTTATCGGCCGCCTATCACCTGCGTCGCCTCGGCCACGGCGTCACGATCCGCGAGGCGGGGCCGCTGGCCGGCGGCATGATGCGCTTCGGCATCCCGAAATATCGTCTGCCGCGCGACGTGCTCGACGCCGAAGTTCGGCGAATCACCGACATGGGCGTCGAGCTCATCCTGGAGGCCAAGGTCGACGACATCGAGCAGGCGATGCGCGAGGGCGGCTATGACGCCGCCTTCCTCGCCGTCGGCGCCCATATTGCGAGACGCGCCTATATCCCGGCCGGCGGGGCGGCGAAGATTCTCGACGCGGTGAGTCTTCTGCGGTCGATGGAGGGCGAGACGCCGCCGCTGCTAGGCAGAAAGGTCGTCATCTACGGCGGCGGCAACACCGCGCTCGACGCCGCACGCACCGCTCGGCGCCTCGGCGCGGACGAGGCGATCATCGTCTATCGCCGCACTCGGGAGAAAATGCCGGCGCATGATTTCGAGCTCGAAGAGGCGCTGCAGGAAGGCGTGTCGATGAAATGGCTCTCGACCATCAAATCGGTCGACGGCGGCTCGATGACGATCGAGAGGATGAAGCTCGACGCGACCGGTTTCCCGCAGCCGACCGGCGAGTTCGAGACGCTGGAGGCCGACTCGCTGGTGCTTGCGCTCGGCCAGGACGCGGACCTGTCGCTGCTCGAGCATGCGCCCGGGATCATGATCGAGAACGGCGTGGTCAAGGTCGGTCCGGATATGATGACGGGGCGCGCGGGGGTGTTCGCCGGCGGCGACATGGCCCCGTCCGAGCGGACGGTGACGGTCGCGGTCGGTCACGGCAAGAAGGCGGCGCGCTGCGTCGACGCCTATCTGCGCGGCGGAACCTACGTCACCCCGCACAAGCACGCGCTCGCGAGCTTCGACCGCCTCAACGCTTGGTACTACGAGGACGCGCCGGCGACGGTGCGCCCGGTGCTCGAGGCCGTGCGGCGGGTTGAAAATTTCGAGGAGGTGGTCGGCGGCCTCGACGAGACCAACGCACTCTACGAGGCGCGCCGCTGCCTGAGCTGCGGCAATTGCTTCGAATGTGACAATTGCTACGGCGTCTGCCCCGACAACGCGGTCATCAAGCTCGGGCCCGGCAAAAGGTTCAAGTTCGACTACGACTATTGCAAGGGCTGCGGCCTCTGCGCCGAGGAATGCCCGTGCGGCGCGATCGAGATGGTCCCCGAGGCGATTTGAGGCCCGGGCGCCATTGAGCCACCGGCGACCGCGGTCATCCGTCGAACCGCCGTTCGCGCATCGGCGCCCGGCGCTCTTGAGCGTTGGGAGTTTGGATTCTGGGGATCAGCAGCGAGCCCGCCGAGGCCCTAGCGCGGCAAGCAGTCGAGCAAGTCGGACGCGCCGCGCGCTTTCGCTTCGACGCGGGCGGCGAGGCGCCGGTGGAACGCGGTCGGACGCGCGGGGCTGCGCAGAAACGGGTTCGGCAGCGCGGCCGCCAGCAGTGCGGCCTCATGGTCATTGAGCTCGCTCGCGCTTTTGTGGAAGTAGCGGCGCGCCGCAGCCTCGATCCCAAACGTTCCGTCACCCCATTCGGCGATGTTGAGATAAATCTCGATCGTCCGGGCCTTCGGCCAGGCTTTGCCGAGCACGAGCGCCATCCCGATTTCCAATCCCTTGCGAACGAAGGAACGGCCCGGCCACAGGAACAAATTCTTGGCGGTCTGCATGGTGATAGTCGAAGCGCCGCGGCTCGGGCCGGCTCCGCGCGTATTGGTGAGGACTCTCTGCAGCGCGCCCCAGTCGACGCCATCATTCGAGCAGAAGCTCGCGTCTTCGGAGGCGATCACGGCGGCGACCGCCGCGGGCGATATGTCCCGGAGCCGCACGGCGTCGCGCTCATAGCTCTTGCCTTCGATGATGCGCCCGAGCATCAGCGTCGAGACCGGCGCGACGACGGCGTAGAGGGCGACAAGTCCCGCATAGAGAACCAGAAGCGCAATCCCCGCCCAGCCGACGCCGCGGGCCAGGATTGCAAATAAAGAGCGCCGTCGGACCACGGGCTTGAGCCTTGGCTGAAGTCGGCCCGCCGGGCAAGCGATCGAGCCTCTCGGCCTCCGCGAGACTATCGACGATCGGCGACGCGCGGGCCGGCCGCGGACTTGCCCTGGGCGGTGCTGAAATAAGCCCGGCGCCTGTGCTAGCATCTTCCGCACGCCCGACGCAGCCAGCGAAAAACTCGGGCCACGGAGAGGAAATGCATGCGGCGACGCGATGTCATCGGGCTCCTCGCCGCCGCGGCTCTGCCGTGGCCTCGCCCCGTGCGGGCAAGCCAGGCCCTGCTCGACCAATCGGTCGGCTTCGCCGGCCAAATCCTGTTCCTGTCGTTCAAGGCGCCGGCGCTCGTGCTCGGCGTCGTCCGCGATGGCCAAACGTCGATCCAGGGCTTCGGCCGTCGCGCCGGCGACGAGAACGAGGCGCCAGGCGCCGACACGCTGTTCAGGATCGGTTCGATCACCAAGGCGTTCACCGGCCAGGTGCTGGCCAGCCTCGCCGCTGACGGAGCAGTCAGCCTTGCCGATCCGCTGACCAAATATGCGCCCGAGTTCGTCGCGCCGATGTCGGAGGGCGGGCGGCCGATTCGCCTCGTCGATCTCGCCACCCACTCGGCCGGATTGCCGCGCGAAGTCCCCCACGCGCCCGGGCCGCCGGACGATCCATTCGTCAACATCACTCCGGAGGCATTCGCGGCATGGCTCCAGGCCAATCCGCTCATGTTCACGCCGGGGACCTCGGTTTCCTATTCCAACTTCGGCTTTGATCTGCTCGCCGCCGCGCTCGCCCGAGCCGCGGATGAGCCTTATCCGCATCTCCTCGAGGCCCGCGTCACTCAACCGCTCGGGCTCCACGACACCACCTTCGCCCTTTCCGCCGGCCAGCAGGACCACGTCATGCCGGGGCATGATTTCAGCGGATCGCCGATGCCGAACGCGCGGACGGGGTCGGTCATCGTCGGCTCCGGGGGGCTCTACTCGACCGCGCGCGATCTCCTGGCCTGGCTCCAATGGCATCTCGACCGATTCTCAAACGACCGCGCCGCTGAACGGCTCATCGACCACGCCGCCTATCTATGGCGCGACGGGCTCAACGCTGTGCTCGGAGTGGATGAATCGGGTGAGATGGACGCGATGGGCCTCGGCTGGGTCATCATGACGCCCAAGGGCGATCGCCCGCTCATCCTGCAGAAGGCGGGCGGACTCCAGGGCGTGTTCTCTTATGTCGCCTTTGCGCCGGCGCGTGGCATAGGCGTATGCGCCGCCATCAACGCGTTCGACGTCACCGCCGGTTTGGCGATGGCGAAAACTGCGAACGGTCTCATTGCCGAACTTGCGCCGCGATAGAGGCGCTCAGTCCTCCGGGACGCCTGCCTTGCGCATGCCCTCCTCCATGCGCCCGCGCGCGGCGAGATAGGCCGGATTGTCGCTTTCGGCCGAGCGGCGAAACCGGGCGAGGGAGAATTTCGGCGCCAGCGCCAGCCCGGCTTTGACCTCCGCCCGCGCTTCGTCGAGGCGGCCGAGATGCGCCAGCGCGGCCGCGCCGTAGAAGTGGTTAAGCGGATAGTTGCGGCTGGCGTCGATCGAGCGGCGAAACAACCCCGCCGCTTCCTCATCGGCGCCGAGGTTGAGTTTGGCCATGCCCAAAATATGGTGCCAGATGAAGGTCACCGCGTCGGCCGGCGACAGCCGGAACGCCTCCTTGACATGAGCCTCGGTCTCTTCCGGCCGGCCCATGGTGATTTTCGCCAGTCCGATCCACGCGTGCGCCGCGCCGAGATTGCGGTTGAGGGTCAGCGCCCGCTCGAGTTCGCCGATCGCGCGCGAGGCGCGATTGGTGAGGATCTCGACGAAGCCCAGCCAGAGATGCGCCCAATAGTTGCGCGGCGCGATTGAGATTCCCTTGATCAGCAGCGCCTCGGCGGCGGCCAGGCGATCGTTCCGCTCCTCGTTGGCGTAGATCGCGCCGATCAGCACGTCGGCTCGCGCCGCGCCGACAAGAGCGTCAATATTCGTCGGCTCGAGCGCGACAGCGCGTTCGAAATAGCCGCGGGCGCGTTCGATGTTCTGGACCCCGCCCTTGTTGAACCATTGGACGCCCTGGAAATAGAGGTCCATGGAATCGGGATTGGCTTCGTTTTCCGCGCGCCGCGCTTCGACGGCGATCAACTCCGGGCGCAAGAGATTGGCGAGATAAGAGACGATCTCATCCTGCATGTCGAACAGATCGGCCATCGGCTTGTCGAATCGATCCGCCCACAGATGATTGCCGGTCGTCGCATCGATGAGCTGCACGTTGACGCGCATCCGGCTTCCGCCGCGCTGAATGCTGCCCTCGAGGATATAGCGAACGTTCAGTTCGCGGCCGATCTGCTTGGCGTCGACGGGCTTGCCCTTATAGGTGAAGGCGGTGTTGCGGGAGACGACGAAGGCGTTGGCGATTCGCGACAGGTCGGTCGTCAGGCTTTCCGTGACCCCGTCGACGAAATGCTCATGCTCGGCGTCGCCGCCAAGGCTCGCGAACGGCAGCACGACGATCGATAGCCGTGGCGGCGCGGGCTTGTCGACCGCTGCGGCGGCAGGAGCGGCGTTGACCGGGCTGCCGCCGCCGAGCTCGAGCGAATAGACCCTAATCGGCTCGGCGATGTTCTTGAGCTCGGTCTGGCCAAGGTCGCTGACCGAAAGATCGAGCCGCCCCTTGACCTGCCGGTAGGCGTCCTCCGACAGGCAGATTGCGCCCGGCTTGGCGATGCCTTCGAGGCGGGCGGCGATGTTGACCCCGTCGCCCATCAGGTCGCCGTCGCTCTCCTCGACCACGTCGCCCAAATGAATGCCGATGCGGAATTCGATGCGGCGATCCGGCGGCAGCCCGGCGTTGCGCTCGACGAGGCCCTGCTGCAACTCGATGGCGCAGCGCACCGCGTCGACCACGCTGCGGAACTCGACGATGCTGCCGTCGCCGGTGCGCTTGACCACCCGGCCGCGATGGACGGAGATCGTCGGTTCGATGAGGTCGCTCCTGAGCGTGCGCAGCCGCGCCAGGATCCGGTCTTCGTCCGCGCCGGCCAGCCGCGAGAAGCCGACGATGTCGTTCACGAGAATGGCCGCCAGCTTGCGCGCCTCGGTCATGGATTTGGACTCTCCGCCGCTCACCTGCGTCTATATAAGGTCGGCGCCGCGACTATCCAGGATTTGCGCATGCGGCGTGGGCGGACTAGGACTTCAGCCCTCAGCCGACGCAAACCGGGCGATGTGGCGCGAACGCACGCATCAGCCACGGGGTCATTCCTGTTTTGGCTCGTCCGGCGCCGGCAAAACTTCGTAACCCTTTGAGCAGGAAGACCCAAGATGACCGTCAACCGCCTCGTCATTCCCGATCTCGCCGGCAAGGCCGTCCTTATTACCGGCGGCTCGACGGGCATTGGGGCGGCTCTGGCCCGCAGCTTCGCCGAGCAAGGCGCGATTGTCGCGATCGGCTATTACGCGAGCGAGAAACCGGCGCAGATGCTTGCAAGCGAGATCAAGGCGGCCGGGGGCGAAGCGCTGGCGGTGAAGGGCGACGTCGCTGATGCAAAAGCGTGCGATCGGATCGTAGCGGAGACGACAGCCCGGTTTGGGCGCCTCGACGGCCTCATCAACAATGCCGGCCTCATGCTCGGGCGAGTCAACTCGCTCGAGGCGAGTGACCAGCATGTCCAGGCGGTGATCGATCTCAACGCCCGTTCAGTCATTTCGATGACCCGCGCCGCCGCGCCCTGGCTCGAGCGCCAGGGCGGCTTCGTCATCAACACGACCTCAATTGCGGCGCGAAACGGCGGCGCCGGCGGGGCAATGCTCTACGCTGCGGCAAAGGGCTTCGTCTCGACGATCACCCGCGGCCACGCCAAGGAACTGATCGGCAAGAAGATCCGCGTCAACGCAGTTTCCCCCGGCGTGATCACGACCCCGTTTCATGAGCGCTATTCGACTCCGGAGGCGCTGGAGGTGATTCGCAAGACCATTCCCGCCGCCCGGCTGGGCACGGCCGAGGAATGCGTCGGCGCCTATCTCTTCCTCGCGTCCGAGGCTCTGAGCGGATACGTCGTCGGCCAAATCATCGAGGTCAATGGCGGACAGCTGATGCCGTGAGGCGCTTCGCCTCAAGGACGCTCCACTCGACGCGGACTTGGTCAGGGGGTAGCGTCCCGCCCATTCTCGAGGTGGGAGTCGATCCCTGAAACCGGCCGCCTCTCTTTGCGTGCTCGCTCTTTGCGCTGGTCTTAGCGGGAGCGCGACGGCTGCAGACATCGGGATTCCGCTAGGGCCGCCGACGGCGGTCGCGAGCAACTGGAGCGGCCTCTATGCCGGCGTCAACCTGGGGGGAGCATGGCAATCCGCGCCCGGGTGGACCTATTTCAATCCGAACAACGGCGCTCGATTCGCTTTGACCGGTCCGGCCGATTGGGGCGTGTTCGGCGGGGCGCAGGGCGGCTATAACTGGCAGTCCGGCGCGCTTGTTCTCGGCGTCGAGGGCGATCTCTCCCGAACGTCCCTCAGTCAAACGCGAACCGTGCCTACAATCGGCGCTGGGAGTTTCGCCCGGATGAGCGCCGACGCCGATTGGCTGGCGAGCCTGCGCGGACGCGCCGGGTTGGTCGGCTGGAATAATACACTCTTCTATCTCACCGGCGGCGTGGCGTCCGCAGACATCCAAAATATCGGACACATGACCCGCTTCATCGGCGCTGCGGAGTACGTTGCCGACGCCGCGTCAACGACATTCAGGGCGGGTTGGGTCCTGGGCGCAGGCGCCGAATGGATGTTCTACCCTCACGGGACAGTAAGACTGGAGTATCTCTACTACAACCTGAACAACAACCCGAGCCTGACGGGGCCGATCTACCCCGGAATCTTCATTCCGGTTCGGTTATCCTGGACGAATACCAGCGTCCAGGTTGTCCGCGCTGGGGTCAACTATAAGTTTTGACCGCACGCGGGTCGGAAGCTACTCATATTTCAAGATAGTTTCACTCTGTCTGGGGCTGCCGTCGTGGGCTACTGCCGATATTGCTGAATGCGGGTGGTCCGAAGTCCGGCTAAGCCGAACTGGTCGATCGACACTTGCCAGCTCAGGAATTCGTCGACCGTGAGCGTATAGCGCGAGCATGCCTCTTCGAGCGACAATAGCCCGCCCCGCACGGCCGCGACCACCTCGGCCTTGCGGCGAATGACCCAGCGGCGGGTCGTCGGCGGCGGCAGGTCGGCGATCGTCAGCGGGCTGCCGTCAGGACCGATCACATATTTCACTCTCGGCCGCAGCGTTTCACTCATTGCACTCTCACTCGAACGCATGTCACTTATTGGCCGACAATAGGCGAACCGCTTTAACATTTACCTAAACGAGCTGGCGCAGAAGTTGGCGATACTCGGTGTGCCTGGAAGGGTCTTGCGTAAGCGTCCGCAACGCCCGCTCTTGGGCCGGATAACGTGGGAAAAGTGCGGCGCGGCCAAGGTTCGGCCCTGTTTCACGTCTAGCAGGACCCGAATCGACGACGATGAACCGGAGGGCTGAAATGCGAGGGGATTTGAGGAGGTTGTTGCTCGTCATTGCGGCGGCGGCGTTTGGCGGCGCATCGGCGCAGGCTGCGGATTGCGGAGAGAGCGCCGACGGCTTCAACGAATGGCTCGTCTCTTTCAAGCAGGTCGCGATCCGGGACGGGGTTTCTCCGCAAGTCGCTGACGCGGCCCTTAACGGGGTCGTCTACGATCCCACCGTGTCGGCGCACGATCGCGGCCAGGGATTCGGGCAGAGTTTCGCCGCATTCGCGGCACGCCACTTGACTCCAAGCCGGATCAAGAAAGGCAAGACGATGCTGCTTGCCTACGCCGAACCATTCCAGAAAATCGAGCAGCGCTATGGGGTGCCTGCGCCGGTCCTGGTCGCGATCTGGGGGCTCGAGACCGACTATGGCGTGGATCTTGGCGCCTTCCCCACTTTCAGCGCCCTTGCGACGCTCGCCTACGACTGCCGCCGGGCGCAAATCTATCGCGCCGAGCTTGTCGACGCGATGATGATCGTCCAGCGTGGCCTGTTGCGGCCGGGGCAGATGCGCGGCGCCTGGGCGGGCGAGATCGGCCAGACCCAGTTCATGCCGTCGGCCTATCTGAAATACGCCGTCAATGTCGAGGGCGGCGGCGGCGGCAATTTGATGACCCCCGCCGACGCCTTGGCGTCGACCGCCAATTTCCTTCGCGGCCACGGTTGGCAGCCGGGCGCGGGCTGGGACGAAGGCCAGCCGAACTTCGCCGCGCTGCTCGAATGGAACTCGGCCCCCGTCTACGCCAAGACGATCGCGCAATTCGCTGACAAACTGGCGGGGCCGGAGTAGCAGCCGGCCCGTCGGTTTGAATCGCCGGGCCTCGCTCACCCCGCCCTCGCCTTGGGGGGAGAGGGGGCGTTTGAGGCGTCGCACATTCTCTCTCCCGACCGCGGCTTTGTCGCCCTCTCGGGCGTGAAAGCGGCGAAGATGAACCACTTCATCTGCGTGCTTCCGCCCTTCGGAGGCGCAAATCCTCGCCTCCGGGCGCTCGGCCCTCACTTCGGCTTGAGATCGAGGCCGACGCCCTTGTTGACGAACTGCAAGGTGTAGGCGGTCGTGTAGTCGGTGCGCTTGTCGACCATGCCGATCGCCACCATCTGCCCAAAGAAATCCTTCCAGCGCGCGTCGGTCATCGCGCCGATACCGAGCGTCAACGCATCGCCGGAATCGATGACCCCGTGTTGTTTCAGCGCCGCGATCGAAAAGGCGATCTGCTCGTCGCTGATGTCGGGATTGTCCGTCTTGATCGCCGCGTTGGCCTTGGAATTGTCGCCGTAAAGATAGTGATACCAGCCGATCGCGGAGGCGTCGACGAAGCGCTGCACCAGATCGGGATTCTTTTCGACGAGGTCGCGGCGGGTCACGATCAGGGTCGCATAGGTCGTATATCCATGGTCGGACAGCAGAAAAACATCCGGCTTGAAATGGCCCTGCCTTTCGATCTCGTACGGCTCGGCGGTCACATAACCCTGCTGGATCGAGTTCACGTTCTTCATGAAGGGGGCGGAATTAAAATTGTACGGCCTGATGTTCTCGTCCTTGAAACCGTAAGTGAGTCTGAGCCAAGCGTAGAACGTGTTGATCGCGCCCGCGCCGAGATAGACGGGATTGGCGGTTGGCAGTTCATCCCATTGGTCGAGCCCCACTCCCGGGTGCGACATCAGGATTTGCGGCGACTTCTGGAAGTCCGCGGCGACGGCAACAAGCGGCAGCTTGGCTTCGGCCGAGAGGAAATTGCCGATCATGTCGCCGCCCATGAAGAATTCGAGCTTGCCGAACAGAAGCATGAGGCCGCCGTTCGCCTGCGGGCCGCCGGGCACGATCGTCACGTCGAGGCCGTATTTCGCGTAGGTGCCGTCCGCCGCGGCCTGAAAGAAGCCGCCAGCCGCCGGATCAGCCAGCCAGTTGGTGCCGAATCTCACCTTGTCGAGCGCCGAAGCCGGCTCGGCAAAGGCGAGGATTCCGGCCAGAGCCGCGAGTGTTGCAAGCCGCATGCGACACATCCTTGAAAAACGGTCCTGACCAGCGAAGCGCCTCGGCTCTCCTGAGTTCAGCGACTCTAGAACATGACTCCATTGCACGGAAGCATAGCCTGAGTTTTTGAAGTAGTTTTGACGCTCGGCCCGCGGCGATGGCTTCGATCCGGCCAAATTGTCTGACTCTCTGAGGGGTATTCCCTGATGGCTTTGCTCGACGAAAGCGCGAATGGCGTCTTCATCATCGCCGCGACGCCGTTCACCGACAATGGCGCTCTCGATCTTGCGAGCGTCGATCGGATGGTCGATTTCTATCTAGAGCGCGGCGCGAACGGCCTGACCATCCTTGGCGTGATGGGCGAAGCGCCGAAATTGACTGAGGAGGAATCGCGCGCTTTCATCGGCCGCGCAATAGCCCGCGCGCGGGGGGCGCCGATCATCGTCGGCGTGTCGGCGCCGGGACTGGCGTCGATCAAGACGCTGGCGGCAAGCGCGATGGATCAAGGGGCGGCAGGCGTCATGGCCGCCCCGCCCGGCCACTTGCGCACCGACGACCAGATCTTCGGCTATTTCGACAGCGTCGCCGAAGCGCTTGGCGCAACGCCGTTCGCCTTGCAGGACTATCCGCTCGCCACCCAGGTGCAGATCGCGCCCAAAGTGATTCTCCGCATTGTCGAGGCCCTGGCGACTTGCGTGATGCTCAAGCACGAGGATTGGCCGGGCCTCGCCAAGATCACCGCACTGCGCAAGGCGAGCGAAGAGGGCGCGCGGCGCATTTCCATCCTGACCGGCAACGGCGGGCTGTTCCTGCCCGAGGAACTTGAGCGCGGCGCGGACGGCGCGATGACCGGCTTCGCCTTCCCGGAGATGATGGTCGGGGTCGTCAAAGCGTTTCGCGCCGGAGATTTCGAGCGGGCGCGCGACCTGTTCGACGCCTATCTTCCGCTCGCGCGTTACGAACAGCAGCCGGGAATCGGGCTTGCGGTGCGCAAATATATCCTGGCCCAGCGGGGCGCGATCGCTTCGTCCGCGCTGCGGAAGCCCGGCGCGGGCCTTTCGCCGCCCGACATCGCCGAGGTCGAGAGCCTCATCGCCCGTCAGACTCGACGGTTGCAGGAGATTGCATGACCGCCGAAGCCAACATTCGCGCCTGTGGCACGCGAGCCATGACGGGCGCGTTGTCACGCGGACGGGAAACCACTATTTTCAGGGGCGACAGCGAGGGAGCCGGCCAATCCCATCGCTCAATTGGGAGGGGGAAACGCATGAAAATCGGCTTCAACATGCTTCTGTGGACGGCGAACGTCCAATCCGAGCATTGGCCAATTCTTGAAGACATTAAACGCACCGGCTACGACGGAGTCGAAATTCCAATTTTCGAGGGTGCGCCAGCTCACTATGCCGAGCTTGGCCGCCGACTGAAGGGTTTGGGCCTCGAATCGACGGGGATCGCGGTCATTCCGAGCCTCGAGATGAATCCGATCGGCGCGGCGCCGGAACAGCGCGCGGCGGGATTGAAGCATATGGAATGGATCCTTGAATGCTGCGCGGCCCTGGGCGCGAAGACTGTCGGCGGTCCGCTCCACTCGACGATCGGCCACTTTTCCGGCGACGGCCCGACCGCGGACGAGCATAAACGAGCGGTCGACTTTCATCGGGCGGCCGGCGAGATTGCTCGCAAGCACGGGATCAAGATCGCGCTTGAGGCGATCAACCGGTTCGAATGCTACTTCGTCAACACCATGACCGACCTGGCCGCGCATCTCGGCGCGGTTGGGCATCCCAATGTTACCGGCATGTACGACACTTTTCACGCCAACATCGAAGAAAAGGACCCGATCGCGGCGATCTCGGCGATTCGGCGCCACCTTTCGCACGTGCATATTTCCGAGAACGATCGCGGCACGCCGGGGCACGGACATATCGATTTCGCTCCGGTCTTCAAGACGCTCAAGCACTCGGGATACGATGACTGGCTGACCATCGAAGCGTTCGGCCGCGCTCTCCCCGAGCTTGCCGCGGCGACCCGCGTCTGGCGCGACTTTTTTCCGGCCCCGAGTGAGGTCTATCGCGTGGGGCATTCGGTCATTCGGAACGGCTGGAACGCGGCCTGAATCCGCCGAGGCATGGACCGCCTCGCCAGCTGGCGCACGATGATAGGCGGCCAAAAATCCGCCACGCCGAATCTCAGCCCATCGCTTAAAGCCTGGTCGCCAGCCTATCGGCTCCCGTCTTCGGCTCGCGCAGCGTCGTCCGCGCTCGCGTCGCGCCATTCGAAAATATATTGGGACGTCAGATCATAAACAAACGCGGCGTCTTCGCCCGGCAAACAGGAAGCCTCGATATGGTAAGAGAGGAATTCGAGCGCGTATGACGCGCCGATGTCGTGTTCGTAGCGCTGTCGCGCGTCCTTCTTCATTTTCCTGACGCTGAATTTTGTGGTCCGCGCATCGCAATCTTTGACCGGGCCGAATTTTTTGACCCAATCGTTGAACAAATAATTCAGCCCGCGGCCGAAGCGCTCGGCCTGTTCTTCCCCGAGATCGTCGACCCAGCGACGCGCATTCTCGAATCGTCGCCTGAGCTGCGCCCCGCGCGCTTGCCTCCAGCGCGTCCTGAGGTTTCCGAACATGGCCTGACGACGGGTAAGACCCTTTTCCTTGCCGAGCGCTTATGCGTCTGTGGGGAGGGCGAAGCAAGGTCGGACCGGTTGGCGCAATCAGCGATCGCGCTTACAACACCGTCGCCGCCGTGATCAAGGCCATTGAAAGCGGGCGGCGAAACCGCCAGATGAAGCACTTTGGCTCGCCTCGCCGACCTGCGCCGCAGCGGCGAGGCGAGCGACAACAGGAAGGTCTTCGACCATGAGCCATGTCACCTACGAAGTCGTCGAACACGATGGCGGATGGGCCTACAAGGTCGGCGACGTCTATTCGGAGACCTTCCCGACCCACGCGGCGGCCCACGCCGCGGCAGCTCGGGCGGCAAGCGAGCAGCGCGCTCCGGGCAAGGGCGGCCCGATCGAATTCGAGGACGCCTCCGGCCGCTGGCATGACGAAGTCGAAAGAGGCGACGACCGACCGGACACGGAGGTCAAGGATTGACGCCGCTTACGGCCTGACGAACAGCTCGACGAGAATCCAGGCGATAATGGCCAGAGCGCAACTGCCGATAAGCACGTAGCGCATGTGATGTCCCGTGGAGCCCGCCCGTACGGCCTCCTTGTTGGCCTCCGTCACGACCGGACGTTCGTGCGGATTCATCGGTCGCTCCTTTCTCGCGATGGCCGGCGGAGAGTTCGAGCTTCGCATGCAGTCCTTGCGGAAACGTCGGACCGGCCGAATCGTTCCGCTACGACGGAGTCGATTGTCGCCGGCGGATGTTCGTGAGCGGCGCGCGACCGCGCCGACCGGCCAAAGAATCCGTTCCTAGTCCGGCAACCCCGCCTTCAGCAGGCCCTCGTGGACGTGCTCGCTGTCGGCGGGCCGCCGATAGTGCAGCGTGCCGATGAACTCCAGACCCTTAAAGCCGGGCTCTTTTTGCAGCACTTCGCGAGCGTGGGCGGCCGCGGCGGTGCGGTCTCCGAGCTGCGCCGCAGCCGCCGCCATGAAGGCGTGGTGGGTGTGGTCGGGCGCGGTGAGCTTGCTGAACGAGGCGATCGCGTCGGCGTAGGCGCGGGCCGTGTATTGCGCCCGGCCGAGGTGACTCCAGAACCGCTCCGGATGATAGGGGTTGAGCCGCATTGCGCGGCGGACCCACTCGATCCCCTCCTCTGGCCGCCCGAACCAGGTCAGCACTTCACCCTGTTGAACGACGATGAGATCGCTGTTCGGATTGAGGCTTAGCGCGCGCTCCTGATGATAGGCGGCCTTATCGTGCTCGTTGAAGTTGAGATTGAGGGCGGCGAGAATCCGATGCACGTCGGCGTCGTTGTCGTCCAGCGCAAGCGCGATCTGCAATTCGCTGACGATCTGCTGCTCGAAGGCGCGCTTGTCCTCGCACCAGCCGTGGAGCCATGCCTGACCGGTCACGCAGGCCTTCCAGGCGTGGGCATGGGCATAATTGGGATCGAGTTCGATCGCCCGGTTGAGCGCGCGAATCGCCTCGGCGTTGGCGTCGCGGTTTGACCTGTGGTGCAGAATCTTGCCAGTCAGCACGTATTCATAGGCCGCCATGTTCGCGGTCGTCTTTCGCTTGGCGCGGTCATGCCTAGCCGCTTCGACGCGGCCGAACAGGGTCGAGGCGATCGACGCAGTGACTTCGTCCTGGATGGCGAAGATGTCTTCGAGCTTGCGATCGTAGCGTTCGGCCCAGATGTGGGTCTCGGTCTCGCCGTCAATGAGCTGGACCGTGACCCTGACCCGATCGGCCGCCTTGCGCACGCTCCCTTCGGCGATGTAGTCGACCCCGAATTCGCGGGCGATCTGCTTGGCTTTGACCGGCTTGCCCTTGTGGACGAACACGGCGTTGCGCGAGATCACCATCAATTCGCGGAAACGCGAGAGTTCGGTGATGATGTCCTCGGTGAGCCCGTCGGCGAAGAATTCCTGCTCGGGGTCGCCGCTCATGTTGTCGAACGGCAGAACCGCAATCGACGGCTTCTTGGCGGTCGCCGGAGCGGGCGCCGGATGGTCCGACGCCGAATGTCCCGCCTCGGAACCCTGCCCGTCGATGTGAATCTTATAGGCGCGTATCGGCCGGCTGATGTTCTTGACCTGCTGATCGCCAAGATCCGTATAGGCGGCCTTGATGCGGTCGCCGACCTGATCGCGCACCGCCGACGAGATGCAAATTCCACCGGGCTCTGCCATGGTCTCGAGCCTTGCCGCCACATTGACGCCGTCGCCGAAGATGTCGCCCTCTTCGACGATCACATCGCCGAGATTGATGCCAATGCGGTAAAGCAGCGCCCGCGCCGCTGGCATGTCCCGATTGCGCCGGACCATCCGCTCCTGAAAATCAATCGCGCAGCTCACCGCCTCGGTCACGCTCTGGAATTCGGCCAGCAAGCCGTCGCCGGTGGTTTTGATGATGCGGCCCCGGCACTTGGCGATCGCCGGATCGATGAGTTCCAGCCGAACGGTCTTCAGCCGGGCGAGCGTGCCCGCCTCGTCTACCTCCATGAGACGGCTGTAGCCGACGACGTCGGCGGCGAGAATCGCCGCGAGGCGGCGCTCGACATTGTGGCTAGCCTGGGGCGCTTCCATTGGCTCACCGACCCATTTCGCCGATCCGAGACGCCAAAATGGATTCGCCCGGAAGGCGCGCGCCCGGAGCCGAGCTCGCGGCGATCGGCAGTTCGGCCTCGGCGCTTCGGCGAGTCCGCATGGCTGACGAACCCTACCTCAGGCGGCGACAACCTCAAAATTGCGCAAACCGCAACCCGAGCGGCGCCGCTGCTCTCCCGTGGCGCCGCCGCTGGCCTATTTGGGCTGCGGCTTTTCCAGATGGCCGCCGAACTGGAAGCGCATCGCCGAGAGCAGCTTGTTCTGGTAGTCCGCATCGCCGCGCGAAAAAAACCGCTCGTAGAGGGCGGTGCTGAGCACCGGAACCGGCACGCCTTCGTCGATGGCCGCCTTGATCGTCCAGCGGCCTTCGCCTGAGTCGGACACGCGCCCGGAAAATTTGGAGAGCACAGAATCCTCGGTCAGGGCCGTCGCCGTCAGGTCGAGAAGCCAGGAGGCGATCACGCTGCCGCGCCGCCAGACCTCGGCGACGTCGGGCAGATTGATGTCGTACTTGTAGTAGTCGGGATTGCTCAGCGGCGTTGTCTCGGCGTCGATTGCGTGCGTCTTCTTGCCGATGTTCGCTCCCCGCAGGATGTCCAGTCCCTCTGCATAGGCGGCCATGATGCCGTACTCGATGCCGTTGTGGACCATCTTGACGAAATGGCCGGCACCATTCGGCCCGCAATGGAGATACCCGAATTCGGCCGACGTGGGGGCGCCCTTGCGGCCGGGGGTCCGGCCAATGGAGCCTGCGCCGGGGGCGAGCGTCTTGAAGATCGGGTCGAGACGCTGCACCTCATGATCGGGGCCGCCGATCATCATGCAATAGCCGCGCTCAAGCCCCCAGACGCCGCCGCTGGTGCCGACGTCGACATAGTTGATCCCTTTCGAGGTTAGTTCGTGGGCGCGGCGGATATCGTCGACATAGTAGGAATTGCCGCCGTCGATGATCGTATCGCCGGTCTCGAGCGCGGGCAGAAGGTCCGCGATTGTCTGGTCGACGACCGCCGCGGGAACCATGAGCCACACCGCGCGCGGCTTTTCCAGCTTCCTGGCCAGCTCCGCGAGCGAGGAACTTCCGGTCGCCTTTTCGTCGACGAGCTCCTCGACGGCCTTGGGAGACATATCGAAGACCACGCATTCGTGGCCGCCTGTCAGGAGCCTGCGCACCATATTGGCGCCCATTCGGCCCAGTCCGACCATTCCAAGTTGCATGAGCGCCTCCTTCGTACGAACGAATGATCCAGTCGGTCTAGGACCGCTTCGAGCCTGGCCGTGCGCGCGACTTCGCGGCAACCGCGCGACCGAATTGCCCTGCCGGGGATTTATCGGATTTCGGACCCTGTTCCCACATGAGAAACCCGCCCCTGAAGGCATTCGCGTTGTCGCCCAGTCTGCACCGAGGCGGCAGCTCTTTCAGCTTTTCGGCGTTGCCGCCGCCAAGCACAATGTCGTCGGGTTCGAGCGCAGCGACCAACCGATCAACCACGTCAAAAACGTACTTCCGCCACCTCTTCTTACCCAGCCGTTCCAGTCCTCGGACCCCGACATAGTCCTCATAGGTGGACTTCTTGTATGGCAGATGACCAAGCTCCATCGGCTCCACGACTCCCTCGTCAATCAGCGTCGAGCCGAGCCCGGTTCCCAGCCCGAGGAACAGCATCTTGCCCTTCCTGTAGCTGCCGAGCGCCTGCATCGCCGCATCGTTGGCGACCTTGACCGGCCGGCCGAACGCCGGCTTGAAATCGAAGCCCATCCAGCCGCGTCCCAGATTATTTGGATCCGCGACCGGCCGGTTGTGGAGGACCGGGCCCGGATAGCCGATCGACACCACGTCGTATCGCCATCCGGTGGCGAGTTGCCGGACGCCTGAGACCATCTGTTGGGCGGTCAGCGTCGGTCCGGAAGCAAACTCCCGCTTCTCCTCCTGACCGGTGGCGAGGATTTTGACGTGGGTGCCGCCGACGTCAATGACCAATACGTTCATGGACCGCCTCGTTGTCATCGCGCCCGGTTGTCGCTGGTTGTCGCCAGGGACATGCTGGCCGTCGGCGCCCTGCGTCAAGGCGTTGCGCCGCCGGCAGGAGCGCATGCGTTTCGCGAGAGCCGCTTGTGCAAGGCCTCGATTTTTCGCTGAGTTCTAGCTGAAATCCGACAGTCGGCTGACACGCGGCGCAGCCCCCCAATTGCAGGACTGCCTCCGATCGTCGGAATTCTTGGCGGTCAAGTCAATGATCGGCGAAAATCTATGGTCGGAGTGAGAGGATTCGAACCTCCGACCCCCTCGTCCCGAACGAGGTGCGCTACCAGGCTGCGCTACACTCCGACATCGCTGGCCGATGAGGCCGGCGAGCAGGCCTTATAGGGGCGCGGCAGGCGCCGCGCAAGCGTCGCCTCCCGCATCCCATCCCGCCTGCGGCAAAAACGCGTCGGCGGCTTGCCCATTCGTTCGATCGAAGGCTAAGCTCGGGCCTCGGGAGCGGCCGTTCGGGCGGCGCGAGGCTGCGAGCGGCGGCCGGCGAAGGCTCCCTGCGACACGCCAAGAGGAGCGCTCATGAGCTTTCGCCTCAAACTGTTCGCCGTCGCCGCGGCGCTCGCGGCTTCCGTCGGGCCGGCGGCGGCGGACGATGTGAAAGTCGCGCTGATTCGGGGGCTCACGGGCCCGCTCGAGGCCTACGCCAAGCAGACCGAAACGGGGTTCATGCTCGGCCTCGAATACGCGACCAAGGGGACGATGACGGTCGACGGGCGCAAGATCGTCGTCATCACCAAGGACGATCAGGGCAAGCCTGACCTCGCAAAAAGCGCGCTAACCGAGGCGTTCGAGGACGACGGGGCCGACATCGCCGTCGGCACGACCTCGTCGCCGGCCACGATCGCGATGCTCCCGGTCGCCGAGGAGCACAAGAAGATCCTCATCGTCGAGCCCGCGGTCGCCGACCAGATCACCGGCGAGAAATGGAACCGCTACATCTTCCGTACCGGGCGCAACTCCTCGCAGGACGCGATCTCGAACGCGATCGCTATCGGCGCGCCAGGGGTCAACATCGCGGTGCTCGGCGTCGACAACGCCTTCGGCCGCGACGGCGTGGCGGCGTTCAAGGCGGCGCTCGCCAAAACCGGCGCGACGCTGGTCGCCGAGGAATACGCGCCCGCCAACACCACCGACTTCACCGGCGTCGGCCAGCGCATGTTCGACGCGCTGAAGGACAAGCAAGGCAAGAAGCTGATCTGGACGGTCTGGGCGGGGGCGATCAACCCGCTCGACAAACTCGCCGATCTCGGCCCCGAGCGCTACGGCATCGGCTTTGCCGGCGCCGGCAACATCCTGCCGATCCTTGCGGCCTACAAGAAGTTCCCAGGGCTCGAGGGCGCGGCCTATTATTATTACGAAATTCCCAAGAACCCGGCCAACGACTGGCTCGTCGCCGAGCACCAGAAGCGCTTCAATTCGCCGCCGGACTTTTTCACCGCGGGAGGCTTCGCCGCGGCGGAAGCGGTGGTGACGGCGCTCGACAAGGCCAAATCGACCGATACGGAGAAGCTCATCGCGACCATGGAGGGCATGGAGTTTGACACGCCGAAGGGCAAGATGATCTTTCGCAAGGAGGACCATCAGGCGCTGCAGTCGATGTACGCCTTCAAGATCAAGGTTGATCCAAACGTCGCCTGGGCGATCCCCGAGCTCACGCGCGAGATCAAGATCGAGGACATGGACGTGCCGATCCGCAACAAGCGATGACTTGGCGCTTTGTCGCCCCTGCCAAAGCGGGGGTCCAGAAAACGACTTCGTGCGCGGCTCAGAAAGGGAAGGGACAGATTAGGATGCCTGCTTTCGCGGGCATGACTGGCCAGGAGCGATGACCCCCTCCCTGGAGACACGCGGCCTGACGATCCGCTTCGGCGGCCATGTCGCGGTCGACCACGTCTCCTGCGCTTTTCGGCCCGGCGAACTCACCGTCATCGTCGGGCCGAACGGGGCCGGCAAGACGACCTATTTCAACCTGATGTCCGGCCAGCTCGCCGCCTCCGACGGCTCGATCCTGATCGCGGGCGAGGACGTCACGACTCTGAGCGCGCCTCGGCGCACCCGCCTCGGCCTTGGGCGGGCGTTTCAGCTCACCAACCTTTTTCCGCGCTTGAGCGTCGTCGAGAACGTGCGTCTCGCGACCCAGGCCCGGGCCGGCGTTCATTACGACATGCGCCGGCCGTGGCGCGCGAGCGTCGGTCTCGTCGAGCGAGCCGACGCCGTCCTCGATTCGGTCGGCCTCCTCAATCGGCGCGATGCGCTCGCTTCGGCGCTGCCGCACGGCGATCAGCGCAAGCTCGAAGTGGCGATGATGATGGCGCTCGAGCCCACGATCTTCATGTTCGACGAGCCGACGGCGGGCATGAGCGTCGATGAGGTTCCGGTCGTCCTCGATCTCATCGCGCGGCTCAAGACCGATAAGACGAAGACCATCCTTTTGGTCGAGCACAAGATGGACGTCGTGCGCTCGCTCGCCGACCGGATCATCGTGCTTACCAACGGCCAGCTCGCCGCCGACGGCGAGCCCGCGGCGGTGATCGCTTCGCCGGTCGTGCAGGAGGCGTACCTCGGCATCGCGCCGGGGGCGCGAACATGAGCGCCCCGCTGACGCTCGAGGGCGTGCACACCCATATCGGCCGCTACCACATTTTGCAGGGGGTGGACTTCGACGCGCCGGCCGGCCTGACGACCATGCTGCTCGGCCGTAACGGCGCCGGGAAAACGACCACCCTTCGCACCATCATGGGCCTGTGGCGGCCCTCAAAGGGACGGATTGCGCTTGGAGCCACGCCGCTCGAGAAGCTGGCGCCAAGCGATGTCGCGCGCCTTGGGGTCGGCTACGCGCCGGAGACGATGGCGGTGTTCTCCAATCTTTCGGTCAAGGAGAACCTCGTCCTCGGGGCGCGCGCTCGGCCGCTCGACGACGCTCGTCTCGCCTGGATCTTCGGCTTCTTTCCGGCGCTGAGGAAATTCTGGCTGTCGCGGGCGGGCGCGCTGTCCGGCGGGCAGAAGCAGATGCTCTCGATCGCGCGCGCGATCGTCGAACCGCGCGAGCTCTTGCTGATCGACGAGCCGACCAAGGGCCTGTCGCCGGCGATCGTCAGCTCGCTCATCGCCTGCCTCAACGAGATCAAGGCGACCGGGGTCACGATCCTCATGGTGGAGCAGAATTTTCGCGTCGCGCGCGAGGTCGGCGACGAGGTTCGGGTCATGGACAATGGCCGCGTCGTCCACCGCGGCGCGATGACCGCGCTGGCCGCCGACGAAGCGCTGCAGAACCGGCTGCTCGGCTTGAGCCTGGATTCGCATCAATGAGCGCGCTCGACGCCGGCGCCGCCCTCCCGCGGCGAAGGCCGGACATCCTGCCGGCGCTGACTCCGCTCGCCGTCGCGCTTGTCGCCGCCCCGTTCATCGGCTCGGTTTCGACATTCGCCACCCTGACCGCGGCGGGGCTGGCGATGGGGATGATGATTTTCACCATGGCCTCGGGCCTCACCCTCGTGTTCGGCATGATGGACGTGCTCAACTTCGGCCACGGCGCCTTCATCGCTCTCGGCGCCTATGCCGCGACCCTCGTGCTACTGCCGCTGGCCGGCTGGTCGGCAGTCGATTCGCTCCCCTTGAACCTCGCGGTCTTCGTCCTCGCGGTCGCCGCCGCGGCGCTGATCTGCGGCGCCTTCGGCTGGGTGTTTGAGCGGCTGATCGTCAAGCCGGTCTACGGCCAGCACCTCAAGCAGATTCTGGCGACCATCGGCGGTTCGATCATCGCCGAGCAATTGCTCTATGCCGTATTTGGCCCGGCGCAAATCCCCCTTACCCTGCCGAAGACCTTCGAGGGCTCGTTCGTCGTCGGCGAGGCGGCGATCGAGAAGTATCGCGTGCTGGCGACATGCGTCGGCCTCGTCGTGTTCGCGGCCGAAATGCTCATCCTCAACCGGACCAGGATCGGCCTCCTGATCCGCGCTGGGGTCGAGAACCGCGAGATGGTCGAGGCGCTCGGCTATCGCGTCGACCGGCTGTTCGTCGCCGTGTTCATGGCCGGTTCGGCGTTGGCGGGACTGGGCGGAGCGATGATGGCGCTCTATCGCGGCCAAGTTCACGCGACCATCGGCGGCGAGTTTCTGGTGCTGTGCTTCATCGTCATCATTATCGGCGGCCTGGGCTCGGTCGGCGGCTCGTTCGTCGCCTCGATTCTGGTCGCGCTGATCGCCAATTACGCCGGCTTTCTCGCGCCGAAACTCGCGTTGGTGTCGAATATCCTCGCGATGGTCGCGGTGCTCTTATGGCGCCCGCGCGGGCTCTATCCGGTCAGCGGGCGATGAATCTTCTCTCCGGCGATCCGCCGCGCGGGCGCCCGCTGCAAATTCTCCTCGCCCTTGTCATCATCGCGCTCATCCTGGCGCCGTTCCTGTTTCCGGGCGCCAAGGCCCTCAACGTCGCCGCCAAGACCTGCGTGATGATCCTGCTCGCCGCGTCTTACGACCTGTTGCTCGGCTATACCGGCATCGTGTCGTTCGCGCATGTGATGTTCTTCGGCGTCGGCGCCTACGGCGTCGGCCTCGCGCTCTATGGGCTCGGCGCGGGCTGGGGCGCGCTCGCGCTCGGGCTTATCGGCGCCGCGGCGCTCTCGCTGGCGCTGGCGCTGGCGATCGGCCTCTTCTCGCTCAGGGTGGAATCGATCTTCTTCGCCATGGTGACGCTCGCGGTCGCCTACGCCTTCAACGTGCTGGCGTCGCAGCTCTCGTGGCTCACCGGCGGCGAGGACGGGCGCTCGTTCAAGGTTCCGGACATATTGCAGCCGGGTTTCAGGCTGGTTGAGGGCAGGGTGTTCGGCGTGGCGATCAATGGCAAGATCCTGACCTATTATCTGGTGCTGGCCGCCGCCGCCGCCGCCTTCCTGGTGTTGCTGAGGGTGGTGAACTCGCCGTTCGGTCGCGTTTTGCAGGCGATCCGCGAGAACCCGTTCCGCGCCGAGGCGCTCGGCTACCGCACCGTTGTCCATCGCACGCTCGCCACTTGCATCTCCGCTCTGGGAGCGACTCTCGCCGGCGCCTTGAGCGCGCTCTGGCTGCGCTACGTCGGACCGGACACGGCGCTCTCGTTCTCGATCCAGGTCGACGTCCTGGTGATGGTCGTCGTCGGCGGCATGGGGTCGCTTTACGGCGCGATACTCGGCGCGGCGCTGTTCGTGTTCGCCGAGAGCTACCTGCAGGACGCAATGGGCGCGCTGTCGCGCCTCGCCGCAGACGCGAGCCTGCCGCTCTTGCCGGCGCTCTTCCACCCCGACCGCTGGCTGCTCTGGCTCGGCCTCGCCTTCGTGCTGGCGGTCTATTTCGCGCCGACCGGAATTGTCGGCAAGTTACGCGCGAGCGACAGCGAGACGCCGTAAGGACGAAGCGCATGCCGTTCGTCGTCAATCGCGGCCAGAAAATCCACTATACGCTCGAGGGCTCGGGACCGCTGGCAGTCGTTCAGCATGGCCTCCTCGGCAGCGCGGCGGGTTGGAAGGATTCGGGGTTCGTCGATGTGCTCACCGACACGTATCGGGTTGCGTGCGTCGATTCGCTCGGTCATGGCCTGAGCGACAAGCCCGTCGATCCCGCGCTATACGCGCGACAATTGCGAGCCCAGGACATCGTCGCCGTGATCGACGATGTCGGCTGCGACCGCGCTCACCTGATCGGTTATTCCATGGGCGCTTGGCTTGCGATTGGCGTCGCCGACCGCCACCGGGAGCGTCTCGCCTCTCTGACGATCGGCGGCTGGGACCTTGTCAACGGGGTCAAGACCGCCATACCCAGCGGGCCAATCAGCTTCGATCAACTTCTCGAAGGCGCCAGGGCGCGGGCGCCGAAATTGGTCGAATGGGTGACGCCGGACGTCGAGCCGGGACTCGCCGCCTGCTGGAGGGCGCTCGACCAACTCGAAGGCGCGACCGAGCTGGTGCTCGGCGCTGGTTGCCCGATCCTGATCTGGGACGGACGTGGCGATCCGTATCACGATCCGATGCGGGCCTTCGCAGCGGCCCACGGACTCGGCTTCTTGTCAACGGCCGGCGATCATCTGACGGCAATCCTGCTCCATGGCGCTGAGGGCGCCCACGGCGTCCGCGCTTTCCTCGATGCCGTGTAGCGCAGCCCAAGGGCGATCGCATCGTCTGCGCCGGCGGCTTGCGGCGACGGGCAGGCTCACCCATGTCAATTTCGATGGCCCGCGTGGCAGGACAGGAGGAATTTCATGAAAGTCGGCATTATTGGCTCGGGCGTGGTCGCGCAGATCTTGGGCGCCGGATTCCTCAAACACGGCCATGAGGTCGCGCTCGGCACCCGCGATCCCGCGAAGCTCAAGGACTGGGCGGCGAAGCACAAAGGCGCCGCCGTGAAGTCATTCGCTGACACCGCTGGGTTCGGCGAGGTCGTTGTCCTCGCGGTTGGCGGCCAAGCCGCGCACGAGGCGCTGAAGCTGGCGGGGGCCGGCGCGCTTGCGGGCAAGACGGTGATCGACGCGACCAATCCGATCGGCGGCGGACCGCCGGTCAACGGCGTGCTGTCGTTCTTCACCCCCCAGAACGAGTTGCTCATGGAGCAGCTGCAGAAGGCCTATCCAAACGCGCATTTCGTCAAGGCGTTCAACTCGGTCGGCAATGGGCAGATGGTCAATCCGCATTTCGTTGGCGGACGGCCGACGATGTTCATCTGCGGCGACGACGCGAATGCGAAGACAAAAGTCGCCCAAATCCTCGACCAGTTCGGCTGGGAGACGGAAGATATGGGCGCAGTCGAGGCGGCGCGCGCCATCGAGCCCTTGTGCAAGCTCTGGTGCATCCCGGGCGTCGGCAAAGGCGATTGGTCGGCGCACGCGTTCAAGCTCTTGCGCTGACGGCGATCGCAATTCAGGCCGCTCGTTTTAGCGCCTCAAGCCTTCGTCGCCGCGTCGATGACCGCGCGCAGTTTTCGCGCCAGGTCCTGCTGAGTGTAGGGTTTGGCGAGAAATTGAACGTCGGAGTCGAGCTGTCCGTTATGAATGATGGCGTTGCGAGCATAGCCGGTCGTGAACAAGACTGGCAGGGCGGGGCGCAGGGCCGCCGCCTCGATGGATAGCGTTCGCCCGTTCATGCCCTCGGGGAGAACGACATCGGTAAACAGGATGTCGACTTTTTCGCTTCGCTTGAGCTGCGCCAGCGCTTCGGGACCGTTGCGCGCAGGGAGGACCGAATAACCCAGCTCGCGCAGCAAAGCCACGGTCGAATCGAGTACGTCCTCGTCGTCCTCGACCATCAGAACAACTTCGCCTGGGCTCGCCCCGGGCATTGGCCCGCTCTCCGTGCGCGCGGCCGCGGGAACAGTCTCGATCCGAGCGGCCCCCGCCATCCGCGGCAGGTAGATCTTGGCGGTGGTTCCATGGCCGACTTCGCTATAGATCCGGATGTGGCCTCTCGACTGCTTGACGAAGCCATAGATCATCGCCAGTCCAAGGCCGGTGCGCGCCGGAGCGCTCTTGGTAGTGAAGAACGGCTCGAACACCTTGCTCAGATTGGCCGGCGAGATGCCGGTCCCCGTGTCGGTCACCGAGAGCAGGACGTACTGGCCCGGCGCCACATCGCCAAATTGCCGGCAATAGGCCTCGTCGAGCGCGGCGTTGGCGGTCTCGATCGTGATGCTGCCGCCGTCCAGCATCGCGTCACGGGCGTTGACGACCAGATTGACGATCGCGTTTTCCAGCTGGCTCATGTCGACGTTTGTCAGCCAGAGGCCGCTTCCGAGGATGGTCTCGACCGAGATTGTCTCCCCGACCGTGCGGTTCAGCATATCGGACAGGCTGCCGACCAATTTGTTCAGGTCGACCGGCTGCGGGCTCAAGACCTGCTGGCGGGAAAATGCGAGCAGGCGTTGGGTCAACGAAGCGGCCCTCCTCGCGCCCTGAAGCGCGGCCGCTATCGGCTTGCCGATCGTCGCGACGTTTGCCGTTTCCCCGCCCGCGAGCCGCCGCTCGGCCGAATCGAGACTGCCGATCACGATCGTCATCAGGTTGTTGAAGTCGTGAGCGACGCCCCCGGCGAGGAGACCGATCGACTCCATCTTTTGCGATTGCACGAGGGTGGCCTGCGCGTCCTTGCGGACGCGCGTTTCCTCCGCCAGCGCTTCCGTGCGCTCGCGCAACTCCCGGATCAGGGCGCCGCTGATCGAGAACGCTGCGAGCGCCGCCGCTGCAGCGCCTGCGAGACCGATCAGAATAAGCCCGAGCATCATCGCTCGCGCCATCGATTCGGCGGCTTGCCGCTTGGCGAGGAGATCGCTCTCCGCACTGTTGAACACCGAGGCAAGTGCCTGAAAAGACCCCAAGGCTCGCTCGCCACGCCCCGTCACGACGAGCTCGATTGCCTCGGGGAACCTGCCGCTGCGGCCGAGGTCGATCGTCCTCGCCTCTTCGGTCAGCAATTCCTTGACGAGAGCACCCATCCGCTCGACTCGCGCCACTTGGTCAGGGTTGTCGGCGACAAGAGATTGCAACTTTCCGAGCGCTTCTGGGATCGCCGTTCGCGCTCGTTCATAGGGCGCGAGAAAAGAGTCCGACTTCGTCAATAGGTAGCCTCGCTCAGCCAGTTCAAGGCTTTGCACCGTGCCGCGCAATTCCGCGCCTTTGCCCTGAACCTCAAGCGTGTGCGCGACCCAGTCGGCCGAAGTCTTCACGCGCTCCGCCATCGCCGCCGCGAGGAGGCCGGCCACGACCACAAGGGCGAAACTCGCGAGGGCAAGGATATTGGCGACGCGGCGGCCGAGGTTCGGCCATGCCTGGCTGAGCCCCGACGCGCGCTCCGAGGCTGGCGACGTTGGACTATCCTGGATGAGAATCTCCTCCCGTTGTGCGGCCGCATGATTGTGGTACGGTCAAGCCGCCCTGGCAACCGGAGGCGGGATGGCGAGAATACTGGTTGTCGACGACGAGCCGCTGATCAGCGCGATGACCGAGGAATGGCTGTCGGAGCTTGGTCACATTGTGGTCGGGCCCGCGCATAATCTGGCCGCGGCGCTCAAACTTGCCGAGATGGACCTGGACGCGGCGATCGTCGACGTCGCTCTCGGCAAGGATAAGAGCTACCCGCTCGCCGATGCCCTGAGCGCCCGCGGCGTCCCGTTCGCGTTGATGTCGGGATACGGGCAGGACGGGATCGAGCCGAGGTACCGGGCGCGTTCGACGCTCGGCAAGCCGTTCGAATATGCAACCTTCCGCCGGGTCATCGACCAACTGCTGGCGGAACGGCGAACGCCCGTGGCGCGCGACCCTGCCCCCTGACGCGCCTTACCGCAGCGACGCGTTGATCGCCTCGAGGGCTTTCGATCCCGGGCAGAGCTCGTGCTCGCCAAGCTCGTTCAGCGGCCGCGCGGTCGTGCCGAGAATGTCGTGCAGCTCGTCGGCGTCCTCGTTGATGTAGATGAGGCCAGTCGCGATCTCGCCGGCGACGCGACAGCGTTCGACCGTGGCCAACGCCTGGGAGCGGTCGCGGCAATTGTGATCGGCGTCGAGCTTGCGAAGCAGGATGGTCGAGCCGTCGTGCATCGCCACCGCCTGGCTCGCGCCTTCCTCGTAATCGATCTCGATCGGCTCCCGCCCGATGATGACATCGAGCGCGTTGACGGCGATGTTGTGCTCGCGGACGTAATCGAAGCTCTTGGTCGAGCCGGCGTGATTGTTGAAGGTGACGCAGGGCGAAATGACGTCGATGAACGCCGCGCCGTGGTGCTCGAACGCCGCCTTGATGAGCGGCACCAGCTGCGCCTTGTCGCCGGAGAAGCTCCGCGCCACGAACGAGGCGCCGAGCCCGATCGCCATGCCGACGAGGTCGATCGGCTGGTCGAGCGCGCCGGCTCCCTTCTTGCTCGTCGACCCGCGGTCGGCGGTGGCCGAGAACTGGCCCTTGGTCAGCCCGTACACCCCGTTGTTCTCGACGATATAGACCATGTTGACGCCGCGCCGCATGGCGTGGGCGAACTGGCCGAGCCCGATCGAGGCGGTATCGCCGTCCCCGGAGACGCCGAGGTAGATGAGGTCGCGATTGGCGAGATTGGCGCCCGTCAGCACCGACGGCATACGCCCGTGCACCGAGTTGAAGCCGTGGCTCTGGCCGAGCATGTAGGTCGGGGTCTTGGAGGAGCAGCCGATCCCGCTCAATTTGGCGACCCGGTGCGGCGGCAGGCTCAATTCGAAGCAGGCGTGGATGATTGCGGCGCTGATCGCGTCGTGCCCGCAGCCGGCGCATAGCGTCGACATCGAGCCTTCGTAGTCGCGGTGGGTGAAGCCGAGCGCATTGACGGCGATCGAGGGGTGGTGAAACTTCGGCTTGACGAGAAAGGTCATTCGGCGGCCTCGAGCGGTTGCGGCGCCGCCGGCTGGCGCAGGCGCGCCGCGATTTCGCGATGAATGAAGCGGGCGGAGGTCGGCATCCCGTTGAAGTGGAGGATCGGCGTCCAACGGTCTGTCGCCACGCCGAGATCGGTCGAGATCAGCGTGCGCATCTGCGCGTCGCGATTTTGCTCGACAACAAAGATTCGGTCATGGGCGCCGATGAATTCCTGGACCTCCCGCGTCATTGGAGACGCGCGGATGCGCAGGGTGTCCACATGAAGGCCCTCGTCGGCCAGCATCTTCTGGGCTTCGTCCATCGAGGCGGAGGTCGATCCGTACTGGAGGACTCCGACCTGGGTCGGCTTCGTCGCCCGTTTGAGCACTGGCCGCGGCAGCAAGCCGCGCGCAGTCTCGAACTTGCGCTCCAGTCGCTCCATGTTGTCGATATAGGGAAGGCCTTCCTCTGTGTAGCGCGCGAAGCGGTCGCGGCTGGTGCCGCGGGTGAAATAGGCGCCGCGCGTCGGATGGCCGCCGGGAAGCGTCCGATAGGGAATCCCGTCGCCGTCGACATCGTCGTAGCGTCCGAAATTCGGCGCCTTTTCCAGCTTCTCGAACGAGAGAACCTTCCCGCGGTCGTAGACGCGGGCGTCATCCCATTGGAATGGCGCGCTGAGGTGCGAATTCATCCCGATGTCGAGGTCGAGCATGACAAAGACGACCGTTTGCAGCCGCTCAGCGAGATCGAAGGCGCGGGCTGCGAATTCGAACGCTTCGTTCGGGCCGTCGGGAATGAGCAGTACGTGCTTGGTGTCGCCGTGCGAGGCGAAGGCGCACGAGAGGAGGTCGGACTGCTGGGTGCGAGTCGGCATTCCGGTCGACGGACCGCCGCGCTGCACGTCGAACACCACGACCGGAATTTCGGCGAAATAGGCCAGGCCAAAGAATTCCTGCATCAGCGAGATGCCGGGGCCGGAGGTCGCGGTGAAGGCGCGGGCGCCGTTCCAGCCGGCGCCGACTGC
Organism: uncultured Alphaproteobacteria bacterium; assembly: GCA_963794155.1. Taxonomy (GTDB): domain Bacteria; phylum Pseudomonadota; class Alphaproteobacteria; order Rhizobiales; family Beijerinckiaceae; genus Roseiarcus. Next base: position 139,745 of record CAWCCX010000006.1, on the reverse strand, counting down.
AATGCCAATCGCGGCGATCTCGTCCTCGGCCTGGACGATGGCGTAATTCTTCTTGCCCGTCGCCTTATCGATCCGGTAGCGCGCGCAATTGCGTTCGAACGCTTCGGCAAGTGACGTGGACGGCGTAATGGGATACCATGCGCAGACCGTTGCGCCCCCGTAGACCGCACCGAGTCCGGCGGCGTAGTTCCCCTCGACGAGAATGCGGCGGCCGACTGCGGACGAGCGACGAATGCGAATGCCGAGGGGGCATTCGAAGCGCGATCTGGCTTCATCATGGCCGATGCGCAGCGCCCGCTGATTGGCCTCGATGAGCTTGTCCTTGCCCTTGAAGCGTTCGGCGGCGAGCTTCTCCATCACCGCGAGATCGATATCCAGAAGCGCGGCGAGCGAGCCGACATAGACGATGTTCTTGTAGAGTTGACGCTGCCTTGGGTCGGAATATTGGGCGGCGCAGATTTCGGTCAGTGGCATGCCGAGAACAACGATGTCGTCGCGCATGCTGGAAGGCGGCAACGGCCGGGACGAATTGTAGAAGAGGTAGCCGCCGGGCTCGAGCGCTGCGACATCCTGCGCGAAGGTCTGGGCGTTCATCGCGACCAGTATGTCGGCGCCGCCCCGCGCGCCGAGCCACCCTTCTTCGCTAACCCGCACTTCATACCAGGTCGGCAGACCCTGGATATTCGAGGGAAAGATGTTGCGCGGCGCGATCGGGATGCCCATGCGCAGGATCGAGCGCGCGAACAGGAGATTGGCGCTAGCCGATCCTGAGCCGTTGACGTTGGCGAAGCGAATGACGAAGTCGTTTACAGCTGTGATCGGCATGAGTGTCCGGCTTGCGCCATCTCGATGGTGAACTTCATCATGTCCCAGGCGCCGGTTGGGCAACGCTCGGCGCAGAGACCGCAATGCAGGCAGAGATCCTCGTCCTTGACCATGACCCGCCGGGTCTTGACCGGCTCCGAGACATAGATCGCCTGGGAAAGATTGAGCGCCGGCGCGGTGAGTGAATGGCGCAATTCGTCTTCCGGCGCGTTGGGCACGAACGAGATGCAGTCGATCGGGCAAACGTCGACGCAGGCGTCGCACTCGATGCACAAGGGGGCGGAGAACACGGTCTGTACGTCGCAGTTGAGGCAGCGCTGCGATTTGCCGACCGCCTGCATGAGATCGAAGCCGAGTTCGACCTCGGTCTCAATGTTCTTCAATGCCACCGCGTTCTCGACATGGGGTACCTGAAACCGGCGGTCGAGTGTGATGTCGTTGTCGTAGGACCACTCGTGGATGCCCATTTTCTGGCTGACGAGATTGGTCAAAGGATCGGGGCGTAAACGCGGATCCCGATCCTGGCAGAAGGCGTCGATCGATATCGCGGCCTCATGGCCGTGCGCGACCGCGGTGATGATGTTCTTCGGCCCGAATGCGGCGTCGCCGCCGAAGAAGATGTTGGGCAGGCTCGACTGGAAGGTCAGCGCATCGACGGCGGGCATGCCGTCGCGGCCGAACGCCACGCCCGCGTCGCTCTCGATCCAGGGAAAGGCGTTTTCCTGGCCGACAGCGATCAGAACGTCGTCGCATTCGATCAGGACGTCCGGCTCGCCGGTCGGGGCCAGCACGCGGCGCCCGCGCTCGTCCTTGCTTGCCGTCATTTTTTCGAACACGACGGCGGTCAGGCGGCCCGCTTGATGCGCGAACGCCTTGGGCGCAAGGAAATTGAGGATAGCGACGCCCTCACGCATCGCGTCTTCCTTCTCCCACGGCGAGGCCTTCATCTCGGCGAAGCCGGAGCGCACGACGACCTTGACCTCGGCGCCGCCGAGGCGGCGCGAAGTCCGGCAGCAATCCATCGCGGTGTTGCCGCCGCCGAGCACCACCACCCGCCGGCCGATCGACGAGACGTGACCGAACGAAACGCTCGCCAGCCAGTCGATGCCAATGTGGATGTGGGCCGCGGCCTCCCGCCGTCCGGGAATGTCGAGGTTGCGGCCGCGCGGCGCGCCGCAGCCGACGAAAATCGCGTCATAGCCCTCGCCGGCGAGGGCCTTCAGGCTGTCGATGCGCCGTTCGGCGATGAACTCGCCGCCGAGCGAGAGCGCATAGTCGACTTCCTCGTCGATGACCTCGTCGGGCAGGCGAAACTTAGGAATCTGGCTGCGCATCATGCCGCCGGCGCGCGAATCGGAATCGAACACGACAACCTCGTAGCCAATCGCGGCGAGATCGCGGGCGACCGTGAGCGAGGCCGGACCCGCGCCGACGCAGGCGACGCGCTTGCCGTTGCGCTGGTTCGGGGCCCGGGGCAAGAGCGCGGCGATATCGTGTTTGTAATCGGCGGCGACGCGCTTGAGCCGGCAGATGGCGACTGGCTGCTCCTCGAGCCTTCCCCGCCGGCAGGCGGGCTCGCATGGACGATCGCAGGTGCGCCCCAGAATCCCCGGGAACACATTCGATTTCCAATTGATCATATAGGCGGTGTTGTAGTCACCCGCGGCGATTTTCCGAATATATTCGGGGACCGGAGTGTGCGCCGGGCACGCCCACTGGCAATCGACGACTTTATGAAAATAATCAGGATTCAAAACGTCAGTAGGCGTCACGACCTCTTGCCCTTCCGCCCGTCCCCGGGATGCGAATTCGTCCGAATCCATTCTTACGCCAGCCTTCGGGCAAAACTGCTAAAATCGTTCAGGGAAACGACAAAAGGTCGTGAACTGGGTAATTCATCGCCAATTCCGCGTCAAGCAAGACCCTGCGGAGTGGTCAAACGCCGATAATTAAGCCTTAACGCTTGGGGCAGACGGATTGGACGCAGTCTTGGGCCAGGTGTCCGCGAGCCGGTATCCCAACGGCCACGGATCGGCCGGGTCCAGCATATACTGATTGACTCCGGTAATCCAGGCCCGGCCGGAAACGATCGGGACAATGCCAGGCCGGCCGGCGATCGTGGCGGGGCGCGCGATCCGGCACAGGAACTCCGAGCCGATGATGGAGCGGGCGCGATAGATGTCGCCCTCGGTCATCAGCCCGCGCGCGCTCAAGGTCGCCATGCGGGCGCTGCAGCCGGTTCCGGTCGGCGAGCGGTCGATCTTGCCGGGGCGGATTACGACCGCGTTCGAGCCGATAAGCTCTTTTCCTTCGCGCGCGAGCGGCCCGGCGAACTGGCAGAATGAGATGTGGTCCCAGCCCGCGGCCTCGGGATGGGTGAAGCTGAACTGTTCGTTCGCCGCCGCGGTGATCCTGACGCCGGCCTCGGCGAGGTCGCGCGCCTCGTCGGGCGCGATGACGAAGCCCAACGCCGCCGCGTCGACAATGACGAAGCTGTCGCCGCCATAGGCAATGTCGACCCTCAGCGTGCCAAGCCCCTCGATCTCGAGCGGCTCGTCGAGCAGGTCAGCGAACGAGGGCACGTTCTCGATGCTGACGCGCTCGGCCTTGCCATTACGGCAATCGGCTGTGACCGCGATAAGCCCGCCTGGCGCCTCGAGGGTGAGCTGCGTCTTGGGCTCCTGCATCGGCAGGATGCCGGCGTCGAGCAGGACGGTGGCGACGCAGATGGCGTTCGAGCCCGACATCGGCGGCGTATCCTCGGGCTCCATGATGATGAAGCCCATCTGTGCTCGCGGGTCCTTCGCCGGCACGATGAGATTGATGTGCCGAAAGACGCCGCCGCGCGGCTCGTTGAGCACGAAGGCGCGCAACGCCCCGTCCTTGGCGATGAACCGCGACTGCTCCCATAAGCTGTCGCCCGGCGGGGCAGCGACCCCGCCGACGATCACATCCCCGACCTCGCCCTCGGCATGGCAGGTGACGACATGGATCAGTTTGGAGGTGCGCATCTGGGTATGCTTACCTCAGTCCGCAGGACCAAAGCGATTGACGCCTCTCGGAAAGCCTGCGCGAGCGCCGCGTCGATCTTTTGCAGGCCACCCGCTCTCGTACGTCACCAAGCAATATTGTTGACAACGCTTTGGTCGTCCTCCCTAGCAATCGATCATAAGGCGCCATAGCGCGGCGCGCGCCTGAGCGAATATCATTCCTCAATGATAGCGAACGACCAGCATCAGCGTTCGCAGTCCGAACAGTCGTGGCTTTTTTCAGTCAGGCTCTGAGTCGCTCTATCCACGTCGCCAGTTCATCGTCCCTGACGTGATCTCGCTCATTCGGTCGCTCAATTCTATCGCGTGGATATTTCCAGCTCGTGCTGATCGCGCGAAAATGTCGGAAGGACAATTCGGAAGACAGCGCATCAAATAGCATGCCCGAAATCTGGTGCACACACCACTGCGCATGTGGCGGGCAGCCGCGTGGCGCGACCGTCCATTTGGTCTCCGACCATTCCGGCTGCGCGGCACGTTGATACAAGAAATCGAAATGACGACGGGTGTTTCTAGTTGATTCAGTTGCGCTCTCAATCCAAAACCCTGGGTATTCCAAATATCCGGTATGACTGCGCGCAACAAGTTCGAATACGGAAGCACTGTTTTTTGTAAGAATCAACTCATCGACATCGGCGTTAACGACTGCGTCCGCGTGGGCCAGAAATCTGTGTCTCGCGTGCTCGAGGATCCCAAATTGGGAATAGTTGGAGTCCCAGGGGAGCCCCTGGGGGCCATGAAAACATTCGGAACCTACAGGGCCGAATTTGTAGGGCCAGCGGACGACAACGGCGACCTCGATGCCCGGGACAGATGAGATCGTTTCATGAATCTGGGAAATCTCGTATCGGGTTGAAGCGTTGTCGTAAAACAGGACCGCGTCACATCTGTGCATACGCGCGAAGAAATGTACCCAATCATGAATCCAGTGCAGGTCATTGTCTTTGGATTTGGTCAGCAGCGTTTTCCTTCCCCGAAACAAAACGCTTTCATTGGGCTGAACGTTGATTTGAACTTGCTGAAACACCCCAGGAGGGAGAACCGCCTCACTCTCCGCGGTCCGGAGCCATAGCTGGGTGCAAGCGATAAGATTACGCAAAGACATGTCTGACGGCTGGCGGCTACCAAAGGCCGTTGGAAGCCCCGGCAATACGATCGGCTCAAGATTTAGAAGTGGCGGACCTACGAAGATGCTCCAGGTCGCGTCAACCGACGCAAAGCAATCATAGAAGACGGTCGAAAAATCATATTTCTCTTTGTAGTCCGGCTGCCTGAGATGTGGGGGGCGTGGCATCGTTCGTCGAATCGGGGAAGCTGACTCGAGTTCGAGAGGCGAGAGCTTGATCTCTTCCATGTCCAATATTCACTCCGATCCAAGCTCGCTGTTACTGGGATCAGAGCTATCTTGCGCTATAGCGACGCTTGTCTCCTCGGCGTGCGTAATTCAAGACCGATCTCAAGCGGAGCAAAAGAGCGTCGTTAATCGTCGCGGCGCTTCGCGCCGGCGGGATTTCTTTGTTGCTTAAGCTCAGCGCGAGAACTTTGCCTTCATTCTGCCGAGCGAGCAATTGACGTGCTCCCCGACCGGACGGACCGGCGGGAGAAGTTTTATCGTTCTTAGAAGGAGTGAGAGGACGGCGCGCGCTCACGCCGAGCGACGCGTTGCCGGGTAGCCAAGACCTCAGGTTGAGAACCAGGTCGTTGATCCGGAAAGTCACCCAATCGAAATGGCCTCCCGGAATCTCAAGCAGCTCGGCATCCGCACTCAGTCGAACCCAGTCTCGGCCGTCGAATTCGGAGGCAAGGACAAGGAGGCGTACTGAAACCGGACTCGGAGAATATGCAGCCACACACCTCTGGTAGCGTTCCAAACCCCAATCGAACGCAGGGGAAACAGGCTCGATTGGTACGTCATCAGGCGTCGCGACCGGGGCGTGCGCTCCCGACTCCCCTCGGGGGATCCTCAACGCCGCCCCGCCGATCACCAGAGGGGAATCGATCATCACGACTGTCTCCACCTGATGGTTTAGCCGCATCAACAGCCGCGCCGTCTCGAGCGCCACAATCCCCCCAACGCAGTGCCCGGCCAGTCGGTAAGGCCCGGCCGGCTGCGCCTCGAGGATTGCCGGCAATCGATCGGCCGCCATGGCTTCGATCGAAGGCGGAATCGGCTCGCCCCCCGGTCCATGAGGAGCGACGGCGATAACCGAAAATTCCGGTCCCAACTTTCGCGCGAGATGCTCGACGTAGAAACCGCCCCACGTCCAGTCGCCGTGAAAAAAGAGGAGCGGCTTGGCGCCATCGGACGCCGCGCCGATCCGGACCGCGGCCTTCGCCCGGGGAGCCTCCTTCTCGCTGAGCCTCTGAGCGAGCGATCTGACCGTGGAGCTCTCGAACAGCAAGCTATCGGGCAACGCCCTTCCGGTGAGCTGCCGCAGTTCGAGCATGAGCTCGGTCGCCAGGAGCGAATCGCCCCCTTTGTCGAAGAAATCATCGTCGATCGAGAGGTCCGACAACTCCAAGAGCCGGCTCCAAATCCGGAGCATTTCGGAGTGCAGCCGATCTTGCGAGTCGATAAAGGAATCCCCCGTCATCTCAACCTCAGCTCGCGAAGGCCGCCACGGCCTAGCCAATCAGACGAGCCATAAGGGAATCGCGGATTTCGCTCAAGGGTTGTGCTATCGCCAAATAGGTTGTACCCAGCATTTTTGCAGGTGATTTTGGGTTGCAGCGCAAGCCCGCTCGAAGGAGGCTTTAGCCGGATGCCCGGCGGGCGCGGCTTGGTGAGCGGGGATTAGCTGCGGGTCTCCCCTCCGGCGTGGGCGCCCGCCGGGTCGAGCCTGCGACCACGCGAGGACGAGGAATTGCCTCGACCCCCCGGAGCGAACGCCGGTTCGGCATGGAGCGAAGGTGGTTTGCGGGGTAGGAAGCGAGAGGCCTGAGGCGGTGCTCTCACCCCTTCCATCCTCTCCCCGTTCGGCATAGATAGCGCCCAATTCCCTTCATTCGCGCCCTACGGCGCTGGAGAGGTCATGTCCAAGCCGCGTACGTTGTACGACAAGATCTGGGACGATCATGTCCTCGACACCAAGGGCGACCTGAGCTTGATCTACATCGACCGGCATCTCGTCCATGAGGTGACGAGCCCGCAGGCGTTTGAGGGCTTGCGGATGTCCGGCCGCAAGGTTCGCGCGCCGCACAAGACGCTCGCCGTCGTCGACCACAACATCCAAACGACCGACCGTCGCGGCGGCATCGCCGATCCCGAGAGCCGCCAGCAGGTCGAGGAACTGGCGAGGAACGCGCGCGAGTTCGGGATCGAGTATTACGACGAGTTCGATTCCCGGCAGGGCATCGTCCACATCATCGGCCCGGAGCAGGGCTTCACCCTGCCGGGGACGACGATCGTCTGCGGCGATAGCCACACTTCGACCCACGGCGCCTTCGGCGCGCTCGCCCACGGCATCGGCACCTCCGAGGTCGAGCATGTGCTGGCGACTCAGACGCTGATCCAGACCAAGGCCAAAAACATGCGGGTCGCGGTCGACGGCGCGCTTCCTGAAGGGGTCACCGCCAAGGACATCATTCTCGCAATCATCGGCGAGATCGGCGCCGCGGGCGGAACCGGCCACGTGATCGAATATTGCGGCTCGGCGATCGGGTCGCTCTCGATGGAAGGGCGGATGACGGTCTGCAACATGTCGATCGAGGGCGGCGCGCGAGCCGGTATGGTCGCGCCCGACGACAAGACCTACGCTTATCTCAAGGACCGTCCGAAGGCGCCGAAGGGCGGCCACTGGGATCACGCGATGCGCCATTGGGAGACGCTGCGCAGCGACGAGGGCGCGGAGTTCGACCGCGAGGTCAAACTCAACGCCGCCGAGCTGCCGCCGATCGTCTCCTGGGGCACGAGCCCGCAGGACGTGGCGCCGATCTTTGGCGCTGTACCGCGGATCGAGGACGGGCCGACCGAGCAGAAGCGCGCCTCGATCAAGCGCGCGCTCGACTATATGGGGCTCAAGGGCGGCGAGAGGATCGCCGATATTGAAATCGACCGCGTGTTCATCGGCTCCTGCACCAATGGGCGGATCGAGGATTTGCGGGCCGCGGCCAGGATCGCCGAAGGGCGAAAGGTCTCCGAGCGGGTGAGCGCAATGGTCGTGCCGGGATCGGGCCTGGTCAAGGCGCAGGCCGAGGCCGAGGGCCTCGACCGGATTTTCCTCGCCGCCGGCTTCGAGTGGCGCGAACCGGGCTGCTCGATGTGCCTCGCCATGAACCCGGACAAGCTCGCGCCGGGCGAGCGCTGTGCCTCGACCTCAAATCGCAATTTCGAGGGTCGGCAGGGCTACCGGGGTCGCACTCATCTCGTGTCGCCGGCAATGGCGGCCGCGGCCGCCATCGCCGGCCGGTTCGTCGACGTGAGGGACTGGCGGCAGGCATGAAAGTCGGCGCTCTCTTCATTGACGAGAGCGAGATCGTCGAGAGCTTTGTCCGCGCGTCGGGACCGGGTGGGCAGAACGTCAACAAAGTGGCGAGCGCGGTCGAATTGCGTTTCGACGCCCGTTCGAGCCCGAGCCTGCCCGACGACGTCGCGGCGCGGCTGATCAAACTCGCCGGCGCACGGGCGACGCGGGACGGCGTCATCGTCATATTCGCCCAGAAATTCGCCAGCCAGCCGCGCAACCGGCAGGACGCGCGCCTCCGTCTCGGCGCCATGCTCTTGAAGGCGCAGGAACGGGCCAAGCCGCGCCTAGCCACCCGGCCCACGCTCGCCGCGAGGGCGCGCCGGCTCGACGAGAAGACCCGTCGCGGTGCGGTGAAGGCGCTGAGGGGGAGGGCGAAGGCGGAGTAAGCTCCCCTCGCTCATGAGCCCGCGACCAGTATTGACACCCGGAGCGGCGCGACAGCTCGACCGGGTGTACGCGACCAACGGCGAGCGACGGTCGGAGTTATTCCGCCGCGCGAATGTCCCGGTACTGCGGTCGGCGCGGCGTCGGCGCGCTGACCGGGCGCGAAGGCGCCTTCGCTTGGCGTTCTTCTTCGTCCTTCAGTGCTTCACGTTCTTCTTCGCCCTTCAACGCCGCAAACTCGACTGGGTCGTGTGAGCAGAACAGCTTGACGCCGCCAATCGACAGGCGCGCAAGGTCGCGCAGCCGGGCCAGATTGGCGCGCCGCGCCGGTCCGTCGACGCTCGAAAGCCGTTCGACCACCCGCAAACCCACGGGCGTTGCGCCGCCGCCAGGCTCGACCTCCGAATGGTGGAAATAGGCGTCTCCGCAATGAAGCAGCCAATCCTCCGAGCGCCGCACCGCGACGCCGCAATGGCCGCGCGTGTGGCCCGGCAGCGGGACCAGGAGGACCTCGTCATTCGTTCCCGGAATTGCGCGCACGGCCGAGAAGCCGCACCAGGACTCGCCTTCTTCCTTGACGATCGCCCATTTCTTGACCGCGGCGAGCTGCACGGCGCGATAGCGCCCTCGCTCGCTGAGGCTCGACCGAACTCGAGACGGCGCGAAGCTCGTCGGCGTAAATATGGACGGCCGCGCCCGGGAAATCGCTGATGCCTCCCGCATGGTCGAGGTCGAGGTGGGTCGGCACGATATGGCGCACGTCGCTCGGGCGGTAGCCTAAATCTACGACCTGTCGCAGCGCCGTCTCCGCGACCTCGAGCCTCGGCCGCATCAGCAGTTTAAACATCAGTCCGAGCCGCTGCGGCTCGTTGACGTCCTCGACGCCAAGCCCAGTGTCGACGAGAATCAGCCGGTCATCGCCCTCGATCAGGAGGCAGTGGCAGCACATCGGCGCCGCCGACAACAGCCCCCCTCCGCCGCCCAACAATCTGCCGCCTGGCGGGCACAGCGTCCCACAGTTGAGATGACGAATTCGCACGCGTCCGATCCTCCGACCGGCTGGACTTGTCTCAGCCTGTCACGAGGCGGGCGACGGCGTCCACCGATGGAAGAAGCGGGATTTTACAGCGAATGAATGATTCATTTACGCAACTCGTCGTTCTTCCCGAACATTTCGACGGCCAGAGCAGGAAACCCTGTATCTCTCATCTTTCCTTAAGGGAGCCTTAAACACAAGGCCTCGATTCAAAGACAGCAAATAGTCCACCGGTAAGATAAGTTTGACGTTCGTACATAGTAAATAGACTTTGAATCGTCCAAAATGCGTCGTTTAATACAAGGATAAAGCAAAACATTTTGTACTCGGTTATGGATGGAAGCAGGCCCAGATCGCCTAAGTGCGCGCCGCGGTCTAACCGCTTAACCCGATCGGCTTCGGGGAGTCGCCGGGCATGAGGAGCTGCGGCGCCTGGGCGAAGCTCCAAGTCCCATCGCCCGTCAGATCGAACACCCAGACGAGGTCGAAGCGATGGCCAGGCCAAGTCGGCGGGACGCCGTCGGCCCGGCCCCGAATCAGCGTCGCGATCTCGGGGATCGCCTCGTGCTGCCAGGAGATGAGAGCCGGGCCTTCGGCCGCCATGACCGCGGCGACGAGCTGAGCCTCCTGGCCCTTCGGGAAGGTCGCGACGGGGAGATTGAGCGCTGCGGCCAGCGGCGCGATCGTCTGCATCGGCCGCAGGCTTTGCGACCCCGAGGCGAACAGGCTCCTCGGCGTAGCCAGAGGCCGCAGCGGGGCTGCTTCATCCGCCGGAGCGAGCAGGCTAACCAGCGCGTTGGCGCGGGTCCAGCCAAGCGCGGTCAGGGCCTCGGGATTCTGGGTCCCGTCAGGCATCAGCCCGACATCGCCGTCCGGCTTCTCCGCGTGGCGGATGAGCATGATCTTCGTCGCCGGCATCGGCCTCTCCGGACTCTCTTGATCTCTATCCCGTTCAAGCGCCCCTCGCTGGGTAGATTTAGGCCGCGCCCTCCGCCGCTTTGGCGCGCTCTGCACGCTTGCGGTCGTTGGGGTCCAGCAAGCTCTTGCGGAGGCGGATCGATTTCGGAGTCACTTCGACGAGTTCGTCGTCCTCGATATAGGCCAGCGCCTTTTCGAGCGTCATCTGGATCGGCGGGGTCAGGCGCACCGCCTCGTCCTTGGAGTGGGTGCGGATGTTGGTCAGCTTCTTGCCCTTCAGAACGTTGACTTCGAGGTCGTTGTCGCGCGTGTGCTGGCCGACGATCATGCCCTGATAGACCTTGGCGCCCGGATCGATCATCATCGGGCCGCGATCCTCGAGGTTCCACATCGCATAGGCGATCGCTTCGCCGGCTTCGTTCGCAATCAGAACGCCGTTGCGCCGGCCGGCGATGTCGCCCTTCCAGCGGCCCCAGTTGTGGAAGAGACGATTCATCACCGCTGTGCCGCGCGTGTCGGTCATCAGTTCGCCGAGGTAGCCGATGAGGCCGCGAGTAGGGGCGAGAAAGACCAGGCGCAGCCGGCCGCCGCCCGAGGGGCGCATTTCGATCATCTCGCCTTTGCGTTCGCTCATCTTCTGCACCACGACGCCCGAGTGCTCCTCGTCGACGTCGATCACGACCTCCTCGACCGGCTCCAGGATCTCGCCCTCATCATTGCGGCGGTAGAGCACCTTCGGCCGCGAGACGCTCACCTCGAAGCCCTCCCGCCGCATGGTCTCAATCAGAATTGCGAGCTGCAATTCTCCGCGACCGGAGACGACATAGGCGTCGGAATTCAAGGCCTGCTCGACCTTGAGCGCCACATTGCCCTCGGCCTCCTTGAACAGGCGGTCGCGGATGACGCGGCTCGTCACCTTATCGCCCTCGGTTCCCGCGAGCGGGCTGTCGTTGACGGAAAAGGTCATCGACAGCGTCGGCGGGTCGATGGGCTGGGCGGTTAGCGGCTCGACCTCCTCGGGGCTGCACAAAGTGTCGGCGACGTTGAACTTTTCTAGGCCCGCGACCGCTACGATGTCGCCCGCGACCGCCTCGTCGATCGGCGTGCGCTCGATGCCGCGGAAGGCGAGGATTCTCGACACCCGGCCCTGCTCGATCGTATCGCCCTCGCGGTCGATGACCTTCACCGGCGCGTTGGTCTTGATCGAGCCGGAGAACACACGGCCGGTGATGATGCGCCCAAGATAGGGATTGGCCTCAAGCAGGGTGCCGAGCATGCGGAAGCCGCCGGCGCCGACCTTTGGCGGCTCGACGTGCTGGACCACCAGATCGAACAGCGGCGCCATATTGTCCCTCGGCCCCTCGGGAGAGAGGGCCATCCAGCCCTGCTTGGCCGACCCGTAGAGAATAGGAAAGTCGAGCTGCTCGTCGGTGGCGTCGAGTGCGGCGAAGAGATCGAAGATCTCGTTGACCACCTCGCCCGGCCGCGCGTCGGCCTTGTCCACCTTGTTGACGCAGACGATCGGCTTGAGTCCGATCTTGAGCGCCTTGCCGACCACGAACTTGGTCTGCGGCATCGGCCCTTCGGCGGCGTCGACGAGCACGATCGCGCCGTCGACCATCGACAGAATTCGCTCGACTTCGCCGCCGAAATCGGCGTGGCCGGGCGTGTCGACGATGTTGACGCGGACGTCCTTCCACACCACCGAGGTCGCCTTGGCGAGAATGGTGATGCCGCGCTCGCGCTCGAGGTCGTTTGAATCCATGACCCGTTCGGCGACCCGCTGGTTGTCGCGGAACGCGCCCGACTGCTGCAGGAGCCGGTCGACGAGCGTCGTCTTGCCGTGGTCGACGTGGGCAATGATGGCGATGTTGCGAAGCTTCATGGACGTACGGGCTTTTGGCGGGCAGCTGAGAAATGGACGCGGCGCGCGCGCTTCATTTGGACGCGAAGATGACGGGAGCGCGACGGCGCGGCCCGCGCTCATTGTCGCGCTCGCCCGTTACGATTGTGCGGCGCAATACACGAAACGCCGCCGGAAGGGAAGGGCGGTCGTCTTTTGCTGCGTCGCGCGCCAGTCTAGAGTCCGGCTCTCGAAGGGGGATTGATGAAAAAGATCAGGATCAACGCGCCGAACGGCGCGATCGCAGTTTGGGAATCGGGGGGGCCGGGGGCCGCCTTGGTCCTCATCCACGGCAATTCCTCGTCGTCGCGCGCGTTCTCGCGTCAGCTCGACGGGCCGCTGGGGCGGCGATTTCGGTTGGTTGCGGTCGATCTCCCCGGTCACGGCGCGTCGGATGACGCGAACGACCCCGGCGCCTATTCCCTGCCCGGCCATGCCCACGCCGTCCGAACGGTCGTCGAAGCGGTCGGACTCGAGCGCGCGCTGTTTGTCGGTTGGAGCCTCGGCGGCCATGTCGCGCTCGAGATGGCGCCCGATCTGCCAGGAGCGCGGGGGTTCGTGATTTTCGGCACGCCGCCGCTCACCTCGCGGGCGTCGATGAGCGAGGCGTTCCTGCCCAATCCGGCGATGAAATTCGCCTTCCAGGAGAACTTCGACGATAGCGAGGCGTCCGCTTATGTCGCCTCGTTCTTCCGGCCCGGCTTTGCCGATATTCCAGCGTTCTTTCTCGACGACATTTTGCGCACGGACGGGCGCGCCCGCTCCGGTCTTGCGGCCAACGCCGCGAACGGCCGCTATCGCGACGAGGTGGCGGTCGCGCGCGATCTGAAAGTCGCGCTGGCGGTCTTGCACGGGGCCGACGAGCAGCTCGTCGAGGGCCGCTATTTCGCTTCGCTCGTCATGCCGACGCTCTGGCGCGGCGCGGTGCAGACGATCCCGGGCGCCGGCCACACGCCGCAATGGGAGACGCCCGAGGCCTTCGACGCTTTGCTCGAGGCGTTCATTGCCGAGACGGGGTGAGGACGGGCGGCCGATTCCCGCCCGAACTATCCCCTGGCCCGCTCACTTCGCAATCGGCCCGTATTTGCCGGCGCTCCACATGTTGATGTCGTAGCGCGGGTCGAGGATGTCGCCCTTGCTGTCGAACCTGACCGGGCCCATGACGGTATCAACCGGCTTGCCGTCCTCGAGCGCCTGGGCGATCTTCGCCGGGTCGTCCGACCCGGACCGCTTGATTCCATCGGCGATCGCCTGAATGACGCCGTAGCTGAACAGGGTGAAGCCTTCGGGGTCGTAGCCCTCGGCCTTGAAGTGCTCGAGCGCCTTGACGGCGCTCGGAGAGCGGCGGGGATCTGTCGGGAAGGTGAATAACGTGCCTTCGCCTGCCACCCCGGACATCGCCCAGAACTCCGATGTGGCGATGCTGTCGCCGGTCATGAGCTGGAACTTGGCCCCCTGGTCGGCCGCCTGCCGCAGAATGAGGCCGGCTTCGGCGTGATAGCCGCCGAAATAGACAAACTCCGCCCCGGCGCTCTTCAGCTTGGTGATGACCGCGGTATAGTCCTTCTCGCCAGGATTGATGCCCTCGAACATGACCTCGGTCACGCCGCCGGCGTTGAGCTTATCCTTCACCACCGAGGCCAGGCCTTTCCCATAAGCCGACTTGTCGTGCAGGATGGCGATCTTCTTCCCCTTGTATCTGTCGGCGATCCAGGGGGCGATGAACTCGCCCTGCCGGTCGTCGCGCGGATAAAGGCGCATGATCGCTGGATGCCCTTTTTCGGTCAGCGCCGGATTCGACGACGCCGGGCTCATCATCAGGACGTTATTCTCGGCATAGACGTCGGAAGCGGGGATTGACGAACCCGAGCAGGCGTGGCCGTCGACATACTTGATCTGTTGACCGACAATGAGATTGGCGACCGTCACCGCCTGCTTCGGATCGCAGGCATCGTCTTGAATCAGTATTCTTATCTTTCGCCCGTTGACCCCGCCGGCGTCGTTGATCGCTGCGGCTGCGGCCTCGGCGCCGCGCTTCATCTGCTCGCCGATGCTCGCGACCGGCCCGGTCATCGGGCCTGCGACCGCGATCGTGATGTCCTCAGCCAGAACCGGCGCCGTCAGCGCCGCGAGCCCGAGCGCTGTCAATGATACGATTAACGTCGTGCGCATGGTTAAGCGCTCCCTCCCGCGTCGGCGTGACTTCTTACGGCCGATCAATGCCGATGGCGATATCTTGTAACCGCAGTGGTGGCAACCGGGGCGGCGCAATGCGCGCCGATCGACTTTGGCTAACCCCTTCCTCGCCAACGCAACTTAAGCGTCGGCAGCCCCGAATGCGGGCTGACGCCTTGCCCGACGACCGAGAAGCCTTCGCGCTCGTAGAAACGCCGGGCGCGGGGGTTCGCCTCGTTGACCTCGAGTTCAACCACGCCCGGCGAGCGGCGCTTGGCCTCGTCTGTCAGCGCTGAAGCGATGCCCGACCCGCGCTCAGCGGGCGCGACGCAGAGCTGGTCGAGAGAGCCGGATTTGGGATCGACGGTCACGAAGCCGCCTGGGCGGCCATCCGGGTCGAGGCCGACTATAACGCTATGCCCGCTCGCGCGGAGCGCACGCAGGCGCTCGGCGATCCAGGCGCGGCGGGCGTCGAAATCGATCGGCAGGCCGGTCGCGATCCAGGCCGCTGCCCAAAGATCGACGAGCGCGGAAAGATCGGCCTCCGCGAAGTCGCGCAAGGCCCATCTCGTGGCGCTCACCGCTCGGTCAGCTTGAGCTCGATCCGCCGATTGCGCGCCAGCGCCTCGTCGTCGGTTCCCTGGTCGATTGGCTGGAATTCGCCGAAGCCGGCTGCGGCCAGGCGGTCCGGCTCGACGCCTTTGCTGATCAGATACTGCACCACCGAGACGGCGCGCGCAGCCGACAGCTCCCAGTTGGATTTATACTGGCCGGCGCCGCCGGTTATCGGGCGATTGTCGGTATGGCCGTCGACGCGCAGGATCCAGGGCAGATCGGGTGGAATCTCGCGCTCGAGGTCGAGGACGGCGGCGGCGAGCGTATCGAGGGACCCGCGCCCGGCCGGGCTGATATCGGCCTTGCCGACATCGAACAGCACCGAGGATTCGAACACAAACCGGTCGCCCACAACGCGAATGTCGGGCCGGGAGCCCAGGATCTGCCGCAAGCGGCCGAAAAAGTCGGAGCGGTAGCGATTGAGTTCCTGAACCTTCTGCGCCAGCGCCACGTTGAGACGCTGGCCGAGATCGGCGATCTTCGATTGCGATTCCTTGTTGGCGGCCTCCGAGGCGGAGAGCGCATCCTCGATCGCCGCGAGCTGCCGGCGCAGGGCCGCGATCTGCTGGTTGAGCACGTCGACCTGGGCCAGCGCCTGAGCCGAGATCTGCTTTTGCTGATCGAGCGCCGTGGCCTCGGCCGACGCCTTGCCGCTGGCGGCGTCGGCGTCGACCGCGCCCTGCGAGGCGGCGTCCTTGAGTCGCTTCTGCTCGAGCTCTGCGCTATCGAGCGTCGCCGTGAGGGTCGAAATCCTCGCCTCGTCAGCGCCCTTCTGCGTGCGCTCGAGGGCCAGGAGATTGGTGAGCTCCTCGATCTGCCTGTTAAGCTTGGCGAGCGCCTCGTCCTTGCCGGTCACTTCTTGTGACAGGAAGAACTGCGCCAGCATGAACACCGACAGGAGAAAAATGATGACCAGAAGCATCGTCGACAAGGCATCGACGAAGCCCGGCCAATAGTTCACCGCCTCGTAGCGGCGCGAGCGCGACAGCGCCATCTAGAACTCCTCTTCTTCCTCACCCGGCGCGAACTACCGCGTTCCGAGTTCGTCCAGCAGGCGGCGCAGGAGCTTGCCGATGTCCTCCTGCTGCACGGCCTGCGCATCGACCCAGTCGCGAATTTGCTGCTGCTCGGTGCGCATGTGGCCAACCAACGCCTGAATGCCTTCGGCAAGCGTCGCGATCGCCTTGGCGTCGCGCTGATTCTCGATCGCCGGCTGGGTGGCTTGAGGAATGACCGGCCCCTCCGGGGTCGCTTCGACGATCTGCGTCGGCTGGACGTGGCTGGCGAGAAACTCCTCGAACTCGGAATAGAAGCGGTTCTGCGCCTGGCCGGCTTGGAGGTCGAGAAAGCCAAGGACGAGTGAACTCGCGAGACCGAACAGCGATGAGGTGAACGAGACGCTCATGCCGGAGATCGGCGCGGAGAGGCCGGTCTTGAGGGCGTCGAACATGGTCGCGGTATCGACCCCGGTCTTCATGCTGTCGATGACCCCGGCGATCGAATGCACCGTCTCCAAGAGGCCCCAGAACGTGCCGAGCAGCCCGAGAAACACCAATAGCCCGACCAGATAGCGGCTGAGCTCGCGTCCCTCGTCGAGCCGGGTGGCGATCGAATTGAGGATGGCGCGGGTGGTGACGGTCGACAAGCCCCGCGCGCCCGCCCCGGCGTTGAGCATCGCCGCCATCGGCGCGAGCAGCCGAGGGGTCGGCGCAGGGCCGGACTGGGCGCCGGTCAGCGAATTGACCCAGCGAATTTCGCGAAAGAGCCGGATCACCTGCCTGAAGGTGAACAGCGCGCCGATCCCAAGGACGCCGAGGATCAGGCCGTTCAAGCCCGGGTTGGCGCTGAAGGCGAGCGCGATCTGCTGGTAGAGTATGAGGACGACGAACCCGACCAGCGCCAGGAACGCCGCCATGCCGACCAGAAAAATACGCGGGGAGGTGAGCAGGCGGATATCCGGATCTTGGGCCATGGATCGCCGAATCGAGCCTTAAAAATAATGCGCAGATCTGCGCCGCACGATCATAATAGAGGGATTGACTGCGCGGCGACAGATGGCGGCCGACGCCGCCATCCGGCCTTGCGCACGCGCGCCAGCTGTCACGCAACCTTCTGCTTCGGCTTCAGCCAGCCGCGATTTGCGAGCACTTCCGCGATCTGCACCGCGTTCAGCGCGGCCCCTTTGCGGAGATTGTCGGACACGATCCAAAGGTTGAGGCCGTTGTCGATCGTCGGATCCTCGCGGATGCGGGAAATGTAGGTCGCGTCCTCGCCCGCCGCCTCGTGCGGGGTGATGTAGCCGCCTGCCTCGCGTCGGTCGATGACCAGGCAGCCGGGCGCCTTGCGCAGGATCTCGCGTGCTTCGTCGGCGCTGATCGGCTCAACGAACTCGACGTTGACCGCTTCCGAATGGCCGATGAACACCGGGACGCGGACACAGGTGGCAGTCAGCTTGATCTTGGGGTCGAGGATCTTCTTGGTCTCCATCATCATCTTCCACTCTTCCTTGGTCGAGCCGTCGTCCATGAAGACGTCGATCTGAGGAATGACGTTGAAGGCGATGCGCTTGGGGAACTTCTTCGGCTCGACCGGGTCGGACACGAACACAGCGCGCGTCTGCGAAAACAGTTCGTCCATGGCGTCCTTGCCCGCGCCCGAGACCGACTGATAGGTCGCCACCACCACCCGCCTGATCGTCGCGCGATCGTGCAACGGCTTGAGCGCCACGACCAGTTGCGCGGTTGAGCAGTTCGGATTGGCGATGATGTTCTTCTTGCCGAAGCCCTTCGCCGCCGCCGCGTTGACCTCAGGCACGATCAGCGGCACGTCCGGGTCCATCCGCCAGGCCGAAGAATTGTCGATGACGACGCAGCCCCTCGCGCCGATCTTGGGCGAATAGTCCTTCGACACCGCCCCCCCGGCCGACATGAGACAGATATCGGTGTCGGAAAAGTCATAATGCTCGAGCGCCCGGCACTTCAGCGTTTTGTCGCCGAACGAGACCTCGCGGCCGATCGAGGCGGGGGAGGCGAGCGCGACCACTTCGGAGACCGGGAACCGGCGCTCGGCGAGGATCGCGAGCATCTCGTGGCCGACATTGCCGGTTGCGCCGACGACCGCGACCTTGAAGCCTGACATGGGTTGAATTCCTTTTGACCCTCTCCCCTCGAGGCCGCCGAATGCGACCTCCTAAACCTGGCGCCCCCGCCGGGGAGCAGCGGGAAGGCGTGAGTCAGCCGTCTGACCCGCCCTTCGGGGCGGGACGCGATTTCGTTATCGTTTTCAGCCAGCGGCGGGGCATGGAGCCAGATCCGAAGGAGGCGCTAAGCAATGTCAACGGGATTTTGGAAAAACCATGATGCGGGCGGGTTGTCAATGAGAAGATCTGCAGCCGAAGGGGGGCCAGGCTCACAACCGAGAAAGCGGTTTGAGATTGTGTGGCGCGCGCCGGAGGAGCGTTCGTCGAAAAGTCACTTCCGGAAAATCAAAACGGGCCTGGCGACTGAGGGCGATTGGCGGGCGAGCGCGGCCAACGCCGCAAAGGCGCGAAGAGCCTTAAAGGATTCGCTTGCGCCCCTGCCACTCACTCTTCAGGATCGCCATCATCACCAGGTCCGTTCGAGTCCCATCCCCGAGGCGGTAGGCCTGGCGCAAAACGCCGTCGCGGGTGAAACCGAGCTTGCGGTACGCGGCTGGGCGCGCGCGTTGTCAGCGAAGCAGTCGAGATAAAAGCGTTCGGCGCCCATAGGCCCGAAGGCCTCATCGAGCACGAGGCTTAGAAACGCTGTTCCCACCCCCTGTCCCGGGCGGGCGACGGCGACGCGCTTCAGGTAAAGGTTGGCATGCACGTCGCCGAGGCCGCGCAGGATGGCGAAGGCCTCGACTGCGCCGCTCCTTCCGATCCCGAGCCGGTAGGCGTGGGACGGCGAATTGAGCATCGAGCGGTGCTCGGCCTCTTCCGAACGGCCGACGCAAAGCTCGAACTCCGGCGAGCGCTCGATCGCCATGACCGCGCCGATATCGGCGGGCGCGGCTGGGCGCAACATCAACGCGGGGACGTCCATGGGGAGGGCGGCGCTCTTCAGGTTGGCGGCGCCCGTTGCGCCCTGCGACGCGAGCGTCTATACCCCGCCGACCTTGAGCGGGCCGCCGCTCGAGACCTCGGGAGATGGGCGCTTAGCTCAGCGGTAGAGCACTACCTTGACATGGTAGGGGTCAGAGGTTCAATCCCTCTAGCGCCCACCATCCCCGGCCCCAACGGCCGCCTCATTTTCGCGCCGGTTTTCGGCGAGAGGCGCGCGAAGGCGGCCCCTGTTCGTCTCCGCCCCAACCCTTCGACGGATTGCATCATTGTCACTGCGGACGACGGCGTTCACCGACCCGAAACGATCGAAGGCCGGTTGGGCGCTCTTATGCCTTTTCGTCGGCGCGGCGCTCTTCGCCGCGGTCGGCCGAGCGGTCGCGGCGGATTCGCAAGGCGCCATCAAGGACAAGCACGGCGACTGGGTGACCCGCTGCGAAACCCCACCCGGCGCCGCCCACGAGCAATGCGCGATCGTGCTCAGCGTCGTCGACCAGGAACGGCCGAATCTGATCCTCGTCGTCATCGTGCTCAATACCGCCGACCGCAAGGCGCGGCTGATGCGGGTGATCGCCCCGCTCGGCGTGCTGCTGCCCCCGGGCGTAAGCTTGCGGATCGACGAGGCCGACGCAGGTCGTTTGAACTTCCTGCAGTGCCTCCCCAACGGGTGCGTCGCCCAGCTCGCCATGGACGACGCCCTTATCAACAAGCTGAAGACTGGAAAGACCGCGACGCTCGGGATCTTCCAGACGCCGGAGCAGGGCGTCGGCATGCAGGCGCCGCTCGCCGGTTTCAAGGAGGCCTACGAACAATTGCCTTGATGGCGCCGGCGGGGTAAGCCACG
Source organism: uncultured Alphaproteobacteria bacterium (assembly GCA_963794155.1). GTDB lineage: Bacteria > Pseudomonadota > Alphaproteobacteria > Rhizobiales > Beijerinckiaceae > Roseiarcus. Next base: position 119,448 of record CAWCCX010000006.1, on the reverse strand, counting down.
CCCACTCTTTCAAACGATTCCCGGTTGCTCAATAGGCCAAGTCCGAAGCAATGATCGTTCGCGCAAAGTTGGTTCGCATCGCGCTTCTTTCGACGGCGGTCGTCGCTCTTACCGGCTGCGACACGGTCGGCGGCGCGGTCGGCTCAGTCGGCAGCTCAGTCGGCGGTTTTTTCTCCCACCAGGATCCGAACGTCTACACCCTGAACGCGGGCGCGGACCCGCGGACGGTGGCCGGACAACCCGCGACCAATCCGACCGACAAGCCGAAAGTTCTGCCGGTTGCTTCGCAAGACATCAATTGTCCGGAGGTGGCCATCTCCTCCGGCGGCGCTGCGCTGCGCGTCGGCGGCCCCGACAACACCTCGGTGCGCTATCAGTTCAACATCAGCGATACGGCCCGTGAATGCGATCCCGCCGGCCCCTCGCAAGCCGCGCTCAAGATCGGCGTGAAGGGCGCGGTCGTTATCGGCCCGGCCGGCTCGGCTGGGACCTTCAACGCGCCTCTTAAGATCACGGTGACCCGCGACAGCGACAAGACTGACGTCTTTTCGCAGACCTACCGGGTCGAGGCGGCGACGGACGGCGTCACGGCCGGCGCTTTTCGCGTCGTGACCGACCCGATCACGCTGCCGATGTCGACTCTCCAATTGGCGGACGTCTATTCGATCACCGTCGGCTTCGAAGGGGGGACCGGCGCCCGGCGCCGACGCGGCACAAAACGAAGAAGACCGCAGGCTAAGCGAACTGCCGAAGCCGGGCCCATCTTGCGTTGACAATGCTCCATCGGTCAGGCTAGCTCGGAACGTCAGTCGAAGACACTTCGCGGAAGAGTCCGGCGTTTGCGCGCCGGCGCCGAAGGCGCAACCGCCCCGGAAACGCTCAGGCCGTAGGGACCGCGCGAGTGATGACGCTCTGGAAAGAGGCGTGCGCCCGAAGCGTTCGCCCACCGACGGGGGCAACCGCCGCGAGCGGGAAATCTCTCAGGTCATAGGACAGAGGGGGCGTCCGCAACCGCCAAAGCCGCGCTCCCGCGGCTCGGCGTCGAGCGGGCGCTTGTTCGCGACCGGTGGGCCTATGAACGAAGCCGTGAATCAGAAGACCCCCTTGCACGCTCTGCACATCGAGCTCGGCGCGCGGATGGCGCCGTTCGCCGGCTACGACATGCCGATCCACTATCCGGCAGGGGTCCTGGCCGAGCACCTGCACACCCGCAAGTTTGCCGGGCTGTTCGATGTTTCGCATATGGGCCAGGCAGTCATCGAGGGCGCCGACCATGCAGCTGTCGCCGCCTTTCTCGAAACGCTCTGCCCCGCCGATGTCCTCAGTCTCGCCCCTGGCCACCAGCGCTATAGCCAATTGCTCAACGACGACGGCGGGATCGTCGACGATCTTATGATCGCCCGCCCGCCCGGCGCGGACGGCGCGTTGAGACTGGTCGTCAATGCGGCGCGAAAAGCCGTCGACTACGCGCTCATTCGCCGGCGCTTGCCCGCCGGCGTCCGGCTAACGCCGCTGCCCACGGCGGCGTTGATCGCGGTCCAAGGTCCCTTGGCCGCCCCGACATTGGCGCGCCTCGCCCCCGGCGAGGGGCTTGGGGCCATGACTTTCATGAGCGCCCGCCCGGCGCGGCTCATCGGGTTCGAAACTTTCGTCTCGCGCTCGGGGTACACCGGCGAGGACGGGTATGAGATTTCGCTCGCGTCGACGCGGGCGGAGGACTTGGCTCGCATTCTCCTGGCCGAGCCCGACGTTGCGCCGATCGGTCTCGGCGCCCGCGATTCGCTTAGACTCGAGGCCGGCCTCTGTCTTTACGGGCACGAGCTTGACGAGACCGTCGATCCGATCGAAGCCGCCCTTTCCTGGTCGATTCAGAAGCGCCGGCGCGTCGAGGGTGGATTTCCCGGCGCCCGACGCATCCAGCACGCACTGGCCAATGGGCCGAGCCGTCAACGCGTGGGCGTTCGGCCGGACGGGCGCGCGCCCGCGCGCGACGGGGCGGAGATCGCCTCGCCCGACGGCGCGCCGATCGGCGTCGTTACCTCCGGCGGATTCGGCCCCAGCGTCGGCGCGCCGATTGCGATGGGCTACGTCGCGCGCGCCAACGCCGCAGTCGGAACGCCGATCTCTCTCATAGTGCGCGGCAAGCCATTGAGCGCGCGCGTCGTCCCGCTGCCCTTTTACCCCCACGCCTATTATCGCGGCTGAACAAGGAACGCATGATGTCACAGATCCGCTACACGAAGGACCATGAGTACATCCGCGTTGAGGGCGGCGAGGGCGTCGTCGGGATTAGCGAGCACGCGCAGCAACAGCTCGGCGATGTCGTCTTTGCCGAGACGCCGCCGATCGGCAAGGCGCTGAAGCAGGGCGAGCCGGCCGCCGTAGTCGAGAGTGTCAAGGCGGCGAGCGACATCTTCGCGCCGGCCTCCGGCGAAGTCGTCGCTGTCAATTCGGAGGCTGAGTCGACGCCCGGCCTCATCAACGAGGACGCGCTCGGACGGGGCTGGCTCTTTCGCCTTAAGCTTGCGGACCCAACCGAACTCAGCGGATTGATGGATGAGGCGGCCTACGCTGAGTACATCAAAACCTTGGGCTGAATGATGCGCTACCTGCCGCTCGACGCAAGCGACCGCGAGGCGATGCTGGCGCGCATCGGCGCGCCCGGCATCGAGGCGCTGTTCGCCGACATTCCCGCTGACAAGCGGATCGAGGGTCTTCTCGACTTGCCGTTAGCCAAGAGCGAAATGGCGGTCGAGCGGGCGATGACGACGGTCGCCAATCGCAGCCTCGCCGCCGGCTCCGCCCCGTTCTTTCTCGGCGCGGGCGCCTACAGACGCCACATCCCGGCCACGGTCGATCATCTCATTCAGCGCTCCGAATTCCTGACCAGCTACACCCCCTACCAGCCGGAAATCGCCCAAGGGACGCTGCAAGTCCTGTTTGAGTTCCAGACCCAAGTCGCCGCCCTCACCGGCATGGAGGTCGCAAACGCCTCGATGTACGACGGTTCGACGGCGTGCGGCGAAGCGATGTTGATGGCCCATCGCCTGACGCGGCGCAATCGGGCGGTGATCTCCGGCGGGCTGCATCCGCAATACGCCGACGTCTGCGCGACGCTGGCGCACATGGCGGGCGACACGATCGTCCGTCTGCCGCCCGACCTGAAGGCGAGCGAAGACATCGCCGGAGCAATCGATGGCGAGACGAGCTGCGTCATCGTCCAGGCGCCCGACTTCTTCGGCAATCCGCGCGATCTGACGCCCATCGCCGCCGGCGCCCATGCCCGCGGCGCTCTTTTGATTGCTGTCTTCACCGATCCGGTGGCGCTCGGCGCGGTGCGTTCGCCTGGCGAGATGGACGCGGACATTGCGGTCGGAGAAGGGCAGGGGCTCGGCAACGCGCTCAGTTTTGGCGGCCCCTATCTTGGGCTGTTCGCGACCCGCTTACGGAATATCCGCCAGATGCCGGGGCGCCTCGCCGGCGAGACGGTCGACGCGGCGGGGCGGCGCAGCTTCGTGCTGACGCTCTCGACTCGCGAGCAGCACATTCGCCGCGAGAAGGCGACAAGCAACATCTGCACCAATTCCGGCCTGTGCGCGCTGGCGTTCACGATCCATCTGACGTTGCTCGGCGCCGCAGGGCTCGGGCGCCTGGCGACCGTCAACCATGCCAATGCGGTGCGACTCGCCGACCGGCTTGCCGCGATTCCGACGGTCGAGGTGGTCAATGCCCACTTCTTCAACGAGTTCACGTTGCGTACTCCTCGGCCAGCCGCAGGGCTCATCGAGGCTTTGGCCAGCCGCGGGGTGATCGGCGGATTGCCGGTTTCGCGGCTCTTGCCAGAGGCCGGGCTCGACGATTGCATCATCGTCGCGAGCACGGAGACCAATACCGAAGACGATCGCGCGGCTTATGCGCGGGCGCTTGCCGATTGTCTGCGGTGAATCCTTAGAAGGAGCGCCTCCCATGAACGTTCAAGGCCGCCCGACCCGCCCAGAATCGGCCAGCGCGTCGTCGCGCGGAACCTTCACCGGAAATCGTGGCTTGGACATCGAGGAGGCGCTGATCTTCGAGACCGGGCGCCTGGATGCGACCGGCGTCGACATCGATGAGCCGGCGTCCTTCCAGTCACGGTTGGGCCCGCATGCTCGCGGAAGCGCGATTGAACTGCCCGGCCTGACCGAGCCGGAGGCGATCCGCCATTACGTGCGGCTGTCGCGCAACAATTATTCGATCGATGCCGGAATCTACCCGCTCGGCTCGTGCACGATGAAGCACAATCCCCGTCTCAACGAGAAGATGGCCCGCCTGCCCGGATTCGCCGACGTCCATCCGCTTCAGCCGGTCTCGACGGCGCAAGGAGCGCTCGAGGTTATCGAAGCGCTGGCCAACGCCTTATTGACGATGACGGGCATGGATGCGGTCGCAATGTCGCCGAAGGCGGGCGCGCACGGCGAGCTTTGCGGCATGATGGCGATCAAGGCGGCGATCGAGGCGCGCGGGGAGGGATCCACTCGGCGGGTCGTTCTGGTGCCTGATTCCGCCCACGGCACCAATCCCGCGACTGCGGCGCTGATCGGCTATTCGGTGCGTTCTGTCCCGGCGGGCGAGGACGGAAACGTCAGCGCCAAAGCGGTGCGCGCCGGGCTCGCCTCCGACGTTGCGGCAATAATGCTGACCAATCCGAACACCTGTGGGCTGTTTGAGCGCGAGATCGGCGAAATCGCCGAAGCGGTACACGAGGCGGGAGCGTACTTCTATTGCGACGGCGCCAATTTCAACGCGATTGTCGGCAAGACCCGGCCGGGCGATCTTGGCGTCGACGCCATGCATATCAACCTGCACAAGACCTTCTCGACCCCGCACGGCGGCGGCGGCCCGGGGGCGGGCCCGGTCGCCCTGTCGTCGCGCCTTGCGCCTTATGCGCCGGTTCCCTTCGTGGTGCGCGAAGGCGGAGCGCTTCGCCTGGTCGAGCACGCCAAGGGCGGCGCGTCGTTTGGACGCATGTGCGCGTTCCACGGGCAGATGGGCATGTTTGTGCGCGCGCTCAGTTTCATTCTGTCTCACGGCTCGGACGGGTTGCGGCAGGCTTCCGAAGACGCGGTGCTTTCGGCGAATTATGTTCGCGCCTCGCTCAATGACGTGATGAGCGCGCCGTTCGGCGAACGGCCCTGCATGCACGAAGCGCTGTTCGACGACCGCTGGCTGAAGGACACGGGGTTGACGACGCTCGATTTCGCCAAGGCGATGATCGACGAGGGCTATCATCCGATGACCGTCTACTTCCCGCTGATCGTGCACGGGGCGATGCTGATCGAGCCGACGGAGTCCGAATCGAAGGCGAGCCTCGACCTGTTCATCATGACGTTGCGCGACCTCGCGATCGCGGCGAGAGCCGGCGAGCGCGAGCGGTTTCAGTCGGCCCCGGTCGATGCGCCGCGGCGGCGGCTCGACGAGACCCGCGCCGCGCGACAGCCGGTCCTAAGATGGGCGAAGCCTCAGCCGGCCTGACGGCGCCAAAGCCGGGCGCTCTTCCTTGTGACGCCGATATGGTTCTAAACTGCGGGCGGGCGATTCCACGCCTGTTCGCGCCAGAGGACTGAGCCGCCATGTCATCCGGTCTGATCCGTTTCGCTGTCGCGAGTTTCATCGCCGCCGCGGCGGCCGCAAGCGTGGGCTTCGCCCAGGAGACCCCGGCTCAGGCCCCTGCTGCCCAGGCGCCCGGGCCTCCGTCGTCCGCGCCTGCGGCCCCTCCAGCCGCCAACCCGGCCGAACCGCCTTCCGCCACGACGCCAGCGCCGACGGCTCCCGAGGCTGCAAAACCTGGCGAGCCGGCCACGCCGTCGGGCGAAGCCTCGACCGGCGAAACCGTCGATCTTCCGGCGCGTCCCTTCGCCTACATCGAAGGCAAGGCTGACCGGGACGAAATCTACAGCGCGATTCTCGGTTCCCTCACCCTCGTCAAGCGCGACATGGACAAGGCGAACCTTGCGCCGGCAGGCAAGCCGCTCGCTGTGTTCGTCGAATCCGACGACACGGGATTCAAATACCACGCCGGATATCCGCTTGCGTCGGCTCCCGAAGGAAAATCGAGCCTCTCCGATGCGGTGCAGATCGGACTGACGCCTAGCGGCAAGGCGATGCGCTTCGAGCACCAGGGCGCATATTCCGACATCGACGCCACCTATGACGCCATCACGGCCTATCTTGATGACAAGGGCATCGACGCGCAGGATTTGTTCGTCGAGGAATATGCGAACGACGTTAAGGACCCCGACGATCCGACGCTGCAAGTCAATATCTACGTGCTGCTGAAATGATGCGCATTCAAACTTTTTGCGGCTGCGGCCGGACGATTTGACCGGGATCAATCCGGCAAAGGCCAGCAGGTCGAAAATTGACGTCGTTTGACCGACGAGGCTGAGAATGGCTGCTGAAGTCCCCGCGGTCGCCGAGATTTTGCGGCGACGCGCTGACCCGACTCAGTTGCTCCAAATCCTGCGCGAGGCGCAGGAGGAACTGGGTTGGATCTCGCCTGAGACCGGGCGGGCAATCGCCTCGGGTCTTCAAGTTCCCGTGACGCGGGTCCAGAGCGTCGTGGAATTCTATTCGTTTCTCTACGACCAGCCCCACGGCTGCTATCGGATCCTGTTTTCCGACAACATCACCGACCGGATGTTCGGAAGCCTGGCGCTGTTCGAGCACATGCTGAAACGGCTCAAACTACGGCGGAGCGAGGTTTCTCCGGATGGGGCGGTGAGCGTCGATCTCACCTCCTGCACGGGGATGTGCGATCAGGGGCCTGCGGCTCTCGTCAACAACCGCGCGATCACCCGCCTCACTGCGCGCCGCGTCGACGAGATCTGCGATCTCGTGCGCGGCGGCGTTCCGATTTCGGAATGGCCATCGGGCTTTTTCCGGGTCGAGGACAATATTCGCCGCGCCGACGCTCTGCTCGGCTCGCGCTACGAGCGGGGTTCCGCGCTACGCGCCGCGGTGGCGCTTGGCCGCCAGGGAATGCTCGACGAAATGAAGCATTCGAACCTGCGCGGGCGCGGCGGCGCCGGCTTCACGACCGCGGTCAAATGGGAGAGCTGCCGCAACGCGCCGGGCGCCGAGCGATTTGTCGTCTGCAACGCCGACGAAGGCGAGCCGGGAACGTTCAAGGATCGGGTGCTGCTCACATCTCACGCCGACCGGGTGTTCGAGGGGATGGCGATCGCCGGATTCGTCGTCGGGGCGGCGCGCGGACTCCTCTATCTTCGCGGTGAATACCGCCATCTCCTGGAGCCGCTGGAGGCGAAGCTCGAGGCGATGCGCCGCGGCCGCCTGTTGGGCGCGAGCATTTGCGGCGCGCCAGGGATTCGATTTCGACATCGACATTCATCTCGGGGCGGGCGCCTACATCTGCGGCGAGGAATCAGCGCTGATAGAATTGCTCGAGGGCAAGCCCGGCAAGCCGCGCATTCGGCCGCCCTTCCCGGTGACGGTTGGGTATCTCGGCAAGCCGACGGTGGTGAATAATGTCGAGACCCTTGCCCAGGCGACGGAGATCGCGCTCTATGGCGGACGGGCGTTCGCCGGGCGCGGCACCAAGCGCTCGGCGGGGACCAAGATCCTTTCCGTCTCCGGCGACTGCGCGCGGCCGGGACTGTACGAATATCCATTCGGCGTCCGCGTCGAGCAGGTCCTGAACGATTGCGGCGCAAGCGACGTCGCGGCGGTGCAGGTCAGCGGTCCGTCGGGGGTGTGCCTCACGCCGGATGAGTTCCGGCGGCATATCGCCTTCGAGGACGTGCCGACCGCCGGCGCGTTCATGGTGTTCGGCAAGGATCGCGACCTGTTCGAGGTCGCCCGCAACTTCGCCAATTTCTTCGCCCATGAGAGCTGCGGCTTCTGCACGCCGTGCCGGGTCGGAACGGCGCTCATGCGCGACGCGCTCGACAAGATCGCCGACGGGCGCGGCTCCCGCTATGAGATCAACGAACTGATGCGGCTCGCGGAGCTCCTGCGCCGCACCAGCCATTGCGGGCTCGGCCAGACGGCCGGCAACCCGGTGCGCGACACTTGGGCCAAGTTCCGGCCCGCCTACGAACGGCGTCTGACCCGGAGCGAGTTCGATCCGGCGGTCGACCTCGACGCGGCTCTCGCGAGAGCGCGCGAGATCGCCGGGCGCGACGACGCGGCCGCGCATATCGGGGCTGAGGCATGAGCGCGACCGAGGCGACGATTCTCATCGACGAGGTTCCGGTTCCCTTCACGCCGGGGCAAACGATTTTGGATGCGGCGCTCGAAAGGGGGCGTCTACATCCCGCATCTTTGCCACCATCCGGAATTCGAGCCGCACGGCAGCTGCAAACTGTGCAGCGTCGTCGTCAATGGCCGCAATGCTTCGGCTTGCACGATGAAGGCGGCCGCCGGCCAGGAGGTTGAGGTCGACACCCCCGACTTGCACGCCTACCGGCGCACGCTGCTGCAGATGCTGTTCGTGGAAGGCAACCACTTCTGCTCCGGGCTGCGAGAAGAGCGGCAATTGCCAGCTACAGGCGCTGGCCTACGACAGCGAGATGATGACGCCGCATTTTGTCGAGTTCTACCCGCACCGCCCGGTCGACGCCTCGCATCCCGACGTGCTGCTCGACCTCAATCGCTGCATCCAGTGCGAACTTTGCGTCCGCGCGAGTCGCGACGTCGACGGCAAATCCATTTTCGCCCTCGCGGGGCGGGGCATGGCTTCGCACATCATCGTCAACTCGCCGAGCGGCAGGCTTGGCGACACCAACTTCTCCGCCGCCGACAAGGCCGCGCACGTCTGTCCGGTCGGCGCAATTCTCATCAAGCGCGTCGGCTTCGCCACGCCGATCGGCGAGCGCCAGTACGACCTCGAGCCGATCAGCGAAGAGGCGACGCGCTGTGCGGTCGAGGCGGCGAAATGAGCGCGCCTGCTGAAACTTCCGCCCTTCCGAAGGTGCGCCTTGCAACGACCTCGCTCGCTGGCTGCTTCGGCTGCCACATGTCGCTGCTCGATATCGACGAGCGCCTTTTCGACCTCATGAAGATCGCCGAATTCGACCGCTCGCCGCTCACCGACATCAAGCATTGCGGCCCCTGCGACATTGCGCTGATCGAAGGGGGCGCGTGCAACGCCGAGAACGTGCATGTGCTGCGCGAGTTGCGCGCCAACGCGAAAATCCTGGTCGCCGTCGGCGCCTGCGCGATCAACGGCGGCCTGCCGGCGATGCGCAACTGTCTCGACGTCGGCGAGATTCTCGAAGAGGTCTATCGCGACGCCGACGGCGTCCGGTCGCACGTGCCCAACGATCCGGAGCTGCCGCTTCTGTTCGACAAGGTCTATCCGGTCAACGAAATCGTCCGCGTCGACTATTTCATTCCCGGCTGTCCGCCGTCGGCCGACGCGATCTGGAAATATCTCAACGATCTCATCCTGGGACGCATGCCGCGTCTCGATCATGAGCTCCTGCGTTACGATTGAGGGCGCTCCATGCTGAACCTCGAAACCGCCCAATCGCCGCACACGCTCCGTCGCGTCGTCATCGAGCCGGTGACCCGCGTCGAGGGGCACGGCAAGGTGACCATCCTCCTCGACGATCGAGAATCGCGTGCATCAGGTCCGGTTGCACATCGTCGAATTTCGCGGCTTCGAGGTCTTCATTCGCGGTCGGCCCTACTGGGAAGTTCCGGTCGCGGTGCAGCGCCTCTGCGGCATCTGCCCGGTGAGTCACCTCCTCGCCGCGACCAAGGCCATGGACGTTATCGCCGGCTATGGGCCGCTCACTCCGACGGCGGAGAAGTTGCGGCGCCTGCTGCATTACGGGCAAATCGTGCAGTCGCACGCGCTGCATTTCTTTCACCTCTCCTCGCCGGACCTGCTGCTCGGATTCGAGAGCGAGATCGCCAAGCGCAACGTCCTCGGAGTCGCTGCGGCCTTCCCCGATCTCGCCAGGCGCGGGGTGATGACGCGCAAGTTCGGACAGGAAGTGATTCGCCACATCGCGGGAAAGCGCATTCATGGCACTGGCGTCATTCCCGGCGGCATGAACAAGGCGCTGAGTGACCCCGATCGCGATTCGATGCGGTCCGGCATTGATGAGATCGTCGACTGGAGCCGTGAGGCGGTGGGCCTCGTCATCAAGCTCCACGAGACCAATCCGAGCTTCTACAAAACCTTCGGCGAAGCGCCCGCCAACATGATGGGTCTCGTCGACAAGCGCGGCGCGCTCGACTTCTATCACGGCGCCTTGCGGGCTCGGGACGCCGACGGCGGTCCGATCTTCGATCAGGTCGACTACGCGACGTACAAGAGCGTTCTCCAGGAAGACATCAAGAACTGGAGTTACATGAAGTTCCCACACATCAGGACGCTTGGCGCCGACAACGGATGGTATCGCGTCGGGCCGTTGGCGCGGGTCCAGGTTTGCGACGGGATGCCGACCCCGCTCGCCGAGGCCGAGCGCCGGACGTTCTTGAGCCAGGGCGGCGGCAAGCCGCTGCATGGCGCGCTGATGTATCATTGGGCGCGCATGATCGAGATGCTGCATGCAGCCGAAATGGCGCGCGAGCTGCTCGACGATCCCGATATCATCGGAACCGAACTGATGGCCGACAAAGGTCCGCGGCGGGCCGAGGGGGTCGGCGTGATCGAAGCGCCGCGGGGGACGCTCATCCACCACTATTGCGCCGGCGACGACGACCTCGTGACTTATTGCAACCTGATCGTTTCGACCACCAACAACAATCAGGCGATGAACGAGGCGATTCGGGCAGTCGCCGCGCGGTTCCTGTCGGGACGCGAGGTCACCGAGGGCCTGTTGAACCATATCGAGGTCGCCATTCGCGCCTACGACCCGTGCCTCTCGTGCGCCACCCACGCGTTGGGCCAAATGCCGTTGGAAGTCGATCTTGTCGACGCCGGCGGCGCCCTCGTCTCGCGCCTTCGCAAAGGCTGAGCGTTGCGGCTCGTGGTCTTCGGCTGGGGCAACGACGCGCGCGGCGACGACGGGCTCGGGCCGCTCCTGCTTCAGCGGGTCGCCCGAGCCGAATGGCCTGAGGTGCGCGCGATCGAGGACTTCCAACTGCAGATCGAGCACGCGCTCGACCTCGATGGGGCCGAGCTCGTGCTCTTTCTCGATGCGGGCAGGGACACGCCGGCGCCGTTCACGTTCAGCGCGATCGAGCCCGCGCGCGTCGCGACGCCGACCACCCATGCGCTTGCGCCCGAGGCCGTGCTCGACGTCTACGCTCGCGCGCTCCGCCGTTCGCCGCCGCCGGCGTTCACGCTCTGCGTCCGCGGCGATGCGTTCGAGCTGGGCGAGGCCCTGTCGCCCGCAGCAAGCGAGCGGCTCGAGGCGGCGTGGGCGTTCGTTCAGGGCCTGATGGCGGAGCGTTCGGTCGAAGCCTGGCGGCGTAGGGCTCGCCCCTGACGGCGCGGCGTGAAAGAGGCGCGGCCGGCGGCCATTGGCGATCGGCGCGCGCGGCGCAACGATTCCCAAGCAGGGGCGCAACGAATCCCAAATTCCCCGCAACAAAATCCAAACCGGGCGCAACGAAAGCCAAATCCGGCGCAACAAAATCAAAATTCAGCGTCCTTGGTTTTTCAAGGACTTACGGCGGAATCGGGGTCTCGCGCCGGGGCGGGGCCGGGGCGAGGTTTGGCGGCGGCGTCCTTCGCCGCCTTGCGGGCCTGTTCGGCTTCGATCTGGGCGACGACGCGGTTGAGCTTTGCGAACAGCCTTTCCCGCGCGGCGGCGTCGTACACGACTTTCCTCGCTCCGGCTTTCTGGTAGCGGTCGATGGTCTCGAGCAGCTTGAGATAGGGCCCGATCGCCTTGAGGTCGCCCCCGTGGACCGCCTCGGCGGCGAGTTCGTGCGCGCCCTCGAGGCGGACGAGCTGAAGCAGCGCGTGATCCGGCCCGTCATCCAGCTGCCGGCGCGCGAGCGCATCGCTCACGATCTTCCGGACCCGCTGCTGACTTACCCCTTCCCAGAGCGCGATCTTCTCATAAGGCCAGCCGAGGCGCAGGCGGGAAAAGATGCGCTCGCGCCTCAGCGCCTTGGTGTAGGGGTTGAGCCGGGGCCGGGCTGGTTTCGAGGCCGCATTCTGATCCATGTTCCCAATTCCTTTCGGCGCGTTTTTCCGCGAAAACCTAAGCATGGTATGCGATTCTGTAAAAGGGAAGAAAATGTCGTCATGACCGGGCTTGACCCCATCCAGGCTTCGGAGAGAAGCGCATCCGAACAAGGGGTTGCGCAGGGAATTGGTTCGCGCGAGCAGGGAATTTTTTTCTCCCCGAGCAGGGAATTTTTTCGCCGGAGCGGGGAATTTTTTGGCGCTAGAGCCTACCCAAAAGCAGAACGCTCTAATACCGCTGTTCTCTCGTGGATAGCCGGATCAAGCCCGATCAAGCCCGGCCATGACATTACAGGATATAACCGATGAAAAACGACGCCTTAAATCGGCCGGTATCTCGACCTCGAGGAGGAGGCTTTTGCGGAAGCCTTCGAGACTGGCGACGTGGCGCTCAAAAGCGGACTTGGGCCGGCGGCGCCGTGAGCGGCTAACCGCCTCCGCTCGGGGCCCTCATCCCCGACCCTTCTCCCGCAAGGAGAAGGGGGCGCTTCTACTGCGCCGGCTCGGCGACCGCCGTCAGCGCCGCCGCGCCGGTCTCGAATTGCAGCCGGGCGAGGCGGGCGTAGAGGCCGTTCGCCGCCATCAGCGAGGCGTGCGTGCCCTCTTCGACCAGGCGCCCTGCCTCGATGACCAGAATGCGGTGGGCGTTGACGATCGTCGCCAGCCGGTGGGCGATGACGAGGGTGGTCCGGCCCTTCATCAGCGCCTCAAGCGCCCCCTGGACCAGGGTTTCGCTCTCGGCGTCGAGGGCCGAGGTCGCTTCGTCCAGGAGCAGCGCCGGGGCGTCCTTGAGGATCGCGCGGGCGATGGCGATCCGCTGGCGCTCGCCGCCCGACAGCGTGACGCCGCGCTCGCCGAGCTGCGTGTCGTAGCCTTGGGGCAGGGCGGCGATGAAGCCGTGCGCCGCCGCCTGTCTCGCCGCGGCAACGACCGCCTCGCGGGTCGCGCCCGGCGCGCCATAGGCGATGTTGTCGGCGACGCTCGCCCCGAAGATGAACGCGTCCTGGGGCACGAGCGCGATCTCGGCCCTTAAGCTCGCCGGATCGAGGGTCGCAATGTCGACGCCGTCGAGCGTGACCGCGCCGCTCGACGGATCGTAGAAGCGCAGCGCGAGTTGGAACAGGGTCGATTTTCCCGCGCCCGACGGGCCGACGATGGCGACGACCTCGCCCGGCGCGACGCGGAAGCTCACCTCGCGCAGGACAAAATCGTCCTCGCGTCCGGGATAGGCGAATGAGACGTCTCGGAACGCGAGCTCGCCGCGGACCGGCTTGGCGAGCGTGGCTGGGGTTGCGGGCGCGGCGATGCGCGGCCTGACCGCCATGATCTCGCCGATGCGCGCCGCCGCTCCCGCCGCCTGCGACACTTCGTTCCACACTTCCGACAATTGCCCGAGCGCGCCGGCGGCGAACACCGCGAACAGGACAAACTGCGACAGCGCGCCGCCGGTCATCTGTTTGGCGATCACGTCCTGGGCGCCGAGCCAAAGCACGACGACGACGCTGCCGAAAGCGAGGAACAGCGCGGCGGCGGTGACGAAGGCGCGGGCCTCGGACATCGTCCGCGCCGCCTCATAGGCGCCGTAAGCCGCGTCGCGATAGCGTCCGGCGGTGAACGATTCGGCGACGAACGACTGCATGACGCGCACCGCCGACAGGCTCTCGGTCGCGAAGGCGGTGGCTTCGGCAAGCCGATCCTGGGCCCGGCGGGAACGCTGCCTGACCGAGCGCCCGGCCGCATAGAGCGGCAGCACGATGATCGGGATGGCCGCCAGCACGAAGGCCGAGAGCTTGGGGCTGGTGACCACCATCATCGTGATCGCGCCGACGAACAGGAACAGATTGCGCAGCGCCAGCGACGCCGAAGAGCCGAAGGTCGCCTTGAGCTGGGTCGTGTCGGCGGACAGGCGCGAGGCGATCTCGCCGGTCTTTTCGGCGTCGAAAAAGCTCGGATCGAGCCGGGTCAGATGGGTGAAGAGATCGGCGCGAAGGTCGGCGACCACCCGTTCGCCGAGCGTCATCACCAGGTAGTACCGGGCGCCGGAGGCCAGCGCGAGCACGGCGACGATGACGATCATCGACAGAAAATAGGCGCGGATGAGGCCCGCGTTGGCGTCGGAGAATCCAAAGTCGACCATCCGCCGGACCGCGATCGGCACCACCAGCGTCGCGGCCGAAGCGACGGCCAGCGCAACGAGCGCCAAGCCAATCCTGGTCCGATGGACGAACGCGTAAGGCGCGAGCGGCCTCAGCGCGCCGAGCGAAACCCGGGACGATCTTCGAGCCGGCGTCGGCGGCGGATGACATTGCGTAAACGGCTCCCGGTTCGATCCGCGCGGCTTTACGGACCTTTTTCTCGCCTAAATCAAGGCGTCTCGGGAACCGGCCCGCACGGGCTTCGTGGCGCGCGCGAACGCCCGCCCGATTCCGATCGACTTGCGCCGGCCTTCGCGCCGCGTTATAGGGCCGCCAACCGAAAGAGCCGCCGGACCTCCGGACGGCTCTTTGCTTGTTTTGCCAGAGACCTCGACGATGAAGTCCGACATCCACCCCAACTATCACATGATCAAGGTCGTCATGACCAACGGGGTCGAGTTCATGACCCGCTCGACCTATGGCGAAGACGGCGCGACGCTGCATTTGGACATCGATCCGAACACCCATCCGGCGTGGACCGGCGGCTCCCAGCAACTCGTCGATCGCGGCGGCCGGTTGTCGCGCTTCAACACCCGCTTCGGCGGCATCGGCATCGGCGGCAAGAAGTAGGGCGCCTCTCCGCTCTCCCCTCTCCCGGAGGGAGAGGGGCCGGGACTGAGGGGACTGCGCCTCAATCGAAGGGCAAATCCATTTCCAAGCGGATTCGCGCGAGGACAGAATCGAGGTCGTCGCAGACCTCTGCGTTTGTTGAAGCGCAGGACGCGAATTCCAAAGTTTTCGATGACCCCGTCCGCCCCACGTCGTAGTCCGCGAACCATTCATGCTGACTACCTGTTTAGTCCTGGCATTTGCTGGAGCGGGCTGATTTTGAATTGCTGCGGCTGCGAAGTCCAGGCATTGCAGATGAACTCGTATGGGGTGAGGCCTCGGAGAGTTTTGAGGCGTCTGGCGAAGTTATAGGCGTCGACGAAATCGCGCAGGTGGGTTCGCAGCTGGTCGTGGGTCTCGTAGAAGTAGCGTTTGACGGTCGCGTCCTTGATGGTGCGGTTCATTCTTTCGACTTGCCCATTGGTCCATGGATGCTTGGGCTTTGTCAGCCGATGATCGATGTCGTTCTGGGCGCAGGCGTATTCGAAGGCGTGCGCCCAAACGAGCTCTCCAGCTTCCAGGGCGGCCTTGATGTCCGTGGCCGCCGAGCTCGTATTGCCTGGCGTGGTGAAGTGGGTTCCGTTGTCGGTGAGGACGGTATGGACCTTATAAGGGACGGCGGCGATCAAGCGGCGCAGGAAGTCCCCCGCGGTGCGACGCGCCACCTTCTCGTGCATCTCGACGAAGGCGAACTTCGACGTTCGGTCGATGGCGACGAGCAGGTAGAGCTTACCTTGCGCAGTTCGAACCTCGGCGATGTCGATATGAAAATAGCCGATCGGATAGGGCTTGAATTTGCGTTTGGCCGAGGCTTCGCCTTCGACCTGCGGCAGCCGGGAGATCCCATTGCGTTGCAGACACCGGTGAAGGGATGAGCGCGTCAGATGCGGGATGGTGGGTTGCAGAGCGTACAGGCAGTCGTCGAGGGGCAGCAAACTATGCCTTCGGAATGCAACGACGACGGCCTCTTCCTCTGCTGACAGGACTGTCGATCCGGGCTCCTTCGGTCCTGTCGGCAGATCGGAAACGGAGGACCGCGCTTTCCACTTGGCGATCGTCTTCGGGTTACGCCGTAGCGCTTCGCAAGCCCCCTCAGGCTCTCTTGACTATGCTGTATCGCTCGACGGACCGCCTCTGTCGTTGTGGCGCTCCCGTGTAGAATTCTCCCATAGCGCATCCTTCGAATCACTCGATAATGCGCCATCAAAGTCTGGGACGAAACAGCTACCGTCCAGCTCAATCACGAGCTTCGCGGCGTGGCAGTAAAAGTCAGCGACGTATCGGTCGAATGGCGCCTGCCGCCTGAATTTCGCGCCATGAAAGCGCGAGGCGCGCAGTTGCGCCCAAAGAATGTCCTCGGCCTTGGTTGCTTGCTTGCGTAACGCGCGGGCAAACTGGCGGCGCTCGGACAACATAAGTTGGTCCCCTCACCCCTGCCCCTCTCCCGACGGGAGAGGGGTTTTGCGCCCTTCTTGGCAAAGGCGCTAGCGCGACGCCAGCCTCCTCACGCTTGTCAGCTTGCCTCCGCCGCTTTCGGCGATCCGGTCGCGCGCTTCCTTGAGCGGCTCGCTGACGACTTCATGTGCCAGCCATTGGCGTGAAGCAGGGCGGCGGAATCGCGCATGATGCCGACATGGCCCTTCCAGAACACGAGATCGCCGCGCCTGAGAGGCGCCTCGTTGGCGACCGGCTCGCCCAGCTCTGCCTCCTGCATGTCGCTGTCGCGCGGCGACGGGAGGCCGGCGGCGGCGAGCGCGGTCTGGACCAGGCCCGAGCAGTCGATCCCTTCCGACGTCCGGCCGCCCCAGAGATAAGGCGTCTCGAGAAAGCGCTCGGCGACCGTGACATAGTCCGGCTCGAACGAATCCTTTTCGGCGAGATGGCGCGCCCAGAGATGGAGTCCATCCGCCGAGACGGCGAAATTGCCCTCGATGCCCGCGATCGTAAGCTCGGCGCCGAGCGCGAGCGCCATGCGCGGCGGAAGCTTGATGCTGGGCCCGGGATAGGCGTGGGTACGCAGCGCGGCGATCCGGTGCGTCGGCTTCGCCGGCTCTCCGAGCGCTGCGCCGGGCAGATAGCCGACGTAAGCGTCGCGATCGAGCTGAACCCACGCCCAGCCGTTGCTTTCGTCGTAGACCATCACGCTCTCGCCGTGGAGCGCCTCGGTTTCGAGCGGCGCCTCTGCGTCGGGGCGGCGCCTGAGCGGCGCACTCGGCGCGACGATCCGCGCCGCGCGCCCTTTGACGTAGCGCGGCGCTTCGACTTGGCCGAGCAAATGCGCGGCGGCAAGGTCGGGGCGCGCGGGGGTGAGGCGGGGATCGAGTGCGGGAATCATCGGCTGCGTCGGCCCCACCCCTAGCACCGGCGGAGGCGGTTGACGAACGCGCCTTCGCGGCGCCGGGTCCCGGATTGCCGCGAGCGGCGGGTCTACTCGAATAGGCCTTCGATCAGAGCGTCTTTCGCCTCGCAGGCATGGCCGAGGCAATCCAGTCCATAGGCCGCCTCAAGCGTTGCGAGGAGATTATAGTGATTGTAGGGCGTGTCGATCTTGCGCGCCGCCGTGTCCTTGCCTGTGACCACGATCAACGGCGCGCGGGCGCCACCGAGCACGGCGCCGTCACGGCCGATTGGACTGCCCTTGATTCCCGCCGCGCCGGCATAGTCGTCCTCGTCCCAGACGATCACGATCGCCGTATCATCCTTCCAGACCGGCGCGGCGCGTATCGCTTCGACCGTCTCGCGCAGGTACTGATCGCCGAGCCGGATGACCGAATGGTCGAGGCCGGATTTCGGATAGCCGCAGTCAGGCTTGCCGATCGCGGCGGCCGAGGCGGGCGATATGCCGTGCATGTCGTGGCATTGGTCGGGCGAGATCCAGGTGAAGCCGGCGAGGCTCCCCTCGAGGTCGGCGGCGAATCCTTCTTCGGGCAGAAGCTTCGCCATTCGCTGGGGATCGTCGACGAAGCGCGAAAAGTAAACGAACGGATTGTGCTTCTGCGCATAAAGCTTGGCGACAACCTTCCCGTTGGCGTCGACCGGAGCATATTCGGCGAGCTTTTGATCGGGCGGAAGTCCCTGCATGTATATCTTCCAGGCGATCTTGGTCTCGTCGAGCTGGTCGATCAGCGTCTTGCCGGGAAACAGATGGGCGGTTTCGGCGGCCCGCTTTTCCTCTTCGTCGGTCAGCAGACGGCCGGCCGTCGCAGGCTCGTCGGCGTCGGGGACGAATTCCTCGGGCTTGCATTTGACGTCGGCGCCCGCCTTGCAGTCGTCATGGATTCCCATGTCGTCGCCTGCGGCCAACGCCAGATAGTTGGGAAGGCTCGGGTGCGTGACGCCGTAATATTGGGTCGCGTAGCGGACGCCGGGCTCAGCGATCAGTTCGTTGAGGAAGGGCGCGTCCTCCTTGTTGCCCAAGAGCGTGTCCGTTCCGTGGTTCTCCATCATGATCAAGATGACGTGCTTTGGCGCCGCGGCGATCGCCCCGCTGCGCGCAAAGATCAGGCCCGCGGCTGCGAGGAGCGCGACGACGGCCGGGCGCAAGGTCATTTTTGAAAGCCCTCGAAAGCTTGCCGGTGCACCAAAAAGCCGTTCACCGTCGATGCGATAACGGCGCGGGATGACAGGTCCGTGACATTGCTTCGACGACGGTTCCTTCCCCGTTCCGGCCCTGGGGTGTAGCATTGCGCGCAGAGGGAATTGCACGCCATGAGCGCACTTGCCGACCGACAAGACAATTTCCGCGGCGCCCTCGACCCTTATGGCGCCGCCACGCATGAGGTCTTCAACCAGCCGGTCGAGCTCGCAGACACCAATCTTTTCGCTTCCGACGCGGCGCTGAAGGAAGCAGTGAGCCGCGAGGGCGCGGGATGGGCGACAGGCGGGCTCGAGGCGTTCGGGGCGCGCGCCGGCTCGAGCGCGTTTCTCGAGCTCGGCGTGCTGGCGAACCGCAACCCACCCGAACTCGAGACCCACGACCGCTATGGGCGGCGCATCGATCTCATCCGTTTCCATCCGTCCTATCACGCGCTGATGAAGGCCTCGATCGAGGACGGCCTTCATTCCTCGCCCTGGACCGACCCGCGCGAGGGCGCGCATGTCGCGCGCGCCGCGCGCTCCTACATGCAGACCGAGGTCGAGGCCGGCCACGGCTGCCCGATCACCATGACCTTCGCCGCGACGCCGTGCCTCAAGCTCGAGCCCGGCCTCGCCCAGCAATGGCTGCCGAAGGTCCACGCGCGCGTCTACGATCCGCGCAATGTGCCGGCCGAGGAGAAAAAGGGCGTCACGATCGGCATGGCGATGACCGAGAAGCAGGGCGGCTCGGACGTGCGCGCCAATACGACGCGCGCCATTCCGGTCGGCGCCGAGGGGCCTGGACAAGCTTACGAGCTCGTCGGCCACAAGTTCTTCGTTTCGGCGCCGATGTGCGATGCGTTCCTGGCGCTGGCCCAGGCGCCGGGCGGCCTCTCGTGTTTTCTCGTGCCGCGCTGGCGTCCCGATGGAACCAAGAACCCGCTGCAGATCATCCGCCTCAAGCGCAAGATGGGCAACGTCTCCAACGCTTCGAGCGAGACGGAGCTGCGCGGCGCGCTTGGCTGGATGGTCGGGCCGGAGGGCCGGGGGGTGCCGACGATCATCGAGATGGTCGCGATGACCCGCTTCGACTGCATGATCGGCTCTTCCGCCGGCATGCGGATGGCCGTCTCCCAGGCGATCGACCATTGCCGCCAGCGCAAGGCGTTCGGCGCATTCCTGATCGACCAGCCGATCATGACCGCGGTGCTCGCCGACCTCGCGATCGAGGCCGAGGCGGCGCTGACGCTGACCATGCGCATCGCCCGCGCGCTCGACCATCGCGACGACGGCCATGAGGACGCGTTGGTCAGGATCGGCGCGGCGATCGGCAAATACTGGATCTGCAAACGCGCGCCGGGCCACGCTTACGAGGCCTTGGAATGTCTCGGCGGCTCGGGAGTGATGGAGGATTCACCGATGCCGCGCCTCTATCGCGAGGCCCCGGTCAACGCGATCTGGGAGGGGAGCGGCAACGTCCAGTGCCTCGACATCGCCCGCGCGATCCAGCGTTCGCCACAGACGCTCGAAGCCTATTTTGCCGAAGTCGCTTCAGTGCGGGGCGAAAGCGCGACGCTCGACCGGCATGTCGCGGCGCTGAAGGACGACATGTCGGATCTTTCCGATTTCGAGACCCGCGCTCGCGATCTCTGCGACCGCCTGGCGCTATGCTTCGAGGCGGCGGCGCTCATCCGCGCCGGCTGTCCGATCGCCGAAGCCTTCTGCCGCTCGCGCATCGAGACGCGCGGCGCACATAATTACGGTGCGCTGACCCGCGTCGACTGCAAGGCGATCGTGGAGCGCGCCGCGCCGCGATGAACCCTCCCGCGCTTCAGGCCAGGTTGCCCTCGCTGCCGGGCTCTTCGACCAGCTCCTCCAACTCCGTCATAGTCTGTTCCACGGTCCGATGATGCGGTTCTTCGTACCAGACGGAAGCGACCCTCTCGACATCGCTCGAGGTTACGCTGACGTAGGTAACGTGCGGACGCTGCGATTCCAGGAACTCATTGATGTCGTCCTCGAGCGACTGAATCGGCGCGTTCACGCCCTGGGAAAACAACTTCACCCGCATTGCTCGCCTCCTATACGGCCTGGCGTCTTGATGAGAGGGTCTCCTTTTCGCAGCAGACGACGCGCCCTCCAAGCTGATCTTAGGTCCCGGCGACGTCGGATTTAAGGGAACGATTTGGCGCTTCGTGCGTTTCGGGCGCTCAGCACTTCCAGGGTGGCGTCATTGAAATTGTTCCGGTGCCAGGTCTGCGACAACATCATCTATTTCGAGAATCGGACCTGCGGTCGCTGCGGCCATCGGCTTGGCTATGTCCCCGAGCTCGAAATCATGGCCGCCCTCGAGCCGGCGGGCGGCGATGCGTGGACCCCCTTGGCGGGCGACCGCGGCCTCAGGCGTTTCTGCGCCAATGCGGATTATGACGTCTGCAACTGGCTGACGGCCAGCGAGGGGCGGGATCGGCTCTGCGTCGCGTGCCGGCACAACGACACAATTCCCGACATCTCGCAGCCGTCGCATCTCACCGCATGGCGAGATATCGAACTCGCCAAGCACCGACTGTTCTATAGCCTGCTTCGCTGGAAGCTGCCGCTCAAGACCCGAGCCGAAGACCGAGCCCACGGCCTGGCGTTCGAATTCCTCGCCGATCCGCCGCAGCCTTCCGGTCCCAAGGTGATGACCGGACACGACGACGGCGTGGTGACGATCGCGCTCGCCGAAGCCGACAGCGCCGAGATGGAAAAGCGCCGCTCGGAATTGGCCGAGCCCTATCGCAGCCTGCTCGGCCACTTCCGCCACGAGGTTGGCCATCACTATTGGGACATCCTGGTTCGCGACGGCGATAGGCTCAAGCAATGCCGGGCCGTGTTTGGAGACGATTCGCAGGACTACGACGCGGCCCTCGAACGCCACTATGCGCAAGGCGCTCCGGCCGATTGGGGAGAGCGCTTCGTTTCGGCTTACGGGACGTCCCACCCTTGGGAAGATTTCGCCGAAACCTGGGCCCACTACCTGCATATCGTTGACACGCTCGAGACGGCGAGCGCGTTCGGTCTGAGGATCAAGCCGGCGATCGACAAGGATGGCGCCCACTCGGCGAGGCTCGACTTCGACCCCTATGTCGTAGGCTCGATCGATGAGATCATCGACGCTTGGGCGCCATTCGTCGTCGCCATGAACAGCGTCAATCGGGCGATGGGCAGGCCCGATCTCTACCCGTTCGTCCTTGCGCCCGCGGTGGTCGAGAAGCTGCGCTTCATTCACGACCTCGTCCGGGGCGCTTCGGCTGAGAGCGCCGCCGTCGCGCGGGGCGAGCGGCTTGCCGCGCAGGCCGTCGGCGAGGCGCTCGATGCGTGACCCAGCCGTGATGGGCGAGCGCGCGGCGCAAGCCCCTCATCCGGCGGGCTTCGCCCGCCACCTTCTCCCGTCGGGCGGGAGAAGGGAGCGAGGCGGCTTAGCGCCCTACTTTCCGAGCGCCTTGTCGGTGATGACGGTCGTATAGGCGCCGGTCGGCTCTTTGGAGATGACCGGGTCGGAGCCGCCGGTCAGCAGCGTCTTCACTGTGCGCTGATAGTCGGCGACGTCGAGCTTGCCGTCGGAGCCGCTCGTGAGCTTGTTGATCTCTCCCAGCATCTGGGCCTGATGATGCTCGGTCTGGGCGCCGGTCGCATCGTTGTCGAGCACGATCTTGACCGCCTCCTCCGGATGCGCGCGGGCATAGGCCCAGCCCTTCATCGACGCCTTGACGAAACGGGCCATCTTGTCGACGAACGCCGGGTCCTTGAGCTTGTCCTCCATCACATAGAGGCCGTCCTCGAGCGTGGCGACGCCCTCGTCCTCGTATTTGAACACGACGAGCTGCTCGGGTTTGTAGCCGGCGTCGATGACCTGCCAATACTCGTTATAGGTCATGGTCGAGATGCAGTCGGCCTGCTTTTGCAGCAGCGGGTCGACATTGAAGCCCTGCTTGACGACCTTGACCCCGGCGGGGGAGCCGTCGGTTGGGAACTTGAGCTTACCCATCCAGTTGAGGAACGGATATTCGTTGCCGTAGAACCACACGCCCAGCGTGCGGCCCTTGAGATCCTCAGGCTTTTTGATGCCGGTATCGGCGCGGCAGGTCAGCTCGAGCCCCGAGTGCTTGAACGGTTGCGCAATGTTGACCATCGGCGCGCCCTTCTCGCGCGCTGCAAGCGCCGCCGGCATCCAGTCGACGACGACGTCAGCGCCGCCGCCGGCCAGCACCTGCTCGGGCGCGACATCCGGGCCGCCCGGCTTGATCGTCACGTCGAGCCCTTCATCCTTGTAGAAGCCCTTGTCCTTGGCGACGTAATAGCCGGCGAATTGGGCCTGGGTGACCCACTTCAATTGCAACGTGACCTTGTCGGCCGCCTGAGCCGTTCCCGCGGCCAGAATTGCCGTTAAGCCGGCGAACACGAAGATAGCCTTCTTCATTTTTTCACTCCCACCAGTTGAACCAGAATTCCCGGTCGCCGCCAGTATGACAATAACACGGCGAGAAGCTCAAGCCTCCATGGCGCGATAGGAGGCGTGCCAGAACGTCACCCGGCGTTCGATCCCGGCGACGAGCGCATAGAACAGCGACCCGGTCAGCGCGGCGACCACGATCGTCGCCCACACCATATCGATCTGGAGCCGGCCGACTTCGGTCGAAATGCGAAAGCCCATGCCGACGATCGGGGTGCCGAAGAATTCGGCGACGATCGCGCCGATCATCGCCAGCGTCGTATTGATCTTGAGCGCATTGAAGATGAACGGCATCGCCACCGGCAGACGGAGCGCGAGCAGGGTCTGCCAATAGTCGGCGCCATAGGTCTTCATGAGATCCCGCTCCATCGCGCCGGCGCTGGAAAGTCCGGCGATCGTGTTGACCAGCATCGGAAAGAAAGTCATGACGACGACCACCGCCGCCTTCGATTGCCAGTCGAAGCCGAACCACATCACCATGATCGGCGCAATGCCGACGATCGGCAGCGCCGAAACCAGGTTGCCGATCGGCATGAGGCCGCGCTGCAGGAATTGCGATCGGTCGATCAGGATCGCGACCGCGAAGCCGGCGAGCGAGCCGATCGCGTAGCCCGCCAGCACGCCCTGGATGGTCTGGCGGAAATCGGCGGCGAGAGTCGGCACCGACGTGACGAACCGCGTCGCGATCGCCGAGGGCGGCGGCAGGATGATCGCCGGCACGCCGAGCAGCCTGACGCCTGCCTCCCAGATCGCCAGCACCGCAAGCCCGAAGGCGAGCGGCGGCAAAAGGTCACGAAGGCGCTGGGACGTCATGGCGTGAACGCCATCCGCCGCTCGGCGATCCGCCCGGCGACGCCGATCGCTCCGACCAGCGCCGCCGACAGCGCCGCCGCGGCGAACAGGGCCGCCCAGATCTGCACCGTCTGCCCATAATAGGATCCCGCGAGCAGCCGCGCGCCCAAGCCCCCGTCTTCGCTCTTGGTCACTTCGGCGACCACCGCGCCGACGAGCGCGGCCGCGGCGCCGACTTTCATGCTGGCGAAGAAGAACGGCGTCGAGGCCGGGGCCCTGAGCTTGATGAAGGTCTGCCCGTTGGTCGCCGAATAGGTGCGCATGAGGTCGAGCTGCAACGGATCGGGCGAGCGGAAGCCCTTGACCATGCCGACAGTCACCGGAAAGAACGAGAGATAGGCCGCGATCGCCGCCTTCGGCGCGATGCCGGTGATGTCGAACTGATTGAGGATGACCACGATCATCGGCGCAAGCGCAATGATCGGGACGGTTTGAGAAGCCACGATCCACGGCATCATCGAGCGCTCGAGCCAGCGCATCGAGACGATGAGCACCGCAAGCCCGATGCCGAGCGCCGAGCCGATGGCGAAGCCGATCAGCGTCTCTTCGAGCGTGATCAGCCCATGATAGACGAGGCTGCGCTTCGAGGTCGGCGGGGTGTCGAGGACGAGCTTATAGAGTTCGGCCGCCACCTGATGCGGCGCGGGCAGCTTCGGCCGCTCCATGTTGAGCGACGCGCCGACGAGGTCCTGCGCCGAATAGTCCGCCCGGCCGGCGTTGGCGAACTGGTCGCGCTGCAACGACGCGTTCATCAGCGCGGCGGCGAGGTACCAGGCCGCGATCAGCGCGAGAACGACCGTCGCGATGGGGAGCGCGGATTTCATCGGCGCGCCCTCATCCGGCGCTTCGCGCCACCTTCTCCCTCAGGGAGAAGGCACGTTCTCCCCTCTCCCTTGGGGAGAGGGGTCGGGGGTGAGGGTTACCCGTCATAGGAATGCCCCTCCCTGAGGCCGTGCCTGACGCGGTTGGCGATGGCGAGGAATTCGGGCGTCTCGCGGATGTCGAGCGCCCGGTCGCGGGGAAAGTTGCAGGCGATGATGTCGATGATCCGCCCCGGGCGGGGCGACATGACGACGATATGGGTCGACAGGAACACCGCCTCCGGGATCGAGTGGGTTACGAACATCACCGTCTTGCCAGTCACGTCCCACAGGCGCAGGAGCTGCTGGTTCAGCATGTCGCGCACGATCTCGTCGAGCGCGCCGAACGGCTCGTCCATGAGCAGGAGATCGGGGTCGAACGACAGCGCGCGGGCGATCGAGGCGCGCTGCTGCATGCCCCCCGACAATTGCCACGGATATTTGTTGCCGAACCCGGAAAGATTGACCAGCTCGAGTCCTTTCGCGACGCGCGACTCGCGCTCCGCTCTTATCGAAGCCCATGATTTCGAGCGGCAGCGCGATGTTGCGGGCGACGCTGCGCCACGGATAGAGCGCCGGGGCCTGAAACACATAGCCATAAGCGCGGCTGGCGCGCGCTTCGCTGGGGCTCATGCCGTTGACGCGGATTGCGCCGCTGGTCGGGGTTTCGAGATCGGCGACGGCGCGCAGGAGCGTGGTCTTGCCGCAGCCCGACGGTCCGATGAAGGAGACGAACTCGCCGCGCGCGACCTTCAGGCTGACGTCGGCTGAGCGCCTCGACCGGGCCATCGGCGGTGTCGAAGCGCAGCGAAACCCCGCTGATCTCGATCGCAGCGTCCGCGGCCGGCGCCTTGCCGCCGTGGTCCGGTTTGAGTTTGGGGGCCGCCGCTACATCCATCGCCGATCCGCGCCCTCAGCGTTGAACGGCCGCCACCGCGGTGATCTCCTTATACCGCTTGAGCGCGCGCGCGTCCGGCGGCGAACGGCTGCGCTTGATGAAGCGGCCGCGCCCGAGCTCGGCCTGCACCACGCCGTCGCGATAAACGACTTCGCCGCGCGAGAGGGTGTAGCGCGGCAGCCCGGTCACTTTCACGCCTTCGAAGACGTTATAGTCGATGACCGAAACCTGGGTTCGGGCCGAGATGGTCTTGTTGGCCTTGGGATCCCAGACGGTGATGTCGGCGTCGGCGCCGGGCAGGATCGCGCCTTTGCGCGGATAGAGATTGAGAATGCGGGCGATGTTGGTCGAGGTCACGGCGACGAACTCGTTCGGAGTAAGCCGTCCTGTCTCGACGCCATAGGTCCAGAGCACCGGCATGCGGTCCTCGAGTTCGCCGGTGCCGTTCGGGATCTTGGTGAAGTCGGTCAGGCCCAGCTCCTTCTGCTTGGTGGTGAAAGCGCAATGGTCGGTCGCCACCACCTGCAGCGAACCGGCGCGCAAGCCGTTCCAGAGATCGTCCTGATGGATCTTGTCGCGGAACGGCGGCGACATCACCCGGCGCGCCGCATGCTTCCAGTCCTTGTCGTAATATTCGCTTTCGTCGAGCACCAGATGCTGGATCAAAGGTTCGCCATAGACGCGCTTGCCGAGCGCCCGCGCGCGCCTTATCGCCTCGTGCGCCTGGATGCAGGAGGTGTGAACGACATAGAGCGGCACGCCGGCCTGATCGGCGAGCATGATCGCGCGATTGGCCGCTTCGCCCTCGACGTCCGGCGGACGCGACAGCGCATGGCCTTCCGGACCGGTGACGCCCTTGGCGAGATAGTGTTTCTGCAGCGCGGCGACGACCTCGCCGTTCTCGGCGTGGACGAGCGGCATCGCGCCAAGCTCGGCGCAGCGCGAAAACGAAGCGAACATCTCCTCGTCGTTGACCATCAGCGCGCCTTTGTAGGCCATGAAATGCTTGAACGTCGTCACCCCCGCCGCGACCACCTTGGCCATGTCCTTGCGCACCGAATTGTCCCAGTAGGTGATGCACATATGGTAGGAATAGTCGGCGACGGCGTCCTTGGCGCGCTTGTCCCAGTCGGCGAACGCCTCCATCAGCGGCTGATTGCGGCCCGGGATGCAGAAGTCGACGACCATCGTTGTGCCGCCGGACAGCGCCGCCTTGGTGCCGCTCTCGTAATTGTCGGCGGAATTGGCGCCCATGAACGGCATGTCGAGATGGGTGTGGGGGTCGATGCCGCCCGGGAAGATGAAGCAGCCCTTGGCGTCGAGCGTGCTGTCGCCCTTGAGGCCGTCGCCGATCGCCTTGATGGTCTCGCCTTCGACCAGCACGTCAGCCTTGTAGGTGCGGTCCGCGGCGACGACCGTTCCGCCTTCGATGACGAGCGACATGTTCCAACTCTCCTGAACTCTTGAAGGAACCCTCGCCCCGCTCGCGGGGAGAGGGCAGGGTGACGGGCGAGGCGATCGGCCGCGGGCGTTAGACTCGCCCGGCCCCTCATCCTAGCCTTCTCCCCGCCAAGCGGGGAGAAGGGACAAGGGACTAAGAAACGATTTCGGCCTTTTCCAAAACGGCGTGCATCAGCACGTTGGCGCCTGCGGTCGACCACTCCTGCTTGATGTCCTCGCTTTCGTTGTGGCTGACGCCGTCGACGCAGGGCGTGAACACCATCGACGACGGCGCGACGCGCGCCATGTAGCAGGCGTCGTGGCCGGCGCCGGAGACGATGTCGCGATGCGAATAGCCGAAGCGCTGAGCGGCGCGCCTGACCGCGTCGACGCAGCCTTTGTCGAAGGCGACCGGCTCGTAATCGAACACCTGCTTGAGGTCATAGGTGAGGCCGATCTTGTTCGCGATCGCCTTGACCCCCTCGTGCAGTGCGGCGTCCATCGCGCTCAACGTCGCATTGTCCGGGTGCCGAACCTCGCAGGTCATGAAGACCTCGCCCGGAATGACGTTGCGCGAGTTCGGGTAGGGGTTCAGCATCCCGACCGTCGAGACGGCGAGCGGCGCCTTCGAGAGGCCGATCGCGTTGACGAGCTCGACGATCCGCGCCGCGCCGAGGAGGGCGTCCTTGCGGCGCGGCATCGGCGTCGAGCCGGCGTGGCTCTCGAAACCCGTAAGGCGAATTTCGTACCAGCGCTGACCCTGGCCGTGGGTGACGACGCCGACGTCGATCGCCTCGTCCTCGAGGATCGGGCCCTGCTCGATGTGGAGCTCGAAATAGGCGTGCGCGCGACGGCCGCCGACCGGCTCCTTGCCCATAAACCCGATCCGCTTGAGTTCGTCGCCGAGCGCCTTGCCCTCGGCGTCGACGCGCGAATAGGCGAATTCCTTGGTGAAGACGCCGGCGAACACGCCAGACGACACCATGGCGGGGGCGAAACGCGAGCCTTCCTCGTTGGTCCAGTTCACGACCTCGATCGGATGCCTGGTCTTGATCTTGAGATCGTTCAGGGAGCGAACGATCTCGAGCGCTCCCAGAACGCCGAGCACGCCGTCGAATTTCCCTCCGGTCGGCTGGGTGTCGAGGTGGCTGCCGACGAAGACGGGCGGCAGCGACGGCTCGGCGCCCTCGCGTTTGGCGAACATGTTGCCCATCTGATCGACTTTGACCGTGCAGCCGGCGGCTTCACACCACTTGCGGAACAGCTCGCGGCCCTGCTCTGTCGAGATCGGTCAGCGTCAGGCGCTTGCATCCGCCCTTGGGCGTCGCGCCGATTTTCGCCATCTCCATCAAGGAATCCCAGAGCCGTGCCCCGTCGACGCGCACATTCGACAAGTCAGCCATCAAGCACAGCTCCAGCACACATTTGTAAACGCTATTATAGGTTTGACCAAATGGTCAAATGGCGTAACCTTGGGCGAAGCGCACATCAATTCGGCGCCGCCGCCCGTCGGTTCGTAAGGGCGCGGCCAGCGGCTTTCCACGCCTTGAGACGCCGGCCGGCGACACGGGAAAACGCGACATTCGGGGGGAACGCATGGCGCGGCGCAGGCCGAGACCGACCATCCGCGAGGAGAACGAACGCGCGCTTTTGGAAGCCGCCGAATGGGTCTTCGCCGAGCAGGGGTTCGCCGGCGCCACGACTGCGGCGATTGCGCGCCGCGCCGGAGTGCCGAAGGCGAACCTGCACTATTATTACCCGACCAAGGAGGGGCTCTATCGTTCGGTGATCGAGCGGGTGCTGACCGCCTGGCTCGCCGCCGCGTCGTCCTTCGACACAAGCGACGACCCGAGGGTCGCGCTCTCGGCGTATATCGGGGCGAAAATGGATCTCGCGCGCGAGATGCCGCTCGCGACCCGCATCTGGTCGGCGGAGATCATGCGCGGCGCGCCAATGATCCAGGACTTCCTCGACACCACGCTGACCGAATGGGTCGTGTCGCGCGAACGTGCGGTCAAGCGCTGGATCGCCGCCGGCAGGCTGAAGCCGATCGAGCCGAGGTTCCTGTTCTACATGATCTGGGCGACGACCCAGCAATACGCCAACGCAGCGCATGAAATCGCGACCTTGAACGGCGGCAGTCCGCTCGACGACAAGGCTTTCGTGCGCGCGAAAGCGGAGGCGATCGAGATCATCCTGCGCGGGGTGGCGGCGGGATAGAAGGCTGAATGTTCGGTCGTGCGCCGAAGCTCCGCGCGGCCGCGCCACGGCGCCTGTGGGCGCAAAAAGTCCGCGCCTTGCGTGGCGCGCCGATCTAACAATCGATGGGCGTGTCGGTGCGCCTTGCCGATGATGACCGCCCCGGCGGTATCGCCCCTCCAATAGACGACCGACGGGGCTTTGCCGGCCAACGGGCGGAGCGCGGCTGTGACAAGTCTGCAACAGGCAAAAAAAGACGAAAGAAGAAGTCTAAGAGCTTGATTGTGGCTCTTGGTCAGGTAGATTAATGTCGATAAAATCGATATAATTGGTCGATTTAATGGCTTGAAATCCGGCGTCGGGTTCGGAGTTCAAACGCGCCGGCGTCGGGTTCGGCCCGGCGCGCAATGGGGTGCTTATGAAAAAACTTGGTATCGCCCTGGCGATCGCGATCGCCGCCGTCGGCGCGGCTCATGCCGCCGATCTGCCGACCAAGAAGGAGGTCCCACCGCCTCCGCCGGTGAACTGCTTTTCGAGCCTGTGGACCTATTTGAATTCAAGCCCCGCGGATTGCCCCCTCAGCTACGCGGGCTTCACCGTCTATGCGACGATCGACGCCGGCCTCGGCTACAGCTCCAACGGCGCGCCTTTCAACGGGTCGTACGCCAACGGCGTTTACAGCTTCGTCGGCAAGCAGAGCTACGGGTCCAAGTGGCTGTGGACGCCCAACGGGCTCAGCCAATCGGTGGTCGGGATCAACATGAAGGAGCCGATCCCGTGGTTCCCGGGCTGGTCGCTCGTCGGCGCCTTGGAAACGGGATTCGACCCCTATTCCGGCAACCTCGTCAACGGTCCACGCTCGCTCGTGCAGAATAACGGCCAGGCGCTGACCCTCCAGAGCGCAAACAGCGACTCAAGCCGCGCCGGCCAATTCGATAACTCGGTTGGATATATCGGCCTAAGCAATCAGACTTTCGGAACCCTCACTGTCGGCCGGGTGACCTCGCTGACGCTGGACGGCGTCATTGGCTACGATCCGATGGGCGGCTCCTACGCGTTCTCTCCGTTGGGCTATTCCGGCTCCTACGCCGGCTTCGGCGACACAGAAACCAACCGCGCCAACACCGGAGTGAAGTACCGCGTGAGCTACGAGAATTTCCACGGCGGGGGCCTGGTGCAGTGGGGCGGGTATGCTCAGGGCAACGGCGTGACTGGCCTATATCAGGGCGATATCGGCGCCGACGTTCAAGACCACTTTGGCGGCCTCCTGTCCGTGGACCTTGTCGGCAGTTACGCTCAGAACGCGGTCAGCCTCTCCAACTTCACTGGGACCTGCGCCACGCTCACCAGCGGTCCCTTCAAGGGCCAGACCGGCTGTACGTCCGGCATCCCGACGTTCTACGGTCCCGACGACCTGAAGGCGACGCTGTCCAACAACAGCGGTCTTATGCTGCTCGCCAAGTACAAATGGGGCCCGGTGACGCTCTCCGGCGGCTGGATGTGGTGGCGGCAAGCAAATCCCAGCGACGACTTTTTGAACGGCTTCGAGACTCTCGGCGGCTATAGCGTCCCCGCGACCATCGTCACGACCAACAAAGCCCTTGCGAAACTCTTTCCGACGGCATGGACCAATTACACCGCCTATAACAAGATGAGGGTGGTTAACGTGCCCTTCGTAGGCGCTAAATATTCGATTAACTCCCAGCTGGACGTAATCGGCGCCTTTTACTACGAAGCTCAGAACAACTATAACTCCTCGACCACGCCCTGCGCCTACGCCAAGACCAGTTTTGTTCAGCCCAGTGGGAACGTTCTCAATGTTATCCGCGAAAACAGCAGCGCTTGCGCCGGCACGCAATACGCCATTTCTGCTATGCTCGATTATCGGCCGCTCAAGCGTATCGATCTCTACGCCGGTGTGATGTTCTCGAACGTCTATGGCGGCCTTGCGAACGGCTTTTTGGCGACCCAGAACATCGCGCCGACCGCGGGCTTGCGCGTCAAATTCTGATCGCGTCACGACTTCTATTCGTCCGCGATCGTATGGGTCGGGAGAGCGGCCGTCACCTGTGGTCGATGCACCCCCACCTCATGCAATCGTCAGGATTGCGGCTCAGGCCATCGGTCCGGTGCACGTTGTAAGGGTAGTGCTGGTAAGGGTTCGGGCTTATGAACACCTTCGGCAGTTGGCCCGGGGGAAGCTGCAATGCGGCCCGCAGCGTCATGACCGGAATGTTTGAGTCTTGGGCGCGCGCCGCAACGGGAGCCGCCAGCAAGCCCGCGAGCGCCGCCACAAACATCAGCCTGGTTTTAAGCGATAATCTCATTCTCGCCTCCTGATCGCAGGACAGTCGAAGCGCGCCACAGCCATTGTATCGTGTTGCTCCAGATATATTGGGCGTGCGGCCCTGAGAAAGTAGCAAAATAAAATTTATGAAGCAGGGCGTTCGCCGGTCGCGTTCTCGACGGAGGTTTCCGAGGAGTTTTCCGAGCTGGAAACGCTGGCCGTGGCGCCTAAGATTGGCGTTCCGCCGGCCCTCCGGCGCGGGAGGTATCGGACCGGACGAACCGGCGCATGGACAATCTTCTTCAGCGGGCCGCCGGTCCCGGCTCGTGGGCGGCGCTCGCGCCGTTCAGCGCCATGGAGGTCGTGCTCGGCCTCGACAACCTTGTGTTCATCGCGTCGGGGTGATGGCTTCGAACGTCTACGGCGGTTTGGCGAGCGGGTTCCATCAAGTCCAGGCGGTCAATCCGACGGCGGGCCTGCGCGTCAACTCTGGCGACGGGCGCCGCCAAATGTTCCGCTATTGCGGCGCTTGATGTTCGGCGCCGCACCGCGGCAGGCCCTCGGCGCAAAAGTCCGCGCCTTCGGTGGCGCGCCAGAACGATCGCGCTCCCGGCTCGGGAACTGGCCGAGGCGCGTGGCGGGCGCAGATTCCCGCCCGCGCCCACCAGGCCATCGGCATGTCGCGGCGGTTGAGGGGATTTAGTCCGGCCTCCGGCCGGCGCCAGTAGACGCAGTCGGCGCAGCGCGACCCGATCGACATCGGCTCGGCGGCGACGCCTTCGCCGCACCACTGCCAATAGTGCGTTTGCGGAAAATGGGCGGGTTCATCCTGTTGGATCGACGTTTCCGGCGCGAGTCGCGTGCAGAGGCCCTCGTGCTCTCTGAGCTTGCGCCAAAACGCGCAGGCCGCGCAGTTGGCGGGCCTGACCGCTTTGTCAGTCATCGTCTCCTCCCTTGGCCAGCCGGCTCGCGCTAACCACTATGACGCAAAACCGAGGCAAAACCGAGCTTGACGCTCGATTGTCTCGGAGCAGTCGATTCGACCTCCCGCTCGCATGCAATCGAGTTCGGTCCGGTCCTGGAGGAACGCCGTGTCTGGAGATGGGGTTGTGGCATTAAGTTGCGGAGCGATCCCAAGATTTCCAGGGGAACAGAAGCAGGGAGACCGTGACCAGCGCCAACCCAATGTAGAACACAGGGTCCAGGACAAAGCGCAAATCGGGGATCGTCAGGAGACGGACCTGGCGCATCGGCCCCTTTCTTGTCGGCGCATTCGCGGTCTTGTCAGCGCCAGCGTTGGCGGACGAGGCCGCGACCGACAAGACGGTGGCAACGCTCTGCGGGATCGTCGAGACTGCGGCTAGGCGGGAGGGGCTGCCGGTCAATTTTCTAACCCGGCCCATCTGGCGCGAGAGCGCTTTCCAGTCGGGCGCAGTCAGTCCGGCGGGCGCACAGGGAGTTGCGCAATTCATGCCGGGCACCGCCTCGGAGCGTGGGCTCGTGGACCCCTTCGAGCCGGCGGCTGCGATCCCCGCGTCGGCGAAGCTCCTAGCCGTGCTTGCCCAGCGCTTCGGTAATCTCGGCTTGGCGGCGGCAGCTTACAACGCTGGGGCGAACGCGCTCGCCGACTGGCTCGCGGGCAAGGGCGTCTTGCCGCTAGAGACGCAGAACTATGTCCTCGCGGTCACCGGTCACGCCGTCGAGGAATGGCGCGGCGCGAACCCGCCCTCCGCCGCCGCGCCCGACGCCGACAAGCCCTGCCTGACGTCGAGCGGAAATCTCGGCGTTGTGCATGGCCCCGAGGGCGCACAAATCCCCACCAGTTTCTCGCGAAGCTCCGCGCTCCGCTCCTTTGTCGGAGCACGACGCGGTAACTATAGCGCTATCGGACACATGCAATTGCTTCGTCTTGCGGCCGACGCGAACATGACGCCTCGCGCATACGTTCTGTTTGCGCTGAAGGATCGCGGCCTTGACGTGAAGGACTTCCATTTGCTCGACCCGCGCAAGGCGCGGACAAAGTGATCCGCTCGTCGAGTATCTCCGGGTCAGCACCGAAGGGCAGGCCAAGAGCGGCCTCGCCCTAGAGCGCACAGCGTCAGGCTTTAGTCCGCTTCGCCGAAGCCGAGGGATACGAACTTGTCGCCGAGCAGGCCGAGATTGAGACGGGGATTAGGCCGAAATTCGAGGAGCTTTAAGACGAGGCTGTCGCGTCAGAAAGCCGATCTGGAATGTCGGTCAACCCATTGGTGTGTTCGGTGGCATCGATGGAGGATACTCAAGGCCCGCTGCATTGAAATCCCGTTGATTGTCGTGAAGCGATACGCCCGGAGTTGCCTGTATGACACGACCAACTCTCGATACGTCTCTATTGAGCAGTTACGAGGGTGGGTGGGCAAGAGAGTGGCAGTCTGTGTCATCGACGCCGAGGATGGCGCGGACATCACCCGCATTCTGTTGGCCTGACGACGCAAGGAAGGCCGGTTTCTATAGCTTGGAGAGCTCCGCAAAGGAGTCAGGACCATGACTGTCAAGGAATCTGAAAGACTCTCTAAACCCACCCTGTCGCCTTCACGTATGGCGAACCACCGCTCTACGGGCAAGCTCGACGCGCGACCTCTTGAACACCCTCGATGCGATAGCGAAGGCCGGAGCCGGATTAGGATCGCTTGGCTATGCATGGGACGGCCCACGTGTCACAGAGCACGATTTCGAGGCTGGTCGACATGACATGCGCCGATGATCCCAGGAGACGCATGGCGATGCCAATCCGCCCTGAGCTGCGACCGCTCTATCCCCGGACTGGCGCGAGCTGAGCAGCCACGTGCGCTTCGTGCGCCGCCGAAGGAAGGCGCCAACGTTGCGGCCGACCACCCCTCACTTTCCTGCGCTGCCTATCGGACGGGCGCTGGCTCGACAAAGCACGCGGCGACATGGCGAGATCGCCGAGGACGGCTTTGGTCGGCTCGAGGTGTCTGACCTGGCTGCGTCGGTCTGACATTTCGCGTTACGGCGAACGGCGTGAAATCTTGGTCGTTGCGATTCCGCGACAGGCGATCGGGCGCTGACCGCGCGCGAGAGGTCTGCGGCTAACGGGCGGCTTCGTCCGGGTGGGTCGACGTCTCCGGCGCGTGCCGAGCGCATAGGCCCTCGTGCTCCCGGAGCTTGCGCCAGAATGCGCAGGCCGTGCAATTCGGCGGCGTCACCGGCTGGTCACTCATCGTCGCCTCCCTCGCCCGGCGGGTTCATTCCGCCAAATACGGAGCAAAACCGGACTTCCTGCTCGGCGCGGGCGGCGCCGACCAGCCGCCGTCGAGCGCGAGCATGAGGCCGACTACGGCTACCTGCTGGCGGTCGTTGCAACGCGACCCGGACGGCCGACATTTCAGTGAACTCCCTCGGGAGCGCGATTTAGATACCGCGCGGCGGCGATCGCGGCGGGCTCGACTGCCCGAAGCGGAGGAATGGTCGCGCCGGGTTGCCAGCCCCCGCCGAGCGCCTTGTAGAGGCCGACCAGAGACTCCGCCTCGATCTGTTCGGCCGAGACATATTGCTGCTGGAGGTCGAACAGCTGCCGCTCGGCGTCCAAAACGTTCAGGTAGTCGGTCAAGCCGTCTTTATAACCGTCGGTGGCGAGTTGGGTGGACAGACGGGCGGCGGACAGCGCGCGATCGAGGTTGCGCAGACTTTCCTGCTGCGCTCGATAGGAAGCCGTCGCGTCGTCGACTT
Source organism: uncultured Alphaproteobacteria bacterium (assembly GCA_963794155.1). Taxonomy (GTDB): domain Bacteria; phylum Pseudomonadota; class Alphaproteobacteria; order Rhizobiales; family Beijerinckiaceae; genus Roseiarcus. Next base: position 84,160 of record CAWCCX010000006.1, on the reverse strand, counting down.
GTTGCACCGCGGTCAGGATCGATTGCTTGTAGGCGGCCAGTTGTTGGCGCGTCGTCAGATCCGCGATCTCGATCTGGGCGTCGAGCGCCCCGAAATCGAGGAGGGGCCAGTAAGCGCCCGGCCCAATCGAGGCGATCCAGTTCGCGGCGCTGACGGTATACGACGAACGAATTCCGCCTTGGGCGCCGGCCGCCCCGGTCAAGAATACGTCCGGGAACAATTGCGCAACCGCAACGCCGATGCGCGCGGTGGCCCCCGCGACGCGACGCTCGGCCTCCGCGATATCAGGACGTCGCCGCAGCAAATCGACCGGCCCGCCGGTTGGAATCCGCCCCGGCAGGGTCGGAATGGGGCGGGACTTCGCCAGCTCCTTGGCGAGATCTTCGGGGTACGTCCCGAGCAGAACCGCGATGGCGTTACGGCTCGCGTCGATTTGCGCTTCGAGCGGCGCCGCCTGGGCCTGAAATGTCGCCAACTGCCGTCTGGCCAGCGCGACGTCCAATTCGCTGGTGACCCCCCGGTTGAAGAGGGTCTGCGCGAGCGCCTGACCGCTTTGGGCGACGACGATGTTCTCCTTGAGGACGGCGAGGCGCGCCTGTTGGGCGCGCATATCGAGATAGTCCCGGGCGACGTCGGCCGTGACCACCACCATCACCCAATCCCACGCGGCCTTGAGGGCCTCGACATCGTAAGTTTGCGCCTCGTATGCGCGGCGGACCTTGCCGAAGAGATCGAGGTCCCAACTCGCTTCGAACCCGCCCCCTTCCTGCACGCTCTTGAAGCTTGTGCCGCTTACCGCCGATCGGAACGTCGGCGCCACGCGATTGCGCGTCTCGTCCGCCCCGGTTCCAACCCCGCCCCCTCCGGTCACCCCGCCCACGGGAAGCGCCTGATTGGCGATCACCGCCAACTCCGCCCGCGCCTCCTGAATCCGATTTAAAGCGATCTCGAGATCCAGGTTGGCCTGGAGAGCGCGATCCTCGAGGGAATTCAGTTCAGGGTCGTGGAGCGAGCGCCACCACTGCGTCAGGTCGGCGCTCGCCAGTTCGGGACCCTTGCTCTTTTCGCCGGACGGCGCGAGAGCGAGAAAACCTGGCGGCAAACGCAGGACGGGCGTACGATAATCCGGACCGACGGAGCAGCTCGCCACCGCGGTCGCGATCGCCAGCAACACTGGAACAGACAAGCCCCTCACGTCGCCGACTCCCAACAAAGCGCCGCTCGCCGCAGATGGGCCGTGGTCCGCGCCAACCGGGCCGCCCCGCAAAGTCGCAACCGCCGAGCGCAAGTGCGATCGGCGCCGCGAGCCACGGCCGGCGCTTCATTCTCCGTGATCCCGCCCTGTCTGCGCCATCTCCTCGGCGGTCTTTGGGTGGGCGGGCGTCCCTTCCACGCGCTGCTGCGCGGACGACCCCGGCGTCTTCTCCCCAGCGGCTTCCATCACCCGAACCTCCTCGCCGTCGCCGATCGAATCGGGCGGATTGGCGACGATGCGCTCGTCCGCGCTCAGCCCGCCACGGATTTCGACCTCGGTTCCAAGGTCGCGCGCAATGCGCACTTTCTTGAGGGCGATACGGTTGTCAAGCCCGACCGTTGCGACCTCCAACGTGTTGTCGCGAAACAGCAGAGCGCTGGCCGGGAGCCTCATCGCATTCGGGTCGGGCGGAATGTCAAAATGAACTCGGGCGAATGCGCCGGGCGAAAGAGCGCCGTCCTTATTGTCGGCGATGAGTTCGACCAGCAGCGTGCGCGACTTCTTGTCAATGGCGTGCGAGGTCGTCGAAATCGTCGCCTCGAACTTGCGATCGGGGTACTCGGGCAGGTCCAGCGTCGCCTTCATGCCGTCCTTGAGGGAAGCGGCGTATGATTCCGGCACGGGAACATAAATCCGCATCTTATGAATGTCGGCGACCGTGAACAGCGCCGCGGTATCGTTCGAGTCCGCTTTCACCAACGAACCGATGTCGACATTGCGGGCGGTGACCACGCCGTCGAATGGGGCCACGATATTGGCGAACCCCTTCTGCGCTTTCAGCCGGTCGACGTTCGACTGCGCGGCTTCGACCTCGGCCTGCCGCGCGCGGGAGTCGGCGTCCTTCTCGTCCGCAGCCTGCTGAGACACGCCGCCGGTCGCGCGCAGCGAATTCCACCGCACCGCCGTGACCTTCGCCAGCTCCAGATTCGCCCTTGACTTTGCAAGTTCGCTTTGCGCGACCGCGATGCTCTGGTCGAGCTCGGGGGTGTCGACGACCGCGAGAACCTCGCCCTGATGAACCTGGGCGCCGATGTCCTTGCGCCATTCTTGGACATAGCCGCTCGTTTGCCCATGAATGGAGGCGCTGACAAAGGCCTCGACGTTGCCGGGCAGGACGATTTCGCGCGTCCCTCCGCCCTCCTGCGGCGAAACAAGCGCGACGGTTGGAATCGCTTGATCGTCGGTCCATTGTTTGAGCTTCTCGCCGTCATGCCGACGGCCGGAAATTCCACTGTAAGCGACCGCGATCGCCGCCACGGCGAGAAGCAGGACGGCGCGCCAGGCCTTGACCGGCCGATGTTCATTCCCATCGGGTTCGCGGCCTGCGCCGCGAGCCTCGGGGCCCTTGGCGCCGGCCTCCGCGCCTTCGGCATCGGGCTTGGGGCCATCGACGCGATATTCGGGAGCCGTGGCGAAATCCTCTGCGTGATCCTGGCTCATATCGGCTTCGCCTCGATGTGAAGGGTCGGCGCGGGCTCGCTTGCGCGGCTCGGCTTGCGCTCATGGACGAGCCGGAAGACCGCCGGCACGAACAGGAGAGTCGCTACGGTCGAGCAGATGAGACCGCCGATCACCGCGCGGCCTAGCGGCGCGTTCAAATCGGAGCTGAGCGCCATCGGCGTCATGCCAATGATCATGGCCAGCGCCGTCATCAGAACCGGCCGAAAGCGGGTGAAACCGGCATCGATCGCGGCTGTCGCGGCGTCGGCGCCCTCCGACAGGCGCTCGCGCGCGAAACTGACGACGAGGATGCTGTTCGCGGTCGCGACGCCCATGCACATGATCGCGCCGGTCAGCGCCGGAACGGACAAGGTCGTGTGGGTGATGAACAGTATCCAGACGATGCCCGCGAGCGCGGTCGGCAGTGCGCTGACGATAACGAAAGGATCGAGCCAGGACTGGAAATTAACGACGATCAGGAGGTAAATGAGCACGACGGCAAGCGCGATGCCGACGAAGAGCTGCCGGTAGGCAGATGTCATCGTTTGGGTTTGGCCGCGCATCACGACGCTCGATCCTCGCGGGACATCCTTCGCGGTCTCATTCAGAATTTGCTGGATATCGGCCGATACGGCGCCGAGATCGCGCTCATTGTTGCTCGCGAAAATGTCGAGGACCGGCTGAACCGCGTAATGCGAAACGACCGTCGGGCTCGCTTCTCGCTTCAGCGTCGCCAAGCCGCCGACGATCTGCGAGCCATTGGCCGCGGAGGCAGGTATGTTTTCGAGCGATGACACCGAATCAAGCCAGTATTGCGGAGTCTGCGCGACGATCGGGTAGGCCACTCCGTTCTTCGGGTTGATCCAAAACGTCGGAGCCACCTTGAAACTGCCGGAAAGGCTTTCTTGAAGGCTTTTCGCGACGTCGCCTTCGTTCAAGCCGATTTGCGCCGCACGCATCCGGTCGACTTCCACGCCGAACGTCGGATTGTTGAACGCCTGCTGGATGCGGGCGTCCGCGACTCCGGGGACCTGCGAGATTTTTTCCAACAGTTCATTGGCATAGATGTGGTTGGCGTCGAAGTTGGCGCCGACCACCTGCACGTCGATCGGCGCGGGAAGGCCGAAATTGAGAATCTGCGACACGATGTCGGCGGGCAGGAACGCAAACGTCGTCCCAGGAAAGGATCTCGGCAGCGTCTCGCGCATCTCCTTAACGTAGCGGTTCGTCTCGCTCTCATACTCCTTGTTGATGGTAATCAGAATGTCGGCGTCAGCAGGACCGACTGTGCCGGTGTTGTTATAAGTCGAATTGATCCCGCTGACCGGCAGCCCGATATTGTCGACGATCGGACCCAGCGCTTCGGGGGGAATGATTCGCCGGATCGCCGTTTCAACCCCGGTGCAGATCGCCGCAGTGTCTTCGATGCGGGTCCCCGTCGGCGCGCGAACGTGAAGCTTGAGCTGAGCGTTGGCGGTTGGCGGAAAGAAGTTCTGACCCAGGAACGGCGCGAGGGCGAATGAGCACGCCACCGCGAACAGGAAGCCGACGATGAACAGTCGCCGCCCGGCCAGGGCAGTCACGAGCAAGCGGCTGTAGAAGGCGCGCGCCGCCTCGAAGCGCCGTTCGAATCCGCGCTGGAAGAGGGAGAAAGGATTGCGGATCGGCGCCCGCGGCGCGCCATGGCCATGTGTCGCCTGATGGGCGAGCAGGAAGCGCGCCATGGTGTTGACCAGGGTGCGCGAGAGCACATACGAGGCGATAAGCGCGAAGACGACGGCCTTGGCCATCGGGCGGAACAGATAGCCGGCGACGCCCCCGAGGTTGAACATCGGGACGAACACGATGCAGATGCACAAAAGTGAGACGGTCGCGGGAAGGACGATCTGCCGCGCGCCGTCCATGATCGCGCTCTCAATGTCTTTTCCCTGCTCGAGATGGTAGTTGATGTTCTCGATCGTGACCGTCGCGTCATCGACGAGAATGCCGACCGCGAGCGCCAGGCCGCCAAGCGTCATCACGTTGATGGTTTCGCCGGTCGCGGCAAGCGCGGCGACCGAGGCCAGAATAGCCAGCGGGATCGATGTGGTGATGATCAGCGTTGAGCGCCAACTGCCAAGAAAGATCAGGATCATCAAGCCGGTCAGCGCCGCCGCGACGACGCCTTCGAAGATAACCGAATTGACCGCCGCATAGACGAACGACGACTGATCGTTGACGGTGTCCAGCTTGAGACTTGCGGGCAGGGTCTCCCGGAGCTTGGGAAGCAGCGCCTTGACGCCATTGATGACGTCGAGAGTTCGACGCCGACCCCGTCTTCAGGATCGTCATCAGGACGGCGTTCTTGCCGTCGACGCGGACCATGTTGATTTGCGGCGGCGCCCCAAAATGCGCGTAGGCGACATCGTGAACGAACACCGTCGCCCCATTGACGACGCGAATGGGCAGATCGTTGAGCTCGTCAAGGCGTGTCGGCGAACCATTGAGCGCGACTACGTATTCAAAGTCGCCAACCTTCTCGGTGCCAACGGGCGTGACGATGTTCTGCTGACCGATCGCGTTGACGACATCCTCCGCCGATAGCCCGTAGGCTTGCAGCTTTTGTTGATCGACGTCGACCTGGACCTGCAGAATTTCGCCGCCATACGGCGAGGGAATTGCCGAACCTGCGACCTGCGCGAGTTGAGGGCGAATGAAATTCTGGCCGGCATCGTAGAGCTGCGCCTGAGAGAGCGCCTGGCTTGACAGCGCCAGTTGAATGACGGGCACGCTCGAGGCGTTGAAGCTGAGAACGAACGGCGGCGTAATGCCCTGCGGCAGGTACTTCAGAACGGTCTGCGAGGCCGCCGTCGTTTGCGCCAGCGCGCCATTGATGTTGACGCCGGGCTGGAAGAAGACCTTGACGATTCCATACCGCGGCAGAGACTGTGACTCGATGTGCTCGATGTCGTTGACTTGGCTGCTGAGCGTGCGCTCGTAATAGTAAATCACCCGTTTTGACATATCGTCGGCGGGCAAGCCATCGTAAGTCCACACGACGGCGACGACGGGAATGCCAATGTTCGGGAAGATGTCGATTGGGGTCCTCAGCGCCGCGGTCACGCCGAAGATGACGATCACCATCGCCAGGACCACGAACGTGTAGGGCTTGTTCAGGGCGATTCGAACGATGGCGAGCATTGGTCACTTCTGAAGGCGCAGAGACGTCCGCCAATGCGCGCAACGCCGTCGCGGCAAACGTCCGTCAGCCGCGCCAGCGCCGAGCGCTTGCTATCCGCCGCCTAACACATATAACACTAAATTATATTTGCTGGTAAGTTTGGCCGCTTCTCGACGCCGGGCGCACACGCTGGATAGCGGCCCGCGGCAGCATGAGTAGCTCGCGAAAGGCCGCGGAAAAGGCCGCCGCCGGTTCGAGAGAGCTTGCAGGCGATCTCCCCCCGGATGGAACCGATCCGGGCGCGAGACAACAGCAGCGTAGCCGCATAAGCCCGAGGTCATCAGGCGCCCAAGACACCGCGACTGGAATGATGAGGAAGTGCGGAGTTTTTGAAACCTAAGTCGCCACACTTTGCCAGGATTTCAACAAGAAAAAAAGCAACGAGACTGTGACTAGCGCCAATCCAATATAGAACATGGGTCCGATAGCAAATCGTAAATCAGGGATCCACCAAGACAACGGGACGGTAATCAGGGCGGAAAGCGCTGGGATCAATAAAAAGAACATCGTGACAAAGCCGTTGTCATTATCCGTGGTCGTCAATGCGACTTGATAAAAGACACGCCCAGCGGCTGCCGCAGCCAGGGTTCCGAGTAATAACAATAAAATGGCTGGGAACGTGTGTTCGTCGATCAAAAAAACTGGATGAAAGCGTGACAACAGGAGAATTGACGGTATTAGAACAAAAGATGAGACAACGAAATTTGCCGCTATTGCCGCTGATTCGTCAAAATCGGCAAACCATTTGCCGACAAGGCTCCCGCTCAGCGCAAAAAATATAGGTATGGGTATCGCGTATGACCACCGACTATGCAGCATACTTTCGATAATATCGCTCACCAATCGTCCGTTCGTGTTGTCCAACTGACTCCAGGCAACGGTCATTGCGCCCGCAAACGCCACGGCAAAACAACCAAAGAAGACGGAAGGCGATACCGGAATAGGTTTCCGCGAAACCACCATTGCGACCAACGCCGCCCAGAAGGGCGATAAATTGAATATCGTCGCTGTTATGATGGGATGAGCGCTGCTCAAACCGACATAGTATAAAAAGAGACCGCACAGGCCAAAGATGAATAAAATCGCCAGCTTTCCCAGATTCTTGATATTCGCCATCAGCCTGACGAAGTCGCGGCGACTCGAGCGGGGCAGGGTCAGGAGCGGAACCGACAACAGCAGAGCAAATTGGGTGAGGAAAATGAAATATGACGAACTGAGACGTCTGGCGGCGAGGGCGGAGAAAGGCTCCTGCGTCGCCACCAGCACCGCCGTCACCAGCGCATACAGGCTTCCCACGCGGTAGTTTGCGCGGGGACTTGGACTGGTCATTTCTGGGCGCGCTTTCAGGCGTCGGCGTCGACGTTCGCCACTCAGCAGCCGGATCGTTGGAATTTGTCACATTCCGAAGTCTCAGGCAAACCTCCATAGTGGCCCAGGCCACCGGGACGATCGGGAAACTTCTTATGCTGCTTGCCGTTCCCGCGTCGCCGGCGCCGGCGCGGCGGCGCGCATTTCGAAGCGTGCGCCTGGATTGTTGTCTTCGACCGTCAGTTTGAAGCCGTGCAGATTGGCGATCGTCTCGGCGATGCTGAGACCGAGCCCGTGTCCCGGCGATTTGGCGCTGCGCTCGCCGCGATAGAACCGGTCGAATATCCTGCCGCGCTCCAGCGGCGGGACGCCAACGCCGCTGTCGCTCACGACAACCATGGGTCGGCCATCGGTCACGCGGGCCTCGATGCGCACCGCGCCGCCCGCAGGGGTAAACTTGATCGCATTGTCGACCAGGTTCGAGACGGCTTCGCGCATGAGATCCTGATCGCCGCGAACCGGGACGGGCGTTGCGGCGTCGACGACCATCGTCACCCCCTTCGATTCCGCGAGCGGTTCATAGAAATCGAACACCAGAGCGCAAACCGCGCCGAGGTCGAAGTCCTTGAACTGGCTCTTGCCCGCGCCATTCTCGACCGCGGAGATGCGCAGGATCGCCGAAACCGCCGTAGACACCTTTTCGATCTGGGCGAGAGCGGCCTCCAGGGCCTGGCGCAATTGTTCAGTTCCGGTCTCGTTGTTGAGCGCGCGCTCGATCCTGGCGCGGGCGACGGCGAGAGGCGTGCGCAGATCGTGGGCGATGGTGTCGCCGATGCTCTTGAGCTGGTCGAGCAGGCGCGCAATTTCGTCCAGCATGAGATTGACCGCGCGCGCCACTTTGTCGATGTCGCGGCCCTCGTCGGCGACCGGCAAGCGCGAATCGAGTTCGCCGTTCATGAACCTGACGATGGCGTCGTGAACCCGCTCGAACCGCTGCGACGCGCGGCGGGCGAAAATCGCGCCAATCGCCAGGATCACGAGAACTGTCGGCAGGAGCGCGACCGCCAGCGCGCGCAACAGCGTCCCCTGCAGGCCATAGGTCTCCCACAGGCTCCGCCCGAGCAAGAGAACGCCGCCGCCAGGGAGCCTTCGGCCGACAAAGATAACGGGCTCGCGGTTGCCGGTCGAATCCGGCAACGGCTCCTCTTGAACGACATGAGCCTGGCCATCGACAGGAATTGAAGGCATGCCCGGCACGTTTCCGAACACCAAGGCGCCGTTCGGATCGAACAGCGCGACAAAATCCAGCCGGCGGATGTCCCGCGTCAGGCGCAGCTGCAACGCCCGGCGCAGCTCGGCCTCGCTGTCGCCCACGCTCTTGGCCGCCTCGTCGACGAGAATCGCGCCGGCGCGCTGTAAATCGGCCGTGTACACCTGCCAGTAAATGAATGCGAAAGCGGCGGTCGTCGCCAAGGCGATCGCGAGAGCGAATGCGATAGCCAGGCGGAACGCCCGCGCATTGAAGACCTCAAGCGTCCGCATTCAGTTTGAAACCGACGGCTCGGATATTGACGATGAATCGCCGGACGCCGGTAGGATCGAGCTTGCGTCGCAGGTTGCCGATCTGGACGTCGACGACATTGGTTTCCGCCATGAATTTGAAATTCCACACATCCTCGAGCAGCATCGCCCGAGTCACGATTTGGCCGGGGCGGCGAATGAAATATTCCAGGAGCTTGAATTCGCGCGGGAGCAAACCGACCGGTTTGCCATCGCACAACACGGTCCGCTCGACGAGATCCATTTCGAGCGCTCCGACCTGGAGTTGCGTCTGTCGCGTGTCGCCGCCGCGGCGCAGGAGCGCTTCGACTCGCGCCGTCAGCTCGCGGATTTCGAACGGCTTGACCAAGTAGTCGTCGCCGCCGGCCTTCAGTCCATTGATTCGCTCGTCGACCGACGACAGCGCGCTGATCACCAGGGCCGGCGTGGCGTTGCCTTCGCCGCGCAGCGTTTCGATGATCGAGAGCCCATCCTCGCCATGCAGCATCCGGTCGATCACCAGAACCGCGGCGCCCGAACGCGCCGCTCGCAACCCGTCCTCGACTGTCTCCGAGAGCTGCACCGGATGGCCGCTCGCCTGCAATTCGAGGCTGATTTCCTCGGCAAGGTCGCGCTCGTCCTCTACCACCAGGATGGGTGGTCCCGCCAAGGCGTCGGTCCAGCGCGTGGTCGATCTCGACCCGTCTTCAAATGGTGAAATGCTCATCGCTTTTTTCCAAACGCCTGCGGACAACCGCGTCTTGTTTTACCGGCAAAGATTGGCGCCATGATGGTCGGCTCTGCGGCGCAAAACCGGGCACGCCCGGCGGCCGGCTCCCGGGCCGGGTTCGGCGCCGAACCGGATGTCGTCTGGGAGACCAGAGGCTCTCGAACTCTTGTCCTCAACTAAAAACTTTTTTTGTCGCCACCGCCGATTTGTCGCCAAATTGTAACACGACTCGAATAAACACTGTGAACGAGCGACAACCAGCTGGGAGCGTTAAGACGCCTCCCGGGCTTTTGCTTGCCCCCATAAGTATTTGGATCGGCCTTTTGCCTATAGATCAGGCGCCTGACAAGATTGCCTGTGATCTAATTACAACAGGTCGAAAAAAGTCAAAAACAAGGTGAATTTATAGTTTGTCTGTGACGTGCCCTCTCGCTAGCCTCACCTTGGCCAACTTGAATCGAGTTGGTCCGAACCGGGTCTCGAGGCCGGGGCTGAGCCAAAACCCAGCATTGCAGCCCTGAAGTCGGGTTTCGACTCGGGGCCGCTCTGAGCGAATCGCGCCGGGCATCGATTGGTCGGCGGCGCGGAGTGGGTTGGCGGCCGCGTTCAGGCTCGGCGGAAAGTGATCGGGTGATCGGCGCGGGCCGGCGGGGTTTCGGTCCCCTTTAGGGATGGGGTTCAGATGAAAAAGCTCGGTGTTGCTCTGGCGATGACAATCGCCGCCGTCGGCGCGGCTCACGCGGCCGATCTGCCGACCAAGAAAGAGGTCCCGGCGCCTCCTCCGGTGAACTGTTTCTCCAGCCTCTGGGCTTACATGAATTCAACCGCCGCGGAGTGTCCGCTGACCTACGGGCCCTTCACCGCCTACCTGACCCTCGACTGGGGCTTCGGCTGGGAGTCCCACAGCGCCGGCTACAACGCCGCGTTCAACAACGGCGTCTCGAACATCGTCACCAAGCAAAGCGGCATCAATTCCGCATGGCTTCAGACGCCGAACGGGATCAACCAGTCGGTCGTCGGCATCAAGATGAGCCAGCCACTTTCGTTCTTGTCAGGTCCGTTCTTGTCGGGCTGGTCGCTCGTCGGCACGGCGGAAGTCGGATTCAATCCGTACTTCGGTTATCTCTCGGACGCGCAACGCTCGCAAGTCCAGAACAACGGCAAGGCGCTCGTGCTGCAGAACGCGAACGCCGATTCGAGCCGCACCGGCCAATGGGACAACTCGCAGGGCTTCCTCGGCATCAGCAACCCGGCCTATGGCACGCTGACCGCTGGCCGCGTGAACACGCTGTCGCTTGACACCCTCATCGCCTACGATCCGATGAGCAGCGCCTACGCCTTCTCGCCATTCGGCTATTCCGGCTCCTACGCCGGCTTCGGCGACACCGAACTTGCCCGCGCCAACACGGCGGTCAAGTATCGCCTCAACTATATGAATTTCCGGGTGGGAGGCTTGGCGCAATGGGGCGGCTATGACCAGGGTAACGGATCGACCGAACTCTGGCAGGGCCAGGTCGGCGCCGACTTCAACATGTTCGGCGGCATGCCCTACGCCGGCAAACTGTCGGTGGACTTCCTCGGCAGCTATGCCCAGAACGCGGTCAACGTCAGTACTTTTACGGGCACTTGCGCCGTCATCGCGAAGGGCACGTACGAAGGCCAGGTCGGATGCACCGATGGCGTCCCGACGTATTATACCAATACGGACGTGAAGGCGACGCTCTCGAACAATCTCGGCTTCCTCGGGGTCGTCAAGTACACATGGGACCGTCTAGCGGTTTCTGGCGGGTATGCGTGGCTCAAACAGTCCGATCCCACCGGCTACTACCCCGACGGTTTCAAGACCATCGGCGGCTGGAACGTCCCCGGTACGATCCCTTCGACCTCGAAGCTGGCGAAATTCTTTCCGACGCAATGGATCACCTACAATCAATACACGGACGCCAGGATTGCGCCCTACTGGTTCTTCGGCGCCAAATACGCAGTCACCCCGCAAATCGACGTCAGCGCCGCCTTCTATTACCTGAGCCAGAACAACTACAATTCCTCGACCACGCCGTGCGCCAACGCCAACACCACCTACACCGAGCCAAACGGGTATAAGTTCACCGTGACCCGCCTCAACAATGGCGCTTGCGCGGGCTCGACCGACTTCCTGTCGTTCCTGATCGATTATCGTCCGGTCAAGCGCGTCGACCTCTACGCCGGCGTGATGCTGTCGAACGTCTACGGCGGCCTCGCGAACGGCTACCAAGTGACCCGGACAATCAACCCGACTGCCGGCCTGCGCATCAAGTTCTGATCCGTCGGGCTAGCTCCGGACGGGCGGCGGGCGCTCGACGCGCTTCGCCGCCTGTTTCCCGTGCGCGATCGCCCTTGCGCCGCCCCCGCGGCTGTCCATTGAAAGCCGGCGAGACGGACGCCCGCCTTGCTATGGAGCTCGGCTGTGGCGCCGGTGGGCCCCATCCGACGGAGCGGTCGATCCTGAGTCGACGCGGGGTTGGCTCTCTTTTGTCATTAGTTGAGATGGTTGATCGTGCCCTCGTCGGGGCGCAGGCTTTTGAAACCAAGCCAGCAGCAACGATATAAGGGTCGGGATCGGCTTGCCGCTTCTCCGGACAGACCGGCGGCAGGCTCGCGTCGCAAATGCGCCCTAAGGGAATCGCATGGACCTCAATCTCAAAGGCAAACGGGCGCTGGTGACCGGCAGCACCGCGGGCATCGGCGCCGCGATCGCCGCTGGCCTCGCCAGGGAAGGCGCGCGGGTGATCGTCAACGGCCGCTCCCCAGCGGATGTGGACAAGGCGGTCGAGACGCTCAAGGCCGAATCCGGCGGCGATCTGATCGGCTTCGCCGGCGACCTCGGGACGGCGGCGGCAGCGGAGACGCTCGTTCGCCGCCATCCGGAAGTCGACATTCTCGTCAACAACCTCGGCATCTTCGAGCCGAAGCCGTTCGAGGACATCCCCGACGCCGACTGGATGCGGTTCTTCGAGGTCAACGTCTTGAGCGGCGTGCGCCTCTCCCGCGCCTACCTGCCGTCGATGAAGCGCGCCGACTGGGGCCGGATCATCTTCATATCGAGCGAGAGCGGGCTGCAGATCCCCGCCGAGATGATCCACTACGGGGTGACCAAGACGGCGCAGATCGCGGTCGCGCGGGGACTGGCGGAGGCCGTCGCTGGGACCGGCATAACCGTCAACAGCGTGCTGCCCGGTCCGACCAAATCGCGCGGCGTGCTCGATTTCGTCGCCGCGCTCGGCGCGGGAGCGAGCTTCGACACGTTCCAGACCGAGTTCTTCCAGAAATTCCGTCCGACTTCGCTCATCAAGCGGTTCGAGGAGCCGGAAGAGATCGCCTCATTCGTGACCTATCTCGCGAGTCCACTTGCGTCGGCGATCACCGGCGCGGCGCTGAGAGTCGACGGCGGCGTCGTCAAGAGCGCTTTCTGAAGCGGTCTCCCGCGGGGACCGCGCCGCCCTATTTGGGCGCCGTCGCCGCTGTCGTAACCGCCTTGAGCGCGGCGCTGAGCACGTTGAGAGTCGCGGCCGGCAGGGGCTTGAGCCCGTGTCGCTCGGCGAGCCAATCCGGGTCGTTATAGGAAAGCCAGGTCGCGCCGGCGGCGTCCTGCCAGATGAGCGCCTTGAGGGGCAGGTCGATCCCGATCGTCTGCGCCATTTCCATCAGCGGCGTGCCGCCCCTGGCCGCGCCGAAGATGAGGAGATCGGTCGCCTCAGCGGCATGCCCGCTGCGGCGGCGCCGGCCGCGTGATCGACATGGGCGAAGATCGTCATGCCCTTGGCTTTGACCTCGGCCTCGAGCCGGCGCATCGTCTCGGCGGGGCCGAAGGCGGAAGACATGGTGATCAATCCGTCTGCCGCCATTGCCTATCCTCCCGGCGGGGCCGACGCTCATAGAAACGAGAACGCGACCGCGGGCGATTCGGTCAGCGCGTGGGCCATGAATTCGAGCGCGTGACGCAATGCCGCCCGGGTCGTCGGGCCGCCGAGGCAGACCCGCACGGCTTCCGGCGGCTCGCCGCCGGCCGTGAACGCGTCGCTCGCCACGACCCCGATCCCGGTCGAGCGCATATGGCCGGAAAAGGCCGAGCGGGTCCACCCCGCCGGCAGCCCGGCCCAAATGTTAAAGCTCAGCCGGTCGGCCTTGAAGCTTCCGAGCGGCAGTATTTCGCTCGCCATCGCCTGACGGGCCGCCGTCTCGGCGCGAATGAAGCGCAACATCTGGTCGGCGGTCCCATCCTCGATCCAGCGGGTCGCGAGGGCGACGGTGAACGGCGAAGCCATCACATTCGCCGCCCGCACAGCAGCGGCGAAGGGCCAGCCCCGGCGCGCGTCCGGCGCGACCACGTAGGCCGCGCGCACGCCCGCACCAATGCATTTTGCGAGCCCGGCGATGTGCCAGGTGAGGTCTGGCGCGATCGCCGCGAACGGCGCCGGGCCATGGGGCGGGATGAAGCCGTAGGCGTCATCTTCGATGATCGGCAAGCCGTATCGGCGCGCGATCGCCGCGATTTCGCCCCGCCGGACCGTCGGCACGGTGAGGGTGGTGGGGTTTTGCAGCGTCGGATTGAGGTAGAGCGCCTTGGGGCTGAGGCGGGCGCAGGCGTCGGCCAGAGCGTCGGGCTCAATCCCGTCGCGATCCATCGGCAGCCCGATGAGGTTGAGGCCGAGCTGGGCCGAGATGGCGCGCGCGCCTGGATAGGTGATCGCCTCGCACAGGACCGTCTCCCCCTTGGCGGCGAGGGTCGAGAACGCGCCGAGAATGGCCGGGTGGGCGCCGGGAGTGACGAAAATGCGCTCCTGCGCCGGCACGAGCGAGCGGCGGCCCAGCCATGACGAGGCCGCGTCCTTGTCGGCCGGCGAACCGCCGAAGCCCTGATAGCGCAGCAAGGCGACAATGTCGCGAGCGACCTCCTGAACGCCGGCCTGCATGCGCTCGATCAGCGCCGGATCGTTCGGCTCGGGGGGCAGATTCATCGAGAAGTCGACGATATCGGCCCGCGCCGCCGCGCGCGGGGTCTGAGCCCGCGCGCCGTTGGCGGGAGAGCGAACGTAGGTGCCCTGTCCGATCCGCGACTCGATGAGGCCGCGCTTCTGCGCCTCGGCGTACCCTCGGGCGACAGTGGTGAAATCGATCTCCAACCGGCTGGCGAGCTTGCGCTGCGGCGGCAAGCGGTCGCCGCTGGCCAGACGTCCGGTCTTGATGTCGGCGGCGATGAGGTCGGCGATGGCCAGATAGCGCGGCTTATTGCTGCTCGCGAGGTCCGGGGTCCAGTCGATCATTCGGTCAGGTCGGGGTCACGAGCCAAGGCTTGAATCGGTCCAGTCGAAATTGACTGTATCGTGTTGCAAGCTTGCGCGCCAGACCTCAATCACGGACCAAGCGCGGAAACAGCGCGTCAATCCGTCGCTGCCCGAGATTTACGCCGCGCGCCCAACAAATCGGCGGGTTGGCTGCTGATTGATCGTAGGAAAAGAAAGTCGGTGTTTTAGCGGCCGCGCCGAGATTTGTACGGACTCAAGACCTTAATGAGTGGATCATGACCGCAATCAATTTAGCACATTGATTGCATTTCTTCCGCTCGCCGGCCGCGACGACCCGGCGCCAGCAACAAGAGGATGCCCATGCCAGCCGTGACGCAGCCAGCCCATAAGGCGGGCGACTTTCTGGTCGACTACGAAGAGAAGGTGTTCGAGGACGTAAAGGCCGAACCGGGCGAAAAGGCGCTCGTCACTTTCCATACCGTAGCCTTCGAGGGCTCGATCGGGCTCGTCAACCTGCTGCAGGCCACCCGCTTGAAGCGCAAGGGCTTCGACACCACAGTGTTGCTCTACGGACCCGGCGTCACGCTCGGGGTCCAGCGTGGCTTCCCCCGCCTCGGCGACGAGGCCTTCCCCGGCCATCAGAACTTCAACAATCAGCTGACCAAATTCATGGGCGAGGGCGGCAAGGTCTACGCCTGCCGGTTCGCGCTCCAGGCGCTCTACGGCCACGGCGAGCCGTCCCTGATTCCCGGCATCACGCCGATCAGTCCGCTCGATGTGCTCGATCTCATCCTGATCCACCGCAAGGACAACGCCTTCATCCTCGATACATGGACCGTTTGAGTTCGCGCGTCGCGAACGCGGGAGGCAATCATGGGAGAAAAGGACATCGTCCGCGTCGCCGCGGTTCAGATTGCGCCGGACCTCGATAGCCAGGCGGGCACGCTCGAGCGCGTGCTCGCCGCCATGACCGAGGCCGCGGGCAAGGGGGCGAAGCTCGCGGTTTTTCCAGAGACCTTTGTCCCCTGGTATCCCTACTTCTCCTTTGTTTCCCCACCAGTCGCGACCGACGGGGAGCATGTGCGCCTCTATGAGCATGCGGTCGTCGTGCCTGGGCCGGCGACGGAGACGATCGCCGCCGCCGCGCGGCGGCTCGGGATGGTCGTCGCGCTTGGCGTCAACGAGCGCGATCATGGCTCGCTCTACAACGCCCAGCTCATCTTCGACGCCGACGGGGCCCTCGTGCTCAAGCGCCGCAAGATCACACCCACCTTCCACGAGCGCATGATCTGGGGCCAGGGCGACGGGTCGGGCCTGAAGGTGGTCGACACGGCGGTCGGCCGCGTTGGCGCGCTCGCCTGCTGGGAACACTATAACCCGCTCGCCCGCTACGCGCTGATGGCCCAGCACGAGGAGATTCACGTCTCGCAATTTCCCGGCTCGCTGGTCGGGCCGATCTTCGCAGAGCAGATCGAGGTCACGATCCGCCATCATGCGCTCGAATCGGGCTGCTTCGTCGTCAACTCGACCGGCTGGCTGAGCGAACAGCAGATCGCACGCATCTCGCCCGACGAGAAGCTGCGCAAGGGGCTGACGGGCGGCTGCATGACCGCGATCGTCTCGCCGGAGGGCCGCCATCTCGCGCCGCCGCTGACCAGCGGCGAAGGAATCCTGGTCGCCGATCTCGACATGGCGCTCATCGTCAAGCGCAAGCGGATGATGGACAGCGTCGGCCATTACGCGCGGCCGGAATTGCTGGCTCTGGCACTCGACGACCGGCCGAAGCAGCCGATGACCTCCGTCGCCGCCGCGCTCGACGCAACGTCCTCGTCCCGGAGCCCGCTCGATGCTGCCAACGAGACCAACGCCCATGAAGACGGAAGAGGTGATCAACGAGTTGCAATCCTTCGGGCTGCGTCTGGTTGATCCAAAGGCCGGCGCCGACAGCCGTCGCGGCGGCGCCGGCCCGTCCGACCATAAGGCGATCACGATCGACGGCGTGACGGTGATGGCGCCGGTGCACACCGCGCCGGCGTTCGAAAGCCCGTATTTGGTCGAAAAGCCGGATCCGGAGGGGCGCAGCCGAATCCTGCGCGACGGGATTGCGATCGCCGAAGCGACCTTCCCCGCCCAGCCGAAATTCTATCGCCTCACGACCGCGGACGGTATTCCCTATTCGAAGATCGCGGTCCTGCATGGCCACGACGTGCTGGCGACGACCGTGTTGCAGACCTGCATCCGCTATCAGAGTCGGACCAAGACCTGCCAGTTTTGCGCGATCGGCCAATCGCTCGCCGCCGGCCGCACGATCGAGCGCAAGACGCCGGCCCAACTCGCCGAAGTGGCCAAGGCGGCGGTCGAGCTCGACGGCGTCAAGCACATGGTGATGACGACCGGAACGCCGCCCGGCGCCGACCGCGGCGCGGCGATCCTGGCCGCGAGCGCGACGGCGATCAAGGCGGCGGTCGCCCTGCCCCTGCAAGGCCAATGCGAACCGCCTGACGACGACGCGTGGTTCGCGCGGATGCGCGAGGCCGGGATCGATGCGCTGGGCATGCACCTCGAAGCGGTGACCGAGCCGGTGCGCAAGCAGGTGATGCCCGGCAAGGCGCAGGTTCCAGTCGCGCGCTACATCTCCGCTTTCGAAGCCGCCGTTCCGGTCTTCGGCCGCGGCCAAGTCTCGACTTACATCCTTGCCGGGCTTGGCGACGGCGCCGCCGACATTCTCGCGGTCTGCGAGAAGCTGGTCGCGATCGGCGTCTATCCTTTCGTCGTGCCATTCGTGCCGATTTCCGGCACGCCGCTCGAAAGCCGTCCGGGGCCCGCCCCGGCCTTCATGGACGCAATTCTTGCGCCGCTATCGCGCCTCCTCGCCGCGCACGGACTGAGGGCGGCCGACGTCAAGGCTGGCTGCGCCAAATGCGGCGCGTGCTCTGCCTTGTCGACCTACGAACGAGGGTTGGGCGCATGATTTTCGAGCGCTTCAGTCCTTTCGTCTCGAGCGAGTTTCGCATCAAGTACGCGACCGACGCCTGGGAGCGCGCGGGCGCTGCGGCGCTGCGCAGGGCCGTCTTCTGCGACGAGCAGGGGCTGTTCAAGGGCGACGACCAAGACGATATGGACCAGATCGCAACGACGATTGTGGCGCTGTCGTCGTTCACGATCGTCGCCGAGAGCGTGGTCGGCACGGTACGCATCCACGAACAGGCGCCAGGCCTGTGGCGCGGCTCGCGGCTCGCCGTCGCGCCGAACTACCGCCGGATCGGGGCGATCGGCGCGTCGTTGATTCGGCTCGCCGTCGCCTCGGCCCATTCGCTCGGATGCCGGCGCTTCCTCGCCCATGTGCAAAGCCAGAACGCGCTCATGTTTCAGCGACTCCACTGGCGGACGCTCGAGGAGATCGAGCTTCATGGCCGTCCGCATCATGTCATGGAGGCCGATCTCGCTTTCTATCCCCCGTTCCGCGCGCCCGAGACCGGCTTCCTCGCGCTGCGCCATAACGGGCGTTCTTGCGAACGCCCTAAGGCGGCGTAGTGGCCGAGCGCCTCGACATGCGCGCGCTTGGAGAGGCGTTACGCGGCGCGCCCGGACTCGCCGCCAAGGCGGATATTGGGGCGGTCGCCGAGCGGCTCGGGCTCACGCCGGCGTCGTCGATCGCGGTTGGCGACGATTGCGCGGCGATTCCGGACGGCGAAGGCTATCTGCTGTTCGCCATCGAAGGCTTCATCAACGAATTCGTCGCCGCCGACCCATGGTTTGCCGGCTGGTGCGGGGTGATGGTTAATATTTCGGACGTCGCCGCGATGGGCGGCCGGCCGGTCGCCGTGGTCGATGCGGTCTGGGCGAACGGCGGCGAAGAGGCCAAGCCGATCCTTGCCGGCCTGCGCGCCGCGGCGGAGGCGTTCGCCGTTCCGATCGTCGGCGGCCATGCCAATATGCGCGCCGGCCGCAGCCAGCTTTCGGTCGCCATACTCGGCCGCGCCAACAGACTGTTGACCAGTTTCGACGCGCGTCCAGGGGATCGGCTGGTCGCGGCGATCGACCTGCGGGGCCGCTACCGCGAGCCCTTCGCCAATTGGGACGCCGCCACCGACGCGCCTTCCGCGCGGCTTCGCTCGGACCTTAGGCTTCTGCCGCGGATCGCCGAAGCCGGCCTCTGTCGGGCCGCCAAGGACATCAGCCAGGGAGGGATAGTCGGCACCGCGGCGATGCTGGCGGAATGTTCGAAGGTCGGGGTCAGGATCGACGTGGGCGCCGTTCCGAAACCGGATTCGGCGCCGACCGATCGTTGGCTGATGACGTTTCCGAGTTTCGGCTACCTGCTCGCCGTCGCGCCTGACGATGTCGGCGCTGTCGCCCGCCTGTTCGCCGAGCGGGACATCGCCGCGGCCGACATCGGGCGCGTCCTTTCGGGAACCGAGGTCGCGATCGCCGATCGCGGGACGGTCGAGGTCATCTGGGACTTCGAGCGCGAGCCGTTGATCGGCCCCCGGCGCCAGGAGAGTGTCGCGTGAGTCCCCCGGGCGCCCTGCGGGTGGCGATCCTCGCCCACTCGACCAACCCGCGCGGCGGCGTGGTCCATGCGCTGGAGCTCGGCGACGCGCTCGTTCGGCTCGGCTGCGAGCCGGTCGTGCACGCGCCTGACGCTAGGGCAGGCGGCTTCTTCCGGCCGACCCTTTGCCGCTCGGTCCTTGTCGCCGCATCTCCGGTCGGCGGCGACGTTGCAACGATGATCGAAACGAGGATCGCCGAATACCTCGCGCATTTCGAGACCGCCGCCAATCGGCGTTTCGACGTTTTTCATGCCCAGGACGGCATTTCCGCCAACGCTCTCGCCGCTCTCAAGCAGCAGGGCCTCATCGACCGCTTCGCCCGCACAGTCCATCACATCGACGATTTCGACGATCCGAAGATCGCGGCGCTCCAGGCGCGTTCGATCGTCGCCGCCGACGAGCTTTTCGTCGTCAGCGGAACATGGCGCGACATTGTGCGACAGCGCTTCGGCCGGAATGCGACGATGGTCGGCAACGGGGTCGACAGCACGCGATTCGCCCCCCGGCCCGATGGGCGCGAACAGGCGTTGCGCACGAGGCTTGGCCTGGGCGAGGGTCCGGTCTTCCTGTCGATCGGCGGCATTGAGGAACGCAAGAATACGCTTCGCCTCCTTGAAGCCTTCGGCGAGATCCGCGCAGTCGAGCCCGCCGCGCAATTGATCGTTGCGGGCGGCGCTTCGGTGCTCGACCATAGCGCTTATCAGCGGCGGTTTGCCGCGGCGCTGGCGAGAATGGCCATGCCGCCCGGCGCCGTCATTGGGACGCTGCCGCACGACGACATGCCGGCGCTCTACCGCCTGGCGAGCGCGCTGGTTTTCCCCTCGCTCAAAGAAGGCTTCGGCCTCGCGGTCATCGAGGCGATGGCCTGCGGCGTTCCGGTCGTCGTGTCAAAGGTCGCGCCATTCACCGAACATCTCGACGATGACGACGTCGTCTGGTGCGATCCGTTCAGGGCTGCCTCGATCGCCGACGCCATGCTGATCGCGAGCGCAGAGCCCATGCGCGCCCGACTAGCCCGTCGTGGCCGCCTTGTCGCTCACCGCCACGACTGGGGCGTGACCGCAAGGGCGCACTTGCCGATTTACACGAAGCTGCGTCAGGCCATCCATGCCTGAAATGCGCTTTCGCATCCTCTGGCCCGACGGCGCCACAGAGACCTGCTACTCACCCTCGCTCGTCGTCAAGGAGCATCTGCGTTTGGGCGCGAGCTATGCGACGGGCGACTTTCTTGGCCGTTGTCGCATCGCGCTCAATATCGCCAGCGATCGGGTGAAGGAAAAGTACGGTCACGCCTGCTCGCTCGCGCTCGGACAACTCGCCCGCATCGAGGAGGGTTGCGCGAAATTCGCCGATCGCCCGGACGCGCGCGTGAGCGTCGAAGCCTTTGAAGAGTAAGGCAAGGAGCGCACGATGCCCGACCCGATCCCTCATGTCCCGGTTGCCGTGGTCGGCGCCGGCCAGGCCGGCCTCTCGATCAGCTATCACCTCAAGGCGCGCGGGATCGAACACCTCGTGTTCGAGAGGCGTCGGGCGCTGCATGTCTGGCGCGCGCGCCGTTGGGACAGTTTCTGTCTCGTCACCCCCAATTGGCAGTGCGACTTGCCGGGATACCCTATCGCGGCGGCGACCCGCATGGCTTCATGGTGAAAGACGAGATTGTCGAATATCTCGACGGATTTGCCAGGGCGGTCGATGCGCCGCTGCGCGAGGGCGTCGCGGTCGAACGCGTCTCGGCCAGCGCCGAAGGCGGCTTCGACGTACGGACTTCCGACGGCTCCTATCGCGCCGACGCCGTCGTCGCGGCGTCCGGCGGCTATCATGAGCCGATCGTCCCTCGGCTTGCCGAGCGGCTGCCGAAGTCGATCGTTCAGCTCCATTCCGAGCAATATCGCAATCCGCAATCGTTGCCGGAGGGCGCGGTGCTGGTCGTCGGGGCCGGCCAGTCGGGAGCGCAGATCGCCGAGGATTTGCATCTTGCGGGCCGGCGCGTTCTGCTGGCGGTCGGCCGCGCTCCGCGCTGCGCGCGCTTTTATCGCGGCCGCGATGTCGTCGCCTGGCTTGCCGACATGGGCTATTAC
This sequence comes from uncultured Alphaproteobacteria bacterium, assembly GCA_963794155.1. Lineage (GTDB taxonomy): Bacteria > Pseudomonadota > Alphaproteobacteria > Rhizobiales > Beijerinckiaceae > Roseiarcus. The sequence continues at coordinate 62,752 of CAWCCX010000006.1, read as the reverse complement.
GACATGCCGGTCGACCGTCACCCGTTGCGCGAGGGGGTGCGCGACAACACCAACCACTACGTGACTGGCCGCGACGGTGGCCGCGACATCGATCTGCGCAAGTTCGCTCTCGACGGGATGGACCTCTACGGCGCGCTCAAAGGCTTTGACGGCGAAAGGCTTCACTTCGAGGACAATCTTGGCCTTTGCCTCGAAGACGCCGATCGGACCTACAACGGCATCAACGCCGGGATCGACGCCTATATCGCCGAGGCCGGAATCGACGCCCCGGAGCCGTCGGTCTACGCGCCGGTATGGACGCCGCCGGTCGAGCGCGGCTCGCTCGCCCTCGACGGCTCAGGCGTCGGCGCCATCGTCTGGTGCATCGGCTTCCGCCCGGATTTTTCCTGGCTCGACGTCCCGGTCTTTAACGGCGTTGGACAGCCAAAGCACAGCCGCGGCGTGACCGATTGCGATGGCGTCTATTTCGTCGGTCTGCCGTGGCTGCACACCTGGGGTTCAGGACGCTTCTCCGGCGTCGGGAGAGATGCGCTCTACCTTGCCGATCATATCGAGCAAGGCCTGCGCGAAACTTCGCGCGCTTCGCGTCAGCTAAGGGCCACCGGTTGATTGTGGCCAAGGCCGCTTGATCTCGGCGTGCGTCGGTTATAACAATAGAGCGCGCTGCGGCTAATATAGTCGGATTTCAAGCCTGGAATATTTATAGTAGTAATAGAGTCGCCGTAGAAAACGTATGAGTTGGCACTCTTTTATTGCGGTTTATCGGCCGCAGGCGGCGGCGTGTTTTCGGTGGTTGACGGAGGAGGCGCCAGTTCCTTGGTGGGAGCGGGATTGCCAGGGTCCGGCTTTACCGTCGCATTTGTCTTGGGACCGGGCAATTCTCGAATACGTACCGGAATACTTGGATCTCCGGCGTAAATCTGAGCCGTTACGATGATCCTTGATCCGGCATCCTGTTCGGGGCTCAGGGCCCCGGCTTGGACTTGCTCGATCGCGCCTGAGCCAACCTGGACGCTGACTAAGGCGAGCGCCAGAATGACTTGCTGAGCGCGAGATGGCGCCGCGATCGCGCGAGTTGCGGCTTTGATTTGTCCACGCATTTGGAGCGCCTCCCACGGTTGCTCGGTTGACAAGCTACGGACATATCAATTTAACCAAAAAAAGCAATGAATGCTGGGGTTGGTTAATGACGGGACTGTCCGTCGCTCGAATTTCCTTACTTTTCCTGGGTATTGTGCTGGGATCCTGCGCGAGCGTCGATCAGTTTGGTTCAAGAATATATGATGGCAATGTCAACTCGCATGACGCCTCGAATCAAGAAACATTGTTGAATGTACTTCGGATCTCCAAGCATCAATCGCCAACGTTTGTCGCCATATCGCAAATTGCCGGAGGGCAGGCTGAAGCGCTGTCGACAGGTCTACCGACCGTCACTTTCGGACCCCACCAAACCGCCCTCCAACAGACCTATGCGATAACCAATTCTCTAAGCAGCACCGTTACTTCTAGCTACCAGGCCAACCCCATAATCACGACAAGCTTTCAGGAGGGGATGCTCTTCCCGGTGAGCTTCAAGGATCTCGCGCTGCTTATCGGATCGCATCCGCGAGAGATAGTGTACCATGCGGTGATTGATAGCATTACTGTCTCACATAATGGTCGCATTGCCCTGTTCAGGAATCATCCCCACGACAACGATCATAGCGACTCGGACGTATTGGGAAAGGCCAAAAATTATGATTATACTTGCGAGGACAAATTGCGGGACACCAATTCCTCTTGGTCTGTAGAAGAAATGTTTGAAAATCCCGACAACTGCAACTATGCAAAATTTGTCCGATGGTTGCAGCTCTACGATGACTATGGATTTACGGCGGAGTTGGTTCCGAGTTCAAGCGCAGGCGCCGCACCCAGCCCGGGCACGAACACCGTCAACACTCCAACGTCGTCCAACACTCAGCAGAGCCCAAGCAAGATCCCCGAGTCGGGCGGCAAATTGTGTTTCGACCCCACGCTTGGAAGTTCACGCTTCACCACCGGTTCGCCGCAGCTCAGATGCGACGCGATCTTGGCGAAGGCCTCCGGCGGCTCTTCGGCGGCGGCGGGACCATCGAGCGCCCGCGGGTCAAAACCTCCGACAAGGTCGGTGAAATTCTCTTCCGTGTTCGAGCCGTATGGGAAGGTGACGCTGGAGTTCATCAAGCTTCGATCGCCGCTTGGCGTTTTCGAATATGTCGGTGAAGCGTGGGGCACGACCGATGACGTGCCGTTTCTCAGCGACGCCGCGAACCAACTGAAAGGACCGCTCATCGACATTGTCGAAGGAAGCGGGCCAGGTTGTCTGGCTTCGGCTGTCTTTGAGGGGCGCTCTTGGTGCGTTCCAGCGGACGCGGAGAAGACCGCGGTTCTATTTGACATCCTGCAAGAACTGCGAAACTTGAATGTGCAGCCCTCCGACCTCAACTCCGCCTTTACCGTGCGCGTGTCGGATTGACGCCTGGTCTTGCCTCCCGCAGATGACCGCGAGGCGGATCGGCTTGGGAAAATCCCCAAGATGCGTTCGCAAAAATCTCACATTCTTATGTTGTCTCGGCAACGATGCCGATCGTATCTCGTAAGACTGCTCCGTCGGCCGCCGAGCGAGAAGGCGGTTTCTACGGCCTCGATCGCCAGACAGGCTGCAGACTCAGACTGAGCGCCGCGGTTCAATTTGGGGAGGCCCGGAGGATGTTCGCGGGATCGAGCCGATGGCTCACCTCGCTCGCCGCCTGCCTCGCCTTGACGGGTTCAGCCGCGGCGGCCGATTGCGGCGCGCTCATCGCCGGTTTCAAAAGCGCCATCCATGACAAGGCGTTCGAGAAATTGAAAGATGCGATGGCGGCGATCGCGGACGACAACGTGTGCAATTTCGACATCGACGCCTATCGCATCCGGGAGATCAATTCGGTTATTGATATGGCCGACACGGCTCCGCCGGGAGACGCGCAAAAGCAGATGATCGAATTCGTCGAAGGAATCATTGAGATCGGCGGCGACTGGCGATCGGCGGAAAGGCTGGGCGATTATTACGGCCGCCGCGGCGAATCCCAGGAGGCGCTCAACGCCTACGAGACCGCCATTTCCCTTCTCTCCCGGGCTGCGCCGCCCGCGTCGCAAGAAGAGCGTAAGGAGTTAGACCGCCGGGTCGAGCAGCTTCGCAAGGGCGCGCCGGATTGATGGTCTTCGGCTTGCGACAGGAAGGGAGCATGCGCAAATTGATGCTTTTCCTGACTGCCGCGGGGGCGACAGCCGCCGCGACGCTTGCACAGGTCGGCGCGGTTTCGGCGGGTGACTTGCGGGCGCCGGGCGGCGGGACGATCCGGGCGCTCGTTGTCGGCGTCGACGTCTATTCGAGATTAGATCCAGAATGGCAGTTGCAGGGCGCGCGGGCGGACGCTGAGGACATTGCCGCGGCGCTCAGTCAGGACGGCGTTAAGCCTGTCGTCCTGCTCGACGCTGACGCGACGCGGGCGAAGATCGTGGCGCAGATGGATTCCTTCGTCTCCGATTCGAGGCCCGGGGACCTCGTTCTCTTCGCATTCGCCGGACACGGCATGCAGATTCCGGAATACCCGCATTGGCAAGGCATCGATGCCAACGGCGTCAACGAGCAGATCGTGCTCTCTGCATTCAACTATAGCGGCGCGGGCGCCGGCGAAATCATCGTGAATCCGGAAATGCGGGCGTGGCTGTCGCGGCTTGACGCGAAGGGCGTCGATGCGCTCGTCATCGTGGATTTGTGTTTCGGCGGCGGCATGCGAGAGGTCGATCCCCGCACACGCGCGATGCGGACGCGGGTTTTGCGCGCCAGCGCCGATGAGATCCGAGCCGGGGAAAGCGGGCGCGAGCAATTTGTTGGCATTCCCATGACCGACAAGGAAGCGCGGGCCAGCGTAGCCTTGATGCCCCATGTCACCTTTCTGGCTGGCGCGACAAGCAAATCGGTCGTTCCGGAAACCGATGGCCTTGTGCCCGGAGCGCCGCGGGGGGCGCTCAGCTATTTTCTCGCTCGCGCTCTTCGCGGAGATTCGGCCAAGGACGGGGTCGTTACGCGCCAAGCGCTCTACGATTATTTGAAGCCCAACGTCCGGCACGCGACCCAGGATCGCCAATTGATTCAGGTCGAGCCGCAGAGCCCGGATCCTTCCGTATACGGCAAGCCGGTTTTGACATTTGCCAGCGCCTTGGCCTCGCCCGCGCCGCCGAAAGTACGCGGGTTCTCGCCGGTCGATACGCCTCGGCAGGAGGCGATCGACGCGCGAGCTGACGCGGTCAGCGTCGCAATGATCGATGGAGCGGAGGACCGATGGGGGACGATTGAGAAGGGGAATGCGCCCTTCGCGAGATCGCCGACGGTCGATGGCGCCGATCTCGTCTGGGACGTCGCCAAGAGCGAGGCTCTGTCTCGAGGCGATCTTGTGATGGAGTTCGTCGACGGTTCTCTGATCGGCGGCGTCATCGACCGGACATGGGTGGTGAAGCGATTGCGCGAGATCGCGGAAAATCGCAACCTTCCCATGCGACTCGCGACCGAAGGCCAATTGTTGACCTCCGGCGACCAGGCGCGAGTCGAGATCGACGAGATCGCTGATCAGCGCTTGGTCGTCTTCAACGTCGCCGCGGACGCGACCGTGCAGATGCTCTACCCTAGCGCGCCTGGAGTGACCGCGCATTGTCCGAACCCGGAAAACGGCGAATGGCATTGCTCCCTCGGCGTTACGCCGCCTTTCGGCGCCGACACGATCGTGGCGCTGGCCGCCTCGGGTCCAGCGGATGATCTGTTGGGGTGGCTGCGCGAACACCATGACAAGCGCGACGCGGCGCTCGTTCCGGAGCTTCTGACAAGCGCCATGAAGACGGACCCCACGGCCCGCGTCGGCTTTGTCGGGGTGTTCACAAACAAACGTCAATAGCCCATTTGGGCTCACGCGATGAGCCGCGCTCCTGCTTTGTCATTCCGCGAAAGCGGCGAATTGCGAGCCGACGAATACGGGCGGCCAGGTCCATATGCTCCTTTCGTCGACATGACACATCCTTTTTCAGTGGACTATGGTCGTCCTCTGGTCTTAATGGGTCGGTTCGGGAGGGGCGAAGCGATGCGGGACTGAAAGAGGTGACCCCGGCCATGAGATTCATCGGCAAGGTTGCTCGATGGGCTCTGACCCGCCGCCATGACCGGCGCGGCGCAATGCGACGCCCGGACGCTGCGGGAGAGCGGCCGAGCGCGCGGCGGCCGTGGGCGGGCCTCGCGCTGATAGCGCTTGCTCTGGCGCTTTCGGGTCCGGCGGCGCCGCAAACCGCCGGCCGCCGCGTCGCGCTCGTCATCGGCAACGACGACTATCAACACATCGACAAGCTGCAAAAGGCCAAGGCCGACGCGACCGCTTACGCGGCGGTTCTGCGCGGGAAGGGATTCTCGGTGCAGGAGGGCTACGACCTCTCGATGCTCGAGATGTCCAGCGCGGTCGCGGATTTCGTCCAAAAGATCAATCCCGGCGACACGGCCGTGTTCGTCTATTCCGGCCATGGTTGGAGCGATGGCGCGCACAATTATCTCGTCGGCGTCGACGTGCCTGGGCGCGCCACCGAGGAGCTTCTGACGCGGCTTTCGCTGCCGCTGCGCAACGGCGTCGACGGCGTGCTCGACGACCTCGAACGCAAGAACGCAGGCCTGAAGGCGGCGATCATCGACGCGTGCCGCGACAGCCCGTTTCGGCCGCCGCCCGGCGAGAGAGGCTACGCTCTGGCGCGCGGCTTGAAGCCGCAATCGGTCGAAGGCAGTTTCATCATCTATTCCGCCGGTGAAGGTCAGTCCGCGATGGATCGGCTGTCCGATGCGGATTCCGATCCCAACAGCGTTTTCACCCGCACATTCCTGCCGCTGCTCAGCGCCGACCTGCCGCTGCGCGACGCGATCAAGGCCAGCCAGGCCAAGACGCACGCATTGGCGGCCGCCGCCGACCATGATCAGACCCCGGCCTACTATGACGAGGTGTTGGGCGAGGCCTGTCTCTCGGCCACGTGCGAGGCGCGGGCGGGGGCATTGAGAACAACGCAGACGGCGAATTTGACGGCCGGCGCCTTGACCGCCTCCGCGCGGCCGATGGACTCGGCCCCGCCGGATGAAGCTCTCGACGCGATGATCGACGCGACGACGAATGCGGACCTGCTCGCGGCGCTCATCCCCAAGCTGCCGGATGGGCCGCTCAGGGAGCGAGCGAAGGCGCGCGCGGAGGCTTTGAAGGCGACCACCCAAACCGCAATCGTCATCCCGCCGCCGAGCGTCGCACTTCCGCCATCCGCGACGCCTTCACCTGCGGCCCCGTCCGAAGCGCCGCCCGGGTCGCCCGCCGCCAAATCGACTGCGGCGGCCGTTCTCGTCGGCCCCCCGCCGAAGGTAGCGGTGAACGATCCGGGCGGCGAGGTCTTCAGGGAATGCGACGAATGTCCTGAAATGGTCGTCGTGCCCGCCGGCAAGGCGATGCTGGGCTCGCCGCTCGGCGAAAGCGGACGCCAAAAGTTTGAAGCCGGGCCGCACCTGGTCGAGATCGCCAAGCCCTTCGCTGTGGGTCGGTACGCAGTGACATTTGCTCAATGGGACGCCTGCTACGCGGAGGGCGCCTGCGGGCGCCGCCGGCTCGGCGACCTCGACTTCGGTCGCGGCAAGCGTCCGGCGATCTTCGCAACCTGGAGCGACGCGCAACTCTATGTGCAATGGCTCAAAGGCAAGACCGGCCAGCCTTATCGCCTGCTGAGCGAAGGGGAGTGGGAATACGCCGCGCGAGGCTGTAACAGCCTGAAATGCGCCTACGCGCCGTTCTGGTTCGGCGCCATCAAGCCCGAGCTCGCGGTCTACGATTCGCGGCGTTCCTATGACGGGAGCCCGAAAGCCGACCCTCGGCTCAAGACCGAGCCCGTCGACAACGGACCGGCCAATCCGTTCGGGCTTTACAACATGCTCGGGAATGTGCGGCAATGGACCGAGGATTGCTGGAACCCGACCCCGGCTGCAGTCGCCTCGAATGGCGCCCCGGTTCTTTCCGGCGATTGCACGGCGCGCGCGACGCGCGGCGGCTCGTGGGCGGATGAACCGGCCAAACTCCGCGCCGCCGCGCGCGATTATGAGAGCGTCGACGAGGGGTCGGAGAGGGTCGGGTTTCGCGTCGCGCGGGACTTGGCACCCTAATCGTGACCCAAACGGTCAACGCGAGACTTTAACTTGATGAGGCGTGGCATGAAACGAGCGTCGTTGGTGAGGGCAAGCGCAGCCCTCTTCGGAATCGCGATCGTCGCGATCGGCTGTCTCGGCGTCGACGCTGCGAGCGCGCAGACGCGGCGCGCGTTTCTCGTCGGCGAACAGCGCTATTCCGACCAGGATATTCCAAGCCTCACACGGTCCGACAACGACGCAAGCGATCTCGCCGCCGACCTCGAGCAGGTCGGCTTCGACAAGAAGAACATTACGCTGGCGACGGAACTGCGCGGCAAGAGCGATTTCGACAAGCGATTCCAGGCGTTCCTCGCCACCGTGAAGGAAGGCGACGTCGTTCTGTTCTTCTATTCCGGCCATGGCCTCGGCGTCGAAGCGAACGACACCGATTATCTGCTGCTCGGCGACATAAAGAGCCTGCGGACATATACCCGCGACCAGGTGATCGAAGCGGATAAGCGCCGGGACGACATCATCTCGCTCAAGATGCCGTCGTTCGAAGGGGCCTACGAGACTGACGAAATCGCCAAGAACGGCATTTCCGTCAGCGATGTGATGAACGCGATCGCGGACAAGAAGCCGAAGGTCGCCATTCTCCTTCTTGACGCTTGCCGCTCGCTCATCCGCGCGACGACGGACGAGCGGGAAATCAAGCGCGGCCTCACTTCCGGCAGCCGTCTCTTGCAACCGAAGGATGTGCCGGCGGGCTCGATGGTCGTCTTCTCGGCTTCCTTCGGCGAAACCGCGATCGAGAGCTTCGGATACGGGGATCATCGACGCAATTCGCTGTTCACCGAGGTTGTCCGGTCGGAGCTGCAACGGCCGGGGCAGACCCTGATCGAACTCGGCCAGCGCGTCATTCGTATGGTCCAGGCTTTCGCGCTGGCCGGCGGGCGGCAGCAGGAGCCGCAATATTTCGAGAATCTCGGCGTCAGCGACAATTTCGCTCTCGTCGATCCGGTCGGCGCCGAACGCTTCCAGCTGACGCAGCAGCAATGTGCGGGCGCCGACGTGGATTGGGCGGAGATCAGCCAGCAACCCGACCGCGAAGCGCTGGAGAGGCATCGCCGGCGTTTCCACGATTGTCCCACCGCAGAGCTCGCCCGCCGCGTGCTCGTGAGTCTCATCGGCTCGTCCGAGGTCGTGGCCCCGACCGTATCCGGCACCCCCAAGCAGATTGACGATTGCGACCGGCTCGCCGCCTCCGAGAGCGACCCCTCTCGGCCGCCCGAGGTCTCGGGGGTCACGCTCGACAAGATTGACTTCGACGCCGCGACCGTAGCGTGCGGGAAATCAATCGAGCGCAATCCGCGCATCGTCAGGTATCTTTTCAATCTGGGCCGGGCCAAGTTCGCCGCGGCCAACGCGCTCCGGCTCGATGATCCCACGCGCAAACCGCTCATCGTCGACGCGCGCGCCGCCTACAACGACGCCGCCAATCGCGGCTATGTGGCCGCGCTCTTCAGTCTGGCTACGCTCTCCGCTTACTCCGACGCGAGCGAGGAGGAGCAGGGGCGCGACAATGCGCTTCTTCTCAAGGCGGCCATTCAGGAGTTTCCGCCGGCGATGTATGAACTCGGGCAGCGCTACAGCAGCGGCTCGTTCGGGCTGCAGCGTGACCTATCCGAGGCGTATCGATGGTTTTCGAAAGCAGCGGAAAGCGGATCGGTTCCGGCGATGGTCGAGACCGCCGATGCGCTCTTCTATGGCCACGGCGTGGCTCCAAATCCGCATCGCGGGGTCGAATGGGCCCAGCGGGCGGCGGAATTCGGGCTCGGACGCCGCCAAGCTTAATCTCGGCTTCTATTATTTCAGCGGCTACCGGGTCTACAATTCCGCCGGCGAGATCGCCTCGAGCAGCGTACTATCGGACGATACCCAAGCGTTGCTGTGGTGGGGGCGCGCGGCCGCCGACAACAATCCGGCCGCGCAATATAACATGGCCCTGATGATGGAGCATGGCTGGGGCCTGCCGAGCCCGCAGCCGGAGATCGCGGAACGTTACTACCGGCTCGCCGCGCATGGCGGCGACGAGGAAGCGGAGATCGAACTCGCGCGCAGGCTTCTGGCCGGCCGCATGCTGGTCAAGCCGGAGAACGGCGCAAACGAAGCCATCGATCTGCTCAACAGGGCGCTGAGCCACGGTTCGGCCCGGGCGGCCAATATGCTTGCCGACATCTACCGCAACGGCGAACTCGATCAGCCTAAAGACCCTCTGATGGCGATGAAATATGCTTTTCTCGCGATCAAGCTGTCGGTTCAGGCCGACCCGACCAAGGCGGACGGCAATCCGTTCTACGAGATTGGCGCAGGCATCCTGCTCGCGGAAATGGCCGTCAACGGCCAGGCGGTCGACCTGAACGATCGGGCTTTGCTCACTCCCGACGAAATCGACCGGCTGCAGCGCTTTTACGGGACAGTCGACCCCGAGACCCACAAGGTGAAGATTCGCCGGCTCGAGGTTCCGCTCTGGAATTGCAACTACCCATATAAGAAGCCGGTCTGGGTGTGGGACTGGGGGCGGGCGGAATCGCCTACCGAGCCTCAGTTCCGCAGCCTCGAGCGCGAGACCCGCTGCTACGATAACGATGTTTTGCGCCGAACGCTGTCAGCGACGTTCGAGGCGGCGCGAAAGGAGAAAGTGCCCTTCGCCGACTTGATCAATCAGCAAATCATTGCGGCGCAAGCCGAAACGAACGCCCAGTCGACCCGTCAGCCCCGGCGTTGAACATGCCGGAGATCGGCTCTATAGTGTGAATTGGACTGAACCGCATCATCGGGAGAATTCCATGAGCGTCGAGTCAGTGAAGCGCCACGCGACTTCTGGCATACTTTTGGCGGCGAGCGCCGCCGTTGCACTCGCGGCTTTCGACCAATCACCGGCATATGCAAACGACGCCTTTCTCCGAGGATTTGTCGGAGGCATGGTGGGCGGGATGGTTGGCAACATGCTCCTGCAGCAACGCCTTCACAGCGGCGGCGGCTATAGCCATCGACCTCCGCCCGCCTATCATCCGTCCTCGGGCGGTGCGGCGTACAGTCGTTCGCGCCCGGCTGGCAACGGAGCGCCGCCTTCGCCGGAGGAGTCGTCCCGCGCGCTTGCCTCGCTCGCGCCGCCGACCACCCAGGAAGAACAGGCGATCCTGAAATCCGTCACGCCCAGTCAATCGCTTGGCGCCGTCGGCGCCTCGGACGATCTCCAACAGATCGGCAGGGACGACAACGCCGAAGCCAATCGCGATTACACGAGCCGGATCGACGACCTGATCAAGCGCATCCAGCAGGCCCAGAACGCTCAGCACTCGACCAAAGAAGGCGACGTCACGGAGCACGCGATCCTCGAGGCGCTGGAGACCTCGATCCGGGAAGCCAATCTGGTCAAGTTCGAGACGTTCCTTGGCGAGAACTGGTCGCCCGAGCGTCTGCGGGTCATGATTCTCGCTCGCGTCCAGAATGAAATCGGCAGCCTCTTCGACGGCACCAACCGCGGCGAGGTGACGATGAACGACATCGACCTGATCATCAAAAAGGCGGCGGCCAACGTCTACGCGCGGCTGTTCGAGACGTCGGAATTGCTGGCGGCGAATCGAAGCTCGACCTTGTTCGTGCAGCGTCTCTATCAGACCCATGGCGATCTCGTGAACGGCGAAGTTCGCGAGAGCGCCGAGCAATTGCTGTCGGAGGCTTCCGGCGCCGGGGTGGCTCAGCTGGAGCCGTACTTGCGGCGCGATCCCAACGCTTTCGCCCTGCGGTACCGCGCACAGCGCATCATCTACGATTGCCTGTCCGACAACATCGAGGCGATCAGCTCGACCGAGTCGGGCATGGCGAGTTCGGCGGAAATCAGCAAAGGCGTAGCTGACGTCACCAAGCAGCAATGCATCAAGTGGGTCGAGGCGCAATTGATCGGACCGGACAACAAGATCAAGCCTCAGGACCCGCTGCCGCTACGCGTCATTTTCACCGCCGATGGCGCGAAGGACGACCCCTCGATGTACGGACGGGCGACCGATCAGCTTTAGGCCGATCCCTCTTCCTGGTTCGTGGTCCAGACAGCAGAGCGGTAGCGGATCGGCATTGCAGCCAATGCGTGTCCGGCGATCGATGAGGACGCTCGGGGCCGCTCATGAACGTCAGGATGAACGCCCCGCCATCTGCAATCGCCCGCGCCGCCGGCACGGCCATGGCGGGCTTGGTCGTCGCGGTGATCGTCCTCGGGTTCACATACCTTCTCAGGATGCTCGATTTTGGCCCGCTCCAGGAGCTCGTCGCCGCCGAGGACTATGTCTACGATAGCTTCCATTCGCCAGAAATCCATCTGCTATCGAACGCCCATCGAGTCGTTTTCATCGACATCGACGACAACGCCGCCAGGAAATGGAGCGTCGCGCCGAACGACGATCCGCAATCTCCCGCCTCGCAGGAATCACTGCGAAACAACACACCGCGAGGCCTGATTGCTAAACTGACGGAGCTTGCGAGATCGGCCTCCGCGGCCGTCGTCTACCTCGATTTCGACTTTCGCAATCGTCTGCCCGATGACCCCGACCTCCATGACGAACTCGCGACGCAAAGCAAGACCCCGGTTCTCATTCCGACTTTCTTCACCGCGGGCCGGCTTCCGCCCTGCGACGATCAAAACGATCGAATCCCTCCGACGGAACTGGAGACCGCGTTCAGCGACTTGACGAAGGCGGGGCAATCCGCAAGCGAGAAGGCGCTGCCCTCGGTTGCTCTTGTTCATCCGGTGCTCACGCTCGGCGCCTATGGGCTGCCCGAGGGGGCCTGCTCGGCCTACCGCGTTCGATTTGGGCCGGGCGAAGAGATCGTCTCGCGGCAAGCGGCGATGGTGCGGGCGGTCGAGCTGGCGAACGCCGGATCTTCCTGCGCGGGGGAGTCGTGCATCAAGACGCCGGACCTTGATCGTCCGGATATCGTTCCCATTCGCTGGACGATCGGGAATGAAACGGACCAAAAGTATGACAGCGGCGGAAAAGAAGGATCGGGCGACACCGGCGGCGTCAAGAAACTGGCCTATGCGCGGATTAAGGCGAGTTCGCTGGTCAAATACAAGAGCCTGATCGATTCTCCGAACATGGACCTTGGCGTCTTGAAAGACGCCATCGTCGTGATCGGCGCCACCGCGCCATGGTCGGAAGATACGTTGTTGACGCCGCTCGGCGATCTCCAGGGCGCGCTCGCCCATGTCAATTTGGCGCTGAGCCTTCAGTCCTCAAACGATGACCTTCAGCTCGCGGCTCAGTTCGGGCTGGACGTGTTTTTCATCCTCGTCGCTGCATTGGTGACCATTCCCCTTTGTTGGCTTCCGACATTCAAGTCGGTGGCCCAGGGCGCGCGGTTGCCCATGCGGCGACGCCTGCAGCGGGTGTTTTTCGAGGCATTCGTCATCTTGGTTTGCGGACTTATCTTCGCCTCCGTTTCATGGTGGCTGTCGCATCGCTGGAACGTCTTGCATGGCTGGCGCTTCGGCATTCTTTCTTTCGTCGTTGGCACGATCGTTGTGCTTCTGATCGAAATATGCTCCGCCGTCGCGGACGGTACGGAACAAGCCGTAGAGGGGCTTCTGACGCGGTGGTTTCCGCCCCATCCAGAAGCGTCGCGGCAGCCGGGACCCTCGACCGGCAAGGTGACGGAGTCGACGCCGCCATGAGAGGCGTTCTTGCCGTCCATCTGCTTGCCGCCGCACTGGTCGTTCGGCCGAACTGCGCGATCGCGGACGATATCTCGTGCCCGATGGAGCAAGTCGTCGCCACCGTTCTTTCCGTCGAAGGCGATACGACGAAGATGCATTTCAAACGTGCGCTCCCGCGCGACCTGAAGGACGCCGGGGAACATGATGACGTCCCGGTGACGTCCGGGACGCACATTTGTTATGGCGATCGTCTCGAGGTCGGTCCCGAGGCGGTTGTGACTCTAGAAACGATGAAAGGGAAACGCCATGTTGGCGGGTCTTATGACCCCGTGTTTCAGGCGCCGCAGGCCTCCGAGGACGTGTCGCCGCGAGCCATGTCTTACCTAGCTTCCCTTTACCACAATATCTTTAACAAGAGCGGACTGACGGTCTATGCAACCGGCCGGGGGCTGGAGCAATGCGGGCCTGCCGATGAGGAGGCTTCATCTCTCGTTCCGCTCGATCGACTGAGCCAGACGCGTCAGCAGATTGGCGCCGACCTCGCGGAAATCGTCGCGGCATGGAAACCGTCGCTGCAGCCGCATTCCGTACGGGCGATGCTGCGCGGGAAGGACGGCAACGCGATTGCTCAGGCGGACACTTGCGGCAGCGCTCACGTGACGTTGCCATTGCGCCCGGGCGATCTTCACCCCAATGATATCCTGACGCTTGAGATCGTCGACAGGCGCGGCCAGAGGCTGACTTACGAACTGATTGTCGTTCCGCCGCAGGACCTCCCAATTCCCCCGGTCGCAATGCCAAGTCAGTGGCTTATCGCGGCTTGGCGACTTGCGGCAGGCCCACCGGAAACGCGTCTCGACAGCATCGCAAGACTTCAATCTGCGCCGCCTGACGCTTTGGCCGCCCGAAAAATCTCCGAGGCGGTCTGGATTGATTCAAAGTTCTGACGGTTTGCAAGCCAGGCTTCGCAGAGCCGAGATTATCGAAGGCCGAAGCCGCGCGATTCCAGAACTTGTCGCAGGACATGCCTTCCGGAGAGACTTCCGATTGGACGGCTTCTGCAGCCCTCGCCGTTCTCGCGCGTGCGCCAGGCCCTGGCATTCCGACAATGACCTGACAACTCTTCCTAAAAGTGGCCGATGTGACTAAACTCGGATTTGCGGGGATCGACGAGCGGCGGCGCGCCGGACGCAGCGGAAAAGGATGCGGAGCGAGGGAGCGGACGATGGAACCCGATCCAATCGAAATCGCGTATGGACGGGGCGTTCTGCCAATTCGGCTCCCCGCTGGGGCTGTGGCGACGATCGTTCGCAAGGCTGAGTTGCCGAAGCTTTCCGACGCCCCGGCCGCGATCCGCCAGGCGTTCGGGGCTCCGGTCGGGTCAAAGTCGCTGACCGACCTGGCCAAAGGGCGCCGCAGCGCCTGCATCCTAGTCTGTGACATCACCCGACCGGTGCCAAATAGCCTTTTTCTGCGGCCGATGATCGAGACAATGCTGGAGAGCGGGATAGCAATTGACCAAATCGCGGTGCTGGTCGCAACCGGTCTTCACCGTCCGAACGAGGGCGGCGAATTGGCCGAACTCATCGGCGATCCCTGGGTGCTCCAGCATGTTCGAGTGGAGAACCATTTCGCCCGTAACAGCGACGATCATATTGACCTCGGCAGAACGCCGACGCGCGGCACCCCTGTCATGATCAACAGGCGATTTGTCGAAGCCGACCTCAGGATCGCCACAGGTCTGGTCGAGCCGCACTTCATGGCTGGCTGGTCCGGGGGACGAAAAGTCGTCGCCCCCGGCGTCGCCGGCCACGAGACGATCCGGACGTTTCATTCCGCGCGCTTCATGGAAGATCCGCTGGCCGTACAGTGCAACTTGGTCGGCAATCCTCTGCATGAGGAACAGCTCGAAATCGTTCGCATGATCGGCGAAATCTATGCGCTCAATACGGTGATCGACGAGCATCGCGGCCTCGTGCATGTCACCTTTGGTGAGATCATCGCCAGTCATCTGGCGGCGGTCGAGTTCGTTGAGAGCGCGACGCGGATCAAGGTCGGGCGCAAATTCAAGACGATCGTCACGTCCTCGGCGGGATATCCGCTGGACAAGACTTATTATCAGACTGTCAAAGGCATGGTGACGCCGCTTGATATTCTCTCGCCCGGCGGGACCTTGATTATCGCCTCGCGATGTTCGGAGGGATTCGGCTCGAAGGAATTCCGGCGGGCGCAGACAAAGCTCTTGGAACTCGGTCCCGACCGCTTTCTCGCCACTCTGACCGCGAAGTCGCTGGCCGATATCGATGAGTGGCAGACGGAGATGCAGTTGAAGTCGATGCGGATCGGTCGCGTGCAGCTTTATACCGAAGGCCTCGATCCGGAGGAGAGGAGGATCACCGGCGTCGAGATCGTTCCTTCGGTCGAGCAAGCCGTCGCGGACAGCGTCATCCGGCATAACGACACGTCCGTAGCTGTGATCCCTGAGGGCCCATACGTCATTCCTGTCGATGCGCGCCCCTGAGCGATGACGACCATTCATCTCGATGTAGTGGGCGGGATCGCCGGCGACATGTTTGTCGCCGCCATGCTGGACGCTCTGCCGAATTTACGAGCAAAGGTGCTGGGCGATGCAATCGCCTCATTGCCGCCTGGCGTCGGTTCCCCGGCGCTCATCGAGGCGACAAGCGGCAGCTTGCGCGCGCTCCGGTTCGGGCTTGCCGGGCAGGGCGAGGTCCATCCGGATCGTGGCGTCGGACATTCGCAGCATGATCATGGCGACCACGATCACCATAATGAAATGTCCGTCGCCCAGAACGATCATGGTAGCAGCGCGGGCAACTTTCCGGAGATGGTGGGCCGCATCCGTTCCGCTCCGCTAAGCCCCGGGGCGGCCGATCACGCCGTCGCCATTCTCTCCATCATCGCCGAGGCGGAGGCCTTAATCCATCGAATCCCAATCGACGCCGTGCAGTTTCACGAAATCGCTGATTGGGACTCGCTCGTCGATGTGGTTGCCGCCGGCAGCATCGCCGCCGCACTGGGCAGCGCGTGCTGGACTGTCTCTGCGTTGCCCCGCGGCGGTGGGCTCACGCAGACGCGGCACGGGCTGCTTCCGGTCCCGGCGCCGGCGACCGCTTCCATCCTCACGGGATTCCCTTGGCTCGACGACGGCGTCAGCGGCGAGAGGGTGACGCCGACTGGCGCCGCGATCCTCAAGCACCTGGTCGGTCAGCCTCGACAGGTTTACGCCCTGGGGCGACTGCAGGCCGTCGGCACGGGGGCGGGAACCCGAAGTCTGCCGGGCATGGCGAATGTCCTGCGCGCGCTCGTATTCGCCGAGATCGATCCGGCCGAGCAGAGCCGCGTCGCCGTGATAAGCTTCGAGATCGACGATATGACCGGGGAAGAGATTGCGGTTGCAGCCGATCGGCTGCGGCGCGTAGCTGGGGTTCTCGATCTGTCGATCGGTCATCGTTTGGGCAAGAAGGGAAGGAGCATGGACGCTTTCCGCCTCCTGGTGCGGCCGGAAGCCGCTTCCATCGCAATCGACCGCTGCTTTTCGGAAACCTCGACGATCGGCCTTCGAATCCGCGAGGAATCGAGGGTCAAGTTGTCGAGGCGGAATTCGATAACCGAGTTGGACGGCCGACCAGTCGGTGTCAAGGCGACGCAGCGCCCCGACGGAGAAATGACCGCAAAGGCTGAGAGCGAGGATCTCATCGGCGACAGTCTCGAGGCGCGACGACGCATGAAACGCCTCACTGAAGCAGGGCGTGAGGAATGACCCTGGCCGACGACGATAGCCGGCTCGCAGCGGCGATCGGCCGCCACAGGGGACTGTCCGTAGCGGTGAGCGGCGGTGTGGACAGCATCACATTGGCGACCTTCGCTCATCGCCTGGGCGCGGTGGAGGTGTGCGTCGTTCATGCGGTCTCGCCGGCAGTGCCGCCGTCCGCCACCGACCGCGTTCGCGCCCTTGCCAAAGCGGAAGGCTGGAAATTGACCGTCACGGGCGCCGGCGAGTTCGAGGATGTCCGCTATCGCGACAATCCCGCCGATCGCTGCTATTTTTGCAAGACGAACCTCTATGAGCGCATTCGCGAGCTCACGCCCTACGTTATGGCCTCCGGCGCCAACCTGGACGATCTGGAAGATTATCGGCCGGGGCTGCTGGCCGCCGCGGAACGCAACGTCGTCCATCCCTTCATCGAGGCGGGAATGAGCAAGGCCTCGATCCGTATGCTGGCCCGCAGACAGGGACTCGATGAGATTTCGGAGCTGTCGGCTCAGCCATGTCTGGCGAGCCGGATAGAAACTGGAATCGCCATCAACGCGGCGGACCTCATCTTCGTCGACGCGGTCGAGATGCGACTCGCGCGGTTTGTCGCGCCAAACGCGACGTTGCGCTGCCGCATAACCCGCGCGGGCGTCGTCGTCGAGGTCGGCCACGAGGTCGAAGATTTCGGTGAGCTGACCAAGATTGCATGTGAGCTTTGCACGGAAAGCGGCCGATCCTTCGCTGGAGTTCAGCGCTACCGCCGCGGTTCGATGTTCGTTCGGGGATAGGTATTGGATTTCCAGATCGATTGGGCTCGAGATCGCCGAACCGGCGTGCCGGAAGCGATCTTATGCGAGGGGAAAAGCGCAGCCCAGCTTGAAGCCGTCATTGCGTCGGCCCATCGCGCCGGCCGGCGCTTGCTCTTCACGCGCCTGGGTCAAGCCGAATACGCCGCCTTGTCCGAGGCGTCCGCCAAGTTTCTCGACTATGAATCGCTTTCGGCTACCGCCGTTCTTGGCGCCGTCGCTGACGTTGTGCGCTCGGGCGTGGGCATTGTGGCGGCCGGGACCTCAGACTTGCCTGTCGCCAGGGAAGCTGCGCGCACGCTCGCATTCTGCGGCCATGACGCTCCGGTCATCGCCGATGTCGGGGTCGCCGGACTTTGGCGGCTGATGGACCGCATCGAAGAGATTCGCCGTTTCCGCGTCTTGATCGGAGTAGCCGGCATGGAAGGCGCCTTGTTCAGCGTTCTTGCCGGCCTCGTCACTGCGCCTGTCATCGCGGTTCCAACGTCGGTTGGCTATGGGGTCGCCGCGGGCGGAGTGACCGCGCTGCACGCGGCGCTCGCAAGCTGCTCGCCCGGCCTTGTGGTCGTCAATATCGACAATGGCTTTGGCGCGGCGGCGGCGGCGATCAAGATGCTTGCGGCCCGAGCGGAGGAACATTGAAACCAGGGATCGTCGAGGCGGGCGCCGCGCGGCGCATTCGGACGAAAGCGGAAGGGGACTTCTAGTTCAGAGGCTTAGTCTCGATCCAGTCGGCCATCAACGCCCGCTCGCTGAAGAGCCATCGCCCGTTTTCCTTCACGAACTCATCGAGATAACGGATTGACGCCACCATAAGGCTGCGTTTGCCGTCGACGACGCTCACATGGTGAGCGAGGCAGTAGCTCTCGCCGGTCGCCCGGTCCCCGCTCAAGACGATGGTGCTCTGACCATTGAAGTGCATCGTCGCCTCATAGGCGTTCAGGTGGTCGAAGACCGGAGCAAGATCCTCTCGGCGATGAAACTCCTGACTAGGCTGCCGGTCCCGGCTGTTCATGAAGACGACGAAATGAGCGTCGGCGGTGAACAGCGCCATTTGTCCGGCCGCAACGCGGCGGTCGGCGCAATGGGCGTAGGCGTCGATCAGCTCCCGAATCGCCAAGCGATCGGCGACTTCTGCGGGCGAAATCGCAGTATGGTCGGCCATCGATTCTCCGTTTGTAGCATTTGTGGGTTCAGCGCAGGTCTTTTTGCTCAAGCCGCCGCGGCCGCCGAAGAGGATGGCGAAACTCAGGATTTCTTATCGAACGCAACCCAAGACGACGCGAGTGGCCTAAACGAACGCGCTAAGCCCCGTGATGGCCTTGCCGACGATGAGCGTGTTCATCTCGCGCGTGCCTTCGTAGGAATAGATGGCCTCTGCGTCGGCCACAAAACGGCCGATATGGTTCTCGAGCAGGATCCCATTGCCGCCGAGGAGTTCGCGCGCATAGCCAACCGTTTCGCGGCACTTGACTGTGGTAAAAGCCTTGGCCAGCGAAGCGTGTTCGTCCTCTATTGCGCCTTGGTCTTGCAATTGGGCGAGCCTCAGCATCATCGCCTGACAGGCTGTGACGTTGCCGAGCATCCGCACCAGCAGATCCTGAACGAGCTGGAACCCGCCTATTGGCTTGCCGAATTGCTTGCGCTCGAGCGCATAGCGCAGCGCGTGCTCGTAGGCGCCCATCGCGCAGCCCACCGCGAACCATGCGACCCCGGTTCGCGTCATCCTCAGCACCTTCGCGCAGTCCTTGAAGGTATTGGCGTTCTGCAGGCGGTCAGACTCGGGCGCCCAGCAATCCTTGAGCGTGATGAGCCCGTTCTGCACAACTCTTAGCGCCATCTTGGTCTTGATTTTCTCGACCGAGAAGCCGGGATTGTCCTTCCCAACCACAAAGCCCTTGACCTGTCCCGAGGCTTCGTCGCGCGCCCAGATCACATTGAGATCCGCAAAGGTCGAGTTGCCGATCCACTTCTTTTGTCCGTTCAGGACCCACCCATCGCCTTCCTTGCGACATGTGGTCATCATGCCGCCCGATGTCGCCGAGCCTACTAGCGGCTCGGTCAGCCCGAAGGACCCGATCTTTTCCCAGCGCATCATCGGCGGCAGCCAGCGTTGTTTTTGACTCTCATCGCCGCAGAGATAGATCGAGCCGGCCGAAAGCCCGGTGTGAACGCCCCAGAAGGTGGCGATCGACGAGTCGACGCGCGCCAGTTCCATGGCGATGAGCCCGCTTAGGAGCCAACTGCCGCCGGCGCTTCCATATCCCTGATACCCTACGCCAGCGATGTGGACGTCAAGCGACGCGAGCTTCGGGATAATCTCGTGCGGAAATTGGTCTCTTGCCCAATAGTCCTCGATGATCGGCGCGACTTCGGTTTCCATGAACGCGCGCGTCCGCCTGACGATTGCCTGCTCTTTTGGGTCGAGCAGGTCGGCGATCCGATAGAAATCGCCGTTGACGGTAGGAGGGACGAACCTTTTCTCCTTCGCGAGAGCTCGATCGGCCAGCGTGCGGTCCATCTCCTCCTCCTATGTCGCTCTCAGTTGTCACCCTGGAGACCAAATCTCAGCCTCGATCGCGCTGCGAGAGCGAGCTTCGCTTAGCGGAGCGGAACGACAGCCTTATTTCTTCTCCGCCTCGCTGCCTGCGCGGCTCACGCTGTCGCGCAGCTCAGTAAGGCTTGCTCGCAACCTCTCCCTGATGATCGCTGTTGCGTCGGTGGTGGTTTTCGCGGTCAGTCCGGCGATGTCCCGCGTATTCTGCATCGTGAGTTCGAACGCCCTTTTTGCATAGTCCTTTTGTTTGGCCAGGATTGCCTGCGGGTCTCCCGACGGATGAAAGTCCTTCACCATCGCCGAGGTCTCCTTGAACGCCGCGTCGAAGATCTCGCGCTGCTTGTCGGCAATCGCCTTCGCTCCTTCCCCGGCTGTTCGAGCCGACCGCCCGAGCGCGTCGATGTTCTTCAGTTGCATGTCGACCAGCTTGTCGACATCGACTTTGGGTAAACCCAGGCGGGCGCCGAACGCCTTGATCTGGTCGATAAAGGACTCTGTGGTCATCTCTTTTCCTCCTCGTGTTGCCGCGCGTATCAGACGGGTTTGCGCGGTGTGATCAGCGCCAGCAATTCAGCGATGAGCGCCGGCTTGTCCGAGCCTTGGATCTCAAGGGTGTTGCTCGTTTTCAGCACCACCCCTCCGCCTTTCTGCTCAACATTCACAAGCGCGACGCGCAGCCGCACTCGGTCGCCAGCCTTGACCGGCGCAAGGAAGCGCACCTTGTCCAGGCCATAGTTGAACGCGGCCGCGGAATCAGCTGGAACTGCTCCGATCTCCATCTGTAACGGCGCAACGAGCGCAAGTGTCAGGTAGCCGTGCGCGATCGGCGCTCGATACGGACTCTCGCGTTTTGCGCGCGCCACATCGACGTGGATCCATTGACGGTCGCCGCTGCATTCAGCGAACTGGTCGATCCGGGCCTGATCCACCGTCACCCATTTCGAAACGCCGAGCTCTTTTCCAACATATTGAGGCAACTCGGAAAGAGTGAATTTAGGCACCACGGATCTCCCGGATAAGCGCTTGCGTCATGGCCGTCTGTCTCATTGCGCCAAGAACTTCTCGATGATCGCCGCCGTCTCGATCGGCCGCGTCACGAAAAAAAGATGACCGTCATCAAGGATCTCGAGGCGGGCGTTCGGCATGAGGCGCGCCATCACCCGCGCGTTGATGGGCGGGACGATGGGATCGTCGCTCCCGGCCAGAATGAGTGTCGGCTGCTTCAAGGTCCAAAGCCACGGCAGGCTGGTCCAGCCGGTCATCGCCAGAACCTGGTAAAGGTATCCGCGACCGCTCGCTCCAGCCATGCCCTCGGCGTAATTTGCGATAAGCTTCGGATGTTGGCGGAAAGCGCCGCCGTAGATCTCCGGAGCGATGCGGCGCATGTATTCCTTGTCGATATAGCGGCGTGGCGTCGCCATTTTCCACAAGACCCGGGGATCGCCGGGGACCATCACCGCCCCCGGCGATGTGGCCGCCAGCAGCAGCCTTCGGCACATATCGTAGTGCTGATGGGCGAACTGCTGCGCCATCCCGCCGCCCCATGAGACGCCGCCGATATCGGCCCGCGCGTGTCCCAGTTGCGTCAAGAGCTGCGCGCCCAGACGGGCGATTGACGAGGGACGATACGGTGAAGCGGGCGGCGGGGATCCGCCAACACCAGGCACGTCGAATATGATCACTTTTGTGCGCTTCATCGCGCGCATGAATGGCTTCGCCAATTCGAGGTTGGCGCCGATGCCGTTGAACAGCAGGAACGGAGGCCGACCCTTAGGACCGTCTTTGACGGCGACGCGCAATGGCTGCGCGCCAACTTCAATCATCCGAATGTCGAATTCGGCGGAGTCCGTTTCATCGTCAAGCATGACGGCTCGCTCGAGCCTGCGAATCGCTTCGCGCATTAGTCAAAGACATATGTGCCGGGCGCAGGCGCGCCGGGTGGGTGACGTTTGCTGCCGAGACTTGCGGGCGACGGGATTTCCGCTCCTGAGCGCTCGAAGAGCCAATCCCGCCAGTGCGGCCACCAGCTGCCGCTCCCTTTTTCCCCGGCGGCAACAAACGCGTCTCCATCCGGAGCCTTCGCGGTTCCCTCGACAAAGGACGCCTTTGCATTGGTTGGCGGATTGATCAGAACTCTGCAAATGGCCGCTGTTCGACAGGATGAAAGTCGTCTTGTCGCCAAAGATCTTGGCAGTGCGATAGACCGACTTCCACGGCGTGATGTGGTCGGTGACTCCGGCCACGACATAGGCGTCGAGCTTCACCCGCCTCATGTCGATGGCAGCCCCATTCAGGATGAGCTTATTGGCGTTGACGAAGGGGTTCGTGGAAAACATGTCGATGTAGTCGTGATGCAGTCGCGCTGGCAGCGAGGTCGTGTCGGCGTTCCAGAAGAGGATATCGAAAGCCGGAGGCTGGTTGCCCAGCAAGTAGTTGTTCACCCAGTAATTCCAAATCAAATCGTTGGGGCGCATCCACGCGAACACGCGCGCGAGGTCTTGACCGTCGAGGACGCCTCGCAGCTGCGACGCACGTTTGGCGGCGCCCAACGTTTCGGGCGTCACCAGGGGACCAATCGCGCTGTCTCCCGCAGTGGTCATATCGAGCACGCAGACCGGGATGACGAGGTTCTTGATCTTCGCCTCGCCCGTGCCCGCGAGCCATCCCGCATATGCAGCGGAGGTTATTCCTCCAGAGCAGGCGCCCATCATCGTGACGTCGTCTGAGTTCGTGATCTCCCGAACAGCGTCGGTCCCCTCGTCGAGTGCGGCGACATACGTATCGAGGCCCCATTCGCGCTCTTTGGCGGTCGGGTTGCGCCAACTGACGCAGAACACCTGGATGCCGCTTTTCAAAAGGTACTGAACGAGACTCTTTTCAGGCGAAAGATCAAGTGAATAAAACTTATTGATCTGGGGCGGCGTGATGACAAGCGGGCGCTTGCGCACGTCCGTCGCAGTCGTCTTGTATTGAATGACCTCCAGGACCTCATTGCGGAAGACGACAGCTCCAGGAGTTGTCGCGATGTTGATGCCGAGCTTGAAGGGCGCCTTGTCAACCTGCGCGGGCAGTCCTCCATTTTCAACGAGATCCGCGAGATAGTTTTTGAATCCGCGCCACAGGCTCTCCCCACCGGTGTCAAGGAACTGCCGGACCGCAGCCGGATTGCTCATTGGATTGTTTGTCGGCGAAGCGGCATCGATAAAGATGCCGGCGATCAGCCGGGCGCGTGACTTATCGATATCGTTAAGACTCGTCTTGTCGATGAAGCCGTTCAGCGCGTCGCCCCAGGCGAGATAGGCCTGAAGCAGTCTGCGGTGCGCTGCGCTGTTTTTCCACGTCGCATCGGCGAAGCGCTTGTCTCCTGATTGCTGGACGCGGTCGGATTGGCCCGCGCCAATTGTCCCCAATTCGCCGAGCAACGATAGCCACTGGCCGCCGGCGACGGCCGGCTCATTGACCACGGCCCTCAGCAAAATTGCGGCGCTGTCCACCAGGTCCTCGCCGCGGAGACCAATGAGCGGGTTCAGGGCCAGCGTGTTGCGGGCCGCTTCGTCCAACAGGGAGTCCGGCTGCGGCTCCGCCTCGGGTCCGGACGTTGGGGCGCGCGTCATGCCAATTCGCCGTATTGAGCACGGAGCGCTCTCTTGTCGAACTTGCCGACGCTCGTCTTGGCCAGCGCGTCGACGAAGAGGATCTTCTGCGGAACGGCGAATTTCGAGATCACGCCCTTGTCGCTGTAGGTCAGAACGTGGGCCTTGATCTCCTCTTCGCTCACCGGCGGCGTGGTTTTTGGATCGCGCACGATCAGCGCGAGCGGCCGTTCTCCCCATCTCGCGTCCTTGACCCCGATGACCGCGCATTCCGCCACCCCTGCGCGGTGCATGATTATGTCCTCGAGCTGGAGCGAGGAGATCCATTCGCCTCCGGTCTTGATGACGTCTTTTATTCGGTCGGTGATTTGGAGATAGCCGTCAGGGCTCATCACCCCGATGTCGCTCGTGTGGAGGTAGCCGCCGACCCACAGTTGCTCGGAAGCCTCGGGGTTGTTGAAGTAGCCGCTCGTAAGCCAGGGGGCTCGGACCACGACTTCGCCCGATGTCGCGCCATCTCGAGCCGCATCCTTCAT
The DNA here is from genome assembly GCA_963794155.1 of uncultured Alphaproteobacteria bacterium. Classification (GTDB taxonomy): domain Bacteria; phylum Pseudomonadota; class Alphaproteobacteria; order Rhizobiales; family Beijerinckiaceae; genus Roseiarcus. The sequence continues at coordinate 38,580 of CAWCCX010000006.1, read as the reverse complement.
GTCCGGATCCACAATCCGCAGATCGACCAGCGGGCAAGCCCGGCCCGCCTTGGCGCGAATCCCGACCTCCTGATCAGGATCGCCTGACAGATCGCTGGACTGAAGATGCGCCACGGTCAGCAGCGGGCCGGTCTCCGACATGCCGTAACCCGCGAACACGTCGACCCCTTTGTCCATCGCCTGCCTGGCGAGCGCTTTTGGCAACGCCGAGCCGCCGATCACCATTTTTAGGCCGGCAAGATCGACGTCGGCTTTTGTCGCCGCATCGAGCAGCATTTGCAGAATGGTCGGCACGCCATGAGTGAAGGTTACGCCTTCAGTCTTGATCAGTTTGATGAGCAGCGCAGGATCGTATCGGCCGGGATACACCTGCTTGACGCCGGCGAGCGTCGCCGCCCACGGAAAGCCCCATGCGTGCACGTGAAACATCGGAGTGATCGGCATATAGACGTCGTCGCGGTGGAAGCCGCCTTGTTTTTCCGCCAGGCCAAAGACAGCGAGCTCCGCCAGAGCATGCAGCACGAGTTGCCGATGGCTGTAGTAGACGCCTTTCGGGAGGCCAGTGGTTCCCGTCGTGTAGAATGTCGTGGCCTGGGCATTCTCGTCGAAATCAGGAAAGGAAAAGTCGGGCGAGGCGGCGGAGAGAAGCTGCTCGTATTCGCCGACGAATTGCAGTTCTCCCGTCGCCGGCTCCTTGCGGTCGCTGAGAACGACAAGCTGCCTGACCTTGGGCAATTTGGGCAAAATCGACTGCACGAGGTCGAAGAACTCGTCGTTGACCAGCAGGGTCGAAGAGCCGGCATGGTCGATCGTATAGGCGACCTGCTCCGGCGACAGCCGCACGTTGACCGTCTGCATCACCACTCCCATCATCGGGATGGCGAAAAAGGCCTCAAGAAATCTGTTGCTGTCCCAGTCCAGGACTCCGACCGTATCGCCCGGGCGCACGCCAATCTTTGCAAGAGCGCTCCCCAGTCGGCCGATCCGGGCGCGCAGCTCCGCGTACGTCATGCGTTTAAGATCGCGATAGACGATCTCTTGCTGCTCGGCCTGCATGAGCGGAGCATGGAGCAGCTGCTTGATCAGCAAAGGATAAGAATAGGCCGACGGCGTTACTGCGATGTTTCTCTCGTTCATCGGCGTCCTCCCATTCCGTTATTCCGCGCGCTAAAGGAGGGCGGTGACCCCTGCACGCTCTCGTGCGTGCGCCCCCGCGTCAAGGTGCAATTGGGCCACTAGCGGGTGCAAATAGGCCATTCGCGAGCCTTTACAGGTCCATCGTCTGCTCCCGAAACTCGTGAGGCGTCCTTCCGGTCCATCGCCGAAAGGCATGGCGGAAGTTGGCCGCGTCGCTATAACCAAGCGCGAAGGCTATATCGTCGGTCGTCATCTTCGTCTCGCGCAGGTATCGTATGGCCACATGGGCCCGGAGCTCGTTGGACAGCTGTCGGAACGAGGTGTTTTGGGACTGAAGTTGTCGTCTCAATGTGCGCGGCGTGGTTTTGAGCAGCCTTGCGACGGCCGAGAGGGTCGGCTGGTTGGCGACATCGCGCAAAAGCACGCTTCGAATCTTGCCGGCCGCGCCGGCGCTCAGCGCGATGTTGGCGAGCAATTCGTCACACAGGGCAATCGCCGCCGGGTAGGTGATCCGGTTGCCAAGCTTCGGCACGGCGTCCAGGAACGCTGCATCGAACACGATCCGATTGGCATCTTGCTCGAACCTCACGGGACAACCGGCGATCGCGGGGGGGATTTGAAAGTCCGCGGCCGGCCGATAGGCGAGCAAGACCTCGCGCGGCTGGAACGGTTCGCCCATGATGTCGCGATGCAAGGAGATGTGGGTCGCAATCTGCAGCTCTGTGACAAAGCGGTAGAGCTGAGAGTTGATTTCCGGATGCATCAGCGGTTCGATGGTCCACGTCCCGAGACGATCGCGCTCATCGAAGGCAATCGTCGCCAAAGGCGTGGCCAATTGATGATATCGGACGGCGAAGTCCATCGTCCTGCGGAAATCGGTGCTGCACAGCATCGCATAGCCGTACATTCCATAGGCCGACAGGTGGAGGCCGGAACCGATTGTATAGGGCAAATGCGAATCGCGCGACAGGGCAATCGCGTTTCGATAGCATTGGATCAATTGACTCCGTGAAATGCGTGTCGCCGGCGAATTCAGGTCCGGAAGACTCACGTCAGCATCCACCAGCGCATCGTAAGGCGATGCGCCTTCGCCGACCAACGCATCGACGACCGCATTTATTTTTGCCGCCGAAAAGAGTTTCTCTGTAAAGCCTATGTTTTCCATTCTTGGCGTCACTTGGGTGGGATTGCCGATAAACTTAACCTCTCGCCAGCCCGCTTCAATCTCGACCGTGGCGGTCATTCCGGCAACAAGAGCAACCTCGCGGCGCCTCGTCAATACGGACACAGACTGGGATGCGCTGGGCCAAGCGCACCCAGGGGAAGATGGGGCTGACGTTGGCGACGCCCTGACTGTTGGGTTGAGCATTTGGAACGTTGATGGCGCGAGCGATGCGGTCGACGTGGCCGCGCAGGGTCTGGCTATAGCCGATCAGGTTGATTTTAGCCTGATCCTCCCGCGCGGATAGGAGCGAGCTTCGAGATTTGGTGCGGTTGAGGGAATCGAAAAATAGATATAACTAATTGATTTTGTCGCATTTTTTTGTGTGAACGAAGTGCAAATACCAACTTCTGTACCAACAGACGCCGCGGCCTGAAGATCAAGACCATCGGCGACTGCTACATCGTCGCGGCGGGGGTGCCGCGGGAGCGCCCTGACCACGCGGCCGCTCTCGTGCAACTTGCGATCGACATGCGCGAGGCCGTGGCCACGCGGACATTCGGCGATGACAAGCTCGCGTTCCGTATCGGCGTCAACTCCGGCCCGGTAGTGGCGGGTGTCATTGGTAGGAAGAAGTTCATCTACGACCTCTGGGGCGCGGCCGTGAACCTGGCAAGCCTCATGGAATCCCACGGCGCAAGCGGAACCATCCAGATCACCCGCCGCACCTATGACCTGATCGAGGACCAATTCGATTGCGAATCCCGCGGCACCATCAAGGTGAAAGGCTCCAATGAAATGGAGGTGTGGCACGTACTCGGACGTACAGCTGACCCGCGGCCCCGTGAATCTCCCGCTTAAGGTCGAACTCCGACGTTCAATCTCTCGACAACGTCCGCATTGCGATTCCGCCGTCTGCTACGCGCAAATAGTGTTGAAAAACTCGGAAATTGAGCCACCGCTAAAATCTCGTTTTCGCGGGCGTCGCGTCAACTCAGCCGATACTCCTCACGGCAGGGCATATAGGAGCGTCGCACGCGGCAAACCCGGTCGGTCCGCCGACCCCCTAAGGAATTTTTCACCGAGGCCGCCAGCGGTCTCCTGAATTGTGATCGATGCGGAAATTCGAGTTTTTCAACACTATCCGCAAAAAGCGGTCGTTCCCCGACGGGTGTGGTGAATGAGTGCAATCAAGTCGAGCCGGGCCACCGCTGCTCGCAGTCTCTACCTCGACATGGACGTCGGCTGCGCAACCGGCGCCGGTGGCAGGAGACTGACATGCGCGGCTGTAATTCGCCAACCTTGGTCGGTGCGTAGCCAGACATGGCTCTGCCGGCCCGACATCGTGGCGCCGACACGCTGGAATTCCGTGTTGGCCGTCGCCACGTCGCGTCCATAGGTCGTGATCACCGTGTTCATCAGCCGTCGCGTCATGTCCATCGCCGGCCGTCCGACCCGGAACACCGCAATCGCGTGATGGCCATACTGCGATTCCCGGCCGGTCCCGACGCCGTAGCGCTGGTCCGCGAATAGGCGCCTCACCAATGTACACAACGGCTCGCGCTCGCGCCCTTGGCCTCCGGCCCGGCAACAGACCTTGGGCCAATGTGGTTCTGGCCGTGTGGTTTCCCCCTGCGGGACTCAAGTGACAGACTTTGACCACTAGTTCTACTGTGTCACGACGATCCTCGGTAGGGGTGGTCGCATAGGTGGTCGAGGTGGGAAGGCTTGGCAACACGGCGGATTGTCGCGATCGAGTTTTCGATATGCCGTTCGGGTCGGAGCGACGGCGCCTGTTGGCGGCGGCCGAGGCGACAGCATGAGCTTGTCAGATCGGGGTAACAGGGGCAGACTAACTCCGGTTCCGCCGTTTATATGGAATGTCGGTTAAAGCTGGTTGCGCCCGATCTGAGTGCCTTTCACGGGAAGCCGAAAGCCGACGAAGTGTCAGCGGACGCCGCCCGAGCGTCGGTCCGAAGTGGTCAGCGGGAATTGGCGCGAGCCTCGGACTTGCGTTGGAAGCTCGTAAACATGGGAGGAAACTAATGATGCAGCCGAAGTATGGCTTCGGGCGTCTTGCGCCCGTTGTCGCCGCTATTCTGGTTCCGATCGCATTGAGTAGTGGACCGGCCCGCGCGGACGGCGAACCGGCGCGGGTGCGAGGCACGGTCGCAAGCCTCGAGGGCACGAAACTTGTCGTCCATGCCAAGGACGGCAAGGACGTGGCGATCACGTTAGCCGACAAGTTTGGCGCGATCGCGGTCGTCAAGGCGTCGATGGCGGATATCAAACAAGGCACGTTCATCGGCACCGCGACGGCCACTCAGCCCGATTCCACGTTGCGATCAGTGGAAGTTGTCGTATTTCCGGATAACATGAGGGGGACAGCCGAGGGCCATTATCCCTGGGATCTGCCGGGCTCCAGCATGATGACCAACGCAACCGTCTCCAACGCGGTCAAGGCCGTCGACGGCCAAACCGTAACGCTGACCTACAAGGGCGGCGAGAAGAAGATCGACATTCCCGCGAATGTGCCGGTCGTCGCGCTAGTGCCGTCGAGCGCCGCGGACATTCAGGTCGGCCAAGCGGTATTTGTGCCGGGCCAGCGCCAGGCGGACGGCTCCATACATGCCGGCGCGGTTCTGTTCGGCAAGGACGGACTCGTCCCGCCAATGTAATCGGGGCTAGTTCGTGACACACTAGAACTAGTGGATCTGGTCGGCGGTCCAAGTGAAGGGCCTGGATTGCTGATTGTGCTCGTCGAGGAAACGGTTGATTGCGGCTTGTAGGTCGGCGACCGAGCGAAAGACGCCACGCTTGAGCCTCCGCTTGGTGAGGGTCGCGAAGAAGCCCTCGACCGCGTTGAGCCAGGAAGCGGATGTCGGCGTGAAGTGGAACGTCCATCGCGGATGACGTTCGAGCCATTGTCGAACATTGGGATGCTTATGGGCGGCGTAGTTGTCGACGATCGCGTGGATCGTCTTTCCCACGGGAACCTGTTTCTCGACGACATTGAGGAAACGGATGAACTCTTGATGGCGATGGCGCTGCATGTTGCGGCCGATCACCGTGCCGTCGAGGATATTCATCGCGGCGAACAGCGTCGTCGTGCCGTGCAGCTCATAGTCGTGCGTCATGGTTCCGGCGCGCCCCAGCGGCAGTCCGGGCTGGGTGCGGTCAAGCGCCTGAATCTGGCTCTTTTCGTCGACCGACAGGACGATGGCGTGTGCGGGCGGATCGACATAGAGTCCGACGACGTCGCGTAATATGTCGACGAAGCGCGGGTCGTTGGACAGCTTGAACTGGCGCGTCCGGTGCGATTGCGGACCATGGGCGCGCCAGATGCGTTGAACCGAACTGACGCTGAGCCCGGCCGCCTTCGCCATCAGGACGCGCGCAGCAGTCCGTCGAATCCCTCCTCGATAAAGCGCTCCTGCCAGCACCAAACGCAGGTCTTCGACTTGGCCGTGCGCCACATAATCGCATTTGTGCCAACGCCACCGGCGGTCAACAGCACGATTTCAGCCCGCCAGACGTGCTTCTGCGGCGTGTTGCGGTCTTGAACCAGGGTTTTGAGCCGACGAATATCGGCGGACGAGACGGAGAGCAATCTTCCAGCGCGCATCGCGCAGATTCGCACGGCGAGCCCGCGTCGGGAATTAGAGGCTTCTGTGAGGTCCGCGGCGCAACATTGCGAGCATAGGGTAGCTTACCTCATTGAAGCCGGATTGAACGAAGTCGCGGGGAGGTTGGCTGGCGGCGCTATGGGCTTTGTGTAAGGCGCGAGCGCGCTTTCGTCGCTTCGGCTTGCGACGCGCGGCGAACATGATGGGTTTGGCGAGCGGCCGACAGCGAAACGGGGCTTGCATGGGCTGGAAGTGCGCGCCAGTAGCGTCTGATGAGCGCTGCGACTTCGGGAGGGCTCAAGTTGTTTCGACCGCCTCCGATTGTTGGCGTGACGGAAAGGGCGCGAACCGTGATTGTGGGCGGGATCGTCACAGCGGCGCTCATGAAGTATCGCACCAAAACGACGACGTCTTGGACCGAGGCCGTTCGCCGCTACGAGGAAGGTCGGCGACGAACCTCATCGGCCCGCCGCAATCCGGACAGGGCGGAGGATCGACGCCGTTACTGTTGTCCGGTTCGGGCGAGGCCGGTTCTTCCTTTCCGTGCGCTGTCGGCTCGACCTGGCTTGCCAGGAGCGAGCGACAGAGGGCCAGCCTTTCGGTTCGATGGCCATTGGCGAGGAATCCAAAGTGACGAATGCGATGGAAGCCGTCGGGCAAGGCGTGGAGCAGGAAGCGCCGGATGAACTCGTCGGGCTTCAAATTCATGGTCTTTACGGCGCCGTCCTCGCGATAGTCCTTCCAGGTCAATCTGACATGTTCGTCGTCGCAGGCTTGGATGCGGCTGTTGGCGATGGCGACGCGATGGGTGTAGCGGCCGAGATAGGCGAGAACTCGCGCGGGTCCGCCAAGGGGCTTCTTGGCGTAGACGATCCAATCGAGGCGACGCACCGCAGCCAGCTGTGCGGCGAAGGCGGCGCGATCGGCGAGATAGGCGAGATCACCGAAGAATCCGAGGCCCTTCGCGTCGAAGGCGGCTTGCAGGCGTTCGAGGAACAGGCGACGGAACAGCCGGGCGAGCGGCTTGACGGCCAGAAAGAAGCTCGAGCGCGCCTCGATCCATCGGGAGCCGTCGATGGAAAGTCCGCCGCCGGGGACGACGCAATGGATGTGAGGGTGGTGCGTCAGCGCCTGCCCCCAAGTGTGCAGGATGGCCAGGCCGCCGATCCGCGCTCCGAGCCTGCGGTGATTGGCGGCCAGCGTGGTCACGGCCTCAATGGCGGTCTTGAACAGCATCGCATAGACGGCGCTCTTATTCTGGAAGGCGACAGCCGCGATCGGCGCGGGCAGCGTGAACACGAGGTGGAAATAGGGAACCGGCAACAGTTCGGCCTGCCGGTGGGCTAGCCATTGCGCCCGCGCCGCTCCTTGGCACTTCGGGCAGTGCCGATTGCGGCACGAGTTGTAAGCGATGCGCGTCGCGCCACAATCGTCGCAGGCTTCGACATGGCCGCCGAGCGCCGCCGTTCGGCACGCCGCGATCGCGCTCATCACGCGCTGCTCGGTCCGCCCTACATGTCCGACGTGATCGCGAAGATAGGCCTCGCCATGGCGACGCAGAATATCCGCGACTTCGATTGTCGGTCGGTCGAAGGAAGCTCCGGCGCGTGCCATTGCCAGCGCCGGAGCGCCCGTCTATCCCGGCGGCATGACCTCCAACGACAATCGATCGAGCGGACTCTGCGTCGCCCGGATCGTGTGGGTCGCGACTTGCGTGTAGCGCGCCGTCGACGACAGATTGTTATGACCGAGCAGAACCTGAATGATCCGGATGTCCGTTCCGCTTTCCAAGAGATGCGTCGCGAAGCTATGGCGCAACGTGTGCAACGTGACCCGCTTGGTCAACCCGGCGGCATTGACCGCCGATCGGCACGCAGCGTGCAACACCGTCGGATCAATCGGATGCTCTTCATCCCGTCCGGGAAAGAGATAGATCGTTGGCCGGGCGAGCCTCCAATAGGCGCGCAAAATGCCGAGCAATTGCGTAGACAGCATCACGTTGCGATCTTTCGCGCCTTTGCCATGACGGACCAGGATCACGCCCCGCGTGCTGTCGATGTCCGCCACTCTCAGCCCCGCGACCTCCGAGGCCCTGAGCCCGGCCGCATAGGCCGTGGTCAACGCCGCCCGGCTCTTCAGGCTCGAGACGAACTCCAGAAACAGCACCACCTCGTCGGCGCTCAACACAACCGGCAGTTTGCGCGGCTCGCGCGCATAGGGGATACGCTCGGGAACGTTCGCCTCGCCGAGCGTGATGCCGTAGAAGAAGCGTAAGGCGCAGACGATCTGGTTGAGACCGGCCATGAGATGCCCGTCGAGACGAGATGGACCTGAAAAGCGCGAACGTCTTCCAGATCCAGCTGCTCGGGCGACTTGCCAAAATACCGGCTGAACTTCGAAACCGCGCTGACGTAGGATCGCTGCGTCGCCGGCGACATGTTACGGACGGTCATGTCCTCGATCATGCGGCGGCGAAGAGGGCTCAACTGGGCCATCGGCTACTCCTGTCTGAGGGATGGGCTTCAACATCCACATCCTCTCAGGCAGGAGACCCTCACAAAATCTCGATGTGCGCGCCGCGGTAGCGGCTTCGTTCAAAAATCCCATCCAGACTCAAATGTTAGGTTCGATCCACTAGCCGCCGACATATCCCTGCAGGATCTTGATATAGTTGGCGCGTTCGAAGGCTTGGGGATCCTGCATCCTCTCCTGACTCATGATTCCGCGCATCTGATTGACCGAAGCAAACTCCCGCGATCGCAGCCAGGATGCCAGTCCTGCGATCAAGACTGCCATGTGGTCCACCCCGTGACGCAGAAGGGCCGAGGTGGTCATCACGACGTCGGCCCCGACAAGGAGGTATTTCACGACCTCGTCGGCAGACGAGACTCCCGTCGTAGCGGCGAGAGAGGCTTTTACGCGGCCGGAGAGAACGGCGAGCCAAAGCAATGGCAAGCGAATTTCGTTCGGCTGGCTGAGCTTGAGGTCGGTCAGCACCTGCAAGCGCGCGATGTCGAGATCAGGCTCGTAGAATCGATTGAACAGCACGAGGGCGTCGGCGCCGGCCCGTTCGAGGGCCAGCGCCATGCTGCCGACCGCGCTGAAATAAGGGCTGAGTTTGACCGCGACCGGAATTGAGACCATGGCCCGCACCGATTTCAGGATGTCTAGATAGCGTTGCTCGACGTCGTAACCGGTCATCGAAAGGTTAGCGGGGATGAAGTAGACATTGAGCTCCAGTCCAGCGGCGCCGGCTTCCTCGATCGACTTGGCGTAGGAAATCCAGCCATGGTCGGTCGTGCCGTTTAGGCTGGCGATGACTGGAATGTCGAGCGAGCCGCTCGCGCGGCGAACAAGGTCGAGATATTGCTGCGGGCCAACCTTGTAGTCGGCCGGTGCAGGAAAATAGCTCTGCGCTTCAGGCGAACTTTCGGCGTTCACGCCGGTCAGATGGTCGTAACGTGCAGTCTCGGCCTCGATCTGCTCTTCGAAGAGAGAGGGAAGCACCACGGCCGCGGTCCCGACGTCCTCGAGGCGTTTTAGGTTGCCGAGGTCAGCGTTAAGCGGCGAGGCGGACGCGACTAGAGGGTTCTTTAGGTCAAGGCCCATGTACCGTGTCGTCAAATCCATGACATCCTCGCGACCATAACGTTCGGAGTTCGTGCTCGCGCAGCTATGTTATTGACTTGGCGGCGGCGCCGCCGATCTGGAACCGGCTGCCGTCGCGCGTCGCAAGATCCTCGTATTGGCGGTACTTCTCCACTACGGCCGTCTGGGCGGCGGCGAGTAGGGAAGCCGCTTCCTCCGGCCGTGCGTCAGCGAGGGACGAGTAGCGTATCTCGTTGTACGCATAGTTCTTGAACGGGATGGTCGGGCGCGGCGAGTCGAGCCGGAACGGGTTCTGACCAATCGTGCGCATGGTTGGATTGAACCGAAGCAGGGGCCAATAGCCGCTCGCAACGGCAAGGTCCTGCTGTTTCATGCCGAAGCGCATGTCGATGCCGTGGGCGATGCACTGGCTATAGGCCAGGATCAGGGATGTTCCTTCGTAGGCTTCCGCCTCGCGGAACGCGTCTAGCGTCTGTTGCGGGTTGGCGCCCATGGCGACTTGCGCAACGTAGACATTGCCATAGGCGATCGCCTGGAGGGCGAGGTCCTTGCGTGCGACGCGCTTGCCGGCGGTCGCGAACTTGGCCACGACTCCGAGGGGCGTCGCCTTCGACGCCTGGCCGCCGGTGTTGGAATAGACCTCGGTATCGAGCACCAAGACGTTGACGTCGCGACCGGTCGACAGCACGTGGTCGAGTCCGCCATAGCCGATGTCGTAAGCCCAACCGTCGCCACCGACGATCCAGATGCTCCGCCGCACGAGATGATCGACGACCGAGAGGAGATCATCGACAGCCTCGTCGGAGAGCTTGAGGAGCCGTGTCTTGAGCTCCGCGACCCGGATCCGCTGGGCCCGTATCTCGGACTCCTGGATCTGCGGGGCCGTGAGGATGCCGTTGGCAAGGTCTTCGCCGACCACCCCGGCAAGGTGTTTGAGCAGCGTCCGGGCGAGTTCGAGATGCTTGTCGGCGGCCAGTCGAAAGCCCAGCCCGAACTCGGCATTGTCCTCGAACAACGAATTCGACCATGCCGGCCCGCGGCCCTCGCGGTCCTTCGTCCATGGCGTCACCGGCTGGTTGGCCCCGTAAATCGACGAGCAGCCAGTGGCATTGGCGATTTGAGCGCGGTCCCCGAACAATTGCGAGAGGAGCTTGAGATACGGCGTCTCGCCGCATCCGGCGCAGGCGCCAGAGAACTCGAACAAGGGTTCGAGGAACTGCACGCCGCGAACGTTGGCGAAATCGATGCGAGCGCGGTCATTGACCGGAAGCTTCTCAAAGAAGGAGATGTTGACGCGTTCGGCCGCGATCAGCGGCTCCTTGTCGGCGAGGTTGATAGCCTTGACCCCCGGCTTGCGTGGGCTGACCGCCGGGCAGGCTTCGATACAAAGACCACAGCCGGTGCAGTCCTCGATGTAGAACTGCAAGCTGAAGCGGGCTTCCGGGTAACCCCGCGCGTTGACCGGGGCGGACTTGAACGAAGCGGGCGCCGCGGCGAGCGCGTCCTCATGATAGTAACGCGCGCGAATGACGCTGTGCGGGCAGACGAAGCTGCATTGTCCGCATTGAATACAGAGATCCTCTTCCCAGACCGGCACGACTGCAGCGATGTTCCGCTTCTCGTAGGCCCCGGTGCCCGACGGAAAAGTGCCGTCTGGCGGCATCAGACTGACGGGAATGTCGTCGCCGCGCCCGGCCATCATCCGGGCAGTCACGCGCCGCACGAAGTCCGGGGCAGTGTCGGGCACGATCGACGGCAGGTCTCGGTCACTGCTCGCCGCCGCCGGCGCCTCGACCTGATAGAGGCGCGCCAGCGTACCGTCGACCGCAGCAAAGTTCTTGGCGACCACCGTCTCGCCCTTGCGCCCGTAAGTCTTGCGGATCGATTCCTTGATGTGCCGAATTGCCGCGTCGCGCGGCAGCACGCCTGAGATCGCGAAGAAGCAGGTCTGGAGGATGGTGTTGGTGCGCCCAGGGAGACCCACCTCACGGGCGACCTGGGAGGCATCGATGACAAAGAAACGGAGGCGTTGGTCGATGATCTGCCGCTGCACCGGCCGTGGCAGGTGATCGAAGACCTCGTCGGGTCCGTGAGGTGTATTGAGCAGGAAGACGCCGCCTGGCGCCGCCAGCCGTAGGACATCTTGCCGTTCGAGGAACACTGCCTGGTGGCAAGCGACGAAACCCGCCTCGGCAATCAGATAGGGTGCCTTGATCGGATCAGGCCCGAAACGGAGGTGCGAAATAGTCTGGGCGCCCGATTTGTGTGAAATCATAAACGAAATAGCCTTGGGCGTAGCGCCCGGCATCCTCGGCGATGATTTTCACGCTGTTCTTGTTGGCCCCGACGGTTCCGTCGGCGCCAAGGCCGTAGAAGACCGCGCGGGTGACGCTGTCGGCTTCAATCGAGAAACCGGGATCGATCTCGAGACTCGTATTAGAAACGTCGTCGTTGATCCCGACGGTGAAGCCGTTGCGCGCCGCAAAATGGTCGGTTGCGTCGCGTTTGAGCAGTTCGTCGAACGCCGCCTTCGCCATCGCGGGAGTGAAATCCTTTGACGAAATCCCGTAGCGGCCGCCGACCACCCGCGGCATCGACCCTCGTTCGCCCCGGCCTACCGCCTCGACAAGAGTGGCCACCACATCGAGATAGAGGGGCTCGCCGGTCGAGCCCGGTTCCTTGGTCTGCTCCAGGACGGCGATTGCGGTGACGGACTCAGGCAAGACAGAGAGGAAATCGGCCGCTGAGAATGGCCGATAGAGGCGAACCTGCAGAACGCCGACCTTGGCGCCCTTAGCGACAAGCGCCATGACCGTCTGTCGCGCGGTCTCCGCGCCCGAACCCATCAGGACGAGAACACGTTCCGCGTCCGCCGTCCCTTCATACTCGAACAGTCCGTAGCGACGCCCGGTGAGAGCGACGAACTGCGCCATGATCTTTGCCACGACGGCGGGGACCTTGGCGTAGAAGGGGCTTACCGCCTCGCGGGCCTGGAAAAACGTGTCGGGATTGTGCGCGGTGCCGCGAATGAAGGGATGTTCGGGGCTAAGCGCGCGAGAACGGTGAGCGCGGACCAGTTCGTTCGGGATCAGCGACCGGATGTCGTCGTCGCTAAGGAGCGACAAGGTATTGAGCTCGTGCGAGGTCCTGAAGCCGTCGAAGAAATGGAGGAACGGCACGCGCGACTGAAGCGTCGCCACCTGCGCGATCAGTGCCGCGTCATGGGCTTCCTGTACGTTAGCCGAGGAAATGAGGGCGAAGCCGGTAGTGCGGGCGGTCATGACGTCGGAATGGTCGCCGAAGATCGACAGCGCCGACGTGGCGAGCGACCGAGCCGCGACATGAAACACCGTCGGGGTCAGCTCCCCGGCTATCTTGAACATGTTGGGCAGCATCAGCATCAGCCCCTGCGAGGCGGTGAAGGTCGTGGTCATCGCTCCGGATTGCAGCGCACCATGGACAGCGCCGGCGGCCCCTCCTTCGCTCTGCATCTCCTGCACCTCGGGGACATTCCCCCAGATGTTTTTGAGACCTTCAGCCGACCACTGGTCGGCCAGTTCAGCCATGGTCGACGACGGAGTGATCGGGAAGATCGCGCACACCTCATTGACGCGATAGGCGACATGCGCGACGGCGGTGTTGCCGTCCATCGTCGTCCGCGTGCCCATCACTTGCTCTCCTTGTGAATTCCGACCGCAAGCCGGCGCGGGCTCCCTCACGCCGGCTCGGGGATCATTTCCATGGCGTGGCAGGGACATTGCTCGACGCACACCGCGCAGCCCGTGCAGAGCGCGTATTTGATCTCGTAGCGGCGGCCCGGGCCGAGCTTGAAGATGGCGTCCTCCGGACAGGCGGCGAAGCAATTGTCGCATTCGAAACAATTGCCGCATGAGAGGCAGCGCCGGGCCTCGTGCAGGGCCTCCGCCTCGCTCAGGCCGGCGACCACCTCATCGAAGCCGGCCCGAGGCGCTCCGAGGGGCAGCTCGTGTTCGGTGGAGCGCATCGCGTCCGCATAAATCGGCAGGTTCAATCCGGCGAAGTCGACCGTCGGGTGCTTGGCGGGACGGCTGTAGACGCTGCTGCGCAGCCAAGCGTCGATGTGGTGCGCCGCCTTCTTGCCGTGTCCGGTGGCGACCGTGACGGAGCGCTCGGTCGGCACCATGTCGCCGCCGGCGAAGATCCCCCGCCTGGCCGTCATCATGTCCGGCCCGACCACCACCGTGCCGTCGGCCTGGTGAATGATCTCTGGGATCTTGCGCAGGAAGGCGCTGTCCGCCTCCTGTCCGAGGGCGAGCACCACTGCGTCGGCTTTCAGCGTCTCGAGTTCGCCCGGTCGGCTGGGCGCGGCCGTCGGCGTCAATCTCCATTACCTCGACGGTGAGATCACCGCCGTCGATCGCCTTGATCGACGTCAGCCACTTGATCTTGATGCCCTCCGCCAGCGCTTCGTCGGCCTCGAACCCATGAGCGGGCATGTGGGCCCGGTCGCGACGGTAGACAATCATCGCTTCCTCGGCGCCAAGGCGACGCGCTGTACGGGCGGCATCCATGGCAGTGTTGCCTCCGCCATAGATCACCACGCGGCGGCCGAGCGACGGCGCCTCGTGGGTCTCGACATCGTGCAAATACGACACCGCATCGAGCACCTTCACCGCGTCGCGCGCGGGAATGTCCACGTGCTTGGAGAGATGGGCGCCGATTGCGATGAAGACGGCGTCGAACTGACCCGCTTCCTGTTCGGCGAGAACATCATCGACTTTGTGATTGACCACTATCCCGACGCCCATGCGCTCAATCTGGCGGATCTCCTTCATCAGATCCTCGCGCGGCAGCCGGTAGGCGGGGATGCCGAAATGCAACATGCCGCCGGGCTGCGGTCCTGCCTCGTGGATCTCCACCTGATGGCCAAGCCGCGTCAGATGATAGGCAGCCGAGAGCCCACTCGGACCAGCCCCGACCACCAGCACGCGTTTGCCGGAGCGGGGCGCGTCGACGGGCAGCGGCCATTCGTGTTGCGCCGCGAGATCGCCCAAAAAGCGTTCGACTGCGTGAATACCGACAGAAGAGTCGAGGTCCTTGCGATTACAGCTCGTTTCGCACGGGTGATAGCAGACCCGGCCATGCACGCCCGGCAGCGGATTGTCCCGGACGAGCGCCTCCCAGGCCTCTCGAAACTTGGCGGCCTGGGCGAACGCCAGCCAAGCCTGGACGTTCTCGCCGGCCGGGCAGGCGATATTGCAGGGCGGCAGGAGATCGACATAGATCGGCCGCTTGGTCCGCACCGGCCCCGTGCTTCTCTGCCGGCTAGGGTCGATGCTCGGGGTCATGTCGTGACCGATCGTCATGACCTATCTCCAAGATGCAGGCGGATCGAGATTGCGATCCGCATCTTTGCGGTCCGCAAACAAGGCGTCGTACGTTGACGTACGTTTCGAGGACAGTCCCCGCGGGCTTGCAAATAGTAAGGCTGCGCCACGCGACGATTTGTCTGGCGCCGCCGATATTTGAGCTTCAGCGCCTCGACGGGCAGGGGTCCGATCCCGCCGCATAGGTCCGCACTAGAACCTGATCTCTCGCCGGCCCACAGAATCGGCGCCGCGCCCATGGCCATGAAAATAACAAGCACGATCATTCCCACTGACAGCGGCATAGTCGCTCCGACGGGAAATCCCAATGTCCAGCAACACCCTCAACGTTGAACGCCACCTCGCATCGCCCAGTCCCAACGAGGGTACCGCGCAGCGTCGATGAACACTTTGCGCGAGGCGCTCCAGCAGCTTGAAGATACACGAAACGCAGGCCTGTCGCGCTTTTCGTTCGACAACGTTACGCCGCCATGGTGAATTCTGTTTGGCGTCGCCGGAAAACCGGCGCGCATACATGTAGTTGCGCCGAGAATGTTTTGGCCGAAGATTTCGATCGCTCCTAGCCATCGCCACGCCGTTTGCCGCCACCGCGAGAACGCAGGTCATCCTAACAAAACCGACCACGCAAAGGAGGGAGGTTTAAGATGCGATCTCGCACAGGCACGCTCCTCACCATAACCGCGCTGACCCTCGGAACTGCACTCGCACGGGCAGCTGAACCGATCCAGGTAGCCGGTGAGATCACGTGCAAAACCGCTGAGCAGCACGCGATTTCGGTGGAAGGCGATCCGGATCATGTTCTGGTGGTGCAGAAGGTGATCTGCAGCGGCAGCGCCACAGGCCAGTCCGCGAGGTTCGACGGCGGCCAGCAAACTTGGGTCGAAGCGGACGATTTGGTCAAAGGCAGCGGGATGATCCACGGCTACGAACTGGCGAAATATAAGGACGGAAGCACGGGCGTCACAAGTTATGCTGGAGCGCAGGTGACCACGATGGTCAATGGAAAGTCTGAATGGACGGCCTTGGGAACTTGGGAGCAGATTCGCGGGACCGGCAGCCTGGCAAATGCTGAGTTGAGGGGCACTTGGACGGCCAAGCCTATTTCGGAGAAAGAATATGTCATGGAGTGGGTGGGCACATTGACCGAGGGCGGCAAACAGTGAAGCTCTGCCGAGCGGCGCCGAACACTGGCGGTTGGTCGTGGCTGGAGATTTTGCGGGAGGCTGTGCGCCTGATTCGGGCGACCGCCCAACGCACGCGGGGCCGGGTACTAGGCGCGCGCGCCGTCGCCGTCGCACGATGGCGGAATGGATCGAATGTGAGGCAGAAGCCTTGATCGGCAGAGGCTTACTCCCACGCGTGTCGAAAGGAGCGCCAATGATGTCTGTTCGTTCGTCAGCGTGGAGCGCGCCGCTCCTTCTAGCCAGCCTCTTCATCGCCTTCGGCCAACAGGTCGGCGATCCGACTGCCGGGAAACAGTTGGCCGAGGCGACGTGCCTGGGATGCCATGGGGCTGAGAAACGCGTCGCACAAGGCGCCCGCGTTTTCGGCCATCGTGGCGATGCCGTCGACCACCGCCCAGTCCTTGGATGTATTCCTGAGAACGTCGCATCCCACCAGGCCGAACCTGATGCTGAGCGGCACGGATAGGGGCGACCTGATCGCCTATATTTTGAGTTTGCGTTGAGGCGTCGTGTTTGGGTTTGACGCCCTCAAGGCAAAGAAGCCGGCCATCCGCGGCGCTCAAAACACGCTCATGGTGTAGAGGGGGACTAACGCTCTATCTGGTTCTCGGCGAGATCCCATGCGTCGATCCCGCGGGTCTCGTCATTCTGCTGTTCGATTTGCCGTTCGAATTGCCTCACTGCCTCAGCGTCTCACCGCACAAACGCCAAATCGCGGTCGCCGTGACCAGAATAGGAGACCCAGATTTGCAGTTCACCCAGTTTTCTCATCAAAGGTAAAACCTTGAGGACGCTGAGCCCAAAGGCGCCCGATCAGATCGGCGCGGCGGTGCATCTGTCAATCTGTCGCTTCAGTCCGACGCAAACCACGGTTGTCGTGCCATAGAGGCCAGCAGCGGATAGTGCATTTGTCGTAGTCCACACTAACAGGGGCATTTTGCCGCAAAGACCTGTGCGGGCCACCCCATCATAATTTTCAGACGGCGCGGACGGCAGGTCCGGGGACCACCCCTGCCTCCCATCGCGGGGGAACGGGAAAGGTCCGCCCATTCCTGCCGTTCGGCCAGCCGCCGTTATCCTCATCGCCACAATCCCGGCTCCCGGCATCAACATTCGTCTCGCTGGCGATGCGTTGCGGGAGTTCCGGGTGGGCCGCCTCGACTGTGGCCAAGAAGCCGATTCACACTGCCGGAGAGTTCATGCCGGATTCTCCTCGGCGAACTGGATGGCGCTTTCAAGCTCGACGAACGCCTTGCCGGTCCCATTGATGTAATGCAGCACCCCGTAGGAGCTGTGCGCTGTCACGATTTCATGGCCGGCAGTCGTGGCGACGACCATCTCCCGGCTGGTGGTCTTCGCCAGCTCTTCGTTATATCGGATTACCCCGAGGGCTTCGAGGGCTGCGAGTTGCCCGTCTGGCGAGTTTAGGTCAAATCTCACCTTCCCATCCTCCCGGTCAGCTTGGCGAGAGCGCTCACTGCTTCGCATCGCAATGCGCTCTGCGCGGGGCGGCCAGGAGGGACGCCGGCGTCCTTTCTGAGGTTTCTGGGCTCCTACGACTGGATGGAACAGCAGGGCCTCGGCTTGACGCAAAAAGGGTCGTTGCCCAACGGACGCCGGGAGAAGGTCGTAGATTTCTGTGGTAGCGGACTATCTGATCCAAGGGACATTCCGCTTTGGCACTATGCCTCTTTCTGATCTCTATCGCGCCTACATCGACTGCCTGAATTGACAGGACTGGGACGTCGATGACGAAGTCGCTCATAACGGGCTACCGCTCAAGCTGTCCGGTTACCGCTAGTGATTCGGTACCTTCGGAGGGGTATCCTTCCCGCGGCGGGGCATGGCGGAGACCCAGGAGTTGGCAATGCTGAGGGACGACAGCGGGAACGGTGGAGGTCGACCTAGCGCGCCTCGGAATGTCCTCGGCGACAGGCTCGACGTCTGCTCGATGATGCCCAAGACGGGGTTCTTTCGTGACGGTTGCTGCAACACCAATCCGGAAGACCTCGGGAGCCACACGGTCTGCGCCGTCATGACTGCCGCGTTTCTGGAGTTTTCCAAATCCTCCGGCAATGATCTTTCGACGCCGATGCCCCAATTCGGCTTTCCGGGCCTGAGGCCCGGCGACCGGTGGTGCTTGTGTGCGCCCCGCTGGCGCGAAGCGCTGGAGGCGGGCTGTGCGCCGCGCGTGGTCTTGCGGGCTACTCACGAAGGCGCCCTCGACTACTGCTCGCTCGCCGATCTCAAGCGTCTCGCCGTGGACCTCGCCTGACTTCGAGCCTGGCCTTCTTCACCCCCGGAGCGGACTCCGGTCCTTCCGGGGACGACGCTTGTGGTGTGCTACTTCGCCAGTAAAGTGCTGGAGGTGAGAGGAGATAAAGTACTCGCGGACGAGGCTACCCGTGACCTCTGGCTGCGGGTCGAACGCGACCGGTACTTCACCCCGGCCCGCCCTCTTTCGGTCTATGCGGCGGAGGCACGCGCGGCCGAATCCTAGCGGTCAAAATCAAACGCTTGGTACCCGACTGAATGGCGGGAGTGCGCCACTAGAGCGAGCTGTGGCTAATTTGAATTGGCTTGGGATTCCCGAATTGGCGTTGTTCTGATTCAACCTGCTGGCTGGGCGGAGGCCAGCAGGGATGGCCAGTGCATATTCGCAAGACTTGCGCGACCGGGTGATCGACGCGGTGGTTCGGGGAAAGATGAGCCGGCGAGCGGCGGCGGCCTGCTTTGGGGTGAGCGAGTCCTCGGCGATCAAGTGGGTGCAGCGCTTCGAGCGGAGCGGTTCGCGGGCGGCGAGCAAGATGGGCGGTTATCTGCGTCCGAGACTTGAGCCGCACCGTGAGTTTCTCGAAGCGCTGC
Organism: uncultured Alphaproteobacteria bacterium; assembly: GCA_963794155.1. Taxonomy (GTDB): domain Bacteria; phylum Pseudomonadota; class Alphaproteobacteria; order Rhizobiales; family Beijerinckiaceae; genus Roseiarcus. The sequence goes on along the minus strand of CAWCCX010000006.1, from coordinate 19,631 downwards.
GAGCAGAGAAATCCGACATCACCCTGCAGGCGCTTTGCGACCGGTTGCTGGCGGAGCGTGGGGTGCGAGCCGACACGGCGATGATGAGCCGCTTCTTCCGCCGCATTGGCGTCGCGCTCAAAAAAAGACGCTCATCGCGCGCGAGCAGGATCGTGTCGACATAAAGCGCCATCGCCGGCGCTGGCGAAGCCATCAGAAGCGCGTCGATCCTTCGCGTCTCGTCTTCATCGACGTGACCCTCGGGTCAAGCCCGAGGGCAGGCTCTGGACCAAGACCAACATGACCCGCCTTTACGGCTGGGCGCCGCGCGGACGCAGGCTCGTCGCCAAGATCCCGCACGGCCACTGGAAGACGGCGACATTCCTGGCTGCGCTGCGCAACGACCGCATCGACGCGCCCTGCGTGTTCGACGGTCCCATCAACGGCGAGCGGTTTCTCGCCTACGTCGAACAGTTCCTGGTTCCGACCCTCAAGCGCAACGACATCGTCGTGCTCGACAATCTGGGATCGCACAAAGGCAAAGCCGTGCGAAATGCGATCAAGGCCGCCGGCGCGTGTCTCCTGTTCCTGCCCAAGTACTCACCCGACCTCAACCCGATCGAGCAGCTCTTCGCCAAGCTCAAAGGCTTCGTCCGAAAAACCGCGCCCCGAACCCTCGACGCCGTCTCCGACGCCATCGCCCAAGCCCTCACCACCATCCCACCAGACGAATGCGCAAACTATCTCACTGGCGCAGGTTATGCGTCAGCCTAGATGCAGAAGGCTCTAGAGGTCATTTCCTGACGGTCTGGCGAAATGGCGCTTATTGCCGAAATGTGCGACCATAGAGAATGGTCAAGAAAGAACGCCGAAGGCGCATGGCGCAGTGCGCGCAGAGGCCGAACCCGGTGTGCACGGAGCCGACCGATCAGTAGACCAGGCTGGCACGTGTCATGCCAACGCTGTGTTGGAGGTATTCCGACGTTGGCCGGCAATCCGCCGCTCTCACCAGATGGTGCAAGACTTTCCCCTCTCGACGGCTCTACCCGGTTCTCTCGCGCCGTGCGACGCTGAAGAAGGTGGCGGCAACCATCGTGACTGCACCGAGCACGATCAGATGGATCGCGAAATCCTGATTGATGAAGGACGACGCGCTCGACAGCGATTGCACAAGGGCCGCGCCCATCAAGACGGACAGGACCGAGCCGCGCCCGCCGGCGATTCTCGTGCCACCGAGCACGACGGAGGTGATGCTCATCAGCGTGTAGTCAATTCCGGTGGCGGGCGAACCGATGCCGACCTGCCCCGCGAGAATGAGACCAGCGATGCCACTCAGCAATCCGGACAGAAAGAAAGCCAGCAGAATTTGCCGGTTGACCCGAATGCCGACCCGAGTCGCGCCGAGCGGATTGGATCCTACGGCGCGAAGCCGCCGCCCGAGCCCGGTGCGGAACAGGACATATTCAAACGTAGCCACGATGACCAGGACGGCGAGGAAGCAGGCGGGCATCCCGGCAACCGTCCACTGCGTCGCATCGGAGAGGTAGTCCGTGACGGCGCCGGCCGCCTCCGGCCTCAATTCAAGGGACAGCCCTTGCAAGCCGATGAAGGTGGCGAGCGTCACCACGATCGCGGGGATGTTGAGCCAGGTGACCAACCAGCCCTGGACCAGTCCGAAGGTGGCGGTGATTGCAAGGATCAGCACCGAACCCAGCAGAGCATTGGCAGCCGACCCGCCATCGGGCGTCAGGAACGATGCTAGCACGACGACGAATCCGGCCAGAGCGCCTACCGAGAGATCGATCCGGCCGACCAGGATAGTGCCCAATTGGGCGATCGAGATGAATGCCAGGATCGAAAGGAAGGTCAGCATGGTCTCGATATTGAAGGCCGAGAGGAAATACTCGCTGATCGAATCGGTGCCGAACAGGACGATGGCGGTCAGCACGGCCAGCACTGCTGCCGGGAACCAGTCAGCGGCCATGATGCGGCGCCAGCCCTCGTCTTCCTTTTCCTTGCGGGTCGGGCCGCCTTCGCGCGCCACCCTGGCGGTCATGTTCGCTTCGGTGATGGCCGCGTCGGTAAGGGACTTGCCTTCAAGCTCTTTCACGATCTGGCCACGCGCGAACACGACAACCCGGTCGCACAGCCCCGCAAGCTCAATGCCGTCGGACGACGACACCACCATCGCGACACCGTTGACCGCCAGTTCCCGTAGGCGTTCGTAGATTTCGGTGCGCGCGCCGACATCGACGCCCTTAGTCGGCTCGTCGATAAGGATGACCTCGGGGTCGCCTGCGATTTCGCGTCCGATCAGCGTCTTCTGCTGGTTGCCGCCAGACAGCTCCGCAGCCGTCGTGTCGTCGTGCTCCTTGATGCGATAGCCGGTGTAGATGCCGAGCCGTTCCATCACTTCCCTGGTCAAGGCGTAGTCGCGCTTCCGGTCGATCACGCCAGCGGTCGAAATCCGGTCGAGCGCGCCGATGCCGATGTTGTCGCGCAATCTCAAGGTCAGGAAGAGACCTTCTTCGTGACGGTCATCCGTAACAAAACCGATTCCGGCGCCGCGGGCGGCGGCGGCGGACGTGCCCTCGACGAGCTTACCCTTGATCCGCACCGATCCGCTCTTGCGACGCTCGAGGCCCGCCACGGTACGCAGAAATTCGCGCTGACCCTCTCCTTCGACCCCGGTTACACCGACAATCTCGCCGGCGTAGGCGGAAAAATTGATCCTCGCGAAGCCGGCCGCCGAAAGGTCCTTGACCTCAAGCTTGAGCTCGCCTCGGTTTTGCATCTTGCTGGGAAACACCTGGTCGAGGGGGCGGCCCGCGATCATGCTGATGATTTCGCCCGTCGTGATCCGCGCTGCGGGGCGGCTGTCGATGGACCGGCCATCGCGCAGCACGGTTACGTAGTCAGCAAGCTGTTCGATTTCGTGCAGCCGGTGCGAGACGTAGACGATCGCTACCTCTTCCTCACGCAACTGCCTGATGAGCTCGAATAGTTTGTCGACATCGGCCTGCTGAAACGGCTCGGTCGGCTCGTCCAGAAAGAGAACCCTGGGCTTTGCAGCGATGGCGCTCGCGATCTCGATGATATGTTGCTGTGCGAGCGTCAGGTCGCGGACCCTCGCGTCCAATGACATGAAGTGCTGTTCGGATCCCACAGACGCCAGGAGCCGCTGTGCCTCTGCCCGGCTACCGCGCCCGGTCAGTTGGGGCGCTGCGAGCTGAATGTTCTCCATGACCGTCATTTCTTCGGCCAACTCGGGGTGCTGAAAGGTGACGGCCACGCCAGCGCGATGCAGCTTCCTGGCGTTGGGACGCTTGATCTCCTTGCCGGCGACACGAAGGACCACGAAGTCGGGCGGCACGGCGCCGGCGGCGATGCCAATGAGTGTCGATTTTCCCGCGCCATTCTCGCCGACGACGGCGTGCACCTGGCCGCGCCGGATGGTGAGGTTGACGCCCTTGAGCGCCTGCACGGGGCCGTAATATTTGGTTGCCCCCACGATCCCCATGACTGGGGCGCCAAGTAGATTTCGTTTGGCGGCCTTCATTCTGTGATTTCGAGTCGCTTCTTCAGTCGGGCGTAGGCAGCACCCCAACGCCATCTGACCTCCGGTGCCACGTTCAGCAATCTGGAAAGTCCGAGGCGGGTCATCATGCGGGTGAACGTCGTGCGGACGCGGAACTCGACGTCAGGCGAGGTTACCCAGAATTTAAAGCGGATCCATTCGAAGCGAAGGCGTCGGCCAGCCTCGACAATGCCGACGCTGGCGATAATGATGATGGCCTGAACGATGTTCTGGGCCGACGTCGCGAAGCCAACGGCGAGCACGAGCTGGCCAAGATATGTGAGGAGCAGCGCGCCCACTATGGTCGCGGCAACGCTGCCGCGGAGGCCGCCGCCAATGGGATTGCCGCCCACCACGACCGCCGCAACTGTTGCCAGCAAATAGGGCATTCCGCTGAACACCGTTGGTGACAGCACATAGCCCGCCAGCAGTATTCCCGCTGCCGCGTAGCAGAAGCCGGCAACCGCGTAGGTGGCAACGCGATACCAGTCGAGCCGGATGCCCACGGTAAGCGCTGCGTCCGGATTTACGCTGGTCGCAATGAACCGCCGCCCGACAGTCGTTTTCTCCAGGACAAAGATCGCGATCGCGGCGATGACGATCATCACGTAGAGCGTCAGCGGCACGCCGAGGAGTTTACCGACGCCGAACTTGTTGAGCGGCGGGGGCGCCTGCTGCGAGAATCCCCTGGTGACATGCATGGTGATCCCCAGCATCAGCGAATTCATGCCGATGGTGGTGACCAGCGAGTTGACGCGCAGCAGCGCGACGATGGCGCCATTGACGGCGCCGACGCCGAGCCCCATCGCGAGCGCGAGCACGACGAAGGCCAGGGTCTCGGGGACTCCAGCCTCTGAACTCGGCAGCGCCGAGACGATGACTGCCGCAAACGACATGACGCCGGCGACCGACAGGTCGAGTCCGCGCTGCTGGACCACGAGATGCTGGCCGATCGACGCGACCGCAAGGATCGCGAAGAACGGCAGCATCGATTGCATCGCGCTGACCGAGACGGTGCTGGGGGCAGCTATTCCGCCGCCCGCCAGCAGCACAACCGCGGCTATCGAGACAATCAGCAGCCGGTGCAGCGGCTTTTTTCGCCCTTTGTACTCACGCCTCGTCCAGGCTCGCTCCGGCCGCCGTCGCTCCGATTGCTGATCGGCCGCAACCGTACTTCTGGGTGGTATCATCGCGGCAACTGCCGAAAGCGCAGATTACTTGGACAGGATTGCCTTCATCTGCGTACCGGAGACCATCGCCGAGGGAATTGCTGTCGGCGGCAGGTTTTTGTCGCACTTGACCGCCAGAGCCGGATCTGAGGACGTGCTGTCCTCGGAAAACGGCAAGTCGATCAGGCTGGGCTCGTCGTTGTCCATGCCGTTGACTGCCGCGAGGCCCTTGCGCAGCGCTAGGCGAACCAGCCAGGTGTGTGCACTGGCAGTCGCCAGCTTGAAGGTCGGGTTGGCCGCGTGGTTGTCCTGCCACAGGCAGCTCAGTTCATTGAGGTCCTGACCCGCCCACGCGGGGATCGGCCGGCCAGATGCGAGGAATGCACGGATCGGCCCCGTGGTCTCAGCCATGATGCCATCGATCTTGTCGTATTTGGCAATCTCAGCTGCCGTCACCTTCTGGGCGAGCGCTGGATCCCAATTTGTGTCGACCGGGCCCTCAAGGACTTTGATCCCCGGGTTAGCGTCAAAGACTTTGCGCCAGCCGACGGCCTGCGAGCCGGTCATCGGATTGCCTGGCGTGCCGCCCTGCACGATGACGTTGCCCGTGCCGTCAAGGGTCTTGACCATCCATTGGGCAAGCATCTCGCCGAGGCCGATCTGGGTCTCGGTAACGCGTGTGAGATAGTCTTTGCCGATCTCGCCGAACGGCGCATCGCCGGTGGTAAACGGAACGACAGCGACGCCTGCATTCAGCGCCTCACGCATGACCTTCAATTGCGCCACGCCAGTGTCGGCGAAAACCACGATGACATCGAAATGCTGGGCGATCAGGCCCTTGATGTCGGCGATCTGCTTCTCAGCCTTGAACTCGCCGTCGGTGTAGCGGACTTCCGTGATGTTGGGGCACTTGGCCGCCTCGTTCTCGAACTCCGCGCGGGTGATCTGCCGCCAGTAGTTGCCGCCCCAACCGTCTGAGTAGGCGACCTTGAGCGGCTTGGTGCCGCAATATTTCGAGATGTCCTCCATGTCCTGGATGCCGCCTTTTTTGTCCGGGGCGAGATTGACCTTCGAGAAACTGTTCTCGGCGCCCGCCGGGGCCGCCATTACCATTTGCGAGGTGAGTGCCACAGCGCTCGCGCGAAGGATAAGTCGCATTCTTGAGGCCATTCGTCCCCTCCCTTGATGTCGTCAGGACCGTGCCGGATTTGCTCATTTTTATTGGAGCCAAACATGGCTACAATAATCGAACACCATAGTCTAGGATCAATCGGTTTTCCACCGAGGATGGCAGCGCCGGGGGTTAGTATTCAAATGAAACTCAGCACGCACAGGATTCTCACCACCCACGCTGGAAGCATGCCGCGCGGGGAGCCCCTCGGGTCGATGCTGATCGACCAGGAGGAAGGCAAGAGAATCGATCGCCGGAAGATCGACGAGGTCGCCGCCGAGCGCGTCGCTCACATTGTGAGGAAAGAGGTCGAGGTTGGCATTGATATTGCCAACGACGGCGAGCAGGGACGGGTCGGATTCCAGACCTACGTGCCGCAACGGTGGAGCGGCTTTGGTGGCAAGTCGAGCCGTCCATACGGCAAGGAGTTCGCCGAGTTTCCGAAGTTCACCGAACGGATGATGCAGCGCATCCCCAAGACGGGCAGGGTGTTCGACGCGCCCGAGGCGATCGGCGAAGTTCACTACCGCGGCGAAGAGGAGCTGCAGAAAGAGATCGGCCGCCTCAAGCAACAAGCGGCGAAAGCCGATGCGCACGTCACCGAGTGGTTCATGAACGCACCCTCGCCCGGCATCATCGCGTGTACGATGCTGAATGCCTATTACGACTCGGATGAAGCCTATCTCGCTGCGATCGCGCGCGAGATATCCAAGGAATACAAAGCCATCGTCGATGCCGGCTATGTACTGCAGGTCGACGGGCCCGATCTCGCCATGGAGCGGGTGCTGCTGTATCAGGATTTGACGGACGCCGAGTTCGCGGAACAGACGGAAAGACATGTCGAGGCGCTGAACAAGGCGCTTGCGGGTATTCCACGCGACCGTGTCCGGCTCCATGTTTGCTGGGGCAATTGGGAAGGACCGCATAACCACGACGTGGCAATGGAGGTGGTGCTGCCGCCGATCTATCGGGCGAATGTCGGTGCGATCGGTCTCGAGTTCGCCAACCCGCGTCGCCAGCACGAGACCGCGGCGCTCAAGGCGAACAAGCCACCCAAGGACATGGCCGTCATTCCCGGCGTGATCAATTCAAAGAGCAATTTCGTCGAGCACCCCGAAGTGGTCGCCCAGCGCATCGAGAGAGTGGTGGATGCGATTGGCGACAAGGAGCGTGTTATCGCAGGGGTCGACTGCGGCTTTGGCACCTTCACCGGCTGGGAATGGGTCGCCGAGGACGTGGCGTGGGCCAAGCTGAAGTCACTTTGTGAAGGCGCCGCGATCGCGTCGAAGCGATTGTGGGGTTAGCGCTCCGCGAAACTAGGGACCCATTTGTCGAGGGAGAAACGTCCGGTCCCGGGTAGCTCGCGGAGCGGATTATATGCCTGAACCGTCGGAGATCGCTATCAGAACGACCGCAAGCGCAGCCGAAGGCAGCCCGTGGGAGCGCTACTGGAACGGCGTCTTGGAGCGCATTCACTTCGGGGCTGTCTTCGCGAGTGCAGGCCTCATCCATTGCGGTAGCGAAGGCCTACGGGCTTCTCGGGCTCTGGTAGCTGCTTGAACACACCCTATGGGCGCCTTCTGGGGACGACTGGGCTTGAAGAGCCAGAACATCGCCCTCGTCGGCGCGGGCGCGAACGGAGCCGGCATCGGCGCGGGCCTCGCCCACGCCGGCCTCGACGTCACCTTCATCGAGCCGGCGCATGCCGAGGCGATGCGACGAACGGGGTTTGGGTCGTCATGCCAGTCGAGACTTTGGTCACACCTGTTTACGGCCTTCCACGCGCGGGAGCAGCGCCGCCTCGGTCCCTGCGCGCCCGTGAACGAGGCGCTGATCGCAATCGCCGCCAGGATCGAGAGCGGGGTGTTTGGCCCCCTTGCCTTCGAACGCCAACCTTCTGAGGTCGGCGCTCGGGGCCCGAGGAGGTCTTTGCAAGGACGGCCGTAGGGACGCACGAGGAGGATGAACACGATGGCTAGGCTTGAGAACACAGTCGTCATGATCACCGGGGGCGCGCAGGGCATCGGCGAGGGCATCGCCCGCCGTCTCGCCTCGGAAGGCGCCGCGATCGCCATCGCCGACCTCAACGGCGACAAGGCGAAAGCGGTGGCCGAGACCTTGAAGGGCGAAGGGGCGGCTGGCGCGATCAGCGTGCAGGTCGATGTGGGGGATCGCGGCCAGGTTCAGGCGGCTATCAAGGCGGTCGTGGACAGCTTCAGCCGGCTCGACGTCCTGTTCAACAACGCTGGCTTCAACAAGCCGCTTCCGTTTCTTGAGGTCGACGAGGCGAACTTCAACAGCATCATGCGCGTCAACACATGGGGCGTCATGCTCGGCATCCAGGAGGGCGCCAAGCAAATGATCGCCCAGGGCGGCGGGGGCAAGATCATCAACACGGCTTCGATCGCTGGCCGGCAGGGCTATGCGGAGTTTGCGCCCTACTGCTGCAGCAAGTCCGCGGTGATCTCGCTGACCCAGGCGGGCGCCCGCGAATTCGCCAAGCACAAGATCACGGTCAATGCCTTCGCGCCGGGCGTGGTGGTGACGCCGCTGTGGGACGGGCTCGAGCAGGACATGATCGACAAGGGCGTCATCAAGAAGAAGGGCGAGTTCATCGAGAGCTTCTCGGCCAGCATCCTGCTCGGTTATCCGTCGAAGCCCAACGACCTCGCGGGGATCGCGGCGTTCCTGGCGTCGCGCGACTCCGACTATATCACCGGACAGGTCATCATGTCGGACGGCGGCATGGTGCTGGTCTGACCGGCGGCGCCGGCGGGTTGTTGAGCGTCGCCGCCCCGACGCGCTGAAGGCTGCCATGGACGCCGTCGAATGCCTCGTCATCGGCGCCGGTGTGGTCGGTCTCGCGGTCGCGCGCGCGCTGGCGCGGGCTGGCCGCGAGGTCGTCGTCGTCGAGGCGGAAGACGCCATCGGGACGGGGGTGAGCTCGCGCAACAGCGAAGTCATCCACGCTGGCATCTATTACGCGACCGGCCTTGCCAAGACCCGGCTCTGCGTCGAGGGCAAGGTGATGCTTTACCGCTTCTGCCGCGAGTACGGCGTGCAGCACCGGCGCAGCGGCAAGCTGATCGTCGCCGCCGACGAGAGCGAGATCGCCAAGCTTGCGGCGCTCGAGGCACAGGCGAAGGCGAACGGCGTCGACGACCTCCTCTGGCTCAGCGGCGCAGAGGTCCGCGCGCTCGAGCCGGCGCTCAGGGCGAACCGCGCGCTGCTTTCGCCCTCGACCGGCATCGTCGACAGTCACGCCCTGATGCTGGCGCTCAAGGGTGACGCGGAGGCGCATGGGGCGATGATCGCGCTCGCGACGCCGGTCGTCTCGGGGCGGGCGCATGGCGACGGCGTTACGATCGAAACTGGCGGCGCGGAGCCGATGCGGTTCACGGCGACCCTTGTCGTCAATGCGGCGGGCCTGGATGCGCAAGCGGTCGCTCGCGCCATCGACGGCCTGCCGCCTGACAAGATCCCGCCGCTGTTTCTCGCCAAGGGCAACTACTTTTCGCTCACCGTTCGCTCGCCGTTTTCCCGGCTCGTCTATCCGATGCCGGCGCCAGGGGGCCTCGGCGTCCATCTTACGCTGGACCTTGCCGGGCAGGCGCGGTTTGGACCGGACGTCGAATGGGTGGAGACGATCGACTACGACGTCGACCCGCGGCGCGCCGAATCCTTCTATGCCGCGATCCGGACCTATTGGCCCGATCTGCCGGACGGCGCGTTGCAGCCGGGCTACGCCGGAATCCGCCCGAAGATTGCTCGCCCTGGAGGGTCGTCGACCGATTTTCTCATCCAGACGGAACGCGACCACGGCGTCCGAGGGCTTGTCAATCTGTTCGGCATAGAGTTCCCCGGCCTTACGGCGAGCCTCGCGATCGCAGAAGAGATCGCGAAGCGGCTTTGATCACAAGGCCTTTCGTTGGTCGACCGCAGGAACCCGCTATGCCTTCGCCCGCCACAACCGTTGCGGCGTGTTCTTTTCGTAGCCGAGCGAGGAAAAGCTCGCGATTTCCAATGACTGGCCCCAGGGCGTATTGAGATAGATCCAGTTGAAGCCGGCGAGCGGCCCCTCTTCGACAGTGTTGGGACCCTCGAGAAATTCGATCCCCTTGGCCCGCAGCCGCTCGGCGGATGCAAAAACGTCGTCGACCTCGAAGCAAAGATGCGTGCCGCCGACTTCGGAAACGCGTTTGGGACGCGCGGTGCTGTCCTCGCCACTATATTCGAAGAGTTCGACACTCGGGCCATCGCCACAGCGCAGGAAGACGAGATCACGAATCCGCGTGTGTGGCGCTGCGCCGAGCTTGCGCTGCATGAAGGCCTCATCGACATTGAAAGGGCCGGTCCGGAACACCGTCACTGCACCGAAGACGGCCTCGAAAAAGGCGATGCCCTGTTCGATATCAGGTACGGTGATCCCGATATGATGCATGCCGTATATTCGTTCTGCCATGACGCTATCCTGCAAAGCTGACTGCTGTGAAACGCTCACGCCGCGGCGCGCCGGCGGACCGGCAAGTCGATGAGGGCCGCGATGACGACGAGGACAACCTGAACGCTATACTGGCGCACTTGCGACATCCCGGGAACGTAGCGGCGCCGAGGGCTTCCGTGGGCGGCGCCGCACCTATGAACGCGCTGCGGCGAGGCATTCGATGAGCGCCGGCGCGTTTTTCGGATCGGCTTCCAATGTCCCCTTTTCGATTTCGAACGCGATTTCGATGACGCGCTGATTGATCCGGGCTTCGTGGCCATGCTTGCGCAGAATGTCGACGGCGTATCCGTTGACTTCGTCGATTTCCGCGCGGCGCCCCTTGCGCCAATCCTGCAAAGAACACGTAAGCGTGTCGGGCCTGGAAAACGTCTGCAGCACCTCGTCGAAAATCCGGTCGACGTAGCGCTCGGGATCGTTCGTCGTAATGGGCGGCAACCCGATGATCGGAATGATCGAGGCCCCATCCAGCAGCGCCGCCTGCATCGCCTCGTAACCCGCCTGTCGCATCACTTCGAGAAAGCCGGGGAAGCGCGCCGCGTCGCCGAGCGGCAAGTTGAGAATGGCTGACGGAATCAGTTCGGCGGCGTTGACAACCAGTTTCATCCACTTGCACGACTTGATGTCGCTCGTCACCTCGACCCGGCCGGAGCATCGAAGAAGCTTGGCGACATCTTCAATTCGATATTGCTGATCGGGATCCACCGCCCCGAGCGCGAACCAGGACTCTTCCTGGTCGTTCTGCCGATTGGTGATACCTGGGACGAACATATTGGAAGCAATCTCGATGACGGCGCCAATCGTCCTCTCGGCGCCAACCACGGATGCGATATCCAAATGCGTCATGCCATTCTGAAGACCGATGACAAATCCGTCCCGCGCCAGAATAGGCTCAACCATCTGGGTCACCCACTTCGTGTCATAGGCCTTGACGACGAGAAAGATGAGGTCGAATTTTTCCTTTATCTCGGCGACCTGGCAGAAATGCAGCGCCGGCACTCTGGCGTTGATCGTTCGCGCCGGCAGATTGACCGTAATGCCCTTCTCGCGGATGGCTTCGACATGGGCGGGCCACTGCTCGATAAAGGTCACGTCGAATCCCGCCAAAGCGAAGTCGGCGCCGATCGAGGCTCCTTGAGCGCCTGTTCCAACGAAGGCAATCTTTGGATTGTCAGTCACGCTCGAAGCCAAATTTCCCTCCGTCCCATTAGCTTATTTTCGTCTGACGCCACGGCCTTCGAAACCCCTCGGCGTCCTAAGCTTGCGACCTCCGCGCTTCGTCATGTGATCTCCCGATCTGCGTCACATCGTTTCAAGCTGGGCCCCGCCCACGCACCGTCGAATAAATCAGGGCGGCGATCAGGACGAGAATGCCTTGAAACACGTATTGATAGGTTTCAGACAGACCAAGAAAGGTGGCGGCATTGAGAACTTCCGTCAGTAGGAGCGCGCCGAGCACTGTGCCGATGAACGTTCCACGTCCGCCGCGCAGGCTCGTTCCGCCAAGCACGACCGCGGTGATGCTCGACAGCGTATAGTTCGCGCCTTGCCTGGGATCGCCGACCCCGATCTGGCCGAACAGCATGACGGCGCCAAACGCCGTCAACAGCGACGAAGCGATATAGCCGGCGACGAACGTGCGATCGATCCGAACGCCGATCCGCCGCGCCGATTCCTCATCGGAGCCTATCGCCCGAAGCTGCCAGCCGAGCCGCGAGCTCCGCAACGCGTATTCGCCCGCAACGGCGAAAGCGACCAAGACCAGAAACGCCAGGGGTATCGGCCCATACAGCCTGTTGATGACGTCAGCGACAGCGGCGTTGATGTATCCGCCCGGGCCATCACGCAACAGGAAGCTCATCCCCTGAAGGCCGATATACATCGCCAGCGTCGCGGCAATCGCAGTGAAATTCGCAAATCTTATGAGAAGTCCGTTGATCGCGCCGACGACGAACGCGCCGCCGAACATCAAGAGGAAGCCTGCGGCGATCACCGATGGAGACTTGCCATCGTTCACGAAGAACGAGGCGACCACGACCAGAAAACCCGCGAGCGGGCCAACCGACAAGTCAATTCCACCCATCAACAGCGCGACGGTTTGCCCGAGCGCGATGAAGCCCAACGCGGTCGCCAACAGGAGGATGTTGGAGATATTGAACGCCGACAGAAAGTTGGGATTTTGGCCGAAAACGTAGAGCCCGAGCAGACTGGTGACAAGAGCCAGGGGAACGGCTGGCGCGTTGTCCGATTGCAGAAAGTGCCGCCATCCGCTGCTCCTCGAAGCGACGCGGTCCTGCAAGCCGGAGTCGCCGACGTGGGTGTCGGCTTTGACAGCGGCGGCGACGATCCTGGCCTCCAAGACTTCGTCGCCGCTCAGCTTTGCGACGACGCGCCCCCGCGACATGACAATGACTTGGTCGCACAACCCTTCAAGCTCCGCCGCGTCCGAAGAATTGACGATGACTGGCGTGCCCGAACTCGATACTTCGCGCAAAATACGATAGATCTCAGCGCGCGCGCCAACATCGACTCCCTGGGTCGGTTCGTCGGCGACGATAAGTTTGGGTTCCGACAGCAAGGCGCGGGCCATTACGACCTTTTGTTGATTGCCGCCGGAAAGCGATAGGATCGGAGCTTCCAGGCTCGCCGTCTTGACCGCCAGCGACTTGAACGTCGTCGCGACCTGTTCAACTTCTCTCTTTCGGCTGAGCAGTCCATACGCGGCAAACCTGTCCAGAGCGGCAAATGTCGCGTTCTCGCGCACCGTCAGGCTTGCGGCCAAACCTTCGGTATGCCGATCCGAAGGCATGAATGCTGCTTCGCGCAAAAGGTCGCTATGATCGAGGGCGCGGCCATTGAGTTGAATCGCGCCTTTGGATTGTTGGAGGCCCGCCAGCGCGCGCATTAACTCGGATTGGCCGTTGCCCGCCACACCGGCGACGCCCACGATTTGGCCCCGCGACACTTCAAAGCTCACATCCGTAAATCTCTTGCCGCTAAACGACTCGACCGCAAAGTTGATGTCCTTCGAGACATTTTGAGACTTCTGCGGGAACGTCGACCCCAGCGTTCGCCCGACGATCATGCTTAGAAGCTCGGCGTCGCTTACCTCGTTGACCAGCCTCACGCCTTGAACCCGACCGTCGCGAAGAACCGTGACCCGTTGGGCGATCTGACGCAATTCCGCGAGGCGATGGGTGATGTAGATCACCGACGTTCCTGTCCTGACCACCTCCCTTATGCGGTCAAAAAGCATATCGGTCGCCGCTTGATCGAGGGAAGCCGTTGGCTCGTCGAGGATCAGCACCTTCGGCTTGATCGCCAAAGCTTTGGCGATTTCGAGCAAGTGCTTTTGGGCGACCGTCAGCGCATCGGCGCGCGTTCGCAACGGGAGGCGCAGGCCGACTGCGTCGAGCGCATTTCGTGCAACGGTCTGTGCGGACTTTCCGACAAACAACGACGGAGGAAGAGCGACCTGGAAATTCTCCAAGCACCGAGAGATCGTCGAGCACAGCCGGGTGCTGAAAGGAAATCGATATGCCCAACGACGCGGCGGTTTCCGGCGACATCGAGGAAACCCGACTCCCCTCGAATTCGATCACGCCCAGTTCTGGCTGTAGGGCGCCGGAAATGATATTGATGAGGGTTGACTTGCCGGCCCCGTTCTCGCCGAGGATCGCGTGAACCTCGCCCTCGTAGAACTCAGCGCTTACATCGAGCAGCGCGGGAACGCCTGAATAGAATTTTGAAATGTTGGACAACCGGATCGTCGTGTCACCATGCGCCGGCGCGCCAGCTAGACGAGATTCGTCACTACGAACATTCACGGTGAGCATTCCGCTTAAGACACCCACATCCGGCACTTGCCAAAAAGGTCGCTCCCCGGAGGCTATTTTGCCTCCGGGGCACGTGCGATGCTACTTGGTGCTGACCGCTTTCGTCTGTTCTTCCGGAGACAGCTCGGCCGACAAATAGATTTGACCCGGGAGATCCTTGCGGCACTGGACCGCATGAGGCGCGCCAGTCACGGAATTTTCAAAGACAGGGCCCTTGAACGTTTCCGCTGTAGGCGGCGTGCCGCCAGTCACCGCTGCGACCGCCCATTGCACGGCCAGGCGAACGTTGTCGTTTTCGGTTGAGACGGTGAATAGCTTGAAGTCCGGGTTGTCCTGATGGACGTCGGCCCACAAGCAGCCCAGTGAATTGCCGTCAGATGTGGCGAGCGCCGGGATCGACCGACCGGACTGCTTGAACAGCGGAAGCGCGCCGACCAGCGACGGCCCGAAATCAGAAACGATGACGTCGATCTTGTTGTTCTTGGCGATTTCGGCCGTCAGAACTTTTTGCGTCAACGCAGGATCCCAGTTCGTCACATCGAAGGGCTCGGGGTTGATGAACTTGTATTCGGGTCCAAGCACAGACTTCAGCCCCTTAAGCTCGTCGAGCCCCTGGCTGTTGCCCGCAGGGCCGCTCAAGAACAGAAGGTTGCCGCCTTGAGGCAGCACGCTCTTGATCCAGTTGCCCCAGTTCTGGCCGTCATTCACGAAATCGGTGCCGATGAACTTGGTGTAGTTCACGCCGGCCTGACCCCCGGCTTCGACGCGGTAAGGCACAATGACTTTGCCCGACTTGTAGACGCTGGTTATCGCGGGCAGCATCGCCTGTCCGGCGTCAGGGAAGACAACCAGCGCGTCGATGCCTTTGGCGGCCATCGCCTTGATGTCGGAAATCGACTTTTGGGTGTCGCCCTGGCCGTCAGCATATTCGTACTTCGTGATACTGGGGCACTTGAGGGCTTCCTCCTTGCCGGAAGCGGTCGTCACCTGGCGCCAGCTGTTGCCGCCATAGCCGTCGAGCAAAGCAATTGTCGCTTTCTTCGGGCCGCACCATGACGGAGTTTCGGCCTGAGCCAAATTGGAGCACCCAAGGGCGATGGCTGTCGCCGCCGCGGTGAGCGCTAGTTTTTGCCTGTTCGAGAATTTCATTTTTTCCTCCACTTACACAGGTTTAGTTTGCCTGTTCATGTTTGCCGTCCACCGGATAGAGTAGACGCCGATACCAAAACCCAAGGCCAAAGCCTGGATGATGGTTTGAGCCGAATACGGCACACCAACTGCGAGTGCGAATTGGCTCAACTGGTTCAGGAAGAACGAAGCAATGACGGTCGAGATCGGAAAACCACGACCACCGAGCAGCGACGTTCCACCGAGAACGACAACAGCAACCGAAGGCAAAAGCAGGGAATCGCCTTGGAATGCTGTGGGTTCACGAGTGATGCCGGCCACAGAGCAGGCCAGCAATGCAATAGAGGAGCTGGGCATAGACATAGGCCAAAAGCTGATGAAGCTTCACCCGAAGTCCCGCGGCCTGGGCAGCCAATGGGTTTGCGCCGATCGCTTCGAAACGCCTTCCAGCCGCAGACTTTTTCAAGATGAATGAAACCACCAGCAACGCGGCCAACGCGAAATAGAGGGAATTTGGAAGCCCGAATGCGCGGCCGCCAGCGATTGCGGCCAACAAGTTGGTTGTTGTTTTGGGCACGCCGCCGGAAACAGCGAAGACGGCCCCATATAGCAGAGCGTTCACGCCGATAGTCGCGACAATGGCGTTGAGGCTGAAGAGGCTGACCAGAATCCCGTTCGCCAAGCCGGCCATGATCGCGCACGCGATCGCGATCAAAACGGCCGGGAGGAGCAGAGCGTTGTCTCCTTGCGGATAGTGTGTCGATATGACGACCGCGAGCGAGACGCCTCCTGCCAGCGAAAGGTCAAAACCTCCCTGTTGAACGACCAGCAGCTGCCCCAGGCCGACAATCGCAATGATGGCCGCAAACGGCAGGCTTCCCTCCAGAGCGCCATGCGACAGACTGGACGGCGCAAACAGGAGACAGATGCCGATCAGCGCGATCGTTGAAATCACGATCGTCACAAACCCCTTCGCGAGCATGAACGGAAAAACCCTCCGCCGCCCAAAGAAGGTGCTTGATCTGTCCACGACTTCATTCATCAGGCTGCTTTGCCGGCATTGCGAACCTGTGCGCACGGTTCGGATTTCCAGGCGCGCCATGTCGGCGCGCGAGTCTAGGCAATCTCCAACGTCACTTTGACGGCTTCGGTCAGCTTCTTTCCCTGCTCGAGCGCTTTAACTGCATCGTCGAGCGGGAAGGCTATGCGTCTGAATGGGCGACAGATCGATTCCCGTCCGTTCGAGAAATCGGATGGCGGCAGGCCAGACGCCGGGCGAACCGATGCAGCCGCGCACCGTCAGGTTCTTCATTTGGATCTTCCCGAGTTCGGCCGGGATCTTGTTTCCGATGTTGATTCCGACCATTGAGATCCGGCCTTCTGGCCGCGCGTAGTCAAAGACGCTCGCAAGCGACGCGGAATGGCCCGACGCCTCGACGACAAGGTCGGCCCCACCGTGGGTCAACTCACGCACCGCGTCGCCTGAATCGCCCGCCGATGGATCAACGGCCGCGTCGGCGCCCAACCGTTTCGCTATGTCGCGACGCAGCGGCACCGGGTCGACGACGATCACGCGCGCGCCCATGCCGATGGCAGCCGCGGCCGCAACAAGGCCGATTGGCCCTCCGCCCGAGACCACGACCGTCTCGGAAGCGTTAGGCGCGCCATTGCGCAGGACGGCGTAGAAGCCGCAGGTGAAGGGTTCGATCAGCGCGCCTTTCGCGTCATCGACCGCATCCGGCAGCTTGTGGAGCCATTCGGGGCGGGCGGGGAAATACTCGCGGTTGGCGCCGTCCATCGAGAAGCCGAAGTGGTGAATGCGCTCGGGCGTCTTGATCACGCACTCGCCCACCACGCGATCGCCTACCTGGAGACCGGTCACGTTCTTGCCGACTTCGACCACCTCGCCGACCCACTCGTGGCCGGGAATGACCGGATAGGAAATCGGGATGATGTACTTACCGGCAAGGAGCTCGTAGTCCGAATGACAGATGCCGACGCGACGCGAACGGATCATCACTTCATTTGGGGTGATCGAAGGAGACTGGATGTTCGAGACAATCGGCTTCTTCGGTTCGTCGAAGAACAGGGCTTTCATCGCGGGCTCCCTTGTTCAACGCGGCCTGTCAGGCCACGGTTTCAATCTTTCCGCTCTTTGCGGATGCGAACACCGCCTCAAGCAATGCGATATTGTTCACGAGTTGGTCGGCGGTGATCGGATAGCGCTCGACGCCGCGAACCGCGCGGGCGAAGGAAACGAGGTTATCCTTCACTGGCTCGGCGGGGGGAACCTCGGCCGACATGATCGGGCCGCCCGCCTTGGCGGACGTGACGATCCAGCCGTTGGGCGCTTCGACGTGAGCCTTGTCGCGAATCTCAATCCAGCGTTTGGAGCCATAGACCGCGAAACGAGATATGAACGGGTTCGCAAGCGAGGCCGAAATATAGGATGTTCCTCCGCCCCGAAACTTGACGTAGGCGGCGACGGTGTCGCCTTGCGGCAGGTCGGACGAGAGCTGTTCGCAAATGCACCACACGCTTTCAGCCGGGCCGAGCAGGCGCACCGAAAGATCGAGCAGATGGATGCCAGTGGCGGTCATCCCGGCGGCCGGAGCCTGGTCGGCTTTCAGGCGCCAGTTATCCCGGTCGAGCGCCAGAAACCTGTCGTGGCTGAAGTTCGCTTCGATCTGATGAATCCGACCCATTTCTCCGGAGTCAGCCTTGGCCAGTAGCTGGACGATCGGGGGCTCCCAACGCCGCTCGTGCCCCATCCCGAGGACCAAGCTCGCATCACTGCAGAGGCGAACCGCCTTCTCAGCGCCGGCTTTGTCCATAGCCAGC
The DNA here is from genome assembly GCA_963794155.1 of uncultured Alphaproteobacteria bacterium. Classification (GTDB taxonomy): domain Bacteria; phylum Pseudomonadota; class Alphaproteobacteria; order Rhizobiales; family Beijerinckiaceae; genus Roseiarcus. Next base: position 1,429 of record CAWCCX010000006.1, on the reverse strand, counting down.
GGTTTTTCGCAGAACACGTGCTTCTTGGCCGCAACAGCAGCCTCGATCTGGGCGCCATGCAGAGCATGAGGCGTCGCCAGCACAACCGCTTCCACCTGAGGGTCGGCCAGTGCGTCTGCGTAGTCCGCCGTCAGCGGGACTCCCTTTTCGGCGCAAAGCGCGCGGACGGTCTCGATGTTGGGCTCGACGGCGCGCGCCACCCGGATCTCCGCCGGCGCCGCTTCAAGCACGTTGAGCATTTTTTTGCCCCACCAGCCCATGCCGATGAGGGCAATCCCTACTGGCCTGCTCATGACCGCTTGTCGTCACAATTGATGAAGATTGGAAGCGCGAGAAGCGGTCGGCCGGACCGGCGCGCTAGTGGAGGGGCTGGCGGGCGGCGCACCGGAGACGTGGCGAAGGGTTTGAAAAAGAGACTGACGTGCATTCTCTCAATACTCCTCCCTCGCAGCATCGCCGCTGCGTCGCCTATCGAAGCCGCGCTTCAGCGCTGTTCGACCGTTCGAAAGAAGCTAACAAACTAATTCACGCGGCATCGCACTGATTTGTCCAAAACGGACAAATTGCGGTCGAAATCCCGTGCGCATTAGGCAGGCCGCTCGCCACGCCGCCGCCAAATAACGGATGGCCTGCGTTGGGGTCTCAGTAGTAGCCGGCCGCTCGCATGATCTGGTCCGCCTGGGTCTGCGCATTCTCGAGCGCTTCCTTGTCGGAAGTTTCTTTTCGCAGCGCCCTATGGATTTCCTCGCCGAGGATGGCTTCGAGAGCCAAGTACTCGGGCACCGGCGGGCGGGGCCAACCCTTGAGCAGGTTTCGCTTGGCCAGCCGGTCTACGACACTTACGATTGGCGATGTCGCCGCTGCCTCAGGATCCGCGGCGACGCTGAAACGAGGCGCGACGGGAAAGCCATTCTGCACGTTCGCCTTCATCGCCTCCGGCGATGTCATCCAGGCGATCGCTTCGAAGGCGAGCTCAACCCGCTCGGACCGCACATTAGAAGGGATGCAGAGCAAGAAGCCGCCAATGGGGTTATTGGATGCGCCGCCTGGCCCTCTCGGCTGCGGCAGGTAGCGCACTTTTCGCTTCACTGCGGAATTGACGTCGTTCTCGAATCGGGCGGCGCGCACCGTCCAGCAATAGGCGAGCGCGGTCTGTCCGGAAAGGAATGATATCGTGCGCCGGTCCCAGTCCATTTCGAGAATGTCAGGCGGGGAGAACTCCGTGAGCCGGTGCAGATAATCGAGTACGCGCAGGCCCGCGTCGGACTGGATCTGCGGCCGCAATTGGTCGCCCTGCGCCTCGTCGACGCCCAATCCAAGGCTGGCCTTCGGGATTCGCAGGATGGGCTCACCGCAGCAACCCATCAGAAACATGAAGGTTGACGCGATCGGCATGCCGCGCCCGCCATTCCAAGCGATGCCATAACGG
>CAWCCX010000005.1:0-129578 GCA_963794155.1 uncultured Alphaproteobacteria bacterium | reverse complement strand
TTTCGTTGCGCGGGGATTTGGATTTTGTTGTTCCGGGTTTGGTTTCGTAGCCTTCAGCTTGTTCTCGTTGCCCTCCGCCGGAAATCCGCCCCTCGCCAGGCTCGTGATGCCCCACTCCAGCCGAGGCGCCTTGACAGGGCTCATCTGGACATCCATATGATATCCTCCTACCATCCATATGGATGGCTAAATCCTCGGACATCACAATTGACCAAGCCGCCCGACAGCGAGAAGCTGACCTTGAATCTCGGGTTCGTCGACCTGGGCTCGATCGATCTCCTGGTGCGGGACGGCTTCTACTCGAACCGGTCCGACTTCATTCGCACCGCGATCCGCAACCAACTGGCCAAGCACGCGGATATCGCGCGGCAGGCCGCCTCGCGCCTGACCCTCGAACTGGGCCTCCGGACCTTCGCCGGACGGACCTCGAAGCCGTCCAGGCGTCGGGAGAGCGGCTCAACATTCGCGTCCTGGGCCTCGAAGTCATCGCCGACGACGTGACCCCCGACCTCGCCCTGGGCGGCGACGAATCGATCACCGTCCTCGGAGCGCTGCACGCGCCCGCGGACGTCAAGGTCGCGCTCGCCGATCGCCTGCGCTGAAGAATCGCCGATGGGAAAGCCAATGAAACCACGCCTGCTCGACGCCATGGGCGAGGCGCTGAGCCTCGTCCGACAGTCGAATCTGGCCGAGGCGACCGTCCTTCTGCGCCGGGCGCTGAGCGGCGAGGGGGAGAAGGCGCGTGCGAGCGATCTCGACGCCGGGTCCCCCTCACCGCCTTCTTCCGGCGCCGCGCTCCCCGTGAGACGGCCGCTAGGGGACGTCCTGCGCGCCTTGCGCTCACGGCCTGCCATGCCGCCCGGCGCCCCGCCGGCGCCCGAGGCCGAGCCGGAGCGCGCGCTCGGCGAACAATTCGCGCCGCGCATCTATCGCGGTCCCGCGGGCTCGCTGGCCTACCGGCTCTATGTCCCGCCCAACCACGAGCCGCGCGACCTTGCGCTCGTGCTCATGCTGCACGGGTGCACGCAAAATCCCGAGGATTTCGCGGTTGGGACGCAGATGAACGATCTCGCCGACGAATTCGGCCTCATCGTCGCCTATCCGCACCAGCCGCGGCGCGCCAACGCTTCCGGGTGCTGGAACTGGTTCGACCGGCGCCACCAGGACCGAGGGGCCGGCGAACCGGCCAAGCTGGCCGGCCTCGCGCGCGCGCTGGCGAAGGAATTCGGCGTGGGCAGGGAGCGCACTTTCGCCGCAGGCCTGTCGGCGGGCGGCGCTATGGCCGAGATTCTGTCCGCGACCTACCCCGACGTGTTCGAAGCGGTCGGAATTCATTCCGGCCTGCCCTATAATCCGCCGTCGACGTCCCTTCCGCCTTCGCCGCGATGAGGGGGACCGCGGCCGCCCAAGCGCCGCCGGCCGCTGCGGTCGATCGCCGTTGCCGCAAGATCGTCATTCACGGCGGCGCCGATGCAACGGTCAATTCCGTCAACGGCCAGAGGATCCTCGCTGAGTGCGAACGCGGACCGGACCCGCTCGTACGGAGCGAGCTCGACTGGGACATCGCCGGCGGGCGGGTCAGCCGCACCGTGCTGCGCGACCCCCAGGGCCGGGCTGTCGTCGAGCATTGGCTGGTCGAAGGCGGCGGCCACGCCTGGTTCGGCGGCGACCCGCGCGGCAGCTACACCCAAACCGTCGGCCTCGACGCTTCCCGCGTCATGGCGCGCTTTTTCCTGCGGCAATGAGGGCGAGGCTCTTTGGCCGATGTCGCTATTTGGGGTTGAGCAACCTGTCGCCGAAGCTTCGGCGTCATTCCGCAGCCGGCGCGCCCGCCTCATGACGAATGGCGACCCAAAACGAGGCCTGTGCGACAATTCCGGCCAGCACAAGCACCGCGCCCGGCGCCAACGCCGGATCGCGGCCAAGCCCGGCGAGCGCGGTCAGCGCCGCGCCGACCGCCATTTGCGTGAATCCATAAAGGCCGGAGGCCGACCCGAGGACGTGCCGATTGACGCTCATCGCCTGAACCAGAGCGGCAGGCCCGGCGCAGCCGACGCCGATGTTGTAGATCAGCATCAGGCCGACCATGAGCGCGACGGTCAAATGCCCCGAGAGGACGGCGGCAAGAAATCCGAAGGCCGCCGCCACGCTTACGCCATTGGCAGTCACCAGGAATGTCTTCAGCGCGAATCGATCGACAAGCCGGCTCGTCAACATGCTGCCGAGCCAAATGCCCGAGACAAGGAGGGCGAGATAGAGGCCGATCTCGCCCTCCGGCCGGTGCAGTTGATTGACGACAATGAACGGCGCGCAGGCGATGAAGGCGTAGAGCGAGGTCGTCGCGCAGCCGCCGCCGATCGCATAGCCGAGGAAAGCGGGCGAAGCGAGGAGCTGGCGGGTGTTGCGCGCCAGCAAGGCAGGGCTGATGCTGAGCCTCTTGCCGGTCTCGGGCAGAAGCCGCCAAGCGCAGAATGCGTTCAGGGCCCCAAGGGCGCACAGCGCAGCAAGTATCGAGCGCCAGCCGAAGATCCCCGCGAGCCCGCCGCCAACCAATGGGGCCACTCCAGGACCGGCGGTGGCCATGAGATTCATCAGCGCGAGCCGCTGCGTCGCCTCATGCGGCTCGGCAGTGTCGCGCACGATCGCGCGTGCGAGAATGAGGCCAGCGCAACCGCTGAGCGCCTGAAAAAGACGAGAGACGATCAGCGCGTCGACGCTCCGCGTAAGCAGCGCGGCAAGTCCGGAGATCGTGAACAGGACGAGACCGCCGATCAGCGTCGGCCGGCGGCCGAAACGATCCGAAACCGGGCCATAAACGAGCTGACCGACGGCGAGACCAGCAATGTAGACGCTGATCGTCAGCTGCAGCGCGCCTGGGCTCGAATGCAAATCAGCCGCGGCGCTCGGGAGCGCCGGCACGAAGATGTGCATGCCGAGCGTCCCGCTCAAAGTGAACAAGGCGAGCATCCACAACGGGACGTGGCGGCGCGGGCCTTCGGTCTCGCTCACCGCCGGGAGTTCCGTAACGTGGCGATTCATTGGCCGAGCTCGTCGGCCAGTGGCGTAAGCATCCGGCAGACATGCTCGAGGACATGTGACGCGGTCTCGAGCTCGTTCTCGGTAAGTCCCATGAGGGCGTCGCCTCGCACCTGCTGCGCGACGCGTTCCACCTTGGCGACCGTCGTGCGCCCGAGCGGCGTCAAGAAGATCGCCTTCGCCCGCCGGTCGGCGCCGTCCTCGCGACGTTCGATGAGCCCGGCCGTTTCCAGCGCGTCGAGCAGGCGAACGACGGAGGAGCTGTCGAGCGACAAGGAGGCCGCAAGCTCCTTCTGCCGCATCGCCGCCGGGCCGCGGGCGACATGCACAAGCGGCAGCCAGGTCGCTTCCGTCAGTCCGAACGGGCGCATGCGATGATCGACGACCGGCGCCAAAGTCGCGCGGCCTGGGCGATCTGCGCTCCGAACCCGACCCGGGTCCCGCGGCGGGACCCGTCCGGGAGGGAGATTGAATTCATGTCATATCATTAAATGATATGACATCTAATTTCAAGCGCCGCGGCTGCGACTGCCCTGAACGACTATCGACGGCGTCGCATTCATCGCTCCACGCGTTGCAACGCCTCTGGCGTGAGATCGGCGGGGGTTGGATAGCCGTCGACCGCCATCAGGAGGTCGGCTTCGGCCAGGAGCGAACGCAGCACGTGGACAATGCCTTCGGTTCCCCCGAGGGCCAGTCCGTAGGCGTAGGGTCGGCCGATTCCGACCGCCGCCGCCCCCATCGCCAGGGACTTGACCACATGAGTTCCGCTGCGAACGCCGGAATCGAACAGGACCGGGGTCGTCCCGGCCGCCTTCACCACCGCGGGCAGCATGTCGAGCGCCGGGATGCCGCCGTTCGCCTGCCGCCCACCGTGATTGGAGCAGTAAATTCCATCGACGCCGCCGTCGATCGCCCGCCGCGCGTCGTCGGGATGGCATATGCCTTTGACGATCAGCGGCAGCTCGGTCAGCGAGCGCGGCCACGGCAGGTCGTCCCAGGTCAGCGGATTGCCGAAGATCGTCGCCCAGGTCATGACCGCGGCGCGCGGGTCCCGCTCGGGCGGTCCGCCGAGGAGTTGGGCGAAGCGCGGGTCGGAAAAGTAGTTGGCCAGGCAATGGCCGCGCAGCTGCGGGAAGTTGGCGCTTCTGAGATCGCGGGGCCGCCAGCCGGTGACCCAGGTGTCGAGGGTCACCACGATCGCCTTGAACCCGGCCCGCTCGGCTCGTCTGACCAGGCTCGCCGCGAGCTCGGGATCGGTCGGGGTATAGAGCTGGAAAAAGCCGGGCGTGGCCTTGAATTCGGCGGCGACCGCCTCGAGCGGATCGGCCGAGAGGGTCGAGGCGACCATGGGCACGCCGGTTAGGGCGGCGGCGCGCGCGGTCGCGAGATCGCCGTGACCGTCCTGGGCGCAGAGCGCGATCACGCCAATCGGGCTCATGAACAATGGCGACGGCAATTTCATGCCGAAGAGCTCGATCGACAGGTCGCGCTGTTTCGCCCCGACGAACATCCGCGGCACGAGACCCCATTTGTCGAACGCCGCGACATTTGCGTCTTGGGTGCGCTCGTCGCCGCACCCGCCGGCAACGTAGGAGACGAGGCCCTCTGGCATCGCCGCGTGCGCCTTGGCCTCGAGTTCGTCGAAGCGGATCGGGAACCGGGGCAAGCGGCCTGTGAGGCCGGCAAGGTAGATCTCGTTCTGGTAGGCCCCGAAGTCGGGCATCGACGCCCCTCCCTGCTTGGCAATCCGACCCATTCGTCGGGATCGCGGAGGGGAGGATTACGGGATGGGCTCGGGGCGGGGCAAGAGAGGTGAGGCGCATTTCAAGGGGGTTGACGCAGGGCGCGTTCTCGACGCTGAGATAGACGCGGATCAAGCTATATTTCGCAATTCAAAGGGAGTTAAACCGAGATGGCGGCTACCCCATCCGACGCCCTGGTGTTCTTCGGCGCTTCCGGCGATCTGGCGTTCAAGCAGATCTTCCCGGCCCTGCTGGGTCTCGTCGGCGATGAAGGGTGTAATGTCCCGATCGTCGGCGTCGCCAAGAGCGGCTGGAAGGTCGAGGACTTAAGGGCGCGCGCCAAGGCGAGCATCGAGAGCCATGGCGGCGCTGACCCCGCGAAACTGGCGCGTCTTCTCGGTCTCCTGCGCTATGTCGACGGCGACTACGGCGATCCCGGGACATTCGCTGCTCTCAGGCAGGCGCTCGGCCCCGCGAAGCGGCCCCTGCACTACCTCGCAATTCCCCCGAGCCTGTTCGGCGTCGTGGTCGACGCGCTTGCCGCAAGCGGCCTGAACATCGACGCACGCCTGGTCATCGAGAAACCGTTCGGCCACGATCGCGAATCGGCCCAGGCGCTCAATCGGACCTTGCACCAGCATTTTCCCGAAGAGGCGATCTTTCGCATCGACCATTATCTGGGCAAGGAGCCGGTTCAAAGCATCGTCTACACCCGGTTCGCGAACGCCCCGTTCGAACCGCTGTGGAATCGAACCTTTGTGGGAAGCATCCAGATCACCATGGCGGAAGCGTTCGGCGTCGACGACCGCGGCAGCTTCTACGATGCAACCGGGGCGCTCCGCGACGTGGTTCAGAACCACATGCTTCAGGTGCTCGCCAACGTGATGATGGACCCGCCAACCGGCGAAGACCATGAATCGATGCGCGACCAGAAGGCCGCGCTCCTCAAGGCCGTCAGGCCCTTGGACGCCGCGAGCATTGTCCGTGGCCAGTATCGTGGCTATCGGCAGGTCAAGGGGGTCAAGCCGGATTCGACGGTCGAGACCTACGTGGCGGTGAAATTATTCGTCAACTCCTGGCGATGGGCGGGCGTCCCCATCTACATCCGCGCCGGCAAATGCCTGCCTTTGACGGCCGCCGAGGTCACAGTCGAATACAAGCCGCCGCCGCGGGCGACGTTCGGCGATGAGGCCAACGCGCCGCCCAGCTACATGCGCCTGCGGATAAGCCCGGACGTCGGTGTCGCAATTGGCTTGCGGGTGAAACACCCGGGGGAAGGCATGACCGGCGAGAGTGTCGAATTGATGCTGGCCGAACGCGCTGGGTCGCTGATCCCGCCCTATCAGCGCCTGCTCGGCGACGCGATGCGCGGCAACGATGAGCTGTTTGGCCGCGAGGACGCGATCGACGCGCAGTGGCGAATTGTGCAGCCGATCCTGGCGAACCCGCCGCCGGCCCTTGAATATGCGCCCGGAACCTGGGGCCCCGAGGCGGCCGAGGCTCTCATCGGCGCCGACGGGCCATGGCGGAATCCCAAGCCAGCTAAGACCGCATGAACGCGGCTCCTGTGCCGCGTCTTAGTGCGAGAACAGCACCGGCGCGGTCATTTGGGCGAGGATCTGCGGCGTTCCGGAGCCGTGGCCGAATAGAAAGCGCCAGCCGGCGTCGAAAGCGCCGATCGCCATCAGATCCGCCGAATGGTCGGAAATGGCGCTGAGCAGCGCATCGCTGACCGAAATATCATCGACGACGACGTGCTGGTAGCGAGCCTTCACTTTGTGGCGGGCGAGGTTGGCTACCAAGAGATCGGAGAATTCGTAGCGTTGATCGCCCTTATGGCCGACTTCGATGATGAGCGCTTCGCAACCGTTTGCGATCAGCGGCAGGGCGTCGAACGCGGCGCGCGCGGCGCCGCGTTCACCGTGCCAGGCGAAGAGCGGGCGGGCGCCGACGTCGGCGTAGGTTCCGACGTAGGGTACGACCAGGACCGGCCGGCCGCTTTCGGCGATGACCTCATCCGGCAATTTGGCCGGCACGGGAACCTCATCCTGGGCCTGGCCGAGAACAATGAGATCGAAGCATCGGGCGATCGCGACGGCGCGAGGAATGATCTCGTGATCGCTGCCGCGGTTGACGTCAATGAAGGCCGCGCGGTCCTTGAGCGGTGCGGTCGCGGCCGCGAACGCCGCCTGCGCCTTTTCCCGGGCGGCGACATAGTGCGCGCTTGGCCAGGAGGCGACCATCCCGACCTGATGCGCTTCGGCCTTTTCGGCGAACATCCCCGTCAGGCGCGCGCCGCTCCGTTCGGCAATTCGCAAGCCGAGGGCCAGGCGCGCCGCGGTGCGGGGCCTCGAGTCGAGATGAACGAGGATGTTCGCGAGAACCATGGTCGCTTCCTCAAAAACCGCGCGTACGGCTCGCGACGGCCGTCCTCCGCTTGTCGCCGGACCATAGTCGAGGCGGCGAAGCGGATCAACGAATGGCCGGTTCGGTCGAGGGCCCATGACGATCTGCCGCGCCCCGGGCCGTCGCCCCAACATTTCTCCGGCGTCGCCCGCCTCGAATCGGGCGTTCTGGAGTTCGCGCCGGAGGAGGCGATGGCGAAGCGAGCGTCAATTCAAGTCGACTTGCGCCCCGGGGACCAGGCTTCGCCGGGCCAGGACGTCGCCGGCGCCAACGGGCGCGACCGATGAACGAAGCAACCCCGGCGACACCCGCCGGCAACGATGGCAAAGCCGGAGCTGGCGGCGGCGACTTCGACGTTGTCATCGTCGGCGGCGGCCTCTCCGGCGTCGGCGCCGCCTGCCATCTCGTTCGCAACCGTCCGAAGACGACCTTCGCCATCCTCGAGGCGCGGGAGGCGATCGGAGGCACGTGGGACCTCTTCCGCTACCCAGGCGTCCGCTCGGACTCGGACATGTCGACATTCGGCTACGCCTTTCGCCCCTGGGACGATGCGCGGGCGATCGCCGACGGACCGTCGATTCTGCGCTACCTGACCGAAACCGCTGACGAATATGGGGTCGATCGAAAGATTCGATTCGGCTGCCAAGTCGTTCGCGCGTCGTGGCGATCGGAGGACGCCCGCTGGACCCTGGACGTCAGAGGTCCAGGCGGCGAGACGCTGCGGTTCTCGTGCAATTTTCTCTTTCTGTGCGCAGGCTATTACGAATATGCGGAAGGCTACATGCCGGGCTGGCCGGGCATGGACAGATTCGCCGGCCGCATCGTTCATCCGCAGAAGTGGCCCCAAGACTTGAGTTACGACGGCAAGCGGGTCGTCGTGATCGGCAGCGGAGCGACGGCGGTGACGCTCGTTCCGGCGATGGCGAAAACCGCGGCGCATGTCGTGATGCTGCAACGATCGCCAACCTATATCGTCGCCCGTCCGTCCGAAGAGGGTTTGGCCAAGCGGCTCGGATGGCTTCCGGCTCGACTCGCTCACCCGGTCGTGCGGTGGAGGAACATCCTTTTGCAACTCCGTCTCTTCCGCCAGTCGCGGCGCAAACCGGCGGCGGTGCGGGCGCAAATCCTCAAGCTCGCGCAAGCCGCGGTCGGACCGGGAATCGACGCCGCCAAGCACTTCAATCCTCGCTATGAACCGTGGGACCAGCGCATGTGTCTCGTCCCGGATGGAGACCTGTTCGCGGCGCTGCGCAACGACAAGGCGTCGGTCGTCACCGGCGAGATCGAAACCTTCACCGAGACCGGGGTGCGTCTCGCTTCGGGCGAGGAGCTCGAAGCCGACATCATCGTGACCGCGACCGGGCTCAAGCTGCGGATGATGGGCGGGATCGCAGTCGAAGTCGACGGCAAGCCGGTCGATGTGGGGAGGACAACGATCTATAAGAGCGTGATGTTCAGCGGCGTCCCGAATCTCGCGTCCGTCTTCGGCTATACAAACGCGTCCTGGACCCTTAAAGCCGATCTCATCTCCGATTATGTCTGCCGGCTCTTGAACCACTTGGATCGCCGCGGCTACGCGATCTGCACCCCGCGCCTGGGCGACGCGCCGCTGGCGGAGGAGCCGACGCTTCCCCTCACGTCAGGCTACATCCAGAGGGCGAAGGATCTGTTGCCGAGGCAAGGGAGGAGGAAGCCTTGGCGGATGAATCAGAGTTATGTCCTCGATGTGATGGCCCTGCGCTTCGGCCCCATCGATGACGGCGCGCTCGAGTTCAAACGGCAAGGCCGGGCGGCCCGCGCCGGGCCGGCGAAAATACGCTAAGCGGCGGCGTTTCCGGCCCCGGACAAGCTGGCGGCTGGAGCGGGCGAAGGGAATCGAACCCTCGTATGAAGCTTGGGAAGCTTCCGTTCTACCATTGAACTACGCCCGCTCGACCGCCTCGGGACCATACGCGCCGATGGCAGGAGAGGCGAGACTCGAACTCGCAACCCCCGGTTTTGGAGACCGGTGCTCTGCCAATTGAGCTACACTCCTAAAGCCCTCTCTTTTGCCGCATCGCGTGCGCGGATGCAAGACGGGACACTCGCTTGACTTCGGCTCCCCGCGCCGCCAGTTTCCCCGCGCCGCTGCGCCCCGGGCGGTTGGCCGCAAGGTTGGAATGCGCACCTATCTCAGCTTCGAAACGGCGGTCGCCGATATTGACGCCCGCCTCGACGAGCTGCGCGTGGTCGCTGAAAAGGGCGATTCGCCGGCTCTTGCCGAGGAAATCGCCAAGCTCGAGGCCCGAGCCGAGAAGGCGCTGGCCGATCTCTACGCCAATCTGACCCCTTGGCAGAAGACCCAGGTCGCGCGCGTCCAGGGACGTCCGCGCTTCGGCGACTACGTGAAGGGACTCATCAACGAATTCACGCCCTTGGCTGGGGACCGCTATTTCGGCGAGGACGAAGCGATCGTCGGCGGCCTCGGGCGATTCGAAGGCGAATCGGTCTGCGTCCTCGGCCAGGAGAAGGGCGACGACACGGCAAGCCGGGTGCGGCACAATTTCGGCATGGCGCGGCCGGAGGGCTATCGCAAGGCGGTCAGGCTAATGGAGCTTGCCGACCGGTTCGGCCTGCCGGTGATTGCGCTCGTCGATACCGCAGGCGCCTTCCCCGGCGTCGAAGCGGAGGAGCGCGGCCAGGCCGAGGCCATCGCCCGCTCGACCGACGCTTGTCTCGCACTCGGCGCGCCCAACATCGCGGTCATCATCGGCGAGGGCGGCTCCGGAGGCGCGCTCGCCATTGCCGTCTGCAACACCGTGCTGATGCTCGAACATGCGATCTACACCGTCGCCTCCCCCGAGGCGGCCGCCTCGATCCTGTGGCGCGATTCGTCGCGCGCGCAGGAGTCGGCGACCAGCATGAAGATCACCGCCCAGGATCTTATCAGGTTCGGTATCGTCGATGGCGTCATTCCCGAGCCCTTGGGTGGCGCGCACCGCGATCCGCCGGCCGCGGTTGCGGCGACGGGCCGCGCGATCAGCGACGCCCTGAAGTCGCTTCACAATCTCAGTCCGGAGGAATTGCGCAACGCGCGGGCGGAGAAGTATTTGGCGATGGGGCGGAAGATTTAACCCTCCCCCTGACCCCTCTCCCAAAAACGTCAAGGGAGGCCTCGAATGCTGCAGACCTGGCGCTGGTTCGGACCTGACGATCCGGTCAGCCTCAAGGACGCCGCCCAGGCAGGGGCGGCTGGCATCGTGACCGCGCTCCATCATCGCAACCGGGGCGAGGTCTGGAGCGAGGATGAGATCGCGAAGCGCCGGGCGGAAATCGAAGCGGCCGGGCTCGTCTGGTCGGTGGTCGAGAGCATCGGCGTCGGCGAAGAGGTCAAGACGCGCAGCGGCGGCTTCCGGAATAAGGTCGACAATTACAAGCAGTCGATCCGCAATGCGGCGCGCGCCGGCGTCAAGGTCTTCTGCTACAACTTCATGGCGATCACCGACTGGACCCGCACCCAGCTCAACTGGCCCCTCGCCAATGGCGGAACGGCGCTACGCTTCGACGCCGTCGATTGCGCGGCCTACGACCTCTTCATCCTCAAGCGCGACCGAGCGGAGGCGGACTATGCGTCCGAGCGCGTCGCCGCGGCGCATGCGCGCTTCGAGGCGATGACGCCGGCAGGCGTCGACGAGCTCGAGCGGACGCTGATCGACTGGCTGCCGGCGCGCGACTTCACCTACGACCGGCAGAGCTTCAAGCGCGCGCTCGCCCTGTACAAGGAGGTGGGGGTCGAAGACCTGCGCGCCAACCTCTTCGCCTTCGTGCGCGAGATCACGGCCGTCGCAGAGGAGGAAGGCGCGCGCCTCGCCATCCATCCCGACGATCCGGCGTTCCCGATCTTCGGCCTGCCGCGGGTCATGTCGACCGCCGAGGACGTGCGCCAGCTCTTCGCCGCCGTGCCCTCCCGGGCCTGCGGGATCACGCTCTGCGCCGGCTCGTTCAGCTCGAACCCCAGGAACGATCTCGTCGCCATGGCGCGCGAGTTCGGCTCGCGGCTGCATTTCGCCCATCTGCGCAACGTCAAGCGAGAGCCGGATGGCTCATTCTTCGAGGCCGACCATCTCGCCGGCGAAACCGATATGGTCCGGCTCGTGGCGGCGCTGATGGCCGAGGAGGAGCACAGGCGAGCGGAAGGGCGCGTCGACGCTGAAATCCCGATGCGCCCCGATCACGGCCATCTGCTCGGGGACGACGGCAAGAAGCGCGTCAATCCCGGCTATTCGTTCATCGGCCGCCTCAAGGGTCTGGCGGAACTGCGAGGCGTCATGCAGACGGTCGAGGCGTTTCGCAGCGGGCGTGCGGCGTAGGTCGAAACGAAGTGCTCGCTTCGCAGAACGAAAGAAGCGGTTTCGTTTCTCGGGCTGCAAGTCATTGAAATCATTGGGCCGCGAAACCGCCGGTTTCTCGCAATCGTTTGTTTTCAATGACTTGAGCCCGGTTTGGTTTCGCTGTTTTTCTCCGCTTCGCACTCCGGGCCGCCGCCGAAGTCCAACCTCATCCTCGCCGCCATCATAAACGACGATTCTGAAAAATGGAAGAGTTTGTTTACGATTCTATCGATCAGGCGGGCAGCGGAATGAATTCATCGCGATCGTCGGGCGGAAGGTCGAACTGGCCGCGGCCCCAGTCGCCCTTGCGCCATTGCTCCCTAGCGGCGTCGATCTTCTCCCGGCTGGACGCGACGAAATTCCACCAGATGTAGCGCGGCCCGGCCAGCGTCGCCCCGCCCAGCAGGATGAGCCGCGCGCCCTTAGGCCCGGCGGCGACGCTGATGCGGTCCTTCGGCCGGAACGCCATCATCTGTCCAGCCTCGAACGACTGGCCGGCGATCGAGACCGACCCTTCAAGGATGTAGACCCCGCGCTCCTCGTGGTCGTCGGGAAGGGGCATGCGCGCGCCCGGCTTGAGCTCAGCGTCGGCGTAGAAAGTCTCGGAGAACACCCTGGCCGGCGCGGCTTCGCCATAGGCGCGGCCGAGGATGAGCCTGAGGCGCGCCCCTTCGCTCTCGATGACCGGCAGCGTCGTCTTGGCGTGGTGCTCGAAGCTCGGCGCCGTATCCTCGTCACCCTCCGGCAGCGCGACCCAGGTCTGAAGCCCGTACCCGGTGTGCGGTCTTTTGCGCGCCTCGGCGGGCGTCCGTTCGGAATGGGTGATGCCGCGGCCGGCCACCATCCAGTTGACGTCGCCCTGACGGATGATCTGTTGGGATCCCACGCTGTCCCGATGAAGAATCTCGCCGCAAAAGAGATAGGTGACCGTCGCGAGCCCGATATGCGGGTGGGGACGGACATCGGTTCCCTGCCCGGCGGGGACCTCCGCCGGCCCGAATTGGTCGAAGAAGATGAACGGTCCGACCATCTGCCGCTGGGCGGCGGGCAAAGCGCGGCGGACCACGAAGCCGCCCAGGTCGACCGCGCGCGGCACGATCAGCGTTTCGATGGCGTCAAGGCCGGCGGCGTCGGGATACCCAGGCTCGAGCAGCGGGTTCCAACTCATCGGCGCCTCACATCCCGCCCAAGTGCTCGGCGACCGCGAAGATGTCCTTGTCGCCGCGGCCGCAGAGGTTCATCACCATCAGGTGGTCCTTGGCGCGCTTGGGGGCGAGCTCGATGACCTTGGCGAGCGCGTGCGCCGGCTCCAGCGCCGGGATGATGCCTTCGAGCTTCGAACAGAGCTGAAAGGCGGCGAGCGCCTCCTTGTCGGTCGCCGCCAGATACGTCACCCTGCCGACGTCGTTAAGCCACGAATGCTCCGGCCCGACGCCGGGATAATCGAGCCCGGCGGAGATCGAGTGGCCCTCGAGAATCTGGCCGTCGTCGGTTTGCAGGAGGTAGGTGCGGTTGCCGTGCAGCACGCCGGGGCGCCCGCCGTTGATCGAGGCGGCATGTCCGTTGGGGACTTCGAGCCCGTGACCGGCGGCCTCGACCCCGAACATCTCGATCTCAGGCTCATCGAGGAACGGATGGAAGAGGCCGATGGCGTTGGAGCCGCCGCCGATGCAAGCGACAAGACTGTCAGGCAAGCGGCCTTCGAGTTCGAGCATCTGCGCCCGCACTTCCTCGCCAATCACGCATTGGAAGTCGCGCACCATGGCCGGATAGGGGTGAGGGCCGGCGACGGTTCCGATACAATAATAGGTTGAGTGGACGTTGGTCACCCAATCGCGCAGCGCTTCGTTCATTGCGTCCTTGAGCGTGCGGGCGCCCTGCTGCACTGGCCGCACTTCCGCGCCCAGCATCTTCATGCGGAACACATTCGGCTTCTGCCGCTCGACGTCGACTGCGCCCATATAGACCACGCAGTCGAGGCCAAACCGGGCGCAGGCGGTCGCGGTCGCCACGCCATGCTGTCCGGCGCCGGTTTCGGCGATGATCCGCTTCTTGCCCATGCGGCGGGCGAGCAGGATCTGGCCGAGCACGTTGTTGATCTTGTGCGCGCCGGTGTGGTTGAGCTCGTCGCGCTTGAAATAGACCTTCGCTCCGCCGAGCCGTTCGGTCAGACGCTCGGCGAAATAGAGTGGGCTCGGGCGCCCGACGTAATGTTTGAGCAAATGGTCGAGCTCGGCCTTGAATGACGGGTCGGCCTTGGCGTCCGCGTAGGCCTTCTCGAGCGAAAGGACGAGCGGCATCAGCGTCTCGGGGACGAAACGTCCGCCATAGACGCCAAAACGGCCGCGCTCGTTCGGGCCCTCGCGATAGGAATTGGGCTTTTCGAGCTTGCTCATTTACGCGACTCCTTCCGCCGCCCGCGCGAAGGCGCCCCGCGCCGCGGCGATGAAGGCCCTGATCCTGGCCGGGTCCTTCACTCCGGGCGCGCTTTCGACGCCGGAGGAGACGTCGACTCCGCGGGCGCCGCTCTCCGCGATCGCCGGCCCGACCGTCGAGGGGTCGAGGCCGCCGGAGAGCAGCCAGGGACGGCGGGAATGAAAATCCCGCGCCAGGCCCCAGTCGAAGGGGCGGCCATTGCCGCCGGGCAGCGCCGCGTCGCTCGGCGGCTTCGCGTCGATCAGCAGGAAATCGGCGACGGCCTGATAAGGCTCGGCGGCGACGAAGTCGGCGCGCGCCGCAACCCCGATCGCTTTCATCGTCGGGCGGGCCCAGAGCGCGCCGATCTCTTTGACCCGCTGCGGACTTTCACGCCCGTGCAGCTGAAAGAGGTCGGGCGACAACGCCTCGACGATGCGCCTGAGCGTGTCGTCGTCGGCGTCGACGCTGAGCGCGACGATCTTCGCCCGTCCCCGCGCTTGGCGGGAGAGCGCGCGCGCGGTCGCCCAGTCGACATGCCGCGGACTCTTCGGGAAGAAGACAAACCCGACCATGTCCGCGCCGGCGTCAAGCGCGACGTCGAGGGTCGCTGGCGTCGAAAGGCCGCATATTTTGACGAGGGGCATCATCGCGCGCTTCTTTCGGTCAATGCGCCCGCCCTGTCAAAGGGCAGTCCGGCGATGAGGGACAGCGCCATGCAAGGCCGGCCGCGGACCCAAGCCAAAACCAAATTCAGCCAAATTTACCAAGCAGGGCCAAGGAAAATCCAAGGAAAAAGCTCCGATTTTCTTGGATTCTCTCGGCCGGATTGAGCTTTTTCAAGACTTGCGCTGACCCCCCAGGCGATTTTTCCCCTACCCGGCGCTTGGGCGATTTAAAGGCAAATGAGTCGCGTGCGATCTGCCTACGTCTGTCGACAGCGTTCGTCCCCTCTCGTGCCTGCGGTCTCTCGATCGGCGTGGTCATGGCGAGAGGGATCATAGCAGATGATTCTCTTTTTCGGAAGTAAATTCTCACAAAATCCGAAGAACCGAATTCGCTTCTCATGGCTCCGCTCCGCCCGCCGCGAGGTCGCGCTCGATGGCCTCGATCTCGCCTTGCGCAGCCGCCCGCATCTTCGCTTCCGCGCCGCGGTAGAGGGCGACGATCCGCCGGCCCTGTTCGGTCAGCGCCGCGCCGCCTCCTCGCGCCCCGCCGTGATGCGCCACCACGACCGGCGTGGCGAAGAGCTGGTTCAATTCGTCGACCAGGAGCCAGGCGCGACGGTACGACATCTGGTGCGCACGCCCTGCGGCGGAGATCGATCCGGTCTTGTCGATCGATTCCAGGAGCGCGATCTTGCCTGCGCCGAGCCGCCGGCTAGGCTCAAAATCAAGCCGGATCGTTAGCCGTGTCGACATTCATCCTCCCTTTTTTCGACGGCGCCTTCTGTGGGCGCGGTCGCTGACCGCGCTGCCGCGCTCATCGAGCGCGGCTACAAGCGTCGCGTCTCTAGTTCGCGTGGGCGAATTCCCAGTAGAGCTTGCGCGCGCGGCCGAAGAACGGGCCCGGCTGCAGTTCGCGCCCGTCGATGCGCGTGACCGGCGTGACCTTGCCATAGTTGCCGACGACGAAGATCTCGTCCGCCTGATCGAAATCGGCGAAGCCGAGCGTCGCCTCGCGTGCGTCTTTGCCGTCGGCCAAGAGAAGGTCGAGCACCCGCCGGCGGGTGACGCCGCTCAAGAACGATCCGTTGGCGATCGGCGTCATCACGACGCCGTCCCTGGCCAAGAACACATTGGCGGTCGCGAGTTCGGCGACGTTGCCGAGCATGTCACACATGAGACAATTGTCGAACCCACGCGCTCGGGCTTCGATCAGCGCGCGGGCGTTGTTGGGATAGAGGCAGCCCGCCTTGGCGTCGATCGGCATGGTCGCCGCAAGCGGCTTGGCGTAGGGCGAGCGGGTGATCGATATGCCGGTCGGCGCCGGCAGCGGCGCCTCGTAGAGACAAAGGCAGAAGCGGGTCGAATTCGGGGTCCGGCGGCACCGCGGTCGCGCCGCTGTGCTCGGGCCAGTACATCGGGCGGATATAGAGCTCGGCGCGGGGAGCGAATTTCTTCATCCCCTCGCGCGCGAGCTCGACCATCGCCTCGACGTTCATCGTCGGCTTCAGGCACATGGTCTTGGCCGAGCGGTTGAGGCGGGCGCAGTGCTTGTCGAGATCGGGCGTCACGCCATCGAAGGCGCGCGCGCCGTCGAACACGCTCGAGCCCAGCCAGAAGGCATGGGTCCGCGCGCCGATGAACGGGCGGTTGCCCTCGAGCCACTCGCCGTCGAGGAAGGTGAAGGTTTGCGACCAGGCGGGCATGGGCTTTCTTGATCCTAAAGACGAGGTTCGAGTCGGACGGCGCGCTACTGGCGCCAGTCTAGTGGGGTTCGGGCGGCCGAGGCCAGCGCGAATTGAACCCGTGCCCGGTCAATCGAGCGGCGTGATCTCGGCGGCCTCAGCCCCCAGCCGCGCGGCCGCGTCGCTGACCCGCACGCCCGCGATCACGAGGTCGGGCGCGATCTCGGCCAATGGTGCGAGGACGAAAGCGCGGTTGAAAAGTTCCGGATGGGGCAGCGTCAACTTTTCGCTCTTCAGCGAAATCTCGCCATAGGCGATGAGATCGATGTCGATGACGCGCGGTCCCCACCGCTCGGTCGATACGCGGCCGAGCTCGATCTCGAGCGCCTTCATCCGCTCGAGCAGCGTCTCGGGGGGAAGGCGGGTCAGGCCGAGGGCGCAAGCGTTGACGAACCAGTCCTGATCGGTCTTGCCCCACGGGGCGGTGCGGTAGAGGCGCGAGACGGCGGTGAGCTCAACGCCCGGCTCGCTGGCGATCGCCCGGAGCGCCCGGCGCAGGCTCAAGGCCTTGTCGCCGACATTGCCGCCGAGGGCGAGCACGATCCGCGCCCGGCCGTCGTCGTTGGGCGCAGCTGTTGCCTGCGCGGCGGCGCTCAGCGTCTTGAAGATGTCGAGGGCGGCGCGGTGCTCGGCCACGTCGTGCACGCGCAAGACCGAAGCGCCGCGCATGAGAGCAATTGTGTCGGCGGCGAGCGTGCCAAGGAGCCGCCGGTCGACCTCGGCGCCGATGATCCTGCCGATGAGCGACTTGCGCGAGAGCCCGATGAGGATCGGCGCGCCAAAGCGGCGGAAGCGATCGAGATTCCAGATGCAGGAATGGTTCTGCTCCGGCGTTTTGCCGAAGCCGACGCCAGGATCGAGCAGGATGCGGACGAACGGCACGCCGGCGCCCGCCGCGAGATTGAGCGAGCGCTCGAAGAAGCGCTCGACGTCGTCGAGAATATCGATCGTCCCGTCCGCCCGCTCGCGATTGTGCATGACGACGACGGCTGAGCCGGTGTCCGCGACCGCATCCGCCATGCCGGGATCGCGCTGCAATCCCCAGACGTCGTTGATGACGCAGGCGCCGAGCCGGGCCGCCTCGCGCGCCACCGCCGCCTTGCTGGTGTCGATGGAGATCGGCGAGTTGAAGTCCTGGGCCAGCGCCTCGAGCACCGGCCCCACCCTGCGAAGCTCCTCCTCCGCCGAAACTGGGACGTGGCCGGGCCGGGTCGATTCGCCTCCGACGTCGACGATCGCCGCGCCCTCGGCGACCATCGCGCTCGCGCGCGCGGCCGCGGCGGCAGGCTCGAAATGGCGTCCGCCGTCGGAGAACGAATCCGGCGTCACGTTGAGAATGCCCATCAGTGCGGGCGTGTGTCTCAAAGCGGCGAGGAACTTCTCGCGCGCGACGGCGCGGCGGTCGATGCTCCTCACGCGGCGAGGGCCGCCAGGATGCGCGCCCACGAGCGCGCGCCCTTGTTAAACGACGTGCGCTCGTATTTCTCGTTCGGCGAGTGGATGCGGTCGTCGTCGAGGGCGAAGCCGACCAGGAGGCTGTCCATGTTGAGCTCGCGCTTGAACAAACCGACGATCGGGATCGACCCGCCGGCGCCGATGAGCGCCGCGGGCTTACCCCACTCGGCTTCGAGCGCCCGTCGAGCGAGGCGCAGGGCCTGATTCTTGATCGGCAGCGAAATCGCGGGGCTGCCGGCGTGGCCTATGAATTCGGCCTTGACGTCGGGTGGCAGGCGCGAGGCGACGAAGGCGCGGAAGGCCTGGACGACGCGCTCCGGGTTCTGCTTGCCGACCAGGCGGAACGACACCTTGGCGCTGGCCTTGGCCGGCAGCACGGTCTTGAACCCCTCGCCCGTATAGCCGCCGACGATGCCATTGACCTCGCAGGTCGGCCGCGACCAGAGCAGTTCGAGCGGCGTGCGGTCGCGCTCACCGGCCGACGTCGTCAGCCCGACCTCGCGCAGGAATGCGACCGCGTCGAACTCGAGCGCGTTCCATTGATCGAGAACTTCCTGGGGGACGTCCTCGACCCCCTCGTAGAAGCCCGGCAAGGCGACGGCGCCGGAATTGTCGTGCAGCGCCCCGAGGATGCGCGCAAGCACGTGAATCGGGTTTACAGCCATTCCGCCGTAGAGGCCCGAGTGCAGATCCCGATTGGCGCCGGTGAGAACGACTTCGTCGGCCACGAGCCCGCGCAGCGAAGTGGTGATCGCCGGCGTCGAGCGATTCCACATGCCCGTGTCGCAGACGAGCGCGACATCGGCCTTGAGCTCTTTGCCGTTGTTCGCCAGAAAGGCCGGCAGCGACGGCGATCCCGTCTCTTCCTCGCCCTCGAACAGCGCCGTCACATGGCACGGCGGCCCGCCGAATTGCCTGAAGGCGCGGCAGGCCTCGAGAAAGGTCATGAGCTGGCCTTTGTCGTCGGAGGCGCCGCGCGCCAGGATCTGCTCGCCCTGCGGCCCGGCCTCGAGCTTCGGCTCGAACGGCGGGTTGTGCCAGAGACTCAGGGGATCGACCGGCTGGACATCATAATGGCCATAGAACAGCACGTGCGGCGCCTCGCGGCGACTGGCCCCGATATGGCCGACGACCATGGGCCGGCCGGGGGTCTGATGCTTGACGGCCTCGAATCCAAGCGCGGCGAGCTCGGCGACCAGCCAGTCCGCCGCCCGCTCGCAATCCGGAAAATGCGCCGGAATGGCGGAAATCGACGGGATCGACAGAAAGGCGAACAGCCGATCGAGCGCCGCCGTTTGACCGGCGTCGATCGTCGTAAGGATGTCGTCAATCGTGGCCATCTGCGCTCTGCCCCCGCCGCTCCTTCGCCGCTTCGATTGGCGCATCCCTTCTACCACAACGGCCGAATTTCGTCGTCCGGCCGGGGTCAGCTTGCCAAGCGCGGACGGGGCGCGGACAATCGACCATCGCACAAGGCGCCTCTACGGAAGGACAGAAGGGTGGCGCAGCCATTCGAGGCCGGCAATGCGCCGTTCAATCGGCTGAGCCCGGAAGAAGCGGCAATCGTCCGCGACTCGCTCGATATCGGCTATTTTCGCCCGGGCGAAACCATCATCGCCCGCCACGGGACCCCCGATAGCCTGTTCATCGTCATCAAGGGCTCAGTCGAGGAGCGCGATCACGACGAAGTGGTGGCGCTGCGCGGTCCGGGCGATGCGTTCGACAGCCGGGCGCTGGTGCAGGGCGGCGGCTCCAACGCCTTCGTCGCCCGCGAGGAAACGCTGTGCAATCTCCTGCCTCGCGAAGTGACGCTGAGGCTCATCAATCAGAATCCGCGCTTCGCCTCGTTTTTCTATCTGGACATCTCGCGCAAGCTCGACGCCATGTCGCGCGAGGAGGAGGCGGCTCGCTTCGCTCCGCTCATGAATGCGCGGGTCAGGGAACTCGTCCTGCGCGCCGCGATCTTCATCGATGCGGCGGAATCGATTCAATGCGCCGGCGCGCGGATGCGGGAAATGAATTCCTACGCACTGTTCGTGCGCGACGGCGACCGGACCGGCATGCTGACCCGCAGTGATCTCGTCGACGCGACGATCGTGAACCGGCGCCCGATCGACAGCCCTGTCGGACCGCTCGCCTGCCATCCGGTCATCTCGGTTGCGCCGGACGATTTCGTCTCGACCGCCCTCCTGCGCATGACCAAGCACAACAAGCGGCGGGTCGCAGTGGCCGAGAAGGGCGCATTCGTCGGCGTCCTCGAGGACATCGACCTCCTGAGTTTCCTGGCCGGCAATGCGCAGCTGGTGGCGGGGCAAATCGATCGCGCCTCGACCGTCGTGGAGCTCGCAGCGGCGGCGCAGAAGATCGAGCCGCAAATCCGCACCCTGCGCCGCCAGGGGGTGAAGATCGAGGTCATCGCCGAGATCGTGTCCGACCTCAATCGGCGCCTGCACGCGAGGCTGTTTTCGCTGATCGCGCCGCCATCGATCCGCAGCCGAGGCTCACTCATTGTCATGGGCAGCGAGGGGCGCGGCGAGCAGACGTTTCGGACCGACCAGGATAACGGGCTCATCCTTTCCGAGCCGGTCGCGGCGAAGGACCTGGCTCAGTTCCGCGCCGCGCTGTTCGACGCCCTCGAGACGTGCGGCTTTCCCCCCTGCCCCGGCGAGGTGATGGTGCGCAACCCCCAGTGGTCGAAGACGGCTGCGGAGTTTAGCGACGATTTTCGCCGCTGGCTGGCGCTGTCGGACGAGGCCGGGGTGATGAACATCGCGATTTTCTATGACGCCGAGGCGGTGGCTGGCGACGCCAGCCTTCTGAGGGCAGCCAAGCAGGAGCTGATCGACGCCATGCGCGGGGAGCGGGTGCATCTCGCGCGTTTTGCCCGCGGGGTCGATGCGTTTCCAACCCCGATCGGTTTTTTCAACAATCTCGTCACCTCGAGAGCCGACGGCGACGCGCTCGATTTGAAGAAGGGCGGCATCTTCCCGATCGTGCACGGCGTGCGCGCGCTGTCGCTGGAGAAAGGCTTGACCGAGACCAACACCGCGGCGCGCATCGCCAGGCTGGCCGAACTCGGTGCGTTCGAGCCTGAGTTCGCGCGCGACCTGACCGAGGCGCTTCGCTATCTCATGACCATGAGGCTCGACGCTGAGATCGCCGAGAAGGCTTCGACCAGCCTGGTCAGGCCAGGCGAACTCACGACCATGGAGCGCGATCTTCTGCGCGACGCCTTCCAGGTGACGAAGAAGCTGCGCGAGATGGTGCGACGCCATTTCAATCTGGCAATGTTCTAATGCTGCCCGCGATCAAGCGGCGCGTTCACCGATACCTGCTGCGCGACCCGGCGTTTCGCTTTCTGTTCGACGAGCCGTCCGAGGGGGAAGCGGTCGCGATCGACTGCGAAACGACCGGGCTCGATCCGCATAAGGACGACATCGTGACCGTCGCGGCGATTCTGATCCGCGGCTCCCGGATTCTCGCCAGCGGCGCGTTCCAAGCGATGGTGAAGCCCGATGTAAGAATGAAGGCGGAGGCGATCAAAGTGCATCGGCTGCGCGAAGGTGACGTCGCTGCGGGCCGGGCGATGGAGGACGTGCTGCCGGAGCTCCTGCGCTTCATCGGCGCGCGGCCGCTGGTCGGCTACTATCTCGAATTCGACCTCGCCATGATCAACAAGCACGCGCGGCGGCTCATTGGGATCGAGCTGCCCAATCGCCGGATCGAGGTCTCGGGGCTCTACTATGAGCGCAAATACGGCGGCGCGCCGCCGGGCGTCGAGATCGATCTCAGGTTCGCCGCCATCCTCGCCGATCTCGGCCTGCCGGTCCTCGACCAGCACGACGCCTTCTCCGACGCGCTGATGACGGCCATGATGTATGTCGCGCTTGCTGATCTCAAGGCCCGCAACACCCTCATCCCGCGCCCGCGCGCCAGACCCTTCACCCATTTCGGCGGCGGATGAGCGTTTTCCACGCCACGAGCAGGAACGCGCACGGAGGCGAACGGCTGGCTCCGAGGCCGTCAGAAAATCTGACGGAAGATGATGAACAGCAAGCCGGACATGATCATGGCTGCTGGCAACGTCAGCACCCAGGCCATCGCAATGCTGCGGATCGTCGACCACTGCATTCCCGAACCGTTGGCGACCATCGTACCGGCGACGCCGGACGAGAGCACGTGGGTCGTCGACACCGGCAGGCCAAAGCCATCGGCCGCGCCGATCGTCGCCGCCGCGATAAGCTCCGCCGCCGCGCCCTGGCCATAGGTCAGGTGGGTCTTGCCGATCTTCTCCCCGACCGTCACGACAATGCGCTTCCAGCCAACCATGGTGCCGAGACCGAGCGCGATCGCCACGCAGATCTTGACCCACAGCGGGATGAACTTGGTCGCCGAATCGAGCTGTTTCTTGAAGTCGGCAATTTGCCCCTTCTCCGCGGCCGTCAGCTCGTTCTCCTTGTCCTTCGCCAGAACGCGGAAAGCCTCCGAAGCGAGATACATGTCGTTGCGAAGGTTCTGCACCTTCTCGAGCGGCGTCTTGGCGACGGAGCCGTACTGCTCGACCGAGTCGCTGATGTCTTTCACCAGCAAGCCGAGCGACGGATAAGTGCCTTCCGAGATATGGTGAGCGTGAACATAATCGGTCACCGCCGGTCGGGGATCGCCGATCACGTTGTAGCCCGCCCCGTGGGCCTCGATGATCTTGGAAGCGGAGTGGGCGGCTGCGACGAACTGGGCGGCGTGGCCCTCGGGCGGCGCGCGGTTCAGCGCATAGGCCGTCGGCGCGACGCCGATCAGGATCAGCATGATGAGGCCCATCCCCTTCTGACCGTCATTGGAGCCGTGAAAGAACGAGACAAGCGTGCAGGTAAGCACCAAGAGGCCGCGGATCCATAGTGTCGGCGGTTCGTTCGTCGTCGGGGCGGTGTAAAGCTCCGGCACGCGGATCACCGCCTTCATGATCAAAAGCAGGATCGCGGACAGGACGAACCCGAACAGCGGCGAGAACAACAGGGCCTCGCCGACTTTCGTCACCTGGTCCCAGTCGACCCCCGAGGTCCCGTCGTGGCCGTTAACCAGCGCATTGGCGACGCCGACGCCGACGATCGAGCCGATCAGGGTGTGCGAGCTCGATGCGGGAATGCCGAGCCACCAGGTGCCCAGGTTCCAGATGATCGCGGCGATGAGCAATGCGAACACCATCGCGTAGCCGGCGGCGGAGCCGACCTGGAGAATGAGCTCGACCGGCAGCAGCGACACGATGCCGAAAGCGACGGCGCCGGTCGACGCCAGCACGCCAAGGAGATTCCAGCAGCCCGACCATACGACAGCGACCTGGGCCGGCAGGGCGTGAGTATAGATGACGGTGGCGACGGCGTTCGCGGTATCGTGGAAGCCGTTGACGAATTCGAAGCCGAGCGCGATCAACAACGCGACGCCAAGCAGGAGGAACGGCAAGATCGTGGTCGGCCCGCCGCCCGACGCCGAAAGGTCCGAGCGAATCGAATAGGCCATATAAAACAGGCCAAGAGCGAGGACGGCGAGTAAAATGAGTGCGAGCCGAATATCGAGCGGACGATCGAGGTGTGGCTTCACCGGCGCGGCGGCGGCGGGCCCGAGTTCGAGCGTCGAATGCGGCGGACATGAGATCTCCTTGGCGCGTTTACCGTCATCTATCACGGCCCTGCATGACAGGAATGTGAAGGCGGCGACCAAGGTCGCGAGGCAACTCGCCGCAACGCCGCCATTTGTTACGATCGGGAAAAATACCTAATGGGAAAAAATGTCCCGCAGGCATTGCCAAATCGCGGCGTCTAGGCGATCTTGGCATGTAAATAATGAGGGTGGATGCGCAGATATGGGCTTTTTGTCGATTTTGGACCGTAGCCATTCGGTTGCCAAACCGGGGTTCAGCCGTTGGATGGTTCCGCCGGCGGCGTTGTGCATCCATCTTTGCATCGGTCAGGTTTACGCGTTCAGCGTCTTCAACTTGCCGATGTCGAAGCTGATCGGAATCACCAAATCCGCGCCCGACGACTGGAAGCTCACCGATCTCGGCTGGATCTTCTCGATCGCAATTTTCTTCCTCGGCTTTTCCGCCGCGGTGCTCGGCCGCTGGGTCGAGGAAGGCGGCCCGCGCCGCACGATGTTCACCGCCGCCCTCTGCTTCGCCGGCGGGTTTCTCATCAGCGCCTTTGGGGTCAGCATCCACAACCTTTGGATCGTCTATCTCGGCTACGGCGTGCTCGGCGGCATCGGCCTTGGACTCGGCTATATTTCGCCGGTGTCGACGCTGATAAAATGGTTCCCTGACCGGCCCGGGATGGCGACCGGCATGGCGATCATGGGCTTCGGCGGCGGCGCGATGATCGCCTCGCCCCTTTCGGTCTGGCTCATGAGCCGTTTCTCCACGCCGGAGCATGTCGGGGTTGCCGAGACCTTTGTGATCCTGGGACTTGTCTATGCGTTCTTCATGCTGGTCGGGTCAGCGATCGTGCGCGTGCCGGCGCCGGGGTGGAAGCCCGAAGGATTTGTTCCTCCCGTCCAAGCTACGAAACTCGTCACCAACAAGGACGTCTATGTCTATCAGGCGCTGAAGACGCCGCAGTTCTGGCTGATCTGGATCGTGCTGTGCATGAACGTGACGGCCGGCATCGGTGTGCTCGGCCAGGCGTCAGCGATGAGCCAGGAAATGTTCCCAGGTCGGATCACCGCTGCGGCCGCCGGCGGCTTCGTCGGGCTGCTCAGCATCTTCAACATGGCCGGGCGCTTCTTCTGGGCCTCGACGTCCGACCTTATCGGCCGCAAGAACACCTATTTCGTGTTCTTCGTGCTTGGAATTGTGCTCTATGCGCTCGTGCCTTATTTCGCCGGCGCCGGCAATCTGGCGCTCTTCATTCTGTCCTTCCTCATCATCATCAGCATGTACGGCGGTGGCTTCGCCACCGTGCCGGCCTACCTCAAGGATATGTTCGGCACCCGCTATGTCGGCGCGATCCACGGATGGCTCATCACGGCGTGGTCAGTGGCCGGAGTGCTCGGCCCGGTGCTCGTCAACTACATCCGGCAATATCAGATCGACAGCGGGGTGGCGAAGGCGCAGGCTGAGGGCGTGGCGTTGGCGCAAGCCTTAGTTGTCGCGAAGGCTCACGCCTATAACGTCACGATGTACATCATGGCCGGGCTTCTGGTCGTCGGCTTCATCGCCAATTTCCTGATCCGGGCGGTCGACGATCGGCACCACATGGAGCTTGAGACCGTAGACGACGCCGTCGGCGTGGCTTGAGAGAAGCGGACATGAACACCAACGACAATAGCGGCGGCACGACAACCCTCGAACTCGTGCTGGCCTGGGGCTTCGTCGGCATCCCGCTCGTGTGGGGAATCTACGGAACGCTGGTCAACGCGCTGAAGCTCTTCCAGTAGCGTCTGTAGACGACCGCGTCGGCCGCGGTCGGCCAGCGCGCCCGCAGTTGCGCCTCAGCTCGCTTCCGCCAGAAGCGACAATTGCTGGCGGCCTGGCTCGCCAAGCTGATCGACGAGGCGGGTCGGATAGTCGCCGGTGAAGCAGTGGTCGGTGAATTGCGGCTGCCTGGGGTTGCGGCCGGGATAGCCCATGGCGCGATAGATGCCGTCGATGGAGAGGAAAGCCAGAGAGTCGGCGCCGACGAATCGCCGCATCTCCTCGAGGTCCATGCGCGCGGCGAGCAGCTTGTCGCGCTCGGGTGTGTCGATGCCGTAAAAATCCGGATAGGCGATCGGCGGCGAGGAGATGCGGAAGTGAACTTCGCGCGCGCCTGCTTCCCGCATCATCTGCATGATTTTGACACTGGTCGTGCCGCGCACGATCGAATCATCGATCAGCACGATGCGCTTGCCCTCGACCACCGCCCTGTTGGCGTTGTGCTTCATCCGGACGCCAAGCTCTCGTATCGACTGGGTCGGCTGAATGAACGTGCGCCCGACATAGTGGTTACGGATGATGCCGAGTTCGAACGGCAGGCCACAGGCGCGGGCGTAACCGATCGCCGCCGGCACGCCGGAATCGGGAACCGGCACCACGACGTCGGCCTCGGCCGGAGCCTCGCTCGCCAGTTCCGCTCCCATCGCCTTGCGGGCGTCGTAGATGGATCTCCCGCCGACAATCGAGTCAGGCCGGGCGAAATAGATATATTCGAAGATGCATGGCCGCGCCGGCAGTCTTGGCAGGGGAAAGAAGCTCTTCACGCCCTCGCCGTCGATGACCACGACTTCGCCGTTCTCGACGTCGCGGACGAATTTCGCCCCGATGATATCGAGCGCGCAGGTCTCCGAGCACAGGATCGGGCTGCCGTCGAGCTCGCCGAGCACGAGCGGTCGAATGCCGAGCGGATCGCGGGCGCCAATCAGCTTCTTGTTGGTCAGCGCCACCAGCGCATAGGCGCCCTCGATCTCCGCCAAGGCCTCGACGAAACGGTCGACGATCCTGGGACGACGCGAACGTGCGGCGAGCAGCAGCACGACTTCGGTATCGGTCGTCGACTGGCAGATCGCGCCGCCGCGAATGAGCTCCCGTCTCAGCGTCAGCCCGTTGGTCAGATTGCCGTTGTGAGCGACGGCAAGGCCGCCGGCCTCGAGCTCGGCGAACAGCGGCTGGACGTTGCGCAGCACCGTCTCGCCGGTCGTCGAATAGCGCACATGTCCAATCGCGGCGCGTCCCGGAAGGCGGTCGATGGTCGCCCCGCTCGAGAAATGATCGCCGACCAGCCCCTGGCGGCGCTCGGAATGGAATCGGACGCCGTCGTAAGCCACGATGCCGGCCGCTTCCTGGCCGCGATGCTGCAGAGCATGCAGCCCGAGGGCGACAATCGCGGCGGCGTCGGGATGATTGAAGATGCCGAACACGCCACACTGCTCGCGCAGCCGGTCTTCGGCGATATCGAGCTCGGTCGCGTGGGTCGGGATTTTGCGCGAAGCGGCAAGCGCCGCGTTCGCTTCGTCCAAGCCGAGCCCCGGAACGCCCCGCCTCATTGCTTTGGAGCCGGCGCGAAAGGCGCCGGAGCTGGAACGTTCTTGTTGATCAAGGCGTCGAGCTTCTGCTTGTCCATCGCCGAACTGTTCGCCCCCGCGGTCGTATCGGTCTTCTTCGGGGCGGCCGGAGACGGTGTCGCGGCCGGCTGGTCGCCAGTCGTCTTGGGGTTCGATGCGGTCGAGTCGTCCGCCGCCGGAGGCGGCGCCAGCTCGTTCGTCGCTGCACTGGCGCGCGACTTGATCCACCCGTCGATGGTCGTGGCTGCGTCCTCGGGCAGCATGGCGACGATCCGATCGGCCGACTCGGTCAGGATCGGCCGCGTCCTGGCGTTCTTGACCCATTCCGGTTGCTGCTTCTCCGAAACCAACCAGTTGAAAATGGCGAAGGCGACGACGGCGAGAAGGAACCCCCTCGCGACCCCGAAAACGAAGCCCAGCGACCGGTCGAGGGCGCCGATCTTGCTGTCGAGGATCGCGTCCGACAGACGCACCGTGAACAGCGAAACGACGATCAACGTAACGAAAAACACAATCGCTGCGGCGGCCGCCTGGGCGATGACGTCTTTATGGATATAGGGCGCGAGGTAGGGCACGACGAGAGGGTAGAAGTAATAAGCGGCGGCGGCTGCCGCGGCCCACGAGGCGATTGCCAGAACCTCGCGCGTGAACCCCCGCATCATCGACAAGAGCGCCGAGACGAGAACGATGCCGAGAACCGCTAGATCGAGATAGGATGGCATTAGCGAGAGAACCTCGTCGCGACGGTCCATTGTTTTGCGCGCCGTCTGGCGCCGGGCGCGAGCGCCTTATAGCCAAGCCGCCTCAGTTCGTCACCCTACCGCGGGTGAGGGCGCCGGCGCCTCTCGCCTTCGCCTCGACCGCCCCCGACGCGATCAACGCAACCAGGGTCGCCACGGTTCCGATCGGCTGGGCGGCGATATTCGCGCTCTCGCCGTCGGCGCGCGACGAGGGGGGAGCGAACGCCTTCGTAAATCCGAGCTTGGCCGACTCCTTAAGGCGCAAGCCGGCGTGAGCCACCGCCCGCACCGAGCCTGACAGAGCAATCTCGCCGAAAAAGACCGCATCGCGCGGCAGGCTCGCGCCGGTGAGCGAGGATATGAGCGCCGCAGCCGCGGCAAGATCAGCCGCAGGCTCCATAATCCGCAACCCCCCGGCGACGTTGAGATAGACGTCGTATTGCCCGAGCTTCATTCCGCCATGGGCCTCAAGGACCGCCAGCACCATCGCGAGCCTGCTCGGCTCCCAGCCAACCACCGCGCGTCGCGGGGTGCCGAAGGTCGTCGGCGCCACCAGGGCCTGAATCTCGACCAGGACCGGCCGCGCCCCCTCGACGCCGGCGAAGACCGCAGCGCCCGGATTGGTGGCCCCATCGCGATCCGCGAGGAACAAACCCGAAGGGTTCGGCACCTCATTGAGGCCGCCGCCGGTCATCTCGAACACGCCGACCTCATCGGTCGCGCCGAACCGGTTCTTCGCCGCCCGCAGCAGGCGAAAGGCGTGCGCGCCGTCGCCCTCGAAGGAGAACACAGCATCGACCATATGCTCGACGACGCGCGGACCGGCGATCTGACCGTCCTTGGTGACATGTCCGACGATGAGGAGCGTGGCGCCGCTGGCCTTGGCGAACCGGATGAGCGCCTGGGCCGAACCTCGGACCTGGCTAACCGTCCCTGGCGCCGATTCGATCGCATCGCTCCACATGGTCTGAATCGAATCGATGACCACGAATTTCGGCGTGTCGCCCGAGCCGAGCGTCACCACGATATCTTCGACGAAGGTCTGGGCCGCAAGCTGGACGGTTGCGTCGGCGAGCCCAAGACGGACCGCGCGTAGACGCACCTGCGCCGTCGATTCCTCGCCGGAGACGTAGACGACCCGCGCGCCCGACCGCGCGACTGCGGCGCAGGCCTGGATCAAAAGCGTCGACTTGCCGATGCCCGGTTCGCCGCCGATCAGCGTCGTCGACCCGGGCACGAATCCACCCCCCGCCACACGATCGAGTTCGGCAAGACCCGTGATGAGGCGCGGCTCGGGCCTGGACGCGCCCGACAGGTCCTCGAGCGGAAACGGCCTGCCTGCCGCTCCCCTCCTGGCGGCCGCGCCGCCAATGCCGAGCGCCGCCGCTTCCTCGATGATCGTATTCCATTCGCCGCACGACTCGCACTTGCCTTGCCAGCGCTGGGTGATGGCCCCGCAATTCTGGCAGACATAAGAAGAACGAATCTTGACCATGCCGTCGAACTGGCAGGTTTGACCGGGCCTGTCGAGAGGCTTTGCGAACCTCTATGGACGCATTTCGCCCGCGCGCAGCCGTCGAACCAATGTGGCCGCGCCGCCAGTTGCCGCAACTGCGGCAATTCGTCATGTTCCCTGCCATCGTCCGCGGCGCCAAGAGTGCCGGTCGTGGAGCGAAGGCCGGCGCGACGGCTGACGCCCCAAGACAGAATTGAGGGGCGTATGGCTTATGCCTTCCATGCTCTTGCCGGCGAGAGGGCCGGCATCGGGGAATTTCTGAGCGCCCGCTTTCCGCATTTCGAGGCGGCCATCGTCCCGTTCGTCCCCGGGCAGGAGGTTGTCGGCGAGGGCGATCCGGCGGAAAACTTCTTCCTGGTCATGCGCGGCCTGTTTCGCGCGGTGAAATTCACCCGTGATGGACGCCGGCAGGTGTTCGCGTTCTATATGCCCGGCGAATTTTGCGGCCTTGAGCCGGATCCGACCCACAAGCTGTCGATCGAGGCGGTGGACGCATCTGCGATGGCGATCCTGCCTCGTCACGTCTGCCGGCTGCGCATGGACGATGACCCGCGGTTCAACGCCGCCCTGTTCGAGGGCGCCACTCGGGCGCTGACCCTGTCCATCGACCACATGTTGATGATCGGACGCAGCTCGGCCGAAGAGCGGCTCGCATGGTTCTTGAGCATGATCCACGCGCGATCGGCGCCTTTCGTCGCCGGCGTCGTCGATCTGGCGATGCAGCGCCAGGACATCGCCGACTACCTCGGACTGACCATCGAGACGGTGAGTCGCACCTTCACCCATTTCAAGGAGCGCGGCCTGATCACGCTGCCGCGCAAGCGGCGAGTGGAAATCCTCAGGCCCGACGAGCTCAAACGACTCGCCGCCGCCGATCGCGACGCGCAACCGCTCCCGCAGGCCGAGCCCACGTGCGACCTGGAGGTCGCCGCCGCTTGAGCGGCGCCGAGGAGCGTCGGAGAACGTGCGACACAAGGTCACGGGGCGAAGTCGCGAGACAGCCGTGGCTTCGATTGTGGCGGAGGGCTAAGATCAAGGAGCGGCGCAGGACGCTCCCAGGGCAAGGGCCAGCCGCCTTGAGACCAGGGGTCAGAGATGCAAACGGAACCGCAATCGAAGTCGCTGTGGGGCGGCGAAATCGGATTGATCGGGGTTCTGGGCCTCGCGGCACTGCTTTGCATTTTCATCGCCGCCCAGACGGTCGAGCCAGCCTACGCTTTCCATATGGGGCTTGGAGCGGTCGCCGCCGCCTTGGGCATATTCGCGATCTTCCAGCGCTTCAACGCCCGTCCTGCGGAGCGGCCGCCGCTCGAGATCGGGGGATTGCCCAATTACAACTTCGCGCCCGTCAAGGTCGGGACCCTGTTCGCCTTGTTCTGGGGCCTGGCCGGCATGGCGGTCGGCGTCTACCTCGCCTTCGAGCTCGCGTTCCCCGACCTCAATATCGCGCCATGGTTCAACTTCGGCCGCCTGCGGCCCTTGCACACCTCGGCGGTGATCTTCGCCTTCGGCGGCAACGTTCTCCTGGCGACGTCGTTCTATGTCGTACAGCGCACGTGCCGAGCGCGCCTGGCCGGCGATCTCGCTCCCTGGTTCGTCGTTCTCGGCTACAACTTTTTCATTCTGATCGCCGGCACCGGATACCTGCTCGGCATCACCGAAAGCAAGGAATATGCGGAGCCCGAGTGGTATGCCGACCTCTGGTTGACGATCGTCTGGGTGACTTACCTTTTGGTGTTCCTAGGCACGATCTTCCGTCGCAAGGAGCCGCATATTTTCGTCGCCAACTGGTTCTACCTCGCGTTCATCCTCACGATCGCGATGCTGCATATCGGCAACAACGCCGCCGTGCCGGTGTCGATGTTCTCCTCCAAATCCTACATCGTCTGGAGCGGCGTCCAGGATGCGATGTTCCAGTGGTGGTATGGCCACAACGCGGTTGGCTTCTTTTTGACCGCCGGGTTCCTGGCCATCATGTACTACTTTGTGCCGAAGCGGGCGGAGCGGCCGATCTATTCCTACCGGCTGTCAATCATCCACTTCTGGTCGCTCATCTTCCTCTACATTTGGGCCGGGCCGCACCACCTCCACTACACCGCGCTGCCGGACTGGACGCAGACGCTCGGCATGACCTTCTCGATCATGCTCTGGATGCCCTCGTGGGGCGGCATGATCAATGGGCTTCTGACCCTTTCGGGCGCGTGGGATAAGCTGCGCACCGACCCGGTGCTGCGGATGCTCGTCGTGTCGGTCGCCTTCTACGGCATGTCGACCTTCGAAGGCCCCGCGATGTCGGTCAAGTCGGTCAACTCGCTGGCGCACTATACCGACTGGGTCGTCGGTCACGTGCATTCGGGCGCGCTCGGCTGGGTCGCGTTCGTGTCCTTCGGCGCGATCTATTGCCTGGTCCCGTGGCTGTGGAACAAGCGCGACCTCTATTCGCTGCGCCTCGTCAACTGGCACTTCTGGATCGCGACTCTCGGGATCGTGCTCTACATCACCTCGATGTGGGTGTCGGGCATCCTGCAGGGCCTGATGTGGCGCAGCTACACGCCGCAGGGCTACCTCGAATATTCGTTCATCGAGACGGTTGCGGCGATGCATCCCTTCTATGTCATCCGCGCGATCGGGGGCACGCTGTTCCTGATCGGCTACTGCCTGATGCTCTATAACGTCTACATGACGATCACCGCCTCGGAGCAGGCGGCGCCGGCCGCCGAGCCAGCTCTTCAGCCGGCGGAATGAGGAGCGCAAGAGCATGAGCAGCTCCGGACAGCCGCAACAAACGAGGTCGCTGTTCTCCAGGCATCAGCTCCTGGAGACCAATCCGATCTACCTCGTCATCGGCATTCTCATCATGGTCGCGATCGGCGGCCTGGTCGAGATCGTGCCGCTCTTCTATCTTAGGAACACGCTCGAAACCGTGAAGGGCATGCGCCCCTATACGCCGCTCGAGCTCGCCGGCCGCAACATCTATGTGCGCGAAGGGTGTTACCTCTGCCACAGCCAGATGATTCGCGCTCTTCGCGACGAGGTGGAGCGTTACGGCCACTATTCGCTCGCCGCAGAGAGCATGTACGACCATCCGTTCCAATGGGGCTCGAAGCGCAACGGGCCGGACTTGGCCCGGGTCGGCGGAAAATACACCGACGCCTGGCAGGTCGCGCATCTGATCGATCCGCGCTCGGTTGTGCCGCAATCGATCATGCCGACCTACGCCTTCCTGATGACGACGCCGCTCGACACACGCGAGCTCGTCGCGAACGTCCGGACGAACCGCGAAATTGGCGTTCCCTATACCGACGACATGATCGCCAATGTGATGGCCGACGTCAGGGCGCAGGTGAACCCCGACTTGCCCGAGGCGGCGCCGCTCCTCAAACGCTATCCGAAGGCGCAGGTGCGCAAGTTCAATCCTGCGTCGCCCGACATCACCGAGGGCGACGCGCTCGTCGCCTATCTCCAGATGCTCGGCACGCTCGTCGACTTCAATCTCTACGACAACAAGGCCAATCTGCGCTGACGCTTCGAGGGCTCGATGACAACGACCTACGAATGGCTGGCTGAGTTCGCGGAATCGGCGGGCACGGTCTACTTTTTCTTGTTTTTCGTCGGCACGCTCGTTTACGCCTTCTGGCCCAAGAACCGCGCGCGCTTTGACGAAGCGGCCCGCATGCCGCTGCGGGAGGATTGAGCGATGAGCACCGATCCGGTTCAGGTCGACAGGATTTCCGGTCAGACCACGACAGGACATGAATGGGACGGAATCCGGGAGCTCAATACGCCCCTGCCGCGCTGGTGGCTCTGGCTGTTCTATCTGACGATCGCCTTTTCGGTCGTCTACTGGATCCTTTATCCCGCCTGGCCGCTTGTGACCGACGCCACGCCTGGACTGCTCGGGCACACCAACAGGGCGCGGGTCGCCGAAGACCTCGCCGCCGCGCAGGCGGCGCGCATGCAGCAGGCGGCGGGTCTCGAGAAAGCGAGCCTCGCCGAGATCGAGGCCGACCCGAAACTCCTCGAACTGGCGCTGGCGGAGGGCAAGGCGGCCTTCGGCGACAATTGCGCGCCCTGCCACGGCTCAGGCGGCCAGGGTCAAAACGGCTATCCCAATCTGACCGCCGGCCGCTGGCTCTGGGGCGGAAATCTGGATCAGATCGATACGACCATCATCCACGGCATTCGCGCCGACGACCCTGACACCCACACCAGCGCCATGCCGGCATTCGGCAAGGATGGCATCCTGAAGCCGGATCAAATTCGCGAGGTCGCCAATTATGTGCGCACCCTCGCCGGGCTCGAGCCGGAGCCCGGCGTCGACGTCCAGGCCGGCAAAAAGATTTTTGCCGACAATTGCTCCGCCTGCCACGGCGATGACGGCAAGGGCAATATCGAAATGGGCGCGCCGAACCTGACGACCAAAATCTGGCAGTATGGCTCCGACATCAAAGACCTCACAACGACGATAGCCTATGCCCGCAACAGTACGATGCCGGCGTGGGGCAGGCGCCTCGATCCTGAGACGATCAAGGCGCTGGCGCTCTATGTTCACAGTCTGGGCGGCGGTACGTGAGTCTAGACCTCGCGGAGATTGACGACGACAGTCCGCTCTATGCGGCGGCGAAGAAAGTCTACCCTCAGAGAATTTGGGGGACCTATCGGCGCATCAAGTGGATCGTGTTGTGGATCGCCCTTGGGGTCTATTACCTGCTGCCGTTCATCTGCTGGAATCGCGGCCCTGATGAGCCGAGCCAGGCGGTGCTTGTCGATATGGCGCATTCCCGATTCTATTTCTTCTTCATCGAGCTATGGCCGCAAGAGGTCTATTATTTCACCGGCCTCTTGATCCTCGCGGCGCTGATCCTGTTTCTGTCCAACGCGCTGTTCGGACGGGTGTGGTGCGGATACGCCTGCCCGCAAACGGTGTGGACGGACCTCTTTCTGTTCGTCGAGCGTCGCATCGAGGGCGACCGGCGCGATCGCATCAAGCTCGACGAGGCGCCCTGGGACGCGGACAAGATCGCCAAACGGGCCGCCAAGCATGCCGCTTGGCTCTTGATCGCGCTCTTCACCGGCGGCGCGGCGGTTCTCTATTTCGAGGACGCGCCGACGCTGGTCAGGCAACTTCTGACGTTCAACGCTCCCTTCGTCGCCTACCTGTGGATTGGTATTCTGACCTTCACGACCTATTCGCTCGCCGGTCACATGCGCGAGCAAGTGTGCCTCTACATGTGCCCGTGGCCGCGCATCCAGGCCGCGCTCACCGATACCGAGGCGCTCAACGTCACCTACCGTTCCGACCGGGGCGAGCCGCGCATGTCGGTCAAGGAGGCGGCCAAGGCCCGTGCCCATAGCGAACCGGCCGGCGATTGCATCGACTGCATGCAGTGCGTCGCCGTCTGCCCGACCGGGGTCGACATTCGCAAGGGCTCGCAGCTCGGCTGCATTCAGTGCGGCCTGTGCATCGACGCCTGCGACGCGGTGATGGCCAAGGTGCATCGGCCGCCGCGCCTCATCGCCTACGACACCGACGAGAATCTGGAACGCCGGAAGCGCGGCCAGCAGAGCGTCTTCCGGCTGGTTCGTCCGCGAACGGTCCTCTATGCGGCTCTGATCGCGATCACCGGCTGCGTCATGCTCTATGCGCTCATTTCGCGCTCGAGCATGAACATGAGCGTCCTGCACGTGCGCGCGCCCCTCTATACCCAGACGGTCGAAGGCGGCGTCCGCAACGGCTATACCCTGCGTTTCTCGAACAAGCTCGGCGAGGCGCGCGATTTCACGCTTGACGTCGAAGGTCTCAAGGGCGCCCAGATGACCAGCGTGGTCGCCAAGGCGCTCGCCGACGGCCGCCTTGCGGTTCGCCTCGATCCGGACACGACGCTTGAGACCCCGGTCTATGTCGCGACATCCGCCGACGCGACGCCCGGCAAGTCGACGCCGATCACTTTCACCGCGACCGATGCGCGCACAGGCGAGCACAAATCGGTCGGCGATCACTTCTTCGCGCCGTGAACCGGCCTTTGCCGGGAGCGGCGGCGCGGACCTTGAGATGGAGACTCAGTCGCTTATGTCTTCGGCATCGTCCAGAGAAAGGCCGCAAATGTCCGGCGAACTGACCGGACGACACGTCGTCGCCATTCTCGGACTTTTTTTCTTCGTGATGTTCGCGGCCAACATCGCGCTGATCTACTTCGCCCTCCACACGCTGCGCGGCTCGGAGCTGGAAAACCCCTACGACGCCAGCCAGGCGTACAACGGACGGATCGCCGAGGCGCGCGCCCAGGCCGAGCGGGGATGGACTGTAAACGTAATCGACTCGCGCCGAGGGGGCGGGCGAGCGAATTATGGTCGAATTCCGCAATCGCGACGGCGCGCCAATCCCCGATCTCGAGGTGACCGCCCGCTTCCAGCATCCTTTCGACGCGGCGCTCGACCGGGTCGCAACGCTTGCATCCGACGGTCTCGATTACGAGGGCGTGGCGACGCCCGTCAGACCGGGTCGCTGGATCCTGGTGATCGAGGCGACGCGGGGTTCGGAGCGCGTGTTTCGCAGCGAGAACAAGATCACGGTCGCGGATACGGAGCTGGAGTCCCAATGACGGCCGACGCTCTGGACCTGTCGCACTATGTCCGGCGTCCGATCGACGGCGTCGCGGCGATTGACCTCGTCGTCGACGGCGTCCATTGCGGCGCCTGCATCGCGGCGATTGAGACCGGCCTGCGCAAGCAGGCGGGCGTACGCGGCGCGCGGGTCAATCTCGCCAGCAAACGCGTCACGGTCGAATGGAACGAGGGGGCGCTCGAGCCGCCGGCGATCCTCGAGCGGCTCGAGGCGCTGGGCTACCCCGCCCACCCGTTCGCGGCGGGGACGGCGGGCACCGTCGAAAGGGCCGCCGAGCAGCAGTTGCTGCGCTGTCTGGGGGTCGCCGCCTTCGCCGCGATGAACGTGATGCTGCTGTCGGTCTCGCTTTGGGCGGGGGCCGACAGCGATTCGAATTCCGCCACCCGCGATCTCTTCCACTGGCTCTCCGCCCTGATCGCGCTGCCGTGCGCAGCCTATGCCGGCATGCCGTTCTTCACGAGCGCGGCGCGCGCGCTCAAGCGCCGGTCGCTTAACATGGACGTGCCGATTTCGCTCGGCGTCGTGCTCGCGCTCGGCATGTCGGTCTTTCAGACCATCGCCCACCAGCGTCACGCCTATTTCGACAGCGCTCTGATGCTGCTGATGTTTCTGCTGGCCGGCCGCACTCTCGATCAGCGCATGCGGCGACGCGCGCGGGACTTCGCCGTCAACCTCACGGCGATCCGCGCGGATCGCGCGCTCAAGCTTGTCGACGGCGGCGAAGCGCGCGAGACGCCGATCGCCGCCATCCATCCCGGCGACCTCGTTCTGGTGCGCGCGGGCGAGCGGATCGCCGTCGATGGGACGGTCGAAGACGGGCGCTCGGAAGTTGACCAGAGCCTCGTCACCGGCGAGACGCTGCCCGTCGCCGTATCCGCAGGCGCAGCCGTCTACGCGGGCGCGCTCAATCTCACTGGCGCGCTGCGGGTGAGAGTCGCGAGGGAAGCAGGCGACGCACTGCTCGACGAGGTCAACGCGCTGCTCGCGAAGGCGGTTGAGCAGCGGTCATCCTATGTGCGCCTTGCCGACCACGCGGCGCGGCTTTATGCGCCGGTCGTCCATTTGGCCGCGCTTGCGACCTTTCTCGGCTGGCTGTGGCTTGGCGCAGGCTGGCAGCAGTCCCTGATCGTCGCCATCACCGTCCTCATCATCACTTGCCCATGCGCGCTCGGGCTCGCGATCCCGGCGGTGCAGGTGGTCGCGGCGGGCGCGCTCTTTCGCCGCGGACTGATCCTCAATTCCGGCGAAGCGCTGGAGCGCCTGGCCGAAGCCGGGACGGTCGTATTCGACAAGACCGGCACCCTTACCGATCCACGTCCGGCGCTCGCCAACCTGGCCGACATCGCGCCCGACGACCTCGCGCTCGCAGGTTCGCTCGCGCTCTCAAGCCGGCATCCTCTCGCCAGGGCGATCGCTGGCGCCGCGCACGCGAACGAACCAATGAACGGCCGGGAATTCCCCGGTCAGGGCGTCACCGCGCTGCATAAGGGCGGGCGCGTGAAGCTCGGCTCGGTCGCCTTCTGCAAGGCGGAGGCCGAGGCCGCGCCGGTCGCAGCCGCCTTTCCCGATGCGTCGCTGATCGTCATGAGAACGCCCGAGCGCGCGGTCGTGTTCGCGGTCAGGCAGGCGCTGCGCTCGGACGCGCGCGAAGCGGTGGCCTCACTCGCTCGCGGCCACGAGATCGAGATCCTTTCGGGCGACCGCGAGGCGGCGGTTGCGCTGGTCGCGCACGAACTCGGGGTTACGCGTTTCGCATTCGGTCTGAAGCCCAAGGGCAAGATCGAGCGGCTGAAGGCGCTTTCGGCCGCCGGCAAGCGCCCGCTGATGGTCGGCGACGGCCTCAACGACGCGCCCGCGCTCGCCGCGGCGCACGTATCGATCTCGCCCATATCCGCCGCGCACCTCACCCAGGCGCAGGCCGACGCATTGTTCCTCGGCGAACGGCTCGCGCCGGTCGCAGACGCGCTCAGTCTCGCAGCCAAGGCGCGCAGGCTCATGGTCGAGAACCTCTGGCTGTCGCTGGTCTATAACCTGTTCGCGGTCCCGCTCGCGGTCACGGGCCGGGTGACGCCGCTGATTGCGGCGCTGGCGATGTCAGGCTCCTCGGTCATGGTCACGCTGAATGCGCTGAGGGCGCGCCGTGCCTAGGACTTAGTGGCGATGAACGTCCTCATCTATCTCGTGCCGCTTGCGCTCGCTCTCGGCGGCCTCGGGCTGGCCGCTTTCTTATGGGCGCTGCGCAACGGCCAGTTCGACGACCTTGACGGCGCCGCCTGGCGGGCGATCAGCGACGACGATCTGCGGGAGGATGAACGCTAGGGCGGTCGGACTCCGTCGCTTTTTTGTCGCGTTTGGGCGCCAAGTGGGTTCACTTTGCGGCCGGGCCGACCCCATGTCGGCGACTCATGGAGTGCGCCGATGAAATCTTGGCTTGGTGCAATCCTCGGCGCGATCGTCGTCATCGGCAGTGCCGTCGCCGGCCTGCTTTATGTTTATTGGGACCAATTTGTTCCGATCGCGGCGATGGGGATCAACTATGCGCGCTATTGGTCGGCTCCGGCCGGCACGATAGCGACCGAGGCCAATCCCGCCTGGAAGGAGGCAGCCGCTGCCCCGGCCCCTGCCGCAGCGTCCGCGCCGCCGGGCGCGGCCGAAGGAGACTGGCCGAGCTACAACCGGACGCTGACCTCGAATCGATTCGCGGCCCTCGATCAGATCAACAGCAAAAACGCCGACCAACTGAAGGTGCTGTGCACGTACGATACGGGCGTCTATACGGGCTTCAACTCCGGTTTGCTCGAGGTGAACGGCGCGCTCATCTTCGTCACGGAATATGACCTTTTCTCCATTGATCCGTCGACCTGCAAAGAGAACTGGCGCGCTCATGAAGATTATCAGCCCGCCACGCCGCAGGGGGTGAATTGCGGAGCAGCCTATCTGGATGGCATGTTGTTTCGCGGCACGCAGGACAGCCGGGTCATCGCCTACGACTTCAAAACCGGCAAACGGATCTGGGCGACCTCGATCGGCGATCCGAAGAAAGGCGAAAGCGCGCCAGCGGCGCCGATCGCCTGGAACGGTCTCGTGTTCATCGGCAATGCCGGGGGCGACATCAAGGGCGTGAAGGGGCGCATGTACGCGCTCGACGCCAAGACGGGCAAAATTGTCTGGGAATTCTACTTGGTGCCGAAGACCGAGGGCGATCCGACCCGTGGGCCGGAAGGCGCTTCGCCGCTCAACGGCTCGACCTGGGGCAACTCCGAACCGGGAGTACCGATCACCGGCGGCGCGACCTGGACGTCCTACACCTTGGATCCGGACACCGGCTTACTGTATGTGCCAGGCGGCAACCCCGCGCCGGATTTCTCTCCGGACGTGCGCCCGGGGGAGAACCTTTACTCCGGGTCGGTCGTGGTTCTCGACGCGAAGACCGGCGACTACCGGAACCACTTCAAGATCGTGCCCAAAGACTGGCACGACTGGGACGTTTCCAGCGCTCCCATCATCTTCAGGACGGCCGGCGGCAAGAAGGTGTTGTCGCTCGCTCCGAAGGACGGTCATCTCTACGGTTTCGATCTCGACACCAACGCCTTGCTCTTCAAGCAGCCGGTCACCCGGATGGAGAACGAGACCGCGCCGTTCGAGGTCGGAAAATCGGTCCACTTCTGTCCCGGCTCGACCGGCGGCGCCGAATGGAATGGCCCGGCTTACGATCCGCAAACCAACCTCATCTATGCCGGCGAAGTTCAATGGTGCACCACGGTCACGGTTGAGCCGGCGGCGCAAATCGCCGCCGCCGCGCCGGCGTCACCTTGGTCCGGCGAAGCGTCGATCAACCCGTTCAACACCTGGGGCAAAGCGGACCCGGTCTTTGACTGGGCCGGTTCTGTCACCGCCGTCGACGCCGACACCGGGACCTGGAAATGGCGGGCCAAGACCAACTATCCGATCCAGAGCGGGATGACGCCGACCGCCGGGGGCGTCTTGTTCTTCGGCGACATGGGTGGCAATTTCTATGCCCTCGACACCGCCGACGGGCGCAAATTATGGGGCGAGAAAATCGGCGGGGCGGTCGGCGGCGGCGTCATCACCTATGCGGTCGACGGCAAGCAGAAGGTCGCCGCCGCCACCGGCCTGACCGAAATCCTCTGGCCGACCGAGATCACGACGGCGAAGGTGTCGGTGCTGGGATTGCCTTAAGCGGGGTCGAGAGAGCGCCTCAGGGCTTCAGCACCGCCGCGCCTTCGAGCCTGCCGTTGCGCAAATCGTCGAGAGCCTCGTTGGCTTTGTCGAGCGGATAGGGGGAAGTCGTCGTTCGCACTCTCGCCTCATGTGCGAGCGCTAGAAACTCGCGCCCGTCGGCGCGGGTCAGATTGGCGACCGAGGCCAAGCTGCGCTCCTCCCACAACAGCCGATATGGGAACGCGGGAATGTCGCTCATGTGGATGCCGCCGCAGACCACCCGTCCGCCCTTGCGCACCGCGGCAAGCGCGGCCGGAACCAACGCGCCGACCGGCGCGAACAGAATGGCGGCGTCCAGCGGCTCGGGCGGCATGTCATCCGATCCCCCCGCCCATTCGGCGCCGAGCGAGCGGGCGAACGCCTGACCGGCGGAATCGCCGGGCCTGGTGAAGGCGAACACGCGCCGTCCCTGCCAGCGGCAGACCTGAGCGATGATGTGCGCGGCGGCGCCGAAGCCATATATCCCGATCGTGCGTCCGTCCCCGGCCATTTTGAGCGAGCGCCAGCCGATAAGGCCGGCGCAGAGCAGCGGCGCGGCCGCGACCGGCTCCAGGTCCTCGGACAGCGGAAAGACAAACGCCGCCTCGGCGATCGTATGGGTGGCATAGCCGCCGTCGCGGGTGTAGCCGGTGAACAGCGGCGTGTCGCACAGGTTCTCGCGCCCGCTTCTGCAATAGGGGCAGGTCCCGTCGGTATGGGCGAGCCAGGCCACGCCGACCCGGGCGCCAAGTTCCAGCGCGACCCCTTCGCCCACCGCTTCGATGCGGCCGACAATCTCGTGCCCCGGCACGATCGGCAGCTTGGGATGAGGCAATTCGCCGTCGAGGAGGTGCAGGTCAGTGCGGCAGACGCCGCAGGCTTCGATCCGAACCCGAATCTGCCCCGATCCAGGAGCAGGATCGGGCCGCTCCTCCATGACCAGCCGTTCGCCGGGTCGGCGCAGGACCATTGCGCGCATGGCGGGGATACGCCTTCAGCCGCCCGCGCGCCGCGACCCTGCAACCGAACGCCGCAGCAGCGCGTACAGGCTGCCGCCGCTCAGCGCCCCGAGCACGTAGGCGACGAGGACGAGAATGGCGAGCGGCAGGGTGACGCCGAGCGCGAGGAAGGACACGTCGACGCTCTGGGTGTTCTGGAACACGAAGATGATTAGCGCGGCGACAAACACCACCACGATCGCCAGATAAATCCAACGCACGGGAAAGATCTCCTCGTCCCGAGAAGCGGCCGCCCGCGCGGCCGCTTCGCCTCAGCCCGGGCTATGGCGCGTCGACGCGCCCACGCTCATCCTTCAGGCCGTTTGGCGCAAACCCATGCCAAGCCCGATCCAGCTCGCGCCCGCGAACACCAGATCGACGCCGAGAAAGATTCCGAGCGTCCACAGCGACGAGACCGGCCAATGGGCCAGGATGATGATGCCGAGCAACAGCG
Source organism: uncultured Alphaproteobacteria bacterium (assembly GCA_963794155.1). GTDB lineage: Bacteria > Pseudomonadota > Alphaproteobacteria > Rhizobiales > Beijerinckiaceae > Roseiarcus. Next base: position 88,160 of record CAWCCX010000005.1, on the reverse strand, counting down.
TGATCAGGCCAGAGACGACGACCCAGATCCACGGCGACCCGTGCTGCATATTAAACCCAAGGAAGATCCGCACGATGCCGGAGGCGACCAATGCCGCGCCGAGTATGAGCGTCAACCACACCGCGGTCAGCAGCGGATTGTCGAAAGCGACGAAGCCGGCGATGATATAGAGAACGCCAAGGGCGAGCCAGAACAGGAACCTTCCCCAGGTCTTGATCTGGAACGCGCTGATGACTTCAAAAACCCCGGCGATCAGCATCATGATCCCGACGACATAGACGCTGGCGATGGTCGCCATGACGACACTGCCAAGCGCGATCACGCCGGCGATGACGTAAACGACTCCAAGAGCGACGATCCAGCCCCATTTCGCCCTGAGCGGCGCGATCCCAGCGCCCGGTCCAAGCCCTAAAGCCGATGCTGTGTTCGTCATGGCGTTTGTCCCAGATTGATGCGGCCCGATGCCGCGAGCTTCGCGGCTTCTCCGATCCGCGATTTGCGCCGCAATCTATCATAACCTTTATTCATGAGAAGCGCCGTTTTCCCGCAACGGACTGCCGCAAAAAGAGAAACGGCGGCCAGGGCCACTCGCGCCGAGTGTCAGAGACGCGCGATGCCCGTTCTCAAGCCTTGGCGGCGTTCCAGTCCCTCAGGCGGCTCATCAGCATGAACGAAGCGGCGTCGTTCGAATTGGCGAGATAGTCGCGCGCGGCGCGCGAAAGTCGCTCAACCAGTGATTTCTTGTAGCCCTTCTCGCCGGGATCGAGCGGGATTGTGGTGACGATGACGAGGACGCGCTGCTCGCCGCCGTCGTGCGTCTTGGCGGTCCACACCTTGGCGCCCCTGGCCAGAGGATGAGAGAATGCCATTAACATTTGCCCCGTGGAAGATACCCCGCAGGGTAGGGGATCAGCGCCGCGTGCGCCCGTCAAGCCCCAACCTTGCTCCGACGGTTTTTGCCGCGGCGATTTGCCGCGGCGCGGGCAGATGGCGCGGCGCCTACCGTCTGCCGCGGGAGTCGAGCAGCCGCAGCGCGAGCCACACCGGCACCACCACCATCGCGCCAGTTAGGAGGATCCGGCCGACCTGGCGAACGTCGGTAAATCCAAGTTCGACGATCCGTCTCAGGGCGCGCACGGCGTCGCCAAACAACGACGCCGGCTCGAAGCCGAAGGTCTCGAGAACGATGCCGACGACAAAGGAGACGACAATGAGCCGCACCGCGACGATCGCCGGCGATCCGCCGACGAAGCGGCCGACGATGTTGTTGGTCATGACGGAAGACCTCGACTGGCGACTAGGGTCAACAAGCCCAGCCTAAAGCTGCCGCACCCCGACGTCATCAGTCAGGTCTTCGGAAATTGCACGACAGACGGCGACTTGGGGCGCGGCGATTCGTCCGATTCCTCGCCGACCTCCTTGCCGTTGATGGTCAGGCGCCCGCGCGCGGCGCCGATCTTGACGGTCGACCCGTCACGGATCTCGCCGGCGAGCAGCATCTGCGCCAGCGGGTCCTGAACCCATTTCTGGATCACCCGCTTGAGCGGACGCGCGCCGTAGGCGGGATCGTAGCCCTTCTCGGCCAGCCATTGCCGTCCCTTCGCATCGAGGGAGAGCGTGATCTTGCGATCCTCGAGGAGCCTGCCAAGCCGCCGGAACTGGATGTCGACGATCTCGCCCATGTCCTCGCGCCGCAGCCGATGGAACAGGATGATCTCATCGACCCGATTGAGGAACTCGGGCCGGAAATGGGCGCGCACCACGCCCATTACTTCTTTCTCGACCGTCTTCGTATCTTCGTTCTCGCCAAGATTAACGAGGTATTCGGAGCCGAGGTTGGAGGTCATCACGATAAGCACGTTACGGAAGTCGACCGTGCGGCCCTGGCCGTCGGTCAGCCGCCCGTCGTCGAGCACCTGCAACAGGAGGTTGAACACATCGGGATGCGCCTTCTCGATCTCGTCGAACAGGACGACCTGGTACGGCCTGCGGCGCACCGCCTCGGTCAGGGCGCCGCCCTCCTCGTAGCCGACATAGCCGGGGGGCGCGCCGATGAGCCGGGCGACCGAGTGCTTCTCCATGTATTCCGACATGTCAATGCGCACCAGCGCGCTGTCGTCATCGAACAGGAACGCGGCGAGCGCCTTGGTGAGCTCAGTCTTGCCGACGCCGGTCGGCCCAAGGAACATGAACGAGCCGATCGGCCGGTTGGGATCCTGGAGCCCCGCGCGAGCGCGGCGGACCGCGGTCGAAACGGCTTGCACCGCCTCGCGCTGGCCGACCACCCGGCGAACGATCTCCTCCTCCATCTTGAGGAGCTTCTCGCGTTCGCCCTCGAGCATCTTGTCGACCGGGATGCCGGTCCAGCGCGAGACGACCTGGGCCACGTGATTGGCGGTCACCTCTTCGTCGACCAGCCCGCTCTCATTTTTCTTCTCGCTCTCGGCGAGCTTCTTTTCGAGTTCCGGAATCGTGCCGTAGGTGAGCTTCCCGGCTTCCGCGAAGTCGCCCTTCCGCTGCGCCTGGGCGAGCGCGTTGCGCGCTGCGTCCAGCTCTTCCTTGAGCTTCTGGGCGAGTCCGACCTTATCCTTCTCCGCCTTCCAGCGGGCGGTCAGCGCGTCGGACTTCTCCTGAAACTCAGCAAGCTCTGCGCCCAGCTTCTTCAAACGTTCTTTCGAGGCCGAATCGGTCTCCTTCTTTAGCGCCTCCTGTTCGATCTTGAGCTGCATGATTCGTCGGTCAAGCTCGTCGAGCTCCTCCGGCTTCGAGTTCGACCTGCATCCGCTGGCGCGAGGCCGCTTCATCAATGAGGTCAATCGCCTTGTCCGGCAGAAAACGGTCGGCGATGTAGCGGTCGGAGAGCGTGGCCGCGGCGATGATCGCCGGATCGGTGATGCGGACGCCGTGATGGGCCTCGTACTTCTCCTTGAGGCCGCGCAGGATCGAGATCGTGTCCTCGATCGTCGGCTGGGAGACGAACACCGGCTGGAACCGTCGCGCCAGCGCCGCATCCTTCTCGACATGCTTGCGATATTCGTCGAGCGTGGTCGCGCCGACGCAGTGAAGCTCGCCGCGGGCCAGCGCGGGCTTCAAGAGGTTCGAGGCGTCCATTGCCCCCTCGGCCTTGCCCGCGCCGACCAGCGTGTGCATCTCGTCGATGAACAGGATGATGCCGCCGTTGGACGAGGTCACTTCGTTCAGCACCGCCTTGAGGCGCTCCTCGAACTCGCCGCGATATTTCGCCCCCGCGATCAGCGCACCCATGTCGAGTGACAGCAGCTTCTTGTCGCGCAACGATTCCGGCACGTCGCCGTTGACGATGCGCAGCGCGAGACCCTCGACGATCGCCGTCTTGCCGACGCCGGGCTCGCCGATCAGGACCGGATTGTTCTTGGTGCGGCGCGACAGCACTTGGATGGTGCGGCGGATCTCCTCGTCGCGACCGATGACCGGATCGAGCTTGCCGGTGCGCGCCGCGTCGGTGAGGTCGCGGGTGTATTTCTTCAGCGCTTCATAGGCGTTCTCGGCGCTCGCCGAATCGGCGGTCCGGCCCTTGCGGAGGTCGTTGATCGCTGCGTTGAGGGTCTGGGCGGAGACGCCCGCGTTGGCCAGGATCTTGGCCGCTTCCGTCCCTTTCTCCATCGCCAGCGCAAGCAGCAGGCGCTCGACGGTGACAAACGAATCGCCCGCCTTCTGGGCGATCTTCTCGGCATTGTCGAACAGGCGAGCCGTCGCCGGCGCCATATAGAGTTGCCCCGCCCCCGATCCCTCGACTTTCGGCAGCTTTGCGAGCGCCTGCTCGACCTGCCTCAGCGCCTCGCGCGAGTTCCCGCCCGCCCGATCGATCAGTCCCGCGGCCAGGCCCTCTTCGTCGTCCAGCAGGACCTTAAGCAGGTGCTCGGGCGTAAACTGTTGATGGCCTTCGCGAAGCGCCAGCGACTGGGCGGACTGCACAAAGCCGCGCGCCCGCTCGGTATATTTCTCCAAATTCATCGTCTATCCCCTTCGGCCCTGTCTTGCACCCGAAGCGGCGCCAGCCAGTCCATACAATCGGATTGCCGCGATTTCGCGGCTTGTCGCCAATGTAGGAACCGCCTAGCGCGGGCGGAAGAGCCCCGGCGAGCTTAGCGCCGGACGAATATCGACCGCATTGACAGACGTCAGGTTTTAGGCAGTCAGGAGGTCGAGCGCTTCAGCAATTCCTGAAGCCACTCGGCATTCATCCCGGCGATCGGCAACCAGGCCTTGAACAGCGCCTCCGGAGTGTAGCGCTCGAGCTCGGTCATCATGCGCTTTTCGATCTGCGCCATGGCCGCCTTCTGCATCGGCTCGACGTCCGGCAATCCCATGAACTGTCGCGCCTCGAGCGGCGTGCAATCGACATTGACGGTGATCTTCATCGTGCGCTGTCGCCTCCTGGTCTCCGGGCCGCTGCTCGCCGAGCCGCTCGCCTTTCGGCGCCGACCGGAATGACTCGGCGCGGACCGGCGCGTATATCGGCGCTCTCGCGCCTATGCGCAGGGACTATCGCAGGACTTTGCTCGGTCAGCCACCCTTGAGCGCCCCCAAAGCCTACGTTCTCCATCTGGAGCGCGCTATTTCGCGGGCGGCCAACGTCGAGTTGCTCCGTACGCGACTGCCAATCGAGAGCGAAATCATCGCGGCGGTCGACGGAGCGCGGCTTTCCCAGCCAGAGCTCGATGAGGTCTACGCCCGCCGCCGTTTCCGGCCGCGCTATCCCTTCACGCTGACGGCGACGGAAGTCGGCGTTTTCTTGAGCCACCGCGCCGCCTGGAAGCGGATCGTCGATGAGCAGCTCGACTTCGCGGTCGTCTTTGAAGACGACGCCCAGATCGAGCCGGCGGCGTTCGCGGGCCTGATCGAGTTCGTGACCGCAGAGCGGGCGGCGTGGGACTATGTGCTGATGCCGGCTTCGCCAATCCGCAACGGCACGGCGGTCGCCCGCCGCGGCGCACTTGCGCTCCTGCGCCCCGACGCGCCGCCTTTGCGCGCGATCGGGCAGATCGTCTCGCGCGCCGCGGCCGAGCGCCTGCTCGCGGCGACTCTGCCCTTCGACCGGCCAGTCGACACGTTTCTGCAGATGACCTGGATCACCGGCCAGCCAGTGCTGGTCGCCTCTCCTTCGCCCGTCCGCGACGTATCGCTCGAGACCGGCGGCACCACGGTCCAGCGCAAATCGATGGGGCTTGCCGAGCGCCTCCACCATGAAGCGATGCGGCCGATCTACCGGGCGCAAGTTCTGGCCCGGTATCGCCGGCACATGGCTCAGGCGCCGACTTAGACCCATCGGCTTTTCGGCGGACGCCAAGCCGTCTCCGCCGGTCAGACGACCGCCGCGCCCATCAGCTTTCGCGCCGCGGCCGCGGTCATCGGCTGGCCGAAGGCCGCCCCTTGCGCGAACTGGCAGCCGAGCTGGGCGAGTTCGACTGCGTCGGATTCCGTCTCTGCGCCCTCGGAGATGACCTCCATCCCGATTTCCTGCGCCATGGCGACAATCGAACGCAGGATCGGCGACCGGGCGCCGAACGAGTTGGGCCTGACCAGGGACGCATCGATCCGCATCGCGTCAAAGTGGTACTGTGGCAGATGGCCGAGCGAAGTGTAGCCTGCGCCGAACCTGTCCAGCATCAGCGCCGCGCCAATTTCGCGCACTCGCTGCAGGAGGGCCGACGCGTATTCCGGGTTTTCCATCACCAGGCTCTCGGCCGCGGCGAGCCTGAGGGAGCCGCGCTGGACATAATGGCGGCCGAGCGCGGCGCGCACGTCGGAAAGCAGATCGTGGCCGAGCATCTGGCGCGACGACGCGGCGACAGTGGCGAAGATCGGCGGGTTGACCTCGAGCGCCTTCTGCCACGCCGCGAGCTCCCTCGCCGTGGCCTCCAGCGCATAGGCGCCAATGTCGACGATCGCGCCCGTCGACTCTGCGGCGGAGGAGAATTCATCCTCGTCGAGGACGCCGAGCCTCGGATGGCGCCAGCGCAGCAGCGACTGGAACCCGGCGACCGTACGATCCTCGAGGCGCACGATCGGCCGGAACAAAATCGAGATCTCGCCGCGCTCGAGCGCGCGCCGCATGTCGTTCTCGAGCGACTGCCGGTCGGATCGCAGCGAGCGCATGAATGGAGCGAAGATCTCAACCCGGTCGCCGCCGGCCTTCTTGGCGTTGGCGAGCGCGAGCTGTGCGTCAGCGAGAAGATCGCCGCCCTTGCCATGCAGCTTTGGGTCATAGTGGGCCGCGCCGATCGAGACGGTGAGCGCGATCTCTCGTTCGCCGAAGCTGATCGGCGCGGCGAGCGCCGCGCGCAACGCGTCGATCCTGGCGGGCGCGTCCATCGACTGCGGCTCGGCGAGCACGATCGCGCCGAACGTATCCCCTCCCAGGCGAGCCAGGGTGTCGCCCGGCCTCAGATCGCGCGCCAGGCGCCGGGCCACCGCCAGGAGCGCTGAGTCGCCGATCGAGAGCCCGTAGGAGTCGTTGACGGACTGAAATTCATCGATGTCGATGACCATCACCGTCGGCGCGTTGCCGTCCGGCTTCTGGCCCATCAGGATCGCGGCGCCCAGCCGATCGTTGAACAATTCACGGTTGGGAAGCCCAGTCAGGTTGTCGTGAACGGCGTCATGGAGCATGCGCTCTTCGGCCGATTTGAGCTCGGTCACGTCCGCCAGCGAGCCGATGACCCGCACCACCTCGCCGTCGGCGCTGATCACCGGCCGGGCTTTGAGGACGTACCAGAAGTAATGTCCGTCCGAGCCGCGCAATCGCAGATCGTGATTGATCCGCCCTGAGCGCTGATGCAGAAGCCCGTCGAGCGCCAGCGTATAGCGGTCGCGATCAAGGGGATGGAGCACGTCGAGCCAGCCCGCCGCCGGTCCTTCGAGCGAGCCGCGCTTAAGCCCAAGCTGGCTTTCGATCGCTTCGCTGCCGCTGACCTCGTCGGCGAGCACGTTCCAATCGAAGATCGCCTCACCCGATCCGGTCATCGCCAGCGAACGCCGTTCGGCGTCGGGACCGCCGTCTGCCCCGCCGCCGGAACCCGAGAAGGCGAATTGCATCACGGTGAACCCGATTAGCATCACGATCAGCACCAGGCCGCCGACCAGACCCGGCGAGGCGAGGTCGTTGGTCAGATAGCCGAGCGCGGCCGCTCCAGCGGCCACGACCCAGACCGCCAGCAGATACCAAGTCGGAATCAGCATCACAGCGCGGTCGGAGCCGCGCGCGGCGAGGCTCAGGATGAGCAGGAAGCCGACGCCGGCGACGGTGGCGATGGAGATTCGCGCCACCCCCGCCGCGACCGGCGCGTTATAGACCGAGAGCCCGACGACAGCCGCCATCAAGGCAAGCCAAGCGAGGGCGAAGTGCGTATAACGAACGTGCCAACGGCGCAGGTTGAGATAGGCGAAGAGGAAGATGATGAGCGTCGCGCCGATGGTCGCCTCGACGCCGGCGCGCCAGATTCGCTCCGAGGCGTCCTCAAGGCCGAACATCTTGCGCCAGAAACCGAAATCGATGCACACGTAGGCGAACACCGCCCAGGCGAGCGCCGCGGCGGCGGGAAAAATCATCGCCCCGCGCACCACGAAGACGATTGTCAGAAACAGCGCCAGAAGGCCGGCGATGCCGATCAGAATCCCTTCGTAGAGCGTGAGGCTGGCCGACTTGTCCTTGAACGCGTCCGGCTCCCACAAATAAAGCTGCGGAAGGTTCGGCGTGCGCAGCTCCGCGACATAGGTCACGGTCGTCCCTGGATCGAGGGTGAAGCGGAAGACGTCGGCTTCCGGGTTGTCCTCGCGCTCGGGGGCTGAACCCTGGCTTGCGGTGATGGTGGTGATTCGCGAAGAGCCGAGATCCGGCCAGATGACGCCGGAGCCGACAAAGCGGAAATGCGGCGCGACGATCAGGCGGGTCAATTGCTCGTCGGAATCATTGGTCAGCGCGAATACGATCCAGCCCGGCTGCGCGCCAGGCTCGAGCGCGCTGACCTCGATCCGCCGGACGATGCCGTCGGCGCCGGGCGCGGTCGACACTTGGATGCGGTCGCCCTGGGCGCTGTGGCGCTCGACCGCCCGGGTCAGATCGATAGCGTCGGAATCGACCGAGACTTCTGACCGACTCCACCGCCAACGCCGTCCGGCCGCAGGCCATGAGCCCGGCGATCAGGACCGCGATGCCAAGGATGATCCGCCACACGCCGGCGGCGGCTCGGACGCGCTTCGCCGGCCGGTCTGCGCGATCCGCTTGGGCGCGGGCTCGCGTGCGGTCGTTGAACGGCTGCTCAGTCAAAACTGGTCCACGTCGATCGCGGACGCGCATCGCTCTCGACCAGCGCGAACAGGAGGTGGTCGCGCCAGGCGCCGTTGATCCGCAGGAATCCTTGGGCGTAGCCCTCGCGCCGGAAGCCGTTGCGCTCGAGCAAGGCGATGGAGGGCGCGTTCTCGGGGATGCACGCCGCCTCGATGCGATGGAGCCGCAGCTTGGAAAAGGCGAACTCGACGGTCGCCGCCACGGCGCGGGTCATGCGCCCCTTGCCGGCGTGGACGGCGCCCATCCAGTAGCCGAGCGTCCCGCTCTGCGAGACCCCGCGCCTGACCCCGCCGAGAGTGATTCCACCCAGGAGCTCATCGTTGGCGCTGCCGAAAATGAGGAACGTATAGGCTTCGTCGCGCGCCATGTCGTCGTCCTGGCGCCGCAGGCGCCGGCGAAAAGCCGCGCGGGTCAGGTCGTCGTCGGGCCAGGTCGGCTCCCACGGCTCGAGAAAGCTGCGGCTCGAGGCCCGCAACCGCGACCAGGACGAGTAATCAGAGGGCGCCGCGGGGCGCAGATACAGGCCGTCGCCGCGAAGCAGCGGCTCCGGGCTCACCTGTCGCGTCAGGCCGAAAAGCGCCATCATACCCCTTTTAAAGCGCTGGCGACCTTAGCTTGGCCGGGAACCTTGCCAACCGCGCCGATCGTCGCCAAGGCAGGCGTCGATCTAAGCATGGCGGCGCCGGTTTTGCGAACCTCTTCGACGGTGATCGCATCGACCCGGGCCAGCATTTCGTCGAACGAAAGCGGGCGCCCGTAGACCTGCATCTGACGCGCAAGCTGGTGGACTCGCGCCGCCGGCTGCTCGAGAGCGGTGACGAGCGCAACCTTCATCTGCGCCTTGGCGCGGCGGATTTCCGCTTCGTGAAGCCCGTATGCGGCCTCGGCGAGGCAATCGAGCGAAGCAGCGACCACCTCCGCGGCGTCTCGGTCGGCCGAGCCGGCGTAGAAGCCAAACAGCCCGGTGTCGACAAAGTCCCAGTGGAAGGCGAAGATCGAATAGGCGAGGCCGCGTTTCTCGCGCACTTCCTGGAACAGCCGCGAGGACATGCCTCCCCCCGCCGCGGCGGCGAAGACCTGAGCCGCGTCATGATCCGGCGCGCCGGCTGGCCGGCCCTCGAACCCGACCACGACATGGGTCTGCTCGAGGCGCCGGCTGAGCTTGGTCTCGCCGCCGCGGTAGACCGCCGACGCTTCGGCCGGCGCTGGCGCGGGAGGCAGCTTGTCCAAGCTGGACTGGACGAGAGCGACCAAATGATCATGTTCGACCGCGCCGGCGGCCGCGACCACCGTGGCGCCAGCGCTATAGCGCCGGCCAAGATAGCCGTCGATCGCGTCCCGATCGAAAGCGCCGACGCCCTCCCGCGTGCCGAGGATCGGCCGCCCGATCGGCTGTTCCGGCCATGCGGTCGCGGTGAGGAGATCGAAAACCCAGTCATCCGGCGTATCCTCGACCGCGCCGATTTCCTGGATGATGACGTTCTTTTCCCGCTCGAGCTCTTCGCCGTCGAATGCGCTCTCAGTTAGAATGTCGCCGATCACGTCCAACGCCAGACCGGCGTCGATGCCCAGAACGCGGGCAAAATAGCCGGTTCGCTCGACCCCGGTCTCGGCGTTGAGTTCGCCGCCGACATTCTCGATCGCCTCCGCGATGTCGCGGGCGTTTCGGCGCTTCGTGCCCTTGAACGCCATGTGCTCGATGAAATGGGAGAGCCCGTGCTCGCCGGCGCGCTCGTATCTTGTGCCCGCGGCGACGAAGACGCCGATCGCCGCCGTCTTCACATGGCTGGTCGCCTCGGTGACGACGGCGAGCCCCGAGGGAAGGCCGGTCATTCGAACGCTCACGCCACGGCTCGCGCAGTCTGCCGCACATAGTCGGCCACGGCCCGGCGGTCGTTGGGCAATGCGACGATCGTTTCCTTGCGGTCCATCAGGTCCGAGAGGCGCTCCGGCAGTTCGGGCCGCACGCCGACGGCGCGCTCGACAGCGTCAGGAAACTTCGCTGGATGCGCGGTGCCAAGGGCGACGACCGCCGTCGCCGGCGCGACGGAAAGCGCCTTGCGCGCGGCATGCACGCCGACCGCGCTGTGCGGATCGATGATCATGCCGCTCTCGCGATAGACGCGGCCCATTTCCTCGCCGCAGGCGGCCTCGTCGACCCGGAAAGCGTCGAAATCGGCGCGGATGCGGGCGAGCGCGACCGGTGGGATCGCGAATGCGCCGTCGCTCGCAAGCTCATCCATCCGCGCGACGACCGCCTCGTGGTCGCGGTCGGACGCCTCGAACAGCAGGCGCTCGAAGTTCGACGACAGCTGAATGTCCATCGAGGGCGACTGGGTCGCCTTGACTTCCTTGGGCGCGTAGAAGCCGGTCGCCAGCGCGCGGGCGAGTATGTCGTTCTCGTTGGTCGCGATGACGAGGCGATCGATCGGCAGCCCCATCCGCTTGGCGTAGTAGCCGGCCAGCACGTCGCCGAAATTGCCGGTCGGAACGGCGAACGACACCGGCCGCTCCGGCGCGCCGAGCGCGGCGGCGCCGACGAAATAATAGACGATCTGGGCCAGGATGCGCGCCCAATTGATGGAATTGACGCCCGACAACCGCATTTCGTCGCGGAAGGCGAGATCGCCAAACAACTCCTTGACAATGCGCTGGCAGTCGTCGAATGCGCCCGCGATCGCGAGCGCGTGGACGTTGGGCTTGTCGACCGTGGTCATCTGCCGTCGCTGGACCTCGGACACGCGTCCCTGCGGATAGAGGATGAAGACCTCGACCTCGGACTGGTCGGCGAAGGCCGCGATCGCGGCCGCTCCGGTGTCGCCCGAAGTCGCCCCGATAATCGTCGCCCGCGCGCCGCGCTGCCGCAACATCCGATTCATCGCCTGGCCCAACCACTGCATAGCGAAATCCTTGAACGCCAGCGTCGGTCCGTGGAAAAGTTCGAGCGCGAACAGGTTGTCGTCGATTTGCGCGATCGGCGCAGTCGCCGCATGGCGGAATCCGGCATAGGCGGCCGCGGTCAGCGCCTCGATTTCGGTCGGACCGAAGTCATCCCCGATGAAGGGCGCCATGACCCGCACGGCTGCTTCCGCGTAGGGCAGTCCTCTGAGCGCCCGGATCGCATTCGGCCGCCATTGGGGCACGGAGAGCGGCAGATAGAGGCCGCCGTCACGGGCGAGACCCGCGAGAAGCGTGTCGGCAAAGCCGAGCGTGGGCGCCGCGCCGCGGGTCGAAACATAGCGCACGAACAGGGAATCCTTGGTCGATCGGGTCGTCGTCTATCGCAAATTGGGCGAAAGGGGAACGGCGGGAAATGGTCGCATCAATGGGGCCAAAGCAAGACGCCCGGGAGTGGAACTGGCGGGAATGCCCGGCCGCCCAGATTTGCACTTGAAAACGCCTGGGAACTTTCCGTAACCTGCCTCATTGACCGGAAGGGGACGGTCGACGCGGTCGGGGCCGCCTAGCCCGGCCAATGGGATGGCGAGTGGTGGGTTATGAGTTCGGATTTCAGGGCATATTTGCGGCGCCTGGTTCGCAAGGGTCGCCTCGAGGTGGTGTGCGCCGACGGCGTCACTGAGACGTTCGGCGACGGCGAGGGCCCACTCCTCGGCGTCAAGGTTGTGGATCGCCGGGCGGAGTGGCGACTGATGGTCAATCCGGCGCTGGCGCTCGGCGAACTCTATATGGATGGACGATTGTTTGTAACGCGAGGCGACCTTTACAGCGTTCTGGACCTCGGCGCGCGGAACCTGCTCGACCTGCGAGGCCTGCCTTGGGTTCAGGCGCTGCATGAGACTCGGGTGGCCTTTCGTGGCCTGCACCAGCGCAACGACCGGCGGCGCGCGAGGCGGAACATCGCCAGCCACTATGACCTCGACAAGCGCCTCTACGATCTCTTCCTCGATTCGGACCGCCAGTACAGCTGCGCCTATTTCGAATATCCCGGCCAATCGCTCGACGACGCGCAAATAGCAAAGAAGCGCCACATCGCCGCCAAGCTCCTGCCGAAGGACGGCGCGACGGCCCTCGACATCGGCTGCGGTTTCGGCGGCATGGGACTCTATCTCGCCGGGGTCGCGGGAGCAAAAGTCACCGGCGTCACACTGTCCGAAGAGCAATTCGCCGTCGCCACCGATCGCGCCCGCGGCGCGGGGCTGGCCGACCGGGTCGAATTCCGGCTTCAGGACTATCGCGACGTTGTCGAGACATTCGATCGCATCGTTTCGGTTGGCATGTTCGAACACGTCGGCGTCAACCGTTACGACGAATTCTTCACCGCCGCGCGCCGTCTGCTTAAGGACGATGGGGTCATGCTGCTCCACTCCATTGGCCGAAATTACGTTCCGGGCGCGACCAACCCCTGGATCCGCAAATACATCTTTCCCGGCGGCCACCTTCCAAGCCTGTCGGAAGTGTTGCCGGCGGTCGAGCGCGCCGGCTTGTTTGTCACCGACATCGAGATTCTCAGGCTCCACTACGCCGAAACGCTGCGCGCCTGGCGCGAGCGCTTCATGGCGAGACGGGACGAGGCCGCCAAGCTCTACGACGAGCGCTTCTGCCGGATGTGGGAGTTTTATCTCGCAGGCTCGGAGACCTCGTTCCGCGTCGACGGCAACATGGTGTTCCAGCTTCAGCTCGCCAAACGCCAGGAAGGCGTTCCGCTGACTCGCGACTATATCGCCGAGCGGGAAGCCGAGCTCCGCCGCCGCGAGGCGGCGCGCCCGTCAGTCCGTCACGCTGCGGAGTGACGGGACGGCGTTATGCGGCGCGGGCGAAACGCACCGCTAGGCCGGTCGCAGTCACCCGCTGGAGCGCGACGCCTTCGACGTCGGCAGCCTTGACTCCGTCAACTTCGAACCGCACGTCGACGACCGCGTCGGCGCCGTATTCCTCGGCTTCACGCGTCAGCGCCTCGATCGCCGCATCACGATCGGCCTCGGCGCCCGGGTCGCCCACTGCGCGCCAGCGCGTCGCCGCCCGGATCCGTCCAATCGCGGTCATCGGCCGGCCGCCGTCGAGGTCACTCGAAAAACTCACGTACATGAGGTTCAGTCCGTATGCTGGGGGGCGCAGACTCCATAGCGCATTCGGCCTTTCCAGCCCGTTAACAAGCCGTTACGGCTTGGAAATTCGCTGAGGCTTCCTTAACGCCCGCGGCACTGCGCCTCCGGAACGCAAATCGCGGCGCCGAAGGGGCGCCGCTTTCTTGTTGGCTCGAACGCTTATCCCGCTATTCGGCGGTCACGGCCGATTCCGCGGCGGGCGCCTTCTCGAGGTCCGCGCCGGTTTGCTGATCGACGACCCGCATCGACAGCTTGACCTTGCCGCGATCGTCATGGCCCAGCACCTTGACCTTGACCCGGTCGCCTTCCTTGACGACGTCCGTCGTCTTGTTGACCCTGGTCTTGGCGAGTTGCGAAATGTGCACCAGTCCGTCCTTCGAGCCGAAGAAATTGACGAAGGCGCCGAACTCGACCGTCTTGACCACCGTCCCGTCGTAAATCTGGCCGACTTCCGGCTCCGAGGCGATCGACTTGATCCAGTTGACGGCCGCCTTGATCTTCGCCCCGTCGCTGGAGGCGATCTTCACCGTGCCGTCGTCCTCGATGTTGATCTTGGCGCCGGTCTTTTCGACGATCTCGCGGATCACCTTGCCGCCCGTACCGATCACCTCGCGGATCTTGTCGGTCGGAATCTTCATGGTCTCGATGCGCGGCGCGAACTCGCCGAGCTCGGCGCGAGCGCCGCTGATCGCCTTGCTCATCTCGCCCAGGATGTGCATGCGGCCGTCGCGCGCCTGGGCCAGCGCCTTCCGCATAATCTCTTCGGTGATGCCGGCGATCTTGATGTCCATCTGCAGCGAGGTGACCCCTTCGCCGGTGCCCGCGACCTTGAAATCCATGTCGCCGAGATGGTCCTCGTCGCCGAGAATGTCGCTGAGCACGGCGAAGCGCGAGCCCTCGAGTATGAGGCCCATCGCGATGCCGGCGACCGGGCGCTTGAGGGGCACGCCCGCGTCCATCAGCGCCAGCGACGAGCCGCAGACGGTGGCCATCGACGACGACCCGTTCGAACTCGGTGATCTCCGAGACGACGCGAATCGTGTAGGGAAATTCAGCCGCCGTCGGCAGCATTGGATGGATCGCTCGCCAGGCGAGCTTGCCGTGGCCGATTTCGCGCCGCCCCGGCGAGCCCATTCGGCCGGTCTCGCCGACCGAATAGGGCGGGAAGTTGTAGTGGAGCAGGAACCGCTCCTTGTAGGTGCCGTCGAGAGAATCGACATATTGCTCGTCTTCGCCGGTGCCTAGCGTCGCGACGGCGAGCGCCTGGGTTTCGCCGCGGGTGAACAACGCCGAGCCGTGAGTGCGGGGCAGCACCCCGACCTGGGCCAGGATCGGCCGCACGGTGGTCAGATCGCGGCCGTCGATTCGCCGCTGGTGGTCGAGAATGTTCCAGCGCACGACCTTGGCCTGCGCCTTGTGGAACGCTTCCGCGATCTCTTCGGGCGGGAATTTCGGCTCCCCGCCCTCGGGCGCGAGCGCCGCCGTAACCTTGGCCTTGACGGCGTCGACCGCGGCATAGCGCTCCTGCTTCTGGGTCATCGAATAGGCGGCGCGCAGATCGGCCTCGCCCACTTCGAGCACCGCCTTTTCGACCGGCGAAATATCGTGTGCGTGGAGTTCGCGCGGCTCCTTGGCCGCCTTTTCAGCGAGCCGGATGATTGCCTGGATGACCGGCTGGAACGCGGCGTGGCCGGCCATCACCGCTTTCAGCATCACGTCCTCGGACAGCTCCTGGGCCTCCGACTCGACCATCAGCACCGCGTCCGCGGTGCCGGCCACGACCAGATCGAGTGACGAGTCCTTCATCTCTTCGACCGTCGCATTCACCCGGACTTCGCCCTTGATGACGCCGACCCGCGCCGCCCCGATCGGACCCATGAACGGCACGCCGGACAGGGTAAGCGCGGCCGAGGAGGCGATTATCCCCAGAATGTCCGAGTGGGTCTCGAGGTCGTAGGAAAAGACCGTGGCGATCACCTGCGTGTCGCACCGGAAGTCCTCGGGGAACAGCGGTCGAATCGGCCGGTCGATCAAGCGGGAGGTCAGTGTTTCGCGATCCGACGGACGCCCTTCGCGCTTGAGATAGCCGCCGGGAATGCGTCCGGCGGCGAAGGCCTTTTCCTGGTAGTGGACGGTCAGGGGAAAAAAGTCCTGGCCGGGCTTCGGCTCCTTGGCGGCGACTACCGTCGCCAAGACCGTGGTTTCGCCCCAGGTGGCGAACACCGCTCCGTCGGCCTGGCGGGCCAGGCGGCCGGTTTCGAGCACGAGCTTGCGCCCGCACCAGTCGAGTTCTTCGCGTTGAATGTCAAACATCTTTCTTCATCCTGCATGAGTTGAGGATGCGAAAGCCTGCGGCCCATGCCGCCCGAATGTCGGGCTCGTCATCGGCAAGACGGCGAGAGGCTGGGCGAACGCCAGCCGCTTGCGATCCTGCCATGACGCCAGGCTCACGCATTGGATTTCCGGGCGCCGGCCGACGCCGCCGCCCGGTGCCTAAGGTCGGGACGCGCGAATAAAGGCGCCCCGTTTGCATCAGGGTCGCCTTCAGCGGCGGATGCCCAGACGCTCGATGAGGGTCTTATAGCGTTGTTCGTCCTGCTTCTTGACATAATCGAGCAGCGTTCGCCGCTGCGACACCATCTTGAGCAGGCCGCGGCGCGAATGGTTGTCTTTGACGTGGGTCTTGAAGTGACCGGTCAGGTTAGCGATCCGCTCGGTGAGAATCGCCACCTGGACTTCGGGCGACCCGGTGTCGCCGACTTTCAAAGCGTATTGATTAATGAGCGCAGTCTTGCGCTCGGCGGTGATCGACATCGGATTTTTCCCTGAATCTGCGGCCGGCTTAAAGCCAACCTCATCGTTCCAAAAGCGGCCGAACCGGGATGTCGTCCAGGTCGGTCGCGACGCTGCTCCCCGCGCGCTTAACGGTCGCGGATTGCGCGCTTATACAGATTTCGCGCCGCTGCGCCAGCTTTTTCTGGCCGGGATTCCCGCGCCCCAGCACCGGGCGTCGCCGGCGCTGCCCTGAATCCTGCGCGCGCTCGAGGCCGAAGTCGCCAGGATCGCTGCGAAGCGTGGCAGCCTTCGCGCGGTTGCCGCAGGGGTCGGAAGCCGCTACCAACCTGTCCAATCTTGTTCCCCACACGGCGGCCATGCCAACCTCGCCCGAAGACCTGCTGGACTACCTCAGCTCTCTGTCGATCGAGGCCGAGACCGTCGATCACCCTCCCCTCCATACGGTGGAAGATTCACGTGTGCTGCGCGGCGATATCCCCGGGGGACACACCAAAAACCTGTTCGTCAAGGACAAGAAGAGTCAGTTGTTCCTTCTGGTCCTGGGCGAGACGACCGCGATCGACCTCAAGCGCGTACACGAGAAGATCGGCGCCCAGGGGCGGGTGTCGTTCGGCTCTGCCGAACTCCTGGAAGAGGTATGGGGCGTCCGGCCGGGCGCGGTGACGCCGTTCGGGGCGATCAATGACGAAGCCGGCCAGGTTCGCGTCGTCCTCGACGAGGCGATGATGCGGCATGAACGACTCAACTTCCATCCGCTCGTCAACACCCGCACGACCGGCCTTGCGAGCGCCGACTTGATGAAATTCCTGCGTGCGACCGGGCACGAACCGCTCATCGTGGCGCTCGGGCAGGATGGCGGGCCGGTTGAATAACAAGCGCAGCCCCTCCATCTAGGGCGGCAAAAGTGGGAGCGCGCGCATGGGCTTCGCCCGCGCGCCGGCTGGAGATGAACCGAATGGCGAATGTCGGCGGCGCGATTGCGCCTCAAACCAAGGCGGCCTCGGCGGTCAAGGAGGTGACGACGGCTTCGTTCCGGGCCGACGTTCTGACCGCCTCGACCCGCCAGCCGGTGCTGGTCGACTTCTGGGCCCCGTGGTGCGGGCCGTGCAAGCAGCTCGCGCCGGCGCTGGAGAAGGCGGTCGCCGACGCGGGGGGCAAGGTCGCACTCGTCAAGATGAATATCGACGACCATCCCCAAATCGCCGGCCAGCTCGGCATTCAATCGATTCCCGCCGTCATCGCCTTCGACAAGGGCCAGCCGGTCGACGGATTTGTCGGCGCGCTGCCGGAAAGCCAGATCCGCGGTTTCATCGAGCGGCTGGTCGGGCCGCTCGAAGGCGGTTCGGCCGCGCTGGTGGCGGAAGCTGACCAAGCCGCCGCCAAGGGCGACGCGGACGGAGCGGCGGCGCTCTATTCCGAGGTTCTGGCCGATGACCCCGGCGACGCCAAGGCGATTGGAGGATTGGCCAAGCTGCACGTCGCCGCCGGCCGGCTCGCCGAGGCCAAGGCGGTGCTGGAGACGGCCCCGCCGCCGCCGGCGGGCAAGGACCAGGATCCGGCGGTCGCCGCCGCCTGGGCGGCGTTGCGCCTGGCCGAGCAGGCTTCGAGCGTCGGCGAGCTCGCGCCGCTCGAGCAGGCGGTCGCCGCCAATCCGGACGATCACCAGGCGCGCTTCGATCTCGCGGTCGCGTTGTCGGCGAAGGGGGACCGGGCGGGCGCGGCCGATCAGCTGCTTGAACTCATCCGGCGCGACCGCAAGTGGAACGACGAGGCGGCGCGCAAACAATTGTTGCAGCTTTTCGAAGCCTGGGGTCTGATGGACCCCGAATCGATCGCGGCGCGGCGCAAGCTGTCGGCGATCTGGTTTTGATCGCGCGCCGCCGCCAACCACGCCCCAAAGTTGAGACGAGGGCCATGAAGCTCAACCGCGCCTTTGCCGGACCGGCCGAGATGCCGGCGACGATCCCTCTGTTTCCGCTGGCGGGCGCGCTTTTGTTGCCGCGCCGGCCGATCCAGCTCACGGTCTTCGAACCGCGCTATCTCGAGATGCTCGACGATGCGCTGAGCGGCGAGCGGCTGATCGGCGTCATTCAGCCGTCGGTCGAGGACGAGACATCCGATCCGGCGCCGGAGCTCTATCCGCTGGGCTGCGCCGGCCGCATCGTCCAATATGCGGAGATCGGCGACGGCCGCTGCTTCCTGACCCTCATGGGGGTGGCGCGGTTCCGCCTGGCGGCGGAGGCCCCAAGCCAAGGCCCTTACCGGATCGCGGTCGCCGACTACTCGCCGTTCGTCGAGGATTTTCTCGAGGGCGCGGGCGAAGCCGCGGTCGACCGCGAGGACTTGCTCGAGGCTCTCCGGCGGTTCGCCGAAGTCAACGAGATCAAGGTGGTGTGGAGCGACATCAAGAAGGCGTCGAACGAGGCGCTGGTCAACGGCCTGTCGATGATGAGCCCCTGCGGCCCAAAGGAGAAACAGGCGTTGCTCGAGGCGAAGGACCTCAAGTCGCGGGCGGAGATGCTGGTCGCGATCACGACCATCGAGCTCGCGCGCGGCCAGGACGCGGCGACGCAGATTCACTAATCCGCGCCGGCCCGCGAGCGCTCGCCGGCGGCTCCTCGAAGCCGACCGCGCGCTCGACGATGTAGAGCGGCCGGCCCTTCACCTCGGCATGGATGCGGGCGACGTAGAGACCAATCAAGCCGGTCATGAGCATGTTCGCGCCGCCGAGACCCGCGATCACGACGATGGTCGAGCTCCAGCCTCGCTCGAGGCTCGGATCGCCGAAAGCCCACCGCCCGATCACGCTCAGTCCGTAAGCAAGAGCGAGCGTGGAAACCGCAGCGCCAGCCCACAGCGCCAGGCGAAGGGGTGCGTCGGAGAACGAGATGAGGCCGCTCGCCGCAAGAGCGATCATCTTGCCGAGCGAATATTTGCTTTTCCCCGCGGCGCGCGGCGGGCGGTCGAAGGTTACGGTTCCCTGGCGGAGCCCGATCCAGGCGAACATGCCGCGCACGAACCGGTCGCGCTCGGGCATGGCGAGGAAGCAGTCGAGCGCCTTGCGGTCGATGAGCCGGAAGTCGCCGGCGTTGCGCGGGATCGGCGATTCGCAGAGCGCGCTCATGAGGCGATAGTAAAGATCGGCGGTCGCCCGCTTGAAGCGGCTCTCGCCGCGGCGCGTCGCGCGCTCGGCGCAAACGACGTCGTAGCCCTCCTTCCATCGGGCGATCAGCGCGTGGACGACTTCGGGCGGGTCCTGGAGATCGGCGTCCATGACGACGACCGCGCGGCCGGCGGCATGGTCGAGCCCGGCGGTGATCGCGACCTGATGGCCGAAATTGCGCGATAGCTTGACGAGCCGATAGCGCCGGTCGGCCCGCGCCTTGCCCTCGATCACGATCGCGCTCGTGTCTCCCGATCCGTCGTCGACGACGATCGCCTCGCCCGGCGCGTCGAGCGAATCGAGCAGGGCGTCGAGGCGCCGGATGAGGATCGGGATGACGGCCTCTTCGTTATAGATCGGCACGACGAGGGAATAGGTCGGCGGCATGGCGGCGCGGTCCTTGTCCATGACCGCCGACGGTTCCCCAAATGCTTCAACAAACACTTGCGCGCGTCGGCATGACGCAGCGCTACTCAGGGGCTAACGGTTCTGCTAGGGTGACTGAAACGTTAACCGACGTTCGCTCGGCCGGAGTTGGACATGGAATACGAGAATATGCCGCAATCCTCGAACATCGATGATCGCCGCGGTCAGGGGGGAGGCGGCGGCGCGATGGGGGCCGGCGGGCTCGGCATCGGCGCGATCATCGTCATTTTCGCCATCAGTTATTTCACTGGCATCTCGCCGCAGGTGCTGATGAGCGGCGCCGAGATGGTCGGCGTCGGGACCCACAATCAGGCGCCGCCGCAAACGGCCCCGGTCGATCCCAACGACCCGATGCGCGTTTTCCTCGCCAAGGTCGTCGGCGGGACTGAGGGCGTCTGGACGGAGGTGCTGCCGGCGCAGGCCGGGGTGAAATACGAACCCGCGACACTGGTCATCTATGACGGCGCGACCCGGTCGGGATGCGGCGGCGCGCGGTCGGCGATGGGGCCGTTCTACTGCCCGATCGACAAGAAGGTCTATCTCGACACTGCCTTCTTCCGCGATATGAAGACCAAATACGGCGGCGGCGGCGAATTCGCCTACGCCTACGTGGTCGCGCACGAGATCGGCCATCACGTCCAGGATCTGCTCGGCATTCTCGACAAGGTCGACGACGCCAAGCAGCGGGTGAGCCAGACCCAGGCCAACGCGCTGTCGGTCAGGGTCGAGCTGCAGGCCGATTGCTTGGCCGGCGTCTGGGCCAACCACGCCAACGAGAAATGGAAAGTCCTTGAACAGGGCGACATCGAGCGGGCGCTGGCGACCGCCCAGGCGATCGGCGACGACCGGCTGCAGACCGCCGCCCGCGGCTACGCCGTGCCCGACAGCTTCACCCACGGCTCGGCGGCGCAGCGCGAGCAATGGCTGACCGCCGGCCTGAAGAGCGGCGACATCAAGTCCTGCAATACGTTCTCGAATTGACTTGAGCGCCTGATCCGGACAACTCCCGACCCCGACCGGCGCGTCCACGCGGCGGCTTGACGCGAGGGCGAGCCCGCACTATTTGTCGTGTTCATGATTTGTTCTATCCATGGAACATTGCGATGAACCCGACCCTGGTCCGACTCTCCGCCGCTGACCCGCGCCATCGCCCGGAGGCGATCGCCGAACGCATCCTGCCCGCCGATCCCAGACGCGGGCGGGGCGCGGCGACCAACGCCTCCGGCCGTTTCGAGCTCGAGCGGCGCGAGGCGTTCGATGACGGCTGGACGCGCGACGAAGCGCCCGAGCCGCTCGCGACCGAGGTGACGTGGGAGAAGCCCAAGGCGATCATCGCCCGCAACGATTCGCCCGACATCCCGTTCGACCGGTCGATCAACCCCTATCGCGGCTGCGAGCACGGCTGCTTCTATTGCTACGCGAGGCCCACCCACGCCTATATGGGGCTCTCGGCCGGGCTCGATTTCGAGACCCGCCTGTTCGCCAAGGAGGGCGCGGCCGAGCTCCTCGAGCGGGAGCTGGCGTCGCCGAAGTACAAGCCGGCGCCGATCGCCTTCGGCGCCAACACCGATCCCTATCAGCCGATCGAGCGCCAGTATCGCATCACCCGGTCGCTGATCGAGGTCCTGAAGGACGCCCGTCACCCGCTCACCATCGTCACCAAGTCGAACCTGATCCTGCGCGACCTCGATCTCCTGGCGCCGATGGCCCGCGACGGCCTGGTCAAAGTGTTCGTCTCGGTGACGACGCTCGATCGGGCGCTGGCGCGGCAGATGGAGCCGCGCGCGCCGACGCCGCAGAAGCGGCTCGAGGCGATCGAGGCGCTCAACGACGCCGGCGTGCCGGCAGGCGTGATGGCTGCGCCGGTCATTCCGGCGATCAACGACGAGGAACTCGAAACCATCCTGACCCGCGCCTATTCGGCCGGCGCGCGCGAGGGGAGCTATGTCGTGCTGCGGCTGCCGGGTGAATTGCGCGACATGTTCCGCGAGTGGCTGCAGGTCCATTATCCCGACCGGCTCAAGCGCGCCGTCTCGCTCATGCAGTCGATGCGCGAGGGCAAGGACTACGAGGCCCAATGGGGCCGGCGCATGGCCGGCTCTGGACCCTACGCGTGGATGATCGGGCGCCGGTTCGAGATGGCCGCGCGCCGCCTCGGCTACCGCGAGACCTCGCGGGCTCTACGCACCGATCTCTTCCGCAAGCCGACCCCAGGCGCAGCCGACCCCACGGCCCAGCTCAGCCTGTTCTAGAGCCTCCTCGCCCGCGAAGCCGGACAGGGTGGGGGCCTTCCAGCGCCCCAGCCCGGCGCGTAAACAGGCCCGATGCCGCGCTTCAAGCTCACCCTCGAATATGACGGCGCGCCGTTCGTCGGCTGGCAGCGGCAGGAGAACGGCCTCTCGGTCCAGGAGGCGGTGGAAGGCGCGCTTTTCGCCATGACCGGCGAGCGCGCGACCGCGCATGGCGCGGGGCGCACCGACGCCGGCGTCCACGCGCTGGGCCAGGTCGCGCATGTCGACCTTCAGCGCGACTGGGACCCGTTCCGGCTCGGCGAGGGGCTCAACGCGCTGCTTCAGCCCCACGCCGTGGCGATTCTCGGCGCCGAGCGCGCGAGCGCCGATTTCGACGCCCGGCGCAGCGCGTCCGCCCGCCATTATCTTTACCGCATCGTCAACCGCCGCGCGCCGCTCGCGCTCGCTTTCGGCCGCGCCTGGCGCATCAAGCCGCCCCTCGACGCCGAAGCGATGCGTGAGGCGGCGCAGGCGCTGATCGGCCGGCACGATTTCTCCACCTTCCGCGACGCCCAATGCCAGGCGAAATCGCCGATCCGGACTCTCGATCGGCTCGACGTCAGGCGTGAAGGCGACGAGATCCTGTTCGAGGCGAGCGCGCTGTCGTTCCTGCATCGTCAGGTGCGCTCGATGGTCGGCTCGCTGATCGACGTCGGGCTTGGCCGCTCGAGCGCCGGCGACCTCAAGGCGGCGCTCGAAGCTGCCGACCGCAGCCGCTGCGGCCAGGTCGCGCCCGCCTGCGGCCTCTACCTCGCCCGGGTCGACTACCCCGCGGATTCGCCGAAATACCGCTCGAGCGCGCGTTCGTAGATCCGCGACAGCGCCTCGAGTTCGTCGAGGGGAGTCCGCTCGTCGACCGCGTGGATGGTGGCGTTGACGAGGCCGAGCTCGACCACCGGACAGGCGTTCTTGATGAACCGCGCGTCTGACGTTCCCCCGCCGGTCGACAGCGCCGGCCTCCTGCCCGTCACGTCCTGGACCGCGGCGGCGACGAGGTCGGTGAAGGGGCCAGGTTTGGTGAGAAACGCGACCGCATTGGTCGGCTCGAAGGCGAGCGTCGCACGCGCGTCCCCGCCCGCCGCCGCGACCCGCCGCGCAATCTCGGCCTGAAGCGATTCCGGCGTCCAGAGATCGTTGAAACGGACGTTGAAAGCGACCCTGACCTCGCCCGGAATGACATTCGCCGCCGGGTTGCCGACGTCGACGCTGGTGACTTCGAGGTTCGAGGGCTCGAAGTCGGCGTTTCCCTGATCGAGCGGCGGCGAGAAGAGCGCCGTCAGCGCCGGCGCGAGCGTCCGGATCGGGTTTTGCGCGATCTGCGGATAGGCGACATGACCTTGCCGGCCGTGGAGCGTGAGCCGTCCGTTGAGCGAGCCGCGCCGGCCGTGCTTGATCGTATCGCCAAGCGCCTCGACGCAGGTCGGCTCGCCGAGAATGCAATGATCGAAAAGCTCGCCTTTGGCGAGCGCCCAGTCGAGGAGCTTGACCGTGCCGTTGATCGCCGGGCCTTCCTCATCGCCGGTGATGAGGAAGCTGATCGAGCCCGAGAACGGCCCCTTGGCGATGAAGCGCAACGCGGCGGCGGCGGCGGCGGCGACGCCGCCCTTCATGTCGCAGGCGCCACGGCCCCAGAGCTGGCCCTCGGCGACCTCGGCGGCGAAAGGATCGAACCGCCAGCGCTTAACATCGCCGGGCGGCACGACGTCGGTATGGCCAGCGAAGGCGAGATTGGGGCGCCCGGTTCCGAACCGGGCGTGGAGGTTCGAGACCGCCGGCGTTCCCGTCGCCTCGAATGGCACGAGTTCAGCGGCGAATCCGGCCTGAGCCAGGAGATCGCGCAGATAAGGCAGCGCCCCGCCGTCGGCCGGCGTCACCGAGGGACAGCGAATGAGCGCGCGCGCGATCTCGAGCGCCGATGGTAGAGCCGTCATCGAGCTATCATCCTCCCCCATGAAATGGGGGAGGGGGAGCCGCCCGAAGGGCGGTGGAGGGGACGCGCTACGTGGTCGCGCCCGTCTCCCGACGGGCTATGGCGCGGTGGAGGGGCCGCGCCCTTTTCCGCAATCTGCACGCCTTCTACCTCGGCCGCATCTCGCGCACCGGCGCGGCCCAGTCGAGGCCGACGTCATAGATCGGCGGTTCGGTATTGGAGAGGAGATTCCAAAGCCCGGCGTTCGGGCTGTGCTTCAGCGCCTTGATCAGGACGCGCCCGTCGGAAAGGCCGCAGACGCACATGCGCCCGACCAGACTGTCATCCGCCGGATTGCGGATGTCGTCGTAGAATACCAGCCAGTTGTCGAACAGCGCGCCTAGCGAATGGCCGCGGATCTGGACCGCGACCGTGCTCGGCTTGGCGTCGATCGGCGCATCGACATCGTCGAACGGCCCCTGGCCATCGCCGTAGAAATGGGCGATCGCGCCGGCGCCGACATAGCCGATCAGCGGCGCCCTGGGCGGCCGCGCCGGTCCGCCGCCGATGAGCCGCGGCGGCTCGATGCCGAGATAATCGGACACGATCGCGATCTCGTCGGCGCGCAGACGGCGGTGGCCGTTGAGGAGATCGGTGACGGCGGAAGGCGAACGGCCGAGCGCCTTGGCAAGGCCGCTGCGGGTTTTGCCGGTCCTCTTGAGGCCGGCGCGGATCCAATCGACGGTCAAGGCTGAAGCTCCAACATTTTCATGCCCCATTCGAAGGCCTGGGCGCACGCTTGCGGCCAGGTCGCGGCCCCGGAAGGCCTGCCGACAACGGTATTAACTCCGTTTCCGAAAAACCGCAATTCAAAAAAAGCAAAATGTTGACAATGAGATTTTGCTTTACCCAATAGTGAACAAAACAAGAACAAGCAGCGGCCGCTGGGGCCGCCTCCGATCCAGGAAGGGCAACCTCATGAAGGCGTCCAAGACCCGCCGCCGTCCGCCAAAAGTCGACACTGAGCGGGCGGAGCTCCTGCGCGCCTGCGCCCGCCATCTTCAGGATTTGCGCCGCGCGCACGCGAAGGCGCCGGCGGACGTCAGGGTCAATACCCGCGGGATACCCAAACTCGTCGCCCCGATCCTCGAGCAATCGTATTGCACCTCGCCGGCGGCGCTGTGCGCCGATCTTGCGGACCCAATGGGCTCGGAGCTGGCGGACGAAATCTCGTGGGCGGAACTGGGGGAGTGGTTCAATTGAGCATCCCCCGCAAACCGACCAAGCGCACCCGCAAATCGCCGCAGGAACTCCTCGACGCCATCGACGAGCGGCTCGATGCGACCCCCGAGCGGCTCGCCCGGGCGAGGGAAGCGGGCCAGACGCCGACCCGGGACGCCGACCGGACCCGCCGCATGCTCGATCCGTTCGACACCATGCGCGCCAACCGGGTGCTGGCGCCGCACGACCCGAAACTCAACGACATCCGCTGGCTGGTCGGCGAATCTTTGCGCCGCACCCATGATCGCGCGAGGCTCGATCAATTGCGCGCGGTCGCGCCCGACCGCTTCGGCGCCCCCAGCTTCGGCCCCCGCTCCGGCCTGCCGCAGTCCGAGACCGCGCTCTTCGCCCGCGACAAACTGCGCGAGGCCGAAGAGCGGGTCGGCCCTCATGCTTGGCCGATCGTGACGAGGATCGTCATCGAGGGCGCGGGCGTCCGCGAATGCCGCGGCTTCATCCCCGAGCTCGCCACCCCCTGGCGCGCCGACGCGGTGGTCAGCGACCGGCTCAGGGTCGCGCTCGACATTCTCGGCGGGCTCATGGGGGTAACGGCGCGGCGGGGGAAGTAAGGAGCCGAAGATGGCTGGTGGCCGGCCTCAGCCCTCGGCCTGCCCCGCGTAGCCCCCCGGCCCCGCCGCCAGGCGCTTCTGCAGGAAGATGCGCTTAAACCCCGGCGGATAGTCGAGTTCGCCGAACGGCTCGTAGCCGAGCTTGCGGTAGAAGCCGGGGGCTTGGAAGCTGAAGGTGTCGACCCAGGCCGAATGGCAGCCGCGCTCGACCGCCCGGGCCTCGGCGGCGCCGATGAGGGCGCGCCCGATTCCCTTTCCCCTCAGCGCGTCGGAAACCCAAAAATAGCGGATGAAGAGCCAGCCGGCGTAGGTCTCGCCCGCGAGGCCGGCGACGATCGTCTTCCCCTCGCGGACGAAGACGGCGAGCGGCCGCCACTGCTGGTGGCCGGGCCAGCGGCTCTCGTTGAACGCTTCGAGCCCGTTCGGAAGCACCTCGACGTCGGCGTCGGCCGGCCGGTCGTCGACGTCGAGGCGAAGGCCGGCTTGCGCAAATTCAGGGCTCATGGCGGTCCCCGGCGAATGGAGCGATGCAACCTTAACCAAGCGCGCGGCGTTCGTCCCCAACCGCCGGGTGCATTCACGTCGAGTTCAGACGAAAAAGCATCATCTGACCCGCGGCTGGAGAACTGGAGGACTCTATGGCGTTGCGCATTCTCTCCGGCGGCGCGATCGCCGCGCTCGCCGGCGCGGCGATGCTCGCCGCTTCGAGCGGCCCGTCGGCCGGCTTCACCCTCTGCTCGCCGTCGCTCGAGCCGCCCGTCGCCGCCGCCGGCGTCGAGCCGGTGTACTGGGGTTGGCATCGTGGATGGCATCGTGGATGGGGCTGGCATCGCGGATGGGGATGGCGCGGCGGCTGGCATCGCTGGGGCTGGGGTCCGCGTTGGGGCTGGGGGCCGTACAGCTATCGCCCCTGGGGCTGGCGCGGCTACTACGGCTACGGATATGGCGTCCGCCGGTGCTGGATCGGCCGCTGGGGCTACCGTCACTGCGCCTGGTGGTGAGCAGCGTTCGCATTGTAGCCGCGGTCGCTGACCGCGGCAGACGCGATCAACGATCGCGTCTACAAAGCTGACCCGCGGCCGACGCGATCAACGATCGCGTCCACTAAACCCGTCAGGCCTGCATCTTCGCCAGCAGCGCCTCGGAGATCTCGAAGTTCGCGGTCACGTTCTGGACGTCGTCGTTGTCCTCGAGCGCGCCGATGAGGCGCAGGATGCGTTCGCCGGACTCGTCGTCGACCGCGACCGTGGTCTGCGGCCGCCAGACGATCGCCGCCTTCTCGGGCTCGCCGAACCTGGCCTCGAGCGCCTTTTGCGCCTCGCGCAAGGCCTCGACCGAGGTGATCACCTCGTGCTCGTCCGGACCTGATACGACGTCATCGGCGCCGGCCTCGATCGCCGCCTCGAGCATCGCCTCATCGTCGGCGGCTTTGCGATCGAAGACGATGAGGCCGACCCGGTCGAACATGAACGACACCGCGCCCGTTTCCGCCAGCGAACCCCCGGCCTTGGCGAACGAGGAGCGCACCTCGCCCGCGGTGCGGTTGCGGTTGTCGGTCAAGGCTTCGACGATCACCGCGACGCCGCCCGGCGCGTAGCCCTCGTAGCGCACCTCGTCGTAATTCTCGCCCTCTCCGCCGGCCGCCTTCTTGATCGCCCGCTCGATATTGTCCTTGGGCATGTTCTCGGCCCGGGCGGCGATGACCGCGGCCCTGAGCCGCGCGTTCATGTCCGGATCGGGCAGGCCCAGTTTGGCCGCGACCGTGATTTCGCGCGCGAGCTTGGAGAAGAGCTTGGAGCGGATCGCGTCCTGCTTGCCCTTCTTGTGCATGATGTTCTTGAACTGACTATGGCCGGCCATAGATTGCCTCGACGGATGCTTGAATTTTCGCGGGATGGGTCGGGATGAAATCGGCCTCGTATACGCCGCGCCCGGGGCCGAGGGAAGGCGACCCCGAGCGGCCGGCGATCACGCCGCGTACGGCCCTGGCCATCGCGCCTGGAGTCGACCATTTCCCCGGTTTTCTCGACCGCGCCGCCCAGGCGGCGCTCTGCGACGAGGTGATGGCGATCCTCGGCGAAGCGCCGCTGTTTCGCCCCCGCATGCCGCGCACCGGCAAGCCGTTTTCGGTTCAGATGAGCAACTGCGGTCCGCTCGGCTGGGTCTCGGACGAGGCCAGCTATCGCTATCAGCCGACCCATCCGGAGACCGGGCGCCCCTGGCCGCCGATCCCGCTGCGCCTCCTCGACGCCTTCGCGGTCATCGCCCCCGACGCGCCGGCGCCCGAGGCGTGCCTCATCAATTTTTATGGCCCCGGCGCGCGCATGGGCCTGCACCAGGACCGCGACGAGGAGGAATTTTCCGCTCCCGTGGTCTCGCTGTCGCTGGGCGAAACGGCGCTGTTCCGGGTCGGGGGGCTTGAGCGGAATGCGCCGACCCGCTCCTTTCGCCTCGCCTCGGGCGACGCGATGTCGCTTTCCGGCGCGGGCCGTCTCGCCTTTCATGGCGTCGACCGCATTCTCCCCGGTTCCTCGACCCTGTTGCCTGACGGCGGCAGGATCAATCTGACCTTGCGGCGGGTGACCAGGGCCGGGCGCTAAGCGGCTATTCGCCGCTCGAAGCCGGCTCCGCTTTGGGCGCCGCCCTCGGCCCGCCCTTGGAGACCCCGACCATCGCCGGCCGCAGCACCCGATCGCCGATCGTCCAGCCGCTCTGGACCACCTGCGAGACCGTGCCGGCCGGAACGGTCTCGTCCGGCGCCTCGAAGATCGCCTGGTGAAAATTGGGGTCGAACTTCTGGCCTTTGGGATCGAGACGTTTGACCCCGTGGCGGCCAAGGACCGCCTCGAGCTCGCGCGCGGTCAATTCGACCCCTTCGACCATCGACCGGATCGCCGGTTCGGCGCTCGCGCGGGCTTCCGCCGGCAGATGCTCGAGCGCGCGCGAGAGATTGTCGACCACGGTCAGCATGTCGCGGGCGAAGCTCGACACCCCGTAGGTCTTGGCGTCGCTGACCTCGCGCTCGGTGCGCCGGCGCAGATTCTCCATCTCCGCCAGGGTGCGCAGCACCCGATCCTTCAACTGGCCGTTTTCGGCGTTGAGCGCCTCGATCACGGCCGCGGCGTCCCGGTCGCCGGTCTCGGCCGGCGCAGCTTCGGCGTCCTGCGCGGGCGTCTCCGGGCCGCGTTCGGCATTCGTATTCTTCATGGTTTCATGAGCCCCATCAAAATTCGCGCTGGATATCAGGGCTGACGAGCCAAAAATCAAGCGCGGGGGACAGCCAATATCCTCCGGCTCCCGCGCCCGTCAGTCCGCGGCGAAGTCCGCCAGCAACCGCCGCTTGATCGCCGCCTGCCGGGCCGGCGCGTTGATCTTCTGCCCGGTCAGATCGGCGACATAGAACGAATCCACCGCCTTTTCGCCGAAGGTCACAATATGCGCCGAACCGATGTTGAGATTGAGGCTGGAGAGCGAAGCCGTGAGATCGCGCAACAGGCCGGGCCGATCGAGTCCGGAGACCTCGACCACCGTGTAGCGACGCGAGAGATTGTTGTCGACCGTCACTTCGGGCTCGATCGCGAACGCGCCGCGCCGCACGTCGCGCCCCTGCCTCGGGGCTGCGAATTCGGCGAGCCTGACCTCGCCGCGCAGAGTCTTCTCGATATTGGAGGCGATGCGCTGGCCGCGGCGCAATTCGTCCTCGTCGCGCTCGAAGGCCCGCGAGACGAAAATGGTGTCGAGCGCCAGCCCGTCGGTGGTGGTGAAGATCTGGGCGTCGACGATGTTGCCCCCGGCGGCGGCGCAGGCGCCGGCGATGCCGGTCAGGAGCCGCGGGTGGTCGGGCGCAACCACCGTGACCGCAGTCACGCCGTGAAAGGCGTCGGTCGTGACCTCCGTCGCCAGCGACCGGGTTTCGGCGGCCATCGCGTGCAGCAATTTGGCGTGCGCGATCTGCCGCGCCGGCTCGACCTTGAGCCAGTAGGCGGGGTAGTGACGCTGGGCGTAGGCGTCGAATTCCGGATCGGACCAGCCCGGAAGCGAGCGGCGCAATGTCTCCTGCGCCGCTTCGACCCGCCCCTTGCGGTCGATCACCGAATGGCCGCCGCCGAGCACGACCTCGGTCTCCCAGTAGAGAGTGCGCAGAAGCTGGCCCTTCCAGCCGTTCCATACGCCGGGCCCGACCGCCCGGATGTCGGCGACGGTCAAGGCGAGCAGCATCTTGAGCCGCTCCTGGGTCTGGACGATCGCGGAGAGCGCCTCGGCGGTCTTGGGGTCGAGGAGGTCGCGCCCCTGCGCCATGTTGGACATCACCAGGTGTTGCTCGATGAGCCACGCCACCCGCTCGGTGTTGGCTGGAGAAAGGCCGAGCCGCGGTCCAAGCTTCCGCGCGACCTCCGCCCCGGCATGCGAGTGATCGACCCCGCGTCCCTTGGCGATGTCGTGCAGGAAGGTCGCGAGATAGAGCTCGGTCCGATGGGCGATCTGGGGCATGATCTTGGTGGAGAGCGGCAGATCTTCCGCCAGCCGCCCGGCTTCGATCGCGCTGAGCTCGCCGACTGCGCGAATGAGATGCTCGTCGACCGTATAGTGATGGTACATCGAAAATTGCATCATCCCGACGACCCTGCCGAAATCGGGAATGAACCGGCCGAGCACCCCGGCCTCGTTCATGCGCCGGAGCGCGATCTCCGGCGCGTTGCGCGACGTCAGGATCTCGAGAAACAGCCGATTCGCTTCCGCATCATCGCGCAGGCGGGCGTCGATGCGCTTCAAGGATTGGGTGACGAGCCGCGTCGCGTTCGGATGGATCGGCATGTTCGACCGGTCGGCGATCCAGAACAGTCGGATCAGATTGACCGGATCGCGGTCGAAGGCATCGTCTCGGATGACGTTGACGCGGTCGGTGTCGACCTTGAAATCGTCGGCGTCCTCGATCGGGCGGCTCCGCCGGCGCAGGCGTCCCACCAGGCGCCCGAAAGCGGGCGTCGACTTGGCCTGCCGCTCCTCGAGCGCCGCGCAAACGATCGCCGTCAGATCGCCGACATCCTTGGCGATCAGGAAATAGTGCTTCATGAACCGCTCGACGTCGATGAGCCCCGCCCGGGTCGAATAGCCGAGCTGCCGGGCGATCGGCCGCTGAACGTCGAAACTCAAGCGCTCCTCCGCCCGGCCGGCGAGAAAATGCAGGCGGCAGCGGACGGTCCAGAGGAATTCCTCGCAGCGGCGAAAGAGCGCAAATTCGCGCGGCGAGAACAATCCGGCGGCGACGAGCTCATGGGCGTTGCGGACCCGGTAGACGTATTTCGAGATCCAGAAGAGCGTGTTGAGATCGCGCAACCCGCCTTTGCCTTCCTTGACGTTGGGCTCGACCAGATAGCGCGACGCGCCCGCGCGCCTCACGCGCGCTTCGCGTTCCGCGAGCTTCGCGGCGACGAATTCGGGCGCCGTCTTGGCGACGATCTCCTTGTCGAACCGGGCCCTCAGCGTCTCGAACAGCGCCTTGTCGCCGGTGACCAGCCGCGCCTCGATGAGGGTCGTCCGGATGGTCATGTCCGCGCGCGCCTGCCTCAGGCATTCGTTGACGGTGCGCGTCGCGTGGCCGACCTTGAGTTTGAGGTCCCACAGCACATAGAGCAGCGACTCGACCACCCGCTCGACCCCGGGCGGCGGCTTGTCGGGCAGAAGGAAAAGGAGGTCGATATCCGAAAAGGGGGCGAGCATGCCGCGCCCGTAGCCGCCGACCGCGACAATGGTCGGCAGCTTTTGGCCGGGCTCGGCCGGGGAGAGCCAGCGGGCGGACATTTCGAGCACAACGCGCAAAAGGTCGTCGGTCTGCCCGCTTAACGCCTCCGCGCACCCGCGGCCGGTTCCGCCGTCTTCCAGCGCCTTGCGCGCTTCGTCCCGTCCGAAGGCGAGCGCCGCCTGCAGCATCTCGATCGCCGCCCGCCGGAACGCCGCGGGGTCGCCTGAATGCTGCTCATGCAGAAGGGAGAGCTTTTCCAGAATCTTGCCGCGATCGACGCCGTCCGGCGGCGGCGGCGCTGCGCGCGCGGCGCGCGCGGAGCGGGAGCGGCGTTCGAGCGCAGGCGCATGGGCGAATGACATTGGGCGTATATCCCCCCTCGGTCCGGCAATCGCAAGCCCGGTCGGCGCCCGCGCGAAATATTATCGTTTGTTGAGCTTGGCCTCGATCGCGTCCCAGATCGCCACCGCGAGGTCCGGGCCGCCAAGCCGCTTGACGGCGCGGATTCCGGTCGGCGAGGTGACGTTGATCTCGGTCAGAAACCCATCGATGACGTCGATGCCGGCGAACAGGAGGCCGCGTTTCCTCAGCTCGGGCCCGATCGCCGAGCAAATCGCGCGTTCCCGCTCGGTAAGGTCGGTTTCCTTCGCCGCCCCGCCGCGCACCATGTTCGAGCGGATGTCGTCGCCCGAGGGCACGCGATTGACCACGCCCTTCGCCTCGCCGTCGACCAGGATGATCCGCTTGTCTCCTTTCGCCACCGCCGGCAGGAACTTCTGGATCACCCAGGGCTCGCGAAAGGTCGTGCTGAACAGGTCGAACAGCGAGCCGAAATTCAGGTCCTGGACCGCGACCTTGAACACCGCCGCTCCGCCGTGGCCGTAGAGCGGCTTCATCACCACTTCGCCGTGCTCGGCGCGGAACGCCTCGATCGCCGCTTTGTCGCGGGCGATGAGGGTCGGCGGCATCAGCTCGGGGAAATCCATCACGAACAGCTTCTCCGGCGCGTTGCGCACGCCGCTTGGATCGTTGACCACCAAAGTTTTCGGCTGGATGAACTCGAGAATGTGGGTCGTCGCGATATAGGCGAGATCGAACGGCGGGTCCTGGCGCAACAGCACAACGTCGACGGTTGCGAGGTCGACAAGGCCCGCTTTGCCGAGGCGCGCATGATCGCCCTCGACGTCCTTGACGGCGAGAGGTTCCGCCATCGCTTCAACGCGCTTGCCCGTGAGCCTGAGACGGTCGGGGGTATAGTGCAAGAGCCGATGGCCGCGCGCCTGCGCTTCGAGGAGCAGGGCAAAGGTCGAATCGCCGGCGATGCGGATGCGCTCGATCGGGTCCATCTGCACGGCGACGGTCAGGGGCATAGGCGTCCGGTCGAGGGCGAGTTCGGCTTTGAGGGAATCAGTCGATCATGAGCCTATACGCGGACGGCGCGTGACGGGGAAGGCGTCCGGGGGCCACGAATATCGCGTCGCCGCGAAGGGTGAGGCCCGCCGCCCAAGGGTTCCGCGCCAGCCAGACCCGGGCCGCGCGCGCGATTCGCCGCCGCTTGGTCGCGCTGATCGCGATCGCCGCGGTCTCCATGTCCGCCCGCGCCTTGACCTCGACAAAGGCGATCGAGCCGCCTCTGCGCGCAATGAGGTCGATTTCGCCGCCTGAGACGACGAACCGGCGGGCGAGAATTCTGTAGCCCTTAAGGCGCAGCAGAAGCGCGGCGATCGATTCGGCCTTCAGCCCATAGAGATGCGCGCCGCGCCGGCGCTTCGTCCGCTCGGCGCCGCCCGCGCCGCTCACCGAGCGGCCCCCGCGAGCGCAAGCGCGCGCGCATAGACCTGCCGTCTCGGCAAGCCGTGTCTGGCGGCGACCGCCGCTGCGGCGTCCTTGACCGAGAGCTTGGCCAGCAACTCGATGATTTCCCGGTCGAGCGCGTCCTCGGCGATCGGCGGACGCTCTTCCCTCCCGCCGACAACGATGACGATCTCCCCTTTCGGCGGCTCAATCGCCGCGTATTCGGCGGCGAGCTTATCGAGCGGGCCGCGCCGGACCTCCTCGTGCAGCTTGGTCAATTCGCGCGCCACCGCTGCTGGCCGGTCCCCGAGCTCGAGCGCGAGGTCGGCGAGTGTCTCCGCCAGGCGCCCGGGGGCTTCGTAGAAAATGAGCGTGCCGGGCACGGCGGCGAGCGCGTTCAGGCGTTCCCGCCGCGCCGACCGCCTGGGCGGCAGGAACCCCTCGAAGAAGAACCGGTCGGTTGGCAGGGCGGCGACGCACAGCGCCGCGAGCGCGGCGGACGGGCCCGGCGCGGCGGCGACGGCGAAGCCCCGGGCGGCCGCTTCGGCGACAAGCTTATAGCCGGGATCGGAAATGAGCGGCGTTCCGGCGTCGGAAATGAGCGCCAACGCTTGCCCTTCGGCGATCCGTCGAAGCGCGCGCGGGCGCGCCTCGGCGGCGTTATGCTCGTGATAGGGCGAAAGTGGGGTCTCAATGCCGTAGCGCGCGAGCAGCGTGCGCGAGACGCGGGTATCCTCGGCCAGGATCCCATCGGCGCCTGCCAGGATCGCCAGCGCCCGGAGCGTCACATCGGCGAGGTTGCCAATCGGCGTCGCAACAACATAAAGACCGGCGCTCAGCGTCGCCGCCGGGAGCGAGGCGCCGCCAACGACAAAGCTGCGGTTCGACCGGGCGATCCGGGCGCCTTCCGTGGGTGGAGCCTTCATCGGGTTCATTGAAGCTGAAATCCCGCCGATGGCCCGGCCGGCCCAAAGATCGACGACATAGCCAAGCGAAGGTGAAAATGCCAGAATTTCCGTCGGCCGCCGGCCAATCGCCGCGGTCGCGCGCCGACCAGCAAACTGATAAGGCGGCGCGCGGCCCGCTGTCGACGGGGCTGGGGCGAGAGGTGGCGATGCAGTTTTCCGCTCTGAAGCCGGAAGCGGGACCGGAGGTCACGCGGCGGGCGCTGCTTGGCGGCGGGCTGGCGTTGACGCTCGCGGGGTGCAATTCGTCCGGCGTCGATTTCGGCGGGCCGGGCGTTTCCGCTCCGCCGCCCGTCGCCGCCGGCGCGCCGCTGGTCGGCGAGACGCTGGGGTCCGGGCCGGTGCGGGTCGGCGCGATCTTGCCGCTGACCCAAAATGGCGGTCCGAGCCCGATCGGCGGCTCGATGCGCAACGCCGCTCAAATGGCGATCGACGATTTCGGCTCGCCCTACATCACGCTGATGATTGAGGACGACCATTCGAGCTCGGACGGCGCCGCTGAAGCCGCTCAGTCGGAACTCGGCGCGGGCGCGCAACTCATTCTCGGGCCGGTGTTCGCCAATGACGTGCGGGCGGCTTCGGCGGCGGCGAAATCGGCCGGCCGGCCGATGATCGCCTTCTCGACTGACGTCAGCGCCGCCGCCCCGGGCGTCTATCTGCTGTCGTTCCTGATCGAGACCTATGTCGACCGGATCCTCCAGTACGCCGTCTCGAGCGGCAAGAAGTCGTTTGCGATCATGGCGCCGCAAAACGACTACGGCAATGTCGCCGCTGAACGGTTCCAGGCGACGGCGACCAACGTCAACGCCCAAATCGTTGTGACCGCCCGCTATTCCGCCGGCCAGATGACGACCGCGGCCCAGGAGGTCGCGGCGGTGCAGGGTCAGATCGACGCCCTGTTCATTCCGGAGCAGGCCGATGCGATGCAGGCGGTCGCCAACGCCCTGTCCGCCAGCAGCGTCAAAACTCAATTTTTGGGGACCGGGGTCTGGAACGACGCCCGGGTGCTCAAGATACCGCAAATGCAGGGCGCGTGGTTCGCGGCGCCCGACAATTCCGGTTTCAACGCCTTTGCCCAGCGCTACAAGGCCAAATTCAAGAGCGAACCGGCGCGCCTCGCGACCCTCTCCTATGACGCGGTGACGCTGGCCGCAGCGCTGGCGCGGAATGGCGGGCCGAGCCCCTACAACGATAGAACGCTGACCAGCGTCTCGGGCTTCAGCGGGGCCGACGGCGTATTCCGCTTCCGCGCCGACGGAACCAACGAGCGCGGCCTCGCGGTCATGCAGATCGACGGCGGCGCCGCCAAGGTGATCAGCCCCGCCCCGAAAAGCTTCGCCGCCGGGTGAGGCGGCGAGAGACTCACCGGTCAATCGCCAGGGGAAAAAAGAAAAACATTTGTTTGCGATAATCGAAAATTTGGGCTATATGTCTTCTGGCCGACCGGATCGAGTCTCCCATCTGCTGCATATCCGCGGTCGGGCGCCAGGCGTGGAAATTTTATTTTTTTGCGACGTAACCCATTGAAAAGCCCGGAATCG
Organism: uncultured Alphaproteobacteria bacterium; assembly: GCA_963794155.1. Taxonomy (GTDB): domain Bacteria; phylum Pseudomonadota; class Alphaproteobacteria; order Rhizobiales; family Beijerinckiaceae; genus Roseiarcus. The sequence goes on along the minus strand of CAWCCX010000005.1, from coordinate 52,287 downwards.
GACGAATAAGACCAAACAAATCCAATTAAAACCAAACAAAACCAAGCAAATCCAAATAAATCCAAGGAGATCCAAGGAATTTAACGCGGATAGTCTGGCGTTCCCTGACGCGGGGTAGCGATCCGAGGTCTACAGCATGCTTGGCAGCACCCGGTCGGGCGGCCGGTGGCCGTCGACAAAGGTCCGGATGTTGATGATGACCTTCTCGCCCATGTCGGCGCGGCCCTCATGCGTCGCCGAGCCCATATGCGGCAGGAGCGTCACCTTGCCGGCCTTGGCGAGCGCGATCAGTTTCTCGTTCACCGCCGGGGCGTGCTCGAACACGTCGAGCCCGGCGTTGGCGAGTTCGCCCGCCTCGAGCATCCGGACGAGCGCGTTCTCGTCGACCACCTCGCCCCGCGCGGTATTGATGAGAATGGCGTCGGGTCGAAGATGTTTGAGCCGACGGGCCGAGAGGAGATGGTAGGTGCCTGGCGTATGCGGACAATTGATCGAGACGAAATCCATGCGCGCCACCATCTGATCGAGCGAATCCCAGTAGGTCGCCTCGAGCGATTCCTCGATCTGCGCGGCGACACGACGGCGATTGTGATAGTGGATCGACATGCCGAAGGCGCGCGCGCGCCTGGCGAGCGCCTGGCCGATGCGCCCCATCCCGACGATGCCGAGCCGCTTGCCGGTAATGCGGCGCCCCAGCATCCAGGTTGGCGACCACCCGGTCCATCGCCCCTCGGGGATGATGTGCGAGCCCTCGACGAGGCGCCTCGCTGTCGACAGAATCAACGCCATTGTCATGTCGGCAGTGTCCTCGGTCAGCACGCCGGGTGTGTTGGTGACCGTGATGCCGCGACGCAGCGCGCTGGTGACGTCGATATGATCGACCCCATTGCCGAAGTTGGCGATCAGCCGCATCTGCGCGCCTGCTTGCGCGATCATCGCCGAATTGATGTGGTCGGTGATGGTCGGAACGAGAACATCGGCCTCGCGCATCGCCTCGACGATCTCGGCTTGGGCCATCGGCTTGTCATCGAGGTTGAGGCGAGCGTCGAACAGTTCGCGCATGCGGGTCTCGACGAGCTCGGGCAACCGCCGGGTGACCACCACGAGGGGTCTTTTCTTCGTCATGAGCGCCGCCCTTATCGCCCGCGCGGCCCCGCCGCCGCCTTGCTTTCAACCATCCGCGTTCGCGCCTCACAACACTTTACGCATCGTTAATAACAGACGACGCAAATGGTTGAGCGAGGGCGCCGCCCGCGGATCCGGATCCGCCGACTTGGCGGCCTCTCTAGCAGAAGACCGGGCAAAGACAAGGATCGTCGGTTCGCCGCCGAGGGGGTCGGAATGAGACGAGAGAGCCATCCAGTCCGCACGCCCTTGGTCGCTCGCCGCGGCGTCCTTGCGATGTTGCCGGCCATTATCCTGGCTCCGAATCTGGCGCTGGCCGATCCGGTCGGGCCGGTCACCAAGCTGCCCTTGCCGCGGTTCGCAAGCCTGAAGACCGACCGCGTCAACCTGCGCGAGGGCCCGTCAAAGGACCACGCGACAAAATGGGTCTACGAGCGGGCGGGGCTTCCGGTCGAAATCACCGCCGAGTTCGAAATATGGCGGAAGGTCCGCGACTCGGAAGGCGTCGAGGGCTGGGTTCTTCATTCCCTGCTGTCGGGCCGGCGAACGGCGCTGGTGACGCCCAACAAGAAAGGAGAGAACTCGAAGATCTACGCCCGCCCGTCCGCATCCGGCGAATTGGCGGCGACGCTTCAGGCGGGGGTGATCGTGAACATCCGCAGTTGCGATGGATCGTGGTGCCTGGTCGACGGCGATGGGTTCAAGGGATATATTGAACAGGTGAAATTGTGGGGCGTGTACCCCGACGAAAGGATCGAATGAGGCGGAGCTGGCCGCCACGACCGGGCTTTCTCGACCGCCGTGTTCGCGCCTGAGGATGAGGAGGAGGGGCTCGTCAGGCAGGCGCGCCGCCTGCGCCTCAACACGCTCATCGGCTTGCGATGGCTCGCGGTCGGCGGACAAGCGCTCGCGGTTGTGGTCGGCTATTTCGGGATCGGCCTGGAATTTCCGATCGTCCCAAGCTTGGCCACCGTCGCCGCGTCGGCGGTCCTCAATCTTGCGCTGCGTTGGCGCTTTCCCGTCGGCAAGCGACTGAGCGAGCGTGGCGCGACCATATTGCTCGCTTATGACATCCTCCAACTTGCCGCTCTGCTCTTTTTCACCGGCGGCATCGCCAATCCGTTTGCGATCCTGTTCCTTGCGCCGGTGATCATCGCTGCGACGTCGCTCGCATTGCCGCACACGCTCGGGTTGTTGGGGCTGGCGCTGATATGCGCCAGCGTGCTGGCGCGCTGGAGCTTGCGAATTCCCTGGGTCGGCGGCGAGAATCTTGCGCTGCCGGCGGTCTATGTCATCGGACTTTGGACCGCGCTCATGGTCAGCGCGGCGTTCGTGACTTTCTACGTCTACCGGGTCGCGGCTGAAGCCGGCCGAACCGCAAGCGCCCTTGCCGCAACCGAACTCGTGCTTGCGCGCGCTCAGCACCTTTCCCAGCTCGACGGACTGGCCGCCGCCGCCGCGCATGAACTGAGCACGCCGCTGGCGACGATCGCGCTCGTCGTGCGCGAAATGGCGGCTCAACCCGCTCTCGGCGAAGGCGCGCGCGAGGATCTACAATTGCTTGAGCAGTCTGTCGACCGGTGCCGCACAATCCTGGGCAAATTGTCCGCCCCGCACGAACTTTCCAGCCAAGCGCTCGAATTTTCGAGCCCCGTCGAACTGGCCGAGACCGCCGCCGCGCCGCATCGTCTGCTGGGGGTTTCCATCACCGTCGAAGGCAAGGGGCCGGATCCCGCGCCGAAATGCCCGTACGATCCTGGCGTTCTGTCGGCGCTGGGCAATCTGATTGAAAATGCCGTCGGATTCGCCGAAAGCGCGGTCATCATTCGCGCGAGCTGGACCAGATCGACGGTCGGGATCGTCATTGCTGACGATGGACAAGGCTTCCCGCCGAGCATATTGGCAAGGATTGGTGAGCCGTACCTTTCCCGGGGCCAGGACTCACGCCGAAACCAAGGCGCCGGCGGCGGACATGGCTTGGGTCTTTTCATCGCCAACCTGTTCATCAGACGCTCCGGCGGCGCGCTCCAATTCGCTAACGCCAGACGGTCCGCGAAGGGGGCGATCGTTACAATCGAGTGGCCCCGCCAAGCTTACGAACAAGGTCAGGCAGCGACCAACGACCGGTAGATTTGGCCTTCGTCGCGATTCCTTGGTAGTGTAAGCAACGATGGAAGAAGACGCCTCCCATCAGTCGTCGACGCTAGGCCCGAGCGGGGCGGAGATCCTCGATAGGTCGGTGCTCGTCGTCGATGACGACAAGGTCTTTTGCGACCGTCTCGCTCGGGCGATGTCCTCGCGGGGTTTCGCCGCGCGGACGGCGGGCAGCGTCGCCGAAGCTCTCGCCGCGATCGAGACGGCCGCGCCCGCCTTGGCGGTCATCGATTTGAGATTGGGCGACGGCAGCGGCCTCGACGTCATGCGCGCCTTGAAAACCAGACGCGCGGACGCGCGCGGGATAATCCTCACCGGCTATGGCGCGATCGCGACCGCGGTCATGGCGGTCAAGCTCGGCGCGTTCGATTACCTGGCCAAACCCGCCAACGCGGACGACGTCGTCGCGGCGCTGATGGCGGGTCGCCTGGACAGTCCAGCGGGACATGATGCGCCAATGTCGGCCGATCGGGTGCGCTGGGAACATATTCAACGCATCTACGAATCCTGCAATAGAAACGTGTCGGAAACGGCGCGCCAACTCAACATGCATCGGCGCACCCTCCAGCGTATTTTGGCCAAGCGAGCGCCCAAGTAGACGGCGATAAGTGAAGCGGCAATGGTGGGCCGGGCAGGACTCGAACCTGCAACCAGACCGTTATGAGCGGCCGGCTCTGACCATTGAGCTACCGGCCCGACTTGGGGCGCCCCGCGACGGATAAAGCGCAAAAAGCAGGCGGTGGCAATGACGGGCCGCCGCGTTGGCGTTGTTCACCGGCGAAGCCTCCAGCCGCCAAAGCCTAGTCAAAGCGCCTTGGGAAGCCGGGATGGCTCCAAATGCACAGGACTCGCGCCCAATCGCGTTCTATGGCATTTGCTCTGGCCGCTCTTGGCCCTAACTTCGCCACGCAATTTGCGTTCTTCGGAGGGACAGGCACCCGAACAAGGACTCAATGTCAGCGCTTCATAATGAACCGATGGCGGCGGAGTTCGTCGATACGGATGGGGCGGCGCCCTTTTCCGCCGGCGCCGTGACCCGCCGCGTCGGCGTCGCGCCGCCGCCCGACCGCGAACAGGCCTTTGCCAAAGCCGGCCGGCGCTCGGGGCGTGTGCGGCGGTTGCGCTTGGCAATCTTAATCGGCGGCCTGGGGACTGTCGCGGCGATGGCCGGAATCGCCGTTTTCAACCCGTTCGCGACTAAACTGGGCTCGTTGGGCTTCTCTCCACTCTCCGTTGAGGGGACCAAGATCGTGATGGACAGGCCTAAGCTTGCCGGATTTCGCAACGACGGGCAGCCGTATTTGCTGACCGCCAAACGAGCCTTGCAGGACATTAAACAGCCTACCGTCGTCGAGCTGGAGAAAGTCGAGGGTGAAATCGGCGCAGCTGGCGGAGAAACGACGCGTGTGACTGCCGATTTGGGCGTTTACGACACCGTCGGCGAGCACATTGAGTTGTCTGACAATGTACTAATCACGAACGGCCATTTCAACGTGCGGTTGCGAAGCGCCAAATTCGATCTTAAATCCGGGACCTATGGAAGCGATGAGCCGGTCGAGGTGCGCATCGGCGATGGCACGAGCGTATTCTCCGACCGGGCCTCGGCCATCAACCACGGTCAGGAACTGACCTTCGACGGTCATGTCAAGACAAGGATCATTCCGCAGGCCGACCAACGCCGGCCCTCGCCGGCTGACCCGACAAGGACCAATCCATGACATTGCCGCCTAATCTTCGCGGCAGGCTGGCGGCGCTGGCCGCGGCATTCGTATGGGCGAGCGGCGCGTGCGCCGCGGAGGCTGAAAAGCCCTCCGGCTCCGGCGATCCGATCGCGATCTTCCCTGGAACAAGTTCGAAGGAGCCGATCTCGATCGACGCCGATAAGCTCGTCTACTACGACAAGGAGCACAAGGCGATCTACACCGGCAGCGTCGTCGTCGTTCAGGGCGATACGAAAATGACCTGCGCGGTCATGACCGTCTTTCTGGACCGCGCCCCGGCGCAGGGAGCGAAGCCACCGGCGGACGGCCAAGCCGGCCCCACGGCCGACTCGGGCGTCAAGCGGCTCGAGGCGACCGGGCCGGTGACCGTGATGTCCAAAACCCAGGTCGCCACCAGTGACAGCGCCAGCTACGACAAAGGGGAAGACAAAGTGTGGCTGACCGGCCACGTCACCCTGAGCGACGGCCAAAACGTCACCAAAGGCGACAAGCTGACCTACGATCTCAAGACCGGCCAGGCGACAATCGACACCAATGCCAAGTCAGGTCGCGTCCACGGACAATTCGTTCCGAAATCGAGCGCCGACGCCACGAAGCCGGCGGGCGACACCGCGAAGGCGAAATAGGAGCCGGTCATTGTCGATCTTTCGCCGGCAGCCCTATCCCTTCGCAATATGCGGTCGCCAGTGAGCGACAACGTTCTGCGCGAGCGGCTAAGCGCGCCTCCTCGCTGGCGAAAGTGGTTGCGCGGCGAAGGGCAGGGAACGGCCGCCAGATCCTGGACCGCGCCTGGTGGGCACGGCGTTCTCGCCGTGCATCACCTCGGCAAGGGCTATCGCGGCCGAATGGTGGTTCAGGACGTGAGCCTGTCGGTGCGGCGGGGCGAGGCGGTCGGGTTGCTGGGACCGAACGGGGCCGGCAAAACGACTGTCTTCTACATGATCACGGGCCTCGTCAAACCCGACAAGGGCGAAATAGAACTGGACGGCCATGACGTTACCGGGCTCCCGATGTTTCAAAGGGCCCGGCTCGGAGTGGGCTATTTGCCTCAAGAAGCCTCGATCTTCCGCGGCCTCAACGTAGAGGACAACATACGCGCGGTGCTCGAAGTCAACGAACCGAACCGCAAAGCACGGGAAGCAATGCTTGAATCGCTGCTCGACGAATTTGACATTGCCCGCGTGCGCACCGCGCCCTCCATTTCATTGTCCGGCGGCGAGCGTCGACGGTGCGAAATAGCCCGCGCCCTCGCCGGCAAACCGTCGTTTATGCTCCTCGACGAGCCTTTCGCCGGGATCGACCCGATCGCCGTCGGCGACATTCAGGACCTTGTGCGCCACCTCAAGGGGCGCGGCATCGGCGTGCTGATCACCGACCACAATGTCCGCGAGACTCTCGGCCTGATCGATCGAGCCTATATCATCCACAGCGGCCAAGTCCTGACCGAAGGCCCACCGGAGGACATCGTCGCCCACCCTGACGTGCGGCGCTTCTATTTGGGCGAGGACTTCCGCATGTAGCCGCAGGCGTGATCCGCCGGCGAGACAAGCGCCTCAGGGAATCACTCGTCCTCGCCGAACCGGTCGGAGACAAGAGCGGCAAGCGCCTCCAGCGCCTCCCGCGCTTCCGCGCCCGAGGCCGACACGGTGATCGTTGACCCGGGGCCCGCCCCCAGCGTCAATATGCCCATGATCGAGTTGCCGCCGACCGTCTCGCCGCAGCGCGTAACCTTCACGTCTGCGTCGAACCGGTCGACGCACTGCACAAACTTGGCGGTGGCGCGCGCGTGCAAACCCTTTCGGTTGACAATCTGCAACTCCCGCGACAACGCCCCGGCGAATTGAGGCGGCGGCGGGCATTCTTCTTCGGAGCCAGCCTGGCTCATTTCCCCGCCAGCACCTTGCTGGCGATGGTGATGTACTTGCGGCCGGCATCGCGCGCCTCAACGACGGCATGGTCGAGATCCGCGTTTTCCCGCATTGTCGCAAGCTTGATCAACATCGGCAGATTTACGCCGCAGATCACCTCGACCCGACCTCCGTCCATCACCGAAATCGCCAGATTCGAGGGGGTGCCGCCGAACATGTCAGTCAGGATGACCACTCCGCCGCCATCCTGAACTCGCGCCGCCGCGCTGAGGATGTCCGAGCGCCGCTGCTCCATGTCGTCTTCGGGACCGATCGTGATCGTCTCGAGCTGAGACTGCGGCCCCACGACATGCTCTAGCGCTGCCCGAAAACCAGTGGCGAGCTGGCCGTGGGTCACGAGGACCATTCCGATCATCAATTATCCATCAGTCGATCGGCTCACGCTTCCGGCGCCAATCGAGCCGGCGGCGAAATCTCAGGGGGCTCATTTTTGTGCACTGCGGCGCAATGTTCAAGCGAAATTCGTATTCGCGCCGGCTTCTCCGCCTCGAAGACAGCCAACCGCTCTTCGACAGCGAGCGCCTGATCGCAAGCGCTCTGACCGGAAACAAGCGCCAGCCGGGGCAACCTGACCTCGCCGACGGTCACACCGTCGTGATCATCGGGCATTCTTGGCCGTTGACGTCCGCGCCCGCTCAGTTCGACTGCGAGCCGAATGATCGCCGCCGGTTCGTGCCGGACCGCAATCAGGCCCGCCGTCCGGCGTTCGATGATTCCAGCCGTGCTGGCGGCTCCTGAGGCGACGAGTCGGCCCTCCGCCTCGCGGACATAGACGCGGTCGTCGCCGATCAGGGCGCCAAACGCGCCCGTTCCGCTCGCGCGCGCCAAGAGCGCCAGCGCCAGCGCGCTTTTGCCGGAACCGGAAGGTCCGAGGATCAGAATGCCGCTTTCGCCATGGATTACGGCGGTCGCGTGCAAACCAATCACTTGGCCCATGGCGCGCCGCCGGTCACGCCGCGAACGCTGGCAGTTCAAGGACAAAGCGCGCGCCGGCGCCGTGCCGCGCCGGCTCGTCGGGATTGTCGTGCTCCGGCCCCGCGACGCGAGCGGTGGCGGATTGCGCCGGCCGGTTACACGCCCAGATCCGCCCGCCGTGGGCCTCGACGATCTGACGTGAAATCGACAGCCCGAGACCCGAGTTCTGACCGAAGCCCTGGTTCGGCCGGTCGGTGTAGAATTGCTCGAAGATGCGCTCAAGCGCATGCGGCGGGATCCCCGGACCGTCATCATCGACCGTGATGACGATGTGGTCGCCGGGCGTTCCCCCTTCGGGCTGAGCCCGAGCCGGCGAACGCTCAAGCGTGATGCGCACGACTCCACCCGGCTCGGAGAATGAGCACGCATTGTCGATGAGGTTGGTGACAACTTGCGCGAGGCGCGAATCGTGCCCGAGGACAAAATAATCCGCATTGGCGCTCTTGCCTCGCCTGAGCGGGATCGACAGGTAGACCCGCGCGCCGCTGCTGCGCGGAGAATCCTGGGCCATCGACACCACTGCCCGCAGAAGGGCTGCGACGTCGACAGGACCGGCCTCGCCTCGCGCGAGCTCTGCGTCGAGACGGGAGGCGTCAGAGATGTCGCTGATCAATCGGTCCAGCCGCCGCACATCGTGTTGCATGACGGCGATAAGCCGGTCGCGCGAGTGACCGACGGTTACCCTTGGTAGGGTCTCGAGCGCGCTGCGCAACGACGTCAGCGGATTCTTCAGTTCGTGCGCGACGTCGGCGGCGAAACTCTCGATCGCATCGAGACGATTGTAGAGCGCCTGCGTCATGTCGCGAAGCGCACGCGACAAATGGCCGATCTCGTCCGAGCGCGCGGTGAAATCTGGAATCTGCTGTCGCGACCGGATGCCGCGCCGCACGCGTTCGGCGGCGTCGGCGAGCCGGCGCACAGGTTCGGCAATCGTATTGGCGAGCGAAAGCGACAGCACCAGCATCACGATCGCGAGCACCAAGAAGAAACGTAGCTGAGCCAGCCGCGCCGACGTGATCACACGATCGATGTCGCCGCCTTGGGTGGAAAGTTGGAGCGCGCCGCGAGTCGCCATCATGTGTTGGATCGGCACGCCGACAGACACGATCGTTTCCCCCTCATCATTGACGCGCACGAGAGATTGCGTTTTGCCCTGCAGTCCGCCTGCGACTTCCGGCATCGTCTTGCCATTGGTGGCCCACGGGTCATCGGTCCGCGGCGCCACCGAGGTCAAGAAAAACCCGCGCAGACGAGCGACGATCCGATCGGCAAAGCCGCGCCGCTCCGACGCGTCGGGCAAATCCGAGCGGACCACGCCGCCCCGCGCCGAAAAAGATCGTGAGTTGAGCAGAAGCCGGCCGTCGCTGTCATAAATACGAGCGCGCGTGTGTGTCGGAGTGACGAGCCGGTGCAGGAAGGGCCCAACCAGCGCCGGGTTAATGGAGAACTGGATTGCGTCCTCATCGCTTTGCGACGGCGCCACGCTTTCGCCTGGCGCTAATTGCAGCAGCTTGTCCGGATCAATGGTGATCGAATCCGTGTCGCCGGTCGCCGAAGCCGAGATCGCCGCGGCGATGATGTCGGCCTGGATGGTAAGGCTCTGAATCCGCGCCTCGATCAGGTCGGCGCGGAACTGATCGAGCAGCAGGAAGCCGACCACCAGCACCACAAGACCGCCGAGATTGAGGACGACGATGCGGCGAGTGAGCGACGACGAGAACCGCGCCGTCAAGAATCGCCAAGCGATTCGCGCACGCAACCGCAGCCATCGACGGCTGCCGCGCGCAGGAGTGGCGGCGAGGCGACGTTCGAGCTGCGTTTCGGCGGTCATGTCCTCGGCTGAGCCGCCTATCCTTCCTTGAATTCGATAGCCGACGCCGTAGAGCGTCTCGATCATTTCGAAATCCGGCTCGACAACCTTGAACTTCTTGCGAAGCCGTTTGATATGGCTGTCAATGGTGCGATCGTCGACATAGACCTGATCATCGTAAGCCGCGTCCATGAGCGCGTTGCGGCTCTTGACCACGCCCGGACGCGTCGCCAGCGCCTGGAGAATCAGAAACTCGGTGACCGTCAAGGTCACCGCCGTGTTGTCCCAGGTGCAGGTATGGCGTTCGGGGTCCATCTTCAGTCGGCCGCGCTCCAGAATCTTGGCCTCGGTCTCCTTCGCCGTCGCCGCGTCCTTGGGGTTGGAGCGCCGCAGGATCGCCTTCACCCGCTCGACCAACAGGCGCTGCGAAAAGGGTTTGCGAATGAAATCGTCGGCGCCCATCTTGAGGCCGAACAATTCGTCGATCTCCTCGTCCTTCGAGGTCAGGAAGATGACCGGCAGATCGGACTTCTGCCTCAGGCGCCGCAGGAGCTCCATCCCGTCCATGCGCGGCATCTTGATGTCGAATATGGCGAGATCGGGCGGATTCGCCTTCAGGCCCTCGAGCGCGCTCGATCCGTCGGTGTAAGTCTGCACCCGATACCCCTCCGCCTCGAGCGAAAGAGAAACGGAGGTCAGTATATTGCGGTCGTCGTCGACCAGCGCGATGGTGGGCATGAAGCTCCCGCTTTGAAGTGACCTGTCGCCGCTTGGGCTGGCTGGCGAAAAGGAAAAAACATTGATCGCCTGAATGTGTTCCAACGAGGGCGACCTGTCGGCCGGCCGGCCCCAGATGGGGCATCCAACCGAATTACGCAAGCTTACCATGAAGTTGGATGGATTGGCCAGGGAAGGGAACGCGGCCCCGCGCCCTCCCCGCCGGATGACGCTCTTGACCGGTTCGGCGCTCAAGGCGTCTTGTCGTTGCGATCCGCCCGAAGCTTCATGGACGACATGGCTAACGCCCCAGCCGATCCGCATGAGGCCCATATCAAGGCCGTCGCCGACGCCAAGCGGCTGATGCGCCTCGCCCGCACCGGCGCGTTGGCGACGCTCGAGGCGGAGCGAGGCGGGCCCCTGACCACGCTGGTCGGCGTCGCGAGCGACTTCGACGGCGCGCCGCTGTTCCTGATGTCGACGCTGTCGCGCCACACCAGGAACCTTGTCCGCGATCCGCGCGCCTCGCTCCTGCTGGCCGGGCGCCATGACCGCGGCGATCCGCTCAATCATCCGCGCGTGACGCTTAGCGGGCGGGTCGAACTCAGCTCCGCGGACCGCGCCAAGTCCCGCTATTTGCAGCGCAATCGGAAGGCTGCGCTCTATGCGGGATTTGCCGACTTCGGCATGTTCCGGCTCGCAATCGAGGGCGTGCATTTTAACGGCGGCTTTGGCCGCGCCGGCGCGTTGACCCCCGCCGACGTCCTCGCCTCGCGCGCGGGCGAAGCGGCGCTGGCGGAGGCCGAGGAGCGGCTCATCGCCGAGGCCAACGCGCTGGGAGAGGCCGCGCTCGCGCGGCTCGCAGGGCACAAAGCCTCCCCCCGGGTCCTGAAGCCCGGGGGCTGGCGCGCGATCGGCCTCGACGGCGAGGGTCTCGACCTCGCCGCCGGCGGCCGCGCCGCGCGGGTCCAGTTCCGGGTCCCGGCCGAGGATCCGGCGATGTGGCGGGCCCGGCTCAAAGAGCGTCTCGGCGGCGGGTAAGAACTGGGCGCGCCCGTCGGTTTCCGACCAGCGGCCAAACAAATCCAAATAATCCAAAACAAAATAGCTTGGATTTCACTGCCGCCAAAGACAATCAGCGTCGCCTCGACGATGCGGATGATTTTGTCAGGATCGAGATCGAGGCTGCACTCAGGCGCGACGTTCGCGTCAATTCCGTCCTCGTCGACAGCGCGACCATGCCGAGGGCGAGCGAATTGCCCGAGAGCTTGCGGGGTCTCGCGCGGCGGCAAGGGACCGTGGTTTCGCCCGCCCGATTCGAGGCCGAAGGCGAGAAACCAGCCCGACCATTTGCACGCGCCGGCGAACCTCTCGTGAGAAACGCCGCCCTGTCAGCCAGCGACGATATCTGCGATTTGGGCACAGCGAGATGCGTAAGAGTTGCCTATATCCTCGCGTTGCGCACGTTCTTTCTAGGTATATCTGCCTAGGTATATCTACATAGGTATATGTTCATAGTATATCTTCACGCCGGGAAAAGTCTTGCTTTGATTTAATTTCGTGCTAATGTTGTGAAGTTGCGTGGAATTCCTGTTTTTTTATTTTCCCGACTCCGAGCGGAGACCCGGGTATGAAATTGAGCGCGTGTCGCCGAACGCCGGTGGTGTGGCTCGGGCTTCTTGCCTGTCTTCAGTTCAGCGGCGCGGGACGAGCCTCTGAAACGCTGACGACGGCCGGACCAACTCAACTTGCGCAGACGCAGTCCGGCGTCAGCGTCAGCCCGGCCAGCGTCGACGCCGGCGCGACCGCCACGCTCGTGATCGCGGCAAACGGCACAGTCGATCTCTCTCGGGCATCGCGGGGTCCCAGATCGGCGTCAGGCCGGGCGACGGGGTCGCCAACATCAAAATCCTGAGCCAATCGGCGCAACGGCTCACCCTTTCGCTCGACGTGGGCGAGAGCGCTGCGAAGGGCGTGCGCACGCTGTTCATCGTAACGCCCAAGGCGCGGAAATCGTTGCTCTCGACCTGCAAGTCGCCGTGCCTGGAAATGTGTGCGTGCCCCATTGCGTGGCGCCGGCCCAATGCGAGAACAACGTATGCGTCTCCCCGCAGGCCAACCCCTGCGAGGACGTTTCATGCGAGGCGGGAAAGAAGTGCTGCCCCGACACTCCCGTACCGGGCATGCATGTTTGCGTGCCGAACACGCAGAGATGCCCGAACGTTCAGTAGGATCATCGCACGAAAACCGGAGCGCGCGTCGCCTTGGCGAAACGTTCTCTCGCGACGCTCTCGCGGTTCAGCGCGGACGCGCCCTCAATACCGATAGCTCTCCGCCTTGAACGGCCCGGTCTCGGCGATGCCGAGGTATTTCGACTGCTCGTGCGTGAGCTTGGTCAGCTTTGCGCCGATTTTCGCCAGATGCAGCGAGGCGACTTTCTCGTCGAGGTGCTTGGGCAGGGTGTAGACCTGTTTCTTGTACTCGGCAGGCTTGGTCCAGAGCTCGATCTGGGCCAGCGTCTGGTTGGTGAACGAGGCCGACATCACAAACGATGGGTGGCCGGTCGCGTTGCCGAGGTTCACCAGCCGGCCCTCGGACAGAAGGATGATCTTCTTGCCGTCTGGAAACTCGATCTCGTCAACCTGCGGCTTGACGTTATTCCATTTGTAGTTCCGCAAGGACGAAACTTGGATCTCCGAATCGAAATGGCCGATGTTGGCGACGATCGCCCGGTCGTGCATGGCGCGCATATGGTCGAGGGTGATGACGTCGACATTGCCGGTCGCGGTGACGAAAATGTCGGCGCGCGGGGCGGCCTCGTCCATGGTTGTGACCTCGTAGCCCTCCATCGCCGCCTGGAGGGCGCAGATCGGGTCGACCTCGCTCACCATCACCCGACAGCCGGCGTTGCGTAAGGACGCCGCCGACCCCTTGCCGACATCGCCGAAGCCGGCGACCATCGCCACCTTGCCCGCCATCATCACGTCGGTGCCGCGGCGGATGCCGTCGACGAGCGACTCGCGGCAGCCATAGAGGTTGTCGAACTTCGACTTGGTCACGCTGTCATTGACGTTGATGGCCGGCCACAGGAGCCTGCCCTCCTTGGCCATGACATAGAGCCGATGGACGCCGGTGGTCGTCTCCTCGGTCACGCCGCGGATCGAGGCGGCGTTCTTGCCGTACCAGCCGGGCTTCGCCTTGAGCCTGGCCTTGATCGCCGCGTACAGCACCTCCTCTTCCTCGTTCGATGCAGTGTCGAGGAATTTCACGTCGCCCTTCTCGGCGCGGAGGCCGAGATGAATAAGCAAGGTCGCGTCGCCGCCGTCGTCGAGAATCATGTTAGGCGAACTGCCGTCGGCCCATTCGAAGATACGGTGCGTATAGTCCCAATAGTCCTTGAGGCTCTCGCCCTTGACCGCGAACACCGGCGTGCCGGTCGCGGCGATCGCCGCCGCCGCGTGATCCTGGGTCGAATAGATGTTGCAGGAGGCCCAGCGCACCTCGGCGCCGAGCGCCTTGAGCGTCTCGATGAGGACTGCCGTCTGGATCGTCATGTGCAGGGAGCCGGCGATGCGCGCGCCCTTCAGCGGCTGTTTGGCGGCATATTCGGCCCGGGTCGCCATCAGGCCCGGCATCTCGGTCTCGGCGATGGCGATTTCTTTTCGCCCGAAGGCGGCGAGCCCGATATCGGCGACAGCGTAATCGGCGGCTTTGGTCATCGCGGCTTTGGTCATCGTGGAAGTCATGGCGGGCGAAATTCCTCACTGAGTTCGGGCGTCTCTTACCAGCGCCGCCCGGATCGTGCAATAAACATATAAGCAACTCTTTATATCATTTTTTCGCGCCGGGCTTTTTCCGCCACCGTGACAATATCGTGACATTTGAGTTAATTCATTGATGTCTCCGGAGAATTTCGCCTGTTGCAGCGCAACGCTAACACCGCTAACAATGAACAGGCGCGCTCGGCGCGATGCTTGCGGTCGCATTCCGTTCGGCCCATGCTATGAAACGGGCGGCTCAAAGCAAAAAGCGAGCCGCGGCGCCGGAACGCGGGTTTTTGTGCGGTTGGTTGGTGAAGGCTTGGCGGTAGGTATGGCGCTCTCGGCCAAACTAGCGATGCGGCAGGGTCAGACGATGGTTCTGACGCCGCAATTGCTGCAGGCGATCAAGCTGTTGCAGATGCCGAACCTCGAGCTGACCCAATTCATCGAGAATGAACTGACCAGCAATCCGCTCCTCGAGCGGGCCGAGGAGCGCGAGGATTCGCGTTCCGAGCCGCTGGATGGCGCCGGCCCCCCGACCGCCGCGGATGCGCCCGTTGAGCCCGGCGACTGGGCCGGGGAGGCGCTGGAGACCGACGCCGCCGGTCTGGCCGCCAATCTCGGCACCGAGGTCGACAATGCCTTCGACTCGGACCGCACCGCGCCGGCGATCAAAGCGGCCCCGGCGGACGGATTGAGCGCGCACGCCTGGACGGGCCTCGGCGTCGGCTCGGACGCGGCCGAGGCGCCGGACCTGGAGGCCTATGTCGCCGAGGCGTTGACCCTTCGCGACTATCTCGAGCGGCAGGCCGCGATCCTCCTCGCCGACCCGGCCGAGCGCATCATCGGCGCGGCGCTGATCGACGCCCTCGACGAGGCCGGATATTTCGTCGGCTCGATCGCCGAGCTCGCCGACCGGCTCGCCGCCAGCGTCGAATGCGTCGAGGGGGTGCTCATGCGCATGCAGGCCCTCGAGCCGACGGGCGTGTTTGCGCGCTCCCTCGCCGAGTGCCTCGCCCTTCAGCTTAAGGAGCGCGACCGTTTCGATCCGGCGATGCAGGCCTTGATCGAGAACCTGCCGGCGCTCGCTAAGCGCGACTTTCCGCTGCTGCGCCGCGTTTGCGGCGTCGACGACGAGGACCTGCGCGATATGATCGCCGAGATTAGGCGCCTCGAGCCCAAGCCGGGGCGCGCCTTCGGCGATCCACCGGCGGCGCCGGCGATCCCCGACGTCCATGTCACCGCGGCGCCCGATTTCGGCTGGCGGGTCGAGCTCAACACCCGCGCGCTGCCGCGCGTGCTCGTCAACGAGGTCTACGCAGCCGAGATCCGGCGTGGCGCAAAGCGCGACGAGGACCGCCAGTACGTCTCCACTCAGTTGCAAGCGGCCAACTGGCTGACGAAGAGCCTTGAGCAGCGCGCGCGCACCATCCTCAACGTGGCAAGCGAGATCGTTCGGCGGCAGGATTCCTTTCTTCTCGAAGGCGTGTCCGGCTTGAGACCGCTTAATCTCAAGATGATCGGCGAAGCAATCGGCGTCCATGAATCAACGGTCTCGCGCGCGACCGCCCACAAGTTCATTCAGACGCCTCGCGGCCTGTTCGAGATGAAGTATTTCTTTACCGCCGCAATCGCCTCGAGCGAGCCGGGCCAGGCTCATTCGGCCGAAGCCGTACGCCAGCGAATCCGGCAGATGATCGATGACGAGAACCCGGAAGAGGTGCTGTCCGACGACCTGATCGTCGAACGCCTGCGCAAGGCGGATATCCTGGTCGCTCGCCGAACCGTGGCCAAATATCGCGACAGCCTGAGAATCCCTTCGTCAGTCGAGCGACGCAAAATGAAGATGGCGCCGATGCGCGGCCGGGTCGAACGCGACAATTCCCTCGCGGTTGAGGCGTAAAGTCAATTTTACTTGTAAAATGAAAGGGTTGTCGCGACGATTGACATCGACCCTGGACGCTCCTAACCCTATCCGCGATCCGGACGTCGCGGGAGAGACCGAGGCGGAGCGGAACGGGGGTAGTCGGGAACGCGTGGGTGGCGGCGAGGGACGTGCGGCGAACGGTATTCGTCCGCCTCGCTTGAAAAGGTAAGGCCAGCGTTCGATGACCTTGAGGGTATCCGGTAAGAACCTCGACATCGGGGAAGCTTTGCGTCAGCATGTCCTGGAAAAGGTCGAGGCGACGGTCGCCCGCTACTTCGCCGGCTCCGTTGGCGGCCATGTGGTGATGACGCGCGAGGGCTCCGGCTATCGTTCGGACTGTACGCTGCGTTTGAGCTCGGGGGTGAGCCTGCACGCCGAGGGCCACGCACACGAACCCTACCTTTGCTTCGAACAAGCGGCCGACAAGATCGAAAACCGCCTCCGGCGCTACAAGGCGCGCCTCAGGGGTCATGGAGTCACGCCCAGCGACGGGCGGCGCAAGGTCGCCAATTACATTGTCGAATCGCCGCGTGAAGAGGAAGAACCCGCCGAAGGGTATAATCCCGTCGTCGTGGCGGAAGGAACCGAAGAGCTCAAGTCCCTTTCGGTCGCCGCCGCCGTGGCCGAGCTCGACCTGTCGGGCGCCCCGGTGATCGTTTTCCAGCATGCCGGCAGCGGCCGGGTCAACGTTGTCTATCGGCGGCGCGACGGCGCGATCGGCTGGCTCGATCCGCAGGACCCTCGCGAACCGCGGGACGCTGCATAAGCGGGACGAACATGGTGCTATCGCAACTCCTCAAGGCAGACGCGGTCATGGCCGCTCTGAGGGTAAACGGCAAGAAGCAGGCGCTGCAGGAGATGAGCGAGCGCGCGGCGCTGGTCTCGGGCCTGCCGACCCGCGAGATCTTCGACGCCCTTCTGCAGCGCGAGCGGCTCGGCTCGACTGGGGTCGGCGACGGCGTCGCCATCCCGCATGGCAAGCTGGCGAAATGCCAGCACATATTCGGGGTCTTCGCCCGGCTTGACCGCCCCATCGACTTCGAGGCCCCGGACGGCCTCCCAGTCGATCTCATTTTCATGCTGATCGCGCCCGAAGCGGCGGGCGCCGATCACCTCAAGGCCTTGGCGATGAGCGCGCGCCTGTTGCGCAACGGGGCGATCGCCGCCCAATTGCGCGCGACCCGGGACCCGGCGGCGCTGTACGCGCTTCTTACCATGGCGCCGACGTCACACGCCGCCTGATAGGGCCGGGAGCCTCGGACGCCCATGAAAGCGCGGGTCATCGTGACCTTGAAGTCCGGGGTGCTCGATCCGCAGGGCAAGGCGATCGAGGGCGCGCTCAAGGGACTGGCCATCGACGGGCTCAAAAGCGTGCGGCAAGGCAAGATTTTCGACATCGAGTTCGATGGCGACGACCACGCCGCCGCTCGCCGGACGCTGGGCGAGGCCTGCGAGCGGTTGCTCGCCAACACGATCGTCGAGAACTACGCGATCGAAATCACGTGAGCGACGCATGCGCGCGGCGGTGATCCTGTTTCCCGGCATCAATCGCGAAGGCGACGCTGCGCGCGCGCTCAAACAGGCGACCGGGGCCGAGCCGGCGGTCGTCTGGCATGCCGAGCGTGATCTTCCGGCGGGCGTGGATCTCGTCGTCCTGCCGGGCGGATTCTCCTACGGCGATTATCTGCGCTGCGGCGCAATCGCCGCGCGCGCCCCGATCATGCGGGCCGTCGGCGATCACGCGGCGGGCGGCGGACTGGTGCTCGGCATCTGCAACGGCTTCCAGATCCTCTGCGAGGCCGGGCTCCTGCCAGGGGTGCTGATGCGCAACGCCCAGCGCCGATTTGTGTGCAAAATGCAGCATCTGCGGGTCGAGAATGCGCAAAGCCCGTTCACGCGCCGCTATGCGCCGGGACAGGTGGTGAAATTCGCCATCGCCCACGGCGAAGGCAATTTCGTCGCGGACGACGAAACCATCCATCGAGTCGAGGCTGACGGGCGGGTCGCGTTCCGCTATTCGGACGAGCAGGGGCGGGTCGGGGATGAAAGCAACCCCAACGGCTCGACCCATTCCATAGCGGGCGTGTTCAATGAGCGGTTCAACGTGCTCGGGTTGATGCCGCATCCGGAAAACCTCATCGACCCGCTCGTCGGCGGCGTTGATGGGCGGGCGCTTTTTGCTTCCCTAGCGGCATGATGACGAGCATAGTTCCGGCCCAACGGCGCCCGTCGCTTCCCGACCTCAGACCGGCCCGTTCACATCAATCCACAAGCTTTGGGCAAAAAAATTTATTGCTGTCGGCTTTTTGTCATAGTGCGTGAACGCTTGTTCGGCATTATCTGATGTGTTTAAGGATAATTCGAACACATGACTGATTCGCTCGACAGGTTGTTCGCCGCCGTCCAGGAGGCCCGGGACCGAAACCCTGCGGTCTCCCGCACTTCAAAGCTGTTCCGCGACGGGGTGCAGAAGATGGCCAAAAAACTGGCCGAGGAGGCGATCGAGGTCGGGCTCGACGCGGTGCAGATGAACCGCGAGTCGGTGATCCTGGAGAGCGCCGACGTTCTCTATCATCTCGCGGTCATCTGGGCCGAGTGCGGCATTTCCCCCGCCGACGTGATGGGCGAGATCGACCGGCGGGAGCGCGTTTACGGGATCGCCGAGAAGCTGCCGAAACAGGCGAGCGCGGCGCAGATGCGGCGGATGACGCCTTGGGCGACCCGCCGCAAGGCGCTCTCCTGAGCCGCAACTCCGGTCAGAACTTGATCTTGAGGCCGACCGGGGGGTCGACGTTAGGCGTCATAGGCGATCGCGCTGCCCAGCACGGTAAAGCCGCCAAGGCTGGCGAAGCTGTCGCGATAGGCGACGCCGGGTTGGAGAACCGCATATCCTTGAGGGCGCCGTAGATTTTGACCGGACCCCAGGCGTATTTGGCGAGGAGGTCAGCTTTTCGGCGCCTGGTCATCAAGAAATCCCGCCGATTGGAGCGGACGCCGTCCGCCAACCTCGTGCTGAAGGCCGCGATGCGGGTGTAGAAAAGCGCGTCCGAACAAGGGGTTGCGCAGGGACGCGAGCAGGGAATTGTTTCGCGCGAGCAGGGAATTTTTTCTGCCCGAGCAGGGAATTGTTTCGCCGGAGCAGGGAGTTTTTTTGGCGCCAGAGCTTACCAAAAAGCAGAACGCTCAGAGGACGACTGGATTCTGGCCGCCGTCGACCGACAGGGTGACCCCGGTGACATAGCTGGCCCTGGGGGACGCCAGGAACAGAACGGCGTCGGCGATTTCGCGCGGCGACGCCAGGCGGCCGATCGGAATCCGCCCGACGCTGCGTTTGCGCGCCTCGTCGAGCGAGATCTTGGAAAGCCGCGCGTCAGCCGCGAGTCCTTCCGCCACCCGGCCGGTCTCGGTCAGGCCGGGGCTGACGCCGACCACTCGAACGCCGCTGGCGGCGTAAGCGGCGCCGAGCCCGGCGGTCGCCAGCATGAGCGCGGCATTGGCCGCGCCGCCGGCGAGATGCGTCGGCGAGGCGACCTTGCCGCCGCCGCCGATGATATTGACGATGACCCCGCCGCCGCGCGCAGCCATCCGCTTGACGATTGGATCGATGACGTTGACGTAAGAAAAGAACTTGGCGTCGAAAGCCGCGCGCCAGACAGCCGGGGTCAGTTCGTTTGGCGGCGTTCTTTTGGCGGCGCCGGCCGAATTGATGAGGACGTCGACCGGCCCGACCCCGCTTTCGACCGCCTCGATCATCGCCGCCGCCGCTGCGGCGTCCGCAAGGTCGGCGGCGACGCCAAACGCGTCTTTGAGTTCGGCGCGGGCTCGCTCGACATTCTCGTGCGAGCGCGAGCAGATGGCGACCCGGGCGCCCTCGGCAGCGAAGGCGGCCGCACAAGCAAGTCCGATGCCTTTCGACCCCCCGGTGACCAAAACCACCTTGCCTTCGAGACCAAGCTCCATCGCGCCAGGCTCATAGCATTGGTTTCGCCGCCGGCCTACTCAAACACATAGTCTCCCGGCGCCGGGGCGAGCGGCTTGAGGTCTGCGCTCGCGAGCCCAACCGGCCGCTGCGCGACCTCCCGGCTCGAATGCCCATGAAGCCAGTCGAACCAAGCAAGCCACCAAGATTTCCTGCCGAATGTCCGCCGCCGCGGCCCAAGCATCGGGATCGGGCCGCGAATCTTTCGATGCGGTCGTAGCAATGCGGAAATGTCGATCGCCCTGGCCGGGCGGCGCCACCACGCCGCGATTGTGGCCGCCGTTGACGAGGACGAACGTGATCTCGGTATCTGTCAAATAGTGTATCTTGAACACCGAGCGCCAAGGGGCGACATGGTCGCGTTCGGTCCCGATCACAAACATGGGCGCGCGAATGTCCTGCAGCGCGACCAGGCGGCCGTTGAGCCTGAAGCGGCCCTCCGCCAAGTCGTTGTTGAGATAGAGCATGCGAAGATATTCGCTGTGCATCCTGTAGGGCATTCGGGTTGCGTCCGACGACCACGCCGAAAGATCGTCCATGCTCTCCGGCTCGCCCATCAGATAGTTGTGGATGGCGCGTGACCAGATGAGATCGTTCGAGCGCATAAGATCGAAGGTGCCGGCCATCTGGTTCGCCTCGAGCGCCCCCTGCTCCCACATCATGTCCTCGAGCAGCGCAAGCTGGCTGTCGTCGATGAAGAGCCTGAGCTCGCCAGCGTCCTCGAAATCGGTCTGCGCGGCAATGAGCGTCAGCGACTGCATGCGATCGTCGTTATCGCGCGCCATTCTGGCGGCGGCGATCGCGGCCAAGGTTCCACCGATGCAATAGCCGACGAGATGCGCCCGCGCGGCTCCGGCGATCGCGAGCGCCGCGCTGATCGCCGGCATGAGGCCCGCGCTCAGGTAGTCGTCGAACCCGACGTCGCGATCGGCCGACGCCGGATTGCGCCACGAGATGCAAAAGACGGTGAAACCGCTGTCGACGAGATGCTTGATGAGCGAGTTCTCGGGTCTCAGGTCGAGAATGTAATATTTCATGATCCAGGCCGGCGCGATCACCACCGGTTCCGCGCAAACCGACTTGGTCGTCGGGTTATACTGGATGATCTCCGCGAGCCGCGTCCGCGCCACGACCGCGCCTTTGGTCAACGCCACTGCCTCGCCGGGCTTGAACGCCTTCGCCGCGTCGCTACGCTCGTTGCGGATGAGGCGCTGAAGGTCGGCCGCGTAATTCATCGCCCCCCTTGCGAGGTTGAGTCCGCCCTCGCGCACCGTCTGTCTGAGCGCCACGGGATTGGTCGCGAGGAAATTAGACGGAGCGATCGTGTCGAGCGCCTGGCGGCCCAGAAAATTGAGGAATGCAAGATGATGGGGCGAAGCGCCGTGGACCTTGGACGCCGCCTCGTCCCACCATCGCTCGGCCGCGAGAAACCCGTCGGCGTAGAGTGAGAACGGCCACTGGCGCCATTCTTCCGCTCCGAATCGGCGGTCCTCGGGCCGCCCGCGCGCCGGGGCCTGGCCCTCGCCGCCGGCGCGCAACGGCCGCAAGGCGGCGTCCGCGAACGCGGCCTGCTTGGCGAGAGCGCTTAGCGCCAGGGCGGATTGACGGCCGGGCGAGACCGCAAGGTGCAGCGCCCAGTCGAACGCCGCCTCGGCGATCGCCATCGGCGAGAAGCCGCCGAAGATCCTAGCAATGTTCGCGTGCGTTACGCGATCGAGCTGGTTCTCGGCCTCGATCGAAGCCGGCAACGGCGGAATGGGTGGAGGAGAAACGGGCGGAACGGCCGCCTTCGCACCCGACGCCGGAGAGCGCCGACGATCGACGGGGTTATCCATAAAATCCTCTTGTCCTCGCGCCGTCGCACTCGCGGTTCACGACGGTCGACGCGCACTTATGCCCCGGCCGTTCAGTCGGCATTGAGGCGGATCAATCGGCGTCCGGCCCGCGCGAGCGGCGCGGCCCCGGCGCCGTCGCCGAACTATCCCAGGTGCTTGTGCAGGAACGCCGTCGCGCGGATCCAGGCCTGCTCTGCGGCGTAGCGGTCGTGGACGGCCATCCGCGCCTCGTTCACGAACGCGTGGTCGGCGTCATAGCGGAAGAACTCGAAGTCCTTTTTCGCCGCCTTCAACGCCGTCTCGAAAGCATTGACGGCCGAAGGCGCGACGAACTCGTCCTTGTTGGCGAAATGGCCCTGAAGAGGAATCTTGACGTCCGCCGGCTTGGCGACCTGGTCGGGCGGCAGCCCGTAGAAGGAAACGGCGGCGGTCAATTCGGGGATTTTCGACGCGCCGATGACCGCAACCGCCCCGCCCATGCAGAAGCCGGCGATGCCGACCTTGGCGCCGTTGCGCCTAAGATATTGAACGGCTCCGCGCGCGGTTTGCTCGGTCTCTTCGATGAAGTTGAGCGACATCATCTCTTTCCCGGCGCGCTCGGAATCGTGATAGCGGACGACGACGCCCCTATAGAGATCGGGCGCCAGAGCATCGAAGCCGGCAAGCGCGAAGCGATCGACGGTCGCCTTGATCTGCTGGACCAAGCCCCACCATTCCTGGATGACGACGACTCCCGGCGCATCGCCGCGCGCCGCGTTGGTCAAATAGCCCTTTGCGTCGCCGCCGTCAGGACGCTTGAACGTAATTTCGGCGCCCATCGTTTCCTCCGCGCGATTGCCAATTGCTAGAACCCGCCGGCAGGATCGGACCTGCCGGCCTTCAAGATCGTCTTGTCCGAGCGGCGCCGGAGGTCCATCAGCCGAGCTTCGAACCGTTGGTCATCAGCAGGACCACATAGAGCGAGGTTGTGCCGCAGATGAAGAGGCGATTGCTCTTGGCGCCGCCGAAGGTCACGTTGGCGACAATCTCGGGAATCAGGATCTTGCCGATCAGCGTCCCGTCGGGGTCGTAGCAATAAACGCCCTTGCCGGTGCTGGTCCAAATCCGCCCCTCGCGGTCGACGCGAAAGCCGTCGTACAGTCCATCTTCTGGGGAGAGCTGGCAAAAGATCTCGCCGCCCTTGAGGCTCTTGGCGTTCGCGTTGACCGCATAGCGGCGGATCGCGCGAGGCGTGTCCGGCTTATGCGTGACCCCGGTGTCGGCGATGTAGAGGAGCTTCTCGTTCGGCGAGAAGGCGATGCCGTTCGGACGGACCATGTCGTCGACGACCCGCGTGACCTCGAGTGTCTTTGGATCGACGCGGTAGACATTGCAGTTGTCGATCTCGTGGGACGCGCGATCGCCCTCGTTGTCGCTGTCGATGCCGTACGAGGGATCGGTGAACCAGATCGAATTGTCCGACTTAACCACGACGTCGTTGGGCGAGTTTAGGCGCTTGCCCTGCCATTTTTCGGCGAGGACCGAGATCGACCCGTCGATTTCGGTACGGGTGACGCGGCGGGCCAGATGCTCGCAGGTGACGAGCCGGCCCTGGTTGTCGACGGTGTTGCCGTTCGAGTTCATCGATGGCTGGCGAAAGACCGAGACGTGACCGGACGCATCGTCGTAGCGCAGCATGCGATTGTTGGGGATGTCCGACCAGACGAGATACCGCCCGGCGGCGAACCAGGCCGGCCCCTCTGACCACACCGCGCCGGTCCATAGCCGCTCAACCCTAATGTGGCCGGCGAACAGCGATTTGAAGCGCTCGTCGAGGACGACGAAGTCTGTTCCCTCGACCTGTCCGTAGTACATGGCTCGTTTCCCCCAATGCGGCGACGGTCTTTGGGTCAAGGTTGGCGCCTTCGAGCGCGAACGGCAAGGGCGGCCGCGCCGAGACTTGCGGCGCGCTCTTCGATCCTCCACATTGACAGGCATGAATCGCTCGCCAGCGCGGGGCGACGCCTCGCGGCTCATCGCCGTTCTCGGGCCGACCAATACCGGGAAGACCCATCTGGCGGTGGAGCGCATGCTGGGCCACGCCTCGGGCATGATCGGCCTGCCGTTGAGGCTGCTGGCGCGCGAGATTTACGATCGGGTGGTCAAGGCCCGGGGCGCGGGCGAAGTCGCGCTGATCACCGGCGAAGAGAAGATCGTACCGCTCCGGCCGCGCTATTTCGTCTGCACGGTCGAGGCGATGCCGCTCGACCGGAAGGTCGAATTTCTGGCCGTCGACGAGATCCAGCTGTGCGCCGACCCCGAGCGCGGCCACGTGTTCACACATCGGCTTCTGCACGCGCGGGGAACGGCCGAAACCATGCTGATGGGCGCGGCCACCGTCGCGTCGCTGATCCGTCAGCTTTGTCCGGACGCCGATATCCAGTTCCGCGAACGCTTGTCCCGTTTGGCCTACGCCGGGCCGAAGAAGCTCACCCGCTTGCCCCGGCGGAGCGCCGTTGTCGCCTTCTCCGCTGATGCCGTCTACGCGATCGCCGAACTCATCCGCCGCCAGCGCGGCGGCGCGGCGGTGGTCATGGGCTCGCTCAGTCCGCGCACCCGCAACGCCCAGGTGAACCTCTTCCAGTCCGGCGAAGTCGACTTCCTGGTGGCGACCGACGCGATCGGCATGGGCTTGAACATGGACGTCGACCATGTCGCCTTCGCCGGCCTGCGCAAATTCGACGGCCGGCGCCTGCGCGGGCTCCACGCGCATGAAATCGCCCAGATCGCAGGCCGCGCTGGCCGTTTCCGCAAGGACGGCGCGTTCGGCGTTACCGGCGATGCGCCAGACCTCGATCCCGACGTCGTCGCTGCGGTCGAAGGCCATGTTTTTTCCCCGGTCATGGCGGCGGAATGGCGCAATGCGCGGCTCGACTTCCAATCCCTTGCCGGGCTCATTCGTTCGCTCGCCGCGCCGCCTTCGGCCCCGGGGCTGAGGCTGTCGGAGGAGAGCCAGGACGAAACGACGCTACGCCAGCTCTCGACCGATGAACTCATCATTCGGCGGTCGCGCGACCGCGCCAATCTGATGCGATTGTGGGAAGTCTGCCAGACGCCGGACTTCCGCAAGACGACGCAGGACGAGCACGCGCGACTCGTCGGGGCGATGTTCGAGCATTTGACCCAGGGGGACCGCCGGCTGCCGGAAGACTGGATGCACGGCCAGTTCGCGGGTCTCGACCGGATCGACGGCGACATCGACACGCTCTCGACGCGCCTCGCCCGTGTGCGCACCCTGGCCTATGTCGCCAATCGCGCCGACTGGCTCGCCGATCCGCAGACCTGGCAGGGTCGGGCGCGGGCGCTCGAAGACCGGCTCTCCGACACGCTGCACCAATCCCTGATGCAGCGGTTCGTCGACCGGCGGACCAGCGCGCTCCTGCGCAGCCTGAGCGAGCGCGCCGGGCCGATTCTCGGCGGCATCGACCCGGAAGGGGCGGTCATGGTCGAGGGCCATCTGGTTGGTCGGCTGGCTGGATTCCATTTCGAGCCCGAGCGCGGCGCGACGGCGCTCGAGAATCGGGCCCTGCGCAGCGCGGTCGAGCGGGTCGTCGCGCCTGAGGTCGCCCGGCGGCTTGGGGCGCTCGCGAGCGAGAGCGACGAGGCATTCGCGCTCGCGCCCGGCGGAGTCGTTAGCTGGCGCGGCGAGCCGGCGGGTGAGATTTCGGGCGGGGCGCCGTTTGCGCCGAGGGTGCGCCTGATCGGCGAATTCGGGGCCGAGCCCCAACGCGAGCGCGCGGCGAGGCGGCTCGAGGCGTTCGCCGCCGCCGAGGCCAGCCGGCGGCTCGCCGGGCTCAGGCATCTCAAGGAAGCGATCGAGGACGGACGACTCAAGGGACTGGCGCGAGGCCTCGCCTATCAGCTGGTCGAGCAAGCCGGCGCCCTGGACCGCCGGCTGGCGGAGAGCGGGATTCGGGCGTTGAGCCGCCATGAGCGCCGGATGCTCAAGGGCCTGGGGGTTCGCTTCGGCGCTTTCAGCCTCTATCTGCCCTCGCTCCTAACCGCGGAGGCGCAGCTTATCGGCGTGGCTTACGCCGAGCTCGCCAGCCCCGGTTGGCGGCCGGAGCTGGAAGCCTTGACGGTTTTGCCTCATCCCTCGCCGCCGCCCGAGGCCCTGTCCTTGCGGGGCTTCCGCGCCGTCGGCGGGCTTGCGGCGCCAATCGCCGAATTGGAGCGGCTCGACGCGCTCGCCCGCGCCGCTCTGCCCGACGGCGCCGGCGCCGTCGAGCTGACGCCGGCGCTTCTTGCCGACCTCAAATGGGAGCTCAACGAGGCCGAACGGGTCCTGCGCGGGCTCGGCTTCGCCCGGGTCCGCAAGGGCGAAGAGGCCGAGGGGGGCCTTTGGCGCCGGCGCGCGACGCCGGCCGCGGCGACGCCGGCCGGGATCCCGGCCACGCCGTTCGCCGCGCTCGCGGCGCTCGCCAAGCCAAACTCCGGCGCCGCGCGACGGGCGCGCCGCGCCAAGGCCCGGCGCCGCCGCGCCGGCGCTGCCTCGTGACCGACGACGCGTGCCGGATCGACGTCTGGCTGTGGCGCGCGCGGTTCTTCAAGACCAGGAGCCTCGCCGCGCGCATCGTCGAGGACGGCGGCGTCCGGCTCACCCGCGGGGGGACCCGCAGTTCCATCGACAAGCCAAGCCGTCCCGTGCGCTGCGGCGACGTCATCGCCTTCGCGCAAGGGGCGCGATGGCTCGCAGTCAGGGTCGAGGCGCTCGGCGAGAGGCGCGGCCCGGCGCCAGAAGCGCGCGCGCTTTACAGCGTCATGAACGGGCCGGGCGCCGAGACGCATGCGGGGGATTGAGCGTACGTCAAGACGCGTAGAGCTTGGGCCGGCGGCGAAGCTTGATCAGCTCGCGCTTCTTTGTCTTGAGCGCCTTCACGCCAGTGGTAGTCGCGACGGTCGCGACATAGCCGTCCCAGGCGCTCGGGCCCGCCGCCCGGCCCTCGCCAGCGGCGGCGATGAAGGCGCGGAACTCGGCGTCGAAGGCCGGGCCGAACCGCTCGCGCCAGTCGGCCGGCACCCGGCCCATGAATGCGCCATTCGCCTTGACCATGACCTCGTTGCGCTCGGCCAGGCTCACCGCGCCGCTCTCGCCGATGACCTCGCCGCGGATGTCGTAGCCGTAGGCGACATGAACGGAGGTCTCGATCGCCACGAGCGCGCCCGAGCGCATGTCAATGAGCGTCATGAGCGGATCGGCGACGTCGCCGGCGCGGCTGTTGCGCCTTGGCGCACGGACCATGATCGCGGCCGGCTCGTCGTCGAGCAGGAAGCGGGCGATGTCGATGTCGTGCACCGCAGTGTCGGTCAGCGCCATGTCGCCGGTGTAATGCGCCGGGACGGAGGGATTGCGATGGCCGCTCTGGAAGATGAGCGGCGCGCCGATCGCGCCGGATGCGAGTGTCTCCTTCATCGCCAGATACTGGGGATCGAACCGGCGCATGAAACCAACCTGCACCAGCCGCCGGCCGAAGGCGGTCTCGGCGTCGACGATCGCCGAACAGTCGGCTTCCGTGGTCGCGAGCGGCTTCTCGCAGAAGACGGGCTTTCCA
Organism: uncultured Alphaproteobacteria bacterium; assembly: GCA_963794155.1. Lineage (GTDB taxonomy): Bacteria > Pseudomonadota > Alphaproteobacteria > Rhizobiales > Beijerinckiaceae > Roseiarcus. Next base: position 24,764 of record CAWCCX010000005.1, on the reverse strand, counting down.
GCCTTGACCGCCGCCAGCACGAACGCCGCATGGGTCGGGCCCCACGATGCGACGATGACGGCCTCGACCTCCCGGGCGAGGATCAGATCCTCGCCGAGGGCGTAGACTTGCACGCCGGCGAGGAGCGCGGCGGCCTCCCGCGCCCGCGCTTCGTCAACATCGCTGACCGCAACCACGCGGGCGCCCGGGACTGTGGTCGTCAGCCGGCGAATATGCTCCTGGCCGATCATTCCGACGCCAATGACGCCGACATTCACTGTCATGGCCCTTCTCGCTCCCCATTTGACGCTGGCCGATCAGTATCCGACCGCCAGCGTTCCCCTTTGTCGCCAATCCGACGCGCCGGTGAGCTCGCCGTCCGGCGCGCGCACGATCGTGTTGGCCGAGCCCATCGATGGAACTCAAGACGACCTTGTGGCCCATCGCCTCGAGCAGGCGGATGGTGTCCGGCGATATGCCGCGCTCGATCCTGAGTTCGTCGGGAAACAGCTGGTCATGGGCGCGCGGCGCATTTTGGGCCTCGGCGACATTGAGGCCATGGTCGATCACGTTGACAATGACCTGCAGCACGACCGTGATGATGCGCGAGCCGCCGGGACTGCCGGTCGCCATCACGAGCTGGCCGTCCTTCAGCACCAGGGTCGGGCTCATCGACGACAGCGGCCGCTTCATCGGCGCTGGCGCGTTGGCGTCGCCGCCGAGGAGGCCGTAGACGTTGGCGGCGCCTGGCTTGGCGGCGAAGTCGTCGAGCTCGTTGTTGAGGAGCACGCCGGTCCCGTCGGCGACGAGCCCGCTGCCGTAAGGAAGGTTGAGCGTGTAGGTGTTGGCGACCGCGTCGCCGTCGCTGTCGACGATCGAGAAATGGGTCGTCTGGTCGCTCTCGTAGCGCTGTGGCTCGCCCGGGCGGATGTCGGCCGCGGGACGGGCGCGGTCAGGCGCAATGAGCGCGCGCAATTGCTTGGCGTAAGCCTTGGAGGTCAGCCCGGCGAGCGGAATCTTGACGAAATCGGGATCGCCGAGATATGCGGCGCGATCGGCATAGGCGAGCTTTTCCGCTTCCGCCATCTCGTGCAGCGAGGCGGCGGAATTGAGGCCCTGCTCGGCCAAGGGAAAGCCTTCGAGGATGTTGAGGATTTCGATGATGTGCGCGCCGCCGGACGAGGGCGGCGGCATCGAGACGACGGTATAGCCCCGGTAGGTTCCGCTGACCGGCTGGCGTTCGACGGCGCGATAGCCGGCGAGATCCTCGATCGTCATCCGCCCGCCCGCAGCCTGCACCGCATCGACGATCTTCTGCGCCACCGGCCCGCTGTAGAAGCCGGCCGCGCCGCCCGCGGCGATGGCCTCGAGCGTCGCGGCGAGGTCGTCGAGCGCGATGTGGTCGCCGGCTTGCTTCACGGTTCCGTCGGCCCTGAGATAAATGCGCGCCGACGATGGATGGCTGGCGAGGGCGCGAGCGGCGAGAGGGAGCGAATCGGCGACGTCATCGTCGACAATGAGGCCCTCGCGCGCGAGCGCGATCGCCGGGCCGATCAGGTCGGCGAACGAGAACTTGCCCGAGCCGTATTTGCGCCATGCGAGCTCGAGGCCGGCGACCGTGCCCGGCACGCCGACCGCGAGGCCGGAAAAGCGCGACTTGAACGGATCGGCCTCGCCGTTGGCGTCGAGGAATACGTCCTTGGTCGTCGCCGCGGGCGCGGCCTCGCGGTAGTCGATCGCGATCGTCTGATTTCGATCGGCGCGATGGATCAGCATGAAGCCGCCGCCGCCGATGTTGCCGGCGCGCGGCAGGGTGACGGCGAGCGCAAAACCGACCGCGACCGCCGCATCCACGGCGTTGCCGCCGCGCTTCAATATGTCCAGCCCGACCCGCGACGCCGCCGCCTCCTGGGTCACCACCATGCCATGCCTGGCGACGACCGGACGCGCGGTCGCGAACGGGGAGATGATCGGCGCTGTGTCGGCGAAGATGGCGCTCGGAGCGAGGCAGAGCAAAGCGAGGGCGGCGAAGCGGAGGCGTCTCAAGGCGTAGTCCTTAGGATGTGCGTTGGACGTCATCATAGGAAGGCGAGCCGCCCGGCGTCGATTCTCTCATTCCCGGTCGGCCGCTTCGCGCCGTCGGGAATGACAATCCCTACCCGATCGCCATCACCGCGCCGCGCTTAAGGCGTGGCGCGAGTTTCAGCATGTCGGCGGCGGAAATCGCGACGCAGCCGGCGGTGGGCGTGAGGCCTGGGCGACCAATGTGGAAGAAAATCGCGCTGCCGCGCCCCTTGGCGCGCCGGGAGAAATTCTGATCGAGAACGAAGGTCAGATCGTAGAGATGGTCGTCGCGCCACATCCGATCCGTGCAATCGGCTGCGGGCAGCCGCACCGGGCGATTGTAGCGCGGGCTTTCCGGGTCCTCGCACCAGCCCTGGTCGCGGCGCATCGGCTTCAGCGGTCCGCCGGCGCTCCTCAGCCGCACGCGGTCGGGCCGGCAATAGCCCCAGAGCAGCCTGAACCTCCCCGCGGGCGTTCCCTTGTCGCTTTCGCGCTTGATGTGGACGATTCCGGCCGGGCCGAGCGCGCAAAGAACGCGGAACGGCCCCGCCGTCAGCCAGCCGCGCGCCCGGTTTGCGGCAAGCGGGCGGACCCGGATGAGAGGCAGGCGCGAGGACATGGGTCGTCCCGAATCGGCGGTTTGGCCGCTGATGATGCGGGCTCGGCGCGCCAGCCTCAAGCGTTATGTTCGGACGCAACTCACGCAAATTTGGCCGCCGCTCGCGCCGAATTGAGCGCCCGCCGGCGAGAATCCGCCTCACTTTGCACGCTTCCATCGGCTTAATATCGCGGCCCAGCATACGCGATCGGAGACGTTACGACCCATGGTCAGCCTTGTCATCAACGGACGAGAGCTCGCGCTCGACGTCGAGCCGGACATGCCGCTTCTCTGGGCGCTGCGCGACGAACTGGGGATGGTCGGGACCAAATTCGGCTGCGGCGCCGGGTTGTGCGGCGCCTGCACCGTGCTGATCGACGGCGAGGCGACGCGATCCTGCATCACCCCGGTCAGCGATGCCGCTGGCAAGACGATCCTCACTATCGAGGGCCTCGGCGAGAAGGAGCTGCACGCGGTGCAGAAGGCCTGGATCGAGGCCGACGCGCCGCAATGCGGCTATTGCCAGTCCGGGCAGATCATGGCCGCCGTCGCGCTCCTCGCCCACAATCCCCACCCGAGCGACGCCGACATCGACGCGGAGATGTCCAATATCTGCCGCTGTGGGACCTACCCGCGGATGCGCGCCGCCGTTCACCGCGCCGCCGAGCTGGCCAAGATCTGAAGGAGAAGCGCGATGACCGTGATGCTCTCCCGCCGCTCGCTCATCCAGGCGGGCCTGTCCGCCGCCGGCGGCCTCATGATTGCGGCCTTCGCCCCCGAGTTTGCCGGCGCGACCACCATAGAAGGCGAGCCGTGGAGCCCGGAGACCGGCAAGACGCCCGGCGAGGTCAACGCCTTCGTCGTCATCGACCCCGACAATTCGATCAGTCTCCGGGTCGCCAAATCCGAGATGGGGCAAGGCGTGCTGACGTCGATGGCGATGATCGTCGCCGAAGAGCTCGAATGCGACTTCGCCAAGGTGAAGGTCGAGTACGCCTCGGCCCACCGCAACCTCGCCGACAACAATGTCTACGGGTCGATGGGGACGGGCGGCTCCTCCTCGGTCCGCCGTTCGCGCGTCTTCCTGCAGCAGGCAGGCGCTTCGGCCCGGGCGCGGCTCATCGCCGCGGCGGCGGCGAAATGGGCCGTCGAACCGGCAGCGTGCATCGCCGGCGGCGGCTTCGTCCGGCATGAGGCCTCCGGGCGCTCGGCGACCTTTGGCGAGCTCGCGGCGGACGCCGCCAAGGTCGGGCTCGGCGCGGAGCCGGCGATCAAGACGCCCGATCAATTCAAGCTCATCGGCGAGGGCTTGAAGCGCATCGACACGCCGCTCAAGGTCACCGGCGCGGCGCGCTTCGGCATCGACACGCGCCTGCCCGGCATGGCCTACGCCGCCGCCGCGAATTGTCCGGTGTTCGGCGGCAAGCTCAAGTCCTACGATTTTTCCGCCGTCTCGGGGCGACGCGGAATCATCGCCGCGATGCCGGTGACCAACGGCGTGGCGGTGGTCGCCGACAATTTTTGGCGCGCCAAGGAAGCGCTTCATGCGATGCCGATCGAATGGGACTTCGGCCCGGCCGCTTCGACCGACAGCGCCGAATTCGCCGCCGAATACCGCGCTGCGCTCGACGGGCCGCTGGCCGACGGTGGCGGCCATGGCGATATCGCCGCGGCCTTCGCCCAGCCGGCGAAAGTGGTCGAGGCGCTCTACGAGGTTCCCTATCTAGCGCATGCGCCGATGGAGCCGCTCAACGCGACCGCACATTGGCGGAAAGACCGGATCGATGTCTGGATGGGCACGCAGGCCCCCGAATCTGCGCTCGCGCTCGCCGCCAAGGCTGGCGGCGTCGATGCGAATGCGGTCTTCGTCCACAATTGCTTCCTTGGCGGCGGATTCGGGCGCCGCTCGGTCAACGACGAACTCATCCAGGCGGTCGAGGTCTCCAAGGCCCTCAATCGTCCGATCAAGCTGATCTGGACCCGCGAACAGGACATCCGCTCGGACCGCTATCGCCCGCAGGCGGCGCTCCGGATGCGCGCCGCGCTCGGCGCGGACGGCGCGCCCGCCGGCTTCGAGTTCGCGACCGCGGTCGGCTCGATCACCCGCTCGCTCGGCTGGGGCCAAGTCGAGAACGGCGTCGAGCGCCAGGCGATCGAAGGCCTCGCCAACTGTCCTTATCGCGCCGACGCGCTGAAAGTGGGCGTCAACCTCAAGAACACCCACGTGCCGGTCATGTTTTGGCGCTCGGTCGGCTCGTCGCAGAATGCCTTCGCGGTCGAGAGCTTCATCGATGAATGCGCCCATGCGGCCAAGCGCGACCCGCTCGAATACCGGCGCGCTCTGCTCGAGGGCAGGTCCGATTTCCTCGCCGTCCTCGATGCGCTCGCGGACAAGGGCGACTGGGGCAAGCCTTTGCGCAAGGGGATCGGGCGCGGCGTCGCGATCCACGAGGCGTTCGGGACCATCGTCGGCGAGATCGCCGAGGTCGCGGTCAGCGACCGCGGCGAGGTCAAGGTCGAGCGCGTCGTCGCCTGCGTCGATTGCGGCCACCTCGTCAATCCGCTCACCGCGGCGATGCAGATCGAGAGCGCGGTCCTCTACGGCCTGACCGCGGCGCTCTTCGGCGAGATCACGATCAAGCAAGGCCGGGTCGAGCAGGGCAACTTCGATTCCTATCCGATCGCCCGCATGGCCGCCGCTCCGGCAATCGAGACCCATTTCGTCCTCTCTGGCGGCGACAAATGGGGCGGACTTGGCGAACCCGGCACGCCGCCGATCGCGCCCGCGGTCGCCAACGCCATCTTCGCCGTCACGGGAAAACGCATCCGCTCGCTGCCGCTGAAGAACGCGGCGCTCGGGGTGTAGGAGGGTACCCTCAAATCCTCGCGCTGAGCGCGATGCGCATGAGGTCCACGGCGGAGTGCGCGCCGAGCTTCTGTTTGAGCTGGGTGCAGTTGTTGGCGATGGTCTTGTAGGAGACGCCGAGCAGCTCAGCGATCTGGGCCATGGTGCGGCCGGCGGCGAGGAGGCGCAGGATTTCGAGCTCGCGAGCGCTCAGGCTCGAAATCGCATTGGCGTTGGCGCCGGCCCGCAGAAAGGCGATCTGCCGCGCCATTTCCGCATGCAGATAGAGGCCGCCGGCCGCCACCGTCTTGACCGCATCGGCGAACAGCGCCGGATCGTCATTCTTGGCGATATAGCCCTTGGCGCCGGTTTCGATCGCGCGCGCGGCGATGACGGGATCGTCGTTCATGCTGAAGATGACGAGCCGCGCCGCGGGCTCGCGCTCGAGGATGCGGCGCACCAGCTCCAATCCCGAAAGTCCCGGCAGATTGATGTCGATCAGCGCGACGTCGGGCTTGTCAGCGAAAAAAGCGGCGAAGCCGGCGACGCCGTCCTGCGCCTCGACGACCTCGACGCTCGGATCCGCTTCCAGAAGCGCCCGGCACCCGGAAATGATGATCGGATGGTCGTCGACGACAAGAACCCGCAAGCGCTAGAACCCTTCCTGGCGGATGGTCCCGCTCCCCGGCCGGGCCGGGACCTCGGCCGAGCGAAAGAGGCGCGAGCCCGCATTGACTTACAGCATTGACAGGGCCGTGAGCAAAATCAACGGTGAAGCCGGAAAGGCGTGAGACGGATGTGGCGTTCGATCTCCTTGCGCGCACGGCTCAATCTCATCTTCGCTTCGCTGTTCGCGCTCTGGCTTGCCGCCGATGCAGGCCATGTCGTCCTTCAGGCGAGCGCGCGCGTGCGCGCCGAAACGCAAAGCGCGATGCGGCTGACCAAGGATTTCGTATCGACCACGCTCGCGCGCCTGAACGGACCGCCGCAGCCGGAGGCTATTGAAGCGCTCGTCGCCAGTCTCCAGAACCTCAGGCACGTGCGGACCGGATTGGGCGAGCCGTCGCTTGCTTCGTCGATCATCCGCCAGGCGAACAACCAGTCGGACGCCCCGCGATGGTTTCGCGCGCTCGTCAATGCGCCGGGCGAAGTCGCCGCCATTCCGGTCCGGTTGAGCGACGGCAGAACCGAATCGATCGTCATCGTCGCCGATCCCGCCGACGAGATCGACGAGGTCTGGGAGGGCGCGCGCGATCATGCGCTGGTCGGCGGAGGGCTGGCGCTCGCGGCGTTGGCGGTGACAAGTCTCCTGGTCGGGCGCGCAGTCAAACCTCTTGGGGTCGCGAGCGTCACGCTCACGCGCCTTGAGGCGGGCGACTACGGCGCGCGCGCCGAAATCCTCGGACCGCCGGAGGTCCGCGACCTCAACGCCAAGGTCAATTCTCTTGCCGAGGCGCTCGGCAGTCTGAAGCGCGCCAACAGCGAATTGGCTGAGCGCGTTTTCGACGCCCAGGACGAGGAACGCCGGGTGATCGCTCACGAGCTCCACGACGAATTCGGACCGCATCTCTTCGCCTTGCGGGCCAGCGCGGCGGTGCTGGCGAAAAAGCTGGCCGACGATACCTCGGCTCGCGAGGCCGCGAGCGCGATCGAGGCCCAGGTCGAAGCGCTTCAAGGCCAGAACCGTCGCATTCTGGCCGATCTGCGTCCGGCCGCGCTCGAGGAATTGGGGCTCGCCGAGGCGCTCGAGGCGCTCCTCGCGCATTGGCGGCGAGCCGAGCCCGGAGTGGCCGTCACGCTGGAAGTCGATCCGCGCGTCGAAGCGATGAGCGAGCGAGCGAGCCTCATGGCCTATCGCTTCGTCCAGGAGGCGATGACCAACGCCTATCGCCACGCCGGCGCGACGCGGATCGACGTGTCGCTGCGATTCGAAACGCCGGCGCCCGAGCCGAGCCTGGGCGACGCGGGCTTAGGGGGATTCGTGATTCGAGTCGCCGACGACGGCCGCGGATGGCAGGGCGAAACCGAAGCCGGGATGGGGCTTGCCGGAATGCGCGACCGGGTCCGGCTGCTTGGCGGCCAGGTCGGCATCGGCTCTCCGCCGGGAGGCGGCGTCGTGGTCGAGGCGCGCTTCGGCGCGGCCGGAGCCGTCGGCGAGTCGGGAAAAGCTCCCGGCGAATGCGGGAATAACTCCCATAAAATTTTCCAATCATTGAAATTACTTGCGGCGAGCGAAGCGTTTATCTTCCCTAGACCGCGAGTGAGCATATGAGGTTTTGCGCCCTCGTAACTCCCGGACGAGCTTGCTCGCGACGCTATTCGTATAAGGACGCGGAGGGGGGCGGATGGCTCGCTGAACGACTTGGCTTTTGCGCGCTTCCGGTTTTGCCGCTTTAGCGGCGGCGCCGACTTCGGCGCGCGCGGACACGATCGTGCTCCCGACCTTCGACGTCGTCGCGACGACGCCGCTCAATGGCGGCCAGATCAACGTCTCGCAGTCTCCCTTCGCCGTCTGGCAGACGAGCTCGCAGGACATTCAAACCTTCAACGATACGACGCTCCCGGACGCGCTGGCACGCTCGGCGCCGGGCGTCACCGTCGGCAACGTCTCCGGCAACGATTTCGAGCCGGACCTCTCCTATCGTGGTTTCGATGCGACCGCGGTCACCGGCACGCCGCAAGGGCTGGCCGTCTACCAGAACGGCACGCGCATCAACGAGGCGTTCGGCGACGTCGTCAATTGGGACCTCATCCCGGCAAATGCGATCGACAAGACGACGATCGTCGCCGCAAACCCGATCTTCGGCCTCAACGCCCTCGGCGGCGCCGTCACCGTGACGATGAAGAACGGCTTCACCTGGCAGGGTTTCGAAGCCGATTTCGAGGGCGGCTCGTTCTACCGCGCGCAAGAGCAAATCCAGTTCGGCAAGCAGGTCGGCGACTGGTCGGTCTATATCGCGGCCAATCAGATCAACGACGGCGGCTGGCGGGTCGCCGAAGCGTCGCAGCTCACCAACTTCTACGGCGACGTCGGCTACAAGGCGAACGGGTTTGAGTTGCACCTGCAACTCACCGCGGGGAACACCCAGTTCGGCGTCGCTGCCTACACGCCGATCCAGCAACTGCAGACGAATTGGGGCAGCGTCTACACCATTCCCCAGACGACCGATAACCAGATGGCCATGCTCCAGTGGACCGGCGCTTACGCCTATTCGCCGACGCTGAGTTTCCAGGCCGGGGCCTATTTCCGCCAGTTCAACCAGCAGCACGTCGACGGCAACGGGACCGACGTGACGCCCTGTCCGCCGTATTCGTGCCTAAACGGAAGCCCGGTGCATGACACGCTGGGCGGAATCATTCCCGACATCTCGCAGGGTGGAACGCTCGACCTCGGCGAAGACGACGACAACCAGACGCAATCGCGCTCGGTCGGCGTCAGCGGGCAGGCTGTCGACACCGACAAGATTTTCGGCCACGACAACACGCTGACCGTCGGCGCGTCGCTCGACTACGGCTGGACGCATTACACCGGCAACAGCACGCTCGGCACGATCGCTTTCACGAACAACTCGTACCCGCTGACCGCCTCCCCGTACATCATCGACGAGCCCGACAGCTTTCTCAACCCGATCGACGTCAAGGCGAACAACACCTATGTCGGCGTCTACGCGCTCGACACGTTCAACGCGACCGATCGCCTGACGCTGACCGGCGGCGCGCGTTTCAATTTCGCCGGGATCAGTCTCGAGGGCACGAACGACGCTCTCCTCAGCGGTTACTCGGACTACTTCCATCTCAATCCGACGGCCGGCCTCACCTACAAGATCACGCCTGACATCAACTTCTATGCGGGATATGCGATGACCAATCGCACGCCGACGCCGCTCGAGCTCGGTTGCGCCAGCGCCACTGACCCCTGCATCATCGACAACTTCCTGTCCTCCGACCCGCCGCTCAAGCAGGTCGTCGGCAATACTTTCGAATTGGGCTTCCGGGGACAGAACGCTCTCGCCACGTTTGGGTTGGGACCCCAATGGGGCAAGCTGCAATGGTCGGCCGGGCTCTTCCGCACCACGCTCACCAACGACATTCTGCCGGTGGTGAGCACGTTTAACGGCTTCGGCTATTACACCAACGTTGGAACAACCTTGCGCCAGGGGGCGGAGGTCAGCGCCCAGTGGACCGGCGACCGGTGGACGGCTTACGCCAATTACACCTATATCGACGCCATCTATCTCACGACCTTCGAGGAGCCGTCGCCGAACAATCCGTTGGCCGACGCCAATGGGAATATTCCGATCACCAACGGCACGCAGATCGCCGGCATTCCAAAGAATACGATCAAAGTGGGCGTCGACTACGCCGTGACCCCCAATTGGAAGATTGGCGCGGACATGGTCGCGGCGTCAGGCCAGGTCATCTTCGGCAACGAGAACGGCGCGGTTCCGCAAGTTCCCGGCTATACCGTCTTCGGCCTGCACACCTCCTACCAGTAGAACAAGCAAGTGCAGCTTTATGGCTACGCTCAGAACATTTTCGATCAGCGTTATTATACTTCCGGCGGCCTGGTCCAGACCGGGGAGTTCATGACGGGCCCGGCCATTACCAATCCGCAGTCGTTCGGGCCCGGGAAGCCTTTCGCCATCTACGGGGGGATGCGGATCTCGTTGTGACCCTCGGGATGAGTGGGAATGACGGATGGCGCGGAAGCGTTGAACCTATCCTCCAGTCGGGCTAGAGCACCCTAGGCCGAATGATGGAGAATTCGGCAATTCGCTCATCTGAGGCAGATCGCAGCAGCGGGCGGCGCGATATCGCGCTGACCCCGTACGTCGCGAACTCAGGAGAATTTCATGGCGCTCTCTCGACGGACTATGCTCGCATCACTAGCGGGCCTACTCGCCTTAAGTGGATCGCCCGTGATCGCCGGCTCTGGCCTGCCTACAGGAACTCGACGCGGACGCCGATGGAACGGTGGATCTTGCAGAGGCGAAAAAGGCCGCCGAAACGCTATTCGACAAACTCGACCACGATCACGACGGCACGCTGGACGCGAAGGAATTGCGCAGGAGATTGTCGAAGGGCGATTTGACCGCAGCCGATCTCGACAAGGATGGGACGCTTTCGAAGGACGAGTACCTCGCCGTGGTTGAGAAGCGTTTCGAGGCGGCCGACGGCGATCACGACGGCACGCTGACCGCGAAAGAATTGCGAAGCGAGTCAGGCCGCGCGCTGTTGAAGCTGTTGAAGTGATTTTTTCGGAAAGCACGCGCGTTTGATATTGGCGAGTAAGCGATCGGCATGGAAGCGTTGAACCTATCACCGCTTGGGCTCTTTCTCTCGGCGGGCCTCGTCGGCAAGTTCGTTATGGGCGTGCTGTTTCTCGCTTCGCTCTGGTGCTGGGTGCTGATCATCGAAGGGGTGATTTCGGTTGTGCGCCTCGGCCGCGCCGTCCGCGACGCCCGCGCGGGCCAAGCGATCGCGAACCCGCTCGAGGCGATCGCGATCGCCGGCGACGAAGAGGCGCGCCGCCGCATTCCCGGCGAGACCGTGGGCGAACTCAGAGAGCGCATTTCCGATGCGATGGCGCGCGCCGCGCGCGAGCTCCTGACGCGCTCGGAGGGCGGCTTGCCCAATCTCGCGGTCATCTCCTCGGTCGCGCCGTTCGTCGGCCTGTTCGGCACCGTCTGGGGCATCATGTCGAGCTTCGCCGCCATCTCCCAGGCGCAGGACACGTCGTTGGCGACGGTTGCGCCCGGCATCGCCGAGTCGCTGGCCGCGACCGCTTATGGCCTCGCGGCGGCGATTCCGGCCTCGATCGGCTATAACCGCATCGGCGCTGCCTATGCCCGGCTCGGCCAGGACATGGCGTCGTTCGTCGAGGAGCGCGCGCTCGCGCTCATGTCGCGCCCGGCGGAAGTGGCCCGCGACGACGGGCCGCGCCGCCGCGTCGAGGCGCCCTGATGGCGATCAAGCCGCGCAAGGTCGGCGAGGGCCTCTATCAGCCGCTGGCCGAGATCAACGTCACGCCGCTCGTCGACGTGATGCTGGTGCTGCTCATCATCTTCATGGTGACCGCGCCGCTGCTGGCGAGCGGCATCAAGGTCAACCTTCCGGCTGCGAAGACGGCCGAACCGCTCGAAGCCAAGGATCCGGTGGTGGTCGTCGTCGCCAAGGACGGCGCCGTTTCGGTGGGCAAGGACCAGGTCGCGCGCGATGAACTGGCGGCGAAGGTCAAGGCCGCTGCTCGGCGAGTCCAACGGAATCGTCCAGTTGCGCGGCGACAAGGACGCCGCGTACGGCGATGTGGTCGCGGTCATGGACGATCTCGCCGCGAGCGGCGTGACCCGCATCGCGATCGTCTCCGCCCCGCGCAAGGCGCAATCGCCGCCCCCCGCGCCCGCGCAATGACCGACGCCACGCTCGGCGGGCGCGCCTTCGAGCCGCCTGCCTTACGCCCGCCCTGGCTTCGCCCGGCGGTCGTTGCGATCGTCCTCGCCCTCCACGCAGCCGCGCTCTCGATCGTCACGCTCGCGCCGAAGCCGCCCGAGCCGCCCGGAGAGGTGATCGTCGACATTCAGCCGGAAGCTCCGCCCGCTGAAGCCGCGCGCCGCCCGCTGAAGCCGCGGCGCCGCCGGCCGAAGAGCCGAAGCCGCCCGAAAAATCCGTGGCTGAGCCGCCCGCGCCGCCTCAAGAGGTTGCGCCGTCGCCGGTCGAGCCGCCGCCGATCGCCGTTACCTCGCCTCCGCCGGTCGCCGAACAGCCTCCTCTTCCACCAGCGGAATCGCCCCCGGTCGCTGAACAGCCTCCCCAGCCGCCGGAACTTGCGCCGCCGGAGGAGCAACCTCCCCTTCCGCCGCCGGAACCTCCGCCGCCTCCCGCTCCGGTCGAGCTTGCGCCGCCTCCTCCGCCTCCGAAGACGGTCGAGGCCCCGTGGCCCAAGCCTCCTCCGCCCTTGCGCGTCGAAGCGCCGAAGCCCCAGGCGAGACCAGCGCCCAAGCCGGCCCCCGCGCCCAGACCTGCTCAGGCGCAGTCTCGTCCCGCCGCCGCTCAGACATCGGGGGGCGCTCCTTCGACGAGCGCGTCATCGAGCGCGGCGGCTAGCGCCGCGTCGCTTTCGGCCTACCAATCGGAGGTCGCCTCGGCGATCCGCAGCCGCATGTTCTATCCAGAGGCCGCCAGGGCGCGCGCGGCGAAAGGCGTGGTCGGCGTCGCGTTCACGATCGGACCCTCAGGGGCGGTCGCCGCGTTTGCGATTACCCGGTCGTCTGGCGACCGCGACCTTGACGCGGCGGCTCGAACCCTGGTGCAGTCGACGCATTTTCCCCCGCCTCCCGGCGGCTCGGCCCATATCGCGACGAGCTTCAACTATGTCCCCCGGTAATTCAGTTCAGCCTCGATTGAGGGCCCTGGTGCTCGGTTCGGCCGCGGGCGGCGGCGTGCCGCAGTGGAACTGCGGCTGCCCGGTCTGCCGGCTCGCCTGGCGCGGCGATCGGCGGGTCAAGCCGCGCACCCAGGCGAGCTTGGCGCTCAGCGTCGACGGCTCGGACTGGGCGCTGCTCAACGCCTCGATCGATCTGCGGCAGCAAATTCTCGCCACGCCGGCGCTTCAGCCCAAGGGCGGGGGACGTCATTCGCCGATCGCGGCGATCGTGCTCACCAACGCCGAGATCGATTCGGCGGCCGGCCTCCTGGCGCTGCGCGAGCGCCAGCCGCTAGCGGTCTTCGCCACAGAGGCGACGCTCGAGGCGATCGGGGCCAATCGGATGTTCGATGCGGTCGATCGCAGCGTCGCCCCGCGCCGGGCGGTCCGGCTTGGCGAAACCTTCGAGCCCCTGCCCGGCCTCAGGCTCGAGCTATTCGCCGTGCCCGGCAAAGTTCCGTTGTGGCTCGAGGAGGGGGAGATCAATACCGGCGAGATTGGCGAAGGCGCCGTTGGCGTTGGGGTCGAAGCGGGGGGCGCAAGGCTCGTCTATGCGCCCGGCTGCGCCCATGTTACGGAGGAGCTCAAGGCCCGCGTCGGCGACGCAGACGTGCTGTTGTTCGACGGCACGCTCTTCGCCGACGACGAAATGATCACGAATGGCCTCGGCGACAAGACCGGCCGGCGCATGGGCCACATGCCGGTCACAGGACCAGGAGGAACGTTGGAGGCGTTCGCGCGCCATACAAGCCTGCGCCGCATCCTGATCCATATCAACAATTCGAACCCGATCCTGATTGAAGGGTCGGCCGAAGAAGCAAAGGTGAAAGCGGCCGGGTGGGAGGTCGCGTTCGACGGCATGGAGATCGGCCTATGAACAAGCACGCCGGGCCCGAGCCCATGAGCCCCGAGGCGCTCGAGGCGGCGCTGCGCGCGATCGGCCCCGCTCGCTATCACGACCTCCATCCGTTCCATGAGCTATTGCACGAGGGCAAGCTTGCCAAGGGCCAGGTGCAGGCGTGGGCGCTCAACCGCTACGTCTATCAGGCGGCGATCCCAATGAAGGACGCTTCCCTCATCGGGCGCTGCGAGGATCGCGAGCTGCGCCGCGAATGGCTGCACCGCATCGCCGACCATGACGGCTTCGGCGAGGACAAGGGCGGCATCGAGCGCTGGCTCATTCTCACCGATGGGCTCGGTCTCGACCGCGATTACGTGATCTCGCAGGAGGGCGCGCTGCCGGCGACCAAATTCGCAGTCCAGGCCTACGTGCGCTTCGTCCGCGAGCGGCCGCTGGTCGAGGCGGTGGCGTCGAGCCTGACCGAACTCTTCGCGCCGTCGCTGCACAAACGCCGCATCGCCGGGATGCTGGCCAATTACAGCTTCATCGATGAGAAAGTGGTGGCCTATTTCCGCCGCCGGCTTGACCAGGCGCCGAGGGACGCGGGATTCGCGCTCGACTACGTCAAACGCAACGCCCACACGGTCGCCGAGCAGCAGGGCGCGCTCGCCGCGCTGAAGTTCAAAACCGACGTCTTATGGGCGCAGCTCGACGCGCTGCACCACGCCTATGTCACCGGGGCGATTCCGCCCGGGGCCTTCAGGCCAGAGTGAATCGAGACGGACGACGCATGGAGATCAATGCGCAATCGCGGCCTCATCTCCCGAGGGGCGTCAGGCTCAAGCGCGACGAGGCGCGCGGACGCTGGACGCTGCTCGCGCCGGAGCGGATCTTCGAGGTCGACGCCACCGCCGCGACGGTGCTCGAGCTCTGCGACGGCGAGCGCGATCTTGCCGCCATCGTCGCCGAGCTCGCCGAGCGCTATAATGCGCCAAAGGCGGTGATCGAAAAGGACGTCCTCGCCATGCTCGCCGACCTCAAGGCCAAAAGGGTCCTCGAAACATGACTGCTCATGCCGCACCGCCGCCCGCGCCGCCGATCGGACTCCTGGTCGAGCTCACCCATCGCTGTCCGCTCGGCTGTCCCTATTGCTCCAATCCGCTGGCGCTCGAGCGCCCCGGCGCGGAGGTCGATACGGAAACCTGGAAGCGCGTATTCAGCGAGGCCGCCGCGCTCGGGGCGCTGCATGTGCATCTCTCCGGCGGCGAGCCGACGGCGCGGCGCGACATCGTCGAGCTTACCCGCCACGCGTCGGAAAGCGGGCTTTATACCAACCTCATCACCTCGGGGATCGGGGTCAGCGAGAAACTGACCGGCGAACTGGCTGAGGCCGGCCTCGACCATGCGCAGCTCTCCTTCCAGGGCGCCGACAAGGACACCAACGATCGTCTCGGTCACTATCCCGGCTCATGGGAGCGCAAGCGCGCCTTCGCGGGTTACGTCACCAAGGCCGGCATGCCGCTCACGATCAACGCGGTCATCCATCGCGCCAATCTGCATCAGGTCAGCGCGTTCATCGAGCTTGCGGTCGAACTCGGCGCGCGCCGGCTCGAAATCGCCCACACCCAATATTACGGCTGGGCGCTCGCGAACCGCGCGGCGCTGATGCCGCCGCGGAAAGAGGTCGAGGAGTCGATTGCGCTGGTTGAAGCGGCGCGGGCGCGGCTCAAGGGCGAGCTCGTCATCGACATGGTGGTCCCCGACTATTACGCCCGCTATCCCAAGCCCTGCGCGGGGGGGTGGGGGCGGATTGCAATCAACGTGTCGCCGACCGGGAAGGCGCTGCCGTGCCACGCCGCCGAATCCATTCCGGGCCTCGAATTCTGGAACGTGCGCGATCGTTCGCTCGCCGACATCTGGCGCCTGAATCCGGCCTTCAAGGCCTTCCGCGGCACGGAATGGATGCGGGAGCCCTGCCGATCGTGCGACCGTCGCGAGATCGACTGGGGCGGCTGCCGCTGCCAGGCGCTGGCCCTGACAGGCGACGCCCGGAACGCCGATCCCGCGTGCCACAAATCGCTCGATCACGAGCGCATCGTCGCAACCGCAACCGCTGAGGCCGAATCGGGTTCCGGCGCCCTGCGCTGGCGATCGTACAAGCAGAAGGTCGAGGCCTAAAGGAGCGCACGCGGCGAACATCGGGCGCCTCAACGCGATGACCTTGACGTGGCCGAGATCGTCCTGAAACATCCGCACGTGCGCCGGGCGCGGGTCACGGATTGCTTCGTCGCTCCGCTCCCCGCAATGACGAGTCTGCGCGCAGCTACCGGCAGAGCGCGTTCGCCGTCCAGCGGCCGAAGCCGCTCGCGATCATGTTGCGGATGACGGCGCAGACATAGGTTCGCTCCGCCGCCGGATTGTCTGGCCCGGCGTTATAGCGCGCGACCGCCAGCGTCCAGCTGCCCTCCTCGGCGCGCAGCGTCTTCAGGAACCTCGCGGCGTATTCGACTGCGTTCGGGATCGAACATCTCGCTCAGCGAAGCAAAGTCGGCGCCGTGCCAATGCTGGTTGATCTGCATGCAGCCGATGTCGATGAACTTGGCGCCGCGCGCTTTCGCCCGGGCGAAACTCGCCATCGCCTCGGCGAGCGTCGCGGAATGGACCTCCTTTCCATCGATGTTCATGTCATAGGGGCTGAGCTCGCCCTTGCGCCCGGTTTCGGTCAGCCCGACCGAATAGAGGACATTGAGCGGGACGCCGTTCAGCGCCGCAGCGCGGGTCATCTCCCGTTCGCAGATGAGCGGCCCCTCGGCGCGCGCACACCCGGCGCTAGTCTAGCGAGCGGCCCCGCCGTAGCCTCATTTCCGGCTATAGTCGTCGTCGATGCGGACGATATCGTCTTCGCCGAAATAGCTGCCGGTCTGCACCTCAATCAATTCGAGATCGATCTTGCCGGGGTTGGCGAGCCGATGGGTCGAGCCGATCGGCAGGTAGATCGACTCGTTTTCATGCAGATGCTCGATCCTGGCGTTGAGCGTCACCTCGGCGATCCCGCGCACGACTACCCAGTGCTCGGCGCGGTGATGGTGTTTTTGCAGCGACAGGCGCCCCCCGGGCCTGACGACGATGCGCTTGACCTGGTAGCGCGAGCCTTGGTCGACGCTCTGATAATAGCCCCATGGCCGATAGATCCGCACATGCTGGGTCGCCTCGGGTTGGCCCTCGGCCTTGAGCCGCTCGACGAGCGCCTTGACCTTGTCGGTTTGCGACCGGTCGGCGACCAGCACCGCGTCGCGGGTGGCGACGACGACGACATCGCGAAGCCCGATCACCGCCGCGAGTTGCTCCTCCGAGCGCACGAGCACGTTCGACGAATCGATCGCCACCGCCCGGCCGCGAAGACTGTTGCCACGGGCGTCGTGCGGGCTCAGCCGCCAGACCGCCGACCATTCGCCAACATCCGACCAGCCGACGTCGGCCGTCAGCACCGCCGCCCGGCCGGTTCGCTCCATCACCGCATAGTCGATCGAGATCTTCGGCGCCCGGGCGAAGGACGGATGGTCAAGGACGACGAAGCCGAGATCCTTTTTGGCCCTCGCGACCGCCGCCGCAGCGGCGGCGGCGATGTCCGGTTCGAAGCGCTTCAGCTCCTCGAGCATGGCGTCGGCGCGGAAGACGAAATTGCCCGAGTTCCACAGATAGCCGTCTTCGATGAAGGCGTGCGCCCGCTTTTCGTCCGGCTTTTCAACGAAGCGCTCGATGCGCCGCACCCGCGGGTCGATCGCCAGCGGCTCGCCCGGGTGAATATAGCCGAAGCCGGTCGCCGGATGGTCGGGCGTGACGCCGAAGGTGACGATCTCGCCGGCTGCGGCCGCATCGAAGGCCTCGGCGCAGAGCCGCGCGAATTTCTTTCCGTCCTCGAAGACATGGTCGGCCGCGAGCACGGCCATGACCGTCTTCGGATCGCGCTCCGCCGCCCAGGCGGCCGCCGCGCCGACGGCGGCGGCGCTGTCGCGGCGCTCGGGCTCGAGCAGAATTGTCGCCTCGGCCCCGATCTCCCGCAATTGCTCGGCGACCCGGAAGCGATAGTCGATGTTGGTGATGACGATTGACGGCTCGAACACCTTGGGGTCGCCGACTACGCCGACGATCGACTGGAAGGTCGACCGCTCGCCGATCAGGGGAATGAACTGCTTGGGCAGGCTTTCGCGCGATTCCGGCCACATGCGCGACCCCGAACCGCCGCACATGATCACCGGCAGGATTCTTGCCATTTTTTCCCCGCGTTGGTTGAGTGTACCGGATTCGCGTTGCCTGTGCGCGGCCCATGCAAATCAGTTAGCCCGCACTATGCACGGCAGGCGGCGGATGTAGCGTAAATCTCTGATTTCGTTTATAATCTGGTTGTTAAAGCCGATTCGCGCGAACTCCGGAAGCCACACCCGCCATGAACGATCCTATGCTGCGGTTGCCTGGTCTGTCACCTGCCGGCGGCAAGCCCGTCGTGGTCAAATTCGATGGCGGCTTGCTGTAGTCGGATGGCGGCATTCTGCCGTTGCGCGAGGTCGAACGGCGCCTTCGCCTTGCCGACCGGCTCGCCTCCTGCGTGGCCGATCCGCGCGCGTCCGATCAGGTGACACACAGTCTGGCCGACATCATTCGCTTTCGCATGCTGATGATCAGCGCCGGCTACGAGGATGGCGTCGACGCCAATTGCCTGCGCAGCGATCCGATGTTCAAGATGGCGCTCGATCGTTCGCCCTCCGATCGGGAATAGTGTTCGCAGTCGACGATCTCGCGGCTGGAGAATTTGCCGGACGTTCGCGCTCTTATGCGCAGGGGCCGCGCCAGGGTCGATCTTTATTGCATACCCTTCCACGAGGTTCCCAAACGCATCACGTCGACATCGACGAGACGTACGACGCGGTTCACGGCGGCCAGCCGTTGCGACTGTTTAACGCCCATTGCGACGAATACGGCTTTCAGCCGATCGTGTGTTCGACGGCGAGGGCCGCTTCGTTACCGCCGTCCTTCGTCCCGCCAAACGGCCAAGCGGCAAGGAGATCAAGCCTTTCCTGCGCCGCCTGTTGCGCGCCCTCCGCGCCAACTGGCCGCGCACCGAGATCCTGCTGCGCGCCGACAGTCACTATTGCGGCCCCGAGGTTCTCGACTGGTGTCGAGCTAACGGCCTCGATTACATCCTCGGCGTCGCGCCGACCCCGACCTTGCGCCGGCACGTTGAAGTCCTCGAGGCCAGCATGAAGGCGCGCTTCGAGGCCGCGCGGGGGGACGGCAAGATCCGCCGCTTCGCGGAGTTCCTCGACGGCGCCCAAAGCTGGAGCCGCGTCGAGCGCATCGTCGCCCGCGTCGAGGCCGGCGCGGAAGGACCCGACACCCGCTTCGTCGTCACCAATCTCGACAAACGCAACCCCCGCGCGCTCTACGAGGATCTCTATTGCCGGCGCTGGAGGCCGAAAACCACATCAAGTCCTTCAAGACGCATCTCGCGGCCGATCGCACCTCATGTACGAAAGCCACTGCCAATCAGTTCCGGCTGTTCTTGCACGCCGGCGCCTATTGGCTGATGTGGGGCCTGCGCGATGCCCAAACGTTCGACGTGGACCCTGCGGGGATGGGAGGCGTCCCCCCTGCCCCCGCGCCGCAGGTGGTCGAAAGGTTTGTCGGCGCTGTCAATCATGATTTGGCCGCGGCAAACTTCTCGCCCTTCACGACGATACGGCGGGTCCCCCGCATTCCCATTTCCAGCGGCCAGCGGGCACTTGGCGGTCTTGGTCAATACCTTCCCCGCCAATGGGCTACAAATTTCGACATGGCCTTCTCAGCGTTTTCCTTGGCTTCGCGGCGGGTCGCGTATGATTGTGGCGATCGATGATGAATTTGAAACCCTTCACAGATCGTCCAACGATATCGCCCGGCCCGCAGCGGGTCCGCGTCAACGTTGGACATGAACGGGTGAGCCTCGTCGGCGATGACCCAATATGGGTGGCCCGGTTCATGCCGCTAGCACGAAACTCGTCGTCGTTCTGGCCGCCCGGCTACGCTGCCCCGATGACCGACGCGCCCGAACGCCTCATGCCCGCCACCGCCGATGACGTCGCCAACGCTCTCGCGTTCGCCTTGCGCTATCAGGGCCGCAAGCGCGTCCACAACGCCGATGAGATCATGGCGGAGATCGTCGCCAAGCGGTTTGTGAAGCATCTTGAACGATCCGGCTTCGTCGTGATGAAACGTCCGCCTGCCGTTGGCGCCGCAGCGCCCGCGCGCGGCTTTTGAAGGCTGATGCCGTTTGGAATGGCTTTGGACTGGCCGCCGGCCGCTGGTCGATGGTCGGCGTCTGGCCCCGTTCTTGCGGACGCGATGGGACGATCGCGGATGTTCGGGGCGAAGGCATGGGCCATATCGTATTTCGAGGGCGTGAACCGTTCGACCTAATCGCTCACCGACTCCCGTCCGCGATCGCAGAGAACAAAATCGTAGTGGCGACTGTGCCGATATTTGCCTCCGGTTTTCCGGGCAACTCCAGTGAAATTCGGCTCTTGCTAACTCCACATCAAGCCGAGGACTTGGCAAGGCAGCTTCTGCTTGAGGCGAAAAAGGCGAGAGAGAGTCCGCTTCTTTGAGGGTGGGTCGCTGAGTGGCGGGCTTTGCCGCTATCGGAACGCTTGCTTCGGGTCGATTGGCCCATGCTCGCCTTGATCCTGATCTTCGGCGCGCCTATCGGCGCTGCGAAAAGCGCGCAGCGCGATCGCCGATCGCGCTGCCGGCCCAAAAGCAAGTCCCGACAATGATGATGGCCGCGCTAAGGGCGAGCACGATGAATGTGAGCATCTTCCCCTCGATCGGGTGAGCGTTCACCATAAATACAAAAAGTTAGCGTTCCGCTAACGCCTCGGACGACGCGGCGGTCAAACCCCCTCGCCGCCTCAGGATGACGTCGCTGTTGCTCTCGCCCAGGCCGCGCATTGCCGCGAGCTTGTCGAGGTCATGCCAACTCGAGCATGACGAGAAAGCCGCCTCGGCTCGTGGGGATCCATGCAATGACTTTGCGGGCATGATGAGCCGCGACGACTGAACGCCCCCAGCTTACGCCGCCGGTGATGATAAAGCTTTCAGCGCCACCCAGAAGAGCGCGGCCGAGCACGAGGATAGCGACTGAAGGTGTCGGCGTAGCGACAAATACCAGCGACAGCAGATAGAGAAGGCCAGATATTGACGCCGCTAGCAGGCCGAGAACCCAATCCTAATTCGCTGAGGTCCGCCGAGCGTCCTAATAGCGTGGTTAAGCCGCGCCCTCGTTTCATTTCCTGTGACGGCCAAACAACCACACTTGGTTGCGGGGCCGACTTCCATTGGCGCTTCCGACGTTCTCGCCGGGAACCGGGTGCGGCCTCGGCCTGCTTGCCCTTTGCGGCAAGCGCGCCCGTGACTTGCTCCCAGCCTGATTGGGGGTCGAATTTCTGGGCGTAGCCCCCGGTGAGAACCTGAAATGCCTTATTTGAATGCCCCCTCAGGTCGATCCCCTTGCCCGAAGGCCATGGGCAACCAATTGGGCGTCACAAAGTCGGTCACGAGAACGCCACCGATCTTGTAGCCGTACTGGTCATCTTCAACGGGATCGGCGACCTCAACCCGCCCAAAACGTGCCCTGAGGGTCTCACGTCGGCGTGACCGGGCGGTTAAGGCTATTTCGCGCTCTCAATCGAGTGACTGCTATGGCGTGCGCTCCTGCCCTGCCTAACATTTGATCTGGCTGAGTTGCTGCTGCCTCAGACATGCAAAGCGCTGGCGGGCCGCTTTGGACGCGTCTCCGACGGGTCCTTAAAGCGCGGTCTGACGCTCGGGCGGGACTTGCAACCAAGGATCATCGATCGCGGCCACAAAGGCGAGAGCGGAAGTTGGCCGACGCCTGGGATGGTCCTCAGCCGGCTGCAGGCGCGCCGAGGCCCTCGCCATGCGCCGCATGTCTGCGTCGATCGCAGCGATTGCCGCCATCACCGTGGTCCGCGCCGCAATCGATCCTCGCATGGCTAAGCGGAAGAAATCCCTGTGCCCTTTTGCGCGATTCGAGTCTCGCGACGAAGCAGCGCGTGCAGACGCGCAGTCTAGCCGGACCCCGAACACGACCGCCAGACCTCTGATCTGATTTTTCTAAGGCCACCCGCTGGCCGACCAGCTTCTTGCACCCAATGATCAGCCAGCGAGGGCGTGCGCGGACAACGACTTCACGGACACGGGCTTGAAGAATCCTGTGCGGGCCAGATGTGCCAGCCCTCGCGGGTCATTGCGATCGATCTTTTGGGTCGCCAGCGAGGCGGCCCATGGGCGAAGTCGACTACGTCAGCCGCCGTCCCAGCCGGACAGCCGGTTCACTGCGTGGGAATTATCCCTTCGCCGTATGGTGCACAACTGCGACAATCCTCGCGATAGCGACTAGTAGGCCTGAGGTTAGGCGTGTTAATGCGAGCACGAGGGCTCAAATCATGCAAGATATGAAAGTCACTGCCACCGGGGCGGGTCGCGCCGAATCTTGTATCGCCGAACTGAAAGGCCCGATATCCCCCGAAAGAGCAAGAATAACGTGAAGGCGACAGAGGCTTTTGCAGGCATTCAAAGGTCGCGACGCTTTCGGCTTTCGCTGGTGGCGCTGGCAGGTTTTATCGCCGGCTTAGCACTCTCCGAGGCCAGAGTTGTCCTCACGCGGCCGCTGCACGAACTAGCGCACAAAATTAAGGACAAGTTTCAGCCGCGCTGGTCCGAGTCAGACGCGGCGGATCTCATCGCAAAACAGTATCGCGACAACCAAAGCAAAATCGCCCTCGACAGGAAGCTTGATACGGTCCTGCTGCCCTTCCGCGTGAGGAGCCTCCCCGCGAACGCGACCGAACGCGTTGCGGCAGTCTCAGGCGGCGTGACCATGGCCGGTCGGCGCCTGCTCATCATGGACCGGCTGGGAAACTTCTTTCAATGCGCTGACGATTGCTCCGAGATCACGAAGGCACCAATCCCGCCGATCCCCAACAACATTGTTCAATATGCGTCAGAACCGGACCCGCGGATCGACGAGAAGGGCTTCCGCGCCCACTCCGTGCGATTTTCGAGCAGCATCAATATGCTCGCGGTCTCGCATGAATATTTCGATCCGGCGCTTCAAAGCACGCGCTTCGCTGTGTCAGTCATCGAGCTCGATCCGGACACGCTCCAACCGCGCGCGGCGTGGGCCACGGTTTTTCTGTCCGAGCCCGAGCCTCACGGCTCCAATGACGAGGCGGGCGGCGCTTTGGCTTGGGGGAGCGAAGGCAGATTATTTGTGGCGGTCGGCACATACAGAACCGAAGACGAAAAGGCGCAGGATCCGAACTCCGCTTTCGGTAAGGTTTTCGAGATTGACGTGCACTCGCAGAGCCGCCGGCTCGTGGCACTAGGCTTTCGAAATCCGGAAGGGCTGGCGCTGTCGGAGACACTTGGATTGATCGCCGTCCAGCATGGTCCGGAAGGCGGCGATCGTCTGGACCAAGTGACGGAGGCGGGGAACTATGGCTGGCCCAATGTCACACTGGGGACCGAGTACCATAGATATTCCTACGAACCCAACCCAGACGTCGGCCGGCTAGGCGGCTTCTTGCCGCCGATCTTTGCGTGGGTCCCATCCATAGCGCCCTCGGAGATGATCGAAGCGCGCGATTTCGACAAACGATGGGACGGCGATTTGCTGGTCGCCTCGCTGAAAGGCCTGAGGTTGTATCGGCTGAGGCCCGACCACGGGCGGGTCGTCTATTCCGAGCCGATCTTCATTGGCAAGAGGATTCGCGACCTCGCCGTCATGAAGCCCGGCGTTCTCGCCCTGTGGACCGATGACGCTCAGATCGTCGTTCTGTCCATCGACAGAGAAAAGCTGGCGGCCGATCGGCGGCTTCCATTCGTGCGGTCGCAGGCGCTCATCGACAACTGCATGTTCTGTCATCACTTCGGCGAGACGAACGAATCCGACTTCGCGCCCTCGCTGAGCGGCGTTCTCGGGCACCCCATAGCGTCGGATCGCTTCCTTTATTCTGCGGGTCTGAGGCGGATCGGCGGCGTCTGGACAACGGACAGCTTGCGTCGGTTCCTGTCCGAACCCGATGGCTTCGCGAGCGGGACGTCGATGCCCAACCCCCAGGTTGCGCCGAACCAGATCGACGAGATTGTGGCTGAACTCGAACGCATCGCGCTGGAGACGTCAGATAAGCGGCTGCGCGAGGCGCGATAGCCCGCGAAGCCCAAGCCCGCGAAGCCAGGCAGCATCATCGCCCAGGTCGATGGCTCAGGCATAGCGGTTCCAATGTCGAGCGTGAAGTTCTGGTTTGCCCCGCTCCCCCACGTCCATTCGTAGGCGCCCGGTGTTACACCGAGGCTGCTGAAAGTCTGGTTGTCATAGGTTCGAGGTGTCCGACAGGGCGCTGTCGGAGAGGTAGCCTGTGGCACGGCAAGGTAGTTAAAGTGGGCCGCCCCGAGTCTCCGCTACCGCTACTCGCCGCGATCTGGACGTCCCGCCCCGAAATTCAGGGGTCCAGAGACCGCCGTGTATATGTCGACCAGCGTATCCGGTATGGGCAGTATGGGCCCGGTAGATAAATTGGCTACGGATGGGACTATTTCCGCATAGGCGGCCCCGAGGGAATGAAAGTTCAGGCCGGCCAGGTCGATTGCGCCGCTTCCTGTGGCGACGACGTCGCTCCCCACCTGTTCAAGCGTCACGACATAGCCGTCCTGTGCGGGCGGAGCGGACGGGACCAGCGCGATCGTAGCCGCAAGCGGGCGCCGCCAAGTCGTCTTGCGGACGTTGCCATCTCCATCCCCGTATCAATGCTCGCTTTTGCGAACGGGCGAAATAAGATGAGAGAATATTCAATCGTTTTGCGAAACGCCGCACCTCGCCATCCAGCGCCGCATTATCGCCATACGGAAGAACTGCGGTCAACGGGAATTGAGGGATTAGGTTCAATCTACATTCAGG
>CAWCCX010000004.1:0-283502 GCA_963794155.1 uncultured Alphaproteobacteria bacterium | reverse complement strand
TCTCTAATGGGTCAAGGAGAAAGGCTCTTCCGGTTTTCGACGCCTAGGGATGCCTGTGTTCTCTGCGCGCTCGCTGGCGCTTGATGGGGTAAGCTGGGCGCAGTGCGGCGAGGTTGAAACCGCAGTCGGCTGGTAGTTGCCGCTGCAACACAATCGGCGCCGTCGTCTGCTCCCTCCCTCGGGCGTCGCTCCTTGCGGGAGCTGGATGCGGTCTCCTGTCTCGGTGATTGGTTAGGCCTACGCCGCGAGGAACTCGGTCTCGTCCCGCAGCATCGCGTGCATGATGATCGCGAGGCGACGCGCCAAAGCAACGCGCGCCTTACGCATGCTCGACCGCTTCGCGATCGCGAAGGCCCAGTCCTTGAGCTTGAGCTGGCCCTTGTAGCGGGTCAGCATGACATTGGCGGCCTCGTACAGCAGGGTCCGCACCCGCCGGTCGCCGCATTTCGAGATTCCGCCGACATAGTCGACCTCGCCCGACTGATAGCGTCTTGGAACCAGGCCCAGATAGGCGCCGACGTCTCGTGATCGGCGGATGCGCGAGGGATCGTCGATCGCGGCGACAAAGGCGAGCGCGGTCAGTTGACCGACACCTGGGATTGTCATCAGCCGGCGGCAGGCGTCCGAAGCTCTCGTCATCCGCCTCATATCGGCGTCGATCGCCGCGACCGCGCTCATAACCGCGGTGCGCGCGGCGATCAGACCCCGCATGGCGGCGGAGAGGCCCGCCACACCCTCGCTGGCTTTGAGAGCCTGGTTGACGAACGCGGTGGTGAGCGCCCGAGGAAGCCGGATCCCAAAGACGACCGCCAGGCCTCGGATCTGATTTTCCAGGGTCACACGCTGGCCGACCAGCTTCTTGCGCGCGATGATCAACGAACGGACGGCGTGGGCCGACAAAGACTTCACGTGCACGGGCTTGAAGAACCCGGTGCGGGCCAAGTGCGCTAGCCCTCGCGCGTCATTGCGATCGGTCTTGTGGGTCGCGAGCGACTTGAGCGCCTGGTAGGCCTGCCGACTTTCGACGCAGACCACAGGCAGACCGAGTTGGCTCAACCCATGGAACAGGATCGGCGCCATGCGTCCGGTCTCAAAGACGATCCGATGGCAGATTGGCGCTTTCGACAACTCGTGGGCGATCGCTTGCGCGGTCGATGCTGTCTTGCTCTCGCGAACGACCTCGCCTTCCCGGTCGAGAACGCAAACGTGGGTCTCGTCCATCGAGATATCTAGCCCAGCAAAGTAATCCATCGAAAAGTCTCCTCTTCCAAACCAGGGCCGATCCTATCGGCCCCCGAAGGAAGAGCCCCGCCCATTACCCGATGTTGAAAAACTCGAATTTCCGCATCGATCACAATTCAGGAGACCGCTGGCGGCCTCGGTGAAAAATTCCTTAGGGGGTCGGCGGACCGACCGGGTTTGCCGCGTGCGACGCTCCTATATGCCCTGCCGTGAGGAGTATCGGCTGAGTTGACGCGACGCCCGCGAAAACGAGATTTTAGCGGTGGCTCAATTTCCGAGTTTTTCAACACTATTCGTCGTCAACGCGGCCCCCAAGGCTGTTTCCCCGCTCGACCGGCTCCTGAGCGAAGGCCTCATTCATGAGGAGGTCTATTATCGCGCCTTGGCGAGGCATCTCGGCTGCGAATATTACTGCGGCGAGCCGCCGCTGGCGGTGAACTTTGACGCCATGAGGGGATTGCGATCCGGCGTCGCGCCGCTCGAATTTCACCCCAGGCGGCCTCGGGCGGTGATTGCGCCGCGCGCGCAATACGTGCCGCGGCTCATGGAAGCGGCTCAATCCAGCCGCCTTCTCTCAGGGTCTTTCGCCCTCGCTTCGCCACAGCGCTTCGCCGGTCTCATGCGCGCGCGCCGCGGCAAGGAGCTGCTTGATGTCGCTCTTGGCCGTCTGCCCGCGAGCCTCAGCGCCAGGCGCGGAATGACCTGGGCGCAGATTGCCGCCGTCGGCGTCGTCGTCGCCTCGGCCTCGGCGCTGGGCGTTGCGAGCTTCGAGGCTTTCCACGCCGCTGCAATCGCGGCCCTTTGGCTGATGTTTTCCGCCTCGGTCATTTTGCGATCGACCGCCGCGGTCGCGAGCAACGGCGAAGTTCGTCCTCCCATGCTCGCCGACGACGAGCTCCCCGACTACACGGTTGTGGCCGCGCTTTATCGCGAAAGACGGGTCGCGGAGCAGCTGGTCCGCGCCCTCGACGCCCTCGACAAAGCGCTCAATTCCGACACCTGGGAGGAAGCGCCGCACGAACTCAAGAATTGGTTCCGGCAACGCGTGCGCTGGCAAAAAGGCTGGATGCAGACCCTGATCGTTCACTCGCGGCGACCGATCTTTTTTCACCGCGATCTTGGGCTTCGACGAGCGGTCGCCGCGACGACCCTGATCGCCGGCGCTATTTTTGGCGGGCTGTTCTGGCCGGCGTTCGCGCTCGAGACGATCTGGCGGGCGCTGACGGTCGGGGATGGCGCGCTCTCGCCTTCGCGGGAGATGGGCGACGTCTTCACCTATATCCTCGCGCTCGCCGGGATCTGGGCGATCGTCATGCCGCTCTTCGTCGCGGCCAAGCTTCGCGGCTTCAAACTGACTTCAAGCGAGCTTGCGCTCTTGCCCGTCTATTATCTTCTGGTCACCGCGGCGACTTGGGCGGCGATGTTCCACCTCGTCATGTGGCCCTATTATTGGGGGAAAACCGACCACGGAAGAAGCCGATTGCGGCCAGCCCTCGGCGTCGTCCGGGCGCAGTCATCGACGTAGTCTGCCGCTGTCCAAATGGCGACGCCGCCGTCATTGCGAGCGGAGCGAAGCAATCCAGAGGAACGTAGGGCGCCGACAACTCCTGGATCGCTTCGTCGCCATACCCCGTCGAAAGACGGGCGTCTATCAACGCCCTATGGCTCTTCGCAATGACGATTCCAGCTGAACGCGACAGGCTTTGGGAGGCGCGCCCCGTCTAGGTTTGGGATGCCTTGGCGTCCTTTCCGCCTTCATACTGCTTGAGCCAATCGGCGGATTCGCGTTGGATCCAAGCGATAGCTTCCGCCTTTTTGCTGAATCCGGTGATCTGCGATTGCGGCCCATGCGGGAACGTGACCCGCACGCACCAGCTCTTGCGGTCCTTCATTTGAAGGGGGTCGAAGATCACCTTCGGTTTGGAATCGGCCATTTTGAAATTATGGGGCGAGCCCCGCCAGATTGCCAGCGGAATTCGTCGACCCTGTTCCAACTGGCCGCTACCGCGCGCGCGTATCGATTGCCATTCCCGTTCATGCGCCGTATTTAGCTTGGGATGCGCTCGATTTCTTGTGGCGGCTGCGCCATAAGAAGATCCTGACCCTTCTGCCGGCGGGCGCAGGACAAACGAGAAAAAAATGTCGTCGCAAACCTTGCGCGAGGCCGCCGAGGCGTCAAAAGCATGGCCCTTCGAAGAAGCGCGAAAGCTGATCGAGCGCCTCAAGCGCAGCCCCCGCAGCGAAGTCATCTTCGAGACCGGCTACGGCCCCTCGGGGCTGCCGCATCTCGGCACCTTCGGCGAAGTCGCCCGCACGAGCATGGTGCGGCACGCCTTTCTGGTGCTCACGCGCGACAGCGTCAAGACCAGGCTGATCGCCTTTTCCGACGACATGGACGGCTTGCGCAAGGTTCCGGACAACATCCCCAACCGCGACCTGATCCTGCCCCATCTCGGCAAGCCGCTGACCGAAGTTCCCGACCCGTTCGGCGAATATGCGAGCTTCGCCGCCCACAACAACGCAAGGCTGCGCGCCTTCCTGGATCAGTTCGGATTCGACTACGAATTCGTGTCTTCGACCGAGACCTATAAGTCGGGGCGGTTCGACAAGGCGCTCCTCAGGACGCTCGAACGCTTCGACGAGGTGCAGGCGATCATGCTGCCGTCGCTGCGCGAAGAGCGGGCGGCGACCTATTCGCCCTTCCTCCCCGTTCACCCCCGAACCGGCGTGGTCATGCAGGCGCCGATCCTGAGCCACGACCCGCGCGCCGGAACGATAAGATGGCGCGATCCGGCGACCGGAGAGGAATTCGAAACGCCGGTCACCGGGGGCGCCTGCAAGCTGCAATGGAAGCCGGATTGGGCGATGCGATGGTATGCGCTCGGCGTCGATTACGAAATGGCCGGCAAGGACCTGATCGATTCGGTCAAGCTGTCGTCGCGGATCGCCCGGGTTCTGGGGGCCGATCCGCCGGCCGGATTCAATTACGAGCTCTTTCTCGACGAGAACGGACAGAAGATCTCGAAGACCAAGGGCAACGGGCTCACGATCGAGCAATGGCTGGCCTATGCCAGTCCGGAGAGCCTTTCCTTGTTCATGTTCCAGAAGCCCACCGCGGCGAAGCGACTTTATTTCGACGTCATCCCGCGCAACGTCGACGACTATCTCGGATTTCTCGAAGCCTATCCGCGGCAGGAGTGGAAGGAGCGGCTGGGCAATCCGGTCTGGCATATCCATGCCGGGGCGCCGCCGGAGCCTGAACTTCTGACCCACGACGGGCACGGCCAAGCGATCTCCTTCGCCATGCTGCTCAATCTCGCCGCGGTCTCCAACACCGAAAATCCGTCAGTCCTTTGGGGGTTCCTGCGCCGCTACTATCCATCGGCGTCGCCGGACACCCACCCTCGGCTCGACAGCCTGGTGCGCTATGCGGTCGCCTATTTTCGCGACTTCGTCGCCCCCAAGAAGCGCTATCGCGAGGCCGACGAGGTCGAGCGCGGCGTCCTCAACCAGATTTCGGCCCAGCTCGCTGAATTGCCCGCGAACGCGAACGCCGACGAAATCCAGCACGCGCTTTACGACATCGCCCGTCCAATTCCCCGCTATCAGGATCATTCGGCCAAAGGCGCAACCACCGCCCGGCCCGGGGTCTCGAACGACTTCTTCAACATGGTCTATTCCGTGCTCCTCGGCGAGGAGCGGGGACCGCGTCTGGGATCGTTCATCGCCCTCTACGGATTGGACGAAACGCGCGAGTTGATCGACAAAGCGCTCAACGGAGATTTGGTCCGCCCACAACGCCGTAACGTATTGATATAGCTAACGTTATCTCGCGACGATCCAGCTACACACAGCCGGGCACGCAAAAGATTTGTGGCTGTTATCGTACTGTGCCGGATTAGGTGAAGGCGCGTGTACAGGAAACGCAAAAAAAGAGCCGCCTCGGGGAGGGACGGCGACGCGCTTTTTTAGCGGCCTCCCTCCCGTCTGCGGATGCCCGACACGAAACCGACGGCATAGGCGTGTCGCTCGGGACTCGCCCCCAAAGCGTCAGCAACCGCTTTTATAGTAGCCAGGCAGCCAGTTTGGCCAAGCGCGCCAATTCCCGCAATTGAGGCGTCGCGCTCCTTGGAATAGCCAGCAGCAGAGCCGCTGATCAAAGCATCGGCTATTGGCGGCGAAGAGCCATGCTTGAGCATATATTCTTCCCCCATCGGGTCTAACTTCCCCTCGGTCATGGACATGTGTCCTCCTCTGCGTGAAGCGCATTCGTCAGCCGGGCGGCCGTCGCATGTCAGGCCCTGCGACAGATCTGATGTTCCCCGGCTTGCCGGGAACACCGGCCCGCCTTCATTGGTGGGTTTCGTGTTTCTGGGCTTGTTCTCCACACGAATCACCGCGAATCATCCGCGCGCAGGCGTCGAGAGTTTGCCGATCACCGATTCGCGTCAACGCGGGCAAGGCGCTACTTCGGCCCCGATGAATCCGCATCCCCGTGGCCGTGACCCGCGAGGAACATAAGGCACCCCACACATGAATACTGTTCAGGGGTCAAGCAACCCCGTGGTAAACGCCGCCACTATGTTTGTGCAGTCAATCTACTCGCCGGGCTCGGCGCTCACCATAAATATACCTCCTGTGAGTCCCATGGCTAAAGCCAACAAAGGGCGAAAGCCGGGGGAGCCGATTATCGTCTTCGATGAAGTTCCGAAGGAGAAGGCACCAATCATCGCCTCATCACTGTTCATGTCAGTGGTGCCTATAGTGACTGCGATAACGGTTCTAGCGGTGATTGCGACGATTGGCCTAGCGTGGCTATGGCCTCAACCAACCCCTAACGAACAGATCGCATTTGAGCTCATGGACTTTATATCTAAGACGGGCTTCGGAGGGCTATTGGGTCTTCTGGCGGGGAAGAATATCCGGTGATAAACTCGCCCGCATGATGACAGTCGCTGTAGCTCTCGCCGCGCCCCTACTCGCCAAATGAACCTCGTGGTCGTCCCGTCGAGCATGCGCATGGGTGACGGCGGATGTCCGCCAGTCAATGCCCTTAGTTAGCGACGAAGAGTCTCCCGATTGCCCATTCGCGTCAACGCGGCCGGCCCGTTTGCTATTCTCTCCCCAATCCTGCGGTGGACGCTCCTGGCCTTCCCAGAAGCTTTCCGGCTCGCCACGCGACCTTCGCGATAGACGTCCAGCAAATTCTTCGTAGCTTATGGTGCCCATGGCAAAATCATGGAGGAGGTCTTTGTATTGGTCGAATTTCAGCCGAGCTGTGACGGCAATTGACGGCAGGTCTTGGCCGATGAATTTAAGCATCCTGGCGTCTGGGGCGTTGCCGAGCCGGATGTCATGAAAACCCCAAATTCTTCTTATGTTTTGCTTTCTCTGCCAGCTCCGCCTCAGAATTCTGGCAGAAGCTGGTTATAACTCTCATGTAAGATAACGCCACAGGTCGAGAGTAACTTAAACGTGACGTATGGAATACGTCGGCCGATGATCACGGGCACAATATCGAGCGCCAGGCACTTACGCAACGTCTCTTTGACTTCTTCATCGCTTGGGTAGAGCCATGGCCGAGTATTTTTACACTCTAAACCAAGATACCGAACCTCCGGATGCCTGACGATGAAATCGAGCCGCTCTGCGCCGCGCAGCTCTTTTGAGCCAATGTGTTGTTGAGGTTCTTCCTTACTGTAAAGGATGCTGTCGTCGTGTGCTGTTAGATCGCGAAATCGGCCACTGAATTCGCCGAGTGAGCCACGCAAAAGGGCTCGATGGGTCGCAATTTCTAGACACTGGCCGATGCGCTTGCTGATTGTGCCAGTATTAAGCGCCTTATGAACAGGAAGTTGCTCCGCCAACCGCTGTTCCACTTCGCCATCGTCGGTCTCGGGCAGATGAAACCAGGGCGCGTCTGGAAGCTGTACGCGAACGAGCCTGCCACTGGCCTCGAGCTGCTGCCGAATAGGCGTTAGGATCTGAGGGTCTATACGTTGCCCGAATGGACCGGCGTCGCTTATTTTCTGCTCGAGCGTCCGGCCGAGCGCTACGCTGTGGGCGCGAAGGATCGAAACCAAGCGCTTCCGGGCAATCTCTTCGCGGTCGTGACGGGTCAGCGCCATCGAAGGGGCCCCGGGCCGGGCGGCCCAAATCCGTCTTTTAGTCCGAGCGCCCTCATCCGTTTTAGGGCTCGCGGCCGACAAGTAGCAAGCCCGTGTCACCGCCGTTCCTTCCGCGCGCGCGTGGCAACCCGATCTCCGCCGCGCTCGCGCACCGCCGAGGACGAAAGCCCGGCTGGTCACGTCGGCCTCGCCAGCCCCTGACGGGCAGCCCTCGCGCGCCTGTATCTACCGCGATGATCCGCATCACCATCACCGCCGCCGCCTTCGACGGGCTCATCAGGATAATCCTGACGGGCCATTTGCTCTGCAGCGCCGCGCCTCCCATATTGTGCGCATGAGCCTCCGACTATGGCGCCGCAAGCAGCTCTTTCCCGGCTTGCGCATGAATCTCAGCAAGAGCGGCCTGAGCCTGTCCGTCGGCCGAAAGGGCGCGTGGTACACCTCCGGGCGCCGAGGGCAGCGGGTGACTTTGGGAGCCCCGGGAACCGGCCTGTTCTGGACTGAGAAGCTCGAGCCGCGCCGCACGGCGACGACGGGCCCTGGCGGCCGTCGATGGCTCGGCGTCCTTATCGCCATCGCCGCGATCGTCGGCCTGGTCCTGGCCGGGAATTGGATCGCGGCCCACCCGTAGCTGTTAACGGCAAGGCACGCGCTGCCCGGCACGGAGGCTATCGCGGGCAGAAGGAACCACAAGGAGCCCTTTCGATCGCCTTCTCGACGATGACCGCCTGATGACGAGAGGCGGCGGCTCCGTGGGCCGTTGTCGAGCGTGAACCCGACGACAACGGCGAGCGGCAGGTCTGGCTAGAGCCGAAGTTCGTCGACCGGCTTCGGGCCATGCGGGGCCCGGGCGAGAGCTACAGCGATGTCATTCTGCGGCTGGCGGGCAGCGGCGAGCCGCCCTGGTCGTGACGGAGTGAGCATCGCTGCTTTTGGTTCTCGCATCGGAGAGGCAGCGCGCGTATCGTCGAACAGGGTATTTTCCCTTGGTTCGAAGAGGACCTACGCTATGAGAAGGCACCTCGCCGCTGCTCCGTATTTCCTTACTGCTGGACTTTTGCTCGCCCTGGTCGCCGGGCCTGGCGCGGCGGCCGATGAACACGACGCATTCGTCGTATTGCCCGACACCACGGCCCGTCTCATCGGGTCCAAGGGCAGAGAAACGGATGTTACGGAGCTGTTTGCAACAAGCGCACAAACAGGAGGGTCCTTAGGCCTGTTTCGACAAACAATTGCACCTAGAGCCGGCCACCGCTTCATATCCACAAAACCAATGATGAGTTCTTCTACGTTCTGAGCGGAGAGTTCAGGTTTCAACTCGGCGCGCAGGTCGTGAATGCACCCGTTGGGTCCTTTATCTTTGTCCCACGCGGAACTGCACATACCTTTGAGAATGGCGGGACTGCGCCTGGGGTTTTACTCGTAGGGGTTACACCGGGCGGGCTGGAGAATTTTTTTGTAGAACGGCAGGGCGTTGATGCGGCGACTGCCGATAACATCAACAAAAGATACGACACCGATACTTGTGGGCCACCGCTCAGGTGACGGGGACGGGGCAACGGACGGGCTTCGGTCAAGTCCGTTCATGGGGCCGGGCAATCATCCCTCAAATCCGCGTCCAATCGCCGAGTGGCCGCCGAGTGGAAGGCTTTCGCATGACGACGAAGCCGGCGCGCTCCAAATGCTCAACAAGCCGCTCTGCCAGATGTGCGGCCGGGCGAGAGCTATAGCGATGTGATCTTGAGGCTGGCGAAGGCGAGCCCATAGCCCACAAAAAAAGGCCCCGCGCGAGCAGGGGCTCGACGCGCGGCAACAGGGGCGCGCCCGGGCTGGGGGGCAAAAAAGGCGCGCCGGCAATCAACCTGCGACCCAATTGCGACACGATGACGGCGGGTCAGGGAGGCGCGCCTGATAGCCTCGGGCGCGGACAGAGGAGAGAACGTCGACATGCCTGCCAGCGGCGCTCCCTAGGGCGTCACGCTGCACGCTGCTCGAGGAACGCCTAGACGGCGATCGCCACGGGTCCGTAATCCTCGCCCTGACACGGCGGCTCGCCGGCGTCGCGCCGGTCGCAGGCGAAGACATAGGCGAGCTTCGCGATGAACTGGTCACGGGTGCATGGCGCATCGACAAGGGCGCGCATCGCCTCGTGCTCGGCTTCATGCGCGGCGTCGTATCCTGGATCGTCGGGGACGTCGCACGCCATTGAGAGGCGTATTGCCCGGGCGGCCTTGTGAGCTGCGATCAGTTTGTCGAGATGTGCTGGCGCTTGCCGCACCGGCCGCAAGAGTGAAGTCGATTCCGTTGGACATCCTTAAACTGCCAAATTCGGAGCGCAAGCGGGAGTGCATGCGCGCCCACGAATTTGGACGTCTGTTTCAGTGCCTGTCAAGCGAAAATATGTAGCGATTTCAGTAACATAGATACACTGTTGCGGTTTGCGCTACGTTTCACGCAAAAAAAGCCGCCCCGAAGGGCGGCTTCTCCGATCGATCATCACGTCAAAGGCGGACGCGATTTACGCCGCTACTGAACTCCCCAAGCCAGAATCAACACCCTGAGGGATCGCTCCGTAGTCGGCATGTGACGGACCGAAGGTAAATTGGTTTCGCCGGACGATATGCTTCTGGGTCGTTTTTTTTAAAAAAAAAAAAAAAAAAAAAAAAAAAAAAAAAAAAAAAAAAAAAAAAAAAAAAAAAAAAAAAAAAAAAAAAAAAAAAAAAAAAAAAAAAAAAAAAAAAAAAAAAAAAAAAAAAAAAAAAAAAAAAAAAAAAAAAAAAAAAAAAAAAAAAAAAAAAAAAAAAAAAAAAAAAAAAAAAAAAAAAAAAAAAAAAAAAAAAAAAAAAAAAAAAAAAAAAAAAAAAAAAAAAAAAAAAAAAAAAAAAAAAAAAAAAAAAAAAAAAAAAAAAAAAAAAAAAATTTTTTTTTTTTTTTTTTTTTTTTTTTTTTTTTTTTTTTTTTTTTTTTTTTTTTTTTTTTTTTTTTTTTTTTTTTTTTTTTTTTTTTTTTTTTTTTTTTTTTTTTTTTTTTTTTTTTTTTTTTTTTTTTTTTTTTTTTTTTTTTTTTTTTTTTTTTTTTTTTTTTTTTTTTTTTTTTTTTTTTTTTTTTTTTTTTTTTTTTTTTTTTTTTTTTTTTTTTTTTTTTTTTTTTTTTTTTTTTTTTTTTTTTTTTTTTTTTTTTTTTTTTTTTTTTTTTTTTTTTTTTTTTTTTTTTTTTTTTTTTTTTTTTTTTTTTTTTTTTTTTTTTTTTTTTTTTTTTTTTTTTTTTTTTTTTTTTTTTTTTTTTTTTTTTTTTTTTTTTTTTTTTTTTTTTTTTTTTTTTTTTTTTTTTTTTTTTTTTTTTTTTTTTTTTTTTTTTTTTTTTTTTTTTTTTTTTTTTTTTTTTTTTTTTTTTTTTTTTTTTTTTTTTTTTTTTTTTTTTTTTTTTTTTTTTTTTTTTTTTTTTTTTTTTTTTTTTTTTTTTTTTTTTTTTTTTTTTTTTTTTTTTTTTTTTTTTTTTTTTTTTTTTTTTTTTTTTTTTTTTTTTTTTTTTTTTTTTTTTTTTTTTTTAGCGGAAGGACTTCCCATTCCGATGTCCATAAGGACGTTTTGCGGTCGGCCCACGTTTGCCGCATCGGCCTGCAGCGGCGAGGCGCCCGAATAATCCTTGCATAAAGTTGGCGTAACGCGCCTTGAATTCTGGACTGTTCATTTCCTCTCATCAACCTCCCCTATTTGCTCCTTTAACGCCGGGTCCGCCAGCATCGCGAAGCCGCCGAAGCCTTGCGCGCCGAATAGCTGTTTTTCATAACCGGCGCGCTCCGTTAGCGTAATTTCACCAGCGTGCTGCTCCCGCATGTCGAGCATTTTGATTAGGTCTGGCTTGCCGTTCGTAAACCACGTCGGTCTGATTGTCTTTGTCGACCAAGCCGAGCTCGCCTAGAGCTTCCTCGTGCTTCTCAAACGCCTTTTCGCTCATAAGCGATGTTCCTTGCATTGCGTTCAGCGCCATGTTGCGCAGCCATGTGCCGGACTTCGAGTTCGTTGCCCCGGCGCGCGTCAGCGCCGTGCCGAGCAGCACAGGTCTCGATCGGGTCGATGTCGAGGCCGGACTGCAGGATTGGAACGGCGTAGGACGCTGCGCGCTCTATGCCGCCGAGCGACGCCGGGTTGGACGCCGACAGGAAGGCGAACGCCGGCGTCGAGCTTCTTGATTTGCTCCGGGCTATATTCCTTCGTCATGTGCGCGAGGCCGATAAGGGCCGTCATCGACTTGTCGAGCCACGTTCCCTTGAGCCGCGCCTCGGTCGCCGCCGCGCTCAGCATTTCAGGCAGGACGTCGACGCCGCCGCCCGGCGTTCCCTTGAACATGCGGACTTCGTTTTTCGCCGCTTCCGCGATTGTCGGAAGGCTAAAAGCCGGTCTTCGACGCGGCGTTTTGCAGGATCTGCCCAACTTGCTTGCGTTTCTCCGGCGTGTTCGCCTGTCCGGTGTGGTAGAGCAGTTGGAAGATCGTGTCGTCCATCTGCGCGTCGAGATAGGCGCCGTAACCCACCGCCGCCTTTTTTTTTTTTTTTTTTTTTTTTTTTTTTTTTTTTTTTTTTTTTTTTTTTTTTTTTTTTTTTTTTTTTTTTTTTTTTTTTTTTTTTTTTTTTTTTTTTTTTTTTTTTTTTTTTTTTTTTTTTTTTTTTTTTTTTTTTTTTTTTTTTTTTTTTTTTTTTTTTTTTTTTTTTTTTTTTTTTTTTTTTTTTTTTTTTTTTTTTTTTTTTTTTTTTTTTTTTTTTTTTTTTTTTTTTTTTTTTTTTTTTTTTTTTTTTTTTTTTTTTTTTTTTTTTTTTTTTTTTTTTTTTTTTTTTTTTTTTTTTTTTTTTTTTTTTTTTTTTTTTTTTTTTTTTTTTTTTTTTTTTTTTTTTTTTTTTTTTTTTTTTTTTTTTTTTTTTTTTTTTTTTTTTTTTTTTTTTTTTTTTTTTTTTTTTTTTTTTTTTTTTTTTTTTTTTTTTTTTTTTTTTTTTTTTTTTTTTTTTTTTTTTTTTTTTTTTTTTTTTTTTTTTTTTTTTTTTTTTTTTTTTTTTTTTTTTTTTTTTTTTTTTTTTTTTTTTTTTTTTTTTTTTTTTTTTTTTTTTTTTTTTTTTTTTTTTTTTTTTTTTTTTTTTTTTTTTTTTTTTTTTTTTTTTTTTTTTTTTTTTTTTTTTTTTTTTTTTTTTTTTTTTTTTTTTTTTTTTTTTTTTTTTTTTTTTTTTTTTTTTTTTTTTTTTTTTTTTTTTTTTTTTTTTTTTTTTTTTTTTTTTTTTTTTTTTTTTTTTTTTTTTTTTTTTTTTTTTTTTTTTTTTTTTTTTTTTTTTTTTTTTTTTTTTTTTTTTTTTTTTTTTTTTTTTTTTTTTTTTTTTTTTTTTTTTTTTTTTTTTTTTTTTTTTTTTTTTTTTTTTTTTTTTTTTTTTTTTTTTTTTTTTTTTTTTTTTTTTTTTTTTTTTTTTTTTTTTTTTTTTTTTTTTTTTTTTTTTTTTTTTTTTTTTTTTTTTTTTTTTTTTTTTTTTTTTTTTTTTTTTTTTTTTTTTTTTTTTTTTTTTTTTTTTTTTTTTTTTTTTTTTTTTTTTTTTTTTTTTTTTTTTTTTTTTTTTTTTTTTTTTTTTTTTTTTTTTTTTTTTTTTTTTTTTTTTTTTTTTTTTTTTTTTTTTTTTTTTTTTTTTTTTTTTTTTTTTTTTTTTTTTTTTTTTTTTTTTTTTTTTTTTTTTTTTTTTTTTTTTTTTTTTTTTTTTTTTTTTTTTTTTTTTTTTTTTTTTTTTTTTTTTTTTTTTTTTTTTTTTTTTTTTTTTTTTTTTTTTTTTTTTTTTTTTTTTTTTTTTTTTTTTTTTTTTTTTTTTTTTTTTTTTTTTTTTTTTTTTTTTTTTTTTTTTTTTTTTTTTTTTTTTTTTTTTTTTTTTTATTATTTTTAAGTTCTTGAACAAAGCGAGCTCATCTTAGCATTCCGCTGAGTGTTGCGGGCCGCGCAACTGGTCTGGTTCTTCAGAAGCAAATAGAGTGGCTTTCACTCCATTTGGCCACTCCACGCTTCTCTTTGATGGGAAAAACGTTGGCCTGAAGCTGTTCGGCGCAATACTGCACAATCCTGCGGGACCTTCGATCATGACGTCCCTGGCCGCAGCGGCTGTTGTTGCGACTAAGGCTATATGGCTAGTTAATCCAGCCTCAGCCCACATGCGGATCGTTTCTGCACCCGCTCTCGTCTTTCCGAACGAACGACCTGCCAATATCAGCCAAGTAGACCGTCTCCGGGAGGCGGAAGTTGCTCTTTTCTAGCCTGGGATTGCCAGTCGTGGGACAAATTATCCCTGATCCGGCCGAAGGGATTAGCCATCGGCGGCCTCGTCTGGCTCGCCGGCGGGGATCACTTCGCGCTCATGAGCGGACGCGGACCGTTCTGGCCCGGCCCAGACGCCGCCTCGAGCACAGTCATCAGCTCGAGGATGTCGTCACGGGCGTCCGGTGGCGCTGAATGACCTTGCGCAACCCTTCCTCGAGGAGTGGGTACTCAGGCGCTGAATTAATGGTCAAGACGTTGTTCGTGATATTGACGCCGGCAGCCATCGTTCTCATTTCGCCGGTGATGCGGCCGAGCTCACGAAGAGAGGCAAGGAGTTGCTGCGAGACGTTGCAACGCCATGCCGATCGCCGGCTTCTGCCGCGGCCATGAATTGCGAGAAGAGGACGGAGCGCATGACGCCGAGATAGTCGAGCAGCGACTTCTATTCGTCGGCCGCACGGTCACCAGTTCGCCGACCTTGATCGGGCCCATCATCAATTCTGATTTACGGGCGTCCGTCAAATGGTTGCGGGTATGCCGAAGCACTGCAAAACGTGACACGTTGAACCGGCGGGCGAGCGACTCCTTTGATGCGCCGCCTACAAAAAGACGCTCCAAGACCGCCTGGTCGGCGGCGCCCAATTGGCAGATTTTGCACTGGCTGTTTCGGGTCGCGCGTGGCTTATTGGCCATCTTGTCCTCGGTCTCTTTGGCTCGCCGAGCG
The DNA here is from genome assembly GCA_963794155.1 of uncultured Alphaproteobacteria bacterium. Taxonomy (GTDB): domain Bacteria; phylum Pseudomonadota; class Alphaproteobacteria; order Rhizobiales; family Beijerinckiaceae; genus Roseiarcus. Next base: position 269,129 of record CAWCCX010000004.1, on the reverse strand, counting down.
GGCCCAATGGGAAGACCCGCCCGGCTGCCTACTTACTTTCGCGAACGCGCCAGCCTCCCTAGGAGCCGGCTGCGCCGACGTGCGATGCCCGACTCGCGACTGCACCGCTGTGACGTATCAGCCGGTCACTACGGCTCGCACGCGGGGTGAGATTGAAGGAGAGCCCCCGCGGCAATCTAGGTGTAGAGCGTATGCGTCCGACCCGGCGTCGGCGCCAGAAGGTCGACCGTTCCCCTGAAGGCGAGAAGTTTACGGTGCAGCGACTTGAGCGCCGCAACGTTGCCGTCGCCATCTGGCGCAGCGCCGATGAGCGCCTCAAGCGCGAAGCGCGCCTCGCCGAGAGAACCGCAACGCGGCGATCGTCGCGTCTATCGAAAAGCCTCTCACCGATGCTGAGGCGCGATGCTGCGCCGTGATGGGCGCAACATCCGGAGCTTCGATCTCGCGCGGGACCATCTTCATGGCGCTCATTCCAGGATCGAGGCCCTGGAAAGGCCGACTTTCAACTCGAGCCTACTCATTGTTGAGAGAGGATGCCTCGAGCTGGCGATCGATCTCGGCGGTGCTGATCTTCTTGCCGCCGAGGTTGAGATTCGCCGACGCCATCAGGCGGCGGATATTCGGCGGCAGCTTTTCGACGGCGGCCTCGATCGAGAATTCCTTGTCGGCGACGGCGTTGATTGTCGTGGTCATGGTGATTGGTTTCCTTCTGGTTGAACTTAAAGACCGAGCGCAGACCGTGCAGCGCCGAGAGCTTGTGCCGCGAGGCTCCGGGTTTCCCGCGTCTCCGGGCGCTGATGGTTGCTGTGGACGGTGTCTCGAGTGATCTGGGCGCGCTCCACGGCTGACCGCGCGTGGTAGGGCAGATCGGGATCCTCGTTGAGGTCGACGATCGGCGGGAATTCGCCCAACGACGCCATCGTGTTGCTTTCCAGCTCCAGCGCGAGGGCGGCGAACACCTTCTGCGCCGCCTGGATCTCCCTCGCCGGAGCGAGGATGACCGTCTCGGCCGCCGTGTTCGACCATACGAAGTCGGGCGCAGTCAAAACGATGCGAGATTCCGGCGCGTGGTGATCCCACAGCGGGCAGAAGCCGCTCGAGCGCGCTGAGCCTCACGAGGCTTGTGCGAAGATCATCGAGCGTCTGGGCGTAGTCGACATAAAGGCCTTCCGCCGCTTCGCGGATGACGGCCCTAATGAGGTCGCCCTTGCTGGCGTCAAGCTGTGCCAGCTTCCCGGCAAGGATCTCCAGCTCGACGTCAATCGCGGCAATAGCGCGACGGACAATCTCGGCGCTGTGAGCAGAAGCGGCGCGACGCGCATGCAGGTCGGCCGCCTTGCCGCCGAGGCTGGCAATGACGGGATCGAAGCCGGCGCGGAGCTTGTCGAGCAAGCCTTGCGCGCCCGCGTCGATCAACCTGTCGACTTCCAGCCCCGCCTTTTCGAACTTGGCCAGCTCGCCCTCGAGCTTCTCTCTCATCGCCGCCAGCTGGCGCGCTCGCCCTCGAGGCCGCGGACCTCCGCGCGGTTGCGGACGTAGGCATGGCGACGCGGCGGAAGGCCGTCGTTTTTGCCCGTGAATGGCATAACCGCGCCCATCAGCGGGTGTCCGCCGGCGACGGATCGCTGCTAACCGGGAAAATTCCCAGACCCGGCATGCCGCCAGGCGAGGGCATGACACGACCGTCCCCAAGCGAACCCGCCAGCAGGCGCGATTCTTCCGGATCACTCTTCCCACCGCCGGTGATCACCACCTCCCCGCCATTCGAAGGTCGAGCTCGCCGGCCATGCCGCCAGAAGTCGCCATCCAAAATCCTGCCGTCGCCCATTTCTCGCCCCTAAAGCTGCGCTCAATTCGCGAGCGACTTGGAATATAGTTCACTGCACGCTAGCACACAAGAACACGTCAATACAAAATTCCAATGATAGCCTAGTCCACTGGCGTCCACTGGCGTCCAGCAGCATACTTGCTTGCCACAACGTCATAGGTTTCTTCTACCAAGCAGGACGTTCTTTTTTTGTTTCCTTATTTTTTTCGTGAGGTCGTGATTAGCTAACCGGCCACCATCGAGGGGGGCCTCTTGGGTTCCACGGCAATGTGGCGGTGGGGATGTCCTCGAGGCGGACGCGCCATCGGGCAAATCGCCGCCATCAACGGCGGGTAATTGTACGTAGCATCGCTCATAGGCGGACGGCGTTCGACGCAACCTCAGTAAATGTCGGCCTGAGCGAGCGTTGCAGGCGGATGATATGTCCGCCAACGTGAGCCTTGCGGCTGAGAAGAGGCTGGCGAAGGAACGCATGAGCCAAGGCGGCGGTGATCAGATCGATGACCGGGTCAGGAAAGTTTCTTACCAGGTCGAACCCGCGATCACGTTGCCGCCTTTGTTGGCGCGCCGCGGTGACGGTGTCGGCCCGAGCGCGGCTGGCGCACGAGCCAAGTCGAGTGACGAGCGGCGAGACGAGGGCGTTAAGGCTTGTCATTCTTCTCGATCCATTCCGGTAGCGATACTTAGCATGGTGGCGAGCCACATCCCTTGAGCGGTGGCGTGGGGGGAGGAGTGCGCATCAGAACTCCTATAGCTGAACAGGCGCGGACCCCAGCCGTGCCGAGTATAAGCCATTTTCCATAGCTCTCCTGTGCGGCCAGAGCCCGCTCGACCCAACGTGGTTTCAAGAGATCCGGCCGGCCGGCGGCCAGCAGAAAAGCGATACGTTGCAGATACAGATCGCTGACGCGGAAATCGAGGGCGGCCTCCGTGGCGATGCGCCTCTCCAGGCGATCCATCACGCTTCTCAACTCGGGCGTTTCGGCATTGAATTTGCGATAGAGGTTAAGCGCGAACAATTGATGTGTGGCGTGGTACATGGTGGACTTTTCTGGAGAGAACATGTCCGCCAGTTCGCCGGCGGACAAAGGTAACGCTGTCGGGGACAGGGCGTGCAAAAACCAGCGTTGATACTCCTCCAGTTCTGAGCTATCTAAGCGGGAGCCCCCCAATGGCCGAGTCAATCATCTTGCCCACCAAACCGACGTTATTCTTGCCATATGCCGCAACCATCTCCGAGCTGAGCTGCTGCAACCGCGCAACGCCTGAGATCGCGGCAGAGTCGACTAGCATATGCACCAGCGCTGGTTGCTGACGAACTCCTCCCCCAAATCAGTTGCCATTAGCTCCCGGAGGGGTCGAAAGAGAACTGTCCGAGTGTCCAGCCAGTGCTCGCAGCCACCGAGTGGTCTAAGCTGCTCACAAAGCTGGCGCGAGAGAGCCGGCAAAACGCAACGTTATTGTTGAGAACATACAGTCCGAGCGTTAGCACGAGTAGGGCTAGCACGACCAACGAAAGCCACAATAGCCAGCGAAACGCCCAAACCAAACGTTCCACTTGTTCACCCCCAGGTCTTCCACCAACTTGGCGCAGCCGCTATAGGCGGCCGTTCTGCTCCGATCGGGGAGATGCTTCATCTTTCGTGTCAAATAGACGCCACCGCAACCGAGGCCGAGAGCGTACATGAGAACGGCATGACCGGCCTCGTTGATACTGCGTCGCCGTCATCTCCTCGAACTCGTAGGCGAGCTCGACCTTACGCTCTTTCGCAAACATGCCTTCAAAATAATCGCAGGATAGGCGCGCCATGCGGGCTGCGAGCTCGGCGGCGTAGTTGCGCGTGACGGTGTCGGCCATGGGAGATCCTCTGATCAGGAGCGGCCGCGCGCCTTTCGGCGCGGCACGAGGGGGTGGATTGTGGAAAGGGGAGCAGCTGGTGATGCGTCGGCGCAGGCGCGAGGTCCGTGTTTCCAGGGTCGGGCCTCCGCCTTCCTTCCCCGAGACGGGGCCTTGCCGAGATATAGAGGTAGTGTGGGTTTCCCCCACTGGGACGGTAGTGGGGGTTTCCCGCGCTGGGAAATGGTCGTTTCCAGTGGGGGTTTCCCGCACCGGTAATGGTGGGTTTTCCCGCACTGGACTTTCATTTTTGGGCCGCCGTCAGATCGCTTTCCCCGCGCGCGTTCGGCGATCGCCTTAGCCTCTTCCAGGGTCTCGATGCGCCTCCATTCGTCCGTCGTTTCTTGGTGCGACCCGCAAAATCGGTAGGTCAGCCGGTAGAGCGTGGGCTGACGATAGTTGGCATTGCCAGCGCAGCCAGGCCGGGTGATCTGGATGAAGCCCAACGCTACGGCCTCGCGGATCGCCGGGGCTATGGCGTGGCGCTCAATTCCGAATTCGACGAAGTGATCGAACGTGCAAGCGAGCCTGCCGTTTTCCTCCGGCTTTCCGCCATGGTGGAATAGCTCGATCTCGAGGCGCTCGAGGACCCGCTTGGCCGACAGGCTCATGACCTTATTGGCCGGGGATTCCAGCATCTCGAATCAGCCGCCACGCGAAGGCGCCGGGGATCGATCCTCTCTCTTTCGGACGATGCCTAGCCATTGGCGCGAACCCCCCTTGTTCGGCGAGCTCGCGCAGCCGGTGCCACGCCCACCCGCTCTTGTAGCCACAGATGCGCTCGACCAGGCGCAGACTGCGCTCGTCTCCGCCGGCCCATTCCAGGCGCTGGCGATAAGACAGCGAGCGGACGAGATCTTCCTCCTCGCGCCGCTTGGCCTGCTCGAGCGCGATCTCGATCTCGCGGCGTTCGCGCACAGTTCGAAGATCGCCGCCGCAGTTCGCGCAGCTGTGCGCACCGGCTCCATTGAGCGCGCTACAGGTTTTGCAGTGGCGCAGCCGCGGGCCGTCGCTGCGCTCACGCTGGCGGGTCGGCTTCGAATCCAAGCTCCACTGGCGCGGCTCGTCTGGCAGGCCAAGCCTGCCGCAATTGCCACTGAAATCGAGGATCTGCGCCCTCGCTTTGCCCGCAGACGGTCGAAGAGCGCGACCGATCATCTGAAGGTGGAGCGCCAGGCTTGCGGTCGGGCGCAAAAGGATCACGCCGCCCAGGACTGGAACGTCGACCCCCTCGCCGAACAGCGAACAGTTGCAGAGAACCTCGAGCTCGCCGTTGCCGAGGGCCGCCACGGCCCTACGGCGGTCGCTGGCTGGCGTCTCGCCGTCGACGTGCTTCGCCCTCACCCCTGCGTCGCGAAAGCGTTGGGCGACCGCCTGTGAGTGCGCAACGTCGACGCCGAACACGACGGTCGGGATGCCAGGGCAAAGCCGCTGGTATTCAGTGACCGCCGCGCCGATGACGACGCCGTCCATCGCCTGGCGCAGATCTTCGGTCGCAAAGTCGCCAGCCCGGAGGCGGGCTGCTGACAAGTCCGGCGTGGCCGTCGGCTCATAGACGACGTAGTCTGACAGCCATTCTTCCCTGATCAGGTCCGCCGTCTGCGGGCCGGTGACCAGCACGTCGAACTGCTCGGCCAGGCCGCGACCATCGAGACGCGCGGGCGTCGCCGTCACGCCCAAGACTTTCGCCCGCCGCTGCGATGCGATCACGCGCGCCCATGATCCGGCGACACTGTGATGCGCTTCGTCGACGACGATCAAGTCGAACCGGTTGCGCCAGCGCTCGAGGCGCGACAGACGCGCCAAGGTCGCGACGGACGCGAGCTGCACCGGTGCATCGGTTTCCGGGAGGCCGGGCGCAATCAGCCCGTAGGGCACGCCGGCCATGGCCAGGGAGACTTGGGCCTGGTCGAGAATCTCTTGCCTATGTGCCAGGATCAGGATGCGCGTCCCGCGCGCCACGCCGTTGGCGACGATATAGGCGAAGCAAACGGTCTTTCCAGAACCAGTCCGAGCAACGAGCAGAACGCGTATCGCGCCGTCCGCGAAAGCCTTGCGAACGTCCGCAACTGCCTTCTCCTGATACGGACGCAGGATGACCGGGGCGGTCATCGCGACCATCCCCGCGCGATCCACTCGCTCAGGTTCGACCACGCTGCGCGCCACGCGGCAGCCGACTGGCCATCGAGGAATGCCGCAAAGCCAGGCGCCCGCGTCATCGAAGCGATGCGCGGTTGCGGCTTGTCGCGATTCTGTGGTAGTGTTTCGTCTATCCGCTTCCCCAAGCGATAGAACGAATCAGGCGCCGCCTCTCCGGAGGCGGGCGTTGCTGTTTGCTGGACATATGGCTTACGCAGCGGCCTGATCGGCGGCTTCGATAGCCGTGTCGCGGCGTTTGATCGCTTCGTCGATGAGGTCGTCGATCTCGCTCTCGACCCAAGCGACCGCCCGGCCCTCCGGGTCCAGCTTAATCGGCGCGGGAAATTGGCCTTCGCCAACCTTTTTCCACAATGTCGAATGCGAAATTCCAAGCTTCGCGAGAACTCGCTGTTCGCGGATGAGAAGTCTTCGGCACTGGCGTCGTCTCCTACGGATCAGTGCGAGATTGCACCGTCTTCGTGGAGACGATTTAAGACGGCCCTACCCGCTAAGCAATTGAACTATCAAGCTTTTTCTGAAACTAAGCAGCCTAATTTCCAATTGTTTTCTTCCAATTTGCTAAGCAAATTCCAAAGACTACGGTCTCCCTTGGCGCGTTTCCCCAATCGCTCGCCGAGTGCGGTCGCCAGACGACGCTTCGACCAGGTGGGATGTGCAGCGTGGAGCCCTACGGCGATGGGCGCCGCCTTTGCCTGCCACGTCATTGCCTTGGCGCTTCGCACCTCCGCGCTCGGAGGAGCGCCAGCCTTGCCACTCATCGATGCGACGCGCTTTCTGCCGCTTTCGCTGATAGTCGAGAGGCCGCCAATCCGCATTGTCGCGGTGACCAGCATGTCGAGGGCGTGCCATGCTTCAACGCTGAGGTACGGCCGCTCCTCGACCAGCGCGCGGATACAACGGCCAAGCCGCTCGAGCGCGTCCTCCGCAGCAGCGCATGAGGCTTCCAGGTCGGCGCCCTCATCAAGAGGCCCGAGCGATACCTCGAGGTCTGCCTCCGGAGACTTGATGCGGACCAGCTTGGGCGCTTCCTTACTCTTGGGATAGAGGCCCTTCGCGATGCGCTTGCGCGCGATCTCGACTGCTCGCGCGATCGACCTCCGCGCTCTTTCTTCCTCCCGTGTCACGACGCCCTCGCGTTGCGCGTCCATCATGCTCGCTCCCGCATGCTGACGACGTTATCGCTCGCCGCTGGCGCCGGCCGCTCGCAATACGCGGCCCAGTCGGCCATCAAGCGTCTGCGTTTCTCCATCTGGTCGGAGCGCAGATAGGCGGCTTGCGTTTTGGTCGAGACGGTGTGCGCGAGCGCGATTTCGCACAGCTCGCTCGGATAGCTGGTCGATTCGGCCGCCCAAACTCTGAAGCTCGACCTTAAATCCATGAACGGTTAGGCCACCACCCCGCAAGCTATTCAGGACCTTCATCAATCTGCGGCTGCGCAGCGATCGATCGCTGGCGCCGGGGAATACATGCTCGCCCTCGCGAGGCAGGGCCTCCAGGATGGCCAGGGCGCGGTCAGAGAGCGGCACGCGGTGTTCGACGCCGGCTTTCATACGTCGGTCAGGAATGACCCACAGGCGCCCCTGCAAATCGATTTCCGACCATGGCGCGCCCATCAGCTCGCCAGTCCTGGCTGCAGTCAGTATCAGGAGTTCGAGCGCTCTAGCATCCACGCCCGGCCGGGCCCTGAGGTCGGCCATGAGAGCAGGCATGTCCTGATAGGGCAGGGCGGCATGATGGCCACGGCCAACCTTCGAAATGTTCGGAAGTACCTTGTCGAGATGCCCGCGCCAGCGTGCCGGATTCTCGCCTTCGCGCTCGCCGCGGACCTTGGCGAAGTCCAAAACGGCTTCGATGCGTCCACGAATTCGAGACGCAGTCTCCAGCGTCTTCGGCCACAGCGGCTCCAAAACCTTCAGGACTAGACTCGTATCGATCGCCGAGACCGGTAGGTCATTGATGGCTTCCGTCGCGGCCGGGAAGACGCGCCGGCCGCGCCTCGTTTCATTGAAAGTCGCTACCCATTGATCGGCGTGCACCGCGCTCTTCCAGCGCACGCGATTCGCCGCGACGTACCTGTTCGCGCTTTCTCCGAAGGTGACCGCCTTCGCCGCCTCGAGCTTACCCCGACGCCGCTCGGCATTGCGGTGCTCCCGGGGATTGATCCCCTCGGCGAGGAGGTCGCGGGCCTTCTCGGCCTTCAGACGCGCCTTGGCGAGGGTGGTCGTGTTGAGCGGGCCAAGCCCCATGCTGTCGGCCTTACCGTCGAGCATGAACCTGAATAACCACGATTTGGTGTCATATTTTTCGCTGACTTGGAGCCACAGCCCATAGCCATCGCAAATGTCGCGTGTTGCGTTGCGGACCGCGAACGGCGTCAGTCGATTGATCTGTCGTTTTTTCATCGAAAATAGCCTTGCGAACAAACATGTCTACACACAAACATGCGTCGGATGCTGCCGGATGTCAAGCGACGATGTTAGACCAGAATAACCGCCGAAGCGACGGTAATTATTGGGATTATCGCCCCTTGTCGGACGTGGCCGGACGGGGCCAACCCGGAGATTTGGTCCGTGACAGCGAGCACGCCGCCGCGTCGTCGGCTGGGGCCGCCCCGGGCATCGAAAGGGGCGTGGCGGCCCGGCGGATTTAGAGCGTGCGGACCCGCCGCGGCGGACGATTCGCCGCTGCGCGCAGATCCCGAAGCCGTTTCGGCAGAGCCGGATGTCGGCTGCAAGTTATGAGAATTGATTTGCGTAAATCGGAAATTCATGCTACAAATCAGCCTATGGGTGAGAGACCCACATTCCGGAGACCCTCGGCGGAGAGGGAAGGAAAAAACCGGGAAAATTTTGTTTGGATTCGCCGTAACCCATTGAAAAGCGCCGATTCGGACGAATAAAACCAAATAAAACAAAACAAATCCAACTAAAACCAAGCAAAACCAAGCAAAACCAAATAAAGCCAAATTAGGAGCCGGCCTTTTCAGCCCGACGCGGTTCGAGGGCCTTCGCCAGCGCCCGCATGTCCGCCCAGGCCAGCCGCTTCTGGGCCGGCTGGCGAAGCAGATAGGCGGGATGGAACATGGCCAACGCCTTGATCGGACGGCCGCTGTCGCGAGAATAGTCGAACCATGAGCCCCTCACCCGGGTGATTCCGGCCGTCACCCCGAGCAACGTCTGGACCGCGGAGGCCCCGAGGCAGACCAGGACTTCAGGATCGGCAAGATCGATTTGCCGCCGGATGAACGGCAGACAGGCGTGGGTCTCCTGCAATGTCGGGGTGCGGTTGCCTGGAGGCCGCCAGGGAACGACATTGGCGATGTACACTTGACCTCGATCGAGGCCGATGGCGCTCAGCATGCGGTCGAGCAATTGCCCGGCCCGGCCGACGAACGGGCGGCCGATCCTGTCTTCGTCTCCGCCCGGCGCTTCGCCGACGAACATCACCCGCGAGCCCGGGACGCCGTCGGCGAACACGAGTTGGGTCGCGGTCCGCTTCAAGGCGCAGCCGTCGAAGTCCACCATCAGCGATCGCAGCATCTCGAGGTCGGTCGCGCGCTCGGCGAGCGCGCGGGCGGCGGTTTCCGCAGCTTCGGGCGGCCGGCCAGCGTCGCCTTGGCGGGCAAGCGAACCACTCTCGAGCGGCGTCGGCGACGGCGCGCGCGCCGCCCCCGGCGCGTTCGGCCCCGGGCGCTCGCCTCCCGCCGCGCTGTCGGCGAACCGGTCATGCGGCGTCTCGTCGAGCGCATCATGGACGCCCGACCGAATCCACCACCGAAGCGCCTCGGCGGCCTCGGTCGGTCCCCATTGAAGACGAAGCGAATCGGTGCTCGACGACATTCGTCCGGCCTGACCTCAATGCTTGGCGCCTTGATGAAGGCAAACTATCATGATCCGCACCGAACCGCATCGCGCGCGGGATCGCGGCCCGGTCGATGGGAAGCCTTGGAACCGGCTTGCCCGACGCGGCGGTGATGGCGAAGGGACAATGACCGACGATCCGACACTGCCCGCGCGAGAATCGATGGATTACGACGTCGTGATCGTCGGGGCCGGCCCCGCGGGCTTGGCCGCCGCCATCCGGCTCAAATCGCTCGACCCCAAAATCTCTGTGGTCATTGTAGAGAAGGGTTCGACGGTCGGCGCGCATATCCTCTCCGGAGCGGTGATCGATCCGATCGGGCTTGACCGGCTCATGCCCGACTGGCGCTCCGATGCCGAATGCCCGCTCAAGACTCAGGTCACAGCCGATCAATTCTACTTTCTGACCGAAAAAGGCGGCGTGCGATTGCCCAATTGGGCAATGCCCAAATTGATGGGCAACCACGGCAATTTCATCGGCTCGCTCGGCGCGATCACGCGCTGGCTTGGGGCGCGCGCCGAGACGCTCGGAGTGGAGATTTATCCCGGGTTCGCAGCGACGGAGCTTCTGATCGGCGACAAAGGGGAAGTCGTGGGCGTCGCGACCGGCGACATGGGCGTCGGCCGCGATGGTCGTCCGAAGGCGGGCTTCACCCGCGGGATGGAGCTGCGTGGCAAATACGTGCTCCTCGCCGAGGGCGCGCGCGGCTCCCTCTCGAAACAGGCGGTCGCTCGCTATAGTCTTGATTCCGCGAGCGAGCCGCAGAAATACGGCATCGGCCTCAAGGAATTGTGGCAGATCCCCCCCGACCGATTTTCGCCCGGCCTCGTTCGCCATACCTTTGGCTGGCCGTTGTCGAAAGGGACGAGCGGCGGCTCGTTTCTCTATCATTACGGCGACCGGCTCGTTTCGGTCGGGTTTGTGGTCCACCTCAACTACCAAAACCCAACGCTCTCGCCATTCGACGAGTTTCAGCGCTTCAAGACCCATCCGCTCATGCGCGAGACCTTCACCGAGGGCAAGCGGATCGCCTATGGCGCGCGCGTGATTGCGTCGGGAGGCTGGCAGTCGGCGCCAAAATTGGTCTTTCCGGGCGGGGCGTTCGTCGGCTGTTCGGCAGGTTTCGTGAATGTCGCCCGCATAAAAGGATCTCATAACGCGCTGTTGTCGGGAATGTTGGCCGCCGACAAGATACATGAGGCGCTGGCTGCGGGTCGGGCGAACGACGAACTGAACGATTACGAGAATTCCTGGCGAGACAGCGATATCGGGCGCGATCTTTACAAAGTGCGAAACGTAAAACCGCTCTGGTCGCGATACGGTCTCCTTCTCGGGGTCCCGCTCGCCGGCTTGGATATGTGGACGAACGAATTGTTCAAATTTTCGATTTTCGGCACCCTCAAGCACGGCAAGCCGGACAGCGACACCCTGAAGCCTTTGTCCGAAGTGAGCCCGATCGTCTACCCAAAACCCGACGCGGTCTTGACGTTTGACAAGGCTTCCTCGGTCTATCTTTCCAATACAAATCACGAAGAGGATCAGCCGATCCATCTTCGCCTGCACGATCCGGACGCGCCGATCCGCGATAATCTTCCCCGTTATGGAGAGCCGGCCCGACTCTATTGTCCGGCCGGCGTTTACGAAGTGGTGTACGCTGACGAGGCGGCCAGCGCGGAGCCTCGGTTCGTCATCAACGCGCAAAATTGCGTCCATTGCAAAACTTGCGACATCAAAGACCCGGCGAAGAATATCGAATGGACCCCGCCGGAAGGCGGAGGCGGGCCGAATTATCCGGATGTGTGAGTTGCGGCGCAAAATCGCCGCTTTCGGCTGCAAGCAAGGCATCCGGGGAAGGATTCGCGTAGAGTTGCTCAAAGAGGGCAGAGCGGCGTCCCGCGCCGCGTAGCGAACGCCGTTGTTGGCTGACAGACGAACTTGGGAAAGTGCGAAATATGCAAAGCCGATCGAAGGTTTGGACGCAGCCGGCAGCTCTTCTCCTGGCTGCGAGTCTGTCAGTCGGCGGCGGCGTCGCCACGGCGGCGGTCTCCGAGACCGACGCCGGAGCGGAGAAACTGGAAATCGGCGACAGCCAACCAGGCAACTATCTTTCTGCGCTCATCGCCAGCGCCGATCGGGACACCCTGGCGGCGGAAGTCTACTACCGAGAGGCCCTTCGGGCCGATCCTCGAAATTCCGATCTTCTGGAGCGCGCGTTCGCGGCCGCGCTCTCCAATGGCGACGAGCAGAGCGCCAATGCGCTTGCCGAGCGGTTGCTTATGCGCGAACCGAGCAACAGCCTGGCGCGCCTTGCAATGGCGGTCCACGATATTGAGCAAGGACAATTCGCGACCGCGCGAGCTCACTTGGCCAGCGGGGAAGCCACTCGAACGCGCGACGTGACGACTGCGTTGCTGACGGCTTGGTGTTTTGCAGGACAGTCCGACCTCCGTCACGCGCTCGATGCCATCGACCGCATTCGCGACCCCTCGGTCCTGGCTTTTCGCGACTATCACGCGGGACTGATCGCCAATTTGCTAGGAAATCCCACGGAGGCGCAGCGCAGGCTGAAGTCCGCCTATGACAATGACAAAAGCAGCCTGCGGTTCGCGGACGCCTACGCGCGGGTGTTGGCGGCGCAGGGCGATGTGGCCGGAGCGACGAAGGTGTACGAGGAGTTCTCGGCCGTCATTCCCCACCACCCGCTGATCGAACGGGCGCTTGCCGACGTGAAGGCGAATCAAACTCCGGTGCCGCTTGTCCGCGACGCAAAGGAAGGCGCTGCGGAGGCTCTCTACGGCCTGGGGAGCGCAGGGAGCCGCCAGGGAGATGAGCTTCCGGCGCTCGTTTATCTGCGATTGTCGCTCTACCTTCGGCCGTCAAACGATTTGACTGCCGTGACGCTGGCCAGCCTTTTCGAACAGCTGAAGCAAGGCGATCAGGTCATTGCCGCTTACAAGATTGTGCCCGCGTCCTCGCCGTTGAAGTTGGGCGCCGACATCCAAATCGCGCTCGAACTTGACAGCATGGGGAAGACCGACGAGGCGACGCAGCGCCTCGCGGAGATCGTTGCTGCGCGGCCGCACGATGTTGAAGCGCTGGGCGCGTTGGCGGAGCTCCAGCGGTCCGCAAAGAAATATGTTGAAGCCGCTGCGACTTATGACAAGGCGATTGCAGCAGTCGGAATTCCGCAACGTGACAATTGGACGCTCTTTTATTTCCGCGGGATCTGCTACGAGCGATCGAAACAGTGGCCGAAGGCGGAAGCAGATTTTAAGAAAGCCCTGGAGCTTAATCCCGAGCAACCACTCGTTCTGAACTATCTCGGCTATTCATGGGTCGACCAGGGGCTCAATTTGGAAGAGGCCTTCAAGATGCTCCACAGAGCCGTGGAGCTGCGGCCGAACGACGGCTATATCGTCGACAGTCTCGGGTGGGCCCACTTCAAATTGGGCCAATACCAGGAAGCAGCCCAGACGCTCGAAAAGGCCATCAACCTGAAGCCCGCAGACCCGGTTCTGAATGATCACTTGGGCGACGCTTATTGGCGGGTCAACCGCCGCATTGAGGCGCACTTTCAGTGGAATCATGCCCGGGACATGAGCCCGGAACCGGAAGATCTCCCGGCGATTCTGAAAAAGATCGAGTCCGGGCTTCCAGACCTGGCGACCGACACCGCTGCGCCAAGCGCCTCTCCCCAGAAGGAGGGCGGCGGTTGAGGGCGCGGCATTAGTTCCCATGCAGTGGCTGCGCGCCCCGGCGAAAATCAATCTAACCTTGCGGGTATTTGGACGCCGCGACGACGGTTATCATGAGCTCGAGAGCCTGGTGGCGTTTGCCGGGCTGTGCGACTGGCTCGGGTTCGAACCCGGCGCCGAGCTGGTTCTTGAGGTGGTCGGTCCACGGGCGCTCGAGGCCGGACTTGTCGAGCAAAACCTAGTTTTGCGCGCCGCGCGCTCGCTGGCGGCGCATGTCGCAGGTTTGAGGCTCGGCCGTTTCCGGTTAGTCAAGCTGCTGCCGGCCGCGGCCGGACTCGGCGGAGGCTCCGCGGATGCGGCGGCGGCATTGCGCTTGCTCGCCAACGAGGCTCACCTGTCGATCGACGATCCGCGAGTGCTCGCTTCCGCCAAAGCAACGGGCGCGGACGTTCTGGCTTGTCTTCGCCCGCAAGCCCGCATCATGAGCGGCGTCGGCGATCAACTCAGTTCCGCGATTCCGTTGCCAACGATCTTTGCGGTTCTCGTCAATCCCCAGGTCGAGGCGCCGACGCCGAAGGTATTCGCCGCGCTCGGGCTCGCGCCTGGATCAAACCTGGAATCGTCATCGGCGTCGTTTGACGCGCCGGGAAATGACGCTGCGGCGATCGTTGATTTTCTCTCGCAGAGCCGCAACGATCTGGAAGCGGCGGCTACCCGGGTAGCTCCGGCGATCGCCGGCGTGCGTGAGCGCTTGTCGCGGATTCCTGCGGCCTGGGCGACCGGAATGTCGGGATCGGGTGCGACTTGCTTTGCCTTGTTCAGCGATCGTCCCAGTGCGGCTTCGGCGCGGCGCATCGTCGCCGCGGAACGCCCGGATTGGTGGGTCAAGGCGACGGCCATTCATTAGTTCGGCAATGGCGAATTTTGGGAATTGTCCATGTTTGGCCGGTTTCAGAGCGCTTCCTCCGGGAACCGCATCTCCTCAGTGCGGCGGCGCCGATGACATTGACCTCGACGCCCAACAATCCGGCGCCTCGGGGCGCGATTGAGGAACATATCCGCGCCGCAGATGGCGTCCGATTGCGAACGGCGCGCTGGGTTCCGTCCTCACCGATCGGAACGGTCGTTCTTCTCGGCGGGCGCGGCGAGTTCATCGAGAAGTACTTCGAGGCGATCGGCGAATTGCTGACCCGCGGCTTTGCCGTCGCGGCGATGGATTGGCGCGGCCAGGGCGGATCGGATCGACCTCTGCGGAACGCCCGCAAGGGGCACGTCGACGATTTCTTCCAATTTGAAAGCGACCTCGACGCCCTCGTAGCAAAGATTCTGGAGCGCAATTGCCCCCGTCCATGGATTGGACTGTCGCATTCCATGGGCGCTTCGGTGCTTCTGGGCGCCCTCGGCGCCGGGCGTTGCCCATTTGAGCGCCTCGCGCTGATCTCGCCGATGATCGCGGTGAAGGGACTGAATCACCGCCGCGGGGCCAGAGCGGCTATCGCGGCGCTCAATTGTCTCGGAATGGGTAACGCCTTCGCGCCCGGCAGCGGCGGCGAAAACCAGTGGCTAGCCTCGTTTGAGGGAAATGTCTTTACATCGGACGAAGGAAGGTTTGCCCGCATCGCGAAGCTTGTCGCGGCATGTCCCGATCTCAGATTGGGCGGGCCGACCATTGGTTGGACCCATGCGGCGTTTCGCCATATGAGTCGCCTCGATCATTCTCGTTTCCCCCGATCAAAATTGAATTCCATACTGATTGTCGCGGCCGGCGCGGATCGGGTGACCGACACTTCCGCGACCATGCGGCTGGCGTCGCGCCTGGGCGCGGCCCTGGTTGTCATCGACGGCGCGCAGCATGAGATTCTGATAGAACGCGACGTCTTGCGTGCGAAGTTCTGGGCCGCATTCGATGAATTTGTGGCCGGGTCCGCGTCGAATCCGTCTCCGCTGCAATGACGCCCGGCCAGGTTTAGGATTCATTTGGATGGACTGGAGGCCGGAGGTCGAGAAGAATCGGCTCGCCCTCACGATCCTTGTGGGCTTTTTCATCGCTCGTCTGGTATTCGCGTTCTCGCTTGGGCTCGGGATCGACGAAAGTTATACGATTGCGATCTCGCGTCGGTTGAGTCTCTCCTATTTCGACCATCCCCCACTGCATCTGTGGATCGCCCACTTCGCTGCTCTCGCGGTCGGTGAGAATGTCGTCGCGCGGGCGCTGTTCGTCGCGCTTTTTTTCGCAACGGGCTGGATCTACTACCGATTGGCATGCCGACTTTTTGATCCTCAGGCAGCCCTCATCGCCCTGTTTGCCCTCAACGTTACGCCATTTTTCTTCGCCTCGGCCGGCAGCTGGATCGTCCCCGACGGCCCGCTGCTCTTTGGGTTGGCGGTGGCTGCGCTGGCGGCCGCCCGGCTCTTCTTTGCGAGGCCGCTCGACAACGCTTCGGCCTGGAGACATTGGCTTGTTGTCGGCATCGGCATGGGATTGGCGGGATTGTCGAAATACAGCGCCGTCCTCACTGCCGGCGGACTGGCGGGATTCGTTCTGCTCTCGCCTAACCAGCGGCGTTGGCTCAATCACCCCGCCCCATATGTCGCGGCGATTGTCGCGCTTGCAATGATAACGCCGGTCGTCGTGTGGAACGCCCGGCACGGCTGGGCGTCATTCGAGTTTCAGGGCGGCCGCGGCCTTCCGGAAGGCGAACTGCGTCCGGCACAGCTCATCACAATGGTCCTCGGCGAAATCGCTTTTCTCTCGCCCTGGATATTCGCGCCGCTCGTTTTTGGCCTGGCTAGCGCGTTTCGTAAGCGTGCGGACGAGCGCCGTATGTTTCTGCTTTGCCTCAGCGCGCCCCCGATCGTTCTCTTCACCTTGACGCCGCTTTGGGGCGGGCGCGGCCAACCCCATTGGACGATGCCAGGCTGGTTCTTCGCGTTCGCCCTCATGGGCGTGTGGCTCAAGGAGCTCCGCCTTTCCGCCGCCGCGTTTCGCCGATGGGCTTTCCTTTCGTCATTCCTGCTGGCGGCGATCGCGGGAGTGGCGATCCTACAAGCGTGGACCGGCTGGCCGTGGCTGGCTTTGACTGCGGGCGCGCGTCCTGGCGATCCAATGCTCGAGACGTTCCAATGGCTCGATCTGGGCAAGGCGCCGATCTTCGACCGGACGCCCGGCTTCGTCATCGCCACGAAATGGTCGGATGCGGGGAAAATCGCACTCGCGCTCGGACCCCGGGTCCCGGTTTTCGTCCTTTCAAGCGATCCGCGCGGCTGGGCATTCGTGGACAACAGCGCGAGTTTCGTTGGCCGGAGCGGGGTCATCGTCACGCCGGCCTCCAGCCTAGAGTCTACTCTTGCCGCTGCCGGGGTCTATTTTGCCGCACTGGGGCAACCCCAGTTCCTGTCTCTCGGCCGTCGGGGCCGGGCCGAGATCGAGCTCGCGCTCATCCCCGCTGACAGCTTGACGCGAAGGCTTCCCATGCCTTATCCGGGCGCGACCGGCAGATAGCGTTCATCGGCGCCGAACGAAACAAGCGTGGCGTGGAATGGCTAGCGATGCGACGCCCGGGCGGTCGAAGCCGACGCTCTCGGTCATCGTCCCGACCTATCAGGAAGCGACCAACGTCCCCATTCTCTTCGAGCGCATCAAACGTGCTCTGGACGGGGCGCCGTGGGAGTTGATCGTCGTCGACGACGACTCGCCTGACGGAACCTCGAACGTCGCTTTTATGCTCGCGGCCAAGGATCGCCGCCTGCGTTGCTTGAGGCGGGTCAATCGCTCGGGCCTCGCGGGCGCGGTCATCGAGGGGTGGATGTCATCGAGCGCCGACTTTGTCGCGGTCATCGACGGCGATCTTCAACACGACGAATCCATCCTGCCGGTGATGTACGACGCGCTCGCCAAGCGCTCGGGCGACCTGGCCATCGGAACCCGGCTGAAAGATGCGGACGGACGCGGCAGCCTTTCACCGGCGCGACAGGCGCTGAGCAATCTGGGCGCATGGGTCTTCCGGCGAATCGCTGGGACCGCGGTCACGGACCCGATGAGCGGCTTCTTCATGATTCGGCGAGAAATTGTCTCCAGCCTCGCTCCGCGCCTTTCTCCGGACGGCTTCAAGATCCTGGTCGATGTCATTCTCTCGGCCGGCGGTGGCCTGAGGATCATCGAAGTCCCGTATGTGTTCCGCAAGCGCCACGCCGGCGAGTCCAAATTAACGCCGCTGGTTGGCATGGACTTTCTCGGCCTGGTCGTTCACCACGCGACCGCGGGTCTTTTGCCCATTCGATTCGCGTTGTTTGCATCGATTGGAGCGGTGGGTCTGCTCGTCCATATCGTTGCGCTTTCGGCGATCCTTCATTGGTTCAGTACGTTGACCTTTGATGCCGGACAGCTGGTCGCCACGATTCTGGCGATGGGCAGCAATTTCATCCTGAACAATGAAATCACCTACCGTCCTTATCGGTTCAGCGGGCCCGGTCTGGTCGCCGGCTTCGTTGCCTTTGCGTTGGGGTGCAGCGTCGGGGTTCTCGCCAATATCAACGTCGCTTCTTGGCTTTATGCGGCCAATGAGACTTGTTGGGCCGCCGGGCTTGCAGGAGCATTGCTGAGCGTCGTTTGGAACTATGCGGTGAGCACGAACCTTGTTTGGCGAAGACGTCATCGCCGATAAGACTTCGAGAGCCAGGGATCGTCCTTCACGCTTGCGGCGACGGTCCCGGATTCACGCCGCCTCCGCGCCCGGGGCGCGGGTTAGGAGCCTGCAGAGACGCGCGAGGGTTTCGCGCTGCTGTGGCCGCGGCACGACCATATCGACCATTCCGTGCGCGAGCAGGTACTCGGCCCGCTGAAAACCATCGGGCAGGCGCTCTCGGATCGTCTGCTCGATTACCCGGGCGCCAGCGAACCCGATCACCGCTCCGGGTTCGGCGAGATGCACATCGCCGAGCATTGCGTAGGACGCGGTCACGCCCCCCGTGGTCGGATTGGTGAGGACCACGATATAGGGGAGCTTCGCGGCGCGGAGGCGGCGAACGGCAACCGTGGTGCGCGCCATTTGCATGAGCGCGAACATGCCCTCCTGCATTCGCGCGCCCCCTGACGTCGTGAAAATCACGAATGGGGTCCGTCGCTCGATCGCCGCGAAGATTCCGGCGACAATCGCTTCCCCCGCTGCGAGGCCAAGCGTTCCGCCCTGAAAGGCGAAGTCCTGCACTGCGACGGTCACATCCTGGCGCTCGAGTTTGCCGAACGCGATGGTGACCGCATCGGGCGCGCCCGCCTTGGCGCGATTTTCCCTCAACCGATCCGCATAGCGCTTGATGTCGCGAAACTTCAACGGATCGGACGGCGTTTCTGGCGGAATCATTCCCTCGTACGCGCTGTCGTCGAAGAGCGACGCAAGACGGGCTTTGGGGCTGATTAGCATGTGATAACCGGACCCCGGGACGACCATAAGATTGGCCTCGAGATCTTTGTGGAAGACCAATTGGCCGCTCTCCGGGCACTTGACCCAAAGGTTTTCCGGCGTGTCGCGACGCAAGAGCGAGCGTATCTTCGGCGGCACGACGTTGGAGATCCAGTTCATTGGCTGTCCCGTTTCGGTTCGTTTGAACGTGAGCGGCCGAGAAGGCTCACTTCGTCGCGGCCCGCACGCCGTCCGCGAGCTTGCCGACTAGCCGGGCCACCTCCGCAACGGTCGACGAGGCCGCAGCGCTGTATTTCAGCGAATTTCCAATCGCGTCAACGAGGGACGAGCCGACCACCACGCCGTCAGCGGCTTTGGCTATCGCCGCTGCGCTCTCCGCGTTTTTCACGCCAAACCCGACCACCACCGGCAGATCGGTGTGCCGCTTCAATCGAGCCACCGACTCCGCCACCCGTCGCGTGTCCGGCGAGGCCGCTCCAGTCACCCCTGTGATCGAAACGAAGTAGACGAATCCGGCAGCGTTGCCGAGAATCATCGGCAGACGGGCTTCGTCGGTAGTCGGCGCCACCAAGCGGACGAAGGCGAGCCCGGCCCGGCAAGCAGGGAGACAAATCTCGTCGTCTTCCTCGGGCGGGCAATCGACGATGATCAGTCCGTCGACGCCCGCCGCTTTCGCGTCAATCAGGAATGACTCGACCCCGTAAACGTAGATCGGGTTGTAGTAGCCCATCAGGATGAGCGGCGTGTCCGGATCCTTGGCGCGGAATTCGCCCGCCATCTTGAGCGTCGCGCGCAGCGTCTGGTTGGCTTCGAGCGCCCGGCGCCCGGCGGCCTGAATCGCCGGACCGTCCGCGATCGGGTCGCTGAAAGGCATGCCGAGTTCAACAATGTCGGCTCCGGCGGCCGGCAGCGCGGCGAGGATCGCCGCCGACGTCTCGGGGTCCGGATCGCCAGCCATGATGAAGGTCAAAAGCGCGGCCCGGCGCTCGGCGGCGACGCGCTGGAAGCGTGAATCGAGGCGTGCGGTCATCGGCGGCTCGTTAGCACGGCCCCCAACTCTGCGAAAGCGCGGGCAGGATGCCGTCGCTCCGAAAGGCCAGCCCCGCGAACGTCGCGTCCGTAACGCCCTCGACGGGGTTTGCGATTTTCGCTAGACGGGGCCAGGACTAGCATTCGCTGAGTGACGGCCGCGCGGGCGCCGATCAAGGGGGGACGATGAAGCTGATCCTGTTGCTTGTCCCCTGCGTTCTTGCGCTATGGGTCCCGCTCTACAACTCGATCGAGCCCGCGCTTTTCGACATTCCCTTTTTCTTCTGGTTCCAGCTCGTCCTCGTTCCAATCTCGGCGCTGGCGATTGTGGCCGCGGACCGGATCCGGAAGACCTAAGCGATGTTTGACCATCTGAACGTCATCGCGACCAGCGTTTTCGTGTTCCTTTTTGGCCTGGTGTCGGTCCTCGGCTTCGTTGCCGCGCGCTGGAAGGCCGCCGATCTCGAACATCTCAACGAATGGGGCCTTGGCGGGCGACGCTTCGGCCGTTGGATCACCTGGTTCCTGCTCGGCGGCGATCTCTATACCGCCTATACTGTCATCGCGATCCCGGCGGTCGTCTTCGCTATCGGCGCCTACGGGTTCTTCGCGGTGCCCTACACGATCATGGTCTACCCGTTCCTGTATCTGACATTGCCGAGGCTCTGGGCCGTCTCTCACAAGCATGGCTATATCACCGCGGCCGATTTCGTCCTCGGCCGCTACGGCCACAGAGGATTGGAGCTCGCCGTTGCGCTCACCGGCATCCTGGCGACGATGCCGTACATCGCGCTTCAGCTTGTCGGTCTAGAGAAGGTCATTCTTGCGCTGGGCTTCTCCGGACAGGGGATCATGACGCACACCCCGATCACCATCGCGTTCGTCATTCTCGCCCTCTTCACTTACCGGAGCGGGTTGCGCGCGCCGGCGATGATTGCATTCGTCAAGGACGCGATGATCTATACCTTCATCATCGCGGCGATTGTCGTGATTCCCTACGAGCTCGGCGGCTTTGCGGCCATTTTCGAGGCGGCGGCCCGGGCGTTCGACGCCAAGGTCGCGGCGAATCCGAAGCTTGCAGCGGGGCTCACGCTGAAGCCGCAGCAGGTCGGACCGTACATCACGCTCGCCATCGGTTCGGCTATGGCGCTCTTCATGTATCCACACGCGCTCACTGGCGCGCTGGCCGCTTCGAGCGGGCGCGCCATTCGGTTCAACACCATGGCCTTGCCCGCCTACTCGTTCGTGCTCGGCCTTATCGCTTTGCTTGGGCTGATGGCGCTCGCCGCCGGGGTCAAGGTCGAGACGCCGCAAGACGCGGTGCCGCAGCTCATGCTTTGGGCGTTCCCTGACTGGTTCGCCGGCTTTTGTTTTGCGGCGATTGCGCTCGGCGCGCTGGTGCCGGCAGCCGTCATGTCGATCGGCGCGGCCAACACCTTTACCCGCAATATCTGGAAGCCGTTCATTCATCCCGAGATGTCGTCGCAGGAGGAATCGCTTCTCGCCAAGCTCGCTTCGCTCGCGGTGAAAATTGGCGCGCTCGCTGTGATTTTCTTCATGCCGACCCAGTTCGCCCTCGACCTGCAATTGCTCGGAGGCGTGTGGATGGTCCAGATATTCCCGGCGGTGATTTTCGGGCTCTACACCCGCTGGTTCAGCGGCTCGGCGCTGCTGATGGGCTGGGCGGTGGGCATGATCGTCGGCACGTCGCTCTCCTGGACCGGGAAGGCCTGGGCGCCCGTGCATGCGCTGAAGTGGGACATGCCGCTTGTCGGCAGTTTCGATCTCGGCCTCGGCTTGGCCGCCTACAACGGGCTGACCGCGGTGATCGTCAATCTGCTCGTCGCGGCGGCGCTTTCCTTGGTGCTGCGCTCTTTTGCGCGTGACGAGACTTTGCCCGAAGATTACGACGATCGGGCGCTCGCTTGAGCAAGCTTTCGGACACGGATGGTCGGGAGACGGGATTTGATCAAAGTCGCATTCCTCGGATTGGGGGTGATGGGTTTCCCCATGGCCGGACATTTGAAAACCCGCGGCCGGCACGACGTCGTCGTTTACAACAGGACGGCCGCGACGGCGGCAAAGTGGGTCGCTCAATTCGGCGGAGCAAGCGCGCCGACCGCGCGCGCCGCCGCGGCTGGATGCGACCTCGTTTTCGCGTGCGTCGGCAATGACGTTGACGTGCGGGCTGTGACGCTCGGCGAGGATGGCGCGTTCGCGGGAATGAAACCGGGCGCGGTCTTCGTCGATCACACAACGGCTTCAGCCAATCTCGCTCGCGAACTTGCCCAGGAGGCGAAACGCCGGAGTCTGGGGTTCGTCGACGCGCCGGTTTCCGGCGGCCAGGCAGGCGCGGAAAAGGGCCAACTGACGGTCATGTGCGGCAGCGAGCCGGAAGACTACGCGCGAGCGGAGCCGGCGATATCGGCTTACGCCCGCTTTTGCAGTCTTATGGGACCCCCAGGCTCCGGACAGCTCACTAAAATGGTCAATCAAATTTGCATCGCCGGATTGGTTCAGGCGCTGTCGGAAGGGCTTCGCTTCGCGCGGGCGGCCGAGCTTGATCCCCAGCTGGTCATAGACGTGATCTCGAAAGGCGCCGCCCAATCTTGGCAGATGGAAAATCGGCACAAGACAATGATCGCGGGCGAATTCAATTTCGGATTTGCAGTGAACTGGATGCGCAAGGATCTCGCGATTTGTCTCGATGAGGCGCGGCGTAACGGAGCTCCCCTGCCAGTGACGGCGCTGGTGGATCAGTTCTACGGAGAGGTTCAGTCGAAAGGCGGCGGCCGTTGGGATACGTCAAGTCTTATCACCCGCCTTTAGGGCGGGCGGTGGGCGCCGCCTCGATCCTCCCGGATCTCAATTGCGCGTTGGGGCGCGCTCACAGGCGATGAGGCGGCGCCCGCCCGCCATATTGGCAGCGTGGCCGCCGTCGAGTAAGGAACTCGGCCTTCACGCGGGCTCCAACCGGTTGAAGATCGGGCGCGGGCTTGCGACCTTTGGGAACTTGCGATGATCGAAGCGGGCCCGAGTTCGGTTGAGACTGATCCGTCGGCTGCGCCGGCGCAAGCACAGTACGATTTTTCAGTTGTACAAGGCTTTCAAGTCGTCGGCGCCGAGGATCGCCTGGCCACCCACAAGGCGGCCGGGGAGGAGGCTTGGCGCGACGCTCTCCGACTCGAATTGGAGACGCGCGCTGCGCGCATTCATCAGGCCGTAGACGCCGCAATTGTGCTTTCAAATGATGGTATAATTCGATGGTTGGGGGATCCGATCGCCAAGCTCTCGGCCGGTCCGAATGTGCTAACCCCGGGGAACGTGATCTTCGCCGACGAGTCCCTGCCGGCCGCGTCCCGAGAGGTCGTGAAGACGCGGGTCGATCTGTGGCTTTCGGCAATGACACGACGGGTTCTTGGATCGCTTTTTGCGCTCGAGGCTCTGCAGGAAGGCTCGGACGCCGTTCGCGATTTGGCCGGCAGGGTCGCCCGGTCGCTGGGGATTTTGGAGCGCGAGTCGATACGGGGGCAGATTAAGGCGCTCGGTCAGGACGAGCGGGCGGAGCTCAGAAAGCAGGGCGTACGCTTCGGGGCGTATTATATTTTCGTGCCGGCTCTGATCAAACCGGCGGCCCGAACCTTGGCCCTCCAATTGTGGAGCCTTCAGGCGCCCGGCGACGCCGACAGTCTGATCCGAGCGCTTGCTCCAATTGCGTCGTCGGGCCGGACCTCGCTCGCGTTTGATGATAGGCTGCCGAAAGAGGGTTATCGGGTCGCAGGATATCGGGCGTGCGGCGAACGCATAGTGCGGGTGGACGTCCTTGAACGTCTTGCCGGCATGGTCCGGGGCGCGATCGTTGAGGGTCCGGCGGCGCCTGGAGGTCCGGATCGTCGAATCCGGAACGGGTTCGTCGTCAACGGCCAAATGACGTCCCTGACCGGATGCTCTGGCGAGCATTTCGCTTCGATTTTGCGCTCCTTGGGATTTCAAAGCCTCGAGATGAGGCGATCTGATTTTTTCGGACCTCTTTCACCCATTGAATCGCCTAAGGAGCGCGAGCCAATCGTCCAGACGGAACCTCAAGGACAGTTGGCGCAGGATCAAGTTCAGCCGCCTGACGCTTGCGAAGAAGAAGCATCCGTCGAGTTGGGGTTGACTTCGCCGGCGTCGGAACCTGTGCATGTCGTCCCCTCGGACGTCGCGCACTCGGGCAATTCCGCCGACAGTCCGTCCTCCGAGGCCATTGGGGCGGACCCTCGCGCCGAGGCTACTTCCCCGCCGATTTTGGGCGCAAGCGTGGCGAGCGCGGACGCCGACTTGGTCGTGGTGTGGCGACCCGACCGACGCACGGGTTCTCGCCGCGAGACCAGGCGCAGAATCGAGCCGAATCGAACTGGGGCTCCCCAAAGCGGGCGTTTGCGGATTGGAGCGCAGGGCGCAAAAGACGAAGACGGCCGCAGTCCGGCGCTCTCCCCTAAGGTTAGTCACGGCAGGAACCCACGGTCTCGGCCGCAGACGAAGGCGGGTCGGTCCGAGAGCGCCAGCGTCGACGAAAAGCGTCGCCAAACGGCGAGCGATCGTGATATGCCGCCCTTTCATCCAGCGTCACGGCTGGAGCCCAGGGCGAAGGTCGATCCGGACTCTCCGTTCGCCAAGCTTCTCGAACTCCGAGCGCTGCTTGAGAGTCAAGCCAATAAACGTCCTTAGCGGTGCGCGACCATCGTTCAGGGCGTCGGACTGCAGAAGATGGGTTAGCGCGCCAATCAATCCGCAAACCAAGGCGCGAATGGGCGCCAAGGCCTAGCGCTTATGCGTAGATCCAGAGGAATTGCTTATGACCTATGTCGTTGTTGAAAACTGCATAAAGTGCAAATATTTGGATTGCGTGGAGGTATGCCCGGTTGATTGCTTCTACGAGGGCGACAATATGCTCGTTATTCATCCGGATGAGTGTATTGACTGCGGCGTATGCGAGCCGGAATGCCCCGCAGAGGCGATCAAGCCGGACACAGAACCCGACCTCGCCTTTTGGCTCAAGTTGAATTCTGAATATGCGAAGTCCTGGCCCAATATAACCAGCAAGAGGGAAGCGCCGCCCGACGCCAAGGAATTCGATGGACGACCCAACAAGTTCAAGGAATTTTTCTCGCCCGATCCAGGGCCGGGCGATTAGGCCGAGCCGCCTCGGTTCGATAGGCTCTCAACCAAGAGCCGTGGTTGCTCGGTGCGCAGCGTCATCTTCTTCTTTGATTTTTCGACGATTTTGTGCTAAACGATAAATTAACGGTGAAGCGGAAGTCGTCAGGGCTCTGGCCCGAGGCGGCCCGGTTTCGTTGATAGAAAGTCGGCCAGCTGTTTTTGAAGAGCGGCGTTCGCACACGAGTTGACAGTGTGCGCAAACGCTCGCGCGTGGAGAGTGTTGCAATGGCGGCGCGTAAGTCGAAGAAGACAACAAAGTCAAAGACAAAGAAAACAGGACCTGCGGCGCGCGCGAAACCGGCGTCGAAACGCACCTCTAAGGAAGCGTCCTCGTCCAGCGTCCGAAATCGAGTTGGCAAAAGCAAGCCGGGATCGGGCGGACGAGTTGCGCGCAAAACTGTTCGAGCAAAGATGAAGAACGTCGCTGCCAAACCTTTGAAGCGAAAACGGAAGGGCTCCAGCGTCGGAGTCGCGGTTCGCGCTCAAGGCGCCGCCAAGAGGTCGGCGAAAACCGTTCCGGCCAGAAAGGTCGCGGCGTCGAAGGGTCTAAGCAAGGCCAAGAGAAGCGCGAGCGCGGCCAAGGCGGCGGCGGCCCTACGGGCGCGGTCGAAAGAGGTGGAAGCCAGGCTACAAGCGGAGAGCCGAAGGGGGTCGGAGGCTCGAACCACTGTCGACAAAGGGGCGATGCCGCTCGCTGGGTCAAAGCCGAATATTGATCGCAATGCTCATGCTCCAGCGGTTTCAGCCGAACCGGCGTCGCTGGCGAAACCGGCCGCGCCAGCAATCAAAGTCCAAAAGGTGGGAGGGCCAGAGGGGCCGTCTCCGGCAAAGCCGTTTAAGAGTGCTAGCCAACGTCAAGGATTTAAGCTCAGCGAGTTTGTTGTTTATCCCGCTCACGGGGTTGGCCAAATCGTCGCAATCGAGGAACAGGAAGTCGCCGGCTTCAAGCTCGAGCTCTTCGTAATCAGCTTTTCGAAGGATAAGCTGACGTTGCGGGTCCCGACCTCGAAAGTTTCAGGGGTCGGAATGCGGAAGATTTCTGATCCCGACACCGCAAGGCGCTCGCTCGAGATTCTGACCGGACGCGCGCGCGTTAAGCGCACAATGTGGTCGCGCAGGGCTCAGGAATATGAAACAAAGATAAATTCTGGCGACATCAATGCGATCGCCGAGGTCGTGCGCGACCTTTACCGTTCGGAAGCGCAGCCGGAGCAGTCGTACTCGGAGCGACAGCTGTATGAGGCCGCTCTTGACCGGATGGTCCGCGAAATTGCTGCGGTCCAAAAGTCGAATGAAATTGATGCGTTGAAAATGGTCGAGGCCCAGCTGCAGAAGGGTCAGAATCGCGCGGCGAAGTCCGCTGGGCCGCTGACCGCGCCGAGCGAGATCGAACGAGCCGCTTGACGAACTGGGCGGCCGCCCTCGGTTAGACTTTGCCTCGCCATACCGACGGGTTTCGATCCGTTGAAATCGTCCGCATCCTGTGCTTTCCGCCGGCCTTTGTCGGAACGCTTGTTGTCCGCTTCGGCTGGGAACGTTTGCCTCTTGATGCTCGCCGGGCGCGGCCCTTGCTAAGACCTCGCCGGCCTTCGGCAATGGAACGTCCAGCGCGACAGGGCTCGGCGTCTCGCCGCTCCTGGCGACCCAGATGACCGCTTATCCGATAGTATCGCTGTGGATTCTGGTCCTAGCCGCGGCGACTTTGTTTTGGGCTGCATTGACGGATTTGAGGGAATTCAGGGTCCGCAACGAACTGGTCGCCATCTTGGCCTGTCTCTACGTCGCGCACGCGCTTTTCTCCGGGGGCTGGGCTTCCATGCCCTGGAACTTCGGCTTCGCGCTATTGATGCTTCTCGGCGGGACATACGCCTACTCGCTTCGACAGATAGGCGGCGGCGATCTGAAACTTTTGACGGTAGCTTTCCTGTGGACGGGGCCATGGCGGGCTGCGCCATTCGTCGTCCTGCTGCTGATCTTCACGATCATCTACTATTTCGCCGCGAGGCTCGGCCTCGCGACCGCGCAGCGCACTGCCGCCGGGCTTCGAATTCCGCTCGCCCCATCGCTGGCGGGGGCGCTTATCGGCGTGTTTGCGCTAGGTCTCATCGCTTCGCACGGCTGAGAATGGCTCTCTGACGCGGTCAGGCGCGGTCAGCGAAATGGCGCCAAAGGCGCCACTCAAGGGATCAGGGCGAAAGCGCCTTGTCCAAAGCAAGCCACTGTTTGGAAACCCAAGTGCCCACCAGGCCGATCGTAGCGATCACGGCGATCAGCAGAATTCCGAGCACTCATTGCGCGCCGGCCTGGCCTGCTTGATGAAAAGCTCAAGCTGCATGAACGCATCATAGACGAGTTCAATCTGACGGCGTTGGAAAAGATGCCGCCCGAGGAACTTCCGAAGCAGGTTCGAACCTACGTCGCCGACTACGTTCGCCGCGAAAGCCTGTCTCTCAATCAGAAAGAACTGGACATTTTCTCGAATGAGATCATCGCCGAGATGACGGGCTATGGTCCGATCGAGCCGCTGTTGAAGGATCCGACGGTTACTGACATTCTGATCAACACGCACAGAAGCTGCTACATCGAGCGCTTCGGCCAGCTGCAAGAGACCAAGGTCCATTTCAAGGATGAAGCGCATCTCCTGCGCATCATCAACCGGATTGTCTCAGCGATCGGACGTCGGGTTGATGAATCATCGCCCATGGTCGATGCGCGGTTGCGCGACGGGTCGCGCGTCAACGTTGCAGTCCGGCCGATCGCCGTCGATGGACCGCTGGTTTCGATTCGAAAGTTCGCCGAGCGGGCACTCGACATCGACCGGCTCATCGAAGTCGGGACCCTGCGGCCGGCGATGGCGGAGGTTCTTGCGGCGGCGGTGGCCGGGAAGGTTTCGATGATCATCGCCGGCGGCACCGGCAGCGGCAAGACGACGATGCTCAACGCGCTGTCGAATTTCATTCCCAACCGTGAACGCCTCATCACCATCGAGGACGCGGCGGAACTGCAGCTGCAACAGCCTCACGTCGGCCGGCTGGAGACGCGCCCCGCCAACATCGAGGGCAAGGGAGAGGTCCGGCAACGCGACCTTGTTCGCAACGCGCTCAGAATGCGCCCGGATCGCATCAT
The DNA here is from genome assembly GCA_963794155.1 of uncultured Alphaproteobacteria bacterium. Taxonomy (GTDB): domain Bacteria; phylum Pseudomonadota; class Alphaproteobacteria; order Rhizobiales; family Beijerinckiaceae; genus Roseiarcus. Next base: position 240,911 of record CAWCCX010000004.1, on the reverse strand, counting down.
TGTCGGCGAGTGCCGCGGCGAAGAGGCGTTCGACATGTTGCAGGCGATGAATACCGGCCACGAAGGTTCGATGACCACGATTCACGCCAACGCGCCGCGCGACGCGCTCAAACGGCTCGAGCAAATGGTCGGAATGGCCGGCACGCCCATGACGCTTAGCGCCATCCGTAGCCAGATCGCGTCTGCGATAACTCTCGTGATCCAAGTGCAGAGACTACCCGACGGCGCCCGGCGCTTGATCAGCGTCAGCGAGATCGCCGGCATGGAGGGCGAAGTCATCCAGATGCAGGAGATATTCAAATTCGTGAAGGATTTCACCGACGGAAAGGGAACGATGCACGGAAGTTTCAAGGCGACTGGAATTCGCCCGCGCTTTCTCTCCGATCTGAAGGCCTATGGCATCGATGTCTCCTCGAGCTGCTTCGATCCCGCAAGAAACCTCTGAGTAAGGGCAATGAGCAACCTCTGGGCCATCTATTGCATCGTGTTCGTGGCGGTGATCCTGACAGTCCAAGCTCTCTGGCGGCTCATCGCTGGCGCGCAAGGCCGTAGCGCGGCCATCAAACGACGACTGGCGCTGAGCGCCGGAGGCGGGACGCAGGGCGAGCCTGTCGACATTCTCCGTGAGGAGCGGGGACTTGCCAATTGGGATCACCCTCGCTTCGCGCGTTTGAATGAGTTCCTCGCCCAGACCGGCCTGAGAATTTCCGGGTTCGCGCTCGGCGTGTGGGCAGTTTCGATTGGCGCAGTGCTCGCATTGGCGCTATCGCCATTCCTTTCCCCCCTTTGGCCCGCCGCCGCGGTCGGTGCCGTTCTCGGTCCGTTGGCGGTCGCCCTCTATTTGTCGATCGCTCGCCGAAGGCGGATCGATCGGTTCACCGCCCAACTGCCTGACGCGCTCAATATCATCGTGCGCAGCTTGCGAATTGGCCACCCGTTGGTGAGCGCCATCGGACTTGCCTCGAGGGAAATGCGCGACCCCATCGGGACCGAACTCGCCATGACCGCCGAGGAGATCGGGTTCGGTCAGGACGTCACCACAGCTGTCGTCAATCTGCACCGCCGCGCGGGTCAGGATGATTTGCTGTTCCTGGTGACCGCCGTCAGCGTCCAGAGCCAAACCGGCGGCAATCTGGCCGAGGTGCTCGCACGCCTCGCGACGCTCATGCGTCAACGCAGCATGCTGCAGCTCAAAGTCAGAGCGCTGAGCGCCGAAGGGCGGCTGTCGGCGTGGTTTCTCTCCGCCATGCCATTCATCCTTTATGGCGCCATCCGATTGCTTTCGAAGGATTACTTTGGCGAGTTGGCCGGCAGTCCGCTCCTTGTCCCCGCCCTGGTTTACGGAGGGATATCGCTCGTCGTTTCGAACTTCATCATCTACCGAATGGTCAATTTCAAAATCTAGGTCAATGACATGGACCTATTGCTCGCCGTATTCGTCTCGGCCGCGTTCATGGCGGTCGCCGGTATTGCTTTCGCCGTCGGTCAATTGGTTGTCGGCCGCAATCGCTTGCAGCGACGCTTGCCGGCCGCCGCGCTCGCGCGCACTTCGGGCGATGGCGTCGGCGCCTTGGTGGCGGAGCGCTTTACCGAGGACCGGTTCGGCATTGGCCGCCGCTTCGGGCAGGAGTTGAGATTAAAATTGGTGCGTGCGGGCTATTTTGACCAAAACGCGGTCCAATTTTATGTCTTTGCACGGGTGTGCGCCATCGTTGTTGTTCCGGCGATCGTATTGCTGACCTGCGCGTTGCTGGCGACAAATCTTTCAACAGTGAAGTTCTCCCTTGTCGCGGCGGTCTCGGCGGGCATCGGAGTGCTTGGACCCGACGCCTATCTTTCTCGTCGGCAATCCGCCCAAACGGCGGAATATCGACTGAATTTCCCGGATCTTCTGGACTTGTTGACCGTTTGCGTGACCGCGGGGCTGACCGTGGAGGCGTCACTCGAGAGAATCCGGGATCGGCTGAGCAAGAGGAGCCCGGCGCTAGGTCATAACATCGAGTTGATGGGGGCTGAGATGCGGGCGGGAAGAAGTTCCGTGGACGCGCTGGCCTCGTTCGCGGACCGGCTTGGATTGGACGAGGCTGCAGCCTTCGTCGCCGTGCTGCGCCATTCAGTGGAGCTCGGCGGCGACGTTGCCGCGACGCTACGGGAATTCAGCGAAGATATGCGGTCGAAGAGAATGGTGCTCGCTGAAAAGAAAGCAAATGAGTTGCCGGTGAAAATGGTTATCCCGCTGGCCCTTGGTATTTTCTCCGTAATCTTGATGATTGTTCTTCTGCCTGTTATTCTAAAATTGCTGCAACTTATGAGCCCCTAGGTGATTGGCGGCGGAACGTTACGACAACAAACGACGTTTGACAGACTGGCGGTCTTGATTAGGTCAAGCATGGCTACACGGAGGCGACCGGAGATGAACGTAGCCCAATCTCGCCTTCCAGAGAACCGGCTTAGTCGAATCTCTCGCGGAACCCCGTAGCGCTGCCCGTCGGCGGACCGAGCCTTGGGTCCAGGATTGGGAAAGCATGGTCAGCGTTGGCCCGTTGGGGTTACCGCTCGAAGGATCGAGTCCGAAATGCGGCGGATTGCCGGGCGAAGAATTCGTCTGGCCGGTCATAAGGGTGCAAGCGGTTGCAGGCGATCCGCACATCCCGGTGAAGGTTATGACGGTGTTTCCCTGGCCGTTGATCGTGGCGGTTACCGTCGACGACCCGACGCCGCCATAGTCATTTTGGATCAGCCAGTAGAAAGGATTTACCGTTGCGTCCGTTTCCATCGCCACGGTGTTGATTGACGAAATAATGTCGCCTTCGAAAACAAAGGTGAACTCGCTCGCGCCGCCACTCGGAAGCGGATCGTATCCGTTGTAAATCTCGGCGCGCGTCATCCCAGAGTTCAGCAAACCAACTGTGGCAGCGGTAAGCAACAGTGAACGTTTTCGCATCGCCTCCCTCCAATGTGTTGGTAAATTATGGAGAGCGACACATTTTCTAAACATAGTCAATCGCCATTCACGCCCAGGATCGGCGTTAACGGTCCTTTGTTGCGGGCGGACCTTAGAGGAAGCTCTGCGGATCGACGTCGATCGCGACCCGAACCCCCCCGCGCGGCGGCGGCCCGGCGCCCAGCATGGCGCGCAGGAACCCCTGCAGGTCGGCCGACCTCGGCGCCTTGGCGGCGAGGCGGAATTGGTGGCGCTTGCGCAGGACCGCGATCGGCGCCTCGGCCGGGCCGAGGAGGACGATCTCGTCGTCGCGCGGCTGGCCGCCGAGCGGCGCGACCCGCCAGCCTTTCCCTCCCGGTAGGCCATGCGCGGCCCGCGCGAGCGCGCGCGCGTGGGCCTCGGCCGCGCCGCGGTCCTCGGCCGAGACGATGATCGCCGCCAGGCGCCCGAACGGCGGCAGGCCGCCGCGCCGGCGCTCCTCGGTCTCCTCGCGATAGAACCGTTCGGCGTCGCCGGAAACGAGCGCCGCGATCACCGGATGCTCCGGCTGCCAGGTCTGCAGGAGCGCCCGCCCCAGCTTTTCTCCGCGGCCCGCCCGCCCGGTCGCCTGGCGCAGGAGCTGGAACGTCCGCTCGGCCGCGCGCGGATCGCCGTTGGCGAGCCCGACATCGGCGTCGATCACGCACACGCAAGTCAAAAGCGGGAAGTTGTGGCCCTTGGCGACCAGTTGGGTGCCGATAATGAGGTCGTAGGCGCCGCGCGCCGCCGCGTCGAGCTGAGCGCGAAGGGTCTCAATCCCGCCAGGAAAGTCCGACGACAAGACGAGTGTGCGGATGTCGGGAAAGAGAGCCGCCGCCTCCTCAGCCAGGCGCTCGACGCCCGGCCCGCAGGCGGTGAGTGTGTCGGCGTCGTGGCAATTCGGGCAGAGCTTGGGCCGGCTCTCGACATGGCCGCAATGATGGCAGACGAGCGCCGCCCTGAACCGGTGCTCGACCAGCCATGCGGCGCAATTGGGACATTCGAACCGATGCCCGCAGGCCCGGCATAGGGTCAGCGGCGCGTAGCCGCGTCGGTTGAGGAACAGGAGGGACTGTTCGCCGCGGCTCCTCGCTTCTTCGACGCCGGCGATCGCGCGGGGCGACAGCCAGCGCCCGCGCGGCGGGCCTTCGCGCCTGAGATCGACGGCGGCAATGTCGGGAAGGGTCGCATCGCCGAAGCGCGACGGGAGCCTGAGCCACCGATAGCGGCCGGTCTCGGCGTTCAGCCGGGTCTCGAGCGCGGGCGTCGCCGACGCGAGCACAATCGGCGCCTGCTCGAATTCTTGCGCGCACGACCGCCATGTCGCGCGCATTGTAGATGACCCCGTCCTCCTGCTTGTAGGCGCCGTCGTGCTCCTCATCGACGACGATGAGGCCGAGATCGGCGAACGGCAGGAACAACGCCGAACGCGCGCCGACGACGATCCGCGCTTCGCCGCCCGCCGCGGCGGCCCAGACGCGCTGGCGCTGGCGCTCGGTCAAGCCGGAGTGCCATTCGGCCGGCCGGGCGCCGAAGCGGGCCGCGAACCGGTCGAGGAATTGTGCCGTGAGCGCGATCTCCGGGAGCAGCACGAGCCCCTGGCGACCCCGCCGCAACACTTCGGCGATCGCCTCGAAATAAACCTCCGTCTTGCCCGATCCCGTCACCCCTTCAAGCAGCGCAGTCGAAAAGGCGCGATCGGCGACTCGCCGGGCGAGATCCTCGGCCGCCGCGCGCTGGTCGGGGTTGAGGCGGACCGCGCAAAAATCCGGTTCGAGCGGCGCCGCGACTGCTTCAGGCGGCAAGGCGACGGGAAGAAGGGCGCCGTCGGCGACAAGGCCGTCGATCACGCTTGTCGAACAACCTGCGAGCGCCGCGAGCGCCGCCTTGGGCGTCGGTGCATCGCGGTCGGCGACCGCCGCCATGACCCGGGCCCGCGCGTCGGTCATCCGCGCCGGGGCCTTCCCGGAAGCGACGAGGCCGAATTTCGGCCCTGGCGGCTGGGCGACCTCGCCGGCCCTGATCGCCATCCTGAGCAGCATGCCGCGGGGGCCAAGCGTCCAGCGGGCGACCCAATCGATGAAATCGCGCAACGGCGCCCGGAGCGGCGGCCAGTCGAGGGTCGCGGCGACCGACTTCAAGTTGTCGCCGCCGGCCGGACGGACGGCCCAAACGACGCCGGTCGCAAGCCGGGCGCCGAGCGGCATGCGGACACAGGCTCCAGGTTCGAGCTTCCATTCCGAAGGCGCGCGATAGCTATAGGCGGTGTCGACGGCGACCGGCGCCAGTACGTCTACAGCAACCTCCGACGGCGCATCGCCTAGGCCGGACTCCGTCGTCATGGCGCCTGGCGGCGAACAAAAAGGCCGGCGGGAGCGCCGCCGGCCTCATTCGCTCGCGCGGCTCGTCCGCTCACAGGCTCTGGTGGGTCCCGTCGCAAAAGGGGGCGTTCTTCGATTGCTTGCAGCCGCAGAGATAGGCGGTTGCGCTCTTCTGGGCCACGAACGGCTTCGGCGTGAGGCCGACAGCCTTGTGCGAGCCGTCGCAGAACGGCTGGTTGGCCGAGTGTCCGCAGGCGCACCAGTAATAGGTCTTGCCCGCTTCGACCGCCTGGGCGTAGGGCCCCTTCTGGGCGACAATCGGCGTCGTCATGGCCTTCCCCCTTCGATCGAAGGAACGGGCCGGCTTATTCCTTGCCCGGTTCCTTAGCGGCGTTGGCGGCGGGCGCGCTGTCCGCGCGCTCGGCGATGCGGGCCGACTTGCCGCGCCGGTCGCGCAGGTAATAAAGCTTGGCGCGCCGGACCTTGCCGCGCCGCACCACCTTAACCGAATCGATCATCGGCGAATAGACCGGAAAAACGCGCTCCACCCCCTCGCCGTAGGAAATCTTGCGGACCGTGAAGTTCTCGTTGAGTTCCGTGGCCGCTGCGGGCGATGCAGACCCCCTCGTAAGCCTGGACGCGGGTGCGCTCGCCTTCCGCGACCTTGACATTGACCACGACCGTATCGCCGGGCTGGAACGGCGGAATCTTGGCCCCGGGCAATTTGGCCGCGTGCTCGGCCTCGATCTTTTCGATGATGTTCATTTTCGTTTGACTCCTGCCGTGACGCCGGAACGGGAACGTCCCTGCGAGCGCTTCGGCGCGCTGTTTTCAGTTGAGGCGCGGCTCTTATCGCAAAGGCGGACGGAAGTCGAGCGCGTCCACGTAGGACATTCACGAGGCCGCCACGCGCCCCCCGCGCCGGGTGGGAGGAAGGAGCGGCGCCGTCTTTCCTCCTCCCCGGCGCTTGCACAGCCCCGGGGAGGGGGTTCGGTTTCGCACAGGTTTTTCCGTCGCTGGGATTGATTGCGCGATTCCGTTGTGGCCGCTAAACCCCGGAAATGCGCTCGCGCCAGCGATTCGTAACGGAACCAAGTGACGCGAAGACGGCGCACAAGCCGGCGAGCTTGCGCCTGGCCTCCCTGGTCGAAGGACCGCGACGATGAAGTTCGAGCGCCTGCGCCTGACCGGCTTCAAGAGCTTTTGCGACAGCGCAGAGTTCCGGATCGAGCCGGGCCTGACCGGCGTCGTCGGGCCGAACGGCTGCGGCAAGTCGAATCTCGTCGAAGCCCTGCGCTGGGTGATGGGCGAGAGTTCGTTCAAGAACATGCGCGGCTCGGGCATGGAGGACGTGATCTTCGCCGGCTCCGGCCGGCGTCCGTCGCGCAACATCGCCGAAGTCGGGCTCATGCTCGACAATTCGGATCGCCGCGCTCCCTCCGCCTTCAACGATTCGGAGTCGATCGAGGTCACGCGGCGGATCGAACGCGACTTGGGCTCGACCTACCGCGTCAACGGCCGCGAGGTCAGGGCGCGCGACGTTCAGCTCCTGTTCGCCGACGCTTCGACCGGGGCCCGCTCGCCGTCGCTGGTCCGCCAGGGGCAGATCGGCGAGATCATCGCCGCGCGCCCACAGGCGCGCCGGCTGATCCTGGAAGAGGCCGCCGGAGTCTCCGGTCTCCACTCGCGCCGCCACGAGGCTGAGCTCAGGCTCAAGGCCGCTGACGACAATCTCATCCGCGTCGAGGACGTGCTGAAGCAGATCGACGCCCAGGTCGACGGGCTCAAGCGCCAGGCCCGCCAGGCGAACCGCTACCGCGAGCTCGCCGCCGCCATCCGCCGCCACGAGGCGCTTGCCCGCCTCATCGCCTGGCGCGACCATGAGGCGGCGTTCGCCGAGGCGCGCCGACGGCTCGACGCCGACCTGATCGAAGTCGCCGAGCGGACCCGCGCTCAAGCCGAGGCCGCGCGCTTGCAGGCGCTGGCCGCCGCCGCCTTGCCCGGATTGCGCGAGGAGGAGGCCCGGCGCGGGGCCGCCCTGCATCGGATCGCGCTCGCCCGCGAGACGCTCGAGGCGGAGGAGAAGCGCGCGAGAGAACGCGAGGCCGAACTCGAGCGCCGTATCGCCCAGTTCGCTGGCGATCATGAGCGCGAGGAAGCGTTGATCGCGGATGCGGCCGGGGTGATGGAGAGGCTCGCCGTCGAGGATTCCGCCCTCGCCGATGAGGGCGCGAAAGCAGACGCCGAGGCGACGCGGGCGCGTGAATGGGAGGCCAGCGCCGAGCGCCGTTCGGCGAGCGCCGAAAGCGTGCTCGTCGAGGCCCAGGCTGCGGCGTCTGACCTGAACGCGCGCCGCCGGTCGCTCCTTGCCGCGGCCGAGGAGGAGGGCCGCCGACTCGCGCGCCTCGAGGCGGAATGCGCCGGCATTGAGCGCGATCACGCTTCGCTCAGGGGCCTCGGGTTCGAAGAGACGGAGCGGCTGGCGCGCGCCAACGCCGTCGCCGCGCTTGCCGAGGCGCTCGCCGCCGCCGAGCGCGAAACACTGGCCGCCGAGGAGGGTCACGCGGCGGCCCGCGAGATCGAGGCGCGTTCGCGCGTGCCGCTGATGGAGGCCGAGCGGGCCGCGCAGGGGCTCGAGACTGAGGCGCGGACGCTTGCCGGCCTTCTCGGCTCGGATTCGACCGGTCCCTGGCCTCGCGCCGTCGATGCGGTGAGCGTCGCGCGCGGCTATGAGGCGGCGCTTGGCGCAGCGCTTGGCGACGACCTCGACGCCTCGGTCGATGAGCAGGCGCCGGCGCATTGGTCGCTGATTTCGCCTTCCGGCGACGACCCGCCACTGCCGCTAGGCGCCGACCCGCTCGCCGCTCGCGTCGCCGCGCCGCCGGCGCTCGCCCGCCGACTGGCCCAGGTCGGAATCGTCGCCCGCGCAGGGGGGAAGCGGCTGAGCCGAATGCTCAAGCCGGGCCAGCGGCTGGTTTCGGTCGAAGGGGACCTCTGGCGCTGGGACGGCTTCGTCGCCGCCGCCGAAGCGCCGGCGCCAGCTGCCCGGCGCCTCTCCGAGAAGAACCGCCTCGGCGATCTCGAGCGCGCGGCTGAAGCCGCGCGCCAGAGGGCCGCGGCGCTTAGCGCCGAGGCGGCGAGCGCGGCTGAAGCCGCGCGCGAAGCCGCCGCGGCTGAAGCGGATTGGCGCCAGCGGGTGCGCGCGGCGCGCATAAGCTTGGACGCCGCCCGCGACAGTTTCGCCAAATTCGAGCGTGAGCGGGCCGAGGCGCTGGCGCGGCTCTCGGCAGTCGAGGAGGCGCTCTCGCGCGCCGGGTCGGCGCTGAGCGAAGCCGCCGAACGCAAGGCGGACGCCGAAGCCGCGCTTGAGCGCTTGGGGCCCGGCGACGATCTGGCGCATGCGCTTGAGAGCGCGCGAGCGGCGGCGGCGCGCGAGCGGGCGGCGCTGGCCGAAGCGCGCGCGGAGGCGCAGACGCTTCAGCGCGAGACCCAGGCCCGCGCCGCGCGCCGCGCCTCGATCACGGCCGAGCGCTCGTCGTGGGCCGAACGGCGGGAACGGGCGCTCGCTCGCATCGCCGAGCTCTCAGAGCGCCGCGCCGAGGCGGAGCGGGAACGGGCGGCGATCGCCGATGCGCCGGCCGAATTCGCCCGCCGCGCCCATGCGCTCGCCGACGAGTTCGACCGCGCGGAAGCCGCGCGCAAGGAGGCCGCCGACGCGCTCGTCCTGGCCGAGACCGCGCTTGCCGACGCCGACCGTTCAGCCCGCCAGGCGCTGGAGGCGATGGGCGCCGCCCGCGAGCAGCGCGCGGCGTCCGAGGAGCGGGTCGAAGGCGCGCGCCTGCGCGGCGAAGAGCTCATGCATGCGATTGCGACCGAACTCGAATGCGAGCCTTCGGGCCTTGCCGCGCTCGCCGGACACACGGGCGATGGGCCCCTGCCGGGCGCGGTCGAGATCGAGCGCCGGCTCGACAATCTGCGCCAGGAGCGCGAGCGGCTTGGCGCGGTAAACCTGCGCGCCGACGAGGAGCTCGTCGAGGTTCTCGATAGCCGCGACAAGCTTGTCGCCGAGCGCGACGACCTGACCGAGGCGATCAAGCGCCTGCGCGGCGCGATTCATACCTTGAACCAAGAGGGACGCGAGCGGCTCATCGCTGCCTTCGAGGTCGTCAACCGGCATTTCGAGGACCTGTTCGCGACCCTGTTCGAGGGCGGCAAGGCCGAGTTGCAGCTGGTCGAATCCGACGATCCGCTGGAGGCGGGCCTCGAGCTGGTCGCCCAGCCGCCGGGCAAGAAGCCGCAGACGCTGACGCTGCTCTCCGGCGGCGAGCAGGCGCTGACCGCGCTCGCCCTCATCTTCGCCGTGTTCCTGACCAACCCGGCGCCGATCTGCGTCCTCGACGAGGTCGACGCCCCGCTCGACGATTACAACGTCGAGCGTTTCTGCGACCTCCTCGACGCGATGCGCAAACGCGCCGACACCCGCTTCGTCGCCATCACCCACAACCCGATCACCATGGCCCGCATGGACCGCCTGTTCGGGGTGACGATGGCCGAACGCGGGGTGAGCCAGATCGTGTCGGTCGAGCTCGCGGAAGCGGAGAGGTTTGCGGAGGCGGGGTGAGGGGCCATTCTTCCCTCCGGGAGAAGGGTCGGCATGAGGGCCGCGTCCGGCGGATTGGCCGCCTTGTAGGCCGTGCTCGCTGAGCGAGCCTCGGCCGAGTCAGCGACCCCAGACCTACAGCTGCGTCCTCGACACCATCGCCGTGGACCGGCTGTTCGGAATAGGGTGGCGGAGCGGGGCGCGAGCCAGCTGGTATCGGTGGAATTGGCGGAAGCCGAGCGGATGCCGGGTAGGGGCTGCTATGTCTTCCGGCCTGCTGTGAGGTGAATCGGCAAGAGCGGGGAGGTGAAAGTGTCGATTGGAACGGCCCCGGCGCTGTGGACGTTGTTGGCATTCGCGATCGGATTGGCTTTGGTCGTCTTTTTCCCCGATGCAGTCGCTCGGGCGATGAGCCATCTTCCAGGGCATTCAGCACACTTGCTGGACATGGAAGAGACTGACGCGCTCAACGCGGCTATGGCCCTTCCCGACTTAACCGTTCAACCCTCGAAATTAAACATACCAGATATCTATCGGGATTTTGTGCAGAAAAGGCCGCCAGACACGAGCGTTCAGTTTGCGTTGATGGGTGAGGACCTCGTGTTCAGAATTCCTGGAGCGGAAACACGAAACAAAACGCTGTCAGGCGCAACGTTTCTGCTAGCCGAAATATTGGGAGTTCTTGTGCTGAGCGCGCCGAGATTATTTATCGTTTTATTTAGCGTATTCGCCATTCAGTATATGTGTATTTATGGAATCCGGACTTAGCTAGCTTTGATCCACGAAGACCCGCGGAGCGCAACTATCATTTCGATGCTCTTAGCGGCATCAGTGCTATTGGTTTTGGGCGAAATATACGTAGTGAAATTTATGTTTGATATGCTAGCGGCCGACCTTGGGAGCCAATATATTCTGGCGCTTCATGACAGAATTGTTATTTGCAAAAAGCTGTCAGTCTTTCGCCACGCTCAAATGTACCCTGTGTCATCCGTTCGGCAATGGACGCCTCCTCTTGAGATGGGCCAATCGGCTGGACGAGAGAGGGTGATGTCGCGTTTTGGCAAGGCGATGCTGATATTTCCGACCGAGGACGACGCTCGCTGGATATGCGAGGGGCTCTCCGTTCGGTACGCGATGCGCGCTCAAGAGACGCCGACATGACAAGTTCTCATCCAACCGGAACATTGGCTCTTGCGAGCTTCGCGTCGCCCCAGCCCGGACGGGCAGCCTCACGCCCGCCCCGCCTTCCACTTGATCGAGCACCCGATCGAGGGAACCTGGTTCGCCGGGGTGGGGCCGCCGGCGGCGATGGCGCGCATGGCCTCCAGGAGCTCGCGGCGCGCGTTCGGAGGCGGCGGCGCAGTGCGGCCCTCGTCGAGACGGCCGCGATATTTGAGCTTCAAGCCGCGGTCGAATCCGAAGAAGTCGGGCGTGCAGACGGCGCCATAGGCGCGCGCGACCTCCTGGGTCTCGTCGTGCAGATAGGGGAACGGGAAATCGTGCGCCAAGGCGAATTCGCGCATCTTCGGGAACGAATTCCTCCGGATAGCTCGCGGCGTCATTCGATGAGATGGCGGCGAAGCCCACGCCCTCGCCCATCAGCAGGCGCGCGTCTGCGGTGAGGCGGCCGATCACCGCCTTCACATAGGGACAGTGGTTGCAGATGAAGACGATCACCGCGCCCTTCTCGCCGCTCACGTCCTTGAGCGCGTAAGTCCGGCCGTCCGTTGCCGGAAGCCGGAAATCGGGCGCCCTGGCGCCAAGGGCGATTTCTGTTTGACCGAGCGCCATCGTCGAGCCTCCTCGCCTGTTCGCTGAATCAAGATAGCACAGCGCACGCAAACACCCGTTGACGACCAGCTGAAGATCGAGTGCGGGGTATCGCCGCATCAGCGATTTGACGACCGGAATTGCGCTGTCGTCATGATCCCGTACGCCAAACACGAATTGTATGTTCCCAGGGTAAGTCCTGATGGAAATAGGTTTCGATATTCTCCCGATAGCAGCGCCTCAACGCCGGACAACGGCTTCAGGATCGAAACGTCGGGCCAAACTACCGGAGCCAGCGACGGCGGCCGCCGGACAAACCAGCGGGCCGCCCACGCGGCGCCGACCGCGACAGCCAGTCTGTCGCCAGCGCGCCGAGCTGTTCAAGGGCCATCCTTACGTTTCCCTTCAAAGTCCACGGGCATCGACAAAGTTGCGGCGACAGGCTTCGGGAACATCCGGCGCCGCCGCGCGTTTTTTGGGGTCCGGGCGATGGCGTATTCAGATTGCGAGATATTGCGACGCTACGACGACATGAGCTGCGCGCTTGCGCCAAGTGGGGCGCCCAAAAAATCTGCGCCTGCCCAGGAATTCAACAATCCGCCCCAGAGCGCATGGGAAATTCCGCTTTTGACTTGGCGTGATGATCGGCCGGGCGGCGCCATTCACGGGGCAAGTTGGGATGTGGCATAATTCTTGGTTAATCGACGGCTGGTATGGTCGCGTCTGTGAGGCGCGTCGATTTGCGAAGGGATGTTCGAAGAGTTCCGTCGGGAGAGAAAAGCGCGAGGGGCGTCCGACCTTAAGGAGGTCCTCATGTTGAACAAGCGTTCACTGGCGTTGGCCGGCGCTTTGACCGTCCTGCCCCAGATGGTCCTGGCGGCCGCAACCGGCCAATGCGTCGACGTCTCGGTGCCGAAGAAGGCTGTCGAGGCCCGCAACGGCAAATGGATTGAACTGACCCCGGATCAGTGGCAGTTCCTGCGCGGCATCTACGCCATGAACCCGCTAACGCCGCCCGGCCTGCCGTACGGCGACAAGGCGGCGTTGGCCAGGATCGACGGCGATTCCGGTGGTCTCGTCTTCTTCATCGACGGCGACATGGCGTGCACCCCGATGCCAGTCCCCGACACGCTGCTGTCGATGATCGACGACGTGGCGACCGCGAAGATCAACCACGAAGGCAGCGGGCTCTGACCGGCGCGCCTCGCGGCGCCTCCGTTCGCCGATCCTCGAACCCCGCTCCGGGCGGCCCAAGGGCGCGCCCTTGAGCGTCAACGCGCTCGTGGCGATCAAGAGGCGCCGGGCGGCGCATCGATGGCGAACGCCGCTATCTCATCGTCGAATTCAGCCAGCCGCATTTCGGCGATCCTGCCCCGGAGGCGCCGAGCAAATCACCGCTGCGATGTCGGCCAATCAGCCACGCAATCTCTGTAGGCTCGATCCCGCCGGCGCCGGGTCCGGCGCGCCCTGGCAAGCCTGACGGCTTCCAACACGCTTTGTCCAGTCGCGACTGTGACGCGCGTCACAGCGTCGCGCGCCGCGCAATGGTCAAGTGTTAGAGCGCTCGAAAAGGAGACTTGACTATCGAGACGCCTGGCCGCCGCGAGTTTGGGTTGGTCGAGGAGATATTGCAATGAGCATTGTTGAAAGGCGAGCGCCTTCGCACGACGTCGACCTGACTCAAAGCGACGGCGAAATGTCCGGAACGACCGATATTTGCATCGCGCTGGTTGTTGCGCTGTCCGTCTACGTGCTCGGATCGGCAGTCTTCCAGCAGGACGTCGTCCAGGGCGCTCCAGGCCGCGCAGCCACAGCTGAAATGTCGTTCTACGGTCCCTGATTCCCCCGAGGCCCCCCGCAGCTTCGCGCTGCGACGCCTCACCGTCGAATAGGAGGCATGCCATGAGTGATTCAGCGAAATTGCTTGACTTCCACGACCGCCATGTACCGGACCGCCCGGCTATGGCGACTTGGCCGACGGTCAGGTCCGCGATCCTGCTCGCGGCGTTGCTGGCCTATGCGATCGGGTTTGCGATTCTTTACCCGCTTGCCCAGGCGAGTGCGTCGAAGAGCGCGGCCGAGGGCAATGATCCCGCGCTCATCGATTTCGTCAGCCCTTGATCCAATCAGGCAGCCCGCGAAGGCGCGCCGAACCGCGGCGCAATAGCGTGGCGCCGCCGGCGTGCGCGTAGACTAGCTGTCGGCGCTGAGCCGATCCGCATAGTGATGTTCGACTCCCTGCGGGTCGCTCACAAGATGGGCTCCGTCTCCGTCGCTACGGACCCATTGCGGCCCGATTGGCGCCTTGCCCCAACCGCCGGGAATGTCGAGGATGTAAGTCGGCATGGCGAGCCCCGACAGGCGGCCGCGCAGGACGCGCATCAATTCCTGGCCTTCGGCGATCGAAACGCGCCAGTGCGCGGTGCCGGGCGCAAGATCGCAATGATGCAGATAGTAAGGCTTCACCCGCGCCTCGACGAAGGCCCGCATTAGGCCGATGAGCGTCTCCGGGTCATCGTTGACGCCCCTCAAAAGCACGCTCTGGCTGACCAGCATCACACCCTCGGCCGAGAGGCGACGGCAGGCCGCGCGCGCGGCGTCGGTGAGCTCGCGCGGATGGTTGGCGTGCACGGCGACGACCGTCGTCTTCCCGTCAGCGATGAGCGCGCGCGCCAACGCCTTGGTCACCCGTTCCGGCGCCGCGACCGGCAGACGAGTGTGCCAGCGCAGCGTCTTTACGTGGGCGATTCCCGCAAGCGCCCGGGTCGTCTCGGCGACCCGACGCGAGGAGAGGATCAACGGGTCGCCGCCGGTCAGTATGACCTCCCACACGCCCGGACGCGCGCTGACGTATTCGAGCGCCGCGGCGAAGTCGGCCGCGCTCAGGGCGCCCACGCCCGGGCCGACTCGTTCGCGGCGAAAGCAGAACCGGCAATAGACCGCGCAGGCCGCGACCAACTTGATCAGCACCCGGTCGGGGTAGCGATGGACCAATCCATGAATTGGGCTCATCGCGTCGTCGCCGATCGGGTCGTCGCTTTCGGCCGGATCGCGGATGAGCTCCCGGGCGTCGGGCGTGAACTGGCGCGCGATCGGGTCGGCGGGTTCGCCAGGCTCAACGAGCGCGGCGAGCGGCGGGGTAAGCCCGATCGCGTAGCGTCTCGCGACGGCTTCAAGCTCCTCGAGCCGTTCCGGCGCGGCGAGCCCCGCCTCGATCAGGGATTGGGGGGTGGTCAGTCGTTGGGGCGTTGGCCGGACGGTCATGCTTGCGGTCGGTTCGCCTCTTGGCCGCGTTTGGATGGCGGCGCGCCGGCTGGTGCGGACTGCGGGGGTCGAATCCGCACAGCCTTGCGGCCGAGGGGTTTTGTCGGGGTCCGGCCGTTTCCGCCAAAACCGTTGCGGCCAGCCCCCCGCGCTGGCATTCAGTTACGTGGCTGGGGCGAGCCATGCAATAGCGCATATCGTTGGCGCGCTGAACTATCCGACCTCCGGCGCCGCGCGCTGCGCCCAGCCCAGCCCCTTCGATCTGGGCGGGGTTTTCGCTTTTGGGGATAGGACGCGTCGAATGTCGTGATATGTTGACGCCATGAGCTTTCGGATCATCTCCGGGACCGGAATACAGGAGTTCGTCGATAACATCGCGACGGCGACGGCGGCCCTCGACCGGGTGCGCGAACTGATCGAATGGCGCTCGCCGAATATCCAGATCTTGGCCGAAGGCGGCCGCGTCTGCTCGCTCGCGGAGCTCGAGGGCCTGGCGGAATTCGAGAACGAATTGGACGACGCCTAAGGTTTGTGGTGCGGACGGCGGGGGTCGAACCCGCACAGCCTTGCGGCCGAGGGATTTTAAGTCCCTTGCGTCTACCGGTTTCGCCACGTCCGCCTTAAAGCGCGCTTGTTTCACATCTCGCCGCGAAAATGAACCTCGCGCCGAGACGGTTCAGCCGGCGCCGTTGTTGGCGATCGGCGGCTGGAAAGCGAGGCCCATGTCCCAGGGGAAATAGATCCAGGTGTCCTGGGACACTTCGGTGATAAAGGTGTCGACCATCGGCCGCCCGAGCGGCTTGGCGTAGACGGTGGCGAAATGCGCTCTCGGCAGCATCTCGCGCACCACTTTGGCCGTGGCGCCGGTGTCGACGAGGTCGTCGACGATGAGAATCCTCGCCCCCTCGTTAAGACTGGAAACTTCCGGCGCGATCGCCTTGAGGACCTTGAGGCCGCCCTGGTTCCGGTAGTCGTGGTAGGAGGCGATGCAGACGGTCTCGATCACCCGGACCTCGAGTTCGCGCGCGACGATCGCCGCCGGGACGAGGCCGCCGCGGGTGATGGCCACGATCGCGTCGAATGGGCCTGCGGAGGCGAGCCGCCAGGCGAGGGCGCGCGCGTCGCGGTGGAACTGGTCCCATGAAACCGGAAAGGCCTTATCGCGGGCAGTGGTCAAATGTCGGCTCCCTGGCCTCGAAGATCGTCTTTGTCCATAGCAAGGGCGACGGCTAGGGGCGAGCCGGCGCCGCGCCGCATCAACACCTTTTGCCTTCTTGGCCGTGCATCGCGCGCGTCAGCGCGCGGCGGCGTCGCGCGAAAACTCGGCGATCATCGCCTCGACCGCCGCCTTCGCCGCCGCGACGGCGCCTCCGTCCTTGCCACGCACCACAATCTGGTTGTTGAAGCGCCCGTCCTTGTAGGACGGATAGGAGCCGATCGAGACATCGGCGTGCGCGGCGGCGATCGCGCCAAGCGCGTCGCCGTACCGGCCCTCCGGAACTCCGCCCGCCTCGATCGTCTCGACCTGCATCGCGGCGCCCGTCCTCATCGTCCTGACGGCGGAATTGAGCATCGCTTGCATGACCGCCGGAACCCCAGCCATGACATACACGTTGCCGATGCGAAAACCCGGGGCGATCGAGATCGGGTTCTCGATGAGTTCGGCAGTGGCGGGGATGCGCGCCATACGCCGCCGCGCGGGTGTCAGATCGCCCGGCGCATAGCGCTGGAGCATGGCGGCGATAACGCGCGGATCCTCGTCGATCGGGACGCCGAACGCCCGCGCCACCGCGTCGGCGGTGATGTCGTCGTGAGTCGGCCCGATGCCTCCGGTGGTGAGGACATAGTCGTAGCGCGCCCTCAGCGCTTTGATGGCGGCGACGATCTCGTCCTCGACGTCGGGGACGACCCGCGCTTCGCGAACGTCGATGCCGAATTCCTACGAGATACTCGGCGATATAGCCGAGGTTACGGTCCTTGGTGCGGCCGGACAGGATTTCGTCGCCGATCACCAGCACCGCGGCGGTCACGGTCGTCGGTCTGTTCATTGCGGAATTTTCCTAAAGCGCGCCAAGTCAAAACGCGAGGGTATCACGAACCTGGGGAAAGTCCGCCGCCGGCGCCAGAGCCAAGGCAACGCTCCCTGGGTCACACGGGCGCCTTGTCTTCGGTGCGAAGCGGGGCATATGTGTAGGGTTTCCGAATGCAAGGGAACGCTCCGGTGATGGCGTCGACGACATATGTGCAAGCAGGCGAGAAAGTCGGCCGTCGCAGCGGACAGATCCGGCTGCACGGGCCGGAAGACTTCGCCGCGATGCGCAAGGCCGGAGCCCTGACCGCGGAGGCGCTCGACCTCATTGGGCCGCTCGTCAAGCCGGGTGTCACCACCGCGAGCATCGACCGGTTCGTGTTCGAATTTGCACGCGACCACGACGCCTATCCGGCGCCGCTCAACTATCGCGGCTATCGCAAGTCGGTCTGCACCTCGATCAACCATGTGGTCTGCCACGGCGTGCCCGATGACAAGCCGCTGCGCGACGGCGACATCCTCAACATCGACGTGACTCTGATCGTCGATGGCTGGCATGGCGACGCGAGCCGCATGTTCGTCGCCGGCGAGGCGCCGCGGCGGGCCCAGCGCCTCATCGACGTCACTTACGAAGCGATGATGCGCGGCATCGAAGCGATCAAGCCTGGCGGCACGACCGGCGACATCGGTTTCGCCATTCAGACCTACGCCGAGGCCGAGCGGTGCTCGGTCGTGCGCGACTTCTGCGGCCACGGCCTCGGCCGTTTGTTTCACGACGAGCCGAACATCTTGCATGCTGGCCGGAAAGGGGAAGGCGCTCCGCTTCGCCCCGGCATGTTCTTTACCGTCGAGCCGATGATCAACCTCGGGGGTTACGGGGTAAAGATTCTGTCCGACGGCTGGACCGCCGTGACCCGCGACCGGTCGCTGTCGGCGCAGTTCGAGCATACGGTCGGCGTCACCGAGACCGGCTACGAGATCTTCACCCTTTCGCCCACGGGGGCAGACCGCGCGCCGATCCGATGACCTCGGAAGCCGGCGGGGGCGCCAAGACTCATCATGGGCGCCGCGAGCGGCGCCGCATTCAGTTGCATGAGGCTGGCGCGTTGGCGCTGGCGGCAGGTCGACCGCAGTCGTCCGCCGATCCGGCGGCCCCGGAAGGCGGCGAAGGCGAAAATCCGCACTATCATGGGCATCGTGAGCGGTTGCGTTCGCGCCTGAAGGAAGCGGGACCGACGGCTCTCGCCGACTACGAACTCCTCGAACTGGTCCTCTTTCGCGCTATCCCGCGCCGCGACGTCAAACCGCTTGCGAAAGCGCTCATTGCTCGCTTCGGCTCCTTCGCCGAGGCGATTGCGGCCGAGCCGGGACGGCTGGCCGAAGTCGAGGGGATGGGCGCCGGCGCGATCGCGGAGTTCAAGATCGTCGAGGCGGCCGCGCAGCGCTTCGCCAAGGGCGCGGTCAAGAAGCGGCTGCCGATGGGCTCGTGGAGCGAGGTGATCGATTACTGCCGCACCTCGATGGCGTTCGAAGGACGCGAGATTTTCAGGATCCTGTTCCTCGACAAGAAAAACGGCCTGATCGCCGACGAGGTTCAAGGGTCAGGCACCGTCGATCACACTCCCGTCTATCCGCGCGAAGTGATGCGGCGGGCGCTGGAATTGTCGGCGACCGCGATCGTGCTTGTTCACAATCACCCCTCAGGCGATCCGACGCCGTCCACCCAGGACGTCAAGATGACGCTCGACATCATCGCGATCGCCAAGACCTTGGGTCTCGCCGTCCACGACCACATCATCGTCGGCCGGCACGGACATGCGTCTTTGCGCGGCATGAAATTGATCTGAACGTCCCCTCCTGGCGTGAAGGAAAGGCGACAATTTCTTGCGATAATCCGAAGGACGTGCTAGGGTGCCTTCTGTCGTCCGAGCGGGATTGCTACTCCGGCTGGACGGCGAGGCCGCGCGCGCCTCCGCTTATTTGACTTCGGCGCGTTGTTGATCGCCTGGGCCTAGAATTGAGGATCGTTTATCCTCGAATTCGCTGCCCATGCCATTGGAAAGTCTCGATTGGCGGTCGGAAAGTTCGTTTTGTTTTTGTTGCGCCTTATTTGGCTTCTATTGCGCTGGATTTGGTTTTTGTTGCGGCCTATTTGGGTTTCGTTGCGCCGGGCTTGGATTTCGTTGCGCGCCATTTGCGCGCGCGCCTGGCGAGGCGCGGGCTCTCAGAGAGCCTGTCGGCCGCGGCGTGCGGCGGCCAAATCGTCCGGAGTGTCGATATCAACGACCACCCCGTCGCGGAGCGCTTCGACTTCGACCAGTTCGCCTGCGGCGAGCGCGCCGATGAGGCGGCGCGCGCCCTCGTCGCCCTGCAAGCCCATCGCCGCCTCGAACAAGCCTCGCCCGAGAAGCACGGGATTGCCCCGTTGCCCGCCGCATGTGGGCGCGGCCGCGAGCGCGCGCTCGTTCGTGAGGAAGCCGTCGATCAAAGCGTCGATCAGCCTCGCCTCGACCCATGGCATGTCGCCGAGCAGAACCAGAGCGCCCGCGACGTCGGGCGGCATGGCGGAAAGACCGGCCTTGAGCGAGGACGCAAGGCCGGCCCCAAATTCCGGATTGAAAGCGGTCTCGACGCCCAGGCCCTTAAGCGCCGTCTCGACCGAACTCCGGGCATGGCCGGTCACGACGACCACCGGACGCGCCGTGGACGCGAGCGCGGCTTCCGCCGCCATCCGGACGATCGGCTTGCCGCTGAGGTTCTCGGTGAGCTTGGTCTCGGCTGAGCCGCCGGCGGCTCGGAAGCGCGCCGACCGGCCTGCGGCCAGGACGATGGCGCCGACCCTATTCAAAGGACGCGCGCGGTTGAGGGCGAGCGCCGATCTCCATCAGGAGGCCGCCCACCCCCATGGCGCGGATGTCGGCGGCGCCGATCGGCGTTTGCGCCAGCACGCGCCACAGGACCCAGTCGAAGCCATTCTCCTTCGGCGACCGGGCGCAGCCGGGCGCGCCGATGATCGGGATTCCGCCGCGTTCGGCCAGCAACAGTAGATTGCCGGGATCGACCGGCATTCCGAACCGCTCGATGCGTCCCCCGATCGCCTCGATTGCCGCCGGAATGACGTCGCGGCGGTCGGTGATGGCGGAGGCCCCGAACGCGATCAGCGCGTCGCTGCCGTCGATGAGCCGCCCCAGCGCTTTCGCCAGCGGCCCGACCTCGTGCGGGACGGTCTCCTGCGCCCCGATCCGCGCTCCGGTCGGCGCTAGGCGCGCTTCGAGCACCCTCAGCGTCTTCGCCACCACATTGGCCTTCAGCCCCGGAAGCATCGTCGAGACGACCCCGATCCGCATCGGCCTGAACGGCTGAACCGAGATCGCGCCGGCTGGGCCCGCCGCCTCGAGCGCCGCCTCGAGCGTCGCAGCCGGAGTTGCGAACGGAATGATCTTGACGGTCGCAACCATGTCGCCGTCGGCGACGGCGCGATATTGCGGCAACGTTGCGACGGTGATCGCCTCGTCGACCGCATTGACCCGATCGATCGCTGCGGCCCCGATCATCGCCAGGCCTGCGGCCTCGGCGAACAGGTTGACGCGCCCCGTGAACGCCGCCGAGCAGCGCAGATTGGCCCCGGCCAGACGCCTCGCGAGCTTGCCCGCCGCCTCGTTCTCGCCGACGTCGCCGGGCTCGAGCCGCGCCATCACCACGCTCGTCACCCCCGCCGCCGCCAGCGCCAGCCGGCGCTCGCGGGTGAGCGTGTCGCCCTTCTTGAGCGCGGCCCCGTCGATCCTGACCCCGTGCGCGAGAACCGCGCCCTCAGCCTCCTCGATTGGGGTTGGGCCGAATTTCATGCCGCCGCGCTTTCCGCGCGCAGCGGCTTCTTGCGCAGCGCAGCGACGATCTCGCCGATGATCGAGACCGCGATCTCGGCCGGGCTGACCGCGCCGATGTCAAGCCCGATCGGCGCGTGAATCCGCGCCAGCGCCACGTCATCGAAGCCTCCCGCCCGCATCCGCTCGAGCCTCTTCGCATGCGTCTTCCGCGAACCCAGCGCGCCAATGTAAAAGCACTCGGCCTTGAGCGCGATCGCCAAGGCGGGGTCGTCGATCTTGGGGTCGTGGGTCAAAAGGCAAATTGCGGTATAGCGGTCGAGCGGCGCCCCGGCGAGCGCTTCGTCCGGCCATTTGGCGACGACCGGAGTATCGGGAAAGCGGTCCGGCGTCGCGAATGCGGTGCGTGGATCGATGATTGAGACGTCGAGGCCTGCGATTTGGGCGATCGGCGCCAGCGCCTGTGAGATATGCACGGCGCCGATGAGGGTGAGCCGCGGCGCGGGGGCCTGAACGGTGAGAAAATATTCCTGGCCGTCGACCGAGACCGGGGCGCTCTTGCCCATCCGCAGGGCCGCCTCCAGCTGGACGGTGAGCGGATCGGCGTCAATCGACTCGGCCCCGACGAATCGTTGCTCACCGTCGGCGAGACGGGTGACGATCGCGCCTGCGCGCCGCTCGGCTCGAGCCGAATTCATCGCCTTGAGGATATCGAGACGCATCAGGCGAGTTTCTCGACATAGACTTTGATCCGGCCGCCGCAGGAGAGTCCGACGCGCCAGGCGGTCTCGTCGGCGACGCCGAACTCAAGCATCCGCGGCGCGCCGTTCGCAATCACCTCCGCCGCCTCCTCGACGACCGCGCCCTCAACGCAGCCGCCAGAAACGGAGCCGAGAAAATTTCCCTCGCCGTCGATGACGAGATGCGAGCCGACCGGCCTCGGCGCCGAGCCCCAGGTCTCGACCACGGTCGCGATCGCCACGTCCCGCCCGGCTTCGCGCCACGATTCCGCAGCGGCGAGAACGTCTTCGTCGCGTATCAGCATTGCATCAGCCTCCTTCCGTCCCGACCGCCTAAGGCGCGGTAAATCCGACCCTGGCGTGCGTGCCGTCGCAAAATGGCTTGCGGCCGGAGTGTCCACAGCGGCAGAGGGCCGTCTTCTCGACGCGGTCGATCGTGCGCCCGGTTCCGGAAATGATCTCGACCGCGCCGGCGACTTCGAGCGGCCCGTTTTGATAGGGGGTGATGGCGAGCGCACCATCGCGTTTGGCGAGCGGAGCGCTCGTGCTCGTCGGCGGCTCGCCGGTGGCTGTGAACGTGGCGGCGACGTGGGAGCCGTCGCAATAGGGCTTGTTCTTGGACGCGCCGCAGCGGCAGAGCGTCGCGCGTGTTCCAATCGGCGCGCCGGCGAGCACGATCTCGGCGTTAAGCGCCAGGGGCCCATTTTCGCGCACAATGATTGTGTTGACCTTCGGATGGGCTTCATCGGCCCCGCCGTCGTGGCGGACAACCTGGATCGCTCCGGACGGGCAATTCAAGGCGACGCGCAACAGCGCTTCGCCGCTTGCCGCATCCGGATCAATCCAGGGCCCTTCGACATTCGCCTTGAAGACGGCCGGCTCCGAGAGGACGCATCGGCGCGCGTGAATGCAGAGGTCGCTGTTGAACTGGATCGTCGCGGACTTGCCTGCCACGGTTTCAATCGCTTGATCGGTCATTCTTGCGTCTTCTCCGCGGCGCGTCCACGCTTCTACGCGAAAATGGCCCCGCCCAGGCCGCTCCGCAAGCTGTCGCGTTCCCTCAACCGACCGCCAGCAGCCGGGCCTTAAGGTCGTCCGACGCGCCTCGCGGCCCTGACAGCGCCCGGACGAGGCCGGCCATGCTGGCCAGATTGTGGATCGGCCGGAACGAATTGACATAGGGCAGCATCGCCCGAATCCCTCCCGCCTTGGCGGCGAAGTCGTCGAACCGCAGCAGCGGATTGATCCAGATGATGCGTCGGCTCGATTTGGAGAGCCGCTCCATCTCGACTTCGAGCCGGTCGAGACTGTCGCGCTCCAGCCCGTCGGTGAAAAGGAGGGTGATCGCGCCCTGGCCGAGCACGCGCCGCGACCAATCGCGGTTGAACCGCGTCAGGGCCTCGCCGATCCGAGTGCCCCCGGACCAATCGACAGCCAGGGCTGAGCATTGCGCCAGCGCATCATCGGGATCGCGAGCCCGCATCGCCCGGGTCACGTTGGTCAGACGGGTGCCAAAGAGGAAGGTCGAAACCCGCCGCGTCTCGCCCAAGGCGTGCAGGAAATGCAGGAATAGGCGGGTATATTCGTTCATCGATCCGGAAATGTCACACAACGCGACAACCGGAGGGGCGCGATCGATCGGCGAGCGAAACTCGAGGTCGATCACACCGCCGGGCTGCAACGAACGGCGGAAGCTGCGGCGCGCGTCGATTCGAAAGCGCCGGCCGCCGGGGGCGAATCGGCGGGTTCGGCGTTCATCGTCGGGCATCATGAGCTTCTCGATCGCCTTGCGGGCCGCCTCGATCTCGTCGGCGCTCATTTGCGCAAAATCCTTCGATCGCAAAATCTCGGCCCCGGACATCGTCAGCCGGGCGTCGAGTTCGATCGACGGAATCGGCTTGGCCGCGTCCTGCGCCGACTTGAAAAGGGCGTCGGCGACACGGCTCGCTCCGGCCTCCGCCGACTTTTGCTCGGGCCGGCTCGGCGCCCGCGGCGCGAGCATCGCAATGAGCTTTTCGATCAGACCCTTCCGCTTCCAGAAGATGCGGAACGCCTGGTCGAACAAGAGGGTCTCCTCATGCTTCTTCACGAAGACCGCATGCAGGGTGGTGTAAAAGTCTTCTCGATCGCCGATGCCCGCGGCTTCTACCGCGGCGAGCGCGTCGAGCACCGCGCCCGGTCCGAGCGGCAAGCCGGCTTCACGCAGGGCGCGGGCGAAATGGACGATGTTTTGCGCCAGAAGGCCGCCGCCTGCGGCCTCCGCTTCGGTGAGCGCCACCGTCAAGCCGTCCTGGCCGGCTTTCCGGCCGGCCCCCTCTTGGACTTCGCCCGGGCGAAGTAAGCCTTCATCGGGGCAAAGTAATTTTCCTGCCAGCCGCCCTTCTCGTAGCTGGTCTGGCGCTCGGGAACGCCGGTATGGATCAGTGTCAGCCGCGCGCCGGTCTTCGCCGGCGTGAGTTCGACGGTGATCGTCGAATTGGGGTCATCGCCGGCGAATTCAGTCGTCCGCCAGCTCTGCACGATGCGTTTGCCTGGAACGAGGGCGACGGTCTTGCCGGTGATGTAGCCGTCCCAGACGCTGTAGGCGCCGCCGACGCCGTTGACGATTGTGGCGACGGAGCCCGTCATGTCGCCATGGGCGGCGCTGTCAAGCCAAGCGTGATAGACCGCCTCGGGCGTGGCCGGAAGCGTGCATGAAAGCTTGAAGTCGTAGGTCATGGCTGCGGCCTCTTTCGCGCTCGCGAGCGAACTCTATCCGATCTCCAGGCGACGAAGTTCGGCGCGGGTCTCGTCGATCAGCGCCTGCGCTTTGGCGCCGTCGATCTTGGCGATATCGTCCTGATATTTGAGCAGCACCCCGAGCGTGTCGGAGACCTGCGCCGGATCGAGAGCGACCGTGTCGAGTTCGGCCAACGCCGCCGCCCAGTCCAGGGTTTCGGCGACGCCCGGCGCCTTGAACAGATCCTGCTTGCGCAGGCGCTGAACGAAGGCGACAAGCTCGGCGGTCAGCCGCTGCGGCGCGCGCGGCGCCTTGGCGCGCACGATCGCCATCTCGCGCGCAAGGTCGGGATAGCCGAGCCAGTGGTAGAGACAACGGCGCTTGAGCGCGTCGTGAATCTCGCGGGTGCGGTTGGAAGTGATGACCACGATCGGCGGTTCGGGCGCTTTAAGCACGCCGATTTCCGGGATCGTCACCTGAAAGTCGGACAGGATCTCGAGCAGATAGGCTTCGAAAGCCTCGTCGGCGCGGTCGATCTCGTCGATCAAGAGCACCGGCGCGCCGTTGGCGCCCGGCTCGAGCGCCTGCAAGAGCGGCCGCTTGATGAGGTAGCGCTCAGAGAAGATGTCGTGCTCGATGCGATCCTTGTCATGCTCGCCGGCGGCTTCGGCCAGACGGATCGCCATCATCTGCGCCGGATAGTTCCACTCGTAGACCGCGCTCGCGACGTCGAGGCCTTCGTAGCATTGCAGCCGGATCAGCCTTCGGTCGAGCGTGGCGGCGAGAACCTTGGCGACCTCGGTCTTGCCGACGCCCGCCTCGCCTTCGAGAAATAGCGGCCGCGCCAGCCGGAGGCTCAAGAAGATGACGGTGGCGAGTGGCCGATCGCCGACATAGGAGGCTCTGGCGAGCAGCGCCAAGATATCGTCGATCGAGGCCGGAAGGGCCGGCATTTGCGGGGACAAGAGAAACTCCGGGTCAAAAATCCGCGGCCGCACCCTGCAAAAAGCCTTGCGGCTGGGTCAAGCCCAGCCAGGATCAGGAACAGCTGAGGATCCGCTTGTTCTGCGACGTCAGCCTGCCGCCGCCACCGCGCGCTTCGCCATGACCCCGATCAGATGGGCGCGATAGTCGGCGTCGGCGTGGAGGTCGGAATTGAGCCCACCCGCGGGCACGGAGACGCCATCGAGCGCGGTCGGGAAGAAATTGGCGCTCAGCGCCGCCTCGAGCGCATTGGCGCGAAAGACGCCGTTGGCGCCGGCGCCGGTCACCGCGACGCGGACGCCGCCAGCCGTCTTGGCGACGAACACCCCGACCAGAGCATAACGCGATGCGGGGTTGGGGAATTTCATATAGGCCGCCTTCTGCGGGATCGGGAAGCTCACTTGAGTAATGAGTTCGCCGGGCTCGAGCGCCGTCTCGAACAGGCCGGTAAAGAAATCCTGGGCCGGGATATGGCGCTTGTTGGTGACGATCGTCGCTCCAAGGGCCAGCGCAGCCGCCGGATAGTCAGCGGACGGGTCATTGTTGGCCAGCGAGCCGCCGGTCGTGCCCATGTTGCGCACATGCGGATCGCCGATGCCGCCGGCAAGTTTGGCGAGCGCCGGGATCGCCGCCTGGACGACGCTCGAGCGCGCGACGTCGGCGTGGCGGCTCATGGCCCCGATGACGAGGGCGTCCCCCTCCCGGGCCATGCCGGTCAGCTCGGGCAGGCTTTTGAGATCGACGAGCGCGGACGGCGAGGCCAGCCGCTGCTTCATCGTCGGCAACAGCGTCATGCCGCCGGCGAGCGCCTTGGCGTCGGTCTTTGCGAGATCGGCGAGGGCGCCGGAGAGCGTGTGCGGGCGATGATATTCGAAGGCGTACATGGTCTCAATTCTCCAAGGGAGGGTGGAGGCGGCTTGCGCCGCCTCGGCTCGGTTTTATTCCGCTGCCCGCTTCGTCACCGCCTTCTGCGCCGCCCGCCAGACGATTTGGGGCGTCGCCGGCATTGCGACGTCCTCATGGCCGAGCGCGTCGGTGATGGCGTTGATGACGGCCGGGGGCGAAGCGATCGCGCCGGCTTCCCCGCAGCCCTTGATGCCGAGCGGGTTGGACGGGCAAGGCGTCTCGATCGTGTCGACCTTGAACGAGGGCAAATCGTCAGCGCGCGGCATGCAGTAATCCATGTAGCTCGCCGTCAGCAATTGCCCGTCGGCGTCATAGTGCGCGCCCTCCATCAGCGCCTGTCCGACGCCCTGGGCGACGCCGCCATGAATTTGGCCTTCTACGATCATCGGATTTATGAGCTTGCCAAAGTCGTCGACCGCGGTCCAGCGTTCGATCGTGACGACGCCGGTCTGCGGATCGATCTCGAGCTCGCAGATGTGGACGCCGGCCGGGAAGGTGAAATTGGTCGGATCCCAGAAGGCGGTCTCCTTCAGGCCGGGCTCGAGTTCCTGGCCGTTGAACTTGTGCGCGGTATAGGCGTTGAGCGAGACCGAGACCCAGTCGATCGACTTGTCGGTGCCCTTGACCGTGAACTTCCCATCCTTGAACTCGATGTCCTGGTCAGAAGCCTCGAGCAGGTGACCGGCGACCTTTTTCGCCTTGGCCTCGACCTTGTCGAGCGCTTTCGAGATCGCCGCCATGCCGACCGCGCCGGAGCGCGAGCCGTAGGTGCCCATGCCCATCTGAACCTTGTCGGTGTCGCCGTGGACGATCGAGACGTTCTCGATCGGAACGCCGAGGCGGTCGCAGACGAGTTGGGCGTATGTGGTCTCATGGCCCTGGCCGTGGCTGTGGCAGCCGGTCAGGACTTCGACCGTGCCGACCATATTGACCCGCACCTCGGCTGATTCCCACAAGCCGACGCCGCCGCCCAGAGCCCCGACCGCCTGCGACGGCGCGAGGCCGCACGCTTCGATATAGGCCGAGAAGCCAATCCCGCGCAGCTTGCCCTTGGCGGCGGACGCCGCCTTGCGGGCGCCCACGCCCTTGTAGTCGGCGAGCGCGAGCGCCTTGTCGAGCGCCTTGGCATAGTCGCCGACGTCGTAGGCGAGGATCACCGGCGTCTGATGCGGGAACGACTTGATGAAGTTCTGGCGGCGGAATTCGGCCGGATCGCGTCCGATCTCGCGCGCTGCCTTCTCGACGATGCGCTCGACGAGGAAGGTCGCTTCCGGCCGGCCGGCGCCACGATAGGCGTCGACCGGGGCGGTGTTGGTGTAGACCCCGTCGACCTCGCAATAGATCGCGGCGATATCATATTGCCCCGACAGCAGAATTCCATAGAGATAGGTCGGGACCGACGCCCAGAACGTTGAGGGATAGGCGCCAAGATTGGCGATGGTGTGGACCCGCATCGCGAGGATCTTCCCATTGGCGTCAAGCGCCAGTTCGGCGTGGGAGACGTGGTCGCGGCCGTGCGCGTCGGCGAGGAAGGACTCCGTCCTCTCCGCCGTCCATTTGACTGCTCGGTCGATCTTCTTCGCCGCCCAGATGCAAACGGTCTCTTCGTTGTAGATGAAGATCTTCGAGCCGAAGCCGCCGCCAACGTCGGGGGCGATGACGCGCAGCTTGTTCTCGGGCGCGACGCCCTGAAAGGCGGACAGGACCACCCGCGCGACGTGAGGATTTCTGACTTGTCGTGTAGAGCGTCTGGACGTCCGTTCCTGAATTGTATTCGCCAAGGGCTGCGCGCGGCTCCATCGCGTTCGGGATCAGGCGATTGTTGACGAGGTCAAGTTTGGTAATGTGCGCCGCCTTGGCGAAGGCTGCATCGGTCGGCGCCTTGTCGCCGACATGCCAGTTGAAGACGGTGTTCAATGGCGCATAGTCGTGAATTTGCTGCTGGCCGG
This sequence comes from uncultured Alphaproteobacteria bacterium, assembly GCA_963794155.1. Lineage (GTDB taxonomy): Bacteria > Pseudomonadota > Alphaproteobacteria > Rhizobiales > Beijerinckiaceae > Roseiarcus. The sequence continues at coordinate 212,843 of CAWCCX010000004.1, read as the reverse complement.
GCTTGGCGGCGCTAGCGGTGTCGGCGACCGCAGGCAGCACGCCGTAGTCGATCGCCATCTTCTCAGCCGCGTCCTTCGCTTGAGCATAGGAGTCCGCGATAACGACCGCGACCGGATCGCCGACATAAAGGGCCTTGCCGTGCGCGAGCGCCGGGAACGATCCGACCTTCATCGGCGATCCGTCCTTGGAGTGGACGGTCCAGCCGGGAATGTGAGCGCCGATCTTGTCGGCGACCGTGTCGGCGCCGGTAAATACTGCAACGACGCCGGGCGATTTCATCGCCGCCGACGCATCGATCCTGTCGATCGTCGCATGCGCGTGCGGCGAGCGCACGAAATAGGCGTAGGCCTGGCCCGGACGGTTGATGTCGTCGACGTAGTGGCCCTTGCCGGTAATGAACCGGTGGTCTTCCTTGCGCTTGACGGAGGCGCCAATGCCGGTCGCGCTCATGTTTCTCTCCCTCAGAATGGTTTGAAGCGTGCGGTCACTCGGCGGCCCTGGACGGCGCGGCGGCGGCCATTTCGCGCGCGCCCTGGGCGACCGCCTTCACGATGTTGTGATAGCCGGTGCAGCGGCAGATGTTGCCTTCAAGCCCGTGGCGGATCGCGGCTTCGTCGAGATGCGGGCCCGCGTGATTGACGAGGTCGACCGCGGCCATGATCATGCCGGGCGTGCAGAACCCGCATTGCAGGCCGTGATTGTCCTGGAACGCCTGTTGCATTGGGTGCAGCTTGCCGCCGACAGCGAGGCCTTCGATCGTCGTCACTTGCGCGCCCTCGCAGCTCGCGGCCAAAATGGTGCAGGACTTGATCGCGCGACCATCGACATGGACGACGCAGGCGCCGCACTGCGAGGTGTCGCAGCCGACATGGGTGCCCGTCAGGCGGAGGTTCTCGCGCAGAAACTGAACCAGCAGGGTCCGCGGATCGAGATCGGCCGAGGCCGGCCGGCCATTTACCGCCAAAGAGACATGAACCATTCCCATATCCTCCTGAACCAAGACGTATTCGTCGGGATTGCTGGCCGCGGCGGCACGGAAGGCGCAGCGCGGGCGGGGGCCGGCGATTCGACCGCCGGGGCGGCCGCGGCGATGGATGGGGCGGCCGGCTCGACTGCGCCAGCGGCTCCGGCCGCGATGGCGGCGAAAGTGGCGAAAAACTTGTCCGACATGTTCTTGGCGACGCCGTCGACGAGACGCGCGCCGAGTTGCGCGATCTTGCCGCCGACCTGCGCCTCGACGTCGTAGTGCAGCAACGTACCGCTCGGCGCATCGGCGAGCGACACTTTCGCGCCGCCCTTGGCGAAGCCAGCGATGCCGCCCTCGCCCTCGCCCTTGATGGTGTAGCCGACCAGCGGCGCGATGTCGGTGAGTTCGACCTTGCCTCTGAAGGTCGCCGACACCGGCCCGATCTTGGTCTTGACGATGGCGGCGAAGCCGTTCTCGCCGGTTTTCTCCAGCGACTCGCAGCCCGGGATGCAGGCCTTTAGCACTTTGGGGTCGTTGAGCAGCGCCCAAACCTTCGGCCTATCGGCGGGCAAGGAAACGTCGCCCGTCATCGTCATGGCCATGGACGTTCCCTTCCTCCGCGGACTTGACCCATCCGCCGCCGCGCCGCCGCCCGCACCGGTCCAGAATCCGCACGCGATCTGGCGACAGCTTTTCGCATCGCGCCGCAAAGATCAAGATGTCGCGGCTTCAGCCCCTGATTTGCGACCAAGCTGTGCTTGGAACAGCGTCCGTCATTTCGGACAGGCTTGGCCGACAGCCTTGTGCGCGAGTCGAAATATTCATCTGTATATTACGTCTGCTGAATAGAGCGCTTTGGCCCCCGCGGCGCGCAACGAGGCTGATTGCCGAGTGCCATGGCTAAGGTCGAGTTGCCGTGCGCGCACATGGCCGCTAGGTTGTGCAATAAGAATGCGCGACCGCATCTCCGGACAGGGGTCGGCGGATCGGGCCAAGAACGGGGCGGCCGAGTCAATGGCACGTTTCCTGCGAAGCCGGGAGAAACAAAAGGGCAGGTTGGCGCATGGATAATTTCCTGCAGCAGCTGATCAACGGGATTACGCTGGGGTCGATCTACGGACTTATCGCCATCGGGTACACGATGGTTTTCGGCATCATCGGCATGGTCAATTTCGCCCATGGCGATGTGTTCATGCTGTCAGCCTTCATCGCTCTGATCATATTCATGATTTTGACCCAGATTCTTGGTCTGGGATCGCTGCCGGTGGTGTTCGTGGTGGTGCTGATCGCGGCCATGGCGCTGACCGCATTGTGGAACTGGGCGATCGAGCGGCTCGCCTATCGGCCGTTGCGCGGATCGTTTCGGCTGGCGCCGCTGATTTCGGCAATTGGAATGTCAATCTTCTTGTCAAATTTTGTCCAGGTTGTCCAAGGGCCGCGCAATAAGCCCGCGCCTCAATTGCCCAATCATGTGTTCAATCTGACCGGGGGCGCGTATGACGTCACCCTCTCGGTGCGCCAGATCCTGATCGTGGTGCTCACCGTGATTCTGCTCGCGGCCTTCTGGTACCTCGTTCAGTACACCTCGCTCGGGCGGGCGCAGCGCGCCTGCGAGCAGGATCGCAAGATGGCGGCTCTGCTCGGGATTGATGTCGACGCGACCATCTCGATCACCTTCGTGATCGGCGCGGCTCTCGCTGCGGTCGCCGGCGTCATGTTTGTCATCTACTACGGGGTGGTGAATTTCGCCGACGGTTTCGTGCCCGGGGTGAAGGCCTTCACCGCCGCGGTGCTCGGCGGAATCGGCTCCCTGCCGGGCGCGGTGCTCGGCGGCCTCCTGATCGGACTCATCGAGGTGTTCTGGTCGTCTTATTTCACGACCGACTACAAGGACGTGGCGGCGTTCATGATTCTGGCCATCACCTTGATCTTCATGCCTTCCGGCATTCTTGGGCGACCTGAAGTGGAGAAGGTTTGACGATGAGCGCGCCCTCGCAGACCTCCGAGCTCGCCGAAAGCGTCGCCAGCGCCGGGCAACTCGTTCCTGCGCTTCGCACTGCGGCGGCGGCGGCCCTCGTCGCCTTCGGCCTTTCTTTTCCTATCATCAGCTATCATGCCGAATCAAACATCGAAAACGAGCTCATTCTGATTGGCCGCTGGCCGCTCTCGTTTGCGATCGCGGCGGTCGTCTTCCTGTTCGTTTTCCTGCGCCAGATGGCGCGCGCGGATTGGCGGATCTGGTTCGACCGCGTCGGCTCGATCGCCGCCGGCGGCATGGGCGGCGCGCTGGTGCAGGCGGCGCGAGAGGGCGAGGGCACCGCCCCGCCGTCGGCAACCCGCGCCGCGTTCGGACGTTATTTCGGCCCGTTCGCGCTTGGCCTCGTCATCGTGTTTCCGCTCATCGCGCTTGGCCTCCTCGGTCCGGGCGCCTCGCTGAAGTGGATCAACAACTACGGCGTCCAGATCTTGATCTATGTGATGCTGGGCTGGGGACTGAACATCGTGGTCGGTCTCGCCGGCCTGCTCGATCTCGGATACGTCGCTTTCTACGCGGTCGGCGCCTATTCCTACGCGCTGCTCTCAACCACCTTCGGCCTCTCGTTCTGGATCTGCCTGCCGCTGGCTGGAATTCTAGCCGCCATGTGGGGTGTCATTCTCGGGTTTCCGGTCCTGAGGCTCAGAGGCGACTATCTGGCGATCGTGACGCTGGCGTTTGGCGAAATCATTCGTATGGTTCTCATAAACTGGGTCGATTTGACCAACGGCTACGCCGGCATCAGCGGCATTCCGCATGTCTCGTTCTTCGGCATTCCCTTCAACGATGACGACAATGGATTCGCGGCGGTCTTTCATCTGCCCTTCACCCCGATCTACCGCACGATTTTTCTTTTCTATCTGATCCTCGCGCTCGCGCTGCTGACCAATTTCGTCACCATTCGGCTGCGGCGGCTGCCGATCGGGCGGGCGTGGGAAGCGTTGCGGGAGGACGAAATCGCCTGTCGGTCGCTGGGCATCAACACCACCAACACCAAGCTCACGGCGTTTGCGCTCGGGGCGATGTTCGGCGGTTTCGCCGGTTCGTTCTTCTCGGTCCGTCAGGGGTTCGTGAGCCCGGAGAGCTTCACCTTCATCGAGTCGGCGACGATCCTCGCCATCGTCGTTCTGGGCGGCATGGGTTCTCAGCTCGGAGTCGCCATCGCCGCGGCGGTGATGATCGGCGTTCCCGAGTTGATGCGCGAACTTGACTGGATGAAGAAGATCTTCGGCGAGGACTTCGACCCGACGCAATATCGCATGCTGCTGTTCGGCGCGGCGATGGTCATCATGATGATCTGGAAACCGAGGGGTCTCGTATCGACGCGCTTGCCATCGGTCTTTCTCAAGGAGCGGAGGGCGGTTTCGGGCGACCTCGTCAAAGAGGGGCACGGTTGATGAATTGGGTGAACAGCACCCTGCTGGCGGTCGAAAACTTGACCATGCGGTTCGGCGGCCTCATCGCGGTAAACGCTTTCAGCTTCTCGGTCGGGCGCGGCGATATCACTGCGCTCATCGGCCCAAACGGCGCGGGCAAGACGACCGTCTTCAACTGCGTCACCGGCTTCTACAAGCCGACTGAAGGGCGGCTCGCGCTTGCCCGCGACGGCATTGCGACGCCTGAGGACGTTACGGCCGTCACGCGAACGAGCGGCCGCCACGCGACGACGGCCAATGGCGAGCTGTTCCTGCTCGAGCGCATGCCCGACCATGAGATCGCCCGCAAGGCGCGGGTCGCCCGCACTTTCCAGAACATCCGGCTGTTCCAGGGCATGACGGCGCTCGAGAACCTGCTGGTCGCCCATCACAACGCGCTGATGCTCGCCAGCGGTTTTACGATCCTTGGCCTGGTCGGAGCGCCGAACTATCGCCGGAAAGAGGCCGAAACGATCGAGCGGGCGAAGTACTGGCTCGACAAGATCGGGCTGACGGATCGGGCCGACGATCCGGCGGGCGAATTGCCCTACGGCGCCCAGCGGCGGCTCGAGATCGCGCGCGCGATGTGCACCGATCCGGTGCTTCTCTGCCTCGACGAACCGGCCGCAGGATTGAACCCGCGCGAATCGGCCGATCTCAATGCCCTGCTGCGGTCGATCCGCGCCGACCATAAGACGTCGGTGCTGCTGATCGAACACGACATGTCGGTGGTTATGCAAATCTCCGATCACGTGGTGGTGCTCGACTACGGGGTCAAAATAGCCGACGGCACGCCGGCGGAAGTGCGCGCCGATCCGAAGGTGATCGCCGCCTATCTCGGCGTCGCCGACGAGGAAGAGGTCGAACAGATCGAAAAGGAGTTGGAGCAATGAGCGTAGCGGCCGCGGCCGCGCTTGCTGCGCCGCTCCTGCAACTGCGCGGGATCGAGACGTTCTACGGCAAAATCCAGGCGCTGAGGGGCATCGACATCGACGTCAACAAGGGGGAGATCGTCACCCTGATCGGGGCCAACGGCGCTGGCAAGTCTACGACCATGATGACGATTTTCGGCGCCCCGCGCGCGCGCCGAGGCCGCATCACCTTCGACGGCCATGACATCACCAACTTGCCGACGCACATGATTTCGCGCCTGTCGATCGCCCAGTCGCCAGAAGGGCGGCGAATCTTCCCGCGCATGAGCGTATTCGAGAACCTGCAGATGGGCGCCTCGATCAACAACTTCGCCCATTTCGATGAAGATCTTCAGCGTGTGTTCGCGCTCTTCCCGCGGCTCAAGGAGCGCGCGCCGCAGCGCGGGGGAACGCTGTCGGGCGGCGAGCAGCAGATGCTGGCGATCGCCCGGGCGCTGATGAGCCGGCCGCGATTGCTGCTTCTGGACGAGCCTTCGCTCGGTCTTGCGCCCCTGGTGGTCAAGCAGATTTTCGAAGTGATCGCCGAACTGAACAAGAGCGAGGGTCTAACCGTCTTCCTGGTCGAGCAGAACGCCTTCCATGCGCTCAAGCTCGCTCATCGCGGCTACGTGATGGTCAACGGCGCGATCACGATGCAAGGCGGCGGGGCCGAGTTGCTTGCGCGGCCGGAAGTGCGCGCCGCCTATCTCGAGGGGGGTCACTGATGGCCGGCATCCTCTGGGCGGACCAGCCTTACGGCCTTTTCACATTCATCCTCCTCACGCTGGTGCTGGGCGGGCTCGGCGCCTGGGCGACCGGGCGGGCAATGGCCCAAACTTGGCGTCCGCTTGGGATGCTCGCGCTCTATATGGTGTTTCTCACCGCCGGGGTGCGTTTCCTTCATTACGCGCTCTACGGTGAGCCGTTGCTGTCGCCGACGTTCTTTATCGTCGCCTATATTTGGACGATGGTGATCGGCGTGCTGGGCTATCGGGCGATGCGGGCGACGCAGATGGCGACGCAATATTCCTGGGCTTACGAGCGCTCGGGCCTGAGCTGGCGGGCGAAGGGCGGCGGCTGAGGCCCCCGAGGCCGGAATCGGGTGTGCGTTTTTTAAGGTGACTCTTGATCAAAAAAGAGAAAGTATCCGCGCCCAAGGTGGAATTGCCTTCTGCCGACGGGCGTCAGGGAGGGCCGGGCGCCCGCAACTAAATGGGAGTAACTGAATGACTAAACATTGGTTGTCAGGCGTCGCGCTTCTTGCGGCCTTGGCGTTCTCGGGCGCCGCCAGCGCTCAGATCAAGATGGGCGTCGCCGGCCCGATCACCGGTCCGAACGCGGCCTTCGGGGCCCAGCTCGTCAACGGAACCCAGCAGGCGGTTGACGATATCAACAAGGCCGGCGGCATCCTCGGCCAGCAGATCACCCTCGAGCAGGGCGACGACGTGTCCGATCCCAAGCAGGGCGTGTCGGTCGCCAACAAGTTCGTCGGCGACGGCGTGAAGTTCGTCGTCGGTCATTTCAATTCCGGCGTGACGATCCCGGCTTCCGACGTCTACCAGGAGAACGGCGTCCTGTTCATCACGCCTTCGGCGACCAATCCCAAAGTCACTGACCGCAATCTGTGGGACGCGTTCCGCACCTGCGGCCGCGACGACCAGCAGGGCATGCTGTGGGCCGAATACGCGCGTGACCACCTCAAGGGCAAGAAGATCGCGGTCGTTCACGACAAGACGACCTACGGCAAGGGTCTCGCCGACGCCGCCCTCGACAACATGCATAAGTTCGGCATCAAGGAAGTTCTCTACGAAGGCGTCAACACCGGCGAGAAGGACTATTCGGCGATCGTCTCCAAGATCAAAGAGTCAGGCGCCGACATTCTGATGTGGGGCGGCCTGCACACCGAAGGCGGCCTCATCATCCGCCAGATGCGCGATCAGGGAATGAAGACCGTCATGGTCTCCGGCGATGGCATCACCGACAACGAGTTCGCCCAAATCGGCGGCCCGGGCGTTGAAGGCACGCTGATGTCCTTCGGTCCCGATCCCCGCAACAATCCGGCGGCGAAGGACGTCGTAGCCGAGTTCAAGGCGAAGAACTTCGATCCGGAAGCCTACACGCTCTACTCCTACGCCGCCGTCCAGATCCTGAAGCAGGCGGCGGAAAAGGCGAAGTCGCTCGATCCGAAGAAGATCGCGGAAGTCATGCATTCCGGCATGACCTTCAACACCGTGATCGGCCCCATCGCCTACGACAAGAAGGGCGACCGGACGACCGTCGACTACGTCTGGTACACTTGGGAGAAAGGTCCCGACGGAAAGATCACCTACCAGCAGAACAAGTCCTAAATCGCGTCGGCTCGCGGGCGCGATCGGCCGTCCCGCAAGCTTTGCTTTCACGATCACGGAAGCCCGCCGGAGACGGCGGGCTTCTCCTTGTTTGCCGCCCTATCCGATCTGCCCGAACTGCGGAAAGGTCTCGATGAGCCAAATGGAAACGTTCTGGAAGCCGCCTGTCAGGAATGCGACCCCGGTCGCGACCAAAAGGACCCCGACCGCCTTCTCAATCCGGCCGAACTGTTCGCGCAGATGGTGGGAAGCCCGCATGAACGGGCCGATCGCGGCGGCGGCGAGAATGAAGGGCAGGCCGAGTCCGAGGCTGTAGACGGCGAGCAGCGCCGCGCCGCTGGCGACAGTGTCCCGGCTTCCGGCGACGGCGAGAATGGTGGCCAGGATCGGGCCGATGCAGGGCGTCCAGCCGAGCGCGAAGGCGAATCCCATCGGATAGGCGCTCCAGAGGCCTGCGGGTTTCTCGATCTCGAGCCGCTTTTCGCGCAGCATCGCGCCGATCCTGAATAAGCCGAGAAAATGCAGGCCCATCAGGATCACGCCGATACCGGCCGCGATCGACAGCGCATGGCTCCATTGCCTCAGTACCGCCCCCAGCGCCGACGCCGTGGCGCCCAAGCCGACGAACACGGTCGAGAAACCGGCCACGAACAGGAGTGCAGTGACCAGAATGTCGCGCCTCGCCCTCGCCTCGCTCTCGTCGACCAGCGCCTCGACGCTCGCGCCCGCAAGGTAGCAGAGATAGGGCGCCGCGAGCGGCAGCACGCATGGTGAAACAAAGGAGATCAGGCCCGCGCCGAACGCGGCCGGGAAGGAGACGTCGGCCATGGCCTCACAGATGGTCGTTCGACTGCGGCGCGTCAAATGCCGGCGAGGCGGCGCCTTCTCGGAAATTGGCCCCAGGCAGGCCCTTAGGCCACGCCCCAAGGATCAGCCCGAAGGCGGCCCAGACGATAAACAACCCTGACTAAACCCGCAGGAAGACCCTTCATGCGGCCGAGGCTGCGGCCCGGCGCCTGGCCTCCCGCCGCCAGCCTGCGACGCCGAGGCCCGCGAAGCCGGCAAGGATCATGATCCAGGTCGAAGGCTCCGGTACGGCCGGGGCAACATGGCCCGTGATCTGAAATTTCGCGCCCGCAGCCGTGTTGTTGAGCGCCTCAACCGCCGCGTCGTTCAGCGCGATGATGATCTCCGACGCTTGAGCCGCGACGTTGCCGGTGTTGGAGGTGAGTCGGTAGGGGGTGGTGGTGTATGCCGTCCCCGTTCCAAGCTCGCTGTAAAGCGTCGGATTCGGACTGCGCGGGGCGAAGCTGGAGATCAACGTTGTCGGGCCGAACAGAGTGTAATTCAAATTTGCGGTGATCACGCCCGAGTAAAGCGTCAAGGTCGCTGCCGTGACGGTGACGCCCGCGGGCTCGGTGGGCATGGTGAATTCAAAGAAATTGTTGTACTTCGCCCCATTATAGACGCCAGCGAGATAGTTTGTACTGGGAGCGCCGTAAGATGCGGCGCCGCGGGGGCTGACATTTCCCTGAAGGTCCGCGGCAATCTCGACGATCGCCCCGTCGCTCAACGTCAGATTTAGGTCCGCATCGCTAAGCACGCACGCGAATGCGTAATCACCCGTGCCCAGGACGCAAGAGTCCGCGCGCGCCGGCGCGCAACTCAGCATTGCGCACAGCACGCCCACGGCTGTAGCACCCGCCGCCGCAGCGGACCGCGCCATAATCACATTCATGCGCTCAACCCAAACACAAAATCAAAATGGATCGTCCCGCACGACGACCTTAAGGAAACCCTAATCCTCTGCGGGAGTTGGGTCAAGCCGACACAACCTTAAAAGTGCGTCATGGAAAACCGGACCGCGCGTGATCCTCGGCGTGCTGCTTCGGGCGCAATCTGGCGCGAGAGGGCGCATTTCGTCGCGGCCTGATGGTCGCCGTCGAGAGGCTCTCGGGGCGGCCTACTGGGTCTCCGCCGCGAGGTTCGCGGCGACCTTGGCTATCTCTGACCGTCGGTCCCGCGGCCCGCCCGAGCAGCGCTATTCCGCCGGCGTCGCCGACCCGAGGGCCATCGGGGGAGCGGGGCTGCGCGTGCGCGCGCCGAGGATTTCCGGCCCGAGCGACCGGCGGTTCCACAGGGCGTAAATCGACGGCAGCAGGAAAAGGGTGAGGAACGTCGCGACCGACAGGCCGCCCATGATGGTGAAGGCCATCGGCCCCCAGAATGCGCTCCGCGACAGCGGGATCATCGCCAGGATCGCCGCGAGCGCCGTCAGCGCCACCGGCCGCGCCCGCCGCATGGTCGAGAACACGATCGCTTCCCGGCGCGTCAGCCCCCGTTCGCGCACGTCGGACTCGATTTGATCGATCAGAATGACAGTATTGCGCATGTCCATGCCGGCGAGCGCGATGAGCCCAAGCAGGGCGACGAAGCCGAACGGCTCCCCGGCGAGACTGAGCGCCAGCGAAGCGCCGACAATGCCGAGCGGCGCGGTGAAGAAGACCATCGCCAGGCGCGAAAAGCTCTGCATCTGAATCATGAGCAGCGTCAGCATGGCCAGGATCATGACCGGGAAGAGGACGAAGATCGAGCTGTTGCCCTTTTGGGATTCCTCGATCGCCCCACCCATCTCGATGCGATTGCCCGGCGGCAGCGCGTCGCGGATCGCGGCCAGCTTCGGCCAGACGGAGCGCGAGACGTCCGGCGGCTGCACGCCGTCGACGACGTCGGCGAGCGCAGTGACCACGACTTCGCGATCCTTGCGCCAGATGATCGGATCTTCGGTCGTGCGGTTGACGCGGGCCACTTGACCGACCGGCACGGCCGTCCCGTCGCGGGTGGCGATAATCAGATCTTCGAGCCGGTCGAGCGCCGCGCGCTCGCTCGGAATGGCGCGGGCGACGACGTCGACCCGCTCCTCGCCGACCCTCAGCGTCGTCACGGTCGCGCCGCCGACCAGGGTCTGCAGCGTCTGGGCGATGTCTTGCGGCGTGAGGCCGAGCGCGCGGGCGCGCGACTGATCGACCTCGAGCTTGAGCGACGGCATTTTCTCGCCCCAATTGAGATGGGGATCGATCAGGCGCGGATCGGCGCGCAACACGTCGCGCACCCGTCCGGCGGCTTCGCGCACCACGTCGGGCTCAGATCCGACGACACGAAACTGAACTGGAAATCCGACCGGCGGGCCGAAATTGAACCGATCGAGCCTCACCCGCGCGGCGCTGAGCGCGCCCTTGGCGACGGCGGCCTCGATCCGCGTCTTGATGCGCTCACGGGCTTCGACGTCGCGCGCGACGATCACGATCTGCGCGAACGATTCGTTTGGCTGGACCGGCTGGAGTCCGAGCCAGAACCGCGGCGAGCTTTTGCCGATATAGGAGGTGAAGGACTGCGCGTCGGAGTCGCCGGCGATCAGGCTCTCGGCCTCCTTGACCGCCGCTTCGGTCGCCTGGATCGAGGAGCCTTCGGCAAGCCTGAGTTCAAAGAACAATTCCGGCCGTTCGGACAGCGGAAAGAATTGCTGCTGAACCCGGCTGAACTGGCTGAGACCCAGACCGAGCAGCCCGGCCGCGACAACAATGATGACGATCGGGCGCGAAACGCAGAACTCGAGGGCCCGGCGAAACGCCCGATAGAAGGGCGTATCGTAAATCGCCGCTTCGTTGCGCGCATGGCCGCCGGACGCATAGTTCGGCAAGAGCCTGAAGCCGAGATAGGGCGTGAACAGGACCGCCACGAACCACGACGCGGCGAGCGCGATGCCGACGACCCAAAAGATGCCGCCGGTATATTCGCCGACGGCCGAATTCGCGAGGCCGATCGGCATGAAGCCTGCGGCGGTGACCAGCGTTCCGGTCAGCATCGGGAACGCTGTCGACGTCCAGGCGAAGGACGCCGCGCGCTCGCGGTCCCAGCCTTGCTCAAGTTTCACCACGATCATTTCGGTGGCGATGATCGCGTCGTCGACCAGGAGTTCGAGCGCGATGATGAGCGCGCCCAGCGTCACCCGCTGCAGGTCGAGGCCCAGGAACGCCATGGCGACGAACACGATCGCCAGCACCAGCGGCACCGAGGTCGCGACGACGAAGCCGGCCCGCCAGCCCAGCGACAGGAAGCTCACCGCGAGCACGATCGCCAGCGCCTCGATGAACGAGCGGGTGAACTCGCCGACCGCCCGATCGACGACCTGGGGCTGGTCGGCGATGCGCGAAATGGTGATCCCGCGCGGCAATTCGGTCTCGAAGTCGGCGAGCGTCGCGTCGAGCGCCTTGCCGAGGGCGAGGATGTTGCCGCCCTTTTGCATCACGACGCCGACCTCGAGGGCGGGCCTGCCTTGGGCGCGGATGAGAAACGACGGCGGGTCCTCGTAGCCATGCGAGACTTTCGCCACGTCGCCGAGTCGGAAGGTCTGACCGCCGGCGAAGATCGGCGTCTCCGCCACCGCGTCTGCACCCTGCTGCGCCCCGGTCACCCGCACCGGCAGGCGCTGGGCGTCGGTCTGGAACTCGCCGGCCGGGGCGAGCGCGTTCTGCTTTTCGATCGAATCGAACACCGCCTGAAGCGGGACGCCGAGCGTCGCCAGCTTCGCGTGGCTGAACTCGACGAAAATACGTTCCGCCTGGTCGCCGTAGAGATCGACCTTGGTGACGTCAGGAACGCGCTGCAGGCGCTTGCGCAACGCCTCGGCGACGTCTTTCAGTTGCGCGTATGAGGCGCCGTCGCCGACGATCGTATAGAGAACCGAATCGACGTCGCCGAACTCATCGTTGACGAACGGCCCGAGCACCCCGCCGGGCAGATCGGGCAGAAGATCGCTCATCTTCTTGCGCAGCTCGAGGAACAGCATCGGCACGTCGCGCGGCGGCGTCGAGTCGCGGAAGTTCAGCGAAATGGAGGCGAAGCCGGGCTTGGAATAGGTGTCGATCTTGTCGATCCACGGCAGCTCCTGCAGTTTCTTCTCGATCCGATCGGCGACCTGAGCCTGCATTTCGGCAGCGGTGGCGCCCGGCCACTCGGTGGTGACGACCGCCGTCTTGATGGTGAAGGCGGGATCTTCCGCCCGGCCGAGCCGCGAATAGGCGAAAGCGCCGCTGAGCCCGATGACCAAAATGAGGAAGGCGAGAAGCTGGGGATGCCGAATCCCCCAGTGCGATAGATTGAACCCGCTCATCTAAAGCCCCGCCAGGCTGTCGACGACATGCACCTTTTCGCCCTGGTCGAGCTTGTGCACGCCAAGCGCGACGACCTTCGCCCCCTCCGGCACGCCGCCGCCGATGAAAGCCCATTCGGCGTCGTAGCCGGCGAGGACCACCCGGGCGGCGCTCAAGGTTGCGGTAACGGGATCGACCACCCAGACGCTCGGCCCGTGGCCTGCGTCGAACAAGGCCGAAATTGGCATCCGCGCGACCTTCGCCGAATCCGCCTCGAGCGACACGGTGAGGCTCATGCCCAGCCTGACGCCGGGCGGCGCATCAACGAGCGTGAACCGCGCCGGATAGGTGCGAGTCGCCGCGTCGGAGGTCGGCGACAGCTCGCGAAGGTTGGCCGCGACGGAAACGCCGGGCAGAGCCCAGAACGCGACCCCCGCCTTATCGGTCCGCGCGCGATCGACCATCGTCTCAGGAACCGAAACCGCCGCTTCCCGCTCATCTGCATGCGCCAGGCGAACGACCGGCGCGCCCGCGGCGACGACCTGGCCGGGCTCGGCCGAGACCGCGCTGATCACGCCGTCCGCGTCGGCCCGCAAGGTCGCATAGTCGATGGCGTTGCGGGCGAGCGAAACCGCGCGGTCGGCCCGCATGGCGGCGGCTCGCGCCTGGTCGGCGGCCGAGCGCGCCTTGTCGAAATCGGCGTTGGCCGTCCAGCCCTGCTTCGACAACGTGGTCAGGCGCCGCTCTTCCGCTTCCGCCTGAACGAGCGCGGCTTTCGCTGAACTCTGTTCGGCTTCCGCCTCCTCGAGCTGGAGGCGAAAATCCGTATCGTCCAGCACAGCCAGCGCATCGCCCTTGCGCACGACCGCGCCGGTGTCGACGAGCCTCGTCGCCATCTTGCCGGCGATACGGAAGGCGAGATCGCTCTCGGTCCGCGCCCTGACCACCCCGGCCAACACTTGCGCCTGCTCGCGCGGCGCATAATGGGCCTGGGCGACCAGCACCGGCCGCGTCGGCGCGGCTCTCGAAGTCTCCGTCTTCTGATCGCAGGCGGCGACGATGAGCGCGGCGGCGAGCGCGGCGAAAGGCGCAAGCGATTTCATTGCCTAGCTTTCTGGGATGGGCGCGGGCGGCCGAGAATTGGCGAGCGCGCGCAGGGCGAAATCGATCGCATGCTCGGGACGCGCCTCAGGGCGGACCGCCGGGCATTGCGCAATCATGGTCGGATCCTGGATGATGACGCAGGCCTGAAGCGTCTGCCAGCCGAGCTCCTTCGGGTCGCCGGGGCCGAATTCACCCGCCGCCTGCCCCTCGGCGATCGCCTCGGCCAGCATCGCCGCGCATTGGTGGAGATAGTCGATGATCGGCGGCCAGATTTCGTCGACCGCGACCTTCACGATCTCATGCGCGCGCGCTTCGTCAGTCATCTGGTCGCGCATGAGCCGGTGCAGCGCGAGCATCATCCCGGCAATGCGCTTGGCGGCCGTGCCCGGGGAATCGAGCTCGCGGCGCGCCGCCTTCAGCATCTCGCCAAGCAGGCTCTCGCAGACCGCTTCGCTCAGCGCCTGCTTGGACGGGAAGAAGCGATAGACGTTGGCGCTCGACATTCCCGACTTGTCGGCGATGTCGGCGACGGTCGTGCGCGTTCCGAGCTGACGGAACAGGTCCCAGGCCACGGAAAGGATGCAGCCGCGGGTTTCTTCGGGAGATCGGCGTTCGACAATGGCCATTTTCGTGACGAGTTATGACTGATGAATTCTATTTTTTATCAGTTCTCAGTCATAAGTCAAGCGTTGGTGGGCCGCGCGCTCGGAAGGAACGGCGAGGCGCCTGCCTCTTGGCGGAACGAAACCGCGCCGCCGGCGAGAGCAAGATCGCCGCACTGCCGGCGCTGCGCCGCCTTGCCAATCCGCCAATTGCGCCCTCCCTGCAAACGTCCGACAATGTCGGGCATCGCGGACGGGCCTCGTGACGGATTCCCTACCTATCTTTGACCTCGTCATCGCCGGCGCGGGCCTGTCTGGCCTCGCGCTCGCGGCCGCGGTCAAGCAGGCGCTGCAGCGCGGGGTTTCGATCGCGCTCGTCGATCCGGCGCCTCCGCCCGCCGCCGGCGCGGACCGGCTGCGCACGGTCGCGATCGCCGAGGGGCCCCGGCGCCTGCTCGAGCGCATCGGCGCCTGGGAGGCGATTGAACCCAAGGCCCAACCCATCGTCTCGATGGCGATCATGGATGGAGAGGCGCGCGACGCTGTCCGCCTGACGCACCTGAATATTCAGGCGAGAGGCGGCGGTCCGCTGGCCCATATGGCGTTCAACGACGATGCCGTCGGCGCGCTGGCGGCGCTCTGCGACCGGCTCGAGGTCAGGCGACTTACGGCATCGGTCACGCATTGGTCGCGGGGCAAGCATGTCGTGACGCTCAAGCTATCCGACGGCAATTCGTTGCGCGCGCGCCTTGCCGTCGCCGCCGACGGCGCGCGCTCGATTCTCGCCGCGCTTGCCGGCATCCCGATCGTCGGCTGGGACTACGACCAGGCCGGCATCGTCGCCACCATCGCCCACGAGCGCGATCATGAAGGCCGCGCGGAGCAGCATTTCCTCCCCGCCGGCCCATTCGCGATCCTGCCGCTTCCCGGCCGCCAGTCGAGCATCGTCTGGAACGAGCGGCGCGCCGATGCTCGCGCGCTCCTCAAGCTCGACCCCGAGGCGCTGAGGCGCGAACTCGAACTTCGCTTCACCTCGAAGCTTGGCGAAATCAGCCTCGCCTCGCGCGCCGAGGCTTTTCCGTTTCGCTTCCAGGTCGCCAGGCGTTTCGTCGGCGAGCGGCTGGCGCTGATCGGCGATGCGGCCCATGTCGTCCATCCGCTCGCCGGGCAGGGCCTGAATCTGGGCCTGCGCGACGTCGCGGCGCTGGCCGAGACGATCGTCGGCCGGATGCGGCTCGGTCTCGATCCGGGCGCCTCCGCGCCGCTTGCCGCCTATGAGCGCCGGCGGCGCTTCGACATCGCCGCCAGCGGCCTGGGTCTGGATGCGCTCAATCGACTGTTTTCCAACGACTTCACTGGCCTGCGGTTCCTGCGCGATTTCGGTCTTCGCATTGTCGATCGCGCCCCGGGGCTGAAAGACATGCTGATCGCAGAAGCCGGCGGCGCCGGGAGCGGCGCGCCGAAGCTGCTCAGGGGCTTGGCGCTGTGAGCGAGCCGGGCGCGTTGAGCCCGCGCACGCTGGCCGCCCAGGCGCTGGGGCGCATCGACGAAGGCAGCCGCGGCATCGTGGCGCCGGTCCATCTCTCCACGACCTTCGAGCGCGACCCGGACAATCTCTATCGCAGCGGCAACGTGTACGGCCGTCCTGATAACGACACGGTGCGGGACGCCGAGTCGGTGATCGGCGCGCTCGAAGGCGCGGAGGCGACGCTCGTCTACGGCTCGGGCATGTCGGCGGCGATCGCGCTCTTTCTGAGCCTTGGACCGGGCGCGCATGTCGTTGCGTCCGCCGGCATGTACTGGGCGCTGCGCGCTTGGCTCGCCGACGAAGCGTCGGCCTTCGGAATCAGAGTTGACTTCGTCGAGGCCGAGGAGTTGCAGGCGCTGGCCCGGGCGGTGAAGCCGGGCGAGACCAGGCTCGTCTGGCTTGAGACGCCGAGCAATCCTCTGTGGGGCGTGAACGACATCGAAGGCGCCGCGCGCATCGCGCACGCGGCCGGCTCGGCGCTCGCGGTCGAACTCGACCTGCGCGACGCCGATCTTGACCCGGCCGATCGCGCTCGGCGCCGACGTCGTTATGCACTCGGCGACCAAATACCTCAACGGCCATTCCGACGTGATTGCCGGCGCGCTCTGCTTCGCCCGCGACGACGCGCTCTGCGCGCGGGCGCGCCACATCCGTCACAAGCATGGCCTCATCCTTCACCCCTTCGAGGCGTTCCTTTTGATCCGGGGCTTGAGAACCCTCGATTTGCGGGTCCGCGCGGCTTGCGCCAATGCGATGGAGCTCGCGACCCGCCTCTCCAATCACGCCGCCGTCTCGGCCGTGCTCTATCCCGGATTGCCGCATCATCCGGGCCACGAGATCGCGCGCCGGCAGATGAAGGAGGGCTTTGGCGGCATGTTGTCGATCCGCGTCCGCGGCGGCGCGGCGGCGGCGATCGCGACCGCCGCCCGGGTCCGCTTATGGAAACGCGCAACGTCGCTCGGCGGCGTCGAATCGCTGATCGAGCACCGCGCCTCGATCGAGGGCCCGGGCTCGCCGTGCCCGCCCGACCTGCTGCGCCTCTCCGCCGGCGTCGAGGACGTCGACGACCTGTGGCGCGACATCGACGAGGCGTTGAGCGGATAGCTCTAGACCGAGATGCGTCGAAGGACTCGCCGGCGCCATGCAATCGCCCGAAACAAGCGATCCTTCGCGTTCAAGAATCGTTAAGGCGCACCGTGCCCTTCTGCCCCGGTCGAAGGAAGTCGGGTTCGAGCGGTGGCCGTATAGCCGAAGGTTCTTGGGGAACAAACTATCCCTCCGCATGGCCCTGGCCTTATCTCGCGCACGGCCGGATCGCGGCGGTTCCGAAAGGATTTTGAGATGCGTCAACTTCGGAACGCGGTGGTCGCGCTCATCGTCGCGATGTGCTCGCCTGCAACCTTTCTCGCGCCGGCCTCCGCCCAGACCTGCGCTTGCGCTCCCGGCGGCGGCTACGTCATTCAGGCCGATGAGCCGCCGCCGCCGCTGCCCGAGTACGATCAGCCGCCCCTTCCCGCCGAGGGCTATTATTGGACGCCCGGTTACTGGGCCTGGAACAATTACGACTATTACTGGGTGCCCGGCGTCTGGGTCGAACCGCCTGAGCCCGGATTGCTGTGGACGCCTGGCTATTGGGCCTTCGTCGGCGGCGTCTATGCCTTCAGGCCGGGCTATTGGGGCGCGCGCGTTGGATTTTACGGCGGCGTCAACTATGGCTTCGGCTATGGCGGAGCCGGCTATGAGGGCGGCCGATGGGACAACGGCCGCTTCTTTTACAATAGCAACGTGAACAATTTCGGCGCGGTCCGGGTCGGGAACGTCTACAGCCAGCCGGTCGCCGCCAACGCGCTCGCCTATCGCGCGAGCTTCAACGGCGGGCCGGGCGGCCTCGCGGTCAAGCCGACCAACGCGGAACTCTTGGCCGAGAAGGAGCCGCACGTTCCCCCTTCGAGGCTGCAAGTGGATCAGGCCCGGGCCGCCGGCATGAGAGGCGAGCAGTTCGCGTCCACCAATCATGGCAAGCCGGGCATCGCCGCGACGACTCGCCCGGGAGAATTTCAGGGCAAGGGAGTCATTCCCGCCAGGGCCGCGGGCAGCGCCGCCCAGGCGGCGCCTGCGCCCGGCGGGAACGCCGCGCCGGAAACGAAGGAGAAGCCGCCGGTCGAAAAGCTCATGAAGCCGGGGGCGGCGCCCAACGCGCCCAGGATCGAGGAGAAGCCGCTGGGGGTTGAAAAGCTTACGAAGCCGGAAGCGGCCCCGAACGCGCCTAAGATTGAGGAGAAGCCGCCGGCCGTCGAGAAGCGGGTCAAGCCCGAAATCGCCCCAATTGCGCCCAAGATCGACGAGAATAGGCCGGCGGTCGAGAAACCGGCGAGGCCCGAGCCGCCAAGCGGCGCTCAGAAGGCGTTCGAGAGGCCGCCGGTTCAGCTTGAGCGCAGACCGGCTCAGCCGGTTGGCAAGCCGGAAGCAAAAGAATGCGGGCGGCCGGGACTGCCGCCGTGTCCTAGGTGAACGCCGGGCGGAGGAGGAAGGGCTCCTCCGCAACCGCGCCATTTCGGCCTCGCGGCGAATCCGGCTAAAGCGGACGCAATGTACCGCAACATCTTCCTGGTCGGCGGCTGGACGATCGCCTCTCGCCTGACCGGTTTCCTGCGCGATATCGCGCTCGCCGCGCTCATGGGCGGGGGAGCGCTCAACGACGCCTATGTGGCGGCGATCAAGCTTCCCAACCAGTTCCGCCAGATCTTCGGCGAGGGGTCGTTCAACGCCGCCTATCTCCCGACCTATACCCGCGTGCTCGAGGCCTCGGGTCCG
Source organism: uncultured Alphaproteobacteria bacterium (assembly GCA_963794155.1). Lineage (GTDB taxonomy): Bacteria > Pseudomonadota > Alphaproteobacteria > Rhizobiales > Beijerinckiaceae > Roseiarcus. Next base: position 193,965 of record CAWCCX010000004.1, on the reverse strand, counting down.
GAGGAGGCGGGCCGATTCGCGAGCCAGGTATTCACGCTGCTCGTCCTGTCGCAGGTCGCCCTGCTCGGTCTCGTCTATCTCGACATGCCTCTGCTCGTGCGGCTGACCTCGCCGGGCTTCGTCAGCCAGCCCGACAAGTTTGCTGAAGCCGTGGCGATGTCGCGCATCATGTTCCCTTATATCGCCTTCATCGCCATCTTCGCGCTCCATCAGGGGACACTCAACGCCAACAACGCCTGGGGAGCCCCTGCCGCCGCGCCTGCGGCGGCCAATGTGTGCATGATCGCGTTTCTGGCCTTCGCCGCTTTTTTTCCCCAGCTTTCGCCCGGGGTGGCGAGCATGGCGAGCTGGGGATTTCTCGCCTCGGGCGCGACCCAGCTCGCGATCGCGGTTGCCGCCGCGCGGCGACGCGGGCTCCTCGAGCGGTTGACTTGGCCGCGCTGGACCCCGGATATCCGGCGATTCTTCTGGATGCTGGGGCCGGCGATCGGCATATCGGCGAGCTATCAGATTGGCGCGCTCGCCGATCAGATCGTCGGCTCGCTGCTGCCGACCGGCGGCCTCTCCGCCATCAGCTACGCCGACCGGCTTTATCAGCTGCCCGGCGGCGTCATCGTCATCGCCACCGGCTCGGTGCTGCTGAGGGAAATGTCGGCGTTCGTCGCCCTCGGCGACGAGCGGAGCGCGCTCGACGCTCAGAACCGCGCCGCTTCGCTGACGCTGACGCTCGGCGCTCCGTTCGTGGTCGCATTTCTTCTCATCCCCGACCTCATCATCGCGGTCGCCTTCGAGCACGGCGCCTTCAAGGCGAGTGCGACCCATCAGGCCGCGGGCGTGCTCGCGGCTTACGCTCTTGGCATGCCGGCGCTGCTGGTCGACCGGATCACGGCTGCGAGCTTTTTGTCGCGCGGCGACACCGCGACGCCGCTGAAGGTCACGCTGGTCGGCGTTGCGGTCAATGTCGCGCTGAAGATCGCCCTCTTCCGGCCGCTCGGGGCGCCGGGCCTCGCGCTCGCGACTGCCGCCGGCCTCTGGATCAAGGTCGTCGGCGTGTTCGCGCTCGCAAGGCGACGCGGCTGGACGGCGCCTGACGCCCGCCTGCTCGCGACCTTCGCCGCGACCCTCTTTGCGGCGGGCGCGCTGGCGCTGGCGCTGACGCTCGCGGACGGACCGCTCGTCGAACTCATGGCGCATCTGCCGCGCTTCGCCCGCGAAGCGAGGCTCTTGGCCCTGACTGCGACCGGGGTCGCGGTTTACTTTCCCGCCTTGGCCGTCGGGCTGTGGCTGACCCGCGCCATGCCGGCGGCCCTCCTCAGGCGGGCGCTTGGCGCGCTTGGGCTCGCCCGGTGAGCCTTGTCGGCTTGAGAGTCAATCCCAGGAGCAGGCAAAATACCGCCCGATGGGCTCGCCCCGAGCTCACGAATTGGCTATTCAGGTTTAACGGAACGCCGAGGATGATCGAGGTTTTATCGCGGTGCAATGCGATGATTGACGAAAAAAAGCTTGAAGAGCGCTTGGTTGCGCTCGAAGCGGCCAAATCCTGGAGTCCGCGCGTCGTCTCGCGGCTGGAGACCTTGCTGCGCTCGGGCGCGGACGAGGCGCTCTACCGCATCAATCCGGTCCAGTTCGCCGCAGAGAAAACGATTGCCGAAGCTGAAGGGATCGATCTTTTCCTCCATGCCTGTGTGGCTGGGCTATTCGACATGGACTGGCTGCTCGTTTGTCCCATGTGCTCCGACGTTGTCGAGAGCTTCCGGAGCCTGGGCAAACTGCACACGCACTTCCACTGCCACCTCTGTCAATGCGATTACGACGCCGCGCTCGACGATTACATCACGGTGACGTTTACGGTTTCGCCTGCCGTGCGCAACATCCGCTTCCATAAACCGGATGCGCTTTCGGCCTGGGATTACGTCTTCTATTATAAAATGATGCCGGGCGGCCTAATGCCCGATGGCGTGCCATGGAGCGAGGTTGCCAAAGGGCTGGTGAGGGCGGTCAGCCGCATAGAGCCGGGTTCCGCGGTCAATCTCGAGGTTGATGCCGCCGAAGGCGCGCTTCTGGGCCAGGATTTCGACAGCGACGCCCAATTTTTTTTCCCGATCACAAGCGGGACGGGTGTGGCGCCGCCTCATGTGCCGGTCATCCTCGACAGCGGCAAATGCGTGCCCGCCACAGCAAACATGGCGCCCGGCAAGGTCGTGGTCGAAGTTCGCAACGCTGGCAAGCTGCCGACGGTATTCGGCATCCTGCAGCTTCCGATGGCGACGTCTCACCGCCCGAAGCTTCAGTTCACGCCATACTTATCCGGTAAGCGACTGCTGATGACCCAAACCTTCCGCGACTTTTTTCGCTCGGAGGTGATCGGCGCGACGGAGGGCATTGCGGTTCTCGACGTTACCCTCGTGTTCACTGATCTCAAGGGCTCGACGGCGCTCTACGAGCGGATCGGCGACCTCAATGCCTACATTCAGGTGCAGCGGCACTTCCAGCATCTTCTCGACGCCACTGTCCGGCACAATGGCGCCGTCACCAAGACGATCGGCGACGCCGTGATGGCGGCGTTTTTGACTTCGGCCGATGCCGTGCGGGCGGCGCTCGACATGCGCGAGGCCGTGGATGAGCTGAATCGGGACCGCCCGCAGCGTGATTTCATCCTGAAAATCGGCGTGCATCGCGGAGCGACGATCGCGGTCACTCTCAACGAGCGGCTCGATTATTTTGGCCAGACGGTGAATATCGCAGCACGGGTGCAAAACCTTGCCGATGGCGACGAGATTTGTATCACCGAAGAAGTTTACGGCGCGCCGGCCGTGGCGGAAATTGTCGCGCCATACCCGGTGGCGAAGAGCGAGGCGGAACTCAAGGGCGTGAGCAAGGCCATGTCGGTCTATCATTTAGCCCGAATGGCATCCTAGTCGGCGCATACGATCATTCCCTCTTCGAGATTCCCCTTGCTGCCGCGACCGGTCTGCTTGTTGGCGTCAAGCGGATCCCGCAGCGCGGAACGGGAGGTCCGCTGCGGGTCCGAAAGCCGAAGTTCGAACTAAGGCATTCTCTCGCGCTCAATCGCGCTTGACGCGCGGGCCGCCAACCCCTCCTGTTCGGCCATGGGAGGAAATCAGATGAGCGTTCACGCGCGCGACCTGGCGGTGGAATTCGCCTACCGCTTCGGCCGCGCGCCGACGGTCAGCCGCGCCCCGGGCCGCGTCAATCTGATCGGCGAGCACACCGACTATAACGACGGCTTCGTCATGCCGGCGGCGCTCGAATTCGCGACCTTGACCGCGGCGTCGTCGCGGCCCGACCGGCGCCTCCGGGTCTATTCGATGATCATAGATGAGACGCGCGAGTTCGATCTCGATTCGCCGCCCGCGGCCGCGAGCCGCGAGTGGTCCGACTATATCCTCGGCGTCGCGCTGATGCTGGAGAGGAGCGGGCGGCGCCTGACCGGGGCCGATCTCGTCGTGTGGACCGACGTCCCGATCGGCGCCGGCTTGAGCTCCTCGGCGGCGCTCGAGGTCTCATGCGGGCATGCGCTCCTGACCGCCGCGGGCCTGCCGTTTGAGCCGATCGAGCTCGCCAAGGTCTGCCAGCGGGCCGAGAACGACTTCGTCGGCATGCGTTGCGGGGTGATGGATCAATATATCTCCTGCCGCGGCGTCGCCGGCCACGCGCTCCTGATCGACTGCCGCAGCCTTGCCTCGCGCAACGTCGCCATCGCCCCCAACCTGAGGCTTCTCGTCGCCAACAGCGCGGTTCGCCACCAGCACGCGGGCGGCGAGTACAACGCCCGGCGCGAAGCCTGCGAGGAAGGGGTGAAGCTCCTCAGCCGCACGCTCGGGCCGATCAACGCGCTGCGCGACGTGACCCCCGCCGAGCTTGAGGCCAGGCGCCGCAAGCTGCCCGAGCTCATCTACCGCCGATGCCGCCACATCGTTACCGAGAACGCGCGCGTGCTCGAGGCGGAGCGAGCGCTGAAGGCGGGCGACTTCGTCGCCTGCGGGCGGGCGATGAACTTGTCCCACGCGTCGATGCGCGACGACTTCGAGATCACCTGTCCCGAAATCGATACGCTGGTCGGTCTGGCCCAGGCCGTTGAGGGCGTCTACGGCTCGCGCATGACCGGCGGCGGCTTCGGCGGCTGCACGGTGAGCCTGGTGGAAGCCTCGGCGGTCGAGAGGGCGTCCCGGATCATGATCGACGGCTATCGGGTCGCGACTGGGCTCGAGGCGGAAATCTTCGCCTGCGCGCCGTCGGACGGCGTTCGCCTGATCCCGGTTTGAGGAGCCTCGCCGTGGCGAGCCCGACTCCGCTCCGCAACGCCTCCCACCGCCGCTTCAATCCGCTGACCGGGGAATGGGTGCTGGTCTCGCCGCACCGCAGCCAGCGCCCGTGGCAGGGCCGGCGCGAGAGCAAAGGGGCGCCGGCCGCGCGCGCGCATGATCCGGACTGCTATCTCTGCCCCGGCAACCTACGCGCCAACGGCGCCCGCAATCCGGACTACCCGCACACCTTCGTGTTCGACAATGATTTTCCGGCGTTGAAAGCCGATGCGCCGACGAAAAGGGAAGTCGATGGGCTCATCATCGCCGAGGGGGAAACGGGCCTCTGCCGCGTGCTCTGCTTTTCGCCCCGTCATGATCTCACGCTGGCCGGAATGGCGGCGGCCGAGATCGAGCGCGTCGTCGACGTTTGGATCGAGGAGACGATCGCCCTCGGCGCCTTGCCCGACGTCGCTTCGGTGCAGATTTTCGAGAACCGGGGTGAGATGATGGGCGCCTCGAACCCCCATCCGCACGGCCAGATCTGGGCGACCCGCCATTTGCCCAACGAGCTCGAGAAAGAGACCCATCGCCAGGGCGCCTATTTGCTCGAGTTTGGCCGGCCGCTGCTGGTCGATTATCTCGAACGGGAGCTCGAGCTCAACGAGCGCGTCGTCTTCGCCAACGACGACTTTTGTGTCCTCGTGCCGTTCTGGGCGATCTGGCCCTTCGAGACCATGATCCTGCCCCGGCGCCGCATCGGCGGCTTCAACGAATTGAGCGCGAGGGAAAAGAGCTCGCTCGCGGCCACACTCTCGGAATTGACCAGGCGCTACGACCGGCTGTTCGACGCGCCGTTCCCCTATTCGATGGGCTTCCACCAGAAGCCGACCGACGGCGCGCTGCACGTCGAATGGCAGATGCACGCCCATTTCTATCCGCCGCTTCTGCGCTCGGCGACGATCAGGAAATTCATGGTTGGGTTCGAAATGCTCGGCTCCCCCCAGCGCGACCTCACGCCCGAGGCGGCGGCGGAGAGGCTGAGGGAGGCGGGAAAATAGCGCCCTCCCGGGGATCGGCCGAAATCGGCGGTCAGACCAGTCGAATTGGTCCCGGATAGTTGGCGACGGCCGGGTCGGATGTCACCAGCGTCAGTCCTTCGACTCTGGCCTGAGCGACCAGCATGCGATCGAAGGGGTCCTTGTGAATCGGAGGCAGACCCGCCATCGCCGCCGCGTGGGCGCCGGTCATCGGCAATTCAGCATAGCCATTGTCGAACAGGTTCCGTCGAAGCGAGCCCGCATCGACGCGAAAAGTGTCGCGACCCCGCCCCGTCTTGATCGCAATTTCCCACAAGCTCACCGCGCTGAATACGACTTCATGGTCTGGATCCCCGATCAACGAGCGGGCGGCGGGGGAAAGCCTCCGACTCTGGCTTATCGTCCACAGCAGAATATGCGTGTCAAGCAGCAGCCTCACTAATCGACGCCGAATAGCTTTTCGATTTCCGTCTGGTCCATCGTGTCGAAATCGTCCGGCACGGTGAACTCGCCGGCCATGAAATCAAACCGCTTCGGCGCCTGAGGCGCATCGATCGGCACGACTTTCACCAACGGTTTGCCGGCCTTGGCGATGATGAACGGCTCGCCTTTGGTCGCGGCGTCAATCAGCTTGGAAAGGTGGGTTTTCGCCTCATGGATATTGACGGTCTTCATCGGTGTTGACCCTAGACTTAGTCCCACGAGTTTAGTTTATCCAGGCAATCCGTCAAGGGCGCAATCGATATTCAGCCCGATGGCGCATTTTGTGGGAATGAGACATACTCCGGGCGCCGCGGGGGAAATCAACAACTCCGCGGGCGGGAGGAATTGTCATGATCACGTTCGTTCGAACCGCGACCATCGCTCCGGGCAAGGTCGGCGAAGCGCTGGCCTTCGCTCATCAGATCGCCAAACTGGTCGAGAAGATCACCGGCCTCAAGGTCGGCGTCAGCATGCCTATTGCCGGAAACCCGTTTCGTATCGCCTGGGTCGCTGCCGAGCCCGATCTCGCCTCAGTCGAAGCGAATACCAACAAATTGTTGAGTAACCCGGAATACATGAAGCTGTCCGAAGGCAGCGCTTCGCTTTTCCTGCCAGGGTCGGCGCACGACGAAATGTGGCGCACCGTCTGACGCACCGGGCCGAGGCGGACGGTTCGAAAAAACTCAGGCCTTTCGCTCGTACTCGACGAAGGCAAAATCCGCCTCGTCGCGGGGGCCGCGCTCGCCCTTCTGGCGTCTGACTTCCCGCCATTGGCCGGGGTGAATCGGCGGGAAACGGGTCTCGCCCTCCGCGTCGAGCGCGACTTCGGTGATCAGAAGCCGCTTGGCGCGCGCGATCGTCTGAGCGTAAATCTCGCCGCCGCCGGCGATGACGATTTCGCTCGCCCCCATCGCGCGGGCGCGCTCGGCAGCGTGATCGAGCGCGGCTTCGAGGTCGTGGGCGACGAAGACGCCCGGGGGCGCGAAGCCCGGGTCGCGGGTCACGACGATCGTTTCGCGCCCGGGCAGCGCCCGGCCGATCGTGAGGTAGGTCTTGCGACCCATCACCAGCGGTTTGCCCAAGGTGAGCACTTTGAACCGCTGCAAGTCGCTTGAAAGCCGCCAGGGGAGGCCTTTGTTGGCGCCGATGACGCCGTTGTGCGCAACCGCCGCAACCAGGACGAGCGGCGCATTCGTCACACCGCGACCTTGGCCTTGATCGCCGGCCAGGGATCGTAGCCGTCGAACGCGATCGCGTCGGCATTGAGGTCGAAGATCGAGCCGATGTCGCCGAGTACGAGCTTTGGCAGCGGCCGTGGCGCGCGCCCGAGTTGCTCGCGCGCCTGGTCCTCGTGGTTGCGGTAGAGATGGGCGTCGCCGAACGTGTGCACGAACTCGCCGGCTTTAAGCCCGCATTCGCGGGCGATGAGATGGGTGAGCAGCGCGTAGCTGGCGATATTGAACGGCACGCCGAGAAAGATGTCGGCCGAACGCTGATAGAGCTGGCACGATAGGCGGCCGCCGCTGACGTAGAACTGGAACAGGCAGTGGCACGGCGCGAGCTTCATCCGTTCGATCTCGGCGACGTTCCAGGCTGAAACGATAAGGCGTCGCGAATCGGGGTTGCGGCGGATCTCGTCGATCACCCAGGCAATCTGGTCATAAGTGCGCCCGTCCGGCCCTTCCCAGGCCCGCCACTGCTTGCCGTAGACCGGACCGAGGTCGCCCGATTCATCCGCCCATTCGTCCCAGATGGAAACGCCGTGCGCTTTGAGATAGGCGACGTTGGTGTCGCCGCGCAGGAACCAGATCAGTTCGCGCACGATCGACTTGAGATGGAGCCGCTTGGTGGTGACGAGCGGAAAGCCCTGGGCGAGATCGAACCTGAGCTGCCGGCCGAACAGCGAGCGGACGCCGGTGCCCGTGCGGTCGGGTTTTATCGCGCCGTCATCGAGCGCCTCGCGCATGAGGTCGAGATAGGCCCGCATCGGGCGATCCTTCGGACTTAAGGGACCGCAAACTCTAGCCGATTCGCCGGTCCCCGCACAGCGCCGGGGTCGCCGCGAGAAACCGCGCGGCGGCTCAGTGCAGGCTCACGGTTTCGAGTTCGTGCTCCCAGGCGTTGGCGATCGCCGCGTCCTTCGAATCGGTCAGCATGATCGGCGAGCCGTCGGCGCCGAGCAGCGCAAACAGCGTCATTCCGGGCTTGAGCGGCGGCGCCTGGGGGCACAGGCGGGCGACGTCCTCGGAATTGATCGTCTTCACATAGGCGAGAGAGCCGTCGCCGAAATGGGCGAATTCCTGCGCCGTCAGGGCCGCTGTCGGGAGCGTGGTCTTGTCGCTTTCTTCTCTCATCGCGTCTCTCCTTCATCCGGCGGTCGCTTCGACCCGCCGCGCCCGCATCCTCAATCGCGAGCCGATATCCGTATCTTGCGCACCACCCGCTCGGGCTGCGGCCGAACGAGATCGATCGAGAGCAGCCCCTGGGCCAGATCGGCGTGCAAGACCTGCATGCCGTCGGCGAGGAGGAAGCTGCGCTGGAATTGCCTGGCGGCGATCCCGCGATGCAAATATTCCCGCCCCTTGTCGTCCTGCTGGCGGCCGCGGATCGTGAGCTCATTCTCCTCGACTGTGACCTCGATCTGGTCCTGCGAGAAGCCGGCCACGGCAAGCGTGATGCGCAATCGTTCCGGCTCGCCGCCTTGAGCGGCGATTTGCTCGATATTGTAGGGCGGGTAACCGTCCGTCCCGGACTTCGTAACCTTGTCGAGCGCCCGCTCGAGATCGTCGAAGCCGAGCAGCAGCGGAGAGGTCAGCGCCGTCACACGCACCATGTTCGAAGCCCCCTTTCAGGCGCCTCCCGGAATCTTCAGGCCTTCATCGGGAAGCGCCCTGTCCGGTCTTGCCGTCAACTCTGTCCAGACCGGGGCGAAACCCTTTCCGGACCAGTCAGATATGGGGCCCGGGATCGAACGTTCAAGGCGCAGGCCAACAGGCGAAAGACCAATGGCTGGCGATGCTTTTCGACAATTTCATTAAAATGCTGCGCTTCAAATCTGAACCAATCGTTTATGGTCGGGCGCTCCGGGCGGGAGGGCGGCAGTATTTCAGTTTGAAATTGGGGTAGTGCCCGACCAAGTCCTAAGCTTTCCGGAAATCGGGAAGTTCGATAGGATTCAGCGTCCTTTCGTTCATTACGGAGGTTTTCTCTATGGCCGACCCCGTGATTGCCCTACGCCTCTTTGCCAATGATTCTGGGGCCAGTTGCTTCGAAACATTCGAAATCGCCCGTCCGCTAAGGGATTTCGCGCCTCCTGCTGCCCCCCTCTGGTCCTCTGACATTGCCCCTGCCTTGGGTTACACCGTGGTGCGGCTACCCATCGGCTGGAATGGAGAGAAACATCCAACGCCCAAGCGATTCATCCTGTTCGGCCTTCGGGGCAGGATGAGGATTACGCCGGACATTGGCGAGCCGCGTGTCATTGCGGCCGGTGACGTTCTGATGATGGAAGATACAACCGGCGCGGGCCACTTCACCGAGGTTATTTCTGAAGCGCCGTTCGATGCAGTGATGATTCAGCTGCCGGAAATTTCAAACTGAGAATCTACCTGCGGGCGAGGAGTTATTGACCAAGAAGAGGCTCGCGTCCGGCCGTCTCGGAACCAAGCGGCAATGCCTGGCCTGCGGGGCCAAATACTACGATCTCGGCCGCAAGCCGCCGGTCTGCTCGCGCTGCGGCGCGAAGGCCGAGCTGAAGCGCGTGGCCGACAAGGCGCCGCCGTCGACGGACAAGGAAACAGCGCCCGAGGGACAGCAATCCGCCGCGCCCGTCGCAGGCCCTACGCGCCCGATCGGCCGCGAATGGTCGCCCGAGCAGGCGAAGGCGATCGACGAGGTCGGCCGCTGGCTCAGGCAGGGGGAGCCCCAGGTGTTCCGCCTGTTCGGCTACGCCGGGGTCGGCAAGACGACGCTCGCCCGCCACATCGCCGAGGGCGCGCGCGGCGAGACGGCTTTCGCCGCCTTCACCGGCAAGGCGGCGCTGGTGATGCGCGCCAAGGGCTGTACGGGCGCGACCACAATTCATGCGCTCATCTACCGGGCGAGCGAGGGGGCCGAAGGCGCGCCGACCTTCAACCTCAACGCCGACGGGCCGGCCTCGCGCGCCGGGCTGATCGTGATCGACGAATGCTCGATGGTCGACGCCGAGCTGGCGCGCGATCTCATCTCGTTCGGCAAGCCGATCCTGGTCCTGGGCGATCCGTTCCAGCTGCCGCCAGTCAAGGGCGGCGGCTATTTCACCGACGGCGCGCCGGACGTGATGCTGACCCAGATCCATCGCCAGGCCCAGGACAATCCGATCATCCGCCTGTCCGAGGTCGTGCGCTCGGGCGGCGAGCTTGAGGAGGGCGTCTACGGCGAGACGCGGGTCATCCGGCGCGCCGAAGTCGAACTCTGGGCAGGTGCTCGAGGCCGATCAGGTGCTGGTCGGGACAAATCGCACCCGCCGCGCCTACAATCAGCGCATGCGCGACCTCAACGGTTTCCACGAGCCGCTGCCGGTCGCCGGCGACCGGCTGGTCTGCCTGCGCAACGACCGCGTGAAAGGCCTCATCAACGGCGGCTTATGGCGGGTCGAGACCCTCGGCGGGGTGAAGAAGGACTTCGTCAAGATGACCCTGCGTTCGGAAGACGAGGGCGCCCGCTCGGCAGTCAAGGTCGCGGTCCTGAAAGCCTTCTTCGAGGGGACTGAGGGCGAGCTCGCCTATGCTTTGCGGCGCGAGTCGGACGAGTTCGACTACGGCTACGCGCTCACCGTCCACAAGGCGCAAGGGTCGCAGTGGGACAATGTGATGCTGTTCGATGAAAGCTTCGCCTTCCGCGAGCATCGGGCGCGCTGGCTCTATACCGGCCTCACGCGCGCGGCGCGGCGGCTGACCGTGGTGCGCTGAGCGGTCGGGCGACGTCAACCCTATCGTCCGAAAGGCCGTCGAACTCCGGGACCGCATTGCCGGTAGGATTGCCCTTGCGGCGCCGGAGACTTTCCCATGCGTACTTCCCTCCCGATGAGGGCGGTCAGCGCGTCCGCCGCGGTCGCCCTCTTCCTTTCTCTCGGCCTTGAGGCCGCGTTCGCCCACCCTCAAGCGTCATTCGGGCCGCCGGTCATGCGACCGGGGATCGTCCACGGCCACGGTCAGCCGCCGGGCTGGCGGAACGGCGCCCGTTCCTCATCGGCCTGGCGCGGATGGAATCGCGGCGATCGCTGGAGCCGCGACGGCCGGTTCTGGAATGGGGGCGGGATCTTAGGCGGCGGCTTCTGGTATCCGCCCTATGGGCTCGCCGATGCGGGCGGCGGAGGCGGGGGCTCGCTCATAGTGATCGGAGCGTCGGCGCCTGGCATCTATCCCGCCGCCTCGATCGGGGGCTTTGAGGCGAATTCCGGCGGCGGCTGCGTGATCCACAAACTCATCTACAACGCGAACGGAAAATACATCGGCGAACGCCAGACGCCGGAATGCTGACGGGAGCCGTCTCTGGAAGCGTCTGGCGGCGGGTCGAGCCCGCGTCGTCCCAGACGCAGGCTCAGGTCGCATACAAGCAGCGGCTCCACGGTGGCGAGGGATTGGGGTCGCAGCTTCCGGACCTGGGTCTCGTCCAAACGCCTCCCGGGTCTAATCAGGGGACGTCCCGCGGACGCCGACCGGACCGTGATCCTCCGCCGCCCCGGCAAAATTCAGCGGTCGAACGCCCTCGTCGCAAATCAGGAACCTTTCCGTCGGCGTCCACCAGACCTCATCCGGCTGGAACTTGTCGATCCAGTTCCAGTCGAACCCGCATTCCCGATGATTGAGCCAGACGGCGCGCCCGACATGCTGGGCGAGCATCGGCGGAAAATAGGACGCGGTGAAAGAGTCGCCGATGACCATGATGGTCGGACCGGGCCGGCCGGACGAGAGAACCCAATCGGGCATCGGTCCAGGCGACAGGTCCTCACTCTTTCCTCCCGAGGGGAGCGCGAGCTCCTGCACGGTCTCCGTCACCTCGTCCTCGACCCCGATGATCCGCGCGACGTCCCCGCCCTTGCGCTCGGATGGCGGGCCGATCGAGGAAGCGGGATCGAGCCGCCAGTCCGGATGGCCGTCGGCCTCGGCGATGGCGTTGAACGCAAGCACCGCCGAGCGCGCGGTCCAGTGCGTATCGTGCATAAGATAGGCTTGGGCGTCCGAGCGGGCCTTTTCCATGACCGGCCTGAGATCGACCGCCTTGACGCCGCGGGCCGCAAGATCGCCGAGAAAGAGGTCGTACTCGGTTTTCCGTCCCTGCTTTTGCGCCCAAAGCGGCAGATCGTCTTGGTAGATCGTCGAGGAATTCGGCGCCACGGCGACGAGAAGGCCGACACCCCGCCGCGCCAGCGCGTCGCGCATCTCGGCCAGCATGTCGGCCGCATCGGCCACCTTCTGGTCGCGCAGGACAAGCCCGGCGCTCTGACGCACCATGTCCCGGCCGAGGTAGAACATCCGGCCGTCGCGGCCGACGAGCACCTGCTCGTTGCCGTAGAGCACAGGATGAGAGACGTCCCGGTGGGCGTGAATCATCGTCTGCCGAAGGCCGAAATGGTCCTTGAGATAGGCGTCGGCCACCCCCGGGAACGCGCGCAGCGCCGCGAGGCTGCGAGGCGCCTCGGGGGCCGTCGCCAGCAGCCGCCCTTCCTTGAGGATCAGCTCCGGGCGGTCCGGCCTGACGAGTCCCACGATGAGCGGCGTCGCCAGCAGCAGGAAAGCGAGGACAGCGAAATATCGGCGATGGCGCGAGAGCATTTACGCTCAAAATCGAAAGTACAGGAACGGGCTATAGGCGCCCGCCGCCACGGTGATCATCGAAAAGATCAGAAGCGCAAACGTCATTGTCACATCGGCCGACGCCCGCAGGATGAGCGGCGCCGGCCAACTGGGCAGCCATCTCGGGACGACCGCGAGGACGCAGCCGATGATCAGGGTCGCGATCGCCCGTTCGCTCAGCGCGTCGTGCATATCGAAACTGAGCTCAGTCACGCCGCCCCGGCCGAAGAGGCTCGCGTAATAGCTTGCGGCGTCGGCAAGAGTTGGGGCGCGAAACAAGACCCAGCCTCCCATCACCGCGAGCAGCGCGTAGGCCCAGCGCGCCGGCGTCGCCAGCCGGGCGAGAACCGACTGCAAGCCGAGACGCTCGATCACCAGGAACGCGCCGTGCCACGCGCCCCAAAGGACGAAGGTCCAATTTGCGCCGTGCCACAGCCCGCAAAGCAGGAACACCATGACGAGATTGCGATAGGTCTGCGCATTCCCGCCGCGGTTTCCGCCGAGCGGAATGTAAAGGTAGTCGCGCAGCCAGGTTGAGAGCGAAATGTGCCAGCGGCGCCAGAACTCGGTGATCGAGAGCGAGGTGTATGGCATCCGGAAATTGCGCGGAAAGGTGAATCCTAGCACGACGCCCAAGCCGATCGCCATGTTCGAATAGCCGGCGAAATCGAAATAAATCTGCACCGTGTAAGCGATGAGTCCGATCCACGCCTCGATGAGCGAGCGATCGTGAACCTGATCGAACGCGACTTGAACGAGCGGCGCGACCACGTCGGCCACCAGAACCTTCTGCGCCAGACCGATGATGAAGATGCGGGCGCCGACAGAGGCGCGTCCGAGCGTGAACCTGCGGGCGTCCAATTGGCGGGCGACGGTCTTGTAGCGAACGATCGGCCCAGCGACCAATTGCGGAAACAAGGAAATATAGAGGGCGATGTCGACCGGGTCGCGGTTGGCCCGGAATCGCCGCCGGTAGATGTCGATGATGTAGGACAGGCAATGGAAGGTGAAGAAGGAGATTCCGAGCGGAAGCGCGATGTTGGTCTTCGCTACCGTCAATCCGAGCGGCGCCATGACCGCCGCGAGATTGCCGGTGACAAAATTCGCGTATTTGAAGATCGCAAGGATGATGAGATTGCCGGCGACGGCGACGGCGAGCGCGACCCGGCGCGCCGCGCCGTCCCGGTCGTCGATGATCAGCGCGGCGAAGAAGTTGAAGATGATCGAGAAAACAAGGACCAGGATGAAGCGCGGTTCACCCCAGGCATAGAAAAGGAGCGAGAACAGAAGCGTGACGACGTTCTTGCCCTTGATCGTCGGGGTCAGGAAGTAACAAGCCAGGAAGATGGGCAGGAAATAGAACAGGAACGTTATCGAGGAAAAGACCATTATCGAAACGCCTGCGCAGAGCTTCCCGACACTTGACCCTGCGCCCGGCAAGGACGCGATCCCGGCCTCGCGATCCGGACTGCCGCGGCCGGCCGAACTCCTGGGCGCCCACCCGAGAAGGCCCGTGGGCGCGCCGCCGGGGACGGGAAGGCGGAAAGGTGAAAGTCGGTCTTTGCGTCGTTTTGGCGGCGATGTCCAGGCTCGAACGCTGGCCCTCGTGAGGGTCAGAGGCGCCGCACCGGGTTGGCTTCGATCTCAGCGGCCCCATAATAACGTAGAGTAATTGTACGAAAAACAAACACATATATTGTTGTCGTTAAATATGCTAGGGCGTCCGCCGGCGAGGCGCAGAGCGCCCGTTTGCGTGAGAGCCAAATGCCCGATGTGATCACCGCCAACCGGCTGACCGATGGGGTCGTCCTGTTCCAGACCGCCGATGAAAGCTGGAGCGAGGATTTCAACCGCGCCGCAGTGCTCGCCGGTCCAGAAACGTCGGCCGCTGCGCTCGCACGAGCGAGGCAGGACGAAGCGAGCAATCTCGTCGTCGACGCCTATGCCGTGCCGGTCGAGGAGCGCAACGGCCATTTCGCTCCCAAGGCTCTCCGCGAGGCGATCCGCGCCTCCGGGCCGACGAACAGGCGCGACCTCGGCAAGCAGGCGGCGGGCCTCGCGCCCCATTTCGGTCCCAGGACCGTGACGGAGGCCGACCATGTATCATTATGACAATTTCGACGCCGCTTTCGTCGCCGCCCGAGTTCGAGCAGTTCCGCGATCAGGTGGCGCGCCGCCTCTCCGGCGAACTGACCGAGGAGCAGTTCCGGCCGCATCGGCTCATGAACGGACTCTACCTGCAGCTCCATTCCTATATGCTGCGGGTCGCGGTGCCTTACGGCGTCTTGAATTCGCGTCAGATGCGCAAGCTCGCCGAGATCGCACGCCGCTATGATCGCGGCTATGGCCATTTCACCACCCGGCAGAACATCCAGTACAACTGGCCGGCGCTCAAGGATACGCCCGATATTCTGGCCGAGCTTTCGAGCGTCGAGATGCATGCGATCCAGACCTCGGGCAACTGCATCCGCAACATCACGGCCGACCATTTCTCCGGCGTCGCGCACGACGAAATCGCCGACCCCCGCCCCTATGCCGAGATCTTGAGGCAATGGTCGTCGCTCCATCCGGAATTCTCATTCCTGCCGCGCAAGTTCAAGATCGCGGTCAATGGCGCGGCGCACGATCGCGCGGTGATCCAGGCGCACGACATCGGCTTGCAGGTCGTGCGCAACGACGCCGGCGAGATCGGCTTTTCCGTCTACGTCGGCGGCGGGCTCGGCCGAACGCCGATGATCGGGCGCAAAATCCGCGACTTCCTGCCCGAACGCGACCTTCTGGCTTACGTCGAGTTGATTTTGCGCGTCTACAATCTCGAGGGCCGCCGCGACAACAAGTTCAAGGCGCGCATCAAAATCCTGGTGCACGAGAAAGGCGTCGAGGCGCTGCGCGAGGCGGTCGAGACCGAATTCGCGGCGCGCGACCCCAAGGCGCTTGACCTGCCGGCGCGGGAAATCGAGCGCTTCCGCGCCTTCTTCGCCCTGCCCGAGTTCGAGGCCAAGAAGCCGGTCAGCGACCGGGTCGAGCGCCGCAAGGGCAAGGACGCCCGCTTCGCCTCTTTCGTCGCGTCCAACGTAACGCCGCACAAGACGCAAGGCCATGTCGTCGTCACCGTTTCGCTGAAGGCGATCGGCGCGCCGCCCGGCGACGCCAGCGCCGACCAGATGGACGCGGTCGCCGATCTCGCCGAGGATTATTCGCATGACGAGGTCCGCGTCTCGCACGAGCAGAACCTCATCCTGCCCCACGTCGCGCTCGACGACTTGCCGGCGGTCTACGATCGGCTGGCGTCGGTGGGCTTATCGACCCCGAACGCCGGCGGGATCAGCGACATCATCGCTTGCCCGGGCCTCGATTATTGCGCCCTGGCGACGGCGCGCTCAATTTCCGTCGCGCAACGGATCGCCCAGCGCTTTGGCGACGGCGCCCGCGCCCGCTCGATCGGCCCGCTCAAGATCAAGATATCCGGCTGCATCAACGCCTGCGGGCATCACCACGTCGGTCATATCGGCATTCTTGGCCTCGAGCGCGCCGGCGAGGAAACCTACCAGATCACCCTCGGCGGCTCCGCCGACGAACAGGCCGCGATCGGCCAGATCGTCGGCCCCGGCTTCAGTTGGGAAAACGTCGTCGAGGCGGTCGAGACCATTGTCGAAACCTACACCGGCCTGAGGCGCGACGAGTCCGAGACCTTCCTCGACGCCTTCCGCCGGGTCGGCATCGCGCCGTTCAAGGAGGCGCTCTATGAGCGAAGCGCCGGATCGGACATCTGATGAGCGCCCATGACGTCAAGCTGTTCGGCGATCAGATCGCCGCCTCGCGGCTCGAGACCCGGTTCGCGAAGGTCAAGGCTTCGTCGCTTCTGAGGCTGGCGATCGAAGACCTCTATCCCGGACGCATTGCGCTGGTCTCGAGCTTCGGCGCCGATGCTGCGGCGCTGCTGCACATGGTGGCGCAGATCGACGCCGCAACGCCGGTGATCTTCGTCGACACCGGCCAGCATTTCCCCGAGACGCTGGCCTATCGCGACGCGCTCTGCGACACCTTGAAGCTCACGAATGTGATAGTGGCGACCCCGAATGTGGATAGTCTCGCCGCCGAAGACCCGGAGAAGTTCCTGTTCGCCAGCGATCCGGACCGCTGCTGCGAGATCCGGAAGGTGAGGCCGCTCGCCGAGGCGATGGAAGGTTTCGACGCCTGGATTACCGGCCGGAAGGGCTTTCAGAACGCGACCCGCGCGACCTTGCCCTTGTTCGAAGCGGAAGGGGAGCGGATCAAGATCAATCCGCTTGTCGGCTGGAGCGCGAAAGACGTGCTCGATTACATCGCCGAAGCCGGCCTGCCGCGCCATCCTCTGGTCGCCAAGGGCTTTCCGTCGATCGGCTGCCTGCCATGCACGAGTCCAGTCAAGCCCGGGGAGGACGAGCGCGCGGGCCGCTGGCGCGGACGAGACAAGATCGAGTGCGGAATTCACGTCGGCCCGCTCGACGCAGGGCTCGGCATTTGATGCCGCTGTGGCGGCGCGCAGGCTTCGTCGAGAACAAGTGGGAGTTTCTCGACGACGAGGCGCCCGTCCCGGCGGAGGGCGCAATCGTGGTGTCGCTCAAGCGCTGGCTCGGCCAACGTGAGGCGCTGTCGCTGCGGGCCGATCCGGTCGGCGTCGCAGTCGAAGCCGGGGCGGACGCGCAGGCGCATCTCGCCGACCTCGCCGATCGTCCCCTCGTCGCGCTCGCCTTCTCGAAATTCGCCGATGGCCGGGCGTTCTCGTACGCCCGCCTTTTGCGTGACCGGCGGCGGTTTGGCGGCGAACTCAGGGCGACAGGCGACGTGCTGATCGACGAAATCCCGCTGATGCTGCGCTGTGGCTTCGACTCCTTCGACGTGACGAACGCGCCGACATTACGCGCGCTCGAAAACGGCCGGTTGCCGGGCTCGCCGCTCCACTACCAGCCGAGCAGCGCTGCGGATGAGACCTCGGAGGGTTGGCGCACGTGGCTCAGGGTGACGACTGCGGAGCCGACGAAAGGCTCCCGCTGAGGAGCGAGAAAAACGGAAAAGCAACAATTTCTTGCTATATTCAGAATGTCGTGACATGGTGTTTCTGTCGTCCGGATCCGGCCAGGCCGTTCAGGCGAACGAGAGGCGCCGCGCGTCTCGTTGCTGTTTGACTTCGACGCCTAGTTGAAGGTCCACGAGAGCGAGACGGGCGCTGCAATTGCTCGGAATCATGCCGCAAGGCATTGAAAAGCCTCAATTGGCGGACAGAAAATTGATTTGGATTTTGTTGCGCCGGATTTGGATTTTGTTGCGTCTAACTTGGTTTTCGTTGCGCCGGACTTGGTTCTTATTGCGCCGGACTTGGTTTTCGTTGCCCCCTACTCCGCCCACCCCTTCAGCTCTCGCCGCGCCACCGCCTCGATGACGGCGACGCCTGGCTCGCTGTCATTGAGACACGGGATCGCCGCGAAGCGCTCTCCGCCCGCCTCTTGAAAGTAGCCGGCGTTCTCGACCCCGATTTCCTCGAGCGTCTCCAGGCAGTCGGCGGCGAATCCGGGAGTGACGACCGCGAGCCGTTTGACGCCGCGGACGGCGAGTTCGCGCACGGTCTCGGCGGTGTACGGCTTCAGCCATTCGGCCCTGCCGAAGCGCGACTGGAAGGTCATCTTGAGGCGATCTTGGTCGAGCTTGAGCGCTTCGCCGAGAAGCCGCGTCGTCTTGGCGCAATGGCAATAGTAGGGATCGCCCTTGTCGAAATAGGCTTGCGGAATTCCGTGATAGGAGGCGAGCACGACCTCGGGATCGAAGTCGAGCCCGGCGAGGCCGGCGCGGACCGAGCCGGCGAGCGCGTCGATATAGACCGGATCGTCGTAATAAGGCGCCGCCAGCCGAAACGCGGGTTGCCAGCGCATCGTCGCCAGCGCCTCGAATGCCTTGTCACCGACCGTCGCGGTCGAAGCGGCGCAATATTGCGGATAAAGCGGGACGACCAGAATGCGGTCGCAGCCCTCGGCCTGAAGCGCTTTGAGGCGCTCGCCGATCGGCGGCGCGCCGTAGCGCATCGCCCAGTCGACGACGACTTCCGGCGTGAGATTGCCGAGCGCGAGTTTTAACTTTTCGCTTTGCGAACGGGTGATCGTCTTCAGCGGCCCCTCGTTCCTCTCCTTGTTCCAGATCGAGTCGTAGTCGCGCCCCTTGGCGCGCGGGCGGGTCAGCAGAATGAACTGGAGGATCGGAAGCCAAATCGGGCGCGGCGTCTCGATGACCCGACGGTCGGAGAGGAACTCCTTCAGGTAGCGGCGAATCGACCTGTAGTCGGTCCCCTCGGGGGTGCCGAGATTGACGATCAGCACCCCGACCCGGCCGCTTGGGGCCGGGGGATGCGCCACCGGGCGGTAGGCTCTCCCCGCATTGGGGCGGTTCGATATGTTCATTGAGGCGCCTGGATCAGACCGCGGTCGCGCCCCGCGACCACAGGGGCCTCGTCATTGTCCTGCGGCCGGAGCGAAGTTTGTCGCGACCCCGTTGATGCAATAGCGCAGACCGGTTGGCGGCGGCCCATCCGGAAAGACGTGTCCGAGATGCGAGCCGCAGCGCGAGCAGTGCACTTCGGTGCGCGTCATGCCAAAGGTGCGGTCGACCGTCGTTTCGGTCGCGCCTTCGACTGGGGTGTTGAAGCTCGGCCAGCCGGTGCCGCTCTCGAACTTGGTCTTGCTCTCGAACAGCGGCTGTCCGCAGGCGGCGCAACTGAAAACGCCCGGCCGCTTCTCGTAGAGCAGCGCGCAGCTGCCCGGCCGCTCGGTGCCATGCCCGCGCATGATGTCATATTGCTCGGGGGTCAGGATCGCGCGCCATTCGGCATCCGTATGGGTGACGGGGAAGTGGTCTTCTTTCATGGGGTCCTCCTCAGCGCCATCATATAGGCTCGATCGGCGCTTCCGGCACTCCCCTTTACGCTGGCGACCGGTCGGGAGTTACAGACCGGCCTCGAACGTCTCAGCCCGCATTGCCATCGGGCGCCGCGGCCGCCAAAATTGCCAGAATGGCGGGGATAAAGATCGACCGGCGCCTGGCGGGGGCGGCAATCGCCGCGCTCGCCGCCTATCTTGCTCTGGCTTATGTGCTGGCCCCCTTCTTCTGGCGCCATTTCGAACACCAGCCAAAGCTCGCCGGGCTCGGGGCGACGACGCGGACCGCGCTCGGGCTCCCGGGCGATGCGATCAACATCGGGCTTGAAGGAAGTGACGAGGACGTCCTGTGCGCCATGCATGCGGCCGGGTGGCTGCCCGCCGATCCGGTCACGCTGAGCTCGAGCGTCCGCATCGTCGGCAGCGTGCTGTTCGACCGTCCGTATCAGGACGCCCCTGTCAGCCCGCTCTTTTACCAGAACCGAAAGCAGGACCTGGCGTTTGAAAAGCTTTCCGGGAGGAGCGCGAGGGCGCGCCACCATGTCCGCTTCTGGAAGGCGCTGGATGCCGGCGACGACGGCCTGCCGGTGTGGCTGGGCGCCGCGGTGTTCGACGACGGCCTTGGCGTCAGCCATTATACGGGTCAGATCACCCATCACACCGCGCCTGACATTGACGCTGAGCGCGACCTGCTGACCTCCAACCTCGCCCAGGCGGAAAAGGTCGTGACCACCTACTCGGTCAGCGGCGTCGGACCGACGTTCTTTGCCCGCAACGGCGGCGGCGATCCCTATTTCACCGACGGCGACATCGAATTTTCGAGGCTCGTCTCCGGCTGCGCCGGCCAGGGCGGCGCGCCGCAAGACTTGCCCGCGTCGCCCAAGATTGCGGCGAAGAACGCCCTCTTCTCCTGGCTAAGATCGATCTGGCGGGCGTTGCCGTGAACGCCGCTACTCCGCAAACACGACCGTCTTGCCCCGATTGAGCAGAACCCGATCTTCGAGCACATTGGCGACGGCTCTGGCGAGCACGCGCCGCTCGATGTCGCGCCCCTTGCGCACCAGGTCGTCGGGCGTGTCACGGTGGCTGATGCGCTCGACGTCCTGTTCGATGATCGGGCCTTCATCGAGATCGGAAGTGACGAAATGAGCCGTCGCTCCGATCAGCTTGACGCCGCGCTCGTGCGCCTGATGGTAGGGCTTCGCCCCTTTGAATCCGGGCAGGAACGAATGATGTATATTGACGCAACGTCCTTGCAGCTTGGCCGCGAAGCCGTCCGACAGAATCTGCATATAGCGGGCGAGAATGACGAGATCGGCCCTGGTGGACTTAATGACCTCCCACGCCTGCGCCTCCCGCTCCATCTTGGTTTGCTTGGTGATCGGCAGATAGTGGAACGGAACGTCGCCGAATTCGATGTGGGCGTAGTTCTCGCGCGGGTAGTTGGCGATGATCGCCACCGGGTCCATCGCCAATTCGCCGCTGCGCCAACGATAGAGAAGATCGACGAGACAATGGTCGAAACGGGAGACCATGAGCGCGACCCGCTTGCGCCGGCCGGCTGGGCGCATCGACCAGGTCATCGTGAATCCGGCGGCGATCGCCTGGAATCTTTCGCTTAGGCGCTCGATATCGGGATGCGATCCGGCGGGGTTGAACACCACTCGCATGAAGAAGTTGCCGGTTTCCGTATCGTCGAACTGCTGAGCGTCGAGAATGTTGAAGCCCCCGTCGAACAGCGCGGTCGAGACTTTCGCGACAATCCCAGGCCGGTTGGCGCACGAGAGCGTGAGAATGTGGCGCGAGCTAGACATGAGCACCTTTCTTTTTCGGCCTCGACGGCTCAGGCGCAGGTTCGGCGGCTAGGGCAGAACGAGCCCGCGACGCGAGGGTGAGCCCTACCGCTTGACCTCATTAAGGATCTCCTCGACCGAAGGCGCGATTCGTTCGACGATGGCCTCGACTCCCTCGCCGGTCGGATGCATGCCGTCGACCTGGTTAAGCTTCGGGTCGCCGGCAACGCCGTCGAGGAAGAACGGATAGAGCGCGGCATCGTGGGATTTGGCCAAGGCCGGATAGATGGCCGAGAATTCGCGGCCGTATTCGGACCCAAGGTTGGGCGCGGCCCGCATGCCGGCGATCAGGGTTGGCAAACGAGCGGCCCCAGCTTTGTCCAGGATTGCCGAAAGCGCCTTCTCTGTCGCTTCGGGCTTGAGGCCGCGCAGCATGTCGTTGGCGCCGAGTTCGACGATCAGCGCGTCAGCGTCCGCTGGCACCGCCCAGTCGTATCGCGCGAGCCCGTCCGCCGCCGTATCGCCCGACACGCCCGCATTGAGGACCTCGACATCCCAACCCTTGGCGCGAAGCGCGGCCTGCAAGCGATCCGGAAAGGCCTTGCCAGCCGGCAGGCCGAGGCCGGCGGTCAGGCTGTCTCCGAGGACGACGAGCCGGATCGTCCGGGCCGTGGCGGGCGAAGCCGCCGCGAGAACCGCCGCCAGTACCGCTGCCTGGACGAGGCTGAGCCAATGACCATATGAGTGCGGCTTCGCTTTCAGGAATTCCGGCAATGGCGCTTCCAGCAGTTGCGATGCGCGGCGTCGACCTCAGCCTTGGGCGCGGCGCCGCGCGCGTGCATATCCTGCGCGACGTCGGGCTGACAATCGGCAAGGGCGAGGCAGTGGGCATTGTCGGCCCCTCCGGCTCGGGAAAATCAACGCTGTTGATGATCATGGCCGGGCTTGAGCGGCCGGACAGAGGCGAAGTTGAGATCGACGGCGTCAAGCTCGGTCCGATGAACGAAGATGCTTTGGCCCGGTTCCGCGGACAGCGAATCGGCATCGTGTTCCAGTCTTTTCACCTCATCCCGACCATGACCGCGCTCGAAAACGTCGCCGCCCGCCTGGAGCTTGCCGGCGCGAACGACGCGACCTCGCGCGCGCGGGCCGAGCTCGAACAGGTGGGCCTCGGCGACCGTCTCAGTCACTATCCCGCCCAGCTTTCCGGAGGCGAGCAGCAGCGCGTCGCGCTCGCCCGCGCGCTCTGTCCGCGCCCCTCGTTGCTGATCGCGGACGAGCCGACCGGCAACCTCGACGAGGCGACAGGGAGCGCAATTGTCGGTCTAATATTCGATTTGCCCGCCCGGCGCGGCGCGACATTGGCGCTTGTCACCCACGACGCCGCGCTCGCGGCCCGTTGCGACCGCGTCATCCGGATGCGCTCGGGCAGAGTCGAGGAAACTCCGGCCGCCGTTTCGGCATGAACGCGCCCGCTGCTTTCCCCCGGGCTCGCGGCCGTACGTCGATGGCGCGGTTCGCCATTCGCGATTTGCGCGGCGGGCTAGGAGGTCTGCGTATCTTTTTCCTCTGCATCGCGCTCGGAGTGGCAGCGATCGTGGGCGTCGAAAGTCTCGCTCGGGCGCTCAACGATGGCCTCGGGCGCGAAGGACGCGTGATCCTCGGCGGCGATGCGTCGTTCTCCCTCATTCACCGCCGCCTGTCCGCTGACGAGCAGCAATTTCTCGAAACTCGCGGGTCGCTGTCGATGGTTGCGACGATGCGCGCCATGGCGAGAGCCGAGAGCGACGACGCGGCGCTCATCGAAATTAAGGCCGTCGAACCGTCGTGGCCGCGCATTGGCGCCGCCGTGCTGGCTCCGCCAGTGCCGATCGCCGACGCGCTCGCTGAGAAGGACGGCGCCTTCGGCGCGGCAGCGGAAGAGGCGCTGCTGGCTCGACTGAACCTGAAGCTCGGCGACGTCGTCCGGATCGGCGAAGCCAAATTCGCGATTCGGGCGGTGCTCATAAGCGAACCGGATCGATTGGCGACCGGCGTAGGCCTCGGCCCCCGCGTCGTCATTTCGCAAACGGCCCTTGACGCAACGGGGCTCATCCAGCCCGGATCGCTCGTTCGCTGGACGACCCGGGTCATCATGGGCGCAGCGGGCGGCGCGCCGGACGAAGCCGCGGTTCAGACCCTTCTCGACCAGGCGAAGCGGGCCTTTCCGCAGGCCGGATGGGAGGCCCGTTCGCGTCTCAGCGTTTCCCCTGATTTCAGCCGCGATCTCGACCGATTCGCCGAATTCCTAACGCTCGCCGGACTGCTGTCGCTGGTCGTTGGCGGCGTTGGCGTCGCCAACGCTGCTCAGGGTTTCGTCGAACGCAAGCGCGCGACGCTGGCGATTCTGAAGGCGATCGGCGCGACTGGCGCCAGGGTTGTGGCGCTCGCGCTCGTCGAGTTCTTGATTGTCGCCCTGATCGGCGCGCTCGCCGGCGCAGCGCTCGGGACGGCGATCCCGTTCGCCGTCGATTGGCTGTTCGGGTCATTGCTGTCGATTCCGCTGGCCCCGTCAATCGCGCCGGGCGTGATCGGGCTTGGGGTGGCGTTTGGACTGCTGACGGCGCTCTCCTTCTCGATCGCTCCGCTCGGGCGCGCGCATGACCTGCCGGTGACGACGCTGATCCGCGATCTGGCCGAGGAGCGTCAGGGCTGGCCGCGCAAGCGCTATCTTGCCGGCGCGGCGCTCGCGGGCGCGGCGCTCGTCGCCTTGACCGTTGTCACGAGCCCGCAGCGTTCGGTCGCCGCTATCGTCGCGGGCGCGACCTTGGCCGCCTTTATCGCGCTGCGACTGGTCGCGCTCGGCATCGCCGTCCTTGCCCGCCGCGCTCCCAAATCGCGGTTCGTCGAATGGCGGATGGCGCTGGCCGCGATCCACAGACCAGGCGCGCTCACCGCGTCAGTCGTGCTCTCGCTGGGCTTGGGTCTCGCGGCGCTGGTTGCGCTCACGCTTGTCGACGCCAATATGCGGGCCGAATTGCTTCAGTCCGAGCCCGGCGTGACGCCGAGCTTCTTTTTCCTCGATGTGCCCGGAGCCGACGCTGGCCCGTTTGTCGAGTTCCTGCTGCGCGAGGCCCCGGGCGTCAAAATCAGCCAGACGCCAATGATGCGTGGGCGCTTCGTCCGAATTGGCGGCGTGCCGGTCGAAGCGGTCAAGGCCAGCGACAAGGTTGCCTGGGCGTTGGAAGGCGACCGCGGCGTGACCTTCGCGGAACGACCGCCGGAAGGCTCCGAGATCGTCGCCGGCGAATGGTGGCCGAACGACTATTCCGGGCCGCCGTTGGTCTCAATGGAGAAGGAAGTCGCCGACGGGCTTGGCCTTCACATCGGCGACACGGTTGTCGTCAACGTGCTCGGGCGCGATGTTTCAGCGAAGGTCGCCAACCTGCGCAAAGTCAATTGGCGCAGCTTCGCGATCAATTTCGTGCTCGTCTATTCGCCCAATACCCTCAAAGGCGCGCCCTATACCGAACTCGTCTCGGCGGCGCTGCCCGCCGGTGGCGGACCTGAAGCCGAGCTCGCGCTACTGCGCACGGTGGCGCGCCAATTCCCCACCGTCGCCAGCGTCCGGGTGCGCGAAGCCTTGGAAAACGTCGAAGCCTTGGTTGCGAAGCTCGCACTGGCGGTTCGCGCTGCGACCGGGGTCGCGCTCGCGACCTCAGTCCTGGTCCTTGCGGGCGCGCTGGCGGCCAATCGGCGCTCCCGGCTCGCCGACGCAACCGTTCTGAAGATACTTGGCGCCACGCGCGGACGGCTGGCCGCGATGTTCCTGATGGAATACGCGATTTTGGGAGCTTCGACCGCCGCGTTCGGCGTCGGCGCGGGAGCGCTCGCCGCCTACTGGGTCGTGAGCCGCATCATGCAGATCGATTTCGCCTTCGACTGGCCTGCGGCGCTCGCCGCCGTGGGCGGAGGTCTTGCGGTCACCGTCGGCTTTGGCATGATCGGCGCATGGCGGGTCCTGAGCCAGAAGCCGGCGGCCTACCTGCGCGAGTTGTGATAATAAGGCCCGAAGGCCGGCGGATCGAGCCGCAGACGAGCAATGGGAGCGAACGTCAATGGCGCTGCTCAGACAATCCTATGTCCACGGCGCCTGCCCGACGCCGCTCCTTGGCGAGACGATCGGTTGTCTACTGCGCCGCGTGGTCCTCGACGGACCGGAGCGACCGGCGCTCGTGACCCGCCACCAGGGCGTGCGCTGGACCTATGCCGATCTCCTGCGCCGCTCCGAGGACCTCGCGATCGGATTGCGCGCCCTTGGACTTGAAAAAGGCGATCGGGTCGGGATCTGGTCGGCCAATGTCAGCGAGTGGCTTCTGGCCCAGTTCGGCACCGCGCTCGCCGGGCTCATCCTTGTCAACATCAATCCCGCCTACCGCGTGCATGAGTTTGAATACGCGATGAAGAAGTCCGGTTGCCGGGCGCTGATCCTGAGCTCGGGCCACAAGAACAACGACTATTTCGCTGCTCTCCGCGCCTGCGTCCCCGAGATCGACGCCGCCCAACCCGGCAGACTCTCATCCAAAGGCCTGCCGAAGCTCGAAATCGTTGTCCGCCTGGGGACGGAGACATCGCCTGGGATGCTCAACTTCGACGATGTCGCCCAACCCGCGGGGCGGGAGGAGCGGGCTCGGCTCGCGAATTTCGAAGCGTCGCTGCAGTTCGACGATCCGATCAACATCCAGTTCACCTCGGGAACCACGGGCGCTCCGAAGGGCGCGACGCTGACCCACCACAATATTGTCAACAACGGCTATTTCATCGGCGAGGCGATGCGTCTCACGCCTGAGGACCGGCTGTGCATCTCGGTGCCCTATTATCACTGCTTTGGCATGGTTCTCGGCAATCTCGCCTGCGTCACCCACGGCGCTTGCATGGTGAGCCCGTCCGAGGGTTTCGATCCGCTGGCGACGCTCGAGGCGGTGCAGGCGGAGCGATGCACGGGGCTGCACGGCGTGCCGACGATGTTCATCGCCATGCTCGAGCATCCCGAATTCGGCCGCTTCGACCTCAAGAGCCTGCGCACCGGAATCATGGCGGGCTCGCCCTGCCCGGTCGAGGTCATGCGAAAGGTCGTGGATCAGATGCACATGAGCGAGGTGACCATCGCCTATGGCATGACCGAGACGAGCCCGGTCAGCTTCCAAAGCGCCCATGACGACCCGTTGGACCGCCGGGTCTCGACGGTCGGGCGCATCCAGCCGCATATCGAGGTCAAAATCGCGGACCCGGAGGGCCGGATCGTCGCGCCGGGCGTCCCCGGCGAGTTGCTCACTCGCGGCTATAGCGTCGTGCGCGGCTATTGGGACGATCCCGCGGCCACGGCCGCCGCGATTGACGAAGCGCGGTTCATGCACACCGGCGACTTGGCCACAATCGACGCTGATGGTTACTGCAACATCGTCGGCCGGCTCAAGGACATGATCATTCGCGGCGGCGAGAACATCTATCCGCGCGAAATCGAGGAGTTTCTCTTCACCCATCCAGCGGTCGCCGAGGTCCAGGCCTTCGGGGTCCCCGATCATCGCTATGGCGAGGAGCTTTGCGTCTGGATCCGCCGCCGCGACGGCTGGGCCTTGAACGAGGCCGAGGTTATTGCCTTTTGCCGCGCTTCGATTGCCCATTACAAGGCGCCGCGCTACGTCCGCTTCGTCGATACTTTCCCGATGACGGTCACGGGCAAGGCCCAAAAGTTCCTCATGCGCAAGGCCATGGTCGAGGAATTGGGGGTGAGGGAGGAAGAGACGGCCTAATCGACGCGCCGGCGCCGGCGCGCTTCCCGCCGCCAAAAAACTGCAATTGGAGCCTTCACTGGAAATTGAGAGAATTGCGGTTCTCTTGGCAATTCGGCCCGGCGCGCTTAAATGTGCCGAATGACAGGGTCGGAGGGGTTCGGGGGATAGCTTGATCGGTCCCCCCGTCACGGGAAGGCTATGAACGCGAATTACCGAAATTTCGCCCTGTGGGTGATCATCTTCCTGCTCGTTCTGGCGCTGGTGACGCTGTTCCAGAGCCCGGGCCAGAAAGCCCCATCGAGCGAAATCACCTTCAGCCAGTTGCTGAGCGACGCCGACGCCGGCAACATTCGCGACGTCACGATCGCGGGCCCCGAGATTACCGGCCACATGAAGGACGGGCGGTCGTTTCAGACCTATGCGCCGAGCGATCCCAACTTGGTGCAGACGCTCTACAAGAAAGACGTGACGATCACCGCCAAGCCGCCGTCGGATGGCAACAACTGGCTGCTCACGATCGTTTCTAGCGTGCTGCCTGTTCTCTTGTTCCTGGGTCTGTGGATCTACATGACCCGGCAGATGCAGGGCGGCGCCGGCAAGGCGATGGGATTCGGCAAGTCGAAGGCCAAGCTTCTGACCGAGGCGCAGGGGCGGGTCACGTTCGAGGATGTCGCCGGCGTCGATGAGGCCAAGGAGGACTTGCAGGAGATTGTCGAATTCTTGCGCGACCCGCAGAAGTTCCAGAAGCTCGGCGGTCGCATCCCGCGCGGCGTGCTGCTCGTCGGCCCGCCGGGCACCGGCAAGACCCTGACCGCCCGCGCGGTTGCGGGCGAAGCCAACGTGCCGTTCTTCACCATTTCGGGCTCCGACTTCGTCGAGATGTTTGTCGGCGTCGGCGCGAGCCGGGTGCGCGACATGTTCGAGCAGGCGAAAAAGAACGCGCCCTGCATTATCTTTATCGATGAAATCGACGCTGTCGGGCGCCATCGCGGCGCAGGCCTCGGCGGCGGCAACGACGAGCGCGAGCAGACGCTCAATCAGCTCTTGGTCGAGATGGACGGCTTTGAGCAGAACGAAGGCATCATCATCATCGCCGCGACCAATCGCCCCGACGTCCTCGACCCGGCGCTCTTGAGGCCCGGCCGCTTCGACCGTCAGATCGTGATCTCCAATCCCGATTTCATTGGCCGCGAGAAGATCCTCCGGGTTCATGTCCGCAAGGTCCCGCTCGGTCCTGACGTCGACCTGAAGGTGGTCGCCCGCGGAACGCCGGGGTTTTCGGGCGCGGATTTGATGAATCTGGTCAACGAGGCCGCGCTGCTTGCCGCCCGGCGCGGAAAGCGAGTCGTCACCCGGCAGGAATTTGAGGATTCGCGGGACAAGATCATGATGGGCGCCGAGCGGCGCACGCTCATCATGACGGAAGAGGAAAAGCGGTTGACCGCATTCCACGAAGCGGGCCACGCTCTCGTTTCTGTGTCGATGCCGGCCTCTACGCCGATTTACAAAGCGACGATCATTCCGCGTGGGCGCGCACTCGGGATGGTGCAGTCCTTGCCAGAACGCGACCAGATTTCGCAGAGCTACGAGCAGCTCATCGCAATGCTCGCGATGTCGATGGGCGGTCGCGTGGCCGAGGAAATGATGTTCGGCAAAGACAAAGTGACCTCAGGGGCCGCCGGCGACATCCAGCAGGTGACCAAGATCGCCCGCGCCATGGTTACGCGGCTTGGCTTCTCGGAAAAGCTCGGCACGGTCATGTATGGCGAGAATCAGGACGAGGTGTTCCTCGGCTACTCGCTCGGCCGGCAGCAGAATATCTCCGAGGCGACCGCCGAGACGATCGATCAGGAAGTGCGCCGTCTGGTGTTGGAGGCGCACGGAACCGCGACCCGCATTCTGACCGAGCGGCGCGCCGACCTCGAGACGCTCGCTGCCGGCCTGATGGAGTTTGAGACGCTGACCGGCGACGAGATCGTCGGGCTTCTGCAAGGCGTGCGGCCGGTGCGCGAATCGGCGACCGACCGGGAGCCGCCGGCGGCTCCACGCGCGGCTGTGCCTTCGACCGGCAAGCCTCGCGCCATTGGACCGGACGCTGGGGGCCTCGAGCCGCAACCGCAAACCTGAAGCCCGTCGTTCCCATGCCCGTCTGAGCGGCTGAGGCCGGTTACGAGGGTGCGCACGCCGTCTCTTACCGAGTTGCCATTCGCGCGACGTGGCCGCCCGGACCGGCCCTGGGCGGCGCGGAGAGGTCCGGGAGATAACGGCCGACAAGCGCGGCGCGGTCGAGATCCTCGATCTCGACGAAACCGAGGGCGCGCGCCCGATTCTGCAGCTCGATCGAGTCAAAAAAACTTCGGAGCGGCTCGCCCAACGCCGCGACCCGCTCCGCCAGTTTGGCCAGGGCGTTGCGCGCCGCCGCGTCCCTGATCGTGTGCGGCGGATTGGCGTAGTCGAACACGACCTCCACTCCGCCGGGCAGTCGCGCGAGATGCGTAAGGGTTGCGTAAACCGCATCTTCCGCCAGATAGGGCGTGACGCCGAGCCACAACACGAACGCGCGCTCGTTGGGGTCGAAGCCGGCCGCCTCGAGCGGTGCGGCCATGCCGCCGCGATCAAAGTTATGCGCCACATAGACGAGGTGTCGAGGCGCCGCGATGCCCGCCTCGGCCAGACGTTGGCGCTTGTCAGCTTGAGTAGCCGGGTGATCGAGCTCGAAGACTTCTCAGCTTTTCCGCGGTCTCGAGCCGATAGGCGAAGGTGTCGAGCCCCGCGCCGAGGACGACGATCTGCAACACCCCTCGCCCAATCGCGCGGCGCGCCGCATCCTCTGCAAATCGGCTGCGCATCGCAATGAACAGGCGTAAGGGCGCGCTCTCCGGCTCCTCCCGCGCCCGCGCGAGCGCCGCCTCGGCGTCCGGTCCCAGAATTGCGAGCGCAAACGGATCGGAAAAGATAGACCCGCGCTCCAGAATTTGGTGCGCCGCGCGATGCCCCGCTGCGCCGAGCGCGGTACGGCTTGTTTGTCCCTCTTGCATGCGGCAAAGCTAGAGAGGAGCAGACGCTCTGTCGAGCGCGGCCAAGCTTGACGCCGAAAGGCTCCTCTCCTATAGACCCGCCATCTTATGGCTCAGGGCCGTACGGCGGCGGGACGCTTCTTGAAATGGGGCGGCCCGCTTTGTGTTTGCCGGAAGCGTCCTCAGTCTTTTCGTTTGAAGGATCGTTTCTGCGATGTCACGCCGCTGCGAGCTAACGGGCAAGGCCGTTCAATCGGGCAACAAAGTCAGCCATTCCAACCGCAAGACGCGCACCCGCTTCTTGCCCAATCTGGTTCAAGTCACGCTCATATCCGACACGCTCGAGCGCGCGGTGCGCCTGCGCGTGAGCGCTGCCGCGCTGCGCTCGGTCGAGCACCGCGGCGGCCTCGACGACTTCCTCACGAAAGCGAATGTGTCGGAGCTCTCCGAGACCGCCGTCGCGCTGAAGCGCGAGATCGCCAAGAAGCGCGCCGAGGCGCAAGCCAGGGCGGCGTAATTCAGCTCTCCGCGGGCGAATTTGACCGGCTGCCTGCGCCGCGCGAATTACTGTCCGGCCCTCCGCTCTGGCGTAGAGAGCTCAACCAGCTTTCAGGCTATCGCCGCTTCAGGCGGCCACTCGCTTGAGTTCTGCCGCGTCCCGCGACAGGGCTTCGACCGCGAGGTAGTCGCCGCGCGCCAGGGCCGCCTTCTGCAGCATCCACGAGCCGCCGACGCATGGCACATTCGGCAGCTTTAGGTACTCGGGCGCTTTCGCAAGATCGATTCCGCCGGTCGGACAGAAACTCAGATCAGGCAGGGGCGCGGCGAGCGAGGCCAGAAGCTTGGCGCCGCCCACGGCTTCGGCGGGGAAGAGCTTGAGCGCCCGAAACCCGAGCTCCCGCAGCGCCATGGCTTCCGACGCGGTCGCGCAGCCCGGCAGGAACGGCACGGGCGATTGCGCCGCGGCCTTGGCGAGCGCTGCGGGAGCGCCCGGACTGACCAGAAACCTTGCTCCGGCCGCGATCGCCTCCTCGATCTGCTCGACCGCGACGATCGTGCCCGCTCCGACGACCGCGCCCGGCACGTTCTTGGCGATTTCCCGGATGGCCGCCAGCGCCGACGGCGTACGTAGCGTTACTTCGATCGCGTAGAGACCGCCAGCGACCAGCGCCTTCGCCTGCCCGACGCCATCTTCGACGCTCGCGACCGTCAGCACGGGGATCACCGGCGCAAGCGCCATGATCGAAGCCGTTTCGCTATTGAGGGAATAAAGCGGCATCGCGCTCTCCAGGAATTCGAAGCCGGGCCTTAGCACGCCGCGGGGCGCCGCGGCGAGGCTCGCGACCGAGCGAGAATCGGCTAGGCTTGTCTGACCGACGAACGGCTGGGCGCGACGGAGCCCGAGGTGAACGAGGCGATTGACCTTTCGGTCTACAAGGAGACGCTGCTGTTCCTACTGACGGCGGGGGTTGTCGCGCCGCTATTCTTCCGGCTGCACGTCAGTCCGGTGCTCGGCTATCTGCTCGCGGGGCTCGCGCTTGGACCCTACGGCCTCGGCTCGCTCGACCTCAGAGCGCCGTGGCTCAACGCGCTTGCGATCAACGTCGAGGCCATCGACCGTATTGCCGCCTTCGGCGTGGTCGCGCTGATGTTCACCATGGGGCTCGAGCTGTCGTTCGAACGCCTGCGGCGCATGCGCCATCTGGTGTTCGGGCTCGGCCTCGCGCAGGTTATCGTCACGACCCTGATTTTGGCCGCATTGGCCTGGCGTTTCGGCCTCGCTCCGCCTTCGGCTGTTGCGATCGGAGCGGCGCTGTCGATGTCCTCGACCGCAATCGTCATTCCGATGCTGGTCGAGAGCAAGCGGCTTCATTCCGGCGCCGGTCGGGCGAGTCTCGCGGTCTTGCTGTTTCAGGATCTGGCGGTCGCCCCGCTCCTGGTGATGGTCGGCGCATTCTCGGCAGGCGGCGACAATGGATTGGGGTGGGAGCTCCTTAGCACGCTCGTCCCGGCGGGGCTGGCGCTGGTCGCGCTCGTTGTCTTCGGGCGCGTCGCTTTGCGGCCCTTCTTCCGTTTTGTGGCGGAAGCGAAGAGCCCGGAGTTCTTCATGGCGGCCTGCCTCCTGGTGGTGCTTGGCGACGGGCTGGCCGCCGCGGCTAGCCATCTGTCAATGGCCCTTGGCGCGTTTGTTGCTGGGCTCCTGCTGGCGGAGACCGAATATCGCCGCGAGATCGAGTTGACGATCGCGCCGTTCCGGGGCCTGTTGCTCGGGCTTTACTTCGTCTCCGTTGGCGCGGGGATCAATCCAGCGTTCATCGTCGCGCAGCCTCGCCTTATCCTCGGTCTTGTTGCGGCGCTGATCGCGGCCAAGGGCGTCACGCTCTTTGGACTCGGGCGGACGTTCCGGCTGTCGGCCCGGGCAGCCGCCGAAATGTCCCTCTTGCTCGGGCCGGGCGGCGAGTTCGGCTTCGTGATGATCGGGGCCGCGCTGGCGGGAGGCCTCATCGATCGGGCGCTTGCGACCACGCTCATCAGCGCGGTGGCGATTTCAATGCTTGCCGTTCCGGGGTTGGCGAAGATCGGCGCCCGCATCGGCTCGCCGCCGCGAGCGGCTGCAGGCGCGGGGCCGCCGGAGGTCCCGCCGGAGAGCGGGTCGTCCCGCGTCATCATCGTCGGCTACGGCCGCGTCGGCGCGCTGATCGGCGACATGCTCGACCGGCACTCGATCCCTTTCATCGCGGTGGACTTGGATGCCCGGTTAACGTCGCGAGCCCGCTCCGACGGCAAACCGGTCTATTACGGCGACGCCGCACGGCCTGAGTACCTGCGCCTCTGCGGACTCGAAAGCGCGCGCGCGGTCGTCGTAACCATGGACTCGCCGGCGGCCAACGAAGCGGTGGTGGAGACGACGCGCCGCCTGCGGCCAGAGGTGACCCTGGTCGCCCGCGCCCGCGACGCCGATCACGCCCGGGCGCTTTACGGGCTCGGCGTGACCGATGCGGTGCCCGAGACGATCGAGGCGAGCCTGCAGCTCTCGGAGGCGGTGCTGGTCGATCTCGGCGTGCCGTGGGTCTCGTCATCGCCTCGATCCACGAGAAGCGGGACGAGTTCCGCAAGCTGCTTGCCGTCGCTGGCGCGCCCGAGCGACCGCGCTCGATCCGCGGGCCGCGACCGAGGTGAGCGGGCGGGGACGCTCCCAGCCGGCAAGAGCTCGTTGTTAAACCTGCTTTCATAAGCCTCGCGGCGGCTCTAGCCTCGGCTGGCGCATTTCGGTAGAAGGGACCCGCCTTCAGTTCCCCCAAACAAACCTTCCGCTATTGCCCCCCTTCCCCCGCCTTGTCCTGATTACGCTCGCTGCCTGGGCCGGCCTTGCCGGCGCGGCGCGGGCGGCGGCCGACTGCGCTTTCACGCCGGCCCCGGCGGCGCGCCTTCAGAGCATCGCGGCGATCGCCGACTATCGGCCGGCGCTGAAAGCCTGCGTCGCGGCTGACGGCGCCAAGGCGATTGCGATCCGTGAGATGGTCGTCGCCGGCCAGAAGCTCGCCCTGTTGGCCGACCCCGAAACCCTGACGACCCGGCTCGAGCGCGCCGCCTGCTGGACCTGCGTCGAAACGAGCGAAGATGCCCTCAAGTCGACCCGGATGGGGCGCGCCATCGCTGAATCGGCCGAGGCGCCGGGCCTCGCCCATCGCGGCTTTCTTGAAAATGCGGGCCTGACCCATGGCGCCGCGCCGGGCGATTTTCTCACCGGAGATCTCTGCCCGAGCAAAAGACCGCTCGACCGCGGCTTTTTCGCCCGGCTGGAGACGGCAAGCCCGCACGCGCCGGTCGCCCTGTCGATTTCGGGCCTTTGGCTGATCCATCATTTCGCCGATTACCGCTGGCTCCTTGACCAGCGCAATTCCGGCGCCCTCGACATCCTGTGGGTCGATCACACCTACACCCACCCCTATCGGCGCAAGCTGCCTAACGCCGCGAACTTCCTGCTTATGCGGGGCGTCAGCCCGGAGAAGGAGATCCTTGACACCGAGCGCCTTCTCATCGCCAACGGCGAGACGCCTTCGCTCTTCTTCCGCTTCCCCGGCCTCGTCTCGAGCGATCCGCTGATGCAGGCGGTCGGCCGGTTTCATCTGGTGACGTTGGGCGCCGACGCCTGGCTGGCGAAAGGGCAACGGCCTGAACGAGGCTCGATCGTCCTCGTGCATCCCAACGGCAACGAGCCGAAGGGCCTCGCCGTCTTCGCCCGCGACCTCACCCGCGGGACGATCGCCGCGCCGCTCGAGCCAGTGACCGCCGCTCCCGAGTAGGCTGTTTCTCGAGCGTCGGAGCGCGACGGCTGGACAAGCCGCTGCCGTTTGAGTGGCTCCGCGCGCATTGTTCGCCCTGCCGGACAGCCCGTGCCGATCGACGCTCTTATCGCGTCGGCCGCGGCTGGCTATATCGGCTGCCAATCACGAGGAGAGCAGGCCATGGTCAACATCGGCAAAGCCGGAACGTTCAAGCTTGGCGATCGCACCGTCAAGCGCATGGGATACGGCGCGATGCAGCTCGCTGGACCGGGGGTGTTCGGACCGCCAAAGGACCGCGAGGGCGCAATTGCGGTGCTGCGCGAAGCGGTCGCGAGCGGCGTCGATCACATCGACACCAGCGACTATTACGGCCCCTATGTGACCAACCAGCTGATCCACGAAGCCCTCCATCCTTATCCCGACGATCTGGTCATCGTCACCAAGATCGGCGCCCGCCGCGGCGACGACGCCTCGTGGATGCCGGCGATGGCGCCGGACGAGCTTAGGAGCGCGGTCCACGACAATCTGCGCCGTCTGGGCCTTGACGCGCTGGATGTCGTCAACCTCAGGATCATGGGAAAGGTCGATCGGCCCAGCGATGGGTCGATCGAGGCGCCGCTCACGGTTCTGGCCGAGCTTCAGCGGCAGGGCCTCGTGCGGCGCATCGGTCTCAGCAACGCCACCCCGACTCAAATCGCTGAGGGCCGCCGGATTTGCGACGTCGTCTGCGTGCAGAATATGTACAACTTGGCGCACCGCGACGACGATGCGCTGATCGACGATCTTGCCCGCGACGGAGTCGCCTATGCGCCGTTCTTCCCGCTCGGCGGCTTCACGCCATTGCAGTCGGCCGAGCTTGACGGGGTCGCAAGGCGGCTCGACGCGACGCCGATGCAGGTCGCGCTCGCCTGGCTCATTCTGCGCGCGCCGAACATCCTGCTCATTCCTGGGACCTCATCGGCCGGCCATTTGCGTGAGAACCTTGCGGCGGCCGGGCTCGAGCTGCCGAGCGACGCGATCGCCGAACTCGGCCGAATCGACACCGGCAAGGCCGCGGCCTGACGCGTCCATAGTCGAGGTTAAGCCCTCTAGTAGCCTTTGCCGCTGTTGTCTGCATAGGCCGGGACGAGCGAAATGGTGACGCCGGCCGCCGCCCCGCAAGCCATCGTTATGGCCACCAAAAGGATCAACAGATATTGCATCGTCCCCTCCGCAACTGACGCCGCCAACGCTGCATGACGTTCAATAATCGCACGATAACGCAAAACCCGATGTGAGCCCCGTCACATGGCGCGCGCCGCACGGATGCGATTCGCGCACGTCCGTCCCGGCTCCGATGTTCCGCAAAGCCGCCGCGCCGCGCCCAGCCGGCGTCGCGTAAGGACATGATATTGCCTTGTCTATTGACGAATCGTAAATCGCAGGCTTGCGCGGTCCGCCTCCCAAGCGATCATCGTAAAGGAAGCTCTAACCTTGGCCGCGGCCCTCGGGCTTTGCAGTCATCGAGGTCTACCCTCGCCCCACGAACGGCATCTTGGTCGCCATGATGGTCATGGAGAGGATGTTGGTCGAGAGCGGCAGATCGGCCATGTGCACGATGGCCGCGCCGACCTCGTCCGGGTCCATCGTCGGTTCGACCGCGATCCGCCCGTCGGCCTGCGGCGCCCCCTGCGTCTGCTTGCGCGCCATCTCGGTCAGCGCGTTGCCGATGTCGATCTGGCCGCAGGCGATGTCATGGGCGCGCCCGTCGAGGGCAATCGACTTGGTCAGGCCGGAGATCGCGTGCTTGGTCGCGGTATAAGGGACGGAGAAGGGCCTCGGGACATGGGCCGAAATCGAGCCGTTGTTGATGATGCGTCCACCCTGCGGACGCTGGCGCTTCATCAGACCGAAGGCGCCTTGGGCGCATAAGAACGCGCCGTTGAGGTTGACGTCGACCACCGCCTTCCATTGGGCGTAGGTCAATTCGTCGAGCGGAACCGCGGGCGCGCCCCGTCCGGCGTTGTTGAACAGGAGATCGAGCCGGCCGAACTCGCGCTCGATCGACGCAAAGAGCGCCTTGACCGCCTCCGGATCGCCGACGTCGCACGGCGCGGCGACGGCGCGCCGGCCAAGCGCCTTGATCTCGCCTGCGGCCTCCTCGAGCGGCTCGCGCCGTCGCCCGGCAAGCGCCACTTGCCAGCCCGCGCGGGCCAGGGCCAGCGCCGAGGCCCTGCCGATCCCGGTGCCTGCGCCCGTCACCAGGGCAAAACGCTCGACGCTCATGCTTCCTCCTTTGTCGCTATATGACCCGTTCCCGCCGGAGCTCCGGCGCCATGCGCCAGACGGCGGCGGCGAGCACGATCGCGCCGCCGACAATGGTCGCGAAGCCCGGGTTCTCGCCAAAGGCAAGAAACACCCATACCGGTCCGAGCACAACATCGAGCAGGCTGATGAGGCCCGCCTCGGCGGACGGGATGAACTTCGCGCCCTCCATGAAGATGACGAAGGCGAGGCCGATCGTGGTCAGTCCGAACACGAACAGGATGACGAGGTCATGTAGCGCGACCGGCTCAAGCGGCGAATTGGCGAGGCCGAAGATTCCGGAGCCAAGCGCCCCGACCGCGTTGACGACGATCATCGACGCCGTCGGCTGGCGCCGCTGGAGCACGATCATGCCGGCGAATGCGAGCGTCATCAGCATCGACAGGGCCTGTCCGAGAAGCCGCCCCGAGCCGAGCCCGCTCGCGACCATGATGACGATGCCGGCGAGCGCTGCGCCCGAGGCCGCGAGCGTGCGTGGGGAAACGCGCTCGCCGTTGATGAGAAAGCCGATCGCCGCGGCGACGAACGGCAGCGTCGCGTAGATGACCATGACGTCGGCGATGGTCGTCGTCATCACCGAGGCGGTATAGGCGGAGATCGCGATCATCGCGAGCAGCGCTACGATCGGCGACAGCGGGCCGAAGCCGAACGGATTCTCGAGCCGTCCGCTTCTCCACTCGATGAGGCCGACGATGGCGATCGAGACCGCGCCGAGCAGCGCCCGCCAGCCCATCACTGTCCAGATGTCGAGATGGCCGAGGAGGCGAGCGAAAAGGCCCGCCATGCTCCAGAGCACT
Organism: uncultured Alphaproteobacteria bacterium; assembly: GCA_963794155.1. Classification (GTDB taxonomy): domain Bacteria; phylum Pseudomonadota; class Alphaproteobacteria; order Rhizobiales; family Beijerinckiaceae; genus Roseiarcus. The sequence goes on along the minus strand of CAWCCX010000004.1, from coordinate 156,462 downwards.
GTGGCGACGAGAACCAGCAGCACGCCGCGCCGCCGGGTGGACTTTTCGCCCGGCACGGGAAGCCTCTCCATTTCGCTTGGGGTCAAAGAAGAGAATAGGGAGATTCGCGGCGCGGGGGAACGCCGGCGGGCCCAGCAAAAAAGCGATGGCTCGCCCTCAATTCAATCGGCGGCGGGGGCAATCCGGCGAGCCGCTCCGCGGGTCCGCGCACTGGCGGCGAATCTGCTGACATGCCCGGCGAAGCGCGCGACAGGCATGACCAGGGCGGCGAGGGCGGATCGGAACGGCTGATCCCCGGCGCCGACGCCGAACACGAGCGGCTCACGCGTCCTCGTCGGAACGGCGAGGGTGCCGAACGCCCAGTCCCAGAGGGCGAGAGCAAAGCCGAGGTTGCGGTCGTGGTGAGCGGGACTGGCGGAATGGTGCAGCTGGTGGTGAGCCGGACTTTGGAGGATGCGGCCGGCCACGCCGGTGAAGGCGATCCACATGTGACTGTGCCGCAGATGGCCGTAGGTGACGAGGAACGCCATCAAGAGAATGTTGCCGTTGAGGAGGGTGAACGGGCGCACGCCAGGGCCGAAGGCGTAGGTCATGAGCCCAAACACGCTGCCGGTCGATAGCCCGATCAGGTTCATGAACGCGATGATCTCGACCGGGTGCTGGCGCAATTCGGTCAGCGTCGTCATCACCTCGGCCGAATGGTGGACCTTATGGGTCCACGAGAGCCGCTATAACCTATTGAATTATTTACTAGGTGAGGGAAGCTTCTCCACGAGGTGAGGGACTTGCCGTTCGCCCTCTGTGCGCCTAGCCGCCCCCAACGACAGTTTCTCTCGGTTCGCCGACCGGGTGTAGAGCGACGCCATCTGTCGACCGGCCCACCCGTACTTGGCGTCGAGTTCGGCGTCGGTCCACCCGGCCAGGGCGTCAGCAGCTGCCGCCGCCTTACGCAAGCCATGGGCGCTTTTGGTGACGCCTGCGGCGTTACAGGCCGAGCGGAGCCAATTGCCCATGCTTTCTTTCATCATCGGTCTGCCGGCTGACGTGGTGATGAGGGTCAAATCGCCGATCGGCCCAGCAGCGATCGCTTCGGCGAGCGTGGAGGACACAGCGATCGCCACTCGCTCGTTTGTTTTTTCGGTTGTGATCCGTATCACCCCGTCTCTCAGGTGAGGACGTCCAACACGGCATGCATCGCCCCGCCGCAGACCGGTCTGCCGTAGGACTTCAAACGCGACTCTCTCTCGCGTTCCAAGAGGCCAACGGCCGCGAAACATGGCCTCGTCTTCTTCGGTCCACGCGGGAAAGCCATCGCTCTTGGGTTTGGTGACGCGTAGGCCCTCGGTCGGATCACTGGCGACAAGTCCGCTCTCTACTAACCAGCCGAACAAGGCTCGAAGGCATGCGACAAAATCTCGGGCCGCGGCTGGCGTAGCGCCGCGCTTGTCCCTCCCCGCTGCGATGTCGCCGCGCTTCCATGCGGCGATCGGCGTCTCGCCGTGCGTGCTGATGATGCGGGCTAGAATGTAGTCCCGTTTGCGCCGCGTCGCGGGGCTCATGGAGGCCCATATTTGTGACTGCCGGTACATCCACGCTGCCCAAGCGAAGCTGCCGCTGGGAGGGCTTTTGTGGGCCTTGGCGCTGGGGCCGGCTGCGGCGTCATACCGGGCCAAGAACTCGGGTGAGTTGAACTCCCCCTTGATCCGGATGCGCGGCCCTTTGCCCTTCCTGTAGTACCAGACCACGCGATTATGACGCGTGACTTGCCGGTGCAAAAAGGGAGGCAGTTTCAGGGGCACGCCGCGACTATGGCGCATCCGCGAGTCCTCGCGCAAATCGCTCCTGTGGATGATTCTCTCGGTCTGGGCCGGCGGACGTTGCCTGAATAATCCGGATCGTTCCCCCGGGCAGGATCTCCACCTGCCAGCCGGGCCCGGTCTGGCGCGCGGCGCGCAGAGCGCGCGCGACGTCGGCTTGTACGAAATTGCTGCGGCCACGGCTCACAAATGCGGAATACGGCGAAGCGCGCATTTCCACAATTTAACGGTCCGCAATGCTCCAGGTATAACGCCCGGTAAACCTTGCACTGTCGGCCGAATCTGGGCCATATCTCTCTGCTGCAATTTGCTCCGCAGAGTGATTCCCTAGAAAGCTCCAGAGATGGCACGGCTCGTCGCGAGTGCGACGGGGATTGAATTCGCGACGGTCGACTGGATTTTGCGCGTCCTGCGCACGAACGGCTTGACCAGCACCGGCGCCCCTGGCCGGCATGCTCCGGAACAGACGCCGTTGGACGCCGCGCGCCTAATGATCGGCGTATTGACCACGGATCGCGCGGTCGATGCGGCGCGGGCCGTGGAGGTTTTCGGGAAGCTGCGCGAAAACGGCAGTTTCCTTTTCGAGACGGCGGACCGAATCACTGCCGATCTCTTCGAGGACGCCGTTGCGGAGCTGATTGGCAAGCTCGCGGCGGCGACCGAACCATCGAAGGTTAGCATCGTCGCCGATGTGTCCGAGCTGACTTGCTGGATCGAGGAGAATGGCCAGCGCTATCGCTTCGTGCCCCCCGCCTTGATCGACAAAGGCAACAAGAAACCTGCCGATCTCGAACCGTTATTCGCCTTGCGCGCCGCGTTCAAGAATTCCCGGGTCCGGGTGCGGCGCGAGATCAGGGAGGACGCGATTCTCCCGATCGCGGCGGCCTATCGAGCGTCATAAGGAGTAACTGAAATGGCAAATCAAACACCGGCTGATGACCAGCCAGAATACCTCACCCGTCGGCTGGGGGCCGAACGCCTTCGCCGACGCTACCACCGCGGGTCAGTCGCGTTTCTTGCCAAGGCCGCGGTGGCGGGCTCAGGGCCGCCATTCCATCTGGTGGGGAACACTGCTCTGTATCCTAGTGTCCCCTTTGACCAGTGGGCAGAAGCCCGGCTTGGCGCGCCGCGCACCGAGGCCGCGCACCGCCGCTCGCCCAAGTCGGCCGACAGTCATGGGTAGAAAAAGATCGACTCGGCACCGCGTCGGCACCGCGGACCGAACCAGAAATGCCACAGCAGCAGTAACAGCCCTACCAGATCCCAAAGCGCTCAAGCGCCACGGCTTCGTTGCCGTGGAAAGCCGCGACGCGCGGCGGCCTTGGTACTGGCCCGTCGACTGGAAAGAGGAGCAGCGATGACCGGCAGCGGACACCGCCGCCGAAAATTGTGAGCAAGGAATGGAATCTTGTACGCTCTGAAATAGGAAACCCGCGCGCGCAAACGCGCGGGCTCCGAGACGAGGATAGCAAATCAGTCATCTACCCGTGGCAGGGCGGCTGAGACGCTATCATGGTCCGGTGTCCGCCTCAAGCCCGCGCTCACTCAAAGAGAGAGCGCGCCATGAATTTTGCAGCCCGAGAATACTTCGAATCCTTGGACGTTCCCTTCCCCGGCGAGCAGGGGGATGAGGAGTACACCCGTGCCGAGGAGGCGGCCGCGGCGGAAGCGAAGGCGAACGCCGAGGAGGCGGACGAGGAGCGGCGTTTGGAGGCGCTCATGCCCCGCCCCAAGCAGACGCTGCTGTTTCTCGAGGATTACCGCTCGCCTAAGCCTTTGGACGCTCGGCCGGAGCCGTGGCCCCAGGAGGCGCGGACCGAGGCGAAGATGGCCACCGCGCCTGCGGTCACCTTCAAAGACGTCGTTGCCTTCTGCGGAGAGTATGCACCGCTCGCTTATGCGATCGAGGGGATCGTCCGCTCTGGGAGCCTATATACGCTGACCGGCAAGACTGGCGACGGCAAAACTGGCTTCAACGTCGTCATGACGCTCGCGGTTGCCACGGGCCGAAAAGACATCCTCCAGCGTGAAGTCACCCGGGGCAGGGTTTGCTACATCGCCCTGGAAAATCCTGATGACGTCAGGATGCAAATCATGATCGCGTGCTACTTGCTCAATATCAAGTTGGAGGAGATCAGCGGTCGGATCATCATCCTTGATCGCCGCGAGAAACCGGAGGACGTCGTCAAAGAGCTCCATCGACTCGCCGAAGTCGAGCCGTTCACCCTCGTCTGCGTCGACACGTTGGCCGCTTGGTTCACCGGCGATAACATCAACGATCCCGTCCAGGGCGGCAATTTCATGCGGTCTCTGCGTCCTTTCACACAGATCCCTGGATTGCCCTCCGTGGTCGTTTCGGCGCATCCGACCAAGAACGCGAGCGATGAGAACCTCGTCCCTTACGGCGCCGGCGCAATCCTCAACGAGGTCGACGGCAACCTTGTTCTGCAGAAGGCGTCCGACGGAACGGTTTCCCTCCACTGGCAGGGCAAGCTGCGCGGCCCAGATTTCCCGCCTGTGCTCTTTCGCTTCGCCCCGACCGAGAGCTCGGACGTCGTTGACGTGAAGGGCCGCCAGGTGAGCATACCCGTGCTGAGGCCGACGACGGAGGAGACCGTCGAACAGAAGCAGCAGGCGAGCGCGGACATCCAGCGGGCTCTCCTTCAGGCGATGATCGCAAGCCCGAACGGAAGCCAGCAGGAGTGGGCCGAGAGGATTGGCGGCTCCAAGAGCACCGTCAATCGCAACCTCGGGAAGCTGCGCGACGAGAAGCTTGTCGAGGAGATGCTCGGCAGGTGGACCGTCACCCCCAAGGGCAGAAAGGCTATCTTGGCGGGCGAGAACGAGGTTCCAGGCCAAGGGTCGGGGATCGAGTTCTAGGGCACCGTTCCGTTGATAGTTCTTATGTGAACCAGTTTCGTGTAAGCCATTGGAAACCTTGCATGTTCCGCGGAACGACAAAAACAGCCCTTTGTTCCGCGCGTTCCGCGGAACAAACCGCGGAACGCAACCGAACCTAAGTCACTGAAAACCATATATGTTCCGCGGAACGGTGCGCGGAACGAAAGCCCCTAACGTTCCGTCGTTCCGCGCTTCTCCTCTCTTAGGAGAGCGCGGACGGAACAAGGGAACAGAAAGTAGGGAACAGAACCGCCAATTTCGACTGCGCTCAACGCCGACGGCGACCTGTCGGGATCGGCGCTGAGCCCTCGTCATCGGGTATCGGCGTAGGCTCTCGGACCTCGGGCTTCTTCCCGGTGCAAGGCGGCTGCCTGTGGTCATCGAAGTGCTTCCGCGTCATGCCGCACAGGTCGCAGACATCGGAGAAATTGAACGCATGGCCGCCAGACCTACGATTGAAGGTCACCGCCGTCTCCCTGTTTTCCGCCAAGCATAGCAGCGTAGGCGCCGGACGCCGAGCCTCAGGGGGAAGCGCGTCAGGGAGCAGACGCAGGGCCGCCAGCGACCTTCCCTGGCCCGGCAAAGGAGCATATTCATCGACTCTGGAAGGTATAGAGGGCGAACCGTGTTTCTGGTGACGACAGATCGGCCCTGGCCGTGGTGGAAATACGCCCTTATCGTCTTGCTATTGACGATCGCCCTGCGCGCCAGCCCATTGGCGTTCCTCATGATGCACGCGACCGTCAAGGCTAAGCCGGAGAAATAAGAGCTTCAAAGCGCGCCGTAACCAGGCCCGCGCGGCAGGCCCAGTTTTGCGGGCCCAGCCTGTCTCCTCAGCAGGGGGCCTCCGTAGGCGAGCAGCGAGGAAAGGGAATTGGGAAATGAACGCGCATAAGGGCGACAAGATCGTGTGCAAGTGCGGTCAGCCAGCTGGCAGTTTTCTCGAGAACGTCGACGACGGCGCTACCATTTCCTCTGAAGACATCGATCTTGAGGCGACCCTCGCTCTTGACAACCCCGACCGCTATGTCTGTTCACACTGCAATGAGCCGGTGGCGTATCTCGTTAGCGGCCGCTGGCAGGTGATGACGACAAAGGGCTGGCGGGAGTAGGATGCGCGGCTGCGACCGAGTGCGCGAACCGAGAGCGCCATGAGCAAGCCCCAGAACCGCGTTCCGCTCGCCATGGGGGCTGCCCTTGTGGTCGCGTTCGGCCCCGCTCTGTCTGGCGACCTAGGCACGCCGTGCCTCGCACAGACCTTTCACCTGAGCTCAGTTAGCGCAGAGACGCTGACGGACAACTGCCGCAAAGCAGGCGACCCAATGCGGGTTGACTGCTCAGGATATTTTTTGGGCGTCTTTGATCAGATGGTGCTTTCAAACCAGATCTGCCCACGGATTAATAGCGGGTTGACGGCGCAGGCTGCCGCTGTCGCGCTGAAGTTCCTGAACGACCACCCTGAAAAATGGGATCAGCCCCCTGCGGCTCTGATCGGTCAGAGCTTCAGAGCTGCGTTCCCCTGCAGCCGATGAGGTCCTGGCGCTCGTCATCCACGCGACGCTCAGGTGCGGGCGGCCGCGAGCGCGCGATGCCAGGATCCGACGATCTCGCGCGCGCCTGAGACGCGCCTATTGCGGTCAGGCGATCCGACGGAGAACCCGGAGGACTTGGACTTCACGCCAGACCGAGCCGCCACGCGGCGTCGGGATACTGCGGGCGGTCAGCCCCTTGGCGATCCCGGCAAGGGTCGTGACGCCAGCGGCGCGCAGGTCGGCGATCGTCGGTGCAAGCTCCTTCGCCCTCGCGCTTGCCTTCTCGGCCATTGCGGCGCGCCCTGCCGCGCGCATCTCGGGCGTGAGGTGCTGGCCTTCCCGGCGTCCACCTAGCTTGACCCCGCGCGCCTTGGCGGCGGCGAGCGCGTCTTTGGTGCGCTTGCTGATCATGCCGCCTTCGAGCTCGGCGACAGCGGCCATCTGTTGCAGCATGAACCGGCCGATCGGTCCTTCGATCTTGGGCAGATCACAGAACCTCACGTCAACGTCGGCCTCGATTAAACGGCTCAGGAAGGCCAAGGAACGGGTCAGGCGGTCTACCTTTGCGACGACAAGCGGAACGTGGTGAGGCGTGCTGCGGCCAACGCCTGCGCCAGGACGGGCCGCTCTGAGTTGCGACCGCTCTCCACCTCCACGAACTCGTCGATGATGCGCCAGTCTCCGCCGTTCAAGTAGCTCCGCACCGCCTCCCGTTGGGCCTCGAGGCCGAGGCCGGACACGCCCTGCCGATCAGTCGAGACGCGGAGGTAACTGATGAAGCCGCCTGTGTGCTTTCGGTTTTCCGTCATGACTTACTCTTTCGTCATCCTTCGTTGACTGACTTGTAAGTGGCGCACGAGCCCATGTCAAGGGCGCTCTGAGAGGCCACCCTCCGGCTAGGATCGATTGATCGATCGTCCAGCGCGATCGGCTCGCGCCCATGGCCTGCCACCCGACGCCGCGCAATCTGCGCGCTCGCCCCACACGCCTACGCCTTGCGCCGTCCTTTGAGGCCACAGGAGGCCGCCTAGGCCAGTCCACGCCGACGCCGGTCGGTTGACACCTCGGCATGCGGCTACGGGCTTCCTACGCCTCCCTGAGGGCCGCGCGGTGGTAAACGTTCCTAGCGAACGTCATGCGTCTGCCCGCTCTCGGTCCTGTCAGATCCCGGAATAACAACGCTTGATGCGCTTCTCGGTCCGGTGCAGTCTCGCCGCACTATCGAAAAAAATAGATGGCGTTTAGAGCCAAGCCAGGCGGGTCCGGCGATAAAAAAAAGAAAGCGGCCTAGCTGTTGCGCGATGAACCGCGACGGCGTTGCGCTGCCATTTCCCATGCGGCCTTGAGCTCAAGAATACCGATAGTGGGAAGAACCTAACATCAAGAAACATAATCCGGCATTAATTTAGCACATTGATTTTGGCCTTCGAGAGGATAGATTATAGCGCGACGACAATTGCATCGCGGCCGGACTGCACATGACGCAACTGGTTTCGCGGCCTCGGAGGGGGAGACAAATGGGCGATTTGGTCAACCTCAGCGACATTATCGGCGAAGCGGGACAGCCATCGGTGCGCGCGGCGGCGCTGCGGATTTATAGCGCTCTGGCGGCCAACGAGGGCCAGACCGACGCCGTGTTGGTCGGCCAGGACAAGCTCCAGGGCGAGCTGGGTAAGGCCGCAGATGCGAAGCAGGATCTGGTTGGCAGGATTGCAGCTGAGGCTGCTGGTCTAGTGGCGAAGATGAAGCAGAATGTCGCCTGGGCGCTGGGCCAAACCGGCAGCCGCGGGACCGTGAAGGCGTACGAGAAGCTCAGCGTATCCTCAATTCAGGAAGCGATAGGCGAGGCGGCGCTCAGAATTGGCGCAGGAATTGACGCGGCTTTCGGCCGAGCGCGAACGCCTCATCGTCGCCCGGGCGGGCGTGATCCGGGAGGTCGTTAGGGAAAGCCTGCAACCCGCGCTTCTCAGCGAGTACGGAGATTTGCTTGAGCGCCTTCAGGAGACCGCTGCTCGGCTTCGGGGCCTCGAGCGGTATTTGACGCCACCGTCGGCCGACTATCAGCCGAACGCGACCAAGCTCGCGATGTTGCTACCGAATTTCGCCCGTGGTGATGGGTCCGAGCATGCGGTCACCGTCGAGGCGCGCGAGATCCAAAAAGTCGAAGCTGTCCTGGCTGCCTATGCCGCGCAGCTTGAGCGCGACCCGATGTCGCCTTGCCCGGAGCTCCCAGAGCTCGACCAGAGCGCAGACCCTTCGACCACCTACGACCAGCTGAGCCCGCCGGAGATGGCCGAGCGCGACCGCGAGGCCGTCTTCATCACCACCCACCGCCGGACCACCAATTCGATGCTCTTCGAGGAGCAGCTGGCTGAGGCGAAGGCCTTCGTCGGCCTCACCAACTAACGCTCATTTTCAAAAAAGGGAAAACGCCATGCACAGCCTCCACGCCGTCGCCGACGTCACCAAGATCGAAGACGCGATCTCGAGCTTGCCTCCCGGCGTCAAGCGCCTGCTCGCCGCGGCGAACGTCGACCTCGCCGGCAAGCGAATTGGCATCGCTGACCTCGATCGAAAACTGGCATCGGCCGAGCGCATGAGCAGCGTGCTCGATAGGCTCACCCTAAAGGTCGTCTGGCCCGAGCGAATCTTATCGAAGGTTAAGCCATCATGACCGCAAAATCTGACGCCGCGGCGATCGTGACGACGGCCAACGCTAAGGCCCTGTCCACCGCGGCAGGAGCCAACGTCGAGAATCTGCGCCAGTTGCTTTTCGCGCACCTGACCGGCGCAGCCATCCTGGTCAAACAGATCATCGCGCTTACGCCGAGTGGCGATGCGAATTTTTCGGCATTAAATACTCTGCTCGCCGAGATCCTCTGACCATGGCGCGCTCAATGAAAGCTATCGCAACCGTGGCGGCGCAGCCTGAGCCGGTTGCCCTGTCGTTTTCGCCGTCGCCGGCGGCGATCGCGGCCGGGCACGCCATGGGCGCGGACATCTCCGGGTTGCTCGAGCAGTTGAAGTTGCAGCTCTCCGAGACCCGCCAATCGTCTCCACGCTGATCTGGTTGACGCCGCCGGGCACGAAAACCTGCGGTCGTTCAAAACGCTGATGCGGAGGCTCTGCCTCTTCATGGGCGAGGTCGACATGTTCGCGCCTTGAGGGCGCTCAAGTTCCGGCGGGGCCATCTTCACCCGACGGGAAGGCTGGGAGCGGTCGGCCACACGCACCGCAGCGCTGCAGTTGCCTTGTCAGATCGGGCATCGCGGTCGGCGGCTTGAGGTCCTCAGCCGACTTCGCCGTTCGCAAATGTAGAGGGCAGCCGCGCCTGGATCCGCCATCGGCAATCCAGGCGCGGCCCGCCAGCAAGTTCAAGCAAAGGGTTTCCAATGACGACCGATCGCCGCACGAAAAGAACTGTTCGCCCTAGCGCGTGTGCGGTGTGCTCTAGCCCGGCCCGCGCAGAAATTGAGCGGGCGAGGTGTGCAGGCATAAGCCTGAGCGCGCTTTCTGCGAAATACTCGGTCAGCAAAAACTCAATCTGGCGGCACATGTCCAATGAGAAGCATGTCTCGGTCGCCAGAGCCGCCGAGTTGGCCGCCAAGGTCACGGTCCCCATCATCGTCGAGAAAGAGAAACGCATCGAGGATCAATTGGAGGTCATCCGCAACGATGGTTCAATCAATACATCATGGCTAAGGAGGCTGGCGATGTTGCGCTCGCCGCGACCGCCACCTCAAAGTTTAATGAGAGCACCATGACGTCGCACCGCGTGCTGGACGGCATGCGGCAGACGTCCAGTATCAACATCACCCAGGTCAACAATTTCGCCAGTTCACCGGCCTGTCTCGCGATCGTCGACGTCGTGCTCGATAATCTGCGCGACCTGCCAGAACGGCGTGCAGCCATCGCCAAGGCCATCCGCGCCCTCAACGATGACGCGCCGTTGCCATTGCCGAAAACGAATGGATCTCGGTTTGTTGCGGAGCCCGTGACGATCGAAGGCGCTGTGATCGAAGAAATGGCCGTTGCAGATGGCTGACAGCAGCATCTATGACACCTTTGCCTCCGCGCTGGAAAAGCCGAGTTGGCGCTTCTCAGCAAGGCCTGATCAGCTTCCGCGTTTCGACGACGATTGGGCGGTCTGGGCTCTGATTGGGGGTCGTTCTGCCGGGAAAACCAGAGCCGGCGCTGAGGCCGTGCGCGAAGGGGTTGAAAGCGGCAGATATGGCCGTATCGGCCTGATTGCGCCGACGAGCCACGACTGTCGAGAAGTCATGCTCCAGGGGCCGAGCGGGCTCATTACCATCTCAGGTGCGAAGCCTTCGGAAAATCACCTGGGAGACTGGCGCTGTTGGCTTTCTGTACAGCGCCGAAGAGGCCGATCAACTCCGGGGCCCACAACATGATCTTTTGTGGTGCGATGAAGTCGCCGCCTGGCCGAATGTGCAGAGCGTCTGGGACATGAGCCAATTCGGCCTCCGCGTTGGCAAGAAGCCGCGCGCGATCGTCACGACAACGCCGCGGCCGATCCCGTTTTTAAAGAAGCTGTTGAAACGAGAGGGCCGGGACCTGCGACTGACCCGCTGCCGGACAATCGATAACGCCGACAATTTGCCGAGGGTCTACATGGACCAGATGGAGCGGCAATACGCTGGAACGCGCCTGGGCCGTCAAGAGCTCGACGCCGAGCTGCTTGAGGACACGCCGGGCGCCTTGTGGACGCGTGACCTCATTGAGGCGGCACGGTTGCCGCCCAGCGCCGCAGCGTATGACATGAAGCGAATTGTCGTCGCGATCGACCCGGCCGTGAGCACCGGCGAGGATAGCAACCTCACCGGCATCATCGTCGCCGGCATCGATTGGAACGACCGCGGCTTCGTCCTCGAGGACCTCAGCGGCCGCTATCAGCCCCATGAGTGGGCGACGAAAGCGATCGCGGCCTACAAGCGCCATCAGGCCGCATCGTTGCCGAGGCAAACCAGGGTGGCCAGATGGTGGAGGCGACGCTCCGCGCCATCGATCCCCCGATCCCCTACCGCGCCGTTCATGCTTCGCGCGGCAAGGCCGTGAGAGCTGAGCCGATCAGCGCGCTCTATGAACAGCGGCGGATCCATCATGTCGGCCCGTTCAACGAGCTCGAGGACGAGATGACGTCGTTCGCCCCTGGAATGCCGGGCGGCATGTCTGGCGGCTCCCCTGACCGTTTAGACGCCCTCGTATGGGCCTTCACGGACCTGATGATCACGCCGCAGCGCCCCCAGTTCGTCTTCGGATAACGCGCCGCGCGCGCCCTGGCGTGCCTTTCCTCGCGCCCGCGAATGGCCATCGCCGAGCTTGATCGAGGCGCATCTGCATCTGGCGGGATTTGCCATGCGACGAGCCCGAGCGCGATGACGGCAATCTTGGCCGATGACCTCTGCATATCGCGACAGTTTCTCTTTTTCGACACGAGAAAAGATCCGCGAGCGATTAGTGCCGGTATGGGAGATCAGCAGTCCCCGAATCGGGTCCTTGGTGTCCATCTAGACGTGATCTTTTCAGGGCCGCTTAGTGCGCGGTTCGACGTGTCCGGCTAGATAGCCTCAGGGTGACTCGAGAAGCCCGCCGGCGATACCCAAGCGTGGCCAACCCAAGAAACCCCACGGCGAGCATGAGCCACGTACCGGGCTCAGGGGTCGAGACCGCGAAGGTGACGTCGGTAAAGACGCTGTCGAGCGGGAACTCCGAAGACAACGGCAGATCGCCGGTCCCGCCCGGGTTCGACACGCGAAGAACGTGTCGAAGTTCAGAAGGCCGTCGTCCTCAAATTCAGCCGGATCGGCGCCGTCCCGGAACACGACATTGACCACAGCGTCGCTTATCTGGACGCTGTACCCAAGTCCAAAGACTACAGTGTCCACCTTAAAGCCGCCCATGCCGTCGGGTACGACTTCGAAATCAATGGAGCCGCCGACCTGCAGATAGTCGCCGTTGATGTAGAGCGGGTCCGGATTGAGCGTGCCGCCATTGTTGGTGACGTTCCCGTTGATCGTGCCGTCGCCGCCCAGCAGGCCGTTCTGGCCGATGACAATGTTCGTTGCGTTGACGGTCGACATGTCGCTCAGCACCACCGAACCGGCACCGGTGTCGTTGTTGACCCCATTGCTTCCGATGCCGAGCAGGCTGCCCGCATTCAGCGTCGAGCCTCCCGAGAGACTGACGACACCGGTGAGGGGTCCGGTCGGGGCCGTTGACGCCGTCGCCCCGACGAATGTCCTGCCCGTGGATCCGGTCCCCGACGCGACATCGACGGTGCTCCCTCCGCTCACAACCAGGATCCCCGTGCCATTCCGGCCAACGTCGAGGATTGAATTTGTGCCGCTGACCAGCGCCTTAGAACCGCCGGCGACCGTCATCGTGCCGACGCCTCCGCTCGTCGAAGAGTTGCCGCCGAGATAGATTCCGCCGTTGTTCGCGGTTGACGTTATGGCCAGGGTCGATCCGTTGGCCAGCGACACGCTCCCGACGCCGCCTATCCCGATCACGGCCCGCGCGCCGGCCGCGCTGTCGGCGCCGGAGAGAGAGAATGAGCCGCCGTTGACCGAGACGGCTCCCGTGCTTCCCTCAAGGACTGCGACCTGAAGCAGTTCGGACGTGACGGAACCCCCGTCCATCACGTTCAGCGCGCCATTGCCGCTATAGCCCGCGAGGATATACGAATGGGGCGATTGCAGGTTGAGTTGAGATCCGGCGCCGGACACGTTGACGACGCCTGTTCCAGCCTGCGCGCCGGTCGAGACTTGGTACCCGTCGCCTCCGATCGCAATGCTGCCGTTTCCGGCCGTGCCGGTATTGTTGATGTTGAACTGGCCGCCGGCAAGGATGTTGAACGTCCCGTTCCCCGACTGGCCGATCGTCGCGCCGCCCTCGTTGCCTGAATTGTTGTTGTTGCCCGAGATGACAAACTTCGATCCCGACCCTGTCACCGTCACAACGCCCGTTCCTCCGCCCTGTCCGACCGCAAGGCCTAACTCGCCGCCGTTATTGTCCGTATTCAGGGTGATTTGGCCGCCATTCGAGACGGTAACCGTGCCCTTTGTCGCCGCCTGCCGAGCGGGAGTCAGCGTCGGATCGTCGACTTGACCCACGCCCATATAAGTCCCATTGCCGCCGTTGGCGCCAGAGATGACGAATTTCGACCCGGCCCCCGTTACTGTGAGCGAGCCGGTGCTGCCGTCCTGCCCGACCATTGCATCCAGCGCCCCGGACACCGACCCGCCACCCTTGACGGTCATGTCGCCGCTGCCCTCATAGGCGCCGATCTGGATGTAGTCGCCGGCCCCGGACTTGAATGCGATCGACCCGCCGTCGACCGTGACGGACCCGGACCCGCCGCCTATCCCGAGCGCGAGCCCGACCGCGTCGGAGGAAGGCGTAGCGCTGATATTGACGGCGCCGTTGTTGCTGACCGTCAAACTTCCCGTCGAATTGCTTCCGTTGCCGAGGGAGAGCGCCCAGCCCTGAGGCGAGGTGATGTTCCACGTTCCATTGTTGACGACTGCCGTCCCGCTCGCCGTCTCGGTCCCTGTGGGAACGTAGATGGAGCCAGGAGGAGGGGTGTACATATTTCCGTTCTGCGCAATGGTGGAGCTGCCCGTGTTGAGCGTGCCGCCAGCGGTGACATTGAGGTAAGCGTCGGTCGCTCCTCCCGGCGTGCCAAATGGAGAGCCCATATAGTCCTGCACGGTGTCCTGGCCGACGACGAAGGCAGTCGAGCTCGGCAGGCTGAGGGAGGATCCGTTGCCGGTGATGGTGAGCGTTCCGGTCGATCCCGCCCCGTTCCCGATGAAGCTGTTGCACCAATTCGCTGCGCACCCGGCGGCGTTGGTTCCGTCGACCGCTGCGCCGCCTGAGATCGTGACAGAGCCAACGCCCCAATTCCCCGGCTGAAGAATATTCGTCGTACCCTGAGGATTAAGAGTAACGGTGGTGCCGCTGCCATCGATAGTGATCGTTCCGTTGCCGGTTTCACGGTCGCCGGCGCTCAAAGAACCTGCGGTGAAGGACGAGCCGCCCAGAATCGAGAGCGTGCCGACGCCGACCCAGCCAATCGAATAGTTGTTGGTGGTCCCGCTGACTACGGGCTCCGGGAAGTTGGCTCCTGTTTCCGTGACCTGCGCAATAGCCGCGTTCCCGGTCGCGAGAAGGATCGCCCAAATGAAGAAAAACCTAGAGCCCGGACCCCTTGAAAACCGCATTGTTCCCTCCGGCTCAATCCGGGTCTAAACGCGGGTCAGAAGTGCGACCTATCGATTGCGAATATCAGAGAAAAGGCAATAGGAAGGACGCACCCATTCTGAGAAGGACCAAGATCACGAAATTGTGCAATCTCAAATCCGCCGTCGCCAGCCCCAGCAGTCATTCAATGCTTGACAAGACCAAGATCGACAACCGCGCCAGTATTGTCAAGCCCATTCTGCGCGCGAAACACTGTTGGACGAGAAATGAGCTAAGCGGCCTCAGGCGCGGGCCGCTACGCACCGCCAGGAATATGCACTCCCCGCTTTGCCGGCCGGTCGAGTTGGAGCGCAAGCCGCTTCGAAAAGTGCAACGCGAGCAGGGTCGCCGCGATGAGGAGCCGACGCCAGACGAGCGATCCCCCCTTTGTGAACGCGGGCGCATCGACGGCCCAGTTGTCGCCCGCAAGCCCTGCGCGGCCAAAACTCGACCATCAGCGCGATATTGGCGCTCCGCGCGCCGCTGCCATTGGGCGGGAAGGGCCTTGCCGCAGCGGTCTCGGCCTGACCGACCGGCCCGCTGCCACACCCCGCGGAGGGTCGAGCCAGAGCGTGACGTGGGTTTTTTGAAAACGCGCGGAGCCGGAGCGAAGAGCCGCCCAGGTCGCGGAAAGGCGAGCGCGCCTCGCAAGGGAGGGCGGAAAGGCGAGCGCGCCTCGCAAAGGAGGATGGAGCCGGATGGGCAGGTCGGCAAATTTGCCTACCTTTGAAACGGTGCCCGCCCCAGGACGCGCCAGGAGCCTCGCCAGCGGCCATCTCGACGCCGCGGGCAGAAGACCTCCCCTTCCGCTAGAGGCCGTAGGCGGCCTGCGTTACGAGACGCTGGGCGGTCTGGGGGGCGGAACAATCCTGCGCGGGTCGCGTTCGTTTGTCTGGCGCGCCTTCTTGCCCGCCGCTCTTGGCGCGCCTCTTTGCCCCGCTGCGAAACCGCCCCTCCCCGACGCACCGCGGGGGGCTTTTTTGTGGGGCAGTCCCGAGGCCTCAGACGCTCGCTGCGGCGGCGAGTGTCCGTCGCCTACGATAGCCGACAAAGCCCAAGCCAGCGAAGCCAAGGAGCATCATCGCCCAGGTTGACGGTTCGGGCACCGTCAATTCCGGCGAAATGGTCACGAAGCCGTCGCTCATGTTCTCGCCGGCCAAGGAGACATCCTCGGTCACAATGCTGTCCAGGAACGAGCAACCGCCGCTGCCGACGACGCCAAAGCCGCCGCCGGCGCCGCCGCGTAGCCGCCGCCGCCGCCGCCGCCCTCATCGCCGCCGCCGCCGCCGCCGGCGCCGCCGTTACCTCCCATGCCGTCGCCGCCGAAAAAGCCGCCGACGCCGCCCGCGGCGATGGTGCCGGCGCTATAGCCGCCGCCGCCGGCGCCGTCGCCATCGACCCCATCTCCAACGCCGGCACCGCTGAAACCGCCGCCGCCACCGCCGCAAAAAAGGCAAGCAGGGGGAGCGGAACCGCCTAAGCCGCCGCCGTCGCCGCTGGCTAACCCGAGGCCGCCGCCGCCGACCGTTCCGTCGCCGCCGCCGCCGCCGCCGCCCGCGACCACCAGGGGGGCGGTAAGCCCATTCAGGACAACGAAAGTGCCGCCGCCGCCGGGGCCGCTGCCGAAGTCACTCGTGTTTACGCCCCCGGCGCCGCCGACGAGGATGGTCAGGACGCTGCCCGCGGTGAGCGTGACGTCGCCGCCGATCTCCGCGCCTCCGCCGCCGGCGGAGGGGCTCCCGAAGCCGCCTTGACCGCCATAGGCCGTGATGTCGTAGACCCCGGTCGTGGTGACGTCGAAGGTCTGCACTGTGTCGGTGAAGAGGAAGGTCGTCGCCTGCGCCGCCCCGCCCGCCGACAGCACGCCAACAAACAAGGCGCCCGCTGAGAGTCCCTGCTTCATGTTCATGTCGCCGCTCCCTCATGCCATGCCGACCGCATCAGAGGCGGCCTCTCTGGCGCGCCGATGACGGGCCGCACCCAGCTTCACAGGTTCCGGCGCGTCCAACAAGCGCAATCCGGGCCGGAGCGGACCTATCATTCCAAGCCGCGAGCCGGCCCAGGGCGCCGTAAGGCGGCGGCCTATTCCTAGCCGCCATCACCCTTCACCAGCCTCAGGATGACGTCGGAGTAGCTCTCGCCCGGGCCGCGCATGGCCCGAAGCCTGTCGACATACCTCGGATCGAGCCAAATGAAATAGTCGCCGTTGGGAGCGCGGTTCTGCTCAACGCCAACGCTCGACGGCAAGGTCGCGGCGATGGCCTCGAAGGCGGCGACGGTGATGGAGAGGCGGATCATGGTTGTAATGAGGGGGGGCGGTCAGGACCGCCCCCCCGATCTGACCTACGCGAGTGTTCCAGGCGTTTTCGCGGGGGCAAAAAGCTTGGCCGGCTGCGCCTTGTGCGCCATCGGAATAAGCTTTGGCAAGAACGCTAAGGCGGCAGGATCGCGCGTCTTAAAATACGGTATAGAATATTGCGGAAGCCAGCACGTATCGACAAATTCCAAATAATAGGGCAGCATCTTTATCGGGTACTGGCGAGCCTGAATTTCAGCCTCCGGAGTTTTGTGCCAATAATACGAGAACGTATCGCAAAGTGACGGATGCCGCTTACGCAACCAGTCGGCAAACAATTTCCCCACACTGACGTCAGGACGAAGTTCTTGTCCGTTCTTCGCCTTGTCTGCCATCGTATGGCCCACCATTTCAAGTCGGCCATGCAGCCGAATAACGAGTTCTGAGATGATAGAAAAATGACCGGGTGAGACGCGATCCCAATTGAGATTGAACCTGCGAATGAAGGCCGGTATCTTTGCGCGGTTCCCGTACGCTCCAGTCTTCCTAATCGAGGGAAGCACCTCGGCGGTCACCCACTTTTTAAAGCGCTTCGCCGCCTCCTTGCGGCTCGTAAGGATCAGGCTGTAGAGACCTGACTCATTGATTATGATGACTTTTTGCACCCCGCGAAGGGTATCGCTATTAATGATACCCTTTTCGTCGTCGTCCAATCGGCTAGCCGCATGCGCCGCGTTGCCGATTTCAAGTTCGCGACACACATCCGAGAGGACGAACCAAGGCTCGCCGTCGCGATCAATGACCCGGAAGGGCCGGCTATTCTCGTATTCAAATTCCAGCATCTGCTGCATTGGCGTCATACCTTTTTTATGCGACCGATGCAGTGGACAGCGCTGCCCGAAGCAGATAAGCTGCTTCTGTCTGTGGGAGGCCGTTGACCACACGGGTCCGGTTGAATGTGAATACAGATTGAGGGTGTCCGTTGGCGCGGATGCCCTCTTTCGTCTCACGATTGCACCTTAGCACATTATGACGTCGGAGTCTCGGGCCGGTTTTGGCTTTGAGAGTAGTTGTGGAGAGTATTCGAGGACATCGCGACATAAACATCTGTTTATGCGCTCTGTCGCTGCCAATACCCTTCAAATGACGGCTGACCGGATGCGCCAGCGCGGCGTTGATGGCGACAGAATATTGCTCGCCGGTTCAACCGGCGCCGATTTGTCCTCTCGCCAAGCCATCTCATGCGGGTCCCCCTCCCGCTCCTCACCACGCACATGCTCGACCCGGAGGGGCGCGAGATTCATCCAGAGCAAGCAGGGCATGGTGAGGGACAGCCAAAATAACCGTTATCGATCAAAGGGCCTTTTGCGCCGGGTGAGGGACCTATCCCCTTGATCCGCCACCGCATTAGAAAACTTGTGGAACTCCCACAGGGCCGGGATCTTGTGGAAGCAATAATGGGCGAACCAATAGGCGAGCTCGGAAGCCAGGAGCTGGAGCATGGTCGCGAGCGTCAGGATGGTCCAGACCGGCCAGCGCGTCGGCGAATGCGGCCCAAATTCATGGGTCAGGCCTGCGACGATGGCGTCGCGCCAGAAGAAGAGGCCCAAGCCCAGCATGCCGTAGGCGGAGGTGAAGGCGACGCCGTTCAGCACCCACAAGCGCATGTCGATGAGCGACGAGGGATGGAGGAGAATGCGCCTGGGGAAAATCGACCGCGCAAATCCCCTCAAGCTCATCCGCCGGCCGCGCGCCTGGCGGCGGCCGATGTAATAAAGCGCGCACACCGCGAGCGCGCCGCCGAGCGCCGGGGCGCCATAGGCCGAGGCGGGCGTGAAGCTTTCCAGGAGCGCTCCCTGCAACGCCGCCCAGATCGCGGCGGGTCCGGACATTGGGTCCTCTCCTCGGCTCGTCGATGAGACGACAAGGCTAGCGCGCGAGGCTTCCCAAAAGGTTAGAGAGAAAGGGAGAAGTCTCGTTCATAGGTTGATGGCGGAATGGATCAGGCGATCGGCGCGGATTGGGGCAGTCTTGCGGGTACGGCGAATGTCGCCTTCCTGCTCGCCTTCCCGTCGCTGTTCTCGATCATCAACCCGATCGGCGGCGCGTTCATCTTTTATGGTGTGACCAAGGACTTCTCGCCGGCGGTCAAAGAGAAGGTCGCCGCCCTGGTCGGCGTCTATTCGCTCCTCATCATGTTCGGCGCGCTGTGGGCGGGCGCCTATGTCCTGCGCTTCTTCGGCGTTTCGATCGATGCGCTGCGAATTGCCGGAGGAACCGTGGTCGCGCTCAGCGGCTGGCGCTTGTTGAGTTCGGCCGAACCTCACCCGGACCGGAAAGGCCACGAGCGCGCCGAGGAGCAGGGAAGCGACGGCGATCCGCTCCAACTTGCGTTCTTTCCCCTGACGCTGCCCTTCACCACCGGGCCGGGAACGATCGCGGTCGCGATCACCATCGGCGCCGAGCGGCCGGCCAGCAGCGTTGGTTTTGTCGCCTTTTTTCTCGGGGCAAGCGTCGCTGCAGTCGCCAACGCCGCGATCATCTGGATCTCCTACCGATCTGCCGACCGGCTGACCGACTTCATCGGACCGACGGCGCAAGCGGTGATCGTGCGGCTCACCGCTTTCCTTCTAATGTGCATCGGAGTGCAAATTCTGGTGACCGCAATCGGCGACCTGATCACCCATTGGCGCGTAGTTTAGCCTCGCGCCGCTTTCTCGCCCGCATAGAGCGCGCGGTACCGCTTTAGGCGCGCGGCGTGGACCGCGGCGCGGTCGGGATCGGGCTTGAACTCCCGCTGGACCGGGGGGCGGGCGCACACCGCCTCGACCTTGCCGGCCCCGGCGGCGAGCATGCCGAGCCTGGCCGCGCCGAGCGCCGCGCCTGCTTCGGCGCCGGAAGCGAGATCGATCGTCAGGCCGGTCACGTCGGCGATCATCTGGCCCCAGAATTCCGACCGCGCGCCGCCGCCGACCAGCAGCGGGCGGACCGGTCGGGCGCCGGCGGCGTCCAGAACGTCGACGCCGTCGGCGAATGAGAAGGCGACGCCCTCCATGACCGCGAAGACGAGCGCATCCGCGCCGTGTTCGGCCCTTAAGCCCGCGAACATGCCGGTCGCTTCGGCGTCGTTGTGCGGCGTGCGCTCGCCGCTGAGATAGGGCAGGAAGACCGGGGCCGAAGCGACTGCGCTCTTCGAGCGGGCGAAAGCTGCGGCGCCGGCGATCAATTCGCCGATGTCGCGCTCGCGCCCGAGGACACTTGCGATCCAGGACAGCGAGGAGGCGGCCGACAACATCACCGCCATGCCATGCCACCGATGCGGCAGCGCGTGACAGAACGCGTGCAGGGTGCGCTTCGGCAGGCTGACGAAGCGGTCGGTGACCGAAAAAATCACCCCCGACGTACCGAGCGAGACGAAGCCTTCCCCCGGCGCCGTCGCGCCGACCCCGATCGCGGACGCGGCGTTGTCGCCGCCCCCGCCGGCGATCGGAATCTTGCGGCCGTTGAGGCCCCAGGCGGTCGCGACCGCGGGCGCGAGATCGGCCGAGACCTCGGAACCTTCGACAAGGCCCGGCATTGCCTTCTCCGTCAGGCCCGTCGCCGCCAAAAGGACCGTGTCCCAGCGCCGCCGGCCGACGTCGAGCCAGAGCGTGCCCGAGGCGTCCGACATCTCCGACACCGCTTCGCCGGAGAGGCTCAGGCGCACATAGTCCTTGGGCAACAGCACCCGCCTGGTCGCCTTGGCGATCTCCCGCTCATGGGAGGCGACCCACAGCATCTTCGGCGCGGTGAAGCCGGGCATGGCGAGGTTGCCGGTCCGTTGCTCGAGATCGGGGACGCGTCGCTGGAGCTCGGCGCATTCGGCAAACGAGCGGCCATCGTTCCACAGGATCGCGGGCCTGAGCGGCTTATCATGCGCGTCGAGCAGGGTCGCGCCGTGCATTTGGCCGGAGAGCCCGATCCCCGACAGGGCGGCGAATTCAGTCGGCGCATGGCGGCGGATAGCGGCGACGGCCGCCTCGACGCCTTGGACCCAATCGCCGGGATCCTGCTCGCTCCACAAAGGATGAGGGCGCGAGACGCTGAGCGAGACCGAGGCTTCGGCGACGACCCGCTGATCGGGGTCGACGAGCAGCGCCTTGACCGACGAGGTGCCGATATCGAGCCCCAGAAACGTCTCTTGCTTGCCCTCAGTCATCGTTGCCTCCCTCCGGAGGCCACCATAAACAAAAAGCCCCGGCTTTGTCGCCGGGGCTGGATCGAGCGCGGGAAGCGCGCATGCGCTTGAAGAAAGGTCAGGCGACCTTCAGGTTGCCTGCCGACGAGCGTCCGGTTCGCTTGTCGGCGACAATCTCATAGGCGACTTTCTGTCCCTCAGCGAGGTCGCGAAGCCCCGCGCGCTCGACGGCGCTGATGTGGACAAATACGTCCTTGCCGCCATCATCGGGCTGGATGAAGCCAAAGCCCTTCGTTGCATTGAACCATTTGACGGTTCCAGTAGCCATAGATGCAGTCCCGTGGAAGAAGTTGAGAGGAGCGGCCTGATGTCGCCAGTCCGCTATCGGTGCGGAAGGCTTCCTCGTCGCGCGTCGCAGAGCACGAAGTCGAGTTGTCGGTCAGACATCGATGCGAGCCCATAGCCAGACATGTTGGTGAAATCAAGATCACGTTTTGGCGGAGGCGGGGTTGGCCGCCCGGCGTTCGATGCTGCTTACAGTCGGGCGCCGACCACATGCGCGATCTGCGCGCCAGCTTCGTAATAGGCCTCCTTCAGCGCCGGCAGCGCCGGCGCGTCAGGCTCGGTGACCGGCAACGGCAGATCCTTCTCGCCCAGCCTTCCGAGGATGTGATCTGAAAGCACGCGCCCGAAAACGGCGCCGGTGCCAATGCCCCGGCCATTGTAGCCGCAGAACGTCACGACGTTCGGCGCTAGGCGATGGAATTGCGGCAGAGCGTTATCGGTCATGCCCATCTGTCCGTACCACTGCGCCTCGAACGCGACCTCGCCGATCTGGGGAAAGGTCTTGTTAAGCGCGCGTATGCACCAGGCGCGATGGACGGCGAGGCCGGTCCCGCGCAAGGCGCCGATGCTGCCGAACAGAAGCCGCCCGGCGCGATCGAAGCGGAAGGAATTCATGATCAGCCTGGTGTCCCAGCAGCCCTCGCGGCCGGGGAGGATCGCCGCCTGAAGCTCGGGACTCAACGGCCGGGTGGCGAAATTGAAATAGGGCACGCAAATCTGCTCCCGCCGCCCTTGCGGCCACGGCGCGACGCCATAGGCGTCGGTCGCGACCGCAATCCAGTCGACGGCGACCGTCCCGCCGTCGGTTTTAAGCGTCCATGCCTTTCCCGTCCGCTCGGCCGATCGCACCGGGCTTTGGGTGTGGATGCGAGCGCCGGCGGCGATCGCGGCGGCCGCGAGGCCGCGCGCGTAGGCGAGCGGCTGAATGGTTCCGGCGCGCAGGTCGAGAAGCGCGCCGGCGTAGATGTCGACCCCGATCCGCTTCGCCGCTTCGGCTTGGCTCAGGACGCGGACCGGCGCGCCCCGAGCGCTCCATTGCCGGGCGCGCTCATCGATCTTGGCGAGCCCCGCACGCCCAACCGCGCAATGCAGCGTGCCGTTGCGCACAAGCTCACAGTCGATTCCGTGCTTGTCGACCAGCGCATAGACTTCCGCCGGGCCGCCGCCAAGCAGGTCGAGCAGCCGTTCGCCATAATCGGCGCCCAGCCTCTTCACGATCTCGTCGGGCGCGAGCCACATCCCGGCGTTAACCAGGCCGACGTTGCGGCCCGCGCCGCCGAAGCCGATCTCGACCGCCTCGAGCGCGACCACCTTTGCTCCCGCCGCAGCCAGATTGAGCGCCGTCGATATCCCGGTGTAGCCGCAGCCGATAACCGCGACATCGGCCCGGACTTCGCCCTTGAGTGGCGGCGTCGGCGGCGCGGGCGGGGCGGTCATTTCCCATAAACCGTGCGAGAGGGGATTGTCTTGCATGACTCAATGATAGGCCGGCGCCGGCGCCGTTTCCACCTTGCCGCCGGAAGCCCACCCTCGACGCCTCCTCCGCCGGCCAATATAGATCGATGCCGGCCTGACTCCTCCTTTGGGGGCGGACCGAAAAGCGGCGGGTCGCAGGATGCGGGCGCCCAAGGCCTGAGGCGTTCAGATGACTGGTTTCCACGGACCCGATCTCGGCCCGTTCCAGTGGGATGACCCGCTCCTGCTTGAATCCCAGCTTTCCGATGACGAGCGGATGATACGCGACACGGCTCGGGACTTCGCGGCCAAGGAGCTCGCGCCGCGGATCCGGAAGGCCTATCTTGAGGAGACGACCGACCCGAAGCTCTTTCGCCTGATGGGCGAAGCGGGTCTCCTCGGGGTGACGCTGCCTGAGGAATACGGCGCCGCCGCCGCCGGCTACGTCGCTTACGGACTGGTGGCGCGCGAGGTCGAGCGGGTCGATTCCGGCTTCCGCTCCATGATGAGCGTGCAGAGCTCGCTCGTCATGTATCCGATCTACGCCTATGGCGACGCCGAGCAGCGCCGAAAATATCTGCCGGGTCTTGCGCGAGGCGAGCTTATCGGCTGTTTCGGGCTGACGGAGCCGAACGCCGGCTCCGATCCGGGCGGCATGGCGACGCGGGCGGAGAAGATCGACGGCGGCTACCGTCTCGTTGGCTCAAAAATGTGGATCAGCAACGCCCCTCTCGCCGACGTGTTCATCGTCTGGGCGAAGTCGCGGGCGCACGACGATCAGATTCGCGGTTTCGTTCTCGAAAAAACCATGAAGGGCCTCTCGGCGCCAAAGATCGAGGGCAAGCTTTCGCTGCGCGCCTCGATCACCGGCGAGATCGTGCTCGACAATGTCGAAGCGCCGGAAAGCGCGCTGCTTCCGAACGTCTCCGGGCTCAAAGGGCCGTTCGGCTGCCTCAATCGCGCCCGCTACGGCATATCCTGGGGGGCGATGGGCGCGGCGGAGGATTGCTGGCTCGCCGCCCGTCAATACGGCCTCGATCGCAAGCAGTTCGGCCGCCCGCTTGCCCAGACCCAGCTCTTCCAGAAGAAGCTTGCCGACATGCAGACCAAGATCGCGCTCGGACTCCAGGCGTCGCTGAGGGTCGGGCGGCTCATGGACGAGGGTAAGGCGGCGCCGGAAATGATCTCGCTCGTCAAGCGCAACAATTGTGGCGAGGCGCTCGAGGTCGCCCGCGCCGCGCGCGACATGCACGGGGGCAACGGCATTCAGATCGAGTACAAGGTCATGCGTCACCTCGCTAACCTCGAGACCGTCAACACCTATGAGGGCACGCATGACGTTCACGCGCTGATCCTGGGACGTGCGCAGACGGGCTTGCAGGCGTTCTTCTGAAGATGAGCCCGCTTGCCGGACTGCGCGTCGTTGAGCTTGCGCGCGTGCTCGCGGGCCCGACGACCGGCCAGACGCTCGCCGATCTCGGCGCCGACGTCATTAAGGTCGAGAGTCCGGAGGGCGACGAGACGCGCCGCTGGGGGCCGCCCTTCATCGACACGGAGGGCGAGCTGTCGGCCGCCTATTTCCATTCGTGCAATCGCGGCAAGCGCTCGATCGTCGCCGACTTCGCGACCGAGCGGGGACGCGAGATCGTGCGGCGCCTCGCGGCGCGCTCGGACGTCCTGATCGAGAACTTCAAGGTCGGCGGACTCATGAAGTTCGGCCTCGACTTCGAGTTGCTTCGGCGCCTGAACCCGCGCCTCATCTATTGCTCGGTGACGGGCTTCGGCCAGACCGGCCCTTACGCGAAGCGCGCCGGCTACGACTTCCTCATCCAGGGTATGTCGGGGATCATGAGCATAACCGGCGAGCCGGACGGGTCGCCGCAGAAGGCGGGCGTCGCCATCGCCGATCTCTTCACCGGCCTCTATGGCGTCATCGCCGTCGAGGCGGCGCTGATCGAGCGCGAGCGCACCGGACGCGGCCAGCATCTCGATCTTGCGCTATTTGACTCGATGAGCGCGATGCTCGCCAACCAGGCGATGAACTATCTCGCCTCCGGCCGGTCGCCCAAGCGGATGGGCAACGCCCATGTCAATCTCGCGCCGTACCAGACGCTGCCGGTCGCGGACGGCTGGCTTATCGTGGCGGTCGGGAACGACGGCCAGTTCGTGCGCCTCTGCGGCGTGCTCGGACTTGAGCCGCTCGCGCGGGACGAGCGTTTTGCGACCAATCCGGGCCGGGTCGTCAACCGCGTCGCGCTCGATCGCGAGCTCAGGGCGAAGACGGCCTCATGGAAGCGCGACGCGCTTCTTGCCGCGCTCGAGGCCGCGGTCGTGCCCGCCGGCCCGATCAACACGATCGCTGACCTCTTCGCCGATCCGCAGTTCAAGTCGCGCGGAATGAAGATCGAGCCCCAGGGAACGCCGGGGATCCGCAGCCCGATCCTGATGAGCGAAAGCCCGCTCGCGCTCAATCGCCGCTCGCCAAAGCTCGGCGAGCACACGGCGGAGATCCTGCGCGAGCTCGGGCTCGAATAGCAGCTTGCTCGCTTGACGACGCTCGCGAGCGGGCGGCAAATCGCTTCTGAGCGAGGCGGAGCATGACCGCGATTCGAAACGTCTGCGTCTATTGCGGATCGACCGCTGGAAACGACGTGCGGTTCGCCGACGCAGCGGAAGAGCTGGGGCGGGCGCTCGCGGCCGAGGGCGTCGGCCTCGTCTACGGCGGTGGCGGCGACGGCCTGATGGGCCGCCTCGCCCGCGCGACGCTCGCCGCCGGCGGCCATGTGACCGGCGTCATCCCGAATTTCCTCATCCGCAAGGAACATGCGCTGACCGCGGCCCATGAGATGATCGTCGTCGGCGATATGCACGAGCGCAAGCAGACGATGTTCGAGCGCGCCGACGCCTTCGTCGCGCTGCCGGGCGGGGTCGGCACGCTCGAGGAGCTGGTCGAGCAGATGACCTGGGCGCAGCTCGATCGCCACGCCAAGCCGATCCTGATCGCCAATATCGGCGATTTCTGGCGGCCCTTGCTCGCGCTCATCGCCCATATGCGTATGGAAGGCTTCATTCGCGAAGGCTTCGATTTGCGCTATCTGGTCGCGGAAAGAATCGAGGACGTATTGCCAATGCTTCGCGCCGCCGCGGAACGTCGGACGGTCGACCGGGGACCGCAGGACGCCGTCTCTCCTCGCAACCTGTAATGGGTAGGCGCAGCAGGGCGGCGACATTGTGCGCTGAGATCCTGGCTTTTCATTCGCCATCGTGGCGCCACTCTCGCGAACGCAAGCTCGTGCGGCTCGAGCGCAGGAGGAGATTCATGACGGGACGGACCTTGGCCGCAGCGATTGCCGCGGTGCTCTGCGGCCTGATCGCAGCGCCGGCGCTCGCGCAGAACGCGCAGCCCGCGCCGACCTCAGCCGCGAAGCCCAAGCCAAACGCGCCGGCGGGCGCGCCCACGGTCACGGTGACGGTGACGAACTCGCGCAAGGCCGACCTCGTCCAGTTGCAGGCGGCCGAGAGCGGCTCGGTAAGCTGGAAGAAAGTGCTCGGGGCGCTGAAGTCCGGCCAACATGCTCCGGCCAAACTGCCGCAGGCCTACAATTGCCGGGTGGACCTGCACGGCACCTTCGCCGACGGCCTGTCGATGGATGCCTCCGACGTCGATGTCTGCGCGCTAAAGACGCTGAACCTGACCGACTGATCGCGCAGGCGCCCTCCGGCTCGGCGCGGGAGGGCGCCGGAGGGGAGTTTACTTCTCGCCGTACATCTCGGCGACGTGCTCCCAATTAACCAGGCTATCGAGAAACGCCTTGAGATAGTCGGGCCGGCGGTTGCGGAAGTCGATGTAGTAGGAGTGCTCC
This sequence comes from uncultured Alphaproteobacteria bacterium, assembly GCA_963794155.1. GTDB lineage: Bacteria > Pseudomonadota > Alphaproteobacteria > Rhizobiales > Beijerinckiaceae > Roseiarcus. The sequence continues at coordinate 129,814 of CAWCCX010000004.1, read as the reverse complement.
CAGACGTCGACGCCGAGGATCGGCTTGGCCCCGTGCACGAGCGGGTTCTCGCCGTTCGGCGTCTTCATCACTTCGACCTTGCCGCCTTTGAGGGCGAGCCATGCCCACCCCGAACCGAACTGGCTGACGCCGGCCTGGACCAGGTCTTCCTTGGCCTTGTCGACCGAACCGAACGCGTCCTTGAGCGCTTTCTCGAGTTCGCCCGGAATTTTGCCGCCGCCCTTCGGCTTCATCCACTTCCAGAAATGGATATGGTTATAGTGTTGGCCGGCGTTGTTGAACACTGCGGCGTTCTTGCCGAACGAGCCCTTGACGATCTCCTCGAGCGGCTTGCCCTCCCATTCGGTGCCTTTGAGCGCATTGTTGCCGTTATTGACGTAGGCCAGATGATGCTTGTCGTGATGAAATTCGAGCGTCTCGCGCGACATGACCGGGGCCAGCGCGTCATGAGGGTAAGGAAGATCGGGCAGCGTGAAGGCCATGGCACGGCTCCTTGGGAGGTTAGGGGGCGAATTGGGAACCCCAAAATGGACATTAGGTTCCTTCGGGGGCTTAACTTAGCCGCCCCCCGGCGGCGCGGCAACTCGCTCGCCAATCGCCGCGCATTGCGGCTATGGCGCCGCGCCGCGTGATGCCCTAATTTTCGCCGGCAAGCCGCGGTGGAGAGCTCATGTTCAAGCACATTCTGATCCCGACGGATGGCTCTGACCTGTCGCGCAAGGCGGTTCTCTACGGCGTTCAGCTCGCCAAGGCGTCCGGGGCGAAGGTGACCGGGCTGACGATCGCGGAGCCCTACCGGGTCGCCTCGATGGACGCCGTCCTGGTCACGATCGGCGAGGACGAATACGACGAGGAGTCGCGCCGCATTTCGGATCGGGCGCTGGAACAGGTCAAAATGGCCGCCGAAGCGGCGGGCGTGGCGTGCGAGACGGTCCGCGAGGTTCACGACCAGCCCTATCGCGCCATCATCGATGCGGCGCACGCGCTCGGTTGCGATCTCATCGTCATGGCCTCGCACGGGCGGCGCGGGATCTCGGCCCTCCTGCTCGGCAGCGAGACGGTCAAGGTGCTGACCCATTCGACCATCCCGGTGCTCGTCTACCGCTGACTGAGCGGCTCCCGCCGTCTCCAGCTCACTCGGCCAGCGCCAGTCCGACGCCGCCTGCGCTCAGCGTCCGGCCCGCAGCCGCGGCGTCCTCGACCCGATCGAGCCTCAGAAGCGCCAGCGCCTCGCGCCCCGACGACGAACCGAGCGCGCCGACCGCAAGCTCGCGGTCCATCACGGGCGCGCCCGGCGCGGGCGCCGGCCCGTCGAGCTTGACCCGTACGATGCGCTTGCGCCCCGTCCCGCGGTGCTTCATCCGCGAGACGACCTCCTGCCCGACATAGCAGCCCTTGTCGAAATCGACCCCATGCAGAAGGTCGAGGTTGGCGTCGTGCGGGAAAGCGTCGCCGTAGGCGAAATCGATCCCGCCCTTCGCCGCGACAACGCCGATGCGCAGACCCTCGTACTCCCCCGCGTGCCCCGACCCGAGGGCGGCCGCGATCGGGCGCGGCAGGATCGCGCGCCAGCCCAGGCGCGGATCGCGCGGATCGGCGTAAAGAACGCCCCCCTCGACTGCCGCGGGCTCGCCGCCCCAGAAGGCGGCGACGGCGCGGGTAGCGCTCTCGTCCAAGATCGCGACCTTGGCGCGTAGCTTGTAGAAGCCGAGCCGCCTGGCGAGATCGGCCGCCTGCGCCGCCGCGCAATCGAGGAGATAGGCCGCGCCGTCGGAGCCGGGCGCGCGGACCACGATCATATCGAAAAGGATCTTGCCTTGCGGCGTGAGCAGGCCGGCATAGCGCGCTTCGCCCGGCTCGAGCCGCTCTACGTCATTGGTGAGCAACCCTTGCAGAAATCCGGCTGTATCGGCGCCAGAGACCGAAACGACGCCGCGATCGTCGAGAGAAGCGGCTTTTCTGCTCATCGGGCGCCTCCGGTCGCGCTTGCAAGGATGTACACTGTCAAATAGGCCGCTTTCGCGCCACTGCAAGAAAGGACAAGGCCATGCCGCCGGGTTTCGATTGCGTGCTCGTGAACGGAACCGTGGTCAACCACGACGGGATCGGCGTCCGCGACATTGGCGTTCTTGACGGGCGCATCGCGGCGATTGGCGCTCTGGGCGCGGCCGCAGCGGGGGAGCGCCTCGATTGCGGCGGCCTCCACGTTCTTCCCGGCGTCATCGATTCCCAGGTTCATTTTCGCGAGCCGGGCCTCGTTCACAAGGAGGACCTTGAGAGCGGCTCGCGCGGGGCGGCGCTCGGCGGCGTGACTGCGATATTCGAAATGCCCAACACCGACCCGACCACCACCAGCGCCGACGCGCTCGCCGACAAGCTCGGCCGGGCCAAAGGCCGCATGCATTGCGACTTCGCCTTCTGGGTCGGCGGTACGCACGAGAACGTCGCCGATCTCGCCGAGCTCGAGCGCCTGCCAGGCGCGGCGGGAATCAAGGTGTTCATGGGCTCCTCGACCGGCCGCCTCCTGGTCGCCGACGACCAGGGGGTGCTTGCGATCCTCAAGCGCATCCGCCGCCGCGCCGCGTTCCACAGCGAGGACGAGCCGCGCCTCAACGAGCGCAAAAACCTGCGGGTCGCCGGCGATCCGTCGTCGCATCCCATCTGGCGCGATGAAATCGCCGCGCTCCGCTCCACCGAGCGCCTCATTCGCCTTGCGCGCGAGGCGCGGGCGCAGGTGCACGTTCTGCATGTCTCGACCCGCGAGGAGATGGGCTTTCTGGCGAACGCCAAGGACGTCGCGACCTGTGAAGTGACGCCCCATCACCTGACGCTCAGCGCCGAGGATTACCCGCGCCTCAAGACGAAGATGCAGATGAACCCGCCGGTTCGCGGCCCCGAACATCGCGACGCGATCTGGCGCGGGCTTCAGGCGGGCGTCGTCGACGTTCTCGGCTCCGACCATGCGCCCCATACGCTGGATGAGAAGGCCAGGCCCTATCCGGAAAGCCCGTCGGGCATGACCGGCGTCCAGACCCTCGTTCCGATCATGCTGGACCATGTCAACGCGGGGAGGCTTACCCTTGAGCGATTCGTCGATCTGACCAGCGCCGGGCCCCAGCGCCTGTTCAGGCTCGTCGGCAAAGGCCGAATCGCCGCCGGCTACGACGCCGACTTCACGATCGTTGACATGAAGCGCTGCGCAACGATCCGCGATTCCTGGATGGCCTCACGCTCGGGCTGGACGCCTTACGACGGCAAGACAGTGACCGGCTGGCCGGTCGGAACCATCATCCGCGGGCGGAGGGTGATGTGGGAGGGCGAGCTAACAGCCCCCTCGGCAGGCGAGGCGGTGCGGTTCTGGAATTGAGGTGCGCTGGCCTATCCGCCCATCACCTGCATCGTCAGCCAGACCGCGGCGAGCGCGGGCTTCTGCGCCCCTTCGATCTCCACGCTGACCTCGTAGGTCAATTGCCATTCGCGCGCCGAGCGCGGCGTGACCGCCTGCAGGGTGAAATGCCCGCGCACCCGGCTTCCCGAGCGGACGGGGTGGAGAAAGCGCACCTTGTCGAAGCCGTAATTCACCCCGTGGGCCGCGCCCTCGATTCTCGGCAGGGCGCTATAGGCCATGGCCGAGAGCAGCGAGAGGGTGAGGAAGCCATGCGCGACCGTGCCCTCGAACGCGGTCGCGCCCGCCCGTTCCGGGTCGACATGGATGAACTGTTCGTCCTCGGTGACCTTGGCGAAGGCGTCGATCCGCGCCTGGTCGACAATGAGCCAGCGCGAGATGAAGCTTCGGCCGACCATCGCCGCAAGATCGGCCGCTGGAACCCTCTTGACGTCCGCCCAATCGGTCATTCGCGCCCTCCAAACATCGACGGCGGAGGGGCGACGGCGAGGCCGCCGTCGACCGGCAGGATTGCCCCGGTCGTATAGGCGCCGCCGCGCCCGGTCAGAAACAGGATCGCGCCGGCGATGTCGTCCGGACGCCCGAGCCGGCCCATCGGCACTGTTCTCGCCCCCCGCGCCGCGCCCGCTTCGTCGCCGATCGCAAATCGCGTCATGTTGGTCGGAAACGGCCCCGGCGCGATGGCGTTGACCGTCACCTGCCGGCCGGCGAACTCCTGGGCGAGAATGCGGGTCAGATGATGCGCCGCCGCCTTGGAGGCCGAATAGGCATAGGCGTTTTCGGCATGCGTCGCCGTGCCCATGACCGAACCGAGGTTGACAATCGTCGACGGCCGGTCGGCATTCGCCGCGGCGAAGAGCATCGGCGCGAGATCGCGAGTCAGCGAGAACAGGCCCGCGACATTGACGCTCATCACCCGTTCCCACGCCTTCCACGGATAGGTCTCGAACGGTTCGCCCCAGGTGAGGCCGGCGTTGTTGACGAGAATATGCAAGACGTCGGCGCGCGCGCGGGTCTCCGCGGCCAGCGCGGCGACGCCAGCTTCGTTCGCGACTGTACCGCCGAAACCCTCGCAAGGCCCGATTGACGACAGTTCCTCGGCCGCCGCTTCGCAAGCCTCCGCCTTGCGCGAGGCGATCAGCACCCGCGCTCCGGCGCGGAGCAGCGCCTCGGCGCAGACCCGGCCGAGGCCGGTCGCCCCGCCGGTCACCAGCGCGGTGCGGCCCTGGACGGAAAAGAGCTCGGATGGGATCAACATGGCTCCTTCAGCCGGTCGCAATTTGCTAAAGACCATAGCAATTCCGCGGCGGGGGCCAAACTAGGGGCGCCGGCCGCCGCGGGGTCGCGAAAATATCGCCGCGCGCCGCGTCAAGCGCCGGCCCCGTCTCGTATCGAAGGGGAACGATCGATGGCTGTAGAGAAGCCGCTTCACTTCGTCGTCATGGTGGGGAGCCTCAGGAAGGGCTCCTTCAACGCCGCCATCGCCCGCGCCTTGCCCGCGCTCGCGCCCGAAGGCGTAACGATCACCCCGCTGGGGTCGGTTGGTGAGTTCCCGCTCTACAACCACGATGTTCAGCTCGAAGGCGTTCCGGCCGTCGTCCTTGCAATGGCGGAGGCGATCAGGAAGGCCGACGGTGTCCTCGTCGTCACGCCGGAGTACAATCACACGATCCCAGGCGTACTAAAAAACGCGATCGACTGGATCTCCCGCCTTCCCAACCAGCCTTTCGCCGCCAAGCCGGTCGCGCTCCAGAGTGCGTCCCAGGGCCTTTGGGGCGGGTTGCGAGCCCAGCTCGCCCTGCGCCAGATGTTCGTCTATCTCGACGGCCGCGTCCTCAGCAAGCCCGAGGTCATCATCCCCCAGGTCCAGACCAAGGTGGATGCCGCGACCGGCGAACTGACCGATCCGGCGACCCGCGGTTTCATCGCCGACCAGCTCAAGGCCTTCGCCGACTTCGCCCGGCGCTGACTTAAGAGGGCGTTTCGCCCCCTCAGTCTTATCGCCTCAAATCATGTCGGGAGCGAAATCGACATGCCAGTCCATGCCCCACTTATTGGCACGTTCTGACCTAACAAGGTTACTTCGCCGCCGGCTAGGCCTCCCCCGTCCGCGGGAGTACCCGTGAGCGTCGCGATCGTGCTGGTGCCGGAACTGGACTGCAAACTGATCTGAATGTTCATCTCCAGGACAACGACATTAGGGTCGGCAAAAACGAAGAGGAGCGAGGAGGCAGGTGTGTCGATCGAAAGATTTCCTAGAAAAGTTGGTACCGGAGGTCCATAATTGACCAAGAGTCAATCCCGACAACAAGCCATTTCCTTTAGGTGTCGAAATGGCAAGCAAGTTTGGAAACTCTGCTTCGCCAATTCCAATTCCCCAGATATCACTAAGCCACACAAATTGCGAATTACACGATAGGGTTAGCTGTAGACCTTCGAGATAGCTGGGCTGAGCATTCACTAGCCAAAGATTAATTACTGTAAAGCCTGGGGTTGCTTGATTGAGTTTATCTCGCGGAACATCACCGGGGAATTTGCGAGGAAGCCTGGCTTTGGGCAGACTTGGGCGCTTAGGATGCAGCATGGGAAAATCTCCCGACTTGGAATTGCATTTACAAATAATTCTGCGGACGAGCGTTATCCGCACGATGATTCTGCGCCTGCCGCGCCTCGTCAGTCAAGCTTGGTGGGAGCGCAGCTATGTCAATTTCGGTCTCTGCAAGGAGGCGCTTCTGAGGGGATAGTATGTTTATGTGACTTTGCGTCGGCGACCACTCCGCACGCCGAATAGCCTAACCCCGGCAGTTCCCATGTGTGAGGAATTATGAAAGTCTCGCTCATCCAGATGAATTCGATCGCCGACAAGGCCGCCAATATCGCGGCGGCCGAGGCGCTGATCGAGCGCGCCGTCGCCGAGGAGGGGCCGGACTGGGTGCTGCTGCCGGAGCAGTTCGACTGGGCCGGCGGCTCGCGGGCTCAGAAGCTCGCCAACGCCGAGCGACTTCCCGGCGGCCCGGCCTATGCGATGGCGCAGGGCCAGGCGATCAAGCATCGCATCTTCGTCCACGCCGGCTCGATCATGGAGGCGATCGACGGCGAGGACCGCTACCACAACACCTCCGTCGTTTTTAATCGGGAAGGCGAGGAGATCGCCCGCTACCGCAAGATTCACCTGTTCGACGTGATGACCCCCGACGGAACCGCCTACAAGGAGAGCGCGACTGTGAAGGCGGGCGACGCGGTCGTCACCTATGACTGCGAGGGGGTCACGGTCGGCTGCTCGATCTGCTACGACCTGCGCTTTCCCGACCTCTTTCAGGCGCTGGCGGAGAAAGGCGCCGAGATGATCGCGATGCCGGCCGCCTTCACCATGCAGACCGGCAAGGACCACTGGGAGGTGCTGCTGCGCGCCCGGGCGATCGAGACCGAGGCTTACGTCTGCGCCAGCGCCCAGACCGGATCGTTCACCGTCGGCAACGAGCAGCGGCAGACTTACGGCCATTCGCTCGTCGCTGACCCCTGGGGTCACGTGATCGCCAAGGCCTCGGACGGCGTCGGGGTCGTTTCCGCGCGGATCGATCCCGCCCGGGTCAAGAAGGTTAGGGCGATGATCCCGGTCGCCGAGCACAAGGTTAGGATCGTGCGCGGCCGAGCCTGAATTCAGATGCGAATCGCAAAAACATGGGCAGGCGATTGTTTATTATGCTTTTCGCCCCGCTCCGCGCGGGCGATTGGTGGCGCGCCCTCGCTATGAACAATTGAACATTCGGACCCTTATTCATGGCCGACGACGAACTCGACCTTAAGACGCTCGCTGACGATGAACTCGTCGAGCAAATGCACGACGATCTCTACGATGGCCTCAAGGAAGAGATCGAGGAGGGGGTTCGGATCCTGCTCGATCGCGGCTGGGCCCCCTACGACGTCCTGACCAAGGCGCTGGTCGAGGGCATGCGGATCGTCGGTATCGACTTCCGCGATGGCATCCTGTTCGTACCAGAAGTGCTGATGTCGGCCAACGCGATGAAGGCGGGCATGGCGATCCTGCGCCCGCTGCTGGCGGCGACCGGCGCCCCCAAGATGGGCCGGATGGTGATCGGCACCGTCAAGGGCGACATCCACGACATCGGCAAGAATCTGGTCTGCATGATGATGGAGGGCGCGGGTTTCGAGGTGTTCGACCTCGGCGTCAACAATAGCGTCGACAAGTATCTCGAGGCGATCGAGAAGCATCAGCCTGAGATCGTCGGCATGTCGGCGCTGCTGACGACGACCATGCCCTATATGAAGGTTGTCATCGACACGCTGAAGGAAAAGGGCATGCGCAACGACCACATCGTGCTGGTCGGCGGCGCGCCGCTCAACGAGAGCTTCGCCGAGGCGATCGGCGCCGACGCTTATTGCCGCGACGCCGCGGTCGCGGTCGAGACCGCCAAAGCCCTGCTTGCACGCCGGCAGGGAACCGTGCAGGCCCACGAGAAGGTGTGATTCGAAGCGACATGACCCCTGCGCCCGCAATCCGGAGGGTGTCGCCCCCGCGCAAGCGGGGGTCTAGGGAGCCGCCGCGGCCGCTCGATGCGGATTCATTGCGACAAACGTCGGCGCCTCATGATCTGGATTCCCACGCTCGTGGCGATGACAGTCACGGCGAACGCGGGGCCGCCGACATCTTCGCTGAGGCGAGCTACCCTCGCCGCAAACAAGGCGCGCGCAGGGTTCTCGTCATCGCTTGCGGCGCGCTCGCCCGCGAAGTGCTGGCGCTCAGGCTCGATCACATCGACGTCGCTTGCCTGCCGGCGCAATTGCATAATCACCCCAGGCGCATTCCCGATGCGATGCGGGCGAAGATCCGCGCCAATCGCTCGTCTTATGACGAGATCCTCTGCCTCTACGGCGATTGCGGCACCGGCGGCGAGCTCGATCGGGTGCTCGCGGCGGAAGGCGTCAAGCGAATCGAGGGCGCCCATTGCTACGCCTTCTATGCCGGCGACGAGGCCTTCTCGCGCCTCGCCGACGAAGAGCCGGGCACATTCTACCTCACCGATTTTCTCGTCCGCCATTTCGACGCGCTTATCATTCGCGGACTCGGCCTCGATCGCTTTCCTCAGTTGCGCGACGACTATTTCGGCAATTACCGCCGCGTCGTCCATCTGGCGCAATTCGACGACTCTGAGACGACGGCGAAGGCAAAGGCCGCGGCCGAGCGCCTCGGCCTCGCCTACGAGCGCCGCTTCACGGGACTCGACGGCATCCGCGCTTTCCTCGATCCGGTGACGCAAACGAAGGAGGCGTCATGGCCAGCCTGACCATCCTCTACTGGCGCGACATCCCGAGCCAGGTTGTCGTCAAGGCCGGGCGTTCGACCGCCAAACGCGAACTGTCGGAGCGGTTCATCCGCGCGATCGACGCGGCGGCGATGCATGCCGGCGCGAAAAGCGACGACGCCTATCTCGCCGAATGGCGGCGCGGCGAGGCGGCCCCTTGCGGCGACGATCTGGAAACGGAAGCCGCCGCCGCCGCCGAGCGGCTGGAGAGGGAATACGACACCCACCGCCTGGCCGTCCTCGCCAAGCACGATGGGCGCGAAGGCCCGCCTTGACCGCCCTCACGCGAGACCCGCGTTGAGCGCCCATCGCGTCGTCTTCACCCCGTCCGGAAAGCGGGGCGAGTTCGCCGACGGAACGAGCCTGCTCGCCGCCGCGCGGGCGCTTGGCGTCGATCTCGATTCGGTCTGCGGCGGGCGCGGCATTTGCGGCCGCTGTCAGGTCGATGTCGCCGAGGGCGATTTCGCCAAACAGGCGATTCATTCGCGCGCCGATCATCTGACGCCGTGGGGAGAGGTCGAGAGCCGCTATGCCGACAAACGCGGCGCGCTCGCTCCCGGCCGGCGGCTCGGATGCCAGGCCAAAATCTGCGGCGATCTGGTCGTGGACGTCCCGCCCGAAAGCCAGGTTCACCGGCAGGTCGTGCGCAAGCGCGCCGAGACCCATCCGATCGAAATCGATCCGGTCGTCCGCCTTTGCTACGTCGAGGTCGCCGAGCCGGACATGCACGACCCGTCAAGCGACCTGCGCCGCCTGCAGCTGGCGCTCCGCGAGCAATGGGGCGTGGCCGTGGCCAGCGCCGATCTCGCGACCCTGGCCACGCTGCAGAAGACGCTTCGCGCCGGGCAATGGAAAGTCACCGCCGCGCTGCGCAAGAGCCGCGACATCGTCGCGGTCATGCCCGGCTTCGCCGAGCGCGCTTACGGCGTCGCGATCGACGTCGGCTCGACGACCATCGCCGCGCATCTGACCGATCTCATGACCGGCGAGGTCGTCGCCGCCTGCGGGGCGATGAACCCGCAGATCCGGTTCGGCGAGGATCTTATGAGCCGCGTCTCCTACGTTATGATGAACCCGGGTGGCGACAAGGAGCTGACGCGGGTGGTGCGTGAGGCGATGGACGCGCTGATCGGCGAGGCGTCGCGCGAGGCGGGCGTCTCGCGCGGCGAAATCCTCGAAGCGACCTTGGTTGGCAATCCGATCATGCATCACCTCGTTCTTGGTCTCGATCCGACCGAACTCGGCGGCGCCCCGTTCGCGCTTGCTATCGACGGCGCTTACGAAGCGCGCGCCCGCGAGCTGGGGCTCGACATTGCGCCGGGCGCGTTTGTCTATGCGCTGCCCTGCATCGCCGGTCATGTGGGCGCCGATGCGGCCGGCGTCGTGCTCGCCGAGGGGCCGTATCTCAAGGACGAACTCACGCTTCTGGTCGATGTCGGCACCAACGCCGAGATCGTGTTCGGCAATCGCGAGCGGCTCTTCGCCTGCTCCTCGCCGACCGGGCCGGCCTTCGAAGGGGCGCAGATCTCCTGCGGCCAGCGCGCTGCGCCTGGCGCAATCGAGCGGGTGCGGATCGACCGGGCGACGCTCGAGCCACGCTTCAGGGTGATCGGCTGCGATCTGTGGTCCGACGAGCCGGGCTTCGCGGCGGCGACCGCAACGACCGGGGTCACGGGCGTTTGCGGCTCGGGAATCATCGAGGCGATCGCCGAGATGTTCCTGGTCGGGATCGTGTCGGAGGACGGCGTGATCGACGGCGCGCTCGCCGAGCGAACGAAGCGGGTCGAGCAGGTCGGCCGCACCTTCGCCTATGTGCTGCATGAGGGCGCGCCGCGGCTCCTCGTCTACCAGACCGACGTGCGGGCGATCCAGCTCGCCAAGGCGGCGCTCTACGCCGGCGCCAAGCTCTTGACCGAGCGCGCCGGCGCCGCGCCCGAGCGCGTCACCCTCGCCGGCGCCTTCGGCAGCCACATCGATCCGGCTTACGCGATGACGCTCGGCCTCATTCCCGATTGCGATCTCGCCAAGGTCGCGAGCGCCGGCAATGCGGCTGGAACGGGCGCTAGGATTGCGCTCCTCAACTTCGCCGCGCGGGCTGAGATCGAGAGCGTCGTGCGGGGAATCGAGAAGATCGAGACCGCGATCGAGCCCGCCTTCCAGCGCCATTTCGTCGCCGCGATGGCGTTTCCCAATAAGGAGGACGCGTTTCCGAACCTCAGCCAGCGCATCGAGCTGCCGGCGCGCAAGGAGCCGGCCGGAGAGGGCGGGCGAAGGCGCAGGCGGTCGGCCTCGCCGGAAACAGCATAGCGGGCGAGCTCTCGCCTATTGATTGGCGATGATCTTGATCGGCGCGCCGAGGATCGTGAGCGGCAACGCGACGATCGCACCGACCCCGCTCACGGCTGTGTCGCCCACGTCGCTTGCATGGTGATCTGCCGGTACTCCCCGGGCGAGAGTCGCGCGCAGGTCCGGCGCCACCGCCGCCAATTGGGCGAATTTATCGTGGTTCGTGGCGTCGGTCGCTTTGAGGTCGGTCAGGTCGATGACCGTCGCGCCCAGCGTGGCAAGCTCGGCGACATCGGGGTTGTCGCCAACCCGCGTGACGCCGCCGGCGATGCTCTTCGAGAGAAAAAGCGCCCGATCGTCCTGGGACAGGATGATGTAGAACGGCTTGCGCGGCTTGCCGAAGCGCCGCATTTGCGACTTGAACACGTCGATGTCGATATCGGGCGCAGCGAGAAACACGTAGCCGATTTTGTCCCGGTGAGTGAGATCGCCCGAAATCTTGATCTGGCGGAACGCTTCGACCGTGACCCAGTTGCCCATCGAGTGGGCGAGCACATTGACCTCCTCCGCATTGCTGGACAGCAACAGACGGAGCGTATGCTCGAGGCCGTCGCGCGCCGCGGTCGCGCTGTTGAGATCGTAGACATAAGCCGTAGGCTTTCCGCGCGACGCCCAGGTGAACACCACCGGAACGCCCGGAGCCTTTGCGTCGTGGGTGAGCTGCGCTAGCCGATACACCCCCTCGGCGAACATCGTGTTGAAGCCGTGAATGAACAGAAAGACTTTGCGCCGCCCCGGCGGCCGTCGCGCCAGCTCAGCGTTCAGGGCCTGGACGAACGCCTTGTCGCCGTCGAGATATTTTTCGTCGCGCACGACGAAGTCTTGGTTCGGATCGCCGGGGGGCGTGGTCGCCCATTCAATCTCGCCCTGTCTGTGTGTTGGCGGGATCGAAACCGTCAGCTCGGCGTAGTCGACGCTGCTTGCCCTATCGCCGTTGAACAGCGTGCCCGGCCGGTCGTCCCGTTCTCGGGTCGTCGCGACAAGCAGGGTATGGTCGACAGCGCCGGGGGAAGTCAGGGCGACCGCGCTCAGAAAACCGCTCTCCGGCCGCGAGGCGCAGCCGACGAGTGAGAAGGCGACAAGGACAATCGCCAAAACGGAAAACGACGGCTTCGACGGTCTCGCGAGCCTCAAGGACGAGGCGGCCGTCCGCGCCGGGAAGTCATCCACTCAAGCCCCCGCGCGCCCGCCGGCTTCTGACAATTCCGAGCCCGAAGCCTCTTAACGCGCCCGCATCTTGATTGACAGGGAAAATACGCTTTGACGCGTTTTCTTTGTCCGGTGCATGGCTTATGGACTTCGGGGGGGTGGCCGGCGGCTCTCCAGCCTGCGCCTCATGGGCCGGAGGCGTTACGAGCCCAGGAGGCGGCAGTGCTTCAACTCTATGGCAACCCCGCATCCCGGGCCGCGCGATGCCTGTGGATGCTCGAGGAGATTGGCGAGCCCTACCAGCTGATCGAGAAAAGCACGCGCACCGACGATCTGCAGACCCCTGAATATCTGCGGTTGAACCCGAACGCGCGGATTCCGACCCTCGTCGATGGCGACGTGGTGTTGTGGGAATCGATGGCGATCAACATTTATCTCGCCCAAAAATATCCGGGGCCGATGCACTGCGGCAGCGCCGAAGTGCTGGGCCAGGCCGCCCAGTGGAGCTTTTGGGCGATGCTGGAATTGGAGGAGCTGCTGCTCGAGCTATTGAACCATCGCGCGGTCCTGCCTGAATTTGTCCGGGATCCGTCGCATGCGGAACGCAGTGAGTTGCTGCTGCAAAGACCGCTGCGGGTGCTCAACAGCTCTTTGGACCAGCGCCAGTTCTTGGCCGGCGACGGCTTTACCCTCGCCGACCTTAACGTGGCGAGCATCGTGGTCTGGGGCAAAATGGCCAGGCTGGACCTTTCCGCCCACCCGAATGTTGCGCGATGGCTTAATGTCTGCTTGGCGCGGCCCGCCTATCGTCGTGTCCGTGATCGGACAGCCCGGAAGTAGCGTGGCCGTAACGGCTCGCGGAGCTGTTTCTCCGTTCGCACCCGAAGCCGGCGTCGCGCAATCGACGAGGCAGTTCCCTGCCGCAAAGATCGCTCTCACCGCCTACCGGGACCGCGTTGGCTTGGTCACGCTACGCTCGACGTATGAGAGCGAACACGACGCCGACAATTATCACGACAACCGCCACCCATACGAGGAGGTTGGCTCCGCTCATGGCGGTCGCGGAGACGCCGCCAAAACCGAGTAGCGCCGCCACCAGTGCGATAGCGATCAGGACGAGCGCATAATAAATGAGGTTCCCGGGCATATCCGTTGCTTCTCCAGGTTGGACGGATGTATCGGCCGTTAACCTCTAAACGCGGCCGCTCTTGTTAGGTTCCGCCACACCCGTAATCCCGTTCGGGCGCCGCAAGCCTCGGGCGCCAACGTCAATCTTGAACGACAGAGCGTCAATTTGCGCCATTATACTTTGCGCGCGCCAGGATTCGGGCGCAAATCTCTCCTCCCCCGCGGCGAGCCTATGGCTTTCGATTCGCGCGCGTGATTGTGTCCTCTCACATGATGGCGAAGCCGGGAAATTGGGAACTCCCGCGCGCAACGGCGCGCCTCGACGCCCTCACCAATTGGGAAAACCGGCCGCGCTCAACGATGCGCGTCGGGCTCGAGCCGATGCTCGACTTGGCCCACCGGCTTGGCGACCCGCAAAGCTCCTTTCGCTCCATCCATGTCGCGGGAACCAAGGGCAAGGGCTCGGTCTCGGCGCTGATCGAGGCGGCGCTCGTGCGCGCGGGCCTCCGCGTCGGACGTTATGCGTCGCCGCATGTCGAGCGGATCACCGAGCGGGTGAGCCTTGACGGGCGCGAGATCGACGCGGGTTCGCTCGCGCGTGCGCTGAATTCGGCCCTCGACGCTTACGAGGCCGCGCGCGAGGCGAAAACGCCGGCGGCCGACGCCACTTGGTTCGACCTTCTCACCGCCGCCGCCTTCATCATCTTCGCCGAAACGAAGCGCGAATGGGCGGTAGTCGAGGTAGGGCTCGGCGGGCGGCTCGATTCGACCAACATCGTCATCGGCGAGGTTGCCGTCGTCACCAACATCGGGCTCGAGCACACCGAGATTCTGGGCAAGACGCGGTCGGCGATCGCGCGCGAGAAGGTCGGCATCCTCAAGAGAGGCGCCGTGCTCGTCACGCCGCTCGACGCGCATGACGAAGCCGGGCGGGTGATTCAAGCCCGCGCCGACGAACTTGGCGCATCGGTGATCCGCCCGTCTCTCGCCGCCGCGGGGACGATCGAGGATGCCAATGTCGCGCTCGCCGGCGCCGCTCTCGATCAGCTCGGCGCATTGGGCGAGCGAACCCGTATCCCAGCGCCCGGCGGCGCCGCGGTCGGCGCCTGGCTCCTTGACGCCGAGACCCGCGCCGCCGCCCGTCTCCCCGGGCGGATGGAGCGCTTCGACATCGAAGTCGGGGCCAACAGCCGATCAGCGCGCCTCCCGATCGTGCTGGACGGCGCGCATGTGCCGTTCAATCTTGAGGCGGTCCTCGGCGATCTCGCGCGTACGCCCGATCTTGCCGGTCCGTGCGTTGCGGTGGTTGCTCTCGCCGCTGACAAAGACGCGGCGGGCTTCCTCGGCGCGCTCGCCGAGCGCTCCGCGACGATCGTCTTCACCGATCTGCCGGGATCGAGCCGCGGCCGCTCGCTCTCCGAGTTACAGGCGCTTGCCGCTTCGCTCGGGCTCAAGAGCGAAGCCGAGCCCGACGCGAAGCGCGCCTTTCGCCGGGGCGTGGAACTGGCGACAAAAGCCCACGCCTGGCTCCTCGTCACCGGCTCGCTCTATCTCGTCGGCGCGCTGCGGCGCGATGTCGCGGAGGCGGCGCAGGCTTCGGGCGAGAACTAGAGCCGGCGGCTCTGGCGCGGAATCGACCAGCGGTGCTTGGCGCCGCCATGAGATCCATCCGGGAAACGCATAATCCAGGCGCTGCATGGGAGATTTTCGTCGCCGTCCGCGCCCCCTGTTCCGCTCCTGTTAGCGCCCTGATAAGCGCGATTATCGCCCTGTTGTCTTCCTGTTCTGTTCGCCGCGACCGCACGCCGGGGTCTGTAAGGAAATGATTGGAAACAAAGGTCCTTTCGCGCCCGAAGCGGCCCCGCCCAGCCCATTCGTCCCTGTTTTCTCCTGTTAGCAGGCGACAGCGCCCCGCCATCCGGCCCTCCAGCCCATGCCGAGGACGCATGCCGCGAAGAATCTCATGGCGCCGCCTATGTCGAGCTCGCCCGGCGGCTAGGCATTGTCGCTGGCGACGCTCGATCAAGACATGCGAAGAGCCCGCGGCCAGATCGGCTTGGAACTCCGGGGTCTCGACTGATTGCGACCACGCCTCAAGGGGCGCCGGCGGCTATGCCAGCCACCCCTGAAGCGCGATCCCGGCAAACAGGATGAGGCCCGCGTCGCGGTTTGAGCGAAACAGCGTGAGCGCCCGCGCCGCGTCGGCGCCGTCAATCCTCATGACCTGCCAAGCGAGATGGGCCGAGAAGGCGAGCCACCCCAAAAGAGCGATCGCTCCGCCGCCGACGCTTTCGATTGCGATCAACGCCAGCGCCGCGCTCACGGCATAGAAAAGGCCGACGCCGAGCCGCGCGCGCGCTCCGAACAGACGGGCGGTCGAGCGGATGCCGACGATCGCGTCGTCGCGAGCGTCCTGCAGCGCATAGATCGTGTCGTAGCCGATCGTCCACGCGAAGGCGGAAAAATAGAGCAGGAGCGCAGGCGCCGCGAGGCTCGCGAAGGTCGCGCTCCAGCCCATCAGCGCTCCCCAGGAGAAGGCGAGGCCGAGCGTCGCCTGCGGCCACGAGGTGATCCGCTTCATCAAGGGATAGACCGCGACCACCCCGAGCGAGGCGATCCCGAGCTCAATCGAGAATCGGTTGAAGCCGAGCAGCACCGCAAGCCCGACCAGCGCCTGAGCGATGAGGAACGCCGCCGCCGCCCCGATCGTGACCCGCCCCGACGGCAACGGGCGATCGCGCGTGCGCTCGACCATTGCGTCCAGCTTGCGATCCAGGATGTCGTTATAGGTGCAGCCGGCGCCGCGCATGGCGATCGCGCCGATCAGGAACAGCAGGAGATGCCAGAGGTTCGGTCCGCGATGGAGCGCGAGCCCGGCGAGCGCGGTCGCCTGCCAGCACGGCGCCAGCAGGAGCTGCCATCCGGCCGGCCGGTCGAGGCGGGCGAGCTGAACGAACGGAAGGGCGACATCCGGCGTCAGCCGCAAGACCAGGCTCGCCGGCCGCGCGTCCGGCAGAACGGTCGCGGCGGCTCGCGGCGCAGCGGTCAAAGCGGTCCGGTTGGCAACTGCGGGGCCTGTGGGGCTCCGCCCTGGGCCTGCTGCTCCTTCATTTTCTTCATCTGGGCCGCGACCGTGCACGCCTTGGCGTTGAACTGCGCATTCTTGGCGTGATGCTCTTTGAGCTGGCCGATCGCCTCGTCGGGGAACGAGCACCAGTCCTTGTTCTTTTCCATGTAGGCGATGAGCGACGCCTCGGCCCGAATGAGACCCGCCGATTTGACGCAGAACGCCTCGGGATCCATCGGCTTGCCATGAAACGACTTGGCGAAGTCGTTGACCACCTGGAGTTGGGTGTTGCGCTCCTGGGCGAGCTTTTGCATGTCGGAGCCGCAATCCGCATAAGCCGATCCGCTCAGGACTGATGCCGCCGCAATCAGCGCCGTCGCCAACCCGCTAAGTCGCTTGCCTTCCACCGCCGTGAACCCCAAGTCGTGGCGCGCCCGTTTTGTCCGCAGAAACCTCAAGAAAAAGGCAAAAACGCGGCTGAGGGCCTAAACCCATGCGCGAGACGCGTAATCGATGGCGTAGCGGTTCGGAGAAGCGGCGATCGCCGCCATTCCGACCAGCACCGCGTCCTCCCGGGTGACGAGCCGGGTCGGAATGCGCTTGGCGAGGCCGTCGACCGGCGCCTTCGCCTCGAAGGCCAGACGAAACGCGGCCTCGTCGAGAAGATCCATGACTCTCGGCAGCACGCCGCCGGAAAGCGTCAGCCCGCCCGTCGCCACGAAGGTCACCGCCATGTCGCCGGCAAAGCGCGCGACGATATGCCAGTAGAGCCTGATACTCGTTGCCTCCTCGCCTTTGGGGTCGGCCAACGCCGCCGCGGTGACCGCTGCCGGCTCGACATGCAGATCGGGCGCCCCATTGGCCATCATCCGCGCGCGATGGACGCGCGCGAGGCCCGCGCCGGAAATCACGCTCTCGCTGGTGACGCGCCCGTGCGCGCGTTCGAGATGCGGCCAGAGCGCGTATTCCTCCGGCGAGATCGGCCCGAAGTCGATATGGCAGGCCTCGGACGACACAGGAGTAAAGCGTCCGTCCGCCTCGACCAGCGCGGCGACGCCGAGCCCCGTGCCCGGCCCCAGAATCACTTGGGGGCCGTCGGCCCCGAACTTGAGCGGACCAATGCGTCGTTCCCAAACCTCAGGAATCGTTGGCAACGACAGCGCCTGAGCCTCGAAATCGTTGAGCAGCAACCCTTGGCCAAGGCCGGTGCGGCGCGCGGCCTCCGGGCCGTCCATGACCCAAGGGGCGTTGGTGAGCTTTAGCGTCCGGCCAGCGACGGGTCCTGCCCCGCAGGCGATCGCCGAGCGCGGCCTCGCCCCGAGATGCGGCGCGGCCGCCTCGATCGCCTCCGGCAATCCCGGATAGTCGCCGGTGTGAAGGTGGACAACCTCGCTTAGACGGGCTCCGGGCTCGCTGACGAGCGCGAAGCGCACATTGGTGCCGCCGGTGTCGCAGACGAGAGCGGGAAAGGGGAAGGCGAAGTCGCTCATGAGCGGCCATAACGCAAGACGCCGCAGCCGCGGTCAAGGGCGGGGCGAGTCAGCAGGATCGGAACTTGATATTTATTCGATTTCGTCGAACAAAAGGGGAACTGATGTGATTCGAAACCGTCCACAGAAGATAACGGTCTCACCTCAAACTCGTGTTTCGAACCTCAATCGACAGTTTTAATTTCGTGCGAGCAAATCGGTCCGCGGCATGACGAGATTCACATTCTGCGAGTTTTTCGCGGGCGGCGGCATGGCGCGCGCAGGACTCGGGGATTCCTGGCGGTGCTTGTTTGCCAACGATTTCGATGAGAAGAAGGTTTCGGCCTACAAGGAGAACTGGGGCGCGGGCGATATCACGCACTGCGACGTCGCCAGTCTCGCGATATCAGATCTGCCGAGGAAGACCGTCGACCTCGTATGGGCGTCGTTTCCGTGCCAGGATCTCTCACTCGCTGGGGGATATCGCGGTCTCGGTCGCGAGTATGATGACTCGTGGACGAGGTCCGGAACATTTTGGCCATTCTGGAAGCTGGTCCGGGATCTTGTGAGGCGTGGCGCCGCCCCCCGAGCGATCGTCTTAGAAAACGTGTTTGGATGTCTGACATCCCACGGCGGCCGCGACTTCGCCGCGATTGCATCGGCGCTGTGCGAATCGGACTACAACTTCGGCGCGACGGTTATGGACGCATCTCATTTCGTTCCTCAATCGCGGCCTCGTGTGTTTTTTATTGCGACTCAGAAGGGCAACACGATTCCAAAATCCCTTGTAGGACAGGGGTCACAAGAATGCTGGCATCCCAATGCGCTTCTCCACGCCTATGAGGGAATAACCGCGCAAGCGAAAAGACAATGGGTCTGGTGGAATCTCGCGCAGCCGCGGACGCGAAACTCGGCGTTCGCGGACCTTATCGAAGACGAGCCTCCCGGCGTGACGTGGCATACACCCGCGCAAACGAACTACCTTCTTCAACTGATGTCGCCGCTCAATCGACGGAAAGTGGAAGACGCGATGAAGTCCGGGCGCCGCACCGTCGGCTCGGTCTACCGACGCACTCGTCCTGACGAACGCGGCGTAAGTCGCCAGCGAGCAGAAGTGCGTTTCGACGATGTCGCCGGATGCCTTCGGACGCCCGCGGGGGGCTCCTCTCGTCAGACAATACTGGTGGTCGAAGGTAGGAGCGCGCGGTCGCGACTGTTGTCCCCGCGCGAAGCGGCGCGGCTGATGGGTTTGGACGATGATTACGTCCTTCCCGCGCGCTACAATGATGCCTATCACGTCTGTGGGGATGGCGTCTGCGTGCCAGTCGTGCGGCACATCGCGGCGCATATTCTTGAGCCAATACTCCGGGAAAATAGGGCTGCAGAAACGATCGCGGCCGAATAAAGATGGCGATCGATCTGGAGTTCCGTCGGAAAGCGGTTCGCACCCTGACGAACGAAATCGGCTGCTATGCGCTTTGCGATCTCGATCAGGTCCCGATTTATGTGGGGCAATCCGTCGACGGTATCCGCTCCCGTGTGAACCGTCATCTTACATCGGCAAGAAGCGACATCATTGCAAATCGTCAGATCGACGTGTGGGAGATTGCCTGGGTCTGGGCTTACCCGGTCAAGGACAAAGCGGAGATCGGCGTCCTCGAGGACGAGCTATTCCATGCGTTCAATGCTAAGTCCGCGTTGATGAACGGCAAGGTTCCGAAGCCGCGAACGGATCGAGCCAGTCCGCCGGACCCGTCTCAGAAGGTCCCGGTGATGCCCGACGCCGAAATTGCAGAGAAGAAGGACCCGGCGCTTCGCCTGCCCCGGCAGGCCGAACATTATAGTCAGATTGTCGGGCATTTCCTCGCAGTAAAGAATTCGAGGGAAATCGCCGGGGCGATCCAGGCGCATTTCGAGCGGCTGCAAAAATATCATCGGCAGCGGCTCCGCTTAGCGATCGAGGTAGAGGGCGATACCGGCGAGGATTGATTCTGAGCATTGCAGAGTGGGCGACCGGGTGACCTACGACCGCTCCGCCGTCATGCGCGCGGTCAAGTCGCGCAATACGGCTCCCGAGCGCGCAATTCGAGCGCTTCTGCGCCCGATCGCGCCGGGCTATAGGCTCCATCGCGCCGACCTGCCGGGCAAGCCGGACGTCGTCTACGCTCGGCGAAAGCTTGCGATCTTCGTCCACGGCTGCTTCTGGCACGGCCATGATTGCGCGCGCGGCGCGCGCATGCCCAAGACCAACGCCGCCTATTGGCGGGCCAAGATCGGCCGCAACCGGGCGCGCGACGCAGAGACGCTCGCCGCTTACGCCGCGATGGGCTGGCGCGCTCTGGTCGTTTATGAATGCGAGCTCAAAGATGGCGCCGCGCTCGGCGCCCGCCTCGCCGCGGCGCTGGCCTTTGTCCCGGCCCCCTCCCGGTGATCCTGGATCGAGTTTAGGGACGGGAGGCAAGGGCCTGTCGGGCTTTTCGCGCTTGCACCAAAGACTTCCGCAGTGCAACATCCGTCTCACGCCCTCGCCGACGGATGTGCCCGATGGCCCTCAATGCTCCGACTGAAAGCGTAGCGCGGCTGGCCGCGGATGAGCCCGACAAGGACATGCCGCTGCGCGACGACATCCGCCTGCTCGGCCGAATTCTCGGCGACACCGTGCGCGAACAGGAGGGCGAAGAGGTCTTCGAGTTGGTCGAGCAGATCCGCCGGGCTTCGATCCGCTTCCATCGCGACAACGAGGTCGCCGCCCGGCGCGAGCTCGAGGCGACGCTTGACAGCCTCAGCGCCGAGCAGACGTTGGCGATCGTTCGCGCCTACAGCTATTTCTCGCATCTCGCCAACATCGCCGAAGATCAGCACCACATCCGCCGCAACCGCGCCCATGCAATCGCCGGCTCCGCGCCCCGCCCGGGCTCCCTCGCATACGCCTTTGAACGAACGCGGGAGATGGGGGTCGAGCCGAAGACGCTCGGCGACTTCTTCGATCGGGCGCTGGTAAGCCCGGTCCTGACCGCGCATCCGACCGAAGTGCGCCGCAAGAGCACGCTGACCCGGGAACTCGAGATCGCGGAATTGCTCGACGAACGGGAACGCGTGGCAGGCGACGAGGCGCAGCTGGCGCTCAACGAGGAGAAACTACGGCGCGCCATTTTGATTCTCTGGCGCACCAATATGCTGCGGCAGACCCGGCTGACCGTCATCGACGAGGTCGCCAACGGTCTCTCCTATTACGACTATACGTTCTTCCGCGAACTGCCTCGACTTTATGCGACTATCGAGGACGCGCTGGTCAAACTCGGCGCGAAGCTGAACGGCAAGCCGATTCCGTCTTTCCTGCGCGTCGGCGCCTGGATTGGCGGCGACCGCGACGGCAACCCCTTTGTGACCGCGACCGTGTTGAACGAGGCGGTCCGCCTGCAGAGCGCGCGCGCGCTCAACCACTATCTCGACGAACTGCACGAGCTTGGCGGCGAGTTTTCGCTCGCCGGCACGCTGGTCAAGGTCAGCGACGAATTGAACGCGCTCGCCGACCGGGCGAGCGATCCTTCGCCCAACCGGCGCGACGAGCCTTACCGTCGCGCGATCACCGGCATGTATGCGCGCCTCGCCAAGACCGCGCGCGATCTCGATCATGTCGTCGCGCTCCGCCATCCGCTGACCGACGCGCAGGCCTACGCGAGCGTCGATGAACTCGCCGCCGACCTCGACATCGTCGCCAGATCGCTCAACGCGCACGGCGGCGCGATCCTGGCGCGCGGGCGCCTGAGGACGCTGCGACGAGCGGTCGACGTATTCGGCTTCAGCCTGGCGCCGATCGACCTGAGGCAGAACTCGGATGTGCACGAGCGCACCGTCGCCGAGCTTCTCGCCGCCGCGACGCCGGGTCTCGACTACAAGCGCATGGGCGAGGCCGAGCGGGTCCAACTGTTGCTGCGGGAATTGACCTCGCCGCGGCCGCTGTTGTCGCCCTTCATCGTCTACAGCGAGGAGACGAGCGGCGAACTTGGAATCTTCAAGGCCGCGGCGACGATTCGCGGGACATACGGCCCGGGGGCGATCCGCACCGCGATCATTTCCAAGACCGACAGCGTCTCGGACATGCTTGAGCTCGCCTTGCTGATGAAGGAGGTCGGCCTCATTCGCGGCGGAGAAGCCTCGCTGCATCTCGTGCCGCTGTTCGAGACGATCACCGACTTGCGCGCCTGCGTCGGGGTGATGGATACGCTGCTCGCAATCCCCGAATACCGCCGGCTCGTCGATTCATTGGGCGGCGAGCAGGAGGTGATGCTCGGCTATTCGGACTCCAACAAGGACGGCGGCTTCGTCACCTCGGGTTGGGAACTCTACAAGGCCGAGATCGGCCTGGTGGAGGTTTTCCGCCGCCATGGGGTGCGGATTCGCCTCTTCCATGGCCGCGGGGGCTCAGTCGGGCGCGGCGGCGGGCCAAGCTACGACGCGATCCTCGCCCAGCCGGGCGGCGCGGTGCAGGGGCAGATCCGCATCACCGAACAGGGCGAGATCATCTCGAGCAAGTACTCGAACCCCGAGGTCGGGCGGCGCAATCTGGAGACGCTTGCCTCGGCGACGCTCGAGGCGACGCTTTTGCAGGACGAGAGCCCGGCGCCGGACCCGGCCTTTCTCGAGACGATGGAGGAACTGTCGCTCAGCGCCTACAACGCCTATCGCGGCCTCGTCTACGAGACCGAGGGGTTCGAGCGCTATTTCTGGTCCTCGACCGTCATCACTGAAATCGCCAGCCTGAACATCGGCTCGCGGCCAGCCTCGCGCAAGAAGACGACCGCGATCGGCGACCTGCGCGCTATTCCGTGGGTGTTTTCGTGGGCGCAATGCCGGCTGATGCTGCCCGGCTGGTTCGGCTTCGGCTCGGCGGTCAAGGCCTATATCGACGCCCATCCCAAGGACGGTCTCGACGCGCTGAAGGAAATGCATGCCCGCTGGCCGTTCTTTCGCACCCTGCTTTCCAACATGGACATGGTGCTGGCGAAATCGAGTCTCGCCATCGCCTCGCGCTATGCGCGCCTGGTCGAGGACGTGGCGCTGCGCGAGAAGATCTTCGCCCGCATCTCGCGCGAATGGCGCGATTCGGTCGACGCGCTCAACGCGATCATGGAGCAGTCGAAGCTTCTGGAGAGCAATCCGCTGCTCGACCGTTCGATCCGCAACCGCTTCCCCTATCTCGATCCGCTCAACCACGTCCAGGTCGAGCTTCTGAAGCTGCACCGTTCGCGCGCGGCGAGCGAGAAGGTGCTGACGGGCATTCAGCTCACCATCAACGGCATATCGGCGGGCTTGCGCAACAGCGGCTAAGATCGAGGCGCTTGATCGAGCCGGACCAGTCTGTACAGTCGCCAAAGACCGCTACATACGGTCGTCATCTGGCGCGGATGGGGAAATCAATGACGAAACGCATTCTCGTGACCGGAGGAGCCGGGTTTCTCGGCTCCGCACCTCTGCGAGCGGCTCCTGAACAATGGGCACGAAGTCCTATGCGTCGATAATTTTTTCTCCAGCACGCGAAAGAATATCACGCATCTACTTGATAATCCAAATATGGAGCTGATGAGGCACGACGTCACTTTTCCGCTCTACGTCGAGGTCGACGAGATTTTCAACCTGGCCTGTCCCGCGTCGCCAATCCACTATCAATTCGATCCGGTGCAAACGAACGAAAACGAGCGTAATCGGCGCGATCAACATGCTCGGGCTCGCCAAGCGCGTCAAAGCAAAAATTCTTCAGACCTCGACGTCTGAGGTCTACGGCGACCCCACTGTGCATCCGCAGACGGAGGAATACTGGGGCAACGTCAATCCGATCGGCCGGCGATCCTGCTATGATGAGCGAAAGCGGTGCGCCGAGACCCTGTTCTTTGACTATCGCCGACAGCACAATCTGGCGGTCAAGGTCGTCCGCATCTTCAATACCTATGGCCCGCGGATGCATCCTGAGGATGGACGCGTGGTTTCAAATTTCATCGTGCAGGCTCTGCGAGGAGAGAAGATCACCATTTACGGAAAAGGGACTCAGACGCGGTCCTTCTGTTATGTGGACGACCTCAACGAGGCGATCGTTCGCATGATGGAAACCCCACCCGACGTGACCGGTCCGATCAACATCGGCAATCCCCGGGAATTCACCATCCGGGAGCTTGCCGAACTCATTATCGAAATGACCGGCACAAAGTCCAAGATTCATTTTGAGCCGCTGCCGTCAGATGACCCGCGACAGCGGCAGCCGGACATCTCCATGGCGAGGACGGTCCTGAAGTGGGAGCCGAAGACCCAGCTTCGCGAGGGACTCGCGAAGACGATCGCTTATTTCGACAATACCCTCAGGAAACAGGTCGCTCCATCGCGAAGGCGTCGAGTCGCCTATTTGACATGCCCCCGCCGGGCGCAATTCGGATCACCCGCTCGACGGGCCGCTCGGACCCGGACCAAATGGAGGTACGCTGCCCTTCCAACGATCATCTCGAGCTCATTTCCGGATGGCGTTCGCCAACGAAGCAGGGAGGCGGCGCGCCTTTCTCAGCGCATTGAATAAAAACGGCGACCGCGCGCGAGTCACAGCGGCAGCCTGCCGAATTATCTCTTTATGGAAATAATGCACGGGATGCACACGTCTATCCGGGTCCGGCCGGATTGCGTTCGTGGCGTGCACGTCCTTCCATCCGAGTTGTTCGAATGCCAAAAGCCGGAAGAAATTGTCGGGGGTCATCCACTTCTCTGCGAGATCTTCTCCAAAAGGGCCGGCGGAATGATCCGGAAATGAGTATCTTTCTGCTCCTGCCGCCGTTTTGATTGGATAATCTTTGTACTTTGAAGCGACGCTCGCGCCGTCGACGATATTAAACGAGCCGTAATTACCAAGGGACAACAGTGATGAAAATATCTCGACGCTGTGCGATTCGGCTGATATAAACACGGGTCTGACATTGTTCAGGAACAGTTCTCTTAGAATGACTTGATCATAATTCTCAATGTCAATTTTGATATAAAATGGGTTCCCGTGCCTGTCAATTATATCCAGCACGCCCATCGATGGCAGTGTTATCTGCGTGAATTGCTTTAGATATTCGCCTTCCGGGCGCGGAAATTGACTTTTGACGCTAATAGTGTTGTGAACGTAAAAATAAACCTCACGGCTTTGCTCGTCACAATTCAGTACGCAATTGTGGACAACCAGCCTTCCCTCTCTTATTGGCCCCTCGAATCTTGCCCGTATTTGCTTTGCCAACACGGGATTGGCCTCCACAGCCACAACGGTATCGGACTTCTTCAAGTAATAAGGAATATTATCGCCCTTGTTCGCTCCGAAATCGTATATAACGCGCGAATGTTCCGACACTTGACGGCCTCGAGCTGTGCCACAACGTAACGTCTAGTCGCGAGCCGTGGCCTCAGGATGTATTCCACCCTTCCCCAATTCCATGCGCGCCGCGCCCTTAAGCCGCCGCCGTGGTTCTTCTCTGTTGATCGTTTGAAATCCGCCTCACGCGGCCGATTTTTCGCTACCGCTCGGCGCCCCGAGGCTTTGGCGATCACGCCGGCGAGCGCGGGCTCCGAGAGTTTTGCGTCCCACCAGGCCAACGTTTCGCGGTGCAGGCGCGCCAGCCGTAGCGGATCGGCCGACAGAGCTTTTACTACGGCCTCCAGATTGCGCCAGTCGTCGATTTGAATCGCCGGGCAACCCGCATAGAACCAATGTGGGGGCAGTCGATCGCAGATGACGATGCAGCCCTGGCGCATCGCCTCGAAGAAACGATAGGTCTCGACCGACGATCCTCTCGGCGACAAGGCGATTTTGGTATCGGCCATGATTTCCGAATAGCGGTCGCCGGCGCCCGTCGCGACGCTTTCCGTGAACGAAGCGGTCGTGCCGAAGAAGACGCTCTCCGGCGCGCTATCGGCAAGATTTCGCAAGGACTCGGCCATTCGGGCGCGGGCGTTGAGCTTCGGCGTTCCCACCAGCCGCTTGAGCGAGAAGCGAGGATAGGGCTTGTTCTCAATGCTGCCGAGAAACCCGACGAGGTAGCGGCGCGTTTCGAACGGCTTGCCTGGCACATCCGTCTGCTGCGCGTACCCAAGAGGGATCACCTCACTGGCGCCATGCGCGAGCGAGGATCCGTTGCCCCACACAAATGATGCGTAGTGACGCGTCCACACCGCCCAATCCCGCGCGCACTTCAACGCCGACGCCGGGGACGGGAACGAGTCGCCGCACCATGGTTGGAAGCCGTAGGTTTTGAACACAAACCGCACCTTCGGGAGATAGCGAGGAACTACGCACTCTTCATCAGTGACAATAAATGCAACAACGTTATCCCCGTAAGACGGGAGGTCGCGCACAAGCATATGGTTCCAGACAACGTAGAATATGAGGCCACTGATAGGAGAAATTCTCTCAAACTCCTGGAAACTGCGGACCCAGTAGTTGATAAATAATCCACCGCCTTTCCAGTTGTATATATCTATTTCTGTTGGTTCGTCCCAAGGCGTGCATAGAATATACTTCGAACGGCTTTTTTTCGTCATCTGGACTCCATTTGCGTAATCTGGAGAAGGATGTGCGGCGGCGCTGGGACCCCCCTTGGCCGAACTGGCCCGCAACCTGCGACCGTCACGCATAATCGGTGAACTCCGCCGCGGCCTGGGACCCGCGACGGGTGCGAAGATTGATCATTTGCGGACGCGAAGCGCAACTGCCGGGCGCAGAGGCTCCCGTCCGCGATCGGGCTCAAGCCAGTTGGGCTCGCAATCGATGATACGAACCGGCCGGGGCAAATTCAGGTCCCGCGTTCGGGATTCGGTAACGAAGCCGGCGATGCGATCGAAGCTGTGAGGCCCTCGCGGCGAACGAACCGGCTGGTCGACAGCGTGGATCCGGAGTGAACTATGTGGCTCCTCAAGCTGCTCAATCGGCTCTTTCATGGTCCGACGTGGCTCACGTTTATCGCCATGGGCCTCGCCGTCGGCGGGCTTGCGCTCACTTCCCTCAACCTGTTTTCGCTCTTTCAGGCCAATTTCAACCTGATCGCAACCTATGGCTCAATGGCGGCGTTCGACGGCGGCCTCATCCAGTTCGTCCAGTTGACGCTTTGGGGCTATCTCGCGCTCGGCTTCTATGTCGTCTTCAAAGGCTGCCTCGACGGCCTTCTGCACCGTATCCATCGCATCGGCGGGTAGACCGGTTGTCGATCGAACGCCGCTGCTACCCGCCGCCCAAGACTCCCTTCATCGCCAGATTCGTCTCCTGCGCGTAACGGCGCGCGGCGTAGGCTTCGCCGAGGGTGCCCAGCACCTGCCCGGTTCCGCGCGCGGTGACGGCGAGCGTGTCGGCGTCGGCGGCGCCAAAGGTCTCGAGCGCGGTCCCGATGTCGTCGTCGGGATTGAGGACCGTCTCCGGGAGATGGACGATGGACCCGACCGGGCCGCCCTCCTCGGCGCTCTCGATCGAGAGCGCGTGCGCCTCTGGAACATGGATCAGCCCCTGGTATCGCCCGTCGCCGCCGACCGCGACGACGATATTGGCGCTGCCGAGCGGAAAGGCCTCGCGGAACGCACGGACCGACCCATCGGCCGGAAAGACCGGAGGCGAGCGAACCATCATCCGTCCGACCGTCAGATCGCGCATCCAGCCGACGTCCTGGCCGCCGCGGATCGTCTCGCCGCGAAGGTGAAGCCGCCAGGTGGTGAACGAATAGCCGAAGGTGGCCCGCACCGCGAGGGTGGTTGCGATCGATGCGGCGAGCACGCCGCCAGCGACGCCGAGATTTCCGGTGCTCTCGAGCACCAGGAAGGTCATGGTCAGCGGACCGCCGACGATGGCGGCGCTGAGCGCCCCCATGCCCACCAGCACGCAGGCCGTGGTCTCGAGATCCATCGACGGCGCCACGGCGTCGACGCCGATCGAATAGAGCTTGCCGAGCAGTGAGCCGACGAACAGCGAGGCGAAAAACAATCCGCCGCGAAAGCCGGACGCCAGTGAAACGAGGCAAGCAAACAACTTGAGCACAATCAGGATCGTCAGTTCCCAAGCAGTCATCGGCGAATAGAAGTCGAGCCCGAGCGCGCCGTGACCGGCCCCCAGCACCTGGGGCGTGTAGAGCGCCATGGCGCCGACCATCAGTCCGCCGGCGGGAGGGCGGATGAGGCGCCAGGGTATCGCGGCGCGGAACGTCCGTTCGATCAGCGCCGCCACCCGCATCGCGCCGACGCCCACCGCCGCCGCGACCAGGCCGAGCCCGATCAGCGCGCCATAGTGGAGGAACGTCAAGGGGGCGACTGCGGGCGCGGTGATGTCGTAAGGAGCGCCGATGACCGCCTGGGTGGTAAGCGACGCAGCCAGGGTGGCGGCGAACACGGGAATTGCGTTGGCGAGCGAGTAGGCGCCGATGATGAGCTCAAAAGCGTAGAAGGCGCCGGTCAGCGGCGCGCCGAACGCCGCCGCGATCGCCCCTCCCGCGCCGCACCCCACTAGCATCCTGAGGTCCTGCCGGCGCAAGCGCGACCGAATTCCGAGGTACGAGGCGATGCCGGCCCCGATCTGGGCATAGCCGGCCTCGAGTCCGACCGACGCGCCGCAGCCGTTAGAAATCACGGTTTGCGTCGCCACAAGCAGGCTCTGGCTCAGCGACATGCGTCCGCCGCGAAGCGCGTTAGCCTCGACAGGATCGACCGCCGGGGGCGCCTTCTTGCGAGCGAGCCACATATCGATCGCGCCGAGAACAAGCCCGCCCAGCATCGGCGCGCCGAAGGCGGCAAGGGGCGCGACCCTCTCGGCGGCGCTGAGGTGGACGTCGAAGGGGATGCCGAAGATCGCGACATGCGCAACGTTGACGATCTTGGTCATCGCCGCGACGCATAGGCCGGCCAGCACGCCGACGCCGATCGCCAGCGCCGCCATGCCGAATTCGCTTGCCCGCAGACGCCCGCGCACGGTCGCCAGCGCGATCAGCGCCGGGCGCGGCACGGATATGAGCCGGGCGCGGCGTTCGACCGGTGTGCCCATGCTCGAACTTATGCGCGGACGAACCCCCTATGCCAAGGGCGGCGGGAATCGCCGGCGCCGGGCGCCAGCATCATCGGCCGGCGAGCGCCATGTCGTCGCGATGGATCATCTCCGCCCGACCCGCGGTTCCCAGGATATGGGCGATGTCGCGCGAATTGCGTCCGCGGATGCGCTCGGCGTGGAGAGCGTCGTAGGCGATGAGCCCGCGCCCGATCTCGGCCCCTCGCTCGTCGCGAATGGCGACGCAATCGCCGCGCGCGAACACGCCCTCGATCCGCGTCACTCCGGCTGGCAGCAGGCTCTTTCCGCGCGCCAGCGCCGCGGCGGCGCCAGAATCCACGAATACCGCGCCTTTGAGTTCGAGCGACCCGCCGATCCAGATTTTTCGCGCCGCGATCGGGTTCGAGGGGGTCAGGAACCAGGTGCAGCCGCCGCCCTCGGCGATCCGCGCGATCGGATGGGGGACCCGCCCGTCCGCGATCACCATATGGGCGCCGGCGCCGGTCACTATGCGGGCGGCCTCGATCTTGGTGCGCATGCCGCCGCGCGACAGCTCGGACGGCGCCCCGCCCGCCATCGCTTCGATCTCGGGCGTGACGCGCTCGACGACAGGCAAGAATCGCGCATGCGCGTTGCGATCGGGCGGCGAATCATAAAGCCCGGCAATATCGGAGAGCAGGATCAACAGGTCCGCGCTCGCCATGGTGGCGACCCGCGCCGCCAGGCGATCATTGTCGCCGTAGCGGATCTCGCTGGTCGCAACCGTGTCGTTCTCGTTGATGACCGGGATCGCGCGGATTGCGGCCAGACGGCCGAGGGTGGCGCGGGCGTTGAGATAGCGGCGGCGCTCTTCGGTGTCCTGCAAGGTCAAGAGCACCTGACCGGCGACGATGCCGTTTTCGGCCAGCGCCCGCGACCATTCGCCGGCGAGCGCAATCTGCCCGATCGCCGCCGAGGCTTGGCTGTCCTCGAGCTTGAGCGCGCCCTTCGGCAGCCCGGCGATCGCGCGGCCAAGCGCAATCGCGCCTGAGGACACCACGATCAGGCTCGCGCCGCGCGCGTGCAGAGCGGCGATGTCGGAGGCGAGCGCCTTGAGCCAGGCGCGCCTGACCGCGCCAAGCGCCCCGTCGACCAGCAGCGACGAGCCGACCTTGACGACGATGCGGTTGAATCGGTCGAGAGGAGGAAGCTTAACCACGATCGCCGGCGCGAGCAGGAAGTTCAAGGCTCGGCGCCAAGGCGAAAAGCGGGCGGGCGAGTGGCGGACCGTCTAGACCAGCGGCGCCGCGCTGGCAAGGCGAGCGGGGCGGAGGGAGGCGGGCTTCCACCCACCCGTTCGGGGTCGCCGGTTAAGGGCGCTGCGGCCCGCTTTTGCGCACTTGACCCCTTAGGCAGAGCCAATTTAGAAACATTCTAAATTAGAACCATTCTAAATCGGAGCCGCTGGCGGCGCTTCATGCGCAACTTCGACGAACTGTCGGAACGTGAGATTCTGGCTCTCGCTATCAGCAATGAGGAGGAGGACGCGCGCATTTTCGCCGATTTCGCGGACGGGCTGCACGACGACTACCCGGCAAGCGCCAAAGTGTTCGGCGAGATGGCGGCCGAGGAGAACGAGCACCGGCGCCGGCTCATTGACCTGTTCGTGTCGAAATTCGGCAATCACATACCTCTCGTGCGGCGGGATCACATCCGCGGCTACATCCCGCCGAAGCCGGTGTGGCATCAGCGGCCCCTGGGCTTTGACGTCGTCCGCACGCACGCGCGCGAGATGGAGCGCGCTGCGGCTCGTTTTTATCGACAAGCGTTGACGCGCACGACCGACGCTTCGACCCGCAAGCTCCTGGGCGATCTCGCCGAGGAGGAGGAGAAGCACGATCAGATCGCCGCCGGCCTGGAGGAGGAAATTCTGACCCCTGCCGCCAGGCGCGACGAGGACGAGAACGAGCGCCGGCAATTCATCCTCCAGGTCATCCAGCCCGGCCTGGTCGGCCTGATGGACGGGTCGGTGTCGACGCTCGCGCCGGTGTTCGCCGCCGCGTTCGCGACCCACAATTCGTGGAACGCATTTGTCGTCGGACTGGCCGCCTCGATCGGCGCCGGCATCTCGATGGGCTTCGCCGAGGCGCTGGCGGACGACGGCAAGCTTTCGGGACGCGGCGCGCCATTGCTGCGCGGCCTCGTCTGCGGCCTTATGACGACCGCGGGCGGGATCGGCCATACCCTGCCCTTCCTTATCCCCGAGTTCTATACCGCGATGGGCGTCGCCTTCGTCGTGGTCGTGTTCGAGCTGTTGGCGATCTCCTATGTCCAGTGGCGGTATATGGATACCCCGCCGGTGTCGGCGGCCGCCAAGGTGATGATCGGCGGCGCGCTGGTGCTGGCGGCGGGAATTCTGATCGGCTCGAGCTGACGGGCGGCCAAACGCCTCAGGATGGGTGCGAGCCGGTGAACGGCACGAAGGGGATGATCGCGCCGCCATAGATATCGGAGCGCACGACCGACATCCCCCCGTCCGGCGACTGCCGCTTGACCGCCTTCAGCACATGCTGCGCGCCTGGCGGGCCGACCGGAATGACCATGATCCCGTTCGGGGTGAGCTGCTGCAGCAGCGGCGGCGGAATATGATCGATGCCGCAGGTGACGATGATCTTGTCGAACGGCTGAGCCTCTTCCCAGCCGTAATAGCCGTCGGCGTTGCGGGTGCGGATGGCGCGGTACTCGCTGTAGCCGCGGGCGATGAGCGAGTCGTAGAGCGCGCGGGTGCGCCGCGCCAGCGCCGGGATGATCTCGATCGACCAGACGTTGGGCGTTAGGTTTGAAAGGTAGGCCGATTGGTAACCGGACCCGGTGCCGATCTCGAGCAACTTGTCGCCCCGCCTGATCTCGAGCGTATTGGTCATCCGCGCGACCGTATGCGGGCCGGTGATGGTCACGCCGAAGCCGATGTTGAGGTGGTGCCATTCGTAGGCGCGATCGAGATTCTCCGCGGTCACGAACTCCTCGCGCGGGGTGAGGAGAAATGCCCGCATATTGGTCTCGTCCCAGACGTCGCGGTGCGCGACGAGCTGTTCAAAGCGGTCGAACCGCTGGGCGAGAAAGCGCGGGTCCTCGCCGCGGTTTCGGGTCATCCATTCGACGAACGCTTCGCGGCTCTGTCTCGGCGGCGAGGCGCTCCAGTCGTAGGGCGCAGGCACGTTCGCGGACGCGGCGCGCGCGCCCATCGCCTCGCCCGCGGCCTGAGCCGCGACGATTAGCAACCTGCGCCGGTCCATGGGGCAAACCTCGTCTCGTTCCGCCCATCCGGGCGCAAAGGTTCGCGACGGTCAAGCGCAAAATGAGGATCATCGGGGCGACTCGGGGGCAGCCGAACCGACCGTAACTTGATAATCCTGGCTTGCAGACGAAGCGGAGCGGCCATGCATCCGAGTTCATTCGACGTGATTCGCATCACAACCAGCGGGCCTGGAGACGTGTCCGGGCTGATGGCTCTGATCGACCGCGGCGCGCTCGCCCCCGCCTCCATTCTCGCAGTGCTGGGCAAGACCGAGGGCAATGGCGGGGTGAACGACTTCACCCGGGAGTATGCGGTCGCTGCATTGTGCAATGCGTTGGCGCCGCATCTGGCGCTCGCGCCGCGCGCGGTCGAGGGCAGAATTGCGTTCGTCATGTCGGGCGGGACCGAAGGGGTGCTGTCGCCGCACATGACCGTGTTTGCGCGCGCGCCGGGCCCCGAGGCAGCCGGCGACGGGAGCGAGAAGCGCCTGAGCGTCGGCATCGCCCACACCCGCGACTTCCTGCCCGAGGAGATCGGCCGGGACGCCCAGATCGACGAGACGATGAAGGCGGTCGGGATGGCGATGCGCGACGCCGGCATCGACGCCGTGGCCGACGTGCATTTCGTCCAGATTAAGTGCCCGCTTCTGACCAGCGAGCGTGTCCAGGACGCCTTGACCCGCGGCAAGGCGGCGGTGACCTCGAGCGGGTATGCGTCGATGGGCTATTCGCGCGGCGCCTCGGCGCTCGGCGTCGCCAAGGCGCTGGGCGAGATCGGCGCCGACGCCAGCGAAGCCCAGGCGCTGAAGGATTGGCAGCTTTACTCCTCGGTCGCCTCCTGTTCGGCCGGCATCGAGCTCATGCACAATGTCGTCATCCTGGTCGGCAATTCGCGATTCTCGGCGAGCCCGTTCAGAATCGGCCATGCGGTGATGAAGGATGCGATCGACCTTCCGGCGGTCATGGAGGCGCTCGGGAGCGTCGGCTTGAGCGCGCTCGATTCGCGATCGCAGAGCCGGCTCGTCAACATCTTCGCCAAGGCCGAAGCGTCCCCCAACGGCTTGATCCGCGGCCTTCGCCATACGATGCTCGACGATTCCGACATCAACGCCACCCGCCACGCCCGCGCGGCGGTCGGCGGGCTGATCGGCGGGGTCGCGGGAACCGGCGCGGTTTATGTCTCGGGCGGCGCCGAGCACCAGGGCCCCGCCGGCGGCGGCCCGGTCGCGGTCATCGCGCGGGTGTGAAATGCCTCGCTGCTGCAATTGATTTGCTGGGGCGAGGCGCGCCCCTTGACTCCTCGCCTCGACGCGCGATCCTCAGCGAGCAATCGCAAGTCGCGGAGCTCGAGGGGAGGCTGGAACGCATGGGAAATTGGCTGGTTGCGGATGCGCCGCTTTTCGGCCGGCGGGCAGTGCTCAGCTGCGGGTGCGCCGCGCTTGTCGCATCGGCTGCCACCGCTATCCTGCTCGGCCTCGCCGCCCCTCGCGCCGCGGTCGCTCAGGACGAGGGCTGCACAAAGGTCAGTACGCAGTCGCTCGCGATTCCAGGCCTCGTCATCGAAGGCTCGAAAATGCAGGAGGAGGGCGGCGGCCTGCCGAAACATTGCATCGTCAGCGGCGAGGTCAACGATCGAACCGGCGTCGACGGCAAACACTACGCAATCGGGTTCGAGATGCGGCTTCCGGTCGAATGGAACGGGCGTTTTCTCGATCAAGTCAACGGCGGCAATGACGGCATCGTGCTGCCCGCGACCGGCGACCAGCCGAACGCGCTCGCGTCCGGCGGCGTTCCGGCGCTGGCGCGCGGCTTTGCGGTCATGTCGTCGGACAGCGGCCATTCGGGCGCCGATCCGGCCAACAAAGCGCTCGGGCTCGCCGCCGGCGCGGCCTTCGGCCTCGATCCGCAGGCCCGGCGCGACTACGGCTATTCGGCCGACATGACGCTTGCGCCGATCGCCAAGGCGATCATTGCCGCCCATTACGGCCGCAAGCCCGATTTTTCCTATATGTTTGGCTGTTCGAATGGCGGACGTCACACAATGGTGGCGGCGACGCGCATGCCCCAAGCCTACGACGGCTTCCTTGTCGGCGATCCCGGATTCGATCTGCCGCGGGCGGCGATCCAGCACGCCTGGGACGCGCAGGCGTTCGTCAGGGCCGATCCCGATATCCGCAAGTCGATCACCGCCGAAGACGCCGAGCTCGTCTCGCGCAAGATAATCGCGGCTTGCGACAAGCTGGACGGACTTCGAAGACGGACTGACCGCCAATCTGGCCGCCTGCCAGAAGGCGTTCGATTTCGACAGCCTCGCTTGCGCTGGGAGCACCGCTGCTGACTGCCTGCCCAAGGCCAAGGTCGAGGCGCTCAAGATGAGCTTCGCCGGCCCGAAGGACTCGAAGAGGCAAGCCCTCTATTCCGACTGGCCGGTCGACGGCGGCGTCGGCACGGGCAACTGGCGGCTGTGGAAGATCGAAAGCCCGATCCCGCCCTGGGGTCACTATCCAATCATCGCCACGATGGGCGCCGCCTCGCTCGATTACATATTCACCACCCCGCCGACTCCAGTGGCCGGCTCGACCGATGCGCTCATGAAGTCGCTGCTCGCGTTCGATTTCGACAGGGACGCGCCGAAAATCTACGCCCGTACGGACGCCTTCCCTCAGTCGGCGATGGAATTCATGACGCCGCCCGACGTCGACGATCCGAAGCTCGCACAATTTCGCGAACTCGGCCGCAAGATGATCATCTATCACGGCCAGGCGGACCCGGTCTTTTCGATCGACGACACGATCCGCTGGTATGACAGGCTGAACGGCAATCTCGACGGCAAGGCCGACGCGCAGGTTCGCCTGTTCGCGGTCCCGGGGATGACCCACTGCACCGACGGACTCGCGCTCGACAAGTTCGACGCGCTGACCGCGCTCGTCGATTGGGTCGAGAAGGGCAGGGCGCCGGACCGGATCATCGCCACGGTCGATCCAGCGAACAGGGAAATCCCGGCGTCCTGGAGCCCGAACCGCACCCGCCCGCTCTGCCCCTGGCCGAAGTATGCCAAATATGCGGGCGGCGATTCGGAGAGCGCGGCGTCGTTCGAATGCGTCAATCCGTGAGGATTTCAGGCCCGCGCCAGCACCTCCTGCACGCGCTCGACCAGTTCGGCCTCGGGCGTGAGAAATTGGGCGCGCTTGCGCAATTCGAGATAATCGGCGCGGTCCTTGGTCGCCTTGGCGAGCTCGGCCCCGAGCTTCAAATCGCGGATGGTGACCTGCGGGCCGCCCTGCGCGTCGCGCTCGTTTCCGCCCTGGATCACCGCGACGCGGCTCCCGCGGCGGTCGGCGTATTTGAGCTGGGCGTTCATGCCGCCCGAGCCCAGATAGATCTCGGCCGCGATCCCCGCGTTGCGCAAGTTCGCGACGAGACGCTGATAGTTTGCCATCGAGGCCGCGTCACGGTCGAGCGCGAGCACGACGACGGGGCCTGCCGCTTCCGCCGCCGCGACGATCGGGCTCTTGATCGCGCGCAAAGCCGCGAGCAGCCGCGAGACGCCGATCGAAAAGCCGGTCGCCGGAACCGGCTCGGAACGAAAGCGCGCCACCAGTCCGTCATAGCGCCCGCCGCCGCCGACCGAGCCGAAGCGGATTGGCCTGCCGTCCTCGCCAAGCGTTTCGAAGGTCAGCTCGGCTTCGAATACCGGGCCGGTGTAATATTCGAGGCCGCGGACGACGGAACGATCGATAAGAATTCGGTCTTCTCGGCAGCCGGCGGCGGCGGCGAGGTCAGCGATTGCACGCAGTTCCTCCAAGCCCCGGTGGCCGGTCGGACCAAGCTCGACCTTATCAGCAAGCCATTCGAGGCGGGCGGAGTTCGTCCCCGCCTGAGCCAGGAACTTGTCGGGCTCGTAGCCGCGCAGCGCCTCCGCCGAGTAGCCAAGAAATCGCATCACATTATCCGCCTGAGGCTTCGACAATCCCGCGCCAGGCGTGAAGTCGCCGCTTTCGTCCTTCCGCCCCCCGGTAAGCAGCGCGAACACGCTGGAAGGCCCGAGGCGGTCCAGCTTATCGATGGCGCGCAAGACGACCGTTCGACGAGCAGCGTCAATTGGCCCCTCGATACTCAGCGACTCCATCAGTCCGTCCAGCACCTTGCGGTTGTTGACCTTGATCACGTAGTCGCCGCGCTTGATCCCAACCGCCTCCATCACATCCGCCGCCATCATGCAGATTTCGGCGTCGGCGGCCGGGGACGCCGCGCCGACCGTGTCGGCGTCGAACTGCATGAACTGACGAAAGCGCCCCGGTCCCGGCTTTTCGTTGCGGAACACCCAGCCCGCGCGATAGGAGCGGTACGGCTTCGGCAGCTTCTCGTAATTCTCGGCGACATAGCGCGCGAGCGGCGCGGTCAGGTCGTAGCGCAGCGACAGCCATTGCTCGTCGTCGTCCTTGAACGAGAACACGCCTTCGTTCGGCCGGTCCTGGTCGGGCAGGAACTTGCCGAGCGCCTCGGTCAACTCGACGAACGGCGTCTCCACCGCCTCGAAGCCGTAGAGCCGATAGACGTCGCGGATCTTGGCCATCATCGCCTCGGCGGCGGCAATGTCGGCTCGGTCGCGGTCGACGAACCCGCGCGGCAGCGCGGCGCGGACAAGGGAAATGTCGGTTTCGGTCATTGCGGCTCTATATCCGGCAAGCGCGGCCGCTAGAAGAGGTTCGCGGTCACGTTGATGGTGAGGGCGAGAATGATAGCGTTGAAGAAGAAGCCGACGGCGCCCTGAATGACGACGATCCGTCGCATCCGCATTGACGTGACATTGACGTCGGAAGAGGCGAACGTGCAGCCGATGACGAAGGCCTGATAGAAGAATTCCATCCAGCCCGGCTGTGGCGTCGCCGGAAACTCGAGGCCGCCCTGATACCCGCCCTTGCGGCGGATGAAATAGACGCCGGCATAGTGCAGCCCAAACATCACCTGCAAGAAGGTCCAGGCGCTGAGCACCGTCGCGCCGACTAGCGCCAGATGCCCGGCCTTCGGCCAGCCGGACATGTCCTTCACCGGGCCAAGCTCCCACACGATCGCCGCGATCGCGGCGAAAGCGGCCACGATCCCCAGAACGACCAACACCCATTGGTTTTCGTCTTCGGGCTTCGACTGAACGCTCGCGTCGCGCTTCGGGTCCATCACCATGATCAGGATCAGGATGAGGAACGCCCAGGCGCCGACATTCCAGGCGAGCAGAAGTCGCGTCGCCTCCCGGATATCGTCGAAGCGCAAAGCGGCATAGGCCGCGACCATCAGGATCCCTCCCGCCAGCAGACGCGGTCGATGGGCGAAAGTCGTCAGAAAGCCGCTTGAGGCCTTGTCGGTTTTCGTCGGAACCGGCGGCTTGGGGGCCGGCGGTTGCGGCGGCGGCGATTTGGGCATGCGAAGGCCGTTCGGGTTCCGGTGAGGCCTGCCTTGCCCGAGGCCGCCCGAAGGGTCAAGCGGAGCAGGAGGCGCGGCTCTTATCTCTTATCCCGCGATCCGTTCGATGCTAAAATCGCGCCATGCGAGAGGCGGGCCACGGCGCTGTTTCCACCCGCGCCGACGAGCGCGTGACGGTCGTGACGATCGAGCGCCCAGAGCGGCGCAATGCGGTCGACTTTGAGACCGCGCGCGCCTTGTTCGAGGCCTTCGAACGCTTCGACGCCGACCCGAACGCGGACGTGGCGGTGCTGACCGGCGCGGGCGGCTTTTTCTGCGCCGGGGCCGATCTCAAGGCGATCGCCGAAGGCGAGACACGGCCGATCGAGCCGGACGGCGCGTTCGCTCCGATGGGCCCGACGCGGCTCAAGCTCGGAAAGCCGGTGATCGCCGCCATCGAAGGCCCCGCGGTCGCCGGCGGGATGGAGCTTGCGCTGTGGTGCGACTTGAGGATTGCGGCCCGCTCCGCCGTCTTCGGCCTCTTCAACCGCCGTTTCGGCGTCCCGCTCATCGACCTCGGCACGATCCGCCTGCCGCGCATCGTCGGCCACGGCCGGGCGCTCGAATTGATCTTGACCGGTCGCGCCGTCGGCGCCGAGGAGGCGCTCAGCATCGGCCTGGTCAGCGAAGTGACCGAGGATGGCGAGGCTCTCGCCCGGGCCTTGTCGCTTGCCCGGACGCTTTGCGGCTTCCCGCAAACCGCGATGCGCAACGACCGCATGTCCGCGATCGAGCAATGGGACTTGAGCGGGCCGGCGGCGATCGCCAACGAAATCGCCTGGGGGCTCAAGACGCTCGCCAGCGGCGAAGCATCCGCCGGCTCGGCGCGCTTTGCGGGCGGCGAAGGCCGGCAGGGCCGACGCGTTGGCGAGACGGCTAGTTACATCGGCGAGACGGAGAAGAATCCCCGCCGCTGACCGTCGCCTGCCCATTTGACTCCGAGCGCGAATTCTTCGACCTCTTGCCTCCGAAAGCGAGAGCGCCCATGGGCTCCGACCCAGAAGATCGCGACGACCCAGCGGCGCTGCGCGCGCGCCTCGATCGGCTGACTGGCGAGCTCAAAGGCCGCGCCCCGCCGCCGCCCGCTCCCGAGCGGATGGCTCAGCCGAAGCCCGACAGCGCCGGATCGGCGATGTCGCTTGGCCTGCGCGCCGGGAGCGAGTTCGTCTCGGCGATCATCGTCGGCTTGGGGATAGGTTGGGCGCTCGACCGCGCGCTCGGCACAAATCCAGCGTTTCTGATTGTGTTTTTCATGCTTGGCGTCGCCGCGGCGGTCTGGAATGTCATTCGGCTGACCTCGCCCAAAGGGGCGTCGTTGAACCGCAATTCGCCCTTGTCTCGCACGGACTCGCCGGATAAAGACGTGCGGCGCTCGGCTTCCGGGGCCGAACGCGACGCCTCGTTGGGGGGGCGCGGAGCCGCCGGCGTGGCGGACGACGACGAGGACTAGAGAACGTGGCGACAGAGTCGGGACCGGCGATCGATCCGATCCACCAATTCTCCATTCATCCGGTCGTCTCGATTCAGGTCGCGGGCCATGACGTCTCCCTGACCAATTCCGGCCTCTATATGCTGCTTGCGGTCGCGCTTGCCTGTCTTCTGGTCGCGATCGGCGCACGCGGCGGCCCCGGCGTGCCCGGCCGGATGCAGGCGCTGGCCGAAATGGCGTACGAGTTCGTCGCCGGCATGGTGCGCTCGGCCGCCGGCGAGGCCGGGATGCGGTTTTTCCCGCTGGTCTTCTGCATCTTTTTCTTCATTGTGATCTGCAATCTGATTGGCATCATCCCCTACTCGTTCACGGTGACAAGCCAGATCATCATCACGGCCGCGTTTGCGCTTCTTGTGTTCTTCACCGTCGTGATCGTTGGGATCAAGGATCACGGACTGCATTTCTTCAAAGTATTCGTGCCGCCGGACGTGCCGATCTACATCCTGCCGCTGGTGGTGGCGATCGAGGTTTTTTCCTTCTTCGTGCGCCCGGTGAGCCATTCGGTGCGCTTGTTCGCCAACATGCTCGCCGGCCATATCACTCTCAACGTGTTCGGCAGCTTCGTGGTGATGCTGCTCGGAGCCGGCGTGCTGTTCAAGGCGTTCGCGGTGCTGCCCTTCTTGATGACGATCGGGCTCTTCGCCCTCGAGCTGCTCGTCGCCTTCCTGCAAGCGTACGTGTTCGCGATGTTGACTTGTATGTATCTCAACGACGCGCTCCACCCCGGCGGCCATTAACCTTCCGATCAACCGCAAAGCTTCTAAAACTTCTAGAGGCGTACCAAGGAGTTACAAATGGAACCGCATGAGCTCGCCATCGCCGCCAAATACGTCGGGGCCGGCCTGGCCGCCATCGGAACGGGCGCCGCCGGCATTGGCGTCGGCACGCTGTTCGGCCAGTTCCTCAACGGCGCGCTGCGCAACCCCTCGGCGGTCGAGGGCCAGTTCGGCCGGCTGATCTTCGGCTTCGCGGTGACCGAGGCCTTGGGCATTTTCGCGCTTCTGATCGCATTCCTGTTGCTGTTTGCGGTCTGACGCTTGAAACGTCCTCCTGACGCTCGAAGGGAAGGGGCATGCGGCGCCTTCCCGGCTCCTTATCCTTCATAGGGGTCCGCCATGGCGCAACCGGCGCAATCGACGCCATCCGACGCGACGCAGTCCGAGGTCGGTCAGCAAGGCGGCGCGCATTCGAACTTTCCCCCGTTTGACCCAGGCACGTTTCCCTCGCAGATCGTCTGGCTCGCGATCGCCTTCGGCTTCCTCTATTGGTACATGTCCAAGCGCGGTTTGCCGGCTCTGGGGAAGGTGATCGACGACCGCAAGGCGCAAATCGCCCGCGACCTCGACGAGGCGACCGCGATGCAGCAGCGCGCCGCCGCCGCCGCCGCCGCGCATGAAAGAACGCTGGCCGAGGCGCGCGCGAAGGCGCAGACCCTCGCCCAGGGCGCCCGCGACGCCGCCGCGGCCGACGCGCAAGCCAAGCGAAAGGTGCTTGAGGACGAACTCGCGGCCAAGCTCGCCGCGGCCGAGCGCGAGATCGCCGCGACGCGCGCCGAGGCGATGGGCAATGTCAGCGAGGTCGCGCGCGAGGCTGCAGGCGCGATCGTCGAGCGCCTCGGGGGACGCCCGGCCGATCCGGGGGCGGTCGCCGCTGCGGTCAATTCGGTCAA
Organism: uncultured Alphaproteobacteria bacterium; assembly: GCA_963794155.1. Lineage (GTDB taxonomy): Bacteria > Pseudomonadota > Alphaproteobacteria > Rhizobiales > Beijerinckiaceae > Roseiarcus. The sequence continues at coordinate 88,999 of CAWCCX010000004.1, read as the reverse complement.
GTCGCTCAGCGGAGCCGCATGATGGACTTCGACGCCGAGTTTTTCGTCCTTCTCGGATTCCTCGTCTTCGTCGGCGTGCTGATCTATTTCGGAACCCACCGTTTGGTCCTGAAGGCGCTCGACGCCCGCGGCGAAGCAATTGCGGCCGAGCTCGCCCAGGCGGCGAAGCTGCGCCAAGAGGCGACCGCGCTCCTGGCGAGCTTCGAGAAGAAGACCGCCGAAGCGGAAGCGAGCGCCGCCGCCATCGTATCCGAGGCGCGCGCCCAGGCCGAGCAATTGGCCGTCGAGGCGGGCGAGCGGTTGAAGGAGTTCATCGCCCGGCGCACCAAGCAGGCCGAGGACAAGATCGCTCTCGCCGAGGCTCAGGCGACCGCCGAGGTCCGCGCCGCGGCGGCGGATCACGCGGCCAAGGCCGCTGAGATCGTTCTCACCGATCAGATGCATGGCCCCGCTGGCGCCGATCTGGTGTCGCGCGAAATTGGCGACCTCAAGAACCGGCTCATCTGACAACCGGACGGCGGCGATCCCGCAGCGGGATGCTTGATTTGGCGGGCGCCGGGCCTCATTGTGCGACCGCCGTGCATCGCGCGACGGCGGTTCGGGTCGGCAAAAGGGGAGCAGGCGCGTTGAACAGAGCGATCTTCAGTGTCCTGGCCTTTCTCCTTCTCAACACGCTCGCACGCGCCGGCGGCGGCCCGGCCGAGCTCAATCTCTACGACGTCCCTGCCGAGGCGCGCTGGCGGCCGTATATCGCCGACATGCCGACTTGCGACAACTCCTGGGTCTTGTCGTCGATCAGCGGCCGGTTCGCCCAGACGCAGCGGGAGTTCTGGGATCCGCAACTGTCGATCGCCGGCTTCGACCGGGTGCGCGAGATCGGCTTCCGGTCCAACGGCCTTGCCTATATCCCACGCCGCTTTTGCATCGCTCGCGCCGCGATGAGCGACTCGAAGGAGCGAACCGTCATCTACAATGTCGGGTCGAATTTCGGAATCATCGGAAACAACTGGGGCGTAGAATGGTGCGTCGTCGGCCTCGACCCGAACTTCGCCTATGCGCCCGCCTGCAGCATCCTTCGCCCGATCATCGAGCGCGAGATCGGCAAGTATAAATGGCTCAGCGAATACGGCGTCAAGCCGGGCTTCTAGACTGGCGCGGACGGCGGCAGGGCTGAGCGATGTCGCGTTTGGCGGTCAAGGTCATCAGTTTCGCGCTTGCGGCGCTCGGGGCGCCTGTCGGGGCCCTCGCCCAGACCGCTCCGGCGGTCGCGAGCGCTCCCCCGGTCGCGACCGCCCCGTTTGACTATTATGTGATGACGCTGTCCTGGGCTCCCGGCTTCTGCGACCTCGGCGGTCAGGAGACGTCGTCGCCGGAATGCGCCGCCGGCTCGGGCGACGGCTTTGTCGTCCACGGCCTGTGGCCGGACAACGATTACCGACCGAACCCCGAGGCGTGCCAGGGCCAGGATGCTTCCCCGGCGGATCTGGCCGAGGAGCACGGCGTCTATCCGAATGATAGCCTCGCGGCCTATGAATACCGCAAGCACGGAACCTGCACCGGCCTGAGCGCGCACGACTATTTCGCCACTGTCCGCAATGTGCGCGCGCGCTTGATGATCCCGCCGACGCTGAAGGCCCCCCAACAGCAATTGCATCTTTCGCCCGCCGACATCGAACAGGCGTTCATGGCGGCGAACCCCAATCTGCGCCTCGACAACATGGCCGTAACCTGCAGCAACGGCGAACTGATGGACGTCCGTTTCTGCATTGCAAAGGACCTCTCGTCCTACGCGATCTGCCGCAAGGTCGCGCGGCACAGCTGCCAGCGCGGATCGATCGCGGTCGCGCCGGTGCGCTGAGACGGGATCGGGTGGGAATTGCCCGGCCGGAAGGCGAATAGAAAAAAGTCCACGCAATTTATTGCGTAAATCAGAAATATCTGCTAATGGTTTCTACGGATCGGATGTCGGTCTCGCGGCGCCCGTCGGCGAGCAGAAAGGAGAGGGCTGTTTTATTTTTTCCTTCGTAACCCATTGAAATTCCCGATTGGCACGAATAAAGCCAAGTAAGACCAAGAAAAACCAAGCTATTCCAAGCAAGGCCAAGCAATGGCCGCCCGGCCAACGCCGTCTCAAGTGGATCACTTCGCCGCAGCCGGAAAGGGAACAATTCAGATCAACTATCGCCATGCCTTCCACGCGGGCAGTTTCTCCGACGTCCTCAAGCACGCCGTTCTGGCGCGCATCCTCGTTCATCTCAAGCGCAAGGAGGCGCCGTTCCGCTACATCGACACCCACGCCGGGGCGGGTCGATATGATCTCTCGGGCAACGAGGCGAAACGCTCGCCGGAGTGGAGCGAGGGCATTGCGCGCGTTCTGACGGCGAGCCCGCCGCCGTCGGTCGCCGAGCTCCTGCGCCCCTATCTTCAGGCCGTCGGCCCCCACAACGCCGAAGGCCGGCCGGCGTCCTACCCGGGCTCGCCGGCGATCGCCCAGACCCTCATGCGGACGGATGATCGCATCGCGCTCTGCGAGGCGAACGGGCGCGAACGCGAGGCGTTGATCGCGGCGCTCGGACGCGACCGGCGGCTCAGCATCGTCGGCACGGACGGCTACGTCGCCCTCAACGCCTATCTGCCGCCCAAGGAGCGCCGCGGCGTGGTCTTGCTCGATCCGCCGTTCGAGGCCCCCGATGAAGCCAGCGTCGTCGTGCACGCGCTCGAGCGGGCGTTGCGCAAATGGCCGACCGGGACTTATGTCGCCTGGCGGCCGATCCGCGACGCGCGAGCCGACGCCCGGGTTCTCAATTCGGTCGCGGCGCTCGGGGCGCCGAACATCCTGCGGCTAGAACTTCACGTCGGCCCGGGGCCCGTCGGCGAGCACGGGCAGGAACCGCTCGCCCGCGCGGGCCTCTTGATCGTCAACCCGCCGCATACGCTCGTCGACGAAGCGCGGACGCTCTTGCCGTGGCTGGCGAAGATTCTCGGCCGCGGCGGTGGGGGAAAGCAGCTTTGCGCGTGGCTGACCGAACACCAATGAGCCCATCTGGCGCACGACCTTGCTCGCGCCGCTTCGTTCGGTTTATGTGCGAACGATTTCGCGGAGCGCGAGCGGACGCCGCCGGGAACGGCCCGAGTTCGTGACCAACCGACCATTCGCGGGGACATCGATGGCGCTGCCGAACATTCTCAAGGACAAGCTGCGGCTGCCCGTCGTCGGCGCGCCGCTGTTCATCATCTCGCATCCGGCGCTGGTGATCGCCCAATGCAAGGCCGGGATCGTCGGCGCCTTTCCCGCGCTCAACGCTCGGCCCATTTCCCAGCTCGACGAATGGCTGCACGAAATCACCGAGGCGCTGGCGGCGCATGACCGCGCCCACCCGGAAAGCCCCGCCGCCCCGTACGCGGTCAATCAGATCGTCCACAAGTCTAACGCGCGGCTCGCAGAGGATATGGCGCTAACGGTCAAGTGGAAGGCGCCGATCGTCATCACCTCGCTCGGCGCCCGCGAGGACGTCAACGCAGCCGTGCACGGCTATGGCGGGTTGACGCTCCACGACATCATCAACAACCGCTTCGCCCACAAGGCGGTCGAGAAAGGGGCCGACGGCCTGATCGCGGTCGCGGCGGGCGCCGGCGGACATGCCGGCTCGATCTCGCCGTTCGCGCTCATCCAGGACATCCGCGCCTGGTTCGACGGCCCACTCTTGCTCTCCGGCGCGATCGCGACCGGGCGGGCGGTTCTCGCCGCGCAGGTGATGGGCGCCGATCTCGCCTATATCGGCTCGGCTTTTGTCGCCACGCCCGAGGCGCGCGCGATCGACGATTACAAGCAGGCGATCGTCAACGGCGACGCCTCCGACATCATCGGCTCGACCTACTTCACCGGCATCTTCGGCAATTATCTGCGGCCGTCGATCCTCAGGTCCGGCCTCGACCCGGAGAGCCTGCCTCAGGCCGAGGCGAAGACGATGAATTTTACTTCCCGAGGCTCATCTGAGGCCAAGGAGGCTAAGGCCTGGCGCGACATCTGGGGGAGTGGCCAGGGCATCGGCGCGGTCAAATCGGTGCAGCCGGTGGCGGAGCTCGTCGCGCGCCTCGCCGGCGAATACGCCGAAGCGAAGAAGCGCGTCTGTAGCGCCGGTTCTTTAAGGGCAGCGCCTCGCCCGATATCGCGATGAAGAGCCGCCAGTCCCCTTCAAGAGTTGACAGACACTCTAAAGATATTGTCCAGTCCTCTCGGCGTCTGCCATGATGAGAGGAAGGCTTCGTTATTCCCATCTAAATATACCGATATGCTCTGAACGAAGGAGGTCCGCGATGGGAGAACGTGACGTTCCGGGCATCCATCGCTACAACGCGCCTGCGGGCGGGTGGGGCGCGCTGTGGGCGACGGCCCGAGCGGTGGCCGAGCAGATGCGCGTCGCCGAGGCGCCGGAGTTGCTGCTGCGCACGAACAAGCCGGACGGCTTCGACTGTCCGGGCTGCGCCTGGCCGGACAAGGAACACACCTCGACCTTTCAGTTCTGCGAGAACGGCGCCAAGGCCGTCACCTGGGAGGCGACGAAGAAGCGCGTTACCCCGGAATTCTTCACCACGCACACGGTGACCGCGCTGCTCCAGCAGAGCGATTACGAGTTGGAGGACCACGGTCGCATCACTCACCCGATGGCCTACGACCCGGCGAGCGACACCTACAAGCCGCTCGAATGGAACTCCGCCTTCACCCGCATCGGCGAAGTGCTGCGCGGCCTTCCCTCCCCCGACATGGCGGAGTTCTATACCTCCGGACGGGCCTCAAACGAGGCGGCGTTCCTGTTCAACATTTTCGCCCGCGAATTCGGGACCAACAACTTCCCCGACTGCTCCAACATGTGCCACGAGGCGACCAGCGTCGGCCTGCCGCAGGCGATTGGCATCGGCAAGGGCACCGTCTCGCTCGAGGACTTCGACCATTGCGAGCTGATCATCGCGATGGGGCACAATCCCGGCACCAATCATCCGCGCATGATGGGGACGCTGCACCAATGCGCTCGCCGCGGCGTGCCGATCATCGTGTTCAACCCGCTGAAGGAGCGGGCGCTCGAGCGCTTCGCCGATCCCCAGAACCCGATCGAGATGGTGACTCTAAGCTCGACCCGGATCGCCTCGACCTATCACCAGGTCAAGGTCGGCAGCGACGCCGCGGCGCTGAAAGGCGTCATGAAGGCGATCATCGCCCGCGCCGACGCCGGCGAGGACGTGCTGGACCGCGATTTCATCGCCGCCCACACCAACGGGTTCGACGCCTTTGCCGAGGATCTGCGCCAAACCCCGTGGGAGGCGATCGAGATCGCATGTGGCCTTAACCGCAGCGCGCTGGACTGGGTGGCTGGCGCCTATATCCGATCGAACGCAACGATCGTCAGCTATGGCATGGGCATCACCCAGCATGAGAAAGGAACGCAGAATGTGCAGCAGATCGCGGCCCTGCTGCTGCTGCGGGGAAATTTCGGCAAGCCCGGCGCTGGCATCTGCCCCCTGCGCGGCCATTCCAACGTGCAGGGCAACCGCACCGTTGGGATCACCGAGAAGCCTAACCCAGTGATGTTCGCCAATGTGGAAAAGGCGTTCGGCTTCCGCCCGCCGCCGGGTCACGGCCATGACGCGGTCAAGGCGATGCAGGCGATGGTGGCGGGAAAGGCCAAAGCGCTGGTCTGTCTGGGCGGCAATTTCTCGATCGCGTTGCCCGACACCGATCTGAGCTACCAGGGCATGCGCAACCTGGAGCTGGCGGTGCATCTGAACACCAAGCTGAACCGCTCGCACCTGCTGATCGGCAAGGAGTCGATCATCCTGCCCGTCCTCGGTCGCACGGAGCGCGACGTCCAGGCGACCGGCGCGCAGTCGGTGACGGTCGAGGATTCGATGTCGATGGTCCACGCCTCGCGCGGCAAGCTTGAGCCAGCTTCGGAATATTTGCGTTCCGAACCCGCAATCATCGCGGGGATCGCCATGGCGACCCTGCCCGCGAGCAAGGTCGACTGGCGGGGATTGATCGCAGATTACGATCTGATCCGCGACAAGATCGAGGCGGTCTATCCTGACTTCAAGGACTATAATGCGCGCATCCGCCACCCCGGCGGCTTCCGCTTGCCGCTAGGCCCGACCGAGCGGGTTTGGCTCACCAAATCCGGCAAGGCCGAGTTCATCCCGTTCACCGGACTTGAGGAAGACCCGGCGCTGACCGGCGCGGGCGTGCTGAAGCTGACCACGCTGCGCAGCCATGACCAGTACAACACGACGGTCTACGGCCTTGACGACCGCTATCGCGGCGTGTTCGGGCGGCGCGATGTGCTGTTCATCAGCGAGCAGGACTTGGCGGCCCACGATCTGGCCCATGGCGACGCGGTGGAGATCGCCTCCGCGATCCCGGGCCAGGAACACAGGCGCATCCGCCTGACTGCGATCGCACATGATATCGCTCCGGGCTCGATCGGCGCCTATTACCCGGAGGCCAACAATCTCTGCCCGCTGGCCTATCAAGACCCGGAAAGCGGCACGCCGTCATACAAGTCCTTGCCGGTCCGCGTGCGGAAGGTCGCATGATCGTCCTTTAGGGCCGACTCTCTCGGGCGGTTTCTCATCGACCGGAATGGCAGGAGGCGAGGAAACGCGTCCACGCTTGAGGCGCGCCTGGGGATAGGCGCGCGGCGCCGTCAAGATGACAATCGCGATTCTCCCCGATGTTATTTTTTTCATTGCTCCTCTCCCCTTCGGTCTGGCGGCCTCGCTGATTCCGGCGCTAGGGTGACTCGGTCTCGCCGCAGTCCGCGGATAGGTTGCGTGGCGTGTCGGTGATTCGCGTTCCCTGCTTTCTCCTCAACCTCCTCCAACGAGAGACGCGCGACGCCCATGGCGACGATTGAACAGTTCGCCCAGCGCCAGACGCAGCCGCAAGAGCGCTCCTATCGCACCCCGCCGCACAACCTCGAGGCCGAGCAGGCGCTTCTCGGCGCGATCCTTATCAACAACGACGCGTTTGACCGCGTCTCGGATTTCCTCCGGAGCGAGCATTTCGTCGAAGAAATTCACCGCCGCATATTCGAGGTCGCGGGATCGCTGATCCGGGCTGGGAAGCTCGCGACGCCGGTGACGCTGAAGACGTTCCTCGGCGACCATGATCTCGGCGGCGTCACTGTCACGCAATATCTCGCTCGCCTGGCGAGCGAAGCGACGACCATCATCAACGCCTATGACTACGGCCGCAGCGTCTACGACCTCGCCATGCGGCGCGAGCTCATTTCGATCGGCGAGGATGTGGTTAACGTCGCCTACGACGCGCCGGTCGATTCGAGTCCGCGCGAACAGATCGAGGAGGCTGAGCGGCGCCTCTACCAGATCGCCGAGGCCGGGCGGTACGACGGCGGCTTCCAGCGCTTCTCCGAAGCGTTGAAGACCGCCGTCGACATGGCCGCGAGGGCCTATGAGCGCGAAGGCTCGCTTAGCGGCATCGCCACCGGGCTGACCGATCTCGACCGCTATATGGGGGGCCTGCAAGCGTCCGATCTTGTCATCCTCGCCGGCCGTCCGGGCATGGGCAAGACGGCGCTCGCCACCAACATCGCCTTCAATATCGGCAAAGCCTACCAGGCGCGAACGCGCGCCGACGGGGCGATCGAGGCGGCGAACGGCGGCGTCGTCGGCTTTTTTTCCCTCGAAATGTCGGCGGAACAGCTGGCGACCCGCATCATTGCCGAACAGTCCGGCGTCGCCTCATTCAAGATCCGTCGCGGCGACATCACCGAGAATGATTTCCACCGGGTCGCGGACGCAGTGCGCGACATGCAGCAGATCCCCTTCTACATCGACCAGACCGGCGGCGTTTCGATCGCCCAATTGACGGCCCGGGCGAGGCGGCTTAAGCGCCAGCGGGGCCTCGACCTTCTCGTGGTCGACTATATTCAGTTGCTCTCAGGCTCAAGGTCCCGGCAAGAGAATCGGGTCCAGGAGCTGACCGAGGTCACGACTGGCCTCAAGGCGCTGGCCAAGGAACTTGGAGTGCCCATCCTTGCTTGCTCGCAGCTCTCGCGGCAGGTGGAGCAGCGGGACGACAAAAGGCCCCAGCTCTCGGACTTGCGTGAATCGGGATCGATCGAACAGGACGCCGACGTCGTCCTGTTCGTCTATCGCGAGGAATATTATCTCAAGAACAAGGAGCCTCGCCCGGGGACTCCAGAGCATATCGAATGGATGGCGCAAATGGAGAACGCGCACGGTCGGGCGGAGGTAATCATCGGCAAGCAGCGCCACGGTCCGACCGGGACGATTGAACTGCAGTTCGACGCCGACGTGACCCGGTTCAGCACGATCGCGCGGGAAGACACGATCCCCGAAATCCGCTAAAGATAGCTCCCAGAGGACACAACAATGTTGCAATCGTCGGTCCTATGGGCTGCCGAGCGCGAATCGCATCCCCGGCCGGGGGCCGGGACGCCATAGTCTGGAGAGTCGCATGAAGTTGATCACCGCCCTTGGCCTCGCTGCCGCGTTTGCCGGGACCGCGATTTTCGCCATTCCCGCGAGTGCCGACGAGTTTACTCCGGCGCAGAAGCAGGAACTGGGCGCTTTCATCAAGGACTATCTGGTCAACAACCCGGACGTTCTGCGCGCGGCGATCGAAGCGCTTGACAAACATGACAAGGAGGCGGCGGACGCCGAGCGCCTGAAGACGGTGGTCAGCCAAGCCGGCCAATTGTTCGACTCAAAATATCAGGCGACGATCGGGAATCCGAAAGGGACGGCGACCCTGGTTGAGTTCTTCGATTACAATTGCCACTACTGCAAGGGCGCGCTGCCGGACGTCACCAAGCTGATGAAGGACGATCCCAACCTCAAACTGGTTCTGAAAGACTATCCGGTGCTGGGACCCGGCTCGATTGAGGCTGCGAAGGTCGCGAGCGCCGCGCGCAATCAGCTGCCGGGCGACAAGTTCTGGGCGTTCCACACCAAGTTGCTGGCGACCCGCGGACCGGTCGGCAAGACTGAGGCGCTGGCCGTCGCGCGCGACCTCGGCCTTGACATGGACAAGCTCGCCAAGGACATGGAGAGCCCCGACATCAAGGCGGGATTCGACGAGGTCATGCAGCTTGCCGATTCGCTGCAAATCAACGGCACGCCGACCTTTGTCGTCGGACAGGATGTCGTGGTCGGCGCGGTCGGTTACGGCCAGCTCAAAGACAAGGTCGATTCTGTGCATAAGTGCGGGCACGCGACCTGTTGACGGCGACCGCGGCGCGGCAAGCGAACCTATTATTGAGCACGCCTGTCCGGCGTCATTCTCATTGACAGGCGAGGTCTTCCTTGACCGCACTGCAAGCGATTGTGATGGCCGTGCTGCAGGGCGTCACGGAGCTCTTCCCCGTCAGCAGTCTTGGCCACGCAGTGATCCTGCCGCGGCTGTTGAAATGGGGGGTTGACGAGAAAGCCCCAGACTGGCTCGCCTATCTGTCGGTCATGCATCTGGGAACTTCGATCGCGCTTTTCGCCTTCTTCTGGCGCGACTGGCTCAATTTCGGGCTCTCCCTCGCCGGCGCCTCTGGGACCCGCGGGGCGACAGACAGAATGACGTTCTTCCACGTTGTCCTGGCGACGATCCCTGCGGTCGTGGCCGGCGCACTGTTTCGCAAGCTGCTCGGGGACGCCTTCGCCGCGCCCGCGATCGCCGCAATCTTCTTGATCGTCAACGGATTCATCCTCTATGTCGGCGATCGGGTCGGCGAACAGTCGGTCGGAACGCTCGACCAACTCAACTGGAAGGGGGCGCTGGCGGTCGGCTGCGCGCAAATCCTGGCCCTGATCCCGGGAATATCGCGCTCGGGCTCGACAATCGTCGCCGGCGTCGTGGCGGGACTTAAGCACGAGGAGGCCGCGCGCTTTTCGTTCCTCATGGGCGCGCCGATCATTCTCGCAGCCAACGTCTACGAGGCGCCGAAGCTCATGAAGGAGGGAGCGACCCTGGGTCCGATGGCGGTTCTTTCCGCGGTGGTCGCCGGGATCGTCGCCTATTTGAGCCTCGCCTTCCTCATGCGCTATTTCCAGAAGAACGAGTTCGAGGCGCTGAGCCCGTTCGCCTATTATTGCTGGGCGGCCGGCGCGATAAGCCTCGCGATAATCGCTTTCATCTGACTTTCTGGCTTCATCCGTGCTTGGCGCGGAGACTTCCCGCCCTATATCTCGCGCGGGCCTGGGAATGCTCAGCGTCCTGAGAGGCGGCCACTATGTCGACCATCGAGGTCATGCCGGCGCGATTAACGCGCGAGGAGACCGCAGATCTGACGCGAGCGATCGCCTGTCTGGAAGGAGCAAGCTTCGCCCAGCGCCTCGCGGACGTCGTCGGGCGGCCGGTCGAGTTGTTGAGCGGCGCCGTCCCGCAAACGGTCCGCCGGGCGGTTGCGCACGCGAGCGGGGCCGCGTTGCGCGGTGCGTTGAGGGTGGCGTTGCGGACCCTCGATGTCCAAGCCTCGGCCAAGCCGGCCAACCGCGCCCACAAGCTCGCCGCCGCCGCGTCCGGCGCGGTTGGCGGGGCGCTCGGTTTGGCGGCGCTTCCGATCGAATTGCCCATCTCGACGACCATCCTTTTGCGCTCGATCGCCGAGATCGCGCGCGAGGAAGGGGAGGATCTGAGCGCCCCCAGCGCCGCATTCGCCTGCGTCGAAGTGTTCGCGCTCGGCGGCCAGGCGGGCGAGGAGGCGGCGTTCGAGAGCGGCTATTTCGCGGTTCGGGCCGCGCTCGCCAAGACGGTAAGCGACAGCGCGCGCTTCGTTGCGAGCGAGGGCCTCAGCGCCCAATCCGCGCCGATCGTCGCGCGGCTGATTTCGCAAGTCGCCGCCCGCTTTGGCGTAGCGGTCAGCGAGAAGGTCGCCGCGCAGGCGGCGCCGATCCTGGGCGCAATCGGCGGCGCGACGGTCAACGCTGCCTTCGCCGACCATTTCCAGACGCTGGCCCGCGGCCATTTCATCGTTCGACGTTTGGAGCGGAAGCACGGCGCGAACCTCATCGCCTTCGAATATCGGCGCTTGCGCGGCGAGCGCGCGGAAACCCGAAGGGCCGCGTCGTAAGGCGGGCGCGTCGTTGCGGGAGCTCGCGAGAATTGGATCGCGCCGATGGGCGAGAACGGGCGGTCTGAGCGGAAGCGACGGCTCGGGCTAGCCGTCCGGGGGTTGGCGCTCGCGCTTCTCGGCCTGGCAGCGGCGGGCGCGCGCGTGTCAGCGGACCTAAGGCCACCGGCGAGGCCGCGCGGCGCGCCGCCGATGCGGTTTGTCCGTGTCGTGAGCGCCGACCCTGCGTGCGAACCCGATTGCCCCCAATGGTTATCGGCCGAGGGCCGGATCGGACCTGGCGCGGCGACGGACTTCGCCGAAGCGGTTGAGAGGCTCGATGGCCGCCGCCTGCCGATCCTTATCCATTCTCCGGGCGGCTCGGTTCCGGACGCGATAGCCATGGGCGGGCTCATTCGAGCCAGGGGCCTTGCGGTCGCCGTCGCCAGGACCTTGATCAGGGATTGTCCGGAAGCCGCGGCGAAATGCCCAAGCGGCCCGGGCACGGTGATCGCCGGCGGCGCAACTTGCGCCTCGGCTTGCGTGCTCGTGCTCGCCGGCGGGGTCGAACGCCTGGTCGGCCCCGCGCCGCTGATCGGCGTGCATCAGATCACCACGGTGCTGAGAGAGAGAGAAGGCCTGGCCCATCTGGAGTTGACGCGGAAGTTCTACGAGCAGCAGGGGATCGACGCCGCGGTCACGGCTTATCTCGCCGCAATGGGCGTGGGTGAACCGGTGATGACGCTTATGCGCAAGACGCCGGCGGCCAGCGTTCGCTGGCTGAGCCTCGCCGATCTCAAGGCCTCGCATCTCGCGACCTTGGCGCTCGACACCGCCGAGCCGGTCCTGACCAGCGGCGCCAACGGCCTTAACGGCCGGGCGTTCGACGGCGATCTACCGCGCGCCGATCTCATTCAAGCGAGCCTGACCGAACCTTTCACCTTGCCGGTGGGCGGCCGTGGCGGGACGCTCGCGATCACACTCGGCTATCGGCGAGGCGGCGGCGCGGTCGAAGCGGAAATGACGGCGCGCGATGCGGACATGCGCGAAGTCCTCGATCCGTCGGTGTCCGGCTGGAGCCTGGGGCTGACACGGGCCGGCGGCGAACCCCTGCAATTGACCATGACCGGAACGCCGGCGCGTGCGCCGATCCCGCGCGAGGCGTTCTGTGCGCTCGCCAACCGCGGCGCCCTGGTCGCAGCCCCGCCCGCGGGGTCAGGCTTCTGGGCGGGCTATCCGCCCATCGCCTTCAAGCTCGGCCAATCGAAGCGTGAGATGGCCGTCTTCGACGAGGCCTGCCCCTCGTAAAAGCGAACAATTCCAAACTCCTGTCGCCCGGCGCATTCTCCCTCAGGCGCTGTGGCAAACCGCTTCGATGTTGTTGCCGTCGGGGTCAATGACGAAGGCGGCGTAATAGTTCGGGGCGTAGTCGCGCGGGCCCGGGGCGCCGTTGTCCTTCGCCCCGGCTTTGACCGCCGCGGCGTGAAACGCCCGGACGGCGGACTTGTCCGAGCTTGAAAGCGCCAGGTGCAGGCTGGATCGCGGCTCGCTCGAGGCGCCGATCCACAGCACCGGCGCTTCGCGTCCGAACCCCGCCCCGCCTTCGTAGGCCATGAGCTTCTTGATTCCGAGCGGGGCGAGGGCCTGCTCATAAAAGGCGGTCATCACGTCGAATTGCGCGGTGCGAAGGCCGATGTGGTCGATCATGGGATTGGTCCTTTGGCGAGCGAAAGCGGTCAAGCGGTCATGGCCTGGCGCCGGGAAACCATTCGATATGCGCATCCGCCGTGCGGCCGTAATAGACGGCGCGGCGGCCGGCCAGGCTGACGAAATAGCCGACGCAGCCGGCGTCCGCGATGCGGCGGCAGAACTCGCGATAGCGGATCTCCTCGCGCTGGATGTTGCGGACGGCCTTCTCCACGCCATCGGCCGAAAACTCGCGCGCGGCGCCGCCGACTGCGTGGACTTGCACCTCTTCGAAGTCGCCGTCGGGAAGATAATAGGTCTTACGCCCGGCGACGAGATCGGCGTGGTAGCGCTCGATCCCGACCTCCATCAACGCTTTCACCACGGCGGGGAACGTGATGCGTTCCTCATCTGAGGCCTTGCTCATTTCACCCACGACATCCTTCACATGGGCGTCCATATCGCCGCTCCTTTCTCTCATATCCCCGCGGCGTCCGCGGCTGGTCAATCGACCGGCGCGGCCCGCAGCCTTTTGCGGCGCACGATCTCCTTCATCGCCGCCGCAATCGTCTCGCGCGTCTCGCAATCGAGATGGGAAAAAAACTCCTTATCGTTCTCATCCGCCAGAGCCGCGAGCTTCGGCGCCGTCGCGCGCCCCTGACGGGTGAGCGCGAGCGTCTGGAACCGGCGATCGCCGGCGTTGGCGCGCCGGGCGATCAGTCCCTTAGCGATGAGGCGGTCGGCGAGCTTCGAGATCGCCCCCCGTGTCATGCCGAGCCGGTCGGCGAGCGCGCTCAGCGCGCTGTCAGCGTCATAGAGCTCGCGCACGACGACCCACTCGGCCACCGTCACCCCGCGCACTGCCAGCTTCAGGCTAAAGGCGTGCGACACGTGGTTCGACACGTAGCGAATCCAATAGCCCAAATGCGATTCCAGCGGGCTGAGTTCTATTTCTCGGTCCCTCATGCGACTTCCATCAGTTGACGAGGAAACTATCGACAGTTTCCTTGTCAACTGTAATTCGCGGCTGACGCTGCATTTCGAGAACGCCTTGCGATCGAGTTGATGATGGTGACCCGGCGGCTTTGGCGGCAAGCGCGGTTCGGTGCGATCGTGTTAGGATCACCGGCGTCATCCCAAGCGCAGGCTCCTCCGCATGCTGGAAAAATTCGAGCGTTATCCGCTCACCTTCGGTCCGACGCCGATCGAGAAGCTTAATCGCCTGAGCGCGCATCTGGGCGACAAGGTCGAGCTTTACGCCAAGCGCGAGGACTGCAATTCGGGTCTCGCGTTCGGCGGCAATAAGCTTCGCAAGCTTGAATACATCATCCCCGACGCGATCGCCTCGAACGCCGACACCTTGGTGTCGATCGGCGGCGTGCAGTCGAATCACACCCGCCAGGTCGCTGCGGTCGCGGCCAAGATCGGAATGAAATGCCGTCTCGTCCAGGAGGCCTGGGTCCCGCACGAGGACGCGGTCTACGACCGGGTCGGCAACATCATGCTGAGCCGCATCATGGGCGCCGCCGTCCGCCTGGTCGATGATGGCTTCGACATCGGCATCCGCAAGAGCTGGGAGGAGGCGCTGCAGGAGGTCGAGGCTGAGGGCGGGCGCCCCTATGCGATCCCGGCGGGCGCTTCGGTGCACAAATACGGCGGGCTTGGCTATGTCGGCTTCGCCGAGGAGGTGCGTGCGCAGGAGCGCGAACTCGGATTCGCATTTGATTATGTCGTCGTGTGCACAGTGACCGGGTCGACCCACGCCGGCATGGTCGTGGGTTTCGCCAAGGACGGACGGCAGCGCAAGGTCATTGGCATCGACGCTTCCGCGACGCCGAAACAAACCAAAGCGCAAGTGCTCGATATCGCGCGCAAGACCGCGAAACTGGTTGAGCTTGGCCAGGAAATCTCCGACGACGACGTGATGCTGATCGAGGACTACGCCTATCCTCTCTACGGCGTGCCGTCTGAGGAAACCAAGGAGGCGATCCGGCTCGCGGCGCGGCTCGAAGGCATGATCACCGACCCGGTCTACGAGGGCAAATCGATGCAGGGCGTGATCGATCTTACGAAGAAGGGCTTTTTCCCCAAAGGATCAAAGGTCCTCTACGCCCATCTCGGCGGCGCGCCGGCGCTCAACGGATACGCCTACGCGTTCCGCAACGGGTGACGCGGCAGCGACCGGCTCGACGTGGCTGACAGGCGAGCGCATTACGGCGTCAGACGGACAGCGGTAGCGCCGAGACGGGATCGAGCGAAATGCAGCCGGCATTTGGGCGCAATCCGCACTCGTCCGCCATTTTCAGGCCGCGGTCCCTTGCTCTACGATTCGTTCGCCGCGGCAAGGATCGCCATGGGACGCTTCGCCTCGACCGTCGCCTTTTACGAGAGTGCCCGGCCGCCTTACGGCGCCGCCTTCTTTGCCGCCGTAGCGCAAAAGCTCGGCTTCGATCGTAGCCAGCGCTTGCTCGATGTCGGCGCAGGGCCGGGCATCCTGACAATCGGCTTCGCGACCGCTTGTCGCGAAGTGGTCGGCGTCGATCCCGAGCGCGCGATGGCCGAGGCCGCCCGGTCGGCGGCCGCTCGCGCCGACGTCGCGGCCACATTCATCGAGGGCCGTTTCGAGGATCTCGCCGCGGGGCTCGACGCGTTCGACGTCGTCACCATTGGACGCGCAATCCACTGGCTCGATCCCAAAGGCGCTCGTCTGGCTCTCGATCGCGTCGTGGCGCCGCGGGGCAAGGTCCTGGTCTGCAACGCGGGAAGCGTCAAAGACGGCCGCAATCCCTGGCTTGAGGCCTTCAACGCGGTGCGCGACCGCTGGCGGGGCGAGCGTCCGAAGCGCGACCACAAGACATTCTTCGCCGGCGGACAATTCGTCGCGGGCGAGACGATCCGCATCGAGGCGACCTACGCCGTTCCGATTGAACGCCTCGCTGATCGCGTGCTCTCGATGTCGACCTCGTCGCCGGAGCGGCTCGGCGACGAAGCGCCTGCAATGAGAAGCGCGATGCAGGAAGCGCTTGAGCCGTTCGCCGTCGACGGGGCGATCGAGGACATCGTCGAGGCGCAGGCCAAGGTTTACGAGCGCCGCCTCGGCCTGAGGCGCCGCCAAGCGGGCGAGGAAACACGCGCCCGAACAAGGATTTGCGCTTAGGATCCGAACAGGGAACTTCGCTGCGCGAACAGGGACATTTGTTCGCCGAGCAGGGAATTTTTTACGCCGGAGCAGGGAATTTTGTTGCGCGAACAGGGAATGAGCTTGGCTTCGCGCCGTTCACACCGTCAGCCTGCGACGGACCTCGCTCTCGTTCATCCCTTCGCGCGTGCCCGAGAGCACGACCGCGCCGCGGTCCATGACCGCGTAGTCGTCGGCGATGTCGCGCGCCCATTCGAAATATTGCTCGACCACCAGGATCGCCATCTCGCCCTTGCGGCGCAGATGCACCAGCGCCCGGCCGATGTCCTTGATGATCGAGGGCTGAATGCCCTCGGTCGGCTCGTCGAGAATGAGGAGCTTGGGATGCGTCACCAGGGCCCGGCCGATCGCCAGTTGCTGCTGCTGGCCGCCCGAGAGATCGCCGCCGCGCCGCCCCAGCATGTCGTTGAGAACCGGAAACAGGCTGAATATCTCGTCGTCGATAGCGCGCTCATTGCGCGGCAGGGTGGCGAACCCGGTCTGCAGGTTTTCCTTGACCGAGAGCAGGGGAAAAATCTCCCGGCCCTGCGGCACGTAGCCGAACCCGGCCCGCGCGCGCTGGTGCGGCGACAGGGTTTTCATCTCCTTGCCGTTCCATTGGATCGAGCCGGAAGCGATGCCGTGCTGGCCGACGATGGCGCGCAGCAGCGAGGACTTGCCGACGCCGTTGCGGCCGAGCACGCATAAGATTCGCCCGACCTCGGCCTTGAGCGAGACCGAGCGAAGCGCCTGCGCCGCGCCATAGTAAAGGTCGATGCGATCGACGCTCAGCATGGTTAGCGCCCCAGGTAGACTTCGACGACGCGCGGATCGGCGCTCACCTGATCGAGCGTGCCCTCGGCGAGCACCGAGCCTTCATGCAAGCATGTGACCTTGACGCCGAGCTCGCGGACGAAGTGCATGTCGTGCTCGACCACGATCACCGAATGATCGCGCGCGATTTCGCGCAGGAGGTCGGCGGTCGCCGCGGTCTCGCTGTCGGTCATGCCGGCGACCGGCTCGTCGACCAGGAGGAGCTTCGGGTCCTGCGCCAGCAGCATGCCGATTTCGAGCCATTGCTTTTGCCCGTGCGACAGCGATCCGGCGACGCGCCCCCGATGATCGGTCAGCCGGGTCGTGGCCAGAATGGCGTCGATCGTTTGCAGCGTCTTCGGGTCCTCGCGCCCGAACAGGGTGGCGCGGACGCTGCGCGGCGCCTTGGTCGCCAGCAGCAGATTGTCCTCGACGGTGTGATTCTCGAACACCGTCGGCTTCTGAAATTTGCGCCCGACCCCGAGAGTCGCGATCTCGGCTTCGTCGAGCTTGGTCAGGTCATGCCGGCCGTCGAACATCACCTCGCCCTCGTCGGGGCGCGTCTTGCCGGTGATGACGTCCATCATCGTCGTCTTGCCGGCCCCGTTGGGACCGATGATCGCCCGCATCTCGCCAGGCAGGAGCACCAGCGACAGGCTGCGCAGCGCTTTATAGCCGTCGAAGGATACGCTGACCCCGTCGAGGTAGAGCAGCGTCTGGGTCAGGCTCGGATTCGTGGTCTCCGCGAGAGTCATGGTTCGGCGCCTTCCTCGACCGCGTCGACGGACACGACCTCGCGCGGCTTCGGCTCGCTGCCCCTGAGGGCGAGACCGAGCAGGCCCTTGGGCAGGAATAGCGTGCCGAGCACAAACAAGAGGCCAAGGCCATAGAGCCAGTATTCGGGGAACGCGCCGGTGAAATACGTCTTGGCGAAGTTGACGGCGATCGCGCCCAGCGCGGCGCCGATCAGCGTCCCGCGGCCGCCGACCGCGACCCAGATCGCGGCTTCGATCGAGTTCGCGGGCGCAAATTCGCTCGGATTGATGATGCCGACCTGCGGCACGTAGAGCGCGCCGGCGATGCCGGCGATGATGGCCGAAACGACAAAGACGAACAGCTTATAGTTCTCGACCCGATAGCCGAGAAAACGCACTCGACTCTCCGCGTCGCGCACCGCAACCAGCGCCTTGCCGTATTTCGAGACGGTGATCGCGCGCGACACCGCATAAGCCAGGATGAGCGCGATGGCGCTGGCCGAGAACAGCGCCGCTTTGGTCGAGGCCGACTGAAGCGAGAAACCGATCAGATCCTTGAAGTCGGTGAGGCCGTTGTTGCCGCCGAAGCCGAAATCGTTGCGGAAGAATTCCTTGAACAAGGCGAAAGTCATCGCCTGGGTGATGATCGAAAGATAGACGCCGGTGACGCGTGAGCGGAAGGCGAACCAACCGAACGCGAGCGCCAAGAGCCCAGGCGCCAGCACCACCATCATCATTGCATAGGGAAACCAGTTGAACCCCCACCAAGCGACTGGAAGCTCCTTCCAGTTCAGGAACACCATGAAATCCGGCAGAATCGGATTGGCGTAGACTCCGCGCGTCCCGATCTGCCGCATCAGATACATGCCCATGGCGTAGCCGCCGAGGGCGAAAAACGCGCCATGACCGAGCGACAGGATGCCGCAATACCCCCAGACGAGATCAAGCGCGACGGCGAGGATCGCGTAGCACAGATATTTGCCGAACAGCTGCACCAGATAGGGCGGCAGATAGAAGGCCGAATCCGCCGAAACCGCCAGCGACAGCAGCGGCACCAGGATCGCTGCGACAATGAGGATCGCGACGAATGCAAGGCCGAGCTGGTTGAGCCGGGCGCTCATGCTTCGACCGCGCGGCCGCGGAGCGCGAAGAGCCCTCTCGGCCGCCTCTGAATAAAGAGGATGATGAAGATCAGAAGCACGATCTGGCCCTGGACCGCGCCGATCAGCGGCTCGAGCAGCTTGTTGGCGAGCCCGATCAGAAGGGCGCCGAAGGCCGTGCCCCACAAATTGCCGACGCCGCCGAAGACGACGACCATGAAGCTGTCGATGATGTAGCCCTGGCCGAGGTTCGGCGAGACGTTATCGATCTGCGACAGCGCCACGCCCGCGATCCCCGCGACGCCCGATCCCAGCCCGAAGGCCAGCATGTCGATGCGGGCGGTTGAAATGCCCATCGACGCCGCCATGCGGCGGTTTTGCGTCACCGCCCGCATCTGCAGACCGAAGGGCGTTGCGCGCAGGACGAGCTGCAGCCCGATGAAGACGAGCGCCGAGAGCACGATGATCCAAAGCCGGTTGGTGGTGATCGACAGGCCCCCCAGTTCGAACGCACCCGACATGAACGGCGGGTTGCTGACCTGTCGGTTGCTTGCGCCGAACAGGCTGCGGACCAGCTGCTGCAGGATGAGCGACACGCCCCAGGTCGCAAGCAGCGTTTCGAGCGGGCGGGTATAGAGAAAGCGGATCACAAGACGCTCGATGGCGATGCCGACCGCGCCGGCGACGACAAAGGCGAGGGGAATGGCGAAAGCGAGCGACCAATTCTGCAACGACGGCGGCAGAAGCGTCTGCACGACATAGGTCGAATAGGCGCCGAGCATCACCATCTCGCCATGCGCCATGTTGATGACGCCCATGACGCCGAAGGTGATCGCGAGCCCAATCGCGGCCAGCAGCAGGACCGACGACGCCGAAAGCCCATACCAGAGGTTCTGCGCCACGCCCCACAACGCCAGGCGGGTGTGGATTGCGCTCAGGGCGGAAGCGGCGGCGCTCTTCACCGCCGGATCGGTGGCTTTCTGGGCAATCCCGTCAATGAGGCTTTGCGCGTCCTGGTCGCCGCGCTCCTTCAGCGTTGCAATCGCGGACAGACGGTCCTGAAGCGACGTGGAGTCGCTGGTGGCGAAGATCGACGCCTGGGCGAGCTTCAAAGCGGCGGCGACGCGAGGGTCGCTTTCCTTGCCGAGCTGCGTCTGAAGCGCCGGCAGCGCCTTTGGGTTGTGGGTCCTGAATACGTCCTCGGCCGCGGCGAGTCGCTTATCGGGGTCGGGATTGGCCAGTGTCAGCGACCCCATCGCGCCTTCGATCGCGCTTCTCAGCGCATTGTTGACGCGCACCTTCTTGAAGGCGGAGGCTTCGACGCCTTCAACCGGCGCTCCGGTCTTGGCGTTGACGATTGCGCCAGCGGCGGTCTTGTAGGCCACGACATGATCGGCGGGATCGATCAGCAGGCGGTTGTCGCCGAGCGCCTCCAGAATGGCGGCGGCCTGGGGCGGCGCCTCGGCCGACAGTTCGCCGATC
This sequence comes from uncultured Alphaproteobacteria bacterium, assembly GCA_963794155.1. GTDB lineage: Bacteria > Pseudomonadota > Alphaproteobacteria > Rhizobiales > Beijerinckiaceae > Roseiarcus. The sequence goes on along the minus strand of CAWCCX010000004.1, from coordinate 68,910 downwards.
GCAGCCTCGGTTTGCGTGAATTTGTCGTCGAGAAACTTTGCCAGCGTGTCGTCGACCGCGTCGGCGCGGGCGGAGCTTGCGAAGACAGCGAGGGCGAGGATCCCAATTGCGCGCAAGGCGCGGAGATGAATCCCGCTGCCGAAATCATGAGCGGCGAGACGACAGGCGTTCGACGACGTCATGACTCTCCTTTCAACCGCGGCCTCGATTTCGGTCAATTGTCATCCGGCGGCGGAGCCCGTCCAAATATTTGCGCCCCCACGATGGGCCCCGTGGGAGCCCGATGAAGGCCGCACTCGGTCATCGGAAGGGGGACCATGCCCCTCTCCCGCATTGGCGTTCGAAAGAACGGGCCAAGCGGGAGAAGGGTGAGGGTCGACTGTTCTCAGGGTCGCGTCAACCGCCGCACTTGCCGGTTTTGACGTTGAAGTTGCCGCAGGACATCGGCGGACGCCAGTCAGCGATCAGGTCGCGCGAGCCTTCGAGATAGGGCGACCATTCCTGCGCCACCACGGTTCCCGGCGTCTGCCAAACCGTGTTGAGCTGGCCGTCGGCCTGGATCTCGCCGATGTAGACCGGCTTGGTGATGTGGTGGTTCGGCATCATTGTCGACAGGCCGCCGGTGAGGTTGGGCACCGAGACCCCGATCATCGCCGGGATCACCTTGTCCGCCTCGAAGCTTTGCGCCTTCTCCACTCCCTTCACCCACATGTTGAAGCCGATGACATGGGCCTCCATGGGATCGTTGGTGGTGCGGTTCGGCTTCTTGGTGAACTCATGCCACTTGGCGATGAACTCCTTATTGGCCGGCGTATCGATCGATTCGAAATAATTCCACGCGGCGAGGTGGCCGACCAACGGCTTGGTGTCGAGACCAGCCAGTTCTTCCTCGCCGACCGAGAAGGCGACGACCGGGATGTCGGTCGCCTTGATCCCCTGGTTGCCGAGCTCCTTGTAGAAGGGCACGTTGGCGTCGCCATTGATGGTGGAGACGACCGCGGTCTTCTTGCCGGCCGAACCGAAAGCCTTGATCTTCGACACTTCGGTTTGCCAGTCGGAGAACCCGAACGGCGTGTAGTTGACCATCACGTCTTCGTCCGGGACGCCTTTGAGCTTCAAGTAGGCGGCGAGGATCTTGTTGGTCGTGCGCGGATAGACGTAGTCGGTGCCTTCCAGCACCCAGCGCTTCACCGATCCGCCGTCCGCGCTCATGAGATAATCGACCGCGGGAATCGCCTGCTGATTGGGAGCGGCGCCGGTATAGAAGACGTTGCGCTCTAATTCTTCGCCCTCGTATTGCACCGGGTAGAACAGAATTGAGTCGAGCTCCTTGAACACCGGCAGCACCGACTTGCGCGAGACCGAGGTCCAGCAGCCGAAGACGACCGAAACCTTGTCCTTTTCGATCAGCTCCTTGGCCTTCTCGGCGAACAGCGGCCAGTTCGATGCGGGATCGACGACCACCGCCTCGAGTTTCTTGCCGAGCACGCCGCCCTTCTTGTTCTGCTCATCGATCAGCATCAGCATCACGTCCTTGAGCGTGGTCTCGCTGATCGCCATAGTGCCGGACAGCGAATGCAGAATGCCGATCTTGATCGTATCGTCCGCCGCCATGGCGGTGGTCGCCCCAAGCGCAAGCGCCCCTCCCAGGGCTGCGCCGGCCGCGCTTAGAAAAATCCGTCTCGTCAACGACATGTTCAACCTCGTCGCTTGCGCCCGTTGAGCAGGGCGGCGGAGCTCGACCCCAACTGGGGCCGGAGCCGACTTCGCAACGAGCGTGCCAGCGATTCTCCAACGATTCGCGTGGGTAGGCGCCACCGAAACGAGCGGCGGCGCCGAAGATTTGGTCATTGGCCTTGAACAGCGGACCTTTGGAGCTCAGGGCTCGGCGGCGCGGTAGCCGACGCCAGGCTCGGTTTTGACGATCGTCGGCGAGGTCGGATCGCGTTCGATCTTTGCCCTGAGTTGGCCGATAAAGACCCTGAGATACTGCGTGTCCTCGCCATGCGCCGGACCCCAGACCGCGGCGAGAATCTGGCGATGGGTCACGACCCGGCCGGCGTTGCGAAACAAAACGGCGAGCAGGTCGTATTCTTTCGGCGTCAGCCTGATCGGGGCCCCATCTCGGGTGACGAGCCGCTTGTCGAAGTCCATGACTACGCCGTCGATTTCCACCCGCTGGGCTGGCTGCGCCGCGTGGGCCGCGTGTCGCAGCGCTGCCCGCAGTCTCGCCGTCAGTTCGCCGATCCCGAACGGTTTTTCGACATAATCGTCGGCGCCGAGATCAAGCGCCTCAATCTTCTCCGCCTCGCGGTCGCGCGCCGAAAGGACGATGACCGGCGCTTTCGAGAACTGTCGGATGTCGCGCAGGACGTCCTTGCCGTCACGGTCCGGCAGGCCGAGGTCGAGGACGATGAGATCGGGCGCGCCGGTCGCCGCCTTCCGCAAAGCCTGGGCGCCGGTCTCCGCCGTTTGCACCTCAAAGCCAGCCGCAGTGAGCGCAACGCTCAGAAAGCGCTGGATCTGCGGCTCATCGTCGACCACCAGCACGCGGGGCTCCTTCATATCGCGGGCCTCGACTCGGCCGGCGTCGGCTGCGCGACCGGAAGGCGAATGACAATCCGGGTTCCTCGCCGGCGAACCGCCGGGCTCTGCGCCACGATCGCGCCGCCCATCGCTTCGACCAGCCGGCGGGAGATCGACAGGCCAAGGCCGGTGCCCGCCTTACGCCCATCGGGGCGCCCGCCGCGATAGAATTTCTCGAAGATGCGTTCCAGTTCGCCGGGCTTCACTCCCGGCCCTTCGTCGGTGACGCTGATCACGACCTCCGCGCCCTCCTGGCGGGCGTGGACGATCGCGCCGCCGTCGCCCGCATACTTGTGGGCGTTGTCGAGCAGATTGAACAGCACCTGCTCGAGCAGCTTGTCGTCGCCGCGCACGAACGGCAGGTTCGGCGCCAAGCTGACGCGCACTGGCTGGCCTGGGAAGGCCTTGCGGCTGCGTTCGACCGCGCCCTGCACCACGTCGGCGATCGAGACCAGGTCGCGATTGACCTTGAGCCCCCCGGCTTCGATGCGGGACATGTCGAGCAGATTGGCGACGAACCGCGCGAGGCGCGCCGTCTCGTCTTCGATCGAGGACAGGAGTTCGAGCCGCTCGGACTGACTCATCTTATCGCCCAACGCCCGCAGCGACGTCGCCGCGCCGGCGATCGAGGACAAGGGCGTCCGCAGATCGTGCGAGAGCGAGTCGAGCAGCGCATCCCTCACCTTTTCGTTTTCCTGCATGGTCGCCGCATTCAGGGCCTCGCGCGCGAGTTGCGCCCGATCGAGGGCGATCGCGGTCAGATCGAGAATCGCCGTCAGGGCGCGCTCGTCCTCGGCGGTGATCGGGGCGTCCGCCGAATGCGGCTCGAAGCCGCACACCGCGATCGGCCCGCGCGCAGCGACCAGCGGCCGAAACTGAAAGGCCACCCGCGGCAGGGTGCCGGTCCCCCAGCCCGCCGGCTCTTTTTTCTGCTGCGCCCAGCGCGCGGCGCCCAGCGCGGCGGGATCGAGCTGAGCGTCGGGGGGCCAGGCGGCGCGAATGTGCAGCTCGTCCCCTTCCGCGAGCAGGAGGACGATGCGGCCGCCGAATGTGCCGTGCAGATGGGCCGCGGCCGCCCACAGGACGTCGTCGGGACTTGAAGCGCCAGACAGCTTGCGGGAGTAGTCGTAGAGGGACTGAGTGACCTGCGCGTTCCTGATCACCGTCTCCCGCTGGTCCCGAATGCGTCCGGTCAGCGATCCAGTGAGCACGGCGACGGCAAGAAAAATGAGGAGAGCGAACAGTTCCTGCGGCTGCGCGACCGTGAAGGTGTAGATCGGCTCAATGAAGAAGAAATTGTAGGCTGCGAACGAAGCGAGCGAGGCGATGACCGCAGCCCGAGTGCCGAAACGCACGGCGCTAAACAGGACCGCGGCAAGGAAGATCATCGACAGATTGGGAAGCTTGAGCACGGAGGTGAGCGCGTCGCCGACGATGACGGCGCAGGCGACCGAAGCGAGCGCGCCCGCGACCTCGACGCCAAGCCCCTTCCGGCTCAGATGCGGCTTCAGCAGCGGCCATAACGATTTCCGCGGCTCTTCGCCGGGGACAATGTGAATCTCTATTCCGCCTGCGTGGCGCATCAGCGCCTCCGGCAGCGACCGCCCGAAAATGCGGCGCAATAGCCCCGCGCGCGACTGGCCGAGCACGATCTGAGTGACGTTCTCGCGCGCCGCAAGCCTGAGAATTTCAGTCGGATAGTCGCTCCCCTGGAGACGCATCGTCTGCCCGCCCAAACGCTCGGCCAAACCAAACACCTTGGCGAGCCGGTTGGCGCGTTTGGCGTCAGCAGCTTGGCCGATGGTCTCGACCGTGACCGCGGTCCAGTCGGCGTTAAGGCCGGTCGCAAGCTGGCTTGCCCGCCTCACGACTCGTTCCGACACTTCGTCCGGGCCGACGCAGGCGAACAGGCGCTCGGAGGCCGCCCACGGACCCTCGATCGCCTTCTCGCGCAAATAGTCGACCATCTGATCGTCGACGCGATCAGCGGTGCGGCGCAGCGCCAATTCGCGCAACGCCGTCAGATTGCCCGGCGTGAAAAAACTCTGAGTCGCCCGACGCGCCGTCTCCGGCACGTAGACCTTGCCATCGTTCAGGCGCTGGATGAGCTCTTCAGGCGTGAGATCGACCAGAACGACGTCGGCGGCCTCCTGCAAGACTCGGTCGGGGACGGTCTCGCGAACGGCAACGCCAGTGATGCGAGAAACAACGTCGGCGAGACTCTCGAGATGCTGGATGTTGAGCGCCGTCCAGACACTGATGCCGGCGTCGAGCAGCTCCTGGACGTCCTGCCAGCGCTTCGGGTGTCGGCTGTCCGGAGCGTTGGTGTGGGCGAGCTCGTCGACGACGATCAGCTTGGGCTTGCGCGCGAGCGCCGCGTCCAAGTCGAATTCCTCGAGGGTGCGCCCGTGATAATCAATCTCGCGCCGGGGCAGGACTTCGAGCCCATCGACGAGCGCGCTCGTCTCGGCGCGGCCGTGGGTCTCCACGAGCCCGATGACAACATCGACGCCTTCGTTCTTCAGGCGCCGGGCGTTCTGCAACATGGCGTAGGTCTTGCCGACGCCGGGCGCGGCGCCCAGGAACACCTTCAGCCGGCCCGCGGTCTCCCGTCGGAATGCGGCGAGAAGAGCGTCCGGATCAGGGCGGGCATTGTCGGGTCGGCTGGTTGGGGCCATCGGCGCTCATCGGTCGTCATGACGACTTTAGCCGATCCAGCGCCAAATTCAGCTGCAAAACGTTGACCCTCGGCTCACCGATCAAGCCGAAAAACCGAGATTGGATCGCGCCCTCGACCAACGCGCGCACCCGGTCTTCCGGCAGTCCGCGCGCCTTCGCGACCGCGGCGACCTGGGCCAGGGCGGTCTGCGGCGAGACGTCGGGGTCGAGCCCCGAGGCCGAGGTCGTCACGGCGTCGGCGGGGACTGGGCCGGGGCCGGCCATCGCCCGCCAGGCTTCGACGCCGCCCTTCACCCGGTCGACGAGCTTCTGCGAGGTTGGGCCCAGATTGGATGCGCCCGAGTTGGCGGCGTTGTACGGCGCATCGATCGTCTTGGTCGAATCGTTAGGATCGGTGTCGGTGGTGGCCGACGGGCGCGGGTGGAAATAGCGGTCGGTCTTGAACCACTGCCCGATCAGCGCCGACCCGACGACCGCTCCGTCCTTCTCGATCAGGCTCCCGTCGGCCTGGTAGGGCATGGCGATCTGGGCGATTCCGGTCACCGCCAGCGGATAGACAAGACCGGTGAGGACGGTGAACAGGACGATGAGGACAAGCGCGGGACGCAGATGCTGAACCATGGTCGATCCTATCAGTTAGGCGAGATGCAGCGCCGCGACGATATAGTCGATCGCCTTGATGCCGATGAAGGGCGCGATCAGCCCTCCGACGCCATAGATCACGAGATTTCGCCGCAGCAGGGCCGCGGCGCCGACCGGCCGGTAGGCGACGCCCTTCAAAGCCAGGGGAATCAAGGCGACAATGATGAGCGCATTGAAGATGACCGCCGACAGGATCGCCGACTCGGAGGAAGCGAGCCGCATGACGTTGAGGGCGCCGAGCGCCGGATAAGCGACCGCGAACATCGCCGGCAGAATGGCGAAATATTTCGCCACGTCATTGGCGATCGAGAAGGTGGTCAGCGAGCCGCGCGTCATCAGCAGCTGTTTGCCGATTTCGACGATCTCGATCAGCTTGGTCGGGTTCGAGTCGAGATCGACCATGTTGCCGGCCTCGCGCGCGGCCTGGGTGCCGGTCTGCATCGCAACCCCGACGTCTGCCTGAGCGAGCGCCGGCGCGTCATTGGTCCCATCGCCGCACATCGCGATCAATCTGCCGCCGAACTGCTCCTTGCGAATGAACGCGAGTTTGTCCTCCGGCGTCGCCTCGGCGAGAAAGTCGTCGACACCCGCCTCGGAGGCGATTGCGGCGGCGGTGACGGGATTGTCGCCGGTCACCATGACCGTTCTGATGCCCATCGCCCGCATCGCCGCGAAGCGCTCCTTGATGCCGGGCTTCACGACATCCTTCAGGTGAATGACGCCCAAAAGCTTGCCGTCGTCAGCGACCGCCAATGGCGTGCCGCCCGACATCGCGACCCGTTCGACCGTCTGACGAAACTCGAGCGGCGTCCGTTCGATCGGCAGCTTCAGATAACGAAGAATGGAATCGATCGCGCCCTTGCGGAATGACCGGCCGGCGACGTCGAGGCCCGAGATGCGCGTCAGGGCGGAGAACGGAATGACGGCGCTCTTGCTCATGTCGAACTTCGGCTCGACAAGGCTGAAATCGCCCTTGGCGAGAGCGATGATCGAGCGTCCTTCGGGCGTCTCGTCGGCGAGGCTCGAGGCGAGCGCTGCGGCGGCAAGGTCCTGCGACGAAACGCCATCGACCGGCAAAAACTCGGTCGCCAAGCGATTGCCGAAGGTGATCGTGCCGGTCTTGTCGAGCAGCAGCGTGTCGACGTCGCCTGCCGCCTCGACCGCGCGGCCGGAGGTCGCGATGACGTTGAAGCGGATGAGCCGATCCATGCCGGCGATGCCGATCGCCGACAGCAGCCCGCCGATGGTCGTCGGAATGAGACACACGAGCAGGGCGATCAGCACCGTCGCGCTGAGGTCGGCGCCCGAATATTTGGCGAGCGGCCACAGCGTGACGCAGACGATGAGAAAGATGATGGTCAGGCCCGAGAGGAGGATCGACAGCGCCAATTCGTTCGGAGTTTTCTGCCGTTCGGCGCCTTCGACCAGCGCGATCATCCGGTCGATAAAGGTCGAGCCGGGCGAGGCGGTGATCTTCACCTTGATGAAGTCGGACAGCACGGTCGTTCCGCCAGTCACGGCCGAGCGATCGCCGCCGGCCTCGCGGATGACCGGCGCAGACTCGCCGGTGATCGCCGACTCATTGACCGAGGCGACCCCTTCAACGATGTCGCCGTCGCCGGGAACGATGTCGCCGGCCTCGACGAGCACGATATCGCCGACGCGAAGGTCGAGCGCGTTCACCCCCTCGACGAGACCGTCGAGGTTTTTGAGGTCGATATAGCGCTTGGCGCGGGTGTCGCTTCGCGTCCGACGCAAGGCGTCGGCCTGCGCCTTGCCACGCCCTTCGGCGACGGCCTCGGCGAAATTCGCAAACAGCACCGTGAACCAAAGCCACGCGGCGATCTGGCCGGTGAACGCCGCCGAGCCGTTGTGGGTCACGAGATCGCGGACGAAGAACAGGGTCACCATCAGCGACACCGCCTCGGTGACGAAAATGACCGGGTTCTTCGCCAGGGCCCGCGGCTCGAGTTTGCGCAAGGCGTCGACCGCCGCGGCGGCGATGATCTTGCCGTCGAAAAGGCCCTGCGACTTTGCCTTCGAAGCCATGGGTCGATCTCCGATCAGTACGTCTTGCCGTCGAGCATCAGGAAGTGCTCGACGACCGGCCCGAGCGATAGGGCGGGGAAATATTGCAGCAGGTAGAGAATCACGATCACGCCCACCAGAAGGCCGACGAACAGCGGCCCGTCGGTCGGGAAGGTGCCGGCCGAGGCCGGGACTTTCTTCTTCGCCGCCAGCGAGCCGGCCATCGCCAGCACCGGCACGACATAGGCGAAGCGGCCGAGCAGCATCACCAGGCCGCCCGTTGTGTTGAACCACAGCGTATTGCCGTTGATCCCGGCAAACGCCGAGCCGTTGTTGGCGTTGCTCGAAGCGAAGAGATAGATGATCTCGGACAGGCCATGCGGGCCGCTGTTATTCAGGCTGTCGAGCGCAGTCTGCAAGAGCACCGAGGCGCCGGCGAACCCGAGCACGAGAAGCGGATAGAGCAGCACCGCCAGCATCGCGAATTTCATTTCGCGCGTCTCGATCTTCTTGCCGAGATATTCGGGCGTGCGCCCCACCATAAGTCCCGCGACGAACACCGCGATGATCGCGACCACGAGGAAACCGTAGAGTCCCGCGCCGACGCCGCCGGGCCAGATGCAGCCAGCGAGGAGGTTGAACATCGGGACCATCCCGGCCAGCGGGGTCAGCGAATCGTGCATCGTGTTGACCGAGCCGGTGCTGGTGCCGGAGGTGGCGGTCACGTAGAGAACGGACATCGCCTGACCGTTCCGAACCTCCTTGCCTTCGAGGTTCCCCGCCGACGGGTCCACGCCCTGCGCTGTCAGAATCGGATTTCCGGCGGTCTCCGACCAATAGGCGGCGCCAACGCCGACGATAAAAAAAACGGCCATCGCCGCCAGGATCGCCGAGCCCTGGCGCATGTCGCCGACCGCGCGGCCGAAGGCGAGAACGGAGGCGACGGGGATCAGGAGCAGGGACCAGATCTCGAGGAGATTGGTCCAGGCATTGGGGTTCTCGAACGGATGCGCCGCATTGGCGTTGAAGAAGCCGCCGCCGTTGGTGCCGAGCTCCTTGATGATCTCCTGGCTCGCCACCGGTCCGAGCGAGACCGTCTGTTTCGCGCCTTCGAGCGTCGTCGCGTCGACGGCGCCTTGAAGCGTCTGCGGCATGCCCAGGGCGACGAAGACCAGCGCGCCGACGATCGAGATCGGCAGGAGAAGATAAAGCGTGACGCGGGTCACATCGACCCAGAAGTTCCCGACCGTGTTCGCCGAGGAGCGGGCGAAGCCGCGCACCAGCGCGAACGCCATCGCGAGGCCAGTGGCCGCCGAGAGGAAATTGTGCACGGTGAGGCCGAGCATCTGGGTCAGATGGCTCATCGTCGTCTCGCCGCTGTAGTTCTGCCAGTTGGTGTTGGTGATGAAGCTGGTTGAGGTATTGAAGGCGAGGTCGGGCGCCACAGCGTCGAATCCGCGCGGGTTCAGCGGCAGAAAATTTTGCAGCCGCTGCAAGGCGTAGAGCGACAGGAATCCGGCGACCGAAAAGACGATCATCGCGATCGTATAGGCGTACCAGTCCTGCTCCCGCGCCGGATCGACCCCAGCCAGCCGATAGAAGCCGCGCTCGACCGGCCCGAGTACGGGCGTGAGAAAGTTGCTCTTGCCGGCGTAGAGGCCAGCGATCAACCTGCTGAGCGGAATAGCGCAGGCTACCACCAGCGCAAGCACGAGGGCGATCTGCGCCCAGCCGACAAGGGTCATCGCGTCACCGTTCGGATCTAGAATTTTTCGGGATGAATCAACGTGTAAAGCAGATAGAAGCCGAGTCCTACGGCGACGACCAGTCCGATGATTGGCTCGCTCATGGCGAGGCTCCTATAGTTGCCGGAGAGCGAGCGCATAGATGCCCATCAACGCCAAAACCGCAAAACCGAGCGCCACGAACGCGACATCGAGCATGATCGTCTCCTATTGGACGCGCTCCTTACCGCCGCTGCGCGTAAGCTTTCGATCCCGAATCGAGCGCCGCGGAATAAGGATTTCATAATGAAGTGACGGCAAGGAACTCTATCGCCGACTTGGCGGGGCGCGGGAGAGTTCGATTGCGGGAGAGCCGGCGCAGCGATGCGTTGAGCCAGTGAGGGGTAGGGATGCAATCAACGAAAATATCATCGACTATGTGTGTAATGCGGCTGCTCGACACATTCGTCGCTGCTACCGCCCCGAAAGATGTGGTAGCAGTATCGAATGTGCGCCACGGGCGCATCAGGCGGGCTTGGCGACGCCAGGCTCGCCTTGTCGTTTGTCTGCCGTCGAGACCGACCGTCATGATTGCGCGGTGGTCCCGCATCAGGGACATCGCGCCCCTCGTAACTCCAGGAGAATAGTTTTGCTGCACGTAACGCCAATCTCTCATCGCAGTCGCTGCATCGCCGCGATCGGGTGTGCGCTCGCGGCGGTGGCGCTTCTTGCCGCCTGCGGCAAGAAGCAGGAGGCGCAGGCGGTGGTCGGGCAAGTGATTGCTCATGTTGGGACGGACGACGTCACTCAGCAGGAGCTGGACAACGAGCTTCGCCTTGCCGGAATCCCCGCCGACAAACGCACCGACGCGATCGTCAAGGACGCGCTGGCGCGGGTGATCGAACGGAAATATCTGATGCAGCAAGCGCTCGCGGGGAAACTCGACCGCGAACCGACCGTGCATCTCGATATCCTACGCTCCCGCGAGCAGATCCTGGCCGGCGCCTTCGTACAGCGCGATCTGTCGTCAAAAGTGAGCACGATCTCCAAAAACGAAATCGACAGCTACATCCAAGCCCATCCCAAGCAATTCGACCAGCGGGAGCTGTTCCAGATCGAGCAGATCTCCCTTGCGGCGCCAAAAGACCTCGACGCTCTCGCCGCGTCGACGAAGGATGACAAATCGCTTGATGAGGTCCAGACAAAGCTCAACGCAATGAACATCAAATTCAGCCGCGGCACCGCGACCTTGGACAGCGCCACCATTCCTCCCGCGATGCTAAAGGCGCTGGACGCCCGGAAGCCCGATGACGTTTTTTTCATCCGCGCAAGAGGGGGGAGCGCGAGTTATTTCAAAGTCACGTCGGTGGATTTCGAAACCGATGCCGGCAGATGACGCCGGCGAGTTCGCGAAACGCGAAGTGCGGGCGGAGATCGCCCGCAAGAGCGCAGAAGCCGCTTCCCAGGCCGCGCTGGCGAACTCGAAATACGAAGGCGACTATGCCCGCATCATGGCCACTCCGACCCCTCAGGGGGCCCAGCCGGCGGCCGGGGCGGGAGGCGAGACGCCGTCCGGAGCAGCGCAGCCGACCGACAAACCTGCTGGAGAATCCGATAAGGAGCAGCCGAAAAATTGATTTGCGTCGGGGCCGAGCGCCGAACTTTCGCCGTTCCTCGCGGATCGGCCGCCATAAGGCGGCTGACCTTTCCTGAAGAGTATGGCCTGGTCTTGAACCTCGGCGACTTGGCTCAGAGAGACGAACCTTTGAGAATTGGGGTGCACTTCAATCACGTCGGAGCGATGACGACGAGCGCCTGGCTTGGCGAGGTAATTGCTGGCCGCGACTTTTGAGGCGGTTTGAAAACAGCGGGACCCAGTGGTTAAAATCAGACAGACGAGTCCGGCGACCCTGCCCGATTTCCAAGCAAAGCGCGGAAAGCGGCGCGTTCGGAGTGTCAGATTCTATCCACTAGCCTGACCGGGGGCCCTCGCGTCCGGAGGCGCTCCGACTAAGATATGTGCGTCCGAAAGTCTTTCAGTCCCCAGCGTAAAGTCGTGCTGTAATTAGGTCATCACTGAGCCAAGATATGACTAGCTAGGAGGCATATTGCGCTGCGGCTCGATCCATGCGATCGACTGTTTGAATCTGCATGCATATATGGAGAATTGTCGTGCTACTCGACCACCGTCATAAAGGTGTACTTGCTATAATATACGGGGCGCTTTCCCAGATTCTCTTGGTTTTGCGCCTTGTTTATTTGCGGAGGCTATGGGGAATGGATATCGCGCCGGACTGCATGATCGCCGTCTCCGCTAAATTGGATAAGAGCCATCCGCGCGGGATCCACATAGGTCAAGGGACCGAAGTGCAATTTGGCGCGTGCGTTCTATCCCACGATCAAGTGCGTCGACGTCGCTTGGATACTTGGATTGGGAAAGATTGCCATATTGGCGCGCGCAGCATTATCTTCCCAGGTGTTAAAATTGGAGACAATTGCGTCGTCACAGTGGCGAGTGTTGTTATTGACGACGTACCGCACAACTGTGTTGTTGCTGGAAATCCGGCCCGCGTCATCGAGCGGGGCATTAAGACTGGGCAATGGGGAGCAATCGATCGCGTCGTCCAAGGCAAGTTTACGAAAGCTTCGTCCACGGCCGAAGACAGGGAGACACGTGAGGACGATTTGCGTTCGAACCGACGCACGGTCCGGCTGTGCGTTTCGAAATGGAGGCGCCTCGAGTGAACTGCGTCGTCGCCGAATTCGTGTCGATGACTACTAGACGCGCGGTGTGCCCCACAGACTCGATGGCGCCTGATCTATTACGCTGCAACCGCGCAAAAAAGGCTATCAGCGTGGGTCGGCGGCCTTTTCGTTCGCCTGTTCCGTCTTTGTCCTCTGCCCATGGTGGCTTTGTTCCCGCGGTCTCAATCGGACAGTTGAAGTTTGGGTAGTGGCTCGGTTTGAATTTGCGGGGCTTGACGCGCGCCCGCCGCGTCCCATGTCCGTGCTATGTGTAGGTCGGCCTCGAGGTCGTCGATCGTTTCGCAAAGCTTCTTGCGGAAGGCGATGCGATAGAACTCGTCGAGCATGGTCTTGTGGAAGCGCTCGACGATGCCGTTGGTCTGCGGGCTCTTGGCCTTGGTTCGGGTGTGGTCGATGTTCTCGACCGCGAGATAGAGCTCGTATTCGTGGCGGTCGTGGGTTCCGCAATATTCCGTTCCCCGGTCGGTTAGCACCCGCTGCAGGGGAATATCGTGCTCCTCGTAGAACGGGATCACCCGGTCGTTGAGGAGATCGGCGGCGGTCAGCGGCGTCTTTCGGCCGTAAAGCTTGGCGAAGCCAACCTTGGCGTAGGTGTCGACGAAGGTCTGCTGGTAGACGCGCCCGACGCCTTTCAAGGTCCCGACATAGAAGCTGTCCTGGGCACCGCAGTAGCCCGGGCATTCGGAAGGGTGCCGTCAACCGAGAAATGATCCGTGCTGAGGAGGCGCTTCACCCGCGGCTGCGCCATGAGCGCTCAAGAGCTTCGCGGCGATGTCGCCCTCCCGCAGGCGCTCGCGGTTCTTGGAAAACGTCGAGTGGTCCCACGCCGCGTCATCAACGCCAAGGCCGACAAACCAGCGAAACAGCAGGTCGAACTCCAGCCGCTCCATCAACTGCCGCTCCGAGCGGATCGAGTAGAAAGCCTGCAGCAGCATCGCCCGCAAAAGCTTCTCGGGCGGCATCGAGGGGCGACCGGACCGCGAGTACAGCGCCGAAAACTCGTTCGAAAGCTCCCTCAGCGCCTCGTTCACGACCAACCGGATCGTCCGCAGCGGGTGATCCTTCCCGACCCGCGCTTCCAAATCCACGTAGCTGAAAAGCGCCCCCGACCGGTCGTCCCCACGCATCCGTTCGCCTCCGCCAAAACGCAAGGCGAAGGAATCACAGAGCGAGTCCGAGGGCCAGTTAGTTTTTCAACGGCCTGCTAGGGGACATCCTGATAGGTGGAGCCACATAGCTACTCGTCATGGTCATTTATCCGACTTTGCGCGCGCTTGGGTTTAAACTGAGCATCAATGACTTCGAGCACTACACGGGCCTATCCGTTAGCCTGATCCTCGGAGGCTTTATCCTCTACGCCATTTTGGCACTCGTCGTGAGTTTGGGGATTTGGCCCTTCGGCCCCGCAAATTCAAACTGAAAACACCACCGGATCAATGTTGCAACCTGCAACCAACAGGCCACACCGCCGGCTGCCTTTTGGCCTCAGGCTTGGCTTTGCCTTCTCAAGGCCGCCTCGGCAACCATGTGACAATAATAAGAGCTGGCGGAAAGCGTCACCGAGGTCATTGCTGCAAAGGCTGTGGGCGGCGCGGACCATAGCGGGCTCTCGCATCGCATCGCCGCCTGCGGTTGAGCACCGGCGCAGCGCTGGCGATACTGAGGCCGTCCGAGGGGGCGGATTGAAACAGGAAGCGCATCAGAAAAGGCGCTCTTTCCAGATGCGTGGCGTCTTCTCATTCACGATCTCGAGGTCGATGGGCGTCAGGTGTTCGGTGAAGGGCGGCTATAGCGCGCCATCGAGGAACAGAAGACGATGGGCTTGGCGCATTGGCGGCGGCGGAAAAGATCGCGACCGAGGCGCCGACGATATTCTGAGTGACGAAATGAGGGGAGAAGACCGAGAGCCCTTCGAATGCGAGGCGGCGCGAGTCAATCGGCCCGCCTCAGGAAGACCTTGGCGGCGGCCCCTTGTTTGCCGCGCATGAAGCCGGGCATGCCGGTCTCGCCGGCGACCCCAGCCCACCAGCCGTCGAGGCCGAACCGGAACGATCGCGGAGAACGGAAGCGGATCAGGAGCTCGAAGGATTGCAGCAACGCCGCGAGCGCGAACACCGGCCACGCCGCCGGGTGGCGCTTCTTCGCAATGAGAATGCGGTTTCTCTCGGAAAGATAGATGCTGAAACGCGACCGCTTCGGCCGCGGGCCGCCGGACCCGGAGGTCGCGCCGGCAAGATGGCGCACCACCGAATCGTGGGCGTACCCGAAACGGAATTTCCCCCGCCGCAGCGACCACTCGGTGTCTTCGTAGTAGACGAAAAAATCCTCGTCCATGACGCCGACCGTTTCGATGTAGTCCCTCGACACGAACATCGAGGTGCCTGAGACGATGTCCATGCGGGCTTCGACATCCTCTACGTTCGGCGTGGCTTCGAACGGCTCGTTGACGCCGAGCGAGCGGCTTCGGCCGAGCAAGGGCCAGTACGTCAAACCGCCCCACAGCTGCACGCGTCCGTTGGCGACGAAAACGATCCTGCTCCCGACCATTCCATACCCGCCATGCGCCTGTCGTCGGACGAGCGCGCCGAGAGCGTCCGGTTCGGGGAACGTGTCGGGATTGAGCACCCAGATAAAATCCCAATCGTCGCCGGCGGCTGCGATGCAGGCGTTGACGCCCCCGCTATAACCGCGGTTTTCGCGCGCTCTCAGGATGGTGACAGGGCGCCGGTCGGCGCCCAAACCAAACCGCCGGCTCTCCGCCTGCCCGGCCCGGATGTCGCCGTCGTCCGCCGCCAGGGCGACGTCATCCATTTTCGCGAGCTCGCGAAGGTCGCGGTCGAAGGCGTCGTAGCCGGCGTTTTCGCAAATTATGACGCTGAAATTGCGGTAGAGAAGCCGGTTCAGCGATCCGAGACAGCCGACGATATTCTTGACTTCGTCCGTCGCAACGATGGCGATGACGACGTGGGGGGAGCTTTCGACTGCGTTCGCAACTTCCGACACTCGACACCACCGTACTTTTGGCCAGCCCCGCGACCGTCTCGCGAAGGGCTTTCGGCGCGCCTAGTCAACCCTCGACCCCATGGGCCCCGGAGCCCCGGGCTGGGCTGGCGACCGTTTCTGCTAGGCCCCCTCCCCTAAGCTTTCGTTTTTGAGGCTTATTTGACCCGTGGTCCGATCGAAGCCGCTATCGGCGCTCCGAAAGGCAATAGCGCGGGCGGCGGGCGCCGACAATTCGGCAAACGTTATCCCACCCCGGAGGCGCGAAACAGAATGTCCGCTTTCCGGATCTCCGCCTCAGCCCTCGGATCTCCCCTACTGCCAATGATGCGCGCTGGATTGCCGCCCGCGATTGACCCGGGCGGGAGCGACCGCGTTACGAAGGAGTGCGCGGCGACGACGGAGCCGTCGCCGATCTCCACTCCGGCCCCCACTACGACCCGAGCGCCGAGCCACACGTCTGCGCCGATGACCACGTCGCGTTCATCCATCGGCTGGTCCATGATCGGCGTTCCGGGCTCGAGCCGGTAGTTCGCAGCGGAAATGAAGACCTCAGGACCCAAGAGAGCATGATGTCCGAGCGTGACCCGGCCGACCGAATTGCCGGCCCAAAGCGAGCAACGAGCTCCGATGTAGGAACAGGCTCCTATCTTGATCCGCTCGGCATTCATCATCGAGACATTGGGCACCAGCCGCACGCCGGGCCCGATCTCGGCCAATCGCCGAGGCCGCACATGAGTGTCGTTGTAGTAGTGGACCATGCGCAGCAGGTGGGCCCAGGCGCGAGGATCGATGATGGACATGCCGAACGACGGCGCTCTGTTGCTCGCGTCGTGGGAGGTCGGCTGTCTGGATTCAACACCTGCCATTGTCGGTCTCCGACCGGGCGCCTTTTCGTCCCTGTCGTCAATGCACGAACTCGCACAGACCCTCAGGCTTTGCAAGCCAGTGAGCCCGAACGACCACGGCGCCCAAATGCCTTGACACGCGACGAAGCGAAAGCAAGAACAGCCGCCCCACCGCAGACTGAAGTCCTCTATGATGCGTTTTGGTCGACGGAGGGACGGCTTCGCTTAATTTAAATCTATCGGCCGCGGCGCTGAGGATCAATTCAAACTGCCGCCCGGTCAAGAATCATAGGAGTGAAAAAGCGCTGCCGCCAGCAAATGCTAAGCCCAAAGCACGAAGGCAGTCACTCGACCCGCGCGCAAAGGAAAACCCGCTCCCCGCGCCGCAGGCCGTGCTTGAGGACGTAAGGCTCCTTCGACACCCATTCGCGGAGCGAGAACTTCGCCTCGCGCAGCCGATCGCGAAGGTCGCGACCATAATAACGGACGTGGTCCTCCTGCCCGAAGTGGATCAATCGATCGGCCTCTGACACGATCGAGGGATTTTCGTAGGTCTCGTCGAGTCCCTCCTCCATCGGCACCATGATGACCGCCATGCCCGACGGGCGCAGGACCCGCCTGAGCTCGGCCATCGCCCTTCGATCGTCGGGAACGTGCTCCAGAACGTGAAGGCACAGCACGAGGTCGAACGAATGATCCGGAAGACTGATGTTGCAGATGTCGATTCGGAGGTCGACGTCGGGCTTGAACAAATCGCAAGTCTTATAGCTCTTAACCCCTTTCTTGCGGATGTAGGTGGTCAAGCTCGGCTCGGGCGCGAAGTGGAGAATGTCCTTGCCCTCGAAGACGGGCTGCTGGTCGGCGCAGATGGCGAGCGCTCTATGACGCTCCAGTGAAAGGCATGAGGGGCAGAGTGAATCGGCGGCGAGAGGAAAACCGTAAGAATAAAATGGACCGGTGTAGCCGCAAATCGTGCAAAGTCTCGGGTAGTACGCGCCGAACAATCGTAAGCCCGATTTGCGGGCGTATCTGAGCGCGCGTACACGCGCCCTGATTGGATTCGGCACTTTGGTGTATTGCATCGACCGGCTCTCTCAAGCGACAAAAGCAGCGCTACCGAGAAAACCAGGTGGTCTTTCCTTGGCGCCGTTGATTTGGGGAGCCCATCGTATATCGCTCGAGAACGCTGGGCGCAATTCCCCGGAGTCGGCCAAGCGCGTAAAGGACACGCAGGCGTCGAACCGCTCCGGCGCCGCCGGCGAGATAGGGGGCCGCGGGAGGGGCCGGCTCTGTCACTTATATCGAGACCCTAATGCAGCCAGGCGACATGCTCGATGTAGCCGTTGAACAGCAGCGTGGGACAGTCGGAATTGTTGTTGAGGAAGTTCTCGCGCGCCTAGCTCCGTTGGAGTCGTAGCCTTTGTCGGAGAGGAGCACCGCTCGTGAGGGCAAGCCAGCGGTCAATTCTGGCGCGCTGGCGATTTCGCTTGCTTTGGCCGGCAGTCAGTTTCAGTTTGATCGGCCGGCCCTTCCTGTCGACGACCGCGGGTCGAGAGGCCGGCCTCGGAGCGCCCCAGACATCGATCTCGACCCCCCTTTAACCGTCGCGCCCGCAGGTCGGCGCGAACGATGGAGGCGTCGATCACCTGCACGTCGCCGTCGTGCGCGGCGCCGATGGCGTCCATCAATCGTTCCCGGTGACCGGCTTTCCGCCACGGTTGAAGCGATTGTAAAGCGTCGTGTGCGGCCGTAGCGTTCCGGAGCGTCCGCCCAGGGCGAACCCGAGCGAAGAACCGAGAAGATGCCATTTCGGCACCCGATGGGAGAGGGGGGCCGCTACGTCGGCCGAAGCCGTGACTGGCCCGGACGTCCGGCGGACAGGCGTGTCGCCAATGGCTGTCCCGTGCCGGCTCTGGGCAAGCCGAAAGGCGGAACGCGGTGCCCTCTCGGATGTTTACACGTGCCGCTTTTGTTCGGTGTGCATTGACATTCGGGAGTACGAACCATTGTCGGATCAAAAGGGCTGCTGGGTGGCGAGGCAATGACGGCCGTTGTTTAGAGAGCGCCCTTTCTGGCAGGCGGCGATCCAAAGGTTGACGCGACCTCAGCGTTCATGATTTCAATGCGGCGCACGCGGGCGGCGAACATTGGGCTTGCGTTATTACCGCCATGACGCTTTGAATTGGGGCGGTTTTGACCTCGTCGCCCGAGCGGGGGCCGACGCGGATAAGCATTTGGATTGCGCACTGCACGATGTGCGACGACGATTGCAGCGTCGGGAGCGATCGGGAGCTCGACAGGCATGACAACTCGCGACGGTACCCGCTTCGCTTGGTCTCAAGTCGCTTCGGTGGCAGCGGCCGAGACAAGGTTGGCGTTGCGAGCTGCGCCTGGCGTCATTCGCCACGTTGCGCCAATCGCCGCGTGGGTGGCTGTATCAACAATTATGGGTATCGCAGTCGGGCTCGCAGCTGTCGTTCTGCCGCCAATGGGTGCTTTCGGCATTGTTGCGGGGGTCGCCTTGGTGTTGCTCTGGGCGATGCCGGAGGCGGCGCTCGTTTACCCGGCGCTGATTCGCAAGACGTTCTTCATTATGCTGGTCGCTGATCTCTGCATCCCTTATTACTTTACCGTGCAAGTCGGCGGACTGCCCTGGATTTCCGCTCGCCGCGCTGCGACATTCAGCCTCATAGCGCCGTTCTTTCTTGCACTTGCCTCTTCGTCTGAGGTTAGACGTCAGATTATGGAGCGTCTTCGCTATTCTCGGCTCATTCTCGTTTGTGCGCTCGGCTATCTCGTCATGGCGTCCATATCGATACTTACATCGGCGATTCCGCAAGAGTTGTTGTCGGGCGTAGTTGACTGTATCTTATCGTGGTATGTTCCGTTTTTTGCGGCGCTCTACGTAATCAAGAATAAG
Source organism: uncultured Alphaproteobacteria bacterium (assembly GCA_963794155.1). Classification (GTDB taxonomy): domain Bacteria; phylum Pseudomonadota; class Alphaproteobacteria; order Rhizobiales; family Beijerinckiaceae; genus Roseiarcus. The sequence goes on along the minus strand of CAWCCX010000004.1, from coordinate 49,717 downwards.
GATGACGCGATATTCGCCATGAGGGTAATTTGTTTTTGTGCGCTATTTAACACCGCTCTGGGAATATGGGAATTTCACGTCAAATACCGCTTCTTGGTTCAAATCATCCCGAAGAGCATGCTGGAGGCTCTCATTCAGAATAATCCCGTGTTGGGTATATTAGTGGACACAGACATGTACATGAGAAACGGTCTCTTTCGCGCGTCGTCCACGTTCTTGACTCCGCTCGCGTTTGGAGAGTTTGAGATGATCGTCATCCCTATTGGTCTATTCTTCGCTTTGCACCGGGAGAAATTGTTGGAAAGGTGCCTCGGGTGGACAGTCGTGTTCGGCGGAATCGTCGGAATTTACGCTTCAGGCTCACGCGGCGCTTATCTCGGTTTTCTCGTATCTACGGCGGTGCTTATGGTCGGTTGGACAATTCGCAAGGCGCGAATTAGCCGAGTAAGTCTGGCGCCGGCTTTCGTCGGCGTCGCGAGCGCGGTCTCGTTCGTGACCACGGCCGTTCTGATTGTAGTTTGGCCCAAAGTCCATAATCTTGTCCTTGGGGGGGGCGCACAGCAGTCCAGCGACGACGCGCGGTGGAATCAATGGGCGGCTGGTTTGCCGCTCATCAAGGAGAATCCGATCACAGGGCACGGTTTCGCCACCGGTGGCGCCGATATCGGCTCGTCGATCGACAGTTATGTCCTCTCGCTTCTCGTTGAGACGGGCGTTCCCGGACTTGTGTTTTTCGCCGGGATCGTGTTCCTGCCCATCTGGTTCGGGCTCCGGAATTACATTCGCGACTTGTCGGAGTCGGGCGCGCTTTCGGGTTCGCTGGCTTGCAGCTTTATCGCGTTCACGACGTACAGGCTTGTTCTGTCGCAACGGGAGAACCACATGCTGATGTTTTCCCTCCTTGCCATGGTAGTGGTTCTGATTTACGAGTATCAATCGAAACAGCCCGTAGGGCGGCAAGGCTATAGAGCGCAACGCACGCTGTATTCCCGCGCTGATGAAACCTGAACTCGCGAGAACGCGACAGCTGCGTGAAGAGCTACGGCGTGCTTTGGCTTTCGGTCGATCAGCGATGGACCTGTAGGTCGCGACGATTTTCTTCGAAATAAGCGGAAATGCGTCCATGAGGTATTGCATCGTCGGCGCTGGATTCAGCGGCGCCGTTATCGGTCGCGTGCTCGCGGAGGCAGGCCACAAAATCCTGGTGATCGACGAGCGTACGCACGTGGCCGGCAACTGTCATTCTCAACGCGACCCACAGACCGGCGTGATGACGCATGTGTACGGACCCCATATATTCCATACCGGCGACGAGCGGGTTTGGGCTTATGTTCAGAGATTCGGGGTCATGCGGCCCTACCGCCACCGCGTCCAGGCGGTCGCTAAGGGGATGGTGTATTCGCTGCCGGTGAACCTCCTGACGATAAACCAGTTCTTCCGCAAGGTCATGCGCCCGGAAGAAGCCCGCGCATTTATCGCCTCGAAGACCCATTCGATTCAAAGCCCGACCAATTTCGAGGAGCAGGCTCTTAGCATGATCGGCGCCGAGCTCTACGAAGCCTTCTTTCGCGGCTATACCAGGAAGCAATGGGGCCTCGATCCGGCGCAGTTGCCGGCGTCCATCCTCAAGCGCCTGCCCCTTCGCTTCAACTATGACGACAGCTATTTTGCCCACCCTCACCAAGCGATCCCCGAGCGCGGCTACACGGAATTGGTCGCGGCGATCCTCGATGTCCCGAACCTCGAGTTGCGCCTGGGGGCTCGGTTTGAGGAATTGACCGAGGTTTTCGCTCATGTCGTCTATAGCGGTCCGATCGACCGCTATTTCGGCTACGACCTCGGCCGGCTTGGTTACCGAACTTTGGATTTCGAGACCTTCCGGGAGAAAGGAGATTATCAGGGCGCGGCAGTCGTCAATTATTGCGACGAGGCAACGCTTCACACTCGCATAACGGAGCATAAGCATTTCGCGCCATGGGAGAAGGATCAGTTCGAAGGCACAATACTCTACCGCGAATTCAGCCGATTTTGCAGCCCCAACGACATTCCTTACTATCCTATTCGACAGACAGACGAAGAGGCGATGCTAAAAAAATACGTAAGTCGGGCCTTGGCAACACGCGGCGTCACTTTTGTCGGCCGGCTTGGCTCGTATCGCTATTTGGATATGGATGTGACAATTGGCGAGGCGCTGTCCGCCGCCGACACGATGCTAACACGCATCGCTCAGGGGGCGGGCATTCCGTCATTCTTTGTGCCTCCGCTCACCGCCCATTGAGGGCTGCGCATGATATGGCGGCGACGCCTGAGCGGATTGTTCTGCCGACGATCCCACGCTCGCCAGCGAGACAGCTAGACGGCGAGAGGACGTTGGCGGAAACTCGTCAGGTCCCCGCAAATATGCGAGGGAGCTTCCTACGCTTGAAGTGAAGCCGTGTCTTTCTTAGCCATGCGCACTGAAAATCCTACTCCTGCGCACAGGCCGTAAGCAACCGCCCCCCACTTTGCGAGTACAAATTTGCCGTCCCGAAGAGACAGAATCATATCTCTGAAGGATCTGAATATGAATTTGCCCAGAGCAGTCGAAAATACCCCATCATATTTGACTATAACGTAGATCATATTTCGATAATACAGTCGGTATTGCCAAATTTTTTCATAGGCACGCTCCTTAAATATGTTTTGGGATGCTTGACCGGATTTGAGGTGAACTATCTTGCTTTTACCGACTTGGTAAAGCCTTGCAAATCGTGCAATGCGAAGCGAATACTCCGTATCGTCGCCCCAAATAAAGAACTCCTTCAAAGGCAACCCCACCTTATGCACAATCCTCGTGGCAATGAAAAAAGAAACGAATGTCAGGGTGCACATTTCGATTAGGCCGTACTCCAACTGGAGGGGATATTGCGGCACGCCGTTGGCACCGACGCGCAGCGCGATAGGTTGAACATTAATGCTCTCGCCGTTAAGGTCGAAGATATTGCCGCCGAGAACCGAGTCCTCCCCGACGACCGCCGCCGCGGCGATCAATTCCTCCAAGGCGTGCGAATCCGGTTCGCAATCATCGTCCATCAGCCACATGTGTGTGCAAGGAAGGGCGAGAGAAGCCCGCATTCCAGCGTGAAAGCCGCCGGCCCCCCCGGTATTTTCCTCCAATTGGATCAGTTGAAAAGACGCGTCGCGGCGCGCGGTCTCCGCGGCCAAGAGTTGGCGCGTCGGCTGCTCGGAGGCATTATCGACCACCACAAGGTAACTGACAGGATAAGTCTGCGCGTCGATTGCCCCAAGACATCGCTTGAGCAGCGCCGGACGGTTCCGCGTGACGACGATCGCGGCCACACTTATCACTAGCGACGTCCTCGACTTGCTAAGATTTCGAAACTATTATCTAGTGGTGGCTCTGTCTTTGGGGGACGCTGATTCCGGCGCCGACGAACCACGGCGCCCCCCACCTTGTCAAGCGCGTGGCGGCGAGCGCCGGGTTGTGCGACTAGGGGCTATTCAGTTGGATTTGGTTGTGTTCACGGTTTCGGCTCCCCGCGGCAGGCTTTTTCAATAGCCTACTAGAGAGCGTTCGCGAGCAGGGTATTGATTTGGCTTTCATTGACAGCGATCACTCCGCGGCATGTACCTTGGCGGGTTTTCTATTGCCAAGAGACTATTTAAACATCCGTGACATAGAGACATTCCACGATGCTCAGTCGTATGTGACCGTGGCGCTAGCTATTTTCACTATTGGCGCACAACTTTACCATCGGAACAAAACTACGAAATATTTGGTGATCGATGTGCGCAAAAAGCGATGGTTTTGGCGATTTAAGAACGTATCTGAAAAGAAGCTCAGGCGACGCTCTGCCTAAAGAAGATGAACCAAAAAGTTGATTCCATCCCTAACGTGAAAATTCAAATTCCTTCCGCCAATTTGACCATTGTTGGCGGCAAAGACGGGAGGATGTACATCGAGGAGGAATTTACCGCCGGTGTAGATATCAAGGCCTCTTGTCATGATTACCTAAACGACATCGGCAAATTGGAGAAGGGGACGGAAGGGACTATGTCGCGGACCTCAATAGTATTGGGTGACGCGTAGCCGGTGGCGTATACCGAAGAGGAGTCAACATGGCTAGCTCTCCGCGCTATGCCCGCGGGATAACGCGCAAACCCGTCTTGTACGGCAGCTGGATGTTCGCGACAAACGTGGTCGGTAACCCTCCTCCCGTCACGATTTTTGGGGCCGAGCGTCGCCCTGACCTTCCTCTGCGCCGCACTCGTTGCGTCAACATCCCCCGTCCTCGCTTATTTCTTCTCCCGACTGGGCGGCGCTTATGCTTGGGCTTCTAGCGGATGGAATCATACGCTTCGACCCCTCCAGGCACGCTGCAACCTATTGGAATCGCTCGAAGGAAGCCGGATTTAACCGTTTGATTTTATCGATTAGGAAAGGCGCGCGATTTGATCGGCGATCTTAGCAAAACCGGGTAAAAGCCGGCTCCGCCAATCAACGCCAACGCCAAAAATGAATCCCCAAGACGCGAAGGCCCATTTGCCTGCCGGTGCCAGAGTCAAAACTAATGGGCTTGACGAGCGGACGCTCCGGCGTCAATCAAACGCTCGATGCCTCATCTGGACGCACGGAAGACACGTTTGCGCTTGCGTCAATGGGGATGTTTTTGCGTGCAATAACTAGGGCAAATTTTCACGTAGGCGAACGTGAGCCTGCGGTTGGCGAGTTGCGCTATCAGGGCAATCGCAAAACTCGTGAGCACGGGATGATCGCATGTTAGACGAAAAGACCCCGAGGAAAGACAACAACTTCGGGACTCTGCGTCTATTGTTCGCGTCTGTGATTATCCTCTCTCACTCGCCGGAGATACTTGACGGCAACCGCAGCCGCGAGCTGCTGGCCAACATTTTCGGTATTACTTTTGGCATATTGGGGGTCGACGGCTTTTTCATTGTCAGCGGCTACCTGATCACGAAGAGCTTTCTCTCCTCGCCGACCCTCTTCGATTACCTGAAGCGTCGCGTCCTCCGCATATACCCGGCGTTTGTCGTCAGTTTCTGGTTATGCCTAGTCGTCCTTGCCCCGGTCGTTGGAGCCGGGCTATCGCCGTTCCATCCGGCCGCGCTCATTGACAACGCTGTGCGGGCGGCGATTCTGCTTCATCCGGACGCGCAGGGAGTCTTCCCGGGCATGCCCTTTCCGGTGCTCAATGCTTCGATGTGGACCATCCCCTATGAGTTCCGCTGCTACATCCTGGTCATGATTTTTGGCGTCGCTGGCCTTTTCAAAGGATCGCTGCGCTATTTCTTACTCTTTGTGGTCCTGGCTGCCCTCGCGATCTCAGGGCTTGGCGGAGACCGGCTTACGCATGGCGTCGCCGCTACGCTTCTGGGCACCCCGGATCGAAATCTCCAGCTGGTTCCCATGTTCGGCGCGGGGGTCCTTTATGCCCTTTTCCAGCGCAACATTTCCTTCAGCCACGCTCTCGCGGTCATCGCGGCGGCGGCGCTAACAATCTGCCTGTACCTGGCGCCTGTCGTCGTCCCTCTCGCGATCGGAGTTTTGGGGGGTTATCTCATCTTCTGGTTCGCCCTCCGTTGCCCGGTTCTCCCGATCAGCCGATTTGCCAACAATACTGATTTATCTTACGGCATTTACCTCTACGCTTGGCCGATCCAGTCGACGATTGCGTTCTTCACCGCCCGCTCAATCAATCCTTGGGCGCTGTCGGCAATCTCTTTGGCGCTCGCCGCGGCGGCGGCGTGGGTGAGCTGGACCTTCATCGAGAAGCCGGCTCTGGCGCTGGCGCACCGGAGAACCACGGGCTTTCAACAACCGCCGTTGAGCGCGAACAGTCCGCATGAGGGCGCAACTTGAGCCGACCCCGGAGCTAAAGTGGACCGAATCTAACACTTGATGCCCGCGTCCGACGGCGGCGGTGATTTTGTCAGGGTTGACGGCCCATTTTTGAAGGGCCTGGCGCGCCCCGCCTCGGAAGCTGCGAGAATTTACGCTGTCCTATCTGAACTCGGACATCGGCTGGACGAGAGCATCAAGAACATGCAGAAAGACCCCGTCAGACTGCGCTCAAAATCCTTTGCGAGGACGCGGAAACATCCCGAACTAAAATGATTTTAGGCGTAGAGGCCCGCAATGGATGTTGCATTTAGGATTCTTCGACACTTCGGCTTGGATGTGCGCCGAGTTCCGCAAGCATCCTGGAATTGCTGACTTCCTCGCGCAGCGAAAAGTACAGGTCGTATACGATATCGGAGCTAATGTAGGCCAGTTTGGCCTGGCGCTTCGCCGTCGAGGATACGCGGGCAAGATCGTATCCTTTGAGCCTGTGAGCTACGTGTTTGAGGAACTGAAGCACCTTGCTCAAAGGGATGGAAACTGGGAGGTCGCCCGCTATGCGGTCGGCTCCGAGAACGGCGCTGCCCAGATCAATGTTTCGCGCAACTCTCAGTTCAGTTCGATCAAGCCACTCGCCCAACGCTCTTCAACCACTGATCCCGACTCAGCTTTCGCCAGTTCCGAATCTGTAGAAGTGCGACCGCTCGACGATTTGGTAACTGCCAATGGCCCTTATTTCATCAAGATTGACACACAGGGGTTCGAACTAGAAGTGCTTGCTGGCGGCCCAAAGGCTCTTGCCGGCGCAACGGGCGTCCTTTTGGAACTCCCGGTGATCAACATATACGACGACGTTTGGACGCTTCATGAGGCCATCGGCTATATGCGCGAGATCGGCTTCATCCCCTCTCAATTCGAACCAGTCGGACACCACCAATCCGATCCGATGGCGGCGATCGAGTTCGATTGTCTGTTCCGGAAGAGAACCCCTGGCATCGACTAATCTGGCGGCCCATCCATAGTGGATAGAATCCGACACTCCGAACCCGCTGCTTTCTTCACCGCCGGAAATCGGGCGGGGTCACCAGACTCGTCCGTCTGATTTGACCATAGATACAACTGGCATCGACCTCACGTCCTCGGAGAGACCGAATTCGGCTGACTGGCGTTACGCCGAAATGCTGGAAGCCCTCGAAGATCCCGGACCACGAAAGCCACGCGGAAACCCACGAATGGCCGGGCGAGGACTTCGATCCGAAGGCCTTCGAACCAGACCCGCTGGCGTCGCCACTCTCGCCAAACGCTGGGCGCCAAAGCCCTCCGCAAAGAAAGCTCAAAAGACCTGACCTGCGTCCCTTGCCGTAGGGTTACCGAAAGGCGACCGTACGCAGGCTTGTTTTCCCGTTCCTGACGGCGCTCGGAGTCGCGCTCGTCCTCAATGCCGCTGTCTGTCTTCTTCCGGAAAACGACGACCCGCGCTGGCAGTATGGATGGCCGGCTGCGCCGGATCTATGAGCGGATTCACTTTGATCCCAAGCCGATCGACATCGCCATTCTGGGTTTCTCCAGCGCTCTCCTCAGCCTCAGCGCCGCGGCCATCGAGGGACAACTCGCGCAGCGGGGCGAGCACGCCAACGTTGTATTGCTGACCGATGCCCAATGGGAACGGAATGCTTCTCTCTTACCTCGCAAGGACGGCGACCCCCGCTGGTCGCCGGTTCGTTGAAGCGTAATATAAAGCTCATTCCCGCGTATCGGCGATGGCGCGCGAGTTGACCGCTCTGGTCGGATCCGAAGCCCGAGGCTCAAGCACTTTTGCAACGTGCGCACGTGGTCGTCGCTTCGTTTCAAGATAGATCTTTCCGACATACTCGCCCATGATTCCGATGCAAAGCAGTTGGACGCCGCTGATCAGATAAATAGGCACTACCGTGGAAGCCCAGCCCGGAATTGTGGCCCTTAATACTAGACTTAAGTACAATGCCCAAAACGTTAAAATCAACGAGAGTAATGAGATAATAGAACCTGCGATCGTTGCGATGCGCAGAGGTTGCGTAGAGAATGATGTCACGCCATCAATCGCCAGGGCAATCATTTTCCTGATCGAATATTTCGAAGTTCCGGCAAAGCGCTCGTGGCGATCGTAGGTAACGATGCTGGTCTTGAAGCCGAGTTGCGGGATCAGCGCCCGCAAGAATAGGTTTGTTTCCTGATATTCCCGAAGCGCCTCCACTGCGCGCCGCGTCATCAAACGATAATCGGCATGATCAAATACGATCTCGACTTTCATTAGCTGGAGGAGGCGATAATACAGATGCGCTGTCAGCTTTTTCATCGTCGCGTCTTGCGCCCGCTGGCGTCGGACGCCATAGACGATGTCGGCGCCGTTCGCGGCAGCGTCCAGCATTTCGTCGATCGCATGGAGATCGTCCTGAAGATCTGCATCAACGGTTATGAGCACATCGCCGCGGGCGCCGAGCAGGCCGGTCATGAGCGCGTTTTGGTGGCCGCAGTTGCGCGATAATTTGAGACCGCCAAACCGGCTCGAACGACCTCGGAGTTTCTCGATGATGGCCCAGGTGTCGTCCTTCGATCCGTCGTCGACCAGGCAAACGCTACTATCAGCCGCGATTTGTCCTGACTCGACCAGTTCCGCGAGAAGCAGGTCAAGCCGCGCAGAGGTTTCCGGGAGGACATCCTCTTCATTGTAGCAGGGGACAATGATCGTGAGAGTAGGACAGAAACTTCTCATGGCGCCTCCGGTCCATTCGAACAGAAGATCAAGGCGAATAAAGCCTCGGCGGCCGCCGCAGTTGGAGAAAGTGGACAAAACCGCTCGGTCGAGCCGTCGCCGACCTATCGTGCCTCTTCACTAAGCAAGGCGCGGCCACCATCTGCCCGGGCCAGTGAGTGGTCATGTTGGCTCCATGGTCAATTGCGGCTGCCGGTTGCGGAAAGCAACAAGTCGTGCACTAAAGAATGATACTGGTGTATAAGCGATGATTCCGCCGAACTGCGCCAAATAATCGCTAAATCCGAAGTTAGAATGAAGAGTTATGATAATAAGAAGGTTGCACATATATGCAATCCCGCTTACGATTAACCAGCACGCAAAGCTCGCTAACCATCGGCCACGATGTCTAAACGTCCAAGTCCGATTTAAAATTAAACTTAGTCCAAAGCCGATAAGGTAGCCGATTCCGTTTGCGATTCGATAGTCGATCTTAAATAATGACATGGCAATGAAGATACAAGCGACGCTGACGCTGGTGTTAGCAACGCCGACGAAAAGGAAGCGAATGAACTGAGCCATCTAGCTCTGCTTGACCGCTACGAGGGAGTACTGGGCTCTAATCGCCACCCGAGTCAAATAAGGCTCCAGCGCGCGCAGGGGTGAAAGAGCACCCGGCAAGGAGAGATGATATCGGAATTCTGGCCTCTGCGAGCCCGCTTTCCACCGCCATCATTCCGCCGCGGCGCGCGGCGCGTTAAAGTTCGCTCAGTGGACATGTTCGCCATGGGGGATGCGGTGAAACGCGCAGGCGGAGAACGCGACGCCAATTGATGGGTCTGCCGTCCGAATTCGCCGACTAAAAATTGCCAGATTGTTTCCCAGACCCGGAAACCTTGGCTCAGAAATCTCCAATCTTCTTTGGGGAATCGAATTTCCAATCCACGATCCCAGATCCAAATGCCATCCGCAGGGACCCCGGGACCTGTTCACTATATCTCGGGTCACTCGTATTTTATATTCCTGGAAATATTCACGGTATTCGCGCGTGATCGCAATGTTCGCAACGTGATGCGGATAGCATCCACCAGCAAAAGTGCCAAACTCGAAAGAATTCATGCTCAACGCCTTGCTATTTCCCCGAAAGTCACTAATACCGAAAAGCCGGGGAAGAAATCCGTTGCCTCAACGCGCATTAGACAGGATGCGTCCTATCGAGAGAGTTGTTCGAAGTCAGCACGGTTATCCGCCGAACTCGCACAGCCGAACGCAGGACATTTCGGGTAGACCACCTTATACACAAACTATAATACAAACGCCAGCGGAGTGCCACTGGCGGCGTCCACCCGTCGCCCGATTAGGAACATCGAGGAATGACATTGCTCCTACGTAGGTACTCCCCCGCGGCCTCGACACAAGTGTCATCCGACCAGGACGTCCTGAAAGTCGCCAATCCCTCAGGCAGCGTTCGGGGGCTGCTTGTGGTCGGCTTGGTCGCTGCCCTACTATACGTGCCCTTCTATCGCGTCGTCCTTTTTTTGGGGGATGAAGGCACGCTGCTGCGCGAGGCCGAACTCATTCTCCATGGAAAGCGGCTCTACGCCGACTTCTTCCAACTCCTGCCGCCGGGCACCCTCGTCGTCACGGCGGCATGGTTTGGCATAGCGGGCGTCTCTTTTGGGTCGGCGCGGCTGCTGGCGCTTCTGACCTTCGTCGGCATCGCCTGTTTCACCTATCTTGCCTGCCGGCAGGCGTCGAGGAATTCAGCTCTCTCAGCCGTTCTCGCGGTCGCCTGGACAATGATGTCGGCGTGGGGGATGCAGATCAGCCATCACTGGTTTGCGACGCTGCTCTCGATAGTTGCCCTTTGGGCAACTCTAGTCAGCCTGGAGGAGCCGAGGCGCAGGCTGTTATGGCCGGCAATCGCTGGCGTGGCCGCCGGCGCGAGCGGCATGTTCGTCCCCCAAGTCGGCGCTTTCACCGCACTGGCTGCTTTGACGGCGTTCCTAGACCTCCGCCGGAAGCGAGCGGAATTGATCGCTTATCTCCTGGCTTGCGCGCTGGTGCCCGTTCTGACGATCGCCTATCTCCTGGAGCAGGGCACCCTCGCGGCGGCGTTCGACGATGTGATCCGATTCACTGCCACGCGTTACAGCTCCGTCAATATTGTACCATTCGGTTTTGGTGCAAACTCGCGTAATCGGCCCCTCGTCTTCGTTTTCGTCCTCACTCCCTTGCTTGCGGTATTGATCTTTGCTCACAACTGGCGCGCCTCGCTTGGCGACCGACGGTTGTGGCTCGCGGGTGCCTTCGCAGTCGCAGGGTTTCTCGAGTGCTTTCCGCGCTGTGACGTGGGTCATATCGCCGCTTCTGTTCCATTGGTTTTGCCTTTGCTTGCATTTTGCATGATCCAACTGACCCAGCCGTGGCCCCCCGCCTATCGCTACGTCGCAGCCGCCGGGGCGATCGCGCTTTGTGCGCCTTCCGCCGTTCACTTCGCGGGCACCGTCAGGTGGGCGCTCCGTTCGGAGGTCGTGACGACGCCTCGAGGCGGTGTGAGATTGATGGGCCCGTACGTCGCCGACCGAGGCTTCCCGGAACTTCTTGCGAGGATCGCGGCGACCCCGTCCAGTGACACCTATTTCTTCTATCCTTGGGACGCCATGCTGGCGTTCCTGACGGCGCGGAAGCACGTATCGAAGTACGATATCATTACGCCGTATTACACCACGGCGGTTGAGTATCAGGAGGCGTGCCGAGACGCGGTGCGAGACGCCTCCTGGGTTGTTATCGATTTGCCCCTTGACCCCCTTGATGACTTTCTTTCGTGGAAAAAGTTGCTTCCATCGATGCCGAACGTTGCGCCGCAGGAGGCTGTTAGGTTTAGACAGGCTATAGAGAGCGCCTTCGAGCTTTCGTCGAAGGACGGCACGTTCGAATTGCGTCGTCGCCGGGAAGGCGCCTCGGATTCGGTTTGCGACAGGATAGCCGAACAGTAGCTCCAAGCGTCGCGCTGCTTGCAGACCCAGCGCGCCTTGAGCCGAAACGCCACCAGAAGATCAATTGCTGCTCGCGCTCGAAGACCTCGAGCAGAGCGCGGCGGGCGCGCCTGGCCGACGATTGCGGCAGACCGGTCGCTTTCGCGCTGACGCCCGGAAACGTCGCCGACGTCGTCATGGCTGTTCCGCTTCTCGGCGCCCGTCGCAAAACCAAAGCGCCTGCTGGCCGACAAAGCCTACGACGCCGACAGTCTGCGCCGATGGCTAAAGCAAAGAAAGATCAGAGCGGCCATTCCCAGGCGCACGCCATACCCGCTCGATCGCGCCGCCTACAAGCGCCGAAACGTCATCGAACGCATGTTCTGCAAGCTCAAGAATTGGCGACGCGTCGCAACCCGATACGTAACCCTCCGGTAGCGGCCGCCTGTACTCGGGGATGCGAGCGGCGATAGTGCGTTGAGAGTGGCACTGAGATGGTGCCCATCAACGATCATGGGCACTATCGATGAAGGCGGATCTGTGGGCTGGATCTTCGGAGGAGAGAGGCGCGCGCCGGCGACGTTTCTGGTCGAGCGACGAGAAGCGTCGGATGGTCGCCGAGAGCTTGAAGCCTGGCGCGTCTGTGGCGATGGTCGCGCAGCGCTATGGCGTTAACGCCAATCTTCTGTTCACCTGGCGGCGTCAGGAGGCTGCCGCGGCGAACGGCGGCGCGGAGCCGGTGAAGCTCGTACCGGTGACGGTTGCGGAGGCCGAAGCGCCAAGTGCCGCTTCTATCGCGGCGCCAGAACCGATCGGGCGGATGGAGATCGTGCTCTCCGGCGGGGAGCGGATCATCGTCGGCATGGACGTCGACGCGACGGCGCTGGCGCGCGTGGTCAGAACGTTGACGCGCCGATGATCCCGATCCCGGCGAGCGTACGGGTCTGGCTGGCGACCGGCCACACCGACATGCGGAAGGGCTTCGATGGGCTGGCGCTGATCGTGCAGGAGACGCTGAAGCGTGATCCGCATTCGGGCCATTTGTTCGCCCTTCACTCGCTTCCTCGAAGACGGCCGCATCTGTCTCACAAACAACACCGCGGAGCGCGCCTTGCGCGGCCTCGCCCTCGGCAGGAAGTCATGGTTGTTCGCAGGATCGGAGCGCGGCGCGGAACGAGCCGCACTGATGTACACGCTAATTCAGACCGCAAAGCTCAATGGCGTCGACCCGCAGGCCTGGCTCGCCGATGTCCTCGCCCGCATCGCCGAGATACCGCAGACAAGTCTCCCTGACTTGCTTCCCTGGAAATGGAACTGCGGCTCTTCACGCAAAGCCGCATAACGCGGGCCTCGCCGGATGGTTACCCCGATACGACCGCCTCGCTCGAAACTATCTCTCCAGCCTCGCCCTCGCCGCTATAATCATCGCATGGACTTAATTGAGTCCCCTACCTAGCACTACTTTGACAGAATAGGAGTTTGTTAACCACGGCCAGGGGAGGATTCGCGCTCTGATTTGGGAGCGCGGGGCATGGCGGATTGGCGGGACGAGCTTGCGGGGTGGCTGGGGCCGTTTGTGGAACGGTTCGGTCACAAGGCGAGGCGGCGGATGTGTCCGCTGTATGTGGCAGGGCTGATCGGGCCGGGCGATCGCAAGAGCGTCAGCCCGATGGCCGAGCGGGTCGCGCCGGGCGATTACGACCGGCTGCACCATTTCGTGTCGGACGGGGTCTGGGACGAAGCTCCGCTGGAGCGTGAGCTTGCCATCCAGGCCGACAAGCTGGTCGGCGGCGCGGGCGCCTTCCTCGTCATCGACGACACGACGTTGCCGAAGAAGGGGGCGCATTCGGTCGGGGTCGGGCCGCAATACGCGTCGGCCTTGGGCAAGACGGCCAATTGCCAAACCTTGGTGTCGCTGACGCTGGCGCGCGGCGAGGTCCCGGTGATGGTGGGCCTGCGACTGTTCCTGCCGGAGACCTGGACCGGCGACAAAGCTCGAACTCGAGCGCGCCGGCGTGCCCGCCGAATATCGCTCGGCGCGGGCCAAGCCGGAGATTGCGCTCGCCGAACTCGATCGCCTGATCGCCGCCGGCGTTCGCTTCGGGACAGTCCTCGCCGACGCAGGGTACGGCATGGGCGCCGAGTTCCGTCAGGCGTTGAGCGCACGCGGGCTTGCCTGGGCGGTCGGCATTCCCCGCCATCAGAAGGCCTACCCGCGCGACGTCGAACTCGTCTTCCCCATCGCCGGACGCGGCCGACCGCGCAAACGCCATGTGCCCAATGTCCTCTCCACCAGCGCTGAAGACATGCTCACCCAAGCGAAATGGCGCATGCTCGCTTGGCGCAAGGGAACCAAGGGACCCTTGAAAGCCCGCTTTGCCGCCGTCCGAGTGCGTGTCGCCGACGGGCAGCCGCAACGGATCGGCGACAAGGGCATGCAGCATATGCCGGGCGACGAAGTTTGGCTCGTCGGCGAGCGGCGCGCGTCCGGCGAGCAGAAGTACTATCTCGCCAACCTGCCGGCGGAAGCCGGCCTCAAGACGTTGGCCGCGACGATCAAGGCGCGCTGGGTCTGCGAGCAGGCTCACCAGCAGCTCAAGGAAGAACTCGGCCTCGACCACTTCGAAGGCCGCTCATGGCGAGGTCTTCATCGCCATGCGCTGATGGCCATGATCGCCTACGCCTTTCTCCAGCATCTTCGCCTTGCCGCCGCGAGTGGGGGAAAAAAGAATCTCCGCTGGTCCGCCTCAACCGACGCTGCCGGCCATCCGAAAAGCCGTCGTCGCCGCCCTGGCCCGCGCTCCGCCCTACCGATGCCCACACTGCCGCAGGCAAGTCCGCAGACCGCTCTATTGAAAGTGCCAAAGTAGTGCTAAGAGGCAGGATGGCGCGGTGGCCATGGCGGGGTTTCGGGGCCCCTAGGTCCGCGAAGCGTGTGCGCCGTGCAAAGGTGGCGCTTTCCGGCGGGTGCAAGCCCCGCCCGGCCAACCGCTCCAGCCGGAAGCAACCGGAGCAGTCATGGAGGTAACGAAATGGCTGAAGCCTTCGGTGTAGCTGGTCACGTATAGGTGACCGCGCGAGTGTGCGGGCCGCAACGCGAGTGAACGCTGAGCAGGCCCCGAAAAGGACGATGTACAGGCCGACCCGACCACGTTATCGGGGAAGGCTGATACGGCAGGGTGAGATGAGCGAAGACGACACCCGGCCGCTGCACCGGGGTAGTGGCGGCAGCACGCACACAAGGAAAGCGCGCGCAACACGGGAAGCCCCAAAGCGTGGTTAGGTCAGGGATGACAGGACCAACTGGACGCCCGCGAGGGACAGGCCGGGCGCTCTGGGGTGGCGGAGAGGTTCGTAGTACCGCGGAAACCGGGTAACTCCGGCGGAGGGAAGGAGCCTCAGTTCAAGACAGACGCGGGACGTGGCGACGGACATGGAGATTGGGCAACCTATCAACTCCACATGATGTTCAAGAGCTGCCGATGGCGTCGCACGCGAAAGACGGCGTGAGGGTCTTGTCCGAGAGCCGGATGCGGGAAATCCGCACGTCCGGTTCGATGAGCGGGGCGTGGAAACGGAGCTATGGTTGAGCCACCAAGGCACCGCCAGACGAAAGGGGCGGAAACAGACATGCTCAACCTAACGCCACCGCGCCACGTCTCGACTCTACCCCCAATTGCACGTCTCTAACAAGTTAGCGCGGAGAAACGTCGGATCAGCCTCAACTCGCCCTTGATCCAGAGCCTTTGGCCGGGCTAGGTTAAAGCTGCGTCTAGACCACTTTGTAAAAGGGTTCAAAATCGCAACTCTTTTACACCTTCCAATACACCCCGGTCCAATCAATTGTTTTTATCTCAGGTTCAATCGATTTCATAGATAGGAAATCGGTAACCGCCTTACGACACGATGGCCAATCATGATAGTCGTCCACGATAACGTATCCGCCGACACTGACTTTGTCATACAGGTTCTTTAGGGAATCCATCGTCGAACTGTACATATCGCCGTCTAGACGAAGGATCGCCAACTGCTTGATCTTAGCGTTTGGGAGCGTATCGGCAAACCAACCCTTAAGAAACTCCACTTGTTCGTCAAGAAGTCCAAATTTCCGAAAATTTGACCTAACTTGGTCCAAAGATACTTTCAGGTAATCGTTTTGGCTCAAGTCCGCACCGTCATCCTTATTTTTCGCTTTCGGCATGCCTTCGAAAAATCAGCCACCCATACTCTCCGAGATGTTACCCCGTAAGCTTTCAATAGCGCTCGCATAAAAATTGCTGTTCCCCCCCTCCACGCGCCCGTCTCTATGAAATCTCCGGGAATTCGATTTCTTAGAACGTCCTCAACGCACATTTGGAGGTTATCTAGTCGAAAATGTCCCACCATTGTGTAGCCGAAAAACGGCCAATCCCTGCCTTCACGGCGCAATACGTCATTAAAGGGTTTACGTTTAACTAATACAAGTGATTTACGGCTCAATAGGGTAAATAGCAATCGTCTGAAAACGTTGCTAGGAGGCGGTATATTCCATCCACTCTCCGGGTAAATGGAAGCAGTTAGAGCCTTCTTCATCAGATCTATATATAGTTCTCTTGTGTCTTGCTCGTATTCCATCATATTTCTCGCGAGTGTGGCAAATTCGAGAGTTGCTCACGTGCCGATTTGCATGTGCCCCTCAAACAACCCGTTGCGTTCTTCTTAAACGCCTCATTGACAGCAAAAAGTCGCGTAACTTCCGATCGAATGTGAAGGCCACGGCGGCCGCCGTTAAGCCAAGCAGTAATGCCACAATAGACGCTTCAATTAACGGCGCGCGATGAAACTTAACAAAAACGAAAGCTACAATGATAATGGCGAATGGCAAGGCCAAAGGAAGAAATCGACGCATGGGAAAGCCGATTACGACCAAGAAAAACACTAAATGTACGGGGGTGCGAAGAACCCAGGCATACGCAGCGCCGATTATCCCGAATTCCCTAGTTAACAGCCAAATCACCAGCATATATGGCAGCAGCTCTACCACCAAATATTTTGCAATGATATCTGGCCGCCCTTGTCCCTGCAAATGGGCAAAAGGCACAAAGGCTATGCCATTGATCCAGGCACCAACTAAGAGGAGTTCCGCAACCGGCGTCGCAATTGATGCAAAATCCGGTCCCATCCAGACCCTAATAAACGGCCCAACGAGGACGATTGCGGGAGCACAAATGGCACCATATCCATAGGCAAGTGTAACCATTGCGCTTTCGGTTAAACGCACAGCGTCGTGGTTCGATACGCGCGACATTCGCGGGAAAAGGGTTCTAGACAGGGCTACAGCGAAAATTTGGCTTCGTGTGACGAGGCTCATGGCAACCGCGTAATAACTGACTGATGCCACACCGAGTACGGAGCCAATTACCAACTGGTCGAGGGAAACAATTATCGGCGACGCAATATTCGTCACGCTTATCCAGCCGCCATAAGTCAATAGCGCCGCTGCTCGCGTACGATCGAAGCTACGCAGGCTCATCGGCCACTCGTCGCGCATGACGAAGCCGAGTATCAACAGGAGCGCTGGCAAACGCGACAAAACCGCCGCAGGAACGACGACAGAAAGGCTTGGTGAGATGAGTACGGCGGCGATGACCGGCAGCGTTTGGCCAACAGTCGATCCCGCAGTTTGAAGCAGATTTATCGTTAAGAACCGCTCGCGCGATTCGAGAGCTCCGCTCGCGACGCCGGAGATTAGTGCAAGAGGGAGAAGACATGAGATCCAGGGGAAAGTGGCATCGAGTTCCGTTCTCAGCTCCGCCGGTACGGCAAGCAGATATTCGAGGAAAAAGCGCCCGCCAAAGTAAAAGAGAACTCCGCCCACGGTGCCGAGACAAAAGTTCATACAAAAGGCTGTAATCAAAATTGTCGACCGTTCGTCCTGTGACGAATGTTCGTGTTTTGCGAGCGCGTTAGCGGATGCACGAGACAAGCCGAGATCAAGGAACCCGAAATAGCCGAGCAGAATCCACACGATTGACAGCACGCCGTAACGCGCGACGCCGATATGAGAAACATAGATCGGGACTGTGACCAGAGCGACAACTAGCGGCACGATTGTGCCCGCCACATTGAAAGCAAAGTTGGACTTAATCCCGTGCCTGCGCATCGCGCGTCCTTTATCTATCCGGCGGTAGGGCCGTTCTTGTCGTCACCGAATCGGTGAACCGTAGCGCGCCCAACGGTCGCGCTCAGCATGACCATCGCCGGCCAGTACACGCGGTGCCTCGACTGCAATCCCGTCGCTCGCTTAGCGCGACCGCGCCAATTGCACGCCACCGCTAGGGGCGACGATTACGCGGAAGATTGAACATTTGAGCGGTGGAGGTCTTCAAGGTCGGGATCGTAGTCTTTCAGTTTGCCGCGTCAATGGCTAATATGGAGTGTCCCCTTTGATCGCCCGGACCGGGGCGATCTTAAAAAAAGAAAGCCGGCAGCCGCCTCCGCAGCAGCTCATCGACAAAGAGACGGGCGAACCGATCGATCCCGACAGGGCTATGAGGTTGACAAGGGCGTCTACCTGCGGGTCGAGGACGAAGAGATAGACGCAATCGCGATCGAGGGCAGCCACACGATCGACATTGACAGCTTCTTGCCAAAAGCACAGATCGACGAGCGCTACGTCGAGAGCCCGTATTACCTGATTCCGGAGAACAAGGTCGCCCTCGAGGCGTTCGCGGTCATCCGCGACGCCATACGCGGTAAGAGCATAATCGCGATCGGCCGCGTGGTTCTATCTGAGTTATCACCCCTTCGAGCCGCGAACCTGTCTTGCACGTGAGGCCGGCCGCTGGCGGCACGTGGCTGCCGAGATAGCGCCTATACGCTTATCGCGCTTTGGAGTCAGCCCTCGGCCTCAAGCGGGCCAGGCGTCTTAGTTTCTGGGCGGTTGCGGCAAACAGGAACTCGTCCCTTGCGCCGTTTGGACCCCTCAGACGCAGGCGAGCTAGCCTAAGGATTTGCTTGAGGTGAGCAAACAGCATCTGAACCTTTTTTCGAAGACGGCAGGTGGCATCATATTCAGGCGTTGAAGCAAGAGCGCGAGCCCCATCCCGGGCGTCCTCGTAAATGTGCCTTGGCGCCTTGCGGGCTTTCGCGCCGGGGCAGCAATGCGGCTTGAGTAAGTAGACGTCGCAATCCATCTTGCGGGCGCGGTAAAATCTCATGCCATCAGCGCTGACGCCGCTTCTCGGGGTCGAATACGCGCGGCGGTATCCATCCGAGGATGCTTCGTGGGTAAACATCGCATCGGTTTGCCTTTCAGGAATGGGGAGAAGGCTCATTTGTCTTGCGATTCCGCGACGGCTTGGCAAACATGCAAAATCCCACTTCAAGCATGCATTTATGTTTTCGGTTCCCAGCACGGACCAGTTTGCCAGCTTTGGAAATTCCTACAAGTAGCCAAGCAACCGCGGGCTGAACGCGTGGTTTTACGCGCCCAGCACATTTCGATTGCTCGCCGCTAGCCCTAACCCTAACGTGCTTCGCGCACTAGGAGCCGGTTAGGGGAGTACGACCGTTTACGCGGCTTGTCAGAGTTTAGTACGATTTGAGGTTGGATCTTTCAAATGGAAAATGTCCTTAGAGTAAAACTTTTGATCTATGCTGCCGCTTGCATGACGCTTATATTCACGTTACCATATTTTGTTCCAGTCCGGATGGCCGCCTCTCCATCATATGTATTGGGATACAACAATCAATTTGGTGTTCTGCTTCTACTTATGTCGCTGGTAGTTGGAGTTTTCATAGCGAAAGGTTCTGACTTCCAGTTCCTGCGCCGCTCTGAGCCGAAGCCCGTGCCCGTCAAAATTCTTTACGCGGCGCTTTTGCTTGTATTCTTTGCTTGCGGCGCAATGTATTTACTTGCGGGCCGCTTCGACGGATTTGGCGAGTTTGCTTATGAGATCGATCGAATCCGCCTTGTCGCAGACGGGCGCGCGCCATACGTCCATTTTGAATGGCCGTTCGGGGTGTCGCTGCTCTACATGCCGCTGCTGATTTCCCGCGCGACAGGATTGAACATAATACAGTCATATTTCGCGTTCTGGTTGGTCAATTGCCTTCTCGGTGTGGTTTGCTTGTTTGCCCTCGTCAACCTCGTCGACTATCCGACAAGCCGTAGGTCCGCGATATTTATCGCGCTGGTGGCGGCCTTATCCAGCACCATCGTCTTCATGGGCACACATTACGGTTTCCTGAGGCAGGTGGCGCCGCTGCTGGGCGTTCTTATCGTTTCGAATACCCTGCGATCTGGCGGGCGCAAGGCTCAATATCGTTCGGTGTTCATATCTATTACTTTCGCTGCGCTGCTCCTTTTGCTTTCGCCTGAGACGGCTATCGCCCTGGCGTTAGCATGTGGCTTTATGCTGTTCTATGCGGGTGGCCGGAGCGGCGACCCGCTTCAGCTGGGCGGCGCAGTGTTGGCTGTCATCGCATTCGCAGGCCTGTTCGCGATAGCTTACAGACTTGGTGCGCTAAATACCTTGTTGGCCTCGGGGGGAGGCGCGGACAGTTTCCCGATCTTGGCATCGCTGCATATTGTGCTCTTCTTCGGAGCAACGGCCATTTGCGCCTTCTATTTATACCGACGATTATCGGAGGGCTCGGCCAATGATAACACATTTGCCTTGCTTCTGTATTCTATTCCAATGCTCGCGCCGGCCCTTGGGCGCTGTGATCCAACTCATGTATTTTTGAACGGGCTAGGCATTTTCATCGCGGTTCTGTTCTATTTGTCCAATAGCCTCAAATTCTGGAAACTCTGCTCCTTTATCGTTATATTCGTTTTTATTTTGAACGCATCTAATCTACGTGTCTACCGTTACGGACTGGAGCGGGCGCTATTATTGGATCTATCTCAGAGCGAGATGTTCAAGCACCAGCTTCATTCGCTGAAAGGATGGGCCGGGGACGTGAAGTTGGCAGCAAAGCTGGGGGCGTTGGCCGCGATGGACTTGAATGCGCCGCTCTCCGTCGTATACCCCGATTGGCATGGCGAATTTTTAGCGCCCTTCGGCTACGCCCGCGTCCTCGGAACCTACTATTCGTCGCAGATCGAGTTCGGGTTCTACGAAGGGTTTGAGAATGCCAATACGCCATCGGCCATCGCGCGTAAAATTGAAGAGTTGAAGGGCGCGCCGCAGCGCGCGGTCTTACTGCCTGGCAATTTCGAAGCCCTGTGCGGCATAGACGCGATCGCGAACAGGAGGATCATTTCAGCGCTCTTTATGCGCCCATACAATGGCGCCATCAAAAATTCTATCAACATCCGCAAACCGGTTTGTGACTACATTCGCGCCAATTACGTCCTGACCGAGCAGCCCCTGGAGGAAAATTTCGGCTTCGGCCTGTGGGTACCGAGTCATCTGGCCCCGCCGCAACCGCCAACCATCCTGTGAGCCAACAGGAAGGAATAACCACTGCAAACTTTCTTAAACGCTTTCCGAGCAACGACCGGCGGCCAATTCGTCCACTGCAAGATGTAAGCCAAGAACGGCTTGGCTTACCGAATAGCGCATGATAACGGATCGTCGGGCTTCCAAATTCGACGTGAGTATGACTGATGACTGCCAACGATGCCGGCAGGCAGCCGCGCCGGGCTACTATGGCGGACTATATCGCCATCATGCGCTTGGATCATGCGACCAAGCATGTGTTCGTCCTGCCAGGGATCATTTTGGCCCTTCTGTTGAGAGGATCGCAGGTTTCCCTTACCGTGTGGCCGTTCGTCGCCGGCGCTATCGTCGCTGTCCTGATCGCCTCCGCGAATTACGTAATCAACGAGTGGCTTGATCGTGAGTTCGACGCACACCACCCGACGAAGTCGAAGCGGACCGCGGTGCATATCCGATTGGACGGCACGTTTGTCTGGTGCCTGTGGGCGTGCTTGGTCGGATGCGGGCTACTGATCGCGGCAAGCGCGAGCAGGACAATGCTGTTGGTCGGGGTCGCGTTCGCGGCGCAGGGCGTGATCTACAACGTCAACCCCATGCGAACAAAGAATCACGCCTACTTCGACGTTATAAGCGAGTCGGTCAACAACCCGTTCCGGCTCATGATTGGATGGGCAATGGTCGATCCATCGACCCTGCCGCCCGGGAGCATCATCATCGCCTATTGGCTCGGCGGGGCGTTCCTGATGGCGGCCAAGCGACTTTCTGAGTACCGGGAGATCGTCGCTTCCCATGGCCGAGATGTTCTCGTCCGTTACCGTGCGAGCTTCGGCGGATACGACGAGTTGAGTCTCACCGCGTCCTGCTTAGTCTACGCTTTGCTCAGCTCGATGGCGCTTGCGATTTTTATCGTCAAGTACCGAATCGAATATATCCTCGTCTTGCCGGCAATAGCATTGTTGTTCGGTCAGTATCTGGCGCTGTCCATGCAGCCCGCATCCACAGCGCAGAAGCCTGAGCTACTTTTCCAGGAGCGCCGTCTGCTGGCGCTGGTCGCTGTGATCGTTGCGTTGGTCGCTGTCTGCACCATTGTCAACATTCCCGCGCTTGAGCCGCTTACCGCCCAGCATTACATCCAGATCCAGTAAGCGCATGGTGCTGAACTGGGATTCTTTTCAGCTCATGGTGTTCGACATTGACGGAACGCTCTACGATCAAGACAGGTTGAGACGACGAATGGCGGGAGCCCTTCTCCGCCACTTGATTTGCACCGGCCGCATCGACACGGTCATTCGGGCCATTTGTTCGTCTTCCGCGGCCGCCGCGGCGATCTCATCAAGTGTTTATGGCACGACGGCCAGGGCCTGTGTCTGTTCGCCAAGAGGCTTGAACGGGGTCGCTTTCTGTGGCCATCGACGGCCGATGGGACGGTGACGATCTCGGCGGCGCAGCTCGGCTATCTGCTTGAGGGGATCGATTGGCGAATGCCGCAGAAAACCTGGCGTCCGACGGCGGCCGGATGAGGATTTTTGCTTACAAATCCGTGCGCTTGTGATTCCCTTCGGATGTGACAGGGACGATTGATTCTCTCCCCTCCGACCTTGCAGCAGCGCATGCGATGATCCTCGCCGAACGGGCCGCGCGGCTTCAAAGCGAAGCGCGAGCGGCGCACGCTGAAGCCGATCTGACGCATTCTCGCGCGACGGCGTCGAGCGCCGAGGCATTGATTGCGAGACTGAAGCTGGAGATCGAGAAGCTTCGGCGCACGCTTTATGGCGCGGGCTCGGAACGTAAGGAGCGGCTTCTCGACCAACTGGAGATGCAGTTGGAGGACGCCGAGGCGAACGCCACCGAGGACGAGTTGGAGGCGGAACGCTCCTCGTCGTCGACAGTCGTCGAAACCTTCGAGCGCAGGCGGCCGGCGCGGAAGCCGTTCCCCGAGCATCTGCCGCGCGAGCGGGTTGTGATCGCGGCGCCGCTGAGCTGCCCCTGCTGCGGTTCGACGAAGCTGTCGAAGCTCGGCGAGGACGTCACGGAGACGCTCGAGGTTGTCCCCCGTCAATGGAAGGTGATCCAGACAGTTCGAGAGCGGTTCTCCTGCCGGCGATGCGAGGCGATCACGCAGCCGCCGGCGCCGTTCCATGTCGTGCCCCGCGGCTTTGCCGGTCCGAACCTGTTGGCGATGATCCTGTTCGAGAAGTTCGGCCAGCATCAGCCTCTCAACCGGCAGAGCGAGCGCTATGCCCGCGAGGGCGTCGACCTCAGCCTGTCGACGCTCGCCGATCAGGTCGGCGCTTGCGCCGCGGTGCTGCGCCCGCTGCACGCGTTGATTGAGCGCCATGTCCTGGCCGCCGAGCGGCTGCATGGCGACGACACGACGGTTCCCATCCTCGCCACGGGACAGACGGTGACCGGTCGGGTGTGGGTGTATGTCCGCGACGACCGGCCGTTCGGCGGCAAAGACCCACCGGCGGGGCTGTTCTACGCCTCGCGCGATCGAACCCGGGAGCATCCCGAGCGGCATCTGGCCGGTTACACCGGCATTCTGCAGGCCGATGCGTTCGACGGCTACAACCGCCTCTATCTTCCCGATCGCAAACCCGGTCCGATCGTCGAGGCGCTGTGCTGGAGCCATGCGCGGCGGAAGTTCTTCGAGCTTGCCGACATCGCGGCGAGCGCCCGGCGGAGCAAGACGGCCACGCCGATCTCGCCGATCGCATTCGAGGCCGTCAGACGCATCGACGCGCTGTTCGACATCGAGCGCGAGATCAACGGCCTGTCGGCCGCCGGTCGCTTGGCTGTGCGCCAGGAGAGGAGCGCCCCGTTGGTCGCCGCGCTCGAAGGCTGGATGCGCGCCGAGCGCGCCAATCTTTCGCGTCACGCCGCCGTCGCCAAGGCGATCGACTACATGCTCACGCGTTGGCCGCCCTTCACTCGCTTCCTCGAAGACGGCCGCATCTGTCTCACAAACAACACCGCAGAGTGCGCCTTGCGCGGCCTCGCCCTCGGCAGGAAGTCATGGTTGTTCGCAGGATCGGAGCGCGGCGCGGAACGAGCCGCACTGATGTACACGCTAATTCAGACCGCAAAGCTCAATGGCGTCGACCCGCAGGCCTGGCTCGCCGATGTCCTCGCCCGCATCGCCGAGATACCGCAGACAAGTCTCCCTGACTTGCTTCCCTGGAAATGGAACTGCGGCTCTTCACGCAAAGCCGCATAACGCGGGCCTCGCCGGATGGTTACGTCGCTAGGATCGCCTGTTCTCTCTCTTCGCGCGCCACTCCGCGGATGCCGGCGGTCTACCACCTGATCTGGGGCGCATTGGCGAATCGCGCTTATTGACGTTGCCGACACGCCTATCAGGTCGAGGTCCATGATCTCGGCGCATCGCTCTCACCGTGCTTGAGTAAGCGCTTCAGCAGTGTGAGCGCATCGCCAGTCATAAGGACGTCAAGCAACGCGCCATGCTTCGTTGTCATTCCCCACCTTGGTGCTGAGTGGACAGCGGGGAATTTTGGATGAGTACTGGGCTCGGTAACCGCGCCCACTTGCCAAGGAAATAGCGTGTCGGCTCATCGTAGAACTTTGTCAGAAATACTGCCACGCCCACACACAATATCAAGACGGCAGGGACCGCCGCCTCACGTTGAATGGTCGAGTGGTTCGCGATCCCAATAGAAAATAAAAGTAAAACTGGGGCGTGGCTTAAATACAGAGGATAGGATATGCGTCCAGACCACCGCCAAAGCGCGCCTTCTGCGCCTGTGCTGACCCCGGCCACAACAATTACTGGGAACAGAATTAGAACAGCAGCAAGGTCGAAAGCGCCCTTATCGACGTTTAAGGGAAAAACCAGACAAGCGACCAATACGGCGGCTAGCACCCAGATATTAATTTTAAATACGGGAAGACCGCGCGAGCAGTGCAAGCGATTCAGGGTGAGACCAGCAACAAATCCAAATAGGACGCGCGCGAAGCCGCCCCATAAATTCCACAAGGAGAAGCCGACTTCCAGGGTATGGAACTGCCTCGCGACTGCTCCCAAAGAAAGAGCACCTATAAGCGTAAAAGCAACCAAACCTATCCGTGTAAGACGAAACAAGAAGATCGCAAAAGCAATGTTGATCAAAATCTCCCAAAACAATGACCATTCAGGAGGGTTGATAGGCCATAGGCCGTGTAGTCCGTGCACATGCTCAGGAAAAGGAAGCGCTAGGACTGCGGCCAACCCAGACGCAAGAATTGACGTTATCGGAACGGCGGAGGTCGCCGCCATCGCAGCAATTCCCAGCAACGCACTCATAGCGAGCATCGGATAGAGCCGGATTGCGCGAATTAAGCTGAACCGGCCGAACGACATTCCGTTGCGAAGCCGTTCCTCGTACGCGTCGGCAATGACGAACCCACTCAGTATGAAAAAGAAATCGACGGCCAGATAGCCGTGCGCAATTGTAGGCAGTTGGAATGTGATTCTCGTGTGCATCGCCGCAACTAACAATGCGGCGACGCCTCGCAGCCCATCCAGAGCCATGTAGTGCCGCTTCATCGGTTTCCCGACCTTCAAAGGTGGTCGGACGAACTCTCCCATGGCAGGCGACCCGGTCAAGCCGACCTGGCCGATTGAGCTGTTTTGTTCCCGGGTGCCATGAACAGCCGGCAGCGGTCGCTCAGCCGTTCGGCTTTTGCCCTCACAGATCCGGGCATGCAACGCGATTCCATCTTATCATCACCCTGTGTTTAAGTCTTCGCACTACACTATTGCGCCCTCGCTCACATCCGCTATTTCAGTTTTATCTGACGCAAGCAGAGATATTTCACGCGGCGATTTGGAAGTCATCAGGCGGCTAACTCTGGACTAGCCCATGACACCGTACAGTACGTCGACCACAGCGTCTCGGGCGCCTCGTTTCCCGCGCGCTCGATACTTTCCTTGGTGCAGCGCAGAAAGTATTGCGCCGAGTCTTTGCCCAGGTTGTATCAATCGATATGCAGACAGGCGGGTCGACAGATAATTAGTATAATCTCGGTAAAATTGCACCTTTGATAAAACCCGCGGCACGCTATCCGCCTCAACACGCGCCGCTACTTTTTCAGCGATGATTCTGCGCGCCGAGGACGCGGCAAATCTGCGTTCCATAAACGCAATCAATTCAAGTCGTTTCTCCTTTTTAAAGTCCTTACTGCCAAAAGTACGCGCCAAGTCGACAATCGTATTTTGCTTAACTCTGTCAGCTGGCGACCACCATCCGACAACACTATGCGCGTGCTGTCGATAGTACAAGAGAACTTCCTTGATCGAAAGTGTGTGTCCAAGCAATGAGGAAAGGAACCCAATCCATTGATCGTGCCCCATTCGTTGACCGGGGTCGAAATGATCTTCGGATAATTCCCACAAGTCGGTGAACTCGAGCAGGGACCTGTGAAAAACCTGAGTGAGCCCATAACTGAACCTCCAGGGCGCCTCGTGTAGCTCCAAGTATTCCCAATCCAATTCTTCGGTGATGACGTTACCCGCATCGTCGATGAGGCGGAACCCATGTTGCAAGAGCGTGCATGGGTTTCGCCTCAGGTACGACTCGACGACGGCCAATTTCTCCTTCAGCCAAACGTCGTCCTGGTCGCAGAATGAAATGTATTCAGAGCTGCATAGCCTGGCGGCCTGTAGAAAATTTTCCCGCCACCCCAATCTTCGGTCGTTAGTGAAAAGCTTAACCGGAAACGATGCCTGTCTTGCAAACCGCGCCAAAATATCCCTCGTCCGATCCGTGGATTGGTCGTCGCATACGACCATCTCACGCGGTGGTGTGACCTGCTCATTTAAGCTGCGAAGCTGTTCGTCGAGAAACTGCTCCCCGTTATACGTCGCCATCGCGATCGATATCACTACGGTGTACTCCGCATCAGATTATCGCCGAATCCTCTGGCGCGGATAAAGAGCGCGGTAAGAACGCGCGCCCACTCATCCGAGAACGCATAGGCTTTGTCTTATTGGTCCGGATCACGACTTTGCGTCAAGAAGTTGGACGGTTCGACGTTCGAGCCTTTCCAGACGAAAATAAGGTTGTGTTCGAACGCCATTCGGCGAATCTGCTTAGCAAGCGTGACGCACCTCGGGTCCGCATGCTCGTTGGACAAAAACTCAGCATGATTCAGGTACTTCGCCAATTCAAGAAATTGACCGACGCAAGTATCTTTAAATTCTGGCGAAAATGGATCGGAACCATCCCACTCAACGCCGCCGACCGGACCGCGCCAATATGAGGTCTGAACGTCTTCGATCACATAAATCCCACCGTCCTTGAGATGAGGAAACAGGTGGTAAAAGCTGAACAGCTGATGTCGGCTGAAATGCGAGCCGTCGTCGATAACGATATCGAACGGCGCTTCGTTAGCGCAAACACGGTCGAGATCGGCTGCGGAGCTCTGGTCGCCCTGATAAACTCGCACGCGACCGCGGGCCATTTCCGGCTTGGGTATGATATCGATCCCCACGATCGACGCGCGCGGAAAATAAGCGCGCCAACCCAGGAGCGAAGAACCCTTAAAAAGGCCGATCTCGAGCAGCTTGAGGCGCTTCGAGCGAAAGGGGCCAAGGACGTCGGCATAGGCGGCCGCGAACGAGTGGCCGCCTTCCTTTTGCTTGTCCGTACCAAATAAAGACAAGATCCGCGGCAGCGGCAATCCGAATAGCGAAAGTAACGCGGCCAATGAGTAGCGTTCACCATGCGTCGTAAGGCGGCCCTCGGGTCGTCGGGCGGCGAATCCTTTGAGGTAAGAACGCAACGATTGCATGACTATCCGCCGCAAACCCCAGTCAACGGCTTCGCGTTATATGAATGTCCTTCGGCAGTCAACTCAACGTTGGTTGAAAGGTCAACCGCGTAACCGCAACGGCCGCCGCAAGCTTCCTCGCGACGACATGCCCTTCTTCGTGAAGGCCATCCAGGTCGATGGCGGAAGCGACTTTATGGCCGAGTTCGAGATCGCCTGCCAGGCCAGAGGCGTCGCCTTCTACGTCCTGCCGCCGCGATCACCCCAAATGAATGGAGCCGTCGAACGCTGCAATGGCGCTTGGCGATACGAGTTCTATGAAACCTACGAACTCCCAACCAACGTCGAGAAGCTCGACCCCAGCCTCGACAGCTATCAGCATCTCTACAAATCACCACAGAGCCCACGGAGCCCTTACCGACAAGACGCCCGCTCAGTATCTTCAACGTCAATCAGCATCGGCGACCACCCCGTCCCATATGTCCTGAACCTGGACATAGGTTTGCCAAAGCCGCCAAACTCAGGCAAAGTTCGCCGGCGAGTAACTGCGCAACGTTCTGAACTTTGCTGATCGGGGAGTTACGTTTATGCGCAGTGGCTTTTAGGGGGTGTTATGGAACTGCGCCTGCTTTCCAACGCGTCGCTTAACCCGAGAGTCTATTGGACGACGCTCCTGCCTCCGCTTTTTTCCGGGCTGGCCCGTCAGCCCGGCGTTCGGATCGTCTCTCCTCCTCCGCTCGCATGGGAGCGGGGGGGAGAATGGCAGAAGGTTCGGTCCGAACTCAAGGGCAGCGACGCGCTCTTTTGGATCCAGTTGAGCGCCCGCCCGGCCGGGCCGATTCACCTTGCCTCGTACCTGAATTTGCGCGCGCGCCGCTCCAATTTCGTCCTCGACGCCTGGAAGTCCTCCATAACAAAGATCGGCATTGCGGCGACGGTCGAGCGCCTCAATCCGTGCTTTGTCGCTTACCGCGAGGCGAAGGACGAACTCGAGCGTCGATTTCCGCTGGCGAAGTTTGCCTGGCTGCCGTTTGGCGCCGACACCGACATTTTTTACCCTCGCAAGGAGGAAAAGTCGGTTTTCGCCTTTTGGATGGGCCGCCGCTACGAGCCCCTGCATCAGGCGCTGCTGGCGTATTGCGAAGCGCGCGGTCTCAGCTACGTCTACTCGAAAGACGGCGGGTTGACGACCGAGGAACTCGGGCGACTGACGTCCAGCGCACAGTACTTCGTCGCCACTCCGCCCGATCTCGACAATCCCAAGCGGACGGGAGGGTTCAGTCCTCTGGTGATGCGGTATTTCGAGGGCCTCGCCGCAGGGACTCGCCTGCTCGGCGTCTTGCCCCGGAGCGGCGAATATGAGGCGATCCTGCCGACCGACGCGTTCTGTCAGGTGTCGCCGGACGGTTCGGACCTGGCCGAACGTCTGGACGAGGATCGAGACAACCCGAACAATCAGCGCGCCGTCGACGCCTCGGGCGAGTTCGTGCGCGAACATCATTCTTGGCGGCGGCGGGGCGAGCAAGTCTTCAATCATCTCGCCAATGGCGCGCCAATCGATCTTCGCTCGGTGCAAAATGAGCCCCGGCTCGGTCGCGTCGTCACCCGCGTCGGCTTGTCGCAAGACTTGCCGCTGGAATTGAAGACAACCAAACGATTTGGCTGAACAATCCCGTCCAGCGCGGCGGTCTTTATTCCGGGCGCTGATTAGCCCAGTAAGCGTGCGCCTGGTCGATTAGCGCCGCCATCGCCACGCTCTGCGCGAGGGGCATCAATATGCTCTCTTTCGCCCCCTGTCGGATCCGGCACATGACCTCGTCGGCCTCGTAATGATACCCGTTGCCGGCATAGGTCCGCGTCACGATCCGCCTTCCGCCGGGTCGTTGGACCGTCGCCGCCAATCCCCGAAGCCGCTGCTGCGCGGCCTGCGCCAGCGCGCTCTCGCGGAATCTCTCGAAGGTGAGATTTCCGCTCCTCGGACGGCTTGTCGGCCGGGTCTTCGTCAATGCCATGCGGAACGGCCGGAAAATCGGCGCATGGACATGAATTGCGCCGTGATCGCCCTCGATCGTCAGATCGTTGGGGAGCGGCGCTCTCAGGCTCGCTCGCACCGTCGACAACGCGCCGCCCGGATGGCGCAGTACGAGAACGCAATCCTCGTCGACGCCGGTTAAGCCCCTTCTCGCGGCCGCGGCCAGAAGCTCACCTTCTCCCAAGAGGTCGATCGCCATCGCCAGGGGATAGATCCCGCGATGGAGAAGCGCCCCGCCGCCAAGAGCGGGATTGAACAGACTTTCGCTTGGGTTGGGCAGGTTGGAGGCCCCGAAACTGCCGCACAGACTGTGGGGCGTTCCGATCGCTCCGTCGAGGATCTTCGCCCGCAACTCCTTGACGAGCGGTAGGAAGCGCGTCCACATCCCCTCCATGCAGAATACGCCCGAGGATCGCGCTGCGGCCACCATCGCCTCCGCGTCGCCCAAAGACGCGGCAAAGGGCTTTTCAACCAGCACTGGCTTCCCCGCCGATAAACAGGCGATGGCTTGGTCCCGATGGGCTGAGGGCGGCGTTGCGATATAGAACGCGTCCACGTCAGATGATCGCACGGCGTCCTCGACGCTCAAACGAACGTCCGGGATGCCGAAGTCCCGCGCGAATGCTCGCGCATTCGCCTCGGTGCGCGAACAAACGAGGGCGGGCATGCCCCCGTCAGAACTGCGCAAGCCCAAGACGAACTTGCGCGCGACGTATCCAGCGCCGATTATTCCCCAGCGAAACACTCGACCGACCCCGGCCCCGACCTCACCAAGCCGCGAATCTTTGGACCTCATAGAGCCGACAGCATAGATTGCGCGAAACCGAAGCTCGTGGCGCCGCAGCCGCAGGGCTCCGTACCGGTTGGGAACACGGCCCCCAAAAGCCGATGGGGCATTGGCCCTCTCAATGCTGGTGCATCCGAACCAGCCAACGTTCGATCATCCGCCCGATCCAGGAAGGCTCTCCAGCTGCCGAATAATCGAGCTCCGACGCCAAAGTCTCGGGGCGTGGCTCGATAGGTGCGAAGCTCGTCTTCAACCTGATCGAGCCGCCATAGGGTCCCGCGTTCTGTATGGCGATGGTCAATTCCGTCAGATGCAATGTGAAGTCATGGGGCGGGAAGGACGGCCTCCCGGCTCGCAGGGCGTCCGCAAGTTCTGCTATGCCGATGGCCTTGTCCTGCTGGCCGAGTTCGCCCCGCCGCGCCGTCCGCAAGAGGTCCCCGGGCGACCACCACCGCGCCTTGGGCAAAGTACCGCGCCCGCCCGCTCCCGGCGGGGGATTGCGCAAAAGTTTCACCCTGCCGCCGCCAACCCCGAGCAAACTCTGCAACAGCGAATTGGTGCGCACCGACATGGCCTTGCGCGCGTTCAGCGTCAACTGGCTGAACCTCTCCAGATAAACCGGGCATCGGTAGTGCCGGTAGGTGTCGGCGGTGAGCATTCCGGCGCTGCCAATGATCCGCATGCGATGGTCGTAGGGCGCGCCGATGCTGCAAGTAACGCGCGCGACGACGCCGCTCTGGAAATTGAGGCACGCGACCGAAAAGTCGGGCGTATCCGGCGGGTGGAGCGGCAGGTTCGTCTTGTCGGGAAGCGCCTGCTTCGAGAAGGCTGTCACGCTTTCCACTGGACCGAAGATCGCGCAAAGCCAAGTCAGATGATATCCGACGTGCTCGTAGGTGCAGCCCCACTCGTATTCGTGAAGATAGGGCCAGGGCGCTCCGGTACGGCTGCGCCAGGTCTCCGGATGCATCCGGTAGATCACGTTGTCGTCGAATTCCGCGTAGACGATGCGTGGGTCGCCCACCGCTCCATCGCGCACAGCCTTCCACATCGTCTGCGTCGTGTCGCTCATGGCGTTCGACGGCGCGCAGGAGAGCCTAAGACCTAGCCTGTCGGCAAGCGCGATGAGCGCGCGGGCCTGTCCCATGTCTGGCGCGAGCGGCTTCTCCGAGTAGACATGCTTGCCCGCCATCAAGGCGGCGCGCGTCACCTCGAAGTGGCTCTCGATACTGGTGAGATTCGCGATGATGGCGATTTCGGGATCGGCGAGAAGCTCCTCGTTGCTGGCGTAGGCCTTGAGTTTGTAAGCGAGAGCCACAACGTCGCGTCGGGCGGCGTCACGATCCGCCACGCCCTTTAGAACCAGTCCAGGATGCCGTCCCCAGGTCGCCATATAGTGGTCAAAAACATAGCCGCAGCCGATCGCCCCAACCTTCACATTCGCGTCCTTTCGTTGCTAAGCAAATGCGACGCCCAGGTGAATATCAAGCCGGCGCGAGGGATCCGGCGTAGGGTCATCGGCGTCGCGCTCCACCTCTCTCTTGTGCGCAGGCCCGGCGCCGATGCACCCGGCACCGACTTTCTTGGGCCACGGTCGCAAGCCGCGCCGTCGCAAGGAGCGCCCTATTTGCACGAGCGCGCTGGCGGCGTCCATTGCGCGGGCGCAGACTCAGGCACCGAGGCTAGATCGCGCCAAAACGCTTAAGCGGGTGAATGATATGAGTCGTTTCATGCTGGCCGGTGTCTGTGCTACAACTTACTTGACGTGCGCTGGCGATTGAGGACCTATGCTCATCGCGATGCTGGGCCGCTCTGCAATTCTGCTGAAGATGGAGCTTGAGCGTGAGCCGAGCCTGAAAATCCTGCGCCCGAGCTTATCATGACGGTCGGCGAGACTGAACGAACCGCGCCGCTCGAACCGGGAGGCAGACCACTTAGCATCGGCCTCGTGTCGGTGATCGTGCCGCACCTCGATGACTACGACAACCTGGACGCGTGCCTGACGCTGCTTGGCGAACAGAGCTTCCCGAGCGACCGCACCGAAATCATCGTCGCCGACAATGGCAGCTCGCGCGGGCTCTACGCCGTGCGCTGGATTGTAGGGACGCGCGGACGGGTCGTTGAAGTCGCAGAACGCGGCGCGGGACTCGCCCGCAACGCTGGGGTTCGCGCATCGCGGGGCGAGGCGATGGCGTTCATCGATAGCGACTGTCGGCCGGACCGGCGCTGGCTGGAAGAAGGCCTCGCCGAGCTGCGCTCGGCCGATTTCGTCGGCGGGCGCGTCGACGTCCTGGTCAAGGATCCGCAGCGGATTACTGCAGTCGAGGCGTTCGAGAGCGTCTTCGCGTTCCAGAACGAGCGGTACGTCAAGGGCCGCAACTTTACCGTCACCGCCTCGATGTTCGTATGGCGGTCGGTGTTCGACGCCGTCGGCGGCTTCGACAATGGGGTCCCCGAGGATCGGGATTGGTGCCGCAGGGCGCGGCTCAAGGGGTATCGCATTGGTTACGCGCCGGAGTCGACCGTCGGACATCCCGCCCGCCGGACAATGCCGGAACTGAAGCGCAAATGGCGGCGGCTGACGCTCGAGTGGTGCGAAGCGGCCCGACGCGACGGCAGGGGACCGATCTTCATGCTCGCGCACGCGTGGGCGGTGCTGCTGTCGATCGGGCCACATGCGCTGGTCGTAATGGCCTCGAAACGTCTGACCGGAACGAGAAGCCGCATTCTGGCGCTCGGCGTCCTGGCACAGATCCGAGCCTATCGGTTCGCGGTCGCGCATTGGGCCGTCTTGCGCTTGCCAGAAAAGTGAGAACGGCGGCTCTTGCTTTATACACTCCCATTCAACTGCTTATTTGAGCAATTGTTCCCGAGACCTACGGCTCTGGCTTCCCGCCCGCATGCCCGGTCCGATTGTCGAGGCCCTGTGCTGGAGCCATGCGCGGCGGAAGTTCTTCGAGCTTGCCGACACTACAGCGAGCGCCCGGCGAGGCAGGACAGCGACGCCGATCTCGCCGATCGCATTCGAGGCCGTCAGACGCATCGACGCGCTCTTCGACATCGAGCAGGAGATCAATGGCTTGTCAGCCGCCAGGCGTCTGGCCGCGCGCCAGGAAGACGAGCCTCCCGTTGGTCGGCGCGCTCGATGCCTGGATGCGCGCCGAGCGCGCCAAACTTTCGCGTCACGCTGCCGTCGCCAAGGCGATTGACTACATGCTGACGCGCTGGCAGGCCTTCACTCGCTTTCTTGACGGTGGAAGATCTGCCTCTCGAACAATGCGGCCGAGCGCGCCCTATTTGGCCCTGGGCAGGAAGTCGTGGCTATTCGCCGGATCGGAGCCGCCGCCGTGTGGACCGCGCTGGGCGGCGAACTAGGGATCGACCCGACCTCGGAACTGATCCACGTCGGCGAGCGCGAGTTCATGGGAAACCTCTCGCCCGTCGCCGACAATCTCCCGCTATTGACCTAGTCTCAGTCGCGATAAGGTCGTCATCCGGCGAATGTCGGCGTATTATCAGTCACGCGGTTCGGGTGCGCAATCCCTCGGGCGTGCGCCCGTCGTCGCCCGACCGCCGTCCCCTTGACTTTATGCGTTTAGGCGCGCCGAATTCGAGCGGATTTGTCGGTGATGGGGCCACCCGTGGCCAACACGTTGCCGTCTTACTCGCTCCACGGGCCAGGACCGGGCGTCATTGGTAATTCGGCCGTGTACTCGGACGGCACCACTTTCCCGCTACATTCCGACTCCCATCACGGGCAGCCAAGGCCCGCCATGATGGGCATGATGCCGGAAAGGTGAAGGGCAATGAGGCAAATCGCTGCTATTGTTATCCTTCTCATGTCGGTCGCGTGGGTGAATAGTGCTCCGATGGTGCCCACAGGTGGTGGCGGAACTTCATCTCCGTCAGTTGCTTGCCCCTACCCATCGACGCCGAACGATCCCTGCGCGAATGCGACTGCGCCGTTGACGGCCTATTGGAAACAGCGAACAGCGTTCGTGAATGGCGGCTACATAAACCAGAACGCCAAGACGACGACGAATTATAGCTTGGTGAGGCCGCAATACAATGTGCCGGGGGTGGACTACGCGATCGGGCCATACACGGCGATTGCGAGTTTGGCAGACCCGGCATCTTGTCCAATAAGCGGTGATTGCAAGGGTTGCACTTATAGCATCACCGCGAGCGGAACCGGCGCTGGTCTTTTGACGTGTGGGGGTAGCGGATCGGGCTTCACTGGAGCGCTAGCACATATTAACTTCGGCCCAGTTGGTGGCCACGGATGTACGGCGCTGAAGTTTAATGGAACTTCTGGTGTAACAAGCATAACTATGGATGATTTCTATTTTCTCAACGATGGTAGTGGCTGTTCCCAAGGCACGATTGGCAATGCGTGGATGGGTAGCAACATAGACATAATAATGTCAAATTACTACATTGACGGGAACGCGCTTAACTATCGGACGACCAACGGGTACAATCCCGGTATTGCCCTTAACATATCCGGTGGCGGCCAAGGGCCAACCTTTACGTCCAAATATGGCGTCATGATTCATTGGGCACTCAGGCCATTTATCTCTCCGTACGGCACAACTCCGGGGCCGAACATCACCTGGGAGGGGAGCTGGGTTGAAGGCTGGGATTACTCGATTGCGCCGAACGCGCACACGGAATGGTGGGTCGGCGCGTCAGGCGGCACCTACCAAAACAACGTGAACATCGACCACACCATCATGATCCAGGATGGGAACGGGCCAATGAATTTCGGCCCTGCACCGGTCCAGCAAACTTTCAGCTATCCGGTTGGCATAACATCCTTCAATGCGAATTACGATGTCATGATCGACGCCGCCATCGGCGGTGGAACGTATTCGGCGACCGTTTCGGGATGCATCGGCTCATCGATTTCATCGCTTGGGGTGTGCAGTGGAACGGGGCCGAATTTCTATGTCACGCGGCTCACGGGGACAATCGGTACGGGCGAGACATTCAATTGCCCGCCTCCACGAGGTTCATTCATCCAACTCTATCAGCAGACGGGTGGCGCAGGCTCGGGTTATCTCGCTGTCTGGTCATTCGATGAAATAGGGCATTGGGCGCCCGCCAGCGACAGCACGTCCTGCACGAACGTCAGAGTTAGAAACTATGTCGGGGGCGATTCGGGATTCCTCTTTGCCAATGATGTCGCGCCCGCTGGCACGTACCAAGTTACACACCTGTATGGTGACTTCGCAAGTACCCCGGTTTGGTCGTGGATGCATAACGGTGGGTTTACATCCTTACCCGGCGCGACCATCTCCTCTGGCGGTGTGCTCACGACCACTTCCGCTATCACGGCACAGGCAGGCAACCCGATCTATGCAGCGGATATTCCGGGCTGCTCTGGTGTGGCCCGCTCGATCTTCTTGGGTTGTCCGACGATTGCAACCAACACGAGGGGGACGACCTTCACCCTAAACAATTACACCGGGTCTGGGAACGGGCCTGAGACGATTCAGTGGTGGCAGCCAAGCTATTGCCTTGTCCCAGCCGTGTTTAACAACAACGTCGATATGTCTGGCACGCTGAACAATACGCAGATGAACTACTGGAGTTCTGGAGGTGATTTTTGCCGAGGCGCCAGATGAGGAATTTGCGGGGTAGTCTGGATTTTTCACGAGCCTGTCGTTGGCAAATTGCTATAGTCTTTCCATGTCGAGACGTTACCCTTACCGCTAGCTTGCCGCCTTCCGCGTGCGGATCGAGATGCGATTGTCGCAATAGCGATTGCGCGCGGCGTGAGCGTCTCAGGGCTCATAAAGCAGGCCCTGCGTCAATGGCGTGCACCCCGGCGTTAACGCGGCGTCTCTTAACTCCGTTCCGAGCGCTGCGACGCACCAACAATCGTCCCCATCTAGAGGCTTAGCTGAGGCGCTCGCATCAAGCCTGCCTTCGGCTCCAACTGGCGGCAAATCCAATCGCTGGGTTGAGACGGCTATAGGGGCAGGCGGCACGTTCGCAACCGTCGCTTGAGACCTCGGCCGCAACGACATCCGCCCAGTGATAATTGCTTTATCGAAACGTCGTAGGCTCCGCCCGCGCAACTGGGTGCGAGCGTCAGCTAATACCAGAGGCCCCGGTGGCTGACTCAGGGGGATTGAACGAAGCCGCTACCGCGGCGCGCACATCGAGATTTTGTGAGGGTCTCCTGCCTGAGAGGATGTGGATGTTGAAGCCCATCCCTCAGACAGGAGTAGCCGATGGCCCAGTTGAGCCCTCTTCGCCGCCGCATGATCGAGGACATGACCGTCCGTAACATGTCGCCGGCGACGCAGCGATCCTACGTCAGCGCGGTTTCGAAGTTCAGCCGGTATTTTGGCAAGTCGCCCGAGCAGCTGGATCTGGAAGACGTTCGCGCTTTTCAGGTCCATCTCGTCTCGACGGGCATCTCATGGCCTGGTCTCAACCAGATCGTCTGCGCCTTACGCTTCTTCTACGGCATCACGCTCGGCGAGGCGAACGTTCCCGAGCGTATCCCCTATGCGCGCGAGCCGCGCAAACTGCCGGTTGTGTTGAGCGCCGACGAGGTGGTGCTGTTTCTGGAGTCCGTCTCGAGCCTGAAGAGCCGGGCGGCGTTGACCACGGCCTATGCGGCCGGGCTCAGGGCCTCGGAGGTCGCGGGGCTGAGAGTGGCGGACATCGACAGCACGCGGGGCGTGATCCTGGTCCGTCATGGCAAAGGCGCGAAAGATCGCAACGTGATGCTGTCTACGCAATTGCTCGGCATTTTGCGCGCCTATTGGAGGCTCGCCCGGCCAACGATCTATCTCTTTCCCGGACGGGATGAAGAGCATCCGATTGATCCGACGGTGTTGCACGCTGCGTGCCGATCGGCGGTCAATGCCGCCGGGTTGACCAAGCGGGTCACGTTGCACACGTTGCGCCATAGCTTCGCGACGCATCTCTTGGAAAGCGGAACGGACATCCGGATCATTCAGGTTCTGCTCGGTCATAACAATCTGTCGTCGACGGCGCGCTACACGCAAGTCGCGACCCACACGATCCGGGCGACGCAGAGTCCGCTCGATCGATTGTCGTTGGAGGTCATGCCGCCGGGATAGACGGGCGCTCCGGCGCTGGCAATGGCACGCGCCGGAGCTTCCTTCGACCGACCGACAATCGAAGTCGCGGATATTCTGCGTCGCCATGGCGAGGCCTATCTTCGCGATCACGTCGGACATGTAGGGCGGACCGAGCAGCGCGTGATGAGCGCGATCGCGGCGTGCCGAACGGCGGCGCTCGGCGGCCATGTCGAAGCCTGCGACGATTGTGGCGCGACGCGCATCGCTTACAACTCGTGCCGCAATCGGCACTGCCCGAAGTGCCAAGGAGCGGCGCGGGCGCAATGGCTAGCCCACCGGCAGGCCGAACTGTTGCCGGTTCCCTATTTCCACCTCGTGTTCACGCTGCCCGCGCCGATCGCGGCTGTCGCCTTCCAGAATAAGAGCGCCGTCTATGCGATGCTGTTCAAGACCGCCATTGAGGCCGTGACCACGCTGGCCGCCAATCACCGCAGGCTCGGAGCGCGGATCGGCGGCCTGGCCATCCTGCACACTTGGGGGCAGGCGCTGACGCACCACCCTCACATCCATTGCGTCGTCCCCGGCGGCGGACTTTCCATCGACGGCTCCCGATGGATCGAGGCGCGCTCGAGCTTCTTTCTGGCCGTCAAGCCGCTCGCCCGGCTGTTCCGTCGCCTGTTCCTCGAACGCCTGCAAGCCGCCTTCGACGCGAAGGGCCTCGGATTCTTCGGTGATCTCGCCTATCTCGCCGATCGCGCCGCCTTCGCCGCACAGCTGGCTGCGGTGCGTCGCCTCGATTGGATCGTCTACGCCAAGAAGCCCCTTGGCGGACCCGCGCGAGTTCTCGCCTATCTCGGCCGCTACACCCATCGCGTCGCCATCGCCAACAGCCGCATCCAAGCCTGCGACGACGAACATGTCAGATTCACCTGGAAGGACTATCGCGAGGACGGCGCCGTAAAGACCATGAATCTGAAGCCCGACGAGTTCATCCGGCGCTTCCTGCTCCACGCCTTGCCCGACGGCTTCCATCGCATTCGTCACTTTGGATTCCTCGCCAATGGCCATCGAACCGAAAGGCTGGCCCTCTGTCGCTCGCTCCTGGCAAGCCAGGTCGAGCCGACAGCGCACGGAAAGGAAGAACCGGCCTCGCCCGAACCGGACAACAGTAACGGCGTCGATCCTCCGCCCTGTCCGGATTGCGGCGGGCCGATGAGGTTCGTCGCCGACCTTCCTCGTAGCGGCGAACGGCCTCGGTCCAAGACGTCGTCGTTTTGGTGCGATACTTCATGAGCGCCGCTGTGACGATCCCGCCCACAATCACGGTTCGCGCCCTTTCCGTCACGCCAACAATCGGAGGCGGTCGAAACAACTTGAGCCCTCCCGAAGTCGCAGCGCTCATCAGACGCTACTGGCGCGCACTTCCAGCCCATGCAAGCCCCGTTTCGCTGTCGGCCGCTCGCCAAACCCATCATGTTCGCCGCGCGTCGCAAGCCGAAGCGACGAAAGCGCGCTCGCGCCTTACACAAAGCCCATAGCGCCGCCAGCCAACCTCCCCGCGACTTCGTTCAATCCGGCTTCAATGAGGTCCGCTACCCTATGCTCGCAATGTTGCGCCGCGGACCTCACAGAAGCCTCTAGATTCCCGAATCGGTTTGGTTCTGATTCATGCTTTTTGCCGGCGAAGGAGGCTGGCGTGCATGGCCAGATCCTTGTCTGTTGACCTTCGCCGGCGTGTCGTTGACGCGATTGAGGGTGGATTGTCGTGTCGAGCGGCGGCTCAGCGGTTTGGCGTCAGCGCGTCGAGCGCGATCCGGTGGCGGGCCCTGGAGCGGCGCGAGGGCGACGTCAGGCCCAAGCGCCAGGGCGGCGACCGCCATTCGCAACGGATCGAGGCGCATGCCGAACTGATCCTTTCGGCCGTGACCGCCAAGAGCGACATGACGTTGGCCGAACTGCAGGGGTTGCTCAAGGAGCGCGGCGTCGCCGCCGCCATCGGCACGCTCTGGCGGTTCTTCAAACGTCGTAAGATCACGCGCAAAAAAAGACGGCGCACGCCGCCGAGCAGCGCCGCGGCGCGGTGAACGCGGCGCGCGAGGCCTGGTTTGAAGGCCAGCTCGATCTCGATCCGACCCGGATCGTCTTCATCGACGAGACCGCCGCGAACACCAAGATGGCGCGCCTTTATGGGCGTGCGCCCAGAGGCGAGCGATGTCGCGCCCCCGTGCCCCATGGCCATTGGAAAACCACCACCTTCACCGCCGGGCTGCGTTACGACGGCATCGCTGCGCCCCTGGTCCTCGACGGCCCGATGAACGGCGAGGCCTTTCTCGCCTATGTCGAACAGGCGCTCGTTCCCGAGTTGCGGCCAGGCGACATCGTGATCATGGACAATCTGCCGGCGCACAAGGTCCATGGCGTCAGACAGGCGATCGAGGCCGCCGGCGCGAGCCTGCGCTACCTGCCCCCCTACAGCCCCGACTTCAATCCCATCGAAATGGCCTTCGCCAAGCTCAAGGCCCTGCTGCGCGCCGCCGCAGCGCGGACCATCCCCGACCTCTGGCAAGCCATCGCCGACGCCCTGCGCCGCTTCACCCCGCAAGAATGCGCCAACTACCTCGCCGCCGCAGGATACGATGCAACCTGAGCAGAAATTGCTCTAGAGCATCCGGTTCTCCTCCCCCTTCAAACGGTCCGGGACTTCTATCGGTTCGGCCTGCGTCGACCTCGGATCGCGCCCTCGCTCGCCAGACGCTCGAAACGGCCTTCGTCCTCGCCGTCCCGCTTTTGAGCTTCGCCCACGATGCGCGAGAGCTCCTCGATCGGATCGATTTCAGGCAACGGCATGGCCGCCTTGAAGAGGTGCCTATAGTCCCGCTCGCGCCAGCGGCGAAACCAACGCATCAAGGACGATGTTCGTTCTTTGCGGCGCGGTTGCCGGCCGCCTGAGCGTCGGCCTCGCACACGTATTCGCCGCGCTTCGTATTTCCATAATCGTGCGTTCCGGGGAAGTGATAGATGTGCGACTTCTCGTTGACCCAAACCACGGTCGCGCCAGGGCACCGGTACTGAGCCTGCTGGGCAGATGCGGAACTGCCCGCACCGGTCGGGGCTGGAGCACCATAGTTTGTTGGCGCCGGCGCTGGGGCAGGCGCAGACGGCTGCTGCCAGGGGAACCAAGAGCCCTGCTGCTGCGCCGGTGCAGGAGCGGGGGCTGGAGCGGGGGCTGCGGGAGCAAAGCCGCCCTGGGGCGCAGCGCTCGAGCCTCCGGTGCCCGACGGTTGGACACCATCGGCAAGCGTTGCGGCATCGTTGCTGGCGTTTTTGCCGCAATAGCGCTTTCGGCTCCCGCCCAAGCCGATCCGCCGGACATATCGGCCCAAAGGCTGCTCACGAGCTGGAAGGAAGGTGACTCGGGCACGAGAATGCTCGCCGAGGCGATCGCCAGCGCTTTCGCCAGCGGGTTCTCTTGGGGTGGGGACGCCGCCGGAAAGCGGGTCTATTGCGCCCCGCCCGACGTAAAAGGGGGCGAGATCATGAACGCTTTTGGGGAGTTCTTGAAAGACCACCCGCGAATGGCCGAGCAGCCCTACGGCGCTGGAACGGCGGCGACGCTGAGCCATGCCTTCCACTGCGCTGGGAATTGATACTTCATCCTCCGCCGCGCGCGACGAGCGTGAGCGACAGACGCCGCTTTGTCCGCCGCTGTTCGCCTCAGTCGGGCCGTTTAGTTGGGGTAAATGTTAAGGTGGACGAGCAGTCAATGCTATGCGCACCATCAACGCCGCTCAGGCGGCCAGACTACTCAGAACGTGAAGGCGTAGACTTTGCCGCCGCGACATAGAGCCTGCCGTCGGCGGCGATGAGCGTCTGGAACTTGATCGTGCCGGTGAGCCGCTGCGGCGGCGCGAGAAGCTCGCCGGTGTCGCTCCGGTATGCGTAGAGCCGGCCCTCGCCCTGGGAGCCGAGAGCGAACACGATCGGATCTGAGCGGCCGTCGGTCGTGGTCACGATCGGGGCGCCGGCAACGCTCACAACCTTGTTGCACCATAGGGTGTCGATCGCCGGCGCCGGGTCGGCGCGGATCTTCAAGACCAGAAGTCCCTTCCCCGGCGCATCCGGCGGACAATTCGCGCCATCGACCTCGAGCGCGACCAGGACGCCGCCGCCGGCGCTCCAGACGGCCGGCGAAGCGATGGCCCGCATTTCCGTTATATGGGCGTTCGCGAGCTCGCCGCCGATGCCGCCGAGGTTGTCGCGGTCCATGAGATAGGCGTCGCCGTCTTTGCCGATGGCGAGGATCAGTTTCTTCACCCCCTTGGCGCTCGGGACGTCGAGCGGAATAGGCGCGGTTCCGCCGAGGTCGAGATCGTGGTCGTCGAGGTCCTTCCAGTTCGAGGGGGCGAAATAGTCGCGGCTCGCGACCGGGCGGGCGAGGTCAGGAGCAAAGCGCAGCACAGCTTCGCCGTCGCCCCATTCCTTCGCGAAGCCCGTGTTGCCGGTCGCCACGAAGAGTGACTTTCCGTCGCTGACGACGCCGCCCTGGGCCCAGATGCCGCCGGATCGCGTGCGGGTCGAGAACCTCACGACCTTGCCCGGCTCGGAAGTCGAAAGCCCGACGACCGTCCCGTGATAGACGCCGCAGTCCCCGGCAAGGCCGCCATAGGGTACGTAAACCCTACCGGCGAACAGGGCGAGCGCCCCGCGCTGGTTCTGCGTCATCGGGTCGAAGCTCCCGCCGAGCGCCGCCGTCACATCGACCGGCCAGCCGGGCTCGACCGAACCGTCGTCGAGCGACAGGGCGAAGACTTCGTGCCTTGGCCGCCCGTCGCGCACGACCATCGCATCGAGATAAAGCGTCGCGCGCGCCTTATCGATGACCGGCGTGCCGGTCACGCCGAGCGGCCAAATGTTGCCGCAACGGAACCCCGCCTCGCGCGTGGCCGGCTGGCCGAGCGTCCGCATCCATTTCTGGGCGCCGGTCTTTTCGTCGAACGCGTAGACTTGGTCCTCCTCGGTCGCCACGAGCAATTCGCCCGCGCCGGTCTTGGCATCGCGCCACATGAGCGGCTGGGCATAGACGTCGCCCTGCTAGGCCGCGTTGAACGAGAAGTCGGGATGCAGCCCTTGAGCGCGCGCATAGGTGAGGCCGGGCATGACATACATGCCGGCGCGATCAGGCCCTCCGTGGTAAGTGAGGATCAGGGAATTGGCCGCAGCCGGAACGGAAGCGGTCAGCGCGCCGGCAAGCATTGCGATGCGCATGATCACCTTTTGAGCGGCGCCTCCATGCGCCGCTCCGCCTTTATCCGCGCCGGGCAAGGAAGGGCAAGCGCTCGTATGGAAACCGCGATTTCGCAGCGGCCAGCGCGACAAATCGTTTATGCGCAATCAAGGCATCCGCCGCGCCTGCGATTCCAGAGCCGTCGACCTGGACGATGATGTGGCTCGGCTTCGCCGCGCTCCGCGCGAGCGGGAGGCGCTCGACCGCGGGGCAAATAGGCGCGCTTGGGCTTGGGGGTAAGATCGAGCGCTCCCAAGATTTAACCACAGGCAGCGTCGTATGGTTCCGTCTGCTGCGGCGTGAAATAAACCGTCCGGTTGCGGCATAGGAAATAGACGGGTCACGGATAGTGGATAAACGCGGGGCACCGGTTGCAAACAAAACGGCGGCGAGCCCCGACGACCTCAGCCTCTTCGCCACCCGCAGGATCACGTCGCCATAGCTCTCGCCATGGCGACGCATCTCGTCCCACCTCGGCGGCTGCCTGCGAATACGCGGCCGGGAACCAATCGGGCCGTTTGCCCGAGAGTCGCGCTACGCGCACCAAAAATACCTCCCCAAAATTGACGAAACGTCTGAACGTATATTGTGCTTAACTTGTCTGGCGAGAGATGTTCGCAAGTCGGGGAATGCGGCTCGAGATCGACGACGCGAGCTCTGGCCAGGCGAAGGCGCGCCGTTGTTCAGGCCCTCGGCCGCGAATGTTGCTCTCGTTTCGATAGAGCGCCGCGATGCGCTGGAGCGCTTTGCTGGCAATCGGTGGGGCGCCGCGGCGAGTTCGTAGAACCGCCGTCGCACATTCGCCCAGCAGAACGCGAGGCTCGCCTCGCCCTTTTCAGCAAGGGCACGATAGCCGGCGTAGCCGTCGACCTATAGCCCTTGAAGCCGGCAATATGCCCGATTGGCTGCGACGACGCCTTGCGGTCGGACGCATAGAATAGGCGACCGCCGGCGGGTCCGATCCGTCCGAGGGTCTGTCGTCTTGCGCATAGGCCCAAAGCTGGCCAGTCTTGGTGCGCCCGCAGCCCGGATCGAGCACCGGCGCCGTCCTCTCGTGGGCAAACAGCTTCGTCGATGACCGCAGATGCGCGAGAATGCGCTTATGGATGGGCCGTAGATGGAACGCAGCGCGTTCCGACCCAGTCGGCGAGCGTCGAGCGATCGATACGGACGGGAAGGAAGCCAGACTCAACCCGTTTGATTTTATCCACTAGCCAGCGAGTAGCAACGAGCGCGATTGACGTCGAATAGTATGGCGTGTACGGTCGCACATCGAAGGTGGTGAGCGAGATTTCTCAAGAAATAGGCGCATAGCTTTTGGGAAAGCGACAGTCGCCAGATGGGCCGCCAATGTTCAGAGTCATCGGTCGAAGGCGGACGGAGGGGGCGACCCCTGCTTGGGTAGGGAACGATATGGAGAATGTCGCGTTTCGGTCGGGGGCCGACCCAGCTGCTTATTAAATATTGCTGGAAAGGCGCGGCGACAGAACAACTTGGCGGGAAAGGACGTGAAGGGGCGCAGGTCAATCAAACTTTACCCGAAGGTAATTCGTAAAGTCAGATAGTTGCCGCCGTGCCTGAATCATGTTGTGATTGATCTGCATGAACACTGCACGTAGAGTTTTGTTTTATAATTGGGATCCAGCTTTCGCCGCGCAAAGACGAGGAGGCGGAGTTTCCGTTTATCAAGATAATTGTATT
This sequence comes from uncultured Alphaproteobacteria bacterium, assembly GCA_963794155.1. Classification (GTDB taxonomy): domain Bacteria; phylum Pseudomonadota; class Alphaproteobacteria; order Rhizobiales; family Beijerinckiaceae; genus Roseiarcus. The sequence continues at coordinate 5,087 of CAWCCX010000004.1, read as the reverse complement.
TCTCTCTTCCTAAATCGCGGCTGGCAGGTTCACTCTCTGTCCGCGGGAGTTGCCTACGATTTAGCGCGCTCAGAGCCGTACATTACGAAGATCGTGGAAAGCAAAAATTCACATCTTGGCTTTGCACTGGTCAATTCACCGGTTGTAGCCCCAGGGATATATTCGTTTTTTATTAATCAGGTGACGTCAGGAAAATCATCGGACCGAGCCGTTGCGGACGCAATAATCAGTTTCGTTCGTATGAACGGTCCTTATGACGTATTTCATTTCAACAATTTCGAAGGCCTGCCTGCTGAAGTATTGCCGATATTGCGTCAAGAATTCCGCAATACGCGATTTGTCTTTTTCGTACACAATTATTATCCGATGTGTCCGCACGCTACCCTTTGGAAAAATGATTCGATCAATTGCGACAGCAAGGAGGGCGGGAAGGCTTGCTGTTCGTGCTTGGGCAAGGATGCCCTAAAAAATTATAAGGTTCGGGCAAGCAAGGTGGTGAGCGATGGTGCAATATCGGGTGCGATATTCGGAAGCCCGGCGCAACCTAGATACGCTTTTGCCAGAAGGGTCGTCCGAAAATGTCTGCGTCTTGGCGGGGGACGTGAGTTCCTCACCTATGTGCGACGGCGGATTGGGAGTCCAATGCCCTTTGAGGCCGGGAACGAGCTTCACCGGGATGATCTCCCCGCTTATTTCAGAGACCGGGAGGAGAATCTCGTCCGGATAATCAATGAAAGCTTCGATGTCATTTTATGCGATTCGGATCGCGTAAGGGTGATCTGCGTAACTGCGGGTGTATCAGCAGAGAAATGCAAGACGAGCTATCCGGGGACTGTGTTCTACCGACCGCCGCTAGCTGTGCATAAACCGTCCAACGACACTCCGTTGAAATTGGCCTTCCTCGGCGTCGCCAACAACAAGTTTAAGGGACTGGACTTTTTGATTTGCGCCTTGGAACAATGCCCAGACGCCGTTTTATCTAAGCTTCACATAGTGATAGCAGCGAAAAGGATATACGAGAATTTCAGAAACCTAAGGCGCCTTTCTGCGCTTCGCAGTAAATTAAGTGGCCTGACTGTTCGAGACGGTTATTCGCACAATGAGCTAGGCGAATTGCTTGCCGACGTCGATTTGGGAGTGGTCCCTCACCTATGGGAGGATTGCTATCCGCAAGTCGCTGTTGAATTTGTGTGTAATGGGGTACCGATCATCATCTCGAATCTTGGAGGCGCGAAAGAGATTTCATCCAATCCTGACTTCGAGTTCAGTGCAGGAAGCCACAGCGACCTAATCAACCTCATTGAGAAGTTTGCGAATGACAAGCAAAAGATATTGAGTTTCTGGAACAAGGAGCCGGCGATTTACTCGATGGACGAGCACGTCGATGAATTGTTAGAATACTATGGCGCGCCCAGTAGCGCGGAGGCGAGGACCTGGTAGCCAGTTCGCCGCATATTTGTTAATTGATCGAGTGTAAGGAACTCGGAGACGTGCTGATAGTGGGGGATGCGGGGATTTTTTGGTATTCGATTTTGCCGGATTGGGCGGGCTATTTCGCAAATGGAGTTGAGTTTGGAGGCGTGATTCCATGTCGTCGCAAGGGCGATAGCAATTCGCGATGCGGGCGAAGGAGCGTAACCCTGCGGTAGCGGCCGGCCTGTCGGGGAGGATGGTTACGGCGATAGTGCGTCGAGTGTGGCCACGGGATAGTGCCCATCAACGATCATGCCCGACTGGATCGACGCCCACGTGCCCGCGCTCGAGGCGATCGGCGGCGTCCCCGAACTCATCGTGCCGGACAACGCCAAGACCGCCGTCGTCAAGAGCCAGCTTCTACGACCCCCATCTCTATCGAACCTACGCCGAGCCGGCGGCGCATTACGGGACCGCCGTTCTACCGGCGAGGCCGAGAAAACCCCGCGACAAGGCGAAAGTCGAGCAGGCGGTGCTGATCGTTGAGCGATGGCTGCTCGGCAGCCCGGAGCACGCAGAAGCTGTTCTCGGCGTTGTGGAAGGTGACCCGCTCGACGAGGCCAGCGAGAACTATTTGGGCCGATGATTCCGGCGTTGGCTTCATGAAGTCGCTAGGTAACCCTCCGGTAGCGGCCGCCTGTACTCGGGGATGCGAGCGGCGATAGTGCGTTGAGAGTGGCACTGAGATGGTGCCCATCAACGATCATGGGCACTATCGATGAAGGCGGATCTGTGGGCTGGATCTTCGGAGGAGAGAGGCGCGCGCCGGCGACGTTTCTGGTCGAGCGACGAGAAGCGTCGGATGGTCGCCGAGAGCTTGAAGCCTGGCGCGTCTGTGGCGATGGTCGCGCAGCGCTATGGCGTTAACGCCAATCTTCTGTTCACCTGGCGGCGTCAGGAGGCTGCCGCGGCGAACGGCGGCGCGGAGCCGGTGAAGCTCGTACCGGTGACGGTTGCGGAGGCCGAAGCGCCAAGTGCCGCTTCTATCGCGGCGCCAGAACCGATCGGGCGGATGGAGATCGTGCTCTCCGGCGGGGAGCGGATCATCGTCGGCATGGACGTCGACGCGACGGCGCTGGCGCGCGTGGTCAGAACGTTGACGCGCCGATGATCCCGATCCCGGCGAGCGTACGGGTCTGGCTGGCGACCGGCCACACCGACATGCGGAAGGGCTTCGATGGGCTGGCGCTGATCGTGCAGGAGACGCTGAAGCGTGATCCGCATTCGGGCCATTTGTTCGTCTTCCGCGGCCGCCGCGGCGATCTCATCAAGTGTTTATGGCACGACGGCCAGGGCCTGTGTCTGTTCGCCAAGAGGCTTGAACGGGGTCGCTTTCTGTGGCCATCGACGGCCGATGGGACGGTGACGATCTCGGCGGCGCAGCTCGGCTATCTGCTTGAGGGGATCGATTGGCGAATGCCGCAGAAAACCTGGCGTCCGACGGCGGCCGGATGAGGATTTTTGCTTACAAATCCGTGCGCTTGTGATTCCCTTCGGATGTGACAGGGACGATTGATTCTCTCCCCTCCGACCTTGCAGCAGCGCATGCGATGATCCTCGCCGAACGGGCCGCGCGGCTTCAAAGCGAAGCGCGAGCGGCGCACGCTGAAGCCGATCTGACGCATTCTCGCGCGACGGCGTCGAGCGCCGAGGCATTGATTGCGAGACTGAAGCTGGAGATCGAGAAGCTTCGGCGCACGCTTTATGGCGCGGGCTCGGAACGTAAGGAGCGGCTTCTCGACCAACTGGAGATGCAGTTGGAGGACGCCGAGGCGAACGCCACCGAGGACGAGTTGGAGGCGGAACGCTCCTCGTCGTCGACAGTCGTCGAAACCTTCGAGCGCAGGCGGCCGGCGCGGAAGCCGTTCCCCGAGCATCTGCCGCGCGAGCGGGTTGTGATCGCGGCGCCGCTGAGCTGCCCCTGCTGCGGTTCGACGAAGCTGTCGAAGCTCGGCGAGGACGTCACGGAGACGCTCGAGGTTGTCCCCCGTCAATGGAAGGTGATCCAGACAGTTCGAGAGCGGTTCTCCTGCCGGCGATGCGAGGCGATCACGCAGCCGCCGGCGCCGTTCCATGTCGTGCCCCGCGGCTTTGCCGGTCCGAACCTGTTGGCGATGATCCTGTTCGAGAAGTTCGGCCAGCATCAGCCTCTCAACCGGCAGAGCGAGCGCTATGCCCGCGAGGGCGTCGACCTCAGCCTGTCGACGCTCGCCGATCAGGTCGGCGCTTGCGCCGCGGTGCTGCGCCCGCTGCACGCGTTGATTGAGCGCCATGTCCTGGCCGCCGAGCGGCTGCATGGCGACGACACGACGGTTCCCATCCTCGCCACGGGACAGACGGTGACCGGTCGGGTGTGGGTGTATGTCCGCGACGACCGGCCGTTCGGCGGCAAAGACCCACCGGCGGGGCTGTTCTACGCCTCGCGCGATCGAACCCGGGAGCATCCCGAGCGGCATCTGGCCGGTTACACCGGCATTCTGCAGGCCGATGCGTTCGACGGCTACAACCGCCTCTATCTTCCCGATCGCAAACCCGGTCCGATCGTCGAGGCGCTGTGCTGGAGCCATGCGCGGCGGAAGTTCTTCGAGCTTGCCGACATCGCGGCGAGCGCCCGGCGGAGCAAGACGGCCACGCCGATCTCGCCGATCGCATTCGAGGCCGTCAGACGCATCGACGCGCTGTTCGACATCGAGCGCGAGATCAACGGCCTGTCGGCCGCCGGTCGCTTGGCTGTGCGCCAGGAGAGGAGCGCCCCGTTGGTCGCCGCGCTCGAAGGCTGGATGCGCGCCGAGCGCGCCAATCTTTCGCGTCACGCCGCCGTCGCCAAGGCGATCGACTACATGCTCACGCGTTGGCCGCCCTTCACTCGCTTCCTCGAAGACGGCCGCATCTGTCTCACAAACAACACCGCGGAGCGCGCCTTGCGCGGCCTCGCCCTCGGCAGGAAGTCATGGTTGTTCGCAGGATCGGAGCGCGGCGCGGAACGAGCCGCACTGATGTACACGCTAATTCAGACCGCAAAGCTCAATGGCGTCGACCCGCAGGCCTGGCTCGCCGATGTCCTCGCCCGCATCGCCGAGATACCGCAGACAAGTCTCCCTGACTTGCTTCCCTGGAAATGGAACTGCGGCTCTTCACGCAAAGCCGCATAACGCGGGCCTCGCCGGATGGTTACGTTGGAGAGCCAGTTCGAGCGGAGATACTGCCAGACGTTCTCGACCGGGTTCAGTTCGGGAGCGCGCGAGGGCAGGAAGATCGGCGTGATGTTCTCGGGCACCTCGAGGGCGCCGGTCGTGTGCCATCCGGCGCGGTCGAGCAGCAGCACAGCGTGAGCGCCCTGGGCGACATGACGGGAGATCTCGTCGAGGTGGAGCTGCATCGCCTCGGTGTCGGCGTAGGGCAAGGCGAGCGCCGCGCCGACGCCGCGCGCCGGACAGATGGCCCCGAACAGATAGGCGTTGTCGTAGCGTTGGTCGGCCGGCTGGCGAGGCCGCGTCCCGCGCTTGGCCCACTGTCGAACCCGGCCGTTCTTCTGGCCGATGCGGGCCTCGTCCTGAAACCAGATCTCGATCGGCGTCGTCTCCGGCAAGCCGTCGAGATGCCGTGCGCTCATA
>CAWCCX010000003.1:0-277777 GCA_963794155.1 uncultured Alphaproteobacteria bacterium | reverse complement strand
GAGTTGATAGGTTGCCCAATCTCCAGGTCCCTCGCTGCGTCTTGCGTCTGTCTTGAACTGAGGTCCCTTCCCTCCCCGGCGTTATCCGGCTTCAGCGGTACTACGAACCTCTCCGCGACCCCATGAGGCCCGGCCCATCCCTCGCGGGCGTCCGGTTGGTCATCCCTGACCACGCCATGGGGCTTCCCGTGTTGCGCGCGCTTTCCTTGTGTACGTGCTGCCGCCACTACCCCGGTGCAGCGACTGGGCGTCGTCTTCGCTCATCTCGCCCAGCCGTATCAGCCTTCCCCGAAAACGTCGTCGGGTCGGCCTGCACATCGTCCTTTTCGAGATCCCATGAGGCGATGGTAGCGACCTGCGATTCGGGAGCATGAGGTCGCTTACCACCCACTCTGGAGGCGACCATGCAAAACGTAGCTGATCAATTAGCACCGACCACGATCCGGGCCGATCTTTGCGCAATATTCATCTCATTGGAACTGAGCCGATCGACCTGGCTGGTTACGTCATTGTCGCCAGGCCGCGGAGAGAAGATGTCAAAGCACAGCGTGTCCGCCGGGGATATCGCTGCGCTGTTGGCCCGCATTTTGGAGCTCAGGAGGAAAGCGTACGCGCGGACCGGAAAATCCTTCCCGATCATCGTCATTCAAGAAGCGGGGTTGGACGGTTTCTGGATTCACCGTGTCTTGCTGAGTGAGGGAATTGAGAGCCACGTTGTCGATGCAGCCTCAATTGCGACTTCGCGCCGGCGGCGTCGGGCCAAGACCGACAGGATCGATGGCGAGGCTTTGCTTCGCGCGCTGCTCGCCCACAAGCGCGGCGAACCGCGGGTCTGTTCAATGGTTCGGGCGCCGACGCCTGAAGATGAAGACCGCCGCCGGATTTGCCGTGAGCGCAAGGTGCTGATCATGGAACGGGTTCAGCACGTCAACCGGATCAAAGGATTGCTCTTCTCTCAGGGCGCATCCGAGTATGAGCCGTTGCGTCGCGATCGACGGGCGCGGCTGGATGCGCTCCAGACTGGCGACGGCCGTCGCTTGCCCGAACATCTCAAAGCCCAGGTTTGTCGAGAACTCGATCGGCTCGAATTGCTTCTCGAGCAGATCAAAGCTGTGGAGTCCGAGCGGGACGCGCTGCTCAACGCACAACAAACCAAAGGGTTGGCCCCGCCGCCGATGTTGCTGGGTGTCCATGGGATTGGGCCGGAATTCGCTTCGGTCCTCTGGTCTGAGGGACTCTCCAGGCACTTCGATAACCGCCGACAGGTCGCCGCTTATGCCGGCCTTGCCCCGACGCCTTGGCAAAGCGGGTCGGTCAATCGCGAGCAGGGCATCTCGCAATCGGGCAACCCGCGACTACGGACAACGATGATTTTAGCTCGCCTGGCTTTGGATACGCTATCAGCCGCGCTCCGCACTCACCCTCTGGTTCCAGGACCGAAACGAACGTAACGGCGGTCGTCGGCGCAAGACGACGATCGTGGCGCTGGCGCGAAAGCTGCTGGTCGCACTCTGGAAATATCTGAGCGCTGGGGTCGTGATCGAAGGCGCCATGATTAGGCCCGCCTGACGATAGCCCCCGTCTTCCACGCATCCAATCCCGTAATCCTCAGGACGTGATCAGTCCTGACGGATCCAGGTGGACGAACCGAAGCAAGCCGTGGCCTGAAACGCCGTTTTCGAGAAAGGTTCTCGTCTTCCTGAGCCCTACCCGCCGCAAGCGGGATGTTGGTGCAGCCGTCGCGAACGGCGACCGTATGTGAGGTTGATCGTGCTCGGAAACGAGCCGCGTCACGCTTAGAGGGCTCAGAACCTCGGATACCGGACAAACCGCTGGAGACTTATCACCCGGAAACAAACCGCTTGACTGCCACCTGCTCATGTGAGGCTTGCTCGGCGTTTACTCGCGTTGCGGCCCGCACACTCGCGCGGTCACCTATATGTGACCAGCTACACCGAAGGCTTCAGCCATTTCGTCACCTCCATGACTGCTCCGGTTGCTTCCGGCTGGAGCGTTCGCCGGGTGGGACTTGCACCCACTGGAAAAGCGCCGCCTTCTCACGGCGCACACGTGAAGCGGACATTGCGGATCGCGGCCCTGGACGTCGGAGTTGGTAAAGGGTTTCCGACGTTCGATCGCGCATCGACCACGCTGTCGTCACTGTCTCGCACTGGCCTCGATAGTGGCCACGAATTCTCCTGCCTCCGCGATCTCGGGAAATTCCGGAGTTGGCGCTAAGCCTTCGAGCGCCGGATCGAGGACGGCAAGTGCGTCGGCGTCGCGGCCGGTCACGCGATAGAGTTTTGCCAGCGAGAGCGCGGCGCGCAGTTCGAAGCTGCGGGCTTTTTGATGTTGCGCGATGCCGATGGCGGTGAGAAAGGCCTCTTCCGCGGGGTCTGGATTCGCCGCGTCTTTCTCGAAGAGGATGTCGCCCCGCATGCGGTGGATCTCCGCATCGAACCAGCGCTGTCCTGTGCGAGCGAAATCCTCAAGCGCCTGATCGAGCGTGGCCAGAGCGGCTTCCGGCTCTCCATTCCGCGCTTCCGCTTCCGCAAGAGCCGTCCTAACGAGCGGCTGAAAAGCGCCGACGCCATCCTGCTGTAGCAGGGCGGCGGCCCGGCGCATATTCAAGAGACCGGTTTCCGGAGAGCCGGATCGAAATTCCACCCAGGCCTCAAGGAAGGCCCCGAATCCGATCCACAGCGCAATCCCATGTTCATGCGCGACGCTGGACAGCGCTTTGGCCAGAGGCGCGGCGCTGTCGACGTTCCGGGCGATGATCATGCACATCGCGCTGTGCATGAGCCCGAGTGTCGAGGTGGCGAGGTGTCCCAGAATTCGCTATTCGCCTGGTAGCCGCGTCGATAAGCTCTCGCGCGCGTTCGACCTCGCCGAGCGGCCAAAGCGCGATCGCCAAATAGACCATGGCGGAAACGCCTGCATCCTGGCCGAAGCGAAAGGCAAGATCGCGGTCCCGTTCGGGATTGAAAATCGCAAGGGCCTTTTCGAGGTGCGAGCGCCCCTCGATGAAATCTCCGGCAAACCACTGCGTCACGCCATAGATCCGATGTGCGACGCCCGCTTCCGGCGAATGGGATTGTTGCTTGACATCGAGCAGAAAAGCTTGCGCGGGCTCACGCATCGCTTTCAGATCGCCGTGCACATGGGCAGCCGCCCAGAGCCCGTAATTGATCGAATACCGCGCGTGCAAGTCTGCGCTGCCCGCTCCCAATTCGCTCGCGTTCCGGAAGGCCGCCGCGGTTTCGGGCGCGCCATGGCCATGCGCGGCGATCATGGCGTTTCCGTAGGAGACCTGCAGACGGAGCCGTCCGCTCGTCTGCTCCTCCGAGCCCGTCAGCGCCTCCGTCATCTCGATCGCCTTGCCGAGATGCACGATGGCTTCTTTGAAGGCCGAGCGGCGAAGCGCGAGATCGCCGGCCTTGCCCCAATATTCGATCGCGGGCTCCGTGAGGCCAGCCTGGGTGAAATGATGGGCGACCAGCTCCGGCTCGGCCTCGACGACATCCGGGAATTTTTCGCGCAAGGTCTCGGCGATGCGCCGGTGCAGGATCTGCCGTCGGCTCTTCAGGAGGCTCTCGTAAGCCGTGTCCTGCACCAGCGCGTGCTTGAAGACGTAGCGAGCGTCGGGAGGCTCGCCGGAGCGAAAGACGAGTTCGGAATCCACCAGCTGCGCGAGCGCGGCTTTCAGCGGCGGCTCGTCGCGACCGACGACCGCGTGCAGCAGCGGGTAGGAGAACTCGCGCCCTATTGCGGCGCCGATCTGCGCGATCTCCTTCACTGCCGCGAGCCGGTCGAGGCGGGCCATGAGCGAGTCCTGAAGGGTCGAGGGGATCGCGAGCGGCGGCAGGGGGCCGTCGAGCCGGTAGCGTTCCCCATCCTCGATGAGGAGCCCGGATTCCAGCACGTTCTTGGTCAATTCCTCCACGAACAGCGGCACGCCGTCGGTCTTGCCGATCACCTGCGCGAGCACTTCGGCGGGGAGCTTTCGCCCGCCCGTCACGCGCTCGACCAGCGCTTCTACTTCCGCGCGATCAAGGCGCCCGAGCGCGATCGTGGCCACATCGGGCAGACCCTTCCACGGTGCCTCGAACTCCGGGCGGTAGGTGATCAGGAACAGGATCGGCAGCCGCCGCAGCCGCTCGATCACGAGATCGAGCACTTCCAACGAGGTGGCGTCAGCCCAATGCGCGTCCTCAAACAGGACCAGCACGGGCTTGTGTCCGGCCAGACCCTCAATCCGCTCGAGCAGCGCGGAAAGCGTCTGGCGGCGCTGCTGCGCCGGGGAGAGATTGAGCGCGGGATAACGGGTCCCGGTCGGGATTGAAAGTATGGAGGCGATCAGCGGCGCGACCTCGCCCATGCGGTCGGTCGGGAGGCCCAGCATCTTCTCTAGCTTGTCGAGCTTGGCATCCGGCGGCTCCTGCGGCGCGACGCCCGCCGCGCGCTCGAATTGCTGCACGAAGGGGTAGAGCGCGCTGTCGCGGTGATAGGGGGAGCAATGGTAACGAAGCCGCGTATGCGGCGTATCCGCGACCTGCTCGGCGAGCCAGGCCAACAGGCGCGATTTGCCGATGCCCGCGTCGCCCGAGATCAGCACGATCTGGCCATTCCCGGCCCAGGCGCGGCGCTGCCGCACGAGCAACTCGGCGCTCTCTGCCTCGCGCCCGACGAAGCCGGTGAGACGCGCGGTATGCGCGGCCTCGAAGCGGCTCTCGCTCTGCGACACGCCGAGCGCCGCCCACGCCTCGACCGGCTCGGCGAGGCCCTTGACGGCGTGCTTGCCCAAAACCTTCAAACGGAAGCGATCGCCGAGCAGCCGCCGCGTCGCTGCGGCCACCACAACACCGCCGGCGTCGGCCAGGCCCTGTAGCCGCGCGGCCAGATTCGGCGTGTCGCCGACGACCGCCTGCTCCTGCGCCGAGCCTTGGCCGACGAGATCGCCGACGACCACGAGGCCGGTCGCGATGCCGACGCGAACGCTGAGCTTTTCGCGCGCGCGGGTTTGCAAGCTGGCGACGACCTCGGCGATTTCCAGGGCCGCGTGGACCGCTCGCGCCGCGTCGTCCTCATGTGCGCGGGGAAAGCCGAAGTAAGCGAGAATCCCATCGCCAAAGAATTTGGCGACAAAGCCGTCATAGCGAGCCACCACGCCCGAACAGGCGTCCTGATAGGCGCGAATAATCTGGCGCATGTCCTCGGGATCGAGCCGCGCCGAAAGCGCTGTCGAGCCGACGAGGTCGCAGAACATGACGGTGAGCTGGCGGCGCTCGGCGGCGTCCGCGACCGGCGGAATTGGAGCGGCGGCGGCTGGAGGCACGGCCGCGGGACCACCGAGCGCTGCGACCGCCTTCAGCAGGCGCTTGCGGTGGCCTAAAGACACACCGATCTTCTCAAGGTCGCCGTCCGTCAGGTCGCTCAGGACCTCGGCGTCGATGTCATTCTCGCGAAACAGCGCTTCGTACTGCTGAAGACCGAGGCCCCGCAGCCAAACCGCGACGTCCATTGTTGTTTCCTTGGACCACCGCATCCCATGATGGTCTTACGGAGACACGGTGTCCATAGGTCTCGGGAACGAGCTTCGGGGCAATCTGACCGATGCGTCACGCCCGTCGGAGAGTGACCGCTATTGGCGCGAAGCGGACGTGACCTAGGCGGTGGATTCCATCACAGCCTTGGACGTCCAGGACGGGCTGGGGGCAAACTTCGACGCCGGATTGAGACCCAAAATTCCCGCCAGAAATCAGCCAGAAAAATCGGAGAAAGCGGAGATCAAGGTCGGTCGAACGCGCGTCAGCTCAGGTTTTCTGACTCCCCGGGGTCCAAATCGACGGGGGTCGTCGAAGCGAGGGGTAGGGGGGTGTCCTCATGTCCATCAAGGTCTGCCCGACCATCCTGCCATGCGTTCGCCGACTGAGCGCTGATTCTTGCCTCGCGGGCCTCGCTCGCCGGAGGCCTACTTTTTCGGGTCACCGCCTACCCCGTGGGCTTCGTTTGCAATTGCTGCGCCTTTGCCAACAGAAACGCCGGAGTCGGTCGTGCCAGGTGGGGTAAACGGTGGGGAAGCGATCAAAAGCATACGAAACCGCCCGTGTTTATGCGAGATGCTGGCGGATGGCTACTCCGCCTTCTCGTTTCCGATGACTGCCGGCCGAGGCGCGGCGATCACAGCGTATTGTGCCTTCGCAAGTGCGAAAGCCAGCCTTCTGGCGGCCTCCAGCGCGGTCTCAGGCCCATTGTTGAGGTTCAATTGATTGACGGTGACGTTGGCGGGCGGTGCAACGTCTTGGAATAGGCCGAGCATGCGGCCGAGCTTATCAAGGGCTTGCAACTTGTCCGCCAGCTCAATCCTGAGCGTGCCGGACTTGCTGGTCACGCCGCGCACGGCTGCAGCAGCGTCAGCGCTGAGAAGGCGCGACGGCATCGGGATCATCGCATCCTCGAAGCGGACCACATTGCCCTCCGCGTCTACAATCGGCCGCCGTTCCCATTGGACGACGTTGCGCAGATCGGCGAAGGCGACACGCTCCAGCTCACGCACGACGCGCGCCCGGAGATCGGCGAGCGGTTTTTCTCGGCGGTGACGCGCTGCTGTGTCTGCCCGTATCCGATCTGTCAGCAGCCAAGTAACGCGAGCGTCCACTTGTGGGTCGTGACGGAGGTGCGAGCGCGTGGTCTTATTTCCCGTAAAGCCTGCGCGCTCGTATGCCGCTTGAACCGGGACGCCGCAGGCGACGGCTTGGGCGAATAGCTCGCGGTTCGGGAGGGCGAGCGGAACGGCTGGATTGAAGTTCCGTTCTGTTGGTTTCTTTCGGGGCATAGTTGGCACCGTTGTCACCGCGGACTATCGCTGCGCTGCGCCTCGCGTTCAACCATGACGCGCTTTCCCCGCGTAGGTCTGTTCGCTGCGTGATGAGTGGCTTGACCGGGAGCCATCATAGTGAGCCGAAACCGGCAAAGATGCCGGACGTTTTCGCGCTGACGTGCCACCACAAGCATTCTAGTCGTCACTGCGACAATCGCGGGCGCCATCAGTCGGCGGTGTTCGTATTTGAAATAGACGGTGCGTTAGCCCATGTCGAACGTCGCGCCTCTAAGGAGGTTTTCGACCTTGGCCCAATTCTCCGATGTCGCTTCAAGCAAGGCTCGATTGGCCGCCTCTTTATCCTTGGCCTCGTTCCAGGCATCGGTGTCGATCAGTCTTTCGACTTCTGTTCGAATCAGGTTCGCGATGACTGTCGGGTCCAGCGCATCAAGCTCCCAACACTCCCTACCGAATTGCTTGGCGTAGGCCGGATATCGCGTGTCCGTCTCCTTCGCAGGATTGGGCGGCGGGCGATAGCGTTCGATCTGGTCCATGTTGAGCGCAAGCCGCCGAACCTCGACTCCTTGACGAGCGAACATGGCGAGTCGATCGCGATTGTCCCTTGTCATGTCGAGACCGTTGGGATCGTGATCGCCAAGGTGGAGAACGATTGGAGTCAGCCCGTTCGCTAAGTGCGCCTCGAAGCGCTTTCCAGCCTTGTATTGCTCAGACTCGGAATTGTTCCCGCGGCAGGCGAAATAGGGGAGCCGAAATTCGTCGCAGACACCCTCGATGACGCCAAGCAGAGCGTCCTTTTCAATCCAGCATTCAGGGCGGAAATCTTGTCCCTGCCAAAGGTCTTCGCGGTATTGCCGCGCGACAGCGCACACAATGTCGGTCGGGCTGTCCCAAGCGGCCGAGCGGCGCATGTTGCGGGTGCGGTCCTCTATCGCGTCCCAGTCGATTAACCCCGCTCTGCGTGCGTTCTTGATGGCGACGCCGAGCTTCTTGTATTCAGTCTGCTTGTTCGCGATCAGCGAACGTGAGACAAGTTGGTAAAAAAGCTGGCGAAGCGTTAGGACGAAGTTGCGCGCCTGATAGTCGCCAATAATTCCGTTGGCATCAGCGATAAGCGACAGCGTCTTTGTCTGGAAGCTGCGGCCCTCGAAGGTTTCACGGCTCAAGAGGCTCCCCCTTTGGGCTGATATTCGGCTAGCGATTTCGGCAAGCAACATGGATCCGCATGGTCGCGGATAAGCATGCCCTCGGCGCGCAGCGCCACGAGCGAAGCGTCGTGCCCGGCGCTGACCACGGTCGGCGTCTCAATTCCGAGCGCGAAGCGAGCCTTAGCTTCTTGATCGGCGATCCATGCCAGGTAACACGACGCGTGAGCGTCAGCCCGGTCCTCGCCGACAAAGATCGCTACGAACGGGTCGTCCCGCTCGTCGCTGCCGCATAGAACGCACTGACCAACTGGTGACGATTGGAAATGGTCGTTGATCCATCTCACGACTGCGCAACGTTCGCTCCGCAGTAACTCGACGATTTTGCCCCTGTGCGAGCGTAGGATGTCGATGATCGAATAGGCAGCCGGATCTTCCGGGACCTCGTAAGTCAGATCGTCGCCGTCGACCTTCAGTCTGAAGCCGATGCAGCGCGCCAGCCTAAGCGCATCGGCAGCGGAATCTGCAGCGGCGACCCCGTCTAGTTTCGGACCCTCCGCGGTCTCATGTTCAACGAAAGAAGTTTCGTCACGGACGGCCGTTAGTGCGTTGTGGCGCGCTGAAGCGGTCCGCATACTTACGTCCCTCGCGCAAGCCGATGTTGTCCTTGGTTCCTCGGCCTCGTCATTCGCTTCAACCGCAAGAACCGCAGGAACCGCAGAGTGTACGTGAGCATCTCCACGATCTTCATTCTCAATAATTAATTCGTATATGCCAGTTGTCTTGTTTTGACTTCCTGCCTGGGTCGGCGGTTGTTGCGGTCGGCGGATCTCAGTCGACCCGACAATAGCGGGTCGGCCCGCCTGCGGTTTTTGGGGTTCTTGACACGCCGCGCCTTCGTCAGCGACTAGAACCGGGGAGACCGCGGCGCTCTCCCGTGTCGTCTGCCGGATCTCGATCGCGGCTCGTGCGGCCCGCGCATCGAAAACAAAGCCACTCATGACAACGGCCTCGCAACTCGCCAGGCGCGACGCGACGAGTCATCCGGAACAAGCCACCCGTGCGCCTCAAGCGTCTCGATGGTAGGGTCTAGTCGCGCCTTGGCACGCAAGGGGCCCGGACCGTGCTTTTGAACGAACGCGGCCGTGACCGTTTCCAACCCACGTGCATGAAGCCAAGCGAGTAGCGTTTGTGCGTCGCGGACTGCAGGCGGGATCGCCATTTCGTAAGCCCGTCGTGCCGCCTCGCGCAGATACCAGTCCGCCAGTTCACAAGCGCGCGCCATCGCGTCGGTCTCGATTACGTTGGCGTTGGCGTCGTCAACAATCTGCAGCACGCCAGCAATGCGCGCGGCCTGTTCGGCGGCTTTGCCGGCTACATCGCGCAACCCGGCAAGCACGTCGTCCGAGCCCATCGACTGTTCGACTGCATCGTGAAGCGCGATCCAAAGCGCGCGCGCCTCCGGCGACAACTCCAATGTACGGGGCGTCAATTCATTTCCGGCCGAATTGGAGGCGAGTGTTGCGTTTCAAAGATCGACAATATGCGGGCGACGTACTGCTTCAGAGCGGGCTCAGCGCCAGCGCGCGGCTCTTGCCAAAATCGCCCGCCCGCCAGGCTTCGTGGTGCTGCGATCAAGAAGCGACTGAGGAAACCTTGGTCGCGCAAGACCGGGTCGTTTAGCACGCCCGCCGCTGCTTCCGGCTGTACCATGAGATGACATGCAAGCCGCCGACCATGCAGATCGATCAAGCCGTCGCCGGCGCGTAGGCGGCGCAATCCTTGGCCGTCCCACAACTGCGCGAAACTTGCGGCGGTTCGCAGTTTGCTCTCCGCCGAGAAGCCGTGACCGGATAGAAACTGCCCCCCTTCGGCATTGAAGATTCCGAGCGCACCCGGCAACGTCGGCATGTGCCTGGCCAGCCCCTCCGCCGTGCTCTCACCGAGCGTGAGGATAGGCTTGATCGGCGCTTCCGGTTCTGACCCGAGCGCGCCCAGATCGGCCCGGCGCTTTCCCAGTTCCGCTTTCTGTCGTTCGATCTGTTGCTTCTGAGCCCGCCACGCCGCAAGCGCGACGGCGCGACTTGTTGCGAGCGGTTCGAAGGCGTCGCTCAACTGCCGTTCCCGCATTCTAACGGGCGCCATCGCCTCGAGATCAGCGCTCGTCTTGCGGTCGCCGGACGCTGCGACGGTCAGACAATAGAGGCTCAGTGGGCGAGTCTGGCCAAAAGGCAAACGCACGTCGGCAAGCGCCTGCGAGGCGAGGCTTGCTACAGCAAGAACGCTCTGCGCCGCCATTGCATCACCACATTGCACCTTGCTCGCGATGGCGCGCGCGGCAGGCCGCAGCACATCACCGAGAGCGTCTATTGGATATGGCGCAGACTGCTCGATCGGAGCCACAAGCGGTGTCGGATTTGTCTTTCCCGATGAAGGGAGAGGGGCCGGCGCGATGACCGGCGAATGCGATGGTCGAGACCGCTGTGCCGCTTCGCTTGCCTCGCGCTCGCGGCGCCATTCGGTCGCCGCTCGCGCAAGTGGTGTCGAGGAGACGCTCATCACGACCCCACTTCGTTCGTGGTTAGCATGTCTTTCACCGCGCCAACGAATGCGCGAGCGTAGGCCGCGGCCTGTTGGATCGCGCAGACCAAGAGGGCATCGTCTTCGACGGTAGCCGCCCTCGCGCGGGAGGTCCGCCCAGTAGGCCACTTGTCCCGCGTTCTTGACGATGAACTGGCGGGATAGAGGGTATATCCGGCGCAACGGTCATGACAGAACCCGCGGAATTCGGCGAGCAACGCAACTGCCGCGACGAGTAGGGGCGGGCGGTAGCGCTTCCCGACGTAGATCCCAGCCAGGTCTCGCGGTGCGCCCCGCTTTGTGGTCTCGCTCCGTCCAGCGAACGACGATCTACTGGCCCGGATTCCACTGGCAGGCGGCGCCGGGCCTCGCGTGCTCGAAGCTCTCATTTCTCGTCTCCCCGCAGCAGCGCTTCGGCGGCATCGCGAGGAATAATTCGTCTGCCGGCGATAACGACCGACGGCAATTTTCCGTCTTTGAGTAGTTTGTACACGCCGCTCCTGCCAATCCCGTACAAACGGCAGAAGTCGTTGACGCGATAGGCGCGAGGATCAGTGGGCGAGGGAACCGGAGGTCGCATGGGTCGCCTTTTGTTGGTTGAGGCGATCCGTAGTTATCCGCAAGCGATGCTCTACGTCTGTCACAATAACTAAGCCGAATTTTGGCTCAGTTCTGATGGCGTTTAAGTTCGCGGGCAACGTCGGCTGCAATCAAGTCATAGAACCTTACGCTTGTTGCCGGCGGAAGCAGAGAGGTCGGGAGGTGGGGACGAAGCAAATCAATTACTTCGATCAGCGTGCCGCGAAGTTTGTTGTCTCTACGCGACTTCTTGAGATGCCCTCCGCTGGTCTCCGCCGCATAGATCAGCGATGTTACGAATATATTTGCGCCAACGTTACTCAAGCCGCCGGCACCCAGGCCGCCGGGAGGATGACCACTTTTCCGGTATTTTTGCTGCACAAGTCTTGTCGCTTTGGAGACCGCCCCCTCCAAATCATCAAGCGATGATTTCCAAGAATCCTCAAACAGGTCCAGCGCGCCCGTCCTTTCGTGCGAAAGACACGCGCGAATTTGCCCTAACGCATGTACTGCGGGCGAGTTATTCTCATCAGGGTTGACCAGTTCTTTGAGTGTGGAGATGGCCTCGCTGTTGATTTCCACTGAGAGCTGACCCGGGCGCTACGGGTTTTTCCACCGAGAACTGACCCATGTTCGAACCTTCCCCCCTTGGCCACTTGGGGGGGCATCGGAGTGATCGACATGGAGTTATTGAGCGTCATCCGACGCTGGCACTATCGAGATCATTTCTCGATCCGAGAGATATCCCGACGCACAGGTCTGTCGAGGAACACAGTCCGCAAATACCTGCGCTCGGACACCGTTGAACCGAAGTTCAACATCCCTGACCGCCCGAGCAAGCTGGACCCTTACGCCGACAAGCTGTCGCAGATGCTGCGGCAGGAGTCCGGGAAGTCCCGCAAGCAGAAGCGGACGACCAAGCAACTGCACGCTGATCTGGCCGCCCTCGGCTATGACGGCTCCTACAATCGGGTGGCGGCCTTCGCTCGCGACTGGAAGGCCGCTCGGCAACAGGAACAGAAGACGTGCGGCCGCGGCGTGTTCGTGCCGCTGGCGTTTTTGCCTGGCGAAGCGTTCCAGTTCGACTGGTCGGAAGACTGGGCGGTCATCGGCGGCGAGCGGACCAAGTTGCAGGTCGCCCACTTCAAGCTCTCCTACAGCCGCGCCTTCATACTCCGCGCCTATCCTCAGCAGACCCACGAGATGCTGTTCGACGCCCATAACCACGCCTTCCGCGTGCTGGGGGGCGTGCCGCGGCGGGGCATCTACGACAACATGCGAACGGCCGTTGACAAGGTCGGCCGGGGAAAGGAGCGCCAAGTCAACGCGCGCTTCTCAGCCATGGTCAGCCACTTCCTATTCGAGGCCGAGTTCTGCAATCCGGCTTCCGGGTGGGAGAAGGGGCAGATCGAGAAGAACGTCCAGGACGCCCGCCATCGGTTCTGGCAACCAGCGCCGAACTTCCCCTCCCTGGCGGCGCTGAATGATTGGCTGGAGGCGCGATGCCGGGAGTTGTGGGCCCAGACGCTGCATGGCTCGCAACCAGGCGCGATCGCCGACATCTGGATAGAGGAAGCCGGGCGCTTGATGCCGCTTTCCAGGACGTTCGACGGCTTCGTCGAATACGCCAAGCGCGTGTCGCCGACGTGCCTAATCCATTTGGACCGTAATCGCTACAGCGTGCCCGCCTCCTTCGCCAATCGTCCGGTCAGCGTGCGGGTGTATCCGGAGCGCATCGTCGTCGTCGGCGAGGGGCAGATCGTGTGCGAGCATCGTCGTGTCTTTGCCCGCTCTCACGAACGGAAGAGCACCACAACGGTTTACGACTGGCGGCACTATCTGGCGGTCGTTCAACGCAAGCCCGGAGCCCTGCGCAATGGCGCGCCGTTCGCCGAACTGCCGCCGGCCTTCCGGGCTCTACAGGAGCGCATGCTTAAGACGCCAGGCGGCGACCGCGAGATGGTCGAGATTTTGGCCCTGGTTCTCCAGCATGACGAACAAGCTGTGCTCGCCGCCGTCGAACTGGCGCTGGAGGCCGGCGCCCCGACGAAGACCCATATCCTGAACTTGCTGCACCGCTTGGTCGACGGGAAGCCAACGGACACGCCTACGATAAAGGCGCCCCAGGCTCTGACGCTGACCACCGAGCCGCAGTCCAACGTCGAGCGCTACGACGCCCTGCGCAAAGTCCGGGAGGCGCGCCATGCGTCATAATCCCGCCGCCGGCGCGATCATCATCATGCTGCGCAGTCTCAAAATGCACGGCATGGCTCAGGCGGTCGGCGAGTTGACCGAACAAGGCTCTCCGGCCTTTGAGGCGGCGCTGCCCATCCTATCGCAGCTCCTGAAGGCGGAGACGGCCGACAGGGAGGTGAGATCGACGGCCTATCAGCTCAAGGCCGCCCGCTTTCCGAACTATCGCGATTTCGCCGGCTTCGACTTCGCCAGCAGTGAGGTCAACGAGGCGCTCGCACGTCAACTCCACCGATGCGAGTTCCTGGAAGACGCCCACAATGTCGTCCTGGTCGGCGGCCCCGGCACGGGGAAAACGCATCTCGCCACGGCGATCGGCGTCCAGGCCATCGAGCATCACCACAAGCGCGTCCGCTTCTTCCCCACCGTCGAACTCGTCAACGCTCTCGAACAAGAGAAGCTTCAGGGCAAACCCGGCCAGCTCGCGGCGCGGCTCACCCACTCTGATCTCGTCATCCTCGACGAGCTTGGTTACCTGCCGTTCAGCGCCTCAGGCGGCGCGTTGCTCTTCCATCTGCTGAGCAAGCTCTACGAGCGAACCAGCGTCATCATCACAACCAATCTCAGCTTCGGCGAGTGGGCAACCGTGTTCGGAGACCCGAAGATGACGACCGCTCTACTCGATCGTCTCACCCACCGCTGTCATATCCTCGAAACCGGAAACGACAGCTTCCGCTTCAAGAACAGCTCGGCAAAAGCCGCCAAACCCGCAAAGGAGAAATCTCGGAACTTGACGAACGCCTGACCCCGAAACCATCATCAAGCCGGGTCAGTTCTCAATGGAAATCCCGGGTCAAATCTCAGCGGAAATCGACAGCCTCGCTCCATCGCGCGAGTTCTTCGAGGACCGGTGCACGGTAGATCGCCTTTGAGGGTCCCGCGGGCTCGCTCCATGCAACATTTGCGGCGGAGCGTAATTTGACAAAGAAGCGCTTGCATACGTTGGGTTTCCTCGCGTCGATTTTCGCGAGACGGGCAATACGCTTTAGCGTAGCAGCGTCGATAGTTCGGGGTGCGCGAACGACGGCGGAGCCTTTAAATTTCACCCAGCGCATCGAAGGGCTCCCAAAAGGCGCGGACGAATATCCGCTGATGCGGTCCTGAAGTTTCAAGCTACTTTTCCATTAGCGCGCCACAACGCGTCTCGATCCATGTCCGCGCTGACTTCGAAGAACTACATCAGCATTTGCCCGCACCTCTTCTAGCGTTGGAAATGGATGGCGTGCCCTCTTATGCCATCCTCGGAGCACCAGTGTCCGCTCCCTTTTCTCGTCGCTTTTCAACGATGGGAAAAGCGCGCGATGGAGCCAATCCCAAATCTGAATTCTTGCTGGGCACAACCGCATTTCGGCATCCCAGAATTCCGGAGGATGATGAACCGAGCAACCGTCGATCTCCCGCGGCGGGATAATGATGTGGAGCAGTTCATGGACCAGGATGAACTCGATGATCTCGCGGGGCGTGTCGCCGCGATTGAGAATTTCATGAACGCGAATCTTCGCAGTCCGGTCTCCAACGGCAACATTTGCGAGTGCTTCGGTTTTTGAAAGCACAGCCTTGAAAAACGACACGGAAACCGAAGTTTCAAGGTCTGGAAAGTCCCGCGAAACGATCGCCTGTAGCAGCGCGAACAAATCGAAATTCAGGAACGGAAGCATCGGCGAGGCCGAACCGTTCTGTCGTCCGCGAAAGTGTGCGGAGGCTTCCACCTGAGTCTCATTGCGCCGAGAATGGCGGAGTCTATGGCAACCCTCTTTGGCCGGGCAAGCTCCGCTTGACTACGCTGACGCGTCCCCTTGCCGCCGCAGCGGTAAGACGTTCTCCACCTGGTTGGGTTCGCAATAGTTCGCCCAAGCTTCCATTAGCGCTCGTCGCCTCTCCAGCGCGTCGCCCCGCCTGTAGGCACGTTCGGCCGCGTCGCCGATGATGTGTGCGAGCGCGGCTTCGGCGATCTCGCGCGGAACATGCGTCTCGTTGCCCGCCCAATCGCGAAAGGCGGAGCGGAACCCGTGAACCGTCACGTTGTCGACGTTCATGCGCCGAAGCACCATCTCCATCGCCATGACCGAAAGCGGCCGGCCGCCGCGAGAACCGGGAAACACAAAGTCGCCCGTGCGCGCCTCTTCAGCTTCGCCGAGTACCGCAAGCGCCCGTGTCGATAGCGGGACGCGATGCTCGCGCGCAGCTTTCATGCGCACGGGCGGAACTGTCCATATGTTTGCATGTTTGTCGACTTCGTCCCAGCGCGCCCCGAGCACTTCCCCGGAACGCGCCGCGGTCAAGATCGCAAACTCGAGCGCCAAAGCCGAAACAGATCCGGTCTGCCGTCCTCTAAGTTCGCACAGAAAGGCCGGGACCTTGCTATACGGCATTGCCGCGTGATGGCCTCGCGTGAGCTTCTGACGCTTCGCCAAGAGCTTGTCGAGATGACCGCGCCACCGGGCGGGATTTTCGCCCATACGGTGGCCTTGGGCCTTGGCCGCATCCAGCACCTGTTCAATGCGGCCTCGGAACCGTGAGGCAGTTTCCGGCTTTGCCTGCCAAATCGGTTTGAGGACAGAGAGAACCGCTGCGGTATCGATCGCGTCGACGGGGAGCTTTCGAAGTGGCGCGGCGTATGTTGTCAGGGTCATAGACCATTGCGCGCGATGCTTCTCGTTTCGCCATTCCGATTGTTTCGCAGCGATAAATTCATCGGCACACTCACCGAAAGTCGGGACCTTCCGCCCAGCAGCTTGTGACTCGGCCCGGACTTGCAGCGGATCGCGTCCCGCCGCAATGATCGTCCGACACTCCGCGGCCAGCTCGCGCGCTCGCGCCAACGGCACGTCGCGCGCGGAACCGAGCCCCATTTCCCGCCGTCGCCCGGCGACTTTCCACATGAAGACCCATGACCGGGCTCCCGTCTCTGTCACATTGAGGTACAGACCGCCACCGTCGGAATGGCGCCCAGGCTTTGTTACCGTCGCAGCGCCACGCGCGCTTAGCTTTCGAACTTCCTTCGCCATTGTCTTCCCCACCAGCTTCCCCACCCGATAGCACGGATTGTAGCGCACAGCGGCGAACACAGAAAGACGAGTAGGTCGGAAAATGCTATGTTCTCAGCAGAATTTGAGGCAGCGACGAGCAATGAAAGACATGAGTGTGGCGGACGCCCCCTCCGCCAAGTTATCCCAAAAACAGCTTTCTTTTAAAGCCAAGTGCTTGAAGAAGCTAAACGCGATGTTAGCGCGCCGAGGCCCGCGATCGCCTCGACGACGAACGCGCCAAGGTCAAGAAGAAGATCGACCCGCTCACCCTAAAGCGGGCTTAGAAGGCCGCCGGTTTCATGGCGCAGCTCAATCTCGCCTTTCCCCGTCGAAAACCGCCGCGATTGTCTCGCCTTGCTTGCCCGGCGCCGCGCCTTCTCGCGAGCCCAAACCCTTCGTCGATGGATCAGACTTGGCCCGTACCCCGCGTCGAAAAGCGCAGCGGCGCCCCGCTCGATCGCCTCGGCCACGTCAGGCTGAAGAGTGCTAAGCTCCAAATTGAGCTCAATGGCCACAGCAGCCAAACCGATTTCCCGACAGAGAGTTGATAAGGGCCTCCGGCTATCGGTCGGTTCGCCAAAGGGTTGTGGATTGGCGGTACGGCTATCGGGCATGGCGTAATCTCCCAAGAAGGATAACAAGAGGCAGAGCCCAGGCGGGCGGCGGGTGATCTTGATGCTGAGACCGTCAACGAGCGCAGCGATTTGAATGCCCTCGCATCCTCAAAGAAGCGTTAGATCTTAGATCAGGAACGCCGCGGCGAATCCATCGTACGATGGTATCGTCGATACGTTCGTATCGCCCGTCGAACAAATCGTAGTGGCGTTGTGGCGCTTCGGGCGTGCGGCGCGAAGGCGAATTCAGCGCCACCACCTTTGCCGCCGCGATCTCGCTCACGTCCCGCGGCCGGGCGCAGGCTGTAAGCATCCAGCCACGGGGCAGCGATGTCTCCGACGTCAGCATCGAGCTCAAGCGGAATGGGTGAAGAAGTCGATCTGAGCGGTCCGTGGGGAACGGCCGCTGGAGAGGTTTTGTCGATGAAGTCGGGGGTCTGCCGCACCCGACGATTCTTTGGTATCGCCGACACCTTCGTCCAATGGCGTTTAACTCTTTGCAGCGTGATCTTAAGTTGGAGCAATCATGCTGAGAACGGCGTGAGCCTCTCGGTCGAAGACACAGTCACGATGCGGGCCGGCCGCTGCGATCAGGAGGTCAACCGATGAATGCGACCAATAAGCTCTATGATGCAGGCCAGAGCCTCTGGCTCGACAACATCACCCGGGACCTGCTGACCAACGGCGTCCTTAAGCGCTACATCGATGAGCTCACGGTGACGGGTCTCACGTCCAACCCTACAATCTTCGACCACGCGATCAAAAACAGCGGCTCTTACGACGCCGCGATTCGCGAGCGGCTGAAGGCTGGCAAGTCGGGCGAGGACCTGTTCTTCGAGATTGCGCTGGAGGATATCACGCAGGCGGCCGACCTTTTCCGGACGATCCATGAACGCACCGCGCATGTCGACGGCTGGGTCTCGCTCGAAGTATCGCCGGTCCTCGCCCACGACACCAAGACGACAATCGCCGAAGCCAAGGACCTGCATCGGCGCGCGGGTCGTCCCAACCTCTTCATCAAGATTCCCGGTACGAAGGAGGGGCTGCCCGCGATCGAGGAAACGATCTTCGCGGGCGTTCCGGTCAACGTGACGCTGCTGTTTTCGCGTGAGCACTATCTTGCCGCGGCGGACGCATATCTTCACGGGGTCGAACGCCGGATTGCCGCAGGCCTGAATCCGAATGTCGGTTCGGTTGCATCGCTGTTCATCAGTCGATGGGATGTCGCGGTCGCGGGCAAGGCGCCCGAGGCGCTCAGCAACAAACTAGGGATCGCAATCGGCCAGCGCGCTTACAAGGCATATTCAGACCTCCTTGCATCACCGCGATGGCGGCGCGCCTTCAACGCGGGCGCCCGACCGCAGCGGTTGTTGTTCGCAAGCACCGGGGTCAAGGATCCGAAGGCGCCGGCAACGCTGTATGTGAAGGGGCTCGCCGCTCCCCTCACCGTCAACACGATGCCGGAAAACACCCTGAAGGCGTTTGCCGATCATGGCGAGCTCGGTTCGCTCATGAGCGCCGACGGGGGCGACTGCGAGACTGTGCTTGCGGCCTTCGGGAAGGCCGGCGTCGACATCGAGACGCTCGCCGCGAAGCTGCAGGACGACGGCGCGAAGTCGTTTGTCGCTTCGTGGAACGAACTCCTGGCGGTGATCGCCTCCAAGAGCGCGGCGCTCGGAAGCGCTGCCGCAAACTGAAGGAGGCGACGTGACGATCGCCTGGCGGCGCAACCACATCGTCGGAAGGCGCCGATTTCCGCAGCGCGCGCGTTACGTCAGCACGCGTCAGCGGAGCCGCTGACGAATGTACGACCATTAAATAGCCGCGCCATTGGTCACGCGCTCGCGCTTCTTCTCACCAGCGGTTCTGCACCTTGAGGCTCTCGATCAGGTCGCCGCGGTAGAGGTGCTGCCCGGCATGCTGAAGCCTGGAGTTGAGGTCGACATAGACCTTGCCGCCGATGTCGCGCCAGCGCCGGCAAAAAGCGAAGTCCTCGGACAGATAGCGGCGCGAATCCGGATCCACCATGCAATCGAAGAACAGCCAGTGCAGATGCGCCTCCGGATGCGGTTTGGGCCCGTCGGGGACGTAATTGAGCTCGGGATAACGCTGCATCATTTTATAGAACACGTGGCGCTTGATCGCCATGAACCCGGTCGGCGCCTCGGCGACCTCGGCAAAGCCGTCGGCGTCCGAGTATTGGCTCATCTTTCCCATCTCGTTGAACGGATATTCGCCGTAGCGGACCTCGAACTGCTCGCGCGTCGTTCCCTCGGGCAGGCCCTCCTTCGGCCAGTGCATGCTTTTCATCGGATAGACCCCGGCCACGACGTCGCGATCGGCGAGCAGGAGCCGGCATACCGCTTGAGGCGTGAAGCCGATGTCCGAATCGATCCAGAACAGATGAGTGAGCGACTCGTCCTGAAGAAATTTGAGCACCATCTTGTTGCGCGCCCGGGTGATCAGGCTCTCCGAATGCATGTGGAGAATGCATTCGGGTCCGAAGCGCTTGGTGTGCATCACAAGATCGAAGATGCCGACGGTGTAGTTCATGCTGACTGCCGATATGTAGCACGGCGTCGCGAACATCACCTTCATCGAGAACAGCGCGGCGTCAGGCAGCATCGTCTATGGCTGCTGCGGCTCGGCTGGCGGCGCCTTGTGCGGGGTTGCACTGGCTCCTGGCTTCTTCGGTGGGGCTTTGCTCGGTTTCTGGGCCTGCGGAGGCGGCGGCGCTTGCGGCGCGGCTGGCCCGGTATGGGCGAGCCCGACGCTGATCCCGAACAATTTCCACTGGCCGTTCACCGGGGCGAAGGCGATATCGAAATTGATCTGCTCCGGCGCCGAGGGAAAGAAGCCGCTCATGTGCAAGAGCCCATTGGCTTCGATCTGAGGCAGAAGCGACAGTTGCGGGTCGAGCACCGCCACCCCCGAAAGGTCGAGATTGTCGCGCCGCTCCGAGGCGAATATCTCGCCGAGCCGCGCCGCGTTGTTCTGCTGGAAGGCCGGCGAGCCGAGATCGCGCAGGACGGTGTAATTGCCGGTCTTGTTCGCCTGATCGAGCGCAATCAGCGTCTCGCGGATCAGGATCATCACCCCGTTGCGGTCGATCTGGGCCGGCTTCGGCTCCTGCTGCGCAAGCGCAGGGCCGACCGCGACCAGGGCGGCAACCGCCGCCGCCCACACCTTCAACTTCACCACTACCTCACCAAGCGAATGTCGCGCCCACTCGCCCACCGACGTCGCCTCTTGTCAAGCCGACGCCGACGCCGCCATTGATGTAGATGTTGTCGGTAAGCTTCACGTACCCGATAGCTCCGAAAGCGCTGTAGCCGTTATAGTTGCCATAGTTCGCCGTAACCGCGAACTTCTTGTTCTCGGGCATCAATCCGCCACCGAGCGCGATTGCGACCGCCGAGCCTTCGTTGGCCTTGTCGACCGCGGTGCGGAGCGCACCGACCTCCCCGTTGAGGCTGTACAACCCGGAGTACAGGGCTTTGATATCGTTCGGCCCGTAGCTCGATGTCGCCAGATGCCCGCTGTTGTCGGTGGTGGTGAAATAGGTCGGCCCGCTTTGCGCAGCGAGGCTCGCCAACGACGTGATGCCGGGCAAGTAATAGGTCGTTCCGGCCGTGCCCAGCGCCACCTGATTGGCAGCAGTATTATGAGCTCCCGCGCCGACCGCGGTCGAGCCCGCGTAGCCGCCGGTCGAGGCGCCCGAGCCGAGCGCGGTGCTGTTTATGCCGACCGCATTCGCGCCCGCGCCGACGGCCGTGGCTGCTGTCCCGATAGCGTTCGCATATTGGCCGACCGCTATCGCCCCGTCCCCAATCGCCTGGTTCGAGTTGCCGATGGCGACCGCGCCGTTGCCCGTCGCGGTATTGGTCGCTCCGATGGCGACCGCGCCGGTGCCGGTGGCGGTGTTCGGATCGCCGATGGCGACGGCGCCGTCCCCGCTCGCGGTCTGCATGAGGCCGAGCGCAACCGCGCCTGAGCCCGAGGTGACCGTGGATTGCGAGCCGCCGGCGATCGAGCCGGGGCCGGCGGTGGCGCTGACCGTGGACGCGTTGCCGATCGCCACCGTCGACGCTGCAGCGGCGACCGTGTTGACGCCGTAGGCGGTCGCGTTGGTCGCGTTCGCCTTGGCATTATAGCCGCCCGCCGTCGCGCCAGCCCCCGTCGCGTTGGACTTCGAGCCGAAGGCCGAGGCGGTCGATCCATTGGCGACGGAATTCGCGCCCGTCGCCGTCGCGTATTGGCCGCTCGCGCGGCTGCCTGAACCCGCCGCCGTGGCGAACTGGCCGTTGGCCTTGCTGTTGACGCCGTACGCGGTCGCGTTGGCCCCGTTGGCCACGCTCATGTTGCCGCCCGCGGTGGCGCTGTCGCCATTGGCGTAGCTGTTGACGCCGGTCGCTGTCGAATTGCCGCCGTTGGCGGTGCTCTGAGGGCCAGTAGCGGTCGAGTATTCGCCGTTCGCCATGCTCAGGTAACCGGTCGATGTGGCGGCGGCGCCGTTGGCGGTGCTGTTGAGGCCGGCTGCGGTGGCTGCGGCGCCATTCGCGTTGGCGTTCGCGCCGGTCGCCGTGGCGGCTTCGCCGTTGGCCATGCTGCCGACGCCGGTCGCTGTGGCGTCGCCGCCGTTGGCGTTGGCCTCATTACCGGTCGCGGTGGCGGAGCCGCCATTGGCGTTGCTGTTCGCGCCGGTCGCAGTGGCGTCGAGACCATTGGCGTTGCTCAGGGCGCCAGTCGCGGTGGCGAGATCGCCGTTGGCGATGCTCAAGACGCCCGTCGCGGTCGCGCCGGCGCCGTTGGCGACGCTCAAGAAGCCGGACGCAGTCGCCTCGCCGCCATTGGCGTTGCTGTTTGACCCGGTCGCCGTCGCGAACTGGCCGTTGGCGATGCTCTGGACGCCGGTCGCAGTCGCGTTCGACCCGTTGGCGTTGCTGCTGTCGCCGGTCGCTGTCGCGCTCATGCCGTTGGCGATGCTCAGGACGCCGGTCGCGGTCGCGTTCGACCCGTTGGCGAAGCTGCTCTGGCCGGTCGCGGTCGCCGCGAGGCCGTTGGCGACGCTCAAGTCGCCGGTCGCCGTCGCGCTGTCGCCATTGGCGAAGCTGCTCTGGCCGGTCGCGGTTGCAGCGGTGCCGTTGGCGACGCTCAAGTCGCCGGTCGCCGTCGCGCTGTCGCCGTTGGCGAAGCTGCTCTGCCCGGTCGCGGTCGCAGCGGTGCCGTTGGCGACGCTCAAGTCGCCGGTCGCCGTCGCGCTGTTGCCGTTGGCGTAGCTGCTCTGCCCGGTCGCGGTTGCAGCGGTGCCGTTGGCGATGCTCAAGTCGCCGGTCGCCGTCGCGCTGTTGCCGTTGGCGTAGCTGCTCTGCCCGGTCGCGGTCGCAGCGGTGCCGTTGGCGATGCTCAAGTCGCCGGTCGCCGTCGCGCTGTTGCCGTTGGCGTAGCTGCTCTGCCCGGTCGCGGTCGCAGCGGTGCCGTTGGCGATCGCGGTGTCGCCGGTCGCCGTCGCGCTGTTGCCGTTGGCGTAGCTGCTCTGCCCGGTCGCGGTCGCAGCGGTGCCGTTGGCGATGCTCAAGTCGCCGGTCGCCGTCGCGCTGTTGCCGTTGGCGTAGCTGCTCTGCCCGGTCGCGGTCGCAGCGGTGCCGTTGGCGATCGCGGTGTCGCCGGTCGCCGTCGCGCTGTTGCCGTTGGCGTAGCTGCTCTGCCCGGTCGCGGTCGCAGCGGTGCCGTTGGCGATGCTCAAGTCGCCGGTCGCCGTCGCGCTGTTGCCGTTGGCGTAGCTGCTCTGCCCGGTCGCGGTCGCAGCGGTGCCGTTGGCGATCGCGGTGTCGCCGGTCGCCGTCGCGCTGTTGCCGTTGGCAAACGAGCTGTTGCCGGTCGCGGTCGCCGCGCTGCCATTAGCGTTGCTGTTGGCGCCGGTCGCGCTCGCAAACTGGCCGTTGGCGTTGCTGTTCACGCCGGTCGCGGTCGCAAACTGGCCGTTGGCGTTGCTGTTCACGCCGGTCGCGGTCGCGAATTGGCCGTTGGCGTTGCTGTTGGCGCCGGTCGCGCTCGCGAACTGGCCGTTGGCGTTGCTGTTGACGCCGGTTGCAGTCGCATACTGGCCGTTGGCGTTGCTGGTCGTGCCCGTCGCGGTCGCGAATTGGCCGTTGGCGTTGGCGCTCGCGCCGGTCGCCGTGGCGTTCGCGCCATTGGCGTTGCTTTGAGTGCCGTCCGCGGTCGCGAACTGGCCGTTGGCGTTGCTCAGCATGCCGGTCGCGGTCGCGAATTGGCCGTTGGCGTTGCTGTTCGACCCGGTCGAGGTGGCGAACTGGCCATTGGCGTTGCTGCTCGCGCCGGTCGCCGTGGCGTTCGCGCCATTGGCGTTGCTTTGAGTGCCGTCCGCGGTCGCGAACTGGCCGTTGGCGTTGCTCAGCATGCCGGTCGCGGTCGCGAATTGGCCGTTGGCGTTGCTGTTCGACCCGGTCGAGGTGGCGAACTGGCCATTGGCGTTCGAGCTCGCGCCGGTCGCCGTTGCGTTCGCGCCATTGGCGTTGCTTTGAGTGCCGTCCGCGGTCGCGAACTGGCCGTTGGCGTTGCTCAGCATGCCGGTCGCGGTCGCGAATTGGCCGTTGGCGTTGCTGTTCGACCCGGTCGAGGTGGCGAACTGGCCATTGGCGTTGCTGCTCGCGCCGGTCGCCGTGGCGTTCGCGCCATTGGCGTTGCTTTGAGTGCCGTCCGCGGTCGCGAACTGGCCGTTGGCGTTGCTCAGCATGCCGGTCGCGGTCGCGAATTGGCCGTTGGCGTTGCTGTTCGACCCGGTCGAGGTGGCGAACTGGCCATTGGCGTTCGAGCTCGCGCCGGTCGCCGTTGCGTTCGCGCCATTGGCGTTGCTGCTGTCGCCGGTCGCGGTGGCGAAATTGCCGTTGGCGTTGCTCAGGTTGCCGGTCGCGGTGGCGTTCGACCCGTTCGCGTTGGCCATGTTGCCGGTCGCGGTGGCGAAATTGCCGTTGGCGTTGCTGCTGGCGCCGGTTGCGGTGGCGTTCGAGCCGTTGGCGTTGCTGAAGTAGCCGGTCGCGGTCGCCCACATGCCATTGGCGTTGCTGAGGAAGCCGGCCGCGGTCGCGGCGTTGCCATTGGCGTTGCTGAAAGCGCCAGTCGCGGTCGCGGCGCTGCCATTGGCGTTGCTCATGTAGCCAGTTGCGGTCGCGCCGTCGCCGTTGGCGTTGCTCTGATATCCAGTCGCGGTCGCGGACTTGCCGTTGGCCTTGCTGCTGCCGCCGGTCGCGGTGGCGTTGCCGCCGTTGGCGTTCGATCCATTTCCGAACGCGATCGCATTCGCGCCATTGGCCACTGCGGCGCTGCCAATCGCGATCGAGCCCGCCGTCGCCGCGTTAGCGTTTGCGCCGATCGCGACCGAGTTGGCGCCGCTCGCGTTCGAGTTCGCGCCAATTGCAACGGCCGCATTGCCATTGGCGTTGTTCATGCTGCCGGTGGCGACGGCGCCGACGCCGTTCGCCGTGTTCGTATCGCCAACGGCGACGGCGCCGTTGCCGGTCGCCGTATTGTTGTGGCCGGCGGCGACCGCGCCGGTGCCGATCGAGACGTTGGGATCGCCGATTGCGACCGCCCCGTCGCCGCTTGCGGACTGCATGTTGCCGACCGCAACCGCGCTGCCTGTGCCCGTTACCGATGACGAGTTGCCGATGGCGACCGAGCCCGGGCCCGCGCCGCCGGCTACCGACGACGAGTCGCCGATCGCCACCGAGGATATCGCAGAGGCCTGTGTATTGAAGCCGTAGGCGGTCGAATTCATTGCGTTCGCGACCGAGCCGAACCCGCCCGCCGTGCTCCCGCCGAACACTGCCTTGGAATTCGCGCCTAATGCCGTGGCGGTCGGACCATGGGCGATGCTGTTGGCGCCGTAGGCAGTCGCGTTGGCGCCGTTAGCGTTGGCGCCAAAGCCGCCTGCGGTCGCGTTGGCGCCGTTGGATAGGCTGTATGCGCCGATTGCGGTGCCGTTGCTGACGAGGACATTGCTGTTTGCGCCGTCAGATGTGGCGTTATCGCCGAACGCGTTACTCGAGAAGCCGGTCGCCGTCGCGCTGTTGCCGGTGGCGTTGCTGCCCGAGCCGGTCGCGGTCGCATTGGTGCCGTTGGCAACGGCTTGCGGACCAAACGCGGACGCATTCTCGCCGTTCGCGTTGGCCTTGTTGCCGACGGCGGTGGCGAAGGTATTGTTGGCGTTGCTGTTCGAGCCGATGGCGGTCGCGTCGGGGCCATTGGCGTTGGCGTTTTGCCCGCACGCCGTTGCGCCGCCGAAACCATTGTCCGTGGCCCCGGTAGTCGGGAAGCCCGTGACCGCGGTAAAAAGGGTAAACGGCGGCAGGGGGAGGCCGCCGCCAGAAAGGCCGGACGCGGCGACCGCGTTGGCCTGCGTAGTGGGCGGTCCGCTCAGGCAAACGACCGCGTTAGCGGGCCCGGCCGTGATGACGGCCTGCAGAGCCACGATGCTTGCGGTTGCCAACAGAAGCCGACTTTTTGTCGGAACGACGAACCCCGCCGATGGGAGACCGTCCGAAAACCGCTTCTGATGCTTGGCCATTAACGCGCCTCCACCCTTCCAGCGCTCGCACGCCGGCTCACGCTCGCCGCTGGGTTTCTCACCGTCAGGGGGTCGTTTGCTCTGAGATTACACTTTGCCATCGCGTCGGCCCCCCAAGCGACCAACTTCTACCCGTAGGATTGTCTTTATGCGGCCTTGCCGTTGCGACAGCAAGCCATTTGCGCCGCACTAACGCCGCGTAATTGCCGTTTTCTGCGCCTTGTTGCAAAAAGATCACGCAGCGGAGCGTTAACTCTATTCGAGCAGGCCGCCGCGGGCGTGCTTGTCTTGACGATGCTGCGCCGGAGACGCGGAGCCGGTTGTGCGGGCTAAGACGGGCCCTAATCGGTCGGTCGCCGCGATTTTGCCGCCGCCGGGGGTGACGGGAGCCGGTCCAGCGTCCAAATGCCGGCGCGCAAATCCGCAAGGTCGAGAATCGGCGCTGGCGCCTCGGACTGATCTCGCCGCTAAGTCCACGAAGTCAGAGGATAATATTGACATCGTATCCTTCGACCCGGCGGGGCGAGCAATGGCTTAGACGGGCCAGACGGGACGAGAGGCGAACCAATAGCCAATGTAATTCGATGCGGCCAGAGCGTTCAATATTGGCGCTGTCTCGCCCTTACTCCCGGCCTGGCGGAAATATCAGGCTTATGACGGGAAAAGAGCGGCGCGCGGTTGCCGGCTCCGGCGGCTCGGGCCCTCGGCGACGATTTTGACCCCACTGAGTCCTTTTTGAGGTCCAATGGCGCAGCAGCTTCGAGCTCAGCCTCGCAGGTCGGACGCCGCCGGCGCCCGGACTCTGAAACTGGAGGCGCGTCTCCCGGCAAGCGTCGGAGCCGGGAGCCAAAGAGACGTTGAAAAGGTTTTCTTATGAAAATCTCTTGCGGAAATCAGAATCTCGTGCTACACATTTTCCTGTTCGCCGGATCGAACCCGGGTCTTGTCAGATCCCCGGAGGGAAGAAGAAAGAAGGAGGGATTTTTTTATTTTTTTTCGCCGCAACCCATTGAAAAGTCCCGAATCGGACGAATAAGAGGCGATATTCTAGATGACAAACGCGCCTCAACTGCTAGAATCCGAATCGCGTGACAGGCCGGGCAGGGGCGCGTCTCGTGCTGGACGCGAGCGCGCTGCTACTCGCTCGCGTCAGGTCGTCGTGACTGACGCGATGCGCGAGGCTGGCGCTTGCGTAGTTCTCGACCGCCGCGATTGGGCTGATAGTTTTTCTCTTGCTGAGGTGGTTTATATTGCCATGGCCCGCATAGGCCCACAAAACTAATTCCAGTATATACGCCATTCCTGAGCGCGCTGTCGCACGCCAAAATAAACCGATCAAAGATGACGCGGCAGTCATACTCCAAAAACTCTAGTTCTTTCAAGGAAAATAACCGCGGTTGAGCGTCTGGCCTGGAGCGACACGTCAATTTATTTGTAACCGATAATCCCTTCCCATGCTCGTATTCAGTAATGCGATGAACAAATTGATTTATCACCTCTGTGATACAGACAAGATGGTCAATTACTGCGTTTATTTCTGCTGCCTTTTCTGCCGAGACGAGAGGACGTAACTTGTCGATTAAATCCGCCTGACGCATACCGCTAAATACGATTCGCGCTTTGTCGTCGGGCATCCCAGAGAAGTGCCTAGCGGCTATATGAAGTCCAGATTCTGCGAGCGCATACGACGCGACGAATCTCCCAAAGGCAGCGTAGATGCGATCTTCGTCGGGCTTTTGGCGTTCTCGCACTATGTTCGCAAGAAGCCACAGCGGCACGTTTCTGGCGCCCATCATCATGGGGGATGGGGATGGCGTAGGGTCTTCCGGCACACTGGAGCGCCATGCTATCGGTGGCTGCGGAGGTTGCATTATGGTTGGCTCCAAAGACCCGCTATGCGGCATTTCTGAGCGCGAGCAGCGGATTATGACGCGCCTTCTGCGCATGCCGCGCCAGCAGCAGAAGGACGCGCCGAAGCCCATGAGCGGCCAAGGGATAGCTCAGAGGCGACGGCGGGAGAAAGAGCGGGCACAGTCGCCAATTGACGGTAGTGTCAATCCCACAACAGGCTTCGGACCGCCGCATAAGTGATGGCGGCCGCAAATGATAGAAACAGCGCGATGGACATGACCACCCTTGTCCACTCACGCCACCCGTGCGGAGGCGTTGCCGCGACCTCCCGGAGAATGCCGTATCCTAGCGCAGGCAGAATCATCGCCCAAAAAATCGAAAACGAAACGATAATTGCGTAGTCGATTGTCGCCCTAGACACTAGCAACGTCCGCAACCGTCAGGCGAGCTAGGAATAGGGCTTGGCCGCGTGGCGTCCTATTTGCCATAACGCCATTCGGCATGTAATTTGAGAGGGTGATGGGCGCGGCTGCAACCGCGCGCCATCCTTATCGCTTGGCAGCGCACTTCCTGTACTCTCATACAGGAAGTTGTTGATGTGCACCAGCGCAGACGACCAGACCAAGACCTTCGGGGGCCATCCTCTGCCTCCTCCCGTCAGTGAGGAGGCAAAGGCTTACTTCCGCTCGACAAGAGCGCGGTCACGCGCCTCGCTAGCTCCTCCGCGAGCTGACGTGACATGGTCACAATGGTTTCGTGAGAATGCTCAGCAGCAAACAGAATTTCTACCGCAGAGCCATCCGGAGTCGACTGAGCGTCAAAGCTAATCGCTTCGAGCGTGTCATGCTGAATTCGGCATGGTTTCCTCCCCTCATTTTTGAAGGATCAAACCACGCCGGTTCTCGCGAGTCGAACTCGGCGACTACATCGGCCACTTGCGGCGATTAGGTGAGCGAGCCTTCGTCAGGCCGTCGATATTGCAGACGCTTGCCCTTGGCGCCTTCGACGATCTTGGCGGCGCGCGTTGTGTCGTTCACGCCCAGCTTGACGCGGTTCGAGTAGCGAAAGTCGAACTCCGCAAGGTAGCGGTGAAGGTGCTTTTCGCCGCAATGCTGGTAGACGCCTTTCATGCCGCGTTTGAAGATCGAATAGAAGCGCTCCACCGTGTTTGTGTTGATTTTCGTGCCGGTGTTGCGGTCTGTGTAGCCGTATTCGCCGCGATGATGGTCGACAACGCCGTGCGCCGCGAACTCCTTGCCGAGGTGCAAATAGCGGCTTGCCTCATCGGTCATGATGTGGCTTTCGCGGTCAAGGTTCTCGCGAACGAGCGGGATAATGTGCTCTTTGGTCGCGTCCTCGATATGAAACGACCGTGCGGAGCCGCCGCGCTCAACGAGCGTCAGGATCGCGTTCTTGTGCTTCACGCCCGCCTTTGTCTCGTAGCCTTCTTTGCGGCCAATGAAGGCTTCGTCCACTTCGACGATTGAGCCGCCGCCGCCCATCGGAGCGAGATCGTCCAATCGCATTGCTTCACGGATGCGATGGCTCATGAACCATGCGGTTTGCACGGTAACGCCGAGCATCCTCGAAAGCTGGTTGGAACTCATGCCCTTCTTGCTCGAAGCGAGAAGATGGATGGCGAACCACCATTTCGAAAGCGGAACCTTGGAACGCTCGAAAATGGTTCCGACCGTCACAGTGAACTGCCTCTTGCAATCGCCGCAGTAGTAAAGGCCAGGGCGCGCCGACTTGCCTTCGACCTTGCCGATTTTGCCGGTGCAACCGCAATGCGGGCAGACTGGGCCATGCGGCCACAGAAGCGCCTCGATGGCTTCGCGGGCTAGGTCGTCGTCAGTGAAAGCGGCGGCTTGGACATCGGCGGCGGACATTGGTCATCTCCTATGACCAACATCATACATCTGGTGTCACGTTTGTCAACTAGAATATCGCCGAATAAGACCAAGCTAGTCCAAGCAAAACCAAACAAAACCAAGCCAAATCCAAATAAAACCAAGGCGACATCGGCTACTTGTCGAGGACGCTTTCCGGCGGCGTGTAAGGCAATCCATGCGCCGCCGCGACCGGCTCGCAGGTCACCTTGCCGTCGTGGACGTTGAGGCCGGCGCGCAGGTGCTCATCTTCCTTCAGCGCCTCCTGCCAGCCCTTGTCGGCAAGCGCCAGCGCGAACGGCAGGGTCGCGTGGTTGAGGGCGAAGGTCGAGGTGCGCGCCACTGCGCCCGGCATGTTGGCGACGCAGTAATGAACGATGCCGTCGATGACATAGGTGGGGTTGGAATGGGTCGTCGGCTTCGAGGTCTCGCAGCAGCCGCCCTGGTCGATCGCGACGTCGACGATGACCGCGCCCGGGCGCATCGTCTTGAGCATCGCCCGGGTGATGAGCTTCGGGGCGGCGGCGCCGGGCAAAAGCACCGCGCCGATCACGAGGTCGGCGTGCCTGACGAGATCGGCGATCGAGGCCCGGGTCGAATAGACCGTGCGCAGCGCCGAGCCGAACTGAGCCGAAAGCCGTCGCAGCGCCTCGTGCGACCGGTCGACGACGGTAACGGAGGCGCCCATGCCGACCGCGATGGTCGCGGCATGGGTCCCCGAGACGCCGCCGCCGAGAACGAGGACGTTGGCCGCCGCCACGCCCGGCACTCCCCCGAGCAGCACCCCGCGCCCGCCCTGCGCCTTCTCGAGCGCATGCGCCCCGACTTGCGGCGCGAGGCGCCCGGCGACTTCCGACATCGGCGTCAAGAGCGGCAGACCGCCGTGCGGGCCGGTCACGGTTTCATAGGCGATGCACGTCGCGCCGGACGCCATGAGGTCGCGGGTCTGCTCGAGATCGGGCGCAAGATGGAGGTAGGTGAACAGGATCTGCCCGCGCCGCAGCAGCTTGCGCTCTTCGCGAAGCGGCTCCTTGACCTTCACGACCATCTCGGCGCGGGCGAAGATGTCGGGGGCGGTCCTTACGATTTTGGCCCCGGCGCGCGTGTACTCCTCGTCGGGAGAGCCGGAGCCGAGGCCAGCCTTGGTCTCGACAATGACCTCGTGGCCGTGATGAACGAGCTCGGCCGTGGCCGCTGGCGTCATCCCGACCCGGAACTCGTTGTCCTTGATCTCTTTGGGAACGCCGACGAGCATGGGCAGCCTCCGGACGCCTCTTCAGGCAAGGCGAGCACCTTATCGCAGGAAATCCGCGTCCGGGTAACTCCAAGCTACCCCATCGTCCTGAGGCGCCAAGAAGGGGCCTCGAAGGACGCTCCAGTCCGCGCCGAGCCGCGCAGCCTTGCGGAGAATCGAGACGCGACGCTTCGCCTCGCTCCCCAGGCGGTGGTTCGCGCCATCGATCCGCGGCCGTCCGGACAAGGCCTTGCAGGCCGCTGCGCCGTCGTCCACGATGCGAGCCGGTTCTTCAAGGGACATTTTTTGAAATGGCAAAACGAAACGCTTCCATGAATTGGCGATTATCCGCCCTTGCAATCGCGGCGATCGCCGCCGGGTGCGGCTTCGGCTCGGCCGCCGCCGGGGTCCTCGACAGAGTGAAGCAGGACAAGACGTTGAGGATCGCCTATCGTGAGGACGCCCCCCCGTTTTCCTTCGCCGACGCCACCGGCGTGCCTGCGGGCTTCATGGTCGACCTTTGCCGCGCGGTCGCTAAGGCTATGGGGGCTGGGCTCAATCTTGGCGATCTCAAAGTCGACTATGTCCTCGTCAACGCTTCCAATCGATTCGAAGCGATCAAAACCGGCAAAGCCGACCTGCTGTGCGAGCCGACCTCGGCCACCTTGTCGCGCCGAGAGGAGGTCGACTTCTCGATCGCCACGTTCATCGACGGAGCGAGCCTTCTGGTGAACGGCGAAGGCCCGAGCGAGTTTGGCGCTCTGGCGGGCAAGAAGATCGGGGTGCTGTCCGGGACGACCACCGAGCAGAGCTTGCGCGACACCCTCGCCAGCGCCAAGATCAATGCCGAAGTCGTCCCGGCCAAAACTCACCTGGAGGGCCTCGCGATGCTCGATCAGGGGACGATTGTGGCCTATTTCGCTGATCGGGCCATCCTGGCCTATCTCGCGTCGAAGAGCAGCGCGCCAGGCAAGCTGCGTCTCGCCAACAACTATTTCTCGCTGGAGCCGTATGCTCTGGCGCTGGCGCGGGGCGACAGCGATTTCCGCCTCGCGGTCGATCGGGCGCTGAGCCGGATTTACCGCTCCGGCGAAATCGGCGCCATTTTCGCGCATAGCTTCGGAGCCAAGACACAGCCCAGCGACACGCTTCAGACCCTTTATTTGATTTCAGCGTTGCCCGAATGAAGCGTCGACGCTTGACGGCAAGCGGATGTCCCGCGGCAGCGTGCGGCGCCTCGCCGCAGACCCGGGGTCGAGAGGAAACCAAGTGACCGAGGCCAAGCCCGACATTGCCAAGATGCCATTCGAAGCGGCGCTCGCAGAACTCGAAGCGATCGTCGATCAACTCGAAAAAGGCGCCGTGGCGCTGGACGAATTGATCAGGCTCTACGAGCGGGGCGAAGCGCTGAAGCGGCGCTGCGACGAACTGCTCAAAAACGCCGAAATGCGCATCGAGAAGATTACCCTTTCGGCCGACGGCGCGGTCAAGGGAGTGGCCCCGCTCGACGACGACTGAGCGGGCTTGCAAGCGTTAAGATTTAACCGCGACGGCGACCGATAACCGGCGCCGGGCCGCCTCCGTTGCGTAAATTGCTGGTCGTCAATTCAGGACGCGCGACAATCATTTGCGGCGAATTATGACAAATCGCTGAATGCCGCCGTTCCGAAACGCTCTGTTAACCATTTTCCGCTCAACTCGTGAACATTCATTAATCCCTGCCCCTGGTCGCGATCCGAAACAGGGGCGAAACTCGGAAGGCTGAGGGCGGAAGTTATGCGGACCATAGCGTTTGTGACTTAAAAAGGCGGCTCGGGGAAAAGCACGATTGCGTCATCGCTCGCCG
This sequence comes from uncultured Alphaproteobacteria bacterium, assembly GCA_963794155.1. GTDB lineage: Bacteria > Pseudomonadota > Alphaproteobacteria > Rhizobiales > Beijerinckiaceae > Roseiarcus. The sequence goes on along the minus strand of CAWCCX010000003.1, from coordinate 245,329 downwards.
TGGCGGCGCACGAAATGAAGGAGAAAGTCTGCGTCATCGACATGGATCCCCAAGGCTCGCTTGCGAATTGGGCCAAGACTTGCGGAAGCGGCGATATCGAGGTCATCGCCTCAGGAGCCGCGCGCCTGCCAACTCTCCTCGCCTCTTTGGAGCGCAGGGGCTTCACACTCGCGATTCTGGACACACCAGGCGCGGAAGGCGCGGCGTCCTCGGCCGCGATGCAGGTCGCCGACCTCAACATCATTCCCTCGCGCCCGAGCATGTTCGACCTGTGGGCCAGCGCTCGAACGCGCGCGGCGCTTAAGGAGATTGGCGGCGACTTTGTGTTCCTGCTCAATCAGTGCCCACCCGCCCAGCAGACCGCGCGCGTCCAGGACGGCGTCGAGACGCTCGAAGAAATGGGCGGACTGATTTCCCCTCTGATTCTGACGCGGGTCGACTACCAGGAATTTGCACGTCACGGCTGGGGGGTCACCGAACTCAATCCATACGGCGCGGCGGCTGAGGAAATGCGCGGCCTTTGGCAGTCGGTCAAGCGGCGCCTCGCGCGCGGCAAGGTCCGGCAACCCGCCCGCAAGGCGGCGTAAGCTCGAGGCGAGCCGCGATCGGCTCGCTTCAGCGGAAAAAGCGCGAGCGGCAATCCTCCCACCCCCTCGCGCCGATCGGCAGGACGCTTCCCACGGCGCCCTGCCTTTTTTGTCGCCCTAGTCAGCCGCCGAGCTGGGTGCGGATCGTCTCCCCGCCGCGTCGAATGGTCAGATCCCACATTCGCACGCGTTCGGCGCAGGCCTTCTCGAGATCGCGCGTCGTTATGATCTTCTGACCGTTGACGGCGACGACGATGTCTCCCTTCTGCACGCCGACATCAGCCGCGGTCGAGCCGTCGCCGACCGAAGCGACGACGACGCCTTCCGCGGCGCCCTCGAGCGACAGCTCCTCGGCGACCGCGGGCGACATGTTCATCACCTCCGCCCCCTGGAACGGCGAGCGGCTGTGGATGGTCAGAGCCTCGCGCGGAGGGATTTCCGGCGCGGCGGCGAGTTTGAGCGGCAGGCTCAGCGTGCGCCCGTCGCGCAGGACCGAAAGCGTGGCTCCCCCGCCGAGAGGCTTGACCGCAAGCCGGAAGCCGACGCCCTCAGCGTCATCGACGCTCTGTCCGTCGACCGCGGTGATGACGTCGCCCCTCTTGAGGCCCGCCTCGAGCGCCGGACCCTCGCCAGCGACCGTCACCACGAGCGCCCCCGTCGGACGATCGACGCCAAGATTGTCGGCGATGTCCTTGGTCAGGCTCTGCAGCGTCGCGCCGAGCCAGGGCCGCTTGACAGTCGCGCCGCCCTGGCGCGCCGCAACGATGACGCTCCTGACCATATTGACGGGAATGGCGAAGCCGATTCCCATGCTGCCGCCGGAGCGCGAATAGATCGCCGAATTGACGCCGACGAGCTTGCCGTCGAGATCGACAAGCGCCCCGCCGGAATTGCCGGGATTGATCGCGGCGTCGGTCTGGATGAAGAAACCGAAGTCGCTGATCCCGGTCTGAGTGCGCGCGAGCGCAGAAACGATGCCCTGGGTGACCGTCTGGCCGACGCCGAACGGATCGCCGATCGCGATCACGAAGTCGCCGACTTCGAGCCCATCCGAATCGCCAAGTTCGAGGACCGGGAAGTTGTCGCCGCCGGTGAGTCGAAGCACCGCGAGATCGGTGCGCGGATCGCGCAGCACGATCTGCGCCTCGAACTCGCGCTTGTCGGAAAGCGCGACCTTCACCTGGGTCATGCCTTCGATCACGTGATAGTTGGTGACGACAAGACCCGAGCGATCGACGATGACGCCCGAGCCCAGCGCCTTCTGGACCCGCTGGTCCTCGCTCCCGCCGCCGCCGAAGAAGCGGCGGAAGATCGGATCGTCGAACAGCGGATTGCGCGGCATGGTCTCGACGCGGGAGGCGTAGACATTCACCACCGCAGGCGCGACCTTCTTCACGACCGGGGCGAACGAGAGCCGCACCTGCGCCGGATTCTGCGGCGCGGCTCTCTGGGCCGTGTCGGCGAAGACGGGAGCGCCGAGAGCCATGAAGACGACGATGAACGCCAAGCGTATCAAACAGAACCTCCGACCTTATTCGCGCCGCCGCTGATATAGGCGGCGCTGCGCCGAGTGCAAAGCGCCGGGAACCGTGGCTCGCAAGCCAAGGCCGGCCTCGCCATCTGGCGAGGTAGGCACGGGCCGCAATCGACGACATCTTTGGCGGCAAAGGAGCTCTTCATGTCAGACCATCCCGCATCGTCTCCCTTGCTTGCCTTCTCGACGGCGCTCGCGGAGCTCATCCGGGCCGCAGCGCCGAGCCTGGTCTCCGTCCAGTCCGAGCGCGCGCGATCGACCGGCTTTTCCTGGCGCCCGGGTCTCATCGTGGCGGCCGAGAACGCGCTCCCCGAGGACGGCGAGGTCTCGATCGTCGCCCATGACGGGACCCCGAACGCGGCCGAGATCGTCGGCCGCGATCCCTCGAGCGACGTCGCCCTCTTGCGGGTGAAGCGGACCGATCTGCCCAAAGCGCCCGCGCCGGCTGAATTGCCGGCGGCCGGGACGCTGGCCGTCGTCGCCGGCGCGCGCGAGGGCGCGTCGAGCGTGGCGCTCGGCGTGGTGTCGTTCGTCGGTCCGCAGTGGCGCAGCCTGCGCGGCGGCGTCATCGACGCCCGGATCGAACTCGACGCGGCGCTTGCGCGCTCGAGCGAAGGCGGCCTCGCGCTCGACGCCAATGGCCGCGCCTTTGGCATGGCGGTCTTCGGCCCGCGCCGGCGTACGCTCGTCATTCCGTCGGCCACGGTCGACCGGATCGCGGACCTCCTGGCGACGAAGGGCAGAATCGCGCGCGGATATCTCGGCCTCGGGCTCCAGCCGGTCAAGCTCGACGCCGGCGGGATCGGGGCGATGGCGATCAGCGTCGACGCCAAGGGGCCAGGCGCCGCGGCGGGCGTCCGCCAGGGCGACATCATCGTCGCCTGGAACGGCGAGCCGATTCGCGGGGTCCAGCACCTCGTGCGGGCGCTCGGACCCGACAGCGTCGGTTTGAACGTCAGGCTCACGCTGCGCCGGGCTGGCGAGCCGGTCGAAACGACGCTGACGATCGGCGAACGGCCCGAAAGCCGGTGAGCGGCGGGGCGCGCCCTGGTCGTTGGAATTGAGATCGGCGAGCCGGAGCTTGCCGATCGGCTGGCGGCGCTCCTCGCCGACGTTCCGGGCCTGCGGCTCGCGGCGCCCGGCGAGGCCGCCGACGCGACCCTTGTGGCCGCCGGGGAGCCGACTCCGGACGTGGCGCTCACGCCGCGCGAGCTCGACGTGCTGGCGCTGATCGCCGAGGGGGCGTCCAACAAGGCGATCGCCCGGCGGCTCGAGATCTCGGTCCATACGGTCAAGTTTCACATCGCGTCTCTATTGGACAAACTCGACGCCCAGGGGCGCGCCGAGGCGGTCGCGCAAGGCGCGCGCCTCGGGGCGATCCGGCTTTAGGCCGCCCGGCGCCGGCAACATTTACCGAACCGGACTTGTGCCGTTCCCAAGCCGAACCCAAATTTAACCAAGCCGGGCCAAGAGAAATCCAAGGAAAAAGGCCTGATTTCATTGGATTCGCTTGTGCGGATTGAGCATTTCAAAGGTCTTGCTCCGACCCCCCATTGATTTTTCTCCGGCGCCCCCTGCCGACGCTCTCCCTTGGCCTCCGGCCACGACCCGCTCTAGTCGCCGCCCATTCCGTCTCGCTGACCATGAGCGCCTCCCGCAGCTCGGCTGACCGACAGAGTGCTGCCGAAGCTGCCGAGGCTAGCAGACTTTCTGGCAATCGGAAGAAAACGTCGAAAAAACTGCGACGGCGAGGAACAGGCTCGGTTTTTCATGACCGTCAAGGCGGAAGCCCCGCCCGCGGCTACATGCCCAGAACGGCTAAACTGATCCCGAATACGGGAATGCCGATCAAGCAAATCCCAAGGCTAAGTCGCAGGTATAAGGTCTTCCACCATAAGATGCGCGAAAGCAGCGCCACGCGATGCCTGACCTCGTCGAGTTCGACCACCGGATCGTGGGTGAAGGTGAAGTGATGCGGGCCCGCGGTCCTCGACAGGTGGAACGAGCTTTTCTCCGACCGGAAGTATCGAGGAAATATCGCCAGGATGAGAAAGAAATAGGCGGCCAGGAAGGGGGCCAGAATCACCCAAAGGGGAACACCCTCCAGGCCGCGTTCGTGCGCGCTCAGGATCGGGACCATCAACAGCGGCAGGAACAAGAGCGCGATATTGGCCTTGAAATCGCTCGATCGAATGGCGTCGGTGTAAATGGCGGAGAAGTCCCGAAAATATTTGATCTCCCGCTGCATCAGATCGTCGCTCGGCGGCTTGGCGCCACTACGCGTCGCGACCGCAGGCTCCTCTACGCTAGTGACCATGATCGATGCCCGGCTTGCGTTTCCATCGCCAGCGAAGGCGGCCTCGCACGATCGGCGGGCGCGATGCGGCGGGGAGCGCGAGGCCGCCCTCGATCGCGCGTAACTTCGCTCTTCGCCACGACTTCCGTCAGCGCGCAGGCGCTTCCGCTCCGAACCTGTGAGACCGGTTGCGGACTGTCAAGATGGGGAGTTGGCGCGTCAGTCAAAGCGCAATCGGTTTGACTGGTTTCGACGCGCGTAGGAGACGGCAGGAGTCGGCGTTTAGCGGCCATCCTGCTGGTGGGCGCGAACCAGGGTCGTGTCGAGCATGAGGTATTGGTTGTCGCGATCCCGGAGCAAAGCCTCAAACATCCGCTCCCAAACCCCGGCCTTGGCCCACCGCGAAAACCGGGTGTGGACGGTCTTCCACTTGCCGTATCGCTCGGGAAGATCGTGCCAATGCGCCCCCGAACGCAGAACCCAAAGGACGCCGTTGACGAATTGCCGATTGTCGCGTCCCGACCGGCCGGGATCGCCAACTTTACCCGGAAGCAGGTCCTTCACCCGTTCCCACTGCCGGTCCGAAAGCTCGTATCGCTGGACCATGTCCCGTGCTCCGAATCACCTGATCCGGAGCACAAGGAATTATCACCGACTCGCCGTGAGAATTAGAGGCTTCTGTGAGGTCCGCGGCGCAACATTGCGAGCATAGGGTAGCGGACCTCATTGAAGCCGGATTGAACGAAGTCGCGGGGAGGTTGGCTGGCGGCGCTATGGGCTTTGTGTAAGGCGCGAGCGCGCTTTCGTCGCTTCGGCTTGCGACGCGCGGCGAACATGATGGGTTTGGCGAGCGGCCGACAGCGAAACGGGGCTTGCATGGGCTGGAAGTGCGCGCCAGTAGCGTCTGATGAGCGCTGCGACTTCGGGAGGGCTCAAGTTGTTTCGACCGCCTCCGATTGTTGGCGTGACGGAAAGGGCGCGAACCGTGATTGTGGGCGGGATCGTCACAGCGGCGCTCATGAAGTATCGCACCAAAACGACGACGTCTTGGACCGAGGCCGTTCGCCGCTACGAGGAAGGTCGGCGACGAACCTCATCGGCCCGCCGCAATCCGGACAGGGCGGAGGATCGACGCCGTTACTGTTGTCCGGTTCGGGCGAGGCCGGTTCTTCCTTTCCGTGCGCTGTCGGCTCGACCTGGCTTGCCAGGAGCGAGCGACAGAGGGCCAGCCTTTCGGTTCGATGGCCATTGGCGAGGAATCCAAAGTGACGAATGCGATGGAAGCCGTCGGGCAAGGCGTGGAGCAGGAAGCGCCGGATGAACTCGTCGGGCTTCAGATTCATGGTCTTTACGGCGCCGTCCTCGCGATAGTCCTTCCAGGTGAATTCTGACATGTTCGTCGTCGCAGGCTTGGATGCGGCTGTTGGCGATGGCGACGCGATGGGTGTAGCGGCCGAGATAGGCGAGAACTCGCGCGGGTCCGCCAAGGGGCTTCTTGGCGTAGACGATCCAATCGAGGCGACGCACCGCAGCCAGCTGTGCGGCGAAGGCGGCGCGATCGGCGAGATAGGCGAGATCACCGAAGAATCCGAGGCCCTTCGCGTCGAAGGCGGCTTGCAGGCGTTCGAGGAACAGGCGACGGAACAGCCGGGCGAGCGGCTTGACGGCCAGAAAGAAGCTCGAGCGCGCCTCGATCCATCGGGAGCCGTCGATGGAAAGTCCGCCGCCGGGGACGACGCAATGGATGTGAGGGTGGTGCGTCAGCGCCTGCCCCCAAGTGTGCAGGATGGCCAGGCCGCCGATCCGCGCTCCGAGCCTGCGGTGATTGGCGGCCAGCGTGGTCACGGCCTCAATGGCGGTCTTGAACAGCATCGCATAGACGGCGCTCTTATTCTGGAAGGCGACAGCCGCGATCGGCGCGGGCAGCGTGAACACGAGGTGGAAATAGGGAACCGGCAACAGTTCGGCCTGCCGGTGGGCTAGCCATTGCGCCCGCGCCGCTCCTTGGCACTTCGGGCAGTGCCGATTGCGGCACGAGTTGTAAGCGATGCGCGTCGCGCCACAATCGTCGCAGGCTTCGACATGGCCGCCGAGCGCCGCCGTTCGGCACGCCGCGATCGCGCTCATCACGCGCTGCTCGGTCCGCCCTACATGTCCGACGTGATCGCGAAGATAGGCCTCGCCATGGCGACGCAGAATATCCGCGACTTCGATTGTCGGTCGGTCGAAGGAAGCTCCGGCGCGTGCCATTGCCAGCGCCGGAGCGCCCGTCTATCCCGGCGGCATGACCTCCAACGACAATCGATCGAGCGGACTCTGCGTCGCCCGGATCGTGTGGGTCGCGACTTGCGTGTAGCGCGCCGTCGACGACAGATTGTTATGACCGAGCAGAACCTGAATGATCCGGATGTCCGTTCCGCTTTCCAAGAGATGCGTCGCGAAGCTATGGCGCAACGTGTGCAACGTGACCCGCTTGGTCAACCCGGCGGCATTGACCGCCGATCGGCACGCAGCGTGCAACACCGTCGGATCAATCGGATGCTCTTCATCCCGTCCGGGAAAGAGATAGATCGTTGGCCGGGCGAGCCTCCAATAGGCGCGCAAAATGCCGAGCAATTGCGTAGACAGCATCACGTTGCGATCTTTCGCGCCTTTGCCATGACGGACCAGGATCACGCCCCGCGTGCTGTCGATGTCCGCCACTCTCAGCCCCGCGACCTCCGAGGCCCTGAGCCCGGCCGCATAGGCCGTGGTCAACGCCGCCCGGCTCTTCAGGCTCGAGACGGACTCCAGAAACAGCACCACCTCGTCGGCGCTCAACACAACCGGCAGTTTGCGCGGCTCGCGCGCATAGGGGATACGCTCGGGAACGTTCGCCTCGCCGAGCGTGATGCCGTAGAAGAAGCGTAAGGCGCAGACGATCTGGTTGAGACCAGGCCATGAGATGCCCGTCGAGACGAGATGGACCTGAAAAGCGCGAACGTCTTCCAGATCCAGCTGCTCGGGCGACTTGCCAAAATACCGGCTGAACTTCGAAACCGCGCTGACGTAGGATCGCTGCGTCGCCGGCGACATGTTACGGACGGTCATGTCCTCGATCATGCGGCGGCGAAGAGGGCTCAACTGGGCCATCGGCTACTCCTGTCTGAGGGATGGGCTTCAACATCCACATCCTCTCAGGCAGGAGACCCTCACAAAATCTCGATGTGCGCGCCGCGGTAGCGGCTTCGTTCAATCTAGAGGCTTCTGTGAGGTCCGCGGCGCAACATTGCGAGCATAGGGTAGCGGACCTCATTGAAGCCGGATTGAACGAAGTCGCGGGGAGGTTGGCTGGCGGCGCTATGGGCTTTGTGTAAGGCGCGAGCGCGCTTTCGTCGCTTCGGCTTGCGACGCGCGGCGAACATGATGGGTTTGGCGAGCGGCCGACAGCGAAACGGGGCTTGCATGGGCTGGAAGTGCGCGCCAGTAGCGTCTGATGAGCGCTGCGACTTCGGGAGGGCTCAAGTTGTTTCGACCGCCTCCGATTGTTGGCGTGACGGAAAGGGCGCGAACCGTGATTGTGGGCGGGATCGTCACAGCGGCGCTCATGAAGTATCGCACCAAAACGACGACGTCTTGGACCGAGGCCGTTCGCCGCTACGAGGAAGGTCGGCGACGAACCTCATCGGCCCGCCGCAATCCGGACAGGGCGGAGGATCGACGCCGTTACTGTTGTCCGGTTCGGGCGAGGCCGGTTCTTCCTTTCCGTGCGCTGTCGGCTCGACCTGGCTTGCCAGGAGCGAGCGACAGAGGGCCAGCCTTTCGGTTCGATGGCCATTGGCGAGGAATCCAAAGTGACGAATGCGATGGAAGCCGTCGGGCAAGGCGTGGAGCAGGAAGCGCCGGATGAACTCGTCGGGCTTCAGATTCATGGTCTTTACGGCGCCGTCCTCGCGATAGTCCTTCCAGGTGAATCTGACATGTTCGTCGTCGCAGGCTTGGATGCGGCTGTTGGCGATGGCGACGCGATGGGTGTAGCGGCCGAGATAGGCGAGAACTCGCGCGGGTCCGCCAAGGGGCTTCTTGGCGTAGACGATCCAATCGAGGCGACGCACCGCAGCCAGCTGTGCGGCGAAGGCGGCGCGATCGGCGAGATAGGCGAGATCACCGAAGAATCCGAGGCCCTTCGCGTCGAAGGCGGCTTGCAGGCGTTCGAGGAACAGGCGACGGAACAGCCGGGCGAGCGGCTTGACGGCCAGAAAGAAGCTCGAGCGCGCCTCGATCCATCGGGAGCCGTCGATGGAAAGTCCGCCGCCGGGGACGACGCAATGGATGTGAGGGTGGTGCGTCAGCGCCTGCCCCCAAGTGTGCAGGATGGCCAGGCCGCCGATCCGCGCTCCGAGCCTGCGGTGATTGGCGGCCAGCGTGGTCACGGCCTCAATGGCGGTCTTGAACAGCATCGCATAGACGGCGCTCTTATTCTGGAAGGCGACAGCCGCGATCGGCGCGGGCAGCGTGAACACGAGGTGGAAATAGGGAACCGGCAACAGTTCGGCCTGCCGGTGGGCTAGCCATTGCGCCCGCGCCGCTCCTTGGCACTTCGGGCAGTGCCGATTGCGGCACGAGTTGTAAGCGATGCGCGTCGCGCCACAATCGTCGCAGGCTTCGACATGGCCGCCGAGCGCCGCCGTTCGGCACGCCGCGATCGCGCTCATCACGCGCTGCTCGGTCCGCCCTACATGTCCGACGTGATCGCGAAGATAGGCCTCGCCATGGCGACGCAGAATATCCGCGACTTCGATTGTCGGTCGGTCGAAGGAAGCTCCGGCGCGTGCCATTGCCAGCGCCGGAGCGCCCGTCTATCCCGGCGGCATGACCTCCAACGACAATCGATCGAGCGGACTCTGCGTCGCCCGGATCGTGTGGGTCGCGACTTGCGTGTAGCGCGCCGTCGACGACAGATTGTTATGACCGAGCAGAACCTGAATGATCCGGATGTCCGTTCCGCTTTCCAAGAGATGCGTCGCGAAGCTATGGCGCAACGTGTGCAACGTGACCCGCTTGGTCAACCCGGCGGCATTGACCGCCGATCGGCACGCAGCGTGCAACACCGTCGGATCAATCGGATGCTCTTCATCCCGTCCGGGAAAGAGATAGATCGTTGGCCGGGCGAGCCTCCAATAGGCGCGCAAAATGCCGAGCAATTGCGTAGACAGCATCACGTTGCGATCTTTCGCGCCTTTGCCATGACGGACCAGGATCACGCCCCGCGTGCTGTCGATGTCCGCCACTCTCAGCCCCGCGACCTCCGAGGCCCTGAGCCCGGCCGCATAGGCCGTGGTCAACGCCGCCCGGCTCTTCAGGCTCGAGACGGACTCCAGAAACAGCACCACCTCGTCGGCGCTCAACACAACCGGCAGTTTGCGCGGCTCGCGCGCATAGGGGATACGCTCGGGAACGTTCGCCTCGCCGAGCGTGATGCCGTAGAAGAAGCGTAAGGCGCAGACGATCTGGTTGAGACCAGGCCATGAGATGCCCGTCGAGACGAGATGGACCTGAAAAGCGCGAACGTCTTCCAGATCCAGCTGCTCGGGCGACTTGCCAAAATACCGGCTGAACTTCGAAACCGCGCTGACGTAGGATCGCTGCGTCGCCGGCGACATGTTACGGACGGTCATGTCCTCGATCATGCGGCGGCGAAGAGGGCTCAACTGGGCCATCGGCTACTCCTGTCTGAGGGATGGGCTTCAACATCCACATCCTCTCAGGCAGGAGACCCTCACAAAATCTCGATGTGCGCGCCGCGGTAGCGGCTTCGTTCAATCCTGAATGTAGATTGAACCTAATCCTTCAGGATGTCGCCGACGTTGGGAAAGCCCGTACTTGGCTCGGCGGAGACGAACTGAAGGCCGTGATGACGAAGGCCGGCGTTCTAGGTTCGCCCAACGTTCGCTTCGCGTCGTAAGCTCTAGACTTGCCGGGCGCGCCAAGTCGCGCTCGGCAATTTGACCGGTTTGCTCAGCAACTGCTTGTAAGTCGCCCGCAGACAAACGGTGGCGGGCGAGCGGCGCCGAGACATTCCAGAACTCGGCGCTCAGGCTTGAGCAAGACTCCGGCTTCATAGGGCGATGGCCACAGGCGCGTTTGCGCCCCACCTTCCTCGTTGGCTGGCCGGCGGAATGTATTTACAGGCCACAGCGGGGTCTAAGCGACATTTTAGTCTTGTCAAATTCCGGGATATCGAGGCAGCCTGACAGATGAGAAGATGGGTCATCTGACGAATTTCGGAGAGGGGGCAATTATGCGTGCCTCGTTCCTTGCGTCACCGCGGTCGCCTAAAGCCGCCGCTCCCTTTGTCACACTTTCCTCAGTAACACTGGCCGCTACCGTGCCTCCGGCGCGGACAACATCGATCACGATTCCGGATGGCACAATTTTCCTCTTGCCCACAAATGATACCCATCGGCCGCCGCAAGCGAGCTGACCGCTCTTTGCGCGAAGCGGTCACCTGCGTAAAACACGCGAATGACATTTGACCCCCAGCGCGCGATTCATCGATATCGGCCCGCAATTCCGCCGTGACCCGCAATTCGCTTGGATGAGCTTGGGGGCGATCAGCCCGCGTTCGCGCCCTGGGCGGGGCCTAAGTCTTTGCCCTTGGCTTCGACGTCGCGGTCGACGAATTCGATCACCGCCATCGCCGCGTTGTCGCCGGGCCGGAATCCAGCCTTCATGATCCGCGTATAGCCGCCGTTCCGGGTCTTGTACCGGGGCCCCAGCACGTCGATCAGCTTCTTGACCAGATCGGCGTCGCGGAGGCGCGAGATCGCGATCCGGCGGGCGTGCAGGTCGCCGCGCTTCCCAAGCGTCACCAGCTTTTCGACCACCGGGCGAAGGTCTTTGGCCTTCGGCAGGGTGGTCGTGATCTGCTCGTGCTTGATGAGCGCCTGGGCCATGTTGGCGAACATCGCCTGGCGATGCTCGGCGGTGCGATTAAAGCGCCGTTTGGCGCGTCCGTGATACATGGCGTTCTCCTTCTCGGGTCTTCGGCCGCCGTGCCAAGGAACGGCCGATCGTTATCTCCCTCTCCCGCTTTTCGGTAGAGGGCTGGGGTGAGGGAAACCCCTCATCCGTCAGCCCTTCGGCTGACACCTTCTCCCAGAGGGAGAAGGGCTAGTAGTGCTCCTCGAACCGCTTGGCGAGGTCTTCGATGTTCTCCGGCGGCCAGCCCTGGACCTCCATGCCGAGGTGGAGACCCATCTGGGCCAAGACTTCCTTGATCTCGTTGAGCGACTTGCGGCCGAAGTTCGGCGTCCGCAGCATCTCGCCCTCGGTCTTCTGGATCAGATCGCCGATATAGGTGATGTTGTCGTTCTTGAGGCAGTTGGCGGAGCGGACGGAAAGCTCGAGTTCGTCGACCTTCTTGAGCAGCGCCGGATTGAACGCGAGCTCGGGGATCGCATGCTGCGCCTCCTCGCGGCGCGGCTCCTCGAAGTTGACGAACACCGCGAGCTGGTCCTGCAGGATGCGGGCGGCGTAGGCGAGCGCGTCTTCCGGCGACATCGCGCCGTTGGTCTCGATGGTCAGCGTCAGCTTGTCCTTGTCGAGGTCCTGGCCCTCGCGCGTGGCCTCAACGCGGTAGGAGACCTTCTTCACCGGCGAGAACATGCTGTCGATCGGCAGGAGGCCGATCGGCGAATCCTCGGCGCGGTTGCGATCGGCGGGCACATAGCCCTTGCCGGTCATGACGGTGAATTCGATCCTGAGGTCCGCGCCCTCGTCGAGGGTGCAGATGACGAGGTGCGGGTTTAGGATCTGGATGTCGCCCGTGGTCTGGATGTCGCCGGCGGTGACCGCGCCCGGACCGCGCTTCTTGAGCACCAGGCGCTTGACGCCTTCGCCCTGCATCTTGACCGCGATGTCCTTGACGTTGAGCACGATGTCGACCACGTCCTCGCGCACGCCCGGAATGGACGAAAATTCGTGCAGGACGCCGTCGATGTGAATCGAGGTGATGGCCGCGCCCTGCAGGGACGACAGCAGGACCCGGCGGAGCGAGTTGCCGAGCGTCTGGCCGAAGCCGCGCTCCAGCGGCTCGGCGACGACGGTTGCGACCCTACGCGAGGCCTCGCTCAGAACGATGTCGAGCTTCTTCGGCTTGATGAGTTCTTGCCAGTTCTTCTGGATCACGGGGTTGGCCTTCTCTTTCGGCGGGTGCGCGGGCTAAATCGAGCGTCTCGCCATGACGCTTAAAGTCCGCAACGCGCGCGCCTTGGAATCCGGTGGCGCGCTCACACGGGGACGGGTCAGACGCGGCGACGCTTGCGCGGACGGCAGCCGTTGTGCGGGATCGGAGTGACGTCGCGGATCGAAGTGACGTTGAAGCCGGCGGCCTGGATCGCCCGCAACGCCGATTCGCGGCCCGAACCGGGGCCGGAGACCTCGACCTCGAGCGTGCGCATGCCGTGCTCGGAAGCCTTTCGGACCGCGTCCTCGGCTGCGATCTGGGCGGCGAACGGGGTCGACTTGCGCGATCCCTTGAATCCCATGGTGCCGGCGGACGACCACGAGATCGTGTTGCCCTGCGCGTCGGTGATCGTGATCATCGTGTTGTTGAACGTCGAGTTTACGTGGGCGACGCCGGAGACGATGTTCTTACGTTCGCGACGGCGCACGCGGGTCGCTTCTTTTGCCATAAAGATTATCCTTCAATCGCGCTTCGAGCGAAACGCGTCCTGATCTGGAATGCGTCGAGACGGAAAACGGCGATCACTTCTTCTTGCCGGCGATGGGCTTGGCCTTGCCCTTGCGGGTGCGGGCGTTGGTATGGGTGCGCTGTCCGCGCACCGGCAACTGCCGCCGATGGCGAAGGCCCCGATAAGCGCCCAAATCCATCAGGCGCTTGATGTTGATCGCGACCTCCCGGCGAAGGTCGCCTTCGACCATGTAGTCGCGGTCGATCGTTTCGCGGATCTGCATCACTTCCGCGTCCGTCAACTGGGAGACCCGCCGCTCGGGTGGGATGTGCACCTTCTCGACAATCTCTTCGGCCTTCCTCGGCCCGATCCCATGGATATACTGGAGCGCGATGATGACGCGCTTGTTGGTGGGAATATTGACGCCTGCTATGCGAGCCATTCGTCCAAACGCTCCATTTCGGCGACGGTTAGGCGATACGCCGAGCGCCGCGGTGCTGTCCGTCTCGACGTCCGGTGGAGGCCGGCCCATGTCGAGAATCCGAGAAAACGCAAAAAGTCCCACGCGCTCGGAAATGGCGCCGGGACCCAGAACGGCTTCGGGATGGCGGGGATGTAAGGCGTCAGCAGCGCTTGTCAAGGGAAAAGTGAGTCTCAAGGCCGACGGACGCCGCAATGTCGTCGCGGCGGCTCGCGGCGCGGCGTCGGCGCCCGAAGGCGCTCGCAAAGGCAGCGGGGTCGCCGGGGGCGCAATTTCCGCTGGGCGAGCGCTCCTTTCCCTCGCAATGTCGCCCAAATCCCTCTATAGCGGCCTCCGCGAAATGGAAACGATCGGCGACCGGCGTTCCGTTCGCCCCAAAGGAGCCCCTATGACAACCATCTTTTCCGCGCGCCCACGGACGGCCGCTCTCGCGTTCGCGCTTGGGCTCGGCGCGGCTTTCAGTTTTACCGGCCCGGCTTCGGCCGATCCGAAGGTCGTGGCGAAGGTCGACGGCGCGCCGATCACCGAGGACGACGTCGCCGACGCGATGGCCGACATCGGCCCGGGCCTGCCGCAGAAGCTCGAAGGCGCGGCGCGGCAGAAATACGTGCTCGACTATCTCGTCGACCTCAAGCTCGCGGCCAAGAAGGCTGAGGCTGACAAGCTGACCTCGACCCCGGAATTCGAGCGCAAGCTGACCTATTTCCGTGACAAGCTGGCGATGGAGCAATTGCTGGGCGCTGTCGCCAAGGCGGCGACGACCGAGGAGGCGGAGCGGAAGGCCTATGAGGAGGCCGCGAAGGCGGAGCCGCCGCAACAGGAGATCCACGCCAGGCACATCCTGCTGCCGACCGAGGACGAGGCCAAGGCGGCGCTCGCCCGGGTCAAAGGCGGGGAGGACTTCGCCAAAGTGGCGACCGAACTCTCCAAGGACCCGTCCGGCGACGGCGGCGACCTCGGCTGGTTCACCAAGGACCGCATGGTGCCGGAATTCTCCGAGGCCGCCTTCAAGCTGAAGGAAGGCGAGATTTCCGAGCCGGTCAAGACGCAGTTCGGCTGGCACATCATCAAGATCGAGGGCGTGCGCACCAAGACCTTCCCGCCCTTCGAGCAAATCAGGGACCAAGCGGCGCGCTATGTCGCCCAGAAGGCGGAAAGCGACGCGATCTCGCAGCTCCATAGCGCCGCCAAGATCGAGCTGTTCGACGCCGACGGCAAGCTGCTGCCCCAGGCCCAGGCGGCTGATCCGAGCAGGGACGCCCCCGCCGCCACGGCCCCCGCCCCCGCCGATAAGCCCAAGACGCCCTGACGCCACGGATTGGCCTTCGCGAGAGCGGGCTCGCCGCCTGCTCTCCTTCTTGCTTCGGAAACGTCCATGGCCGCTCCCGCCCCGCTCTCGCCGCTGGCGCCGAAGTCCTATCCCGCCCTGCCCCCGATCGCCGGCGTCCGATTTGCGACCATCGCGGCGGGCGTTCGCTACGCGGGGCGGACCGACGTCATGATCGCGCTTTTCGGCCGGCCGGCGGCGGTCGCGGGCGTGTTCACCCGCTCCAAATGCCCCTCGGCGCCGGTTGACTGGTGCCGCGCCCATCTCGCCCGTGGGGAAGCGCGGGCGCTGATCGTCAATTCCGGCAACGCCAACGCCTTCACCGGCGGCGTCGGCGCAGCCGCGGTCGCCCATGTCGCGGAGGCCGCCGCCAATGCGATCGGCGCGCACACAAGCGAAATCTTCATGGCCTCGACTGGGGTCATCGGCGAGCCGCTCGACGCGACGCGGATCGCCCGCGTCATCGGCGCGCTGGTCGCGGAAGCGAGCGCCGACGGGCTGCTCGGCGCCGCCAAGGCGATCATGACCACCGATACCTATCCGAAGATCGCGACCGCGCGCGTCAAGCTCGGCGGCGCCGAGGTCGTCATCAACGGCATCGCCAAGGGGGCCGGGATGATTGCGCCCGACATGGCGACCATGCTGGCTTATGTCTTCACCGACGCGGCGATCGCGCCGGGAGCGCTCCAGGCGATGCTGGCGAAATCGGTCGAGCGCTCGTTCAACGCGATCACCGTCGACAGCGACACCTCGACTTCGGATACGCTGATGATCTTCGCCACCGGCCAGGCTCAAGGCGCGCCGCTGATCGAGGACGCCCGCGATCCGCGGGCGGCCGACTTCAGGCGCGCGCTCGACAAGCTCTTGCGCAATCTTGCCCAACAGGTGGTGCGCGACGGCGAAGGCGCGCGCAAGTTCATCACCGTCAAGGTCGAAGGCGCGGCGAGCCGCAAGGCGGCCAAGCGCATTGCGTTCTCGATCGCCAATTCGCCGCTGGTCAAGACCGCCTGCGCCGGCGAGGACGCCAATTGGGGGCGGGTCGTCATGGCGGTCGGCAAGGCAGGGGAGAAGGCCGAGCGCGACAAGCTCGATGTGTTCTTCGGCAAGATCCGCGTCGCCCATCAGGGCATGCGCGATCCCGCCTATGAAGAAGCGGCGGCGTCGGCCTATATGAAGCGTGATGCGATCGAGATCACGGCCGACCTGCATCTGGGGCGGGGGCGCGCGACGGTCTGGACCTGCGACCTGACCAAGGAATATGTCGCGATCAATGGCGACTATCGTTCGTGAAGCTCGTGCTCGTCGTCGCGGCGGCGCTGATCGACGCGGACGGCCGGGTGCTGCTGGCGCAACGGCCGAAAGGCAAGCCGCTCGAGGGCCTGTGGGAGTTCCCCGGCGGCAAGATGGGCGCCGGCGAGCAGCCCGAGGAGGCGCTGATCCGAGAACTCGGCGAGGAGCTCGGCATCGCGGTCAAGGCCGCCTGCCTCGCGCCGCTCACTTTCGCGAGCCATACATACGACGACTTCCACCTGCTGATGCCGCTCTACGTTTGCCGCAGATGGGAGGGCTTGGTTCAGCCGCTCGACGGGCAGGCGCTGAAATGGGTGCGGCCGAGTGATCTGCGCCGCTACCCGATGCCGCCGGCGGACGCGCCGCTCATTCCGCACCTCGAGGATTTGCTGGGGTAAGGCCGGCGGGCTGCGCCGCTCAGGGCGGCGCGGTCCAGGTCTTATAGTCGCTGTCCGATATACTGGGCAGTTTCTTGATGAAAGCGACGATCGACCAGAGGTCCTGATCGGACGCCCCGGCCAGGCCGAAGCTCGGCATCCCGGTGAACTTGATGCCGTTCTTGACCACCCAGAACAGTTGCGGCGCGGTCCGCTCTTTCGCCATCACCTTGAGATCGGCGGGCACCGGCTTCAGCCCCTCGGACCACTTGGCCCAATTGGCGTTCGGCGGTCCGCCGTGACAATTGACGCAGCCGATGGTCGAATAAACCTTCGCGCCGGCCTTGACGGTCTCGGGATCGTCGAGATTGGCGGGCGGTTGATCGGTCGCATGACCCGCGACTGAGGCGCCGCGGACGCTCGCCAGCGCCCAGTCGACGATCGCCGGATTGTCCTCGTTCTCGGCGACGCTATAGAAGCCGCCGAACAAATAGATCGCTGCGGCAATGGCGCCCAAGATCGCAAGCGCGCCGATGAAGGCGAGAAACCGCATGGGGCTTTCTCCTATCCCCGTCGATCGCCGCGCCGGCAATCGGACGCGGCGAGCATCCGCCCGGGCGAGGCCGGGGGTCAAGCCCCAAACAGCGCGACGCCTTCGGCGACCGCCGCCTGCTCGAGCGCGCGATCGAGGGTCGCGAGCGGCCCCGTCTCCGCAACCACCGCTTAAGTCTTTCAGCGCAGCATGCTCCGATGCAAAAGTTCGCCCGGTCGCTTGAACTCGCCTGCCTACCCGCTGCGCCTGACCTCGCTGCGGCCGCGGGCGCGTGGCTTGCCCATCTCGCCCATGAGCGGCGATTGTCCGAGCGCACGCTCGAGGCTTACCGTCGCGACGCCAGGCAATTTCTCGCCTTTCTCGCCGAGCGGTTCGGCGCGCCGCCGACGATTGCGGATTTCACCGATTGCGCCCCGGGGGACTTGCGCGCCTTTCTCGCCCGCCGGCGGGTCGAGGGCGTTGACGGCCGCTCATTGCAACGGGCGCTCTCGGCCTTGAGGTCGCTCGCCCGCCAGATCGCGCGCGAAAGCGGGCAAACCGCCGGAGCGCTCGCCGCCGTTCGCGCTCCGAAGGCCGCACGCCGCCTGCCCCGGCCGTTGAGCGCGGCCGACGCCAGGACCATGACCACGACCGCGATCCGCGACGGCGAGGCGCGCGAACCCTGGGTGCTGGCGCGCGACGCGGCGGTGCTGGCGCTCCTTTACGGCGCCGGCCTGCGCATTTCCGAGGCGCTGGGAATCCGCCGTGCCGACGCGCCAGTCGGCGAGACTGAAGCGATCACCGTCGTCGGGAAGGGTAAGAAGTCGCGCTCGGCGCCGACCATCGCCCCGGTGCGCAAGGCGGTCGAGGACTACCTCGCGCTCTGCCCCTATCCGCTCGAACCCGACGGGCCGCTGTTCGTCGGCGCGAAGGGCGGGCCACTGTCGCCGCGGATCGTCCAACTGGCGATGGCGCGGATGCGCGGCGCGCTCGGCCTGCCTGACAGCGCGACGCCGCATGCGCTCCGCCATTCCTTCGCCACCCACCTCCTCGCGCGCGGAGGCGATTTGCGCACGATCCAGGACCTGCTCGGCCACGCGTCGCTGTCAACGACCCAGGTCTATACCGGCGTCGACAGCGCCCGGCTTCTCGCTGCCTATCGCTCCGCCCATCCGCGAGCGTGACTGCCATTCTCCTATCGACGCCCTCGGGGCCCGGGCGCTAAGAAGACGGCGCAGCAATCGGGAGAAGCAAGGGCATGTCCGGCAAACGCATTGTCTTCACCGGGGGAACGGGCAAGGCCGGCCGCCACGCCGTCCCGCATCTCGTCGCGCACGGTTATTCGGTCCTCAACGTCGATCTGAAGCCGCTCGACCTTCCCGGCGTGCCGACGCTGATCGCCGACTTGACCGACAGCGGCCAGGCGTTCAACGCGCTGACCACCCACCCGACTTTCGCCGGCTTCGAGCTCGGCTATCCGCCGCGCCCGCCCGACGCGGTGGTCCATTTCGCCGCCATCCCGCGCGTCTTGATCGAACCGGACAACGTCACCTTCGCCACCAACGTGATCAGCACCTACAATGTCATCGAGGCGGCGATGAAGCTCGGCGTCCGCAAGGTCGTGATCGCCTCGAGCGAGACAACGTACGGCGTCTGCTTCGCCGAGGGCGACAAGGACTTCCATGCGTTTCCGCTCGAAGAGGACTACGACATCGACCCGATGGACTTGTACGGCCTCTCCAAGGTGTGCAACGAAAAGACCGCCCGCGCCTTCGCCATGCGCTACGAGGCCGACATTTACGCGCTTCGGATCGGCAATGTGATCGAGCCGCACGAATACGGGCCGTTCAAGCGTTACGCCGCCGACCCGCCGCTGCGCAAGCGCAACGCCTGGAGCTATGTGGACGCGCGCGACCTCGGCGAAATCGTGCGGCTGTGCCTCGAGAAGGACGGGCTCGGCTTCCAAGTCTTCAACGCGACCAACGATACGATCACGCTCAACGAGCCGACCCTCAAGGCGCTGGCGAAGCTCAGTCCGAATACGCCGGTGACCCGCAAGATGGGCGAATTCGAGGCCCCGCTGTCGAACCGCAAGGCGCGCGAGGTCCTGGGCTTCAAGGAGGCGCACGACTGGCGCCGATACGTAAGCGGTTGAGCAGCCGAGCGGACCTCGTTCGGGCAGAACCGATGAAACAGCGTGGGCCCCGACGCCCATGGCGTACCGGGGCCCTGTTTCGCTGCTCGCGAAACGTCTGGGACGTTACAGATGATATCTCGGCGGAGAAAACGCTTGGCCTTCGCGCTCGCCGCCAGGCATGTTTGGTCAGCGATTTATGAGAGCGCCCTTCCGCTCTAGCATGTCGAGCGGCGACGGCGCTTCGACCCTGGCTGCGCCAGGGTCATTCCTTTTGGTCCGGCGGAGTCATGGCTACCCCGTCTTTCTGCCGCGCCTTGAGATCGGCCGGCGGTTGCGTCGCCTTCACATTGCCTGTTCACGACGACAGCTGAATATTTTCGCCCGAAGGCTGCGGCTGTCAAATCAAATTTCGGCCGCTTGTGGATAGGCGGTTGCGGCAAAATGAAGCGCCTGTGCGCACGCGGCCGGCGCCGTGCAGAAACTAGCGAGCCGTAAAGCCGCCGTCGACTGTAAGCACCGTACCGATGACGAACCTTGCCTCGTCGGAAGCGAGATACATCACTGCGGCGGCAATCTCCTCCGGGCGTCCCAGCCTACCGATTGGAAACCCGGCCGCCGCCTCCTCACGCGAGACGCCATGGCTTTCGATCCACCGCACGAAGACATCCTCGGGAATGTCGAACCCCGCGGTCGCAAGCGCGTTGATGCTGATGTTTTCCGCCGCGACCTGAAGCGCTGCCGACTTCGTCAAGCCGATCACGCCGCCTTTGGTTGCTCCGTAGAGGCCGTTGTCCGCCACCCCCGTGATGCTGCTGGTGACGGATGCCTGATTGACGATCGCTCCGCCGCCGTTCTTCCGCATTTGGGCGACCTCATGCTTCATGCAGTAGTAGACGCCTTTCAGGTTTGTATCGATCAGCTCGTCGAACGCGGCCGAGGGGAGATCGAGCGTGGGGCCCGCGGTTTCCTTGACGGCGTTGTTGACCGCTACGTCGAGCCTTTCGAATTTGCTCACCGCCAACTCGAGCAGGCCCTGCACGTCGCTCTCCCGGGCCACGTCGGCATGGATGTAGAGGCCTTCGGCGCCGCACGCCTCAATCAGGCGCATTGTCTCCTTCCCGGCTCGATCATTGATGTCGCAAATGACCAGCTTTGCTCCGTGTTCCGCAAAGGCCACGGCGCAGACCCTGCCGAAGCCCTGGGCCGCGCCCGTGATCAGGACGACCTTGTCCTTGAAGTCAAACATCGGCCTCGCGCCAATCAATGGTCCCACCCGCGCACCAAACCCTGCGCCGACTATCGGCGAAAAAGGGCGCCTATCCGCTCGCGGCTTCGACGGCCGCGATCGCCGTCATGTTGACGATGCCGCGCGCGGTCACCGAGGGCGTCAGCACGTGCGCGGGCTTCGCCGGGCCGATGAGAATCGGCCCGATTGGCAAGGCGTCGGCGATCACCCGGGTCAGCTGCAGCGCGGTGCTGCCGGCGTCGAGATTGGGGAAGATTAGGACGTTGGCTTCCCCTTGCAGGCGCGAGTTCAAGATCACGCGCTGGCGGGCGACCAGCGACAGCGCGGTGTCGGCCTGCATTTCGCCGTCGACCTCAAGGTCGGGCGCGCGCTCCTGCAAAAGTCGCAAGGCCTCGCGCATTTTCAGCGAAGAGGGCGTGTCGGCCGAGCCGAAGTCCGAATGCGAGATCAGCGCGATCTTCGGCGCGATGCCGAACCGGCGCACATGATGGGCGCAGGCGATCGCGGTTTCAGCGATCTCCTCGGCGCTCGGATCGTAGCGAACATGAGTATCGGCGAGAAAATAGGCGCCCGCCGACGCGATGACCAACGACAGCGCCGAGAAATCCTTGACCCCCGGCGCGAGGCCCACGATGTCACGAATGTGGTCGAGACGCGAGGTGAACCGTCCCTCAAGGCCGCACAGCAGGGCGTCCGCGTCGCCGCGGTGCAGGGCCAGGGCGCCGATGACGCTGGGGGATGACCGCACAACGATGCGCGCCACGTCCGGCGTCACGCCCTTTCGCTCCGCCACTTTGAGGTAAGTCGCGACGTAGTCGCGATAGCGCGGATCGTCGCTCGGATCGATGATCTCGAAATCGGAGTTCGGACGGATCGTCAGCCCGAAGCGCTTGATGCGGTCGCTGATCACCTCCGGCCGCCCGATCAGGATCGGCCTGGCGAGGCGCTCCTCGAGCACCACCTGCGTCGCCCGCAGCACGCGCTCGTCCTCGCCCTCCGAATAGATCACCGTTTTCATCGCCGCGCGCGCCTTGGCGAACAGCGGCTTCATGATGAAGCCGGAGCGGAAGACGAACCGGTTGAGCTGATCGGCGTAGGCGTCGAAATCGGCGATCGGACGGCGGGCGACGCCGCTCTCCATCGCCGCGCGCGCGACCGCGGGCGCGATGCGCAGCATGAGCCGCGGATCGAACGGGCTCGGGATCAGCGAGGTCTTGCCGAACAGCGAGGCCTCGCCGCCGTAGGCAAGCGCAGCCACCTCCGAGGGCGTCTCGCGGGCCAGCGCCGCGATAGCTGCGACCGCGGCCTTCTTCATCGATTCGTTGATTTCGCGGGCGCCGACGTCGAGCGCGCCGCGGAAGATATAGGGGAAGCAGAGGACGTTGTTGACCTGGTTGTGATAGTCGGAGCGGCCGGTGCAGATCATTACGTCGGGTCGCGCCTCGAGCGCCAGCTCCGGCATGATCTCGGGCGTCGGATTGGCGAGCGCCATCACCAGCGGGTCCTTCGCCATCTGTTTGAGCATATCGGGCTTGAGGACGCCGCCGGCCGACAGGCCAAGGAAGATATCGGCGCCGGGTATGGCGTCCGCGAGCGTGCGTGCGCTGGTGTCGCGCGCATAGACCGCCTTCCAGCGGTCCATCAGTTTCTCGCGGCCCTTGAAAACGACGCCCTCGATGTCGCAGACGATGATGTTTTCGCGCTTGGCGCCGAGCGAAACGAGGAGATTGAGCGAGGCGAGCGCCGCAGCGCCCGCGCCCGAGCAGACGATCTTGACCTCGCCAATCTTTTTGCCGGTGAGCTCAAGCGCGTTGACGATCGCTGCGGAAACGATGATCGCCGTACCGTGCTGGTCGTCGTGGAACACGGGAATGCCCATGCGGGCCTTCGCCTTCTCCTCGACCTCGAAGCACTCCGGGCCCTTGATATCCTCGAGGTTGATGCCGCCGAAGGTCGGCTCGAGGGCGACAATGACGTCGACCAGTTTGTCGACGTTCTTCTCCGCCACCTCGATGTCGAACACGTCGATGCCGGCGAATTTCTTGAACAGGACCGCCTTACCCTCCATCACCGGCTTGCCGGCGAGCGGGCCGATGTCGCCGAGGCCAAGCACGGCGGTGCCGTTGGTCAGCACCGCGACGAGATTCTGGCGGGCGGTATAGATCGCAGCGGTGTGGGGGTCGGCCGCAATCGCCTCGCAGGGAAAGGCGACGCCAGGCGAATAGGCGAGCGCGAGATCGCGCTGATTGGCGAGCGGCTTGGTGGCGACGACCTCGAGCTTGCCCGGCCGGGGCGAGCTGTGAAACTGCAGGGCGTCCGCCTTGAGATCGGCTGCGCCTTCCTTGGCCATTCGCGCCTCCCGACGTTGGCGATGCGCGAAACTGTTGCGCCATTCGGCCGGTCAGGACAAGTGCGCCCAAAGCCGGCGCATCTTGCGGCGCGCGCTGTCCTATTGCTGCTGGTCGTCCGCCTGTTGCGCGCCAGCCTCACGCTCTACCGGCGGTTGCGGCGCGGATTGCTGGTCGGCGGGTTGCGCGGCGACAGCTTCCGGGACCGGGGGTTGCGTTGGCGCTGCGTTCGGCGCGGCGGGCTGCGGGGCACTTTGGCCTCTCGCGTCGGCTTTTCTCACCACCAATTCCTCGTCGCGGAGGAAGGCCTCCCACTGCTTCTGGGTGCCAAAAAAGGCGTCGCGATCGACATGAACCTGGATGCCGGCGATCGAGCCGTCGGATTGGTATTGCCAAAAATGCCAGGGCCGCGGCCCGTATTTGACGGACGGCTGATACTTCACCGATCGGACCCAGATCGGGTAATCCATGAAGGCGCCATCCGCAAGGATCGCCTGGTAGAAGTCGACGGTCGTATAGATGATCGGCCGCTTGCCGTAGTGCCGCTCCATCTCGTCCAGCATCACCTTCATCTCGGCGATGGCGTCTTCCTGGGTGAGGTGCCGATGACAGGTCTTCGACGTCGGCGTCGCCTCGACGTCGAGGACCGGCGGCAGCGCATCGCCCTCGACCGGAGCGTTCTGCTCGAAGTTGGCCATCTCCTCCATCGGCGGCCGGCACCAGTAGACGAAATGATAGGCGCCGCGCGGCACCCCGGCGGCTTTCGCGCCGGTCCAGTTGGCCTGGAAGCGCTCGTCGGTGTTATCGCCCCCCTCGGTCGCCTTGATCCAGGCGAACTTGACGCCGCTGTTGGCGACCGCGTTCCAGTCGATGTCGCCCTGAAACTTGGAGACGTCGATGCCGTGGATCGGGTAGTCGGTCGGCCTCGGCAAATCGGAGCTGAGCGCATCCAGGGGACCGACGCCGCTGCCGCAACCCGCGAGCGCGAGCACGAAGGCGCTAAGCATGCTGGAAATGAGAATCTTGCCGTCCGGCATCGTCAGCCTGTCAAAAATCGCTCCGCGAACTATAGTCTCGCCGGACGATCGCGTGTAGCGGATGGCGGAAAATCTAGAGCGATCCTCGTAACGCTTCGTTAACACGCCCCCACGCCTCATCCTCACCGGACGCGCAATCCGCTGGAACCCCTCTATGACTTGCCGACTGGACCTGTCAATGCGGACTGCGCTTGCGCTGGCGGCGCTGTTCGCCGGCGTGAGCGCCGCAGGAGCTCAAACTTGCGGACCCGACAAGCTCGGAACCTCGCGCGTCGTCGAAATCGGCACGCAAGGAGGGCTCGAGGTGGGCTTGAAGACCTATCCGCGGACGATCCCGCTCGTCGACCATGAGGTGATCCTGACCTTCGACGACGGCCCGGATGCTACAAATACGCCAAAAATCCTCGACGCGCTCGCCGATCAGTGCGTGCGCGCGACCTTCTTCGACATCGGCCGCAACGTCGACGGCCTGCCGCAGATCGCCAGGCGCGAGGTTTTGGACGGCCACACGGTCGCCCACCACACCTGGTCGCATCCTCAGCCGACGCTGCGCTACCTGCCTGGCGGCGACCCCGCCGCGCGCGCGGACGTGCTTAAGGGTATGATCGCGGTCGAGAA
This sequence comes from uncultured Alphaproteobacteria bacterium, assembly GCA_963794155.1. Classification (GTDB taxonomy): domain Bacteria; phylum Pseudomonadota; class Alphaproteobacteria; order Rhizobiales; family Beijerinckiaceae; genus Roseiarcus. The sequence goes on along the minus strand of CAWCCX010000003.1, from coordinate 220,844 downwards.
GGCGGCCTATGGGCAGACGTTTCCCGAGGGTGAGCCGAAGGACCTGAAAGACCTCAAGCTGCACACGCCGTGGTTCCGCTTTCCCGGATTCGCCGATACCCAGGACCTGCGCGACTGGTTCGCCGCCAACAATGTCGGCATCTTCGGCGTCGACCTCTGGGCGTCCGACTGGATCAAGATGACGGCTGAGCAAGAGCTGCATCTGGTGATGAGCCGGCTTGAGAAGAACGGCCAGAAAGGCATGCTTCTCATGCACGACAACCATCCCTGGACGGCCGAGATGGTTCCGATGCTGCTCAAGGAGCTGAAGGCGAAGGGCTACCGGATCGTTCACATCGTTGCCGGTCCCGGAAGCGGCCCGACCGTCCCCGCTCCCCCGGGCTGGCGCTCGGAGACAGAGCGGGTGATTGGGGCCTTGAAGCCGCGGTTCGAGAAATCCGCCGCCAAAATCGGCGACGGTCCGATCCCGGTCAAGCCGGCGCCAACCGAGTAAACTGGTTTTGCCCTGGGAGCGTCCTGACCCGGCGCAGCGCTGGGCGAGGCTTTCTTCGCGATTGGCGCGGGACTTGGTTTCCTTCGCGCGCACACCGTCCGAGGCGTATTTGACCAGGGATGCGGACCGCTCGTCGTTCTTCATTGCGCTCGTTGTCGTCGACGTGCTCGTCGGCCTCGCGGACGCCATTTCCGGCCCCTACATCGTGCTCTTTCTCGTCGATGAAGCACGCCTAAGCCCCCTTTCGCTGAGCGCCATCCTGACCCCGAGAGCGGTCAGCGGAATCGCCTTCGGCACGGCGTTTGGAGCGTGGGTCGACAGGCGGACGAGCGTCGCGCCGTTGCTCATCGCGCTCGGCGGGTCATCTCTCGGCTACGCCCTCCTCGCCTCAACGACCAATTTCGCGTTCCTGCTCATCATCGCGGCAGTCCCGATTGCGGTTGGCGCCGCCGCTTTCTCCCAATCGATCGCGCTCGTCAAACGACAATTCGACGACGCCAGCCTGCACACCACCAGTCGCGCGATCGGAGTCCCGCGCGCCAGTTGGTCGCTCGCCTGGGCGATCGGACCGGCGATCGGGGCGGTCGTCGCCGCTGCGTTTGGTTTTCGCGCCGTCTTCCTCACGAGCGCCGCTTCGGGGGCGATCGCGCTCGCGACCCTCGCCTTTGTACGAGCGCGGCCAATTTCAGGCGAGGCCGCTCATCGCGAGCGGCGCAAGTCACCGAACGGAGGTCTGGCGATCGCACTCGCCTTCACCGCCCTTGCCCTCTTTCACACTGCGTTGTTCATGGGATCGATCCCGTTGCCCATTGTGGTGACCTCGTCCCTCGGCGGCAGTCAGACCGACGTCGGATTGATGTTCAGCCTATGCGCGGCCCTGGAAATCGTCGTCATGGGTCTATTGATCTGGCGGCCGCTCAGGCGCGGCGAACGGGCGGCGATCGCCGCTGGGTTCGCCGCCTTCGTGGCCTATTATGTCGCGCTCGTTCTCGCCCGATCTGTGGAGCTGGTCTTCTGGGCCCAAATCCTCCGTGCGATCAGCATCGCTCTTGTCACTTATCTCGGGATCGGCTTCCTGCAATCGCTCCTGCCGCATCGCGCTGGAGCGGCCGCGGCGCTGTTTTCGAACGCCGCGCAAGTGGGTTCGGTGGTCGCCGCCTTCGGCGTGGGCGCCCTGGCGCAGGCGTTCGGCTACGCATCCGTCTTCGTCGTATGCGCCTTTCTTAGCGCCGCGGGTCTCGTCATGATTTGCCTGGTTCGGGCCGGGCCGGACTAGACGTGCCGACGGCCTCAGGCGTCGAGCTTGCGCAATTCGCGCCGCATGATCTTACCGGTCGAGGTTTTCGGCAGGTCGGCCACGAACTGCAGCGCGCGCGGCGCCTTGTAGGCGGCGATCTGCTCGCGGCAGTGGCTAAGGATTGCCTCCGAATCGGCGGGCGCGCCGGGCTTCAGCACCACATAGGCCTTGGCGATCTCGCCCTTGAACTCGTCCGGCTGACTGCCGACCGCGACCATCGCGACCGACGGGTGAGCGGCGATGACCCGTTCGATTTCGGCCGGGAACACCTTGAAGCCGCCGGTGATGATCATGTCCTTCTTGCGGTCGACGATGAACACCGCGCCGTCCTCGTCCATGGTCGCGAGATCGCCGGTGCGCATCCAGCCGTCCGGCTCGATCGTCTCGCGGGTGGCTTTTTCGTTGCCGTAGTAGCCCTGCATCACGATCGGGCCGCGGATCATCAGTTCGCCAACCTCGCCGCGCGGCATGGTCGCCTTCGGGTCGGCGACGTCGGCGATCCGAGCCTCGACATGCGGAAGAGCGACGCCGATCGAGCCGAGCTTATAGGGGCCGTTGCACGGAAACGTCGTTCCGAGGCCCGCGAGCTCGGTCATGCCCCATAGCTCGATCAGCGGACAGCCGAAGCGCTGCTCCACGGCCTGCATCTTGGCGACCGGCATCGTTTGGCCGCCGACCGAGCACCGCGTGAGCGAGGAGAGATCGAACCGCGGAAGCTCAGGGTGAACGAGCATATACATGTACATTGTCGGCACGCCCTCGAACATCGTGGCTTTGTGCGCCTCGATGCTCGTTAGGACCTCGCCGGCGTCGAACCGGGGGTGAAGGACGAGCTTCGTTCCGTACATCATCGCGCTGTTGAAGACAACGTTGCCGTAGACATGCGGACATGGCACCGCGGTCACGACCGTGTCGAGCGGCGATTTGAGATACATCTGCGCGTACATAGCGACGTTGAGGATCACGGCCCGGTGGGACTGCATCGCGCCTTTGGGATGGCCGGTGGTGCCCGAGGTGTAGCCGATGGTCGACAGCGCGTCGGGTTTGACCGCAACCGGCTCGAACGGCGCCGGCTCGGCCACGAGCTCGTTGAACGGAGTCGCCCCCTGAATTCGCGCATCGCCGAACACGATCGAGGTCAAGCCGGTCACGCCTGCCTCGATCGCCGCGGCGATCTTGTCGGCGTCGCCGATCAGCGCGCTCGCTTGGCAATCCTTGGTGACGAAGGCGACCTCGGCCGGCGTCAGCATCACGTTGATCGGATTGATCACCGCGCCGGTCTTGAGCGCGCCGTAATAGCTGACGATCCACTCCCAGGAGTTGGGCGCATAGAGCGTGACGCGGTCACCGGGCCTGACGCCAAGCCTGACCAGGCTCGCGGCGAGCGCGCTCGATAAATCGTCGAGCTCACGAAAGCTGAAGCTTCGTCCTTCGATCACGAGCGCGGCCTTCCCGCCGAAGCGGCGGGCCGCATGCGGGAGAACCTCGCCGAGCGAATTGAGCATCAACGCCCTCCCTTTTTTCGAAGTCGCCCACCCCGATCCCCTAATACCATAAACGGATAGGCCGCCGAACCCCGTCTCGCCGTCCAGCCATCGCCAATTTATGCGCCGCTTACGCTCGGCGCCCCTTTTCCCTATCGAACGCTTATGCGGGCGAGCGCACATTCCGCTCACCAAAGTGAGGAACGGAGAGCCCGAATATGTCAGATCTTTCGTGGGATCCGACGACGTCGGACGGATATGACGATCCGCCGGCGCACTGTCTAGACCCTTACGATCCGTGCGAAATCGACCCGCCTGCGCCGATGCAAATATTCAGCCGTCTCGGGCTGTTGTTGATGATTTCGCTCGCTTTCGGCCTCGCCGCGGAACTGCTCGTCCGGCTGCCGCCGCACTGATCGCGGCTGAACGATGATTTCAGGCGATAGGCCCGCCGGAAGAAAGCCTCCGGCGCCTCGTTAGCGAACGAGGAAAACTCATGATCCAGCAAGATATCAGGGCCGCGGGCGGCGGCAGTTTGTCCTGCCTGTTCATCGGGCGGGATCGGAGCGGGCATTGGGTGGTCAAGGACGCCCGAAGCCTCTGCGGCGGCTTGTTCACGAACCGGACCGAGGCGATCCGGTTTGCGATGATCAAATGCCAACGCCGCCCTCAATCCGTCATTATGCTGCCCGATGGTCTCGAGCTGGACGGACCGCTCGGCAAAGACCATGCCAGCGATCCGGCCAAGGGGCGCGCAGGGTAAGCTAGGCGACGAACGCCAAGCCCCGGGCGCCCGAGGAAACGTGCAAGCCTAGCAGGCGCTGGGTCCTTCGGCGCAGGCAGGAGGGTACTACGATGGCGTCTCTGCCGGCCGACGAGGACTATGCGCGCAGCGTCCTTGCGATTTTCGGCTTAAAGAAGGTCAGGCCGCGGGAGAGCTTGGCGCTTGGCGACCTGAGGGCCGCGTTTCTGGTTCAGAACATGGGCAGCCCGGCCGATCTGGAGGCTGCCCTCCAGCATGCGGCAAGCGAGGGTTGGCTGACGCGCTCCCTCGACCGGATTCGCTTGACCGTGATGGGGGCGGAAGAAATGCGGACGGTGTCGTGGCCCCTCCGGGGAGCAGATCCGCTCTCATCCGGTCCGCGAACCCAGCGTCTTTAGTCCATTCGCTGATGGGTGGCCATCATCGTCGTCGCATCGCTCGCAATGGCGACGCGGATGGAATTGGTGCGGTCAAGAGGACTCGAACCTCCACTCCGGTTAAAGAACTAGCACCTCAAGCTAGCGCGTCTACCAGTTCCGCCATGACCGCACTTTTCGCTTCAAGCCCGGGGGCGCGAAGCGAAGGCGGTCGTCTAACAAATCGCCTCCGCGAAGACAAGCATGGGCGCGCCAAGCAAAAGTTGCGGAAGCGTCACTGGCCGCGGACTTGCCATGGGGCCGGCAGCCTCGACCTTCAGCGTTGGAAAACCAGGGCCGTCACCACTGCCCATAGGGCGGCCTACTCATAGTAGGGGCCAGGGTACGCTCCGGGCGGTCCTGGGTAGAATCCGGGCGGCTCCGGTCCGTAGGGATCGTAATAGCCGCCGGTCTCCGGCCCGGCCTCGGCGCGCATCGACTCCCCCTCCTGCAGCACGATGACCGGCGAGCCGACCGGAACGCGGTTGTAGAGATCGATGATGTCGTGATTGAACAGGCGGATGCAGCCGCTGGACACCTTGGTGCCGATCGTCTCCGGTTCGATGGTTCCGTGCAGCCGGAAATCGGTGTCCTGACTGCCGCGATAGAGATAGAGCGCTCGCGCCCCGAGCGGATTGTCGATGCCGCCCGGCAATCCGTTGACGTAATGCGCATAGATCGGCATGCGGCGAATCATGTCCGAGGTCGGCGTCCAGTGCGGCCATTCGGCCTTGCGGCCGATGACGGCCGAGCCGCGAAAATTGAGCGCTTCCTCGCGGCCGACGCCGACGGCGTAGCGCATCGCGACGCCGCCAGGCTGAACGAGATACAGCCGCCGCCCGGCGATGTTCACGACGATCGTTCCCGGACGGTAGGGGCCGGCGAAAGCGACCTGCTGGCGCAGCAGGCTCGGATCGATCCGCGTGAGGTCGAGCCCAGGGATCTCGTGTCCATGGTCATTGATCGGGCCGTAGGCCGCGAATTCGGGGTTGCCGAGGGGGTAGAAGCCAAACCCGGGCCCAAACCCGCCTTGGGTTGCGCAACCCCCAAGCAGAACGGCGATTCCGCCGAGGACACTGCGCCGGTCGACACGCGTGGTCATTGTGCAAGCATCTCCCGCCTCGTGATAGAGTTTGGTCGTGTTCTCCTGGCACGCTTCTTAGGGCCCCGCCAGCGTGCAGCCGCCCGCGCCCGGCGGCCGGAAGGCTTCGGCGGCGGGAATCTTGGCGACGACGGTCAGATAATCCCAGGGGTATTTCGATTCCGCCGGCGTCTTCACCTTCATGAGGTACCGGTCATAGAGCACCCGTCCGTCGGCGCGCACCGTCCCGTTGGCGGTGAACACGTCGTGGATAGGCGCCTCGCGCATCGCCTTCATCACCGCGCCCGTTTCGTCTGTTCCGGCCCTGGCGACCGCCTCGAGATAGTGGCGCACCGAGGAATAGAGGGCGACCTGGTTGTCGTTGGGCATGCGGGAGCGGCGGGCGTAGAAGCGCTTGGCGAACGCCCGCGTCTCATCGTCGAGGTCCCAGTACCAGGACTGCATGAAGGTCAGGCCGTGCGCGACATCGAGGCCGAGCGCATGAACGTCGCTCAGGTAGGTGATTGGCGTCGCCAGATATTGCGCCGGGGCGAGATTGAATTCATTGGCCTGCTTGAGCGCATTGGAGAGATCGGCGCCGGTGATGGCGAACACGACCACTTTTGCCTTCGAGCTCTGCGCGGCGATCAAAAAAGAGCTGAAATCGGCGGTGTTGAGGGGCGAGCGCACCGCGCCGACCACGGTTCCGCCGGCCTTGGCGATCGCGTCGCGCGCGTCCGCTTCGAGCGAAGCGCCGAAGGCGTAGTCGGCGGTGATGAAGAAGAAACTGTCGAGTCCCTGTTTGATCAGGAGCCGCATCAGCGCGACCCCATTCGACCAGTTGTCGGCGTTCCACTGGACGCCATTCGGCGAGCAGGCTTTGGCGGTGAGGTCGGACGAAGAGGCCGAGTCGAAGATGATCACCCGGTTGCGAGCCTTGGCCAGATCCTGGATCGCAAGCGCCACCCCCGAATTGGTGATGTCGAAAATCGCCCTTGCGCCCCGCTCGTCGTACCACTGCCGGGCGATCGCGAGGCCGACGTCGACCTTGTTCTGATGATCGGCGACGAGGAGCTCGATCGGCCTGCCAAGGACCGCGCCGCCGAAATCCTCGATCGCCATCCGCGCGATCTCGACTGAACCCGGCCCGGCCAGATCGGCGTAGGGACCCGACTGGTCATTCATCACCCCGATGACAAAGCTTTCGGCGCCGCGGGCCGTCGGCGCCGCGGCGGCGAAGGCCAAGAGCAGGCAGAGTGCGAAGGCTCGCCGGATCATCGCCCAGCTCCCCGGTGATTGCGATTGGCCTGAGCGTCGCCGAACTTCCGGGCGAAGGCAATGGTCGCGCGATACGGGCGTCGATTTGCGGCGAGGGAGGAATTGGAGCGGTTTCGAGCAATCCGAGCCGTGACCGTCATTGCGAGCGAAGCGAAGCAATCTAAGGGACATGGGGCGCGCCCTACGACCCTGGATTGCTTCGTTGCTTCACTCCTCGCAATGACGGCTCTCTAGCAGCGAGCGCAAGCCTTTCGGCTCACATGGGCATGGCCATGGCGTCCTTCGTGCACTTCTTGACGAACGAGGTCATCGCCGCGCCATGCAGGCTCTTGTCCTTGGCTTGGCCCTCACAAGAGGTCCTTTCGCATTTGGTCATGAAACTGGTCTTGGCGGCGCCGGCCAGCTTCTTGTCCATCGCCTGGGTCATGCAGGCGTCATCGGCGTAAGCGAGCGTCGGCGCCCCGGCGATGCCGAGGGCGAGCGTGACCAGCGCGATCGTCTTGATCATGGCGTCTTTTCTCCCGAATCAGGCCGCCCCGTTGCGGCCGCTTTTCAATCATAAGGGCGCCGGCGCGCGCTGGCGAGTGGCGGGGCGGCTGCGGGCCTCGAGCCGGCGCGCCGTCGTTTCAATCTTTGGTGAAATGTTGCAAAAGGCTGGACAGAACGCTCCCTCAACCAAAGGCGACCAATGAGGCGGCTCACGAACTGGCTGCTGTTGCTGCTCGCCCTGGCGCTGCTGGCGCTCGGCGCGGCGGCGCAGCTTGGGCTCATTCCCGCTCCCGCTCCCCCGCTCGCCTTCGGCGCGGCCGCGGCAATCTTGGCGTTGTTGCTCGTGATTCGCATTCTTCCGCTCGCGATTCGCCGTCCGGTCGTGTTCCTGGTCACGCTGGCTGTGCTCGCGGCGGCGACCGGCGGGCTCGCCTATTTCCAGTTCGTCATCAAGCCGGTCATGGTCAAAGGCTTCATCAGCGCCGCGTTCGCGTCGAAGCCGACGACGGTAACTGCCGAGGCGGCGAAAGTCGAACAATGGCGGCCTGAACTGACCGCGATCGGCACGCTGCGCGCGTTTCAGGGCGTCATCATAGCGCCGCAGGCGGCCGGCGTAGTGACCGCCAAACATTTCGAGTCGGGCGACGACGTCGAAGCCGGCACGCTGCTCATCAATATCGACGACTCGGTCGAGCAGGCCGATCTCGCGAATGGCCTAGCGCAGCTGAAGAACGCCGAGGCGACGCTCGCACGCCAGAAGACGCTGGTCGTCCAGGGCAATACCCCGCAATCGACCGTCGATACGGCGCTCGCCACCCGCGACTCGGCGGCGGCTACGGTCGAGCGGACGCGCGCCGTTATCGCGCAGAAGGCGATCAAGGCGCCCTTCGCCGGCCGGCTCGGCCTGCGCAATGTCGATCTCGGCCAATATGTCGCGGTGGGAACGAGCCTCGTGACGCTGCAGCAGCTCGACCCGATCTACGCCGACTTTCCCGTCCCCGAGGAGTCGCTGCGCTCGCTAGCCGCCGGTCAGGCGGTCAGAATGACGGTCGACGCGATCCCCGGCCGCAGTTTCGACGGCAAGATCGAGGCGATCGACGCCCGCGTCAGCGCCGATTCGCGGAATGTCACGGCGCGCGCCGTTTTCGCCAATCCCGACCGCAAGCTCTTGCCCGGCATGTTCGCCAATCTCACGGTCACCACTGGAGAGCCTGCGCAAGTGCTCACGCTTCCGCGCACCGCGATCGTCTATAGCCTCTACGGCGACAACGTCTTTGTCGTCACGGCGGCGCCGCACGCGCGCGAGCAAGGCGGCGTGGCCGGCCAGGGCGGCGCGAGCGGCCTTATCGTAGAGCGGCGCTTCGTGCGCGTCGGCTCGGCGCGCGGCGAGAGAATCGCCGTCGAGGAGGGCTTGAGGGCTGGCGAGCGCGTGGTGACCGCCGGCCAGATCAAGCTCCAGTCCTCTACGCCGGTCGTGATCGACGAAACGGCCGCGCTTCCGAGCCCGGCCGAAACGCCCCGGCCGTGACGTTGCGCCAATGAACGCGTTCACCGATCTCTTCATCCGTCGCCCGGTGCTCGCGAGCGTGGTCAGCCTGCTCATCCTCCTGATCGGCGCCATGGCCGGCTACAGGCTGCAGGTGCGGCAGTTCCCCGAGACCTCGAACACGACGATCACCATCACCACGACCTACCCGGGCGCCGCCGCCGACGTCATCAAGGGCTTCATCACCACCCCGATCGAGCAGGCGGTGGCGAGCTCCGAAGGCATCGACACGCTGGTCTCGACCTCGCAGCAGAATGTCTCGACGATCACTCTCAATCTGCGTCTCGACGCCAACCCGGACCGGGCGATGGCCGACACGCTCTCCAAGGTCAATCAGGTGCGCGGCCTCCTGCCTCGCGACGCCAACGATCCGGTCGTGGTCAAGCAGACCGGCCAGGGCTTCGCGCTGATGTACCTGTCGTTCAATTCGGACGTGATGACCTCGTCCCAGATCACCGACTATCTGACCCGGGTCGTGCAGCCGCGGCTGCAGACGGTCGACGGGGTCGCCAACGCCCAGATTCTGGGCGGGCAGACTTTCGCCATGCGTATCTGGCTCGATCCGACCCGAATGGCGTCCTTGGGCGTGACCGCGAACGATGTGCGCGCGGCGCTCAACGCCAACAACTTCACCACTGCCGCGGGCGAAGTCAAAAGCGACTATACCCAGATCAGCGTCAACGCGCTGACCTCCCTCGACAGCGCCAAGGCTTTCGGCCAGCTGGTGATCGCGGCCCACGGCGATGCGTTGGTGCGCCTCGGCGACGTGTCGAAAATCGAGCTTGGGCCGCAGGGCGTCGATTCATCGTCGGTATTCGATGGTCTCAAGGCGGTGTTCGTCGGCATCTATGGGACGCCGGAAGCCAATCCGCTAACCGTCATCGACGGCGTCAGGGCGATCATGCCGAGCATCCAGACCCAGTTGCCGGCGGGCTTAAGGGCGACCATCGCGTTTGATTCGACCACCTTCATCCGCGCCTCGATCTACGAGGTCGCCAAGACCCTGATCGAGGCCGCGGCGATCGTCATCGTCGTCATATTCCTGTTCCTGGGCAATCTGCGCTCGACCTTCATTCCCATCGTCACCATTCCGCTGTCGCTGATCGGGGTGATGATCGCGCTTATGGCGCTCGGCTATTCGATCAATCTCCTGACCCTCCTGGCGCTGGTGCTCGGCATCGGCCTCGTGGTCGACGACGCGATCGTCGTGGTCGAGAACATTCACCGCCATATCGAGGAGGGCATGACGCCGTTCGATGCTGCGATCCGCGGCGCGCATGAGATCGCGCTGCCGATCATCGCCATGACGATCACCCTCGCGGCGGTCTACGCGCCGATCGGATTCGTTTCCGGCGTGACCGGCGTCCTCTTTCGCGAATTCGCCTTCACGCTTGCCGGCGCGGTCATCGTCTCCGGCTTCATCGCGCTCACGCTCTCACCGATGATGTGCTCGAAGCTGCTAAGCCACGAAAAGAGCGAGAGCTGGTTCGCCCGCGCGCTCGACCGCTCGTTCCTGGCGCTTCGCCGCGCCTACAAGCGCCGCCTCCACAGCACCCTCAACTTTCGCGCGCTGACGCTCCTCATATTGGTCGGCGTGCTCGCGCTGACCGGGGTGATGTACGCCACCACCCCGCGCGAGCTTGCTCCCGAGGAAGACCAGGGCATCCTTCTCTCGCTGATCAAGGCGCCGCAGGTCGGCAATCTCGACTATACCGAACAGGCGACCGACCGCCTGTTTGCGCAGGTTAAGGCGACTCCCGAAATTGCGCATGTATTCACGATCAACGGCTTCCCCAACGTCCGCGCCGCCTTCGCCGGGTTTCTCCTCAAGCCCTGGGACGAGCGGGCCAAGAATCAGAAGCAGGTGCTGACCGAGCTCGGACCGAAATTCCTCGCGGTGCCGCAGGCGCAGGTGCAGGCGTTTTCGCCCCCCGCCCTGCCCGGCTCGACCGGCGGCGCGCCGATGCAGTTCGTGATCCGGACGACCGGCGACTACGCGACGTTGGCGGATGTCGCGCTCAAGATGCAGCAGGCGGCGCGCGAAAGCGGCCTCTTCCTGTTCACCGACGTCGACCTCAAGTTCGACACGCCGCAATATGTGTTCAAGGTCGACGCCGACAAGGCCAACCGCATCGGCGTCAACATGGCCGACGTCGGCACGGCGCTGGCGACGATGCTGGGGGGCAACTACGTCAATCTTTTCAGCCTGTACGGGCGCAGCTATCAGGTCATTCCGCAGGCTCCGCGCGATTTTCGCCTGACGCCCGACTGGCTGACCCGATATCAATTGAAGACCACCAATGGCGAGCTCGTGCCGCTCTCGGCGGTGGCGAGCGTCTCCAACCAGGTGCAGCCGAACGCGCTGACCAGCTTCCAGCAGCTCAATTCCGCCACCCTGTCGGGCGTCCCGTTCCCCGGCCATACGCTCGGCGAAGCGCTCGACTTTCTCAAGGCGAAATCGGCGGAGATTTTTCCCGAAGGCTACTCTTATGATTTTCAGGGCGATTCACGCCAGTACGAGCAGGAGGGCAACGCCCTCGTCTATGTGTTTCTGTTCGCGCTGATCGTCATCTACCTGGTGCTGGCGGCGCAGTATGAGAGCTTCCGCGACCCGCTCATCATTCTCATCGCCCTGCCGACCGCGCTGTTCGGCGCCCTGTTGCCGCTCAACGTCGGGGGCGTCCTCGGCTTCGCCAGCATCAACATCTATTCGCAGATCGGCCTCGTCACCCTGATCGGCCTCATCTCCAAGCACGGCATCCTGATGGTCGACTTCGCCAACCGGTTGCAGGAGACGCGAGGCCACACCCGGCGGAGCGCGATCGAGGAGGCGGCGGCGGTCAGGCTCAGACCGATCCTGATGACGACCGGGGCGATGGTGGTCGGCATGATTCCGCTCATCCTCGCCTCCGGCGCCGGCGCGCGCTCGCGATTCGCCATCGGCATCACGATTTTCGCCGGGATGGCGATCGGCACGCTCTTCACCCTCTTCGTCACCCCGGCCGTCTACACCTTCCTCGCCCGCGACCACGCCGCGGCGATGGCGAAGGAGAAAGCGCTCGGGCATCTGGCAAAGGAGAAGAAGGACGAGAGACAGGCGGAGGCCGCACAGTGAGGGGCGTCGCTGCGGCCTCGCGGATGCCTAACCAGCGGGCGAGGTGTTGACCCGCGCCCCGCGCGCTTCGCGGCTAGGAGCGGGCGCTCGCGTCGGCCCAGGATGCCTGGATCTCCTCGAGCGAGCGGCGGCGCGTTTCCGGCACCCGGACATAGACCCAGATGAGCCCCAGGGCGCAGAAGGCCGCGAACAGCCAGAAGGTGCAGGCCTGGCCGATCGCATTGACGACCGTGAGGAAGAATTCGCTGACCAGGAACGCCGCGCCCCAGTTGACCGCAGTCGCCACCGCAACCGCCCTGCCGCGCACCTCGCCGGGATAGATCTCGTTGATGACCGTCCAGGTCACCGGGCCGAGGGAGAATGCGAACGAGATGATGAACACGACGAGCGCGACCAGCGTGACGACTCCTGTCGTCCCTCCGGCCCCGCCCGATTGCTTAAACGCGAACCCAACGGCGGCGAGGCTCAGCCCCATGCCGATGAGGCCCGCGATCAAGAGCGGGCGGCGGCCGAGGCGATCGATAAAAGCGATCGCGATGAACGTCGAGAGCACGTTGACGGCGCCGATCGCCCAGGTGGTGGCTGCGGTCTGCGCCGCGGGCGTCGTAAAGCCGGCGGCGGCGAAGATGTTGTCGGAATAATAGATGATCGCGTTGATGCCGGTGATCTGCTGCAGGACGGCAAGCCCGAGGCCGATTTTGAGCGGCGTCCGCCAGCGCGGCGCGAACACGTCCGACCACAACGCTGTTTCGTGCTCGGCGCGCAACGCCGCCTTGATTGCGGCGAGCCGCGCGTCGGCGTCGTCCTCAGCGCCGAGAGCGACGAGGTTGCGGCGGGCGTCATCGGGACGGCCGGTCTTGACCAGCCAGCGCGGGAACTCGACAGCGGTCAGAACGGCGACCGCGAGGAGAACGCCGGCGACCGCGGAGACCGCAAACATCGCCCGCCAGCCTTCTGGGCCGGCAAGCGCCTGGTCGACGAAATACGCGAGAAAGATGCCGATCGTAATCGCCAGCTGATAGGATGAGACGAATCGCCCCCGGTGCGCAGTCGGGGCCAGTTCCGCTGCGTAAAGCGGGGCCGCGACCGCGGCGACGCCCACGCCAAAGCCAGCTACGAGCCTGCCGAAGACGAGAACCGGCACGTTCGGCGACAACGCCTCGACCGCCGCGCCGATGATGAACAGCGCCGCGGCGGCGAAGAGCGCGCGCTTGCGGCCGAAATGGTCGGCGACATAGCCGCCGCCGAGCGATCCGAACATGGCCCCGAGCGTTACCCAGCTGGTCACGATCTCGAGCGCCGCCGCACCGACCGCAAACGCCTTCTGGACGCCAACGAGCGCCCCCGAAATGACCCCCTGGTCGTAGCCGAAGAGGGCGCCGGCGAGCACAATGACCGCAATGACGCTCGCGGCGCGGGCGAAGGGAAGTCGATCGGGGACCGGATCCGGAAGTTTCGCGCCCGGATCGCCTCTGGGGCCGCCTGATGTTGCGCGCTGCGTCGCCACGCTCTCCCCCCGTCCATTGCGCCTTGGGCCAAAGCCCTTGAGGCGGTGAAATCTTGCGGTCGGTCGCCGATCGTCGAGACCGGGGTCCCCGATACTCCTACCAGAAAGCGACCGTCGTTCTTACGCCCAGCACAAACGCATTGCGATTCGTCGGGGTCGTATACCCGCCCGGACAGATCACGTATTGCGCGTCGAGTTTTAAGTTCAGCCAGGGAGCCGCCTGCCATCCGTACCAGGCTTCCGTCACGTATTCGTTGGCCTGCACGTAGCCGGGGCCGACGCCCAAGGCATTGGCCAAGATCTGCGCATCGGCGACATTTGGATTCACATGTGTGGTACCGACCGCAATCCCGAAGCCATCCTTGGGCCTCCAGGTCCCAAGGCCATATTGTACGACTCCCCAGAAGATCTGATAGTCCAGCATCGATGTGCGGCGATCGGCGTAGGTGGCGAGGACAAAGGCGTTCAAGCCGTTTTTCGGATCGGCGTTCGCCGAATCATGGGTCAGCTGCTGCTGCAACACGGTCGAAAACCCGTAGCGCCCGTGGCCGGGAAGCCCGGGCAGTCCTGAAACCAGGATCGGCTGGCCATTGATGCTGGTCGCGACATTCGCCGCCGCGCTGTTGTTCCACCAGCCTCCGAACTGGTAGCTCCCCTGAAGGGCGCCGAATTTCGGCGTCCACGCGACTTCGGCGGGAACAATGACGCCCTGGGAGTCCTCGGGCGCGGTTGGCCAAAGGGCGGGGTTTGGCGTCGTGTTGAGATAGGCCGGATTCGAGTCGAAAATTCCGGCCTTGAAAAAACCCTCCGATCCGAAATTTAGCTGGGCCATGGCGGCCCACTGGCTGACCGGCCAGTTGTAGATGTAGTTGCCCACGAGGTTGCCGGGCTGCCCGGGGCAGAAGGTCAGATTGATGAAGTCGCAAGGGAAGCTGAAAAACGCGTCGCCGAATGCGACGCGCCCCGCCGTGATTTCGATCTGGTCGTCGAGCAGCTTTTGATTCCAGGCCAGTTCCTCCAGCCGGAGGATGTTTCCGCGCCCATAGACTTCGTTGAGCAACTGTAGCGCGGGGATGCCGGCGTCCGTAGCGGCGTTCCGGCCCCAGCGACTGACCAGCGTCATGAGGACGCTGGCGCCGGTCACGCCCAAACTCTTCTGCAGGTCGAATTGGGCCTGCAGCGCGACTTGCCCGGCCTCCTGCGCGTTCTGTCGCAGGCCGCCCGAGAGGTTCATGACCGCTTCGTCGACGCCGGTCAGCGAGACCTGGATGCCGAGTTCGTTCAGCTTCGAGCGGATGCCTGGCCATTCGCCGAGAAGATATGGCGTGGTTGCGAGATAGTCCGCCGGCAGCGCGGATAAGAACGGCAGAGCTGTCGGCCCATTCGCCGACGCGCCCGAACCCGGCGCCGCGGGCGCTTGCGCCGCGCCCTGCGTTCCCTGGGACGGCGCGGACCCGTCGCCCGGCGGGACATCGGCGGCGACCGCCGCTGAGCCGGCCAAGAGGACGATCATGGACGCGGCCACGCCGCCGACCCGCACCCGGTTCCTCCAGCCCGACCGACCCGCGAGCCTCGCAGGCGGACCTTGAATATTGACCGGCGGGTTCCGCGCCACGCTAGGGCGTCAACGGTTTTTCCCCTGATTGTTTGGCCCTTTGGACTTCAAGACTTTGTGAGCTTCGCCGTCCCGTCGCCCAATAGGCAATCCCTAAAGGGCCTCGGCGCCGATTGCCTGGAGCGCCGCCCGGGCGCACTCCATGTCCTGGCTGTAGTGCCCGCCGCTGAGGCCGATCGCGCCGACGACCTCGCCCTTGAGCGTGATCGGAAATCCGCCGCCGAACACCACGAGGCGCGGCGTATGGGTGATGCCGTGCAGGAGCGGCGGATCGTTCTTGATGAACTCGAACCAGGCGTGGGTCGGCATCGAGTATGAGGCGGCGGTGTAGGCCTTGTTGGTCGCGATCTCGATCGAGAGTTTCGGGGCGCCGTCCATGCGCAGAAACGCTTTCAGATCGCCGCTCTCGTCGGTCACGGCGATGCACATCTTGAGCTTGAGCTCGGCCGACTTTTTGGCGGCGGCCGCGACCGCCCTTTCCGCCGTTTCGGCGTCAATGCTGTGCTTGACGATCGTCATCCGTCCCCTCCCATGGAGCTCGCTCAATCGGCTTCGCCGGGCCGCCCGCGAAGGAAAGATGATCCGCGCCCAACGCCGCGTCAACTCGGCGCTTGCCGCTCGCCGCGGGCTCAAGCCGAACGCGCCCATATTGCCCAGCGCGAGACGTCTGTCCTATCCATAAAGCCTCAGGGCCGCCGCGCTCCGCTTTTTTGGCGCATGCGCCGGCGCCAATCCCGGGGAAGTTAAGGGCGATGCACAGCCTCCGCGACCTCTTGAACGCCCGCCCCGGGGACCGCGTCGTCGCGGCGCCGGGCGTCTACGACATGGTGTCGCTGCGCATGGCGTCGGCGATGGGCTTCGATGCCCTCTATATGACCGGGTACGGAACTGTCGCCTCGCATCTCGGGCTGCCCGACGCCGGCCTCGCGAGCTACGCCGACATGGTCAGCCGGGTCGAGGCGATGGCGCGAATGGCCCGGGTCGCGCTCATCGCCGACGGCGACACCGGCTACGGCGGCCTCCTCAACGTCCGTCACACCGTCCAGGGGTATGAGCGCGCCGGCGCCGCGGCGATCCAGCTCGAGGACCAGGAGTTCCCCAAGAAATGCGGCCATACGCCCGGCCGGCGGGTCGTCCCCGCCGATGACATGGTCCGCAAGATCGCGGTCGCAGCGGAAGCGCGAACGAGCCCCGATTTCCTCATCATCGCCCGCACCGACGCCCGCGGCTCGCTCGGCCTCGCCGAGGCGATCCGGCGCGCGCGTCTCTATGCGAAGGCCGGGGCGGACATGCTGTTCGTCGAGTCGCCGGAGAGCGAAGCGGAAATGATGGAGATCGGCCGCGAGCTTGGCGACAAGCCGCTCATCGCCAACATGGTCGAGGGCGGGCGCACGCCGATGTTGAGCAATGCCCGCCTGGCCGAGATCGGCTATGCGCTCGCCATCTATCCCGTCGCCGGCCTGCTCAGCGCCGCCGCGGCGCTCGACGCCGTCTATCGGCAGATCCGCGACACCGGCTCGTCGCTCGGCTCGCCCGCGCCGCTTTACAGCTTCGCCGATATGAACGCACTGATGGGGTTCGACGACGTATGGCGCTTCGATCGAGCGCATGCGGAAATCTGAAGCCAAGGAGTGGGGAATGGCGGCGGGGGACTCCGCCGCGATAGCCGCTCTCCTGATAAGCGATTCGGGGAAACGACCATGACGGCGATGGCGGGCGCAGCGGCAAGCGTGGCGGGGCGGACCGGCGTCGGCAAGATCGCGCTCGCGAGCCTGGTCGGCACGACAATCGAGTTTTACGACTTTTACATTTTCGGCACCGCAGCGGCGCTGGTGTTCGGGCCGATGTTCTTCCCGAAATCCGCGCCCGAGACCCAGACCCTCAACGCTTATGTCACGTTCGGCATCGCCTTCCTGGCCCGCCCGCTCGGCTCGCTTCTGTTCGGCCATTTCGGCGACCGGATCGGACGCAAGTCGACGCTGGTCGCGACCATGCTGACGATGGGCGTGGCGACGACGCTGATCGGCCTCCTGCCAAGCTACGCCACGGCGGGCGCGTTCGCGCCATTCGCCCTCGCAGCGTTGCGCGTCCTGCAGGGCGTCGGCCTCGGCGGCGAATGGGGCGGCGCGGCCCTGGTTGCGGTCGAGAACGCGCCCGAGGGGCGGCGCGCCTGGTTCGGCATGTTTCCGCAGCTCGGTCCGCCGATCGGCTTTTTCATCGCGACCGGCCTCTTTCTCCTGCTCCTCATCGGTTTTGGCGAGGAGGCGTTCGTCGCCTGGAGCTGGCGCATCCCGTTCCTGTTCAGCGCCGCCCTGGTGGCAGTCGGCCTCTATGTGCGCGTATCGCTCGAGGAGACCCCGGCGTTCCGCGCCGCCCTTCAGGCGGACAACCGCGTCGCGGTCCCGCTCGGCGCGCTTCTCAAGCATCATTGGCGGCCGCTGATCCAGGGTTCGCTCGCGATCGTCGTCTGCTACGCGCTCTTCTACATCGCGACGGTCTATGCGCTCGGCTACGGAGTGCGCGCGCTCGGCATTCCGCGCCCGACCTTGCTCGCGATGCTGTGCGGGGCGGTCGTCTTCATGGCCGCGGCCACTCCCGTCTCGGCGGCGCTCGCCGACCGCTTCGGCCGGCGTCCGGTTCTGCTCGCGTCGGCCGCGGCGGCGATCGCAGTCGGCCTCGCGACGCCAGCCCTGCTCGCCGCCGGACCGGCCGGCGTCTTCGCCTTTCTCGCCCTTGCGCTCGGGGCGATGGGGCTCACCTTCGCGCCGCTCGGCGCGCTGCTGCCCGAGCTCTTCCCGGTTCCCGTCCGCTATACTGGCGCCGCAAGCACCTACAATCTCGGCGGCATCCTCGGGGCCTCGTTCGCCCCGTCGCTGGCGCAGGTTCTGGAAGCGGCCGGCGGCGTCGCCTGGGTCGGCTATTACATCGCGATTGCGGGCGTGATCAGCTTCCTCGCGGTGCTCAGCATGCGCGAGACGCGCGACGAGCCGGCGTGACGATTGGGCCGAAATGGTCGCATAAGCGGGGCGCCTCGGCCGGCGCCAATCGACAGGCCTTGGGCGGTGGAGTAGGTTTTGCGGCATGACATCGCGGCGGTCTCTGCACGACAGCGATTTTTACGCCTGGAGCCTCGAACAGGCGGCGCTTCTGCGCGCCGGCCGCGTCAGCGAGGCCGACCTTGCAGCCATCGCCGAGGAAATCGAGAGCATGGGCAAGACCGAGAAGCGTGAACTCGTCAGCCGCCTGACTGTTCTTCTGCTTCACCTCCTCAAATGGCGCCGTCAGTCGTCCCATCGGAGCAAGTCTTGGCGACTTTCGATCGCGAACGCGCGCAACGAGATCACTGACCATCTCGAGGACAATCCCAGCCTCAAGGCCGTGTTGGATAGCGCGATGGAGCAGGCTTACCGCTCCGCGCGTCTGAAGGCGGCGATCGAGACGGCGCTTGACGAGGATCAATTCCCGGCTCGCTGTCCGTGGAATTTCGCCGAGGCGATAGATGAGGGGTTCTGGCCAGAGTAAGGGAAGACTGTAAAACTACTCAATTGAAATTCTTCCCAAAGCCCGGCGATGGGTCAAGCCGATGTCCCGGTTGCCCCCCGCCCCCAAACCTGCTAGCAGCGCGCCCTTCATCCGTGGGAGAACGGCCGGTCGCCAGCCGGGGCTAAACGTTCGCACCACGAAACTCTTAACCTGGCGCGAGCCTTCGGGGCCAACCCTGAGGCGCCCGCGTCTGCGCATGGAGCAGCCTCATGGCGAAGAAAATTACCGGCTATATCAAACTGCAAGTGCCGGCAGGCGCAGCCAATCCGGCCCCGCCGATCGGTCCCGCGCTCGGCCAGCGGGGCTTGAACATCATGGAGTTCTGCAAGGCCTTCAATGCGCGCACCGCGCAGATGGAGAAGGGCGCGCCGATCCCGGTCGTCATCACCGCCTACCAGGACCGCTCGTTCACCTTCGAGATGCGCCAGCCGCCGGTGACCTTCTTCCTCAAGAAGGCGGCGAACCTCAAGCTCGGCAAGAAGCCGGCCTCCGGCGCCAAGACGCCCGGCCGCGGCTTCGTCGGCAAGGTGACGAAGGCGCAGGTGCGCGAGATCGCCGAGAAGAAGATCGTCGACCTCAACTGCGACACGATTGAAGCGGCGATGAAGATGATCGAAGGCTCGGCCCGGTCGATGGGCCTGCAGGTGGAGGGCTGAGTCATGGCGCATCACGGCAAGCGAGTCTTGAAGGCCCGCGAGGGCGTCGAGCGGACCAAGCTCTACAAGCTCGAGGAGGCGGTGAAACTGGTCAAGACCAACGCCACCGCCAAGTTCGACGAGACGGTCGAGCTGTCGCTCAACCTCGGCGTTGATCCGAAGCACGCCGACCAGATGGTGCGCGGCGTCGTCAACCTGCCCAACGGCACCGGGCGGACGCTGCGCGTCGCGGTGTTCGCGCGCGGGGCCAAAGCTGACGAAGCGCGCGCCGCCGGCGCCGACGTGGTCGGCGCGGAAGACCTCGTCGCCCAGGTTCAGGGCGGCGAGATCAACTTCGACCGCTGCATCGCCACCCCCGACATGATGCCCCTCGTCGGGCGGCTCGGCAAAGTGCTCGGACCGCGCGGCCTGATGCCGAACCCGAAGGTCGGCACGGTGACGATGGACGTGAAGGCTGCGGTCGCCGCTTCGAAGGGCGGCGCGGTCGAGTTCCGGGCCGAGAAGGCCGGAATCGTCCAGGGCTCGGTCGGCAAGACCTCGTTCGACGAGGCCAAGATCGCCGAGAACATCAAGGCCTTTGTTGATGCGGTGAACAAGGCCAAGCCCGCCGGCGCCAAGGGCCACTATCTCCTGCGCGCCGCCGTCTCCTCGAGCATGGGCCCGGGCGTGCGGCTCGACCTCGCGACCCTGCAGACGGTGGGCCAGACCGGGGCGTAAGCCTCCGATCCTGATCGGAACGCGACGGCGGGCCTCCCGAGCGGCGGCTCGCCGTTTTTGGTTCGCCGCGCTCGGGCGGAATGCGTTTCGCGCGGCGCGAGCATCGGCTAATCTCGCCTGAAAGATCAGGGAGAACGCCATGGGATCGCTGCACGAGGGCGGCACGGTCGGGGCCATGCTGATAACGGCGATCGAGCGTTTCGCCGATCGGCCCGCCATTGCCGACAACCAGACGCGGTGGACCTATCGTGAACTCGGGCAAGCGGCCGGCCGCGTCGTCGCGCTTTTCCGGACCCTTGGTCTCAAGAAGGGCGACGGGGTGGCGCTGTTGGCGACCAACCGCGTCGAGACCTGGGCGGTCGTGACCGCCGCCGCGGTGATGGGGCTCAGATACACGCCGTTGCATCCGCTCGCGGCGGAAGACGACCACGCCTTCATCGTCGAGGACGCAGAGGTCGACGCGCTGATCGTCGAGGGGGCGAAGTTCGCCGAACGGGGCCGCTCGATCAAGAATAGGGTCCCCCGCCTCCAGCATCTCCTGTCGTTTGGGCCGATGGAGGCCGGGCGCGACCTCGTCGCGGAGATGCAGTCCATGGAGGCGGCGCCGCTCGTGGACGAGGGCGAGGCGGAGGCGATTTGCTGGCTCGCCTATACCGGCGGCACAACCGGGCGCTCGAAGGGCGTCATGATCGCCCACCGCTGCGTCCTCAACATGACCGCGATCATCTTCGCGGACTGGGAGTGGCCGCCGGACATCCGCTATCTGGCGGCGACGCCGATCACCCATGCCGGCGGAGTCAACATCTTTCCGACCCTCATGCGCGGCGGGTTCGTGCGCGTGCTGCCCGGCTTCGATCTCGAAACCTACTGCCGAACCATTGAGGACGAGAAGATCAATACCGTCATGCTGGTGCCGACGATGATCTACGCCTTGATCGACGCCAAGGACGCACGCGCACGGCATGACCTGTCCTCGTTGCGGATGATCATCTACGGCGCGGCGCCGATGTCGCCCGACCGGTTGTCGGAAGGCATGAAGATCTTCGGCAACGTCTTCCTGCAGTTCTACGGCCAGACCGAGGTCCCCCAGTGCATCACGACACTGCGGAAAGTCGATCACGATCCATTGCGCCCGAGGCGCCTCGGCTCCTGCGGGCGCCCAAATCCGCTGGTTGAGGTGAAACTGTTCGACCTCGACATGAACGAGGTCAAGCCGGGCGAGCCGGGCGAGATCTGCGTGCGCGGCGCGCTGGTGATGAACGGCTACTGGAAACGCCCCGACGCCACTCAGGAGGCGTTCCGCGGCGGCTGGCTGCACACCGGCGACGTCGCGGTCAAGGACGAAGACGGATACTATTATATTGTCGATCGCACGAAGGACATGATCATCACGGGCGGGTTCAACATCTATCCTCGCGAGGTCGAGGACGCTTTGATGTCGCACCCATCCGTAGCCTCGGCGGCGGTGAGCGGCGTTCCGGACGACAAGTGGGGAGAGGCGGTCAAAGCCTTCGTCGTCTTGAAGACCGGCGGCGTGGGCGACTTCGAAACGTTGCATAAGCATGTGAAAGCCAAGCGGGGCGGTCCGTGGGCGCCGAAAACGATCGAGTTCGTCGAAGCCATCGCGGTCACGGGGCTCGGCAAGGTGGACAGGAAGGCCCTGCGCGCGCCGTATTGGCAGGGGCGGTCCCGCGGCGTCGCATGAGCGGCGTCGCGCATGGGCGGCTGACTCCGGCGCCAATGCCCTGACGCCGATTTCATCCGGGTTTCATCGGCTTTTCCGTCGTGGCGACGCTGTTGCGCGGCTCCCCGAGGCTTGCCATGGAAGGCCACAGATGGCGAGCCCGCTAATCCCTTTGCCGATTGACGACGCGCTGCCCGCGCTGCGCGCCGCGCTCGGCGCGCATCCGAACGCCGTGCTCGTCGCGCCGCCCGGCGCGGGCAAGACCACGCGCGTCCCGCTCGCGCTTCTCGACGAGCCATGGGCGAGCGGCAAGCGCCTCATCGTCCTCGAGCCGCGTCGCCTCGCCGCCCGCGCCGCCGCCTCCCGCATGGCGGCGACCTCAGCCGAGAAGCTCGGCGAGACGATCGGCCTGCGCGTCAGGCTGCAAAGCCTGGTTTCGAAACGCACCCGCATCGAGGTCGTCACCGAGGGCGTGTTCACCCGCATGATCCTCGACGACCCTTCGCTCGAAGGCGTCGCCGGGGTTCTGTTCGACGAGTTCCACGAGCGCTCGCTCGACGCCGACCTCGGGCTCGCGCTGGCGCTCGACGCGCAGGAGGGCTTGCGCGAGGATCTCAGGCTTCTGGTCATGTCGGCGACGCTCGACGGCGCGCGGGTGCGCTCGCTTCTCGGCCAGTCTCCTGATGATTTGGCGCCGCTGATCGAGGCGCAAGGCCGCGCCTTTCCGGTCGCAACCCGTTATGTCGGGCGGAACGCAGGCGTGCGGATCGAAGACGAGGTCGCGCGCGCGACAATCGAGGCGCTGGAGCGGGAGAGCGGCTCGATCCTGGTCTTCCTGCCGGGCATGGGCGAAATCCGCCGCGTCGCGGAGACGCTCACGGCCCAAGTCCGGCGGGCCGACGTCGACATCGCGCCGCTCTACGGAGCTCTGGACTCGCGCGCGCAAGACCTCGCGATCGCCGCGCCCGAGCCCGGGCGGCGCAAGATCGTGCTCGCGACCTCGATCGCCGAGACCTCGCTCACGATTGAAGGCGTGCGCGTCGTCGTCGACAGCGGGCTCATGCGGGTTCCGGCCTATGAGCCGGACGTCGGGCTCACCCGCCTCGAGACAGTCCGGGTCAGCAGGGCCAACGCCGACCAGCGGCGCGGGCGCGCCGGACGGGTCGAGCCGGGCGTCTGCTATCGCCTGTGGAACGAGGCTGCGAACGGCGGACTTCAGCCTTACGCCGCGCCCGAGATTCTCGCCGCCGATCTCTCGGGCTTCGCGCTCGATTGCGCGCTTTGGGGCGTTTCCGATCCGTCGACGCTGCGGTTCCTCGATTCCCCGCCGCGCGCTGCGCTCGCCGAAGCGCGGGCGCTTCTGACCGCAATCGGCGCGCTCGACGGCGATGGCCGGATCACCGACGAGGGCCGCGCGATTTCCCGCCTCGCGCTGCCGCCGCGTCTCGCGCGGATGGTCGTCGACGCCGCCCGCTCGGGCGACGCGAAGATGGCGAGCGAGATCGCGGTCGTGCTGAGCGAGCGCGGCCTCGGCGGCGACTCGGTCGATCTTGCGACCCGGCTCGAGACTTTCCGCCGCGACCGGTCGAAGCGCGCCGATGACGCAAGGCGGCTCGCGCAAGGGCTGGCGGCGCGCACTTTGCGAATCTCTTCCCCCCTTGCGGGGGAAGGTGTCGGACGTAGGCCGACGGATGAGGGGTCCGGCGCGCGGCGCCGCGATGAAGCGCGACTTGCGGCGCAGACCCCTCATCCGGCCGCGCTTTCAGCGCGTCCACCTTCTCCCGCAAGGGGAGAAGGCGGCGTCGGCGCCCTCCTCGCCTCAGCCTATCCCGACCGCATCGCCGTGGCGCATAGGGCGTCGAGAGACGCCCGTCCTTCGACGGGCTATGGCAGGCGCGGCGAATTCCTGATGGCGAACGGACGCGGCGCGGCGATGGAGGCGCATGATACGCTTGCCGGCGAGCCGTTCCTCGCCATCGGCGAAGTCGCCGGCCGCGCCGCTTCCACGCGGATCCTCCTCGCCGCGCCGCTTTCGCTCGCCGACATCGAGGCGGTCGCCGGCCCGTCGATCGAGACCGCGGACGAGCTGACCTTCGACCGCGCCTCCGCGTCCCTGCGGGCGCGACGCCGGCGCCAGCTCGGCGCGCTCTTGCTCGCCGAGCAGACGCTTGCGGTCCCGCAGGACGAGGCGGCGGGTCTGGCGCTGGCGCGCGGCGTTCTTTCCCTCGGGCTTGCGCGCCTGCCATGGACATCGGCCCTCAAGCAGCAGCGAGACCGGGTCATGTTTCTGCGCCGGGCGGAGGGCGAGAGGTGGCCCGACCTCACGGACGAGGCGCTTGCCGCCGACCCCGGCTGGCTGGCGCCGTTCCTCATCGGCAAGACCCGCCTCGACGAGATCGACGCCGACGACCTCGCCAGCGCGCTCGGCGCGGCGCTTCCGTGGGATCTGGCGCGACGCCTCGACGCCGAGGCGCCGACCCATTTCCGCGCCCCGACCGGGACCCAAGCGCCAATCGACTACGCAGCCGAAGGCGGCCCGACGATCGCGCTGCGCGTGCAGGAGCTGTTCGGGCTCAAGGAGCATCCCTCGCTCGCCGGCGGACGGATTCCGCTCACGCTTGAGCTTCTTTCGCCCGCCCATCGCCCGATCCAGATCACCCGCGACCTGCCCGGCTTCTGGCGCGGCTCCTGGGCCGCCGTCCGCGCCGACCTTCGCGGCCGCTACCCCCGCCATTTCTGGCCCGAAGACCCCGCGGCCGCCGCGCCGACCGCGCGGGCGAAGCCGCGGGGGACCTGAGCGGCGAGGGCGCAGCGCCACTCTTCACCCCGTCGTCACGCGCACCGGCATCCGTGTCCAGCCGCGCAGCGTATTGTTCAAAAGCGGCGTGGCCTCGCCGTCAGGCTCGATGCGCGCGACCGTGCGCGCCAATGCGGCGAGCAGCGTCTCGCCTTCCAGCCTCGCCAGCAGCTGACCGACGCACATATGAACGCCGGCGCCGAAGGCGACGTGGCCGGCGGTCGGGCGGTCGATGTCGTAACGGTCCGGGTCGGGCCATTTGCGCGGGTCGCGATTGGCGGCGCCGAGAAGCATCAGCACCTTCTCGCCTTCGGGGATCGTCGCGCCGCCGAGTTCGACGTCTCGGGTCGTGGTGCGGAAGAAAGTCTGCACCGGCGTTTCCAGCCTGACCGCCTCCTCGAACGCGGCGCGCGCCTTTGACGGATCGGCGCGCAACGCGGCGAATTGATCGGGGTTCTCGGCCAGAGACCGCATCGCCGCGCCGAGGCCATGGACGGTCGTATCGAAGCCGGCGCTGAGCAGCGACCGGACCAAAAGTTCCGCCTCCTGCCGCGTCACCTCGCCGGCGTCGGCCCCGGCGTGGATCATGGCCCCGATGCCGTCGTCAGAAAGGGCCTCGCGCTTGCATTGCGCCGAAATCCACTCGACGTGCGGCGCCATTTGCGCCACCGCCGCCCGGCGCAGATCGTTGTCGGGGCCGAACATATTGAAAACTGTCGCCGCGTAGGGCAGCAGATGCTCGCGTCCCTGCTTGGACAGTCCGACCGCGTCCGGCATGACCATCATCGGATAGACTTCCGCGCAGTCGGCGATCGCGTCGAAGCGGCCCTTTCGCCCCAGCGACTGCGCGAGCTCTTCCGCGGCCGCCGTGAAGCGTGCGCGCAACGACCGCATAACAGTCGCCGACAGCGCCCGATTGAGCACCGCGCGGGCGCGATCATGCTCGGGCGGATCGCGCTCCAGAACCAGGCTCGGCGGCCGCCACGGCTTCTCGCGCTGAAAGTCGCTCAAGCCCACGCCGCGGCCCGAACAGAAACTCGCCGGATCGTTGAGGATTTGCCTGACCTCCGCGTGGCGCGCCGCGGCGTAGGCGCCATATTTTTCGAGCCACACGACCGGTCCGGCCTCCCGCAGCGCCTCGTGCGCAGGATGTGGGTTGCGCAGGACCTCGAGCGAAAACGGATCGATCGCGGAAATCGGGATCCCGAGGGGCGGACGGCGCGCGGCGGCATCCTCTAACATGGCGGCATTTCCTCGCGAGAGCCCTTCTTTGCGCCCGACAATATGGCCAGTCGCGCAGCGCGCGCAATCCGCACGCCCGGCGCTTCACGCCACGAGCTTCGCCAGCCGCTTCGGCGCGACGAGCCGATAGCTCCGGCGCACGAACGCCTCGACCTCGCGCCAGTCGGCCGCTTCGTCCAGGCCGACCCCGATCCAGCCCTTGGCGCCGAAATAGGGGGGAACGAAAAATCGCGCCGGCTCGGCGTCGATGATGATTTCCCGCGCCCCTTGCGGAACCTTGCACCAAAGCGCCACCCACTCGTCCCGCGGCCGCTCGAGGGCGAAGATCTTGTCCCCGACGCGGTAGGACGGCCCACGCCGCATCGCCTCCTCGCGCGCCTCGGGAAGGTTGAGACAGATGGCGCGCAATCGCGCGCCGATGGCGCCACGCGACATCTGACGCTCCGGTCTTCCGCGGGCCGGAAGCCTAACACAGGGCGGCCGGCGCCGCACATTGACCTCCTTGACCACGCCCCGATAGCGTGACCTCGATGTCTCTCGCTCTCTCCCCGCTCGATCGCGAACTCCTGGGCGGCGCCCATGGCGGCGCGGCCGCATTCGCAATGCGCCTCCTCGCGCGCTTCGCCGAGGCGGTCGGCGCGCCCCGCTTCATCGACATCGAGGCGGCGCATGTCGACGGCTGCCTCTATCTCGGGCGCGCGAGCCTCGATTTCGCCCTCCGGATGACCGACCTCGGCGGCAAGGTCCGCGTCCCCACGACCCTCAACGTCGGCTCGCTCGATTTGATCCATCCCGAACTCTTTCGCGGCGCAAAGGAGGACGCCGAGAACGGCGCGAAGCTCATGCGGGCGCACGTCGAGCTTGGCTGCGCGCCGACCTTCACTTGCGCCCCCTATCAGAGCGTCTATCGCCCGCGCTTCGGGGCGCAGATCGCCTGGGGCGAATCGAACGCGATCGTATTCGCCAATTCGGTGATCGGCGCGCGCACCAACCGTTACGGCGATTTCATCGACCTCTGTTGCGCGATGACCGGCCGCGCGCCCGAATACGGGCTGCACCTCGAGGAGAACCGCGCCGCGCGGGCTTTGGTCGAGATCGACTCGATTCCGGACGGCTGGGACCCGGAGCAGGCTGCGGTTGCGGTCGGTCATATCATCGGGCGCCGCTGCGGACACCTCATCCCTGCGATCGTCGGCCTGCTGCCGGCAACGAGCGAGGACGATTTGAAGGCCTTGGGCGCCGCCGCCGCCTCGTCCGGCGCAGTGGCGCTGTTTCATGTCGTCGGCGTCACCCCGGAAGCGCCGGACCTCAAGACCGCCTGCGGCGGGCTTGCGCCGGAACTTCATCTGCGCCTGACGGCCGATGACTTGCGCGAGGCGGCGCGGTCGCTGTCCACGATCGCCGACGGCGCGGCGCTTGGCGCCGTCTCGCTCGGCACGCCGCATTTCTCGCTCGCCGAGTTCGCCCGCCTGATGCCGCTCCTCGAGGGGCCGCGACCGCTCACCGACATCTGGGTCAATTGCAGCCGGGCGACACTCGGCGAACTCCGCGAGCGCGGCTGGGAAGAGCGGCTCGGCGCCGCCCGGGTGACGCTGGTCGCGGACACCTGCGTCTATATTGGCGCACTGACAAAGGTGGGCGCGGGGGCGATCATGACCAATTCGGGCAAATGCGCCTATTACGCGCCGGCCAATCTCGGGGTCGAGGTCGCCTACGGATCGCTGGCCGAATGCGTCGCCTCCGCGCGCGCCGGCAAGGTGGTGCGCTTATGAGCGCGCGCGCATTCGCCGCCCTGACGCTGGCGCCCGGGACGGGCGCGGGCGCGCCGCTGCTGCTCTACGAACCGCTGAGCTTCTGGGGCGGCCTCGATCCCGCGCTCGGCGCGATCATCGATCGCCGGCACCCGCAATGCGGGGCGAATGTCGCCGGCTGCGTGCTGATGATGCCGGCCGGGCGCGGCTCGAGCGGCGGCAGCGCGATCCTCGCCGAAGCGCTCCGCCTCGGCAAAGGGCCGGCGGCCATCGTGATGCTCGAGCGCGACGCGATCGTCGTCGTCGGCGCGATGGTCGCGGCCGAACTCTATGGCCGCGGGTGCCCGGTCGCGCTGGCGAACGGGCAAGACTGGGAGGCGCTGGCGGCCTCGGCCAGCCTCACACTTGAGGCTGGCCCCGGCGGCGCGACGATCAGCGCCGCGCCATGACGTTTACGCCCCAGGAGCGCGGCGCGGCGGGCGATAGCCGCCCTGGCGACCGACCGGACGCGGCTTGCCGGCGAACGCCACGGCGCCCCGGTTGTCGCGGTGAGGGGAATGATGCGGGCGCTTCGGCGCCGGAGCCAGAGCCGCCGCGCTCGCCGCCTTGCGCAGCATCGGCGCGGGTTTCGGGCCCGCAGCGCCGCGGCGGTCGATCTTCGGCAGGTTGAGGCGCGTCAGCCGCTCGATGGCGCGCAGGAGGTCGCGCTCTTCGTGGTCGCAGAACGAGATCGCCCGGCCGCCGTTGCCGGCGCGGGCGGTGCGGCCGATGCGGTGGACATAGGCCTCGGCGACCTCCGGCAGTTCGAAATTCACGACATGGGTCACGCTGTCGATGTCGATGCCGCGCGCCGCGATGTCGGTCGCGACCAGAACCCGCGTCTTGCCGTCCTTGAAGGCGCCAAGCGCCCGCTCGCGCTGGCCCTGGCTCTTGTTGCCGTGAATAGCGGCGGCGTCGACGCCCGCCTCGTCCAGCGCCTTGGCGACGCGGTCGGCGCCGCGCTTGGTGCGGGTGAAGACGAGAACGCGCGACATCGTCGCGTCGTCGAACAGCTCGACCAGCATGTCGCGCTTCTTCGCCGCGTCGACGAGAACGACGCTGTGCTCGACGCGATCGGCGGTCTTGGCTGCCGGCGTCACCGCGACCTCGATCGGATCATGCAGCAATTCGCCCGCGAGCGCCCGGATGTCAGCCGGCATGGTCGCAGAGAAGAACAGGTTCTGGCGCCGCTTGGGCAGTTCGCGGACGATGCGGCGGATAGGCTTGATGAAGCCGAGGTCGAGCATCTGGTCGACCTCGTCGAGCACCAGGAATTCGACCGCGCCCAATCGGGCGACGCCGGCGTCGAGGTGATCGAGGAGGCGGCCAGGCGTCGCGACCAGCACATCGAGGCCGCCCTGAAGCGCGCGGATTTGCGCGCCATGCGGCACGCCGCCGAATACGACCGCGACCTTGAGCGAAAGCCCGTCGGAGAGGTCGCGGAAGCTCTGGGCGATCTGGCTCGCGAGTTCCCGCGTCGGGCTCAGCACCAACACGCGCGCGCCGCCTCTCGGCGCGGGGCGCCGGTCGGTCGCGAGCTTGTGGAGGATCGGCAGTGCGAAGGCCGCCGTCTTGCCGGTGCCGGTCTGGGCAATGCCGACGAGATCGCGACCTTTGAGCAACGGCGGAATCGCCTGAGCCTGAATCGGAGTCGGACGCGAGAAGCCAAGCCTGGCCAGCGCGGTATTGAGGGGCGCGGCGAGGCCGAACCCGTGAAAATTATCCAAGATGAAGTCTTTCAAGATGCCGCGGCCGCGCAGGACGCGCGTTATGCGGCGTGGGGTTTAAAGGGAGGGAACGCCCCGCGTGTCCGGGCGTCGATGCGAAATTATCAAGCGCCCGGCAGGCGGACTGAAAAGCCCTTCACGCGGCCGGCGCGCCAATGGCCGCGGCGATGCGGCTTGCAGCGCATGTGGACTGCGGGGACGATAAAGTCAAGGACTCGGTCGGGCCGGCGCACGCCGCGGCGCGGGCTCGCCTTCGCATCCCAAGGCCGGCGAGTCCGAGGAAACCAGTCGCCAGCATCACCCAGGCCGACGGCTCGGGCGTCGCCACGGCCTGGCCGTGGTCGACGTAGAAGTCCAGCGATCCGGGCGGATCGCCGATGGTCACGACCACGCCGTCGCCGCAGGCCCATGTATCCGCGGACGCGGTGCAGGAGAGGCCGTCGATCGACAGGCCGGTGAAGTCGCCGGCAAGGTCGCCGTAGGTGAGGACGTCGAAGGTTTCGCCGGTCGCCAGGGTAAACCCGCCGGTGAGGTCGATCGCCAGATCGCCGCCCAGGGTCGCGAGCTGGGTCACCGTGAGCGCGCCGTATTCGCCAGGGACGTCGCCGGCAAAATCGAGGTTGAGCACGCCGGTTGCGGACTGGTCGAAATTGCCGGTGGATAGTGAGGGGCGCTGCAATCGTCAGCGGGTCGTTGTTGAAGACGGTTCCGGCGCCGCCGTTGGCGATGATGTTGTCGCCGAGAAGCGTATTGCCGCCGGCGAAGGTCAGGTCGCCGTTCTCGATATTGATTGTCCCGCGGGTCAGGCTGCCGACAGTCCCGCCGACGCCGCCGGTGATGGTCACGCTCTGGTTCTGGATGTCGATATTGCCGGCGATCGCGCCCGAGTTGGCGATCGGCCCGATCGAGGCCCCGGCGCCGCCGCTGAAGATGGCGTCGTGGTTCTTGCCGCCGCTGATCGTCCCGCCGTTGGTCAAAGACCCAATCGAGCCGGCGTTGGCGAGGGCCGTCCCCTTGCTGACGATCCCGCCCAGATTGACGATCGACGTGATGGTCCCGCCCGCCTCGTTGACGAGCGATCCGATCATTCCGCCCTTAGCGTTGAACACCCCCGCCCCGGCCGCGCCGGCGACAAACCCGCCGCCGCCGGCGCCGCCCGCAATCGTCCCGCTGTTGACCAGCGTCGCAATCATCCCCGAGTTCGACACTCCAGCGCCGCCCGCGCCGCCCATAACCCCGCCGGCGCCGCCGGCGATCATTCCGCTGTTGGTCAGCGTCGCGATCGTACCCGAATTCGACACCCCCCCGCCGCCCCCGGCGCCGGCAGCGCCGGCGCCGCCGCTGACCGTCCCCCCGTTGGTCAGCGTCGTGATCGCCCCGGAGTTCGCCACCCCCGCGCCGCCCCCAGCGCCGCCGCTGATCGTCCCGCCCGCCTCGTTGACCAGCGCTCCGATCGTTGCGCCCTGCGCGTTGAACACGCCCGCTCCCGCCGCGCCGGGGGTAGGACCGCCGCCGCCGGCGCCGCCGAAAGTACCCGTGCCGCCCACCCCGCCGCCGATCGTTCCGCTGTTCGCCAGCGTCGTGATCACGCCCGTGTTCGACACGCCGGCGCCGCCCGGTCCGCCGGTCCCGCCGCTCATCGCGCCGCTATTGGTCAGCGCCGTGATTGCGCCTGGCGTCCCATACGGGTGCAGGTGGGTGGTCGAGAAGCCCGCGCCGCCGTTCAAGCTGCGCCCGGCGCCGCCGCTGATCGTCCCGGTGTCGGTGAGCGTCCCGATCGTGCCGGAGTTCGCCACCCCTGTGCCGGCCGAGCCGCCGTTCGCCTTGCCGCCCCCTGCGCCGCTGATCGTTCCGCCGTTTGTCAGAGCCCCTATCGAGCCTGCATTGGCGAGGGCGACGCCTCCCGACCCTCCACCGATCGCGCCCTGGTTGACGATCGACGTAATCGTCCCGCCCGCCTGGTTGATGAGCGCGCCAATCGTTCCGCGCTGGGCGTTGAACACCCCCGCTCCAGCGGCCCCAGGGGTAGGGCCATTGCCGCCGGCGCCGCCGCTGATCTTCCCGCTGTTGATCAGCGTCGTGATCGTGTTCGAGTTCGACACCCCCGCGCCGCCTTGACCGCCAAGAGAGCCGGCGCCGCCGCTGATCGTTCCGCTGTTGTTGAGAGTCGTGATCGTACCCGTGTTCGATACTCCCGCACCGCCGGTGGAACCGCCGCCGCTCATCGCGCCGTTGTTTGTCAGCGCCGCGAACGTGCTTACCACCGTGCCCCTGGTGTTAAGGATGGTCGAGAAGCCCGAGCCGCCGCCGCCCCCCGCGCCGCGGCCGCCGCCGATCGTCCCACTATTGATCAAAGATCCGATCGAGCCGGCGTTGGCGAGGCCTCCCGCTGCTTTCTTCCCGATCACGCCCTGGTTGACAATCGACGTGATGCTCCCGCCCGCCTCGTTGACCAGAGATACGATCGTCGCGCCCTGCGCGTTGAACACCCCCGCCCCCGCCGCGCCGTCGGCGGCGGAACCCGTTCCCCCAGCTCCGCCGGAGATCGTCCCCCCGTTGGTCAGCGTCACGATCGCGCCCGAATTCGACAGCCCCGCGCCGCCTGCGCCTCCGGTATTTCCATTGCCTCCGGCGCCGCCGCGGATCGTCGCGCTGTTGGTCAATGTCGTGATCGTGCCCGAGTTCGACACCCCCGCGCCGCCCGCGCCGCCGTAAGAACCCGCGCCCCCTGCGCCGCCGCCGATTGTTCGGCTATTTGTTAGGGTCGTGATCACGCCCGAATTTGACACCCCGACTCCGCCCGCGCCGCCGATGATCGCGCCGTTATTGGTCAGTGCGGCGAACGAGCCGCCTAGCCCCACCACCGCGGCGTGCTGACGGGTGGTTGAGAAGCCCGGGCCCCCGCTCGAGCCGGCGGCGCCGGCGCCGCCGCTGATCGTTCCGCTTTTGTTCAGTGTCGCAATCGTGCCCGAGTTCGCCACCCCGCCGCCGCCCGTGCCTCCCACATCTCCCTTGGCAGGGCCGGCCCCCCTATCGTCCCGGCGTTGGTCAAAGACCCGATCGAGCCGGCGTTGGCGAGAGCCGTCGGACCGCCGCCGCCGATGATGCCCAGATTGTCGATCGAGGTGATCGTCCCGCCCGCCTGGTTGACCAGAGATTCGATTGTCGCCTTCCCTCCGTTTCGCACGCCGTCCCCGTCGGCCCCGGCGGTAGGACCGTTGCCGCCGGCGCCGCCGCTGATCGTGCCGCCATTGATCAGAGCGCCTATCGCGCCCGAGTTCGACACGCCTGCGCCGCCCGCGCCGCCCGCGCCTACCGAGCCGGCCGCGCCACCCGTGTCTCCCGCGCCGCCCGCGCCGCCGCTGATCATTCCGGTGTTGGTCAGCGACGAGATCGTGTTCGTGTTCGAAACACCCGCGCCGCCGGGCTTGCCGGCCTCGCCGGCGGCGCCGGCGGTGCCGGTCCCGCCGCTGATCCGGCCGCTGTTGCTAACCGTCGTGGCTGGGCAAGCAGGGCCGACATCGACGCCGTCAATAAAGACGTCGAGGCCAACGATGACGCCGGTGTTGGTAACCGTGATTGCGCCGCCGTTGCTGACTTTTGGTCCCGACGTCGACCGCGAGAACGTTTGATCCGATCCCGAGCATGCGGCCTGCGCGGGCGCAGCGAAAGCGCCAAGCGCGACCAGCGACGCGCCTGCGAGGAGCGCAGCGCGCGACGCCCGCCCCCGCCCGTCCATGTCGCGACGTCGGAAGAGCCTTCGACCCTACGGCCGCGCGCGCGGCCCCGCCCGCCTTTTCTCGCCCCCATGGCGCGCTCCCGCTCGCCAAAATGACCTGTGGAGCGGAATAGCTAAGATCTTTCAAAGGCTTCGCGGCGCCAGATTACGATCATCCCGCGCCGGGGTCGCCGCTCCGCACGTGCAACCGGGATCGAAAGAACAGCCTAGAGTTCCATGTAGGTTTGGCAAAGTCAATAAAGATTAAGTATGTTAGCGTTCAATCGGCGGTTCGCGAAGCAGAACAGCCGTCGAACAACTTGTCGCGTGTCAACATTACCCCGGAAATTACTTGCCAACCTCGCGAATGGGCGGCTCGGACCTCCCGTCAGGCGGCGCGGGCGCGCCGCGTCACGCCGAGCCCGGCGAGTCCGAGGAAACCGGTCGCCAGCATCACCCACGTCGAGGGCTCCGGCACGCCTCGCTCGACGACGAGCGCGAGCGAGCCGGCGCCGATCACTTCCTCAAAAACCGGGCCGGCGCCGCAAGTCCACACCTCGGCGCTCGTGGCCGTGCGTGCATGGCCGAAGTATGAGAGGCTGTCGAAGTCGCCGGACAGGCCGCTGAAGCTGAGGATGTCGAAGGTCTCGCCGGTCATGAAGTTAAAGCCGCCGGTCGTGGCGACGCCAAGGCGCCCGCGAGCGTCGCGGCGCCGCTGATGTCGAGGGCGCCGTATTGTCCGGCTAAGTCGCCGGCAAACAGCAAATCGAGCACGCCGCTCGAGTCCTGATCGAAATTGCCGGTGATGGTGATCGGCGACGAGACCATCAGCGGATCTTCGTTGAAGATGGTTCCAGCGCCGCCATCAACGCTGACGCCGTCGCCGAGGAACGTGTTGCCGCCGCCGAAGGTGAGGTTTCCGTTCTCGATATCGATCGTCCCTCCGGTCAGGCTGCCGACCGGAGGGACGATGCCGCCGGTGATGGTGACGCTCTGGTTCTGGATGTCGATGTTGCCGACGATCGCGCCCGAATTGGCGATCGGCCCGATCGAGGCGTGCGCGCCGCTGCTCAAGATCGCGTCGCCCTCGACCGCCTTGCCGCCGGCAGCCGTTGCAGCGCCGCCGCTGATCTTGCCGTTGTTGGTCAGCGTGGTGATCGTGGCGGAGTTCGATATTCCGGCGCCGCCGTTCGCATTGCCTGAGACGGAGCTTGCGGCGCCGCCGCTGATCGTGGCGCCCTTGTCGTTGGTGAGCGTCGTGATCGTGGCGGCGCCGTTGACCGCGGGAGAGTTGGAGACCCCGGCGTCCCCATGACGGCGTTCCCCCGCTCGTCAGAATAGCCTCTGGACCAGAATAACTTCGATCTTTCAAAGACCTCGCGATGAGTTCTGCTGCCGCCCGGATCGCGTAATCATGCATCGATAGTACAGCGTAAGGTTTTATATGGATTTGACAATGTCAACAAGAAATTTATATGTTGACTTGCAAATGCAAGTTCGCTGAAGCGGAAGAGCCTGCGAACGTCTTGTCGCCTGTCAACATTGCGCTGGAAACACTTGCCAACCTTGCCGAAGGGGCCAACCCCCGTCCCCGTGGAGCCCAGCTCCAGCGCCCCGCCGATCGACATCGCCGAGACCATCGAGCGCGCCCGCTCGGCGTGGCGGGCGGGAAGAGCGGACGAGGCCGAGATCCGGCGGGTGCTCGCGGTGTGGCCGGGCCAGGCCGACGCCTCCTATCTCATCGGGCTCATGGCCCATCAATATGGCAATCTCGATCTCGCGATCGCCAACATGCGCCAGGCCTGTCAGTCGCCGCGCGCGCCGGCGCATTTCTACAGCGACTTCGCCGAGATGTGCCGGCAGGCCGGGCTGTTCGCCGAGGGCGAGCAGGCGGCGCGGCGCGCGGTCGCGCTCAACCCCAACTTCGTCCCCGCCTGGAACAATCTCGGGATCATCCTCCAGGAGATGCTGAAGCTCGACGAGAGCCGGCTCTGCCTCGAACGGGCGCTGGCGCTTGAGCCGAACAATGCCGAGACGCTCAACAATCTCGGCAACACCTTGAAGCGCCTTGGCCTCGCGGCGGAAGCGGAAAAGCGCTGGACCGCGGCGCTCACGCTTAGGCCGAACTACGCCGAGGCCTATAGCAATCTCTCCAATCTGCTCAACGACCAGGGCGAATACGACCGCGCCGAAGCGGCGGCGCTGAAGGCGCTCGAGCTCAACCCGCGTCTCGCTGACGCCTATATCAATCTCGCCGGCGTGGCGACGGCCCGCCATCGCTACGCCGACGCCTTGCGCTGGATCGAGTTGCTTCTCGCCTTCGCGCCGATCCACGCCCGGGCGCTCGCGGCAAAAGCGCTGACCCTGAAGGAGCTCGACCAACTCGACGAGGCGATGGATGCGGCAAAGCGGGCGATCGCCGCGGCCCCGGACAGTCCCGAAGCGCATAATTCCGAGGGCCAGGTTTTCCAGGCGATGGGCCGGTTCGAGCCGGCGCTCGCGGCTTATGATCGCGCCGCGGCGCTGCCCGGCCCGGCGCAACAGGACGCGATCTCCAATCGGGGGTCGCTGTTCATGGAGTTCGGCAAGCCGGCGGAGGCGCTCGCAGCCTTCGAGGCGGCGGCGAAAGTCTTTCCCCATTCGGCGCCGATCCTGTTCAACCAGACCGACCTCAAGCGCCTCGAACCCGGCGATCCGCTGATCGCCCGGATGGAGGCGCTGCTGGGGCGCGACGGACTCTCGGTCGCCGACCGCATGACCCTCCATTTCGGCCTCGGCAAGGCCTATCTCGACCTCGGCGACTCGGCTCGGGCGTTCCGCCATTACGACGAAGGCAACCGGCTCAAGCGCGCCACTTTCGCTTACGATTCCGACGGGACCGAGGTCTGGATGGCGCGCATCGCCGAGGTCTTTTCGCCCGCGCTCCTGCGCGCGAAAGCGGACATGGGCGCTAGGTCCGATCTGCCGATCTTCGTCGTCGGCATGCCGCGCTCGGGCACGACCCTGGTCGAGCAGATCCTCGCCTCGCATCCGATGGTGCATGGCGCGGGCGAGCTCCGGCGGCTGCAGGTCCTGATCGACGAGGGCCTGGACTTCCCGAACGCGGTTCCGGCGCTCCCGCCCGAGCGGCTGAAGGCGATGGGCGAAGCCTATCTCGCTCATGTCACGCCGATGGCCGCCGGAAAGCGCCATGTCGTCGACAAGATGCCGGCCAACTTCACCCGGGTCGGCATGATCCGGCTCATCCTGCCCGACGCGCGCATCATCCATTGCCGGCGCGATCCCGCCGATGCCTGCCTTTCGTGCTACACCAAGCTCTTCGCCGGCGAGCAGGCCTTCGCCTACGATCAGACCGAGCTCGGCCGCTTCCACCGGGCCTACCAGGGGCTGACCGCGCACTGGCGGAAAACCCTGCCCGCCTCGCACTTTCTCGAAGTCGACTATGAAGCCGTGGTCGACGACCTCGAAAGTCAGGCGCGGCGGATGCTCGAATTCCTCGGCCTTCCCTGGGCCGCCAACGTCCTCAGGTTCCATGAAACCGAACGCCCGGTCCGCACCGCGAGCTCGAACCAGGTGCGCCAGCCGATCTACCGTTCCTCGGCCGGACGCTGGCGCAAGCACGCGGCCGAGCTCAAACCGCTGCTGGCTGCGCTTGGCTCCTCAACGAAGTGAAACGGCGCGGCGCAACCTCGCCAATGAGGCCACAAGATGAAATCGGTCGTCGTCACGGGCGTGTCCACCGGGATCGGCTGGGGCTGCGTCAAAGTGCTCATTGCGAGCGGATTCCGCGTTTTCGGCAGCGTGCGCAAGCAGGCCGACGCCGAGCGACTCGAGAAGGAGTTCGGATCGAACTTCACGCCGCTGATCTTCGACGTGACCGACGCGGCCGCGGTCGCCGCGGCGGCAAAAGAGGTCAAGGCCGCGCTTGGCGGCGAGATGCTGCTCGGGCTGGTCAACAACGCCGGCATCGCTGTGCCCGGGCCGCTCATCGAGCTCAAGACCGAGGAATTCGAGCGTCAGCTTGCCGTCAATCTCGTCGGCCCTCTGATCGTGACCCAAGCTTTCGCGCCGCTCCTTGGCGTCGACCGGTCGCGGCAAGGCGCGCCAGGACGCATCGTGATGATCTCTTCCGTCGGCGGAAAGAACGCGGCCCCCTTCCTCGGCGCGTATTGCGCCTCGAAGTTCGGGCTCGAGGGATTGTCGGAGTTGCTGCGTCGCGAGCTGACGATCTTCGGCGTCGATGTGATCGTGATCGGGCCGGGCACGATCGCGACGCCGATCTGGGAGAAGGCGGACGCGGCCGATTTCGAACAATTCGCCGCCACGGCCTATGCGCCCGCCCTCGCCAGACTCAAGGGCTACATGCTTGCCAACGGCCGTAAAGGCTTGCCGCCGGAGCGGATCGGCCAAGTCGTGACGACTGCGCTCACCGCCGCCAGGCCGAAGACCCGCTACGCGGTGACGCCAAATCCGCTCCAGAACCTGCTGACGCTCACGCTGCCGAAGCGGGTCGTGGACGGCGTCATTGCCCGACGGCTCAGGCTCAAGACATAGTCCTCGGGGACGATGCGCGGCTTTCCGCAACGCCAGTTTCGTGTCGGATCTCCGCCGGATTGACCGCGCGCCCCGCCAATGCGAGGAGGGGCTTGGGGAATATCCGAGAGGCGGGATGAGCGCGACGGTCGAGGTCTTGGGGCTGGGCAATTCGCTCGTCGATCTTCTCGCTTACGCCGATGACGACTATCTCAGCGCCCAGGAAATGCTGAAGGGCGCAATGAACCTCATCGACGAGGATCGCGCCGAGGCGCTCTACGCCGCCCGCGTCGATCCGCGGGTGATTTCCGGCGGGTCGGCCGCCAATACGATCGTCGGCGTCGCCTCGTTCGGCGTGCCCGCGGCCTATATCGGCAAGGTCAAGCGCGACCCGCTCGGCGCGGCCTTCGCCGACGACATCCGCTCGACCGGCGTTAAGTTCGCGACCGCGCCCGCCGAGCACGGGCCGGCGACCGGACGCTGCTTCATCTATGTCACGCCCGACGGCGAGCGGACGATGAACACCTATCTCGGCGCGAGCTCCTATCTCGCGCCCCCCGACGTCGACGAGGCCTTGGTCAAGGCGGCCAAGGTCGTCTACCTCGAGGGCTATATGTGGGACCGGCCGGCGGCCAAGACGGCGTTCCAGAAGGCGGGCGAAATCGCCCGCGCCGCCGGCCGCCGGGTCGCGCTCACGCTCTCGGATTCGTTCTGCGTCGACCGGTTTCGCGGCGAATTCATCGACCTCATGCGGTCAAAGACCGTCGACACCATCTTCGCTAACACCGACGAGGTCCTGTCGATGTACGAGACGCCGCATTTCGACGAGGCGCTTGACAATCTGCGCGCGGAGGGCGTGCTCGGAATCGTCACCCGGTCGGAAAAAGGCTGCGTGGTCGTCGACGGCGACCGGACCTGGGAGGTTCCAGCCTTCCCGATCGCCAAGCTTACCGACACCACCGGCGCAGGCGATATGTTCGCCGCCGGCTTCCTCGCCGGCCTCGCGCAGGGACGCGATATGACGACCTGCGGGCGCCTCGGCGCGTTGGCGGCGGCCGAGATCATCCAGCACCTCGGCGCGCGTCCCAACGTGTCGCTCATCGAACTGGCGCGGCAGAACGGGCTGACGGTCTGACAATGATGCGTGCGACGTTGGTCGCGCTCGGTCACTGCCTCGGGAGCGGCAGCACCGACAATGAACGCACGCCCTGCGCGCCGTGAATGAGGACGCCCTCGATGTCGGCCGTCGTCATTGCGAGCGAGCGAAGCAATCCAGGGGAACGCAGCGCCCTGCGGCGCCAAGCGATCGGGCTATTCGGTCTCGGGGGTCGCCTTGGCTTTCGCCTCGACGAGATGACGCTTGAAGTCGGTCATCGACGCGAACTTGAACGTGCCTTCGCTCGTCTCCGCCTCGATCGAGCCGTCGGCGAAGATCTTGTAGTTCGCCCCCGCGGACGTATAGCTGCCAATCATGCTCGGGGGCTCCTCCGGCTTCTCGATCGGGGCCGCCTCAGGCGTCTCCAGCACCGTCTCGATCGAGTCCATGGAAGGCAGATGGCCGGACCGGTTGATGTTGATCGGGCTCTCGTCCCCCGCCGCAACCGGTTCGCCGGCGCTTTCGGCCGCGAGAGGCTCGGCCGCGACCGGCCCTGCAGGCGGCAGCCCTGCGTGCGCCTCCTCCGACGGCGCCGGCTCGGCTGCGGGTATCCAGTCCAGGGTCGCGGTCGCCGCCGATTGCCGCACGAGCTTGGCCAGCGCGTCGATGCGGCGGATCGCCACCCCGATCGCGAAGGTCACGACCGCCGCCGCGACGCCGATCGCGCCCGCCAGCGCGTACAGGACCCCGAGGCCGGTCGGAAGAAGGTCGAGGCTCTGGTACCCGCTCGCCGCGCCCGCGACCAGGAGGATCAGGCTCAGGATGAAAACGACTATCGCCATCAGGCCATCAATGCCGACATTTTGTCGAAACCTCGACAGGTCCGGGGTATATATTGGGAATTGGCGACACCCTATTAACGATCGGGGCTCCAGCCGGTCAGCCGCGCGATCCGAAGATCGCCGAGCCGATGCGCACATACGTCGCGCCGAGTTGCACCGCAAGCGGCCAGTCGGCGCTCATCCCCATCGACAGTTCATCAATGCCGTTGCGTCCGGCGATGACCCCGAGCAGGGCGAAATGCGGCGAGACCGGCTCATCGGCCGGAGGAATGGCCATCAGGCCGTCGATCGTCAAGCCGTATGTCTCGCGGCAGAGGGCGATGAACGCGTCGGCGGCCTCGGGAAGCACGCCCGCCTTCTGCGGTTCCCCACCGGTGTTCACCTCGACGAACAGGCGCGGGCGCTTGCCTGCCCGATCGATCTCGCGCGCCAGCGCAGCGGCGATCCTCTCCCGATCGACGGTCTCGATGACGTTGAAGGTCTCAACCGCTTCCCGCGCCTTGTTGCTTTGCAGCGGCCCGATCAAGTGAAGCTCCAGGGTCTTGCCGAGTGCGGCCGCGCGGGCGCGCAAGTCCCCCCACTTGGGGATCGCCTCTTGCACCCGGTTCTCGCCAAAGCGGGTCTGCCCGGCGAGCGCGATCGTGGGCCAGACCTCGTCAGCCGAAAAGGTCTTGGAGACCGCGACCAGCTTGATCGATTCGGGCGCCCGGCCGCAGTCGCGCGCCCTGCGCGCGATCTCCTCGCGCAGCGCGAGGAGCCGGGCGGCGGCGCCCTCCGAGTCGAGTTCATTCAGCGCGTCCGGCAAAGCCTGCTCCGTGGCGGGCGCCAATCTCGCCGCGACATCCGGCCCCCGCCGCCCTTAACCGCGCGGATGATCGTCCGTCCGCGGGACGGCGTCAGCGTTGAGAGCCGCCGCGGAAGGCGGCGCGGCAAAAAGCTTCGCGAGCCCTTGCACGGCAAAATGATCGTCCGCTATCGTTTTGTCCAGGGAGGAAAAATCCAATGAGTGGATATCCTGAGTGGAAGCTGGGCTTGATCGATTCGGCTTGGTTTGGCTCGCAATACGAGGGGGAGCCGGGGCGACAGGAAGCAAAGAGAATCGGTTTCGACAGCCTCGATATCTTCGTCGGTTTTGACCCTGGCCGAATGACTCCGGCGGAACGCGTGAGCTATGTCGCCGACGTTCGCAGCGTCGACTTGCCCATCGTCTCGCTCGTGTGCACCTGTCTTGGTCTCAGCGATTTCAATCCGGCCGTCCGTTCCTATCACGTCGAACGCGCGAAGAACGTCCTCGACCTGGCTTCCGAGTTTTCGTCGGCCAGGAACCTCTGCTTCGTGCCGGGCGAGTACATGTTCCAGCATCGCTTGCTGCCGGCGGAGGGCGAGTGGAAGCTCGTGGTCGACGCCACCCAGCAGGTCGGACGACACGCCGCGGATCGGCGGCTGGAGCTTGCGATCGAATTGCTTCCGTTCGAGTTTGCTTTCATCAAAACGCTGGACGATATGGAGCGCTTCCTGGACGACGTCGGCCTGGAGAACGTCAAGGCGACAGTGGACATCTCGCATTTCTGGCTGATGCGAATTCCCCCGGCCGCGCTCAACCGGCTCAAGGGCAGGATCGCTCACGTTCACATTTCCGATTGCGACGGCGTCAATCACGGCGACCTGCCTCCCGGGCGGGGAAATACTCCATTCGGGGAATACCTTTCCGCTATCCGAGACTCAGGTTTTGCCGGCGCCGCGTCGGTCGAGCTCGAATTTCCGCCGGACTCCAATCGGATGCGCGACTGGGTGGCGGAAGCCTATGGCTCGACGCTCAAGGAAATGAGAGCCGTGGGCGTCCGCTGATCCGCGCGACCGACCGCCGGCGGACCCCGCCCGACGCCCTTGCCTTTTCATGGAAGCCCGCGCATGAGGGGCCCTTCCCTCCTCAATGACGGCTTCCATGGGCTTCAAATGCGGCATCGTCGGCCTGCCGAACGTCGGCAAGTCGACGCTCTTCAACGCGCTGACGCAGACGGCGGCCGCGCAGGCGGCCAACTATCCGTTCTGCACCATCGAGCCCAATGTCGGCGACGTCGCGGTGCCGGACCCGCGGCTCGCGGTCCTGGCGGAGATCGCCGGCTCGAAGGAGATCGTTCCGACCCGGCTCACGTTCGTCGACATCGCCGGGCTCGTGCGCGGCGCCTCGAAAGGCGAAGGGCTCGGCAATCAGTTCCTCGCCAACATTCGCGAGTGCGACGCGATCGCGCACGTGGTGCGCTGCTTCGAGGACGGCGACGTGACCCATGTCGAAGGCCGCATCGACCCGTTGTCGGACATCGCGACCATCGAGACCGAGCTGATGCTGGCCGATCTCGAGAGCCTCGAACGGCGGATCGCGCAAATGGAGAAGAGGGCCAAGAGCGGCGACAAGGAGGCCAAAGACCTTTTGGCGCTCGCCGAGCGGAGCCTCGCCGAACTCAAAGACGGGCGCCCGGCGCGCGCCGCCGGGGTCGGCCGCGACGAGCGGCGCCTGTTCCAGTCGCTCGGCCTCCTGTCGTCGAAGCCGGTTCTCTATGTCTGCAATGTCGATGAAGCCTCGGCCGACCAGGGCAACGCCTATTCCGACATCGTCCAGGAACAAGCGGCCAAGGAAGGCGCAGCGGCGGTGGTCGTCTCGGCGAAAATCGAGAGCGAGATCGCGGTCCTGCCTCAGGCCGAGCAGAAGGCGTATCTCGAGGCGGTCGGTTTGACCGAGCCGGGGCTCGACCGCGTCATCCGGGCCGGCTACGACCTTTTGCATCTCGTCACCTTCTTCACCGCCGGCCCCAAGGAGGCGCGGGCGTGGACGGTCGAGAAGGGGGCCAAAGCCCCGCAGGCCGCTGGCGTCATCCATACCGATTTCGAAAAGGGCTTCATCCGCGCCGAGACCATCGCCTACGACGATTATGTCGGCGCTCGCGGCGAAGCGGGCGCGCGGGAAGCCGGCAAATTTCGGCTCGAGGGCAAGGACTATGTCATCGCCGACGGCGACGTCATGCATTTCCGCTTCGCCAATTGAACGCCATGCCCGAGGCGCTTGCTTTCGAGGACTTTCCTTCCGGCGAGACCGTCGAATACGGCGGGGTCGAGGTTTCGGCCGACGACATCGTCGCGTTTGCGCGCGAGTTTGACCCGCAACCGTTCCACCTCGACGAGGAGGCCGCGCGCGGAGCGACGGGCGGCCTGATCGCTTCGGGCTGGCACACCAGCGCGCTGCTCATGCGGATGAATTGCGATGCGTTCCTGATGCGCACGGCGGTTCTCGAGGAGGCGGGAATCGAAGAAATCCGCTGGGAGCGGCCGACCCGGCCGGGCGACCGGCTCCATGTGCGCCGCCGCACCCTCGCCAGCCGCCTTCGCGACGACGGAATCGGCGAAGTCGAGTTTCTCTATGAGGTCGTCAATCAGGAAGGATTGGTCGCCATGACCCAGCGCAGCCTGATCGCGCTCGCGCGGCGCCAAGGGCCCGAGGGGAGTTGAACCGGCCGATGTTCTACGAGGACTTTCGGGTCGGTGAGGTCGGGGACCTCGGCCAACAGACATTCTCGCGCGAATCAATTCTCGCTTACGGACGGCGATTCGATCCGCGCGTCCTCGCCCGCGCCGCCGAGGGAGGCGCGCCTCTCGTCGCCTCGGGGCTGCATGTGGCGGCGGCGGGGATGCGCCTCCTCATCGACGCCCGCGCCGCCTTGCGGGCGGCCACGGCCGAGCGCGGCGAAGCCCTGCCGGAACTCGGCGTCTCGCCCGGCTTTAAAGACATGCGCTGGCCGAGCCCGGTTCATGAGGGCGACGTTGTCCACTATTCGATGGAGACCATCTCGAAGCGGGAGACCTCCAAGCCGAAATGGGGTCTGGTCGGCAACAGATTTCGTGGCGTCAACCAGCGCGGGGAAGAAGTCTTGGCGTTTTCGAGCGTCGTTCTCGTCGCCCGGCGGCCGGGAGAGGCGTAATTTCCTTTGCGGACACGGGTAGGATTTTGCCCGGCAATGGGCTAGGCTGCGGCCGCCGCAGCTAATTTTCGCATGCGGCAAGGCGCGCGAAGCGAACGAAAGTCTGTTAGAAGGACGCGGGTCGTTCCTTTGCAGGATCGAGGGGAGTCGCATGGCAATCAATCTTGTCAGTCTCGTGCAGCAGTTTCTTACGCCGCAATTGGTCAGCAGCTTGGCCCGCGCGGTCGGCGTGAAC
This sequence comes from uncultured Alphaproteobacteria bacterium, assembly GCA_963794155.1. Lineage (GTDB taxonomy): Bacteria > Pseudomonadota > Alphaproteobacteria > Rhizobiales > Beijerinckiaceae > Roseiarcus. The sequence goes on along the minus strand of CAWCCX010000003.1, from coordinate 177,206 downwards.
GAGGCGGTCGCCCAAAAACTGGTCGCCGCCGCGCTTCCGGCAATCCTCGCTGCGCTCGCCACGGCCGCCGCGGCGCCCGGCGGCGCCCAGAAAGTGTCCGACGCGATCTCCAATTCCGACCCGGACCTCTTGACCAAGCTCAGCGGCGCGATGACCGGCGGCAACGCCCGGTTCCTCAACGACGGCGCCAATCTCCTGAACGGCCTGCTCGGTGGCGGCGGCCTCGCAAGCCTGACGGGCGCACTCAGCCAGTATTCAGGCGCGCCGCACCCCGCGACGCAGACGTTGCTCGGCGCGGTCACCCATGCCGCGGTCGGCACGATCGGCCAGCAGGACCCGTCGAACTGGTCGGACCCGTCGGCGATCCTCTCGATGCTCAACAGTCAGAAGGGCGCGATTGCAGCCGCGCTCCCGTCTGAAGTGTCGAGCTTACTCGGCGCCTCCGGACTGCTCGCTGGCCTCGGCGGTGCCGCTGCGGCCGCCACCCAGAGGGCGACGGCGACGGTGTCGAGCGCGGCGACCGCCGCGAGCTCGACCGCAAGCTCGGCCGCAAGGAGCGTGCAGGCTGCGGCGCCCAGTTCGAGCGGCTTTCCGACGTGGGCGATCGTTGTCATCGTCATCGTCGTGCTGCTGGCGATCTACTGGTTCTGGACCCGGAGCCACGAGGCTGAGCCGGCGAAAACGGGAATGTTCGATCCGCCGGCCCCGATCGAGTACGCGCTGGACGCGACGCCTGCTCCCGCCGGCCCGATCCACGGCTGACAACCGCACGCGCGATGGGGCTGGGGGCGCGCGTATGGCGGTGGGCGCGCGCGCCGTTCGGGCATGCTGCGGCGGCCCGATCTCGCGCCGGCTTCCTTTGCATCATTGGACTGGCGGCGCTTGCCGCTGGCTGCTCGAGCCGCCCTTACGGCACCCTCATCGTCGGGTCGACTGCCCCAGACGCAAGCAAAACCGACATTCTGGTGGCGACGACGCGCGCGCCGGTCGTAGAGCCGCCGGGCGTCATGTTCGGCGGCTCCCGAGGACGCGGACTCGATTTCGCCGATATCGTCGTGTCGATCCCGCCGGCAGGGGCGCGCCAGGCGGGGGATGTTCAGCTGGCGTCGTCGCCGCCCGGCGATCCGGAGCATGATTTCGTCATCCTGCGCGCCGACCGCATGGATCTCGCCCAGGCCAGGGCGAACTTCGACGCCCGGGTCAGACGCACGCCGGGGCGCAGGGTTCTCATCTTCATCCACGGCTTCAACACCCGCTTCGAGGAAGCGGTCTATCGCTTCGCCCAGATCGTTCACGACGCGCGCGTCGACGTTGCGCCGGTGCTGTTCACCTGGCCCTCGGGCGGCAGCGTGACCGATTACGTCTATGATCGCGACAGCGCCGTCTATTCGCGCGATGCGCTGGAAGCGGTGCTGCAGGCGCTGGTCAAAGACCCGTCGGTCGATTCGATATCGATCCTCGCCCACTCGATGGGGAATTACCTCGCCATCGAAGCGCTGAGGCAGATGGCGATTCGCGATCGCGGCTTGTCGCCGAAGATCCGTGACGTGATGATGGCTTCGCCGGACATCGACGTCGACGTTTTCCGGCGCCAGATCGCCGAAATCGACGCCGGGCCGCGGCCGGCCCAATTCACCCTGTTCGTGTCGCGGGACGATCGCGCGCTTGGCCTGTCAAGCTTCCTCGCCCGCGATACGACGCGCCTCGGCGCGCTGGATCCGGCCAAGGAGCCCTACCGCTCGATCCTGGAGGAAGGCAGGGTGCACGTGATCGACCTCACCACTTTCGCCTCCAATGACTTCACCAACCACGGCAAGTTCGCCAGCGGCGACGTCGTCGGCGCGATCGGCGAGCGCCTGGCGGAGGGCCAGACGCTCACCGACGCCAAGGCGGGTCTGGTCGAATCGCTCGGCACGTTCACGAGCGGCGCGATCAACGTCGCCGCCGGCGTTGCCACCGGCGCGGTCGCGGCGCCGACCGAGATCCTCGATCCGGCCAAGCGCGAAAAGTCGGTCGACACGGCCGCCAGCGTGGCGACGCCAGCCCAATGATCCCGCCGATCCGGCGCTCCCCAGGCTCGTTTACGCCGTCTCGACCCGCAATTTCAGGAATCCTCCGGGCGCGGCGCCCATCGAGGTCAGCCTGAGGCCCGGCGGCGCCGGAAGCGCCGCCGCCGCGGGCGAGGTGAGATAGGTCGCAACCACGGCGCTCGGCCAGGGCGCGAGGCGCCAGTTGCCGTCCGACCGCGGCGCGACTTCGCTCGCGCCTTTGATGAATGCGAGGACGACGTCGCGGTTGGCGTCGGGCGCCTCGATCGCCACCCTCGTTCCGTCGCAGCCCGGGAAACCGCCGCCGCCGCTGGCGCGATAGTTGTTGGTGACGACGAGAAACGCCTGTCGCGGATCGACTGGCGCGCCGTTGAACGTGAGATTGCGAATGCGGCGGGCCCCAGGCGCGACGACCGCGCCCGATTCATCGTAGCGGGCGGGTTCGGTGAGGTCGATGGAATATTCGACGCCATCGATCACATCGAAATTGTAGCAGGCGAAGGTCGGACCAAGCAGGGGCTGCTCGTCGGGCGAACCGGGATCGATGCGGCGGAAAATGGACGCCGATCGTTCGAGCCATTCGCGAAGCGTGGCGCCGTCGACCTTCACCACCCTCACGCTGTTCGGGTACGGGTAGACGTCGGCCACGTCCTTGATCGCGATCGGACCCTCCGCGACGTCGGTGTAGAAGTCCGGTCCGCCGCGCCCGCCGCATTTGAACGGCGCCGCGGCCGAAAGAATCGGCAGCGAGGCAAGGTCGGCGCGCGCCGCCGCGAGCGGCGCCGCGTAAGCGCGCTGGGCCTCGTTGACCAGCTGCACCGTCGGATCGTCGGCGATCATCGCCAGATAAGTGTGCAACGGCGCCGCGAGCCTGCCGACCGGGGTGCGCACATATTGAAGCGTGGCGACGTGGGCGGCTTTGGCCGCTTCGAGCACCGACGCGTCCGATTCAACGAGCGCGATCGCGGCGCCATTCGAATCGCGCCTGGCGATCGGCCGGGCCTCGACCCGCGCTTCTCCAACCCGCCAGCCGCTCGCGTCCAACTCCAGCCCAAGATCGATGATTCCAAGATGACTGCCCCAGAATCCCGCCATGACCGCGGGCTTGCCGTGGATCGTACCGCGCTCGGCGTCGGCGCCGGGAGCGCCGGCAAAATCCTCGCCCGGAAACAGCAAGTGCTGATGGCCGAGAAACAGCGCGTCGACGCCGTCGAGCCTCGCGAGGTCCTGCCCCGCGTTCTCCTCTCCCGCTTTGGAAGGAGCCCGGGAAATGCCGGAGTGGCTGAGCGCGACAATGAGATCGACGCGGCCCCTGAGTTCGCTGACCGCCGCCCGCGCCGCCTCGACGATGTCGACGGTCGTCAATCGTCCGCGGACATGGGCCTCATCCCATTGCGCGATCTGCGGCGGCGCAGCGCCGATCACGCCCAGCTTGAGCCGGCGCGTCGTTCCGGATTCGTCGACGAATCCGCGCTCGATGACGATTGAAGGCGGGAACCATGGCGAGCCGTCGCTTCTGAGGACATTGCAGCAGACCACGGGAAAGCGCGCTTGCGCGTAGGCGCGCTCGAGCGCCTCGAGGCCGTAGTTGAACTCATGGTTCCCGAGCGTCGCGACCGCGTAGTCAAGCCCATTCATGGCGGCGATCACGGGGTGAATTGCGGTCGGGTCCCTGATGATCGAGTTCAGCGGCGAAGTCGCCGAGCGGAGTGCCTTGGAGAATGTCGCCGTTGTCGAACAACAGGGAGTTGGGACATTCGCCGCGCGCCTGCGCGATCAGACGCGCGGCCCGCGCGAGGCCGACGGAATCATCCGGACGATCACGATAGTAATCGTACGGGTAAAGATTGGCGTGCAGATCGGTCAGGCCAAGCAGACGCAGGCGCAGCCGGGGCTTGGCGCCTGCGGGCGGGGGTTCCATGGCATCCTCCCGGCAACGCGGTAGCGCTATGACAGGATAGCGGGGCTGGCGGAGAATCAAGCCCCGCGCCGCGGAACGTCCGGGTCAGGGCGTTTGCTGGCGGGCGCCGGCCGCAGGCGGCGGGGTTTGGCTCAACGGGGCCGCTCCCGACTGGCCGTCCCACCCGCCGGCCGGCGCCGCGACTTCGTTTGCCGCCGGATCCGGCTTGGCGAGCTTGAATTTCGCCAGTTCCTCCGCCGCCTCGGCGAGCGAGACCGGGTCCATCTTGGCGCCGACCTCGTCACGCTTCTTGGCGGCGTCGGCGTCGCCCTGCTGGGCGGCGAGCGAGAACCACATCCACGATTGGCGCAGGTCCTGTCCGGTTCCCAGGCCGCGGGCGTAGAGGATCGCGAGGTTGTACTGGCTGTCGCGGATTCCGAACTCGCCCGCCATGCGGAACCATTTGGCCGCTTCGGCATAGTCCGGCTGGTCGCCGGCCGGCTCGGCGTCCATCACCGCCAGGTTATGCGCGGCCCGCGCGTTGCCGGCTTCCGCCGCCTTGAGATACCAGCGCTTCGCCGCCGCCCGGTCGGGCGCGACGCCAATGCCTTTTTCGAGCATCGATCCGAGCCGATATTGCGCCGGGGCGAGGCCAAGCGCGGCGGCGCGTTCAAACCAGCGGGCCGCCGCCGGTTGATCCTTGGGCAGCCCGCGGCCTTCGAACAGGCGCGCCGCAAGCTCGTATTGCGCCGCCGGCGCGCCGGCGGCGACGGCGTCGCGGAGGATCGGGGAGATCCCGGGCGGGATCGCGGCCAGGAGTTCGCCCGGAAGCGGCCCGCTCTCCTTCGGAGGTTCGGGAGTTTCCGGCCTGGCCTGCGATTGTATCGAAGCGGTCGGCGCGCGGTCGATCGCCGGGCTGGCCGGCTTGTTCGCGCCCGCGGGCTCGGGCGGTTTGAGCGGCGAAGTCTCGATCTTGGCGGTCTTGACCGCCTGTCCGCCCAATTCGGACCGCTGCAGAAAAAACGGCGTCCGCACGCCGACCGCGCGCACGGCGAGCGTCGCCGCGACTGCGATCGCGACCCCAAGCAGCAAGGTGCGCTTATGGGTTGCATAGAACCCCATCGCGCTCTGGACGCCGCGCGCGGCGAGCGGCTCTTTCGCCCCGGCGGCGGCCTTGCCGCCGGGGCGATCCTCCCCCGCCCCGGGGCTTTCCGCCAGCGCCGCCTGCGCGGCGCGGCGCGCAGCAGCGATATGGACGCTGACCGCGGGATTGGTCTTGGGCCCGATCATCTGCGCCAGCTCGCGCGCTTCGCGCGCCCGTTGCGGCGCGCCCGCGCCGGGCTCGATCAGGAAGTCCTCGCCGATCGGCGGCTGAGACAAATGGTCGTCGGCGGCCTCGGCGGTTCGGGCTTGTGCCGCACGCAGCGACGCGGCGTCGACCCCGAGCAATTCGACGCCCGGCAGCGCGGAGCCGATTCCCTCGCTCGCCGCTCCGCCCGGCGGCCGCAGTTCGCCGTCGACGTCATCCGCCAGCTCGCCCTCGATCCTCGCAAGGCGCGAGACCAGGCTCTCCAGAATGCTCTGCAGCTCCCCGAGACGAGACTGCGTCCGCCGGTCGGCGCTCGCCTGCTCGGACCTGAGTTCCGCCAGATGCGTTCCGAGCGCGCTATGGAAAGCGGCCATCGTCTCCGATGCGCGAGAGTTCGGCGCGGCGTCGGCCTCGCGCAACCTCTCGACCAGCTCCCGGACCAGCGGCTCCAAATCTTCGGCCCGCGCCGACGTCGCCGCCAGCGCGTCGATGCGATCGTAGATCGCGGCGATCGGGTCCGCGCGCGACTCTGGATCGGCATAGCGGGCGTTGTGATCATCGAGGCGGCGAGCGACCTCATCGGCGACCTCATCGGCGATTTCCCGAGCCGTCGGCGGAGCGCCGCTCGCATCGAGCTTGGCGTCGAGGCCGCGCAGCAGGCTCTCGATCGGATGCAGATCGACCGTAGATGCGACCGCGTCGACCCGCGCGCCGAGATCGCCGAGCGCCGGCTCCAGCCATCGCGCGCCGATTTCCGCGATCTCCCGAGCCGTCGGCGCAGCGCCGCTCGCTTCGAGCTTGGCCTCGAGGCCGCGCAGCAGGCTCTCGATCGGATTGAGATCGACTGTGGACGCGACCGCGTCGACCCGCGCGCCGAGATCGCCGAGCACCGGCTCCAGCCACCGCGCGCCGATTTCGGCGTCGGCGACCCGATCGAGCTTGGCGCCGAATTCGCTGAGAACCGGCTCGAGCCAGCGCACGCCGGCGTCGGAGTCGGCCAGGCGATCGAGCTTGCCGCTGATCTCGATCGCCATCGATTGGAGGGCGCGCGCGTCGCCGTCGGTGTGGCCGGCGGCGTCGAGTTTGGCGTCGAGATCGCGCAACTGCCTGTCGATCGGGCCCAAGAGCTTTTCGATCGGACCGATGTCGATTGCAGCCGGCGCGCGAGCCTCCAGGGTTTGACGCACCTCGTCGATGCGGCGCGCCAGATCGTCGAACGGGCGCGGATCGATCGCGGCCGGAGCGCTGGGGCGTGCGATCTCCTGGTCGAGCCGGGCCGCGATCTCTTCCAAACGCCGCTCAATCGAAACGAGCGCCTCGGGCGGCGTGGAGCGTTCGACCTGGCGGCGCGCTTCGGCGAGAAAAGCGGCGATCTCAGCCGACTCGAAATGGGGAGCAGGGCTTGCGCCGAGTTGCTCGACGCGGTCGGCGAGCTCGCCGATCCGCCGCTCCATCCGCTCGAGCGGCGCAGTGCGCAGGGCGGCCGAGGCGAGGAGGTTGCGCACTTCCTCGGTCTGCCGCCTGATGCGCTCGAATGTTTCCGGCTTGATCGTCGTCGCGGCGAGGCTGTCGATCTTGCCGCCGATGGCGTGGATCTCACGTTCGAGCCCGGCGGCGGCCGCCTGCGGGTTATGGGTCTGGAGCGCCGCGCGCAATTCGGCGGCCGTCGCCTCGAGCGGCGCGAGCAGCGATTCGCGCTGGCCGACGTGACGCGCCATGTCGATCCGCGTTATGAGATCGCCGATCGCGCCTTCGAGCGCGACCACCGCGTTGCGCGGCGCAAGGTCGGAGAGGCTCTTGCTCATGGCGGCGATTTCGGCGCGCATGGCGCCGACTTCGACGGCGCAGCCCCGCGGATCGGCTTTTCCCCGCGCCATGTCGTCAAGCTTGAGGGCGAGAGCGCGAATGTCGTCGCGCAACGATTGCGGCAATGGCGGTGCGGGACCGGATTCCGGAACGGCGCTCGACGCGCCAGGCTCGTCCGCCGGAGGCCCAATCTCCGCTCGCGCCGGGGCGCCCAGGCCGGGCGCAGCGGGGCCGTTCGCCTCCCAGGCGGCGGTTCGCCGGTCCGGCCAAATCGGCTCAGGCGCGCTAAGCCCAAGGCGGGCGTCGAGCTCCTGCCGGCGCATGGCGATTTGCGCCGCTACCGCCTTCAGATCGAGTCGCGGCTTCGGCGCCGTCGCATCCGGCGAATGCGCGAGCTCGCCCGGCGGAGGATCAGAGGCGCCCGCCCGCCGCGTCGACCCTTCATGGCGCTCTGCGAAACCGCGCTCGCCCCCTCCCGGCCGAGGGAGGCCGCCGCTCTGCGCCTCGCCGGTTTGAGCCGGGGCGCTCCACTCGGCTTTGATCGCCTCCAGCCGTTGCACGGCTTCGATCGGCGCCTGCCGATCGCCGTCTTGCGCCCCATTCGAGCGCTCGAGGATTCGGGCCACCGTCTCAAAGGCGCGCGCGGCCCGGGCCTCGGCGCGCGAGAGCCTCATCTCGAACCGTTCGATCGCCGAATCAAACGGGTCCGGAATCTCGGACGCTTTCGGTTCCCGAGCGAGCGCGGTTCGGCGCACGATGCGCTCGAGGCGTCCCGCGGCCGCGTCGAGCCGATCGTCCTCCGCTTCGTCGCCCTCCGGCCGCTCGCCCGGTTCGAGCGCGGCCTGGCCGGCGATCGCTTCGTCAAGCCAATCGTCAAGACGCATGCCGGCGCGACGGGCGGCTTCCTCAGCCGCGGCCCGAGTTCGCCGCCCCAAGCCCGCGATTGTCCACGCCATCGCTCTGTTCATGTCCTCGACCATCGCCGGCGGCCGCGATTCGTCGCGCTCTCCAGGGGGCGACGGCGCGCCGCCATTGTTTCTGCGGTCGTGGTGAAGAAACGGTTAAGGGCGGGCGAAGGTCGGCCGCCACGCGCCCGGGGCGCTAAGTCAAAACCCAATTGGTCTGCTTTCGCCGGCGGCCGCCTCGCGCAAAGAGCGGACGGTCGCCGACAGCGCGGAAAACAAAAACAAGGCAAATCGACCCCGCGCCGCCATCCGCCATCGGCAAGGCTGGTTTCCTTCGGCCCGACCGCATTCAATAGTGAGATGCACGGCCGAAGCCCTTTCTTGTGGTATTCTGGATAACGCGTGAGGACGCGCCATGCCCGAAACCCGGAAGCGTGTAGCAATCTTGGTCGCCGATCTGGTTGGCTACGGCCGGCTGGCTGCCGCAGACGAGGATCGCACCTTTCAATCAACGGAAGCGCGTCGGTGGCCTCCGCCGCCGCAAGGCGTCGGCGACCTCCGCAGCCATAGATTGTCAGCGTTATGAATCGAGGAGCGAATCGTGAATGATTTTCTGAGGTTGGAGAACCGACATACCGGAGAGATTTTGCGGATGCGCCGAGAACGAGACGCCGAGGGACGGGTCGTATTGGCGCTCGATGGCTCGCTGCCTCCGCGCATGAATGGGCCGCCGCCTCATGTGCATTTCCGACAGCGGGAGGAAGGGAGGGTAAGGGCGGGATCTCTTGGAATCCAGGTCGGAAGTGATAAGGGTGTTGTGCCCACAGGAGCGACTGCGGCGTTTCCCCCAGGCGTCGTCCATACTTGGTGGAACGCTGGAGACGATACCGTGGAGCTTAGCGGGCATGCGATTCCGGCTGCGGACTTGGATCGCTACCTCCAGGCGGTGTTCGCCGTCCTGAACGCAAGCGCATCAGGGAGGCCGTCGCTCTTCTACATGGCTCATATTGCGCTTCGGCATCGGCACACACATGGGTTCATGACGCCCCCCTTGGCGATTCAGCGGATCGTTTTTCCGCTGGTTCTCCTGGTCGGCTACCTCCTTGGCAAATATCGCGGCGGTTCGTGGCCAGGCTCCCCCAAATCTTGCTCCGGCGCGCCCGAAGTCGATGCTGCGGACTTAAGCGCTACCCTCTCCCTGTCCGCTATTCCATCTCCGGATCAGCGCTGATCGCCTTATACGATTACCTATTCCGGGAGGCCGGCCGTCCGAAGTCCAGAACTCACCGCCTGGATCAGCTCCTCGCGCATAATCGACAAAACGTGAGCGAGGAAAGACGTTACGGTAAAGTTCGGCTGGAGCACCAGAAGTCGACCCGCGACCCCCTTGGCTTCCTCCGTTCTGCCAGCTTGCGCGAGCGCCGCGGTGTATAAGGCGCAGAGCACGCTGAATCGAGGATTCGCCTGCACCGCCTTGGAATATTGGGAGGCAGCTTCGTCGAACCGTCCCTCGCGCATCCGGACGTCCCCGAGCGCTTGGAGCGCCAGGTGGCTCATCGAGTCGAACGGGCTGAGACGCAGCGCTCGGGAAGCGAGATCCTCTGCAGTCGCGACATCGCCACTGAAAGCGTGGATGTGCGCGCCGAAAAAGTGCGCGGCGGCGCTTGACGGGTTCAGCGCGATCGCGCGGGCGATCGCCCCGGACGCCGCCTCGAAATCGTGACCGAGATGCAAAATGATCAGGGAGGCGATGGCGAGCGCTGTCGGATCGTCGCCGCCGAAGGTTAGCGCGGCCCGCGCGTGTCGGACGGCGGCTGTCGCCTTGGCGGGCTCATGGTCTCCGCGCGAAAATTGGGTCTCGAGCGCCGCCGCCATATAGGCGTGAGCGATCGCGTAATTCGGATCGAGCTTGAGCGCCTCTTCGAGATAGCCCACGCAGACCGCGGCGTCTTCAGGCATCACCGAGTCCATATGCGGCATAGCGCGTAAGTGGAGGTCATAGGCGTCGAGGTTTTCGGGCCGCTTGCGCTGCGCGCGTTCGATCTCGGCGCGACGGAGATTGGGCTCGAGGATGCCGACGATGCTTTGCGTGAGCTTGTCCTGAAGATCGAACACGTCTTCGACGGCGCCATCGTAGCGATCCGCCCAGACGTGCGCTCCCGTCTCGGCTTCGATCAATTGCGCGGTAATGCGGAGACGGCTGCCCGCCTTGCGCACGCTTCCCTCGAGGAGGTAGCGCACGCCCAGTTCGCGTCCGGCCTGCCTGACGTCGATCGGCTTGCCTTTGTAGATGAAGCTCGAATTGCGGGCGGTCACGAACAACCATCGGATTCGCGACAGCCCGGTGGTGATGTCCTCGACCATGCCGTCGACGAAATAATCCTGCTCGGGATCGCCGCTCATGTTCTGGAAGGGCAGAACCGCAATTGAGGGCCTGTCGGGCAACGAAAGAGCCGACGGGGACGTCTGCGCAGGCTCCAGGTGTTTCTCGGCAGGCGCCCGCGGGGCCGGCGCCACGTCCAAGGAATAGACGCGCACCGCCTCGGCGATGTTCTTGAGACGGGTCTGGCCGAGATCGGTAGCCGTCAGTTCGAGTCTCGCTTTCACCTGACGGTACGCGTCTTCGGAAAGGCAGATTGCGCCGGGCGTGGCGATGCTTTCGAGCCGGGCGGCGATATTGACTCCATCGCCCATCAGGTCGCCGTCGCTCTCTTCCACGACGTCGCCGACATGGACGCCGATCCGGAACTCGATGCGACGCTCAGGCGGCAATCCGGCGTTGCGCTCGACCATGCCATGCTGCACCTCGATGGCGCAGCGCACCGCGTCGACCGCGCTGCGGAATTCGACCAGCGCTCCATCGCCCGTGCGCTTGACGACGCGACCGTTATGCACCGAGATCGTCGGGTCGATGAGATCGCTTCGCAGCGCTCGAAGACGTGCGAGCGTCCTCTCCTCATCCGCGCCCGTCAGACGGCTATAGCCCGCGACGTCAGCTGCCAGGATCGCGGCAAGTTTCCGGCTCTCGGCCATTCCCGGCAGCTCCCATGAAAGTTGGTTCGGGTGCCCCATCGAGCACAATACAGCCCCCAGATGACCGTGCCTATTCGCTTATCGAAAGAAGGCTTGGGTCCTATGGCCCGTTCCGCCCCCTGATGACGATCTGTCCCCGGGCGCACGACCGCTTTACGTCGATAGTGTTGAAAAACTCGGAAATTGAGTGACCGCGAGAATCTCGTTTTCGCGCCCATAGCGGGATCTAAGCCGGTAGTCGCCACGGCAAGCCATATGGGAGGGTCGCACGCGGCAAAGGCGGCCCGTCCGCCGAACCCCCAAGGAATTTTCCATCGAGGCTGCCAGCGGTCTTCTGAATTGTGATCGAAGCGAAAATCCGAGTTTTTCAACACAATAGGAGGGAAGCGGCCATAGACCCGCGCGGCGGAGAGCGGGGGAACTCAGCCCAGAGCTGCAGACCCTGCAACACCGCGCCGCACATTGGCGATCCGTAATCTGGACAACGCAAAACGGGCGTGTTGGGGCGCGATTCCGACTGGCGGTGACGCGAATGGCAGGCTTTCGCCCATTCCGCCCATCCGTCCAAACACGGAGACCCTAATGAAGTTGCTCAGCACCCTGACTGTTAGAGCGATCGCCGCCGCCGGCCCGGCTCTCGCCGAAGGCAAATGCACGAACGCCCCGAAGTCGAAGTGGCAGCCCAAGTCCGCGCTCGAATCGCAGCTTGAGGCCGATGGCTTCAAAGTGCGGCAGATCAAGGTCGAGGGCGGCTGTTACGAGGTCTACGCCACAGACAAAGAGGGCAAACGCGCCAACATGGCTTATAACGCCGAGACGCTCGAGAAGCTCGACAATGCAGAAGCCGGCGAGAACTAGGCTCAGGAACTCATTGATTACAGCCAGAAGACGACGGCTGCGGCGATGCAGATTGCCGAGAAGTAAGGTGTGGGCGCAACGGTCGTATCGGGTGTGGATGCGCCGCCAGTCTTTGAGGCGCCCGAACATGTTTTCGATTTTGTGGCGCTGCTTGTAGAGGAGGACGTCATAGGGGATCGCGGTTTTGCGGTTGGATTTCGAAGGAATGCAGGCGGCGATGCGGCGCTTGGCGAGGGCGGCGCGGAACCAATCGGCGTCGTAACCCTTGTCAGCGAGGAGCTGCTTGGCTTTCGGCATGGCCGGCAGCATCAGCGCCGCGCCCTTGTAGTCGCTCATCTGCCCCTCGCTCAAGAGCATGACGAGCGGGCGTCCGTGACCGTCGCAGACCGCGTGCAGCTTGGAGTTCAGACCGCCTTTGGTGCGCCCGATACGTCGGGGAACAGGCCCTTTTTTAAAAGGCTTGCGGCAGTGCGATGCGCCTTCAGATGTGTGGCGTCGATCATGATCCGCTCCGGCTTGCCGCCCTTGCGCGCCAACGTGGCGAAAATCTTGTTGAACACGCCCAAACGGCTCCAGCGAATGAACCGATTGTAGATCGTCTTGTGCGGGCCATACTCGCGCGGCGCGTCGCGCCAACGCAGTCCGTTCTTGATCACAAACACGATCGCGCTCACGATCCGCCGGTCGTCCACCCGCGCGATCCCATGCGAAAGCGGAAAATAGCGCTCGATCCGGCGCATTTGTGCCTCAGAAAGCAGAAACAAATCAGTCATGGCGAAGCCTCCTCGCCCCGCCTATGAATCAGCCAATTCAAGCCAATGCAAGAAATTTAATAGGTCCTGAGCCTAAGCCGCGGGCGGCCGGCCGTGATCCGCGTCTGGGACCCGCTCGTTCGCGGATCTCACTGGGCGCTCGCCGCGAGTTTCGCGGTCGCCTGGTTAAGCTCGAAAAACTGGGAGGGCCTGCACGCCGCCTCGGGCTATGTCGCGGGCGGCCTTGTGGCGCTGCGAGTTGTCTGGGGCTTCCTTGGCCCCCGCTATGCGCGCTTTACCCAGTTCGTACGGTCGCCGGGGACCGTGATCGACTACCTCCGCGCGATCAAAGACGGGTCGGAGAGCCGGTACATCGGTCACAATCCGGCGGGCGGGGCGATGATCGTCGTCCTGCTCACCGCGATGGCGGCATCGGCGGTCAGCGGCTGGCTGCTGACCACTGACGCATACTGGGGCTCGACCTTCCTGCAACATGGCCACTCGCTGCTCGCCCATGGCGTGTTGGCGCTGGTCGTCCTTCATCTCGTCGGCGTTGTCCTCGCGAGCCTGCGCCATCACGAGAATCTGGTTCGCGCGATGATCGTCGGCGTCAAGCGCCCGTCGGAGCCGGGCGACGCGGCCTGATCCATTCACTCCTAGTTGTCCGCGGTCGCAATCGTTACGCGCAGGCCGGGATGATTGTCCGAGGCGCGGCAGTCGAGGCCGTGCAGGTCGCCGATTGCGGCGACCAGCGCGAGACCGAGGCCGTCTCCCGGCGCGCGCGCCGGGTCGCCCGCGCGATGGAAGCGTTGGAAGATCGCGGTCATTTCACTGGCAGTTACGCCCGGACCGTTATCAGAGACAGAAAACGCAATCCCCGTCGGGGTGCATTCGCCTCCGACCTCAATCCGGACTCCGGCCGGCGTATGACGCAGCGCATTGTCAATCAGGTTGGCGATCATCTGCACGAGAAGCTCCTTGTCGCCGGAGATGGGAAGCGGCGCGTCGAGGCGCTGAACCAGCGTCTTGTTTTCGTCTTCGGCAGCTGGCGCGAACGTCTCCGCGACCTCCCGCGCCAGTTCCGCGAGGTCAAGCGGCCGGAAAGCCGCCCGCCGCGCGCCAGCCTCGACCTGGCCGATGCGGAGCAGGGCATTGAAGGTCTCAAGCACACCCTCGATGTCGCCGATCACCGCATCGATCGAACCGCGCGCCGCGCCAGACGACGGTTCGTCCCGTACGACTTCGAGACGACGCAGCACTCCCGCCAAAGGCTTCCGCAAATCATGCGCAATGTCGGCGCTGATTTGCTTGTTCGCCTGCAGGAGCTTCCCAATTCGATCGAACAGCCGGTTGAAGGTTCGTGCGAGCGCCGTCAAGTCGTCGTCTGTGCGACTTAGCGGAATTCGCCGGCTCCAGTCGCCGTCCATGAGGCGACGGGCGGTTTGGCGCATCGAGTCGATACGGCCCAGGAACTGCGCGCTCAGCCACAGTCCCCCGATCGTTCCCATCGCAAGCGTGGCCGCGACCGCCCAGGCGAAGGCTGCCAGCACGCCGGTCAGGATCGTATCCGAGCGGCGGCGCTCGTCGCCGACCAGGAGGGATGACCCGTCGGCGAGCGGCGTGATGAGCGAACGGATGACCTCCGCTTTGGACTCGGGCGGCTCCTCGCTATCGTTTTCCTGCGCTTCGATCCATCCGCTGCCGGCGGCGGCGGACCGCGGGAGGCGCAAGTCTCCAGCGATCGGCTTGCCATCGGAAGCTACGAAACCGTAGGCGAAGCCTGCGCCGCTTGATCCCCGCGCGTCGATGATGGCGGCGAGCCTATCGCGTCCGCCATCGACGAACGCGCTCTTCAGCGCGTCCGATTCCTCGGCGATTCGTTCGTCGAAATCGGTCAGGATTTCATGGCGCACCGAGAAATAGACGAATGCGCCCAGAGCCAGCGCCGAGGCGGTGGACAGCGCCAGATACAAGGCCGCCAGCCGGAAGCTGGCCGTACTAAGCAGCCGGATTCGGGACACGCAACATGTATCCTGCGCCGCGCACGGTCTTGATCAGCGAGGTGCCGCCGCAGTCGACCTTGCCGCGCAGCCGGCTGATGTGCGTCTCGACGATGTTGGTCTTCGGATCGAAATGGTACTCCCACACCTGTTCGAGCAACATCTTGCGCGTAACAAGCCGGCCCTCGGCGCGCATCAGGAATTCGAGCAGGCGGAACTCGCGCGGCTGGAGGTGAATCGCCTCTCCGCCGCGGCGCACGGAGCGCGCGACTAGGTCCATTTCGAGATCGCCCACCACGAGTAGGGTTTGGGAGGCGCCCAGGGTCGGACGGCGGGCGAGCGCCGTCAGGCGCGCCATCAGTTCTTCGAAGGCAAAGGGTTTGACGAGGTAGTCGTCGCCACCCGCCTCGAGTTCGTCGACTCTGTCGTCGATGCCGGAGAGGTTGGTTAGAAAGAGCACCGGCGTCGAGACGCCGTCCCGGCGCATCAGCGCGACGACGCTAAGGCCGTCCAGTTTCGGCAGCATGCGATCGAGCACGATGACGTCGAAGCGGTCGGCGCTTGCGCGCTCGTAACCTTCGCGACCGTCGCTTGCGACGGTGGGCTCATGTCCTCGCGCACGAAGACCCGCGGCGATGAATCCTGCGGTTCCTTCGTCGTCCTCCACCACCAAAATTCTCATGCCGCCGACTTAGCAGAATGACGGAACCAAGCAATGCGTGGCGCGAGGAAGACGATGGCGCGAAGAACAGCTCACCCAACGCTGCAACGACTCCGTCCGAAACCTGGTCGCCAGCGGCACAGTCGCCGACGGCGACATTACGAATACGTATAGCGGGCGCCCCGATTCGGCCGCGTCTGTTAGGGAGAGCAGCCCACACAGCGACTGCGAGACGAGGTCTGTTTGCCAATGAGAGATGCGGTGAAGCACGGCGTGGCGCCTGCGCCAGCGCGTTACGGGGCCGGTGCGGTGACTTTTCACTGGACGGTCGCCGCATTGATCGTTTTCCTCGGCGGCCTGGGGCTTCTGTTCGATGATATTCCGAAGGGAGCACGGCCTTTCTGGATCAACGTTCACGTCTGCGTCGGACTGATTTATTTTGCCTTGGTGATCGCGAGGGTTCTCTGGCGGGCCACGCACAGGGCTCCGGACCTTCGGCCGGATATCGGCGAGTTCAGCCGCCGAACATCGTTCGCCGTGCATCACCTGCTCTACGTGCTGATGCTCCTCATTCCGGTCGTTGGCGTCGTGGCGCGCGTTTGGCACGGGCGAGGGTTCGACTATGGCGTCTTCCAGTTGGATTTCAGCACCGCCTCGGACCCCGCCGTCTTTCATCTAGCGGAGAAAATTCACCAACTGTTGGCCTACGCCCTGTTCGCCCTCGCCGGCCTGCACGCCGCGGGCGCTCTCTACCATCAGTTCGTCCGACGTGACGGGATTCTGCTGCGGATGATGCCCGGCGGGACGGGCAGCTAGCGAGCGGCGCAGCCATGTACGGCGTGGCGCCGAATCCCGACCTTCCTGGCCCTCTCTTCACGAAGGCAGCAAAGGGGCGGACATGACCAGTTCTCAGAGCCGCCCAACAATGACCGCTCATTGCGCCCATTCCTGCCGTCCTGTGAAGGGTTACAACGCGCCAAGGCGGCCGTTTCTGACGCCAATTCAGTTTTGACCCGGCGGAAGGTCGAGGGGCTCGACGGTTCACGCGCGCCGATAGGTATGATCGCTTCTTTTGATAGACTTGCAGCGATTGCGGCCTATACCTATGTTCGCGGCCAGCACGGTTTCCGATCCTGGAATTTGCCTTCGTTCGTCGGTTTCAACTCTGGACCAGCAGCAGTATTTCGGAAGCCAAATCGTTTTCTTTTCGGAGGGCTCATGTCCATTCGTCCCGTCAAGCGCGTCAGCCAGTCGGTTCCGACCATGGAGGGCGCGGGCGTCCGTCTTCGCCGCGCCTTCGGCTTCGGCGACACGTCCGATTTCGATCCGTTCCTGATGATGGACGATTTCCGCGGCGACCGTCCCGAGGACTACCAGGCGGGCTTTCCCTGGCATCCCCACCGCGGCATCGAGACCATCACCTATGTGCTTGCGGGCAGCGTCGACCACGGCGACAGCCTCGGCAACCGGGGAACGCTGGGGTCAGGCGACGTGCAATGGATGACCGCCGGCAGCGGCATCCTGCATCAGGAGATGCCGGCCGGCGATCCCAAAGGCCGCATGCACGGCTTCCAGCTCTGGGCCAACCTGCCGGCGCATCTCAAGATGACCAGGCCGCGCTACCAGGACGTTCCGGCGAGCGCGATCCCCGAGGCAGTCGACGACGACGGCACGCGGGTCAGGGTCATCTGCGGCGATTTCTGGGGTAAGACGGGCCCGGTCGACGGCGTCGCCGCCGAACCGCGCTATCTCGACGTGACGGTGCCGGCGGGCAAGAAGAAGCGCCTGAAGGTCGAGGATTTCCGCCAGGCATTCGCCTACATCTTCGATGGCTCGGCGACATTCGCCGAACTCGTCAGAACCCTTCGGCGTGCTGCGCGAGGCGCAGATCGACGGCGAGGAGGTTTTGGTGCGCGACAAGGTCGGGAACCGCTCGCTGATCGTTTTCGGCGCAGGCGATGAGATCAGCGTCCAGGCTGGCGACGAGGGGGTGCGCTTCCTTTTGGTCTCCGGCCGGCCGCTGCGCGAGCCGGTCGCCTGGCACGGCCCGATCGTCATGAACACCCAGGACCAAATCCGCCAGGCGCTGAGCGACCTCAGGACCGGAGCGTTCATCAAGAGCTAAATTCCCTGCTCCGGTGAAAAAATTCCCTGCTCGGGCAGAAAAAATTCCCTGCTCGGGCAGAAAATTTCCCTGCTCGCGCGAAACAATTCCCTGCTCGCGTCCCTGCTCAACCCCCTGTTCGGACGTGCATTTCTCACCGCCCGAGCGCCTCGGCGTAGACCCCGAGCGTGTCATGGGTCATGCGCTGGAGCGAGAAGGCTTCGGCAATCTTTGCCCGCGACCGGCGCCGGACGGCCTCGCGCGAAGAGGCGCCGAGCCCAAGCGCGGCTTCAATGGCCTCAGCAAGCGCGGCGGCGTCGCGCGGCTGAGCGAGCCATCCGGTGCGCGCTTCGGCGTCGCCGTGCGGCGGCGCGGCGATGATCTCGCGCGCCGGTCCTATGTCGGAGATGATGGTCAGCGCCCCCATCGCCGCAGCCTCGATCGAGGTCCGCGTCACGCCGTCGGCGGTCGTGGCGGGAAAGACGACGACCGCCGCGCCGATGAACGCCGCCGGCAGATCGGCCGCGGCGCCGACGCGCACCAGCATCGATTGGACGCCGCGCTTCACGGCGAGCGCGTCGAGCTCGCGCGCGAACGCGGTCTTGGCGGCGTCGCCGGCGAGGACGAAACGCACGTCGTCGAGGCCGCGGCCCTTGATCAGCGCCGCCGCTTCGATGATCGTCTGCTGGCCGCGGCCGGGCGCGAGTCGCGCCGGCGTCAGCACGACCCGCTCGTGCGCCGCAACGCCCCAGGCCTGGCGAATGTCGGCCACCCGGCGCCCGCTCACCCGTTCCGGCTGAAACTGGGTGAGGTCCAGTCCCGGGCGGACGACCCTGAGGCGCTGGCGCGAGGCGGGATAAAGGCCCGCGGCGCGGCTCGCGGCGAATTCCGACCCGGCGAGGATCAAATCGCCCTCGGCGACAGCGGACTCAAAGCTGGTGCGCGGCGGCGAGCGCCCGCCGTCGCCATGCAGCGAAGTGACCACCGGACGTTTGGCCTTGCGGCAGGCCTTGACCGCCGCCCAGGCCGCCCAGCGCGCGCGCGCGTGGACAAGGTCGACCCGCTCCGCGGCGATGATGCGCTGAAGGCGGCGCTTGTTGAGGGTCATGGCGAGCGGGTTCTTGGTCGCCGCGGGAAAGCTGACGAAGAGGCCGCCGATCGCCTGCAGCTCCCCCGCAAGCTCACCCGAATCGCTGGCCACCAGCGCCCGCGCGCCGGTCTCCGCCAGGGCCGCGGTGACGGCGAGCGTCGCCCGTTCATCGCCGCCGGCGCCGACAGGAGGAACGATCTGGAGGATCGTCCGTCCGGCGAGCGGCGCGTTCGCCCCACGCCCGAACGGAGTGGGCGCGTCGACGCTCACTGCGAGCCGCGCCTTGACGGGAGCGAACGGTTGACTCGCGGCGCCTGCTCGGCCAAGCCCGCTTCGCCGCGGGCGCCGAGGGTCAAGTTCACATAGGCGCGGTCCGCGGCTCGCATCATCGGCAGCGAGCGCAAAGTGTCGGACGGACAGCCGCAGTTTTTCATCGTCGGTGAAGCCCCAAATCAACGGCGTATCGCCTTTCGCCGCCGCGCGCCAGTGCGGACCGGCGCTCCGGGCGTCGTCTGGCTCAGTGGTTTTCGTTCCGACATGGATTCGACCAAGGCGACCGCGCTCGACGCCGAAGCCGAACGGCGCGGCCTCGCTCTGCTGCGCCTCGACTATTCCGGCCATGGCCGCTCCGAAGGGCGGCTCGAGGACGGCACGATCTCGCGGTGGCTCGAGGAGGTTCTTGCGCTCGTGCGGGCCAAGAGCGAGGGACCGCAGGTCGTGATCGGCTCGTCGATGGGCGGCTATCTCGCGCTCCTCGCCGCCCGCGCATTGCATGAGGCGGGCGAGACGGATCGAATCAAGGGCCTGATTCTGATCGCCCCTGCGGTCGATTTCACCGAAGCGCTGATCTGGGCCAAGGCGCCGGAGGAGGCGCGGCGCGCGATCATGGATGAAGGCGCGTGGCGAAGGCCGTCGGCTTATGCGAGCGAACCCTACTGCTTCACCCGCGCGCTGATCGAGGACGGACGCAAGCACCTTCTGCTCGGGGGCATGATCCGCACCCGCGCGCCGACCGTGGTCCTTCAGGGCATGCGCGACGAGGACGTGCCCTTTTCCCACGCGCTCGCGCTGATGCAGCGGCTCGGCGGCGACCCGGCGACGCTGACGCTTGTCAAGGACGGCGATCACCGCCTGTCACGCCCGCAGGACCTTGAACTCCTGTTCGAGGCTTTGGGCAGGATGGCGTAAGGCGCCCTTCTCCCCTTGCGGGAGAAGGTGTCGCGCGAAGCGTGACGGATGAGGGGTTCGCGCCGTCGAGGCACACATTCTAACGCGCTTTGCCGGACGACCCGTCACCCCCGACCCCTCTCCCGCAAAGGGAGAGGGAAAGCGGGTCTACTCCCACGTCGCGCCGAAGCGGTGCAGGTTCGCGCCGTGGACCTTAAGCCAGACTTCGGCGCGGTCAGTGCCGGGATGCAGGCGGCGCGCGAGCTTCCAAAACAGCGGCGAATAATTCATGTGCACGATATGCGCGACCTCGTGCGCGGCAAGGTAATCGAGCACGAACGGCGGCGCGAGAATCAGGCGCCAGGAAAAATTCAAGCCCCCCGTCGACGAGCACGAGCCCCAGCGGCTGACGGTATCGCGCAGCACGATGCGGCGCGGCTTCACGCCGAGCTGCTTCGAGTGGCGAGCCACTGCGACCTCGACATCCTTGCGCGCCTCGCGCTTGAGGAAATCGGTGACGCGCCGCGCCACATGCGGCCGCTCGCCGGAAACGCAGATCAGCGGCCCGCGTTCGCTCGCCTCCAGCCAGACGACCCCGCGCGCGCCCGGCCGGTGCGCGATGCGATGATCGACGCCCCGCAACGGCGTCACCGCACGCGGCTCGAAGGCGACGGGGAGCGGGAGACGCGCAAGTCTTGTTCCGATCCACGCGGCATGACGCTCCGCGAATTCGCGCGCCGCCTTGAGCGACGAGCGCGCCGGCATCGTCAACAGCGCATCGCGCGTCGCCGTTCGAACCCTCAGCGTGAAGCGCCGCGAGGTGGCCACGCGCTTCAGCGCGATGCGATAAATCTCGCCGTCATGGGCGATGTCGATATGCGCCGCCTGATCCGGCGCCTGGCGTTGGAAAAGACGCAGCATCCCGCCAAATCCCAAGGACCAATCTCTGGAAGCAGACGCCGGCAACCCGCGCAGCCGGCAAGCCCCTCTCACCACGGGGAATGCTAGTCCAGGCCCGCCCCGAGTCGCCAGAGGTTTTCGCGGAAATGGTCATTCACCCCAATCGGACGGTTAAGGCCGGGGCGGGCTTCAATTGGACCGGGAGACCGGCGGCGACGAACACCGCCGCCTCGCAGGCCTCGGCGATCTTCCGGTTCGCCCGTCCCTGCCAATCGCGAAAGTCGCGGCCGAGCCTGTGCTCCGGCACGATCCCCAAGCCGACTTCGTTTGAAACCAGGATTGCCGGGCCGGCGAGTGCGCCGATCGCCTCGGACAGCCGAGCGATCGCGGCCCCCGGCTCGCGCCCGACGAGCATCACGTTGCTCAGCCAAAGGGTCAGGCAGTCGACGACCACAACCCGGCTTGTACGGGCTTCCGCGCCCAGCGCCTGAGCGACCTCGAGCGGCTCCTCCAGCGTCGCCCAGCCCTCGCCCCGATCAGCCCGGTGGCGGGCGATGCGCTCCGCCATTTCGTCGTCCTCGGGCTGCGCGGTCGCCAGATAGAGCCGTTCCGGCCCATAGGTCTCGGCAAGCCTCTGCGCATAGGCGCTTTTTCCCGAGCGCGCGCCACCGAGCACAAACAGGCTGCGGATCAGGGGAATTTGATCGTTCTGACCCATCCTATTCGGTGAAATTCGTCGGCTGCGCACCCGGATCGCAGATGAGGAAGCGTTCGTTCGGCATCCACCAAACCTCATCTGGATGAAATCGGTCGATCATTTTCCAGTCGAAGGCGCATTTGTGATGCTCAAGCCATATGACCCGCCCGGCGCGCTGCATCAGTATCCGGGCGAAATAGTGCTGGGTGAATGAATCGCCGAATACCATGACTGTCGGACCCTGCCGGCCGAGCGTGCCCACAAAGTCGCTGACAGGATCGGCGGTCAGCAGTTCTGACCGCCCTGCCGGCAGGGTCAAGTCCTCGACGGTTTCGCTCGCGCCATCTTCGCCAAGCATCCTTGCCAGGTCTCCGCCTTCCGAGGTCTCCGGAGGACCCAGCGCGGACTTGGGGTCGAGCCGCCAGTCCGGTCGGCCGTCGGCTTCGGCGATGGCGTTGAAAGCCGCGAGCGCGCCCCGCGCCGTCCAATGCGAATCTTTGGTGTAAAATACGGGCCCCTCGGCGCGCGCCGCTTTCACCGGCGGACGGAGGTCGACCGCGCGGACGCCATCGGCGGCGAGTTCGTCGAGCAGCAGGTCGTATTCGGTCCGCCGGCCGGGGTTTTGCGCCCAGTTGGGGAGATCGTCGGCATAGATAGTGGCGGCGTTCGGTGGCACAGCGACAAGAAACCGGACCCCGCGAGCCTTGAGCGCGGCGTTCATTCGCGCGAGCAGGGCGGCCGTGTCCGACACCCGATGGTCGCGCAAAATCAGCCCGGCGCTCTGTTGGACCGCCTCCTGGCCTAGGTAGAAGAGCCGCCCGTCGCGGCCGACCAACACCGAATCGTTGCCCGCGCCCAAGAGCGGCTTGGTCAGATCCTTGTGGGCGCGGATCAGGGCCTGGCGCAGCCCGAAGTGATCGCTGAGGAAGGCGTCGATGCGCGCCGACAGCGTGAGCCAATCATCGCCTGACGCGGGAACTGTCGGCGCGGGCGCGAGATACCGCCCCTCTTTGAGGATGGCCGCCGGCGGGTCCGGCTTCACCACCCCCAACGCCAGCGGGGTCGCCAGAAGCAGGATGGCGATAATGGCGAAATAGCGACGATGCCAACGCAGCATGCCGGATCAGGACCGCAGGAGGAGCGGGCCGCTTCGCTTATGGCGGCTGCGTCGGCGCGATAAGAACGTCACGGGGCGGGCTTCTATCCGCTGTCCGCCGGTTTCGAAAGCGCCGATCTCACCCCCATTCGACGCTCAGCGCTTCAAGCCCATGAAAATGGAACGCGTCTCGATAGCGCGGCGGATCGGCGAGGCGCAGGCCCGGCAGACGGGCGAACAGGATCGGCAGCGCGACGCTGAGCTCCAGCCGCGCCAGCGGCGCGCCGACGCAGAAATGAATGCCGGCGCCGAAACTCACATGCGGATTGGGCGTCCGTCCGCTGTCGAAGGCGTTCGGATCCGGAAAGCGTTCGGGATCGCGGTTGGCCGCGCCGAGGAGAAGGCCGATCTTGTCGCCCTTCTTCAGCCGCACGCCGGCGATCTCCGCGTCTTCGAGCGCATACCGCTGAAACAAATGCAGCGGCGGATCGAGCCGCAGCAACTCCTCGACGGTCGCCGCGGTAGCGCTTTCGCTTGCAAACGCGAGGCGTGCGTCGACGCGCTGTTCGAGCATCGTCTTCACCCCGTTCCCGATCGCTTGCACCGTCGCTTCGTGGCCCGCGTTCAGAAGCAGGATCACGGTCGCAACCAGCTCGTCCTCGCTCAACCGTCTCCCGTCGCTTTCGGCGATGAGGAGTTGGCTGATGAGGCCGTCGCCTGGACCGCCGCGCCGCGCCCGGGCGAAGCCGCGCACGAAGCCGGCGAATTCGCCCGCCGCCTCGGCCGCGCGCTCCTCGACCGCCCGGTCGAGTCCGAACTGGTACATGGCGACCATCCGGTGCGACCACTCAACGAGCTTGGGTCCCATCTCCCGCGGAACGCCGAGCAGGTCGGCGATCACGGCGACCGGAATGGGGCCCGCAAACTCGGCGATCAGATCGGCCGAGCCTCGATGCGCGAACGCATCGATCCGCTCGCGCGCCAACGCAGCAATTTGCGGCCCGAGCTTTTCGATCCGGCGGGAGACGAAGGCGCGATTGACGAGGTTGCGCAGCCGAGCGTGCTCGGGCGGCTCGAGTTCGAGGATCGAGTGGCGCTCGAGCGCGTCGAACGGCTTAAGATGCAGCTTCGGCTCCGGCCAGCCCAATTCCGTCCGGCTCATCAGGTGCGTTATCTGCCGCCCGAAGCGGCGGTCGCGCAAGAGCGCCGAGACGTCGGCGTAGCGGGCGAAGCACCAGAAGCCGTAGTCCTCCCAGAAGAAGACTGGCGAGGCTTCGCGGATCGCTGAATAGGCGCGATAAGGATTATTGAAGACCTCGGGGTCGCGCGGATTCAGGCGGACGCGCCGCTTCGCGGCGTCGATCAATGGCGTCATGGCCGTCCTTAGCCCAGCGGATAGGCGGCCTCAACGACATAGGGTCCGCCGCCGGTCCCGTCGCGGGCCGAATAGAGCACGAAGCGCTGGGCGGTGAACGCCTCCAACCGTAGCGAGCCGCGCGCGGCGAGATAGTCCGCCACCGCTGCCTGGGCGCCGCCGCGCAGTCGCGCCAGCGTCACATGCGGGGTATATTTTCGCGTCTCGCGGTTGACGCCGATGCGCCTCAAGCGTCGCTCCTGCTCAGCCTGCAGGTCCATCAGCGCCGTGTCCGCGTTGACCTTGGCGACGATGGCGCGCGGCTTGTCGCCCCCGAACCAGCTCAGGCCCTCGAAGCGGACATGGGCCGCCGGCCGGCGGATGTCGCCCAGCATCTCGGCGATGTCGTGCGCCGTCCGCCCGTCAATGTCGCCGACGAAGCGCAAGGTGATGTGATAGCTCTCCGGCTCCAGCCAGCGCGCGCCGAGGACGCCGCCGCGGGCGAGCGCGAGCTGGCTCATGACGCGCTCGGGTAGCTCGAGCGCGGTGAACAGGCGAGGCATCAACCGCTCCGCAACGACCACTTTTTGTCTCGAACCTATCACGCTCGGCGGTGATTGTGACGCGCGCGGCCCGTTCCGGTCGCTGGCTGAGCCTCATCGAGGCGAAAACGTCGCTCAACTCTCGATTTCGTCGATGCGCGGATAGAGCAGTTTGAGCCCGTGTTCGAGCCACTTCGCGTCGTCATTGGTGAGACCGAGAATGAAGTTACTGAAATTGTTGATTCCCGTTCGGATTGGCGTCGTCATCTTCACTCCGCTGCGCACGAGGTCGCCGGCGACGACGTACTTCGGCTCGATGGCCGTCGAGACGCCGAACTTCATAAAGGAATGACGAAGGACAACCTGGTCGGGTCGCGCGATCAGCTGCCACCGACCGAAGACATCCATCAGTTGCGTCGATGTGGAAAACAATAAAATACAATATCCACAGGAAAATACTAGGATCAGGAAACCTGTCCCGGAGAGTTCTGATCCAATCGTCCGACGTCCGCGCATCGTAGAGATCGCGCCCCGCTATAAGGGCGAGACCAACTCCGCAAATCAAAAAGACAACGGCGCGCAATGTCGGGACGAACACAGACAATACGGCGTCGAGAACCTCCCGGAGCACCCATGGCTCTCGCTTCGCCATAAAGATAACTGCGCCATCGCCGGCGGCGACGACAATCCGGGAACCTGGGGGCTTCAGTTTTTCGATTTCCGGGAGCGGCCTTAGGAAATCGTTCAGCCGCACGACCGAAATTGGTACGCCAGCGGCCCGCAACAAATCACCGGGCGTCTTGATCACGCTGCGCCCCATGCCTCGCGCTCCCGACCCCCCATGTGTAAGCGGAAGGCTACCCAGGCGCGCCGACGCCGCATTGACGCGTGTCAATCTCCGATCGCGCCTGTGCTCATGCCGCCGCTTTGATCGACGCTCCGACCTTCTCCATGATCTCGCCGATCTCCTTCTCGCTGACGATGAGTGGCGGGGTCAGTTCGATCGTGTCGCCGGACGGGCGCAGCATGATGCCCGCCTCGAAGAACGAGTGGTCGAGCGCGCGATAGCCGCGCAGGCCCGGACTGCCGGGGATCGGCGCGAGATCGATTGCGCCGGTGAGGCCAACGCAGCGGATGTCCAACACATTCGGCAGCCCCTTGAGGGTCATGATGGCGTCGCACCATTTCGGCTCGAGCGTCTTTGAGCGCTCGAACAGGCGCTCGTCGCGATAGACGTCGAGCGTCGCCAGCGCCGCCGCGCAGGCGAGCGGATGGCCGGAATAGGTGTAGCCGTGGAAGAGCTCAATGGCGTGCTCCGGCCCGTGCATGAAGGCGTCGTAGACGTGCTTGCGCGCGATCACCCCGCCCATCGGCACTGTGCCGGAGGTCACGCCCTTGGCGAAGGTGATCATGTCGGGCTGAACGCCGTAGCGCTCGGCGGCGAACGGCGCGCCGAGGCGGCCGAAGCCGGTGATAACCTCGTCGAATATGAGCAGAATGCCGTATTTGTCGCAGATCTCGCGCAGGCGCTTGAGATAGCCCTTGGGCGCCGGCAGGACCCCGGTCGACCCCGCCATCGGCTCGACGATCACTGCGGCGATGGTCGAGGCATCGTGCAGGGCGACGATGCCCTCGAGCGCGTCGGCCAGATGTCCGCCCCATTCCGGCTCGCCCTTGGTGAAGGCCTGATGCTCCCGGTTATAAGTCGCCGGCAGATGATCGACGCCGGCGAGCAGCGAGCCGAAGAACTTGCGGTTGTTGACCATTCCGCCGACCGAGATGCCGCCGAAGCCGACCCCGTGGTAGCCGCGCTCGCGGCCGATCAGCCTCTGGCGCGACCCGTGTCCGCGCACATTGTGATAGGCGAGCGCGATCTTCAGCGCCGTATCGACCGCTTCCGAACCCGAATTGCAGTAGAACACATGATCGAGATCGCCCGGCGCGAGTTCGGCCAGCCGCGAGGCGAGCTGGAAAGCCAGCGGATGGGCGAACTGGAAGGTCGGGGTGAAGTCGAGCTCGGCCGCCTGGCGCTGGATCGCGGCCACGATCGGGGCGCGGTTGTGCCCGGCGTTGCAGCACCAGAGGCCCGCTGTGGCGTCGAGGATCGCCCGCCCCTCAGGGGTGTAATAGTGCATGTCCTTGGAGCGCGAGATGAGGCGCGGCTTCTTCTTGAACGCGCGATTGGGCGTGAACGGCAGCCAGAACGCCGCCAGATCATTGGGAACGTCCGCCGCGCGCGGCGTAGCGGCGGGTTTGGCGGCGGTGACGGTGGTCATTTGGCGAACTCTCCTTGGGAGCGATTGGTTGGCGCGGACGATGGCAGCCGCCTGTTCGTTTGTCCAGTTGCCCGGTCGATTCGTGGAGAGCGCCTCGTGATCATCGATCGGCGCTTTCCGGGACTGGCGCGGTCGAAACAATCCAGGAAACTAGCCTTTCAACATCGTCAGCCGCGCCGCCAGAGGGAGACGAGTAGCGCCAGCGCCAAGAGCGCCGCTACACCCTGCCAGAACCGGACGGGAGCACGTTCAAGCAGCGTCTGCGGGCGGCGCGCAGGCGCCGGCGCGCGCGCGGGCCCCGCCTCCATCTCGGCGGCGACTTCCATTGCGTCGCGAAGGCGCCGGGACGGGTCGGCGGCGATCGTCCGCTCGAGAACCGCCCCCAGCCAAGCCGGCAGGTCCGGGCGGAGCGCCGTCAGGTCCTTCGGCCGGTCACGCCGGGGCGGACTCACCGCGTCGAGATTGCCATAGGGAAATTCGCCGGTGAAGGCGCGAAACATCGTCACCCCCAGTGCGTAGATGTCGGTCGACTCGTTCCCCGCTTCGCCCCTGAACATTTCCGGCGCCATATAGGCGGACGTACCCGGAATATCCTCCGGCGGGAAGTCCTCCCACCCGGGCACCCGCACGACGCCGAGGTCGACGAGCTTCAGCTTCCCTCCCCCCTCGAGGATCACATTGTCCGGCTTAATGTCGCGATGGATGACGCCGGCGCGGTGCAGCGCGGCGACGCCTCTCGCCAGACCGACGCCGATCGCCCGTCCCTCTTCCAGCCCGATCGCGGGACGCCGCGCGAGGCGCGCCTCGAGGAGCTCGCCCTCATAGAGCGGCATGACGGTATAGAGGCAGCTTTGCCGCCCTGGCGGCGCCTCGAGAATCTGCGCCACCCAGGGACTGTGGACATGCGCGCCGACCCAGGCTTCGCGCGCGAAGGCGGCATGGTGGGTTGCGACCGCGGCGACCTGAGGCTTGGGAAACTTGAGCGCCGCGTCGCCGCCCTCAACCTCGTCCTGCGCCCCGAACAGACGGCTGTAGCGCCCGTCGGAGATGAGCGCCTTCAGCGCAAAGCCGTCGACCGTCTCGCCGACCACGGGCGTTGGAATCAGCGGCAGCTGCATGATCGCGCCGCCGACGTCCGCGGAGGCGGCGGTCGGCAGCGCGACGACGTCAAGGACGAGAGCGGTGCAATTGTCGGCGCTGCCGGAGTTGAGCGCGGCGGCGACGAGCGCTTTGGCCGTGTCGTCGGGCGCCGAGCGCTCGCGCAAAGCTTCGGCGATGCGCTCGTCGGTCAGGAACCCGTGCACGCCGTCGCTGCACAGGAGAAAACGGTCGTGCAGCGCCACCGGTTGCGACGCATAGTCGAGGCGCACGTCGGCCTCGGCGCCGAGCGCGCGCGTGAGCACGCGCGACCGGCCGGGGCCGCCGTCTCGGGCATGATCCTCGGTGAGACAGGTGAGGCGGTCGCGCCTCAGCCGATAGGCGCGGGTGTCGCCGATGTGCAGCACGTGGGCGACCCGGCCGCGCAGCACGAGCGCGGTGAAGGTGCACGCCATCCCCTTAAGCTTCGGGTCCTGGCGGCCGAGCGCGTTGATCCAGGCGTTCAGGGCGCTGATCACCCGGGCGCCGGCGCGGCGGACCTCCATCGTCTCCGGCAGGTCCCAGAAGCCGTCGAGAAAGCCGCGCACGACCAGCTCGGCGGCAACCCGTCCGCCCTTCGCGCCGCCGACGCCGTCGGCGATCGCCGCCACCACCTCGCGGCGCGGTTCGGCCAGCTCCGCGCCGATGACCGCGGCCGCGAAATCCTCATTCTCCTTGCGCGGTCCCTTATCGGAAAAGAACCCGACGCTCGCCCGAACCCCGGCGTCGCCCTCCGCCATCTCATTTCGCTCCGCTTCAAGCTCGCGGCAGACGCTCCCCCTCTGCCATCGGGAGTGGGATGAGAGGGGCCGCGTCAGTTCGGCAGCCGGCAATTGTCGTAGAGAAAGTTTCCGCCGGTCGCCGAGGCCAGAACGACCGTCAACTTCCCCGACTTGCGGTCGAGCGTGTAGCGCCAGCCGTCCTTGGCGTCGCGCCACGAGATTTCTACTTCGTCAATGAGGGCCGGATTGGCGTCGACGGTCTTGAGATCGTAGTCGATCGCAATCTGCCAGCTCGCGCCGCTGAACGGGTTGGTGCAGGTGACGGAGACCCCTTCGGCTTCGGCCGCGCCGTCGACGGCGGGAACGGCCGCCGCCGCCAGCGCGACGATCGCCGCTATGCGGGCGTGGTACGAAAATGGCTTCCGCTTCAGCATCGCCGCGATTCGTAACCTGCTCGCGTGCGCTTGCAAGCAAGATGTAAGGGCCGCGCAGGGGGTAGAAGCGCCCAATCGTCATAGAAGCCCAATTCTTTTCGTCATCGGCCTCTTTATTGTTCACGATGGCGCGATTCTCGGCAATCCAGGCTCAAACCATAAACAAATCCGTAAAGAGGGCGTAAACAAAAAACGGCTGGATTGTGGCACGGTTTTTGCTGACACTTTTATGGGCGTTTTTCCATTGGCGCGGCGCCGGCGCGGGAACGGCGATCTAGGGCCTTGGAGGGGGACGTCAGCATTGATCACTAAGCGGGGAAAAGACCCATGGCCCTCGTACCGTCACCACAATGGCTCGACACCGGAGACAACGCCTGGCAGCTCGCCGCGGCGACCTTCGTCGGCCTGCAAAGCATTCCGGGCCTCACGGTCCTCTATGGCGGCATCGTCAAGAAGAAGTGGGCGATCAACTCCGCCTTCATGTCGATGTACGCCTTCGCCTCGGTGCTCGTCGTCTGGGTCCTGTTCGACTATAACCTAGCGTTCGGGCCGCAATGGTTTCCGTTCTGGGGCACCCCTAGTCTCGCGACATCGGCCGTCTTCACGACTGGTCAGGCGACCATTCCCGCGGCGGCGTCCGGGATGCCGCCGCTCGCCTTTCCGATGGCGACGCTCATCTTCTTCCAGTTCGTGTTCGCCGCGATCACCGTCATCATCCTGGCGGGCTCGGTTCTCGGGCGCATGAACTTCACCGCCTGGATGATCTTCTGCCCGGTGTGGATGACGCTCGTCTATACCGTCGGGGCGTTCAGCCTCTGGGGCGGCGGCTGGCTCGCCGGCCTGGGCGTCGCGGACTTCTCGGGCGGCTATGTGATCCATCTCGCCGCCGGAACCTCGGGCTTCGTCGCCGCCTGGGTCGTGGGCCCAAGGCTTCAGGCCGACCGCGACCATTTCCCGCCGAACAGCCTTCTGATCACGCTGGTCGGCGCCGGCATCCTGTGGCTCGGCTGGAACGGCTTCAACGGCGGCGACCCCTACTTCGCCAACGCCGACGCCGGCGCGGCGGTGCTGAACACCAACACCGCGACTGCGGTTGCGCTCCTGGTCTGGACGCTCATGGACAAGATGGCCTACGGCAAGCCCTCGGTTCTCGGCGCGGTCAACGGCATGATCGCGGGTCTGGTGGGGATCACCCCCGCCGCCGGTTACGTTGACGGCTGGGGCGCGATCATCATCGGCATCGTCGCCGGCATCATCCCGTGGATGAGCATGAACTGGCTGCAAAAGACCAGCTTCATGATGCGGGTGGACGATACGCTGAGCGTCTTCTCGACCCACGGCGTCGCCGCCATCTGCGGCGGCCTCTTGACCGGCCTCCTCGCGAACCCCGCCATGTTGCAATATATCGGCACCGACAAGGAGGCGCCGGGGGTCAACGTGACCGGGCTCTTTTACGGCAACGCCTACCAGTTCGTGCTGCAGATCTACGGCGCGTTGTTCATCATCGCCTTGAACGCGATCGTGACCTACATCATCCTCAAGGTCATCTCGTTCGTCGTGCCCTTGCGGATGGATGACGCTGCGCTGAAAGTCGGCGACGACGCCGTCCACGGCGAAACCGCCTACGCCATCGGCGCCGAAGGCGAGTAGCCGCGCGACCACCGCCGCGCGCCCGCCCCTCTCCTGCAGGAGAGGGGCCGTGGGCGAGGGAACCATCCTCCTTCGAACGGCGCACTCCCCTCCCGTCGGACCAGGCGGGAGAGGGTTTTTTCCGCAATAATCGTCTGCGACCCCACAGCAATTGACGGCGCAAGAGAGGTGAGCAGCCCCTGTCCCAGATCGGGACGGCCGGGCCTCGCTCAAGGTAACCCGCCCGCAACGTTAAGCGCCGATAACCAGAACGATTCGCATTGCGCCGGTTTCTTTAAACATCCGCAAGGCAGACGTGAAGCTCGAAGCATGGGCGCTTGGGTCGCGTATGGGTCGCTCGCGTATGGCATGGGTTCTTTCGGTCGCCGCTCCCTGGTGCATGGGTCTGGCCGTCCTTGTCTCGATCACCGCCGAAGCCGAACAGGAGCCGGTTCAAGGCGCGAGCGTCTTCGAGCGGGCGCGGATGGTCGAGGCCGCGGGCGGACTCGACCGGGCGGTTCGCGCGGCGCGAACGCTCCGCGCGGTCAACGAGGACGGCGAGCCGCTGCCGATCGTGCAGGCGCGGTTCGTTGTCGGCGATCCGGACGATCTGACGCCGAGCTCCGGCGGGATCGAGCCGAACGGGGCGTTGAAGCGGTCGCCGCAGCCGTATCCCGCCGTCGGCCCCTCCGCCAAGGGCGACCCATTCGGCGAAGATCCCCGCGACGCCGAGTTCGACCCCGGCCGCACAATGAGTCCCGAGCGCCCGGGCGACGGCGGACCGCCGCTTGCGGAGCGGCCCGGGCTCGCCTTCGACGACGGCGCGACGCCAAATCTGCCGCTCGAGTTCGCGCTCAACTCTTCGTCGCCGATTTCGAGCGACGGCGTGCTGGTGGTCGTCGAAATCGACCCCACCCATGAGACGACGGTCCCGCAATTGTCGGCGGTCGACGGCAAGCCGAATTATGCCGCGCTGATCGATCCCAGGGACAACGCCCGCCAGATGCGCTGCCTGGCGGAGGCGATCTATTTCGAATCGCGCAGCGAGCCTGAGGACGGCCAGGCGGCGGTCGCGCAGGTGGTGCTGAACCGGGTCAGGAGCGGCATCTATCCGACCACGGTCTGCGGCGTCGTCTATCAGGACCGCAACCGGCCGTTCGCCTGCCAGTTCACTTTCGCCTGCGAGGGCAAGTCGCTCAGGATCGAGGAGCCGGGCCCGTGGGCGGTCGCGACCAGGATCGCTGAGGCCGTGGTGAGCGGCGCGAACTTCAACCCCAAGGTCGGCGAAGCGGTCAATTACCACGCGAACTACGTCTCACCGTTCTGGGTCGGCTACCTGCGCAAGGTCGACCGGATCGGCGCCCACATCTTCTACGCCATGCGCGACGGGGTGAACTGGGCGCCTGGCGCCCTCAATGGCCGCGGCGATCTGCCGCCGATCACCAACTGACCGCCCTCGGGCGTCGCAGAGCCACGCAATCTTGCTTGAATTGGCGTAGTCGTTTTTGACCTATTTGGCGGCCCGCTCGAACTCGCGACCGGGGGCGAATTGCTCTCCCCGCGCCGGGACCCGGCGCTTGTCGGACGTCAAGGCGGCGCGATCGGAGATCGGAGCGACGGGCGCAACCGCAACGATTTCGTACTCGTTGACGTTTCGTTCGAACGGTTCAGCCTCGCTCTTGATGCGATAGACGCGCGGCTTCATCTCGTCGTCCGCGGGCAGGACGCGCAAAACCTCGTACGGTCCTTTGGTTCTCGGCGTCGGTTCGATTCTGGTGTCGAAGTCGACGAGCTGGCCGACGGCGAACTTTTGCGGCGTCATCATTTCGAACCCCGCTGCTGGACAGAAAAAAGGGCCAGGAGACATCCTGACCCTTCCCGCCGTCTTTACGAAAGCCCGAACCTTCGCCGCCGCCGCCGGTACATCCGCGGTCGATGGCCGGCGCGGCCCGCGTTTTCGCTCAGACGGCCTGGAGCTTATCGGCGGACATCTTCCCCGAGCGCTTGTCGGTCACCAGCTCAAAGCTGATCTTCTGACCTTCGCGCAAATCGGTCATCCCGGCGCGTTCGACGGCGCTGATGTGAACGAAGGCGTCCTTGCCGCCGTCGTCGGGCTGGATGAAGCCGAAGCCTTTTTGCGGGTTGAACCACTTGACTGTGCCAATCGCCATGACGATCCCTTTCGTTAAGCGAGCATTCAAACGCGACGCCGCTCATCAACGCCGCGATCATCTTTCGATTTTTCGAGGGAGTTCGTCAGAACGAACGAATTTTTTCGCTCGTAGCAAGAGTTGTCCGGCCGAATTTCGATGGCTAGACCTAAGGCGATTGGCGGACATTGTCAATAGCGTCGCCGGTCTCGACGACGTCGGCCGACCTGCGGCGTGCTTTGCAGTCGCAATTGTTTGGCGCTGGCGAGGGCCCAGGCCGCACCGGAGCAAGTTGGCGGCCTGGTGTCGATCCTGACTTACTGACCGCCCTGCTGCACCTTCTTGACGAAGGCGTCGACCGCATCGACGACTTTCTTGTCCGGGTTGGCCTTGCAATAGACGATCACTTCGTGGAGGCCCTGCTTCGCGCGAGCGATGTTGATTGAGTGCCGCTTCAGGTGGCCGTTCCACCAGCCGCTGTACCAGGCGCCCAGGAAATTGGCGTCTTCCTGGTAGGTGTTGGCGAGCTGCGCGCAGGTCAATCCGCGCACATTGAGATAGCCTTTGGCGTCGGTATAGGTCGTCAAGTCGACCTGGGCCTGGGACGCAGAGGCCGAGGCCGCCAGCATCGCCGCAGCGGCGAGGGCGATGCGGCCAGCGGCGGCAGAACGTCCCATGCGATTTCTGGTGTTCGAGGTGACCATTGCTTGCCTCACTTTTATGGACTTAGACGTTCGAGTTGGCCCGGGCTTCGGCTATTGCTCATCATTGACCTTGATGCCGAGCTCCTTGCGCATCTGCTTGATGTTGAGGTCCATCGCGGCGATCACCTTCTTGTCCGGATGATCCTTGCAGTAGACAATGACGCGATGCTCAAGCTCCTTGGCGCGGTCGACCTTCAGCTTGCTGTAGCCCGCCAGCCCGTTGTACCAACCGCTGTACCAAACGGTCATAAAGTCGGCGTCTTCCTGGAAGGTGCCGGCCAATTGCCCGCAAGTCAGCTTCTGAACATCGAGGTCGCCGTTCTTGTCGGCATAGGCGCTGAGATCGGTCTGGGCGTGTGCGCCGCCGGCGCACATCATCGTCATCGCGCAAAACGCCATTGCGAACTTCATGATCAAACTCCAAGCGGTGGAAGAAGCTGCCCGTTCACGAGCGGCGAGATGCGCGACCGGACGCGCGCCGGCTTGCCCCAACCCAGTCAAGCGACCCCAGCAAAATCGTCCCGAGCCGTCGCGGTTGCTCGAGACGTCGGCGAACTTGGCGCCGCCCGTCTTTGGCGGCCGATCGCTGATAGTGGGATATTGACACCGCGTCAAACGCCGTCCTTCCGGCGACGAAGGCGCTCGTCAGGAGGGCGCCCGAAGGAGACGGCGGAGGGAAGCTGGAAGCCGCGCCGGACGGCCGTCGCGAATTGCCGCGGCAAGCACCACGGCGGTGATGAGTTCCTTGTCGCCGCGCAGGATCCGTTGCCGAAATTCGATCGAGGCTCCGCGCGCGACGGCGAGCCAGGTTTCGACGAGAAGCAGATCGTCCATCATCGCCGCCGCCAGATAGTCGATTTGCAGCGAGCGCACGGCGAAGGCGACGCCGGACGTCTCCGCCAGCTCGCGATGCGCGAAGCCGCGCGCGCGCAGCCACTCTGTTCGCCCGCGCTCGAGGAAGCGCAAATAGGAGGCATGATAGACGCGGCCGGAAAAGTCGGTGTCTTCATAATAGACGCGAACGAGCAACGCGTCCGCTAGGGGCTGCGACAAGGCCTTGACTCCTGCGACAGGGGGAAGAGAAGGCGTTTCCGCGCCTTCGCGTCAACCGGCGTTCGCCGAGGGCTCGAGCGCAGGTCGGTCCATGCGATGGCCAGCGACGGACGAAAGCGATGCCTACAAGTCTGCTCGACAATTTGCCCCCCGCTCTTGCCGGCGCGAAGACACGGTCGCTGTTCGTGATGCGGCTGAGCTCCCGCATGCAGGTCGTCGGTCCGACGCCTGGATAGGTCCGTCGGATCGGCGTCGTCTTCGGCGGCGCCTTCGAAGGCGAGCGGCTCTCTGGCGAAGTGCTCGATGGCGGCAACGACTGGCAAACAGTGCGCGTCGACAATGCCATTACGCTGGACGTCCGCCTAGTGCTCAAGACCGCCGACGAAGGGATGATCGGCATGACGTATCGGGGAATCCGCCACGGGTCCGCTGACGTCCTGGCGCGGATCGACCGCGGGGAGGTCGTAGACCCGGCAAGCTATTACTTTCGCATATCGGCGTTCTTCGAGACCGCTGCGCCGAAATACGACTGGCTCAACCGCCTTCTGGCGGTTGGCATCGGCCATCGAACGCCCGATGGGCCGATTTACAGCCTGTTCGAGCTCCTGTGACCCACGTGGGGGCGACCCACGTGGGGGCGCGGCGCCGGTCTATCTCATCTGGACGAAGATTTGATCGGGCTTCATCGCGGAGCTAAGACGGGCCGGGGCCAAGGACGCGTGGAGGACACATGGCTGATCAAGCTGACATCGGCGTCCTGGGGTTGGCCGTCATGGGCGCGAACCTTGCGCGAAACGCGGCGCGGCACGGGTTCGGCGTTGCGCTCTTCAACCGCAACCATGAGCGGACGGACGAGCTTATCGCCAATCACGGCGGCGAAGGTCGCTTCTTCCCGACGAGCGCCCTGCCCGATTTCATCGCCAGCATCGCCAAGCCCCGCCCGATCCTCATCATGGTCAAAGCCGGCCCGCCCGTCGACGCGGTGATCGACGAGCTCATGCCCCATCTGGAAGTGGACGACATCATCATCGATGGCGGCAATTCGCTGTTCACCGACACCGCCCGCCGCTACCAGACGTGCGAAGCAAAGAAGATCCGGTTCGTCGGCATGGGCGTTTCCGGCGGCGAGGAGGGCGCGCTCGAGGGCCCGAGCATGATGCCCGGCGGCGACCGTGAAGCCTGGGACCGCATCGCGCCGATGCTGACCAGGATGGCCGCTCAGGTCGATGGCGTTCCATGCTGCGCCTATATCGGCCCGCAGGGCGCGGGGCACTACGTGAAGATGGTGCATAACGGCATCGAATATGCCGACATGCAGCTCATCGCTGAAGCCTACGACCTCATGAAAAGCGTCTATGGCCTTGGCGCGCCGGCGATTGCCGACATCTTCCTGGCCTGGAAGCAGGGCGATCTCGACAGCTATCTGATCGAAATCACCGCCGCGGTCCTGCACAAGATCGACAGCACAGGAAAGCCGCTGGTCGACGTCATTCTCGACGAGGCGGAACAGAAAGGGACGGGCCGCTGGACCGCGCAAAACGCGCTCGAGCTCGGCGTGCCGCTGACCGCGATCACCGAAGCGGTCTACGCGCGCGTTCTATCGGGACGCCGCGCGATGCGGCAGGAGATGGAAAAGAAGACGCCCCACCCGCTGCTCAAACCGCGCAAACCCGAACAGGCCGAAATCGACGCCATTCGCGACGCGCTCTACGCCTCAAAGATCGTCGCTTACGCCCAGGGGTTCGAACAGATGTCGGTCGCCTCGGCGCAATTCAGCTGGGACCTCAAGCTCGGCGACATGGCGACCATCTGGCGCGGCGGGTGTATCATCCGCGCCAAGTTCCTGGATCGCATCAAGGAGGCCTACGATCGGAATCCCAAGCTCGCGAATCTTCTGCTGGACGACTATTTCCTGAGCGCCGTGACGAGAACCGAGGGCGCGTGGCGGCAGGTGATCCGGCTCGCGGTCGAAAGCGGAGTTCCGACGCCGGCGTTCTCGTCGTCGCTCGCCTATTACGACGGCCTCAGGCGCGCCCGCGGTCCCGCGAACCTGCTGCAGGGCCTGCGCGACTATTTTGGCGCCCACACCTACCGCCGCCTCGACAGGGAGGGCAGTTTCCACACGCGCTGGGCTCAGGACGGAAGCGAGGTTAAGGTCTGACGCGCGCGCCTTGCGCCTCACAGCCTTGTGAACTCGGCGCGGCCTTGGAGATAGCGCGGCGACCTCATAGCGTGGGGACCGGCTGTAAGGCCCGCCGTACCGCCCTCTCTGGCAGGCCGGCCGTCCGCCGCCAATGGAGTTTGGCCATGACGCATTTGAAAGGCTTGCTTGTTGCTGCGATCACCCTCGCCTTCTGCGCGCCGGCGCTCGCGCAGAGCGCGCCGCCGGCGAGCGCGCGAGCGACGATCGAGAGCGTTTCCACCGATGGCGACACCCTCTCCGTGCGCACCCGCGCCGGCGAACAGCAGACTGTCCATCTCAAGCCCACGACCCGGGTCATCCTCGTCGTCCCCGCCGCCCTGACCGACGTCAAGCCCGGAAGCCTTGTCGGCGTCGCCGCGCTGCCGGGCGAGGGCAATGAGCTCAAGGCCATGGAAGTGCACATCTTTCCCGAAGCGATGCGGGGGACCGGCGAGGGCTTCCGCCCATTCGACCTCGCTCCGAACAGTTCGATGACCAACGGCAATATCGCGGCGCGGGTCGACGCCGCGAGCGGGCCCAAGCTGACCGTTGCTTACAAGGGCGGCGAGCAGACCATCGTCGTCGACCCGAAGACGCCGATCGTATCGTTTGAGCCCGGCGACAGGAGCGAGCTTAAAGCTGGCGCGGCGATCATCGCCAGGGGGCCGAAACAGGCGGACGGCTCGATCGACGGCGCCTTTGTCCTGGTCGGCAAGGACGGTCTCGTCCCGCCGATGTGAGCGCCGTCTCACAATCGCACGCGGCGGGAGGGCGATTTGCCCGATTGAGCCGAGCCGTGCTAGCGGTGCGCGAGTCCGATGCGAGAGCGCGCGGCGGTCGAGGCGCGCGATCGAGATCAACCGGGGCAAGGGCCAATTTTGAGCACAAAAAACTCGCTATTTACCTTCGTCCTCGTCAAGCCGACCCATTACGACGACGACGGCTATCCGATCCAGTGGTTCCGTTCGGCGCTGCCGTCCAACACCCTCGCTTGCATGAACAGCCTGGCCGAGGACGCGAGCCGCCGCGAGGTTCTGGGTCCGGGGGTGAAGATCGAGATCGACACCTATGACGAAACGAACCGGCGCGTCGTGCCGAGCCGGATCGTCCGAGACCTCAAGCGGCGCGGCGGTCGCACGCTTGTCGGCATCGTCGGCGTACAGTCCAATCAATATCCGCGCGCCATGGATATCGCGCGGCCGTTTCGCGATGCTGGCTTTCAGGTATGTATCGGCGGTTTCCATGTCTCGGGCTGCATCGCCATGCTGCCGGAGATGCCGATCGAGATGCGCGAGGCGCAGGCGCTCGGCATTTCACTGTTCGCGGGCGAAGCCGAGGAGCATCGGCTCGACGAGGTTCTGATCGACGCCTGGCGCGGGACGATGAAGCCGCTCTACAATTTCATGGATCACCTGCCCTCGCTCGAGGGCGAGCCGGCGCCGATCCTGCCGCGCAAGCACCTGGCACGCACGACCGGCCATTATTCGTCGATCGACCTCGGCCGCGGCTGCCCCTACCAGTGCTCGTTCTGCACCATCATCAACGTACAGGGCCGCAAGAGCCGCTTCCGCACCCCCGACGATCTCGAACAGATCATTCGCGAGAACAGGGCGCAGGGCATCGACAGGTTCTTCATCACCGACGACAATTTCGCCCGCAACAGCGACTGGGAGATCCTGCTCGACCGGGTGATCAAGCTCCAGGCCGAGGGCATCTACTGCGGCTTCACCATCCAGGTCGACACGCTCTGCCACAAGATTCCTAATTTCATCGAAAAGGCGACGAAAGCCGGCGCTAGGCGCATCTTCATCGGGCTTGAGAACATCAATCCGGACAATCTAATCGCCGCCAAGAAGCGGCAGAACAAGATCACCGAATATCGGGTCATGCTGCAGAAGTGGCGCGCGCACGGCGCGCTGACCTTCGCCGGCTACATCCTCGGCTTCCCGGCGGATACGAAGGAATCGATCCTGCGCGACATCGAGATCATCAAGCGCGAAATGCCGCTGGACATTCTCGAGTTCTTCTTCCTGACGCCCCTGCCCGGCTCGGAGGACCACAAGACCCTGTTGAAAAAAGGGGTCTGGATGGACCCCGACATCAACAAATATGACCTCGACCACCGGGTCTCCCATCATTCGAAGATGAGCGACGCTGAGTGGGAGGATGCCTACCGCGCGGCCTGGAAAGCCTATTACACGCCCGAGCACATCCGCACGATCTTGAAGCGCGCCGCTCAGATCCCGAATGGGAGGCCGAAACCGATCACGAGCACGATCATGTGGTTCAAGCTCATGATCGAGCAGGAGGGCGTGCATCCTCTCGAAGGCGGCGCTTTCCGGCTTAAATACCGCCGCGACCGCCGCCACGGTCTCAAGCTTGAATCGCCCTTCGTCTTCTATCCGCGCTACTGGGGCGGGATCGCGGTCAAGGCTTGGCACTATTCGCGGTTCTTCCTGAGGACGCGGCGCATCCTCAACGAGGTCCTGGCCGCTCCCGACCGCTGGACCTACACCGACCTTGCGATCGCGCCGCCGCGCGACGACGAATTCGAGCAGCTCGAGCTCTATCACGCCACCAGCGGCGGCGAAGCAGCGCTGGCGCGCAAGGCGCTCGGCGACAGCATTCGCGATTCGGCGCCCACTCCCACGGTCTCGATGCCTGCGACGGCGGCGGAATGATCTGAGGCGATGATCGAAGCCGCCCAGGTCAGAGCTGCGCGCGCCCTCATCGGCTGGTCGCAGGCTGAGCTCGCCAATGCAGCAGACATCGCGCCCTCGATCGTCGACCGGTTCGAAACCGGCCCTCCCGATAGCGTCCCCGCCGATACGGTCGATAAAATGCGCGTGGCGCTCGAATCCGCCGGCGTCGCCTTCATCGCCAGGAACGGCGGCGGCGCGGGGGTCCGGCTGCGCAAGGGCCGCGAGGCCAAATATTTGGGCTGGGACGACCTCAACGCCTCAAACGACGAGTGAGGCTGGCCACGATCTCGCTTTTGAGGTCCATCGCCTTGGTCGCAACGCGAGGTGACGCGGATTGAAAGACCCGCGCGATCAACACTCACATCTGCGGCGTGTTCTGCAGGAATCCGCCGGGCGGAGCCGGATGCGGTAGGGACCAGCCAAAATAGACTTCGGCTTCGACGATCTTCGCGCCGCGAACGGTGAGCACCTCCGTATTTGGGAAGCGTCGGCCAACGTCTGAACGGCCGATATAGGTCTCACGTAGACGCGGTCATTGTTGGGAACGACGCCGAGGAACTCGAATTCGGCGATCCATTGGCAGTTCGGCCAGCAGCGCTCGAAATAGGTCTTTCGATCGAGGCGATTGTCGAGCGGGCTCGTGAAATGGAAATCCTCGGCGATGAGCCGCTCCATAGCCGCGCGATCCTTGTCGACGTAGGCGAGATAGCTCCGCCTGGCGAGTTCCGGCAATTTGGTGTCCGTGCCGGACAGATTGGACACGCTCATACCGACCTCCTCTCTGCTGTTGGCCTTCCTCCCGCGCCTCCGCGTCATGTTACGACCCGCAGCGACGCCCCGAGCTTGTCCAGAAGATCCCCGGTTCCCCGTTCGCGCGACCCCGCGTCGTCGTAGCCGTCAAGGAACGCGCCCTGCTCGTCGATCATGAGCCTCGTTCGTCCCCGGCCCTCGGACTTGATCTGCAGGGTGGCGAGGGAGACGGAGATCTTGCGGTCGTCGAGATGCATCTCGTAGGTGTAGACGATCCGTTCCCGCGGAACGATGTCGTGATAGACGGCGTCGAAGGTCGTCGTAAGACCGCCCTCGAAGCCGCCCTTGACCCGCTCGCGGCCGCCGACTCGGAAGTCCATCACCCGCTCGATGAGCCGCCATCCCACGGGCCCGAAGAACCAGCGGCCCTTGGCCTCCTTTTCAGACAGCGCCCGATACACATCTTCCGCAGTCGCGTCGTACACCCGCTCGAGATGGAAGGCGCCGTGAACCACGGAACGGTCGAGGCCGCCCTGCATTCGCGCGACTTCCGCCTCCAGCTTGTCGAGCGTCTGGCGCCAGCCCTCGGGCGCGCCTTTTAGCATCTCCTCGGTCTGCGCTCCATGGGCCGCGGAATAGGACTGGACCACCTCCATCAGCGTGCCGTCCTGACCCTTGTCGATGAACTTCACGGCCGTAACGGCGCTGAACAGTGGACCGCCGCCGCATGGGTCGATGACATGATGGTCGATCGTCAGGCGCTCGGGGGCCGCGACCTCGGTAAACGTTCCCTTGGTCCAATGGTCGACGCCCTCGGACGAGCGCATGCAAACCTCGAACCGCCCGCCGACTCGCATCTCGACCAGGGCCTCGGGAACTGTGTAGCTCGTCGGGCAGAACCATCTCTTGATGTGGTCGGCCGAACTCCAAGCCTCGAACACGATCTCCCGCGGCGCGGAGAAAACGCGCGACACCCGCACCCGGGCTGGCTGGAGCTTGGGCCCCGCGTCATCGATCCTGGTCATCGCTCTCTCCTTCACGCTTCAGGGTTTGAAGATATTCGTCGAGCCGGTCGAGGCGGCGCTCCCACTCGAGGCGCCGGTCGGCGATCCACCGCTCGGCTTCGGCGAGCGCTGGGGGGTTGATGCGGCAGGTGCGCACCCGTCCCGCCTTCTCGGAGACGATCAACCCCGAGGTCTCTAGCACCGCGAGATGCTGCATCACCGCCGGCAGCGACATGGCGAGCGGTCGCTTGAGCTCGCTCACCGACGCCGGCCCCTGCGTCAGCCGCTCGACCATCGCCCGGCGCGTCGGATCCGCGAGGGCCTGGAACGCCCGATCGAGGGGGGCCTCATAGTTAAGCACATACCTAACTATCACGGCCGCCATAGATAAGCAAGCGCTTTAGTGTGGCGTGCGCCCCGACGCCTTGACCCCGGCCGCGATCCGGCGTTGAACCAGGCGCCTTTTTGGAGAGCGGCCCGTGCTCGTCGACGGCAAATGGTCCGGAGCTTGGCGGCCAGTCGAGGCGACAAACTCCAAAGGCGGCTTTGTCCGGCAGGTCTCAAGCTTCCGCAACTGGATAACGCCCAACGGCGCCGCCGGGCGGACCGGCGACGGCGGCTTTCGCGCCGAGCCGGATCGCTATCATCTCTACGCTGCGTTTGGCTGCCCATGGGCGACGCGCATTTTGATCGCCCGCAAGCTCAAACACCTCGAGGATGTCGTTTCCGTCGCGATCGTCGAGCCGGCAACGACCGACCAGGGCTGGGTGTTCGGCGACTATCCCGGCGCCGACCGCGACGCGGTCAATGGGGCGACTTATCTGCACGAGATCTACACCATCGCCGAGCCGCATTTCACCGGCCGGGCGACCGTTCCGGTCTTGTGGGACAAGGAGCGCCGGACGATCGTCAACAACAAATCCGCCGACATCCTGCGGATGTTCAACTCGGGCTTCGGCGCCCTCGCCGACGCCTCGATCGACCTGTATCCCGCCGAACTGCGCGCGGCCATCGACGCGCTCAACACCGAGATCTACGGCTCGCTCAACAACGGCGTCTACCGCGCCGGATTCGCCGCCACCCAAGTCGCCTACGAGGAGGCCTTCGCCGGGATGTTCGCGACCCTCGACATGCTCGAGCGAAGGCTCGAACGCGGCCCCAACTTGATGGGCGAGCGGCTGACGGAAGCCGACGTTCGCCTGTTCGTAACGCTGGCGCGCTTCGACCTCGCCTACCACAGCCTGTTCAAATGCAACCTGCGGCGACTGGCCGATCACGCAAATTTGAGCGCCTACCTCGCCCGCCTGATCGCGATTCCAGCCTTCCGCGACACCTTCAACCTCGACCACATCAAGCGCGGCTACTATTCAATCAAGGCCTTGAACCCCGCCGGCGTCATCCCGATCGGTCCCGAGCTCCGATGGGCGCCGGGTCGAGCGTGGCCGAGCCTAGACAGCCCGCGAGTCAAACCCCAATTGAGTGGTCGATCGCGTCGCAATCGTGTCCGCGCCAGCCTGAAGCCTTGAGACCCCGGAGCCTCGCGAATGAGCAATCCGCCCGATTATACTCCCCCTAAAGTTTGGACATGGAACAAGCCGAACGGCGGCCAGTTCGCGAGCACCAACCGCCCCATCGCAGGCGCGACCCACAATAAGGACCTGCCCGTCGGCCGCCATCCGCTCCAGCTCTACTCGCTGGCGACGCCGAACGGCCAGAAGGTGACGATCATGCTGGAGGAGCTGCTGGCGCTCGGCAAGAAGGGCGCCGAATACGACGCGTGGCTGGTCAGGATCAACGGCGACCAGTTCGGAAGCGGCTTCGTCGCGATCAACCCGAACTCCAAGATACCCGCGATGGTCGATCGCAGCGGCCCGAAGCCGATCCGCATCTTCGAGTCCGGCGCGATCCTGGTCTATCTCGCCGAAAAGTTCGGGGCGTTTCTGCCGACCGAGCCCGCCGAGCGCGCCGAATGCCTGTCATGGCTGTTCTGGCAGATGGGCGCGGCGCCTTTTCTCGGTGGCGGATTCGGTCATTTCTACGCATACGCGCCGATCAAGATCGAGTACGCCATCGACCGGTACGCGATGGAGGTGAAGCGGCAGCTCGACGTTCTCGACCGGCGCCTGGCGGACACCGAATATGTGGCGGGCGCCGATTACACGATCGCCGATATGGCGATCTGGCCCTGGTACGGCGGCCTGGTGAGGGGCGGGCAATATGGAGCGGCCGAGTTTCTCGCCGTGCAGGAGTACAAGAACGTCGTGCGCTGGGCCGACATGATCGCCGCCCGTCCCGCCGTCAAGCGGGGACGGATCGTCAACCGGACCTCCGGCGAGCCCTCAAGCCAGTTGCACGAGCGCCATGACGCCAGCGACTTCGAAACGAAGACGCAGGACAAGCTCGAGGCCGCCAGCGCTCAGGCGGCGTCCTAGACCGAGCGTCCTCTCAAGATCGGTGGCGGATAGGCGCGGAGCCGGGCCAACAATAGGGGCCGAAGCCGCCCCTCGGCGCCCACAGCGCGCCGGGCGGACAGGAAGAACGGAGGCCGCCCATTCGGTTCGTCGCGTCAATCTTGGCCTTCGCGCTCCTCTGGTACGCGAGCCTGCGCGCGGCCGCCACGACCGGCGGCATCGTCAATGTCGCCGCGAAGGCGATATTGCTCATCCTGACTTCCCTCGCCTGCATCCTCATCGGCTTTTTTCTGCCGATGACGCCGGTCTTCAGGCTCGTCATTGGCAGCGCGTTCTGGGCCGGGTTGCTGGCGACCGCCGGCGCGCTCGCGGGCATGGGCGTATCCGATGCCATCCTGGCGCGGATCGAGGCGCGGCGACCCGGCGCGACGGCTTCGGACGCGGAAACGGAGCCAAGCGAAAAAGCCCGGCGGCGATTCTGAGCGGGGCCTGATGTTCAAATGGCGCGCTTGCGCTCGAACGCGCAATGCCGTCTAACGTCGCGACACGCCGACGGACGGAATCTCAGGATCAATGACGTATTTCTGGGTCATGCTGGGCAGCGCGCTCGGCGGGGGGGCGCGCTATTTCGTGT
The DNA here is from genome assembly GCA_963794155.1 of uncultured Alphaproteobacteria bacterium. Taxonomy (GTDB): domain Bacteria; phylum Pseudomonadota; class Alphaproteobacteria; order Rhizobiales; family Beijerinckiaceae; genus Roseiarcus. Next base: position 133,196 of record CAWCCX010000003.1, on the reverse strand, counting down.
CGGGCGTCGCAGCTCAGCACATTGGCCAGACCTTTCCGATCGGCACCCTGATCGTCAACGTCACCGGCTCGTTCGTGATCGGCTTTTTCGCCACGCTGTCGGCGCCGGACGGGCGAGTCTTCGTCGGCTCGGACGCGCGCCAGTTCGTCATGACCGGCCTCTGCGGCGGCTACACCACCTTCTCGTCCTTCAGCCTGCAGACGCTCAATCTCGCGCGCGACGACGAGACGCTGCTCGCCGGAGCCAACATCGCGCTGTCGGTGGTTCTCTGCCTGCTTGCGGTCTGGGCCGGACATGTCGCGGCAAGCACGCTCAACCAGCTTAAGGGGACCTGACATGACCGCCCCCTGCGGCGCGTCGGCGATGGCCCGTCCCAACGTCCACGGACTCGGCTTCACCCTCTTCCTCGCCGCACTCACTGCCCTCCCGCCGCTGTCGATCGACATGGCGCTGCCGAGCCTGGCGCTGATCCAGGCCGATCTCCATGCGCCGCAGACGAAAGCGGCGGCGGCGATCGCGATCTTCATCGCCGGCTTCTCGACCGCGCCGATCGTGGTCGGGCCGCTCGCCGACCGGTTCGGCCGCAAGGCCGTCATGCTGGTTGGGCTCGCGGTGTTCACGCTCACTGCAGCGGGCTCGGCGCTCGCGCCCTCGATCGACGCCCTGCTCGCCTTTCGCCTGGTGCAAGGGGCGAGCGCCGGCGCGGTCGGGATCCTGCCGCGGGCGATCATCCGCGATCTGTTCGAAGGCCGGGAGGCGCGCCTGCACCTCGCCGCCGTCTCGCTGGTGTTCAGCGTTGCGCCGCTCATCGCGCCAACGCTCGGGGCCGGGATTCTGTTTGTCGGCTCCTGGCGCCTGATCTTCGCCGTCCTGACCTGCGTCGGCGCCATCGTCGTGGCGGCAGCGCTCGTATTGTTCAACGAGTTCGCACGCGGCCGAGAACCGTCGGAACCTAAGGCCCTCGACCATCCTCGCGGGTTATCGGCGGGCGCTGACCAATCCCGCTTGCGCGGGCTTTTCACTGCTCGGCGGACTGCTGTTCGCCGGCCTTTTCGCCTACGTCAACGTTTCGCCGCTCCTCTACATGCAGGGCTACGGCGTGTCGAAGACCGGATTTGCCGGACTGTTCGCCATCACCGCGTCGGGCGTGATCGTCGGCTCGACGATCAACGCCTGGCTCCTGAACCGCCACGCCAATCCGAAGTTTGTGGTCGGCGTCGCGCTCGCGGTCGAATGCCTGGCTGCGCTGGCGCTGCTTGCGGTCGGCCTCGCCGGCTTAGGCTCGGCGCTTATCGTAGCCGCATTGGTGATGGTCTATATCTCTGCCTTCGGCCTCATCTATCCCAACGCCGCGCACGAGGCTGTCCACCCCTTGCCCGAGATCGCCGGCCTCGCCTCCGCTGTCCTGGTCACCGTCCAGATGCTGTTCGGCGCCCTCGGGGGCGTAGCGGCGGCGGCCCTTTATCGCGACGCCTCGCCTGTCGCCCTCGGCGCGATCATGAGCGCCGCCGCCCTCGCCGCCGCGCTCCTCTATGCGCTCTGGCTCAGAGGGAAGGTCGGCGCGTGACGCCGCATCAGAACGGGTGGTACTGGAACATCCAGGTCTCGGTCAGGGTCTCGCCGCCGGACTTCAGAAACGCGCGCAATTCGACCGGATCGGTCCCCGTGACGATGAGGTCGAACTGGGCCCGCCAATGGCCCGCGACGCCATCGGGAACCGCCTCGATGAGCTGGTAGGGGCCAAACGTTCCGCGCGAGGTCGAGACGACCAGGTCGGGCTTGATCCCGAAAGGCAGATCCCCCAGCGGGCCGCCCAGGAACTCGACCATGAACTTCCTCACCCCCTTGGGGCGCGGCTGGCCGGGCTGGCCGCCACGCCCGAGGCGGGTCGCCCACACGACCGCGAGCTTGCTCGGATAGGGCTCGTTGGCGAGCCAATGCAGGCGGTATTGAAGATTGACCTCGGCGCCCGCCGGGACCGGCTCGGCCGGGACCCACATCGCGACCACGTTGTCGTGAATCTCGTCATCGGTCGGAATTTCGCAGAGCTGGATCGACCCCTTGCCCCAGCCTTCGCCGCTCCGGCTTGGCAGCGGCTCGACCCACAGGCTCGGGCGCCGATCGTAGAATACGCCGTCGAGATAATGGTCGAACACCCGATCGCGCTGCAGGAGGCCGAAACCGCGAGGGTTGTTGTCGAGAAAGGCTGAGACCATGATGCGCGGGGGATTGTTGAGCGGCCGCCATAGGCGCTCGCCGTTACCCGACCACATCGCCAGGCCATCCGAATCATGGACCTCCGGGCGCCAGTCGATCGCGGTCTCCTTCTTGGTCTCGGAGAACCAGTACATCGAAGTCAAGGGCGCGATGCCGAAGCGGGTCACTTGGGCGCGGGTGAACATCGCCGCCTCGATGTCCATCACTACGCCCTTGGCCCGCGTCATGAGGAAGCGGAACGCGCCGACAATCGATGGGCCTTCCATCAGCGCGTAAAGCGTCAGCGCGTCACCGTCAGGAGCGGAGTTGATATAGAAGTCGGTGAAGTCCGGAAACTCTTCGGGTCGATCGGCGACGGCCACGTCAAGCGCGACGCCACGCGAGGAGAGGCCGTATTGTCCAAGTTCGCCAATGGCGCGGAAATAGGCGGCGCCCAGGAAAGCGACCCAGTCGTTTTTGCGCCAGTCGAGCGCGCCGTCGCGCGCTTCCTGCACCCGCAGGCCGGCAAAGCCGGCGCCCGTCGGCAGATCGCGCGCCGGGGAATTTGCCGGCATGTCGAAATAGGACTGCTCGTAAATGATCTGGCGCGACCTGTCGCCTTCGACGACATGCATCCTGACCGCCTTCTGGAAAAACAGGCCGAGGTGGAAAAACGTAACCGGATACCGACCCGGCCCGTTTGCGAAGAGAGCGAAGTCGTCGCGGTAGCGGATCTTTCCCCACTCCTCGTAATTGATCTTCTGCAGAACGTCGGGCGCGGGACGCGGCGGGGCCAAGTATGGACCATGGGCTCGGTCGCGGGCCCGCGACTTGAAAAGGTCGTAGGTGAACGGAACCGGCGGGTCGAATTGCAAGCCGTCGGACTCGGCGGCGAAAGCCTCCGCGAGCGGATTCATCGCCGCCGCGGATGCGGCCGCGGCTTTGAGCAGCGTGCGTCGATCGACGCTTTCCGACATAACAACTTCTCCGATCGGGCGCTCTGCTTACGTGATTCTCCTTGAACCGAGAATCCGTCTTGAGCGTCCCTATTGGCTCACACACGCACGAAAGTGAGGTAAACGGACCCCCTTCCCCCTTTGCGCGCCTTGGCCTCATAGCGCGTGGAGCGCCATTCGGGCCAGGGCAGGCGCCAGTCGTCGGCTCGGTTCGCGGCCCAGCGGAAATGGGGCGAAGCGAGAAAGCGCTTGAGGGTCCAGCCGGCATAGTCGTCGATGTCGGTGGCGAAGCGAAGTTCGCTACCCCTTCGCATGACACGCGCCAGCGCCTCGATCATGCCCGCCACCACGATACGCCGCTTGTGGTGGCGCCGTTTTGGCCAGGGGTCGGGGTAGAGAATGAAGACGCGCGAAAAGAACCCGTCCGGCGCCGCCTCGACAAGGGCTTGAGCATCGCCGCGCCGCAGGCGCACATTGACGAGCCGTTCGCGCTCCAGGACGGCGAGCGCCGCGGCGACGCCGTTGAGAAACGGTTCACAGCCCACGACGCCGACATCCGGATTGGCCCTCGCCTGCTCGATTAGGTGCTCTCCGGCGCCGAAGCCAATCTCCAGCCAGATTTCGCGTGGCGGGGCGGCGAAAACCTCCCCGGCGGCCAGCGCGCGAGACGAAATCGAATAAAGCGGCAGCGCTTCGGCGATCAGGCGCTCCTGGCCGGCGCGAAGCGCCTTGCCGCGGCTCCGTCCGTAGAGCCGGCGGCGCGGCGCGGGACGGTCGCATCCGCCGTTCGCTGTCATGGGTCGCGGCTGACCCGCCGCCGCTCAGGCGAGAGCGCGCAGCGTCTCCGCGAGATCGGTCCTTTCCCAGGAAAAGCCGCCATCGGTTTCGGGCGCGCGGCCGAAATGGCCATAGGCCGACGTGCGGGCAAAGATCGGACGGTTCAGGCCCAGGTGCTCGCGGATGCCTCGCGGAGTCAGGTTCATCACGTCCAACAGCGCTGTCTCGAGCTTCGCCTCATCGATTTGCCCTGTCTCATGCAGGTCGGCATAGATCGACAGCGGACGCGCCACCCCGATGGCGTAGGAAAGCTGAAGCGTGCAGCGATCAGCCAAGCCGGCAGCGACCACATTCTTGGCCAGATAACGCGCCGCATAAGCCGCCGAGCGGTCGACCTTGGTGGGATCCTTGCCGGAGAAAGCGCCGCCGCCATGAGGCGCCGCGCCGCCGTAAGTGTCGACGATGATCTTGCGGCCGGTAAGGCCACAGTCGCCGTCGGGGCCGCCGATGAAGAACTTGCCGGTCGGATTGATGTGCCAGACGGTTTTCGCCGTGATCCAGCCCACGGGTAGCGCGGCCTCGACATACGGGCGCACAAGGTTGGCGACGTCCTCTGAGCTGAGTGATTCGACAAGGTGCTGGTGCGAGACGACGATCTGCGTCGCCTCGACCGGCTTGCCGTTATGGTACCGTACAGTCACTTGGCTCTTCGCGTCGGGTCCCAGCTTCTTTTCGACGCCGGAATGTCGCGCCTTCGAGATCGCGCGCAGGATCTCGTGGGCGTAATAGAGCGGAGCCGGCATGAATTCAGGCGTTTCCCGGCAGGCGTAGCCGAACATGATGCCCTGGTCGCCTGCCCCCTCGTCCTTGTTGCCGGAGGCGTCGACGCCCTGGGCGATGTCGGCGGACTGGGCGTGCAACAGCACTTCGACGTTAGCCTTGCGCCAGTGAAAACCGTCCTGCTCGTAGCCGATGTCCTTGACCGCCTTGCGAACGGCCGCATCGATCTCGTCGTTCGAAATCTTCGGTCCCCGCACCTCGCCGGCGACGATTACCCGGTTCGTCGTGGCAAGGGTCTCGCAGGCGACGCGAATTTGATAGGGATCGATGCCCGCCTTCGCCCCCTCACGGAAGAACAGATCGACGATTTCATCAGAAATCCGATCGCAAACCTTATCCGGATGCCCCTCAGACACGGATTCACTGGTAAACTCGTAATATTGACGAGCCATATTGACGATTCTCCTGCGGCGCCCGCCGCCGCGGCGACACTGCGGCCCGCGTAGATTTCGGTGGCCGCGCAGCCGCCGCTTTTGCCAGCGAGCGTTCGTTGCGTCAAGCCGATTTTGTCGAAATCGTTCGCTTTACCGAACGGGCGATCCGCCGTCGTCCCCATCGTCCGCCGACGCCAGTGAAATGACCAGATCCACAATTCGGCGACGCACCTTGGGGTCGCGCACCCGCAAGAATGCCCGATTGAGCTGCAGGCCCTCGGTCGAGGCGAGGAAGTCCACGACGTAGGACTGCGGCGATTCTTCGGCAAAACCGGGCTCAGCCGACTGAGCCGGCGCGCCTTCGAAAAAATATCCCGGCGAAACTTCTAGCACCCGGGCGGTATGTTGGAGACGGCTGGCGCTGATACGGTTTGAGCCTTTTTCGTATTTCTGGACCTGCTGGAATGTCACGCCAAGAAGCTCCCCGAGCCTGCTCTGGCTCATTCCCAGCATTGTCCTGCGCATCCGCAAGCGCGCACCGACGTACACGTCGACAATGTTGGACGATTTGGACATCAACTCGCGCCCCCTTGGTCCTTGCGCAATGTCGACCATATGCTAGCACCAACTGACTTTAGGGAAAGCAGATACCCGACGCTCGCATAGCGCGCAAGCGAGCAATATTGCAATCGGTAGTCCTCGCTATCCTCGGCGCCTTCCGGCCAGCGCCGCCGCCAAGCACGCCAGTCCGATCAGCGCCGCGCCGAGCGATCCCAGGCGGGACTGCCAGGTCGGCGGAAGCGCCTCGGGCAATTCGGCGTCGAGCACCCCTTCAGCGCCGAGCGGAGCGGCGACGATCTCGCGGCCGAAGCCGTCGAGCACCGCGGAGATCCCGGAATTGGCGTCGCGCACGAGGGGCGCGCCGAGCTCGATCGCGCGCAACCGGGCTTGCGCGAGATGCTGATAAGGACCGGGCGTCTCGCCGAACCATGCGTCGTCGGTCACATTCAAGAGCCAGCGCGGCCGCTCGGCGCCGGAGAAGAGGTCGCCGATTTCGATCGGAAAGATCGCCTCGTAGCAGATGAGCGGCATGGCGTCCGGCAAGCCCGGAACCTTTAGGACGCGGGAGCCCGCGCCCGGTTCGAAGCCGCCGGGGACTTCGACGAACTGGGTGATATGCGCCTTTTCCAATATGCTTTGGAACGGCATATATTCGCCGAACGGCACCAGATGCTGCTTGTCGTAGCGCACCGCGGAGAGCCCGTTGCGGCCGACGATCTCGATCGAATTGAAGTAGCGCCTGGGTCCCTTTCCATCGTCCTCGAGCCGCGCCGCGCCAGTGATCAGCGTCGCCCCGCCGGTTAAGAAACCCACGATGTCGGCGAGCGCGCGCGGGTCGCGCGACAGAATGAACGGGAACGCCGACTCGGGCCAGATCAGGTGGGTGACGTCGCGAACCCCCGATCGGTCCGGCGCAGTCGCGCGCTCCGACAGGTCCAAGTAGCGACGCAGGATCGCGTCCTTGTTTTCCGGCGAGAACGAGGCGTCCTGGCCGACGTTGGGCTGGATCAGACGTAACTTGACGCCTGGGAGGGTGGGGCTCGCCGGGGCCGCGAGCCTGAACGCGCCGAAGGCGGCGATGAGCGCGAGCGCAACCGCGGCGAGGCCGGCCGGGGCAAGGTCGAGCCGGCCCTCCCCGACCCGCCACAGCGTCGCGGGCGCGGCAAAAATGGCGATGGTCAGGAAGGTGAGCCCGTGCAGGCCGACGACCGAGGCGATCTGGGCGAGCACGAGATTGCTTCCTGACGCCATCCCGAGGTCGTTCCAGGGAAAGCCGGTGAAGAGAAGGCCGCGCGCCCACTCAGTGAGCCCGAGCCCGAAGGCGAGCGCGAAAACGCGCGCCGGTCCGGGCGACCACAAGGCCCGCGCGATCGCGAACCCCGCCGCCGGAAAGACGGCGAGGACCGCCGGCAGGGCGACGACGCCGAGCGGGAGCGCCCAGGCGAACTTGTCGGCCTCGACCAGAAAGGCCGCGCCGACCCACCATAGGCCGGCGAGAAAATAACCGAACCCCATCCACCAGCCGGCGCCGAAGGCGGCGCGCATCGAGGCGATCAGCGGCCGCCCCGAGCCGCGATCCTCGGCGCCGTCGATGAGCCAGACCGCGATCGTGAGCGGCGCGACTATGAGCGCGAACAGCGAAAACGGCGGCAGGGCCAAGGCCCCGATCGCGCCCGAGACGAAGGCGATCGCCCGCCGGCCGCCAGCCCCACGAGAGGATGACCCCGTCGACGAGCGAGGCCAGAGCATTAGGGCGGGGGGCGACGCTGGAATTGGCAAGAATTCAAGGAAACATCTCTCATGGACCGTCGAATTGCCGTCGCCGACCATAGCCCGAATGGAGGCCGGGTTCGACTCGACGAGGCCGCGGGCCACCATCGGCCGATGGTGCAGCCGCTGTCTGGAGCGTGGCTCATTTGACGAGCTCCGCCGGGATAAAGGCGCCGCCAAAGCCATGGGCCAATGCCCAGGCCTCTTGGCTCGGCTTGGTTTTGCTTGGATTTGCTTGGTTTTACTTGGCTTTGTTAGGTCTTGCTTGGTTTTTATTCGTCCGAATCAGGCCTTTTCAATGGGTTAGGGCGATTCCAAATTCTTTTTCTCCTCCTGCAGCGCGGGGGTCGCGTCCGCCGCGGCTTTGCCGTCGGCCGGGGCGGGTTCGTCCCAGACCAACCCCTCTTTCTTCAGGACTTCCCGCGCCGCATTCCACATCACCTCGTCAATGCCGAGATTTGCGGCGATGCGGTTGATCTTGTCGAACAGTTTCTTCCGCGCTTCGTCGTCGTAGGCCTGATTGGTCCCGGCGATCGTCGGGTAGCGGTCGAACCGCTCGAGGACCTTCAAATAGGGGGCGATGGCGGTGACGTCGCCGGCCGCGACCGCCTCGGCGGCGAGTTTCATGACCGGCGCGAGGCGGTCCAACTGCAGCTTCGCATGATCGGCGCCGCTGTCGACCGACCGCTTCCGCAACACCTCGGCGACGATCTGGCGGATGCGCTCGCCGGTCACCCCCTCTTGGGCGGCGATTTCCTCATAGCTCGAGCCCTCGCGTAGCCGGGCGAAAATTCGGCGCCGCCGCAACATCATGCCGTGCGACCCCAACCGCCGGCGCTTGACGGGCGCCATCTCCGGATCCATCCCGACCGCTCCTTCCGCGACCGTCTGCGCCGCGCAATTAAGGGAAAACGCCACAGGATAGCATGCGTTCTGAAAATCGTAAAGAAAATGTTGCGAGATGTCGCTCGCGCAATCGACGGCTCGACCCGATCTCCAGCGCGGGCGTTGATTATCGGCCTCGGCGTCCAATTTTTCCGCTGGAGGAGTTTTGGGCCTGACGGAAGCTGGTCTTGAGCCGAATGCGGTGCGCGGCCTGTTTGGCGCGATTGCCGCAGATCGCCATGCTGCACCACCTTCTCGCCCGCCTCCTTGTATGATCGGCGAACATCAGGGTGCAGCTATGTCCCTCGCACGCCCTCACGTTGGCGAGATCCTCTTCGCACACGAACCGCGCCAGCGTTTCGCCGATCGGCAGGAGCAACGATTTGGGAGATCGCCAGCGCCGCGTCAATCGCAGCGCCAAACGCCCGTTGTCGGGATCGACCGATATCCGGCTGAACGCTTCATCACGCGCCAAAAGCTCATTCAGGGGCCCCAGCTCGTCGAGCGCTTGAGGCGTGAGCGGCCGGCCCATATGTTTGCGAACGAAGCCTCGGAACCACTCACGCAGAGCGCGGGCCTGGTCGGCGACCTGGTCCAGTTCGTCGGGTGCCGCCCGCGCCCGCAAGGCATTGAGCGCGTCCGTTGGAACGAGCTCGGCTTGGGCAAGCCAGTTCAAGAGGCCATCGCCGCTGTCGAGCCAGTCAACCGGCATATCGAGCGGGGTCGCGATCGAGTTCAGGAAATCGAGGCCAAGCGAGTTGGCGATGAAAATTGCGGGTGGTCTCTGCGGCACGATTGACCATTCGAATCACGGGGAAGTTGATTCGGTAACCTGTCCCGCACCTGTTGACAAGTTATCCTCAGCCGTCATATAACCTGACAAGGGGTTTGAAAGGGGTTACGCGCCGGCGTCCGCGCAAGCAGGCATTGCGGCGTGCGGTACCATCGTGGCCCCTTAAACTTCAAACGGCAGGGATGCTCGTGCCTCAACCCGAACAATTTGACGTGCTTATTGTCGGCAGTGGAGGCGGCGGGAAGCTTACGGCGTGGCATATGGCGCGATCGGGACGGCGGACCGCGGTTGTAGAGCGCAGGTGGGTCGGCGGCGCATGCCCGAATGTGGCGTGTCTGCCCAGCAAGAACGAAATTCGCAGCGCCGAGATCGCGCATCTGGCGCGCAACGCCGCTGAGTTCGGCGCGATGACCGGCCCGGTCAAGGTCGACATGGCGAAGGTTGTTCGTCGCAAGCGCGAGATGGTGCAAACGCTCGTCGACACGCATTTGCAGAACTACAAGGCCAGCGGCGCCGAATTGATCATGGGGACCGGACGCTTTGTCGCGCCGAAGACGCTCGAAGTTAACCTGAATGACGGTGGGACGCGCACGCTGACCGGCGCCCAGGTCTTCCTCAATGTGGGGACGCATGCAGCAGTCCCGAACATTCCGGGCCTCGAGGCCGCCAAACCGATGACCCATATCGAGGCTCTCGAACTTGACCTCTTGCCAGCGCACCTGATCGTGATTGGCGGCGGCTATGCCGGCCTCGAGCTGGCTCAGGCCTATCGCCGCTTCGGCAGCGAAGTGACCGTGGTCGAGGCCGGACCTCAACTGATGGGCAGGGAGGATGCCGACGCCTCGCGTGAGATCCGGCGGATTCTGATCGACGAAGGCATCCATATCCATGTCCCGGCTCAACTCATCGAGGTGAGCGGCCAGTCCGGAAGCGCAGTCAGCGTTGCGCTCCACACGAGCGACGGCGAGCGAACGATCGAGGGCAGCCACATCCTGGTCGCGGCGGGGCGCATTCCGAACACTGCGGGGGTCGGGCTCGACAAGGCCGGCGTCGACCTGGACGAACGTGGTTTTGTTTGCGTCAATGAGCGGCTGGAGACGAGCGCGCCGGACGTCTGGGCACTCGGCGAATGCGCCGGCAGCCCGATGTTCACCCACATAACCGAAGACGACTTCCGGATCGTTCGCGACAATCTGGCCGGGGGACGGCGGACCACGCGCGACCGGCTCATTCCCTATTGCATGTTCACCGATCCGCCGCTGGCGCACGTTGGATTAAGCGAACGCGAAGCGGAACGTCAGGGCGTCAAGACCCGCGTCGCCAAGTTGCCGATGAGCGTCGTGCTCAGGGCGCGGGCGACCGGCCAGACCGAAGGCTTCATGAAGGCTCTTGTCGGAGAGAATGACGACCGCATCGTCGGCTTCACCATGGTCGGCGCCGAGGCCGGTGAAGTGATGGCGGTTGTCCACACGGCGATGATGGCGGACCTGCCCTACACGAAACTCCGGGACGCCGATTTCGCCCATCCGACTTTTGCCGAGGGGTTGAACTTCCTCTTCTCGAACGTCCCGCCCCGGTCGGCGGCATGAAGGGGAAGCGACTCGGCAGAGCTCGATCGCCTCGGCGCTGCAGAGGCGGTCGTCGACCGCGTCTGCATAACCTGTTTGATCCCCTGTAACAGGTTACCGGCCGCTGGCGAACAGAATCTCGGGCTGTCAGGAAAAGGGCAGGAGAGACATCGTCATGGAAATGCATCAGGTGCGTTATTTCCTCGGGGTGGCCGAGGAGCTGAATTTCACTCGCGCAAGCGAGCGGTGCAATGTGACGCAACCCTCGCTGTCGCGCGCCATCAAACTTCTCGAGGAGGAGCTTGGAGGACCGCTCTTTTACCGCGAGCGCGAATCGACGCGCCTCACGGATCTCGGCCACATGGTCCGTCCACATCTTCAGTCGGTTTACGACCACTCGAGGTTGGCCAAACGCCTGTCTCGGGAGTTCGCGAGAAAGTGGCCGCTCAAGCTGGGGATCATGAGCACGATCTCGCCAGACGAGATCGTCGATCTCGTCGCCAATATCCGAACCCGCCATCCTGAGGTGGAGCTGAGGCTTTGCGATGCGAATGCAAAGGATTTGCGCACGCGTCTTTTCGCCGGCGATCTTGAGGTCGCCATCTATGCTTTACCCGGAGAGGCGCCCGACGAGCGCATTCACTCGATTCCCCTGTTTCGCGAGCAGATGGTTCTCGCCGTTCACCGCGACCATCGTCTCGCCAAGACGGGGGCGTTCCCCGTTCAGGAGATGAACGGCGAGTCCTATATCCATCGCATGAACTGCGAGTTCGCCGGTTACGCGGACGAGATTCTCGCGCAGAAGGGAGTCACCTGCAAACCAGTCTATTGGAGCGAGCGCGACGACTGGACCTTGGCCATGATCGCCGCCGGTTTGGGATTTGGATTCATGCCTGCAAACTCAGTGAAACACCCCGGCGTGGTGGGTTTGCCGGTCGTCGAGCCCGAATTTTGGCGACAGGTAAGCCTTGTGAGCGTGCGAGGGCGTCGCTATTCGCCAGGGGTCGGGTCGCTGGTGCGCGAGGCGATGCGGAAGACGTGGTTCGGCAAACAAACGACGCTGGTGAAGGATTCCGAGGGCGAGCTTGCGCCGGCGGGTACCGGCGAAGCGGCAGCCTAGGCAGCCGATCGATCCATGAATTTCGTCGCAGAGGCGGCGCCGTCGCCCTGAAGAACGGCGCCGCGGTGCATAGACGGCGGCTATCGCATCGATTGCGAATAGGTATTTCACCTCGAGCGCCGTCCCTGCGCAAATGGATCTGCGCTCATCGTCGGCTAGGCCGTTCGGAGACGACTTTCAATGAATTCTCCACGAGCGCCGTTGTTGCGGCGGCCGGGCGCGCAGTCCCCCCGACGCTCCTCCAACGATCGTGTTACCCGTTAGTTCGAGTCGCAAAGGCGTACCCGCATGGAAGAGCCCCCGATTTCCCGCGGATTCAGGTCGAGACGACAAGAGCAAGGTCTGACCAACCGGATTCCGCCCGGACAGTATGTGACGACGGATTTCCCGGTTCTGTCGGCCGGACCGACGCCGCAAATCAGACCTGACGAGTGGACTTTTGGGCTTCAGCTCGACGGATTGCAGCTCGGCAAGTGGACATGGGCTGAGTTCCACGCGCTCCCTCAGACCACAATCAAGACAGACATTCATTGCGTCACAAAGTGGTCCAAGCTCGACACCGTGTGGCAGGGCGTCACCTTCGACGATCTGCTCGCGGCCGCGGCCGTCAAGGAGCCGCCGGCGCTCTACGCCATGGCGCACTCGGACGGAGGCTACACGACAAATGTGCCAGTCGCCGATCTTGTCGGCGGCAAGGGGATGATCGCGACTCGCTACGACGGAGCGCCGATTTCACCCGCGCACGGCGGTCCAGCCCGACTTCTCGTTCCACATCTCTACTTTTGGAAGAGCGCCAAATGGGTGCGGAGATTGCGGTTTATGGAAGAGGATGAACATGGCTTCTGGGAGTCGTTTGGCTATCACAACCACGGCGACCCCTGGAAAGAGCAGAGATATGACGGCGATTGAGCCCGTCCCCGGTTCGGTGCGGAGGCTTGAGTGGCGGCGAGCCAAAGCGCGTCAGGTCATCGTCGAAACGTCGCGCGTCAAAAGTCTTCTTCTCCAGGTCGCCGGATGGCAGGGACACCTGCCGGGCCAGCATGTGGACATTCGGCTCACGGGCGAGGACGGCTACCAGGCCGAGCGCAGTTATTCGATCGCCTCGCCCCCCGAGGATGGATTGATCGCTTTGACCGTGGAGCGAGTGCAGAACGGCGAGGTTTCGCCATATCTCGTCGACGAGCTTCGGGAGGCCGACCAATTCGAATTGCGGGGGCCGATCGGTGGCTACTTCGTATGGAGCGTCGCCATGGGCGGTCCGCTCTGTCTCATCGCGGCCGGATCGGGAATCGCGCCCCTTATGGCTATGCTGCGACACCGTGACCGGCAGAACAGCCGCGTCCCCGCCGTGCTGTTGCATTCGTCCAGGAATCTGGAAGATGTGATATACCGATCAGAACTTGATGCCATGGCGCGCCGCGATCACGATCTGCGCGTGGTCACGACGCTCACCAGAAAACAGCCGGAGGGATGGACGGGCTATCGGCGCAGGATCGACAAGTCGATGCTGGCCGACGCGTGCTTTCCACCCGACCGAAATCCAAAGACATATGTCTGCGGCCCCACGCCTTTCGTGGAAGACGTCTCAATGTTTCTGGTGGAGCTTGGACACGACGCTCTCACGATCAAGACGGAGCGGTTCGGGCCCACCGGAGGATAAAGGCGATGACTGAGAACGATTTGGACTTCGTTCTGGATGGCAATGCCGCCGCAGGCGCTCTTCGCGAAGTCTTCGCCGCTGACATGACGACCGCCTGCATTCAATGCGACGCATGCGGCTCGGTCGGAGCGGTGGGTTCTCTGCACTACTATGCGGCCCCGATGGGAGTCGTGCTGAGGTGCGGCAATTGTGCGGCCATCCTTCTGAGGGCGGTCCACACGCCGCATGGCCGCTGGCTGGAAATGAGGGGCGCGCGCCGCCTCAGAGTTGCTCTAACTTGAGGGCCGAGACGCTTCCGCGGAAAGACTGATCGACTCCCTCAAACCGCGTCTTTTCGCCGGCTGTGACGTCTCAACGATCTGCCCTCGGAAAGGCGCTCGGCTGATAGGCGCTTCAGCTTTTAGCCGGACCCACGCCCATTGAAGCGGCGGAGCAGGTGTGGCGTCAGCTCGGTCGATCATTGATCCGAGCTCCAAGACGCTTGCGCATGGACCCATTCTCAAACCGCGGCGCTCTCTATAGACGGCGGCTATCGCATCGATTGCAAATAGGCATTTCACCTCGAACACGATTCCTGCGCCTAATTGGCCCGCGCCTATCGGCGCCAAGGCGACAAGTCATCTCTTGAGCATCTCGCGAACGCAGAAATGCGTCGGCTGAACTGCGGTCGCTTCGCCGTTGAAGACCGCCAATCGACGATCGACATTCGCCGACACGGGAGACTCGATCGCTCCAAGAACAGCCGGCCAAATAGCAGAAATCGCTTTTGCCGCTGCGGCTGAGTGAGTGCAACGCAAGGAGTAGCCCTATGAACACACCCAGTCCGGCTCTAACTAATTGCTCCAGCAAGGCGAGGGCCAAGGCAAGTCTAGCCAAGACCGCGGCATTGGCTGTCGCTGTGATCGGGGCCGCGACGGCATCAGCGCTCGCGCAGAATCTCGAAACCCAGGAAGTCCAGCCGGCGCCGGCGGCGATCGGGGCCGATGTGCCGGCGACCTATTTCGGTCCGCAGCCGTCTCAGGTGCAGCGCGAACTCGTCGGCGAGTATCAGAACCTGAAGTCTGGCAAGATCGATTTCGACAAAGGGACCATCACCCTACCTCTCTACCAGGGGGCGATGAAGAGCGGCGAAACCGTCTGGTACATCGTCACCGACACCGACGACAAGGGCAACGCGGATCAACTCGGCCTCAATTATTCGCCGAAATTGACCTTTGCCGACGTCGGCCGTGCGGTTCGAAACGCGACTCTGGACGGCAAATTCAAGCTGGTCTTCGACGTCGGTGCTGTCGATTTCTCGCCGAAACGGAGCGTGACCCCGGGCGACGCTCCTAATTTCTTCCCCCCGAGGCAGTTTCAGCCAAGCGGCATTGGAGACAAGGATTACACCCCGCTCGTCAAGATCACAAACGCAGGCGGACACATTTATAATGCCCCTGTGGTCGCGTACAACATCTCAGCAGATGTCCTCAACCAATTCTGTGACGGAAACCCCGACCACAGCCTCGTTCATCAAAAGGTCGTGAAGATTTGCCCGCGCGAGCAAACCGTCACGATGATGCTCACCACCGGATTTAGTTTCGCGAAGCCGGTGCTTTACCTCTCGACCGACACCAACAATCGTCTGACCGCGACGTTGGAGGGCGCGACCTACGCGCCGGGGCTGGAGGACATCAACGGCGGCGCGGACGACAGCCTCTTCAGCCCGGTCGAGCGTATATTCGTGTTCGCCAACGGTCCAACCGGCAAGGACAATCCGCAGCGTCAGGGCTTGAACAGCGCGCTGTCCGACGGCGGCTCTCCGCTCAACGTGCTCGGCGGCATTCCCACTGTCGCAACCGACTACAGCCCGATCTGGGATCTCAATCCGTCGGTATGGACACAAAGGGCGATCGAGCTCGGCTACCGGTCCCGGATGACCGAGGAATTCTCGATCCTCGGCATGGTGCAGAAGGGCTGGGTCACCGGGCTCGACGGCAAGAAGTTCGGATCGGTCGGCCTCGTGGTGGACTGCCCGATCGTCTACCGCTTCCTGTGAGCGGGCGTCGCAGCGTGGGAGTCCAGCGCCTCGCTGGGCTCCCTGGTTCCTTTCCATCCAAGGCCGTTGGGAAAGCTGTCATGCACGTTGTCGGGCGCCTTCTCGTCAGCTCGTTTGTCATCACGTTCGTTGGCGGACCCGCGCAGAACGCGGTGGCGGCCGAGGCAGTCATGCTGCGCGCCGGAGAAGCGACAGGACCGAACGCCGTATTCGCCTTCGACAAGGCGAAGCCCCACATGATCGTGGTGCGCACAACCCAGGTCGGGGTCGCCGGCTCACGGATCGAGGTGTTCGTCGACAAGGCCAAGACGCCGGCGTTTCGCCACCTCTTTGCGGCCGGCGAATGCAAGTTCGGCGATATCGGCAGCAAGTGCGAGGTGATCGTCCCGGCGTCCAACCCCGCTTATGCGACGATCCTCGCTCAGTTCAAACACGGCCGCGTGGCCAGGGTCACGGTCGACGACGCCGGAGCCATGAAGATGGACCAGACGGCGTCGCTCGCGGGCTTCCAAGTCGCTGCGTTGAAGCCGGCTTGGCGAAGGGCGAGCCGCGCCGGCGAAGGGCCGGGCTGTCACAACACCGGGAGAAGAGACATTGATCAGGGGTCTTTTGTGCGTCGCCCTTAGCCTGATCCTCGTGACGCGCGCGTCGACGGCAAGCGCCGCCTCGATTGTAACCGAGTGGCTCGACCAGGCGCTGCCCTACGCGCAGGAAGTGGCGTGGGAGCCGACGGTCGGCTCGCGGTTTTTCGCTCTCCTTCATACTGCAATCTATGACACCTGGACCGCCTACGATCCCATCGCCATAGGGGTCGTCTCGGGGGCCGCTCTCAAGGGACAGGGCGGCCCAAACAACGAAGCGAACAAACGCGAAGCGATCAGTCACGCCGCCTTCACCGTTTTGCGGACGCTTGCGCCGCAGCATCGGCGCGCGCTCATCGAACGCATGCAGGAGCTCGGCTATGATCCGAACGCCCACACGCCTCCGGCCAAGGTCGGGCGGCAGGCTGCTGAAGCCGTTCTCGCCGACTGCCGCGACGACGGCGCGAACGAAGCCGGCAACTTCGCCGACACGACCGGTTACGCACCACGGGCGTCTGGAGCGCCGGACGCCTGGCGGCCGATTGAGTCGTTTGGAAGGCGGCAACTTCCGACGACCCCGCAATGGAGCCGTGTCATGCCCTTCTCGCTGGCGCGCGCCGACGAATTCCGCCCCATTCCGCCGCCGGCCCCCGGATCCGCCGAATGGTCGCGGCAGATCGAGGTGTTGATCAAGACGAGCGGCGCGTTGACCGACACAGAGAAGGCGGAGGCGGAATATTGGGGGATTTTTGGCATGGCTCCCGCGCCGGAACTGATCGAAATGACGAAATTCGTCTCCGACACCAACGATCTGCGCCTCGACGATGACGTCAAGTTGTTCTTCGTCGTCAGCAACGCGATCTTCGACGCCTCGATCGCCGCCTGGGACGCCAAGTATGCCTATGATTATGTGCGCCCGATCACCGCGATTCGCGCGCTCGGCGACGCGGCGATAAGCGCATGGCGCCCCCGCTCTCTATCCGAAGCACTGGCCTCTTCCACGCCGCCCGCGAAGGAGAACGCTGAACATTCCGTCATCCTTCCGGCCGGACTTGCAGAGGTGCCCGCAGCCGATTGGGAGCCGTATTTGCCCACGCCGCCATTCCCCTCTTACATTTCTGGCCATAGCGCTTTCACCGCGTCCTGGGCTCGCGCGATGGAGCTGGCGATCGGAAAGCCGGACTTCAATTTCAAACAGACGGTGAGGCATCTCTACGTCGAGCAGCGCGAATTGGCTGAGCCGGTCGCGCTCTCCTATCCAACCTTCGCGGCCGCTGCCGAAGCGGCCGGAATATCGCGCGTCTGGGCCGGGGTTCACTGGCCGGCGGACAATGAGCGCGGCCTCGAGCTCGGCCGCAAGGTCGGCGAGAGCGTCTGGCGGCGCGCTGAGCAGTTCGTGCTCGGCACGGCGTCCCCAGCCTCCGCCGTATTCGCGACTCTGCGCCCGCCCTTCTGGTTCCACGACAATGAAACTTCGGACCACCCCGCCCATTTTGACGCCGCTTCGGGCCTCGCGATCGACTTGCCCCCTCAAGGAGCGGGCGTGTGGCGGAGCATCGTGGCCGACGCGATGCCTGCCGGCGCATACGAACTGAAACTCAAGGCCAAGGCGACCGGCGATGCGCCAATTCGGCTCAAGGTCGCGATCGAACCCGGCGAGAGATCGCAAGCCCCTCTCGCAGAGGCCGAGGCGGCCATTCCCGCGACTGGCTCCGACAGCGTCGTGACCATTCCTTGGACGAGCGGCGGAGCCCAATCGTTCAGGGTGTCGATCGAAGCGCGCGCCGATGATAGCGGCGCCCGGCTGCTCGTCTCAGCCATCAAAGCTACACGGGTGTGGCCGATTGTGGCCGGGTCGCCCCGTTACTACGAGCCGAATTCCGCAGGTCAGCCGGAGTAAAGATGTCCTCAAGCGATGCGAGTGTCGTGCTCGTCCATGGGGCTTGGGCTGACGGATCGAGCTGGGCGAAGATCATCGGGCCGTTGGCGGCCGATGGCGTCAAGGCGACGGCGGCGCCGCTGCCGCTGACATCGTTCAAGGACGACGTCGCGGCGCTCGATCGAACGCTCGAGCGCGTCGCCGCGCCGGTCGTCCTGGCCGGCCACGCCTATGCCGGCGCCGTGATTGCGGCGACGCGCAGCGAGAAGGTGAATGCGCTCGTCTATGTGGCTGCGCTCGCTCCGGACGAAGGCGAGACGGTCGCGGATGTGTTCTATCGCGGCAAGCAGCATCCGCAGGCGCCCAAACTCGCGCCGGACGCGCACGGGTGGATTTATCTGCCCGAGGCGGCGTTCTCCGCCGCCTTCGCGCAGAACGCTTCCAAGGAAGAGCTGGCGGTGCTGGCTGCGGTCCAGCGCCCGATTTCGCCCGCCTGTATCACTGTGAAGGTGGGGCGGCCGCTGTGGAAGGACCGGCCGGCCTGGTACCTGGCGGCCGAGCAGGACCGGATGATCGTCCACGAAAATCAGCGCTTCATGGCCGAGCGGATGAAGGCTCGGCTTCGGTCGCACCCTGTCGACCATGCGCCGCTGGTGACCGCGCCCTCTTACGTCCTCGACATCATCCGCGAGGCGATCGACGAGGCCGGCAAAAGCTGAGCCATCTCCCGTTGCTTGAGCGAAAGGAAGGCCCTTATGACCGCCATCCACTATAGGACCGCCGAGGTCGACGGCAAAAATGTCTTTTACCGCGAGGCGGGCGCGCCGGGGGCGCCGAAGCTGCTGCTGCTGCATGGCTTCCCGACCGCCGGCCACATGTTCCGCGACCTGATCCCGCTGCTCGCCGACCGCGTCCATATCGTCGCCCCCGACCTGCCGGGCTTCGGCAACTCCGATATGCCGGACAGGGGCGCCACGTTCGACCGGATCGCGGACGCGATCGATCGCTTCACCGAGGTCGTCGGCTTCAACCGCTATGCCGTCTATGTGTTCGACTACGGCGCGCCGACCGGCTTCCGGCTCGCGGTTAAGCATCCGGACCGGATCACCGCGATCATCTCGCAGAACGGCAACGCCTATGAGGAGGGATTGAGCGACGGCTGGAACCCGATCCGGGCCTATTGGAAGGATCCGTCACCGGCCAACCGGGAGGCGCTGCGCAGCTTCCTGAAGCCTGAGAGCACGCTCTGGCAATATACGCATGGCGTGCCTGACCCGACCTGGGTCTCCCCTGACGGTTACTCACTCGACAATTTCTACATGTTGCGACCGGGCGCGACCGAGGTGCAACTCGACCTGATGGGCGACTACAAGAGCAACGTCGCGCTCTACCCGACCTTCCAGCAATATTTCCGGACCCATGAGCCGCCCTTGCTGGCGGCTTGGGGCAAGAACGATCCATTCTTCCTGCCGCCGGGCGCGGAGGCGTTCAAACGCGATATTCCGGGCGCGGTCGTGCGGTTCTTCGATACTGGACATTTCGCGCTGGAGACGCATGCGCCGGAGATCGCCTCGGCCATCCGCGACTTCCTTCCCCGCTGACTTCCGTTTCGCAATCAAGGAGAGGCGCCGATGGCGAACTCAGTCGCGATCGTCACGGGCGCGAGCCAGGGGATCGGGCGGGCGACGGCTACTCGCCTCGCGCGCGACTTCGCCGCGCTGGTCCTCGTCGCCCGGGACCGCGCCAATCTGGATGAGACGACCAAAGCGGTGAATACGGCCGGCGCGGAAGCGCTGGTCATCGATATCGACCTCGCCCAGCCTGCCGCCGCGCAGGCCGTGGTCGAACAGGCCCTCGCCGCATTCGGGCGCATCGACGCGTTGCTCAATATCGCGGGCGCGGTGCCGCAGATCGACCTCTTCGAGATGACCGACGCGCAATGGGAGGCGGGCCTGGCGCTTAAACTGCACGGCGCCCGGCGGCTGACGATCGCAGCGTGGCCGGCGCTGAAGGCGGCCAAGGGCGCCGTGGTCCTGATGTCGGGCAACTCGGCCCTGTTTCCGAAGGCGCCTTACGCGGCCGTGGGCGCGATCAACGCCGCCATCGTCGCGCTGGCGAAGGCATTCTCGGATCGCGGCATCGCCGACGGGGTGCAGGTCAACAGCGTCCTGCCCGGCCCGGTGATGACGGGGCGCCGCCGGTCCTACCTTGAGCACTGGGCGCCGCTGCACAACATGACGGTCGAGGAGGCGACCGCCAATTTCCCGAAGGAAGCGGGCATCGCTCGCTACGGCGAGCCGGAAGAGATCGCCGAGCTGATGGCCTTTCTGGTCTCGCCCGGCGCCCGCTGGATGACCGGCTCGACGCTTCGCATGGACGGCGGCGAGGTGAAGTCGATCTGACGAGGGTGGGAGGTGTGCGAAGGCGCTGGCCTAACCGAGCTTCCCATCAAATGGGTTAAAGGTGGCAATGCCAAGCCCGTCGAAATCGCGCACATTGCGGGTGACCACTGTCAGGCCATGAACGGCTGCGGTGGCGGCGATCATGGCGTCTTCGATGAGGCGGGGCGGCTTGCGGTGCATGAGGCGGGCCCAGGAACGTAAGGTCCGCGCGTCCAGGCTGAGGATGTTATAGGTTTCTGCGACCTGTTCCAGCCAGGCCTCGATCTCATCCGCCTTTTCCGGATTCTGTTCGCGGGTAATCTCGATGCCTGCCTGAATTTCACCGATCGTCACGGCGGAGAGATGCAAGTCCTCCTCGCGGACGCTCTCAAGCCATGCCACGACCGCGCCATGGGGGCGCGCCCGGCGCAATTCCGACACAACATTGGTATCGAGGAGATACACTTAGCGCCGGTCAAGATCGGGAGGCGCGCGCCGGCGCTTGTCGCCTCGCTCGGGAACGTTCAGTTCTCCCCGCGCGACATTGGCGAGCAGCAACTCCTTGAGGGTCGGCTTCGCCGCCCGCTTCAGCATTTGCCAGTCCTTGACAGGCACGAGAACGGCGGCGTCGGCCCCACGCTTGGTAATCAGCTGCGGCCCTTCGTTGAGGCAAGTCTCCAGCATCTCGCTGAATCGCGCCTTCGCATCCTGAACCGGCCAGCTCTTCATCCGACGCGTCCTCAGATCGATTAGACTAGTCAGATTACTAGTCCTATCAAGCGTCGGCGCAACGGGCAATGGGCCGCAGACGCTATGGCTCACTCCGCGGATTGGCTTCTGCCGCCCGCGGCGGGACGACCGGCTTCACGCCGCGCGCCGAAAGCGGCCAAATTTTCAGGCGCTTGACCCGGCGCGGGTCGGCGTCGAGCACTTCGAATTCGAACTCGCCGGGGCCGGTCAAGATCTCGCCGCGATTCGGAACCCGGCCGGCCGCCGCGGCGACCAGGCCGCCGATCGTGTCCACGCCCTCGGCGTCGGGGAGCGAAGCGAAATCGAAGCCGGCCGCCTCGGAAACGGCGTCGAGGGGGGCGCGAGCGTCGGCGATGAAGCCGCCGTCGCCAGACGGGCGCAATTCCGGCGTCTCGTCTTCGTCATGCTCGTCCTCGATGTCGCCGACAATCGATTCCATCACGTCCTCGATCGACACCAGGCCGTCGGTGCCGCCGTATTCGTCGATGACGAGAGCCATATGGGTGCGCGACGCTTGCATCTTGAGCAGGAGATCAAGCGCCGGCATCGACGGGGGCGCGTAGAGAACCGGGCGCAGGATCCGGGTCGCCGACAGCGGCATGTCGAGGCCGGTCTCAGCATCCGCGCCGGCGGGCTCAGGTCCCTTCATCAGCCCGAAGCGCGGATCGGAGGCGAGAAAGACGACAAAATCGCGGATGTGGATCATGCCCCGCGGGTCGTCGAGCGTCTCGTCGTAGACCGGCAGGCGCGAGTGGCCGGCGGTGCGGAAACAATCCAGCACCTTGCGCAGCGGCGTATCGAGCGCGAGCGCGATGACATCGGCTCGCGGCACCATCACGTCCTCGACCCGCACGTCGTGAAGGGCGAGTACGTTCTTGAGGATCGCGCGCTCCTGGGGCGTGAACTCCTCGCTCGCGCTCTCCTCGATCACGTCCTCGATATCGTCGCGCGCCGAAGCCGGCGCGAGGCCGAACAAGGCCCGCACCCGGTCGAACAGGCCTGACTGCTGTTCGCGCGAACCGCTTGCCGACGGCGTCTCCGGCGCCGGCTCGCCCTCTTCCATCTCTTTCATGCCCTGACGACTTCGCGCGCGTAAGGATCGGCCGCCCCGAGCCGCGCCAGAATCCTGGTCTCGAGCGCCTCCATGCGTTCGGCCTCTTCGTCCGTCTCGTGATCGTAGCCGATGAGGTGGAGAAATCCATGGGCGAGGAGATGGCGATAATGGTCGGCTGGTCGAACCCCGAGCTCGCTCGCCTCCCGCGCCAGCGTCTCGTAGGCCAGCGCGATGTCGCCCAGCTGCAGCCGCGGCCGGGACCCGTGGCTGATGCGATCGGCGATCGCGTCTACAAGATGCGCAGCGGGGAAGGAAAGCACGTTCGTCGGCTTGTCGATTCCGCGCCAGCGCAGGTTCAACGCCTGCAACTCGGCGTCGTCGGCGAGGCAGAGGCTGATCTCTGCGCCCTCCCTTCCAGCCATTCCGCTTTCCTCGACGGCGGCGGCGATCGTCTCACGCGCGAAGCTGCGCGCACGTGGCAAGCCGCGCCATAAGCGCGACGGGACGCTGATGTCGAGCGCAACTTTCATCGGGCGGCAGTCGGCTGTCCCTCGCGGCCCGCGCGCTCATAAGCCTCGACGATCTGGCGCACCAGATCGTGGCGCACCACGTCGACATGGGTGAAGCGGACGTGCCCGATCCGAGGGATCGACCTTAAGAGCGCGATCGCGTCGCCGAGTCCCGATTTCTGTCCCGGCGCGAGATCCGTCTGGGTCGGGTCGCCGTTGACCATCATCCGGGAACCCTCGCCAAGGCGGGTCAGGAACATCTTCATCTGCATCGCGGTCGCATTCTGCGCCTCATCCAAGAGGACCGCGGCCTTGGACAAGGTCCGCCCGCGCATGAAGGCGAGCGGCGCGATCTCGATCATGCCGGTCTGGATGCCCCGCTCGACCATCCGTCCGTCCATGAAGTCGTAGAGGGCGTCATAGATCGGGCGCAGATAGGGATCGACCTTGTCGCGCATGTCGCCGGGCAGAAAGCCGAGCCGCTCGCCGGCCTCAACCGCCGGGCGCGACAGCACCAGCCGCTCGACCAGGCCCTGCTCGAGCAGCGAGACGGCATGGCCGACCGCAAGCCAGGTCTTGCCGGTGCCGGCGGGTCCTTCGGCGAACACCAGCTCATGCTTGCGCAGGGCCGCGAGATAATGGTCCTGGGCGGCGCTGCGGGCGCGCACGACCCCGCGCTTGCGCGTCTTGACGACGCCGAAGCTTTCCTTCGACCCGTCTTCGCCGGGAAACAGAAGCCCTTGATAAGCGCTCTCGGCGATGACGCCTTCGACATCGCCTTCGCTGGCCGGCTGGCCGAGCTTGACCCGTTCGTAGAGCATCTCGAACACCCGGCGCGCGTGCTCGCTCGCCTCGCGCGGACCCTTGATGACCACCTGGTTGCCGTTGGCGTAGGCCGAGACGCCGAGACTGCGCTCGATGCGGGCGATGTTCTGATCGTAATGGCCGAACACCACCGAGGCGGCGGCGTTGTCGGGGAAGGCGATGGCGATTTCGGCCGGTTTGGACTCGCGGAGCGTCGGGTTGCTGACGGCGGGGGCGGCGGCGATGCGCGTCGGCGAACTGTCCTGCGGCTTCAAATCGGCTGTCTCCCTGGCATCCTGTTGCGGCCTTGAATCATCCTGCACGCCATTAAAATCCCAACTTTACGACGCTGCCGAGACAATGCGCCCACGGAGCGAATGCGGCTCGACGGCGACGACTTCGACCTCCGCCATCACCCCGATCAGCGACTGCGGCCCGTCGGCGAACACCGCCTGCATATAGGGCGAGCGGCCGATGACCTGGCCCTCGCGCCGGCCGGGCTTCTCGAACAGAACGTCCAAGCGCCGTCCGACCGTCGCCTGATTGAAGGCCTGCCGCTCAGCTTCGAGCAGCGCCTGAAGCGTAGCCAGCCGCCGAGCCTTGGTCGCCGCGTCGATCTGCCCGGGCGCCTCGGCGGCAGGGGTGCCGGGCCTCGGCGAATATTTGAAAGCGTAGGACGAGGCGAAGCCCACGGAGTGAACGAGCGCCAGCGAGGCGTCGAAGTCGGCGTCGGTTTCGCCCGGGTAGCCGACGATGAAGTCGGACGAGAAGGAGATGTCCGGCCGGGCGTCGCGCGCGCGCCGGACGAGATCGAGATAATCAACGACGCGATGCTTACGGTTCATCGCCTTCAAGACTTCGGTCGGAGCCCGACTGGATCGGCAAATGGAGATAAGGCGCGAGCTCGCGAATGTCGCGATGGGCGTCGATCAGGTCGTCGCTCATGTCGCGCGGGTGCGAGGTCATGTAGCGGACCCGGAGGATCCCCGGAACGGCGGCGGCGGCGCGGATCAGATCGGCAAGCCCTACGGCGCGACCATCGCGGTCAAGCCCGTGATAGGCGTTGACGTTCTGTCCGAGCAGCGTGACCTCGCGCGCGCCGGCCGCCGCGAGGCGCGCGATCTCGTCGATGACCGCACGGACCGGGCGCGAAGCCTCGGCGCCGCGGGTGTAAGGCACGACGCAAAACGAGCAGAATTTGTCGCAACCCTCCTGCACGGTCACGAACGCGGAAACGCCGCGATGGCGGACGGCTGGAAGATGCGAGAACTTGTCCTCGGCTGGAAAGTCCGTGTTCACAACGCCGGGCTTAAGTTGCGCCTCGCGCAGAAGCCCGGGCAGGCGATGGTAGCTCTGGGGACCGACCACGACATCGACCGCCGGCTGGCGGCGCAAGATCTCCGCCCCCTCGGCCTGGGCGAGACAGCCGGCGACGACAATTGTCGTTTCGCGCCCTTGACGGCGCCGCTCGTCCTTGAGCTCGCGCAGCTTGCCGAGTTCGGAATAGATCTTCTCCGACGCCCGTTCGCGGATGTGGCAGGTGTTGAGAACGATGAGGTCGGCGTCCTCGACCGCAGCTACCTCGCGATAGCCCTCATGAGCCGCAATGTCCGCCATTCGCTCGGCGTCGTAGACGTTCATCTGGCAGCCGAATGACTTGATGAACGCCCGCCGATCCCCGTCCCGCGCGGGACTTGCAATCCGGCCGGCGTCTTCAAGCACAAGCGATTCGGACAATTAGGGGCTCCAGAATGGTCTCTAGCCAATGTAGGCGCTTTCCGGCTTGGGGAAAAGCGATACCCCTTAAGATGTTGACCAGTGGCGCCGCGGGGGAGCGTCACGGGAGCGGTCCCTCGGGCCAAACGCCGCGCGAGACCGCGATACAACGGAATTCAAGGGGTCGGAAGAGCGTTCTCGTCGCGGGCAAAGGCTCCGCAAATTCCCTCCCCGAAGCCAAAGACGGCCATAGACGTTACGCTGAGAGGCGTAACTTAGGCTGTGGATCGTAACTTGGTCAGCCACACTGACAGCGATTGCGCCATTAGAATGTTCGGGCAAGAGGCGCTGAACCACGTAACTTTGGAGGCCGCCGTGGCCCGATACATCTCGCCACTCCAGATGCAGATGCTCGCGGCGGCCTCGGCTGCAAATGAGGGCGGGCGCAGCCGTCAGAGGTCTTTGTGCTGCTCAAGATCTCACGACCTATCTGCGGGCTGGCAATCCGCGGCTTCGCCAGCCGCGGGGATTCAGAGCCTTGCCGCCAAGTCCACGGACAAGGCGCGCCACCAATCAAAGAAAAACGACAAGCCGTAAGGTTCATTGAAAAAGATATCACGCCTCATCGACAGTGAGGGGTATGAATATGAAAGCGACGACCATCGCCATCACAATAGGATTGGCTGCGCTGCCATTGCCATGCTCATCATCCGCGCAGACTGCTCACGATATTTTCGAGCGTGCGCAGGAACGATTTGCCCAAGATGAGAACAAGCAGGCGTCGTGGAGCGCGGAAAGCCGCGAAGCTGCTGAGAAGGCGTTGGACAATCTGAAAGCGAACCGCTGCGCTGACGGGGAAAAGGGAGCAATCTGCGAGACAGTCGCTCTTTGCAGTAGAGCGCCTGAGATAGCGGGCGAGAGTTTACCTGATGACAAAGAACTCGTAGCGGCAAGAAGGGCGCTGGATGATGTCGAAGATGATTTGAAGAAAATGGCGAGCGCGATAGATCAAATGAAGGTCGCCAACGCTCGCTTCGAGAGAGGAGCACACGCAGCCAGAGATAGATGTGAAGCCAAGGTAAGAATGGCGTATCGGTCAGTTTCCAACTTAACTGCTCAGCCGGCAAAATCCGATCCGGACCAAGCCATCGAGGCAAACCCGCCAAACGACATTTACAATGGTCCCGTGGCGATCCGTCCAATGGTGACTGCGCCGCAGTTGATGCGCAAGGTTGCGCCGACCGCCACACAGGCGTCACAGACGCCCCCCGCAAGGCCATAGACGCCCGTCACCGCACCCTGGCTTTCGTCGCAAGTCCCCGCACCGCCGCCTCGGTCAGTCGCGCCGCGGTCTTACGATCGAGCCCAGGGCCGACCGGGATCGGGGCCCCGCAATGGATGTCGCAAGTCACGCCGCCGCCGCCAGCATAGCGAAAGAAATGATCGAAGAAGGTCGTGTCTCAGTACCAGGCGACGCGCGGCCGCTCATCCCGCGCGATCGGCAGGCCGTCCAGACGCGAATAGTCGCGATAGATCGGCTGGATGGTCGCATCGCCGTCCGCGCCGGCTTGGCGAATGGCCTCGAAATGCGACGATCGGAAACGCATGAGCCGATTGCCGTCCCCGGTCGTCGCCTCGGCGAACAGCACGATCGGCGAACCCGAGCGCATGGTCTCGACCATCTTTCCGTTGACCTCGGGAATACAGGAGCGGCGCGCCCGGTCGACATAGACGACGCCCTGAAGGGCGGCGAGCTCCCGGCCAGCCAGGTTCGCGCCGATCTCCTTCTTGGCGAGGAAGCTCATGGGCGCGAGCGAGGCCAGGACCGGTATGTCCATCCAGGACACGTGATTGGCGACGATCAATTGGTTTGCGGCCGGGCTCAGCGTCCCGCACCGGCGCACTCTGACGCCAAGGCTTGCGCACAGGAGACGGTGAAAGAGGACCGGCGCGGCCCGACCGAACCGCCAGCCGAGCCGCCGGGCGACAAGGGCCGGCGGACCGGCGATGATCACGAAAAGAGCAAGCGGCAAAAATAGCGCGGCAAGGCTCAGAACTGTCGCCAGGGGCGCCGGCCAGAGGTTATCCGCCTTCGACAGGGCGACGCTCATCCGATCGCCTTGCGCATGATGACCGCGGCGGCGCGCGTTCCGTCCTCGCGGCGATAATAGCCGGCCCGCTCGCCGACCTTGCCGAACCCGAGGCGCTCGTAGAGCGCCAGCGCCGGCGCATTGTCCTTGCCGACTTCAAGGAACATGGTCTTCGCCCCCGCGTTGGACGCCTGACGCAAGGCCTCGCCGAGCAACGCCCGACCGACCCCCCTGCGCCGGGACCGGGTCTCGACGGCGAGGGTGAGGATCTCGGCTTCGTCCGCCGCCAGCCGCGCGAGGACGAACCCGCGCAGTCGGCCGTTCGCCGGATCGAGCGCCGCCGCCGCCAGCGTCGAGGCGCTCGAAATCAGGACCGCGACCTCCTGGGCCGACCAGGGATGGGCGAAACCCTGGGCGTGCAACCGGGCGCAGGCTTCCGCCTTGTCCGGCCGGAGCGGACGAATGACAGGCGGGGCGGATCGGCTAAAGCCGAAGATCATGGCTTCAGGCCGGCAGGGTCAGGCAGGCAGCCGGGCAATGGACGCGGCCGGATTTGGCCGCGCGTCGGGCGGCTTGACGTAGACCGGGCGAGCCGGGTTGGTCGCGGGATCGACTGCGAGGCCCATCCAAGCCACGGCGACGATGTCCGGCGCGCTCCTGCCGGCGTCGAGATCGTAAGGCAGGCCGGCCCGCTGCGCTTCATTGGCGATGAGCGCGGCTGCGTCGCCCGCGAGCCACGCCGGGCCCGCCCCGATCGCGCGAACGCATTCGCGCGCCGTGTCGCAGCGCGGCGGCCCCAACGGGCGGCCGGAAGCCTCAAACAACTGGAAATAGACCGAGCCGTGGCGAGCGTCGATCGCCGCGGCGATGATTCCAGGACGCGGCGCGCTGAGGAGCGGCGCGGCGAATGCAGCCAAGGTCGAAACGCCGACGACCGGAATCGAGAGCGCGGTCGCCATCGCTCGAGCCATCGCGAGGCCGACGCGGATGCCGGTGAACGAGCCTGGACCGGTTGCGACCGCGATCCGCGACAGCGACGCGAATCCGCCCTCGACGCCGCGCATCACCTCCTCGACCATCGGCGCCAGGGCTTCGGCGTGACCGCGCGCCATCTGCTTGCTCATGAAGGCCAGCGGCTCGGCCTGACCGCTTTCGACAACCGCGGCCGACGCCGCTCCACAGGACGTGTCGATCGCCAGAATGCGCATGGCCGAACCCCGTGTCGCTAGCCCGCTATCGCATAATCAGCGTTCCCGCGCCATAATCGGTCAGGAGCTCGATCAGCACCGCGTGAGGGACCTTGCCGTCCAGGATCACGACGCCCTCGACGCCCCGCTCGAGCGCATAGATACAGGTCTCGACCTTGGGGATCATTCCGCCGGTGATCGTGCCGTCGGCGATGAGGCGGCGGATGTCGTCGATCCGCAGTTCCTTCATCAGGGCCCCGCTCTTGTCGAGGACGCCGGGAACGTCGGTCAGGAACAAGAGGCGCTTGGCGCCGAGCGCGCCGGCGATGGCGCCGGCGAAGGTGTCGGCGTTGACGTTGTAGGTCTGGCCGTCCGCGCCTTGCGCGACCGGCGCCAGGACAGGGATCAGCTCGCGGCCGAGAATCTGCTCAAGCACGGTCACGTCCACCTTATCGGGCTCGCCGACGAAGCCGAGATCAACGACGTCTTCGCCCGGACTATGCGGACGGTGGACCTTGCGCGCGCTGACCATGTTGCCGTCCTTGCCGCAAAGGCCGACCGCCCGCCCTCCCTCTGCGTTGATCGAGCCGACGATCTGCTTGTTGATCGATCCGGCCAGCACCATTTCGACGATTTCCATCGTCGGCCTGTCGGTGACCCTCAAGCCCCCGGAGAAGTGCGATTCGATGCCGAGCTTCTTCAGCATCGTCCCGATCTGCGGTCCGCCGCCGTGCACCACCACCGGATTGATGCCGGACTGCTCAAGCAGCACCATGTCCTTGGCGAAGGCGCGCGCCTTGTCCTCGTCGCCCATCGCATGGCCGCCGTACTTCACGACGACGATCGCGTCGTCGTAGCGCAGCATGTGCGGCAGCGCCTGCATCAGGATTTCGGACTGCTGCTGCGGAGTGGGGTTGACGGCGTCGGACATGTGGGATCCAGAAGGCGGGAGGCGCGCCGCGCGCTTCTAGCGGCTCACGGGGTGAAGCTCAAACTGTTTGGGCGAAAGGGCGCGGTCGCCAGCCTCGGAGCTACCCCCTCAGCGCCTCATTCTTTGGATCATAAGGGCTGTCGGCGATCACGATCGCGCGGCGCGTCTCGCCGAGAATGCGCACGTCGACCTCGCTCCCAATGTTCGAGAACTCGGGCCTCACCATCGCCAGCGCGAGCGATTTTCCGGCGCGCCAGCCGTAGCCGCCGGAGGTCGTGCGGCCGATTGCCGCGCCGTCTTTTGTCACCGGCTCGGAGCCGCGCGCGTCGGCGTCGGTTGCGCCCTGAACTTCGAGCGTCACCAGCCTGTTCTCGAAGCCCTTGCCGACCCAGGTGACCAGCGCGTCACGGCCGAGAAACGGCCCCTTCTTGAAATCGACGAACCGGTCGAGCCCAAATTCGAGGGCGGCGTATTCGATCGAGAGCTCGCGCCCGACGAGCTTGTAGGACTTTTCCAGCCTGAGCGACTCCATTGCCCGGATGCCGAAGGGCCTGATGCCGAAAGACGCGCCGGCCGCCATCAGGACGTCAAAAATATGGTTCTGCATCTCGATCGGATGGTGCAATTCGTAGCCGAGCTCGCCGACGAAATTGACCCGCATGGCGATAAGGCCTGCAGCCTTTGTGGATAGGCGGCGCGCGGTCAGCCATGGGAACGCTTCGTTGGAGACGTCGATGTCGGCGACTCTGGCCAGCACCTCGCGCGACCTTGGACCCGCGACCACCAGCACGCCGCGCTGCGTCGTCACCTTGTCGATCCTCACGCTTCCATCGGCGGGAAGCAGCTTCTCCAGCGAATCGAAATCGTGGGCTTCGAGGGCGCCGGCTGAGACGAGATAAAACCGCTCCGGCCCGATGCGGGTCAGCGTGAACTCGGCGCGCACGCCGCCGCGCGAGGTCAAGAGATAGGTGAGCGTGACCCGGCCGACCGCCTCCGGGATGCGGTTGGTCAGGATCGCGTTGAGCCAGCTTTCGGCGCCGGGGCCAGAGACCTCGAGCTTGGCGAAGGCCGACATGTCCTGCAGGCCGACGTTCTCATGCACGTTGCGGCACTCGGCGCCGACGAAATCGAAATAGTTCGAGCGCCGGAAGCTCCACTTCTCGCGCGGCCTCTCGCCTGGGCCGACCGCGGGATGGTTCTCGTCCAGAAGCACGTCCGGCTTGGCGAGGTCGGCCTCGCTTAAGCCATAGCCTTGCGGCGCGAACCAGTTCGGCCGCTCCCAGCCGTAGATTGAGCCGAATACCGCGCCGAGATCCTTCATCCGCCCGTAGCATGGCGTCTGGCGCAACGGGCGCGCGGCGACGCGCTCTTCGTCGGGATAGTGGATGGTGAAGACCTTGGCGTAGGCCTCCTCGTTCTTCTCGATCAGATAGCCGGCGTCGGCGTAAGGACCGAAGCGGCGCGGATCGACGCCGAGCATGTCGATCGTCGGCTCGCCGTCGACGATCCATTCGGCGAGCTGCCAGCCGGCGCCGCCGGCCGCGGTGACGCCGAACGAATGGCCGTCGTTGAGCCAGAAATTCTTCAACCCCGGCGCCGGACCGACGATCGGCGAGCCGTCCGGCGCATAGGCGATCGCGCCGTTGTAGACTTTCTTGACCCCGACCTCGCCGAAGGCGGGAACCCGCGCGATCGCGGTCTCGATATGCGGCGCGAGACGATCGAGCTCTTCCGGAAAGAGCTCGTATTCGCTGTCCGCCGACGGCCCCTCGACATAGCAGGCCGGCGCGCCCTTTTCATAAGGCCCGAGCAGGAGCCCGCCCGCCTCCTCGCGCATGTACCAGGATGAATCCGACTCGCGTAAGACCCCCATCTCCGGCAGGCCCTTGGCCTTGCGGGCGAGAATCTCCGGATGGGCCTCGGTGACGATATATTGGTGCTGGACCGGGATCACCGGCACGTTGATCCCGACCATGCGGCCGGTCTGCCTCGCGAAATTGCCGGTTGCCGAAACGACGTGCTCGCAGACGATGTCGCCCTTGTCGGTTGAGACCTTCCATTCGCCGCTCGGCAGGCGCTCGATCGCAATCACGGTCGACTGGCGGTTGATCTCGCCGCCGCGTTCGCGGGCGCCGCGCGCCAGCGCCTGCGTCAAGTCAGCGGGCTGGATATAGCCGTCTTCGGGATGCTGGATTGCGCCGATGATTCCGTCAACGTTGCAGAGCGGCCAGATATCCTTGACCTCTTGCGGGGTCAGGAACTTGACCGAAACGCCGATGGTCTCGGCTACGCCGGCATAATAACGATATTCGTCCATCCGGTCGGGGGTCCGGGCGAGGCGGATGTTCGAAACCTGGCGGAAGCCGACGTCGAGGCCGGTCTCCTTCTCGAGCGTCTTATAGAGAGCGACGGAATATTTGTGGATCTGTCCGACAGAATAGCTGAGGTTGAAGAGCGGCAGCAGGCCGGCCGCATGCCAGGTCGAGCCGGATGTCAGCTCCTTGCGCTCGATGAGAACGCTGTCGCTCCAGCCTTTCCTGGCCAGATGATAGAGGGTCGAAACGCCGACCACGCCCCCGCCGATGACCACCGCTCGCGCGTGCGTTCTCATTCAAATCCTCTCGAGGTCCGAGCTTTCCGGACCACCCCTTCGATTGACAACCTGGGCGCCCCTTCTACGATTGGCGCCAAACGAAGGGAGGAGCGACAATCATGAACAAGTTCTGCGCCATGTCGTTGTCTTCCTTCATGATGACGGGCGCGGCGCACGCGGACTGTCTGAAAGGAAACTCCGGCATACCGCCGGGCGCCAACACGACCAATTCATCAGCTCCGTTCTACATCGACACCTCAGGCCTCGATTTCAAAACCTTACCGCCGACGCGCGATCCAAGGAATCCCAACTATCCCCCGGCGACCGAGCTGCCCGATGGGACGCTTCCCGCGAGCGGCGCCGAAGGAAACTTTATCATCGGGCCGACGCATCCGCCCGCCCCGGAGCTTGCCGCCCGAGAGGGCGTGCCGACCGGGAAGGTCTATTCCTTCACGATGTCGTCGAACGATAGCACGGTCTTCAACCCCGGCATGATCCGTGATGATCCCGACGGCTGCCTCAATACGTCGGTCTTCACCGCCCAGACGGCTGCGGGCGACAAGTCGAACCTTCTCGTTTCCACCGCCCATGCGGGCATCTGGACGCGCGTCGTCGACGTCTATGTTCCGCCTGGTTATGTGGCCGGAAGCGATGCTCCGTTCATTGTCCTTGGGGACGGCGGTCCCCGCGGCTTCTTCAGTGAAAAGCAATTCTTCACGATCCTCGAAAATCTCATCCATGAGCATCGGGCGCCGCCGATGGTCGCCGTCAGCATCGGCGCCGGGGGCCAGGACGCGCAAGGCAGCGAACGAGGGCTCGAGTACGACGCGGTCTCCGGAGCTTACGCGGAGTTCGTCGAGAACGAAGTGCTGCCGCTGGCCGAGAGCCACGCGAACGTGAAGCTCACCAAGAACCCGGACGGCCGCGCGACGATGGGCATCAGCTCGAGCGGTGCGGCGGCCTTCACGATGGCGTGGTTCCATCCCGAGCTCTACCACCGGGTGCTCGCGTATTCGCCGACGGTGGTGAACCAGCAATGGCCGCACAATCCCGCCCTGCCGGGCGGAGCCTGGGAATATCACAGCGCGTGGGCGGGACCGCCGGTCGCCAATCTCAGCGTCGAGGGCGTGAGCGTCTCGAAGACCGATACGCGCTTCGGATCGCCGCTCATTCCGAACAGCCCAGCGAAGCCCATCCGCATCTGGTTCGAGACCGGCGACCGCGATCTCTTCTACCCCGTCACACCCGTAGCCGACGGCATGCACGACTGGGTTCTGGCGGACGAGCGTTTCGCGAAGGTCCTCGCCGACAAGGGGTATCACTACCAATTCCTCTTCGCCCGCAATGCGCAACATGTCGACAGAGCGACCGTGGCTCAAACGTTGCCTGCGGCGCTCGAATGGCTGTGGAAAGGATATCCGGCGCAGTAGGAGGGCGCATCCGACCGCACTGGTCCAAACCCTAGTACGTGGCGTCCGGCATCGACGCCTTGCGCTCATCGATGAAGGCGCGGATCGCTTCGTCCTTGGCGGGGTCGAGCGGCGGGGCCTGGTATTCGGCCAGCATCGACTTCCATAAGCCGTTGGCGCGGGTCGCGGCGTCCTTCGACCCCTCCTCGCGCCACTGCTCGACTGAATTGTTGTCGGCGATGCTCGAGCGATAGAAGGCGGTCTCAAAATTGGCTTGCGTATGGGCGCAGCCGAGGAAATGCCCGCCCGGCTCGACCTGGTGGAACGCCTCCATCGCCTGGCCGTTCTCGCTGAAGTCGACGCCCTTGGCCAGAACGTGCATCGCGCCGAGCTGGTCGAAGTCCAAGACGAACTTCTCATAAGAGGCGGCGAGCCCGCCTTCGAGCCAGCCCGCGGCGTGCAGCACAAAATTGGCGCCAGCAAGCACTGTCGGCACGAGCGTCTGGGCGCTCTCGTAAGCCGCCTGAGCGTCGGGGATCTTCGAGGCGCAGAGCGACCCGCCAGTGCGGAACGGCATGTTCATCCGCCGCGCGAGCTGACCGGCGCCGAAAATCGCAAGCGACGCCTCGGGGGTGCCGAAGGTCGGGGCGCCGGACTGCATCGAGAGGGTCGAGACGAAGGTTCCGAACACGACCGGCGCGCCGGGACGGGTGAGCTGGCAGAACGCTGTCCCCGCCATGACTTCGGCCAGCACCTGGGTCAGCGTGCCGGCGACCGTCACCGGACTCATTGCGCCCGAGAGGATGAAAGGGGTGATGATTGAGGCCTGGTTGCTGCGGGCGTAGACCTCCGCGGCGCCGAGCATGCTCGAATCCCAGACCAGCGGCGAATTGGCGTTGATGAGGCTCGTCAGCACCGTGTTGTCGCGCACGAATTCCTCGCCGAACAGAAGCTCGCAGATGCGGACACTGTCCTCGGCGCGCTCCGGTTTGGTCACCGAACCCATGAACGGCTTGTCCGAATATTTGAGGTGCGCGTAGACCATCTCGAAAT
This sequence comes from uncultured Alphaproteobacteria bacterium, assembly GCA_963794155.1. GTDB lineage: Bacteria > Pseudomonadota > Alphaproteobacteria > Rhizobiales > Beijerinckiaceae > Roseiarcus. The sequence goes on along the minus strand of CAWCCX010000003.1, from coordinate 98,721 downwards.
GCCGCTTGTTGACGGGCAGATCGACCGGCTCGCACACTGTGCCGCCGGAATGATGGATGTACGGGCTCATGTAAGAGAGCTTGACGAAATTCTGGAAGTCTTCGAGCGTTCCGTAGCGGCGGCCCTTGTCGAGGTCATGGACGAACGGCGAGCCGTAGTTGGGAGCAAACACCATCGCGTCGCCGCCGATGAGCACGTTGCGATCGGGATTGCGCGCGTGCTGCACATATTGTGAGGGCGTGGTGGCGCAAAGCTGACGCGCAAGGCCGCGCGGAAAGCGCACCCGCTCGCCCTTGATGTCGCAGCCCGCGGCGCGAAAGAGGGCAAGCGCGCGGGGAAAGTCGCGAAACTCGATGCCGATCTCCTCAAGCAGCGTCTCCGCGTTGCGCTCGATCGTTGCGAGACCTTCTTCGCTGATGAGTTCGGTGAGCGGGATGTTCCGGGTGATGTAGGGGATCGACGAATGCGAACGATGGGCGCGCGCCGATCGGCGGGCCTCGCGGCCGCGTCTGGGCTCCCTCGCGGCGGCCGGTGCGGTGTCCGTCATGGCGTTTGAGCCTTTCCCGACATTCATTTTGCTCGTTCGCCGGGGACCTTGCGCCAGCGCGCCAGCGATTTGAACCCGAAAATTAAGGCCCGGCCATCAAGACCGCCTCGCCCGCTGTCATGCCCGCGAAAGCGGACATCCAGCGGAACCGCCGCAGACGTTCGCCATCAACCCTCCGCGACGCCAGATCCCCGCTTGCGCGAGGAGGACAATCGCCGGCGCTACTACCGCTGCCTCGTCTCCCAGTCCGGCGCGACGAAAAAGGGCGCATTCGAGGCCGGCAAGGGATCGCGGCCCAGGATCATGTCGGCCGCCTTTTCGCCGATCATGATCGTCGGCGCGTTGAGATTGCCGTTGGTGATCGAAGGCATGATCGACGAATCGACCACCCGCAGCGCCTCGACGCCGATCACCCGCGTTTCCGGGTCGACGACGGCATAGGGGTCGGTGGGTGATCCCATCTTGCAGGCGCCCGAGGGATGGTAGGCGCTCTCGACTTTTGCGCGCACGAAGGCGTCAATCGCCTCATCGCTGACACATGCCGCCCCGGGCTGGATCTCGCGGCCGCGATAGGGATCGAATGCGCGTTGGGCGAAGATTTCGCGGGTGAGGCGCACGCAGGCGCGCATCTCGATCCAGTCGTCGGGATGGCTCATGTAGTTGAACTGGATCACCGGCGGAATGGCCGGATCGGGCGACTTGAGACGCACCCAGCCGCGGCTTTTGGACTGCATCGGCCCGACATGGGCCTGAAAACCGTGCTCGCGGGCAAGCGCAGAGCCATCGTAGGCGACCGCCATCGGCAGGAAATGGAACTGGATGTCGGGATAGCGAACGCCGGCGCGTGAGCGGATGAAACCGCCAGCCTCGAAATGATTGGAGGCGCCGAGGCCCCTGCCCCGCATGAGCCACTCGGCGCCGATCCGCGCCCGCGCCATGAGGCCAGTGTGAGAAAAGAGCGTGATCGGCTGCTTCGAGGCGACCTGGAAGGTGAATTCGAGATGGTCCTGCAGGTTCTCGCCGACGCCCGGCCGGTCGGCGACGACCTCGATCCCGAACGCGCCGAGTTCCGCCCCCGGGCCGATGCCCGAGAGCTTCAGCAATTGCGGCGAATTGATCGCCCCGCCGCAAAGGATGACCTCGCGCCGCACGCTTGCCTTGTGCTCGCGACCATGGCGGCGGTAGTGGATGCCGACGGCGCGGCGCCCTTCGAACGCGATCTGGGTCGCCAGCGCGTGCGTAACCACTTCGAGGTTTCGGCGCTTCATCGCCGGACGCAAATAGGCGTTGGCGGTCGACGCGCGCACGCCGTCCCTCACCGTCATGTCGAGGGGTCCGAACCCCTCCTGCCGTTCGCCGTTCAGGTCGGTGCTGACCGAGTAGCCGGCCTCGCGGCTCGCCTCGATGAAGGCCGCATAGAGCGGATTGCGCTTACCTCCCTGTGTGGTCGCAAGCGGCCCGCTGTCGCCGCGATACGCGTCCGCGCCGCCGCGGAAGCTTTCCGCGCGGCGGAAGTAGGGCAGCACGCTCCCGTATCCCCAGCCCTTTGCGCCTTCCTCTTCCCAGCGGTCGAAGTCGAGCGGATGGCCGCGCGCATAGACGAGGCCGTTGATCGACGAAGAGCCGCCGAGAACCTTGCCGCGCGGACAGGCGATGCGCCGGCCATTGAGATGGGGCTCGGGCTCGGTCACATAGCCCCAATTGTACGTCTTCCTGTTCATCGGGATCGACAGCGCCGCCGGCATCTGGATCAATACGGAGCGGTCGGACCCGCCGTATTCGAGCACGAGGACAGTCGAGCGGCCGCCCTCGGTCAGCCGGTCGGCGAGCACGCAGCCCGCCGAGCCGGCGCCGACGATCACGTAATCGAAAGCCTCGTCGCCCATCGACCTCGCCGGCGCTCCGCCTCGCATTCCATGCGCCGATTAGGGCTGCCGCGGGCAGCGGGGCAAGCGAGATGTTGAGGCGGGCGGACCGAAAAATTGTTTTCAGATTGGCTCCGGCCCGCGGGAGATCGCGGCGACTCCGGTGCGCGAGACCTCGACGAGGCCGAGCGGGCGCATAAGTTCGACGAAATCATCGATCTTGCGCGGCGCGCCGGTCAATTCGAAGATGAAGCTCTCGGTGGTCGCGTCGATCACCTTGGCGCGGAAGGCGTCGGCGAGCCGCATCGCCTCGACCCGGTTCTCCCCCTTGCCCCTCACCTTGATCATCGCCAGCTCGCGCTCGATCGCGCGCACTGTGAGCGTCAGATCGTTCACTGAATGGACGGGGACCAGACGCTCGAGCTGATGGCGGATCTGTTCGATGATCTCGGGCGTGCCGGAGGTGACGATGGTGATGCGCGAGAGATGGGTCTCGTGCGCGACCTCGGCGACGGTCAGGCTCTCGATGTTATAGCCGCGGCCCGCGAACATGCCGACCACCCGCGCCAGCACGCCGGGCTCGTTGTCGACCAAAACCGAGAGGGTGTGGGTCTCAATGTTGGCTTTCGCGGTCGACGAGGAATAGGGCGACAGCGGCGCGGTCAACGTCTTGCTCATGGCGCTCATGTCCTTGGTCCTGGCGTCAGTTGCATCTTGATCAAGCTGCGGCGGCGTTCGGCGCGCTTACGACCCATCGTTGGAAGAGATCGAAATCGATGTTGCCCCCGGACAGCACGAGCCCGACCTTGCGTCCCTTGAGACGCGATTTTTCCTTCATCGCCGCGGCAAGCGCGGCCGCGCCCGCACCCTCGGCGAGGTTGTGGGTATCGGTCCAATAGGCGCGGATGGCGGAGGCGATCTCTTCGTCGCTGACGAGCGCGATCCGCGCCGCGCCCTTGGCGATCACGGCCAACGCCTCCTCGTCGGGAACGCGCGTCGCCATGCCGTCGGCGTAGGTGTCGGCGCTCATGGTCCGCACCGGGTGGCCGGCCGCGAATGAAAGCGCATAAGCCGGCGCCTCCGCCGACTGGACGCCGACGATGTCGGTTCTTGCGCCGAGCGCGTTGCGCGCCGCGATGGCGCCGCAGATTCCCGACCCCTGCCCGATCGGGACATAGAGAATCTCGAGGTCGGGGCGCTCGCTCAGGAGTTCGAGCGCATAGGTCGAGACGCCGAGCGCAAGATCGCGATGGAACGATGGAACCATATGCAGGCCGCGCATGTCGGCGAGGCGCATCGCCTCCTCGCGTGCCGCCTGAAAGTCGCGGCCGAATTCGATGAGCTCGGCCCCGAGCGCGCGCATGGCGGCGTTCTTCTCGCGCGAATTGCCCTCCGGCGCCAGGATCGTCACCTCAAGGCCGGCGCGCCGCCCGGCGAAGGCGAGACTCTGGCCATGATTGCCCCGGGTCGCCGATATCAGCCCCCGCGCCCTCGGCTCGCGCCTGATCAGCGCGTCGACATAGGTGAGCCCGCCGCGCACCTTGAAGGCGCCGGTCGGCAGATGGTTCTCATGCTTGACTGTGACCTCGGCGCCGAGCCGCTCGGCGAGGAGCGGCCAGTGAATGGCCGGGGTCGGGCGGAGCGCGCCGAGCACGACCTCGTGCGCCCGGCGGATCTCTTCTAAGCTGAACATGGCGAAAAACCCTCACCCTGCCCTCTCCCGCAGGGAGAGGAGGGAAAAGCTAGACCAGCATCTTGCCCTTCTCGTCGATCACGTTGTCGAGCTCGACGCCGGCGTCGTCTTCGAGCTCGGCCAAGATCATTTCGTTGTGCGCCTTCCCCGACGGAATCATCGGGAAGCAGTTCTCCTTCTGATCGACGACGCAATCGAAAATGACCGGCTTCGGCGTCTCGATCATCTCGATGATCGCTGCGTCCAGCTTCGCCGGGTCGGAGCAGCGGATTCCATGCGCGCCGTAGGCCTCGGCAAGCTTGACGAAGTCGGGGAGCGAGTCGGTGTAGCTCTCCGAATACCGCCCGCCGTGCAGAAGCTCCTGCCATTGGCGCACCATGCCCATGTACTGGTTGTTGAGAATGAAGATCTTGACCGGCAGGCGGTATTGCGCCGCGGTCGACATCTCCTGCATGTTCATCAGGATCGAGGCTTCGCCGGCGATGTCGACCACCAGCGACTTCGGATGAGCGAGCTGGACGCCGATCGCCGCCGGCAGCCCGTAGCCCATGGTCCCGAGGCCGCCCGAGGTCATCCAGCGGTTCGGCTCCTCGAAGGCGAAATGCTGCGCCGCCCACATCTGATGCTGGCCGACCTCGGTCGTGACATAGACGTCGCGGCCCCTGGTCAATTCGAAGAGCCTTCGCACCGCGTGCTGGGGCTTGATGATTTTCTCGGAATTGCGGAAGCCGAACGAATTGCGCGCCCGCCAGCCGTCAATCGCGCCCCACCATTTGGCGAGCGCGGCCTCATCGGCCTGATGCGAACCCGCTCGCCACAGCCGCACCATGTCCTCGAGCACATGGGCGCAGTCGCCGACGATGCCAAGATCGACTTTGACGTTCTTGTTGATCGACGACGGATCGATGTCGATGTGAATCTTCCTCGACTTCGGCGAGAAGGCGTCGAGGCGGCCGGTGATGCGGTCGTCGAAGCGGGCGCCGACGCAGACCATCAAATCGCAATCATGCATCGCATTGTTGGCCTCGAACGAACCATGCATGCCGAGCATTCCCAGCCATTGCCGATCCGATGCGGGGTACGCCCCGAGCCCCATCAGCGTCGAAGTGATCGGGAACCCGGTCGTCCGGACAAGCTCGCGCAGCAGCGTCGAAGCGTGCAGGCCGGAATTGACCACGCCGCCGCCGGTGTAGAAGACCGGCTTTTTCGCCGCCGCCATCATCTCGACCGCGTGCTGGACCCGCTCGAGATCGCCCTTGAGCTGCGGCCGATAGGTCTTGTGCTGGATGTTCTTCTGGAAACTGTAAGCGCCGCTCGCGAACTGCACGTCCTTCGGAATGTCAACGACGACCGGGCCCGGGCGGCCGTGCGAGGCGATGTAGAAGGCCTCATGCAGGATGCGCGGCAGGTCATCGACCCGGCGGACGAGATAATTGTGCTTGGTGCAACTGCGGGTGATGCCGGTGGTGTCGCATTCCTGGAACGCGTCGGAGCCGATGAGATGGGTCGGCACCTGGCCGGTGATGCAGACGAGCGGAATGGAATCCATCAGCGCGTCGGTGAGACCGGTGATGGCGTTGGTCGCGCCCGGGCCCGAAGTGACAAGGAGAACCCCGACCTTGCCGGTCGAGCGCGCGTACCCTTCCGCTGCGTGTGCCGCGCCCTGCTCGTGACGCACGAGGATGTGGCGCAGCTTGTTCTGATGGAAGATCGCGTCGTAGATCGGCAGCACCGCGCCGCCCGGATAGCCGAAGACCATCTCGACGCCCTGGTCCTTCAGCGCCTCGACGACCATCTCCGCGCCGGTCATGTGCTTGGCCATAATCGCAACTCTCCGCCCTTTTCTCGTCAAACGCGAAACCGAGGCAACAAAAAAGGCCCTCAGAGGGGCCTTCGGGTAAGCGCCAGCGAACGGATGCAGATCTTAAGTCTGCCCGCCCTCCAGCGCCGATGATACGATAAGCTGCGCCACGTCGCGTCGCCTCAAATTTGAAACCACGCAGGCTTTAGAGAAGGTCGGCGGCGGCGTCAAGTGCGACGCCGGCCGCTCTCGGCGCGGTCGCTGACCGCGCCCGGCGGCCAAAGCCGCGCTCGGCGGGCGCGGCTTAAGAGAGCGGCTGAGGAAAGGGCAGACGACACGTGCCGGCAACAAGAAAGAAGATCGACGCCGGCGTTCTTTCCATCGCCTACTTGGAATATGGCCCCGCGGCCGGCTGGCCGTGCATTCTCGGGCACGGCTTCCCTTACGACGTTCACGCCTATGCCGAAGCGGCGCCTATTTTGGCCGAAGCCGGGGCGAGGGTCATCGTTCCCTATCTGCGCGGCTACGGGCCGACGCGGTTTCTGTCGGCCGAGACGCCGCGCTCCGGCGAGCAGGCGGCGCTTGGCGCGGACCTCCTGGCGCTGATGGACGCGCTCGGCGTGGAGCGCGCGCTCCTCGGCGGCTATGATTGGGGCGGGCGGTCGGCTTGCGTGGTCGCGGCGCTGTGGCCAGAGCGGCTCATCGCCCTCGTCTCGGCCAATTCGTACAACATCCAGAACATCGCCCGGGCGATGGAGCCGGCGAGCCCGGAAGAGGAAGCGGCGTTCTGGTACCAGTATTATTTCCACAACGAGCGCGGCCGGCGCGGCCTCAGCAAAGACCGGCGCGCCATCGCCCGCCTGCTGTGGCGCATGTGGTCGCCGACCTGGGCGTTCGACCAGGCGACGTTCGAGCGGACGGCGAGCGCGTTCGACAATCCCGACTTCGTCGAGGTCGTCATCCACTCCTACCGGCACCGCTACGGGCTCGCGCCGGGCGATCCCGCCTATGCGGCAATCGAAGCGGCGCTCGCCGCGCAGCCCAAGATCACGGTCCCGGCGATCACGATCGATGGCGACGCCGACGGCGTGAACCCCGGCGCCTCGCATCAGGCCGGGATGTTCGTGGGCCCGCACGAGCATCGCATTTTTAAGAGCGCGGGCCACAACCTGCCGCAGGAGCGGCCGAGCGAGTGGGCTCAGGCGGTCATCGACGCGCGGGAGACGGCGAATGGCTAGGGAACCAAAGAAGCTCGCGCGCGTTTGTCAAACAATCGAAGGGGCTGATCGTTGTCGTCAATAGGTCATCCGGGCGCCGCTCAGATCAAAGAGCCGGATCGGCCGCGCCTTGCCGACGTGCTCGGTCCGGGCCTTATCACCGGCGCTTCCGACGACGACCCGAGCGGAATAGCGACCTATTCGCAGGCCGGCGCGCAATTCGGCTTCAGCCTCCTCTGGACCTTGCTGTTCACCTATCCGCTGATGTGCGCCATTCAGATGATCAGCGCGGAGGTTGGCCGCGTGACCGGCACGGGCATCGCCGCCAACATGCGGCGTCACTATCCCCTATGGCTCCTTTACCCGCTCGTGGGATTGCTCATCCTCGCCAATGTGATCAATCTGGGCGCCGACCTCGGAGCGATGGGCGCAGCCATGAGGTTGATCCTGCCCGGCCCGCAATGGCTGTATGTGGGGGCCTTCGCGGCTGCGATCGTGCTCATGGAAGTTTTCATGCGCTATTCGCGCTACGCGTCCGTGCTGCGCTGGCTTACGATTTCACTCTTCGCTTATGTCGCGACGGTGTTCGCTGTCGGCGTCCCGTGGGGAAGGGTGGCGCTCAGTCTGGTGGTCCCGCACATCGAGTGGACCGCGAGCTATCTCACTGTCGTCGTCGCGGTGTTCGGCACCACGATCAGCCCCTATCTCTTTTTCTGGCAGGCCTCCGAGGAGGTCGAGGATGAGAGGGAGGACCCTGCGGCCGAGCCGCTTCTCGAGGCGCCGGCTCAGGCGCCCCGGCAACTCGCGCGAATTAAGCTCGACACCGTCGTCGGCATGGCGGCGTCCAATCTGGTCGCGTTGTTCATCATGCTCACCACAGCGGCGACGCTAAACGCGCACGGAGTCACGGATATCGAGACTTCGGCGGACGCGGCAAAGGCGCTAAGGCCGATTGCGGGAGAATTCGCCTTCGCGGTTTTTGCGCTTGGCATCGTCGGCACTGGTTTGCTCGCCGTGCCGGTTCTGGCGGGAAGCGCGGCCTACGCGCTCGGCGAGGCGTTCAAGTGGCGGGTCGGGCTCGCGGAGCGTCCGGGCCGCGCAGCGGCCTTTTATTGGGCGATCGCGGCCGCAGTTCTCGTCGGGGCCCTTCTCAACTTTTCGCCGCTCGATCCGATCAAGGCCCTGTTCTGGAGCGCCGTCTTGAACGGCGTCGCCGCCGTTCCGATCATGGCGATGATCATGCTGATGGCCTCGCAGCGGAGCGTCATGGGCGAATTTGCGCTGAACTCGTGGCTCAAGGCGCTCGGCTGGATTGCGACAGCGGTCATGACCGCAGCCGCGGTCGGCATGTTCGCCACCTGGAACGCTTGAAGGAGCGGCGGGAAAGCAGAGTGGCCGCCGCGCCGGGGCGAGCCTCAGCTCACCATCGCTCCCTGCCCCGGGATCGCGCCCAGCAGGCCGCTGACAGGCGCCGCCTTCCGTTCACAATGACGAGCTGCTATCCTACACAACTATGTTGCGGTCCCGGAGGGAGCCGCTATGCGTATGATTGCGTCGATGCTGGTCATCGCAGCCCTGGGCGTCGAGGCGCCGGCCTTGAGCGCCGGCTCGATCACGTCGGCCTTTAACCCCGAGGTCACCTGCACGGAGAATTGCGAGGTCCTTTGCAAGCGCTGCGAGGGAACGGCTTGTGCGAAGGACCAGTGCGCCGCCGCGTGCGAGGAACGCCGGCGCGCCATCTGCTCCGCGTTCCCGAAGTCGGAAGACTTCGGCTGGACGGTAAATCGGACAAAATTCAAACTCCCCGACACCGATGGAGGGTTGTTTGGCGGCGGCGATGAGCGCCCGAAGACGAGGATCGTCGACACCCGCTCAGCGCCGCTTGTCCATCCGGGAGAGGAAGCCACGGGCTACGGCCTCTACACCTACGTACTCTTGCGTCAGGGCACCGACCGCGACAGCCATTTTGTCAAGGACATTGTCGCGACGGCCCCGTCCGCGGCAGACGTCGCGCCACCATCACCCGCCCAGACTGATCTTATGCTGATCCCGGTCAACCCTTGTCCGGCGGACTCGGCCAAGAGCGCCGCGGATTGCTCGGCCCATCTCCTCGACGCCGTCGCGAGCGACCTCAAGGCCTCCTACAATTATGAGGAATCGAACACTATACTCGACGAGCTCTGCGCCAAGCCGCCGAAGCAAATCGCCGAATTTTGTCATGAGGCGTTCGGCAAGGGCCCCTTTCTCTTTACCTACGCGCGGCCCGTTTCGAAGATGGATCCGATCTCACCCCCGTTCCTTTTCTTCGATTTCACTGAGCACGACGAAGCGGCGTTCGGAGACTACATCAACGCCTACGAGGCGGTTCTTAAGAGCGACGATTTCACTGACGACAGCAAACTTAATACGTTGCAGTTGAGAATTCTGGATGTCTACAACAGGGCACGAACCGCTGCCGACCCCACCGTCGAGGGGGCGGTCAAGCTCATCGGCCTCTTCTTCCCCTCAAAGGAACAGGACTGACGGTTTGGAAAAGTCCGCCGGTCCGCTCTTTTGGGCGGCCATTCTCGCTGTAAGCCTCTTGGTGGCGATCGCCTACGGCGTTGTCTTCGAATTGATATACTCCGAGCAGATCGACGCGCAGGGCGGAGCCGTGCTCTTCCTTCTGGGGTTCCTGACTGTGCTGGTCGCCTATGGGCTCCTGCGACTCGTCTCGCACCTCCTTGGGCGAGGCTGATCGGCCTCAGCTCGCCATCGCTCCCGGCCCGGGAATCGCGCCGGGGGGGCATTTGCCGAGGATGATCATGCCGAGCACCTCGTCCTTGGTCATGTCCTGGACCCGCCCCGATCCGACGATCTGGCCGTTCTTCATCACTGTGACGCGGTCGGCGAGATCGAAGACGTCGTGGATGTCGTGGCTGATGAGGAAAATGCCGATGCCCTCCGACTTGAGCTGCTTGATGAGCTCGCCGACCTGCGCCGTCTCGGCTGGGCCCAGCGCCGCCGTCGGCTCGTCCATGATCAGGATGCGGGCATTGAAATGAATCGCCCGGGCGATGGCGACCGACTGCCGCTGGCCGCCCGAGAGCGCGGTCACCGGCTCCTTGAAGCGGCGGAAGTTGGGATTGAGCCGCCCCATCACCTTGCGCGCCTCCGCCTCCATCGAGGCGTCGTCGAGCGTGCCCCAGCGGGTGCGGAGTTCGCGGCCGAGGTAAAGGTTCGACGCCGCGTCGACATTGTCGGCGAGCGCCAGCGCCTGGTAGACCGTCTCGATGCCATACGCCTTTGCGTCGCGCGGGTTGTTGATCGTCGCTTCCTGCCCGTTGATGAAAATCTGCCCGGCATCGCGCTTGTAGGCCCCAGACAGCACCTTGATCAGGCAGGATTTGCCGGCGCCGTTGTGGCCGAGCAAGCCGACGACTTCGCCGGGATAGAGGTCGATCGACGCGTCGTCGATCGCCTTTAAGCCCCCGAAGGCGAGCGAAATGTCCTTCATCTCGACCAGCGGGGTTTGGGGGTTCGCGTCCATGGCTCAACCCTTGGCGGTTCGGCGACGATAGAAGGTGTCGAGGCCAACCGCGCCGACCAGCACGACGCCGACCACCATCTGTTGGAAGGCCGAGTCGAAGCCGAGAAGCACCATGCCCGATTGCAGCGACTGGATGACCAGCGCGCCGATCAGCGCCCCATAGATCGTGCCGACGCCGCCGGCGAGCGAGGTGCCGCCGATCACCGCCGCGGCGATCACGTAGAGCTCGTCGAACTGTCCGAGCACGTTGGTCGCCGAGTTCGAGCCGCGCCGAATCGATGCAGGCGGCGATCGCCGCGAGCGCCCCCATCAGCGCAAAGACCATGACTGTGATTTGCCTGGTGTTGATGCCGGCGAGCTCCGCGGCTTCCGGGTTGCCACCGATCGCATAGACGTAGCGGCCAAACCGGGTGCGCCGGGCGAGGAACGTCATGACCACCCCGGTGACCAGCGCGATCAGCACTGGGATCGCGTAGCCGGTCGAAATGTACAGGCCGCCTTCCGGCACCGGGATATTGTTGTCGGCCGCGTATTTCGCCGCCACCCGCTCCGGCCAGGGATAGGCGTTGACGATCGCGGTTGCGCCGATAACGGCGAAACAACCGACGCCAGCGATGACATATTCCGCCCACATCGGCCGTTGCGGGAAACGGAACCGCGCCCGTCGCTGACGCCCGGCGTATATGCCGAACACGATCCCAGCGCAGCAGAGCGCGGCCAACGCCCAACTCGCCGTCGCCCCGATCGAGCCGTGCGGGCCCCCTCCCATCAGCGCGAAGCGGTCGTCGAGCGGCGCGATCGTCTGGCCGGTCGTCACCCACCAGGCCGCGCCGCGCCAGAACAATTGTCCGCCGAGGGTGACGATGAACGCGGGAATGCCGAGATAGGCGACGAGAGAGCCGTGAAAGGCGCCGATCGCGGCGCCGACCGCCAGAGCGATGGCGACGGCGATGATCCAGATCGCCGGATTGTCGAGGCCGAGAAAGGCGGGCAGAATATGGACCTGCGCCACGCCGATGATCGTTGAGACGAAGCCGATGATCGATCCGACGGAAAGGTCGATATGGCGCATGACGATCACAAGCACCATTCCCGTCGCCATGATGGCGATCGAGGACGTCTGCACCGTCAGGTTCCAAAGATTTCTTGGCGTCAGGAACAGGCCCTCACTGCTCTGGACCAGCGTATAGACGTTGAAGCCGACCCAGATCAGTGCCAGGGCGCCGATCATGCCGATCATCCGGGTGTCGACCTCGGTGGCTCTGAGCAGCCGTCGGATGGCCGGCTCATTCGGAGCCGCGCTGGTCGCGCTCGGCGCTGCAGAGGTCATGCTCCCTCCCGATCTTCATCCTTGCGGCGCCGCCGAAATGACGGCGGGCGGCGCGCAATAGAAAGCCGCGCCGCCTTGCGAACGGCGCGGCTTTCTTTTGTTTCACTCCATCGGAATACGGTCAACTCACTTGCAGAAGGGCGTCATGCCGGGCTTCACGCCGGCGCAGACCTCATCCTTGGTGATCCAGCCCTTATCGACGATCACGTTGAGATTGGCCTTGGTGATCGGGAGCGGGGTCAGGAGAATGCCGTTGACAGTGATGTGCTTGGCGCCGCCCGTGAACGGCTTGACTTCGGCGATGGATGTCATCTTCGCGCCTTTGGCCAATTCGACCGCCGCTGCGCCCGCTGTCTTGCCGAGATCGCGCGCGTCCTTCCAGATCGAGACGGTCTGGGTGCCGAGCGCGATCCGGTTGATCGCCGCGTGGTCGCCATCCTGGCCGGAGACAGGCACGACGCCGGCAAGCCCCTGAGCGGCGAGCGCCGCGACGACGCCGCCGGCCATGCCGTCGTTCTCGCAGACCACCGCGTCGACCTTGTTGTTGTTCTTGGTGAGGATCTGCTCCATGTTCTTCTGCGCATTATCCGGCTTCCAGGTGTCGGTGTAGGACTCGCCGACGTTCTTGATCTTGCCGGCAGTGATCGCGGGTTTAAGCACCTCCATGATGCCCGAAAACAGGAAGTCCGCATTCGGATCGCCTTGGTCGCCCTTGATGAAAGCATAGTTTCCCGCAGGTTTAACAGCGTAGATCGCCTTGGCCATCATCCGCCCGACTTCGATGTTGTTGAAAGTGATGTAGAGGACGTTCGGGCTCTCGATGAGGCGGTCATAGGCGATCACGGGAATGCCTTCGTCCGACGCCTTCTTGACCGCCGGAAGAATCGCTTCCGAGTCCTTCGCGAGGATGATGAGCACATTCGCGCCCTTCGAGATGAGGTCCTCGACGTCGGTCAGTTGCTTGGTCGGCGAGGCCTGAGCATCAGCGGAGATGTATTTGGCCCCCGACGGCGCCAGCGCAGCCTTGATCGCCGCTTCGTCGGTCTTCCAGCGCTCTTCCTGGAAGTTCGACCACGACACGCCGACGACTATGTCCTTCGCCATCGCGGCGAGCGACGTGAGTCCGACGGACGCCAGTAGCGCCGCCCCCAACACCAGTGTTTTCGCAGTTTTCATCGTTTTTCCTCCACTTGAGGTCCGTCAGGGACCGACTAAAAGCTTCTTGGATCGCAGTCTAACCGGGCGATCGGGCGGCGCATCAACACTAATCCTCGATCGAGCGCCAGCGCAACTGGACAAGACTCGTATGAGAAGACTGAAATTCACGGCAGATTGTCCCTCATCACGATATCGACGCGGATCCTTTCCTGCTCGGCGAGAATCGGTTCGCCGCGGATGAGGGATAGCAGCACCCGCATTGCGGACCTCGCCTCGTGGCCAGGGTCTTGGGCGACCACCGCGTCCATCACGCCGCGCAGAAGGCACTTGCGGGTCACGTGGGACAGGTCATGCCCGATGAAGGTTATGGCCGTCTCCCGGCCTGCGTCGGTGATCGCCTTGGCCACCCCGGGAATACCCGCTCCGACATTGTAGACACCGATCAAATCAGGATGATCGGCAATTAACCTCATCATGAGGGCTTCGCTCTCACCGTCATCGTCACCGCCCTCAACGGGGCTTAGAATGTCGAGGTGCGGATATTCCAAACTCATGAGCTGGTTGAAGCCGAAAATCCGCTCTGCATGGTCGCGCAGCGACTGCGACCCCGCGATGATGCCGATTTTGCCGGTCTGGCTCCGAACGAACCGTCCCATCAGCGAGCCGGCCGTTCGCCCGGCGGCGACGTTGTCGATGCCGACATAACGATGGCGACGCGAGCCGGGCACATCCGAAACGAGCGTGGCGACATAGGTCCCGCCGGCGACGAGATCGTCGATGGCCGCGCGGACGCTTTGGTGATCGAGCGCCACTACGGCGACGCCATCATAGCGCCCGGTCAGAGATTCCAGGGTCTGGGCAAGCGCTGCGGGGTTAAAGACGTTGGTCTTGGTCGTCTCCACCGTCGCCCGTCGCGCCATCAGCCAGCCTGACATCTCGGCGATATGGTCGAGAATCATCGACATGAAGACATTTGTGCCTTCCGGCATCACAAGCGCGAGCCTGCTGGCGCGGATCCTCGCCAATTCGGGACCCGTCGCGAATGGACGAAATCCATGCCGGTCCATCGCTTCCCGAACTCGGCGGGCGGTCTCCTCCCGGACGCCGGCCCGGCCATGCAGCACACGGTCGAGGGTCGCCACGCTGACGCCTACCTCCCGAGCGATGTCCTTCAGAGTGAGATGGCTTGTCGCCATATCGCTACACATTAGGATGTTCGTAGCAATCACAGCTGAGGGGCGCAACTCAATTTTTGAGGGCAATCACGCTTCGGGATCCCGTTCCCGCTTGCGACCACCGCTGCGATCATGACAAAAAGAGCAAATAACGATCCGCCGCACCGAGCGGCGAGGGCGAGGGACATGAAACGAAGCCCGGGTGTCATTTTCGCGTTCGCCGCGCTCGCAAGTCTCATCGCCGGCGGGATCGCATTCGGCGGCAGTTGGGACGAGCGGGTCTTTGAGCCCGGCTCCCATCTCGATTTCGATGCGATCGCGTCGGCGGGGCCATCGGCTCTGCCCGCGCTCATCGAGCGCGGCCGGGTGCTGTTCAAGGCGAAGTTCACCACCGTCGACGGCGCGGGACGGCCGAAGGCGACCCAGGCGATTATCCCGACCAAAGTAAAGAACGGCGTCAATCCGCCCTTCAGCCGGACCAGCGGGCCGGATTCGAACTCCTGTTTCGGCTGCCACAACGATCCCGTCGAGGGCGGCGCGGGCGACGACGTCGGCAACGTATTCGTATCCGAGGGCTTCGAGAGCGCGCAATTCGACACCACCGACCCCTCCTTCTCGAGCGAGCGGCGCACCATCGCGCTTATGGGCGCGGGCCTCGTCGAGCTTCTGGCGCGCGAGATGACCGCGGACTTGCAGGCGATCCGCGCCTCGGCGATCGCCGAGGCCTGCGCCACCGGCAAGGATGCGCGCGCCGACTTGGTCACGAAGGGCGTGCGGTTCGGCTCGATCATCGCCCATCCCGACGGGATCGTCGATCTCGACGCCATCGACGGCGTCGATTCTGACCTCATCGTCAGGCCGTTCAGCCGCAAGGGCGTGTTCACGTCGATCAGGCAGTTCACCATCAACGCGCTCAACATCCACCACGGTATGGAGGCGATCGAGCGCTTCGGGGTCCGCTGGACCGGCAGCCACGATTTCGCCGAGAGCGGTGTGCCAGACGCGATCACCGCGGGCGACGTCTCCGCCCTGGTGGCGTTCCAGGCGACCTTGGCGCCCCCGACTGTGAAGGCCGACCTGCCCGACGACTGGCGGCAAGCGGCAAGCGTCGGCGCCGTGACGTTCAAGGAGATCGGCTGCGCTTCGTGCCACATCGAAAACTTGCCGCTGAAATCGCTCGTCTTCACCGATCCCGCCCCCTACGACATGGCGGGCACGTTGCGCTCGGATGAAGTCAAGGCGCCGATCCGGATCGATTTCTCCGCCCTGCCCTTCGCCAAGACGCTCGAGAAGAACGACAAGGGCGAGTGGCTGATCCCGCTGTTCAGCGATTTGAAGCGCCATCTCATCGTCGACGAGACGGTCAACGCGCTCGGCAACGAATTGCAGGCGCAGCGTTTCGTCGAGCGCGACGTGTTTCTGACGCCACGGCTGTGGGGCGTCGGCTCGACCGCGCCTTACGGCCATAACGGCGCCTTCCGCATGCTGGACGAGATCATCGTCGCGCACGGCGGCGAGGCGCGTTTTTCTCGCGACGCCTATCTCGCGCTCCAACCGCAAAAGCGCGACGGCGTCGTCGCCTTCCTGCGTTCTCTCATCATCGAGGCTCCGTGATGCGGATCGTCTTCTGCGCTTTCGCGCTCCTCGCCGGCGTCGCAGCGGCGCGCGCCGGGGATGACCGCCAAAAGCCAGTCGGCGACGTGCCGCTCATGCACGAGGAGGCCAAGGCGGCCGGCATACACAACGTCTATGACGGCCCGTGGGAATTCTTCGTCGGTGGCGGTGGGGCGGCGTTCGACTGCGACGGGTCCGGCTTTCCATCGGTGTTCCTGGCCGGAGGCAAGAACCCGGCGCGCCTGTTCGTCAATCGTTCGCGCTCCGGCGGGCCGCTCAAATTCGACGAGAAGCCGCTCGACATCGGGGCCGATCCCAAACTGCTCGAGAATGTCATCGGCGCCTACCCGATCGACCTCACCGGCGATGGCCACATGGATCTCTTCGTGCTCCGGGTCGGCGGCAACCTCATGCTCAAGGGCGGCCCCGACTGCACGTTCACACTCGCCAACCATGAATGGAATTTCGACGGCGATCCTGGCTGGACCACGGCGTTCGCCGCCGAATGGGAGCCGGGACAGAAATTCCCGACCCTCGCGATCGGCCATTATGTCGACCGCAGCGCGCCTGGCTCGCCGTGGGGCACTTGCGAGGAGAACTCGCTCTACCGGCCGCAGCCCGGCGACAAGCCCGACTATTCGGTGCGCACTCCGCTCGCGCCCGGCTTCTGCGCCCTCTCGATGCTGTTCACTGACTGGAACAAGTCGGGGGCTCCGTCGCTGCGAGTCTCCAACGACCGACAATATTACCGCGGCGGCGAGGAGCAGATGTGGCGCATCGAGCCGGGCAAGACGCCCCGCCTTTACTCGCGCGCCGACGGCTGGCGGCACTTGTCGATCTACGGCATGGGCATCGCCGAGGGCGATCTGGATGGCTCAGGCTACCCGGAATACTTCCTCACCTCGATGGGCGACGAGAAGCTGCAGAAGCTCGATCCCGAAGAAGGCGCCCGCGGCGAGGCGCCAATCTATCGCGACATCGCCGGCCAGGTCGGGGCGACCGCGCATATTCCCTATACCGGCGGCGACAAGCGACCCTCGACCGCCTGGCACGCCGAATTCGCCGACTTCAACAACGCGGGGCTGCTCGACATCTTCGTCTCCAAAGGCAACCTCGAACAGATGCCCGACTTCGCTGCCTATGATCCCAGCAATCTCTTGCTCGGCCAATGGAACGGCAAATTCGCCGAGGCCGGCGACGAAGCAGGAATCGCCAACGGGCTGAAGGGCCGCGGCGCGCTCATCGCCGATTTCAACCTCGACGGCAGGCTCGACATCCTGCAGATCAACCGCGGTTCGAACGTATCGCTCTACCGCAATCTCGGGGCCAAGACCGTCGATGGTCCGCCGCTGCCGATGGGCAACTGGTCGGAGATCAGGCTCATCGAGCCGAGTCCCAACCGCGACGCGGTCGGGGCTAGGATTTCGATCAAGACCGGCGTCCGCACTCAAACCCGCTTCGTCGATGTCGGAGGCGGCGACGCCTCGGGCCATTCGGGCTTCATCCATGTCGGTCTCGGCACCGCCGAGCGGGCGGAAATCCGGGTGCAATGGCCGGACGGCGATTCGAGCGCCAGCTACCGCGTGTTCGCCAACCAGTTCGTGGTCATCGACCGCACCAAGCCGCAGGCCGCCTATTGGTATCCGCCGCGCTGAGCGAGACCGTTGGAAGCGCGGCCGCGCGAGAGCGTGCTCGGTTGCGGCCTTCTCCCGCTACCGTCAACGCGCAGCAGCCGTGCAGGCGCAACCTGTCGCCCATTCGTCCGCTGGCGCGTTCGTCATTGGCGGCGGTCTGACGTGCGCCCTACTGCCGCGCGCAGACGATGACCGCCTTCACGCCGCCGTCGCAGCTTGCGCCGCTCGTCCCGTCGATGTGCAAGGCGCCTGCCCCGCCGGCGCAATAGGCGCTCGCCATGATTTCTCCCGCGCCGCACGACGCCTGAGCCGCATCGCTGACCACCCGGAAGCCCACTCCGGGCGGGCTTGGCAGGCCAGCCATTCCGGGCGGGCCCGAAGGCCCGGGCGGCCCCATGTGCCCTGGCGCCCCAGGCGGCCCTGGAGGCCCAGGCGGGCCGGGAGGCCCGGAGGGCCCGGTATGTCCCGGAGGTCCGGCCGCGCCGATTTCGCCTTTCGGCCCGGGCAGCCCAGGCGGTCCCGCTGATCCGGCAGGGCCGATTGCGCCGGATTCGCCCCTGGGCCCGGGCGATCCCGCGGGCCCCTCCAGTCCGGGTTCGCCTTTCGGTCCCTCAAGTCCGGACGCGCCGGCCAGGCCCGCATCGCCCTTGGGCCCCGGCGCCCCGTCCGGGCCCGGCGGTCCGGGAGGTCCGGCCGGACCGGCAGGCCCGGCTTCGCCGTTCGGCCCCGGCGGGCCCTCCCCTCCCGGGTCGCCCTTGGGTCCCTGAAGCCCGATCGCCCCGACCATGCCCGCTTCGCCCGGCGGCCCGGCCGGGCCTGCGGGACCCTGCGATCCTTGCGGCCCCGGCGGGCCCTGGTCGCCCTTGTCGCCCTTGGCGCAGCCCGAGACGGCGATCAGCGCCGCCATTGCGGCGCTGGCGACAGTCAAGCGCATTGGTTTCCTCCCGTCCCGATCGCCTCCGGCGCGAATGCTGGCGCCGGATTATGATCGGCGTGTGATCATGGGGGCAAGCTTAAAGCCGCGCTGAACCCGTCCCCGCGGCGTGGTCGCTCACCATGCGATTGGGCGGCCGTCGCGGAAGAAGCCACCGGTCGGCCCGTCGTCGGGCAGCATTGCCGCCCAGACGACGCTCGCGGCGCCGTCCTGCACCAAGCGCCCACCCCGGCCGCCCATGTCGGTATGAACCCAGCCCGGACAAACGCTGTTGACCAGCACGCCGGTTCCCGAAAGCTCGCCGGCGAGCAGAAGCGTGAGCGCGTTCAGCGC
This sequence comes from uncultured Alphaproteobacteria bacterium, assembly GCA_963794155.1. Classification (GTDB taxonomy): domain Bacteria; phylum Pseudomonadota; class Alphaproteobacteria; order Rhizobiales; family Beijerinckiaceae; genus Roseiarcus. The sequence goes on along the minus strand of CAWCCX010000003.1, from coordinate 79,891 downwards.
GGCCTTCGAGGCGCTGTAGCCGGGCGGACCGCGACCCATCGAGGCGAGGCTGCCTGCGCCGCTGCTCACGTTGACGATCCGACCCCAGCGGCGCCGTCGCATGCCCGGCGCAACCGCCTGAGCCATCCTCCAGGCGCCGAAGAGATTGGTCTCAAAGGTCGCGCGGACCCGGTCGAGATCGGCGGCAAGCGCGGTCTGGTCGGTGTCGTAATCGACGCCGGCGTTGTTGATGAGCACGTCGACCGCGCCGAGCCGATCGCGAATCGCGTCGATGCTCGCGTCGTCCGTCACGTCGAGCCTCACCGCCTCAACGTCGAAACCGCCGCGAGCCATCTCCTGCGCCGCTGCTTCGCCCTTGGCGACGTCGCGCGCCCCGAGCAGGACCCGCAGCCGATTCTCCGCCAGTTGCCGGCAGACCTCGCGGCCGATGCCGCGGTTCGCGCCAGTCACCAATGCAGTCAAAGGAGCCGGCACGCCTCGCCTCGTCAGCCGCCGATCGGCGGCGCGGGCGCGCCATCGAAGGCGGTCGCCTCGCCGATCGCCCGCCACTGGGCGAGCTCGGTCGAGAAGGCCGCCCGTTTTTGCACCAGAAGGCCGATCGCATCGGCGCCGAGCAGGAGCCGCAGCGGCGGATCGTCGCTCTCGACCGCAGCGATCATGGCCTCCGCCGCCTTGGCCGGGTCGCCAGGCTGCTTGCCGTCGCCGCCGTAAAGATAGGCTTCGATCGGATCGATCACCGGTCGATAGGCGTCGAGGCGGCGCGACGGCCGCATGTTCGCCGGGCCGGCGAACTCGGTCCGGAAGGCGCCCGGCTCGACGATCGTGACCCGGATGCCGAGCGGCTTGACCTCGTCGCTGAGCGCCTCGCTCCAGCCTTCGAGAGCGAATTTCGAGGCGCAATAGGGGCCGAACGCGCCGATCGACACCAGACCGCCGATGCTGGTGAGCTGCAGGATATGGCCGCTCCTTTGCGCCCGCATGGCCGGCAGCACGGCGCGGGTCATCTCGGCGGGAGCGAAGAAATTGACCTCCATCTGCTCGCGCAACTGTTCGGGCGAGAATTCCTCGACCGCGCCGAGAGAGCCGCGCCCGGCGATGTTGGCGAGGACATCGACGCGGCCGAAGCGCGCAAGCGCGGCCTCGATGGCTCGGGCGCGCGCCTCCGCATCGGTCACGTCGAGCCTGATCGCGAGCGCCGACCGCCCGTGGGGGGCCGTAAGCGACTCGAGCGCCGCCTTGCGCCGGGAGGCGAGGACGGCGCTGTCTCCGCGTTTGAGCGCCGCCTCGGCCAGCGCGCGGCCGAACCCGCTCGAGGCGCCGGTGATGAACCAGACCCGATGCATGGCGTCAGGCCTATCGCAGATGCGCGCGGCGGATCAAGCCGGAGGCCGATTCCGCGGGAGGATACGGCCGCGGCCGTTGACAAAGCTCAGGTCCCGATTAAGTTTGGTGTTGCGACAGGCGATGGAGTTCGCCTTTAAGAGCCGATTGGCTGATGACTCCTCCCACCGTCCCTGACGGAATGGAGGGGTATGAATGTTTCCCTTCCACCAGGCGAAAATCGGATTGGCGTCGACCGGCGATCGGGCGCGCGCTGGAGACCTCCGGCGATGACCTTTCGCAGCATCCTCAATCCTTCATTGGAGGATAACGCGAAGGCCGAGATGTCTGGGCCGCCGGCCTATTTCGCCGACCTCAATCTCGACCAGATCGTCGCCTCGATCACCGCCGACAAAAAAGAATACAACCTGGCGCCGTTTTTCCATGAGCCGCTCAAGTCGCGCGAAGCCATCGAGTACCGCCAGGAGGTAATGCGCGATCTCGAGGACGACGCTCGCTATGACGCCGTCGCGCGGTTCGCGAACGCGATGAGGTCCGTGCGGGAGCGCCTCGCGCAAGCGGGCAAGCTGCACTACAAATACCAGAAGGAGACCTGGCTGCTCGGCGCGGTTGACCTTTATTGCGAATGCGTCGAGCGTCTCAAGTCCGATCTTCGCGCGGCGGCGCCCTCCTCGCCAGGGCTCGTCGGCTTTGTCGCTTTTCTCGAGGGATATGTCGGCTCCTCGCCCTTTGAACGCCTATTGAGCGAAATCGCGACGCTCAACCCGAAACTTGCCTCCATTCGCTACAGTCTGCTCATCGGCGACGGAGTCATCACCGTCTCTGGCTTTCATGACGAGCCGGACTATGGGGCCGAAATTCAGGCGGATTTCGAAAAGTTCAAGCAAGGCGCGGCCGCCGACCACATTTTCAAGTTCAGAGACTTCGAGCAGATGAACCACATCGAGGCGGGCGTCCTCGATCGCGTCGCGCGGCTCAATCCGGAGATATTCGCGGAGCTCGACGACTTCTCCGCCCGAAGCAGCGGTTTCTTCGACCGGACAATTCTCCGGTTCGATAGGGAGGTGCAGTTTTACGTCGCCACCATCGCCCATATGCGCCATTTCGCCGGCGCTGGGTTGGCGTTTTGCTATCCGCGCGTGTCGGCCGAAAGCAAGGAAATTCGCGTAGCGGACGCTTACGACCTTGCCCTGGCCAAGATCCTCGTCGATCAGAAACTGCCGGTCGTGACCAACGATTTTTTCCTGAACGGGCGCGAGCGGATCAGCATCGTCTCGGGACCGAACCAGGGCGGAAAGACGACGTTCGCGCGCACGTTCGGTCTCTTGCATCATCTCGCCGCAATCGGTTGCCCGGTTCCGGGAACCGACGCCCAGCTTTTCCTATTCGACCGAATGTTCACTCATTTCGAAAAGGAGGAGGACGTTCACAATTTGCGCGGCAAATTGCACGACGATCTGTTCCGGCTTCACAAGACTTTGGAAGAGGCCACCGGCGACAGCATCATCATTCTCAATGAAGTGTTCAAATCCACGAGCCTCAAGGACGCGATCTTCCTCTCGACCAGGATTTTGACCAGGATCATCGCGCTCGACACGCTGTGCGTCTGCGTCACTTTCATCGATGAACTGGCGGCGCTCAGCAAGACCTCGGTCAGCATGGGGAGCACCGTCAAACCGGGCAATGTCGCCGAGCGCACGTTCAAGATCGTGCGCCGCCCGCCCGACGGCCTGGCTTACGCCATTTCGGTCGCCGAAAAATACGGCCTCACCTATTCCCGGCTGCGGGAAAGGTTGCCCTCATGAAAGCCTTTCTCATGTACCGGGATCGCGATTTCGACCTCGAACGCGCTTTGCCCGCGAACGACGCCGTTCTTGCCAAGGACCTGGAGCTCGACACCCTATTCTCGGCCATCGCGGTCAAGGACCCCCTCGTCCTCGAGGTGGCGAAGAAGGCGATATTAACGAGCGCCGCCAACGACGTCGCGGTGATCGAATATCGGCAGTCGGCGCTGAAGGACTGCTTGAGCAATCCCGACACTGTCCGCCAGCTTTACGGCCTCGCGGTCGAGTCGGCCGAGCGGCAGAAGAAGATATGGTCGACATTCCGGGAGTACCCCTCGGGCCTGCTCGACACTTCCGTCCAGCGGATGATCGCTTTCGTCGACGTGCTGAAGCGAATGCGCACGCTGGTCGACCGGAACGCCGCTCAATTCCGCTCCGAAGCGTTCACGAGACTCTTCGCCACTCTGTCGACGGAGCTTGACGACGACTATTTCGCGGTCATCCACCGACATCTGAACCGGCTGAAGTTTCGAGCGGTGCTGGTCAGCGCGGAGCTCGGGAAGGGACTCAAGGGCGTGGACTACGTCCTGCGGCGGCCGCTCAGGGATCCGGGCAATTGGTTCACCCGCGCCTACCGGGCGTTCTTTGAGCAAGGTCCCGCGAGCTACAGTCTCTATCTGGCTCCGAGGGACGAGGCCGGCGCGCAAGCGATGGGCGAACTGAGGGACCGCGGCCTTGGGCTCGCGGCCGACGCCCTCGCCAAGAGCGCCGAGCACATTGGCAGCTTCTTCCGGATGCTGCAAACCGAACTGGCGTTCTACATCGGCTGTCTCAATCTGCATAAGCGCCTTCTCGAACTGGGGGCGCCGTTTGCGTTTCCCTCGGCGACAGAGACCGGCGCCCCTCGATTCTCCTGCAAGGACCTCTACGAGGTCTGTCTTGCGCTGACCACGAACAAGCGCCCGGTCGGCAACGACATCGATGCGGACGGCAACAGCCTGATCATCGTCACCGGCGCCAATCAGGGCGGCAAGACGACGTTCCTGAGAAGCTTTGGGCTGGCGCAGCTGATGTCGCAATCGGGCATGTTCGCGCCTGCCGCGAGCCTTCAACTGAACATCGTCGACGGGGTGTTCACGCATTTCAAGCGCGAGGAGGACGCAACGATGCGGAGCGGCAAGTTCGACGAGGAGCTGAGCCGCATGAACGACATCGTCAACATCGTCACGCCGCGCGCGCTGATCCTGTTCAACGAGTCGTTCGCCGCAACCAATGAACGGGAAGGCTCGGAAATCGCCCGGCAAATCGTGTCCGCCTTGCTCGAGCGGCCAAACAAGGTCGTATTCATCAGCCATCAGTACGATTTCGCCCACGGCTTCTACGAGAAGCATCTCGACTCCGCGCTGTTCCTGCGGGCGGACAGGCAGGAAGACGGACGCCGGACATTCAAACTGGTCGAGGGAGAGCCGCTCGGGACGAGCTTCGGCGAGGATGTCTACGGCGAAGTATTTTCGCGCGGAGAGGCGGCTGAGACCCGCAAACTTCGCGCCTAGCGCCATCCAAGCACGTCTCGTTGCAGCCCGTGGGCGCGCATCATGGGCGTCTGTCGCGACGCCACCGCCTCGCGTTCATGCCGCTGGGTCGGAGTGTGTTCGGATCCATTTCAAGACGTCGGTCGGTTTCCCCGCGAGAAGCTTGAGCCATTTGGCCGAATGCAACGTCTCGCGATCGCCGCGACGCCAGAATTCGCTGACGAGGACCAACTCCCATGCCACGTGTCCGGTCGCCGGCATGCGGATGTGAAGAATGTCGGCGTGGAACCCGTACACCTCACCGGAATAGGAGTGACGGTCGACCGAACACTCCGCCCCCTTCGCAGTCCACTTGCGTTGGCCGGGAGCTGGGCCGGGGCTGTTGATCATGAACTCGATGTCGCCAATGACCCGGGCGCGAGACAATCTCAGCACGGTCGCGTTCCTTCGTCGCGGCGCTCAATGTCCCCGCTGGCGAGCAGGCCAATATTCGCCGCGGACCAGCCGAAGCGCGAAGGGTCAAGTCGCGACTTAGTCATCGACGCCCAAGACGCCGAATTCCACCTAAGTCTTGACATAGAACAGATGGACTTTCTCGGCCCTGAGCCGCTCGAACAATCTGATTGACTGTTCCGAAGTCACCGCGACGAGCACCTCGACCGGCTGATCGGAAAGTTCAAAAAAATGCGCCGAGTGGATCCGACCGCCGCGGCTGAAACTCTCGCCGCCCGAATGCAGGCTTGCCCCGCGAAGCCCGAGTTCGTTGACAAGACCGAGAAGCCACTCGCTCATCTGCTTGCCTTTGTGGCGGCGGTCTTGATGCGTGAAAAAGGTGATCTGATAGCCATTCATGCCGTCCTCCTCACAGGGATTTCAGCGCTCGCCAGGACGCGAGCCCGGCCATGGTCATGGCCAGCGATCCAACGACATGAACTGCGATCGCCCCCAACGCCCAAGTCAGCCGGCCTTCCTGCAGCGACGTGACGACTTCAGCCGAAAAGGTTGAGAACGTCGTGAGGCCGCCGCAAAAGCCGGTGATGATCAATAGCGTTGAAAAACTCGGAAATTGAGTGACCGCGAGAATCTCGTTTTCGAGCCTATAGCGTGATCTAAGCCGGTAGTCGCCACGGCAAGGCCTATGGAAGGGTCGCACGCGGCAAAGGCGGCCCGTCCGCCGAACCCCCAAGGAATTTTCCATCGAGGCCGCCAGCGGTCTTCTGAATTGTGATCGAAGCGAAAATCCGAGTTTTTCAACACTATCGATCAATAGCCGCCATTCGGGCGCCAAGGTGGGCGCTTCCGAGAGGTAGGCGATCGCCAGGCCGATGATGTAGCCGCCGATGATATTGGCGGCCAGCGTGCCTGGGGGCAGACCAGGCAAGAGGCTATTGAGGCGCACGCCGAGCTGCCAGCGCATAAGTGCGCCGCAAGCGGCGCCAACGGAAATCACGACAGGGCTCCACGCCATCTCGAACAGGGCTCTCGTTTGCTGCGGACAGACTTGCCCAGCGTCAGGTTCAGTTGTTGGCCCGGCTCTTCAAAGCAAATTGTCGCCGCATTGAAGGACATCTCACCGGTTCGCTCAAGGCGAAACCAAACGCAATGGGCGATCACGGCTCCTCGCGCGCCGCATCCTCTGCCTCCAGGACATCGGGTTCGTCGGCGATCGCCTTGAATTCGGGCTGGAACCAGGTCTGAGCGATCAGGGTCGGAACGACGGCGCTTCCGATCACCGCGGCGACCAGGATCGTATATTGCGTCTGGTCGATGATCTTGTTGGTGAGCCCGAACAGCGCCGAGATCGAGCCGAAGGTGAGCCCGGTCGACATGAGGAGCGTCGTGTACATCCCCTCGCGCCGGTCGAATTCGTGATAGCGGGTGAGTGGCAGAATGCCGAGGAATTTGGTCGCCATCTTGATGGCAAGCAGGACCGCGATAAGCCCGATCGACGCGATGACCGCGCGCGCCTCGACCAGCGATCCTGCTTTGAGGAAATAGAACGGGGTAAGGATCGAAAAGGCGATGATGCGCATGCGGTGCGGCAACTCGCGCTCGGCAAGAAATGTCGGCGCCAGCGCCATGCCGACCAGATAGGCGGGCAGCACCGCCTCGCTCCCGACAACCGACGCCATTCCGCCCAGCGCCAGCAGAATGAGGGAAACGAATTTGGTCTGCGGCTCGCTCACCCGCTGGCCGAGGCTCTTGAACATCCAGGGCGCATAGCGCACGAGAACGACGAGCACGACGGCGGTCACGACGCCGAAAAGAAGCAGCCAAAGATCGTAGCGGGCGAACACGACGCCAAGCGCGAGCACGGTGCCGAGATCGTTGATGAAGCAGGCGGCGAGAATGATCTTGCCGATTTCGGTGTTGTTGAACCCGGTCTCGATCATCACCGCATAGACGACCGCAACCGAAGTTGTGGACAGTGCGATCCCGGCGATCTGGGCCTGTGGCCACGGCCAGCCGAGGGCGAAATGCGCATAGGCCAGCACCCCGAGATAGGGCGCGACGAAGCCGACGACGCCGATCGACATGCTCGACCAGAAGTGCTTCTTGACAATGCGCGGATCGATTTCCGTCCCGGCGAGGAAAGTTAAAAGGATCGCGCCGAAACCGGCGAGGAAATTGACCCAATCGGTAATTTCAAGACCAATCAGATTGCCGGCGACCGCGCCGACGACGATCTCAATCAGCGCGACCGAGATCGCGACCCGGACGGAAATGAGCGACGCCATGAGCGCCAGTCCGAGCCACAACGCGGATTGAAGCCACACGCTCGCCATGATCCCTCTCCAGTTCGCGCGGCAGGGATCGTTCGGCAAGAGTTGGACGCCCACCGCGCTGTTCGCGCACGGTAGGGGTCATCAGCCGTCGGGCTTTGTTGCTTTCGGGCGTTTGAAGGGGAACCCCATCCCCTTGGCGACGGCATACTAGACGGGTCGAATCCGCTACGTCAATCGGCCGAGTTTGATCGGGCGGAAATCAGGGGTAGCATTGACAGATCGCCCTTCCACGCCGGCCGCAACTCTCGTGGCCGTCGCCCAGAGGCAGTTCGAGGGAGGCTGATTCGTGAATCTCCCACGCGACGCCATGCTTTTGCGCGTCTTCATCGGCGAGGATGCGAGGTTTCACCATCGGCCGCTCTACCAAGCGATCGTCCTCAAGGCGCGCGAGGTTCATCTCGCCGGAGCGACGGTCCTTCGCGGCCCGATGGGCTTCGGCCATTCGACCAGGCTGCACAGCACGAAAATCCTCGACGTGCGCGAGAGCTTGCCGCTGGTGATCGAGATCGTGGACACCGAGGACAAAATCAAGGCGTTTCTGCCGGTTCTCGATTCCATGATGCCGAGCGGCCTTGTCACCTTGGAGAAAGTCCAGGTCCTGCAGTATGGCGAGCACGTCAAACATGCGCCGGCCTGAAAGGACCCCCGGCCGAGCAGCCGTGATCCACTCTCGAGGGACAGCAATGCTCGTTCGTACGAACCGTCGTTTGTTCCTCATCGGGCTGGCGGCGGCCGCCGCGCCGCTTCGCGCGCGTGCGGCTGCCCCTTCCGCCGAGGAGCGCCTCAACCTCGCCAACAAGCATCTCGCCTGGATCGAGGAGCGCGAGGGCGGCCGCCTCGGCGCCGCGGTCATCGACACGGAGACCGGCTGGACGCTCGAGCATCGCGCCGACGAGCGGTTCCCGATGTGCAGCACGTTCAAGCTTCTGGCCGCCGCCGCCGCGCTCAAGCGGGTCGACGACGGCGCCGAGCGGCTCGACCGGGTCATCGCTTACGGGCCGGGCGATCTCCTCGATTACGCGCCGATCGCCAAGACCCATCTCGCGTCAGGCGGCATGACGATCGCCGATCTCTGCGCCGCCGCGATCGACTGGAGCGACAACACCGCCGGAAACCTGGTGCTTCAGGCGATCGGCGGACCGGCGGGCTTCACCCAGTTTGCCCGTTCGCTCGGCGATTCGGTGACCCGGCTCGACCGCAACGAGCCGGCCTTGAACGCGGCGGCGCCGGGAGACGAGCGCGATACGACGAGTCCGCGGGCGATGGCCGAGGACATACGCCAGGTCCTGCTGGGCGATCTGCTCTCCGATGCGTCCCGGCTCCAGCTCCAAGCCTGGCTGATCGACGACAAGGTCGGCGACAAAAGGTTGCGCGCCGGGCTCCCGCTCGCATGGCGCATCGGCGACAAGACCGGCAGCGGCGATCATGGAACGGCGAACACGATTGCGATCGTCTGGCCGCCCGAGCGGGAACCGATCATCGCCGCGGTCTATTACACCGAGTTCGTCAGCGCCGATGGACGTGCGCAACGCGATTCACAAGGAGATCGGCGCGCTGATCGCCGAGACGTTCTGAGAGAATCCGTCGTTCGCCTCGACGGACAGCGCGATATATTCCAGATTGCCGCCCGTCGCCCCAGCCTGACTAACCGATCGCGCGTCAACGCGCGGGCTTGGCTCAGACGCCCCACAGGCGCTGGCGGCGCGCCATCGCATGGGCGAACCAGAACCAGCCGAGCGCAAACGGAATCATGAAGCTCAGCGTCATCGCTTCCATCAGGTTCCGCTCGGCGGCGAGATTGATCGTGACGCTGGCGCCGACGGCGAAGGCGCGCAACGGCGGCGGGTCCGGAAGCAGCGACGGCCCGGGGGCGTCGCGCGAAGGCCGGTCGCGCACCCATTCGTCGGTCCTGGAATCGGCTCCGGCGTCGCGGAGGCTCGGCTCGGCGGCGGCGAACGGAACGCTCTCGCCGGTGAGCCCGTCGAGAACGACCGGCGCGCGCTCGCGCGGCCTTCGCCCCGCAGCCGGCATCGTGAATGCGATCGTCTTCTTGCTCACGCCGCCTTCCTTTTCCTCGAACCGAAGACTTCTTGCGCCAGAGCGTCGATCTCGCGCGCCGCCTCGCTCGTCGGCGCGGCCTCGATCACCGAGAGCCCCCTGGCCGCGCTCTCGGCATAGACGATGCGCTGGTTGAGCACGGCCGCGAGAACTGGAATCTCGTCGAATTGCGCCAGCGCCGCGGCGGCGTCGCGGCCGATCGCGGTTCTGGCGATGCGGCGATTGATGACGAACGCCGCCTTGAGGCTTTCCTTCATCTGCCGCGCCTCGCGGATCAATTGCACCGTGTCGGCGGCCGCCCACACGTCGTAGGGCGAGGGCTGGACGGGGATCAGCACCGTGTCGCTGGCGAGGATCGCCGAGCGGCCGAGCTCGTTGACGCGCGGCGCGCCATCGACAATCACGACGTCGTAATTGCCGGCGAGCCGCGGCAAGTCGCGGTGCAGCGTCGGCTTCGCCATGCCCACGACCGCGAACGGCGGTTCGCTTTCGCGCGTGCTCGACCACGCCATCGCGCTGCCTTGCGGGTCGGCGTCAACCAGAAGGACACGCTCGCCCGAACGGGCGAGGCTCGCCGCCAGGTTGATCGCGACGGTCGTTTTGCCGACCCCGCCTTTCTGATTGAGAACGCCGATGATCATCAGGACGCGTCCTTCGCCAAAAGAGCGTCGCGTCGACCGGCTCGCTATGCTGCGGCGCGATGCTGCAGTGCAATATAGCCACAACCCGGCGATTCGAGCAAGGGCGCATCCAGCCCTGTGCGATCTTTTCAGCGAAGACGACGCATTGAATTTAGGACCTAGGTCCCGGCCGGAACTGAAACGCCGAGGGCGGTCGCGATCTGGGCCACGCTCGCTTTTTCGGCCTCGCTCACCTGGGTACCGCCAAAGCCCAGAAAGCCGCCCTCCGGCGCCGCTTCCGCGACCGCGTTCGCGACGTGGGAGAGCCAAGTCTTGTAGGCGGCCGCATCCGCCGGCGCCTTGGCGTCCAGCAGCGCCGAAAGCGCGCGCAGCGCGTCCACGGTCTTCGCGGCAATGTCGGCGGGCTTGCTTCCGGCGAGCAGCGCCTTGAGGCCGTCCTGGGCGAGGCCACGGCCTTCCGAAGTCTCGAAGTCGCCGGCGACCGCTTTCACGAGTTCGTCAGCGTTGGGATCGGCCTTCGCCTCAACCAGCGCGCGGGCGCTCGCCATGCTCTCCTTGAGCATGCCGATGAGGCCGCTCGGATCGGCCGCCGACACCGCAATCCCGACCAGCAGAGGGCTTTGCAGCAGGGATTTCCATTCGTCCGGCGTGAAGTTCGCTTTCGTCGCCATGGCGCTCTCCTCGGATGTCGATCGCTCTTTTCTCCAGACTGTCATATGCAGGTCTTTGCGACATACTGACGTCAAATTGCCTCCGCCCGCAGGCGCCGAGGCTGGCCCGATCGGTTCGCGCGTCGCATCGAGACCCAACCGACAGAACCACGCGCGCCAAAAACATAGGGGCCGGCGATCGCCGCCGGCCCCTCTCTTCGTCAACGAACGCGAGCGTCAGCCGCCGATGCAGGTGTCGGCGGTCTTGGGCGTGCAGACGTCGAGCCCGGTATAGGTCGGGTCGGCCGGCGGCGCCTTGCCGTCCTTGATGTCCTTGAGGAAATACATCGCCTTGTATCCCATCTCGAACGGCCGCTGGCCGACCTGGCCGGCGGACAGACCCTTCTTCATCAGGTCGATCTGGACCGGCAGCGTGTCGGCGACGACCAGCGCGAGCGCGCCGGAGGCGATCTTGTCCTTGTACTTGCTCGCAACCTTCTCGTAGGCGTCGGGCACGAACTGCGGGAAGCCGCCGGTCGGCGTGAACGCGTCGAGGTTGGGATATTTGGCGAGGATGTCCTCCATCTGCTGCACCGACAGCGGGAAGTCGTCGTTGGTGTAGAGCGGACAGCCGGCGACTTCGGTCCACCCGTTCTGGCCGGTCAGGCGCTCGCCGGGCGATTCGGCGCTCTTGTTGCCCGACAGCGTGTCGCGGATGCCCTGCATGCGCTCGTTGTGGTTGGCCGCCGCGGCGCCGCCCGACTGGATGCAGATCGTGCCGCCCTTGGGCTTGATCTGCATGACCAGCTTGGCGATGTTGGCGCCGATGTCATAATTGTGCGTGCCCACATAGGCGGCGCGCAGACCCTTGTCCGCCGGCAACAGATCCGAGTCCCAGGTGAGCACCGGGATCTTGGCCGCCGCCGCGCCTTTCAGCGCATTCGCGATCGCCGGAGCGTTTGCCGCGGAAACCGCGATGCCGTCGACCTTCTTGGTGATGAGGTCGCCGACCATCTGCGCCTGCTCATCGCCGCCGCCGTGCTCTCCCGGCCCGATATAGAGGCACTTGACCGCGCCCTTGAGCTCGGCTTCGGCTTTCTTGCATCCGGCGAGCGCCTGGTCGAAGAACGGATTGTTGGTGTTCTTCGGCACCAGCGCAAACGTGTAGGGATCAGCCGCCTGCGTCGAGGCGGAAACGGCGACCAAGGCCCCCACCGCCACAGCGCCAGTCAACAACAACTTCAACATTACCTTACTCCTCCCAGTTAGACGCGGCCCCCGTCGGGGGTCATTCGCGTTTCGCTCCTCGGATCTTTCCGAGGTAGACCGCTCCAATCAGGAACAGGCCGACGAACGTGCCCTGCCAGTTCGAATCGACGCCCGCCATCAAAAGCGAGTTGCGGATCACGAAGATGAGGGCCGCGCCGATGAAGGCGCCATAGGCGCTCGCTTCGCCTCCCATCAGATTGGCGCCGCCGATCACCGCGGCCGAAATCGCCAACAGTTCGTAGGTCACGCCGAGCGCGTTGATCGCCGAGCCCTCCCAACCGACAGCCAGGATCGCCGCGAAGGACGCGGCAAGGCCCGAAACGACATAGACCTGCACCTTGATGCGATTGACGGGAACCCCGGTCAACAGAGCCGCGTGCTCATTGCCGCCGATCGCCAGCACGTGACGGCCCCAGCTCGTCATCTTGTAGACGATGGCGAGCAGAGCGGTCAGCACGATGAGGAAAAGCAGCGGATAGCTCAACTGAAAAGTGGGCGTGATATTCAGCGTGCCGCTGCCGAGGGCCTTGAACCCCGGACCGCCGTCGCCGAATTTGTAGATCATCCGGTTGCCGGACAAGACCACGGCGCAAGAGCGGGCGATCGACAGCATGCCGAGCGTGGTCACGAACGGCGATATGCCAGCGTAGGCGATGATGACGCCATTGATGAGCCCGGTGACGCCGCCGGCCGCCAAGCCGACTAGGACCGCGAGCCAAGCCGGATAGCCGGCCTCGAGCACGAGCCCGCTCGCCACCGCCGTCAGCCCCATGATCGAGCCGACCGAAAGGTCGATGCCACCGGTCGCGATGACCGCGGTCATGCCAAGCGCCATGATGCCGATGAACGAGAAATTGCGGGTGATGTTGAAGAAGTTCTCGCTCGTGGCGAAGGACGCCGGCTGCAGCCAGCCCATCACGATGCAAATGAGGATCAGTGCGACCGTCACCCAGAACGATTGCGCGCCGATGATGCGCTGCCAGAAGTTATGTTGCTGGACGCCCAATACCGACTCGATCGAGACATTGGCTTGCGGCGGCGGCTTGGCGGCTTCGGTCGACATGGCGCCCCTCAGGCTGCGTGAATGGCGCCGGTGATCAAGCCGGTGACCTCTTCGGGGCTCGTCGCCTTGATCGCCTTGTCCGCGACCTTGCGGCCGCGACGCATCACCACGACCCGATCGCAGACCGCGAACACGTCGGGCATGCGATGGCTGATCAGGATGATCGCCATGCCCGAATCCTTGAGGCGGCGGATGAGATCGAGGACCTCGGCAACCTGTCTCACCGAGATCGCCGCTGTGGGCTCGTCCATCAGCACCATGCGCGCCTGCGAGAGCCGTGTGCGCGCGATCGCGACCGCCTGCCGCTGGCCGCCCGACATCTGCCGCACGAGGTCGCGGGGCCTGGTCTCGGATTTGAGCTCGCCGAACAATTCCCCGGCCCGCTTGGCCATCGCCTTGTGATCGAGCCAGCGGAACGGCCCCGCGCCGCGCTTGACTTCGCGGCCGAGGAACACATTGGCCGCCGCGGAAAGATTGTTGCAGAGCGCGAGGTCCTGGTAGACGACCTCGACCCCCTTTTGCCGCGCTTCGACGGGCTTGTGAAAATGCACCGCCTCGCCGGCGATGCGAACTTCGCCATGGGTCGGGGGGAAATTGCCAGCGATGACCTTGACCAGGGTCGACTTTCCGGCGCCGTTGTCGCCCATAAGCCCTAAAACTTCGCCAGACTCGAGCGTCAAGTCGACTTCGGTGAGCGCGTGGATGGCCCCGAAGTGCTTGGAGACCTGATTCAACTCAAGAATCGGCAAGCCGACTTCCTCCGCTTCCGCCCGCGCAACATCCGTCCGCGGCCTTGGGGCGCGGCTGCATTTATCCTATTATTGGAGCATCGACCAGATCGGACCGCGGCGCAAGGGGCCAAGGCGCTTTTTCCTTGGCGGCGCCTCGGTCGACGCGGCTTGAGCGGACAGCGCAGGAAACTGCGGCCAGCGCGATTCCGGCTGCATTCATTTCCTGCTCACCGCCACATCGCCCGCATGCGCGCCTGAAGGTCCACGCGGGGCCCATTCGCGGGGGGACGGCTGGTCTCCGGCTCAGCTTCCGGCCAGGTCTGGCGGTCGAAGTGCTTGAGCAGCGGCGGGGGCAGAAACCGGGTGCGGATCGCGAACACGGCGCGGTCGCCGTATTTCGGTTGGCCATGAACAAAGAAACGCTGCGGAACGATGAGCGCGAGCTCGTCTTTCGCCCGCGTCATCGCAACGTAGAGCAGGCGGCGCTCCTCCTCGATCTCTTCCGACGAGCCGGTCGCGAGGTCGGAGGGAATGCAGCCGTCGACGCAGTTGAGCACGAATACCGAGCGCCATTCCTGCCCCTTGGCCGAATGGATGGTCGAGAGGATGAGATAGTCCTCGTCCCTGAGCGGCGGTCCGGCTTCATCGCTGGTCTTGTCCGGCGGATCGAGCGCAAGCTCGCTCAAGAAGCGCTCGCGCGAGGGAAAACCGGCGGCGATGCGTTCGAGCGCCTCGAGATCGCCCATCCTGACCCGCGCGTCGTCATAGCGCGCCTCGATGTGCGGCAAGAGCCAGGCGACCGCGTCGGCCATCTCTGCCGGCCACGGCGCAGCGCGCTCCACGAGCCGGCGCATGAGGTTGGCGAAGGCGGAAAAGCCGTCTCGCGCCCGCGCCGGCGGCTTGAGCGCCGCCATCGCCGCAAAGCCGTCATCGGCCGCCGCGGCGGCGACGATCGTCTCGGCGGTCTTCGGGCCGACGCCGGGCATGAGCAGGGCGACGCGAAAGCCCGCGATCCGGTCGCGCGGATTCTCGGCGAAGCGCAGAAGGGCGACCGCGTCCTTGACATGCGCGGCGTCGAGAAACTTCAAGCCCCCGTATTTGACAAACGGCACGTTGCGGCGCGTGAGCTCGAGTTCGAGCGCGGCGCTATGGTGGGAAGCGCGAAACAGCACCGCCTGGCTTTTAAGCGAAGCGCCAGCCTCGCGATTGGCGAGAACGCGGGTCGCGACGAAGCGCGCCTGATCGGCGTCGTCGGCGACGGTCACGAGCAGGGGAAGCGCGCCCGCCGGCCGATCGGTCCACAGGGTCTTGGCGAAGCGCTCGGGCGCGAGGGCAATCGCCGCGTTGGCGGCGGCGAGGACGGCGCCCGTCGAACGGTAGTTGCGCTCGAGCGTGACGACATGCGCCGGCGGGTCGAAGGCACGCGGAAAGTCGAGAATGTTGCGCACCGTGGCGGCGCGAAAAGAATAGATCGCCTGCGCATCGTCGCCGACGACCGTCAGGCCCCGCCCTTGAGGCCTCAGCGCCAGCACGATCTCGCCCTGGAGCGCGTTGGTGTCCTGGTATTCGTCGACCAGCAGGTGATCGAAGCGCGCGGCGATCTCCGCCGCGATCGCCGGCTCCGCCAACATCTGGGCGAAATAGAGCAGGAGGTCGTCGTAATCGAGCACGTTGTGGCGCTGCTTCGTCTCGACGTAGGAAGCAAACAGCGCCCGAAGGGCGTCCTCGTGCGCCGCGACCCAGGGGAACCATTTGCCGAGCGTGGCCTTGAGCTCGCCGCGCGCGTTGACGACGCGCGAATAGATCGCCAGGCACGTCGCCTTGGTCGGGAAGCGCTCCTTTGCGTCGCCAAGGCCGGCCTCGTGGCGCGCCCAGTTCATGAGGTCGGCCGAATCCTCGCGGTCGTGGATGGTGAAGGACGGATCGAGGCCGAGGCGGGCCGCGTATTCGCGCAAGAGTCGGGCGCCGATGGCGTGAAACGTGCCGGCATAGGCCGGCGTCGCCGCGGCGGCCGCCTCAGGCGCGAGACGGCGAGCGAGCAGCCGTTCGACGCGGCGGCCAAGCTCCGCCGCCGCGCGGCGCGAGAAGGTGGCGAGCATGATGCGCTTGGGGTCTGCGCCGGCGAGGATCAGCGCCGCCACCCGATGCGCCAACATCGCCGTCTTGCCCGAGCCGGCGCCTGCGACGACGAGCAGCGGCGAAGGCCCGCGCGGATCGCCGATCCCGTGCTCGACGGCGAGCAGTTGCTCGGCATTGAGCTCAACCGCCGGGCTCGAGCGAATCAGGGCGAGCGACATGGGTCGACCAACCATGTTTCGCGCTTTGTTCGCAAGGGCGCGGGGGGGCGCAAGCGCGCCGTTAGCGGCTTGAGCGCAGCAGTCCGCGGCGAAGCCGCTCAGCCCGCCAAAGCCAACGGCGGCTTGATGCGGGTATCGCCGTCGCTATGCACGGCGTAGAGGAGGCCGAGCGGATTTCCGTGCTGCTCGAGAAGTTCCTTCCGAAGCGCGAGAAAGGCCTCGCCGAGCGCCTCGCCCTTGAGAAATCGCGGAAAAAAGCGCTTCGCCCACTCGGCCGCGAACAACGCCGGCGTTTTGCACTCCGTCCCGACGACGCCGCGCGCGCCTTTCGCCATGAAATAGGGCACGAACCCGTCATAGAAGGCGGGAGACATCTCGGCCGATTCGCAGGCGTTGATGAATACTAGCGGGGCGTTGCGAAGCTGTTTCGTGGTCGGCGCATCCAGGTTGAGGTCGCCGAGAGTCACGCTGCCGTCGCTGAGGACAATGCACGCCGAGTCCGGTCCACCCGTGGCGGCGAGGTCGGCCGACTTCGCGTGGCAATAGAAATAGAGGATCTGGTCGTCGGCGATTTCGGAGGCGAGCGCCTTCACGAGCTCGGCTTTGGTCGCGCGGGGGACGACGCGCACCTTGCCCTGCTTGTTCGCGTCGGCCCAATAAGCCTCCTGCTGCGCGACCAGGTTCACGCCCAATTGCTGGTCGATGCCGCGGTTCACGTTGAGGCTGACCGCGAGTCTCGGCTGATCGCTCGGGATGTCCGCCGACGCCACCGCCAGCGTGTTCTGCAGCGGGATCATCTCGATCACATGTCGCATGCCGAGAAAGTTGCTCCAGTCGAGTTTCGCGCCAGCGCTCGCGTCGCCGAAATAAAGCATTCCCCACGGGATGGGCGCGCTGTCCGCCAAGATTTGCAGTTTGAGCTTTGGCGTATCGGCAGCCATCTTGCGCAGGAAGTCGCCGACCCGATTGGCGTCCGCTGCCATCGAGGGACCCCAAAAGAGTTTGCGGAACAGCGTCGCCCCGGCGCGCGCCATGATTTCCAGCGCCGCGTCTTGGTCTGCGGCCGGAATGTCGATTCCCGCTTGGAAGACGTAGGTGTTGTCGGCGTTGCGATGCATGACGATTTTCATCAGCTCGTCACGCGCGACGTCGACCGCCTTGGCCAGATCCGCCGGCTGGATCGGCAGGCGCGCGCGGGCCATGACCGCGCCCCAAACGATCAGGTCGTAGCCTCCGACCCCCGGCGAAATCGACAATCCGATGTCCCGCGGCTGCACGACCGCGACGGCCGACGCGGGGCGGCCGAGCGCCGACACGGCGACTTCGGTCGCGCCCTTCGCGCCGACGTCGAAGCTCAACTCCATCTGCTGAATAAAATTGCCTTGGAGATGGATCGTCGCTTTGATCTTCGAGATCCCATCGTGACGCGGCGTAATTCTGAAGGACGCCTTTCCGCTCGAGACGCCTTCGCGGGGAACGACGAGTGAATCCGCGCGCTTGTCGATGACGAAATCGTCGCTGTCCAGCTGAACCGTCAGCGTCGCCTCCTCGACGTCGGGAACGAAGATCTGGCTGTCGTCGAGCAGCGCCGCGCCGACGGCGTCTTCGCGCCGCCCAATGTCGACATCGAAGGAAAGGACATATTTGACGCCCTTCTCGAGCGCCTCGCCGCGCCGGCGGCCTTCGACCTCGGCGTTGATCCATCGCTGGTGAGCGGGCTCAGAAGGAGACCGCGCGTCGCGCACCGACCAGTACATGAGATTGGGGTCGTTCTTGGTGATCCCGCGCCTGAGGATCGCCCCGAAGTCCTCACGCTTGGGCAGGTCGCCCTCAAGCGCCCCTACTATATGGGCGGACTGCAACTCGGGGCGGGAAACCGCCCCTTGCCCGCGGCGCGCTCCTCCAGGCTTCGGCTTTGCCGCGGATTTCTTCGCCGCCGACTTTTTTGCCGGTGGCTTACTTGCGCGCGCCTTCTTGGCCGTCGTCTTGTTTGCTGCGCTCTTTCTCGCGTTCTTCTGCGTCGCGGCTTTGCGCAAGCTCTTCTTTGGAGCGGCCTGCTTTTTCGCCGGCTTTCCAGCAGCGGTTTTTTCAGCCGCCGCCTTCTTTGCCGTCTTCTTCCCAGAGGTTTTTGCGGGTGCTTTTTTCGCTCCTCCTTTCTTTGCAGAGCCGATCGTTCCTGTGACCCTGAGCGTGCTTCGTATCCCCGGAACCGGTTGCGCCCCGCCGCCGCTGAGGTTCTGGGCACGCTCGACTCCCAGGAGGCCGCCCAAGACGCGATTCCGCTCCAGGCTCGGCCGCTGTCCGGCGCGAACCGCTTCCCAGTAGGCATGGGCGACTTCGGGATGGGCGATGTCGCTGTGGGCTCCCGAAGGTCCGCTGCCGTTCCTGATGACGTCGCTTGCTTCGAGATTGTAGATCCGTCCAGGCTCGAAATCATAGGCGGAGGTCAGCGGCAGCATCGCGCGGTCCTCGGCGTCCTTCACGCCCTGGATGCCAAACGCGCCGAGGCCGCCGAAGGGCGGATATTCCTCGGCCGCCAGCACGATCTGTCCCGCCGATCCGGCGCCGAGCGGATAGAAGAAGCCCACGGCCCGGTCGAACCGGGAGCGGGTCGTGACGATCGGCCCGCTCACGAGGCGGTTCGTCATGATGCGTTCGAAATAGCCGGCCGTCCCCGGAACGTAGGGAATGTTGTCCGTATAGGCCCAGATCGACAGCGCGCCCTGAACGAGGAACAGGGTGTCCACCGGCCTTGACAGGGGCTCGGACTCTTTTGCTCCGGCAATCGACGCCGTGACGACGATGCAGCCGAAGCTGTGTCCCATCAGGTGAAATCTTGCCTTGGGCGCCGCCCGCATGAGGCGGCGCAAGAGCTCGTGTCCCGCGCCCTCGCCGAACCGCCGCGCCCGGTCCTTCATCTTCCAGAAAGAAAGCTGGCGAAGCGGAGTCAGCACGATGTCCTTCAGGCCGTCGCCGAAGCCGAGCACGCCCGGGGCCGCGGAAAGCGGCCGTTCCGCGCCGGCCTCCTTGATGATGGCCTCCGGATCGAACGCTTCCTGGTCCGCGCCCGGGACGCCGGCTGGGCCCTGAACCTCGAGCCCAGATTCGGCGAACAAGGTCGCGTAAGCGGCCCGGACATTCTGGGAGAGCGGGGCAGACGCAGGCTCTTTCTGCGCCGCGTCGAGAATCGCGCGGATGGCGGCTCGGGCAACCGGCGTATCGGCGATGCGCGACGCATAGGCCTCGACCTCAGGCTCGATCGATTGAGCCCTTTCGTCATCCGCCGAGAGGAGGCCTGGGCCGGCGGGAATCGTTTCGTCGCCCCACGGAAGACTCGGCCAGTGCAGTCCCACGATCAACGGTTCAAATCCGGACGTGCTTCGCGCGGCGTCGAGGTCGGCTTTCGCCGCCGCCATGGCCCCGATCCAGGCGTCGTACTGGCCAATCGCGCCGGGAATGTCACCCTGCCAGCCATGGCTCATCAGGAAGATGTCGGTGACGGGCGCCTCGTGTCCCGCCAGACGGGCCAAAACGGCGGTCGTCAGGAGAGCCCCGTCCGGCTCCGGACGCTCGTTCCCCTCCTTGTCGAACACGATCAGGTAATACGGAATTCTGGTTCCAGGCGCGCTGCGAATGGGCATTTCCACCCTCCCCTAAAAGACATCGAATTCAATCGGATAGTTTTCTCGAGCGATGCGTTTTCGCCTTATAGGCCCAACTCTAACAAGCTTGAGCGTTCCGAACCATATCGCCTGCCTCGAGCGCCGCTTCGGGCTCGACCGTTGGTCCATCGTCACCGCGCCGTGATAAGTCATCACGGGCTGGAAATTGTCGGTGGCGCGATGCCGGGAGCGGAATCTCATTATGTCAATCGCGCCGGCTGGCTGAGGGCGGCGGTGCTCGGCGCGAACGACGGGATCATATCGACCGCGAGCCTCATCGTCGGCGTCGCAGCGGCCGCAGGCTCGCGAGGCGAGATCCTGACCGCCGCGATCGCCGGCTGGGCGGCGGGCGCGATGTCCATGGCGGCGGGCGAATATGTCTCCGTCAGCTCGCAGGCGGACTCCGAGGCGGCAGACCTCGCGCGCGAGCGACGGGCGCTGAGCGAGCAGCCCTCCGAGGAAAAGCGCGAACTCGCCCACATCTACGAAGATCGCGGAGTGAAGCCCAAACTCGCGCGGGAAGTGGCCGATCAGCTCATGGCCAAGGACGCGCTCGCCGCCCACGCGCGCGATGAGCTCGGCCTCACCGAAGCCGCAAAGCCGAACCCGATCCAGGCCGCCGGCGCTTCCGCAATCGCATTTTCGGTCGGCGCCGCCCTGCCGACGCTCGCGGCGTTCCTCGCCCCGCCGGACGCCGTTGTCGCAGCCGTCCCTGCCGCCGCGCTAGTCTTCCTGGTCGCGCTTGGCGCGCTCGGCGCCCGGACGGGCGGCGCGCCGATGGCCAGGCCAGCGCTGAGGGTGGGCTTCTGGGGCGCGCTGGCGATGGCGGTGACGGCGGGCATCGGGGCGCTGGTCGGCAAGGCGATCTAGCGAAGCTCAGCTCACCGTCTCGGCGCTGTAGCGGGCGATGAGGCCGGTGCGAATCACGGTCTGGTACACTGCGAAGAAGAACATGCAAGCAAGGACAAGATAGGTGAGAGCCAGACCTCCGCCGAGCGCGAGCCGATCCCAAGGAGCAGGATTTCCGGCCACGACCGAACGCATGCCTTCAAACACATAGGACGGCGGCAGGATCGCCGCGATCGCCTGCATCCATCCCGGCAAGACGGCGACCGGATAGAACACGCCGGCGAATGGCGAGATGAGCATCGGGATCGGCCAGATCAGCCACTCGGACGCAGGTCCAAGTCTGAGGACGAGCGCCGAAGCGGTGACCCCAAGCGCGATCCCGGTAAGGAACAACACCATCAGGAACGGGGCCAGCGCAACTCCATAAACCAAAAACGAGAGGCCGAATGCGGCTTGCGCAAACACCAGCATCGCGATGAGGCTCAAAAGACTGGTGGTCACCGCGACGATGAGCAGTCCCGCCAGATATTCCGAGACGCGAAGCGGCGTGGCGAAGAAATTGAGGAAGTTTCGCGTCCAGACGTCCTCGAACAGCGCCATCGACAGCTGCTGCATCACCCGGGTCAAGAAATCCCACAGCAGGACTGCCCCGAGCAGCGCCGGCACGAAGTTGAAGTCAGCGCGCGAGACTGAGTTCAGGTAGCGGGTGAGGAAGCCCCAAAGAACGATGTCGACCGCCACGAAGACAAAAATGGGAAAGACGCGCTGCGGACTGCCGCGATAGAGATAGAGGATCCGGAGCACGACGGCGCCGACGCGCGACCTGTTCACCGCGCCCCTCCGTCGTCGAGCGCCTCTTGCGCGACGTTGACGAACAGGTCGTCGAGACTCGCCGCCCCATGTTCCTCCGGCAGCGTTTTCGGATCGCCTTCGAGCACGATCCGGCCATGCGACAGGAACAGCACCCGGTCGCAGACTGCCTGGACCTCGTACATGTTGTGGCTCGTCCACAAGACCCCGCAATGCCCGCTGTCGACGAATTTGGCGATCCCAGCGCGAATGTCGCGCGCGTTCGACGGGTCGATCGAGGCGGTCGGCTCGTCGAGCAGGAGCAGTCGCGGTCGGTTGAGCATCGCCTTGGCGAGGCTGAGGCGGGTCTGCTCTCCGGACGACAAGAGCCCGGCCTTGGTCCCTCGGTAGCGGAGGAGGTCGTAAACCGCAAGCAGCCGCTCGATCCGGGCGGAAAGATTACTGACGGAATAGAGCATGCCGAAGACGCGCAGGTTCTGCTCGACTGTGAGATTGCCGGGCAGCGGCGCATAGACGGCGGCGAAATTGGTGTTCGACAGGGCCTGGCTGCGGTCTTGGGCGAGGTCGACGCCTTCGATTTCGATTCGCCCGGCGGTCGGCTCGAGGACGCCGAGGATCATGTTGATCGTCGTCGTCTTGCCGGCGCCGTTCGGGCCGACCAGCCCGACAATCTCGCCCGGGGCGACATGAAAGCTGACGCCATCGACCGCCTGCAAATCGCCGAACGACTTGGCCAGGCGCTCGACCCTGAGGACCGCGGGCGGCGAGGGAGGAACTCATTTCAGGGCTGGTATCAGACAGTCCGGCGGTCCGCACGCCGAAAAACGCCGGTCCCGGGCCGGACGGGCAGAAGTTCAGGCCAAAAGATCGAGCGTGAACAGCTCCTGAGGCTTGCCGACGCCACGCAGCGCGAACCTTCCGACCGAGGCGAACGTCCGACGCTCCTCTGTGACCGAGGCAGCGAACGCAGCCGAGATGAGGACCGGCTGATCCACCGACCGGCACATTGCCGCGATCCGGCTTACTTCGTTGACCGCCGGGCCGACGACGGTGAAATCGAGCCGCTCCTTGCTGCCGATATTGCCGTAGAACACCTCGCCGATATGCAGCCCCAGATAGATTTCGGTCGCGGGCAGGCCCTTCTCGAACCGGCGCGCGTTGAGAGCCGCCACCGCCTCCTGCGCCGCCCCGGCGGCGTTGAGCGCTGCCGCGCAGGCTTGGGCGCGGTCCTCGGCCGGGAAAATGGCGAGCACGCCGTCGCCGATCAGCTTCAAGACGTCGCCGTCGTGCTGGTGGATCGACGAGACCACGGCTTCGGCATAGTCGTTGAGCAGCGGAATGATCTCCTCCGGCGGCGCGGTGTCTGAGATGCGCGTATAGTTTCGCAGGTCGCTGAACCACAGCACAGTCTTGATCCGGTCCGTCACCCCGCGCTCGATCCTGCCCCTCAAGACCCGCCGGCCGGCGTCGCGTCCGAGATAGGTCTCGACCAGGGTCTCGGCGATGCGAGCGAGCGAAGCGGATTTGATCGCAAGCCCGAGGAACGGCGCGAGCCGCTTGAGCGCGCCGATCTCCTCGTCGGTGAAGCCCTCCGCGCGATCGGTCACCCAGGCGGAATAGATGCAATCCATCTCGCCGATTGCGCCGTCCTCGCCGAAGCGATTGATCATCGCGACAAAATCGGTCATCGAGTCCGCGCGATAGTCGGCGAACATCGGAAACTCGATGTCCCCCTCGGCCGAGATCCGCCGCCGCATCACCGAATCCCCGACTGTCAGCATGCGGAAGAACGGGCTTGTGCGCCAGCGTTCCAAAGCCTCCCCTTCGGCGGTTCGTCCGTATTCAGTCAGGGTCGCCTCGGGCTTTTCGCGATCCCAGCGAAACGCCCGGCCTTCGTGAATGGGATGGAGAGTGTCGATGAACAGGATCACGCGCGCGAGCTGCACCCCGGCGGCGGCGGCGAAACGGCAAAAGCCCTCAAGCAGGGCGGTCTCGGTCCGGCCTTCGAGTCCGGCCTTGGCGAGCCAGCTCGCAAGCTTTGCAATCTCCGCTTCGGTCATGGTCGGATCATAGCGGCGGGTGGATGGAAGGCCAACGCCGACATCCCCGCTTGCGCCTGTGCTTGGGACAACGTAACGGTCCCGCCGGCAGGCGCGGCGCCCATCGACGGGGCTGGGAACCGCCCGAGCCTTGTGCTAGATTGCTAAATTATATCGTCTTAGTAGACTAAGCGCCCAAGGGAGAAATCGATGTCTCTTCGCATCAACGACACCGCCCCCAACTTCACGGCTGACACCACGCATGGACCGATCGACTTCCACCAGTGGATCGGCGACAAGTGGACGATCCTGTTTTCCCATCCCAAGGATTTCACCCCCGTCTGCACCACCGAGCTCGGCTACATGGCGAAGATCGAGCCCGAGTTCACGAAGCGCAACGCCAAGCTGATCGGCTTGAGCGTCGACCCGGTCGACAGCCATGGCCGCTGGCTCGCCGATATCGAGGAAACTCAGGGCGCGAAGGTCAATTACCCGATCATCGCCGACCACGACCTCAAGGTGGCCAAGCTCTACAACATGCTGCCGGCCGAGGAGCCGGGCACATCCGAAGGCCGCACTGCGGCGACCAACCAGACCGTGCGCTCGGTGTTCGTCATCGGCCCCGACAAGAAGGTCAAGCTCATGCTGACCTATCCGATGACCACTGGGCGCAACTTCGACGAGCTCCTGCGGGTGATCGATTCGATGCAGCTCACCGCCAAGCACAAGGTCGCGACGCCCGCGAACTGGAAACACGGCGATGACGTCATCATCGCAGGGTCGGTCAGCGACGAGGACGCCAAGACGCTGTTCCCGGCCGGATGGCGGACGCCGAAGCCCTATATCCGCATCGTCAAGCAACCCGTCTGAGCATCCTCCGCTCGCGCCGCGCCTGGCCGGCGGAACGGCCGGCCGCCGAATGGCTACGACCGCTCGGGCCGATCGCGCGGCGACGATCGGCCTCCGCGTGCGCCCGCTCTCCATGCTCTCAGCGCGGCGCTGGTCTTGCGTTTGACCGATCTCGGCGCAATCTGCCCGAGGGCAGGAGGTGCGTGATGCCTGAGAAGTCGGGTTTTGACCCGTTGACGCTGCCTGAAAGCAACGCGACGCTTCTGCCCGAGCCTTTTCGGGCCGAGATCCAGAAGCGCTGGAACCGACGGCTCGGCGATCATCTGAAACTGACCAATTTTGGCGTCAATCTCACCCGCATCGCTCCGGGCGGCAAGTCCGCGCCCCGCCACGCGCACTCACGCCAGGATGAGTTTGTCTACGTTCTCGAGGGCAAGGTTGAGCTCGAGACCGACGCTGGGGTGCAGGCGCTGCACGCCGGCCAGTGCGCTGGTTTTCCGGCGGGGACCGGGAACGCGCATCGGTTTGTCAACCGATCGGCCGCGGACGTGATTCTGCTCGTCGTCGGCGACCGCACAGCGGGCGACGAGGTCAGCTATCCGGACATCGATCTGCATGGCCGCCCAGGCGGAGACGGCAGATATGTTTTCACGCGCAAAGACGGGACGCGCTACTGATCCGAACAGACGTGAGCGCACGATGATCCTTCGCGAGTGGCGCGGACGCGCAAGCGCAATGAACGCCGAGGCCTACCCGGCCCACTTTCGCGCGAGAGTGCTGCCGGAGCTCGAGGGCATCCCAGGATTTCTCGGCGCCGAGCTCGGCGAACGGCAGGTCGGCGGCACAATCGAATTTCTCGTTCTGACCCGTTGGCGCGACCTCGGCGCCATTGAGGGTTTCGCCGGCCGCAACATCGACAAGGCGATCGTCGAGCCCGGCGCGATCGCCGCGCTGATCGATTTCGACGCCCGCGTGCAGCATTACGAAGTGATTGAAGGCGGGTGAAGCCAGGCGGGATAGCCGCCGAATCAGCGTGTGTGCTGTGCGGCCGGATGTTGTAATATGCGTTGGCGAGAGGCGGCCCGGCGACGGCCGCAGGGAGGCCCCATTGATCTTCCGGCAATTGTTCGACAGCGTTTCGAGCACCTACAGCTATGTTCTCGCCAGCCGCCGCGGCGGCGAGGCGCTCATCATCGATCCGGTGCTGGAGAAGGTCGACCGCTACCTCAAGCTGATGGAGGAGCTCGATCTCAAGCTCGTGAAGGCGGTCGACACCCATCTGCACGCCGACCACATCACCGGCTTGGGCGCGCTGCGCGACCGCACCCGCTGCGTGACCGTGATGGGCGAGCAGAGCAAGGTCGATGTGGTGTCGATGCGGATCGCCGACGGCGACAAGCTCACCGTCGAGGGCCTGGGCCTGGATGTGCTCTTTACCCCCGGCCATACCGACGATTCCTACAGCTTCCTGTTCGGCGACCGGGTCTTCACCGGCGACACGCTCCTGATCCGCGGCACCGGCCGCACCGACTTCCAGAACGGCGATTCCCGCGCCCAATACGAAAGCCTGCAGCGCCTCATGCGACTGCCGGAAGACACGCTCGTCTTTCCGGCCCACGACTATAAGGGCGACACCGTCAGCACCATCGGCGAGGAGAAGCGCTTCAATCCGCGCCTTCAGGTCCGTGGCGCCGACGAATATGCGGCTCTCATGGCGAGCCTCAATCTGCCCAATCCGAAAATGATGGACGTTGCGGTGCCCGCCAACATCCACCAGGGACTGCATCAGGAGGATGTGGCGCGAAAAGGTTGGGCCTATTCCGCCCTTGAGGCCAAGGGCCTCGTCGGGCGGGCGGACGTCGCGCTGATCGACCTGCGCGAGAAGGCGGAACGCGAGCGGACCGGCGCCATTCCTGGTTCATTGCACGTCCCTTACCCCGAACTCATGGACAACATCGGCGAGGGAGGCCTCATCCACGAGCTCGCCCAGTCGGGCAAGACGATCGTCTTCTACTGCGCGTTCGGCGAACGCTCGGCGATGGCGGTGCAAGCCGCCCAGGATCAGGGCCTCGCCGCCGTGCGGCACATCGAGGGCGGCATGTCCGCCTGGACGAAGGCAGGCGGCGCGGCCCGCTGAGGGACGCAACCGTCCCTCCTCGCCGGTAATGCGTTGACCTCGTTCGGCGCCAGGGCGTAGCGTCGTCCAATCGCCTTCGCAGAAAGGCGTTGCGCGGGAGGCACGGATGCCAAAGGTCAAGGTCAAAGACATCACGATCAATTACGAGAGCCAAGGAACCGGCGAGCCGCTGGTCCTCATTCCCTATCTCGCCGCCGACAATGCCTGCTACGCGTTCCAGGTCGCCGACTACGCCAAGCATTTCACCTGCATCTCGCTCGATCCGCGCGGCGCGGGCGAGACCGACAAGCCGGACGGGACCTATTCGACCGAATTGTTCGCCGACGACGTCGCCGGCTTCATGCAGGCTATCGGGGTGGAGAAGGCGCATGTGAGCGGCGTGTCGCTGGGCGGCGCGATCGGGCTGTGGCTCGCGAGCAAATACCCGCAAAAGGTCAAGACGCTGTCGCTCCACTCCTGCTGGCCGAAGACCGACCCGTTCCTGAAAGTGATCGTCGGCGACTGGCAGACCATCGCCAAGGGTCTCGGCAGCGTCCAGGAGATGGTCATCCAGGGAATCCTGCCGTTCTGCCTCACGCCGGAGCTTTACGCCGCCAAGCCCGAATATGTCGACCAGCTCGCAGCCTTCGTCCGCAGCCGGCCGAAGCAGCCGCTCGACGCCTTCCTTCGCCAATCGAACGCGGTCATCGCCCACGATGGGTTGGGTCAGCTCGGCAAGATCTCGGCGCCGACGCAAATCACGTTCGGCCGCCACGACATCGTGACCTCGACCCGCTTCGCCGAGCCGCTGAAGAACGGGATCAAGAAGAGCGAGCTTCTCGTGTTCGAAGATTGCGCCCACGCCGCGATTTACGAAAACGTCGCGGTGTTCAACGAAAAGACGCTCGAGTTCCTCAACCGCCACGCGGGGTGAGGCGGAGACGACGATTAGCTAGCCAACGTTTTGGGGTCACGCCAAGTAGAGACCCGATGCGGCCGATCAAGCACAGGCAGGGTGGTTTGATTCCGAGGAGCGCCAGCGGACTGAGGTAAGAACCGGCACATTGTCGCGCTGCCGATAGACCACGATTTCAGGCGATCCCCAGCCGACGGCGTCAATCCAGCGCGCGAGGCGGTCAACCCCCTGCTCGTTGACTATCGCAAGCAGCGCATCCTGTCCCTCGCAGAGCTTCCGCCGAGCAGCCTCGGGACTGAACTCGGTCAGGAGCGGTATCTGGCCGCCGGTGACCATTTCGAACGGCATGAAGACGCCCCAGTCAGGGAAAAACCCGAACGTGTCGTCCGGATTCCTAAGACTATCCCCGGCGAACCGCTCGATGGCGTCGGACGCCAAGCCGACGCCGCCGGTACGCTCCAAGGCGAGCATAACTCGCTGACGATCGATCGCGTTGCCAATTCCCAGCAGGAGGAATGGAAGCGCAAGCGCCCATTGCGCCCAGGGTACGCTCGAGATCGCGCCCGCTATGTACTCGATGCAAAGCGCAAGGGCTAAGTAGAGCAACGGTAACGTCAACGCAACATGGTGGAAATAAAGGCGATTGCCGAAAGTCATGAAAAGGCAGACCATGCCCAAAAATATACCAAATATAAACAGAATTCCGGTAAATCTACGCACAAACATTAAGCTCAAAACCAAATATATAATGGTCACATCCAGTAATAAAAAGCGCTTTAAATGACTAAAATAAGGCGTAAATCCCATTTTAAGCATTACTAACGTTTGCCCTTCGAAACCAACCGTCCTGAATACGAGAGCCATAAAATATTGCATCCTCTGCCAAGCGCCAAGTTTGGAACTCCCCATTGAGGCGTTCTCCAACGACAAAGCAAGAAACCGCTCAAAACCTCGGGCACCGCCCGTGGCAAAGAACATGAGCGCGTACCCAATAAGATACGGCGAAACTCCCAACGCAAGGCCAGCGACCCAATATATAAACTGGGGTTTGCGATGGATATCTAAGCGAAGCTTCCACCAAACATGGGCGGCGGCGGCTGGAACGAGAAAGAGATAAATGAAATATCCATAGACCGAGAGGCCGACAAGCAATCCAGCTACGACGCAAGCTCTGCGAGAAAAATCCGCGCCAGCCTTTTCTACGATCGACGCGGACATGAGAACAAAAGCGAGGGGGAGAACGGTGATGTAGGATTGGGTTCTGAAACTGAACAAAAATCCGGGATCGAGTGCCAGCGCCCCCAGGACAAGTCCTACAAAAAGTCGACGCACGTCAAAAGTTCGAAGAAAGACAGCAGCGGACAAAAGCACGAAGGAGGCAAAAAAGAAATTCGCAATTCTGATTGCAGCAACACTTGTGCCAAACAGTATATAGATAGGCATCCCCATGTAGTACGGTATCGCTCCGTGGTATAGCTGTATAATTGTTGGAAATATATCGAAAATGCATGTTCCGGGCAGAATCCAGCCATAGATATGCGAATTCCAATTCAACAGGCGAAGGATAATGTAGTCAGGGTTGACGGCGTCCATATACAATCCAGGCACCGCAATATGTGTGACGCTTCCCTGCAGCAACAATAGAAGGGGGACGATCAAATAGGAATGACGATAGAAATACCCGGGTGCCCTGCCCGCGAGGGCAGCTTTCAGTCTCGCGATCGCGCCGTCCGGGCGGATATCGGCGGCCTCTATCGGCATTCTGGGCAGGTCTCCCGAAGACGCATTCGAGTTAGTAATAGCCGACCACCGCGATGTCGCGCAAAGCAGCGGGCGCCGAAGCCTGCAAATCCTGCCTCACATGAGGATCGGCCGATCTATTGTTCGAGGGGCCGGTTCAGCCTGAATGGCAAAGGCCGGCTCCCGAGGACACACGCGATCCTGCCCGCCACCACAATATTCACCCAGGCGGCCACGACCAGGTAGCGCGGGACCGGCTCGGTGGAAAGCGCGATGTGGGACGCCGCGCCAGCGAGCGCAAAGACCACAAGCTTCAGCGTCGACGGCCTTCAGTCGACGATCAGTGAAGCCGCGAGCAGAGCGGCGAGATCGCAGCGGCGCCCGTCTCGACCCGGCACCAATCCGAAAGCGAGCCATGCGGGTATGACGCCGAGCGCGCATTGGACGTACACAACCAGATTCAGAGAATGCAAGGTTAGAGGCGGACTCAGGAACCACGCGGGGTAGGTCGTCGTATTGCGTTTTGGAAATAGACCCAGCGCCACACTGACTATCCAACGCCCAGTCTACGTCAACGCGTTGGCGCGCAATTCGTCGACCAGCACCCGGGCGTTCTCCGAATAGTCCACCGGCGTCACGACCAGATGCACCCCGCCGGCGGCGAACGCGGCTTCGAGCGTCGGCTGAACGCCGTCCGCGGTCTCGACCCGGCTCCCCTTTGCGCCATAGGCCTTCGCATAGGCGACGAAGTCAGGGTCGCCGAAGGTCATGCCGAAATCGGGAAAGCCCTCGGTCGCCTGTTTCCAGCGGATCATGCCGTAGGCGTGGTCCTCAAGCACCAGCACCACGAGATTGAGCTTGAGCCTGACCGCCGTCTCCATCTCCTGCGCGTTCATCATGAACCCCCCATCGCCGCAGACGGCGAGCACGCGGCGGGACGGATTGAGGAGCGCCGCCATGATCGCCGAGGGCAGCCCCGCACCCATGGTGGCGAGCGCATTGTCGAGCAGGAGCGTGTTGGCGACATGGGTGCGGTAGTTGCGCGCAAACCAGATCTTGTACATGCCGTTGTCGAGGCAGACGATCCCGTCTTCCGGCACGGCCTGCCGCACGTCGTGGACGATTCGCTGCGGCGTCGGAGGCCAGCGGCTTTCTTCCGCCCGGCGTCCAATGTGCGCGAGGATGTCGTCACGCAGGCTGAGCAGCGCCTTGGCTCGCGGCAGCCGATGTTCGAGCCGGTCGGCGAGCAGGGTGAGGCTCGGCCCGACGTCGCCGACCAGCTCCGCCTGCGGAAAGAACACCTCCTCGACCGTGGCCGGCAGATAGCCGACATGCAGCACCGTCGGTCCGTCCGGCCCCATGAAGAACGGCGGCTTCTCCACCGTGTCGTGGCCGATCGAAATGATGAGGTCCGCCCGGTCGATCGCCCGATGGACGTAATCGCGCTCCGACAGGGCCGCGGTGCCCATGTAAAGGCTCGACCCGCCGGTGACGGCGCCTTTGCCCATCTGGGTGTTGAAGAACGGGATTTGCACCCGGGCGACAAATTCCGACAGCGCCTCGGCGAGGCGCGGCCGGCTTGCCGCGGCGCCGAGCATGATCAGCGGCCGCTCGGCGTCGAGGATGAGCTGAGCCGCCCGATCGAGCGCCGCGCGCGGGGCGATCGGCAGGTCGATCGGATGGGGCGGGACGGGGGCCATGTCCGGCCCCGGCTCGTGGGCGATGTCCTCCGGCAATTCGAGGTGAACCGGCCCCGGCCGCTCCTGCTGCGCGACCCGGAACGCCTCGCGCACCAGCGCGGGAATGGTCGCGGGAGAGACGATCTGACGGGCCATCTTGGTCAGCGGCGTCATGGTCGAGACGATGTCCACCACCTGAAAGCGCGCCTGCTTGCGGCTCAGGATTCCTTTCTGGCCGGTGATCATCACCATCGGCATGGCGCCGAGCAGCGCGTAAGCCGCGCCGGTCGTGAAGTTCAGCGCGCCGGGGCCGAGCGTGGCGAGGCAGACCCCAGCCCGGCCGGTCAACCGTCCGTGGGTCGCCGCCATGAACGCCGCCGCCTGCTCGTGGCGGGTCAGCACCAGCTTGATCTTGGAGCGGCGCAAGGCTTCGACGACGTCGAGATTCTCCTCACCCGGAATGCCGAAGATCTGCTCGACGCCCTCGTTCTCGAGCGCGGAGACGAGGAGTTCGGCGCCGTTCATCGGATGGGCTCCTGATTCTGACCTTGGGGGGCGCGCACGGTCGCCCATTCCGGCCTCGGCGGCAACAGCGGGGACGCGGCCAGCCGCGCTAGGGCCGTCGACCGCTCGCGAAAGGATTGAACCGTCTTCGTCGCCGCTGTTGGAGTTCGCTCTGCAAATCGTCGGCCCAGCGCATCCGCGCTTCAGCGGTTGCCGCTTCGAGATAGCACCGCGCGCACTCGAGCCCAAGCGTCTCGAACAAGGGGCCGAACCGATCATTGCGGATCAAGGCGATATTTTCCGGCGCCGGGCGCCACAACCAGTCGACAAGCGTCTTGAGGTCGACGACGCGGGGCGGGCCAAATTCGGCAAGAAAAGCCCAATCCCGCCCCGGCAAGGCGATCACGTTGAACCCGGCGCGTTCGAATATCACCCGAGCGCCGGCGACCGACCACGCGACCAAATGGCCGCGACCGTACGGGTCCAAATAGTCGCGGTCGACCGTCTCGATAAACGACGGCTGGGAGGAGTTAAAAAAATAGAGCGCGCCGGAGCTCGACTTTCCCGCGAGTTGCCGAAGCAGACTGCCCAGGCTGCTTGGGGTCAAATGCTCGATCACCTCAATGCAGACCCCGGCGTCGAATGTCCCTTCGAGATCGGCGATGGAGCCGACATGGTAGTTCGGGCTGCCACTGCGCTCCTGTGGAGGAGGCGGGAAGAGTTCGACGCCATGCACTCTTTCGGCCAGGCTCGGAACCAGTTCAGCCAGAGCGTCCAACAGGAAGCCGGGGCCAGTGCCGATGTCCAGGGCGCGTCTGATCGGGATCCGCGCCATTCGGAGCGTTTCGGCCATTCGTACGAGGCCGGCGCCGAAGGACCGCTCGCGCGCTGCGGAAATCTCATGCCCCCAATAGGAGTCGCGGTAGTTCTCGACCCCGCCTGCGTCGACTGCGGCCAAGAAATCAGGATGCGCGAAAAATGATCCGCACTTGAGGCATTTGAAGTACGCAACAGTATGGACTTCGCGGAGGAGACTTGCCTCATGCTGACAGATTGGGCATTGCATGTCGGTGTTCCCCTGAATCGGTACTTACTCCATGGGACGCCTCGGTTGCGTCCGTCGGCAGACGCGGCTGCTCGAGCCCAGGCCGAGCGCGCCTTTCGGCGCCAAAGTGCAAATTTCAGTTTTACTTGCGGCTGCCCCGGGTAAGTCAACTCAGCCGCGCGACGCTATCTCTCCCCGGCCGATTTCGTCTATCGTTGCGGAACCCTGCAGCAGCCGACCCCAGGAGGACGCCCTTGGCCCGCACCGTCGCCGACCAGATGGTCGAAGTTCTCGCCGCCGCCGGGGTCAAGCGCGTCTACGGCGTCGTCGGCGATAGTCTGAACGGTTTCACCGATGCGCTCCGTCGCGCCGGCGGCATCGAATGGCTGCATGTCCGCCACGAGGAGGTCGCCGCCTTCGCCGCCGGCGCCGACGCCCACCTCACTGGCGGGCTCGCGGTCTGCGCCGGCAGCTGCGGCCCCGGCAATCTGCATCTGATCAACGGCCTCTTCGACTGCCAGCGCACGCGAGTGCCGGTCGTGGCCATCGCGGCGCAAATCCCCTCGCCCGAGATTGGTTCGCACTACTTCCAGGAGACGCATCCCGATCGTCTCTTCCAGGAGTGTTCGAACTATTGCGAACTTGTTTCGACTCCCGAGCAGATGCCGCGCGTGCTCGAGATCGCGGTGCGCCGTTCGATCCTGGAACGCTGCGTCAGCGTCGTCGTCGTTCCCGGCGACGTGGCGCTTGAGCCGGCGACCGGCGCGCCCGCGCCGAAGCTGGCTGGACTGGCGCCGGAGCAACCCGTCATCACCCCGTCGGACCGGTCGATCGATGCGCTCGCGCAGTTTCTCGATTCGGCCAAGCGCGTCACCCTGCTGTGCGGCAGCGGCTGCGCAGGCGCGCACGACGAGCTTATGCAGTTCGCGGAAGCGGTGAAGGCCCCGATCGTCCACGCCATGGGCGGCAAGGACCACGTCGAATGGGACAACCCTTATGACGTCGGCATGACCGGACTGATCGGCTTCGCCTCCGGTTATTACGCGATGGAGGCTTGTGACGCGCTCCTGATGCTGGGCACGGATTTCCCCTATCGGCAATTCTATCCCACAGGCGCGCGCATCGCGCAGGTCGATATCCGTCCGCAGGCGATCGGGCGCCGCGCCGCGGTCGACCTCGGCGTCGTCGGCCAAGTTGGCCCGACGCTGCGCGCGCTCATGCCCCGCCTCAAGGTCAAGAGCGACCGCGCGCACCTTGACGCGGCGCGGAAGCATTATGCCAGCGCCCGAAACAGCCTTGACGAACTCGCCGCCGGCCGGCCGGGCGGCCCGCTGCACCCCCAGCACGTCGTTCGCGTCATCAGCGAGAAGGCGGCCGATGACGCCATCTTTACCCCCGACGTCGGCCTGCCGATTGTGTGGGCCGCGCGCTATCTCAAGATGAACGGCAGGCGCCGGCTCATCGGCTCGTACTGGCACGGATCGATGGCCAACGCGATGCCGCAGGCGATCGGCGCTCAGGCGGCCGCGCCAGGGCGCCAGGTGATCTCGCTTTCAGGCGACGGCGGCTTCTCGATGCTGATGGGCGACCTTCTGAGCCTGACCCAACTCAAGCTTCCGGTCAAAGTCATCGTGTTCAACAACGGCTCGCTCGGGTTCGTCGAGCTCGAGCAGAAATCGACCGGGTTCCTGCCGACCGGGACCGATCTTGTCAATCCGAACTTCGCCGCGATGGCCGAAGCGGTCGGGATCAAGGGCGTCCGCATCGAGGACCCGAGGGACGTCGACGCGCGGATAGCCGAAGCCCTCGCCCATCCGGGCCCGGTGGTCGTCGACGCTGTTGTCAATCGCCAGGAGCTCGCGATGCCGCCGGCGATCACCGCCGAGATGGCCAAGGGCTTCACGCTTTATATGATGAAGGCGATCCTCAGCGGCCGCGGCGACGAGATCGTCGAACTCGCGCGGACAAACTTGCGACGATAGGCGAGCCCCTCGAGCTCAAATGCCGGCACAGCCGTCATTGCGAGCGTGAGCCGAAGCAACCCAGCGGAAAGCTGCCTACAGCACCGCGATCGGGTTTCCGGGCGAGCCGGTCGCGCCGACGATCGGGAGGGGCGCGAAGACATAGGCGAACACCCACGCTTGGCGCTCCACCAGCCCCTCGAACGTCATGCCCTCCTGGAGATGAATGCCCTTCTCCATGATGAGATGCTGGTGGCAGGGGTGGAAGACTTCGGGGTCGACAGGCGGAACGACCTCGACGGCGAAATTGTCGGCGCCGACGATGCAGACCTCAAGGCTCGAGAACCAGCGCGCACATTCGAGGCCGATGCCGGGCGCGCCGTCGTAGAAAGTGCGCGTCTCCGTGTACCACCGCGATCCGTGCCCGGTGCGCACGAACGCCGCGTCGCCCGGCCGGATTGCGTCTTCGGCCACGCCCTGGCGCTCGAGGCAGGCCTTCAAGTCGGCGAGCGTGATCTCCTCGCCGACATCGAGCACCCGGCCCTTGAGGCCTTGCACGTCGAACAGCACGCCGCGAGTGAAGAACGGCCGCGCATTCTCCATCCCGAGCTTCTTCAGCCCATAGGGCGACCACATGTCCGAGAGCTTGTTGCCGTTGTAAAAGAGCATGTTGGTCTTGTCGCCGCGCGCCCCGCACATGCAGCCGAGGTGGCCGAGCGCGTCCATCTGGGTGCCGATCTGGCCGATTTCGGTCGCGATGAACTCGTCGTTCCAGATCGTCCTGCTCTTGCGTCCATAAGGTCCGCCGGTCGGTCCACCCGGCATCCGCAACGCATAGGCCCGGCCGGGCGCAAGCGGCATGCGGGAATCGTACGGCATGCCGAGGCTGACGATCTCGCCGGTCTTGATGAGGCCGACCGCCTCGAGCACCTTTTCAGGCGTCATCAGATTGCCGTTGCCGTGCTGATCCTCGCGGCCCCAGCGCGAGTTGAACCAATCCGCGGCCAGGACCGGACTGACGCCTGCCGGCTCGCCGGTCTCGTCGTTCATCGCCCTTCGCTCCTATTCCACGACCGGCGCGGCCGAGGCGGCCGCCGCAGCCCGATCGGCTTGGGCGCCGCGCCGCTGACGCCGCTGCGCCGCCTGCACCGCAAGCCCGACCGCGAGGATCAGCATCGACCCGTTGAAGAGAGGCTCGACGAAGAACGGCGCGCCGAGCTGATTGAGGCCGGCGACCGTCACCGCGAGCACCGCGACCGCGAGCACGGTTCCCCACACGTTCACCCGACCGGGACGGATCGAGGTCGCGCCGAGAAGCGCGGCAGTGAAAGCCGGCAACAGATATTCCTGACCGACCGAGCTCTGGCCGACCTGAAGCTGCGACTGCAGCACGACGCCGGCGAATGAGGCGAGCGTTCCCGCCGCGACGAATGCCAGCGTGACGTAACGCTTGGCGGAAATGCCGTTGAGCTCGGCGGCGCGCGGGCTTGCGCCGAGCACATAGAGATAGCGGCCGAGCGGCAGATACTCGAATACGACCCACAACGTGAGGCTGACGATCAGCGCGTAGATCGCCGGCGCGGGCACGATCCAGACGCTGCCGGAAATGGCTAGGAACGCCGGCGGCAACGAGGCGAGCACCTGCTGGCCGCCGGTGTACCAGGCGTTGAGTCCATAGAGAATCGTGCCCGTTCCGAGCGTGGCGATGAACGAGTCGATCTTGACCCGGGTGACCAGCAGTCCGTTGGCGAGACCAACCGCGGCGCCCAGCAGGAGCACCGCGCAGACCGCGGCCGGCCACGGCAATCCCTGCCCCTGAAGGCCGATCGCCAGCACTTGCGAGATGCCGACGTTGAAGCCGGCCGAGAGATCGAACTGGTTCGCCACCATCGGGATGAACACCGACAGCGCGACCAGGAGCTGAACCGACTTGTTGCTGAGAATCGAGCGGATATTGAAGTAGGTGAGGAACGTGTCGGGCTTCAGAAGCGAAAACACGATCACCAGCAG
Source organism: uncultured Alphaproteobacteria bacterium (assembly GCA_963794155.1). Lineage (GTDB taxonomy): Bacteria > Pseudomonadota > Alphaproteobacteria > Rhizobiales > Beijerinckiaceae > Roseiarcus. Next base: position 43,559 of record CAWCCX010000003.1, on the reverse strand, counting down.
AACGAACAGCAGGAGCAGACCCCAGACCGAGATCGCTCGGGTCAGGACGGCGGCGAAGGACCGGTCGCCGGCGCGGCTCACGAGAGCGCTCCCTGGCGATGCGCCGCCGCGCCGCCGGAGGCCGTCTGGGTGAGAGCGGCGACCGTTAGGCGTTCGCGCGGAATCTCCGCCACGACCCGACCGCGGCTGAAGACAAGGGCGCGATGGCAGATGCGCTCAACCTCTTCGAAATCGGATGAGATGAGAAGAACCGCAAGGCCGCGGCTGAGCGAGAGCTGAAGCAGGTGGTAGATGTCGGCCTTCGCGCCGACGTCGACGCCGATGGTCGGCTCCTCGAGGATGAGGAGCTTGGCCTCGGTCTCCATCCAGCGGGCGACCGCCACTTTCTGCTGGTTCCCACCGGAAAGGGTCGCCGCAGGCTCCTCGACGCTCGCCGCCTTGATCGAAAACCGGCGCACGGCCTCGCGCGCCCGCTTGAGCTCCTCGGCGCGGGGAACGAATTCGAGCACGCCCTTTCCGCTCGCCGCGGGATTGAGATAGATGTTCTCGCGGACCGCGAGATTGGCCGCGATCCCTTCCTCGGCGCGGCGGCTCGACACGAAGCCAATGCCGTGCGCCATCGCTTCGGCCGGGCTTCTCGGCGCAACCGCCTCCCCGTCGAGCGCAATCCGTCCGACCGCGGCCGGCGCCTCGCCGAAAATCGCCCGGCCGATCGTGTGATGGCCGGCGCCGCGCAGCCCGACCAGCCCCAGCGTCTCGCCTGCGGCCACGGAAAACGAGACCGGACCCACGCCGTGGACGGCGAGCCCCTGGACCGTGAGCGCGATGCGTTTCGACGCCGCGGCCGGCCGCACGAACGCGTCGCTCATCGAACGCCCGACGATCATCTGCACGAGATCCTCCGCATTCGTCTCGCGGGTTGCGACGGTGGCGAGCCGCCGGCCGTCGCGAAGAACCGTGACCCGGTCGGCGATCCGGAACACCTCATCGAGGCGATGGGTAACATAGACGATTCCAATGCCGCTCCGGCGCAGGCGCCTGAGCGTGGCGAGCAGGCGCTCGACGTCGGCCTCCGGCAGCGCCGCGGTCGGCTCGTCGAGAACGAGGATGTCGGCCTTGATGGCGAGCGCCCGGCCGATGGCGACGAGCGAGCGCTCGGCGGCCGGCAACGCCGAGATCGGCGCATCCGGATTGAGGTCGGCGCCCATGATCGCAAGCGAGTCCGCGGCGGCCTCGCGCACCCGCCGCCACGACACCAGCCCTAAGGGCGATCGCGGATAGCCGGTCTGAATGGCGACGTTCTCCGCTGTCGTCATCCACTCCACGAGCCCGAGATCCTGATGGATGAAGGCGATCGGCAGCGAGGAGGCTTGAGGACGCGCCGGTCTTCCGCCAAACGAAATCTCGCCCTCGTCGGCCTCGTAGACGCCGGCCATGATCTTGATCAGGGTCGACTTGCCCGCGCCGTTCTGGCCGAGCAAGGCGTGGACTTCGCCCCCCTTCACGTCGAAGTCGACGTGATCGAGCGCAAGCGTCGCGGTGAATCGCTTGACGAGACCGGTCATGGCCAGCAGCGGCGCGGGCAGGCTCTCTTGACGAGGCTCGACGCGTTCCATGACCGCTCGTTCCAGATCTTCAATTAAGCCCCGGCGAGCGGCGCCCGCCGGGGATTCAAGACGAGGAGGCTACTTGACGCCCCAGACGTCGAGATAATGCTGCTTGTAGTTGTTGCTGGGAATGAAGGTGTTCTTGTCGCCGCCTTCGGCGTTGATGTTCTCCTTGGTGACGAGGAACGGCGGCTGCACGAAGCCGCTCGGAGGCTCGTTGTGGAAAGCGCGGTTCAATTCGTCGATCGCCTGCCATGCCTGCAGTTCAATCGGCTCGGAGACGGTCACCACCTGGTATTGATCGCCCTTGCGGATGCGGTCGTAGGCCGAGCGGTTGCCGTCGGCCGCGATCAGCTTGGCCTGGGCGGGATCGACGCCGCCCGAGCGCAAAGTCGGAACGGCGAAGTCCCAGTCGTTGTCGCCGACCGAAGTCGCGTAGATCGGCAGGCCGAAGCGCTGCACCCAGCTCGTCGTCAGTTGCGGCTGCCGCTGAGCCGCTTCCGAGGCCGGCGAGTTGACATAATCGAGGACCTTGCAGTCCGGGCACTTCTCAACCTCGTCCTTGGTCGCCATCGATTTGACCTTGGCGATCGCGTATTCGTTATGACTCAGGACGACGACATGAGCCTTGCCGTTGGAATCGGCGATCGCCCAATCCGCCTCGGCCTTGCCGATCTCACGCGGATCCTCCTGGATATTGACGACGAGATTGAGGTCCGGCTGCGGCCCGGGCAGTCCGGCGGCATGCAGGCCGACGAACTTGATCCCCTGCGCGACGCCAGCCTTGATCGGATCCTGAAGGCTCGCCGCGTCGGCGAAGAGAGCGATGCCGTCGGGCTTGAGTGCGATCGCCTGGTTCATGCCCGCAAGCCAGGATGTCGGGCTTCCCTTTCCGTCGATGACGGTGACGTCCCATCCGAGCTTCTGCCCCGCTTCCTTGATGTAGACCCCGTAGAGATGGGAGATGTCGTTCTGCTCGTCGCCCGAAAGGAAGACGATCTTTTTTCCCGCCTCGGGCTTCGGCCCCTTGGTCGGGCCTTCCCAGGTCGTTTGAGGTCCGGCGTATTTCGCGACCGCCGCCTTGGCGTCCGCGACCGCGTCCGCGGCGGCGGGCGCGACCGGCAAGGCGCCGAACGCGATCAGCGCGCAGGCGATCAGAGCCGATGAACTTGCTTGCATGGCCATTGCTTCTTCCTCCCAATTGGGTTCGAGCCTCGGCGAGGCGACGAACTCACTGCAGACCTTGTCCCCCGCAACTCGAGCGAATGACGAGCCTTGGCGGCAGAACGATGCTTTCGGGCGGCCCCTCCGGCGACTTGATGCGGCGCAAGAGCAGGCGGGCGGCTTCTTCGCCGATGGCGCGGGCGCCGATCGCGACCGTCGTCAGCGCCGGCCGATGCATGGCGCCTTCGGGAATGTTGTCGAAGCCGATGACCGCGACGTCGCGCCCCGGAACAAGCCCCCGGTCGGCGAGACCGAGCATCACCCCAAGCGCGCAGAGATCGTTGTGGCAAAGCACCGCGGTCGGCGCCTGGGCTTTGGTCTTGAACAGGTCGCCGACCGCGCTCGCGCCCCCTTCGCGCGTCGGCAGGCATTTGACGATCGGCCCAACCTCCAACCCGAAGCGGGTCAGGATCTCGCGGAACGCTTCGGTGCGGTCTCTCGCCGGCGTGACCCGGCGCGCCCCGCCGACGAAGGCGATACGCTTGTGCCCGAGGCGGATCAGGTGTTCGGCCGCGAGCGTCATCCCGAGACGGAAGTCGGCGCTCACATAATCGGCGTTGCTCCGCCCGGCGCGCCGCAAGATCTGCACGACCGGAAGGCCCTGCCGCTTGAGTTCGTCGAGCGCCTCGGGCGCGGTGCCTTCGCCCGGGGCAAGCAGGATGCCGTCCACCCGATGCTCGCGCATTCGGGCGATGAATCGTCCCTGGCGCTCGGGCGATTCGGCGGTGTTGGCGACAAAGGCGACCCAGCCCGCCTGGTCGAGCGCGTCGTCGATCCCGGCCGCCAACTCAGCGTAGAACGGATTGGTGATCTCGCAGATCACCAGCCCGACCGTATGGGTCAGCCGCATCCGCAGATTGGCCGCCGCGCGGTGATAGACGTAACCCAGAGATTGGATCGAGGATTGGACCCCGGCCCGGGTCGATTCCGCGACCAGCGGGCTCTTGCGCAAGACGAGCGAAACGGTGGCCGGCGAAACGCCCGCGTGCCGCGCAATGTCTTTCACGGTCGGACGCACGCCCCTCCCCGGACGCTTTTTAGATCGTTCTAAATATTTTTATCCCGCATTTATGGGCAAAGGTCAAATGAGGCTGTCCGGCGATCGAGAGCCTCCGGTCGCTATCGACGCGCGCGGCGCTCGCGAAGCGCGGGCGGAACAAGGCTGAGCCGGGTGGGAAATTTTCTGGCTGGCGGATTTTGGCTCTTATCGCGTTAGATGGTTGCGTCTTTGCCGATCTTGCCTCGCGCCAGTCGTCATGGCCGGGCTTGTCCCGGCCATCCACGCCGCGCCAAAGGGCCGCGTGTTCGATCCGGCGGATTTTGTCATTCGGACCGACGGCGTTTGCCGGCTCAACCCGGAGATGGCGCAGATGGTGGTGGCGATCGTGTCGGCATAGAAACTCGACGGCCGAAGTTGACGACGTTAAGCCGTCACTGCGGATCGTGACCGTGGGGGTCGCAGCTGGGGGAAAGTGGCTATTGCGGGTTCACGGTGCTGAAATGCGCGCTCAGGCCGGTCAGCTGAGTTGACCGCCCTCTCGCCGCCAGCCCATCACGCCGCCTGGATAGTGACGGACAGCGGTGAGTCCCGCCTCGCGCGCCCGGCTGAGCGCGCTCGCAGATCGCTTGCCGGAGCCGCAGATTAATACGACCTGCTTGCCGGCGGGCAATCGATGCGGGTCGAAGCGCGAAAGCGGATGATTGACCGAGCCCGGCACGTGGCCCGCCGAGAATTCGTGCGGTTCGCGGACGTCGACGAGCACGCAGGACTCGGACTGCAGACCTTCGGCGAGTTCGTCATGCCCAATCTCGCCCGGGTCTGCGCCGGAGCGCTTGGAGAAAATGTCTGAGAAAATCATCGCGGGTCCCTCCGTTCAAGAATTCGTGCTCTTGGTTTTCGCCTCGGCGAACTGGTTGAATGCGCCGAGCGCATGGCTTGCATACATCGCGGCCGGGCCGGCGCCCATGTAGATCGCCATGCCCAGTGTCTCCAGCACCTCCTCGCGCGTGGCGCCGCGATCGACGGCGGCCTTGGTGTGGAAAGCGATGCAATCGTCGCAGCGCGTCGCGATCGAGATCGCGAGCGCGATCAGTTCCTTCGTCTTGACGTCCAGCGCGCCCGGCGCGAGCGCAGCTTGCGCGATCCCCGAGAACCCCTTCATCACCTCGCTTGCGCCGACGCGCAGATGGCGTAGTTCGCCGCCGAGATGTTGGGTCAAGCCGGGCCAATCGTTCGCAGTCATGTCAGTCTCCTTTCAACCGAAAACCGAGCCGCTCAAGCGGCCGTTTTTGCAGGCGTCTCATCGTCCCGTAGCCAGACATAGATCGCCGGGATGACCAGCAGCGTCAGCGCAGTGGAAGACGCGAGGCCGAAGACCAGCGAAATGGCGAGTCCCTGAAAGATCGGATCGGTCAGGATGAACGCCGCGCCGATCATCGCCGCCGCCGCGGTCAGGACAATCGGCTTGAAGCGCGTCGCGCCGGCCTCGATCAACGCCGGGCGCAGGCGAATGCCCTGAGCGCGCCGGGTGCGGATGAAATCGACCAGCAGGATCGAGTTGCGCACGATGATGCCGGCCAGCGCAATGAAGCCAATCATCGACGTCGCGGTGAACGGCGCGCCCAGAGCCCAGTGGCCAAGCACGATTCCGATCAGGGTCAGCGGCACCGGCGTCAGCACGACAAACGGCAGAACGAACGATCCGAATTGCGCAACCACCAGGAGATAGATGGCGAGGATGGCGACGGCGAAGGCGGCGCCCATGTCGCGGAAGGTCACATAGGTCACCTCCCACTCGCCGTCCCAAAGCAGCGTGGGCTTCGATTCGTCGAGCGGCTGGCCGTGGAGCGTGATTTCCGGCTTTCCCGTCGCCCCCCAGTCCATCCCAGCGATCCTGTCGTCGACTGCGAGCATGCCGTAGATCGGCGCCTCGAAGCGCCCGGCCAGCTCCCCGGTGACCATCTCTGCGAACCGTCCGTTGTGGCGGAAGATCGGGTACGAGGAGACTTCCCGCTTCAGGGTGACGACGTCGCCGAGTTCGACATTCGCGCCCTGGCGAGCCGTACCGCCGGCAGGCAGCGGCGTGGACAGAATGCGCTCGTTCAGCGTCAAGGCGCTGCGCGGGAGCGCCACATTGATCAAGATCGGCTTCAGTCCGCTGCCGCGCTGCGAATAGCCGACCTTGGTCCCGCCGACCAGAGCGCCGATCGTGTCGTAGACCGCTTGTTCGGCGACCCCATGGAATTCGAGCGCCTCCTGATCGATGGCGAAGCGGAGGCGCTCCGCCGGCACGCCGTAGCTATCGTCGACGTCGACGACGAAGTCGACCGATTCGAAGGCTTTGCGGACTTTCGAGGCCAGCTCGCGCCGGCTGGCGGCGTCGGGACCGTAGACCTCGGCGAGCAGCGTCGAGAGCACCGGCGGACCGGGCGGGACTTCGACGACTTTGATCGATCCATGCGGCGGAAGGGGCACATCAGCGAGCCGTTTGCGAACGTCGAGCGCAATCGAGTGGCTGGCGCGAGAGCGATCGCCTTTCGGTTTCAGATTGACCGAAAGATCACCCATCTGAGGTTCGGATCGAAGATAGTAATGGCGCACGAGGCCGTTGAAGTTGAACGGCGCGGCCGTTCCCGCATAGGCTTGAATTGAGGTCAGCTCGGGCAGATCCGCCAACCTGTCGGCGGCCGTCATCAAGACCCGGTCTGTCTCCTCGAGCGACGAGCCTTTCGGCAGGTCGACGATGACCTGGATCTCCGACTTGTTGTCGAACGGCAGCAGTTTGACCACGACATCCTTCGTGCCGAACAGCGCGCAGACGCCGACAGTGGCGAGCCCCACCGAGATCAGGAACATCTTCGAGCGGACGCGGCCCTTCAACACAGGCTTGGCGATGCGGATATAGAAGCGTCCCATAGGGCCGATGTCGTGATGGGTTTCGTCGAGCGCGGGCATGGCGGCGAAACGCCGTCCGGCGAGGCGCAGCAGCAGCCAGGGCGTGACCGTCACTGCGACGAAGAACGAAAACAGCATCGCGATCGAGGCGTTGGCAGGAATCGGGCTCATGTAGGGGCCCATAAGGCCACTGACGAACATCATCGGCAGGAGTGCGGCGATGATGGCGAGGGTGGCGACGATGGTCGGATTGCCAACCTCCGCGACGGCCTCGACCGCAGTTTCCACAAGTCCACGCGAGACGCGCATCGACCAATGCCGAACAATGTTCTCAACGACGACGATTGCATCGTCGACAAGAATGCCGATCGAGAAAATGAGCGCAAACAGGCTGACGCGGTTGATCGTGTAGCCCATCATCCAGGACGCAAAGAGGGTCAGCAGGATGGTCGTTGGAATGATGATCAAGACCACGACGCCTTCGCGCCAGCCGATCGTCGCGGTGATGAGGATGACGATCGACGCGGTCGCGAGCGCGAGGTGGAACAGGAGCTCATTCGCCTTGTCGTTGGCGGTCTCGCCGTAGTCGCGCGTGACCGTGACGTCGAGACCCGCAGGGACGATGCGGCCCTTGATCGTTTCGAGACGCTTCATCGCGTCTTCGGCGACCCTGACCGCATTGGCGCCCTTGCGTTTGGCGACTGCGAGGCTCACGGCGGGCTGGCGCTCCAAAGCGCCACTCGCATTGCGAATCATCGTCCAGGCGCGTTGATCGGTCTCGGCCGAACCGACCACGACATCGGCGACGTCCTTGACATAGACGGGACGCCCGTCGCGGGAGGTCAAAAGCAAAAGTCCGATGTCCGGAACGCCCTGTAACGTTTGCCCCGCCACGACGGGAACGGATTGTCCGTTGTCGCGGAACGCGCCGGCGAGGAAGGACCGGTTGGCGTTGGCCAGCTTGTCCGTCACCTGCGAAAGCGTCATCCCATAGAGCGCGAGGCGCTCGGGGTCCGGTTCCACCCGGATTTCGCTTGGCGCTCCGCCGACGATATAAGTCGAGCCTACGCCCTCGACCTTCGTCAGCTCATGCTGCAGCTCTTCGGCGACCTGTCGCAGGCCGTTGTCCGTCCATTCTGCGGCTTTGTCCGGCCTGGCGGACAGCGTCAGGACGAGAATGGCGACGTCGTTGATCCCGCGGCCAACGATCAGCGGTTCGGGAATGCCCTTCGGAATGTCGCCGATCGCGGCGCGAATTTTTTCATGAACTCTCAGAATCGCTGTGTCCTGGTCGGTGCCGACCAGAAAGCGCGCAGTGACGACGACGCGGTCGTCCTCAGTCTGCGAGTAGACGTGTTCGACCCCTTCGATGCCTTTGATGATATCTTCGAGCGGCCGGGTCACAAGCTCGACCGCTTCGTCCGCCTTATAGCCGTTGGCGGCGACGATGATGTCGACCATCGGCACGCTGATCTGCGGTTCTTCCTCGCGCGGCAGCGAGAAGACGGCCAGAGCGCCGGCGACCAGCGCCGCCAGCAGCAGGAGCGGCGTCAGCGGGGAATTGATGAAGGCGCGCGTGAGAACGCCGGAAACCCCAAGTTTCATGGCGCCGCCAATGTGTCGCCGTCTTTGAGGCCCGTCAGGATTTCGACGCCTTTGGTTTCGCCGATGTCCGTGGGTTCGCCGGGTTGAACGACGATCTCGTCGCCGCCGGCGAGACGGACGTAATTGACCCCTGCCCGGCGGTAGACATAGGACGCCGGAACGATGAGGGCCCGACGCCTTCCCGCATCGATGTAAACGCGCGTGCGTTCGCCAACGAAATAATCCCCAAGGCCGGGCACCTCGACGTCGGCGATGACCCGCCCACCCTGAATCTCGGGATAGACCAGGCGCACTTTTCCCTGGCGCATCTTGTCTGGCGCCTCAGCCTGCATGCCCCTGGCGCCGATCAGCACTGTGTCCCCTGCGCGCATGAACTGGGCGTGACGTTCGGGCAATTGAAGGCGAAGGATGAATTGATCTTCGGCCAGGGTCGCGATCCTCTCGCCTGGCAAAATGACCTGACCGAGCGAGATCGGCACGTTCAAAGCACGACCGGCTCCCGGCGCCAGAACGGCCCCCTCGCTCGCCTGTTGGGCGATCACGCTGCGATCCGCACGAATCGCGGTCAGGTTGCGCTCGGCGACGTCGAGGTTGGTCCTCGCCTGATCGAGCTGGGTCTGCGTGCTGACGCCGCGCTTCTGCAATTCCGCCACTCGATCAAAGTCGGACTTCGCCTGGTCGCGCTGCGACTCCTGCGACGCGATTCGTGAATCCAGCGCCTGCATTTGCAAAGCGAGCTTCTGGTCGGCGACGACGGCAATTTCCGCCCCAGCGCCCACAACATCGCCTTCCTTGATCGCAAGGGAGGCGATGGTGCCACCGATCCGGGCCCGGGCGATGAGCTGGTGGATCGGTTCGACCGTGGCGACTACAGCCTTCCGGTCGGCGACATCGGTCGCATGCACGACGAAAGTGTCGGCCGCGAAGGCGGCGCGGGCGCTGAGCAGGGCAAAAAACAGCGGGACGGCAAGGCGCATCGGATCGGTTCCAAAAGAGGCTTGACTTATATATGAGGGATAACTAAATTAGCAACTATGAATTTAGAGGAACTGCAAATAAGGGCCGACGCCGCCGAAAAGCTACTGAAGGCGATGGCCAGCCGGCCGCGCCTGATGATCCTGTGCGAGCTGCTGAAGGGCGAGCGGACAGTGACGGCTCTGCAGCAGGCGGTCGGGCTCAGCATGTCGGCGATTTCGCAGCATCTGGCGCGATTGCGCGCAGACGAGTTGGTCACCACACGCCGCGAGTCGCAGACGATCCACTATTCGATCGCGAGCGAACCGGCGAAGACCGTGATCGGGACCCTCTACGAGCTCTATTGCACGCCTGCCGGGATTGCAGGCCGAACCGCGGCGGAGACTGTGTCATGACCATCGACAAAGCCGTTATGGCTTTTGCCGGCCTCGTCGTCCTGATGAGCCTCGCGCTCGCCCAAATCCAGAGTCCGCTATGGCTGCTTCTGACGGCTGTCGCGGGGCTGAATCTGATTCAGGCCTCCTTCACCGGCTTTTGCCCGGCGGCGATTGTTTTCAAACGGTTAGGCGTCAAGCCGGGCAAGGCCTTCACGTGAAAACGAATAAAGTCAATTGACGCAGAGACGGCGCCGAAGCGCGCCGACCAACGGAGGACCAAGCGATGGCTAAGGTGGTTGTGATCGGCGCAGGCATCGGCGGCGTTCCAATGGCCTTTGAGCTGAAGGAGATGCTCGGAAAGACGTCGGACGTCCAAGTGGTCTCCGATTCCGAGTGGTTCCAGTTCGTTCCCTCGAATCCGTGGGTCGCGGTCAACTGGCGAACCGCCGATCAGGTCAGGGTCCATCTGCCAGGGACATTTGCCAAGCTCAAGATCGGGTTCAACGCTTCGGGGGCGAAGCGAATCGATCCCGCCAACAATGTTGTTCATCTCGGCGACGGCAGCCGTCTCGATTACGACTTTCTGGTCATCGCGACTGGACCCAAGCTCGCCTTCGACGAAATCGAGGGTCTCGGGCCACAGGCAAACACCAACTCAATCTGCGACGTCGGGCATGCGGCCGCCGCGAGCGAGAAGTGGGAGGCGTTCTGCCGCGATCCGGGCCCGATGGTCGTCGGCGCCGTTCAGGGCGCGTCCTGTTACGGGCCCGCCTACGAATACGCAATGCTGGCGGTGACGGAGCTGCGCCGGCGCAAGATCCGGGATCGGGTGCCGATGACCTTCCTAACGCCGGAGCCCTATATCGGCCACCTTGGCCTTGGCGGGGTGGGCGATACGAAGAGCCTGCTCGAATCCGTGATGCGCGACCGCGATATCAAATGGATCACCAATGCGAAGATCGACCGCGTCGCCCCTGACGGCGTCGAGGCGACGGAAGTGAACGAAGACGGCTCGCCAAAGAAGGCCTACAAGCTGCCGTCAAAATACACGATGTTCATTCCAGCCTTTCGAGGCGTCGATTGTTTGAGAGGCGAAGACGGCAAATGGATCGAGGGTCTCACCAACCCGCGCGGCTTCGTTCTCGCCGACAAACATCAGCGTAATCCCAAATACCCGAACGTCTTCTCCGTGGGCGTCTGCGTGGCGATCCCGCCTTATGAAACGACGCCACTGGCCGTCGGCATGCCGAAGACGGGTTACATGATCGAATCGATGGTGACGGCGACCGCGCGCAACATCCGGGATTTGATCGCAGGCAAGGCCCCAACCCACGTGCCCTCATGGAATGCGGTTTGCCTCGCGGATTTCGGCGACAGCGGCGTCGCATTCCTCGCGATCCCGCAAATTCCGCCGCGCAACGTCAACTGGTCCGGCCAAGGCTACTGGGTGCATATGGCGAAAGTCGGATTTGAAAAGTACTTCCTGCGAAAGGTGCGCAACGGATCGAGCGAACCCGGATACGAACGCTTCCTGTTGAAGACGATCGGGGTCGAGCGGCTTAAGCCATCAGCCTAGCGGATGCAACACACCAAGTCTGTCTCGACGGTCTGACCGCTCTATATCCCGCTTTGAACAGATGGGGGTAAAGTGATCTCCGGAGAAAATACCACTTTGCCACAACGCTAGGGTGTTTTTTGGCAATTGTCCGCGATCAATCTGTATGCATTTGCACGCACCATCCCGCGACGCTAAGCCGCCGGTCGGACGTGCGGAGGGGCTTATCCACAGGTAGAATGGCCCGAAGCTGCTTTTTCCCTCACTCCGATATTGTGACATTCTCAGACTTCCGATCAACTTATTTGAGGAATCCGATTCGCAATTAGCCTCTAACTGGCAAGTTGCACTACGCTTTATATGTTTCTCCTTTGATATAAAGGCTTTTCTCATGCGACGAGACCAGCCCCGTTTGACAGCGCTAGCCTGTCTCCTCCTGACAGGCTGTGCCAGCACGCAACTTAACAATAATACAGTTGAGCTGTCAGCTGGACTTGACAGCATCTATACAAAGCAAACGTTAAATAATATTAGTAAATTCATTGACGATCAGAACGCGATTCCTTTGCAAATGATTATTGGCGCTGGAACGTTTCAAACCGTTAACACGGTAAATCCGTCAGTTACAATTCCCTTTACACCACAAGTTGCACAGACCGTAACTAACGTTGTCACGGGTGCGGCCAGCAGCACAGGCACCACCGGAACAAATGTTCATACAATGTCGACGATTGGGCCTGCACTGAGTGCAACGAACACCCAGCAGCAGAATTTTACGGTCGCCCCGTTAAACGATTCAATTGCCCTAATGAATCAACAGATACTTTATCAACACGCCATCCTCAACGAAAGTACTCTTTTGAATAATTATACCCCAAACAGAGTCTACGTAAAAGGTAAGTTCTACTACGATCCATTTGCGCTTCAGTATCCGCAGTGTGTGATATGCGATTGCAAACAGGATTTTCCCGCCAACACTCGCACCACGTGAAGCCGCTGGCGGATATGAGTCCCGGAGACAAGACAAAGCTGGAAGATCTCGCTGCGGTGTGTTCGAACTGTCATCGGATGCTGCACCGAACTTATCCCGCGATCTCAGTTGAAAAGCTCCGCGCCTTGGCAGCCGAACGTTTGTTGAATGGGCTTTAGCAGCTTCAACCTCGGCGACCGGGAAGGTTCGCCGGCCTTCGTATTCCATATGATGGAGCCGGAGCGGCCGAAGGTGGACAGGGCGGTGTTTGATTTCGTGCGGACGGAAGTTGCATCCCACGGACTTTAGGATTGGGGAGGATGGAGTGGCGAGGCACAATCCGGAGTTGGCGAGAATGGCAGTCGAGCGCAGACATTTGACAATTAAAGCGTCGGCGGAGGCCTGAGCCCAACCGTTGCTGACGATTTCTCAAGGCGTTGACAAATACAAAAAGACCATGGTTTAATCGCGCTGTTTGAACCGTAGCACCCGGTGGACAATATGGGCTTTGATAAATTGCGCAATGCATTGGTGTTTTTGTCCTTCGTGTATTTTGCCTTTTTTAATGCAGGATCGGTTTTTGCTCAGAGCTGCACAGCTTACGCTTTCGGCGGCATCACTCTCAACTCAACCAATTGTTTTGCTGGAGTCAGCGGAACGTACAATCAAACGGTGGGTGGGAACACAATCACCGCCAGCCTATCTGGCTCACTGTCCGGGGCGACATCTTCATTAAACGTCAGCTCTTCTTCTGCTCCATTTGGGGGCGTAAGCAACCTATACTTATCGTTTCAAGACGTAGTCGCCTTAAGTCCGGCTTTCTCGAACCTCAGCTTCTTTGCCCGCTAACATTCCTACGTCGCCTGTGTTTAACGGGACTTTAGCCTTGTACCTGAGACCAATGCGTTCGTAAATATCTACGCTGGGACACCGAATGGTTCCCAAGTATTTGCTAATTATATTGGCGTGGAAGGCTGTGCTCCCATAGGAGCTTATGGGTGCGGTTCCAGTGCGTCTTCAGCAAACTCGATTATTACGCTGCCGCTAAACACGCCGATGAATGTTTATGTCAGTGTATCGGCGCAGCAGAGCGAAGTCGCTGGATTAAGTGGACCAGTTCAGTTCTCTGGAACAGCATCGGCAAGCGCAACGTATAGTTTTGCTCCAATTGCGGGTCTGATCTCGACTAATCAATACGCCTCCCCGTGCATAAACTCACCTACGTGCGCGACTAACTCTCTGATTTATGGGCCTAATAATATTAATGCTGGCGGTGTCTCAGTCGGCACAGGCGGCGGTGCTGGTACCCTCACCGTGGGTCCTGCGACCCTAAGCGCCACTTCCGTGACGATAGGTGACATCAGCGAAGGCACCGGGACGGTTCAGTCGGGCGGCAAAATTCAGACAGGAGCGTTAACCCTCGGGGGCCAATCGTTTAGCGGTTCCCTTGAGGTGCAGAGCGGCGGCAGCGTTGTTACGCAAACGGTCGCTCTAAAAAACACGGCAAGCAGTGCGGGAATTGACGCTGGGGCATCACTGGTCGTTGGCGGAAATGGATCGTCAGCGTCTGGCGGTTTGACTCTTAATGGAGGCGTGCTCGAATACGACTTCAGTAATTCATCCGCGCCCCTGATAACAGTGAACGGCGGCGCTCAAATGTTATCGGGCACCATCCTCTTGAGCCCCCCCGCGTCCTTCTCCCCTACGCCCGGCACCAATTTTCAACTCCTGCAAACTTCAAGCGGCGGCCTGGCCGGCCTTTTGAAGGGCTATACAGCGCCAACCGAGGTTTCCAACGGGGGACAGAGTTATCTGTCAGTTCCGATTGGCGGCGCGATGATTTCAAACGCCGTTCTTAACGGACACGGTTCTCGAGAATTCAAATGGCAAGTTCTCTGGCCAGTCCAACTATCTTGTTCCGGTCGTTCAGAGTAGTTCTTTGCTCAGCGTCAATACGGTCAGTCTCACCTATCTGCCGGTAAACGCAAGTATCAGTACATGGCAAGAATATCTTATCGCACAATTGGCTGCCAATTCCGGTGTGAGCGAGGTGCAGATCAATTCAACGGATAGGACGATTGATGAACAAGCCACCATAATGACGCAAAACTTGATAAAGGCGTTTCAGGCAGAGGACGCTGGCAATATCGGGGCGGTTCCCGCGCCCGGTGCCACTCAGCAAGCGTTTTACGAGCTTCTGCTCGGCGATGGTCCAGCGGCAGGCGGGAGTTATCAGTCAATCATAAATTCAACGAATCCAAACTCTGATTTTGCAACTACCTTCTTGACCTATGATGCCACGACCAAGACGTATTCAGTGGCACCGGGAGTCAATGTAAATAACATTCCGACTAGTTTCCTCAGCATCGCTGTGAACGATATTTTGCGAGCAGAAGCAATGACCGGCCAAGCGATTTCAAAGCACGTAGCTAACGATCTCGTGCAGGCGGTCGATATTCAAATCGGAAGTAACGCCAATTCGACTCTAACTTACGGTACGCCAGCGAACCAATTTAAGAATCAGGCTGACCAACTTCTAGGGAATGCTCTGTCGGCGGTTCTGTGTCCTTCTAGCGTGGGATGTTCTGTAAGTGAGGGTAGTGCGAATGTTTTTCATTTGGAGCTGAATAATGACGAGGTTGATCCCTTTTCCGTGATGACTCCGACAACCGAAGTGGCAACCAAGAATGGAAACACATACGCATATGAATTTAACGCTGCTAGAGATACACCGTACACACTCGATCCAGCCGCCGGGTCGGAATATTTGTTCCAGGAAACGGCGGCTAGCACGCCGTTCAGCTCAATACTAATACCGGGCGATGAGCAAGATAGTAGCTACTACGAGCTTTTCGTAAATTATGGCTTCGGTCTGCAGTTCGTGGCCGACATTGCACAGGGAGAAAGATATTTCTTCCTCATTCCCGCGTACGGGTTCGAGTTAATTGGGACCTCCTCAAATTCTAGCAATACGTCTTTTACTCCAGAAGTGACCTTTGACACTGCCGGTCTTTTCGACGGATCGATTACGACGAGCAGCGTCCCGGAACTATCGACATGGATCATGCTGCTATTTGGCTTTGCGGGCCTCGGCGTAGGCGGCTATTACAAATCACGGCAAGTCTGAGAGCGTCTTTCTGCCGAGCGGCGGGGACTGGTATTTTTTCAGGAGATCACTTTACCCCGCTTTGAACAGATGGGATATAGCGATCGTTCGTATGAGCCCCATTTTGGGCACCACCTCGCCGGGTTCTTATTGAGTACGTTTGGCCGCTGTGCGCAGTAGGCTGCCGTTCCCAAACGGCGTCGCGAGCAGACCCATGCCCAAGTTGAGGGCCGTCCCTTCGACGCTTGGCGCCAGCGTCGAGTTGGTGGCGAAGGGCTGCGCCATGCGCATGGAGTTATCGTGGATGATACGAATTGCGTGCCGAGGTAAATTTCCTATGTCGGCATCAAGTACTTCACGTGAACCTGCTCGATCTTGCCGTTGAACTTGAATGGCGCCTTGTCGTAGTAGTCGAGTGATACTGGCGATCCGCGCGCTTTACCGATGTCGAGGCAGTCGTTGGCGGTGAATAGTAGCGGGCGCTGATCGGCACTTCGCCTTCGGCGACGATCTTGCCGGCCGCCTTCATCGTGATTTTCAGCGGACCGCCAGGCCGAGGGACGACATAGCGGGTCTCGATCTCGATCTTCACCTTGCCGGTCGGCAGCTTTTCCTTGGCGCGGATCTTGGTCCGCTGAATGATGAAGAGGTTGTATTCGAAGCACAACACTCCGTCTTCGACGAAGCAGGTCAAGCCGCCTGAATTCGCGCCCAACTTGTACAACACCCCATTGGCGTTGTCGGGAATGACAGCGTCGATGGTGACGACGTTCGGCTTGTTTCCGAGCGCCGGAGCGCAAAATTCCGGCATTCGGACCAGGTCGCTTGCGAAGGTCCACTCCGTGTAAGGTGGAGCAATCCGCAACTCCGGATGGAGCACTGGGATCCAGAGGCCCCCGCCGATCGGCAGCGCCTTGTTCTTTGCAGCTTCGATCAGGAAGATGTCCTTCATCTGCGCCAGTTTTTCCGGCATCCCGGCGGCGAGATCGTCGGCTTGGCTCCAATCCTTGTCCAGATTGTACAGCTCCCACACGTCCTTATCCGGCGTCCATTCTCGAATACCGGCTGGCAGCCCCGGCACCCACGGGATACGCGGTCCCATGACACAGGCCATCCAACCGTCGTGATAAATGGCTCGGCTGCCCATGATCTCGAAATACTGGGTGAGCAACCGTCCGTTGGCCTTCGCGTCGTCAAAAGAGTAGGCGAAACTCACGCCGTCGATTGGGTCCTGCTCGACGCCGTTCACTGTGCGAGGCGGCGTGATGCCGATGACATCGTAGATCGTCGGGACGACGTCGTTGACGTGGTGAAACTGCGCCCTGGGGGCCGCATCGGGCTTGATCTTCGCCGGCCAACGAACGGCCATAGGGTTGCGCGTGCCGCCGAAATGCGAGGCCAGGAGCTTCGTGCCCTTGTAGGGCGTGCTGCCAGCCCAGGCCCATCCCGCATGGTACATGGGGTCGGTCTTGGGCGAGCCGAGCATGTCGAGCCCGCCGAGCTGTTCGAGCGCCGCCATATGCTGACCAATGGTGCTGGGAATGCCGTTCTGAGCCAGTAATTCGCTGATCGTGCCGTCTTGACCTTCCGCCGAGGAACCGTTGTCGCCCCAGATGTAAAGGATCAGCGTATTGTCGCCATAGCCGAGCCTGTCGATCTCGTCGACGACCCGGCCGACCTGGACATCCACGTGTTCGGCGAAGCCGGCCGCCACTTCCATTAAGCGGCGCTGGAAGGGCCTCTCGTTCTCGGGGATGCTCTCCCATGACGGCATCGTTTCGTGCCGAGGAGTGAGTTGAGCGTCGGCGGGAATCCACCCCTTCTCCTTGGCTCGCTTGAAAACGCGCTCGCGGTAGGCGTCCCACCCGTCGTCGAACTTGCCCTTGTACTTGTCCGCCCAATCCTTCGCGACGTGATGGGGACCGTGAATTGCGCCGCTCGCCCAATACATGAAGAATGGCTTGTCCGGCTGGAAGGCCTTGTGCCTGTGCAGCCATCCGATCGCGTCGTCGGCCAGGTCTTCGCTGAGGTGGTAGCCCTCTTCCGGAGTTTTCGGCGGGTGCACGTAGGTCGTGTTGCGCACCAGGTTCGGTTCGTATTGCGACGCCTCGCCGGCGAGGAAGCCATAGAAATATTCGAACCCGAGACTGGTGGGCCAGTTCTCGAATGGGCCAGCCGGTGTGGTCTCATCGGCCGGCGTATTGTGCCACTTGCCCCAGGCGGCGGTGGCGTAGCCGTAATCCTTGAGCACCTCGGGCGCCAAAGCGCTGCTACTGGGAATCTTTCCGGAATAGCCGTCCCAGTCATTGGCCAGTTCTGCGATCTGCCCGTTACCGACGCGGTGATGATTGCGGCCGGTCAGAAGCGAAGCCCGGGTTGGCGAACACATGGCCGTCGTATGAAACCTGTTGTAGGCAATCCCTTCCTTGACGATTCGGTCCATCGTCGGGGTTTGCACCTCACCGCCGAACGTCGTCGGAAGGCCGGGACCTGCATCGTCGATGAGTACGATCAGAATGTTCGGCGCATCGGCAGGTAGCCGGCGCGGCGTCACTCGTTGTTTGTAGACGGACTCTTGCATCGTGCGCCCAGCAATGCTGGCCGAGGGCGTAGGCGGGAACGGAAGGGACTCTTGCTTTTCGGGTTTTTCCTTCGGGTCAGCCATCCGTCCCTCCCAATTGTTTGCGCTCGGCGACGCGGGCGCTCGATCAACGCGCCGCGCGGCCCGAACTGCTTTGAACCTGCTGAGACGTAGCCGCTGGTCGTCGGCGTCGCAAGAGCGAGACGCAAATTCCGACACATGATCGCGGCGCTGATGAGCACCGCCGCAATCGGCAACGACCGCTTAGTGTCAGACTCTGGCCGTCGGCTTCGCGCAAATAGCGGTCACTTGCCGCCGCGGCAAATTATGCGGTAGCAGGCGAGATGACCGAAAATCGAAAGATCGCGGCGATCCTCGCCGCCGATGTGGTTCGATTCAGCCGTCTAGCCGCGGCTGACGAGGATCGAACACTGGCCCGATTGCGGGCGCTGCGCAGCGACCTGATCGACCCGACCATCGCCGTTCACAAGGGGCGCGTGGTCAAGCGCACCGGCGACGGACTCCTGGTCGAGTTTCGCAGCGTGGTCGATGCGGTGCGGTGCGCGATCGAAGTGCAGCACGGCATGATCGAACGCAATGCAGGCGTGCCGGCAGAGCGCCGCATCGAGTTCCGGGTCGGCATCCATCTTGGCGACGTGGTCGAGGAGAGCGACGGCGACCTCATGGGCGACGGCGTCAACATCGCCGCGCGGCTCGAGGGGATCGCCAAGCCCAGCGCGATCTCCCTTTCCGAGGACGCCTATCGTCAGGTGAAGGGGCGGCTCGATCTCGTGGTCCACGATCTCGGCCCGACCCAACTCAAGAACATCGCCGATCCGATCCGGGTCTATTCGCTGGAAATCGGCGGTGCCGCAGCTACGAAGCCCACGCCGGTCGCAGCGCCCGAAAAATCAGCCCCGCCGCGCCTGTCGATCGTCGTCCTGCCGTTCGCCAATCTTGGCGGCGATCCAAGCCATGAGCATTTCGTTGACGGGGTCACAGAAAGCCTCACGACCGATCTTTCGCGCATTCGAGGGTCGTTCGTGATTGGGCGCAACACGGCCTTCACCTACAAAGGCAAGGCCGTCGATCTGAAGCAAATCGGCCGCGAGTTGAAGGTCCGCTATGTCCTCGAGGGCAGCGTTCAGCGCGGCGGAGACCGCATGCGCGTCAACGTGCAGCTCATCGACGCCGAAACGGGCAGTCATCTATGGGCCGAGCGGTTCGACAAGCCGCTGACCGATCTCTTCGACATGCAGGACGAAATCGTCGTGCGCCTGGCGAACGCGCTCAACGCCCAACTCGCCGCCGCCGAGGCGCGACGCGCGGAACAGGCGCCGATCCCCAATTCGATGGACCTCTATTTTCAAGGTTTGGCTTGGCAGAATAAGGGTGTGAGCCCAAACAACTTGGTGCAAGCGCGCACTTTCTACGATCGGGCGCTCAGCGCCGATCCCGACAATGTCGAGGCGCTCATTGGATCGGGGCGGGCGGACGTGCTCGAAGGCGCACATTTCTTTGTGCCCAATCCCATCGCGGCCTTCGCGGCGGCCGAAATAAAGTTGACCAAAGCCTTGTCATTGGTGACGGACCACGCGCTTGGCCACATGTGGTTAGGAGTTGTCGAGATACTCACAAAGCGGGCTGCCGAGGGCATCGCCGAATGTGAGCACGCTTTGGCGCTGGACCGGAACCTTGTCCACGCGCATTCCTATATTGGACTTGGTAAGATTTTGACTGGCCGCCCTGAAGAAACGGAGGCTCACGTTGGCGAGGCCCTCCGCCTCAGTCCACGCGACACGATGGCTTACGTTTGGATGAATATCGCGGGTATGGCGAAGAACACCCCCGGCAGTTACGAACAAGCGGTCGCGTGGTTTCGACGGGCGATCGAGGCTAACCGAAATTATCCTTACTCCTATTTTTGGTTGGCCGCTGCGCTCGCACACCTCGGTCGCCCTGACGAGGCGCGTTCCGCCGTTACGACCGGTCTCGCGCTCTATCCGACCTTTACGATATTGCGCGCCCGCGCCGCCTGGACGGCGATGAGCGACAACCCCGCGCATCACGCTGGAATCGAGCACGTTCTCGAAGGCATGCGCAAGGCCGATGTCCCCGAAGAATGCCCGCCGCCCGGCGCCTCGCCGCGATCCTCGCCACCGACGTCGTCGGCTACTCGTGCCTAATAGGCGAGGACGAGACGGGCAGGGCGCTGTGGAGCCGCGCGAGCAGGGACAGGTCGTGAATCCGACGATGCTCGAACGCTTATGACCGCTCTCCCCGTGTTGCAACGTCCCGCCACCGCGATCGGGATGTCCGGTTTACGTCGATAGTGTTGAAAAACTCGAATTTCCGCATCGATCACAATTCAGGAGACCGCTGGCGGCCTCGGTGAAAAATTCCTTAGGGGGTCGGCGGACCGACCGGGTTTGCCGCGTGCGACGCTCCTATATGCCCTGCCGTGAGGAGTATCGGCTGAGTTGACGCGACGCCCGCGAAAACGAGATTTTAGCGGTGGCTCAATTTCCGAGTTTTTCAACACCATTCGTCAACTCCGGCCGTCGCGGACGACAAGTTCGCCGTCCATTTCGCCCGGGCTGGTTTCTACCGACTAACAGTCATCGGAGTTGTCACGGCTTTGAGCGAGCCTCTCGACCAGTTCCTCCGTCATCGGCTTCTCCCCGCGCAGCACCCTACCGAGATACGGTCCGGTGACGCCGAAGAGCTTAGCAAGCTTGTTCCGCCCGCCGACCTTATCCCGGAGTCGTCGCAACTCTTCGAGCGCCCTGTCAATCGCCGCCGCTTTGGGATCGGCATCTTGGCGCAAAGCCTCCGCTGCGCGGAAGAGCTTCATCAAAGACCCGTCGGCGATCCGCTTGCCCTCGCGGAGGCCGGCAAGCGTGTGACGGGAAATCTTCGCCTCTTCGAGCAGCCTACGATCACTGATCTTGTATCGCTTTTGGATGTCGAACACCGCGGCGGCTAGTGCGATGCGATCGTGCTGCACGACGCCGTAATCCGGCGGACCCGTATCCTCGCCGATGAATTCGTTCTCCTCAATGTTTTCGGCTTCCTTGCCGATCGATTGGCGGGCCAGCGCGAAAACATGGCGACGAGTGAGTGGTCCACGCTGGTCGAAGTCTCCGCCCTGGAATTTGGTCTCTGGGTGGAGATGGTAGCGGACCAGGCTGCGGCCGTGGGATTTTAGCCACGACCCAGGAATCGCCTCGCCACGCTCGCGGTCGAACGCATGATCCTTCGCCTCCATTGGCACCCTGAAATAGGGCGCAGCGGGGCGCGGCTCCCGACGGCGCCAAAGTTCATGGGAAAGCGCTTCTGGCTCATCCTTCGCCATTTCGATCCGGGACTTCGCCTGCAAGGACAAGAGAAACCCAAACGGGAAGACCCTTTCGCCGCTTGGGCGCCGTTCGTTGTAGCCGTCGAACCATCGGAGAAGCTCGGGCGTTGTCGCCGCATATTGGCTCGCAGCGGGCGCGCCGAATCCCGGCATGTCCATGAAGGGGGTCTGGTCGGGCTGATCCGAGTCTGCGGCGCGGATGATTTCCTTCCATAGGTCCTCTTGCCACAAGGGCACGCCGATACGCTCGATCCGCTCCCGGCGCTCTGCGGGTGTTTCGTCGTAAGGGGCCATCAAATACCCAAGGCCGTGCCCCGAGGCTTTGCGGACGACCACGCCGCCTTCGGTCCGGTTGAACAGAACATACCTCTTGGCGGAGACCGCCAAGCACTGCGGGGGGTCGAGGGCATCAAGCGTGCCGTCCTTCCCGATTGGAAAGTTGACCTTCTCCAATTGAAGGATCGAGCGATCTTCGCCATAGGGATTGAGGTCCTTGAACCAGTCGCGGACCTTCAACGCGGTCTCTATGAACTCGCCCTGCGGAAGGTCGCGTGAGTTGGCGATGGCGATTGAGTCGGTATCAACGAACGTCCAATCAAGCTCCTGTTCGATGACCTGATGCTCAGCCAACGCCAGCATCAATCGCGCAGCGCCGGTGATCAGCGTCGCGAGCAGTGGATGAAAATATGCGCCCGTCTTCTCGTACGACTTGGACTTGAATTTAAGGGATTCTGATCCGCCACCGTAGCCGATCATCGGCTTGGCGGTGACATAGTCATCGACGTTCAGCTCGACGAAGATCCCATAGCTGGTCGCGTTGGCGAGGATTTTAATCCCTTGTTCGTCGCTTTTCAGCGCCGGCATGTCGGCGTCGCTCGCGGCGTCGTGCTTGGCTTTGATCGTATTGCGATGGATGATCAAGCGTTGATAGAAATCATCGTTTGCCGGATCGATTATCTGGCCTGCGACCTCGATGGGCATGAGGCCGACTTGCTGTCCTCGCGGTTCAAACCGAACCGCCGCGACCACGTCAGGCGTCCTGCCAGTCAGCACTTTTGACGCGAGCACGTCGGCGAGCGTGAACCATTGCGGCTCGTCGGCGCTGAGATAGTTAAGGCCGATATTGAGGGTGTCGCCGCCTGGATATTTGGCTCGTACTGGAAACAGATCGCAGTTCGGATGGACCTGCACCATTGCGGTCAGGTCGTTCCAGCCGTCTTTCATGCGTAATCGCTCCACCAGATTGTCGCGCGGTCTGGCGAGCATTGCCTTGATCGCAGGGGTGTCGTCGCGATGGGCAACCCCATTGGCCTTCACGAACCTCCACAGCCCCAGGAGTGTACAGACTGTTGGGTACATTGACAGAAAATCGGTGTGGATCACCGGCATAATCTGCCGACGGATATGGACCTCGGCGCGCCCGCCAAAATAGGCGCTCATGATCGCGCCGGTGAGCTCAGGCGGAAAATCCGGCTGGACCTCGCGCCAAGGCTTGACCCCCATTGTCCTCAGATACGCCTTGCCGAGACTGGCCTCGCTGTAGAGGTCATAGAGGCCAGTATCATTGAGCTTGAAAGTTGCGAGCCGCTGCGCCAGGGCGTCGAAACATTCCCAGGTGGTTTGCACGTCGCGCAGCGCATAGCCGACATACTCGGCCGTCAACGCGTCGCCATGTTCGTCCGACTCTTCTTTTGGCCTCGGGACCTTGAGCAACTCAGACAAGGAGGCAAGCGAGTGCGACCTGCCGGTGAGCGCCGCCGCGAGTGTCTTTACGTCAACGAAGTAGCCCCGGTCGGGTCCTGCTTGCTCGTCGGTTTCGTCGGCGATGTTATCTTCGGGGTCGTCGTCTTGTTCCTGGTCCTCTTTCAGCTCCTTCTCGGGCCTGTCGCCTGTGAAGCGGATCAGCGCTGACCGCTGCGAGAGGTGCTTCACGGCCACGGGAGGCCAATCTTCCGACAGGGTGAGGCTGAAACCGCCTCGCATGCTGCGCCGAGCGCTCGCATGACGGATCGCCAGCCGCGACAGATCGAAGGGGAGGTTGAAACCGACGATCTGCGCCCCGACGGCATAACCTGACCCGTAAAAGACCTCGTCAATGAACGCGGTCCGGGTTAGCAGGCGAATGCGCTCGCCGTCGGAGTTGGCTTCCTCGTCAGCCATGCATTGACGAAGGATGGCGAGTTCGTCGGGCGTGAGAACCTCGGGCTCGTAGAAGGCACCGCGTTCCCAGATCTGGCCGTTGTAGCGCAGCTGATACGCTCCGAACCGGAGGCGTTGATCGGGCGTCGTGCGGGTTTCGCAGTCGAACACCAGGACCCAATCGCTCGGCGGGACCCTTAGGACATACTTCCTCCAATCTACGGCGCGCCCGCCCTGCATTTCATATTTTGCAACCTTCGCGCCCGCCTTCGGCTTCTTTGGTGCATGGGTGATATAGGCGCGAAGGGCGATGACGAGCCGATC
Organism: uncultured Alphaproteobacteria bacterium; assembly: GCA_963794155.1. Classification (GTDB taxonomy): domain Bacteria; phylum Pseudomonadota; class Alphaproteobacteria; order Rhizobiales; family Beijerinckiaceae; genus Roseiarcus. The sequence continues at coordinate 19,843 of CAWCCX010000003.1, read as the reverse complement.
GATCGGTTCCGACGATTCGTCGCCATCTTCCCCATCGACCGGCATCGCATCAGTCTTTCATTCCAGGCGCTCCATTCTCGGCCGCCCGAATTAGGGTTTGACCGATCATACGATGCAAGTCGGCAAAGCACTTATATCTGCCGGTTTCAGTCTACTGGGTTCATATTCCTACTCCTCGTTCTTATCGAACGCCGCCCGCGTGATCAGAGCGAGATCATTCGCGATTTGCGCTATCCAGCGGAGCAATCCTTCCGGGATATGCACCGCATCAATGTCCCGCTGACCCTGGCTGATCGCTGTAAGCATGGCGTCGCTGACCCAAAGATGGGCTTCGGAAACACCCGCATGCATATCGAAAAAGCCGCGGTGAAGGCGAGCCTCGCGCTCTAACCGATTGCCGGGATCAGTCCCCAGAGGTGGATGTTCCTCCTCGCCTCGCCGGGTCAGTTCGGTGTGCATGGCTGTCGGGACTATTATGGTCACCTCCTTGCTGAACTTACGCCGGCCGGGGTGGTGCTCCTGCGTTGGCCCATCGCCCCAACGTTCGAAGCCCCATAGGTCGCGTGCTTGCCCACTAGGGAGTTGTGCGCGCCGGAGCGCGCGCTGACGGATCATGAAACGATCGAATTCGTCCATGACGGCGCCCTCACAGCACCGTCTGGCGATAGATATCGACGAACGACAATTCGCCGACGCTATCGAGCTTGCGCAGGACGTTGGGCCGCGTCTCGAACGGATGAAATGCGCCCGCGCTGTCCCGCAATCCCTTGCCGACGAAGGCGGCCAGATGCGACGGATCGTTGGTTTCCAGGAACAGGTTGATCGCGATCCAATGGCGGCTGATGTGGCTCGAAGCATCGTGGGCGACCGTGACGTCGCGCATTTTGCCGCGCGTCGCCATGATGACAGTCACCGGACGTATGTCCGAGATGATCCAGCGACGACCTACCTTGACGGAGGTCGTGTTCAGCTTTTGAAATCGGCGCAGCGTCTCCGGCGACACGCCAACTTGTTTTGCCGCCTCCCGCTGCGAGACGCCCTGCTTCATCAGCTTCAAGGCGTTTTCGAGCGGGCTTGACCGTTTGAAGGGCTGCGCTTCGCCCTGGTCGGCGAAGTCGATCGCCCGGGCGTGTCCACGGGCTTGGGAGAGGCTCTTGCCGGCCGCGAGTTCCGCGCGCCTTACGAATCAGATATTCTAGGGCGTAGTTCCGGATTTTCTTCCGTTTTCTCTTCGATTTCGAGGCCATTTCCGGCTCCCTGAGTTTGAGGGAGCGGGAAAATGAGGCGCGCGAATCCTGGAAATCGGCGTTTGGCGTAGGGCTCTTATGGCGAGCGAAATTGCGGTCGGTTGGACCGACAAAGCCAAGCTGAGGTCGATGCGGTTCTCGCTGAGACCCGGGTGACGATGGACCAGGTCCGGCGCTGGCGTCGCGAGGGGTTACTCCCGGACGTCGTCCAGGACCGGCAGGCGTACCGCGGCAGCGTCGTGCTCTATCCCAAAGGGACCTGCGCCCAAATCCGAGCGGCCAGTGTGCTCTTTAAGGAAAAGAACCGCGTCGACTACGTCGGACACTGGCTCTGGATTTATGGCTTTCCGGTCGACGACAAATTCTGGAAGCCGCGCCTGAAATTTGCCGGGCGCGTCGCGGACAGGATCGCCCGCCTTCTCCCAGGTTTCGTGGATCGCTTTGACCGATCCTCGAGCACAAACACCTTCTTCGAGACTGCTGCCGGGAAAATCAGCCAAGCCAACGACATCGTTTTATCGAGGATCAAGCGACGAGTTGGAGTTCGATCGTCTCCCCGCGTTCGTTCAGGTCATGGAGGAAGTGGGCAGAGGCGACTTTGTCGGTTTCGGACACGTGGTTGCGGGCGAGGAGGAGATAAGCGGTCGAGCCACCACAGTCGATGCACTCGATTTGCAACCCTCCGGGAGGGATTCAATCCTCGGGGACAAGCTTAACCTTCCGCAGTTGTTGCCGACCGGCCTCGACAACATGTCGAAGGCAATCAGCATGGGACACTTTGCGGCTATTGCCGATGCGCCTGCTGAAGAGATAGCAAGGGCTCGCGATGACGCGAGGAATGGAGTTCTAATCGGCTTCTACCTCTACGAAGCCAATCGATGGATCTACGGGGACGGAGCATTCGGGTTACGGCTCCTAGCCTGGATCGCTCGCAAAGCGCCTGACCCCATGATTGACGGGATGACGCTCTTGATGTTCCGGCTCCGGCAGGTCCCTGACGCGATCCTGCCGTCCGACAAGATCGCCGAAATGGCTAAGCAAGCCCGCGATGTCTACATTCGTTCAAAGGCGCACGAATGGTTCTGGCGTAACGATCCGCGGTTCTCGGAAATCCTCGACCCAAAACGAATTAAGTCAGCGCGTGCCGATGAAATTGCGTTGAACCGCTGGCGACGCGAATTGGATGCGATTATCGTTCAAGCTGCGGAAAAGCCCCTCATTGGTTTCAATCATGAAAGCTAAGAGTTCGGCAGAGGTCATCAAGCTGCAACCGACCTTGCAATACGCCGAGCCGACGCCAGCCGACATGCAATTGGAGGAAGACGATATTGCGTGGGCGACCCGCTCCGGCATGTGGCGGACGCGCGTTGAAAAGACATCAGCGCGGCGCACCAAACGAGCAAAGCCCGCGCCAGCATTGACGCTCGCCGGACATGGCGTGTCATTGCGCATTGTCGGCGGCGCGCTGACCATCCAAAATGGCTTTACCCATTACCCGCAAAAGCGCGAAACGATCCGCTTTTTCAAAGGCGACTTATCATTGCCCGAACGGATCATCCTTTTGGATGGCAGCGGCAGTGTCACCTTTGACGTTTTATCGTGGCTCGCGGAGCAAAAGGTCACCCTTGTTCGAATCGATTGGAAAGGCGATATCGTTTGTGTCGCCGGGGCGTCGGGATTTTCAGCCAATCCATTTCGGGTGCGCTGGCAATTGGAAACCCGCGAAAACCCTGATCAGCGCAATGAATTTTGCCGTTCGCTAATTACAAGGAAAATAGAAGCCAGCATTATCACGCTCGAAAAATCAATCCGCCGCTCGGATAAATGGGAGCGGGCAATGAAATCCGCTTATGCGGCCCTTTCCCGGCTGGACGATATTCCGCCCGAAACCATTATCGATCTGCGCGCTTTGGAGGCCAATTGCGCCGCCTCCTATTTTCGGAGCTGGGCCGGCATTCCTATCAAATGGCGCGGCATAAGCCGCCGGCCAATTCCCGAGAGTTGGAATTCAATTGGACAGCGATCGTCGCCTTATCATTTGGCCGGTAACCGCAATGCGGCACACCCGGTCAACGCGATAATGAATTACGCCTATGCGACGCTCGAAAGCGAAATACGGATCAAGGTGCGGATTCCGACGAAAGCGCCATGTTGTAACGACGTGATGCCGCCACCTGTAACGGAATGATGCCGCCATGGTGGTGCGGGCTCGCTGGCGCTTCGATTATTGGCGCTTGGGCTGTTGTCTGGTCAAGCTTTCATCTGCAATTTTTTCACGACTTGGCCGGACGCGTCGCAAGCTTTCGCCAGCCAGTTCGATCCGATGGGCGTTGTGAACGAGACGGTCGAGGATCGCATCGGCGTAGGTTGGGTCGTTGACGACTTGATGCCAGCGGTCCACGGGGAGTTGGGATGTGACGATGGTCGAGCGGCGGCCGTATCGCTCTTCGAGGATTTCCAGAAGATCATGCCGGGCGCCGGCGTCGAGTGGCTCCAATCCCCAATCGTCGAGAATGAGAAGGTCGGCGCGGCCGAGCGCACGCAGGAGGCGCGGATGACGGCCATCGCCGCGCGCCAGGGCGAGATCTTCGAAGAGCTTTGGGATGCGGTGATAGAGCACCGAGCGATTATCGCGGCAGGCCTTGTGGCCAAGCGCTGAAGCGAGCCATGACTTGCCGACGCCGGTCGGGCCAACGAGGGTCAAGTTTTCGTGGGCCTCGACCCAATGCCCCTCGACGAGCTTTTGGAACAGGGGCCGATCGAGGCCGCGCGGGCTTCGATAATCGACATCTTCGGCGCAGGCTTGCTGGCGCAATTTGGCGTAGCGCAGTCGCGCCGCGAATCTCTTATCCTGACGCCATGACGCCTCGCGATCGAGCAGAAGCCCCAGCCATTCGCGTTTGTCGAGATTGTCGGCCTCGGCGCCGATTTCCGTAAAGCCCTTGGCCATGCCCTGGAGGCCGAGGGCGTAAAGTTGATCGAGGGTCGGATGTTTGAGCAAGATCGCTTCTCCTAATTGTAATAGCGCGGGCCACGGATATTGGGATGCAGGATCGGCGTTCCGTCCGCGGCGCGCTTTTGCGCGGGGCGCCGATCAAGATTGTTGTCGAGGATGGACTTGACGGAGCCATAGGTGTGCGCGCCGATATCAATGGCGCGTTCGGCCGCCGCTTCGACGCGTCCGACGCCATAGGGACCGGAAAGGCGGACGATCCCCAGACACGCCCGGTAGCCCTGTTCCGGATGCGGTCTATGCTCGAGAATCTGCTCGCAGAGCGCCGCAGTCGCCGGTCCGATCGCGCGCGCATCCTGGCGGATGCGGTCGATCGTCCAGCCCGCATAGCGGCGGTGGGAGGACGGCATGTGTTCGGGGATCGTCGTATGTTTGCGATTGCCGCTGATGCGCAAATGCGCGGCGATCCGCTCGCCTTTGAGGAAAATCTCGACCGTCCTGGCGGTCATCCGGACGTCCACCTCGGCGCGGGCGAAGCGATAGGGAACGCTGTAATAGTGAGAGCCGGCGTCGACGTGATAATCGATGCCGACCCGACAGACGCGCCATTCGCTAAAGACATAGGGCTCGGCCGGCAGAGACTTGAGCGCCGGACGGTCGATCGCCTCCAGCAATTGCCGGCGAGTCACGCCGAGCCTCCGGATGGGTCGTTCTTCGTTCAGATGCTTGAGCAACTCGCCGATGGCTTCGTTGACCTCAGCCAGGCTGATGAAGATGCGGTGACGCAACCGCCCGAGCAGCCAGCGCTCGACAATCAGCACCGCTTGTTCGACTTTCGCCTTGTCGCGAGGTTTTCTCGGCCGCGCCGGCAGGATGGCGGTGTCGTAATGGGCCGCCATTTCGGCATAGGTGCGATTGACCAGAGGGTCATAGAAGCAGGCCTTTATGACGGCGGTCCTGGTATTGTCCGGCACGAGCAAATGGGGAACGCCGCCGATCGCCGCGAAAGCATGCACGTGGGCGTCGATCCAATCGGGAAGCGTCTGCGTCCAGCTCGCCCAGGCAAAGGTGAAGCTCGATGCGCCGAGCACCGCGACGAATATCTGCGCCTTGCGCATCTCGCCCGTCAGCCGATCAATCAGGACTGGAACGCCATCGCCGGCGTAATCGACAAACAATCGTTCGCCCGCCGCATGCGTCTGGCGCATCGTCGGCGACAATTTTGTCTCGAAGGCTCGGTAAAGTTCGCAGAACCGCGAATAGCTGTAGCCGCCTGGGTTCTGCGCAATATACTCGTCCCAGACGATCAGCAGGGTGACGTGCTTGCGTTTCATCTCCCGATGAACCGCCGGCCAGTCCGGTTCGGCATGGCGCCGATGACCCCGTTTACTGCGCCGGTTGGCGTAAAGCGCAGCTTCCAACCCTTCGTCGCTCAGGCCCTCGGGTAGCGGCCAGATCAAGTCCGAACTCTCGAAACGGCTCAAGGTCTCCCGCACCGTCGAACGCGCCAACCCAAGACGCCGGGCAATCTCGCTCGTCGTGAGCGAAGACAAATATTTAAGGCGAATGATCACGCGTACATCGCGCATGGCGACTCTCTCGGCTGGCATCGGTGCTCCCTTGGTGGCCCAAAGAAGCGACCTTAAATCTGGCCAGCGAGACGCCCACCCTGGCGGGATCATCCCGTTGCAGGTGGCGCAATCATCTCGTTATGAGTGGCGACATCATCTCGTTAAAGGTGGCGGCTTCCGTCGGAATCAGCAGATCAAGGCCATTTCCGAGGGATATGATCCGACGATAGGCATAATGCACGAGGGCAACGACGGATCGTCGAAATTCATTTTCGACCTGATGGAGCCCGAGCGACCGAAAGTGGATCGTGCGGTGTTGGATTTCGTCAAAGGCCACGTGTTCGATCCGGCGGACTTTGTTATTCGCAGCGATGGCGTCTGCCGGCTTAATCCGGAAATGGCGCGCATGGTCGTGACGAAGGTTTGGACGTAGAAAGTCAACGATCGTCCGGCCGGAGTCGACGCAAAGCGAACATTTCAGATCGCCGCGGTGGACGTCGCCGTTGGCAAGCTCAGCGCCCCAGCGACAGAAGTGCAAAAAAGCGCAACCGCTAGCCGCCAGTTTTCCGGGCCATCTCGAGGATCAAAGAAGCACTGGCCTGTCATCTCATCAACGCGAGATTGCGCCAAAAATATTCCAGGCTGTCGGTACCGCCGAAAAGCGTCATGAAATTCGTGGAGTCCACGAGAATGATGTCGCCTGCGCGCTGTCCATTCGGCGGCATCCAGATGAGGCAGTTGAACTCGGTGTTTCCGGCCGCGGTGAAAGGGTGCGGACGGTTCAGATCGATCGGCTGACGCGCCAGGAGCCGCACCGACGCCGTGTCTCCGCCAATTAGCTCGTAGTGCGGTAGATGCAGATGGAAATTGAGGGTCGGGACATCCTTGAGCAGACCGAGACTGTCGACATCCCTGAACGCGGTCAGCGGCGCAATCTCCTTTGTGCCGGGGATCAGCGCGGGGCGGAGCCCATACTGATTGTGCACCGGCACTTCGAGGGCTTTCATCAGCGAACGCGTATATTGCCCAAAGCGCTGCTGGCGCGGAACAAGCGCGTCGCCGTGATGGAGATATTCCATCTGACGCTGTTCAAGGTTGATCGAAAAGCCGACATCGTGATGGGGGGCCAAGAGGAGGCATGTGTCTTCGCGTCGAAGCCAATCTTGAATGGCCTCGACTTCCTCAGGCGCCGCGTTTTGCTCGGAAGCAAGGTGGTCGAGGCCGAACACCATCAAAGTGTCGCTGTCGGCCAATATCCTTTCATCGATTGGCAGTCGGTAGCCCGCCTGATCGATACGCTGGAAAACCGCGACGGGGTGCCCGGTGACGTCTTCGGTAATCTTTTGGAAGTCGAGAGACGACCGGTGAAACAATTCTAGCGCACCGGCGATCCCTTGGAGAAATTGCGCGGCGTTCCATTCCGGCGTCTCATAGGCCGGCCACGTGACGCGGCGAACTTCCGTCATCGTGGAAAACCGATTGTCCATCTCCGCGAGGTCGCGCTGGGACTCCCACGGGTAGCTCCAAGTGTAATAGATGCTGACGCGCCGCTTGCCCGGCGTATATTTCCGAGGGACGTGGTTTTGGTTGTAGGTGCGCGCAGAACTTGATGCGCCCATGGCGAATTCCTCCGGATTTGTCCTTTAAGCCTGCGACTGCGCTTCACTTCGATCGGGCAGCGAAGCAAGGTACTGCAGCGCCCGTAAGCCCGGAAGGAAGAAATATGCGCCTCCCCGCACCGTGGTGAAGGCGGGCAACCCCCGAATTGTCTTGCGAATGGGACGCTTGGGAATTTTGAACTCGAGCGTTCCGTCGTGCGCGCCGATGATCGGATCGCGCTCGTTGCCGAGCTCGCTGAAGCTCCGGTCGTTTATCCAGACGTTCTGCGCGAACTCGAACTGACGGATGAGACTCGCGCAGATGACGAAGGCAGCGACCCCTCGCTCCACTCCGTCATCGGGCGCGCCATCCGGCAGAGGAGGGCCGTAAGGCGCGCCGCGCCTGATCATCCGGCGACGATTCATGTGGTGTGCTGTATCGCGCGGATTCATCCGGCGAATGTGCGAGCCGACCGGGGCCGCATAGCCGTGCGGGTCCATCTCCTTGTAGGTGAAGTCGTTATTTCGCTGCGCATCGGCCCCCAGCTCGGGATCGTCTTTTTCGGGCGCGAGCACGAGCGGCGCGCCGCTGCGCCAGCGCCCCATCAGCTTGGCGGCGATCAGTTCCTGCTCCTCCGGGGTGTCGCCGTGCTGCCGCAGAAACTCGCGAAACTTCCCCACATGCTGCTCGAGCCGCCGATAGGCCATGAAGGCGCCGTTCCGCGCCAGAATTTCAGGCCGAGGAATGTCGGCAATGAAGCCGTATTCGTCGGGATAGCCAAGAATGAACTCGCCTGCCTTCAAAGGTTCGCCGGTACCCGGCGTCGGTTCAACGCCGGTTCCCTCGATCGCCGGCTCCGACAACCTGTCGCGGTAGCCGAAATGCTCGTGGGCGTAGGTGAACGGCGGAAGCGCCTTGAGGTCAAGGATGGATAGGACTTCGACTCCAGGGCAGCCGGCGATGAGCTTTCCGTGCTCCAGGACGCACCGGCCCTGCTCCGCTTCGTTACGCGCAAAGAGGATGACGATGGCATGCAGATCGGGGCTGGCGAGCTCGCCGACCCAATGTTCGGGGGCATTGACGCCGTCGTCGCCGAGTATCGCAGCCCGGGCCGCCATGCCCTGTTTGAACTCCTCCGGGAAAGAGGCGAGCGGAGCCGCGTCCAGTCCGAGCGCGCGCAGGCCGTTCCAGGTGAAGGCCACGGTCACCCAGCGCTTGTCCTGGTCGATGCCGGCGCGCATCGACCCCGCCGAACGAATCGTCTCCTTGATCGCCGACACCCACGTGCGGCCGCCAGCGCCGTCGCGGAACGAGAGAAACTCGTACCTCGCGGTGAGCGCCGGGGCGCGCGTCAGCAGGAAGTGCTGAATGTCGTCGAATTCGAGCATCGCAACGTTCCTTGTTTTGGCTGACCTCGCCTTGGAAGACGTCACGCCGGCGACTCGTAGCTGTTCAGCCGACAACCCTAAAACCGGGGAATCACTGCATCTGGTCGAGCATGGTTGAGAGCGCGGCCTTCACCTTGAGAGCCTTCTTGATTTCCGTGGCGCTCACATAGGGATATTCCGCATATTCAAGGAAGCTTGGGCATTGATGATCGCGGGCAAACTTGATGAAGGCGGCGGGATTGGTCTGCCAGTCCATCGGAAAACCCTCGAGATTTTCGAACACTGTCCGCAAGCCAGTGGCGCTGAATATTTTCACCGCGTCTTCGGTATATTTATCGAAGTCGGTGTCGAAAATGCCCTGATACATGAAGTAGGTGTCCCCCTTGATGGGGAATAGCACCCAGCGCAGGTAATGCAGTTGCAAGACGGCCAAGGCGTCGGGCTGCGCGGCGATCGTTTCCTCGATGGTTTTGGCGTATTTGTAGAAGACTTCTTCCCGGCCTGGAATGATCTTCGCCAGGACAGAGAAGCCGTAGCCAGCCGGAGACTTCGGGAAGATTGGGCCGTAACGCCCCTGCTCGATCTTGTCCTGGAAGTACCCTCCCTTGGGAATCGCCATCGCTGCTGGCTTGGTCCAGTCCTCATGCTTCGTGTTGTCTGACATGGCACAGCGCCTTTTCAGGTTGGTGGTTGATGAGTTCTGCCTCGCAACGAAGCCGACGGACTCGACTGTCGCCCAAGGTCTAGTGGTCCCCGCAACACGCGAGAGCCAGTCGTGTTGCGGTGGGAGGGCAGCTCCAGCGGGAAAAATGAAGCCGTGGGCCGAGACCTGTTTGGACCGCCATCATGACAAGGTTGACGAGGGCAGACCCGCCAGCTTCAATTATCAATTGTCGCATGATCAACACGACAGAACTGCGGGTCAACTGGCGATATGGTGAAGATCACCGCACGGTTTGTCAATCGAACGCAGCTCCACGGCGGGGGCGCTGTACCAGGTGCGCCCGTCCGACCGCGTGAAACCCGGTAGCGGGGTCGATAGCGTTGCCCCACGAGTTTTCAGAGTTTGTCGAGGGACGCAAGCCGCGAAGTCGGATGAAGCGATTTCCAATAGCCCTCGTAGCCATGGTCGAAATGGCCGGCTGCGCCCAAGCTGCGGATCTCCCCACGGCGAAGCCGTCCGACCCGCCCAAGGCGCCGAGCTGCTTCAGAAGCGTTTGGGACTGGCTCAATGCCTCTGTTTCAGACTGCCCTCTGACCTACGCCGGTTTCACCCTCTACGGCACACTGGATGTGGGCTACGGCTACGACACCGCGGGCGTCGCTTTCGGGAAGTGGTATGACAAGGGCGTCTTCTACACCATCCAAAAAACTAGCGTAGGCGCTCGCTGGTCCTGGTCTCCCAACGCCTTGAGCGCTTCAACGGTTGGCGTGAAAATGGAGGAGCCGATAGGAGGCGATTGGCTGCTGATCGGCGCGGCCGAGCTTGCCTATAATCCTTTTTCGCTGTTGCCGGACAACGGCCCCAAGTCCCTCGCCGACAATAACCTCAATCCGCCGACGCAACAGACCGCCAACGGCGACTCGAGCCGCGCTGGTCAGTGGGACAATTCGCTGGGATTCGTGGGCGTCAGCAGCGAAACCTATGGCACGCTGACCGCCGGCCGCATGATCTCGCTTTCGAACGAGGCCGCGGTCGCCTACGATCCCACCCGATCGAACGCGTTCTCGCTTATCACCAATTCAGGACCCTTTCCTCGCTACGGCTACCCTGAACCGGTTCGCGTCAACACCGGGCTTCAATATCGGCTGGAGTTTGGAAACTTCCGTCTCGCCGGCCTGGCGCAGGTCGGGAACGGTTATGCGCTGGGGAACGGCTCCATGGGTGAATACGAGGCCCAGGTTGGAGCCACTTTCGGCGGATTCTCCGCTGACGCCGTTGTTCGATACGCGAAAGACGCGGTATCTCTCCAAAGCTTCAGCGGAAGCGATCTGCCCGCTGGATACGATCCGAATTCGATTTTGCAGGCCACGCTCGCCGACGTTGTCGCTTTCCTTGTGGCCGGCAGATACAAATGGGATCGGTCCGAAATATATGGCGGCTATTCCTACGCCCGTCTCGCCAATCCGTCCGACGCCTTTCCAAACGGCTTCTACACACTCGCGCGCGGCATTTTCGTTCCGCCGGGCGAAGTGAACGCCACCTATTACGATATCAATCAGGTCGTGCACACGTTTTGGGTCGGGGCAAAATACAATGTCCGGACCGACCTCAGCATCGCAGCCAGTTTCGTCTATCGGGATTCAGAACGACTTCCTGCCCTCGCCGGCCACCTGCACCGGTTCCGGCGCCAGTACCAGTAGTCCGAGATGCGCAGGCAGCCAGTCCGCCATTTCTTTCCTGATCGATTACAAGCCGTTCGCTCGCGCAGACCTCTACGGCGGCATGATGATCACCAATGTCTACGGCGGTCTCGCCAGCGGTTTCATCAAGACCCAGAACATCGATCCGACGGTTGGCCTGCGCATCAGGTTCTGAGGCAGCGACGCTTCGCAGCAGCCGTTTACTCGCTACTATCGAGGCAGCCTTTGTTGCAGTCCTCCGGGTCGCGGCTCAACCCGTCGCTGTCGTTCCGAACGGGCAAGGAGGCCGCGGGCTTTGTGGCAGCCGGAACGCCCGGCGCAGCAACCGCAGTTGTTGCGACAGAGCCACGGACAGCCGGAATGCGGTGATGAACATAGCGACGATGATGGGGATCGGCCGGCTTTCCGAGGTCCGCAGCGTCGGCCGCAAATTGGCTCGCCAGCGCGATCGCGAAGCCAATCGCCAAAGAATCTCTAGCCTTCAACATTCAGCCCCGTCGACTCCCTGTTCGCGATTGAGCGGAAACCACACTTCTCCCTTCATATCAATCCGGAAATGGGACTTTCGTCGGCCCCTTAGGTTCGATGGGCGCCGCCTGAGCAGCCGGCAAGAACAGGCGCGCGAGGCGATTGAAGGGTCCTCGCAACAAGGCGTATGGGACAAGCGCCAGCAAGGTCGCCGTGAACAGCAGCTCCAGCGGATAGACAAACCGGACTGTCATGATCTGATAGATGCAGATCGAGCGCGATCGCCAGCAGGAATGGAGTCATCGCTCCCCGCCAGCCCTCGTGGAGCAACTGCAGACGCCTCTGCGGGCGCGTTAGGATCGCCCACAGATAGCCCTGCCTCCCCTCCCTCGCATCCTGAATGCCGGCGCGCAGGGCTAACAAGCTCGCCATCGTCGGCTGGACGTAGAACCGCAAACTTAGGGGACCATCCGGGCGCGCCAGAAGATTTTCCCAACCACGGCCGATCATTTCGAGCACAACGCTCATAACTCGACTCCGCTCCTGATCCCTATTTGGCTGGAAAGAGCAAGGTTACGTTGAATTGAACGCCCCATCTGGCGCCCTGATCTACGGTCGCAGCGTAGTATCTTGGTCCAATCTGGAAACTGACGGGCTGTCCGCCAATTCTGACGACCTGACTGAACAGCAAATTGATCGGGACTATCCACCTGTGATTGAGCCAGTTGTAAGTGGATTCTGAACTTAGCATCGTGGTGAATGCCGTTGGCGTGGTATAGGCAATAAACGGTTGGATGAACGTGCTGTTGACGTCAGCTCCGCCACTGCTCGTATCCGCAAACGACCAAATGTGGTTGACCAGCGCCCCCACCGTCCACGGCCCTTGCTGTTTTAAGGCCACGGCTGTTGGTCCGGCTCCCCAGCGATGCGCGCCGAGAATGTCGCTCGTCGCGGTCGGGTAGAGGAATACGGGGCCGGCGCCCCAAATGATACCGTTGCTCGTTGGAGCTTTCGGCGAAAGGAAAAAACTTTGTACGGTGTCCCCAAGGCCCCATGTGCCGCCGATTCCTGGGTGGTATGTCGGCTCCCCTCCAACGTCCGGCAAAAGGATTTGCGGGTATGTATCCCCCGTTCCAATGATCGGCACGATTGTTCGTAGGATTAGATTCCATTCAGGATTGAGCGAGATTGGAATGACTGGCTGTGTGTTGAGTGTATACTCCCCGCCCTGGAGAGGTCCAAAGCAACAGTCATAATTGCTCTGAAAAGGAACGCTAATAAGGCTGGCGATCGGGTTTGCCAGTTCCTTGGCTAGCTGCTCACTGCTCTCCTGTGCAATAGCCGTAGAACACCAACATGATGCAAAAAGCCACAGAGGGTGACGCGAAAACGGTCGCTTCCTCCTCAAGCCATCCCCCTCCAAAATCCGTCGATGATTCCGCGGGTGTAGTTTGCTTCTGACGACTTAATAGTCCTGGGTGATTTCCTGGTCAATTAGCGCGACGATCACGCGGAGTTAGCGGGCATAGCCCGGCCGCGCTTGTGAAACCCATATGTGCGCGCTGGACAGCTCGATACTTGCCGCCACGTCTCTGTGTCTTCGTGAAAGCCTCAACATTGAATAGGCGAGGGAAGAGTGGTGCCCAATCTGCGGCTCACGCCAACGATCGCTATATCCCCGCTTTGAACAGATGGGGGTAAAGGGAAGTGAGCTTTTGAGCGCATCTTTGACCAAAATTAGCCGAACTGTCGCAGTTATATGTTCCTCATGGTATTAGCTGTTGGATCTTTGGGTTACGGAAGCAACACCGAGCGGCGAGCGGTGCGGTTCACTTTCCCAAAACCTCCACAAGCATGGAGGCGCGTAGCACGCCTATTTTTGTGCCGATTGTACGGAGAAGCTCCTTATATTTGTTGGCAGTTGCAAGCTGCGGATCGAGCCTGGGGCGTATTGGCCTCTTGATACTGTACGGTCGTTTCGCTTGACACGTTCGATGCTAGTGCGCCAAGCTTGCGATCTCCGCTTCAACCAGTCCAGGTCGCGCTTCCATTCGGCATTTTCCGGCGAAAGCTTCGTCAAGCGCTGCGCAATATCCCGGCCTTTGTGCAAGGCGTCCAAAGCGCTGGGTTTGTCGCCACGTTGCCTAAGGCTCGCCGCGATATTCCAATAGTACACCAAGAGATCGTGCTGCCAACCCGCGTTGCTAGGATCGGATTTCGCGAGACGGTCGGCGATCGCGAGGCTGTCGTTGTAGGACTTCAGCGCGCCCACGAGGTCGCCCTGCGCCCTCTGCACGTCGCCGACCTTGTCGGATGACACCGAAAGATAGCGCCACCATCAAGCTAGAGAGCACCGGCCGCCCGAAGGTCGCCTGAAGGCGTCGCGCCCAAGTCAAGCCCAATTCAGGACTTGGGGCCTGGGATATAAGCGCAGGCAGCCGACAAATAGTGCGCCAGATAAATTCCGCTTCTGCAATTTGCGTCGGCGTCGCTTTGCGAATTGCGTCTCGCATTGCAAAGACATTGACAAAGCGCCGCATGGACAACGCGACTTCGACATTAATTATCGGCAACCCATATTCTCGATACTCGCCGATCATCGGTTTGTATGTTTTAAGATATTGATTTATATAATCTATTTCTACGTCAACGTCATTTTGGATTGCGTTTGCAAATACGAACGCAAAGACCACTTGCACCGCTTCATACGCAAACTCGGCCATGTCATCGCCTTCGGCTCTTTTGAGCTTTTCAAAAGCTGCCGCATGCTGATGAAAGGCGTCCTCCAACTCATCAAAATAGTCTTGAGCTTCGAGCCTCCATCCCCGATTCATGTCTCGCTTAGACATCAGCCGCGTCACTCGTTCGATCGCTTCAAGCCACGCCTCCTTCAGCGCCTTTTCGGAACTTCAAAGCCGCAACACCAAAGGACGCAAATAACGCGGGACGTGTCCCAACCCTTGTGATCCGCAACGAAGGCCACGCGGTCCAGGATGTGGGTTGCGTCCAGAAATAGATTTTTCCCTTTCCCTGCCCTCTCCCTTTTCGCTCAGCTCCGGAAGCAACTCTTGGGCCCGCCAATCGGTGAGCTGCCGCTCGGTCACCCGCCGGCCTGTCTTGGCCAGCTCGTCAGTGACCTGTTTGGCCGTGTCAGCCATCCGGTGGTCTTACAGCTTACATTTTGGCAAATAAATCGCGCGCTTGCCCCTCTGTATCTGACTCCCGGTAATTTCGCGCGCGGAGATAAACGATGGCCAAGCGCCATAGAGACTACCGAAAAGAATACGCGAGGCGCGTCGCGCTCGCGGCTCAAAGAGGGTTGAGCCGCTCAGCGGCGCGAGGCACCCGAGGGCTGGAGAGCGGCGGAGGACGCCAACAGGGCGCGGAGTCAACCCCAACAGTCGGGAGGAGCTGGCGCTGAAGATGATGCGGCGCGGCGCCTCCTCCGGGACGCGGCCTCCCATACCGCATGAGCCAGGAACGCCTTCGCGCGTACTGAAGGAGAACACCGCCGCAAGTCGCGAGAATGGGCGCTGGAAGATTGTCGACCGACGATCACGTCAGTTCCCGTTTTTCTCGGACGGGAGCGTCATCAGCCCGTGGATGAGCCTCGATCAAGCGGCGGAGGCCGGTCGCTATATGCAGGCTGTGAAGCAGTTCCTGCGAACTGGCGACAATGGGTTTCTGGCGGCATTCAGCGGCAAGGGCATCCGCGACACCAGCGGAAAATTCCATCCCTTCGAGCTGGATGAAACACCCTCTACGAACTCGATCATCGCGGTGAGGCGGTGATCCCCGAACAATATCGAATTAGCGAAAGGATCGCATGATGACCCCCAGCGAAAGAGAACTTCGCCGCGCGGCGGTGAAGAACAAGAAGGAACCGCTGGCCGGCATCCACAATGAGGTCTGCATCGGGTGCGGATGCGACTTGGCCGGGGGCAAGGAAGACGATCACATGATTGGCTGCAAGCACGGCGATCTGGTCTGGCCCCTTTGCGCACCCAAATCCTGTCACCACAAGCGTTCCGAGCTCCAGCGCGAGGAACCGCCGTCGACCGACAATCCGCGTAACGTTTTCGAGGTCATCGGTCGGTGGCTCTTGTCGGTCGCGGAATATTTTGAGCTTATGTGCGAGACGTTCGGCGCTTCGGCGAATTCCTGATCGAACTCGCCAGGCAGGGGTATGGGGCCGACCTCAACTTCCATGAAAAGTTGTCGGACGCCGTCCCGGAACCGGAACGGCGTCCGACATCCTCTGAGCCTACGCCGAACCGCCATCCAAAGAGCCTCGATCCAGGCGCCAAATGCCCCGGAATTCGTGCTCATTTTCGATACAGAGGCGACACCCGACGAAAGTCAACGGCTGCGTTTCGGAACTTTTCAGATATGGCGAAAGGGAAGGTGCCGAGAGAAGGGGCTGTTCTACGACAAGGTCACGGACGCCGAATTGGAAACGTTGAAGGCCGAAGCGCCAAAGACGTGGCGTCGAGCCGCCCTTCAGCCTTCATGATTTTGTCCACCACCGATTTCTACCGACAGCGTTCAAGGCTGAGGTCTCGTCGTCGGGTTCAACCTGCCATTCGATCTGTCGCGTCTGGCCATTCATCATGCGGCGGCGAGGGTCTCGCGAGCCGGCAGGACCAAAGATGAGATTGCGGCCGGCGCGCCTTTGAAAAAGGCAGATCGATTTATGGTTGGCGGGTTCACCTTCCAGCTTTCTCCGTTTGATGATCAGCCGTTCCTGCGCATCAAGCACCGCAATAGCCGATTGTCGTTCTTCAAATTTGCGAAGCCGGCGCATCAAGAAACAGCACGAAGCCAGCGCCGGAGGGGCGAGCGTGTCACGTTTCAGAGCGGCAACTTTCTCGACGTCAGAACGCTAGCGGCGGCTCTGACCAGCACCTCGCACAGTTTGGGAAGCTTGGCGCGATACCTTGGTGTCAAGCACAAGGGAGAGTTCACCGATTTCGACCGCGAGATCGATCCCGAGTTCATCGACTACGCGGTCAATGACACCTAGACGACGCGCCAGTGCTACGAGGAACTCGTGCGCCGCTACCGGTTGCACCGACTGCGCCTGACGCCGCCGCACCGCATTTTCTCAGAGGCCGGCGTCGGAAAGGCATATTTGGAGGAAATGGCATCCGCCCATGGCGCGAGGTGCAAAACGACTTCGATCCGGTCACGATTGGCGCAATCATGAGCTCGTACTTCGGGGTCGCGCCGAGGTGGATTCCGCCGAACAATCGTTCCGGCGCTCTATTGCGACTTCGCCTCGATGTACCCGACGGTGTGCACGCTGATGGGCTTGTGGCGGTTCGTCATCGCGCAAGGCGTCAACGAGGAGGACGCAACCGCCGAGACGCAAGCCTTTCTCGATGGCGTTCAGCTCGACGATCTTCAGGACGCGTCAACGTGGAAGAGAATGACGACGCTCGTTCAGGTCAAACTCGAGGCCGACATCTTTCCCGTGCGGGCACGATATGCGCCGCGGCTAAAGGTCGAAAACAAGTCCGGCGACATGCCGACTATCGGTGTCAACTATCTATCCGCTGAGCGCCCGCTTTGGTTCACGCTCGCCGACTGCGTCGCCTCGAAGCTGCTCACCGGAAAGGCCGCGAAGGTCATGCGGGCAATTCGGTTCACGCCTAAGCCACCCCAAGTGGGCTTGCGACCGATAGAAGTCGCCGGTGAGCTGGAGTTCAGGGTTGATCCCTACAAGGACGATTTCTATCAACGGGTGATCGAGCTGCGACGACGCGTCAAATCGGATCTCAAAGAGGCGGAGCACCTTGATCCAGACAGCCAGGAAACCAAGAACTTGGACATGAACCAGCTGGCGCTGAAGATACTCGCGAACGCGACCAGCTATGGGATCTTCATTGAACTGAACGTCGAAGACGCCGAGGAGAATGATCCGCCGCTCGCGATCTACACTTCGCAAGGCAAGCGGATTGTCGAACCCTCGAAGCTGGAGCAACCGGGACGTTTCTATCACCCATTGCTCGGCACGTTGATCACCGGTGCGGCGCGCCTCATGCTGGCGCTGACGGAGCGGCTCGCGTTCGAGCATGATTTGAACTGGGCCTTCTGCGACACGGACAGCATGGCGTTCGCGAACACGGAGGAACTGGCGTTCGATGAGTTCGTGCAGTGTCCAGAGCATTTGTGCATGGTTCGTCCCGCTCAACCCTTATGAGCCTGATCCGAAGAAGGGCGCGGTTTCGATCCTCGAAATGGAGGACCAGAATTTTGCGAAGGGCCGGTTTGAGCCCCTATTTTGCTTCGCCATCTCCGCCAAGAGGTATGCCCTCTTCAACTTGGATCGGCATGGCAAGCCGATGATCAGGAAGGCTTCGGTGTACGGCCTCGGACATTACGCCTCGCCCTACGGAGACGAGGAAGAAGCCCGCGGCGACCGAGACAACGGCGTTAGGGTTTGGGAAGAGGATGTCTGGAAACACATCACTCAGCGGCGCTTGGCGATACGCCTCGCGAAGTCGATTACGCATATCGTCGCGAAATGATGAAACCGGCGCGCAGCCGTTACGGCGCGACACGGCCCGCAGTCCTCGATTGGTTCAAGCGATACAACGAAGGCCGGCCTTACGCCGAACAGGTGAAGCCGTTCAACTTCATGCTCACCCTTTTCACCCGCCGTCAGGAGGACCTAGCCACGGAGGACCCAACGCACCAATGGAACCCAAAGCTTGATGCCATGCGTCCGGTAGCGCCTTACGAGAAGGATATCGATAAGGCATTGCGCCGGGTCTTCGACCGCAGTTCGGATAGCCAGGAGGTCGTGCCAAGAAAATGGCTTCGCACCGTCGCCGACGCTATACGGGACTATCATCGCCAGCCCGAATACAAGTTCCTCGGCGGCGGCTGGAACGAGGAAGGTGTCTTACTTCGATATGTCTTCGCGGAAACCATCGAAGACATCGGCAAGGAGACGGACGGTTGGGAAGAGGACGTCGCTCGGACCGAGGATCAGGAAGGGGTGCTCGTTTATCCCGCATCGTCCTTTGATCGCGGCCGCATGATCGAGACAATCAAGTCGGTCGGAAAGCGCGAGCTAATGCGGGAGGCTCGCATCGCGATGCGGACCATTGACGCGGCGTGGGCTGGTCAGGAGGTGGACGACGGGCTGCTGAAGCGCATGGCGCAGACGGCGGAACGGATTGCGGGCGGAAGGCAAAACCGTGATGAGAATGAGAGCACCGCGGTAGCGTGGTTGAACGCAAACAGGGACCAGATCGGGTTGGGAGCGCTGGCGGACCTTCTTTGCGTCGATGCTTCGAACTTGGGAAAAGTAATTGCGGGCAAGCGACGGCCCTCAAGGGCCTTTTTGGCAAGGATCGTTTCTGTGCAATCGCAGAAGGGACGAAGTCTATTTCGGTGACGGACACCCGACTGCGCAGGTTCCGACGGACAATTCAAGCCATCGCTCTTAGTCGGCGAGCAAGGAACGGTTCGCAGCCTTTTGTGAACTCCTTCGCCAGCTGCAGTTTAAATTCCTCCTGGTTTCCTCGGTAGTTATGATGGGATTGCATGTGAAGCCACAGTATAGGCAAGATACAGTTCTTTCCGGATACGACCCTATCGAGATCCAATACCTTTCCCCTCGCCCATAATTCTCTCCGCTTCCGCGAAAAACTACCTACTTCGATGCTTCGCACGGAGGCCCGCACTATAGCCCTAATTCGAGACCAGACTTTTCCCACATCCAGCTCATTGGAATTCCCCTTTTTAGTTAACAATTTATATACAGAGTATTTTACGGTCTCGATCCCCAGACCGAATTCCTGCGCCGTGGCATATACAACATACAACGCCTTTACGAGTAGTTCATGCTGCCCAATCAGCCTGTCATATTCTATCCTTTGGAGAGCGTTTGCGGAGTTTACGGTAGGATCGTAGTCCCGGCATACCTGAAAAATGCATAACGGGTGTAAAATAAGGTTTTCTATGGAGTAGGCCTTCAATCTGTAAAGGTTTCTCAGCCGAGGAAGGCTCTTGTTCGTCAAGTAGTCGAAATCTCCGTCAATAATATATAATTTTTTCCGACCGTCTTTTATCTGGTCCAAACGACAAGCTTCGATAACGTTACCCCTCCCGCCAAGCACGTTAACGCTCTCTAACCGAACGTTCCCGAGTAACAGTTTCCGCAGCAGACGCAACCACATAGCATGGCCAGACGCGTCCTCAACAAAAATCTCGACATCGTTATATCGTTGCTTAAGGAACCCG
>CAWCCX010000002.1:0-66274 GCA_963794155.1 uncultured Alphaproteobacteria bacterium | reverse complement strand
ATACCAAGAGTCATGGGCTGTGACCGATATGCGCCCACTTTCGCATGCCGATTGACGTGATTCTTTCTGGATGGGCTTCGAGGTTGCGCCAAGCGTCGCAGGCGGCGTCGATGATCTCGTCGTAGGTGTCGAAGACGAGGTTCGACAGCCAGTTGCTGCGCAAGAACTGCCAGACGTTCTCGACCGGGTTCAGTTCGGGCGCGCGGGAGGGCAAGAAGATCGGGGTGATGTTGGCCGGGACCTCGAGCTTGGCGGTGGTGTGCCATCCGGCGCGGTCGAGTAGCAGCACGGCGTGGGCGCCCGCGGCGACGGTGCGCGAGATTTCGTCGAGATGGAGTTGCATCATGTCGGTGTCGGCGTAGGGCAGCGCCAGCGCCGCGCCGACCCCGCGCGCCGGGCAGATGGCGCCGAACAGATAGGCGTTGTCGTAACGCTGGTCGGCTGGCTGGCGAGGCCGCGTTCCGCGCCTGGCCCATTGCCGCACAAGGCCGTTCTTCTGGCCGATGCGGGCTTCGTCCTGAAACCAGATTTCGACCGGCGTGGTCACCAAGAGTCATGGGCTGTGACCGATATGCGCCCACTTTCGCATGCCGATTGACGTGATTCTTTCTGGATGGGCTTCGAGGTTGCGCCAAGCGTCGCAGGCGGCGTCGATGATCTCGTCGTAGGTGTCGAAGACGAGGTTCGACAGCCAGTTGCTGCGCAAGAACTGCCAGACGTTCTCGACCGGGTTCAGTTCGGGCGCGCGGGAGGGCAAGAAGATCGGGGTGATGTTGGCCGGGACCTCGAGCTTGGCGGTGGTGTGCCATCCGGCGCGGTCGAGTAGCAGCACGGCGTGGGCGCCCGCGGCGACGGTGCGCGAGATTTCGTCGAGATGGAGTTGCATCATGTCGGTGTCGGCGTAGGGCAGCGCCAGCGCCGCGCCGACCCCGCGCGCCGGGCAGATGGCGCCGAACAGATAGGCGTTGTCGTAACGCTGGTCGGCTGGCTGGCGAGGCCGCGTTCCGCGCCTGGCCCATTGCCGCACAAGGCCGTTCTTCTGGCCGATGCGGGCTTCGTCCTGAAACCAGATTTCGACCGGCGTGGTCGCCGGCAACCCGTCGAGATGGGCGCTCAAGGCGCGCGGGAAGTTTTTTTGAAAGCCTCGACGATCCGTTCGTCTTGCGCGGGGTGGCGCGGCCTTGCGCTGATGTGGGAAAAGCCGAGCTTCTTGAGCAGCTTTCCGACATAGCGTTGGTGATAGTCGACGCCGAATTTCTCGACGATGACGCGCTTGAGGTCGATCCGCCGCCAGCGCACGACGCCGTCGACCTTGCGGTTGGGCCCCGTCTCGACGATCGCGGCGAACTCAGCCAGTTGCTCGCGCGACAGACGCGGCTTCGGGCCCTCCGTCCAATGGTCGAAGAGGCCGTCAGGCCCCGCTGCGTTGAAGCGGTGGACCCAGTCGCGCAAAGTCTGGCGGTCCATGCCGCCGATCCTGGCCGCCGCGCCGCGATCCATCCCGTCGCGAACCGCCGCCAATGACAACAGCCGCCGGCTCTGGTTCGCGTCCTTCGACCGCTTCGCCAGGCTTCGCAGGGCCTCGGCCGAATAATCTTCTCGTATTCTCACCGCTGCTGGCATGACGCGAATCCTCCGCGCCATCCAATGAATCAGCAAAACGGCCCTCGCGGAATCTAGAGGCTTCTGTGAGGTCCGCGGCGCAACATTGCGAGCATAGGGTAGCGGACCTCATTGAAGCCGGATTGAACGAAGTCGCGGGGAGGTTGGCTGGCGGCGCTATGGGCTTTGTGTAAGGCGCGAGCGCGCTTTCGTCGCTTCGGCTTGCGACGCGCGGCGAACATGATGGGTTTGGCGAGCGGCCGACAGCGAAACGGGGCTTGCATGGGCTGGAAGTGCGCGCCAGTAGCGTCTGATGAGCGCTGCGACTTCGGGAGGGCTCAAGTTGTTTCGACCGCCTCCGATTGTTGGCGTGACGGAAAGGGCGCGAACCGTGATTGTGGGCGGGATCGTCACAGCGGCGCTCATGAAGTATCGCACCAAAACGACGACGTCTTGGACCGAGGCCGTTCGCCGCTACGAGGAAGGTCGGCGACGAACCTCATCGGCCCGCCGCAATCCGGACAGGGCGGAGGATCGACGCCGTTACTGTTGTCCGGTTCGGGCGAGGCCGGTTCTTCCTTTCCGTGCGCTGTCGGCTCGACCTGGCTTGCCAGGAGCGAGCGACAGAGGGCCAGCCTTTCGGTTCGATGGCCATTGGCGAGGAATCCAAAGTGACGAATGCGATGGAAGCCGTCGGGCAAGGCGTGGAGCAGGAAGCGCCGGATGAACTCGTCGGGCTTCAGATTCATGGTCTTTACGGCGCCGTCCTCGCGATAGTCCTTCCAGGTGAATCTGACATGTTCGTCGTCGCAGGCTTGGATGCGGCTGTTGGCGATGGCGACGCGATGGGTGTAGCGGCCGAGATAGGCGAGAACTCGCGCGGGTCCGCCAAGGGGCTTCTTGGCGTAGACGATCCAATCGAGGCGACGCACCGCAGCCAGCTGTGCGGCGAAGGCGGCGCGATCGGCGAGATAGGCGAGATCACCGAAGAATCCGAGGCCCTTCGCGTCGAAGGCGGCTTGCAGGCGTTCGAGGAACAGGCGACGGAACAGCCGGGCGAGCGGCTTGACGGCCAGAAAGAAGCTCGAGCGCGCCTCGATCCATCGGGAGCCGTCGATGGAAAGTCCGCCGCCGGGGACGACGCAATGGATGTGAGGGTGGTGCGTCAGCGCCTGCCCCCAAGTGTGCAGGATGGCCAGGCCGCCGATCCGCGCTCCGAGCCTGCGGTGATTGGCGGCCAGCGTGGTCACGGCCTCAATGGCGGTCTTGAACAGCATCGCATAGACGGCGCTCTTATTCTGGAAGGCGACAGCCGCGATCGGCGCGGGCAGCGTGAACACGAGGTGGAAATAGGGAACCGGCAACAGTTCGGCCTGCCGGTGGGCTAGCCATTGCGCCCGCGCCGCTCCTTGGCACTTCGGGCAGTGCCGATTGCGGCACGAGTTGTAAGCGATGCGCGTCGCGCCACAATCGTCGCAGGCTTCGACATGGCCGCCGAGCGCCGCCGTTCGGCACGCCGCGATCGCGCTCATCACGCGCTGCTCGGTCCGCCCTACATGTCCGACGTGATCGCGAAGATAGGCCTCGCCATGGCGACGCAGAATATCCGCGACTTCGATTGTCGGTCGGTCGAAGGAAGCTCCGGCGCGTGCCATTGCCAGCGCCGGAGCGCCCGTCTATCCCGGCGGCATGACCTCCAACGACAATCGATCGAGCGGACTCTGCGTCGCCCGGATCGTGTGGGTCGCGACTTGCGTGTAGCGCGCCGTCGACGACAGATTGTTATGACCGAGCAGAACCTGAATGATCCGGATGTCCGTTCCGCTTTCCAAGAGATGCGTCGCGAAGCTATGGCGCAACGTGTGCAACGTGACCCGCTTGGTCAACCCGGCGGCATTGACCGCCGATCGGCACGCAGCGTGCAACACCGTCGGATCAATCGGATGCTCTTCATCCCGTCCGGGAAAGAGATAGATCGTTGGCCGGGCGAGCCTCCAATAGGCGCGCAAAATGCCGAGCAATTGCGTAGACAGCATCACGTTGCGATCTTTCGCGCCTTTGCCATGACGGACCAGGATCACGCCCCGCGTGCTGTCGATGTCCGCCACTCTCAGCCCCGCGACCTCCGAGGCCCTGAGCCCGGCCGCATAGGCCGTGGTCAACGCCGCCCGGCTCTTCAGGCTCGAGACGGACTCCAGAAACAGCACCACCTCGTCGGCGCTCAACACAACCGGCAGTTTGCGCGGCTCGCGCGCATAGGGGATACGCTCGGGAACGTTCGCCTCGCCGAGCGTGATGCCGTAGAAGAAGCGTAAGGCGCAGACGATCTGGTTGAGACCAGGCCATGAGATGCCCGTCGAGACGAGATGGACCTGAAAAGCGCGAACGTCTTCCAGATCCAGCTGCTCGGGCGACTTGCCAAAATACCGGCTGAACTTCGAAACCGCGCTGACGTAGGATCGCTGCGTCGCCGGCGACATGTTACGGACGGTCATGTCCTCGATCATGCGGCGGCGAAGAGGGCTCAACTGGGCCATCGGCTACTCCTGTCTGAGGGATGGGCTTCAACATCCACATCCTCTCAGGCAGGAGACCCTCACAAAATCTCGATGTGCGCGCCGCGGTAGCGGCTTCGTTCAATCCCCCGTGAGTCAACCAGCAGGGCCTTTGGTATTAGTGGGACGTTTTCGGACCCCACTCTTGGCATTGTCGATGCGCCGATAACCTCCTTGGTGACAATCTCGCCTACCTCACCGCTCGACCCAACGAATCTCCTGGCGCCGCACGACTTTAGCCACTTCGCGGTCGCCGCCGGCCTCCCGCCCGATAACGCTGGCTTCCTGACCTACGACAATCTTTTTTGGCCCAACGGGACGCCGCCGACTGCGTCCGACTTCGACGGGGCCGGCGGATTCCTGGATATCTACGGGCTCATGTTCAACCTCGGCGGCAACACGGTAGCCCCCGGTACGGTCGTCGACCATTCGACAATGGCGTGAGCCCCACGACTGGCGTGAACTACGGCGGCTTCGGTGTCGCAGTCGCCACGCCCACCGAGTCGTTGGCCTATGTTGCAGCCGGCGTGACGGCGACGGTCCCAGAGCCTTCGACGTGGGCGATGATGATGCTCGGCTTCGCAGGTCTTGGCTTTGCCGGCTATCGCAGGTCGCGCAAGGCTGCCGCCTTCGCCGCCTGAACGTAGGCGCGTCCGGTAGAAGAAAAAGCCGCCCTCAGGGTGGCTTTTTTGTCGGCCTTGGCCTGCTCACGCCGCGCGCCTGACCTCGATCGTGAGGTGGGATAGCGAGGGGAAGCCCGCGAGCTTGGCGCGATAGTCGGCCTCAGAGCGCTCACTTGGCGTGACCACCGATACAACCGCGCCGAGATGTCCGGGACCGAGGCGCCAGAGGTGCAGATCGGCGACCCTGTCGCCGTCCATTTCGATCGCCCGGCGCAGATTGTCGGCCATGTCGCGGTCCGGGTTCATGTCCAGAAGGACCGCGCCGGTGTCGCGGATGAGCGCAACCGACCAGCTCGCGATCACAAACGCGCCGACAATGCCCGCGAGCGGATCCATCCACAGCCAGCCGAACAACCACGCCATCGCAAGTCCAACGATGACCATCACCGAGACGGTGGCGTCGGCGATGACATGGATGATCGCCGCGCGCAGGTTGTTGTCGCGCCCCGCCGCGCCACGCGCATGGTCGTGCTCCACAAACACGACCTGACTCGCCGCCCCGTTGATCGTGACGTTCGCTTCGAAGGCGTGCGGCTCAGGAATCGCGTCGATCGATTCCAGAAAACCGCCCCGGTCCGCGAACGCAAAGACCTGGCGCGCGCCATCCGGCCGCACGGTCTCGATCGAAATGTCGGAGGCAGTCAATGGGGGGCCACAGTCGCTGCTAAGCCGGAATCGTGGCGGAACACCATCCTCGAACACGTCGAGGACGACCGCTCCATCCCTGCTCTCGATCCGCTTCGACCCGTCGCGATCGTGCGTGGGATGAGCCGGCCCATGACCATGCCTGTGGCTATGACCTGGATGCACGCCGCCGCTCAACATCCACGCGCTCGCGACATTGACGGCAAGGCCGAGGACCGCGATCGGGATCGCCTCGGCGAAGCGGATCGGCACGGGCGCGACCAGCCGGCTTGCCGCCTCGTAGCCGATCAGGAGCGCGATCATCGCCAGAATGATGGCGCTGGCAAAGCCAGCGAGATCGCCGAGCTTGCCTGTGCCGAAGGTGAAACGCGGGTCGTTGGCGTAGCGGCGCGCGAAGGTGTAGGCGAGCGCCGCCAAGAGCAGGGCCCCCGCGTGCGTGCTCATGTGCAGCCCGTCGGCGATGAGCGCGATCGAGCCGAACAGCCAGCCGCCGACGATCTCGAGCACCATCATCGCGGCGCAAAGCCAGATCACGGCCCAGGTTCTGCGCTCGCTCTTCTCGTGCCCTTCGCCGAGGAAAACGTGGCTGTGGAAGGCGGTGTAGCGGGCGCTTTCCGCTTCGCTCATGGCGGCCCTCATTTGAGATAGGTGCGGACCACGTCGACAAGCTGGTCGGCTGCCTCGGCGTTCAGCGCGCCCGGATGGCGGCCGGCGTCGACCAGATGGGTGCGCACATGCTCCTCGACCACTTCGGCCATGAGCGAGCTCATCGCGCCGCGCGCGGCGGAGATGAGATGCATGACCTTTTCGCAGCCGATCTCGTCCCCGAGCGCGCGCTCGATCGCCTCTACCTGGCCGCGGATGCGGCGCACCCGCGCCGTGAGCTTGAGCTTGTTCCGGATGGTGTGGGTCATGGGCGCAATATAAGATACCCCCATACCCTATGCTAGCGGCCAAGGCGAATGCTGGGCCCCGAACGAGCCTGGCCGCTTGAAACAATAAGGCCGCCCGAAGGGGCGGCCTTATCGGCTTGGCGCTGAGTTTCGAGCGTCAGGCCGCGCCTCGCGATTCGGTCCGCCTGCGTGCGCCCGTCAACCCTGCGAAACCAAGCCCGGCGAAGCCGATCAGCATCATCGCCCAAGTCGTAGGTTCGGGGGCGGACGTCACGCTTCTCTCGGTGATCGTGACCGTGCCCGAATCGTCAAAGACGACGTCGGTCAGGCTCACCCCGACGCCGGTCGAAACAGGCCCCGGCCCGAATGGATTGATCCGGAAGCTCGCAGTCGAGGGCGAAAAATATTGGCTCGTCACCGTCCATCCGGGCCCGTTCTCGGGTCCGGTGAGAGTATAGGTGGCCGTTTGGCCCTGGCCGGCCTCAACCACGGTGACGTTGGACGTGTCGTCGGCGGCCGTCGTTCCTTCCGTGAACGAGCCGGTCACGCTTTGGATCACCGTGAAGTTGAGCCCGCCCGACACCGGCTGAAAATCGCTGATCGTGAAAATCTCAGTCACTTTCGCCTCTGCGGCGGGCGCCCATAGAGCGCCGAGCGCCAGTCCGGCGACCGCAAGACCTGCCTCTCTTTTCATCGTTGATCCCTTGGAGCGCGATGTCGGTAAAGCCGCAAACCGACTGTATTTGGCTTTGCTTCCATCCGCAACGTGGGGCGCGGCTCACAACATCGTGATAATCCCACCGCCGAGAATTCTGTCGACCGGGCGCTTGCATCGCCGCCGGGGGCGTTCAATGATCCGTTGGCGTGCCGACCAGGGGCACGGCTCGATCGGCCATGCTCGATCTATTCGGGAGGAATGAGACTATGCGGACGATAGCGTTTGGGCCGGCGATTCTGATCGGCGCGCTTTTAAGCGCAGGCGCAGCGAATGCGATGACGGTGACCAGCCCGGACATCAAGCCGGGCGGCAAGATCGCCGACGAGCAGGTGGCCAATCTGTTCGGCTGTACAAGCGGGAACGTTTCGCCCGCCCTTTCGTGGTCAGGGGCGCCGAAGGGGACGAAGAGCTTCGCCGTCAGCATGTACGACCCCGATGCGCCGACTGGCAGCGGCTTCTGGCACTGGTGGGTGGTCAACATTCCCGCCGACGTGACGTCGCTGCCGAAGGGCGCGGGAAGCGGAACCGGGCTGCCCACCGGCGCCATGCAGGGCCGAAACGACTACAGCACGACGAGTTATGGCGGTCCCTGCCCGCCTCCGGGCAAGCCTCACCACTACATCATCACCGTTTATGCGCTGAGCGCCGACAAGCTCGACGTCGACCAGAACGCGTCGCCGGCAGTCATTGGCTTTAACGCCAACGCGCACCTCCTGGCCAAGGCGACGCTGACCGGCCTCTACGGGCGGTAACGGCGGCAAGCGAAAGGGGCGCGCGCCAAGGCGCGCCCCAGCGTAGCCGCGCCTCAGGCGGCGCCGCGCGAGCCGATGAGCAGCGCGACGCCGAGCGCCAGGACCGCCAGGGCGGCGGCGAATTCGAACCCCCTCGCCACCAGCGCGAGCCGCGAATTCTCGCCCGCCGCCAGGCGCATGGCGGCGGACTTGGCGAATACGGCCGTCCAGGCGAGCGCGCCGGTCGTGACCGCGGTGCCGACCGCCATCGCAAATGTCGCGGCGACTCCGGCGGCGAACAGCCCTTGCGCCATCGCAAACACCAGCACCAGAATCGCCCCCGAGCAAGGGCGCGCGCCCGCGGCGATCACCGTGCCGGCGGCGGCGCGCCAGGACAGCGTCTGACCAAGCTGCGCCGGATCGGCCGCATGGGCGTGCCCGCACGTTTCCGTTGGCGCTCCTCCGGCGCCGGGCGGCCCGGCCCGAAACGCCGCCGCCGAAAGGCTGAAGGCGGGCCTTCGCCACGCGACGCCCGCATAGGCCGGAGCGGAAGCCATTGCGCGCTGGCGATCGACATGATGGCCCAAAGCCGTGATGAGCGCTCCGCCTTTCCGCCAGACCAGCCACAGGCCCATCGCGGCGACGGCGCAATAGCTCGCCATCACGATCCAGTCGGCGGCGTGACTCATCTCAGAGGCGGTCGCCCTGAAGAAGAAGCCTGCCGCGCCAACGAGCGCGATCGCGACCAGCGCTTGCAGCAGCGCCGCCATCAGCGCCATGACGGCGCCGCGCTTGAGCGCGCTTTCGTTAGCCAGCATGTAAGAGGCGAGGACCGCCTTGCCGTGTCCGGGTCCCGCGGCGTGAAACACGCCATAGGCGAGGCCAAGGCCGATAACGCCCCAGGCGGCGCTCGGTTGCTCATGCAGCGCATGCACCTTGGCGGCGATAAGATGGGTGAGCGAGGATTGCTCCGCCATGAGCCAGCCGGTCAGGCCGCCTCCGGTCCCGCCCCCGCCCTCGCCGCCGGCGACCGCGAACGGCCGCGGCGAAAGCTGGGCCGGCGCCGTCGCAACCGACGCGCCCCAAGCCGCGATTCCAAGGCTGATCCGTCCGATTGTCCGCTTCGTCATGGGCACGCGATGATAGCGGCGCTCGCCATTTTGAACCCGAAATT
Source organism: uncultured Alphaproteobacteria bacterium (assembly GCA_963794155.1). GTDB lineage: Bacteria > Pseudomonadota > Alphaproteobacteria > Rhizobiales > Beijerinckiaceae > Roseiarcus. The sequence continues at coordinate 57,273 of CAWCCX010000002.1, read as the reverse complement.
GGTTCCCGGCGAGAGATTGGTGAAAAACGACTCAGTCAGCTTCTGCTTGTCGCCGTCGTCGATCGGCTTGGGCTTGGCCACCGTGGCCACGCAGCCGGAGGGTGGGGACACCAGTTTCACCGGATCCTTGTCGTCGAATTCAAAATCGATGAAATATTCCGGGTCGGCGACGCGCAAGGTCAGGAACTTGGTCACGGGGGTCGGGGTCTTCAGCGGCAGGGTGACGTGAAACTCGACCAGGTGGTCCGGCCGCTCCTGCATCCAATAGTCGGTGACCGAGCCGAAATCCACCGCCTTGCCGCCGATCTTCAATGTCGTGAAATAGCCGATGTCGGCCAGGCTGCCAGCGTTCTCCTTCGCCAGCGGGGCGAACTGCTCGCGCTTGACGAGTTCGCCCGGGGCGGCGAGGCCCTGGGTGGCGAAGGACGAATACATCTCGTCGAAAACCCAATCGTGGACGACCGCCGCAACCTTCCCGTCGGGGGTGAAGGCGATCCGGCTCTTGACGGTGATCCAGACGTGCGGATGCGCGCCTGCGGGCGTGACAGTGGCGGTCGACAGCGCGAGCGCGAGCGCCAATCCCACTGCGGCAATTCGCCAATTCCCCTGTCCGCGGCCCAAAACCCGTCCTTTCCAGCCCGGTGCGATTGCCGGTCCCTCTTGCCGTCAAAGTGCGGCGACGAGATGGCGCGCGCCGCCCGCGGCGCCCGGTCATGGTTGAGAGACCCTTAACCCCCGATGGTTCAGCGATTCTTAAGCCGATAGGCGCAGTTTGCCGCGATGGCGCGTCGCGTTCCGCCTGTCCTGCTCATGCTTTCCGCTGCTCTGGGGGGCTGCGGATTCTTCGGCCGCCCCGAGCGGCCGGTCTGGCGGGCCCAGGCCGAAAACGCCTGCTTCGCGCGCGGGCTGGTCACGCCTTCCGATTTCATCGTCCCTACGCGCGAGATCGACGGGCCGGGCATTTGCGGCATGACGCGGCCGCTTCATGTCTCGGCGCTCGCCAACGGCGCGATCGCCGTCGATAGCATTCTGACCATCGACTGTCCGATGATCCCGGCCTTGGAGGCGTGGCTCAACAATGTCGTCGAGCCCGACGCCCAGGCCCGTTTCGGGCAAAGGGTCGCGACTCTCAAGGTGTTCGGCGCCTACTCTTGCCGGCCGGTCGACAACATCGCCGGCGCCGGGCTCTCCGAGCATGCGTTTGGCAACGCGGTTGATGTCGCGGGCTTCACGCTCGCCGACGGGCGAACGATCGATTTCGTGCGCGACTGGAAGAAAACGGAGAGCCAAGAGGGCGCGTTCCTGCATGAGGCGCACGCCGGCGCGTGCCAATATTTCACCACCGTCCTCGGACCGGGCGCCGACGTATTCCACTACAACCACATTCATCTGGATCTGGCCAATCACGGCTCGACCAACACCGGCCCCCGCCGCATCTGCAAGCCGGCGCCGGCGCCGAACCTTTCGCCGGCGCCCGCCGCGCCCGACGGCCTTCCGCCTGCGCCGAATATCGACGAGCCGCTCGACATCGCCCATTTGACTGCGCCCGACGCCTCGTCTGGGCCGGGCCAGGGACCCGACGCCGCCTTGCCGCCGGCGCCGGTCGGCGATGCTGATCCCGAACCTCCAGTCCTGCCAGCCGGAGCCGGGCCCAGCGTCGACAGGGAACCGACGTCGTCGATCCGCGCGCGCGACTATTGAACCAACGGCTCAGCTTGCCCCTTCGGCCGCTGGCAGCGTCCTAGGCTTCGCCGCCTTCACCGGCTTGCGCAGGTCGCGCCACGAGTTGTTCTGCGCGATCATTTGGCGGATCGCCTCGACATTGGCGCGAGCGGCCTCTGGCGGCAGGTCCGTCAGCCCGACCGCTTCGGCCTCGTCGAATTTCCCTTCCAACGCCAGCACCAGCGCCAGATCTCCCCGCATCCGCGCATCGGCTTTCGGGCTCTGAACCGCCTGCCTCAGCGCCTGCTCGGCCTCAGGCAATTGCTTCGCCAGCGCCAGCGAGAGGCCCATATTGGTGAGCACGCCTGGCTCGCCCGGCGCAATCTTCAGCGCCTCGCGATAAAATTCCATCGCGCTCGCGTGATCGCCCAGCCGGTCGGCCACCGCGCCCTGCACCGACATGACGTCCCACCGCGGACTGTCGGGCGTATAGGCGCGGGTCAGCACGTCCTTTGCTTGCGCCAGCTCGCCGGCGTCGGCGAGCGCCTTGCCGTATTCGCCGAGCACGTCGAAATCCTTCGGCGACTTGATGGCCGCCGTCTGGATCACCGCGACCGCCTCGCTGTAACGGGTGAGCGCGCGCAACGCCCGGGCATATTCGATCGACGTGATTTTCTCGCCGGGATTGCGCTCGTAGCGCTTGCCGCAATCGTCGGCGTAGGCCCTGAGCTTCGTCTCGTCCGACGGCAGGGTCGTGGATCCGCTTATCGAGCCGGTGACGTCGCCGAAGTCATGACAGCCGGCGAGCGGCGTCGCGAGGGCCCCGACGACGGCGACCAACGCCGCGCGCACAGCGAGGAGCGCGCCGGATGAATTTCGCAGTTGGAGCATTGAAACGTCGCGAGCAGCAGGCGGAAAAGCGCGGACCATCATCCGCGCCCAAGCTTGCTCCGGGCTGCCATTGCGCCCCGCTCCTGCACCCCTGGCCGCTTCCGAAAAGCGGCGCTTCCGTCAACCGTGCGGCGTCAAAAGTCAGCGTTGCGGATCAGAAGGGTGTCCTAGGACCGTCTCTCGCTTGCCAGGTCCGGCGCATATTGGTCGGCCCGGCTGCTCTTCGGCGGACGAAGGGTGGCGGCACGAATCATGCTCTGTGCGGGGACCTCGAAAAAGTGGAAGGCGATCCACGACAAACCAAACGTGGCGACGAGGTAGAATAGCAAAGCGCTCGGAGAAAGAAACAGATCTCGCCCGATTCCGAACCAGTCGACGGCGAACACGAAAGCCAATTGCACCGGAAAATGCAGCAGATAAGACGCATAGGTAAGATCGCCCAGTTTCGAGACATGCGTCAGTCGCGCGCTGAATATTTCAGTAAAGAGAACAAACGCTGTTACACAGCAGAACGCAAACACGACGACCGTTCCAGGGCCAAGTCTCGTCACAGCGATAGCCACGATTCCGGCGACGCAACTCCAGAATAGAATCATCTTCTGAGTCTTGTTCATTATTGGGATCAGCGCGACAATCGCCCCACCGATAAAGAAGTACTCGATGCATACAAATACGTTCTGTGGCAAGAAATGATCTATCGCCTTAAATGCCACTGCGACAATGACGCACAGAAGCAAGCTCGGCTTTAGGAATCGAACGACGAGAAAGAAGAACGCGTAAGCCAAAACTTCGACGGAGACGCTCCAAACCGGTCCGTCGAAGGAAAAAGGAAGTCCGTTAACCCAATTGGACGCCATGAACAATTGCATAACGAAGTGAGTAAAATTGTTGGCGGCGAAAAAACCATCCTGTTCTGGTGAGAAACGTGAAACTGAAAAATAACAATGATCATCAGAGTCACAAAATGAAGCGGGTACAGGCGCGAAAAGCGCAAGACACGGTCTTGGCATGTACGCTCTCGCCATACTTCCAGAAAAAGATAAATCCTGAGATCATCCAAAATATAACGACAGCGTGATGGCCGTTGATATAGAAAAAATTAAGCACCTGATGGAAAGGAAGTTTCTCCACATTTTCCTCGACCTTCGAGTTGTCGGGAAGTCCGCGATGAAGAAAGCCCTGATAGTGCCAGAGAATAACCGCAATGGCGCATAGAAACCGGCAGACCTCCAGGCCCGCAAACTGCTTCCGCTTGCTAGCAGGCGCGGTCGCGATCATCTCATGCGTCTGTGTCTGGAAACAAGCGTAGTATAAACGCCCGTGAGCGACGGGAGGGAAAGTCGGGTTCCGCGCCCCCCGCTTCTGTTGAAGCTGTGGTCACCCCGACCTCGCCCGTCGATGCTGCATTGCAACAGGTTGGCAGATCGAGGTCGATAACGCAAGCGAGCCGAATGAGTCGGAGCCAACCAGGAGACGGCATGCGCGGGCTGTTGTCGTTCAATTCCACGTAAGACCTCGAAACGCGTTGCTCTACGCATCCCTCAAGGCCATCAAGCCAAACCGGCCTTGTTTGAACGAGAGCCTCGCTCCCGGACCCCGACTGCATTCCGCAGGACCGTAGACGATAGCCCAGAGCGCCGCCCATGCAGAAAGAGGAGCGCTGGCGGCCGCATGGCTGCAAAGCGCGCCGCGTCGCGCTCGGGCGCCCGCCAACGCGCCAATGCCGCGCCGGCGCGCCCGGAGGTCGCGCTCAAGGTCGAGCCGGGCCGGTCAACGACGACGATCGGCACGAGCGCGGCGATTGCGCGCCAGTGGCGCCAGCGGTGGAACTGCCGCAGGTTGTCCGCGCCCATGATCCAGACGAAATGGACGGAGGGCGCGCGCCGCTTGATCCATGACAGCGTCTCGTACGTGTAGCGCGAACCGATGCGCGCTTCGACGTCGGTCACGACAACGCGCGGCCCTGCAACGAGACGCCGCGCCGCCTCGACGCGCTTCTTGAGCGCCGCCAGCTCGTCTTGCGATTTGAGCGGATTGCCTGGCGTCACGAGCCACCAGACGCGATCGAGCCCGAGACGCCTCAGCGCCAGGCGGGTGATGAGGGCATGGCCCTCGTGCGGCGGGTTGAACGAGCCGCCGAGCAGCCCGATCCGCATGCCCGGTGCGAATGGAGGCAGGCGCGGGACGGGCGTCACGAGGCCGCCTGCGCGGCGAGCAGCTCCGCCTGACGCTCGGCCGCAAGAGCGTCGATGACGTCATCGAGACCCTCCCCGTCCATGATCCGGTCGAGCGAATAAAGCGTCAGGTTGATGCGATGGTCAGTCACCCGACCTTGCGGGAAATTATAGGTCCGGACCCGCTGCGACCGATCGCCGGAACCGACCTGCGAGCGCCGCTCTTGCGCCCGCTCGGCCTCGAGCTTCTGGTTTCGGGCGTCGAGGATGCGCGAGCGCAGAAGCGCCATCGCCTTCTGGCGATTGCGATGCTGGGAGCGCTCCTCCTGCATCGCGACCACCGCGCCGGTCGGCAGATGAGTGATGCGGATCGCCGATTCGGTCTTGTTGACATGCTGTCCGCCGGCGCCAGAGGAGCGGTAGGTGTCGATCTTGAGATCGGCCTCGTTGATGACGAAGTCCGCCTCCCCCGCGATCGGCAGCACGGCGACGGTCGCGGCCGAAGTATGGATGCGTCCCTGGGTCTCGGTCGCCGGCACACGCTGCACCCGATGCACGCCGCTCTCGAACTTGAGCCGCGCGAACACGCCGCGGCCGGATATTTCGGCGACGATTTCCTTGAATCCCCCGGCCGTTCCCTCGCTCATCGACAGAATTTCGACCTTCCACCGCTTCCGCTCGGCGTATTTGACGTACATTCGGAACAGATCGCCGGCAAATAGCGCCGCTTCGTCGCCGCCCGTACCGGCTCTGACCTCGAGGATCGCGCCGCCCTCGTCGGCGGCGTCTTTTGGCAGCAGCGCAATCCGAATCGCCTTCGCCATCGCGTCAGCCTCGGCTTCGGCGGCGGCGAGTTCGGCGGCGGCCATGGCGCGCACGTCTGCGTCCAGGTCCGGTTCCTGAAGCAGCGCCTTGAGATCGGCGCGCTCGTTGTCTTTGGCCTGGAACGCCCTGACCGCCGCGACCACGGGCTCGAGTTCGCTGAGCTCGCGCGACAATGTGGAATATTGCGCCCCGGCGACGCCCTCAGCGAGGCGCGCGGCGATTTCCTGGTGTCGGCGCAGGATCAGATCGAGATTGTCGTTGGCGGCCATGAAGAAACTCGGAAGGGACGGAGCGGGACGGGGAGGGACGCTCGCCTCGCTACAGGCGCACGCCGAGCCGCTCTGCCAGCCGCTGCAGCGGCTCTCGCAGCGAGGCGTCCTCGCGCCCTTTCACCAGCATCGCCTCGACCTCGCGCCCCGCCTCGCCGATATCGAGCGTGAGCGTCATCGCCTTGACCGGGCCGATTGACGGCGCCGACATCGAAAGATCGCGGTAGCCGATCGCCATCAGCGTCATCGCTTCGAGCGTCCGTCCGCCGATCTCCCCGCACAACGTCACCGGCGTTCCGTGCCGCTCCCCCGCTTCGGCGATCGAACGGAGGGCTCGCAGGAAGCCGACGCTGAGCGGATCGAAGCGATTGGCAACCCGGCGATTGTCGCGATCGACGGCGTAGAGATATTGCATCAGGTCGTTCGACCCGACCGAAAGAAAGTCCGCGGCCGCCGCAATCTCGTCGATCTGCCACAACAGCGACGGCACTTCGACCATCACTCCGAGACTGGCCGTGCGCGGAGGCGCATAGCCGCGGCCGACGCTCAAGGCGAGCTCGCGATCGAACATCGCGCGGGCGACTTTGAATTCATCCACCGTGGAGACCATCGGGGCCATGACCCTGAGGTCGCGCCCCTCGGCGGCGCGCACGAAGGCCCTAAATTGCATCCTTAGCAGCGGCGGGCGATCGAGCCCGATCCGAAGGGCGCGCCATCCGAGCGCGGGATTCTCCTCCTCGAAGCCTTTCATATAGGGCAGGAGCTTGTCGCCGCCGATGTCGAGCGTGCGGAAGGTGACCGGCCGGTCGCCGGCGGCGTCGAGGATGGCGCGGTAGAGCTGCTGCTGCGCCCCCGGCCGCGGAAAGCGCGAGGCGAGCATGAATTGAAGCTCAGTGCGGAAGAGGCCGATTGACTTCGCGCCGGTTTCGGCAAGGTGCGGCATGTCGACGAGGAGGCCGGCGTTCATGTGCAGACCGATCGATATGCCGTCGAGGCTGATCGTCGGCGCGTCGCGGAGGGCCCGATATTGCGCCTGGCGCCTGGCGCGCATGCGCGCTTTTTCCGCATAGGCCGCCTCGACGTCCGGCGGCGGACGCAGATAGATCTCGCCCGCGTCCCCATCGACGATGATCGCGTCGCCCTGCTCGACGATCTCGGATATGTTCGCGATGTCGCTGACCGCGGGGATCGCGAGCGCCCGGGCGACGATGGCGATGTGGCTCGATTCGCCAGCTTCCTCGAGCACGAGCCCCCTGAGCCGCGCGCGATCATAGTCGAGCAGCGCCGCCGGACTCATCGAGCGCGCGACCAGGATCGCATTCTCCGGCAGCTCCTCGGGCAAGAGGACAAGGCTCTGGCCGGCGAGCTGATGGAGCAGGCGGTTGGCGATGTCCGTCAGGTCGTGCAGTCGATCGCGCAGATAAGGGTCGGTCTGGCGCTGCAGCTTGGCGCGCGCGTCGTTATGGACCCGCTCGACCGCGGCCTCCGCGGTCAGTCCCGAACTCACCGCCTCGCGCAGCCGGCGCAGCCAGCCGCGATCGTGGGCGATCATGCGGAAAGCCTCGAGGACATCGCGGTGCTCGCCGCCGACCCCATCGTCGCTGCGATCGATGAGACTGTCGACGGAGGCGCGCATCGCGCTGATCGCAGTCTCGAGACGGATGAGCTCAGACTCCACGTCGTCGGCGACTATCGTCGACACCGTCACCCGCGGCTGGTGCATCACCACATGCCCGAGGCCAAGCCCGTCGGCGATGCCGAGGCCCTTGAGCGACAGTTGCCGGCGCACGGCGATCGGCGCGCCCTGGGCGGCGATCCCCTGCAGCTCGCCGGACGCGATCATCTCGGCGAGCAGCATTGCGGTCGTCTGCAGCGCCTCGATTTCTTCCTCGGAATAGGCGCGCCGCGCCCGGTTTTGCACCACCAGCACCCCGATGGTCGCGCCGCCGCGCAGCACCGGCACGCCGAGGAAGGACTGGTAGATCTCTTCGCCCGTCTCAGGCTTGTAGGAAAAGGCGGGATGATGCTGAGCGTCGGACAACGCCAGCGGCTCGGCGCTGGAGGCGATCAGGCCGACTAGGCCTTCGCCCGGCCGCATGGTCGTGAGATGCACCGCCTCGCGGTTGAGGCCTTCGGTGGCGAACAATTCCATCGCTCCGTCGGCCCGCACCACGTAGAGCGAGCACACCTCGGCGACCATGTTGGAGGCGATGAGGACGACGATGCGATCCAGGCGCGCCTGGGCGGTGACGGGCTCCGCCATCACCTCGCGGAGCCGCCGCAATAACAGACGCGGTCCGCCCGGCGCGCGCATCAACAACGTCCTGTTCTGTCCATGGTCGATCGGTCGGCCGACCGAGCCATGCAATCATCGCGCCGGGCAGAAATCGCCCTCCGAGTGCGCTTCCCGCCCGGTTCGACTATTGGCTTCGGCGGGGTATAGAAACGAAACGCGAGCGCGGCAAGAGTGGACAGAGCGCCGCCTCTCAGCCGCTCCCGCGGGGGCCGCTCTCAGGGCGCCCTGAGCAGCGCCGAAGTCGTCGCGGCGCCCGCAGCCCGCGCGGCGAGAACCTCGTCGAGCCATTCCGGCCGCATTTCAGGCACGGAAGACAGAAGCAATTCAGTATAGGGATGATACGGCGGCGAGAATACGGACGCGGTGTCGCCGCTCGCGACCACCTTGCCCTTCAGCATCACCGCGACCTTGTTGGCGATTCGCTTGACCGTGCCGAGGTCGTGGGTAATGAAGAGATAGGCGACGCCGAGGTCGTCCTGCAGCTTCTTCAACAGCCGTAGGATCTCCTCTCCGACCAATTGATCGAGGGCCGAGGTCACTTCGTCGCAGATGATTAAATCGGGTTCGGCGGCCAGCGCCCGGGCGATCGACACGCGCTGCTTCTGCCCGCCCGACAATTCGCTGGTCTTGCGGGTAATGAAGGACTCCGGCAGATCCATCTGCCGCAGCAGTTCGGCGGCGCGGACGCGAACTTCCTCCCGCGAGCGGTTGAAATAGAACGCCACCGGCCGGCCGATCGTCTCGAGCAAGGTGTGCTGCGGATTGAGCGCGACGTCGGGCATCTGGTAGATCATTTGCACCCGGCGCAACTGGTCCTTGGTGCGATCCTTCAGGCGCGCCGGCAGGCTCGTTCCGTTGAAGCGCACGTCGCCGGCGACGCGCGGCAGGAGGCCGGTGACGACGCGCGCGAGGGTCGATTTGCCCGAGCCGGACTCGCCGACCACCGCCACCGTATCGCCCTTCCGCACGTCAAGGCTGACGTCGTCGATCACCTTTGGCTTGCCGGGATAGTTGGCGCTGACGTGGTCGATGGCGAGGATCGGGACCTCGGCGCCGATGTTGGCGTCGACGAAATTGTGGCCGGCGACGCGTTCGGTCACCAAGCGGCGCGTATATTCCTCTTTCGGCTCCTGCAGAATTTGCCGCGAATCGCCGAATTCGACCATCTTGCCGCGCCTGAGCACCATGATGCGATCGGCGATCTGGGCGACGACGGCGAGGTCGTGGGTGATGTAGAGCGCGGCGGTGCCGTGTTCGCGGATGAGCTTGCGGAAGGCGGCGAGACATTCGACCTGGGTGGTCACGTCGAGCGCGGTCGTCGGCTCGTCAAAGATGAGGATGTCCGGCTTGGCGACCATCGCCATCGCCGCCATCACCCGCTGAAGCTGTCCGCCGGAAACCTGATGGGGATATCGCCCGCCGATCGTCTCGGGGCTCGGCAGATCAAGCTGCTTGAACAGGCTCACCGCCTCCGCCCGCGCCTCCGCCCGCGATAGCACGCCATGCCGGACCGACGCTTCGCAGACCTGCTCCATCAGCGTGTGGGCGGGATTGAACGAGGCCGCCGCGCTCTGGGCGATATAGGCGATCTTCGGTCCGCGCAGCGCCCGCCGCTCATCCAGGCTGATGGCGCGAATGTCGGTGTCGCCGAATATGATGTTGCCGCCGACGATGTGGCAGTCACGGCGCGTATATCCCATCGAGGCGAGGCCGATGGTCGATTTGCCGGCGCCCGATTCGCCGATGAGGCCGATCACTTCGCCGCGCCTCAGTTGCAACGATACATCGTCGACCAGGACCGGTCCGTCGCCGGCATCGGTGCGCACGGCGACGCGCATGCCGCGCACGTCGAGGATAATTGAATTGTCCTTCGGTGGGGGAGTATCCTGCGGCGGTTGGCTCATGCGCCTTCTCCCTGGCCTCTCGAATGGATCGAGAGCATCCAATCGACGATGAAGTTGACGCCGATGGTGAGGATCGCGATTGCCGCTGCGGGATAGAGCGGCGCCGCGGAGCCGAAATTGATCATGTCGCGGTAGTCCTTGACCATGCTGCCCCAGTCCGCGTCGGGCGGCTGAACGCCGAGTCCGAGGAAGCTCAGCGCGGCGATAAATAGGAAGGTGAAGCAGAAACGCAAGCCGAACTCGGCGGTCAGCGGGGGAACCGCATTGGGCAGAACCTCGCGGGTCACGATCCACCACCATCCCTCGCCGCGTAGCCGGGCAGCCTCGACGAATTCCAGACTCACAATGTTGACCGCCACCGACCTCGCCAGACGAAAAACCTTGGTCGAGTCGAGGATGGCGATCGTCAAGATAAGGACCGGCAGCGCCGAGCCAAGCACCGACAGGATCACGAAGGCGAATATGAGCGTCGGCATCGACAGGAGCAGGTCGACGAGGCGCGACAGCGCCTGATCGATCCAGCCTCCGGCGACCGCGGCGGCGAACCCCGAAATGACGCCGATGAGGAAGGAGAGCGCGGTGATGACCAGCGACAGGCCGATCGACATGCGGGCGCCATAGATCAGGCGGCTCAGGATATCGCGGCCGAGGTTATCGAGCCCAAGCCAGTGCTGGGCGCTCGGATCCGCCCAGGCGTCGCCGACCGGAGTTGCCTGATCGAAAGGGGCAATCAGCGGCGCGAACAGGGCGACGAACAGGTTGATCACGACGACGACGATGCCGATCTGCGCGGTGACGCTCACCTTGTAGCCGCGGATACGCATAACGGTCTTTCTCTTGTCGCGCCTGATACGCCCCGGTCAGCGCGGCTGGCGAAGCCGCGGGTTGGAGAGAATGGCGAGAATGTCGGCGGTCATGTTGAGGAGAATGAAGGTGGCGGCGAAGATGAGTCCGCAAGCCTGGACCACCGGCACGTCGTGCTTGCTGACCTCGTCGACCATCAATTGGCCAAGGCCGGGATAGACGAACACCGTCTCGACCACGACCACGCCGACAATGAGATAGGCGAGATTGAGGGCGACGACTGAAATGATCGGCGCGAGCGCGTTCGGGAGGGCGTGGCGCACGACGATGCGCGACTTTCTCAGACCTTTGAGGATCGCCATTTCGATATAGGGGCTCGCCATCACCGAAAGCACTGAAGCCCGGGTCATGCGCATCATATGGGCGACGATCACCAGAACCAGCGTGACCATGGGCAGGAAGGCGTAATAGAGACGGTCGGTGAAACTTGAATCGGGCGTCACGTTGGCGAGCGAGGGGAACCAGCCGAGGTCGACCGCTACATACTTGATGAGCAGGTAGGCGAGGAAATATTCCGGCACCGAGATCGTCATCAGCGTGAAGAGATTGACCAGCCGGTCGAAGACGCCGCCCTGCCGAATCGCCGCCAGCAGCCCAAGCCCGATTGCCAGCGGCACGGCGACAATCGCCGCATAAGCGGCGAGAAACATCGTATTGGCGAACCGAGGCGCGATTTCCGTCAGCACGTCGCGCCCGTTGGCGAGCGAATGGCCGAAATCGCCGCGCAGCGCCCCGAACAGCCAGTCGAAAAATCTCAGAATCGCGGGCCGATCCAGGCCGAGGTCAAGGCGCAGCTTGGCCAGGCTCTCCGGCGTGGCGGAATTCTGCAGGATCGCCGAGGCGAGATCGCCTGGCAAAATCTCGGTGCCGATGAAGATGAGAACCGACGCGGCGAACAGGGTCAGGACGCCGAGGCCGAGCCGCTGAAGCACGAGATTCAACACAACGCCGGTTCCCTCACCTCACCTTGAGTCTCGCTGCAACTCCCGCGCCGATGTCCGTCCGTCGCTCGACGTTGTCCTCCCCCAGGACGTTCCCGAGCGGATCACTCACCCGCTCGGCGATCTTCCGACCATAGCGGCGGCCCACTCCTGGATTGAGCCGCGCCCGCCGGTCGAGGGCGGACGCGGCGCAAATGCGTTCAGCTCTTGAGCCAGGCCTTCTGCATGATATAGCCGTTGTCCATGTCGAAGCCGCCGTGCGGGGTATGGCCGCCGACTTTGTCGAGGTGGGCGTCGAGCCAATCCTTGAACACCGGAATGATCGCGCCGCCCTGCTCATTGAGCATCGCCTGCATTTCCCAGATGTAAGGCCGGCGCTTGTCTTCGTCCGTTTCACCGCGCGCGTCGGCGAGCAGCTTCTCGAACTTATCGTTGTTCCAGTGCGTCTCGTTCCAGGGAGCGCCGGCGGCATATGCGACCGAGAGCATTTGAGTTGCCGCCGCGCGCCCGCCCCAGTAGCTCGAGACGAACGCGCCCTTGAGCCAGACGTTGTCCCAGAAGCCGTCAGCGGGCTCTTTCTTCAGGTCGACCTTGATGCCGGCTTTGCCGGCGCTCGCCTGGAGGAGCGCGCCCTCGTCGACGGCGCCATTGAACGCCGCGTCGGAGGCCTGCAGCAGGATCTTCGGATCGGTGAGGCCCGCTTTCTTGAAGGCGGCGGCGGCCTTGTCGGGGTCGTATTTGCGCTGGGGCAGCTCCTTGTTGAAATAAGGATCGTTCGGCGGGATCGGGTGATCGTTGCCAACCGTGCCGTAGCCGCTGAACAATGCCTTGAGGATCTGCTCGCGGTCGGTCGCAAGCTTCATCGCCATGCGGATGTCGGGATTGTCGAAGGGCGCCTTGTCGCACTGCATGGCCATCACGGCATGCCACCCGCCCGAAGCTCTCACGATCTGAAGTTTAGGGCTCTTCGAGAGCAGCGCGACCGCTTTGTGGTCCACACGATTGATCGCATCGATCTGGCCGGAGATCAGCGCGTTGAGCCGCGCCGAGCCGTCATTGATGACCGTGACCTCGATGCCGTCGAGCCAGCCGCGATCCGGCTTCCAGTAGTCGCGGGTCTTCTTGAGCGAAATGCGTACGCCTGGGTCGAACTTGTCAAGGCTGAATGCGCCGGTGCCGACCGGCTTCGCCCAGTCCTTGAAGCCGTCAGGCACCATGTGAACATGATAGTCGGTCAGCGCGTAGGGCAGGTCCGCGTCCGGCCCGTTCAGCGAGATCTGGATTTGGTGCGTGTCCAGCTTCTTGATGTCGGTCACCGGCTTGAACGTGCTCGCGCCGCCGGACTTGGTGTCGCCGCGGTGCAGGTTGAGCGAGTAGATCGCGTCGTCGGCGGTGAATTCCTTGCCGTTCGAGAAGTTGATCCCCTTGCGAAGATTGAAGATCCAGTCCTTCGCGCCGTTCTTCGGCTCCCAGCTCTCCGCCAAATCCGGATGCGGCCTGCCATCCTGGCCCCATTCGACGATGCCGTCGAACAGGCCGTGGCCGGTGTCGATCATCACCGAGTCGTTGTAGGAGGTGACGTCGATGCTGTCGGTGGTGCTGCCGCCGCCGAGGCCGAGCCTCAGCACGCCGCCTTTCTTGGGCGTCTCGTCGGCGCGCGCCTCGGCGCTCGCCAGCATGGTTGAGATCGCGACGCTCGATGCGCCGAGCGCGGCGGCGCGTCCCATGAACTCGCGGCGCGAGATTGCGCCCTTGAGCAGGCGCGCGTTCCAATAATCCAGTTCGCTCATCTTGGTTGGATCCTCTTTAAGAGTGCGCCCGTCCCCAGACTACGATCGGCCGTTGTTCTGCCTCTGGCCCATACTTCCTCGACTTGGCGTCAGAATTTGGCTTCTGTCAATTGCGCGATGGCCGGCGGAGAGAAAATCTCCATCTGTCGATGGGCGGCGCCGGCGATCGACCGCGAAAACCCGCTCCGGGCCGGATCGCTTGGGGTTTTGCATGTCTTTCCGGCATGGGCTGACGCCATTTTGAACTGACGGTCTCCCTTCAGGGCGGCCGGGAAGACAGACTTTCACTCGCGTTGACTTGCGCCGGAGCCAAGATTAGGGGTTTCGGCCTCGAGTTGCTTCGAGCGAACGCTGAGTTCGTCGGGAGTTCCGCTACCCATGAAGATTCTCGTGCCGGTCAAACGGGTGGTCGACTACAATATCAAGATTCGCCTCAAGTCCGACGGCTCCGGGGTCGAGCTCGCCAACGTCAAGATGTCGATGAATCCGTTCGACGAGATCGCGGTCGAGGAGGCGCTCAGGCAGAAGGAAGCCGGCAAGGCGAGCGAGGTGGTCATCGTCTCGATCGGTCCAGCGCAGGCGAGCGAGACCATCCGGACCGCGCTCGCCATGGGCGCCGATCGCGGCGTCCTGATCAAGACCGACGCGCTCACCGAGCCGCTTGCGGTCGCCAAGCTGCTCAAGGGCGTTGTCGACGCCGAACAACCCGGGCTCGTCATCATGGGCAAGCAGGCGATCGACGACGACTCGAACCAGACCGGGCAGATGCTGGGGGCGCTCACCGGCTGGGGCCAGGGCACCTTCGCCTCCAAGGTCGTCGTCGGCGAGGGCTCGGTCGAAGTCACGCGCGAAGTCGATGGCGGAATGCAGACCGTATCGCTGAAACTGCCGGCGATCGTCACCACCGATTTGCGCCTGAACGAGCCGCGCTACGCCTCGCTCCCCAACATCATGAAGGCCAAGAAGAAGCCGATCGATGAGAAGACGCCCGCGGACTATGGGGTCGACGTTTCGCCCCGGCTCAAGGTGTTGAAGACTGCCGAGCCCCCTGGCCGCAAGGCCGGAGTCAAGGTCAAGTCGGTAGCGGAGCTGGTCGCCAAGCTGCATGACGAGGCGGGGGTGATCTGACGATGGCGACGCTTCTTCTAGCGGAAGTCGCGGGCGGCGAGTTGAGCGATGCGACGGCGCGCGCGCTCACCGCCGCGCTCGAGCTCGGCGGCCCGGTCGAGGTGCTGGTCGCCGGCCAAAACGTCGGCGCGGCCGCTGCTGCGGCGGCTCAGCTCAAGGGCGTGGCGAAGGTGCGCGCCGCCGACGACCCGACTTACGCGCATGGGCTCGCCGAACCGCTGGCGGCGCTGATCGTGTCGCTCGCGGCTGGCTATGACGCGATCGTCGCGCCCTCGACCGCCAGCGCCAAAAACGTCGCCCCACGGGTGGCGGCGCTGCTCGACGTGATGCAGATTTCCGACATCACCAAGGTCGTCGGCCCCAAGACCTTCGAGCGGCCGATCTATGCCGGCAACGCGATCCAGACGGTCGAATCAACCGATTCGAAGATCGTCGTCACCGTCCGCACCGCGTCCTTCGCCGCGACCGGCCAAGGCGGCTCAGCGCCGATTGAGCCGGTCGCGGCCGTTCCCGACCCTGCGGTGTCGTCGTTCGTCGGGGACGCGCTCGCGAAGTCCGACCGGCCGGAATTGACCTCGGCCAAAATCATCATCTCCGGCGGCCGAGCGATGCAGAAGGCGGAAAATTTCAAGACCTATATCGAGCCGGTCGCCGACAAGCTTGGCGCGGCGATGGGCGCTTCGCGCGCCGCGGTCGACGCGGGCTACGCGCCCAACGACTGGCAGGTCGGCCAGACCGGCAAGGTCGTGGCGCCGGAACTCTATATCGCGGTCGGCATATCGGGGGCGATTCAGCATCTGGCGGGGATGAAGGATTCGAAAGTCATCGTCGCCATCAACAAGGACGAGGAGGCGCCGATCTTCCAGGTCGCCGACTACGGTCTCGTCGCCGATCTTTACACGGCGCTCCCCGAACTCGCGGCGGAGCTTGCCAAGATCGGGCGTTAAACTCCGGTCGAGCTTATGAAAAAGCGTGGGCTGCCGACTGGACGCTCGTGGCTGCTCGTCTATGATCCCGGCCGGGCGCGGGTCGTTTGCTGGACAAAATTATGACACTCAACATCGAGACGGTCGGCGTCATCGGCGCGGGGCAGATGGGCGCCGGGATCGCCGAGGTCGCGGCTCAGGCGGGATTGAACGTCTTCATCAACGACGTCGCCGAAGAGCGCATCAACGCCGCGCTCGCGACCATCAACGGCCATCTGTCGCGCCAAGTGTCCAAAGGCCAGATGGACGAGGCGGAGCGCAAGGCGATCCTCGACCGCATCCACGTCGCCCCGACCCTCGACAAGCTCGGCGACTGCGATCTCGTGGTCGAGGCGGCTTCCGAGAACGAGGAGGTCAAGCGCAAGATCTTTACCGCCTTGCGCTCCTTTCTCAAGCCCGACGCCATCGTCGCCTCGAACACCTCCTCGATCTCGATCACCCGCCTCGCCTCGGTGACGTCCAATCCCGAGCGGTTCATCGGCATCCACTTCATGAATCCGGTGCCGCGGATGCAGCTCGTCGAGCTCATCCGCGGCATCGCCACCAAGGACGACACGTTCGAGGCCGCCAAGGCGTTCGTCACCCGGCTCGGCAAGACGGCGACGATGTCCGAGGATTTCCCCGCCTTCATCGTCAACCGCATCCTTTTGCCGATGATCAACGAGGCGGTCTATACGCTCTATGAGGGCGTGGGTTCGGTTGAGGCGATCGACACCGCGATGCGGCTCGGAGCCAACCATCCGATGGGCCCGCTCCAGCTCGCCGACTTCATCGGCCTCGACACTTGCCTCGCCGTCATGCAGGTGCTGCACGAGGGGCTAGCGGATTCGAAATACCGTCCCTGCCCGTTGCTCGTGAAATATGTCGAGGCCGGCTGGCTCGGCCGCAAGACCCAACGCGGTTTCTACGACTACCGCGGCGAGCATCCGGTACCGACGCGCTAGTTCTGGTTCGGCGACCGGAGTTCGCTCACATTTCGATCCCCCGCTGATCTACTCGCGTGGAGGAACTCGCGCCAAATCCGGCCGCCGCTCCTGCGTGATCCGCTCCGCCTCGCGCCGGCGCCACTCGGCGATCCTGGCGTGGTCGCCCGAGAGGAGCACGTCGGGGATTAAGCGCCCCTCCCATTCGCGAGGGCGCGTGAAGTGGGGATATTCGAGCAGGCCGCGCTCGAAGCTCTCCTCCGCCCCCGATTCCTCCTTGCCCATCACGCCCGGGATAAGGCGAACGCAGGCGTCGAGGATCGCGAGCGCGGCGATCTCGCCGCCGGAGAGCACATAGTCGCCGATCGAGACCTCGATGAGGGAGCGCGCCTCGATGACCCGCTCGTCGACACCCTCGAACCGCGGGCATAGGATCACCAGCCCGGGCCCTGCCGCCCATTCGCGGGCGCGCGCTTGGCGGAAGGGTTCGCCGCGCGGGCTCATGATGAGGCGCGGCCTTGGATCGCCGGGCTCGACCGCCGCATCGAGGCTCGCGGCGATGACGTCGGCCCGCATCACCATCCCCGGGCCGCCCCCGGCAGTCGTATCGTCAACCCCGCGATGGCGCCCAAGCCCGTGTTCGCGGATGTCGCGAGCCTCCAGCGACCATAGGCTACGCGCCAGCGCCTCGCCCGCCAGCGATTGCCCGAGCGGCCCCGGAAATATGGCGGGAAAAAGGGTGAGGACGGTTGCGGCGAACATCCGGCGACGCTTAGCGCGTTTGCCCGACCCCTGTCACGGCCGGATGCTTGGGCGTCAGACCTGCAAAATCGAGTTGAAATCGAAATTAGCGCCCGCCGGATTTTCGCCGACCCTGACCGTCTTGTCGTCGGGAAAATGATAGGGCGGAACGGGGAGGTTATAGGGCGCCGGAACGCCCTGGAACACCCGGCCAGCGAGATCGTATTTCGAGCCGTGGCAGGGGCAGAAGAAGCCGCCCGGCCAATCGGGCGCCGGGTCGGTCGGATTCGGACTGGGATCGAACAGCGGAATGCAGCCGAGGTGGGTGCAGACGCCGACGATCACCAGAATCTCCGGCTTGATCGAACGGCTCCAGTTGGTCGCATAGGCCGGCTGCTGGGGCTCCTCGGAATTCGGGTCGCGCAGGCCGTCGAGGAGCTTCGGATTTTTGAGTTCCTGGAGCGCCGCGTCCGCCCGCTTGACGACGAACACCGGACGCGCCGCCCACAGCGCGACGACCCGCTGGCCCGGCTGAAGCTGCTGGATGTCGATATCGACCGGGCCGGCGGCGGCGATCGTGGCGGCGTCCGGATTCATCTGGTCGATGAACGGCCAGATCGTCGCCGCGACGCCCACGGTGGCCAGCGACCCGGTCATCAGAAAGAGAAAATCCCGCTTCGAGACCGAGGCGCCCCCATGGCCTTCCGCAGCCGTCTCGGAACTCATCGTCATGCAGCGCGCCTCCAAAAAACGAACGGCCGGAATCCTCAAAACGTCGGCGCCTAACGAGCGTCCGGCGCAAGAGGTTCTCTACCCGCCCCCCGCGCCCTTAGCAACCGCCCCCGCGCAATGTCGGCGGCGCTCAACCGAACAGCCAAAGCCGGCCTCGCCCTGAGGCGCCGCGTAGCGGCCTCGAAGGGCGCGCGAGCGCGCGCGACGTCCTTCGAGATGCGCCTTCGGCGCTCCTCAGGACGAGGGAGTGGCTTCGTCATCGAGTTCGCGCGGCGGCTCGATCACGATCCGCCCGGCGTCGAAGTCGATCATCGGCGCGACCCGCCTGGTGAATGGCAAGAGCAGGGTTTCACCGCCGCCTTCCGGCGCGATCTCAAGAATGTCGCCGCCGCCATAGTTCGCGAGCGCGACCACGCGGCCGAGCCGCCCTCCAGTCGCGTCAACCGCTTCCAGCCCGATGAGATCGTCGTAGTAGAATTCGTCGCCGCTTGGGCTCGGCAATTGGTCGCGGCGGACGAAGGTCTCAATCCCGGTCAGCGCCGCGGCAGCCTCGCGGGTTGAAACGCCATGAACCCGCGCGACCAGCATGTCGCCCCGGACGAGGCGCAGCGAATCGAATGCGAAGACGCGCGCGCGTTTCCCGTCGGTGAGCGGCCCGTAGGCGCCGATGGCTTTCGGATCGCCGGTGAGCGACTTGACCCGCACCTCGCCACGCACGCCCTGCGGCGCGCCGAACACGCCCATGAGGATGAGACGGTCGGGCGCTCCCGCCGGCCGGCTCATCGGGCGGTCAGGCCGCGGGCGCTTCGGCGGCTTTGGCGGCGGCGGCCGCCGCCGCGGCGGCGCGCTCCTGGCCCTTCTTCTTCGGCTTGGCCTTGATCGGATTCGAGCGCGCCTCGCGCTTCATGAGGCCGAGCCCGTCGAGCAGACGCAGCACTCGGTCGGTCGGCTGGGCGCCCTTGGCGAGCCACGCCTTGGCCTTCTCCTGGTCGAGCACCAGCCGGCTCGCGTCGTCCTTCGGCTTAAGCGGATCGAACGTGCCAATTTTCTCGACGAAGCGGCCGTCGCGCGGCATACGCGCGTCGGCGACCACAATGCGATAGAACGCGCGCTTCTTGGCGCCGCCGCGCGACAGGCGGATTTTGAGCGACATTTGTCTTTCTTCCTTTCAGAGTCGATTTCGATTCAACCGTTCTACGATCTCGCCCTCACCCCAACCCTCTCCCCGAGGGAGAGGGGGCGCTGGCGCTACCCTTCTCCCTGCGGGAGAAGGTGGCCCGAAGGGCCGGATGAGGGCAGGGCCTTCACTTCTTCTTCCCCCCGAACGGGTTGAAGCCGCCGCCGAGGCCGGGGAGCTTGCCGCCCCCGCCGAGGCCGGGGAACTGCGGCGGCAGGTTGAAGGCGCCGGGCGGCGGGGCGACAGGAATGCCGGGCGATCCCGGGGGCAGGCCCCGCGGCGCTCCGGCGCCGCCCATCTGCTTCTCGAGCGCCGCGATCTCCTCCGGCGAAGGCATCGGCATGCCGCCGCCCAGGCCCATCATCTGCCCGAGCTTGCCCATCATGCCGCGCTTGGCGTTCGCGCCGCCCATCATCTTCATCATGTCGGCCATCTGGCGGTGCTGCTTTAAGAGCCGGTTGACATATTCGACCGTCACGCCCGCTCCGGCGGCGATGCGCTTCTTGCGCGACGCCTTGAGGATGTCCGGGTTGCGACGCTCGACGGGCGTCATCGACGAAATGATCGCCCGCTGGCGCTTGACGAGGGTCTCGTCGAGATTGGCGGAGGCGAGCTGGTCCTTGATCTTGGCGACGCCCGGCAGCATCCCCATGATGCCGCCCATGCCGCCCATCTTTTCGATCTGCGCCAGTTGCTCCGAGAGGTCGTTGAGGTCGAATACGCCCTTGCGCATCTTCTCGGCCATCTTGGCCGCCTGCGCTGCGTCGATCGTTTGCGCCGCCTTCTCCACCAGGCTCACGATGTCGCCCATGCCGAGGATGCGGTCGGCGAGGCGGGCGGGATGGAAATCCTCGAGCGCGTCCATCTTTTCGCCGACGCCCAAAAGCTTGATCGGCTTGCCCGTCACCGAGCGCATCGACAGCGCCGCGCCGCCGCGCCCGTCACCGTCCATGCGGGTCAGCACGATCCCGGTCAGGCCGACCCGCTCGTTAAAGTTCTTGGCGAGGTTGACCGCGTCCTGGCCGGTGAGCGCGTCGGCGACCAGCAGCATCTCATGCGGCCGCGCGGCGTCGCGGATCTGAGCCATCTCCGCCATCAGCGGCTCGTCGATATGGGTGCGGCCCGCGGTGTCGAGCAGAACGACGTCATAGCCTTGGAGCCGCGCCATAGTCTCGGCGCGCCGGGCGATCGCGACCGGGTCCTCGCCCAGAATGATCGGCAACGTGTCGACGCCGACCTGCCGGCCCAGAACCGCAAGCTGCTCCTGCGCCGCCGGGCGCTTCACATCGAGCGAAGCCATCAGCACCTTGCGTTTTTCGCGATCGGCAAGGCGCTTGGCGATCTTGGCGGCGGTCGTCGTCTTGCCCGCCCCCTGGAGGCCGATCAGCATGATCGCGACCGGCGCCGGCGCGTTGAGGTCGATCGCCTGCGATTCGCCGCCGAGAAGTCTCGATCAGCAAATCATGGACGATCTTGACGACCATCTGGCCGGGCTTGACCGACTTGATGACGGCCGCCCCGACTGCTCGGGTGCGGGTGCGGTCGACGAACGAGCGCACGACCTCGAGCGCGACGTCGGCCTCCAGAAGCGCGCGCCTGACCTCGCGCATCGCCGCATTGACGTCTTCTTCCGAGAGGGCGCCGCGCCCGGTCAGCTTGTCCAATATGCCGGAGAGCTTTTCGGACAGGCTCTCGAACATGGGTTGCTCCTGTTCAGATGACGGACGCCGGACGACAGACGACGGATACAGGGACCGCTTTCGTCATCCGCTTCTCTCCGTCCTTCGACGTCCGTACTTTGAAACCAACGCCAATCGCGCCCGGGGGCGCGACGCGCTGCCGGACGGGGACCGCTGGCCTCGAAGGGACAGCCGGCTTGATCGACGAGGCCAAAACCTGACGAAGGGCGGGGTCTATTCGGGCCCGGCGGGGATGTCAAATATCTGAGCTTTGCTCCACCGGTCCGTCCGGTGAGAACCACAATGCGCCGGCGTGTGTCGTAATATCGTCGGGAATATTTCGCGATATCGTCTTGATCATTTGAAGTAACTTGGACGATATCGATGTATTCATATGAATATATCGTGTTCACCATTGCTCGTCGGTCAGTCGTCGCATAGTGTTGCCTCACTGCTGTTGCCGGAAAAGCGCTAAGCGCTGGCGACGCCGGGCGGCGCGACTTTACGCCAGCCGCTTCGACAGGGAGGCAAACATGATCACTCTGCACGTGAATGGCCAGACGCAATCATTCGACGGCGATCCGTCAATGCCGGTGCTCTGGTATTTGCGAGATGTGCTCGGGCTCACCGGCACGAAATTCGGCTGCGGCGTGGCCGCATGCGGCGCCTGCACGGTCCATCTCGATGGCGACGCCGTCAGAGCCTGCGTCACGTCGGTCAGCGACGCGAACGGCAAGTCCATCACCACCATCGAAGGCCTCGACCCCGAGGGAAACCACCCGCTTCAGAAGGCATGGCGGGCGCTCAACGTGCCGCAATGCGGCTATTGTCAGGCCGGCCAGATCATGCAGGCCGCGGCGCTTCTGAAACAGTCGCCCCATCCCACCGACGCCGACATCGACGGCACGATGTACGGCAACATTTGCCGCTGTGGGACTTACCAGCGCATTCGCGCCGGCATCAAGCAAGCTGCGGGAGCGTGACATGACCAAGCAAATTCGCGAATTCGTGACGACATCTGGCATCGAGAATGTCAGCCGGCGTGGTGTCCTGAAGGGGATTCTTTCAACGGGCGGCCTTGTGCTCGCGGTGCACGTACTGCCGTCTCGTCCGGCGCTGGCCGCCGATGCTCCCAAGTGGGGCGCCGACGGCATGCCGCACGGGACCGTGAACAATCCTCTCGCATTCGTTTCGATTGCGCCCGACGGAACCGTCACCATCGTCTGCCACCGCTCCGAAATGGGGCAGGGCATCCGAACCGGGATGCCGCTGATCGTCGCCGACGAAATGGAGGCGGATTGGTCTAGGGTCAAGGTCGCACAGGCGACCGGGGACGAGGTGAAATACGGCAATCAGGACACCGACGGTTCACGTTCGACCCGCCATTTCATCCAGCCAATGCGCCAGGTTGGCGCTGCCGCCCGCATGATGCTGGAAGCGGCCGCGGCCAAGCGCTGGGGCGTCGAAGTCTCTGACGTGGAGGCGAAGAATCACGAGGTTATTCAGAAGTCGACCGGGAAGACGCTCGGCTATGGCGAGCTCGCCGCCGACGCCAGCACGATGGGCGTCCCGACGGGCGTCAGCCAGGAGAAAATGGGTTCCCTAACGCCCGGCAGCCTGCAGCTCAAGGATCCTTCTCAGTTCCGCTACATCGGCAAGGAAGGCACCAATATCGTCGACGGATTCAACATCACCACCGGCCGCGCCATTTATGGTCAAGATGTCCGCCTTCCCGGCCAGAAGTACGCCGTCATCGCGCGACCGCCGGTCATGGGGGGCAAGGTAACCTCTTACGATGCGACGGAGACGAAGAAGGTCCCGGGTGTCGTCCAGATCGTCGAAATCCCCGCACCGTCCTTTCCCATGAAATTCCAACCGTCAGGGGGAATCGCGGTTATCGCCGACAACACCTGGGCGGCGATCCAGGGCCGCAAGGCGCTGAAAATCCAATGGGACGATGGCCCGCACGCGACCTATGACTCCCGGGCCTACCGCGCGGCGATGGAAGCGACCGCCAAACAGCCTGGCAAGATTCTGCGCAGCGACGGCGACTTCGCCGCCGCTTTTGCGAGCGCAGACAAGAAAGTCGAGGCCGAATATTACATCCCTCACAACGCGCATGCGACGATGGAGCCGCCGTCCGCGACCTGCCGGATCGTCGACGGCAAAGCGGAAGTCTGGACAAGCGTGCAAAGCCCGCAAGCCGCGCATGATATGGTCGCCTCATATCTGGCACTCCCGCCCGAGAACGTCACGGTCAACGTGACCCTTTTGGGCGGAGGTTTTGGCCGTAAGTCAAAGCCGGACTTCGCGGTCGAGGCGGCGCTGTGCTCAAAGGGGGTCGGCGGTGCTCCGGTCAAGGTCGTCTGGACTCGCGAGGATGACATCCACAACGACTTCTACCACACGGTGTCGGTCGAGCGCCTCGAGGCGGGGCTCGACAAGGACGGCAAGGTGGTGGCATGGCGACATAACAGCGTGGCCCCGACGATCCTGTCGCTGTTCGCGGCCGATCCCAAGCACGAGATGCCGCTCGAGCAGGGCATGGGTCTCGTCGACATGCCCTTCGACATCAAAAACATCAGCATCGAGAACGGCGAGGCCGAAGCGCACACCAAGATTGGCTGGTGGCGCTCCGTCTCGAACGTCCCGCACGGGTTCGCAATTCAGTCCTTCGTCGCCGAGTTGGCTTCTGCGGCGGGCAAGGATCAGAAGGCGTTCTTGCTCGATCTGATCGGACCCGCTCGCATTCTCGACGTGCCGCAGAAGGTGAAGGACTTCTGGGATTACGGCGAGAATCCTGAGGTCTACCCGATCGATACGGGCCGGCTGCGCAACGTTGTCGAACTGGTCACCGAGAAGGCGGGTTGGGGTAGTCGCCAAGTCCCGAAAGGGCATGGCCTCGGCTTGGCGGCCCATCGCAGTTTCGTGAGCTATGTCGCAGCGGTCATCGAGGCCGCGGTCGACGAGAAGGGCAATATCACCATCCCCCGGGTTGACATCGCTGTTGATTGCGGCCCGATCGTGAACCCGGATCGTGTCCGCTCTCAATTTGAAGGAGCGGTGATCATGGGCCTGGGTGTGGGGCTGCTGAACGAAATCTCGTTCAAGGACGGCAGGGTCCAACAGAGCAATCTCGACGACTACCAAGTGTTGCGGATCAGCGACGCGCCGCGTGAGACCCATGTCTATATCGTGGCGCATGGCTACGATATGCGCCTTGGCGGCGTGGGTGAACCGGGCGTGCCGCCGGTCGCCCCCGCGCTCATGAATGCGATCTTTGCCGCGAGCGGCAAGCGCATCCGCTCCTTGCCGCTCGGACAGCAGCTGGCCAAGGTCTAAACGCGCGGGCTTCAGGCGGGCCGGGGGAGTCCCTTGGCCCCCGGATCGCTGGTTCGGCTTACGCGCCGGCCGCGGTCACCGGGTGAAACCGGCTCGCGGCGAGAAAGCCCAGCACAATGAAAATGACGAGTACGATCCCCTGGACAATGGCGAACGGCGGCTCAGACCCGGTCGGCGCCAGGTCGTGCAGGAACGGGACCTTCAGGAACCCCTGGGCGACTAGGACGAACGCATTGAGATAAAGCGCGGCGACGGCGCAGGCGACATAGATTAGGCGCCAGATCCCGGCGAGATGGTAGGCGTAATAGGCTGCTGCCGCCGCCAAGAGCAGGACGAGCGACAGCGCGCCGACCGCGCGCGGCGGGTCGAAGCCGAACGGCGGCAGCGGGAAGCCGGTCAGGCTGGTCAGGATCGTGGTAATGAGAAAGAGCGCCGTCCAGGCGCCGGACTCTCCCCCGAACAGCAGGCGGTACAAGACGACGAGCCCGGACAGATGCCGACCAGGCTCAGGATGACATGAATCTGAAGCATGGCCGCCCCCCCAAAATTGACGCCCGCCCTCGCCCTTCGCCCTCGACAATAAGAGCGCGGGCCAGGCGGCTCGCCAGCATTATGACCGCATTCAGGCGCTGAGGCGAGCCGGGTCCGCCTCTCGGTTCCGAGGCGCAGGCCTCAAAGCAGGTTGCGTTTTTAGGAATCGTGTTTCGGACGCCGACAATCGCAACGGTCGAGCGCACCCCGCGAGGCCCGGCGGGAAAACGGGAAAGGTCAAGCCTCGACCGGCCTCGCGCCGTGCAGGATTCGCAGCGCCCGGCGCACCTTGTTCTTGATCGATTTTCTCTCGAGCTTGTAGCGGAGCCCTTGAATCGCGGCTTCAAGACCTGCCCGCTCGTACAAGTATTCGAGCTTCGCCGCTCTGAGTTCCGAAATCTGGACGCCCAGCTGATCCGCCTTCTGCAAGCACAATTGCTGCGCCGACAACTGTTGCGTGAGTTCCTGCCGAAGCCGGCCGAGTTCGCGCCGGAGCGCAATATTGTCGATTTCGGTCGGGTTCGGGTAATGCGGCCCGGGCTTTGCTTCCCTCCCGCGCATTAGGGCGCCCGGCGGATCACCGACGATCTCGCCGGTCACCCTGACCTTCGCCGCGTCAGCGACCCGGGCGTGTGACGCGGGCCACGTCTTCCGTGATCTCGGGCGGCAAGATCGGCTGCAGGCATTTGTAGAGATATTGCCAGTCGGTCGCGATTCTGGGGAAAACCGGAAAAACAAGGGGAACGCCAGCCTCGGAGGCTTTGAGGACCAGCCGGTGGAACTGAACCGCCAGCAAGCGCGCCTGGTCCAGCGGGTTGAGCGAGTAGACCAGCCCGCCGGGGACACGGCCGTAAGTCTCCCATGTTTTGCTGAGCTCTTCCGCCATCCATGGGTTGTGTTGGTGGATGGACCGCTGCTCCAGGACCACGCGGCTTGTCGCCGCCTCGACCAGATCGCGCATCGGCACAATGAATGCGTCGATCTTGAAGTGCTTCTCATCCAGGATCTGGTCGACATATTCGCTGATCCAGGGCGATTTCACCACATAGGGTAGATTGGCGCCCGAAATCAGGAGGTTTTCAAAGCCGGCGTTGGCGTCCGCGTCCCATTCCGCCCGCTTCCCGTTTCTGGCCAGGACAGTATCGAGGCCGAGTTCGGTCAAATAGCGGACCAGAAAGCTTGTTCCCGCCCGCCCGGTCCCGGCGATGACGAGGTGTTTTTCAGCGTTGTGTTGGGCGGGATCGGCTTGTTGCTCGCTGCTTGGCGGACATTGTGAAATCGCTTGGCGACGAACAGCAGCCATGTTTGGAACTCCAGACGAATCAGGTCTCGCTCCGCGTCGACGCAAACTTGTTGCGCCGCGCACAAAGCTTGTCAATCGACAATAACCTCGATTTTTATAGTTAATTAATCGTAAATTGATCGGATATAGTCAGACAAGATTGGAATCGTTTTAACCAATATGAGGTAGATTGAGTTCACGATGAAAATTTGGTGGAGGTATGACTTTAATTGACTATATCTTCTCATGCCGTAACGTTGCAGTGAGGCGAGTGCAAGTCACGGTTAAGTGATATACAGGACAATGCTGGGCTGAGCGGGGCATGAATTGTCAATATGCCCTGCCGATCTCGGCGCCCCACGGTTGGAGCGACCCTTCGGCTGGGGCGGCGCGGGCTCGCCGATAGCCCGAACGTTAGGGAATGGAATGCCACGGGCGGCAAAATCTTTCGCAACAATTTCTTCCGAAAAGGCGAAGTCCGTGCTAATGTTGATTCAGGCGATCGATCGAGCGGGTGGCTGGCTGACCTCGCGACATTTCATTGGCCGAAGCGTCGCGCAGGGGGGGCAGTGTGGTGGTATCAATCGCTATATCTTGAACCCGCCCGATTTCGCGGCACTTCCCAGTCGCCGCGCGTAATCCACCTTCCATGCTGTACAGCTTGCCTTGCCGCGGTCTTGATTTGATCGTGAACCCTTTGCACTGCGACGAGCTGTGATGTTCTTTGGCGAACGGTCATATTGACCCTTTGCTGACATTTGCCAGGGCCCAAGCCTAGAATGAAAGCGTCCCTGCGCGCGTGCAACGTAGGCAGGCGATTCGCGGCGAGCCCAATCGTGACGGAGTTTCAGCGCCGCGAGGTGATCAAACGTGGGACAAAGAGGGCGAGACACTGCGCTCGATTGCGCTCGGCTACAATGTTTGCGCGGCGACAAACTTCGAGAGTACAGCTATGAGGCTTTTCGGCGCCCGCTGACTGAGTTGAAAGAAAGCGATTTGATCGCTTTGAAAGAGGGTGGCCAGGCCGAGCGCAAAACTCTCGATTACAAAAGAGACGTTGTTGGGCCGAGTGATTCCGACAAACGTGAATTCCTCTACGACGTGTCGTCGTTCGCTAATTCGGCTGGCGGCTTCCTCATCTTTGGAGTGACAGAAAAAGACGGCGTGCCGATAGATCTTGTTGGCTTGGCCGTTGATCCTGATAAAGAGATTTTACGCCTGCAACAAATGCTTCGGGCGGGTGTGCGGCCAACTCTAGCCGCCGTTGAGATCGCGCCGGTAAAGTTGGGTAACGGCCGTCATGCAATTGTCATTCACATTCCCAAAAGCTGGAATCCGCCTCATCAAGTCGTCTTTCAGGGCGCGTTCCGATTCTGTGCGCGCGATAGTCGCGGCAAATATTTTGTTGAAGTCGATGAGCTGCGGACGATTTTTGCCGTTTCCGGTACGATCGCGGAGCGCATTCGTACCCTTCGCGTGGAGCGCACGACCCGGATTGCCGCCGGCGACGCACCCGTAACGTTGCTGGGCCAGGGGTATCTTGCCTTGCATGTCGTTCCGTTCAGCGCATTCTCCGCGGGCTACTCCTTCCCACTCGATGAGGTTATGCGACAACCAAATGCGTTTCCGCCGATATTAGATAATTATTCGCGACAATACCTCATGACATTTGACGGCTTTCTCGCTGCTTCAAACAGCGAAGCTATTCCGAAGCCACAGCGTGCCTATACGCAAATCTCTCGTACCGGCATAGTCGAAGCCGTTGCAGCATCTATCACGCGTGGCAGTCCCAGTAATTTCATTATGCTTCCGAGCGTTGAGGCGATGATCGTCGCCTCCGCGAATCGCTATATGTCGCGCCTTCAATTGTTCGGCGTCGAGCCGCCGATTGCGATTCTTGCGAGCTTGATCAACGTACAAGACATGCGTTTCATTCGTGAGTTCTATAACAATGCTCTTTTGGAAGATATGCCCTCTGAGAGACTTGTTCGTGATCAATATCACTTTGTAGAGACGATTTTCGAGACGATCCCGAATGACTACCGTGTTGCGGCTAAGAGAATGCGAGGAACGTTGGATCACTTAGCGAATGCTGCCGGCTGCGGCGCATCACCTAATTTCGATGCTGCCGGCAACTATACTATGAACATTTCCGGCGCGTAATGAACTCAAAGCTTTGCCGCCGGAAGCGTGCGACAAAACGCCTGCTCGCGCCCCTCCGTGCGTCCCAAAGCTCGCTTTCTGCCATCCCGAAAAGCCCTTCGCTCCAGCGTTGGACCCCCTAAACGGACATTCCCTTGCATCGGAAGTTAGGACGAGGCATTCGATGGGGCTTTAAGTTCGCAACTGCTTTCTAAACTCTAGAGGCACCGGGCGCAGGCACGAGATGAAAGTATTTTGGTCATGGCAATCCGACACGCCTGGACGGACAGGACGGCATTTTGTCCGTGACGCACTCATGTTGGCTATCGAGAAACTAAAGCAAACACCGGATGTTACCGAGCCGACAGAAGGGGAAACGAGGCTGGCGCTGCATATCGACCATGATCGCCAGGGCGTCTCCGGGAGTCCCGATCTAGCTCGCGTTATACTTGATAAGATTGAGCAATCAGCCGTGTTCGTCGCTGACGTTACGCTTACGGGGATAGTTAGTACCGAGAAAGACCCTAGCCCGGTGAAGAAATTCATTAACTCCAATGTAGCCATCGAGCTCGGTTACGCTCTTCACGCGTTGACCGATCGTGCGCTGCTGATGGTGATGAATGAATACTACGGCGAACGTTCAGCGCTGCCTTTCGACCTGCAAACAAAGGCCGGCCATATCATTTATGCATTGTCCCCAGATGCTGACAAGAAGCAGATTAAGGCGGCTTCTCAAAAGCTTACATCTGAATTTGTTGCGGCACTTGAACCCTTCATTGAGTGGCGGATTGAGAACGCCCGCCGTGAGAGCCCTTTTCCGGAAGCGAAAGCGTTGGACGGGCTGGCGAGGTTTCGAGCGCCCGGTGAGGCGATCGGCAGCCGATGGTCTTTGTCACCGGCCGGCCACATTAGCGGCCAGAGCGTCAACCTGGCGAAAGGTCCAGCGACGTGGCTTCGGCTCATGCCAACGTTCGACCCACGAAAGACTTGGGCGGCCCAAGAGCTAAGTGACGCGAGTCATGTCGACGTTGCTCTTCAACCGTTTATATTCAACAGTCTTTGGACACTTCGAGCGGAAGATGGCATCGGCGCTTGCAGCTTACTCACACGTGATGCGTACTCAATCGCATTTGCCTTCGAGACGGGCGAGATATGGGCGATCGACACTTGGATTCTCGGAGTCGATCCTTCGCGGCTCCTTGTTCCTGAATTAGAACGAGGTTGGACCGAGCGTTTGCCGGGCTATGCGGTGTTCCTAACTCGTTTGGGATTGCGTGGGCCTTACCGATGGATCGCTGGCGTCACCGGTGTCAGTCACCGCCGGTTGGCATACCCGCCAGACGCGGGGAAAACGCGGTTTCCCGATTGGCTGGGCCCCGAATGCCTCACTGAGCAAATAGTCACTGAAGGTTCTTATGACGTCGGACAGTCTTCGGTCAGCGCACTGTTGCCGTTTTTTGAATTGATCTATCAAAAATGCGCCATACGCCGACCGGAATATTTACCCCCGCTGACGGATCGTCTGATCGACCAGATACATTAATTCGGCCTGTGCGGTTGCTGAGAGCAATGACCGTCGCCGTCTTTCACCGCTAGCGCGACCGACCAGAGCCTTCCGTAGCGCCGTGCTTTTCTGGAGTACTCGTTTGCGCACAGGAGTTTTGCGCTTCGCGGAGAATAGTCTCCGCAACCCGCCGCGCCGCCTCCTCGCACTCCGACGCGGGAACCTCGGCCAATACACGCAACGCAACCTCGCGCGCCGTCTTCGGGGCCAGTAGGACCTGCGCGCCGGTCTCGACAAACTCTTTGCGGTCGAACGGGCGGCTCTTCAAAAATCGAAAGACGCATGCATCGACGCGCGGTCTCAACAGCTCGATGACATCGTAGCTCAGGCTCAGTCTCCCGGGCGCGTCGGCATGATGGAGAAACCCGAACGAGGGATCAAGCCCGAGCCCCACAAGCGCGCGGGTGCAATTGCCGAGCGTGACGGCATAGCCGTAATTCAGCGCAGCGTTGCAAGGCGTGCGCGCCCAACGTGGAACCAGCTGTGCGCCACGCTTTTCCAATCGACCGCGAAAGACGGACCAGGCTGATGGACAACGATCTGTGAGGCGCGGTGTAAAGCCGACAAAGCGCTTCCAATACACCTTCGCGGCCTGAGCCTCAGCGATCAACAACTCAGCATGATCCCGCGCGCCGGCCACGCTCCGCAACGCATCTGCCGTCTCGCGCTCCGACAATTCGCAGGAACTCAATTTTCATCGTCAAGATCGCCCGCGCGATTTCCAGCCTTTGTGTCGGGCTCGCGGCCAACTGTGCGCGCCGAAGTTCGAGGGCGTGCGCGCTAGCGTCCACGGTCGGCGCGTCGGTCAGGACCGCAAGCGCCTCTCCGGCGCGATGCATTACGAAAATTGTCATTCCCTCGTCGATGGCGAATCGCATGGCCTCAATCGTCACGTTCGCACCGGGTGAGGCGAGGATGATTGAGCGGACGCGGTGCCGCCCTCGTGGAAACGTGCGTTCGATGCCGTCGCGGTATCGAACGCAAAGCGCGCCCTTCCGAATTTGCAGCGCTGTGTCTGGTTCAAAGATAAACAGCAGACCTCCCTCCAGCGGCGTGCCGCCTGAGACAACATCCCGACTGTCCTCGGTCTCGGCTGGGGTGTTCGCAGGGGAAAAGCGAATTTCCGATCGCAGGCGAAGCTTGGCGGTGATCTTGCCGCGAGATCCCACCGCGCGCCTTGGGCCGGCACCGGCCTCGTTGCTGTTGCCCGCAGGAAGCCCAGGGAAGCCCGAGTAGCCGCCCGTCGTCTTGGGGGGCGCCGATGTAGCGGCGGACGTCATGTCACTCCGTGACGATCCGCTGGTTGGGCCAGAAATGCCAAACGCGTGACGCCCGAGGCCGGGATCGGGCTGGGCGTCCAGCCAATCCTCAAACCTGCGCGAGAAATACGAATATGAGTAAGGGGCGGGGCAGCGGGTCGCGTATCTCACGTGCTCGGCGCGCATCGTCGAACCCGCTCGTAGTGCCAAGTCTACGCTCGCATAGTCCGCGTCGCGCTCGCGCGCCTGAAACGGTCGGCATTCTGTCGATTTCCGCTGAGATTTGACCCGGGATTTCCATTGAGAACTGACCCGGCTTGATGATGGTTTCGGGGTCAGGCGTTCGTCAAGTTCCGAGATTTCTCCTTTGCGGGTTTGGCGGCTTTTGCCGAGCTGTTCTTGAAGCGGAAGCTGTCGTTTCCGGTTTCGAGGATATGACAGCGGTGGGTGAGACGATCGAGTAGAGCGGTCGTCATCTTCGGGTCTCCGAACACGGTTGCCCACTCGCCGAAGCTGAGATTGGTTGTGATGATGACGCTGGTTCGCTCGTAGAGCTTGCTCAGCAGATGGAAGAGCAACGCGCCGCCTGAGGCGCTGAACGGCAGGTAACCAAGCTCGTCGAGGATGACGAGATCAGAGTGGGTGAGCCGCGCCGCGAGCTGGCCGGGTTTGCCCTGAAGCTTCTCTTGTTCGAGAGCGTTGACGAGTTCGACGGTGGGGAAGAAGCGGACGCGCTTGTGGTGATGCTCGATGGCCTGGACGCCGATCGCCGTGGCGAGATGCGTTTTCCCCGTGCCGGGGCCGCCGACCAGGACGACATTGTGGGCGTCTTCCAGGAACTCGCATCGGTGGAGTTGACGTGCGAGCGCCTCGTTGACCTCACTGCTGGCGAAGTCGAAGCCGGCGAAATCGCGATAGTTCGGAAAGCGGGCGGCCTTGAGCTGATAGGCCGTCGATCTCACCTCCCTGTCGGCCGTCTCCGCCTTCAGGAGCTGCGATAGGATGGGCAGCGCCGCCTCAAAGGCCGGAGAGCCTTGTTCGGTCAACTCGCCGACCGCCTGAGCCATGCCGTGCATTTTGAGACTGCGCAGCATGATGATGATCGCGCCGGCGGCGGGATTATGACGCATGGCGCGCCTCCCGGACTTTGCGCAGGGCGTCGTAGCGCTCGACGTTGGACTGCGGCTCGGTGGTCAGCGTCAGAGCCTGGGGCGCCTTTATCGTAGGCGTGTCCGTTGGCTTCCCGTCGACCAAGCGGTGCAGCAAGTTCAGGATATGGGTCTTCGTCGGGGCGCCGGCCTCCAGCGCCAGTTCGACGGCGGCGAGCACAGCTTGTTCGTCATGCTGGAGAACCAGGGCCAAAATCTCGACCATCTCGCGGTCGCCGCCTGGCGTCTTAAGCATGCGCTCCTGTAGAGCCCGGAAGGCCGGCGGCAGTTCGGCGAACGGCGCGCCATTGCGCAGGGCTCCGGGCTTGCGTTGAACGACCGCCAGATAGTGCCGCCAGTCGTAAACCGTTGTGGTGCTCTTCCGTTCGTGAGAGCGGGCAAAGACACGACGATGCTCGCACACGATCTGCCCCTCGCCGACGACGACGATGCGCTCCGGATACACCCGCACGCTGACCGGACGATTGGCGAAGGAGGCGGGCACGCTGTAGCGATTACGGTCCAAATGGATTAGGCACGTCGGCGACACGCGCTTGGCGTATTCGACGAAGCCGTCGAACGTCCTGGAAAGCGGCATCAAGCGCCCGGCTTCCTCTATCCAGATGTCGGCGATCGCGCCTGGTTGCGAGCCATGCAGCGTCTGGGCCCACAACTCCCGGCATCGCGCCTCCAGCCAATCATTCAGCGCCGCCAGGGAGGGGAAGTTCGGCGCTGGTTGCCAGAACCGATGGCGGGCGTCCTGGACGTTCTTCTCGATCTGCCCCTTCTCCCACCCGGAAGCCGGATTGCAGAACTCGGCCTCGAATAGGAAGTGGCTGACCATGGCTGAGAAGCGCGCGTTGACTTGGCGCTCCTTTCCTCGGCCGACCTTGTCAACGGCCGTTCGCATGTTGTCGTAGATGCCCCGCCGCGGCACGCCCCCCAGCACGCGGAAGGCGTGGTTATGGGCGTCGAACAGCATCTCGTGGGTCTGCTGAGGATAGGCGCGGAGTATGAAGGCGCGGCTGTAGGAGAGCTTGAAGTGGGCGACCTGCAACTTGGTCCGCTCGCCGCCGATGACCGCCCAGTCTTCCGACCAGTCGAACTGGAACGCTTCGCCAGGCAAAAACGCCAGCGGCACGAACACGCCGCGGCCGCACGTCTTCTGTTCCTGTTGCCGAGCGGCCTTCCAGTCGCGAGCGAAGGCCGCCACCCGATTGTAGGAGCCGTCATAGCCGAGGGCGGCCAGATCAGCGTGCAGTTGCTTGGTCGTCCGCTTCTGCTTGCGGGACTTCCCGGACTCCTGCCGCAGCATCTGCGACAGCTTGTCGGCGTAAGGGTCCAGCTTGCTCGGGCGGTCAGGGATGTTGAACTTCGGTTCAACGGTGTCCGAGCGCAGGTATTTGCGGACTGTGTTCCTCGACAGACCTGTGCGTCGGGATATCTCTCGGATCGAGAAATGATCTCGATAGTGCCAGCGTCGGATGACGCTCAATAACTCCATGTCGATCACTCCGATGCCCCCCCAAGTGGCCAAGGGGGGAAGGTTCGAACATGGGTCAGTTCTCGGTGGAAAAACCCGTAGCGCCCGGGTCAGCTCTCAGTGGAAATCAACACGCGGTCTTCTGAATGTGGCCGGCGACAGGATTGAATTCGCGCCCGGCGAAGCGTCGGCCGTGCTGCCCTCGAGTGTGCAAAGCCTTCTAACGGCCCGCGTTGACCAGCTTCCGTCTGGCCGGCGCGCGCTGCTCCAAGCGGCGTCGGTAATTGGCCGCCGTTTCGATCCCGTCCTGCTTGCAGCTGTAACCGACGGTCGAGATGACATCCAGGCGGCGCTTTCCGACATCGAGGCCTTCGACCTCGCACATCCCGTCGCGGGAGGCGGCGGTTACGAATTCAAGCATGCGCTGGTGCGCGACGCGCTTTACCAGAGCCTGCTGACCACAGGTCGCGCTGGCCTGCATCTCAAAATCGCCCAGGAGATCGAGCGCCGAAGCGATAACCGCCTAAACGAAGTGGCGGAAATCCTTGCCCATCATTATGGCCTGACCGACCATGCCGACAAGGCCTTTACCTACCTCTTCATGGCGGGCGCCAAGAGCCTCAGCGTCTATTCTCTCGATGAGGCGACGAACCACTTCAACGCCGCCTGCCAGCTTATCGATAAAAATCCCGATTGCGCTTCGGACGACCAAACTGCCGACTTCATAGCTTCCTATACGTTGCTGTTGAATATGAGCACCCAGTGGAACGAGATCGTCCAACTCCTTGAGCGCTACCTTCCCGTCATCGATCGGCTGGGGGACGATCCAAGAGCGGTTCTTATCCGGCACCACTACGTTTCCGCGCTTTTTTTCAACACGCGTTTTCAAGAAGCGGCCACTGTTCAGCGTGAGACATCGCTAATAGCGCAACGTCTGGGAGACAACAAATCAAAGGCCTATGCGTTGGCAGGCGAAATCGGCGTGTCAGTTCTTTTTGAGCCAAGATCTCGGTCGCAATTTGAGGCTTTGAAGGGGGAGGCGGTGGCGGCCGCGTTCGATACGGATGACGCCTACATTCGATCTTGGATTCCTTTTGTGGTCACATACGAAGAGTACTTCCGCGGCCGCGTGAACTATGCCCTTGACGCAGTTCGCGACCTAATCGAGGTTGGCCGCCGTTCGAACGACCCGCGTTCCACCGGTCTTGGCTTGGCATGTCTGACTTGGATCGCCTTCGCAACCGACTCTCTCGCGGATGCCGTAGACTACAGCGAACAAGCATTGGCCGTAGCAGTCACTCCGTACGACCGCAGCGTTGCGAGCATCGGCAAGGGAATTGCCCTTGTGCTAAAGGGGCAGGTCGAAGCGGGCGCAAAGTTGCTTGAGCAATATCGACGTGATTGCGCTGTTCGTGGGGAACATGTAGCGGTTGCTTCAAGTGACGCCATTGTTGGCGTCGCCAAAGTCTTGCAGGGTAAAATTGGCGAAGGCATTCGCTCGATCGAACAAACGATCGCCCGACAGGAGAAGGATGGCTCTCGGACCCTCGCGGATTGGGACCGGCTCACCCTCGCAGAGGTTTATTTGCAGGTCATCGCAGGAACCGAAAGGCCGCCATTCCTAGTGGTATTCAAGAACCTACCAACTCTCGTGAAGATTGTTGTGACTGCCCCCTCGCGCATCCGCGCCTTGGCGACCCACGTGCTTGAGAACCCGCGCTTCGATCCTGCGGGCGTTCACATCGGCCGAGCGCAAATGATTCTCGGTCTGCTTTACAAGTCAAAGAAGAAGCGCGCGCCCGCGCTCGAACATCTAACTGAAGCCAAACGGATCATTTCCCAATTCGGACCGTCTCCAATTCTCGCTCGCATCGATGCCGCGTTGGCTGAACTTTCCGGTTAGCCTAATCGGGAGGGAAAGGCACCGCCGCCTTGTGTCGGGATCAACCAGAACTTCCGATTCGGATCGAACGGTGGCTGGGACGATGCCAGATCGTCGGCCCCAGGTATTCAAAACAAGATGACGTAAATAAAGATAAACATAGACAAGTATAATGTTAGCCTCCGTTCACAGGATAAGTAAAGCAAATTGGGCGGCGCGCGCGGTCCCGTTGGGGGCGCGTAGACGCGTGCAGTCACTACCGCCGCTCGCAGGTGCGAAAAGCTCCGCGATCAAATCAGGAGGGCCCAAGGTGAACCGGGGAGGCAAGAAGATGGATCACGCGCGGTCGCGCGAACCGGACTGAGCGGAATAACAGCAGGCACAAGATATAGCTATTGATACCACCACACTGCCCCCCGAAGCGTCGCGCAGAAAAAATCGAGGGGGGTCAGCATAACCCTATGAAAAGGCTCAAAACGGACAAGAGAATCCAAGAAAAATAGGCCAAATTCCTTTGATTTTCCTTGGCTGGGCTTGGGAAAATTTGGGCCCGGCTTGGAAAATTTGGCTCGCGAACGGCCTGACCGCGCCCGGATCTCACTCCCCCGGCTTCTTCCCGAGCCCGTCGATCAGCGCCTTTAACGTCGCGGCGGTCGAGGCGTCCGCTTCGCCGTCGACCCTCTCGGGCCGGAAGTGGCGCTGGAACGCCGCGACCGTCTGCCGGGTCTGGCGATCGTAGACCCCGGTAATCTCCACCCCATAGCCGTAGAGCGCCAGCATCGCCTGCAGCGCCCTGACCGGCGGACCTTCCTCTTCGTGAGCGAAGAGGGCCCCGCCCGCGAGCGGCGCAGGCTCGGTCCAATGTCCGACGCCGGCGCGCCACAACCGCTGCCAGGGGAACGCCTCGCCGGGGTCCTGCTTGCGCGCCGGCGCGACGTCGGAATGGGCGAGGACGCGCTCGGGCGCGATTCCCCAGCGGGCGCAGACGTCGCGCGCGAGCGCGATCGTCGCCGCGATCTGCGCCTCCGGATAGGGCGGCGAGCCGCCGTCGTGGCCGGGATTGACGATCTCGACCCCGATTGAGGCCGAGTTCAGATCGCTCTCGCCCTTCCACAAGGCTTTGCCCGCGTGCCAGGCCCGTCTGCTTTCGCTAACCAGCTGGTCGATCGCACCGTCTTCCCAGACCAGATAATGCGCCGACACCTGGGAGGTGGAATTGGTAAGCGCCTTGAGCGCCGCTTCGCCCGTCAGCATCCCGGTATAGTGCAGGATTACGCAGCTCGGCCGACCATGCCCACGTCGCTCGCCGTGGTTGGGCGAGGCGACGAACCGATCGGCAAGCGGGCTGTCCGAAGAAAACGTCGCGGTCATGTCCTGGGCGGAAGCCCCGGACGCCCCCGCCGGACGCAGGCGAGCCGCGTCATCGCCAGACTGATGGCCACGACGCGGAGAGCGCCGAGCCGATCAGTTCCAGGCCGTGCAGACGCGGTTGCCGTTGACGTCGTAGCCCCATCGCACGCAGCGCCCTTGCGGCGCCGTTACGGCGTTGCCGACCAGCGCGCCGGTCCCGGCGCCGATTATGCCGCCGGCAATGGCCCCGCCCGCGCTGCCGCCGGAAACTGCCGATCCGATCAGGGCGCCAGTGCCGGCGCCGATCGCGCCGCCGGCAAGGGTGCCTGTCTGCTGCTGCGGTGTGTAGCAAGCGGACACCGACAGGGCGCCGGCCAGGGCCAGCGCGAGAGCGAGAATCTTCATGTTTCCTCCCTTGGACTCAATAGAAAGCGGTGCAGATCCTGTTGTTGTTATAATCCAGGGCCCACTGAGCGCATCGGCCCGGAGGCGGCCCGCCGTAGTAGCCCGGCTGCGGGCTGCCGTAGTAGCCCGGCTGCGGGCCGCCGTAGTAGCCCGGCTGCGGGCCGCCGTAGTAGCCCGGCTGCGGCGTTGCCGCCGCGCCGATCAGCGCGCCAGAGCCCGCGCCGATCGCGGCGCCCGCCAGCGCGCCGCCCGCGCTGCCGTGCGAGACCGCCGACCCGATGAGGGCCCCCGTTCCCGCTCCCAGCGCCCCGCCGACAAGCGCATTCTGTTGCTGTGGCGTCTGGCAGGCCGAGACGGAGACTGCAGCGGCGAGCGCCAGCGAAAGAGCCAGAATTCTCCTCATACAGTTCAATCTCCCGTCCGTCTCGCCCCGAAGGCTCTAAAAAGTGCGTTTCGTCGCGTGTCGACGCCTTGAGCTGGGCTGAAGCTTCGCCAGCGGCTACCAGCTAGGCGCCACAATCCCATAATTCGGGTGAAGCTTCAATGAACGAGCCCCGTCTTTGGTTCCCCATGGTTCCCTCCGGCGGCGGTTCGAGGCCCGGTCCGTTCGTCCGCAGCGTGCGAATATCCTTGACCGCCGTCGCCTCAGCCACATATGCCCTCATCAGCCAGTCGGCCGGACGGCCGCCGCTTCGAAGCGGAGGAAAGTCCGGGCTCCATGCGGATGCGGCGCCGGATAACCTCCGGCGGGGGAAACCCCAGGGAAAGCGCCACAGAAAGGAAACCGCCGGATCGCGGGCCGCAAGGCCCTAAAGCGTGACGGCAAGGGTGAAAGGGTGCGGTAAGAGCGCACCGCGCGGGCGGCAACGTCGGCGGCAAGGCAAGCCCCGCCGGGAGCAAAACCGAATAGGAGCGACGCGCGGCGCCTCCAGGCGCCGCGGGGCCTATCCGTTGGCCCTGCCGCTCGGGTTGGTTGCTTGAGGCGCCCGGCGACGGGCGTCCCAGAGGAATGGCCGTCACGTCGGGGCGACGAGCCCCGGCCATACAGAACCCGGCTTACAGGCCGGCTGGCGTTGTTTTCGCTTCTCGTTCAAGCTCTTTGAACGACGCCGTCCTTTCGAGCCGCGGAAAGGCGATAATGCTGCGCGCTGATAGAGTGATACCCGCCGGCCAATGGACCGGCGCGCCGGCCGAAACCGTGGTGCTCGATTTCGACGAGCGCCATCGTCGACGCGTCGCCATGACTGGCGTCGGCGGCCTTACCTTTCTGCTCGACCTTGCGGAAGCCGCGATGTTGCGCGGCGGCGACGGTTTAGGCCTCGAGGACGGGCGCATCGTCGAAGTCGTCGCCGCGCCCGAGCCGCTGGCGGAGATCCGCGCCGCCGACTTGCTCGTGCAGACCCGCGTCGCCTGGCATCTCGGCAACCGCCATCTGCCGACCGAAATCCTTCCAAGGGCGCTGCGCATCCGCCGCGATCCGGTGATCGAGGCGATGGCCAATGGACTTGGGGCCCGGGTCATCGCGCTCGAGGCGCCGTTCAATCCCGAGGGCGGAGCTTACGTGAAGGCCGAGGCGGGGCGCCACGACCATGATCATCACGACCATCATCATGACCACGGGCAGGGTCACGAGCATGATCACCGCCACAACCATGCCCGCGACCACCATCACGCGGGCGAACATGGACACGACCATCACCGAAGCTGACGGCGGCTCGCTGCTGCCGCTTTTCCTCTGGCTTTCGCCCGGATTCCCGGTCGGCGCCTTCGCCTATTCGCATGGACTTGAATGGGCCGTCGAAGCGGGCGATATCGTCGATGCGCGCTCGCTCGAGGGCTGGCTGGTCGACCTGGTTGAATTCGGCGCGCTTCGTTCGGACGCGATCCTGTTTTCGGTCGCCTTCCGCAGCGCTGCGGCTGCCGATTGGCCAGCGCTCATCGAAGTGAACGCCGTCGCAGTCGCGCTCGCCGCATCGGCCGAGCGGCGCCTCGAGACGACGGCTCAGGGAGCGGCGTTTGTCGCCGCAGCGCGCGCAGCCTGGGATTGCGAGGCTTTGCGCCGGCTCGATCAGACGGACGGGCGCGCCGCCTATCCGATCGCGGTCGCTGCGGCGGCGAGCGGCCATGGCGCGCCGCTTGCCGCCTGTCTCGAGGCTTTTGCCCTCGCCCAGGCGGCCAACCTCGTCTCTGCCGCGTTGCGTCTCGGACCGATCGGGCAGACCGACGGCCAAAAGATCCTGGCCGCGCTGTTGCCGCCCGTTCGGGCTCTGGCGCGCGAAGCTCACGGCGCCAGCCTCGCGAACCTCGGCGGCGGGGCGTTTCGCTCCGACATTGCCGCGATGCGGCACGAGAGCCAGTATTCGAGGCTGTTCCGCTCATGACCACGCCAAGCCAGCCTCTGCGTGTCGGGGTCGGCGGGCCGGTGGGATCGGGCAAGACGGCTCTGATGGAGCAGCTTTGCAAGCGCCTGCGCGACGAGCTCGACATCGCCGCCATCACCAACGACATCTACACGAAGGAGGACGCGCGCATTTTGGTCGAGGCTGGGGCGCTTCCCCCCGAGCGGATCATGGGAGTGGAGACCGGCGGCTGTCCGCATACCGCGATCCGGGAGGACGCCTCGATCAACCTCGCGGCGGTCTCCGAGATGCGCCAGCGCTTCGCCAATCTCGATCTCATCCTCATTGAATCGGGCGGCGACAACCTCGCCGCGACCTTTTCGCCTGAACTCGCCGACATCACGATCTACGTCATCGACGTCTCGGGCGGGGAGAAAATTCCGCGCAAGGGCGGGCCGGGCGTGACCCGCTCGGACTTGCTCGTGATCAACAAGATCGACCTCGCCCCCTACGTCGGCGCTTCGCTCGAGGTGATGGCGCGCGACGCCGCGGCGATGCGCACGGGGCGTCCGTTCGTGATGGCGAACATGAAGACCGGCGCGGGCCTCGATGCGATCGTCGCCTTCCTGCAAACCAAGGGCGGACTTAAGGGCGCTTGAGACCCGCGGGGCGCGGGCGTCGCTCAACGCGGGGAGCGACAAAAAGCGTTGATTTTGAGATCGGCGCCCCTTTTTTGCCGCACCAGCGGCAAAATGACGACAAAACCCTGGGAACTTCGACCCGGCGCAGCGCGTTGACACCGTGAACACCGCGAGATAGGCGACGTTCGAATGCGTTCCATACGGCCTTATCGTCATGGCAACCTGC
Organism: uncultured Alphaproteobacteria bacterium; assembly: GCA_963794155.1. Lineage (GTDB taxonomy): Bacteria > Pseudomonadota > Alphaproteobacteria > Rhizobiales > Beijerinckiaceae > Roseiarcus. The sequence goes on along the minus strand of CAWCCX010000002.1, from coordinate 16,697 downwards.
CGGCGGCGCTCGTGGGCGCAGCCAGGCAAATTCTGGACGAGAGCGGCATGCAGGCGGTTGGCCTGCGCGAGACCGCCCGCCGGGTCGGGGTGTCGGCGACCGCCGCCTACCGCCATTTCACCAGCAAGGAGGACCTTCTTGCTTCCGTCGCCGCCGAAGGCTTCCGCGAGCTCGGCGCGGCGATGGAGGGCGCGACCCGCGGCGTCAATCCCCTCAGCCGGGCGGGCCTTGCCTATGTCGAGTTCGCCCTGCGCAATCGCGGCCTGTTTCGCCTGATGTTCGGCCCGGTCCTGGCCGAACGGGCGAAATACCCGGCGCTTCAGGCCGCGACGGACGGCGTCGAAGCGTTGCTGCTGCGCGGCGTCGCCGACATCGACCAGCGGCCGCTCCACGACAACCTCGCGGCCATGGCGGCGTGGGGCCTCGTGCACGGGCTTTCGAATCTCGTCGTCGACGGCTTCATTCCGGCGGCGGAGGCCTCGGGTCTGGCGGAAGAGATCCTCGCCAGGACCAGATTGCCGCGGCCATTGCCCTCGGGGCCGGCCGGCTGACGCCTCGCCGTCCGCGGGCGAAAAGGACGCGGTGAAGCGCCGCGTCGGGTGAGCTTGCTGCCTAGCTCAAGCGGCGATTGGGGCGAAACCCTGGCGCCAGGCGCTTCTTGCATGGCTTCGGGGCGGGTCGCCGCCACAATTTCCCGGTGCGGAACAGGGACGTTTTTGCGCCCGAACAGGGAAAATTATCGGTCGGAACAGGGAGTGAACAGGGAGCGCCGGCGCTGTTGACGCAATCCTGCCTCAATCCGCCGCCCGCCTGCGGGGCCATGTTCGCAACGCATGGCTCTGTTCTGGCCTGCCCCCCTCGTCCCACGCCGCTCGCGGCTGCGAATGGAGACTTGGATTGCTTCCCCGAGTTGATCCGGGGTCGCAAATGACCGCGGCATGACGCCTCACGCTCCAATGCCGAAAGGGCGCGCTTCGCCTGTGCCGCGCCGGTTCGCTTGATGGCGCATGGGGTTGGTGTAGAAAAGAAGCGGTCCCGGATCTTCGGGAGCCTCGGTCTTGGGGGCAAGAGCCCGTGGGATTGAAAACGCAACGGCCGGGCGACGGGCGTCCTGCGAATGACGCAGGGGAATCTGCGCCGGTCGAAAACCGCCTCGCGTCCCCGCCGCCCGAGACCCAGGGGCCCGCGCCCGCCTTTTCCGGGTCCAGCCTGCCGGATTTCGCCAAAAAGGCCGACGATCTCGAGGCGATCAAGAAGGCGGTCGACGATGCCGCGTCAGTCGGCGGTGGCTTGTGGCTCTCGTATCTGTTTGTGCTGTTCTATCTCGCCATTCCCGCCGGCGCGGTGACGCACGAGGATCTTTTCTTCGAACGCTCGGTCAAGCTGCCGTTTCTCAACATCGAGCTGCCGCTGCTCGCCTTCTTCTTTCTCGCGCCGATCCTGTTCATCATCGTCCACGCCTACACGCTCGTGCATCTAGTCTTCCTGACCGAGAAGGCCAAGCGCTACCATCAGGCGCTGTACGACCCGCAGCGCAACGTGGACAGCGCGGCGCGCCAGAATTTACAATGGCAATTGCCCAGCAACATCTTCATTCAGTTTCTCGCCGGGCCGTCTGGCCTTCGCAGGGGTCCGTTCGGGTGGCTGTTGCGCGCGATCGCCTGGGTGACGCTTGTGATCGCGCCGATCCTGCTGCTTTTGATGATGCAGGTTCAGTTCCTGCCGTTTCATTCGAGCTTCATCACCTGGACTCAGCGCCTCGCGCTGATCGTCGATCTCATCCTGATCTGGTGGCTGTGGGGCAGGATTCTCGTCGGACGCGAAGTCGACGGCGCGAAGCGCCCGACACCCCGCGCGTGGATGGGCGCTGGGGTAGTGCTTAGCGTCTTCGCCGTGCTGTTCTCGTGGACGGCGGCCACCTTTCCCGGCGAATGGCAGGAAGACCATTTGCCGGAGTGGCGATTCATCCCCGCTCTCACCGAATGGGGAAAGCCTGCGACAAAAAAGGACGCGAGCGGCACTCCTAGATCGGCCTCGTTTCAGGATTGGGTGGTCAATGCGGAACGGTTGTCGCTGCATGACTGGCTGTTTAGCGAGAATCCCGATCCGGTCAGCCGCCGCAGGTTCCCGTTCTCGAACACGCTCGTCCTCAGCGGCCTCAATATTTACGAGGGTCTTGGCATCGACGACCCCGAAAAGGCCAAGTGGCATGACTTCGTCTTCCGCGCCCGCGGCCGTGACCTGAGGGGCGCGATTTTCGATTTCGCTAGCTTGCCGAAAGTGGATTTCGAGGGCAGCGATCTCCAAGACGCCTCCCTTCAGAGCGCACAGCTTCAAGGCGCAACGCTCTTTTACGCGAAGCTTCAAGGCGCGAGGCTCTTTGTCGCGCAGCTTCAGGGCGCGTCACTCGTTCTCGCGCAACTTCAGGGCGCGGCGCTCGACACCGCGCAGCTTCAGGGCGCGCCGCTCGGTAACGCGCAGCTTCAGGGCGCATCGCTCACCAATGCGCAGCTCCAGGGTGCGAAACTCGAGTTCGCGCGGCTTCAGGGGGCGTCCCTCGAAAGGGCGCAGCTTCAGGGTGCGTCGCTCATTGGCGTGCAGCTTCAGGGCGCAGATCTCGATGACGCGCAGCTTCAGGGCGCGTCGCTCGATAACGCACAGCTTCAGGGCGCGTCGCTCCGAGGAGCGGCCCTGCAGGCTACCGATCTTTCGGGCGCCTATCTTTGGCGAACGCGAGGCCATTCCAAATCGATGACCAGCGTCCGCCTTCCCGGGGTGGACGACACATGGCGGCCTGTCTGGCGCGATCCGAGGGGTGAACTTCAGCGCTGGGACGACAAGGCTTATGGCGACCTGCAGAAGTCGATCGAAGCACTCCCGCCAGGGAATTTGCGCGACAGGGCGCTGGAGCTCATCCGCGCGCTTGACTGCGCCGACAAGACGCTTGCGTCCTGCGACCCTAACGTCCCTCCGCCCCTCGAGGCCTCGACGTGGACGGGAGCACTGAAGGCCGCCAGCGTCAACGATACGGACTACGCCGCTGCGCTTGGGACGGCATTAAAAGAAATCGTCTGCTCGAGCGACGACGACGCAATTTATGTTATGCGCGGCGACGGTTTCCGGGCCCAACTTGAGGCCGCCAGCGCGGCGGCTTCCGGCTTGATCGACGACCTCATGGACAAGGACAGCAAGGATTGCCCGGTCGCTGCCGCAGTGACCGACGCGGACCGGGCGACGCTGCTGCGGATCAAGCGGGCGATCGCGGCGGCGCCGAAACCGGCATCTGGTCCTGACTCGCCTTGACCCTCATCGCGAGGACGACCTTGCGGCCGCCTGACCCCTCGTCCTGAGGAGCCCGGAACGCGGGCGTCTCGAAGGACGCTCGACAAGGCTCCTGGCGGGAAGGGCCCCTTGGTCTTAAGCTCTGTCATCTTGCCCTTTCGCTTGGAGCGGCAAACCTTGGATGGCGCATCGATCTACATTCTCGAATGCGCGGACGGCAGTTACTATACCGGGATCACGCGCCGCTCTGTAGAGGAGCGCGTGAGCGAGCACGCGCAAGGGCTGATCCCGGAATGCTACACATTCATGCGCCGGCCAGTGAAGCTGATGTTCTCCGAACATTACGAGAGAATCGACCATGCGGTCACCGCGGAGCGTCGCATCAAAGGCTGGTCGCGCGCGAAGAAGGAAGCCTACATGCGCGGGGATTTTGCGACGCTCAGCGCTTTGGCGAAGCGCGCCGGAAAGCGCGGCGCTTGATCCTTCGATCCTTCGAGACGCGCCGCTTCCGCGGCGCTCCTCAGGATGAGGCGCTGGAGACGCCCGCGTTGCGGGCTCCTCAGGAGGAGAATGAACCTGCCCGCCAATACCCTTGCCTCCACCCGCGCCCGCCTCATCCAAACGCTGCGGGCGCGCGGCGAGGCGAAGCGGGCGGAGTGGGAGAAGGCTTACCAGAGGTCGAGCGCCGAGCATTGGGGCGTGTCGCTTCCGGGCATGGACGCCGCGATCAAGGAGACGCTCGGCGATCTCACGCAAAAGGAATCGCTGAGCCTGTGCCTTCGCCTGTGCCGCGAGCCGGTGTGGGACTTGAAGATCGTCTCGGCACGGATTCTGGCGCGGAAGTCGATCGAGCCCGACGACAAAGTCTGGGCCTTCGCGACCGAGCGTCTCGCCGATCTCGATGGCTGGGCGGTGGCGGACAATCTGGCGATGGTCGGCTCGCGCTGCCTCATCGCCGATCCCGCCCGGCTCGACGCCGTGGAAGACTGGACCCTGAGCGCGCATTTGTGGACGCGCCGGGCGGCGCTGGTGTTCACGCTTCCCTGGACGAAGGAGAACCGTGACCCGGAGCGGATGCTCGGCTGGGCGGCGCGGCTGGCCGAGGATCGCGAATGGTTCATTCAGAAGGCGGTCGGCTAGTGGCTGCGCGAACTCTCGAAACGCGACCCGAAACGGGTGCGCCGGTTCTTGAAGGAACACGACGGTAAGCTGACCGGCGTCGCCAGGCGCGAGGCGATGAAGTATTTGCAGCGCTCACCACCGACAGGAAGGGGGAGACGCAGATGACCGACCTCGATAGCTTTTCCTTCGGCGACAGTCCGGAGCTCGCGGACGAATTGCTGGCGCTGGTGCTCGCGGGCAAGAAGACCGCGACCTGCTGGGCCGCGGCCGAGGGCGACAAAGGCGTCGAAGTCGGGAAGCGTTGGGTCGTGAAAGACGGCCAAGGTCGGGCGCGCGCGATCCTCGAGACCGTCGAACTCACGCGGCGGCGGTTCGGCGACGGCGACGCGGCCTTCGCTCATGACGAGGGCGAGGGCGATCGGTCGCTCGGCTATTGGCGGCGCGCGCACGCGAACTATTTCACCCGCCGCGGCGAGTTCGCGCCGGGCATGGAGCTTTTTTGCGAGCGCTTCCGGCTGATCGAGGTCATCGAGCGCGAGTGAGGAGGGCGTGCCGCTTCCCCTCACCCAACCCTCTCCCGCAAACGGGAGAGGGGGCGAGATCCTGCTCCCGCCCAGCCCGGCGAAAGACGGGCGGCGAGCGCTGCGCGGACGGCGTCGAGCTGGGCGTTGAAGACTTGATCGGCGGCCACGCCCTAATCAAGCCGCTGCAGGGAGTCGAACCTGCCCACGCCTTGCGCGAGGCGCGCGATCAAGGCATCGCTAACGCGCGCAGGCGGACGGGATCGGCGATCAGCGTGGCGACGACGGTGGACGGCGGCATTCGGCTCCCCTCGCCCCAACCCCTCTCCCGCGCGCGGGAGACAGGCAGGCGGGCGCTTCTCATCGCAGGCCCGACGGCGAGCGGCAAGTCGGCGGCGGCGCTCGCGCTTGCGCAAACGTTCGGCGCGACGATCGTCAACGCCGATTCGATGCAGGTCTACGCGGATCTGCGCATCCTGACCGCGCGGCCGACAATCGAGGAGGAGCGGCTCGCGCCCCATCGCCTGTTCGGCGCGGTCGACGGCGCGGTCAATTATTCCGTCTGGCGATGGGTGCGGGCGGCGCGCGAAGCGCTTGACGCCATCGGCCGGGGGCCGGTCATTTTCGTCGGCGGGACCGGGCTCTATCTGCGCGCCCTCACCGAAGGCCTGTCGGACGTGCCTCCTGTGCCCGAAGCCGTGCGGGCGAGGATTCGCACTGAAGCCGAGGGCCGCGCCGCCAGCGATCTCCACGCCGAGCTAAAGGTCCGCGATCCTGAAAGCGCTTCGCGCCTCAACGCCAGCGACCGTCAGCGGATATTGCGCGCGCTCGAGGTTCTGGCCGCCACGGATCGCCCGCTCGCCTCATTCCTGGGGGCGCGGGCAGCGCCGGCGCTCGCGCCGCACGATTGGTCGGGCGTCTATCTCGCGCCCGACCGGGGGGAGCTTAATCAGCGGATCGAGGCGCGGTTCGACGGCATGCTGGTCCAAGGCGCGCTCGGCGAGGTCGGGTTGCTGATGAACCGGGGCCTCGATCCGGCGCTGCCGGTGATGCGCGCGCATGGCGTTCCCCATCTGATCGCCCATCTCGATGGCTGGATCACCCTTGCCGAAGCCGCGGAGCGCTCGAAGCTCGACACCCGCCATTACGCCAAGCGGCAGTTCACCTGGGCGCGCCGCCAGATGACCGGCTTCCGATGGGTCGCGCCGGAGGAGGCGGTGGATGCGGGAGCGCGGGTGCTGGGCGGGAGTTGAGTTTAGGGTGAGAGTCGCCGAGGCGACGTGGCGCGCCCCTCCACCGCCCTTCCACGCCATCTGGCATGGTGGAGGGGGCGGCGCGCTCGGGTTTGAAGCCGTGGCGGTCTCGGGTAGGCTCCTCGGCGGCGCCAGCTGGAGATCCGAAATGCCGCAAGCGCGAGCGAACGGAATCGATATTGAATATGAGAGCTTCGGCCGCGTCGGCGACCCCCTCATTCTCATGATCATGGGCTTCGCGGCCCAGCTCATTTTTTGGCCCGTATCGCTGTGCGAAGGCCTGGCGGCCAAGGGGTTCCGGGTCGTCAGGTTCGACAACCGCGACATCGGCAAGTCAACTCATCTCGCCGACCTGGGCGCGCCCAACATTCCCGCGCTCCTGGCGCAGGTCATGGCGGGGAATTCGCCGGATGTTCCCTATACGCTTGGCGACATGGCCGACGACGCGGTCGGCCTCATCGACGCGCTCGGCGTCGATCGCGCCCACATCGCCGGCTCCTCGATGGGCGCGATGATCGCCCAGCTGGCTGCAATCAACCATCCGGACCGGACCAAAAGCCTCATCTCGTTGAACTCCACGACAGGGCGGCGAGACTTGCCCAGCGGCAACGCCGAGGCGATCAAGGTGCTTTCGCGGCCGCCGAAGAGTTCGAGCCGCGAAGACCTCATCGAAAACGGCATTCTCGTCCGGCATACGCTCTTTGGCCCTGGCTTCACGGCAAGCGAAGCGGAGATTCGCGTGTTCGTGGAGCGCGTTGTCGATCGCGCCCCCTACGATCCAGCGGGAATTGCCCGCCAATGGGCGGCCGCCATCGCCGCCCCGCCGCGCAACGAGCTTTTGAAGACCGTGCATTGCCCGGCGCTGGTCATTCACGGCGACGCCGATCCGCTGTTTCCGGTCGCCGCGGCGAAAGATACGGCGGAAAGCATCCCCGGCGCGGAGCTCGTCGTCGTTCCGGGCATGGGCCACAACTATCCGGAATTGGTCGTGCCGGTTTACCTCAAGCGCGTCGGCGATTTCGTATTGAAGGTCGAAGGGCGGGCGCCTATTGCCGGGTGAAGCCGCATTGCTTGTCGACGTATCTGCTTTGCCAACAGCCGCTTTCGAGACACGACTGCTGATATCCGCTGCATACGGACATACACGCGGGGGAGCCGCTCTCGCTTTTTTCGCAGAACTTCTGGCACACCTTAAGCCGATCGGAGCAGGTCTTCGCCTCCGCGGGACCCATGAGCGAGAGCGCGAGGACGCCAATCGCCCCGGCCACGACGCTCCAACGCAAAAGTCCCCGCACGCGCTTGCTCCGGTTTGAGGATAATGCCGCGGGTCGCAGGTTAGGCGGCGGCTCGCCTATTGGCAACGCCGAGCCGTCCAATCGGAGCGCGAAGGATCAGCCCTTGCGCACCGTCCAGCTGTTCACCGCGCCGCGGCCGTCCGGCGTCTGGGCGACATAGACAAGAAGCTGATTGTTGTCGCAGCAGCCGAATTTCAGCGCCTGGCACGTCCATTCATATCCCGCCAGGATGCCGCAGCTCTTCACCTCGGCGGAGACGGGAGCCGAGCCGATCACGAGGATGGCGACGTCCGTCGGCATGCCGACAGCAAGCCTCATGCTCGCCAGGAAGGCGTCGAACGGCGGCGGATTCCCGCTCGAGACGACGGGATAGCCGCCGGCGCAGCATCCGGCGAGCGAGAAGACGGCGATCAGCGTCGCGATCGAGGCGCGCATTGGCGATCTCGGGTGTCGGGCCGGCGGATCGAAATCTCATGACGCGCGGCAGCCCCGCTCCGGCGTCTCGCCGAGGTCATCATTCGGGCAAATGGGTTAGCCGCCGGTTAAAGGCGTCCGTCGCCTTCCGCCCGTCCCTGGCCTGAGCTAAATCTGCCTCATGACCAAGCCCCAAAAGGGACCGCAGAAACTGATCCTGGCGAAGGCGCGGGCCGAGCACGCGCGGCTCGGGGCCGAGATCGCCGAGCACGACCGGCGCTATCACCGCGAGGACGCGCCGACGATCTCCGACGCCGAATATGACGAGCTGCGCCGGCGCTATACCGAGCTCGAAACGGCGTTTCCCGAGCTCGCCGGCGCGGACTCGGAGAACCGTAAGGTCGGCGCAGCGCCGTCGGAGAAATTCGCGAAAGTCCGCCACGCCGTGCCGATGCTGTCGCTCGGCAACATCTTCGCCGACGAGGACCTCGAGGAGTTTTCGGCCCGGGTTCGACGCTTTCTGGGCATGAGCGACGGCGCGCCGCTCGACGTCGTCGCCGAGCCGAAGATCGATGGGCTTTCCTGCAACCTGCGCTACGAGAACGGCGAGCTTGTCCAGGCGGCGACGCGCGGCGACGGCTACGAGGGCGAGGACGTGACCGCCAACGCCCGTACGGTGAAAGCGATCCCGCATCGGCTCCGGGGCGCGCCGAGGATCTTCGAGGCCCGCGGCGAAGTCTACATGCGCCACGCCGACTTCGCGGCGCTCAACGCGCGCCAAGCGGAAGCGGGAAAGCCGGTGTTCGCCAATCCGCGCAATTTCGCCGCCGGCTCGCTGCGCCAGCTCGACCCGCGCATCACCGCCGAGCGGCCGCTCGCCTTCTTCGCCTACGCCTGGGGAGAAGTCAGCGAGCCGTTCGCCTCCACCCAGCTCGGCGCGATCGAGGCGATGCGTCGCTTCGGCCTGCCGACCAATCCGTTGACCAGGCTCTGCCATTCAACCGCCGAGCTTCTCGAACGCTATCACGCGATCGAGGCTGAGCGGGCGACGCTCGGCTACGATATCGACGGCGTCGTTTACAAGGTCAACGATCTTACGCTCCAAGAGCGGCTCGGCTTCATCTCGCGGTCGCCGCGGTGGGCGGTCGCGCACAAGTTCCCGGCCGAAAGGGCGATGACGATCGTCGAAGCGATCGGCATCAACGTCGGCCGGACCGGAGCGTTGACGCCGCTCGCTAAACTCAGGCCGGTCACCGTCGGCGGGGTCGTCGTCTCCAACGCCACCCTCCACAACGAAGACGAGATCGCGCGCAAGGACGTTCGGGTCGGCGATACGGTCGTGGTGCAGCGCGCCGGCGATGTCATCCCGCAGATCCTCGAGGTCGTGCTCGACAAGCGGCCAGCGGGGGCCGAGCCCTACCGGTTTCCGCACGTCTGCCCGGTCTGCGGCTCGGCGGCTTTGCGCGAGATCGACGAGAAGACTGGAGTGGCCGACGTCGTTCGCCGCTGCACCGGCACACTGGTCTGCCCTGCGCAGGCGGTCGAGGGGCTCAAACACTTCACGTCGCGCAACGCCTTCGACATTGAGGGCCTAGGGGAGAAGCTGGTCGAGCTCTTCTTCGCGGAGGGCCTGATCCGAACCCCGGCTGACATCTTCACGCTGAAGGTGCGCGACGGTCAGGCGCGCCCGCCGCTCAGCGAGTGGGAAGGCTTCGGCGAGACTTCGGCGCGCAACCTGTTCAACGCCATCGACGCGCGCCGCTCGATCGCGCTCAACCGCTTCCTCTACGCGCTCGGCATCCGACATGTCGGCGAGACCAACGCGCGGCGCCTGGCGCGCCATTTCGGCGACTGGGCGCCTCTGCGCGCCGCCGCGCGAGCCGAAAACGGGGCGGAAGAACTGTCGGCGATCGAAGGCATCGGACCGGTGGTCGCCGAGGCAATCGCCGATTTCTTCGCTGAGCCGCGCAATGAGGCGGCGCTCGACGCGCTCCTCAAGGAAGTCAGGATCGAGCCGATGGAGGCGATCGCCGCTGGCCATCCGCTCGCCGGCAAGACCATCGTCTTCACCGGCTCGCTCGAACGGATGAGCCGCGACGAAGCCAAGGCGATCGCCGAGCGGCTGGGGGCCAAGGTGTCCGGCTCGATCTCGGCCAAGACCGACCTCGTCGTCGCCGGCCCCGGCGCGGGTTCGAAACTGGCGAAGGCGCGCGAGCTTGGGATCGAGACCGTCGACGAGGAGGAGTGGGTCAGGCGCTCCCGGCGCGGATAGGCCAAGGCCCTCAGCCGCGCCAGCGCGTCTGGGTCGGCCCAAGTCATGGTCACAGCGCCTTCATGGCGCTCAGCCACGCTCCGCTGCGCGCGGGAGTCGAATGCGCGCTAAGCTCACGCCAGGCCGGGGAGGCGAAGGAGGGGAGCCGTTCTTTCCAGCATGAGCCATTGGCGCCATAGCGGCATCGTCGTTCGGGAGGCCCGTCCGCGCGATCTCGATGCGATCGTGAGACTCGAAAACCAGTCGTTCGAAACCGACCGGGTCTCGCGCCGGTCGCTGCGCGAATTCCTGCGCGCGGCCCATCGGCCGGTGATCGCGGCGACCATCGACGACGAACTCGCCGGCTACGCCCTGGTGGCGTTGCGCAAGACCGCGCGGGCGGCGCGCATCTATTCGCTCGCGGTCGATGCGCGATTCACCCGCCGCGGCGTCGGCCGGGCGCTGCTTGCGGCCTGCGAGGCCTATGCCCGCCGTCACCGCCGCGCTTCGCTCACCCTAGAGGTTCGCTATGACAACGCCTCCGCGATCGCGCTCTACGAGAGCTCAGGTTTCCGCCAGTTCGGCCAGCACGCCCACTACTATGCCGACGGAGCGGCCGCCATGCGCTACGAGAAGTCCCTCGTCCCCGACCTCGCCCGGGAAACCGGGGAACAATGTGCCCCGGAAGCGCGTTCGGCCGTTGCGCGGCGCATCGCCCCCGCGCTAGGGGAGGCGAAGAAGCGCGCAAAGTGAGTCGCGCCTGTCGCCGTTGAATCTGCCGCGCCCAACCGCAAGGACCGTTCCTCTCGTCATCATGCAGACGTCGTCGCGATCAACCGCACGGCCCAAGCGGCGCGCGTCATGACCGGCTGGGTCATTCTCGTCGATCAGGCGCGCGACTTCCCCAATGCCGACACGCCCCACAAGGTCATCACGACTCGCGACTATCTCGCGCGGCCGAAACTGTTCGCCGGGCTCGGTCGGGCGAAAATCATCAATCTGTCGCGCTCCTATAACTACCAGTCGAAAGGCTATTACGCCTCGCTGCTCGCCGAGGCCCGCGGCCACCGGGTGATCCCGACCGTCGAGACGATGCTCGATCTGCGCGAGCTCAAGCTCTACGAACAGTCGCTGCCCGAACTTCAGGAGGCGCTGACCGCGGCGGCGGTGAGGGCGCAGGCGACCGAGGACACCACCTTCGACCTCCTGTTCTGCTTCGGCTTCGTACAGGACTCCCGCTTCGAGGCTTTCGGCCGCCTGCTGTTCGACTGGTACCGGTGCCCGGCGATCGAAGTCACCATAACAGCGGGCAAGCGGTGGAAAATCGACCGGCTGCGCGCCCGGCCGCTCGCGAAGCTCGGCCCGGACGAGGCGGAATTCTTCCACAAGAGCCTGCATCGCCACACCCAGCGCGACTGGCGCAACCCGCGCGGCCGGCCGATCGCCCGCTATTCGCTCGCCGTCCTGCACGATCCGCAGGAAGAGCTGCCGCCGTCCTCCGTCGACACCCTCAGGCATTTCCAAAGGATCGCTGAAAGGCAGTCGGTGGCAGTCGAGCTCATCACCCGCAAGCAGCTCGCGGAGCTGGCCGAATTCGACGGCCTGTTCATCCGCGCGACGACTTCGATCGACAGTTTCACCTATCGCTTCGCCCAGCGCGCCCGAAGCGAAGGCATGCCGGTCATCGACGACCCGCAGTCGATGATCCGCTGCACCAACAAGGTCTATCTGCACGAGCTCCTCGAGGCCCAGGGCGTTCCCGTGCCGCCGACCGTCATGCTGGCCGAGGACGAGGATCTCATCAAGGCCGAGCGCCTGCTCGGCTGGCCGATGGTGCTCAAGATCCCCGACGGCTCGTTCTCGCGCGGCGTGCACAAGGTCGAGACCGCGCAGGCGTTGAAGACGCTGTCCGACGAACTGTTCGAGGACACTGACCTCTTGCTGGCGCAGAAGTTCATGCCGACCAAGTTCGACTGGCGGGTCGGCGTGCTCGACGGCGAGCCGCTGTTCGTGTGCCAGTATCAGATGGCGCGCGGCCATTGGCAGATCATCAAGCACGGGCCGAACGGCGCCCGGGAGGGTGGATCGAAGACGATTCCCATCCCCTACGCGCCCCCGCGGGTCATCGACGCCGCGCTCAAGGCGGCGCGCGCGATCGGCCCGGGCTTTTATGGCGTCGACATCAAGGAAACCGACGGCGCGATTGTCGTCATCGAGGTCAATGACAACCCGAACCTCGAACACGGGGTTGAGGACCAGATCGGCAAGGACGAGGTTTGGACGCGGCTCTTGAACTGGTTCATCCAGCGGATCGACGCCTGAGACGCGGGTCCCAGTTGCAGGCGAGTTGACTGCGCCCCTTCCCAATCAGCCGCGAAGGCGGGCTGCGGACTGCCGCGCTTCAAAGGGTCCCAAGATTGTGCATTTGGTTAAAGACTGCTAACGGTCGCGGTCGCCAAAAGCAGCGAACGCGGGGCGAAAATTAGGCGGGCCTAGTTTCGCGGGGAGCCAGAATGCCGGATATCGCCAAATCTCGACGATTTCTGCTTTTTCTCGTCAAGCCTTCACATTACGACGACCAAGGCTACGTCATCCAGTGGTGGAAATCGGCGCTGCCGTCCAATTCGCTCGCCTGCCTCTTTGGCATCGCCCAGAAATGCATGGAAGATCAGGTCCTTGGCGAGGACGTGCAGATCGAGATCTTCCCCGTCGACGAGACCAACACCCGCGTCCGGCCCGACCGCATCGCCCGTCAGATCAAGGACAACGGCGGCTTCGGGATGGTCGGCTTCGTTGGCGTGCAGTCGAATCAGTTCCCGCGGGTGATGGACTGCGCCCGTCCCTTAAGGGCGGCAGGGGTGCAGGTCTGCATCGGCGGTTTCCATGTTTCCGGCTGCCTGTCGATGCTGCCGGAGCGGCCTCAATCGCTGAACGAAGCGCTCGATCTCGGCATTTCGCTCTATGCGGGCGAGGCGGAAGGACGGTTCGACGAGGTGCTGCGCGACGCCGCCGCCGGCCAGCTGAAACCGATCTACAACTATCTCCACGATCTTCCGGGGCTGGAAGGAGCGACGCCGCCATACATGCCGCCTGAGCGGGTGGGGCGCACGATCGGCATGATCTCGAGCTTCGACGCCGGGCGCGGTTGTCCGTTCCTTTGCTCGTTCTGCACCATCATCAATGTGCAGGGGCGCAAGTCGCGCTACCGCACCGCCGACGATATTGAAGCGCTCGTGCGCGTCAACCACGCCAACGGCGTGCGCTATTTCTTCATCACCGACGACAATCTGGCGCGCAACCGCAACTGGGAGTCGATCTTCGACCGGCTGACCGCGCTGAGGAAAGAGGGCCTCAATTCGCGCTTCATCATCCAGGTCGACACGGCCTGCCACAAGATCCCGCGCTTCATCGAGAAGGCGGTGGCGGCCGGCGTCAAGCGGGTGTTCATCGGCCTGGAGAACATCGACCCCGATAATTTGAGCGCGGCGAAGAAGAAGCAGAACCACATCTCGGATTATCGGGAGCTTCTGCTCGAGTGGCGGAAGCACCGTTGCATCACCTATTGCGGCTATATCATCGGCTTCCCGAACGACACGCCGGAATCGCTGGTGCGCCGGATCGAGATCATTAAGCGCGAACTGCCCCTCGACATCCTCGAATTCTCAATCCTCACGCCTCTTCCCGGCAGCGAGGACCACGCCAAGGCGGTCGCGGCCGGGGTCGACATCGACCCGGACCTCAACAAATTCGATCTCGAGCACGTCACGACCGACCATCCACGGATGTCGCGCGACGAGTGGCAGGAGGCATACCGGCTGGCGTGGCGCACCTATTTCACCGAGGACCACATCAAGACGGTGATCCGCCGCGCCGTCGCCGGCGGCCCGCGCCCGGACACGGTGGCCTACCTCCTCACCTGGTTCTGGGCGAGCTTCCACTTCTACAACATCTATCCCTTGGAGACCGGGATGATCCGCCGGCGGTATCGCCGCGACCGCAGACCGGGCCTGCCGCTCGAGAATCCGCTCGTCTTCTATGTCCGCCACTGGGGCGGCCAAGTCGTGACCTACGGCAAGATCCTGGCGATGTTCGCCAAGATTCATCTTTGGACGCGCCGGCTCGAACGCGACCCGAACGCTAAAAACTACACCGACGAGGCGCTGAGGACGACCGACGACTACGATCATCAGGAAATGTACCAACTCTCCGAGGCGGCGCGGCAAGCTGGAGCGAAGGCCAAGCACATCGAGGAGCGCAAGCACCACGCCGCGGCGCAGGTCGAGTCGGCGACGAGTGTCACTGCGGCAGAGTAGGCCGGGGCGGCGCCCTGCTCGGCGGGGTCGATGCATTCCCTGACCCGATCGATAGCCGTCGCGGCCATCACGTTCGGCGCGAGCCTCGTCGGCATGGCGCTTCAGTGGGTCGTGCCGGCGGATATGCTTACCGCGTCCAAGGGCTCGGTCGGCGGCATGGTCGGCCTCGTCACGCTGCTGCTCGCGCTCGTCCTCGGGCTTCTCGTCTTCACCGCCTTCTCGGTCTTCACCACCCAGCGGGACGAAGCCTATTCGCTCGGCCCCATGGTGGCCGAGGTCGATCTCGCCCTTGAACAATATGGCCCTGAGGCGGCCGGAGGCCGCGCTGGCTTGTATGCGGCGCTTCAACGCTCGCGGGTCCGCTTCTTTGGCGACGCGAAGCATGGGCCGCAGCCGTTCACTTTCGAGGAGATGCGGGCGATCTTCCTAAGCCAAGGCAGCTTTTTCGACCGCCTGAAGCCCGCGACCGACGCCCAACGCGCTCTCATTGCTACTGCGAAGGATCAAGTGAGGAAGCTCGCTGACACGCAGATGCTGATGGCCCGCCAGCTCGCCAGCCCGTTTCCACCCCATGTTCTGACCGTGGTGGTCTGCTGGGCCTCGGCGCTGTTTCTAGGCAATGGCCTCGTCGCGGCGCCGAATGCGGTAAGCGTGCTGGCGCATCTCGCCGGCGCGGTCTCCATCGGGATCGCGATCTTTCTCATCCTCGAACTGAGCCATCCCTATACCGGCTTGATTCGCCTGTCGCCCGCCGGGATCGACCGGGTTCTCGAGATTCTCAGCGGCGTCGACAAAAAGAGGGGCGCGGAATAGGACAGCGAACAAGGCGGAATCTCCGAGGGCGGCGAACTTCTCGCCTCGCCACGCGATTCCAGGATCCTGATCCGGCGGACCCGCGATCAAGCCAGATGCGCCGATCGTCAAACCCAACCCGCGCCGATGGATGAGATCGAGCGGCTCGAGCTTCAAATTGAGGAGTTGCGCGAGGCGATTGAGCGCAGCCGGAGGTTCGCCCTCGCCGGGCGCGCCTCAGCCGTCGCCGGGCCGGCGCTGCTCGTCGCCGTCCTCATCGGCCTTGTGGGCTTCACGCCGGCGCGGGTCGTCATCGCCCTCGCCCTCGCCATCGGCGGGATGGTCCTTTCGGGCTCGAGCCGGGCGACCACCGCCGAGCTCAGGCGCGCATTGGCCCGGGTCGAGGCGGCGCGGAACGCCGCGATCGACGGCCTCGAGCTCGTCGACCCCGGCCAGGGAACGAATTGACCAAGAACGGTCATTCCTTATCGTGCCTCGACTTCAGCTCTTCGATCAAAAATACTGAGACGATCCGACGGCCCGTCAAATAGTATTTCGTGCGTTCTGATCTTTATTCCTTGCGCATTCAGTATCGTTAAGCCTTTAATAACGGCTTCTCGCAGCATACGTTTTTCGACAATTTTTATCACGTAGCGGCCTGCTGTCCTGGTTTGGCCTTCAAGTAACCAAAATGAAAGAAACGTGGGCCACCCGCCAACTCTAGTTTTCCATCGTTTATTCCCGTACAAGGCCTTATATATCTTACTGTATTTATATGTTGTTTCAATCTTGCTCTAATATTTAAGGATTGGCCGATATAAAATGGGACGCTCGTTTCGCCAAACCATCTGGCGAAAAAATATACCCCCGGGTACGTCTCAATCTCCGGCGGCAAAGCGTCTGGATCGATAATCATTTTCTTGTTGAAGGTCAGTTGTACAGGCTTTTGCCAATCAATCGTGATTTCCAAGTCGGTCGCCTCGCTCGGAATGGGCAGTTGCCCCTCGGCCTAACAACCTTAACATAACGAGAGCCCGAGTGGCAGCATCTCGACGCCGGCAATGTGTCCATCGCGTAGGAAATAGCACAGCATGAACCGCTATCGGCCATAGGGGCTGCGGCGGCAATCATCGGAAACTACTCACGACAAAGAAGCCCCGCGCCGGGGCTTGACCGACCGCGGGGCAATCGCACACCCACTTGCTTGCGCTCAAATGATCAACACGACCGGCTCTGGTTTGTTCCGGTCAATCGGAGTCGGCCACGCACAAAAAAGCCCCGCGCCCAAAAGGGGAAGCGCGGAGCAAGGGGTGGCGCGTTCTACCTTGGGGCAAGAGCGCGCCAGCCAATTAGAACACGCGACGAGTGGTTCCGTCAAATAAACGGCCGCCAAGTCGCTCCGACGGCCGGCGCGCCTCTGCAAGCCGTGGATGCCCTCGATCTCAATCACCCCG
>CAWCCX010000001.1:0-248781 GCA_963794155.1 uncultured Alphaproteobacteria bacterium | reverse complement strand
TCACTTCGAGCATCCTCCATCGTGCCGAACAGGACGTCGATGAGATACTCATCAGCGCCACGCCCCACGATGGCGGTTCCAACGGAGGCTGAATTTGGGATTGATCCGAATCGGCAACTTGGCAGACGTCAGAACCATATGCCCCCGGCTCGCGGTGGATTCTCGTCGCGGACGCTGGACGGCGAGCGGCCTGTCCAACTCTTGAACGCGCGTGTGAACGCAATCGGGCGCTCGTAACCCAAAAGCCATGAGATCTGCGCCAGCGTGAGGCCCAATTCCTTGAGATACCGGCGCGCGAGGCTTTGGCGCAGTTGGTCAACGATGCCCGCGAAAGACGTTCCCTCTTCCGACAGCCTGCGCGACAGGGTCTCGACGCTGATGGCTAAGGCCGTCGCGACCGTCTCCGCCCTGACCCGTCCATTCGGCAGCAGTCGCTCGACCTCGCTTTCGACTGCATTGCGGAGCGAACCTGTCGCCGCGTTGCGAGCCTTTTCGGCTTCCTCACAGAACGGCTGCAGCATTTGCAGCAAAGACGCGTCTTGGGTGATCAGCGGCAGGGCGAGGGTCTCGTTAGAGAATTCCAACAGGCCGGACGGCGCCGAGAACTTGATCGTGCAACCGAAGAAGCGCTCGAATTCCTCTAGGTCGTCGGTGCGTGGATGAGGGCATTCTACTCGGGTTGGCCGGATCCAGCCATCTGTGACCGCTCGGGCTGTCTTGACGATAAGGCCGAGCCAAAACTCGGTGTTTTGCTTCACCTGATTTTGTGAAACTCCGACGAAGTTGAACTCGATCATAACGCCCGTGGGGCTGCGAACCAACTTGAAGTGCACGCTTTCGTTGAGGATACGGAAGTAACGGGCAAAGAGCGCCAAGGCCACGCCGAGATCTCTTGCGGCTGTCGCTACATAGTAAAGCAGTCCGGCGTCGCGGGGGTTTGACTGTTCGGCGAGGTGAAGTCCGAAAGCCGTATCGCCCACCGCCTCAGCCGCGTATTCGAGAAACTCTCCCTGCGCCGCCGCCGAGACGCGACGCCGTGGGTTAGCGAACAGGGGATCGGAAAGTCCAGCGCGAAAGAACAGCGGCCGTACTGGCAAGTCGCGCTCCTGAAGCGCCGCAAGCGCGCACCTGATCGCGAACCCAGTAGCTGTCGGCAACGTCGGGGGTGACGCGTTTTCGGTCACATTGGTGCTCCGGGTAGCGCAAGCTACGGCGCAAGCGACGCCGCGCGCATAGGATACTGCTCGTCAGCGCCTTTGGAAACATAGCGCAACTGTAATTCACTCAGCAATCATGGATATTAATATTAAGTTAGTTTGACTGACCGGGCGCAGACCCTTTCCGGGCGCCCCATGTCATCCGCACTGTCGTCGCGCCCCGGCCGAATATCTGGCCTGCTGCCGGTTTCGTGGACACCGATATTGGGTGTTCCATGAGGCCGGAGGTGGCAGATGCAACGACGGAAATTTACCAGGGAGCTCAAGGTCGAGGCAGTTCGGATGACCAAGGAACGCGGGGTCTCGGTCGCGCAAGCGTCGCGGGACCTGGCGGTTCACCCGAACGTCTTGCGGAAATGGTCGCGGGAAATGTCGGCCGACCCGGCGCAGGCCTTTCCCGGCCACGGGCAGATGAAGCCCGAGCAGCTTGAGATCGAGCGACTGAAGCGGGAGGTCGCCAAGCTCAAGGCGGAGCGTGACATCCTAAAAAAGACCGCAGCCTTCTTCGAGAGGGACGCGATATGAGGTTCGCGTTCATTGCGAAGCACCGGAGCATCTGGCCGGTGGCGTGGCTTTGCGAAGCGCTGGACGTCTCGCGGTCGGCTTCCACGCTTGGCTCAACAGGACGCCGAGCAAGCGGACCCGCGACGACGAAGAAATCGGCGCGAGGGTGCGGGCGAGCTTCATCCGCAGCGCCCGGACCCACGGCGCGCGGCGTGTCTGGCGCGATGTGTTGGCCGCGCCGGGGTAGCGCGCATGGTGAGCGACATTTCGGCGCGCCATGCGCTGTCCAAGGAAGTGATCGAAGGCGTGAGCGAGCGGACTGGCGGTTCGCCTTATGGCGCACGTCGCTGCTTCGATTTGCCTTCCCGCGTTTCGATTGCATAGCTGCAGTTTCTCTGTCACACGCGCGATCGCCTTGAGCCGATCGGCGTCGATTGTCTAGCAGGCAGTTGAAAAAGTCGCTGGCCAGCGGGCTCGCCCTGTGATTCTTTCGCCTTGCAGCTTGGCGGAGGCGAAGGGATGCGGGGCGGGGACGAGCGGTCTGGGTCGCTGTTCAGCTATGTCGATCTGGAAGCGCGGGTCGGCAAGGATCACCCACTGCGGACGATCCGCCGCATTGTGAACGAGGCGCTGGCTGGGCTTTCGGGCGATTTCTCGGCGCTCTATGCACGGATGGGTCGGCCCTCGATTCCGCTGAGAAGCTTCTTCGGGCGATGCTGTTGCAGGCTTTCTATTCGATCCGCTCGGAGCGGCAGTTGATGGAGCGGCTCGAGTTCGACCTCCTGTTCCGCTGGTTCGTCGGCATCGGCGTTGACGATGCGGTGTGGGATCACTCGACGTTTTCCAAGAACCGCGATCGCCTTCTGGAGGGAAACGTCGCGGCCAAGGTCTTGAGCGCGGTGCTGACGCAGCCGCGGGTGAAGCGTTTGCTCAGCACGGATCACTTCTCGGTCGATGGCACGCTGATCGAGGCGTGGGCGTCGAGAAAGAGCTTTCGGCCGAAGGACGACGCGGGCGAGCCGCCGGCGGCTGGGAGCGGACGAACCGCGAGGCCGACTTCCATGGCCAGAAGCGCTCGAACGAGACGCACGGCTCGACCACCGATCCGGAAGCGCGGCTCTATCGCAAGGGGCCGGGCAAGGAGGCCAAGCTCTGCTTCATGGGCCATGCGTTGATGGAGAACCGCAACGTCTCTTCGGTTTGCGCACGAGCCTGCTTGTGCATTGTCTCTGTTGGATCGCTCATACCTCTCTATGCCCCTCTTAAGTTAGTGGGCGTCAGTGGCCTTGCGGAGGGGTGTCTGTGGAGCCTTGGCGGCTGGTGAGAGGGCCATCCCCAGTGGATGAGCGTTTGGGAACACCAAAAGGCATAGCTGGCCATTTGCGGTTGCTAAATGCGGACCGAAGAAATGACTTCGGAGACCCGTCCATATTCACTTCACTGACTCAGTTCGCCTGATTTGGCAACTGGTTTATGGATATAGTTGAGGATGCGAGATCAAGCGCCGCGCAGGAAAAACTGCGCCTTCCTCGGGTAGCACGAACTCGGCGAGCCTCCACAAACGCGCCCGCAAGAGACACCGCGCCAGCGATAGCCGGAGCGCTTCACGGCTTGGCGAGCAGAACCGCCACCTGGAGTTTGGTGAGGCCGTCGAGTTTGCGCATGGGGCCGGGCTATGCGCCAATGGATCGTAAGCACAAGCGGCGAGCGATGCTGTCCTGGTTGCGCCGATTGCGAGAGAGGGACGATCGGAGCTTGGGCCGCGGCGATGCGCAGCGAGGCGCCGGTCCTCAAGCCAGGCCTTTGTGCACCCTTGTGAGAGTTGTCATGGCGAACTCGGCTTCGGCTACTGCCTTGGGCAGAGCTTCAAGCGAGAGCTTGTCACACCGAGGTCGATAGCCGTTTGCTCTGTACTGCGCCGGGGAAATTGGAACCCTGCGCTTGCCGTACTCGACAAGCACTTGACCGTCGCGCGTTAGATATAAACCCTTCGCCATGCTATTCCTCCCCTCATGGTCGCCCTCAACAGCGCTTCTCGGTTGAAGCCAGTCCCCTGGGTTTCCGCAACAAGCATGCTACTGCCGATGGACGGGACAGCGCAAACTCAAACCCGGCTACGCCCGAGAGCGAGCACAGGTCCGTCTGGACCGGGGAGAGCGGTGCTGTGAGCGCCCTCGACGCGATCCAAATGGCCCGTGCCGCCGGCGCCAAGCTCGCAAATGCCGGGATCAGATAGCAAAATCGCCGCTGACCTTCTCGTCGTCGAGCACATGCGACTTCTCGGCCGTCTCGCACATCTGTTCGACGGTGATCGCATCCAGATTGGCAAGAAAGGTTTCCCCCGCCTTGCGTACGGCAGGATCGATCACGCGCTCGAGGAGCACCGAGTTTGCGCCGAGATCTTCCGGATCGGCGGTGCTGAGCGATATTGCGGTGCGCACGATCTCGCCGACCGTGATCCGCCGGCGCTCGCGCGCCAGCTCGTACCCGCCCCGCGGCCCACGCACGCCCTTGAGGATCTTGGCGTGAACCAGCCTCTGGAGCAAAGTCTCCAGGTGGCGTGGGGGCAACTTATGACGCGCAGCCAAGGCTTTGGCGGCAACCGGGGCCCACCGGGAGTGCAACGCGACATCGACAACTGCGGCGATGGCGAGAACGCTGCGTCGCGATAATAAATTCATGTCATACCTCCCGCGATGAGTCGGCGGCTCGTCTAGTGCCACCAACGATACCGGAGTATTGCCCCGACCGCTAATGGAATTCAACACCACGATTGTGGTGGTAGCGATGTGAGATTGCGGCGGCTGGTTGAAGAGGCGCCCGGCGCCGAGAACCGTCCTCGGCGTCGGGGCCAAAATCCGTTCCTAATCCGCTGCCCAGGGATTGACGCCGCGTTGACCAAGCTGTACAAATAACCTAAGTAAGTCCGAGGGAATTCGCGAAAGAGGGACGGGGCAGATTATGTCAGTCAAGGCCGCAGTTTGCGCAGTTCTCATGAGCTGTTGCCTGGTACCCACGGCAAACGCCGAAGTTTTGTTTGACAATTTAGGGTATCCGTCGGTTGGCGCCGATGGGGCACTTGCACACGGGCCCCTTTATGCTTCGTTTTCTACGGTCGGTTCAAATACGCTGACGGACGTCAGTTAGCTCATCGGTGCCGATAACCCCAACGACGATGGAACGTTCACGATAGGTCTCTACAGCGACAGCTCAACCTCTCCCGGCTCCCTGTTGAAATCGAGCACTTTTAACGATTCTCAGCTTTCCTCGGGATTGGCCGTGTTCAGTGAGTCCGTCTCATATTCCTTGAGCGCGGACACAAGGTACTGGATCGGGATCTCGTCCACCGACGGTTCGGTTTATTGGTCGTATGAGGCTGACGATTCAGGTATAGGGGTCGCCGGCGAATTCTATGACAATCAAGGTGGCGTTGTTGCTCCCAATTCGACTGGTGCGTACCAGATGGAGCTCGTCGCGGGCACCGTGCCTGAACCGTCATCTTGGGCGATGAGGGCGATCGGGTTCATGGCTGGCGTATTTTCGCTTTCGAACATCTAGGCAGCGCCAGCCGGCTATACGGTCTTCGCAAATCTAGCCTTATTCCCAGAGTTAACGCTGTTTTTGCGCGCGGGCTTCGTCCCCAGGCAATCGGCAAGAGCATGAAGGGCCGATTGACATGATCGGCGTGATTTGCAACGGATTCATCAGAGGTTGGGCACGATTCTCTACTATACTTGGGGGATTCCCAAGGCGCTAAAAACGGGGTGCTCGAGTGAACCTAGGTTTACTTTACAGGTCATGCATTGCCACCTTTGCTATGGCGATAGTTTCGGCGCCGATTACCGCCTGTGCAACGGGTAACGAGGAATTTGTCGGGCCCTTCGCCAACTGGACGAACGTGAAGACGGCTTGCGGGGCTAACGGGAACGGCGCGACCGACGACACCGCCGCCATCCAGAAGTGCCTGACTGGCCTGAGCCCTACGAAACCGACGATCTATTTTCCTGCTGGCACATACCTCATCACCAGCACGCTCAATTTGTCTGCCCAGCAATTTGTCAATGCGATCGGTGCGGATCCGGCCACCACGACCATTGCTTGGGGCGGCGCCTCAGGCAGCGTGATGCTCAACCTCAACGGCAACACCCAGTCACGCTTTGATCGTCTGACCTTCGACGGCAGGGGGAAAGCCGGCGTGGACGTGGACCAATCCTGGAACGGATCTGCCGGCTATTTCGATACCGAGAACGAATATGCCGACGACGTGTTTGAGAATGCGGGCGTGGGGTTTCGGTGCGGCGATCTGGGCTACGGCTGCGCTGAGACTTCGATGCTCCGCGACCAGTTCGTCAGCGACAGCGTGGCTGGCGTTTCGATGATGAACTTCAATGCCCTCGATATGTTCATTTGGTATTCCCTTTTTAAGAATAATGGTTATGCCGCCACCAATACATATGGTGCAGGCAATTTCAACGTTTTCAACAGCATTCTTGAAGACTCAGCCAAGGCGGATTTTGGAATTGGCAATGCCGGGGTCTTCAATTTTCGCAATAATTATTCGATTGGCTCAAAACAATTTCTATGCTGCGGCGGGGCAGCTACCGCGTACAACATTACTGTGGAAGGCAATACGATTCTCGATACAACGAGCCCGCTCTCAATCGGGTTTACGGGCTTTGGACCATTACTCCTTATTGACAACATAATACGCAGCTTGTCTAGCGTGACGACGGGTCCTGTTGTTCAATTGCAGTGTTGTTACTCGTTCACCGATCTTTTTGCCATGGGCAACACGTTCACCGCTTCATGGCCGGTTGATAACACCAATCGCCAAGGAGATGGGCATTTCTATCACTCGATCAACAATCAGGTCGTCGGCCGCAGCACTGTCAATCCGGCCCTGCCCACGCTGCCGGGCACACCGCCGAACGATAATCGGGAAATCTTCGAAGTGAGGCCGGGCTCAACCGCCGCACATATTCAAGCCATGATCCACTCGGCGGCGGCCTCGGGCACGACCAACCCGGTCGTGCATCTCGAGGCGGGCAATTACAGCGTCAACACGACGCTGGTCGTGCCTGCCGGCGAGGCCATGCAAATTATCGGAGATGGCGGTCGTACCCAACTTACATGGACGGGCTCAGGAACCGGCCCCGTGATGCGACTTCAGGGGCCGAGCAAAGCGACTTTGAGCAATTTTTCGGTGAGCGGTAACAACCAGTCTGCCAACGGGATTGAAGTGGACGACGTCGATCAGGCAAAAAGCAGCGTGTTCATGGAAGAAGCGTGGCTGGCTGGTTCCCAAACTGGTCTCTTCGTGGACGCCCTCGACAACACGAACGTCCAGTTGCAAGACTTCTATCACCAGAGCAATTCATCAACCGGCGCAACAAGCCTTGTCGTGACTGGGGGGCCGGACGCGGCGGCGGGGCATTGGCAGGGTGGCGCGACAAACATATTTGCTGGCGCCTCATGCTGTAACTACATCAGCTATAAAGTGTCGAACGGCGCGCATGTCGCAGTGCGGGACATCTGGTACGATTCGGGCACGGGCGGCTTGGAAGCCGCCAATATCACTGGACCGAGCACTTTCACTTATGCCGGCTCGGAGGTGGCGGTTGGCGGTAGCAGTTCGCCGAGCTTCTTGTTTAGCAATTTCCGAGGAGGCAGGGCTGCACTTCTTAATTTGAATTTTTACGGCACCGTCAATTTAACAGGCAACGGCACAGGATCCCAGGTGCTGGGTCTCGGGTTGGTCGGTTACCAGCCGACCTTTTGGAACGACAGCGCGAGCCCCGCTAGTAGCACCGAGTTTTTGGACTCTCAGACGTACTATCATCCCCCGTCCGGAGAGGGTATCACGGAACTCGCCGAGCAGGGGGTGGCCAACGCAACGTTCCTGACCACGACGCTTAACCAGGTCCGCACGCAGCAGCCGACCCTGCTTGCGCCGCTGGCCAGCGGCGTGACTGATGTCCGCTTTTACCGCGTCTTCGTGAGTTCTGCCATTGTCGGCATTCATTTGAAAGCCTATTAGAGTGGGCCCCCTGGGTCGGAAGCGTCGAGCTTAGCAATTGACTGGGCAGCCGGGCTTTCGAAGGATGGAAACCCGATGGCCAAGCACCGCACCCATACCCATAGCTTGAGTTCAAGCGTGCGGTCGCGCAAGAGTTCCCTGCGGCGAGACGCTGCACAGTTTGGCGAAGCGCCACGAGATCAAAACCGTCGCCGATCCGATCGAGTTGGGTGGAAGGCCATTGTTCCAAAAAGACCCGTGGATGCAAATTACGGATTGTCGTCCGTTACTGGCACCCGATGCTCGAATAGCGAAACCCACGTTTGCGCATGTCGCTAGGCGAATAAATGTTGCGAAGTTCTACGACCACGGGTTCAATCAAAGCTTCCTTCACACCGTCGAGGTCGAGCGCGCGGAAGCATCCCATTCCGTGACAATTACGAGCGCTGAAGCGCCCTTGGCGCAAGCATAAGCGTTGTGGCAAAAGGTCACGCTGGACAATACCGGCCGCGCCTGCTCGTTCGCTTGCGGATCATAGGCCTGAACTTTTGCGCCGGCTTCGAGCAAAGCGGAGATAATAGTAACCGCGGGCGTCTCGCGGATATCGTTGGTGTTTTGCTTGAATGCGAGGCCTAAGATCGCGATCGTCTTGTCGACAACGCTACCGCCGCATGCGGCGACTATTTTTTGCGTCATTCGGTTCTTCCGCTTTCGATTTGCCGCGACCGCCTCAATAATAGAAGCTGGTTCACCAAGTTCTCGCGCCGATTGAGCCAGGGCCAGGATATCCTTTGGAAAACAAGAGCCACCGAATCCCGGCGTGCAGGAATTTTGCGCCAATGCGGTTATCCATGCCGATCCCGCGTACGTCTTGCACGTCCGCGCCTACCTTTTCGCAAAGGTCAGTCATCTCATTGATGAAGTCAACTTTGGTCGCGAGAAAGCCATTGGCCGTATATTTGATCAATTCGGCGGTGAGGCGGGCCGTAAACAAAAACGGAGAGGCGTTAAGGTATAGCGGTCGGTACGCTTCGTGCATCAGTGCGATGGCGCGCGGATCGTCCGATCCGACGACAATCCGATCTGGATGCTTGAAGTCATAAATCGCTGCGCCTTCGCGCAAGAATTCAGGATTCGACACTACCGCGTATTCACCGTCAGCATGCGCAGCGCGAATGATTTTCTCCACTTCGTCGCGTGTGCCGACCGGAACGGTCGATTTGTTGACGATGACCGTGAAGCCCTCGATTCCGGCAGAGATGTCCTTAGCGGCGGCATACGCAAAGCGCAAATCAGCCTGTCCATCGTCACCCCGAGTTGGTGTGCCAACCGAGATAAAGACTACTTCCACGCGATCAACCGCAGCAAATGTATCGGTCGAAAAAGCTAACCGTTCTTCGCGGACATTGGTCTCCACGAGGCCTGACAGGCCAGGCTCATAGATCGGCATCTCGCCGCCTTTGAGCCCGGCGATCTTTGCGGCGTCCTGGTCTACGCAGGTCACGATATGTCCGAAATCGGCAAAGCAAGCGCCCGATACGAGCCCAACATAGCCGGAACCAATAATTGCGATGCGCAATGGACCATCCTCTCGTTAAACTCAGGTGTGGCGCCGCAAAACAAGATTGCGCCACCGTAACGCTCCACAAACTGGGGAGCAGAATTGCTAAACCGCTTCGTGTTCGACCCGGCTATCGCACGCACCCTGGAGAGTCTGGCTTCGCGCGGACGGACGGCGCAGGGCTTGACGCAGCAGGCGAGGATCGTACTTGCAGCGGCGGAAGGCGCGGAAAACAAAGACGTGAGCCCTCGCGTCGGCGCTGCCCCCAACACGGTGGGTAAATGGCCGCGTCGCTTTGCGGAGCTCCGCATGGATGGTCTGCCGGACGAACCTTGTGCCGGCGCGGGCTAACGCCGGACATTTCGGAAGCGTGGAACGGCGCGTGATCGGCGTGATCTCAGCCTCCCGCTCGGCGGTCACGTCGAGCGCCGCAAGGATTGCGGCTTCTCTCGCGTCGCCTACAACTCATGCCGCAATCGCCATTGTCCAAAATGTCAGAGCGCGGCGCGCGCGTAGTGGCTTGTGGCACCGCTGTCGGCGAGCTGGCCGCGTCCTCGCTTTCGACTCGGGCTCACGAGACGAAAGTGCTGGTAAGTGTACGACATCCGGAACGTGCGATGAAGGACGGCGATCAACGGGCCGGTGTCGATACAATCGCGACTTATTGACTTCGCGAGCTGTGGCACCCGACCCACTCGCTCGAAGCGAAGTTCGTTCGCACCACATTCTCTGAGTAGTGCATCCAGCGCGCGTATCGAGAAGAATTTCACGTGACCGCCATCCCAGAGTGCTATGAAAGGGCGGTCCATCTTTCCCGTGAGCGCGACAGCCAAGTTCTTCAGGTAGCCGTGGTAGGGTGGAGATTACACCACGCCCCGTGGAGACGCCGTATCGGGTCGCGAGATCGTCGTAGGCGCTACCGACTTCGCATCTGATGTTCGGGAAATCGGCTTGCCCACGCCCCGCACAGCCGCTCGCCATCGACGAGGAGATTATAAATGGCGTCACCTGATCGAGAATCTCTTCGGCAAGCTCAAGGAGTTCAAGCCCATCTCGCTGCGCGCCGAGAAAACCGATCAGAGCTTCGCAGCCATGATCCATCTCGCCACCGCTGTGATGCGTTCACGATGAATCCCAACAGACCCTAACTGGTGGCTCACCTTTTCGCCCAGGAGCCTCTAAATGAGAATATCTTTAGTTTGCGCGCCGTGAAGCCAACGCCGGCACCGCCTCCTTTGTAAGAAGTCTTTCAAAGTACGCGATTGTATCCACCAATCCGGCTCGCAGCTGGATTTTCGGCTCCCATCCTAAAACCTCCCTAGCCTTCGCAATGTCCGGCTGGCGTTGTCGCGGGTCGTCAGGAGGCAACGGCTCAAACAGAAGTTTAGTCTTTGTTCCCGTTAATTCTTTGATGAGTTGCGCGAGTTCCAAGATCGTGAATTCATTCGGGTTGCCGATATTGATGGGACCAGCCACCTCCTTCGGCGTATCAATCATGCGCAACATTGCTTCGATGAGGTCATCGACATAGCAGAAGGAACGCGTTTGGCTTCCATCACCGTAGATCGTGATGTTTTTGCCTTTTAATGCTTGCACGATAAAATTCGACACCACGCGCCCGTCGTTGGGATGCATCCTCGGACCATATGTGTTGAAGATACGTACGACCTTTATTGCCAGGTCGTGCTGTCGGCGATAATCGAAAAACAAGGTTTCAGCACATCGTTTACCCTCATCATAGCAAGAACGCACGCCAATCGGATTGACATTCCCCCAATAGTCTTCGCTTTGCGGATGCACATTCGGGTCACCGTAGATCTCGGAAGTAGACGCCTGAAGGATTTTGACCTTCAGGCGCTTGGCGAGGCCGAGCATATTAATGGCGCCGATGACGCTGGTCTTGGTCGTTTGGGCGGGGTCGAACTGGTAATGCACGGGCGAGGCGGGACAAGCGAGATTAAATATCTCGTCGACCTCGACGAAGAGCGGAAACGTGATATCGTGCCGCAGCATTTCCATACGATGGTTGTCGAGAAGATGAGCGACGTTGTGGCGCGAGCTCGAAAAGAAATTATCGACGCAGAGAACGTCGTGGCCGCGATTCAGTAGTTGCTCGCACAAATGCGAGCCCAGAAAACCGGCGCCTCCAGTCACGAGGACGCGCTTTCCATTCGCCATTGCATTGCTCTCGATTAAGGAAATCAACGGCGCTCCGCCCGCGACGGATTCATGCGAGTCAGTTGTGGGGAACCGCAGTCAGGGATCGGCGAGTTATATTAGGCGAGGCCCCCTCGTGGAGAAGCGCTTGGGATATCCGCGCGTGTCGCCACTTATATATTCCAGGAGTCGCGGTAAGACCGAGGGCTCGAGCCGGGATCGATTCGTAACATCCCGCAAACCTCGGCCCTTATGGCAAATCAATTCCTGACAGGCTCTGGATCAAGGATTTGTTTGGTATTTGCGTCGTCACGCTGGTAAACGTTGGATCACGACATTGCCGAGCACCAGAACATCCATGTTGGTGCGAAGGAAGCAATCAAGCGCCTCTTCGGGGTTGCACACGACGGGCTCATTTTCGTTGAAAGAGGTGTTGAGGACCATCGGAACGGCGGTCAAATCCCGGAATGCGGAAATGAGCGCATGGTAACGAGGGTTTGCTGACTTTCGCACCGTTTGCAAACGCCCGGAGCCGTCAACGTGGGTGACCGCGGGGATCTCACTGCGCTTCTCTTCGCGAATTTGATATACTTGCATCATGAACGGAACTTCGTCGTCCTCTTCGAACCATTCTGAAACATGTTCGGACAAAATGGATGGCGCAAACGGCCTAAACGACTCGCGTCGTTTGATCTTCGCGTTTAAGATGTTTTTCATGTCTTGACGACGGGGATCGCAAACGATTGACCGGTTGCCCAGGGCGCGTGGGCCCCATTCCATCCGTCCCTGAAACCATCCGATCACTTTGCCTTCAGCAATCGCCCGAGCCGTTTCGCGACAAAGCTTGGCTTCGTCGTCAATATGTTCGAGCGAGCAACCCGCCTCTGCAATGCGGGCTTCTTCTCTTCCTAAGAGCTCTTTGATGTACTCGGCCCCAAATTGCGGGCCCCAATTGGCGTGATCCATCACGAACGTCCGCTTTCCGCCGCTTTGATGCCAGACGGAGAACGCCGCGCCGATGGCGCCGCCGGCATCGCCCGCGGCGGCTTGCACATAAACCTTCTCGAATCCTGTCATGCGTCTGATTTTGCCGTTGGCGACCGAGTTGGCAGCGCAGCCGCCGGCAAGCGCGATGTTCTTGATCTTATGTCGCTCGTAGAGAACATTGAGCAGATTGAAGACCGCCTCCTCGTACGCGGCCTGCGCCGATCTGGCGATGTCTTTGTGGCGCTCTTCCAGAGGATCGCTCGGTTGACGCCGCGGCCCAAGCAGCTCTTCCAGAGCGGGCGTAAAGAGGTCTTTAAATTGCGGCGAACCGCCGCTCCACTCAAAGGCGATCTTTTCCTTATGATGCCGAAAATATTCAAGGGCCAACTCAAATCCACCGTCAGCCTTCTGCCTCACTAACTGACGCAACTGCGGCAAGAACCGAGGCGCGCCGTAAGGCGCAAGGCCCATTACCTTGTACTCGTCGCCATAGTGGGGGAAGCCGAGATATTGGGTCACTGATTGGTAGAAGACCCCGAGCGAATGCGGAAAGAGTGTACGCCCCTCGATGTCAATTCCAGTGTCTTTTCCCGTCCCCCATGCCGCGCTGGCAAAATCGCCGAGCCCATCAACCGAGACAACCACAGCTTCAGCAAATGGCGAAACGTGAAAGGCGGAGGATAAATGCGCGAGGTGATGCTCGATATGATCAATTTTTGGCATACGCTTCAGTTCAGGAAAGGTTTTCTGCAACAACTCAGGCACCTCCTCCCTGGCACCGCGATTCCTGACGCGCTCAAGAACCATGGATAGGCTGGGACGACTCTTCACGATGTACTTTAGTTTTGCGCCGAGGTTGGCGCTGCTGTCCTGGTTCATCGCCACGCGATCTATCGACTCAATGCCTATTCTAGCTTCGGAAAGACAATACTTGATCGCTTCTAAGGGGAAGCCGGCCCAATGTTTTACCCTGCGAAAACGCTCTTCCTCGGCGGCAGCAAGGAGTCTGCCATCCCGAACTACGCAGGCCGAGCTATCCGCATGAAAGCAGTTCAGACCAAGAACTATCATCTTCACAATACTCCTGGGCTACGATGGTGTGGATGCGCGTCCTGGGTCAAAGATCGCAATGCGCCGCAGAAGCACGTCTGGCGGGCGCAGATTGTGTTGCTCAGCGCGGTGGGCGTCGGGACGACCGTGATATGAAAACGAGGTCATCGTGGAAAAATGCCAGTACGTGATTTCGCGTTGCCTACCCTGCCAATGTCGAAACCTTCGACAACAGAAGTTTTCGACTGAGCGTCAAATAAACGCGGTCGGTATGACGCTCGAAGCACCACCAGACGACACCGGCCCATACAACCGCGGCGACCAGAAGCGCCATATAGACGCCCGCAGCAAATGCACCCGGCGGCCATTTCATCGGCGCGAATCCTACCATGACAATTGATGTCAAAAACGGGAAATGCGTCAGATACAATGTATACGACATCTCAGATAAACCACGAACTACCCTTCTAAGCGCGGCGCTTGGACTCGGCAAGTGCGCCATGAGATGGACAACGCCGCAAATAGCAGCGCGAGAGCCGCCTCCAATTGTCGTGAGCAATGGCAAAAGCGCTGCTCGGCGCGAAACCCAGGCGGCTAACGCCCCGGCCGCCCAGGTTGCGCCACCCTTGCCCGGTCAGAAAGTAGAAAACCTTCGTTATGACCCATATTTTGCTGGTTGAATTTGCCAATTCTGGAATACATAAGCTCTCAGATGACCTGAGAGCACGGCCAGCGCAGCTAGGCCACGGATCAAGTCAAGGCTGTCAAAACGGATATTCGTTTTGAGATGACGATCATCGCACATTGTAAATCCGGGGTATGTCTCGCCAGAAACGCCGGCGTGAACTGGACGCCATAGCCACGAACGAGCGCCCACCATCGCACGAATCTCGCAGCGAGCGCGCAGGTTCCCGCAGGCAAGACAGTCCAGGCGATCCTCGACTACAACGCCGCCCACAAGCAGCCTGCCGTGCGGCAATGGCTCGCGCTCCATCCGCGCTGGACGTTTCGCATCAGCGACCTCGGCCTCGTTGCTCAACGCCGTGGGGGGTTTCATCGCCGTCCCGACCAAGCGGCGTCTCAAGCGTGGCGCCTTCCGATCCGTCGCCGACGTCCGGGCCGCCATCAAGCGTTTGCTCGATGATCACGGCGCGTTCCAGGGCCGCTCGGGAGTTCCTAAAGCGAAACCCCCGCAATTGCCTACGCCCTAAAAAGCCACCCTAACTACGCCTAACAGAGATTCGCGAGATGAAAACCGTGGCGAGCTGAGGCTGCCCGCGCTGACGGCCTTAAAGCATGAAGCGATACCCAAGTCGTTCTTCGAGCAGCTGTCCGATCGCACAAGAGGGCCGGCGCAGGGCGCGAGCGGATCACCCTCAATAATGCCGATTGGCGCGGCGAGCCCCGCGCCGCCGCGCCAGCCATGCGTCTGCATCCCGGAAATGCAGCGGGCCGAAACGCTGCAGACTTGGGTCCGCGAACGTATTGTTCAACCAGCAACTAGCACACCCCGACGACGGGGACAGGGGGCCGGCACAAGACGCTGAGACGATGTGGTCGAGGGCCTCGCGCCAGAAGGCAAAAAAAATCGAGGGCCAAGCCCGCTTCCAGTGAGGAGTCCAAAATCGCCAATCCTAAGGTGATCCAGCCGAAATCGCGTAAGGGGGCTCGCCGAGCCACCCTGTTTGCAGTCTCAATCATCGTGGAATGGACCGTCGCCATTGCCTCAAAAGGGCCAACTGAGCCTTTTCCGATGCCCAACCGTGGCCCTTGACCGCTCTTTGCAGAAGGGTTTCAAATCCCGGCGCGAACAACACGAGCCCCGCCACGAGCGCCCCGACCAAGCCGAGCGACGCGTTTTTTTCAGCCAAGACCAGCAGCATTGGGTAATGCAGAATGTAGATCGTATAGCTTCCTGATCCGACCCAAGAGAATACGGATTCTATCTGTTTGATTGACCTCAGCTCAAAGAACGCCCTCACCCACTGGCTGAAGGAACCGAGCGTCGCCAGAACCACCACCGCGGCGACGCCGTATCCAGCCGCGAGCATATTGAGCGTGTCCGAAGAAATCCATCGGCTCAGAAGGCTGATAAGAACCCAAACGACAAGTATGGCCCCTGCATATCGCCCGATCGCCGAGGCGCCGCGATTAAGTAAGCCGGCCGCCATATAGCCCATCAGCCACAACGGCCACAAGGAGGCGAATGTGGCGAACGGGTTGGGCGCGAAGTGATTGCATACGATGGCGACCAGGCTTGCCAAAGTGATGAGCGGTAGCGCAATTTCGATGTCTCCAAAACGGCTCGGGACTATGGTCGCGACCCAGAGGACGAGCGGCAAGGCGATATAATACCAAACCTCATACGAGAGGCTCCAAAGCGGGCCGTTGCCCGCAAAAGGCACGAACCATGCCCCTCTCAAAGGGGCTGTTTGCAGAAACAGGATGTTGCCCGCGAGGTTGAAAAGCGAGCGGTTAACCAATCCATTCGCCGAACTGAGCGTGAGCAGATAGGACCAAGCCAGCGCCAACCAAAATAGCGGCAAAATGCGCCTCGCGCGATGCCAGAAATAAACGCGCCATACGTCTTCGTCGCGCTTCGCCCTAATCCGATTCAGCGACAAGAATATGCTGAAACCGGAGATGACGAAAAACAATTCCACCGCCAGCACATTCCGGTCGGCTATCGCATTGAGAATATCTACGATATTAAATCTGTTCTGCGTTATGTCCGCGATCTTCGAGCCCTCGAACACCATTATGTGGTGAATGAGCACTGCGAGCGCGGCCAGACCGCGGCCCGCGTCGAGATAGAGGATCCGTCCCTTCAACCCCCGTCTCCGCCCTGTCGATGCCAGCCGAACGACTTCCTCCCGCCATCCGCCCTCATCTGAAGCTTCGCCGCGTTCGCGCTCGGTCGACCGCGCGAGGTTGACTTTGCGCGAGGTCGCGAACGCGATGCTGTCATCCCCGCGCCGAGTTGCCAATTCGAACAATCAACGGCCACAAGCGCGCCACATCATCACCGACACGCGAGGGCCACCTGGTCGGATCGTCATCCATGCTGCCGAAATCCTTGATCGCGACTGGTCGTCTCCTGGCGCGCGGCCAGACGCCTGGCGGCTGACAAGCCGTTGATCTCCCGCTCGATGTCGAAGAGCGCGTCGATGCGTCTGATGGCCTCGAATGCGATCGGCGTCGCTGTCCTGCCTCGCCGGGCGTTGGCGGCGATGTCAACAAGTTCGAAGAACCTTCCGCCGCCCATGGCTCAAGCACAGCGCCTCGACGATCGGACCGGGCTTGCGGTCGGGAAGATAGAGGCGGTTGTAACCGTCGAAGGCGTCGGCTGCAGAATGCCGGTGTAGCAGGCTAGATGCCGCTCGGGATGCTCCGTGTTCGATCGCGCGAGGCGTAGAACAGCGCCGCCGGTCGTGGTACGGCGTTGACAGAAACCCGATACCTCCCGGCGCAATGAGATCAAGGAACGTCCTAGCAAAAGCTCGCGGGTCCATACAATGTTCGATGACCTCAAGGCTAACGACCAAGTCAAATTTCCCATAGCGCGACGCGAGATCGTCGTAAGCGCTCCCGATCTCTAATCTAACATGCGGAAAAGCGCTTTTGGCGTGTTCGATCCCGCTAGATGACGTATCCACCCCAGTTACATCGAAGCCGTGCTTTGAGAGCATGTCGGTAGTGGCCCCATTCCCGCAGCCGAGGTCAAAGGCTCGCTTTGTGACCCACGAGTTGCATCGGATCTCGAGTTCCAAAGCGGGCCACAGATAGGCGTTCGCATAGGTGGTTTGGCGTCATAGTACTTGTACGAAATTCCGATACCGTTAGCCGCTCAAGGGGGAGACATGGCCCTTCGCTTACTGAAGGCTCGCTAGGCTGACAACTTCATCAAGCGCTTGTCATCTCAACAAGATCTAACAGGTGCATCGCGATTTGCCACGACCAAAACGAAGGCATTTATCCCTGGATAGTGTGGCTTATTTTCTAATAACACTCATTTTATACTCTAACAGCTCAAGTGCGATCATCGTTTCCGCTAGAGTTCTCTGCAAAACGTAGATCCAACCAGGCCACCCATCGAGAAAGCACCGCTTCCATAAAAGCGTGTAGCCAAAGACAAGAATTGGTGCTGCCCAGCACAGTAGACGAACATTTTCAGACGGCCGCAATCCCCCGCGCGAACTATTGGTCAGATATTCGGCCTCAAGCCGAGCATATCGTTGCTGGGAACTCAGCCAACGATCAAACGGTTTTCGGTCGTCATGATTGATCGGCGACACCAGATCGACGATAGCCCCACTAATGGTCAGACGCTGAGTATGGCCGGCTTGAATGTAGCGAGCGTGCTCTCTGCGATAAAGGGCGATCACGGGAGGGTATAGCGCGCCTCGCAGTGGTCGCCCATGGACGCAATACCGAAAGCGCACCCGGTATCCGACAGTCGATAGCGCTGGCTTCAGTCCGTTCAGCTCGTTGACGAGTGGCGTTGACAGAACATAGTCGGCATCGAGCGCCAAGACCCATGGACGCCCTGGAGCGCATCGTTCGAGTCCATAATTCCATTGAGACGCGTGATTATCGAAAGGTCGCGTCGCGATGCGACAGCGTGGATTGGATTCGACGATTTCCCGCGTGCCGTCAGTGCTGCCGCTATCAAGGACGAAGATTTCATCGAACGCGCTCAGGGCGTCAAGCGTCCTACCAATATTCGGCGCCTCGTTGTAAGTAAGGATGAGGACCCCTATCTCGCTAAGAATACTCATGCGGTCACTCTCGTCGCACGGAGATCACATCCTCATAAAGCGCTAGCAACCGTTCGGCCATTCTGGACGTCGAATATTCGCGCTCGGCAAAGACTTTCGCTCGCCTGCCTAAGCTATGACGGAAATTGGCGTCGTCCAGCAAACGGGCGAGTGCGCTGGCCACTGACGCGGAATCGGGCGCAGTAACCAATCCAGCGCCCGCTTCGCTCACCTCTCTGGCGATCCCAACCCCTTCGCCCAGAACACATGGCAGCCCCGCCAGCATCGCCTCGGCGGCCGCAATGCCAAAATTCTCCGAAAACGACGGAAGCACAAACACATCAGCCTTCGCGAACAAAATCGATTTCCTTAACCCATCGACGTAACCCAACCACTCAACGCAGTCCTCGAGAGACAGTTCAGAAGTCAACGCCCGCAACCCCGCGACGTAATCTTCCGGACCCTCTCCGGCGATCGAAAGAGAGGCGTCCCGATTCTCATTTCTGATCATCGCGAAAGCATGCAACAATGCCTCGACATTTTTCTTGCGATCAATCCGTGACAGAAAAAGCACCCTTGCTCCGCCCCGGCGGCCGCAAGGCTTCGACTGGCGGTTTGCGCACATCGGCGTCTCTACGCCGAGAGGAATAATTGCGCTGCGAAAATGGACCCCGAGCGCTATAGCTTCGTTCAATTCCGCCTAACTCGTCAGATGAACGCTTGCCGCATTTCGGAGCAATGGCTTTTCAATGAAAGTTAGTGATAATTGCTTGAGCCATGGGCGTCTATTTTCGACGCCGTAGGTCGAGAGAGTGCCAAGCGGCCGAAGTATATAGGGAACGTTCCGTAGCGAAGCGATAGCGCCCGCCGCTATGCTCGTAAAAGAAAACAGCGCGTGAATGTGGACGACATCGAAACGGTTTATGTTGTTCCACAGCCATGGAACGACCCCGAGCGCAAACTTATAGAAATCTGTCCACTTGCGGACATAGATTCGAGTTGCTCCATTCGCCCCCGCTGGGCGTTCCGAATCCGAGAGTCGGCGCCCAGGGCCGTTATCGTCGGTCGTCAGCGTGGTTACTGAGGCGCCAGCAAGGCAAAGGGCCTTCTCCATGGCGCCGATCGCGCGGCTAGGCCCCCCGTCCACCGCGGAGATCGAGGGTATAACGTGAAGTACCTTAGGTTGAGAACGCATACAGTTTATTGATTTTGATTATATATTTGCGCCTGATTTGAGTCGCGGAGGCGATCGTCATGGCGAAGAGCTTGTTCTGGCTGTCGGATGAGGCCTGGAAGGCGCTCAGCCCACACCTGCCGCGCGGCAAGCCGGGTAAGCCGCGCGTCGACGACCGCACGGTCATCTCGGGCATCCTGCATGTCTTGAAGACAGGCTGTCGATGGCGCGACGTTCCGCCCGTCTATGGGCCGCCGACAACGATCTACAACCGTTACAATCGCTGGTCTCAGCGTCGTGTCTGGCAGCGCATCTTCGAGAAGATGGCGGCCGCTGGCCCCATTCCCGACGAGCTTTCAATCGACAGCAGCCATGTCAAAGCGCATCGCTCGGCGAGCGGCTCAAAAAGGGGGAGTTTGAAGAAGCGATCGGCCGCTCGCGGGGCGGAAGGACGAGCAAGATTCATGCTTTGGCCGACGATTGCGGCAGACCGGTCGCTTTTGCGCTGACGCCCGGAAACGTCGCCGACGTTGTCATGGCCGTTCCGCTTCTCGGCGCCGTCGCAAAACCAAAGCGCCTGCTGGCGGACAAAGCCTACGACGCCGACAGTCTGCGCCGATGGCTAAAGCAAAGAAAGATCAGAGCCTCGAGGCGAACCCCATACCCCCTCGACCGCGCCGCCTACAAGCGCCGAAACGTCATCGAACGCATGTTTTGCAAGCTGAAGAATTGGCGACGCGTCGCAACCCGATACGACCGCCTCGCTCGAAACTATCTCTCCGGCCTCTCGCCGCGATAACCATCGCATGGACCGAATTGAACCCCCTACCGGCTTCGGATGTCGGCAGGGACGCGGCCTGACAACGGCGCTTGCGCAAAAGTGACGCCACCCGGATTTTTGGATTTGCGCGGCTTGCAAGCCGCGCCCCAAAGGGCGAAGTAGCAGCTCGCATGCGGTGATTCCTGATTCAACATAAATTGTGAGCTGCGCCGTCGACCAAGGTGTCTTAGCGAGGAGCGAACTCGGTCGGTTCTATGGAGCTGCGTTATAAGAAACGGCGCTTATCTCTCTCGGTTCGGATGCGGCGAACCGAAGCAAAAGAGATTTGCCGAAGCGCAGCGTGATTGCCATCACCAAAAATACCATAAGGAGACCACCCAACTCTTTGTTAATATCCGACTCAAATCGCAGGGATTTGAACAGGCACGCGACGCCAAACGCCCTGCATAAGAGTATAGGCGCCGGACGACTTAGAAAATAGGCATAGATAGCGGCGACGATTGCCCCGATGGCAAGCATGGGCGCAAGAAGACCCGGAAACCCGAAATCGATATGCGCCTCCGCAACATAACCTAAGCCTATAGACGTGACGGCTGTATTTATCCTCAAGCCTAATACAGAGTTTGTCTCCGCCGAATCATCGAGGGCTGCCTTGTCAGGAAACAGTAGTCGCGGCCTTAATACGTGCTCCACGGCGCGCTCATAATTGCCGCCGAATTGTTGCGTATCCCTGCCAAGAACCCTCGCGTAAAATTGGGTATACCCAATGCGCTCTAACAATTTGGAGGCGGACTTCATGGTAGCCAAATCGGGATCGGCGTATTTACTGGCAAGCCAAGCGATCGAATTGAGCGTGCCCTCCTTAGGTAGAATATGCGATCTAAATTCCTGCTTCACCCCAGTCCAGATGAGCGAGAGGTAGATCACGACCATGCTTGCTCCCAGAGCGAAGACCACTTGGCGCGCAGGCAGACGGCGCTTGCTTTCAGCGATCGCAATCAATACGATGAAAATTCCATCCGTATAACCAGTGGAAAATCCTCGCGTACTGCCAGAAATAACTTCGCAAAGCAAGACAGCAACTAACCACATATAATTCCGAGTTGTGATGAAAACGGATGTGGACAGCCAATAGATAAATGCAAACCTTAGCATCGCGAACGCATAGGCCGGTTGAGATAACCCTGGAAAAGAATCACCGATTTTGCCAATTATGATTGAAATAGGGAAAAAAACAAAATATAAGAAGGCAATTCTCTTAGGAGAATACCGCAGGGCCTCGGCTAGAACACTGGAGTGGCTAGGATCTCGATTTCGACTTCGAAATCGCTGGCCCACCATCATGCCTAGCGCAAGCATTCCCAGAGCAATTGAACTGTAAACGATAGCATCCATTTGGTTGCGAACGACTGCATACAATCCAAGTCCTTGTTCTGTCAGATCGACATTAAACACGTCTGCCCAGATCGAAAGCATGTTGATGGCAATTAAAAAAACCATGACCGGTGTCGCTTTGTGCCATCCGAGGACAACCAGCGCGAATAAAAAAGCCGCCAGCGAACTGAACCAGAGCAGGGGGACCGCCGAGTTCAATTCTACCAGAAGTCCTACGACAGCAAAAGTGACGAAGAGTATTATTCCGTTAGCCCGGCGAGTCATTTAAACGTTACCAAGCGAAGTCGAGCGGAGGTTGGCTGCGTTCGTTCGGAAACTGGCGAATTACCGTCGAGGTTGAGCATGCAAGAAATCCCCTGGGAGACAAAGGCCGGCGAAATTCCCTAATAGCGCAGCGGCTTGCGGCGCTGTCCACGGATAAACAGCTCGCGGACGCCGGCAAGCATGGAGCACAAGCTCGCCGGCGCCTTTCTCGACAATGTCTTTTCATTACCCGCCGCGAGGAATTTATACGCTGGGGCTCCGACCCGGACCCAGGCGCTCGCTACATTCAACAACCGTCTGTACGGTCCGTTCGAACGAATAGTCTGAAAGCGCCCGAGAATTGGCGCGAGACTCTTTGCGCAGTCGCGATACTTCAATCATCGTGTTCGATAAACTCACTTTATTGCCAAAAGAGA
The DNA here is from genome assembly GCA_963794155.1 of uncultured Alphaproteobacteria bacterium. Lineage (GTDB taxonomy): Bacteria > Pseudomonadota > Alphaproteobacteria > Rhizobiales > Beijerinckiaceae > Roseiarcus. The sequence goes on along the minus strand of CAWCCX010000001.1, from coordinate 226,502 downwards.
AGATGCGATTGGGCGGTATGGTTCCCAGATCTTCGGCGCAACCGCAGCGGTCGCTGACAATGCAGGGTAGGCCGCTCGCCATCGCCTCATTGACGACAAGCCCCCAGGTCTCTCCACAATCGCTCGGTAGCACCAGACAGTCCGCAGCTACATAGGCCTGAGATATCTCTGTCTGATTGAGAAATCCAACGAATGAGGCGAGCGGCTTATCGCGCTGGCCCTTTGAAACGTCATCCTCCGCGCTTCCGTCCGCGTCGAAAGCTACATTGCAAGAATGGCGTAGCTCAGCACCGAGTTCGCCCGAGCCGACAAATAACAAGTGAAGTTGTGGTATTCGTCCGACAGTTATTTTCGCTGCTTCAACCAGATCGAGGGGCCTCTTTTTTCGGATGAGCTTTCCGCAGAACAGGAAACACACCGCATTCTCATCGATCGCCCACTTGCGGCGGATGTCGGCGCGTTGACCGCGCAACTCTGCCGCTTTTGCGACGAACCGGTAGTTGTCGACGGAATAGGGCGCATTCAAAAGGCGCGATGCAGGCGCTCCGAATGCCTGATAAAGCCGCTTGTTCGCGGCACCGATACAAAGAAAGCGATCCACTCGATTGAACAACCAGTTCAATGCAAGCCGCTTCAACGGCAGTTTCCACCAAGCGACCGGCGCCAAGTCGTTGCTCTCGGCGCGCAGCCAGAGCTCGCACCCCGCGCTTCTAGCCGCCTTTGCAGCTTGCCAGTAGGCCATGACTTGCCAGCCCTGAATCCAAACTGCGCGAGCTCCCGCTTGCCTCAGCATCGGCGCAAGAGGTTGGACCAATCGGCAGCTGACGAAGGATGTTGGCGTCGCGGCGCGAGCGACCGGCAAGGTCCGGTTTGGATATCCACCCAGCATATCGAGGTCCCAGGCGAACGTTTTGCCAAATTCCGAATCCGGGCTGGCGCTGACGGCATGATGCGTCAGATACCAAACTTCGAATGGCACGCGGCCGTCCTTGGCGAGCGCTTGCCATAAGGGCGCCTGATACTGGATCGGGTGGGTGGTGATAATCACGAGCATCAGTCCATCTCGTCCAACAGCGATGACCAACGATCACCGTAGACGGACCAGCTCAAAAGTTCGCGATCGGACAAAAGGTTCTGCCGCATGCGAGTGACGAGACCGGCGTCCCTAACCATTTGTTCCAGACGACCCGCTAAGGCGTCGACATCACCCGCCTGAATCAAAAACCCATTCTCATCATCTCGAATTAAATCGCTTGCGCCGGCTTCTCGAGTTGAGATCGTAGGCAATCCGCAGGCTGCCGCCTCGACGAGAACCTGCGCAAGACCTTCAAAATAGCTAGGAAACACGAACGCGTCCGCCTGACGCATCACTTCCGCCAACTCCATCCGACTTTTAGACCCCAATAATCTCACAGATTCTGTGAGTCTACCCAATTCTCCCTTCGGGATCTGCCCAGGACCTACGAGCCATAGCTCAGCGTCCAGTTTAGGCCGCCTTCGCCACGCTTCAAGGAGTACCGGAAGTCCCTTCCGAGCAGACAGCGATCCCGCAAAAAGAAAAATCGTTGGGCTCCGATCCTTCCTCTCAAATGCCGGACGGAATAGGCCCAAGTCGGTCCCGAACGGGATAATTCGAAATCTTGGCAACTTCAACACCCTGGGCTGCAAGGGTTTGTTTCACAAAACTGCTGGGAACTACAATTAAATCAGCGAGAATATGCTCGTCTCGCTCTTCTGCAAGATACTCAGTCGACTTACTTGGAATCGTATAGGTCCATTCAGGATAACGCTCCCGGAGCGATAAAAAAACACACTCCTTCCCAATGGGGTGCCCAATACTTTGATCCAATATGAATGGCACGCCTAGAGCACGGCATTGCTGAGCAAGTATCCAAGATGAAGTATCAAAGCCGATGACCGCATGCGCTCTCTCTATGGCTGACCAGGGAATTGCTTCTTGGAAGCGTCGATTACGCCAGTGCAGAACTCCTTGCGAGTCACGGCCATTGAATTTCTGTTTCAGGTAGCAGACGACGTCTCCGAAAGGGTGACTCTCTACTTTCTCCTTCGGCACACCTGAGAGGATGCGATTTTGCAAAACGCTATAGGCCCAATTCGGCAATATTCGCGATAAATCGCCTGCAGCGAGATTGCCACTCACGGCGAGACTGGTGTGGAATGAGTTCGAGCCGCCCGTGGCGTTGCAACTGCTCGGCGAGCCGAAACGAATGTTGGGTGCCGGGATGGGCGAGGAGCACGCCAAAGCTTCTTCCAAGAGCAGCGTGCGAATTTTTGAACACCTCGACCATCCCAACAAATGCCACCCCGGAAGCCATGTCCAAGGCGCGGGTCAGCAAGGACAGACTTTGACTAGGCGTTGTGCATCGCCGCGTGGGGGGTGCACTTTAGCTCCATGCATCCCCAATCTTCTGTGCTACGAAGAAAAGTTCACCGCCATCAAGCTTGTCAAGCCGCTTGAGCCGTGGCTCCTTTGGGACCGACGCATTCATCACCGGTGATGATCCAACAGATCGGGGTGCCCGCCTGAAACTTTCGTCGCGAAAAAAGTCATCAATAAAGCTCGGATGAACTTCGCCCCAAAGCTTGCTCCAGCTGCGCGAGACAGACCTGTGTGCATTGCTGCCATTCGGTGTAAACGAGACGAATAAGCCACCGAACTTGAGCAGTCTCATTGCAAAATTGAACGTCTGCATAGTTGAAGGCACGTGCTCAATTACGTGGGCCGAGAAGAAGCAGTCAAAACGACCGGCAAACTCAGTTTGGACGAGGTCCATCTCGTCGATTGTCCGAACGCCTAACAGGCCGTTGAAAAAGCCTCTGGCCAGCGGAATCGTGATGTGATTCGCTCGTCTCGGACATTGGCGGAGGCGGACGGATGCGGGGCGAGGACGAGCGGTCGGGGGCGCTTTTCAGCTATGTCGATCTTGAAGCGCGGGTTGGCACGGATCATCCGCTTCGGCCGATCCGTAGCGTGGTGAATGAGGCGTTGGCGACGCTTTCAGGCGAGTTCTCGGCGCTATATTCGCGGAGCGGCCGGCCCTCGATCCCACCGGAGAAGCTGCTGCGGGCAATGCTGTTGCAGGCGTTCTATTCGATCCGCTCGGAGCGACAGTTGATCGAGCGACTGGAGTTCGACCTGCTATTCCGCTGGTTCGTCGGGATCGGCGTTGACGATGCGGCTTGGGATCACTCGACGTTCTCGAAGAACCGCGAGCGCCTTCTGGAGGGCGACATCGCCGCCAAGTTGTTGAGCGCGGTGCTTTCGCAGCCTCGGGTGAAGCGGCTGCTCAGCACGGATCATTTCTCGGTCGACGGCACGCTGATCGAGGCCTGGGCGTCGATAAAGAGTTTCCAGCCGAAGGACGGTTCGGGCGAGCCGCCGACAGCGGGCGGCGGTCGAAACCGCGAGGCGGATTTCCATGGCCAGAGGCGCTCGAACGAGACGCACGCTTCGACGACCGATCCGGAAGCGCGGCTTTATCGCAAGGGACCGGGCAAGGAAGCCAAGCTCTGCTTTATGGGGCATGCGCTGATGGAGAACCGCAACGGCCTCGTCGTCGACGCCTGCTTGACCGAAGCCAACGGCCATGCCGAGCGGATCGCGGCGCTGCACATGATCGAGCCTCGCGCGGATCGGCCGAGGCCGATCACGCTTGGCGCCGACAAGGCCTACGACGCCGAGGACTTCGTCAATGAACTGCGCTCGATGAACGCCACGCCGCACGTGGCGCAGAATACCCGCGGCCGCTCGTCGGCGATCGACCGCCGCACGACGCGACACGCGGGCTATGGCGTGAGCCAACGCATCCGCAAACGGATCGAGGAGGCCTTCGGCTGGATCAAGATCATCGCCGGCCAGGAGCGAACCAAGTTCCGCGGCCGCGAGCGCGTCGGATGGGCCTTCACCTTCGCCGCCGCCGCTTACAATCTGGCGCGGTTGCCGAAGCTCTTGGAGGCCCCCGCGTGAAGGCTCCGGCGAACTGCCGACTGATCGGCCGCTGGCGGATCGTCGAGGCGGACCTTTGGGACAGATCTCACCTCGATCTCTGCGGTCCGGCGACGCTGACGATTACCGCGCAGGGCGGCGAAATCGCCTTCGGCGCCCTGGAGGCCGGTCTCGATGTCGAATACGCCCGCGGCTCGATCGGCTTCCACTGGGCCGGATGCGAGGAAGGCGACGAGGTCGAGGGCGAAGGGACCGCCGAACTCCTCGACGACGGCACCCTCGAGATCGAGTTCGAATACCGAAACGGCGACGAAGCCGTCCTCAAAGCGAAACGGGACCCTTCTTCAACAGCCTGCTAATTTCTCTTTGGCATACCGCCTACGACTGGGAGCAACTTCGTAGGACATGACATCAAAGCCAGCCCTGGCAAGCTGATAGCTGCCGTATCCCCATGAACAGCCATAATCAAAAATCAAGGCGCCTGGCGTCAGCCCGAGTTGGGTCAACACCTTAATATAGTGGAGGTAATCCTTCTCGCTGTTAGCAAAGTTTGACTGTTTTAGCTCCGTTAACCTGTCATCTGAAGGTAAATCGGTAGTAACTCCTTGCGAGTACGTCTTTTCGTAAATTTGCGCGTTATTTTTTTGCATCATCGGTCGGCGTTCTAAATAACAATTGACAATCCGCACACCGACGAAGTTGTGTAATTAACAATTTTCGGTCAACAACATAGCTTCTTACACAATTGCAATTCGGGCACGTGAATCGTGCTCTCACAAACTGTGCGGCTAAGCTTCGCCACAAGTAAGCGAATTTCGTCATAGGAAGTTGTGCAATCCCGTTGTCTTGGATAAATCAATGCACGATCTGCGTATTTCGTGCTCCTCGCCAATCGCGAACGCAGAAGACGTACTTTGTTGCACAGGAGCGCCAGGTTGGCGCATCATCTCTCTTCTGGGTTTTGTAATTGTGGAGAACCCAACTCAGCGCCGATCGTTCCACAGTTTCTACCCGCCAAGTCCATAACCCGTTCGCAGGCGCGCCTGCAAGTGTGCTGCCGACGGGGAAATCTTCCGGTCACGACAGTTCCGGCTCCAACCACGCAGCCATCGCCGAACTCGACGTCCTTCAGGATTATCATCTTCGCGCCAATCCAGCATCGATCGCCAATGCGTACCTTCCCAAACATCACCGGGGCGATTGCAGGAGCGATTCCGGCGCGACGTCTTGCCAACCACGTTATGATTTCGAATGACGACGCTCCCGCAAGCATCGATCATCACGTTTTGGTTAAAGTAATTCCTTACTGTCGATCGAATGCGGATTCCGTCGTGATCGGTGTCTTCCGGCCATAACCAGCATTCTTGAGCGAAAGAGTTGAAATCCTCGATCTCGATCTGTCACGCCGCGGCATCTCCCACCACCCTCCATAGGATTTCGACCGCCCATCCTCGTTCCGAGGAAGCGGTACACGTGAGTGCGCACCCCACGCGGGACACGCAGTAGCCATGGTTCAATCTTGCGCGCGGTCTCTCACTTGAAAGCTCGCCGCGATCTCAAGTAACGAATCACTTCAGTAGACGGGATACTCCGCCGAGACCGCCAAAAAGTCAGGCAGTCTGACGGTATTCGAAGCACTCCCGGTATTACGCCCCGCCAGCGGCCAACTCTTAGAGAATAGGCTATCGTGGAACCCAATTGGAGCAACCCCCATCCCCACAGCCAGACTGGATACCTCAGGAAGGCGAGCAGCGCCGAATTGGCTATAACGTATTGAACAGTCTCCTGATCTTGGTGGTGGCGAAGTTCAGTATCATGAAAAACTCGCAGTTCTCCAGACTGATAGATGTTATACCCCTTTGCAAAAAGTTGCAACGATAAATCAGTTTCCTCAAGCCCGTATGCAATAGATCGGGGAACGTACCCGGTCACGTCGTTATATACATTTAGGCGGATTGCGTGTCCGCATCCTGTAAAACTTGACTTTTGAACGAAGGAATTGCTTCGGGTCAGTTCAATCTGGCTGCGATGCCAGATCGATGCCCCTATTACAGCGGCCTTCGGATGCTGAGTGAAGAGCGATACAACCAGACTAAAGAAATCTACGTCGTAAGGGTAGGAATCGTCGTCAAAGCTCACAGCCAGCGGCATTGTGGTTAGCTGTAAGCACCGATGGCGGCCTCCACCCGGGCCGACCCTCCGTTCGGAGCTGATTACCTTAACAGAAGGGAAAGCCTCTTCGATCTCAGCTTCCAGACGGCCGTCTGAGCTGTCCACATGAACCCATATCTCTTCAGGACGAGGATCGCACCGCATGATCATTTCCAGAGTGGTGAATACGCGCGTTCCTCTTCCGTAAGTCGGAATTACAACAGCCACCGGCGCGGTCTGCACCATCTGTCAGGCCCTTACACTATGGATCGCTTGATTGTGATCGCGCCCTTGCCCCAGACGCGGGTCGAACGGTGGTAGCGTTGGCGTGGGCTTGTCGGACCGGCCCGCGTGGGGCAATTCTTGCCTCGTTTCGCCGATGAGTTTACAGTTTTTCGTCTGGCGGGGCGACAATGACTGTTAGAATTAGATTGAAAAACGCAGTTGGCTGGTTTCTGTTCCAGTTGGCTCGCCCATTCCTCAACTTATACGTGCCGCGTCGCGGGTACCTGCCCTGGGTTCGCGGATTGCTCGACGATTACGGCGTGACTATTGTTCCAAATCACTACTACGAGCCGGTCTACACATCGGCTGACCTATTTCGCGATCCCTCCGCGCCACGCGCGCTCGAGGGCATCGACTGGAACGATTCGGATCAGCTCAAGCTGCTTAGCGAGTTCAGGTTCGCGGATGACTTGCGTCGAACTCGAGGGTCGCAGCGTGGCCGGGCATATTTTCAGTTACGACCAACAATGGTTCCCGGCCGGTGACGCTGAGGCGCTTTACTCCATGATCCGTCGGTACAGGCCCAAACGGCTCGTCGAAATCGGCTCTGGCCACTCGACGCTCGTCGCTCGATTCGCCATCGAGGACTGTGCGAAAGAGGACCCCGACTATCAATGCGAGCATATTTGCTTCGAGCCGTTCGAAAATCCTTGGCTGGAAACGCTTGGGATCGAAATCCGGCGCGATCGGATCGAGCGGAGCGATCTTGCGCTGTTTCGCGAGTTGGGCCCCGGCGATATCGTGTTCATTGATTTGTCGCATGCCCTGAGGCCTATGGGCGACGTCGAGTTTGAGTACCTGCACATGCTGCCAGTTCTGCCGCACGGCGTCATCGTGCATGCCCACGATATTTTCTCGCCCTGCGACTATCCTAGCGAATGGCTCGAAAAGCATCGCCGCCTATGGACGGAGCAGTACCTCCTCGAAGCGTTTATGTCGTTCAACTCGGAATTTGAGATCCTCTGCGCGCTAAACTACCTCGCACATAAACGGCCGCCGGAGGTCGCCAGCGCCTTTCCCGTTCTGGCCGAACGTTGCTACGCGCCGAACCCTGCTTCGTTCTGGTTCCGGCGCAAACCAAGCCAGTCAATTAGCGCTCTGCCTACGACATAATTGGGCGGTTATATTTTTCGCGCCTCGACATATAGGCTTTCGACCGCTCGATTCGGAGTATCGAGCAAAAGCTTTGGATCAGCCCCATCGCCTAGATTTCGCTGCCGTACATCCGAGAATCTGGTCGTTTCGAGCGCGGCCTTCAACGTCTCGTAGTCGTAGATAAATTGATGCCCGTGCGATCGCATGATTCGGTTTATGCTTACCGCCGGCGAAGCGATCGGCCCGATGATCATGTCGTCCAGGTTGTAAGGCATCGGTCGCTTTGCGTGATAGCAGTCCAGGTAGATTTCGAGGCTCGGCACGACGATCCGTACGTAACGACCGGGCATTAGCACGCGGCGAATTTCGGTAAATACCGCCAATGCTTGGGTTAGGGTTATATGTTCGATGCAGTGCTCGGAGAAGACTCCGCCCACGTAGTTGTCTGGCAACGGCAGGCCACGGGTGATGTCGCAACAGATATCTATTCCGTGCCGCCACGTGTAGTCCAGGTTGATCCGATCCGGACCGAAGTTGGGTCCGCAGCCGACGTCGAGATATGCGCCACGCTCCTTGAGATTCATGAACCAGCGACGATTGCGGGTCACAGCGCCCACGGCAACCTGGACCTTGTGGTAGTCCCAGAACGAGCGGTGCAGTGAAGGCTGGGTCATAAAGTGACGCTTTGCTTATTCCTGAATAAACACGCCTGGATTGATTGCGCCGTCCGGCGGCTGCGAATCCATACAATAATCTCGTGGGCGACCGACAACCAATCCGGCGACGCGCGTTACCACCCTAAGCGCGTCCAGTCATTCAATACTTAGTGTTCGAACGCTTCAGGCAGCGTCGTAGTCCGCGAGCCATTCCTCGAAGCTGCGGTAGAAAGAACCGTCGCCTATCCCGCGCGGCCAAAGTTGCTAGAAGACCGAAGGCCTCCCAAGTGAACAAACGGGCATAGTCGCTCCATTGGTTTCGCTCCAGCAATTTTGACATAATATAGTGCCGATTGACCAATTCCATCTCAGCCAAGGACGAGACGTCGGCCTTATGCGCGCCGGGCTGGCTGTCGTGAAAAATCCTTGCCGTTCTGGCGTTAGCCAGGGGCCAATTCTTTCCGACGCGTACCGACAGGGCTACGTCCTCCGCAATGGAATACCCCGTAAAAATCGAATCGAAAGGAGGGTTGGGGAGCGCCTCGCGCCGGTAAAGTGTGCATGTCGTATTTAGCCAATCGGTTGGCACAACTCCCGGTAAGTCGTCCCGATCCTCAGGAGCCAAGTTCACCGCCGGCCCAATAATACGGCCCGCGAAGGTCAACTCATTGCGGCCATGCAGTATCGTAAACACCATCCTGCTGGCGCGGCCAGGCGGGTGGTATTTCTGGTTCGTAATCATCGCATTGACGCCGCCCAGTCGCGGGTCGGCGTCGATCGCGCTCCACAGACGGGCCAAGCAATGCTCCTCGAATAGGACATCATCGTCGAAGAACAATATGAAATGTTGCGAAGCGGCCGCAACGCCCTGGTTGCGCTGGACTGCTGCCCCAAGTTGCTCCGCCCGCCGCCAGCGAATCGCGATAGGACTCGAAACCCGCTTCTCAAATTCTTCGACGACCTCACGGCTCGCTTCAGTGCTGGAGCCATCGATGATGATCAACTCTGTAGGGAGTGTGCTCTGCTCGGCCAGCGACGCCAAGGTTCGCCTTAGAACCGGTGCGCGATCGCGGGTCGGGACAACCGCCGAAACCGGAATGATCAGGGGCTTCACGGAAGCTATACTGGCGCCAGCGTAGATCGAAAAACCGAGCCTATTCCGCTGTGTCTGCGTACAGATGTGCACGCCCTTCGCGCATGAGGTCTTCACATCCCGCCACCACCTGCGCCACGGAGATCCGAGTTAGGCAAGCGTTGCGTCGGTCGAGGCATTCATCCAGATAGCAACCCTCACATTCGATTTCCGAGCGAAAAATCTTTCGAGGGACGCCATATGGATACCAAGCGCCGGGCCAATCCCGCGCCGAGAATAGCGCGGCGCACGGCGTCCCCGCAGATGCCGCCAAATGCATGGTGCCGGTATCGTTTCCGACATAGAGGATGCAGTTTTTGATTGCTTCGGCCGACCCACGCACGGATAAGGCCCCAGCTGCATTGTAGCCTCGCCCCCATCCAGCCAGGAGGCGATCCCCGCTTGGGCGATCTTCCGGTCCCCCGAACACGACCGGCCACACGTCGTACCGAGCAATCAGCGCCTCCACGACCGCCCCGTAACGCTCGAGCGGCCAGCGTTTCGATTGCATTTTGGAGCCCGGACCTACGCCAAGCCACCGCCGGCCACCATCAGAACATTGGGCGCTGAGCCAACCCGCCACTTCCGCCGTTTCCACGTCGCCGAGCCGCAAGTCTAGCGATCCCCTCCCGCGCTCCGGAACCGGAATACCGTCGGCCCCGAGACGCGCCAGCAACAGGTCGGCTTCAGCTTCGCCAAATGCGAACGGCTCGCCGGGTCGTTTGATTGGTACTGGAGGAAAATGACGAGCGCCGTAAATCCGGCGAATGCCGGCGGCTCTAAAAAAAGCAATATCACGGCGAACCTGTTCCCGTTTGCGGACGCTTGGGGCCAGATAGATTAGCGCATCATACGTGTGCGATCGGATCCTCTTCAGCAACAGAAATTGCCGCCTTATTGCTCGCCAACCAAAATGCCCTCCGGATGGCACGTCGTATTGTTCGATCGCATCATAAAGGCCCGTGCCCCGAAATATATCCGACGCAAGGACATATTTGCGGGAGGAATGGACGTCACAGAGCAGCGTAAGACTCGCCTCCGGCCAGCGGCGACGCACCGCCCACATCGACGGAAGCGATACGATCATGTCACCCAGTTGTCCAATACGGAACACCAGGATGGACATGCGCCGTCCCCCCGCGAACTTAGGCCGATCGCCCTTCCACCCAACCAATTCGATCATTTGTGGGCGTTTCGGCAACGACCACCGAACTCCAATAGCTCAACACTGTCGAGGCCATCGCGCCCACGGTCGAAGCTTTCCGCCCGACCGATGGCGGCGACGAGGGCGGATGCGACGATCGGGCCGACGCCTGGGATTGTCGTCAGCCGCCGAGCCTCTTCGTTCTCCGTCACCCAGCGGACGAACTCGGCGTCGAACGCAGAGATCCGTCGATCGAGTTCCGCCCATTGCGCGCGAGCGTCGGCGACGAGCACGATCATCCGCGAGCTCAATCCCGCTCCGCCCTGCTCATCCATCAGCACGGCCAGGAACTGCTCGAACTTCCGCTTGCCCTGCGGCGCGCCCATTCCTCGCTCCAGCAGAATGGCGCGCAACTGATTGATCAGAGCTGTCCGCTCCCCGACCAACCGGTCTCGCGATCGATGAAGTGTCTGCATGTCGAGTTGATCCTGGCTCTTCAGTTCGACAAAGCGCATCGTCGGCCGGGTCGCCGCCTCCGCGATCCCCTCGGCGTCGCGATCGTCATTCTTCTGCGCTTTGATGTAGGGCCGGACATATTCGGGCGACATCAGCCGGACATCATAGCCCTGAGCGGCGAACACACAGCCCAGATGATGGGCGCCGCAGCAGGCCTCCATCCCGACAACGCACGGAGCGAGCTTCTCCGCCAGAGCAATTAGAGCGTTTTCTCGTCTGATTGAATTGAGAGGGATTCCCGAATCGGCTTGGTTCTGATTCCTGCTGGATGCCGGCGAGGAGGCTGGCTTGCATGGCCAGTGCTTTATCGGTTGACCTTCGTCGTCGTGTCGTTGGGGCTATCGCAGGGGGATTGTCGTGTCGGGCGGCGGCTGAACGGTTCGGGGTGAGCCCGTCGAGCGCGATCCGCTGGCGAGCTCAGGAACAGCGGGAGGGCGATGTGACGCCCAAGCGCCAGGGCGGCGACCGCCACTCGCATCGGATTGAGACCCACGCCGAACTGATCCTTTCAGCCTTGGCTGCGAAGTCGGACGTCACATTGGCGGAACTGCGGGACGGGTTGAAGGAGCGCGGCGTCGCCGTCGCCATCGGCACGCTGTGGCGGTTCTTCAAGCGTCGCAGGATCACGCGCAAAAAAGACGGCGCGCGCCGCCGAGCAGCGCCGCAGAATGGTGAACGCGGCGCGCGAAGCGTGGTTCGAAGAACAACTCGACCTCGATCCGACGCGCATCGTCTTCATCGATGAGACCGCCGCGAACACCAAAATGGCGCGCCTTTACGGTCGTGCGCCGAGGGGCGAGCGATGCCGCGCTCCCGTGCCCCATGGCCATTGGAAAACAACCACCTTCACCGCAGGGCTGCGCCACGACGGCATCGCCGCGCCCATGGTCCTGGATGGCCCGATGAACGGCGAGGCCTTTCTCGCCTATGTCGAACAGGCGCTCGTCCCATTGCGTTGCAGACACCGGTGAAGGGATGAGCGCGTCAGATGCGGGATGGTGGGTTGCAGAGCGTACAGGCAGTCGTCGAGGGGCAGCAAACTATGCCTTCGGAATGCAACGACGACGGCCTCTTCCTCTGCTGACAGGACTGTCGATCTGGGCTCCTTCGGTCCTGTCGGCAGATCGGAAACGGAGGACCGCGCTTTCCACTTGGCGATCGTCTTCGGGTTGACGCCGTAGCGCTTCGCAAGCCCCCTCAGGCTCTCTTGATGGTGTGGACGGCGCTCGCACCGATCCTCCCGCGATGAAAGAGGCGTGGCAGATTGGCGCTGTCGAAGATGCCTCAAAGGAGAGCCGCAATGGGCAAGGCTAAGGTTGACTTGAACTCGGTGACGACGGTGGGCCTCGATCTGGCGAAACAGGTCTTCCAGATTCACGCGGTGGATGTTGACGGCAGGATCGTCATCGCCTCCGCCTTGCGCCGCAAGGACGTGTTGTCTTTCTTCAGCTCTCTACCGCCCTGCGTCATAGGTTTGGAAGCCTGCGGTTCAGCCCATCATTGGGCTCGCGAATTGGTCAAACTCGGTCACGACGCCCGGCTGATGCCGCCCAATTACGTCAAGGCTTATGTCCGTCGTCAAAAGAATGATGCCGCTGACGCGGCAGCGATTTGCGAAGCGGTCACTCGACCTTCAATGCGGTTCGTGCCGATACGATCAGTCAGCAACCAAGCCATACTCATGTGTCACAAAGTGCGTGAACTTCTGGTGTCTCAACGCACACAACTCGTCAACGCATTGCGCGGCCATCTGGCGGAGGTCGGCATTATTGCCGCCCAAGGACCGAATGGAGCCTACGCGTTGGCAGCAGCGATTTTGGAGGGGGATAGCTCCATCCCGCTCTGCGTGCGGGATGCGCTCGCGCCGATCATCCGTAAGCTGCAGGCACTCAACGATGAGATCGCCGCGAGCGACCGCGTCATTATCGGACTGGTGAAGACTGACGCCAACGCCAGACGTCTGATGAGCGTTCCTGGGATCGGCCCGATAACGGCCTCTGCGATCGCCGCGAGTGTCCAGGATGTCGCCGCCTTCTCCGGCCCTCGGGAGTTCGCAGCGTTCCTCGGATTGGCGCCAAGACAGAACTCCTCTGGCGGTAAGGAGCGCCTCGGACGCGTGTCAAAAATGGGAAACCGATATCTCCGAAAACTGTTGGTCGTCGGCGCCCATGCTGTCCTCTTCCATCGAAAGGCTCATCAGGATGGGCTCAGAATGTGGGCGGCGAAGCTTATGGAAACCAAACCATTCAAGCTTGTCGCGGTAGCGCTGGCAAACAAGCTCGCAAGGATCGCCTTCGCCGTCATGCGCGATGGCTCCATCTACGGGAGCGCCATGGCGGGATAGCCCGGCGGCTCGATCATTAGGCGATCACCGAATTGGGGGTGACTACGTTGTGATGCGAACGCACGAGGATCGGTTCGTGAAGCCTGCAGCATAGTCGGAGCGCGAAGCTCGTTCTCTTGATCAGGCAAACGAACCAGCGGAAACCATCAGGGCCAGCGGGCGATGTCCCGCGCCAAAAGGCCGAAGACATGACCGCACCCGCGAACCTCGCATTACGGCAAACAACCCTTGATCTGCGAGCGCCGTCCAGACATGACTATGCTGTATCGCTCGACGGACCGCCTCTGTCGTTGTGGCGCTCCCGTGTAGAATTTGTCCCATAGCGCATCCTTCGAATCACTCGATAATGCCCCATCAAAGTCTGGGACGAAACACCTAGCGTCTCGCGCCTTACCTTGCGACGCATCACAACCGCGCCAGACGCATCCAGCCCAACCACGCTGCAGACGTTCTTGCCGAGGTCGACGCCAAGCACAGAGATATCCATCCCTTCCTCCTCCTGATTCGCCGGCGAGCCTACGACGCCGGAAGGAGGGGCGGGCCATTCCATAAAACTTCCCGCGCGCGCTGAAGGCTCATCTTGAAGGACTGCCGGAGACGACGCCGGTGGAAATCTGGTTTGAGGACGAGGCCCGCATCGGCCAGAAGAACGGCCAGGTTCGGCAGTGGGCCCGGCGCGGAACGCGGCCGAGACAGCCCGCCGACCAGCGCTATGACAACGCCTATCTGTTCGGCGCAATCTGTCCCGCCCGCGGCGTCGGGGCGACCCTCGCGCTGCCCGACGCCGACGCCGACATGATGCAGCTTCACCTCGACGAAATTTCGCGCAACGTCGCTGCGGGCGCCCATGCCGTCCTGCTGCTCGACCGCGCCGGATGGCACACCACGGGCAAGCTGGACATGCCTGAAAACATCACCCCGATCTTCCTGCCTTCCCGTGCGCCCGAGCTCAACCCGGTCGAGAACGTCTGGCAATATCTCCGTCAGAACTGGCTCTCGAACACCGTCTTTGAAAACTACGACCCGATCGTCGACGCCGCCTGCGCCACTTGGCGAAAGCTCATCGCCCAGCCCCAAACCATCACATCCATCGGAATGCGTGACTGGGCCCACATCGGTCAGCCGCTATGACCTTCGGTATAGCCAAAACGCGAGACGATACATAGGATGGATCGCCGCCTCGTTCGTCAATCGCCATCAAATGGATTTGGAAACAAAAAACAGTGAAGCTTGCAAAGTTTCTTTAGGCGATGAGTTGCTTGGGCTCGCGCGCAACCGGAATGTGGGGTTTCGCTGCACGCCCAAACTCGAACGAATGATCGATCAGCATGCACCCCTGTCCTTGGGATGGCATCTGTCCGCTCCCATAAAAGTCGCCGCCCTCAACGTCGAAGCTTGCGGCGTTTTTCACCCTGTCGGCAATCTCACCCCCGACCGAGCAGAATAGTGCTATGCCGTATTTGCCCGGCGCCAACGTCAATCTCGGAACATGCACCGATAAGGTGTCTACGTCGCTTTCCAACGTTGGAAAGTCGTTGCCTGCAAGACGCGTCGATAGCAGCGCCACGCGGCGCCCAGCCTCGTCGTCAATTTCAAGCGCCACACGTACGGAATTGAGCGTTCGCGTGTCCGGCCTCGTCAAATTGATCTCGAATTGGAGGGGCATCCCGCTCATCATGGTCGCGAGAGGGTGCCCCGCCGAGTCCTTGAACGTCAGGGAAGCGAAGCGGACTTTGCCGGTCCCATCGCGGTCCCTTCGCTCGAGTAGCGATAACTGTGAAAGTTCGAACGAACTTGACAGATAGCTTCGGACCAATTCGTCGATTGCGCCAAAGGAAGAGACTCTCCCGTCGGCGAGCAATATACCGGAGGTACAAATGTTCTGGACCGCCGCCATATTATGACTGACGAACAAGACTGTTCGGCCATGAGTGGCCACGTCCTGTATCTTTCCAAGGCACTTCTTCTGAAATTCAGCGTCGCCTACGGCAAGAACCTCATCAACAATCAGTATCTCCGGCTGCAAATGCGCCGCAATGGCAAACGCTAGTCGCACGTACATGCCTGAAGAATAGCGTTTTACCGGCGTGTCAAGAAACCTCTCTACTGCAGCGAACGCCACGATTTCATCGAACTTTTTGCGGATTTCCGCATGGGTCATCCCGAGAATGGCGCCGTTCAGATAGACATTTTCACGGCCTGTCAGTTCCTGATGAAACCCCGTCCCCACTTCGAGCAGACACGCGATCCGCCCTCGGATAGTCACCCGACCCGTGGTTGGCTCAGTAATGCGCGAAAGGATCTTAAGGAGTGTAGACTTTCCGGCACCGTTACGCCCAATAACTCCGGTAACCTCCCCGCGCTTGACCTGGAAGCTTACGTCCCTGAGCGCCCAGAACTCCTCGACCGAGGATCGGCTGCCCCGCGTTTGACCTCTGAGACTATCGACGAGCGACCGTCCAAGGCTCGCCGCGCCGAGTCCGATGCTTTCGCGTAAAGTTTTGTAGTGGCCGACCCGACTCTGATGGTCGATTCGATAACGCTTGCCAAGGTTCTCCGCGTCGATAACCACCTCAGATGTCATAAAACCGCGACCCCCATCAAATGACATCGGCGAACGTTCGCTCTTGATGCCGAAAACTTGCGATACCAGCCCAAAGAAAGCCGACGACTACGGCAAGGCTAGCCAATAATCCGGGCACGTAAAGCGCGCTATGTCCTCCGAGAAGACACCAGCGAAAGCCATCGATCACGCCGACGGCCGGGTTGAGACTGTACCAGAATCGCCAATTCTCAGGTACAATCGCGCTCGAGAATCCGACCGGAGAAACGTAAAGCCCAAACTGGACCATGAAGGGAATGACGTAACGAAAATCCCGATATCTCACATTCAGCGACGCTACGAGCAACGCCGGCCCTAGGCTCGCCAGCACGGCAATTACAAAAAATGCAGGCAATAAAAAGATCTTTGCGTCCGGCAATATACCAAACCACAGCAAAAAACCTATGAGTAAAAGGAGGTTGATCGCAAAATCCACAATGGCCACAACGGCGCTGGAAGTCGGAATAATAATGCGCGGAAAGTAGACTTTTCCAACCAAATTAGGGTTTGCCACTACACTTCCCGACGCATCGGTTAGGATGGTCGAGAGCAGAAACCACGGCAACATGCCCACGAACACGAGCAGCGGATAGGGCACGGACCCGTCGCTCGGCAGGTGCGCGAGCCTGCCGAATACGGTCGCAAACACAATCATCGTAACGAGCGGTCGAATAATGGCCCACCCCACGCCTAAGACGGCTTGCTTGTAGCGAACCGCGACGTCGCGCCAGGCCAACATCGCAAACAACTCTCGATATCGCCATAAATCATACCAGTAATTACGCTCCGTACGTTCCGCCTCGATGATCAGGACGTGATCGTGCGAATCTGCGCGCTGGAAGTCGGCAACGGGACTCATTCCTTCGACAGTGTCGTCGAAGACCGTCGCTTCGGCCAATCTGAACAACCTTGCCTTTGACCGCTCGCTCATTGAGCGCCAGCTGCCATGACCGCTCGCGACCAGTCGCGCGACACGAAACCCTTTGACGTCTTCCACGCGTCACCTTTCCGACGTGAGGCGTGAGCCGCCGAGCGGAGCCAGTCGCCCATCGGCACGCCAAAACCCGTTTTTCGACGAGCTACGACTTCGGAAGGAAGCGAAATGGCCGGCGCTGTCGCCAACGCCTTCTTACCAGCCTCGTGTGCACAGTTCAGCAGCGGCGCCAGCCGCCCCAAGAGTTCGACGTCCACTAGCGGAACTCTCACTTCGAGCCCGTGCGCCATGCCGGCCCAGTCCGTATCTCGAAGCAACTGATTACGCATATAGAGGGTTGACTCCAAAACCGCGATCTTGCCGTAACTTGATCGTGGCTCAGGAACCAACTCCGAATTTACGCGTTGGATCGGTTGCAGAGTATCGAGGCCCTGCCGCGCCAACTCGCGTCCCATCAGCACATCCAACTCCCATGGCATGAATAGCGCGCGCCGCAGCATATAGGCGCCAGCGTAAGTGCCTCCATACTCCAGCATGCCAGCCGCTTTTGCGCTGCCCAAAATGCGCTCGCCGCCCGCGACCTGAAGCAACTTGCGAAAAGCGGCGCCGAATGGCGGAAGACGAGAGGCGAAGGAAAATCTCGACACCCAACGTGGAACATCGCGGAAGGAAGGGTAGCCGCCGAATAATTCGTCGCCCCCAAGACCGGACATCGCGACCTTCAAACCTCTTTCGCGCGCCGCCTTCGAGACGAACCAAGTGTTGACACCGTCGATGGAAGGCTGATCCATCGCATCGAGAATTTGTGGCAATTCCGCCTCGAACTCGCGGCGCGTCACAACGTGTGCGCTATGGCGCGTCCCGTAGATCTCGGCGATCCTTGCCGCTAGCGGAGCCTCATTCTCCTCCTGTCCCTGAAACTCTTCGAAGGTGAGCGTGACAGTCTCTATGTCGACCTGCCCGGCATCGCGCATAAGTCCAACAAGCGCACCAGAATCGATCCCAGCCGAAAGGAAGGCGCCGACGGGCACGTCTGCGACCAGATGGTGTCGGACGCTGTCCAGCAGCGCAGCGCGGATCTCGTCATCAGTGTTTTTCGCTCTTGCAGGTTCGACCGCCCGAGTTGACGCTGCGGAGTGAATGGCGGCGATGGAGTGGAAATGGCGCGCTGAGGTCATCCCCCGTGCATCGACGAATACGGAGCTTCCCGCCGGCAACTGCCTGATAGCCTTATAAAGCGTGAAGGGCTCGGGAACGCTTCCCCACAGATAGAAGCCAGCATGCCCCGCTGGTTCAGGGTCGCGTGAAACCCCGCCTCCCGCCAGCAGCGCCTTGACCTGCGAGGCAAACCGGAAGACCTTGCCGTCATCGGAATAATAGAGGGGTTTGATGCCGTAGGGGTCGCGGGCCAAAAACAATCGACGATCGAGGGTATCCCAGATCGCAAAAGCATACATCCCGCGCAGGCGGGACGTCATTGCCGCCCCATCGATAGCAAAAAGATGCAAGAGCACTTCAGTATCAGACGTTGTTCGGAAAAGTTGGCCCATCTGCTCCAGTTCACGGCGCAACGCACGATAATTATAAATTTCGCCGTTAAAGATAACGATGTAACGTCGATCGTCACTAAACATGGGTTGGTCGGCGCGGTTGGAGAGATCGACAATGGCCAGGCGCCGATGACCGAGGCCCAGTCTGCGATCTTCGGTCCACGACTGCGCATATGCGTCAGGGCCACGGGCGCGCATGTGGTCGCGTGTCGCTAGTAGTTCCTTCTCGTCCGGTCGCTCGGCAGATCCGCCGTATGCGAAAATTCCGTTAAGGCCGCACATTTCTACGCCAATCCGATTTTCGTGAGAGATCCGCGCCCCATCACTCTCAATTGCCCGTTTTTCGACGAGCAGCCTGATGGCGCGAAAAACCACCGAGCGCAGTTGTGCGCCAGTTCGGTTCCGATGCTAGGTTTCGGCATCATCCAGGCCTGGCCTCACCAGCTTCCGCGACCAATCTGGCAGGGTCGACCGGAGGTCGATTTTTTTCGACTTGCGGAACGGGATGACCGATGCGCAGCTTCGCGCACAAAGACTTCCTCTTCGAGCTCTTTGCTCATGCGCGACAGCCCTGGGCGTGCCTGGGATGGTACTTGTTGAGGACGGCGCCCACCACATGCGCTCGCGCGAATTGAAGCCTCTTTAGCGCATGTCGGACCACGGTGCGACGGGCCTTGGCGCTTTCGATCACCATGATGACCCCTTCGACTGCGCTGCTCAGGATAGGAACGTCGGCAAGCCCCATGATCGGCGGCCCGTCAATGATTATCGTGTCAAAAAGTTCGCCGGCCGCAATCAAGAGCAACGCAAGTTTAGGGCCCGCAAGCAATTCCGCCGGATTCGGCGGCACAGGTCCGCTCGTCATGACGTCGACGCCTGTCAAAGCGCTCTCTTTGATCGCGCCGGAAGCCCAAGCGTCTGAGAGGGCCTGAGACATGGCCGGCGAATTTGCGCCGGAGAGATAGGTGGATAGCCCCACTCTGTTGTCGATGCCGAGGAGGCGATGGACAGATGGATCGCGCAAGTTTGCGTCAATCAGCAAGACACGCCTCCCCAATTGCCCAATATTCAGGGCGATTGAGGCTGTAATCGTCGAATTGCCTTCTCCAGGACGCGAACTAGTGATCAAGAGCGATCGAGGGGCGCCCTCCGAAGTTGAAAAGCGAATGGCCGTCCTTAGCGAGCGATAGGACTCCGCGACCGGAGACGTCACATCGTTCATCAGCGCCAGCGGTGTGGATTTTTGCGCATTCGGAATCACGCCTAGCACTGGCACGCCAAGTCTATTCTCTATATCTTCCGGCGTCTTGAATGTGTCGTCGAGCACCTCCATCAACCAGATGGCGGTTGTCGCCGCCGCCAATCCGAGAACGAGCGCCAACAAAAGATTTCTGGACAGCGATGGGGAAACGGGCACGCCGGGTAGCAAGGCGCGATCTACGACGGAAACATTGTTGGTTTCGGCGTCGCTGGCGATGGCCAATTGTTGATATTGCTGCAGGAGTCCGTCGTAGAGAGCTCTGTTTGTGTCGACCTCCCGCGAAAGCATCGCATAATCTACGCTTCGACCCCGCAAATCGAGCGCAGCAGTCTTCAGGCTCGCCAGCTCGTCTGCCAAGGCTTTCTCATTGGCGACGGCCGCGTTATATTGGTCCTTGATAGACGCCTTGATCAGGTTGATCTGATTACTAATGTCCGCTTCAGTCGCGCTTATTTGGGCTCGCAGTGCTAAAACTGCAGGAGAGGCGGGTCCCGCAACGGTGAGCCGATCTAGATTCGTGGCACGAAGTTCGGCCAACTTCGCGCGCGCCGCCTGAATTCGGGTATCGCCCATAGTCTGGGGCAAGGCATCGACTCCGTCGCCCTGCGCCTGCCGCCAGGTTTCTTCGAGCGTCAGACGCGCGGTGGCAGCAGCAGCATAGGCATTCTGAACGGTAGCAATTTCTGTTAGGACTTGCGGTTGCTTGCTGTCGACGTCGAGAATGCCCTCCCTATGCGCATAATCGATCAATTGCCTCTCGGACGCCTCAAGCTTGTGCTTTAGTCCTTGCAATTGCTCCTCGAGGAAGTTGCGCGCGTAGAGCGAGGCCGAGAACCTCATGTCAAGGGTCATTTTCTCAAATTGCTCGGCGACGGCGATACTAATTCGTTGTGCCCAAGCGGGACTTACTCCGGCGTAAGATATGCGCACGATCGAGGAGTCGCCGATCGGTTTAACCGAAAGTCCGTCCAATATCTGGCTAACCGCTCTTTCATGACGAGCCTTATCGGCATTGGCGTCGAGGTCAGTCGCGACAGCCGCTTTGCTTCCCATCGCCCCACTTTGAAGAGAGGGTTGCGCGGGAATCAAGAAATGTGTGAGCCAGCTTGGAAACGAAGGTTGCGCATCTCTCAACCTGCGTAGAAGGGAGCTTTGCCAGGGTCCTAAGTGATCATTCAGCCGATCCACAAACGAGGTTGGGGGGGCTTCGAGAAAGTCCGTGTGTTCGAGATTCAGCGCGGTCGCCACCCGGTCGGCGAGCAGACGGCTCCGGATAAGCTCGAACTGGGTCTCGTAGAATTGAGTATCCTCCCCTTCGGCGGAGTCCGGCTGCGCCAATTGGTCCCTGATCACTCTCGGCGCCGATCTTTCAATCCTAATCGTGGTGGAGGCGTTATAGATTCTCGGGGTGTTAAGGGTGATAATCAGGCCTCCAAGTAAGAAAATTCCCAATATGACCGTCAGCAAGTATTTGCGCTTGACCGCGAGAGCGATGTAATTGACTAAACTTGCGCGCAGATGATCTTGCGAGCCCTCAAATTGGGGAGGCAGATTCCCGAAGCCATAAAATTCCCGCTCGTCTTGTCCGACGATTGTCGGTACGGAGGGTCTGTTCGATCGGGGCAGTTGCACGTTCATTGCTGTGCTCACAGAAACTAAAGCGAATGCGGTCGTCGCGCGCACAGAAGCACCCGCACTTGGCGATCCATGACGCATTCATCAAACGATCTCGAGCGACCCATCCGCCGCGCGAGCCTTGGGTAATGCTAAAGTCCATTCTTCTGGCGTGCGACCTGCACCTGCAACTCGATCCATTCGTAGGTCTTCTTAAGCCCATCCACGAGCGGCTGCGTCGGTTGCCAGCCTAGCTTTTCGGCAATCAGTTTGTTGTTGGAGTTGCGCCCGCGCACACCGAGCGGTCCCGGAATGTGAGACACTGAAATTTGCTTGCCCGCGATTGACGCCGTCATTTGCAGGAGCTCATTGATCGAAACCATTTCATTCGAGCCGATGTTAATTGGCCCCGAACAATCCGATCGCATCAAGCGCAATGTTCCTTCAAGGCATTCATCGATAAAGAGAAAGGAACGCGTTTGCTCGCCGTCTCCCCAAATCTCGACGGCACCCCCATGACTGACCACAGCGACCTTGCGGCAAATGGCCGCCGGGGCTTTTTCCTTGCCATCATTCCATGCCCCCTCGGGGCCAAATATGTTATGGTATCGTGCCACCCGCACCTGAAAGCCGCGGTTACGCGCATAGCTCTGGTAAAGGCGCTCACTGAAGAGTTTCTCCCATCCGTATTCACTGTCTGGCGCCGCTGGATAGGCGTCGCTCTCGGCCAGTCCCGGATTGTCGGAATCGAGTTGCCGGTATTCCGGATAGATGCAGGCCGATGATGAATAGAATATCCGTTTGGAATTGCGACGGTGGCACGCTTCGAGCACGTTGAGATTGATCTGGGCCGAATTATACATCACGTCTGCGTCATTGTCGCCCGTGAAAATGTAACCCGCGCCGCCCATATCGGCTGCCAACTGATAGATTTCATCGAAGCGACAATCGATCGCCTCGCGAGCAACTTCGAATTCGCGCAGATCGCCAACGATGAAGTCGTCGGCGTCCGTCTCGCTAAACCGCGGAAATTTCAAGTCGACCCCGCGCACCCAGAATCCCTCGCGCTTCAACCGCTTGACCAAATGGCTGCCGATGAAGCCGCCCGCACCGCATATCAGCGCTTTCATCATCCTGGTCGCTTCTTTCTGAGCGTAATGGCGGTTCTTCCTTCGCCGTCGCCACGTTCGCTTCGTAGTTGGCGCCGGCTGGCGACGCGACTGTCGTCGATCATTGCCGCAATTCTGTTGAGCGCCTGCCCGCAGCCTTCCGCATCGCCAACCTCCACCCGCTGATATGCTGGGCCGAGACTCCCGCTGCACAACAAGTGCACGTCAGAGTTCTTGCTCCCAACGAATAGGACCGGCCGATTTGACGCGATGCATCCATATACCTTTGATGGCAGCACGAACCCGACGAATGGATCCGAGAGAGTAATGAGATGAGCGTCGGCCGTCACCAGCAGTGACGCCAAGCGTTCGAGTGGCACCGGTGCGCCTTTGATGTAAGGGAGGCCATCCGCCAACAAGGCGCTTTCAATGGGGTCTATCGCCGAACCAAGGGCATTGAGCCAGAGCACGAAACGCGCGCTCCCCCCTTGCTTATGATGCAGCCGGTAGCCTTCAAGGAAGGTTCGGTAATCGTGCGCGACGCCCCAACTGCCAGAATAGAGGAGCAACAGGAAGGATTCAGTTCCAGCGGGACGCGGTAGGGGGGAGGTATCCAGAGTGATGGGGACCGGAGACGGATCGCGCTTCAGCTCGATCCGGTCCCGCGAAATTCCGATTTCACGCAGTCGCGCGATCTGATCCTCCCCTAGCGCCTCAAAGCGGTCTACGCGACGACGCCAGAACACAGTCAGGCGGTAAATGAGGCCGAGAAGGAGGCCGGCGCTGCCGCGTTGGGCAATAGCACATTCTGGATGGAAATCCGTGATACGATACACCAGTTCTTTTCGAAATAACAGATTGGCCGGCGCAATCCAATGCAAGAGGAGTGGTGGACTTCCGGTAAATAAAATCGTATCTGCAGCCAATATCTCCCGCCATAAATTTACGATAATACGCGTATTAGTTTTCACAGTCCAGAGCAGACGGTGTCGAGTATTTGATTTGTTGTATGAGGATGAAGCAAGCTTTATCTCGCGACATAGTCCAAGCCCAACCACTTCCGAATATTCACTGTCTCCGCTTGAGGAAAGTCCCACCAGCGTGACGTGGTCGCCCTTCGACGCCATCTCTCGCGCGAAGATCACGCTATATTGACCTACCGCGCCAAAGTCAGGGGGCAGCCAGTCGCAGAAATAAAGGACCCGATGCGGACGAGCTACGGGGCTCATGGTAATAGCTCACGCGATCGAGAGCGCAGGGGTGGCAAGACGTGACCGTTAACCATTGACCGGATGACAAATTTCATTTGAACATATCGACAAAGCTATCCACTTGCGCCTAGCAGGTCCCTCTCACGCTATTATCGCAGCGTACGCTACCGCATATACCATAGAGTACCGAAGTCATCTATTTGCCACTTCCGACAAGCCCACGTTTGCACGTAACGAGTTCAACCACACATGGCGAGCGTTTCCGTTCCATGCAAGACAACATCATCCACAGAGAGAGAGAGCAACAGCGACACGGCCATCCCGCATCGATGGCGGCGACTCCATAGAGCGCATCCCCTCTCAGCGGCCAATACTAAGGTCAATCGGTTGAACAGCTAGCGGGCTGGCTCCCATTGTCTAAAGAGCGCGATTCCACGCTCCTCCAAGCAGTCTCGAATGACCTCGAACTGCCCTCGGCGATCAATCCAAGGCGAGACCGCGCTCCGGAGCCTCGACTTCAATTCGCTACACCCGCCGTCGTAGGATACAAGCGGGGCGCACGGAGCCTCATCTGTCTTCGGCGATCCATAACTACGAAAGTATTCGGCGAAATTGACGGCGGCTTCCTCGACGCTCAACAACGTTTCGACCGGAGCCCCTTCGGCATAAATCACATCATGACTTTCGAGCTTGATATGGAAGAACTCCAGCTCGTCGTATTCGCTCGCCTCAAAGAGCGCAATCGTAGTATTGTTGATCAAACTCTCCGCCGTGACTAGCACGCCGTCGATGAACAGGGCGTGCGTCCTTGTCACGTAAAGATCGTCATGCGGGACGTCGGGAGCAAGCGCCGAGCGCGCGATCCGAACGGGCAGTGCGTCTTTGACCCATCGCTGTGACGAATCCTTCTTGAAGGGATAGCGTCCGATCCACTGGATAGGACGCAGTCCACTGAACATTGTCGGCAAAAAATCATTAACCTCCAGGTCCTCGACTTTCTGGTAGCCGTTGACGAGCGTGCGGATCTTCGTGCCCTTCAGGAAACATTTGCAGACAAGAGGTCCAATGCTGCTCCCACAGACCCCCGACGCTGCACGAACCGGCTTGGTCTTCGCCAGAACCGCAGGCGCCAAAATGGCGCCCATCTTCAATATGTTGCGACGCGTGCGCCGCATGCACACGCTCAAATTATCCGGGCCGCTCATCCTATGCTCCCCTTACGCTATGTTAAACAAGAACGTTTTGCCGCTCTGTCAAGGACTATCAGCGTTGGCAATAAAAGAGCGGGAAGAATCTGCACAACTGGCGCCAAGTTTCGGCCGATAGGGCGCACGCGATCGCGCGTCTTTGCGTCGGGTGCGCCACGCGGTACCGGTCAAACGCACTCATCATCGCCCAACGCTAACCACATCGACTTTGCCGCCGGCGGCTGTGCGCGTGTACGCGGCTTCGAAGGCGACTTTGCCCCAAAAGGAATATCCCACCAGCACACACGTGCACGTAAATGCCTCGGAAACGTGCGGCGATAAGCTGCTCAACGGTTGCCAGCGCTTTTGAACTTCCCGCTGTGATCGCCTGACGCCTCCCGGCGCCATCGGCAATTCAATGGCGCTCGTCGCCGATCAATTCGTCGACCCGACTGGGCTGGCGACGATGAAAGTATTAGCGGACCAACATCGCCCTTCCTTAACTGCCCGCGATTTGTGATTCTAAGGGTCACAAAAAACGTTCAATTGCAAACCACCAGCTGTCCGTGATAGTCTAAATGCCGATCACAATACTATTGTCCCTCGGGCCTCATGCCATTAACCTGGTTTCGTCGCGCGGGTGACCGGCGACTTCAAACTGTGGCATTTGTCGCCCGGACTCGAGCGACATCGGCACGCGATACTGGTCAAGCGCGCTGCTCATCGCCCGTGCTACTTCCAATCGGTTCGCCTTGTTCCGCACCATCGACAAATGGTCTCCTGAAACATGAAAGACTTCGATGCCGTGCGCGAACAGTTCGCCCCAGCAGTTGGTGAGAAACTGCCCGGGCAACGATTCTTCCCCAGGACGTCTCACGCGAATAACTACCCCCCTTGCATCGAGCGTCCCTGGGTTCAACGTATTCTCTACAAACGGAGCGAGACTCCACAGCGGGTCCTCAACCGCGTTATATTCTTCCCCGACCGCTCCATTGCGGGCGTGCAGATCGTCGTCGCCAAGCCCCGACCCAGATGGTAGTCTCGTCACGTTCGGCTTTGAAAGCACTACGCGCAACTCTCCACTGAAAAAATGCGGAGATCGCCGCGAAAGGAGCCACCAAAGCAGTTGGCAGGAAGTCTGTAGCGCAACACGAAAATTTTTTGAGCTGCCAACTATGTGGACCGCTCCCCTCACGACGCTGCGCCAGCCCCTATAAAATGCCTTAGCCGCAGAGGCGTCGATGAGCAACACGCATTCAACCTTCCCTCCGGCGCCTGTCAGCGCTTGCGCGGCTTCGAAGGCGATTTTGCCCCAAAAGGAATATCCCACCAATACGCAGGGCGCGGAGCCGGCGTGCGCGCGCACGATGTCGCCGAAACGCCCGCCCAGCTGTTCAATGCTCGGCAGCCCCTTTGAGTTTCCCGAGATGATCGCCTGACGCCATTCCGGTGCCATCGGCAAATCAACTGCGAATACAGCGCGTTCTTCACCGATCAATTCAGCGAGCCGATATTCGGTCGCGCCGGCGCCGATGAAATAGATAGGCGGGCCAATATGGCCGTCTCGAAGCGCAACCACTCGAGGCCCCCCGTTTTCGTCTCCCACGCTCTCTTCGATCGAGGGAGCAAGCGTCTCGATGGTGGGCGCGAGGAAGAGCGCGCTGACGCTCAGCTTTATTTGGAATGTCGCGTTGATCTTGCCGATGACGCGGGCCGCTAACAGCGAGTGGCCCCCCAGATCGAAGAAATTGTCGTGGACGCCGACCTGTGTCAGGTCAAGAAACTCGCTCCAGATAGTTGCCAGCACTTCCTCCGTCCGGGTCCTAGGCGCCACGTATGAACCTTCAGATGAACGTTCCGGCGGGGGTGGCAATGCCTTGCGATCCACCTTCGCATTCGGCGTCAGCGGGAAGCGGTCCAGAACGACGAACGCGGAAGGGATCATGTATTCTGGCAGCTTTGTCCGAAGCCGGCCTCGCAATTCTGAATCCTTTGACGATTCTCCTTCTTTGAGAGTCAGGTAGGCCACCAATCGTTTGTCGCCGGAACCGTCCTCACGCGGCACCACGACTGCCTCCCGCACCCCTGGAAGACTGGCCAACGTCGATTCAATTTCCCCCAGCTCGATCCGGAAACCCCGAATCTTCACTTGATAATCCAGGCGTCCTAAATACTCGATGTTTCCGCTGGGTAGGTAGCGGGCCAGGTCACCAGTCTTATAAAGTGTTCGTCCGGACAGTTCTACAAAAGGACTATCGATAAACTTCGCCGCTGTCAATTCCGAATTGTTTATATAGCCTGCTCCAACGCCAATCCCGG
Source organism: uncultured Alphaproteobacteria bacterium (assembly GCA_963794155.1). GTDB lineage: Bacteria > Pseudomonadota > Alphaproteobacteria > Rhizobiales > Beijerinckiaceae > Roseiarcus. Next base: position 199,425 of record CAWCCX010000001.1, on the reverse strand, counting down.
CAATGCATACTTCACCACGCACACCTATCGGGCAAAGCTGTAAGTCCTTATTCACGATGATCAGTTGGACGTTGAAGATCGGTTTGCCGAGGGGGACAAAACGATAGTTTTCTAGGTTGGATCGAGGCAGCCGGTAAGAAGTCGCAATGTCCGCACACTCGGTTGGGCCGTACGTGTTCACCACTTCCGTGTGACAAATCTCCGATTCGAACCAAGGACGCAAACGTTGTATTGAAATAGCTTCCCCACCTAAAAAGACACATCGTAGTGATGCGATCATTTCGAAGGTCGCGAGACGCGCCGGCTCGATCAAAGGATAAAAGGCGCTGGGCGTGCAATTAAGCAGTGTGATCTGGTTCCCGCGGATCGACTTGAGGATCAAGCCTGGATCGTACAGCCCGACTGCCAAGAGATGAAGTTTACCGCCGCAAACCAGAGGGGCGTAAATGTTTTTTTGCGTGAGGTCAAAACTCAGCGAGGTTACTAGAAGGACACTGTCACTTGCGGCAACGGCGAACTCCTTTACAAACCAACGGACCAAATTAACGAACCCACGATGGTAAACGCCGGCCGCCTTCGGAACGCCAGTCGAGCCAGAAGTGTAGATTGCGTAGGCCAGGTTATGAGAGCCGACATCCGTTCGCAGATTCTGCTTGGTTTGGGATTCAAACAGCTTGCGGTCGCTGTCAACGTAGACAGTTTGGACGCCGGTTTGGCCAAGTTTCTCGATAAATTGCCTCTGCGTCAGCAACACCGAGGCCTTGGCGTCCCGGAGCATAAGAGCCACCCTCTCCTTGGGATACTCAGAATTCTATTGGGAGGTAAGCGCCACCTGCTTTGAGGATACCCAATAACCCAATAACGAGTTCCGGTGAGCGTTCCACACAGATCCCTACTAGGGTGTTCGGTCCCACGCGCAATTTCCGCAGATATCGCGCCAATTGGTTGGCGCGTTCATTGAGTTGGCGATAGCTCAGCTGCTTGTGTTCGAACACCACCGCCACAGCGTCCGGCGTGCGCTCGACTTGCTCCTCAAAGAGCTCGTGCAGGCATCGATCCCTGGGATAGGCAACCTCAGTCCGGTTCCGCTCGACCAGGAGTTGCTGACGCTCGGCGCCGGTCAGCAGCGGCAATTCCGACAGCCGCTCATCCGGATTGGCGATAATCCCTTCCAGCAGTGTCTGGTAATGCCCAAGCATTCGCCGAATAGTCTCGGCCTCAAATAAATCGGTGCTGTATTCGACCACGGTCCTGAGAAGCCCGTCACGTTCCCGAACAGCAAGTGACAGGTCGAACTTGGAGATGCCGATATCAATAGGAACGGAAGCGACGTCCAGCCCCGGCAACGTCGGCGCCTCCCAGGGAGCGTTCTGCAGAACGAACAGCACCTGAAAGATCGGAGCATGGCTCACGCTCCGAACCGGATGCAACTCCTGCACCAGCTGCTCGAAGGGCAAGTCTTGATGAGCGTAGGCTCCCAGGGCCGCCTCGCGAGTCCGGGCGAGAAGCGTTCGAAACGATGGATCGCCCGAAAGATCCCCCTGCATCGTCAGGGTGTTGACAAAAAAACCAATCAGTCGCTCGAGCTTGGGATGTCGGCGACCTGCGATGGGCGAGCCGACGACAATCTGGTCGCTTCCGCTGTACCGGTGCAGCAGTATCTGAAAAGCGGCAAGGAGCGTCATGAACAAGGTTGCGCCTTCGGCCCGGCTCAGCTCCTTCAACGCCGCCGACAAGGGCTTGGGCAACTCCCCTACCATCAGCGCGCCGCGATAGCTCTGCACGGCTGGCCGCAGGTGGTCGGCCGGCAGCTCCAGCATGGCCGGGGCGCTCTCCAGTTGCTTCCTCCAGTAAGCGAGCTGCTCTTGTAACGCCTCCCCCTGCAACCACTCCCGTTGCCACGCCGCGAAGTCCGCATACTGAACCGGCAGCTCGGTCAGCGGCGAAGCCTTGCCTTCGACAAAAGCCTCGTAAAGGGTGCCCAATTCGCGGTTCAGTAATCCTACAGACCAATCATCTGAGGCGATGTGATGCATGGTCAAAAGAAGAATGTGATCAGCCTCGCCCAGTCGAAACAGCTTGGCCCTCAGCAGAACGTCCCGCGTCAGATCAAAAGGACGTCGCGCCTCTTCCGCGCACAATCGCTTGGCCGTCTCTTCGCGCTCCGGTTGTGGCGACCCCTCCAAATCGACGAGCGGTATCTCTACGGACGCCGCGGGTTGGATCACCTGCGCCGGCTGGCTTTCCACCCCCGTGAAGCAGGTCCGCAAGGCCTCATGCCGGCGAAGAACCTCACTCAAGCACCGCTGCAAAACACCCGTGTCGAGCGCGCCTTCCAATCGAAGCGCCATGGGAATGTTGTAGGCGGCGCTGTTCGGTTCGAACTGGTCCAAAAACCACAGCCTTTGCTGAGCAAAAGACAAGGGCAGGGTCCCATCCCGCGGGGCCGTCCGTAGCGGTGGTTTCAGTTCAGGTCCCTCGGCGTTCTTCAAGAACTCAAGGATCTCAGACTTCTGCTCCAGCAATAGCTGCCGCAATTCCGGCGTCAGCGCGCCAACCTCGGCGCGGTATCGCAGTTGATCCCCCTCCCTCCAGAGACGGATCCCTGCTTTGCGGAGCGACGCAAACACCTCGACAGGCGTCGAACCAGTCACTGTGGTCACAGGATGCCCTCCTCCAGCGTCGCAGCTGGATGAAAGTGGGGTCTTGCATCGTGATCCCCAGCCCAAAGCAGGGCGTCGATGTGCTCGGCAAGACCGGCAAGCGTCGGATGTTCGAAGAGCGTGCGCAGCGGCAAGCGCACACCGAACTCTGCAGTCGCCCGCCAGGCCACTCGCGTTGCCAACAGCGAATGGCCGCCCAACTCGAAGAAGTTGTCGTGGACGCCGACGTGGTGAATCCGCAACACTTGCGACCAGATGTCCGCTAGAACCTTCTCCGCCTCTGTGCCAGGCGGCTCGAAGTCAGGCGGATTCGATGGTTGGAGGTCCGGCCTCGGCAAGGCCTTGCGATCGACCTTGCCGTTCGGCGTCAAGGGCAAGCGGTCCAGAACGACGAATGCCGAAGGGATCATGTATTCTGGTAGCTTCGCCCGAAGCAGTCCGCGCAACTCCAAATCCCTCGGCGGTTCTCCCTCTGTGACGGTCAGGTAGGCCGCCAATCGCTTGTCGCTCGGAACGTCCTCGCGAGCAAGCACGACCGCCTCACGCACCATCGGGTGCGAGGCCAAAACCGATTCGATTTCCCCCAACTCAATGCGGAAACCGCGAATCTTCACCTGGTGATCACCGCGGCCAACGTACTCGATGATGCCATCGCGCGCATAACGCGCGAGATCCCCCGTCTTGTAAAGGACCCGGTCGGTCTCGGCATCGAACGGATTTGCGAGGAAGCGCTCGTGCGTCAGCTCGGGTTGGCGCAGATAGCCTCGCGCCAGTCCCGCGCCCCCAAGATATAGTTCGCCGGTCGCTCCGATCGGCGTCAGCCGGCGTTGCCCGTCCAGGATATACGCCTTCATGTTGTCGATTGGCCTACCGATTGGCACTCCTCCGGGACGCGCCTTCGGCGTCACCTCAAACCACGTGGCGTCCGCGGCTACCTCCGATGAGCCGTAGAGGTTCAAGAGCAGCCGTCCCGGCAACTGTTCGAAGAATCGCTCTGCCAAATCGCCCGCTAACGCCTCCCCGCTGATGGTCCAGTGCGAAAGTCGCGGCAGACGCGCCCCGAGGTCCTCATACTCGTCCAGTAACGCCTGCAACAGCGACGGCACTAACACGATCCGCGTCACCTCGGCTTCGGCCAGCGCCGCCACCAACCATCGCGGGTCCCTCACCACCGGCTCGGGGATCAGAACTGTCGCAACCCCCCGCAGCAACGGACCAAAAATTTCCCACACTGAATCCACAAAGCTCAGCACCGTTTTCTGGCAGCAGCGCTCTCCAGGCGCAAACGGGTACTTCCGCCACATCCAGCGCAGCCGGTTGAGCGTGGCGCGATGCTCGCCGCAAACCCCTTTCGGCCGGCCGGTGGATCCGGAGGTGTAGGTCACATAAGCGAGCTGGTCGGGACATGTCGGCGTTTCCAGATTTCCCGCTGCGTGCCGCGCTACCGTTGCCGACTGCGTGTCCAGGTAAACCACCTGCGCCGCTCCGGCCGGCAGGACCCCCGCAATCGACTGTCGCGTCAACAGCACTCGCATCTGGGCATCAGACAGCATGAACGCCAGCCGTTCGGTCGGGTAGCTAGGATCCAGCGGCACATAGGCGCCGCCTGCTTTGAGGATCCCCAGCAACCCCACCACCATCTCGAGCGACCGCTCCACACAGATGCCTACTAGGGTATTCGGTCCCACCCCCAATCTCCGCAGATGCCGCGCCAGTTGGTTGGCGCGTTCATTGAGTTGGCGATAGGATAACTGTTGGTCTTCGAACACCACCGCTACACCGTCCGGCGTCTGCTCGACCTGGTCTTCAAAGAGTCCGTGCAGGCAACGGTCCTTGGGATAGGCAACCTCCGTCCGGTTCCACTCGACTAGGAGTTGCTGACGCTCGGCACTCGTCAGCAAGGGCAAATCCGTCAGCCGCCCGTCCGGATTGGCGACAATCCCCTCCAGCAAAGTATTAAAATGCCCCAGCATTCGGGAGATGGCTGCCTCCTCAAACCGCCGAGGGTCATAACTGACCCGGATTGAAAATTCCTCTTTCGGCACGACCACAATGGCCAAGGGATAGTTGGTGGGTCCAATAACCCGCATATTGGAAATCTGTAAGGCTCCGACTTGGCCCCAAGCCAAAGCGTCCACTGGATAGTTCTCAAATACCATAAGTGACTCGAATAACTGTCGGTCACGACCTACTTCACTCCAACCCTGCGCCTCCACCAGCGGGGTATGCTCGTATTGCCTCATTTCCGCTAATTTGTCCTGAAAGTCCTTCAACCATGCAAGCGTCAGATCTTCAGACGAAAGCTGAGCCCGCACCGGCAACGTGTTGATGAATAGCCCCGCCATCGACTCGACGCCCGCCAATTCGGCTGGGCGACCGGAAACTGTCGAGCCAAAGACGATGTCCTGCTCCCCGCTGTAACGGCTCAGCAGGATCGCCCATGCGCCCTGTACAATGGTGCTTAAGGTCAGGCCGTGGCGACTGGCAAAAGCCCTCAACGCGGCCGTCAGCGAAAGTGGCAAACTGCCCAGCAGGTCGGCGGCCTGGAAGTCCTGATCCCCATCCTTCCCGTGCACCGACGAACCCAACAAAGGGGTCGGCGCGGCGAAGCCCTTGAGCGCCGCGCGCCAAAACCCTTCGGCTTTCGAAAGATCCTGTCGCTGCAGCCAACTGATGTAATCGTGGTAGGGACGAACGGGCGCCAACCGGCAATCGCGGCCTTCGCTGAGGGCTTGGTAGATCGCCATGACGTCCTTGAGAATCAAGAACGACGACCAGCCGTCCATCAGCAAATGATGGTGACTCCAAATCAGCTCGTAATGGTTCTCTCCCAGCCGAACCATCGCCAATCGCATCAAAGGCGCTTGCGCCAGGTCGAAGCCGTGCTGCCGATCGGCTTGCAAGAACGCCGCCCGCTTCCAATTCTGTTCGTCGGCCGAAATTCCGCGCCAGTCGAGTTCCTCACACGGCAGCGTTACTCGACGGCGAACAACCTGCAACGGTTTCTCCCGTCCTTCCCAAACAAACAAAGTCCGCAACGGCTCGTGCCGGCCCGCCACCGCTTGCCAGGCGCGCTGCATCGCCGCTTCCTGAAGGCGGCCAGTCAGCGTATAAATTACCTGATTGAAATAGACCCCAGACTTCGGCGACAACAGGGTATAGAAAAGCATACCTTGTTGCATCGGAGACAGCGGATAAATGCTCTCGATGTTCTTTTCTTGTTCAGACATCGTCGTTAGCCCGCTCCCTCGCCGAGCTCGGCGATCAAACTATCCAGCTCCTGCTGATCCAAGCCCGCCCCGAAGAAATCCGACGGCGTATAGCCGCCGGCGCTCGGCGACGTGCAGTGGCGGATGAGCAAGCGCAACGCCTCCATAAAGCTCTGCCCCAGTCGCTCGATCGTGCTGCGCCGATGCGCCGCTTCGCTATAGCCCCAGTGCAGCCGCAACCGGCCGTTAGCGACGAGACCGTTGACGCTCAGAAGATGGCTGCGCCAGGCGCGGGGACTATGGACCGGTCCTGTCGATCCCTCGACCGTTACGAATGCAGACGACGTCCCCGGATGATCAAACTGACCGAGATAGTTGAAGCTGATTTGCGGCTGCGGCGCAGAGCGCAGTTGCGCTGCGTTCTCATCTACCCGCAGATATCGCAGCATCCCATAGCCAATTCCACGCTGAGGGATGCGGCGGAGTTGTTCCTTGATCGATTTCAACACCTCTCCTGGCCCGACTGTCCCACGCAAATCCAGGTTCACCGGGAACGTCGTCGTGAACCAACCCACGGTGCGCGACAAGTCGATCCCTTCAAAGAGTTCCTCGCGACCATGGCCTTCGAGACTGATCCGAACCACGGGCTCTCCGATCCAGGAGGTCAATGCGATCCCCAAGGCGGACAAGAGAACGTCGTTGATCTCGGTATTATATGCTTGCGGAACTTTCTGGAGCAGCGCGGAAGTCTCCTCGGCATCCAAGGACACTGAAACGGTGCGGGCGGACGCCTCGGTGTTCTCCCCCCCGCTGAAGTCCATCGGAATCCGTCCGCTTTTTTCGGACGACACGGCAAGCCAGTAGTCGGCTTCCTGCTCAAGGGCGGCGGAACGCGCGTGCTCAGCCAGTTCTTGCGACCACTTTCTGAATGACGTGGTCTTTTCGGGCAACCTGACCATTCCGCCCCTCTGAAGTTCCTCGCAAAGGACCCCCCAGTCCTCCAACAGAATTCTCCAGGAGACCCCGTCCACCGCCAGGTGATGGATCGCCAACAAAAGACGTGAAGGTCGCCGGGAGCCGAAATTGAAGAGCGCCGCCCGGATCAGAGGCCCCTCCGAGAGGTTCAGACTGGCTTGCAGTCCGGCGGCGGCAGTTTCCATGGCAGACGTCTGTTTCTCTTCCGGCGTCGCGGCCAGATCCACCACAGTCAGCTTCACAGCCTCTTCACCACCGGCATTGAAATGCGTCCACCCGAGGGCCGACGGCTGAAATCGAAGCCGCAGCGCGTCATGGTGGAGCGCCAGCTGTCGAAGGGCCTTCTCGAGCAACGCCGGATCGAGATCCTGCTTTAGCTCCAACAGCGTTGCTTGATTCCAATGATGTTGATCGGCGAAGGCCTGCTCAAAGAACCACATCTGAATTGGCGTCAGCGGCGCTTCGCCGGTAATCAATCCCTGCTCGAAACCGGGATGCGCGACGGACTCCGCCACTAACGCCAATTCGGCAATCGTCTGGTGCTGAAAAATCTGCCTCACCGTCAGTCGCAATCCGGCTTTCTTGGCTCGGGCGACGACGAGGATGCTGACAATGGAGTCCCCGCCCAACTCAAAGAAGTTGTCGCGAACGCCAGCCTGTTGAACCGGCAACACTTGTGACCAGATCTCCGCCAGAGCCCTCTCGATGGGCGTCCGCGGCGCGACAAAGAGCCTCTCCGACTCGACCGACGCGTGACTTGGCCCTGCAATGGCCTCCAGGTCCACCTCACCCTTGCAGTGGCTTTTATCGACTCTCGAAAGATGTTCGCCGAGCCTCGCCGCCAACTCAGCAACGAATGGCTCCTCAAAAAGACCCATCCGAGTACTCTGGCAATCCTCGAGTTGCACGCCGCCGACAAGCACATCACTCCATCCATTCGCGTTCAAATCAGATGGATCTCGACCCGCCAAAGCGCGAAACAGCACCGCTCCGCCCAGATACGGCTCGCTTTTGTAGGGCTTAACAAGTTCACGCATAAAAGCGACGCGGCGCAAAAACTCCCTCTCAGAATCCGTGATTTCAGGCGACCTTTCATCGGCTCTGTAAGAGGTCGACAGCCAAGACACTGATAACGGGTTAATTCCTGGAAGATAGAAAGAGTCCAGCAAGCCAAGAAAAGCAACGACTTCACCGCGGCTACTTAAGTGCTTAGCGATTTCAAACGCCAATACTCCTCCGAAGCAAAAACCCGCGAGACAATATGGGCCACGAGGCTGTGCGTTCAGTACCTCCGCCAGACAGCGCGTTGCCAATTCTTCTACGGAGACCTCAATTTTACCCGTCTCCTCCCACAAATACATTTCTTCTTCAAAAGCGCTGTCGATTCCGAATACAGGACGGCATGGTCCCAGATGCCTAGCTAGCACCTGTGAAGAAGTGAGATAGTGCAAAAGAAAAAGAGGTATGCCGTCTCCATATGATTGGAAGACTAGAGGGGTCAATTCTCGCTTCGAAACCTGTGTAACGCGATTTGAATTTTTCCAAAGCCCGCTCACCCGCTTGTCCAAGAGTGCTCGTTTGGCCGGGGAAAGATTGGCAATTCTTTCGTTTAATTCACCCATCCAAGAATTCCTCAGTGAATAATCTTAGTTTATCTCGCCCCGAGAAACCCCTTCGTCTTGGGGCGGAGCAGACGAGAAACTAATCGGCAATGACGTCAAGCCGCGTAGGCCCAGGTTCGTTCGCCACTCCAGTAGGCTTGGCTTGAGGGACCAGTTGGAAAACATCCGAATCATCTCCTCAAATGCGACCTGGCCTTCAATCCGAGCCAAGGCCGCTCCAAAACACAGATGCGGGCCCCAGCCGAATGCAACATGACGATTATCTTGACGCCCGAGATTAAGCCTGTCGGGCTCGGGGAACTGTTCGGGGTCGCGATTGGCTGCAGCCATAACCGCCATCACGGCCTGGCGCTTTTTGATCTGCTTTCCGCCCATCTCGATGTCGCGAGGCGCCAAGCGGCCGGTATGTTGGCTTGGGCTCTCGTACCGAAGCAATTCTTCCACCGCCGACCCAATCAGAGAGAGGTCGGCGCGTAGTTTCGCGAGTTGATCGGGATTGCGGAGCAAGGTGAGCGTTCCGCTGCCAATCAAATTGGTGGTCGTCTCCTGGCCGCCAACCATGGTCACGATGCAGTTGGCGATAACTTCATCTTCCGTTAAGCGATCGCCGTCTATTTCCGCGTCCAACATCGAGCGGACCAACCCGTCCGGACGAACGTTGCCGCTGCGAAACGCCGACCGGAAATATACGGTCATGTCCTGGGTGCTCTTGAGGATTTTCGGGATGCGATCCGGGTTGTGCTGAAAATTGCCGAGCATTTCGGCGAAGTCCTGCGACCAGAGTTTCAGCTGCCGATGGTCCTCGGTGGGCAGACCGAGCAACTCGGCGGTCACTATGCAAGGAAGCGGCTCGGCGAGGTCGGCGATCACGTCCATGCCGCCTCGTTCCTCAACGGCTTGAAGCAGGCTCCGCGCGACCTCCCGCACGTGTGATCGCAGGGCTTCGACGCGCCGCCGCGTGAAGGCGACCGCGGCCAAACCCCGAAGGCGTGAGTGCGCGCGCCCATCTAGAAACAGCATCTGCTTGACCATCACGGCAGCAATGGGGTTCAACGTCTCAAGCCCCATCGCGGTAAGCTGTTCGGGCGAAGGGGTGCGGGAGGCGGTAAACTCACGCAGCACCTTGACCACGTCCGGGTAACGAGTAACCACCCAGGTATGGAGAAATGGGTCCCAATGCACCGGATCTTCCTCGCGAAGACGGCGGTACAGCGGATAGGGATTCGCCAAGACCTCAGGGTCCAGCAGTTGATAGAGACTTAGAACAGGCGCCGCTTTTTCGCGGCCTGTCGGAGCGGAGTTCTTGACCTTCAAAGGGAGAACTCTTCTGTGGGGGATCGCGACGTCAAACCGGCCATATGACGAACTTCGTCGTCGCTCATCGCTTCGAGCTCCGCGACTAGGATTTCTTCGATTTCAGCCGACAGCTCGGAGACGGTTGCGGCTTCAAAGACTTTGCGTAACGGCAGATTGATCCCGAACGCCGCACGTACTCTGGCGATGAGCTGTGCTCCAAGCAGCGAATGGCCCCCGAGGTCAAAGAAGTTCTCCTGCGCATCAACGTGGTCAATTCCAAGAAGCGACGCCACTATGTGGGCCACTTTGTTTTCGACTTCTGTAGCAGCCTCAACGCCGCGCTCAACGCGCAGAGTGTCCCCGCTGTCCGGCGCCGGCAGAGCGGCGCGGTCGATTTTGCCGTTAGGCGTGAGAGGGAGTTGTTCCAGGATAACGAATGCCGACGGAAGCATGTAATCAGGCATGCGCTTTTTGAGGTAGTCACGCAGTTCGCTCACACTCGGCGAAAGCGGTTGGGTGACGACGTAGGCCGCCAATCGCTTCTGGCCGGGGACGTCTTCGCGCGGCAACACCGAGGCCGCTAGGACCGCCGGATGCGCGATCAGCGCCGATTCGATTTCTCCCAGCTCGATGCGGAACCCGCGGATTTTCACCTGGTCGTCGTTACGTCCCAAGAACTCAATGGCGCCAGTTGGCGAATACCGAACCAGGTCCCCCGTCTTGTAAAGCCGCGATCCGAGCTCACGACTAAACGGGTTGGCGATGAACTTCTCCGCGGTTAGATCGGGCCGACCCAAGTAACCGCGCGCCAGCCCGTCTCCGCTAACCAGCAACTCGCCGGGTACGCCGATCGGAACAGGTTGCAGTCGACTGTCCACCACATATGTCTGTGTGTTCGCTATTGGCTTGCCTATCGGAGGTGCCTTGCCGCCTTGACCTTCGATGTCCACGACGCCGCACGTCGTCACCACCGTGTCCTCCGTCGGGCCGTAGTGATTAATCAGCGCGAACGGCAGGGATGAGGACGCATGGCGTGTGAGGCGGTCCCCGCCGGTCAGCAGTGCGCGCAAAGCGATCTTAGGCGGCCAAGTAAGGGCGACAAGGGCTTCGGCCAAGGGCGTGGGCACGAAGGTCAAAGAAATTTCGTTGTCCACCAACCAGTCTCTGAGTTTCTCCGGCAACAGCCGCGTATCCTCATCCGGCATATGAATGCTGGCTCCGGTCGACAAATAGGGCCATAATTCCCATACCGAGGCGTCGAATCCTACCCCGGCCAATTGGGTCGCCCTGTCGGTGCGAACGACTTGGTAATTTCGCCGATGCCAGAAGATCAGGTTCAACAATCCGCGATGCTTGATCTCGACGCCCTTCGGTTCTCCGGTCGATCCAGAGGTGTAGATCACGTACGCGAGATTTTCGGGCCCCGCGCTACACTTGGGATTCTCAGTCGGCGACGCGGCGATCGTTCCCCAATCGGCGTCTAGACAAAGCACCCTGGCGTTGGGACTTCCAGCCTCGAACTGGTCGCGCAAGCTTTGATGGGTCAGAAGCACGAGCGCATCGGAGTCACGCAGCATGAACTCCAGTCGCTCGCCCGGGTAGCTGGGATCCATCGGCACATAGGCCCCGCCCGCTTTGAGGATGGCCAGTAGCCCCACCACCATCTCCAGCGATCGCTCCACGCAGATTCCAACCAGCGCGTCCGGTCCCACCCCCAGCCACCGCAGATGGTGGGCCAACTGGTTGGCGCTGTCATTGAGTTGGCGATAGGTCAACTGTCTATCTTGAAACGCTACCGCAACGGCATCGGGCGTGCGCTCGACCTGCTCCTCAAAAAGCTCATGCACGCAACGGTCCTTGGGGTAAGCAACCTCCGTGCGGTTCCACTCCACAAGCAGTTGCTGACGCTCTTCGTCGGTAAGCAAGGGCAATTCCGACAGCCGCCCGTCTGAATTAGCCGCCGCAGCATCCAGCAGTTTTTCGTAGTGGCCAAACATGCGATCGATGCGCGAATCGTCGAAAAGATCAGCGCTGTATTCCAATTCAGCCCAGACGTCGTCTCCGAAGTCGGTCAAGACCACCACCAGATCGAATTTCGCGGTTTTGGTCTCGGATAACAGCCACTCTACCCTAAGCCCGTCCATACCGATGAACGACAGGAGTTGATCGCGGTCACGCCAGTTGAGCATTACCTGGACCAGCGGAGCATAACTCAGGTTGCGCTCCGGGTGGATCTTGCTCACGACTTGGTCGTAAGGCACGCCGCGATGGCCATGTACCCCGAGCACGGCTCTCTGGACCGCGTTGAGCAAATCGCGAAACGTCATGTCTCCGGAAAGTTTCGTTCTCAGGACGCCTATCTGGAGGAGAAAGCCGATCAGCGGTTGCAGCTCCTGGCGATCCCGGTCGGCCATTGGAATTCCCAGGAGGATGTCTTCCTGACCGGAGTAACGGTACAGTAGAGTGTTCAACGCCGCAGCGAAGACGGTGAACAAGCTGATCTTTTCCCGCCGGGCGCAATCGCGCAGAGCGTTTGCCAAGTTCCGATCGATCCGGAATCGTTTCTTGCCGCCTCGATAAGAGATGGTCCGCGGGCGCGGCCGATCCGTTGGCAGATCCAAGAGTTCCGGCGCGCCGCGCAGATTCTCCTCCCAGAATGCCAATTCTTCAGCAAAGTCTGTCCCCGCGACTTGCTTCTGCTGCCACGTCGCATAATCGCCGTGCTGAATCTGTAAGGTTGGCAGGTCTGCTGGTTCGCCGCGGCGAAAGGCGCGGTAGAGTGCCGACAACTCCCGCCAGAAGACGCCTTCCGATGACCAGTCACAAACAAGGTGGTGCATTAGCAAAATAAAGACATGCTCCTGAGGCCCTAAGCGGAGCAGCGTAGCGCGAATTCCCGGCTCGACTTCGAGATGATACAGACGTCGCGGCTCGGCGAGGAGTAAACGCTGGACTTCTGACTCGCGCTGGGTAGGAGGCATACCGCTGAGGTCGATCGTCTTCAGGCGCAGAGGCCAGTTCTCATGGACGACCGTCATAGGTTGTCCGTCTACGGTCTCGATTGTGGACCGCAATATCTCATGCCGTTGGATGATGGCGTTGATCGCCTGCTCCATCGCGTCGATGTTCAATTCTCCCAGCAGCCTCATCGCTTCGGACTCGTTGTAAATCGGCAACCCGGGATTCAATTGCTCGAGAAACCACAGGCGCTGCTGCCCGGGGCTGAGTGGGCAAGGCAGCTCGCGATTCCGCGGTGGGATCGTTTGCGCAGCGGCAATCGCGGCGGATTGGTCTCTGTGGGCTTGAGCATGGTTGGGAGCGTTCAACGCCAGGCGACGCCTGACAACCGTCGCCTGCTGAGCCACGGTCGGATTCTCAAAGAAATCAGATAGTGACAGCGCGACCGGCAGCTTCTCGCGCAGCTGAGACAGGCAGCGAATAGCGAGAAGCGAGTGGCCGCCCAAAGCAAAGAAATTGCCATGTATATCGGTCAGTACTTGTTGGAGAAGGTCCCCCCACGTCTCTGATATTATTTGCTCGATTTCCACGAGCGATGGTACTGAGACGCCACCGGAACCTTGTTCCTCTCGTGGTGCGGTTGGAATTCTTTCGGAAGCAAGCAACTCAGAGGCAGAGAGTTTTGCAGCTATGTCCTGCAGCTTTAGTCGTTGCACTTTGCCGGAAGGGCCTTTCGGTAAATCTTTAACAAAGTGTAATCGCGTCGGAGTCTTGAAGTGACCCAGCCGGCTCTCACAAAACGCGAGCAGTTCTTTTTCGTCCACGACCTTTTCAGAGCGCACCACTACAAAGCCGATCAGGTCCTCGCCCACATAGCGATCGGGAACTCCGACGGCGGCCGCCTCCAACACCGCCGGGTGGGTCTCGAGAACCTCGTCGATCTGTTTGGGAGCAATGTTCATTCCGCCTTTGATAACCAATTCCTTCGAGCGGCCGACGATGAAGAAGTACCCATCCTCATCGCGGTAAGCGAAGTCGCCGGTGTGCAGCCAGCCCTGGGCATCCAGCGCCACTGCCGTTCCTGCCGGGTCCTTGTAATAGCCGTGCATCATCCCTTCGCCGCGGATCAGAACCTCACCCGCCTCGCCCGCGCGCAATTCTTCCCCCTCGCGATCGACAACCTTGGTCTCAAACCCCCACGGCAAGCCAGGAGATCCAATCTTGTTCCTGCCGGGAGTCACGGGATTCGAGAAGACGTTTCCTGCTTCCGACGATCCCATCGCCTGAATGAGCGGCAAGCTGAATTTGTCAAGAAACTCGCGGTGCAACGATGGCGAGAGAGGAGCGGAAGAAGTGCGCAAAAACCGGATGCGCTGGAAAGCGGCCGCCCGGCTGTTCGCCTTTGGGTCCTTCCAATCCAAGAGTTGCGATATGATTGTCGGCACCAAGGCCGACCAAGTGCAGCGGTAGTCGTCCAACCAATTCCAAAATTCGCTGAGAACAAATCCGCGTGGTATGACCAGCGAACCGCCGCTCATCAGGGTCGGAATCAAGGTCACGCACTCGGCGTTAATGTGATACAGTGGAAGCACAAGAAGAGACCGATCCGCTGCCGTGAGCTCATGCGAAAGAATCGAGTTTTTCCCGTGAGCGAGAACAGACCTGTGAGTATGGATGGCACCTTTCGGTTGTCCTGTGGTCCCTGAGCTGTACATAAGCAGGGCCGCGTCATCTGCTTCGATTGAAAGCGAACCGTCTATTACGTATGGTCCCTGGTTATTTTGACATAGACTATTGTTGTCGACGGAAACGATTTCAATCTGTCGCCGAACACCTTTCATCACTTCTTTGATCAGCGTGGCATATTGGCTGCCGACAAATACGATCTTGGCGTCACAATGATCAAGCATGTACGACAGTTGAGAGACGCCGGCGCGCACGTTCAGCGGTACCGAGACAAAGCCCCCGTACATCGCTCCCAAGAAGAGCTGCGCGGTGAACAGTCCGTTGTCCATCAGGAGGGCGATTTTGTCGCCGTGCTCCAGGCCCATTTTCCGAAACCGGGCGCACAAACGCTGAGCCTGCTCGCGGAGCCCCACGAAGGTCAACACACCTCCCGTTTCGGGGGCGATCAGAAAAGCAAGTTCAGCCCTTGTTAAAGCCATCCGGTCAATGACATTGCGAACCGTATTAGTTTCGCCGCTCAAAACTGTATTAAGCATTGCGGTTTCTCCGTGGCCGAATGTCTCGACTGCAGAACGTCCAACGTGTGCCTGAACCGCCGCGGCGAGGAAATGTAGCTTGAGTGGCATGCAGCTTCAAAGCTGTGCTTTGGGCCGCACTCTATCGGTACCCAAGCAAACCCAACGCCGTCATCCGGGCCGGCGCCGGAGCCAAAGCTTCCGAAGCCGCCGTCATAATAATTCAAGACCTCTCCGAAGACGGGGAACACCCCGTTCAAAGCGGAGAAATCCAGAGTGGCCGCACGGGCGGGCGCATTGCCCCAGACCGCCTTAGCGACGACAGCCGCCAAGCCCAAGCCCAAGTGTCTCTGAATCAAGCCCACACCTTGGCGGAGCCGATTGCCACTAAGCAACCAGCTCGTGAACATTAACTGACGCGTCTTGGATGATCCAAATCCAAGGCATGCGCCGCTAGGAGCGCTGCCTCCTGCGAGTCAGGAACGTGGCTCCGAGTAACACGCCGCCGATAAGCTATGAGCGCGGGGAGCCGAGAGCCGACCCGCGGGGTCAGCGCGCCCTGGACCGCCTTCCGCACGCCAACAAGGTACAGTACGCAATAGTACAGTTGCCAAGATTCAACGGGCTGTCAATGGCTTTACGGCGGGGCGGATCCGTAAGCCGGGGTGTGCGGCGTAGCATACGTCATCACAACGATCAGGCGGCCGGGCCCAGGACCGACCGGTCAAGATAGGTGGCGACTTGTCCGCCCATGATTTCGAGGAGAACGCAAACCCGCCCGCGGTCATTAAGCTGCTCGAGCCGACAAAGGGAATGGGCGAAAGGTCCAGACAGAATGCGAACCTTCTGACCGATCTTGAGATCTTGGTCGAGACAGACCGTTCCGGACCCTTCTCGCGTAGCAATCAACGCCTCGACCACGCCGCGCGGCACAGGGATCGGTTGCTCAACGCCCATAATCAATGATGCGAACTCCAATTCCGCCATTGATGCTGCGCCAACGGTCGCGGGAGAGATCGAGAATGACAAACACATAACCTGGAAAAAGTGGCGCCAGAACGTTGCGCAATTTGCGAGCGTGCCGGACGGTGCGACGTACTCTCGGAAAAAAAACTCCAACCCCCAATCTACTGATGTTTAACTCCGCTGAGTTCTCACGATGGGGGAGAGTTTGCGCTGCGAACCAGCGCTCCCCTTGTCTCAAAGGTAGACGCTGAGATATATCCCTCGGTTCTGAGGATGGCTTTCGAAAGTCAGACAGAGTTGTTGTCATAAACGCACCTGCAGAGACTTGTTTGACCAACTTATGTTAATTGTTCGCGTTTTTCACTTCGACGCCAACGTTTTGCTCGTTATTTGGTGGGTCGGATTATCACTCGGCTAACGCGCGGTGCGTGGTTCGTTCTGTTCAGCAAAAGGCGCAAGATCTTCTCTTGGTCCGGGAACTATTGGGAAGTTCCGCCGCGTCTGGTCTTTGCGCGCACGCGTTAGCGCCGCCGCAAGCTGATCCTCATTGCGTCGGTCCCCCCTCAAAACAGTCAGGAACGTGCGCCATACGATTTCGGCGTCCAGCCGAAACGACGCGTTCTGCACATACCATTCGTCCAGGCTGTTTTTTTCCTCGGTGCTGACGAGTTTGCCGCCGTTGATCTGAGCCCAACCCGTCAACCCTGGCGCGACGGCAAGCCGCAGCGAAGGCTCAGCGGGTTGATCGATAGGCAGAAGCGGCCTCGGACCGATGATCGCCATGTCGCCGTTGATGACGTTAAGAAGCTGCGGGAGCTCGTCGAGCCGCGTGGCGCGCAAAATTTGGCCGATGCGGGTTCTGCGCTCGTAAGCCGACAGCAATCGCCCTCTACGGTCGACTGTGTTGCGCATCGTCTTGAATTTGTAAACGAAAATCGGCCGGCCATGGTGCCCAACGCGGCGCTGCCAGAAGATCACTGGCGAACCTACGGTGGCGAGAACGAGCAAGCTGGTCAAGACGAGCACCGGGAGAAATACAACGAGGCCAAGGGCCGCAATCACCAACTCGAAAGCGCGTTTGGTGTGGAAATATCCCGCATTCGCCAAAAACACTGGACGCGTGGGGGATCTGCGCGTGGCTCGCTCGTCGTCAAAGACGCCAAGCCTTTCAACAAGCACTTCGAGCTGCAGGCCACGAGAACGGCAGAGCGGCGCAAGACGATCTCGGTAATCGAGCGCGCGACCGTGATCCGGGTCGCACACGACGACCGTGGTCATCTTAAGCCCGTGCTGAGCAAAATCATCGAGCAGCGCCTCGGCCTCCTCAGTGCCCCCGACGATCGCGTGACCGAGGATCGATCGCCCCTGCAGCCACTTTCTGTCATCGAGGATTGCGGCAATGCGCCAGCCTCCATTGGGAATGGACTCAAGAAATCCAACGTAAAGCGACGTGAGGGTTCCACCGCCCACAATGATGACGTTTTTTTCGTTGTCATGCGCAATCGCGCGGGCTGCGCGCGACTCTCGATGCTTTGCAACCTTCGCCTGGAAAAGCCGGCCGCTCAAAAGTATGGCGAGAAGAGTGAGGAAGTGGATTGCAGGAACAGATCTCGGAATTTGGTCGAGACGCGTGATGGTGAACGCAATCGCCGCAGCTGACATGACAGAACAAAGGCTAGCTTTCGCGATTTCGCCAGCGTCATGTATTGAAAAGTGATCGGGTAAACTGCGCGATATCTGAAACAATACGAAAAATACGAGCGAAAAGCAGGCAGATATCATAGCATATGTTGCGATAGCTACGGGTGTAATAGAGAAAAGCGGAATTGGATTTCTTATCCATAGAGCAAGAACGGGCGCTGCAACTCCAGCGGCGACGTCGAAAGCGCTGAGGCGATAGACAATCGTGCTTTTTGACGAGGGAATATGACCCACGGGCAGGCCCATTTCTCGAAGATTTTCCAAGCTACCGCCGTTTGGGTGAAGCGGGAGCCTCATCCATCATGCGGTACGGAACGTTTGGGACAATCCTACCCCTTAAGCAGCATATTTCGCGCTGCCTGTGGGTATATTCTATTTGAGACACAACCTATGATCCCCCGAGGCCAAGTCGGCGTCCCTTCCGACTAGGCCTACGGGCGCAACCAAATATTAACGCTGTGGCTCTGTCAGAGTCAAGCGCAAAGCACGGATCGCCTTGGCACCTTATTGCACCGCACATTTGCCATCTAGAAGAGCCGCTCGCCTTCCTTTGGGCGAGAATTGTTAGCGATGTGTGTGACCGTGCTATTGCCCTCGACGCACCCCGAGACGCCGTCGATCGGTAAACGGCTTCGCTCGATTTTTCTCGTTCTTCTCGCTCGCGAATTCCAAAATTAGCACCTTCGTGGGAAGCCTTCGTTCCATCCTGCAGCAACCCACCCGAGGCATTTCCGAGCAATTGCGTCGCCACTGGCCGCGGTTTCATTTTGGCGCAGATTCCGCAACGTCCCCGTGGGAAGTTGGGGCCGCTTCTAGATGTGATTTGGTCCGATCAGTGAAGGCCAGGCATCGCGGGCTAAGGCGATTGCGTTGCGCAACGAGCGGCTGCCAGGCCATTCTGAAACTGAGCGAGCTGCGCGGTGCCGTGTACTTGGCTTCCTTAGCGCGTGCGGCTCGCGGAAAGCAGGCACCTATTTCACGCGAAGTGAACGAATAATTTGAGACCCTAGTGCGCGACGGAAAGCGAAGGCTCAAGCGCTGCCTTGCGTTCGGCGAGCCTCAGCAGGTTATTCCAGTTAGTCCGAGACGGCCGATGGGTGACTTCCGACGCCCGCGCTGGCGATGCTGACGCGCTCGATGGGCTGCGATCTGGGCGTGATGATCTCCGCCTCGCACAACCCGTAAGAGGACAACGGCATCAAGCTCTTCGGGCCCGACGGCTATAAGCTCTCCGACGAAGTCGAGGCGCGGATCGAGGCCCTGATGGACGGCGACGTCGCGCCGATGCTCGCGCGCTCGCCGGACCTCGGCCGCGCCAAGCGCATCGACGACGTCCAGGCCCGCTATATCGAATACGCCAAGCGGACGCTTTCCCGCGACGTCTCGCTCGAGGGCATGCGGGTCGTCGTCGACTGCGCCAACGGCGCCGCCTACACGGTCGCGCCCGAGGCGCTGTGGGAGCTCGGCGCCGAGGTGGATCAGGATCGGCGTCGATCCGAACGGGCTCAACATCAAATTTCGAGGTCGGCTCGACCGCGCCCGAGGCGCTGGCGCGCAAGGTCGGGGAAATGCGGGCCGACGTCGGGATCGCGCTCGACGGCAACGCCGACCGGATGATCATCGTCGACGAAAAGGGCCACCTGATCGACGGCGACCAGGTGATGGCGGTGATCGCCGAGAGCTGGCGCGACGAAGGCCGTCTCGCCAAGCCCGGTATCGTCGCCACGGTGATGTCGAACCTCGGTCTGGAGCGGCGGCTCAGGAGCCTCGGGCTCACGCTCGAGCGGACGGCCGTCGGCGACCGTTACGTGATTGAACGGATGCGGGAGAAAGGCTTCAACGTCGGCGGCGAGCAGTCGGGCCACATCGTCCTTTCCGACTATGCGACCACGGCGACGGCCTGGTGGCGGCGCTGCAGGTGCTGGCGGTTGTGCATAGAGTTCGGCAAGCCGACGACCGAAGTCTGCCGGCGGTTCGAGCCGGTGCCGCAAATTTTGCGCAACGTCCGTTTCAACGGCGGCAAGCCGCTCAAGCATCCCGGGTGGCGAAGGCGATCGCGGAGGCGACCGCCCGGCTCGGCGACCGCGGGGCGAACTCGTGATCCGTCCGTCCGGCACCGAGCCGGTCATCCGAAGTCATGGGCGAAGCTGACGACAAGGCGCTGGTCGACACCCTGGTCAGCAATGTCTGCGAGGCCGTCGCCAGCGCCGCCTAGCGGACTACTGAGCATCACGTCGCGCCGGATCCGCGGAAAGCCAACACCTGCTCTAACGGTTGTCCAACTCGTCGCCGACTGATTCGCTCTGCGCGCGACGGCCTCCTAAAGCAAATCTCGTTTTACGTGACGCGAGTGGCCTTCGACCTAGTCGGGAATGGCGAGTTCGGCAAACGGGGCGTGGGACCGGAACGCCCGCCGGCATCACTGTCCATTTCGGCGGTTCGAGGTTTGACGGCGGAATGTCCGTCGCTGACGGACTGGTCAAAATCCTTAATCGTTTCAAGAATGTCTGAATTCGCCCTTCTCCTGCTCGTCAAACCCCAGGCAACGAAGGCAATGGTGGCTACTACAGAGACCACGGCGTAAATCTCAAGGATAAGCCTTATCATAAGCGACCTGCTCAGAGCTTCTTGGTGCTAAATGGAACGTATAAAACATACTAACTAAATTAGCACCATGACAAATATGGGGTATTCTTAAACGGTGCCGCTTCACTCAAACTGGGCATGGATTACTTTGCCACTGATGTCAGGCGAAATGTTGACCAGCTCAACGAATACCGCTGCGAGACCCCAAACGACGCCTTAAACTTACGCCAGCGCCGCGAGTTGCGATGCGAGTGATAGCTCAGGTCGGCGGCGAAAAATGACAAATTTCGATGAGGCGACGACCCGAAGGGCCCTGGAAGACCTCCTCGCCGATTCGGCGAAACGTCCAAACCGAGGGGCTTGTCAGAGCCGGGACTTGCTCCGTCAAGCCGCAAGTGGCGTGGTCATTGATCGCGGGTAGCGGACTTTCCGCGCGTCAATTGGAACCTTGAAATCTGGGTTCAACGAATTAAGATTGCCCTATCTTTCGGCCGATCGGCTCCTCGCAAGCGGCACCCGATGCAAACGGCCCGAATGATCCAAATGGCGAACCGACCCATAAGAATTAGGGAGCGCGTTGAGCAACGGTCGACACAAACCCTGGATTTGGATGGCCGCGGCCTTCTGTGCTTCGCTCGGCGCGGCCCTCGCCGCCGTGGCCCTGTCTAGGCATAGGGATTTCACCGTCGCGCTCGCCATGAGCGCCAGAGTCGCCTTCCTCTTCTTTTGGCCCGCCTATGTCGGGGACGCGTTGACGTCGCTCTTCGGCAATATGTTTTTGCCGTTGAAAGCGCATGGGCGCGAACTTGGCTTTGCCTTTGCCGCCGCGATCCTCGTTCACCTCGGATTTGGGATCGTCTTTGCGTGGTCGGCCCCACGCTGTCGACCCAGACATTCGTCATTTTCGGGACCGCGGCGGTCTTCACCTTGCTCCTGGCGCTTCTCTCAATGAACCGCGTGCGAGAGTTGCTGCCGCGCCGTTTCTGGCCGCCGATTCGCTTCGTCGCTATAAATTACATCGCCTTTGCGCTCCTCCTCGATTTTAAGAGATTCCCTATGAACGACTTGCGCCAAAGCGTCGCATACCTCCCATTTGCGGCCCTCGCGATCCTTGGGCCAACCCTGAGACTTGCCGGGTGGGTGCGGAACAATCTTGTCCATATGCCAAGGAAGTTGGGCCGCCTTTCCAGCCCTTAGCCCTTAGGGAGCAAGGGCCTCTCACTCATCGCGGGGGACGCCTTTCGCGCCAGTCGGGAGCGTGCTGGCGCTCGCAGTCCGCCGATATGCGTAATACCTCGCTGCGGAGGGAGACGGTCACGGCGCCTTATCAAGCGGTCAGCAGGCGCCTTGCTGTCTGAGTCAGCGATGGGTTATGACCCGCGGGATAGTCCAAATTTTTCCGCTTAAAAGTCCGGATCAAATCGCCGAGAGTGTAGGGAAATTCAACTTCATCGTCCGAACTGAAGGGGTCGACCCAAGCGTTTCTTCGAGGCGAACGACCAATTCAGCCAGGCAGAAAGAATTGAGGCCGATCGAGAACAAGGACAGATGCGCCGGATTTCATCGACAGTGATGGCGCGTAAGAGCATGTGATCGAACTTCGCAAGTTGCCGGCGAGCTCCGGCTCACGAGTTGCTCCCCCGTCGGAATAATCGGTAGGGCGGCCGAGCGATGTTGAATAACTCGTGCCAACTCTCCAGAAGAATTGAGCCAGGTAGCTTTGCGCGCAGCCAAGCATTCATTCGAGAAATCAAAGCAACCTACCGCTATGAGGTGAGGCAGCGCTGAATCCTCACTAACAGGCTGTTGAAAAACAAATTTCGGCCCGAGTTTGATTCACAGTTGGACTCGCTTCGATTCCGGTTTGTTCGCGAATTTTCCGATGGAATTGGACTTTTTCGACAGCCTGCTAAACTCAAGCGGTGCGAACAGCGCCGCAAAGACGTCGCTTAACTGGGTCGGCTATTGCTGAAAATCATCTCAAAGCCCTCGACGGCCAGCGGCCAGCTTCCGACAATCCGCTTATGTGATTCAACGCTGATCGAGTTCAAGTCGAACTCCCCAGAGGTTCATATGGCCGGTCAGTCCTTGACAAAATCGCAAAAATTTGTGGTATTCAACTTGTGGTCATCTGACGGAGGGGAGGAGAAGCACCGTGACAGGCGAGTCCGAAGCGCGGATGAGTGGACAGCGCACCCGCCGCAACATTGTCAAGATGGGCGCGATATTGGCACCCGCAGTTTTGGCGAGTATCGGGTCGGCTCGATCTGCGTCGACGGCGGTTTCGGCGGTTTGCGCCAACGCGATAGGCTGCAAATGTTTCCTAAAGGGAACGAGGATTCGGACGACCGAGCGCGAACGCGTTGTCGAAGAGCTGGCTGTCGGCGATCTGCTTCCGACCGTGTTCGGCGGAGTGCGTCCCATTCAATGGATCGGACGTTTTTCGCTGAAGAAAAGCGACCAGTCAAAGCCCTGGGTCATGGACGCGCAGCCCGTTCGGATCGCTCGTTCCGCGCTTGCGCCTGACGTTCCGCATACTGACCTCTATGTCACGGGAGGCCATGCACTGTTCGTCGACGGCTTGCTGGCTCCGGCCGAGTGCCTGATAAATGGTGCCACGATCGCTCGTTATGAGGCGCGAGAATACGACGAACTCGAGTACTTCCATATCAAGCTCGAATGCCACAATGTGATTTACGCCGAAGGGGCTCGAGTTGAAACGCTGCTGAACATCGACGAAAGCGCGGTCAATTTCGCCCAGTATTTTCGTCTATACGGTGCGCCAAAGGCGGAGGAAATCCCCTGCGTCCCACGTGTTTCCTACCGCGGCGGACGCGGCGAACTGAAGTCGAGGATCCGCAGCGCGATTTCGCCATGGCTCGATTGCCGAGAGCCTTTTGACGTCATCCGCGACCGCCTGGAGGAGCGCGGGGTCATGCTGTCTCGACAGCCGGAGTTTGCCAGCTGAGCCTTCAGCGATGGGCGTGATTGCAGTCGGCAGATCATCCTGCGGGTCGGATGCGCGAGACGTTCGAACCCCGGAGATCGTTCAGGCGAGGCCGAACCAGGGCCGCGATGAGGCGGTGGCCGAGTAGAACGTAGGCGTTTCTATGCGGCGCGAAGTCTGCGCCGTCGCGCTTGGATTCCATCCGCGACCGAATAAGATTTGCGGCGGAATCCGCCTCTTGCCGCCCGAACCGGGCCCTTCCACGGAGTTTCTGCTCGCGGGGCCCGCAGCCTCTATTCATCGGTTTCGCTGTTTTGAAGATGGTTGGGCGTTGTCGAGACTAGTCGGCCTCCTATGTCTCGCTCTGGCGTTCGCGTTTGCTGCGCGGGCGGCTGTTACCGACATGAGCCGCGGCGTGCTTTGGCAGGTCATTCAGGCCTGTCTCGTCAATCACGCGCTGACAGGCGCCACATTCCCATGCCTCGATGTCAATGTGTCGGATGGAAGCGAGCGCGGCTATGTGATTTTACGGTCGCCCCTAGAGGCGCCAGATTTCATTCTGTCGCCCACGAGAAGAAGTGTCGGGGTGGAGGATCCTTCGCTCGGGGCTTTGAACGCTCCAAACTATTTCGAGGACGCTTGGAACGCCCGCAGGTTCCTTCAGGATGGGCTGCAAAGGCCACTTCGGCGCGACGACGTGGTTCTTGCCGTAAATTCGCGTCAGTCGCGGAGCCAAGATCAGCTTCACATCCATATCGGGTGCCTGACTCGCCAAGCAAAAGAGACGCTTCGCGCCCTTGCTCCAGCGCTGCCTGAGAATCGTTGGGCTTGGCTTGGAAGGCCCTCTCACGGCCTTGTATTTTGGGGACGCCTGCTCGTCAAAGACGATCTCGTCGACGTCAATCCTTTTCGTCTCGCCGCTGACGGGCGGCCCAATCAATCCGAGGATAGTTCGCAGACGACGATCGCGGTGGGAGGAATTGAGCTTTCTGACGGACGTGACGCATTCATTCTCCTTGCTTCGTACGATAACCCCTTCGGCGAATATTCGGCGGAGGATCTCCTCGACTATTCAGCGTCTCGCTGCAGCTAAGCTGAGGAGAGATGAATCCCGCCGCCGACATTGGGATCATTCGTCTCTCGCTCCGCGTGGCGCTATTTCGACGGGCCTATTCAATCGGGCCGTCGCTGTCGTCGTGCCAGGAGAGGACGCGAAAGGGTTCCTCGTCGTCCTTCAAAATCAGGACTACGACTTCGTCCGCGGGGCTCTACGCCCGCAGGGCCAGTACCTTTTGCAACTGATCCCGACTTATGTTCGGCAGGGCGGACACCACCTCCGGCGACGCGACGCGGATATCGATTTGCGCGATGCCGCTGCAGACGGTGACGAGCGGCAGAACGCGCTCGACGATGTAGGGGGAATGCCGAGCACGAGTGGCAGCTCGAGCGAATTCTGGAACGGCCCCTGGCGGGGCAGGTAGTCATAACCGGCCTCCTTATAGTCCCCGGCCTCTGGATTTTGACCGCCAGCGTTCGCCTTTTTGCGCCAACCGGCGATCCGTTCTGCGTAGTTGGGGGTGACGAATTCGGCCACCTCGAGATCGGAGACCAGACGCTGAAGTCCAACATCAAGCGATTCCAGCCGTTGCACCCGGCCAAAGCCATGACGCCAATTCGGTAGCCACTGGCCAGTGACGGCGCTGAGCGATGCGACGATTGCGCCCATCAGTGCGACCGACACAAGCGCCTCAGGAAGTTCACAACCGGCAATACTCGTCCCCTCGGTGCGACCTGAACATGCGAATTCGGTCCAGTCGATAGTCCCTTGGACCCGTGAGCCGTCATTTACACAGGCCCTGGCCATGTGCAACGCCTTAACTCGCGTGGAACGATTCGCGGCAACGTCCCGGTGTATGGGGCTTAGGGGCCGCGAGGAACGGAACTGCCGCGGCCCTTCGCGCCGTCAATTCAGCGTGATGGCGTGCGGTCGCCCTTCGGGGATCATGGCGCGACTCACCCGGCTCGGTCGCGCACGCCATGCAATTGATCGAGGCATGATTTCGTTGCGATCACCTTGTTTGTCGCCGGCAATCGCCCCGCGCCGCAAATAGGGACGAAGCGAGCGCGGGGCATTGACCGTGAGCTCTTTTGCCGGGGGACCTGGCGCCGCGCCACGGGTCTCGAACAATGGTGCTTCAGTGAACTTGAGGCAACTGACATTTATGTTGAGGCACGCGTGATTACTCGCAAAGGTCAAGCTGCGTACTCCGGGAATAAGTGCTGTGGAGCAGGAGCACATCCCCGGCCTGCGCCTCGACCGGCATCGCCCCCGAATCTACGATGGTTCAATCGCGAAGCTGGAATCACACGAATCTCTTAATTCGAGATCCCGGAACGACCAGCGTCGCGCCCGCGTGTTCACTATGAGAGCACCTCGTTCATCGCCAGGACCAACCTCGCCTTCGGCTAATGGCCGAGCGTCTTCGGCGATCCGAAAATGACAAACCGCGCTGCTCGACCGCCTCACTCACCACTTCGATATCGTCGAGACCGGCAACGAGAGCTGGCGCTTCAAGAAGCCACGCCTGATCTCCCAACTAACGCGTGCTTGCCCCGATCCGTCACCGACCGCGGGGTCCCTTGCACGCCGATCCGGCGGTCCGTTTGCGCGTCGTACTTTCAAGCTGAAACTAGCTTCCATTCGGAAGAGAGCGTGTTATCTCGCCGAGACGGTCAACGTTGCCGTTGACGAACTCTCCGCCCTTTGGATTGGGACCTGTGTGGTTTTCGGGGTCGGACAGCAAACCATGCGATCGGCCCAGCGAATCCCATGAGTTGGCCGGTCGGGGGTTGATATGAGACCAGGACCTCAACGGGCGACGCGAAAAAGAGACGGACCGCGATGTGATCGAAGCGCCGTCTGACGCCGACCCCATCGAAAAAGCTTTTCAGCGTTGGCGACGCTCCGCTTCAGTCTGGCCGAACGGGCGGGTTGCGTCGTCAGGTGTTTACCCGAATGTTTACCCGCGATCGACTGTCTGGCCGCCAGTGTTCCTTGTTTATCGGCTAAGTGATTGATTATAGTGGTGGAGCCAGACGGAATCGAACCGACGACCTCTTCAATGCCATTGAAGCGCTCTCCCAACTGAGCTATGGCCCCGTTCTCCAAAATGTCATGGGCGCCGCTTCGATTGGGGCGAAGCGCGTCTCGTTTTCCAGGCGCGGGGGTATAACCGCAAAGCTGCGCCGGCCACAAGGGCCAGGGTCGAAAAAAGCGGCCGGCCCCGGCAGGGCGGTTCAGGTCTCCTCGTCGGGGGCGATGTCGCCGTCGATGAGATTGCTGACGTCGTCGTCGTCTTCCTCTTCCTCTTCCAGGAACGGATCGTCGGGCGCGTCATCGTCGGCTTCCTCGACATCGATGTCGTCGACCACCGGCTCAGCGACCTTCTCCTCGCCCGCCTCGACCTCGTCGAGCGACACGATTTCGACTCCGGCCGGCGTTGCAAGTTCGGTCTCCTCTTCCTCCGGTTTGGCGGCGGGGCGGGCGCGCGCCGCCGCGGCGCCCTGGAAGATTGTGCCGCATTTCGGGCAGATGATCGGGTCTTTGTTGAGGTCAAAGAATTTTGCGCCGCAATTCTGGCACTGGTGCTTGGTTCCGAGTTCGGCTTTGGCCACTGCGATCATGTCCCCGAGGGCTTGAGGGCGGTCATCAGAACCGCCCCGTTAGTCGCCGCTCGGCGCCGTGTCAATGCGCTTCTCTTCGCGGTCGACAGGGTCGAATGTCGGTGATACGAGCGCGGGCGGCCGCGCGCGCGGCCGCCTCGCCCTGGCGGAAAGGAAGCAGCTCCCGTGTCCGCTCATTTGTCGCATCCGACGGCTTCGCCGCTCAGCGCCGTGCGCGCAAGGCCGCTCAAAGGCCGGGTCCGGCCGCCGGGCGACAAATCGATCTCCCATCGCGCCTTTTTGTTTGGCCTCCTGGCCTGCGGAGAAACGAAGGTCGAAGGGCTGCTCGAAGGCGACGACGTGATGCGGACCGGCAAGGCCTGCCAGGCGCTCGGCGCGGTCATCGAGCGCACGGGGCCCGGCCGTTGGCGGATTCGCGGCCCAGGGCTCGGCGCGATTTTGCCGCCGCGTGAAACGCTCGACTTCGGCAACGCCGGCACCGGCTCGCGGCTGATGATGGGAGTTGTCGGCGGCAATGGCGTCACCGCGACCTTCGACGGCGACGCCTCGCTGCGCAAGCGGCCGATGCGGCGCATCCTTGATCCGCTGAGGCTCATGGGCGCACAAGTTCTCTCCGAGGCCGAAGGCGGGCGCTGTCCGATCGTGCTCAAGGGAGCCCGCGATCCTGCCCCGATCGAATATCGCACCCCTGTCGCCTCGGCGCAGATCAAATCGGCCGTGCTTCTCGCCGGCCTCAACGCGCCGGGCGCAACCACGGTGATCGAAGCGGAAGCCTCGCGCGACCATACCGAGAAGATGCTGGCTCATTTCGGCGCCGAGGTCAGCGTCGCGCCCGAGGGCGAAGGGCGGCGGATTACACTGGTCGGCCGCCCGGAATTGCGTCCGGCGACCGTTGTCGTGCCCGCCGATCCTTCGTCGGCGGCGTTTCCCATTGTCGCCGCGCTGATCGTGCCCGGTTCCGACATCGTCGTCGAAGGGGTCATGATGAACCCGCTCAGGACTGGGCTTCTGACCACCTTGGCCGAGATGGGCGCCCATATCGAGGCGCTCGACCGGCGCCTGGAAGGGGGCGAGGAGGTCGCCGACCTGAGGGTGCGTCAGGGCACGCTTCGCGGTGTCGACGTTCCCGCCGCACGCGCGCCCTCGATGATCGACGAATATCCGATCCTCGCCGTCGCCGCCGCTTTCGCTTCCGGCTCGACGCGCATGCGGGGCTTGAGCGAACTCAGGGTCAAGGAAAGCGATCGCCTCGCCGCGGTCGCCGCGGGCCTCAAGGCCGCCGGCGTCGATTGCGCCATCGACGGCGACGATCTGATCGTCGACGGCGGGAGGCCGTGCGGCGGCGGAATGGTCTTAACCCAAATGGATCACCGGATCGCGATGAGCTTCCTCATCATGGGACTCGCCAGCCTCGAGCCGATGGCGATCGACGACGCGGCGATGATCGCGACCAGCTTCCCCGAATTCCGCCCGACGATGGGGCGCCTCGGGGCCATATTCAGGTGACGGGGAGTTTACAGAGCGTCGCTCGTCGAGGCCGCAACGACGTGGTTAGCGAACGAGCCTGCACGCGACGTGGTGATCCAGAGCTACCGACGCATCCCTTCGCCTCTGGATTGCTTCGTCGCTTCACTCCTCGGGATCGGGATTCCGCGTAAACTCGACATCGTCTAAGCTTCACTCATCGAGACCCACCGCCCCTCGCGGCTCGATCGC
Organism: uncultured Alphaproteobacteria bacterium; assembly: GCA_963794155.1. Taxonomy (GTDB): domain Bacteria; phylum Pseudomonadota; class Alphaproteobacteria; order Rhizobiales; family Beijerinckiaceae; genus Roseiarcus. The sequence goes on along the minus strand of CAWCCX010000001.1, from coordinate 170,901 downwards.
GCGATCGCGTGGATTGCTCGCTCGATCGCGAGGCCGGCGTCGAAATCGATGGTCAGCGCGGGCTTGCCCTCTATCCGGTTCAGGAGCTCGTGGGCTTCGACGACCTTGAGGTCGTTGAAGCCCATCTGATGGCCGGACGCGACGATGAAACGCTCATAGGGCGGATGCGCCGGGCCCATCAGCACCTGCCGGAACCCTTGCAGCTCCTCCGGCCCCTCGGCGGCATAGATCCCGACCTCATTGAAGCGCTCCTGGTCGAACACGATCGCGCCTCGGACCCCGAACGCCTGCAGTTGCAGGCGCCCCTTGCGGCCCCAGGCGCAGCGATTGACCTGGATCGTTCCCGACGCCCCTTCCGCCATCCTCAGAAGCGCGGTCGCAATGTCGAAGGTCTCGACCGCCCGGCGGCCGCCGCTGTGCGGACGATCGGCGTAAGGCTTGCTCATCTCCCCGAACACCGCGCTCGGGAGCCCGATGAGAGTCGAGATCAGGCTCAACGGATGGACGGCGAAATCATCGAGGGCGCCGTAGCCCGCGCTTCGCTCGCTGCGCCACGAAAACGGGGCCTCGGCGTCGGCCATATAGTCCTCGTCCATTTCAACCCGAAAATGGGTGAGCCGGCCGATCGCGCCGCTCTTGAGCAACTTGCCGATGAAGCGGACGGCGGGGCTCTGGATGTAATTGTAGCCGAGGATGGCGACCCGGCCCGAGGCGCGGGCCGCCGCCGCCATCCGCTCGGCGTCGGCGAGCTTGGGCGCCATCGGCTTTTCGCACCACACATGCTTGCCCGCTTCGAGCGCCGCGATCGCCATCGGCGCATGAAGGGCGTTGGGCGTCGTGATCGACACGACTTCGACTCGCGGATCGGCGACCAGCGCCCGCCAGTCGGCGGTCGAGGCCTCAAAGCCGAACTCGTCGGCCCGCCGACGCGCGAGCCCCTCCTCGACCTCGCACAACATCACGCGCCGAACGACCGACGTGTCGCCGAACGCCGCCTGGACGCCCGTCCAGGCCAGCGCATGGCACTTGCCCATGTAGCCGGTGCCGATCAATCCGACGCCGATCGTACGCATGACCCCTCGCCTCCCCAATCCGTGCGCGCCGGCCGCCCGCCGCCTGCCAATACAAATATTTCATCTGCTACACAAATTGGAATATTTGTTCTATTAGGGTCATCGGGAGATGGCGGCCCGGCGGAGCAAAGGACAACGATGAGCGCCGACGCGACGATCGAACCGCCGGAGAGTTTCGACGCGTTGCAGCGGCGCATGATCGAGATCGAGCCGCATCTGCCCAAGCGCCTTCGCCAGGCCGCGGCTTATGCGCTCGACCATCCCGACGAGTTCGCCCTCGGCACCGCATCGGCCTTGGCCCGCAGCGCCGAGGTGCAGGCTTCGACCCTGGTGCGCCTCGCCCAGACCCTCGGCTTCGCCGGCTTCTCCGAACTGCAGGAGGTGTTTCGCTCGCGCCTGCGCAATCGGTGGCCGGATTATTCCGAGCGCCTCAAGGCGCTGCAGCAGGACGCTCGCGACAGCGGCGATCCCACCCACCTCCTGTTCGGATTCGCCGATTCCGCGACCGCCTCGATTGGAAGGCTGCGCGAAGCGGTCCACCGGCGCGAGCTTGATCGGGCGGTCAGCCTTTTGGCCCGCGCCCGGACGATCCATTGCCTCGGCCAGCGGCGATCGTTCTGCGTCGCCCACTATCTCACCTACGCCCTCTCCCAGCTCGGCATTCCGGCTTCGCTTATCGATAATGTTGGCGGCCTCGGGCCCGAGGAGCTGGCGCAGGCCGGCGCGGGCGACGCGCTGATCGCCGTAAGCTTCTCTCCTTACGCACCGTTCACGGTCGACCTCGCCAAGCGGGCGCGGCGCGCCGGCGTTCCGATCGTGGTCGTCACCGATAGCGCGCTCTCTCCGCTCGCCGGCATCGCCGATGTCCGGTTCGAGATCGTCGAAAGCGACTTCGGCTCGTTTCGCTCGCTTGCGGCGACATTCTGCCTGGGGATGACGCTTGCGGTCGCGGTCGGCGAAAAGCGGGCGGAAGCCGCGGCCTGAATCGCCTACTCGGCGGCCGCCCGCCTGGCGGCGAAGACGACCTTGGGCACGAGAAACGCCGTCGCCGCGACCATGAGCGCAATCGCGAACATCGAAACGAAGGTCATGTGAAGCGACTGTTCGAGCGCCGCCCGAAGCCCCGCATCGCCGGCGGCGGCCGAGCCGCGATCCAATAGCCGCCGAAGCTCATCCGAAGTGGCGGCGGCGCCGGACCGCAAGAGGCCGAAATTCAGCACGGCGCCGAATACCGTCGCCCCGAAGGTGCTGCCGAGGCTGCGCGCGAACAGGAAGGACGCGGTCACGCTCCCGCGCTCGGACCAGTCGACGATCTCCTGAATGAGGATGATCGAGGCGCTCGACAGAAGGCCCATCCCGAACCCGACGACGAGCGATCCAAGTCCGGCCACGAACGGGGAGGTCTCCGCGGTCAGGACGACGAACGCCAGCGCGCCGGCCGGAACCAGAAGGCCCCCGGTGCGAAGGACGGCGCGGACGCCGAAGCGCTTGAAGAAGCGCACGCCCAAGGTGGCGCCGACCGGCCATCCGAGCACCATCGCCGAGAGGGCGAAGCCGGCGATGAGCGGCGAATCCCCCATCACTCCCTGAACGAACACCGGCAGGAACGTCGTGAGCCCGATCATCACCATGCCGGATAGCAGCGAAGCGCCGTTGGCGGCGGCGATCGGCCGCCTGCCCCAAAGCTCGAGCGAGATCATCGGCTCGGGGGACCGCCGCTCCTGGATCACGAACAGCGCGATCGCGCCGGCGGCCACCAACGTGATCAGCCCGATCTCGAACCGGCCGGAGGTCGAAAACGCGGTGAGGTCGGCCATGATCGCGGCGATGGCGATGGTGAACAAGCCGGCGCTCAAGTGATCGATCCTGGCGGTGCGGTGGGCGCGCTTCTCGTGCAGATAGGCCCAGAATCCAGCCACGGCGAGCGCCCCGATCGGCAGGTTCATCCAGAAGATCCAGGCCCATGAGAAGTGCTGGATGATCAGGCCGCCGGCCAGCGGCCCGAGCACCGCCGACAGCGCCCAGACGCTCGCCAGCCAGCCCTGAATCTTGGCCCGCTCGTGGGCGGAATAGAGATCGCCGACAATGGTCATCGCCGTTGGCTGGACCGCCCCCGCGCCTATGCCCTGGACGAGCCGGAAGGCGATCAGCGACGGCATCGACCACGCGAACCCGCAGAGAATCGAGCCAACGAGAAAGACCGCGATCCCGATCAGCATCACCGTCTTACGACCGACGCTGTCGGCGAGCTTGCCGAACACCACGGTGGTCGCGGTCTGGGTCAGAAGGAAAGCCGAAAACACCCAGCTGTAGAGCTGCAAGCCCCCAAGCTGGCCGACGATCTGCGGCATGGCGGTCGAAACGATCGTCGCTTCGATCGCGATCATGAAATTCGCCGCCATCACAGCGGCGAGCACGAGCGGGCGGTGGGTCGTCAGCGGGGGCATGGGGTTTCTTAGGGGAGGAGGGGTGCATCCTTAAGGGAGAATGCGCAGCAGCGCCAATCGCGTTCGCGTGATACGGCTCCTCGGTCAGCCGTGGAGCGCCTTCGCCGCTGTTCCGGCGGGTCCGATTTTGCGCTAGCCTGTCTGCTTCAGGAGAGAGACGCCAATGCAGCTTCGCCGTTTGGGACGCACCGATCTTTCCGTTGCCCCGCTGGTGCTGGGCGGCAACGTGTTTGGCTGGACGGCGGACAAGAAAGCCTCGTTCGCGGTGCTCGACGCGTTCGCGGGGGCCGGCCTCAACGCCATCGACACCGCCGACGCCTATTCGACCTGGGTCCCGGGCAATCAGGGCGGCGAATCCGAGACCATCATCGGCGAATGGATGAAGGCGCGCGGCAACCGCAGCCGGGTCATCGTCGTCACCAAGGTCGGCTCGCCGATGGGCAAGGGCAAGGAGGGCCTCAAGGCCCGCTATATCGAAGAAGCGGTCGAGGCGTCGCTGAAACGCCTTCAGACCGACGCGATTGATCTCTATCTCGCCCACTGGCCCGACATGGCGACGCCGTTCGAGGAGACGCTTGGGGCCTTCCACCGCCTGATCGAGAAGGGCAAGATCCGCTGGTGCGGCGCCTCGAACCTCAATGTCGCGCTGCTCGAGGCGGCGCTCGCGGCCGCCAAGGCCAAGGGGGTTCAGCGCTACGAGGTCCTGCAGCCGGAGTACAATCTCGCCGACCGCAAGGAGTTCGAATCCGGACTCGCCGACCTCTGCGTCCGCGAGGAGATCGGCGTCGTCACCTATTTCAGCCTCGCCAAGGGCTTTCTCTCAGGCAAGTACCGCAGCGAGGCCGACCTTTCCAAGAGCCCGCGCGGCGGCGGGGTCAAGGCCTATCTCAATCCGCGAGGATTCCGGATCCTCGACGCGCTCGAGAAGGTCGCGGGCGGCCACAAGGCCAAGCCGGCCGAAGTCGCGCTCGCGTGGGTGATGGCGAGGCCGGGCGTCACCGCGCCGATCGCGAGCGCGACCTCGGTCGAACAGGTCGCGGGCCTCGTCCGCGCGACCGAACTCAAGCTGACCCCGGCCGACATGGCGGCGCTCGACGCAGCCAGCGCGCCTTAGGCGCGCGCCGGCAGGCGACGCTCATGCCCACGTCCCGTAGCGGGCGTCATCCTTTCGCCGGCGGATGCCCGTCGCGCAGTTCGCGGCGCAGGATCTTGCCGACGTTGGTCTTCGGCAGCGTATCGCGGAACTCGACGTGGTGCGGGATTTTGTAGCCGGTCAAATATTGCCGGGCGTAGGCGACGAGATCGGCGTCGGTCAGCGCCTTGTCCTTGCGCACGACCACGACCTTGACTGCCTCTCCGGTCCTCTCGTCGGGAACGCCGACCGCGCCGACCTCCATGACCCCCGGATGGGCCATCAGCACCTCTTCGATTTCGTTCGGATAGACGTTGAAGCCGGAGACATTGATCATGTCCTTCTTCCGATCGACGACGAATACATAGCCGCGCTCATCGACCCGGGCGACGTCGCCGGTGCGCAAGTAACCGTCGGCGGTCATCACCTTGGCGGTCTCGTCGGGCCTCATCCAGTAGCCAGCCATCACCTGCGGACCCTTGATGCACAATTCGCCCGCCTCGCCGAGCTTGAGATCGCGGCCCTCGTCGTCGCGAATGGCGATGTCGGTCGAAGGCAGCGGCAGGCCGATCGCGCCGGTAAAGTCCTCGATGGTGAGCGGATTGGCGATTGCGGCGGGAGAGGTCTCGGTTAATCCATAGGCCTCGATCAGCGGCTTGCCGGTCGCCGATTTCCACCGCTCGGCGACCGCGCGCTGCACCGCCATGCCGCCGCCGATCGCCAGATGCAGGCGCTTGAAATCGAGCCGGACGAAATCCTCATTGTTGAGCAGCGCGTTGAAGAGCGTGTTGACGCCGGTGATGACCGTGCACGGCCGCTTCCGGAGCGCCTTGACGAGGGCGGGGATGTCGCGCGGATTGGCGATGAGCAGATTCGACGCGCCGATCATCACCGGGACGAAGCAGTTCGCCTGCAGGGCGAACACATGGTAGAGCGGCAGCGCCGCCAGGAAGGTTTCGCCCTCAGGGCTGATCGCAGCGGCGAGCCAGGCGTGGACCTGCCGCAGATTGGCGATCAGGTTGCGATGGGTCAGGATCGCCCCCTTCGGCACCCCGGTCGTCCCGCCGGTATATTGAAGAAACGCGATGTCGGTCGGCGCGACCGGAACTTCCGCTGGCGGTTGCGCCGATCCGAGCTCGAGCGCGCGATTGAAGCGCACCGCCCGCTCGAGGCGGAAGGCGGGAACGGCGCGCCGGATATGGCGCAGGACAAAATTGACCATTGGTCCCCGCGCGCCCAATTGGTCGCCGACCCCGGTGACCACGATCGTCCTGACGCTCGTGCCCCCGATCGCCTTCTCAAGCGTGCCGGCGAAGTTTTCGAGCACCACGATCGCTTCCGCGCCTGAATCGGCGAGCTGGTGATGAAGCTCGCGCGGCACGTAGAGCGGATTGCAGTTGACGACCACATAGCCCGCGCGCAGCGCCCCGAACAGGGCGATCGGATATTGCAGCAGGTTCGGCAGCATCAAGGCGACGCGGGCGACGCGCGGCAGGCGAACGACATTCTGCAAGTAGCCGGCGAACGCGCCGGACTTCTCATCCAGTTCGCGGTAAGAAATCGCCTTGCCGATGCTGATGAAAGCGGTCTGGTCGCGAAACTTGGCGACGCTCGCAGCGAAGAATTCGCCAAGCGAGCGAAATGCATTCGGGTCGATTTCGGCCGGCACGCCCTCGGGATAGGACTTGAGCCAGATCCGTTCCATTCGCTCCTCGCCCGTGAACGCAACCTCCCCGAATCCGCGGTCGGCCGCCCGGGCAATTCTTATTTGACTGCGGGGGCGTCGGCGAGGCCCTTCTTCATCGGCAGCTCGCGGGAGATCGGCGCCCGCGACGGGCCGGCGCCGGAGCGAAACGCAGCCAGGGGCGGTCCCTTAAAGCAAAATGAAGGTTGGGCAGACTCGCCCGCTCAAGTCGGCAGCAGCGCCTTTTCCGGATCGCCGACCATGAACGCCCGGGTCTGGGGGTCCACCGAATTCAAGAGATCGTGAATGAATTTATCCTGAATCTTGAAGCCTTCCTCCGGGGGGATGCCAACGGTCGACACCCGGAACAACGCGCCATCCGGAATCCAGCCCCTGAGGCCATATCCGAGCTTGAGCGCCTGGCGCGCCCAATTGCTGTTTGAATTGTCGTAGCCGATCCGCATCCAGTAGCTGATCGGCTCGATCCGCTCCTCGCGGGTGGCGACGAGCCTCGTCAGTCTGAGCGACGGGGCGGAGGGGGAATAGGCGAGCCTGGCTGCGCTCGTCGGCGACACCCGGAAGCCCTGGGCGGTGTAGCACACTTCCGGATGATGCAGCTGGAGACGGTCGCTCTGGCTCTCGCCATAAGCCACCATCAGCATCACCACATGCCCATCCGGGTCGACAAAGCCCCGCGACGCCTCCTGATTGTAGACTTCCCGCTCGAGCGCATCCGGGGGCGCCGGCGCGACGACGTTCAACCCTTCGACTGGCTTCCAATCGCCGAACTGAGTCGGCAGGTGCTTCTCGACGTCGAACGTCTCGTGGGTGCGCGCCATCAGGTTACGCGGCGTCATCACGACCGCCAACGCCGTCGCCGCCAGCAACGCCACGCAGGCCAGGAGAATATTGGTCGAACGCGTCATCTCACGCTCCGGGGTCCCCACGCGAGGCTCGCGCATGCGCATGTAAACATAGTGGTCGGACCCGCCCGGCGCAACGCCGGCGCGGCTTTGCCTCATGCGCGGCAAAAACGGCGAAGGCAGGGATGAATCTGGCCGAAATCTTGGAGTCGACCGGCGCGGGGCGAGGTTGGGCTTGCCCGACCGCCGGAATTGGGGTCGAAGAGGGTTCAGGCTGGCGCCCGGCGCCGCGGCCAAAGCGAACGAGGAGCGAGGCGAATTGATGACCAGCGACGACGTGCTCGAACGCGCGGGTTTTGCCACAGCCGAGCTTCGGGGCGGCTCGCTCTCCGTCCGCTCGCCGATCGACGGGGCCGAAATCGCCTGCATCCACGAGACCCCGCCAGCCGACATGGCCTCGATCATCGAGCGCGCGCGGAGCGCCTTCCTCGCCTGGCGCGAGGTTCCCCCGCCCCGTCGGGGCGAACTCGTGCGCCTGCTCGGCGAGGAATTGCGCGCCTCGAAGGACGCGCTCGGCGCGCTCGTCACCCTCGAAGTCGGAAAAATCGTGTCCGAGGGCTTAGGCGAAGTGCAGGAGATGATCGACATCTGCGATTTCGCCGTTGGCCTGTCGCGGCAATTGCACGGCCTCGCCATCGCCTCCGAGCGCCCCGGCCATCGGATGGCCGAGAGCTGGCATCCGCTCGGCCCTTGCGCGATCATATCCGCGTTCAACTTCCCGGTCGCGGTGTGGTCATGGAACGCCGCGCTGGCGCTCATCTGCGGCGATCCGGTGATCTGGAAGCCGTCCGAGAAGACGCCGCTCTCGGCGCTGGCGACGATGAAGATCTTCAAGCGCGCGATCGAGCGCTTCGGTTCCGACGCCCCGGAAGGCCTGGCCCAGGTCGTCATCGGCGGCCCGCCGATCGGCGAGGCGCTGGTCGCCTCGCGGCATGTGCCGATCGTCTCGGCCACCGGCTCGACCCGCATGGGCTCGATCGTTGGGCCCAAGGTCGCCGGGCGATTTGGCCGCCCAATCCTCGAGCTCGGCGGCAACAACGCGATGATCGTCGCCCCTTCCGCCGATCTCGACATGGCGATCCGGGCGATCGTCTTCTCCGCCGTCGGCACCGCCGGGCAGCGCTGCACCTCGCTCCGGCGACTGATCGTCCATCGATCGATCCGCGCCGACCTCACCCACCGCCTCGTCAAGGCCTATGCCGGCTTGCCGATCGGCGATCCGCGCAAGGCGGGGACGCTGGTCGGTCCGCTCATCGACCACGCGGCCCGCGACAAAATGCAGGCGGCCCTCAAGCGCGCGAAGGTCGAGGGCGGCACGATCCACGGCGGGAGAACGGTCGCCGAAGGCGCGCCGAACGGCGGCGCCTATGTCGAGCCGGCGATCGTCGAAATGCCCGGGCAGAGCGATGTCGTGCGCGAGGAGACCTTCGCGCCGATCCTCTATACGCTCGGCTATGACGCGATGGACGAAGCGATCGCGATCCACAACGACGTGCCACAGGGCCTGTCGTCGTCGATCTTCACCCTCAATATGCGGGAAGCGGAGACTTTCCTTTCCGCCTCCGGCTCCGACTGCGGCATCGCCAACGTCAACATCGGCCCGTCGGGGGCCGAAATCGGCGGCGCGTTCGGCGGCGAGAAGGAGACCGGCGGCGGGCGCGAGAGCGGCTCCGACGCCTGGAAGGCTTACATGCGCCGGCAGACGAGCACGGTGAACTATTCCGCCAAACTGCCGCTCGCTCAGGGCGTCCGGTTCGACTTCTAGCGCTCGCCGCGATGAGACAAAGCTGCAGGCCCTCATCCGGCCCCATAGCCCGTCCCGAGGACGGACGTCCTTCGGACGCCCTTTGGGGCAACCCTCTCCCGCCTGCGGGAGAGGGTTGGGGTGAGGGCGCCGGCCCGCGACCCTGATGACCGACGTCGTCGTGATCGGCGGCGGCCACAACGGCCTTGTCGCCGCGGCCTATCTCGCCGCCGCCGGACTCAGAGTTACCGTCCTCGAGCGCCGCGGACAAGTCGGCGGCGCCGCAGCCACCGAGGAATTCCATCCCGGGTTCCGCAATTCCGTCGCCGCTTACACGGTCTCGCTTCTGAACCCGAAGATCATCCGCGATCTCGATCTTCATCGCCACGGCCTCCGGCTCGTCGAGCGCCCGATATCAAATTTCCTTCCCCTGCCCGACGGACGCTTCCTCAAGGTCGCGCCCGGGCGAACGAAGGCCGAGGTCGCAAAATTCTCCGCCCGCGACGCCGACCGGCTCGAAGCCTATGAGACGCGGCTCGAGCGCCTGACCAATGTTCTTCGCGCGCTTGCGCTTAAAGCCCCGCCCAACCTCGCGACCGGACAGGGCCTCGGCCCAGGCCTCGTGAGCCTCGTCGAAACGGCCAAGACGGCAAACCGGTTGCGCTCGCTCGGGCTCGAGGGACAGCGCGATCTCGTCGAGCTCTTCACCTGCTCGGCCGGCGAGTTCCTCGACCAATGGTTCGAGAGCGATCCGATCAAGGCTGCTCTCGGCTTCGACGGGATTGTCGGAACCTACGCCAGCCCCTATTCCGCGGGGACCGGCTACGTGCTTCTGCATCATTGCTGGGGCGAGGTGAACGGCAAGCGCGGCGTCTGGGGTCACGCGATCGGCGGCATGGGCGCGATCACCCAGGCGATGGCGCGGGCCTGCGCCGCCCGCGGGGTCGAGATCCGTGTCGGCAGTCCGATCATCGAGATTCTCATCGAGAAGGGCCGCGCCGCAGGCGTCGTAACGGCCAAGGGCGAAACGATCGCCGCCCGCGCCGTGGTCTCGAACCTCCATCCGAAGCTCACCTTCGAAAGGCTCGTCGATCCAGCCGCGCTGCCCGCCGATTTCCGCGCCCGCATCGCTGCTTATCGCAGCGGCTCGGGCTCCTTCCGCATGAACCTCGCGCTTTCCGAGCTGCCGAGCTTCTCCGCCCTGCCCGGCCATGCGGCGGCCGAGCACCATGGCGCGGGAATCGTGATCGCCCCGAGCCTCGCCTATATGGAGCGCGCCTTCTTCGACGCCCGGCTTTCGGGCTGGTCGGCGAAGCCGATCGTCGAAATGCTGATCCCCTCGACCCTCGACGATTCGCTGGCGCCGCCTGAGCGCCATGTCGCCTCGCTCTTCTGCCAGCATGTCGCGCCCGAACTCCCCGACGGGCGCTCGTGGGATGAGGCGCGCGAGGCGGTCGCCGATCTCATGATCGATACAGTCGGATCTTACGCGCCCGGCTTCAAATCCTCGATCATCGCCCGCCAGATTCTCTCGCCCCTCGACCTCGAGCGCGACTTCGGCCTGGTCGGCGGCGACATTTTTCATGGCCGCCTGAGCCTCGACCAGCTCTATTCGGCCCGTCCCGTACTCGGGCACGCCGACTACCGCTCGCCCATTCCGGGCTTATACATGTGCGGCGCCTCGACCCACCCCGGGGGAGGCGTCACCGGCGCCCCCGGCCATAACGCGGCGCGCGAGATGATCCGCGACTTTCGCCGACGATTGCAATAGCCGCCGATAAATACCGCCGGCGTGAGCAGCCCGGCCCGATCAGCGAACCGCCATACTTACCGTCGTCCCGCCGCCTGCGCCGCTTAGATAGGCGTAGGTGTTCCCGGCGGTGGCCCCGGATACGTCCACACCTATGACATGCCCCGGCACGTTGAGCGCGTTGTAGAACTCCACCCAATATCCCCACGAGCCGGTAAACAGCGACCACCCCGAGTCCCAGTAATAGAGCAGCAGGCTCGCGTTCGTCGTTCCTTCGCTGCCAACCATGGTCACGACCTCATACGAGCCGTACCAAATGTTGCCGGAGTTGGCCCAGTCCCACCCCTGCACACAGATGTGCGCGCCGTTGCAGTAAGTGCTGTTGAACCACGCCTGCTGCGAGGCCGTGTCCGGAAGTGGGTGGCCCGCATGAACGGGCGATGCTTCCGACTTGCCCGGCCTCGAGACCGCAGCCGGGCTCGCCCCGCGGGCCTTCAGCACATGCGGCGGCTTGGGCGCCCTTGCGGGAGGAGCCTCCATGGTTCGGCCGGCGGCGTAGAGGAGCGCGGGCGGGGCAGGCAGTTGCGAGAGCTCGCTATAGACGCTGCTCAGCGTGCGTCCGCGCAGCGCGTCAATCTTGAGCGATTGGCCGACGGGCGCGCTCTCCACGATGCCGGTGAGCCCCGGCCGAAACTCGACGAACAGGAGCGCGTTTGTTCCCGCCGTCAGCGATGCGAGGACGGTCGCCGGAGGGTTGCGCCGACGAAATTCGTTCGCCAGTTGTGCGTCCCGCGCCGAGGCTCCGCCGAGGTCCCGCGCCCGCGCTGTGACGGAGTGTATCCGCGTATAGACGAGCTCAGCATCGGGCTTCACCCACGCGTAGACTCCGCCGTTCGGCGCCGCCGCCTCCGGCGCTGCCGCTTGCTTGAGCACTTCGTGCCGCGGCACGTCGATGTATTCGCTCGGATCCTGGAAGCTTGCATAGAGCCGCAGCGTCTTGCCGTCCTTGGTCGGCCCGACGTAGCCCTGCAGCCGCACAGCGTCCCCATGAGGCATGTCGCCGGCGCGCGTTTCCGGCGCCGGATGCACAGCCCGACTCTTTCCGCTTGCACTACGCGTCGCCATGGCGTTCCTCCTCTTTGCGGTTCGCAGATCCTGGCTCCTTAGCTTAAATCGCTGCGCACGAGTTCCGCCCCCAAAGCCCAACCGATATTCGCCGGATGCGACTGAGGCGACACTCTTCCGCGTGCGACTCGCCGTCAAGTCCCCCAATTTTCAGGTAGCGCCTCGAAACCCTGCCGAAGCCGGGCGCCTTGACACGCTCCTGTATTGCTTCCGTTCGGCCGCAATGACCGCGCCTCAAGACGCAGCCGATAGCCCGTCGATAGACGGGCGTCTCTGCGGACGCCCTCTGGACCGCGTCAGCCGCGCTCAGTGAGCGCGGCTACAAAGCCCCCATCCTTGCGGATGAAGTCGACGAAGGCGCGCAATGGGGCGGGCATGTTGCGGCTTGGATAATAGAGGAACGGCCCGGAGAACTCCTGCCGCCAGTCGGCGAGGACCTCCACAAGCTCGCCGCGGTCGAGCGCTCCGCTGAGGAACTCCTCAAAGCTGCAGATGACGCCCAAGCCGGCGATCGCCGCGCCGAGCTCGAGCTCGATCGCCGAGGCGGCAAGAGGCCCGTCAGGCTTGATGCGCACGATCTCGCCGCCGCGCTCGAACTCCCAATCGCTGACCGCCCCGCTCGCAAACCGATGGCGGATGCAGGCATGGTTCACGAGATCGCGCGGGTGGGTCGGGACCCCATTGGCGGCGAGATCTGCGCATCAAGCCGGGGCCGCGGCGGCGACGTAATGCTGGACCCGCGGCCCGATCGGAACCGCGATCATGTCGCGCTCGATCCGCTCTTCGTAGCGGATGCCGACGTCGAAGCCTTCCGCCACCACGTCGATGAAGTCGTCGTTGGCGGCGATCTCGAGCGTCACCCCCGGATGAGCCTTGAGAAAGCGGTTTGCGATCGGCGGGAGGATTTTCATCGCCACGATCACCGGCACGTTGAGCTTGAGCGTCCCGCGCGGGCTCGCGCGGAAGCCGTTGACCACGTCGAGCCCGCTCTCGATCTCGCCCAAAGCGGGCGCCAGGCGCTCCAATAAAAGCTGGCCGGCCTCGGTGGGCGCGACGCTGCGGGTCGTGCGATTGAGCAGCCTGACCCCGAGGGCGGCCTCAAGCCTCCGCACCGCTTCGCTCAAGCCCGAGGCCGACGCGCCGCGCGCCTGAGCCGCGCCGCGAAAGCCGCGCGCGCGGGCGACGGCGACGAACGCGTCGAGATCGGCAAGGCTCGGACTGGTCATTGTGCGAATTTCCGCACGGGCGGCGTCTTTAGCGCCCGAGCTTAGCACAGGGAGGAAGCTCTGCCGCCTCGACCGTCTCAGTTGGGCTGGTTGAACGACAACCGTCGAATAATCGCTACAACGCGCGTGAGGGTCCCAACCTTCAGTGCGCCGTCCCGACCCGAAATCACTTTACTCAACGCCTCTCCCAACGCGTCGCAAGTCGAGAGCGCCCCAGCGATCGAGTGAATTGCTGAGGGCTCTAGCGGCGCTGGCCGGGAAGGCCTGTAAGTGGAATGCTGTCAGATGGCGATCGCGTCACGCTTTCCGGCGCGCCGGAACGCTGCATACGCAAGCCCCGCGAATCCGATCAGCGCCATCGCCCAAGTAGACGGCTCGGGGACGGGCGTGCCGACGACGAATCCCTGGGTGTTGGCGAAGCCCTCGGTGCTTCCATCCGGAAAGAGCCCCAACGAGAAGGTCTGGGGATGGGCCTCAGCATACGAGACGTAGCTGGCGATCAAGGTGTTTATCTCGCTGTCGGAGGAGGTCACGGTGGCGCCGTACTCCACCGTCCATATCGCGCCCGCGATGGCAGTCTCGATATCTCCCAGCAAGGGGTTGGTGCTGTCATAGACATATTGGTCGACGCCGATGTCGGCCAGGGTCTGGATTTCGCCGGAGACCGTTGGGGAAAGCGGATTTCCATTTCCAGGCCCCGAGGGGCTGGATGAATCCGAACTGTCGGTGGTCACCGGCGCAGAATAATAGGTATAAGGCCCGATACTTCCTATGCCAATGTTGTGAAAAAGGTCGACGCAAAACACCGGGATCGTTTGACCGCCCGTCGTTCCGAGCAGGATCAACCCCGTTATCACCGAAGCGGGGCCATAGGCCGGCGACACCACCGATACAGTCGTACTGCCGCCGGGATATACGGCAAGAGAATCGATCTCCACAGTTCCCGCCGCAGCCGTTCCAATCCCCATAAAGCCCGTTAGCAGCGCAGCAACGGACGTCAGCGCCAAGTTCCTCGTGCTCACAATCAAAGCCCTTCCCGTTCCTACCTACGTGGTTGTCGCTCGCTTCCCAACCCACAGGCCGATACAGCTATTTCGCAACGTAAATAACCGCTGAGGTATGTCAAGCTCAAACAACCGCAGGGCTGTGAATTAATTTCGCGGGCTGTGAGCCCTAAGCTGCCGTCCCCAACGCGAGTGACAGCGCGGCGATTGGGGCGAAATCCTGGCGCCATGCGTCCGTTGCATGAATTCAGGGGCGGGTCGACGCCACAATTCGCGGGAGGGAGCAGGGAAATTTCCGCGCGGGAGCAGGGATAATAATTGGCCGGAGCAGGGAACGCCGGCGCGGTTGACACGATCTTGCCCCAACCCGCTCCTCGGCAGCGGTTCCCATGTCCGCGGCGCATGGCTCCTTGCGGCTCTGCTCGTTCGCCAAGCCTTCGCCGCGGCCTTACGAATCCATCTTCAGCGCGGCGATGAACGCTTCCTGCGGGATGTCGACCTTGCCGAACTGGCGCATCTTCTTCTTGCCGGCCTTCTGCTTCTCGAGCAGCTTCCTCTTGCGGGTGGCGTCGCCGCCGTAGCACTTGGCGGTGACGTCCTTGCGCAGGGCCCGGATCGTCTCGCGGGCGATGATCTTGCCGCCGATCGCCGCCTGGATCGGAATCTGGAACATGTGCGGCGGGATGAGGTCCTTGAGCTTCTCGACCATCGCCCGGCCCCTGGATTCGGCCCGGTCGCGGTGGACCAGCATCGAGAGCGCGTCGACCGGCTCCGCATTGACCAGGATCGACATCTTGACCAAATCGCCGGGGCGATAGTCAATGAGCTGATAGTCGAACGAGGCGTAGCCCTTGGAGATCGATTTCAGGCGGTCATAGAAGTCGAACACGACTTCATTGAGCGGGAGCTCGTAGACCACCATCGCTCGCTTGCCGACGTAGTTGAGATCAACCTGCACTCCGCGCCGGTCCTGGCAGAGCTTGAGGATCGCGCCGAGATACTCGTCTGGGGTGAGGATCGTCGCCTTGATCCACGGCTCCCCGATCTCGGCGATCTTGACCACGTCGGGCATGTCGGCCGGATTGTGGAGCTCGATCTCCGACTTGTCGGTCAGCGCAATCCTGTAGATGACCGAGGGCGCGGTGGCGATGAGGTCGAGGTTGAACTCGCGCTCGAGCCGCTCCTGGATGATCTCGAGATGCAGGAGGCCGAGAAAGCCGCAGCGAAAGCCGAAGCCGAGCGCGGCCGAAGTCTCCATCTCATAGGAGAAGCTGGCGTCGTTGAGCCTGAGCCTGCCCATCGCCGCGCGCAGGGCCTCGAAGTCGGCGGCGTCGGCCGGAAAGAGCCCGCAGAAGACGACCGGCTGTGCCGGCTTGAAACCGGGCAGCGCCTCCGGCGTGGGCCGCCTGTCGTCGGTGATCGTGTCGCCGACGCGGGTGTCGGCGACCTGCTTGATCTGCGCAGTGATATAGCCGATCTCGCCGGGGCCGAGCTCGGCGGCCTCGGTCATCTTCGGCCGGAACACGCCGATGCGGTCGACCTCATAGGCCGCGCCCGAGCCCATCATACGGATGCGCATGCCGCGCCTGAAATGGCCGTCGATCAGCCTCACCAGCACCACGACGCCGAGATAGGCGTCGTACCAGGAATTGACCAGGAGCGCCTTGAGCGGCGCGGTCTCGTCGCCCTTCGGCGGCGGCAGCCGGTGGACGATCGCCTCCAGCACCTGATCGATATTGAATCCGGTCTTGGCCGAGATCTCGATCGCCTGCGAGGCGTCGAGGCCGATCACGTCCTCGATCTGCTCCTTGACCCGTTCCGGCTCAGCGGCCGGCAGGTCGACCTTGTTGAGCACCGGCACGATCTCATGGCCCGCGTCGAGCGCATGATAGACGTTGGCGAGGGTCTGCGCTTCGACCCCCTGGCTGGCGTCGACGACGAGGAGCGATCCCTCGCAGGCGGCAAGCGACCTCGACACTTCGTAGGCGAAGTCGACATGGCCGGGCGTGTCCATGAGGTTGAGGACATAGGGCTTCCCGTCATTGGCCCGATATTCGAGCCTGACCGTCTGCGCCTTGATGGTGATGCCGCGCTCGCGCTCGATGTCCATCGAGTCCAGCACCTGCTCGACCATCTCCCGCTCGGCGATCGTCCCGGTCTGCTGGATGAGGCGGTCGGCGAGCGTCGACTTGCCATGGTCGATGTGGGCGATGATCGCGAAGTTGCGGATGTTCTCGATCGGGTGGACGGCCATGGCGCGCGGGATAGCAGGGCGGGCGCGGGAAGGGAACGGGATTCGGCCCGCAAGGCGCTCGACCCTCGGCCGAAGCTCACCCGGGTGCGGTCAGGCTTGCGCTCGACGCAAAGACACGAAAGGCCGCGCGGGAGCACTCCGTCGCACGCGGCCTCTCCGGTCTTCCTGGCCGGCCTTGGAGACCAAGAAGACGATTGCTACTCCGCCGCCATTGCGAGGGGCTGGCCGCGAGAGACGAGGTCGAAACGATCAAGGTTCATCACCTTGGTCCAAGCCTTCACGAAGTCCTTTACGAACTTCTCTTTCGCGTCCACGCTCCCGTAGACCTCGGCAAGCGCCCTCAGCACGGAGTGCGAGCCGAAGATGAGGTCGACGCGGGTCGCGGTCCAGTTGACCTTGCCCGTTTTCCGGTCGAGCCCTTCGTACACGCCCTCCTTGCCCTTCGCCGGCTTCCACTCGGTGCTCATGTCGAGCAGGTTGACGAAGAAGTCGTTGGTCAGCTTGCCGAGCTGCTTTGTGAAGACGCCGTGCGCGGACTTGCCGGCGTTCGCGCCCAGCACGCGCAAGCCGCCGACGAGGACCGCCATCTCGGGCGCGGTCAGCGTCAGCAATTGCGCCTTGTCCACCAGCGCCTCCTCTGGGGCCATGATGTCATTGCTGCGGTAATAGTTGCGGAAACCGTCGGCGACCGGTTCGAGCGGGGCGAAGGAATGCGCGTCGGTTTGTTCGGGCGACGCGTCCATGCGCCCGGGCGTGAAGGGGACCTTCACGTCGAGCCCGCCGTCCTTCGCCGCCTTCTCGATCGCCGCGCCGCCGCCGAGAACGATCAGGTCGGCAAGCGAGACCTTCTTGCCGCCTGTGGCCGAGGCGTTGAACTCCTTCTGGATCGCTTCGAGCTTCGCGAGCGTCGTCGCAAGCTGCTTCGGCTCATTGATGTCCCAATCCTTCTGGGGGCCGAGGCGAATGCGCGCGCCGTTCGCTCCGCCGCGCTTGTCGGAGCCGCGGAACGTCGACGCCGACGCCCAGGCGGTCGAGACGAGCTCGGAGACGGTGAGACCGGAGGCGAGGATTTTCGTTTTCAGCGCGGCAATGTCCTTGTCTCCGACCGGCGGATGGTCCACGGCCGGGATCGGATCTTGCCAGATCAGCGTCTCTTTCGGCACGAGCGGGCCGAGATACCGCACGATGGGGCCCATGTCGCGGTGCGTGAGCTTGAACCACGCCCGGGCAAACGCGTCCGCGAACTGGTCCGGGTGCTCGTAGAAGCGGCGCGAGATCTTCTCGTAGGCAGGATCCATTCGCAGCGCGAGGTCCGTCGTCAGCATGGTCGGCACATGCTTCTTCGACTTGTCGTGGGCGTCCGGGACCGTTTCGGGGGCGCCTTTCGCCTTCCACTGATACGCGCCGGCCGGGCTCTTCTCGAGTTCCCATTCGAACTTGAACAGGTTGTCGAAGAAGTGGTTGCTCCACCTCGTCGGCGTCTGCGACCAGATGACTTCGGGGCCGCCAGTAATGGCGTGGGGCCCCATGCCCGTCCCATGCTCGCTCTTCCAGCCGAGGCCCTGATCCTCGATCGCCGCGCCTTCCGGCGCCGGACCGACGAATGACGGATCGCCCGCGCCGTGGGTCTTGCCGAAGGTGTGACCTCCGGCGATCAGCGCGACCGTCTCCTCGTCGTTCATCGCCATGCGGAAGAACGTTTCGCGGATGTCCTTGGCCGCCCCGACCGGGTCCGGCTTGCCGTTTGGACCCTCCGGATTGACATAGATGAGACCCATCTGCACGGCCGCGAGCGGATTTTGCAGTTCGCGTTCGCCGCTATAGCGTTCGTCGCCGAGCCATGTCCCCTCGGGGCCCCAGTAGAGCTCTTCGGGCTCCCAGACGTCTTTGCGCCCGCCGGCGAACCCGAAGGTCTTGAAGCCCATCGATTCGAGGGCGACGTTGCCCGCGAGAATGATCAAGTCAGCCCAGGAAATCTTGCGGCCGTATTTCTGCTTGATCGGCCACAAGAGCCGGCGCGCCTTGTCGAGGTTGGCGTTGTCCGGCCAAGAGTTCAGGGGCGCAAACCGCTGCTGGCCGCCGCCGGCGCCGCCGCGGCCGTCGGCGATGCGGTACGTGCCCGCGCTGTGCCACGCCATGCGGATAAATAGGCCGCCGTAGTGCCCGAAGTCTGCCGGCCACCAAGCCTGAGAGTTTGTCATCAGAGCATGGAGATCCTTGATCACGGCGTTCAGGTCGAGGCTCTGGAACTCCTTGGCGTAGTCGAACGCCTCGCCCATGGGATCGGACAGCGACGAATTTCCGTGAAGAACCTGAATGTTCAGGTGGTCAGGCCACCAGTCGCGAATTGCGGGTGAGCGAGCCCCGCCCACGACCGGGCATTTGCTCTCAGCTGACATGTTCCTCTCCAATCGTGTTCAGCTTCTGGATTTGTCGCGAATAGGATCGCGCTCCGCGGGCGGCGGCGCATGACGCCACATCGCGCCGCTCTGCGCTCTCAGTCTGCCGCCGTCGTCGCGGCCGGCGTTGACATGAATCAAACAGGAAAATCCATCCGCATGTTTATCGGCGAGGGCGCAGGCCTCGCAGGCGACGCGCTTCCTTCAACTCACCGATAGCGCCGGATTGCCAATAGGTCCAATCGATAATCTCTTGACAATCAATCGGCGTCGCCGATCCTTTGTCCATGAACCTTCGGGACCTTGAATATGTGGTGGCGGTCGCCGACCACGGACATTTTGGCCGCGCGGCGGCCGCCTGCAATGTAAGCCAGCCAACGTTGAGCGGCCAAATCCTCAAGCTCGAGGCGGAACTCGGCGTTCGCCTGTTCGATCGTGAAGGCCGCGGCGCTCGGGTGAGCGACAGGGCGGCGACAATCGTGGCCCAGGCCCGCGCTGCGATCGCCGCCGCGGCGGGCGTAACCGCCGCCGCTGACGCGGCGCGCGACCCCTTCGTCGGCGAACTGCGCATCGGAGTGATCACGACCGTCGCGCCCTATCTGCTGCCGATCGCGTTGCCGGAGCTCGCCCAGGCGCTGCCGCGCACGCCCCTCTATTTGGTGGAGGACCTGACCGACCGGCTTCTCGCGCGCTTGCGCGACGGCGCCCTCGACGGCGCAGTGATTGCGACCGACGCCCGCGAGGCCAGATTGGCGGCGATCGAGCTGTACGACGAACCATTCTTCCTCGTCTTTTCCGACCATTCCAGAAAACGCAGACGCCTTTCGATTGGCGTCGACGAGATCGATCCGAGCTCCCTTCTCCTGCTTGCCGAGGGGCATTGTCTGCGCGATCAGGCGTTGGCGCTCTGCAATGCGGCGGAAAGGACTGCGCTCGGCGCCGACGTCCGCGGGACGAGCCTCGAAACGTTGCGCCATCTCGCCTCGGCCGGACAGGGGGCGACGCTTGCCCCTCTCCTCGCCTATGCCGACTGGCGGCGCTCCGGCGCGGGAATCGCGGGCTTGAGGATCGTCGGCGACGGCGCCTCGCGTTTGGTGAGCCTCATCTTCAAGCGCGGTTCGCCCCGGGAGGCGGCGCTCGCGGCGCTCGCCGCGTCGCTGCGCATAACTGCCGGTGCGGCCCTGGCGAAGTCCCTCCGCGACTCAAAGCGCTCCGGAGCCCGATCCCGGGGGTGAGGTCGTTACGGGCAGGTCTGGGGAGAAGGCGCAACTCGGTCGCCCTTGCGATCTATCGCCGCAGGCGCTTCCTTGCTCCGGGCCCAGCCTGATGTCTAGATGCAGTCCGCGCGCTCGCGGCGAGGGGCGATGGGCCAGATCAACTATCAATGCCTTCGCGGCAAGGTCCATGCCTTCGCCCCCGCTGCACCGCCGACCAATCCTCATCTTTGGGTTATTCTCGAGGCGAACGGCGAACAATGGTTCGCCACAATCAACGTGCGCTCCGACAAGGACGCGCTTGGAGAGCCCGCCGGCAAGTCCTACCTCTACTACCTGGTCGATACTGACTTCGACCATCCCTTTGTTCCGTCGATTCTCGCGCGGCCTCAAGGTCTGTCGGCGGTCGAGCGCTCCTTCGCCGGCGGCGCGCTCGATTTCCAGCGCGCGGGGCTCTTCGACCCGACCGCGATGCGCGTTCTTCCTCCCCAGGGTCCGGGCCACGACGGCCTCGTCCAGCGCCTCACGGCCAATCTCGAGCTCGCCAAAGATCAGGATTGCGACGTCCTTTTCTACGGCAACGCATTCGGCAAAGATAATCCTCGCCAGACCGACGCCGCGTTCGGCTACACGCCTCAAACGCCGTTTGGCCTCGGCAACGTCCACATGGCCCAGGGCGATCCGCAGTCGATCAACATGCGATTGCGCGAGAACGGCGCCTGGCACGACGGCGCCTCATTCATCTGGGACGGGCGCGCCTCGCGCATGACCGCAATTTTCTTGTCCTTTCAGAGCCAGGCCTGGCACACGAACGACAGCGGCGATCCCGTCGACGGCGCGACTGGCGCAGAGGCGCCGGCCTACGATTTTTCGAAAGGCGACGGCGCGTTGATCATGCCGCCACCGCGGCTGGCACAGCTGACCAGCGCTCATCGCGGGCCGGACGGCGCGGCCTCGGTTGTCCTGACCAACATGAGCTATGGCCCGCTCGATCTTTCCGGGTGGGCGCTTGTCATCAACGCCAAAACTCCGGTCGATTTGCCGGCGACGAAACTCGGCCCGGGCCAGCCGCTCAGCGTGATGCTCGCCCCGGGCAGTCTCAAGGATCGGGGCGGAGTCCTGATGCTGGTCAATCCCTCCAGCCTCTGCGTCCACTGCGTCGCCTGCCGCGGCGGCGACCCGATCTCGGGTTGGAGTTCGAGTTTGGGGTGAAGCGCGGGCTTGGTTTCTCGCTTCTTCTTGGCCACGCTTTCCCACGCTGGCGGCGGGTTGCGCCTCGAAAAGTCCTATGTTACGCAACCCCGCCTTTAGGGCCGAGCCAGCCCGCGCGCTCGAATTCGAGAATCGGAAACATCGGAAATTCCTGGGGTTGGCGCTATCTTGGGCGGAGCGCGTGGGCTTTGGAAGCCTTGTGACGAGGTGGCGGGCTTGGCTGAGGACGACACGATCGTTTCGGGAGTCGCGGGACGCTACGCGTCCGCCCTTTTCTCGCTCGCCCTCGACGAGCGCCAGACCGACGCCGTCGCCGAAGCATTGGCGAGATTCGACGCGCTGATCGCCGAGAGCCCGGACCTCGAACGGCTGGTGCGAAGCCCGGTGTTCTCCGCCGCCGACCAGCTCAAGGCGCTCGACGCGATTCTGGCCGATGCGAACATCGGCGGGGTCGCCGCCAACTTTATCCGACTTGTCACATCCAAGCGCCGTCTGTTCTTCATCCGCGAGATGATCGCCGACTACCGCAAGTTGTATGAGGCCCATCGCGGCGTGACCCGGGCCGACGTGACCAGCGCGACCGCGCTATCGGACGCCCACATCGCTCAGCTCAAGGAATCGCTGCGCGCCGCCTCCGGCGGTCGGGAGGTCGATCTCAACGTCAGGCTTGATCCGTCGATCATCGGCGGCCTGATCGTCAAGCTCGGCTCGCGAATGGTCGACGGTTCACTGAAAACGAAGCTGAACGCAATTCGCCTAGCCATGAAAGAGGTCGGCTGATGGATATCCGCGCCGCAGAAATTTCCTCGATCCTCAAGGCCCAGATCGCCAACTTCGGCGCCGAAGCGCACGTTTCCGAAGTCGGCCAGGTGCTCAGCGTCGGCGACGGCATCGCGCGCGCCTACGGTCTCGATAAGGTCGAGGCCGGTGAAATGGTGGAATTCGAGAACGGGACGCGCGGCATGGCGCTCAATCTCGAGAGCGACAACGTCGGCATCGTGATTTTTGGCGCCGACCGCGAGATCAAGGAAGGCCAGACGGTCAAGCGCACCGGCGCGATCGTCGACGTGCCGATCGGCAAGGAGCTGCTCGGCCGCGTCGTCGACGCGCTCGGCAATCCGATCGACGGCAAGGGCCCGATCAACACTGCAAAACGCACCCGCGTCGACATCAAAGCGCCCGGCATCATTCCCCGCAAGTCGGTGAGCGAGCCGATGGCGACCGGATTGAAGGCGATCGACGCGATGATCCCGATCGGCCGCGGCCAGCGTGAGCTCATCATCGGCGACCGCCAGACCGGCAAGACCGCGATCGCGCTCGACACCATCCTCAATCAGAAGCCGCTGAATCAGGGCGGCGACGAATCGAAGAAACTCTATTGCGTCTATGTGGCGGTCGGACAGAAGCGCTCGACGGTCGCCCAGTTCGCCAAGGTTTTGGAGGAGCACGGCGCGCTCGAATATTCCATTATCGTCGCCGCCACCGCTTCGGACCCGGCGCCGATGCAATTCCTCGCCCCGTTTTCCGGCTGCGCGATGGGCGAGTTCTTCCGCGATAACGGCATGCACGCGGTCATCGTTTACGACGATCTCTCGAAGCAGGCGGTCGCCTATCGCCAGATGTCGCTGCTGCTCAGGCGGCCGCCTGGCCGCGAGGCTTATCCCGGCGACGTCTTCTATCTCCACTCGCGCCTGCTTGAGCGGGCCGCCAAGTTTAATAAGGACAACGGGTCGGGCTCGCTTACCGCGCTTCCCATCATCGAGACGCAGGCCAACGACGTCTCGGCCTATATCCCGACCAATGTCATCTCGATCACCGACGGACAGATCTTTCTAGAGACGGACCTATTCTACCAGGGCGTCCGGCCGGCGGTGAACGTCGGCCTTTCGGTGTCGCGGGTCGGTTCTGCGGCGCAGACCAAGGCAACGAAGAAGGTCGCGGGCAGGATCAAGGGCGAACTCGCGCAGTACCGCGAAATGGCGGCCTTCGCGCAGTTCGGCTCGGATCTCGACGCGGTCACCCAGCGCCTGCTCAACCGCGGCGCCCGCTTGACCGAACTGCTCAAGCAGCCGCAATTCTCGCCGCTCAAGATGGAAGAGCAGGTCTGCGTCATTTACGCGGGGGTCAACGGATATCTCGACAAGCTGCCGCTCGACAAGGTGCGGCCGTTCGAGGATGGCCTTCTCTCGTTCCTGCGGTCGAAGAATCCGGATATTCTCGAGGCCATACGCTCTTCCAGCGATCTGACGAGCGAGGTGGAGGCCAAGCTCAAGGCGGCGGTCGAGGCCTATTCAAAGAGCTTCGTCTGACACGGCCCGAACCTACGCGCGGAGACGCTGAGCGATGCCGTCGCTAAAGGACCTCAGAAACCGGATCGCCTCCGTCAAATCGACGCAGAAGATCACCAAGGCGATGCAGATGGTAGCGGTTTCGAAGCTGAGACGGGCGCAAGGCGCGGTCGAAGCGGCGCGGCCTTACGCCGAGCAGGTCGAGGCGGTGCTGACCAATCTCGCCGGCGCCGCGACCGACGGCCAGGGCCCGCGCCTGCTCGCCGGCAGCGGATCGGATCAGGTTCATCTGCTGGTCGTTTGCACCGGCGAGCGTGGGCTTTGCGGCGCCTTCAACACCGCGATCGTGCGGCTCGCGCGCGACAAGGCGAGCGCGCTGGCGGGCGAAGGCAAGACGGTCAAGATCCTGTGCGTCGGCAAGAAGGGCTACGACCAGCTTCGTCGAACCCATGAGAGGCAGATCCTGGAATTGATCGACTTGCGGGCGGTGCGCACGATCTCGTACGAGACCGCGCAGCCGATCGCAGCCAAAGTGATCGAGCTGTTCGATAAGGGCGAGTTCGACGTCTGCACGCTCTTCTACTCGCGCTTCAAGTCGGTGATCGCGCAGATCCCGACCGCCCAGCAGCTCATTCCGCCGGAGCTTGGTCCGAAGGACGAGAAGGCCCCGGTTTACGATTATGAGCCGGACGAAGGCGAAATCCTGGCCCAACTGCTGCCACGGGCGATAGCGGTGCGCATCTACCGCGGGTTGCTCGAGAACGCGGCCTCGTTCTTCGGCGCACAGATGAGCGCGATGGACAACGCCACCCGCAACGCCGGCGATATGGTGAAGAAGTACACGCTTCGCTACAACCGCACCCGCCAGGCGATGATCACCAAGGAACTGATCGAGATCATTTCGGGCGCCGAGGCGCTCTGACCGGGCCTCGCGCCTTACGCGGCGCGACAGATCGAGAATACGAGGACGAACACCAATGGCGGATATCCCGAATGCCACCGGCCGCATCACCCAGGTGATCGGCGCCGTCGTCGACGTGAAGTTCGACAGCTACCTGCCCCCAATTCTCAACGCGCTCGAGACGATCAACAACGGACATCGCCTCGTGCTCGAGGTCGCCCAGCAGCTCGGCGAGAACACGGTGCGCTGCATTGCCATGGACATTTCCGAGGGCCTCGTGCGGGGCCAGGAGGTCACCGACACCGGCGAGCCGATCTCGGTCCCGGTTGGCGAGGGCACGCTCGGGCGCATCATGAACGTGGTCGGCGAACCCGTCGATGAAGCCGGCCCAATTCCGATGGAGGCTCGCCGCGCGATCCATCAGCCGACCCCGGCCTATGTCGATCAATCGACGGAAGCCCAGATCCTCATCACAGGCATCAAGGTCGTCGACCTGCTCGCGCCCTACGCCAAGGGCGGCAAGATCGGCCTGTTCGGCGGCGCCGGCGTGGGCAAGACGGTGCTCATCCAGGAATTGATCAACAACGTCGCCAAGACCCACGGCGGCAATTCCGTGTTCGCTGGCGTCGGCGAGCGCACCCGCGAAGGCAACGACCTCTATCACGAATTCATCGAGTCGAAAGTCAACGCCGATCCGCACGATCGCAATTCGAACGTAAAATCGAAATGCGCGCTGGTGTTTGGCCAGATGAACGAGCCGCCGGGCGCACGTATGCGCGTCGGACTGGCTGGTGTTACCGTCGCCGAGCATTTCCGCGACCAGGGCCAGGACGTGCTGTTGTTCATTGACAACATCTTTCGCTTCACCCAGGCAGGCTCGGAAGTGTCGGCGCTGCTTGGCCGCATCCCTTCGGCGGTCGGCTACCAGCCGACGCTTGCGACCGACATGGGGGCCTTGCAGGAGCGCATCACCACCACGACGAAGGGTTCGATCACCTCGGTGCAGGCGATCTACGTCCCCGCCGACGACCTGACCGATCCGGCTCCCGCGACCTCCTTCGCCCATCTCGACGCGACGACGGTGCTGTCGCGAGCAATCTCGGAAAAGGGCATCTATCCTGCGGTCGACCCGCTCGATTCGACCTCGCGCATGCTGACGGCGGCGATCGTCGGCGAGGAGCATTACAACGTCGCCCGCCAAGTCCAGCAGGTGCTGCAGCGCTACAAGGCGCTGCAGGACATCATCGCGATCCTCGGCATGGACGAATTGTCGGAAGAGGATAAGCAGACGGTCGCCCGCGCGCGCAAGATCGAGCGGTTTTTGTCGCAGCCGTTCGACGTCGCCGCCGTGTTCACCGGAACGCCCGGCGTGCAGGTCAGAATCGAGGACACGGTCAAGGGCTTCAAGGGCATCGTCGAAGGCAAGTACGACAGCCTGCCCGAGGCCGCCTTCTACATGGTCGGCACCATCGAACAGGCGGTCGAGAAAGCCAAGAAGCTGGCTGCAGAGGCGGCCTGACGTCCACTTTGTCCGGGGTCGCCCATGGCCACTTTCCACTTCGAGCTCGTGTCGCCCGACAGAGTGCTGTTCAACGGCCCCGCTCAATCGGTGCTCGTGCCGGGCAGCGAAGGCGACTTCCTCGTGCTCAGCGATCACGCGCCAGTGATGACCTCGATGCGTCCCGGCGTCGTCGGGATCGACGATCCGCAAGGCAAGCACCGTCGCGTCTTTGTTCGCGGCGGCTTTGCCGACGCAAGCAAGAATGGCCTGATCCTGCTCGCGGAGACCGCGATCCCGTTCGAAGACTTGAGCGCCGACAAGCTCGGTCAGGAGATCAAGAACGCGGAGGAAGACCTCGCCGACGCGAACGAGGACCAGAAGCGCCTGGCGCAAGAGAAGCTCGACCGCTTGCGCGAGCTCAAAGACGCAATCAAGCTTTAGCCTGCGGAGTGCGCCCGCTCGCTCCGCCTCGCCCCGGCGAACGCCCGTTTCATGACTCGCGAAGACTATGACGCGTTCTGC
This sequence comes from uncultured Alphaproteobacteria bacterium, assembly GCA_963794155.1. GTDB lineage: Bacteria > Pseudomonadota > Alphaproteobacteria > Rhizobiales > Beijerinckiaceae > Roseiarcus. The sequence goes on along the minus strand of CAWCCX010000001.1, from coordinate 144,502 downwards.
GCCGGTTTCCCGAACGCAATTCACGTGGTCCAATGGGGCGACGCGAGCGTCTGGAAGATCGGCGGCAAGGTGTTCGCCATCGGGGGATGGTCGGACGCGCCGGAATTCGCGGTGAGTTTCAAATGCTCCGAGACGAGTTTCGCAATTCTGACCGCGCTGCCGGGAGTGCGGCCGGCGCCTTACCTCGCGTCGCGCGGGTTGTCCTGGGTGCAACGCATCGACGCCCGCTCGCTCGGCGATCGCGAACTTGAAGACTACCTGCGCCGGAGCTACGCGCTGGTTGTCGCTGCGCTGCCCAAAAAGGCCCAACAGGCGTTGAGCATTCCTGACTCGGCGATGGCCTCCCGGCGGCCATGACCCCTTCCGAGATCCGCTCCGCCCATGCGCGCATTCGCGACAATATCCGCCGGACTCCAATCCTCGAAGCGGCCTCGCCGGTCGAAGGCAGCCCGCCGTTGTCGCTCAAGCTCGAATGTCTGCAGGCGACCGGTTCGTTCAAAGCGCGGGGCGCTTTCCACAATCTCCTGACCCGTCGGGCGGGCGCGGCGGGATGCGCCACGGCGTCTGGGGGCAACCACGGCGCCGCCGTCGCCTTCGCCGCCCGAAGGCTCGGAATCCGGGCGCGCGTATTCGTGCCGGAAATCGCCACGCCCGCCAAGGTTGCGAAGATCAAGGCCTACGGAGCGGAGACGATCATCGGCGGCGGGTCTTATGCCGAGGCGCAGCAGCGCTGCGACCAATATGTCGCGGAGAGCGGCGCGCTGTCGATCCACCCATACGATGCGGTCGAGACAATCGCTGGCCAGGGCACAGCGGCGCTGGAGTGGGAGGAGGACCTCGAGCGGCTTGGGCTCCAAAAGCTGGACACGGTCCTCGTCGCGGTCGGCGGCGGCGGGCTCATCGCCGGCGTTGCCGCCTGGTTCGCTGGCCGAGTCAAAGTGGTCGGCGTCGAGCCGGAAGGCTCGCGGGCACTCGACGCTGCGCTCAAGGCGAAGGCGCCGGTCGATGTGGCGGTGAACTCGATCGCCGCCGACTTGCTCGGCGCGAAGCGCGTCGGCGAGTTCAATTTCAGGATCGCCCAGCAGTTCGTGAGCAACGTCGTCCTGGTCACGGATCGTTCGATCGCCGAGGCCCAGCGCCAATTGTGGGCCGATGTTTCGGTCATCGCCGAGCCGGGCGGCGCAGCGGCCTTCGCCGCCATCGCAAGCGGCGCCTATCGGCCCGAACGAGACGAAAGGGTCGGCGTTCTCGTCTGCGGCGCCAACGCCGATCTGACAGCGTTCGCGCAAGCTTCCGTCGGCCGCGGCCCCTGACGTCATCGGGACGGAATTGCTCCGCCGGCCATTGCGATGCGAAGGCGCCCGAACTATGGTCCGGCCGCTTTCCGCGAGGCTTGGCCAGCCTTGCAGGACGTTGGGGCGTCGCCAAGCGGTAAGGCAGCGGATTTTGATTCCGCCATGCGGAGGTTCGAATCCTCCCGCCCCAGCCAATGATTCAGTCGCGCCATGCAAGCCCGCCGTGCAAGCCACTCCGGAGTTCGCGCTTTTGCGGGCGGGAGGAAGGTTTTCCACACGGGAGAACCAGAATCCAAATCCGGGCGCAGAAAATCAAAATCCCAGCGCAGGAAAGCAAAATCCTAGTAGCGCAGAAAAACCAAGGAAAAGCGGCTCGCCCGGGCGCCAGTCCGGGATCCGACGATGACGAGGCACGGTAGCGCCCAATTCTGATTATTGCAAGCAATTGTCCGCTTTTTCTTGTTATCGCCAGAAGCCATGAGGCGCCGACGCGGATCGAGGCGATTCGATCGAGGCGCAGCTCGCGCTTACGCCGCGTGCGAAGCTGCCTTACCCACAAAGGCTTTGGCCAAAACGGCCGCGCCTACGGCCATTAAACTCCAGCGCTCCGCCCTTGCTATTGTTGCAAGCGGACCGGTGTCTCCCGGGTTGACGCAGAACTCGATAAGATAATATTATATTATTTATTGGGGTTCCGGGCAATTTGAGGCAAGAAGCCGTTGGCGAGTTGGCTTGTCGCCGGCCCGGAACTCTTTCGGGATGGGAACGCAATGACGCCGGCGGCAAGCGATTTCGCGTCTATCGTTCGCCTCGAAGGCGTCCAGAAATATTTCGGCGCGGTGCACGCCCTTCGCGATATCGACCTCTCCATCGGACGCAACGAGATCGTCGGGCTCATCGGCGACAATGGCGCGGGCAAATCGACGCTGATCAAGGTCATGACCGGGGTGCTGGCGCCGACCTCGGGCCGGATTTTCATCCGCGAGCGGCAGATTCAGCCTGGCGAATATTCGGTCCGGATGGCGCACGATCTGTCGATCGAAACGGTCTATCAAGACAAGTCGCTGGCCGAGAAACAGCCTCTATGGCGCAATTTCTTCGTCGGCCGGCAGATCACGAACCGGTTCGGCTTCATCGACATCAAGCGGGAGAAAGAGGTCGCTCAGAAGATCCTGATCGACACCATCGGCTTCCGCGGCGCCGGCATCACCGTCGATTCGACGGTCGGCAATCTGTCCGGAGGCGAGCGTCAGGGCATCGCGATCGGCCGGGCGATGCACTACAACGCCGACCTCATCGTGCTTGACGAGCCGACCGCGGCTCTCGGCGTCGCCGAGGTGCGGAAAGTGGTCGAATTCGTGCGCCGGATCAAAGAGTCCGGGCGCGCCTGCATCTATATTGAACACAATCTGGCGCACGTGCACGAAGTGGCGGATCGGCTGGTCGTGCTCGACCGTGGGCGCGTCGTTTCCGAGATCAGTCCGAAAGATATGACGGTGCCCGAACTCACCGAATATCTGATTGCGCTTCAGCACAACGGGTGAGGGGAGACGACCGGGATGGCTCAGAGGTCAGGCGCGTCGATCCTGCAACGCTTCGAGGCCCTGCCGATCATCATCGTCTTTGCGTTCCTGCTCATCCTTTTCATGTACAGGGCGCCGGAGGTTTTCCTCGCCCCTTACATCTACACCACCTTCCTTTCCACCTTGCCGCCGCTGATCCTTCTTGCCGCCGGGCTCACCTTCGTGATTGGCGCGGGCGAAATTGACCTCAGCTTTCCATCGATCATCGCCTTTTCCGGCTTCGTCTTCGCGGTTCTGTTCAAGGAATACGACCTCGGCTGGATCGCGGTTGTCGCCGGCCTCGCCTCGGGGATTTTGGTCGGCTTCCTCAATGGAATCATCATCGCCAAAATCGGGATTCCGTCGTTCATGACGACGCTTGGCACCCAGTTCTTCTGGGCCGGGATGGCGACCGTGCTCTCGGGCGGCAAGTCCTATGCGCTGCGCGGCGTCGAAGAGAGTTCGGTGTGGCAATGGATCGTCGGGCGCCCATTCGCGTCCTCGTCGACGCCGTGGCTGCAGGAGCTTTCGATCCAGGCGCTCTGGACCGCGATCATCGTCGGCTTCCTTTGGGTCATTCTCACTCGTCACCGGTTCGGCGAGCACGCCATGTTCATCGGCGATTCCAATGACGTCTCGCGGGTCGTCGGCATCGACGTCGATCGCGAGAAAATCAAGATCTTCACACTGATGGGCTTTCTCGCCGCCTGCGCCGCGATCATTCTGACGCTCGAGAACAAGAACTTTTTTGGCAACCAGGGGCAGGGCTATCTGTTGACCGCGATCGCGTCGGTGCTGATCGGCGGCACCTCGATCTTCGGCGGCGAGGCGACCATCATCGGCACGGTGTTCGGCTGTTTCATCATCGGGATGGTCGAGGCTGGCCTCGTCGCGGCGGGGCTCACCGGCGCCTGGGTGAGGACCGTGCAGGGCCTTATCTTCCTCGTTTCGATTATTTTCTACATGTATGCGCACGAACCGCAGCGCCGGCGGGCGCTGTTCGCCAACCTGCGGTCGTTCTGGAGATTCGGCGGCATAGGAGCTTCCGAAGAGGGAAGGGTTCGCCGATAGAGGCGGCCCGAATAAGCAAGGGAGAAACGAACATGCGTTTGGCTCATTTTCTTCTGAGCGGCGTCGCCGCCGCCGGGCTCGCGGCCGCCGCGGCTCCGGCTTCGGCCGATCCGATCGGCAAAGGCCTGGTGATGTACATGCAGATGGGCGGCAACCCCGGGGACGGCGCGACGCTTGCCCGCCAGACCGGAGCGAAGGAAGCCGCCGAGGCGCTCGGCGTCGATTTAAAAGCGCAATTCTCGGCCTGGGCGCCGGAGACGATGATCAACCAGTTCAAGGAAGCGATGGCGGCCAAGCCGAACTGCATCGAGATCATGGGCCACCCGGGCTCGACCGCTTTCCATGACCTTGTCAAGCAGGCCGTCGACCAGGGCATCGTCGTCACCTCCGGCAACTCTCCGCTAACCGACCTGCAGAACGAGTTCGGGCCGAAGGGCTTCGGCTATGCCGGCGTCGATCTTTACGCCGGCGGGGCGCTGACCGCGAAGGCCATGCTGGCGCAGGGCCTGAAGGCAGGCGACCAGGCGATGGTCTACGGCGTGTTCAGCCAGGCCGAACGCGGCCAGTCCGAGAAGGGCCTCGCCGACACGCTCGAGAAGGCCGGCCTCAAGGTCGACCGGCTCGAGATCACCCAGGAGGCCAACAGCGACATGTCGCTGGCGGTGCCGATTCTGGCGGCCTACATTCAGGCGCATCCCAACTTGAAGGCCATCGGCACGCAGCACGGCGGCGCGACCGGCGAGATGAAGCAGGTCTTGGAGAAGGCCGGCAAGAAGCCCGGCGATATCGTCGTCGGCGGCATCGACCTCGCTCCATCGACGATCGACGGCCTCAAATCCGGCGCGGTCAGCGCCACGCTCGACCAGCTGCTCTACCTCCAGGGCTTCTTTCCGGTCGTGCAATGCGTGATGACCGCGAAATACAAGATGCCGGGGCTGTCGCTCAACACGGGCGCCGGGACCGTGACGCCGAAGACGATCGACGCGCTGACCAAGCTGATCGACGCAGGGATCCGCTGAGGCCGACCGCGCGCTCGAAAAGCGAACGTCATCGATCGCGGGCGCTGAGCGCGCCCGCGATCGGGCAAGAGGGGGCGCGGCGGCGGCGCGCCCCGCGCGTTGACGACGAAAACCTGGAGCCACGCGAACGCTCATGTTCACCCTAGGCGTCGATTTCGGGACCAACTCGGTGCGCGCGCTCATCGTCCGTTGCGCGGACGGGGCCGAATTCGGCAGCCGGGTCATCGACTATCCTTCCGGCGCGCAGGGCGTCCTGCTCGATCCGAAGGATGGTCTCCTGGCGCGCCAGCGCCCTGGCGACTACCTCTTCGGGCTCCAGGAGAGCATCAGGGGCGCGCTTGCCGAAGCCGGGCGCAAGCCCGAGTTCGAAGCATCGAGGGTCGTTGGGATCGGCCTCGACACGACGGGGTCGAGCCCGATACCGGTCGATGCGCAAAACCGCCCGCTGGCGTTGAGCGAAAAGTGGAGAGCCGATGTCAACGCCCAGTGCTGGCTTTGGAAAGACCACACCTCTTGGCGCGAGGCGGCCAAAATTACCGAGCTTTGCGCCAAGCTTCGGCCTCAGTACATCGCCAAATGCGGCGGGGTCTATTCCTCCGAATGGTTTTGGGCCAAGCTCTGGCATTGCCTGGATGTCGCTCCGGCGACGTTCGACGCCGCCTTTTCCTGGGTCGAGCTCGCTGACTGGGCGCCGTCCGTGCTCGCCAGCGTCGCCGACCCGCGACTGGTCAAGCGGGGGGTCTGCGCCGCGGGGCACAAGGCGCTCTACTCCGATGATTGGGGCGGCCTTCCGGACAAGAAGTTTTTGAGCGCTCTCGACCCGCGCCTCGCCGAACTCAGGGATCGCCTATACGAAAAGGCTTACGACGCCACCGAGCCGGCCGGGTCGCTTTGCCCCGAGTGGGCGGCGAAGCTCGGGCTTCCGGAAGGGATTCCGATCGCGATCGGAGAATTCGATGTTCACTATGGCGCGATCGGCTGCGGCGTGCGCGAGGGCACGCTCGTCAAGGTGATCGGCACTTCGACCTGCGACTGCGCCGTCGTTTCGGCCGAAAAGCCGGTCGCCGATATTCCGGGCATCTGCGGCATCGTCAAAGGGGCCATCCTGCCCGGCTTCTTCGGCATCGAAGCCGGGCAGTCGGCCGTCGGCGACATCTTCCGATGGTGGGTCGAGGGGGTTCTGGGCGGAGACGCGGCGCTGCATGCTGAACTCAGCGCCGAGGCGGCGAAGCAGCGTCCCGGGCAAGCCGGCCTCCTGGCGCTCGACTGGAACAACGGCAACCGGACCATTCTTGTCGACCAGCGGCTCACCGGCCTCTTGCTTGGTCAGGACCTTTACACGACCCGGGCCGATATCTATCGCGCCTTGATCGAGGCGACCGCGTTCGGGGCGCGCGCGATCATCGAGCGGATCCAGGAGTACGGCGTGCGCACCGATCAGGTCGTGTGCACGGGCGGCATCGCCGAGAAGAATCCGCTGCTGATGCAAATCTATGCCGACGTGACGGGTCGCGTCATGCAGGTTGCGGGCTCAAGCCAGACCTGCGCTCTCGGCTCGGCGATCGCCGCGGCGGTATTGGCGGGCGCGCAACCGGACTTTGCGACGGCGGAGGCGGCGATGACCTCGCTCAAGCCCCTATCCTATGAACCAGTCGGCGAGAATCACGCGATCTACGATCAGCTTTACGCCCTCTACCGCGAGCTGCACGACAGCTTCGGCGGATTGGCCAAATCCGTCGATCTGTCGCAGGTCATGAAAAAATTACTGGACATCAAATATGCGCAACGAGGATGAGCGCGCGCGGCGGCGGGCCTCCGCCGGGAGCCCCGTCAAACTGGGAAACTGAGGCGGATCCATGATCAATCTCGCTGCGCCTGAAGTCTGGCTGGTCTGCGGCTCGCAGCACCTCTACGGTCCCGGTCCGCTCCAGCAGGTCGCCGCGCATGGGCGAGAGATCGCGGGCGCGCTGGCGGACTCGCCCAAACTCCCGCTCAAGACCGAGTTCAAGGCCTTGCTGACGACAGCGGATGAAATCGCCAAGCTTTGCCTCGACGCGAATTCCGATCCGAACTGCGCCGGCCTGATCCTTTGGATGCACACGTTCTCGCCGTCGAAAATGTGGATTCGCGGGTTGAACACGCTCGAGAAGCCGTTCGTTCATCTCCACACCCAGTTCAATCGCGACCTGCCTTGGGACGCGATCGACATGGACTTCATGAACCTGAACCAGTCGGCGCATGGCGACCGGGAGGCGGGCTTCATCCACACCCGCATGCGTCTTCCCCGCAAAGTGGTCGTCGGCCATTGGTCCGATCCGGAGGTTCAGGACCGGATCTGCGCCTGGATGCGCGCGGCGCGCGCCTGGCACGATTGGCAGGGGGCGAAGTTCTGCCGTTTCGGCGACAACATGCGCCAGGTGGCGGTCACCGAAGGCGACAAGGTGGCGGCCGAAATGAAATTCGGCTTCGCGACCAACGGCTATGGCGTCGGCGACCTCGCCGCCGCGGTCAACGCCGTTTCTGACGCAAAGGTCAAGGCTTTGGCGCACGAATATGAGAAGCGCTATGCGGTCGCCCCGGAATTGCGCAAGACTGGCGCCCGCCACGAATCGCTGCTTTATGGCGCGCGGCTCGAATTGGGCTTGCGCGCCTTTCTGGAGGGCGGGGGCTTCAAGGGCTTCACGACTACATTTGAAGACTTGCACGGGCTGCGGCAGCTCCCGGGCCTCGCGCCGCAGCGGCTGATGGCCGAGGGCTACGGCTTCGCCGGCGAGGGCGACTGGAAGACCGCCGCTCTGGTCCGGGCAATGAAGGTCATGGGCGAGGGGCTGCCGGGCGGGACTTCGTTCATGGAGGACTACACCTATCATTTGGCCCCGGGCGGACATCAGGTTCTCGGCGCCCACATGCTCGAGATCTGCGAAACCATTGCAGCGGGCAAGCCGAAGCTTGAGATTCATCCGCTTTCGATCGGCGGCAAAGAGGATCCGGTCCGCCTCGTATTTGACGCGCCGAACGGCCCGGCGCTCAACGCGAGCCTGATTGATCTTGGCGCCCGCTTCCGCCTGCTGGTGAACGAAGTGACCGCGGTCAAACACCCGGCCCTGCCGAAATTGCCGGTCGCGCGCGCGGTGTGGGAATGCAAGCCCGACTTCAAGACGGCGTGCGCAGCCTGGATTCTGGCCGGCGGCGCGCACCACACGGGATACAGCTACAGCGTGACCCGGGAGATGCTTGAGGATTTCGCGACCATCGCCGGTATCGAGATGGCGGTGATCGGACCGGAGACCACTCTTACGAACTTCAAGCAGGACCTGCGCAGCAACGATGTCTATTATTATCTGGCGCAGGGGTTCCGCGCCTGACGTCGGAACGAGGCCATGTTCAAGGAACTCAAGCGCGAAGCCTATGAAGCCAATGTCGCCTTGCCGCGGCATGGCCTCATCAATCTGACCTTCGGCAATGCGAGCGCCATCGATCGGGCGGCGGCCGTGTTCGCGATCAAGCCGAGCGGGATCGAATATTCGGCGCTGACGGCGGAGGACATGGTCGTCGTCGACCTCGAGGGGCGCAGGATAGAGGGACGGCTCAACCCGTCATCGGACACGCCGACACACCGCAGACTGTTCCTGTCCTTCCCGAACATCGGCGGCGTCGTCCATACCCATTCGTCACACGCGACCGCCTTTGCCCAGGCCGGCCGGCCGATCCCGATCTTCGGCACGACCCATGCGGACTATTTCAACGGCGAGGTGCCCGTCACCCGCAAGATGACGGCGAGCGAGATCGCCTCGGACTACGAGTGGGAGACCGGCAAAGTCATCGTTGAAAAAATGCGAGCGTTCGATCCGGCGGAATTTCCCGGCGTTCTCGTCAATCGGCACGCCCCGTTCACCTGGGGGCCCAGCGCCGCCAAGGCGCTGGAAGCCGCGGTTGCGGTCGAATGCATCGCGCACATGGCGCTGATGTCGCTTCAACTGGCGCCGGACCTCGAGCCGATCGAGCAGGAGCTGCTCGACAAGCACTTCAGGCGCAAGCATGGCGCGAGCGCCTATTACGGGCAGAGTTCCGGTCGATAGCGCGCGGGCTAGCGGCGTCCGGTCACCCTTGCAGCGATATCACCATGCCGCTGAGGTCGAGCGAGAACATGAAGCCGACCTGCCGCCCGCGGAGGCGCAGCACCACGCCATTGGCGTTCGAAAGCTGAGCCGCCGACCTGCCGCCCGCGACCGCAAGACCGGCGCCGATCGCCGAATAGACGCCGTTAATGTCGGTCACCGTGCGCAGATGGGAGGCCGTGCCGACCAGATCAGCGCCCGAAGCGCCAATCGTCGCGCCGGCGCTGATGCCGCCGATCGACAGCGGGAATTGTCTACCCTGGAACGTCAAGGTGCCGCTCCCGCCGGAAGCGCCGAAAATAAAGCCCGCGCTAAGAATCCTGAGCGAGATCTGCCCTGTCGCGGCTTCGGCAGGCAGCAGCATCGAGCCTGTCGCCACGGCGGCCCCGGATATGATGAGGCTGCGACGCGTTAGATTGTTCATTTTATTCTCCCCGACCCGGTTGTCATCGCGCCAACATCTCTCGTGTCGCGCCTGCAAACGGCGGACAATTAGACCGCTCTGGCGCCGGTTGACAAGTCCAGGCTCCAAACCTGCCTCTGACACCCCTTACCGCCGAGTCGCCTAGGTCGGCCTGCTCGCGTCCAGACGCTGTTTCAGGTAGTCGGCGGCCAGGATCGGCGGATAGCGGACGCGTTCCCCCTGCCGCACGCAGGACGGAATCGTCTCGACGATCGCGTCCGGATTCGGGTCGTAGAAAAAAGCGATCGAATAGCGCTCTCTTTCGCTGCGATTGATGACGCGGTGGGGGGTCGAGACGTAAATGTCGTTGGTCCAACGCATCAGACAGTCGCCGATGTTAACGATGAAAGCGCCGGGAACGACCGGCGCGTCGATCCATTCGCCGGTGCGCGCGCGGACCTCGAGCCCGCCCACGTCGTCGGTCGCGAGCAAGGTCAAATTGCCGTAGTCGGTATGCGCGCCGGCGCCCGTCCGCGGCTCCGAGCCGGTGGGCGGGGCAGGATAGTGCAAGAGCCGCAGGGTCGCCATTGGGCGATCGAATTTATCGCCGAAGAAGTCGGGCTCGAGTCCAAGGTCAGTGGCGAACGCCCGATGCAGCCGGGCGCCGAGCGCCGCGCAGGCGTCGTAGTAGGCGAGCAGCGTTTCGCGGAAGCCCGGCAGGCGCGGCCAGGCGTTGAGGGAACGGAAGGGCTTGCCGGACAGAAGTTCCGGATCGTCCGGGGCGATCTCAAGACCGACGTTGAAGGCTTCCTTCAGGTCGGGGCCCCGGCCCGGATCGAGCGCTTCGTGCAACATCCCGGAATAGCCGCGATTGCCGCCGATCTTTTCGATCGCCAGCGCCTGTCTCTCGGCCAGCGGGAGGGCGAAGAAGCGACGCGACTGCGCGAACGCTCTTTCGATCAGGTCTTTGTCGACGCCATGGTTGCCGACATAAAAGAACCCGACGTCGCGGCAGGCGGCGCCGACTTCGGCCGCGATTGTGCTGAGCGACGCGCGATCGCCCTCGCGCCATGAGGAGAGATCGAGGATTGGCAATGTGCGCGGCATGATCCGTCCTCAGGCGACGATCGGTCAGCAACAGCCAAGGCCGCCGCGATAATGCTCGGCGACGGCCGGCTCCAAGTCGCGCCAGGCTTCGACGAACGCCGCCCGCGACGGCATCTTCTCCCGATATTGATGCCGGAGCGCGCCTTCCGCGGCTTCGAGGTCGACACTGGTCAGCCGCCCGTCGCGCACGATCTCCCGGCCTGCGACCATAAGGCGCGCGACATGGGCCGCGGTTGCGCGGGCAAAGACAAGGTCGATCGGCTCGACGGCCATGACCGCGTCGCGGTCGAGCGCATCGAGATCGAGCACGAGAATATCGGCCGGCGCGCCGATGCTGAGCGCGCCCGGGCCGGGCGCGCCGTTGGCGAACCGCCCGGTGGCGACGATCGCGGCAAGCCATGGTCCGCGTTCGATCACGCTGTTGAAGCCCCAGCCGCCATGCAGGAAATGTCCGAGCCGCATCTCGCGCACAATGTCGTCGTCCTCGTCGAAGGCCGACCCATCGACGCCGAGAGCAACGCGGCAACCGCGCCGAAGCGCCTCCGATATCGGCGCGATGCCGCTCTTGAGGTGAAGATTCGAGCTCGGGTTGGTGGCGATGATCGCGCCCGCAGCCGCGATGGCGTCGAGTTCGGCGGGCCGCGCGTAGACGCAATGGGCGAGCGTCAAGCGGGGCGAGAGCAGCCCAAGCGCCCTCAAGCGTTCGACCACGCCTTCCGGATAGGCGCGGTCGGCGAACGCGCGCTGATAACGAGTCTCCAAGAGATGCATGTGCACCCGCCGTCCGGTCAGGTGCGATGCTTCGGCAATCCCGGCGATCAGCGCGTCGGAACACCATTGCGGACCGTTGGGCCCAAACTGGACCGAAAAGAGAGCGCTCTCCGTTTCGGCTGCGATCGCCTCGACGCCGGCGATCTGCTCGACAACTCCCGGCATCGAGGAAAGGAATTGTGTCTCGATCACTGCGCGGACGTCGTCCGGCAGCTTCATCAGCACGCTGTTTTCGTCGTCATAGACCAGAGGGTTGCGATCGCGCATGAACACCGCGAGGGTGACGCGCACGCCGACGTCCTTGGCGGCGCGGGCGATTTCCTTGGCCTCGTCGATCGGCGCCATGGGCCCGTGAAAGCGGGTGTAATGCGCCATCACCGAGCCCGCGCCGGCGCGTGCGGCGCGCCCGAAGGCGGCGAGAGCGCCGAGATAGGGGTCGATCGCGGGCATCGCGGAGAGGCTGGGCAGCCATGTCTCGAGCGGCTTGCCGGCCGCGCCGAACGACGTCGGCGAGAGCGGGCGGGCGTGATCATGGGCATTGATGAGCGCCGGCATCGCCAGAAGGCGACGCGAAGGCGCGCCGGCGGCCGGCGTGATCGCGGCAATGCATCCATCGCTGAGCAGAAGATCGACTGGCGCACCTGCCGGACCGCCGTCGGTCGGCAACAGGATCACGCCGGAGAGCCGGTCGGTCACTTCGTCCCCTTCCGGCGCTCAATCGTCAAGCGCAGCGCGCTCAAGAACGGGATGTCTCTGAACTGGTCCGGACGCACCTGGTCCCAGTCCACGCCCTGCGGCTGCGGGTACAGCGTCCGCGTTGCGATCAGCTCAAGTTCGGTCGCGATGAAATGCAATGCCGAATCATGGCTCTCCATCAAGACCTCGGAATCGGCAACGACCTGGGACGAATGCACCGTCGTCGCGATCGGAGTTGCGGGGCTGACGAGCCCGAGTTCACGGAACACTCCCTGCTCGAGATCGGCGAATCCGGCGCCTTTCCCCGTGCGGCCGCCCGCCCGGGTGACCGCGACGCAGCCGACGACACAGAAGTCGACCCTGGGCATGTCTTCGAATCCGATCGGCTCGCCGTGCTCGACGAAGCCTTGCGAGGTGGCGGCGGTTTCGAACTCGACGCCCTTTGCTGCGAGCTTGTCAGGATCGATGCGCAGATAGGGAAAGCCCCGGGTCAGATACGGAACCGGCGAGAACAAGAGCTTGCCGTCGTAGAGCGCGCGAAGGCGGACAGGAATTTGCGGCGGATCGGGATTGCACTTGACCACCCGCGCGCGCCGCCATTCGTCGAGTTCGCTCAGCCGCTTGGCGGCGACGTCCGCGCCGACGAAGTTCGGAATGCGGTCAAAAGCAGGACCAACGTTGACCTGAGCTTCGACCAGTCTCGTCCATACCCGATCGCGAACGGCGGCCTTGGCCCCATTGCGCCCCGACCATCGAGAAACGCCCGCCTCGGCCATCTTCGCCTCACGACGATAGGGTTGCGACCGGCGCGCGCACGACGCCGCCTTGCTCCAGCGCCCAGGCCGCGCGCAGCACGAAGTCCTCGCGCCATGGCGCGGCGATGATCTGCACGCCGATCGGCAGCCTCTCGCCTTCGGTCCACACCGGCGCCGCGACCACCGGCAGACCGATGAAGGAAATCGGCTGGGTGAAGAGCCCGAGGTTCGGTCGCACCAGCATTTCCTTGCCGTCGAGCACAAACGTCTTCTGCCCGAGCCTCGGCGCCCGGCATGGGGTCGCAGGCGCGAGCAGGATATCGACGTCGCGAAAAAGCGCCAGCGTCTCTGCCCTGAACCGACGGCGGAGCTTTTGCGCCTGCGCGATCCAGGCGCCGGGAAGCATCGCGCCCGCCATCAGCCGGTCGCGAACATCGGGATCGAAATCTTGCGCGCGGGTGCGCAACCGCTCGAGATGAAGTGCGGCGCCTTCGACCATGCTAATCAGATAGGCGGCGGAACGCGCCTGTTCCGCCGCAGGGAGCTTGACCATCCGGTCGGTCTTGAGGGCGCGGGCGACGGCGTCGACGGCGGAAATCGCGCTCGAGTTCGGCCGAGCGGGTGAAATAGCCGCCGAGTCTCGCCACTCGGAGCCCTTTCACGCCCGCTTTGAGCGTTGGCGATGCTGGCGCTGCGGGCACATCGGATTGCGCCGGGTCGCTTTCGTCTCGCCCCAGCATCGCGTCGTACGCGAGCGCGAGATCGCCCACCGATCGCGCGAGCGGCCCCAAGTGATCGAGACTGGCGACAAAGGGAAATGTGCCGGCGCGCGAAAGCCGGCCGTAGGTCGGCTTGAGACCGAACACCCCGCAGAGCGAGCTCGGGACGCGAATGGACCCGTTGGTGTCCGATCCCAACGCAATCGGAACGAGGCCTCCGGCCACGGCCGCAGCCGATCCCCCGGACGATCCGCCGGTCATGTGCTCGAGATCGTGCGGATTGCGCGAAGGGCCGTCGTGGGCGTTCTGGCCGGTGAAGTCGTAAGCGTACTCGCCCATGTTCAGCGCGCCGACCAGGACGCCGCCGGCTGCTTCAAGGCGGGCGAGCACGGTCGCGTCGGTCTTGGCCGGGGGGCGGTCGCGGTTGATCTTCGAACCGGCTCGGGTCGGCAGCCCGGCGATGTCGAACAGGTTCTTGACCGCGAATGGCGCCCCTGCGATCGGCCCCAGGCTTAGCCCCCGCGCTCTGGCGGCGTCGATCGCGTCGGCTTTGGCGAGCGCGCGATTTGCCGTCACGTCAGTGAAGGCGCCGAGCGCGCCGTTGCAGGTCTTGATTCGGCTCAAGGCTTCTTGCGCGAGATCGCGCGCGCTGGCGGCGCCGGTTTTGACCGCCTCGGCGATGGCTTCAGCGGATCCGTCGAGGAGCGCCGCCGTCACGGCGTGAACACCGGCGCAGGCTCCTCCCGATCGTCGAGCGAGACCGAGAGAAGCTTCTCCGCCTGCTCGGCCGCGATCCGCAAATGCACGATCGTCTGGGTGCGCGACTCCGTGGTCAGCGTTAGCCCGAGCAGCGGCGCCATCGCGTCCGCCAAAGCTGCGGGATCGAACGAGTCCGGCGTCACGCGGCCGCCCGTCGCCAGGCGGCGATGGGCGGCGCCGCGCGATCATGCCGAGGTGCAAACAAGCGCAGCGCAGAAGTCGCGTCGGCCGTCGCCGCGTCAAGGCCCGGGTGGCCGTTCATCATCGCGCATCCTCGATCATGGGGCGCTCTTAGCGGCGATCTGCGCCGCTGTCGAGCGCGCGGCGCCGATCGCCCTCAATGCCGGAGACGACAAGAGCAGTTCCGGGCGATCCGCAAGCGGCTCACACGCTCAGTGGCCCGCCATGTACCGGCCGATCGTCGTTCGATCCGCGCCCGCTCCCTGCGTCAGATAAGCGACCTTGCCGCCCGACATGACGGCGATGCGGTCGGACAATTCGAGAATCTCGTCAAGATCCTCGGACACCAGCAGAACCGCCGCCCCCCGGTTTCGCTGCTCCATGATCTGGGCGCGAATGTCGGCGACCGAGGCGAAGTCGAGGCCGAAGCACGGGTTGGCGACGATCAGAACGTCGACGTCTTCCGAGAGCTCGCGCGCCAGCACGGCGCGCTGAACGTTGCCGCCCGAGAGGTCGCGAATTTGCGTTTCCGTGGAGGGCGTTTTCACATTGTAACGGTCGATGAGATCGCGCGCCTTGGCCCGCATCGGCTCGCGCGAGAGCCAGAACCCGAGACGCGTCATCGGCGCCTTGTCGAAGCGGCGAAACGCCATGTTCTCAGCGACTGACATAGTCGGCACGGTCGCATTCTTGAGCGGCTCTTCCGGCAGCCCGAAAATCTTGAACTTGTCAAAATGATCGCGGATCGGCTCGAAATCCTGGTCATGGACCAGGATTTGCCCGAGCTTGATCGGCCGCTGCCCGGACAGGGCCTCCACCAATTCGCTCTGGCCGTTCCCAGAAACCCCGGCTATGCCGACGATTTCGCCGGCCTGTACCTTGAGATCGAAACCGCTGACGGCGTCGCGCCCTTCGTCGTTCTCGGCAAAGAGACCCGCGATCTCGAGCGTCGTCCCGCTCTTCGGCGCGCTCGCGCGCGCCGCAGAGGGACGGACGACCGCGTCGCCGATCATCATCGCCGCCATCTCGCGCGTCGAAACCGCGCCGACCTTCCCGCCGCCGACGCGAGCGCCTCGCCTGAGCACGGTGAAGTCGTCGCAGAACGCCTCGACCTCCCGGAATTTGTGGCTGATCATGGCGACGGTGATCTCGCCGCGGTGCGCCATATCGCGCAGGAGCCCGAGAATTTCGTCCGCCTCGCCCGGCGTCAAGACAGAGGTGGGCTCGTCGAGAATGAGAAAGCGCTGATCAAGATAGAGAAGTTTGAGGATCTCGAGCTTTTGCTTTTCTCCCGCGGCCATGCCCGAGACCGGCTTGTCGAGCGGCACCCGGAACGGCATTCGCTGGAGAAAACTTTCGAGGCCCTTTCGCTCCTTGCGCCAGTCGATGAACGAGGGGGCGTTGGCGCGGCTGACGACAAGGTTTTCCGCTGCGGTCAGCGCCGGCACGAGGGTGAAGTGCTGATAGACCATGCCGACGCCGAGCGCCTGCGCGTCCTTGGGATTGCGCACCGTCACCTCGCTCCCGTCGAGCAGCAATTGGCCGCGGTCGGGGATGTAGAAGCCCATGATGCATTTGACGAGCGTCGACTTTCCCGCTCCGTTCTCGCCGAGGAGCGCGTGGAAAGAACCAGCCGGAACCTGGATCGACACGTCCTGCAGCGCTCGCAACGCCCCAAACGACTTGCTCATGCCTCGCGTCTCGAGCGAGGGCGCCCGCATGCCTCCGGTTTTGGCTGGAGCGGTCATGGCATCGCCTCGATGAATGCCGTCGAGCGGCCGACGGCGCCGAACACGCCGCCCTGCATCTTGATCATTTTGAGGGCGGCGAGGTGATTGCCGTGGTCGGTCGCCGCGCAGCAGTCCTCAAGCAACACGCATTCGAAACCGCGATCATTCGCTTCGCGCATGGTCGTATGGACACAGACGTCGGTCGTGATGCCGGTCAGCGCGATATTGTCGATGGCTCGGGTCCGCAGCATGAGTTCGAGATCGGTGGCGCAGAACGATCCCTTGCCTGGCTTATCGATGACCGGCTCGCCCGGCAGAGGCCGAAGCTCATCGATGATTTCCCAACCACGCTCGCCGCGAACCAGCACCTTGCCGCAAGGACCGGGATCGCCGATTCCCGCGCCGATCCGCTGCGATCGCCAGCGCTTGTTGGCAGGCAGGTCCGCAAGGTCCGGACGGTGCCCCTCGCGGGTGTGAATGACGAGGTAACCCTTCGAACGGACCGCTTCGAGCAACGCCTGGATCGGTTCGATCGGCGCCCGGGTCAGCGAAATGTCGTACCCCATGGCGTCGACATAGCCGCCCTTGCCGCAGAAGTCGGTCTGCATGTCGATGACGATGATGGCGGTGTTCTGCGGCCGCCAGTCGCCGTTGAACGGCCACGGATACGGATCGGCTTCGAAGGTCGGCAAGGGCTCGTCCTCATTTCGCCATCGACAATTCCCCCGGCATGTCGCGCGCCGATTGTTTGGCGCTCGAGGTCGCAATCATGATGCCGAGAGTGAGAATGTAGGGCGCGGCGTTGAAGAAATAATAGCCTTGGGTGATGCCGACCGACTGCAGCGACGGGCCGATCGCTCCCGCGGCGCCAAAGAGCAGCGCGGCGGCGATGCAGCGCAACGGGCTCCAGCGAGCGAAAATGACGAGCGCCACCGCCATGAGGCCTTGTCCGGAGGATAGGCCCTGATTCCAGGAGCCTGGATAGGATAGCGACAGAAACGCGCCGCCGACCCCGGCGAGGAAGCCGCCAACCGTCGTCGTCATGAGGCGCACGAAGTTCACGGAAATGCCCATGGCGCGCGCCGCGGCGGCGCTGTCGCCGACCGTCCGCACGACCAGACCCCAGCGAGTGTTTCGGAACGACCACGCCATCAAGATCGCCAGGGCGATCCCGATGAAGAATAGCGGATTGACCTGGAGAGCGCTTTTCAAGTTGGGCTCGTCGGTCCAGAAGCCGAGCGGGATCGAGCTGAGCCGCGGCGCTGTCGGCTGGATATAGGGCTTGCCGAAGAAGAACGCGACGCCGACCCCAAACAGCATCATGGCGATCCCGACCGCGACATCGTTAACCCGCGGCAGTCCGCAAATCGAACCATGCATCGCGCCGAGGACCGAGCCGGCGATCCCCGCCGCGAGCACGCCGAACCATGGGTTACCGGTGTGGTATGAGGCCGCATAGGCGACCATCGCGCCGAGCACCAGCGTCCCTTCGAGGCCGAGATTCACCCGGCCTGATTTTTCGGTCAGGCATTCGCCGAGGGCGACGAACATGAACGGCGTCGACACCCGGATGGCTCCGCCCAGCATGGCGATGAGGACGGTCAGGACCGCGTCGTTCATGGGCGGTCCCGCCTAGCGCCAGCCCTGAAGATCGCAAATCGCCCATAGAGCGTTTCCGAGGTCAAAAGGACGACGAAGATCAATCCCTGCAGCACCAGGACCGTCGCATCGGGGAGGTCCATGCGCCGCTGAATGAGGCCGCCCGATGCGACCAGCCCGCCGAGCAGGATCGCCACCGGCGGGATGACGAGCGGGTTGTGGCGGGCGAGGAACGACACCAGGATCCCGGTGAAGCCATAGCCGGCGGCGAGCGAAGCGTTGGCGCGGCCCTGAATCGCCGCCACTTCGAAGAACCCCGCGAGTCCGGCGCAGGCGCCAGCAATCGCCGTGCTGGCGACGATAAGCCGCCCGACCGGCAGGCCTTGGGCGAGGGCGGCGCGGAAGTTGCCGCCGGTCACTCGCGCCGCAAATCCGAAGGTCGTGCGCGACATCAAGAAGTAGAGCGCGACGCAGAGAGCCAGTCCGTAGGCGAACCCCCAGTGAATCTGGGTTCCCGGAATCTTGCCGATCATGTAGGCGTCGCCGATCGGCATCGTCGACGGCTTGTTGGGATTCGACAGGTCGCGCAGCGACCCCTCGACGAAGAAATTCATGATCGCGATGCCGATATAGGTCAGGAGCAGCGACGAGATCGTCTCGTTGACGCCGCGCGCGTAGCGCAGGTATCCGCTCAAGCCCACCCAGAAGGCGCCGACGATCATCGCAAAGATCGCCATGAGAACCAGCGCGACAATCGGAGGCGCGTGGCCGACCAGCGGAATGGCGAGCGCGCCGGCGGCAAAACCCCCGAGCACTAGGGCGCCCTCGCCGCCGATCATGATCAGGCCAATTCGGGCGGGAATGGCGACCGCGAGCGCCGTCAGGATCAGGGGCGCCGAGCGCTGCAGCGTATTCTGGAACGAGAAGGCGGTGCCGAATCCGCCCCGCCACACGTAAGCGACGAAATCGGCCGGCGACTTGCCGATCGCCAACAGAAAGACGGCGAACAGCGCCGCTGCGACAAGGAGCGCGAACAGCGGAATGACCACGTATTCCGAATTGACGCGCAGCCGATCGAGGAAGTCCGACCCGCCCGCGCGCGCGACCGGGTCGACCATGGCGCGCGGGGCGTCGGTTGCGACAGGCGGAATTCGACAACCTCGTCGCCTCAACCTTAGGTCGTCGACCCGACGACGCCCTCCAATAGGTAATCCATCTTGTCGAGGAACGGATCGAGGTTGTCGTAGGTCTTGTCGATCACGACCTTGCCCTTGTTGTCCTTGAGCGGCCCGACATAAATAGGCTTCTTCGCCTTGAGGCCCTCGATGGCGGCGAGCGCGGCCTTCTGCGCCTCCGGCGTCGCGCCCGCGCCGAACGGCGTGTTCTGGACGAAGTCGACTTCGTATCCGCCGGCGGTGAAGTTCGGCAGCGTCTTGCCTTCGGCGAGGTCCGAGGCGTAGCCCTTGTAGATTGTGATCCACTTGTATTCGGCGCCGGTGATGAAGCCCTTCGGCGCCAGGGGCGCCTGGCTCGCATTGTGGCCGCAGGTCTTGACGCCGCGCTTTTCGCCGGTCTCGATGACCACCTTCGGGCCGTCAACGTGGCAGGTGATGACGTCGCAACCGGCGTCGACCAGGGCGTTTGCGGCCTCGGCTTCGCGAACCGGCATCGACCAGTCGCCGGTGAAGATCACCTGCACGGTTGCGTTCGGGTTGACCGAGCGCGCCCCGAGAAGGACCGAATTGATATTGCTAAGGACGCTCGCGATCGGCTTCGCGGCCACGAACCCGATCTTGTTGGCCTTGGTCGAAAGGCCGGCGGCGACGCCGTTTACAAAGTGGGCCTGATTGAGGTAGCCGAAATAAGAGCCGGCGTTCTTGGGATCCTTGTCCTTGTTCCAGAGCGGCGCCGCGTGACGGAACTGGACGTCCGGATACTTCTTGGCCAGGTCGACGACGAACGGCGTATAGTAGCCGAATGAGGTCGCCAGAATGAGGCCCGCCCCATCGAGGTTGATCATCGATTCCATCGATTTCGACACCGCGTCGGTTTCGGGGACGTTCTCTTCCTCGACGACTTTTACCCCCGGCACTTCCTTCAGCGACTTGATCGCAACCGCGTGGGCCTGGTTCCAGCCGAAATCGTCGCGCGCGCCGACATAGACCACGCCGACTGTCAGGTCCTTGGCGGCGAAAGCGCGGTTGAGCGCGCCAAGATCGAGCGCTGCTCCCGCGGCCCCGAGGGCGGCGGACTTGAGAAGGCTGCGGCGAGAGAAACCCGTTGCTGACATTACTGACGTCCTCATGCTCGGAAGGTCCACGCGGGAGCCGCGCCAAACCCGAACCTTGCTTTTTGCAAAGTCCATGCCGCGAGGTCCTGCTTGACCTCGCTGGGGTTTAGCGCCTCATCTTTCGGCGCCCCGCCCGATTGTTGAGCGTGACGCCCAGCATTTCCGCCGACCGTGAGTTTGCCTCAGGCAAATGCCGCCGAGGCCGAATTTGCCCGGCTCTTGCTTTCGTTGGATGCTGACCGCTGCGCTGACTGGACACGGCGTCGCTGGCAAGGGACTTGAGCGGGATGACAGCCACGATCGGAACGTTTCTCTCCGCTCACGCCGCGGGCAAGCCGCTGACGGCGACGATCGAAGAGACTTACGATCGCATCGACAAGCACGCCGATCCGGCGCTTTTCATCGCCATCCGGCCAAAAGCGGAGGCTTTGGCGATCGCCCAGGGCCTGAAGGCGGCGGGATCCGGCGGCAAGCCGCTTTACGGCGTCCCGTTCGTCGTCAAGGACAATATCGATGTCGCCGGCTTGCCGACGACGGCGGCGTGTCCGGCATTCGCCTATCGCCCTGAACGATCGGCGTTCGTCGTCGACCGGCTCGAGCGCGCCGGCGCAATCGTGATCGGCAAGACGAACCTCGATCAGTTCGCGACCGGGCTCGTCGGCGTCCGCTCGCCCTACGGCGTTCCGCGCAACGCGCTCAGGACCGATCTCATCCCCGGAGGATCGAGTTCCGGCTCGGCGACCGCGGTCGGCGCAGGCCTCGTCCCGTTCTCGCTCGGCACCGACACGGCAGGATCAGGGCGCGTGCCGGCGGCTTTCAACGGCATTGTTGGGCTCAAGCCTTCGCTCGGAGCTTTGTCCGCCTCGGGCGTCGTCCCTGCCTGCCGCACCCTCGACACGGTCTCGATCTTCGCTCGCGATGTCGCCGACGCCTTTACCGCTTTTCGCGAGGCGATCGCTTTCGACGAACGGGACGCCTACAGCCGCTCGTTCCCTGAGCCTGCGCTTTCGGCGTTTCCGAGTGGGATTCGGCTCGGCGTCCCCCGCCCCGGGCAACGCCTGTTCTTCGACGACAAGAACGCGGAAGCCGCCTTCTCGCAAGACCTCCGGCTGATCGAGGCGCTCGGCGCCCGGCTCGTCGAATTCGACTTCGAGCCGTTCGCCGAAGTCGCCCGCGTTCTCTACGACGGCCCTTGGGTCGCCGAGCGCTACGCCGCGACCAAGCCGCTGATCGAGACCAATCCTCAAGCCCTCCACCCCGTCACCCGCGCGATCATCGAGTGCGCGCGGAAGTTCGACGCGGTCGCGACCTTCGAGGCGTTCTATCGGCTCGCCGACCGCAAGCGGCAGGCGAGCCGCGCCTGGTCGGAATTTGACGTGATGCTCGTTCCGACGATGCCGCGCTTCTATACCGTTACGGAAGTCGAGGCCGATCCTGTCCGGCTCAATTCCCGGTTGGGAACCTATACCAACTTCGTCAACCTGCTCGATCTTTGCGCGATTGCGGCCCCTGCGAGCGTTCGCGGCGATGGGCTGCCGTCGAGCGTGACCCTGATCGGCCCCGCCGGGGCCGATGGTCTCCTCGCCGGGCTCGCCGCCGCGATCGAGGCGCGCTCCGCCGCGGCGGCGCCTTCGCCGCGGCCAGCGCCATCGCCTCAAGGCCGGATCGAAATCGCGGTCTTAGGCGCGCATCTTACGGGGCTGCCGCTCAATCGCGAACTCGTCGACCTCGGCGCGTCCTTTTCGCGCGAAGTCGAGACCGCGCCCGACTACCGTCTGTTCGCGCTACCCGGCTCGATTCCGGCCAAACCCGGCCTGTTGCGAGTCAGTGAGGGCGGAGGCTCCTCGATCAAGGCCGAGATCTGGACGCTCGACCGGGCGGGTTTCGGCGAGTTTGTCGCCAGGATCCCGGCGCCGCTTGGAATCGGGACGATTCAATTGTCGGACGGCGGCTCGGTGAAGGGCTTTCTGGTCGAAGCCGAGGCGGTCAAGGCGGCGGAGGACGTGTCGCGCTTCGGCGGCTGGCGCGCTTATCTGGCCTCGCGCTGACGCCGTCGGCCCGCGCCGACGCCAAGGCTCACGGCGACGGTTCTCCGTCGTCCCCCGATTTGGAAGCGGCGGCGAGCGGCCCCGGACGAAGGCGCGAAAGATCGAAGGCGAGCACGTCTCGCAAAAGCTCCAGAAAAGCGTCCGCTCCATGGTCGGCGCAGGCCTCGCCCTTGGCGGCGGTCGCGTTCGCGGCGTCGCCGGCGGGGCCAAGCTCATGCAGGTCGCTCGCCATCCAGCCGAAGCCGATCGGCTGCGTCACCCGAAGCTGCCGGAATTCCTGCTCGACCTCGATCGCCTGGCTGGCGAAATTGCGCGCTTCGCTCATCTTCACCGTCCGCGGCCTGAACGCGAGCATGAGTGAGGTCTCGGCGTCGCCGCCGTGAATGCCGTGGGCGCGCTCGACCGCAGAAAAGAGGTCGGACGGATAGCCCAGCCGGTGCCAGCCGGCGTGGACCGCGAGCATGCGGTGGCGGATCCGCAGCTCCCTGACCACTGCGTCGATGACCGGAACGTTGCCGCCATGCGAATTCATGAAAATCAGCTTGCGGCATCCGGCGCGGGCGACGCTGTCGCCAATCTCGGTCCAGGCGCGGGTGACCGTCTCGATCGAAAGGGTCAACGTGCCGGGATATTCGATGTGCTCATTCGACTTGCCGATCGCCTGCACAGGCAGGATCAACACCGGCATGTCGTCGGGTATTCGGCTCACCGCTCTGGCGAGGTAGCCCTCGTTGATGAACATGTCGACCCCGACCGGCAGGTGGGGCCCGTGCTGTTCGATCGCCGCAACCGGCAGAACCGCGACGACTTTGCTCATGTCCGCAGCGACGAAATCGCGCCAGCTCATCTCGGCCCAGAACTTGGTTGGCAGCATGCAGATCTCCGAGGCGCTCAGGGCGAACGGGCGGCGACAGCCTCGATCTCGACCTTGAATTCAGGGCGGGCGAAACCCTGAACGATCATCAAGGTCGACGCCGGGGGCGGATTGCTCACGAATTCGTCACGGACCTTCATATAGCCGCCCAAGTATTGGGCGGAAGCGACATAGGCGTTGAGGCGGACGATGTCGTCGAGCAACATCGAGGCTTCGCCGAGGACTGCGGCAATGGCCCGAAAGCAAAGTCGCGCCTGAGCTTCGACATCGTCGGGAATGAAGCCGTCCCGGCCAATTCCCAATTGGCCCGAACAAAAGACGATGCGCGCGCCGGCTTTGATTTCCACTCCGTGCGCGTAATTTGCGAACGGGGGATGGATCGCGTTCGGGTTCAATCTGCGCATCTTGCGAAATGTCTCCGGCAGGCCTTTCATTGAGCGCCCGGCGCGCCCTTGTCTTGTACCCGGGCCCAAGCCTCAATGGCGCCCAAGTTGCAAGTGTCGATTAAGGCAACTCGAGACGGGAGTGAACAATGAAATTCCTGGGCGCTCGCTTGGTGGTCGGACTTGGCTTGCTCGCCTCGCCCGCGCTCGCCGCCGACAAGGTCTCGTTCGGGACCAATTGGCTCGCCGAAGCCGAGCACGGCGGATATTACCAGGCGGTCGCCGACGGCACCTACGCCAAGTACGGCCTCGACGTCACCATCGTTCAAGGCGGCCCGCAGGCCAACAATGAGCTCCTGCTCGCGGCCGGCAGGCTCGACTTCTACATGGGCGGCAATCTTCTGCTTGCCTTCGACGCCGTCGCTCGCAACGTGCCGATCGTCGTCGTGGCCGCCCATTTCCAGAAGGACCCGCAGATTTTCATGTCGCATCCGGGAGAGGGCCTCGACAAGTGGACCGACCTGCCGAACGCGTCGCAGACCATCATCGGCAAGGAAGGGCTGGTGACGTTCTATCAGTGGATGAAATCGGCCTATGGCTTCAAGGAAGAGAACGTCAGACCCTACACTTTCAATCCGGGGCCGTTCATCGCCGATCCTCATTCGATCCAGCAGGGCTATGTGACCTCGGAGCCGTTCGCGGTCGAGCGCGAGGGCCACTTCAAGCCGAACATCTTCCTGTTCGCCGACTACGGCTATAAGACCTACGCGACGACGATCGAAACCCGCGCCGACCTGATCGCGAGCAAGCCGGACCTCGTGCAGCGGTTTGTCGACGCTTCGACAATCGGCTGGTACAACTATCTTTACGGCGACAATGCGAAAGCGAATGCGCTGATCAAGAAGGATAATCCGGACATGACTGATGAGCAGATCGCGTTCTCGATCGGCAAAATCAAGGAATATGGCCTAGTCGACTCCGGCGACACGCTCAAGCTCGGCATCGGGGCGATGACCGACGAACGGATCAAGGGTTTCTTCGATTCGATGGTCAAAGCGGGGGTGGTCAAGCCGGACGTCGAATACAAGAAATCCTATACCCTGCAATTCGTCGACAAGGGCGTCGGCCTCGACCTGCGGCCGAAGTGAACGCCGGGAGGAGACGGTTGCGGGCGCCCCGCCGCCGCGCCGGAGTGGAAGCCAATCGACGATGACCGCGCTGTTCGCTCTTCCTGGCGGCAAGCGCTACACGCTGAGGCAGGCGCGCGTGCTTGGCCGCTTGCTCCCGAAGCCCGAGGGCCCGCTCGACTTTGACGGCTTCGCGACCGTCGACATTCTCGTCGACGAGGGCGCAATCGCGAAGATCGCTCCCGCCGGCGCCGTCGACTTCGGCGACGCGCCGCAAGTCTCCCTGTCCGGGCGCATCGTGCTGCCGCTTTTCGTCGACGCTCACACCCATATCGACAAGGGTCACATCTGGCGGCGGAAACGCAATCCCGTGGGAGACTTCCCGAGCGCGCTCGCCGCCGCCATCGAAGACCGGTCGGCGAACTGGACCGCGGCCGACGTCGCGGCGCGGATGGAATTCAGCCTGCGCTCAGCCTACGCGCACGGCACGACCGCCATCCGCACCCACATCGACAGCGTCGGTGCCCAGACGCGGATCAGCTGGCCGGTTTTCGCCGAGGCGCGCGAGCGCTGGCGCGACCGGATCACGCTCCAGGCGGTGCCGATCTTCAGCGTCGATTTTGCGCGCGACCGCGCTCACATGGCTGACATCGAGGCGATGCTCGAGTCGCACGGAACGGGAATCCTCGGCGCAGTGACTTACATGGTCCCCCACCTGCGCGAGGGCCTCAAGACGCTGTTCGAGCTCGCCGAGCGCAAGGGCTGGGAGCTCGACTTCCATGTCGACGAAAGCGCCGACCCGGCTGCGCGCTCGCTCAAGATCGTCGCCGAGATGGCGATCGAGCGCCGCTTCCCCCGCCCCATTCTGGTCGGCCACTGCTGCTCGCTCGTGCTCCAGGAGGATGACGAACGGCGAAAGACGATCGACGCGGTGGCGCGCGCGGGAATCAGCGTCGTCTCATTGCCGATGTGCAATCTTTTCCTCCAGGATCGCCATCCGGGCCGCACGCCGCGCTGGCGCGGCGTCACCGCGCTGCACGAGCTCAAGGCGGCCGGCGTCAACGTGATGATCGCAAGCGACAACACGCGCGATCCGTTCTATCCCTATGGCGATCTCGACATGATGGAGACCTGGCGTGAGGGCGTGCGGATCCTGCACCTCGATTATCCGTTCGCCGACTGGGCGCCGGCGGTCGCGGCTCAGCCGGCCCGGGCGATGGGATTGGATCTCGGCCATCTGCGCGCAGGCGCGCGGGCCGACATGATCCTCACCCGAGCGCGCGACTTTCCAGAGCTTCTCGCCCGCCCGCAGTCGGATCGCATCGTGGTCAGGAATGGCGAAGCGTCAACCGCGACGCCGCCCGACTACGCCGAGCTCGACGGCCTCAAGGGCCTCGCGCCATGAGCCGAGCCTATGACATCGCCGCGCTCAAGACGCTGATCGGTCCGATCAAGTGGGAGGACAATCCGATTCTGGTCCGCCAGAAGAGCCGCGACTTCTACTGGTATTCCCCGGTCTTGAAGCGCGAGCTCGAGACTGTGAGCGCCGACGTCGTTGTCTCGCCGACCAGCGAAGCGGAAGTCCGGGCCGTCCTTGCGGCCGCCTACCGGCTCAAGATTCCGGTCACTCCGCGCGGCGCGGGAACCGGCAACTATGGCCAGGCGATGCCGCTCATGGGCGGGGTCCTGATGAATCTGGCCGAGATGAGCAAGGTCAAGTCGATCGAACGAGGGCGCGTCGTCTGCGAGCCCGGCGCGCTCATCATCGACGTCGACAAAGCGGCGGAAGCGTCCGGGCAGGAACTCCACATGTTTCCGTCGACCCGCGGCACGGCCTCCATCGCCGGCTTCGTGGCCGGAGGGTCCGGCGGCGTCGGTTCGATCACCTGGGGGGGCTTGCGCGATTTCGGCAACGTGCTGCGCGTCCGCATCATGACGCTCGAAGCCGAGCCGCGCACACTCGAACTGACGGGCGAGGATCTGCACAAGGCGGTCCACGCCTATGGCACCAACGGAATCATCACCGAGGTCGAGATGCCGCTGACGGCGCACTACGACTGGGCGGACGTCATTGTCGGGTTCGACAGTTTTGACTCCGCTGCCGCTTACGCCCTGGCGCTCGGCGAGCAGGACGGGATCCTGAAAAAACTGGTGACTGTCGTCGCCGGCCCAACGCCGCACGACTGTTTCCTCCGTCATCGCCCCCTCATCCCTCCCGGCGACAGCGTCGTCATCCTGATGATCGCCCCCCACGCGCTCGACGCTTTCGAAGCGTTCACCCGACCCTACAAGGACGCGCGGATCCTGCTCGATTCGACCCGCGCGGCGCCCGAGACGCTGGCCGGCCTGCCCCCAAACTACGAGCTGACCTGGAATCATACGACCCTTCGCGCCCTACGCGTCGACCCCCGGATCACCTATCTTCAGGTCCGCTATCCGACTGATGGCGGACTTAAGCTGATCAAGCGCATCCACAACCTTTATGGGGATGAGGTCAGAGGGCACCTCGAGCTCATCCGCTTCAACGGCCGGATTGCGTTCGCCGGGCTGCCGCTCGTGCGCTTCACCACCGAAGCGCGGCTCGAGGAGATCATCGCCGAGCATGAAGCGATGGGCGCGATGATCTTCAATCCTCACCGCTACACCCTCGAGGAAGGCGGCATGAAGCAGACGGACGCGATCCAGCTCGCCTTCAAGCGCGAGACGGATCCCCGGGGGCTGCTCAATCCCGGCAAGATGATCGCTTGGGAAAACCCTGAGTTCGATTTCGCCGCCGGCAAGAACTTCCTCTTTCCCGGCCTCGAGGCGCGGGCGCGCGCGGCGCAGGGTTGAGCGGGCCATGCGTATTCTGGTGCTGTTCGCTCACCCGGTCGAAACGAGTTTCGCCGCCGCCCTGCATGCGAAGCTGGTCGAGGTCCTGCGCGCCAGGGGGCATAAGGTCGACGATTGCGATCTCAACGCCGAGGGCTTCGATCCGGTGATGTCGCGGCAGGATCGGATCGACTACCACAATCTCGCGGTGAATCGTCGCCGCGTCTCCCCCTACGTCGACCGGCTGCTCGCCGCCGAAGCGATCGTGTTCTCATTCCCGGTCTGGAACATGGGGTTCCCGGCGATCCTCAAGGGTTTCGTCGACAAGGTGTTCTTGCCGGGCGTAAGCTTCACCCTTGGAGAGGACGGCTCGTACAATCCGTGCCTTCACAACATCAAGCGGCTCGGGGTCGTATGCACCTATGGCGGCGGACGCCTGTTGACGTTCATGATGGGCGATCCGCCGCGTCGATTCCTGACCCGCTCCATGCGCCGGATCTGCGCGCCGGGCGCCCGATGCGACTATGTCGCCCACTACGACATGGATCATAGCAGGCCCGAGCGACGGGCGGCGTTCCTCAAGAAGGTCGAGACGAAATTCTCGACCTGGTGAGCGCCGGCTCAGGCGCCCACCGCCGTTCAATCCGTCCCGGAGGGCTCCTCGCCCTCGATCGCGCGGCGATGCTTCATGAACTCGGCCCCGGCGAAATCCATGAACGCGCGCACCCGCGCCGATCGGCGGAGGTCGGCGTGGGTCAGGAGCCACAATCCCGCATCGAGCTCCGACAGCAGATAACCGAGACGAGCCAAGTCCGGGCTTCGTTCGCCAAGAAAACAAGGCAGCAGCGCCGCGCCAAGACCCTTACGAGCGAGTTCGAGCATGATGTGGGATGAATTGGCCTTGGCGACGATTCGCTGCGGACGGACGTTGGCGTCGATCCACCGCCGGCTCGACGCCGGGCCGACATTGTCGCCAAAGCCGACGAACGCGACCGATTCGATCGCGCCGGGGCCGAGCTTCGCCGCCATGTCGCGCCGACAATAGACGCCCCATCGGCCGGTGCAGATTCTCCGTCCGACCAAGGCGTCCGGCGGGTCGTTGGTCAGCCGGATGGCGACGTCGGCGTCTCGGCGGGAAAGGTCGAGCGCCTGATTGGACAGGATCAAGTCGATGACCACGCCCGGATTGCGGGCTTGGAACTCAGCCACGATCGCCGGCATGAAATGAAGGCCGACGGCGCCGGGGACGGTGACGGACAGTCCGCCGGTCGGCTTGATATCGCGCCCGGCGACCCGACGCTCGAAATCGATGATCGACGCGGCCATCGTCGTCGCCAGCGCGATCATGTCTTCGCCTGCCGCGGTCGGTTCGTACCCGGCCCGGGAGCGCTCGAAGAGGCGGGCGCCGACCGCCGACTCCACCGCCGCCAGGCGACGAAAGACCGTCGAATGATTGACGCCAAGCCGCTCGGCGGCCCCGACCAGCGAACGTGCGTCCGCGATCGACTTGATCAATCGAAATTCGTCCCAGCTCAGCCCCGAGTTCATGGTTCCTTCGGCCGGTCGCCGCTCATCTTGGCCGACGCCGCGCGCCCGAGCAATCGCCGGGGAGCCGACCCAAGCCTGGCGCGATTGCCCGCCCGGGAGCGATCGCGCCGCCATTCAGCCCGTTCTCGGCGCGGCCGCCCGCCTCAGCCGGTCGTTGATCGCCGCGCCAAGACCATGGTCAGGGATTGGCGCGACCGCGATCCGCGCCGCACCGCCTTGGTCCAGCGCCCGCAAATAGGCGAACAAGTGCGATGCGGCCTCGACCAGGTCTCCGGCCGGCGAAAGATCGAGCCGCGCGCGCGCATTGCCCCCCTTGAGCGCGCCGGCGAAATCGAGCGCGGCCTCGTCCGCGCGAACGTCGGCGGCGCCCAATCGAAGCTCGGCGTTGGGAGCGTAATGCGACGCCAGTTGCCCGGGCGCGTTGGGCGCCGTTCGCGATCCGCTTCCCGACTCGATCGGCGAACCGAGCACGGATTCGATCGCCTCCTTGATGATCGCACCCGGACGCAGCAATCGAGGCCGATCGTCGACAACCTCGACGATCGTCGAATTCGAGGCCATAGCGGCTCGGGCCGCCGTCGAGGATCCAGTCAACCCTGCCGTCGAGATCGGCGGCGACATGGGGGGCTGTCGTCGGGCTCACCCGGCCCGAGCGATTGGCGGAGGGCGCCGCGAGCGGCGCGCCCGCCGCCTTGATGAGCGCCCGCGCGGTTTCGTCGGCCGGCGAGCGAAGCGCCACAGTGTCGAGTCCGGCGCGCGCGAGCGGACTGATCTGGCAGGTCGGCGTTGCGGGCAAAACCAGAGTGAGGGGCCCGGGCCAGAATGCGCCCGCCAGCCGTTCGGCCGCGGGACTGAAGATGGCGTGCTCGCGCGCCGCCTCGAGGCTGAGAACGTGGGCGATGAGCGGGTTGATCGCCGGCCGCTCCTTCGCGGCGAAGATCGCCGCAACCGCCAAATCGGAGGTCGCGTCGGCCGCAAGGCCATACACGGTTTCGGTGGGCACGGCGACGAGGCCGCCGGCGCGAATGCATTCGGCAGCGGCGGCGATCGCGCCGGGGCTCGCCGTCGCGACGCGGGTCAATTTGCGTTTCGGCGCCATGAGTCCTTGTCTTGCGCGCATTGCGCGCGAACGCGACTGTACATAAGCTCATTCATCGGCGCCGCGCCATCGGGGCTTATGCCGATGGCAGGCCGCGCTGGCGACTGGGAGGATGAGAGATGGCTTATCGTTCGCCGGTCGGCGACATCCTCTTTTCACTGAACGCGATCGCCGGCTTCCCCGAGCTGATCCATAAACGGCTGGCCGGCGACCTCGATTGGGACGCTTTGTCGTCGATCGTCGCCGAAGCCGGGCGGTTCGCGACCGAAGAGATCGCGCCGCTCAACCGCGCCGGCGATCTCGCCGGCGCACGCTACGAGAATGGCGTCGTCACGACACCGCCGGGCTTCGCCGACGTCTATCGCCGGTGGGCCGAAGCGGGCTGGAACGGGGTTTCCGCGCCGGCCGAATTCGGCGGCATGGGCCTGCCGCATCTCGTCAACGTCGCCTGCACCGAAATTTGGAACGGCGCGTCGATGGCGTTTGCGCTGTGCCCGCTCCTGACCGAGGGCGCCGTCGGCGCGCTCCAGGCGTTCGGCTCCCGCGAGCTGCTCGACCTCTATCTCGCGCCGATGATCAGCGGCCGGTGGACCGGGACGATGAATCTCACCGAACCGCAGGCCGGCTCCGACCTCAATGCGGTGAGGACCCGGGCGGAGCGAGCCGAGGACGGAAGCTACCGCCTGTTCGGCCAGAAGATCTTCATCACCTATGGCGAGCACGACATGGCGGAGAATATCGTCCACCTTGTCCTTGCGCGCTTGCCCGGAGCGCCTGCCGGCACCCGCGGGCTCACGCTGTTCCTGGCCCCGAAATTCCTCGTCAACGCCGACGGCTCTCTCGGCCAGCGCAACGACCTGCGTTGCGCCGGCATCGAGCACAAGCTCGGGATCCATGCGTCTCCGACCTGCGTCATGGTCTACGGCGACGGAGAAGGCGCCAAGGCCTGGCGGGTCGGCGAGGAAAATCGCGGCCTCGCCGCGATGTTCGTGATGATGAACGCCGCGCGGCTGGGGGTGGGGACCCAGGGGGTGGCGATCGGCGAGCGCGCCTATCAGCAGGCGCTCGCTTACGCCCGCGACCGGCGTCAGGGCCGCGGGCCAAAAGGCGGCGACGGCATGAGTCCGATCATCGAGCATGCCGACGTCCAGCGGATGCTGATGACGATGAAGGCGAACGTCCAGGCCGCCCGCGGAATCTGCCACCTGACCGGCGTCTCGCTCGACCTCGCAAGCCACGCGCCGACCACGGACGAACGAACGGCCGCCGCCAATCGCGCCGCGCTCCTGACGCCGGTCGCCAAGGCGTTCTCCACCGACATCGGCGACGAGGCGACGTCGCTCGGCGTCCAGGTCCATGGCGGCATGGGATTCATCGAGGAGACCGGGGCGGCCCAGCACATGCGCGATTCGCGCATCGCCGCGATCTATGAAGGCGCCAATGGCGTGCAGGCGATCGACCTCGTGCTGCGCAAGCTGCCGCTGGCCGGCGGCGAAACCGCGCGCCAGGAGATCGCCGGCATCCGCCAGGTCGCGAGCGACGTCGCCGGACGCGGCGGCGCCGGCTTCGGCGCGACCGCGGCGCGGCTCGAGGAGGCTTCGGACGCTCTGGAAGAATCGACGCGCCTGATGCTGGATTGGGTCGCGGCCGATCAGAATTCGGCCCTTGCGGGCGCGTCCCCCTATCTTCGCCTGTTCGGGCTCACGCTCGGCGGCGCCTGCCTGGCCAAGGCGGGCCTCGCCGCCGAGGCGCTGGCCGAGCAAGGCGACCGTGCGGAGCTCGGGCGGGTCGGCCTCGCCCGCTTTTTCGCCGAAAAGCTCGCGACCGCGGCGCCGGGACTGGCGCGCGCCATCGCCTCCGGCGGCGCGCCGCTCGAATCCTATGAGACGATCCTGGCGGACAGCGCATGACCCGGGACACAGTGATGACAAAAGACATCGAGGTCGGGCGCGAGGGCGCGGTGATGACCGCGGCCTTCGCGAGGCCGCAAAAGAAGAACGCGATCACCGGCGCGATGTATGAGGCGCTGATCGAGGCGTTCGAGGCGGCGGAGCGCGACCCGGGCGTCGGCGCCTTCGTGCTGAGCGGCAAGGGTGGCGTGTTCACCGCCGGAAACGACATCGGCGATTTTCTCGGCAC
The DNA here is from genome assembly GCA_963794155.1 of uncultured Alphaproteobacteria bacterium. GTDB lineage: Bacteria > Pseudomonadota > Alphaproteobacteria > Rhizobiales > Beijerinckiaceae > Roseiarcus. Next base: position 112,399 of record CAWCCX010000001.1, on the reverse strand, counting down.
TGCGTCGCGCGGAACAGGCGATCTCGCAGCATGGCGGTTCGTGAGCAAGCTCGCCGAATTCGAGAAGCCGCTGGTTGCGGCGGTTGACGGGCTTGCGATCGGGGTCGGAACGACCCTCTGCTTTCACTGCGATCTCGTCTACGCGACACCCGAGGCGCGCTTCCAGATGCCGTTCGTCAACCTTGGGCTGGTCCCCGAGGCCGGGTCGTCGCTGCTCGCGCCGCAACGGTTCGGGCGCGCCAAGGCGGCGGAATTTCTGCTGCTCGCCGAGCCTTTCGGCGCCGAAGAAGCGCACGCGCTCGGCCTCGTCAACGCCGTCGTGCCTCAGGACGCGCTCTTGGCGCATGCGATGGGCAAGGCCGCGCAGCTTGCGGCAAAGCCTAGGGCGGCGATGCTGACGACGCGACGCCTTCTGCGCGGCGACGCTGAGGCGGTGAAGACGCGCATGGCCGAGGAGGGGCGCGCCTTCGCCGCCGCGCTCAAGTCGGAAGAGGCGCGGACAGCGTTCCAGGCGTTCCTGTCGGCGGCGCGAAAATAATCACTCCCGAGCGCGGCCAAGCGCCTCGGCCCCGCGCGTGGAGCGATTCGCGGGCGGCGCGAACGGCGTGCTATAGAAGGCGTCAGTGCCGCGTTGAGTAGGAGTTCGCATGCCCCCGCCGCGCCCATATTGGAAGGGCTATCTCAAGCTCTCCCTCGTTTCCTGTCCGATCGCGCTTTACACCGCGACCTCCTCCGGCGAGCGCGTCGCCTTCCGGCAGATCAACAAGAAGACCGGCAACCGCCTTCGCCAGCAGCTGATCGACGAAGAGACGGGCGACCCGATCGATCCGGAGGACAAGGGGCGCGGGTACGAAGTCGACAAGGGCGTTTATTTGCGGGTTGAGGACGAAGAGATCGAGGCGATCGCGATCGAGAGCAGCCACACGATCGAGATCGATTCCTTTGTGCCCAAAGCCGAGATCGACGAGCGTTATGTCGACAGCCCGTATTATCTGATTCCGGAGGACAAGGTCGCGCTCGAGGCGTTTGCGGTCATCCGCGACGCCATGCGCGGCAAGACCATGGTTGCGTTGGGCCGGGTCGTCCTGTCGAAGCGCGAGCGCGTCATCATGCTCCAGCCGTGGGGGAAGGGCCTGCTCGGCACGACTCTGCGCTACCCGTACGAGGTCCGGGACGAGGCTGCTTATTTCGACGGCATTTCCGAAATCAAGATTCCGAAGGACATGCTCACCCTGGCCGAGCATATCCTCGAGACCAAAACCGCGAAGTTCGACGCCTCCAATTTCCACGACCGCTATGAAGAGGCGATCGTCGCCATGCTCAACGAGAAGAAGGCGGGTATGCCCGTTTCGTCGAAGCAGCGCGAGCGCCCGAGGATTGTCGCCGGCACGGATCTGATGGCGGCGCTTCGCGCGAGCATCGACAGGGCCAAGGAAGCGGCGCCAAAGTCAGTCGCCGCCGCCAAGCCTGCAGCCGCGGCGCCGCCGGTTCAGGCAGCCAGGCCTGCGGTGGCCGCAAAGGGCAAAAAATCGGCGAAAGGCAATTCGGACCAGCGCGAGATGCTGTTGCCGATTGCCGGCGGCGCGGGGGCGAAGGAAGCGGCCGAGAAGCAGCCGCAAAAACCGAGCGTGAGGAAAAAGGCGGGATAGAAGGCGCCGGGATCAGTCGTCATCGCCCTTGTCGGGTACATCGAGATGGCCGTCTGCGACGCTTCGTTCCCAACCGGGATTTCCAAGCGCCGAGTCCACCGGCAGGTCATTGCGGCGCTTTGCCTCGGCGATCTTCGCCTTCAGATCTTCCGACGCCTTCTGCAAATCGGGCGGCGCGCCGAGCGAATCGGCACCGGATTGCGCGTCCGCCTGGACATGCTTTCGGTCCGTGTCGGCGGGCTTGCTTTTGTCCGCTTGCATCGCGCGTTCCTCATCGGCTGAAAGAAAAGGCCGCCTCAAGGCGGCCTTTCCGGGATTTTTTCGAAGGTCAGCGCTTGGCCTCTCGCTCGGTCTTGCGGGCGGCGTCCTTGGCGTCGCCGAGGGCTTGATGGGCCGCGCCTTTCATCTTGTCGAACTTGCCTTCGACCTGCAGCCGCGTATCGCCGGTCATCTTCCCGGCCGCGTCCTTAAGAGCGCCCTTCGCTTTGTCGGCCGCGCCCTTGACGTGTTCCTTGTCCACGATCCTCTCCTATGATTGTCCGACCGCAGGACAAACGGTTCGACGCGGAAAAGGTTCCTTCGCGATGGTCCTTGCCCTCGCGGCTCGTGGATTGTTTCGCCGTCAGGTCCTGTCGACTTTCGCCCGCCGAGCGCCCGCGACCGTCTTCTTCTTGGATCTTGCCTGATTGTATTCGACAGCGGCGCGGACGAGCGTTTTCAGGGCCCGCTCGTCGACCTTGTCGCCCTCGAAGACATCGATCGCCCGTCTCGCGTTGCCCTCGAGGCCGGCGTTGAACAGGCCGTCAGGGTCCGGGAGGTTCGCCCCATAGGCGAAGGTCAGCTTCACCTTGCCCTTGTGGGCGTTGGCGACCGCGATGATTCCGTCGCGGGACCACACCGGGCTCCCCATCCACTTCCATTCCTCGACGATCTCCGGGTCGGCATCGAGAATGGTCTTGCGGATGCCGGCGAACGTCTTGCCGCGCCAGTCGGTGAGTTCCGCGATCAGCCGGTCGATGCGTTCGGATGGATTCATCGGCTGTTCATGCCTCGAATTCCGATCGCGGGCCACACATGGGCCGTTCCAAGCGCGCGGGTTCTGACTTGCGCGGGCGTCACGCTATCCGCGCCAGGACCTGCTCCAGGGCGGCAAGAAACTTCCGCCACCCGCCCTTGGCCCCAAGGTAGGCCTGCTGCTGATCCGGCCGGAAGCCTGACTGCTCCATGCGCAGGCGGGTTCCGGCGCGCGTTGGGGTGAGCGTCCATGTCACCACGCTCTCGAGGCCATAGGCCGCCCAGGTGTAAGAGAGCGTTTTGTCCGGCTCGACCGCGACGACCTGACAGTCGACGGCGCCCCAGTCCGCGCGAAGATTGAACCGATGGTCCATGACCGGCTTGAAGTCGTTCTTCATCAGCCACTCCTCGATCAGGTGCGGCTCAGTGAGCGCGCGCCAGATCTTCTCCGGCGGATGAGGCATCTCCCGTTCGACAACGACGGAGCGCGTTTCGGCCGTAAGTTCGCTCATTGGTTCATCCTGTTCAGCAGGTCTTCAAGCTGGTCGAACCGGCTCCGCCAGAACCCGGCCATCTGCCCTGTCCAGTCGATCAGCGGAGCCAGGGCGCGGGGCTCGGCGCTATAATGCGTGTGCCGGCCTTGATGCCGGCCGCTGACCAGGCTCGCCTGCCTCAGAGCCCGAAGGTGCTTCGAGACGGCCGGTTGCGAGACCCCGGACCGGGCCGTCAGCGCCCCGACCGTCAGCTCTCCTTCGCGGCACAGGCGCTCGAAGATTGCCCGCCGGGTGGGATCGGCAAGGGTTCTGAAAAGCGCGTCGCAAGCTCTCGGCGTGCGAATCGATAACTCCCCGGCTATCGATCGACGCATAACCGCGGAGATATGCATCTGTCAAGTCGGAGCGTGGAGCGGCGGCGCAACGAAGACGCCTGGCCTCAGCCGTGCTGACTTTCGATTCGGGCCGCGCCTGCAAGGATTTCGCTCAAGCCCGGCGTTGTCGGCGCGGGCAGGACGCCACGCGGATCGATCCAATCGATCGCGTCGGCCTCGTCGCTTACCCGCGCCTCTCCGCTCGTCCAGCGGGCGACAAACGAGGCGATGACGAAGTGGGTCCGAACCCGATCGCTCTCATGGGCGATCGGCTCGACATGCCGGTTGAAGGCGATGATGCGGGCGCTGATCCCGACTTCCTCATCGAGCTCGCGCGCGACCGCCGCGGCCAGCGTCTCGCCGAGCTCGACTACCCCGCCCGGCAGGCTGAAATGTCCGATCAGCGGCGCCCGCGCCCGCCGCATGACGAGAACCCTACCTCCTCGAAACACCGCCGCCGAAACCGCGAGAATCGGCCGGGCGGGGAACAGTCGGTCATCCATGCGCCAGCTTCTCCCGTAAAAGGGCGAAGGGAATCAACCTCTCTCCTGTTTGCGGGAGAGGCTTGGGGCGAGGGTCTGACGCCAGATGAAGAATTTTCGACAATTCCTTTGGGAAAGTCGAAACCCGGAGTATAATCCCAAATCATGGAATGCACGGTTAGGATCACGTCACTTACCCCACGCCGACGAACTCTCGGGCCATTCTCCGATCGCCGCAAATCACGCGATGCTTGCGGTCTTCACGCGGGGCAGATTTTTTACGGGGGGTCACGATAGTCCCTTGAAAAGGCTCAAAACGGACAAGGAAATCAAAGGAAATCGGGCCATTTTCCTTTGATTTTCCTTTGCCCGGCTTTGCTAAATTTGGGTCGGGCTTGGGCTCTGGACGCCCTATCCTATGGCCGCTAGGGATATAGCAGCCGTTTTTCCCACGGAGTTTTTGGATCATTACGCCTGAACTGAAGCCGCTCGTGCAGCCGCGAGGGGCGGTCGCGCCAGAACTCGATCTCGACCGGCGCGAGCCGGTAGCCGCGCCAGTGCTCGGGGCGGGGGACCGCGCCGGTCCCGAATCGCCGCTCGTAGGCTGCGACCGCGGCCTCGAGAGCGAGGCGCGACTCGAGCTGACGCGACTGCTGGCTGGCCCACGCCCCGATCTGGCTCCCCCTCGGCCGAGAAGCGAAATAGGCGTCGCTCTCGGCGCCGGTCAATTCGGCGACCGCGCCCCGGAACCGAACCTGGCGGCGGAGCGTCTTCCAGTGGAACAGCGCCGCCGCCTTCGGCTGACCCTCGAGCTCGCGTCCCTTTGCGCTGTCGACATTCGAGTAGAAAACGAGACCGCGCGCGTCCGCGCCTTTGCAGAGCACCATCCGCGCGTCGGGCAATCCATCCTTGTCGACGGTGGCGAGCGCCATCGCCTCCGGATCGTTGATCTCCGAGCTTGCCGCTTCGTCAAGCCAAAGCTGGAAGAGCGCCACCGGATCCGCGGCCTCGGTGAAGTCGACCAGGCTCACTTCGTTCAAGACCATAATGCTCCGGAGGACAGGCGAAGGAGAGCCAAATCATACTCCCGCTTGCGCCTTCTGGCGAATGAAGCGCGGCGCGGCGCGGACCCACAGCCAACGCGCTCGTCGCCCTTGCGTGCCGCCGAACGAAGCGCCAAATGTGCGAGGGAGACATGGGCTCCCGCGCTTTCCTTGAGGCGGGGCCGAGGGATGGGCTCATAATGCGCGATCCTTATGACGTTCTCGGCGTCGCGAAGACCGCGAGCGCCGCCGAAATCAAATCCGCCTTCCGCAAGCTGGCCAAGAAGCACCACCCGGACCAAAGCAAGGAGACAAGGGCCAAGGAGCGCTTCGCCGAAGTCGGCGCGGCGTACGAGATCCTCGGCGACGAGAAGAAGCGGAAAGCCTTCGATCGCGGCGAGATCGACGCCGAAGGCAAGCCGAGAGCGCCGCAATTCGAGGGGTTCGGTTTTGGCCGCCAACCAGGAGCAAGCGGCCGCGGCGACGCTCGCAATTTCGGGTTTGACTTCGGCGGGGGCGGGTTTTCGGCCGAAAGCGGATCAATCGATCCGGACATCCTGTCGGAGCTGTTCGGCGCCGGCCGGACACGCGCGCGCAGTCAGGCCTCGCGGGGCGAGGACATTGGCGTCTCGGTCGCGGTTCCCCTCGCGACGATCGCCCACGGCGGCTCGATCCGCGTCGCCCTGCCGACCGGCCGGACGCTGGACGTCGCGGTGCCTGCGGGAATCGAAGAGGGAAAGTCGATCCGGCTGCGCGGTCAAGGACATCCGGGCCATCGCAGCGGGCCGCCGGGCGACGTCATCGTGACCATTCGCTACGCCCCGCATCCGCTGTTCAAGGTGGAGGGGCGCGACCTGCGGCTCGATCTGCCGATTACGCTCTATGAGGCGGTTTTGGGCGCGCGAGTTCGGGCGCCGACGCTAGGCGGCGAGGTGGAAGTGGCGCTCGCGCCTGGCGCGAGCGCCGGCCGCGTGCTGCGGCTGCGCGGCAAGGGCCTTCCCGCCAGCGCCGAGCAGCCTTCCGGCGATTTGCTGGCGACGTTGCGGATCGTCCTGCCCAACGAGGCGGATGCGGAACTGACCGCCATAATGCGCAAAATGCGCGATCAGAAGCCTTACGATCCTCGCTCGGGCGCCGTCTGAGCGGCCTCGTCCGGCGGGTCGAAGAACCCGCTCGCGATCTTCATGAGCGAGGAGGCGTCAAGGTCGCCGACGAGCGCAAATCCCTGGCCGCGCCATGTCCATATCACGGCGTCACGACCGTCGGCGCGCAGAAGTTCCGGCGCTCTCGTCGGGGGCGCATCAAGCGACTGGACCAGCACGCTGACCAGTCGCTCTTGCGACCTGTAAACAACAAAGGCCGCCGCCGCGCCGGGATATGGAGCGATCCTCGCTCCGACCAGGCCGACGGCTGAAGGGGCGGCGGGGAGGTAAACCGGACGAGAGAGACGCTCGGTCAGCCACTCCTGCGATTCCGCCTTGTCGCCAGTCGAGATTTCGACCGGGGCGACGCCCTGACGGACGAATGCGCGGAAAGCGGCGACGCCGGCCCCTGCAAGCCCCTTCGCGGGGATGACTGGCGCGGCCGACGACCAAACACAGGCCAGACAAACAGACAATGCCGCGAGCGCGAGCCTCCATGACGGCGCCTGCCGAAACGCGCCGGCAGCGCCGACCTTCGCCGCAAATAAGGAGGCGTCCGCAAATCCGGGTAATGACGACCGGAAGGATTGCTCTTGAGAAGGTTTTGGACCGACCGAACCGGGCTGCCGGCCCCTCGGCAGGCTGTCGTTCTGATGACGAACGATGCTGATCGAGAAGGCCTTCGGCCCCTCGCCGTCGAAGGCCGAACGAATCGCGCTGTTTTGCGCCCGCCACATCGCGGCGCGGCGCGCCAGCGCGGGCTCTTCCGCCATCTTCTTCTCGAACGCCAGCCGCTCGTGAGGCTCGAGGCAGTCATCCACATAGGCGTGCAAATCCACCAGGCGCCAAGCTTCCATCACTTGACGACTCGCAAATGTGGGACCGGCCGCGTCATACCGCCGGCCGCCTCAGCCGCGACGGGAGCGCGGGTCAGCGCAGCGACGCGTTCGCGGGCCTTCGTCAGCCGCGCAACCAGCGTCGCTAACGAAATATCGAGCGCCGACGCGGCCTCCCGGTGGGTAAGGTTCGCCAGAACGACGATTAGCAACGCCTCTCTCTGCTCGAGAGGCAGCATTCGAACAGCTGCGGCCATGCCGATGGCGCCGGCCTGCGCGCGGCTACGGGCGCCATCAGCGCTCTCATCCCATCCCGCTTCGCCATCGTCGAAGGCCAAGCGACGAATATGCCGGCGATATAGTCGGATGAACTGGCCAAACGCACGCACCCGCGCATCTTCGCGAGCATATCCTTTGGGATCATAGGCGACGCTTGCGTCCACCGCTTCCAATGAAGCCTGCCTGAACAGGCGCTCGACAAGCGCGCTCGCAGCCGCGTGGTCAAGCACAAATCGATCATCGCGCGTCAGGGCCAGCCCGAACCGGCGTAGATCAGAGAGGTCGGCCAAACTGTCGCTTAGCGGCGGCACTACGGACACCGAGAGTTTGCGCGAGCCTCCACAATCGTTCAGGCTCACTGATGATCCTAGTCAAAACACGCTCCGGTTCCAAGCGCGCGTGTAAGCAAAGTCACATATTTTGTGACGATCGATCGATCCCTCGTCCTTCCCATGCGTGTCCGGCGAGGCTAAGGGATATCCCGACGCCGGAACGGCGTTCACCTGACAAGATGAGCCGTAGCGAGGCCTTGATGGAGCAAACCCTTTCACTCGGCGCAACCGCGGGCGTGATGCGCGGGATGCGGGGGGTTGTCCTCGGGGTGGCGAATAATCGCTCGATCGCATGGGGCATCGCCAGGGCTGCCCGAGCCGCAGGCGCCGAGTTAGCGCTCACTTTTCAAGGCGAGGCGTTGGAGAAGCGCGTCAGGCCGCTAGCGCAGGAATTGGGCGCTCACGTGCTGGGACATTGCGACGTGACCGAGGGCCATTCGATCGATTTTGTATTCGCGGAAGCGGAAAAGTTGTGGGGAGCCCTCGACTTCATCGTCCATTGCATCGCTTTTGCCGACAAGGACCAACTCACGGGCCGGTATATCGATACGACCGAGGACAATTTCACGAAATCGCTCGCCATCTCGTGTTATTCGTTTACGGCTGTCGCCCAACGAGCCGAGAAGCTGATGACCAGCGGCGGCGCCATGCTGACGCTGACTTATTATGGCGCAGAAAAGTGGATGCCCCACTACAACGTGATGGGCGTCGCCAAGGCCGCGTTGGAGGCGAGCGTTCGATACCTCGCGGCCGACCTTGGCGAGAAGGCGATTCGCGTCAACGCGATTTCGGCTGGGCCGATCAAGACGCTTGCCGCCTCCGGCATCGGCGATTTCCGCTATATTCTACGGTGGAACGAATACAATGCGCCCCTGCGTCGTTCCGTCACCATCGAGGAGGTTGGCGACAGCGCGGTCTACCTCCTGTCGCCGATGTCGCGCGGCGTCACCGGCGAAATTGTCCACGTCGACGCTGGATACCATGTTGTCGGAATGAAGAACCCAGCCGCCCCGGACCTGACGGTGGTCAAGGACTGACACCGAGTTCGGCATCAGGCGGCAGGCCGCGTCCGGCCTTGCGGTTTAGGCGCAACGACAAGCCGCCAAAGAGCAAGCCCCGCTATGGCCATATGCACGTACGCGTTCTGAACGAAAAGCATTTGCGGCCCGAAGTCCTTCATCAGGACCGAGGCGACCGCAGGGGCCGCGATCGCCGCCACGCAGTAAATGAACAGCAATCCGACCGAAATGAACACCAGGTCATGCGGGGCACCGCGATCGTTGGCGAGCGACACCGCGAGCGTATAGAGCGAATAGGTCGTCAGCCCGACAAGAAACCCCAGCACGATCAGCCAAGCGCCGGGCGCCGCCACGCGGCTCAGGGCGACCTCGCACGCCGCGCCCGCGATCATCACCGCGGCTATGACCAGCCGACGGTCGACGCGGTCGGAGATCAGGGCGATGGGCAAAACGCCCAACGCCGAACCGAGCACGATCGAAGAGGTGAATAGGGGTACCCTCGTGGGGGTCATGCCGATTTCGACGGCGAAGACCGGGCCGAGCGCAAACAGGGCGCCGTTCGCGGCGCCGGCGGTCAGCGCCGCGAAACACGAAAGCGGCGCCAAGCGTACGAGCCAGATGAGGCGTGGCCGCACGCTTCGCGGCTGGGCTGGCGGATCGACGCTCGTCATCGCCATCGGCACGATGGCGAGCGCGAGCAGCGCCCCAGCGACGGCGAAGGAGGAAAATCCATCTGGTCCGAGGGGCTTCAAGGCCAATTGTCCGCTGGCGGAAGCGACGAAATTGGCGATCTGGTAGAGAGCATAGAGCGCGCCGCGATTGGCGTTGGTCGCCTTGGCGTTGATCCAGGACTCGATGACGGCGTAGAGCCCGGCAAAGACGAAACCGATGAGCGCGCGACAGGCCAGCCAGGCCCAGGGCAAGACCGCGACCGGCATGAGGATCACGGAAACGACCGCGAGCGCGACAAAGGCGGCGAAGGCCCGGATGTGGCCGCCGCGGCGAATGATCGCCGGCGCCGCGAGGGTACCGGCCAGCATTCCGGCGAAATAGACGGAACCAAGCAGGCCGACTGTGAGCTCGGGGAAACCCTCGATGCGGGCTCTCAGCGGCGTCGCAACGCCGACCAGGCTGTTGCCCCCGATCAGGAGCAGCACGGACAACAGGAGTGCGGCGATCGAGGGAAGGATGTTCACAAGGACGAATCCGCGTTGATCTCAGGGTCGGATTGAGCATGGTCTCACACGATCGGCCGGCGTGCGACGCCGTCATCCGCTTCAGCTGTTCGATAAAATGCGGGTCTGCCTCGAAAATCGGCATATCGGCCGGTAGCGTCCGACTGTATATAGACCGCCTGGCTATCGTGAAGCGGCGCCGAGCCGCTTATTGAGACACGGATGATGGCGAACCAACGTTGGACCCCGGAGACTTGGCGCTTAAAGCCGATCGCCCAGGCGCCGGTATATCGTGACGACGCGGCGCTCGCGGACGCCGAGCGCCAGCTTGCCGGCTATCCGCCGCTGGTCTTCGCCGGCGAAGCGCGCAAACTCAAACAGGCGCTAGGCAAGGCGGCCGGCGGCGCAGCGTTCCTGCTCCAGGGCGGAGATTGCGCCGAGAGCTTCGGCGAGCATTCTGCGGATAACATCCGCGATTTCTTCCGGGTGTTTCTGCAGATGGCGGTGGTCATGACCTTCGCCGCCGCCTCGCCGATCGTCAAGGTCGGGCGCGTCGCCGGCCAATTCGCCAAGCCGCGCTCCTCGGATTTCGAGACCATCGACGGCGTCACTCTGCCCGCCTATCGCGGCGACATCGTCAACGACATCGAGTTCACCGCCCAAGCGCGCGAGCCCGATCCACGGCGGCAGTTGGAAGCCTATCGCCAATCCGCGGCGACTTTGAACCTGCTCAGGGCCTTCGCCACCGGCGGCTACGCCAACCTCGAGAACGCCCACCGGTGGATGCTTGGCTTCGTCAACGACAGTCCGCAGTCCGAACGCTATCAGGAGGTCGCCGACCGGATCACCGAGACGCTCGGCTTCATGCGCGCGATCGGCCTTGACGCCGAAGCCCATCCGGAGCTTCGAGCGACGGATTTCTACACCTCGCACGAGGCGCTGCTGCTCGGCTACGAACAGGCGATGACCCGGCTCGATTCGACTTCGGGCGACTACTACGCGACCTCGGGCCACATGATCTGGATCGGCGATCGGACGCGCCAGCTCGGCGGCGCTCATGTCGAATATTGCCGCGGGCTCAAGAATCCGATCGGCCTCAAATGTGGCCCGTCGCTGAATCCGGACGAGCTCCTGCGTTTGATCGAAGTGCTCGATCCCCAACGCGAACCGGGCCGGCTGACGCTGATCTGCCGCTTCGGCGCCGACAAGATCGACGCGGCCTTGCCGCCGCTCTTGCGCGCCGCAAAGCGCGAGGGCCTGACGCTGCTTTGGGTCTCAGACCCGATGCACGGCAATACGATCAAAACCTCGAGCGGTTTTAAGACGAGGCCGACCGAGCGCATCGCCCACGAGGTGCGCAACTTCTTCGCCGTCTGCCGCGCAGAAGGCGTTTACGCCGGCGGCATCCACCTGGAGATGACGGGTAAGAACGTCACCGAATGCACCGGCGGCGCGCGCGCCATTTCGGAGGCCGATCTGCACGATCGCTATCACACCTATTGCGATCCGCGCCTCAATGCGGAGCAGTCGATCGAGATGGCGTTCATGGTCGCCGATCTATTGAAGGCGCAGCGACTCGCCCAGCCCGAACGGCCGGTCCGGGCGGCGGAATGACCGCCGGGCGCCGGCCGGCCCGCGCCGTCGACCAACCGTCAAGGCCGGCGGCGCGACTATCCGAATACACCGTCGGCCGGGACAACAATTTCAATCTCATCCGGCTCACGGCGGCGCTTTCGGTGCTGGCCGGCCACAGCGTCGCGGTGCTCGGACTGCCGTCGTCGCGGGAATTCTTCTTCGACCATCTCGGCCTGTCGCTGGCCGAAATGGCGGTCGACGTATTCTTCGTCACCAGCGGCTTTCTGGTGACAGGCAGCCTCGTCAACCGGGGCGAAGTGATCGCCTTCTTGTGGGCGCGGGCGCTGCGGATTTATCCGGCGATCTGGGCGATGCTCGTCCTCACTGTCTTTGTTCTCGCCCCGGCGCTGACCACGCTTCCGCCCGCCGAATACTTCGCTTCGCCCAAGACCCACGACTATTTCGTCAAATGCGCGACGCTGATTGGCGGCGTCCGTTATTCGCTGCCGGGGGTATTCGAGACCAACCCGCTTCATGGCGAGTTCAACGGCTCGCTGTGGACGCTGCCGATCGAGCTCCGCCTCTATTGCTATCTCGCCGCCGGCTGGCTTGTGCTCGCCGCGGCGCCGGCCATCCGCCTCAGGGCGATGAGCATCGCCGCGCCGGTCGCGGCGTGCGCGTTCCTCATCCTCATCCTGCGCGGCCGCCTGTTCGGCGCCTCCTTCAACGCCGCCGACACCAGGGTGTTCATGTTCCTCTATGGAACGACGCTCTATCTATGGCGCGACAAGGTTCCGATGCGGTCAGCCATCCTCTTCGCCGCGCTTGCCTGCCTCCTCATCGCCTCGGTCAATGAGCAGGCGTTCTTTGTCGTCTACGTCCTTTGCCTGGCCCCGCTGGTCCTCCATCTGGCCTATCTCCCCACGGGGCGCATCCGCGCCTTCAACGACTGGGGAGACTGTTCCTACGGCGTCTACATCTACGCCTTTCCGATCCAGCAGACGCTCGCGTTCCTCTTTCCCGGCATGCCGCTGATCGCAATGATCCTCTGCTCCGGCGCCATCACCCTTGCCGTCGCCGCGCTGTCGTGGACCCTGATCGAGCGGCGAACGCTGGCGCTCAAGGGCGAGTTCGCCGCCGCGACCTCGCGGGCGTTCAATCTCGGCTGGGCCAAGATCGCCGGCGTCGTGCGCTGAGCGCCGGCGCGGCAAGCCCAAGACCATTCCAAATCCTTCAAACGCTGAGCCGCGGCCCTACCGGGAGCAGACTTTTTGCAGGAAAAAAGCTTCAATTTCCTTCAGTCCGCGTCCCCGTTTTAAGTTCTTTCAATGGGTTATGCTGGGACTCGGGCCCAAAAATCGCCTTCGCGGCGGGCTCCCAGCACAAATGCCGAAGACACCGCGTGATTTACGCGGCTCGGCGCCCGGGGAAAGGCCGCCGCAGGCGTTGGCGGGAATCGCTCTGTCAAACTCGAATGGCATGACGATGGGGAAGATAGCACAGATTTCTCTTTCTCCAAAGCAATTGTCGAAAAATCTGAATTTCGCGAATGTCGGCCAGCACTTACGGTCGACGACTTGCTCCTTGACACGCGCCGCAAACCCTCACCCCTGCCCCTCCCAAAGGAGAGCGGATGGCGAGAGGCGCCAGAGGCGCCGTCTAAGCAAACGTGCAGGGCTCCTCCGGCCTATTCGCCGTCCGGCGCGACAAGCGTCAGTTCAGGAAAATACGCGCCATAGCGCGATTGCCGGTCGCGATGTCGATCAGGATGTTCGTATAGACGAAGATCAATCCTCGCCCCGGGTCATGCGCATGACGTCTTCCGTGGAAAGGCCGCGGATTGGCCGGCGGCGGCTCATCTCTTCCAGTCTGCTGTTGTAAAGTTGCTCGCTTTTCAGGGCCGCCACGGCCTCGATTTTCCAAAAGGATTTGTCGCAAAATCTGTCCCGCGCCAGCGCGCCTCCCTTCGATCAGGCGCGCCTTCTCGAATCAGCCGGAAGGCGCGCGGACATATTCATCCGAGGGTCGATGATTTCACGGAGAGTTCTGAGCGTTAGCTCATGCTTCCGCTTACTTGAAACCCCTCCGCCTGTCCGGGATATGGCCACAGTTCACAAATGATTTCGCCCAGCCGTCTTCCACGCTCAGCGATTGCCTTTTCGTCCCAATCTGAAATGGGATCAAAAAAACGATTCAGTAGTAACACTGACTCTTATATTCAGATTTCTTTTCTAGGAACGGAAGATTGCTTGCAGATGGATTCAAGTACTTATTTAGCAGTGTCAGATTCCCCAACGTTTGGATCGATTCGTTTCTAACTCTGATCGCATCCTTTAGGTCCTCGAACTCACCAGTTGCCAAAAATGGATAAGCGGCTTCTCTTGCCGGAATCAACTTTCCTCCCAATCTCCACTTTGTGCTCCATGTTTGCGGCATCACGTGCTCAATCTGCATGCCTCGCGGAATCTCAATGTCTTCGGTCTTTTTTGTTCGGAGAAAGAGCTCAATACGTTCGAGAATTAAGCGCAAGGCAGAAAACTTTAGTTGAGAAAAATTGGCCGACTTATGGCCCTCTCAACAACACTGGCGTCGTTTGGCCAAATTCTGGTTGAGCCTCCGCCCATCATTAACTTCCTGACTAACGCCATCTTTGTCTTCTGACCTTTGTAGGGCCTAATTGAATCAATAACATCAATAAATAATTTGTTGTATTCTCTATTTTCTTCGCCGACTATGACTCTTCGAGCGATAAAAGATTCAACCACATTTATACAGGCTGCGACCTGTAGGTTATCCAATTCGGCGTCGATTCTGAGATACATGACGAGCGGCAGAGCCGTTGAAACCTCAAAATCTGCCAGGACCCGTCGAAAATCTGTAGCTGGTAAGATACTCGTTCCGGCGGACTCAAATTCCATAAATATATCGCAGAATCGTGAGAAGTCCGCAAGTTCGTCGTTTACGCTGGCATATCTCGGAGGAGAGGTTCCAATCCAGCTCCTGTACTCTTCATTAACCCGCCTGGCGTCAACCAATTGTCCAGTCTTGGCCATCAGGAAATATCTAAGTCCAAGGTCAAGTCTAGAAAACACTCGCCCGGCTCTGGCAATCTCATTGCTCCAAAAGTCTGTTTCAAATTTACTCCAATAATTCTCAAACAATTCATCGCGATTAATATCTTCTTTCTCTGCTCTCATGAATATCAAACTGCGAAGCAAGTCAGATTGGGACAGGGGCGGCCCTGCGAGTTTAATGAGTAAAATATTTCCTGCGGGTCATCTCCTTCCGATAGAGATATTTCGACGACAGAAAAATCCTGTTGAAGCGCTTGAAGAAGCTTGAAAGCAGCGTCCTGCCGTGAAATCACTGAAGAGGCTGAGATGACGTCCAGCCATTGTTCTATTTTGATCGAAAAGAAGACATATGCGTCAACCAATCTGTTTCTTGGTTCTGGTTTACGCTTACGGTATAATCTTACTATAGGATATCTCTTTTCGACTTCTTCCTTGCTACCAGAAAGTATGATGTCCTGAAATATCTTCCGATTTAGCGTTGTTGGCCAGAGTTTGAAACGCTCCTCGTCGGGGTGCTCCATGACGTCTATATCGGAATTCTCCAAGTAACGTGTTATAGTCCGATCAATACCTTTCTATTCTTGGTTCCGGGCAAGATCCCTGAAAGCACAAAGGAGAAGTTGTAGCGTCGTAATTCTCTGTTGTCCGTCAATAATCAAGAACTTCTTAACTTCTCGTGGAGACGTGGGACGCACTCCTTCGATAATCAAAGCTCCGAAATAATGTGCGTTTGTTTTCTCATTCTTTATTTGGTTCAAGGCTTTTTCGATTATATCTTCCCAGAGGGTTGTTCACTGAGGCCTTTCTTCCCAAACATACAGTCGTTGAAACATGGGCACGACGTAGCGAATCTGGGAATTGAAGAGATCGGACAGGGTTCTTGGGTTTGCATGCAACTCTTGCACCCCTTTCTCAACAAAGTTTGCCCGATTTTTCGCATACGATATGAGGGAACTTGTTATTTGTCGAGATTGTTTTGGACTTGACGTTTCCCGCCCCTCCCAAACAGGAGCGGGAGTTGAGTCGTTTGCGCCCCCCTTCCGCCCCGCGCTAAGTCTCGGCCATGCCCGCCCCCACGAACCGCCTCGTCATCGCGCTCGCCCAGATCGCCGCGATCGTCGGCGACATCGCGGGGAACCGCGATCGGTTGCGCAAAGCGCGCAAGGAGGCCGCGGCGTTCGAGGCCGACATCGTGCTGGCGCCGGAACTCTACCTCTCCGGTTATCCGCCCGAGGACCTGGTGCTCAAGCCCGCGTTCCAGGAGGCCTGTCGAGCGGCCGTGGAAGAGCTTGCCCGCGACACCGCCGACGGCGGGCCGGCTGCGCTTGTGGGCCTGCCCTGGGCCGAGGACGGCAAGCTCTATAACGCCATGGCGCTGATCGACGGCGGGCGAATCGAGGCGGCCAGGTTCAAGGTCGATCTGCCGAACTACGGTGTCTTCGACGAGAAGCGGGTGTTCGCGCCGGGCCCAGCGCCGGGGCCGATCCCCTTTCGCGGCGTCCGCGTCGGCGTGCCGATCTGCGAGGACATCTGGGGCCCCGACCCGGTCGAATGCATCCTCGAGACCGGGGGCGAGATCCTGCTGGTCCCCAACGCCTCGCCGTATGAACGCGACAAGCTCGCCATTCGCCAGAACGTGGCGGTTTCGCGGGTCGTTGAGAGCGGCTTGCCGCTCATCTATCTCAACATGGTCGGCGGCCAGGACGAGCTCGTCTTCGACGGCGGGAGTTTCGCGCTCAACGCTGACCGCAGCCTCGGCGCGCAATTGCCGGCCTTCCGCCCGATGGTGGCGAAAACGGTGTGGGAGCGGAGCGGCAAGAGCTGGCGCTGCGTCGAAGGACCGCGCGCCGTCGTCGAAGAGGGCGACGAAGCCGACTATGCGGCCTGTGTGCTCGGCTTGCGCGAGTATGTCGACGACAACCGCTTTCCCGGCGTCGTGCTTGGCCTGTCGGGCGGCGTGGATTCGGCTTTGTGCGCGGCGATGGCGGTCGATGCCTTGGGCGCGGAGCGGGTGCAGGCGGTGATGCTGCCCTATCGGTTCACCTCGAACGAATCGCTCTCTGACGCTGCCGCGTGCGCGAAGGCGCTCGGAATCCGCTACGACATCGTGCCGATCGCCGGGCCGGTCGAGGGCGTCGAGCACGCGCTCGAGCGGATGTTCGCCGGCAGGAAGCGCGACATCACCGAGGAGAACATCCAGAGCCGGGCCCGCGGCCTGATCCTGATGGCGATCTCCAACAAGACCGGAGCGATGGTGGTCACGACCGGCAACAAATCGGAAATGTCGGTCGGCTACGCGACGCTCTACGGCGACATGAACGGCGGCTTCAACCCAATCAAGGACCTTTACAAGATGGAGGTCTTTCGCCTCTCGGCGCTGCGCAACCGCTGGAAGCCGGTTGGCGCGCTTGGGCCGGGCGGCGAGGTGATTCCTGAGAACATCCTCGTCAAGCCGCCGAGCGCCGAATTGCGCGAGAACCAGAAGGACGAGGATTTGCTGCCGCCCTATCCGGTGCTGGACGGCATTCTGCACGGGCTCGTGGAAAAAGAGATGCGGATCGCCGACATCGTGGCCGAAGGCTACGATCCCGAGACGGTGCGCAGGATCGAGCGGCTGCTCTATCTCGCCGAATACAAGCGCCGCCAGTCGGCGCCGGGAGTCAAGGTCGGACCGAAGAATTTCGGCCGCGACCGCCGCTATCCGATCGTCAACCGCTTCCGCGACGGAGGCCTCAACGCGCAGAAGCCCGACCCATCGCTCGCGCCGCCGAAATCGGTCGGAACGAGCGAACGGTTCGAGGAGTAGCAGCGCCACCTTCCCCGCTGCGCGGAGAAGGGGCTAAAACTCGAGCTTGAGGCCGATGCGGCCGCCGAAACTCCAGCTGGCGCCGCCGTCGATCGAATGATCGTAGAAGGCCGAGCCGGTGAGGCTGAGGGACTTGGTCACGCGTGCGTTCGCGCCCAATTCGATCTCGCCCCATGTCCCCTGAAGGGAGCCGTCGAGCGTCGTCGGATTAAGGCCCGCAAGCGTGGCGAAGGTCGCGGAAGGTGGGCTGGTGACGAAGTCGCGCCAGAGATTGACCCGGCCCCACAATGTCACCGGGAGGCTGTTTCCGGTCGCCTCGTTCAGGGCGACATACGAGGCTTTGGCGCCGATCCGCGCCCTTAAGTCGTTGGTCGCGGGGAAGCTGGTCTCCCCATAGGCGTCCGCGCCCGAGCCAATGCCGAGATATTGGTATATTGTGTTGAAAAACTCGGATTTTCGCTTCGATCACAATTCAGAAGACCGCTGGCAGCCTCGATGGAAAATTCCTTGGGGGTTCGGCGGACGGGCCGCCTTTGCCGCGTGCGACCCTCCCATATGGCTTGCCGTGGCGACTACCGGCTTAGATCCCGCTATGGGCGCGAAAACGAGATTCTCGCGGTCACTCAATTTCCGAGTTTTTCAACACTATCTGGTAGATTGCTTGCGCCTGGGGCTCGATCGTCCACGACAGGGCGACAGGGAAGGGATAGCCCGCCTCGATCGAAGCGGACACCGCCGAGCCCGAAACACTCATGCCGGTCAGGCTCGTGCCGCCGTGGGCCTGGTCGAACCAGGCGCCCTGAAGCACGCTGTCGACATACCAGCCCTGGGGGCCGAAGTGGGTCCAATAAGCGCCGCCCGAATAGGCGTTCATCGTGACCGTGCCGGCTCTGGCCGAGGAATAGACCTGATCGACGTCGGCGAAGGCGGTGAGGGCGCCGATATAGAGGCCGGCGTCGTCGTGGGCTCCGTCGCGGCTCGTCTGCCGCCAGAGATCGACGCCGGCCTCGAAGCCGCCATAGCTGGCACTGTATTGCGGCCCTTTGCCGTTCAGGAAAGGCGTCGCGAATGAAAGGCTCGCAGCGCCGCCAGGCTGCTGCTCGCCGGTTGCGCCGAGGACCCGGCCCCACATGAGATTGTTGCGAATCGACTGGTCGGCGGCGGCGCGCTGGCCCGCATCGAGCTTGTCAATCTCCACCGGCGTCGCGCATCCGGTCCCCGACTGGATTGACGTTTGCGCTTCGGTCGGTGAAAGAGACTCGCACGGCGCGACTTCGGCGCGAAACCCCGGCGGTGGCGGAACGAAGTCCTCGCGTCCCTGACCGAACCGCGCGTCGGCGTTGCCGATCATCGCGAAGCCAAGCGCATTCGCGAGCTCGGGCATCGCCAGGTAGACGGGAACTTCGTTGCGATAGTTCGGCAAGCCCGCCGTCGTGGGCTTCGAAACCGGCTTGGGCGCCGGAACGCTAGGCGGCGTTGGCGTTGGCTCTGGAATGTGGCGGCGCCCGTGCTTCGGCGGCGGCGTGTGAGTTGGTGTTGGCGTGGGCGTGGGCGTCGGTGTGGGCGTGTGAGTAGGCGTCGGCGTTGGGGTGAGCGTCGGGGTCGGCGTTGGTGTGGGCGTCGGCGTCGGCGTTGGTGTGGGCGTCGGCGTCGGCGTCGGTGTGGGGGTCGGCGTCGGAGTCGGCGTAGGCGTTGGCGTGGGGGTAGGGGTCGGCGTCAAAGTCGATGACAGCGACCAGTTTTCGTCGCCGGCGCCGCCGCTGCCCTCGACCAGCGTATAGGCGTAGGCGCCCGCTTCGACCGGCTGCCCCAAAGTGAATGCGGTCGACGTCGAGGTTCCGCTGATCGCGACCACCTCGATCCCGTTCGTGGTCAGGCCGCCGAGTTCCGCCGACATTGGCGATGAAGAGGCGGGTCGTCCCCGACGCGTTGCCGTTGATCACCAATTGATCGGTCGGGGAGCCGTCCCCGCCGAGTTGCGTGTCGAGCGCGACCGATCCGTTCTGGCCGACAAAGGCGCCGTTGATGACCACCTGGTTGCCGAGCACGCCGTTGCTCATCGTGATCAAGCCCGTTGTTGAAGGTGGCGAGGCCGTTGAATGTGGTCGTGACCGGGCTCGCCGCGCCGCTCGCAGCGGCGACGATCGCGCCGCCGCCGGCGTTGGTGAGAATGTCCGACCCGCCGAAGGCGTTGGTCCCCCCGGCGACATTCCAGGTCCCGTTGTTGGTCATCGCGCTGACGGCGGGAGCCGAAACATTGACGACGCCGGTGATCGTCCCGTTGTTGACGATCGTCACCGGACCGCCGCTGGTCGCGATCGCGAGATCGGTCGAAGCGCCCGACAGGTTCTGGATCACGCCATTGTTGGTGACGGCGATCGGCGCGCCGTATTTCGAATAGGCGAAGACGCCAGCGATTCTGCCCTGAACCAAGCCGGTCGAGGTCACGGTGATGGACGTCGTCGAGCCGGCCTGACCGAAATTGAGCGCGTAGATTCCGGCGCCGGCGGTTCCGGTCACGGTTCCGGCCGCGGTGATCGACAAGGCGCCGACCGGCGGCGTCGCCTCGCCGTAAGCCCCGAGTTTCGCGTAGACGCCGTGCGTCGCGCCGGTGACCGATCCGTAGGTCTTGATCGTGACCCCGCTCCCGTAGGCGCTATAGGCGAAAACGCCCGCTCCGCCGGACCCCGTGACGGCCCTGGTGGTCGTGATCGACAGGACGCCGGTCCCGTAGTCCAGGCCGAGCACCCCGTACCTCCCGCCCGACGCGTTCTGGGCCTGAATCGTCACACCCTGCCCGGACTGGTAGCCTTTGCCGATCAATCCGTAGAGCGTGCCCCCGCTCGCCGTTCCGGTCGCGGTGATCGTGAGCACGCCGCTGCCGAAGTTGTAGCCGCCGATGCCGACCACGGCGCCGCTCGCGCCTGCGGCGCTGATCGAAAGCGAAGTCCCATAATTCCTGGCGACGATTCCGCGGGCGCCGCCGGAGACCTGGCCCGTGGTCGTGATCGACAGCGCGCCCGAGCCCTGGTTTACGGCATAGACGCCGAACTTTCCGCCGGAGACGGCGCCGGCGGCGCTGATTGTCAAAGAGGTTCCATAGTTCCTCGCCTCGATGCCCGAGCCGGCGCCCGCGACCGGTCCGCTGGTCGTGATCGACAGCGCGCCGCTGCCCCGGTTCAGGGCATAAACGCCGTCTCCCTTCGCGCCACTCGCGACGCCATAGTTCCCGCCGACGACGGCGCCGGCACTGATCGTCAGCGACGTGCCGTAGTTCTTGGCCGCAATGCCCGAATTGTAATTGCCGGCGACCGCGCCTGTCGCCGTGATCGACAAAGCGCCCACGCCTTCGTTGAGCGCGCTGATTCCATAGTTCGTGCCGATCACGCCTGCGGAGCTGATCGTCAATCCCGCGCCGTAGTTCTTCGCCTGAATGCCCGAAGCGGTGACGGTTTGGAGAACGCCGCCGCTGACGCTTCCGGTGGTTGTGATCGTGAGATCGCCGCCGCCGAGGTTGGCCGCATTGATCCCGTAGCCCGAGCCGGCGATCATGGAGCCGTTGGCGTCGGTGAAGCTGAGGCCGGTCCCCGAGGCCGTGGTCGAGAGGTCGAAAGCATCGCCGGCGGTCGTCGTTATGCCGAAGCCGGGGGTGGTGGTGACGACCAATGCCGCGGACGAGGGCGAGGGGCTGAGGCTTTGGGTCGCAGTCGCCGACCCGGAGCAGGAATATGTTCCGGCCGGTCCCGACGGGGCGCATTGCGCATAGGCGCGCCGGCCGTAGCCGAGACAGAGCGTCCCCAGCATTGCCGTGCTCAACAACAGCCGATACCTCGGGCCGGGCGAAGGCGGGGCGCTGATCATCGGTTTCGCCACCGCGCTACCCCGGAATTGGGCGGTGTTGGAGAACGTCAAAAGGAGCGCGAATCGTCACAATCTCTGGCTGTGCCCGGGACTGAGCCGAAGCTTGATGGCTGAAACCTGGGCGAGGCTGAATTTTCGCCCCGAACCGGTCTCGCCGTTCGGCCGCGTTCGGACCTGATATAAGCGGCCTCGCTCCATTCGAAGCGCTCGGAGGCAAGCATGCACAACGTCTCGTTCAAAGCCGGAGACACGATCATCGCCGAGGGCGACGACGGCGATACCGCGTTCTTCATCGTCAGCGGGTCGGTCGAGGTCATCATCGGCCAGGGCGCCAACGCCAGAACCGTCGGCACACTGCAGACCGGAGAAGTGTTCGGCGAAATGTGTCTGATCGAGCCGGGGCCGCGATCCGCGACCGTCAGGGCGGCGACCGACACGGAATGCCTTGCGGCTTCCTATGCGGAGTTCGTCGCCGCGATCGAGGAGAACCCGGCGCGCGCCGTCGGGTTCATGAAGACGCTGGTCAGGCGGCTTCGCCTGATGAACGATTTGATCGAAAGCACGGGCCCGGGGCGGCGCGGGTTTCGCGGCCTGCTCCTCGATTGGCAGAGATCGGATGGCCCGAGCAAGGTCGCTCCCGAAGCAGCAGCCCTCTCCTGGACGATGCTGTGGTAAGTTTGCCGGACGACGAATTCAGGATCTCGGCCGGGCGCCGAAGGAGTTGCGGTAGCGCAGCGCGTCGACCAGGAGCGCGAAGGCCGGTGATTGTTGCCTGCGGCTCGGATAGTAGAGGTGATAGCCGGTGTATGGCGGCAGCCAATCCTCGAGCGCCCGTTTGAGCCGTCCCCTGGCGAGATGCGGCCGCGCCAGGTCCTCCGGCACATAGGCCAGGCCAAAGCCGCCGAGCGCGGCGTTGAGCATCTGGAAACTCCCGTTGAAAACGAGCTGGCCTTCAACCCGGACCTTCAGTTCGCGGCCGTCCTTCTCGAATTCCCAGGCGTACAATCCGCCGTGGGTGGATAGGCGCAGGTTGATGCAATTGTGGCCGATCAGGTCCTGCGGCTTCTTCGGCTGCGACCGGCCGCTGAAATAGGACGGGGCCCCGACCACCGCCATGCGTTCGTCAGGCCCGATGCGCACTGCGATCATGTCCTTCGCCAGATGCTCCCCGGTTCTGACGCCCGCGTCAAAGCGCTCGGCGACAATGTCGGTCAGGCCATATTCGACATTGATCTCGACCTTGATGTCGGGATACCGCCGCAGAAACGAGGCAAGTTTCGGCCACAGGACGGCATCCGTCGCGTAGTCTGTGGCGGTTATCCGAATCGTGCCCGCGGGCCTCTCCCGCAGCGCGCTCAACGCCGCGAGCTCCGCATCAATCTCCTCGAACCTGGGGCCAAGGCTCATGAGCAGGCGCTCGCCCGCCTCGGTCGGCGAGACGCTGCGCGTGGTCCGGGCGAGAAGGCGAACGCCCAGCCGAGCCTCGAGCACCCGGATGGTGTGGCTCAGAGCCGATTGCGAAACGCCGAGCTTCGCCGCAGCTTTCGTGAAGCTGCGCTCCCGCCCGACCGCCAGGAAGGCGAGGAGATCATCCAGGTTTCCACGCTGCATTCATCGTGCCCGCTCATAAGTCCATGCGGATTATAGCAGCTAGTCGCAACGCAGGCGCGCTCCTAAATCAGCCCTGCGTGACCAGGCTGCGCGAGGGAGACAATAATGCCTCATGTGATCGTCAAGCTCTATTCAGGCAGGTCAAAAAAGACAAGTCCAGACTCGCCGATGAAATAACCGAAGCAGTGATGTCGACGCTGAAGTACAGCGAGGAGTTGGTTTCGGTCGGGATAGAAGACGTGAAGCCGGAGCATTGGGCGGAGAGGGTTTGTCAGCCGGACATTCTCGACAAGTCCGAGACGATCTACAAGATGCCCGGATATGATCCACTCTAGCAGGCCATCGCCTGCGGCGGGACGCTCGGTCGCCAGTAGGCGGTGGCGTCACGCGCAAGACGGAGGAATACGATGGAGATCAAACGAAGCGGATCACAACCTTCCGGCAAAGGGCCGCCGGAGTGGTTCACCGGCGCGGTCCGTATCGATCCGCTGATGAGCCCGCCCGATCCGGCGCGCGTCGCCGGCGCCCTGGTCACCTTCGAGCCCGGCGCGCGCACGGCCTGGCACACCCATCCGCTCGGCCAGACCCTCATCGTCATGACCGGCTGCGGCCGGGTCCAGCGCGAGGGCGCGCCGATCGAAGAGATCCGGCCGGGCGACGTGGTCTGGTTTGCGCCGGGCGAGAAGCATTGGCATGGGGCCGCGCCGACCACGGCCATGAGCCATGTCGCCGTCCAGGAAAGGCTCGATGGCAAGGCCGTCGACTGGATGGAGAAGGTCAGCGACGAGCAATACCAAGCCTGACAATTCACGACGGAGAAGACGATGCAGAGGCGCAAACTTGGGAAAAGCGGCCTGAGGGTCTCGGCGATCGGGCTCGGCTGCATGGGGATGAGCTTTTCCTACGGTCCGCCCAAGGATAAGCAGGAAATGATCGCCCTCATCCGCGCCGCGGTCGAGCGCGGGGTTACGTTCTTCGACACGGCGGAAGTGTACGGCCCGTTGACCAACGAGGAACTCGTCGGCGAGGCGCTGGCGCCGGTCCGCGACCGGGTCGTGATCGCGACGAAATTTGGGTTCAAACCTGCTTCCAGCGGCCAACCGCGATGGAGCGAACTGGACAGTCATCCTGAGCATATCAAGCAAGTCGCCGAGGCGTCGCTCAAACGGTTGAGGGCCGATGTCATCGATCTCTTCTACCAGCACCGAGTCGACCCGAACGTGCCGATCGAGGATGTGGCCGGAGCGGTGAAGGACCTCATCCGCGCCGGCAAGGTCAGGCACTTCGGCCTCTCGGAGGCGGGCGTCCAGACAATCCGGCGCGCCCACGCCGTCCAGCCGGTCACGGCGCTCCAGAACGAATATTCGCTGTGGTGGCGCCGCCCGGAAGCCGAGGTCATCCCGGCGCTCGAGGAGCTTGGAATCGGCCTGGTTCCGTACAGCCCGCTCGGAAAGGGCTTCCTCACCGGCAAGATCGACGGGACGACGGCGTTCGACAGGACCGACTTCCGCAGCGTGCTGCCCCGCTTCACGCACGAGGCCCGCAAGACCAATCAGGCCCTGGTCGATCTCCTGGGTAGGATCGCGCAACGCAAAAAAGCGACCCCGGCGCAGATCGCGCTTGCCTGGCTACTCGCCCAGAAGCCGTGGATCGCGCGATCCCCGGCACCACGAAACTCGACCGTCTGGGGGAGAACATCGGAGCGGCCGCTCTTGAACTCACGCCGGTCGATCTCAGCGAGATCGAGGGCGCCGCCGCGAAGATCAAGGTCGAAGGGGATCGGTACCCCGAGGCGCTTGAGCGGCTGACCGGCCGCTGAGCGGCCGCTCGGCGCGCCGAAACGAACATTTGAAGAGGTAAGGCCATGACGGAAGGGATCAAGGACAAGGTCGTCGTCATCACCGGCGCGAGCAGCGGGCTCGGGGAAGCCGCCGCGCGTCGCCTCGCCCAAAACGGGGCGAAGTTGGTCCTGGGCGCGCGGCGTCTCGACAGGCTCCAGGCGCTCGCCAAAGAGCTTTCGCTCGGCGCCGACGCCGCCGTGCAGACGGACGTGACAAGCTACGCCGAGGTCACGCGCCTCGTCGACCGGGCCGTGCAGTCGCACGGGCGCATCGACGTGATCATCAACAACGCTGGCCTGATGCCGCTTTCGCCGCTCGAGCGCCTGAAGATCGCGGACTGGGAGCGGATGATCGACGTCAATATCAAGGGCGTGCTCTATGGGATCGCCGCCGCACTGCCGCATATGAAGGCGCAGCGGAGCGGCCACATCATCAATGTCTCGTCGGTGGCCGGCCACAAGGTTCGGCCCGGCAGCACCGTGTATTCCGCGACCAAAACCGCGGTGCGGGTCATTTCCGAGGGCCTGCGGCAGGAGGTCAAGCCGTACAACGTCCGGACCACGATCATCTCGCCGGGCGCGGTCACTTCCGAACTGCCCGAAAGCGTGACGGAGCCCGACGTCGCGGAAAACGTCCGCAAGGTCTACGAGAATGCGATTCCCGCTGACTCGTTTGCCAGCGTGGTGATCTTCGCCATGAGCCAGCCCGAGGATATCGACGTCAATGAGATCCTGTTTCGGCCAACGCGGCAGGAATACTGAGCCGGGCGCCCGCGACCGACCTGGCCCCGGATAGCTCCGAGTTGAATTCCACCGTTTCGGCAATCGTTTGCGGGCGCAACCGTTGTCGACCTGCCGCTCGCGCTCGGTGTCGTCTTTTGTTCATACAGCCGCTGTAAACGACGTCAGATCGGGGGAACCCCATGGCGGATATTTCAGCGGAACTTCAACAGGAACTCGACCAATTGCAGGCCGCCTACAAGGCTGCGGTCAACGACTGGGTCGAGGCGATTCGCGCCGAGGAGGAGCTCGCCTCCGGCAACCATAACGTCGCCGAACTCGACCAGTGGGAGGCGGCTCACTTCCACGAGCATAAGCTGCACAAGGAAGTGGACTATAGGAAGCGCCTCTATGAGGATGCGCTGCGCCGCGAATTCTTCGGCTTTTAATCCTCCGACCCGACGCCCCTGACGCGTCAACGACCGAAACATCGCCGGGGGCGAGAACGCGTGGCTGATGAGGGCGTCGTTTCGAGGGTCAAGCGGCGCCGGCGGAAGCCGAGATTCAACCGATCTTGACAGGGCGTCGGAGTTCACGCCAATTCGGAGCAGCGGGCTTTGGGGGCCGCGGCCCGACATCGGCGCGGGTGGACCCGTCCCCCGGTAGTCTTGTGGAGCGTCCGACTGTCGGATGAATAAAAACGCCGTCGATCCCGCTCAAGCCTATCGTGGCCTGATCGCCGGATACACCGATGCGATCCGGGCCAGCGATTTCAAGGCCAACATCGCGATCCTGTTCGTCGCCTTCATGATGGGCCCGGTTCTGGGTAATTACACCCACTTTCCTAAATATCTGCCCATTCCCTTCGTCATGCTGCCGTTTCTCATCGTGTATCTGTGCCTGTTCGCGGTGCTCATCCCGCGCTATCCCAAGCGCGGCGCCAAGCATTTCATCGTCTCCCGCAACGCCACAATCAGCGATTTCGCCAATGTTGTCGAGGCGGAGGACGAGCTCGAACAGTTGAAGCTGCGCTGCTCGGTCCTGTCAGAACTGCTGTGGTGGAAGACGCAGTACATCAGAGTAAGCTTCATTGTGTCGATGGTGAGTATTGTCTTCACCATATTCTTGCTCATGTACGTATGGTATGGTTGAGCGGAGGCGCCGGGCTATGGCCCATTCGCTGCTCTCGCGGGGCCGCTGATGGCCAAGGACCGTGACGCACAGCTGCGCAATCTGATCGCCGGCTACGGTGATTCCATTCGCCTCAGCGACATCAAGGCGAACATTGCCGTGCTCTTCGTCGCGATCATGATGGGCACGGTTTTGGGGTTCCGCGATAACTACCCATCGTACCTCAACGTGCCGGTGTTGCTGGCGCCGTTCATCGTCATTTTCTTCTGTCTGCTCGCATCGGTCTATCCGCGCTATCCCCGCGAGGGACGCAGACGCTTCCCGCTCTGGCGCAACTCTACACCGGAGGATTTCGAGTTCATCACCGATCCGGCGCTGGAAGTGGAGGACTTGCCGAATCGCTGCGCGCTCCTCTCAAAGCTGCTCTATTGGAAGACCGTCACACTCCAGGCCGCCTACCTCTTTTCGATGGCGACGATCGTGGCGGCGGGGGTGCTGATGTTCGTGACCTGGCAATGACCTCGACCGGTTCGGCGCAAAGACACGGGTGACAATCGGCGGGTAGCGCTCAGGGCCTAGGACAACGGCGCGCCCGGCGATGAGTTGGCGCGAGCAAAGCGGTCCGCGCCTCCACCCTCTCCGTCGAGGCTTCCTCGAGAAATACGGGGGATAACGATGGAATTCCTCGATGGCGAGGCGACCTGGTTCAGAAACGCGAGGATCGTCACCGCCGATCACGTGTTCACCGGCTGCCTCAAGGTCAAGGACGGCCGGATCGCGGAGATCGGCGATGACCGCTGTCGGGGCGCGGGAATCGATTTTCAGGGCGACTATCTTCTGCCCGGCCTCATCGAGTTGCACACCGACCATCTCGAATCGCACTACTTTCCGCGGCGCGCGGTGACATGGCACCCCGGCAGCGCGGTCCTCGCTTACGACGCGCAGATCGCCGCGGCGGGAATCACCACCGTCTTCGATTCATTTCGGGTCGGGGTCGACGAATTTGACGTCGGCGCGCAGCTCGGCGACCAAGTCGCGCTGCTGGCGGAGGCGGTCCGCAGGGCGGCCGACGCTGGACTCTTGCGCGCCGACCATCTCACTCATTTGCGCTGCGAAGTCCCGGCGCCGGACGTCGTCGACTCCCTCAGCGCTGTCCTCGCTTCGCACCCGGCGCAGCTCGTCTCGCTCATGGATCATTCTCCCGGACAGCGGCAGTACCGCGATATCGAGAAATACTTCATCTATTACTTCGGCAGGTCGGGACGGTCCCGAGCCGATCTCGCAGAGGTGGCCGCGGAGCGACAGAGGATCGGCCGGGCGCGAGCGCTCGAAAACCGGCCGCGGATCGTCGAGATCGCCAGAGCGCGCGGCATTGCGCTCGCCAGCCACGACGATACGACGGCCGAGGAAGTCGCCCTCGCCCGGCGCGACGGCGTGACGATCGCCGAGTTCCCGACCACGCTTGAAGCGGCGTCGGCGTCGCGCGCCTCCGGCATGGTCATGGGCGCACCCAACGTCGTGCGCGGCGGCTCACATTCCGGCAACGTCTCGGCGCGGGAGCTGGCTGAAGCAGGAGAGCTCGACATCCTGTCCTCCGACTATGTGCCCGCGGCGCTGCTAATGGCCGCGTTCCGTCTCGCCGACTCGCCCGCCGTCGGCGGCCTAGCCGGAGCGATCCGGGCGGTTAGCAAGGCGCCGGCCGAGGCCACGGGCCTCAAGGATCGCGGCGAGATCGCGGTCGGCCGCCGCGCCGACCTCTTGGGTGTGGCGACCCACGACGGCGAGCCGGTCGTCCGCGCGGTCTGGCGGCAAGGCCGCCGCGTCGCGTGAGTGGAAATTCACTTCGCGCGACCGAGGCGCGTCCAGCTCATGCTCTGACACATCATGCCGCCCAATATGCATCCATCGGTGGTCATGCGCTCACCCGCGACATGGACTCGCATTGTGTAGTGTCGATCACGCCTTCGGTCGAAAGCAGAGCCTGACCAGCGCTCGGCCCCGGCTGGCTTCAGATTGGCGACAAGCGTGTCGCCAACCTTTTCGCCGGAGTGGCCAGGCCTGACCCAGGTGTTGACGCCGCAAAACTCCGCGCCGCAAGGTTCGACCCGGATATGGGTCTTGCCGTCGCCGCGCGCCCAATTGCCAAGGAACGCCGGACCCGCGAACGCCGCGCTTGCCGCCCCGAGCGCCGCCAACGCGCCTGCCAAAACCCCGGCTTGGCGGATCATTTGCGCTGCCCCTTCGTATCGCTGTTCATGGGCATGGCTCGGGCTAGTGGGGGACGCTCGACGCAATATAGACGGCGAAAGCGATCGTCAAATCCCGCGGCGACCTCGGGCCGGTCAATGTGGAATCGCGGCCGGCGTTGGCCGCCAGACGCCAAGAGGGAATGGCCGATGGCGGGATTTCCGGCTCATGCAAACGGACGTCGAATTTCAGCGCGCCCAACCGAGGCGCGTCCAGCTCATGTGTTTGCACACAAGGCCGCCCAATAGGCATCCATCGCTGGTCATGTGGTCATTGGCGACGTTGATGCTCATTTTGTAGCGCAGATTGCGCTGCGGATCGAACGCGGTTCCCAACCACTTCCCTGCCCCGTCTGAATTGCCCTGCATGATAAGTCGATCGCCGGTCTTTTCGCCCGGCGTCCCGGGCTTGATCCAGGTGTTGGTCACGCAGACCTCACCACCGCAAGGCGCGATTCGGATCCGGGCGTTACCGTCGCCGCGCGCCCAATGGCCGTAAAACGGGGGATCGCCCTCTGCCGTTGCGCTTCCGACGCCGGCGGTCAGCAGCACCCCCGCCAGCGACACAACGCGACCGATCATCGGCTGAGCCTCTTCGGATCGCTCTTCATCGGCATGTCGCCAACGGACTCGTGGGCATGCTCGACGCAGTAGAGGCCGACATCGGTGACGCCCTCCAGAAAGCCCGCGCCGCAGTAGCTCAAATAATAGTCCCATAGACGGCGAAAGCGATCGTCGAACCGAAGCGCGGCGATCTCTGGCCAGCCGGCGTGGAATCGCCGCCGCCATTCGGCGAGGGTGCGCGCGTAGGAAGGACCGAACGCTTCGTGGCCCACCAGCCGCAGTCCCGCTCGCTCGAATTGTTGATGGAGAATGGCCTTCGACGGCAGGCAGCCGCCCGGAAATATATAGCGCTGAATGAAATCAACCGTCCGGCGATAATCGTCGAAGTGCTCTTCGGCTACGGTGATCACTTGAAGGACGGCCCGGCCGCCCGGCTTGAGGCAGCGGGCGATTTTGTCGAAGTAGGTCGGCCACCAGGCTTCGCCGACCGCTTCGGCCATTTCGATTGAGACGATGCGATCGTAGCGGCCGTCGATGTCCCGGTAGTCCTGCAATCGAATATCGACCCGCGACGCTGAGCCGCGGGCAGCGGCGAGGTCGCGGGCGAATTCGAGCTGGGCAGGTGAGAGCGTCAGTCCGGTGACATGGGCGGCGCCGGCCTCGACGAGGCGGAGCGCCAAGGCTCCCCAGCCACAGCCAATCTCCAGTATCCGCTCGCCGCCCTCGATTTCGAGCAGCTTCCGAATGCGCTCAACCTTCCGCGATTGGGCGGATTCGAGCGTCGACGTCGAACCGTCCCAGAGAGCGGACGAGTAAAGCATGGCCTCGTCGAGCCAAACGCGGAAAAAGTCGTTGCCGAGATCGTAGTGGGCAATGATGTTGCGAGCGCTTCCGCGCTTGGTGTTGCCGTTCGAGAGATGCCGAAGGCGGAACGCCAACTGGGAGAATGTCGATCCCTTGGCGGCGCCGCCGAGCGCGTGGAGATTGCGCGCCGCAAGCCGGATGAGCGCGGTCAAGTCGAGGCTTGAGCAATCGCCGTCGATCCACGCCCGGGCAAAGCCGATGTCTCCGCCGATCAAAAGCCGTCGAACCGCCCGCCACCGATGGAGGACGACGCTGGCTTCGGGGCCGGGTTCGGCTCCGACCCGAACAATCCTTTGCCCGGACGGCAGGGTCACGCTCAATGACCCGCATCGCAGTCTCTCGAGCAGGCGGGTCAATATCCGCGCCCGCGGGTCCCAGCCCCGCCTCGGCATAGGCGCCCTTTCGCTCGCGCCGGCGAAGCGCGGATTCTCGACCTGAGTCATAGCCGCCAGACCTTAGTTATTTCTCGCTCCGCCATAAAGGACCAGCCTCGATCACGCTTTGCCTATACGATGGGGTGGACTTTTTGGTTCTGTGCAAACCGCCCTCGACCGCCGGGAGACCTGGAGAACCTGCTCCCCGGCAATCCGCAGGCGAGCCGCGGTCGTATGTCTAAGCATATGGATAATCCGCGTTCCATCGCAGGAGAAGGGCTCATGGAGCCGCCAACCCAGGTCGTTGGCGCTACCGGGCGCGCGGCGGGCGCGCTGGCGCCGCGGTGACAAGGAGCGTCAATCTTTGGCGGGCGCGAGAGCCCGTCGACCCGCTGGCGTCGGCGAGCGCCGCGGTGGCCTGGTTGGTCGTCGCCAACAAGCCTTTCTATCCTGCCGCGATCTGGTGGTTTGTCGGCGGAGGATTCGAGGCTTCGCTGGCGACGCTCATCGCCGCTCCGCTCTATGCCGCCGTGCCTTTTCTTGGCCCGCGCGCGCCGCTGGCGGCCCGGATCGCGACGCCGGCGATCGGGCTGGCCGACACGCTCCTCGCGACCAAGGTGTTCGGGATCGGCTCGGGAACAGAGCTCTTCCTCTTCGCCTGCGGCTTGCTCGCCGCTCTCTCCTTCCGGCCGAATGAGGCTTGGTGGAGCCGAGGCCTCATCGCGTTGATCTTTTTGGCCTTCGCCGCCTTTCGCCTCCTCGGCGGCGCGGCTCTCTACGCACTGTCTCCCGATCAGCTGGAGCGGTTGCTTGAACTCAACGCCTTCTCGGCCGCGTCGCTCTTCGCCTTCATCGGCCTGCGTTTTGCCGGCGCGGATCGAGGATGACAGGGGCGGCGTCGAACCCGGCGGGAACGCGAGTGGAAGCCGGCTGAGCGCTCGCCGAATGGCGGCAAATCGATTTCCCATCGCCTGACGGCCCCTCGAGGTAGCGTGCGCCTTTCAGCCACAGCCGAAGCGCCTCCCAGTGGATCGCCGCGATCACTTTCGCCGTCTCAAACGGAGCGCGGGCGCAGGCCGCGAGCAGTTCCCTATCGGTCAGCGGCCGGCGCTCCGCAGTCATCGCCGCCGACATCAGGAGCCCGTCGCGATCATGATCGGCGATGCCGATGGTCAGCCTCTCGCCGCGAAGGCTGACGCGAAATCGATATTCGACCTCCATGCCGATGAACGGCGAAACATGAAGCGCTTTCGGGCAGCGCTGCCGCTGCACCATCGAATCGGGATCTTCGACGCCAATCACATAGGAATGGCGCCCCCCGAAGGTATTCGACACTTCCCAGACGATCGCGGTCAGACGATCGCGCGCGTCGTGACAGAAATAGGCGCTGATCGGGTTGAAGACGTAGCCCAATACCCGCGGCATCGTCAGGAGCCGGATCGGTCCGTCGGCGGCAAAGCCAGACGCGGTCACGAGCGACGCGATCTTGTCGCGCAACGAACCGTCGCCGCCATCCGCGTGGTCGCGGGCGTAGAAGCTTAGGAGGTTGAAGCGTTCAATCGACATGAACTTGAGCGCGCTCGCGGTCTCGCGAAGCCGGTCGAGGTCGACGATGAGCCAGAAGAGGCGATATTCGAACCGGCGCCGAAACGGCCGCGCCCGGCTATGCATGACCGAGCCGACATAAAGTCCCGGCTCGATCATGGCGCGGTCGCCAAGCGCGCGGCGCCGCTGCGCCGGGCGCCGCCGAACTGGAGACGGTCGTTTTCGCCTTTGACCGACCATGGACGAGGCGCGCCCCCGATGTCCTCGGCGACCGCCAGGCCGGCCTGCAGCCCGTCTTCATGAAAGCCAAAGCCGAAATAGGCGCCGCAAAACCAGATGTCGCCGACGCCCTGAAGCGACCACAGCCGCTTCTGGGCCGCGAGCGTCGCGTCAGTGAACATCGGATGCTCGAACCGCGTCCGCCGAAGGACCCGCGACTCGGGAATCTCGAACAAAGGATTGAGCGAGAGGAATACTGGCGGCCGGCCTGGCAGGTTTTGCAAGCTGTTCATCCAGTAGGTGACCGACAAAGACCGTCCATTCGCCTGTCCCTTGGCGATGTAATTCCAGCTTGCCCAAGCCGCGCGCCGGCGCGGCATCGCCCGCCAATCGGTGTGAAGCGTCGCGTCATTGCGGATATACCGGAACGCGCCCAAAAGCTCGCGTTCCGGGCGGGTCGGCGCGTCGATCAGGCGCAACGCTTGGTCGGCATGGGTGGCCAGGACCAGCCGATCGTAGCGCCTCGTCTCGCCGGCGGCGTCGGCGACATCGACGCCCGACTCCGTCCGCCTCACTCCGACGGCGGCCCGCCCGCCCAGCGCGCGCCCCAGCCGTTGCGCGAGCGCCAAGACATAGACGCAGCTGCCCCCGACTACGGTTCGCCAAGTCGGGCGGTCGATGAGATCGAGCAGGCCATGATTAAGGCTGAAGCGTATGAATGCTTCGGCTGGATATTCGCCGACCCGCATTGCCGGAGTGGACCAGACCGCCGCCGCCATCGGATAGAGATAGTAATTGCGGAACGGGGCGCCGTAGCCGCGCCGGTCAAGATAGGTCTCGAGCGGCCCGAGATCCTCGCGGCCGACGTCTTTGCGCGCTTCGCGGAAAAACCGTACGATGTCGCGCAGCATCAACCAATAGCGCGGCCGGATCAGGTTGGCGCGCTGCGCGACGAGGCCGCGCAAGCCAGCGCCGGAATACTCGATTTTGCCATCGTCGATCGAGACCGCGAACGACATGTCGCTTTCGCGCGTCGCTATGCCAAGACAGGCGAAAAGGGCGACAAGGTTCGGATAGGTTCGCTCGTTGAAGACAATGAAGCCGCAATCGACCGGCGCGCCTTCCCAGTCGAACGTGTCGGAATGGCCGCCGAGACGCGACTCGGCTTCGTAAAGAGTCACGTCGCAGGTCTTGGCGAGAAGCCACGCGGCGCTGAGGCCCGAAACGCCGCCGCCGATGACGGCGACCCGCAGCGGGCCCGATCGATGGGAGCTCAAAGTCAGGCCTCCGGTCTCGCAGGTTATACGACGCGCTGCGGGGTTCGGACCAGCAGTGATCCACTTCGGGCGATCGCGCGTAGGATTGCGGCGGGACAACCGAAGGATGTGAGCGTGACTTGCGCCCTTGCGCGCCCTCGAGCTTTACGAAATAGGTCGGACGCCATGCCTGCGCCCGCGCCGTTTGCCGACAATATGAAACAATGGCTGAAGGCGGTCGCCGAGCACCGGGACCGGGGAGCTTTTGGCAAGCTCTTTCAATATTTTGCTCCCCGGATCGCTTCCTTCATGGAGCGGGGTGGGCTGAGCGCGGCGGAAGCTGAGGAGATTTCGCAGGAAACAATGATCGCCGTGTGGAGAAAGGCCGCTCTCTACGATCCCGCCCAAGCAGGCGTGAGCACTTGGGTTTTCACCATTGCCCGCAATCTGCGCATCGATCTGGCCCGAAAAGCGTCGCGAGCAAACGTCGGCGTCGCCGCACTGAGGGAATTGCCGGGGCAGTTTGAGGCGTCCGTCGAGGATATGGCGCTGGCCAGCGAGCGTGACGCGCGGGTACGCAGCGCGATGGCGACGCTTTCGCCGGAGCAGGCGGCCGTGCTGAGGCTGTCGTTCTTCTCCGAAAAGCCGCATGCCGAAATCGCCAAAGAGCTCTCTCTGCCGCTCGGCACGGTGAAGTCGCGCACCCGCCTGGCGATGGCGAAGATCCGCGCCATCCTGGAGCGTGAACTGTGATTACCCACCATCCCTCTGACTTGACTCTGGCCCGCCTGGCCGCCGGGGCGCTCGGCGCCGGACCGCGGCTTGTCGCCGCCACCCATCTCACCGGATGTTCGCAGTGCCGCGGGCGGCTACGGTCATTCGAGACGGTCGGCGGGGCGATGCTGGACGAGGCGCCTCCGGGCCCCCTGAGCCCGGACGCATTCGCCCGCGCGCTCGAGCGGCTCGATGAGCCTGATGCGCGCGCGGAGCCAACGTTGCGCGTCCTTCACCCGGGCCTGCCGCCTCCCCTCAACGCTCGTGAGACCGGTCCGTGGCGGTTCGTCAGTCCGGGGTTCCGGTGGCGACGGTTGACGCTGCCGGAATCGCCGGACGCCAACGTCATCATGTTCAAGGTCGCGGCCGGACGATCCCTTCCCCCGCATGGCCATTCCGGGACGGAATATACCCAGGTGCTGACCGGTTCGTTCACCGACGCGCTTGGCCAATATCGCGCCGGCGATTGCATCGAGATGGACGAAGAGGTCAATCACCAGCCAGTCGTCGATCGGGACGGCGAATGTATGTGCCTGGTTGCAGTCGAGGGAAGGCTCAGGCTCGGCGGCTGGATTGGCCGCCTCATTCAGCCGCTGATCGGCATATGAGCCCCGATGCTTTGGCTCGCAGTCATTGTCGCCCTGCTGCTTTCCGGGGCCATGACGCTGGCTTGGCGCGTCGCGCTGACAACCGGACAATCCGGGCGGATCGACGCCATCTGGGCGTTCGCGACCGGCTTGGCCGCGGTCGTCACGGCGGCCGCTTCTGGAGGCGATCCGCCGCGGCGGGCCCTAGTTTGCGCGATCGCCGCGCTCTGGTCGCTCCGGCTCGGCCTCTACCTGTGGCGGCGCGCAATCCGCGGCGGCGATGACCCGCGCTACGCCGCCTTGAA
This sequence comes from uncultured Alphaproteobacteria bacterium, assembly GCA_963794155.1. GTDB lineage: Bacteria > Pseudomonadota > Alphaproteobacteria > Rhizobiales > Beijerinckiaceae > Roseiarcus. The sequence continues at coordinate 77,208 of CAWCCX010000001.1, read as the reverse complement.
GCAATCCTGGGGCGCGGCGGCCCCGCAGCGCCTGTTTCTGTTCCTGCAACTCCAGGCCTTGGCGTCCTGGCCGCTTGCGCTGACCGCCTATTGTGCGGCGAGGGCGCCGCGGTCGGGGCTCGATTGGCGCGATGGGCTTGCGATCGCCCTCTTCACCCTCGCCTTCGCCGGCGAGACGGCTGCCGACCAGCAAATGGCCGGCTTCAAGCAGACGCCCGCCAATCGCGGGCGGATATGCGATCAAGGCCTGTGGGCGTGGTCGCGCCATCCGAATTACTTCTTCGAGTGGCTGGGCTGGCTCGCCTATCCGATCATGGCGATCGAGGCGGGATACCCGGCCGGATGGCTCACCCTCTCCGGGCCGCTCGTCATCTATATTCTGCTGGTTCATGTTTCGGGTGTGCCGCCGCTTGAAGCGCATCTGAGCCGCTCACGGCCCGCGGAATTCGCCGCCTACGCCGAAAATGTCAGCGCGTTTTGGCCGCGCCCGCCGCGCCGCTGGCGCTCATTCGCGAAGCCGTGACGAAAGCCGCATAGCCGCAGGCGGCGGCGACGGTCGACAGCGCCGTTCCCCACGCCATGTCGATCAGCGAGAGCGCAAGCGGCCAATCGCGCAATGTCGCGCGGTTGGTGAGGTCGTAGGTCGCGTAGGCGCAGAACCCGTAGACCGCGCCGCGGCTCATCGCCTGGCTCAACCTCGCCGCCGGACGGATCGAGAAGAAAACAAGGCCGAAGACGTAAATAAGATAGAACGCGGCCGCGGCCGGGGCGTCGAATCCGCTGCGCAAGAGCTCGCCGATCGCCGGGCGATAGACCGTGCCGCTCATAGCGCCCAGCCAGACGAGGTCGAGACCGCAAAAGACGGCGAGGGCGGCGAGATAGCTGACGAGGGTTCGCAAGCCGGGCATCCTTTTGTCGCGGGCGTGCTCGTTTGACCGCGCCCGGCATCCAACTTAAAAAGAGCGACGCCCCGCGACGAGGGCCCCCAAAATATCAGACATCCGAAGCGGATTTGCCGGGCTGGCGATAAGACGCGGCTCAGGTTGGACAGGGAGAGAAACGATGCGCACAATCAGGGCGGCCTTTGCCGGAACTGTCGCCTGCGCGCTCGCGACGACCGCAGCGCTGGCGGAACCCAAGACAAACATGCTGCACCAATGGTCCGAGGGCTCGGACGCGGCCGCGATCGCCAAGCTCGGCGAGATGTTCACGGCAGCCGGCGGCAAGTGGGAGCAGACCTCGATCGCCGGCCACACCGCCAATACGCTGGCCAAGCTCCGCGCCGACGTCGTCGCCGGCAACGCGCCGCCGGCCGTCCAGCTCAAGGGCCCGGAAATCGCGGAATGGAACGCGACCGGAATGACCGCCAATCTCGACGAACTCGCGAACAAGGAAGGCTGGGACAAGATCGTCGCCCCCGAACTGCTGCCGGTGATGAAGCCGACCGGCCATTGGGTCGCCGCGCCGATGAACATCCACCGCATCAACTGGATCTGGGCCTCGACCAAGGCGATGGAGCAGGCGGGAATCAAGGAGCTGCCGAAGACCTGGGCGGAATTCAACGCCGACTGCGACAGGGCCATCGCCGCGCATCTCATTTGTCTCGCTCATTTCAGTCAGGACTGGACTGACGCAACAACGTTCGAGGTCGTCGTTTACGGCCAGAACATCGACCTCTTCCGCAAGGCCTTTGTCGAGGGCGACACCGCGGCGATGCGCTCGTCTGACATGGTCAAGGCGTTCGAGCAGTATCGCACCATGGTGTCGAAATACATGGACCCGGGCATCGCCGGCCGGGATTACAATACCGCCACGAGTATGATCGCCAAAGGGCAGGCGGTGTTCATGATCATGGGCGACTGGCAGATTGGCATCTTCACCGCCGCCGGACTGAAAGAGGGCGCCGATTACGAATGTGCGCAGGCGCCGACCGATTGGGGCAAGCCGGGCTTCATTCTTAATTCGGATTCTGTCGTGTTCTTCAAGCAGAAGGATCCGGACTACGTCGCGGGACAGACTCTGCTCGCGGACCTGATCATGTCGCCGAAGTTCCAGACTGTGTTCAATCAGGCCAAGGGCTCGATTCCCGCCCGACTCGACGTCGATCTGAGCAACGGGTTCAACCCCTGCCAGCAGCTGTCGCAAAAGACCTTGCAGGCCTCGATTGCCGATGGCACGTTGGTCCGCTCGATGGCCCACAACATGACCGTCCTGCAGAAGTATCGCGGCGCGATGCTGGACACGATCACTTCGTTCGTGAACAATCCCAAAATGACTTCGGAAGAAGCCGCTAACGCGATGGCGGACGCGGTCGAGGCGCAGAAGTAGCCGGTCGAGCGGCGCTGCGCAGCGAACCCCGGGCGCGGCGCCGACCTCCATCAGAACGCGCGCGATGTCGAACGCCCTAAGCGGGATCGAAGCACTCCGGAAGGCAGCCCCCGGACGCGACCGGTTGAGCGTCTGGGCGCCGCGGCTGGTGATCGCCCCTGGGGCGCTGGCGAGCCTCGTCTATGTCTTCGGCTTCACGCTGTGGACGCTCTATATCTCGCTGTCCAACAGCACAATGCTGCCGACCTACGGCTTCGTCGGCCTGAAGCCCTATTTCGATCTCTGGTCGAACCACCGCTGGCAGATCGCCTACGGCAATCTCTTCTACTTCAGCGCGTTTTATGTCGTCCTGACGCTGGCCGTCGGTCTCGCTCTCGCCATCGCCATTGATCAGCGCGTGCGAGGCGAGGCGATCTGGCGGACGATTTTCCTCTATCCGCTTGCGATCTCGTTCGTGGTGACCGGCACGGTGTGGAGCTGGCTCTACAGCCCGGACGCAGGCATCGAATATTTCGTGCGCGGCCTCGGCTGGCACGATTTCACCTTCCGTCTGACCACGAATCGTAACACCGCGATCTATGCGATCATCGCCACTGGAATCTGGCAGGCTTCGGGTTTCGCGATGGCTCTGTTTCTCGCCGGCCTGCGGTCGGTTGATCCCGATCTGGTCAAGGCGGCCCAAATCGACGGCGCTAGCCCAGCGCGCATCTATCGCAAGGTGATCCTGCCATCGATCGCCCCGATCTTCGTCGCGGTCGCCGTCGTTCTTCTTCAATTTGCGATCAAGACGTTCGATCTTGTCGTCGCGCTGACCCAGGGGGGACCTGGAATCGCGACGACGTTCCCGGCGAACTACGTCTATGATCTCATGTTCCAGCGCGGCGAGATGGCGGTCGGCGCGGCGGCGGCGATCATGATGCTGCTGGCGCTCGCGGTCGTGCTCGTGCCCTACGCGCTCTGGACGGCTTGGCGCTCGCGTCGGATTACGGCCCATGGTTGACGCGACCTACGAGCTCGCACTCGATCCGCACGCCCGCGCCGCCAACTTTCGGTTCGCTGCAAGCCGCATCGCGATCTATTCCTTCTTGGGATTTTTCGCGCTCATTTATCTTCTGCCGCTCTTTGTCGTCGTCGCCAATTCGTTTCGCGAGTTGCCCGAGATCACGCGCAATGGCCTTATCGCGCTGCCGCATAGTTTCTCGCTGAAGGCGTGGCCACAGGCGTGGGCGCATTTTTGCGTCGCCGGCACTTGCGAAGGCATCAAGCGCAACTTCTACAATTCCCTGATCATGACGATTCCGGCGACGATCGTCTCGACCCTGCTCGGCGCGCTCAACGGCTACGTTCTTTCGAAGTGGCGCTTCCCGGGATCGGAGACGCTGTTCGTCTGCATTCTCCTCGGCGTTTTCATGCCGGGCCAGATCGCGCTCTTGCCCTGGGCCTACATCCTCGGCAACCTGGGACTGTCGAACTCTGTCTACGGCCTCGTCCTCGTTCATGTGATCCAGGGCATCTCGTTTACGACACTGTTTTGCCGCAACTACTACATCAATATCCCGGACGACCTCATCAAGGCGGCCCGCATCGACGGCGCCGGCTTCTGGCGCATCTTCGCCAAGATCATCCTTCCCCTCTCTCCGCCGATCCTCATCGTCACTGTCATCTGGCAGTTCACCGGCATCTGGAACGAGTTCCTGTTCGGCCTCGTCTTTACCGGCGGAACGCAGCAGCCGATTACCGCGTCGCTGGTGGCGCTCGCTACCAGCCAGATGAACGCTCACCCTTACGATGTGGCGAGCGCAGCCGTGCTGATCGGGGCCGTCCCACCGCTCTTGATTTATCTCTTCGGCGGCAAGTATTTCGTTCGCGGACTGACTCAGGGCGCCATCAAATGATCAGGCGACCATGGCGACGCTGACGATCTCGAGTCTGCACAAGCGGTTTGGCGCAGTCGAGGTGCTGAAGGGCATCGACCTCGAAGCGCGCACGGGCGAGTTCATCGCGCTCGTTGGCCCGTCCGGCTGTGGCAAGTCGACGCTGCTCGCGATGATCGCCGGGCTGGAAACCGTGAGCGAGGGCGAGATTCGCATCGACGGAAGGCTGGTGAACTCGGTCGCCCCGAAGGATCGCGACATCGCCATGGTGTTTCAATCCTACGCGCTCTATCCGACGATGACCGCGCGCCAGAATATGACTTTCGGCATGGAGAGCCGAGGCGTGCCGAAGGCCGAGCAAGACGCTGCGATCAAGCGCGTCGCCTCGCTGTTGCAGATCGAGCCGCTCCTCAACCGCAAGCCCGGCCAGCTGTCCGGCGGTCAGCGCCAACGGGTCGCGATGGGGCGCGCGCTGGTTCGGGATCCGAAGCTTTTCCTGTTCGACGAACCCTTGTCGAATCTCGACGCCAAGCTGCGGGTCGATATGCGCACCGAAATCAAGAAGCTTCACCTTAGGGTCGGCAAGACCACGATCTATGTCACCCACGACCAGATTGAGGCGATGACGCTCGCCTCGCGAATCGCCGTCATGCACCAAGGTTCGATCCAGCAGTTCGACGAGCCGCAGGCGGTCTATGATCGCCCCGCCAACATGTTCGTCGCCGGCTTCATGGGCTCGCCGTCGATGAATTTCATTCCTGGCGAGCTCACGAAGCTCGACGGCCGCCCGGCGGTCGCGATTGCCCTCGCCGGCGGAGAATCGGCGACCCTGGCGCTTGCACGAACGCCCCAGTCGCGACCGGCAAGCGGCAAGGTGGTGCTTGGCGTGCGGCCGGAGCACCTGTTCCGCTACGATCCGAACCTGAAGGCGCAGAAGGCTGGGCTCGCGATGTTGACGGCGCCGGTCGAGGTCGTCGAGCCAACCGGCGCTGAGACCCATGCTGTGCTGAAGGTTGGCGATCGCGAAATTGTCGGCCGGTTTGACCCAGACGGCGCTCCGCGTCTCGGCGAGCTCCTGCCGCTCGGGCTCGACATGGCCCACGCGTGCCTGTTCGATCCCGAAACCCAGGCGCTCATTCCACAGGACCCCGCTTGACCTTCGCGATCTACCCCAGTCTGGCCGGACGAACCGTATTCGTCAGCGGCGGCGCGACCGGCATTGGCGCGGACATCGTCCGCGCCTTTGCCCGCAACCACGCGCGGGTCGCGTTCGTCGACCTCCAGCGCCGTGAGGGCGAGGCGCTAGCGGCGGCGCTGAAGGAAGCGGGCGAGACGGGGCTCTTTCTCTCTTGCGACGTCACCGACGTCACGATGCTGCAGGCCTCGATCGCGGAGGCGGGCGCGAAGCTCGGTCCGGTTGCGATCCTGGTCAATAACGCCGCCAATGACGAGCGTCACGCGGTCGTCGACGTTACCGCCGATTACTGGGATCACGCCCAGAACGTCAACCTGCGCCATCACTTCTTCGCCGCCCAGGCCGTCCACCCGCAGATGCGCGAGCTTGGGCGCGGCTCGATCATCAATCTCTCTTCGATCGCCTGGCGCGGGGCGGCGGAAATGCCGGCCTATTCCGCCGCCAAAGCCGGGATCATCGGTCTCACCCACGCGCTGGCGCGCGCTTTCGGCCCGGACAACATCCGCGTCAACGCGATCGAGCCGGGGGCAGTGATGACCGACCGGCAGCGGCGCCTGTGGTACAAGACGCCCGAATTGGTCGCCGCGATCGTTCAGCGCCAGTCCATCAGGGAGACGCTCATCGGTGACGACATCGCGCGCATGGCGCTCTTTCTCGGCGCCGACGACAGCCGCTTGGTCACCAAGCAGTCGATCACCGTCGATGCGGGGCTAAGATGAACGAAAACGTGAAGCCGCTTGAGCGAGAGACGCGCGGAACCGCGTTCGCCCTCGGCCTCAACCCTTACGGGCTCACCTATCATCTCGGGCTGCAAGGCGCGGGCGGACCGCGCGCCAACCCGAAAGGCGTGGGCCTCGAAGGCTTCATCGCCATCGCGAGCGACCTGGGCGCGAAGGTTCTCGAAATCTACGATCCCTGGCTCCGGGCGCTGAGCGACGACAGCCTCCGCACGCTCCGCGATCGGCTCGGGGGCCTCGGCATGACGCCGGTCGTCAGTTCGGGAATGATGATGGGTCCGTTCGAGAGCGCCTTGCGCTCGGCCCGCGCGCTCGACGCCAGGATCATTCGCTACGGCCTGACGTCGGTCTTGTGCGGCAACCGCCACGCACTCGGCGACAAATGGAAAGAGCTCGTCGCTCAAGTTCGCGCCGCGCTCGCCGAGCGCGGGCCGCGCGCGTTCGACGACGGCAGGACGCTGGCGATCGAGAACCATCAGGATTTCGGCAGCGACGAACTCTCGGAATTTTGCGAGACGACGCGGGGCGTCGGAATCTGTCTCGACACCGGCAATACATTCCCGGTCGCCGAAGCGCCGCTCGACTTCACCCGCCGCGTCGCTCTTCACGTGCGGCACGTTCATCTGAAGGACTACCGGGTTCAGTTCACCGATGAAGGCTATCGCCTTGTGCGCTGCGCGATCGGCGACGGCGCGGCGCCTATCGCCGCCATGCTCGACATCCTGGCGGCGCGCGGCCATAAGCTCACCGCCGTGCTCGAGCCGGGAGCGCTTGAGGCGCGACACGTGCGATTCCTGCGCCCGGAATGGTGGAATCTGTACCCGCCGAAGCCGGCGTCGGCGCTCGCAGCCTGCCTCGCCGCGGCTCGCGTCAACCGCCTGGCCGACGACGTCGACACTCGCACGCCGTGGGAGCGCGGCGAGGATGCGGCGATCGCCGACTACGAACTGGCGATGATCCGCCGCAGCGCCGGCAACATGCGCGCGATCGGCCTTGGGCCGGGGAATGGAGACTGACGGATGACGAAGGAGCTCACGGGCAAGATTGCGTTCGTCACCGGCTCGGGCCGCGGGCTTGGGCGCGCGATGGCGGAGAGGCTGGGGGAGCTCGGCGCGGACGTCGCCATCCACGACCTTGCCTGGACCGCGCCCGCCAAATTCGGCGAAGCGCCCGACCTCGGCGCGGTCGCCAAGGCGATCGCCAGGCATGGCGGCAAGACCGCGGCGGTGACCGGCAATATCGGCGACAAGGCGGCAGTGGCGAAAATGAAGGAGGAGATCGAGGCCAAGCTCGGGCGGGTCGATATCCTGGTTAATTGCGCCGGCGGCGACATCGGCGCGTCGGGCGGCAAGCCTGAGCCCAACGACGCGCTCGGCATTCCGCTCGAGGACATCAAGGCGCTGACCGAAAACAACCTCTACGGCACGATCCTCGTTTGCCAGGCGTTCGTGCCGCCGATGGTGAAAGCGGGAAGCGGATCGGTGATCAACATCGGCTCCGCCGCGGCGCAATTCGGCGTGACCAACGGAGTCATCTATGCCGCGCTCAAAGCCGCCGTGATCCACTATACGCGCTGCCTGGCGGCGGCGGTTCGGACGGAGGGCGTCCGGGTGAATGCGGTGAGCCCGGGGGCGACCAAGACTGCGCGCTTCGAGGCGACCCGGGTCGTCGACCCGCAAAAGATGGATTCGTCGATCAAATCGCTCATTCGCTACGGCGAGCCGGAAGAGATGGCCGACGCGGTCGCCTTCCTCGCCGGGCCGAGGAGCAAATATATCAGCGGCCAGGTTCTTCGGGTCGACGGCGGGGAGACGCTGTTTCCGGGCTAAGGAACGGCCGAGAACGGCTTCAGGAGGTTAAAAGTGACGGACGCCAAGCGCTTCGAGGGAATGACCGCCGTGGTGACCGGCGGGGGGTCGGGCATCGGCCTGGAGTTCGCCCGCCGGTTCGTCGCCGAGGGCGGGCGGGTGACGCTGTGGGACAACGATCCGGCGCGCCTGAAGGCGGCGACCGCGGAGCTCGGCGACAAGAGCCGGGCCGAGCGCGTCGACGTCGTCAACCCGGCCGACGTCGAGCGCGCGACCGAGGCAAGTCACGCGGCGATGGGCCAGATCGACGCGCTCATCTGCTCAGCCGGGGTGGCGGGGCTCAACGCGCCGGTGATCGACTATCCGATCGACGAATGGAAGCGGGTGTTCGACATCGACGTCCACGGACTCTTCTACTGCAACCGCTTCGTCGCCCGGCTGATGAAAGCGCGCGGCTACGGCCGCATCGTCAATATCGCCTCGATCGCCGGCAAGGAGGGCAACCCGAACGCGTCGGCTTACAGCGCCGCCAAGGCCGCAGTCATCGGCCTCACCAAGTCGCTCGGCAAGGAGCTCGCCAAGGACGGCGTCTGCGTCAACACCATCACGCCGGCGACGATCGACACCCCGATCCTCGAGCAAGCCTCGGCGGCGCACATCGCCTATATGCGCTCGAAAATTCCGATGGAGCGCTTCGGCACCGTTGAGGAAGCCGCCTCGCTCATCTGTTGGCTCGCGAGCCGCGAGTGCTCGTTCTCGACCGCCGCGGTCTTCGACCTTTCGGGCGGGCGGGCGACCTATTGAAGCTAACGTGGGCGCCGACGATGTGAGCGAGCAAGAACATCCCTCCACGCATGACGGCGATCTCATCGAGCCCCTTCGCCGCATGAGCCTCGTGAAGGCCGGAGAGCGCCCTCGTCTCACGTCGCTCGCCGGCGGCGTCTCGTCTGACATTTATCTTGTCGAGGCGGAGGACCGGCGTTTCTGCGTCAAGCGGGCGTTGCCGAGGCTCAAGGTCGTGGCCCTGTGGGAGGCGCCGGTCGAACGCAATGCGGCGGAAGCGGCGTGGATGCGCGCCGTCGCCTGCTGGCTGCCGCGCGCCGTTCCGCGCATCCTCGGCGAGGACGCCAAGGCGGGCCTATTCGCGATGGACTATCTCGCGCCGGAGAATCATCCGTTGTGGAAGGCGCAGCTTCTCGCCGGCGTCGTCGAACCGGATTTCGCCGCCGCCGTGGGGCGCGACCTCGCGATCATCCATGCGCGGAGCTCCGCGGATCCCGGGGTTCGGGAAGCGTTCGCCAACGACGGCACGTTCGAGGCGATCCGCATCGAGCCTTACCTCCGCGCGACCGGCCGCGCCCACCCCGCGCTTGCGCGGCGCTTCGAGGCGCTCGCGCGGACAACGCTTTCGACCAAACGGGCATTGGTTCACGACGACGTGAGCCCGAAGAACATTTTGCATAGCCCGCTCGGGCCGGTGTTCCTCGACGCCGAATGCGCCTGGTTTGGCGATCCCGCGTTCGATCTCGCATTCTGCCTCAACCATCTCCTGCTTAAGGGCGCGAGAGAGGGCGCGGACAGGGCGCGCTACGGCGCGGCCTTTTCCGCGCTTGCGGGCGCCTATGTCGCCGGAGTCGATTGGGAGAGCGCCGACGGCCTCGAAGCACGAGCCGCCGCGCTCCTGCCGGCGCTGTTTCTCGCCAGGGTCGACGGCAAGTCGCCGGTCGAATATCTCACGCGCGAGAGCGAGCGCGCCGCCGTGCGCCGCGCCGCTGCGCCGCTGATCGCCGATCCGCCGCGGCGCGTGATTGACGTCGCCGGCGCCTGGTTCCGCGCGAGATGAGCGAACCCGTGATCCGATCGCTGGTTGCGCGGCGCATCTGGGACTCGCGCGGCCGGCCGACTGTCGAAGCGGAAGTCGCCTTGAGCGACGGCGCGATGGGGCGAGGCATTGCGCCAGCCGGCGCGTCGCGCGGCTCCCGCGAGGCAATCGACAAACGCGATGGCGGAACACGTCTCGGCGGCCTCGACGTGCAGAATGCGCTCGATGGGATCCGCACCAAAATCGCCCCTGCCCTGGCCGGCCTCGAGGCGTTCGATCAGGCCGCGATCGACGTCCGGCTCATCGCCCTCGACGGAACGCCGAACAAGGCGAGGCTCGGGGGAAACGCGCTCACTGCCGTGTCGCTGGCGGTGCTGCACGCGGCGGCGGCGAGCCGCGACCTGCCGCTTTGGCGGCATTGCCTCGGCGACAAGCCGGCAATCATTCCGCTGCCGGAAATCCAGATCTTCGGCGGCGGCGCCCATGCCGGCCGGCGGACCGATGTCCAGGACTTCATGGTCGTCGCTCCGCGGGCCAGGACCTTCGCTGAAGCGCTTGAGGTCACGGCGGAAGTTTACCGCGCCGCGGGAGCGATCATGGCCGAGCGCGGACTCCTTCAGGGCGTCGCGGACGAAGGCGGCTGGTGGCCTGCGTTCACGACCAACGAGGAGGCGCTCGAAACGCTGATGCGAGCCATTGAGCGCGCAGGGCTCGCGCCTGGGCTGGACATTGCGATATCGCTCGACGTCGCCGCTTCGGAATTCGGCCGGGGCGGCCGTTATCGTCTTGGCCTCGAACGGCGCGAGCTCGACAGCGACGCTTTGGCGGAGATGCTTCTCGGCTGGTGCGTCCGCTATCCCATCCTGTCGATCGAGGACCCGTTCGCCGAAGACGACGACGCGGGATTCGCGCGTTTCACCGCCGCCGTCGGCGGCCGCATTCAGGTGATCGGCGACGATTATCTCGTCACCAGCCCGGGTCGGGTGCGCGAGGCGGCGCGCCAGAGAAGCGTCAATGCGGTTCTCATCAAGGTCAATCAGGCGGGCACGGTCAGCGAAGCCAAAGCCGCATGCGACGAAGCTCACCGTTCAGGCTTCGGGACGATCGTCTCGGCGCGTTCGGGCGAAACCGAGGATGTATCGATCGTTCATCTCGCGGTTGGCTGGGGCGCCGGCCAACTGAAGGTCGGCTCGTTCGCGCGCTCGGAACGGATGGCGAAATGGAACGAGGCGCTGCGGATCGAGGAATCACTCGGACCGTCGGCGCGCTTCGCCGGCCTCGATGAAATGCCGATGCGCCGGGAGGCGCTGAAACCAGTCGAGCCGGCATCTGGAGGGAGCGAATGACGGCGAAATCGCTTTCGGTCGAGGGTGGCGCAGTCGCAATTCCCGAGCCCGACGGCGGCGGCGTCCGCGCGTACAAGGGCATTCCCTATGCCGCCCCGCCGCTCGGGCCGTTGCGCTGGCGGCGGCCTGAGCCCGTTCCGGCGTGGGCCGGCGTCCGCCCCGCCCACGTCTTCGGCCCCAATTCGCTGCAGCGCGTCGTCTGGGGCGACATCGATCCGTCCGCGGTCGGCGTGTCCGAAGATTGCCTCTATCTCAATGTCTGGACGCCGGCCACGCCTAGCGATGGCGCACGCCTGCCGGCAATGGTCTGGATTCACGGTGGCGGGTTTGTCGCCGGCTCCGGGGCCGAACCGCGCTACGACGGCGCGCGTCTCGCCGCGCACGGCATCATCGTCGTCACGCTCAACCATCGGCTCAATGCGCTGGGTTTTCTCGCCGATCCCGAGCTTACGGCCGAATCCGATCATCGCGCCTCCGGCAACTACGGCCTGCTCGATCTCGTCGTGGCGCTCGAATGGGTCAAGCGCAACATCGCCGCGTTTGGGGGCGATCCGGGGAGGGTCACAATCGCCGGGGAATCAGCCGGATCATTCGCGGCGAGCGCGCTCATGGCCTCGCCGCTCGCCAAGGGACTGTTCGCCCGTGTCATCGGCGAGAGTGCGGCGATGTTCCCTTCGCCGACGCGCGCGCCGTCGCCGCTCAAGAAGGCCGAGGCCGATGGAATCGCGTTCATGCGCAAGCTAGGGGCAAAAACGATCGCCGAGCTGCGCGCTGTCCCCGCCGAGGCCATTCTCGCCGCCGCGCCGGGACTCGGCTTCCGTCCGATCATCGATGGATGGCTTCTTCCACGCCCGCCAGCCGAGATCTTCGCCGCCGGCGAGCAGAGCGACGTCCCGCTGATGGCCGGCTGGAACCGGGACGAGGGTTTCAATTTCACTTTGCAGCAGGGCGACAATGTGAAGCGCCCCCACGCCGACCTTCGTGCGCTCCGTGTTTGGCGAGCGCACAGCCGAAGCGCTGCGGCACTATCCGGGCGGCTCGCGCGAGGCGGACGCAGCCGCGGCAGCGGCGCTCGGCGGCGACCTCGCGATCATCCACCCGACCCGGGCCTGGATCGAGGCGCAGAAAGAGAGCGGCAAGGCGGACATTTTCCGCTTCCGCTTCGACCGCGCGCCGCTCACTCCGGAGGGTTGGTTTGGCGATCGCTCGAGTTCGCGAGGCGGGCGCCTTCCACGCCGGCGAAATCCCCTACGTGTTCGAAAATCTCGACGCCTTTCCATGGCTGATCGACGACGCCGACCGCGAGCTGGCGCGGCTCGCTTCGAGCTTTTGGGTCAACTTCGTCAGCAGCGGAGATCCAAACGGCCCCGGCCTGCCTCACTGGCCGTCGTATCGCAGCCCCGGCGCGCCAGTAATGATTCTGGACACGCCGGCCAAGGCGGGGTCGGAGGAATGGCGGGAACGCCACATGTTTCTGAAACGCGCGGTTGATGGGGGCAAGAAGGCAGGCTAGCGGCTCGGCGAAGGAACGCGAACGATGGCGACAAGCCCCTCGCCCGCGCTTGTGATAGGCTCGCGGTGGGGAGGATCGGCCATGCCAAAGGGACGCGCTCCGAGGTCGAAAGCGGCTGCGCGCCCTATAGAACTCAATCCCGCGCGCGCCACCCGGATCGACCGACCGCCCTATGCGATCGTCGATATTGGCTCGAATTCGGTCCGGCTCCTGGTCTATGACCAGCTCGGACGCGCGCCAATGCCTCGCTTCAATGAAAAATCCCTTCTCCGCCTCGCCGAGGAACTCGCCGAGACCGGCGTCATTGCGCCCGATGGCTTTCGCCGCGCGATCCAGGCCGTGGGGCGGTTTCGCGCGATCGCCGACGCAATGGGCGTTGTACGAATCGATGCCGTCGCGACGGAAGCCATGCGTCGCGCCGCCAACGGGCCGAAACTCGCCGCAGCCATAGAGGCGGAGTGCGGCCTGAAAGTTCGAATCCTGAGCGGGGGTGAAGAAGCGCGGTTCGCAACGCTCGGGGTGATCTCAGGGTTCTTCCGGCCGGTCGGAACGGTTGGCGACATGGGCGGCGGAAGCCTCGAAGTTGCCGAAGCGGTCGACGATCAGGTGGGAGATCGCTGGGTCAGTCTGCCGCTGGGCGCCCTGCCGGTCGAAGCCCTGCTGTCGACCGGTCTCTCGGCGGCCAAGCGCCAGATCGACGAAATTCTCCGCTCGCGCCTCCCGCGCGAGCTTAAGAGGCCTGTGTTCTATCCGGTGGGCGGCGGGTGGCGCACGCTGGCGAAGGCGCACATGGAGGCCGCCAAAGCGCCGGTCAGAAGTCGTGCACGGTTATACGATCGGCGCCGTCGAGGCGCGCGAATTCGCCCGCGCGGTCTCACGCCTTTCGCCGGCAAAGCTGGCGACGACGCCGGGCGTGACCGAACGGCGGGCGCGGACATTGCCGGCAGCGGCCTTGGCGCTTCACCGCCTGTTGAAACATCTGTCGCCCGAACGCGTGGTCTTCTCCGCGCTCGGCCTGCGCGAGGGTTTTCTCTATTCGCAGCTCAGCCGGGCGGAACAATATTTCGATCCGCTCGTCGAGGGCGCGCAGCTCATCGGTTTGCCGCTCGCGCGGGTGCCCGATTTCGCGCCCGAGCTTGTGTCATGGACCGCCAACCTCTTCGCCGAAGAGACCGCAGCGGAGGCCAGGCTTCGGGTCGCGATCTGCGCGCTCTCCGACATTGCCTGGCGCGACGCGCCAGATCTCCGGGCGGAAGAGAGTTTTCGCCGCCTGCTGCAGTTTCCGTTCATCGGGGTCACGCACCCCGAGAGAGTGTTCATTGCCGCCGCCATTCATGCCCGCTATGCCGGCAAACCGGACGCGCCGTGGCTTGGCCCCGCCATCCGCCTGCTCGCGCCGGCCGAGCGCCGCCGGGCGCAAATTCTTGGCCGCGCCATTCTGCTCGCCTACCGCTTTTCCGGCGGCGTCCCGGCTGTTCTCGAAGACGCAAGGCTGCGCATCGAGCCGACCCGCGTGCGGCTCGAAGTCGCCGCCGCGGCGCGCGCGCCCGACAGCGAGGCGGTGAGCGAGCGGCTGAAGTTGCTCGCCGGCGCCATCGGCGTCCGGCGCAGCGAGATCGTCGAAATCGTGGGCTCGACATAGCCGGCCCGACCGTCGATCCTCCGCTCTGGTTCAGCCGAGGCGGTCGTTGGCGGTCGCCACGACTCTTTTCCCGCCCGAGGGCCGCTGGCGCGCGACATTCGACGTCGTGCGCCTGCGGCGCGCCTCTATCCTGAATGGGTCTGGAGCTCTTTCCGCGCCGCGCGATTTCCGGCCGCGCGCGCGTCAGCCTCGCACATATACGCGCCCCGCTTGGTATGCCCATAATAATGGGTACCGGCGTAGTGGTAGACGCGTGACGGCGTATTGACCCACACGACGGTGTCGGACGGGCAGCGCGCGCGGGCCGCCAATTCGGTCGTGTATTCGCCGGCCCGGGGGGCCATGGGCGCGCCGACATTCGGCGCCGGCGCCGGCGCGGAAGCCGGAGCCGACGGCTGCCACCACGGGAAGACTGAGCCTGACTGAGAGGCCGGAGCGGGCGCAGGGGCGGGAGCCGGAGCGAAAGTCCCCGAGGGTGGGGCAGCGGCGCTGCTCTCGCGGGTGCGGCATTGCGAGAGAAATTGCGGCCAGGTCTGGCCGCCGGTTGTTCCCGCGGCCTCGGCGGCCTTCCATTGGGTGGCGCACTCTTTCATGACGCTTTGCGCGTTCGCCGCGGTCGAGCCGGCGAAAGCGAACCCACCGGCGATCGCAGCCGCCGTCAGAAAAGGAACGAGTGAATGGCGCATGGACATCCCCACCGGTTGAAAGGCCGCAAAGATTAAGGCCATCAGCCTATCGCGGCCAAGCCGTTCCGCCAAGTCGCATCCCGATCTTGAGGCCGCCGTCCCGAAAGGATGGTGAATCTGCGGCCCGGACGCGAACCGCGCCCTCGCTCGATTCAGCGCCTCGCCCACTCACGAACCGACCGGCTGCGCGACCCGGTCGCCGGGAGCGAGCGCCGGCGTCCGTTCGGGTGTCCCGCTCGGGGCGGCGCGCAGATATTGCCTCGGCCAAGGCGCGAGCTGCCCGAGTTCTTGCGCGGCGTGCAGCGGCCAATAGGGGTCCCGCAACATCTGGCGGGCGAGCAGCACGACGTCGGCCTGATCGTTGCGGATGATCTGGTCAGCCTGCGCCGGCGCGGTGATCATGCCGACCGCGGCGGTGGCGATATTCGCCTCGCGACGAATCCGCTCGGCGAACGGCGCCTGATAGCCTGGCCCGACCGGGATATCCGCCTTCTCAACATTGCCGCCCGACGAGCAATCGATCACGTCGACGCCGAGAGCAAGCAATTGGCGCGCGAGCTCGATAGATTGGTCGAGGTCCCATCCGCCCTCCGCCCAGTCGGTCGCCGAGATTCGCACAAACAGCGCGCAGCGCTCCGGCAGAGCGCGTCGGACCGCTGCAACGCTTTCGCGAACGAATCGCGTCCGATTGTCGAACGAGCCGCCATAGGCGTCGACGCGGCGGTTGCTGAATGGCGATAGAAACTCGTGAATCAGATAGCCGTGCGCGCCATGTATCTCGATCACCTGGAAGCCGGCGGCGAACGCGCGCCCCGCCGCGATGGCGAAGGCGCCTTGCACGGCGTGAATCTGATCGACCGTCATTTCGGCCGGCATAGGGTAAGCATCATTGAATGCGACGGCGCTCGGCGCGAGCGGCCGCCATCCGCCAGACGCCTCCGGGACGGCGCCATTTCCCGACCCTGGCCGATAGGTGCTTGCCTTTCGTCCGGCATGCGCCAGCTGGATGCCGGCGCGGGCGCCCTGACCGTCGATAAAGCGCGCGATCCGCTCGAGCGGCTCGAAATGCTTTTCGCTCCAGACGCCGAGGTCTTGCGGCGAAATGCGCCCCTCCGGGGTGACCGCGGCGGCCTCGGTGAACACGAGTCCGGCGCCGCCGACCGCGCGCGCGCCGAGATGGGCGAAATGCCATTCGTTGGCATAGCCGTCGAGGCAAGAATATTGGCACATCGGCGAAACGCCGATGCGATTGGTGAGCTCGACGTCGCGCATGCGAAGTTTGCTGAACAAGTGCGGCATTGGTCAATTGTCTCGATTGGAATGGTGAGGCAACGCGGTCGGGGCGCTCGGCCGTCGAGCCGAGCTCCCCGCGTGCGCGGATGTCTTCCCTTGAAGCGACCTTATCCTGAGACGCCATACGGTCAAGCCGCAGACGCCCGCGAGGACGGCGAAGTTGCCCTCCCGCCGGGCGCCTACTGATAACCGAGCAAGTGGGGCAGCCAGAGCGTCAGTCCGGGAACGAATGCAATAACCATGAGGCACAGGAACAGCACGCCGAGATAGCCCAGCATCGGCCTCACCGTCGATTCGATTGACACGCCGCCGATCAGGCACGCGCCATAGAGCCCAAGCCCGAGCGGCGGAGCGAAGAGCCCGATTCCCATCGCGATCACCAGCACCACGCCGAAGTGGAGTCCGTCGATGCCGATCTGGCCCGCGACCGGAATCAGCAGCGGCCCGAAGATGATCAGCGCCGCCGCGCCCTCCAGAATCGAACCCATGACAATCAGGATGAGGATCGACAGAAGCATGAACGGCCAGACGCCGGCGTTCTGCGACAGCGCGATCATCGCCTCCGCCAAGGCATGGGGGAACTGCTGCAACGTTAGCACGAAGGCCAGCGACTGCGCCGCGGCGACGATGAAGAGGACCAGACCCGAGCGCGTTGCGGCGTTGACGAAACTTCGCGCGGCGGCGCGCGGCCCGAGCTCTCGGAACGCCATGCCGCCTACGACAAGTGCGTAAAGGGCGGCGAAGGCGGAAATCTCGGTCGCGGTCGCAACCCCGAACCTGAACCCGGCGAAAATGATGACGACGAGCCCAAGCGTGACAATCGCGCCGCGCCATAGCTGTGCCAGCGGCGCCGTCGACAGAGCGACTTCCTGTGTCAACCGAGCCCCACCGCCAAGCAGGATCACGACTCCGATCAGCGCGAGCGCCATCAGGCCGGCCGGCAACAATCCCGCCATGAAAAGTCCTCCGATCGAGAGGTTGGCGACGAAGCCGAGGATGATCAGATTGATGCATGGGGGAATAGTCTCGGCCATGACCGCGGAAGCCGCCAGCAAGGCCACCGCGCCGCCAGGGTTCTGCCGCGATCGCCGCGCCGCTGGGATCAGCACCGAACCCACCGCGGCGACGTCGGCCATCTTCGAACCGGAAATGCCGGAGAAGATCACCATGGACAGCACCATGACCACGTTGAGACCGCCCCGAACCCGTCCGACGAGGCGTTCGAGCAGCGCGATGAGGCGAACCGACATGCCGTTCGCCTCCATCAGATAACCGACGAGGATGAAGAACGGAATCGCGAGCAGGACAAAGTTGTCGATCCCGCGCGCCATCTGCTGGGCGAAGATGAGGCCGGGCAGCGCGCCATCGATCCAGATGTAGATCAGCGCTGTGAACGCCAGCGCAAAGCCAATCGGCACTCCGCCGACCATGCAACCGACGAAGCCGACAAGCATCGGCGCTCCCGAAATGGCGGCGCCTGCCCCGATGAACCGCCAGCCGCAGGCCGCTCCAGCGAGCGCCAACGCGAAAGCGACCGCGAACGCAAGATCAGACGGCCGCCGGCGGCAGAATTGCACGAAGGCAAAAACGGTCATGCAGAGCGTGCCGGCCCCCATCGGATAGAAGGTCAATTCCAGGGGCAGGCCGGAGCCGGTGGTCTGCCCGGTGGTAAATCGGCCGAGCGCAATCGCGTTCCAGGCCACCGACGCCGCGGTCACGAGCACCACCAGCGCCGCCGCCGCGTCAACGCGGCGGCGAGCCAGCGGCCCCAGTCTTTGCACGAAAAAAGCGACGCCGACGTTCTCGTTGCGGGCGAGCGCGCCCGCCGCGCCGAAGAAGCTCAGCGCCACCATGAGGCCGCGCGCCACATCGTCGGCCCACTCGATCGGCGCCGCCAGCACGTAGCGATAGAAGACCGAGAGCAACACCACGATCAGGTCGCCCGCCAACAAGAGCGCCGCGACCGCATCGACGAGCGCAAGCAGGAGAGTAAGGCCGCCGCGAGCAGCACCACGCAGGCGAAGCGGAATCGCGGTCGCCCAAGCCGCGGACGGCCTCACGCGTCGCAACTCATCAGCTGAAAATCCGCCGCCGGTCCTCTGTCCGCTGCGACCATTCGATGGGATTTCCGGGTCGCCCTCACCCGCTCACGCCTTGGCGCTGCGGACGATATCAATGATCGGCTTTGCGTCGGGATGCGCCTTGATGAATTCGTCGGTCTGCGGCGCGACAAGCTTACGGAACGGCTCACGGTCGCAAGCGATGATTTCGACCCCCTTCTGTTTCAACGAATCCAGCGCCTCTTTTTCCGCCTCAAGCCCGCGCGTTCTGGTATCGGCCGCCGCTTCCGCCGCGGCGGTGAGGAACCGATCGCGCAGCGGCGCCTCCATCCGGGCGAGCGTGAGGCCGCTGCAGAACACCCCGAGGGCGGAAAAATTGTGCTGGGTCAGCGAATAGAATTTGGCAGTCTCGTAGAACTTGCTGGCGACAATGGTCGGCGGGTCATGTTCCAGCCCGTCCAGAACGCCGGCCTGGAGGGCCGTGTAGATTTCGCCGAACGCGAGCGGCGTAGCGGCCGCGCCCATCAGCCGCAAGCATTCGGTGATGATCTTGTTGGGCAAGGTTCGGATCCGCTTGCCGGCGAGGTCGCGGGGCGTGTTGACTGGCGACTTGCACAGCACGCTTCGGGAGCCGAAATTATAGGCCCAGCCGATGATGTCCACGTTGGCGCCAGTCTTGAGCGCCTGCTCCAGCGGCTTGGCCGCGCCGCCGTCGAGCGCCTTGGTCTGCTGCGGGAAGCTCTCGAACAGGTAGCCGAGGTCGAGCAATCCGATCAAAGGCACGACATTCGCCCAGATCGAGGTGCCGGTGACCATGAGGTCGATCACTCCGAGACTGACGGAGTTGACGACATCGATCTCCTGGCCGAGCTGATTGTCGGGAAAGAATTGCACCTCGATCCGGTCGGCGAGGCCGTCGTACGCCAGTCGCTTGACGAGATTGTCGTAGTACACCCGACCGTTGGCGAATTGTGGGTTGTTCGGCAATGAGGACGACAACCGCAACGTCATCGGCGCGGCATGGGCGGCGCGCACGACGGCCGGAGCGAGCGCCATGCCGATCAGCAAGGATCGTCGACTCACGCGATGGCTCTTCATGGCGTAATCCTCCCACCCGCGCCGAGGCTGGCGTCGTTCTATCGAGCGCTGACCGACATTAATCCGGTTACCTGACAACCTGCAAGGTTCGGCGCCGATCGGACGGCGGCGCGCAGCCGGTCAGGCGCTGGCGATGGCCCCACCCGTTTGCGGGTCGAAGAAATGCAGCGGACCTTCGAGCGTCAGCGCGATGCTGTCCCCGGGGCGGCCGTTCAACCGCTCACGGAAGACGCAGACCAGGTCCTCTCCGGCGAGCCGGGCGACCACCTGGGTTTCATAACCCGTCGGCTCGACGACCATGACGTGCGCGGGAATCGCGAGCGGTCCCCCGAGGCTCATGTGCTCGGGCCGGACGCCCATGACGATCTCGGCCCCGGACGCGGCGCGCGGCGCGGCGGAGAGCGGAATTCTTGAAGCCCGAAGCGGTCACGAGCGTCGGCCGCTCGCCGCCCTCGAAGCGCCCCTTGATGAGATTCATCGCAGGCGAGCCGATGAACCCGGCGACGAACAGATTGGTCGGCGAGTCATAAAGGTCGAGCGGCGTGCCGATCTGCTCGACCTTGCCATCGTGCAATACGACGATCTTGTCGGCCATCGTCATCGCTTCGATCTGGTCGTGCGTCACATAGATCGTCGTCGACGCGAGCCGCTGCTGCAGCGACTTGATTTCAGCCCGCATCTGCACCCGCAGCTTGGCGTCGAGATTGGACAACGGCTCGTCGAACAAGAACACCGCGGGATCGCGCACGATCGCCCTGCCCATTGCCACCCGCTGCCGCTGGCCGCCCGACAATTGCCGCGGGTAGCGCTCGAGCAACGGCCGCAAGCCCAGGATATCGGCAGCCTTGTTCACTTTGTCGGCAATCTCCTCCTTCGGCCGCTTCGCGAGTTCGAGCGAGAAGCTCATATTTTTCGCCACCGTCATTTGCGGATAAAGCGCGTAGTTCTGGAACACCATCGCGATGTCGCGTTCCTTGGGCGCCAAATCGTTGACGACCCGTCCATCGATGCGAAGCTCGCCGCTGGTGATCGAACTCGAGGCCAGCGACCATGCGCAGGAGCGTTGACTTGCCGCATCCCGACGGCCCGACAAGGATCACGAATTCACCGTCCTCGACCTGGATCGAGACGCCGTGAATCACCTCGAAACTGCCGAAGCTCTTGCGCACATTGGAAACTTCGACCGAAGCCATGTCCGTTCGTCCTGTTTGGATCTAAGCGTCCCCTTGACGCGCAGGCCTTACCTCTTTGTCGGACATCGGCGGGCAAAAGAGAACCGGCGCTGGACCTTCCGCCACGCGCGACATCGCCGTCTGCAATCGCGGCCCGCCATCACACCACCTGGTTTCTGAGCGCAGTTTCCCCGCGAAACAGACGCTCGATATTGTCGATGAGAATGTCGATGACATTCGCTTCGTAACGTCCGGTTTCGCCCGCGCTATGGGGCGTGACGAGGACGTTCTGCAGCCCCCAGAAAGCGGACGCGGGCGGCAGCGGCTCGTCGTGGAAACAGTCGAGTGCTGCGGCGCCAACGCGCCCGTTGGCGAGCGCAGCGAGAAGCGCCGCCTCGTCGACCACCTTTCCGCGCGCGACGTTGATCAGGAGCGCCCCGGGCTTCAGCGCTTCAAGCGCGGCTGAGCCGATGAGACCCTCGGTCTCCAGGGTCAAGGGGCAGGTCAGCGCTACGACGTCAGCCTCGGCGAGCGCCAGGGCGAGGTCGGTTTGGGCGACGACTTGGTGGGCGACGGCGGGCGACGGCCTCGCCGTGCGGCGTACGCCGATCACCCGCATGTCGAAGGCGCGCGCAAGCTCGGCCAGGCGCGTTCCGATGCGGCCGAGGCCGACGACGACCAGCGTCTTGCCGCCGAGCTCCTGCTCGCGGAGCCCCCGGTCGCCGATCATACCGCGCCAACGCCGCTCCCGTTGGTTGTCGCGCGCGAGATGAAGTTGACGGGTCAGCGCGAGGATGAGCGCGACGGCGTGTTCCGCCACCGCGCGTTCGTTCACGCCCTGGGCATTGGCCAGCCGGACGCCTCGCTCGGCGAACAAGGCCTTGTCATATTGATCCGTCCCGGCGCTGAACGATTGCACGTAGCGCAGCTTCAGCGCCCGGGCCAAGAACCCATTGCGCCACAGGCCCGACACCACCAGCACATCGGCCTCGCGAGCCCGCCGCTCCAGCTCTTCGAGCGTCCGCACCTCGAAATGCGCGACGCCGGTCCGTCGAGCGGCGAATTCCTCAGCCGCGCGATAGGCGACATGGGCGAAGCCGATCGTCACCGCCCCGCGTGACGGGAATGCGGTGTCGTTCACAAGGTCCCCGCGAACAGGCGCCGGCCCTCATGACCTTTCGAATTAACCACCACCTCCGCCGCCTCGCCGAGATCGATGTCGGGGGGAAACTTGAGGAAGTCGGGGGCCGAGTTCGAACGGAATGGTCGGGACAGTCTGCGGGGCTGGTTGTTGCGCCAAGGCGGCGGTCGAGGTCAAAATCAGGGCGAACGCGATTTGGCGCAACGATTATCCCTCCCCGACAATGGTCCACCGACGCGCAGATCGCAGTTGCCTGATCACGAGTTCCGCAGGTTGTAGGGTAATATGCGGACCATGAAAAGATTGGAAAAGAGAAACGGCATTTTCTTGTCGGAGCGCTCGCGCCGTTGGTTCTGGCGAAGCGGTCCTCGGCCGCAACGCGTTGAATCCCGGATCCGAAGCTCGGCGGCCAACTGTGCAACACACGAGCGCCCAGCTCCGAGGACGCATCGCCAGCCGCCTACCTTGTGGCCCCTCCCAGGAGCGCAAGGAGGCCTTTGAGCAGCGCCTCGGGGCTCGGTGGGCAGCCGGGGATGACGAGATCGACGGGCAAGACGCTCGAAACGCCACCGGCGACCGCGTAGCTGCCGGCGAAGACCCCGCCGTCGGCGGCGCAGGCGCCGGAAGCGACGACCCATTTGGGCGCCGGCGTCGCGTCGTATGTTCGCTTCAAAGCCTCGCGCATGTTCATCGTGACCGGCCCGGTCACCAGCAGCATGTCGGCGTGCCGCGGCGAAGCGACAAAGCGGAAGCCGAATCGCTCGAGATCGTAAAAGGCGTTGCCGAGCGCGTGGATCTCGAGTTCGCAGCCGTTGCACGAGCCGGCGTCGACATGCCGAATGGCGAGACTGCGGCCGAGGGTCCGCTCGACCGCCAGCTTCACCGACGCGGCGAGCGCCAAGAGCTCGGGATCGTCGCTCGCGGGAGGACGTTCCGTCAGCGGCGGGCGAAGGACGCCCTGAAGCAGCGTGTTGCGCATCCTAGAGGTCGCATCCCGAATACGAGCAGTTGAACGACTTGTTGCACAGCGGAAAGTCGGCGACGATATTGCCTTCGATCGCCGCTTCGAGCAGCGGCCACTGGAACCACGAAGCGTCGCGCAAGTGACAGCGGGCGATCCTGCCGTCGCCGTCGAGGCGCACGTGCGCAAGGACGTCGCCGCGGAACGCCTCGATGAGCGCGAGGCCCTCGCCTGGGCCGGCGGCAGGGGGAAGCTCCGCGCGGATCGGCCCCTCTGGCAGGCGAGCGAGGATGGCGTCGATCATGTTCAGGCTTTCGCCGACCTCGTTGATCCTGACCCAGACCCGCGCGTTGACATCGCCCTCGCGCCGGACGGCGACCTTGAAGCTCAACTGGTCATAGGGCGGATAGGAAAAATCGCGGCGGGCGTCGAAATCGCGACCCGAGGCGCGCCCGACGACGCCGCCGGCGCCAAATTGCCGCGCGAGGTCCCCGTTCAATACGCCGGTCGCGACCATACGGTCTTGCAGCGAGGCGGTATTGTCGTAGAGGCTCACAAGCTTGGGAAAGGCGTTGCGAGCCTCACCGACGAGCGCCCGGATCGCCTCGATCCCTTGCGGCGGCAGATCGACGGCGACCCCGCCGGGCGCGACGGCGTCCATCATCAGCCGATGGCCGAAGGCGATCGCGGCCGCGCGCAGGGTCCGCTCGCGCAGCACGGCGCAATGGGCGTGCATCAATGAAAAGGCGGCGTCGTTCGAGATGGCCCCGATGTCGCCGAAATGGTTGGCGAGCCGCTCCAGTTCCGCCATCAGGCCGCGCAGCCAATGCGCGCGCTCGGGCGCCTCGAGACCCAGCGCGGCCTCGACCGCGCGCGCGAAGGCGATGCTGTAGGCGACCGTCGAGTCGCCACTGACGCGCGCGGCGAGGACGGCGGCGCGGTCGATACTCGCGCCGCGCATCAGGGCGTCGACGCCCTTGTGGACATAGCCGAGCCGCTCTTCGAGCCGCACCACCGCCTCGCCGCTGGCGTGGAAGCGGAAGTGACCAGGCTCGATGATCCCCGCGTGGACGGGACCCACCGGTATCTGATGCAATCCCGACCCTTGCACGGGGAGGAAGGCGTAGGCGTCCGCCGAGCCGTCATGCGCGATCGCTCGCCCGAGCGGATGGCGCGCCAGCCATCGGCCATGATCGAGCCAGGGCCGGGGGTCTGGAGCGCCGGTCGCAACGAATCCAAAAAGATCGCAGGCCGCGCGCTCGAGACGCCCGGCCGGAGCATGGACCGCCGCGACCGAGGGAAAGGCGCCGCCGTCACAGGCGAGATCGAGAACCTCCAGCGCTCCGCCGGGCCTGACCAGCGCCATGCGCATCTTGTCCTCGTCGCCCCAGAGGCTCGCGAGCGTCGCGGCATCCGAAGCCAAGCCGTTCGTGGCGGACCGCCAATCCTCGGCGGAAACCAGCGTCGCCTGGCCAATCGGCGAAGGCATGCGTTCCTCGTTTAGCGCAGCATGCCGGCGACGTGCTGGAACCACGTCACAAGCGGGGACGGAAGATAGACGCCGGCCATCAGCACCAAGGCGAAATGGGCGAGAATCGGCGCAGCCGACGCCTTGGCCGGCTCGGTCGAGCCCGTCGGGGGGCCGAACGCCATGCCTTGCAGGCGCAGGATCAGGGCGCCGAGCGCGATCAGGAGCCCAAACGCGAGCACGAGCGCCAGCCACGGCGCCTGTTGGAAAGTCGAGCTGACGATAAGGAACTCGCTCATGAACACGCCCATGGGCGGCATCCCGACGATGGCGAAGACGCCAAAGACCAAGCTCCATCCGAGCAGCGGGTGGGTGACGGTGAGGCCGCGGATGTCGGCCATCCGCTGCGAGCCCTTGACCTGCGCGATCTGGCCGACGGTGTAAAAGATCGCAGACTTCGTCAGGCTATGCATGGCCATGTGCAACAGCGCGGCGAAATTGGCGAGCGGGCCGCCGACGCCGAATGCAAAGACGATCACGCCCATGTGCTCGATCGAGGAATAGGCGAACATGCGTTTCACGTCGCGGCGGCGATAAAGCATGAACGCGGCGAAGACGATCGAAATCAGGCCGAGCGTGACCATTAGCGGCCCGGGCGCAATCGCGCGGGCGTTGGCGTCAAGCAGGAGCTTGAAGCGCAGCACAGCGTACAGGGCCACATTGAGGAGCAGGCCCGACAGCACCGCGGAGATGGGCGTCGGCCCTTCAGCATGCGCGTCGGGCAGCCAGGCGTGTAGCGGCGCGAGCCCGACCTTGGTGCCGTAGCCGAGGAGGAGAAAGACGAAAGCAAGGTTGAGCAATGCCGGATCGAACGCCTGCACATGTTCGATCAGGGTTGTCCACAGCATTCCCTGCACACCTTCGCCGACGACCGGCCGGGCGGCCATATAGACGAGGATCGTGCCAAACAGCGCCAGCGCAATGCCGACGCTACCGAGAATGAAGTATTTCCATGCCGCCTCGATCGCCTCGGGCGTGCGATAGACGCCGACCATCAGCACCGTCGTCAGCGTGGCCAGTTCGATCGCCACCCACATCAGGCCGATATTGTTGGCGACAAGCGCGAGATTCATCGAAAACAGGAGAAACTGGTACATCGCGTGGTAGAAGCGCAGATTGGCCGGCGTGAGCCGCCCAGCCTCGATCTCGTGGGCGATATAGGTGGCGCTGAAGACGCTCGCGGTGAAGCCGACGAAAGTGTTGAGGACGATGAAGACGACGTTGAGGTCGTCGACGAGAATGTAGGCTCCGGGCGGCGGCGCGGCGGCGAGCAGCGCCAGCGAGCCGAGAAAGGTCGCGAAGGCCGAGGCGACGTTCAGTCCCGCCGACAGCCGGTAGGACGGCAGCGCCGCCAATATCGCCGCGGTCGCGGCCGGCAGCGCGAGAACGACCATGGCGGCGTTTACGCCCATCGTCATCGCCGATCACCGCGAAAGCGATCAAGCGCCCGCCCGTCGACGGTCTCGAACCGCTCGCTGATCCGAAACAGGAAGACCCCGATCACGATCAGCGCGACCAGCACCGAGAAGGCGACTGAAATCTCCACCACCAGCGGCATGCCCTTGGCCCCGGTCGCCGCAAGGATGAGACCGTTCTCGAGCGACATGAAGCCGACGACCATGGAGACCGCGTTTCGACGCACGACCATCATCAGGAGGCCGAGCAGCACTACCGAGAGCGCGAAGGCGAGATCCTCGCGCGCCAGCGCGTCGGCTTCGCTCGCGATCCGCAGCATCACGACTTCGGACAACGCGACCAGGGCCAAGCCGGCCAGCATCGTCAACCCCACGCCGACCACGTTCTCGACATCGCGGCGAATGCCGAGTTGGGCGATGATGCGGTGCAACGCGACCGGGATCAGGACCGCCTTGAAGGCGAATGCGATTA
Organism: uncultured Alphaproteobacteria bacterium; assembly: GCA_963794155.1. Lineage (GTDB taxonomy): Bacteria > Pseudomonadota > Alphaproteobacteria > Rhizobiales > Beijerinckiaceae > Roseiarcus. Next base: position 51,117 of record CAWCCX010000001.1, on the reverse strand, counting down.
AGGCGGTTATATAGAGATGATTTGCGGCTTGGACATAAGCCTGCCAGGCAACCGACAGTGAAAGAACAACGGCCTGCGCGGCAAAGACATTGAGCAGCGCGTAGAGGCGAGTTCTGATAGAGCAGCATGAAGCTGATCAGCACCAGGCCGCCGGCCAGCAGATGCGCGAGGTCGAAAGCGAGGCCCCTCACTTCAACGTCCTCGACACGAACAGGAGCAGCGCCCCGAGAAAGCCCAGCATCAGGGCCGCGCCCACGAAGTCGGGCACCCGGAAGACGCGCATCTTGGCGCTGCTGGTCTCGAACGCGCCGAGCGCGACGCCGGCGACGGCGAGCTTCATCAGATAGGCGACTGCGCCGAGCACCCGGTCCATGACGCTGGCGTCGGCGATCGCCAGGCCCCAGGGCGCGAAGACGCAGGCGATGAGCGAAATATAGAGAACCAGCTTCAACATCGCGGCCAGTTCGATCACCGCCAGATGGCGGCCGGAATATTCAAGGATCATCGCCTCGTGCACCATGGTCAGTTCGAGGTGGGTGGCGGGGTTATCGACCGGAATGCGGCCGTTCTCGGCGATCGCGACGATGATGAGCGCCACCAACGCCATGCCGAGAGACACCCTGAGGCCGACATTGCTCGAGGCCATATAGGCGGCGACCGTCGACAACTGAGTTGACCCGGCGACCAGCGCCAGCGTGAAGACGATGACGATCATCGCCGGTTCCGCCAGCGCGCCGAACAGCGCCTCGCGGCTCGAGCCAAGACCGCCGAAGCTGGTTCCGACATCGAGCCCGGCCAGCGCGAGGAAAAATCGGGCCGCGCCTAAGAGCGCGATGATGGCGATGAGGTCGGCCGACCAGGAGAAGAGGAGCCCCGTGGCAAAGGTCGGAACCAGGGCGGCGGCGACCCAAGTCGCGGCGAACACAAGGTAGGGCACGAAGCGGAAGAGCCACGAAGCGGTCTCAGCGACGACCGCCTCCTTGCGGGCGAGCCGGATCAGGTCACGATAAGGCTGGATGAGCGGCGGCCCCCGCCGGCGCAGCAACCGCGCCTTGGTCGCGCGGACGATTCCGGTCAACAAGGGCGCGACCGCGATGACCAGAGTCATCTGCGCCAGCTGGAAGGCTAGATCGACGATCACGGCCATGACGCGAGAACGACAAGAAGCGTGACCAGGGCGCCGAACACCACGCTCAGGTACTGGCGAACGGTGAGGAATTGCAGGCGGTCGAGCCGCAGCGACACGTGCTCGACGAACCCGACCAGCGGTTCGTACAGCGCCTCCCAGATCCGGTCGCTGAGACTCAGATCGAAGCGCGCCGGCCTCGTTTCGCCGGGTCCGGGCATATCGATGCGCTCATGGACCACAAAGGCGACCGATCCGAACACGCGCCGGATCGGCTGGGCGAAGCTCTCGGCCGAATATTGGGTCGCCGGACTTGCATCGGGGGCGCCGCAATCCCAGGGCGGCGCGCGGCGCAGCGCATCGGAGGCGAAACGGTGAATGACGCTTGCGGCCAAAGACGCCGAAATGACGATGAACAGCAAAACCAAGAGGCCGTTGTACGAACTGCGGCTTTCCGCGACCGGCGCGATCGAGAGCCAGGCGTTGCTCGCCTGTGCCGGCATTCGCCCGTCGACCGCCGTGCTCGCAACCGGCGCGAGGGCGTCGATGAAAAATCCGGGAAAGATCCCGGCGACAAGGCAAAGAGCGGCGAGCGCAAACATTGCCGCGAGGGTGAAACGGTCAGTCTCTCGCGCCCGCTCGGCGGCATGGGTGCGCGGCCGTCCAAGAAAGGTAATGCCGAAGGCCTTGGTGAAGCATGCAGCTGCGAGGGCGGCCGATAGCGCCAGCAGCGCGCCGACCGCGGGGGCGAGGATTTTCAGCGACCAGGATGTCAACTCCGGGGTCAGCAGGATGGCTTGAAACGTAAGCCATTCGGAGACGAAGCCGTTGAACGGCGGCAGCGCCGAGATGGCGACGCAGCCGACAAGAAACGCCAAGGCCGTTTGGGGCATGTTGTGAATGAGGCCGCCAAGGTGCTCCATGTCGCGTTCTCCGGTTGCCGACAAGACCGCGCCGGCGCCGAAGAACAAAAGGCTCTTGAACAGGGAATGGTTGAACGCATGCAGCAGGCCCGCGGTCAGCGCGAGCGCGGCCGCGGACGGCATGTCAAACGCCCGGAACGCCAGCGCCAGCCCAAGGCCAATATAAATGATGCCGATGTTCTCGACCGTGTGGTAGGCGAGCAGCCGCTTGAGGTCGTGCTGCATCAGAGCGTAGACGACGCCGAGCAGGGCGGTGGCCGCCCCGGTCATCAGAATCGGAATGCTCCACCACCAACCTGGCGGTCCCGCGAGCCCAAAGGCGATCCGGACGAACCCGTAAATGGCGACCTTCGTCATCACCCCGCTCATCAGCGCGGAGACGTGACTCGGCGCCGCCGGGTGGGCGAGCGGCAGCCAAACGTGCAGCGGCGCGATCCCAGCCTTCGAACCTGCGCCGATCAGCGCCAGCATCAAGGCGAGACCGGCCACACCGGGCGCCGGCGTAGCCGCGCGCATGTAATCGAAGGCATAACTGCCCGCCGGGCCCGCGAGCAGGGCGAAGGCGAGCAACAGCGCGATCGTGCCGAAACTCGCCATCACGATATAGACGTAACCAGCGCGTTCGTTGTCCGCGTCGCGGTGATGGGCCATCACGAGCGCCCACGAGGCGATCGACATGAACTCCCACGACAAGAGGAAGCTATAGGCGTCGTCGGAGACAAGCACGAGGTTCATGCCGGCAAGGAAAGCCGGAAAGAAGGGCAGCACCCGTTCGGGCGAACGCTCCGAGCGTCCGTCGCCGAGACCGTAGAGGCAGGCGGCCGCGCCGCCGAGATTGACGAGGACGAGAAAGAACGCCGAGAGCGCGTCGACGCGGAAACGAGCGCCGATCCAAGGCAGACCGAGCGGCAGAGACATCCTCTCGATCGGCGCCTTTCCCAAGAGCTGAATGAGGGCGGCCATCATGAGCGCGACGGAAATCGCCAAGGCCGCGCCGTAGACGAGGACGGGCGCGAAGGGCCTGCGCGCGACGCCCGCGGCGAGGACGGCGAGCCCGATGAGCGCGCCGTCGCCGGCGAGAAAGAACATGACCGAGCTCATGCTAGCATGCCGCAATGTCGCGGCCTGACACCCGTCATCGCGCCCACCTCAAATCCGACGAATTGCAAGGTTTTCGCCGCGGGTGGACGGTAGCAGAACCAGGGGGCGGTTAAGCAACTCCGCGCAGGAGAGCGAGCAGCTCACGGTGCATGACTTCGTTGCCGCAGCAGATCGAGCCGGTCTCGAGGTAATTCGCCTCGCCGTCGGCGCCGGTGACGAAGCCGCCAGCCTCGCGGACGAGGAGCGCGCCCGCCGCAATATCCCAGGAATTCAGGCCTCTTTCCCAGAAGGCGTCGAACCGGCCGGCGGCGACATAGGCGAGATCGAGCGAGGCGCAACCGATCCGGCGCACATTGACGACCTGCCCCATCACCGCCGCAAGCTCGGCCAGGAATTGCGGATGCTGCGCCATTTTGCCAAGATGGGGAATCCCGCAACCGAAGAGCGCCTGCGACAATTCGCCGCGCGCCGCCACCCGCAGGCGACGATTGCGACCGAACGCTCCCTGCCCTCTCTCGGACACGAACATGTCGTCGTTCGCCGGATTATAGACGACCCCGGCTACGATTTGCCCCTCGCGCTCGAGCGCGATCGAAATGGCGAATTCGGGAATTGCGTGCAGGAAGTTGGTCGTCGCGTCGAGCGGATCGATATGCCAGGTGTGGCTCTTGTCGGAGCCTTCGACGCGGCCGCTCTCCTCCATGACGAAGCCGTAGCCCGGACGCGCCTTCGCAAGATCGGCGTAGAGGCTCTTTTCGGCCCGCCTGTCGGCGAGGCTGACAAAATCGCCCGGTCCCTTCATCGACACCTGCAGCTCTGCGACTTCGCCGAAATCGCGCTTGAGCCCTCGCCCGGCCTTGATCGCGGCGCTGGTCATCACGGTCATCAGGGCGGAGCGGATCATGGAGTTTCCTCCGTCGGAAGGGCGGAAGGAGCTTTATGGGAGCCCCAGCGGCGAGGCAAATTCGCGTCGCGGCTGCGTGAGAGCGCGCGGAAGGGCTCAGTAGACGTAGGGCGCCAAGCGCCAGGTACGGGCCCGATAGGCCTCGTATTCGGCCCCGAAAGTTTCGACGAGCAGCCACTCCTCGGCCTCGATGCGCGCGATGAGGACGATGAGCATCAAGACAGCGATGGCGACGCCGACGCCCGAGCGGAACGCCAGCCCCCAGCCGAGCGAGAGGACAAAAAGGCCAAGATAGCTTGGGTGGCGAATGACCCGGTAAAGCCGGTCCGTGACCAACCGATGATCGGGCTGGATCGCGACGAGGCCGCTGAAGCGGCGGCCGAGCACGAAGACCGGCGCGAGACGCAGAACGCCGCCGGCCGCTTAAAGGAGAAATCCGATCCAGCGCACGCCTTCGCCGCCGAAGGTGAAAAAGTCGATCCGGTCGGTATAGGCGGGCAAATACGCGTCGATGAAGCCGAGGACGCCAAGGACCGCGATCACCCAACGATTGGAACGATCTTCCTTGACCCCTGAGCCGATGTGGCCTTGGCTGAGCAGGGCCACGAACCCGAGCGCGATCGTGACCGCCGCGACCGCAATCAGCGGCGGGTGGGAATAGAACCGGCTCGCGCCGCCCGCGCCGACGATCGCCAGACCGAGATAAGCGGCCAGACTCACGATTGTGATCGCAGCGAGCCGCAGCTTGGTCATGGCTCGTTCCTTCCCACCGGCTCGCGGCCGGATCGCCATCAAGCGGCGGCGAAGCCCTCGCGGCATATACGGACTGGCGCTCTCCGCCGCCATGATTTCGAGCTTGCAAATCGTCGCGGAGCAGACGATTCGTTGGCCGGAGTTGGTGGGCGCAGGGGTTGCGGATCCGCGAGAAGGGGACCAGTGCATGCGGTCTGACATCGAAATCGCACATGCTGCGCATTTGAAGCCGATCGCCGAGATTGCGGCGAAAATCGGCGCGCCGGAGTCGGCCCTTCATCCATTCGGCCGCTTCATCGCCAAGCTCGAATATGATTTCCTTCGCAGTCTCGACGACGGGGCCGATGGCAAGCTCATCCTCGTCACCGCGATCAACCCGACCCCGGCGGGCGAGGGCAAGACGACGACGACGATCGGCCTCGGCGACGCGCTCAACCGCATCGGCAAGAGGACCATCATCTGTCTGCGCGAGCCCTCCCTGGGCCCCTGTTTCGGCCTGAAGGGCGGCGCGACGGGCGGAGGTTACGCCCAAATTGTCCCGATGGATGCGATCAATCTTCATTTTACCGGCGATTTTCACGCCATATCATCGGCGCATAATCTCCTCGCGGCGATGGCCGACAATCACATGTATTGGGGCAACGCGCTCGGCCTCGATCAGCGGCGCGTCGCCTGGCGGCGCGCCATCGACATGAACGATCGATCGCTGCGCGAGATCGTGGTCGGTCTCGGCGCGGGCGCGAACGGCTTTGTGCGGGAGGACGGCTTCGACATCACGGTCGCCTCGGAGGTGATGGCCGCTTTTTGCCTTGCATCGACCCTTGAGGATCTCGAGGAGCAACTCGGGCGCATGGTGGTCGGCTACAGCCGGGACAAACGGCCGATCGTCGCTGCTGACCTCAACGCCGCGGGCGCGATGACAGCGCTGCTCAAGGACGCGTTCAAGCCCAATCTCGTGCAGACGCTCGAAGGTTCGCCCGCCCTCGTACACGGGGGGCCGTTCGCCAACATCGCCCACGGCTGCAATTCAGTGACAGCGACCCGAACGGCGCTCAAACTCGCCGACTACGTCGTCACGGAAGCGGGCTTCGGGGCCGATCTCGGAGCGGAGAAATTCTTCGACATCAAGTGCCGCAAGGCCGGACTGAAGCCGGCCGCGGTGGTGCTCGTCGCCACCGTGCGCGCGCTCAAAATGCATGGCGGCGTCGCCAAGGACGCGCTTGACGCGGAAAACCTTCCGGCGTTGGAGGCCGGTCTCGCCAATCTGGCTCGTCATATCGCCAATTTGCGCAAGTTCGGTGTACCGGCCGTGGTCGCCGTAAACCGGTTCGCAGGCGACACGGCGCGGGAACTCGCGTTCGTCGAAAGCGCGGTCGCCCGCGCGTTCGCAGTCAAGACGATCGTGTGCGATCATTGGGCTCGCGGCGGCGCCGGCGCGGAAGGTCTCGCCCATGTCGCCGCAGCGCTCGCAGACTCGGGCGAAGCGGAGTTTCGGCCGCTTTACCCCGACGACATGAGTTTATGGGACAAGACGCGAACGATCGCGGGCGAAATTTACGGCGCCGACGACATCGCCGCCGAGGCGCCGATAAGGGCGAAATTCCGCGAGCTGGAGAACGCCGGCTGGGGCCGCCTGCCGATTTGCGTCGCCAAGACCCAATATTCGTTCTCGGACGATCCTTCCCTCCTCGGCGCGCCCGCAGGGTTTGTTCCAAAGATCCGCGACGTCGCCCTCCGCGCCGGCGCCGGGTTTGTCGTCGTGCTGATGGGGAACATTCGCACAATGCCGGGGTTACCGCGCAGCCCCGCGGCGGAACGGATTCAACTCGTGAACGGGGAAATCCGAGGCCTCTTCTGAACGCCGGCAAAGGCTCGACGCTCACCGCGGGGTTGGCGCGTCCTCGCGCAGCAGTTTTTCCGCCTTCAGCACTCGCCAGAGCGCGGCAGGCAGCTTTGCGCTCATCATCGCCGCGTTTCGTCTGACTTCGCTTGCACGTTGGGCGCCGGCTATAACGCTGACGACTGCGGGATGGCCGAGCGGGAACCGCAGCGCGACTTCCGGCAACCTGACTTTGAAACTCTTGCAGATCTGCTGGATTCGGCGCACCCGATCCTTCACTGCTTCCGGCGCCGGCCCATAGTTATAATGGGCGTCGGCCTTGACCCCGGTCGCCAATATGCCGGAGTTGAACGGGCCTCCGATCACAACGGCGATCTTCCTTTCCTCGCATAGCGGGAGAAAGCTAGCCAGCGCCCCCTGTTCCAGAAGCGTGTACCTGCCGGCCAGAAGGAAGATGTCAAAATCGCCGGCGCGCGCCAGCCTCTCGGCGGTCTCCCAGTCGTTGACGCCCGCCCCGATCGCCTTGACCGCGCCGGATGCGCGCAAGTCGTCGAGCGCCCGATAGCCGCCGGTCATGAATTCCTTGAACCGCGCATCGGCGGCTTCCTTGCTGCCGTGGGTGGTGACATCGACGTCATGGCCGAAAAGGATGTCCGCCTGATCGAGACCGAGGCGCTCGAGCGAGAATTCAAGCGATCGCATAACGCCGTCATAGGAATAATCGTAGCGTTCCCGCCGCGACGGCGTCTCAAAGAAGGCGTCCTGCCGCGACCGTTCCTGCGGCTTGCAGAGGTCGAGCAGGCGGCCGACCTTGGTCGAAAGGACATAGGAGGCGCGGGGCCTCGCGCGCAGAAGCCCGTTGAGCCTGGTTTCGGAAAGTCCGAGCCCATAGAGCGGCGCAGTGTCGAAATAGCGGCAACCGGCGGCCCAGACAGCTTCCAGCATCACGCGCGCTTCTTTTTCCGTCATGGGTCGATAGAGATTCCCGAGCGGCGCTCCGCCAAAACCAAGCTCGGTGAATTGCAGCTCCACTCCGCGGCGCGTAACGAACTTCCGTATTCGCGCGCTGCGCGCATTCGCGGACGCCGCCATAAAATCTGCTCCTCCCTAGAGAGCGTGACGACGCCCGCCGCCGTTGTCGGCATGGCGCATTTCCATCGCGGCCAGCGCCTAAATGCCCCCACACGACCAACGCGCCGGCGGCCGACGGAATCGAGGCATGTGCGACGATGCTGTTTGCCTAGTGAATGCGTAAATCTTCAGTAGTCCCCGCGACAAGTCAAGCGATCTGAACAAGTCGAAAGCGTCGGGCGTCAGCCACGTCCTTGAGGAGCATTCGATTGAATTTCCGGATTTTCGCGCAACCACGCGCGATCGTTCGAGGCGATAAAAGTGCGAAGACGCGGCAGGCTCGGATGGTTCGGCGATCGCGACTCCATATCGGCGAGAATCTTCCTCAGCGCCCTGCGCGCGGTCGGCCAATCGTAGGCGCCCTGCCTCAGCATCAGCCTCGCATGGCGGATCGACCGGCGCACGATCGCATCTATGAAGCGGTCCATCGCAGCGCCCGCTGCTCTCCGTTGGCGACATCCCGGAGTCAGGGGCGGCAAAAGCGGCGCCGTTGACGTCAAGGGGCGAGCGTCCCGATTTGGCGCAGGACCCGTAACGCTCTCACCGAAGATAATGGCCGGCCGCGCCCGAGGCGCAGGCGCCAATATGGGACTCTGCCAGCGACTTGTACGGCCCGCGCAAAGGAACGGATCAGCGGCTCCGAGCGCCTTACGCCGGAGCCCGTTGGCTATATCCGAGCCGTTCGTTGAGCCGCTCAATCAGACTTTGCGCCGCCTCGGCGATGACGGTGCCCGGCGGAAAAATCGCGTCGGCGCCGGCTTCGCGCAGCAAGGCGAAGTCCTGGCTCGGGATGACGCCCCCCACGACGACCATCGTTTGGTCAAGACCGAGCTTGCCGAGCGCCGCCTTCAGCGCCGGCACGAGCGCGAGGTGGCCGGCGGCGAGCGAGGACACGCCAACGATATGAGTTTGCCGCTTCGCCGCGAGCGCCGCCACCTCCTCCGGCGTCGCAAACAGCGGCCCGATTTCGACGTCGAAGCCGAGATCGGCGAACGCCGAGGCGATGATCTTCTGGCCGCGGTCGTGTCCATCCTGTCCCATCTTCGCGACCAGAATCCGGGGAGCGCGCCCCTCGTTCTCGGCGAAAGCGCGGATCATCGCGATCACGCGCTCATTGGCCTCGGCGCTTGGCCCCGCCTCGGCCAGATAGACTCCGGAAATGGCCCGGGCTTCCGCGACGTGGCGGCCGAAGGCCTTCTCGAGCGCCAGCGAGATTTCGCCGACCGTAGCTTTCGCCCTGGCCGCTCCGACGGAGAGTTCGAGGAGATTCGCCCGGCCGCGCGCGCCGCTGGTGAGCGCCGTCAAGGCGGCTTGGGTCGCGCTCTCGTCGCGCTCGGCGCGGAGGCGCTTAAGCTTTTCGATCTGCCGCGCCCGCACTGCCGCCGAGTTCGACCTTCAGCACGCTGAGGTCGCGCTCGATCGTCGGCGCATAGGCGTTCACGCCGATCACGGTCTGGCGGCCTGAAGTCGATCCGAGCCTGGGTGCGCGCCGCCGCCTCTTCGATGCGGCGCTTCGGCACACCGCTCTCGATCGCCTTCGCCATCCCGCCAAGATTCTCGACCTCGTCGATGTGGCGCTGCGCCGCAGCGGCCAGCTCGTCCGTGAGGCGCTCGACATAATAGGAGCCGCCCCAGGCGTCGATGATCCGGGTCGTGCCGCTCTCCTCGATCAGAAAAAGCTGAGTGTTGCGAGCGATGCGGGCGGAGAAGGGCGTCGGCAGGGCCAACGCCTCATCGAGCGCGTTGGTGTGCAACGACTGCGTATGTCCCTGCGTTGCGGCCATCGCCTCGATCTGGGTGCGCACGATGTTGTTGAACGGGTCCTGCGCAGTCAGGGACCAGCCGGACGTCTGGCAGTGCGCCCGCAAGGCGAGCGACTTGTCCGATCTTGCTCCGAAGCCCTTGACGAGGTTCGCCCAGAGCTTGCGCGCGGCGCGCAGTTTGGCCACCTCCATGAAAAAGTTCATGCCGATCGCCCAAAAGAACGACAGGCGGGGCGCGAACGCATCGACGCTCATCCCGGCGCCGACGCCGGCGCGCAAATACTCGACTCCGTCGGCGAGCGTATAGGCGAGTTCGAGATCCTGCGTCGCGCCAGCCTCCTGCATGTGATAGCCGGAGATCGAGATCGAATTGAACTTCGGCATGTTCGCCGCGGTGAAGGCGAAGATGTCGGCGACGATGCGCATCGAGGCGGCGGGCGGGTAGATGTAAGTGTTGCGGACCATGAACTCTTTAAGAATGTCGTTCTGAATGGTGCCGGAGAGCGCCGCCATCGGCACGCCCTGTTCTTCGGCAGCGACAATGAACAGCGCCAGGACCGGCAGCACCGCGCCGTTCATGGTCATTGAGACGCTGATCGAATTGAGCGGAATGCCAGAAAACAGCGTGCGCATGTCATAGATTGAATCGATCGCGACGCCCGCCATGCCGACGTCGCCGGCGACGCGCGGATGATCCGAGTCATAGCCCCGGTGGGTCGCGAGGTCGAAGGCGACGGAGAGGCCCCTCTGGCCGGCGGCGAGATTGGCGCGATAAAAAGCATTCGAACTCCTCGGCGGTCGAGAAGCCGGCGTACTGGCGCACTGTCCAGGGCTGCTTGACATACATCGTCGGATAAGGCCCTCGGAGGTAAGGCGGGAGCCCGGGCCACTCATGCGCGAGCGCGAGCCCTTCGCGGTCGCGCGGCTCATAGAGCGCCTTGACCTCGACGCCCTCGGGCGTTTTCCAGATTTGCGGCGCCGCCGCTTCGATTGGGCTCGCTGCAGCGGCGAAGGGCGCGGTCGAGAAATTGGGAATTTGGCTCATCGCATCCTATTCCCCAGCCCTTCCGCCAAAGGTGCCGATCCGGCGATAGAGGTCCTCGAGCGCCGCGACAGCGTCCCTCCCGACGAAAATGAAATCGTCGACGCCGGCGGCGCGCCGTCCGGCCTCGCTATTCCCCGGCCGCCCCACGAGCGCGAGGCCCTTCGCGCCTGAGGCCCTGATCGCCTTGGCGAAGGCCTCCGCCTGCGCCGCGTAAGCCTGGTCGCCGCCGCACAGGCAGACCAGCCCGGCGCCGCTCGCCTTCACGCGTTCGATCGCTTCTTCCGCCGTCGCGCTCTCGCCGTCGTAGACGGCCTCAAAACCGCCGGCCTCGAGCCATTCGCGCGCATAGGCCACGCGGCCGCGATGCGCTGGCTCGGGCCCCAGCGCGGCGAGATAGACCCGCGGCCTCGAACCCGTCCTTTTCAGGATGGCGTCGGAACGGTCGCGCAGGCGCTCGAAAGGCTCGGCAAGGCGAAGCGGCGCGAGCGCGCCCTCGGCAGAGGCGAACGCTTCCCGCTCGGGCGCGCCGGGGGCAGACTCGACCGGCCGCTCGGCGAGGTCGGCGTGCGCGCTGACCCCGGTGATCGGCGACTTGACCGTCGCGACGTCGCCCGCCAGCGCCGCCGCGCTGACCGCGACCTGACGCAGGAACGCGCCGTTGGCGAGCGCCGACGGCAAGCCGCCCTCCTTTTCCATCACTTGAAACAGGGCCCACGCTTTCTCGCACAGCGCTTTGGTCAGCGCCTCGAACGCTCCCGAGCCGGCGGCGGGATCAGCGACAAATCCGAGATTGGATTCGCGCAGGAGAATCAGCTGAGCGTTGCGAGCGAGACGGCGGGCGAGGCTGTCGGGAAGGCCGACGGCCAGACTATGCGGAAGGACGCTCACGCTGTCGGCGCCGCCGAGGCCGGCCGCGAACGCCGCCACCGCCCCTCGCATCACGTTCACGGTCGAGTCGCGCGCCGTCATCATCCGCCAGGCGCTCTCGGCGTCGATAATCGCCGCGCGAGGCTTAAGGCCGCACGCTTCCTCGACGCGCGACCAGGCGATCCGCAAGGCCCGGAATTTCGCCAAGGTCGCGAACTCGTCGGCGTCGGCCGCCAACCGGAATCCGATGAGCGCGCGAGCATCGGCGGGCGGCGTCCCCGCCGCCTCGAACAGGCGCAAAAGGCTGACCGCGGCTGCGAGCGCGAAGGCGAGCTCTTGTGCCGGGCTCCCGCCGGCCGCGTGAACGGCGCGCGCGTCAGCCGCCATCAGCGGCCCGCGGAAGCCCATGGCTCGCAATGCGAACGCGCTTTCGCGGAAGGGCGCCGCCTGAGCCGCCCAATCGGCCGGGAACGGCCCGCGGGCCGAGGCGGCGAAGGGGTCAAGGCCGAAAGACGCCGCACAATCGGAAGGCTTTGCGCCTGCGCGCTCAATCAGATCGGCGAATGCGAGCGCGTGGCGCGGACCGTCGCGACCGAGATCGAGCGCGAAAGACGCCCCTGCGTCGAAACGCACGCCTTCGAACGCTTTGTGAAGGGTTGCCGAATCAAACCGCCTGAGGCCAAACCCATAGGCGCCGAGCGCCCCCGAGAACACAACCTGAAGACCGTCCGCGCCATTGGCGAGGTCGTCGAGCGCCTGGGCGTTGGCCTCGCCGGGGTCGGGATGGTCGAGGCGCGCGACAATACGCCAAGGGCCGCCCCGTCGAAGCGCCCTCGGGCCCTCCGCCGGTCGATAGACTGGCTCGATCGGGATGCGGTCCGCGGTCTCGGAGCGGAGCGTTTCGAGGCTCGCGCCATGAAGCGCCGCTTCAGCGGCCCTGCGCCAGTCGGCTTCGGTAAAGGCGGGAAAAAGGCTCGCAGCCGCGCCCAACGCCGGCCTCCGCTAGATGAACTGGGACAGCCCCGGAATCGCGGCGGCGATCTCACCCACAGTTTGATCGCCCGCGACTTCGCGCGCGTAGCCGAAGACCTCCTTGCCGATCGTCTGGATTTGCTCCATTCCGAGGCCAAGGCCCATCAATTCGGCGCCGAGCGCCATCAGTCCGCCCCCGCCCATGGCGCCGGCGGCGACGCCCATCAAGCCTTTGAGGCCAACGCCCATGCCTTCGCCGCCGGTTGGGGTACTCGAGGCGATGATGGCGGGAAACGCCGGCGCCTTTTGGAACAGGTCTCGGACGGCGCTCTCGGGCGCCTCGCGTTGGATGAAATCGCCAATCAGCGCGACCGCCTTGCGCGCGACATCCGGGGTGACGGCGGCCGCGGTGGCGACACGCGCTATCAGGTTGTCCATTTGACGCTCCTTGGTCGCGCGGAAAAGGCCGGCGGCGTTTTTGTCTCGCCGCTCGCGGCGCCGAAATCAAGCGTTCAAACCGCGATCATCGGCGGTCGGGGACAGGGCGCAGTGATCGGGCCGCGATGGCTTTGCGGCGCCGCATCACGATTTAGCCATGATAACAACACATACATAAAGCCGCATTAGTAATTTTGGTCTACGGATAGACGATCTGATTGCGCCCTGCAGAGCCAAAATTGGCGAATGTTCGTCTATTCCTTGCAACTCTCAGCACAGAATCAAAATATTGCCCAAAGCTAGCAATGCACAATTTGCATGCCTGAGTTCCCGATGCCGGGCTACCGCCACCGGCGCGCGGTCATTATGTTGCAGTGCGGCAGACGGCAACGCCTGCCAGAAAAGGAGTAACCAATGACCCCTCTCAAGACGATCTCGGAGAAGCTGAACGCTTGGCGCCGATATCGCGAGGCGGTGCGTGAATTGTCCCAGCTCTCGGATCGCGAGCTGGACGATATCGGCATTCGCCGCGGCGACATCGAATTCATCGTCCGCCGCTCGGTCGCCGCCAAGGCCGCGGCCTGATCCTGAAATCCTGACCAGCCCGGACGCGCCGCGCAAGCGGCGCGTCGGCCCCAGGGCAGGCCCGGAATGCGGCGGCCCCTGGCGAGACCCAATAAGAAGCAAGTTGACGCTGGCGCGGAGCTTTGTGACAAGCGCGCCCATGCGTCCGATCCACATCATCGGCGGCGGACTCGCCGGCTCGGAGGCCGCATGGCAAGCGGCCGAGCGGGGCGTTCCGGTCGTTCTCCACGAAATGCGGCCCGACCGCGCGACCGCCGCCCACCAAACCTCGCATCTGGCCGAGCTCGTCTGCTCGAATTCCTTCCGTTCCGACGACGCTTCGACCAACGCGGTCGGGATCCTGCATCGCGAGATGCGCGCGCTTCGTTCGATCGTGCTCAAGAACGCCGACGCCCATCAGGTGCCGGCCGGAGGGGCGCTCGCGGTCGACCGCGATGGCTTCTCGCGCGGCGTCGAAGCGGCAATTGTCCGCCATCCTCTGATCAGCATCGAGCGCGGCGAAATCGCCGGCTTGCCCCCCGAGGACTGGGACAATGTCATCGTCGCGTCCGGGCCGCTCACTTCCCCCGCGCTGGCGGAGGCGATCGCCGGCCTGACGGGCGAGGGCGCGCTCGCCTTCTTCGACGCAATCGCGCCGATCGTGCATCGCCATTCGATCAATATGGACGTGGCGTGGATGCAGTCGCGCTACGACAAGGAAGGCCCGGCCGGAGACGCCGCGGCTTATGTCAACTGTCCGATGACTCGCGACCAGTACGAGGCCTTCGTCGATGCGCTCATCGAGGCGGAAAAGATCGAATTTCGCGAATTCGAGGGCACGCCCTATTTCGACGGCTGCCTGCCGATCGAGGTGATGGCCGAGCGCGGCCGCGAGACGCTGCGGCACGGGCCGATGAAGCCGTTCGGCCTCACCAACGCCCACAATCCGAAAGCGAAGCCCTACGCCGTGGTCCAGCTCCGGCAGGATAACGCGCTTGGCACGCTCTTCAACATCGTCGGCTTCCAGACCAAGCTTAAATATGGCGAGCAGGGTCGCATCTTCCGCATGATTCCGGGGCTTGAAATGGCGGAGTTCGCCCGGCTCGGCGGCATCCATCGCAACACCTATCTCAATTCGCCGCGCCTGCTCGACGCCCGGCTCCGCCTCAAAGCCGAGCCGCGGCTGCGCTTCGCCGGCCAGATCACCGGCTGCGAAGGCTATGTCGAGAGCGCCGCGATCGGCCTTATCGCCGGCCGGTTCGCCGCCGCCGAGCGGCTCTGCCAGGAGATCGAGCCGCCGCCGCCGACGACCGCGATCGGCGCGCTGATGAACCACATCACCGGGGGACATATCGAATCGATCGACCCCGGCCCGCGCTCGTTCCAGCCGATGAACGTCAATTTCGGCCTGTTTCCGCCGATCGCCGAGCCGCGCGCCGATGCGGCCGGCCGGCGCCTGCCCGGACCGGAACGCGGTCTCGCCCGCAAGCGGGCGCTCTCGGCGCGGGCCGAACTGGACTTGGCGCGGTGGCTCAAGGCGACAAGCGAGCGGGCGCTTGTCACCTATTGACATATGCGTGATGTTATATACGCCAAATGGAAACTGCAAAAAGAAGCGAGCGTTTTTTCGTCGCCGTCGACCCCCGCGCCGCAAAGTTCGAAAGTCTGTTTAACAGTCTAGCATGAATTCTTGTTTCTGGAAAAGGAAAATATTATAGACCTTTGAAAAGACAAAGATTTAAAGCGCCCGCTCGGCCGCTTCCGAAAGGAAAAAGAGGCCGGGCGCCGGGGCCTTGGTTGGCGAAACAGCCGCCAATGCCGCGCCTCAGGACGGAGAGATAGCAGGGAACTGAGCAGGGAATTTTCTGCCCGGAGCAGGGAATTTTTTTGCGCGAGCAGGGAATTCTTTTGCGCGAGCAGGGAATTCTGGATGACGAGCAGGGATTTGCTGATCGCCGCCGCCCTGGCCTCGCCCGGCTTCGATTCCAGCAATGCGCTCCAGGGTCAAAACCCAATCAGCCTGACCGAGTGTCGACGAATAGTGTTCTCTAATGGGTCAAGGCGGAAGCTCTTCGGGTGTCGACGCTTTCGGGTGCCTGCGTTCTCTGCGTGCTCGTTCGGCACTTGATGGGGTAAGCTGGGTGCAGCGCGGCTCGGTTGAAATCGCAGTCGGCCAACGGCTGGCCCCTGCTACACAATCCACGCCGTCGTCTGCTCCCTCCCTTGGGCGTCGCTCCGCTTGGGAGCTGGATTCGGCCTCCTGTCTCGTGGCTTGCAGGCTTAGGCGAACTCGAACTCCGTCCCGTCTCGAAGCATCGCATGCATGATGATCGCGAGGCGGCGAGCCAGAGCAACCCTCGCCTTGCGCATCGTTGACCGCCTAGCGATGGCGAAGGCCCAGTCCTTCAGCTTGAGCTGGCCCTTGTAGCGGGTCAGCATGACGTTGGCGGCCTCGTACAGGAGGGTTCGCACCCGCCCATCCCCGCATTTCGAGATGCCGCCGGTGTAGTCGAGCTCTCCCGACTGATGGCGCTTTGGAACCAGCCCCAGATAAGCGCCAATATCTCTGGATCGGCGGATGCGCAAAGGATCGTCGATCGCAGCCACAAACGCGAGCGCTGTCAGTTGGCCGACGCCTGGGATGGTCATGAGCCGGCGGCAGGCCGCCGAGGCTCTTGTCATATGTCTCATGTCCGCGTCGATTGCAGCGACCGCCGTCATCACTGCGGTTCGTGCCGCAAACAATCCCCGCATGGCGGCAGAAAGACCGGCGATCTCCTCGCTTGCCTTGAGAGCCTGATCGATGAACGCTGCGGTGAGCGCGCGTGGCAACCGAACCCCGAACACAACCGCCAAGCCTCGGATCTGATTTTCCAAGGTTACTCGCTGGCCGACAAGCTTCTTACGCGCGCTAATCAGCGACCGGAGCGCATGAGCTTGCAGCGACTTCACATGCACGGGCTTGAAGAAGCCAGTACGGGCCAAATGCGCTAGACCTCGCGCGTCGTTGCGATCGGTCTTGTGGGTCGCCAGTGACCTGAGCGCTTGGTAGGCCTGCCGACTCTCGACGCATACCACGGGAAGGCCCAGTTGGCTCAACCCGTGAAACAGGATCGGCGCCATTCGCCCCGTCTCAAACACGATGCGACGACAATCTGGCGCTTTCGCCAATTCGATAGCGATCGCCGCCGCCGTCGAGTTGGTTTTGCTTTCGCGAACCACCACACCTTCGCGGTCGAGGACGCAGATATGGGTCTCGTCCATCGAGATATCGAGGCCGGCAAAATAGTCCATTGAACGGTCTCCTCTTCCAATGACGGGCCGATCGTAGCGGCCTTCGTGGAAGAGCTCCCGCCCATTACCCCATGTTGAAAAACTCGGATTTTCGCTTAGATCACATTTCAGAAGACCGCTCAGCCTCGATGGAAAATTCCTTGGGGGTTCGGCGGACGGGCCGCCTTTGCCGCGTCCGCCGACCCCCCATATGGCTTGCCGTTTCGACTACCGGCTTAGATCCGCCATGCGGTCGCCTGAATTGTGATTGATCGCGGTCACTCAATTTCCGAGTTTTTCAACATCGGGTAATGGGCGGGAGCTCTTCCACGGAGGTCGATAGGATCGGCCGTGATTTGGAAGAGGAGACCGTTCGATGGACTATTTTGCTGGCCTCGATATCTCAATGGATGAGACCCACGTCTGCGTCGTCGACCGCGATGGAGCTGTTGTCTACGAGGGCAAGTCGGCATCGATGGCTGAGGCGATCGCGGACGAGTTGGCGAAAGCGCCGAGCTGCCGTCGGATCGTCTTTGAGACCGGGCGCATGGCGCCGATCCTGTTCCACGGGTTGAGCCAACTTGGCCTCCCCGTGGTCTGCGTCGAGAGCCGGCAGGCCTACCAGGCGCTCAAGTCGCTTGCGACCCATAAGACCGACCGCAACGATGCGCGAGGGCTGGCGCATCTGGCTCGCACCGGCTTCTTCAAGCCCGTGCACGTGAAGTCTTTGTCGGCCCACGCCGTCCGCTCGCTGATCATCGCGCGCAAGAAGCTGGTCGGGCAACGCGTGACCTTGGAAAATCAGATCCGGGGCCTGGCCGTTGTGTTCGGGGCTCGGCTTCCTCGCGCGCTCACCGCCGCCTTCATCGATCAGGCTCTGAAGGTCAGCGAGGGGATCGCTGGCCTCTCTGCCGCCATGCGGGGTCTGATTGCGGCGCGAACCGCGGTTATGACGGCGGTCGCGTCGATCGACGCCGACATGAGGCGCATGACGAGAGCCTCGGGCGCCTGTCGTCGGCTCATGACAATCCCAGGCGTCGGTCAACTGACCGCGCTCGCCTTTGTCGCCGCAATCGACGATCCGTCACGCATCCACCGATCGCGAGACGTCGGCGCCTATCTGGGCCTGGTCCCAAAACGCTATCAGTCCGGAGAAGTCGACTATGTCGGCGGCATCTCGAAATGCGGAGACCGGCGGGTGCGGACCCTGCTGTACGAAGCCGCCAACGTCATGCTGACCCGCTACAAGGGCCAGCTCAAGCTGAAGGACTGGGCCTTCGCAATCGCCAGGCGATCAACCATGCGCAAGGCCCGTATCGCTTTGGCGCGTCGTCTCGCAATCATCATGCACGCCATGCTGCGGGACGGAACAGAGTTCCTCGCGGCGTAGGCAAAGCAATCGCAGAGACAGGAGACCGCATCCAGCTCCCGCAAGGAGCGACGACCCAGGGAGGGAGCAGACGACGGCGCCGATTCTGTCGCACGCGGCCAACCAGCCGACTGCGTTTTCAACCTCGCCGCCCTGTACCCAGCTTACCCCATCAAGCGCCTGCGAGCGCGCAGAGAACACAGGCATCCCAAGGCGTCGAAAACCGAGAAGAGCTCCCCCCCTTGACCCATTAGAGAACACTATCGGTAGAGTAGGAGTGTGGCGCGGTGGCGTTAGGTTGCCCAATCTCCAGGTCCCTCGCTGCGTCTTGCGTCTGTCTTGAACTGAGGTCCCTTCCCTCCCCGGCGTTATCCGGCTTCAGCGGTACTACGAACCTCTCCGCGACCCCATGAGGCCCGGCCCATCCCTCGCGGGCGTCCGGTTGGTCATCCCTGACCACGCCATGGGGCTTCCCGTGTTGCGCGCGCTTTCCTTGTGTACGTGCTGCCGCCACTACCCCGGTGCAGCGACTGGGCGTCGTCTTCGCTCATCTCGCCCAGCCGTATCAGCCTTCCCCGAAAACGTCGTCGGGTCGGCCTGCACATCGTCCTTTTCGAGATCCCATGAGGCGATGGTAGCGACCTGCGATTCGGGAGCATGAGGTCGCTTACCACCCACTCTGGAGGCGACCATGCAAAACGTAGCTGATCAATTAGCACCGACCACGATCCGGGCCGATCTTTGCGCAATATTCATCTCATTGGAACTGAGCCGATCGACCTGGCTGGTTACGTCATTGTCGCCAGGCCGCGGAGAGAAGATGTCAAAGCACAGCGTGTCCGCCGGGGATATCGCTGCGCTGTTGGCCCGCATTTTGGAGCTCAGGAGGAAAGCGTACGCGCGGACCGGAAAATCCTTCCCGATCATCGTCATTCAAGAAGCGGGGTTGGACGGTTTCTGGATTCACCGTGTCTTGCTGAGTGAGGGAATTGAGAGCCACGTTGTCGATGCAGCCTCAATTGCGACTTCGCGCCGGCGGCGTCGGGCCAAGACCGACAGGATCGATGGCGAGGCTTTGCTTCGCGCGCTGCTCGCCCACAAGCGCGGCGAACCGCGGGTCTGTTCAATGGTTCGGGCGCCGACGCCTGAAGATGAAGACCGCCGCCGGATTTGCCGTGAGCGCAAGGTGCTGATCATGGAACGGGTTCAGCACGTCAACCGGATCAAAGGATTGCTCTTCTCTCAGGGCGCATCCGAGTATGAGCCGTTGCGTCGCGATCGACGGGCGCGGCTGGATGCGCTCCAGACTGGCGACGGCCGTCGCTTGCCCGAACATCTCAAAGCCCAGGTTTGTCGAGAACTCGATCGGCTCGAATTGCTTCTCGAGCAGATCAAAGCTGTGGAGTCCGAGCGGGACGCGCTGCTCAACGCACAACAAACCAAAGGGTTGGCCCCGCCGCCGATGTTGCTGGGTGTCCATGGGATTGGGCCGGAATTCGCTTCGGTCCTCTGGTCTGAGGGACTCTCCAGGCACTTCGATAACCGCCGACAGGTCGCCGCTTATGCCGGCCTTGCCCCGACGCCTTGGCAAAGCGGGTCGGTCAATCGCGAGCAGGGCATCTCGCAATCGGGCAACCCGCGACTACGGACAACGATGATTCAGCTCGCCTGGCTTTGGATACGCTATCAGCCGCGCTCCGCACTCACCCTCTGGTTCCAGGACCGAAACGAACGTAACGGCGGTCGTCGGCGCAAGACGACGATCGTGGCGCTGGCGCGAAAGCTGCTGGTCGCACTCTGGAAATATCTGAGCGCTGGGGTCGTGATCGAAGGCGCCATGATTAGGCCCGCCTGACGATAGCCCCCGTCTTCCACGCATCCAATCCCGTAATCCTCAGGACGTGATCAGTCCTGACGGATCCAGGTGGACGAACCGAAGCAAGCCGTGGCCTGAAACGCCGTTTTCGAGAAAGGTTCTCGTCTTCCTGAGCCCTACCCGCCGCAAGCGGGATGTTGGTGCAGCCGTCGCGAACGGCGACCGTATGTGAGGTTGATCGTGCTCGGAAACGAGCCGCGTCACGCTTAGAGGGCTCAGAACCTCGGATACCGGACAAACCGCTGGAGACTTATCACCCGGAAACAAACCGCTTGACTGCCACCTGCTCATGTGAGGCTTGCTCGGCGTTTACTCGCGTTGCGGCCCGCACACTCGCGCGGTCACCTATATGTGACCAGCTACACCGAAGGCTTCAGCCATTTCGTCACCTCCATGACTGCTCCGGTTGCTTCCGGCTGGAGCGTTCGCCGGGTGGGACTTGCACCCACTGGAAAAGCGCCGCCTTCTCACGGCGCACACGTGAAGCGGTCGTTGCGGATCACGGCGGGGGACAGTCTAGACAGCCGCGGCTTCCTCTATCTGCGGCTCGGCCGCCTCGACGAGGCCATTGCCGATTACGGCGCGGCATTGAAGATAAATCCCGGGCTGGCCGGTTCCTTGTATGGGCGCGGCCTCGCCAAGCGGAAGAAAGGCGATCAGGCCGGCGGTGACGCCGACGTCGCCGCCGCCAGGGCTATTCAGGCTAACATCGCCGACGAATACGCCAAATACGGAACAATCTGAAAGGCCGTTCCACCAGATGATTGAGGCTGTTTATCCGTTGGACGTCGACTTACGATGGCCGCCAGGAGCGATGAGAACCACACACCGTCTCTGGATTTTCAAAAAGAGGGATAGGTTGCTTCACCACTGCGCGAATTTTCACGAGCAGGAGGCGATCCTCGCGGGCGAAAACGCGACCCTTCGGAGAGGGTTGAGTTGCCGCCCGAGATCAATGGACACGTTCGTGACATCGAAACGCATCGCCCCTCTTTTTGGGCTCGTCGTACTTATTTTGAGTCCAACGGTCTCGCCAGCGACCGCGCAATCCCAGCCGCAGATCGATTCGTGCATAAACGCTGCCCATGGGTTTTCACCCGATCAGCAAATTAGCGGCTGCACGGCGGCAATTGAGTTCTGGCAAGTGGAGCGGCCAAGGTCTCGCCTGGGCCTTGAACGACCGCGGTTTCGCCTATTTCCTGAAGGGGGACCTCGACCCTGCCCTTGCGGACTTTCAGCAGGCGATCCAACTCGATCCCAAAGATGCGGTGGCCTTCAACAACCGGGGGCTGATCTACCAGTTTAAGGATGACCTCGACCACGCCATCGCCGACTTCGACGAGTTGATTCGGCTCGATCCGAATTATGTCTTCGCTTTCAAAAACCGCGGCAGCGCCTTCGCCGAAAAGAATGATTATGATCGGGCCATCGCCGACTTCAACGAGGCGATCCGGCTCGATCCAACCTTCGCCGTGGCCATCAACGCTCGCGGCAGCGTCTACGCCGCCAAGCGTAATCTCGACAGCGCCATCGCCGACTACAGCGAAGCGAGTCGGCTCAATCCGAACTATGCCAACGCCTTCTACAACCGCGGCATCGCTTACCAATTGAAGGGGGATCTCGACCGCGCCATCGCCGACTACAGCGAAGCGATCCGGCTCGATGCCACTGACGCCCCCGCCTTCAACAACCGTGGCAATGTTTACTTACTCGAAGGTCGTTTCGACCACGCCGTTGTCGACTACAGCCAAGCGATCCGGCTCGAGCCGGGCGAGTCCGGTTTCTATTTGAATCGAGGAATTGCAAATCTCTATTCCGGGAGCGTGTTGCAGGCCCTGTCCGACCTCGATCAATCAAGCGCGCTAGATCCCAAGAACGCCTATGCCGCATTGTGGCGCGACATCGTCGACGGGCGCGCCAAACAGCCGAGCCGATTGGCTGAAGCGGTAGCGCGTCTCGACATGAGCGAATGGCCAGCGCCGATCCTCCGTCTCTATCTCAACCAGACAACACGCGAGGACGTGCTCGCCGCCGCGGACGATCCGAATGCCGGAACAAAGAAGGGCCGGGTTTGCGAGGCGAGGTTCTTCATCGGCGAACTGACATTGATGCGCGGCACGAAGGACGAGGCCATGCCGCTGTTCCAGCGCGCGGCCGCCAAATGCGGGGAGTACACCTTTGTCCGGGCACAGGCCAATGGCGAGATCAAGGCTCTCAGCGCGCAGCCTTAGGCGCCGTTTACCGGGGCAGACTGGGAAGGGCAGCAAAAGGACGGATCTGACCAATTCGCGAAGTCGGCGACGAACGCCCGCTCCTTGCGCGAACCGGCCGCGGGTGGAAGCAGACCGATTGGCTTGACCCTAAAGCTGCTCGCGCAGGCGTTTTCCCCTGAGCTGGCGGTAGAAGGGGCGCGGCCGGCGTTTGTCCAGACCGCCGTCGAGCGCCTGCTTGAGGTCGGCGAGGGCGGCGCGGGTGATGTCGGGAAGGTCGAGGGCGAGCGCCTGGTCGAGGGGCGTCCAGACAAGCTCGACCAATTCCGCGTCTTTATGAACGGCCCCGTCCACCCGGCCGGCGACGAACGCGGCGTCGGCGATGAGGAAGCGGGCGTCGAAGCGCCGCGGGCGTCCCGGCGGGGTGATCGCGCGGGCGAGGAAGTCGATCGCGTCGAGCGCCGGATAGACGCCGGTCGCGGCAAACCGGCTCCAGGCGCCGGGCGGCGGATTTTCCGGCGCGCCGTAGTCGGGGACGCCGATCGCGAGGCCCGTCTCCTCGAACGTCTCGCGGATCGCCGCCAGCGCCAGCGCGCGGGCAAAATGCGGCGAGGGCCGGCGCACCCGGGCGTTGAGCTTCGCCTCGACATCGGGATCGAGCGCGCCCGCTGCGGCCATGCGCCGGTCCTCCGGCTCGACCCGGCCGCCGGGAAAGACGAACTTGCCCGGCATGAACAGGTGCCGCGCATGCCGCTTGCCCATCAGCACCCGCGCCGGCCCGCGCTCCGAACGTTCAACCAGAATGAGCGTGGCCGCGTCGCGCGGGCGCTGACGCCCGGTCCCGGCTCTGGCGGCCGCTGTCGTCATATTTCCTCGCCGGTTCTTCCGCATCGCCAAGGTGGGACGCGGACGGCGAAGGCGTCAAGCGCTCAAAGCGACCCCGTCGGTTGGCCATTGCGGGACGCGGATTGCGCGCCTAGGGCAGCATGATTTCAACTCGACTCAGACCCGTCATTGCGAGCGATAGGGCGTCGAAAGACGCCCGTCTCTGGACGGGCTAGGGCGAAGCAATCCAGGGGAACATCGGGCGCCCTATGTTCCCCTGGATTGCTTCGTCCCCCCGGGTCAAAGCCCGGGGGTCCTCGCAATGACGGCGGGGTTTCACCCGATCGCTTCATGCTCTAGAAACTTGAAATAAGCGGACGCCGCATGGGTAAGCCGATGCGCTCCTTGATCGCGCTTTGCTTTAAGCGCGTTGGCGACGGGAGGCGTAGACGATGCGACCAGGGACAAGACTTGCTCTCGGCCTGTCTGTCGGCCTGATCGTTTTCTGGCATCAAACGGCGATGGCGCTCGAGTGGGAGATCGAGCGCAATTTCCGCTATTTTCTCTACCCCTCCGACGTCGCGGTTCAGCGCGTGGCGCGCGATATCGCGATGGCGGAGAGTTCGGCCAAGTGCCGGACAGCGGCCGACGCCGACGCGGTGAAAGCGAACTGCGTCCTGCCGACGCCGGAAGACATGGAGCATCTGCTCAACGACCCTTCCTTCTTCTTCAAGAAGCACGCCGACGCCGCGACCGTCGAGGCCTCCGACCCCAAGCTCAAGACCGAGGGATTCTGGGGCCTGCCGCTTGCGAAGGCCGGCGCACTCAGGGCGCGCTGGCCGATCGCATGGGCCGAGGGCGATCCCGTCCCCGTCACCGTCTTTGACCTCGTCAAGCGTCTCAGAGCGAATGAGAACCATGATCTTGTCCAGCGTCTCGGAGCCAAGGAAACCCGTTCGCTTAAGCTCGATCCGGCGGAATTGAGCCGGCTCGGTTGGGCGTCGCTCCTGGCGGAAGGGCGCGACGACCTGCGTCCGACCGGCTTTACCGCCACCTGCTGGGACCCTGGCAAGCGGCTGCACAGCAATTGCGCGATGTGGGGCGACTATGTGCGCCCGCCCGGCTGGATCGTGCGGATTTTCGATCCTCAGGCGCCGGCTGGCCAGCAATGCACATGGAGCTTCGACGGCGCGCTCGTCGCCGACGGGACGCTCCCCGCGCGGTTTCAGCGGACGACGCAGCAGGCGCTCCTGAGCAAGGGAAAGACCGTGGCCGGCGACTGCCGGGAAATCCGGCTCATCGTCCCCTCCGATCCCAATGAGCCGAAGACCGTCGCGGCGCAGGTGAGCGTGACCCGAACCTCAACCCATGGCGCCTTGCCGCCGACAAACGTCGTGGTGAAACCGCACGATCGTCTGATCATCGGTTTCGGCGATTCGGTGACCTCCGGCGAGGGAGACCCGGAGCGGCCGGCCACGTTCACCGGCGAGCCGTGGTCCAGCGGTCCCGGCCTTCCGGCGCGCGCCGACGACCCCACATTGCCGACCGACCGGCGGGACTCGCGGGCGCAATGGACCGACCGGTGGTGCCACCGGTCGGTCTACTCTGCGCAAATCCGGGCCGCGCTCGCCGCCTCGCTCGCCAATCTGCAGCAGTCGGTCACTGTCCTGCACTACGGGTGCTCGAACGCCACCATCACCAAGGGGCTCCTGGGCGAATTTGACGGCGTCGAGTGGAGCGCGGCGAGCGATCACAACGTAATCGGCAGCCGGGTCGAGATCGGGGCGGCGTATCAGGAGGTGTGCCAGCCCCGAGCCTTCAGATCGCCCTATTGCCGCCGGTATCCGTGGTGCGGGCCTACCGCCCCACCCTCGGATCGCCAGGAGGCGGCGCCCGGCTTTTACGACCGCGAGGTCGGCGCCGTGCGGCGCAGCATCGCGCGTTGCGGGACGGCGAACGTCGTCAAGCGATCCGTGGATGCCCTGATCCTCGACATCGGCGCCAACGACGTCGAGTTTCAGAGCTGGGCGGCGGCGATGCTGCTCGGCGACCCGGTCCTGCTCAAGATCGCGAACGGATTTGTTCCCTGCGTGAACAATGCCGCCTTCTGCTCGGGGACCTACTCGGCGACGATGTCGCTCTTCAAGAAACTCGATCGCCGCTACGGCCTGCTGCGAAAGGTCTTGGATCAATTTCTATTGAAGGATTTCGGCATCGACGACCCCTCGCATGTGATCGTGCCGGTCTATCCTCCAGGGGCGCTCGAAAACGAAGACGGCCATTACTGCTCGCTCGGCAATGGCGGTCTCACGGCGGCGACGTTCCCGGGCTGGAACGCGAGGACATGCCAAGGCGCGTGGTGGGGCACCGTCCTGGGCGCCCAGGGCGTCGTCACCGCCTACCGCGGCGGCAACAGCGTCATGGATGAGCTCGAAGCCGCGCGGGTCAAGGTGAACGCGCAGCTTGCCGCTTTTGCGCTTGAGCCCGGCCGCGATTTTGACGTGGTCAACGGTTTCACGCCGGACTTCGACGCGCGCGGCCTTTGCGCGACGACGGACACAAGGAGCCGATCGCCGGCCCCCAATGCGTGCTTCACTGTCCAGGACCTTGCGGACGCCGACATCGTGCCCTGCGCTCCAGGAAATCCACCGTCGAATCCGGAATCTCTGCATATCCCGCGAGTGGTCGAGCGTTCCGAAAGTTGCCTGGCGAACAACGGCGACCCCTCCGACTTTCATCCCTTTCCGCCCAGCCGTTTCGAGCCATACCGGCATCGGACGCGGCTTTGGCGGACCCAGAACGATACGTTCATGACGATCAACCAGCGGCCCGACGGATGGATCGACAGGAGCGTCGCCTATGGCGTGCTCGATCTGACCGGGCGAACCACCGGGGGCGCGATTCACCCGACCGCGGAGGCGCTCGCGATCATCGCCAACGAGACAACGAAGGATCTATGTGACGCGATCGGCTGCAGCCAATAAGGCGTGGGCCGACTGACTGGCTCGGTCACGCCCGATCGCCCTCGGTCCCGAAGCCGTGCATGCACAGCGCCCATTGCTGGCCGACGACCGCCCCCTTGGCACGAGGCAAGATGATGAGACTCGCGACCACCGTCACCATGAGCCAAAAGGCGGCGACCCAGAGAAGCGACGAATGCGGCCAGAGCTCATCGGACAGCAGGATGCCCGCGCCGACCCCATGGGCGACAATGAGCAGGGTCAGATAGGCCGGCGCGTCGTCGGCCCGGTGATGGCTCAAGTCCTCGCCGCAGATTTTGCAGGTGTTGACGACCTTGAGATAGGAGCGGAACAGCTTGCCGCGGCCGCAGGCCGGACACCGGCCGATGAAGCCGCGGGTGATCGCGGTCCGCAGCGGACGCTCGGGCCGCGGCGTCGGAATGCGCCAGAAGCGGGTCATGTCGTTCATCGCCGCCTGCCCCTTGCGGTTGCCTTGAACGGCGCGGGGGCGGCCGATTTGCGGCCGCCGCGCGGCTCGGCGCCGGCGCGCAGGATCTCGAACCTGAGCGCGCCGGCGAACGGCGCGGCCTCGACCAGACGCACCCTGACCGGGCCGCCCAGGCGGAAGGCTTCCTTGGTCCTCGTCCCGATGAGCGCCCGGGTCGCCTCTTCGAAGCGGTAATAGTCGTGGCCCAGGGTCGAGGCGGGCACGAAGCCGTCGGCGCCGGTCTCGCTCAGCTTCACGAACAGGCCGGCGCGGGTCACGCCGGCGATGCGGCCATCGAACTCAGCCCCGACCTCGTCGGCGAGATGGGCCGCAATCAGCCGGTCGACGGTCTCGCGTTCCGCCGCCATCGCCCGCCGTTCGGCGGCCGAGATATGTTCGGCGATCTGCGCCAGCTCGCCCGCTCGCATCTCGTTGAGGCCGCCCTCGCCGAGATTGAGGGCGCGGATCAGCGCGCGATGGACGATGAGGTCGGCGTAGCGGCGAATCGGCGAAGTGAAATGGGCGTAGCGGCGCAGATTGAGGCCGAAATGGCCGTAGTTCTCGTGGCTGTACTCGGCCTGCGCCTGGGCGCGCAGCACCACTTCGTTGACCAGGGCCTCGACCGCCTGCCCTCGCACCCGGCTCAGGACCCCGTTGAAATGCGACGGGCGAACCCGCTCGCCCTTGGAGAGCTTGACGCCGAGGGTGCGAAGGAACTCGATCAGGTCGTTGAGCTTCTCGACGCTCGGCGCGTCATGGGCGCGATAGAGAAGCGGCGAATGGGCGGCTTCGAGCGTCTCGGCGGCGGCGACATTGGCGAGGATCATGAATTCCTCGATCAGCCGGTGGGCTTCGAGCCGTTCCGGCCAGCGCACGTCCTTGAGCCGGCCCTCGCGGTCGAGAACGAGCTTGGGCTCGGGCAGGTCGAGGTCGAGCGGGTCGCGCCGCTCGCGTTCGATCTTGATCGCCGAATGGGCGGCGTAGAGCGGCTTCAGCACGCTCAAGAGGAGCGGCGCGGCCGTCTCGTCCGGCCGCCCGTCGATCGCCGCCTGAGCCTGCTCGTAGGAGAGCTTGGCGGCCGAGCGCATCATGATCCGGTGGAACCTGTGCGAGCGCTTGCGCCCGTCGGCGCCGAGGACCATGCGCACCGCGAGCGCCGGCCGGTCCTCGAGCGGGCGCAGCGAGCAGAGGTCGTTCGAAATGCGTTCCGGCAGCATCGGCACGACCCGGTCGGGGAAATAGACCGAGTTGCCGCGCTCGAGCGCCTCGCGGTCCAGGGCCGAGCCGGGGCGGACATAAGCCGCGACGTCGGCGATCGCGACGGTGACGATAAACCCGCCCGGATTGGCCGGATCGGGATCGGGCGCGGCATGGACCGCGTCGTCGTGATCCTTGGCGTCGGGCGGATCGATGGTGACGAGCGGCAGCGCGCGCCAGTCCTGGCGCGGCGGGGCGAGCCTGGCCGGCCGCGCGGCGTCCGCCTCTTTCAGCGCCGCGGGCGAAAAGACATGCGGGATGTGATGCATCGTGAGCGCGATGAGGCTCACCGCGCGCTCGGACTTGACCGAGCCGATGGTCTCGACGATGCGGGCGTGAGGGGGGCCTACCCGCCCCTCGCGCAACGGCTCGATGGCGACGAGGTCCCCGTCCCTCGCCTCGCCGGCCATCGCTGCGGGGACGAAAAATTCCTGCGCCGCCCCGCGCTTTTCGACCGGCAGCGCCCGGCCCGAGCCGTCAGCCGCGGCGCGATAGACCGCGAACGCGCGCGCTTTGAGCTTGTCGAGGATTTTGATCACCCGGCCCGAATAGGCCGGGGCGCCCTCGCCAGCGCCCGCGTCGAACTCGACCCGCATCAAGACCCGGGCGCCGAGGCCCGGCGCCGGCGCGCGCTCGCGCTTGTTGCGGGAGCGGCGGACGACAATGCGGGGCGCCGGCCCCTCGCCGCTCCAGTCGGCGGGCCTGGCGATCATTTCGCCGTCGCGGTCGCGCTCGGCGATGTCGGCGACGAGCAGCGACGGCAGGCGGCCCTGGACAGTCAGCGCCTTGCGGCCGCGCGCGACCGCGCCCTCGGCCTGCAAATCCTTGATGATGAGCTTCAATTCCGCCTTGGCTTCGCCCTTGACGCCGAAGGCGCGGGCGAGATCGCGCTTGGTCACTCGCGCGGGCGCCTTTTCGCCGTTGGGCGCCGGAGCTCCGCCGATGAAGGCCATGACCTCCTCGCGCGAAGGAAGCGCCCCGGCTCGCGGCTCAGCCGCGCTGCGGTCGACCTTCGGCGCGCGCCGACGGATTTTTTGGTTCTGCAAGGCTTCCACTTCTCAAGGGCGGCGGAAGCGCCCCAACGCGAAGGTAAGTTCGACTGCCCAAGGAAACAAGCTGCCGCTCGGCGACGGCAGGCGCGCTTTCAGCGTCCCCCGGCCTTCTCGATCCTCAGAAGCGTGAACAGCTTCATCGGCGCAAGCTCGCTGCGCTCGACCACCCGCGCGTCGGAGCGCGAATCGATCCAGTCGCCAACGGTTGAATAAGGAAAGTTCGGATGCCAGCCGAGCCAGGCGGCGGCCGTCTCCATCCGGCGCTCAACGCCAGCGCGAAGTCCCCGCGACCCCGCGAAATGGTTCATCACGACCAGGGTTCCGCCCGGCCTCAAGACCCGCCAGGCCTCGTCGAGCGCCCGCTCCGGATGGGGAACGACGCTCATCACATAGGGCGCGAGCGCAACGTCGAACGCAGCGTCGGGAAATTCGAGCTTGGCCGCGTCCATGACCTGCAGGCCCTTCACCTGCGCCAGCCCCTCGCGCTCGATCCGGGCGCGCGCCGCGCGCAGCATCGGGCCAGAGATGTCGATCCCCGTCACCAGCACATTGCCCGGCAGGAGCGGCAGTTCGAGCCCGGTGCCGACCCCGACGACCAGGATTTCGCCGCCGGGACCGGCCGCCTCGGCCGCCGCGCGCGCCGCCGCCGCCCGCCCCGGATGGAATGGCAGATCGAAGATCAGGTCGTAGACCGGGGCCCAGCGGCTATAGGCCGCCTCCGCCGCACGCCCCGCGTAATCATGGGTCGCGTTGATCGGATTCATCGACGGGCCCTCCCGGCAAGCCCGCGCTTGCCCGCCCTTCGCCCGCATCGGGCGAGGCGTTATAGCACAGAATTGAGCCGCCGCGACGGGGCGGAGTTTTGGCGGGCGATCCCTTCAACTCTGGCCTATCCTTCGTGGAGCGGCGTTTGCGCCCAGGGGGCGCTGCCGGAATCGGAGAATTTCAACATGATCGATCACATCGGCGTTTCGGTCGCCGACATGAGTCGCGCGAAAGCCTTCTACCTGAGCGCGCTGAAGCCGCTCGGCATCGGCGTGATCATGGAAGTCTCGGCCGAGGAGACGGGCGCCGACGCGCATGCCGGTTTCGGCGCCGACAAGAAGGCGTTCTTCTGGATCGGCACGGGACGGAAGCCCAAGGGCGGGACGCATGTCGCCTTCACCGCGCAAACGCGCGCCGAGGTGGACGCCTTCTACCGCGCCGCGATGGGAGCCGGCGGCCGCGACAATGGCGCGCCGGGGCCAAGGCCGCACTACCACCAGCACTACTACGGCGCCTTCGTCTTCGATCCGGACGGCAACAACGTCGAAGCCGTGTGCCACAGGCCAGGGTGACAAATTTCCTTGACTTGACGATGGCTCAGTGCACTTCCTCCGCCTTATTAACGCTGAGGAGGAGGGGAAAGTGCTGCGCGTAGGGGTTGGGGTTTGCCTGGCGCTGACCGTTACTGTTGTGGGCGCATATGCGGGTACTGTTTTGGGTACCCGCACCTTAGGAAATACAACTTTCACATGGTACGACGACGGCGGGGTATGGGTGACATATCCCTGCGCTCAAAGGGTTGGCGACACATGCTGGGATCGTAGGGGTAGCTGCGCGCCGAGGGCAACCGGGTCTGCTTGACCTTTATGAAGTACCACGCGGGGAAGGAAACCTGTCTCTAAGTATATTTGCTAATTTTTTGGGAGCTCGGCAAAAACGAGGTAGGGATGGCCGACGCTAGCTCAGGGGCCAGAATCTCGCCCTTGGAAATGGCCCGCGGCTCCTCGTCACGTCCGCGATTTTCTGGACTTGGCTGAGTTGTCCGTCGCCGCTGGATTCTTAGCCGGGTTCTTGCTCGCGGCCGCACCCCTTGGCGCCACACGCGTCGCCGGCGCTTTCGCGGCCGGCGCATTGCTTGGCGTCTTCGTCTTCGATCCGGGCGGCAACAATATCGAGGCGGTGTGCCACAGGCCAGGGTAGCGGGCGCGAAGGCTTAAGCGGCGGGGGCGAAGAGGTTCGCCGTGTCGCCAATTGACGGTTGACGCCTTTTCGGGAACCCTCGCCACGCTCAAAGCCCCGCCTCCGAAGCGCGGCCGCCTTTAAGCAGGGAGGAAATCGATGTGCGTCATCTGCGACCTCGCCTCGGCGGGAGGCGGGACAAGCGGCATCTTCGCGGCCAAGACCGCGCCACGGCGGGCTTCTCCCGCCAAGGCCAGGGCGCAGCGCGGCCCAGCGGCCCGCCCGATCCCCGAGGGCGTCGGCGCCAAGGGCCGGCGGACGCTCATCAAGGGCGGGACGATCCTTTCCATGGACGAGCGGGTCGGCGATCACGCGACCGGCGACGTTCTGATCGAGGGCGCGACAATCGCCGAGATCGCGCCTTCCATCTCGGCGCCCGACGTGGCCGTCATCGACGCCGCCGGACACATCGTCATGCCGGGATTCATCGACACCCATCACCATCAGTTCGAGACGGCGCTGCGCGGCTTTCTCGCCGACGGAATTCTCATCAACGACGGCCGGCCGGAGAGCGCGCACAACTACTATGAATCGATTTTGCAGAAGTTCTCGATGGTGTACCGGCCGCAAGACGTCTTCATCAACGAGGTCTTCGGCGGCGTCGCGCAGATCGACGCGGGCGTGACCGGGGTGATGGACGTGAGCCAGATTCATCATTCGCCCGAACATTCGGACGCGGCGATCGAAGGTCTGCGCGCGGCGGGACGTCGCGCGGTGTTTGGCTATTTCGAGGGATGGGGCGAGAAGGCGAAATATCCGGCGGACGCGAAGCGCATTCGCGACCAGCATTTTTCCTCCTCAGATCAGCTCCTCAGCATGTTCATGGGCGGCGAGATCTACCTGCCGGGCTACGAGAAAGCCTGGAAAGTCGGGCGCGACCTCGGCCTTCCGATCGCGCTGCACGTGGTGGTGACGTTCGGCATGCAACCGACCTTCGACGCGCTCGCCAAGGCGGGCGAATTCGGGCCCGATTGCTTTTTCATCCATATGACCGGGATGAGCGATCTGGCCTGGAAAGCGGCGGCCGACGCTGGGGCGCATGTGTCGATCTCCGCGCCGATCGAGATGCACATGCGCCACGGAGCTCCGCCTATCCAGAAGGCGCTCGATCTCGGCATGAGCCTCTCGCTGTCCTCGGACGTCGAGTGCACCATGACCGCCGACATGTTCACCCAGATGCGCAGCGTCCTCACCTTGCAGCGCATGCTCGCCAACGAGCTCGCGCTTCAGGGAAAGGACTACCCGAAGCTGATGTCGGTCGCCGACGCGCTCAAGCTCGGAACGATCGGCGGGGCCAAGGGGCTCAAGATCGACGGCAAGACAGGATCGCTGACCCCAGGCAAGGACGCCGACGTGATCCTCCTGGACGCGACGGCGCTCAATGTCGCGCCGCTCAACCACGCCGCGGGCGCGGTCGTCACCCTCATGGATCGGTCCAACGTCTCGACCGTCCTTTGCGCTGGACAAATCAAGAAATGGCGCGGCGCGATCGTCGGCCACGACATTCCGAAGCTGCGCTCGGAATTGGAGGCGAGTCGCGATTATGTGTTCGCCGCGGCGGGAATTGCCCAGAACCTGTTCAGAGCGTAAGGATCAGCGCATCGCGCGCCGCCGGAGCTAGCGGGTCGCCGAACTCTTGCCCTTGGCGCTCGACGGCGGCGGCTTCTTCGTTGGCGCCGGCTTCGCGGCTCGCGGGGAGGCGCTCTTGGCGGTCGCCTTTGGGAGTCCGCCCTTCGCAGATGGCTGGGCCGCCTTGGGCTTCGGGGATCGAGCCTTGGTCTTCGCCGACCCGCCGGCCCCCTTTCGCGGCTGAGCCGCCGGCCTGCCCTCGCGTTCGGCGATCAGCTCCAGAGCCTGAGCGAGACCGACCGAATCAGGCGCGGTTCCTTTCGGGATCGTGGCGTTGACCCTGCCCCAGTTGACGTAAGCGCCGTAGCGCCCGTCGCGCACGGTGACCGGGCCGCCGTCCGGATGCTGGCCGACGAGGCGGCCGATCACGCCGCCGCCCGCCGCCCTGGCCTTCAGCAGTTCGATCGCCTCTTCAAGAGTAAGACTGGCGGGATCCGTCCCCTTCTGGATGGTGGCGTTGATCTTGCCGTGATTGACGTATGAGCCGAACCGGCCGGCCTTCACGCTGACCTTGCCACCGTCCGGATGCTCGCCAAGCTCGCGCCCCGCCCCGCCTCCGAATCGCGCGGCGCCCGCCCCGCTCTCCTTGGCGACGATGAGGTCGATCGCCCGGTTGGCGCCGATCTCGAGCACATCGTCGTCGCGGCCGAGATTGGCGTAGGTCTTCCCATGTTGCACGTAGGCGCCGTAGCGCCCGATGCCGGCGAGGATCGCCTCTCCGCTGGTCGGATGGCGCGCGACCTCGCGCGGCAGGGACAGAAGCGCGAGCGCCTTCTCAAGCGTGACGTCGTCGGCTTGGAGTCCGCGCGGCAGCGATGAGCGCTTGGGCTTCTCGCCTTCGCCCTGCTGGACGTAGTCGCCGAAGCGGCCGGTGCGCAACGTAACCTCTTCGCTCGTGGCCGGATCCTCGCCGAGCAGGCGCACGCCCGGCCGGTCCCCTTCGCTTCCGTCCGCGCCGCTTGGCGCCAGAACGCGTGAGAACTTGCACTCGGGATAGCGCGAACAGCCGATGAAGGCGCCGTACTTGCCGAGCTTCAGCGACAATTGTCCCTGGCCACAGAGCGGGCAGAGGCGCGGATCGACGCCGTCGCCGCGCCCGGGAAAAATGTGCGGCCCCAGAAGCTCGTTCAAGCTGTCGAGCACCTGTCGGGTGCCGAGGTCCTTGATGTCGTCGACGGCGCCGGAGAAATCGGTCCAGAAATCGCGCAGAAGCGCCTTCCAGTCGATCTCGCTGTTCGAGACCTGGTCGAGCTTCTCCTCGAGGTCGGCGGTGAAATCGTAGCCGACATATTTGGCGAAAAAGGATTCGAGGAAGGCGGTCACCAGCCGGCCCTTGTCCTCGGGAAAGAGGCGCTTCTTGTCGAGCCGCACATAGGCGCGGTCCTTGAGCACGGCGATGGTCGAGGCGTAGGTCGAGGGGCGGCCGATGCCGAGCTCCTCCATCCGCTTGACCAACGTCGCCTCGGTGTAGCGGGGGGGAGGCTCGGTAAAGTGCTGGGTCGCGTCGATCCGCTCCTTGGCGAGCTTCTCTCCTTGGCGCATCGCAGGCAGACGGCTTGACTCTTCGTCTTCCTCATCGTCCCGGCCCTCCTGGTAGAGAGCGAGGAAACCCGCAAAGCGCAAGACTTGGCCAGTGGCGCGGAATTCAAGCTTGCGCGCGCCCGCTTCGGCCAGGATGTCGACCGTGGTGCGCTCGAGCTCGGCGCTCTCCATCTGGCTGGCGATGGTGCGCGTCCAGATGAGTTCGTAGAGCTTGGCCTGCTCGGGCTCGAGATGCCGGGCGACGTCGCGCGGGCGCCGCGTCATGTCGGTCGGCCGGATCGCCTCGTGCGCCTCCTGCGCGTTCTTGGCCTTGGCGGTGTATTTGCGCGGCGCGGACGGCACATAGGCGTCGCCGAAATCCTTGGCGATGACCCGCCGCGCCGCCGCGACCGCCTCGGGGGCGAGATCGACGCCGTCGGTGCGCATATAGGTGATGAGGCCGGCCGCGCCGTCGCCGACGTCGACGCCTTCATAGAGACGCTGGGCGATCTGCATCGTGCGCGCCGGCGCGAGGCCGAGCTTGCGCGAGGCCTCCTGCTGCAGAGTCGAGGTGGTGAAGGGCGGATAGGGGTGGCGCTTGACCGGCTTCGATTCGATCGCCGCAACCGAAAAGCGCGCCTTTTCCAGCGCGGTCCTGAACGCTTCGGCCTCAGGTCCCGAGCCGATGTCGAGCCGGTTGATCTTCTTGCCGTCGGCGCCGACCAGACGGGCGGTGAAGGGCGCGTCGGCCTCGGTGCGCAAATGGGCGAGGATCGACCAGTATTCGCGCGCGACGAACCTCTCGATCTCGAGCTCGCGGTCGCAGATGATCCGCAACGCCACCGACTGCACCCGGCCCGCCGAGCGCGCGCCCGGCAGCTTTCGCCACAACACCGGAGACAAGGTGAAGCCGACCAGATAATCGAGCGCGCGGCGGGCCCGGTAGGCGTCGACCAGCGCCTCGTCGATCTCGCGCGGATGGCGCATCGCCTCCTGGACCGCATCCTTGGTCACCGCATTGAACACCACGCGATCGACCCGCTTGTCCTTGAGCAGTTTCTTGCCCTTGAGGATTTCATGGATGTGCCAGGAGATCGCCTCGCCCTCGCGATCCGGGTCGGTCGCGAGGATCACGCGGTCCGCGTCCTTGACAGCCCCGCCGATGTCGCTGAGCCGCTTGGCGGCCTTGGCGTCGACCTCCCAGCGCATGGCGAAATCATCGTCCGGATCGACCGAGCCGTCCTTGGCCGCGAGATCCCGCACATGGCCGAACGAGGCGTAGACGCCATAGTCCTTACCCAGATACTTGTTGATGGTCTTGGCCTTTGCAGGCGAACTCGACGATCACGACTTTCATTCAGGAAACTTCCTTTGGGCAGCCGGCGGCGCGTCCCGTTTGCGCCCGGCCGTTCGGGCGCGGGATATGGAGACGCCGAGGCTCAGTGTCAAATCGGGGGTCATGATCAATGCGCGCAGGCTTCTGGAAAGCCACGCGCACAATTGCGCCCCGCCGTCCGCCCATGCGAGAAACCAGGCTTCTCCGCTTTCATTGCAAACCGAGAGGGCGCCGATGGCCGCCGATCAATCTTCCGCTCACAAAAAACCTGTCTGGCTGATCACGGGATGCTCGACCGGATTCGGCCGGGAATTGTCAAAAATCCTGCTGGCGCGCGGCTATCGCGTCGTGGTGACGGCGCGCGACAAAGCGAAGGTCGACGATCTCGTCCGCGACCACGCCGACAAGGCGCTGGCTCTCAATCTCGACGTCGAGAAGCAGGCAGAGATCGAAGCGGCCGTCGAGGCCGCCCAGCGACGCTTCGGTCGCATCGACGTCCTTGTCAACAACGCCGGCTACGGCTATCTCGCGGCGATCGAGGAAGGCGACGACGACGACATTCGGGCGATGTTCGAGACCAATGTGTTTGGCCTCGCGGCTTTCGACTCGCGCCGTGCTGCCGATCATGCGGGCGCAAAAATCGGGCGCGGTCGTCAACGTATCGTCGATGGGCGGCTTCATCGGTTTTCCGGGCTCGGGCTACTATGCAGCGACGAAATTCGCGGTCGAAGGCCTGTCCGAATCGCTTTCCAAAGAGGTGGGACCGCTCGGGATCAAGGTCATTATCGTCGAGCCCGGCCCGTTCCGCACCGATTGGGCCGGGCGTTCGCTGAAAGTCCCGAAACACCCAATCGACGCCTACGCCGACACCGCGATCGCGCGGCGCAACTTCACCCAGTCGATCAGCGGCAAGCAGCAAGGCGATCCCGTACGCGGCTCCGAGGCGATCATCGCCGCCGTCGAACAAGAGAAGCCGCCGCTGCGGCTCGTGCTGGGGAGCATCGCCTACGAGGCGATGGGCGCGGAGATCGAGGCGTTGCGCAAGGAATACGCGGCAGGCGAGGCGGCGGCGCGCGGGGCGGACTATCCGAAAGGGGCGTGAGGTCGGGCCGGGTTACGACAGCTGAGCTTTGAAGCAAGCGCGATCATGACGGACCGCTTCAACCTTGAACGCTTCGTCGAGGCTCAGGAACCTGTCTACGATAATGTGCGCCGCGAGCTCCGGGCGGGTCGGAAGGAAAGCCACTGGATGTGGTTTGTCTTTCCGCAGATCGCGGGCCTTGGCCATAGCCCGACCTCGGTGCGATTCGCGCTTGCCTCGCTGGAGGAAGCGGCCGCGTATCTGGCCCACCCGATCCTCGGGCCCCGCTTGCGGGAATGCGTGGGGCTGGCGCTCGAGGCCGAGGGATGGAACGCTCGCCAGATCTTCGGGCCGGTCGACGAGATGAAATTCCGCTCGTCGATGACGCTGTTCGCCCGGGCGGCTCCCGGAGAAGACATTTTCGAGCAATGCCTCGAGAAATACTTCGGCGGCGCGCCGGACCCCGCTACCGTTGCAAGGCTCTAGCGTTTCGAACCAATCGACGTTAGGCGAGAATCGTCCTATTGGCAGCCCTGATGACCGCCTCCCCGCCCGTCTTCGCCCAGCGCCACCTGCTCGGCATCGAGCATCTCACGCGCGAGGAGATCGTGGCGCTGCTCGATCTTTCAGACGAGGCGGTGACGATCTCGCGCCAGGTCGAGAAGAAGCGCGCCACGCTTCGCGGGCGCACCCAGATCAATCTCTTCTTCGAGGCGTCGACCCGCACCCAGTCGTCGTTCGAGCTCGCCGGAAAACGGCTCGGGGCGGACGTTATGAACATGGCGGTCGGAGCGTCGAGCGTCAAAAAGGGCGAGACGCTGATCGACACCGCGATGACCTTGAACGCGATGCGGCCCGACATTCTCGTCGTGCGCCACCATCAGGCGGGCGCCGTCCATCTCCTGGCGCGGAAGGTCGACTGCTCGGTGGTCAACGCCGGCGACGGGGCGCACGAGCACCCGACCCAGGCGCTGCTCGACGCCTTGACGATCCGGCGCAATCTCGGCCGCATCGAGGGCCTCACGGTCGCCATCTGCGGCGATATCCTCAACTCGCGCGTGGCCCGCTCGAACATCCTGCTGCTCGGCAAACTGGGGGCCTATGTGAGGGTGGTCGGCCCCTCGACGCTGATGCCGGAGGGCGTGGAGCGGATGGGGGTCGAGGTCGCCTCTGACATGCGCGCAGGGCTAAAGGACGCCGACATCGTCATGATGTTGCGGTTGCAGCGCGAGCGCATGAGCGGCGCGCTGGTGCCCTCGGCGCGGGAATATTTCCGCTATTTCGGTCTCGACGAGGAAAAGCTCGGCTACGCCAAGCCTGGGGCGCTGGTCATGCATCCGGGCCCGATGAACCGCGGCGTCGAGATCGATACCTTGGTCGCGGATGGCGCGCAGTCCCTCATCCGCGAGCAGGTCGAAATGGGCGTCGCGGTGCGCATGGCCGTGCTCGAAGCGCTGGCGCAGAACATTCCGAACGCATGAGAAGACCGCCTGCCGGGAGGCCAGACGCGGAGTTCTGGTCAACGACCGCCGAACAACGAGGCGCTCAGGTCATTGAGCGTCGTGAGCAGGGTGGTCAGGACCGAAGGTTCGGGCGCGGCCAGCGAGCCCGCGGCGTCGGGAGAATTGTCGTCAAGCGCGGCGCCGTCCTTGACCGCGATCGCCGGCGGCCCGATCGAGTTGCCGGCCTTCTCGGAACCGCCGCTCGCAGCCTCGTTTGCCAGCGCCGAATCGCCGGAACTCGTTCGGCCAGTCGCCGGCGGGCGACGCGCCCTGGGCGGTTCCGGCCGAATCGACTTGAAGATTCAGACCGCCGGAAATCGAGCAGCAGGCCGCGTCGGACGCCAAGATCCCGACAGTGGCTGCCGAACCGGGTCCCGCGATCAGCGCGCAGGCTCCCGCCGCCAGCGCGCCCGCGAGGGCGGCCCTGTGCCTCATAACAATGTTTTCCTTGTTCGCAGCGCGCCGTCGAATGAAATCGGCGGTAGCGGCCCTTGCACGGTAGTGAAGCGCAAATCGGCCGTCAATTGGCTTACGGATCTTGCGTCCGCATCATGGCTTTCGGCTTTCAGCCGAGCAGGTAGCGCGAGAACGCCAAAGCCTGGCGTGCGGCCTCGTCCATCTGCGCCTCGTCCGCGTCGTCGCTCAGATCGCGCCAAACCCGGATGTCGGCGCCGACCTGACCGCCCATCTTGACGAAGGGCTCCATCACGACCGTGCGGTCATACCCGATTTCTCGCAGCGCCGTTCCGATTTCGTGCCAGGGCAGCCGGCCTTTGCCGGGAACGCGCCGATTATTCTCGCCCGTATGGAAATGGCCGAGCAACGGGCCGGCGGTGCGGATCGCTTCGCCGAGACTGTCCTCTTCGATATTCATGTGGAACGTGTCGAGCATCACCTTGACGTTGGGCTTGCCGATCTCGCGGACGAAGGCGACGCCTTCTTCGGCGGTGTTGAGAACGTGGTTCTCGAATTGGTTGAGCACTTCGAGGCACAGGTCGATGCCGAGATTACCGGCAAAATCGGCGAGGCTTGAAATGCCCTCGAGGCCCCGCGCCCTGTCGCCAGCCTTGTCGACGGGCTTGGAATAGTCGATCGGCCAGTAGGAGTGGAGGGCGCCGCCGATGATGTGGATATCGAGCTGGGCGAGGTTGGTCAGCGTCTCCTCGAAAAAGGCCCGGCCTGCTTTTCTGATCTCCGGATCGGCGGACGACAGGTTCTTCTTCTGGGGCGGGCCCAGCCCGGCGGTGATCGCAATGCCGTTGGCCCGGGCGGAGCGGCCGACTTCGGCGATATGAGCCGGGCTGTAGCTGTTGAGATGGTGAGCGGCGATTTCGATGACGTCGAAGCCAAACTTGGCGACTTTCTCAACGTATTTGAGGCAGTCGGCGCTCCACTCCTGCTCCCAGTACGAGTAATAAATGCCGAATTTCAATTTGCCTCTCCATATCTCGAAGGAACGCGTTATCGCCGCTCGCTCCGACAAAGTCAGCTGCGGAGCGCGTCGGCGCCGAAGCGGGTCACGGGTGTCCTCCCTGGGGCTGCGCGTCGGCCGCGCCGACAATATGAGCAACGACGGCGTTCATGCTGGTCGCGCGGGTTGCGTTATCGGCGATCACCGCGGCCTGACGAAGGACCACGATACGGCCTCCGCAACAGCTTTGAGCCGAGGGCGGGCGGGCCCAGTGGATTCCCGCACCTTGAGAGTGCAGGGAAGCTCGATGCGCTCGACGCCGTTTGCCCCCGGGGGCTTGAGGCGGCGCATCAAAAGGCGCCAGGCGGCCGAAGCGAATTCCTCGACCGGCTGCGCGACCGTCGTCAGATAGGGTCGCAGCGCAAACATCCAGTCGAAGTCGTCGAAGCCGACGATCGAAATGTCGCCCGGAATTTCAAGATCGAGGCCGCGAGCCGCCTTGATCGACGCGAGCGCGCAAACATTGGTGAGGGCAAAGATCGCGGTCGGCCGGTCGGCGCGATGCAGCTCGAGCTCGATCGCGCCGCGCAGGCTTTCGAGGTCGTGCCCGCCGTAGATGACCCGCTCGCGCCCGTCAAACCCCGCTTCGGTCAGCGAGCGCCGGCAGCCGGCGATGCGCTGTTCGATATTCTTGAGATGCTTCGAATGGGTGAGAACGGCGATGTCACGGTGCCCGAGGCCGACGAGATGCCGGGTCGCCGCGTAGCCGCCTGCTTCGCAATCGGCGCTGACCGTATCGAACTCCGGCGCCCCGCCGCCGCGATCGACGAGAACGGTCGGCGGCAGACGCGAGCCGTCCGCGCCGCGCCTGAGCGCCGTCATCGAATTGTCGCTCGCCGAAACGACGATCAGGCCGTCGATGCGGCGCGCGACCAGGGCCTCGACGCGGCGGCGCTCCTTGGCCGCATCCTCGCTCGAGGAGACGATCAGAAGATCGTAGCCGTCGCGCTCGGCGAGGGCCTCGATCCCATGCACCAGGCTGGCGAAAAAGACGTTGGTGATGTCGGGAACGACCATGCCGACGAGGCGGGTCGAGGCGCCGCGCAACGCGCTCGCCGCGCGGTCGAGCCGATAGCCGAGCGCCGCGATCGCTTCGACCACCCTGCGACGGCTCGCCTCCCCGACCGGCCGGTTGCCGTTGACGACATTGGAAGCGGTGGCGACCGAAACGCCGGCGCGCGAGGCGACGTCGCGGATGGTCGGCGTTTTCCCCGCCATTGATCGCTCGCTCCCTGGCGTCGCGCAGGTTACTGCCGGGCTCGCCGCCGCCTTCTTCTATAACGTTCTAGGCTATGTCCGGCCGCCGCTCGATGTCAAGCCGCCAAGCGCCGGTTCAGCTGCGTTCGGTCGGCTTCGACCGCGAGCGCGCGACGGTTTCGCGCTGGGCGCGCCGGCAGGAGAGCGGCGGCAGACCGCTGAGGATGAGGCTGGCGTCGGCGACCGTTTGCCGGCCAATCTCGTAGAGCGAATCGGGCAAGGCGCCGGCGCGATGGGGCGAAAGCAGGAGACCGTCGATCCGGCGCGCCGGGTCGCCGGGCGGCGCAGGCTCGACCGGAAAAACGTCGGTTGCGGCGCGGAACCGCCCGCTTTCGACCTGGCGCAGGAATTCGGGGAAGTCGACGGTCCCCGCGCGGCTCATCAACAGGAACACCGATCCGGGTGCGATCAGGTCGAATTCGCGCTTGGCCAAAAACCCCTGATTGTCGCTGGTCACGGCGGCGAACACGACAATGACCTGGCTCGTCGCCAGGACCTCGTCGAGCGAGGCGGCGGCGACCCCGAAGGAGGCCACGTAGTGGTCGGAGATCCACGGATCGTAGGCCTTGATCGGGCAGCCAAACGGCGCGAGCAGGGGCGCAAACGCGCGCGCGAGATCGCCGAAGCCGATCAGGCCGACCCGCGCGCCATAGAGCGAGAAGCAGCCTTCCGCGCCGTCGAGCAGCCATTTCTCGCTGCCCTTGCGCATGGCGCGATCGGCTGCGGTCGCCCCGCGGCAGAGGTCGATCGCCATCCCAAGCGCCATCTCCGCGATCGGGCGCGCGAACGCCGAACTCGGCGCGAGCACATGGATCCCGCGCGCAAAGCAGGTCTCGTAATCGACGTTCTGGAGGAAATTGGTCTCGACGTTGACGATGGCGCGCAAGTTCGGGGCGCGGTCGAGCCGGGCCTTGGGCATGTCACTCTGGCCGATCAAGAGGGCCATCTCGGGGAGCAAGGCGTCGAAGCGCTCGGCCGGCATGCGGCCGGGCCCCTCATGGACCGCAAGCTCGCCCAGATCCTCGAGCTCCACCCAGATCTTCGGCTCGAAGATTTCCTCGCGGGACCGCGGCTGCGGATCGATCACGATCAGGGGTCTGGTCACGGCTCTCCTCCCGAAGCGCTGCGTGAACCAGACCTAGATCGATATAGAGCGGGCGGCAAGCCGAGACGCCCTCGCGCCGGCGCGGGACTTTTTCGGGGCGCCCCCGATCGGAGGTCAGGGCCGGACGGCGGCGTGAATCTCGGCGATGTAGCCGCCGGGAAAGAGCACGATCGCGGCCACGCGGCGATCGGCCGTGGTCGGCGCGACCAGCACCGCGACCCCCGCCGCGATCGCCTTGGCCAGCGTTTCCGCCATGCTCGACACTTCATAGCCGGCGACCTCGCGGCCGTAGGGCCAGCGGAGATGCCCGTCTGTGATCAGCGCGACAACCTTGCCAAAGCCGGATTCGATGCGAACGCGGCGGTACGTCTCTCCCGCGCGCCCGATCTCTACGCCGGGGGCCGCGGGCTCGTCGCTCACGATCGCGCCGTGCGAGAAGGCGACGAAGGCGCGGATGAAAGCGTCAGCGCGGTCCTTGGACAGGTAAATCCGGTTTTCGGGAACGGCGGCGAGCGGCGGATAGCTTGGCGGCGTCGTGTGCCAGTAGAGCTGCATGTTCACCCCGCCGGGCCACTGGATGATTGCGTCCCGGCCAAGCGCGTCCGCGAACGGGGCGACGATGACGTCCGCTCCGTTGGTCCGCGCCGCCTGAACAGCGGCGTCGATGTCGGTGACCAGGGAGCCGGTCCGCTCGTCGCCGAAGGGGAAGGGAACGGGGGTCGTGAAGCCGAACACCGACAGGTTTCCGACCGGCGTCAGGACAAGCTGCGATTTGGCGAGGCTCGGCGCCGGCGTGACCGTGACGATGCCCGCCTTGGACGTCGTTCCGCCGAAGGTCGAAACGAAGCTGGCGACAAAGCGGTCGAACTCGGCGAACGGGACATAGACGTGAGTCGTGCCGTATTGCGGGGCAACGGCGACGTTGGGCGTCGCCGACGGCGAAAGCTGGGCCGCGGCTTCGGCCGCGCCGCCCGCCAGGACGGACGCAAAGGCGAGAACCTTGATCAGGCGCAAGCGGCTCATCCGAACGACAGTTAAAGACGCAAGTCGGGTTCGGACGCAATCGTCAGATGAGCGGTCGAACGGCGACGCCATTGGCGACATTCAAGGACATCTCCCCTATATGAGCGCCATGTCTCCGCCGTATAGCGCCCGCTTTTCCGTGGCCCCGATGATGGACTGGACCGACCAGCGCTGCCGGGCGTTCCATCGCCTGCTCACGCGCCGGGCGCGGCTCTATACCGAGATGGTGACGGCGGATGCGGTCGTGTTCGGGCCGCGGGAGCGGCTGATCGGCTTCGAGGCCGATGAGCATCCGGTTGCGCTCCAGCTCGGCGGCGCGGATCCCTCGCGGCTGGCCGAGGCGGCGCGGATCGGCGCCGAGTTCGGCTATGACGAAATCAATCTCAATTGCGGCTGCCCGTCCGACCGCGTGCAAAGCGGCCGGTTCGGGGCGTGTCTCATGCGCGAGCCTCGGCTGGTCGCGGACTGCGTCGCGGCGATGGCCGCGGCGGTCGAGGTTCCGGTCACCGTGAAGTGCCGGATCGGCGTCGACGAGCAGGAGCCGCGACAGGCGCTTGCCGCCTTCGCCGAGGCGGTGAAGGGCGCCGGGGCGGCCGCGCTCATCGTCCATGCGCGCAAGGCGCTGCTCGACGGCTTGAGCCCCAAGGACAACCGGTCGATTCCGCCGCTCGACTATCCGCTCGTTCATGCGCTGAAGCGGGCCCATCCCGACTGGCCAATCATCCTCAACGGCGGCGTCGCCGACCTCGCCGCCGCGCGCGTCCAGCTTCAGCATGTCGACGGGGTGATGGTCGGGCGGGCCGCCTATCAGAATCCCGAGCTTCTGATCGGCGTCGACCCTGAGCTGTTCGGCGAAGAGGCGCCGGTCGCCGGCGCGTTCGAGGCGATCGAAGCCTTCATGGCCGTGATCGCGCGCGGCCTCGAGCGCGGCGAGCGCCTGCACGATTACACCCGGCATCTGCATGGCCTGTTCGCCGGCCAGCCCGGCGCGCGCGCCTATCGGCGAGTGCTGGCGAGCGAGGGCGTACGCGCCGGCGCCGGGCTCGATGTGCTGACCAGAGCCGTCGCCCGCGTTGCGCGAGCGGGGGAGCGAGGGGTGGGGCCTTTGCAAGACCGCCCGTCTTTCGAAGGGCTATATGCCGCTGAATAAGGCTGAGGCTCGCCTGCCGTCAGAACCCCATCTCAGTCGCCTGCTCTTGCTCCCGAAAAGCTCAGCGCCAAGCTGACCAACGGTCCGGGGACGGACGTCTTGGACAAGCCAATTCTTCAATTTCGGTTTCGGTCACGTTCGGCAAGGAGGCGGCGAATGCGATCCAACACGATTTGGTGATCGTATGGCTTTCGGATCGGCGGCTCTTCGTCGCATAGATCGCCAGCCTTGCGCGTCGCAGCGGCAATGGTTCCAGCCGAAAGAACCCTGATGCCGGGTTTGTTTTGCCGCACCCAGGCTGCGAAAGCGAATCCACTGCCACCCAGCGTTTGGATATCGGCAAGCACAATGTCGATCGGTTGAGAACCTTCAGAAAGAAGCGCTTGGGCTTCCTTGGCGTTGATCGCTTCCAACACACGATATCCACACTCCCTCAGATACTGGGCGAGCGGCATACGGACCAGCTCCTCGGCGTCGACAAGAAGAACGCAGGGGTCGTTCATCTCGAACTCCTTCCGCAGGAGCGTCGCGACCAGAACGACGCCTTGCCTGACCTCGTAAGGCTTCGGAAGGAAGGCATCAGCTTGGTGAGCGCTTGCAGACGTTCCCGAGGTCAGCACGGTCAGAACATCGGGGGCTTCAG
Organism: uncultured Alphaproteobacteria bacterium; assembly: GCA_963794155.1. Taxonomy (GTDB): domain Bacteria; phylum Pseudomonadota; class Alphaproteobacteria; order Rhizobiales; family Beijerinckiaceae; genus Roseiarcus. The sequence goes on along the minus strand of CAWCCX010000001.1, from coordinate 6,659 downwards.
CGCGGAGACGCCGTATCAGATCGACCCCGTTCAGGGCGCCGGGCATCTCGATGTCTGAAAGCACCAAATCCACCTGGACGCCTGCTTGAAAGTACGACAAGGCCTCGTCGGCGGTCGCCGCCTCGACGACCGAGAAGCCCTCGGCCCGTAATTCATCCGCGATCAGGACGCGGATCAAAATCTCGTCTTCGACCACCAGCACGCAGGCAGGCGATTTCCGAGCATTCGGCGCCGGCACCATCCCAAAGCCCCGTGTCTGGCGGCGATCCGACGACCTTAACGCATGTGGCGGCGTCACGTTCCAGGAGCTTGGGACTGCACCGACCGGCGCTCAACCAGAGCAGATTGCAGTTCCGTCGAATCGGACTTTGCAGACGCGGCCCCTGACCGCGTCGCCGCGCTCGGCGAGCGCCTGCATGACTTCATCCGGCATCTTCATGGCTTGTTCGCCGGCCGGGTCGGGGCGCGAGCCTATCGGCGTGTCCCGGCGAGCAAGAAGGTACGCGCCGGGGCTGGGCTCGAGGTCCTGCGCGACGCCGTCGCCCGCGTGGATCGGGGATGGGAGCGGGCCGGGCTATGGGCGGCGGCTCGAAATCGTCATCTCGCCGTCAGGATGAGCCGGCCGCGCTCGACCGCGTAGCTCTTGAGCCGCCCGAGGAAACTCATGCCCAAGAGGCTCTCGTCCAGCGCGCCGGGGCGGGCGACCAGCGCCGCGACATTGCGCATCACGATCGGCCCGACCGCCACCTGGTCGAGGCGAATTTCCGCCGCCAGCGCCGAGCCGTTGGCGGTGGTGACCGGCGCATCATATTCGAGTCCGGCGGTGTTGATCCCGGCGCGGCGCGCGTCGGCGGCGGTCAGCACCACGGCGGAAGCGCCGGTGTCGAACAGGAAGGTCACCCGCGCGCCATTGACACGGCCCGTGATCGCGAATTCGCCGCCGAGACGCTGGTTGACGATCACTTCGCCGCCGCTGCCGACCTCCGGCTCGGACGGAAAAAGCTCGCCGGCGATGCGCTCCGCGATGTCGGAGGCCTCGTAGCGATAGGCGTAGACGCCGGTCAGCGCGAGCAGGAGCGCCGCCCAGATCGCGGCCGCGCTGGCCATCCGGGCGACGTCGCTCGGCCGCGCCGAACGCAGGCCCGAGAGAACGAGCCATAACAGCACCGCGGCGCCGATCGCGGCGCTGGCGAAGCGCTCATGGTCGAGCCCGAACAGGGTCGACTGCGACGGGGTCGCCAGGAGAGCGACCATCGCCGCCGCCAGAACGAGAATGGGCGCGATGAAGCGCATCAGCGGAGCCAATTCTGCGCCGCGACCCGGCCGCCGCGCGCCGCGCGCGAGCGCGCCCTTGCCAGGCGCTCGCCAAGCCCGGCCATGACCGCCAGGCGTCCGGCCTCGCTCATCGCCGTCCAGGCGGCGATTTCCTCAAGCGAGCGGCCGCAGCCGACGCAAAGCGAAGAAAGCGGATCGATGACGCAGACCTGAACGCAAGGGGTCGATGGGGCGGGCGCGGACATGGCCTCTCACTTAGGCGGCCGAATGCCCGATGAGAAGCCCGCACCAGGCGGCGATCTCGGCCAATTGCTGCGCCGCCCCGGCGACATCGCCGGTCTGGCCGCCGATTGCGCGCCGCGCCAGCGCGGTCATCGCCAACCCGGCGGCGCCGCTCGCTAGCGCGGCAGCGAGGATATGCCCAACCCCGAGCGAAACGAGCCCAAGGACGAGCGCGACGACGAGAGCGGTACCCCAAGCGGCGGTCAGCGCACCCGCCTCGAGCCGGCCGGCCGCCGCCCCTGCGCCGTCGGCGCGCGCGGCGTGCAGAAGCGCGAGCGGCGTCAGCGCGCCGGCGCGTGAAAGCGCGGCGACGACGATCAAGCTGAGCGAGGCGCGCCAGAAGCCGCCGTCGAGCGCCGCCGTCAGCGCGCCGATGCGCAGGATGAGCGCGAGCGTCAGCGCCAGCGCGCCATAGGCGCCGATGCGGCTGTCGCGCATGATCTCAAGCCTCACCGCCCGGGTCGCGCCGCCGCCGAAGCCGTCGGCGACGTCGGCGAGGCCGTCCTCGTGCAGACCGCCGGCGGCGATGACCAGCGCCGCCGTCGCGAGGGCGGCGCGGACCAGCGGGGGCAGGCCGAAAAGCCCGGTCAGCGCCAGCACCAGCGCCCCGGCGAGACCAACCGCGCCGCCCGCGACCGGCGCCGCCCAGGCGAACCGGTTGAGGTCGAGCGGCGCGCTCGGGCTCGCCTCGCCGACCGGCATGCGGGTGAAAAAGCGCAGCGCGTCGCCGAGGTCGCGCGCCGGCTGCGCGAAGCGGGGCGGACGGTCGGAGCCGCTCATGTCCGGGGCGCGTTTCGGAATGACTGGCGCGGCTCAGGCGAGGAGGGAAGCGAGCGCATCGCGGGAGCCGTTCAAATCACCCAGACAAAGAGCGCGACCGACGCCAGCCCAAGCGCCGTGAGGCCGGACTCGACCAGGCCCCATTGGCGAACGAGCGCCCGCGCCGCGGCGACATCGGAGCCGCGCAGCGCCCGGATCTGGTTATCGAGCGGGGTCATCAAGAAATACGCATAAGGCCAGCTCAGGATGATGGCGAGGGCGCCGAACGCCCAACGCACGTCCTGCGATTCGAAATAGGCGGCGAAGCCGGCGATCGCCGCGAGGAGCGCGTAGGCGGCGAGAAGCGCGACCCCGCGGCTGTCGCTCGGTCCCCATTCGCTGAGCAGCGCCTCGTCCTCGAGCTTGAGGCGCGCCGGCTGCTCGACCCAGTTGACGTAGAACGAGGCGCCGGTGAAGGCGGCGGCGAAGACAAGCGCAAACGTTCCCCAGATCATGACCGGTCCAGCTCTGTGAGGCGCTGATCTAGCATGAAGCAGGGCGGAAAGCGCGAGTGCGGGAGCGCGGCAGCCTCGACGGGGATCGCCTAGTGTCCCCGGCTTGCGGGCTGGGCCGGCCTGGCGGGCGCCGCGGCGATGCGCTTCTTCTGAAAACAGGAAATTGAACACCCTTTAACTCTGGCAATGGGAATCAGACGAAGGAACAAAAAGGGGTATAGGGAATGGCGATTTTGAGCACGATCTTGACCAACGTCTGCACGCGGATAATTCGGAAACCATGTCGTGGGCAGGGTGTCCGCCGAAAAGAGGGGATTTCAGAGCCGCGAAGTGGACGGCGGCAATGCGTAGAGTAGGAGTGTGGCGCGGTGGCGTTAGGTTGAGCATGTCTGTTTGCCGCCCCTTTCGTCTGGCGGTGCCTTAGTGGCTCACCCGTGGCTCCGTTTCCACACCCCCCTCATCGAACCGGACGTGCAGATTTCCCGCATCCGGCTCTCGGACAAGAGCTCACGCCTTCGTCCACGGCACGTCGTGCCCAAGCCGGGTCAGACGTACGAGCCCGAAGTGCCCGTAGAGGTGCGAGAGTGGATAGCTCCCGCCCCTTCGTCGCCTGACTTTGTGCTTGAAGCGCAACCACCGGCGCAACCGCATCGCCGCGTAAGCATCGAGCGCCCGATACGCCTTGCTGACGGTTCCTACCCGAAAGTAGTTCGCCCATCCGCGCAGCGTGCGGTTCACTTTGCTCACCAGCGTTGTGGTCTCTTGCCATGTACCCGATCGGCCGGTCAGCGCGTGGACCTTCTCAACCATCCGCTGAATGCTTTTCTTTGACGGCCGGTAGCCGATACGCGCCTGGCCGGTCCTCGCCGAAAACATTCGCCCGAACGTGTATCCCAGAAAGTCGAACGCTCCTTCCGGCACTTTGCAGATGCGTGTCTTCTCCTCGCTCACCGTCAGCTTCAGCTTGCCCATGATCTCGCGCAGGCTTTGCAAGGCCGCTTCGGCTTTGCCTCGTCTGCACAAGATCACGAGGTCGTCAGCGTAGGTTATGAGGCGAGTGCCGAGGGTTCGCTCGAGCCCCAACATCTTCCATCCCAGCACGAACCGGCGCATGTAGAGATTCGCCAGCAGCGGTGAGAGGGGTGAGCCCTGCGGAATGCCGCGCCGCTTGTCTCGCGCCTCGGTCGTGCGCGTCTTCCGTCCCCGATCGTCGGTTTCTTCCACGGGACAATCCAGCCACATCCGGATTAGATGCAGCACGCGCCGATCAACGATCCGGCGCGCTACCGACTTCAAAAGCTCGGCATGGGGAATGCTCCCGAAGTAGTCCGCGAGGTCGGCGTCCACCACTTCCGGATGGCCGCGAAACAGCAGTTCTTCCACCTCGACCACCGCCTGCTGGGCGTTGCGCCCGGGACGGTAGGCGTAGAGTTCAGGTGGAAGGTCGGCCTCAAAGATCGGCTCCAGCACCAGCATCGCTGCCGTCATGCAGACCCGATCCCGCACGGTTGAGATGCCCAGCGGCCTGAGCTTGCCGTTGGCCTTCGGTATGTACACGCGTCTGATCGGGTCCGGTCGGTAAGTCTCCTGCCTGAGCGCAAGCACCAGTTCGCCCAGCCATCGCTCGACCCCGTACGCCTCGATCGCCTCGAAGTCCTGACGGTCCACGCCCGGCGCGCCCTTGTTGGAGCGGCACTGGGCATAGGCGTGCGCCAGAATGTCCTCGCGGCTGATCTTGTCGTAGAGAGCGTAGAAGCGGTAGCCGGCTTCAGCCTTCGCTTTCGCGTGCAACGCCGTCTGCAGTTTCTGAACGCTGTCCGGAGTTGATAGGTTGCCCAATCTCCAGGTCCTTCACCACGTCTTGCGTCTGTCTTGAACTGAGGCCCCTTCCCTCCCCCGGCGTTACCCGGCTTCTTCGGTACTACGAACCTCTCCGCCACCCATGAGCGCCCGGCCTGTCCCTCGCGGGCGTCCGGTTGGTCATCCCCGACCACGCCCATGGGCTTCCCGTGTTGCGCGCGCTTTCCTTGTGTGCGTGCTGCCGCCAGTACCCCGGTGCAGCGACTGGGTGTCGTCTTCGCTCATCTCACCCAGCCGTATCAGCCTTCCCCGAAATTGCAGTCGGGTCGGCCTGCACATCGTCCTTTTCGAGATCCCATGAGGCGATGGTAGCGACCTGCGATTCGGGAGCATGAGGTCGCTTACCACCCACTCTGGAGGCGACCATGCAAAACGTAGCTGATCAATTAGCACCGACCACGATCCGGGCCGATCTTTGCGCAATATTCATCTCATTGGAACTGAGCCGATCGACCTGGCTGGTTACGTCATTGTCGCCAGGCCGCGGAGAGAAGATGTCAAAGCACAGCGTGTCCGCCGGGGATATCGCTGCGCTGTTGGCCCGCATTTTGGAGCTCAGGAGGAAAGCGTACGCGCGGACCGGAAAATCCTTCCCGATCATCGTCATTCAAGAAGCGGGGTTGGACGGTTTCTGGATTCACCGTGTCTTGCTGAGTGAGGGAATTGAGAGCCACGTTGTCGATGCAGCCTCAATTGCGACTTCGCGCCGGCGGCGTCGGGCCAAGACCGACAGGATCGATGGCGAGGCTTTGCTTCGCGCGCTGCTCGCCCACAAGCGCGGCGAACCGCGGGTCTGTTCAATGGTTCGGGCGCCGACGCCTGAAGATGAAGACCGCCGCCGGATTTGCCGTGAGCGCAAGGTGCTGATCATGGAACGGGTTCAGCACGTCAACCGGATCAAAGGATTGCTCTTCTCTCAGGGCGCATCCGAGTATGAGCCGTTGCGTCGCGATCGACGGGCGCGGCTGGATGCGCTCCAGACTGGCGACGGCCGTCGCTTGCCCGAACATCTCAAAGCCCAGGTTTGTCGAGAACTCGATCGGCTCGAATTGCTTCTCGAGCAGATCAAAGCTGTGGAGTCCGAGCGGGACGCGCTGCTCAACGCACAACAAACCAAAGGGTTGGCCCCGCCGCCGATGTTGCTGGGTGTCCATGGGATTGGGCCGGAATTCGCTTCGGTCCTCTGGTCTGAGGGACTCTCCAGGCACTTCGATAACCGCCGACAGGTCGCCGCTTATGCCGGCCTTGCCCCGACGCCTTGGCAAAGCGGGTCGGTCAATCGCGAGCAGGGCATCTCGCAATCGGGCAACCCGCGACTACGGACAACGATGATTCAGCTCGCCTGGCTTTGGATACGCTATCAGCCGCGCTCCGCACTCACCCTCTGGTTCCAGGACCGAAACGAACGTAACGGCGGTCGTCGGCGCAAGACGACGATCGTGGCGCTGGCGCGAAAGCTGCTGGTCGCACTCTGGAAATATCTGAGCGCTGGGGTCGTGATCGAAGGCGCCATGATTAGGCCCGCCTGACGATAGCCCCCGTCTTCCACGCATCCAATCCCGTAATCCTCAGGACGTGATCAGTCCTGACGGATCCAGGTGGACGAACCGAAGCAAGCCGTGGCCTGAAACGCCGTTTTCGAGAAAGGTTCTCGTCTTCCTGAGCCCTACCCGCCGCAAGCGGGATGTTGGTGCAGCCGTCGCGAACGGCGACCGTATGTGAGGTTGATCGTGCTCGGAAACGAGCCGCGTCACGCTTAGAGGGCTCAGAACCTCGGATACCGGACAAACCGCTGGAGACTTATCACCCGGAAACAAACCGCTTGACTGCCACCTGCTCATGTGAGGCTTGCTCGGCGTTCACTCGCGTTGCGGCCCGCACACTCGCGCGGTCACCTATACGTGACCCGCTATACCGAAGGCTTCAGCCATTTCGTCACCTCCATGACTACTCCGGTTGCTTCCGGCT